>NZ_WRPK01000010.1 GCF_009755815.1 Flavisphingomonas formosensis
AAATCCTGTGAATAGGCTCGCGTCATCCTCTGCCGGCCTCCTGCCCAGCCAGCAGCTTGAATCATATTTCCAACCCTCACGGAATCCCCTCGATTCCGTCCGTTCGCAACCCGCTCTAGGGGGAGGATGAAGAAGGGGCCTACTTCTTCAGGAACGCCTTGAGCACCGCCAGCGTCTCGGGCGTTTCGGCACGCTTGGCGATCGTCTCGCCCTCGATATCGAGATGCGCTTCGAGCGAGATGGAGCGGCCCTGGGTCATCAGCCGCTTGAGCGTGCCGAGCACATCCTTCGGCATGGAGGCGCAATGATCGACGACGCGCTGCACCTCGGCCTCGAATGCCTCGTCGTCGACCACGCGGGTGACGAGGCCGATCTGCTGCGCGGCTTCGGCCGACAGGGTCTCGTTGAATGCCATGATCTCGAAGGCGCGCTGGTGGCCGACAAGGCGCGGCAGCACCCAGGTGGCGCCGCCATCAGGGGTCAGGCCGGAGCGGGTATAGCCGCTGTTGAGCTTGGCCGAGCGCTTGGCGATCACCATGTCGCCGGTCAGCACCACGCTGAAGCCGCCGCCGGCGGCCATGCCGTTCAGCGCCACGATCACCGGCGCAGGCGCGCGGTGCAGGTGGCGGATGCCGACGTGGAACAGGTCGGTGAGCGAATGGACATGATCGCGCACCCGCTCTTCTTCGGACAGGAACTCGTTGAGATCGCCGCCGACCGAGAAGAAGCGGCCATTTGCAGTGACGAGGATGACGCGCACCGACGGGTCGGTGACGGCCAGCCGGGTCACCCGCGCGAATTCCTGCACGAAGCGCAGATTGACGGCGTTGCGGTTCGCATCGTCATTCAGCGTGATCCGCGCGACGCCATTCTCTACGCGAAAGTCGATCGGGCTCATATCAGCCTTTCCTGTGAATCGGTGCCAGATGGTCCGGCTTGGTAATGGCAACGGCGGCCACTGTCTCATCCATAAGATCGGCGATCAGCGCATCCCAATCGCCGTCGCGCTCGCCCAAGCGGATCGCACGGCACAGCGCCTCGGCATCCACGATCTGCGGATCGCCAGCCGCCAACTCCCGCTCGCAGATCGACAGCACATAGGCCGCCACCTGCGCCTGGTAGCGATCCTCGACCGGCAGCTTCGGCGTGCTCGCGACGAGGAACTCGCGCACCGTGCGCAGAAGATCCGCCATATCGGGCGTCTGGGGAAGCAGCCGGTCAGTCATAACGCCCCGTCATCGTCATCAAGAGATCATATTCGACGAGAGCGGTGTTGCGGCCGCAGGCCGCGAAGACGAGGCCGCGCCGTTCGCCGCTGCGATGGCCATGACCCTGCATCATGTTGAGGATCGCCCAGCGCACCAGCCCGAACACCTCCCAATAACGCACCTCGTCGGGATCGATGGCCGTGCCGCCGGCCGCCTTGTAGGCGTTCAGCAGCGCGGCGCGCGAGGCCAGGCCCCCCGCCTCGAGATCGGGCCGGCCGAAACGCCAGGAGCGGGTGCACAGCCAGCCGAGATCCTCGGCCGGGCTGCCGAGATGCGCGCACTCCCAGTCGAGCAGCGCGACTACGCCCTTCTCGGGATCGACCATGAAATTGCCGAGACGGAAATCGCCATGGAGCGCCCTGCCCGCCCCGGCCGGTGGCCGATGGCGTTCCAACCAGCGCAGCCCCGCCTCGACGACCGGGCGCGGCTCCTCATAGCTTTCATAGCGCTCGCGCTGCGCACCCACCGGATCGTGGCTGTCAGGCATCGATGCCAGGAAATCGAACACCTCCGGCGGCATGGCGTGCATGCGCGCGATCACTTCGCCGAGCTGATCGACAAGGTGCGGCCGCACACGCTCGAACGCGCTGCCGGTCTGGATCTTCTTGGGGAAGGTCTCGCCGGAAACGAAGGCGGTGACAAAGCCGGAGCCCATCTCGTCGGCCGCGTCATATTCGAACAGCGGCTCGGGCACGGTTATGCCGTGATCGAACGCGACGCGCATCGCGCGGAATTGCAGCGACGTCGCCAGGAACGGGCTGTTCGCGGCGCTATAGGTCTCCTGCCGCGATACCATCCGCCGCCGCGTGCCGCCCTCGACGAGATCGAAGATCACCGTGCGGTTGGAGCCGCCCAGCGTCGGCACCGCGATATCGTCGATCCGCGCACCTTCGCCGAAACGGCGGCGGACGGCGCGCAGCAGATCCTCGAAACCCTCAGCGTCGGCCATGGCTCAGATCGGCCAGCCGATCAGCCGGCCGTCCTCGATCCGTTCGATATACTCGCTCATCCCCCAAGCCTCTTCGCCGTCCCAGCGGAAGCGGGTGATGCCCTCGGCGATGCGCGAGATCAGCGTCGTGTCGCCGTCCTTGCGGCGGTTGCGCAGCGGCGCGAGATTCTTCACCTCCGCCTCGATCAGCACGGAGCGCGTCGCGGTGCGCACGCCGATCTTCGCCGCGGTCGGATCCTTATGCTCGTCCCACTCGCTGACGACGCTGAGGTCCATCACCTCGTCATATTGCCCGTCGATCAGCAGCGCCCCTTCCGAGCGGGACGTGCCGTCCGGTGAGAAGATCTTGAGCAGCATCAGGCCCTTATTGTCCGAGAAGGTGGCAAGGAAGAGCCGATAGATGAACAAGGTCGTCCAGTAGCGCGGCCCCCAGCTATGGTCGCGCCAGCCATGGCCATCGATCGGGAACTCTTCGTCGCCGATGCGGATGTGGCCGGTGACCGTCGTGTGCTGGTTGAAGTGCCCGCGCGAGAAATCGCGGCCATACATGGTGCGCTGCTCGGGGCTGGTCGGCTCACCGCCATGGAGCGGATTGGCCGAGCGGTGATCCCACAGGATATCGGCCTGGACGCGCTTGGCCCGGGCGAACATCTGGTCCGGCTTGCGCAGCAGCTGGGGATCGTCCAGCACCATGATCTCGCCCTGATAGCTGTGCCGCAGATGACGGAACGGCTCGACGATCTCGACCTTCAGCCCTTCGGCGTCGAACGCGTCGTTGCTGGTGATCGCCGGCCGGCCGAAGGCGCAGGCGATGCGGCCGCCGGGGAGGTACAGGACCACCGATTTCTCGGCATAGCCTTCGTTCACGCGATTGCCGACGCGCATCCAGCCGCCGACTCCCGATTTCACGTCGAAGGCGTTGGTATAGACGCTTTCGTTGAAATTGACCGCGTCATCCGGCGCGTGGGGATATTCGTCGCTCGGCAGCAGACGGAAACCTTCGGACATCACTCTCTCCTTGTAGGAGGCCTATCTTCATTCGTCATCCCAGCGAAAGCTGGGATCGCTCACTATTGCAAGCCAAGTGCCGGTTGTTAGCGACCCCAGTTTACGCCGGGGTGACGCCGAACCCTACAACCGGAACACGCCATAATGCGGCTGCTCGATCGGCGCGTTGAGCGCGGCCGAGATGCAGATGCCGAGCGCGTTGCGCGTGTCCACCGGATCGAGGATGCCGTCGTCCCATAGTTCCGAAGTCGCATAATAGGCGCTCTGCTCGCGCTTATAATCTTCGAGCACGGGCTCGCGGATTGCCGCGATCTCTTCTTCGGAGAGGCTGCGGCCTTCGCGGGCGAGCTGGCGGATCTTGATGTCGCTGAGCACGTTCGCCGCCTGCTCCGCCCCCATCACCGAGGTGCCGGCGCCGGGCCAGGTGAACATGAAGCGCGGGTCGAAGGCGCGGCCGGACATGCCGTAGACGCCCGCGCCGAACGCACCGTTGCAGTTGATCGTGAACTTGGGAACGCTCGCGCCGGAGACCGCCATGATCAGCTTGGCGCCGTCCTTGGAGATACCCCGCCGTTCATATTCCTTGCCGACCATGAAGCCGGTGATGTTCTGCAGGAAGAGCAAGGGCGTGCGGTTCTTGTCGCAAAGCTGGATGAAGTGCGCGCCCTTCAGCGAGCTGTCGTTGAACAGCACGCCATTATTGGCGAGGATGCCGACCTTATAGCCCCAGATGCGTGCATAGCCGCAGATCAGGGTGGTGCCATAGGCCGGCTGATATTCGTGGAAGCGGCTGCCGTCGGCGATGCGGGCGATGAGCTCGCGCATGTCGAATACGGTGCGGCTATCGCGCGGCAGGATGCCGTACAGCTCCTGCGGATCGTAATAGGGCTCTTCCGGTTCGATCCAG
This sequence comes from Flavisphingomonas formosensis, assembly GCF_009755815.1. Lineage (GTDB taxonomy): Bacteria > Pseudomonadota > Alphaproteobacteria > Sphingomonadales > Sphingomonadaceae > Flavisphingomonas > Flavisphingomonas formosensis. The sequence goes on from NZ_WRPK01000010.1 coordinate 4,133, forward strand.
TCGATCCCGGTCTTGTCCGCGACGGTCCACTGGCCGACGATCTCGCGGGCGATGGCAAAGGCGTGCGCCTCGCTCGCCGCCGGATAGTCGGCAGTGCCGGACACGCTGGTGTGCATGTCCGCGCCGCCCAGTTCCTCGACGGTCACCTCCTCGCCGGTCGCCGCCTTCACCAGCGGCGGCCCGCCGAGGAAGATCGCGCCGGTGCCTCGGACGATCACGCTGTAATCGCTCAGCGCCGGGATATAGGCGCCGCCCGCGGTGCAATGGCCGAGCACGACCGAGAGCTGCGGCACGCCCATCTTCGAGAGGATCGACTGGTTGCGGAAGATGCGCCCCGCATAATAGCGATCGGCGAACAGGTCGCGCTGCAGCGGCAGGAAGCCGCCCGCGCTGTCGCACAGGTGGATGACGGGCAGCCGGTTCTCGATCGCGATATCCAGCGTGCGTATGATCTTCTTGACCGAGAGCGGATACCAGGCGCCGCCCTTCACCGAGGCATCGTCGGCATGGATGATCACCTCGCGGCCCGAGACGATGCCGATGCCCGACATCTGGCCGGCGCCGGGCACGTCCCCGTCATAGGCCATGTTCGCGGCAAGCGTGGACAGCTCGAGGAACGGCGTGCCGGGGTCGAGCAGCGCCTCCAGCCGGTCGCGCAGGAACATCTTGTCCTGCCGGGCGAGGCGATCGAGATCGCGCTGCGGCCGCTTGAAGCGGGCATCCTGCTGACGGCGGCGCAGTTCCTCGGCGAGGCCGCGATTATGCGCGGCATTGGCGAGGAAGGAGTCCGAACCGGTATCGATCTGCGAGGTGATGCGCGCCATCGCTCAGCCTTCCTGCGATGCGAGGGTGACGAGCAGGGCGTCCCGCTCGAAGCTTTGCCCGACGGCGAAATTGACGGTTTCGACGACGCCGTCGCGCGGCGCCTTGACCGCGGTCTCGAGCTTCATGCTCTCGATCACGATCAGCGTGTCGCCGGCTGCCACGCTGTCTCCTGCCGTCACGGGCGTCGCGATCACCGATCCGGGCATCGGCGCGCGGACCATGTCCTCCGCCGGGCCACCCGCCTCGGCGGCGTGGAAGGCGATCGGGCTCTGATAGACGAGCTCGTGCGCCGCTCCGTCGATATGGACATAGACGCGGTCTCCGTCGACCGCGATGGTAACGGGCGAGGCCGCGCCGGCGACGCGAAGCGCCGTTCCGTCGAGCGCGACGGGCCACTGTTGCGCACCGAGATGCAGGACATAGCCCTGCGCGTCTCGGCTGAGCCAGACGCGATGAAGGGCGTCTTCGATTGCGATCATATGCTGCATGTCAGTTCCGCCAGCCGCCCATTGCCGCATGGAGCCGCGGCACCGCATCGGCCGCGTCGCGCATCGTGCGCAGCGACAGCGCCGCCGCAGCGAGCAGTCGCGTCATCTGGTCCTCGTCCAGCGGAGGATCTTCCGCCAGCGCCGGCTTCTCGGCGATCAGGCCGGTGTGCATATCGCCCGACGCGAAATCCGGATCGGCGAGCAGGCGCCGCAGGAAGGCCGCGTTGGTCCGGCAACCGAGCAGGACGAGATCGGCGAGCGCCTTATCCGCCTTGGCGATCGCCTCGACCCGGTCGGCACCATGCACGATCACCTTGGCGAGCATCGGATCGAAGGCCGCGGTGACGCGGCCGCCCTCGACGATGCCCGAATCCACCCGGACGCCGGCGGGCGTGCGATAGATCAGAACCGGTCCGGTGGTCGGCGCGAAATCGCGGGTGCTGTCCTCGGCATAGAGGCGCAGCTCGATCGCGTGGCCGCTGCTCGTCACCGCCTCCTGGCCGTAGCCGAGCGGAGCGCCGCCCGCGACGCGCAGCTGTTCGGCGACGAGATCCAGACCGGTCACCTCCTCGGTCACCGGATGCTCGACCTGGAGGCGGGTGTTCATCTCCAGGAAGTAGAATTCGCCCGCCCCGTAGATGAATTCGACGGTGCCGGCGTTGCGATAGCCCGCCGCGCGCGCGATCCCGGCCGCGACCTCGCAGATCCGCGTCCGCTCGTCGGGCGTGAGGCCGGGCGACGGGCTTTCCTCGATGATCTTCTGGAAACGCCGCTGGATCGAGCATTCGCGCTCGAACAAGTGGACGACATTGCCATGGGCATCGCCGAGCACCTGCACTTCGATATGGCGCGGCCGCTCGACATAGCGCTCCACATAAAGCCGCCCGTCGCCGAAATAGCGCTGCCCCTCGCTGCGCGCACGGACAATCTCATCGTCGAGGATCGCCAGATCGCGCACGATCCGCATGCCCTTGCCGCCGCCGCCGGCCGAAGGCTTGATCAGGAGCGGCGCGCCGACCGCACGGGCACGCTCGTTGAAGCTCGCGGGATCGTCGTCCTCGATCGCGGAGGGCGCGACGGGAAATCCGCGCTCGGCCACGAAGTTGCGCGCGCGGACCTTGTCGCCCATCAGCTCGATCGCTTCGGGCGTCGGCCCGACGAAGACGATGCCCGCCTCGGCCACGGCGCGCGCGAAGCCCGCATTCTCCGAAAGGAAGCCATAGCCGGGATGGATCGCCCCGGCTCCGGCCGCGCGCGCCTTCGCGACGATCTGCGCGCCGTCGAGATAGGCGGCGACCGGCGTCGGCCCGGTGATCTCGATCGCGATGTCGGCGGCACGCACCGCCGGAGAATCCCGGTCCGCGGCATGATAGACAACGAGCCCCTGCAGCCCGAGCGCCTTGACGGTGCGCAGGATGCGCACTGCGATCTCGCCGCGATTGGCGACAAGTACCGATCGGAAAGGAAGTTCGCTCACGCTGCTGTCCCCTTGAGTCCCCCCAGCAGCAGCGTCGAGATCTGCCGCGCCGTTCCGTCGACATCGATCGCAATGCCGCCGCTGATATGCCGCCAGGCCAGATGCTCGATGCCGCCGAACAGCATGTCGCGGATCAGGCGGGGATCGATCTCCGGTGAGACCGCACCCTGCTCAACGCCCGACGCGATCACGCGCAGCAGGATCGAGGTGTAGCGCCGGTTGAGCTCCTGGCTGGCCGAACCGATATAGTCGTCGAAGTTGCGCACCTCGGCGATGAACAGCCGGCAGAGATCGGTATCCTCGGCAAAGGCCTGGACATGGCGCTGCACGAGCGCGGTGAGCTTGCCGGCGAAATCGGGCTGGGCGTCGATGATCTGCTCGGTGCCCGCGATCAGCCGGCCATAGAAGGCGCTCAGCACCTCGATCAGCAGCACGCGCTTGCTCTCGAAATATCGGTAGATCAGCCCGTCCGACGTTCCGGCGATCTGGGCGATGTCGCTGATCGACGCCTGGGCGAAGCCCTTGCGCGCAAAGACCTGCCGCGCGGCCGCCAGGATGGAGTCGCGCCGGTCCTGCAATCGCTCGGCAGTGATGCGCGGCATTCAACCCCTCTCACGCTGCGCCTGCCCGAGTGGCAGCGCTGGTTTTTTCGGGGCGACCGGCAAAGCCGCCATCCCCCTCGTTGACACCATAATGAATGGAGTTCATTTTAACGTCAACAGCGCGAACGACGCTGCCCATGGGAGAGCGCGGAACATGGCCGGATCACGAAATGGGATCGACCGAAAGGTGCGGACAGGGCACCTGGCCGATCGTGGAGGCCGCCATGCCGGGCTTTGATCATGGCCTTCCCCCGCGCCCGGTGATCGGCGTCGGCGCGCTGCTCGCCCGCACCGCGCGCGTGCGGACGCGCCATCGCGCGATCGTGGACGGTGAAAGGAGCCGGAACTGGGGCGAGGTCGCCGATCGCGTGTCGCGAATTGCCGGCGCAATGCAGGCGATGGGCGTTCGGCCGGGCGACCGGGTCGCCGTGCTTGCGCTCACCAACGACCGCTATGTCGAGCTGCTGTGCGCGATCCCGCGTGCGGGCGGCGTCGTCGTGCCGCTCAACTGGCGCTGGTCGGTTGCCGAACTGATCGACGGCATCGCCGATTGCGAGCCGGTGCTGCTCTTCGTCGACGACAAGATGGCCGATGTCGGCCGGCAGATCATCGCCGGCCGCCCCGAGATCCGCATGCTCTCGATCGGCGAAACCCCGGACGGCCTGCCGCACTATGAGCAGCTGATCCTCGATCATCAGCCGGGCGAGGATGCGGGGCGTGGCGGTGACGATCTCTGCCAGCTCGGCTATACCGGCGGCACCACGGGACGCTCCAAGGCGGCGATGCTCAGCCATCGCAACATCATCAACGAGGCGATGATGTGCTGGTCCGAAGGGCTGTTCCGCGAGGATTGCGTCTATCTGCTCAACGGCCCGATGTTCCATGCGGCGGGCACCTGGCCGGCGCTGTCGACGATGGGCAGCGGCGGCACGCTGATCGTCATGCCGCAGTTCGAGGCAGGCGAGGCGTTGCGGCTGATCCAGACCCATGGCGTGACCGAGAGCCTGCTGGTTCCGGCGGTAATCCAGATGGTGATCGAGCATCCGGACTTCGCGGCGACCGACACGTCGAGCTTCCGCACCGTGATCTACGGCGCCTCCCCGATCACCGAGACGCTGCTCGACCGTGCCGTGGCCGCCCTGCCCCAGGCCCGGTTCATCCAGGCCTATGGGATGACCGAGCTTTCGCCGATGTGCGCGGTGCTGCCGGACTATGCGCTGCGCGGCGACTATCGCGCGCGGGGCGTCTACCGCGCCGCGGGCCGCGCCACCGTGGGCGTGCAGATCCGCATCGTCGACGAGGACGATGTCGAGGTACCGTGCGGCGAGGTCGGCGAGATCGTCGTGCGCGGCGAGAATATGATGCTCGGCTATTGGCGCCGGCCCGAGGAGACCGCGCACGCGCTGCGCGGCGGCTGGATGCACACCGGCGACGGCGGGCGGATGGACGAGGAAGGTTTCGTTTATGTCGTCGACCGGGTGAAGGACATGATCATCTCCGGCGGCGAGAATGTCTATTCGCAGGAGGTGGAGAATGCGGTGTCGCTTCATCCGGCCGTCCGGCAATGCGCGGTGGTCGGCATACCCAGCGAGAAATGGGGCGAAAGCGTCCATGCGATCATCCGGCTCCACGATGGAGCGACGCTCACCGAGGTGGAGCTGATCGAGCACTGCCGGCCGCTGATCGCCGGATACAAGCTGCCGCGCAGCATGCAGATATGGGACGGCGAATTCCCGCTGACACCCGCCAACAAGGTGCTGAAGCGCGAGCTGCGCCGGCCCTTCTGGGAAGGACACGAACGCAAGATATGACCCAATATGGCCGAACCGACGAGGCGCTCGCCGCGATGACACCGGCGCTGCGCGAGGGCTATTTCGCGGGCAAGACGGTGATGGTCTCCGGCGCGGGCACGGGGCTCGGCCGCGCCATCGCGCATTGGGTGGCGAAGCTCGGCGGCAGCCTGGTGCTGTGCGGGCGCGATATCGCCAAGCTGGAGGATACGGCCAAGGCGCTGGAGCGCTACGAGGCCGACGTGATGACCTACGCGCTGACGATCCGCGATCCCGATGCGGTCTCCGGCCTGTTCGATGCCGCCTGGGAGCGGTTCGGCGGCGTCGACATCCTGGTCAACAATGCCGGCGGTCAGTTTCCGAGCCACGCGATCGACATCAGCCCCAAGGGCTGGAACGCCGTGATCGATACCAACCTCAACGGCAGCTGGCACATGATGCAGGCCGCCGCGCAGCGCTGGCGCTTTGCGAGCGTGCCCGGATCGATCGTCAACATCGTCGCGGTCGTCGGCCGCGGCATGCCCGGGGTCGCGCACACCGCGGCGGCGCGCGCGGGGGTGATCGCGCTCTCCAAGACGCTGGCGATCGAGTGGGCGCCGCTCAATATCCGCGTCAACTGCGTCGCGCCGGGCCTGATCTCGACCAGCGGGATGAATGCCTACCAGCCCGAGGCGGTGAAGGCGATGATACAGACCAATGTGATGAAGCGCTTCGGCCAGGCCGAGGAGATTGCCGACGCGGTGTGCATGATCGCCGGCGACGGCGGCGGCTTCATCACCGGCGAGGTGCTGCACGTCGACGGCGGCAACCAGATCTGGGGTGACCAATGGACGATCGCCAAGCCCGACTATTTCAAGATCGACGAGTGATTCACCCATGACAGTGACCATCGATTCCGCCGCGCTGGACCTTTCCGCCATCATCAGGCCGGGCGATCATGTCGTCTGGGGCCAGGCGGCGGGCGAGCCCTCCACCTTGGTCGAGGCGCTGCTGGCCCAGCGCGCGGGCCTCGGCGGCATCTCCGCCTTTGTCGGCTCCAGCTTCTCGACGACGCTGAAGCCCGAGCATGCCGATCATATCGCCTTCACCAGCATGGGCGCGATCGGGACGCTGCGCACGCTTTCCAAGGCGGGCAAGCTCGGCATCATCCCCTGCCATGTCGGCCAGATCGGCCGGCTGATCGCGGACGGCGTCATTCCCTGCGACGTCGCCTTCGTGCAGGTCAGCCCTGTGGATGCCGACGGCAATCACAGCTATGGCGTGATCAACGACTATACCCAGGCGATGGTCGCCAATGCGCGTGTCGTGGTCGCCGAGATCAACGCGCAGGTGCCGTTCGTGCCCTGCGACAAGCTGCTGCCCGGCTCGCATATCGACTATCGCATCGAGACCGACCGGCCGGTGGTGAGCGTGCCGCCCGCGAAGATCGGCGAAGGCGACCGGGCGATCGCGCAGATCGCGGCGAGCTACATCGGCGACGGATCGATCCTGCAGTTCGGCGTCGGCGCGGTGCCCGACGCGATCGCGCAGCTGATCTCGGACCGCAAGGACCTCGGCCTGCACAGCGGGATGATCGGCGACTCGCTGGTCGACCTCACCGAATCCGGCGCGCTCACCAATGCGACCAAGCGGGCTGATCGCGGCGTCTCGGTGACCGGCGCGCTGATCGGCAGCGAGCGGCTCTATCGCTTCTGCCACAACAACAAGGCGGTACGGATCTGCGCCTCGGCGACGACGCATGGCGATGCGATCCTCAGCGCGCTGCCCAAGCTGGTCTCGATCAACTCGGCGGTCGAGGTGGACCTCACCGGCCAGGTGAATGCCGAGGAAGTCGGCGGATCATATGTCGGCGGCACCGGCGGCCAGGTCGATTATGTGCGCGGCGGCGCGCGCTCGCCGGGCGGGCGCTCGATCATCGCGCTGCCGGCGACCGCGCAAGGCGGCACCTCCAGCCGCATCGTCGCGCGCCTGTCCGGCCCGGTGACTACGGCGCGGGTCGAGACCGACGTGATCGTCACCGAGTTCGGCGCGGCCGAGCTCAAGGGCCAGTCGCTGGCCGAACGCGCGCGGCGCCTGATCGCGATCGCGCATCCCGATTTCCGCGAAAGCCTCGAACGCGAGGCGCACGCGCTGTTCCAGAGGGGCTATTAATGGGAGACGCCGTCCGTTTCGAGGTGCCGGAACCCGGCATCGCGCTGATGACCATCGACCGGCCGGAGGCGCGCAACGCGCTCGGCCGCGAGGTGCGCGAGGGGCTGTTCGCCGGCTGGGAGCGGTTCGAGAACGACCCCGAACTGCGCGTCGCGATCCTCACCGGCTCCGGCGAGAAGGCGTTCTGCGCGGGCGGCGACCTCAAGGAGATGGCCGAGCTGAAGCTCACCGTGCCGCCGCGCGGCATGTTCCCGGTGCCGGGCGACAATATCGAGATCACCAAGCCGACGATCGCGGCGGTGAACGGCGTCGCCTTCGCGGGCGGCTGGCTGATCGCCCAGGCCTGCGACCTGTGCGTCGCCTCGACCACCGCGCGTTTCGCGGTGACCGAGGTGAAGGTCGGCCGCGGATCGCCCTGGGCAGCGCCGCTGATCAACATGATCCCGCAGCGGATCATGATGGAGATATTGCTGACCGGCGATCCGATCGACGCGCAGCGCGCCTATGAGATCGGCCTGGTCAACCGCGTCGCCGAGCCCGACCAGCTCGTCGAGGAGGCGATGAAGATCGCGCGCCGGATCGTCGAGAATGCGCCGCTTTCCGTCGCCGCGGCGAAGGAGACGGTGATGCTCGCGACCGAGATGGGCCGCACCCCGGCCCTGCGCGCCGCGCGCAACACCTGGGAGCGCGCCTATCGCAGCAAGGACGCGCAGGAAGGGCCGAAGGCGTTCGCCGAGAAGCGCAAGCCGGTGTGGCTGGGGGAGTGATGCCGGCTGCGGGGTGATCGCCGATATTACGCCTCCCCGTTCGAGACATCATCGTCCTCTTCATCGCTAAGATCCTCCTCGTCCCAGAGCCAGTCGGGCGGCGCGGGCTCATCGCGATCGGGCGGCGCGCAGCCATGGGTGCGCCAGTGGCGGCGGTGGAGGTCATATTCGGCGACGCGCTCGCGGGTCTCGGCGATGAGGGCGGCGGCCTCGTCGGGATCGAGATCGGACGGAGAGAGGGGAGACCAGCGGTCGGTCCGGCGGCGGTCGAGCCAGAACAGCATCGCTGGGAGCGAGGGCGGCTGCTGGACAAGGATCTCGCCGCGCAGCACCTCGCCCGCGTCGGTCAGCAGGACCGTCTCGCGCATATAAGCGTAACCGGTGGCGCGGGCGAACAACGCCGCCTCCACGGCATCGTCGGCGACGGATTTGCCGAGGCGGACCGCCTGTCCGAACGCGGCGTGGCGCAAGGTCCATTGGCGCAAGGTGGTGAGCGAGATGCCGAAGGCCCGCGCCAGATCGCGATCGAGCGCCCCCTGTTCGGCCAACTGCCGGGCGATGGGGACGAAAGTGGGGTCATATTTGGAGCCCGGCGCGGAGGGAGCGGCGTCGATCGGCTCGACCAGGGGCACGGCGATCGGATCGGGCAGCGGGGGGTGTATGCGACGAGGGAGGGTATCGGCGGCCTCCTCCTTTTTCGTCATCCCGGCTCGCCGGGTCGCCTCGCTGATCCAGGATCCATTAGCCGCAGCGTTGCCGACAAGGCGCGACGCTGCGGCTAATGGATCCCGACTTTCGTCGGGATGACGGGAGGGAATGGTACGGCCCTCTTCGTAGGACTTATCTGACGTGAGCCCCACCAGCGGATCGCCATCGTCCGCCGGCGAGACAGGCCCAGGATCGAGCGCATCGATCCGGGCCATTCCATCTTCGTCGCCGTCCATCTCCGGCCCGCCGTCCTGGGCGGCGCACATCGCCTCATAGGCATCCTCCTCGATATCGCGCAGCGCCTCCTCGGTGGACGAGAGGGCGTCGTCATCGGCGTGCCGGATCACCGGCGGCGGGTCCCAGCGATCGGGACGGCGGACGCGCAGCCAGAAGGTGGCGGCCTTGTCGCAGGGCGGGACATGCTCGGTGACGGCGACGCGGACGAGCGTGCCGTCGCGCAGGAAGACGCGCTCGGTCTCGCGATCATAGCCGGTGGCCCTCCGGAACAGCGCGCGCTCGACCGCCGCGTCGGCTGCATCGCGGCCGAGCTTGCAGGCGGCGGCGAAATCGGGATGGCGCTGCTTCCACTCGCGGATGGTCTTGAAATGGACGCCGAAGGCGGCGGCGAGATCCTTGTCGAGCGCGCCGCGCTCGGCGAACGTGCGGGCGGCGGGGATCAGGGCGGGGCTGTAGCGGGTCGGCGGGCTCATGCTGCGAGGCTGGCATGAACGGGGGGATTGCCGCGAGACGCCGGACGCCGCCAGCGACAGCCGGCTCATTCCATCCAGCGGCGCCAGATCGACTGCACAAACATGCTACGGCCGGCGCTTGCCGCGCGGCTTATCACGGAGTCCGGATGAACCCCGCCACAGCACGGACGGTCTCCTCCGGCCTTTCCTCCATCAGCCAGTGGCCGGCATCGGGAATGATCGCCCGCTGGACGTTGCTGGCGAAGAAGCCGGCGGACTCGCCCATCTTGACGCCCAGCGACTTGTCGCCGCCGACCGCGAGGACCGGCATCTTAAGCTTGCCCACTCGCGCGAACAGCTGCTGATTGTCCTTTTCGTCCTGAGGGAATGCGGCGAATTGGGAAAAGGCCGAATGCATTCCACCGGGCCGCGCATAAAGCGCCGCGTAATGAGAGCGCGTGGCTTCGGTTATGCTTTCCGGATGAGCGGAAAGCTCATTATAGAAACGATCCAGAAAGATCCGCTCGCGACCCGCAACCAGCCGCTCCTCGTCGGGGCCGTAGAAGTTGAAGTGCCACGTCGAGGGCTGGCGCTTGAGCCATTCCCACGCGTCTCCGAGACCGGGCACAGGCGCGTCGATCAGGACCAGCTTGCGGACACGGTCTGGATATTGCGCCGTGAAGGCGTAGGCGACCATGTTGCCGATATCGTGGCCGACCACGTCGACCTTGTCGACGCCCAGCGCATCGAGAATGCCCGCAATGTCGACGCCCTGCGTCTTCTTGTCATAGCCCGACGCCGGATGAGCCGAAAGGCCCATGCCGCGCAAATCCGGTACGATCACCCGATGATCCCGGGCCAGATCCTCGGCCAGCGGTTCCCACATGTCTCCGGTATCGCCGAAGCCGTGCAGAAGCACGACGGCGGGCCCACGCCCCGCGATGCGCACGTGCAGCGTCGTTCCGTTGGTCGGGATCTCGCGAATGGCATAATCCGGCTTCGCCGCCACCGGTGCGGCCAGGGCGAACATCGCCGCCGCGAAAGAAATCGTCAGCTTTCGGAAGACCATGTCGCTACTCCCCTTCGGGATCGAGCCCTGCCGGCGCACGGTTGGATCACCGGAAGAGTCTTCGTAGACAATCTGCTGGTCCTGTCTACTCGGGATCGATCTATTGCTTCGATGAAGACTTTGGAAACGAAAATAAAAAGGAAATACCAAAAGTTGAATCGAAGATTTCCGCCAACCGCCGCAGATCGTCCATCGACGCGAAAATTCCCTTGCCCAGATTTCCCGAGCATAGCATGTTCATTGTTATATCATAACATGATGAGGGATGTCATGGCCGCCAACCTTCTTCCCGCAGATTCCGCCCCGATGGTGGAAATGAACACGACGCCACTGATCGACGTGATGCTGGTGTTGCTGATCATGTTCATCATCACCATTCCGATCCAGACGCATGCGGTGAAGACCGATCTTCCCAACGGACCTGCGGGAACGGTCGTCGACACGCTGCGCAACCGGCTCACGATCGATGCCGGCGGGGTCACCCGGTGGAATGGATCCGCCGTGAACAGGGCGACGCTGCGCGCCTATCTGGAGCGCTCCATGCAGTTGCCGAGCGAACCGGAGCTGCAATTCCAGCCAGATGCGGAGGCGCGCTACGAAGCGGTCGACCAGGTGATGGCGGAGATCAAGCGCGCGGGCGTGACGCGCATGGGGTTCGTCGGGAACGAGAAGTATCAACTGTATTGAAGGCGATCCCCAAGGATAATCGCCCGCCTGCGCCCTAGTCTATGCCCCTATCATCCTGGTCGCGATCTTGCTTCGTCATGCCAGCGGATGCTGGCATCACTCTCAACCGGTAGCCGGGTGACTGTCGAGAGCGACCCCAGCTTTCGCTGGGGTGACGAAGAAGAAACGCTCCAAAAATCAGCGATGGGTAATAACGCAGCCCGCAGGCGGGAGAGTTCTTACCTACGCTTCGCGATCAATGCTTGTTGATGCTGATCACCGCTTTCTGAGCATATTCGGAGAGGCCGTGTGCCGAGAACTCCACGCCGATGCCGCTCTCCTTCGCGCCGCCAAACGGAATGTGCGGCGCGAAATGGGTGTGGTGGTTGATCCAGACCGTACCGCTGTCCACCCGCTTGGCATATTCATAGGCGCGATCGATCGAAGACGACCAGACCGAGCCGCCGAGGCCCATATTGGTGTCGTTGGCGCGGGCGATGACATCGTCGATGTCGTCATACTGGATCACCGGCAGGATCGGCGCGAACTGCTCCTCGTCGACCAGCGGCGAGCCTTCCTTGATATCGCGCACGATGGTCGGCTTGATGAAATAGCCGTCGCCGTCGCCCGCCGCGCCGCCGGCAATGATCTTGCCGTCGCGCTTGGCGTCCTCGAGGAATTTCTTCGCCTTTTCGAACTGCTGGGCATTCTGCAGCGGGCCGACCTTCACGCCCTGCTGCAGGCCGTCGCCATAGCTGGTCTCCTCGGCGAGAGTCGCGAGCTCGTCGCACATCTCGTCATAGATCTTGCTCGGCACATAGAGGCGCTTGAGCGCGATGCAGACCTGGCCGGCGTTCATGAAGGCCGAGGCCATTACGCCCTGAGCCGTCTTCTTCACGTCGACATCGTCGAGCACCACGCCGGCGTCGTTCCCGCCGAGCTCCAGCGTCAGGCGCTTCAGGGTCGAGGCGGCGCTGGCCGCGACCTTCTTGCCGGTGACGGTGGAACCGGTGAAGGACACCTTGTTCACGTCCGGATGGCTGGTGAGGAAGCCGCCGAGATCATTCTGGTCGACGACGATGTTGAGCACGCCCGGCGGAAGGATGCTGGCGGCGAGCTCACCCACCATCAGCGTGGCGGCCGGCGTGGTCGGCGCAGGCTTGATCACGATCGTGTTGCCGAGCGTCAGCGCCGGACCGACCTTGTTCATCGCGATCAGCACCGGGAAGTTCCAAGGCGCGATGCCGACGACGACGCCGAGCGGCTTGTAATGCACCTCGACACGCAGATCGGCATCATCCTGCGCGACCTCGACCGGCAATTCCATGCCGCCGAAATAGCGCAGGAAGATGGTGGTGTAGGCGATCTCGGCCTGCGCCTCGGGCAGCGGCTTGCCCTGCTCCTGGGTCAGGGTGCGGGCCAGCTTGTCGGCGTTCGCGTCGATCGCGTCGGCGAGCTTGTTGAGATAGCCCTGCCGCTGCTCGCGGGAGAGCGCCGCCCAGGCGGGCTGCGCCTTCTTCGCCGCAGCGATCGCCTTGGCGGCCTGAGCCTCGGAGGCGCGGGCGACGGTGACGAAGGTCTTGGCGGTGGCAGGATTGACGACGTCGAGCGTCGCGTCGCCTTCGACGAGCTCGCCTCCGATCAGCATCTTCAGTTCGGCGGTCATGTCATACTCTCCTTGGGAATGGGTCAGTGTGTTGCGGCTTGGCGCGTGCGGTGGCCCGCCTTCTCCTGGCGCAGATCGAAGCATCCCTCGGCTTTCCGGGGATCCTCGCCGGCGGCGAAGATCAGCCGGTGCTGCACCTTGTTGGTATTGGTTGTGGGCAAAGAGTCGCGGAAGATCAACCAGCCCGGAAGCTTGTAATAGGCGAGCCGGGCTCGGCAGTGGTCGATCAGCGCGCGGGCGCTCTCCGCATCCCGCGCCAGCCCTTCGGCCGGCACGACGCAGGCGAGCACCTCCTCCTCACGCAGATCGTCGCCAACCGCGAGAACTGCCACCGAGACGACGCCGGGATGCGAGGCGAGCGCCGCCTCGACTTCTCCGGCCGAGATATTCTCGCCTGAACGGCGGATCATGTTCTTGGTGCGATCGACGAAGACGAGCAGCCCGTCCTCCTCCTGGCGGACGACGTCGCCGGTATGGAACCAGCCGCCGCGCCAGACATGCTCGGTCAGCGCCTCATGGTTGAGATAGCCGGAGAAAAAGCCCTTGCGCGGCTCCTCCGCGCTGTGGCGGACGGTAAACTCGCCGATCTCGCCGCGCGGTACCTCCTTGTCGTCGGCATCGACGATACGGACTTCGAGGCCGGGCGCGGCGCGACCGAAGGCCCGCTTGTCGACCGATCGAGGCTCGATATTATCGGGCAGCAGCCGGCCCGTCTCGGTCATTCCCCAGACCTCGATCAGCGGGAAGCCGAACCGCTCCTCGAACGCGGCGTGGAGGGTCGGCGCGACGCCGGCACCCATGCCGAATTTGAGGCCGTGCTGCCGCTCCTCGGGCGCCGGCGGCAGGCTCATCAGCATCGCCGGGATCACGCCCATATAATGCATGATCGTGGCGCGGGTCCCGATGATGTCCTGCCACCAGCTCCTGGGATGGAAGCGATCGGCGCTGATCAGACAACCGCCGGTCAGCATCATCGCGACCGCGCTGATCACGCCCGCATTCATGTGGAAGACCGGGAAGGGATTGAACAGCCGCTCGCTATCGTCGGCAAAGGTCATCCGCCCGCCGCGCGAGGCATACCATTGACCGGACGAGACGAAATATTCGTTGGAGACGAGGCAGCCCTTGGGCAGGCCCGTGGTGCCCGACGTATAGAGCAGGCTCGCCACGGTTTCGCGGTCGGGCACGCCGGGGCGCGGATCACGGACGGGCGGCGCGAAACGTTCGGGCAAGGCATCGATATCGTGGATCGGCAGGCGCCGCCCGGCAAGCGCAGCGGCCGCCTCGACATCCGCAAGCCGGGAAGCGGTGGCGATCACCATGTCGACGCCGGAATCGCCGAGAAGATGCGCGATCTCGGCCGGCGTATAGTCCGGGCTGACCGGCACGATGCAGATGCCGAGCACGTTCGCAGCCAAGAGCTGCTCGAAATGTTCCGGCCGGTTGCCGACCATCATCGCCACGCTGTGGCCATGGCCGAAGCCCGATCGTTCGAAGCGCGCACGCGCCACGGCAATGCGCGCGGCCATTGCAGCATAGCTGTAGGTCACGCCGTCCGGATGATAATCCCGCCCGGCATGGGCCGGGATGCATAGAAAGTCGCGGTCCGGCACCCGCGCCGCTGCCGCCGCGAAGCAATCATGCGCAGTACGCAGATGCGGCGGCGGCTCCGGCTGCCTAGCCATTGCGGGTCTTCATCATCACGGTCAGCGTGCCGTCCTGGACGGCCGCGCCCGCCTGGGTACGGACCGCGAAGCCGAACTTGACGACGCCGCGCGCGGGATTGCTGGTCACCCGCGTCTCAAGCACCGTCACCGTGGCATAGATGGTGTCGCCGAGCACGACAGGCCCACGGAAGCTCCATTCGACGCCGAGCGCACCGATCACGCCGTCGTCCAGCACGCCCATCTGCGAGAACATGCCGATCGCCATGTTCATCGGAAGCGTGCCATGGGCGATCCGCGCGGGCCAGCCCTGGGCCTGCGCGAAATGATCGTCCATGTGGATCGGCGTCCAGTCGCCGACCAGCCCGGCATAGAGGCTTATATCCCCCTCGCCCACCGTGCGCCCGCGCGTCTCGAAGGTCCGGCCGACCTCGAAATCCTCGACTGCCAACCCCATGGCGTCAGCCCTTCGGCGCGGGCGGCGCGCCCTTGGCCGTCTCCCGCTGCTTCAGGATGCGGGCCTGGCTGGCGATATAGCCGCGAATGGCATCGGCATCCTCCGCCGAGATCCATTTGGAGAAGTTGACCATGCCCTTTTCCTCGAGCGCGCCCTGCATCACCACCGAGTCGTAGGCGTCCTTGTCGGCCGCGATCTGCGAACGGCGCAGATCGGGCAGCACGCCGTTCGAGTAAGTGGACGGCCCGTGGCAGAAGCCGCAATTGCCGGCATAGAGCACTTCGCCCTTGGCGATCGTCGCATCGGACCAGCTGCCGGCGAAATCCTGCGCGGGCGGGACGACCGGCTTGAACGGCGGCAATTTCGCCGTGCCGCCGAGCTTGAACACCAGCACGCGTCCGTTCGGTCGCTTATATTGCTGCGGCGCCAGCGGCGAGCTGATCCCGAAGGATCCGCCCAGCCCCGCCATCACCGCCACATATTGCTGGCCATTGACCGAATAAGTGGCGGGACCACCCATCACGCCGCTCTGCGCGTCGAAGGTCCAGAGCTGCTTGCCGCTGTCCGCGCTCCATGCCGCGAAGCTGCCGTCCGGGCCGCCCTGGAAGATCAGATTGCCGGCAGTCGCGAGGATGCCGCCATAGCCGGGCCCCGGATGCTCGATGGTGAAACGGGCCTTTTTGGCGACCGGATCCCAGGCAAGCGTGCGCCCCTTCACCATCGCGCGCAACGCGGCGAGGCCCGCCGCGGTGCGCGGGCCGAGGCCGTCGGCAGAGACGTCGCCCAGGTTCCAGCGGCCCGGGACATATTTGAAATTCTCGTCGTCCTTGTAGCCGAACGGCAGGAGCTGCACCGGCAGATAGACCAGCCCGGTCTTCGGGCTATAGGCCATCGGGTGCCAGTTATGCGCGCCGAACGCACTCGGCAGCGCGCGGAAATCGCCGCCATTCTCGCTGTAGCGCGCCTCCGGGCGGATCTTGGGCCGCCAGGTCTTCTCGTCATAGCCGTCCGCCCAGTTGACGGGCGTGAAGGTGGTGGCGGAGACCGGCTTTCCGGTGACCCGGTCGATCACATAGAAGAAACCGTTCTTCGGTGCATGGAACAGCACCTTGCGCGGCTTGCCGTCGATCTGCACGTCGGCGAGCATGATCGGCTGGGTGGCGGTGAAATCCCACTCCTCGCCCGGCACCTCCTGATAGTGCCATTTATAGGCGCCGGTGTCCGGATCGAGGGCGACGATCGACGAGAGGAAGAGATTGTCGCCATCGTCGCCGGAGCGGATCCGGCGATTCCAGGGGCTACCATTGCCTGCGCCGATCAGGACCTGGTCCAGTTCCTGATCATAGACGATCGTGTCCCATACGGTACCGCCGCCGCCGATCTGCTTCCACTGGCCGTTCGCGCCCCAGGTGGCGTTGGCGACCTTGGCGAAGATCGCATCCGACGCCGCGCCGTCCGGTTTGCCGTCTGGATTGGGTGCGGTGTAGAAGCGCCAGACGAGCTTGCCGGTCTCGGCATCATAGGCGCTGACATAGCCGCGCACGCCGAGTTCGGCGCCGCCATTGCCGATCAAGACCTTGCCATGGACGACCCGGGGCGCGCCGGTGATGGTGTAGGGGCGCGAGGTATCGGTCGTCTGAGTGGACCAGACGGGCTTGCCGGTCTTGGCATCGAGCGCGATCAGCCGGCCGTCGAAGGCGCCGACATAGACCTTGCCGTTCCACAAGGCGACGCCGCGGTTCACGACGTCGCAGCAGCCGTCATAGCCCTTCTTGCCGGCCACCTGGGGATCGTAGGACCAGAGCAGCTTGCCCGTCACCGCGTCATAGGCGAACACCTTCGACCAGGCGCTGGTGGTATAGAGCACGCCGTCCGCGACCAGCGGCGTCGCCTCCTGCCCGCGGTCGGTGTCGAGATCGGCATACCATGCGAGGCTGAGCCGCCCGACGGTCTGGTCGTTGATCTGGGCGAGCGGGCTGAAGCGCTGCTCGTCATAGGTGCGACCATAAGTGAGCCAGTTGGCCCCATCGGCAGCCGCGTTGGCGAGACGCTTGCCGTCCACCATCGCCGCAGCCGGCGCCGTCGCCTGCGTCCGTTCCGCCCACTGCCAGCCGCCGATGGCCATCGCCACCAGCGCCACGCCCAGCCATCGTGCCCGCTTGAACGCCATATGCTTCCTCCCGTTGAAGCGGCCGCCCTTCAGTGGAGCGGTCCGCAGCCGTTCGCGCCCGATCAGCGCAGCAATTCTCCCGCGATGATCACCTTGCGGATCTCGGTGGTACCCGCGCCGATCTCGAGCAGCTTCGATGCGCGATAGAGGCGGTTGATCTCCGCCTCGCGCATATAGCCGAGCCCGCCGAAGATCTGGACGGCGTCCGACACCACGCGGGTGCACTGTTCCGCCGCATACAGGATCGCGGCGGCGGTGAGCTTGTGGATCTCGCCACGCCCGCCAGCACCATGATCCAGAGTGTTCGCCTCGGCCAGCGTGCGATAACAGAAGGTCTTCATCGTCTCGACCGCGACATACATTTCGGCGAGCTTGCCCTGAACGAGCTGGAACTCGCCGATCGCCTTGCCGAACTGCTGCCGCGTCTTGGCGTAGTCCACCGCCAGATCGAGCGCGCGCTCCGCCATGCCGACGTTTAGCATCGCGACGATCGCGCGCTCGAGATCGAGGCCGCCCATCACGATCGCGACGCCCTTATTCTCGGTGCCGACGAGATTTTCGACCGGAACCTCGCAATCGTCGAACACCAGCTCGGCGGTGGTCGAGCCCCGGAAGCCCATCTTGTCGAGCTTCTGCGCCACCTTGAAGCCGGGAAAGCCCTTCTCGACGATGAAGGCGGAGATGCCTTTGGCGCCCGCAGCCTTGTCGGTCTTCGCATAGACGAGGATCACGTCCGCGACGGGGCCGTTGGTGATATAGAGCTTGCGTCCGTTGAGGATATATTTGTCGCCTTCGCGACGCGCCGTCGTCGCCATCGATCCGAGCGCGTCCGAGCCGGCGCCGGGCTCGGTCAGGCCGAGCGCGCCGATCAGGCTGCCGTCGCACAGCCCGGGCAGGTAGCGCTTGCGCAACTCCGGCGAAGCGTTGCGGGCGATGTTGTTGAGGCAGAGATTCTCGTGCGCGACATAGCTGAGCGCCAGCGAATGGTTCCAGCGCGCGAGTCCCTGCGCGATCAGGCCCGACGTGAAGAAATCGCTGCCCGCGCCGCCATCCGCGGGATCGACCGTGACGCCGAGGAAACCCATGCGCGCGAGCGACGGCATGGTCTGCTCGGGCCACCATTCCTCATCGTCCATCCGCTGCTGCAGCGGCCAGAATTCGTCGCGCGCGAAATCGCTGGCGAGATCGAGGATTTCCTGCTGATCCGGTGTGAGGCCGAACCCTGCCGCAGGCGCATGATTTCCGCCCCGCAGCTCCTTCGCGATCGTCGCCACCACCCGCTCCTACACGCCATTCTCGGTCTTGGAGCCAAAGTAAATGGCGTTCACTTTAGAGTCAACGCGGCCGCCTCGCGATCTGACCGGGATTTTTGCGTGAACCGTTACCTCCTGCCCGGCTCGCCACGCTTTTGCGCAAAACATCGCCCGCCAGACATATATATCAGAGGAAGCGGCTCACCCCTTGCCGTGCTTGCGCTCGAAATCCGCGATGATGCGATCGAGCACGGTGCGCCAGTCGCAGATCGCGTCGGCGTCGGCATAATAGCTCGCAGCCTCGCGCAGATTGGGCAACTCGTCGGGCTCCCAGACGGCGAAGGCACGGTCCAGCTCCGTCGCCTGATCGGTTCCCTGCGCGGAGAGCGCGCTGAAATGCGCACGAGCCGCCGCCGCACCGAGCACGATCATCCCGAGCGAGCGATAGAGATCCATCGCCGCGGCGATGCCGTAGCCCCGCGCGCGCATGGCCGCGAGATAGTTTTCCAGAAACTCGATCTCAGCCGCGATGCCCAGCCGCGCCTCGATGAAGCCGATGACGAGATGAGGGTTGGCGCCGATCGAACTGTACAGCGAAGCAGCATAGTCGCGCACCAGTTCGGCAAGCGGCTGGCCCGTGTCCGCCGGCGTCTGGCGATAGGCTTGGCGCCCGGAGGCGAGGCGGATCAGCTCGTCGCGGTTGGCGACATAACGGTACAGAGTGGCAATGCCGACGCCCAGCCGCGCGGCCAGATCCTTCATGTTGAGATCGGCCAGCCCCATCTCGATGGCCGTATCGAGCAGGCCATCGAGGGTAAGCCGGCGCGGACGGCCGACGAGACGGGGCGTGGAAGCAGCAGGAGCGACAGAACGGGACATAGCCCGCCTGTTTACGAGATGACGGGCGGCGATCAAGCCGCGTCTGGCAGCTCCGGCGCCCAGGCGACGCCGTTGATGTGGCCGCCGCCGTCGACGAACAGGGTATTGCCGGTCATGTAACGGCTGTCCTCGCTCGACAGGAACGCCACCACCGGCGCGATATCGGTCTCCGGATCGCCCATGCGGCCCATCGGATTCATCGAATCCATGTGCTGCGCCGTCTCGGGATTGGCCGCACGGAAGGCGCGATAGGAGGCGCTGATGGAGGCCGGGCAGACGATGTTGCAGGTGATGCCGTAGGGAGCCCATTCGCGTGCGGCCGTGCGCGTATAGGCCCGCAGCGCCTCCTTGCCGACATTATATTCGGCGGATCCGATATGCGCGTTGACGCCGTTCAGCGAGCAGAGGTTGACGATCCGGCCCCAGCCGCTGGCTTTCATGAGCGGGAACGCGCCCTTCATCGCCCACATCGCCGAATAGAGACCCATCGTCACGCCGTGCTGGATATCGGCGTCGCTCTTATTCTCGATGCGCTTGATGTTGCCGCCGCCCCAGGCGTTGTTGACCAGGATGTCGACGGTGCCGAAGCGGCTCTGGGCGTCGGCGATCATGCCCTCGACCTGCGCCTTGTCGGTCACGTCGACCTGCAGGAACGCAACTTCGACGCCATATTCGCGCGCCGTCTCCTCGGCCGTGCGCGCGCCGGTCTCGGCGTTGAATTCCGCCACCAGCACGCGCGCGCCTTCGGAGGCGAGGCGGCGCACGATGCCATGGCCGATGCCGTCTCCTCCGCCGGTAACGATCGCTGCCTTGCCCGTGAGCCGCTTCGTCATCCTCACATATCCTTATATTGGTCGTAGAGCCCCTGAACCGCCGCCTTGATGTCGCCCCGCCGATAACCGAGCAGCGCATTCTCCTCCGCGTCGGGTTCGTAATAGAGCGTGTTGCCGCGTCCGAAGAAGATCGCGACATCCGGCAGCAGCGCCATCTCCTCGTCCTTCACCTCTGGCTTCGGACGGCCAGCCGCTTCGAAGAACAGGCCGAAATAGTCCTGGAAGCTGAGATTCTCGTCGCCGACGAGGTAGGATGTGCCAGGCACGCCGCGCTCGATCGCGCCGAACACCGCCTCGGAGAGCGAGCGGCACGAGATGAAGTTGACCCCGCCCGGCGGCACCGTCTCGGGCAGGCCGAGCTTGCCCTGGCCGAACTGCACATAGGCGACGAACATCGGGATGATCAGCCCATCCACGGCACCGAGCACGAAGGGCGCGTTGACGCTCATCGAGCGGAAATTGCCATCGGCGAGCGCGCAGACGCCCTCGTCGGATTCCTTGCGCGAGCGGATATAGGCATTGCCCTCGACGAGCTGCGGCGCGGCCTGCGGATAGAAGCTGCCGATGTTGACGGCGTTCTTCACACCCGCGACTTTCAGCGATTCGAAGAAGCGCGGGATGGCGATGCTGTTCGCCTGACGCCAATAGTCGTCGCCGCCATCCTGCGGAATGTGGCGCACGTCGTTGCCTGCCGCGAAGACAACCGCATCGAACTTGGCGAGATCCGCCTTGTCGAAGCTGTTCTCGATATAATTGCCCTTGAGGAAGGGCAGATTGCCGAGCGGCGTGCCGGCCTGCGGCGCGTTGCGCCCGGCGATGGTCACGTCATGGCCCATCGCCTTGTAGCGCAGCGCGGCATCGCCGCCGATCATCCCGCCGCCGCCGACCACCAAAATCTTCATCGGTATACTTCCTCTTGTCATGCTGAACTTGTTTCAGCATCCACTTCTCAATCTGCATAGTCCGTGCGTTCTGCACGATGGACCCTGAAACAAGTTCAGGGTGACGACTGCGCTAGAAATTCATCCCGTTGCCGGTGATCACCGGAACGTTGGTCCAGGTACCGTTGACGTCGCGGTACCAGCCGCCCGCGGCCAGCGCGCCGCCGTCTATGTGGAGCGACGTGCCCGTGATCCAGCCGGCGAGCGAGCTCGCCAGGAACAGGATGCCGCCGGCCATGTCCTCGGGCTCGCCGAAACGGCCCATCGGGATCCAGCTCTTGATATGCTCGCGATGTTCGGGCGCGATCATCTTCCAGATCGCGACCTGCGGCGTGTCGGTGGTCTCCGGCGCGATCAGGTTGACGCGGATGCCCTCCGGCGCGAGCTCGACCGCGAGGCTCTTGGTGAAGCCGGTGACGCCCGCCTTGAACGCCGCATAGACCGCGCCGTTGGGGATGGCGCGGAAGCCCTCGATCGAGGAGACGCTGACGATGCTGCTGCCGGCGCCCTTCTTGCGCAGAAGCGGGATCATCGCGCGCGTCACCGAGAAGATATGGCGCAGATTGACCGCGTAGAGACGCTCGATCTCGTCGTCGGTCATGTCCCAGAAGCGCTTGGCGATCATCAGGAAGTCGCCGACATTGTTGACCAGCACGTCGAGCCCGCCGAAGCGCGCGTCGATATCCTCCGCCAGCCTGGCGACCGTCGCGGAATCGGTGACGTCGCCGACCACGACCATCGCCTCCACGCCCGCGCCCTCCAGCGCCTGACGGACATCGTCGGCGCGATCCTGACGCTTCTCGATGACGGCAAGCTTCGCGCCGGCCTTGCCGAACGCCTCCGCCGTGGCGCGCCCGATGCCGACGCCGCCACCGGTGACGAGTACGATCTTACCGCTGAAATCGATCAAGCCCGCTCTCCCGCTCATTGGCCCGAATTTTGACGAGTCGAGTATCGCTATATCGCGAGTACGGCAACTATGTTTCACGCATTGTCACATCTGTCAGCAGAATCGCTTTGCTTTTGCGTTGCGCGAAGGGCAGAACCGCGCTGCAATCAATCGCCCAGCAACGGTGGCGAGACACAGGGAGAGCGGCATTCCGATGAGCGTGACGGCATCGAACACGGCGGAGGCCGGGGCGGACCAGGCGAGCATGCAGGCGATGGTGCTGGATCATTTCGGCGGGCCCGAAGTGCTGCATCTGGCGACGATCGAGCGGCCGCGCGCGGCGCCCGGCGGCGTGATCGTCCAGGTCGCCTATGCGGGGGTCAATCCGGCCGACTGGAAGACCCGCGAGGGCTGGCTGTCGCAGTTCTTCGAATATCAGTTTCCGTTCGTCGTCGGCTTCGATGCCGCGGGCCTCGTCTCCGAGGTCGGCGAAGGCGTCACGGACCTCAAGGTCGGCGACCGGGTCGTCACCGCCTCCAACATGGGCCGGGGCGAGCGCGGCTCCTATGCGCAATATGTCGCCTCGGACCGCGAGCGCGTCGTGAAGCTGCCGGACCATGTGTCGCTCAAGGACGCGGCTGCGATGCCGACCGCGGCGATCACTGCCTGGCAGGCGGTGTTCGACGTCGGCGGCACCAAGGAGGGCTCCATCGTGCTGGTCAATGGCGGAGCCGGCGGCACGGGAACCTATGCGCTGCAGCTCGCCAAGATGGCGGGCGCCAAGGTCGCGGTGACCTGCGGGCCGGCCAATATCGACTATATGCGCGCGATGGGCGCCGATCTGGTGATCAATTATCGCGAGGGCGGCGTGCGCGAGGCGGTGCAGGCCTGGGCGCCCGAGGGCGTCGACCTGGTCGTCGACACGGTCGGCCAGGGCTCGCTGCTCGATTCGATCGAGATGGTGAAGCGCGGCGGCATCGTCGCGCCGATCGGCACGCTGATCGCGAACGAGCCGATGCCGGACGCGGCCCGCGCCGAGGAGCTCGGCGTCAAGGTGATCCACACCATGTCGACATTCGAGAACCAGGAACGACAACTCAATGCGCTGGTGAAGGTGCTCGGCGAAGGTAAGATCCGCGCGCCGCAGATTGAGGTGATGCCGCTCACCGAGGCGGGCGAAGCGCAGCGCCGCGTCGCCGACGGCCATGTCCGCGGCAAGATCCTGCTCGAGGTGGACGGGAGCCTGGGAGAATGAGTGACGCGCCGATTTGGATCCTCGACGAGGTGACGACCAAGCCGGGCCAAGGCCCGGCATTCCTCGCCGCCTATATGGAGCGTTACGTGCCCAAGGCGCAGGCACGCGGCATGACCCTGGCGCACCGCATGGTGGAGCCGGCGATGTGGCTCGACGATGCCCCCAACCGGCTCCTGTTCGTCTGGACATTGCCCAATCCCGGCGCGGTCTGGGGCAGCAAGCATGTCGCGCGGCCCGACGCCGACGTGAGCCGGTGGTGGAACGAGGAAGCACCCGCCTTCATCGAATCGCGGCGGCGCTCGACCCTGGCCGATGCCGACATGCTCGCGGAGTATGACAATGTATAATCTGCTCTCCGTGCTCACCTTCGCGCCGGGGCTGGACGCCGCCGGCCGCGACGCCTTTGCCGCGACGGTCGGCAAGGCCGCGGCCGCCCTGCCCGGCGTGCGCAACGTGATGTTCGAGCCCACCCTGCCCGGCGTCTATAATGGCGGCGACTATCTGCTGCGGCTCGTCTTCGACGACAAGGCGGCTGCCGACGCGGCCATGGCGAGCGAGACCTGGGCGCCGGCCAAGGCGTTGATCGACGACAAGGCGACCATCTCCTATGTGCAGCGCGTCGCCTATCCGGGCGGACGCTCGGGCGGATCCTCGGACGGCTCGGGCCTGTTCCGTGTCGCCCTGTTCTGCGCCAATGTGAACCCCACGCCCGAGCGGCTGGAAGCCTTCGCCGACCAGACGTCGGGCATGCCGAACCATGTCCGCTCGATCCTGCGCTGGCAGCTTTCGACCGCGGACGAGGCCGAGGGCGACCGTCCCTGGACCACGGTCTGGGAGCAGGAATATCGCGATCTCGACGGGCTCAACGGCCCTTATATGATGCACCCGGTGCATTGGGCGCATGTCGAGCGCTGGTTCGACACCGAATATACCGAGCATCTCGTCGATTCGATCCTGGTACACACCTTCTGCGCCATCCAGCGGCCGGTGATCGTCTGAACGCCGCCGTCGCGCCAGCGAACCATCCGCTCGCCTGGCGCATGGCCGGGATCGCCGCGCTGGCGCAGAATGTCGGCGTCGGCCTGATGTTCGGATCCTTCGGCGTGCTGCTGAAGCCGCTGGAGGAGACGCTGCACGTCGGGCGCGACGTGAGCGTGCTCGGCATGCCGCTCGTAATGATCGGCATGTCGTTGCTCGGCCCCGTCGTCGGCGCGTTGAGCGGCCGCTTCACCATCCGCAGCCTGATGATCCTCGGCGCGCTGCTGACCGCGGCGGGCTATCTGGCCCTCTCCTTCGCGACGACGATCGCGTTCAACCTCGCGGCCTATGCGCTGCTGATCGGGCCCGGCTTCGTGTTCCTGAGCGTGGTGTTGCCTTCGGCGCTCACCGCGCGCTGGTTCGTGTCCGGCCGCGGGCGTGCGCTCGGCATCGTCAACATGCCGATCTTCGTGATGCTGACGCCGCTGGCGGTGACGGCGCTGCTCGGCATTGGCGGGCTCACCCTCGCCTATCGCGCGATGGCGGTCGTCGCGCTGGCGCTGGTGCCGATCCTCTGGTTCATCGTCGAGCATCTGCCGGCTGCGTCCGATGTCGACGCCGGCGATACCACTGCCTCGCCCGACCAGGGCCTCAGCACCGCGGCGCTCGCCACCAACGCGACCTATTGGAAGATGACGATCGCGGCCGCCGCGATCGCGACCGGCGGCACGATCCTCTCCACGCATATCGTGGCAATGACGATCGGCTGGGGTGTCGCGCCCGCGCAGGCCGCGCTGCTCGTCACGATCATGGCCGGCGCGGGCATGGCGGGGTCGCTCGCCTTCGGCTGGCTGGCGGACAAGGTGGGCGGCGCCCGCGCGCTGATGATCAACTGCGTGGGCCAGATCCTGCTCTGGGGCCTGCTGCTGCTGCAGCCCGGCTATGCCATACTGGCCGTGCTCATCGCGCTGATCGGGGTGGGTGGCGCGGGGCTGGTCGCGGCATTCGGGACGGCGCTCGCCGAGCATTTCGGGCCGGCGAGCTTCGGCCGGGCCTATGGCTTCAGCAACCTCGTCAACCTGCCCTTCATCGCTGGCGGCGCACCGCTGGCCGGGCTGATCTTCGTCCGGACCGGCAGCTATGCCGCGGCGATGATCGGACAGATGGGTTTCTTCCTGCTCGGCGCAGTGCTGGCCGCGAGCGTGCGGCGGCGGGCTTAAACGCGCCCCCCCTGTCGGTGGGCACGGTCTCGACAACCCGCTTGGGCTGAGCTTGTCGAAGCCCCTTCCTGTCTTCTTCATCCGACAAAAAAGGGAGCACTTCGACAAGCTCAGTGCAAACGGGTCGAGAAAATCCCGTGAGCTAAGCTTGGATGACGACGGAAGGTCAGCGCACCCGCACGGTGGGCGGCTTCGCGCCGCGGCGCATCGTCTCGATGAACCTCTCCAGCGGCGCCGGCTCGGTCACCGGCGCGTCCGACGGCTTGGTCCGCGCCCAGAATTCCTTCCAGGACGGGAAATAATCGTGATAGCCGCCCTCATAGGGCTCGCGGCCCGGCCAGCGCATCTTGCGCGATCCGATCGGCGGCTTGTTGAGATCCGTCGCGTACCAGTAGAGCGGCAGGCGACGGCGGAAATACCAGCGGCCGGCGATCCGCTCATATTTGTCGACATACATCATCTGCATGATCACCCATTCCGGGCCGGTCTCATGCTCGTTCTTGGAATAGACAACGCCCTGGGCATGATCGGGATCGTCGAACTCGATGATGTGGCCGCCGATATGGTGCGAGGTGCCGTCGAACTGCTGGCGCATCGTGTCGTCGAACCAGGCGCGCAAAGCGGCGCGCCCGGTCTCGCCGTTGCCGACCTTCACATCCCCGGGGAACAGGCCGACCCAGGCGTCCGCATCGCGCATGTCCAGCGCCAAGCTGTATTTCGCGGCGAGCTGGCGGATGGCGTCGATTGATTCGAGGCGATCGATGCGGGCTTCGAGATCGGCGGACATTCTATCTCCCTATGTCGTTCAGAAATTCGACCATCAGCCGGGTCACGTCGGCGGATCGCTCGAGCTGGATCATATGACCGGCCTTGGGCAGCATCTCCACGCGGCGGACATCCTCATAATGCTCCCGGATCGCCTCGATCGGGCCGTCGCCGTGCCACACCTCGAGGTCGACGTCATTCTCGCTGCCGATGAAATAGAAGGGCACCGTGCATTTGAGGCCGCGATAGGGCGCGCGCTGGTGCCAGCGCAGATCCATCGCGCGATACCAGTTGAGCCCGCCGGTGAAGCCGGTGCGGCTATATTCCGAGACGAGCCATTCCAGCTCCCACTCTTCCAGCCAGGGCCAGGGGAGCGGCGGCGGCTCGGGCATGGCGTCGATATAGGTGGTGCCGGGCGGATGCTTCCAGATGTCGATATAATGGAAGTCGCCGGAGAGGGTGTAGAACACCTTGTGCAGGAAGCGGCGCGGCTGGGCGGCAAGGTCCGCATCGGCCGGCCCTACCGGGCGGAAATAGTCGATATGGACGAAATGGCGCGTCGCCCAGTCGGCCGCTTCGGCGAGCGGCGTGATGTCGGGTCGATCGGGGAAGTGCGGGTTTTCGAGGCCGATCACCGCGCGCACCCGATCGGGATGGCGATGGGCGAGGTCGTAGATCGCGAAGACCCCGAAATCGAGGCCGGCGAACACTGCCTTCTCCTCGCCGAGATGATCGAGCAGGCCGATCAGGTCGCCGACGGTGTGGTCGACATCATAAGCCGAGGCATCGGCGGGCGCCTCGGTTTGGCCCATGCCGCGCATGTCCGGCGCGACGACGCGCCAGCCGGCGGCGGCGAGCGCCGGGATCTGGCGGTGCCAGCTCAGCCAGAGGTGCGGGAAGCCGTGGCAGAGGATGATGAGCGGCCCCTCGCCCTGCTCCACATAATGCATGGCGATGCCGTTCATCGTCGCGTGCCGGTGCATCCACTCCGCCATGGCCCCTCCCTCCCCGCCGGTTTCGATGCCGGGCTCTGGATTGTGTCAACTTGACCGATCGGGCCCACATTAGTTTCATTTGCGTTGACAGCAATGCCAATCCCTTCGCACTAGGGCGCAATCGTCTTTCGCGGAAACGCTTTTGCGTTTTGGCAAAAGGCGTGGATCGGGCCCCGCTTGCGGCGAGCAGGGCCGGGATTCACGCTTCGGGCACGATTACGCCCGAAACGAACTTGGTCTAGCGTAGCGCAGATGCTGCATGGATCGCAGCGCGTGGGAGATGAACGGAATGGCTTTCGACAAATCCGTCGATCTGCTGGTAGTGGGATCGGGCAGCGGCGGTTTGGTTGCCGCATTGCGTGCTGCGCAGCATGGCGGGGACGTCCTGCTGGTCGAGAAAGGCGCGCTCTGGGGCGGCACGTCCGGCACGTCGGGCGGCGGCGTCTGGATTCCGGGCAGCCATCAGGCAGCCGCGGCCGGCCACCCGGACGATCTTGACGACGCATTCCAGTATATCCGTGCGCTGACCGCGCAGAATGTGCCGGATTCTCTGGTCCGCGCCTATGTCGACAATGCCCATCGCATGCTGAAATGGGCCGAGGACAAGGCCGGCGTGGTGTTCGCCGCCCTGCCCTATCCGGATTATTACCCGGAGGTTCCAGGCAGCCGCGAGGGCTATCGCACCCATCTCCTGCCCGGCGTGCTCGATGCCCGCGAGATGAACCGCGAGGCATTCGACACGATGCAGCGCGTCTCACCGGCCGCCAGCTTGTTCGGCCGGATCAACTGGCTGTTTGCGGAAACCTATATCGCGCTCTATCGCCCAAAGGGCTGGTGGAAGACCGTCGGCTCCATGATGGCGCGCTACTGGCTCGACATTCCGCAGCGGCTGCGCAGCAAGAGCGACCGGCGGCTGACCCTGGCGCCGGCGCTGATGGGCCTGCTGCGCAACGCCTTCGACAAGGCCGGCGCCAAGATGTGGCTGAAGAGCCCGTTCGTCTCGCTGATCGAGGAGAATGGTCGCATCGTCGGCGCCGTCGTCCGCCACGAAGGCAAGGAGGTGCGGATCGAGGCGCGCAAGGGCGTCGTGCTCGCGTCCGGCGGTTTCGAGCGCAATGCAGAGCTGCGCCGCAAATATCTGATGGACGCGTATAATCCGAACATCAGCGGCGGCCAGGTGAACAATACCGGCGACGCGCTGCTCGAAGCGATGCGTCACGGGGCCGCGACGCGGAACCTCGACTCCGCCTGGTATGCACCGATGTTCTTCGTGCCCGGCGAGGATCGGGGACGGCTGTCGACGATGGAACGGGCGATGCCTTATTCGATCATCGTCAACCAGGAGGGCCGCCGCTTCGCCAACGAGGCGTTGGCCTATCATCGCTTCGCCGAGACGATGATCCAGGTGAACAAGAAGGACGGCAAGGTCGATCCGAGCTGGTTCGTGTTCGACGCCACCTATCGCTTCAAATATCCGGTCGGCGCGGTGCTGCCGCTGATCCCGGATTTCGCGCTGTCCACAGGCGCCAAGAAGGTGCTGCTCAAATCCTCGACCATCGCCGGGCTGGCCAAGAAGATGAAGGTGAAGCCGGAGGTGCTGGAGGACACGGTCTCGCGCTTCAACGCGATGGCGAAGGCGGGCAAGGATACCGAGTTCGGCCGCGGCGACCAGGCCTATGACCGGCTCTACGGCGATCCGAGCGTGGCGCCGAACCCGACGCTCGGCCCGGTGGAGAAGGCGCCCTTCTACGCGGTGCCGCTGCATCTCGGCGACATCGGCACCAATGGCGGCCTCATCACCGACGAACGCGCGCATGTGCTGCGCGAGGATGGCAGCATCATTCCGGGCCTCTATGCGATCGGCAACGTCGCGGCCTCGGTGATGGGCTATTCCTATCCCGGCGCCGGCTCGACCCTCGGCCCGGCGATGACCTTCGGCTATCTCGCCGCGGCGGACGCGATGGGGATCAACGAGTAGGAACACCCCGTCATCCGATAAAAGTCGCGATGACGGGAGTTCTACGCTCCCGCCAGCCATCGCCCCAGCGCCATGGCGAGGTGGTCGCGCAGCGCCAGCGCAGCGCTCTCGATGCCGGCTACGTCGCGGTGGAGCAGCCAGAGATCGGTCGCCGCGCCGCGCGGCGCCTCCTCCTCGAGCCGCATCAGTGCCGGTTCCGCGTCACCCAGGAAGGTCCAGAGCCACGCCGCGCCGATGCCCGCGCGCACCGCGTCCAGCATCGCCGGAAGGCTGTCCACCTCGCAGGCCAGCATCGTGCCTTCGACGACGTTCAGCCGCGCCCAGGGCTGCGGGTTGGCGAGTTGCACGGCGTGGCCCCAACCGATCCGCCGTTCCGGATCGGCGCCGCGGGCGACATAGAGGTCCTGGCTGATCCGGCCGATGCGGATGCCGGCGAGGTCGAGCGGCTTGGCCGAGGCGAAGGCGATGCCGATGTCCGCCTGGCGCTGGTGCAATGCCTCGATCGCATCGCGCGCGCCCGTCACCTCGACCGGCACGCCCGGCTGGAGCTCGCGGAACGCAGCGATGTCGCCGAGCAGCAGGCTGGCTATGCCGGTTGTTCCAGCGAGACGGATCGGGCCGGCGGCCGGGTTCGCTATGTCGAGCTCGACGAGCATGCGCTCCATCGCCCGTTCCATCGCATCTGCGGCGCGCAGGATCGCCCGGCCGCGGGCGGTAGGCCGATAGCCGTCGACCGTGCGTTCCCAGATGCTGGTGCCCGCCTCCCGCTCCAGCCGGGTGAAGCGGCGGCCGATCGTCGTGCGGTCCAGCCCCAGCCTTCGCGCCGCGCTGGAATAGTCGCCCGCGCGGATCGTGGCCTGAAAAATGCGAATGTCGTCCCACTCGATCGCCATGCGTGCACTATTGCACAGGGACTGTGCGCTGACCAGATCGGCGGAAAACTGCTAAGCAACCGGCAACGTATAACCCGGAGAGACGACATATGGCGCAGACCGCCGACTATCGCCTTGGCGACCACACCTTCGCCCGCGGATGGCACATGATCGCCGACGCATCCAAGCTCGGCAAGGAGCCGATGACCCTGCGCTTCTTCGCGCGCGACATGGTGCTCTATCGCGGGGAATCGGGCACGCCCCACCTCGTCGACGCCTATTGTCCGCATATGGGCGCACATCTCGGCAAGAACGAGACCTCCTACATCGTGCGCGACAATGAACGCATCCAGGGCGAGTCGATCCGCTGCCCCTTCCATGGCTGGCGCTTCGGCCCCGACGGGCGCTGCAACCATATTCCGTACAGCGACCAGAAGCCGCCCAAGGCGGCCGCAATCCAGACCTGGCCGGTCGTCGAGCGCGCCGGCATCATCTGGATGTGGCATGACGAGGAAGGCAATGAGCCGGACTATGAGCTGCCGGCGTTCGAGGCCTGGGACGACAAGAATTGGGTGCGCTGGATCATCGACGATCTCGGCGAGCTTCCCCAGCATCCGATCGAGGTGGTCGACAATATGACCGACTTCGCGCACTTCATGCCGATCCACGGCTCGCGCGACGTTTCCTATTTCTACAACGAGTTCGATCGCCACGTGCAGTGGCAGATCTTCGGCGCGGGCCATCGCACGCTCGTCCAGGAAGGCGAAGGCCTGTTGGAGCTAGACACCTGGTATACCGGCCCGGCGATCCTGCAGTCGCACATGCGCGGCAGCTTCCCCACCCACATGCTGATCGCGCACACGCCGGTCGAGGACGGCAAGATCCACGTCTGGCACGCGCTGATGGTCAATTTCGGCCGCGAGACGACCGAGGAGGATGTGCCGGTGGCGCGTGCCTATCAGCAGGCCAGCCTCGACGCCTTCTCGCAGGATTTCGAGATCTGGACGTTCAAGAAGCCCTGCTTCTCGCCGATGATGGTGCGCGGCGACGGGCCGACCGACAAGTGCCGCCTGTGGTACAAGCAGTTCTACAACTCGCTGTCCCGTGCCGGCGACTTCCAGAAACGCGTCAATGGCCGCCATGTGACGATGGACAATCGCGGCGGAGAGAAGAAGGTCGCGTAAGTTCAGGCTTGAATTGGAAAAGCCGCGTCCCGAGCGATCGGGGCGCGGCTTTTTCTATGCCTATTTCTCTCGATACGAGCGGCGGAATTGGTTGAGAGATGGGCTCCTGCCCTCGCAGGAGCGATGCGCTCT
Source organism: Flavisphingomonas formosensis (assembly GCF_009755815.1). Lineage (GTDB taxonomy): Bacteria > Pseudomonadota > Alphaproteobacteria > Sphingomonadales > Sphingomonadaceae > Flavisphingomonas > Flavisphingomonas formosensis. The sequence goes on from NZ_WRPK01000010.1 coordinate 35,496, forward strand.
GCAGGCTGATCCGGCAACCTCCTCACCCGTTTGCACTGAGCTTGTCGAAGTGCTCCCTTCTCTTCTTTGCCTCTCAGAAAAAAGAAGAAAGGGAGGGCTTCGACGAGCTCAGCCCAAGCGGGATGAGATAGCGCGCTAGAGCAAATCTTACTACGCTGCGACCTCTTCCTCGTCCTTGAGCAGGAAGCGCTGGACCTTGCCGGCGGCGTTCATCGGCAGCGTCTCGACGACGCGGATCGAGCGCGGTGCCTTGTAATTGGCCATGTGGCCGCGGCACCAGGCGATGAACTCGGCCTCGTCGATCGTCTCGCCGGGCTTGGGGACGATCCAGGCGCGGCAGACCTCGCCCATGCGCAGATCCGGCACGCCGGTGACGGCGACGCGCGCGACCGCCGGATGATCGAGGATCAGCGCCTCGATCTCGGCCGGGTAGCAATTGAAGCCGCCGCTGATGAACATGTCCTTGGCGCGGTCGGTGATACGCAGATAGCCGTCCTCGTCGCGGATCGCGATGTCGCCGGTGCGCAGCCAGCCCTCGGCGTCGATCGCCTCGGCGGTCGCCTTGGGATCGTCGAGATAGCCCTTCATCACGTTGAAACCCTTGACGAGCAATTCGCCGGGCTGGCCGTCGGGCACGTCCCTGCCCTCCGGATCGACCAAGCGCAGCGACACGCCGGGGATCGGCAGGCCGCAGCTCGCCGAGACCAGCTCAGGCGGATCGCCGGCCTTGGTGGCGGTCACCACGCCGCAGGTCTCGGTAAGGCCATAGGCGGTGAGCACGTCGCGAATGCCGAGCTCGTCATGCATGCGCCGGATCAGGCTCGGCGGCACGCTCGCCGCGCCGGTGACGGCGAGGCGCAGCGAGGAGAGGTCGCGCGTCTTGTGCGCGGGATCGTCGAGCAGCGACTGATAGATGGTCGGCGGCCCAGGCAGCACGGCGATGCGCTTGGCCTCGATCATCTCCAATATCTTGCCGGTATCGAACATCGCCACCGGCAGCACCGTCGCGCCGCGCAGCAACGCCGCCAGCCAGCCGGCCTTGTAGCCGAAGCTGTGGAAATAGGGATTGACGATGAGGTAGCGGTCGCCCTCGTGCAGGCCGACCGAATTGGCCCAAGCCTCGAAGGTGCGGATATTCTGCTGATGGGCGCTCATCACGCCCTTGGGCCGACCGGTGGTGCCGGAGGTATAGAGAATGTCGATCACATCCTCCGGGCTCACCGCGGCGATGCGGTCGGCAAGCTCCGCATCGCCGACAGTCTCGCCCTGGGCGAGGAAGGCTGCGAGGCCTTCATCGCCGCGGTTGAGCAGCACGGTGCGCCGCAGCGCCGGCAGATCCTCGTTCGCCAGCAGCGCCGGCAGGTCCATCCCGAGAAAGCCCTTTACGCTGAACAGCAGCTTCGCGCCCGAACGGCCGAGGATGTCAGCCGCCTCGCGACCCTTGAAGCGGGTGTTCAAGGGCACGACGGCGATGCCGATCTGCTCGGCACCGATCGCCGCCAGCTCCCATTCGGCGCTGTTGGGTGCCCAGATGCCGATGCGATCGCCATTGACGAGCCCTTCGGCGATCAGCGCGCGGGAGAAGCAGCTCGCCTGTTCCCGGAGCCCGGCGAAGGTGAGGACGATATCGCCGTCCTCGATCGCGACCTTGTCTCCCCAGCGTGCGGCCGCGGATTCGACCAGGGCACCCAATGTCAACTTGTCAGGCAGCACGCTCTCATCCCTCATGATACGCGTTTATATAGGTTGGTCGCACTTATATGGCGATTTGCGTATCACGAAAGAGGCATGGCGGTCATTGCCGCTGAAAAGTGACGCGCAGCGCCCCCGCCGCGACGGCGATCGCCTGATCCGCGATCGGGGCGATGCCGAAGAAGCTCGCAAAACCGTGGGTACCGCCCGAGAAGCTGTGCAGATCGGTGGGAACGCCGGCCTTCATCAGCGCAACGGCATAGGCGAAGCCCTCGTCATGCAGCGGATCGTTGGCGGCGAGCACGACCGTGGCCGGCGGCAGGCCCTCGAGCGAGGTCGCGCGGCTCGGCGCGGCGAGCGCGTCGGGCTCGGCATCGCCGACATATTGGTGCCAGAACCAGCGCATCATATCGACGGTCAGGATGCCCTCGTCCGGCGCAGCGAGATAGGAGGGCGTGTCGAAACGCCTGTCGAGCGCGGGGTAGAACAGCACCTGCCGCGACGGCGCAGTGGGCTTGCCCTTGAGCGCCAGCGCGACCGCGGCGGCGAGGTTGCCACCCGCGCTGTCGCCGGCCACCGCATAGCCTTCGGCACGGACGCCGAACTCGGCCGCGCGCGCCGGCAACTCCGCGATCGCGGCAAGGCAATCGTCGAGCGGCGCGGGATAGGGATGCTCGGGCGCGAGCCGATAGCCGAGCGAGAGCACCGCGCAGCCCGCCTCGCGCGCCAGCACGCGGGCGAGGCCATCATGCGTGTCGAGCGTGCCGACCACCCAGCCGCCGCCATGGATCAGCACGACCACCGGCAGAGTCTCGCCCGGCTTGGGATGATAGAGGCGCGCGGGGATCGTTCCCTCCCCGCCCGCGACCTCGACATCGCGCACCTCGGCGATCGGAATCGGCTCGACCGGAAAGGGATTGTCGAGCACCGCGCGCAGCGACACGGGGGTGATCGGATCCGGCAGCGCGAAGCCGCTTGCCGCCATGGCATCCATCATCTGCTGCAAAACCGGGTCGATCATCGCTATGCCTCTCCTGAAAATCGAATCGAGGGATGAATCCGAGAATGGATGACGGCGCGTCGTCGGCCAAGGAACGCTATGCCGACATCGCGGACCTGCTGGCCGCGCTGTTCTCCAGCCTCACGGACGAAGAACCCTGGGCGGCGTTCCTCGATCAGCTGGCGCGATCGGCGGACGCGTCGTTCGTCACCTTCATCCTCACGCCGCGCGGCGCGGACCGGCCCGGCCTGTTCCTGACGCCCAAGGGCGATCCCGCCGTGGGCACGCTCTACACGAGCAGCCTGTTCGCGACAGATCCCTTCACCGGCCTGCCCGACGGAAAGGTCGTGCGGTTCCGCGACTTCGTGCCCGCCGAATCGCAGCGGCGCCATGCCGCCTATTTCCAGTTCCTCGCCGAGACGACGGGAGACGAAGTGCTCGGCCTCGAGATTCGCGAGCCGGGCGGCCTCGAGCTGCGTCTGCGGCTCACGCGCGGCCGGCAGCAGGCGGCGTTCACCGAACAGGACGAGGCCCGCTTCGAGGCGATCGTGCCGCATCTGCGGATCGCGCTCCGCCTGTTCGACCGGCTGGCGACCGGCGAGACCGAGCAGCAAATCTATGCCGGCGCGATCGAGCAGATGGCCGTCGGCATGATCCTGCTCGACAAGCGCGGCAAGGTGATCCGGCTCAATCCCACTGCGTCGACCATCCTCGCCGAAGGGGACGGCATCGCGTTGCGCGGAACGGGGATCGCGATCGACGATGCGGAGCTCGCCCGCGCCTTCCAAGCCCGGCTCTCGGCCGGCGACGAGGATGTGCCGCTCACCATCCGCATCCCTCGGCCGTCGGGCGGGGGGGACCTGCTGCTCGTCATCGGCAGCGCGCACGCGCCGGATTACGTGCTCGCCGGCGGCGGGCCGGCGACGGTGCTCTATCTCAGCGACCCGGTGCACGCGCCGCGGGTTTCGCCGGAATCGATCCGCGAGCTGCTCGGGCTGACGCAGAGCGAGTCCGCGATCGCCGCCGATATCGCCAGCGGCCTCTCGCTCACCGATTGCGCGGCCCATCTCGGCATCTCGCCCAACACGGTGCGCGCGCATCTGCGCTCGATCTTCGCCAAGACGGGGGTCAAGCGTCAGTCGCAGCTGGTGCACTTGGTGCATCACAGCCTGCCCGGACTGACGCGACCCGCCGCCTGATCTCACTGCGGCAGCGGCGCGAACGTCGCTAGCGCTGCGGAATCGACGAGCTGGGCGAGGCCGTTGACCCCCGAGGCCCCCTGGCTCAGCAGGAACAGCGCCACCTCGGCGATCTGCTGCGGGGTCAGGCCGCCGCGATAGGGCGCGTTGGCGAGGCTCTCGGGCGGTTCGATCGTGTCGATCGCCGCGAAGCTGTTCATCGGCGTCATCACCATGCCGGGGCAGACCGCATTGATACGCAGATCGCGCGCCGCGAAAGCAGCGGCCGACGAACGGACGAGGCCGATCAGGCCATGTTTGGAGGTGGCGTAGGCGGCTGCCTCGGCGAAGCCGAGATAGGCCGCCGCGGATGCGGTGGCCACGCAGGCGCCGCCGGGCTTCAGCCGCTGCAGGCACTGCTGGATGCCCAGGAAGGCGCCGCGCAGATTGACCGCGAGGACCTTGTCGAACAGCTCGACCGTCACCTGCTCCAGCGGGATATAGGGCTGCAGGATGCCGGCATTGAGGAAGGCCACGTCGACCTGACCGAACGCGGCCTCGGCCTCGTCGAACATGCGGACATTGTCCTCGGGGCTGGAAATGTCGGCCGCCACCGCGATCGCGCTGCCGCCCGCCTTCTCGATCAGTTCGACCGTATGGGCCGCCGTATCGCCCTTGAGATCGACGACTGCGACCTTCGCACCCTCGATCGCCAGCCGCTGACACGCTGCCGCGCCGATACCCGAACCGCCGCCGGTGACGAGCGCCACCCTGCCCTTGAACATCCTGTCTCTCCGCTCGATTTTAACGCCGTCATCCCAGCGCAAGCCGGGATCACTCTCTAGAGCCAGCCGGTCGCCGGAGGAGAGCGATCCCAGCTTTCGCTGGGATGACGATAACGTGACCTTACTCGGCCGCCAGCGCCGCCGCCTGGTTGCGGAAGTGCGGGATCACCTTGGTGCCGATGTTGCGGATCGTCTCGAGGATCGACCAGTGGGGGACGGTGCCCATCTGGAAGAGGAACAGCACCTCGTCGGCGCCGGCTTCCTGCAGACGGGTCACGTAGCGGATGCAATCCTCGGCATTGCCATAGGCATCCTGCGCGACCGTGTAGTTGCTGGTCATCGCGTCGGCGCCGTCGACGATCTTCTCTTCCGAGATATAGGCGACGACCTGCTCGCGGGCCTTGCCCAACGCCTCGGCATTCTCCTCGTCGGAGTCGATATGCGCGGTCGGCAGCGGGCCGCCCTGATACCAGTAGGAGATCGCCTCGGCGAAGAAGCGCTGGCCCTTCAGACCGATCTTGCGCGCCTGGTCGCGATCGTCGAGCACGCAGGCCGCGCAGAAGGCGGCGAGATGCTCGTTGGGACGGAAGCCGACCTGATCCTCGGGCTTACGATTCTTGAAGTTCTCGCGGTAGATCGCGTTCTTGCGGGCGATCTCCTCGGGGCCCGAGAAGCCGAGCACGAGCGCGCCGATGCCGCGACGGCCGGCCAGCTCCAGCGTCGATTCACGCGTGCAAGCGTAATAGATCGGCGGATGCGGATCCTGCACCGGGCTCGGGTGGATCGGGCGCGACGGGATCTTGATATACTTGCCGTCATGCTCGACATGCCCGTCCTTCAGGATCTTCGGGATGAGGTACATGCTCTCGTCGATCATCGGCTGCAGCTCGGCGAGGTCATAGCCGAAGGTGCCCGCTTCCTGCTGCGTGCCGCCCTTGCCCATGCCGAAATGGACGCGGCCGTTGGACAGGATGTCGAGCGTCGCGATGCGCTCGGCGACCTTCACCGGATGGTTCATCGCGGGCGGCAGGCAGACGACGCCATGGCCGATGCCGATGCGGGTGGTGCGGCCCGCCATATAGGCGAGGAAAGTCTCCGGAGCCGACATATGGGCATATTGGGTGAGCGCGGTGTGCTCGACCGACCAGACATTGTCGAAGCCCATTTCCTCGGCGAGGATCACCTGCTCGACGATTTCGTTGAAGCACTGGCGCTCGGACTCGCGCGAGGGGTCCGCCATCTGCGCTTCATAGATAATCGAGAACTTCATTGTTCAGCCTCTCCAATGCCGCGGGATCGCGGCCTTGGGGCAACTGCTATGGGTGGCGCCAGGCGGGCGCATCGTCCGTTCGGACTATATGGCGGCCGCCGGCCCTTTCCGTGGCCCTGCCGAGCTATCGTGGCCCGATCCTGTTGCCGTCACGGCGGTTTCCGGCGACCGGAACATGGCGCGGCATTCGCAAGGGCTGCGAATGCCGCGTCCGCGGCTCATGGACACCAATGGATGTCGATCGCCTGCTCCGCCTCTGCCAGCACGCGCCCGATCGGCATGGATGAGCTTGCACCCTGCTTGATCGCCTGTTCGAGCACCTTGCGCTTCTCCTTGCCGGTCAGCACCAGCGTGAGCGTACGCGCGGCGACGATCGCGGCGCGGCTCAGGGTCACACGGGCGACGGGCGCTTCGGTCGGCAACGGGTCGGGCATCACGCCGAGCGCGCGGCGCGTCTTGGGTCCGTTCAGCGCCTCGTCGAGATCCGGCCCCGGAAAGATGGAGGCGGTGTGGCCGTCTGCACCGATGCCGAGCCAGACCAGATCCGGCGGCCAATGCAGTTCGGAGAGCCGCGCATCGGCAGCCTTGCCCGCGGCCTTGTAATCCGCTGCCGCCTCGCTGACGATCGGGAAGACACGGGCGCCGAGCGGGAGGAAGGCCTTGGCGATCTGCGCGATGTTGCTCAGCGGATCCTTTACGCCGACGAGACGATCGTCGGTCGGGATGATCGTCACCCGCTTCCAGTCGAGCTTGGCCTTGGCGAGCTTTGCGAACACCGGCCCGGGCGTCTTGCCGCCCGGCAGCGCGATCAGCGCCTGTCCGCGCGCATCGAGCGCGCTTTCGATGATGAAGCCGACATCGCCGGCCACAGCCTCGGCCAGTTCGTCCTCATCCTCATAATCCCACCATTCGGCTTCAATCATTCCAGCTCACTCCGTCGCGTTCGGTGAGCGCGATAGCGGCGGACGGCCCCCATGTCCCGGCTTGATATGTGCGCGGCGTCATCATGTTGGTGCTCCATCCGTCGCGAATCGCGTCGATCCACTCCCATTGCGCCTCCACCTCGTCGCGACGCACGAACAAGGTGGGATCGCCTTCGATCAAGTCGAGCAGCAGCCGCTCGTAGGCGATACGGCGGCGCGCGCCCGAAAAGGCATTTACGAGGCTGAGGTCCAGCGGCACCTCGCGCAGTCGCACGCCATCTCGGTCGAGACCGGGTTCCTTCGCCATGACCATCAGACGGATACCCTCCTCCGGCTGCAAACGAATGATCAGGCGATTGGGGTGCAACACCGCGCCGCGCTCCGCGAAGATCGAATGCGGCACGCCCTTGAACTGGATCAATATCTCCGAATGACGGACGGGCAGACGCTTGCCGGTGCGCATGTAGAAGGGCACGCCCTTCCAGCGCCAATTGTCGACATGCGCCTTCAGCGCGACGAAGGTTTCGGTATCGCTCGGCTTGCCGAGCTCCTCGGCATAGCCGGGGACCGGTGCCCCCGCGGCGGCCCCTGCAGAATATTGGCCGATCACGCTGTGCGTGGCGGCCGTGCTGCGATCGATGCGGCGCAAGGAACGCAGCACCTTCACCTTCTCGTCGCGCACCGCCGTCGCATCGAAACGGGACGGCGGTTCCATCGCCACCAGCGCGAGGAGTTGCAGCATATGATTCTGCACCATGTCGCGCAGCGCGCCGACGCCGTCGTAAAAGCCCACCCGCCCTTCGAGGCCGACCGTCTCGGCGACGGTGATCTGGACATGATCGACGCCGCCGGCATTCCAGCGCGGCTCGAACAGGCTGTTGCCGAATCGCAGCGCGAGCAGGTTCTGCACGGTCTCCTTGCCGAGATAATGATCGATCCGGAAGGTTCGCTCCTCCGGAAAGGCAGAAGCGACCGCGTCGTTGATTGCCCGGCTGGAGCCGAGATCGTGGCCGAGCGGCTTTTCGAGGCCGATACGCGCATTCTCACCCGCCAGGCCCGCGCCGTGCAGCCCGGCAATGGTCGGTTCGAACAGCGATGGCGCGGTCGACAGGAAAATGGCGAGGCCGCCCGACTGCGCGCACGGCCCCACCGCCTCGGCGAGTGCCGCGAAGCCCGACGGATCGGAAGCATCGACGGGCACGAAGCGAAGGCGCGCGAGGAAGGGCTCCAGCGCGGCGTCCGGCCGTGCTGCCTGGAAGGGCTCCAGCGCAGTCCGCGCCAGGGCCTGGAACTCCTGATCGGTCAGGTGCGAGCGGGAGGTGCCGTAGATGACGAGATGCTTCGGCAGCAGTCCATCGGCGTCGAGATGGAAGAGCGAGGGCAGCAGCATCCGGCGGGAGAGATCGCCGGTTGCGCCGAAGAGCAGGACGGTTTCGCACGATGGCGTCATTCGCGGATACCTCATTGCCAGGGACGATGACGCCAACATGTTACGGCAACTCAACTACGCGCGCATGAAAAAGTGCCGGTCAGCCCGGCGGTGCCGTCGAGCCGCGCACGACCAGGCGATAGGGCATGGTGATGCGCCCGCCCTCCTTCTTGTCATCGAGCAGCGCAAGCAGCGCGGCCGTCGCCGCCCGCGCCATATCCACGGTCGGCTGGCTGATCGTGGTCAGCCGCGGCCAGACGATGGAGGCGATCGGCGTGTCGTCGAAACCCGCGAGGGAGAGCTTGTCGGGAACCTTCAATCCCATCTCGTTGGCAGCGAAGAGCGCGCCAGCAGCCATATCGTCGTTGCAGGCGAAGATCGCGCTGGGGCGCGTCCGGCTGGCGAGCAGGCGCCGCGCCGCCATGATGCCCGAATCGAAGGTGTAGAGCCCCTCCTCCACCAGCATGGGATCGATATCAAGCCCGGCGCGGCGCATCGCCTTGCGATAGCCGATCAGGCGCGCGGTGCCGGACGGATGGGAAGGATCGCCCCGGATGATCGCGATACGGCGATGGCCGAGGCCGATCAGATATTCGGTGATGTCCTGGGCGGCGGCAACATCGTCCATGCGCACTTCCGGCGTCAGCCAGGTGGCCGATGCCGGAGCGATCCGCACGAAGGGAAAGCCAGCGGCGGTGAGTTCCGCGATCGTCGTCGGATCGTCGCCGAGCGGCGGCGACAGGATCAGGCCGTCGAGGCCCGAGCTGCGCGCCATGGCCAGCACCTTGCCGGACATGGTGCTCGCCGATTCGAAGGGCAGGACCAGCAGGCGATAAGGCTCGCCGCGCAGGCGATCGAGCACCCCGGCATTCAGATCGGCGACGTAATAGGGGCTGGGATTGCCGTGCACCATGCCGATCAGGAAAGAACGCTTGCCCGCCAGCCCGCGCGCGGCGACGTTGGGATGGTAATCGATCTCCTGTGCGGCAGCGATCACCTTGTCGCGCGTTTCCTCCCGGACATTGGGTTCGGCATTGAAGACGCGCGAGACGGTCTTGATCGAGACGCCTGCCCGGGCGGCGACGTCGAGGATGGTGGCGCGCACGCCTCTGCCGATCTTGCCTGTCACGTCCACGATCGAAGCGCGCTTTCTCCGTGAAGATCAAGATTTTCCGCAAGGGCCGGAGCATCTCCACTCCTGTCACCCTCTTCACGCCAACCATTGCGAGGCGTAACGAGATCGCACCATCGGGGAGGAAATATGACGCGCGGTTATCGTCTGGCATCCGGGCTGCTCGGCTGGTTCGCGGTCGTGGCGCAGCTGGTGCTGATGCTCTCCGGCAAGCCGGCGGACGAGCTTGCCGCCACGGTAATCCGTTTCTTCAGCTTCTTCACGATCCTGAGCAACATCCTGGTCGCTACCTGCCAGACGGCGAGCGCCCTCGCGCCGGATGGACCGATCGGACGCTTCTGCCTGCGTGCGGACGTACGCGGCGCGGCCGCGGTCTATATCGCGGTGGTGATGGGCATTTATATCGCCCTGCTGAACGGATTGATCCCGTTGAGCCCCGCTGGATGGGTGATCGACCGCATCCTGCACTATATCGTGCCGCCGCTGTTCCTGCTCGACTGGGTGGCGCTCACGCCCCACGGCTCGCTGCGCTGGACGGATGCGCCGCGCTGGGTGGTCCCTCCGCTCGCCTATGCGGCATGGACCTTCGGCCACGGCGCGGTGACCGGTTTCTATCCCTATCCGTTCGTCGACGTGACGAAACTCGGCGCCGGACAGGTGACGATCAACAGCTGCGCGGTGGCGCTGCTGTTCCTGCTGCTCGGCCTGGCGCTGGTCGCAATCGACCGCCTGCTTTCCCGCACGCGCCGCGTTTTCGGCTGAACCGTCGACGCGCTCTCAGAGCGCGCCGTGGCAGTGCTTATACTTGTTGCCCGAACCGCAGGGGCAAGGCGCGTTGCGGCTCACCCTGCCCTTCCAGCTTTCCGGATCGGTGCCCAGCTCCTCGCCATCGGGGAGCGGCGTCTGCATCGGCGCGACACGCGTGGTGATGAGACCGAGGGCACCGGCGTCGAGATCGCGCGTATCGTCATCGCCGGTCAGCGGATCGAAATGGGTCGTGATGAAGTCCGGCATCTCCGGCAGCTCGGGCAGATCCGGCTGGGCGAGGAACTGCGCATTGCCGATCACGCGGGTCACATCCTCGCGGATCGAGGAGAGCATCCGTTCGAACAGGGCGAACGCCTCATGCTTATATTCGTTGAGCGGCGTCTTCTGCGCATAAGCCCGCAGGTGGATCACCTGGCGCAGCGCGTCGAGCGTCGAGAGATGCTCTTTCCAATGATGATCGAGATTCTGCAGCAGGATGCTCTTCTCGATACGATGCCATTCTTCCGGCGGGATCGCCGCGGCCTTCTCGGCGATCGCATTGTCCGCCAGCTGCTGGATCCGCTCGATGAGCGTCTCCGGCTCGAGCCCATCCTCCTTCAGCCAGTCGTCGATCGGCGCTTCGATACCGAGGGTCTGCGCGGTGCGCTCCTTCAGCATCTCGACGTCCCATTGCTCCGGATAACTGCCCGGCGGGCAGGCATCGCTCACCAGCGCATTTACCGTTTCGGCGCGCATGTCCGATACGACGTCGTCGACCGTCTCGGCGTCCATGATATCCGAGCGCTGCTCGTAGACGACCTTGCGCTGATCGTTCATCACGTCGTCATATTCGACGACCTGCTTGCGGATGTCATAGTTACGCGCTTCGACCTTGCGCTGCGCGGTCTCGATCGCCTTGGAGATCCAGGGCGACACGATCGCCTCGCCGTCCGCCAGATTCTTGTTCATCATCTTGGCGAACATGGTCTGCGGCCCGAAGATGCGCAGCAGATCGTCGTCCAGGCTCAGATAGAAGCGGCTGAGGCCCGGATCGCCCTGCCGGCCTGAACGGCCGCGCAGCTGATTGTCGATGCGGCGGCTCTCATGACGCTCGGTGCCCAGCACGAACAGGCCGCCGGCCTCCAGCACCTTCTGCTTTTCCTGGACGATCTCCGCCTTGATGCGCTCGGCCGCGATGTCGAACTCCGGCGTGCCCATCTCCAACTCGGGATGCTCGTCGAGGAGCCGGAATTCGAGGTTGCCGCCGAGCTGAATGTCGGTGCCGCGGCCCGCCATGTTGGTGGCGATGGTGACGGCGCCGAGGCGTCCGGCCTGCGCGACGATATGCGCTTCCTGCTCGTGATAGCGCGCGTTCAGCACATTGTGCGGGACATTCTCCTTCTGGAGAAATTCCGACAGCATCTCGGACTTTTCGATCGAGACCGTGCCGACCAGAACCGGCTGCCCCTTCGCGCTCGCCTCGCGGATCGCCTGGGTGATCGCGCCGAACTTGTCCTGCCAGGTCTTGTAGAATTCGTCGTCCTGATCGATGCGCCTGACCGGCAGGTTGGTTGGGATCGTGACGACGTTCATCTTGTAGATATGGTAGAATTCCGCGGCTTCCGTCGCGGCGGTGCCGGTCATGCCGCCGAGCTTCGGATACATGCGGAAATAATTCTGGAAGGTGATCGAGGCGAGCGTCTGGTTCTCGGGCTCGATGCGGACGCCTTCCTTGGCCTCGACCGCCTGGTGCAGCCCGTCCGACCAACGCCGGCCGTCCATCATGCGGCCGGTGAACTCATCGATGATGATGACCTTGCCGCCCTTCACGATATAGTCGGTATCGCGCTTGTAGATCACGTTCGCGCGGAGCGCCTGGTTCAGGTGGTGGACCACCTGGGTATTCTCGAAATCGTAGAGATTGGCGCCTTCCAGCAGGCCCGCAGCCTCCAGCGCGCGCTCCATCCGCTCGGTACCGTCCTCGGTGAGCACCACCGAGCGCTGCTTCTCGTCGACCTCGTAATCGTCCGCAGAGGTCTGCTTCACGATCGCGTCGACCGCCTTGTAGAGGTCGGACTTGTCGTCGGTCGGACCCGAGATGATCAGCGGGGTCCGCGCCTCGTCGATCAGCACGGAATCGACCTCGTCGACCACCGCGAACGCGAATGGCCGCTGCACCATGTGCGAGCGGTCATATTTCATATTGTCGCGCAGATAATCGAAGCCGAACTCGTTGTTCGTGCCGTAGGTGATGTCGCTGGCATAGGCGGCGCGACGCTCATGATCGTCGAGATTGGGCACGATCACGCCGACGGTCAGGCCGAGGAAGCGATAGACCTGGCCCATCCATTCGGCGTCGCGCTTGGCGAGATAGTCGTTGACGGTGACGACGTGGACGCCGGTGCCCGGCAGCGCGTTGAGATAGGTTGCGAGCGTGGCGACGAGCGTCTTGCCCTCGCCGGTGCGCATCTCGGCGATCTCGCCGCGGTGCAGCACGATGCCGCCGATCATCTGCACGTCGTAATGCCGCTGGCCGAGAACCCGCTTCGCGGCTTCCCGCACCGTGGCGAACGCTTCGGGCAGGAGTGCATCGAGCGTCTCGCCATTGGCCAACCGTTCGCGGAACAGCACGGTCTGGCGGCGCAGCGTTTCATCGTCCATTGCGGACAGCGCGGGTTCGAAGTCCGCAATTTTCCTGACGATCGGCTGCAGCGACTTCACGTAGCGATCGTTGGACGATCCGAAAATGGCCTTGGCGATGCCGCCGAGCATGAGCGTTCCCTGGAAAATCTGTGGATGCGGCAACAAGACCGCCTCCGGTCGGGGCGAAATAGGTGGCGCAGGGGGTTACGTCAATTCGCGCGAATGCAAGACCGTATCGAAGCTGCCCCGACCGCGCCCCCGCTTCAATTTCCCCCTGGCACGAAAAGCGCTTGCGATCGGCCAGCAAAGCGCCCCTTGGTGCGCAGATCCTGGGTGATCGAGGCACGCGTGCGACAAGCGGACGGCATGACTATCGGTGCGGCACATGCAGCCCCCGCCACGACACGAAGCGGCCGAACCAGGCCTCTGCTCGTCATGCTGCTGGCGACGACGCTCCTGCTGCTGCTCGGCGTCTTCACAAGTCCCAACAACCATGACGAGAGCCAATATGTCGCGGGCGCGGCGCTGGCCCGCACCGGCCTGATCTATCGGGATTTCGCATCGCTTCAGCCGCCGTTGCAAAGCTGGGTCTATGCGCCGCTCGCCAGCCTGTTTCCCGGCTGGACGCTGCTCGCCATGCGCCTCGCAACCGCCCTGTTCAGCCTCGCGGCGGCGGCGGCGACCTATGGCGCGCAGCGAACGATCGGCATAGACCGACGCGCGGCCAGCCTCGCCACGCTGGCCATGGCCTGCACCGCTACCTTCCTCTTCACCGGATCGGTGGTCCGCAACGACGCGCTTCCCGCCGCGCTGGCAGCCGGCGCCACGGCTGCTGCACTGCATGGGGCGTTGCGGCAGAGGCTCCGGGCGATGGCGCTCGCCGGGCTGCTGCTCGGCGCGGCGACCAGCGCCAAGCTTTCCTATGCGCCGATGCTGGCGTGCGCCGGCGTCGCTCCGCTGCTCTACGGCCGATGGCGGGGGCTGTGTGCCGTGCTGGCCTTCGCCGTCGGCGCCGCGATCGGGCTGCTGCCGATGCTGCTTGCGGCGCTGCCCGCGCCGCAGGCCTTCCTCTACGGTGTATTCACCTATGCGCGAACCGCGCCGTTCGAATGGTATGTCGCGAGCGGGCGCGGCGGGGAATTGGGCATCGGCGTGAAAATTCTGTTCCTGCTGCTCAACATGCTGCAGGGTCCGGCGCTGCTCGCTGCGATCCTCAGCGCCCGCACCCTGATCGGCAGGCGGCATCGGCTCCGTCCCCAACATGTCATGCTCGCCGCGCTCCTCGCCGGAGGCGCGCTCGGCGCGGTTCTGCCGACGCCGACCCAGATCCAGTATCTGCTGCCGATGCTGCCGCCGCTGTTCGTCGCCTTCGGCCTCGCCATCGCTCGCGGCGCGCTGGCGTCGCGGGGTGCAGCCGCGCTCGCCATCCTGTTCGCGCTGGCCGGGATCGCGCCGAGCATCGCCGATGCGGCGAAGATCGCCCGCAAGGGACGCACCGTGCTCGCCATCGAGCGGCAGGCGCATGCGATCGGTGCCTTTCTGGCGCAAAGCGGTGCCGAAGGCGTCATCGCCAGCGTGGCGCCGGAACGGGTGATCGACAGCGGCTATCCGATCGATCCGCGCTTCGCCGCCGGCCCCTTCCTGTTCCGTAACGGCGGCCTGATGCCTCCGGCGCTGGTTCGCGCGCTCAAGGCGGTCACGCCGCAAACGCTGGAGGAATCATTCGGGCAGGCGCCACCCGCCGCGATCCTCGTCGGATATGAAAAACTCGCTCGCAACGGCGGCCCGCCGGCCGATGCGCCTCTGGAGGCCTATGCGGTCCGCCATGACTTCCAGCGCGCCGATCTCACGGACGGACTCGGGCGGCTCTATGTCCGTCCGGTCGCGGGGCCGAAAGGCCGTTGATCTGGCGGCGGCTTGTCGATAGCGGACCCCCGTCCCGCGGAGTCCGCCCATGTCCTCGATCTCGCCTCTCGCCTCCCCCTTCCCCGCCCTGCCCAAGATCGGCGGCGCGACCGTCCATGTAGCGCGCGCGCGCTACAAGAATTGGGATCGCTGCGATCTGACCTTCGTCGCGCTCGCGGAAGGCACCGCGGTGGCGGGCGTGACGACGAGGAGCAAATGCCCCTCGCCCGAGGTGGAATGGTGCCGCTCGGCGCTGCCGCTCGGCCGTGCACGTGCGCTCGTGGTCAATGCCGGCAATTCCAACGCCTTCACCGGCAATCGCGGCCGCGCCGCGGTCGAGGCGATCACGGCACGGGTGGCGGGTGCGATCGGCTGCCAACCCTCGGACGTGTTCGTCGCCTCGACGGGCGTGATCGGCGTGCCGCTGCCGATCGACAAGGCCGAGGCGGGCATCGATGCGGCGCTAGCCGCTCCGGAAGCCTCCTGGGAGGACGCCGCCTCGGCGATCGCCACGACCGACACCTTCCCCAAGGGGGCGGTGACGCGCGCCGTGATCGGCGGGAAGACGGTGAGCCTGGCCGGCATCATCAAGGGATCGGGCATGATCGCGCCCGACATGGCAACGATGCTCGGCTTCATCTTCACCGATGCCGCCGTCGATCCCGCCTTCCTCCAGACGATGCTCGACAATGCGAACCGGGCCAGCTTCTCCTGCATCACCGTGGACGGCGACACCTCCACCTCCGACACGGTACTGGCCTTTGCCACCGGCGCGGCCGGCAACGCACCGCTCGCCGCCTTCGAAGACGAAGGCGCGGATGCCTTCCAAGCCGCGTTGTCGGACCTGTGCATGCAGCTCGCCCATCTCGTCGTGCGGGACGGCGAAGGCGCAAGCAAGTTCATCGCGATCGACGTCGAAGGCGCGGAATCGGACGAGAGCGCGCGGATCATCGGCCTTTCCATCGCCAATTCGCCGCTGGTAAAGACCGCGATCGCGGGCGAGGACGCCAATTGGGGCCGGGTCGTCATGGCGGTGGGCAAGGCAGGCGAACCGGCGGAGCGCGACCGGCTGGCGATCCGCTTCGGCGAGACCCAGGTCGCCCGCGGCGGCCTTGCCGTGGAAGGCTATGACGAAGCGCCTGTCGCCGCCCACCTGAAGGGCCAGGACATCGAGATCGGCGTCGATCTCGGCATCGGGGAAGGCCGCGCCACGGTTTGGACCTGCGATCTCACCCACGGCTATATCTCGATCAACGCCGACTATCGGAGCTGACGCCCATGCTCACCATCTGGGGACGACCGAATTCGCACAATGTGAAGAAGGTCGTCTGGCTCGCCGAAGAAATCGGCCTCGCCTATGTGCGGCACGATACCGCCGGCAAGTTCGGTTTTCCCGAAAACTATCGGGAGATGAACCCTAACATGCTGGTACCGACGATCGAGGACGACGGCCTCGTGCTGTGGGAGTCCAACGCGATCCTGCGCTATCTCGCGGGCCGCTACGCACCCCAGCTCTGGCCGGACAATCCCGCCGTCCGCGCGATCGGCGACAAATGGATGGACTGGCAGTTCAGCTATGCCACCGCCCAGTTCGACGCCTTCGTCAATCTCGTCCGCCGCCCGGCCGAACAACGCGATCTCGATGCGGTGGCGCGATCCGCCGCGGCGAGCGCGGAGCGCATGGCAATCGTCGAAGAGGCGCTGGCCCGTCATCCCTGGCTGTCGGGCGATGCCTTCGGCATCGGCGACATACCGATGGGCGTCTACGTCCACAGCTGGTTCTCGCTCGACATACCGAAACCCGAGCTGCCGCGGGTCGCGGATTGGTATGCCCGTCTGGCCGAGCGCCCCGGCTATGCCCGTCACGTCAAGATCGCGCTGAGCTGATGCACGGCCTCTGCGACGACGTCGCCGCGCTGATGCGCGAGGTGGGTACGCGGATCATGATGCCGCGCTTCCGCCAGCTTCGCGCCGAGGATATCGCCGAGAAGACGCCGGGCGATCCGGTGACGATCGTCGACCGGGAATCGGAGGCCTTCCTCACGGAAAAGCTCGCGGCGCTGATGCGCGAGGCACGGGTGGTCGGCGAAGAGGCGACGGCGGCGGACCCGACCCTGCTCGACGGTCTCGGCGAAGGAACGGCCTGGATCATCGATCCGCTGGACGGCACGAAGAACTTCTCGGAGGGCCATCCCCCCTTCGCGATCATGATCGCGCTGGTCAGCGATGGTGAGCGGGAAGCGAGCTGGATCCTGGATCCGGTAAGCGGCAGGCTCTGCCACGCCGCGCGCGGGGGCGCCTTTATCGATGGAGAACGGGTGTGGGCGAGGCCCAGCGGCAATTCCCTGCCGCTCGCCGCCGCCGCCGTCTATTTCATGACGGAAGCACGGCGCGCCGACATCGTCGAACGCGCCAGGGGTGCGCTCGCGCTGGTCGATATCCCGCGCTGCGCCGGCGAACAATATCCGCGCATCGTCCTCGGCCGGAACGACATCGCCCTGTTCGAGCGAACCCTGCCCTGGGACCACGCGCCCGGTGCGCTGTTCCTGGAGGAAGCCGGCGGGCGGATCGCCCGGCCGGACGGCAGCCCCTATCGCGTCGGCGTGCCGGGAACCGGAATGATCGGCGCCGCCTCGCCCGCTTTGTGGGACGAGGCGGCACGGATATTGTTCGGCTAGATTCTACGCGCCAGCCCGGCGTCCGCCGGGAGGACGCGGCGCAATCAGAGCGACGATTCGAGCCATCCCTTGAGCTGGCTCTTCGGCGCCGCGCCCACCTTGGTGGCGGCCGGCGCGCCGTCCTTGAAGAGGATCATCGTCGGGATGCCGCGGACGCCATATTTGCTGGGCGCGTCCGGATTCTCGTCGATATTGAGCTTGGCGATCGTCACCTTCTCGCCGAGCTCCTCCGAGATCTCCTCCAGCGCCGGGCCGATCATCCGGCAGGGGCCGCACCATTCCGCCCAGAAATCGACGAGCACGGGGCCCTCGGCCGAGATGACGTCGCTATGGAAGCTGCTGTCGGTGATCTTCTTGGTTGCCATGACGAACTCCTCGAAATGCGTGCAACGGATGTAGGCGAGCACATGCCGCTTCTTCAACGCCCGAGCGAGAGATTTTGCTGCTAGGGCAAGAAGCCCGGCTTGTGCGGCGCCAGCAGGACGTCCGGCAACGGAATCAGCACCGGCCCGGCCGTGTAGAGCAGCGCAGCGTCGACCGGCTTCCCGGGGAATATCACTGCCAGCGCCGCCGCATAGGCCGCCATCTGGCGCAGATGTGCGGCCGGCACCTCCATGGCGTCGGCCGGAACGCGGCGCCCCGTCTTGAAATCAACGACCCGGATCCGCTCCTCGCCGACGAGCAGCCGGTCGACCGTGCCGGCGACCACATCCTGCGCCACGATCGCCGCGATGGGCGCCTCCGCCAGCGCGTCGGGACCGAACAGATCGCGAAAATCCGGATGATCGACGATCGCCGAGGCCGAAGCGATCAACGATCGGCGCAGAGCCTCGTCGGCAACACCGGCGGAGAGCCGCAGCCAGCGATCGGCATGGGCCTCCCGCTGCTCCGCCGCCACCGCCGGCAACCGCTCGAACAAGGCATGAAGGAGCCGCCCCCGTTCCGCCGCCTCCAGCATCCGGGCATTGGGCGGAGGATAGGCGCTGTCGTCGTCCGCCGGTGCCGAGGGCGCCAGCGGCCGCGGCGGCCGTGCCTCCCTGGGCGCCAGCGCGCGCAGCCACTCGGGCTCGGGCGACGCCACTGCCGCACGCACAGCGCGCGCGGTGCGAAGCGTCGGCAGTCCCGACGCCTCGCCGCCCTCGTGGCGTCGCTCCGCACCCCAGGAGGCCTCTTCCACCCATTCACTGCCAAGCGCCGAAAGGGCGCGCTCGACAGCCGCATGCCAGCTCTGCTCGGGCGCCTCGCCCTTTTTCGCCGCACGCGGGCCGAGCGCGCCGGCGACGACCAGATGCTCTTCCGCCCTGGTCAGCGCCACATAGAGCAGGCGCCAATGCTCCTGCCGGTCGCGCCGCGCGGATGCCTCGGCATCGCGTGCGAGGCTGCCGAGCAGTTCGTCCTTGCGCGGACGGAAGACCGGCACGGCCGGCGCCCCCTCCTCCAATTCCCATTCCAGTGCCGAGCGGCGGCTGTTGTCGGGATCGACGGTGGCGTCGGCCAGGATCACCAGCGGCGCCTGCAGCCCCTTCGATCCATGCACGGTCATCACCCGCACGGCATCCAGCGGCGCCGAAGGATCGCGCGTGATCTCGACATCGCCGCGATCGAACCAATCGAGGAAACGCTGCAGCGACGGCGTGGAATCGCTTTCGAAGGCCAGCGCGGCGTTGAGCAGCTCCTCGATCGGATCGCGCGCCTCCTGGCCCAGCCGGCGCAGCAGCTTGCGCCGCCCGTCCAACGGACCGGACAGCATGTCCTCCAGGAAGCGATAGGGCGTGGTGAAGTCCGCCTGATCCAGCAGGCGCGTCAAGATGGCGGCATCGCCGGCATGGCCGGGATTGGCGAGAAGGCTGCGGAACAGCGAGCCGCTGCGGCCGTGACCCAGCGCGTAGAGCGCATTCTGCGACAGGCCGAACAAGGGTGAGACCAGCAATCCGGCCAGGTTGAGATCGTCCTCCGGCTGCAGCACGAAACGGATCGCGGCCAGCAGATCCTTGATCGCGAGCGGCGCGGCGAGACGCAACCGATCGACGCCGGCCACCGGCACCCCCTCGGCATGCAGCCGCGCGACCAGCAGCGATGCGAGATCGGTCCGCTTGCGCACCAGGATCAGCACATCCTCCGGCCGCAAATGCCGGCCCCGCGTCGCCAGGAACAGGGGATCCTTGCCCAGCCATGCCGCAATCTGCTCGGCAAGGCGCGAGGCGAAGGCGCGGGTCGCATCGTCGATCCAGCCTTCCTCGCCCTCGTCGCCCTCTTCCTCATCGGCACGCTGGAAGAAAGGACGCCAGAGACGAACGCTGCCGCGGCCGCGCCTGGCGCTGAGGTGCGGCGGGGCGGCACGATCGAGGCCGAGCGCGTCATGGCCGAGATCGTCGAGCAGCCGATCGACCAGCGCCAGGATGGGCGGCGTCGATCGGAAGCTGCGATCCAGCGACAGTTCCGCAAAGGGGTAGCCGGCCGCATCGGCATGCAGGCCGAAAATGTGCCGTGCCGCCACGAAGGCATCCGGGCTCGTGCCCTGAAAGCCGAAAATGGCCTGCTTGAAGTCTCCCACGGTGAAGATCGTCCGGCGCAACAGCGGGGAGCGCGCGCCCTCTCCGGCGAAGAATTCGCCTGCCAGCGCAGCGACGATCTTCCATTGCTGCACATTGGTGTCCTGCGCCTCGTCGACCAGAATATGGTCGGTCGCCTGGTCCAGCTTGTAACGGACCCAATCGCCCATGCCGTCCTGTTCCAGCAGCGCCACGGCCGAGCGGATGAGATCGTCGAAATCGACCGCGCCGGCAGCACGCTTGGCATCCGTCCAGGCGCGGGCATAGGCCTGTCCGGCGCGCAGCCCGGCCGCGAGTAGCGCAGCGAGCGCGGCCTTGGTGCGCAGCTCGATCAGCGCGCCGCACCGATCCGCGAGGCGCGCGATCGCCCCGCCATAATCGGGCGCGATCTTCTCCAGCCCTTTCTCGATCTTGCGCAATTCGCCTTTTCCGGTGACGGCGAGTTGGTGGATCGCATCCAGCATCTCCGCCCGGTCGCTGGGTGCGAGTGTCTGCCAGCGGGCGATCAGATCGGCGCGGGACAGGCCGGTCGCCGTGCCCCATTGCGCATTGGCGGACGCGATCAGGCGAAGCGTCGCCATGTCGAACGCATCGTCCGCGCAAGCCGCAGCGAGCAGCTCCGCGACATCGCCGGCCGGCACGTCGAGCGCACGCCGCAGGCGCGGTTCGATCGCCTGACGCGGGCCGAGCGTCTCCAGCGCGTCCGGCGCGCGCGCGGCCGCGAACAGGAAGCTCTCCGCCTCGGTTTCGCCGAGGCGGCGGCTGAGCGTACGCACGTCGTCGATCAACCCGAGATCACCGCCGCTTTCCGCCTGAACCAGCAGATCCGCCAGGGTTGCGCGACGCAGCGTCGCCTCCTCGCGGCCTTCGAGCGGACGGAAACCCGGCACCAGCCCCGCCTCGATCGGAAAGCCGGCGAGCAGCGTCTGGCAGAAGGCATGGATCGTCTGGATCCTGAGGCCGCCGCCAGCCGCATCGAGAACGCGCGCGAAGAGGGTGCGGGCGTGGGCGACCGCTGCATCGTCATGCGCTTCGCCGAGTGCGCGCAATTCCTTGCGCAGGTCTCGATCGGGCAGGCGCACCCAATAGGCCAGCCGCGCATGGATGCGATCCGCCATTTCGGCGGCACCCGCCTTGGTGAAGGTCAGGCACAAAATGGAGGAAGGATCGGCGCCATTGACCAGCAGCCGCAGGACGCGTGCGGTGAGAACATGGGTCTTGCCGGTACCGGCCGACGCGGACAGCCAGACATTCTCGCGCGGGCCGGAGGCGGCAAGCTGCTCGCCCTGGAGCGGGATCAGCGGAGATAGCGGCATGCCCCTCCCTCGCCTGCTTTGCCTCGTGCGGCAAGGGGCACATGCCCGGCGGGTTGCGCTTGGCCTACCGGTCCGGCATCTGAACCATCGGAATCAGGAGGAGCAAAAGGGCGAATGAGGGCGATCTGGGACCGGATTGCCGCTCGATCCGGCTGGTTCATCGCCGTGCTCGGCCTCTTCGCCTGGTTCGTCCTGCTGTGGCTGATGTTCGGCGACGTGCTCTGATCGTCGGGCGATCACCATCTAGACGCGCCTGGCGGCCGTCGCATAGACGGCATGCACACCCACGGCGAACGAGGCCAGCCGATGACCGACGCGATCCGCATCGACGAATTTCCTGTCCGGACATCGATGAAGCTGCGTTATTCGGATACCGACCGCCAGGGCCATGTGAACAATACCGTGTTCGTGACCTTGCTTGAGGCCGGCCGGGTCGACCTGTTCTACGACCCCGCCGCGCCCATGGCCGATCCGGGCACCTCCTTCGTCATCGTCCGGCTGGAGCTCGACTATCGCAAGGAGATGCACTGGCCGGGCGAGATCGGTATCGGCACGCGCGTGCTTTCGGTTGGCCGGTCCTCGTTCCGGATCGAGCAGGCGCTCTTCCAGGGGGACGCCTGCGTCGCCACGTCCGAGTCCGTGCTCGTCCTTATGGACGACATGACACGTAAATCGACGCCCCTGTCTCCCACTACCGTCGCACGACTGGAGGCCAGCAAACGCTGAGCCGCCATTGTACGTCCACAGGTAGGGCCGATTCGGCAGCTCGACACCATCTATGGCGGCTTGACATGCCCTCGCAGCATCGGTGTCGATCGCAATTCAGTGTCATTCGCAAATAACCATGCCTCCCCATAAAATAAATATTGGCATCTTCCTGCGAATTTAATGAAATCAGACACTTGATCACGTGTATATAGCACCGGCACGTCAATCGATGTGCTGCAGCTCCCGCACATAAGGGAGCATCGGGGCACTATATATACCCATGAAATTGCTGGATCTGTGGCTCGTCGGCTTCGGGCTCAGATGTTGCGCGCTTCTGCTTTGCGAAGTGGGCAGCCTGCTGTTCGTTATACCGACCTTGTTCAATCTTCACAGCGACCTTGCCGACGCGGGCGCCGCAATCCTTGCGATCGTGGCGATCGGCGGCGGTTTTCTGTGGGGAAGTGCGCTCTCGCGCGAACTCATCACCCTTCTTGCGGACGATAAAAATGAATAGGATCGTCAAATACGCTTTCTTTCCCACTCTCCTGATACCGCTGCTCATCCTGGCGCCGCTTACTTCGTGCAGCCGCGTCGAGCCGGGCCATGTCGGCATCAAGGTGAACAACTTCGGAAGTGCGGCCGGCGTATCGGATCGTGCGCTCGGCGTAGGCTGGTACTTCACGCCCGTCGGAACCAATATTTACGAATATCCGATCTATACTTCGACCTACGCCTGGACAGCCAACCGGGAAGAGCAGACACAATCGGACGAAAGCTTCGGTTTCCAGGACCGCAACGGGCTCAACCTGTCGGCCGACGTGTCGGTCGCCTATCGGGTCGATCCGGTGAAGGCACCGATATTGTTCCAGAAATACCGGACGGACATGACCGGAATCGTAGCCGGCCCCTTACGTAATGCCGTGCGCAGCGCGCTTGTCGAGGAAGCCTCCAATCTCGGCGTGGAGGAGATTTATGGTCCGAAAAAGGCGCAGCTGATTGGCCGGGCATGGCAGGACGTCTCGCGCTATTTCGAACCGTTCGGCCTGCATGTCGAGCAACTCTATTGGGCCAGCAATATCCGCGTGCCCGACCAGGTGCTCGGCCAGATCAACACCAAGATCGCCAACGAGCAGGCGGCGCTGGCCGCACAGGCGAACGTCGCGACGGTGAAAGCCAATGCCGACGCGCTGATCGCCCAGGCCGAAGGCAAGGCACGCGCATCTCAGATCGAGGGCGACGCGTTGCGCGCCAACCCGGAGATTCTACGCCAGCGGGTGATCGAGAAATGGGACGGCCATATGCCGACCTACATGGCCGGCACAGGCGCAAGCCTGCCCTTCATCAGCGAACGGTAAGGCCGATCTTTCCGGCCAAGCGATGGCGACGCTTGGCCGGATCCCTCGATTGACAGGCTTTTTCGGCCACCCCAGAACCACCGCAAAATCGGGTATGAGGGGCCATGGAAAAGCTGATCTACGTCCTCTGGAAGGATCCAGCGGAAAGCGACGCGGCGTTCAACGATCGCCTGCGCGGGCCGGTCGGCGAGCAGTTGGCGAAGCTCGGCGCACAGCGGCTTCAGTTCAACATCGTCGACGACGCGGTGGCGGATGGTGCGGCGCTGCGGTTCGAGCCGGTCAAGCCGGCGCCCTCGGCCCTCGTCTCCTTCTGGCTCAATGCGGCACACGCCCGCGCTCCGTTCGAGGCGGTGCTGGAAGGTGCAGCGCCGCGGTTCGCAGGCTATCAGGTCGCGGAATCGACGGTCGTGCCGAACGACCGACCTTCCGGATCGGACGGACGGGTGCGCGGCTTCTCCCAGATCGCCTTCCTCTTCAAGCTGCCCGCCGTCACCTATGACGGCTTCCTGGAAATGTGGATGCGCGATCAGACGCGGGTCGGCGTCGAAACCCAGGACACCTTCTATTATTGCCAGAACATCGTCGTGCGCGTGCTGACGCCCGGCGCGCCGATGTGGAACGGCATCGTCGAGGAATGCTATCCGATCGAAGCGCTCACCGATCCGCTGGTCTTCTGGAAGGCCAATGGCGACGAGGCGGTCTACAAGGCCAATTACGCGCGGGAGATGGCGAACGTCGCCCGTTTCCTGGACCTCGAACGCGGCTCGGTGATGATCACCAGCGCCTATCGGCCGGGCGGCTGGGCCGATCCCAAGCATGAGATCGAGCTTTATCGTGGCTGATGTGGGGGTCTTTTCGGGCAAGGTGGCGCTCGTCACCGGTGCGAGCAGCGGGATCGGCCGCGCGACGGCCGAACTCTTCGCAGCGCGGGGCGCGGCGGTTGCCGTCGCCGCGCGCAACCTCGAACGGGGCGCAGAGACGGTGGAACGCATCCGCGCGGCCGGCGGCACGGCCGAACTGATCCCCGCCGACATGGAGCAACCCGACCAGATCGAGGCGATGGTCGTGCGCACGCTGGAGCTGTTCGGCCGGATCGACTGTGCGTTCAACAATGCCGGCATGACCGGACGGGACGCGCTGTTCCACGAACAGTCGATCGAGGATTGGAACGAGGTGATCGCCACCAATCTCACCTCCGTCTTCCTGTGCATGAAGCATGAGATCGTCGCCATGCTGAACGCCGGTTGCGGCGGAGCGATCGTCAACAACTGCTCGGGAGCGGGCGTGATGGCAGCACCCGGCCTGCCGCATTACACCGCCGCCAAACATGGCGTGCTCGGCCTGACCAAGGCCGCCGCCAAGGATTATGCAGCGCATGGCATCCGCGTAAATGCGGTCTGCCCGGGTTTCATCGACACGCCGCAGCTCAACGCATTCCTCGGCGACGACGCCACGCGCGCAGCCGTCGTCGCCGGTATTCCTGCCGGCGCGATGGGCACCGCCGAGGACATCGCGAAGGCCGTCGCGTTCCTCTGTTCGCCGGACGGCGCCTATATTTCGGGCGATACCATGTTCATCGACGGCGCCGTCATGTGCCGATGAGACGTCCGGCCCGCCGCGATGGCGGGACCGGTAACATGCTCAGGAAATCAGCCGCGGCACCGCAATCTCGCGGATGTGGAAGCGGGCATCGGGATGCTCGGCCTTGCCGTCACGCGGCGCGATACGGTGCTGCACGACGCTGTTCTTGCCGAAGCCCGGCACGACCGGGCGATCCGACTTGCTGCTCAGCCAGAGACGCAGCAGATGGCGCTTGCGCTGCGGCTCGGGCCAGTCGAAGAATTCGGTGCGCGCGTGCAGCGCGGCGTAGTTGGACAACCACTGGATGTCACCGGGGCGGAAATCCATCTCGATCGCCATGCCGGGTTCATAGGTGATCTCGTCGAACAGCCGCAGCACCTCAAGCTGGTCGTCGGTCAGCTTGGGCACGCCCGGATAATCCTGCGCCGTGATGATGTAGAGCGATCCGGCATACATGCTGAACACGCCGTCCACCATCGAGACGATCGGCGATTGATAGGTGTAGGCGGGGGAATTATGGTCCTGCCGCCGCCAGTCCCAATGGAAGGATTCGAGCAGCAGCGGAGCGAGATCCGGGCGACGCTCGAGAATCTCATTGTAGATCTGGGCTCCGGAAACGAGGCAGGAAGCACCGCCCGCCCGCGCGCCGCGCAGACACATCAGCGCCACGATATCGGAGCTGTCGCTGTGATATACGAGCTTGTCGCGCACCTTGGACGACAGTGCGGTCGGATCGTCCATCGTCTTGTCCGACGTCGCATAGACATGGTCGATCAGGTCGCCCATCTCGTTCTGCCGGATGGCATCGCCCATGTGCAGGCCGAGCACATAATAAATGGCGGCCGACAGCGCGTCCGAATATTCCTCGGTGCGCAGCCCGCGAACGAGCACGAAGCCGCGGCCGAAATCGACGTCCCTGATCCATTCGGCCACCGCGTCGGCGCAGGCGACCAGCGGATATTCCTCTGCCTGTACGCTGCGCAGGTCAGGATCCTTCGCCAGAAATTCCTTGCCGAGACGTTCCAGCTCGTCGATCTGGGCATCGGAAAGCCGGTAGATCCATTCCCCGCTTTCCTTGAGCCGATCACCCCGCCAAGCGGTTTCCGTCTCCACCGGGGCCAGGGCCGTCATCACGTTCATGCACATCACTCCTTCCCGCGCATGATAGCCTTTTAGGGTCGTCAATGCCGCATTCTTGTCGCGGCGCGCCTAAAGAGTTTCTGGCTCGGCTGGGGAAGGTGCGGTCAATCCGTCGCGGATGCGCCGACACGTGCGGAAGCGAGCGACGAGATCGCCTCGTCGGCGGCTCGCTCGCCGCTCGTCCAGGCGCCATGGGCCGTCGAGAAATCGCTCGGATGCGTCGCTTCGCCAGCGAAGAACAGACGGGCGTCAACCGGCCTTGCCAATATGGCGCGAGCGGAGGCGCAGCCGGGCATGGCGTGGCTGTAGGAGCCGCCTATATCGTCCATGCGCCGCCACCGGGTTCCTGCCGCGAGGCGCAGCTTATCGCGGATCCGGCTCCCCAGCAGCGCCGCCAGTTCGTCGATGGCATAGTCCGCCGCCCCATGGAGCCCTTCGCGCTCCAGCATCTCGGCGCCCTCCCCGCCGAAGAAAGATTCCACGACCGGCCGGCTGAACGGCATCAGATAATGGCTTCCCGTCCGGCCGCTCGCGGGATTGCCCAGCAGGTGGGTTTCGGGTTCCAGCCCGTGCCCCTCCTCCAGCGCGAAGAACAATTTGTCGGCAAGACCCAGCGGCAATTGACTGGCCGCATGGAGATGATCGTCCATCGTCGAAGGAAAGGCGATGCGGCCGGAGACCAGCACAACGGTCGAGACGGTCACGATCGCCGTTTTCGCGACGATCTCGCCGCGCCGGGTCGCCAGCTTCACGCCGGAGCCCGCAATGTCGATAGCGGTGACCGGCGTGGAGAGATGCAGCGGCAGCGTCGGCAGCAGCGATGCGATCAGCGTGCCATAGCCGGCAGGAATACGCCAATTGCGCTCGCCGGCGGCGCGGCTGTAGGCCAGATAATCGGCCACCGATAGATCGTCGAGGCCGACCCCGTTGACATAGCCGCTCAGCGCCTCGAGGAAGGGCCGCCACCGGCTGCCGGGCTCCACCGCATCGCATGCACGGTCGCTGGCCGGAGGATCGCGTATCAGGCGCGCTTCCAGCGCATCCCATGCCGCATTCGCAGCCTGACGATCTTCGCGCGGAAAGCCGAGATCGCGATACTGCTCGGACCAGGCCGAAGCGCTGCGATCCACCGCAAACCCATTCTCCCGCGCCAGAGCGACGAAGGGATTGCGGTCCGCCGAGTGGAGCCAGCCACATCCCATGTCCAGCGCCATCCCCTCTACCGCCAGCGTGCAGGCGCGCCCGCCGATCCTCTGGCCGGCCTCGAGGACAATCACCGACCGGCCGGCACGACGCAGCCGGCGCGCGGCTGCGATGCCGGCGGCGCCCGCCCCTATCACCGCGACATCGAAGCGTTCGAACATCACCTGCTCCGCTTTCGTTCGCGTCTGGCGATGTCGCAAGTGCGGCTAGCGCCGTTCAAGCAGGCGATCGACCACGCTCGCGCCGCTGCGCTTGGGATCCGGTTCCTGATCGCACTCCTTCTCAAGCGCATGGCGTATCTCCTCCAGCTGCTTTTCGGTGAGGTGCTCGATGCCGATGAACGGTGTACGCGCGCCCTCCAGCGCGCGAATGAGCTCGTCGAGCTTGGCCTGCATCGCTGCGCCGTCACGATTCTGCGCATTCTGGATCAGGAAAACCATCAGGAAGGTGACGATCGTGGTGGAGGTGTTCACCACCAGCTGCCACGTATCGGAATAGTGGAAAAACGGGCCGCTGACCGCCCAGACGACGATCAGCGCAACGGCGATGATGAAAGCGAGCGGCTGCCCCGCCGCCGAAGCCATCCTGCTGGCCAGCCATGTGAACATCCGGTCCATGGAGGAGGTCCTTTATCAAAATGGGGCCGAGTCAGCGCTCCCGGTTGCCAGCCGTAACGAACGGCCCGGCACTTGGATGCATATTAACTTGCGCACAATATAATTGTGTCCTATTAGATTGGCATGGATGTCATTCCGGACGACGAGGATCCTCTCCGGCTCGACCGGCAGGTCTGCTTTCCGCTCTATGCGGCGTCTAATCTGCTCACCCGGCTTTATCGCCCGGTGCTGGCGAGGCTTGGGCTCACCTACCCGCAATATCTGGTCATGCTCGTCCTGTGGGAAGATTCGCCCCGGAGCGTGGGCGCGCTCGGCGAGGCGCTGTATCTGGATAGCGGCACGCTCACCCCGTTGTTGAAGCGCATGGAACAGGCTGGGCTGGTCGAACGAAAACGCGACCCGCAGGATGAACGACGTGTCCAGATCCACCTCACCGCCGCGGGCCGCGCGTTGCGGGAACCGGCGCTCGACGTGCCGGCCACCTTGGCCCGCGGATTCAACGGATCGCCAGAGAATCTGATTACGCTGCGCGACACGGTGCGCGCCTTGATCGACACTTTGACAGACCATGCCGGCATCGCCGGCGCGATACGCGAGCAAGGAGAGCGAGGATCATGACGACCGCCTATGATTTCACCGCCAAGTCGATCGATGGCGAGGAGGTACCGCTCGATCGCTATCGCGGCGACGTGCTCCTGATCGTCAACACCGCCAGCAAATGCGGCTTTACGCCGCAATATGACGGGCTTGAGAAGCTGCATGAGGATCTTTCCGACAAAGGCCTGCGCGTGCTCGGCTTTCCATGCAACCAGTTCGGCAAGCAGGAGCCCGGCGACGAGGCGGAGATCCGGAATTTCTGCAGCCTTACCTATGACGTCAAATTTCCGATGTTCGCAAAGGTGGACGTCAACGGCCCGGAAACCCATCCCCTCTACAAATGGCTGAAAGGCCAGGCAAAAGGCCTGCTCGGAAGCGAAGTACTCAAATGGAACTTCACCAAGTTCCTGGTCGATCGCTCGGGTAGAGTGATCGATCGCTTCGCCCCGACGACCAAGCCGGAAGCGCTTCGTGGCGAGATAGAAAAGCTGCTCTGAACGCGCCACCGCCAAAAGCTGCACGGCGTCGAAGGTGGTCGCGGCGCCACATCTTTCTGCAACCGCGCATGCCACGCCGCTTCCGTTGGCCTTTTCGCGCGCGCTCGACTAACAGCCGCGCGATGGAAGCCTCGGATCTGCGCGTTGCCCTCTTTTCGGGCAATTATAATTATGTCCGGGACGGCGCAAACCAGGCGCTGAACCGGTTGGTCGGCTATCTGCTGAAGCAGGGAGCGGCGGTTCGCATCTATTCGCCACGTACCGACAAGCCGGCCTTTCCGTCGGTCGGCAAGGTAGTCGGCGTGCCGGCGATTCCCATCCCCGGCCGGTCGGAATATCGGGCGCCGATCGGCCTCACCCCCGCGATCCGGCGCGATATCCGGGCATTTGCGCCGACGATGATGCACATTGCGAGCCCAGAGATATTAGGCCACCGCGCGGTATCGCTTTCGCGCAAGCTCGGCGTGCCGGTGGTCGCCTCCGTCCACACCCGCTTCGAGACCTATTTCCGCTATTACAACCTCGCCTTCGTCGAGCCGATCATCGAAGCCGCGCTGCGGCGGCTCTATCGGCGCTGCGACGCGATCTTCGCACCGTCCGAATCGATGGCCCAGCTGCTACGCGACCAGCGCATGAGCTACGACGTCGGCATCTGGTCCCGCGGCGTGGAAAGCGACCTCTTCTCCCCCGTCAAGCGCGACCTGGCATGGCGGCGCAGCCTCGGCATTTCCGATGAAACGCCGGTGGTCGCCTTCGTCGGGCGGTTGGTGATGGAGAAGGGCCTCGACGTCTTTTCCGACGTGATCGATCATCTCGAACGCGGCCGCGTCCACCATCGCGTGCTCGTCGTCGGCGAAGGCCCTGCACGCGACTGGTTCGAGAAAAGGCTTCCGGAGGCACGCTTCCTAGGCTTCCAGAAAGGGGAAGAACTCGCCCGCGCGGTGGCCTCTTCCGACATGTTGTTCAATCCTTCCGTCACCGAAACCTTCGGCAACGTGACCCTGGAGGCGATGGCCGCCGGGCTTCCGGTAGTCGCTGCCCGCGCGACCGGCAGCGAAAGCCTTGTCGAGGACGGCCTCACCGGCCGGCTGATCCGCCCCGGCGCGATCGAAGCCTTCGCCGAGGCTATCCGCCATTATTGCGAGGATGTACCGCTACGCCAGGCGGCAGGACGGGCCGGACGCGAGGCCAGCGAACGTTATGCCTGGGATCGGGTGAACCAAGTTCTGGTCGATGCCTATCTGCGTATCATCCGTCAGCGCCAGGTGAGCGGCAACAAGCCGCCGCGCCACCGGCCGTTCTGAGCCGCCGTCCGCTTCCAGAAATCGCGCCGGAGCCCGATGGCTTGAGACGCGTAGCTGCCGCAAGTGCACGCCCTAAGCTTCAGAAATAAGCCGCGGAAATCCGTTCACAGATTTTTTTCGCGATGACGAAACTTCCTTCGGGCCGGGGCGTTAGGCCCGTTGAGTGTACGTTGCGTTGAGTTTCCGTGCGTCCTTGTCGGTGTTCTGGCAGGGACGCACCAAATCACTCCGTATCCGTTGCGCAGCTCAAATCCCTATGGCGTGGCCCTTCGTTCCAAATCGGACGGGGAACGACTTGGTTCGATTGCGAATGGGACAATCGGCCTCAATCCACGCGACCAGATGCTCCCTGAACATCCGCGGAACCGATGTGGAGGCCATCCGTTCAAATATTGATGTCTCATGACAGGAGCATGACATGGCTCAGGTGTTTGAACGAAAATTTGCCGCACCCGTAGATGAACCCGGCGAGGTTCCACTTTGGCTCGCTCCCTCGCTTCTTTTGTCGCTGATCTTCTTTTTCATTATCGGATATTACGCGATCGGATGATAGGCCGCCTTCGTCGTATCACGACGGACACGGATGCAGCGCAAAGCTGCGGCCTAACTTCTGTAGAGCTTTATCTTTTTCTCTCTGCTAATCTTAGAACTCAACACCAATATCTGCTTCCGATTGCAGCCAATAGACCGACGCTCTACGCTATTTCCCTCGAGGCTGTTCAGCCTGGTCGAGCAATGAGGGAATGCAGATGGAAATCGGTCGGCTCGGGGTCTGGTCCTTCATTGATGCGTGGTCGGCGCCGGATGCCGCCGCTTTTGCAAAGCGTGTCGAAGAATGGGGCTATTCCGCACTGTGGATACCGGAGGCAGTCGGCCGCAACGCCCTCGTCGCCTCGTCCTGGCTTCTTGCGAACACCAGCAAGCTGATCATTGCCACTGGCATAGCCAATATATACGCGCGAGATCCGATCGCGATGGCGGCCGCGCAGCTCAGCCTGGCGGAGCAATCGGGCAATCGTTTTCTGCTGGGCCTCGGCGTTTCCCACGCGCCGCTGGTCGAAGGATTGCGCGGACATGCCTACAGCAACAAGCCCGTCGCCCGCATGCGCGACTATCTGGAGGGCATGAAAAAGCTCGCCTATGTCGCTCCGCGGCCGACGGAAGTTCCCAAGACAGTGCTCGCGGCGCTCGGCCCGAAGATGATCGAACTGGGTGCAAGCGATGCGGACGGAATCCATCCCTATAATGTGACGCCCAGGCACACGGCCAAGGCGCGTGCTCTGATCGGCCCCGGCAAGTGGCTCTGCGTCGAGCAGGCGGTGATCCTGGAGACCGATCCCGAGCGGGCGAGATCGATCGCGCGCTCGATGCTACGAACCTATCTGCCGCTAGACAATTATCGCAACAATTGGGTGCGCGAAGGCTTCTCCGAAGAGGACCTGGCCGGCGAGGGATCCGATCGGTTCATCGACGAGATCATAGCGTGGGGCGATGAGGCAGCGATTCGCGCGCGCATTCAAGCGCATTGGGACGCCGGCGCAGACCATGTCTGCATCCAGGCGCTTAACCCCGATGGTTCACCGCAAGCAGACGAAACCGCGCTTGCCCGCCTCGCCCCCAAGAGCGGTTGATCATTCGGCACACCCGATCACGGCCGCGAAATTTCGATCGCAACAAACCCCGACTCGACGCGAAATTAACCTGCTCTTGGGGAAACCCGCCTAAGCTAAACGGGTTATACGAACCACCGACCATCCTCCGGATGGCGCGGCCGGCCAGAGGGAGGTGACTATGATCGAGCTCAAAGCCCTTTCCGGGGAAGTTGTTGCGGTCGATCCCGACATGATCGAATCGGTACGTCCCAATCGCGGCACGGTGGTCGTTCGCATGATCAACGGCTCCAGACGGCTGGTGCGCGGTCCCTATCTCAACGTGCTCGAACAGCTGGCGACCCGTTAGGACGCTTTCGAAGCGGCCTTTTCTCACAGGGGCGCAGCGATCAACCGCAATGCCCTGAATCGCCTCATCCTGCCTGGGGCGTGATGCGCTTCGTCTCCGCCCGGCCGGCATGCCCGCTTTCCGGACTGATGAGCGCCAGCTTTACCGACACACGGTTCCGCCCCGCACGCTTGGCATCGTACAAGGCCTCGTCCGCACGGGCGATGGCGTCATGGATCGAGAAATCCGTGACCTGGGTGCCGGAGAGTCCGAAGCTCGCGGTCAGCACGCCGTCTATGCCGGCGCTGCCCCAATCCTGCTCGGAAAAGCCGGTGCGCACCTCATCGGCGAACAGCTTCGCCTCGGCGGCGCCCATCGCCGGCAGATAGATGACGAATTCCTCGCCGCCGAAACGCGCCGCTATACCGCCCGGCGGAAGAGCCGCGCGGATGGTCTGGGCGAGCGCCATGATCACCCGATCGCCGACGGCATGACCGAACCGATCGTTTATGCGCTTGAACCGGTCGATATCGCAGGTGACCACGCTACCTGCGGCCGGGTCGCCCACGCGGAAACCCGCCACCGCATCTTCGAAACCGCGCCGGTTGAGCAGTGCCGAAAGCGGATCGGTTGACGCTTCCTGGCGATAGCGCGCGACGACGTCGAGCCCGACCGCAGCCAGTGCGGTCAGCGCGAACAGCACCGCCAACACGCTCGCGGTGAGCTGCATCACGAAGGCATATTCGGAGGAGGCAAAACCGTCGATATCGGCGGGCGCCGTCAGCAAAACCGTGCTCGCGCGGCCGAGGCTGTCCGCGACCACCAATGCGGTAACCGCAAACAGCGCCTTGTCGATCGCCCGGTGAAGATGTTTGCGCATGGCTATCAACGGCAGAAGCGCCATCAGCCCGCAGCAGAAATCATTGAGCGCGAGTTCCGCGTGCAGATCGCGCAGATACAGCACCGACCAGAGCGAGAGCAGCAGGGAGAGGCCGCAAATCGCGAGGCGCGAACGCAGAAAGACCGGCCCACCGAGGCGATCGACCAGAGCCTGGCCATAGAAAAAGAAGGAGACGCTGAAGATCATATCGCTCGCGATCGCGATCACCGCGTCGGGGACGTGACCCGAAAGCATCGAAAGCGAGAAACCGCCCGCACCGCACAGGAAACCGATGGCCCAGGACAACGCAGGCCTTGCTCCCCATCGCCACACGACGAGGAATGCGCAGCCGAACATGACCATAGTCAATGGCAGCAGGTAGGCGAAATTATCGCCCATTGGTCTTGTACCGCCTTCCCCACCCGTACGGCCAGCCCCACATGGCTCCGCACACCTGCTCGTAACTACGCCGGGGTTCTTAAGAAAATCCTTTTGTCGGAAGCGATTGCAACCCGCGCGCCCAGAGCCCGCATTTCCGCCAAGCAACGGAAGACTCGCGCGAATCTTCCAGATCCACGATACTCGCCCGAAACGATAGCGCCCGGGAGAGATCAGCGGTGCAGGACTTCTTCTCCTCGATCCGAAGCTACGAATCCGCCATGCGTTCGGCATTGGGCGAAGGCATCGTCGAAGCCGATCTCGCCTACAAACATGAATTGCTGGCGGAGAACCCGTTCTTTTTTCTACGCGGTACCTGCTGGCGCTGGGCTGAGAGCGCATCGACACTGTGCCCCGAATTGACGGGAGCGACCGCTGTGCCGTCGGTCGGCGACGCGCATGCCGGCAATTTCGGGCTGTGGCGCGATGCCGATCTGCGGCTCGTGTGGGGGATCAACGATTATGACGAGGCTGCGATTACCCCCTGGCCGCTCGACCTCGTCAGGCTGTGCGCAAGCCTGGTTATCAGCGGCTTCGCCGATGCCAACGACATAGCGAAGGCCGCACTTGCCGGCTATGCCGAGGGTCTCGCAGCCCCCGCTCCCTTCGTGCTCGAGCGTGATCATCGCTGGCTACGCGCCGATCTGGTCGCCACGCGCCATGGCCGTGCGCGCTTCTGGCGCCGTCTCGAGAAAGCCGCGACCGTCGAGCCGACGGACGATGTTCGCGATGCATTGCTGGCAGCCCTGCCGGGTGATACGCGCGCTATCCGTTTCATTGCGCGGCGCGCGGGAGTCGGCAGCCTTGGAAAGCCGCGTATCATCGCCATCGGCGAGCATCGGGGTGGCCCGGTCGTTGCGGAGGCAAAAGCGGTGCTTCCTTCCTGCTGGATAGACGGACGCAGCCCCGGTCTCGCCGAACGAATGGCCAGCGGGCCATGGCGCTCACCCGACCCCAGGCTGGTCTATGGTGCGAAGCTCGTCGTACGCCGGCTGGCGCCGAACAGCCACAAGCTCGATTTCGACGAAGCCGCGCCACGTCACAAGCATCGGCTCATTGGAGCGATGGCAGCCGACATCGCGGCCGTGCACGCCGGGAATGAAGCGCTGCAAAATGCGATCGCGACCGAACTCACGGCTATGGAGCGCCGCTGGCTGGCCAGTGCCGCCGCTCGCGTCGCGCGATGGACGGAGACCGAATTCCGAAGCTGGCGGACCCATTTTCGATCGAGCAACGAGCCGTCGGCGCGCGAGAAACGCAGTGTGACTCCTTGGTAAAGAAAGCATGAACCACGCTATCGAAAGGACTGGCGCAACGCGTGCTGCAATGCAACATTACCGCTGCCGTCGCACGCGGCGACTCCTTTTCGGAGGCATGTAATGATGAATCAGCCTGTCGCGCCCTATGTCCGCCTGGTGGATGCCGGCCTTGGCGCGTGGCGCCTGTCATGCCATGTCGCCGAGACGCTGGTCGCGGCACAGACGGTCATCAATTCGCGTCTTGCGCTGATCGGCGCGGGACTGATCGATCCGCGCGCCATGCCTTGGCCTGAAATAGAGCGGATGATCACCGAAAAGCCCGCAACCTTCGCACGCGCCGGAAGCGGCGCCATGCGCAAGCTCGCCCCCGCCTCCCGAAGGACATCGGGCTGGAATGCATTGCCGGGCGCTTTGGCGGACGATGTGATGACGAGTTTCGCGCTGCTCGACCGCACCATCGCGGCCTCGCTCGCCTGGTGGAAACCGGTAGGCGCCAAGACGAGAGCGAATGCGCGGCGCCTTCGCCGGTAGGGGCTTGGTCACGCCGAAGGCGCGGGGGCATTTCAAACGGCCGATACCCAAGATTGCGGGCTATTGGGCCTATCTTCAGCCCGTTAAGATTAACCATGGAGGCCGTCCCGCTGCGGGACGGGGAGGATTCCGCTCTGGCCTCAAACGCCAGATAGGGTAAGCGCTTCGTAAACCACTTCGGGAGCGCGCACGATGGCAGCCAGAAACTGGATGTGGAAGGCAGGCGGCAAAGCCGCCTTGCTGGCAGCACCGATCGCGATCGGCCTGCACATCAGCGGCCTGCCGGCGCGCGACGTGCCGCACCCCGCACCGAGGATCAGCCATGCCGCCCTTCCCGAAAACAAGGCTGTCCCCCAGCAAGCGCTGCTCTCCGCTCCGCCGCCGACGCCGATCGCGGCGAACGCTCAAGACAGCTCCGCCTATGTCGTGAAGCGCGTGCTCAAGATAAACGGGCCGTTCCGGCACGGCGACTATATATGGGATGACAAGGGAGTCCCTGCCGGGCCGGTGGTAATCACGGTCGACATCGTGGCTCAGACGCTCTCCGTCTTTCGCGCCGGCTACGAGATCGGTGCCGCCGTGATCCTTTATGGCGGCGACGAAAAACCCACTCCGCTGGGCATCTTTCCGATCACGCAGAAGGATGCCGATCATCACAGCAATCTCTATGACGCGCCGATGCCGTACATGCTGCGCCTCACCAACGACGGCGTATCGATCCACGGCACGAGCGTGAAATACGGCTTTGCGACCCACGGCTGTATCGGCGTGCCGACCCCCTTCGCCAAGCTGATGTTCGATCAGGTCAAGCTGGGGGACAAGGTGATCATCACCAATGGCGAGATGCTTTCCCAGGGGCAGGCGATCAGCGCGATCTGATACCGTATCGGCGGGCCAGGCCGAAGCGCGGCGAGCATATCGAACCGAAGCAGGACCGTCCGACCATCGGCCGGTCAGGCATCGACCGCGAAAAGCGTCACGCCGTCATATTTGTCGGCGGCAGGATCAAAGTCGGCACTCAGCGCGAAATCGCATTCCACGATCCCCGAAACCGCAAGCCCTGCGAGCTTGAACGTGCCCAGCTTCTGCTCGCGCGGCGGCTGGCCATCCCGTTCCACGGTCACCGCATCGACGAACAGTTCGTCGTGACGGGTGTAGAGGATGTGCGGCGCCAGCTTCACCGCCATGCGGTTATATGTCGCCTGAATACAGCTACGCAGCGCGATCGCCTGAAGAATGACCCGATTTTTATCCATAGCGCGTTCCCTTGAACCACGGCGATTTGCCATGTCCAGTGCTTTTGCTGCATCGCAGCACATGCGCGCGCGCGAGGAGACAGGTTTACGCTACGTCATCCTCAACAAATTAAATGGGTTAATGCCGCTCCGAAAGCCGCGTCGCAGATTGGTTTTAAGTGCATTTCCTAATGGTTGACGCTCGCGAATCAGCCCTATTCTGGGGTTCGTAGCGTATTTTGCAGCCCATCCGACCCGCAGAAGGCTCGTGCGGCCTCTCGATGCGTTGACGTTCCCGCCCGTGCCGGGGGTAGGCTTGGCTCCCAAAGGCGACGAGGAGACGATCATGCCCTTGATAAAACGCCTGCTCGGCAGGACGGAGCAGCCGCCGAAGGCCCGGTCCGAACCGCGACGTAAGACTTTCAAACTGTCCGCAGATCAAATTCGCCCGATGGCGGTCGGTTTCGGCGGCTGCATCGCGACCGACAAGATAACCGTCGACGGTCTGCCCGTCCGGTTCATGTATCGCGAAGCGCCCAACAACCCGCTCGACAGCGGTTGGCGCTTTCTCTCAGGCGTGGAGAGCGACGACTATATGGACGATCCCGCCAATCACGCCGTGTACGACGTGAATACGATCGCCAACTTCGATCCGTCGATCACACCGTTCATCGATGCGCCGGAAGGCAGCATGTTCGAAAAAGCGCCGGATTCGATCCAATTCAGAGCCGTCGATATAGGGGCGCCACGCAAGGAGGACAGCTGAGCATATCGCTTTGCCGATGAACGGCCGGCCAGCATCGGCCGTCACGACTGCGCGGTGCCGCGAGGCACAAGGCTGATCGCGGCACCCCGATGATCACTTGGCGGGCGTGTGCGGCAGGGCGGATTCATCCAGGCTGCTATAGGCGCGATCGCCGGTACCCTTGCGCGCTGCCATCGCCTCGACATTCCTGCTGGCCGCCTGGTAAGCGATGCGCTTGCAGTTGCTGAGATCGCGGGTGGCGTCGAGATCCCGCACATCCGCCGATCCGCAGACGCTGCGCACCGCGCGATGGATACGCTTGGCCAACAGCTTCTGACCATTCGGGGTAGCGAGATCGAGATCGCGATAAGAGATGGACTGCGTAA
Source organism: Flavisphingomonas formosensis (assembly GCF_009755815.1). Lineage (GTDB taxonomy): Bacteria > Pseudomonadota > Alphaproteobacteria > Sphingomonadales > Sphingomonadaceae > Flavisphingomonas > Flavisphingomonas formosensis. The sequence goes on from NZ_WRPK01000010.1 coordinate 73,160, forward strand.
CTTCCTGGGCAAAAACGGCGGAAGCTGCGCTGCAAAGGATCATGGCAGCCGCAAGGGCGCGAACGGAACGACGCATGTAGACTCTCCCCACTTTCAGGCACGTTTCGAGGCCGCGCGCGAAGTAGATTCCACGCGATTACAGTCTCTTGGTGAGCGACCCTGTTCGCGCCGCTCTAAGCGCAAGCCACAGCCGATGGAAGTGAACAAATTGAACCGACGCAAAAAAATCCGTGCTTTCCGTAGCGTCAAAGATGACGCCGGCGTCGGCGGCTTCATGACAGGTTATTCACTGGCGCTTGCATTCCATGACAAGAAAGGCATTCGATAAATCCTTCGCCGGTCCTGGAATGAGCTTGACGCATTTTCGCCCTGCCTTCGCCGATCGCCGTCTGATGGTCGGCGCGGGACTGATCCTGCTGGCGGGCGCCATCGTCCAACTGCTCGCTTTCTGGCCCGGAATCATGGTCTGGGATGCGATCCGACAATATGGCCAGGCGCTGTCGGGCCGATATGACGACTGGCATCCTCCGGCGATGAATTGGCTGTGGCGTCAGCTCGGCCGCATCGCCGCCGGCCCAGCGCCGATGCTGGCACTCCAGGCCTTGCTCTACTGGAGCGGTTTCGCGCTGCTCATACTGGCCGCCGCGCGGCGCGGGCGCAGCGGCACGGCTCTTGTCATCGCAGCCTGCGCGCTTCTTCCCATCCCGTTCGTCCTGGTCGGCACCATCCTCAAGGACAGCCTGATGGCCGGCACGCTGCTGGTTGCGGCCGGGCTGATCGGTCTGCGCCGGCCCGGCGATCGGTGGCTCGGCACCGGCGCGGCCCTTATCCTGATCGCGACCGCAACCCTGCGTTTCAACGCCGTTGCCGCCTGCCTGCCGCTATTGGTTACTTTGGCTCCCGACCGCTGGAAACGCACGCGGTTGCGCTTTGCCTTGACGATGGCGGCGGCAGCGGTGCCGCTGGTCATCGCCATGCCAATCGCCAATCGGCTGCTCCATGCGCAGCCGAGCGGGGTGCAGCTTTCGCTCATCATCTACGATCTGGGCGGCATCGGCCGCTATTCCGGAAGCGATGCGTTTCCTCCGGTTCCGGTCGAACGCCCAGCCGAGGTCAACGCTCACTGCTATTCGCCCATTTCCTGGGACAGCTACGCCTGGTGGGTCGACGCCCCCTGCCCAATCGGCTTTGCGACGGTACGCGCCGCCTTCGAGGCGCACCACATCGATCCCTATCGCTGGTGGCTCGAGGCGCTGATCGCCCATCCGATCGCCTATGTCCGCCATCGGCTCGCCCATTTCGATCGCAACACGCATTTCATGCTGGCTGACGATGCCTCTCTGCCCGGTCTCTCGCTGCATTCGGACCCGAATGATTGGGGATATCAGGTCCCACCGAGCAGGCTGCGCGCCACGATCGGGACGCTGGCCGAGTGGACGATCGCCACACCGCTCGGCTGGCCGATCTGCTGGATCGCGCTGGGCATCGGGGCGCTGTTCCTGTTGCCGCTCATCGATCGCAACGATCCGGCCCGAGCCGTCCTGTGGTCGGCCCTTCTTTATGCCTTCAGCTATCTCCCGCTCAGCGTCGCATCGGAGATACGCTATCACTTCTGGACGATGACCGCCGTGGCTATCGCCTGGACATCCATCATAGCCGCGCTGGCTCGCGGCGGAACTGTCGCACGGTGGCGCTTCGCGGCGGGGCTGCTGCCCTTCGCGATCGTCACGATGCTGGCTGTTGCCTCCCGGCTGATCGGCTGAAGAGGGATCGCAGGTGAAGCCATCCGCACGGCCGATGCGCCGCCGGATCGCCTTCATGCCGCGACGCTCGCTGTCGGTTATCCTCGACCCATGGCCGGGGCGAGTTGCAACCACGCTTCGCTGCACGCCGCTGCCCCGTTCTCCGGCATCGAGCTTCGCATCGTACTCGGACACGCATTGCGCACACGCCTGCCGATCGCCATGCGCCCGTGACGCATGCGTCGTGGCAGAAATTCCACGAAGCGTCTCCCACCACAATCCGACGCCAATTGATTTAACCCCGGCTGCCGGCCTTGGTGAGACCGCAATCGGACGGTGCGGAGAGACGGATGGGTAAGCTGGATGGCAAGGTAGCGCTGATCACCGGGGGCACATCCGGGATCGGGCTTGAGACGGTGCGACTGTTCGCCGCGGAAGGCGCGCGGCTCGCTGTCCACGGACGCAACGCCGACGTCCTGGCGCAGCTCTCGGCGGACCATGGCGCCGATATGCTGACCGTGCGGGGTTCGATCGAACGAGGCGAGGATCGCCAGGCCATGCTGGATGCGGTGGCGGCGCATTTCGGCGGGATAGACATTCTCTTCGCCAATGCAGGCATCTTCAAGCCGGTGATGATTCCCGACATAGATGAGGCCACATTCGACGAGATGTTCGCCGTCAATGTCAAAGGCGCGTTCTTCACCGTGCAAAAGGCGCTGCCGCTGCTACGCCCCGGCTCAAGCGTGATCTTCAATACGTCCGCCATGATCCACATCGGCGTTCCGAGCAGCGGCATGTATGTGGCGACCAAAGCCGCGCTGCGCTCTCTCGTTCGCGTGCTCGCCAACGAATGCGCTGGCCAGGGCATAAGGTTCAACACGGTAAGCCCGGGATCGATCATCACGCCGTTGCACAGCCATAGCGGGCTTGAAGGCGAAGCGCGCGAGCAGGTGACCGCATCGATCATGGCCGCGACGCCTTTGCGCCGCTTCGGCAACGCAGATGAGGTGGCAAAGGCCGTGCTCTTCCTCGCCTCGGACGACAGCTCCTATGTGCAGGGCGAAGAAATCGTGGTCTCCGGGGGCTGGTCAGCCGTGTGAAGGGGCGTTCCGCGTCGCATCGCCGAAAAAGCGGCGCCCTGCCATCATGCAGGACGCCGCCTTGATCGACTTGTCGCGCTGTATGAGGTTTATCGCACCGCGCCGCGCCGCACGAGGTTGACGATCGCGAGCAGGATCACAGCGCCCAGCAGCGACGCGAAGAAAGAATAGAGCGTCAGCGGCGCGTGATTGATGGATCCGCCAGCAAAAATCAGCCCACCGATGAAGGCGCCGACGATACCGACCACGATGTTGAGGAAAATACCCTGTTGAGCATCAGTGCGCATGATGATGCTCGCCAACCAGCCGATGACACCGCCGATGACGAGCCAAAGGATCAGTCCCATCTTATCTCTCCCGTTGCTGTGCCTACGAGACGCATGACGGGCTTAGCTGTTCCGTAAGCATGTTCATGTTTGAACGCATCGGGCTCTTTTTTTGGTCTGCGATCCCTGCCGCCGGTTCGTTTCGTCGACGGCGCGGCATCTGTTCATGGGATCACGGTCGCATTCTCTGCGTTCTTCCGCCTGCCTGACAGGGTGAACATCCCCTGTGGCCGCGATGCGCGAACGTGGCCGCCGTCCGATGAGGAGAAAGACCATGCCACGCCTGTTCCGAAATTCGCTCGCCGGGGCGCTCGTCGCCGGCCTGATCGGGGTGTCGCCGACGATGCTGCTCGCGCAGGGCGTACCCGATCAGCCCTATGGCGGCTACGATCAGGACAATAACGCTCCCTACGGCCAGGAGGGCTACGGCAATCAGGGCGATCGGGACGATCGCTATGGACAGCCCGGCTATGATGACGGCGAGCAAGGCCGGGACGGTGCCGGCAATCCGGCGACCGACGGCTATGAGCAGCAGCGAACGCCCGACCAAGGCTATCCACCGCCGCAGGGCCGCTCTTATCCCGAAACCACCGATCGCGACAGCTATGGCGCACCGCCCTATGATGGCGAAATGCCTGCCGTGAATGTCGACCGCGACGGCCAGGGCGAGGTGCGCGTCGGGGGCGATTGCAGGGTCTATTACGACGATTGGGGGACGCGCCGCACCTCCGCAACGCCGCGCTGCACCGCCGACCAGATCGGCGATGCGGAAGACGCGATGTCGCGCTACCGTCAGGCCCAGGGCCTGGATCGCTACCGCCCCGGCTATGACGGGGGCTATTATCAGCCGCCCCGGGCCTTCGTCAGCGGGAACGGCGCAGGGCGGGTCGTGGTCTCCGACGGATGCACCGCCTTCTATGATCGCTACGGCCAGCGCGAAACCGCCACCGATGGGTGCACGCGCCAGGAGTTGTGGAGCGCAGACGATACCATGGCGCGCTATCGGCGTGAGCGCGGCGGATATTGAACCGAAGCGGATCGCGCCTCAGAGGCTGGCGAACGCGCCTGCCGGCTGCTCCCGCAGGAACGCCAGCAGAGCGGCATTGAAGGCTTCCGGGGCTTCCTGCTGCACCATATGTCCGGCGCCCGGGACGAGCACGGGCTCTCTCAGCCGAGGGATACGCTGCCGCATCCGCTCACGCCAGTCCGCGCCGATCACCAGCAGCACGGGATCCTTGGCGCCGCAGATGAACAGCGCGGGCTGGGTCACGTCATGATCCGCCCAGGCGGCGCCGATCTCCCAGTTACGGTCGGCCACACGATAGGCGGCGAGCGGACCGGCAAATTCATGCCCCTCCCCGCCGCGCCCATAGTCCTGCACGAACCGCTCGAACTCGGCCTCGCAGAGCCACGGCCACGGGAGCGGCGGCGCCTTTTCGAGCACATCCATATAACCCGTCCCCTCGGACGGATAGGAAGACCAGCGGAGCAGATTGCCTTCGCCGCTGAGCGCGTAAAGGATACGGCTGAGATATTCGCGCAGCTGCGGGCCGAGCTCCCGTTCGGCCGGCCCCACCTCCTGATAATAATGGACGTGGACGAAGTGGTTGCGTGCCATATTGGCGTAGCGCTCGGAAGGACGGACGCGCGTGGACGACATGGCCATGCTGTCGTCGCCGCCGTCTTCGGGCGGGTTGGATCCCTGCAGGCCGCGCCCGGCCATGTCATAATCATAGGGCACTGTGGCGGCGATGGCGCCGACCCGTTCGGGCGCGCGCACCGCGAGGTTCCAGCTATATTGCGCGCCGAAATCCTGACCCACGATGGCGGCGCGCGCCGCCTTGAAATGATCGAGCACGCTCAGCAGCTGACGATGCATCGCGTTGGAATCATAATGCTCCAGACCATCCGGACGATCACTGCGGCCATAGCCGAGGCAATCGATCGCAACCGCCCGATAGCCGGCATCGGCCAGCGGCTGCATCTGGTGACGCCAGGAATAAGCCAGGCCGGGATTGCCGTGGACCATCAGGACTACCGGGCCGCTGCCCTGCGCGACGACGTGGATATGTCCGTCCGGCGTTGCGATCCGATGCTCTTCAAGCTGGCCCATGGCCGTCCCCTTCCCATTCGCCGCCCGCGTTTCGCGCGATGCCCTTCCTCCCTAGGCAGCGCGGCCGGGCATCGCAATTGCGGCGCTCTCCGGCGTGTCCGGCTGGCAAAATAGGTCCGGACTTCACAATCACGCCGAGGTCGAGATGCTGACCAGCTCGCCAAGCTCGTATCCACCAGTATAATCGCGGTATCAGGGCAGTCCCCTGCCCCTAACCCGTCTCGGCATTTTGCCGCCTAGCGAGGACGCTCCCCGGTAGCGCCTCGAATCGACAAGCACTCAGATCGAAAAAAGGCCGATTCCAGAGTGTCGTAGCGGCAGATGCCACCACCTTGTGCGGTTCGTCGCAACCGCAACTCGGTTCGACTCGTCCGCGCGATCTGCATGACTTCCGTTCAGGAAGATTGCTGTAGGCACCCGATCAGCGAATATGGGAGGGGGCAATGACTCGCATTTCATGGTTTTCGGCTACGGCCGGGCTGACATTGCTTGCCGGCTGCGTGGCACCCGATGCCCCACCGCCCGCACGCCGTCCAGTCGCGCCGCTCCCGCCGCCGCCACCTGTCGCGAATTGGCCGGCGACACCGCCGGCACGCCCGCCGCTTCAGCCGGGAGCCGCTCTCGCTAATCGGATCACCACGCTTGGCCGCTCCTTCAACGGACTCGTCGGCATTGCGGTCCGCGACGTGCAGACCGGGTGGACCGCTTCCTATAATGGCAGCCTGCTTTTTCCCCAGCAGAGCGTCAGCAAGCTGTGGGTCTCCATCACGGTGATGGACGCCGTCGACCGCGGACGCCTGCGGCTCGATCAGCCCGTAACCATCCGCCGCGACGATCTGACGGTATTCCATCAGCCGATCCGCGCACTCGTGGGACCGGACGGCTATACGACGACACTGGGCGCCCTCATCGAGCAGGCGATGACGCGCAGCGACAACACCGCCAACGACAAGCTGCTCTGGACGGTGGGGGGCCCGGAGGCTGTCCGGTCGATGCTGGCCCGCAACGGCATCAGCGGCGTGCGCTTCGGCCCCGGCGAACGGCTGCTGCAGAGCCAGACCGCCGGCCTCAGCTGGAAGCAGAGCTATTCGATCGGCGATGCTTTCTTCAAGGCGCGCAACGCCCTGCCGATGAACGTGCGCGAAGCCGCGCTGCGGCGCTATCTTGCCGATCCGATCGACGGCGCCTCGCCGGAGGGCATCACGCTTGGGCTTGCCGGCCTCGCCCGAGGCAATCTGCTCTCGCCTGCCTCCTGCCGCTATCTGCTGGGCGTGATGGAGAACAGCAAGACCGGGCCCCAGCGCATGCGCGCCGGTCTCGCGCCCGGATGGACGCTTGCCCACAAGACCGGAACCGGCCAGGAGCTGGGCGGACTTGCAACCGGGTATAACGATGTCGGCCTCGTGACCGCTCCGGACGGACGCGCCTACGCCATCGCGGTGATGATCGGCCGCACGACCCTCACCATCCCACAGCGGCAGCGCCTTATGTCGGATGTGGTGCGCGCGGTCGTCGCCGATCACGACGGCTATTGAGCATCGTTCGCCGATCGGATCAGATGCCGTCGAACGTCGCGAAATCGTCCAGCGGGACGCGCTCGGTCGGCACGGCGACGAGTGGATCCGCGTAGTCGGGATAGCCGAGCGCCATGCCTGCGACCAGGATCAGCGCCGGATCCAGCTTCAGCTGCGCGCGTACCGTTTCCGGCCAGCCTGCCCAGAATGCCTGCGGGCATGTGGCGAGGCCGCGTTCCACGGCGAGCAGCATGAAGCTCTGCAGGAACAGGCCGAGGTCGGTCCACTGCGCGGCACCGAGCCGACGATCCAGATGGAAGAAGAGCGCAACCGGCGCGCCGAAGAAACACTGGTTGCGTTCGGTGAGCGCGGCCAGTGCCGCCGGATCGCCATCGGCATGACCGAGCGCAGCGTAGCGGCCGCTGCCGGCTGCCTTGCGCCGCCCGCGAAACGGCTCCCAGAGCCGCTCGGGATAGACCGGATGTTCCGGCGTCTCGCGCACGCCCTCCGCGCTGCGGCGCGCCACCTCCGCCTTGAAGCGCCGGAGCGGCTCGCCGCCCAGCACGACGATCCGCCAGGGTTGCAGATTGCCGCCCGACGGCGCGCGCGCCGCCTCGGACAGCAGTTCGCGCAGCAGATCGCCGTCGACCGGATCTGCCAGAAAAGCGCGCGTGGCGTGGCGCCGCCTGATCGCGTCGATGACGTCCACAGACTCTCCTTCCGACGATTTCGAAGCCGCTCCAGATCGTAAAAGCCGCCGCGACGCAAGCGGCGAGGACCGGCGGGACGACGGCAGGATGCGCCGCACCGCACCATAGGCGCTTGCGCCGCACTGCCCCGCCGCCTAGCTCTGCAAGACCCCGTCCGCTCATCATCTCCGAAGGCCGATGCGTCCTCCTTTCGCCGCTCTCCTCCTCGCCCTCCTTCCCCTTGCGGCGGCTTCGGCCGCCCCTTCCCTATCCAAGCCGACCGCCGGCTTCCCGCGGGTACGCATCGTCACCTCGGAGGGGCCGATCGTGATCGCGCTGGATACGAGGCGCGCGCCGGTGACGAGCGCGAACTTCCTGACCTATGCCGACGACGGCAGGCTGGACGGCACCACCTTCTATCGTGCCGCGCGCCGCAAGTCCGATCCCAGGCTCGGCTTCATCCAGGGCGGCATCGGCAACGACATGCGCCGCGCGCTGCCTCCGGTTCCGCTGGAGAAGACGAGCCAGACCGGCATCCTCCATCTCGATGCCACCGTCTCCATGGCACGCGGCGATCGCCCCGGCTCCGCCATGGGCAATTTCTTCATCACCGTCGGCCCGACGCCGAGCATGGACGCGCGCGGCGACTATCAAGGCTATGCCGCCTTCGCCCATGTCGTATCCGGCATGGACACCGTGCGTCGCATCCTCGCCAAGCCCTCCGGCGGAGGATCGGATGCGATGAAGGGGCAGATGATCTTCGATCCGGTGAAGATCATCAGCGTCAAGCGGATCGACGGCGTTCCGAAGCCCAGCGGCTGGCCCAAGCCCTGGCTGATCGACATACCCCGCCGCCCATGACGGCGCCGGCCGCTCCGTTCATTGCGGCGGAGGCGCGTCCGAAGGCGGCTCCGTCCCGGAAGGTTCGGGCGATGGCTTGTCCGTGCCGCCGTCCCGCGCCGGGCCGGCGGAGACGTGGACACCGTCGCCGTCGACATGCAGATCGACCGACATGTTGCCGAGCTGGAAATTCCCGATCCCGGCATCCTCCAATATCTTGTCGAGGCCGGTCGGATCCGTACCCACGGCCGGGCGGCTGCCCGGCAGATGCGCACCGAGCGCCGTCGCCATGAAGCTGCGCCAGATGCGCGCCGGAACATTTCCTCCCGCAATGCCGCGCATCGGCTTGTTGTCGTCCCGCCCGACCCATACCGCGGTCACCAGCCCATCCGCGAAGCCCACGAAGATGGCGTCGCGATTGTCCTGGGTCGTGCCGGTCTTGCCGAATACCTGCCGGTCCAGCCGCGCGGCCCGCCCGGTGCCCTGCCGGACGGTGGCGGAGAGCAGATCGCGCAGCATCTCTATCTGATCGCCACCGAAGCCATGCTGGCGATGGCGCAGCCGATCGAACCATCCTTCCTGCACGTCCGGAAGGCCACGCGGGCGGACCGGATAGGCGTCCGCGGCGACGGCAGCATAAGCGCTGGTCAGTTCCAGCAACGTCACCCCCGACGTACCGAGCGCGATGCTGGCATCCGGGTTGAGCGGGCTCGCTATACCGAGATCCCGCGCCGCCTGGACGACGGCATCGGGGCCGACCTGCTGCGCGAGCCGCGCGGCCGCGACATTGCTCGATCGCGCAAAGGCCTCGCGCAGCGTGATCTTGCCGCGATAACGCCCATCGGCGTTGGACGGCGACCAGCCATCGATGGTGATCGGCTTGTCTTCTATCTCGTCGTCCGGCGTCATCCCCGCGCGCAGCGCCGCGAGATAGACGAACAGCTTGAAGGTCGATCCCGGCTGGCGCCGCGCCTGCACGGCACGGTTGAACGGGCTCGCGCCATAATCCCGGCCGCCGACCATCGCCACGACCCGGCCGTCGGTCCGCATCGCGACCAGCGCCACCTGCGCCCCCGCCGGCACGCCGCGCCGCGCCGCCGCCTCTGCCGCGCGCTGCAGCCGGTAGTCGAGCGTCGTCGGCACGGTGCGCTGCGCATAGGCGTCCTCTTCGTCCAGCGCGCGGGCCGCAGGCATTACCCAATCGGCGAAATAGCTGCCGTTCGGGAGATCCGGCAGATCGCGCAGCCGGAGGCGCACGGTCGGCACCGCGGCCGCCTGCTTCGCATCGATGAAACCGCCATCCACCATCGCCGCCAGCACCAGCGCCTCGCGTATCCGCGCGCCGGCAATGTTGCTGCTCGGCGCATATTTGGACGGCGCCTTCATCAGGCCGGCGAGCATCGCCGCCTGGCCCAGGCTCAGATCCTCGGGCGCAAGGTCGAAATAATGTCGGGCCGCCGCCCTCAAGCCGTAGACGTTGTCGCCGAAATAGGCGTTGGACAGGTAACGCGAGAGAATGTCCTGCTTGGTGAGCCACGCCTCCATCCAGAAGGCGATCAGCACCTCACGGGCCTTGCGGCCGAAATTGCGGTTGGAATTGAGAAAGACCAGCTTGGCGAGTTGCTGGGTGATCGTGCTGCCGCCTTCCCGCACCCCGCCAGAACGCAGATTATGCCATGCCGCGCGCGCGATGCCGCGCGGATCGATGCCCCAATGGCGGTAGAAACGTCGATCCTCGATCGCGACGAAGGCGTTGCCGACATAGGCGGGCAGCCGGCGCACGTCGACCGGACGATCCATGATCGCGCCCTGCCGCGCGATCTCGCGCCCGTCCTGCGCGGTCAAAGTGATGCTGGGTGGCGCGATCGGCCGCAGCGAACGGGAGAGCGGGGCGGTCACGGCCAACCAGCCGACCAGCAGGACGAGTACCAGCAGGACGCCCGACACCACCCGCCGTATGGTCAGGTAGCGCCGCCACAAGGCGCGGCGCGGCGGCGGCGGCGGCGCAATCGCCTGCGGACCGGATTGATTTCCCCCGGTCGCGCCGATCGGACCCGTGGGCTGCTGCGGCTCAGGCGACCTGCGGAACATCGGGCTGTATTATAGATCTATGACACATGGGGCCAAGCCCCTCTACTCCCGCTGCGAATGCGGCGGAAGAGCCCTTCCCGCCAGTCCGTCGAATAATCGGCAGTTCGTCCCGGGCCTACCAGCGCCCACCCGTAAACGGCGCGAAGGACTGTCGGTATTTGCGGGCATGCGCCTGCGCATAGGCCTCGAAGATCGCTTGGCTGTCGAGATAGGTTCCGGATGCCTGCAATTCCTGGAGCAACGCGCTGTTCATCAGGCGCTGTGCAGCCGCAAAATCCACCTCGCGGCCTTTCGAGTCGCGCACTTTCGCCATTACGGCAACGTCCTCCCGCTTATCGTTTTGCGGCGCGGCATGTAGGCAATTTTTGCATAGTAGTGAACCCGAAAGCCGCAACTAAAGCACCTTTTGGCCGGCTTTGACGGCCGTGACCATGTTTCCACACTTCACTAAGGGGGGCAGACCTGTATAGGGGCGCGTTGCACAACCGGGGCCGGAAACGGCCCGCCATGGGGGGATGACGAGCCGGATGACCTATCCGAAGAGCCAGGGACTGTACGATCCGCGTAACGAGCATGACGCATGCGGCGTCGGCTTCATAGCGAATATCCGCGGCGAGAAATCGCACGCGATCATTGAACGCGGGCTCGAGATCCTGCTGAACATCGATCATCGCGGCGCGGTCGGCGCCGATCCGCTGGTCGGCGACGGCGCTGGCATCCTGATTCAGATTCCGGACGCGCTGCTGCGAGCCTGGGCGGCCGAAACGGACGTCCATCTGCCGCAGCCTGGCGACTATGCCGTCGCGATGTGCTTCCTCCCGCGCGACCATGACGCGCGCGACTTCGCGATCGCCCAGTTCGAGCGGCGCATCGCGATGGAAGGCCAGCATCTCATCGGCTGGCGCGACGTGCCGATCGACGAGACCGGCCTCGGCGCCACCGTGCTGGCCGGCATGCCCATCATCCGTCAGGCGATCATCGGCCGGGGCGAATTCATCGCCGATCAGGACGCGTTCGAGCGCAAGCTGCTCTCGATTCGCAAGCAGACCCAGAATCCGTTGAAGAAGCTGGCCGAGAAGCACGGCCTGCCGGGCCTCACGCAATTCTACATGCCGTCCTGCTCGACCCGCACGGTCGTGTATAAGGGTCTGCTGCTCGCGGGCCAGGTCGGCAGCTTCTACGAGGATTTGCGCAATCCGCTGACCACCTCGGCGGTAGCGCTCGTGCATCAGCGCTTCTCGACCAATACCTTCCCATCCTGGCAGCTGGCGCATCCCTATCGCTACATCGCCCATAACGGCGAGATCAACACGGTCCGCGGCAACGTAAACTGGATGAACGCGCGCCGCAGGACGATGGAATCGGACCTGATCGGCCCGGATCTCCACAAGATGTGGCCGCTGATCCCGCACGGCCAGTCGGACACGGCCTGCCTCGACAATGCGCTCGAGCTGCTCGTGCTCGGCGGCTATTCGCTGCCGCAGGCGGTGATGATGCTGATCCCGGAGGCCTGGGCGGGCGATCCGCTGATGAGCCCCGAGCGCAAGGCTTTCTACGAATATCATGCCGCGCTGATGGAACCGTGGGACGGCCCGGCTGCCATCGCCTTCACCGACGGGCGCCAGATCGGCGCCACGCTCGACCGCAACGGCCTGCGCCCCGCGCGCTTCGTCGTGACCGACGACGACCATGTGATCATGGCCTCCGAATCCGGCGTGCTTCCGGTGGCGGAGGAGAATATCGTCCGCAAATGGCGCCTCCAGCCCGGCAAGATGCTGCTGATCGATCTGGAGCAGGGCCGGATCATCGAGGACGAGGAGATCAAGGCGGAGCTCGCCAGTGCCGCCCCTTATGCCCGCTGGCTGAGCGAGACCCAGTATAAGCTCGAGGATCTGCCGCTCACCGCCGATAGCTCGGTGCGCGCCAACGACCCGGACCGGCTGCTCAACCGGCAGCAGGCGTTCGGCTACACGCAGGAGGACGTCGGCAAGTTCCTCGAACCGATGGCGCGCCTCGGCGACGATCCGATCGGCTCGATGGGCACGGACACGCCGATCGCAGTGCTCTCCAACCGCTCGCGCCTGCTGTACGACTATTTCAAGCAGAACTTCGCGCAGGTCACCAATCCGCCGATCGATCCGATCCGCGAAGAGCTGGTGATGTCGCTGGTCTCGATGATCGGCCCGCGTCCGAATCTGCTCGGGCGGCAGGCCGGCTATCATCGCCGCCTGGAAGTTGCGCAGCCGGTGCTGACCGATGCGGACATCGCCAAGATCCGCGCCGCATCCGAGCTGCTCGACGGCGCCTTCCGCACCGAGACGATCGACATCACCTGGCCGGCGTCCGAAGGCGCGGCAGCGATGGAACGCGCGATCGAGCGCGTCTGCAGCGCCGCCACCGAGGCGGTGCTGGCCGACCAGAATATCCTGATCCTCTCGGATCGGGCGGTGGATGCGGATCGCATCGCGATCCCGGCAGCGCTCGCCACGGCGGCGGTGCACCATCATCTGATCCGCCAGGGCCTGCGCATGCAGACCGGCCTCGTCATCGAGACCGGCGAAGCGCGCGAAGTGCATCATTTCTGCGTGCTGGCCGGCTATGGCGCCGAAGCGGTAAACCCCTATATCGCCTTCGAAACGCTGGAGGATATTCGCATCCGGCAGGATATGCCGCTCTCGGCCTATGAGGTTCAGAAGAACTATATCAAGGCCATCGGCAAAGGCATGCTGAAGGTGATGTCCAAGATGGGCATCTCCACCTATCAGAGCTATTGCGGTGCGCAGATCTTCGACGCGATCGGCCTGTCCGGCAGCTTCGTCGAACAATATTTCACCGGTACCGCGACCACCATCGAAGGCATCGGCCTGGCCGAGATCGCCGAAGAAACGGTGCGGCGTCATGCCCAGGCCTATGGCGACAATCCGATCTACCGCGCGATGCTGGATGTCGGCGGCGCCTATGCCTACCGCATCCGCGGCGAGGAGCATGCCTGGACGCCGACCAGCGTCTCCAAGCTGCAGCATGCCGTGCGCGGCAACCGGGCGAGCGACTATGCGGAGTTCGCCCGCAGCATCAACGAGCAGAGCGAACGCCTGCTCACTATCCGCGGCCTGATGGAGCTCAAGCCGGCCGCAACGCCGGTGCCGCTCGACGAGGTCGAGCCGGCGAGCGCGATCGTCAAGCGCTTCGCCACCGGCGCGATGAGCTTCGGCTCGATCAGCCGCGAGGCGCACACCACGCTGGCCGTCGCGATGAACCGTATCGGCGGCCGCTCCAACACCGGCGAGGGCGGTGAGGAAGCGGATCGTTTCGTGCCGCTGCCCAATGGCGACTCCATGCGCTCGGCGATCAAGCAGGTCGCCTCCGGCCGCTTCGGCGTCACCGCCGAATATCTGGTCAACGCCGACGACATCCAGATCAAGATGGCCCAGGGCGCGAAACCCGGCGAGGGTGGCCAGCTGCCCGGCGACAAGGTCGACAAGAACATCGCCCGCGTCCGTCATTCGACGCCGGGTGTCGGCCTGATCTCGCCGCCGCCGCACCATGACATCTATTCGATCGAGGATCTGGCGCAGCTGATCCACGACCTCAAGAACGTCAACACCCGCGCCCGCATCTCGGTGAAGCTCGTGTCCGAGGTCGGCGTCGGCACGGTCGCCGCCGGCGTCAGCAAGGCGCGCGCCGATCATGTCACCATCTCGGGCTATGAGGGCGGCACCGGCGCGTCCCCCCTCACCTCGCTGACCCATGCCGGCAGCCCGTGGGAGATCGGCCTTGCCGAGACGCAGCAGACGCTGCTGCTCAATGGCCTCAGGAGCCGCATCGCGGTGCAGGTCGACGGCGGCCTGCGCACCGGGCGCGACGTCGCGATCGGCGCGCTGCTCGGAGCGGACGAATTCGGCTTCGCCACGGCGCCGCTGATCGCCGCCGGCTGCATCATGATGCGCAAATGCCATCTGAACACCTGCCCGGTCGGCGTCGCCACCCAGGATCCGGTGCTGCGCGCGCGCTTCACCGGCCAGCCCGAGCATGTGATCAACTATTTCTTCTTCGTCGCCGAGGAGCTGCGCCAGATCATGGCGGAGATGGGCTTCCGCACGGTCGAGGAAATGGTGGGCCGCGTCGACCGGCTCGACATGCGCAAGGCGATCGACCACTGGAAAGCCAGCGGCATCGATCTGTCGCGCATCCTCTATCAGGTGCCAATGGACGCGGACGCTACGCTCCACAATACCGAAGGCCAGGATCACGGCCTCGATCGGGCGCTGGATCATGATCTGATCGCGGCATCGGCGGACGCACTCGAAGGCCGCGGTCCGGTCCGCATCGAACGGATCATCCGCAACGTCAACCGCACCGCCGGCGCGATGCTGTCAGGCGAGGTCGCCCGGCGTCACGGCCACGCTGGCTTGCCCGAGAACAGCATCGTCGTGCGTCTGACCGGTGTCGCCGGGCAAAGCTTCGGCGCGTTCCTGGCGCATGGCGTGACCCTGGAGCTGACCGGCGACGCGAACGACTATGTCGGCAAGGGCCTGTCCGGCGGCCGCGTGATCGTTCGCCAGCCGGCGGATGTCGCGCGCGACCCGCTCGACAACATCATCGTCGGCAACACCGTGCTCTATGGCGCCATCGCCGGCGAGGCCTTCTTCCAGGGCGTCGCGGGCGAGCGTTTCGCGGTGCGCAACTCGGGCGCGATCGCGGTCGTCGAGGGCGTCGGCGACCATGGCTGCGAATATATGACCGGCGGCGTGGTCGTCGTGCTCGGCCGCACCGGCCGCAACTTCGCGGCCGGCATGTCGGGCGGCGTCGCCTATGTCTATGACGAGGACGGCCTGTTCCGCGATCGCTGCAATGCCGCGATGGTGGACCTGGATGCGATCGATCCGGCCCGCGACGAGGAGGAAGGCGCCGGCCGTCCGGCACAGCGCCCCGTGAACGTCCACGACTTTGGCATGGGCGACATGCTCCGCCACGATGCGGATCGCCTGCGGATCCTGCTCGAGCGCCACCATCTTCATACCGGCAGCAGCCGCGCGGCGGCCTTGCTCGAGGATTGGGAGAACAGCCTCTCCCGCTTCGTCAAGGTCATGCCGCGCGATTATGCGCGCGCGTTGCGCCAGCTCGAATCCGAGCGCCTGGCGACAACCATCGTCGCTGCCGAATAACCCGTTTCCCGGAGACTTCCATTGGGCAAGGCCACAGGCTTCCTTGAGATCGAACGCCGCGACCGTACATATGATGCAGTCGACAAGCGGCTGAAGAACTTCAACGAGTTCGTCATTCCGCTGACGAACGAGGCGATCCGCGACCAGGCGGCGCGCTGCATGAACTGCGGAATTCCCTATTGTCACAACGGCTGTCCGGTGAACAACATCATCCCGGACTGGAACCATCTGGTCTACGAAGACCAGTGGCGCTCCGCCCTGGAAGTGCTGCATTCCACCAACAACTTCCCGGAGTTCACCGGCCGCGTCTGCCCAGCGCCCTGCGAGGCGAGTTGCACGCTGAACATCGACGACGCGCCGGTGACGATCAAATCGATCGAATGCCAGATCGTCGATCGCGGTTGGGCGGAAGGCTGGATCGTGCCGCAGCCGCCGAAGCACAAGACCGGCAAGCGGGTCGCGGTGGTGGGCTCGGGCCCGGCCGGCCTCGCCTGCGCGCAACAGCTCGCCCGTGCCGGCCATGCGGTGACCCTGTTCGAGAAGAACGACCGGGTCGGCGGACTGCTCCGCTACGGCATTCCCGACTTCAAGATGGAAAAGCACCTCATCAATCGGCGCGCCCAGCAGATGGAAGCCGAAGGCGTCCAGTTCCGCACCGGCGTCGAGGTCGGCGTGGTGATCTCGGTCGAGAGCCTGCGCGAGAATTACGATGCGGTGGTGCTGGCCGGCGGCGCGGAAAATCCGCGCACGCTCGACATTCCGGGCTCAGAAATGTCCGGCGTCCGTCTGGCCATGGAATTCCTCACCCAGCAGAACAAGCGCAATGCCGGCGACGATGAGATGCGCGCCGCCCCCCGCGGCACGCTGACGGCGACCGGCAAGCATGTCGTCGTGATCGGCGGCGGCGACACCGGATCGGACTGCGTCGGCACCTCCAATCGCCAGGGCGCGCTTTCGGTCACGCAGCTCGAGATCATGCCGAAGCCGCCGATCCGCGAGGAAAAGGCGCTGTCTTGGCCGAACTGGCCACTGAAGCTGCGCTCCTCCTCGAGCCATGAGGAAGGCTGCGAGCGCGACTGGGCGGTGATGACCAAGCGCGTGCTCGGCTCCGGCGGCAAGATCGAGGCGCTGGAGTGCATCCGCGTCGAATTCGAGGGCGGCCGTCCGCGCGAGATACCGGGCAGCGAATTCACGCTGAAGGCCGATCTCGTGCTGCTCGCGATGGGCTTCCTCGGCCCACGCACTGGCGGCCTGATCGAGCAGGCGGGAGTCGCGCTGGACGAACGCGGCAATGTGAAGGCCAACGTCGTCGACTATGCGTCGAGCGAGGACGGCATCTTCGCGTGCGGCGACATGCGGCGCGGCCAGTCGCTGGTAGTCTGGGCGATCCGCGAGGGCCGCCAGTGCGCCCGTGCCGTCGACCTTCACCTCATGGGGACGACCGAGCTCCCGCGCTGAGCCGTCAGCGTGGCCTGAGATCGCGCGCAATCAGACGCAGCGCCTGGACGCGATCGTCGATTACCTTCGCCCTGCAGGCCGGGAAGGACAGCACCATCCCTTCCCGGCCGCGCTCGCCATTCGCATAGAATTTGCAGGACGCATCCTTGAAGGCGATCCATGCCCGCTGCTCGGCGAGCAGATCCCGCTTGGACTGGCCCGACGTCAGCGCAAAAGCAGATTTCCAGGCGACGCCGAGCGCCGCTTCAGAGCGCTTCAGAAGATCCGATCCACACGAGCCCATCGCGACGTTGGTCGATGCCGTCTGCAGGCATCGGTCATAAGCAGGATCGGCATGGGCCATCGCCGCCATCCCGGACAATCCCACTGACACACCGGCCAAAGCCGCCATCATTCGCATCCACATGGCATCCCTCCTCGACCAGCAATGGCCGCCGCCGGGCTTTGTTCCCCTTCAAGCGATAACCCCACCGGGTCAATTCAGGATCAGCGCATCCGAATTGACATGATATCCCACCAGCAACGCCTTGCCGCCGGTGATCCGGAAGGCGAAATTCTCCTGCGCCTTTCCGCGTTCATAATCGGAGGCATAGTTGAGATATAGAAAATGTCCGCTCGGCGTGAAGTTGTCGTTCCATCCCGCCGAACTGCCGGACTTGAAAGCACCCAGCTTGCGATGCACCGCGGCGAGCAACTGGTCCCAGGTGGCAGCCGTCGCGCTCCGTTTCAGATCGTCTCCGGCGGCCGCATAAAGCGCGTCGAACTGTCCGGCATCCAATTTCTTGTGGAAGTCTGTGACGCCCTGTTCCGCCAGCGGCAGATCCTTGCCGGCCGAGCAGCCGGCAAGCACGAACATTCCGGCAATCAGCATATGCTGTACCCGCATCGACAAAGCCCCCGATGCCTCTTCTCATGCACCGATAGCCCCACAGGCGCCGGCCAGCAATCGCGCCGAACATCGAATATGGTTCTATTCGCGCGCGATGGCGGTCACGGCGCCCGCTATCTGGCACCCGAGGGCGATGTTCAGAGATCCTTGGAGATGCCGAAGAAAAAGCCGCGGCGCGGGCCATATTCCGGTGCGCCCACTCCCACGCCGCCGCCGTCGCGTATTTCATACACATGGTCGGCGACGTTGATGACATCGGCACGCAGCTCGATGCCAGGCCCGGCAAGCCGATAGGTCGCGGAAAGGTTGAACTGCGCATAGGGATCGAGCTTGGCGCCATTGGGCACGGACCCGTCGGTGCGCAGTCCCGACCCATAGATCATCGTGCCGCCGAGCCCAAGACCCTGCAGCGCCCCGTTGCGGAACTTGTAGGTTATGCCCGCCGATGCGGTGTAGGTCTGGTCGTGGTCGAGATAGATATAATGAACGCGAATGTAGGCGAGATCGTCCGGATCGAAACTGAACTGGCTCGAGACGATGTCCTTGCCCTGGGCCTTGGCGTAGGCGAAATTGCCGTAGATCATCCACGGCCCCTCGGAATAGCTGCCGTTCACCTCCACGCCCTTGATGCGGCCGCGGCGATAGTTGAACGGCGTGAGGATGATGGGCGCGCCGAACTGCCCCTCGTCGATCAGATTATGCGATCGGCGATAATAGCCGTCGACGCCGAAGGAGAAGGCGCTGCCGATCTTCTGCTGGAAGCCGAGATCGAAATAATTCTGCCGCTCGGCAAAGGGCGTGGTGTCGAGCGTGGTCGGCGCGGCCGCGCTGGTTCCGCTGAATTTCGCGACGCTGGTGGTGGCCACCAGTTCGAACGGCGCCGGCGAGAAATAGCGCGCATAACCGGCATGGATGGTCGTCGTCGGCGTCGGCTGCCAGGAAAGGTTCGCGCGCGGGCTGAACTGATGTTCCGACCGATAGCCGTCATAGGCATCGAAACGGCCGCCGATATTCAGCGTGAGATGCGGCAGGATCTTCCATTCGTCCTGCAGATAGGCGCTGTAGGTCCATTCGGTCTTGGCGCCGTTGTCGACGATCGCGATCGGCTGGCCGGCCTGGTTGCCGTCCGTGTCCAGCGGAAATACCTGCGTCGTCGTATGGCTGGTGCCGCGATCGCGCGAGATCACGACACCGGCGCGGATCGTGTGCGCGCTGCCAAGCCGATAGGCGGCATCCACCTGGCCGCCGAAGGTGACGTCCTTCTTCACGGCATGCTGGGCAAGGCCGTTGAAGAGCAGTTCGCCGAGCACGTCCGGCTTATAGTCCAGCGCGGAATAGCGCCCGTATAGCGATGCCTGCAGGCTCAGCGGCCCGCTGTCATGCAGGAAGGAGAATTGACCGAAGCCGGTACGTTCATTCTGCCGCTCGTCCAGATCGTCGCTCAGATAATCGGTCTGGCCCCCAACCTCGTAACCCGGACCATCCTGGGCCGCATGAAGGCCCGAGGGATCGGGTATCTGGAAATTCTGGTTGGAATAGCCGCCCACGAAGGAGATGCGATCATTCTCGTCGAGAATATGGTCGACATAGCCGAACAGCTGAAGCTGCTTGGTCCGGTCATGGATCGGCGTGGACGATCCGTCGACGCTTTCGATGCCGAGCTTGTCGCGACGATAATCGCCCGAGAAGAAATAGTTGGTGGAGCCCGTCGATCCGCCATATTCGATGCTCGGCTCGATCGTGCCGTGACTGCCGCCATAGAGCGATACGGAGCCGCCATCGTGGAACAGGCCGCTCTTCGTCGTCACGTCGATGATGCCCGCCGTGCGCAGGCCATATTGGGCCGGGAGCGCGCCGGTGAGCAGGCTGAAATGATCGATCAGCCGCGGCGACAGCGTCTGCCCGAAGACCGCAAGCCCCTCGGGCAGGATGGTCCCGTTGATGCGATATTGCAGGTTGTTGTGGTCATCGCGGACATGGAACTGGCCGAAACCGTCCTGCACCACGCCGGGAAGCTGCAGGATGATCTGGTTGAACTGCTGATTGTCGCCACCCGGAAGCGCCTGGATGGTGGCATTGTCGATCGTATAGCTCGTCGCTCCAAGCTTGGGCTGAATCGACGCACGGGCTTCGTCCAGCCGCTTGGCCGTGACCACGATGTCGCGGCGCGACTGGCCGCTGTCGGCTCCGCCGCCCGTCGCGGCGTCGGTCGTGTCGCTCACAGTCGCGGAGACGTCGGCGGCAAGGGCGGGCTGCTGCGCCGCAAGGGCCGCGAAACCCGCCAGGCTGACCGGAAGAAAAATGAACTTCACGCAATGCTCCCTGAATTATGAGATAGAATATCATCTCAGATTCACGGCCGAGATAATGTAACATCACATGCAGAGTCGCCTGACAAATTGTTCACCGGCGCGCGAGGCAGCGAATGCGCCAGAAGGACATGCCGTTTAATGGCTTACGCCCGGTGCTCGATCAGAATGTGAACCCAAGATCGACGTCGAACGACAAAGGCTCGCCCTATGCCTTCGTCCTGGTCGACCAAGGGAATCTGACCGCCGCGTCAATCACATGATGTTCGTCGGTGAGATCCCTGCTCCTCAGGCCGTTATCGATTTCAGCACCTCGGCCAGCATCTCCCGCTGCTCGTCCGCCGACAGCGCACCGCCATTGGCCAGCGCAGCGACGGCGATGCCCGAGACCGCCGCCGACAGACGACGGAAGGTGAGGCGCGGATCGAGATCAGCTCGCACCTGTCCAGCCGCCTGTGCCGTACGCACCTCATCCGTTCCGCGGACCAGGATCGCGTCGGCATGATCGGCCAGATAGGCCTGCATCTCGGCATCGCGATCGGCGTAGACATAGAGCGACAGACGCACGCGCCACGCCTCGGCGCGATCCGCGTCGGTAGGCAGCACCGCGTAAAGACGGCTGGCGAGCGAACCCAGCGGATCGGATACCGCATCGGACGTCAGATCCGCGCGCTCCCGCTCCTCTCGCTCTCCGGAGACATGGCGCAGCGCCCCGAACATGAGCGCAGCCTTGTCCGGAAAATAATGCTGCACATTGCCTTTCGACCGGCCAGACAGGGCGGCGACATTGCGCTGCGAGAGCGTTTCCAGGCCGTGCGTCGCGATCCAGCGGACCGCCGCCCGGGCGATGATCCGACGCTGCTCATCATGATCGACAATCTTCGGCATGCGATCCTTTCGCGACGCGGCGGCACGGGCAGATCGCCCTGCGGCCGCTATTTGCTCGATAAGATCGCCTCGGCCATCCTCCACTCGGATTGTAAAGTCGATATGACCGTCCTGCCGGATGAAGAAACACCCGTTGGTTTCATATCCGCACCCGTCGACCAAACAATGCGCCCAGCATCGGCTGCATCAGCAGTTCGCGATACTGCGCCTCATCCAGCATATGTTGCATCGCCGTGCGCAACGCTGCTCCGTCAGCGGCGATGAGCCCGCGCTGGGTGTCGATCGTAGCAGGAATGTCGGTCCGCGCCGTCGCCTGTGTCTCCGCCAACACGGCTTCGATATAACTAATCAACCCAATCGCGCCATCCAGCCGATAGCGGGCATAGCCATCGTCGATCGCTGGCCGCACGATATCGCCCAATACGGCGCGCAGATAGGCGAACTCGAAACCGATCGTCGGCCGCGTCCCTCCTGCCGGCACAGTCTCGTCCAGCAGGATGCCCTCCGCAGCGGCGATCAGCAGCAGCAGAGAGATTTGCGAAAGGCGGAAATAGCCGTTGGTCAGCCCATAATCGAGGCCGGTATGCCGGCTTTCGAGGGCAAGGCTGATCGGCACGCTGAACCGCGTCATGACCAGGATGGTCGCATAAAGCAGCTCCGCGCGCGTCCAGTCGCTTCCCGCCGCCTCATTGTAGAGCTTCAGCAGTCGTTCGGCCGACGCCATCGGCTGCACCAGCGAGCGCGCCAATACGCAGCCGACATCCTCGAGCGGATGGCCGAGATGCGTCATCTCCCAATCCACCACGCCGGTTACACCCGCACTGTCGAAGAGGAAGTTGCCGGGCCCGGTATCACCCTGGACCAGAACGGCCGGTCGATCGTCGACCGGCATCCGCTCGCGGCACCAGGCGAAAGCGAAGAGGGTGATCGGGTCGGGCGCGGGCACGCCACCGATCAGCAGCCCTTCCCACAAATCGAGATCGGCATGGATAGCCTCGCCGATGCTGCGGCCCGGCGGCAGATGAGCGAGGCCGAGCGTCGCCACATCGACGCGATGCGCCTCCACCATGGCTTCGGCAAAGGACCGCTCCACCCGATCGCGCTGCGTACCTTCGTCCAGCGCGGCATAGTTGGCCTCGCCGGCGAGGCACTCCATGGCCATGGCGCAGGCGCCGTCATGAAAGCCGATCGCCCGCGGCGCCCGCGCCCTGCCGTCGAGCCGCGCGAGAAGGTCATGCTCGCGGCGCAGATCGAACGGCGTCCTGGGGGCTGAGCCGAGATCGATCTTGAGGAACAGCGTATCCGTCGATCCGTCCGGGCGGCGCAGGCCGATGCGACAGCTGGTTCGAAACGCGCCGCCGCTGATCCGCTTCACGTCCGCGATTTCCGCACCGGACAGCTGCTCCACCCAGTTCCGCAACACCGCATCCCTGGCCGGATCGTCGACCAAGGCGATCATCGCACACCTCGCGCACGGGCGAAGACGCGATATGCGTCGGGGTGCCAGGTGTCCTGCAGTTCCCCATAGGCGAAGGCCTCGCCGAACCGCCATTCCGCAAGGCTGGACCAGTTGAACATACCCGGCTGGACGAGCAACGCGACACTGGTCAGCCCCCGTCCCTCGGCGTGGAGGACGCGCCCCTCGCGATCGGTTGCGTCGATCACGCAGGTGGCGGGTGAAAGGTCCGATCCGCGCGTGATCCGGGCCCTGCCCTCGGCGAGCTGCGCCTGTATGCCGTCACGGATGAGATAGCCGGAAATCATCGTCGAGCTGTCGCCATCCTCGCCGGCATGGGTGAAGATGAGGAAGGCGTCCTTGTCCGACGCGGTGGCGTGATAATAGCCGATGTGCATGCCGGTCGCATCGTCGCCGCGCGGGCCCCAGGAGCGGTCGCGCACGCAATGGCAATCGACGACATGACGGTCATCACCGACGCGCACCCAGCCACGATAGCGGCCGGGCTGATCGATATGGCCCTTGAAGATGTCGGCCTCGGCAACGAGCGTATTGATGCGGCTGGCGCCGCCGCTCGCCTCGAACTCCACGTCGAAGGCCAGACCCGGCCGCTCGTAGCGCAGCCGATAGCGCTCGGCCGGCGCCAGGCAATCGATGCGGATACCCTGAGGGGTGACGATCGCATCCCCCTCGACGATCGTGTCCGCGCCGCCGAAGCGCAGCGACCAGGCATAGTCGTGATGGACGATGGCGCGGCTCTCGATCCCGCGTTCGTCCCAGGCGATCACGCCGCCTCCGCAGAGGCCGAGGTTCGGCCGGAACCAGGGATAGACGTAGACGGTCAGCAGCCGCTCGGGAACGTAAAAGGCGAACCACCAGGATTCAAACCAGTCGTCACCCGCACCGACGGGATGAAGCCGCTCGTCTTCGCCCAGCATCCGAGCTACCCCATTTATTTTCGTCCATTTGGACTAAAACGGGAGGGGCGAATTGGCAAGAGGCCGTGGCGCCGGGGTCGGCCATTCGTGCGCGACGCCGCCGATGGTAATGCGATAGCGCGCCAGCTGGGGCTGCTGGCCGTTTATGCGCCAGAGAAAGAGCTCCTTGCCCCTGCCCCGCTCATAGTCGGCTTCGTGGACGAGCGTTACGAAGCCATTGCCGCCGGCGCTGCGCTCATGCGATTCCAGCGTCCTGCCGCCGCGATAGGCGCCGATTTCGCGGCGCAGACCGGTCAGGAATTCCACGGAGGTGTCGCGCCCCCGGACCCGCTTCCAGTCGAAGCTCGCTTCGGAATAGATGGACTGCATGTCGCCAGCGTTTAGCTGCCGATGGAACCGATCGGTCCCCCGCTTGGCGAGTTCGAGGTCCATAGCATTCGAACAGGCGGCTAAAGCCACAAAGGCCGTGACCACCGCGTTTCGAAACCGCATCATTCCCCCACTGCCGCCAACGGCGCTTGCGGCTCCCCTAACGGCAGCGGGATATTCAGGCAATCGACGAGGCGGAGACGATCAGGCCTGCTGTTCGCCGAGCGTTCCCGGCGCGCCGCGCAGGCGGCGCGACATGCGGCGCCCGAGCAGCAGCCCCGTCACGCCGAAAAGCAGGATCGGCAGCTCCGATCCTTCCGGCACCGGCGTCGCACCGCCCGAACTGCTGGAGCTCGAAGGCGGGGTGCTCGGCGGATAATAGTCACCGTCATAGGTGCCCAGATGGAATTCCCCATTCTGCACCAGGCTGCCGAATACCGCGGAACCCTGCACATAGTTGCTGGTCGTCGCGGCGGCCGTGGGCGCGAGGACGGATCCCCCCCAGGCCGTGGTCAGATTGAGGCTCGTCGCGTCGGAAAAATTCCAGATCACATGCTCGCCAAGGCCCTGCGTGCCGCCGAGGAAATTATCGTTGAGCGTGATGTTGCTGCCGCTGACGTTCACGATCGCGGTGTTGGCCCCGTTCAGGTTGAACTGGATCTCGCCGATCTTGTCCAGATCGGCCGAGGTGAGATTGAACACCGCCACGCCGTCCGAATTCGGTGCCGCGTCGAAAGTGGCGCGATTGCCGGAGATGGTGACGGCACTGTTCGACGTCATGCCCGCCATGGTGGTGGAGAGATCGGTGAGGCTGCTCACCAGCAGGCTCTTCTGCTGGTTGAGGTCGGCCGTGAAATTCGGATCGGAAGCGGCGAGGCCGGATTGAACGGTATTCTGATTGACGTTGGTGTTGCTGATCGTGCCACCCACCTGCACGGTCTGCGTAGCGCCGTTGAGATTGAAACCGCTGTCGACATTTCCGCCGACGATCGCGCCGGATCCGTTGTTGAGGTTCTTGGCGCCGCCGGTCACGTCGCCAACCACGGTCAGGCCGGGCTCACCTGAGATCGACGCGGACGGCGTGCCGATCTGATAGTTGGAGCTGTTGCCCGTCAGATTGCCGCCGACGAAAGTGCGCCCCTCGACTTCGGATGACGACTGGAGATCCCCCAGCACGATGAGATTCCACTCTCGCAGCGCGTCGGTTCCGACGAGCGGCGCAGCGTAGGCGGGCGAAGCGATCGCGAGCGCGGCGATCGATGCGAGAAGGAGCTTTCTGGTCATGGAAAATCTGGTGCAGCAAAGCG
Organism: Flavisphingomonas formosensis; assembly: GCF_009755815.1. Taxonomy (GTDB): domain Bacteria; phylum Pseudomonadota; class Alphaproteobacteria; order Sphingomonadales; family Sphingomonadaceae; genus Flavisphingomonas; species Flavisphingomonas formosensis. The sequence continues at coordinate 98,354 of NZ_WRPK01000010.1, forward strand.
TAAGAAAGATAAAAATGAATTTAAGGTAAATTCGATCTTAGGGACGTTTTATATCTGGTTAACCAAGTTTATGTCCCCTTTTGGGACATTGAGGACAATGATAAGGCACGTGCATTAGCCGTTGGCAGCTCTGTCGGGTTCATCGGCAAACGCCCTCCCCCTGCCCGCGCGAATCGGCCTGCTCAGCCGAAAGCCGTGAGAGGGTGACGCCGGGCAAGAGCGGCCCGTGGCAGGCCAGTGAAGTGGCCGCAGCGGCCCCGCCATTATCGCCTCAATATTTGGCGCGGGCACTCGCGTAGAAGCTGCGGCCCGGCTCCGGAAAACCATCGACGAGCCGATACTGATCGTCGAACAGGTTGCGCGCACCGATACCGAGCTCGATGGCCTGCGTCACCGCATAGCTGAGACGTAGGCCGACATTGGCATAGGCGCCGGTGCGATAGTAGACGGGCGGCGACGCCGTGGTCATCGTCGTCCGATTGCCCGCAAAATCGACACTCGGCACGACGTGGAAACTGCCGAAAGGCATCCAATCAGCATAAGCGAACCCCTTGTGCGCCGGGACGTCGGTGAGGTGGAACACGGTTACGTTTTGCGTCACCTCGGGGTCGGAGCCGATGTGGAAATCGCGGTGGACATAGGTGTAGTTCGCCCCGACTTCCAATGAAGGCGATATTCGCGCCGACAGCGCGATTTCTGCGCCATAATAGTTCGCTTTTCCAAGATTGCGCCGCTGGCTGCTATTCGCCGGAAATCCATTCGGCCGAACGGCGACGATGGCATCATCGATCCGACTGTAGAAGATGGCCGCGTCGGCGTGTAGCTTTCCGAAACTGCGGCTGCCGCCGATCTCATAGTTGGTCGCCCGTTCCGCCTTGAGATCCGGGTTCGACGCGGCCGTGCCGAACTGCGTGCTGAACCGTTCGAAGATAGTCGGAAAACGCGTCCGGCGCGAGATGCTGGCGTGCAGTTCGTTGCGCGTGGCCGGCCGCCAGGCAAGCCGGCCCTGCCAGTTGAACGCACCGGAGTTATGCAGGGGATAGCTGAACAGGCGGGAAGCACCGCCTTCGGGCGGCGTTCCATATTCCTGTGCCCTGATCAGGTTGCGCCAGTCATAGCTCGCACCAACCGTCAGATCGAGCGCGTGGGCGATCGCCAGCCGGTTTTCCGCGGCGATGCTGTACGTATCCTCGATATTTGTCTGCTTCGGCTCGGTGAAGCCGCTCGGGAAGCCCTGCTGCCATTCGACATGCTTGTCCCGCCGATAATGGCCGGCCAGGCTGAAATGATCGGCATCGGTCAACGCGACGTCGAGCTCGGCGGATCCACCCCAGGCCTTGTCGGCATAATAGCTGTTGAACGACCGTCCCTTGGTCTGCGTGCTCTGGGTCGCGTCGTCGAAAGCGCGCAGCAGATTGTCGAAACTGTTGCGATAGATGCGGGTCTTCAGCGTCGCCCGATCGCCTAGCGCGGTGGTCGAGAGAAAATAGACGCTCTCGATATTCCAGTAGGGCCAGCTCCAGTTGCGCTGGATCGAGACCGGATCGGTGACGTGCAGCGGCGCGTTCTTCGCGCCTTCCTGGCGCGTGTAGCTCAGCGAATATTCGTCGGTGGCGTTGGGCGTGAAGCCGACCTTCGCATTCACCCGCCAGTCGCGGCTTCGCGAGAAATCGCGCTCGCCCTTGCCCTGCACGGATGTCGGCGTCGGATCATAGCCGCTGGGAAGATCCCAATGATCGGTGAAATTGCGCGCGTAGCTCGCCTGCGCATACCATTTGTCATGCCGCGTGCCGAGCAGCCCGAACAGGGTATAGCCGCCATAGCCACCGTCGCGATCGAGGTTCAGCATGGTCTGCGCCTCCGCCTCGATCGGCTTGGCGGGCTTGCGGGTGACGAGGTTCACAGCGCCGCCCAGCGCACCCGGGCCGTCCAGCACCGACGCGTAACCCTTCGCCACCTGGATTTCGGCGATGTCCGGAGTGAGGAAACGGCCATAGTCGAGCCGATTGTCCGCGGGTAGATAGACACGGATGCCGTCGATCGAGAGCGGCACCTGGAAGCGATCGAAACCACGGACGAAGATCAGCCGCTCGTTGCGCGAACCGCCGCTGTTGGAAGCGTTGACGCCCGGGATCAGATTGACGGCATCGTCCAGCGTCACCCGGTCGAACAGGTACATCGCATCGGCCGACAGTGTCGATCCGCCGACGGTGACGTCGGGCTGCTTGGGTGCTGTCACGACGATCTGGCCGAGCGAGAAGACCTTTTCATCAGCCTGAGCGCCCGAGGCTGCTGCCTGCGCAGATACCGCGGCGACCATGGAAACGGTCGCGCAGCGAAGAATGGATAAGCGCATGTCTCAAGCCCCCATTTTCCTGCCTCGACGGGCTCAGGAATCGCTATATACGGCCATATACTTTGATTGCGTGGAAGGAGAACCCCCTTGAATGGCCATCTTGCCGTGATCCTCGCAGCCTTGATGCTCCCCGCCGCCGCGATGGCCCAGGAAACGCCCGAAGCGCGGCCGGATTGCAGCACTGCCCGTCCCGCCTTTCCTGCGGCGCTTGCGGGATGGAGCAGCCCTTCCCCGCTCGCAGCGGCGGCCAGATCCTCGGATCTCGGCAAGGCGACTATCGTACCGGGCAACGCCTTCACCGTCGCGCTGCGATCCACCGGTGACGTGCGTTACGCGATCCGTCCGGAAAAGCCGGGCGGGTCAGTGAGCTATGGTGGTATGCTCCGCTTCACCATCGCCGAGGCCGGCACTTATCGCATCGCGCTCGGTTCAGGCGCATGGGTCGATGTCGTGCGTGACGGCACGTCCGTCCAGTCCACCGCACACGGCCATGGACCCATCTGCACAGGGATCCGCAAGATGGTCGATTTCTCGCTGACGCCCGGCCGCTACATCCTGCAGATCGCCGCCAACGGTGCGCCTTCGCTCGCGCTGATGCTGGCACGCCTGCCCTGAACGCGGCGCCCATGATCCTGCGCAGGCTCGGACCGGCTCTGGCGCTGCTGTTCTGCGCCGCGGCAGCCGCTCCCCAGCCCTGGCGCTGGGCACTGCCGGCGGGTGTCGCGCAGCCGCCGGTGCCGCCGGACAATCCGATGAGCGCAGCACGGGTCGAGCTTGGCCGGCGGCTCTTCTACGAGGCGGATCTGTCGCGCGACGGCACGATGGCGTGCGCCACCTGCCACGAGCAGCGTCGCGGCTTCGCCGATGGCAATCGCACCCATGCCGGCGTCACGGGCGAGCCCGGACGGCGCAATGTGCCAGGTCTCGCCAACGTCGCCTGGGCGAGAACGCTGACCTGGGCGGATCCCCGGCTCACCACGCTCGAAGCGCAGGTGGCGGTGCCGGTGCGGGGCGAGCATCCGGTGGAGATGGGCATGAAGGGCCAAGAAGGCGAGATGGCGCGCCGCCTTGCCGCCGACTCCTGTTATCGACGCATGTTCCGCAAGGCCTTTCCGTCCGAAAGCGGACGCATCGACATGGGCACGATATCCGCCGCCCTTGCGGCTTTCGAGCGGACGCTCATCGCGCGCAACGCGCCATGGGATCGCTTCCTACGCGGAGAATCCGGCGCAATGCCCGCCGCCGCGCGCGCCGGCGCCGCTCTGTTCACTGTCCACTGCGCCAGCTGCCACGATGGCCCCGATCTGGGTGACGGCGCGTGGCGCACGCTCGATCCGGCCAGCCACGGAGCCGATCGCGGGCTCGCCGAAGTGACCGGCATCGCCGCCGACGCCTATCGCTTCCGCACGCCCGGCCTGCGCAACATCGCACTCACCGCACCCTATCTGCACGACGGATCCGCTCCCGACCTGCCGGCCGCCATTCGCCGCCACGGCCCCAGCGTCCCCGCCGCCAGCGCCTTCTCGCGAGCTGAGATGGCAGATCTGCTCGCTTTTCTCGACCAATTGACCGATGAAGGCTTCATCCGCGATCCCGCGCTGTCGCTGCCCATGCGCGCATGCGGCAAGCGACTTTAGCCACTCATGGGACGATCCCGAGCGCACGGTAGCACCGGATATATTTGCGAACGACATCGGCGGAATCGGCGCAGCCCGTAAAACCCGCCTTGCGCAGCTTGATGGTGCTGCTGATCCCCGACATCAGCCGGCGCTCGGGCGGCATGCTCTGGCTCCAGGCCCCCACGATCTGCGGCGTGGCGCCGAGCAGCGCATCGAGATCGCGCGGTGCCGCAAGCCCATGCGCTTCAACGAGGGCGGGCCAGAGCGGCGCGATCCGGGCGAGTTCCGCCGGCAGATCGAAAGGCCGAGGGTCGCCCAACGGAATGCCGAACTCCTCGGCAAGGATCGGAAATATGTCGTGCAGTGGAAACACGTCGCCGTTGGTGATGTTGAACACCTCGTTGCGCGCTGCAGGCGACGCGAACGCCCATTCGGTCGCCTCCGCGATCAGATCTGAATCGCACATCTCGAAGATGCCGCTGGTCCCGGCCGGCATCGGCAGGTTCAACCCTGCTTCCTTGCGCAAGGCCGCAAAGACTGTGAGCACCAGAGACCAGTTCATGTTGCCGCCAACCGCCAGGCCGATCGTGCCGCCGGGACGCAGGATCGTCCAATTCCAGGGCGCGCCGCGCTGTCGCTCGGCGACATAGTCCTGCTGATGATGGTAGAAGTTCCAGTCCTTGTACGAGGCATCGGTCTCCCGAAACGGCAATTTCGTGGTGATGTGGGGCAAGTGCGAGCCGTAAGCCTTGAGCCCGTGCACGAGGAGTACGTGCTGCAAGGCTCCGCCATCTGCCGCCAGAGGTTCCAGGATGTTGCGCAGCATCTCGACATTCTTGTCGATCTGTCCCTGATCTGCCCAGCCGGCGACGATATCGTCGGCATTCTCGTTCACGGCCGCATAAGCAAGATGAGTGATATCGGCCCGTTCCGCCAAGGCCGCGCGACACGCATCACGATCGCCGAGATCGAGCCGGAGATGCTCGACGCCGGCGACGGTACGCCAGGGATCGCGCCGAGCAGCGGCAACGACCGACCAATCCGGCAAATCCGCGAAATGATCGACGATCGCCGTGCCGGTCACGCCGGTCGCCCCAGCAACCAGAATTCTAGGCATTTCCTCTCCTGTCGGTGCGGATCGATCCGCTCAGCAAGCGCCATATTTTAAGCAGCGATCGCAAAACCGCCATGACCATGCCGCCGGAGTACGAATTCTGCTGCCCTTCTGAGACATCGCACCCGAAATCACGCGTGCCCGATCGCGATCTCCTGGGCATCGATCCGTAAGGGCACCTTAAGCTGACGGGCCGCCGAGCGCGCGAAAGCCCCGCTGTCGCCGAGCTCGAAACTCCCGCTGACGCGCGCCGATGCCAATCCTGGGTCCACGATGACGATCGGCCTCATGCCATAGCGGTTCATCTCCGCCACCGCGTTGCGCAGGGGCAGCGCCGCGAATATCGCCCGGCCAGTCTGCCAGGCGACCAGCGGCGCGAGCGAGGGGCTGTCTACGGACGGCGAATGGCCGGCACTGGCCTGAACGCGCTCGCGCGGCCCGATCTGGCGCAGCGGAGTGGCCGGATCACCCGCCGGCCGAATGCGTACGGTCCCTTCGATGACCAGCAAGGACAGGTTGGCCTGCCGGCCATCCACGTCGAGAGCAGCACCTTGGGACAGAATGTCATAGCCCCCCGACTTCACCAGGAAAGGCCGCAACGGATCGTCGTCGAGTTGGAAATGCGCACGCCCTCTGTCCAGCGTTGCGAGGCGCCGATCCGCCGCCATCGTCACCCGGACCGCGCTGTCGGTGTCGAGCAGCAGGATCGATCCGTCCGCCAACACGATCCGGCGCTGCTCGCCGCGTCCCGTCTCGTAGCGATCGGGTATATCGAACATCATGACCCCCGCTCCGGCGGCGGCGAGCGTGGCCACCGCACCGACACCCAGCAGCTTGCGGCGCGTCCAGCTGTTGGCGGGGGGCTGATGGCGTATTCCCGCGCCACCCGCTTCGTCCCATGCGGCCGTGACAAGGCCGAAGGCTTCTCGGTTGCGCGGATCCGCGGTCAGCCAGAGCTGAAATCCGGCCTCGTCCCGTGCCGTCCGCTCGTCGGAATGGAGCCGCGCCAGCCACGCAGCCGCTTCTGCCTTGAGATGCGCCGGCATCCCATTGACCGTCGGCTTCACCTCAAAGCGTCTCCGACCAACCGGTCAGGAACAGGGCAGCGGCAGCGACATGCCGCTCGACCAAGCGCGCAGGAATATCGAGCGCGAGCGCTATCTGACGATAGCTCATGCCTTCGATCCGGTGGAGCCGGAATGCGTCGCCGATCGGGCGCGGCAGCTTCGCGAGACCGGTCCGCAGATGATCCAGCCGGCGTTGCGCCTCGGCGATCTCGTCACGCAGGGGAACGCCTTCGCCCAATCTCAAAATGTCGGGCAATGGCCTCACCGCATCGGTTTGACGCATATCCCGCTGGAAATCGCTGGCCACCGGCGGAGCAGAAGCACGGATGCAGAGATCGACAGAAGCGCGTGCGCCTGCCCGGACCCGATAGGCTTCGAGCTTGGCGAAGGCCGCTTTCAACAGGTGATCCGCGGGAACCGGCCGGCTGACGATACGCGCCAAGCTGGTGAACAAAGGCCGCCAGGCGGCGCGAACCCGCGGGGAATGGCCCAGGGCCGAAGGGTTGCAATCCGGCATGCGTCGAGAATGCCTTCGAGGCCGACAATGTTCCCTGGCGGTCGCACGAGCTGGCGCGGCCGCCAGTCATCGCGTTGAGCCGGAGCCTACCGCCGCAAAGGCTGCGTCTTGAAAAGCCTTATGGATGACGGGAAGCACGGGATCGGAGAAGAGCCGCTGGGTCATCAGAATCACGCTCAGTCCGCTGGCCGGATCGGCGATCCAGGACGTACCGAAGCCGCCAGCCCAGCCGATGCAACCCATCGGCCGTTCGGCCGCCTGCGGGTCGATGACGACCGACATGCCATAGCCCCAGCCCGTGCCGGGCGCGAGGATCGGCCGGCCGCGCGATCGCTGGTCCTCATTCAGTCGGTCGACCTGCATCGCGGCCACGGCATCCGACGACAATAGCCGCTCCTCGCCATGGCGGCCGCCATTCAGGAGCAGGCGCGAAAAAGCGAGAAAATCGCCGACGGTCGCGACCAATCCGGCATCGCCTGCCTCGAAGGCCGGCGGCCGGCTCCATCCGCCCGTCCGCGCGTCGTCATGGAGGGCAAGGCGCTGCCCCTGCGCGACATAGGCCGGCACGAACCGCTCGATCTCCTCCGATGCAACGAAGAAACCGCTGTCCCGCATGCCGAGCGGCGCGAAGACGCGGTCTGCGAGGAAGGCGGAGAAAGGCTGATCTGCCGCGCGTGCCACCAGCACGCCCAGCACATTGGATCCCGCGGTGTAGAACCATTCGGCACCGGGTTGCGCCATCAGAGGCAATTCGCCGAGCCGCCGCATATAGCCGTCCGGACCATAAGGCGCGGCAGGATCCGGCGGACCAAAACCCGCGAGCCCGCGCTCCGCGATCGCACGCTGGATAGGATAGCGATCGGGAGGAGCGAGCGGGAGGCCCATGCCCCAGCGGAAGGTGAGCAAATCTTCCACGGTGATCCGCCGCTCCGCGGGGACCACATCGTCCAATGCGCTCTCGAGGCTGCGCAAAACATGGCGATGGGCGAGTTCGGGCAGCAAATCGTCCACCGGATCGTCCAGTTGCAGCCTGCCTTCATCGACCAGCATCATCGTGGCGACGGCAGTGATCGGCTTGGTCATAGACGCGATGCGGAAGATCGTATCGGGCGTCATCGGATCGACCCCGCCGAGCGCCTTCGTACCTCCCACGAAAACATGGGTTTCGCCGCCGCAATCGACGAGACCGACCACGCCCGGAACCGTTCCCTCGCCGACATGATGGTCGATCACGCCCTGCAAGGCACGGAGGCCGCCGTGTGAAAACACCTCTTCGCCCATACTCGTCCCCTCATCGCCGCCGCCCACTCCCTAGGCCATTTCCCCGTCCGGCGAGGCGGCCTATCGATGAATGGACGAACTGGCTCGACGGGAGGATTCGATGGACGACCGCGCACCGACCTGCGACTGGTTCTTCGATATCGTTTCCCCCTTCGCCTATCTCCAGTGGAAGACGCGCGCCCGGCTCGCCGGCCGCATCCGGCTGCGTCCGGTGCCGATCCTGTTCGGCGCGATACTCGGGCATTGGCAGCAGAAGGGGCCGGCCGAGATCGCACCCAAGCGGCTGCACACCTACCGATATTGCCAATGGCGAGCCGACACGCTCGGCGTCCCTTTCCGCTTTCCGCCAGGCCATCCCTTCAATCCGGTCTCCGCCTTGCGCCTGGTCGTGGCGCTGGGCGCCGGCGATGCAGCGGTCGATGCGCTATTCGATGCCGCCTTCGGCGAAGGCCGCGACGTTTCGGACATGACGGAGCTCGCGGCGATCGGGCATCGCTTCGGCATTGCCGACGTGGAGGTCGAAATAGCACGCCCGGACATCAAGCAGCGCCTGCGCGCCAACACCGACGCTGCGCTCGCCCGCGGGGTTTTCGGCGTGCCGACCATCGATGTCGCCGGCACGCTGTTCTGGGGAGAGGATGCCACCGACATGCTGATCGCCTATCTCGACGACCCAGACCTGTTCGACACACCGGAAATGCGGCGTATCGCCGCCCTGCCCGTCGCGGCGACGCGTCCGACCAAGCCCGCCTGAGGAGACGCAACCATGGCCGAGATCATCAACCTGCGTAGCGTCCGCAAGGCCCGCGTCCGGGCGGAGGCCGAAAGCAAGGCGGCGGCCAACCGGCAGCTGCACGGCCAGAGCAAGGCCGACAAGCGCGCCGTCAGCGAGGAACGCAAGCGGCGAGAGGCGCTGCTCGACGGCGCGAAGCGCGAAACGGACGAGCCGTCCTAAGCCCGGATCGCCGCCAGATCCTCGCGCCCGATACGGGCAAGTTCCTCGTCGGTCGGTTCTCGCCGCTCGATGAACACGGCATCGTCGGACCAACTGTCGACGTCCTCGGCGTTGCGGATGCCCAGTCGCTCACGCGCTTCGGCTATGGAAAGCTCCACGGCATCCTCATAGCGGGCCATCAGGATGGACTGCGACGCGAGGCCGATATTGATGCCGCGCCGCATCAGATCGATCACCGTCAGCCAGCTGGTCGGGTAATGGAGCCCCGCCCGCATCACCATGCGGAACCCGCCGAATACGTAGGTCGGCAGCAGCTCGTGCGCGAGCTCGGCACTCATATGCTGATGCGTGTTCGACAGGCGCACGAAATAGGGAAGAAGTTCGCCGAGCGAGTTGAAGCCGCCGCCGGTCACCAGATGCTCGAAATCGTGAATCTGGGCGAAACGCATGAAGATGAACTCTATGTCGCTGCGCGGTTCCACCACTGGCTGGCCGAAATTCACTTCATAGCCATAGTCGGTCAGATACCGATGATATTGGCCGCCAAGCGATTCGGGCGCCATCCTGCCGAAATCTTCCTTCGTCAGGCGGGACAGGAAGCGCTCCTCGATCCAGCGCCGGAAGGTCGGGTTGATCTCCTTCTCGCGATCGATCAGCGACTGGAGTTTGCGCGGATCCCGCATCTTGTTGAGCTCCTGCACCAGACCCAGGGTGGTGTCCGGCGGCACGGGCTGGTCCTGCCCGTTGCGGCGCAGGAAATGGGTGGTCAGCCAGTCCCGTATCTCCGGGCTGTTGAGATATTTGGAAGAACTGACAAGCGCGCTGCTCTCGGTCGTCAGCCGTGTGATACCCTTGTGAAAATAGGAATAATCTTCGTTCATCGTTCGATCTTTCGGTTCAATGCGCACGCATGCCGCGGATCAATCGCCCTGGACGGGCGCCGCTATCCCGCTCGTCCTCGCGGGTCGGCACGCCGTTCAGGATCGTCGTACGAATGCCCGTCGCACCTTGCTGAAGACGTCCGCCGCCCGCCGGCAGGTCGAACACCATCTCGGGCTGCCCGAGGCGCAGCCGATCGAAATCGATGAGGTTGATGTCCGCGCGCTTGCCGACGGCAAGCTCGCCACGATCGCCGAGACCGAAAGCGTCGGCATTGGCCTTGGTGATCCGCCGCACCATCGCTTCGAGCGGCAGCCTCGGCCCACGCACCCTGTCGCGCGCCCAATAGCTCAGATGATAAGGCAGCATCGACGCGTCCGAGATCAGCCGCATGTGCGCGCCACCGTCACCGAGCGAGGAGAGCGTGCGCGGGTTTTGCAGAAGCTGCCAGCTATGATCCGAATTGCGGCGCGAATAGTTGAAGAACATGAAGGCGATGAGACCCCGCCCGTCGCCATCCGCGAAATGATCATAGGCGACGGCCAGGGGCGTGCGGCCGCTGCGCTCCGCTACCGGACCGACCGCATCGCTCTCGTCCGGCTCGTAATTCACCGGATCGCCCAGGCAATAGGCGCCGGGCAGGAGCGCGGTCATGAGTTGGCTCATACCGTGCAGCGTGAGATCGGGCTCGATCTCGGGGCTGACGTCCGCTTCCGCGAGGATCCGCGCGCGCCTGCCGGGATCGCGCATCGCCGCCACGCGATCGGCCAGCGGCAGACCGGCGATCTCGCGATAGGAAGGCTTCAATGCGAACAGATGATATCCGTCGAGCATCGACATCATGCCGAAGCCGCGCGAGGCGACGTGCGCCATCACGTCCAGCCCCTCCGCCGCCGCGCGCTCGGTCTCGCCGATCATCATTCGCCAGTCGTCGGGATCGGTATCGAACTGCTGGAGGAGATAGTGGACCGGCCGCCCCGTGCGCCGCGCGATCGCCTCGACCAGCCGATGTTCGGCCAGCCGCGCATCGCGGCCGATATCCCGCCCCATGCCGAAGCCGCCGATCGTGCCGAGCAGGATGAGCTGGAAGATACCGCTCCCACCCTCCGCCATCGCGTCGGCCAGCGCGAACAGTTCGTCATGTTCGGCGAAGGTACCGGGCACATTGGCGAAATCCTCGCCATAGACATGTTCGGTGATCCGGCCCGCGGACAGGCCGAAGGCGCCGGCCGCCATCGCCTCGCGCACCTGCGCCGTCATCGCGGCGATATCCTCCGCTGTCGCCTGCTCGTGGCGCAGCGCGCGCTCGCCCATCACATGCACGCGCAGCGGCGCGTGCGGCATCAACGCCGCGATATCGAGGCCGTAGCGGCGCCGGTCGAGGAAATCGAGATAGTCGGGGAAACCCTCCCACTCCCAGGGCACTCCCTCCTTGAGCACGATGCCCGGTATCGCTTCCACCCCTTCCATCAGGGAGATCAGGCGATCGCGATCCCGCGGGCGGGCGGGCGCGAAACCCACGCCGCAATTGCCCATCACCGTGGTGGTGATGCCGTTCGAAAAGGAGGGGTCGATCCGGTCGTCCCAGGTCACCTGACCGTCATAATGGCTGTGTAGGTCGACAAAGCCCGGCGTGACGAGCAGCCCGTCCGCATCGATCTCCCGCCGCGCCACGCCGGATATGCGCCCGCCGAGTTCGGCGATGCGCCCACCGGCGATGGCGAGGTCGCCGGTGCGCCGCTCGCTCCCTGTCCCGTCCACCAGCGTTCCGCCGCGCAGGATGATATCGTACATGGTCCAGCCTCTCCACCGCCGATCCGTCGCCCGGCTCGTGCTCCGGTTCGATTGCGACGTGACATTGTGTCGCAGCAAGGATCACGCCTGTCGATAGGCATACGCACAAGGCTATCGAAAGCGGGCCATCCGCCGATCCACGACGGCTGTCGGGCCTCTAATCGTCGGATTGCCATCGCCTGTTTCTGTACCAAAGAGATATTCTGCGGCCATCGAGCCGACTGGGGGCCGACGAGACGCTCCCTTCCGACGCGCGAGCGGCGCCACCTCGGGGTGGGGCCGTATCAGGCGGACGATCCAGAACCGAACGCGGTTGTCATGACTGGGGGATCTGAGGAAGATCGCCGGGCGATCATGAGTCTGCACAGGATATCGGCGAAAATGGTTTGGGATCTGCGCGGAGCATTGCTGCGGAAGGAAGAAAAGGAGTCGGCCCGGCTTGCCGACTTCGAATTCCGCCTGCGCGCCCGCGCCATGCGCCTGCTTGCCGAACGGCTCGGCCCGCCGGCTGAGGCTGCCTCGCTGGTTGCCGCGATCGCGCGTCGCGACGATGCCGGCATATTGGAGGAGATTGGCCAGGATGGACGGATCGACAGTTCGGCCTTGCAGCAGGCCTATGAAATGTGCCGCGCCGAGGCACGCCAACAACTGACCGCCGAGCTGGGCGATCCATCACCGCACCGGTTGGCCTGAGCGGCGGGCTGGCGATGATTTTCTGGCAGGAAGGCCGACCATTTCCATCCGGCCTGCTATTCCGAACGCAAAGCGCAACGCGACATATACATCCAATTCGCAGCGATCCGTCTCCGATGCGACGAGCCGCTTTAGGACTCATTCACCTTCGCCTGCGACTCGTCTAGCGTCAGCCGCCGGCTGGCTGCGCGATGCTGGGATCGCGTCGGCCGTCGGGGTGTGAGGGGGCGAACAGATGGTGATCTCCGGCGTCCATGACGGCGTCCTGGTCGGCATATCGATCCTGATCGCGATCATGGCATCCTATACGGCACTCGATCTCGCCGGACGCATCCGCGCGTCGCAGGGGCGAGCCCGGCGGCTCTGGCTGATCACCGCGGCCATCGCCATGGGCGGGGGAATCTGGGCGATGCACTTCGTCGCCATGCTGGCGCTGCGCCTGCCCGGTATGGAGATGAACTACGACCTGTCGCTCACCTTCCTCTCGGCCGTCGTAGCGATCCTCGTGACCGGGGCTGGCTTCGCGATGATGAGCGAGGCCCGCCGATCGCCGATCCGCCTGGCTGCGGCGGGACTGATCATGGGCCTCGGCATCGTTGCCATGCACTATATCGGCATGGCGGCCATGAAGATGAGCGGCCTGGATCTGCACTATGATCCGGCGTGGGTGACGCTTTCCGTGGTCATCGCGATCGGCGCGGCCACGGGGGCGCTCTGGCTGGCCTCACGCAGCTCTCGGCAGATGGAAAGAATTTCCGCCGCTGCGCTGATGGGGTTTGCGATCGCCGGCATGCACTATGCGGGCATGCAGGGCGCGCTTTTCCTGGCGCATCCCGGGATGGCGATGATCCATGATAGCGGCGGCGTCGGCCAGACCGCGCTGGCGACCGCCGTGTCCGCCACCACCTTCCTGATCCTCTTCCTTTCGCTCGTCGCCGCCATGTTCGACCGGCGTTTCGCATTGCTCGCCCAACGGGAGGCGGAGGGGCTGCGACGCAGCGAAGAACGGTTCCGCGCCCTCTATCGCGGTACCCCCCTGCCGCTCCATTCGCTGGATGCCGACGGCCGGATCGAGCATGTCAGCGAAACCTGGCTGCAGCTTCTCGGTTACAGCTACGAGGAAGTCGTCGGCAAACATCTGATCCGGTTCCTCACCAAGGAATCGGCGCGACTCGCCCTCACCCGCGATTGGCCGGATCTGCTGCGCGCCGGGCGCATCACACCGCGCGAATATCGCGCCGTCGCCAAAGACGGCCAGCTGCTCGACGTGGTTTCGGCCGCCGAAGTGGAACGCGATGCGGATGGCACGCTGCACATATTGGGCGGGCTTACCGACATCACCGAACGCAAGCGCACCGAAGAAGCGCTTCGCCAATCCCAGAAGATCGAGGCGATCGGCCAGCTTACCGGCGGTGTCGCGCATGATTTCAACAATCTGCTCGCGGTCGTGATCGGCAATCTGGACCTGCTGCGCAAACATGTGCCCGACGACGAACCCAAGGCGCAACGCTTCCTGGCGAGCGCGATGGAAGGAGCACAGCGCGGCGCGGCGCTGACCCAACGCCTGCTCGCCTTCGCGCGCCGGCAGGATCTGCGGCCAGAGCCCGTCGATGTGCCACAGCTCGTCCGCGGCATGGCGGATATGCTGCAGCGCTCTCTCGGTCCGCGCATCCGCGTGGAAACCCACTTTCCACTCTCGCTGCGTCCGGCGCAGGCCGACGCCCATCAACTGGAGCTGGCGATCCTCAACCTGGCGGTCAACGCGCGCGACGCGATGCCGAACGGCGGCACGCTCAGCATCGCCGCGGACGCGCAGATGCTGCTGCCGGGCAACTCCGAAGGACTGGCCGCCGGCATCTACATCCACCTGACCCTCACCGACGACGGCATCGGCATGGATGCGCAGACCCTGGCGCGCGCCAGCGAGCCCTTTTTCACGACCAAGGGCGTAGGCAAGGGTACCGGCCTCGGCCTCCCGATGGTGCAGGGCCTCGCCGCCCAGTCCGGCGGTCGTCTCGCGCTGAGGAGCGAGCCAGGGGTCGGCACCTCCGTCGAACTCTGGCTGCCGGTCGCGCAGAATCTGATCGAACCCAGGCCGGCGGCTGCCCCGTCTCGGCGCGACATGGCGCGCCTCCGCCCACGGTCGATCCTGGTGGTGGATGATGATCCGCTCGTCCTTGCCAATACGGTGGCCATGCTCGAGGATCTCGGCCACCAGCCGGTGCCCGCCACCTCGGGGCCGGAAGCGCTCGACAGGCTGCAAAGCGACATTCAGGTGGATCTGGTGATCAGCGATCAGCTCATGCCGGCAATGACGGGCACGGAGCTTGCCGATCGGATCCGGAGCAATCGCCCGAGCCTTCCGATCCTGCTGGTCAGCGGTTTCGCCGAATTCGGAGTCGAGGACCGCAAGGACCTGCCGATGCTCCGCAAACCATTTGATCAGCGGCAACTTGCCGATGCGATTGCCGATGTCTCGACTTCGGCCGCGATCCTGCCGATGCGATTCCGGCGCACATAGCGCCGCAGTCCTTCACGCAGCCGTCCGCCGGCCGATGCGCCATGCCCAGCCGGAGAGCGCCGCTGCCGCCATGCACGCCAACCACAGGCCGTCGAGACCGAGTCGCGCGAAGGCGAGAGCACCCGCCGCGGCTCCGCTGACCAGGCTGAGCCAGAGACCGAGATAGGGTATCCAGGCCGTTCGATCGCCGCCCAGCCAGGCTCCGGCCAGACGCTGCCCCAGCTTGACCAGCGCGCCCGTTATATAGGTCACGCCGATCGTCACCTCGCCTTCATGCTGGAATACCGTATTCGTGCACCCCATGGTTGCGGCCATCGCACCGAGCGCGACGGCATCGAAGCCGATCCGCTGCAGCACCGCAGCCCCGAACAGGCCCATGGTCACCAAGCCCAACGCCGCCGCCTTGCGCATCTTCGGCACCAATGCCGTGAGGATCGATCCGCCCATGACACCGGCCACGAAGGCGGCGATCAGTCCCGCTGCCACCGCAGCTGCACCCGATCCCTGTGCCAGGCCGATGCCGAGCCGCGTGGAATTGCCGCTCATGAAGGAAACGAACAGGCCGCCGAGCTTGAGGAAACCCATGGCATCGACATAGCCTGCGAGGACCGCGAGACCGAAAGCAAGCGAACGCCGGGAAGGATCGTAGCGAAGCATGGCCGAATGGTAAGGATGTCAAGGCGCGGGCGGCAAGCCGACCGGCACATGATAAATGCAAAAAAGACCCGGCCCCAGAGGGGCCGGGCCATGAAAGGTCCACCTGACGGTGTCCTTCGGGTCGCGGATCGAAGATACTGCACTGCAAAACCCGGTACATCCCCCGAACGGGGGATGCCCGACCTTTTCCGCACGCCCAAATCATTGGGAAAAGAGCTCATCAAACTGGCCCGACCCCGGGACTTGGCAACTGCCCTATCGTTCCACTTGTCTCCGCGCGATCTTGGCCGCGCACCGGAGACGGCGGCCGGTTTCTGCCGCGGCCGCAGGCGTCAGCGATACCGCGACGCCGTCCGGCCCGTCGACGAGCACCTGACCTTCCTCAGCCGTCACCTCCGCCGGTTCGTCCCAGGGTTCATCCGATTTGATATCGCTCATGGAACAGTCCTATCATGAAGCCAGAAACGAAAACCGGCGCGCGGCCGTTCCAAAGGATGTCCCATGCTGTCCCGTATTTTCCTGACCGCGCACCCCACCCCCCGCCTCAGCGACGAGGAATGTGCGCAGCTTGAGGCGGCGATCGCGCGCACGGTGAATTTCGATGCCCGCTCGATCATCGTGCGGGAGAATCAACCGCTCACCAATTGCACGCTGCTGCTCGCGGGAATCGCCTATCGCTACAAGGATACGGAGGAAGGCAAACGCCAAATCCTGGCGTTGCATTATCCCGGCGATTTCGTCGATCTCCACAGCTATCCGCTGAAGCGCCTGGAACATACCGTCGGAGCGCTCACTGCCGTACAGATGGCGGTCGTACCGCATGACGCGATCTGCCGGCTCACCGAAACGTCGTCTAGGCTCACCGAACTGCTCTGGAAGAGCACACTCGTCGATGCAGCGATGAACCGCGAGTGGCTCACCTCCGTCGGCGCGCGCGCGGGCGTGGCGCGCGTCGCCCATCTGTTCTGCGAAGCCTATGTCCGCTTGCGCATGATCGGGGGGACGCGCGGCTGGACTTTCGATTTCCCGCTCACGCAGCTCGATCTCGGCGAGGCCACCGGCCTTACCTCCGTCCACGCCAATCGCATGCTGCGCCGATTGCGCGAACCGGGAATTCTCACCTTCCGAAACGGCGTAGCCTCGATCGGCGATTGGCAGAAGCTCTGTGAAATCGCCGAATTCGACGACAACTACCTGTTCCTGGACTAGACGAAGACCGGCGTTCGCGCCCAGCTTGCGCTGCTGCTCCCGGGCTTGCCGACCGTTGGGCTAGACGGCACCACAACGGACGCGCTTCTGCCATTCATCCTGCGCGTCAGCATCCCCTTTCTGCTCGCTTATCCAGCGTTCACCCTTGCCGCCTCCGCCCGCGCGCATGCCCGATCCGATCCTGCGCACACGCCGAACGGCGCGTCATGCAGGCGATGCTCGCAGCGGAAAAGCTCGGCAGGGATGCCGTCCAAAAAGGGCACGACCATCCGTCCGCGGACAACGAAAAATCGGGGAAGCCGGCCGATCCGCCGATAGTAGCGGCGCGATGAACTGGTGAGGCTTGCGACACGCAACGACGGGCCGGAACGCTTTGGCGGGCCAGCACGTTTCTGTTCACATCCCGGCGCGAAGCTGGGTACGAACAGCGGAGTTTCCAACAATGCTCTGGACCCTTGTCGTCATCCTCCTCGTCCTTTGGCTGCTGGGCTTCTCCTTTCACGTCGCGGGCGGGCTCATTCATCTCCTGCTGGTAGTCGCCCTTGTCGTGGGGCTGATCCAGCTTTTCACCGGCCGTCGCGCGGTTTAGCGAGGCGAAACATTCCCTCCGTCATGCTGAACGCGCGTCAGCATGACGGACGTCGAAGCGATAAGCCTTGTAAGCGCCGAGTGAGCGACTATCCCCGCCTCAGCCAGCCCGGCGCTGCATGCCCCGGCCCGCGTGGCGCGGCGCCGGTCGGGAAAGCATAGCCCAGCACGTTGGGATTGCCGTCGAACCACACCGCCGTTCCCGTCCGGTGCGTGATACGCCAGCCAACCGCCGTCCGCGCCAGCGTATCGTCATACCAGCCGCCGATCACCAGATGCGGATCGGGCGCGAGCGCATTGAGGCTGTGCTGAGCGACGAAATAGGTGCGCGCATGTGCGATATCGCCATCAATGTTTATCGCCGGCAGTCCGAGGTGATGCTGTGTTCCATCGAGCTGGGCCAAGTTTTCGCGGCATAGGCTGCCGTAGCTCGCCGGATCGAACGTGCCTGTGTTGGCGAGTTCGATCTTCGCGTCGGGGGTGAACACAATGTCGAACAGATCGATATCGCGCGTATCCACCGCGATCACATAGGTGGCTATCGCATTCTGAATCGCGATCCAGTCGTCCGCGCTGCTCATTCCGATCCCTCCAGTCCGTGTCCCGTGGAACGATGGATCACGCCGCTTCCGGCGTCCACTGCTTCATCGCACCCGACATATCGCCGCGCGCAAAAGCCTCGGCCCGTGCCTTGAGAGCACGAGCACTGTCATCAAACGCACGTTTCACCCAACCGCCGCAAAAGCGCATCACATGGACGCCCGTCTCGCCGAGGAAGGCGTCGCTCGACTGGTAGCGACAACGATCGGGACCCAGCGGCTCGATTGTCTGGTCGCGGCGCGCGGCGTAAGGCCATGCCTCGTTCCAATAGGCTTCCCAGGACAAGCGCCGCTCGGGCTCGAATGCGCAGACATATTCAACGTTGGTCGCCAGCCGGCCGGGTGCCGTATAGTCGTTCAGCGTCATATAGACCGGATCACCCATCTTCAGCGTCGAGCGAGCGTGGACGCAGAATGGGTTCCACTCTCCGTAGCGGTCTAGATCGATCAGGATCGACCAGACGATCGACGCGGGCGCATCGATCTCCACCGCGTCGGAACGCACCACATTGGCCTCGTCATAATAGGTCTTGGGATCGTTCATGGCGTCCTCTCCTCTTCTGTCTCATAGGCTGGAGGTCAGGCGGCCTCGACGCTCGGATGCGCCGGCACGTCCTGCGTGCGATGCAGTCCGTTCGCGCGCGCCTGATATTCGGCCGCGCGAGCGCGGGGATTGTAGAATTGGCGATACCAGGCGCGCGAGCGCGGGAATGGTCCGTCGGTCGGCAGGCGCAGGATATGGATCGCCGGCCCCTTGGTGCGCCATATCTCGAAGTCCTGCGAGAAGGCGGCAAGGCCGATGTCGTGGTAGGCGCGGTTCATCTCCAGGTCCGCCGGGGAATGCGGGACGGATTGGCCCCGCGTGATCAGGCCGTGCCAGATCTGCGTGACGCCATCCTCCTTCGGCGTGTGCAGGATGATCTGCACCGCATCGGTCTCGCCGCTGTAGCGCGCAATCAGGATGCCAGGGCCGGTGTACATGGCGTCGCTGTCGAGCACGCCATCCTCGCTCGTCGTCATCGTCTCATGGCCGCCGCCAGAGCGCTGCCGCGCGGTGATGCCGTCGAAGATATTGTCGAAATAGGCCATGATCTGGCCGTGGATGGGGCCGAAATGGCGAGTATCGCCAATATTGTCGATGATCTCCTGCGGATGCACCGGGATCGTGCCGAGATCGTCGAACGTGCAGCGTACCCAATAGGGATCCTGCCACTCGGGCAGATCGGGCAACGCATAATCCGGCTCGCCCGCCTCGGGATCGTGCCAGGCGAAGACACAGCCGAACCGCTCCTCGACGGGATAGGAACGCACCTTCGCCGCAGGCGGCATCGGCCCCTTATAATAAGGCACATGATCGCAACGGCCGTCCGGTCCGAAGCGCCAGGCATGATAGGGACAACGGATCGAATCGCCCTCGATCCGCCGCGCCGCGGCTCCCGAGGTCTGCTCCGCCGCGAGATGCGCCTGCATGTGCGGACAATAGGCATCCATCAGCACGACGCGGCCGGATTCGCCGCGGTAGATGACAAGATCGCGCCCAAACATCCTGAGCGGCTTCGGCGCCCCGACCGCATCGCTCGATGGGGCCACCATGAACCAGCCGCGGGGGAAGGTGAATTCCCCGAGCCCATAATCCGCCGTCGTCGCCAAGGCACCTCTCCTCTTCGCCCAAGCACGTCTATCGATGGCGTCTGCATGTCCCGACACTGCGCGCGGATCAACGCACCGCTTTGGCATGTGATCATTGGATGATAGGATATCGATCACCAGATGATCAATAGTTCAGGATTTGTGATGAACCACCCGCGGCCGGGCGCCACGTCGCTCCTGACCCAGCTCCGCGCCGAGCTTCGCCGCGCGGGTCTTACCGCGAAAGCGATCGGCGATCGGCTGGGGGTTGCCGAACCGACGGTCCGCCGCTGGCTCAACGGCCAGGGCCTGACCCTCGACCGGCTCGACGCGCTGTGCGCGCTTGCAGGCACGGATATCCGCGATCTGGCGGCCGCGGCGCCCTCCGGCGGAGCCACCCGCTTCACCCTCGCGCAGGAGCGTATCCTGGCCGCGGACCGCGCCCTCGCCTTCCTGTTCTTCGCTATCCTCAACGGTTGGCAGCCGGACGCATTCGAGCGCGAATTCGGGGTGCCCCAGCCCCGCGTCGCAGCTTATCTGCAGCGGCTCGATCGCCTCGGCCTGATCGCGATCGGTGCCGGCGGCCGCGTACGCCCGCTCACCGACCGCGCCGTTTCCTGGCAGCGCGGCGGCCCCCTGGCGGTTGCCTTCGATCGGACCGTCAAGCATCTCTTCCTGACCCTGGATTATGGCGCTGAAGATGCGCGCTATGTCGCGGACATGGTCCGCCTCGGCGAGGGCGGCCGTGCGCGCGTGCAGGCGCTGTTCGAAGCGCTGCGGCTCGAGATCCATAGGATTGCGGAGCAGGAGCGCATGACGCCGTCGGAGCCGGCGGACTGGACCGCGCTGTTCCTGCTCGTGCGCCCGCTCGACATGGCCGAGGTCGGCGAGGGCATGGCCGCGTAGCCTTCTCCCGCCTAAGAGCTACGGTATTCACATATCATTGATTTGGAGCTCTTGTTCTTCGTCACCCCAGCGGAAGCTGGGGTCGCCCTCCACAGTCGCCCGGCTGCTTTTTGAGAGCGATGCCAGCTTTCGCTGGCATGACGCAGGAAAACGCGACCACAATGATGTGTGAATCCCTTGGCTCGGGAGCGGGAGAGGGAGAAGGAGCTTATGCGTAGTAGCGGCTCGAATAGCGCCGGAACTCCATGATCGGCCCATCGCCGGCACAGAGTTTCGGCTTGTGGAGATGCTTCTTGTAATCGAGCACCTTCAGATCCTGCTCCACCTCGAATACGAAGCGTTCGACGAACGGCTTGCCGATCATGTCGTAAAGCGCCGGATCCGGCATCTCCGACAGATAGAGCCGCGTTTTCTGCAGGAAGCGCTCATCGTCTATCGGCGTGAAGCTATGCACGAAGACCGTGCTCCAGCCCTGTCCGCGAAATTCCTGGTTCAGCAAGGACACGCCCGACAGCCGGACGGTCATTCCCTGCACCGCTTCCTCGCCGGTCATCGCATATTCGACGCGAAGCCCGAAATCCTCCTGCGCCGTCTCCAGCACGTCCGGCAGGTTGTTGCTGTTGTGGAGTTGCTGGATATGGGCGGTGTCGAAAAGATTCTCGAGGATGTCGCGGAACGGGCAGGTCGTCTCCCACTGCCGCTCCTCATAGAGGACATAGCCGCCCTCCTTGAGTTTGGAGCTGGCATAAGGCTCGAAGTCCGGTTGCCGGCCATGCGCATCGTACCACATCAACACCATGCCATCGACCTCGCGGGTCGGGTGCAAGGTGAGCTTCACCGACGCCGGCGGCATCACCTTCGTGTAGGGAATATCGACGATGCTGCCGTCGGCGCCGTCGAACTGCCACTTATGGAAGGGGCAAGTGATCTTGCCCTCGCAGATCGCGCCGTCGTGGCTGGCGAGATGGGCACCGAGATGCGGGCAATAGGCATCGGCCACCTGCGCGGTGCCATCCTGGGTGCGGTAGACGATGAGTTGCTGGTCGAGATAGCTGACCGGCAGCATCGCCTCCCCGCTCACGTCGCGCGATTCCGCCACGCAATACCAGCCCCGCGGGAAGCCGGGCTGCTCGATCCGGTATTTCATCGGGATCGGCTTCAAATAGGTCATCGGCAACTCTCCCTTGTCTCTGCCGTTCGCCCGACCATCCCTCATAGCCGGACCGTCGCCTCGGCGGAGCTTCGTGCCCCGTCTCCTCTGTCAGGCGGCGGCCTGCGCCGCCGCATACTTCCCGCACTGCCGGCCGAAGAAAGTCGATTCGCCGATGCAGGTGCCGGTGGAATAGCCCATCGAATCATAGGCCAGATTGGAAGCGCACGCACCTGCCGCGTAGAGACCGGGAATCGGCCGCCCGTCCGCATACAGAACCTCGCCCTTCGCCGAGGTCTTGAGACCGCCCAAGGTGAAGCCGAGGATCGGCGTTGAGCCAATCGAGCAGTCGATCGCCGCAAACGGAGCTTCGGTCAGCGGCTGGACCCATTTGGGCAGCTTGCGGAATTCAGGATCTTCCCCGCTTGCTGCATGGGCATTGTAATTCGCCATGGTCTTTTGCAGCGCCCCCTCGGGCAGCTTCAGGTCGCGCTCCATCTCCTCGACTGTCTCCCAGGCGTCGATCAGATCGTGCGGATATTCGCAGCGCCCGAAGATGGCGTTGTCGCAGATCAGATAGGCCCTGCGCTCAGGCTGGGCGAGCACCGCCGCGGTGGAGCGGCTGTGATAGCTGTCCTCGGCGACGAAGCGCTTGCCCTCCACATTGACCAGGATCGCCTTCAACAGGCTCTCGGGCGGATAGAAAGGCGAAGTGATGAAGAAGCCGTCCATATGCTCGAACACGCCGCCCGCGCTCTCGCCGAGCCGGTGGCCGACGCCCTGGACATAGCCGGAGCCCAGCTTGCCGAACACCTCGTCGGCGAAGACCGGGCAATATTCGTCCATCATCTCCTGGTTCATGCTGAACCCACCGGTGGCGAGCACGACGCCGCGGCGCGCGCGGACATAATGATCCTGCTGAAAGCGCGTGTAGCGTAGCCCGACGACACGGCCGTCCGCATCGACGATCAGTTGCCGGGCGTTGGCATCGCACTCGATCCGCACGCCGAGCGTCTCCGCCGTCGCGATCAGCCCTTCCATCAGTACCTGGCCGCCGCCGCCGGTCTCACCCACGCCGACATGCTTCTCGTCCTTGCCGGGCATCTTGTGGCCGCGCGGCGCCGGCTTTGCGATCTCGCGATAGGGCCACACCTGTTCATTGCCCGTCCACGCCAGCGACTCCGCGCTCGAATGCTCATAATGTTTATGCGGGTAGAAGCGGTCGTCGAACGGCACGGCATTCGCTTCGATCCAGTCGAAATGGTCGACCGAGCTGTCCGCATAGAGCCGTGCCTTCGCAGGATCGGCTTCGGGGCTCATCTCGCGCAGATAGAGATACATGTCCTGCGCGCTGTCCTCGATGCCATTGAGCTTCTGCACGCGCGTGCCGCCGCCCAGATAGATGAAGCCGCCCGACAGCGCCGTCGATCCCCCGCCCGCCGATGCGCGCTCGATCACCGTCACGTCCGCGCCTGCGCGGCGCGCCTCGATCGCCGCCCCCGCCCCGGCCGCGCCCAGCCCGATCACCAGAACGTCAGTGGTCTCGTCAAACCGCTCCACATCGCCCAGTGCGATGGTCTCGAACGCCATATGCCCGCTATCCTCTCAGCTTATCGACTGCTCTATCGGGCAGTGGATGCCATGGCCGCGGGCGCCGGCCAATCGCTGAATGCTTGGGCATCGGGCCAAGATGAGGGCTTATGGCCATCGCCGCCCGGAAAAGCGCGACAAGAAAAAGGACGCGCCTTTAGCCGCTATACGCGGCGGCCTTGTTATGGTCGCGCATCGCACGCGCCTGATCTTCCAGCCTGTCAGCCTGCGCCGGGTCCTTGCTGCGCACCTGGAGGCTGCGTTGCTCCATCGCCTGAGCGGCATCGTCCCGAGCCTTGCGGTCGGCTTGGGCGGCGATGTCCACCGCATGGCCGTCAGCGCTATGCTCGATCGTGCCCCGCCCCTTGCATCCGGGGAGCACAGCGACGAGGATCAGCGCAAGAACGAGACGTCGCATCATGCGCTCGCTGCCGGATCTTCACCGGTTACCGCGTGCCATCCCTTGCGGATCCCGTATTGCACGGCCCAACCGAGCGCATAGGTGGCGACCACGGGCACGATCGCCTTGATCGCAGCTTCAGCGACCGTGCCGATAATCGCACCCTTGATGCCGCTGTCTCCATCCTGCCGATCGATGGCGGCACCAACGAGCGCTCCGAACAGATTGGACATGCACGTCTCCTTCGCAATGAAAGCGATCGAACGGACGAAGCGTTCCTTGCCGTCGGTCGATCCAGAACGCTCGGCACGCGACGAGCATTTTGGCGACCCGATACTTGCTGTGGCGGCCTATCCACGCAGGCCGTATCATTTGACGAAGATCGGAGCCGTCCGTAGCTCTGACACATATGTCAGCCGCCGCCCGAACGAAGCGGTCAAGATGGTGAGGATATGACGCTGAACCTTTCCGACCCCGTCGACCGAACCTTGCCTGCGGTACTGTCGAGCTGGGCGCGCGCGACGCCCGACGCGATCTTCCTGATGTCGGACGAGGGGCAGGAGAGCTTCGCCGAGACCGATCGGAAAGTGAATCGCATAGCGAACGGCCTCATCGCTTTCGGCGTCGGCCAGGGTGATCGCGTCGCCATCCTAATGGGGAGCCGGCCGGACTATGTCCGGATCGTCCTCGCGGCCAATCGCATCGGTGCGATCTGGGTGCCGATCAATCCCGACTATCGTGGCGACTGGCTGGTCGAGGCGATCGCCGACTCCTTGCCGGCCGCGCTGATCATCGACGGGGTCTATTCAGACCGGCTCGCCCAAGTGGTCGATCGCCTTTCCGTTCCGCGGATAGCCGTGCTCGGCGCGCCTGGCCCCCTGGCCGGACGCGTCACCGACTTTGCCGAGATCGCCGACGCAAGCGATGCGCCGCCTCCTCCCATCGCGCTGTCCTATGGCGACACGGCGGCGATCCTCTGGACCTCGGGCACCACCGGCAAGCCCAAAGGCGTGATGCAGAGTCACAACGCCTGGATCAACTCCGCCGAGAGCGGCAACCGCATGTGGGAAACGCGGGCCGGCGATGTCGCATATAACTGCCTGCCGCTCTATAATTCCGCTGCCTGGGCGGCCACGGTCTTCCGCGCATTGGTCGCCGGGATTCCGGTTGCCATGGATTCCGCCTTTTCAGTGAGCAGCTTCTGGGATCGCATCCGCCATTATGGCGCCACTCAGACGATGAGCCTCGGCGCGATGCACATGTTCCTGTGGAATGCGCCCGAGCGCCCCGACGATCGCGCCAATCCTTTGCGGACCGTGTCGATGGTGCCGCTGCCGGAGCATCTCATCGATCCGATCTGCGCCCGTTTCGGTATCGAGAAGATCTCCCAAGGCTTCGGCCAGAGCGAGGTCATGACTCTGATCGGCCGCGAATGCTTCCCCGGCGCGCGTAACAAACCCAATGCGCTCGGCAAGGTGAGCGAAGATTTCGAGCTTCGTCTGGTCGATGACGACGGCCGCGAGGTTCCGGTCGGCGAAACGGGCGAGTTCGCCGTGAAGGCAAAGAAGCCGCACATCCTTTTCAACGGCTATTTCAACAATCCGGAGGCGACCGCCCAGGCGTGGCGCGACGGCTGGTTCCTGATGGGCGATCTCGGCCGGATGGATGCGGACGGGGATTATTTCTTCGTGGACCGGAAAAAGGACTATATTCGCTACAAGGGCCGTAGCGTCTCCTCCTTCCAGGTGGAAAGCGTGGCCAACCGCTTTCCCGGCATCGCGCAGTGCGCCGCCTATGGCGTGCCCTCGGCCGAACTCGATTCCGAACATGAGATCAAGCTGGACGTAGTGCCCAAGCCCGGCATGACGATCGATCCCGCCACACTCGCCCGCTTCATCAATGACAATGCGCCGCACTTCATCGTACCGCGCTACATCGAAGTGGTCGACGCGCTGCCCTACACCCCGACCAACAAGGTGGAGAAATACAAGCTGCGCGCCAAGGGCGTCACCGCGCAGACCTGGGACCGCCAGGCGGAAGCATTCGAACTGGTGAGGTAAGCGCCGTCAGCGGCCGTAGAAGGCCTGCGCTTCCTCATAGCCCACCTCATAATCCCACATGCGCAGATACGCCTCGGCATTGCCGAGCGCGTCTTCGAGGGGATCATGGGTGTGCGCGGTGATACGCAGCTTCTTCCAACCGAGCGTCTCATGCTCGCGCCGGCGGAGGCCCGACCACATGTCGCCGATCCGCCGCGCCGAATGGCCGAGCGGATTGGAGCCGATCGTGGTCATGAAGCCGAAGTTCATCCACTGGAAATCGAACCCCGGATTGTCGGAGACCATGATCAGCCGATCCGAGTCGAGCTCCTCCAGCCATGCGTTGAAGTGCCGGAAGCACTCGTCCATCGTATGGGTGAAGGCCTCATGCTCTTCGCGGGTCACGCCGACCACGCGATAGGCGGCCGGATCATAGGCATCGACGGTCGGGCGCATGTCCCGCGAGCGATAGCAGCGGGTGAGGCCCGGTTCGATGACCACGGCACCGAAGCTGATGATGTCGCCGCGCAGGGGGCATGGACCGCTGGCTTCGGTATCAACGGAAATTAGGAGCCTGCTCATGATGCCGCCCACCTAGAGCAAGCGGGCGCACACATCAAATGCCGAACATATTTTGTCATGCGCGGCCCCTTCCACCGACAGCCGCTTTAGGGCTGCGCCGTCTCTCCCTCGACGAAGCGCTCGCCAGCGTTCGTTACGAGCTGCGCCGCTTTTCGCGCTTTAGCGAAGACGCGGCGGGGGGCGACCCGATGCGGGTCGACGCGCTCCCCGAACCTCTGCTGGAAAGCCTTTAGCGGCGGCAGCGTCGCCCCGGCGCACCCGCCTCAGCGCCCTACCGCTTTGCGGAACGCCTCGACGAGCGGACGCAGCGTCGCCTCGGCCGTATCCTGTTCCTTCGCAAGCCGCGGCGAAGTGACGAAATCGGTCACACCGGCAGCCACCTGCGCGGCCACGCTCTCCATCGTGCGGCCGAGATCGATCTCGCCATCGTCGCTCTTCACGAGCGGCAGATGACCCACCACCTGCAGCCCCTCGGCATCGCCGCCGGCCGCCGCGAGCATGTCCCTGACGCGCGGGATCGCCTCGCCGAGATTGGCTGCATCCGCGCCCCATGGAATCCAGCGCGCGCCATAACGTGCCAGACGCCGCACGGTCGAGCTGCGAACCGTACCGCTCACCCAGATCGGCACGCCTTCCGGGCGCGTCGGCTTGGGCATCTGGTGAATATTCTTGAAGCTCAGCAGCGGCGAGTCGAAGGAGGCGCGCTGGTTGCGCCACAGCTCGAGACAGACCTCCAGGCTGTGATCGAGAAGCTTGCCGCGCCCTTCGAATTCGAGCCCTGCCGCCTCATATTCCTCCCGCTGCCAGCCGACGCCGACGCCGAGATCGAGCCGTCCGCCCGACAGCACGTCCAAGGTCGAGGTGCTCTTGGCAAGGATCACCGGACGGCGCAAAGCCGCGAGCAGGATGTGGGTGCGCAACCGGATCTGCCGGGTCATGCCGGCAATCACCGACAGGGTGGTCAGCGGCTCCAGCCAATGGCCATCGGGACCGGTCGGCTGCTTGCCACCTGCCATCCCGCCAATCTCGGGTCGGCCATATTCCTCGAGCCGCTCGCCATAGACGACATGGTCCGACACGACGAGCCGATCGACCCCGGCCGCATCAGCGGCGCGCGCCTGCGCGAACATCGGTTCCCAGCTCCCCGGATCCTCGGCCGAGAAGGACATCAAGCCCATGGTGAGCTGCGGCATCGTCTTGGCGGTCAAGGGGCTCTCTCCTCGTTGGTCGGCGGCCCGCCTTGGCATGGCGCCGGCGGTTTCCAAAGGGGGCACGATCTATGCCCGACGGCGATTCATATGCACATTGGCGCGCCTATCATGCCCTCTTATCGATAAAAGCGTACGAAATCCTCCGCCGTCGCTGCATCGAGAGCCCGGCGATATCCGACAAATGCCGCGTCATCCGGCGCGATCAGGCCGAAGCCAGGCGCCGCACTCTCGCCCAGCGGGATCATGACCACCGGGCAGGCCACCGGCATGAGCTGCGTGCCGCTGCCGACCTGCAGCGTGGTGAGCAGGCCGTACAGCTTTCCTTCGATGGTCGGGCGGCCGAGCATCAGCAGGCGATGCTGGCCATGATCGTTGGTTACCAGATAGATGTGACCGGAAAGGTTGGGCATGGAGACATGGCCGGCCTGCTCGAACCGCGCATCGAGCCGCTGCGACTCGGCGAAATCGAGATGGCCCGCCGCATCGTTCCAGCGGATCGTCGTCGCATAGGCGAAGACGTGATCCGGCGTGCCGAAGCTCGGCCGCAAGGTCAGCCACCGGCCCTCGATCCAGCGCACTGCTGCGCGCGCATAGGCGCCCATGCTTTCCGGCGCCGTATCCGCAGGTGGCCGCATCGCCACAGGCTCTGCGCCATCGGGACGAAGCGCAACGCCGAGCGCCTCCTCGATGCGGATCGTGGTGGCCAGCGTGAAAGGACGCGTGCCGGCAAGCGCCTTTTCGAGCGTGGAGAGACTGATCCGTGCCATGTCCGCCAATGCCTGACGGGAGATGCGCCGGCGCGCGACCTCCTCGCGGATGCGGCGGCCGACCTCCCGCGTTTCGCTGTCGATCAGATCGCGGTCGCTCACATCCTGCCCTTCTGCATTGCCCGCACATTTCCGCACATTTGCGCACAAGCCGTCAACCGGCCGGACCGCATGGCCAAAGTCCGTCTTCGTCCGGCCAACATCGGCAAAGTCCGCTCGTGGCTGTCCGGCATCTCTCCTGTCTAACGGAATGGCTCCCGTTGATTGATGGAGCCTCGCGATGTTCCTTCCCTTCCCGCTTCCCACCCGCAGTGCCGCATTCGGCGTCATCCCCGCGGCCGCGCTGCTGGCTGCCGTTCCCGCAGTGACGGTGATGCCAGCACGCGCACCGGCAGCCAGCCCGGCCGCCGCGGACGCGACTGCGGCCGACGATGGTCCGACCAACGGCACGTTGCTGCTGCGCCGCCCCGGTGTCGCGGACGCGCTGCCCGCCATCCGGCTCGGCACCGACATGGACGTCACCGTCACCGGCCCCGTCGCCCGGGTGCGCGTGACGCAGGCGTTCCGCAACACCTCCGGCCAATGGATGGAGGCGCGCTACCTCTATCCGCTGCCGGAGGGCGGCGCGGTGGACGGACTGCGCATGGTCGTCGGCCAGCGCGTGATCGTCGGCCGCATCCACGAGCGGGCGCAAGCGCGACAAATCTACGATCAGGCGAAGGCCGAGGGCCGCAAAGCCGGCCTCGTCGAGCAGCAGCGCCCGAACATGTTCACCACCAACGTCGCCAATGTCGGCCCCGGCGAAACGGTACTGATATCGATCGACTATCAGATGCCGGTACGCGCCGCTCAA
Source organism: Flavisphingomonas formosensis (assembly GCF_009755815.1). GTDB lineage: Bacteria > Pseudomonadota > Alphaproteobacteria > Sphingomonadales > Sphingomonadaceae > Flavisphingomonas > Flavisphingomonas formosensis. The sequence continues at coordinate 127,330 of NZ_WRPK01000010.1, forward strand.
GGTACCTATTCGCTGCGCCTGCCGCTGGTCATCGGCCCACGCTACGTGCCGCCGCACAGCCTGACCTCCGCCCCAGCGGCCGCAGATGCCGACACCGTCACCTCTTCCCCGATCCTCGATCCGAAGTTGCGCCAGAACCTCAATCCGGTATCGATCGCGGTGCATCTCGCGCCCGGCTTCGCGCCGGCCAATGTGATCAGCCGCTATCATCATGTCCGCATCGCCGGTCATGGCGATCGGCGCGAGATCCGGCTGGCAAGCGGCGACGTGCCGGCCGACCGCGATTTCGAGCTGAGCTGGCGCTCCGCCTCCGCCGATCCCACCATCGGCCTCTTCAGAGAACGCAGCAACGGCCAGGATTATGTGATGGCCGCGATCACGCCGCCGGTGGACGATGTGAAACGGGCGGTGCCCCCGCGCGAGATGGTGTTCGTGATCGACAATAGCGGCTCGATGGGCGGCTCGTCGATGGAGGAAGCCAAGGCGAGCCTGCTCCACGCGCTGGCCGCGCTGCGGCCGCAGGACCGGTTCAACGTGATCCGCTTCGACGACACGATGACGCGGCTTTTCGATCACAGCGTGGCGGCGACGCCCGATCAGGTCGCTGTCGCGGAACGCTTCGCCAAGGGTCTCCAGGCCGATGGCGGGACGGAGATGCTGCCGGCGCTGAAGGCCGCGCTGGCCGATGCCGCGGTCTCGGGAACGCCCGACATGGTACGCCAAGTGATCTTCCTCACCGATGGCGCGATCTCGAACGAGCAGGAGATGCTCGCCACGCTCGGACAGGATGGCGGGCGCAGCCACGTCTTCTTGATCGGCATCGGCTCGGCGCCCAACGACCATCTGATGGCGCGCATGGCCGAGATCGGACGCGGCACCTACACCCATATCAGCACGCCGGAGGAGGTGTCGGCGCGCATGGCGGCACTGCTCGACACGCTGGAGCGGCCGAGCGTTCGCAACCTCAGCGTGAAGGTGGAGGGAATGGCGATCGACCTCACCCCGCGCATGCTGCCGGATCTCTATGCAGGCGAGCCGCTCGTCCTGCTCGGCCGCACGGGCGCGGTGCAAGGCACGATGACGATCAGCGGACGGATCGGCGATCGCCCCTGGTCGCAGACCGTCAGGCTCGCCGATGCCGTGCCCAGCCCGGCGGTCGCAAAGCTCTGGGCACGGCGGCGCATCGACGATGTCGAAGCGGATCGCTCGCTCGGCAAGCTCGAGGATCAGGCGGCAGATCGCCAGATTGCCGATCTCGGTCTCGAACAGGGGCTCGTCACCAGCCAGACCAGCCTCGTCGCCGTGGACGAGACGCCGGTTCGGCCGACCGGAGCGATGCTGACCCGCGAGGAGCTGCCGATGAACCTGCCGGCGGGCTGGGACTTCGACACGCTGTTCGGCGGCGAAGCCGCAAAGGCCGCGGCTGCCAATGCCGGCACGATGGGCGAACGCGCTGCCCAGCAGGCGACGGCCGCAGAGGCGCTGGACCTGCCGCAAACGGCGACGGGCTTTCTGGGAACACTCGCTGGCGGCGTCGCTCTGCTGTTGTCGGGCTTGGCCGGATTGGTTCTGCTGCGCCGTCACGGGAGTGTCGCGTGATGGCCGCTCCGACCACCAGAACGGGGGGCCGCGCTTTTGGGCGCGGCCTCGTGGATGCCGCGCTGATCGCGCTCTGCGCTCTCGGCATCGTCCTGACGGCTCGCGGCGCGATCATTCCGATAAAGGCCGCGGTGGCGCAGGTCCTGCTCGAACGCGCCTTCGATCGCAGCGTCGCGGCGCGCGAGCCACAAAAGCCGTGGCCCTGGGCGGACATGGCCCCCGTCGCGCGGCTCGCCATTCCGCGACTCGGCGTCGATCGAGTCGTACTCGATACCGGATCGGGTCAGGCGATGGCCTTCGGGCCGACCTTGCTGCCCGGCGGCGCCCGGCTCGGCGCCCCCGGCACGACGGTGATCGCCGCCCACCGCGACACCCATTTCCACTTCCTCCAGCGGCTTCGCCTCGGCGACCGGATCATGGCGGAGGGATTGGACGGTCGCACTCATCGCTACCGCGTAGTCTCCACGGCGATCGTCCGCTGGGATCGTTTCGCCATTCCGGAAGGCGGCGAGATGCTGGCCCTCGCCACCTGCTATCCGTTTGACGCCGTCCGCCACGGGCCGCTGCGCTATGTGGTGTTTGCCGCCACCGACCGGTAATCCGATTTAGCGGCGGAACGCACCCCGTTCCAGATACGCCATCGTCTGCGCCACGACGCGCCGGTCATGAACCATCAACGTATGCGACACCGGCAGCACGATATGATCGTGCATTCCCTGAACCCGCGTCGCAGCAACGGTGACCTTCCCGTCATTTGGCCAGGGAAGCAGGATGCGCGGAAAGATAGGATCGATCGGCCGGTCCGCGGCGATGATCCCACAATCGAAATCTACCGTGCCGAGCAGCGCTTCGTCTTCCGCTCGCCGGCCAGTACGCAGATGAGGCCCGACACGGCCCAATACGAGGCGATCCAGCCGTATGCGATAGAGCAGGTCGGCAAGCTCGCTCCCGCCATTGGGCGGCGCTAGCATGACCACTCGGCCGAACTGTGCAGGCCGCCGCATCGCGAGGAACGCGCGAACGACGAGCCCGCCGAGCGAATGCGTCACGAAATGCAGCGGGCCAGCCTGTTTCGTCTCGAAGTCCGCGATCAACGGGTCGACCCGCGCCACGATCTCCCGCAACGACAGGCCCCGCCAGCCATAGCTCGGAGCAAGCGTCGCGTAGCCGGCATTGCGCGCGCCTCTTGCGAGCGAACGCATCGATCCAGCCGTCCGCCCATGTCCATGGAGCAGGACGACCCCACCGACGGTAACGGAATCCTCGGAAGTTCCAGCCCTATGCACCGGAGGCATATAGGAGAGCCAAGCCCGTTCAAACAGGGGAGCCACTCCATCCCGATTGGGAGGGTCGGCTCTCCATGCATCAGCCGCGCGTCAGGAACTCCAGCGACACCGTCTGGAATTCGGCCCGCCGCTCGATCATCGCCCAGTGGCCGCATTTCGGGAAGACGTGCAGCTCGCAATTGGGGATGAGGCGCATCGGCAGCATCGCACCGTCCAGCGGGTTGACGCGATCGTCGCGCCCCCAAGCGAGCAGAGTCGGCGCCTGGACCTTCGGCAGATAGGCGAAACCCTGGACGGCGTCGGGGCCGCGCTGCATCGCCGCGATGCCAGCCAGCGCCTGGCGGGTGTAGAGCTGCTTGCTGGTCGCCATGGTCATCGGATCGGTGGCCTGCTTGAAGCGCATGTCGATCAGTTCCTCGGTGACGATCGCCGGATCATACACCATCGACTGCAGCCAGGCGGTGATCCGCTCGCGCGTCGGATCCTCGATGAAATCGACCAGGCGCGTCAGCCCCTCGCCTGGGAAGGTCGAGAAGATGTTGACGCCGATGCCGCCGATGCACACCAGCCGGTCGACACGCTCCGGCGCCTTGGCGGCGAGCTGCGCGCCGACGATGCCGCCATAGCTGTTGCCGATGATATGGGCCTTCTCGATGCCCATCGCGTCCATGTAGCGCAGCACCGCGTCGATCGTGGCGGGGATTGGATAGCCTTCCACCGGGTCGCTCTTGCCATAACCCGGCAGGTCCGGGACGAGGCAGCGGAAATGCGGCGCGAACCAATCGAGATTGCCGCCGAAATTCGCCCAGCCGTTCACGCCAGGGCCGGATCCGTGCAGCAGGATGAGCACCGGGCCCGATCCCGCCTCGTGATAATGCATGGTGCCCGTGCCGATGTTGACGGTACGGCTCGTATTCTCGATCGTATATTGGCTCATGCAGGCTCTCCTTCGGAGATCGCCATAGCCTCGCCCAGCCGTCGAGTGCAACGCGATGCGTTTCGAATGCCACTCATAATGTGAGAAACGAACAATCCGGCGCAGCATCGGGCACGATATTCGCTCGGAACGATGCGGTATATTGCGCAATCGCATTACGCGCCATCAGCACCGTCTGCCGCGAACGACCGCAACGACACTAGACATTGCGCGTTAAGGTGCCAAAGGCGATCAGCGTTACAAGTCCATGACATCCGCGCCAGACGCGGCACGCTGGGGATTCGAATTTGGCTTCCTCCTTTCCGGCTCCGGGCGCCGCCACGATTGAAAGAGCTCTCACCGAGGGCCAGCGATTTCCCCTAGGCCTGCTCTGCCGCGGCGACCGGCTCGTCCCGCTGAGGTGGATCGCGGCCGCGCTTGCGATGAGCGCAGTAGCCGTAGGGCTGCTCATGGCCGAGGCCGGCCTCACCCTCAGCGTGCCGACCCTCGATGCCCTTTCCATCACGGCCGCCTTCCTACTGGCCGCCGTCGCGCGTTTCGTGCTGCGCAGCCCGGCGGCGCCATGGCAGCGCGTGCTGCGCGACACGGTCGAATATGTCGGGCTGTTCTGTTCCATTTCGCTGCTCGGCGCCGTGGCCAGCTATGCGGTCGCGGCGACGAGCACCGGTTTTGCCGACCGGTCGCTCGAGACGTTCGACCATATCCTGCGCTTCGATTGGGTGCGCTGGTATGATTTCGAGGTGGCTCATCCTGCGCTCGTGCCGGTCTCGCGCATCGCCTATCAAAGCATCTTCGTGACCCCGGCGATCCTGCTCGGCTATTTCGCCTTCCAGGGCAGGAAGGCGGAGGCGCGCTGGTTCATCGCCTCCTTCTGGCTGGCCGCGGTGATCACGCTACTGCTGTTCACCTGCTTCCCGGCACAGGGTCCGCTCGGTTTCCTGTGGCACGGCCCGATCCCCTATATGCCGACCAGCGCCATGTATCAGGTCGACCTGATCCCGGCACTGCGCGATCATGCGATACGCGCCGTGCCTCTGGTCGGCCTGCACGGGCTGGTCAGCGCACCGAGCTTCCACACGGTGAGCGCGGTGCTCTACATCGCGGCGGCATGGCCGATCGCGCGGCTGCGCTGGCCGATCCTTCTTCTCAACGCCGCCATGCTGCTGGCGACCCCCGTCGAAGGCACCCACTATCTCACCGACATGATCGTCGGCGCGCTCGTGGCGCTGGCCACGCTCGCCACGATGATGCTGCTCGCGCCCCGGTTCGTGCCGGCCTATCGCGCGGGCTGAGCGCCGCTCGGCTGCTGCCGGAGCATAGCGATCACCTGCGGCGCGAGGTTGCGCACGATCAGGTCCACGCCGCGCGCATTGGGATGCATGCCGTCCGCCTGGAGCAACGGCTTCTGCGCCGCCACGCCTGCGAGAAAGAAGGGATAAAGCCGTGCCCCATATTTGCGGGCGAGATCCGGAAAGATCGGCTCGAACCGTGCCGCATAGCCCCGCCCCAGATTCGGCGCCGCACGCATCCCGGCCAACAGCACGGGAATGCGCCGCCGCTTAAGCTCGGCAAGTATCGCATCCAGATTGGCGCGCGTCTGGTCCGGGCTCAACCCACGCAGCATGTCGTTGGCACCCAGTTCGACGATCACCAGATCGGGATTGCCCTTGATCGACCGCAGCACCCAGGCAAGCCGCGCCCGGCCGGCCGCGCTGGTATCGCCGGATACGCCGGCATTCTGCACCCGCACCGCGATTCCCGCCCCCCGTAGCGCTGCCTGGAGCCGGACGGGAAAGGCCTGGGCGGCTGGCAAGCCGTAGCCGGCGGTCAGGCTGTCTCCGAAAGCCAGCACCAGCCGGTCCGCCGCGAAGGCCGGCACTGCACCGAGCAGCGCGAAAATCAGGAGCACACCTTGGATAAGGCGCCGCGCCGCATCATATGCCGTCTTCCTGCCTTTCACCCGGACCGCTCCTCCGCCATGACTGACCCGCATATCGCGATCCATGCCCGCGATGTCACCCTCTCCCTGGGCTCCGGCGAGAAGCGCGTCGCCATATTGAGAGGCATCGATCTCGACGTTGCGACCGGAGAGAGCGTCGCCCTGCTCGGCGCCTCGGGATCGGGCAAATCATCGCTGATGGCAGTGCTGGCCGGACTCGAACGGGCCAGCGGCGGCACGATACATGTCTCGGGCACCGATTTCAGTAGCCTGGACGAGGACGCGCTGGCGATCGCGCGCCGCGGCCGGATCGGCATCGTCCTGCAAGCCTTCCATCTGCTTCCGACCATGACAGCGCTCGAAAATGTCGCGGTGCCACTCGAACTGTCGGGCGCGCCGGATGCCTTTGCACGCGCGGCCGCGGAGCTGGAGGCCGTTGGTCTCGGCCATCGCCTCGATCACTATCCAGTCCAGCTTTCCGGCGGCGAACAGCAGCGCGTCGCGATCGCCCGGGCGATCGGCCCTCGTCCGGCCCTGTTGTTCGCCGACGAGCCCACCGGCAATCTCGACGCCGCGACCGGCGCTGCGGTGCTCGACCTGCTGTTCGCCCGCCGTGCGGAAACCGGCACCACCTTGCTGATGATCACCCACGATCCCGCGCTCGCCGACCGCTGCGATCGCGTGCTGGAAATGCGCGACGGCCGCATCGCCACGGACCGGCGCGCGGCGTGAGGCTCGCGTGGCGACTGGCGCTGCGCGATCTGCGCGGCGGGATCCGCGGACTGCGCCTGCTCGCGGTCTGTCTCTTTCTCGGCGTCGCCACGCTCGCCGGCATCGGCAGCCTCTCTTCGGCGATGCGCGCCGAACTGTCGGCAGAGGGCCGCACCTATCTGGGTGGCGATATCCAGCTCACCCTGTCGCAACGCCGTGCGAGCGACGCCGAGCAGGCCGTGCTCGCGCAGATCGGGCGCGTCTCGCAGAGCGCGCGCATGAATGCCATGCTCGCCAGGCCGGACGGCACGCGCACCGCCCTGGCTTCGCTCAAGGCGGTCGACGCGCGCTATCCGCTGGTCGGCCGCCTCGCGCTCCAGCCGGGCGCGCTACCATCCAGGGCGGACGGAATCCTGCTCGATCCGGCCCTCGCGCAACGGCTCGCCGTCCATCCGGGCGATGCTCTGCAATTGGGCGAAGGCCGCTTCGTTGTGACCGGCCTGATTGCGGACGAGCCCGACCGGCTCGGTGAGGGCTTCCGCTTTGCGCCATCGGCGATCATTCCGCTCGGCGCGCTCGAGCGCACAGGCCTCGTCCAGCCCGGCAGCCTCTACGACTGGCGGTATCGCATCGCTGTGCCAGCCGGTGCGGATGCCGCCGCGATCGCCGATCGGCTGAAGACGCGCCTGCGCAGCGGCGACGCCCAGGTGCGCGACAGCAGCGACGGCGCGCCGGGGGTGCGACGCTCGATCGACCAGATCGGCCAGTTTCTCACCCTGGTCGGCCTCACCGCGCTGGTGATCGCAGGCATCGGCGTGGGCAATGGCGTCGGCGCCTGGCTGGAGGGCAAGCGGAGCGCGATCGCAACGCTCAAATCGCTCGGGGCGGCATCGCCGCTGATCCTGCGCCTCTATCTGATCCAGATCGCTCTCGTGGCCGGCGGGGCGATCGCCGCCGCGCTGCTGGTCGGCGCAGCAGTGCCAGGCCTCGTCTCCCTCATCGCCGGATCCGCCCTGCCCGTGCCCGTGCACGCGGGCATCTATCCCGGCGCGTTGATGCTGGGCGCCCTCTACGGATTGCTCGTGGCGCTGGCCTTCGCCCTGCCGCCGCTCGATCGCGCACGCGGCGTCACCGCAGCCACGCTGTTCCGGGGCGCCGCCGAACGCCCGTCTCGGCCTCAGCCCCGCGTGATCATCGGGTCCGCCATCGCCCTCGGAAGTGCTGTCGCCCTCGCCATCGCAACCGCGCGCCAGCCCGGCTTCGCCGCCGGCGTGCTCGCTGCGGCGGCCGGTACGGTGGTGATACTCGGCCTGATCGCGCGCGCCATTCGCGCCCTCGCCGCTGGCCTGCCCCGCCCTCGCCGTCCGTTGCTGAGGCTGGCGATCGCGAACCTGCACGCTCCCGGCGCCCAGACGGGGCGGCTGGTGCTGGCGCTCGGCCTCGGTCTCACCCTGTTCGTGACCCTCGCCACGATTCAGACCAATCTTTCGGGCGCGCTGCGCAAGACCGTGCCGGAACGCGCGCCGAGCTTCTTCGTGCTGGACATCCCCTCGGACGGGCTCGGCCGTTTCCAAACGATCGTGCGCCGCGCCGTGCCCGGCGCCACGATTAAGACGGTGCCCTCGCTGCGGGGGCCGGTGGTCGCGATCGGCAACCAGCGGGTGGCGGACATGAAGACGATTCCCGAAGGCGCCTGGATCCTGCGCGGCGACCGCGGCCTCACCTTCGCAAGCGACCTGCCCGAAGGAAACAGCATCACCGCGGGCCACTGGTGGCCGAAAGATTATGCCGGTCCGCCGCTCGTCTCGATGGATGCCGAAGCCGGACGCGTCCTTGGGCTCAAGGTGGGCGACAGCATCACCGTCTCGGCGCTCGGCGTCGAAATTCCCGCCACCATCGCTTCCTTCCGGCAGATCGAATGGCGGACGATGGGCTTCAACTTCGTGCTGATCTTCTCGCCGCACAGCTTCGATGGCGCGCCATTCAATTACATGGCCACGATAGAGGCGCCGATCGAACGGGAGGATGCGCTCAACCGCGCCGTCGCACTGGCTTTCCCGTCCAGCAGCCTGATCCGGGTCAAGGATATTGTCGCCACGGTCTCCACCCTTTTCGGCCAGCTGGCGACGGCGGTCGGAGCCGCCGCTTCGGTCGCCATCGCCTCGGGCATCGCGGTGCTGGTCGGCGCGATCCTCGCGGCGCGGCAGGCGCGGACCTATGACGCCGTGTTGCTCAAGCTGCTCGGCGCCACACGCCGGCAGGTGCTGGCCGTCCAAGCGCTCGAATATGCGCTGCTTGCCACGGTGATCGCGGCGGTTGCACTCGCGATCGGCGTGACGGCCGGCTGGTATGTCACGGTGCGGATGTTCGAACTGCCCTGGGCTCCCACCTGGCCGGCCATATTCGGGACGCTGGGCAGCGGCATCGTGCTGATCCTCGTCATCGGCCTGGCCGGCACGCTGCCGGTGCTGGCAGCGCGTCCGGCCCAGGCCCTGCGGGCGCTCTGATCGCGGCCCGCGCGATCAGTAGCGTTCAGGCACGTACATCTCTTCCGGCACCGGATGCCGCTCATAATCGGCATGGCGGACGCGAGCCGGCAGAATGACCGGAGCTTTGGGCACATCCTCATAGGGGATCTGCTCCAGCAGATGCGCGATGCAGTTGAGCCGGGCCTTCTTCTTGTCGACCGCTTCCACCACCCACCAGGGCGCTTCGGGAATGTGCGTATGCTGGAGCATCGCCTCCTTGGCGCGGGTATAATCTTCCCAGCGGCGGCGCGATTCCACGTCCATCGGCGAGAGCTTCCACTGCTTCAGCGGATCCTCGATCCGCATGGTGAAGCGGAACTGCTGCTCCTCGTCGGTGATCGAGAACCAATATTTGACGAGGATGATACCGGATCGGACGAGCATCCGCTCGAACTCGGGCACCGAGCGGAAGAACTCCTCCACATCCTCCTCGTCGCAGAAACCCATCACCCGCTCTACGCCGGCGCGGTTGTACCAGCTGCGATCGAACAGCACGATCTCGCCCGCGGCGGGCAGATGCGCGACATAGCGTTGGAAATACCATTGGGTTCGTTCGCGCTCGTTCGGCGCGGGGAGCGCGGCGACGCGGCAGACGCGCGGATTGAGCCGCTGGGTGATCCGCTTGATCGCGCCGCCCTTGCCGGCGGAATCCCGACCCTCGAAGATCACGACGACCTTCAGCCCCTTGTGCTGCACCCAATCCTGCAGCCTCACCAATTCATGCTGGAGCCGGAAGAGCTCCCGAAAATAGAGGCGGCGATCGAGCTGCTCGCGATCCGGATGCTCGGCCAGATCGGCAAACATCGTCTCGAGCCGGCTTTCGTCGATCTCCATCTCCAGCTCCTCGTCGAAGCTGTCGGCGATTTCTTCCTTGATGCGGGCCATGTCGGCGGTTTCGGCAGTGAAAGTCATAGGAACCTGTGCGTCTGGCGGGAGGCCTCAGCGTGACGCCCGCTCGTTACACGAATGTGACGACGCTAGGTTCGGACGCATTTACCGAAATGCCTGAACCCATCGGCAAGCCCCGATACGAAGACCATGACATTCTATTACGCGGGTTGAAGGTCATCCCCCCTCATCGCTAAGCTGTCGCGTAGCTCGACCCCGGAATTTTCCGCGAGAGTCGCGCGACGGAGAGAGTCATGGCCGACGCCGCGATCGCCTACCCAGTGCAAAAGGCCCCATGGGCAGCCGGCCCGGTCGGCACCGTGGTGATGCTGACGGGAGCCATGTTCTCCGGCCTGATATTCGTGGCCGTCGGCCCCGTGCTGCCGATGCTCGCCAGCCATTTCGGCGGCGGCCACGATGGTGCGGCGCTGGCGCAATGGACGATGACGGTGCCGTCGGTCGGGCTCGTCATAGGCGGTCTGCTGGGCGGCTGGATCTTCGATCGGCTCGGGCCGAGGCAGGTACTGCCGCCCGCGCTCCTCGCCTATGGCATCGCGGGTGCCGGCGGCGCATGGCTCAGCGAACCGACGATGATGCTCGCTACCCGGCTGATCATCGGCTTTTGCGCCTGCGTCATCTCGCTGGGCACCACGGTGATGATCGCCGAGTCCTTCCACGAGACCCGGCGAGCGAAGATGCTCGGCTACAAGAATGCGATCGCGGCCGCCGTCGGCATCGGCGGAACGATGGTATCCGGCGCGATCGCGGACGCCTTCGGCTGGCGGGCGGCCTTCGCGGTATATGGCATCGCCCTGCTCTTCGTGCTGCCCGCAGTGATCTCCACCCGCGGTTTCCCGGCACCGGCGCCGGCTGCCGCTTCGGACGGCAATGGCTATTGGCGCGACATCGGCCGCAACTGGTTCATCTATGTCACGATCGTGCTGTTCGCGATCATCGTGATGGCGCCACTCACCCAGGTGCCTTTCCTGCTCCACGAAATGGCGGTGCAGAATTCCAAACAGCTCGCCATGGTGCTGGGCTGCGCCTCCTTCGGCAGCGCGATCGGCGGGTTCCTGTTCGGCCATGTCATCGCGCGGCTCGGCATGATCGGCACCTTCATCGCGATGATGACGGTGTGGGGTGCCAGCATGCTGATGCTGGGTACCGCCGGATCGGCGACCCATGCCGCCGTCGGCTGCTTCGTCAGCGGCATCGCGAGCGGTATGTTCGTCGTCTATATGGCCAATGCGCTCGTCGTTCGCGTAGCACCGCGCAATCGCGGCCGAGCGGTCGGTTTTCTGTACGTCTCGCTTTTCGCGGGCGATTTCGTCACGCCGATGGTGCTGGTGCCGATGGCGCAGACGCTGGGCCGCCACACCAGCTTCCTGCTCCTCGCCCTGCCCTGCGCGCTCGCCGTGCTCGTCATGCTGGGCGCAACCATCACGAAGCGTGGCTCGCGGCCGGCCGCGGGCTGACGCAGCCGCCGCCGTTCGTGAAGAGGATTTCCCTCTGCACGCCCCGGCGCTCTGCACGCTCGACGGCGGCCTCGCGCAGGTCTGATCGGGTCAGGACGAGGAGAGCGCCCGCCGGTTGCGGTTGCGCCGCCGCGTGCCCGCCCCAAAGACGCGCGCGCCGATCGCGCCCCCCGCAATGGTGGCCACGCCGATGATCGCCGCCAGACCGATGAGATGGACCTCGCGGAATTCCTCGATCGGACCAAGCGAACGCGCCGCCAGATAGCCTGGGGTAAGCAGCGCCGGCACCCACAGCAGCGCCGAGAGAATATTGGCAAGCTGGAAGCTGCGCTGCTTCATCTGCATCATCCCGGCGACGAGCGGGATGGTCGCGCGGACCGGCCCAAGGAAGCGGCCGAGCAGGATCGAAATGAAGCCGTGCCGCCAGAAGAACAGGCGTGCCCGCGCCACCGCCGGCTTGTGCCGGTTGAGCGGCCAGTGCCGATGAGCGGACGGACCGATCCGGCGGCCGATCGCAAAGGACACCCAGTCCCCCAGCACCGATCCGACGACGCACCAGATGAAGACTGGGATAGGATCGATGATACCGCTGCCGACCATGCCGCCGACCGCGATCATCAGTGCCGTCGCCGGGATCAGCAGTCCCACCACCGCCAGCGATTCACCGAAAGCAAGCAGGCCAAGCAGCGGCCCCGCCCACGCCTTGTTCTCGGCGATGAACTTCATGACGTCGGCTATGATCGCTTCCATAGATCCTTTCCGGGCGGCGCAGAGCGGGAGCCCGGCCAGCGCCATATGTGCAATCGCATAGATTGCATTTCAATGAACTTCCGTTCATCGGCCGGCCGGGTGACGGAATTGCGCGGTGGAGCGGGCAATCTTCGCATGCCGCGCGGGCTGCGCTACACGCGCTGCCATGCGAAAAGGGGATGTGATTGCCGGCATATCCGTCGCGGGGCTGATGCTTCCCGAAGCGGTGGCGTATGCGGGCATTGCCGGTCTGCCGCCGCAACGCGCGATATCGGCCGCGATCGCCGGTTCGCTCACCTATGCGCTAATCGGGCGCAGCCGCTTCGCGATCGTGTCGCCGACGTCCTCCTCGGCCGCGATCCTCGCCGCGTCGCTGGGCATGGTTTCCGGCAATCCGGCGATGCAGGCCGCGCTCGCAACCATTGCCGTCGTGCTGGTTGGCCTGGCTTTTCTATCGGCATCCGCCGCTCATCTCGGCGGCCTCACCGGCTTCGTCTCGCGCCCGGTGCTGCGCGGCTTCGCTTTCGGCCTCGCGATCACGATCATCCTCAAGCAGCTTCCGATCCTCGTCGGCGTTCCGCTGCATGCGTCCGACATCTTCCATCTCGTCGGCGCGCTTACCCTCTCATTGCCACGCTGGCATCTCGCCAGCGTCGCGACCGGTCTCGTGGCGCTCGCCGCCCTGCTGTTGCTGCGCCGTATTCCGACCTGCCCGGCTGCCTTCCTCGTCCTCGCCGCCGGCATCGCAGGCTCCTTCGCGCTCGACCTGCCGGAGCGCGGCGTGGCCGTGGTGGGAAAGGTCGACCTGGTGCCGGGCTGGCCGCAGCTTCCCGCCTTCACGATGCTGGAGATGCAGCGGCTGGCCGAACTGATCGTGCCGCTGGTGCTGATCCTCTTCGCCGAAAGCTGGGGCACGATGCGCGCCATGGCGCTGCGCCACGGCGATACGATCGAGCCGAACCGCGAACTCGCGGCGCTCGGTGCCGCGAATCTCGCGGCGGGCGCCTTGCAGGGCATGCCGGTCGGCGCCGGCTTCTCGGCAGGCTCGGCCAGCGAAAGTGCCGGCGCGGTCACCCGTCAGACCGGCATCGTCGCGGCCCTCGGTCTTGCGCTGCTGATGCTCCTCGGCTCGGGGCTGGTCGCGCATCTGCCGGAACCCGTGCTTGCAGCCGTGGTGATAGCGGCCCTGACCCACGCACTCGATCCCGCACCGCTCGTGCGGCTGTGGCACCTCGGCCGCGATCCGCTGATCGCGCTTGGCGCCGCGGCGGGCGTGCTGGTGCTCGGCGTGCTCAACGGCATGCTGTTCGCCATCCTGCTCTCGCTAGCCGCGCTTATCCGACGTATCTCGACGCCCACCGTCGTACGCCTCGGCCGGTTGGGCGACGGCCACGACTATGTCGACATCGCCCGTCATCCGGAAGCCATGCAACCGTCCGGGCTGATGATCTGGCGGCCGGCCGTGCCGCTGTTCTTCGCCAATGCCGAACATATCTTCGCTCTGATCGCCGCGTTCCAGGCGGCAGAGCCGGCGACACACACCGTGATCGTCAGCCTCGAGGAGAGCTTCGACCTCGACAGCACCGCGCTCGATGCGCTGATGGAGTTCGACGCGACCCTGCGCACCCGCAGCACGACGCTGCATCTCGCCCGGGTGCGGGACGGAATACGCGATCTGCTGCACTCCGCCGGCGGCGACGATCTGGTCCGGCGGAGCAGCTACAGCGTGGACGATGCGGTAATGTCTGCACGCGCCGACGCTTCGCGCTGATCCACCCTGCTTCCGCGGCTCAGCGGCACACTTCCTCGAACTGATACTTCACGATGTCGGCAATGACCGAGACGTCGAAGCCGCCTATGCCCTCTATCTGCGCGAACAGATCGATGATCCGCCCCGAAAGCTCGGACGGGCTCTTCAAGCCGATCAATGTCTGGATCTCGAACGGCCCCGTCACGATATGCGCGGCCAGCACCTCGGGCAGCGCGATCAGATCGTCGGCTACCTCCTCCACCGACCGCCCGCTCACCCGGATGCCGATCGAAAGCAGCAGATCGAAGCCATGGGCCGAAAAGTCGGTAGCCGCGACGATTCGCAGCGCGCCTGCATTGGTCATCCGCCCGATCCGCGCGCTGATCATCGCGCGACTGACACCGAGCTGGCGGGCGATGTCATTGTTCGTCATCCGCCCGTTTTCCGTGAGCATCGCCGCGATGCGGCGATCGATCCCGTCGAAGGCATAGTTTGGCGGTTCCGTCTCTATCGTCATGTCCGCCGGTTCATCCTCTTGTCAGCAGCCTAGCAGAATTGCGCTCGTTCGATCACGAAAGGCAACTATAAGGGCAAAGCGCGGTCAATCCCCGCGCCTGTGGGGATCGCGAATGACACGGACGGCGCAGCGGACGGTTATGCCTGCATGACATTGGAAGGCATCGTCACCCATTATGGGCTGCTCGCGCTGTTTCTCGGCGCCGGCATAGAGGGCGAGACGGTGGCGCTCACCGGCGGCTTCCTCGCGCATCAGCGTCTCGTGCCACTTGGATGGGCCATGGTCGCGGTGTCCGCGGGCTCCTTCGTCGCCGATCAGATCTTCTTCATGATCGGTCGCCGCTATCGCGATCATCGCTGGGTCCGCCGCTTCACCGACAAACCCGCCTTCGCCAAGGCCTACGAGATGCTCGAAAAGCGGCCGGTGAGCTTCGTGCTCGCCTTCCGCTTCCTCTACGGGCTGCGCGTCGTCAGCCCGCTCGCGATCGGCACGTCGGCGCTGCCGATGCGCCGATTCACTCCGCTCAACGCGATCGCGGCAACCGTCTGGGGTGTCAGCTTCACTGCGCTCGGCTACATCTTCGGCAGCGCGATCGAGCGTCTGACGGGCGATATCCGTTCGATCGGGATGGTGCTGATCGGCGCAGCCATCGTCGGCGCCTGCCTCTTCGCGCTCACCTACGCGCTGCGCAGCCGCAACCGCGCGCGTCCGCCCGCTTCACAATAAGGGCCCGACCAGCCGCGCGCCGTTTTCCGCAAGCTTGCGCAGCCCGCTGCGCTGGCGCCACGCCGTCCGGTCCACCGGATCGCTATTATCGAGATAGTCCTGCTGCACCGCCCGCAATTCCGCGATGCTCCCCGCATCGTAGAGCAGCAGGCTGATCTCCTCGTTGAGCTGGAAGGACCGGATGTCGACATTGCTCGAGCCGAGAACCGCCAGCCGATCATCGATGCACACATTCTTGGCGTGGAGCAGATAGGTGCGATAGCGGTGGATCCGCACCCCGCTCGACAGCAGCTCGTCATAATAGGAACATTGTGCCAGGTTCACGAGCGGCTGATCCACCACCGCCGAGACGACGAGGTCGATCTCCACATTACGCAGCGCCGCCGTGCTCAGCGCGCCCAGGAGGGCCTCGTCGGGCACCAGATAGGGCGTGACGATCACGATGCGCTCGCGTGCCTGGTTGACCTGCCAGACGAGCAGGGTGTGGAATCCCTCCAGGGGGAACTCCGCCCCGCTGGGCAGGATCTGCACGATAGCCTGCCCCGCCTCGGCCGGAATGACGGGCGCGGCCTCCAGCAGCTGCTCGGTTTCCAGATACCAGTCGGCCAGGAACACCGCGCTCATCTCGGCCACCGCCGGCCCCCTGACGCGCAGCACGAGCTCGCGATTGGTGACGCCGGGCCGGAAATCCTTGCGCACGATATTCTGCGATCCAGCATATCCGATCGCACCGTCGATCAGGAACAGCTTGCGGTGGTTGCGCATGTCGCGGCGCGTGCGGCCGCGCAGCAGGCGGAACGGGAGGGCCAGCCGTACGGTGACGCCCGCCTCCTCCAGCCGCGCGATCGTGCCGCGCCGCCAGGGGCGCGATCCTACCGGATCGATCAGCACGTGACAGGGCAGGCCGCGGGCGACGGCGCGGGCGAGAGCCGCGATCACCCTGCCCCCGGTCTCGTCGTCAGCGAAGATGTAACAGAGGATGCGGACATGGCGCCGGGCACCGTCGATATCCGCAACCAGCCGGTCGATCACCTCATCGTAACCGCCGAGATATTCGGCCGCGTTGCCGCCCGTCGCCGGCAGATAACCAAGCCGCCCGGCCAGTCTGGCGATCGCATCATCCTCCGGCGGAACGGCGCCCCGCGCGCGCACCCGTTCGGCGAGCTCCGCAAAGAAGGGACGCAGCCGATCGAAACGCTGCGCACGCCAGGCGGGAAAGCGGGGCGAGCCGATCGCGAGGAACAGCAGCAAGCCCGGCACGGGGAGGAAGAAGATCAGGAGCAGCCAGCTGCGCGTGGCAGCCGCCGTTCGGCGGAACGGAATGATCGCGAGCGAGGCCAGCCGGATTAGCCATTCGACGACATAATAGTCTTCGCCGAGATTCGATAAGTCGGGCATCATCCGGCGATGCTAGCGCGAAACGGCCGGATGACCCATGGTTTGCATATGGCCATCCATCCAGAACGCATGAGGAGCCCACACCTGATCGACTCCAAGCTGATCGACGCCATCCGCATTCTGCACGGCGGGCCGGACCGCGGCTATCATGGCTGGAGCCATCCGCTCGCTCTCCTGAAATTGCATGCGGAGGTGATCGACCGCCTGCACGATCCCCTCGCCGTCGAGGGTGCCATCCTGCTCCACGACGCGATCTACGAACCGCGCGCTGCCGACAATGAGAGCCGCAGCGCCGCGCTGGCCGCCCAGATGCTGAAAGACGCGATGCCCGAGGCGTCGCTTGCACGCGCGGTGCGCCTGATCGAAGCGACGGCGCGCCACGAAATTCCCGCCGGCCTTCCCTCCGACGAAGCGGCGGACATGGCCATGTTCCTGGACATGGATCTCTCGATCCTCGCCGCGCCGGAGGAAATCTTCGACGCCTATGAGGCAGGCGTTCGCCACGAATATCGCGAGATACCGGAGGCCTCATTCCGCGCCGGCCGAACCAGGATATTACAAGGCTTTCTCGCCCGTCCGTCGCTCTATCTCTCCGACTGGGGACGGGAGCGGTTCGAAACAGCGGCGCGGCACAACCTCATGCGCTCCATCGCACGGCTCGGGCAGGAGGCCGCTTCCTGACCATTTCGATCATCAGCTTCGCCGGCGGCAACGCGCTCGGCATCATGCCCGAAAGGCGCCAGGTTTGTGCCGATCCGGGAAGATGATGGACGGGGCATGGCCGATTGAGCTTGCAGCACGGCGAGAGGATAGGAAGAAGAGAGAGGTTAACGAGGCGTTAGGCGAATCGACCCGGCGCCTTTCCGGTCATGCGTGCAGGAAGGAGGGCTATGAGAAAGCGGTGGCTTTTCCTGCCCGCGGCCGCGCTGATCCTCGCCAGCCCCACGGTGCCCGTCACCATGGACTATGATTTCAGCGAGTTGCTCGTGCCCGGCGATTGCGATGCCTGGTCCTGGACCGGCTGCAGCGTCGTGGAGAGCCGGGCGGAAGCCCTTGCCGAAGCCCGCGCGCGCGCCGAAGCCGAAGCGCGCCGTCGGGCCGCGATCGCGGCAGGCCTGCGTCTCGTAGTGAGCATTCCGGAACAGCGCCTGTATGTCATCCGGCAAGGCAATCTGATTACGACATCGGTCGTATCCACCGGCATGCGCGGCCACGCCACGCCCGCCGGCACTTTCACCATTCTGGGCAAGGCGGTAAAACACAGCTCGAATATTTATTCCAATGCACCAATGCCTTATATGCAACGCCTCACAAATGGCGGCATTGCCCTGCACGCCGGCCACGTGCCGGGATATCCGGCTTCGCACGGGTGCATTCGCCTTCCCTACGCCTTCGCGCGCCAGCTATACGCCATGACCGACTGGACGACCCGCGTCATCATCACGCGCGAGGCACCGGGCTCGGCCGAAGCGGCGGCTTCGCTCAGCGGCTGGCGCTCGTCCGTGCGCAACCAAGCCGCCGCCGATGAGACGGGCAAGCCTGCCCTCGCTTATGCGACGGCGAGCCCCATGGTGCAGCCGGCCCGCAGCCTTTCCGACGGTGGCCAGCCGAGGGCAGACTGAAGCAGCCGGTCAGTCCCGTGCGGGAATGGTGAGGCCCTTCTGAACGGCCGGTCGTTCCAGGCAGCGATCGAGCCATGCCGGTACGGCGCGCAAACTGTCGAACGCGACCAGATCCCGCGCCTCGTAGAAAGTGATGAGATTGCGGACCCAGCCCACCGTCGCGATGTCGGCTATGCCATATTCGCTCCCGGTTACCCATGGACGGCTTTCCAGCCGATTCTCAAGAACGGATAACAAGCGTTTCGACTCACTTACATAACGCTGCAACGGACGCTTGTCGTCTATCTCCTTGCCGGCGAATTTGTGGAAGAAGCCGAGCTGGCCGAACATCGGCCCGATCGCGGCCATCTGGAAGAACACCCACTGGATCGCCTCCCAGCGGCCCGCCGGATCGGACGGAATGAAGCGGCCGGTCTTTTCGGCGAGGTAGAGCAGGATCGCGCCCGATTCGAAGAGCCCGATAGGCTTGCCCTCCGGACCGTTCGGATCGATGATCGCGGGAATCTTGCCATTGGGATTGAGCGCCAGAAATTCCGTGCTCTGACTCTCATTCTTCATAATATCTACCAGGTGAGGCTCATAAGGCAGCCCGGTCTCCTCCAGCATGATCGACGCCTTCACGCCATTGGGTGTGGGCAGCGAATAGAGCTGGATGCGGTCGGGATGGACGGCCGGCCAGCGGGCGGCGATCGGAAAGGCGGACAGATCGGTCATCGAGCGACTCACAGGCAAGATGCCGCTTCATAGGCCGGGCACGCCCCGCCCGTCATCCCGCGGCTCGCCTCAATCGCGTCCAGGCTTGACGACTACAGACGTAGTCACATAGGATTACACATGTAATCGGGAGAGTCGGATGTCGGCCGAACGCATCAGCGAAGGCGAGCAGGTGGTGATGGAAGTGCTCTGGGCCGAGGCACCGCTCACCGCGGCCGAGGTGACGGAACGGATCGACCCGGCCCGTGGATGGAGCGATCGTACGGTCAAGACGATGTTGGGCAGGCTGCTTGCCAAAGGCGTGCTGACCCATGAGGAGGACGGCCGCCGCTATCTTTACCGTCCCACCGTGCAGCGTCGCGACTATGCCAGTGGCGAGACGCGCCGTTTCGTCGATCGGCTGTTCGGCGGCCGTGCAGCGCCGCTGGTCGCACATCTGGCTCAAAGTGAAGGTCTGTCGGCTGAAGACATCGCGGAACTGGAAGCGTTGCTGAAGGAGCTCAAGGCATGATCGCCTGGCTGGTGCAAACCCTCGTCGCCAGCATGCTGCTGATGGCGATCGTGTTGATGCTGCGCGCGCCCGTTTCGCGCCTGTTCGGGCCGCGCATCGCCTATGCGCTCTGGCTGCTCCCGGCGCTGCGCATGATCCTGCCGCCGCTGCCGGGCTGGACGGCGCTGTTCGTGCCGGTCGCGGTGGTGCGGCCGGACCGCTCGATGATCGGGCTGGCCGACACGGCCACAGCAGCCAAGCTCGCTCCTGCGATACCGGTCGACCCTGCCGGCCTGACCGCACAGGTCACGCCGATGCCGGTCCTGGATGCTGGGCCGAGCGCGGCCGTCGCGATCCAAATCAGCCAGATGCTGATCACGCTCTGGCTGGGTGTCGCCGCGCTCTATTTCAGCTGGCAGCTGCTGCGCTACCGCCTGTTCCTTCGTCGTGCCCTGCGGGGCGCGGTACCGCTCACAACCGAATGCGGGGTCGAAGTGCTGGTCAGCCCAGAGCTTCCGGGCCCCGTCGCGATCGGCATCGTCCGCCGGCGCATCCTGCTGCCGTCGGATTTCCTTGCCCGCTATACGCCCGAGGAACGCCGCCTGGCGCTGCTGCACGAGGCCGCGCATCATGACCGGCTCGACATAGCCGCCAATCTCGCCGCGCTGGCGATCCGATCGCTGCACTGGTGGAATCCGCTGGCGCATAAGGCCTATTCCGCCTTCCGCGCGGATCAGGAGCTTGCCTGCGACGCGACCGTGCTTGCCGGCACCGCTCCGGAGCAGCGCATCGTCTATGGCCGTGCGCTGCTGAAATCGGCGGCGGCGCGCATGCCGGCAATGGCCTGCGCGCTCAACCCCAAGAACCAGCTCAGGCAACGCATCGGCATGATGGCCCGGCCGGTCGGCCGCGCACGGCTGCTGTTCGGGGCCGCGGTCGCGCTGACCATGATCGGCGCCGGCATGATCGCTACGGCGTCCGGCTTCGCCCTGCCTCCCTCGCCGCCTGCCCCTCCGGTCGCACCGCCGGCTCTACCGCACCGGCCAATGGTGTCAGCAATGCCGCCGGCTCCATCAGCAGCCCCGGTCGCGCGCGCGCCGCACGTCGGAGCTGAGCCCGCCACCATGCCGGCCGTGAAGACCGCCGCCGTCCTGCCGACGCCACCCGCACCGCCGGCCCCACTCCCGGCGCCAGCCATCCTCAAGGCACCTCCGCCGCCACCTGCTCCTGCGGCTCCCCTCGCTCGGGCTTCACAGGATCAGCCCTGCCCCGAAGAACGCCGCGCTGCCCGTGAGGCGGAAGCCGAAGCGCGACGGGACGCCCGGGAGGGCCTGCGCGAAGCGCGGCAGGCGCAACGGGAAGCCGCCCGAGAGGCCGCCGCCGCACAGCGCGAGGCCGCCGCGGCACAGCGCGAAGCCGCCGCCGCCCGCCGGGAAGCCCTGGCCGAAGCACGCACCGCGCAGGCGAGAATACCGGCGATGGTCCAGACGTCGCTCGCTTCGGCCCGCCGCGGAATGCTGGATGCGTGCGCGCGCCAGGGTGTCACGCTTTCTGCCGATGCCGATTGGAACATGCTCGCCACCTGCGGACCGAAGCTGCGTCGGACGATCCGCGCCTCGCTGGCCAGCGTCCGTACCTCGCTCGCCGCAAATCCGGCCCTGCCCGCG
This sequence comes from Flavisphingomonas formosensis, assembly GCF_009755815.1. Taxonomy (GTDB): domain Bacteria; phylum Pseudomonadota; class Alphaproteobacteria; order Sphingomonadales; family Sphingomonadaceae; genus Flavisphingomonas; species Flavisphingomonas formosensis. The sequence continues at coordinate 148,327 of NZ_WRPK01000010.1, forward strand.
AAGCAGCGCAGCGATGCGTTGTCCGGCCTCGATGATGCGCTGGCCGATCTCGATCGCGCGCTGCCGGGCCAGTGATTTCCGGCCGCGGCACCGTGCCGCAGCCGTCGAACGTCAGGCGTAGGGATAGGCCATGCCGTAATAATCGTGGATCTCTTCGGCCATCACGCGATCCAGCACCGGATCGCTGCGGGCCGCGAACCGCGGCGCCTCTTCGAATATCCCCTTTTCCGCATCGAGGACATAGACGCGGGCCTTCGAAGACAGCGAAAGCGGGCCATATCCACGCGGTTTTTTCGTAAATGGCCACGGCTTTCGGGGGAGCGGTTGCCGGTCTTCCGGGCTGCGGTTAGCGTCCGCACGTTTTCGATCATCCGGCGGGTGGGGCGCCGTAGGCCGCCTCCGGCGCGCCCACCTGCCCAGCCGCCGGCAAGCCATCAAAAGGCGCGAGGAGGATCCCCGAAATGGCCTATCCCTACGAGGAAGTGGAAGCCGCGATCATCAGGCTTCGGGAAGCATTTGTGAAGGCGGAGGAGATCGGCAAATGGGCTTGGATCGCCGACGAGCTTTACCATGAGGATTGCGTCTACATCTGCCCCTATGGCGGCACCGGCGCAGTCGTCGCGCGCGGCCGCAAGGAAATCGCCGCCACCCATTATGGCCGCGACATGGATGTCGGCGCCGGCTGGAAAGGCTGGACCTTCCCGATCCTCGATTATGGGATCAACGGCGACAACATCATCAGCCACTGGGTGAACCGCGGTCCGGGCCAGCGCCCGGACGGCAGCTATTACGAGCAGCATGGCGTGTCGTTCATCACCTATGGCGGGAACGGCAAGTTCAGCTACCAATATGACCTGTTCGATTTTGCGCACATGATGAAGATCTGCGACGAACTCGAGGAGGCCGGCCTGCTGCACCCCGATCTGAAGCGCGACTGGGTGATTCCGCAAAAACGCAAGCTCATCGCGATGTTGGACCGCAACCTGCCGGCTTGAGCCGGCGAGACCGCTATAGACCGGAAGGAGAATGCCAAGATGGTGGCCTATGTCGTCATGATCCGCGACGAAATGACCAATCAGGCGGAGTTCGATACCTATTCGCAAATGGCCGGCCCCGCCGGCGCAGGCCATCCCCTGACGCCGCTCGCCGTCTATGGCAAGCATGTGACGCTGGAGGGTCCAGAAATCGAGGGTGCGGTTATTCTGTCGTTCCCGACGATCGACGAAGCCAAGACCTGGTACGACAGCCCCGCCTATCAGGAAGCTGCGAAGCATCGGAAGGCCGGTGCCGTCTATCGTGGCTTCATCGTCGAGGGAATCGGCTGAATAGACATGCATGGGCTGTGCGTGCCGCACAGCCCATGCACTCTCCGTTTGAGCCGCAACTTAAGCTAAACCCTCACGAAAATGACCGGCATTTCATTTTTCTTGCCGGAACCTTTGTTGATGCCGACCGCTCTTTCCGCTCAAAGATAATAAGCTGAAAGGCAAGGCAATGACACGCATTACGCTTACCCTGATCGGCCTCGCGGCGAGTACGGCGGCTGTCGCCCAAACTGCGCCCGCACCTGCCCCGGCGCCGGGAACAACAGTTCATCACAAAGTTCACCATGTGGTGAAGAAAAGTCATGTGGTGACGAAGACCAACGGCGACGCGGCACCCGGGAAACATGTTCATCGTTCCGTGAAAACGACGACGGTCAAGACACCTGCCGGCACCCATACGCAGGTCCACACACAGACCACGACCAGCACGACGCCGCCGCAATAGGCAGCGTGCAGCCTTCCGTGAAATCAGGCCGGCCGGCTTACAAGCCGAGCCGGCCGATTCTCGTCACTGCATCGTCATCATCTCGAGAGTGAAGGCCCGCCCGTGCTCCGCGAGAGGCAATGCGACGCCAGCGTCCCGCGCGAAATCCACGGCGAGACTTAGATCCTTCTCGCCAATCTTGCCTTGGCTGGTGAAATAGGCGAGCTGCTCCTCGCTCAGCGGAGCGCCCCGGCGCTGGATCACCTGTTTGGCCACGGCACCCGTGACCGCCGTCAGGTTGCCGTTCTGCTGCAACACGGAAGACAGCGTATCCATGTCTACGCCACCCGCAGCCGCAAGACGGAGCGCCTGGCGAATTGTTATGATGTTGCTCCAGGTAATGAAGTTGTTGGTGATCTTGAGGCCCATGCCGGCACCGAGCGCACCACAATGCTCGACACCCGTCGAAAACGCTTCCAGCACCGGCCGGGCTCGTTCGGTGAGCGCCGGGTCCCCGCCTGTCATCGTCACGACGAACGGCTTGTCCCGCTCCATCCGCGAGGATGTCACTGCAGCGTCGATCAGCCCGATCCCCTTCCTATCGCCCTGTTCCGCGAGCGCGACAACGGTGGCAGGCGCGACGGTGCTGTGCACGAGCACCAGCGATCCCGGCGCGAGTCCGGAAAACAGCCCCTCAGAGCCAGCCACCACTTCACGCACCTGCTGGTCGTCGCGCACGCAGACGCCCACAATCTCCGCCTGACGCCCTACCTCGGCCGGCGACGAGGCCAGCCGCGCCTTGCCTTCGAAAGCCTTGAGCGCGTCCGGCCAGACATCGAAGACGGTCAGATCAAAGCCGGCAGCCGCGATCAGCTGCGCCTGATGACCTCCCATATTGCCGAGCCCGACGAATCCGACACGCATCATCCTCTCCTCCGATAGCTTCCTGTCCCGGTTGGTGCGCCCGCCGGCGCCCGGCGCCAAGTCCATCGCGTTCTTCCAGACGGTTTGCTGCCGCATGGGGGAGAAGATTTCACAAGGCCGCTGCGTGTCGGTTTCGTCCTATAGGTGCAGCGGCGGGCCGGCTAATAGGCTGCCGAAGCAGTATGCCCATGATCAGGTGTGAGCAATGAACGGAATTCGGCGTCTCACTACCGGGGATCTTCCCCCTCAGCCGCCAAGCGCAGCCGCGGCAACGCAGCGCACCGCAGCCGCGGCGAGCCTGTTCGGCGTGCCTCAAACCCCCGGCGGCCTCGTGCAGATCTCGATCGAGCTGCGCTGGCGCCTGGCGGGCGAAATCCGTGCCGGCCGGGACGGCCGTCTCAGTTTTCCGGAGGTCGTCGAAGGCCCCGCCCTCTATCGCTTTCGTTTCCTCGATGAGACAGGCCCCAAAGCTGCGATGATCGGTGAAGCAGCCGATCTGGCCCGCCGTTTCGCGCAATTTGCGAATCCGACCGGAGCGGGCGAGTCCGTCCAGATGTTCCATGATCTGCTGCGCATCAGGCTGGGACAGGGCCAGCGTATCGAACTCGATATCGTGACGTCCGATCGAACACTGCGCATCGCAGGACGAGCCCATCCGGTCGATCTTGCCGATCTGGGTGTCCGCCGCCTGCTGGAGCAGGCCGCCCGCATCGCCGAGGGTGCGTCCGCGATCGACGATCAGGACTGAGTGCCGCCTCGCACGCGCACTCAGCGCCGTTCGGTCATCCCCTCTCGAGGCGTGCCTTGCGATTGGGCTGCCGTCTTCCGGGCTCCGCCCGCATGAAATGCGGTCAGCGTCGCTAAGACAAACCCGCCGAGAACCAGGCCGATAAGGCCGCCCAGCGTCAGTCTCCGTCCGATCTTGCGCACGCGATCGGGCGCGCGCACTTCTTCCATCGGCCGCTGCCGAGGCGTTCGCTGACGCGGGGAGCGGGCCCTTCCCGCGTCGCGCTTGTCCCGTCCCCTGCCGCGCACCGCCAGCCCATCCCGCTTCGGACTCATTCCGATTGCAGGACCAGGATAGCGCGGCGCTGTACGGCAAAAAAGGAGGCCCCGGCATAGACGGCGAGCGCAGCCAGGCCCAACCGCCAGTAACCGGCCGCAGCGAATGGCAGATGGGCCCAGATCAGGCTATCGATCCGCGCCAGCCCCAGCGACAGAGAGGCGTCGCTGCCGCCCATGCCCCGCAGCAGGCGCTGCGCGCCGCCGGTCGCCGCCATGAAAGCAATCGTCGCGGCTGCCAGCGGCCAGCATCCCCAATTGCCATAGGTGGCAAGGCTGCCCGACAGGCAGATCAAGGCGCAAGTCGCCGCGATCGCGCGTCCGCGTTCCAGAGGAGGGTCGAGCCGGGCGGTGCTCAAGCGAATCCGCCCCAGCCGGCGCCCGATGGATTCGATCGGGCCGGCCAGCAGGAGGAGGCCATAGCCGAGCCAAAGCCATCCCATCGCGAAAGCGATCGCGCCAACGCCCATCAGCACGATCGCCGCAATCGAAAGCAGCGGCGGTTCGATCGCGCTGCGGATCAGCGGATCGAGCAGCGGTCGCTCGACGATGGGAAACAGAAACCGCGAAGGCCATCCTTCCGCGCCCGGCCGTGAAGCGTCGATCAGCTCGCGCGCAATGCCTTCGAGCGCGGCGGGGCCGGTAACGATGTGCGGTCGGCCGAGATCACGGGCATCGATCCGCTTTGCGCCTCCCTGGACGGTACGGCGCAGCAAGGTCGACTGCAGGTCCCAATCGCCGAGCATCGCTGCGGTGCGGCGCAGGGCACCGCCGTCGACGATCGCTATGCCGGCCCAACGTGAAAGCGCATCGATCCGCTCGAACTCCGCGGCTTCCGGCCCGTCCGGCACGGTAAGCAGCGCCGGTGGCTCGGCTTCCGCCATCCCATCGAACAACTCCTTGCTGCCGACGAAGCCATCGGCCACGAAAAGCAGCCTCTCGTCCGGATGAAAGCGATCCGCCGCATCCGCTACGCTGCGCGCGATATCCATGTCGAGGCCATCGCGTCGCAGCCGATCGATCGCTGCGGTCAGCGCCGCCGGCAGACGCTCGACGAGAATCACGATATGGTTCGCCCCTGCCCGCGCGGCGAGGCGTGCCTGATGTTCGAGCAGCGTACGGCCGGCAAGCGGAAGGGTGGCGCGCAAGCCATCGCCCGCATCCGCCAACGCATATGCCGCGATCAGCGCACCCAGCGCCACGCCCGTCCTCTCGACCCGTTCATCTCCAAGCCGATAGGCAAAGGCGTCAGCCGATGCAAAGAATCGCGTATCCGCGAATGAGGAATATTCTCCTCTCCAACGGCATTCGGCACGCGTGACAGACACGGCTATCGCCAATAGCGGCGAAGCGCTTTCCCATGTCCCGTGATACCCAACCTCTCCCGCACGGCCATGCCGGGCGACCCGTTCTTGGTGATGCGTGAACCCCCAAGCCGATCGCCTGATTCTCGATGGGTGTAGCATGATCTTCCCGGCCGATCGCAACGCTTGGCCGGAGATCATGGAGAGCAAGCGGGCATTCGATGCCGTGACGGCGGCTCATCATACTCGGATGAAACGGAACTAAATCTTTCGCAGACCGGCACGAACAGGGCTCCGCTGTTGCCGTATGCATGGGGAAGACGCTATCCTCTCGCATCAAAGAAACGGAGAGGATTTGGATGCGCGCAGCGGTGTTTCGCCAGGCGGGAAGTCCGCTGACGATCGAGAACATAGAGGATCCGGCCCCTGCCTCCGATCAGGTGATCATCGAGGTCGCCCATGCCGGCATCTGCGGCTCGGACCTGCACGTCACCGAATATGGCTTCGTTCCCGATGGCACGGTGCTGGGCCATGAATTCGCCGGAACGGTAGTGGCGCTGGGTTCGGGCATCGGCAGCGACATCAAGCTCGGCGACCGCGTCACCGCCCTGCCCGTCCATGCCTGCCAGTCCTGCGAAGCCTGCGATGCCGGTCTGCCCGCGCTCTGCAGCGCCGCGTTGTTCACCGGCACGGCGCTGAACCATCGGGGCGCCTACGCCGATTATGTGGCCGCGCGCGGCAGCCTGATCCAGAAGCTGCCAGACGGGGTTTCCTTCGCCGAGGGAGCGATGGTCGAGCCGCTCTCCGTGGCCTATCATGCCGTCAGCCTCGCTCCCGTCCACCGGGGAGCCGCGGTGCTGGTGATCGGCGCCGGACCGATCGGCGCGGGCGCGACCCTGTTCGCCAGGATGCAGGGCGCGCGTCATGTGATCGTCAGCGAACGCTCTGCGGAGCGACGGGCACTTGCGCTGGAATGCGGCGCAACCGCGGTGATCGATCCCCAGACGGAGGACGTGGCGGCGCGCTTCGCCGCGATCGCGGGCAAGCGCCCCGAAATCGTGTTCGAATGTGTCGGCTTGCCGGGCCTGCTTCAACAGGCGATCGAATTTGCCGGCACGCGCGGACGGGTGATCGTTGCCGGCGTCTGTTTCGGCGAGGACACGCTGAAGCCGATCACCGGGCTGATGAAGGAAGTCAGCCTCCAGTTCAGCCAATGCTATACGGAGAGCGATTTTGCCGCGGTGATCGATGCGATTGCCCGCGGTGAAGCCCGGCCGCAGCCGATGCACAGCCGCACCGTCAGCTTCGCGGAATTGCCCGAAGCCTTCGAAGGCCTGCGAAACAATCCCAGGGCCTGCAAGGTGCTGATCGATCCGAAGCGGGGCTGACGATGCAGGCGCGCAATCCCCGCATCACCTTCGAGGCGGCGTTGCCGCACTGGGCGCCCAACCACGCTTTCGCCCAGATCACCAACGCCGGATCGACCAGCCTGCCTGCGGTCGAAACCTTCCTGAACACCGTGATGAACCGTGCGTCAGCGGAGATCGCCGACGAAGCGCTGAAGCGCGACATCGCGGTGTTCACAGCCCAGGAGGGCAATCATTATCGGCAGCATCGCATCTTCAACAAGACGCTCTATCCTCGCTATCCGGGCCTCAAGGCACATGAGGCGAAGCTGCAGGCCGATTATGAGGCGATGCTCGCGAACCGGTCATTGCGGTTCAACGCGGCCTATTGCGAGGGTTTCGAAAGTCTGGGCCTCATCTATGCCGAATTCTTCTTCGAACGGATCGACGATCTGACCGCGGGAGCCGACGCCCGACTGGTGAAGCTGTGGCAATGGCATCTCGGCGAGGAGTTCGAGCACCGCACCGTGTGTTACGACGTGCTGCGCGCGCTCGGTGGCGGCTATGCGGCTCGCCTCATCGGCTTCTTTCACGCGGCGCGCCATCTCGGCGCCTACGGCAAGGCCGTGTCGACCTATCTCCTGTCGGTCGATCGGCGAAGCATGACGGACAAAGCGCGGCGCGCGTCGATCGCCCAGGAAAAGCGGCATCGCGCCCGCTTCCTGCGCTTCGCCTTGCCGCGCCTGCTCGCCATCCTGTCGCCCTTTTACGATCCGCGCAGAAAGGCCGAACCACGCGGCAGCGCCCGGTTGCTGGAAACGATCGCAGCGGCGGTGCGCTGAGCGCGGACGATCAGGAGGTATAGAGGTTCATCGTCGCGCGTATCCGACGCAGCACGACCGGATCGCCAGGCGCGCCCGCGGCGGCATCCTCGGCAAGCGCCATCAGCTCGACCGCGCCGAAACTCGCCGCCAGCCCGTGCAAGCGCCACGCGGCCATCCGCCAGTTCGCGTCACATCTCGCACGGCCCAGCGCATTCACCTGCCGCGCTGCGCTCTCCAGAAATACGTTGCGCAAATCCGCCACGAGCACGGGATCGTTCCCGACTGCCGCGGTCAACGCCGCATCCAAGGCTCCCGGATCAAAGCTCATCACGGGCCTTTTAAAACAATATCGTTAACGGCTGGTTTCGGTGCGCCCCCTTCCTTGGCCGCCGAAAAATGGTAAAGGGAACGGCATGATAAAGGGGGCCAGGTCTGCGGACGCGTGGCCGGGGGATGACGAGCCGGAGGTTGAGCCGGCGCCGCTTCCGGATTTCGCGAGCGAAAGCTTGGACGAGGACATGGTCCCGTCCACATCCGAACGTATCGTCGCCATGCTGGTCGGCCTTGCCGCGATCGCCTGGGTCACCCTGGTGATCTGGACGGCGCTCGCGCCTCCAGCAGGCCCCACTGCGCTGCCCGTCTCCTGGATCGCAACTGCCAGCGGGCCGATCGCCGCGATCGGCGTGTTGTGGCTGCTTACGCGCCGCACCAGCCGCGTCGAGGCACGCCGGTTCGAAAGGACGTCGGCCGGTATGCGGCGCGAAGCGCATCGTCTGGAAGAGGTGGTTTCCCGGCTCTCAGCCCAGATCGCCGAAAATCGCCGCCTTCTCGGCGAGCAGGCGCATCAGCTGCTGCTCATCGGCGAAGATGCCAATCATCGCCTCGCCGAAATCGGCGAGAAGATGCGAGCCGACACGGCAACGCTGGCCAGCCAGTCCGAGAAGGTGGAACAGACTGCCGCCGCGGCCCGTGCCGACATGGTCGCCTTGCTCGGCGATCTGCCTCGCGCGGAAGAAAGCGCGCGCGACGTGGCCGAGCGACTGCGCGCGGCGGGCGATACGGCCGGCGCCCAATCCGAGCTTCTCCAGCAAAAGCTGGCCGCCCTTTCGGAATCCGCACGCATCGCGGGCGAAGACGCCGGATCCGCGGCCCAGCGGCTGGCTGCCGGGCTGGCGGATCTGGATCGGACCGGCGGCGATCTCGGCAAACGGATCGATGAGACGGCTGCTGCCATGTCCACCACGGTCGACGGCGCGCTGGTAAAGGCCGCCGACGCGCTGGAAGCGGCGCGCCAGGGCATAGCCGAACATCATTCGGCCATGCTGGCGATGCTCGAACAGGGTCAGGCCGCGATCGCGGATGCCGGCCATACGTCGAGCAGCGCCTTCAGTCGCAGGATGGACAATCTCGTCCTGCAAATCCAGTCGCTCGAGACCAAGCTCACCGCTCAGGACGCCTCCGCAGCGAAACTCGTCACACGGCTCAACGACGATCTCGCCTATCTCGAGAAGCGTTTCGCCGCGCTCGCCGAAACCGGATCGGAAAAGACCTCCCAGCTCAGCGCCAACATCGGTGCGCTGCGCGAACAGGCCGAGGATATGCGCGGGCTGCTCGCATCCGGCGCGCTGTCGGCGGATGCCGTAATCGGCCGGGCCGATGCGCTTAAAGCTGCGATCGACGCCTGCGTCCGCGAACTCGATCAGACCCTTCCCCTGGCCCTGGCGCGGCTGGAGGAACAGGCGACCCACAGCCATGCAGCGGCCGCAGCCGCGGCCCCCGAAGTCGCCCGACTGGAAAATTCGGCACATTCCGCAGCCAAGACGCTCGCTGAAAGTCATGATGAGCTTGCCCGGCAGCGCAGCAGCCAGAGCGATTTCGCCACCGCTACCGAACGGCGCATCGCCGCGCTCCAGCGTCAAACCGAAAATCTCGAAACCGCACTGACGCGTATCTCCACGCAGGCGCAGCAGATCAGCGACACGGCGGGCCCGAAGCTGATCGAAGCCCTGCTGCGCGTCCGCGAAACCGCGCATCAGGCAACGGAACGCGCCAAGGAGACCCTGGCTACGATCATTCCGACCACGGTCGAAGCCCTTGGAGAGGCCAGCGGCGCAGCCCTGCGACAGGCGCTGGGCAATCGGGTCGAAGCGCGCATGGAGGAAATCAGCTCGGCGTCGGGACAGGCGGTCGACGCGGTCGACGCAGCGACCGAAAGGCTGATGCGCCAACTCCTCACCATTTCGGATACCACCGCGGCGATCGAGGCGCGCATCGCTGCCGCCAAGGCCGAAGCGGAGGAACGCGAGCGCAACAATTTCTCACGTCGCGTGGCGTTGCTGATCGAATCGCTGAACTCGACGGCGATCGACGTAGCCAAGATCCTGTCGAACGAAGTGACCGACAGCGCCTGGGCAGCCTATCTCAAAGGCGATCGGGGCATCTTCACGCGGCGCGCGGTGAAGCTTCTGGATACGGGCGAGGCGCGCGAGATCGTGCGCCATTATGAAAGTGACCTGGAATTCCGCGATCAGGTGAATCGCTATATCCACGATTTCGAAGGGATGATCCGGCGCGTGCTGTCTGAGCAGGACGGCACACCGCTCGGCGTGACCCTGCTCTCCTCCGACATGGGCAAGCTCTATGTGGCACTTGCCCAGGCGATCGAGCGTCTGCGCTCCTGACCCTTGACGACGGCGTTCGCGCTGCCGGCCCCGAGCCTCTCCAGGACACAAAAAAGGCGGCCCGAAGGCCGCCTTTTGCGAGATGATGGTGATCGGTACGCGTCAGGCCTCGACACGAGCGTCGCGACGCTCGGCGATACGAGCCGACTTGCCGGTACGGCCACGCAGATAATAGAGCTTCGCGCGACGCACCACGCCCTTGCGGACCACCTCGATCGAATCGATGTTCGGGGAATAGAGCGGGAAGACGCGCTCGACGCCCTCGCCGAACGAAATCTTGCGGACGGTGAACGAGGAGCCGAAGCCCTTGTTCGAACGCGCGATGCACACGCCCTCGTAGAACTGCACACGGGTACGATCGCCTTCGACGACCTTCACGCCGACCTTCAGCGTATCACCGGCGCGGAATTCCGGAATCTTCTTGGTCTCTTTGAACTTGGCAATCTGCTCGGCTTCGAGCTGCTGGATGAGATTCATGACTCACCTTTCCTTCTTCTGCCGCGCGCCAGAGGGAGACTGGACCCGAGCGCCCTCATGGCGCTCCCAAAGATCCGGCCTCCGTAGCCGTGTATCCGTCTCGGCCCTGGCTTTACGCCATGCCTCGATCGCCGCATGATCCCCCGATCGCAGCACTTCGGGGATCGTGCGTCCCTCCCATTCGACAGGGCGGGTATAATGCGGATATTCGAGCAGCCCCGTTTCGAAGCTCTCGTCGTCCCCGCTTGAAGCGGCGCCCATTACGCCGGGAAGCAGCCGGATGCAAGCGTCCAACAGCGTCAGAGCGCCCATTTCTCCGCCCGAAAGCACATAATCGCCGATCGAGACCGGCTCGATCGGCCGCGCCTCGAACAGCCGCTCGTCCATCCCCTCGAACCGGCCACACAGGATGGTGACGCCCGGTCCTGCCGCAAGCGCACGAACCCGCGCCTGGGTGAGCGGTGCGCCACGCGGCGTCATCGCCAGCAACGGCGCCTCCGGCTGTTTTGCGATCGCATGATCGACCGCGCGGCCCAGCACGTCCGCGCGCATCACCATGCCGGCACCGCCGCCCGCCGGCGTATCGTCCACCGAGCGATGCCGGTCCGTCGCGAAATCGCGGATCTGGATCGGCTCGCAGGACCAACGTCCTTCCGCGAGCGCACGACCCGCGAGGCTGACGCCGAGCGGCCCGGGAAACATCTCCGGATAGAGGGTCAATATGGTGGCGGCGAAACTCATCGCGTCAATCGCCCCTATGCCGTCCAGTCTTCGGTGATCAAATGCGAGATATCTGCAAAATCCTTGCGGTTATGTGTGATCAGGATCGAACCGAGCGAAAGCGCATGGGCCGCGATGAGCCGATCGAAATTGGCCAGCCTGAAAGGCAACCGTGCATATGCGCGGGCTGCCGCCTCGCCAAAATCCTGGATTGGCACCTCGCTGATGAAATCGTCGAGAAGCGAACGGTCAGGTGACTTGCCGATATGCGTGCCCAGCGCGAGCTCGGCGAAACTGATCGAGGAAATCCCGATCGCGCCCGCCTCGGTTTCCGCGACGCGAGCCGTCAACGCCGGATAGGTGCCGGACAACAAGTGGATACAGCTATTCGTGTCGAACAAATATTTCACGTGTCGCGCGTTGCCGGTCCGAGCAGATGCCAGTCGCGAGGGGAATCCTCGAAATCCTCGCGCCCAATTTCCTTGAGCCAAGGCGCTTTACCCACGAACTTGCTGACATCGATCTTGCGCGTGGTCGCTAGCGGCTCGAACACGAAGCGGCCCCGCTCCTCGCGGAGGATCATTTCCTGTCCTTCCTGCAAACCAAGCGCCTTGGGCAGTCGAAGCGCGAGCGAATTGCCCGACTTGAAAACTTTCGCTTTATAGTCCTCACTCATGGCCGCCTCACGTATATACAAATAGTATATACATCGATGCCGTCGCCCGCAAGGTCACTCGACGAAAGCAGGATCGATCAGCAGCCGATCCGGCTCGATGGTCACGGCCGCGGCAACGGGCACCATGAACCGCTTGCCGTCCGGTCGCTCTATCTCCAGCACGTCGCCCGCGCCGAAATTGTCGATCGCGGCCGCGTGGCCGATCTCGACGCCTTCACAGACGCAAGGCAGATCGAGCAGATCGGCATGATAATATTCGCCCGGCTCCAGCGGCGGGAGCGTGGATCGCGGCACGGTCAGCGCCGTGCCGCGATAGCTTTCCGCCGTCGTGCGGTCGCCGATCTCGGCAAAGCGCGCCACGGCGCCATTGGGTCCGGGCCTGACGCTCTTCAGCGTCAGCACCCTGCCAGCGGCATCGAAGCTACGGTACGGGCTCAGATCCTCGGTAAAGAGCTTGAGCCGTACCTCGCCCTTGATACCATGGGCGCCGGCGATCGCGGCCAGCATGACCGGACGATCGCTCATCATGCCATTCCGATCGACCGTACGATCAAGCCTCGACGGCCTCTTCGGCCGGAGCGTTGGCCGCTTCCTGCGCCGCGGCGAGCTTCGCCGCACGCTCCTCGGCACGCTCCTTCGCCTTCTCGCCCGGCTCGGCCTTCTTCGGATTGCTGCGGGCCGCACGCTCCTTCACGCCGGCCGCATCCAGGAAGCGGGCAACGCGATCGGTCGGCTGCGCACCAACGGAGAGCCAGTGCTTGGCGCGCTCGGTGTCGAGCACGACCCGGTTGGCATCGTCCTTGCCGAGCAGCGGATTATAGGTGCCGATCTTCTCGATGAAGCGGCCGTCACGCGGGCTGCGCGAATTGGCGACGACGATGCGATAATAAGGACGCTTCTTCGCGCCACCACGCGAGAGACGGATCGACAGAGACATTATTCTTCCTTTCGAGTAACTTCAGCTCAACGTTTGATAAATTTGTCAAAACCGGGCGGGAGGTTGAACGGTGCACCGCCGACGCCTCCGCCGGGCAAGCCCGGCAAATTGGGCAATCCGCCGCCGCCCGCCGGCGGCAGGCCTGCGCCGCCACCAAGGCCGCCAAGACCACCGAGGCCGCCGCCCCCTCCGCCAAGAAGAGCGCCGAGGCCCTTGAGCCCGCCCATCTTCTTCACCTTCTTCATCATGGTCGCCATCTCCTGATGCATTTTCAGGAGCTTGTTGACTTCCTGCACGGTCGTGCCGCTACCCTTCGCGACGCGGATCTTGCGCTTGGCGTTGAGCAGTTCGGGCTTGGCGCGCTCCTTCGGCGTCATGGAGCCCATGATCGCATCCATGCGCACCAGGATGCGATCGTCCGCCTGACCATTGGCCATGGCGTTCTTCACCTGCTTGATGCCGGGCAGCATCGAGGCGAGCGCACCGAGACCGCCCATGCGGCGCATCTGATTGAGCTGCGAACGCAGGTCGTTGAGGTCGAACTGGCCCTTCGCCATGCGAGCGGCAAGCTTTTCTGCATCTTCCTGCTTGATCGTCTCGGCCGCGCGTTCGACGAGGCTGACGACGTCGCCCATGCCGAGGATGCGGCCGGCGACACGGCCAGGGTGGAAAGGCTCCAGCCCGTCCAGCTTCTCGCCGGTACCGACGAACTTGATCGGCTTGCCGGTGACGGCGCGCATCGAGAGCGCGGCACCGCCTCGCGCGTCACCGTCCATGCGGGTCAGCACAACGCCGGTCAGCGGCACCTGCTCGGAGAAGCTGCGCGCGACGTTGACCGCGTCCTGGCCCGTCAGCGAGTCGACGACGAGCAGGATCTCGGTCGGCGAAGAGACCGAGGCGACCGCCTTCATCTCCTCCATCAGCGCCTGATCGACATGCAGCCGGCCGGCCGTATCCAGCATCACCGCGTCATAACCCTGCAGCTTGGCGGACTGCAGCGCGCGGCGGGCGATCTCGACCGGCTGCTGACCCGGCACGATCGGCAAGGTGGCGACGTCCGCCTGCGTGCCGAGCACGGCCAGCTGCTCCTGCGCGGCGGGGCGCTGGACGTCGAGCGACGCCATCAGCACCTTCTTGCGACCCTTTTCGGTCAGCCGCTTGGCAATCTTCGCGGTCGTGGTGGTCTTGCCGGAGCCCTGCAGGCCGACCATCATGATCACCGCCGGCGGCGTGACGTCGATCTCGAGATCGGCGGTGTCCGATCCCAGCATCTCGACGAGCGCGTCGTTGACGATCTTGACGACCTGCTGGCCGGGCGTGACCGAACGCAGCACCTGCTGGCCGACAGCAGCCTCGGTGATCTTGTCGACGAACTCGCGCACGACGGGCAGCGCCACGTCCGCCTCGAGCAAGGCGATCCGCACCTCGCGCATCGCTGCGCGCACGTCGCTCTCGTTCAGCGCACCGCGCCCGCGCAGGCGATCGAATACGCCTCCCAGTCGCTCGCTCAGACTCTCGAACATCGCCTCATCTCCATTATCGCCCGCCCGCAACGCAAAACACGCCGGCGGGCGAAACCTCGCCGGCCGGCGTGCATCCGTAGATGCTCGTCATCACGTTCTTGGCTGAACGATCGTGCCGCGCATAGCCGCATGCAGGCTCAAAGGCAAGCACGGCCGCCGCAAGAAGCACCGCCCGGCAATGCCGCAATCCGCAATGTCGCCTTAACCTGATTTATACGAGCGGCCGGCTATGAGGGCCCGTGTCGAGGATCGGGGGAGCAACGCGCATGGCTTTCATGCGGTCGAAGCAAGATCGCAGGAAAGAGATGCCGGTTGGTTACCGCGGCAGGGATTTTCTTACCACCGGCGTGACCGTGGCGGCGCTGCTGGCATTTGCCGCAACCGGCGGGACGCTCCTGCACCACTGGGTCGACATCACGTCCAAATTGAACGGCGGCCAGGCGCAACTGCTCTCCACGGCGCTGTTGCTGAACGTCACGCTCGCCGTCTTCGTGTGGAAACGCCACCTCGATTTCCATCGCGAGGCCCATCAGCGCAGCGCAGCCGAGCAGCGCGCGCAGACATTGGCGTCGCGCGACCCGTTGACCGGTCTGCTCAACCGGCGATCGCTCGTGGAGGAAAGCGCCGCCGCCATGGCGCGGGCGGATCGCGGGCAAAAGGGCGTCGCGATGCTGTTGATCGATCTCGATCACTTCAAGACCGTCAACGACGTCCACGGCCATATCTTCGGCGACACTCTGCTGTGCGCGATGTCGCAGGAGATTGCACGGCTGGTGCCGCCCTCGTCGCTGATCGCGCGGCTGGGCGCAGACGAATTCGCGGTTGCCTTCCTGTTCGAGCCGGGCGCCCCCGGCATGGTCCGTTCGACCGCCAACCGGATAATGAGCCGGCTGGGTCAGGCGATGGAGATTGACGGGGTCACCATCCAAAGCAGCGCCACCATCGGCATCGCGCGCTCCGAGCGGGATTGCACCAATGTCGATGCACTGATGCGGCGCGCCGATATCGCGCTGCATGCCGGCAAGAAGCAGGGCCGAAACCGCGTCGCCTGGTTCGACGCCAGCATGGAAAGGGAGCTTCAGCAGCGCAACGCATTCGAAACCGGTCTGCGCAGCGGGATCCCGCTCGGGCAGATCGTACCTTATTATGAGCAGCAGATCGACTTGCGCAGCGGCCGGCTGCAGGGCTTCGAGGTGCTGGCCCGGTGGGATCATCCGACGCTTGGCCTCGTCCTGCCGGACGCATTCATCCCCATCGCAGAGGAATGCGGCCTCATTGGCGAGCTCTCCCTTTCGGTAATGCGCCAGGCGTTCGAGGAGGCCCGCAATTGGGATCCAGGCCTGACCCTGTCGGTGAACGTCTCGCCCGCCCAGCTCAAGGACCCTTGGCTGGCCCAGAAGATCGTGAAGCTGCTGGTTGAAACCGGCTTCCCGCCCAGCCGGCTCGAGATCGAGATCACAGAAAGCTCTCTGTTCGAGAATCTCGGTCTGGCCCAGTCGATCGTCGGATCCCTCAAGAACCAGGGCATTCAGCTTTCACTGGACGATTTCGGCACCGGTTACTCGTCGCTCGCCCATCTGCGCGCCCTGCCGTTCGATCGCATCAAGATCGACAAGAGCTTCGTCACTTCGATCAATCACAACACCGAAAGCGCCGCGATCGTGAACGCGATCATCGGCCTCGGCGAGAGCCTGAACCTGCCGATCACCGCAGAGGGCGTAGAGAATGCAGCGATCGAGGCGCGGCTGCGCGAGCGCGGCTGCCAGAAAGGCCAGGGCTGGTATTTCGGCAAGCCGATGCCGGTGACCCAAGTCCGCCGGCTGCTCGCCGACAAGGTGCTGCTGCCCACCGTCCGCATGCCCGAACCCGGAACTCCGGTCCCCAGTCCGCTCCGCCAGAGCCGCGCCGGCTGATAGACGGCGATCCAGCGGCATGGACTTACCGCGCACCTGCGCCTAGATCGCGCGCCATGGCGTTCCGCTTTCACAAGATGCATGGCCTGGGCAACGATTTCGTCGTGATCGACGCGCGCGACGACGCAGTCGCGATCGACGAAGCACGCGCGCGCGCGCTGGCAGATCGACGCACCGGCATCGGCTGCGATCAGGTGATCATGGTCGGCGCAGGCACACCTGCAGCCGATGTGACGATGCGCATCTGGAATTCGGACGGCTCGGAAGTCTCCGCCTGCGGCAATGCTACGCGCTGCATCCCCGTGCTGCTGGGGCGAGACTGCTCAATCGAGACGGCAGCCGGCCTGCTCCATGCCAGCCTCGAAGACGGCGGAGCCCGCGTCGACATGGGGCGCCCCCGCTTCGACTGGGATGCGATCCCCCTCGCCTACGCCATGGACACGGCTGCGATGCCGGTCGGCTGGGGCGCGCTGGAGGGGCCCGCGGCGGTCAATGTCGGCAACCCGCATCTCGTCTTCTTCGTGCCCGATGCCACCGTGGTCCCGCTCGAAACTCTGGGCCCGGAAATCGAGAATGATCCCCTGTTTCCCGAACGGATCAACGTCAACATCGCGACGCTGCACGCTCCCGACCATGCGACGATGCGCACCTGGGAGCGCGGCGCGGGACTGACGCGGGCCTGCGGCACCGGCGCCTGCGCGACCTTCGCCGCGGGACGACGGCTGGGCCGATTCGCATCCAGGGTGCGGCTCGATCTGCCCGGTGGCACGCTGCAGCTCGAGGAAGGCTCGGAGGGACAGTTGCTGATGAGCGGGCCCGCAATCCACGTCTTTGCCGGCGAAGCCGACTGGCAGGCGTTCGGATGAGCGGACCCGAGCTGATCACGCTCGGGTGCCGGCTCAACATCGCCGAAAGCGAGGCGATGCGTGCGCTGGCACGGGACGAGGACGATCTCATCATCGTCAACAGCTGTGCGGTTACAGCCGAAGCGGTGCGCCAGACCCGACACGCCATCCGGCGCGCCAAGCGCGCGCGGCCAGAGGCCCGGATCGTCGTAGCAGGCTGTGCCGCGCAGATCGATCCGGCAGCCTTTGCGGCCATGCCCGAGGTCGCGCGCGTTATCGGCAATAGTCACAAACAGGATATGGGCGCCTTCCGGTTCGCACCGGCGGACGGAACGGCATCCCGTGAAGAAGGGGTGCCCATCCTTCCCCGATCGACCTTCGGCGTCGACACGTCCGATAAGATACTGGTCTCGGACATCATGGCGGTGCGCGAAACCGCGCCACAGCTCGTCTCCGGTTTTGCGGAGAGAACGCGGGCCTTTGTCGAGATCCAGAACGGATGCGACCATCGCTGCACTTTCTGCATCATCCCCTATGGCCGCGGAAACAGCCGTTCGGCGCCGCCCGGACCGCTGATCGATCGGATCAAGGCGCTGATCGACGAGGGGTATCGGGAAGTCGTGCTGACCGGCGTCGACATCACCAGCTATGGACCCGATCTGCCTGGCGAGCAGAGCCTCGGCCATCTGGTCGAACGCATCCTGCGTCACGTCCCGGATCTGCAGCGCCTGCGTCTGTCCTCGATCGACTCGGTAGAAATCGACGAGCGGCTGTTCGATCTGGTAACCGGTGACGACCGGATCATGCCGCATCTGCATCTGTCGTTGCAGGCCGGCGACGACATGATCCTCAAACGCATGAAACGGCGTCATTCCCGCGCGCAGGCAGTGGAAATGGTCGCCCGGCTGAAGGCCGCCCGGCCGGGCATCGCGATCGGCGCCGATCTCATCGCCGGCTTTCCAACCGAGACGGAGGATATGGCGGCCAATTCGCTGCAGTTGATCGACGATTGCGATATCGTTTTCGCGCACGTCTTTCCCTATTCGCCGCGTGCCGGAACCCCCGCGGCGCGCATGCCGCAGGTCGATCCGCGCGTTGTGCGCGAGCGCGCGTCGCGACTGCGCAGAGCCGGTGCCGCCCGCAAGACGGCATGGCTGCAATCGCTCGTCGGATCGACCCAGGAGGTGCTGCTCGAAAAGGGCGGGCGCAGCCACGCGGGCAATTTCGCGGAAGTTCGCTATTCCGCTTCGGACTTCCCACCCATATCCCAGGGAGACGTGACCCGCATGACCATCGCCGCGGCGACCGCCGAACATCTCATCGGCCTGCCGGCATGAGCGAAACGCCCTGGCACGAGCGGCTGATCGGCGGCTTCCGGCGCACGTCCGACCGGCTGGGAGACAATCTCTCCGGCCTGTTCACCAAATCCACGCTGGATCGCGAGACGCTGGACGAGATCGAGGAAGCATTGATCGCCTCGGATCTCGGCCCGGCGACCGCGGCGCGCGTCCGCGAGCGGCTGGCCGACGAACGCTACGAACGCGGACTCGACGAGGCCGGCGTGCGCGAGGTGGTGGCGCAGGAAGTGGCCAAGATCCTGGCGCCTGTTGCCAAGCCACTGGAGATAGACGCCTTCCCGCGCCCGCAGGTCGTGCTCGTCATCGGCGTCAACGGATCCGGCAAGACCACGACCATCGCCAAGCTCGCCCACCTGTTCCAGGAACAGGATTATGAGGTGATGCTGGTGGCCGGCGATACATTCCGCGCCGCCGCGATCGGCCAGCTCAAGATCTGGGCCGAGCGCCTGAATGTGCCGATCATCAGCGGCAAGGAAGGCGGCGACGCAGCGAGCCTGGTGTTCGAAGGCGTAAAGCAGGGCACGGCGCGCGGCACCGACGTGCTGATCGTCGACACGGCCGGGCGGCTCCAGAACAAGGCGGGGCTGATGGACGAGCTCGCCAAGATCCGCCGGGTGCTCGGCCGGCTGAACCCGGCGGCGCCACACGATGTCGTGCTCGTGCTCGACGCCACGACCGGTCAGAATGCATTAAGCCAGATTGAGGTTTTCAAGGAGACGGCTGGCGTGACCGGACTCGTCATGACGAAGCTGGACGGTACGGCGCGCGGCGGCGTGCTGGTCGCGGCTGCCGAAAAATACGGCCTGCCGATCCACGCGATCGGCGTCGGCGAAGGGATGGGCGACCTCCGGCCGTTCGACCCGCTCACCGCGGCGCGAGCCATCGCAGGCGTCGAGAAGGATCAGGTTACGGAGTGATGCGGGAAATGACGACCGAAAAGCGGGAGGCGAGTGCCGGCCTGCGGCTGGCCATGGACTTCGGTCCGTTGCTGGTCTTCTTTCTTGCCAATTTCCTGGCGCCGGGCGAACCGAAGGACAAGATTTTCGTCGCCACCGGCGCCTTCATGGTCGCCACGGCGATCGCCATGATCTTCTCCAAGCTGAAAACCGGCCGCGTCTCCGCGATGCAGCTTTTTTCGGGCGCCATGGTGCTGGTTCTCGGCGGCGCCGCGATCGTCTTCCACAACGACGTCTTCATCAAGATGAAGCCGACCATCTATTATGGCCTCATCGCCGCCATCCTGTTCTTCGGGCTGGCCACGGGCAAACCGATGCTGAAGACGGTGCTCGGCTCCTCCTATCCGGGGCTGACCGAGCGAGGCTGGACGATCCTGACCCGCAACTGGGCTATCTTCTTCGTCGCGGCCGGCTGCCTGAACGAAGCGGTATGGCGCAATGTCGAAACATCCACCTGGCTGACATTCAAGGTGTTCGGGATGATCCCGATCACCCTGCTGTTCGCGGGCAGCCAGATCCCGATGCTGCTGCGCAACGGCATGGGCGAGAAGGCCGTCGAGGACTCCCCGCCCATTCCGCCTGGCAATTAGCCGTTCTGATCGGCGCGGCTCACGCCTTCGCCGTCGAGATTCTGCGCGACGAATTCCCAGTTGATGATGTTGCCGAGCACGGTCTCGGCGAACTTCGGACGCGCGTTGCGATAATCGATATAATAAGCGTGCTCCCACACATCGAGGGTGAGCAGCGGCTTCACCCCTTCATAGACCACCGGCGTATCGGCGTCGTGATAGGAGGTGATCTCGAGCTTGTCTCCGTTGAGGACGAGCCAGGCCCAACCCGACGCGAAGTGGCCGACGGCCTCCTCGGCGAGCTTCTTCAGCAGTTCGTCGGTCGAACCGAAGCTTTCATTGATCTTGTCTGCCAGCACGCCGCTGGGCTTCTGACCGGCCGGCGCCAGACACTGCCAGAAGAAGCTGTGATTCCAGATCTGGGCGACGTTGTTGAACAGCCCCGCCTGGCCGCGATCCTTCGCCGCCTTGATGACCGTGACGAGCGAGGCGTCCGCGAGATCCTTGCCCTCGAGCAGGCTGTTCGCCTTGTCGACATACGCCTTGTGATGCTTTCCATGATGATATTCGAACGTCTCGGCCGACATGTACGGCGCGAGCGCCGACGGATCGAAAGGAAGCTGAGGGAGGGTGAAAGCCATGACGGTCCTCTGTTGATCAATGAGGGATTCGGGGCCTCAACGGCCCCCGTCGTCATATGGTTCGTTTTGCACCGAAATATTTCGCGATCTGAAACGGTTCGTCGTACGTCAACCACGCCCTATCACTGATTTGCTGGGTGCCACCTTGGGTACCACCTGGAACCGCGTGAGCTCGCGCTGCGGTGCATCCCAATCTGGCGCTATCGCGATCGCGCGCTGATAGTCGAGATAGGCTGCGCGCAGATTGCCGAGATCCTCTTCGGCCAGCGCACGCCCATAATAAGCGAGCTCCGGTCGACGGCTCTGCTTGTCGAGCGCCGTATCGAACATCGCCTTGGCCGATGCTGCACCGTCCGGCAGGTTGAGCACCGCGAATCCCTTGTTGAGCCAGGCCTCCGGCTCCTGCGGATCGAGCGCGATCGCCTGATCGAAATCGGCGATGGCATCGCCGATCGCGCCCGTCTCCATCCGAATGATCCCGCGATTGACGATGGTCGCGACATGCTCGCGCGATCCGGGCTGCACACGGGCGA
The DNA here is from genome assembly GCF_009755815.1 of Flavisphingomonas formosensis. Classification (GTDB taxonomy): domain Bacteria; phylum Pseudomonadota; class Alphaproteobacteria; order Sphingomonadales; family Sphingomonadaceae; genus Flavisphingomonas; species Flavisphingomonas formosensis. The sequence goes on from NZ_WRPK01000010.1 coordinate 169,365, forward strand.
TCGCGCGGGTGCAGACGCGAATGCCGGCCCGATTGGGCTTGGTCGCGCTCGCCGCCTCGTAGCAGCGCTGCGCGTCTCCGCCGTTGCTCACGATGACCGCGCCCTCGACGGGAAACGCGGCCATGGCCACGACCAATAGGGCCGCAAGCCGATATCCTCCTGCCATCCTCTCCTCTCTCCTCTGTCGGGAGCGCTGTGATCGTACACCCGTTCGGCGGTCAACCCAAGAGCGAGTGACGGCGAAGCGCATGGCGCAGCTGATCGTAGCTCAGCCCGATCGCCTTGGCGGCGGCGCGCTGGTTGAAACGGGCCGTCTTCATCGCCTGTTCGAGCAACTTGCGTTCGAAGGAATCGACTGCGGCTCGGAAATCGATGCAATCCACCGCCGGCTCCTGCTCGCCCGGTGCAGGCGCCGGCTTCGGGGATTGCTGGGAAATGGGCGCCGGATCCCCGGTCGGGGGGGCAGGACGCTCCTGCTTTGCAAGGCGCGGCCGCCAGGGCGATGCGAAGGGATCGAACTCGATGGCGTCGATCGGCCGCTCGGGATCGTCCCAGCGATAGACCGCGCGCTCGACCACATTACGCAGTTCGCGCACGTTGCCTGGCCAGTCATGGGCATCGAGCGCCGCCGATGCGGACGGACTGAAACCCGGCCAATAGGACCATTCCAGCTCCGCCGCCATGCGCCGGCCGAAATGATCGGCGAGCACCGGAACATCGCCCTCCCGCGCACGCAACGGCGGCAAGGTCACCACCTCGAAGCTCAGCCGATCCAGCAGATCGGCGCGGAACCGCCCCTGATCGACGAGCGCGGGTAGATGCTCGTTGGTGGCCGCGACGATACGGACGTCGACGCTCAGCGCCCGCGAAGAGCCTATGCGCGTCACCTCGCCATATTCGACCGCGCGCAGCAAGCGTTCCTGTGCGCCGGACGACAGGGTCGCCAGTTCGTCGAGGAACAACGTGCCGCCATCGGCTTCCTCGAACCGGCCGACACGCGCCTTGGTGGCGCCCGTGAAGGCGCCCGCCTCATGCCCGAACAGCTCGGCCTCGATCAGCGTCTCCGGCAGAGCGGCGCAATTCATCGTAACGAGCGGTCCCGCCCAGCGTGTCGACAGGCGATGCAGGCGTTCGGCGATCAATTCCTTGCCGGTTCCCCGCTCCCCGATCACGAGCACCGGCCGGTTGAGCGCCGCCGCACGGCTCGCACGTTCGACCGCATCGAGAAACGGCCCCGACTGGCCGATGAACTGGCTATCGCGCTCCATCGCGCAAGATTAGCGAAAAATCCCAATACTTAGCAAACCCAAATCCTTCCCCTCCCGTGAGCGTCATAGAAAAACGCCGGAAATCCGCCACAAATCGAATTTGGCACGCTCCCTGCTTAACACCGAACAGAACCGTGAATGCGGAAGGTTAAGGGAGCGAGATTATGGTTACGTTCGACAAATCGGATTTCCAGCGCTTCGCCACCGCTTCGGTGGGCGCACTGCTGCTGAGCGCCGCCTGCATCGTCGGCGCGGTCGCCCCGGCCCGCGCGGCCGAGCGGAATGCGCCGCTGACCGTCCAGGACTGGAAGATGGATGTGGAGCGTCAGATCGATGCTACGCTCCGCACGCCCAGCCTCGAGGGCCGGGACCATGCGGCAGCGACCGTCGCGATCCACTTCGATGCGGACGGCAAAGCCGATACCATCGCCATATCGAAATCGTCCGGCATTGCGTCCGCCGACGCGGAAGCCCTGCGCACCGCCAATCGCGTCGCCTATCCGGCATTGCCTTCGGGCCTGCGCGGCCGGCCGCAGACGATTGCCATGATGGTCTATTTCGGCGCCGCGGACACCGCGGCCGACCGCAAGGCCGTCGCCGCGATGCAGGCTCTTGCCGAGCAGCGCGCCGAAAAGACCGCCACACTGTCCGCCGCGCTCCCCACGAGCTGAGCGGCAGAGCCGGGGCGGGCCAATGTCCCCGGTCCGTCCCGGCACCCCTTTCCACCTGCTCCAAAGCAGACCAGAATGCGTACAGAGGAGTAAAAGCGTTATGGGAATCTTCTCCCGCACCCGGGACATCATCGCCGCCAACGTCACCGACCTGCTCGACAAGGCGGAAGATCCGGCGAAGATGATCCGCATGATCATCCTCGAAATGGAGGAGACGCTGGTCGAGGTGCGCGCGTCCGCCGCGCGTACCATCGCCGACCAGAAGGAAATGCGCCGCCAGATCGGACGCCTGGAGCAGGTTCAGTCGAGCTGGCTCGAAAAGGCGGAACTCGCCCTTTCCAAGGATCGCGAGGATCTTGCCAAGGCCGCCCTCGTCGAGCGGCAGAAGGCGGCCGACCTGGCGGATCAACTGAAGGACGAGATCGAGACGCTCGACGAGACGCTACGCGCTTCGGAAGCGGATATCGCCAAGCTGCAGAACAAGCTGCGCGAGGCGAGAGCCCGGCAGAATTCGATCGTGGCGCGTCTGGAATCGGCGCAGAATCGCGCGCGGATGCGCGAGATGTATGCCGGCGCCAAGATCGATGAGGCCTTTGCTCGTTTCGACCTGCTCGAGCGCCGCGTGGATTATGCCGAAGGCCGCGCAGAAGCGGCCGGCATGGGCGCCGCGCCCAAGAGCCTGGAAGAAGAAATCGCCGAACTGCGCTCGTCCGACAAGGTGGAAGCCGAACTCGCAGCGCTGAAGGCGAGGAGCCAGAACAAGGAGGGCTGATCCGATGGAAGACGTGTTTCTGCCCATCGTCATCTGCAGCATCCTCTTCATCGGAATGCCCTGGGTGGTGCTGCACTATGTCACCCAGTGGAAGAAGGCGAAGACGCTGAGCGTCGAGGACGAGAATCTCCTCGACGAGCTGCACGAGACCGCCCGGCGGCTCGACGACCGGCTTTCCACGATCGAGCGGATCATCACCGCCGACGACCCCAACTGGCGTGCGACCGCCCAGAGCGAGCGCACCGCCGACTGGCGCAAGACCAACTGAGCGCCGACCACGTTTCAGGAGGAACGACTATGTCCGCCCGCCGCACCAATTTCTATCTCGACAAGCGCAACGCCAAGCTGATGGGCGTCTGCTCCGGCCTTGCCGACTATACCGGTCTCGACGTCACCCTCGTCCGCGTCGGCGTCGTGCTGCTGACGATCATCGGGGGCTTTCCCTGGACGGTGATCGCTTATTTCATCACCGGCTGGATCGCGAACGAAAAGCCGCGCGAATTCTATGACATCAGCCCGGAAGAAACGAAATTCTGGCAAGGTGTGCGCGCCAAGCCGGGCAATTCGGTCCGCGACGTCCGCGCCAGCTTCCGCGACATTGACCGTCGACTGGCCGACATAGAGGCGCACGTCACCTCATCCAACAGCCGCCTTGCCAACGAAATCGAGGCGCTGCGCTAGGCACTCCGTCTTCAAGGGAGATGCGGCATGGACAGTGGACAGATATTCCTGCTGACGCTGATCGCGATCAGCACCCTCGGCTGGCTTTTCAGCAACTGGATCCGGGCTCGCCACGGCTACCCGCTGGAAGACGGGAAAGGCCACGAGACGGACAAGCTCGAACTCAGCCGCAAGACCGATCTGATCGCGGAAGAAAATGGCCGGCTGAAGGATCAGGTCGGCCGGCTCGAGGAACGCGTCGCGGTGCTGGAGCGGATCATAACCGACCGCTCCCGCACGCTCAGCGACGAAATCGACGCCTTGCGTTGATCGAAAAGCGACGGCGGTTCGTCGAAACCGTCGAAAGCGTCGTCGAAAGCTTTCTAGGGGATGAACGATGGATTTGGGTGAACAGGTGATCGTGCCGAACCTGCCCTGGATCATCGGCGGCGGCATGCTGCTCGGGATCATGGGTATCGCCGGCTGGATTTTCACGACGTGGCTGAGGGTACGCAACGGCTATCCGTTGGACGGCGCCTGGGGCCAGGCCGTCTATCCGAAGGCCAGCGACGAGGCGATGGAGCGGATAAGGCTGCTCTCCGCGGAAAATGCGCAGCTTCGCGCCGAGCTCGGCTCGGTGAAGGACCGGCTGGCGACGATCGAACGCATCGTCACCGACGGCAGCCATCGTCTCGATCGGGAGATCGAGGCGCTGCGCCACGGGGCCAACTGAACGCAAGACGGGGAGAATGAGGATGGATCCGTTTTCGATGGTGGTTGCGATCGTGGGCATAGGTGCGGTCGCGAGCGTTGCCCGCGCTCGCTACGGCATCCGCCGCGACCGGCACGGCAACGAATATCCGATCAAAGATGCCGATGCCGAGCGGATGCGCGAGGAGCTGAAGGCGCTCAAGGAACGCGTCGCCGTGCTGGAGCGCATCGCCACAGATACTAACCGCGGCGTAGCGCTGGATCGCGAGATCGAGGCGCTCCGCTCGCGCGATTGAGGAAGGACATGCGATGACCGACCCGATACTCTGGACGATCGCGGCAGTGGCCGGCCTTTCCGGCCTCGCGATCGCCAGCCAGGCGGCCCTGACCGGCTGGCGCGGTTGGCTGGACATCAAGCGGCTGGAAATCGAAACCCGCCGCAGCGACACGACGCCCCCCAGCACGAGCTCGCGCATCGAGCTCGCCGATCTCAAGGAACGCGTCCGCAAGCTCGAGGCGATCGCGGCCGGCGTGGATCTCTAAGGAAGCCGGCACCTCTCTCCCGTTCGTGCTGAGCCTGTCGAAGCATTCCCTTCTTCAACGTCCAGAAGAAGGAAGAAGGGAAAGGCTTCGACGAGCTCAGCCAAAACGGAAGTGAAACCCACGGACGTCAAAACGCCTCGGCCGGCAACGCCATCAGCGCTTCGGAGCCGGCCTCGATCTTCCGCCGTAGCGCGCCCGCATCGGGCATGATCCGTTCCGCGAAGAAGCGCGCCGTCACCAGCTTCGCCTCCAGGAATGCGGGGTCACCCTCGCCCTCATCGAGCAGCACCTGCGCGGTGCGCGCCATGCGCAGCCACATGAGGCCCAGCGTCACGATGCCGGCCAGATGCATGTAGCTGTAGGCCGCCGCGCCGCCATTATCCGGCTGGGCGATGGCATTCTGCATCAGCCACATCGTGGCCGCCTGCAGCTCTCCGAGCGCCTTTTCCAGTCGCGCGGCGAAATCGGCCTGCGGCCCCTGCTTCGCCTCGGCGATCTCCGCCGCCACCATATCGAAGAAGGCGCGGATCGCCCGGCCGCCATTGGCCGCGAGCTTGCGCCCGACGAGATCCATCGCCTGGATGCCGTTGGTGCCTTCGTAGATCATCGCGATGCGGGCATCGCGGACATATTGCTCCATCCCATTCTCGCGGATGTAGCCATGGCCGCCATAGACCTGCTGGGCGATGGTCGCGATCTCATAGCCCTTGTCGGTGCCATAACCCTTGATCACGGGGATCAGCAGGGAAATGAGATCGTCGGCCGCCTGCCGCTCCTCGGCGCTCGCCGCATTGTGGGTCAGGTCGACCTGCAGCGCCCCCCACAGCATCAGCGCGCGCAGGCCCTCCGTATAGGCCTTGCACTCCATCAGCATGCGGCGGATGTCGGGATGGACGAAGAGCGGATCCGCCTTTTCCTGCGGATCGGCGGGGCCGGTGAGCGCCCTGCCCTGCCGCCGTTCCTTCGCATAGGCGACGGCATTCTGATAAGCGACCTCGCCCTGAGAGAGGCCCTGGAGGCCGACGCCGAGGCGCGCTGAATTCATCATGATGAACATCGCGGCGAGGCCCTTATTCTCCTCGCCGACCAGCCAGCCGGTCGCCCCGTCATAGTTCATGACGCAGGTGGCGTTGCCGTGGATGCCCATCTTCTCCTCGATCGAGCCGCAGGAGACGGCGTTGCGCGCGCCGAGCGAGCCGTCCGCATTCACGAGGAATTTGGGCACGACGAACAGCGAGATGCCCTTCACAGTGTCCGGCGCCCCGCTGATCTTCGCCAGCACGAGATGGATGATGTTCTCGGTCAGGTCGTGCTCGCCCGCCGAGATGAAAATCTTGGTGCCGGTGATCGCATAGCTGCCGTCCTCGCGCGGCTCCGCGCGGGTGCGGATCATGCCCAGATCGGTGCCGGCATGCGGCTCGGTGAGGTTCATCGTGCCGGACCAGACGCCCGACACCATCTTGGTTAGATAGGTCTGCTTCTGCTCGTCCGTGCCCTTCGCATGCAGCGCCGCCATCGCGCCCTGGGCGAGCAGATTGTAGATGGAGAAGGCCATGTTGGCCGAGACGAGATATTCCTCGAAAGCGGTGGCGATGACATGAGGCAACCCCTGCCCGCCGACTTCCTCCGGCGCGCCGAGCGTCGTCCAGCCACCCTCGACATACTGCCGATAGGCGTCCTTGAAGCCGGTCGGCGTCGTCACGCTGCCATCGTCATGGCGGGTGCAGCCCTCCCGGTCGCCGACCGGATTGAGCGGGAACAGGACTTCCTCGCAGAATTTCGCGCCTTCGCCCAGCACGGCCTCCACGATGTCCGGGCTGGCCGCGACAAAGCCCGGCAGGTTCGCGTAGCGATCGATCTTCAGCACATGATCGAGCACGAAGCGCGTGTCGCGCACCGGCGCGGAATAGCTCGGCATCCTGTTTCTCCCTTATGTTCGTGGCGGCCGCTGCCCGTCAGGGAAGCTGATCGAGGAACGCCTTGATCTCGGCGATCGTCGCATCGATCTCGATCTTCTGCTTTTCCAGCTGAGCGATCCGCTCAAGGCACTTGGCCTCGGTCGCGCGGCGCTGTTCGACATGATCGGGATCGACGTCGTAGAGATCGATCAGCTCGCGGATTTCGGCAAGGCTGAAGCCCACGCGCTTGCCGCGCAGGATCCAGGCCAGCCGCCCGCGATCGCGCCGCGAATAGATGCGGGCGAGCCCTTCGCGCCGCGGCGCGATGAGCCCTTCATCCTCGTAGAAGCGCAAGGCGCGCGGCGTGACACCGAATTCCGAGCAGAGCTCGGTGATGGTGAAATTGGCTTCGCCGCGATGGTCTGGGAGGTCGATCGCGGCACGGCGTGATGCGGTCGGCATCCGCGGCATGTAATTGACGTATGCGTAAAGGTCAATCCCGCCGGAGTTGGCCACCCTCGACCACGCGGTAGAAGCAGCTACGCTCACCTGTGTGGCAGGCCGGGCCGGCGGGATCCACCTTCATCCACACGGCATCCTGATCGCAGTCGATCCGGATCTCGACGATGCGCAGAACATGGCCAGAGGTCTCGCCCTTCTTCCAGATCGCCTGGCGCGAGCGCGACCAGAAATGGGCCTCGCCGCTCGCCAGGGTACGATCCAGCGCCTCCGCATTCATATGCGCGACCATCAGCAGGTCGCCGCTCGCGGCATCGGTCGCGATCGCCTGGATAAGCCCGCGTTCGTCCCATTTCGGGGTGAGTCGCGTCCTGTTTTCGAGCATGTTGTCGGCCATCGTCACAAATCCGTCTCATTGGGGGCGACAAATCGCCCGGTCGTCCCTATATGCGCGCCGAACCGCCATGGCGACGGGTCAAAAAAACATGCTCACCACACATCCTTTCGACGACGACAAGCTGCGCGAAGAGTGCGGCGTATTCGGCATCTGGGGCGCGGAAACCGCCGCGGCCATGGTCGCGCTCGGTCTCCATGCGCTCCAGCATCGCGGCCAGGAAGCGGCCGGAATCACGAGCTGGGACGGCCACGGCTTCCATTCGCATCGGGCGATGGGTCACGTTGCCGGCAATTTCGACAAGGACGAGGTGATTCGGAGCCTGCCGGGTCGGGTCGCGGTCGGCCACGTCCGCTACTCGACGACCGGCGAGACGGCGCTGCGCAACGTCCAGCCGCTGTTCGCCGAGCTCTCGTCGGGCGGCTTCGCGGTCGCTCATAACGGCAATCTCTCTAACGCGATGAAGCTGCGGCGCGAACTCGTCCGCCGCGGTTCGATCTTCCAGTCGACCAGCGACACCGAGACGATCATCCATCTCGTCGCCACCTCCTCCTACCGGACCCTGCTCGACAAGTTCATCGACGCGCTGAAGCAGGTCGAGGGCGCCTATTCGCTGGTCTGCATGACGCCCGAAGGCATGATCGCCTGCCGCGATCCGCTCGGCATCCGCCCGCTGGTGATGGGCCGCGTCGGCGATGCCTATATCTTCGCATCCGAAACGGTCGCGCTCGACGTGGTCGGCGCCACCTTCATCCGTCAGGTCGAACCTGGCGAGCTGGTGATCATTTCCGAGCAGGGCCTGCGTTCGATCAGGCCGTTCGCGCCGATCCGGCCCCGCCCCTGCATCTTCGAGCACGTCTATTTCTCGCGGCCCGATTCGATCGTCGACGGCTCCTCGGTCTATTCGGTGCGCAAGCGGATCGGCGCGCAGCTCGCGATCGAGAATCCGGTGGAGGCCGATCTCGTTATCCCTGTTCCCGATTCGGGCACGCCCGCGGCGATCGGCTATGCCCAGCAGTCGGGCATTCCATTCGAGCTCGGCATCATCCGCTCCCACTATGTGGGCCGCACCTTCATCCAGCCGGGCGACCAGGTTCGCCATCTCGGCGTCAAGCTGAAGCACAACGCCAATCGCGCGCTAATCAGCGGCCAGCGGGTCGTGCTGATCGACGACTCGATCGTGCGCGGCACGACCAGCCTCAAGATCGTGCAGATGCTGCGCGACGCGGGCGCGCGCGAGGTGCATTTCCGCGTCGCCTCGCCGCCGACGCGACACAGCTGCTTCTATGGCGTCGACACGCCGGAGCGGGCCAAGCTGCTCGCCGCACAGATGACGATCGGCCAGATGTCCGACTATATCAAGGCGGACAGCCTCGCCTTCCTGTCGATCGACGGCCTTTACAAGGCACTCGGCGAGGACATGCGCGACGACGCCAAGCCGCAATTTTGCGATGCCTGCTTCACCGGCGACTATCCGACCCACCTGACCGATCAGGAGGAGGTTGCCCCTGCCGACCAGCTCTCGCTGCTGGCCGAGCGGGTGATGGTCTGACCCCAGCCCGATCCGAAGATGACCGAAAAACCCCTTGCGGGCCGTCTGGCCCTCGTCACCGGTGCGTCTCGCGGCATCGGCTCCGCCACGGCGGAAGCACTGGGCCGTGCCGGCGCCCACGTGATCCTCACCGCCCGTTCCTCGGGCGGGCTCGAGGAGGTGGAGGAACGCATCCACGAAGCCGGCGGCACGGCCACGATCGCGCCGCTCGACCTGACCGAGACAGATAGCATCGGCCGGCTGGCGGGCGCCATCGGCGGCCGCTGGGAGGCGCTCGACATCCTCGTGCTGAACGCGGCCATGCTCGGCACGCTGGCGCCGGTGCCGCATGCCGACGCCAAGGAACTCGCCTCGCTGCTGACGCTCAACATCGCTGCGCAGCAGGCGCTGATCGCCGCCTTCGATCCACTGCTGCGGCGGAGCAAGGCCGCCCATCTTATTGGCCTGACTTCGAGCGTCGCGACCCAGCCGCGTCCCTTCTGGGGCCCCTACGCCGCCTCCAAGGCCGCGCTCGAAACGCTGCTCCTCACCTATGGCGAGGAGATGCGCAATGTGAGCACGGTTAAGGTCGCCATTGTCGATCCCGGCGCGACCGCGACCAAGATGCGCCAGAAGGCCTTCCCTGGCGAGGATCAGGCGACGCTGAAATCGCCGATCGTCGTCGGCCACGCGATCGTGGACCTGATCGCGGGCGACTTCGAGACGGGACACCGCCTGCGCGTCGAGGGGTAAGGCGGGCGGCCCTTCGCCGCCAGAACCCCTCGCCTCAGGTCGTCGGCTTCGCCGGCGGAGCGTCCTCGGGCTTCTCCGGAATGATGATGTCCACTCCCGACATCGGCTTGGTGACGACGATCGTCGCCTTGACCGGTCCCGCGACGACCGAAAATTCGGCGCCGTTCACCGCGCCCAGCCCCCGTCCTTCCTTGTCCACGGGAAAGGTGAATTCGTCTTTCTGGGAGCTTCGGCCCGCGGTGAACTGCTCATAGCGGATCTTCATCCGTCCCTGCTCGACGCCAAGATAGACGAGGCGCTCGATCGGCTCTCTCCCGATCGTTTTCGTCGACGATTCGACCAACTCCATGGGGGGATCGCCTTCCTTCACCCGGCGCGTCCAGATCGTGTTGAGGCCACGATTATAATGGGAATTGTCGACGAACCATTCTTTGACGCCATGCTTGTCGACGCGCAGCCCCACCATATCGCCAGGCCGAATGACACTGCCCAACAAACCATGAGACGCGTGAAATGCGTCGTTCTGCGGAACGAAATAGGCCCAGACTCCGTCCTCCGACCGCCCCTTGAGGATCAGGAGCGGATCATCGATCGAGAAGCTGAACGGCAGGCCCATGGCGCCTGCCATGCTGCTCTTGAAGGGATACGCGAGCCGATAGGCCGGAACGCTGCGCACCGCCGTCTCGACATAGAATTCCTGGCCAGGCGTCGCTTCCACGATCGTGCCAACCGGCGGAATCACGACAGTCTTCGGCTTGAAATCCGCCGCATATGATGGCGCCGATGCAACGAGCAGCGCCAAGCCGCAAAAGAATGATTTCATCGAGCTCCCTACCCCTTGAGAGAATCCCCATTTGTTCCTCTCATGAAATCGGGAAGACAAAAAGCGCTTTCATGACGCCCAAGCCCTCAGCCCGGCTTCACCAGCGTGACCTGGGCGACGTCGATGCCGCCGCCGCGGAAGCCGCCTTCGCAGTACATGAGGTAATAGCGCCAGAGGCGGACGAAGGCGTCGTCGAAACCGCGCGGCAGCCGGCCCTCCCGGGCCGCGGCGTCGAAGGACTGGCGCCAGCGCTTCAGCGTCTCGGCATAATGGAGCCCGTAGCCCTTGCGATCTTCCCAGCGCAGGCCAGCCGCCTCGGCCGCCGCCCTAAAGCGGCTTTCGGAGATCAGCATGCCGCCGGGAAAGATGTAGGTCTGGATGAAATCGGTGTTGGCGGCATAGCCTTCGAAAATGGCGTCGTCGATCGAGATGAACTGGATCGCGGCCCGCCCGCCCGGCCGCAGCGTTCGCGCGATCGCGGCCATATAGTCGGGCCAATAACGCTCGCCCACAGCCTCGACCATCTCGACGCTGACGACGGCATCAAAGGTGCCCGAAACGTCGCGATAGTCGCAAAGCGCGAAACGGACGCGGCCGGAAAGGCCTTCCGCCTCGATCCGGCGCTCGGCAAAGGCCAATTGCTCGCTCGACAGGGTGATGCCGGTGACGGCGGCGTCATGATCGCGCGCGGCCGCGGCCGCGAGCGCCCCCCAGCCGCTCCCGATCTCCAGCAACCGGCTTCCCGGCGCCAACGCGAGGCGATCGAGCAGCAGGGCGATCTTATGGCGTTGCGCGGCCTCGAGCGTGTCCGTCGGCGCGGCGAACACCGCACTCGAATAGGTCATCGTAGGATCGAGCCATACCGCGTAGAAATCATTGCCGAGATCATAGTGGAAGGCGATGTTGCGGCGCGCGCCCTCCCGGCTGTTCCGACGGAAGGCATGGAGCAGGCGGTTGAGCCAGCGGCCATGGCCGTGGGCGCGGCCAGCATCGCCCAGGGTGCGGCGGTTGCGCATGAAGAGATCGAAGAGCGCGACGGGATCCGGGCTGTCCCACTCGCGCTCGGCCCAGCCGCGATACCAGCCGACCGATCCCGAGGCGACGAGTCGTATCAGCGGGCGCCAGCTCGCCAGGCGTACCTCGGCGATCGGCCCCGGTCCTCGCCCGCCAAGGTGGCGCTGCGTACCGTCGGGTAGCGCGACGTCGATCGCGCCGAATGCGAGGCCGGTGTCGATCCGGTCCAGAAGCCGTTGGAAACCGGGCGCGAACAGGCGTGCGAGCAGCGTCGACCCGGTCGAGAAACCGCGATCCGCCGCCACGAGGTGCTGCCCTCTCGCTGGCTGTGGTGCCGTCATCTGCTCCCCTATCGCAACACAGCTTACATAGGCCCGGAGCGGAGGCAATCCACTGTCGATCAGCGAATTTTCGCCTGGGCGGCAAGCGCGCGCTCGCGCCCCTCGCGATGGCCGACGATCTGCTTGGGATAGGCGGAGAGCGCGCAACCGGCCGCGTGCGGATCGTGGATCGTCGCGTCGGAAAGATCGGCGAGTTCCGGCACCCAGTCGCGAATATAGCCGGCGGCGTCGAATTTCCCGGACTGGCCGATCGGGGTCATGATCCGGCCGAACATGTTCGCATCGACGCCGGTTCCGGCCACCCACTGCCAGTTGACGGCGTTGTTGCCATAATCGGCATCCACGAGCGTATCCCAGAACCAGCGCTCGCCGCGCCGCCAATCGAGCAGCAGATGGCGGGTGAGGAAGGAGGCGACGATCATCCGGACGCGATTGTGCATCCAGCCCGTCGCCCAGAGCTGGCGCATACCCGCATCGACGATCGGATAGCCGGTCCGCCCCGTCGTCCAGGCGCGGAAATCGGCGTCGGCCGTCTTGCCCGATCGCCAGGGCAGGCGGTCGAAGGTAGGGCGGCCGTTGCGGTAGGCATAATCCGGCAGGATATCGACGATGTTGGTAGCGAAATCGCGCCATACCAGCTGCCGCAGGAACGGCTCTGCGCGGGCATGGGCGGCCTTGGACGCGCGGTGCCAGACCTGCGCAGGTGAAATTTCACCGAAGTGGAGATGCGGCGAGAGGCGCGACGTTCCCTCGACCGACGGCAGGTTGCGCGCATGATCATAATCGCCAAGCTCCGGCAGGAAGGCGTCCAGCGCCGCGCGAGCCCCCTCCTCGCCCGGCGTCCATTCCTCGAAACCCTTCGCCCAATCGGGATGTGTCGGCCGCAGATCCCAGTCGGCCAACTGGTCGCCATGCGGCCAATGGGACGGCGCTTCGATCTTCGCGGGTGCGCGATGCGCCTCCGGTGGCGGCAGCTGGCGCAGCGCCGCCCGCCAGAAGGGGGTGAACATGCGGAAACGCCCCTGGCTGCCGGTCAGCACCCGATCCGGCGGCAGCAATTGCCCGCCGTCGTACAAGCACAGATCGAGCCGCCCCGCGAGAGCCTCCTCCGCCTTCTTCCACCAGGGCTCGTAGTGACGCAGCGCGTGGACCGAAGCGGCACCGGCCTGCCCGGCCAGCTTGGCGATCTCCTTCACCGCATCGCCGCGGCGCAGGATCAGGCGCAGCCCCTTCTCGCGCAGCCGGTCCTCCAGTGCCGCGAGACTGTGATGCAGCCACCAGCGCTGGGCCGCGCCGATCCGCCAATCGCCGGGCGCCGCATCGTCGAGGATGTAGACGGGGATCACCGGCCCGCTCGCCGCAGCGCCGAGCAAGGCGGGTTGATCCGAAAGGCGCAGGTCCTGGCGGAACCAGAGGATGACGGGTGCGGTCATCGCCGATGAATGAGCGTGGGGCCGCGCGGTTCCGATGCTATTTGGCGGGCGACTGCGGTACGATCGGCGGCGCAGCCGGGCTCGGCGGCGGCGGAGGCTGCAGGCCCTTGAGGAAGATCGAGCGATCCGCCTCGGGCAGCGCCTTCACCAGCGCCAGCAGGCGGGCATCGCGACGCTGACGGATATCGGACTGCAGGCCTTCCTGCTTCTTCATCAGCTCTTCGAGCTTGGCCAGATCGATCTTCGGCGCGCCGATCACCATCTGCATCTGCGATCCGAGCGCGCGCTGCTGCTGGATCAGCATCGTGAGCTCGGGATCCTTCTGCGCCGCCCACTGCTTGACCACTTCCGTCCCCTGCGGGGACAGGCTGATCGAACGCCGATTGGGCGCTGCCGCTGCGGCGCCGGGAGCCGCCACCCGCGGAGCCGGTGCCGGGGCGGCGACGGCAGCGGGCGAAGGCACGGCCAGCGCGGCGAACAGCAGCCCGCCGATCATAGGGCGTGCGGTTCCTTGGTAACCTGCCAGGTCTGGCCCTTGGAAATGAGCGATTGCAGATCGGGCTTCTTGCCCTTCGCAGCCGCCTCGTTCTGCTCGATCACGGCGCTGTCGAAGGTCGGGCGCGGCGAATTGTAGATTACGCCGAGCACGACCGGGCCACCCTCGCCCGGCGCATAGTCGATCAGCATCTGGGCGAGACCGCGATTGGTCTCGTCATGCACGATCACCCCCGCCGCCTGCCAGTCGCCATCGGCCACGTCGACGACGTGCAGGCGCAAATTCTGGTGATCGAGCGCGAGCCCCTTGGTGCCGCCCGCGAACAGCACGGGCGAACCATGCTCGACCCAGATCTGGCCTTCCGGCGCCGCCTTCTTCTCGGTGAAGGGCGCGAACACGTCGTCATTGTAGACGATGCAATTCTGATAGATCTCGACGAAGCTCGCGCCCTTATGGGCATGAGCCGCCTTGAGCACCGACGGCAGCGACTTGTGCGTATCGATGCCGCGGGCGACGAAACGCGCGCCCGAGCCGAGCGCGAAGCTGCACGGCGTGGCCGGCCGGTCGACCGATCCGAACGGGGTCGAGGGCGAGCGGGTGCCGACGCGGCTGGTGGGCGAATATTGGCCCTTGGTCAGGCCGTAAATCTCGTTGTTGAACAGCAGGATCTGGCAATCGAGATTACGGCGCAGGATGTGCATCGTATGGTTGCCGCCGATCGACAGCGCGTCGCCGTCACCGGTGATGATCCAAACGTCGAGCTCCGGATTGGCGAGCTTCACGCCCGTCGCAACTGCCGGCGCGCGGCCGTGGATCGTGTGGAAGCCGTAGGTTTCCATATAATAAGGGAAGCGCGACGAGCAGCCGATGCCCGAGATGAACACCGTATTCTCGGGCCGAACGCCGAGCTCCGGCATGGTCCGCTGGACGGCTTTCAGGATCGCATAGTCGCCGCAGCCCGGGCACCAGCGCACCTCCTGGTCGGTCTCCCAATCCTTCGGGCTCGTCTTGATGGTGGTCATCTCGTTCATGGTCTTCTTCCTTTACCCTCTCCCCATCGGGGAGGGGGGCTTCATGCGAGCGCGGCTTCGATCGCAGCCTCGATCTCCGCGATGCGGAAGGGCTGGCCGGAGACCTTGTTGAGCGGCTTGGCGTCGACCAGGAACTGATCGCGCAGCACCGTCTTGAGCTGGCCGGTATTCATCTCCGGCACGATGATCTTGTCGAAGCCGCGGAGCAGATCGCCGAGATTCTTCGGCATCGGCCAGATATGGCGGATATGGACGTGGCTGACGTCGAGGCCCTTGCGCCGCGCCCGGCGGACGGCCTGATGGATCGGACCGAAGGTGGAGCCCCAGCCGACGATCACCAGCTTGCCGGTCGCATTGCCGAGCTCGATCTCCTGATCGGGAATGTGGTTGGCAATGCCGTCCACCTTGTCCTTGCGGATGTCGGTCATGCGCTGGTGATTGGCGGGCGCATAATCGATGTGGCCGGTATCGACCTGCTTCTCGATGCCGCCGATGCGATGGAGCAGGCCGGGCGTGCCGGGCTTGATCCACGGGCGCGCCAGCTTCTCGTCACGCGCATAGGGCTTCAGCACCTCGCCCTCGGCGGGCAGATCGGTCTTGAACGACACCGGGAAGGGTTCGTAGCCGGACATGTCCGGCACCTTCCAGGGCTCGGCCGCATTGGCGATATAGCCGTCGGTCAGGAGCATCACCGGGGTCATGAACTGGGTGGCGATGCGGCACGCCTCGATCGCGCATTCGAACGCATCGGCGGGCGAGCGGGCGGCGATCACCGGCATCGGTGCGTCGCCATTGCGGCCATAGACCGCCTGATAGAGATCCGATTGCTCGGTCTTGGTCGGAAGCCCGGTCGACGGGCCGCCGCGCTGGGAATTGACGATGACCAGCGGCAGCTCGGTC
Source organism: Flavisphingomonas formosensis (assembly GCF_009755815.1). GTDB lineage: Bacteria > Pseudomonadota > Alphaproteobacteria > Sphingomonadales > Sphingomonadaceae > Flavisphingomonas > Flavisphingomonas formosensis. The sequence goes on from NZ_WRPK01000010.1 coordinate 185,063, forward strand.
ATGATCGCCAGGCCCATCGCCTCGCCCTTGAGCGCCACGCCGGGCCCCGAGGAGGAGGTGACGCCGAGCGAGCCGGCATAGGAGGCGCCGATCGCCGAGGCGATGGCGGCGATCTCGTCTTCCGCCTGGAAGGTGGTGACCCCGAATTCCTTGAGACGCGAGAGATGATGCAGGATCGCCGAGGCCGGCGTGATCGGATAGCCGCCGAAGAACATCGGCAGACCGGCGAGCTGTGCGCCCGCGACGAGGCCGAAGGAGATCGACTCGGCACCTGTCACCGTCCGGTAAAGGCCCGGTTCGGCCGGCGCCGGATCGATGTGATGCTGCTTCATCGGGCCGCCGATCTCGGCGGTCTCGCCATAGGCATGGCCGGCGTTCAGCGCGGCGATGTTGGCATCGGCCAGGACGGGCGCCTTGGAGAATTTGCCCTTCAGCCAATCGACGATCGGCTCGCGCGGGCGATCGAACATCCAGAGCGCCAGACCGAGCGTCCACATGTTCTTGCAGCGCAGCGCCTCCTTGTTGCCGAGGCCGAACGGCTTCACGGCATCCATGGTGAGCTGCGAGATGTTGAACGAGATCACCTGCCATTTGGCGAGGCTGCCGTCGTGCAGCGGATTGACGCCGTCCGGATAGCCGGCCTTCGCCAGGTTGCGCGCGGTGAACTCGCCCTCGTCGGCGATGATCAGCCCGCCGGCCTTGAGCGAAGGCGAATTGGTCTTGAGTGCCGCGGGGTTCATCGCGATCAACACGTCGGGCTCGTCGCCCGCTGTCTCGATGGCCGTCGAGCCGAAATTGATCTGGAAGGCGGAAACGCCGAAGGTCGTGCCCTGCGGCGCACGGATTTCGGCCGGGAAATCCGGAAAGGTCGAAAGATCGTTGCCGGCAAGCGCCGTCGACAGAGTGAATTGCCCGCCGGTCAACTGCATGCCATCGCCCGAATCGCCCGCAAAACGCACGACGACCGCCTCCGGCGCCGGATGCGCGGACGCTTCCCGCGGAGTGAGCTCTCGAGCGGCTGACGCCATTATAAGATACCCTTCTTCTCAAGTTTGGGGCTTCCTACGCCCGCACGCCCCGGCTCTCAAAGAAGAAAATGTCGGTCAGGGCCGAGCGCCGCTTGCGTCGGCAAGCGTCAGTATCGAACGGACGTGACGGTGTGTAACTGCCATGACATCCCGGCCATAACCGCCGCCGAGCACGCTCGCGAGCGGAATACCGGCGGTTTGCGCCGCAGCCATGACGAGACGATCCCGCGCTTCCAGCCCCGCATCGCTCAACGCGAGCCGACCGAGCCGATCCTCGGCATGCGAATCGACTCCGGCCTGATACAATATGATGTCCGGATGAGAGCGATCGATCGCGAGAGGCAGGTGTGCCGCGAGCGTGTCGAGATAAGCGGCATCGTCCGTCCGGTCCGGCAAAGCCACGTCGAGATCGGACGATGCCTTGCGCGCGGGAAAATTCTTCTCGCCATGGATGGAGAAGGTAAAGGCCTCCTCGCGTCCGGCCAGCAGCATCGCCGTGCCGTCACCCTGGTGCACGTCGAGATCGACGATCAAGAGGCGCCGCACATCTCCTTCTGCCAACAGCCGATGGGCGGCGATCGCCAGATCGTTGAACACGCAATATCCGGCGCCACTATCCGCCAGGGCATGATGGCTGCCACCGGCGGTGTTCGCAGCGAAGCCATGGGTCAGCGCCAGCCGGGCGGCCAGCCAGGTGCCGCCGGGCGCGAGCTGCGATCGCCGCGCCACGACATCCGTCACCGGAAAGCCGATCCGCCTCTCCTTCTCGCGCGGCACGGCGAGGCTCAGCACCTCGGCGACATAGGCGGGGTCGTGCACTGCCTCCAGCCAGGGGCGTGGCATCGAATCGGGCACATGCTCGACGAAATCGGCGCCGCTTTCGCGCAGCGCGAGCATGACCATGCCGTGCTTTCCGAACGGATAGGGGCTGCCCGGCGGGGCGGCGACGGCATAATCGGGGTGATGGACGAGATGGAACATCTTGATCGAAAGGCGATGGTGGTGGATCGGGGGCCGGACACGCAAGAGGAGTCCCCCTTGTCCCAACCCTTTATGCGCCCCGATGTGAGAGCTTTCCTCGATTATCTCAATGCCGCCCCCGGCCCGCGCATCTATGAGGTCGACGCTCAGACCGCCCGGCAGATGTCGTCGGCGACGCATCAGCTGGCGGAAGTCCCGATCGGCCCGCTGGCCGTGATTCGCGATCTGGAGGCCCCGGGACCTGCCGGGCCCATCACGCTCCGGCTGTTCGACGCGCGCGCGTCGCGCGGACCGGGACCGGTGATGGTGTTCTTCCACGGTGGCGGCTGGGTGCTGGGCGATCTCAACTCCTATTCCCCGGTCTGCGCGGAGATCGCCCGCCAGCTCGACATTCCGGTGATTTCGGTCGATTATCGGCTGGCGCCCGAGCATCGCTGGCCGGCCGCGCCGGACGATTGCGAGGCAGCGGCACGCTGGATCGCGCAGCAGCCGGGGGCGCTGGGGCTGGAAGCGACCGGCCTTGTCCTCGCCGGCGACAGCGCAGGCGGCAATCTCGCCATCATCACCGCTCTCGCGCTGCGTGACGATCCCGCCCCAGTGCCGATGATCGCGCAATGGGCGATTTATCCGGCGACCGATCTTGCGGACAAATACCCGTCCTTCGACCTGTTCGGCACCGATCATTTCCTCACCAGGGAAGCGATGATCTGGTTCAACGACGCCTATCGCATGGACTTGCGGCACTGGCGCGCCCTGCCCCAACTCGCCGATCAGAACGGCATGCCGCCGACGCTGGTGCTCACTGCCTCGCTGGATCCGCTGCGCGACCAGGGACGCGCCTATGCAGCGGCCGCGGTGCAGGCCGGCGTGCCGACCGTCTATCGCGAGGCGCAGGGCACCATCCATGGCTTCCTGACGCTGCGCAAGGCGCTGCCCTCGTCCCAGGCCGACCTGAACGGAGCCTGCGCGGCGCTGAAGCTGATGATCGCGGAGACCGCCAAATGAATGGCCTGCCCTATCGTCCCGCCGCGGGCGTGATGCTTCTCAATGCGGACGACAAGGTGTTCGTCGCCCAGCGCATCGATACGACGCTGGAGGCCTGGCAGATGCCGCAGGGTGGCCTCGATAAGGGCGAGGATGCCGAGGCCGGCGCGCTGCGCGAGCTGGAGGAGGAAACCGGCATCGGTCCCCATCTCGTGCGGATCATCGCACGGGCGCGCAGCGAGCTGCTCTACGATCTGCCGGCCGATCTGGTCGGCAAGCTGTGGAAGGGCAAATATGGTGGTCAGCGGCAGACCTGGTTCCTCGCGCGCTTCCTCGGCAGCGACGGCGACATCGACCTGAATACGCCGCACCCCGAGTTCCGGGCCTGGAAATGGGCCGAACCGAAGGACTTGCCGGATATGATCGTGCCTTTCAAGCGTGCGCTCTACGAGGATGTGCTAAGGGAGTTTGCCGAGCATCTGAGCTGAAGGACGGAGGCCAGTTTGTATTTCAGCCGCCCGCTGCGCGCCCTGATGGCGCTCGTTCCTTTGACCTTCGCCTGCCCCGCCATCGCGCAAGACTTACTGGACAGCAGCTATCCGCCGACGGTGGTGATTCCGCCCCCGGCCCCGATCGTCACGCTGATCATCCCGCCACCGCCCTCTCCCGAGGCGATCGCGCTGCCGCCGCCGGCCCGCGCGCTGATCGAGAAGGCGATATCGAGCGGCGATCCGCAGTCCGTGGCCGCGGTGATCAAGCTCGCCCGCGCCATGTATCCACAGGGCGCGGCACAGATCGACGCGCTGCAGGCCGAAAACGACGCGCGCATCGCGGAGAAGGCGGCAGCTGCAGCGCGCGCCCGCGCCGATCAGCTCGCCAATGCGAGCTTGCTCGAAAACTGGAAGGGCGAGGTCGAGGTCGGTGCATCCCAGACGACCGGCAACTCGGAAAGCGTCGGCGCCTATGGCTCGCTCAAGCTCAATCGCGAAGGATTGAAGTGGCGCCACAGCGTCAGCATCCGCGCCGATTACCAACGCACCGAACATGTCACCACCACCGAGCGGATGAACGCACAGTATCAGCCGAACTACAAGTTCGACGACAAGCTCTATACCTATGGCATCGCCCAATATGAGCATGATCCGATCTTGGGTTATGACGGCCGCTACACGCTCGGCGGCGGTATCGGCTACACCGTCGTCAAGAAGCCCACCATCTCCCTGTCCTTCGAAGGCGGTCCGGCGGTTCGATACACCGATTTCGTCGATGAGGATCGTCAGACAGCGCTCGCCGGCCGCGCCTCCATGGCGTTCAAATGGCAGGTTCGGCCGACCGTGACGATCCAGCAGGATGCCGCGGTCTATTTCGACAAGGGTAACAACACCGCCAACTCTACGACATCGATCGACACCAAGCTGATCGGCGCGCTGAAGGCCAGGTTCTCCTATAATATCCAATATGAAAAGAACGCCCCGGTCGGCACCGATCCCGTCGACACCACCAGCCGCGCGACCCTGCTCTACAGCTTTTGAGAGACGAGATGAATCCCGAGTCGCTTGTCGTTGAAATTCCTACCGTTCCTATTGTCGGATCGGAAAAGCCGTTTCCGGTGCGCCGGATCTGGTGCATCGGCCGCAACTATGCGGAGCATGCCCGGGAGATGGGCGGCAATCCCGAACGGGAAGCGCCCTTCTTCTTCGCCAAACCGGCCGATGCCGTGGTGCCGGGCGGCGGCACGCTGCCCTTTCCGCTGGCGACCGCCGACCTGCATCATGAAATCGAGCTCGTCGTCGCGCTCGGCGGAGGCGGTATCGACATTCCGGTCGGTCAGGCATTGGACTGCGTGTTCGGCTACGCCGTCGGACTCGACATGACCCGCCGCGATCTGCAGGCGGAGGCCAAGAAGGCCGGCCGTCCCTGGGCGCTCGCCAAGGGCTTCGACGAATCCTGCCCGATCAGTCCGATCGTGCCCGCGTCCCGCATCGGCCATCCCGATCGAGGGCGGATCGAATTGAAGGTCAATGGCGCGATACGGCAGCAAGGCGACTTGGCCGACATGATCTGGCCGGTCGCCGAAGCGATCGCCTATCTCTCCCGCTTCGTGGCGCTCGCGCCGGGCGACCTGCTGATGACCGGTACGCCCGCTGGCGTCGGCCCCGTGCGGCCCGGCGACCGGCTGGTCGGACTGTGCGAAGGAGTGGGCGCGATCGAGGTAGACTATCTCTAGCCGCCTGCGCTGTTGTGCAGGCTGCCGCATCTGTGGCACCCCCTGCTGATGCGGCAGAAGGAACTGCGGCTGGCGCTGATCTGCTATGGCGGCATCAGCCTCGCCGTCTATATGCATGGAATCACGAAGGAAATCTGGCGGCTCGCCAAGGCCAGCCGGAGCTTTCACGAAGGCAATAACAGCTCCACGGGAACGCAGGGCGTCTATCAGTCGCTGCTCGCGCTGATCGAGGATAAGGCCGGCCTGCGGCTTCGGATCCTGACCGACATCATCGCGGGGGCGAGCGCGGGCGGCATCAACGGAGTCTTTCTGGCGCAGGCGATCGCGACCGGCCAGTCGCTCGAACCGCTGACCGCGATGTGGCTCGACTCTGCCGACGTCGACACGCTGATCGATCCCGACGCGCGCCCCTGGTCGCGCTTCTCGAAGATCTGGGCGGCGCCGATCGCCTGGGTAGCGACGGGCAAGCCCGGCGGCGCGGTGGAACGCACGGTCGACGAAACCGCGCGGGACGAAGTGCGCGCAAAATTGTCCAGCTTCGTGCGGGCGCGCTGGTTCGCCCCCCCGTTCGGCGGCACAGGCTTCACGGAGTTACTGCTCAACGCACTCGATGCCATGGCCGAAGCCCCCGCTGGCCCTGCCCTGCTCCCCGAAGGCCAGCCCCTCGACCTGTTCGTCACCGTCACCGATTTCCATGGCCATCCCGAGCGGCTGCAGCTTCACCTGCCGCGCGAAGCGGTGGAGACCGAGCACCGGCTGACCATCTCCTTCACCGACGACGGCCGCTCGCCTCGGACGATCGGCGACGCTGCGGAACTGGCGTTCGCAGCACGCGCCACGGCGAGCTTCCCGGGGGCCTTCCCGCCCTTCAGCGTCGCAGAGCTCGATCGCGTGCTCGAGCGGCGCGAGCGCAGCTGGCCCGGGCGCGCAGATTTCCTGAAGCGTATCCTGCCGCGCCAATTCGCCGCCGGCATGGCCGATCGTGCCGTGTTGATCGACGGATCGGTGCTCGCCAATGCGCCGTTCCGCCCGGCGATGGAGGCGCTGCGCGACCGGCCTGCGCGGCGCGAGGTGGACCGCCGCTTCGTCTACATCGATCCCAAGCCAGGCCGCCAATCCATCCGCTTCGGCGGGCATGAGGATGACGAGACACTGCCCGGCTTCTTCCGGACGATTTTCGGCGCGCTCTCGGATATTCCCCGTGAGCAGCCAATCCGCGACAATCTCGAATCCATCGCGCGCCGGTCGGAACGGATCGCGCGCATGCGGCGGATCGTCGATGCCATCCGCCCGGAGGTGGAGACCACGATCGAGCGCCTGTTCGGACACACCTTCTTCCTCGATCGGCCGACCGCCAGCCGCCTCGCCGTGTGGCGCGACAAGGCACAGGACGCCGCCGCCCGACAGGCCGGCTATGCCTACGCCTCCTACGGCCATCTGAAGCTGGAGCGCGTGATCGAGGAAATCGCGATCCTGCTCTGCGACCTCGTGGGCAGCGACCAGAACAGCCTGCCCAAGCTGCGCGACATCGTCCGCAGGGCGGCCGCGGCGCACGGCCTCGACAATGACGGCGCGATCGCCGCGGGCGGCGCAAGTGCCGAGGCGATCGCCTTCTTCCGTGCCCATGATCTCGGCTTCCGGATCCGCCGGCTACGTTTCCTCGCCCGCCAGATCGGCGAGATCGAACAGGCGGAGAGCTGCCCGCTCGATCTCGCCGAGGAGGCCCGCAACGCCATCTATGCCATGCTATCCCTCTATCTCGATCGGGAGACGGGCGCCTTCTACGGACCCGCGATGATCGACGCCGCGCGCAAGGCGGGGCGCGAACCCGCCAATACGCTCGACCGGCTGGCCGAAGCGCGCGATCTGGCTGCGATCGATGCGATGGCCGACGATCGCCTGGCCGCCGCCTTCTCGGCCCTGCCGCGAGCGGAACGGCGCACCATGCTGCTCGCCTATCTCGGCTATCCCTTTTACGACATCGCCACGCTTCCCCTCACCCAGAGCGAGGGCCAGTTCGAGTTCGAGACGATCAAAGTGGACCGGATCTCACCCGACGACGCCACCGCGATCCGCGAAGGTGGCGCGGAAGCGACGCTGAAAGGCATACAGTTCAACAGCTTCGGCGCCTTCTTCAGCCGCGCCTATCGGGAGAATGACTATCTGTGGGGCCGGCTGCACGGCGCCGAGCGGCTGATCGACATCGTCGTTTCCGCCCTGCCCGAGGGAACGCGCCTGCCGCCTGGCCGCATCACGACACTGAAGCGGCAGGCTTTCCGATCGATTCTGGCTGAAGAGCGCAACCGGCTGACCGCCATACCCGAATTGTTCGAAACGCTGGAAAACGAGGTAGGCTGAGGCGGCTCCTGACGCCGCCCGGGTCGGAAATGGCGTGGCTCTGGCCATTTTCCGTCACTTTGCCTAGATGGTCGCAAGGAGACGAGCACATGCAATTCCTCAAGACCCTCTTCTGGGTGGTGCTCGCCGTGATCGCGGCGGTGTTCTCGCTCAAGAACTGGTCGCCGCCGACGAAGATCGTCCTGTGGGGCGATCTGGAAGCCTATACGCCGCTGCCCGTGCTGCTCGGCATAACCTTCCTGATCGGCTTCTTGCCGCCCTTCATCCTGCATCGCGCGACGCGCTGGCAGCTTCGCCGCCGTCTCGAAACGGCTGAGCGGACACTGGTCGAAACGCGCGCCGCGCCCGAGCCGACGCTGCCCGCGGCCCCGCCTGAAGGCGCGCCGCTTCCTTCCCCCGTTCCCCCGGAAATGCCATGACGAGCTGCCTCTACGTCGCCATCGACACACCCGACCTCGGCCGCGCGCTCGAGCTTGCGAAGCGGGTGCGCCATCATGTGGGGGGGCTGAAGCTCGGCCTCGAGTTCTTCTGCGCCAACGGCCATGCCGGCGTGCGCGAGATGGCCGCGCTGGGGCTGCCGATCTTCCTTGACCTCAAGCTCCATGATATTCCGAACACCGTCGCCAAGGCTGTCCAGGCCCTGCAAGGGCTGGAGCCGGCGATCCTGACCATCCACGCCGCCGGCGGCCGCGCGATGATGGAGGATGCCAAGGCCGCGGCGCCGCTCGGCACCAAGGTGGTCGCCGTCACGGTGCTGACCAGCCTGGACGGCGATGACCTGACTTCGATCGGCCTCGGCTCCGATCCGCATCCCCAGGTGGAGCGGCTGACCATGCTGGCACGCGAGGCGGGGCTGGATGGCATCGTCTGCTCGGGCAACGAAGTGGCGGCTGCGCGCAAGCTCTGGCCGGGCGGCTTCTTCGTGGTGCCGGGCGTGCGCCCGGCGGACGGCGAGCTGGCCGATCAAAAGCGGGTGATGACGCCGCGCCAGGCGCTCGACAACGGCGCCTCGATCCTGGTCGTCGGCCGGCCGATCACCCAGGCCCGCGATCCGGACCTGGCCGCGCGCGCGATCGAAGCCACTCTGTAACGGCCTCTCCCGAAAGCGGGAAAGCGAGCCTAGATACGGACCATGTCTCGAATCACCGCCAAGATCTGTGGGCTGTCGACGCTCGACACGCTCGATGCTGCCATTGGCGGCGGCGCGTCGCACGTCGGCTTCGTCTTCTTTCCGAAGAGCCCGCGCAACGTGACGCCGGAGCAGGCGGGTGGGCTGGCCGCCCGCGTGCCCGCGCATGTGGCGCGGGTAGGCCTGTTCGTCGATCCGGATCCCGGCTTCGTCGCGCATGTGCTGGCGGTCGCCAAGCTCGACGTCATCCAGCTCCATGGCGCCGAACCGCCCGAGCTACTCCACCGCGTCCGGGCGCATCCCGGCATCGAGCTGTGGAAGGCGATCCCGGTGCGGACCCGTGCCGATCTTGATGCGGGGCGCCTGTATCGCGGCACGGCGGACCGGCTGCTCTACGATGCCAAGCCGCCCAAGGGCGCCGACCTGCCCGGCGGCAACGGCCTGCGCTTCGACTGGAAGCTGCTGAACGGCCATTCTCATGCCCTGCCCTGGGCGCTTTCGGGCGGCCTCGACACGGACAACATCGCCGAAGCCGTCGGCATCACCGGCGCACGGCTGGTCGACATCTCCTCCGGCGTGGAAAGCGCGCCGGGAGTCAAGGATGTGGACAAGATCGCCGGCTTCCTCCAAGCGGTCGCACGACTATGACCATCAAGAACTCCCTGCGTGCCCAGCCCGACGAGCGCGGCCATTTCGGTCAGTTCGGCGGACGCTATGTGGCCGAAACGCTGATGCCGCTGATCCTCGACCTGGAGCGCGAATATCGCGCCGCGCAGGCCGATCCGGCATTCGACGCGGAATTCCGCTCGCTGCTGACCCATTATGTCGGCCGGCCGAGCCCGCTCTATTTCGCCGAGCGCCTGACCGAGCATCTTGGCGGCGCGAAGGTCTATCTAAAGCGCGAGGAGCTGAACCACACCGGCGCGCACAAGATCAACAACTGCATCGGCCAGATCCTGCTCGCCCGCCGGATGGGCAAGACGCGGATCATCGCCGAGACCGGCGCCGGCCAGCATGGTGTCGCTACCGCGACGGTGGCCGCGCGCTTCGGCCTGCCCTGCACCATCTTCATGGGATCGGTGGACGTCGCCCGGCAGCAGCCCAACGTCTTCCGCATGCGCCTGCTCGGCGCGGAGGTCCGTCCGGTCGAATCCGGCGCGAAGACGCTGAAGGACGCGATGAACGAGGCGCTGCGCGACTGGGTCGCCAACGTCCACGACACTTTTTACATCATCGGCACGGCCGCCGGCCCGCATCCCTATCCGGAGCTGGTGCGCAACTTCCAGTCGGTGATCGGCGTCGAAACCCGCGCACAGATGCTGGAGGCGGAGGGCCGGCTGCCCGACCTGCTGATCGCGCCGGTGGGCGGCGGGTCCAACGCGATCGGGCTGTTCCATCCCTTCCTCGACGATCCCGACGTGGCGATGATCGGCGTCGAGGCGGCGGGCCATGGCATCGAGACGGGCCAGCATGCGGCGAGCCTGGCAGGCGGCAGCCCCGGCGTGCTGCATGGCAATCGCACCTATCTACTCCAGGACGAGGACGGCCAGATCACCGAGGCGCATTCCATCTCGGCCGGGCTCGACTATCCTGGCATCGGGCCGGAGCATAGCTGGCTGCACGAAAATGGCCGGGTGACCTACGAACCGTGCACGGACGACGAAGCGCTGGCCGCCTTCCAGACGCTGTGCAAGCTGGAAGGCATCATCCCCGCGCTCGAATCTGCCCATGCGCTGGCCGTCGCCGAACGCATCGTGCCGACGCTGGACAAGGACAAGATCGTCGTCGTCAACGTCAGCGGACGCGGTGACAAGGACATCTTCACGGTGGCGGACTCGCTGGGGGTGAAGCTGTGACCACGCGCCTCTCTTCCACCTTCACCCGTTGCGCAGCAGAAGATCGCGCGGCGCTCGTCACCTTCGTCACCGGCGGCGATCCCACACCCGAGGCGACCCCCGCGATCCTCGACGCGCTCGTCGCAGGCGGCGCGGACGTGATCGAGCTCGGCATGCCGTTCACCGATCCGATGGCCGACGGCCCCGCCATCCAGAGAGCCAATCTTCGCTCCCTCGGCGCGGGAACGACGACGATCAAGCTCCTCGAAATCGCTGCCGATTTCCGCAAGCGGCATCCCGATTTTCCACTCGTCCTGATGGGCTACGCCAATCCGATGGTCCGGCGCGGGCCGCTGTGGTTCGCGGCCGAGGCGGCGAAGGCGGGCATCGATGGCGTGATTTGCGTGGACGTGCCACCCGAGGCGGATGACGCGCTCGGGCCGGCGCTGCGCAGCGCCGGCATCGATCTGATCCGCCTCGCGACACCGACCACCGATGCCGCCCGCCTGCCCACCGTGCTCGAAGGCGCTTCGGGCTTCCTCTATTATGTCTCTGTCGCCGGCATCACCGGGCTGCAGCAGGCCGCCCAAGCTTCGATCGAAAGCGCGGTCGCGCGGCTCAAGGCGGCGACGACGCTGCCCGTCGCGGTCGGCTTCGGCGTACGCACGCCCGAGCAGGCCTCGGCGATCGCGCGCGTCGCCGACGGCGTCGTCGTGGGATCGGCGATCGTCGACCTGGTCGGCCAGCATGGCGCGGGTGCGCCCGGACCGGTGAAAGACTATATATCCACCTTGAGCGCGGCGATCCGCGGCGCCCGGCAGGAGAAGGCGGCATGAGCTGGCTCAACCGCGTCCGTCAGTCCATCGCGTCGATCACCAAGCGCGAGACGCCCGACAATCTCTGGCATAAGTGCGCCGGTTGCGGGCAGATGATCTTCGTCAAGGAATATGAGGAAAATCAGTCGGTCTGCCCGAAGTGCAACCATCATGGCCGGATCGGCCCGGATGCGCGCTTCAACGATCTGTTCGACAGCGGCGTCTACACGCTGCTGCCGATCCCGCAGGTAACCGAGGATCCGCTGAAATTCCGCGATTCGAAACGTTATACCGATCGGATCAAGGCCGCCCGCACGGCCACAGGGGAGACGGACGCCCTGATCAACGCCAAAGGCACGATCGAGGGCTATAAGGCCGTCGTCGGCATACAGGATTTCGCCTTCATGGGCGGATCCATGGGTCTCGGCGTGGGCGCAGCGTTCGTCGCGGGAGTGGAAGCGGCGATCGCGGAGCGCAGCCCCTATATCATCTTCACCGCGGCGGGCGGCGCGCGCATGCAGGAAGGCATATTGAGCCTGATGCAGATGCCGAAAACCACCGTCGCCATCGCCAAGCTGCGCGAGGCGGGCCTGCCCTATATCGTCGTGCTGACCGATCCGACGACGGGCGGAGTCACCGCCAGCTATGCCATGCTCGGCGACGTGCAGATCGCCGAGCCGGGCGCCTTGATCGGCTTCGCCGGACAGCGGGTGATCGAATCGACCATCCGCGAAAAGCTGCCCGAGGGCTTCCAGCGCGCCGAATATCTGCTGGACCACGGCATGATCGACATGGTCGTCCACCGCCACGATCTGCGTGCGCGGCTGGCCCAGCTCATCGGCTATCTCGCCCCCGCGAAAGCTGCGTGACGCTTCGCGGTCTCAATCCACCCACGGGAGACTAATGCCCGACCACGCGACATCGTCGGATCCCGCCGTTCAGGCACAGCTCGACCGGCTTTGGCGGCTTTCGCCCGGCGCCGACATTCTCGGGCTGGAGCGTATCTCGCTGCTGCTCGACCGGCTTGGCCACCCCGAGCGTGACCTTCCGCCGATCTTCCACGTCGCTGGTACGAACGGCAAGGGATCGGTCTGTGCCTATCTGCGCGCGGCGATCGAGGCGGCGGGGCTGCGCGCCCATGTGTTCACGAGCCCCCATCTGGTGCGCTTCAACGAACGCATCCGGATCGCGGGACGCCTGATCGAGGACGAGGCGCTCGCCCCCTTGCTCAGCGAGGTGCTGGACGTCGGGAGCGATGTCGGCGCCAGCTTCTTCGAAGTAACGACCGCCGCCGCATTCCTCGCTTTCGCGCGCGAGCCGGCGGATGCCTGCATCCTCGAGGTCGGCCTCGGCGGACGGCTGGATGCGACCAACGTGATCGAGGCCCCGGCCGTCACCGGAATCGCACAGCTCGGCCTCGATCATCAGGCCTTTCTCGGCGACACGGCCGAGGACATCGCCGCCGAGAAGGCCGGCATCGCCAAGCGCGGCGTGCCGCTCGTCACCATGCATTATCCGGCGAGCCTGGCGCAGCGCATCGGCGAGGTCGTGATGGCCAAAGGCGCGAACTGGCTCGCCAAAGGTGGCGTCTGGGATGCCGCCGCCTATCAGAAGCGGCTGCACTATCGCGACAAGACGGGAAAGCTCGATCTGCCGCTGCCGCGGTTGCCCGGAAGCCACCAGGCGATGAACGCCGCGCTCGCCGTCGCGATGATGCGCCATCAGGATGCGATCCACATTCCCGATTCGGCCTATCGCGCGGCGATGGGCTGGGCGGAATGGCCGGCCCGTCTGCAACGGCTCGGCAGCGGCCCCCTCCACGCACGGCTCCCTCAGGGGTCGGAATTGTGGCTGGACGGAGGCCACAATCCCGCCGCCGCGCGGGCCATCGCCGATTTCTTCCGCGGCCATGTCGCGGCGGGCCGACCCTTCCACATCATTCTCGGAATGCTGGCGAACAAGGATCCGGCTGGCGTGCTCCGGCCTTTCGGCGGCCGAACCGCGACCGTCCATGCCGTGCCGGTGCCGAACCACGATCATCATCAGCCAACCGCGCTGGCAGCCGCCGCGCGCGGCGCCGGCCTGGTGGGGCTGACGGCCGGCGGGCCGGAACAGGCAATCGACTGGATCGGCCGCCACGCCGATCGGGCACAACCGCCGGTCGTGCTGATCCTCGGCTCGCTCTACCTCGCGGGCGCGGTACTCGCACTCAACGAGGAAATCCCCGACTGATTTATTGCGATTGACTTGCAATAGCGAACATGCTTCTTTGGTCGCAGCCCAGAGAGGAGTTCCGCATGCCGCGCGACGATTTCGCAGCCGTCCTGCCCTTCGCTGCCCCGCCTGAGGAGCGTTCACGTCTGCTCCTGCTCGCAATCCGCCGGATGGCAGCGCACGGGCTCAACGATGCGCATGCCGCCCATGCCTGCCTGACTGGCTTCGGCCTTTCCTATCGCCGGCCGCTTATCCTGCTGCGTGCGCTGATGGCGGAGATTTTCGCGCGCCTCGGCGCGCAAGATCGTCGTGGCGCCCTGTTGCTGCCCGCGGATGACCAGGGACGAAGCGATGCTGATGCACGCGATCACCGCCGCGCCTCGCGACCGTTTCGAAGCGCACAACGCACTCGAGGATCTGCTGGGCACCCCCTTGTGCCTCGGTGCCCTGACCAGCGCCGAAGCGCTGGGCGAGGCGGTGACCGACCTGACCTTTTGAACCGGCTCTCCAGCGGCGCCTCCCATGACTCCCCGCGCCGCTTAACTCGAGCGAACGCCCCGGTTCCGACGAGGGACGGAACCGATGGCTGAGCTCACCCTCTCCCCGGCACTCTCCAGCCGGGGAGAGGGTATTTTTTCAGGAAGCCGGTTCGGCGCCTGCGGTGCCGAGAGAATCCTCGATCAGGCCCATCCGCATCATCACCCAGAATAAGAGGATGCCGGGCAAGGCGATGATTGTCGTGAAGATGTAGAATTCGACGAAACCCATCGCATCGATCAGCGTGCCGGCCGTCGTGCCGGTGACGACCCGACCGACGATGCTGGCCGCGGCGGAGATCAGCGCATATTGGGCAGCCGTGAAGCGCAGGTCGCACAAGGCGGAGAAATAAGCGACCACCGTCACCCCGCCGATGCCGCTCGCGAAATTCTCGAAGCCGATCGCCCCCGCCATGGCCGCATTGGAATGGCCGACCAGCGCGAGCCCGGCGAAGCTCAGGTTCGAGACCATCATGAGGACGAGGCTGAACAGCACCGAGCGCTTCAGCCCCATCCGGGCATAGAGGATGCCGCCGACGAACACGCCGATCAGCAACGCCCAGAAACCTACGCCGACATCGAACAGCGCAATCTCGTTCTTGGTGTAGCCGAGCGTCTTGAACAACGGGCGGAAGGTCAGGTTGGCCAGCGTGTCGCCGATCTTGTGGAGGATGATGAAGAGCAGGATCACGAGCGCACCGCGCCGCTGGAAGAACTCGACGAACGGGCCGATCACGGCTCGGCCGATTTCCGCCATGGGCCGGCGGGCGCTGATCTCCTCGTGACGCTTCGGCTCGCCCATGATCAGCGCGGTGGCCATGCCGAACAATGCGAAGCCCGAGCAGACGAGATAGGCCGCCTGCCAGCTCCAGCTCTGCGCCACCACCAGGGCGAGCGCGCCTGCCGCGCTCGCGCCGATCCGCCAGCCATATTGCGACATGCCCGCGCCCACACCGAGTTGCTCCGGCGGGAGCAGTTCGATGCGATAACCGTCGATGACGATATCGTAGGTCGCGCCCGCGATACCGACCAGCAGCGCTGCGACAGCCGTCGCCGCCAGATCCGCGGACGGCGGATGTGCGGCGAGATTGGCGAGCGCGACCATCATCAGCACACCGGCCACCAGCATCCAGGACACGCGCTGGCCGAGGCGGTGCAGCAGCGGCAGCTTCACGCCTTCGATGATCCAAGCCCACAGGAACTTGAAGTTATAGGGCAGGATGACGAGGGCGAAGGCGGTGACCTGCTTGATGTCGATCCCTTCGTCCGACAGCCAGCTCGCCAGCGTCGACGCGATCATCGCATAGCCGAAACCGGACGAAAGGCCGAGAAACAGGGCAGCCAGCGGGGCAGGTTCAACATAAGGCCGCACGGCGGCGGGCAAGGTTGCGCGCCATCCGGCGGCTTTTGCTGTCTCTGTCATGGCGGGACCTTAGTGGCGCGCGGCGAGACTTTGAATCTCTTTTGAGAACCCTCCAAACAAAACGCCTCCGAACCAATGTTCGGAGGCGTTCCGCTCCCTTGCAAGGAACTCGGTCTTCGTCATCACCACGACCGGGATCATCCCGGCCGCACCTGACGCTCATAACGTCCCAAATTCATTTTCGTTTCGACGAACAGCCGACGGGCATCGTCGAAAGCAGGGCCGTGTCGCCGCCGCGATCAGCTGCCGGCAGCTGCGGTGCGCGGATAGAGGCTGAGCGAACGTGGCAGGCGCCTCGGCACTTCGCCTGCGAGCAGAATGTCGATCGCGTCGAGCGCGGCCAGCAGATCACGCGGACGATAGGGTTTGGCGAGGCAACCGATCGCGAGCGCCCGCGCGTCGATCGGGCAGTTGCCGCTGACGAAGAGCACGGGCACTCCGCGTGCGTGCGCTTCCCGCGCCACCTCGATACCGCCATCGCTTCCGGACAGTCTCACGTCCGCCAGAACGAGATCGACCGCAAAACCGCTGAGGAGCGCGACCGCCTCGGCAACGGTGTCGACCACGCCGACGACGCCATAATCTTCCTCGGTCAGGATATGTTCGGTATCGAAAGCCAGCAACGGCTCGTCCTCGACGATCAGCACCGTCTTCACATACTTGCGATGCTGCCGTCTCAATCCGAACGCCATCGATACCCCGGTCGTTACGCTTTGTCCCAACGCTTGACCAAAACCATGTTTCCGGTCGACGAGGGATATGGCGAAAGAGTGCTGACGAAAGGCTGAACGTTTGGCGAAGAAGCTTACATGGTTCATCCTGGCCGGCCTCGCGCTCGGCATCGCGACGGGGTGGGCGCTGAATGCGACGATCGCGGATCACGCGACCCTGGTCGCGATCGCCGATCATTTCTCGATCGTCACCGATCTTTTCCTGCGCCTGATCAAGATGATCATCGCCCCGCTGGTCTTCTCCACGCTGGTCGTCGGCATCGCACATATGGGCGATACCGGCGCCCTGGGCCGGATCGGCCTGCGCGCGATCCTGTGGTTCGTCAGCGCCAGCATCGTCTCACTGACGCTCGGCCTGATCCTCGTCCATCTGCTGAACCCGGGCATCGGCCTCCATCTCGCCCTGCCCGCCGGCGGCGCCGCCAGCGGCGTCGAAAGCGCCAGCTTCACGCTCAAGGATTTCGTGACGCATCTCGTGCCCAAGTCGATCGCGGAGGCGATGGCGAACAACGAGATATTGCAGATCGTCGTCTTCTCCATCTTCATGGGCGTCGCCATCACCGCGATCGGCGAAAAGGCCGCGCCGCTGGTGAAGGGGATCGAGGCGCTGGCCCAGGTGATGCTGCAGATCACCGACTATGTCATGCGCGCCGCGCCCTTCGCGGTTTTTGCGGCGGTCTCGGCAGCCGTCGCCAAGGAAGGACCATCGATCCTCGGCACCTTCGGATACTTCATGGGCGGCTTCTATCTGGGCCTGATCCTGCTGTGGATCGTCCTCATCGCGGCTGCGCGGCTGATCGTCGGGCCGAGGGCGCAGCTGCTCGTGCGCTATCTGCGCGAGCCCGTGCTGCTCGCCTTCTCGACCGCCTCTTCCGAAGCCGCCTTTCCCCGCACGCTGGAAGCGCTCGACCGGTTCGGCGTGCCGCGCCGCATCGCCAGCTTCGTGCTCCCGCTGGGATATTCGTTCAATCTCGACGGCTCGATGATGTACTGCACCTTCGCGACGATCTTCATCGCGCAGGCCTATGGGATCGAACTCAGCATCGGACAGCAGATCACCATGCTGCTGCTGCTGATGGTGACGAGCAAGGGCATGGCCGGCGTGCCGCGCGCCAGCCTGGTGGTGATCTCCGCCACGCTGGGTTTCTTCAACATTCCGGAGGCAGGGCTGCTCCTGATCCTGGCGGTGGACCATTTCCTCGACATGGGACGATCCGCCACCAACGTGATCGGCAATGCGGTGGCGAGCGCCGTCGTCGCCAAATGGGAAGGCTCGATCGAGGTGCTCGAACCCGCCGAGATCGAGCCCCCGCATGCGCCCGCGCATACGCCGCACCGAGGCAGGAAGGGGCTCGACCTGGAGCCCTGAGCCAAGTTCGCGCATGACGGTTCGGCGAAACCGCTCTATGGGCATCGCCATGCCCAAGCCCTCTCCCGATGCTCCCCGACGCGAGCCCGATCGTCCGCTGCGCGCGGGCAAGCGCGAGCCGCAGCGGATCGCCAAGCTCCTTGCCCGTGCCGGCATCGCCTCGCGCCGCGAGATCGAGCGGATGATCGCGGAGGGCCGCGTCGCGATCGACGGCGTCGCGCTCGAGACGCCCGCCACCATCGTCACCTCGCTGCACGGCGTGACCGTGGACGGCAAGCCGGTGAAGCCGCCGGCCCCGGCACGGCTGTTCCGCTATCACAAGCCATCCGGCCTGCTGACCACCGAACGCGATCCCAAGGGCCGGCCCACCATCTATGACAAATTGCCGCCCGAGCTGCCGCGGGTGATGCCGGTCGGCCGGCTGGATCTCAACACCGAAGGGCTGCTGCTGCTCACCACCGACGGCGGCCTCAAGCGCCAGCTCGAGCTGCCGTCGACCGGCGTCGAGCGCACCTATCGCGCCCGCGCCTATGGCGAGGTGAGCCAGGCGCAGCTGGAAGATCTGATCGAGGGGATCGAGATCGACGGCGTGCGCTACGGATCGATCGACGCCAATCTCGAACGGCGCACCGGCGCGAACGTCTGGATCGAGCTCAAGCTCGCCGAGGGCAAGAATCGCGAAGTCCGCCGGGTGCTCGAGCATCTCGGCCTCAAGGTTTCGCGGCTGATCCGCACCGCCTACGGCCCCTTTCCGCTCGCGGACATCCCCGTCGGCGCGGTCGACGAGATACGCCAGCACGATCTGATCGCCTTCCGCAAGACGTTGAAATGAGCCTGCGCATCATCGCCGGCCAATGGCGCGGACGAGCGTTGGTGGCCCCCAAGGGCGAAACCACCCGCCCGACGAGCGATCGCGCGCGCGAGGCGCTGTTCTCGATGCTGGCCAGCCGACTGGGCAGCTTCGAAGGCTTGCGCGTCGCGGACCTCTTCGCCGGCACCGGTGCGCTGGGCCTTGAAGCGCTGTCACGCGGCGCGGCGCACTGCATCTTCGTCGATCAGGATCGCGCGGCGATCGAGGCGATCCGCACCAATGTCGCCAAGCTCGGCGCTTCGGCCGACATCCGCCCGGCCGCGGTGGCATCGCTCGGTGCCATCGCCACACCCTGCGATTTGCTGCTGCTCGATCCGCCCTATGCGAGCGGCGGCGGCGGCGCCTTGATCGAGCGGCTGACCCGTCTTGGCTGGGCCGCGCCCGGCGCCTGGGCCAGCATCGAGACCGGACGCGAGGAACCGGTATCGGCAAGCGGCTGGACTGTCGAGACCGAACGCCGCCATGGCAAGGCGAAGCTCACCCTGCTGCGCTGTGCGTAAATATCGAACGTTCGATATGCCCTGTCACGGTAGCGCAGAACGACCCCGGCCTCTGCGGGATGACGCGAGGTCGGCCAGGTTCAAGCCGCGAAGCGTGCCAGCCTCTGATGGATGATCTGCTCCGCCTCGCCGACGATTCTTGCGATCAGTTCCCGGCAGGTCGGCACGTCGTGGATCAGGCCCTGCACCTGGCCGGCCCAGACGAGCCCCGCTTCGATCTCGCCCGTCTCCAGCGCGTGGCGGCCCTTGGCCCCCTTCACCAGATCGGCGACGTCCTCGAACACCGCATCGGGCCGCGCCGACAGCTCGACCACCTTGTCCGACACGCCATTCTTGGCGACGCGGCCCGTGTTGTGGAACTTGCGGAAGATGAGATTGGTCGATCGCTCGTCATTGGCGACGATGAACTGCTTGATATTGTCGTGGATCGGCGCCTCCGCAGTCGCGCAGAAGCGCGTCCCCATGTTGATCCCCTCCGCGCCCAGCGCCAGGGCGGCGACCAGGCCGCGGCCGTCGCCGAAACCGCCGCTGGCGATGATCGGGATATCGAGCGCGTCGACCGCGCAGGGAATCAGGATCAGGCCGGGAATATCGTCCTCGCCCGGATGGCCGGCGCATTCGTAACCGTCGATCGAGATCACGTCGACGCCCATGCGCTGCGCGGAGAGGGCATGGCGCACTGAGGTGCATTTGTGGATGATGGTGACGCCGTGGCTCTTGAGATTGTCGACATATTCCTTGGGCTTGTGCCCTGCAGTCTCGACGATGCGGATCCCGCTTTCCACGATCGCACGGCAATATTCGACATAGTTGGGCGCATTGAGCGACGGCAGCAGTGTCAGGTTCACGCCGAACGGCTTGTCCGTCATCGCGCGGCAGCGATCGATCTCGCGGCGCAGATCGTCCGGCGTCGGCTGGGTCAGTGCGGTGATCAGCCCCAGGCCGCCAGCATCGGACACCGCGGCAGCCAGTTCGGCGCGGCCGACCCACATCATGCCGCCCTGCACGATCGGATGCTCGATGCCGAGAAGCTCGGTGAAACGCGTCCTGATCATTCGTCCCTGCCCTGCTGCCACAGGTTTCGGCATAGTCGCTGCGTCGGCCGGGTAAATCGGACGAAACCTGTGTCAGCCGGTGTCCGGATGTGAAATCGCGTGCACGTTGCGGCCGGACCGGGCGACCGGTACGGCTTCCCGGAGAGACTGGGAGGATCGAA
The DNA here is from genome assembly GCF_009755815.1 of Flavisphingomonas formosensis. Lineage (GTDB taxonomy): Bacteria > Pseudomonadota > Alphaproteobacteria > Sphingomonadales > Sphingomonadaceae > Flavisphingomonas > Flavisphingomonas formosensis. Next base: position 205,280 of record NZ_WRPK01000010.1, read on the forward strand.
CACCGCCATGACGCTGCTGACCCTGGAAAAACGCGGCCATGTCGCGCTGCTGACGCTGAACCGGCCGGAGGTGCTCAACGCGCTCGGCCGCGAGGGCGATGGCGAGCAGGTGCGTGCCGTATGCGAAGCGATCAACGCGGACCAGGATATTCGCTGCGTCATACTGACTGGCGCCGGCAAGGCCTTTTCGGCGGGCGGCGACCTCAAGGCGATGCGGGACCGGGTGGGCGCGTTCGCCGGCGGCGGGGTCGCCGTCCGCGACGGCTATCGGCGCAACATCCACATGGTCGTGCGTTCGCTCTACGGCCTCGACGTACCCTCGATCGCGGCGATCAACGGCGCGGCGATCGGCCTCGGCTGCGATGTCGCCTGCATGACCGACATCCGCATCGCGGCGGACAGCGCCGTCTTCGGCGCCACCTTCCTGAAGATCGGCTTGGTGCCGGGCGACGGCGGATCCTGGCTGTTGCCGCGCGTGATCGGCATGAGCCGGGCGGCGGAGCTGCTCTACACCGGCAAGACGATCGACGCCGCGACGGCGGAACGCTGGGGGCTTGTGAGCCAAGTGGTGCCTGCCGACAGGCTGATCGACGAGGCGATGGCGATGGCAGAAGCGATCGCCCAGCAGCCCCCGCACGCACTGCGCCTCACCAAGTCGTTGCTTCGACAGGGGCAGAGCGCGAGCTACGACGCGGTCATGGAGATGAGCGCGGCGGTGCAGGCGATCGCCCACCAGACCGCCGATCATATGGAAGGTGTGAACGCGATGATCGAACGGCGTCCTGCGCGCTTCGAGGGCAGATAGCGTCGTTGGATGGCGACAGGCGTTCCCCCTCCCGCCTGCGCTACGGCATTCGCGCTTCATTGATTTGAAGCGCGTTCTTCTTCGTCACCCCAGTGCAATCTGGGACGCTCTCCACAATCATCCGGCTGCCCGTCGAGAGTGATGCCGGCTTCAGCTGGGACGCGGGAGGCAAATCGCGCGAAGCCCGAACGCCACAATCCGAAAACATTGCGATAGAAATGTTTCTGTCACAGGATCATCCGGCACAGGAAGAGGAGCCGGCATCTTGGACCACGGCAGCAACGGCGGGCGTATGCGTTTCGGCGCGTTCTTCGCCCCTTTCCATTCGGAGGCGGTGAACCCGACGCTCGCTTTCGAGCGGGATTTCGAGCTGATCGAATGGCTGGATCGGCTCACCTATGACGAGGCCTGGGTGGGCGAGCATCATTCGGGCGCCTATGAGTGCATCGCCTCGCCCGAAGTCTTCCTGGCGATCGCCGGCGAGCGCACCCGGCACATCCGCCTCGCCACAGGGGTGAGTTCGCTCGCCTATCATCATCCGCTGGTGCTGGCCGATCGCATCGCGCAGCTCGATCACCATCTGCGCGGGCGGCTGATCTTCGGCGTGGGGCCGGGCCAGCTCGTCGCCGACGCCTATATGATGGGCATCGATCCCGCGACCCTGCGCCGCAAGATGGACGAATCGCTCGACTGCCTCGTGCGGTTGCTGAACGGCGAGACGTGCACCCGCGAGACCGACTGGTTCACGCTGCGCGAGGCGCGCTGCCAGATCCTGCCCTATCAGGCGCCGACGGTGGAGATGGCGGTCGCCTCCGCCATCTCGCCGACCGGCGCGCGGGCCGCCGGAAAATATGGCATCGGCATGATCTCCGTCGCCGCCTCCAGCCCCGAGGGTTTCCGCCAGCTCGCCAACCATTGGTCGATCTGCGAGGAGAAGGCGCGCGAGCATGGCCGGCAGGTCAGCCGCGCCAACTGGCGGATCGTCACCCCCTTCCACATCGCCGAGACGCGCGAACAGGCGCTGGAGGATCTGCGCTTCGGGCTGATGGACATGATGCGCTATTTCCGGAAGTTCGGCGGCAGCGCCTTCCCGGTCGCATCGAGCTTCGAGGAGGCGCTGAGCATCTGGACGTCGGGCGGGCTCGGCGCATTCGGTGTCGGCGTGGTCGGCACGCCCGACGATCTCATCGCGCATATCCGAAAGCTCGAGGAGCAGTCGGGCGGCTTCGGCGCCTTCTTGTCGTTGGCCCACAATGCCGCCGACTTCACGGCGACGAAGAAAAGCTACGAGCTGTTCGCCCGCCATGTGATGCCGCATTTCCAGACCGCGAACCGCAATCGCGGCCCGTCGCTCGAATGGGCTGCGGCGAATGCCGACCGCTTCATGACATCCTATGTGGGTGGCATCCAGGAGGCGATCCGCGCGCATGAGGAGGAAGTCGCGCGGCGGAACAGGGCGGCGGAATGACGGGAGAGCGTGCGATGATCCGCCATCTTTGCCTGATCCGCTACAAGGATCCGGCCAGCGTGACGCCGCAGATGCAGCAGCGCATAGAGCAGGCCTATCTGAGCCTGCCGGGGCTCATCCCGGGCATCCTCTCCATGCAGGTCGGCCGCGATCGCGGCCTGCTCGAAGGCAATGCCGATCTGGCCATCCAGGCCACCTTCGAGGATGAGGAGGCGTTCCGGCGCTATTCGGTGCACCCCGCGCATGGCGAGGTGATCTTCCCCGTGCTGGGCGCCCATATGCTCGATTACAGCACGGCGCAGTTCTGAACGCCCCGCGGTCCGCTGCACTTTCGGGCCGCAGCCACAAATCGGGCCTCAGTGTGATGGGTGGATGCCGTTTTGAAGGCGGCTAAGGGTGCCCGCATGCGATGAAGCTGGTTTAGATTTGCACCCGCGGCCGACGATAAAACGGGAGAGGCGGATGCTGCAGACCATGGCGCGCAAGGAGACGGGGAGCTGCGCCGTCGAACTGCTGGAAGGCGAGATACCGGACCATGACGGTTCGAGCTGGGTGTACGACAAGCTGATCGTCAGCATGCTGCTGTCTCGCGAAGGCTTTGAGGCGGAGGGACGCGACCGCGCCCTGCCCGATGGAGACTGGCAGCCGATCGGCACGGTTCTGGTGACGGCGCCGCATCGCGAAGTGATCGGCCGGGGTCCGGGCGGTCATATCCGCGCGCTGCGCTGCGTCTTCGATCCACCGCGCGGCGAGATGGCGGAATGCCTGAGCGCGCTGACCCCGGAAGAATTGACGCGGGCATTGCGCGTCGAGGACGCGACCGTGCATGTGCTGCTCCGCCGTATCCTGCGCGAGCTGCAAAATCCGGGCTTCGCGGGCGACACGCTGATCGAATCCATGGCGCTGACCCTGCTGATCGAGAGCATACGCGCGATCCGGCAAGGCGACCGATCGGAAAAACGCGGGCTTTCGCCTCAGCATCTCAAGATGATCGAAGACTATCTGGCGGGTATCGAGGTCGGCTTTCCTTCGGTGAGCGACGTGGCGCGGCTGTGCGGCTTCAGCACCCATTATTTCGGGCGGCTGTTCCTGCGAAGCACCGGCCAGACGGTCGGCCAATATCTCGCCAACTGGCGGATGCGCCGCGCTGAGATGCTGCTTGCAGAGACGGACCTGCCGCTCAAGGAAATCGCCTATCGGCTCGGCTATGCCAATCCGGCGAATTTCTCGACCGCCTTCCGCGTCGCCACGCGGATGACGCCGCGCAGCTATCGCGCCACGCGGCGGGAGGCAGTTGCCGGCACGGCGTAAGAACCATGCGCCATTTGGCAGGGAAAGCGATCGGCATCGACAGCGGCGCGTTCCCAGTCGATAGGACGCTTTTCTCATCCTGCGCGGAAACCTCCATGTCATCCTCTGCCGATCTCGCGATCCGCCTGCGCCGCGCGGCCTTCAACCGGGCGCTCGCCGAGGCGGATCTTGCTGCCATCGGGCCCCTCCTCGCGCCGAACGCCATCCTCGTCACTGGTACGGACAGCGCGCTGCTCTCCGGCCGCAAGGCGCAACTGGCGGCCTGGAAGCGGGAGTTCGCGGCGGCGGAGCGCGTCGTCTACACCCGCACGCCGTCCGCCATTACCGCCTCGCCGGTCGAGCCGATCGCATTGGAGCAAGGCGAGTGGCAAGGTGTCGCGGCGTCAGGCGGACAGCCGATAGCGTCCGGACTCTACAGCGCCAAATGGCGTTTGAGTGGTGCGGACTGGGCAATCGAGGCGGAAATCTACCTGACCCTCGCCTGATCGCCCCGCGCAAGACGGGGTCGGATGGGCGCTGGCCGGATCACTCGACCCGGTTCCACACCTCGACATAATCTTGCTGCTTGCCGTTCATGAACGAATGGCCCTTGATCGTGATCTTACGAGGCGTGATCGTGAAGACCTCCTCGCCCTTCACGCCGGTATCATTCATCACGTAGCGATCGCGAAATTCGGTCGGCGAGATGCGGCTGAACGCGAAGGACATCCAACTGGATGCGGGCCGCATCTTATCGTCATATGGCGCGTCGATATTCCAGCTGAAGCTCTTGCCGTCGGTCAGCGTGACCTGCTGGGATACGGCGATGCCCCTGTCGTCGTTGCGCGTGATCTCCATCGTCTGATGGGTCGCATAGTGACCGGTTTCATAGTGGGATTCCTCGGCGCTCCAGATCCACTTGCCGACGCCCGGGCCGTCGGCCGCATAGGCCCCCGTGCCGACCATCGCACATGTCGCCGCAATGACGAACCGCCGCATCGCCCTCTCCTCCTCAAGTCGGAATTTTAGCATTCCGATCATGAATGTTCCGGCCGCCCTTCGGCGCCGGCTGCCCGCCATGTAACAGGCCTTGCAAGCCTAAGCGAGATTTTGGATGCAGTCTAGTTTTCGCAATCATATGGCTCCCCGGTCCGTCACCAGTAGATCCGGGCGCTCAGCGCGCCGTTAATGGCTTCGCCGATATTGCCGAGGCCCCAATATTTCTTGTTGAAGAGGTTGTTCACATTGCCGGTGAAGGCGACCGTCCGTCCGCCGATCCGCGTTTCATATTGAAAGCCGATCGCTGCCAGCGTGCGGGCGGGAATATAGAGGGTGTCATAATCGTCGGTCGGCGCCTTGCCGAAATAGCGGACATTGCCGTGCAGGCTGAGGCCCGGAATGGCGGAGACATAATATTCGGCATTGGCAGTGACCTGCCATTTCGCCGCCTCGGCCGGCACGTTGCCGATCAGCACCGCATTGTCTTCCGAAACGTCGCGGATGCGCGGATCGAGATGGATGGCACCCAGGCCGAAACGGAAATCCTCGCTCACGCGGTAGCTGCCGATCGCCTCGATGCCCTTGTAGACGGTCAATCCGTCCTGGGTGAGATAGCGCTGACCATCGATCAGCCGGTCGATCGTGTTGGCCCGCTCGATGCGGAATGCCGCGGCCGTCAGGCTCAGGCCGCGATGCTCATATTTGACGCCGGCTTCATATTGCTTGCTGACCGTCGCCCTGAGCACGTCGCCCACATTGGCATATTCGCCGCTCACCCGGCTGCCGGGCTCCATCGCCTCGACATAGCTGCCGTAGATCGAAACATAGGGCACGGGCTTGTAGATCAGGGCCAAAGTGGGCGTGACGGCGGAGGTGCGGTAGCCGCTGTCCGCAGACGGATCACCATCGGTATCGAGCAGCCGGTAGCGCGTGTAGCGCGCGCCGACCATCGCCTGGATATGATCGCCGAGGTGCAGCGTGTCGCTGAAGAACAGCGCACGCTGCCGTTCCTTGGTGATCGAACCGCCGGTGCCGAAGGAGATCGGACGGGTGACGCGGAAAGTCTGTTCCTCGTAGATGTTGCCGTTGAAATCATTTCCCCAATAATAGTCGTCGAGACCGAAAAAGGCGTCGTTCACCTGATATGAGGCGCCCGCCACGATCTCGTGCCGGATCGGACCGGTCGCAAATTCGCCCTGCAGCATGGCCTGGACGAAATGATTCCGATCAAGCTCGGCGAAATTATAGGCATAGCCCTCATAGTCGCCCGATTGATCCACCATGTAGACGAACATCTTGTTCGATCTGTGCTTCTTGCTGGTATAGCCATAGGTGACCTTGGCCGACCAAGCGTTCGCAAAGGCCCAGTCCAGCCCGGTGGCCGTCGCCAGCGTTCGGGATTTGTAGAAGCTGTTGTCGATATTGATGTCGTCATAATCGTAGGTCGGTTTCGGCAGCTTCGTGCCCTGATAGCCGCTCCAATAGATCTGGAACGGCTCATGCTTCAGATTGCTATCTTCATAGGTGGCGGTGGCATACCATTTGACGTCGGGCGTGAAGGCGTATTCGAGGGCTAGAGAGCCTGTCCAGCGGTTGACGCCCGCGGCATTATAGGCCGTGCCCTTCTCGCCCGCGAGATTGACGCGGTAGCCGAGGCGGCCATCCGGGGTGAGCGGTCCGCCGGCATCCACATGACCGAAGAAATCGCTGTTGGTGCGATAGCCGATCTCGGTGGTGAGCAGCGGTTCGGCCGTCGGCCGCTTGGTGCGATAGCTGATGACGCCGCCGGGCGAGCCGAAGCCATACATGAAGCCGGTCAGGCCCTTGAGCGCTTCGACCGTCTCGATCGATTCCAGCGGGAAATCGCCGCCCCAGTAGAGCAGCAGCGGAACGTCATCGATATAATAGTTGCGCACGCCCAGGCCGCGGATCTGCGTGCCCCACCAATTGGTGGTGCCGGCGGTCGCGAAGGAGAAGACCGAGGGATCGTTGGCGAAGATCTGGGCGATCGACGTCGCCTGCCGTTTCGAAATCTCCGCCGCATCCACCACGGTGATCGAATAGGGCGTGTCGAGCAGCGTCTTCGCACCGAGCGCACCGTTGGCAGTCGACCGGTTCTGTCCCTTGTCCGGGGTGAGGCCGGTGACGATGATGTCCGCCCGGCCATCCTCCTCCGCCGACGCATCCGCCGCATCATATGCCATGGCGGCCGACGGGCAGATTATCAGCCCCGCCACCATCGACGCAGGCACGAATTTCAGGACGCGACGATACATGCGAAATTACCCCCTCGGAAAGCAGAGGGAGGGCCGTAAATATATCGCTATTGCGAGTCAATCTCATTCCATTGCCCGAGCTTGGCGTCGAGGGAGGAATGCCGCCTCCCTCATGCCCGTCGGCGGTCTGACGCCTTGCGCTCCTACCGGCTCGGATCGACGAGATATTTCTCGCCGGTGCCCTTGCGCTGGCTGGCGAGGGCGACCTCGGGATCCAGAAGATCGGCAAGTCCGATCGTCGCGGTATAGGTGCTGGCAAAGGTCGTCCGGAATTCGGCGAGGATCCGCGCGCGCATACGCGCCACCGTCTCCGCGCCGGCCTTGCGGAGGAAGGGAAAGAGCAGCCAGCCGCCCATGCTCCAGGCGAAGCCGAAATGACGATCAATCACGGTCGGCCCGACATCGAGCATTCCGTAGATGTACAGCTGCTTGAAGCTGTCCGACCCGTAGCGGCTGTAGCTTTTGAGAGAACGCGCGGCGACCGCCTCCATGGCCGCGAGGATCCGGCCGCCCTGCGTGCCGCCGCCGATCGCATCGAAGGCGATGGTGGCGCCGGTGGCGGCGATCGCCTCGACGAGCTGCGCATCGAAATCGGGGCTGCTGCTGTCCAGCACATGCTCCGCGCCAAGATCGCGCAGCAGCGCGACCTGCGCAGGGCTGCGCACGATGTTGACCAGCGGCACGCCGTCCGCCTTGCAGATCCGCACCAGCATCTGGCCGAGATTGGAGGCAGCGGCGGTGTGGACGATCGCGCTGTGGCCCTCTGCCCGCATCGTCTCGACGAAGCCGAGCGCGGTGAGCGGATTGACGAACAGCGACGCTCCCTCGGCCGCGGCCGCATCCTCTGGAAGCAGCAGGGAGTCGGCGAGCGCGACGCGGCGGTACTGGGCGTACATGCTACCCCCGATCATGCCGACCTTGCGGCCGATCAGATGCTGGAGGTCGGGACCGGCAGCGACGACGGTGCCCGCGCCTTCGTTGCCCACTGCCATCGGCTTGCCGATCCTCCCGGCGACTGCGGGCAGGCGGTCCAGCGGGACGTCGGCGATCAGCGCATCCCCCTCGCGTCGCAGCGTAGCCATGTCGGCGGGACCGAACAACAGGCCGAGATCGGAGGGATTGACCGGCGCCGCCTCCACCCGGACGAGCAGCTCTCCAGGGCCGGGCTCGGCAAGCGGAACGGGATCGAGGGTGATGCGAAGCGTCCCCTCCTCCGTGACCAACGAGTGCAATTCGAGCCCATGCCGTTCTGCCGCCATATCATCCTCCTGCATCGCTGGTTCACGCGTGGCGCCGAGATGGGCGAAACCACCGCCAATTCAAGGCTACCGCAGCCTTGCAGCCGCCAGGATCCTTGCTATCGCGATCGTCCGACGAAGCGGCAAAAGGTGATCGCGGCTCCCTTCCAGCCGCGCTGCTGGCGCCTGTATATTTGGGATCCATCCGGCGCACAGATCGTCAGGCAGCATGCGGCTGCGACGGCATCGGACGGGGAGCCGCGCACAGCGCCAGCATGCGCAGCGCAATCTCCCGCTCGCCCATCACGACGTCCGGCACGCCCAGCGCCTCGAGATGCGCCACCTCGGCGTCGGAATGGGCGCGCGCGATCACCCGGACGGCGGGATTGAGCCTGCGGGCATGCTGGAAGATCGCGCCGCCTTCGAACCCCTCCGGAATGGTGATCAGCACGGTGCCCGCCCTGTCCAGCCCGGCAGCAGAGAGTATCTGCGGATCGGCGGCATTGCCACGTACCACCTCGACGCCATCCGTCTCGGCATCGCGCGCCATGTCCGCCTGGTCCTCGACGACGATCAGATGGGTACCGCGGCCGCGTAGCGCCTCGGCCACCCTGCGGCCGACACGGCCATAGCCGATCAGCACGACATGACGCGCCGCACGGGGTGCTGCCGATGGTCCGCCCCCTGCTTCGGCCGGCGCGCCGCGGCGGCTGGTGACGTAGGAGAAGAAGAAGGGGTTGGCGAAGATGGAGAGGATCGCGCCGGCGAGGATGAGATCGCGTCCTTCCTCCGGCAGGATATGGAGATCGGTACCCAGCGAGGCGAGGATGAAGGAAAATTCGCCGATCTGCGCGAGGCTCGCCGCGACAGTGAGCGCCGTCTCGCGCGAATGGCCGAAGGCGCGAACGATGGCGAAGGCCGCGACCGACTTGCCGGCCAGGATGATCGCGACCGTGCCGAGCAGCGGCAAGGGCTGCTCGATCACCACCTTCGGATCGAACAGCATGCCGACCGAGACGAAGAAGAGCACGGCGAAGGCATCGCGCAGCGGCAGCGTCTCCTCCGTCGCGCGGCGGCTGAGCGGGGTCTCGCCGAGGATCATGCCCGCGAAGAAGGCGCCCAGCGCGAAGGATACGTCGAAGGCGAGCGCCGAACCGAATGCGACGCCGAGCGCGATGGCGAGCACGGCCAGGCGGAACAGCTCGCGCGAGCCGGTGTGCACCACCCAGTGCAGCGCCTTGGGTATGAACCGCCGCCCGACGACGAGCATCAGGGCGATGAAGCCGGCGATCTTGAACAGCGTGGCGAACACCGGCTGGGCGATCGCCTCCCACCCGCCTTCCGCCGCGCCGGACATGATGCGGGCGAGCACGGGCAGCAGCACCAGCGCGAGCACCATCACCAGATCCTCGACGATCAGCCAGCCGACCGCGATGCGGCCCCGCTCGGTCTCGACCATCTGCCGCCCCTGCAGGGCACGCAGCAGCACCACCGTGCTGGCGACCGAGAGCGCGAGGCCGAAGACGAAGCCGGCGAGCGGCCCCCAGCCGAGCAGCCAGCCAAGCCCCATGCCGAGCAGGGTGGCGACCGCAATCTGCCCGACCGCGCCCGGCACGGCGATGGCGCGGACGGCGAGCAGGTCGCGCAGCGAAAAATGCAGGCCGACGCCGAACATCAGCAGGATGACGCCGATCTCGGCAAGCTCGTTGGCAAGGCGGGCATCCGCGACGAAGCCCGGCGTGAACGGACCGACCAGGACGCCGGCCAGCAGATAGCCGGCGATGGGAGACACTTTGAGCCGATGGGCGAGCGCGCCCATGACGAAGGCGAAAACCAGACCGACGACGATCGTCGCGATCAGCGGCGTATGATGCGGCATGGATGCACCTCCATCGCAATATTCGGGATGACCGGGCGGCAACCGTGCCGCCCGATCGAAACGGTCAGCCGTTCGCGACGACCATGGCGGTGAGGATCGCCGCCGTGCCGGCCAGCGCCGACCAGAGCGCGGCACCGAACCACCAGGGTGGCCGCCCGTGCATCTTCTTCATCATCCTTCTCCCCTTCGGGACGAGGATCGGCCGCGCGAAGGCGGGCCGGACAAAGAGGGAAAGCGGCGCGTCCGCAAAGGGACGGCCGGCCAGGTCAAGCCAGGGGCGGCGCCCGGGACAGGCGCAGCCGATGCTGCGCGAAGGGCGGAAGGATAGGAGCATCGTCGCCGATCTTGAGCGACGATGGTGCATCACCGCGCAGAGACGGCGCGAAGGCGGATGCCAGGACGGCGGCGCCCGGCAGATGATGCGGATCCCTGCCGCCGACGGGCGCCCTCGCCTTGTCCCCGGCGGATTTGACGAAGAGGCGCGCCAGCTGCGACCGCGCCTTGAGCGGCACGGCAGTCGTCGCCGGATTGAAAGCCGAACCGATCGTCTTGGATGCGGGCGGCCCATCCGGCACGAGCGCGCAGAGCAGCGCGGTGAGCAGCGCGAGCCATGCCGTCGCCAGGAAACCCTGGCGACTTTCCGGCCTGCGCCATCTCGCTGCGGTCCGCTCCATCCCTACTCCCACAGACGCCGGCACGGATCACCGACGAGGGGAAGATGGGGTGCGCGGCCGGGTGCGGTCAACCCGCGATGGCGCGAATCATCGTCTCGTCCCCGTCAGAACCGGAAACCGACGGTCCCGCTCCAGGTCCGCGGGTCGCCATAATAGGCCGTCTGGATATTGCCCACCGAGCTGAACTCCTGGGCGTCGGTCAGGTAGATCGCCTTGGTGAGGTTCTTGACGCCGCCGCGCACATACCATTTTCCGTCCGGCGCATCATATTGGACATAGGCATTGACCAGCCAGTAGCCCGGCTCCTTCAGTCCCGGCCGGTTGTCGACCGAGAGCCATTGCTTGTCGACGAAGCGCGCATCGCCGCCGAGGGTGATCGTGCCGGCGGTGCCGAGCGGGATGGCATAGTCGGTCGCTACCGAGAAGGTGATCGGCGGGGCGAAGGCCGGCTGGCAGGTGACGTGCTGCCCGGTGGGATTGCAGGAGAAGGCATCATGGCCTTCCGGGGGGAGGCGCCGTCCGTCGTCGAAGCGCAGATATTTGGCGTCGAGATAGCCGAAGGTCGCGCGCAGCGACCAGGCGTCGACCGGCCGCACCGCCACTTCCGCCTCGAAGCCCGCAATCCGCAGCTTGCCGGCGTTGAGCACCGGGAAGGAGCCGTTGGCCGCCGCCCCGATCGATCCGCCGCCGACACGCGCCTGGAAATCCTTGTAGTCCGAATAGAAGGCATCCGCCGACAGGCGCACGCGACCGCCGAGGAACTCGGCCTTGGCGCCGACCTCATAGGTCCACACTGTCTCGGGCTTGAAATAGGGCACGATGGTGGCGACGCCATCGACGATCTGCGTCACGTCCGCGGCGCTGTTCACCCGGCCGTTGAAGCCGCCGGACTTGAAGCCGCGCGAGGCCGAGGCATAGAGCAACGTGTCGCGCGTCGGCTTGTAGGAAAGCGTGACGCTGGGCGTCCAGGCATGGAAGCCGACCGTGTCGTCGCCATTGTAGGGCGCCGGCAGGTCACCGGGGAAGGAGAAGTCGATCCCGTTCAGCAGCGGCAGGTTGGAAACGGTGGTGGTGAAGCGATCGTAGCGCTTCTTCTCATGGGTGTAGCGCAGGCCGCCGGTGATCGAGAAACGATCGGTGAAATCATAGGTGAGCTGGCCGAAGGCGGCATAGCTCCGCGTGCGCTGATCATCGTCGATCAGGCGGGTGAAGCTGATCGGGAAACCGGCATAGCTGAACAGCCCGTCGTCATAGCTTTCCTGATGCGAACGGACATGCTCGTCGAGATAATAGAGGCCGAAGACGCCCTTCAGCTTGTGCGTGTTCAGCTTCAGCTGCAGCTCCTGGCTGAGCTGATGCTGTCGGAAACCGACGAACGCATCTGCGATCTGATATTGGGTGGCGTCGAAATCGAGATAATAGTCCGGCACCAGATGGCGATAGGCGGTGATCGAGGTGAGCGAGAGCATCTCGTTCAGCGCGTAATTGGCGGTCAGCGAGACGCCCCAATGATCGAGCCTCTGCCCCTGCCCCGGCTTGAGGCTGGTCGACGCCTTGTAATCGTAGGAACCATAGGGATAGGCGGGCACCACCACCTGGGCGCCGGTGGCGAAATCGGTCCTGATCAGCGGCGCGGTCGCATAGCCCAGCGTCGGGCGCGTACGCTGCCGCTCATAATCGCCGGACAGGATCAGTTCGAGCCGATCCGTCGGCTTGGCGCGCAGGATCGCGCGGACGGCCTGGCCGTTGCGGTCATTATATTTGCGGCCGGTGATCGGATCGGTGACGATGCCGTCGCGCTTGTCCTCCGCGCCGGCCACGCTCAGCGCCACCTTGTCGGCGATCAGCGGCACCGACAGATAGCCGTTGGCGACGATCTGGTTGTAGCTGCCATAGGTGAAGGAACCGGCGGCATGGAAGCTGCCGAGATCGGGCTTCTTGCTGACGATGTTGACCGCGCCGCCGATCGTGTTCTTGCCGTAGAGCGTCCCCTGCGGACCGCGCAGCACCTCGACATGATCGACGTCGTAGAGATTGAACAGCGCCCCCTGGATGCGGCTGATATAGACGCCGTCGACATAGACGCCGACCGCGGGATCGAAGGTCTGCAACGCATCCGGCTGGCCCACGCCGCGGATGAAGATGTTCGCGTTCGACGTGGAGCCGCGGCCCTGCACGAGGTTCACGTTGGGCATCGAGCCCTGCACGCCGGACAGATCGACCGCCTGCATCTTGGCGAGTTCGTCGCCTGAAACAGCCGTGATCGCGATCGGCACGTCGACGAGCCGCTCTGCCCGCTTGCGCGCGATGACGACGATATCTCCCGCCCCCGCCGCGGCAGCATCCGCCACCGGCAGGTCAGCGGACTGGGCCAGGGCTGGAGCGCCGGCGAACAGCGGCAGCGCCGCGGCGCCCAATGCCAGACGAACGGGAAGCGAATATATGCGAGCCATGGTCGGCACCCCTCTTGCTGTGACGGGCAACGCTCTCGAAGGGTTGCTCCTGACTAGGCGAGTCTATACTGAAACCTGAACCGGGTTTCAACTTCTGATGAGAGGCCGGCGATGAAGGAAGAGGGGATGGCGGCAGGATCGGCGAAGACGCCCCGCACCGAGCGTGGGCGCAGGACTTTGCGGGCGCTGCTCGACGCGGCGGCGGACGAATTCGGCGAGAAGGGTTTCCACGATGCGGCGATCGCCCGGATCGCGGCGCGCGCCGACATGGCGATCGGCAGCTTCTACACCTATTTCGATTCCAAGGAGGATATCTTCCGCGCGCTCGTGCAGGACATGAGCGATCAGGTGCGCGGCACGGTGGGCCCGCGAATCCTCTCCGTGCCGAACCGGCTGGATGGGGAGCGGATCGGGATCGAGACCTTCCTGGGCTTCGTGCGCGAGCATAAGGCGCTCTACCGGATCATGGACCAGGCGCAGTTCGTCGCCGCCGACGCACATCACGATCATTATCAGAGCATCGCCGAGGGCTATCGCCAGAGCCTCGACGCCGCCGTTGCCAGCGGCCAGGTCCGCCCCGGCGACAATGAGGTTCGCGCCTGGGCGATCATGGGGATGAACGTCTTCCTCGGCCTGCGCTACGGCATCTGGCAGGATGCCGACGATGTCGGCGCCATCGCGGGAACGGCCGCTGATCTCGTGGCACGCGGGATCGCGGCGGAGGATTAAGACCGTTGTAGCCGCCGACGCACGCATCTCGACAGACGGTTCCGCGCAGGCCACGATCCGTCATGCCTCCGATCGCCCCTTCCCCCCGCCTATCGCGCCGCTCCCTCCTGCGTGGCGTGGCGGCATCCGGCCTGTGCGCCGCAGCGGCGCCATCCTTCGCCCTGTCGGGCTCGCTCTGGCCGAGGCTCCCCGCACCGCGCACGCCCCGGATCGATCATTGGATCGAGCAGCTCGGCCGCAAGCGCAACGATCCCTATGCGTGGCTGAAATATGTCCCGTCCGAAGGCAGCCGGACACTGGACACGCTACCGCCGATGCTGCGCGATCATCTGCGTGCCGAGATGGCCTATGCCCAGGCGATGCTCGCACCGCTCGAGCCGGCGCGAAGGCGATTTCTCGATCGGATGCTGGCGCGTGCGGGCGCAAGCGCGGCACCGCCGCTGCCGCCGACGAAGGGCTGGCGCTATGGCAGCCGACGCGGTGCCGAGAGCACCCATCCGATCTACGTGCGCACCTCGCCCGAAGGACGGGAACAGACGCTGTTCGACGAAACCGAGCGGGCACGCGGCAACGCCTATTATCGCGCGACAGATCATCAGCCGAGCCCGGACGATCGCTACTTCGCCTGGGCAGAAGACGTCATCGGCAACGACCGCCATCGCATCTGCATTCTCGACATGCAGAGCGGCACGGTTCGTATAGCGGTGGAAGCCGATGCCTACGGCTATGGCGGCCTCGTCTTCTCCCCGTCGTCGCGCTTTCTTTTCTGGATCTGGCGCGACGCGCACAACCGGCCGACCCGGCTCTATCGCACGCCGGTCGACGGCGGCGAGGCGGTGCTGGTCTATGAGGAGAGCGATCCGGCGATCTTCATGCAGGTTCGGCGCACTGCGGCTGGTGGTTTCGTCGCCCTGACGCTCGCCGGCCCCGACACGGGCGAGGTGCAGCTCATCGCGTCCGGCGCGGAAACCGCTGCGCCGCGCATCGTGCGGCCGCGGGTGCGCGGAACGAGTTACGAGGTAGAGGAATGGTCTGGCCGCCTGCTGATGCTGACCGATGCCGACGGCGCGATCGACCGCAAGATACTGAGCCTCGATCCGCGCAGCTTCGCGACCGTCGCGGAACTGGTCCCCCATAGGCCGGGCATTCCGATCATCGCGCTGCTGCCCTTTGCGGACGCGCTCGTGCGGCTCGAACGCAAGGACAGCCTCCATCGGCTGGTGCTGCGCCACGACGACGGAAGAGAGATTCCGATCGCGTTCGACGAACCCGCTTATGCGATCGAACTCGTACAGAGGCAGGATTATGCGGCGAAGCAGGTCCGCATCATCCACCAGACGCCTGCCATGCCCCCGCGCTGGATCGACATCGATCTGGCGACCGGCGCACGCACCGTCGTGGCGGAGGAGAAGCCTCGCGATTTCGATCCCGCCCGATATCGGGTGGAACGGCTGGAGGCGCAGGCGCCCGACGGCGAAACCGTGCCGATCACCCTCCTCTCGCGCGTCGACATGCCGGCGAACGCCGCCGCGCCGCTGCTGCTGACCGGCTATGGCGCCTATGGCATTGCCAGCGATCCGGTCTTCTCGCTGCCGGCTACGGTTCTGGTGGACAGCGGTTTCCGCTATGCGATCGCGCATGTCCGGGGCGGATCGGAAAAGGGGCGCCGCTGGTTCCTCGATGGCCGCCGGTTCAAGAAGCGTAACTCGATGACCGACTTCATCGCCTGCGCGCACCATCTGCGGACGATCGGCCGCGCCGCTCCGGGCAAGATCGTCTCTGACGGACTTTCGGCAGGAGGGCTGCTCGTCGGCGGCGCACTCGATCTGGAGCCGCAGCTGTGGGCGGGCGTCATCGCGCAGGTGCCGTTCGTCGACATGCTCAACACGATGAGCGATGCCGATCACCCGCTGGTGCCGCTGTTCCGGCCGGACTGGGGCGATCCGCTCGCCGATCCCAAGGCTTATGACTATATCGCCTCGATCTCGCCCTACGAAAATGTTCGCCGCGCGCCCTATCCGCCGGTGCTTTGCACGGCGGGGCTGAAGGACGACCGCGTCTCCTATTGGGAACCGGCAAAGTTCATCGCGGCGATCCGCGATCGGTCGACGTCCGCCAATCCTGCCATCCTGCTATTGGATCCGAACAGTGGCCACCAGTCGAGCGACGATCGCGACAGCATGTTCGGCCGGGCCGCGCTGTTCTGGGCCTTCGCACAGGCCTGCACGGCATAGCGAGAAGCGAGCCCGATGCCACCGCGGACCGCGCGGAATTCAATGGCAGGATGCCGCGCGTGCCTTCCAGTTTGCGATATGCGCCGATGCGAGCATCAGGCTGCCCGAAACGGTGAGAATGGTCTCGACGATCTCCCGCTCGGCGAACACGACTCCCAGCGTCATCAGGACCAGCCCCGCCGGCCCGAGGAGCAGGGCGGCGAGATTGTGATGGCGCCACCAACCACCGATAAGGGCCAGCGCACTGGTCGGAAGAGCAAAAGCGAGCATGGCCAGATGGAAATAGCCATGCGGATCGACCCAGCGGCCAAGCGCGGGCAACAGGGCGAAGAGCAACGGCAGCGCCAGGCAATGGACCAGACAGGTGGCGGACGCACCGATGGCGAGGCCGTCCAGTATCGAGCCGGCCCTTTCCACCCCGCTACCGCGATTTGCCAATCCGCTCATATTCGATCCGCCCCGCTTTCAAGCATGCGTATCCATATGATACGTTATATCATTAAATCAAGAGACGGCCGGGTCATTCGTCAAGCAGCATCCGCGCCATGATCGCGCCCATCTCCTCCTTGCAGAAGGCGAGATAGCGGTCGGTGCGCGTCATGGGGCCTTCGACGGTCTTCTGGATGGCGAGCCCGGTCAGCAGGCAGTGGGCGAAGATCAGCGTGTCGAGCAGACCCTCCGCTTCCGCTGCCAGTTCCGGAAAGATGCGCTGCATCATCGCGAGGTGATCGATGCCGGGACGATCGATCAGATCGCGGCGCGCCGCGGCGCGATCGAGATCGCGGGAGGCCATGACGATCTCGACCGCGGCGAGATAGATATCGTCCTGATAATGGCCCCACATGCGATCGACGAGCAGCGCGATACGATCCTCGATCGCCAAACCGTCGACCGGGATGTCAGCAAAGCGGGCGACGAACTTCTGGTGCGACGTCTCGATGACGGCGCGCAATATATCGTCTTTCGATCCAAAATGATGCTGGGCAGCCCCCCAGGTCATGCCCGCGCGGTCCGCGATCCGCTTCGAACTGGCAGCGGAAAAGCCGCCTTCCTTGATCAAGGCGATGGTAGAACTCAGGATACGATCGCGCGTACGGCGCGACTTGGCCGCCTGAAGGCCGGCTTCCCCGTCCAATTCGCTCTGCGACATGGCCACCCTCTCGATATCTGCCCGCCTCCGCCACAGGCAGTGACCCCGGCAGCGTAAGTCGGAACCGGATTCCACACCAGAAAAACAATTCCGATGAAATGTTTCCTGCCCTATCACGAAGGTATAACAGGGTGGGAGGGGTGCATGCGGAACTGGCTGGAGGCAATCTGCGCCTCGATGCTGCTGCTGCTCGGACTCGCCTCGTGCGGCAAGGCGCCTCCCGCGCCGGAGAACCGCACCGCCGAGTGGCCGGTCGTCGGCGGCGACAATGGCGGGCAACGCTATGCCGCGCTCGGCGAGATCGACAAGACCAATGTGCACGGCCTGCAAGTGGCTTGGACCTACCGGACGGGTGACTATTTCCGCGGGGGCAAGGGCGAATCAACCACCGCATTCGAGGCATCGCCGATCGTCGTTGACGGGACGATGTACATTTGCACGCCGAACGACCGGGTGATCGCGCTCGATCCCGAAACGGGCAAGGAGAAGTGGCGCTTCGTTCCCGATGTGGACCAGCGCGGCGTCTATGAGGCGGTGTGCCGCGGCGTCAGCCATTGGCGCGATGCCGCCGCCGCGCCGGCCGAGCCCTGCAGGGATCGCATCTATGTCGCCACGATAGATGCGCGGCTGATCGCACTCGATGCGCGAAGCGGGAAGCCCTGCGCCGGCTTCGGCAAGGCGGGCACGGTGGATCTCAAGGCCGGGCTCGGCCGGGTCGACTTCGGCGAATATTATGTCACAGCGCCGCCGCTCGTCGTTCGCGATCTCGTGCTCACCAACGCCTTTGTGAAGGACGTCCAGCGGCTCGATGCGCCGAGCGGTGCGATCCGTGCCTTCGACGCGCGTACCGGCGAATTGAAATGGGTCTGGGATCCGGTGCCCCCGGATAAAGTGCCGGTAACGGCGGAAGCGGTGAAGGCGGGCGCCGTCCTGACGCCGGGCACGCCCAATGCCTGGGGCCTGATGTCCGCCGATCCGGAGCAGAACCTCGTCTTCATCGGCACCGGCAACCCCTCGCCCGACCATTATGGTGGGCCCGAGCGCGGCGACATGGATTATTACGGCTCCTCGATCATCGCGCTCGATGCCGCAACGGGAAAGCTGCGCTGGCATTTCCAGACCGTACATCACGATCTGTGGGATTATGACGTCGGCGCCCAGCCGGTCTTCTATCAGCATCGCGACGCCGGCCGCGCCAGACCGGCCGTGGTCGGGGCGACCAAGCTCGGCTTCCTCTTCCTGCTCGATGCCCGCACCGGGAAGCCGCTCTTTCCGGTGGAGGAGCGCCCCGTACCGAAATCGACCGTGCCGGACATCCCCGCCGCGCCTACGCAGCCCTTTCCCACCCTGCCCGCGCCGATCCTGCCGCCGAAGCTGACCCGCGACAGCGTGTGGGGCGTGACGCCGATCGATCGCAAGGCATGCCGCGACGCGTTCGACGCGCTCGACTATCAAGGGCCGTTCACGCCACCTTCGCTGCGCGGCATCCTCGAATATCCGGGGCTCGGCGGTGGCATCAACTGGGGTTCGGTCTCGATCGATCCGGTTCGGCGGCGGATGCTGGTGAACGTCCAGATGGCGCCTTTCACGATCAGGCTCGTCCCCCGCGCCAAGGCGGGAACGGCCGCGGGATCGGATCTGGTCGGCTTCGGACCGCAGACCGGCACGCCTTATGGCGTCGCGCGCGGACCGTTCCTCTCGCCCTGGGGCACGCCCTGCGTGCCGCCGCCCTGGGGCAGGCTGGTCGCGATCGATCTCGACAGCGGACGCACCTTGTGGAGCCGCACGCTCGGCACGCTCGCCAACAATCCCAAGGCGCCGCTGATCGGCGGCCTGTTCGAATGGGGCACGCCCAATATCGGCGGATCGCTGCAGACCCGATCGGGCCTGGTCTTCATCGGCGCGACGATGGATCAGAATATCCGGGCGATCGACACGGATACCGGCAAGGAATTGTGGAAACACGAGCTGCCCTTCGCCGCGAACAGCACCCCGATCAGCTACAAGCTCAGCCGGACGGGCCGCCAATATGTCGTGATCGCGGCAGGCGGACATGGCGCGCTGGGCGAGAAGACCGGAGATGCTCTGGTGGCGTTCGCGTTGCCACGCTGAGGAGCCGCGCCGCGTAAAGCTGGTTCCCTCATCCGTATAATATCCTAAGCTGAGGGCCATGCGGCTGCTCCTCATCCTCGCCCACCCCGTTGCGGACAGCTTCGCCGCGGCCGTCGCCGAGACGGCGCGCGCCACCCTGACCGCCAATGGCCATGAGGTGGATTGGCTCGATCTCTATGGCGAAGCGTTCGAGCCCTGCCTGTCCGCAGCCGAGCATCATGCCTATTTCCGGGAAGTTTACGACATCGCACCGGTCGCTTCGCATGTCGCGCGGCTGCGCGCGGCAGAGGGCTTGATCCTGGTCTTTCCAACATGGTGGTTCGGCTTTCCGGCGATGCTGAAGGGCTATTTCGACCGCGTCCTCGTGCCCGACGTAGCTTTCACCCACAATCCGGCCGGCGGCATCGTGCGGGGCCTCACCAACATCCACTCGCTCTACGCACTGACGACGACGGGCTCGCCATTCTGGCTGGTCCGCTTCGTCTTGGGCGATCCGGTGCGCCGCGTGCTGAAATGGGGTATCGCGCCCATGTGCGCGAAGGGCGTGCGGTTCCGGATGCTGAGCCTGCACGACATGGACCGTGCGAGCGAAGCCAAGCGGCGACGGCATCTGGAACATGTTCGGAAGGTGATGGGGCAAATCTGAACGCCCCGGGCACCCCCTATCGGTCCAGGCGAACCCGCAGAACCACCACGGCAGGATCGTCGCGCCAGCGCGTGCCGGGCGTGGCGTGATGACGATCCCACATCGCGGCGAAGGCGGCGACGGGATCGCGCCACAACCCGCGGACGGGCGGTGGCCAGCGCCAGAGCAGCCCGGCACAGACCGGACGCAAGCCCTCGGCGCGGACCTGTTCGGGGCGGATCGCCTGCAACGGCTCGACCCGCGCCGCCTCTATCAGGAGGCTCGCGCGCGAAGCCCAGCGCGGCATCAATATGGCAGGCGTCCAGAGGAGCCGCCGATTGGTCGGTGGGGCGCCTGCCCGCCCGCTGCCGTCACGATACTGCCGCCAGCCGTCGGCCAGCACGACCAGCTCGGCGTTGCGCAGCCTGGCGGATTCCTCGCTGCGGCCGTCCGGGGCGAGCCGCGCCGCCACGCAGGATTCGCGCACCCACAGCCGGTCGCCGGGACGGCAGGCGGCCAGCGGGGAAGCGACGAGACGGCGCAGCTCGGTCTTCTCACCCGCCAACAGCCCGCGCATCGCACTGGGATCGAGGATCACCGGATAGTCGGTCACGCCGGCCAAATGGCCGAGCCGGTGCGCGACTTGAAGCGGATTTCGATCGGATGCCGGACTATTTCTCGATTTCGACGATCTTCCTGCGCCTCGTGAACAGCACGACGAGGCCGAGCAGCACAGCACCGACCACCCAAAGAATGACGATCAGCTCGGTTCCGAGCGCGGGATCCTCCGCCCCGCCTGGAGGCGCGACGTCCAGGCTGCCCCCGGTGCCGATCATCAGCCACAGCGCCATCGCCGCATTGAATGCGATGAAGGCCCACTTGGCGAGCTTGCCGAACAGGCTGCGATCACTCACCTCACGTCTGACGATAGCCATGCTTCCCCCGAGCCTGAATGAAGCCAGCATCCGACATTATCGGCCGCGCGTCACCCCCAAAGCGATGGCGTGCCGATCCTTTCTCAGCGTCGTTCTAAGCGAAGGCGCCATGCCCTGCCGCGCGGCACGAAAGCGGCGGCGCAAAGCACCGCCAGATCAGGATTGCGGCTTGGGTTTCGCGCCCGGCGGCATGACGGTCGGCGGGCCGAGCTTCACGTCGACGCGGTTGATCGTGCCGTCGAAAGCACCGTCGGGCCGGTCGTAGCGCAGCACCGGCACGGCGGTGTCGCGGCCGATATCGAATGTCTCGCCGAGACCCGCGGTCATCAGCAGGGTACGCGCGATGCGGCCCTCGGCGATCTGCTGGCCGTTCACCGCTATGCGCATGGTGCCGCCGGCCATCAGCCCGCCGTCGCTGGTGAAACTGTAGCTGAGCTTCGCCGGCCCAGGCTTGAGCGCGGTGCTGGCCGCGACGCTGAACTTGTCCTCGGGCTTGTGCGAGAAGGCCTCGAACGCGACCGGACGGCCCTTGTCGAGATAGAAGCTCCAGCCGCCGAACCAGCTGCCGGTGGCCACCACCACGCCGGAGCCGCCGCTCTTCGGCACGACGATGTCGGCATCGATGGTGAAGGATCGCGCGGCGAAGCTGGGGCCGGCCCAGGGATCGACGCTGGTATCCGCGCCCCAATAGGTGAAGCTGGTGCGGGCAAGCTGCTTGCGCAGCGGCGCGAGGCTGGACATCGTCCGTGCCGAGCCGAAGCGCTGATCGATCGGATAGACGTTGTTGCGCTTCGCCTCGGCATCCCACAGCGCCTTCATCTCGCTGAGCTTGGCGGGCTGCTCGGCCGCCAGGTCATGCGCCTGGCTGTAATCGGCCTTCAGATTGTAAAGCTCCCACTTCGTCTCCGGATAACGCGGCATATTCTCCCAGGGCAGGCGGTTCATCGCGGTGTTGAGGAACCAGCCGTCATGATAGAAGCCGATGGCGCCATAGATCTCGAAATATTGCGTGTCGTGCCGTTCCGGCGCATCGGGCGCATCGAAAGTGTAGGCGAAGCTGATGCCGTCCATCGGCTGCTGCGGCACGCCATAGACCATCTTCGGCGCGGGGATTCCCGCCGCATCGAGGATGGTGGGCGTGACGTCGTTGACGTCGGTGAATTGTGAGCGGACCTGGCCGACCGCCTTGATCCGGCTGGGCCAGGAGACGACCAGGCCGTTGCGGATGCCGCCGAGATGCGAGGCGATCTGCTTGGTCCAGCGGAATGGGCAATCCAGCGCCCAGGCCCAGCCGGCAGAATAGTTGGAATAGGTTTCCGCGGCGCCGAGCTTGTCGAGCTGGCGGGCCAGCGAAGCCGTGCCATCCTTGACCTGATTGGTGAGCGCGCCGATCTCGTTGGCGGTGCCTTCCGTGCCGCTCTCCGCGCTCGCGCCGTTGTCGCCCTCGATGAAGACGACCAGCGTGTTGTCCAATATGCCCATGCGGTCGAGCTCATCGATCACGCGGCCGATCTGCGCGTCCTGATAGGCGAGCATGGCCGCGGCCACTTCCATGCTGTGCGCCTCCACCTTCCTGGTAGCGGGATCGAGCGTATCCCAGGCGGGAATCTCGCCTGGGCGGTCGGTGAGCGCGGCGTTGGCGGGGATCACGCCCAGCGCCTGCTGGCGCCTGTAGCTTTCGGTGCGGAGCTGGTCCCACCCGCCGTCGAACTTGCCCTTGAACCGGGCGATCCAGTCGTCGGGCGCCTGGTGCGGCGCATGCAGCGTGCCGGGCGCGATATAGGCGAAGAAAGGCTTGTCCGGCGCTGCGGCCTTCTGATTATGGATCCAGCCGATCGCCTCGGTCGCCAGGCGATAGTCCAGAAGCTTGCCGTCATTCTCGCTGTCCGGAATCTGGGTCGTGCCGCGATAGAGGTGCGGCATCCATTGGTGGGAATCGCCGCCGACGAAACCGTAGAAATATTCGAAGCCGAGGCCGGTCGGCCAGAGATCGAACGGGCCGGCGGCGCTGCGATCCTGATAGGGCACGTTATGATGCTTGCCGAACTGGGCGGTGTTGTAGCCGTTGAGCCGGAGGATCTGGGCGATCGTCGCCGCGCTCGGCGGGATCATGCCGGTATAGCCCGGAAAGCCCATGGCGGAATCGATCAGCGAGCCGGTGCCGACCCGATGCGAGTTGCGCCCGGTGAGCAGCGCAGCGCGGGTGGGCGAGCAAATCGCGGTGGTATTGAAATTATTGTAGCGCAGGCCGCGTGCAGCGAGCCGATCGAGATTGGGCGTCGGCACCGGGCCGCCGAAGGTGCTGGAGGCGCCGAAACCGACATCGTCGGTCATGATCAGCAGCACATTGGGCGCTCCCGCAGGCGCCTCGACGCGCTGCGGCCAGAAAGGCTTGGAACTGGCCGTATCCGGCCCGATCGTGCCGCCGAACGGCGTGGGCGGCACCGGGAGCACATCGCGTGCCGGTGCCGGCTGCTGCTGTGCCAGGACCGGAGCAGCCATGAGCAGCCCAGTCGCGGCCAGCAGCTTCGCGCGTATTTTCTTCGTCATGACCTCTCCCGTCCGGATCCGGTTCGCCGCGCGCCAAGGCCATGGACGCGCGCACGAAGGCCGAACCTGGATCCCCAGCTGCCGCTTCGATCCAAGCGCGAGAATGCAGCTCCAACATCCGTAAGTCAACCGCCTTAAATTATCGTCCTGAGGATCGTATTTCATTGTTTTCCGGACATTTCCTGGCCAACAGGCGAAGCGTTGACCCTTTCCGGAGCTGCCGATAGGAATTGCGTATTGCTTTCTCCCGGACCGGCCAGATGAAGACTGCACGCAGAGACGACCGGGGTGCCGCCGCGCGCGATGCGATCATCGATGCGGCCGAGGCGCTGTTCGGCGAATACGGCATCGATCGCGTCTCCCTGCGTCAGATCAGCACGGCCGCGGGCGGCGCCAATAATTTCGCCGTGCAATATCATTTCGGCGATCGCGAGACGCTGATCCGCGCGGTTTTCGAGAAGCGACTGCCGGAGATCGAGCGGATGCGCGAGGCGATGTTCGCCAAAGCCGAGGCCGAGCAGCGCCTCGGCGATCCCCGCATGGTCGCGGAGATATTGTTCCGCCCCTCGGTGGAGATCCGCAATGGCGCCGGCAAACGCTCTTATGCGGCCTTCCTGCTGTCGCTCTCCTTTTCGCAGGACGGGCTGAACGGCCGCTTCGGCACCGTGAGCAATCTCGCCCCCCTTGCGGCGCGCGCCGCGGCGCTGATGGCGAAGGCGGCGCCGCAGGTATCGCCGGATCTCATCGCCCAGCGCCTCGCCCTCGCCCCCGCGCTGTTCATCGGCAGCCTGTTCCATCTGCTGCGCAACGCCCCGCATGTGCCGGACGATCTGCTGATCGGCGATACGCTCGACATGGTGACGGCCGCGATTACCGCCGCGCCGGCTCCGGCGCTGGCCGAGGCGATTGCCGCAGCAGGCGCGCAGTGAGCGGCGATCCAATGACCGCCATGTCCGGGCAGGACGACATGGTCGCGCTGAGCGGCGGCACCTTTCTGATGGGATCGAACGATCATTATCCAGAGGAGGCGCCGGCACATCGCGTGACGGTGGATCCGTTCCGCATCGATCGCTTCCCCGTCACCAATGCCGCCTTCGCACGCTTCGTGGCCGCGACGGGCCATGTCACCGTCGCCGAGCGCGCACCGTCGGCGGAGGATTATCCCGGCGCAGACCCGGCGATGCTGAAAGCGGGATCGCTGCTGTTCCAGAAGCCAGCCCATCCGGTCGGCCTCGCCGACTGGGGGCGCTGGTGGTCCTTCTCCTTCGGGGCGGACTGGCGCCATCCGGCCGGCCCCGGCAGTTCGATCGACGCAATCGCGGATCACCCCGTCGTCCATGTCGCCCATGCCGATGCCGAGGCCTATGCGCGCTGGGCGGGCAAACGCCTGCCGACCGAGGCGGAATGGGAATTTGCCGCGCGCGGCGGGCTGGACGGCGTGGAATATGCCTGGGGCGACGAACTCACCCCCGGCGGCCGGCACATGGCCAATATATGGCAGGGCGAATTCCCGCACGAAAATCAAGCGGAAGACGGCTTCGAGGGCACGTCGCCGGTCGGCAGCTTCCCGCCCAACGGCCACGGCCTCTATGACATGATCGGCAATGTCTGGGAGTGGACGGCGGACTATTATGCGCCGCGCCATCAGGCCGACGCCGCCAAGGCTTGCTGCATCCCGCGCAATCCTCGCGGCGCGCGAGCCGAGCAGAGCTACGATCCCGAAATCCCGTCGATCCGCATTCCGCGGCGCGTGATCAAGGGGGGATCGCATCTCTGCGCACCCAACTATTGCCAGCGCTACAGGCCCGCCGCGCGGCATCCGGAGACGATCGACACGTCGACGAGCCATCTGGGCTTTCGCTGCGCAGCTTGATCGGCGCCGCAATAGCTGGATCGGGAAAATTGGGGCGCCGATCGTTGACGGATCGTGCGCCCCCGCAAGCCTGCAGACTTTACCTCAGAGCGTGAAATCGGCGGCAGTCAACGGAGGTTGCCCCTGGATCGTCACCATGAATTCCGCCGTCGAATAATTGCCGTCGGTATCACCCAGGATGACCGTGGTGTTGCCGTCCGTCGACCAGATCAGATCGTGGCCCGCGCTGAAATGCGTGGCTTTGACCGGCCCGGTGAAGTGGTGCTGCACGCCCCCGTCGAAAAAGGACGAGAAGTCCAGCTTGTCGGTGCCGGGCAGGAAATCGACGATCGTATCGTTGGTATCCTTCACGTCGAGAAACGCGAAGGTGTCGGTGCCGTCATGACCGACCAGCATGTCGGCGCCATAGCCGCCGACGATCCGGTCGTTGCCCTGCAACCCGCGGATGATGTCATCGCCCGAACCGCCATATAGCGTGTCCTGCGCCTGATTTCCGTCGAGCGCGTCGTTACCCGAGCCGCCGTAGATCGTATCGATCCCCTGCCCGCCCGAGATCACGTCGTCGCCGCCCCAGCCATAGACGGTGTCGTTGCCGTTCTTGGAATCGATCGTGTCGGCATCCGCCGTGCCATAGAGGATGTTCGATCCCCGGAGCGCGGCATCGGAAACGGTGCTGTAGAGCACGCCGCCGCCCGTGACCCCGTCCATGTCGTTGGGATCGCCGCCGCCCGCATAGGCCGTCGGCAGCGTGATCACCTCGTCATGGCCATGCACCGTGATCTCGATAGACTGCGTCGTGCCATCCAGCGAATGGACGAGGATATGCTCGGGCGAACTCTCGCCGGTGTTAAGCGCCTTGAGCCCCGGCGCATGATCGTCGAGCGTATATTGCCAGTCGCCCGACGCGGTGATCGTGAGCTCGCCGAACGTGCCGGTTACGGTCTGCGCCTGAAAAGCGGCCTGGTCATGGTCGGCATCGGTGATGGTGAGATGGCCCGCCGCCTGCCCCTCGCCGCCTTCATAGACGTCACCCGTCGTGACGCCGGCAATTTCTGCCGGATTGTCGAGCCCGGTAACGGTCAGCGTCACCGTCCCGGTCGTCGTCCGTCCGGCAGCCGTGCTCAGCGTATATTCGATCGTGACGTTCGCGCTTTCGCCGGCCGCCAGATAGTTGAAATCGGCGCCCGGCGCGAAGACGACATGATTGTCGACAATCGTCGTCTTGCCGAGACCGGACGTCGCATGCGCCGCGATTACCGAGAGATCGGGTCCGGTATCGTTGGCGAGGACGTTGATCGAGACCAGCGTCTTCTCGTCGGTCGTCGCCACGTCCGCACCGGCGACGGGCCGCACGGCGGCCGCGCTGAAATTGTTCCAGGCGCTTCCGTCCGCATCCGTTATGGTGATCGTCTGCGTGGTGCCGCCCGGCCCCTGCACACTCACATTAATCTGTCCGCCCTCGGCCTTCTTGGCCACGGTGACGGTCGGATCGACGTCCGTCATGTGGACGAGCGAGGCATAGCTGTCGATGACGCGCGGCGCGCCTTCGCGAAAGCCGGTCAGGACGATCGTGTCGCCGCTGGCAAAGGACAGATCCGCGATCTGGTCGGTCGCGCTGCCTCCATATGTCAGATCCGATGCGGCGAAGACGAACGCATCGGCGCCGGCACCGCCTTTCAGATAATCACTGCCCGCCCCACCGAGCAGCCTGTCATTGCCACCCCCGGCGTCAATCTGGTCATTGCCGCCAAGTCCTGACAATATGTTGTTCGCATCATTGCCCCTGATGCCGTTGGCGAGGCCGTTGCCGGTGCCGTCGATCGCATCGGTCCCCATCAGATAGATATTCTCGAGGTTTGCGCTCAGGCTGTAGCTGACATAGGCCTTGACGAGATCGACGCCCTGATTGTCGCTCTCGATGACCACGTCGCCCGCCGACATCACTATATAGGTGTCGTTGCCGTTGCCGCCGACCATGACGTCGTCACCATTGCCGCCGTCCAGCGTATCGGCGCCCTCGCCGCCGTACAGCGTGTCGCCGCCATCTCCGCCGCGCAGCGTATCGTTGCCGTCGCCGCCATATAATGTGTCGTCGCCCGACGTTCCCGCAAGAACGTCGGCGCCGGTGCCACCCGTCTTGTCCACCATGTCCGCCTCCCCACAGATCGAAGCACGGAATGCGCCCGATTGCAGGAGACACAACTGCAGTATTTGCACGCAACGGTTAATCGTGCGGAAGGGCATTATTCCAAATGGCGCGCCCTATCCCAATGAGCCACTAAGTAGTAGCGAAGGAAATTTCAGACGATCACCCGCATGAATTCAGGTATAGTTTCGTTCTTCTACCCCCTTTGGGCAAGACGAACGTCCGCCCTCGCACATCATCTCCACACGTCCCGATAGAGCTGCTCGATCTCCGCAATCTCTGGAATCCGCGGATTATTGGCTGGCGATCCGGACGCCACGGCCTGTTGCGCCATTGTCGGCATGCGTGCAAACCAGTCCGTCTCGGATATGCCGTAGGCGGCCGGCGTCGGCACCTCCAGCTCGGCATTCAGCGCACCCAGTTCCCCAACCAGCCGGGCGACCGCGGCCTGATTGCCCTCGCGCTCGTCGGCTATGCCCATCGCCCGGGCGCAGTCCGCATAGCGGCCGAGCGCGGCCGGGGCGGAAAAGGCGGTGACCGCCGGCAGCAGCATCGCATTGGAAAGCCCGTGCGGCACGTGGAAGAAGGCGCCGATCGGCCGGCTCATGCCGTGCACCAGCGCCACCGAGGCATTGGAGAAGGCGATGCCGGCATGGAGCGCGCCCTCCATCATCGCCGCGCGCGCCGGCCGATCGCCCGGATCGGCACAGACGCGGCGCAGATTGGGCGCGATCAGCCGCATGGCGGAGAGCGCCATCGCGTCGGAGAAGGGATTGGCGCGGCGCGAGACATAGGCCTCGATCGCATGCGTGAGCGAATCGATGCCGGTATCCGCCGTCAGCCGGCGCGGCTTGGCCAGGGTCAGCTCATAATCGACGATGGCGATGCTGGGCAGGAAGCCGAGCCCCGCGCACAGCATCTTCTCGTCGGTTTCCTCATTGGTGATGATGGTGAAGCGCGTGGCTTCCGATCCGGTGCCCGCGGTCGTCGGCACGGCGACGATCGGCAGGCCGGGCGCATCGTTGGCAACCGGCGCCTTCATCGCCGCATAAGGCACGTCATGCACCGCACGCACCGCGACCGCCTTGGCCGTGTCGATCGGGCTGCCGCCGCCGAAGCCGATCACGCAATCATGATCGCCCTCGCGCAATGCCGCGAGCGCCGCCTCGATCGCGGCGATGGTGGGATCGGACACGGTGTCGACGAAGACGCCCGGCGCGATTCCCGCCGCGCGGAGTATCTCGACCAGCCGGTCGAGCAGGCCATTGCCGGCGAGGAACCGGTCGCTGACGACGAAGGGCCGCGCCAGTCCCGCCTGAGCCAGCGCATCGGGCAGCTCGGCGAGCGCACCGCCACCGACGCGCAGGGTACGGGGCATAGTGAGCGTCGTCATTCCGCTATCTCCTGCTGGGTTGTTCGTCGGGCGAGCTTATCCATTTCCATATGCCGTTCCCAGGAACAGCCGGGACGAGGACAAGAAACTCAACGAAGATCGTCAGAACCCGACCTTGTCGCCGCCCTTGAGGTCGAGGATGCGGCGTGCCTCGTCGGGCGTCGCGATCTCGAGGCCGAGGCCCTCGAGGATCTGTCTCACGCGCGTGACCTGCTCGGCATTGGTCGTGGCGAGTTGCCCCGCCCCCAGCCACAAGCTGTCCTCCAGACCGACGCGAACATGGCCGCCCATCGCCGCCGCCTGCGCCGCCACCGGCATCTGATTCTTCCCCGCCGCCAGCACCGACCAGCGATACTGATCGCCGAACAGCCGGTCCGCCGTCCGCTTCATGTGCAGCACCTCCTCCGGATGCGCACCGATCCCGCCCAGCAGACCGAAGCAGGTCTGGATGAACAGCGGCGCCTTCACCAGCCCCTCCATCCAGAAATAATGGAGATTATGCAGGTGGCTCGTATCATAGCACTCGAACTCGTAGCGCGTGCCCGTCTCGTTCAGCGTGTCCAACGCATAACGAATGTCCTTGAAGCTGTTGCGGAAAACCAGGTCGTGGCTGCCCTCCAGCATCGCCGGCTCCCACTCATGCTTGAATTCCTTGTAGCGCTTGAGCATCGGAAACAGGCCGAAATTCATCGAGCCCATGTTGAGGCTCGCTACCTCCGGCTTCCACACCGCGGCGGGACGCACCCGCTCCTCCACGCTCATATAGGGCGAGCCCCCCGTCGTCAGGTTCACCACCACGTCCGACGATTGCTTGATCACCTTCAGGAACGGCTCGAACGCCTCGGGGCTTTGATCCGGCTTACCCGTCTCCGGATCGCGCGCATGCAGATGAACGATCGCCGCACCCGCCTCTGCCGCTCCCAGCGCAGAGTCCGCAATCTCGGCCGCCGTCACCGGAAGATAGGGCGACATGGACGGCGTGTGGATCGATCCCGTGATCGCGCAGCTGATGATCACCTTCGACGGCATAAGATTCTCTCCGGGCTTCGATGCTCTGCATCGCTCCTAGAGGCGAACGGCGTCGAGGCAAATATCGGGCGTGCTAAATCAGGCCGCGTTCTCGATGGCGCCGCGCAGCATGCGTTCCGTATCGGCAGCCGAGCCGGCCGCACCGAAAAGATAGCCTTGGCCGACCCCGCAGCCGCGGGCGAGCAGATAGTCCGCCTGCTCCTCGTTCTCCACGCCTTCGGCGACCACCTCGATGCCCAGCGTCCGGCCGAGCGTGATCACCGCATCCACGATCGCGGCATCCTCCCGGTCCTGCTGCACATTGCTCACGAAGCTGCGATCGATCTTCAATATGTCGACCGGATATTGCTTGAGATGGCTGAGCGACGCGTAGCCGGTACCGAAATCGTCGAGCGCGATGCGAACGCCGTGCGCGCTGAGCAGCTTGAGCGCGCGTTCGACATAAGGGGCGTCGCGACCGAGGAACACGGTTTCCGTCACCTCGATTTCCAGACAGGACGTGGGCAAGCGGCATTGATCGAGCCGTTCCAGCACCTTTTCAGCGAAATTGTCATGCTGGAAGTCGGCGGCTGCGGCGTTCAGCGCGATGCTGCCGGTGACGATACCCATTTCGCGCCACCGCAGGATATCCTCCGTGATCGCCTCCAGCATTCGCGTGGTGATCGCCACCGCAAGATCGGGATTGCCGAAAGCGGCCGAGATGGTGTCCGGCGTCTGTATGCCGAGCCGCGGGTGCCGCCATCGAAGCAGCGCCTCGAAGCCGACCGTGCGGCGCGTGCGCAGATCGATCTTCGGCTGATAGAAAGGCACGATCAGTTCGCTGCGCAGCGCCTCCGCTGCCATTCCGATCATGGAAGCGCGTGTCTGCATGTCGGCGCGCATCTCCGGCGCGAAGACCTTCATCCGGCCGCGTCCCGCCGCCTTGGCGGCGTAGAGGGCGAGATCGGCCGCCTTCAGCAGTTCGCGCGCCTCGTCGCCATGCTCGGGGAACATGCTGACGCCGATGCTGGCCGCGCAGTCAAGAATATTGCCGTCATAGGTGAAAGGCTCGCGCAATCCGCGCAGCAGCCGGCTGGCGCAGTCTTCCAGCGCGCCGCGGCTGTCGATGCCCGGCACGACAATGGCGAATTCGTCTCCGCCCAGTCGGCCGATCGAGGCGTCGGAGGGTGCGATCACCGCTAGACGTTCGGCAAAGGTGCGTAGCAGCGCGTCACCGGCATCGTGGCCCAGCGTGTCATTCGTCCGCTTGAGTTCATCGACGTCGAGCAGCAGCAGCGCAAAGCCGCCGCCGACCGCCTTGCGCCATTCCACTGCATGCTCCAGCGCCTCCCGCAGTGCCGTGCGGTTGGGCAAGCTGGTCAGCGGATCATGGGCGGCAGCCCATTGCACCCGCTCCTCGGCGGTACGCTGGTCGGTCACGTCCTGGAACGTGACGATCAGCCTGCGAAACTGGCCGGATTCCGAAACGGTCGTCCAGCCCGCGCTTTTGAGCCACCGTTCTTCGCCATTATCGGCGCGGATGATGCGCAGCGCCGTCTCGAAATGCGGCACCGTGCTCCGCGAGGTGACGGCATCCATGATCGCAATCAGCTTGTGCCGATCTTCGGGATGGGTGACCCGCATCGCCGTTTCGATGCTCGGCTCGACATCGTCGCCGAGGCCGAGAATCTCTCGCAATTCGTGCGACCATTGGCGTTCGCCGGTAACCGCGTCGAAATCCCAGATACCGAGCCGTGCCGACTTGACGGCGAGGCGAAAGCGCTCCTCGCTGTCGGCCAGGGCCAGCTGCGCCATACGGTGATCGTGGACATCGGCAAGTGTGCCGTACCAGCGAACGATCTCGCCCGCCTCGTTTCGGCGCGGCGCGGCGCGGGCGCGCATCCAGCGATAACCGGCGCCGACCGTCAGAACGCGATACTCGACGTCAACCGGAACGCCATCCCGGCGCCGGTCGGCCCAGAGCTGCACGGTCGCTTCCACATCGTCCGGGTGCACTGCCGACAACCAGCCGAACCCCCGCGCCTCTTCGGCCGTATGGCCGGTGAGATCGAGCCATTGCGGGCCGACCTCCTCCATCCAGCCTTCCGGCGTCGCCGTCCACTGGATCTGCGGGCTGAGCTCGACCGAGTAACGATGATGTTCCTCGCTTTCGCGCAGTGCCTGCACGATCGCGCGCTGGGCCGCGACATCGTCCTCGAAACCGGTCTCCGCCTGCATGACAAAGGACAGGCGTTCATCGAATGCCGAAGCCAGCTGCGCGTCGGACCGCCGCGTAGCGGCCAACTCCGCCAGGCGTGCCAGCATCTGCCGATCGCGGGCGCCCAGCCCCTCGGGACGCGTCCTGCTGTCGAGCACGCATAAGGTGCCGACCACGTCCCGCCCCTCGTCGCAGACCGGAAATGCGGCGATGAAGCGCGCGCCGAGAAGGCTTTCCGCCGGCACGGACGTGCCGTCCGCACGCGGCAGGCCGGTGATGGTGGGCTGATCGGATTCGAGTATGGCGCTGGGCAGCAGCATGTCCGCAGGCCGCAGCGGCCCGCTGATACCGAACTGCGCCCGAACGATGTGACGACCCAACACATGCAGGCTGAGGAAGGCCATCGGCGCCCCGATCGCATCCGCAGCCAGCGCCACGACGTGATCGAGTGCCGCAAGCCTATCCACCGGCCGTCACACCCCGTTGCGAGACATGCCAAGCAACGTGTTGCGCATTTATGGCCCTCGTCAGCTTCGAGCTCCTACACCGCATGATCCCTGTCGTGTCCACAACGCCTTTTTTTCCCCACGAAATATTACGAGCCAAATTGCTAACGAAACCTTTGAGCCTGGTTTCGGACAAACCGCAGTTGATCCGATATGGATGGTACCGAAACCGAAACGAACCACGCAGGAGGGCAGCTCCCATCTCTGGTTGCCACATATCGGATAGTTTGCGCCGTTCCTTTTCCGCAGAGCCGGAAACGATCTCTAGCAGCACCAGGGGCATGGCCGCCCCTCCGCGCGCCCTCACCCGCGGCCCGGTTGCTCCACGGCATGACCGCTCATCGCCGATCCCGCGTCGCGTGCGAAGCGCATGTTCCAGATTGTGGCGAGCGCCGAGATGCCGGTGACGATCAGGAAAGCGACGGTGAAATCGCGCGGGATCGGGGCGCCGCGATTGCCGGCCAGCATGGCGACATGCAGGGCCGTCGCGCCGATGCAGATGCCGAACGAAAGCATCAGCTGCTGGAAGGTGGAATAGAAGCTGGTGGCGGAGCTCATCCGCTCCTTGGGAATCTCGTCATAGGCGATGGTGTTGTAGGCGGTGAACTGGAACGACATGAAGAAGCCGCAGACGACCAGCACCGCGAAAATCGCCGCCACCGGCCAGTCCGGCCGGAACAGGCCGCAGACCGCATAGCCGGCCGCCGCGGCGATACCGCAGACGATCAGGCTCTGGCGAAAGCCGAAGCGGCGCAGCACGCGCGGCGCGAGCCCCTTCATCGCGAGCGACCCCATCGCCGTGGCGATGGTGATGCTGCCGCTCTCCGCCGCGGTCATGCCGAAGCCGAGCTGGAGCATCAACGGCAGCAGGAAAGGCTGCGCGCCCTGGGTGATGCGGGTCAGCGAGCCGGCGATCACCGACAGGCGGAAGGAGCTGATCCGCATCAGCGAGAGATCGAGCACCGGGTCGGCTCGCCGGCCGGCATGGCGGATATAGAGCGCGCCGAACAGCATGCCGATAAGGATGAGCGGGACGGCGAGCCTCCCCTCGCCGGGCCGGCTCGCCATCTCGAAGCCGAACAGCAGGCAGCCGAGCGATATGCCCGACAGCAGGAAGCCGGCGGCGTCCGCGGCGGGCGGCCGATCGGCGCGCACCTCCTCGATGAAGATCGACACGAGGACCAGGCCGAGCACGCCGATCGGCAGATTGAGGTAGAAGATCCAGCGCCAGTCCAGATAGGTGACGATGAAGCCGCCCAGCGGCGGCCCGACGATCGGCCCGATCAGCGCGGGGATGATCAGCCAGGACATGGCCGAGACCATGTCGCGCTTGTCCACCGATCGCAGCAGCACCAGCCGGCCGATCGGGATCATCATCGCCCCGCCCAGCCCCTGGATGAAGCGCGCCGCCACCATGAATGGCAGGTTGGTCGCCTGGCCGCACAGCATCGATCCGATCACGAACAGCGCGATGGCGAGGCGGAAGATCAGCCGCGATCCGAAGCGGTCGGCCATCCGCCCGCTCACCGGAATGAAGATGGCGAGCGCGAGCAGATAGGAGGTGAGCGCGATGCTCATGCTCGGCGCCGGCACGCCGAAATCGCGCGCCATAGTGGGCAGCGCGGTGGCCAGCACCGTCGCGTCCATCTGCTCCATGAACAGCGCGCAGGCGATGATCAGCGCGACGATGCGATAGTTGCGGGCGGGCTTGGTCCTGAGGTCGCCCGCGGTCGCGGTCTGCACGACGTCGGTGGCGGCAGGCACGATCCCGTCGCGAACCTCGGCATTGACGGCGGCGATCCCCCGGCGGCGCGGCCTCAGCATAGCTTGCTCCTCACGCCCGCCGCTTTGCCTCCGTCTACGCCTTCACTCTCTTGCCAGATAGGCCGATCGGCGGCGGTTGCCACCCCTTTCGGCCGAGATTCTGATGCAATGCAGCAAAGGAGTCCTTCATCCTCCCCGGAACGGGGAGGGGGACCGCGCGTAGCGTGGTGGAGGGGCAAGCCAGATGCGGAAAGCGATGCCGCTACCCCTGGATCGCGCGGAAGCCCCTCCACCGCCTTCGGCGGTCCCCCTCCCCGTTCCGGGGAGGATCAAAAAGGCTTCAGTCTCACCCCGCCGCCATCTGCGTCATCGCCGCATAATCGAGCTTGCCCGTCCCGAGCACCGGCAACGCCTCGACGACACGGATATCGCGCGGAATGGCGAGCTCGGTGACGCCGTTGGAGCGGCCCCACGCCTGAAGATCCGCCGCGGCCGCGCCCGCACGGGTGGTGAACAGCACCAGCTGCTCGCCCTTGCGCGCATCGGGCCGGGTGACGACGGCATGGTCCGATCCCGGCCAGAGCGTCGCGGCATAGCCCTCGACCGCGGGCAGCGAGACCATCTCGCCGCCGATCTTGGCGAAGCGCTTGGCGCGGCCGCGGATGGTGACGAAACCCGCCTCGTCGATCGTCACGATGTCGCCGCTGTCGTGCCAGCCTTCCTCCGGCGGCTGGAGCAGGCCCGGCGCATCCGCCTTCATATAGCCCGCCATGATATTGGGCCCGCGCAGGAACAGCCGGCCGCCTTCCTCGATCCCCGGCACCGGATCGAGCCGCGCTTCGATCCCCGGCAGCAACCGCCCGACGCTGCCGGCGCGGAAATGCATCGGCGTGTTGACCGTGATCACCGGCGCAGCCTCGGTGGCGCCATAGCCTTCGAGGATGCGCAGGCCGAAACGCTCGGCATAGGTGCGCCGCGTCTCGTCGCGCACCTTCTCGGCGCCGGCGAAGATATAACGCAGCGCATAGAAATCGTAGCCATGCGCCATGCGCGCATAGCCGGCGAGGAAGGTATCGGTGCCGAACAGGATCGTCGCATTGGCATCATAGGCGAGCGCCGGGACGATCCGGTAGTGGAGCGGGCTCGGATAGAGCAGCGTCTTCACCCCGTTCAGCAGCGGCAGCAGCGTGCCGCCGGTCAGGCCGAAGCTGTGGAACACCGGCAGCGCGTTGAGCACGATGTCCGCCGCGTTGAAGTCGATGCGCGCGGCGAGCTGGCGGCAATTGGCGAGCAGGTTGCGATGGGTCAGCACCACGCCCTTGGGCAACCCCTCCGATCCGCTGGTGAACAGGATCACCGCCGGCGCATCGGGCCGGATGCCGAGCCGGCGATGGCTGCGCCGTGCGAAGCGGGCAGCGACCAGCGCGCGCAGCTTCGCGCCCGTGCCGATGCCGGCGGCAATATCCTCGAGATAGAGGATGCGCCGCCCCGCCCCTTCTAGCCCGGCCAGCACCTCGCCGAGCTTCGCCTGCGCCACGAAGGCGCGCGCGGTGACGATGGTGCGGATCTCCGCGGCGCGGCAGGCCGCGTCGAGATTGGCGAGCCCCGCCGTGAAGTTGAGCATCGCGGGCACCCGCCCCGTCGCCTGCAGCGCGAAGAAGGCGACCACGACGCCCGCGACATTGGGCAGCAAGATGCCCACCGCCTCCCCCGGCGCGGTCGAGGCGCCGAGCGCGCGGCCGAGCGCGAGGCTGCCGGTGACCAGCCGGTCGTAGCTCAGCGGCTCGCGCTTCACATCCTCGACGATCGGCGCCTTGCCGCCATGGATGTGCCGCGCCTCGAGCAGCGCCACGAACAGCGTCTCGTCGATCGGCGAGGTCGCGAAGATCATCTCGCTCATCACGTCGTAGAGCCTGCGTCCGGCGATGGCGCGGCGCTGCCGCGCGCTCATCTCGCCCTCGATCGCGAAGCGGCGCGGCGGCAGCACGGTCAGCCGGATCTTCGGAAAGCTGCGCAGGCGCACCTTGCCGCGCAGCCGCGAGAAAGGCGTGAACTGTGCGCCGTCGATGCGCACCGGAACGATCGGCGCGTCCGCCTTGTCGGCGACCATACCGGGGCCGTCGAAGATCTTCATCAGCGCACCGGTCACGGTGATGCGGCCCTCCGGGAAGATCACGAGCGTGCGCCCCTCGCGCACCGCCTTCACCATCGCCTTGGCCGACATCGGGTTGGTCGGATCGACCGGAAAGGCATCGAACAGGCCGAGAAAGGGCTTCACCCACCACGCCTTGGCGATGCGGGTGTGCACCGCGAAGGTGGGTTTGCCGGGCAGGAAGGCGGCGAGCAGCAGGCCATCGAGGAAGGAGACATGGTTCACCACCACCACGGCGCGCTCGCCGGGCTTCGGCATATTCTCCGCACCGACGAGCTCGACCCGATAAAGCAGCCGCAAGGCCGTACGGACCAGCGACTTGATCAGCGTCTCGGGCAGCAGCCAGCAGGAGATCAGCGCGATGGCGAAGGTCGCGAAGCCGAGCGTGCCGATCACGCCCGGCACGCCCGCGCCGCGCGACAGCAACATGCCCGAGAGAATGACGAGCAGCGCGGTGACGCCTGCATTGACGATATTGTTCGCCGCGACGGTGCGCGAACGTTCGACGGCCGGGCTGCGCGTCTGCAATATCGCATAGAGCGGCACGACGAACATGCCGCCGGAAAAGGCGATGACGACGAGATTGACGAGGATGCGCCAGCTGCCCGATCCGGCCAGGAAGCCCGCCATGCCGACGGCGCCCGGTGCCGGCACGAAATGGCGCGTCGAATAGCTGAGGTCGATCAGGAAAAAGGCGAGGCCGAGCGCTGCGATCGGCACGTAGCGCGCGGAAATCTCGCCGCGCAGCAAACGATTGACCATCACCGAGCCGAGCGCGACGCTGACCGAGAAAATCACCAGGAACACGGTGACGACCGACGGCCCGCCGCGCAGCGGACCGCTGACCAGCGGCGCGAAATCGGCGAGCAGCACCGCGCCCACCGCGAAGAACCAGCTGATGCCGAGGATGGCGAGCCACACGCCGCGCCCGTCGCGCGCCGCCGAGAGGATGTTCCAGGTGGCGCGCAGCGGGTTGCGATCGATGCTGAGGCCGGGCGCCGTCGCCGGCGCGGTCGGCACGGCGAAGCTCGCCGCGAGGCCGAGCAGCGCGAGCCCCACCGCGATCATCCCCGCCTGCCAGGGCGTGACGATCCCGGCCAGCAGCTGCCCGCCGAGGATGGCGAGGAAGGTGCCCGCCTCGATCAGGCCGGTTCCGCCCATGATCTCCTGCGTGCCGAGATGCTGCGGCAGGATCGAATATTTGACCGGCCCGAAGATCGTCGAATGCAGCCCCATCAGGAACAGGGTGGAGAGCAGCAGCGGAATCGACTGCAGCCAGAAGCCGAGCAGCGCGACCAGCATGATCGCCACCTCGGCCCCCTTCACGATGCGCACCAGCCGTGCCTTGTCCCACGCATCGGCGATCTGCCCGGCGAGCGCCGAGAAGAGGAAGAAGGGGATCACGAAGATGCCGGTGGCGACCGTCGCGAGCATCTCCGCCTTGCCCGGCTGGCTGCTGTAGAGGGTGAAGTTCGCCAGGAACAGGATAGCGAACTTCAGCAGATTATCGTTGAACGCTCCCAAGAACTGGACGACGAACAAGGGCGCGAACCGCCTTTTGGCGAGCAGCGATAGATCCGGTGCAGACATGCTTCCCCCGATGAGTTGCGGGTTGCTTTAGCGCGCGGTGGTTAACGGCGCATCAGCGGTGAGGTATCGGCTGTAGAGCCAACCGATACCGATCAGGCTGAAACCGAGCGCCACGAAGGAGGCGATGCGCGCGAGGCCGTCCAGGCCCGAGGCATCGAACAGGAACACCTTCGCGGCGGCGCCCAGCATCAGCAGCAGCGATCCGATCCGCCAGTCGCGCGAACGGCGATGGATGCCCCAGAGCAGATAGCCGACGCCGAGCGCGACCATCAGCACCGAACGGGCGATATCCTCGCCATCGCCGACGCCCGGCACGGTCAGCAGCCCGCCGACGCAGAGCTGGCGCAACAGCGAGACGGCGAGCATCGGCACCAGCAGCATCTGCGCGATCGAACGCGGCCGATCGAAACGCGCGGCCAGGGCAGGCTCGTATCGCCCGGCCAGCCACAGCAGGCCGAGCGGCAAGGCATAGGCAGGCAGCAGCCAGTTGACGAGCGGCGCCGCCCCCACGGCCTGCTCCGCCCACAGCGGATCGTGCAGCAGCAGCGTATAGCCGGCGAAATGCGCGACCGACGCAGCCGCCACGGCGAGCGCGGCGATACGACCGCCCATCCGCCAGAGCGCGACGGCGGCCGCCGCCAGCAACGCTTCCCACACCGTGCGCTCGGCAAGACCCGACCGGACGAAGCCGGCCGCATCCAGCGCGAACAGATGCTTGTAAAGGCCGTGGACGGCGACGGTGGCCAGCACCCCGGCCACCGCGAACAGCGCCGGCCGCGCACGGGCAAGCGTCTCGTCCCGCGACAGGAGTGCGACCGCGAGCAACGCCGCGGCAGGAGCCGCCAGATGGAGCAGCAGCGTTCGGATCGCAGGCACGGCTGCCAGCAGCATCGGCTCGCCAGCCAGCGAAAGCAGCGCCGCGCCGCTCCAGTCCATCAACGGCTCGGCCGCCCACAGCAGCGAGACCAGCATCAGGCTCGCCAGCGCCGGGACGAGACGCAGCGCGGGCCGCATCCGTTCGCCGCCCACCAGAGCGACGAGGCCGAGCGCCGGGACGACCGCCAGCCAATCGGCCGCCAAGACCTGCGCGGCAACGCCATAGCCGAGCAGCGCCGCCGCCGCCTGGGCGACGATGCGCCCTTCGCGGCTGCGGGCGAGCGCCGCCATCGCGCCGGCGACGCCGGCCAGCACCGCCCAGCGGACCAGCGCCGGGGTCATGGCGACGTGACCGCCGCCGCCAAGCGCCCGCCAGACCTCGTCCGGGCCGTGCGCCGTGGTTAGCAGGCCGAACAGCCCAGCAGCGGCGAATGCCCAGCCGCTTGCCTCCAGCCGCGTATCATGAGCGCGGAAGGAAAAGAGCAGCAGAGCGAGCCCGATCAGCGCGATCGCAGGCGCGACGGTCCAGATCGGCAGGGCGAAGCCGGCCGCGGTGGCGACGAGCGCCGCGGCGGTGGTAACGAGCAAGGCGAAGCGCGCATCACGATACCGCGCCTCCACCAGCCAGCCGATCGCGGCCGCGCCGGCCGGCAGCAGCGCCGCGCCGAGGCTGAGCAGCACGAAGCCGGTGTCGGTGCCGACATGATGGAATTGTAGCGCCGCGACGACGAGACCGCCCACGGCAAGCCCCGCGATCAGCGCGGCATCGGCCAGGTCGCCCGACTGCCAGAGCCGGAGCAGGGTCGGCACAGCGAAGATCGCGCCAAGGCCGAGCGCGACTAGCGCGAAGCTGCCCATCGCCGGACCAGGCCAGGCGCCGAGCAGGCAAAGCGCGATCGCGACGCCCACCGCCGGTAGGCGGCGCAGCGCCGGTTCGCGCCGGCTGAGCAGCATGATCGCTGCCGCGATCAGGCCGAAGAGACCCCAGTTGAGCAGGCTGAACCCGCCGGTGGCGACGAGTGCCGCCATCTGCACCGCCGCGCCGGCCGCGCCGGCAAGGCGCAGCACGGTGGTGGCGCGTGCCGGCACCAGCATCAAAGGCAGCACGGCGCCGACCAGGATCAGGAACAGGCCGAGCGAGACGGTGGCGGCGGTATCGAGCGCACCGCCGATCAGCAGCAGCGTGCCCCAGCCGAAGCCGCCGGCCAACGCGCCGATGCCGAGCCACGCCCAGCGTTGCGCCCGCGACAGGGTGCACAAACCGCCGACCGCAAGCGTGAGATAGAGGGTAAGCAAAGGCACGTCCGGCTCCGCCGAACCGACCAGCGCCGGCGCGGCAAGGCCGCCGACCAGCCCCAGCAGCGCACTCGGCGCGCCGAAGCGCAAGGACAGCGCCATGGCGAGCGCGGTGATCGCGGCAAGCCCGATAAAGGCCGTCATCGGCCCGATCAGATGATAGAGGTTCGCCGCGACCAGCACGCTGGCATAGAGGCTGGCGATGCCCGCGCCGGCCAGCGCCTGGCGCACGCGCGGATCGCGCACTCGGTCATCGCTGCGCAGCGCCGCTTCCGCGCCGCCGATCAGGCCGAAGCCGAACAGCAGCCCGCAGACCACCCGCACGAAGGGCGAGAGCAGCCCCGCATCGATCGAATATTTGACGATCAGCATGCCTGCGACCGCCAGGGTGACACCGCCCGCCCAGATCGGCAGGCGACGACCGAACAGCTCCTCGAAACCGATGCGCCGCCTCGCCGGCTTCGGCATGGCAGGCTCCGGAGCGATCGGCATGGCATGATCTTCGAGAATCACCGGTTCCGGCACGCGCACCGGTTCGGGGCGCTCGACTTCGGCTACCGCTTCTGGCTCGGGCACAGCCGGAGCCATGGTCGGAGCATCCCGCATGATTTCCGGCTCGGCCCAGGCGAAGGGCGCCGCCGCTCCGGGCAAAGGCCCGGTCTCGAGCAAGGCGATCCGACGTTCGAGCAGGTGGATCCGGCTGCGCATCTGCAGCAGCCCGGCAACGATGGCGATCAATGCGATGGTGACAAGCATCATCCGTCTCCCTCGCCGCGCCCTCTAGCTCGCAATTGATCACTGTTCAATAAAAATATTAGACACTGTTCAATTGATGCTGTAGCGGGCTTCGCCATGGCCCGCCGATCCGACCACAGCCGCGCCGAGCTGGAAGCGCTCATTCTCGATGAAGGCCATCGCCAGATGGCCGAAACCGGCTTCGCCCGCTTCTCGGCGCGCGAGGTGGCGAAGCGGATCGGCTATTCGATCGGCACGCTCTACAATGTGTTCGGCAGCTATGACCGGCTGATCCTGGCGATCAACACGCGCACCTTCCAGCTCTGGGCGGCGCATCTGCGCGCGCGGCTCGCCGAGGACGGCGAGGATCGCATCAAGGCACTGGTGGAGGGCTATTTCAGCTTCGCGCGCGGCAATCCCAACCTGTGGATGGCGATCTACGACCATCGCCTGCCGCCCGGCACGCCGATGCCGGAAGAATTTGCGGCCCAGCGCGCCGAACTGACCGACATCGTGATCGCGGAAGTGGCTGCCGCGCTGCCGGCGGATGCGCGCGAAAAGGCAGCCGGCCTTGCCCGCTCGCTGATCGCGACGGTGCACGGCCACTGCCTGTTCGCGCTGAACGGCACCTTCCTGCTGATGGGCGAGAGCGATCCGTTCGGCGCGGCGCTTCAGCGGGTCAGGGATTCGATGGCTGCGGCCTGACGGGCCGGGCCGAAAGCGCCCGCACCCGATCTCCGGCCGCGTCCCCGATTACCGCATCGGCCCGTCATAGGGGCTGAGGCCTGGCGTGGCCGCATCGGTCGTGCCGTCGCGCAGCATCGCCGCACGTTCGGTCAGCGCCAATGTGGATGGCAGATTGGCGAGTACGCTGATCGCGATCTGCCGGCTCGGAACGTCGGCGATGAACACGCCCCGACGGCCCTTGGCGGAGAAGATCAGCTTCATACCCGAAAAGCCCTCGCGCACGTCGACATGGTCCATGTCCGAAAAGAGCCAGCGGGATTCGCTCAGGACGCGGAAGCGGATGCCTTCCCGATAGATCGACAGGAAGGAACGGATGCTGTTGCGTTGCACGCTGCCGAACATGAAGCCTCCTCGCATATAGGCCGCGGTGACCGGGACGATCAGGCCCTCCCCGTCCGGCATGGCCATTCCGGGACGGGAAGCGTCCAACCGGCGGGCCCGCCGCGCCTGGACGAACCGCATCGCAAGCAACGCAACCAACAGGAGAGGCAACAGCCTGAAAATAAGGTGATAATCCATGACATGCGATCCTTTGCCCGGTCCGACGAGCTTTCCTTCGTCGGGTCGGATAGAGCTGCGCAGAAGCGTCATCCACGGCTTCATCCGGCTCGACCATCTTCATCGCCGCCAGTCTGGGGCGCAGATCCGGCATGTCGGTCACGGCTGCCAGCCACAGGGGGAGCCGCGCTCGCCGGGCGGCTCCCCTCCCCCGTCACATGCCGAAGGTGATACCGACCCTTCCCGTGGTGGTGCCGCGTACCGTCGATCCGCCGATGCCGGCCTGAACATAGACTTTAGGCGCAATCTGGCCGACGATCGAACCCGAGAAGCCCTGCTCGCCGCGGAAGGTGGCGAGGTTGAACGAAATGCTCACCACGCTGTCGGGCACCACCATCGTGCCGCCGAGCGCCACGGCAGCGGCGATGCCGCCATTGGCGCGACGCATGTCGCGATGCAGGCCGTTCACGTCGCTCTGCAGGCTGGAAACGTCGCTCTGCAGATTATGGATGTCCGCTCCCTGCTGCGCGTCCAGCGCCTCGATCGAGGAAAGGCGGCTGTCCTGCTGCGTGTTGGTCGCATCGATGGTGGAGAGATGGGAATCGATGTTGGTGAGATGCGTGTTCTGCTGGGTGTTGACCGCCTCGGCAGCGGTGATGCGCGTCTCGTGATCGGCCACCTGCGTGCTCAGCGTCGAAACACTGGATTGGACGCCCTGCACGGTGCTGTCGACATAGGCCTTGTTGGCGGCGTCCGTGGCGGCAACCGGGGTGCCGACATTCTGGACGCGGTTGCCCCCCATATCGACGGTGGCACCGCTGGCGACGGCGAGCTTGCTGCCGACCGTCAAGGTCCCGTTGACCTTCGCGTTGGTCGCCACCGAGAGATCGACGACCGCCGTGCTGCCGGCGCTGAGGCTGCCCGCCGTCAGCGAACCCGTGACCTTCACGTTGCCGCTGGCGTTGATGAAGCCGGCATTGAGATTTGCCGTCTGGATCGTGCCGCTGTTGACGATGTTGACTGTGTTGATCTGCTTGGCCTGCACGATCCCGGTAAACCCGACCTGCCCGTTGAACTGCACGCCCCCATTGAAGGTCGTGCCGCCATTGAAGGTGGCGCTGGCGTTGGAGGTCAGATTGCCTTGGGGATCGACCGCAAAGCCGGTGCCGGTATCGTTGCCGACTTCCAGCCGATCGAAAGGGATGAATTCGTCGGG
The DNA here is from genome assembly GCF_009755815.1 of Flavisphingomonas formosensis. Taxonomy (GTDB): domain Bacteria; phylum Pseudomonadota; class Alphaproteobacteria; order Sphingomonadales; family Sphingomonadaceae; genus Flavisphingomonas; species Flavisphingomonas formosensis. Next base: position 248,715 of record NZ_WRPK01000010.1, read on the forward strand.
ATCATGCCCGGTCAGGCCAGTACCGCAGTCGCTGTCGAACACGACGGCGAACGTCCCACCGGAACCTTGGCAGACGACACTCTCAGATCGATTGGTAAAATAGCTGTCGGTGAACCGAACCTCCGCCTGCGCCGGCGCCGGCGCGAGGCCGGCCGCTATGAAGGGAGCCAGCGCGCCCGCCGCCAACAGGCGGCCCCTGCCGGCTGCCTTCCGGGAAGAATAGACAGATGATTTCCGATTAGCCGATGCATAGGTCATGCGCGTGACTCCCCTGGTTGAAACTCGTCCGAGCCGGGCGGCGTCGGCAGCTTCGGCAGGCGTGACGGGGCGGCAGCAGGCGGGCGCCCTCGCGCCGCCGGCATATGCATGGTCCCCGTTCTTTCTGCGGAAGCGCCAGGCGGCGCCCTCTGGGGATCGGGCTAAGGGAAAGCCGCGGGACGCCGAAAGGACGGTGGCCTGATGATTGGCCGATCCGCCCCCGATCTTTTGCCGATCGGGCGGCGGATCGGCCTATATTCCCGCTGCGGAGAGAGGATTGCCGCCCCGCACGCGCCAGAAATCGAACAGGCCGAGCTCGCGCAGCACCGCCTGCAGCGCCGGCTCGGTCCACAGCGGCCGGACCATGGTCTGGAGCAGCACCCAGGTCGGCGCCTCGGCGCGGCCGACAGGCGACAGGAAGATTCGGCGGATGAGCGCCAGGCAGGCTTCGCGCCGGCCGATCATCGCAAGCGCGAAGACCGAGATCGGCCAGAACAGAGGCAGCGGACCTTCGAGCGGCGCCAGGAAGGTCGCGATCCGGGGTGAGGCCGGATCGCGCATGCAGGCGAGGAGATCCGCGAAATAGGCGACGGCCGCGCCCGCCTCCGCGGAGGGATCCGCGATCAGCGCCTGTGCCTCGTCCAGCCGGCGAAGCGATACGGCACGGCAGATGGCGAAACGCCAGATGCCGAGATCGTCGCGCCACTGCATACGCACCTTGGCCAGGAAGCTCTCCAATTCCTCCTCACGGCCAGCCGCTTCCAGCACGCGCAGGAGGAGGAAGGCGGCATCCGCATTCAGGGGATCGAGGTTCCAGGCGCGCTGGAGCAGCTCTATCGCGCGATCGTTGCGCCCGACGTCGGCGTAGAAGGTGCCCGCCCGGTAGAGCGCGTCCGGGCTCGACGGGCCGAGTTCGAGCGCGCGGACCAGCAGGCGCTCGACGGCCTGCCACTGGCCGCTGCGATCGGTGGCGGCGGCGAGCAGAGCATAGGCGTCGGCATTGCGCGCATCCGCCCGGATCGCCTGGCGCGCGGCCTCTCGGGCGGCAGCGCGGCCCGGCGGCACGGGTAGGTCCGGATCGAGCCGCGCCTGGGTCATGAGCTGGGCGGTGCCGAGCAGCGTCCAGCCGGCCGAATAGTCCGCGGCACGGGCGAGCGCCTGCTTCAAGACCGGGATCGCCTCGCCGGGCTGCGGCGGATCCTGCAGCAGGAGGCCGCGGCCCTGCAGGAACAGCCTGTAGCTGACCGGATCGATCGTGCCGCCGGCCGGTCCCTCCACCAGGGACTGGCGCATGATCGCAGCCGTGTCGCGCGCCACCCGCGCCCGCAGCAGCGACAGCGTCTCGCTCGCGACAGGATATTGGCGCGACCACAAGGTCGTCTCGCTGGCAGCGTCGATCAGATCCAGCGTCACCGTCTCGGCGCCGCCCAGCTCGGACACCGCGCCGTCGATGAGATGGCTCGCGCCGAGCAGCTTCGCCGCCTCGGCCTTGCGCGCACCGCGCAGCGCGAAGGTGGAAGAGCGGGCGACGACGTCGATCTCGGCTACGCCGACCAACGCCCCGATCAAGGCATCGGCAAGGCCGTCCGCGATCACGCGCTGGTCCGGCCTGTCCACATCGAACGGCAGGACGGCGATGCGCGCGCGCGCCGCCGCCGCAGGCCTCGTCCACCAGAACGCGCCGCCGCATGCCGCCACGCCCGCCGCGGCGCCGAGGGCGAGGAGCATGGTCCGGCGGTCGGGCCGGCGAGCCGCGGTGATCGACCTGACTTCGATGTCGATCCGCTCGTCCGCCGCTATCGGCGCGACGGGCGCCGGCGAGCCGCGGATCTCCCGCAGCCGGTAACCGACGCGCGGGACCGTCTCCAGCGCGAAGGAGCGTCCATCGTCCAGCGCCGCAAGCTTGCGAATTCGCGACATCACGCGATTGATCGCGTCCTCGCCGACCGCACGTCCCGCCCAGCACCGCGCGACCAGCTCCTCGCGCGACACGGTGCGCCCACCGGCCCCGGCGAGCAGCGTCAGGACCTGCATCACGCGAGGCTCGATCGTGATCCGTTCGTCGACGGATCGGATTTCCAGGAGGGACGGCCAGATCTCGACCGTCCCTATGCTGAATTGCGGCTCGTGCGCGAGGATGATCCCTTCGCCGGCGCTCGCCCGTGAAGCCATGCAGCGCTACCCCCTGTAGCCCGAAAGCCAAAGGCATCCCAAAAGCATGCCAAAGCGATTTCTTCCATGGCTTCCAAGGGATTGGAAGGGTGAATCGGACTGGTCGGAGAGAAAGGGCGCGGATCGGCGGGGGTGGCGCCTCGGTTCAGTCCTCCACCGCCGGCCGCCAGGAAACGCCGTTGATGTGCCCGCCGCCGTCTACGAAGAAGGTATTGCCCGTCACATAGCCGCCGCCCTCGCTGGCCAGGAACACGCTCACCGGCCCGATGTCCTTGGTGGAATCGCCGAACCGCCCGGCCGGCACCTGTTGCAGGATCGCCGTCGCCATCTCCGGATTGGCCTCGAAATATTCGATCGCCAGCGGGCTGGTCGCCGACGGGCAGATGATGTTGCAGGTGATGCCGTGCGGCCCCCATTCCACCGCCGCCGTCCGGGTCAGCGCGCGCACCGCCTCCTTGCTGGCATTATAGGCGACCGTGAACATGTGCGCGTTGACGCCATTCAGCGAGCCGAGGTTGATGATCCGGCCATAGCGCTGCGCCTTCATCACCGGAAAGGCAGCCCGCATCGCGCGGAAGGCCGACCAGTAATTGAGGTCGAACGACCCGGCCATATCCTCGTCCGTGTGGTTCTCCAGCCGCTTGGGAAAGCTGCCGCCGGCATTGTTGACCAGGATATCGAGCCGCCCGCCGAGCTGTTCGACGGCAAGGCTCACCATCCGATCCACCTCATCGGCCTTGGACACGTCCACCGCCTGCGCAAAGGCCTGAACACCGTAGGTGTCGCGCAGCCACGCAGCCTCGCGCTCCGCCTCCTCGCCGCGGCGCTGGGCAATGACGATATCTGCCCCCGCTTCCGCTAGTGCGCGGGCGATGCCCTGCCCCACGCCCTGCCCGCCCCCGGTGACCAGCGCGGTGCGCCCTTCGAGCAGCTTGCCCATCCTGCATTCTCCCTATGTCGTTCAAAATGGTGGGGGGATCACCCGTCATCCTGACGAAAGTCAGGATCCATTGACGCTCCGCTGAAATGGCAGAGGGAACGCGAATGGATGCTGACTTCCGTCAGCATGACGAAGAAGGATCACACCCCCAGCGCCGGATAATCCGTATACCCCCGCCGATCGTCGCCATCGCCGGTATAGAAGCTCTTGCGATCCGCCTTGGCCAGCGCCGCGCCCGTGCGGAACCGCTCGACCAGGTCGGGATTGGCGATGAAGGCATAGCCGAAAGACACCGCATCCGCCTTGCCCTCGGCCAGCACCGCGCGCGCCTTCTCCAGCGTCAGCCCGCAATTCTCGATCACCGGCCCGCTCCAATTGGCGCGCACGAGCTCCAGCGCGTCCTGCCCCGGAAGCGGAATGTGGATCAGATGAACATAGGCTAGACCGAGCCCGTCCACCGCCTTCAGCAGCGCCGCATAGGTCTCGTGCGGATCCGCGTCCGCCATGCCGTTCAATGTCACGCCCGGGCAGATGCGAAAGCCCACCCGCCCAGGCCCGATCGCCGCGGCCAGCGCCTCCAGCGTCTCGACGACGAAGCGGATCCGATTCTCCACCGATCCGCCGTAGCGATCGTTGCGCTGGTTGCTGTTCGAAGAGAGGAACTGCATCGGCAGATAGCCGCTCGCGCAATGCAGCTCGACCCCGTCGATCCCCGCACGCCGCGCGTTGCGGGCGGCCGTCACATATTCCCCGATCACCCCGGCGATCTCGCCGGTCTCGAGCGCGCGCGGCATCTCCGTTTCCTGCGGCACGCCGTCCGGCCCGGGGATCTTGTCCGGGCAGAGGATGGCGGAGGGAGCGATCGTCTCGGCGTCGGGATGCTTGTTGGCGCGCACGCTGGCGCGACCGGTGTGCATGAGTTGCATCACGATCCGCCCGCCCCCGCCGTGCACGGCGTCCGCCACCGCGCGCCAGCCCTCGACCTGCGCCTCGCTATGGATGCCGGGCGTGCGCCAATAGCCCTTTCCGGCGGGGCTCGGCTGAGTCCCCTCGGTCACGATCAGGCCGGCCGAGGCGCGCTGGCGATAATAGTCGACCATGATCGGCGTCGGCTCGTCCTCCGGCCCCGCGCGGTCGCGGGTCATCGGCGCCATGACGATGCGGTTGGCGAGATCGAGCGCGCCCAGCCGGACCGGAGAGAAGATGTCGCTCTCACCCGCGGCGTTTGCGCGCGTCTCCCGTTCAACGTCCGCCAATCGATCCTCCTCTCCCGTTATCCCCCTCTGTCTCCCATCGCCTCTACGGCGGAAACAGCTTAAGGGCTCAAAGCCCATAACGGAACGGCTCATATGATGATCGACGGCGATCCCCTCCAATCCCCGTTCGTGCTGAGCTTGTCGAGACGCAGTCGACCGAAGGTCAACCACTCCCTTCTTCTTCAAGGTCTTGAAGGTGAGAGAAGAAAAGGGAGGGCTTCGACAAGCTCAGCCCAAACGGGAAAGCAAAGCATGCGCGCGTTGGCATGACCCCGAAGAAGCACCTCTCCCGCCCCGCCCCCGGCCGCGCCTCGGCGGCGATCGCCCGCGACCTGCTCCGCCTCGTGCGCCAGCATGGCGGCGATCCGGCGCGGATCCTGCGCGAGGCGGAGCTGTCACCGCTCGCCCCCTCGCTGCTCGGCCCCTCCTTGCGTGACCCTCAGGCGAGCCGCGCGCCGCTGAGCCACGCCCAGTTCGCCCGGCTCTACGCCCATTGCACCTGGGCGCTCGACGCCGCCGCAGCCCGGCAGGAAGGGCGCGAGCCGCTGACCAAGCTCGGTATCGACATGCTCTGCCACTGCGTGATCACCACCCGCACGATGCGAGACGCGATCCTGCGAGCCGATCGGTTCGCGCTGCTGCTCGGCCCCCGGCTGGCCCGGTTCGACCTCATGGTGGAGGACGGCGTCGCACGCCTGCGCATGGCGACCCAGCGCCAGCACCGCAACGCCTGCGCCTATCTGTCCGATCTCACCGGCCTCGCCACCTATCACCGCCTGTTCGGCTGGCTGATCGGCGAATCCATCCCCCTGCTGCGCGTCGAGATGCGCTATGCCCCGCTGCTGGGCGCGACCACCACCGCCTGGCTGATGCCACACGCCATCCATCACGACGCGCCCGAAAACGCCCTCCACTTCCCCGCCGCCTGTCTCGATCGCCCGGTGGTGCGCAGCCCCGCCGAGCTGGAGGCATTCATCGCCGCCTTCCCCTTCGACCTGGAGCAGCCCCAGTCGAAGCACATGCCGCTCTCCGAACGCATCGCACGCCTGCTCGTCACCACGCTCGCCAGCGGCGAACCGCTACCGACCGCGGCGCGCCTCGGACAGCAGCTGAGCATCAGCATCGCCACCTTGAAACGACGCCTCGCGACGGAAGGAACGTCGCTGTCACTCCTCAAGGAACAGGCACGACGCGAGGCCGCGGCCCGTCTCCTCGCCGACCACCGCCTGTCGATCACCGAGATCGCGCAGCGGCTCTTCTTCAGCGATGCGGGCGCATTTCGACGGGCGTTTCAGCGATGGCATGGGCGCTCGCCGACGCGGTGGCGAACCGTCGCGCGGACCTTGTAGACCGGATTGTCTGACTTTGGTGGGAAGCGGACGCTACGCTCTATGCAGATGGGCGTCGTCCACGGCTCTATCCAACAACAGCCGGAATCGGCCTTGCCCGATCCGCTTGCGAAACTCCTCAAGAGACTCGATTTGAATATCAACCGGCGGTCCACCCACTACGCGAGTTCGTTTAAAGCTCAAACGAGGTAGCTCGAAATGAACGATGATTTCGCCGTCGATCAGCACCAAAAGTTCGTCCCCGGAGTCCTCCGGAGTGTCGCGCAGTATGTGGAAAACCGATCCACCTGAACGGATTGAATCGACTGCTCCCAATAAATCCCGAGACAGCGCGTTGTGCGGCGCTTCTCGCGTAAACCGGATGGCGTCGACATCGTAACGCTCGGTCAGCCGATTCCGCACGTCCTGTTCCTTCCGCAAACCTACTATGGATGCGACTGCTTATGTCCGCAACTGGGGCGTTAGCCGCGGTTCCCCCTAGCGACGCGGTGCCCGGCGTCGGACGGCAAAAAATGGTGGTCAGGGGACGTTGCGGACTTTAAGGTAAGCAGCCTGCTCCGCCGCCTCCTCGTCGGAATAGAAGTGGTCCGGTACCCCTTCACAGGGTATATAGTCGCCGTAATCCAGCCGTTCATTATACATCTGCATCGCTTGGTGCCATGACGAGGCTCGGAGACTGAAAACAAGCTTTGCTCCGGGAACTAGCGTTGGCCGGAGGTCATCGTTTCGTTGGCGGACGGGGCCGAACTCGCCACCATCGTCGTTTTCCCAGTATTCATGCACCAACTCGGCCATTGCCTGCATTTAGCGTGCAGAATGACAGTCGCCAAGGGCATCACTAACCGTGCATCCATTTCCGAGCGTCCATGGCTGATCAGGCATCATATCTTCCGCCGAAACAGATAGAGAAACTTTCCGGCACTGATTCCATAATGGTCGCGCTTCATTCAGAAGCCTTGAATTTATCGGCTACGATACAGCTCGCACTCTCACTCTCCCGAACCCATTCTTCCTTTTCTTTCTGCAAGGCCGCGGCGTTAGCAAGGTTGGCGCGCGATACCGTCGCTCTGCCCCAGGAGTCACAGACGAATGTCAAAAGTGTGTATCTGCAGCCTCTGAGCGCTCCGACCAGTGGGCCGGGATATTGCTCGATGGCTGCAATCCCGGGCCTATCGAAGATGTCCTCCAGAGCGAGCGATCTTTGCAAACTCAAAGCCCCGCCGACGATCGCGCTCGGATTGACAAAGGCTCGCTGAAGACGGTTTTGGCAGGCACTCCCACCACGTATCGTCACTCCATACCTATTCTTATAAACAAAAGCAAACTCGTGACGCTGCCTCAAATGGGTGCCGGAACTCGGAAGTATTTCATCATAATAGCTTTCCGCGAACGGAAATGATTGGTTTCCATCAGCGGCCCTGCTCAGCCCGATACCTCTCAGAGCTCCTACGGACATCGGCAGCGCGATGCTCGCGACGAGAGCAACCGTGATGGCAAACCAAACTCGCATCGCTTTCGAACGCCCCCATTCGATCGAACGCTGACACCCGCTACCCTTTTCGCCGAAACGGATAGAGAAACTGCGCCACATAGCCATTCGGCACCTTTTCCGGCACGCCATAACCTTCCGGCCAGCGCCCCGCCGGATAATAATAGGTCCCGAACACCCGATCGAGGAATGGGAAGTGGATCGCGAAATTCACGTCCACCGCCTCCTTCTCCAGTCCATGATGCCAGTGATGGAAACGCGGCGTCGCCACGAAACGCCCGAGCCGGTCGAAATCGCCGCGCAGATTCGCGTGGAGCAGTGAGGAATAGACGTAGACGAGGCCTATATAGATTTGCAGCGCGGTGGGGGTGTAGCCCAGCGTCATCATCGGGATCGCGGTCACCCCGCGCAGAGCCGCGATCTCGAAGAAATGCATGCGCGCGCCGGCCAGCCAGTCCATCGCCTTGGCGGAATGATGCACCGCATGAAAGCCCCACAGGAAGGGCACGCGGTGGAACGCGCGGTGAAACCAATATTGCACGAAATCGGTGAGCAGCATGATCTCGATCACCTGCAGCACCAGCGGCTGCGATCCCACCAGCGCCCGGAAGCCGGCAAAACCGCCGCTGACGCTGAGCACCGCCTTTGACGGCGCGAAGGCGAGGAAGGTCAGCGCCTGCACCATCATCGAGCTGATCAGATAATAGAACAGATCCTCGCGCCACTCGGTCCGGAACAGCCGCTGCTTGGCGTGGTGCGGCAGAAAGCGCTCGATCGGCGCGAAGATCAGGCCGGTCATGACGAGGTTGAGCACGAAGAAATCGAGGCCGAAGAAGATGCCCCAATCATGCACCTCGCGTGCTTCCGCCCCCGATCCGCCCAGCAGCCCCGCGATCAGCGCAAGGATCAACGCGGTGAAGCCCAGCGCCTTGCGCGGCCGCAGGATCAGGCTGATCAGCGCCAGCGCATAGGATCCCAGGATCACTGCATGGATGGCCGGCCGAAACCCCTCTAAATTCTTGACCGCCGCCAAGGCCGGCGTTCCGAGCCACGCCGGGTAGCGCAACGCGAGCACCATCCCGAGCCCGACACAGCCGAGCAGGATCGCGAAGAAGCCTGCGAACCACCCCGTGCCGAACCCTCGCGCCTCGATCGGCGCCTCGAGATCGCGCGTCAGCGCCTTGAGGAAACCTGCCATATCAACCCTCCCGGAGCGCAACCTAGAGCGTCATGACAGAAAAGACATCTCCACTGATGGGAGCACATCCGCACGGGATCGCGCCCTCCCGGCAATCCCCCCGCTCATGCCACCGTCGCAGCATGACCCCCCCGACCCGCTACAGCCCCGCCCTGATCCCCGCCGCCCGCACGCTCGCCGCGCGCGGCGCGCTCGACAAGGATCTCGCCGCCGCCTTCGGCGTCCATTTCAAGACGATCCGCGAGTGGAAGCAGCGCCATCCCGACTTCGCCGCCGCCTGCCGTCTCCCGCCCGACGCCGCCGACGCAGCGGTCGAGCGCGCGCTGTTCCGGAGGGCCACCGGCTATGACCGCGAGACCGAGCGCGTCTTCCTGCGCGACGGCAAGGTCGTCCGCGTCGCCGTAACCGAGCATGTCCCGCCCTGCGACAAGGCCGCCACCTTCTGGCTGCGCGTCCGCCGTCCGGACCGCTGGGACCCACCGCCGATGATCCAGCGCGCCGACGACGACGCCCTCTCCTCCACCGAGGAGGCGCTGCGCGATATCGAGGAGGATGCCTATGAGGCGATGTGCGCCGCCCAGGATGGCGGGCCGGAGATGGACGGCGACGAAGATGGAATGGCCCGGATCGATGCGCTCGATCCCGGTCCTGCCGCGCCGGCGGACGATGGCGATCCGCTGGTGGATCTCGAAACGGACGCGCCATTCCCGTCATCCCAGCGCACGCTGAGATCGCTCTCCACATGCGAGCGGGTGGCTGTCGAGAATGATCCCAGCTTTCGCTGGGATGACGGGCTGGGCGCAGGACCCGATACCCTCCCTCATCGCATACACCCCCCGCTGCCCGCGCTCACCCAAGCCATCCCCGCCGAGCCCGTCGACGCCGAGCCGCCGCCCGCTACGGCCTCGAAATATGATCCCGCCTTCATCCCCCTCGCCCGCCAGATGGCGGAGCAGGGCGCGCTCGACCGCGATCTCGCCCGCGCGTTCGGCGTCACCCTCACCACGCTGCGCCAATGGACGCTCCGCCACGCCGCCTTCGGGCAGGCCGTCCGTCTCGGCAAGGCGGTCGCCGACGATGCCGTCGAGGCGGCGCTCCTCGCCCGCGCCACCGGCTATTGCTATATGCGCGAGACGGTCTTCCTCACCGACGAGGGCGAGGTGCTCCGCTCCGAAACCCTCGTCGAGCAACCGCCCTCGCTCGTCGCCGCCCTATTCTGGCTCGGCCGCCGCCAGTCCGAACGGTGGTCGCCCCACCGCCCGCAGCCCGACCTCGAACCCGCCGAGGCCGCCCGCCTCTTCGCCGAAGCCCGCGCGCGCGTTGCCGAATATGACCTCCATCGCCGCCACTGGCGCGCCCATGGCTGCGCCCCGCCCGGCCGCGCCGAGCCCCCGCCACCCGAAGAAGAAGAGGAAGAAGCTCTTCTCTCCAATGGATAGCCTATCGGTTCCACGGGCACTCCTGCATCGCCGCACCCCCTCTTGACCTTCCCGAACCATTCCGCCAAACCGATCACCATTCGGATAACCGGACGAGAGGGTGATATGTCGGACAAGGTGGTTCGCATCGGAGGCGCGTCTGCCTTCTTCATGGACAGCGCGATGGCCGTGCCGCAGCTGCTGAAGGCGCCGCAGATCGACTATCTCGTGTTCGACTATCTCGCCGAGGGCTCGATGGGCCTGTTCGGCCGCATGGCCCAGATGGATCCGAATACCGGCTACGGCACCGACTTCCTGACCGTGCATGTCGGCCCGCATCTGCGCGAGCTTGCAGCGCGGCGCATTCGCGTCGTCGCCAATTCCGGCGGCGTCAATCCGCACGGCCTCGCCCGCGCGGTGGAGAAGCTCGCCGCCGAGCAGGGCGTCTCGATCAAGGTCGCGGTGGTGGACGGCGACGATCTGCGCGACCGGATCGACGAGATCCGCGCGCTCGCGCCCAAGGACATGTTCTCCGGAGCGGAGCTGCCCGAGCATATCACCAGCATCAACGCCTATTTCGGCGCCTTCCCGATCGCCGAGGCGCTGAACCGCGGCGCGGACATCGTGATCACCGGCCGCGTGGTGGACAGCGCGCTGACCCTCGGGCCGCTGATCCACGAATTCGGTTGGAAGCCGGAGGATCATGATCTGCTCGCCGCCGGCACCGTCGCCGGCCATCTGCTCGAATGCGGCGCGCAGGTGACGGGCGGCACCTTCACCGACTGGCGCGACGTGCCGGACTGGGCGCATATCGGCTATCCGATCGGCGAATGCCGCGCCGACGGCAGCCTGGTCATCACCAAGCCGGAAGGCACCGGCGGCCTCGTCTCGGTCGGCTCCGTCGCCGAGCAATTGCTCTACGAGGTCAGCGATCCGCAGGCCTATATCGTGCCCGACGTCGTCACCGACATGAGCGCGGTGAAGATCGTTGAGGTCGGCCCGAACCGGGTGAAGGTGAGCGGTGCGCGCGGCCTGCCGCCGACGCCGAGCTACAAGGTCTGTGTCACCTATGATGCCGGCTGGAGGGCGAGCGCGCTCACTCCGATCGTCGGCTGGGAAGCCGGCGCCAAGGCCAAACGCCACGCGGAATCGATCCTGGAGCGCACCGCCGATCTGATGCGCGGCCGCAATCTCGGGCCGTTCACCCGTACTTATCACACCGTGATCGGATCCGAGGCGAGCTTCGGCGCGCAGCAGCGCCCGATCGAGAGCCGCGAGGTGCTGGTCCGCATCGTCGTCGATCATCCCGAGCGGGCGGCGGCCGAGCTGTTCGCGCGCGAGCAGCACAATGCCGCCTCGACCATGTCGCCCGGCACCTCGATCAACCTGTCGACCCAGGTCGTGCCGCTCACCGAGCTGCACCTCTTCCTGCTCGACAAAGGCAAGGCCACGCCGCGGCTGACCATCAGCGGCGAGACGATCGAATTGCCCGATGCCGCGGGCGTGCGGCTGGAGCCGTCCGCGCTCGTCCGTCCTGCCGTGGAACCGGCGCCGGAGGGTGCCGAGGCCGAGGTGCCGCTGATCGCGCTCGCCTGGGCGCGCAGCGGCGACAAGGGCAATTTGTTCAACGTCGGCATCATCGCGCGGCGGCCGGAGTATCTGCCCTGGATCCGCGCCACGCTGACGCCGGAGGCCGTCGCCGCCTGGTATCGCCACCAGTTCGCCGATGCGAGCCGCGCCCGCGTCGACCGCTACGACCTGCCGGGGTTCAACGCGCTCAACTTCGTCGTCCACGAGTCGCTCGACGGCGGCATCAACAGCTCGCCGCGGCTCGATCCGGTCGCCAAGACGATGGGTCAGCAATTGCTCTTCCACCCGATCCGCGTGCCGCGGGCGCTCGCCAACGAGCTGCAAAATGGAGAGACGAAGCGTGCCGCTTGAGGAGAAGAGACTCGCCGGCCGCGCGGTGCTGATCACCGGCGCCGGCGAGGGCATCGGCCGCGGCATGGCGCGGGCCATGGCCAAGGAAGGCGCGCGGATCGTCATCGCCGACATCAAGCCCGATCTCGGCGAGGCGACCGCCAAGGCGATCGGCGACGAGTTCGGCACCGAGGCATTCGCCGTCGCGACCGACGTCACCGACCGCGATCAGGTGACCCGCGCGGTGGACGAGACGGTCCGGCGCTTCGGCGCGATCGACGTGTTGGTCAACAATGCCTGGGGCGGCACCAAGATCATGCGGCTCGAGGACAAGACCGACGCGATCCTGCAGGGCGGGCTACAGATGGCGCTCTGGGCGACCTTCTGGGCGATGCAGCAGGCCTTCCCGCACATGCGCGATCGGCGCTGGGGCCGGATCATCAACATGTGCTCGCTGAACGGCATCAACGCGCATATGTATTCGGCGGAATATAATATCGCCAAGGAGGGCGTCCGCGCCCTGACCCGCACCGCGGCGCGCGAATGGGCCAAGCATGGCATCACCGCCAACGTCATCTGCCCGGCCGCCGCCTCCGCCGCCTTCGAGCGCTATCGCGCCGCCAGCCCGGAAAATGCCGCCAAGACCGCATCGCAGATCCCGATGGGCCGCGTCGGCGATCCGGAGACGGACATCGGCCCGGTCGCGGTGTTCCTGGCCAGCGAGGCGAGCCGCTACCTCACCGGCAACACCCTCCACGTCGATGGCGGCGGCCATATCAACGGCGTAGCCTGGGAACCGAAGCTGCCGGATGCCGCCTGAACCGGCACCGCGTTTGCGCGCGAGCGCGAGCATGTTAGGCGGCATCATGACCGATGCCGCCTTGCCAGAAGATACCCTCCCCGCCCCATCCGAAGCCGGGGGCGGGCCACGATCGGCGCTGCGCGCGCTGGACGCCCTCAAGAAATTGGCCGTCAGCCCCGACGGGCTGACCCTCGCCGAGCTCGCCAAGACCATGCAGGTCCCCAAAAGCAGCCTGCACGAGCTGCTGCGCGCGCTCCATCATGGCGGCTATATCGTCAATAATCGCGGCCAGTATCAGCTCGGCAACGGCGCGATCACGCTCGCCAACCTGCTTGCCGGGCGCGACACGTTGATGGCCGTCGCCCACCCTTATCTGGAGGCGCTGTCGGCGGCATGCGACGAGACCAGCGCGCTGTCCGAGCTCAATGACGATCGCCATGTCGTCTATCGCGATTTCGTGCAGAGCCGCCATCCGCTTCAGTTCCGCATGGCGACCGGCCAGATGGCACCGATCCACTGCTCGTCCGGCGGCCTGGCGATCCTCGCCATGCGGCCCGAGGAGGAGCGCGCGGCATTCATCTCCGCGGGTAACGCCGAACGCTATACCAAGGACACGATCTGCACCCCGGATGAGTTGGAAGCGGCCTTCGCCGAGGTGCGCGCGACCGGTATCGCGACCACGCGCAACTCGATGTTCGAAGGCGTGCTCGCTTTCGCCTCGCCCGTGTTCGACGCCGACGGCTGGCCTTGCGCCGCAATCGGCGTGATCGGTCCTTCCGTTCGTCTGGCGCCGAACGAGGCTGCTATCCGCGCGGCGGTGCACGACGCGGCGGAACGGCTATCGCGCGATCTCGGCGCGCGGATCGCCTATCCAGGAGCGGTCGACGGCTCGGCCGCATAGACGCGACGCAGCTCGGCCGATTCCTGCATCTCCTCGACGGCGATGCGCCGGGGCTCGACCGGTCGGCGGACCGGGAAGAACTGGGTGCTGCGCCAGCGGCTCGCCAACTCGATGCGATCGAAGATATGGGCGCCGGTGAACAGCAGTGCGGCGCCCACGCTGCCGCAGAGGAAAAGAATCGCCGCCAGCAGCAGCTCCAACGGGCCGGGACGACCGGCATGCGCGATCGTCAGCACGCGCAGCAGCAGCGCCGTGCCGGCGGCGGCGCCGACGAGCATGAGCCCCCCAGTCCGCAAACCGATATCGATCCGTCCATCGCGATGCCGTGCCATCGTCCATCTCCTCGCCCACAGGAACGAGGTACGCGGCGCGGCATAGCGATTCGAGACGGAGGAACGGCGATCTCCATAGTGTTTTCGTAGGATTCCGGATCGCCGCGGAACCAAAACATATGCGATCCATATGCGTTGGACGCGGAACACCTCTGGTGTTCCTATTCGCGGCGCGGCATCTCCGCGACCCGAAGAATCCGTGGGAAGGCAAGATGGCAGACGCCGCGCACCGTGATCTCGAAGCCACCGCCGACACCCACCATGGACCGCAGGGCAGCCTGCCGACCCTCGCGCTGGGCGCGCTCGGCGTCGTCTTCGGCGACATCGGCACCTCTCCGCTCTACGCGCTCAAGGAAAGCTTCATCGGCCACCATCCGCTGACCGTTGATGCCGCCCATATCTACGGCGTGCTGTCGCTCGTCTTCTGGACGATGACGTTGATCGTCACGGTCAAATATGTCTTCATCATCCTGCGCGCCGACAATCATGGCGAGGGCGGGAGCCTCGCCTTGCTCGCGCTGATCGCGCGCAAGGCCGGGCAGCGCAAATGGACGCCCGGCATCGTCCTGCTCGGCGTGCTCGCCACCGCGCTCTTCTACGGCGATGCGATCATCACCCCGGCGATCTCGGTGCTGTCCGCTGTCGAGGGCCTCACGGTGGTCGAGCCCGGCCTCGGCAGCATGGTGCTGCCGATCGCAATCCTGATCCTGGTCGGGCTCTTCCTGATCCAGAAGCACGGCACGGCACGCGTCGGCGCGCTGTTCGGACCGATCATGGTCGTCTATTTCATCGTCCTCGCGGCGCTCGGCATCGGAGCAATCCTGCGGCATCCCGAGATCCTCGGTATCGTGAACCCGATGTACGCCCTCGCCTTCTTCCTCATCGATCCGCAGCTCGCCTTTCTGGCGCTGGGTTCGGTCGTGCTGGCCGTGACCGGTGCCGAGGCGCTTTATGCCGACATGGGCCATTTCGGCGCGCGCGCCATCCGCGTGGCCTGGCTCTACGCCGCCTTTCCCTGCCTCCTGCTCAACTATATGGGCCAGGGCGCGCTGCTGCTCGACGATCCGGCGAACGTGCAGAACCCCTTCTTCCTGATGGCGCCGGACTGGGCACGGCTGCCGCTCGTGCTGCTCGCGACCATGGCGACGATCATCGCCAGCCAGGCGGTGATCTCGGGCGCCTTCTCGGTCACGCAGCAGGCGGTGCAGCTCGGCTTCCTGCCGCGGCTCAAGATCACCCATACGAGCGCCGAGGCTGCCGGCCAGATCTATGTGCCGCTGGTCAATTGGGGCCTGCTGGTGCTCGTCATCCTGCTCGCCTTCGGATTCAAGACATCGAACAATCTCGCCGCCGCCTACGGCATAGCGGTGACGGGCACGATGCTGATCACCGCCTGCATGCTGGGTTTCCTCACGTTCAGCGTGTGGCGCTGGAACCGGCTGCTCGCCGGGCTCACCACCGGCGGCTTCCTGCTGATCGACGGCATCTATTTCGCCTCCAACGCCACCAAGATCCCGGACGGCGGGTGGTTCCCGCTGCTCGTCGCCGCCGTCGCCTTCACCCTGCTCACCACCTGGTCGCGCGGGCGGGAGATCGTGCGCCACTATCTGCAGGTCGGCACGATGGACATCGATCTGTTCATCAGCTCGACGGCTTCGATAAAGCGCATTCCGGGAACCGCAGTTTTCCTGACCGCGACGACCGACGGGGTGCCCCCCGCGCTGCTGCACAACGTCAAGCACAACAAGATATTGCACGAGCGGGTGATCATCCTCACCGTGATCACCCAGGGCGTGCCCCATGTGCCGGAAGACAAGCAGATCGAGGTGATCCCCGCGGATTCAGGCTTCTACCGCATCCGCCTCCACCATGGCTTCATGCAGGAGGTCGATATCCCGGCGAGCCTCGCCCGGGTGAGAAACTGCGGCGCGCCATTACTGCCAGCCGACACCAGCTATTTCCTGAGCCGGCAGACGCTGATCCCGTCGAAGAAGCCCGGCATGGCGATCTGGCGCGAGAAGCTCTTCGCCTGGATGGTCCGCAACGCGATGAGCGCGATGGAATTCTTCAAGCTGCCGACCAATCGGGTCGTGGAACTGGGATCGCAGGTGGAGATCTGAAGCCGGGGTTGTCACCCGCCGCCGACGACCGGCTCCTCCCCGGCAGGAAAGTGATCGACGAGGAAGTCGAGCACCACCCTTACTCGCATCGGCAGCCGCATGCCCGCGAAGCGATGCGCGACGGCGAGCTGCAAGGGCGGGATCGCCGCATCGGGCAGAATGATCGCCAGCCGCCCGGCCGCCACGTCCTCGCGCACCTGGATCGCGGGAAGCAAGCCGATGCCGAGCCCGCTGATCACCGCGCGATGGACCGCCTCGCTGCTGTTGGCGCGGAAGCAGCCGGCGATGCGCAGCATCTGCCCGCCGACCTCCCACTGCGCACGGCTTGGCCCATAGCCATAGGTGATGCAGTCGTGCGCCAGCAGGTCCTCGGGGTAAACCGGCGCGCCGCGCATATCGAGATAGGCCGGCGCCGCGACGAGCAGCCGGCCGAACGGGCCGAGCGGGCGGACATCCGGCGCGGCCGGCGCGGGATCGCCGACCCGCAGCGCGAGATCGAGGCCGCTTTCGACGAGGCTGCCCTGCCAGTCGGTGACAGAAAACTCGACCCTGAGATCGGGGTGGCGCGCATGCAGGGCGATCATGCGCCCGGCATAATAGAGGCCGAGCGCGGTGGTGACGCCGACGCGCACGACGCCCCGCGCCGCCGCCTCCCCGCCCAGCTCCGCCTCGGCATGGTCGATTTCCTCGATCACCACGCGCGCATGATCGAGCAGCCGCTCGCCCTCGCGGGTCAAGGTCAGCTTGCGGGTCGAACGATTGAGCAGCCGCGCGCCGAAATGCGCCTCCAGCTGATCGATCCGGCGGGCGATAGTGGTATGGCTGGCATTGCTTTGGGTCGCGACGGTCGAGAAATTCAGTCGTTCGGCCACTCGCACGAAGGTCCGCAGCGCCTGTACCAGATCGCTCATCTACACATATCCTGCACAAGTGACGTGCCTCTATTTAATATTGTCACATGATTTGCACTATCCGATCATATCCCCGAGGCCGGCGGAAGCGACCGGCCGCCTCTTGGGAGACAGCGATGTCCGAAAGAATTTCCGATCCGCGTCTCGCCGCACGCACCATGTCGGCCGCCGATGCCGCCGCACTGATCGAGAACGGGATGACGGTGGGCATGAGTGGCTTCACCGGCTCCGGCTATCCGAAGGCCGTGCCGATGGCGCTCGCCGCCCGGATCGAGGCGGAGCATGCCGCCGGCCGGCCGATGCGCGTCCGCGTCTGGACCGGCGCCTCCACCGGACCCGAGTTGGACGGCGCGCTCGCCAAGGCGGACGGGATCGAATTCCGCCTGCCCTATAATTCGGATCCGATCGCGCGCGAGCGAATCAACCGCGGCGAGATGGATTATCTCGACATGCATCTGAGCCAGGTGGCGCCGATGGCCTGGCAGGGTTTCCTCGGGCCGCTGGACGTCGCCGTCGTCGAGGTGACGGCGATCCGGCCCGATGGCGCGCTGGTGCCCTCCTCCTCCGTCGGCAACAACAAGACCTGGCTCGACCGCGCGAAGAAGGTGATATTGGAGGTCAACCGCTGGCAGAATCCCGCGCTCGAAGGGATGCACGACATCTATTACGGCACGGCCCTGCCGCCGCACCGCGTGCCGATCCCGATCGTGCGGCCGGACGATCGTATCGGCGAGCCGACCCTGTCGTGCGATCCGGACAAGATCGTCGCCATCGTCGAGACCGACGCGAGCGACCGCAATCTGCCCTTCTCCCCGCCCGACGCCACCGCTCATGCCATTGCGGGCCATCTCATCGAATTCCTCCGGCACGAGGTGGCGCTGGGCAGGTTGCCGGCGTCGCTATTGCCCCTCCAATCGGGGGTCGGCAATATCGCCAATGCGGTGCTCACCGGTCTGGTCGACGGGCCGTTCCACGATCTCACCGCCTATACCGAGGTGATCCAGGACGGCATGCTGGACCTGCTCGATGCGGGCCGGCTGCGCATGGCCTCGGCCACCGCCTTCTCGCTGAGCCCGGAAGCGGCGCTGCGCATCAATGCCGAGATGGACCGCTATCGCAGCCGCATGATCCTGCGCCCGCAGGAGATCAGCAACCATCCGGAAGTGATCCGCCGGCTCGGCTGCATCGCGATGAACGGCCTGATCGAAGCGGACATCTACGGCAATGTGAACTCCACCTGCGTGATGGGATCGCGCATCCAGAACGGCATCGGCGGATCGGGCGATTTCGCGCGCAACGCCTATGTGTCGGTCTTCATGACACCCTCGACCGCGAAGGGCGGCGCTATCTCCGCGATCGTGCCGCAGGTGGCCCATGTCGACCATATCTTGCAGGACGTAGCCGTGCTGGTGACCGAGCAGGGCCTCGCCGACCTCCGCGGCCTCAGCCCCAGGCAGCGCGCGAGCCTGATCATCGAGCGCTGCGCCCATCCCGCCTATCGCGATGCGCTGCGCGACTATTTCGATCGCGCCTCCCGCACCGCCTATGGCCGCCACGCACCATCGCTGCCGGGCGAAGCGCTCTCCTGGCACCAGCGCTATATCGAGACGGGATCGATGCAGCCGGCACTCTGACCGGCGTGAGTCAGCGCAGCAGCGCGGCAACCGTGCCGATCACTGCGGAAATCGAGCAGGAATAGAGTGTGAGGTTCGCTGCCCCCTGCGCGCCCAGCCAGTCCACGATCCGCGTCCAGCGCGAAGGCGATGGCATGAGAGCGCGTTCATAGGGTCGGTCGGGTCTGTGCTCCATCCGGACGGACTAGGCGGGTCCGGCATTGGGATTCGAGAGCGCAACCGCGATGAACGCATAGGTTTTGCATATGGACGCCGTGCCCGATGGCACAGCTTCGGATACAAAAAGGGAACAAAACCTCTCGACGTCCGCAGAGCAGCAATCTATGGCTTCGGCGGGGCTTTCAGGGGGGTGTTTGCAATGCGTCTGGCGCGTGCCGCGCAATTCGTGCTCGGGCTGGGGGCGATCTCCCTGCCATGTCCAGTCTGGGCCGAAGCACCGGCTGCCGCCGTGCGGTCGGAACGGCCGCTGATCGGCCCGCCGGCATCCTGGGTGCTCCCGGCGGCCATACCGCCCGCTCCCCCCGCTGCCGAGGGCGCCGCGACGATCATCCTGCTCTCGGACTCGCAGCATCGCCTCACGGACGAGGGCAATACCGACTATTTCAACGGCATCCAAAAGATAGCGAGCGCGCAGGGGCTCGACGGAGGCGCGCTCCAGATCGAATGGGATCCTGCGCTCGAAACCGTGACGATCCACCATTATCGCCTCATCAGGAATGGTGTGACCATCGACCTGCTCGGCGATGGATCGAAGCTCACCATCGTCCGGCGCGAAACCAATCTCGAACGCGCGGCTCTGGACGGGCAATTGACCGCCACGCTGCAGCCCGAAGACGTACGCGTCGGCGACATTCTCGACATGGCCTACAGCGTTACGCGTCGCGATCCGGCGATGGCAGGCCATTCGGACCTGCTCGTCGGGCCGGGCGATGGTCTCAGTTATGGCCGAAGCCGCGTCCGGCTGCTTTGGCCGAGCTCCAAGCCGATGAAATGGCGTGTGCTGCCGGGCGCCTTGCAACCGAAGCTCGGCCGGGCGAACGGCGACTTGGAACTCGTTTCCGACCTGACCAACGTCACCACGGCGCGCGCTCCGCGCGGCGCCCCTTCGCGGTTTCAGATCATCAACGCCATCGAGGCGACCGATTTCAAGGATTGGGCCACGGTTTCGCGCGTGATGGCACCACTCTACGCCAAGGCGCTGGCGCTCGCGCAGGACAGCGCCGTCAAGGCTGAAGCGGCGCGGATCGCAAAGACGACAAGCGACCCGCGAACCCGCGCGGAACTCGCGCTTCAGCTGGTGCAGGACAATGTTCGTTACCTGTTCCTCGGAATGGACGATGGCGGCTACGTCCCGGCCGCGGCCGAGCTCACCTGGACGCGGCGTTTCGGCGATTGCAAGGCAAAGACGGTGCTGCTGATCGCCCTTCTGCGCGAGCTCGGCATCGAGGCGCGTCCTGTCCTGGTCAACACGGAACGCGGCGATTTCGTGGCCGAACGCTTGCCTGCCGTGAGCGCCTTCGATCATGTGATCGTCGAGGCGCGCATTGCCGGCCGTTCCTATTGGATGGATGGAACGCGTCTCGGCGACCGCCACCTGGATCAGCTGCAAACGCCCAATTATCGCGTCGGTCTCCCGATCGAAGCGGAAGGCGCGGGGCTCGTGCCTCTGATACCGGAGCAGCCGACGCAAGCCATGCAGGTTTCCAGCCTGATGCTCGACGCGACGAAAGGCATAGACGCTCCGGCACCCGCATCGGGCGAAATACGCTATCGCGGCGACAAGGCCGTGGATCTGCGCGTGGGCCTCGCCGAACTGTCCGTTTCCGACAGGGACAAGGCGCTGCGCAAGATGTGGCGTTCAATTTATGATTTCGTGACCCCCGAGACGGTGACCACGAAGGTCGATCCCGACAGTGGCGACTTCATCATGACGATGACGGGCACCGCGCGGATGGATTGGCGGACGCAGAACGGCGCGCGCTGGTATGAGGTGAATGGCGCGACGCTCGGGTGGAAGCTGGACACCGATCGCGACGGCGAAATCAACGCCGACGCGCCTTTCGCCTTCGACTATCCGGACTGGTGGCAAAACCGCCAAACCATCAAGCTGCCACGCGGCGGCGTTGGTTTCGGCCTGCAGGGTGGATCCTTCGATCGCACGATCGGCGGGCTCTACGCCTTTCACCGCAAGGTCGCCATTTCGAACGGCGTGATGACGATGGAAGCGGAAACCCGCGCGCTGGCGCCCGAATTGCCTGCGGCGAAAGCGGAACAGACGCGACGCGAATTGACCGAGCT
Organism: Flavisphingomonas formosensis; assembly: GCF_009755815.1. Classification (GTDB taxonomy): domain Bacteria; phylum Pseudomonadota; class Alphaproteobacteria; order Sphingomonadales; family Sphingomonadaceae; genus Flavisphingomonas; species Flavisphingomonas formosensis. The sequence goes on from NZ_WRPK01000010.1 coordinate 269,713, forward strand.
TACGCAGGACGGCGTCTTCATCCGTGCCCCCCTGGAAGATCGCGCCATGGTCCCGCCACCAATAATCACACCGTCCGCACCGCCAATAATCACACCGGTCGCGCCGCCGCCGATCTTCGTGCCTCCGCCCCCGGAACGCCCGGAACCTGCCGGCGACACGCTCGAGCAGGCGAAGGCACATTTCCGCGAAGCCCTCGATCTCTTCAAGAAGCATGAAGACAAGAATGCCGAGCGCGAAGCGCGGTTGGGAGTCGAACTCGCGCCCGACTTCGGCGTAGGTCGTGCGCTTTATGCACTCATCCTCGCAACCGCCGGCATGCCCGGCGCGGACGCTGAAGCAGATCGCGCCATTGCGCTGGATAGCGGGCAGTGGATGGCGTGGCGCGCCAAGGCCATGGTCGCAATGTCGCAACAGCGTTATTCTGATGCGATCGACATTTTCAACCGAACGCTTGCCCGCGCAAAGGGTGATGCGCTCACATATTCAGGGCGAGCGATAGCCTATCTGGAAATCGGCCAATATGGACGTGCGCTCGCGGATTTCGATACCGCACGTGCGCTTGATCCATCGGTGAACATCGGCATGGATCGTGCCGAAACGCTCATGCATCTTGGCCGGGCGGAGGACGCTCTCGATGAAGCGGACCGAACCGTCGCTTCACGGCCCGAAGACGAAGCGATCCGTGCCCGTCGCGCGCGGCTGCGCGCGAAGGTGGGCCGACGCCAGGAAGCCGTGGCCGATCTGAACATGGTGATCGCTCGGAAACCCACGGCAGCCAATTTCACGGCAAGGGCAGCGGCTCGCCCCGCCATCGATCGGTACGGCCGGCAGGCAGATCTCACAGCGGCCCTGCGGCTCGATCCCCTTTATGTCGCCGCCTATCGGCTTCGCACGTCGGACGAAATCGACAATGGTGAGTTGGACGCCGCGGAAGCCGACATCGCGGTATGGGAAAGACTGGCTCCCAAGGACCGCGATCTGATCTTCATGAAACAGAATATTCTCGCGCGCCGGGGCAAGCCGCTGGAAGCGCTGCGCATGGCAGACGAATATGTTGCGAAAAGCCAGCGTAGTGCCGCCGCGCTGTACGAACGATGCTGGATGAAGGCTACGCTCAATATCGCCCCGGAAACCGCCGCCGCAGATTGCGATGCCGCCTTGCATTTGCTTCCCGCTTCCACCGCGGCACTCGAAAGCCGCGGCCTCGCCAAACTCCGCATCGGCAGGGCGGACGAAGCGATCGCGGATTATTCGGAAATCCTGAAGCGGGACCCTTATCGTGCCTTCTCGATGTACGGCCGCGGCATCGCTTGGGCGCGCAAAGGCGATGTGAAGCAGGCACGCGCCGATCTCATCGCAGCGCAACTGCTGGATCCCGATATCGCGGCCGAGTTCGCCCGCTACGGGCTGTCGCCGGGATTTACCGTGTCGATCCCGGAATAGCGGCGTCGACTGCCGCCACATCCAGCGCCCGCGCCAGCACCGCAAAGACAGCGGGATCGCCCATCTGCGCGACGTTGAACCGCATATGGCGCGAGGCCATCTGCGACACGCTGAACACGTTGCCAGGAGCAAGGACCACATTTTCGCGGAGCGCCGTCCGCGCCACCGCCGCCGCGTCACAGCCTTCGGGCAGGCTGCACCACAGATAGAAGCCGCCCCGCGGCATCAGCCAGGGCGTGATGCCCATCGCCTCCAGCCGCTCCGCCACGTCGCGCCGCGCGCGGGCAAGACGGCGGCGGATCTCTTCCAGATGCTTGCGGTAGCTGCCGTCGCCGAGCGTCGCGAAGACCAGCTCGGCCGCGACCGGACTCACGCCGACGAAGCTGGTGGCGATCTGCAGATCGACCAGCCCCTCGATCCAGTCCCGTCGCGCCGCGATGTAGCCGCAGCGGATCGAGGCGGAGAGCGTCTTCGAGAAGCTGCCGATCCGGATCACCTGAGCGAGACCGTCGAGCGCCGCGAGCCGCGGCGAGGGCTCCGGCTCGAAATCGGCGAAGATATCGTCCTCGACGATGGTGATGTCCTGCGCGGCGGCGATCGTAAGCAGCCTGTGCGCGGTCTGCGGCGAGAGCGTGGCGCCGGTCGGATTATGCAGCGCGGAATTGGTGACGTAGAGCCGCGGCCGATGCCGCGCTGCCGCCTCGGCAAAGGCGTCCATGTCCGGCCCCGTCGGCGTGTACGGGACGCCGACGATCTTCGCCTGATGGGCGCGGAGCAGCGCCCGGAAATTGAAATAGCAGGGATCGTCGACCAGCACCGTATCGTCCGGGCGCAACAGGAACCGGCAGATGAGGTCGATCGCCTGCGTCGCCGAACCGGTGAGCAGCAGCTGGTCCGGCGCCACCGCCAGCCCCTCCCCCGCGAACTGGCGGGCGAGCAGGCCGCGCAGCGGCAGCGGCCCGCGTGTCGTGCCATAGTCGCACAGCCGGGCATCATCCAGGCGGGCAAGGCCGCGCAGCGCGCGACGAATCGCGGCATTGGGCATCCAGTCGTCGGGGAGCCAGCCGCAGCCCGGCTTGGGCAATGCCCTGTCCGTATCCAGCGACTGGCGCGAGACCCAGAAGGGATCGATCGCCTGATCCAACTTCGGCCCGATCTCCGCCAGGGCCAGCGGCGGCGGCGGTGCCGAGACATAGAAGCCGGAACCGGGTCGAGCCCGGATCACGCCTTCCGCCGCCAGCCGATCATAGGCTTCGACCACGGTCGACGGCGATACACCCATCGTCGCCGCGAAGCGCCGCACCGAAGGCAGGCGATCGCCGGTGGTGAGCGCGTGGCTGGCAAGCCTGGCGCGGATCGCCGCCATCACCGCGCCGGTCCGGCCGCGCTTCATTTCCCCGATCGTCGCCATCCCGCCGTATGCCCTTTGGTGCCCATACAGTATTCCTGAATTGTACTGAACTGTCGCTGTCGTCGCCAGCCCATCCTGCCTAAGCGAGGCACGGGAGGCAGCATGAGAACGACGACGAGCATGACATCCGCCCGGGTGACGACGGCCGGCACGGAAGGGTGGATCAGCGGGATGATCGGCGTGATCATCTTCAGCGGTTCGCTGCCCGCAACCCGGCTGGCGATCGCTGGCTTCTCGCCGCTGTTCCTCACTTCGGCGCGCGCCGTGATCGCGGCAGTGCTGGGCATGGTGCTGTTCGCCGCGATACGGCAGCCGTGGCCCGCGCGGCGCGACCTCGCTTCGCTCGCCATCGTGGCGTTCGGCGTGGTGATCGGTTTTCCGCTGCTGTCGGCGCTGGCGCTGCAGCATATCAGCTCGGCCCATTCGATCGTGTTCATGGGGCTGCTGCCGCCGACGACGGCGCTGTTCGGCGTGCTGCGCGGCGGCGAGCGGCCGAGGCCGGCCTTCTGGCTGTTTTCGGGCATCGGCGCGCTGTCGGTCATGGTCTTCGCTTTGTCGCGCGGCGGCGACGGATCGGTGGTGGGCGACCTGCTCATCGTCGCCGCGATCATCGTCTGCGGGCTCGGCTATGCCGAGGGCGCCGCGCTCTCGCGCCGGCTCGGCGGCTGGCAGGTGATCTGCTGGGCGCTGCTGCTCACCCTGCCCGTGACGGCCGGCCTGGCCCTGGCGACGCGACCCGCGCAGTGGACCGGCATTGGTGCGCCCGCCTGGCTGGGCCTCGCCTATGTCTCGCTGTTCAGCATGCTGATCGGCTTCGTCTTCTGGTACCGCGGTCTCGCCCTCGGCGGCATCGCGCGCGTCGGCCAGCTCCAGCTGCTCCAGCCCTTCTTCGGCCTGACCCTGGCCGGGCTGCTGCTCGGCGAGCCGATCAGCCCGACGATGATCGCGGCGACTGGGCTCGTCGTGCTGTGCGTGGCGGGCGCGAAACGCTTCGGATGAGGGTGCGGCGGATCACTCGCCCGTCCGCAGCCGATACCCCACGCCTAGCTCATTGGTGATGATCTCCGGCCGCTGCGGGTCCGTCTCAAGCTTCTGCCGCAGCGCGCGGACGAGCACGCGCAGATATTCCACATGATGCTCGATCTCGTGCGGCCAGACATGATCCATGATCTGGCCATGGGTGATGACGCGGCCGGGATGGCGGGCGAGTTGCGCCAGCACGGCATATTCCTTCGGGGTCAGATGCACCTCGACGCCCGCCTTGGCGACGTGGCGGCGCATCAGATCGATCTCGAGATCGCCGGCACGGACGGTCAGCGCGCCGCCGTCCTTGGTCATCCGGTTGCGCAGCGCGACGCGCACCCGCGCCAGCAACTCGTCGGTGTCGAAGGGCTTGGTGAGATAATCGTCCGCGCCGAGGTCCAGCGCGGCCACCTTCTCCTCCGTGGCGTCGCGCGCGGAGATGATGATCAGGGTGGTGTCCGTTTCCTTCTTCATCAGCGGCACCAGCTCCAGCCCGTCGCGATCCGGCAGGCCGAGATCGAGCAAGGTCACCTCTGGCCGCTCTCCGCGCAGCCGATCGAGCGCTTCGCGGCCGGTCTCGGCCTCGACGATACGATAATCGGCGCGGGTGAGCGCCGCGTTGATCAGCCGGCGGATTTGCGGCTCATTGTCCACGACCAGCACGGTGTGACGGGATGTCATCCGTCCTCTTCCTTATTCTTCATCATCCGCACAGAAGACCATGATCACCGCTCCGAGGCCGGCATCGCATCCAGCGCGAGGTTGAGCGCCAACACATTGACCCGCGGCTCCCCGAGGAAACCGAGCAGCGGCTGCTGCACTGACCGGTCGACCAGCGCCCGCACCTGCGCCGCCGGCAGTTCGCGCGCCGCCGCGACGCGCGCAACCTGGTAGCGGGCAGCCTCCGGGGTGATGTCCGGATCGAGGCCCGAGCCCGAGGTCGTCACCAGATCGGCGGGCACCGGCTGGCCCGGATGCTGCGCCGAAAGCGTCTTCACATCGCCCTTCACCCGATCGGCGAGCGCCTGCGAGGTCGGCCCGAGATTGGAGCCGGACGAGGCGAGCCCGTCATAACCCTTGCCCGCCGCCGAAGGACGCGCAGCGAAATAGCGCGGGCTCGCGAAGCCCTGCCCGATCAGGCGGGAGCCGATCGTCTTGCCGTTCCGCTCGACGAGGCTGCCATTGGCCTGCGCCGGAAAGACGAGCTGGCCGATGCCCGTCAGCGCGAGCGGATAGACGATGCCAAGCAGCAGGGCGAAAAGCAGCGTCATCACCAGGGCGGGACGCAGCGATGTCAGGAAATCCTTGCTCATTGTCCTGTTTCCTCACGCAAGGCCAAGGCCGTTGACCGCGACGTCGATCAGCTTGATGCCGACGAACGGCGCGATGATCCCGCCGAGGCCGTATATGGCGAGATTGCGCGCCAGCAGCGGGCCGGCGCCGATCGGCCGATATGTCACGCCCCTGAGCGCCAGCGGCACCAGCAGCGGGATGATCAGCGCATTGAAGATGATCGCCGACAGGATCGCCGACTGCGGCGTGCCGAGGCCCATCACGTTCAGCACGGTAAGACCCGGATAAAGCGCGATGAACATCGCGGGAATGATCGCGAAATATTTGGCGACGTCGTTGGCGACCGAGAAAGTGGTCAGCGCGCCGCGCGTCATCAGCAGTTGCTTGCCGAGGCCGACGACCTCGATCAGCTTGGTCGGATCGCTGTCGAGATCCACCATGTTGCCCGCCTCGCGCGCCGCCTGGGTGCCGGTGTTCATCGCCACGCCGACATCGGCCTGGGCCAGCGCCGGCGCGTCGTTGGTGCCGTCGCCGCACATCGCGACGAGGCGGCCGCCCTGCTGCTCCTTGCGGATCAGGTCGAGCTTGTCCTCCGGCGTTGCCTGGGCGAGGAAATCGTCCACGCCGGCTTCCGCCGCGATCGCCGCGGCGGTCAGCGGATTGTCGCCGGTGATCATCACCGTGCGGATACCCATCCGGCGCAGCTCGCCGAACCGCTCGCGAATGCCGGCTTTCACCACATCCTTGAGGAAGATCGCGCCGAGCAGCCGCCCGTCCTGCGCCACTGCCAGCGGTGTGCCGCCGGAGCGGGCGATCTCGTCGGTTACGCGGCGCAGTTCGGCCGCGGCCGGCGTCTCGCCCGATCCGGGATTGGCGCGCAGCACCGAATCCACCGCGCCCTTCTGAATAAGCGAACCGTTGATGCGTACGCCGGAGATGCGCGTCTGCGCGGTGAAGGGGATCACCTCGGCATCATGGGGCAAGCTGCTCTGGGTAACGCCGAACTTCTCGCGCGCGAGCTGCACGATCGAGCGGCCTTCGGGCGTCTCGTCGGCGAGGCTGGCGAGCAGGGCCGCCATGGCGAGCTCGGCCGGCGTGGTGCCATGCACCGGCTTGAACTCGCTCGCCTGGCGATCGCCGATAGTGATGGTGCCGGTCTTGTCGAGCAGCAGCGTGTCGATGTCGCCCGCCGCCTCGACCGCACGGCCCGATTTGGCGAGCACGTTGAAGCGCACCAGCCGGTCCATGCCCGCAATGCCGATCGCGGAGAGCAGCGCGGCGATCGTCGTCGGGATGAGCGTGATGAGCAGCGCCGCGAGGATCGCCACCGGCACGTCGCCGCCGGCATAATGCGCGAAGCTCGGGATGGTGCCGACCGCGATCAGGAAGATGATCGTCAAGCCGACGAGCAGGATGGTGAGCGCGATCTCGTTCGGCGTCTTCTGCCGCTCCGCGCCCTCGACGAGGGCGATCATGCGGTCGAGGAAACCCTGGCCGGGATCGACGGTGACGCGCACCTTGATCTGGTCGGAAAGGACACGCGTGCCGGCGGTGACGGCCGAGCGGTCGCCGCCCGCCTCGCGGATCACCGGCGCGCTCTCGCCGGTGATCGCGGCCTCGTTCACCGAGGCGACGCCCTCGATCACCTCGCCGTCCGAGGGGATGAGATCGCCGGTCTCGACCAGCACGACGTCGCCGATGCGCAGCGTGCTGGCTGCGACATTCTCATAGTTATCGCCCTTGCCCTTGAGCTTCTTGGCGACGAGCTCCGCCTTGGTGGCGCGCAACGAGGCGGCCTGCGCCTTGCCGCGCCCTTCGGCGAGCGCCTCGGCGAAGGTGCCGAACAATACGGTGAGCCAGAGCCAGACGACGAGCTGCAACTTGAACGCGAAGCCGAGCGTGTCGGTGCCGATCGCGAGCAGCACGGTGAGCAAGGTCGCGACGACGGCCGTGGTGAACATCACCGGATTGCGGATCAGTTCCACCGGATTGAGCTTGCGGAACGCATCTCCGATCGCCGGCACGATCAGATCAGCGGTAAAGACGGATTTTTGTGCGGACCGAGCCATTGCTTCGCTCCAATCAGAAAAGGTGTCCGCCGATCATCGCGAGATGATCGGCGATGGGGCCGAGCGCGAGGCTGGGCAGGAAGGTGAGTCCGCCGACGATCAGCACGATGCCGATCAGCAGGCTCGTCCACAGCGGCCCCGTCGTCGGGAAGGACCCCGCGGATTCCGGCGTGTACTTCTTCGCGGCCAGGCTCCCGGCGATCGCCAGCATGGGCACGATGATGAAGAAGCGGCCGATCCACATCGCGACGCCGAGCAGGCCGTCATAGAAGGGTGTGTTGGCGGTCAGGCCGGCAAAGGCCGAGCCGTTGTTGCCCACCGCCGAGGTGAATGCATAGAGTATTTCGGAGAAACCGTGCGGCCCCTTGTTGAGCGGTCCGACGAGGCCGGCCTGGGTGACGGAAGCGATGGCGGTGAAGCCGAGGATGACCAGCGGCAGCACGGCAATGGCGAGCACCGCGAGCTTCACCTCCCGGCCCTCGATCTTTTTACCGACATATTCCGGGGTGCGACCCACCATCAACCCGGCGACGAAAACCGCGAGGATCGCGAACAGCAGGAAGCCGTATATGCCAGCGCCGACGCCGCCGACGACCACTTCGCCAAGCTGGATGTTGAACAGCGGAATCATGCCGCCGAGCGCGGTGAAGCTGTCATGCATCGCATTAACCGCGCCGCACGATGCCGCCGTGGTGACGACGGAGAAGAGCGACGAGGCCGCGATGCCGAAGCGCACCTCCTTGCCTTCCATGTTGCCGCCCGGCACGCCGAGCTGGTGCAGCACCGGATTGCCCGCCGCCTCCTGCCAGTAGGTGATGGTGACGCCGATCAGGAAGATGGTGACCATCGCCGCGAGGATCGCCCAGCCCTGCCGCGGATTGCCGACCGCCTTGCCGAACGTCCAGGTCAGCCCGAAGCCGATCGCGAAGATCGACAGCATCTGCACGAAATCGGTCAGCGCGGTCGGATTCTCGAACGGATGCGCGCTGTTGGCATTGAAGAAGCCCCCGCCATTGGTGCCCAGCATCTTGATCGCCTCCTGCGAGGCGACGGGACCGAGCGTCAGCGTCTGCTTCGCACCCTCCAGGGTCGTCACGTCGACCGAGCCTGCCAATGTCTGCGGCACGCCGCTGGCAATCAGGAACAGCGCGTAGACGATGCAGAGCGGCAGCAGCAGATAGAGGGTGATGCGCGTGCAATCGGCCCAGAAATTGCCGATCGTGCTCGCGCTGCGCCGGGCAAAGCCGCGGAAGAAGGCGAAAGCCAGCGCGATGCCCGTCGCCGCGGACAGGAAGTTGTGGATGGTGAGGCCCAGCATCTGGCTAAGATTCGACATGGTCGATTCGCCGCCATAGCTCTGCCAGTTGGTATTGGTCGTGAAGCTGACCGCCGTGTTGAACGACAGATGCTCCGGCAGAGCCCCATAATGCAGCGGATTGAGCGGCAGCATGCCCTGGAGACGCAGTATCGCATAGGTGAAGAACAGCAGCACGGCATTGAATATCAGCATATGCACCGCATAACGGCGCCAGCTCTGCTCTGCCGTCGGGTCGATGCCCGACAGCCTGTAGAATCCGGCCTCGATCGGGCCCAATATCGCGTGCAGCGGCGTGCTGCGGCCTTCATAGAGCGCATGCAGCCACAGCCCGAGCGGCTTGGTGAGCGCGAGCAGGATGCCGACGAAGGCGAGGATCAGCATCCATCCCTGGACGGTCATGATGCGCCTCCTTTCAGAAGCGTTCGGGCCGCACGAGCACGGCGACCAGATAGAGGAGAAGACCCGCCCCGGTGGCCGCGGCAAGCCAGAGATCGATTGTCATCGAAGCAATCCTTCAAGCGTTGTCGCAGAGCTGCACATAGGCGAGCGTCGCCGCCAGCAGCCCCAGCGTGATGGCGATCCAGAAAAGATCCTGCATGAATAGGCTCCCGCAGGACGCTCGCCGCGGATCTGCGGCACGAGTCGTCTGCGAGAATGCGATTAGGCCCGCCGCCAATTTATATTCGAGACGCGCCGCGAGCCGTTCGCATAGGATTTGCATATGTTCGGGATCGGGCGGGACGCGCATCGCCCTGCTTGCGCCCCGAGCGAAATCGAGAGGCTCAGCGGAGCGTAGCGAGGCTTCTCGCCGCATTTCAAAGCCCGTCATCCCAGCGAACGCTCTGCGGCGTTCACAGACCGTTGATTTGGAGCTTTTCTTCTTCGTCACCCCAGCGAACGCTGGGGTCGCTCTCCACAGTCACCCCGGCTGCCAGCTGAGAGTGATGCGAGCTTCCGCTCGCATGACGCGGGGAATGACGTATCGGCCTTTCGTCATCACATACTAAATCGCCTGCGCCGCCGCCCACCCGCTCGCCCAGGCCCATTGGAAATTATAGCCGCCGAGCCAGCCGGTCACGTCGACGGCCTCTCCGATCGCGTAAAGGCCGGGCACGCGCCGCGCTTCCATCGTCTGCGACGAAAGCCCGGCGGTGGCGATGCCGCCGACCGTCACCTCCGCCTTGGCGAAACCTTCCGTGCCCGAGGGCGTGAAGGACCAGCCGCCGAGCCGCTCCTCGGCTGCGCGCAGCGCCTTGTCAGACAGGTTCGCGAGTTCACCCGCCAGCGCGAGGCGGTCTGCCAGCGCTTCCGCGAGCCGATCCGGCAGTTGCGCGGCGAGCGCGGAACGCAGCGTGACGCGCGGCCGGGTGCGCTTGGCCTCGATCAGCCAGCCGGTGGCGCTATCGGGCAGGAAATCCACCGCGATCGGCTGGCGATGCCGCCAATAGGAGGAGATTTGCAGCATCGCCGGCCCCGAAAGCCCGCGATGGGTGAACAGCGCCGCCTCCCGAAACGCCGTCTTGCCGCAACGCGCCTCGACATCGGTGGATACTCCGGAGAGCGAGCGGAACAGCGTCTCCTCCGGCCCGAGGGTGAAGGGCACCAGCGCAGGCCGCGGCTCGACCACCGACAGGCCGAACCGGCGCGCGACGTCATAGGCGAAGCCGGTCGCGCCGAGCTTGGGGATGGAAGGGCCGCCGGTGGCCAGTACCAGCGCGGGCGCCTCGGCGGAAACGGTACCCGCTCGGACGCGGAACAAGCCATCCCCATGATCGATGGCGGAAACCGGCGCGCCCGATGCGAACGCCACCTGCCCCGCCGCGCATTCCGCCATCAGCATCGCGAGGATTTCGCGCGCCGATCCGTCGCAGAAAAGCTGGCCCAGCGTCTTCTCGTGCCAGGCGATGCCATGACGCTCGACCAGCGCCAGGAAATCGCGCGGCGTATAGCGCCCGAGCGCGGACTTGGCGAAATGCGGATTGGCCGAGATGTAGCGATCGGCGGTGGCATTCACATTGGTGAAGTTGCAGCGGCCGCCGCCGGAGATCAGGATCTTGCGGCCCGGTTCCGGCGCATGATCGACCAGCAGCACTCGTCGCCCTCGCTGGCCGGCGAGCGCGGCGCACATCAGCCCCGCCGCACCCGCGCCGAGGACGATCGCGTCGTAACGCTCCGCGCTCACGCGCCCGCCAGACTTAACGCCACCGCCTCCGCCACCTTGATGCCGTCTACCGCGGCCGAAAGGATGCCGCCGGCATAGCCCGCCCCCTCGCCCGCCGGGAACAGGCCGGCGACGCCCAGGCTCTGATAATCCTTGCCGCGGGTGATCCGGATCGGCGAGGAGGTGCGCGTCTCGACGCCGGTCATCATCGCGTCAGGATGGTCATAACCGGCGATCTGCCGGCCGAAGACGGGCAGCGCCTCGCGCAGTGCCGCGACCGCGAAATCGGGCAGGCATTGCGCAAGATCGGTCAGATGCACGCCGGGCTTGTAGGAGGGCGTGACCTCGCCCAGCGCGGCCGACGGCCGCCCGGCGAGGAAATCGCCGACACGCTGGCCCGGCGCCTGATAGCTCGATCCGCCGGCGACATAGGCGAGCGACTCCCAATGGCGCTGAAATTCGATCCCTGCCAGCGGATGGCCCGGATAATCGCGCTCCGGGTCGATGCCGACGACGAGGCCGGAATTGGCGTTGAACTCCTGCCGCGAATATTGGCTCATGCCGTTAGTGACGACGCGGCCGGGCTCCGACGTCGCCGCCACCACGCGGCCGCCCGGACACATACAGAAGCTGTAGACGCTGCGGCCGTTCGCACAGTGATGCGAGAGGGCATAGGCCGCCGCGCCGAGATCGGGATGGCCGGCGCAGGCGCCGAACCGCGCCCGATCGATCCAGCTCTGCGGATGCTCGATGCGCACCCCGATCGAGAAAGGCTTCGCCTCGATCGGCACGCCGTGGCCGTGAAGCATCTCGAAGGTACCACGCGCGCTGTGGCCGACCGCCATGACGACGCGGTCCGCCTCCAGGAAATCGCCATTGTGGAAATGCAGGCCACGGATATGGCGGCGCCCGTCCGCATCGGGCTCGAGGGCGATGTCCTCGACGCGATGCTCGAAACGATATTCGCCCCCGAGCCCCTCGATCGTCTCACGCATGCTCTCGACCATCGTCACCAACCGGAAGGTGCCGATATGCGGATGCGCCTCGGTGAGGATCTCCTCCGGCGCGCCGGCCTTGACGAATTCGGTCAGCACCTTGCGGCCGAGAAAGCGCGGATCCTTGATCTGGCTGTAGAGCTTCCCGTCGGAGAAGGTGCCGGCGCCGCCCTCGCCGAACTGCACGTTGGATTCGGGGTCGAGCACGCTGCGGCGCCACAGGCCCCAGGTGTCCTTGGTCCGCAGCCGCACCACCTTGCCCCGCTCGACGATGATCGGGCGGAAACCCATCTGCGCGAGGATGAGGCCCGCGAACAGGCCGCACGGCCCGGCGCCGATGACGACCGGCCGGAGCCCGCTGCGCCCCTCCGGCGCGCGCGTGACGAAGCGATAGTCCGTGTCGGGCGTCGGCTGGACGTTCCGATCCCCGGCACAGCGCGCGAGGACCGCGGCCTCGTCCCTGAGGGTCAGGTCGACCGAATAGACGAGCAGGATCGCCGACTTGCGCCGCGCGTCATTGGCGCGGCGGGCGACGGTGTAATCGATCAACTCCTCGCGCGCGATATCGAGGCGCGCGCAGATCGCGGCGGGCATCGCCTCCGGCGCATGGTCGAGCGGAAGCTTGAGTTCGGAAAGACGCAGCATGGCGCGCCCTTTAGCGGCGAAAAGCGCCGGGCGCCAACCGAGCGGCATTTTTCCGCCGCCGTTCGCGCCGAGCTTGTCGAAGTGCTCCCTTTTCGTTCAAGCAGTGACGCGGAAAGCTTACGACCTTGGCTAAAAGAGCAGGAGGCAAGAGGATGTCCTGGACTGAAAATGCCGACACATGCCTCTACCTCATCCTAAAAAGATTGCCGATACGTTCGATCCTCCTTTGCATGGCATTCGTCTTTACGGGAAAGGCTTATGCCGAACCTGGCTGTGGTACCTATCCTCCAACAATATATGAAATGGCCGTCTCGGCTGGCTGGTCTGCCTGCAGTCTCAAGGAGATCGGCGAGAAGCCGCTGTGGCATGGATTGCCGGACGACACGGCCAGGATCATCCGTTTCGTCTTCACCCAGGGCCACGGCCTGTTCTTCCGTGTCGTCACGATCACCCAGAAAACCGACGGCTCGGCCTCCCTGAAAGTGAGCGGGACCAGGCGGCGCGACGATGGCCGAACCGCCGAAGAACCCCTGGTTGTTCGCAGAATCCCGCTTTCGCCCGAGGCTATGGCGCGAATCATCGCACTCGGTGATCGGACAGGCACTTGGGACTTCGATGTAGGATCTTGGGATGAAGAGGAGATCTACCTCCACTGCCAATTGCTTGAGATGGAAAAGGCCGATGCGGAGGGCTATCGCTATTCGTCGGTTAACATCGGATGCAACCAACCTACGAAGCTCATGCCGCTCATCGATGAAGTCGCGAGGCTCGCAAAATTGAAGAAAGCCTCTGGTGGCCGGCTTTATTACTGATTCAAGAAGTGGAATAGAGAGACAGGTGAGCCTTCCCTCAAACGATAGCGCCATCGAAGCCGTGCTCGCGCGAGAGGAGATCCGCCAGCAGCTGCGCAACTATTGCCGCGGCATGGACCGGGCGGACAAGGATCTGGTCCGATCCGTCTGGCATGCGGAGGGCACGCTCGACTATGAGCTGCCCGGCGTCGGGACGCCCGAGCAACTGATCGACCATAGCTGGGCCTATCATGCCAAGCAGGATGTCCTGCTCCACCGGGTGCTGCAGGTGACGATCGAGCTGGACGGCACACGCGCCGCGAGCGAGGCCTATGTGTTGTGCAGCCTCTATCGTCAGATCGAGGAGGGGCGGATGCGCGAGATGTTTGCCTATGCGCGCTATCTCGACCGCTGGTCGTGCCGCGACGGACGCTGGGCGATCGACCATCGCCATGCCATCCTCGATCTCGGCGGCACCCGCGATATCGAGGGACGCTTCATGCCGCGCCACGGACGCAAGGACGCGTCCGACCCGTCCTACGCCTTCTTCGCCGATTTCAGGGCGGGCTGACTTTCGGCCCCTCTACGGGGAAGGATGAAGAAGCAGAGCCCGCCCAAACGCCTCTGCCAAAATCTCCGCCCAGGCCGCCTGCCCGTCGGCATCCGCGATCAGATCCTGCCGCACCTCGATCTCGGCATAGGGCAAACCGGCGGCAAAGGCGTGGCGCGGTACCGTATAGTCGGTCGCATCCATCCGATAGGGCTCGTTGTCGCCGACGACACGCCCCGGCCCTTCGCCCAGCACATCGAGCAAGGCACGGGCGAAGCGCGTGTCGCCTTCCCAGTGCAGCACGCCGACATACCAGGGCCGGGCGTAACCGCCGAAGACCGGCGTAAAGCTGTGCAGCGAGATCAGCATCGCCCTCGGCCGCGCCGCGATCTCGCTGGCGATGCGATCATGATAGGGACGATGGATCGCGCCGACCCGCTGTTCGCGATCTCTGGCCCCGAGCCGCTGATTGCCCGGAATCACTGTGCCGTCCGACACCTCGGGTATCGCTTCGGGGGAGGCCGGATCGCGGTTGCAGTCCACCACCAACCGCGAATAGCGCTGATGCAGGAACGGCGCATCTAAGCGCTCCGCGAGCCGTTCGCCGAGCCCCCTCACGCCGATATCGACCGCGATGTGCCGCGCCCGCTCCTCGGGCGGCAGGCCGAGCGAACCGAGCCGCCGGGGGATCAGCGTGCCGGCATGATCGCCGAGCAGCAGGAACGGCGCACGCCCTGCGGAGTTGATGACGTCAGCCGGCTGCGGTTCGTCCGGGCCCAGCAGATCGTCTTTCGGGTCAGCCATAGGGAATGTCGCTCCGATGCCAGTGCTGACCATTCGTCACCTGACAGAATACACATACCGCCATCCGGTTTCCTTCGGCGAGCATCGCATCATGATGCGGCCGCGCGAAAGCTATGACCAACGGCTGATCGACGCGCATCTCGATATCGATCCGGTCCCGCAGGAATTGCGCTGGCTGCATGACGTGTTCGGCAATTCGGTGGCCGTCGCGCGGTTCAAGCGGCGCGCCACCCGCCTCGCGGTGCTGAGCGAGGTGACGCTCGATCACGCCCCGCTCGGCCATGCCGACGTCGAGGTCGAGAATTACGCCCGCCTGTTCCCGTTCACCTATTCTTCGGAAGACATGCCGGACCTGCTGCGCTCGATCGAGCGCCAGCATCTCGATCCCTATCGCGTCGTCGACAACTGGGCGCGCACCTTCGTCAGGGACGACGGCACGACCGGCACGGTGCAGATGCTCAGCGACATGGCGCTCAGCATCAAGCGGGACTTCACCTATCTCGCGCGGCACGAGAAGGGCACGCAGACGCCGATCGAGACGATCGAGAAGCGCAGCGGCACCTGTCGCGACTATGCGGTGCTGATGATGGAGGCGGTGCGCGCGCTCGGTTTCGCGGCGCGTTTCGTCTCGGGCTATGTCTATAATCCCTCGCGCAGCGAAGGGCGCGTCGGCGGTGGCAACACCCATGCCTGGGTGCGCATCTTCTTGCCGGGCGCGGGCTGGGTGGAGTTCGATCCCACCAACGGCATCATCGGCAATCGCGGCCTCGTCCGCGTCGCCGTGGCCCGCGATCCCTACCAGGCGCTGCCGCTCTCCGGCACCTGGAGCGGCTTCCCGGCCAGCTATCTGGGGATGAATGTAGAGGTCGAAGTGGACATCGCGGCGGCCGAAAGCGCCACCATCGTGACCCATCGCGGGGCCGTCAACAGCCGCATCGCCGGCACAGCCAGGAAGCGCAAAACATGCTGATCAGGGCAGGCTATGAGATTCGTTTCGAGACGGAGATGCCGACGCCGATGATGGCGCTGCTCAGCATCCACCCTTCGCGGCACAAGGATCTCAAGACCCCGCAGCGGATCGAGACCTTTCCCGATATTCCCATCTATAATTTCGAGGACGCGTTCGGGAATATCTGCACCCGGCTCACCGTACCGCCGGGCGGCGTCACCCTTTCCGCGGACTTCGTGATCGAGGATAGCGGCGAAGTCGACGTCCGCGCGCCGGACGGCCCGCAAATGCCGGTCGAGGAACTGCCCGACGAAATCCTCCTCTACCTGCTCGGCAGCCGCTATTGCGAGACCGACCGATTGATGGACGTGGCCTGGTCCGAATTCGGCGCGATCGATACCGCCCGCGGGCGCGTAGAAGCTATCGTCGCCTTCGTGCACGAGCATATCCGTTTCGGCTACGAACATGCCCGTGCCGATCGCACGGCCTGGAACGGCTACCAGGAGCAGATCGGCGTCTGCCGGGATTTCGCCCATCTGGCGATCACCCTGTGCCGCTGCATGAATATCCCGGCACGCTACTGCACCGGCTATCTCGGTGATATCGGCGTGCCGCCGGTGGATGCGCCGATGGATTTCAGTGCCTGGTTCGACGTTTATATCGACGGCGAATGGTACACCTATGATGCCCGCCACGCCCGTCCGCGCATCGGCCGCATTCTCATGGCGCGGGGGCGCGATGCCACCGATACGGCGTTGACCACCGCCTTCGGACGCGCGATCCTCGCCTCCTTCATCGTGCACACCGACGAGGTCCTGACGGTCGCCTGACATGACAAATCCGCTGCTCTCCCCCTGGGCCGGCCCGCTCGGGGCGCCGCCATTCGCCTCTATTCGAACCGAGGATTTCCTGCCCGCCTTCACCGCAGCGATCGCGCTGCATCGCGCCGAGATCGCAGCGATCGGCAATGATCCGGCGCCCCCCGATTTCGAGAATGTGATCGCCGCGATCGAGCGCTCGGGCGAGACGCTGGCCCGAGTGCGGCGGCTCTTCTGGACGCTCTCCTCCGCGCATTCGAGCGAGGCGATCCGGGCGATCGAGGGCGATGTCGCAGCCCTGCTGAGCGCGCACGGCACCGCGATCGGCCATGATCCGGCGCTGTTCGCGCGTATCGCGGCCGTGCATGCCGGACGCGAACTCGCCGGCCTGTCCGCCGAGCAGAAGCGCCTGCTGGAGCACAGCTATCTCGGCTTCGTGCGCGGCGGCGCGGCGCTGCCGCCGGCCGAGAAAGCAAGGTTTGCGGAGATCGACGCGCGCCTCTCCGCCCTCTCGGTCCAGTTTGGCCAGACCGTATTGGCCGCCACCAATGCCTGGGTGATGGCGCTCGGCGAAGAGGATCTGGACGGCCTGCCCGATGCGCTGCGCGCCGCCGCCGCCACGCGGGCCGAGGCGGCGGGCGATTCCGGCCGCTATCATTTTACGCTCGACCGCGCCGACTACGAATCCTTCCTCGCCTTCTCGACGCGGCGGGACCTGCGGGAGCGGCTCTGGCGGGCCTTCGTCTCACGCTGCGACGGCGGCTCGCACGACACATGGCCGATCATCGCCGAGACGCTGGCGCTACGCGAAGAACGGGCGAAGCTGCTCGGTTATGCGGACCACGCTACCTACCAGCTCGCCGAAAGCATGGCGAAGACGCCCGAAGCCGCCGAGGCACTGCTGCTGCAGCTCTGGGAGCCGGGCAAGGCCCGTGCCGCAGCGGAAGCGGAGGAATTGCAGGCGCTGATCGACGCGGACGGCGATGGCTTCCGCCTCGCACCATGGGACTGGCGCTTCTATGCCGAGCGGGTGCGGCGCGAACGCTATGCGCTCGATGGTGCGGCGGTGAAGCATCATCTGCGGCTCGATGCCGTACGCACCGCCGCCTTCGACGCGGCAAGCCGGCTCTACGGCCTCACCTTCCGCCATCGCGAGGACATCGCCGGCTATCATCCGGACGTCTGGGCCTGGGAAGTGACCGGCGCAGGCGGCGAGCCGGTCGGGCTGCTGTTCACCGACTATCTCGCCCGGCCGGACAAGCATGGCGGCGCCTGGATGGGCAGTCTCAGGGTACAGGAAAGACTGGACGGGGACGTGCGCCCGATCGTCTATCTGGTCGCCAATTTCTCGCCCGCGCCGGATACGGCCGCGACGCGCCTCTCGCTCGACGAGGCGCGCACCCTCTTCCACGAATTCGGCCACGCGCTCCACGGCCTGCTGTCCGACGTCACCTATCCCAGCCTCTCCGGCACGGCGGTGTCACGCGACTTCGTCGAGTTTCCGAGCAAGTTCATGGAGAATTGGATCGTCGATCGCGGCGTGCTGGCGGGCTTCGGCGTGCCGGCCGCATTGATCGACGCGATCCGCCACGCCGAAAGCTATGGCCAGGGTTTCGCCACGGTCGAGTTGGTCGGCTGCGCGCTGATCGACCTCGCGTTGCACCGCCGGGCCGATGCCGGCCGCGACGTCAAGGCGTTCGCCGAAGCGGAGCTTGCGCGGCTCGGCATGCCGGAGGCGGTGGGGCTGCGCCACCGCCTGCCCTATTTCACGCACATCTTCGACGGCGGCTATGCCAGCGGCTATTACAGCTATCTCTGGTCGGAGGTGCTCGATGCCGATGCCTTCGAGGCCTTCACCGCGCGCGGCGACATATTCGATCCCGAGCTGGCCCGGCGTTTCCGCGAGGAGGTGCTGGCCCAGGGCGACAAGCGCGAGCCTATGGAATCCTTCATAGCCTTCCGCGGCCGCACTCCCGATGGCGCGGCACTGATGCGCGCACGGGGGCTGGTCGACGCCTGATCGGGCGCTTGACCGGCGAGCCGGACTATCTATCGCTGGATTCAGTCCAAGAATCACAGGAGCGGATGATGGTGACGGCGCGCGATCTTTCCAGAATGTCGGCCGAGCGGGTGAAGGCCAAGGATCGAGAAGGCTGGCTGAGCCTCTTCGCGGACGATGCCGTCGTCGCCGATCCGGTCGGCCCGTCGCACTGGGACCCCGAGGGCAAGGGGCATCGCGGCAAGGAAGCGATCGCGCGCTTCTACGACATCGCGATCGCGCCCAATGAGGACGTCACCTTCGAGATCCATGCCAGCCATCTGTGCGGCGACGAGGTCGCCAATGTGGTGACGCTCCACATCATCGGTCCGGACAAGCGCAAGATGGAGGTCCCCTGCGTCATCCATTACTGCAAGACGCCGGACGACAAGGTCGCCTCGCTGCGCGCCTTCTGGGAAGCCGAGAAGATCCGCTTCGTCGATTGACGCGGACTCGTTCCTCCTCGCGACCGGGAAGCGCTGCAAATACCCGGTGAACGATCCGAGTGCGGCATTCCAGCGCAAGCCGGCATCGCTCTCAACCACGAACCGCGTGCTTTTTTGAGAGCGATGCCAGCTTTCGCGGGCATGCCGTCGATCTATCTCGCTCTCACCGCTCAGGCTTAACCGCAGGCGCACGCCAGCGCGACACATCCGCTATCCACGCACACCGACTTGGGGCCAAAATGCTGCGGTACGAAAGGGCGGCCGAGTGTAGGCACGCGCCTCGAAAATCCTCAGAGCCCCGGGGCCCTTATTCAGTCGAACAGTTCCTCGATGAAGGATTTCTTGCGGCGCTTAGGGTAGTCCCGATCATGGCCGCGGTTCCAGAGATCGCGGCCGTCGCCGGGATGGAGTTGGGGAGCACGCGCAGGCGGGCCACTGCGCTCGACGATCTTGTCGAGCTCGCCGCGATCCAGCCAGACGCCGCGGCATTGCGGGCAATAGTCGACCTCGACTCCCTGGCGGTCGCTCATCAGCAATGGCACCTTGCACACGGGGCAAGGCATTCCGACGGCGGGATTGGACATGGTCTTCGACTCCTCGGTTCGATGAACCGAGTGCGTCCGAATGGTTGAATGACCGATATGTCGTCCGACCAGCATCGAGCGCACTCGATGCGGTCCGACATCACGATCGCGCACGATCGCCAGAGGGGCCCGGCCCGCAGAGCCGAACATGGGTAGTGCCCGCGCCGCCGTCAAGGCGGGGCGCCGATCTCTCAGCCTCCTGCGGCGATCCGCACGGCGCGGGCGGCGCGTTCGCGAATCTCGGCGACGTCCGGCTCGCCTGCAGGCACCACCCAGGATCCGCCGGCGCACAACACGGAGGGAATGGCGAGCCAGTCGGTCAGGTTCGCTTCGCTGATCCCGCCGGTCGGGCAGAAGCGGGCGGTGTGGAACGGACCCGCCAATGCCTTCAGCGCCGGAATGCCGCCATTGGCTTCCGCCGGGAAAAATTTGAAATGGCCGAGGCCCAGATCCATGCCGCGCATGATGTCCGCCGCGGTGGCGACGCCGGGCAGGAAGGCGACGCCGCTCTCGATCGCGGCGCGGCCGAGCGAGTCGGTAAGGCCGGGCGAAACGATGAATTCGGCGCCCGCCTCAATGCTGGCCTCCAGGCCGGCGCGGTCGATCACCGTGCCGGCGCCCACCACCGCGCCTGGGACCGTCTTCATCTCGCGGATGATGTCCAGCGCGGCAGGCGTGCGCAGCGTCACCTCGAGCGCGGGCAGGCCGCCGGCAACCAGCGCCTCGGCGATCGGCCGGGCATGGGCGACGTCATGGATCACCAGCACGGGAATCACCGGCGCGAGGCGCATGATGCTTTCGACGGATGTCACAGGCATTACTCCTGATAGGCGGCTGCGGCACCGAGCAGCCCAGGTTCGGGATGGATGGCAAGCCGGATAGGGAAGCTCGCCATGCGATGCGCGAAACGGCCCTTCGCGCGAAAACGGTCATTGAACAGCGGCCCGGCCAGACGATCGCGGATGCGGTTGGAAAGGCCGCCGGTGATCACCACCGAATGCGCGCCATGCGCCAGGGCGAGATCGCCCGCGACCGCGCCGAACGACATGACGAAGCGATCGAGCGCCTGATCGGCGAGCTTGTCTGTCCGCTTCACCGCATTTTCCCAGATCGCCGCGTCGTCCTGTGGCACGATCGCCTCGCCGCCAAGCCGGGCCAGCGCCTCGCGGATGCGGGCGAGCGCCGGGCCGGACACGATCCGCTCGGTCGATACGCGTACGACACGCTCACGCAGCATCGACAGCAGCTTCTCCTCGAAACTGTCGAGCGCGGCGAAATCGAGATGCCCTCCCTCGGTGGGCAGCACGATGCGCCGCCCGTCACGCCGCAGCAGCTGGGCGACGCCGAGGCCGGTTCCCGGACCGATGACGGTAGTCACGCCCTCCGCCGGCAGCGAACCTTCGGGGCCGCCGATATAGGCGAGTTCGTCGTCGTTGAGCACACCCACCGCAGCCGCCATCGCCGCGAAATCGTTGATCAGCAGCGGCGGCTGATCGAGGCCCATTTCGTCCCCGAGGGTTTCCGGACGGATCGTCCAGCTGCTGTTGGTGAAATGGATCAATTCGCCTTCCACCGGCCCTGCAATCGCGATGCTGGCCGCCTTCGGCACGCGCCCGCCGATATCCCGTGCGAACGCTTCCCAGGCGGCGGGCAGCCCCGGATAATCCGCCGTGCGATATTTTCGGGGGGTATCGAGCACCGGACGCCCGCCCCGGTCCAGCCGCGCGACGCAGAAGCGCGCGTTGGTGCCACCGAGATCGACTGCAACGATTTCCATCCTCAGAGCCCCGCAGCGTGAAGCATCGCCGAGGCGCCCTGCTCCGCCCCGTCGGCACCGTGGCGCATGAAGGCGAAGAGTTCCCGCCCGGTCCCCTGGGCGGGCGGCGGGGGCGCGGCAGGCTCGCGGGCGGCCCACTCCGCCTCGTCGACGAGCACGCTGATCTGGCCGCTATTCGCGCAGAGACGGACGAGATCGCCATCGCGCAGCTGCGCGATCGGTCCGCCGCCCAGCGCCTCGGGCGACAGGTGGATGGCGGCCGGCACCTTGCCGGACGCGCCCGACATGCGCCCGTCGGTGACGAGCGCCACGCGGAAGCCGCGATCCTGCAGCACGCCGAGCGACGGAGTGAGCTTGTGCAGCTCCGGCATGCCGTTGGCACGCGGCCCCTGGTAGCGGACGACGACGACCACGTCGCGTTCCAGCTCGCCGGCCTTGAACGCCTTCACCACATCGTCCTGATCGTCGAAGACGCGCGCCGGCGCCTCGATCGTCCAGCGCGCCGGATCGACCGCGCTGGTCTTGAAGGTCGCCCGGCCGAGATTGCCCTGCACCAGCCGCATGCCACCGTCGGGCGAAAAAGGATTGGAGACCGGACGCAGCATCGCCTCGTCGAGCGGCGCCTCGGGCGCGGGCTCCCAGCGCAACGCTTCGCCCTCCAGCTTCGGATCGGCGGCATAGGCGGCAAGCCCCTCTCCCCAGATCGTCATGATGTCGGCGTGGACCAGACCCGCCTCGATCAGCGTCCGGATCACGAACGCCATGCCGCCGGCCGCCTGGAAATGGTTCACGTCGCCGGACCCGTTGGGATAGACGCGCGCGATCAGCGGCACCACGCTCGACAGCCGGTCGAGATCCTCCCAGTCGATCACGACGCCGGCCGCGCGGGCGATCGCCGGGATATGGATGGCGTGATTGGTCGAGCCCCCGGTGGCGAGCAGGCCGACCGCCGCGTTCACGATCGCCTTCTCGTCGACGACGTGCCCGAGCGGACGATAGTCGTCGCCATCCCAGCCGATCTCCGCGAGCCGGTGCACCGCGGCACGGGTCAGCGCCTGACGCAGCGACGTGCCGGGATTCACGAAGGCCGCGCCGGGCACGTGCAGCCCCATCATCTCCATCATCATCTGGTTCGAATTGGCGGTGCCGTAGAAGGTGCAGGTGCCCGCGCCATGATAGGAGGCGGCCTCCGCCTCCAGGAGCTCGGCCCGGCCCACCTTGCCCTCGGCATAGAGCTGGCGGACGCGCTGCTTCTCCTTGTTGGCAAGGCCCGATGGCATCGGCCCGGCGGGCACGAGCACGGCCGGCAGATGGCCGAAGCGCAGCGCGCCGATCAGCAGGCCCGGCACGATCTTGTCGCAGATGCCGAGCAGCGCCGTGCCCTCGAACATGCCATGGCTGAGCGCGACGGCGGTGGAGAGCGCGATCGTGTCGCGGCTGAACAGCGACAGCTCCATGCCGCGTTGCCCCTGGGTCACGCCGTCGCACATCGCCGGCACGCCGCCTGCCACCTGCGCGCTGGCGCCCACCTCGCGCGCGAACAGTTTCATCTGCTCCGGATAGCGCCCATAGGGCTGATGCGCGGAAAGCATGTCATTATAGGCAGTGACGATGCCGATGTTCATCGCGCGCCCGTCGCGGATCGCCGGCTTGTCCTCGCCGCTCGCCGCGAAGCCATGCGCCAGATTGCCGCAGGACAGCCGGCCGCGATCGACGCCGCCATCCCGTTCGCGTGCGATCAGGTCGAGATAGGCCGCCCTCCCGGACCGCGATCGCTCGATGATGCGGTCCGTAACCGCGGATAGTGTCGCGTCCAGCGTCATCGCCATGCTCCCATCGCTGCCGCACCTTCCCCGTAGCGAAAGGCAGGGCTCTCCGTCTCTTCGGCCAGGGGCGTGCGCATCCCGGCCCGCCTGCCGTCGCTCCCCCTCGTCCTTCGGAGAAGGATGAGGGCCGCGCGTTCGCGAAGCAAGGCATCGTGCTCACTCATGCCAACTGATCCCATCCCGCTCGGTCAACGCGATCGAGGCGGAGGGGCCCCAGGTACCCGCCATATAGAGGCTCGGCTGCGTCCCGGCGGCGGCCCAGGCGGAACGGATGCCATCGATCCACTGCCACTGCGCCTCCACCTCGTCACGCCGCACGAACAGCGTCTGCTCGCCTTCGATCAGGTCAAGCAGCAGACGCTCATAGGCGATGCGCCGCCGCGTGCCGGCAAAGGCGTTGGGCAGCGAGATGTCGAGCGGCACTTCGCGCAGCCGCAGCCCATCGCGGTCGAGGCCAGGCTGCTTCGCCATCACCGTCAGCCGGATATTCTCCTCCGGCTGCAGGCTGATGACGAGACGGTTGGCGGTGAGCCCCGCACCCCGCGTGTCGAAGATCGAATGGGGCACGCCGCGGAACTGGACGACGATCTGCGAATGGCGGCGCGGCAGACGCTTGCCGGTACGCAGGTAGAAGGGCACTCCCTTCCAGCGCCAATTGTCGATATGAGCCTTGAGCGCGACGAAGGTTTCCGTGCCGGAATCGCGGCCCAGCTCCTCGACATAGCCGGGCACCGGCGCGCCACCGATCGCGCCGCCGCCATATTGACCCATCACGCTGCACGTCGCCGCATCGGAGCGGCCGATCGGCCGGAGCGAGCGTAACGCCTTCACCTTCTCGTCGCGGATCGACACGGCATCGAAGCGAGCAGGCGGCTCCATCGCGACGAGCGCGAGCAGCTGCAGCATATGGTTCTGCACCATGTCGCGTAGCGCGCCGGTGCCTTCGTAGAAGCCGCCCCGCCCTTCCAGGCCGACCGTCTCGGAAACGGTGATCTGGACGTGATCGATGCCGCCCGTGTTCCACAGCGGCTCGAACAGCGCATTGCCGAAGCGCAGCGCGATCAGATTCTGCACCGTCTCCTTGCCCAGATAATGGTCCAGCCGGAAAGTCTGGCCTTCGGGATAGTAAGCAGCAACGGCATCGTTGATCGCGCGACTGGATGAGAGATCGGTCCCGAGCGGCTTTTCGAGCGCCAGGCGGACATTGCCGCCCGCCAGCCCCGCCCGCGCAAAGCCGGCGATCGCCGGTTCGAACAGCGACGGCGCGGTGGAGAGGAAGATGGCGACAGGCTCGGCCGCCCGATCGCCGAGCGCCCGAGGCAGCGCATCGAACGCCGCAGGATCGGACAGGTCGAGCGGAACATAGCGCAGCCGCTCCAGAAAGCGCCCGATCTCGCCCGCATCGCGCCGCTCGGCCGGGAGATGGCGTTCGAGGGCTGCAGCGGCGAGCGCGCGGAATTCCTCGTCGGTCTCGTTCGATCGCGCCGTGCCGACGATCTCGAAGTCAGCACCGATCAGCCGGTCGGCCCATAGTCCGAACAGCGACGGAAGCAGCATGCGCTGCGCCAGATCACCCGTCGCCCCGAACAGGAGCAACGTGCGTGCCGATACCATGTTTCCGCTCCTATTCGTCGCCGCAGCGGCTCATCGGTGTCGACACATAGTCCAGCCGGATATCCGACACGGAAATGGTGACCCTGCCCGCGGAGGCGAGCGCAAATGGCACCGTGACCCGGCCCATGTCCAGCCCGCGCCGCGCGAAACATTGCAGGGGGATCGCCAGCGTCTGCCAATCGCCTGCAGCGCCCGAGCTTAGGGCCTTTCCGACCGGGATCGGGACCCGTTTCTCGGTGGTTCCCATGGCGATCGAGAGCGGCCCGGCGGGGACGGCGTCCAAACGATATTCGAACACGAGGCTGATTTCGCCATTGGTTTCGCGCGTGAGATCGAGCGGACGCGGGGATTCGATCCTCGCTTCCGCGCCTCCGCTCCAGGCGAAGCGCCGGGAATCCTCCTGGGCACGGCGATCGACGGCGCTCACCGCGATCGACGGCGTGCCGCCCGCACCGCTGGCATCGAGCCGCGCCCCGATCGCGCCGGGCGCCGCCGTCCACCAGGACCAGCCATCCGGCAGCCGGCCCCGGCCGAAGAAACGCGTCGGCGTGCCGCTCGCCATTCCGGCGGGGCGGTTCTCGTCCAGCGCGGGGACATGGCCGGGCCGGGCGTAGCTGAGCCCGTAGCCGATCGGGAAGAGCGGATCATAGCCGGGATCCCGCCGGTTCAGCACATATTGATCGGGTCGCCTGGGCCAGGAGAAGCTGAGCCGCCCTTTGAAATCATAAGCGGCGGTACCGTCGGGCCGGCGGAACAGCAGGTCCGCGACGCCCGCTCCCTCGGTGCCCGGCAGGAAGGCCGCGACGAAGGCGTCGGAGGCGTTGAGTTCGGCATTCACCCACAGCGGGCGCCCGGAGAGGAACACCGCGACGACCGGGATGCCCGCCGCCTTCAGCTTGCGCAGCAGGGCGAGGTCGGCCTTGTCGTCGGGGTTGAATTCCAGGTTCGGCCGATCGCCCTTGAATTCGGCATAGGGCTGCTCGCCGAAGACGACGATCGCCGCATCGGGATTCTGCGCATAGCGGCCATCGGGCGCGAGCGTCGCCGTGCCACCGGCCGCTCGCACCGCCGCGGAGATGCCCGTCCAGATCGATTCCCCGTGCGGAAAGGCGGAGTTGGGCACATCCGCTCCCTGCCAGGTGATCGACCAGCCCCCCGACTGCTGGCTGATGCTGTCCGCGCCTTCGCCCGCGACCAGGATGTTCGCCCGCGGCTTGAGCGGCAGCACGCCTTCATTCTTGAGCAGCACCATCGACTCGCGCACCGCGCGCCGGGCCAGGGCGCGATGCGCGGGCGAGCCGATCAGATCGAACTTGCCAGCCATCGCGCGCGAGGACGGCCGCCCGCGTTCGAACAGGCCCGCACGCAACTTGACGCGCAGGATGCGGCGCACCGCATCGTCCAGCCGCGTCATCGGGATCTGTCCCGCTTTCACCTGGTCCAGCGTGTTGGTGTAGAGCTGCTTCCAGTCCGGTCCGGAATACATGAACATGTCGAGCCCGGCGTTGATCGCCTGGGCGCAGCTCTCGTTGGTGCAGCCGGCCACCTGGCCATGGCTGTTCCAGTCGCCCACGACGAAGCCGTCGAAATGCATGCGCTGCTTCAGCACACCGGTGAGCAGGCTCTTGTTGCCGCTCATCTTCTCGCCGTTCCAGCTCGAGAAGCTGGCCATCACCGACTGGGTGCCGGCCTCGAGCGCGGCGGGATAGCCGCCGAGATGGACGTCGCGCAGCACCTCCTCGCTCACCCGCGTATCGCCCTGGTCGCGCCCCCCGGTGCCACCGTCGCCGAGAAAATGCTTGGTCGTCGCGATGACATGGCGGGGCGAGAGGAAATCCTTCGTGCCCACCTTGCCCTGCACGCCTTCGATCATCGCGCCCGCATAGGAGGCCGGGATCTCCGGCTCTTCCGAATAGCTCTCATAAGTGCGGCCCCAGCGATCGTCCTGGACCACCGCGAGCGTCGGCGCGAAGGTCCAGTCGAGCCCCGCCGCCGCCGTCTCGAGCGCCGTGGCGGCGCCGATCTCGCGGATCAGCCCGGGATCCCGCGCGGCACCGAGGCCGATATTGTGCGGAAACAGCGTCGCGCCGACGATGTTGTTATTGCCATGCACGGCATCCGTGCCCCAGATGATCGGAATCTTCGGGCGGCCGTCGCTGCGCGTCATCGACGCGTCATAATATTCGTCGGCGAGCTGCAGCCATTTGGCGGGTGGCGCGAAATCGTCTCCATAGGGCCCGGAATTGCCGCCGTTCAGCACCGAACCGATCTTCCACGTCCGCACGTCCGCCGGTGTGATGCTGCCGATATCGACCTGGATGAGCTGCCCCACCTTGTCCTCGACGCTCATCGCCGCGAGCAGGCGCTCGATACGCGCCTCGATCGCCGGGTTGCGCGATGGGCGGGCCTTGACGGCGGGCCAGAGCACGGGATGCGCGACCGGGGAGAGCGTGTCGGCAGCCTGGACGGTTCCCACCGTCACGGTGAGCAGGGTTGCCATAATCATCCTCCCCCAAAGGGGGAGGGAGACCATGCGTAGCCCGGTGGAGGGGTTCCCCTCTCCATCTACGCCACGCTTGCAGCACTCCATGTGGTCCCCCTCCCGCTTTGGGGGAGGATTAAACAATCGCACACTCTTCATCATATCATCCAAGATCAGGCCTCGACGCGCACGGACGCGGCATCGGAGCGGAACAGCAGGAAACGAAGCAGCGGCCCGGTCATCAGCGTGGTGACGACCGCCATCAGCACCAGCATGGTGAACATGGATTGCGGCAGGAAACCGAGCTCATGGCCGATGTTGAGCACGATCAGCTCCATCAGCGCGCGGGTATTCATCAGCGTGCCGAGCGCGAGCGCTGGCCGTCCGGCGATACCGGACCGGCGCGCGACGACATAGGTCGGCACGATCTTGCCCAGGATCGCTGCGGCGAGAATCAGCATCAGCCAGGGCAGATCCTGCGCGCCGAGCCCGAGCACATTGGTGCGCAGCCCCGTGAAGGTGAAGAAGATCGGCAGGAAGAAGACCAGCACGAAACCGCCCACCTGCCGGCTCCACGCCGCGGCGATCTCGGCATGGCGATGAAAGAGCAGGCCCGCCGCGAAACCGCCGAAGATCGCGAAGATGCCGAGATGGAAGGTGCAGATGGCGAGCAGGAAGGCGAGGCAGACGAGGATGGCGAGCAGATTGGCTGGCATCAGCCCGTCGCGCAGCGGGAACTGGCGGACCAGCCGATCGGCGAGCGGAGCGAGCAGGAAGCGCAGCGCCAGGACGAACAGCAGGAGACCGCCGATCTGGAACGCTACCTGCCCCGGCGAAAGCTGCGCGGACGCATAGGCGGAGATCAGCGCCAGCATCACCCAGCCTGCGACGTCGTTGATCGCAGCCGCCGATATGGCGACGACGCCGATCTCCTCGCGCTCCAGACGATGCTCGATCAGGATGCGGCCGAGGATGGGCACTGCCGTGATGGCCAGCGCGACGCCGCAGAACAGGCTGTAGATGGTGCGATCGATGCCTGGCGCCAGCGCCGCGGCGGAAAAGGTGCCGATCAGCAGGCCGAGTGCGAACGGTACCGCGACGGAGGGAATGGCGATGGCCAGCGTCAGCCGGCGCAGCCGGGCGACGTGCAGCCGCTCGAACTCGAAGCCGCAGCCGATCTGGAACATCAGCAGCACCAGCCCGATCTGGCTCAGGATCGTGATCGCCGGATCGGGCTTCGCACCGAACAAGGCGATCGAAGCCGCCGGGAAAAAATGGCCGAACAGCGACGGCCCGAGCATCAGCCCGGCGACGATTTCTCCCACCGCCGCCGGCTGCCCCAGACGGCGGAACGCCGTGCCCATCGCTCGCGCCGCGCCGATCATCACGATGAGCTGGAGCAGCACGGTGAAGAGAAGCTGCTCCGTCTGGTGGACCGACGCCGTCATGCTCAGGCCTCGGCCGGCGGGTCGACATCCGCGTCGGGCGTGGGATGGCTGCGGCAATAGAAGCCGAACAGCGCGATCAGCATGTAGCAGATGGCCGGCACTGCGAGTGCCGTGCGCAAGGTCGTCATGTCCGCTGCCTTGCCGGTGATCAGCGGCACGATCGCACCGCCGACGATCGCCATGCAGATGATGCCCGATCCCTCCGCGGCGCGCGCGCCGAGCCCCTCGCTGGCGAGGCTGAAGATGGTCGGGAACATGATTGCATTGGTCAGCCCGACCGCGAGCAGTGCCCAGCCGGAAAGCGCCCCGCCGCTGTTGGCGGACAGCAGGATCAGCGCGATCGCGCCGCACGCCACCGTCACCAGCACCTTGGCGGGCGGAACGATGCGCAGCACATAGGCGCCGATGAAACGGCCGATCAGCGCACCGCCCCAGTAGAAGATCAGGTGCTTGCCGGCGGACTCTGCATTCAGAGCCAGCACGTCGGACTGCTCGAGATAGTTGACGAGCAGCGAACCGATCGAGACCTCGGCCCCGACATAGAGGAAGATGCCGAGTGTACCGAACGCGAAGCGCGGCCGCTTGAGCAGGCCGAACGCCTGGAGGATATTATCCTGCGCCTGCGCCTCGCGCAGACGGTTGCGCCCCATCCAGACCACCGCTGCGATTAGCAGCAGCGCGGCCGCGAGGCCGAGATAGGTATGCACGATGGTCTGCGTCTCCGCGACGCGAAAGGCGGCGAGCGCGGAGCCGGAAAGCGTCGCGGGATCGACCGTGGCGAGCGATCCGAGGATCAGGATCGATCCTACCGGTGGAAAGAGGGTGGTGCCGAGCGAGTTGAACGCCTGGGCGAAAGTGAGGCGGCTGTGCGCCGTCCGGGGCTCCCCCAGCATCGAGATCAGTGGATTGGCCACCACCTGCACGATGGTGATGCCCGATCCGAGAACGAACAGGGCGGTGAGGAACAGGCCGAAGGTGCCGGCTCCCGACGCCGGCACGAAAAGCAGGCATCCGGCCATCATCGTCAGCAGCCCGACCGATGCCGTGCGCAGATATCCGACACGCTGCACGATCATCGCCGCCGGCAGCGACACGATGAAATAGGCGGCGAAGAAGGCCGACTGGACCAGCATCGCCTGATGATAGGAAAGCGAGAAAAGCCCCTTCAGCTTGGGGATGAGCACGTCGTTGAGGCTGGTGATCCCGCCGAAGATGAAGAACAGCGCGAAGACGAACCAACGCAGGCTCGCGACCGAGCCGGTCGTCTCGGCGGCGCTGCCGCCCGCGGTGGTGGATGCCAATGCCATTACCTAGATTCTCCCTCGGCCGCGCAGGCTCAAGCGCTTGCACCCGGTCACGGTGCCATACGCGTGGGCAAAAGGTCGAGTGTCCCTTCATAGACGACGTCGCTGGCCGATCGGCCGATGCGGAAGCGGCGCGCGCCGCCGTCCACCACCCAGCCCTTTTCGAAGCGGGCGAAGGTGCGCGGTTCGAGGGATATGGTCACCCGTTGCGTCTGGCCGGGCAGCAACGCGACCCGTGCGAAGCCGGCGAGGCGATAGATGCCACCCGCCTCGACATAGATTTGCGGGACGTCTGCGCCGGCACGCTCGCCCGCATTGGTCACCTCGAAGCTTACGCTCGGCGCGGCACCGCCGACGATCGCGGGCGTTCCGTAGCTGAAGCGCGTGTAGCTGAGGCCGTAACCGAACGGGAAGAGCGGCTTCCGCCCGGTCTTCTGATACCAGCGATAGCCGACGTCGGCGCCTTCGCGATAGTCGATGGTGAAGGGCGCGACGCCCGCAGACATACCGTAATCGGTCTTGTCACCCGCCGCGCGGCGCGCTTCCGCAGCGCGCAGATTGGCGAGACCCATCGGCTCGGGCCGCGGCGCCTGGTCGGCGGAGACGGGGAAGGTCATCGGCAGGCGTCCCGAAGGGCTCACCGCGCCAGTCAGGATCCGCGCCAGCGCTTCGCCGCCACGCTGGCCGGGATACCAGGCCTGGAGCACCGCCGGCACTTTGGCGAGCCAGGGCATCAGCACCGGCCCGCCGGTCTCCAGCACGACCAGGCTATGCGCATTGGCGCCGGCGACGGCGGCGATCAGCGCGTCCTGATCGTCGGGCAGCGCCAGCGTCTCGGCGTCCTGCGCCTCGCTCTGCCACTGCCAGGCGAAGACGATGGCGAGATCGGCCTGCTTTGCGGCCGCGGCCGCCGCAACGGGATCGCTGCCGTCGACATAGCGGATGTCCGCGCCCGGCAACGCGGCCTGCAGCGCCTTCAGCGGTGAGGAGGCATGCCAGGTCATGCGCGCGAAGGATGCCGCCTCACCCTTGGTCAGCGGAATCTCGACCGGCGCGCCGCCGGTCGAGCGGACCTGCGAGGAGCCGCCGCCCGACAAAACGCCGACATCGGCATGCGCGCCGATCAGCACGATGCGCCGCGCGCTCGCAGCGATCGGCAACAAATCTCCCTCATTCTTGAGCAGCACCATGCCCTGCTCGGCCACCGCCTGGGCGACGTCGGCATGGGTGTCGAGGTCGATCGGCTGCGGCGTCGCGGGCACCGGATCATCATAGAGGCCGCTGGCGATCACGCCGGTGAGGATGCGCCGAACCATGTCGTCGAGCCGTGCCTGCGAGACGCGGCCAGCGGCCACCGCCTCGGCGAGCGGCTGATTGAAATAGAGCGCGCGGTCGAGCTCCTGCCCGCTTTGCTGGTCGAGTCCGGCATTGGCGGCCTTCTCGGTCGAATGGACCGCGCCCCAGTCCGACATCACCCAGCCGGGATAGTGCCAGTCGCGCTTGAGCACGCCATTGAGCAGCGGCTCATTCTCGCAGGCGTAGTCGCCATTGACCTTGTTGTAGGCGCACATCACCGAACCCGGCCGTCCGCGCTCGATCGCGATCTGGAAGGCGAGCAGATCGCTTTCGCGCAGCGCCGTCTCGCTGATACGCGCATCCAGAACGTGACGGCCGGTCTCCTGCGAATTGAGCACGAAATGCTTGACGGTGGAGACGATATGGGCGCTCTCGACGCCGCGGATCGCTTCCCCCGCCAAGATGCCGGCGAGCAGCGGATCCTCACCGAGATATTCGAAGTTGCGCCCGTTCCACGGATCGCGGGTGAGGTTGACGCCGCCGGCGAGCAGGACGTTGAAGGTCTTCGCGCGCGCTTCCGCGCCGATCATCGCGCCGCCCGAGCGGGCGAGCTCGGGATTGAAGGTGGCCGCGGTGGCGAGACCGGCGGGCAGCGCCGTCGCGGTATCGCCCTTGCGCTGCTCGACCTGATTGGCGACGCCGAGGCTGGCATCGCTCTCCCGCAAGGTCGGGATGCCGAGCCGCGGGATGCCCGGAATATGCCCGGCCGATGGGATCATGCCCATTTCCTGCGCGGGTTTCGCCTTGGGCGGGAAATAGCCGTGGACTAGGACGAGTTTCTCGTCCTGGGTCATAGCGGCGGCGAGGCTGCCAGCGCGGACGGAGGCGCTCAACGAGCGGTCGAGCCAGGGATGCGCGGGGGCGGCCATGGCGAGCGAGGCGCTGGTGGCGAGCAGGGCAGCGAGAATCAGCTTTTTCATTCGATTGTGGGTACCCCGCGCGAAGACAGACCTCTCCGTTCGGGCTGAGCTTGTCGAAGCCCTCCCTTTCTTTTCCGAGGTCGAAAGAAGGGAGCACTTCGACAAGCTCAGTGCGAACGGCATATGGTGTAGCGTCACGCCTGTCTTGGCACGCATATGTCCATCCCAAGTCATGCGGCGAGGCGCATCTGTTCGAGGAGCGTGCGGTGCGGTGGCAGCTCGGCGACCGCCTGCCTCGCGGCATCCAGCACGCGCAGGAAGGCAGCGCCCGCGCCGGCATCGTCGCGATGGCTGAGCGTCACCGCCGCGGGATCGGTGCGGAAGCCCATGCCGTAAAGGATGAACTGCCAGCTCGCCGGCAGGAAGGTTTCGTGATCGACGACGAAATCGAAACGAGAGGGTGGACGGTGTCGCCACTGCGCGAGCTTGTCGCGCAGCCCGTCCGGCATGGTGACGGGATCGGTATTGTCGCGCCAATAACCGGTGTCGCGTCGCCCGCTGATCGCGTAATGGAGCTTCAGGAACTCGACGATCGCCTCGAAACGCGCCGCCATGAGCCGATTGAAGCTGCGCGCGGCCGCCGCCATCGCCTCACGGTCGATCGATGGGGCGACGAGGAAATCGCCGATCATCCGTGCAGCCACCTCGATCAGCATGATGCCGGTCGATTCCAAGGGCTCGAAAAAGCCGGCCGAAAGACCCACCGCCGCGCAATTGCCGACCCATTGCGTGCTGCGATAGCCGCTCGCGAATTTGAGCTGGCGGACGGAGAGATCGCGACCCGCCTCACCGTCATAGGCACGCAGCACCCGTTCGGCCGCCTCGTCGTCGCTGTGCCGGCTCGAATAGACATAGCCGACGCCGCGTCGCGCACCGAGGCCGATATCCCAGGTCCAGCCCGCCTCATGCGCCGTCGCCAGCGTGTAGGGACGGATCGGCGTCTCCGGGCCTTCATGCGGCACCTGGATTGCCAGAGCGCGGTCGTTGAACAACGTGTCGCCGCATCCGGCGAAGGGCACGTCGAGCGTCTTGCCGATCAGCAGCGCGCGAAAACCCGAGCAATCGATGAAGAAGTCGCCCGCGATCGCGGATCGTCCATCGTCCGGCACCACTGCCGCGATGCGGCCATCCTCGTGCCGGTCGACCGAACCGATCGTCGCCTCGATGCGTTCGACTCCACCCGCCGTCGCCACCTTCCTCAGGAAGTCGGCGAAGCGCGCCGCATCGAAATGATAGGCATAGTTCATCGGGCCGGAAAATTCCGGATCGCTCGCCCGCTTCGGCGCCCGGCCGGCGCGGATGACATGGCCTTGCGCGGTCACGGCATCGGCATAGGCCGGCCGCTTGGCCTCGTCCTGCGCCTTGATCCAGTAGGGCAGCAGGCCTTCATCACCACCATAAGGCAGGTTGAACGGGTGGAAATAATCATCCTTCGCGCCGCCGGGCAGCGTCGCGCCCGTCCAGCCGACGAAGCGCACGCCCTGCTTGAAGCTGCCATCCGCTTCGCGGAGAAATTGCCGCTCGTCCGCGCCGATCGCCGCGAGCGTGTCGCGGATCGTCGGAAACGTCCCCTCGCCCACCCCGATTATGCCGATATCCGCGGATTCCACCAACGTGATCCGCCAGCCGCTGCGCCCGAGCGACCGGACGAGATAGGCAGCGGTCAGCCAGCCCGCGGTACCGCCGCCTACGATGATGATGCGTCCCGTCATGCCGCCTCATCCTTGAAGAGGGAGGCGGCCACCGCCGGGGGGAGGTCGACGGTGGCCGCGGGGATGCGCCATGCCCTATGCCGGCACGGCGAACCGATCAGAAGGCTGCGCGAGCCCGCACGCCCCAGGTACGCGGCGGCTGCAGAACCGAGATGAACACCGGATCCGCCGGAGCACCGAACGAGCCGGCACCGGTGCGGATATGCTTGTTCTCGATATTCTGCACGAACACCTCGACCGAGTAGCGATCGTCCGGCGCGCTGTAGCGGAGCGAGGCATCCGAGCGGAAATAGGACTTCTGGCGATCGAAGGACGTGCCGTAGATGCCGCGCGGCGTACCGCTGTCATTCGCATTGACGAACGGATTCTTGTCGCCGTTGAAGTAGCTCAGCCAGCTCTTGGTTTCATAATGAGTGGTCAGGCGCGGCGTGATCCGGCCGCCATTGGCCATTTCGAAATCATGCTCGTAGGAGATGGTGGCCGAGAAGCGGGGCGCATGGGCGAGTTCATTGCCCTTGAGCTCGGCGACCTTGCCCTGATCCGAATTGTTGTAGAGCCGCGCGTCGATGCTCTCCAGTTCGTCGAGCTTGGTCTTCTGCACCGTCGCCGATGCCTGGATGCGATCGCGATGGGTGACTGCCCAATTGAGCTCCGCCTCGATGCCGTAGGCCTTGGCGCCCTTGGCGTTCTGGGTCGCGAGATGGCTCGAGATGATCGTGCCGTCCGGTGCGCGGTCCGTGACCGCCTGGTTCACCTGATAGCCCTTGAAGTCCGAATAATAGGCCGCGACATTGAACGTGGCCTTGTTGTCGAACAGGCGGGACTTCAGGCCAACTTCATAGTTGGTCAGTGTCTCAGGACCAGTCAACTGACCGCCATCCTGGATGTTGCCCGACTTGAAACCGGTGCTGACACTGGCATAGCCGAGCAGGCCGGGCGCGAGATCGGCGTCGGCACGGGCCAGGTAAGTCCATTTGTGCCACTTGCCCTTCACGTCGTTGGGCGAGATGCCGTAGCCGGGCAGCAGATTGACCAGCTCCTCGGCCGTCGCATCCGGATAGGCGCCAAAGATGCCGCCGGTGCAGGCGCCGCCGGGCAGCTTGTCGACATCGGAACAGCCATCGCCATTATAGGTCACGTTGCGGCCGCCGACGTCCTTCTTGCGATCCTGCGTATAGCGCAGGCCGCCGGTCAGGCGGATCGCGTCGTTGACGTGCCAGGTCGCCTGGCCGAAGCCGGCATAGGAGTCGATCTCGCGATCAGCCTGGATGAAGCTGCCGGCCCAGTTGAAGGTGCCGTTGCGATAGCCGTTGCGAATATCGATGTCGAAGCGGATCGCGTTCTTCTCATGGCTGTAATAGGCGCCCAAGATCCAGTCGATCGTCTGCTTGCCACGCGACTTCAGCTGGACTTCGTGGCTCTGGAATTCGTAACGCGACCAGACGGTGCGGTTTTCCTGGAAGGCGCCCGACGGCGTGGTGTCGTTAACCGGCGGCAATGTGCCCGCATCGGCATCGACCGCAGTCGAACCGCCGATCTTCTGATAACCGAAGATGTAGCTGGCCTGGATCGAATCGCTGATATTATAATCCATGTTGCTGCGAACATTGACCGACCAGCGATCCTGTTCGGGCGCCGTATCCGCGAGGATCGACCATTTCTTGGTCCCCGGCCGCGGATCCTGCAGCAGACCGGTAACGGGAGCGCCGGTGTCCTTGTAGCCTTCGACGTTTACGTTCCAGGTGAAGCGGTCGCTCGGCTGCCAAAGGATGCTGATGCGGCCCGATTGCTGGTCCGCGGCATAATATTTCTTGCCGGAGGTGACGAAGGCCGAAGGATCGATGCCCGCAATGTGCGGTGGCTGCTGATAGGAGGCATAGCCGTCATGCCGATCGCTGATCGCCGCGAGGCGGATGGCCAGCGTATCGGTGACCGGGATGTTGATCATCCCGCGCACGCCGAGGCGGCTGTAGGAGCCCGCCACGCCCTCGACATAGCCGCTGAACTCGCCGAGCTTGGGCTTCGCGGTGGTGAGATTGAGCGCACCCACGGTGGCGTTGCGTCCGAACAGCGTGCCCTGCGGGCCGCGCAGCACCTCGACACGCTCCATGTCGTACATCAGCACGACCGCGCCTTGCGCGCGCGGACTATAGACGCCATCGACATAGATGGCGACTTCGGGATCGGCGACCTCGGTATAGGCGCTGTCATTGCCGATGCCGCGCAGCGTAAGGAGCACGGCCGACTGGTCACCCTGCTGGTTGAACTGCAGCGAGGGGACAAAACGGGCGAGGTCGGTGACGTCCTTCACTTGCTGCTTGTCCAACGTCGCCTGGCTGAACGCCGAAATGGCGACCGGCGTGCTCTGCAGCGTCGTCTCGCGGCGCGTGGCAGTGACGACGATGTCGCCGAAGCCCTGCCCGGCGTCCGCCGCGGGGGCCGCAGCCGGCGCCTCCTGCGCCGCCGCACCCTGCGCCCATGCAATCGCCAGAGCGAGCGCGCTGCCAGCGGCCAGAATAGCCCTGTTCTTCATCGAAAACCCCTCCTTGAACCGCGAAGCATGCCGCGGTGATAGACTTGCAATACCTGACGCGTTAGACGCCCGGCCCCTGAACACTGTTGATTGACAGATATGCGCAAGTCGACCGCGCCGCTTTGACACGCCGACAAGCAAATCACCCTGTTCTAGATCATCAGATCCCGCCGAAGCGTCTCAGCCTGATTGTCCCATGACTGCACCTCTCCGTGACACGAAGCTCATTGACCTCGTGCGAATCGCCTTTAAGCATATGTTGAGAACGTTCACAACACAAAATTGTGAACCTCGGATTGCTGTGGGGTTCATGTTGTCCGACGTGCAACACTGGGTTAGCTGGATGGTGAAGCGAGGGCGTTTATGGGGTCAGTGACCATCAAGCATGTGGCGGAGGAAGCCGGCGTTTCGCTGCAGACCGTCTCACGCGTCATCAACAACGGGCCCAACGTCACCGATGCGTTGCGCGATCGTGTGCGCGCCGCGATCGACAAGCTCGGCTATGTCCCGAACATGGCCGCCCGGCGCATGGCTGGATCCAAATCCTATCTGCTCGTCGCCTTCAACGATCGCGAGCCGACACTGGAAAAGTGGCGCGCCGGCCGCGGCAGCGACTGGGTAGCGCAGATGCTGCTCGGCGCGATGCCCCGCTGCGAGCGCGATGGCTATCACCTGCTGATCGAGCTTCTCGACGGCCATTCCGACCGTCTTCACCAGCGGATCGATGCCGTCGTCTCGTCCCTGCGTCCCGACGGCGTGATCCTGACCCCGCCCCATTCGCAGGATACGAGCATCATCGACCAGCTTGAGCGGCGTGGCGTCGCGATCGCCCGGATGAGTCCGGGAAGCGGCGACGAACGCGGCTTCCGCGTGGTCATGGACGAACAGGAAGCCGCCGCAGTAGCGACCCGCCACCTCATCGCGCTCGGCCATCGCCGCATCGGTTTCCTGACCGGCAGCGCGGACTATGCGGTCAGCGCGGAGCGCCTCGCCGGCTATCGCGCGGCGATGGAGGCCGCGAGCCTGCCGATCCGGGCCGAATGGATCCGCGAGGGCGAGTTCAGCTTCGAGTCCGGGCTGGAGACCGCCGAGGCCCTGCTGACTCTTGCCGAGCGCCCGAGCGCGATCATCGCCAGCAGCGACGAACAGGCGCTCGCCGCGCTGCACCGGGCACGCGGCGCCGGCCTCGCGGTCCCGCGCGATCTCTCCATCATCAGCTTCGACGATACGCCGCCGGTCAGTTTCAGTCTGCCCCCGCTGACCGCCATCCGCCAGCCCACCGCCGCGATGGCCGAGCGCGCGTCCACCCTTCTGATCGAGGGACGCGGTATCGATCCCAATGGCAGCCCGGCACATGTGCTGCCCTTCGAGCTGGTGATCCGCGGGTCGACCGCGCCGCCACATGATTGAGCACGGCCGCAGCCGACGGCTCTGGCTCTATCCGCTGGCGAATGTCGGCGCCTATCTCGCCTTCCTGCCGCTGTTGACCGTGGTGCTGCCGTTGCGCGCCGAGGCGCTGGCGGGGAACGCCAAGGTAACGCTGCTCAGCGAAGCGCTGCTGGCCGGCGTGGCGGTGGCGACGGTCGCCAATGTCGCCGCCGGCATGGCCAGCGACTGGAGCCGCGCGCGTTTCGGCACACGGCTGCCCTGGCTGTGGATCGGCCTCTTCGCCACCTGGGCCAGCTTTGCGCTGATCGCAGCCGCCTCCGGGACGATCCAGCTCACCATCGGCGTGATGCTGTTCCAGTTCGCCTTCAACACGCTGTTCGGTCCACTCGCCGCGCTGTTCGCGGATAGCGTGCCGGATCGCTTCAAGGGCCGCATCTCGGCGCTCGCCAATCTCGCCCTTCCCCTCGCATCGCTCGCATCGGCGCTGATCGGATTGCCGCTGATGGGCAGCGATGCAATGCGCATGCTCGTGCTCGGAGCCGCCGTGGGGGCGCTCGTCCTCCCTCTGCTGCTGTTCTGGCCGCGCGCCGTGGCAGATGCCGAGCCGGAGGACGTCGCCACGCCAACTGCCTTTCGCTGGTCCGCCTTCCGCAGTCTGTGGCTCGCCAAATTCCTGGTGCAGCTCTGCGGCAACGTCGTCACCAGCTATTTTCTTTTCTACCTGAAGGACGGCATTCGCCCGGACGGACTCTTCCGCGGGCAGGATGTGCAGGTGGGTTTCGCGTGGATCGTCGCGACCGCGACGCTGCTCAGCGCCCTGTCCTCCATCGCGATCGGGCGCGCTTCGGATCGGGCCGGACGGCGCAAGCCGTTCCTGCTCGTCGCCGTCATGTCCATGGCAGCTGGCATCCTGGCCATGCTGTTGCGCGGCGACTGGACAGCGGCGCTGATCGGCTACACGCTGTTCATGGCTGGGCTCGGCAGCTTCCTGACGATCGACATTGCGCTGGTCGCGCAGATCCTGCCTTCGCCCCTTCATCGCGGCCGTGATCTGGGGGTGATGAACGCCGCCAACACGCTGCCCGCCATCCTTGGCCCGGCCGTCGCCTTCACGGTGTTGAGCCGCAGCCCGAACGACTATGGCGCGCTTTTCCTGCTGCTCCTCGCCGCGTTGGCCGGCTGCGCCTTGACCTTGATCGCCAGCCGCGCGCTTCGCTGACTTGCATCGTCTCCCGTCACGGCCTTACGCAGGACGAGAGCGAATGGGGAGATGACGGATGAGCGGGGACCGGGACGACGACCAACCTCAGGATCCGGAACGCCGCCTGCTGCTGGGCGGTCTCGCCGCCGCGGCCGGCCTTGCGGGCATCGCTGCCCCGGGCGAAACCAGACCGGCCGGGCGGAAGAGACGGCCGGCGGCAAATCCCGATGCGGCGCTACAGGCCCATATCGACACCGTTGTGGTCATCTATGCGGAAAACCGCAGCTTCAACAATCTCTTCGCCGATTTTCCCGGCCTGCAGCGCCCCCTTTCGGCGCTGAAGCCGGAAGAAAGTGCACAGCGCGATCGCGACGGGACACTGCTCACCACCCTTCCCAAAATCTGGAAGGGGCTCACCGCTCAGTCCCAGGTGGTGGAACATCGCGTCTTCGACATTGGTGAGAATGATCTGACCGGCCTTGCCAACGCCCCTTTCGCGCTGGCGACGCCGGACGGAGATCCGCTGCCGCACGGCGTGGTGACACGCGATCTGGTCCACACCTTTTACAACAACCAGCTGCAGATCAATGGCGGCCGCAATGACGGCTTCGTCGCCTGGGGGGACAGTGGCGCGCTGGTGATGGGGCATTATGGCGACGGTTCGTCCAATCTCCGGCTATGGCAAATCGCCCGCGAATTCACGCTGTGCGACAATTTCTTCATGGGCGCGTTCGGCGGATCCTATTTCAATCACCAATATCTCATCGCCGCCCAGCCCTCCTTCTACCCGGCGGCGGACCAGAGCCCCGCCAAGGCACGGATCGTCGCGCTCGATCCGGCCGATCCACGCGGTATCCGGCCGAAGCAGAAAGCAAACTCTCCCGCCAGCGCGATGCAGGGGCCGCCACTGTTCGTCTCCGATACGCTGACGCCGGACTTCTGGGCGGTTAACACGATGCTCCCGCCTTATGGACCGACCTTCGCCGGCATGCGCGATCCCGAGCGGCCGGGCTATGCCAATGCCGACAACCCGATGACGCTGCCGCCGCAAACCCACAAGACGATCGGCGACATGCTGAGCGATCGGGGCGTCGACTGGGCCTGGTATGCCGGCGGCTGGGGCGCCGCGCTCGCGGACGAATCCGCCGCCAAGGGCGCCACCGGCCCGGATTTTCCGGCCCGGCCGAATTTCCAGCCGCACCATCAGCCGTTCAACTATTTCTTCCGCTTCGCACCGGGCATGCCAGCGCGCGAGCAGCATCTGCGCGACGGCGGCGAGGGCGAGACGGCACGCACCAACCGCTTCCTTGCCGACGTCCAGGCAGGCCGTCTGCCGCCGGTCAGCTTCTACAAGCCCCAGGGCAATCTCAACATGCATGCGGGCTATTCGGACGTCGATGCCGGCGACCGTCACATCGCCGCGGTGATCGATGCGCTGCGCAAGGGGCCGCAGTGGGAGAAGATGCTGATCGTGGTCACCTTCGACGAGAATGGCGGCTGGTGGGATCATGTCCCGCCGCCGAAAGGCGACCGCTGGGGCCCCGGCACCCGCATCCCGGCACTGATCGTCTCGCCGCATGCGCGCCGCGGCGAGGTGGATCATGCCATCTACGACACGGGATCGATCGCGCGCTTCATCACCCGTCGCTTCGGCCTCGCCAAATTGCCGGGCCTGATCGAACGGGAAAAGGCGATGATCGCGGCGGGCGGACCGCCGCCGGGGGACCTGACGGCGGCCTTGCGTTTCGGTTGAGCGGACGCGATCAGTTCTTCGCCGCGGCCGGATCGGCCTTCGCATCCAGCGCGACGATGCCCGCCGGCACCTGGGGCAGGCTAGACCAGGGCAGATCCTTCTTGAGCGTCATCGACCAGCGCGTGACCCACTCGTCGCCGTCCGGCCCGGCATAGGCGTCCGCGATGCGATAGGCCGGATCCTTCATCGCCTGGTCGAGCGTCACGGTGCGCAGATGCTGCGCCTTCAGGATCGCGGCGATGGCATCGATGCTGTCGGCATTGAGCCGGCTGGCGTGAAGCAGGAACACGAAAGCCGGCTCGCCCCCCAGCAATCCCGTCGCCGCCTTTCGATACCAGGGCACGATCCGCGCGGTGAAATCGAGATAGTCCTGGCGGATATGCTCGGCCAGCTTCCGGTCGCCGCGCGCAAGGGCAGCGTCATAGGGATCGGCGAACTGCCAGTCGCTATTCTCCATCGAAACCGGCGCGACGCGATAGCCATGCTGCGCCAGCCAGCCTTCAAAACGACGCCGGGCGACGAGCGTCGGCCCGGTCTCGAGATAGGGATGACGATACCAGCGCTCTGTGCGACCGCGTGCCGCGAGCAGCCCCTTCGTCACCGTCTCCCCCTTGGCGACGTCGGCAATATAGGCATCGACCGGCGTGTGGGTGAAGGAGACGTGCGAATAGCTGTGATTGCC
This sequence comes from Flavisphingomonas formosensis, assembly GCF_009755815.1. Taxonomy (GTDB): domain Bacteria; phylum Pseudomonadota; class Alphaproteobacteria; order Sphingomonadales; family Sphingomonadaceae; genus Flavisphingomonas; species Flavisphingomonas formosensis. Next base: position 311,049 of record NZ_WRPK01000010.1, read on the forward strand.
GAGATCCAGCCCCGCATCCAGCCAGCGGCTCAGCAACGCGATGCGACGCGGCCGATCGCCTGCATCGAGCTGGATCTCGTTGACGAAGCCCGTCGCCGGCCAGTGATTGCGCTTGATCCCGGCCAGCAGGTCGCTGGTCACCGCCTCGGCATCCGCGATCGGACGGAAATGCCCATAGACCGGAAGATCGTCGAAGGTCATGGCGACCTGCCCCGCCTCCACCGGCACCGCCAGAAACAGGGTGAGCAGCAACAGGCAGCGGGCGAAGACTCTTCCGATCAAGGCATGGCTCCGTTCAATTGGCGTGAAGCTCGGCGACCAGGGCGGGCGCCGGATAGACCGTCCTGAGCGCCGCCTCCACCGCGCCGGTCGATACGACGACGGAGCGGTTGAGCCGCGGATCGTAACCGAAGGCGCCGCCCAGACTGTGGATATTGCCGTCGAACAACGCCCCGATCACCGATCCGTCGCTGGCGATCACCGGCGATCCGGAATTGCCGCCGACGACATCGTTGCTGGTCGAGAAATCGAGCACCGTCTGAGGATCCAGCTTGCTGCGCGCCGCCAGCCAGCGGGCGGGAAGCTGATAGGGCGCTTGCCCGGTCGCCCGATCGAACAGCCCGGCGAAGTTCGTGGTCGGCGCGATCGGGCGACCCGCCTCGTTCCATCCCTCGACCGTGCCGTAGGACAGGCGCAACGTGAAGGTAGCGTCCGGATAGAGGCTGTCGCCATAAGCGGCGAAACGCGCCTGGGCGAGACGCGACTGCGCCGCCGTCACCGGCCCCTCCACCTCAGCCTTGTAGCGGCTGAGCTGCGCCCGCGCCTCACCGTCATGCGCCAGCACGAAGCGGATCAGCGGATCGTCCGACGCGTTCACCGCAGCCAGGCCACCCTTGAACAGCGCCGCTCGCACCGCCGGGTCGGCGAGTTTGGTGCCGGTGACGAGCGCATGGGCGAGGTTTTCGGGCGAATCCCTGCCGAGCAGCGCCTTCACCTGCGGATGATCCGTCGTCAGATATTCGCGGGTCTTCGATAACCAGAAGCCGATCTTCAGCTCCTCCAGCCACGGATAGCTCGGCGCCGGATCGAGCAACTCCTTCTCGAGCAGCGGGAGGGCCGACTGGGTGTAGCCCGGCAGGCGATCGGCATCCGGTTTCTCCCGCTCCTGAGCAGCGCGCACGATCGATACCGCATAGCGATAGAGATCGGAGGTGAAGCCAGGCCGCGCCTCGAGGAACATGTAAGGCATATAGATGTTGCGATAGGCGCTCATCGCGCGCGCCACCTCGGCCCAGGGATCGCCGATCGCCTTGGCCAGCTTCGGATCGGCCGCAATGCGGGTGCGCAGCTTCTGCTCATTGTCCGCCAGGGTCGCGGCGAAAGTGGGATCGAGCAGCGAGCGGTACATGCCATAATAGGCCTTGAAGCTGTTCTCGACGCCGAACAGGCTGTCCGCGCCAGTGCGCGTGCGCTCCGCGTCGCCCGCCATCGCGGCGATCAGCCGGCCGCGCAGCTCGGACAGCAGGATCTCCGTGGAAGGCAGAGCCAGGTCGCGTCGCATCGCAATCTGGCTCTGGGTGAAAAGACGCTGTGTGGAACCGGGATTACCGGCGACGAACACGAGCTCGCCCGGCTTGGGCGCACGCGGATCCCAGCGCAGATGCGCCGGCGTCGCGACCGGCTTGCCATCCTCGTAGATCCGCAGGAAAGCGGCATCGAGGCCGTAGCGCGGGAAGTTGAAATTATCCGGATCCCCGCCGAACTGCGCCGCCTCATATTCCGGTGCGAACACCAGCCGCACGTCCGAATATTTGCGATAGGTATAGAGCTTGTATTGGCCGCCGCCATAAAGTGTAACGACCTGGCAGCGCTGCTTCGCCTTGTCCGAGCAGCCGCCGTCCTCGATCTTCGCGATCGCCGCGTCGCGCGCCTTGACCAGCGCCTCGCCGCTTGCCGCGCCGATCGCGGCCTGCACCTTGGGCGTCACATCGGCGATGCTCGTCAAGATCTCGGCCTGCTGGCCAGGGCATTTCTGTTCTTGGGACTGGTCGGCGCCGAGGAAGCCGTTCTTCATATAGTCGTGATCGGCGGTCGACAGCTTCTGCGCACAATCGACCACGCAATGGTGGTTGGTGAGCAGCAGCCCCTGGGCGGACACCAGCGAGGAGGAGCAACCGCCGGTGAGCCGCGCCGCGGAGAGCCGCACATGATCGAGCCACGCCGCATCCGGCGCGAAGCCATGCGCGGCCTTCACCTGCGCGGACGGGAAGGCATCGAACGTCCACATGCCTTCATCGGCATGCGCCGGTAGGGAGAAGCAGGCCAGAGCGATCGCCAGGCCGCTAGCAGTGGTCGGAAGCATCTTCATCGCGGGCACCCTCGTTATAACGAGGCGATCCTGACGCATGGATGAAACATCGTCCATGCCGCTCGCGATAGTATCCCTCCGAAGCAGAGGGGATTGCTGGCCTCAGTGTCGCGTCTGCAGCACCCGCTCGGCCATGGCGCCGAAACCGATCCCCAGCGCCGCCCACAACACGAGCTGCGTTCCGAACGCGGTCACGCGGAAGTCCCACAACAGATCGGCGGGAAAGGCCGCGGGCACTTCGTCGATCGACGGCAGCCCGAGCGGCACGATCGACACCACCAGCAGGAAGGCCGCCGCGCCGGCCAGCAGCGCGTTGAACGCACCGAGCCGTGGAATCATCATGGCGCGCAGGCGCGATGCCGCCATCATGGCGATCAGCGAGATGGCGATCATCGCGAAATAGGCCGCGGTTCGCACCGCCACCGTCTCATGCCTGCCCACGGCCGGCGGGTTGGGCGGATATTTGATCGCGGGCACCAGGATGACCGCGACGAATGCCAGGGCGGCAAGCAGCAGGGCAAGCGTACGCGGTCCGATCAGCGCAAAGCGGCCATAGCCATAGGCGAACACAAGCGAGAAGATACCGCCGACGGCCGCACCGTAGAGCAGCATCGCGGTAAGCAGCCCCTCGCCCTTCTGCGTGTCGCGGCTGACGATCTCGGGCTCGTTCACTTCGGCATGCGCGCCCATCGCATGCGCCTCGTGCGAGCTTTCCTCGAAGGCGATGGCGCGATCGACCAGCGGCTCGGCAAAGCTACGGGCGAATAGAGTAGCAAGCAGGGCGGCGAGGATGCCGGCCAACATGCCGCGCCACAGCAGATCCTTGGTCATGATGGCCTCTTGCCGAAAGTTTCGTTTCCACGTCGAACCGCTCGCGTGCCGAACGCGATCCCAGCTCTCGCCGGGGTGACGAGCTATCGGGATCCTGGCTCGCGAGAGGAGATCCGACGTTGGATCAGTGGCAGGGAAAGCCCAGCAGGTGGCGCCCGTCATGCACGAATTCGTGGACGTAGCGGCCGGCGAACAGCGAGGTCGCGCCCTGCTCCGTGCTCACGAAATAGAGGAAGATTGTGGCCAGCAGCAGGCCGAAGACCGCCCAGGGCAATATCTCTTCCACAGGGATGCTGGTCGCCCCGCCGACGGGGATGAAGCGGTCGTCGAAAATCGCGGCTTGCGTGGCCATTACAATCACTCCCTCAGGGATAACGCGTCCCGTGGTTGGTCGGTGATCCCGGGAAAGGTCTGACTCTCGACAGGTGCGATGACTTGCCGATAACAGTGGCGCGACCGTGCCGGACTTGCACCGGCTTCTTGCCCAGGATCGCTACGTCCGCTTTGGAGCGAAGGGACGGCGGCGTCAATCACCATCGGAGGCCGGCTTGGCGACCAGACTCATCCTGCTGTGCGCGGGCGCGACCGCTTCGCAGCGTATCGGCGCCTTCGCCGCAGCCGAGGAGCCGCTCGACGAAGGCGGCCGCGCCAAGGCCGCGATGCGCCGCATCGACGGCCCGGCGCCGGCACGCATATATGCCGCACCGACCCGCGCCGCGGCCGAGACCGCAGTGGCCATGGGCCTGGCCGCGGAAACCGCACCTGCCCTCGCCGATGCGGATGCCGGCGCATGGGCCGGACGCTCGCTCGTCGATCTCCATGCCGCCGATCCCGAACGGTTGATGCAATGGCTGGCCGATCCGGCAGCGGGCGCGCCGGGCGGCGAAACGCTGGCGGCGGTGGTTGCACGCGTCGGCGTCTGGCTGGACGAGAGGGCGTCCGAGGAAACCACGCTTCTTGCCATCGCTCCCGCCGCCGCGATCCGCGCAGCGATCGCCCACGCGCTCGACCTGCCTCCGCCGGCGACGCTGCGCATCGACGTCGCGCCGCTCGGCACGGCAATCCTCTCCTTCAACCGCCTGTGGCGGCTGCAGGAACTGCGGCAAGCCTAGATCATCGCACAAGCCGCTTGCCAGCCGCCGCCAGCGGGCTTAACCGATGCGCCGTTCGCCCCGCGGCAGCCGCCGCGGACGCGAACGAGATCGCGCCGGTGCCCCGCGAGGGGCTTGAAAGGGAATGCGGTGCGGGGGTCCTGCCCCCAATGCCGCGGCTGTCCCTGCAACTGTAAGTGGCGAGCGCGATGCACATGTGCGGCCGGGCAGAATGCACCGCGCCGCCAGTCACTGGGCCGGACGCTAAGTCATGCGAGGCCTGGGAAGGCCGTGCATCAAGCGATGACCCATGAGCCAGGAGACCTGCCGGCGTCTGGTCGCTCTTGCCTTGGCCCAGGGGCTGGCCGCGGCACGGTGATTTCCGTCTGAGCGACGATGGAGCGGCGGGGGCCGCACGGTTACGCATGCCGGTCGCCCGAGGGCGCCCGTCCGGCAGGCGTGCCGGCCGTTCGTCTACGGCACGCCCCCGTCTCATGTCGTGCGGCGCCGAGGGGCAAGAAGACGATGGATTTCAGGATGATATCGCGCACGGCGGCCGCCGTTGCGCTCGGGCTGGGCTGTGCCGGCCACGCACTGGCGGAGAATGCGGATGACGGCGAAAATATCGTCGTCACCGGCCAGAGCATCGAGGAAGAACTGCCGCAGCAACTGTCCCGCTACGGCAGCGACATCGAAACGCTGAGCGAAACGCAGGTCCGCGATCGCGGTGCCGTCGATGTCGCGACCGCGCTGGACACCGTTCCGGGCCTCTACATCAAGCCCGGCAGCGGCCCGTTCAGCTATGTCGACATCTCGCTGCAGGGATCGCGTACCCAGGACGTGCTCTGGACGGTGGACGGCATCCGCATCAACAACCGGCTCTACGGATCGACCTCGCCCAACGACACGCTGCCAGCGAGCATGATCGAGCGGGTGGAGGTGCTGAAGGGGGGCGAGAGCCTGTTCTACGGCACCCAGGCCGCCGCCGGCGTGATCAATGTCGTGACGCGCAGCTTCACCGACGATTTCAACGGGCAGGTCAATGGCAGCGTCGACAGCCGCGCCGGCACCAATCTGGACGGCTATGCCCGCGGCAGCGCAGGCAGACACAAGTTCGTCGTCTACGCCTCGCGCAACCATGCCGAGGGTTATCGTCCCTATAGCGAAATGCAACCGAGCGCGTCCGATCGGCGCCGCGGCTATCGGCTCTGGTCGATCGGCGGCAAATATCAATATGACTTCACGTCCGATCTGCGTCTCAATCTTCAATATCAGCACACGCAGGCAAAACTCGACAATCTCAGCGCGGTCTATGTCAACAAGAGCCGCAACGACCGCAACGAGGAGATTGCGAGCGCGCGGCTCGACTACACCGGCAACGATGCGGTCCAATTCTTCCTCAAAGGCTATTTCCACGACTGGAAGACGGCCTATGTGCAGCTACTGAACATACCGGGGGTAAGCGAACCCGTCACCGTCTATCCGCCCGGCACCTTCTGGGGCTATCAGGATTATGGCGGCAGCGCGCTGATCAAGCTGCACCTGCATCGCGGCCTCGAATATCTGTTCGGCTATGACTTCCAGACGTTCAATGGCCGGGACGACGTGCTGCTGATCGGCAAACTCGACGAAAAGGTGCATGCCGGCATCTTCCAGGTCCGCACGACCGACGAGATATCGAGACGCGCGCATTTTTCGGCCGGGTTGCGCTATAATAAGACCGGTGGCGCCAAGAAGACGATCTGGAACGTCTCGGGCCGCTACGACATCGGCGCTGCTCTCTATGCCGAGGCGAATGGCGGCACCTCCTTCCTGCTGCCGGATGCCTCCTCGCTTTACGGGATCGATCCCTGCTGCGAGGTCGGCAATCCCAATCTCAAGCCCGAGCAGAGCCTGAACCTGAACGCCACGATCGGCGGCGGCGCCCATCTGTCCGGCGCGACGATCGACTGGAAACTCACCGGCTTCACGCGCAGGATCACCGATCTGATCGACGCGGATTACGACAATCCCGCCTACCCGAACGGCATCTATGTCAATGTGCCGGAAAAGGTGACGGTGCGCGGCGCGGAACTGGTGCTCGACGCATCGCTGGGCGAAGCCTGGCATATGTCGGCGAGCTACACCTACACACGTTCGCGCAACGCAGGGTCTTCGCTCCAACGCGACCGGACGCCGAAGCAGTTCGCCAAGGGATCGATCGCCTATGATCCGAGCGACCGCCCATTCGGCGCCAATGTCGCGATCAATTGGGTGGGCGATGCCTGGTCGACCATCTCCGGTTTCGGGCGGCGCAACTATGGCAATTATGCCGTCGTCGACCTCGGCGCTCATGTCTATCTTGATGGCGCAGCGCGACGTCATCGCGCTGGACTGACGCTCGAAAACGCGTTCGACAAGGATTATGCGACCCGCGGCTATGGTTCTGCCCCCCTCGATGACGGGAGTGGGCGCTTCCTCTATCATTACCGCGGCGTGCCGCGCACGCTGCGCGTCAGCTACGGCGTGAGCTTCTGAACGAAACCAGCTCACCGGCCTGGCGAAAGGATAGATATTGCCCCTTTTAAGCCTCTCCCATTTTCGGGAGAGGCTCAAAAGCAGGATGATCGATCCGCAGTTCGCCGGTCCGGGAAAAATCCGGAGCCCGCCATGCCTCCCCTGCCCCGTCCGATCTTGCTGCTTCATCGCTGGCTCGGCGTGACGATCGGCCTGATCATGACGATCTGGTGCCTGTCCGGCTTCGTCATGCTTTATTCCGACTATCCACGGCTGCTTCCCACCGAACAGATACGCGGTCTCGAGCCGATCGCTCCCGGTGCGGCGCGCATGCTGGACCGTATCCCGATCGCGCCCGATACCGCCCTTGCCTCGGCGCGGATCGAAATGCTGGCCGGCCGGCCGGTGCTGCGTATCCGTCCCGCCATCGATCCCGGCCGCCCGACCGCGCAGATGCGCGCGCTTCCATCCGCCTATGATCTGTCCAGCGGCCGGCCGCTCGCGCCGCTGTCTCCCGATGCCACCCTCGCTGCCGGCCGCAGCTTCGGCGCGCGCTTCGGCATCGCCGGCCCGGCCGAGCGCGCCGTGCCGCTCCGCTTCGACCAGTGGACGGTGCAGACCTTCCGTGGCCATCAGCCGCTCTACCGCATCGACTATGCCGATCCCGCCGGATCGACTGCCTATGTCGCCGGCAACGACGGCGAGATCGTCCAGCAGACGACGCGCCGCGAACGCATCCTCGGCTGGCTCGGCGCGGTGCCGCACTGGCTCTATCCGACCATGCTGCGCGAGGATGGCACGCTCTGGAGCCAGGTCGTCATCTGGACGTCGCTGGCCGGCTGCTTCCTCGTCGTTGTCGGGCTGTGGGTGGGCCTCGCGCGCCTGCGCCGCACGCGGGATGGCAGGATCGGCTCGCCCTATCGCGGCCATTGGTGGTGGCACCACATCTTCGGCTTGCTGTTCGGCCTGCTGACTTTGAGCTGGGTGGCGAGCGGTCTCTTCTCGATGAATCCGTGGGGTTTTCTCGACAGCATGGCCGGCTTTGCCGAGCGCGGCCGGCTCGCCGGCCGGCTCGACTGGGCGGCGACGCGCTCCGCCTTCTCCTCACTGCAGGCCGTGCCGGCCGGCACCGTCCGCATCGAGGCCGCGCCGCTTGGCGGACGCATCCATGTCATCGCCATCGCATCGAATGCCGGCATCGCCCGCTTCGACGCCACAGGCCACCCGGCGCGTCTCTCCCGTCCGGAGTTGGAAGCCGCGCTGGCCAGGGGCCCGAAACTCGCATCGCTGGAACTGCTCCGCGATGAAGACGATTATTATTACGCGCATCGCTTTGCGGTGAAGCTGCCGGTGTGGCGAGCGGTCCTGGCGGACGATCAGCGGACCCGGCTCTATATCGATCCGGATTCGGGCATCTTGCTGCGCGCACTCGATCGCAATGCCCGCGGATTTCGCTGGCTGCAGGATGGACTGCACAGCCTCGACCTGCCTCCATTGCGGCGCCATCCGCTACGCGACATGATCGTGCTGCCGCTGCTCGCCGGCGTCACCCTGATCTGCGCCACCGGCACATGGATGGGCTTTTCCCGCCTGCGCCGCGATCTGCGGCGCCGATGGCGGCGCGTTCGATCGCGCCCTTGACGGGTCGCGTTTCATGTAACATGTAAGATTACATGAAACGCGACAGCCGCCTTTCCGGCATCCTTCACGTCCTGCTCCACATGGCCGAGCAGGGCGGACCCGTGACATCCGAAGCGCTCGCGCGCGCGATGGACACCAATCCCGTCGTGATCCGCCGGATCATGGCGGGCCTGCGCGAGCGGGGCTATGTGCGTTCCGAGAAGGGCCATGGCGGCGGCTGGACGCTCGCGCGCGACCTTGCGACCATCACGCTGCACGACATTTATCAGGCGATCGGCAGCCCCACCCTGCTCGCCATGGGCAACCGCACCGAGGCACCGGGCTGTCTCGTCGAGCAGGCGGTGAATGCCGCGCTCGACCAGGCATTCCACGACGCCGAAACGCTCCTCCTCGCGCGGCTCGGCGAGGTCACGCTCGCCGCGCTCAGCGCCGATTTCCACGCCCGTCTCACCGCCCGCGGCGGCCAGCCCGATGCCGCCGGCATGCACGAGGCCTGACCCCCTTCATCCGGAGAAACCATCCATGAACGCCATCCTCGCCCCCTTTTCAGATCCGGACCATGTCGCCCGCTATGCCGACGGTCCGCCCCGCTTCGTTCCCGGCTATGCGTCCCTGCATCGCATGACCGCGGTGCTGATCGCCGAGCGCGTGCCGCCGAGCGGGCGCATCCTCGTGCTGGGGGCCGGCGGTGGACTGGAAATGAAGGCGCTTGCCGAGGCCGAACCCGGCTGGACGTTCGATGGAGTGGATCCGTCGGCGGAGATGCTGGCGCTGGCCGAACGGACGCTCGGCGCCCATGCCGGCCGCGCGCGCCTGCACCAGGGCTATATCGACAATGGCCCGGAAGGACCGTTCGATGCCGCCACCTGCCTGTTGACGCTGCACTTCCTGGCAGCCGACGAGCGCCGCCGGACGGCAATGGAGATCCATCGCCGCCTGAAACCCGGCGCACCCTTCGTCGCCGCCCATTCCAGCTTTCCGCAAAGCGCGGCGGATCGCGCCCTCTGGCTGCCGCGCTACACCGCTTTCGCCATCGCATCCGGCGCCGACCCCGATCAGGCGCGCAATGCCCAGGTCTCCGTCGAAGCCAATCTGGATCTGCTCAGCCCCGAGCAGGATGAAGCGATCCTGCGCGAAGCGGGCTTTTCGGAGGTCACGCCCTTCTATGCCGCCTTCACCTGGCGGGGATGGGTCGCCTACGCCTGATCCAACGCTCCCTCTCCCGCTTGCGGGAAAGGGCCGGGGCGCTCGAGGTTAAATGTCGGGATCACGTCGCAAAAACGCGACCGAAGCACTGTGTGTATCTGCTGGCCCCTTCAGGGAAAGATTCCATGATGAGAGTTGGATAGCGGCCTGAGGAAGATCAGAGTCGGTTTGCTACCAACCACTCTGAAAGGATTTGCCATGTCAGCAGACCTGGTCTCGCAACCTGCCGCCATCCGA
>NZ_WRPK01000024.1 GCF_009755815.1 Flavisphingomonas formosensis
ACCTATCCGAAGATCACCGATGACCACCCGCGAAGCTGACCGGCCGCTACAGCGCCTGCGATGAGCGCGCGACCGGTTAGCTTCGCTACCGTCGAGCTACACCATCACCGGGGACACGACCAGCAACCTCGGGAAAAAAGACGTCCTCGGCAGGGACTGCAAACCTTCTGGCTCCTCTTTCCCGCCGCGTTTACGCAGCTTGACCGCCTATCAGGCGTCAGGGCGCATGGCATCGAAGTGCTGCAGGAAACGAAGCAGACGCTGGCCTAGCGCCTTTGACGGATAGCCACCCTCTTGGATCAACACCGTCGGCATTGCCGCATTCGCGATAATCTCCGCCGCGCGTACGAAGCCGCGCTCGGAGACGGTGAAAGCACCGATCGGATCCTCCGCAGCCGCGTCGAAGCCGAGCGACACTACCAGCGCATCCGGAGCGAAAGCCAGAATACGTTCGATCCCGATGGCCAGGGCGGAACAATAGGCATCGTCACCGGAGCCGAGCGGAAGCGGCAGATTTTGGGTAAATCCCTCCCCCGCTCCCACACCGATTTCGTCAGCATAGCCGGTGAAATAAGGAAAATAGCTGGCGGTCTCGGCATGAACGGAAACGAACAGGATGTCGTTGCGATCATAGAAGATTGCCTGGGTTCCATTGCCATGGTGGACGTCGATGTCCAGGATCGCGACGCGCGGCATACTGGCCCGCAGACGCTCGGCGGCAATCGCGGCGTTATTGAGATAACAGAAGCCTCCGGCGTGCGCTGCCGACGCGTGGTGACCGGGCGGGCGGCAGAGCGCATAAGCGACGCTGTGGATGAATATGTCGTCGGCGGCGCTGATCGCCGCCTGGGCGGCGCCGTAGACCGCGTCCCATGTGCCCGCGCGCAAAGGGGTCGACGTGTCAGTCATGTGATAACCGAGCTGCCCTGCCAATCCCTCCGGCCGACGGTGAGGTGTCCAAGGCGCAAACTGGGTGGGAACGACTTCCTCGACCTTATCTGGCGCACGCGCGAAGCCGGTGCGTAGCAATTCCAGGTAGTTTGGGTCGTGAACGGCAGCGATGGGCGCCAGCCCATGATCCACCGCCTCGCGAACCTCGCCGGCGTTCGCCGCAGCCGCAAGCAGAATATGATAGCGCTCGACCGACTCGGGATGCTCGACAATCCGGCCGTAGCGGAAAAATCCCTGCGGATCGTGGCGGGGCGCGGCCGGCGAATGGCGGATGATCATGCGGGTGCGCTCATCCCTATCCGATTAGACTAGCCAGCATCCCTTTGTCCAAAAGCCGAATCAGTATATAACTGGTTGGATATAAAAGATTTGTTCCATCACGAGCAGAGATTGTCCGCCATTGCGGCATCATTTCCGCCGAACGTTCGGACAGATGCCGGATAACGGTCGATTGTTCGTGCCGCTTCACGCGCACCGGGCCAGAGCAGGGTCTTTGGGCTGAAAGTACCGACAGAATAGCCCCGCAAAACGTGCGGCTATCGGCGGCGTTGGAGGATGATTGTGCGGCTGGATGCCGGCAATTGCGCCAGTCTTCCGCATATTTTCCGCTTAAGCTCTGACCAAGAACCAGGCAGGTGACGACCAGGGGGATGTGGTGAGAAACGGGACGATGCTGGCGCTTCTCGCCGTGAACGCAGTGATCTGTCCAATTCAGGCGCAAGAGGCCGAACCGCCGGCGGTGGCGGCGAGTGCGGGCGGCCCGATCATGCCGGCCGACATCATGTCGCTAACCTATGCGCATGATGCGCAAATTTCGCCGGATGGAAAACACATCCTCTATGTCACTTATCCGACCATTTCCACGCAACGTCCGACCCGCTCGACGATCTGGATCGTCGATACGGATGGAAAGTCGCCGCCGCGCCGCTTCACGGTCAGTACCGGCCTGGATGACCGGCCGCGTTGGTCGCCGGACGGCCGCTCCGTCGCTTTTCTCTCCAATCGTCCCAATCCGATCACGGCGGGTGTCACGGGCTTCGCCTTTCGTCCAGCGTCGGAAAGCCCCAAGCCGGGAGGGCTGGCCATACCGCCCGCTCCTGCGGACGAAGAAACGCCGGCACAGCCCTCCCGCCAGCTCTGGCTGATGCCCGTCGATGGCGGTGAGGCGTTTCCGCTCACCGCCATGCCGAACGACATCAGCGATTTCGACTGGGCGCCGGACGGTCATGCGATTGCCTTTCTGGCAGCGGACGCGGAAAGCGTCACCGCCAAGGCCGACAGCGCGGCCAAGCGCGATCAGAAACAGATCGACGAGCCCAGGGGGCTTGCACGACTGTGGATCCTTAATCTCGACGCTCACGTCGTGCGGCGCATCATGGTCGAGGGACGAACGATCAATGGCCTTCGATACAGCCCGGACGGCAGCAAGCTTGCATTGCGCGTCGCGCCGACGACGGGTCTCAACGATTATTTCTATCATAGCGATATCATGCTGCTCGACGTGTCCTCCGGCGCGCCCGGCAAGCTCCTGTTCCACGGGGCCAGCGGCGATGCCGACTGGTCGCCTGACGGCAAGCGTATCGCGTTCACCGCCTTGCGCGAGCAAACGATCGGCGTGCGCGGCTGGGTCGTCGACGTGGCGGCGGGCGCCGCGCACAAGCTCGGTGAGGACTATGCCGGCACGATCGATGCACTCAAATGGGCATCGGATGGCCGGTCTCTCATTGCGAAATCGCTGGTGGGAACGAAGTTCCGCCTGAGCCGGATCGACCCTGATAATGGTCGCTTCACGACCTTGCTATCCTTCGACGGCGAAATCGTCGACTTCAGCCAGGCGGGGAACGGCGTGATCGCACTGGCCGGAAATACACCGACGAGGCCTGCGGACATCTGGACGCTGGGTCGGGCCGGCGGCACCGCGCGTGTGCTCACCGATACAAATCCGCAGGTCAAGACGTGGCGTCTCGCCAAGGTCGAGGAGATAAGCTGGACGAGCAGCAAGGATGGCCGCAGGATCTTCGGCACGTTGGTGACGCCGCCTGGCTATGTGGCGGGCACGCCAACCAAGACGGTGCTCGAAGGGCATGGTGGCCCTGAAGGCTATTGGTGGTCCGGCTGGCTGGGCAGTTGGGCGGACTGGGGCCAGTTGCTCGCCACCCATGGCTATGTGGTGCTCCTTCCCAATCCGCGCGGATCGGACGGGCAGGGCGATGATTTCGCGCGCGCCGTGAAGGGCGATTGGGGTGGCGGAGACTTTCAAGATGATCTTGACGGCCTCGATATGTTGATTGCGAGGAAATATACGGACCCGGCGCGGATCGGGATCGGCGGCTGGAGCTATGGCGGCTTCATGTCGGCGTGGGCGGTGACCCACAGCGATCGCTTTCGTACCGCGGTCGTTGGCGCAGCGCCCACGGACATTGCGCTGATGGGCCTTGCCACGGACACGCCGGATTTCATCCAGGGCTATTATGGTGATGTGCCGCAAAATCTTGCCGCGATGGACGCGGCTTCCTCGATTCGTTTCATCGACCGGGTGAAGGTGCCGGTGCTGGTGCTGCATGGCGAAGAGGATCGCCGAGTACCGGCGCAACTCGGGCTCGGTTTCTACCGGGGGCTGAGACTGCTCGGGAAGCCGGCCGAGATGGTGGTTTATCCACGCGAGCCGCATTGGATCTATGAGCCGGCACACCAGCTTGATATCCAAACGCGGGTGCTGGACTGGTATGACTCCCACCTTTGATGGTGGAAAGGCGTGCAACCTGTTGCGCAGCATGACACTCTCGGCAGGACATTCTGACCGAGGAGAATCATGAAGGCTCGCGGGGATCTCAAGCTGGACAGGTTGGATCTGAAGATCCTGGCCGAACTCCAGGCGGATAGCACCATCACCTATCGCGCCCTGTCGGAACGGGTTGCCCTCTCGTCGAGCGCATGCGTGTCGCGGGTAAAGCAGCTCGAGGAAGCCGGCGTCATCACCGGCTATCATGCCGCGATCGCGGTGGGGCGGGTGAAGCCGACGCTGGTGATGATGGCGGAAATCGCGATGGCCTCCCATCAGGTCGAGGATCTCGATCGGTTCGACCTATTGCTGAGCCGGACGCCAGAAGTGGTGGAGGCTCTGCGCGTCAACGGCCCATTCGACTATCTGGTCCGGATCATGGTCGCAACGGTCGAGGAATGGCATGAATTCGCCAAACGCCTGCTCCTCCCTGAATATAGGGTGCAGAAAATGATCACCCATGTGGTGATGCAGGAGGTTAAACCTTTTCGAGGTTATCCCTTGTCATTGAAATGATGCAGAGCCCGGCGTGTCAGCCATTGAGCGAAGGTGAGAATTGGAAGAGCGGTTCGGTCTGCGGTCGAGCAGGGACTGCGACCGCAGAGATCTCTTCTACATCGACCAGTCGAACTGGAGGCCGAAGGTCCTCGGCCGGATGATATATTCGGTAAGGCCGATACCATAATTGCCGTAACCGAAGGTCACCGCATCCTTGTTGCCGATATTCTCGACGAAAGCGGTCAGCGAATAGGCGTCCTTGCGAATACCGAGACGGGCATCGAAGACATTATAGGGTTTGAACACATAGGGTTGATTTATATAGCCCGGCGAACTCGACACATAGCGGTGCAGCAGGGTCAGTGTCGGATTGAGCGGCCCGGCGAACTCGTACGTCATAGTATTGCTGATCCGCCATTTGGCGGAGGAGGGGAGGCGCTGGCCCTTGACGAGGCCGGCCGTCGGCACGGATTCGCCGATCTTCGCGTCGAGATAGGTGATGTTCGAGCTGAGCGTCAACGCCTGGGTCGGGCGCACCGAGATACTCGTCTCGGCGCCGTAGATATGCGCTCCGCCGGCATTCGCGCCATAGGTGACATTGTCCGGACGGATCAGGCGAAGCTGGAGATTCTTCCAGTCGACATAATAGCCGGTGAGATCGATCTGCACCTTCTTGTCGAACAGATCGAGTTTCGTGCCGGCCTCATAATTCCAGAGGGAATCCGATGTCGTGCCCGCAGGCGTATTGAAACCGGCCAGAGGGTAGATGGTGTTCGGCGAACCGAAGCGGAAGCCCTTCGATGCCAGCACGTAGAGCAACAGGCCCTCATTGCGATATGTCAGCGATATCTTCGGCGCGAAGCCATGGTCCTTCACCTTATACTGCTGCCCGAGCAAGCCGCCTACGCCATAGAATATGCCGTAATAGTCGGTCAGCGTCTTCGAGTTGGTCTTGAAGAGGCGGCCCCCGGCGGTGAGGGTGAAGTGGTCGGCGAAATGAAGATTGGCTTCGCCGAAAATCGCGGATTCGTTGCCCGATGTCTTCGATGCCCCGCTATAGTAAGCGTCCTGCCCGGCATAGGGGAAGAACAGGCTTGAGTCATAGGGAGGCAGACCCTGGTCGACCTGGCCCTGCTGGATCAGCGCCTCGGCGTTCGGTCCGTATATATAGTCGGTATAGGTTTTGCTGATATGCTCGTGCATCGCGCCGAGCAGCCAGTCGAAATGGTCGCCCTTGGGAGAGGCGAGGCGGATTTCATAATCCTGCGTCTTGGATCCGAGTATCGCCTTGTAGGTCTGCGGAAGGCCGCCCGCGAGCGATCCGTAGAAAGGTGTATAATCGTCGAACTGGTGATCGGTCTTGCGGACATAGGCGGCGCTCGCCGTCAGCGTGGCGAAGCCGAGATCCTGATCCAGCCGCAGATTGTGGAGCTGGGTCGTGAAGCGGAAGGGCACGGGGATAGCGGTATCGCGGATATATTTGCCGAGATCAGCGAAACGGAAGTTCACGTCGTCCGTCTTGTTGGTCTGATACAGACCCATATAAGTGATCTTGGTGCCCTCGAACGGCGTGAACACCAGTGAACCACGCCAACCCTGGACAAGCAGGTCGTTGGAGCCTCTCTTGCCGATCCCTATATTATCGAGATAGCCGGCCATCGCGCGTCGCGTATAAACGAGACGGGCGGCGAGCTTGTTCGCGACGATCGGTACGTTGATCATCACCTTGCCGGCATAGTTCAGCTGGCCGCTTGCATTATGGGTGCTGCCGATCATGCCTTGAGCCGAGGCATGGAAGCCGGAAGGATCGGCGGTGTTGGCGATATAGTTGATCGCGCCGCCCAGCGATGCCGATCCGAACAGCGTGCCGGCCGGGCCGCGCAGCACTTCGACACGGTTTACGTCGAACGTATCGATATCCGGGATGCTCGTCGCATAGCCCGGCTCGGTCAGTGGAATATCGTTGATGAAATAGCCGGTCGTACCTTGTCCCTGGTCGAGACCTGCCGTCGTACCGATGCCGCGGATCACCGCCGTCGATACGCCGGATGGGCCGTTGCTGAAGGCTACACCGGGAAGGCGGACGAGATAATCGGCATAATCCTGAGCGCCCAGCGCCTGAAGCTGTTGACCGCTCAGGGCTGAGATAGATCCGGCGATATTCCTGATATGCTCGGATCGCCGTGTTGCCGTGACGACAATGTCGGTATTCGTCGCCTGATTGAACCCTGCCGGGGGCGTCTCCTGCGCGTGGGCGGATGTCATCAGGAATGACAGGACGGTTGTTCCTGCGAGAAAAGCAAACTTCGCCATATTCTACCCCTCTTTTCGACCTATATTTCCTTCCCTGCGATTCGCGAGCATCGGTCCCGTTCGTCAGGCCGTCGCGAGGGGCTCTTCCACATCCATTATTCTGTACCGGTATGGCGGCCTCTTCCCTCCAGCCTAGGTCGAAGGTGGCTGGAGTTCAAAGCGCGCCATCCGAACATGTTCAATCGGCGAATTTCATAAGAATCTGATTCATAATGACTATTTTTCACGTGAGGGCAAAAAGACGCCGAGTTGAGGTTCATATTCCGCACAATGTGCGTGCAGTGCGCGCAAATCCCGCCAGACGTTCGCCATCGGCTTCGTTCGCAGGCCTCTTGAATGCTTCCCAAGCGTGCCTTCGTTCCAGCGGTCGTTAGGAATCGGAGGGCAGGGAAGGGCCAGGCGCCAAATCAAAAGCGAACAAAGCCGCGCGGCAGCTGACACATGTTCTCTGGCGCGAGGAGTGTGCAGCGCGATATCGCCCCGTACCCCTCCTAAATAGGGGCGGGCCGAGATTCGGACGACATGGCTCGACTTCCGGGACGGCAGTAGCGCTTCTGCCTCTCGTCTGGCAGAGCGCGACGGCTATGCGAAGAAGCGGCAGGAGCGGAACGGATGGGAGGCGCGGCATGAGCGGGATCGAACGGGAAAGGTCGCCTTCCGAACGGATCGACGAGCGCATCGACGAGCTGGGCGACTGGCGGGGGGCGCTGCTCGCCCGATTGCGCGCGGTGATCCGTCAGACGGACCCGGCGGTCGTCGAGGAATGGAAGTGGCGCGGCGTGCCGGTATGGTCGCATGACGGCATTCTGTGCACCGGCGAAACCTACAAGGCCGTGGTGAAGATGACTTTCGCCAAGGGCGCGGCGCTCGACGATCCGTCCGGACTGTTCAACTCCAGCCTCGACGGCAATGTGCGCCGCGCCATCGACTTTCGCGAGGGTGAGCCGGTCGACGAGGCGGCGCTGGCCGATCTCATCCGTGCGGCGGTTGCTCTCAACACCTCCCGCAAGCGTCGGTGACGGATATGTCGTAAGCGGAATCGACCGGGAAAGCTGTAAAGGAATGTAAACCGGCGGCGGAGGCTTTTCCCAAAAGCGCAAAGCCGTGCTACCCGGTTCGACCGTCGGGAGCTGCGTCCGCGGCTGTGGTGCGTAAGGCAGAGGCTAGAGATCCGTTCGATGAGAATTGCCATTCTCGACGATGAGCCGACGCTCGCAAGCCATGTGGAGAAGATCATCACCGCGGCAGGCCATGTCTGCCAGGTCTTCCACAGCGGCCGCCGCCTCGTGAACGTCCTGCATCACGAAACCTTCGACCTGTTGTTATTGGACTGGAACGTTCCGGACCTTTCGGGAATTGCGGTGTTGAGATGGATGCGCGAGCATCTGGAAGGCCATCCGCCCGTACTGCTATTGACCAGCCGCACGTCCGAGGAGGACATCGTCGAAGGCCTGCGCATGGGCGCTGACGATTATGTGCTGAAGCCCGTCCAGGCCGCGGTGCTGCTCGCGCGGATCGAGGCGGTGCTGCGCCGTGCCTATCCGAGCCCACGGGTCGGCAGCATCGAGCGTTTCGACGATTATCTCTTCGATACGGGCGAGGAGAGCATCGAATGGGCGGGGCGGCGGATCGCCATGACCTCGAAGGAATTTCTCCTCGCTCTCCTGCTGTTTCGCAACCAGCATCGGGCGCTGTCGCGCGCCTATATTTTCGAGGCCCTGTGGGGCCGCAATCCGGACCTGCCGACGCGCACGCTGGACGCGCATATCTCCAAGGTGCGTTCGAAGCTCAATCTGCGCCCCGACAACGGCTATAAGCTGGTGCCGGTCTATGCCTATGGCTATCGTCTGGAAAAATTGCTGCGGGCGGCCCCATGACGCGCATCCTCCTTGCCTCGCTGTTGCTCGCTTCCGCCGCGCCGGCGATCGCACGCGATACGGCTCGGCCACAGATGGTCGATTATGTCGTTCGCAAGGGCGATACGCTGTACACGTTGGCAGATCGCTATCTGCAGAGACAGTCGGACCATATGATGGTCGGCCGGATCAACCGGATCGCCGATCCTTATCGCCTGCCGACTGGCAAGGTGCTGCATATCCCTCGGGCGTTGCTGCGCGAAGAAGCTGTGTCGGCACGGATCGAAGCCTTTAGCGGGCCGGTACGGATCGAGGCGGGGGGACGCAGCGGTGCGCCGCTGGTCGGCATGCTCGCCACCGAGACCAGCCGCATAGTGACCGGGGCGAACGCATTCGTGACGCTGCGGCTCGCGGACGGATCGACGGTTTCGATCCCTTCGCAGAGCCGGGTGACGATTGGGCGGATGCGCAAGGTGATCCTCACTGGATCGATCGAGCGGCGGTTCGAGGTCGAGGCCGGTCGGGTCCGCACGGCCGTGACGCCGATGAAGTCCGACGACAGCAGCTTCCATGTGGTGACGCCGGTGGCGGTAGCCGCGGTGCGCGGCACGGAGTTTCAGATCGGTTATGACAGCGATCGACAGGCGGAAACGGCCGAAGTGTTGCAAGGCAAGGTGGCGGTGGGCACCGCGGCCACCGGATCGAGCGTGCTCGTGCCGGCCGGCTTCGGCACCGTGACGACGCCTGCCGGAGCAGCTACGCCCGTCAAGCTGCTGCCGGCGCCCGCGCTGGACAATCCCGGGCGCGTCCAGAACGATCGAGAGCTCAGCTTTGCCATCAAGCTCGCTGCCGACGCCACCGGCTATCATGTCGAGGTGGCACATGACGGCGATCTGCTCGACAGGATCGCCGAAGTCCGGTCGCCGACGCCGGCGGCGACGCTGCCGTCGATCCCGGCCGGCACCTATTTCGTCCGCATATCCGCGATCGATGCCAACGGGCTCGAAGGCCTGCCCGCCATCTACGGATTCGAACGGCGGCTCAACCGCGTCGAGGGATCGATGGAGACATCGCGCAGCCGGCATATGCGACGCTACCAGTTTCGTTGGTACAGCGAGGGCGATGGCGCCAAGCAATATCGCTTCCAGCTTTCGACCCAGCCTGACGGCAGCGCGCCGATCATCGACGAGGCCGGCCTCGCGGCGACGCAGATTGCCGTGACCAACCTCCCGGGCGGCGACTATTATTGGCGAGTCATGTCGGTGCAGTTCGCCGACGGTAAGGCCTATGGCGCCTGGATGCCGCTGCATCATTTTCACATTGCAACGCGCTGATGCCCCAGCGCGCAGGCAGTGGCCGGCTGCGCGCCGAATGGTGGTTCGTCGCCCTCCTGTCGTCCGCGCTGCTGCTCGTCCTGATCGCGGACCGCACCGCGGCGCGGCTTGACAATCTCGTCTACGACAGCCTGCTGCGGCTGCTCCAGCATGAGCCGATCCCGGACATATTGATCGTCGCCATCGACAATCGCAGCCTGCGTGAGGCCGGCCCCTGGCCCTGGCCGCGCGATCGGCATGCTCGGCTGATCGAAACGCTCGCCGCGGCACGGCCGAAGGCGATCGGCTACGACGTGCTGTTCGTCGAGCCCGGCCCGTCGGCAGCCGACGATCGGTTGGGGCAGGCGATGGCGGCGTCCGGATCGGTTTTTGTTCCGCTGCTGCTCAACGTGCCGGGTCGCAACGGCGCTGCGTTCGATGCCATCGAACCGATCGATCCAGTCCGCCGCGCCGCCGCGGGCATCGGTCACGCCAATCTCAGCTTCGATCGCGACGGGCTGGTACGGCGCATCTTCCTGGCGGAAGGGGATGGCCGGCGCCAATGGCTGCAGCTGGCCGAATTGGTCCGTCGGAGGACGGGCCGCGGCACCGGCGTTCCGTTGCAAGAGGAGCCGCAGGCGCAGGGCCTGCTCGTCGCACGATATCCGGCGATGTTCGCCTATGCGGGGCCGCCCGGCCAATTTCCGACGGTTTCCGCGTCCGCCGTGCTGCGCGGCGAAGTCCCCCCCGAGTTGCTGCGCGGGCGGCTGATCCTGGTCGGCGCAACTGCCGACGGGCTCGGCGATCAATATCCGGTGCCGTTGGGCAATCGCGACATGGGCGTGATGCCCGGGGTCGAGATCCATGCCAATCTGCTCGATGCGATGATCACCGACCGGCTGATCCGGCCGGTGCCGCCGCTGCTGCTCGCCGTCGTCTCGCTGGTGCCGCTCTGGGTGCTGCTCGCCGCGTTCCGGCGGCTGCGACCGCGCGCGAACATCATCTTGCTGCTCGCTTTGCTGGGGATGATGGCCGGAGTCTCCGCGATCGGCCTGGCAGCGGGTTTCTGGTTCCCCCCATCCGCGGCGATCATCGCGCTCGCGCTGGTCTATCCTTTATGGGGATGGCGGCGGCTGGAGGCCGTCAGCAGCTACATGACGGCCGAGCTGGAGCAGTTTCGCGCCGAGCCGGATCTGTTGCCCCGCCGGCCGGACGAGGTTGCGGCCACCGATCTGGTCGCGCGCCAGGCGATGCTGCTGCACCAGTCGATCGGCCGGATGCGCGACGTGCGCCGCTTCGCGCTGGATCGGCTGCGCCAGCTTCCCGATGCGACGCTGGTGAGCGATCGTGACGGGCATGTGCTGCTGGCCAATGAGGAAGCGGTTCGCCTGCAGGATCTGCTCGTCGTGCCGCAAGAGGAACGGAGCAGCCTTTCCGGCCTGCTGGCGCGGTTGCATTATGGCGACGGAGCGGGGACGGATCAGGCGCCGGTGCTACCAGCCGAGGGGCTGGCCGGGGAAACGTCCGGTGGCGAGGTGGTGTCCGCAGACGGCCGCGCCTTCGATCTGCGCTTCGCCCCCCAGCATGCCGAAGACGGTACGCTGACCGGCTGGATCGTCCGCATCGTCGACATCAGCGAGGCCAAGGCGCTGCAGCGCCAGCGCGAGCATATCCTTCAGCTGCTGACCCACGACATGCGCTCCCCGCAGGCATCGATCCTGGCGATCATCGACGATGCGGCGGGTGGCATCGATGCGGCGGGGGCACGCCGGATCGAAGGTTATGCGCGGCGCACCCTCGCGCTGGCCGACGACTTCGTCCAGCTCGCCCGTGCCGAGGCGCTCGATTACGAGATGGAGGAGCTTGCGCTCGGCGACGTGGTGATCGATGCGGCCGACGATCTCTGGCCGCAATCCTCGGTGCGCGGCATCGCGGTCGAGGTGGCGGCACCCGATGAGCCCCTGCTGGTGATGGGCGAGCGCTCCCTCCTGACGCGCGTCTTCGTCAACCTCATCGGCAATGCGATCAAATATAGCGGCGATGGCAAGCGCATTCAGTGTCGCCTGATGCACGTCGGTGGCCTCGTCGTCTGCACGATCCGGGACGACGGGATCGGTATCGCGCCGGATCATCTCGATCATCTGTTCGAGCGTTTCCGCCGGGCGCCGTCGGGGGAGGGTCAGCGGATCGAGGGGGTCGGGCTGGGGCTGGCGTTCGTGCATACCGTCGTCACGCGGCATCAGGGCATGATCCGTTGCGAAAGCGTGGTCGGCCGGGGAAGCTGCTTCACGATCGAGCTGCCGGCGCTCGCGTCGTGACGCTGTCTTGAAATTGCGGACCGTCCGGCACGACGCCGCCTCCCGCGCGGCGACTTCAGGAATGCTGGGCTGGCAGCCGGGATCCGTCGATGATGGCGCAGGCCTCCTCCGCAAGCACGGGCAACGGCTGGCGCGCGGTGGTTCGGCGATAGGGCTGAACCACCTGCAGGCGATAGACCTCGCGGCCGCTGGCGATTTCCGAAAGGGTGACGACCAGGGATTGCCGCCGGGATCGCCGGACGAGATTCGCTGGTGCGGACGCCGTGGCATCGGCGCCAGAGAGGACGCTCGTTCCCGACGGTGTATTCGAAACGGCGAGCTGGACCAGAAAGGCGGGCTTGTCCGCAGTGGCCAGGCCCTTTCGTTTCAGGCAGTCGGCGATGCGCGCCCGCAGCGCGTCATCCTCGCCTGCAGCGAACGATCCAAAGCCGAAGGTGGGCGTCACGTCCGTGGGCAGCTGCCCGCTGCCCGCAGTTTCGAAACGGGGCGCATGCGCGCAGCCGCTCAGCACGAAGAGAACAGCCAACGCGGTTCGGTGAAACAATCCTCGTTTTCCCATCCGCACCTTTGCCGCCTGCTTGCCCATGTGCCCGCGACGTGCGGGTTCATCAGGCTGCCCGCCTGATTCCCTCTGCCCTAGAGCGGGTTGCGAACGGACGGAATCGAGGGGATTCCGTGAGGGTTGGAAATATGATTCAAGCTGCTGGCTGGGCAGGAGGCCGGCAGAGGATGACGCGAGCCTATTCACAGGATTT
>NZ_WRPK01000011.1 GCF_009755815.1 Flavisphingomonas formosensis
CCGGTAGCTCGTCAGGCTCATAACCTGAAGGTCACAGGTTCAAATCCTGTCCCCGCAACCAACAGCACCCCATCCCAATACCCCAACAGCACACCCCGCAGGCAACGGCCCGCGGGGCTTTTCGTGTGACAGGTCGCAGTCAGCCGAAACTGTACCGCAAATACGCGCATCCCTTGTCCAGCTGCTTCGCCTCGATGAGCTTCGGTGACAGGCGCGGGACAGCTTCCGGAAACAGCGGAGACCCGCCGCCCAATATCTCCGGCATCACGAATATCTCGATCTCGTCGATCGCTCCGCGTGCAAGGAAGGCGGCTT
The DNA here is from genome assembly GCF_009755815.1 of Flavisphingomonas formosensis. Lineage (GTDB taxonomy): Bacteria > Pseudomonadota > Alphaproteobacteria > Sphingomonadales > Sphingomonadaceae > Flavisphingomonas > Flavisphingomonas formosensis. The sequence continues at coordinate 316 of NZ_WRPK01000011.1, forward strand.
GCAGCCTGCCGCCGCCGAGCATCCAGACATCGCCGTCGTCCAACGCCCTGAGCTCCGCGATCAGCGCCTCCACGTCGTCCCGCGTTTCGAGTTCGCCGCTAGGGGCCTCGATCGGCCGGGACGTCACGACGATCACCCGCTTGCCGGCATAGGCCCATGGTGCCGGCTGGGCACTGATGAAATCATAGGTGTCGCGGCCCATCACCACGGTGCGGATCGTCTCCGCGAACAGGCGATAATCATGCTCGCCGAGATCCATGTCGTCATAGCGGAACAGCCAGTCGAGGCTGCCGTCCCGATCGGCGATGAAGCCGTCCAGGCTCGCGGCGATATATCCCTTTATCCGTGCCATGCCCTTCGTCTCTCCTCCCGCATCGCGCTGTACCGGTCATGCTGACGGAGAGTGCAAGACATCGCCTTCGCGACGAGCACGCGCAGCCCAAACGATTCTTCCTGGGATCAGAAGCGCTTCAGCGTCTCGCCCATGATCGCGAGCGCATCGGCATAACCGTCAGCCTGCTGGCCGAAGCCGATCCGCATATGGCTCGGCACGCCGAAACAGTCGCCGGGAGCCACCAGCACGCCGGCCCGGGCGAGCGCCTTGCAAAAGGGGCGGGCATCGCGACCATCGCGGAACCAGGGGAAGCCGACCGTGCCGCCCTGCGGGCGCACCCAGCCGACCCTGTCGCCGCATTCCGCCATGAGATCGTCGAGCAGCGTCAGATTGGCGGTGGCGACGGCGGCCAGCCGGGCCAGCACGGCCGCGTGATGGCGCAGCGCATGGGCGGCGATCGCTTCGGTCAGTGGCGAGCTGCTGATCGTGAAATAGCTGCGCGCGTCGATCATGCGCTTGCGCCGTTCGGCATCGGCATCGACGATCCAGCCAAGCCGGAGGCCGGGCAGCGAAAAGGCCTTGGACATGTCGCTGATCACGACCGTGTTGGGCGTGCCGGCGGCGGACGGGTTGGCGGCGCCGAAATAGAGCGGGTGATAGACCTCGTCGACGATCAGCGGCGCGCCGTGCGCGGCCAGCCCCTGGGCGAGAGCGCGGACCTCATTCGCCGGCATGACGGACCCCGTCGGATTGTGCGGCGTATTGATCAGGGCGAGGGCAGTGTCGCGATCGGCCGCGGCGAGGACCGATCCGGCCCGCTGGGCGAAACCCTCCTCCCGCGACAGGGCATAGCTCCGGATGCCGAGGCCCCAGGCGCGGGCGACCGCCGCGAAGGCGGGAAAGGCGGGATCGGGCAACAGCATCGTCGCGCCGGGTCGGGCCGCGAGGCAGGCGAGGATGGCGAAGCCTTCCGAGGCGCCGGTGGTGACCACTATCCAGTCCGGATCGACCCCATAGAAGGCTCCGATCGCCTCGCGCAGCGTGCGGGAGCCGTCGGGCGGGGCGTAGCCGAGCGGGATCGAGGCAAGCTCCAGCGGCACATCGCCCAGCGCCGCGAGTGTGTCGATCGTCCAGCGCGGTCCGGTGCTGGAAGCAAGATTGTAGGCGATCGGCGGCGTCGCGAATTCATGCGCGGCCATCCAGTGATCGAGCAGGAAGGGCGGCAGTTCCATCGGGGCACCTCGTCGGCTTGTGGGCGCCTGTCATAGGATCGTTCCGGTTCGGATTGAACCGCGCGTGTCTCCGTTGGTCTCGAGCGAAGTCGAGGGACTCCTTCGAGCGTAGCCGAGAAGCCAACGGCGGCAGCCTCGACTACGCTCGGCTTGGTCCCTCGACTTCGCTCGGGACGAACGGAGAGGGGCTGACTCGGGAAAGGCCTTCGAGCTTCAGCCGTCCACCTTCGTCCCATGCGTCGCCAGATAATGGCCGACGAATTTCGGCGGGCGCGGCGGGAATTCGATCACCTCGATCACGCGATAATATTCGGAATAGGCGATCTTCCAGCCATCGGCGCGCCGCTCGTAGCGGTCGGTGTAGATGGCGGTGCCGTAGATCAGCTCGTTGGTGTGATATTTGTAGACGACATCCTGGAGATACCAGCGGCCGGTGGCGTTGGTCTCGTCGATGATGTCGATCTCGGGATGATGGCCCTGATGGGTGGCGGCCATGTTGGTACTGAAGCTCTGGCTGATCATCTCGACGAACTCGTCGCGATTGGACGCGAAGAATTCGTAGGAGCTGCCGACATAATGGGCCGAGAAATCGGGAGTCAGCACCTCGCGAAACTCGTCGAACTGGGCGGTGTCCATCGATCGGAAATAGGCGTAGCGCAGCCGCTTGATCGCCTCGATATCCTTGAGGATGCGGACGTCGCGCACGAGCTGCGCGAAGGCCTCGGGATCGATCTCGCTCATCATATGTCCTTTCGGCTGCTTCCACTCCGGCCGGATCTCCTGCGCCGGCTGGCGACAGGGGTAGGGGAGGCGGGCCGGGCCGGCAATCGCGGCCGCATGTGGACGATGGCCAGCTTGATGCTTCGGGCCGCAGGATCGGCGCCGGCGCTGGCGGTAGCGCAGGGACAGCTCGCGCGAGGGGCAGGGCGGTTACGAAGGCGCTCGCCCGCTAGTCGCCGCCGCACGGCAACAGCTCCACATCCTGCGCTCCGGCGCATGCATGCAGGGTGGTCGGTTCCATGTCCGGTTCCGGTTGGGCGATGGCGTGGCCGATTTAGTGTCCGAAATGCGAAACCGCGAATGCGCTTCGCTTGTCCTGCGCCGCCCGGCCGCCATCATGTCGGCCAGAGACGATAAAGAGAGGATCGCATGACGAGCGCAGCTTTCACCTTTGCCAACGCGCGCGTGCTCGTGACGGGCGGTACCAGCGGCATAGGCGCGGAGATCGCGGCGGCCTATCGCGAGGCCTATCGCGAGGCGCGCACCCCGCTCGGCCGGCTCGGCCAGCCCGAGGACGTCGCCGGCCCGGTGCTTTTCCTCACCAGCCCCGCGGCCGCGTTCGTGACCGGGCAGATGCTGCCGGTCGACGGCGGCTTCTCCATCCAAGGGTGATGCCATGACCATCGAACAGACCCCCTTCGACGAACGCGATGCGGTCCCGCTGCACCGGCGGCGCAAGGGATCGACCGAGCTTGCGATGGCGACCTTCGCGACGCCGCTCTACCGGATCGTCGACGGCGTCTATCTCTCCCATGGCACGACCAACGCCCATCTGGTGACGACGGCGGACGGCGACGTGGTGATCAGCACCGGCCTTGCCGTCGAGGGGCCGATCCACCGCGCCAAGTTCGACGAGGCGAGCCGCGCGCCGGTGAAGCATATCATCCTCACCCAGGCGCATCTCGACATCGTCGGCGGCACCAACGCGTTCAAGGGACCAGAGAGCGAGGTGATCGCGCACCGGGCGAGCCCGGCCTGCCAGGCGGATGACGTGCGCATCCAGGCTTTTCGCAACCGCCGCAATCCGCGCTTCTTCCCGAACGAGGTGCAGTCGCTGAATGCGGCCGATGCCGAGGCGATGGCGGCAGGCATGCAGTCGGTCTACACCACCGTCGCGCCCGACGTGGCGGTGGACGGCGTCCATCGCTTCGCCCAGGGCGGTGTCGATTTCGAGGTGATCGCGCTGCCGGGCGGCGAGACTCTGGATTCGCTCGCGGTGTGGCTGCCGCAGCGGCGCATCCTCTTCACCGGCAATGCGATGGGCCCGCTCTTCCCGCACATGCCCAACCTGCACACCATCCGCGGCGACCGGCCGCGCCCCGTGCTGCCCTATCTCGCCACCTATCAGCGCATCCTCGATATCGAGCCGGACATATTGGTCACCGGCCATTTCAACCCGATCCGCGGCCGCGACTTCATCCGCGAGGAGATCACCCGGCTGCGCGACGCCGTGCAATATGTGCATGACGAGACGGTGCGCGGCATGAACGAGGGCAAGAGCCTCGATCAGCTCAAGCGCGAGATCCGCCTGCCGCCGGAGCTGGAGGTCGGGCAGGATTATGGCACGGTGATCTGGGACGTGGAGGCGATCTGGTACGGCTATGCCGGCTGGTTCCACTATCGCTCGACCACCGAGCTCTACGACGTGCCGGCTCATGCCATGCATGCCGAGATCGCGGCGCTGGCGGGGCCGGAGGCGCTCGGCCGTCGCGCCCGTGCGCTCGCGGCGGAAGGCAAGCCGCTGGAGGCGATCCATCTCGCCGAGATCGCGCTGGCCGGCGATCCCGCCGAGGGCGAGGCGCTGGCCGCACATCTGGCTGCGCACGAGGCGCTGCTTGCCGCCGCCCCACCGCGCAACCGCTGGTACCAATATTGGCTGAAGGGCGAGATCGAGGCGACGCGCGGCAAGCTCGCCGCGGTGGGCGCCCCGGCGTGAGGTGGAAAGATTACATCCTCCCCCAAAGGGGGAGGGGGACCACCCGCAGGGTGGTGGAGGGGTTCAGCTCTCTACAGCGCAGATGTCGGAAATGACGCGCGCGGGAACCCCTCCACCGCGCTGCGCGCGGTCCCCCTCCCCGTTCCGGGGAGGATGAAAGAAGGCGAAGGAAAGAAGAGACGATGGCGGCACAGGCCAAGACGATCATCGACGACATGCGCGAGCCGCGGCTCAGCGAGCTGCAGGCAGGTGCGCTCGCCGCCGCTGCGGCGCACCCCGTCACCATCACCGCGGAGAGCGTGCTGGAGGCGGCGCGCGCCGAAACGGGGCTTTCCGATTTCGGCGATCCGGGTTTCCGCGTCCGCCTCGAAACCTGGGTCGCCTCGATCGATGCCGAGACCGACCTCACCGCGCTCGCGCGCGCCGGCACCTATGCCGACATGGTCCGCTTCGCCGCGAACCGGCTGCGGGTCGAGGATGCGATCGCGCGGCATCCCGAGATACTCGACATCGTGATCGATCGTCCGCTGATTGTTGCCGGCTTGCCACGCTCGGGCACCACCTATCTCCAGAATTTCCTCGGCGCCGACGATCGGCTGCGCTCGCTGCCTTATTGGGAGGCGCTGCGGCCGGTGCCGGCCGGGCCGGACGAGACCGGTGATCCCGCGACCGATCCGCGCTACGCCAAGGCCGCCGAAGCCTGGGCGCAGATGGATGCGATGCTGCCCTACGTCAAGGCGGTGCACCCGTTCGATCCCGACCATATCTCCGAGGATATCGAGCTGCAGTGCATCGATTTCGGCAGCTATTACCTCGAATGGGGCGTGCCGAACCATGTCTGGACCGACTATTATTGGAACACCGACCAGACGCCCGTCTATCGCTACATGAAGCGCGTGCTGCAGGTGCTGACCTGGTTCAAGGGACCCAATCGCTGGCTGCTCAAATGCCCGCAGCATATGGAGCAGCTGCCTGCGCTGAAGACGGTGTTCCCGGACGCGACCTTCGTGATCAATCACCGCGATCCGATCGGATCGATCGCGTCGGCGGTCACCTCGCTCGCTTACTCCTCGCGCGTGCGGGTGGACCGGGTCGATCCCGGGGCGCTCGCCGCCTATTGGATCCCCCGCTATGAGAAGCTGCTGCGCGCCTGCGTGCGCGATCGGGACGCGATTCCCGAAAGCCAGTCGGAGGACGTCTATTTCCACGAGCTGCTCGCCGATCCGATGGGCATCGTCGCGCGCATCTATGCCAAGGCCGGGCTGCCGATCGACGACCGGCTGCGCGGCCGCTGGCAGGCTTTCCTGCAGGACAATCAGCGTGGCAAGCATGGCGCGCTGGACAATGATCTGCGCCGTGACTTCGGCCTCGATCCGGCCGAGGTGCGCAGGCGCTTCCAATTCTACTTCGATCGCTTTCCCGTGCAGGTGGAGGTCAAATGAGCGCGCCGACCAAGATCGCCGAGCTCGGCGCCGTGATGCAGCTGGCCTTCGTGCCGGAGGATTTCGATGCGACCTTGCGTTTCTGGGTGGAGACGATGGGGGCGGGCCCCTTCTACATTCTCAGCGGCCAGAAACCGGACTGGACGCGCTACCGCGGCGAACTGACCGATCCCGACCTCACCGTGGCGCTCGGCCATTGGGGCGACATGCAGATCGAGGTGATCCGGCAGGAGAATGACGCGCCCTCCATCTACAAGGAATGGCGCGATCGGGGCGGCGAAGGGCTGCATCATACCTGCATCGTCGTCGACGATATCGAGCAGGCCAAGCGCGTCTGTATCCAGGCGGGGGCCGAGATGATCCTTGGCGGCGCGGGTTCGGGCGCCGAATGGTTCTATGTCGATACCGGCGGCGGGCCGGGCACGATCCTGGAGGTGATCCGTCATTCACAACAAAGCGGCGCGCTGATGAAGATGATCCGCGACGCCGCGGTTGATTGGGACGGCAGCGATCCGATACGGCGGATCTGAAGAATCACGACACTCAGAGGATGCCGTCATGACCGATCTCAGCCTAGTCGATCCCGAGCTCCGTCCGGTGTTGGAGACCTTCCCGGTCTTTGCGCTCTCGAAGGAAGGGCTGCCGGCGCTGCGCGAAGGCATGAAGCAGATGCAGGCCATGCTGCCGGTGCCCGAGGGCGCGCTGCAGCCCGAGGAGAGGTTCGTGCCCGGCCCCGCCGGCGCGCCGGACGTGCGGGTGCTGATCTATCGGCCGAAGGATGCCGCGGGCGCGCTGCCCGCGATCTTCCACATCCATGGCGGCGGCTATGTGATGGGCACGCCCGAGATGATGGCGGCCGAGCATCGCGAGCTGGCGCCGGCGCTCGGCTGCGTGATCGTGACGGTCGACTATCGCCTGGCTCCCGACGTGCAGCACCCTGCCCCGATCGAGGATTGCTACGCCGCGCTCAAATGGACCTATGACAATGCCGCGAGCCTCGGCATCGATCCCAAGCGGATCGGGGTCAGCGGCGAGAGCGCGGGCGGCGGTCTGGCCGCGGCGCTGGCGCTGCTGGCGCGCGATCGCGGCGAGGTGCCGCTCGCCTTCCAGCATCTTATCTACCCGATGATCGACGATCGTACCTGCACCACCGCCGACCCGCATCCCCATGCCGGCGAGCATATCTGGACGGCGGAAAGCAACGTCTTCGGCTGGACCTCGCTGCTCGGCAAGGCGCCCGGCGGGCCGGACGTCGATCCCTATGCCGCCGCTGCGCGCGCGACCGACCTGGCCGGCCTGCCGCCCACCTATCTGGCGGTGGGGGCGCTCGATCTCTTCCTCGACGAGGACTTGGATTATGCGCTGCGCCTGACCCGCGCGGGCGTTCCCGTCGAGCTGCACGTCTATCCGGGCGCCTATCACGGCTTCCAGGCGGCGCCCGAGGCGCGGGTGACCCTGACCGCGAAGCGCGACAGCTGGGATGCGCTGGCGCGCTTCCTGAAGGGATGAGCGGAACGCCCTCTCCCCGCGCGCGGGGAGGGGGCACCGGCGGTCCTGCTATTTCCCTTCGGGCACTGCCGGCGGCGCCGGCGGGGCGACGTCGGTCAGGCCGAGCTGCTTCCAGTTGAGCACGGCATTGTAGAGCATCCGGAACTCGCCGAGATTCTGCCAGCGCCAGATCGGATTGGTGGCGAACATCAGGATGCGGCCCTGGCCCTGCGGCACGTTGATGATCGCTGCGCGGTCCTTCACCTGGTCGGCGCCGCGCATGAAGCCGCTCTGCACTCCGGCCTTGCCGCCCGGAAACTGCATCAGCACCTCCTCCTTGAGCCGGTCGGGCACCGCGAGCAGCGTGTTGGAGGCCCAGCGGACGGGCATCTGCGCGTCCTTGAGATCGCCCTCATAGCCGTAGAAGATCGGGTTGGCCGGCTTGAGGACCTTGGCCGTCACGATCGGGCCGGGCGCGTAGAAATTGCCGCTGGTGCGCGTCGCGGTCACGTCGTCGACCAGCCCGAAGTCGACCGGCACGCCGCTGGCATCCCCGGTGGTGATCAGCGTGCCGCCCTGCTCGACGAACTTGCGCAGCTCGACCAGCCCTTCCAGCCCCATGCCGCCGCGCACGTCCTCGGACGAGCCATAGTCGCCGGAGAAGCGATAGGTGTCGGTCTTGGTATAGGGCAGCGGCTTGCCCTTCATCGGAATGTCGTAGACGATGTCCTTGGTCGACTTGCCCTGCGCGGGCAGGATGATGACGTCATAGTCGGCGCGCAGATTGCCCTTGCGGATCCGTTCCTTGTAGATCAGGTCATAGGCCAGCTGATGCTGGTCGAACGCGTAGCGCAGCCAGCCGACCTTCTCGCTCGATCCCCAGGTGCTGAACACGGCCGTGCGCGGCAGGCTGCTGTCGTGCGCCGGCGCGCCGGCATCGCCGGACAGGCCGACCGCCTCGAGCCCGAGCGTCTCGACCGCCGGCTTCAGCGTCGCATAGGCGCTGCCGTCGACCAGGAAGGAGCCGGCGGGGATCGTCCGGCCGCCCGCCTTGAACGGCTTCTCGACGATCTTCACGCCCGCCTCCTTCAGGCGATAGCGCAGCGTGACCATGTTGACCGAGCCCTGATCGAGCACCGCATAGAGGCGCGATCCCGGGCCGCTGATCCTGCCCGCCGGAACGAAGCGTTGCAGCGGCGTCACCGCGGCGTCGAGCGCAGCCTTGTCCGCGACTTCGACGATCCGGGTGTGGGTCATCAGGCCCATCGTCCAGGCGGCGTCGTCATAGGTGGTCAGATTCTCGTCGGGATAGTCGTCCTGCAGCTTGAGCAGCATCTTGGCGAGGCGGCCATAGGGCTGGTTGAGCTTGATGACGAGCGAGCCGGCCGGGAACGTGCCTTCCTTGACCTTCACCGGCTGGGTGGCGCGACCGATCTCGATGCCCTGCAGCTGCAATATGTCGGTGATGAAGCGGATCCGCGTCGGATCCGCCTGATCGGCCGGGATGACATAGGCATAGGGTGCCTTGTCGGTGCCCGCCGCGATCGCATTGCTGCTCTTCTTGTAGAAATTCTCGAGCACGACGTTGGGATAATGCGCCGCCAGGTCCAGCGCGGTCAGCACGCCGGTTTCCATATAGTTGGTGTTGTTGCGCATCGACCACATCACCTCCTTGTAGGGAGGCAGCGGGCGGTACCAGTCGCGCTTCGTCCAGTCGCCGCCGCGCACGCCGCTCTGCACCTCCGGCGCGACATGGCGCAGCATGGTGGTGGCGCCGGCATTGCCGAAGGTTTCGTACATGCGCAGCATGCCGTTGTGGTTCGACGACATGAAGGCGAGGTAACCCGGCGTCCACGCGTCGACGAAGCCGTGGGTCCAGACGCCGGGCATGCCATATTTGGTCAGCTGCGCCATCTCGAAGTTGGAGAACCAGGGCAGCTCGCCGAACAGGATCGGGTCGAGATCCGGATTCTGCGGGGCCTGGCCCGAATAGGTGTAGAGGAACGGCACCGATTCATGCAGCTCGTGCATGATCGGCGGATGCCATTCCAGATAATAGTCCATCAGGTGACGCGCGCTGGCGTCCGAGAAATTGATGTCGCGATTATTGTCGTGATAGATATATTTGCCCCAATAAGGCGGGCCGCCCGGCTTGTTGCGATCGTCCCGCTCGTTGATCAGGTTGCGATAATACCAATCGACATAGCGGTCGCGCCCGTCCGCTTCGAGGACCGGCGTGATCGCGACGATGAGGTTGTCACGAATATTGCGGATCATCGGGCTGTCTTCGGTGAGGAGACGATAGCTCATCTCCATCAGCATTTCCGGCGGCCCGGTCTCGGCGCTGTGGAGGCCGCCCGAAATATGATAGATCGGCTTCGTGGCGGCGATCACGCCCGGCGCGTCGGCCGGCGAGAGCTTGCGCGGATCGGCGAGCAGTGCGAGATTCTTCTTATAGATGTCGAGCTTGGCGATATTCTCTTCGGAGGAGATCATCACCACGATGTTCTCGCGGCCTTCCTCGCTCTTTCCGATCTCGATGATCTTCACCCGCGGGGACTTGGCCGCCAGCGTCCGATAATAGTTGATGATCTGTTCATAATAATGGAGCGTGTTCGGCGCGCCGATATGCTGGCCCAATGCCTGTTTCGGCGAGGGAATGGTCGTCGGCATCGGAAGATGATCGACCAGCGGGCTCATGAACTCCGGCTTGGTCGTCCAGCCTTTGACCGTGGCCGCATAGTCGGGATCCATCTGCTGCGCCATCGCAGACCCGGACAGAAGCAGGCTGGCGGCTGCGGCCAGGAAAGTCCTTTTTCCCACAATTCCTCCTTGGAGACGATGGAACGGATCGTGCCGAGCGGGCGGGTGGCCAGAGGCGCGACGCGCATCAGCTCCCTTTCTTTGCAGATCCACCCCCTTAAAGCCCTGTCATCATTCCGTTTCGATCGCGCGAGCGCAACGGATTTGTTATCAAGCTGACGCAAATCGCTGCGTGCAGGCGCACGCAATATGCATTTTCAGGCCGGAAAATAAGGCTTTTGGCGCTATTTTGTGAGTTTTCCACAGGAGGCACACGATCGTTGCGCGATTGGGCTGCGAAACGAAAGTTTTGCGCATTTCAGCTGTGAATAGCCGGAATCTTGTGTTGACGCTCGGCAGCCACTGTTACAGGTTGATTACCGATAAGAAAGAGTCCGCCGGGGATGGGCGGCGGTGGTCGTGGTTCGATATGCGGGGGACATTGGGTGGATCTCATCCCCCGGGGGGATTCCTGACAGGGCGATAGGGACGGCGTTTCGCCTCCGCTGGCGCGCTTCCGGCTGCGGCTCTCCGCGGACCGGCGGCGGCATGCGCGGCGATCTGCGAAAGGGAGAACAGGGTGGCTTTCCTTCTAGAATATCGTGCGCAGCAAGGGCGGGGTTGGCGGTCGGCCGGTTTCAAGGCGGTGCTGCTGGCGGCAGTGGCCAGTGGTACGGCGCTTCAGGCAGATATCGCACGGGCGCAGGACGTGTCCGCCACGGCCGATGAAGGCGAAATTCTGGTGACCGCGCTGAAGCGCAGCACCGCGATCCAGGAAACGCCGATCTCCATTTCCGCCGTCACCGGCGAGGCGATCGCCAATTCAGGCGTGCAGAGCATCGCCGATCTCGGCGCGACAACGCCCGGCCTCAACTTCGTCGATGGCGGTCCATCGCAGCGCCGCGTGGTGATCCGCGGCATCCAGGGGCCCGGCGAACCGATGATCGGCACCTATTATGATGAGACGCCGGTGACGGGCATGATCGGCGCCAGCAACGATGCGGGGGGATCGACGCCGGAGCTGCGCCTGTTCGACGTCAACCGCGTCGAGGTGCTGCGCGGTCCGCAGGGCACGCTCTATGGCTCTGGCTCTATGGGCGGCACGCTGCGCGTCATCTACAACAAGCCCGCGCTCGACAAGGTGGAGGGCATGGCCGACGCCAGCCTGTCGAACACCCATGAGGGCGGCTGGAATTATGAAGTGAACGGCATGGTCAACGTGCCGCTCGCAACCGACAAGGTCGGTCTTCGCGCCGTCGCCTTCTACCGCAAGCAGGACGGCTTCATCGACAACAAGGTCCTCGGCATCAACAACATCAACCAGCAGAAGAGCTATGGCGGCCGCTTCCTGTTGAGGATGGTGCCGAGTGAGCGCTGGACGATCGATATCGCCGGCTATTTCAACCATGCCGACACCGACACCTCGACCTGGACGCTGCAGGCCGGCAAATATGTCGCCGACGCCTATACGCGCCAGCCCGTGCGCGACAATGTGCAGCTCTACAGCGTCACCTCCAGCTACGATCTCGATTTCGCGACGCTGACCGCGTCGGGATCCTATATGCACCGCACGCTTTCCTCGGTGTCCGACGTGTCGCGCTACATTCGCGGCCAGCGCACGCCGGCGCGTTGCGCGACTCTCGTTGGCGGCGGGGCGGCCTGCTCCGCGGATCAGCTGACCAACTTCTATGCGCTGGTCGATGGTCAGTCGACCTCGGCGCTGTTCCCGCAACAGGAGATGGACGCCTGGACGGCGGAGCTGCGCCTGAGCTCGAGCGGCAAGGGCCCGCTCAACTGGACCGTCGGCGGCTTCTATTCCGATCGCAACATCGTCGTCACCAACCCGCAGGTGAATGCGGATCCGGCGACCGGCAAGATCATCTATCCGCTCGAATATGCGACTGTGCGCAACATCGACGATACGCTGACGCAGCTCGCCGGCTTCGGCGAGGTGTCGTGGGACATCACCGACAAGCTGAACCTGACCGGCGGCGCGCGCTATTTCCACTATGAGAAGGACATTTTCGGCAGCACGCCGATCCCGTCGATCCTCGTCGGCGCCCGGATCACGCCGCGGACCGAGGTGAAGTCGAGCGAGAATGGCTGGGTGTTCAAGGCCAACGCCTCGTACAAGATCACCCGCGACATCATGGTCTATGGCGAGGCGGCGCAGGGCTTCCGTCCCGGCGGCGCCAACCAGGTGCTGGGCCTCGACGCGGCGTTCACCGCCTATGACTCGGACAGCCTGTGGAATTACGAGCTGGGCGTGAAGTCCAGCCTGTTCGACCGGAAGATGACGCTGAACGTGGACGTCTTCCAGATCGACTGGAGCCGCATGCAGGTGACGCTGCGCACGCCGAACGGAGCCTTCTCCTATATCGGCAATGCCGGCAAGGCGCGGGTCCGCGGCGTCGAGGCGGAGACCTCGATCCGGCCGGCCAGCGGCCTCACCCTTCTCGGCAACATCTCCTACATCGATGCCAAGCTGACCGAGAACCAGAATACCGGCGTCACCGCCACCTCGGGCCTCAAGGGCGATCGCATCCCCTATGTGCCGCGGCTGATGGGCGGCGCTTCGGCGCAATATAGCTGGCCGCTCAACGCGAAGCTCTCCGGCTTCGCCCGCGCGGACTTCAACTATGTCGGCAGCTCCTGGTCGGATTTCCGACCCAACTATGTCTATGCCCGCCATGTCGACGATTATGCGCTGGTGAATGCGCGCCTCGGCGTCGAGCAGCCGGACAACAAATGGGGCGTCTATCTGTTCGTGACCAACCTGTTCGACGCGACGGCCATCACCCGGCAGACGTCGAGCGCGATCGCGGTCGGCCGCACGCTGGTGACCAGCGCGACGCCACGCACGATCGGCGTCAACGTGCGGACCAGCTTCTGACGATGCCACGCGGCGGCGCCCGCTCCGCAAGTCGGGGAGGGGGCCGCCGCCTGAACAGGGGGATTTCCATGTTTCGTCGCACTCCGCTGCACCTTGCGGCGCTTGCTGTCATGGCCGCGCTCGGCACGGCCTCGCTTCCCGCGGAGGCCCGCGACGTCGTGGTCCACGCCGGGCGGCTGATCGACGGCGTCGCGGCCCGGCCGCGCGAAAAGGTTTCGATCCTGATCCACGACGATCGCATCGCCGAGGTGCGGGATGGCTTCGTGACGCCGGAGGGCGCCACCATTGTCGATCTGTCGGCCGCGACCGTGCTGCCCGGCCTCATCGACGCGCATGATCACATCATGTCCAACTACAGCGGCAAGAATCCGGTCGCCGAGCGCGTGCAGACCTCGGTGATCGATACCGCGTTCGATTCCGTGCAGAATGTCCGCAAGACACTGGATGCCGGCTTCACCTCGGTACGCGACGTCGGTGCCGAGACGAGCGCGATCGTGGCGCTGAAGCGCGCCATAGCGCGCGGTGCGATCCCCGGTCCGCGCCTGTGGGTCTCGGGCTATCCGCTCGGCCCCACCGGCGGCCATGGCGATCCGCAGAACGGGATGCGGCCGGATCTCGATTTCCACAGCGACGGCCGCGTGGTCGACGGTGCCGACGAAGCCGCCAAGGTGGTGCGCCGGATGCATCGCGAAGGCGTGGACCTCATCAAGATCATGCCGAGCGGCGGCGTGCTCAGCATCGGCGACGATCCCAACCACACGCTGATGACCGACGCGGAGATCAGCGCGGTCGTCGCCACCGCGCACAGCCTGGGCATGAAGGTGGCCGCGCATGCCCACGGCCGCGACGCGATCATCCGCGCGTCGGAGCTGGGCGTCGATTCGATCGAGCATGGCTCCTTCGCCGACGAGACGGCCTATAAGGTGATGAAGGCGCACGGCACCTATCTGGTGCCGACCCTGCTGGTCGCCGATACGGTCGTCCGCGTCGCCAAGGCGCATCCCGAAACGCTGAATCCGTCATCGGCCAAGAAGGCGCTGGAAGTGGGGCCGATCACCATCGCCAATCTCGGCCGCGCTTATCGTGCCGGCGTCAAGATCGCCTTTGGCACGGACCAGGGCATCGCGCCGCACGGCACCAATGCGCAGGAATTCGCGCTGATGGTCCGTTCCGGAATGACGCCGATGGACGCGATCAAAGCGGCGACGACCGGTGCCGCCGATCTGCTCGATGCCGCCGCCGACGTCGGCTCGGTGCAGAGCGGGCGCTATGCGGATCTGATCGCGGTGTCGGGCGATCCGATGGCCGACATCACCGAGCTGGAGCGCGTCCGCTTCGTGATGAAGGGCGGAGACGTCGTGAAGGGCTGGACGGCGCCTGCCCCGGCGCGGTGAACCGCGCCGGGCGCCGGGCCGCCTATTTCGCTTCCGTTTCGGCCAACACCTTCTCGATCGTCTGCATCACCGGTACGGTGCGCGGATAGCCGATATATTGAGTGAGGATGATCGCGATCTCGCGCAGCTGCTCGCGCTGCAGCTCGCCATTGTCGAGCGCGGCTCTCAGCTGGATCTCGATCAGCATGGAGGGATCGGGCGCCAGCGCGGCGATCGCGCCGATCAGGATCAGTCGCCGATCGCGCACGCTCATCGTCTCGCGTCCCCAGACGTCGCCGAAGAGATTGGTGAGCATCAGTTCGGTGAACGGCGTATAGGCCGCGCCTTCGGGGATCGGCACGGTCTTGCCGTAGACGGCGGCGAACATTTCCTTGCCCTTTTCCAGGCGTGACGTGTCGGACATGGCAAAACTCCTCTCATGAAAAGCGGCTGCCGGCGGTGCGTCCGCCGGCAGCCGGAAGGGGTCGGAAGGCTGGCCTCAGCGCGGGATCGGCCAGCTGTCGGCGAAGGGCGCGCCGGAGAACATCGTCCAGAGATCGATGAACAGCAGCACGAACATGGTCATCGCGGTGGCTTGCACGGCGGTGTACCAGAGCGACCAGGGCGCGCGGCGCGGCGTCTCGTCCAGCCAGAACACGTTCGGGAAGGAGAAGATGAAGTAGAGCGCATAGCACCAGGAGCCGACATAGAGCTGCGTGTGCAGATCGATGTACCAGACGTTCGAATGGCCGGCCGACGTCATGTAGAAGAAGGTCTCGGCCCAGGCGAAGAAGAAGGCGGTGAACGCGGTGGCGATGATGAACGCCGCAAGCTGCCCGCCCGACAGGCGCTGGTTGAGCGAGGCCGCCACGCTGCCGCCGCCGAGATCGCGGACCAGGTTCACCAGCCGGCGGATCACCACGATCGCCGCCGAATGATAGACGGTGAAAAAGGCCATGGTGTTGAGATACATGCCGACCGGGATGCGCTGGTCATGGGCGAGCGCGGTACGCTGATTGGGCCCGAGCAGGTAGGAATCGAAGTAGAGCGTGATCTTCGAGAAATGATAGCGCATGCCGAGCGTTTCGAAGAAATATTCGGTGTGAAAATAGGTCTCGAAGAAGACGATGAAGAAGATGTAGACCTGAAACTTGAACCACCATTGCTTGTAGAAGGGGATGCCGGTGTTCCGGCGCAGGATCAGCGGCAGGATGATGCAGTAGGGGAACCACATCAGGATATTCTGGGTCACGTGCCAGAAATTGCCGACGTCCAGCCAACCCATCTGCTGGATCACTGCATTATAAGCGAAGAACAGCGGCAGGAAGATCAGGTAGAGCTTCTCGCCCCACGCCTTGTCGTCATTGGGCGAGAACCATTTCCGGCCGGTGCTGAAGCTTCGATATTCCTCCGGATCGGCGGCGTAGGCGGTGGTCGACATGCTGCTCCCCTCATGGTGCGGCCGGGCTTTTTTCGGGGCCCTCCGTTCTGCCGTTCGAGCTTAGGCCGGGCGCATCGATCCGCAACGCAAGGCGATCGCATTTCTCGCAAAAAATACGTTTCCAACAATAAGAGGCACCACTAGCAATCGAAAACGAGAAGCGGGAGGAGGGTTCCTGCGAACCGGAGGGAGTGGATGATGGCGGATCAGGGCGGACGGGTGGCGATCGTCACCGGCGGCAGCCGCGGCGCGGGCAAGGGTGTGGCGGTGGCGCTCGGGCGCGAGGGCTATACCGTCTATGTCACCGGCCGCTCCAAGGCGGAGGGCGATGCGCCGCTGCCCGGCACCATCTTCAAGACCGCCGACGAGGTGACCGAGGCGGGCGGCCGCGGCGTCGCGGTGGCGTGCGACCATGCCGACGATGCACAGGTCGAGGCGCTGTTCCGGCAGGTGGCGGACGAGAATGGCGGGCGGCTGGACCTGCTCGTCAACAACGCCACCTTCATCCATGACGACCTGACCACCGCCAAGCCCTTCTGGGAAAAGCCGACCGACCTCGTGAAGATCTACGATGTCGGGCTGCGCTCCTCCTACATCGCCAGCTGGCATGCCGCGCAGCTGATGGTGCCGCGCAAGGCGGGGCTGATTGCCTTCGTCTCCTCGCCCGGCGCGGCCTGCTACATGCATGGCCCGGCCTATGGCTCGCAAAAGGCGGCGCATGACAAGCTCGCCTTCGACATGGGCTTCGACCTCAGGCCGTTCGGTGTCTCGACGATCGCGCTGTGGCTGGGCGTGCTCAAGACCGAGCGGACCGAGATCGCACAGCGCGAGCATCCCGAGGAATATGAGAAGTTCAAGGGGATCGAGGAGCATCCGGAATTCACCGGCCGGATCATCCACGCGGTGGCGACGGCGCCCGATCTCGCCGAACTTTCGGGCCAGGCCTTCTACACGTCCGAGCTCGGCATCAAATATGGCGTGACCGATGTCGACGGGCGCCAGCCGATCGTATTCCGCGAGATGCTCGGCGGGCCGCTCGGCTGGAACAGCGGCGTGGTCTACTGATCGGAGAGACTGTCATGGCAAGGCTGGACGGCAAGGTCGCGCTGATCACCGGCGCGGCGAGCGGGATCGGTGCGGCGACCGCGCGGCTCTTCGCCACGGAAGGCGCGAAGGTGGTGCTCGCCGACGTCGCCGATGCGGGGCCGCTGGCGGCCGAGATCGGCGAGGCCGCGCTGGCGGTGACGCTCGACGTGCGGCAGCGCGATGCCTGGACGGTAGTCGTAGAGCAAGCGGTCGCGCATTTCGGGGGGCTCCACATCCTGGTCAACAATGCCGGGATCATGATCTACAATCTGATCGGCGATTATACGGAGGAGGAGATCCGCCGGGTGATCGACATCAACCTGATCGGCCCGATCTTCGGTGTCCAGGCGGCCGCGCCCGCCATCGAGGCGGCGGGCGGCGGCGCGATCGTCAACGTCTCCTCGGTCGACGGCCTCACCGTGCATAATGCGATGGCGCCCTATGCCGCCTCCAAATGGGGCGTGCGCGGCTTCACCAAGGTGGCCGCGCTGGAACTGACGCATCGCGGCATACGGGTGAATTCGGTGCATCCGGGCGGGGTGTTCACCGCACTCGCCAATCCCGACGGGAGCCTGCGGAAATCCGATCTCGACAAGAATCTTGCACATAACCCGATCCAACGCCTCGCCTTCCCGGAGGAAGTCGCTGCGGCCATCCTGTTCCTCGCCGGGCCGGAGAGCAGCTACAGCACCGGATCGGAGGTCACCGTCGACGGCGGCATGACCGCGGGCCAATATTTCGATTTCCTGCCGGGTACCCCGCCGGCGCTGGGCTAAGGGCTTTCGCCAACCCCGTTCGTGTCGAGCGAAGTCGAGAAGCCTCGCCTTATACCGACATGCAGTGATCCTGACCTATCGCCGTTTGGGCTGAGCTTGTCGAAGCCCTCCCTTCTACTTTGTCGAGCGATGGAAAGAAGAGAAGGGAGCACTTCGACAAGCTCAGTGCAAACGGGTTGGGAATCCACTACTGGATTAGCCCCGCCACCGCGGCTGCGGCAGGTCGATCGCGGTGAGCAGCCCCGCGGGCGCCTCCACCACCGGCCGCAGCGCATTCACCGCCGCCATCGCCGTCGCGGTGCCGGAGGTGTTGGCGCCGCGCGCGGGCGTGCCGGGCGCGAAGCTCGGGCGCGTCTCGAAGGTGCAGCGCAGCGCCGGATTTCCCTCGATCGTCACCGTCCAGCGCACGTCGCCTTCCATCTCGCCGGTCTGCGGCCAGCCTTCGCCGAGATCGAAGGCGACGATCCAATAGGTCTGCTGCACGATCCGCTCGACGCCGGCCACGACCCCCGCCCAGCGCCAGCGCTGGCCGGCGATGGTGCCCGCCTCGATCCGGCCTGCGCCGATGTCGAAGCCTTGCGCGGCGGTGACGAACTCGCGGGTCTGGCGCACCTCGTCCAGCGCGAGGCCGAGCCCGTGGGCGAGCGAGGCGACCGAGGCGGCGAAGAAATCGGTCATCACGCTCATGTCGGCGACGCGGCCGGCGGCGATGTCCTCGGGCGTCTTGGCGAAGCCCATCACGTCGAACAGCATCGGCGGCGAGGGATAGGTGGAGCAGTCGGCATATTCGGTGATCGTCACCGTCTCCCATTCGCGGCTGAGCAGCGAGAGGGTGAGCGGCAATATCTCGTCGACGAAGCCGGGATTGACGCCGGAGACGTAGAAGCTGCTGCCCCCGGCCGCGCAGGCGGCGCGCAGCTTCGCGTCGGCCTCCGGCTTGTTCCAGGCCGGGTACATGAAGCCCGCCGTGGTGATGACGTTCTTGCCCGAGGCGAGAAAGGCGCAGATGGCGTCCAGATCGGGCACCAGCAGCATGTAGAGCACCGCATCCGTCGGCGTGGCGACGAGCGTAGCGACGTCGCGTGTCGCGATCACGCCACAATCGGGCGCGCCGACGAAGCTGGCGGCATCCCGGCCGGCATTCTCCGCGCTATGGACGAGCAGGCCGGCCAGGGTGAGGTCGGGCCGTTCGAGGATCGCGCCGAGCGCTTCCTTGCCGGCGATGCCGGTGCCGCACTGGATGATCTTCAAGGGTGCCGGCATGGCTGGCTTCCTTCAGCGAGAGGGTAGAAAAACATGGCGATCGAAGAGCTTACGCTGGCCGAGGCGGCCCGGCTGATGGAGGCGGGGGAGACCAGCGCGAGCGAGCTCACCGAACAGGCGCTGGCCCGCATCGACGCGCTCGACGCGCAGCTGAAGGCGCACACCCATGTGCTGCGCGAGAGCGCCCGTGCCGAGGCGCGGCGCGCCGACGAAGAGCGCGCGGCCGGGCGCTCGCGCGGTCCGCTGCACGGCATTCCGGTCGGCATCAAGGATCTGATCGACATCGCCGGTTATCGCACCGGCGCGGGCATGACGGTGCGGGAGGGCCATCGCGCCGGCGAGGACGCGACTGTGGTCCGCCGGCTGCGCGAGGCGGGCGCGGTGATCGTCGGCAAGCAGCAGCTCTCCGAAGGCGCGACCGCCGAGCATCACCCGGCGATCGATCCGCCGCGCAATCCCTGGTCGCCCGATCATTGGACGGGCATCTCCTCCTCGGGCACCGGCGTGGCGGTGTCGGCCGGCTATTGCTTCGCCGCGCTCGGCACCGACACCGGCGGGTCGGTGCGCTTTCCGGCCGCGGCCTGCGGCATCACCGGCTTCAAGCCCAGCTATGGCCGGGTGAGCCGCGCCGGGCTGGTGCCGCTCAGCCAGAGCTTCGACCATATCGGCCCGCTCGCCCGCACCGCCGAGGATGCCGAGCTGGTTCTCGCCGTGCTGGCCGGGCGCGACGAGGCGGATCCGACCAGCCTCGCCGATCCCTTCGTGCCGCAGTCCGCCGAGATTGCCGGCATGCGCATCGGCGTGGATCCGCGCTGGTGCCGCGAGCGTATCGAACCCTCCGTCGCCGCTGCGCTGGCGGAGGCTGAGGAGGTGTTCCGTGAGCTCGGCGCCGAGATCGTCGAGGTGGACTTCCCGTCGACTCGGGAGGTGATGTCGATCGGCATCGCACTGATGCTGGCCGAGCAGATCCTCAACCACCGCGAGACCTGGCCGTCGCGCCGCGCCGACTATGGCCCGGCGCTGGCGGCGAACCTCGACGCCGCACCGATGCTCACCGCCGAGACGGTGACCCTCGCCGGCCTCGCGCGCGATGCCTTCCGCGGCTCGGTGGAGGCGATGTTCGTCGGGGTGGACCTGTTCCTGTGCCCGGTGATGCCGATCGCGGTGCCGAGCCTCGCGCGGATGCAGGAACTGCTCGGCGACATGATGACCTTCGGCGATCGCGTCGCCCGCTACACCATCCCGTTCGACGCCTCGGGCAGTCCCGCGATCAGCCTGCCCGCCGGCTTCGACGAGGCCGGGCTGCCGTCCAGCGTCCAGCTCGTCGGCCCGATGCGCGGCGACGCGCGCGTGCTCGCGGCGGCCAAGGCCTATCAGAGCATCACCGGCTGGCATCTGCGGCGGCCGGCGCTCCGACCCTGACGGAGCCTAGCACAGCTCCGGCCGTGTCGCGGCCTCCAGCCCGCCATCCGCGAAGACGAGCTGTCCGCTCATATAGCTGTTCGCCTCGCTCGCCAGGAAGGCGAACAGCTCGGCCAGTTCGCGCGGGCGGGCGATGCGGCCCATCGGGATGGTGGCGATCATCGCCGGCACCTGGGGATTCTCCATGGACGCCGCCTGCATCGGCGTCTCGACGAGGCCGGGGCACACCGCGTTGAGCAGGATGCCGGCGCGCGCCCATATCGGTGCGACGCGGCGGACCCAATGGCCGATGGCGCGCTTGCTCACCGCATAGCCGGTGCCGTCGAGCCGGTCCTCCACATCCTCGCCGCGATCGATCGCCTCGGCGAGGCCGGTCGGCGCGCCGATCGCAACCGCCAGCGAGGCGGTGACCACCGCCCGCGGCGCGGGCGACCTGGCCAGCAACGGACGCAATCCCTCGAGCGTCCGGATCGCGCCATGATAGTTCACCGCGATACAGAGCGCGTCCGGCTGGAGCACGCCGGCATTGGCGATCACCGCGTCGACGCCATCCGGGGCGAGCATGGTCACGGCCTCCACCATCGCCGCACAGCCTTCCGCCGTGGAGAGATCAGCGGTCACCTCGGCGCCCTTGAGGTCGACCCCGATCACCCGCTCGCCGCGCTCGCGCAGCAGGTCGGCGATGGCGCGTCCGATTCCCGACGCGCTGCCCGTCACCACCGTCGTGCGTGCCATGCTTTCCTCTCCCCTCTCTCACGGAGGCGATGATCCACGCTCCATCTGGGCTAAATCGTTCCGAAGCTCCCTTCGCGTCGCGGCCGACCAGCGCCTTCACACAGGCATGGCCATCCTCCGCGCAGTCGGAGAAGCCGGCGATTTCCGGCTGCTAATGGGTGTAGGGATCCACACCGCCATCGAGGCGGCGGAAGCGCCGCGACGACCAATATGTCGGTCTGCACCCTGTCCATTCAGTCTCCCCGCATGTGCGCCGGGAGCGCGGAGAGAGCTTTCCTTCTTCTCCCTTCGTCATCCCGGACTTGATCCGGGATCCATTCGCCGCAGAGTCGCCGATAAGACGATACGCTGCGGCAAAATGGATCCTGACTTTCGTCAGGATGACGGAGGAAGGGGAACCCCTCCCGCGCGCCCAAGCCCATGCGGACAGATTAGCGGCACGAGGCGGTGGAAAGCCCCGTACCAGGCTTTGTCACGCGGCTTTTTCTTGTTCCTTGATCATGTCGAGGGCGACGTCGACGATCATGTCCTCCTGTCCGCCGACCATCTTGCGCCGGCCGAGCTCGACCAGGATGGTGCGGGTGTCGAGGCCGTAATCGGCCGCCGCCTTCTCGGCATGGCGCAGGAAGGAGGAGTAGACGCCGGCATAGCCGAGCGCGAGCGTCTCGCGGTCGACGCGGACCGGGCGGTCCTGCAGCGGGCGGACGAGATCCTCGGCCGCGTCCATCAGCGCCATGACGTCGCAGCCATGGTTCCAGCCCTTGCGGTCCGCGGCGGCGATGAACACCTCCAGCGGCGCATTGCCCGCGCCCGCGCCCATGCCGGCGAGGCTGGCGTCGATGCGCACCGCGCCTTCCTGCGCGGCGACGATCGAGTTGGCGACGCCGAGCGAGAGATTGTGGTGGGCGTGGATGCCGCGCTGCGTCTCGGGCTTCAGCACCTTGTCATAGGCGCGCAGCCGATCGCGCACCCCGTCCATGTCCAGCGCGCCGCCGCTATCGGTCACATAGACGCACTGCGCGCCATAGCTTTCCATCAGCACGGCCTGCTGGGCCAGCGCCTCGGGCTCGATCATGTGGCTCATCATCAGGAAGCCCGACACGTCCATGCCGAGATCGCGGGCGATGCCGATATGCTGCTTCGAGACGTCGGCCTCGGTGCAGTGGGTCGCGACGCGCACCGAGCGCACGCCGAGGTCATAGGCGCGCTTCAGCTCCTCGACCGTGCCGACGCCCGGCAGGATGAGGGTGGTCAGCACCGACTTCTTGAGCACCGAGGCGACCGCCTCCAGCCACTCCCAGTCGGTATGCGCGCCGAAACCGTAGTTGAAGCTCGCGCCCGAAAGGCCGTCGCCATGCGCGACCTCGATCGCATCCACGCCGGCCTCGTCGAGCGCCTTGGCGATCGCGGCGACATGATCGGTGCCGTACATGTGGCGGATGGCATGCATGCCATCGCGCAGGGTCACGTCCTGGATGTACAGCTTCTGGGTGTTGACGTCGAAGCTCATGCGGCCACCTTCTGCTTTTCGAGGATCTTCTTGGCGAGCAGCTCGCCCGTCGCCTTGGCGGCGGCGGTCATGATGTCGAGATTGCCCGAATAGCTGGGGAGATAGTCGCCGGCGCCTTCCACCTCGAGGAAGATCGAGGTCTTGATGCCGGTGAATTCGCCGCGGCCGGGGATCTTCAGCCGGTTGTTGTCGCCATAGCGCTCGAACTGCACTTCCTGCTTGAGGCGGTAGCCGGGCACATATTCCTGCACCTTGGCGACCATCGCCTTCACCGAGGCGCGGATCGCTTCTTCGTCCGCGCCCTCGGAGAGGGTGAAGACGGTGTCGCGCATGATCATCGGCGGCTCGGCCGGGTTCAGGATGATGATCGCCTTGCCCTTCTCGGCGCCGCCTACCTTCTCGATCGCGTTCGCGGTCGTGCGGGTGAACTCGTCGATATTGGCGCGCGTGCCGGGGCCGGCGGAGCGCGACGAGACCGACGCGACGATCTCGGCATAATGGACCTTCGCCACCTGGCTGACCGCGGCGACCATCGGGATCGTCGCCTGGCCGCCGCACGTCACCATGTTGACGTTGGGCTGGTCGAGATGATCCTCCATGTTCACCGGCGGGATGGTGAAGGGGCCGATCGCGGCGGGGGTCAGGTCCACCACCTGCTTGCCGTCGGCGCGCAGCGCCTCGTCATGCACCTTGTGCGCATAGGCCGAGGTCGCGTCGAACACGATGCCGATCTCTGGGTAGGAAGCGAGCTTCTTCAGCCCCTCTATCCCCTCATGCGTCGTCTCGATGCCGCGCTCGCGCGCCATCGCCAGGCCCTCGGACGCCGGATCGATGCCGACGACCGCCACCAGCTCCATATTCTGCGGATATTTCACCATCTTGATCATCAGGTCGGTGCCGATGTTGCCCGAACCGATGATCGCTGCCTTCACTTTAGCCATGCTGTATCCTTCAAACGAAGCGGGCGGCGCAGCGCCCGATGCCATGGAGTTCCATCTCGAAAACGTCGCCCGCGACGGCCGGCGCCAGCGGCACCAGCGAGCCCGACAGGATCACGTCGCCCGCATCCAGCGTGACGCCATAGGCGCCCAGCGTGTTGGCGAGCCACGCCACCGCCTCGGCCGGCGAGCCCTGCACTGCCGAGCCATAGCCTTCGGACAGCGGCTGGCCGTTCTTGGTGACGGTGACGTGGAGCGCCGGCAGGTCGTGCGCGCGCGGATCGGCCCGCGCCTCGCCGATCACGAACACGCCGCAGGAGGCGTTGTCGGCGACGGTGTCGACGATGCCGATCTTCCAGTCCGCGATGCGCGAATCGACGATTTCGAAGCAGGGCGCGATGCTCTCGGTCGCGGCGATCACCTGTTCGGCGGTGACGCCCGGTCCCTTCAGCCCGTCGCGCAGGATGAAGGCGATCTCGGCCTCGGCGCGCGGCTGGATCAGCCCGGTCTCGGCGATGTCGATCGTCTCGTTCTGGATCCACATCCGGTCGGTCAGGAAGCCGAAGTCGGGCTGGTGTACGCCCAGCATGTCCTGCACCGCCTTGGAGGTGACGCCGATCTTCTTGCCGACGACGCGCTCGCCGTCCGCCTTGCGCCGTTCCAATATGCCGAGCGAGATCGCATAGGCGTCGTTGATGGTGAGCGTCGCATCACGTCCCATCAGCGGCGTCACGGTCCGCCCGTCGCGCAACGCCTCGTACAGCTCGGTGGCATAGCCGTCGGTTCGCGATGATGTGGTGGTGTCGGAAGTCATCTGCCGTTCATATCCTCCGCCAGGCTGTCGCCCGACAGCCGATCTTGCCCGTCCCGATCGGCGGCACGGGTCCAGCGCCGGAGTCGGGTTGAGGCCCTTGAATTAGGCCCCGGCCTGCCGACATGCAAAATGCGATTGCGGATGAATTCCCATCAGATGAGAATTGGACATGGCTGCCGATTCCCTGCTCGCGCTTCGGGCGCTGTCCATCCTGGAAGCGGTGGCGGCCGGACGGCACTCGCTCCCTGCGATCGCCGCCGAGACCGGCCTGCCCACTTCCACTGTGCACCGCATCCTGCTCTCGCTGGTCGGCCGTGGCTATCTCGTGGCGCCGGCGCGGGGCCATTATCATTTCGGCCCCGCGGCGCTCCGCATCGCCGGGAGCGTGTCCTGGCGGGACATGCTGATCGACATCGGCCGGCCGGCCGTCGCGCGCCTCGCGCGTTCCGCCCGCGCCCACGCCCATATGGGCCTGCTGGAGCAGGGCATGGTGACCTATATCGTCAAGCAGCCCTATGGCCGCGGCGCCATCCCGTCGGTGGAGGGCACCCAGCTCGAGGCCTATTGCACGGGGATCGGCAAGGTGCTGCTCGCCCATGATGCCGATGGCTCGGCGGAAAGCGCGCTGCGCGGGCCCTTCGTGGCGCTGACCCCGAACACCATCACCACCGAAGCCGCGCTGGCGGCGGAGCTCGCCCTCATCCGCGAGCGCGGCTGGGCGATCGACGACGAGGAACTGATCCCCGGCCTGCGCTGCATCGCCGTCCCGGTGCATCACGGCAATGCGCAGCAGCCGCTCTTCGCCCTGTCGCTCAGCTTCTCGGCAGCGAAGACCTCGATCGAGGCGCTGGAGGATCAGCTGCCACGGCTGTTCGCCGCGGCGGCTGAGATAAGCGGTCAGCTGGGGGTGGGTGGGGGATAGCACCTCTTTTCGTCAGCATGACGGTGGAGGCGGCGTGGTCGGAGGTCTTGCTCCAACCTCAAGCCGCCTGCCGCTCCCGGTCCCGCCCGGCGACATGATTGCCGGCGCGCCGCCCGGCAAAGATGCAATCCGCCGCCGAAAGCCCGCTCATATAGAGGTTGGAGCAGATGCCGATCGCTGTGCGCCCCGCCGCATAGAGGCCGGGAACCGGCGATCCGTCCTCGCGCAGCACCAGCCCGGACGACTCCTCCACCTTGAGCCCGCCGACGGTGATCGAGGGGCAGGGGAAGAAGGGACTCTCCAGCCCGAGATCGATCGCGTGGAAGGGGCCGCTGGTGAACTTGCCCATGTCGGCCGGCGCCTTGTGGAAGGCGTCGGGCGCCCGCTCGGCGGCGGCATTGGCATAGGCGGCGGCGGTGGCCGCGAAGGTGGCGGGATCGAAGCCGAGCTTGGCGCCCAGCGCCGCGATCGTCGGCGCCTTCTTAGATCGGATCATCATGGTCAGCTTGGCCGGATCGCGCTGGAAAGGCAGCATCTTGTCATGCTTGAGCTGATGCCTGGCCTTCTGCCACAGCGCCTCGTCCATGATCAGCCAGGCGACGCCGTCATTCTCCGGCTTCATCATCGCCTCGCCGACCGTCGCCCCGTAGCTCGATTCATTGACGTAGCGCGCGCCCCTGGCGTTCACCAGCATCCCCTCCGCCCAGGCGGACGGAGGGTTGAGGAAGCGCCAGGCGGAGATGGTGCCCATCCTGTCCAGCGCGCCGCCGGCGCTGCGGCCGAGCAATATGCCGCTGCCGTCGTCGCCCAGCGATCCCACCGGCATCACCTTCTCGAAGCGCGGCGCATAATGTTTCAGCATCTTCTGATTCTGGATGAACCCGCCGGACGCAAGGCACACGCCCTGCCGCGCGCGGATGAAGACCTCCTTCGCCGCCTTGGCCTCGATCGCCGCCGCCTTGCGCGCGAAGCGCTTGCCGATCGCCAGCGTCACCTGCGCGCCCGGCATCGCCGTCGGCAGCATCAGCAGCCATTTGGCGGCGGCGCGCTGTGCGTTCACCAGCGCCTGGTAGCTGGGATGATCGGGCGAAACGTGCCGCGCCTTGAGCCCGAGCACCCGCCCGGCCGTGTCGAGTATCAGCTGCCGCGCCTCGGTGAAGCGCATCACCCGCACGCCTTCCTTCGCCGCCGCGTCGCGCAGCGGCTCGAACAGCGCCCGGCCGAAGCCCTGCGCGGCATTGCCGAGATCGAGATAGCTCTTGTGGCCGCGCGCGGCGGGCGGATGCGTGCCGCGATAGGCCGGCAGCAGCGAATTGTCCGGATGATAGAGATAGATGCCCCGCGCCGGGTAGCTGGTCTTCTTGGGATAATAGGTCGGGTCGAACTCGACCCCCTTGCTCATCAGCCAGTCCATCGTCGCGACGCTGGTGTCGCAGAAGCGGTGCAGCGTCTCGTCGGAAACGACGCCCTGCACCTCGCGCTCGAGATATTCGAACATCGCCTCGGGGCTGTCCTCGACCCCCGCCGCTTTCTGGATCGCGGTGCCGCCGCCGGCATAATAGATGCCGCCGTTCATCGCGGTCGATCCGCCGCCTTCGAACCGGTCGATCGCGATCACGTCCAGCCCGTTCTCGCGTGCCTGCAACGCGGCCGCGACGCCCGCGCCGCCATAGCCGATCACCACGAAATCGCCGGCCGCGTCCCACGCGACATCGCTTTCGCTGTCGACCACCCGTGCGTCCTCGACCCGCGTGAAATCGCGCGCGAAACCGATGCTCTCCGTTATGGGCATCCTATCCAACTTTCAGAACAGCCGTCATGCTGACGAAAGCCAGCATCCATTCGCGACACGATGCCCATTCAAGCGGAGCGCCAATGGATCCTGACTTTCGTCAGGATGACGGAAAAGGGCTATCGAAGGGGTTCAGACGAACAGCTCGACATTGGGCTGGCCCATATAGACCGCGCCGAGCGAGGCCCCGAGCGGATCGGGATTGTTCGCCACATGGGCACGGCTGGCCAATATGTCGCGCCAGTAGCGCAGGATCGGCGACGAATTGTAGATCGCCCGCCCGCCCAGCAGCGGCAGGAAGCCGTCGACCAGCGCCGAGCATTTGCGCGCCACCTGCGCCGCCTCGTAGCGATAGCGCACGCGATCGGTGAGCGGGATGTCCTGCCCCGCCTCCAGCCACGCCATCATCTCGTCGAAATTGCGATGCAGTGTCGTCTTCATCGCGAGGATCTCGGACTGGACCATGGCGGCATAGGCCTGCGCCTGCGGATCGTTCTTGGTCGCCTTGCCGGTGTTGGTCGACACGCGATTGCCGGCAATCTGCAGGAATGTATCCAGCGCGCCCTGCAGCGCACCGATCGCCGCGGTCGAGACCGAGCGGGAGAATTGCTGGCCCCAGGGCATGCGGAACAGCGGGCCGGTGTTCACCTTGAGGCCCGGCTGGTGGACGACCTCGAAGCCCTCCTGCAGCGTGTGGGTGCGATAGGCGGGGATGAACGCATCCTCGACGATCACGTCCAGGCTGCCCGTGCCCTGCAGGCCGAACGTGTCCCACGTGCCCTCGACATAGCGATAATCGCCCTTGGGCAGCAGGAAGGTGGTCATCACCGGCGGGCCGCCCTCCACCAGCGGCGGCGCCGCGGAGCCGAGGAAGATCCAGCCGGCATGCTGCACGCCGCTGGAAAAGCCCCAATGGCCGGAAAGGCGGAAGCCGCCCTCGACGCGCGTCACCTTGCCGACCGGCTGATAGGTGGAGGCGATCAGCGTATCCGGATCCTCGCTCCACGCTTCCTGCTGGCAACGGTCGTCGAACAGGCCGAGCTGAAACTGGTGGACGGCGAGCAGGCCATAGACCCAGGCCGTCGACATGCAGGCTTCGGCGAGCGTCATCTGCACGTCGAACAGCACGTTCGGGTTCATCTCGTAGCCGCCGTAGCGCTTGGGCTGCGTGATCTTGAACATGCCGGCGGCCTTGAGCTCGGCGATGGTCTCGTCCGGCACCTTATGCTCGGCCTCGCACCGCGCGGCGCGCGCGAGAATGTCCGGCAGCATGGCACGTGCGCGCTCGCGAATCTCGTCCGGGCTAGGGGTGGCGGATTCGGCGATCGGGCTGATCTGGGCTGTTGCCATTTCAAAACTCCTCAATCCTGTTCGCATCATGATCCCGGCCGAAAGGTCCGTCAATTCGATTCGTAGTATATTGGCTTTCAAAATACGATTTATGTGGTCAAAGCCCGAAATGACCATCAGCACGATGCGCGCCGCGCCTATCCCGACGGCCGGATCGAAAGCCGCGCTGTGCGAAGCGGAACAATTGATCGGGGGAGCGCACGCCCCTCTTGCGGAGAAATAGCGCGCGCGTATTGAGATATCTCTATCTGGGAAGAGGATGGCCATGGATCTTGCGCGCAGTATCGCGGCCGTGCTGGCGATCGATCCCGCCGCGCCGGCGGTGGAGTTCGACCGGCGCTGGACGCATTGGGGCGAGCTAGCCGGGCGGGCGGCCGCGATCCGCGCGGCGCTGGACGCGGCCGGAATAGGCGAAGGCGCGCGCGTGGGCGTGCTGCTGCGCAATCATATCGATCTGCTGCCCGTGCTGCTCGCCATCTTCACATCGGCGCGCTGCCTCGCCAGCCTCAACGCGGTATCGCCGGACGTGAAGCTGACCGAAGACATTGAGGATGCTGCCGTGCCGATATTGGTCGGCACCGCGAAGGATTGGGATCGGCCGGGGCTGCGCGAGGCCGCCGGGCGCATCGGGGCCGCCGTGATCGCCGTTGAAGATGGCGCGAACCATCTGCTTGCCGCCGCGGACCCGGCGTTATGGACGAGGGTGCAGGCGCCCGGCGTCGCGATCGAGATGCTGTCCAGCGGCACCACCGGCAAGCCGAAGCGCATCCCGCTGCCGCTGCGCAATCTGGAGAAGGCGCTGGCCGGCGCGGCCTCCTATGAGAAGGGACGCGACGCCGATGCCGTGCCGAAGCTGCGCTCGGGCGTGCAGATCGTCACCGCGCCGCTCGCCCATATCGCCGGCATCACGGGCGTGATGAACAATCTGCTCGCCGGACGGAAGGTCTGCCTGATCGAGAAGTTCACGGTAGAGGGATTCCGCGACGCGGTGGTGCGCCATCGCCCCAAGGTGGCGGGCGCGCCGCCCTCGGCGCTGCGCATGTTGCTCGACGCGGACATTCCCAAGGAGGATTTCTCCAGCCTGGTCGCCTATCGCACCGGGACGGCGCCGCTGGATCCCGACCTCGCCGACGCCTTTTACGAGCGCTACGGCATTCCCGTGCTGCAAAATTACGGCGCGACCGAATTTGCCGGCGGCGTCGCGGGCTGGACGCTCGAGGATTTCAAGGCGCATTGGCGCGAGAAGCGGGGCTCGGTCGGCCGGCTCAACAAGGGCGCCGAGGCGCGGGTGCTCGATCCGGAGAGCGGCGCGGTGCTGGAACGCGGCGCCGAGGGGCTGCTGGAGCTGCGCGCGCCCAATATCGGCAATGGCCGGGATTGGGTGCGCACCACCGATCTCGCGACGATCGACGCCGACGATTTCCTGTGGATCCGCGGCCGGCACGACGGCGCGATCGTGCGCGGCGGCTTCAAGGTGCTGCCGGACGATGTGGTGAAGGCGATCCAGACGCATCCGGCGGTGCGCGAGGCGGCAGTGACCGGGCTTGCCGACCGGCGGCTGGGGCAGGTGCCGGTCGCCGCCTGGATCGCGCGCAGCGGCATCGCCGCGCCGGACGAGGAGACGCTGCGCGCCTGGCTCAAGGAAAGGCTGATGCCTTATCAGGTGCCGGTGCGGCTGAAGCGCGTCGACGAGCTGCCGCGCACCCCCTCGATGAAGGTCAGCCAGCCCGCGCTCAAGGCGCTGTTCGAGGCGGAGGAGGGGTAATACCAAGCTGTATTGATCGTGACTCCGCTTGGGCTGAGCTTGTCGAAGCCCTTTCCCTTCCTTCTTTCTTTCCGTTCAAAATCTTGAAGAAGAAGGGAGTGCTTCGACAAGCTCAGCACGAACGGGAGAATAGGGCATGATCGACGCAACTTGGCATCAGCTCCCTTTCCTAGAAAAGCTCCGCCACTCCCACCTAGTCGATGCGGCGCTTTCCCTTTTCGTCATGCTGAAACGAGTTCAGCATGACGGAGAGAGACAGGGCGCGAGCCTTCGACCGAATCCAAAGGCTCCCCCAAGGGAAGCCTGCAGCCTCAGCGCGCCGCCATCTCCCGCCCCACCGGATAGAGCAGGTAGCGGCCGTCATAATAGCGCGTGTGGGAATAGAGCCAGGTCAGCCGCTCGTCCGGGCTGGCGGCGAAGGCGGGATCGGCCTTCAGTTTCGCTTCGAACTCGGCTTTCAGCGCGGGTGATCGGGCGAGCATCGCCTCGCCCATCGGCGCGATGACATAGCCTTCGATATATTCCGTCCGCTGCAGCATTGCGGGGAAGAAGCCCCAGGCGAACAGCGAATCCTCCGCCTCCGGCTCGAGCAGTTCGGCGGCGAGGCGGCCGAGCGGCTGGTCGGTCGGCACGCGCACCGATCCGGCCGGAAAGATTTCGTCACGCGCTTCATGCGCGAAGCCGCCGACGGTGACAGGCACGCGGCCTTCCAGCGGCATCGCCGCGAGCTTGGGATCGCGGATGCGGATCATGTCGACATGCACGGTGCGCGGCGCGTCGATCCGCTCCATGCGGATGCCGTGCCGGCGCAGGCGCTCGATCACCTCGCTGTCGGTGGCCGATATCCAGTAGGCGGCGGGGAGGGTGATGCTATCCGCCGGCTGCGATCCGAACAGCGGATACTCGGCTGCCGGCGCGGGCTTGCCCAGCCAGCGCACCTCCTGGCCGCCCGAGGCCGGGGAGAGATAGGTCTCGCTCTGCATGGGCAGGAAGCGAACGGTACGGACCGGATCCTTGCGCGGCGCCCAGGCGATCGTCATCGGGCCGTGCTGTGCCCGATCGGCGGCGATCGCCTGTCTGAGGGTCGCGCCATCGCTGGCCAGCGTTTTGAGCGTGGCTTCGAGCAGCACATAATCGCCGAGCACGCGGCGGCGGTACGGCTTCAGCGCGTGATCCTCGACCAGGATCGACGGCATGTGCCTGAGGTCGCCATAGCCGTGCGAGAAATTGGCGGGAAAGCGCGGCAGGTAGAGGCCGTCCTTGGGCTTGCGGTCGTCCACCGCGAGGACGAGCGGTCCGGGCACGTGGCCGGCCGCGGTCAGCGCCGCGTCGGCCTTGACGCGATAGACGTCCTGCAGCCAGCGGCTCGACGCCGGCGACTGGGCATAGGGCGTGTCCTGATAGCCGTAGGTGATGTCATATTGGAAATCGAGCCCGTCCGAGACGTGCAGGTCCATATAGAGCGCGGGATCGTAGCGGTTGAAGAGGCCGAGCATCGCCGTCATCTCGGGCGTGTCGGCCTTCATATAGTCGCGGTTGAGGTTGATGTTCTGCCCGGTGGTGCGCCAACCCTGCGAGACCGGGCCGCGCTGGTTCGGCCGGTTGTAGGGCGATGTGCGTTCGTGGCCGTCTATGTTGAAGATCGGCACGAACAGGAAGTTCACCTTGTCGAGCAGCCCCGCCTTGCCGCGCAGCGCGATGTCGCGCAGCAGCATCAGTCCGGCGTCCTTGCCGTCGATCTCGCCCGCGTGGATGCCCGCCTGGACGAGCAGCACCGGCTTGGCGGGATCCAGCCTCGCGCCGTCCTTGCTCGCGATGACGACGATCATGTCGCGCCCCTGGGCGGTGCGGCCGAACGTCTCGATCCGGATCAGCGGCGATGCGGCCGCCAGCCGCTCCAGCCAGGCGCGGGTTTCGGCATAGCCCGGCGTCGCGGTCAGGCCGGTTGTCTCGGATGGCGTGATCCAGGGATCGCCCGGCCTGGCGATCAGCTTTTCGCTCGCCCCATGCCAGGGCTGCTCCGGCGGCAGCGGCGCCCGGTCGAGATCGGCAGGTTGGCCGGCATGCGCGACGGCGGCGATGGCGATCAGGGCGGCGGCGGCAAGGGGCTTCACTCGGGTCTCCCTTATCGCGTGAACGGTCCGGGTTCGCCTTCGACGCTGAGGAAGTTCACCAGCGCGATCTTGCCGTCCTTCACCTCGGCATAGCCCATCACCATCTCATGGCCCGGCTTGCCGCCATCGACCGCGTCGATCAGGTGATAGGTGAAGATCTTGCTGCCGTCCGGCGAGGAGAAGGCCTCGACGAAGGGCAGCTTGATCTCGACGGCCGAGGCGCGGCTCTGAATCATGCGGAAACGCGCGGCGAGCGCCTCCAGCCCCTTGGCGCGGTCGCTGCCGTTGATCCGCATCACCGCGTCTGCCGTGAAATAGCGGCCGAACGCCTCGGGCGTGAAGCCCTTGGGATCCTTGAACGCCGCGTTCCACCAGCGGAACATGCGGGTCAGCGCATCGTCCTCGATCGCCTGTGAGAAAGTCTTGGCCTGCGCCTCCGCCTGCGCCGCCGTCGCGCCGCCGAGCATCAGCGCCATGAGTCCCGCCGCGATCCACTTCATCGTCTTTTCCCTTCGATCCGATCGCGCCATGCTCGGGGAAGCACGTCTCCCGATCAAGGACGCCGCCGCGCCCGGATCGTTGCGCTGGCCGCAACGCGGACGGCGTTGGCTCAGCCCGCGCCCCGCGCCGCCGACCAGGCCGCCCAGCTCGGCCGCTCCATCTGGAAGAGGTCGGTCTGCCGGCTGTACCAGCCGGCGCCGTGCATGCGGGCGAGCAGGCGCATGGCGGGCGAATCGATGTAGAGCCGCTCGGCATCCAGGATGAACGCGTCCGCGACATGGGCGTAGAGCACCTCGGCGATCACCGCGACCTGGTTGGGCCCGGTCTCGATCGCATGCAGCACGCGGCATTCGAAGCTCGCCGGCGCCGTGGCGATGCGGGGCGGCGCGACGACGACGCTCGGCGCGATCTCCAGCTGCGCGCAGGCGATCTCGTCCACTTCGGGCGGCGCGTCCATGCACGTCACGTTCATCGCTTCGCCATGCGCCTCGTCGACCAGGTTGACGACGAACTCGCCCGTCGTGCGGATGTTGTTCGCCGTGTCCTTCATCCGCGCCTCGCCATGGGCGAGCAGGCCGAGCGCGATCGTCGGCGGCGCGTCTCCCAGCACGTTGAAGAAGCTGTAGGGCGCCGCATTCGGCACGCCGCCCGCCGAGAGCGACGTCACCCACGCGATCGGCCGCGGCGTGACGCAGGAGCCGAGGATCTTGTAGCGGCTGGCCTTGGGCAGCGCCCGCATGTCGAATTGCATGGGCCGGCTCAGCCCTGGCGGACGACGGGGGCCTTGGCGGCTTCGTCCACCACCAGGCGGAACACGTCCGGCCGCGCATAATGGCCGACCACGTCGAAATCATATTTGCCGCGCACCACCTCGCCGAGGTCGATATCGGCATAGAGGATGGTCTCGCCCGAAAAGTCCGGCCCGGCCAGGATCGCGCCGAGCGGGCTCACGATCACGCTGCCGCCGCGCATCAGCACCGTCTCCGGATCGTCGCCCAGCGCGCATTCATAGTCGGCCGGGAAGGCGCCGCGGGTGATGTGCTGGCAGGCGGAGAGTACGTAGCAGCGCCCTTCCAGCGCGATATGCTGCATGGAGGGCGCCCAGGTGTCGCGATCGTCCGCAGTCGGCGCGCAATAGATGGAGATGCGCTTGTCGTACATGGCGAGGCGCAGCGCCGGCATATAGTTTTCCCAGCAGATCACCGCTCCGATCCGGCCGAGCGAGGTCTCGAACACCGGCATCGTCGATCCGTCGCCGAAACCCCAGATCAGCCGCTCCGCCCCGGTCGGCATCAGCTTGCGATGCTTGCCGATCACGCCCTTCTCGCCGTCGAGGAACAGCGCGGTGCAATAGAGCGTGCCGCCGTCCCGCTCCAGGCAGCCGATGACGACGAACAGCCCGGTCTCCTTCACCGCCTCGGCGATCAGCGCGATCTCCGGCCCGGCGAGGTCCACTGCCCCCTCATGATAGCGGCGATAGGCGTCGCGGCCCTCGGGCTTGCGCATGCCGACGGGCGCGCCGAACGAATCGCCCTTGGGATAGCCGCCCAGGAACACTTCGGGAAACACCGCCAGCAGCGCGCCGCCCGCCGCGGCCTCGCGCACCAGTGCTGCCGCCTTCTGAGCGGAGGCCATCGCATCGAACGGCACCGACGCCGCCTGGATCACCGCCGCCTTATACTGAGTCATGCCAACCTCCGGCCAGAAACGAGCGCCACCCGCCTATCCTTGTGCACCGCATTGACAGGGCGGCGCAACATATTTTAAGCCTATAACAACTGGAGCGGAAGGACGCGGCTGATGGCGACCCAGAGCTACGATCAATATCGCGAGGAGGTGGCCGGCCGGGCGAACGTCGCCGACACCGCCGAATTGCGCGACTATTACCGGGATCTCGAAAGCCAGCATGCCGGCGCGCTGTGGACGGTGGCGAACAAGATCGAGCCGTGGGAGCCCGCGTCGGATTCGGTGCCGGTGGTCTGGCATTATGACCGGCTGAAGCCCCACGTCCTGCGTTCGCTGGATCTGGTGACGCCGGAGCAGGCGGGCCGCCGCGTCGTCTATCTCGCCAATCCGGGGCGCGAGGCGGTCACCGCCGCGGTCGGCTGGCTCTATTCCGGCATCCAGGTGATGGGGCCGGGCGAATGCGCGTCGAGCCACCGCCATTCCGCCTCCGCGCTGCGCTTCATCATGGAGGGATCGGGCGCCTTCACCAATGTCGATGGGCACAAGATGACGCTCGGCCGCAACGATTTCGTGCTCACCCCCAACGGCACCTGGCACGAGCATGGCGTGGCGGAGGAGGGCACCGTCTGCCTCTGGCAGGATGGGCTCGACATCCCGCTGATGAACGCGCTGGAGGCGAATTTCTACGAGGTCCATCCGGATCTGCAGCAGGCGATCTCCTTTCCGATCGACGATTCCACCATGAAATGGGGCAATCCCGCGCTGCGCCCAGCGGGCGAGAGCTGGTCGAAGCGCTATTCGCCGCTCCTCAAATATGAGTGGGAGCCGACCTACGAATCGCTCCAGCGCTATGCCCGCGTCACCGACGGCTCGCCCTATGACGGCATCCACATGGATTATGTGAACCCGCTGACCGGCGGCCCGCCGATGATGACGATGGGCGCCTCGATGCAGCTCCTCCGCCCCGGCGAGCACACCAAGGCGCATCGCGAGGTCGGCAGCTTCGTCTATCAGTGCGCCAAGGGCAGCGGCCATTCGATCGTCAATGGCAAGCGGCTCGACTGGAAGGAGCGCGACATATTCGTCGTCCCCTCCTGGATGTGGCACGAGCATGTCAACGGCTCGGCGAGCGAGGATGCCTGCCTCTTCTCCTTCCACGACCTGCCCGTCATGCGCGCCCTCGGCCTCTACCGCGCCGAGGCCCTCGCCGAAAATGGCGGCCACCAGCCGATAGTGGATTGAAGATGAACACGATCCTCCCCGGAACGGGGAGGGGGACCATGCGCAGCATGGTGGAGGGGCTCGCGCCGGCGACGGACGATTCGTATGCAGTGAGCGGAACCCCTCCACCGCGCTACACGCGGTCCCCCTCCCCCTCTGGGGGAGGATGAAAGAATCCCCCCAATCCCGAGAAAGGACCCCCATGCGTCTCGTCACCTATCGCGCCTCGATCGAGGCGGAAGCGCGCCTCGGCGTGCTCGCCGGCGATCTCGTCGTCGACATCGCGAAGCTCGGCGCGCGCGCCGGCGTGCCGCTGCCTTCGCGCATGCTCGATTTCATCGATCTCGGCCCGGTCGCCCTCGCCGAGCTCAAGGCGCTGATGGAGGAAGCGAACGGCCGCTGGCCGGTCGGCGGCGCGCTGCCGCTGGTCAATGTCACGCTGCTCGCCCCGATCCCGCGCCCGCGCAAGAACATCTTCGGCATCGGCCTCAACTATGTCGAGCATGTCGAGGAAAGCGCCCGCTCGCTCGATACCTCCAAGGATCTTCCGAAACAGCCGGTGATCTTCTCCAAGCCGCCGACCACGGTGATCGGCCCGGGCGATCCCGTCGTCCACAACGCCGCCATCACCCAGCAGCTCGATTGGGAGGTGGAGCTCGGCGCCGTGATCGGCCGCACCGCCCGCCGCGTGATGACGCAGGACGCGCTGAACTATGTCTTCGGCTACACCGTGCTGATCGACATGAGCGCCCGCGACAATCGCCGCGCCGGCCAGTGGATCTATTCCAAGGGGCAGGACAGCTATTGCCCGATGGGCCCCTGCATCGTCACCGCCGACGAGATCCCCGATCCCCAGACGCTGGACCTGTGGCTGACCGTCAACGGCGTCGAGAAGCAGCGGTCCAACACCCGCTACATGCTGTTCAAGGTCGATTATCTGATCTCGGACATCAGCCAGGGCATCACGCTGGAGCCGGGCGACATCATCGCCACCGGCACCCCCGCCGGCGTCGGCGCGGGCCGCGATCCGCAGGAATGGGTGTGGCCGGGCGACACCATCGTCGCCGAGGTGACCGGCATCGGCACGCTGCGCCACCCGGTGGTCGCAGGCTGAGCCCCCTTCATCCTCCCCCGCAAGGGGGAGGGGGACCGTCGAAGGCGGTGGAGGGGCCCCCGCTCACGCCCAAAACGCCGTTTGCCGTGCACGGAAGCCCCTCCCCCGCGCCGCGGAATGACGTCCCGCCGGCCTCTGCCTCCTCGTCATCCCGGCCCAGCAAATCCTACAGCCGATCGGCTCGCGGCCCCCTCAGCTGACCACCCGCCGGAATATCTTCGATCGCGACAGGACGATGCTGATCGCCAGCCCCGCCGCAAACGCCGCAAGCGAGTTGGGAAGTATGAAAACAGCCATCGCGCCCGATATCGCGAAGGCGATCCACAAGAACAGCAAATGGCTGGTATAGACGCCGAGGCTATATTTCCCCAGCGTGGCTATTTTCTCGACGATGCCGGAATTCGGCAGCGAAAGCGCCAGGAAGAAGCAGAATATCCCCAGCGGATAGGTCATCAGCGCAAAATCGTGGCTCGAAAAATCGGCATGGGTTTGCGCGCCGATCCAGACTTCCTCGCAATAGAGCGCCAGGAGGCTCGCCGCGATACCGCCGAGCGAGACGAGCGAGCTCAACGTCAACGATCGCGCGCGGATCGCCGCACCGAGATACACGAACAGCGGCGCGACCATGATGCCGCCGCGCGAGGCGCTGCCGTGCAGATGAAGCACGTCATGATAGCTGCCACGCGCCAGGCCCACCGCCGCGATCAGGGCGCAGACGATTCCGGTCACTCGCCATCTTACGACGGGAAGCCCGACGGCGACCAGAACCATCGATATGCCGAGCGCCGGCAGGAACCAGAGGTGAAATGCCGGTCCCCCCATCACTATGTCGCGAAGATGAAAGGCGCTGGCATGGCCGGGGATCAGGGCCGCGGCGACATAATAGACCGCCACCCAGAAGACATAGATCGGCAGCAGCCGGATCATCGGCTGCACGACGATATCGGGCGTCAGCCGATCGCGCTGCTTGATGAAGAAGCCGCTCGCTATGAAAAAGAACGGGACGGCTGCCCTGAGCGGCAAGGAAAATATCTGCAGCGTCATATGGAGGCGATCCTCGTCGCCGAACTGAATGGCGTGGAGGACGATCACGAGAAACGCCATCGCCGCCCTGACGGCATCGATGCCCGAAAGGCGCTGGCTTCCCTGGCCCGAACGCCTCGCCTCGTCACCCTGGCGCTTCAATGCGGCCGTCATCGTGCCCCCGTCCCCTGTGCCCCGGGCAAGGATAAAGCAGTTTGACCTCCATTCAACGGCAGAATCGGGACCGGGGATTAGTAGATGCCATCTGCGTCAGTCGGCCAAACTCCGCATCTCACGCCGGTCGATTGACCGAAAGCTGCTTCGATGTCGCCCGCTCCCCTACGTCTTGATCGCCGATCCGCCGCTCCGGCCATCGGCCAGCCGTAAGCGTGCCCGCTAACCACAGGTCCAGACCGGCGGCGTCCCGATCGTCTCGCGCAGGGCGGTGCTGACGATCCGCAGCCGCGCCGAGGGCTGGGCGAGGGCGCGCAGCAGCCATACGCCTGATGGCTCCGCATTCCATGGCTCATCCTCCAGCGGAAGCCGGATCAGCTCTCCAGCCTGCACGTCCGTCCCTATCACCCAGTCTGGCAGAAAGGCGATCCCGATGCCGGCGCGCGCGGCAAGGCGCATCGCCTCGAAATCGTCGCACCGAAACACCGCCGGGCCGATCGCCGCCGCCCCGCCGGCCGTTCGCCCGACGTCGCTCCAGCCCAAGAGGTCGGCACCGTGCAGCTTGTCGATCAGCCGATGCTCGGCAAGCTCCGCCGCCGTGCCGGGGCGGCCGGATCGGGCGAGATAGTGCGGGCTCGCGATGAGCAGCCGGCACTGGTCCGCCAGCTTCGATGCGATCAGCGTGCTGTCGGCAAGCCGGCCGATGCGGATCACCGCGTCCAGCCGTTCGAGCACCGGATCGGCCAGCCGCTCGGTCAGGTCCAGCTCGATCGTCAGGCGCGGATGCTCGGCCATCACCCGTTCGATCGCGGGGATCACATAGCGTTTGCCGAAGGTCGGGAAGCAGGCGAGGCGGAAGGTGCCGGCGATGGCGCCGTCGAACGCCGCAATCTCGGCATGGGTGTCGGTCAGCTGGTCGAGCAATGGCTGGGCGCGCTCGAACAGGCGCTCGCCAGCATCGGTCATGGTCAGCGCCCGCGTCGATCGGATCAGCAACGGCACGCCCAGCGAATGCTCGAGCGCGTCGATCTGCCGCACGATCGCGGACGGCGTCTGCCCGCGGCGTCTGCCCGCGCCCGAGAAACTGCCCTGCCGCACGACATCGACGAACACCGCGAGATGCTCGGCAAAGCGGGGATCCTTCATGCGCGCTCCATCTTTGCCAAATGCGCAAAGCCGTTAGCAAAACAGCGTGCGTTATCATCGCGCGCCTGTCGAGGCATCTCCGGGCCACCGCAGAGACGCTCCCGTCTCCCGCAACGCTCAAGGACCAAGACGATGAAAATACTCGACCAGATCCTCTCCCAGTCCGCCTACACGCATGAGATCGCGGTGCCTTACGCGCAGGTCGATATCGCCGACTGGCTGTTCACCCTGCCGGAGGCGGAATATCTGCGCTGCTGCGCGCCAGATCATATCGCGGCCGGCGTCACCACCACGGACGATGGCCGGCGCATGTCGATCAATGTCGAGATGATCGGCACGGGCCTTGTCGTCCAGCACTATGTCGCCGAGGAAGCGACGCCGCATTATGTGCGGATGAATTCGATCTCGGACGTGTTCACCGCCAATGGCCGCACCCAGGTCAACGTGCTGTGGGAATTGATCGCCGAGGATGCCGGCGACGGCCGCACCCGCTACACCAATCGCGTCACCGCGCACCCCACCGACGCCTTCATGGCGTTCCTCGACGAACATGGCATCGCCTTTGCGGACGCCGCCGCGGCACGCCAGGCGGCCGGCAGCGACCATAATCGCCGCGAAACGCCGATATTCGCCGAAAGCATCGCGCGCCGCGCGCTGGCCCGCGCCGGAACGGAAATGGTGCTGTGAAGCTGAGCCTTCGCCGATCGCTCCAATGCGGCGGCAGACCAAGCGCCTATGGCAAGCGTTCCTTCTTCATCCTCCCCATCGAAGATGGGGAGGGGACCGCGTGTATCGCGGTGGAGGGGAAATCCGCGGCCGATCATAGAGGCGTTCGCTTTGTCATCGTTCGCTATTGCTCCTCCCGAGCGGAACTCGGAAGGATGGGCTGTACTCCTGAGGCCCGATGCTGCGGTTCCGGTTTACTAACCACATCTGGTGCGTCATCTATCATGCCAGATGATTCAGAAGTATGATCGATTTAGTAATATCGAACGGTAACTCCCCATGGGAGGATTGAGTTGGGATGGCAGTGGAGAAGTCGATGCGATCAGAGCATCTTACAGCGCTTATGGTGCTATCCGTTGCGGCGATCCTCGGTTTGATAGCAACGGGATATTCTCGTTTTCTATTCCTCGTGATGCCCTTCGTTGCTCTGTTCCTTTGGGCTCAGCGTAAGCGGAACCGGATACGTAACGTTGAATCCGATATCTGTTTGCCCAACGGGCGACGCTGAGAGCGGAAAGGCCGCAAATGCGCGAATTCGGGGCAATGAGTGTATATGGCAAACCGGCGCTGTAATCAGAAGCAAGCGGGGTGGGTACCCAGTGTAAGTTTTGGCAGCTGGGCAGCTTGGACAAGATACGGTCTCACCAACCTTCCGCTTTCGGGTTGCTTCAGAAAATCGGCTGAAGGGCCGGAAGGTTAGGCGAAGCGGACAGCTTCAGTAGGTTTCGTCGCGCTTGTGATATGGCCGAAGTCGCCCAAGCCGTCCGGCCAAACTGTGGGGGAGCCGTGTTTCAAATTGCCGAACCTGATTGGCCGCATAACCATCGCCCAGCTTAGCGCCCAACCTGAGCCAGCGACGGTACCCATGCATATCTCTGCTGTTGAAACAATGCATCGCAAGGTGTTGAGCGGCGCGAGCATTCCCAAGTGAAAATGCTCGATAATACAGTCCTGCAGGCGAAAAGCTGTCTGCCTGCGCCCCCAGTCTTCCGGGCCATTTGTCAGTATCGCAGAACCAGCAGGCAAGGTCGATCATGGCTTCTGTATGGCGCCGCATCGCCAGATGCCACAAAATAGGCGCCCAACGTCCTGGCTTATGCTCCTCGCGAATTTGCATGGCCTTGAGGTATAAACGCTCGGCTCGGTCTGCGGCATTCGTCATGCCCAATTGATGACAGGCACATTTGACGCCCGCAATAGAGCGGTGTCCCGAATGGCGGATTACAGGAGATCCCCGAATGGCTGCCGTGGCTGTCGGTCGCCAAACTTGTCCAGCGGCCTAGTCGGCCATCGCCCAGCTGGGAATTACGGTGCCAGTTTACTAAATGCCTCAATGGGGCAAGCGCTGGTAATGGCTCGTCTCCCTCGCCTCGTGCTGCCGGGTTATCCCCATCATGTGACGCAACGCGGCAACCGGCGCTCGCAGACCTTCTTCAAGGAAGCGGACTATGCGCTGTACCGCGATCTGCTGGCGGAGGCGGCGGACAAGGCCGCCACGGAAATCTGGTGCTGCCTGATGCCCAATCATGTTCATCTCATTGTCGTGCCGAGCGACGACGGCGGGCTGCGCCGGACCTTTGCCGACCGTATACCGGCTTCATCAACGCCCGCCACCGCTGGACCGGCGATCTCTGGCAAGGCCGCTTCGGCGCGGTAATGATGGACGAGGCGCATCTGGCGCATGCGATGCGCTATGTGTCGCTCAATCCGGTACGGGCGAAACGCGTCGAGCGTGCGCAGGATTGGCGCTGGTCGAGCGTGGCGGCCCATCTTGCGGGCAAGGATGACGCGCTCGTTCGGGTGGAGCCTGCCCTAGAGCGCTATGGCGACTTCGCAGACTTCCTCGGATCGCGGGGCGACCATGCGGAGGCCTGGCGCGCTCTGCCGCGATCAGAAACCTCGGGTCGTCCGCTCGGTGCCGTCGAGTGGATAACCGTGCTGGAGGCGAAGACCGGTCGCATTCTGACGCCGCAAAAGCGCGGGCCGAAGCCGAAAGATCGGTTATTTGGTAAAGTGGCACCGTAATGCATGCCTTACCGTGCGGCGATGGCTACGGCATCGCCGCACGGCGGGAAGCGCCCCGATTACGGCAGTGGACAGCCGAACCCGCTTCCGCATAAATACCCCCCGCTAGGTGCATGCGAAGGGATGGCAAGTTGCTCTATGGCGTTATCCTGACACTTCCCTGCATTGCAATGCTCTTATTCCCGAATCGTCAAGTTAGCCGTGTAGAAGAGCGTATGGCAGCCGGTGACGACCGATTCTTTGAGGAACAACGCACCTATCGGTCCTATCCGCATCTACGGAATGCGCGCGTTGTCCGCCTCTTAGGGGCGATCGGGACCATCTGTGGTGTGGGTTACTGCCTCATGCAGATTTACGCGAAGTAAGGTCCGCTTCTTTCGATCATCGCGCCAAATGCTGCTCGAGAGCAAACCACCGATTCCTTGCCGGCCGGCACGGCCACGGAGTCGCCAACAGGAGCAGCGGGAAGCCCAAGCTACGCCATTGCGTGTCCAAAACTCGATCTCCCATAGCCTGCATCGGCAAGACCGCATAATGAGGGCCAATGGACGTGCTTCGCCTACGGTTCAGACCTGACGATGAATGGCTCGGCGAGCTCACCGCCTCGGTATCTGCTGAAGGCTTTTCCGCCGTTGGTACGGCATGGTTTTCTAAAGACGATCTCCGCAAGTTTGCTGAGAGCCTGTCCGCGTTTCCGCTACCTGAAGAGGTGCCACCCTCCATTTCAGGCGGCCTAGGTGCAAACGAGACAAATCCGCCGCAGGAGGTGGTCGCGATAAGGTTCGAGCCGCATGACGCGCGCGGAATGGTGAGAGCCACCGTGCGCTTGGCAACCGAGATTTGGAACGGCAAGGAGCGCGATCTGAGCAAGGAGGCCACTATCCGTTTCATCGTAACCTACGGCGATCTGGCTCGATTTGGCCCTGCTATGCGTGACCTGATCGAGGGGCTTGCCGCCGAGGCGGTACTTACGTCTACACCCTGATCGCAGCGGCAGTTCCGCCCATTTCCAGACGACCGCTCGGGCTATATGCTATCGCCATGGAACATTTTTGGCTCCGCTGGCGAGGCGAATTGCGGGCAATTCTCATCCTCGGGGCCCTTTTGGTTCTGTTCGTCGGCGTGGTGGCCTTCAGGCAATCGGGGCCGTCGGTTGTAGAGACGGGAAGAGTGCTTCGTTTCGGCAGCTATGCTACCGATCTTGGCGACCGTCCCACCGTCGTCGTAGTGACCGCCGACGGGCATGAGACTACTGTTGTCGCGACACCCGGCTCGTTGACCCACTGTTCTTCCGGATCCAATATCAGGTTAATTAGGAGGCCGCACGGTTTGAGCGTGGCCCCAGTTGGGTGTTGGTAGCCTACGAGACGGGGAGGCCCGGAGTGTCCGCCTTCCACCATCCCTTGCCGTCCGGCGCCGGGCGCCGTGTCACGGCGAATGGCGCGAAGCGCCCAGACTTCAGCCGTTTAGCGGGCAGCGTCACTTGCCCGGAAGCTGCCTTTCGTTCAGCTTCTCGGGAGGCAGTTGGGAGAGTGGCGTGGGAAGATTGACCATCCATGATTTGGACGATCGGGGTGTTCTCGCTTTCGACGTGCGTGACTTACTTCGTGCCCTCGCTCCGGCGTCCTTGGTTGCAATCTGGACTATCACAACGTCTGATGATGAGCCTTTCAAAGCTACAGGCGCGGGGGGATTGCGCCTTGAAGGGCTGGCGGAGGTGTCCGGTCAGGTGACCGGCCACGAACTTCTCACCATCGCGGATGACACGGTGCAAGTAATCTGGGGCGACTTCGTAGCCGCACAGCCCGACGAGCCGTACAAAGAATGGCTAACCATACGAGCGGTTGATAGCTCGTTT
Source organism: Flavisphingomonas formosensis (assembly GCF_009755815.1). Taxonomy (GTDB): domain Bacteria; phylum Pseudomonadota; class Alphaproteobacteria; order Sphingomonadales; family Sphingomonadaceae; genus Flavisphingomonas; species Flavisphingomonas formosensis. Next base: position 43,998 of record NZ_WRPK01000011.1, read on the forward strand.
TTTGAGGTGGAGACATCCGACGAAGCCGCCCTTGCGGTGCTCAAATTCCGTTTTCGCGATGTCCGGGTTTCGGAGAACTCAAAGTGAAAACGCTCGGATCGCTCTTCACCATTCACGGTTGTTCGCTGTCTGCAAAGCAGCCCACGAAAGCAGTCTGTCGGGAGGTGCTCATTTGCGGATATTGCATGGATGTGCTCTGTTGACGCGATGAAACGATGTAGTTGCGCGTCGGCTAAGATCGCCATGCTGGTGGCGGTATCGATCCTGAATGGCTGTAACCGACCCATCTCTGATCCAAAGCGACTGGCAGCAGTCCGGGCAGAGGCTCTGTCCCTTATGAAGACCCAGGCTCCTAGCGAGATGACCGGCTGGAAAATTATCCCCAAGGAACAATGGCCACCGATAATTTCCGGCCTTCACCCTGAGCATGTCACGGTTCACACTTGGGGTGTAGACATTCTCACCAAACCATATTTCGATGGCGGCTATGGCTATGAAGTACCGCGCAGCAAAACGGACCTACCAATGCCTGCATCTTGTTACTCCGAGCCAAGCCAAGGTGTGTTTTGGTACGGCCCGTGCTGATGGCAGCTTCCCACTTTATCCTTGTCGTCCGGCGCCGGGCATCGCGTCACTAAGGGGAGCGGCGGGGAGCGCGCACTTGCGGACGTTGGGACGTAATGGCACTCTGAACCCGCTCAGATGCTGGAGAAGAAAGTGCTCGGAAAGATTTATAAGTTAAAGGCTCATGAAATCGCGCCGATCGCCCTCGGTAGGGGCGGATGTCTCGCCACAGACCGAATAACAGTTGACGGTGAAAAAGTTGGCTACATGTACCGAGAGGCATCTACGAGAGCTGAGGATAGTGGCTGGCGCTTCTTTGCTGGAGATGAAAATCAGGACTATATGAATGATCCGCAACGTCACGGTGTTTATGATGTAAATACAATTGTGAACTACGATCCTGACGTGCTGCCTCTCCTTGACAACGAAGCAGGCAGCAGATTTGAGCGCGACGCTAAGGGCGTGTTGCGGCGGCTAAGAGACGACGAGTGAAGGGCTGCTCTCCACCACTTTCACCGCTCGCGGTGCGGCACCGATCAGCCGAGCGCGACGTAGGAAATCGCCCGTAGTTAGCCGTTGGCTGCCGGTCTCGCGATCCTGATTGCCGACGCTAGTGGTTCGCGCTAGCTCCCAGTCCATTCACTGGTGGGAATGAACATGCTTTCACTTCTAGTATGGGCAACAATCTCGGCAATGCCAGTATCAACAGACCCGCAGCCTTATGGATTAGGTACATTTTCCACATCGGAAGGGGCTAAGCGCACAATCCTTAAACTGCTTGAGGCAACAGATAAGCAGGACGATGTTGCTTATGAAAAAATCGCGCGTGGTATGCTCATCATGCTTGCGCCAGATTTCGGCATGCCCATGAACCGGGCGAAATTTGCGGAAACTTTGAAATATTGCACCAATCGGAGGGTAATTAGCGCGGAGCCTTTTCCGAAGATGCCACGAGCGCAATCCGTTCGGATCACGATGACATGCCGTGAGAAGGAACTGTCCGAACCAAAGGAAGTTGTCGCGGATTTTATGGCTGACGATGAACACGCATTCATGGTGTTCCCAGGCGGTGTGGCGGCAATCTGGCCTCAATCAAAGCCTCGCTAGCCGAGATAGGAATAGTCGGCCACCAAAGCCCATGTCTGCTTACGCCGGTTGCGATGGCGATAGGAGACTATCTGCAATCTACCATTTCTCGCCTTTCCGGTTCGTCGGACAGCGACCCGCGGCGGACGGACTGGAATCGCCTAATAGCGAACCTTGCTGATTGCGACGAACACCGCATAGTGGCTGCATGCCTACACCGTTCGCCATCTTCTGCGCCGACCCACTCGATCCTCGCTCTGTCGAGCCGGATTTTGCCAACGAGGTCGAGCCCGCCAGATCAACTGGCTTCAATACAGTGCGGCTGGATCACGATAATCTCGATAGACGAGTTGATCCCACGAGCGCATTACGCAAGACTCGCTTCGATGAGGCCGGAAAGGCTGTTTACCGAGGCTGGATGCTGAGCACTGATGCCTATGCCGCTCTCTTCGCTGAGCTTGCAAAACGTGGAATCTTTCTCCTGACGACGCCGGAACAATACACCGCCTGCCACCATGCGCCGGGATCCTATGCGCAACTTGCGCAATGGATGCCCGCCACCGCTTGGCAACAGCTCGATGAACTCGATGATGCAGGACAAAGGCAAAGAATCCTTGCGCAGTTCGGCGCCTCTCCGCTTGTCATCAAGGACTGGGTGAAATCACAGGCATCCGGATATTGGCGTGAAGCCTGCTATATAAATGACGCATCCGACACCGTTGAAGTAGATCGCGTCGTGAGCCGCTTTAGAGAGCTTCAAGGCGAAAGTATTGTCGGCGGCATCGTATTCAAGAGCTATGTGCCGCTACTCCCGATTGGCGGGCCTGCCCATGAATATCGCGCCTTCATCGTTGACGGGCAGATCGTTGGTTGCTGGCCTCGATCCGACGCAGCGAGTGCGCTCGGTCCGCCCCCGCAACACCTTCTGCAAAGCGTTGCGGAAAAGCTGCCCAGCCCATTTGCGTCGGCGGACTTCGGAAGGGATACCCACGGGCGCTGGTGGTTGCTGGAGGTTGGCGATGGACAAGTTTCAAGCCTTCCAACGCTGGACGCGGCTACTGCCATTTTCAACGCCCTCGCGGCTGCGTTGAGATGACCGCTTCCCACTATCTAAGACATTCCGCCCTGATCTAGTGCATGCCGGCTCGCGACCGGCCAACTCGTCGAAGCGGGCAGCTATGAGCTTCGCACACTTGCGCGTGAGCTATTCGACTCTCTCGCCGCCTTGAGGCCGGCCGCGCGGCGAGCTAAATCCGTGGCGAAGCCCGTCCGTCTAGTGTCGGACAGCTTAGCTGCCTGCGCTGGCTCAATCCCACCTTCGGGTGGGGCCCAGCGGGCGGGCTTCACTGCGGCCGCCACGTCCCCAGCGGACACACGCTCTTCAGCATCCGCGACCGATCCCACTGCGGCTTATAGATCGCCTATGCGCAGCCGAGCTGCTATTACGGTGACATGTGGAAAAACTCCTAAACTTGTCCGATAGGGCCAGGGAGGGGCCATGGCCAGACTGCCTCGCGTCGTCCTTCCGGCCACCCCGCATCACGTGACCCAGCGCGGCAGTCGCCGCGAGCGGACCTTCTTCGAGGATGGCGACTGCGCGCTGTATCTCGACCTTCTGTCGGAAGGAGCGGCCCGATCGGGGGTAGCGGTCTGGTCCTATTGTCTGATGCCGAACCACGTCCATGTCGTCGTGGTGCCGCGAGACGAGGATGGACAGCGGCGCATCTTCCGTTACGTCCACCGTCATTACGCCGGCTACGTCAACACGCGGATGCGGGTGACCGGCCACCTGTGGCAGGGACGGTTCAGCTCGGTGGCGATGGCCGCCGCGATCACCATGGCTGTGGGCCTGGGCTCGCGCGCGATCGTCAATGCAATCGCCCGCCGGGGTCGGCGTCGCCGTTAGCGCCCACCGGCAGGGGTTGCGCGTCCGGTTCCACGTGATAGATTTTTGCCTATGCTACTATATTTCGTGGCCTTGGCCCTTGCCGGTGCAACGTCACAAAGCTGCAGCCTGGCACGGGTCGATCATTGCGTCTTCATGGCGGAACTTATTGTCCGGAAGGATTTCCAGCGGGAACTTCGCCGTTTTCTTGGCCGGGGAAAAGAGAGCTGGACGGTTCCCGACGACGATAAATTTGATCAGGTCATGCTCACGCTGTCTGCTTCGAGTGCGGCACCGGTCACATTCGACGATGGGATCATCAGCCTGGGTGGGTGCTATCCCCATATCTGCACGCAAAGAGCACAGGTCTTCTTCTCGCCTTCCGGAGAAATAAAGGCCGTAGCGCTTCTCTATCACGAATGCGGAACGGAGGGCTGTTCGGGGGACGAGGATTTTACGCTGCGGATCCTTGTCCGGCAAAGGTTGCCGCAAGTTGAGGAGCATGCCCGACAATGGGCGCAGAGCGAGTTTAAGCGTGCCGCGGATATGTATCCGGACTTTGGTCCGTATAAACTGGCCAAGACGGTCGTGCAGATCATGCGGGATTGAACGTCCGATTTCCTCCGCCTCGCGCCGTGCAACAGGGCGCTGACCATATTTGCGACAGACGCTGCATCCTTCTCAGTCGGGTTGTTGCGAAGGACGCGCCGTTTCAGGCTGATAGTCTTCGTTACCGACGAAGCCACCACCCTTGTCCGACACTTCGGGATGGATCGCTCTCAAAGCGCAGTCGAGTTTTTTGTAATCGATCGAAGTAGAAAACCACGCTTCGACCCGCGCATGTCTGGCGTCGGCGCCACGCGCGACCGCTGTCGTGAGGCCGCAAGCGCGGAGATGACGAGCCATATTGTGCGCCTGTGACGCGGGCACCGTCACCGAAAATAGTTCGTTGGCGAGCGCCGGCTCCGCAGCAATGCCGAAGAGAGCAACAGCCAGACCGATTTCGCGCTTAGCCATGCTGTCGGCTAGCACGATCCGCCGCGAATCCCCTAAAACTCATCTCGTGACGTTCAACCCGGCGCGCATGAGGCTTCACGCTGCCCGCCCAGTCCCCCTACGCCGCCTCAGCCGCTGCCACCGGCCGCATATCCGCCGGCCACGCCACGGGCCGGCCGGTCTTCAGGTCCATGCACACCAGTACCACGGCGATGCGCAGGCGCGTCTCGGCGCCGCAGCGCACCTCCACCGCCACGTCGGCGGAGCTGCGGCCGACGCGCGTCACCTCGATCCGGAAATCCAGCACGTCGCCCAGCCGGCTGGGGGCGAGGAACTCGGTCTCCAGCTTCACGGTCGGCACGCCCAGATGCCGCTCCAGATGCATGGTGGCGAAATCCACGCCCACCGCCTCGGCGAAATAATCCTCCACCGCCGCGTTGAGCATCTCGAAATAGCGCGGGTAGAAAACGATCCCGGCCGGATCGACATGGGCGAAACGGACGGTCTGGCGCGTAACGAATGTCATTCCCTCTCCCTTCCGCCGGCTCCGCCGGTTTCGTTGGCTTCATCGGTTTCGTCGGCTTCGCTATCCTCGGCCGCGATCGATGCCTTGACCGTGGCGAGCAGATCGAACAGCGCGCGCAGGTCGGCATTGGGCACGCCGGCGAACATGCCCTTGATCCAGGCGTGGTGCGCCGCCGCCAGCTCGGCGAAGTGGCTGCGGCCCTCCGCGGTCAGCGCGACGATCGACGATCGGCGGTCGCCTTCCGGCGAGCGCGTCGAAACCAGCCCCGCGCCTTCCAGCTGGCGGACCAGCGCGGTGACGTTGCCGTTGGAAACGAGCAGCGCGCGCGAAAGCTCGCCCATCGTCACGCCGTCCGGATGCCGCTCCAGGGTGGCCAGCACGTCGAAGCGCGGCAGCGTCGTGTCATATCGATCGGCGAAGCGCCGGCGCAGCCTCTTCTCGATGATCGTCGAGCAGCTCAGCAGGCGCAGCCAGACGCGCACGTCCATCCGCCCGGCCAGCTTCCCGTCATGTTTCTCGCGGATCGCCATTATCGGTCCCCTCCACCGCCCCTTCACGCTTCGAGCACATAGCCTCGTCGTCCTCGAACTGATCTTCACCGTAGGGCGAAGTCGCGTCTGTGCGCGGGGGCGACGGAAGAAGGTGCATCACCCTTTCTGTCAATCCGAAAGCGTGCACCCACGGGCGCTTCCCCTCATGCCGCGTCCGCGCGCCGTGGCAAGGTGCGGGCGAGCTGCGCCTGGCCGAGCGTGTAGAGCGGCGGGATGGCGAGGTCGCGATAGCCGGCCTCGGCCGCGGCGCGCAGCGTCCAGTGCGGATCGGCGAGGTGCGGCCGGCCCAGCGCCACCAGGTCGGCCCGGCCTGCCGCCAGGATCGAGTTGACATGGTCCGCCTCGAAGATGTTGCCGACGGCCATGGTCGGGCAATCCGCCTCGTTGCGGATCCGGTCCGCGAACGGGGTCTGGAACATGCGGCCATAGACCGGGCGGGCATCGGCCGAGGTCTCGCCCGAGGATACGTCGATCAGGTCCGCGCCCGCCTCGCGCAGCGCGGCCGAGATGCGCACCGCGTCGGCAGGGGTGATGCCCGCTTCGCCCACCCAGTCGCTGGCGGAGATGCGTACCGCGATCGGACGCTCCTCGCCCCAGGCCGCGCGCACCGCGCGCACCACCTCGGCCGGGAAGCGCAGCCGGTTCTCCAGGCTGCCGCCGAATGCGTCCTCGCGCCGGTTCATCAGCGGGGTGAGGAAGCTGGAGAGCAGGAAGCCGTGGCCCGCCTGGATCTCGATCATGTCGAAGCCGGCGTCGCTTGCCCGCTTCGCCGCGGCGGCGAAATCGCGGCACACCCGCTCCATCTCCGCGCGGCTCATTTCCGCGGGCGTCTGGCCGGCCGGGCGATAGGGCAGGGCGGATGCGGCGATCAGCGGCCAGCCGGCGCCCTCGGGCAGCGGCCGGTCCGGCCTCAGCGCGTCGGCCTGGGTGGCGCCGCGCGGGCCGGCATGGCCCAGCTGCACGCACATCCGCGTCTCGCCCTGGGCGTGGACGAAATCGGTGACCCGGCGCCAGGCGGCGACATGCGCCTCGTCATAGAGGCCGGGGCAGGCCGGGGTGATGCGCCCGTCCGCGCTGACCGCGGTCATCTCGGTGACGACCAGCCCGGCGCCGCCCAGCGCGCGCGCGCCATAATGGACGAGGTGGAAGTCGCTCGGGCTGCCGTCCGCCGCCGCCGCATAGGTGAGCACCGGCGACACCACGACGCGGTTGGCGAGGCGCAGGTTGCGCAGCACATAGGGGGTGAACATCGGCGGTGCTGGTGCCTCGGTGCGGTTCAGCCCGGCGCGGGTCGCGAACCAGCGCTCGATATGCTCCAGCCATTTCGGATCGCGCAGCCGCAGATTCTCGTGGCTCACCCGCTGCGACCGGGTGAGCAGCGAATAGGCGAACTGCTCCGGCGCGAAGCCGACATAGCGATCCAGCGTCTCGAACCACTCGGTCGAGTTGCGCGCCGAATTCTGGATCTTGAGCACCTCGACATGGCGCTCGGTCTGATATTCGGCCAGCGCCGCGGCCATGCCGGCGCGGTCCGCGATCGGTGCGCGGCTCATCACCTCGGCCAGCTTGATCGCGTCTTCCAGGGCCAGTTTCGTGCCCGATCCGATCGAGAAATGCGCGGTGTGCGCGGCGTCGCCGAGCAGCACGACATTGTCGAACGACCAGCTTTCGCACAGCACCCGGCGGAAGTTGATCCACGCCGCAGATCCGCGCAGATGGCCGGCATTGCTGAGCAGCGGCTCGCCCTTCAGGTGCCGCGCGAAGATCCGCTCGCAGGTGGCGATCGCCTCGTCCTGCTCCATCCGGTCGAAGCCGAGGCCGGCCCAGGTCGCCTCCGAACATTCGACGATGAAGGTCGATCGCGTCTCGTCGAAGCGATAGGCGTGCGCCCAGATCCAGCCCGCCTCGGTCTCCTCGAACAGGAATCCGAACGCGTCGAACAGGCGCGGCGTGCCGAGCCACATGAACTTGTTCGCCCGCGTCTCGATGTCGACGCCGAAGCGGTCCTCATGCGCGGCGCGGATGCGGCTGTTGATGCCGTCCGCGGCGACGATCAGGTCATAGTCGGCCCAGGCCGACAGGTCGGCGGAGAATTCGGTCTCGAACTCTAGCCGGACGCCCAGCTCGCGCGCGCGGTCCTGCAGGATCTGGAGCAGCCGCTTGCGGCCGATGCCGATGAAGCCGTGCCCGCCCGATCGCTCGACATGATCGCCGATCACCACCTCGATATCGTCCCAATGGGCGAATTCGGCGGCGATCGTCCTGGCGCTCACCGGATCGTTGGCGGTGAGGTTGGCCAGCGTCTGGTCGGAAAAGACCACGCCCCAGCCGAACGTGTCGCCGGCCTTGTTGCGCTCCACCACGACGATGTCGTGCGACGGATCGCGCAGCTTCATCGAAATCGCGAAATACAGCCCACCAGGGCCACCACCCAGACATGCCACCCGCATGCGGCGCCTCCTCATTTGCTTTAGGCTTAAAGCATTTCAACGCAGGTGGCAACCGGCGGATTCGTGGCCTCCCCCGGGGTGAAGGAAAATTCAGAGCGCGTTGAACAGCCGCGACATCCGGTCGAGCGCGGTCTCGATCCGCTCCGCCGATTCCGACCCGAAGCACAGCCGCAAATGCCCCTCGCCGCCGGCCCCGTAGAAGCTCCCCGCCTCCACCACGACATGCGCCTCGTGCAGCAGCCGCTCGGCCAGCGTCTGCGATTCAAGGCCGGTGCCGCTTATGTCGGGGAAGGCGTAGATCGTCCCTTCCGGCAGGGCGCAGCGCACCCCCGGCATCTGGTTCAGCCGCCGCACGACGAGGTCGCGCTTCGCCCGGTCGTCCTCCACCATCGCGGTCATCGGCGCGCTCGGCCCCGTCACCGCGGCGAGGCCGCCATATTGGATGAAGGCGTTGACGTGCGTCACCGCGCTGGTCGAGACCTTGACGAGCCCCGGCATCAGCGCCGCGTCCGCCACCGCATAGCCCAGTCGCCAGCCGTCCATCGCATAGGCCTTGGTGAAGGCGAACAGCGAGACGGTGCGCTCCTTCATCCCCGGCAACGCGGCGACGCTCACATGCTCCGCGCCGTCGAAGGTGATATATTCATAGACCTCGTCCGACACGACGACGAGATCGTGGCGGATCGCGACCTCGGCGAGACCGGCCAGTTCCGCGCGGCTGTAGACGCGGCCCGTCGGGTTGGCCGGATTGACGATCACGATCATCCGCGTGCGCGGCGTCACCGCCGCTTCGATCCAGTCGGCCCGGATCGCGAAATTGGCCGCGGCGTCCAGCGGCACGGTGACGATGCGGCCGCCCGCCATTTCGATCTTGCCGACATGCTGCGGATAATAGGGATCGAGCAGGATCACCTCGTCGCCCGGATCGATCAGCGCCATGAAGGCGGCGAAGCTCCCCTGGGTCAGGCCGTTTGTGACGAGGATCTCGGACGGATCGGCCTCGATCCGGTTGAAGGCGCGCAGCTTGCCGGCCAGCGCCTCGCGAAAGGTGCGCTCGCCCATCATCTCGCTATAGTGGACGTGGCCGGCGTTCAGCGCGTCCACCGTAGCCTGCTTGATATGGGCGGGCGTGTCGTGGATCGGGCGGCCGAATTCGAGATGGACGAGATCGACGCCCTGGGCGGCGAGGCCCAGCGCCTGCTCGTACATGCCGTAGCTCTTGCGCGACGTGCCGGTGACGCGGCGGGACAGGGCGACCATGGCAGGCTCCGTTCAGACCGACAACGAGACGACGCGGAGGAGGGCGATCCGGCCATCCTCGACGACGGCATAGGCCATCGCTTCCTCGGCGGCCTGCTTGCCCTCGGCGACGACATGGGTGCGGCAATGGACGAAGGCGCGATCGGCAGTGGCGAAGCCTTCCTCAACCGGGAGGACCATCGCCACCTCCTCGCAGCGCGCGGCGATGGCGGCATAGTGGCTCGCCAGCGCCGCGGGTCCGGTGGCACGCAGATTGCCGTTGACGATCAGCCGGCCATCGGCGGTGTAGAAGCGTGCGAAATTCTCGGCCGTGAGCAGTTCCGGCGTGCGCATCGCCTCGTTCCACCAGGCGAACATCTCTTCGATCAGGTTGGGCATAGCGTCCTCAGGCGTGGGAGCGGCGCGTGTCGAGCCAGTCGAGCAGCGGCGCGAAATGGGGATAGAAGCGGCTGAGCCGGGATTGCAGCCGCGCGGTGGAGCGGGCGGCATCGCCGAGCACGGTCACCGGCGGACGCTCGCCGCCCAGCGCATAGCGGCCCACCGCCTCGCCGACGACGGTCGAGAGCGCGATGCCGCGGGCGTTGCACGCGGTGGCGGACAGCACGCCGCCATCGACCACCAGCGTCGCCGGCAGCCGCGTCGCGGAGAGCGAGCTGTCGCCCCACCAGAGATATTCGATGCGCGGCACGCCGGGCAGGCGCAGCTCGCGCGCGAGGCGCCGGGCCATCGCCCGGCCGGCCCGCTCGCCAGAGACGCCGGCCGCGTCGAGCGCACCGGTGATCAGCCGCCCGTCGGCGTCGAAGCGATAGGTGAAGAGGTTGCGCCGGGTGTCGGACAGGCATTCGCCGCGCTGGAACAGATGCGCGCGCCAGCTCGCCGGCAGCGGCTCGGTGGCGCATTGCCAGACGCGCAGCGGTACGATGCTGGCGGTCATGGGCGGGACGAGTTCGGAGGCAAGGCCGTTGGTGCAGACCACGACCTTCTCGGCGATCAGCTCCCCCTTGGAAGTGCGGATCAGATAGCGGCCGGCGCGCCTTTCGATGGCGAGCGCCGCGGACTGCTCGTGGATGCGCGCGCCGCGCGCGATCGCCGCATCGGCAAGTCCACGGCAATAGCGCAGCGGATGCAATGTGCCGCCGGTGGGTGCATACCAGCTTCCGGCATAGCCGCGTGCGCCGGTGCGTATCTCCGTCTCGGCGGCATCCAGCAGCTCGCCCGGAAAGCCGAGCGCGGTCCACTGCTCGGCTATCGCGCGCACGCGGGCGAAGGCTCCGGCGCTGTGGGCGGGGTGATACCAGCCGGTCTGGCTGGCGTCGCAGTCGATGCCGAGCGTGCGGATGCGATCGAACACGGCCTGGGCCGAGCCGCCCGCCAGCTGCAGCGTACGATCGGCATCATCGCCGATCCGCTCGCGCACTTCGGCGGGCGAACCCACGCTGAAATGCGGCACGACGAAGCCGCCCGGCCGGGACGAGGCGCCTTCGCCAATCTCTCCCGCTTCCAGCACGACCACCCCGGCACCCTGCTCGGCAAGCGAAAGAGCGGCCGAGGTGCCCATGATGCCGGCGCCGATCACCGCTATGTCGGTGCGCATGCGGCCTTCAAGCGCGGGCGACAGGTTTCGTTCGCCAGCAGTGGCCCACCAGAGATTGTGTTTTCGTTCTTGCATGGATCACCGGGGGCCGGCCGCCACTCACGCAGCGGCCGGGGAGGAGCTCAGAAGCGGACGGTCGCCTGGACGCCGTAAGTGGCCGGATCGCCCAGGAAATCCTGGGATGGGAAGATGCCGCCCCAATTGTCGTAGGAGGCGCTGACATAGAGCTTGTTGAGAATATTCTTGCCGAACACCGCAAGCTCCCAGCGATCCTGCTTGTCGTGGATGCCGATGCGGCCGTTCAACAGCCAGTAGCCGTCCTGCGAGTTCTGGCCGCGATTGGCGAGAGAGAAGTAGACCTTGCTGCGATAGGATGCGTCGCCGAGGATGTAGACGCCCCAGCTATCGCCGCCGATCGGCGTCTCCCAGCGGGCCTGGCCGCTCGCGGTCAGCTTCGGCGCGTTGGCGAGGCGGTTGCCGGTATAGTCGTCCGATCCCGGTGCTGTATTGAACTTGGTGATCTTCGTGCTTTGCCAGTTCGCGCTGGCGCGGAACTGCAGGCTATCGGTCGGCCGGAGCTGCGCCTCGACCTCGCCGCCATAGACGCGGGCATTGCCGGCGTTGGAGAGGGTGATGACGTTGATGCCGCTGCGGATCTCGGTCACCATTGCCTGGAAGTTGCGCCAATTATTGTAATAGCCGGCGGCGTTGAGAGTGAGCTTGCCGCCCATGAGGGTGGATTTCACACCGGCCTCATAGGCCCACACCGTCTCGCCGCGGAACGGCGCCACCTCGTCGGGATTGAACGCGATCGCCGCCTTGAAGCCGCCACTCTTGAAGCCCTTGCTGGCGCTTGCGTAGAGCATGAGGTCGCGATCGACCTTATAGTCGATGCCTACTTTGCCCGAGACGTTGCTCTGGTTGACGTGGTTCTTCACCAGCCCGGCCGGTGTCGGCAATGTGGAATCGCCGAACGGATCGAGATCCACCGCATCGTAGGTGTAGCGCTTCTCGTCCCGCGTGAAACGCAGGCCGCCCGTCAGCTTCAGTTTGTCGGTGAGCGCGTAGGACAGCTGGCCGAACGCGGCGTAGGCCTTGGTGGTCTGCACGTAGCTGGTGTCGACGCGGGTGTGGAAGATGTGATCGTCGAGCGCCTGGAGCGCGTCGCCGGCGATGCGATCCCACGAATAATAGAGACCGCCGACCCAGGTCAGCGGGCCATTGCCTTCGGAGGAGAGACGGAGCTCCTGCGTGAAGGATTTGATCTTGTCGGTGAACAGCGAATCCAGCTCGATCAGGGCTGCACCATCGGAATCGTCGCCGGACCTGCGCTTGAAATGGTTGTAGCCGGTGATCGACGTCAGTTTCGCGCCGCCCAGATCATAGCCGACATTGAGCATCACGCCCTGGCCGCGGGAATCGGATTTGACGCCGTAAAGCGAACTGTCCTGGACGTGACGGCGGTTCGGATCGGTGTCCGAATAGCCGAGGAAATCGACGCACTGCGATTCGTCGCGGTAGCCGGCAAGTGCCGGGGCGCAATAGCCGCCCGCGCCGAACGCGCCGGCATAATAGCCGATATGCTCGCGCTGCTGGACGTCCGAATGATCGTAGACGTAGGTGCCTTCGAGATGGACGGTCAGCCGCTCCGTCGGCGTCCAGAGCGCCTGGGCACGCAGCGCGACATTGTTGACCTTGCCGATATGCTGTCCGGTCAGGTCGTTATATTGCCAGCCGCTGCTCTGCTGCACGGTCTTGCCGGAAAAGCGGACGGCGAGAGTGTCGGTCACGCCCCCACCGAATGCGCCCTCCAGTTCCTTGCGGCCGTAACGCGCATAGGTGCCGGTGAAATAACCCTGAAAATCCTGCGTCGGCTTGGCGCTGATGAAGTTGATCGCGCCGGCTGTCGTGTTGCGGCCGTAGAGCGTGCCCTGCGGTCCCTTCAGCACCTCGACTCGTTGGATGTCGAACATCTGGAAGGACAGCATCGGCGTATAGGGCAGAATGACGTCATCGAAATAGATGCCGACTTCGGGGTTGTTGTTCGAGAAGGTGTCGTTGAGGCTGAGGCCTCGGATCGAGAAGACCGGGTTCTGATCGCCGCGCGATCCGGTTACGAACACCCCTGGCGACAGGGTGGCGATATCGGCGGGCGTGGTCGCGCGGAGATCCTGAAGCTGCTTGCTGCCGAAGGCGTTGATCGAGATCGGCACGCTCTGCACCGTTTCGGCGCGCCGCTGTGCGGTGACGACGATCTCGTTGCCGAACTGGGCGTCGCCGGCCGACTCGGCCGCGGCCGTCTGGACGGGTGCGGACTGCGCCTGGGCGCCTGCGGCGCTGCAAAGGGCAATGACGGAAATTCCGGCCGAGATGGCCGCTCGCATGCAGATCATGGTGGTCTCCCCGCTTTTCGGCCGCGTCGAGCGGCTCGGCGTTCGCCACCCTTCATAGCGCGAAAATTTTTGGATCCAATATTCAATATCCGGGTTGGCAAATTTTTTTCTTAAGCTAGGTCTCTCGAAACAGAGGCGACTCCCGGGAGACCAAATTGACCAGCGTAAGGGCGCATGTCGGCATCGACGTGGGCGGTACATTCACGGACTTGGCGATGTTCGATGCCGAGACACGGCGGTTCTCGACGGTGAAGGTGCCGTCGTCGCCCCCGCTCTTCTGGCCCTCCGTGATCGCCGCGCTGGACCAGGCTGGCATCGATGCGGCGACGACCGCCACGGTGCTTCATGGGACGACCGTGCATCTCAACGCCTTTCTGGAGCGCAAGGGTGCGCGCATGGCACTGATCGCGACCAAGGGGTTCCGCGACGTCTATGAAATGCGGCGCGGCAATCGGCCCCAGCCCTACGATATGCATTTTCGCTATCCGCAGCCGCTCGTCGCACGCCGCGACATCTTCGAGGTTGCCGAGCGTACCCTGGCGGACGGCACGATCGTCGAGGAGCCCGATCCCCAGGCCCTTGCCCAACTGGCGGCCGAGATCGCCGAACGTGGTTACGAGGCGGTCGCGATCTGCCTGCTGCACAGTTATCGCAATCCGGCGAACGAAGCCGCGGTGGCCGACGCATTGCGAGCGGCCCTGCCGGGCGTGCTGATCGGCCCTTCGCACGAGGTGTGCCGCGAATGGCGCGAATATGAGCGCACCAGCACGGCCGTGATCAACGGATACACCTCGCCGATACTCAAACGCTATCTGGCCGATCTGCTCGAAGCACTGCGCGCCAAGGCCGAAACCCGGCTGTTCCTGCTGCAATCCAATGGCGGCCTGATGCGAGCGGATGATGCCGGCGAAAAGGGCATACTCTCGCTGCTGTCCGGGCCCGTGGGCGGCAATGTCGCCGGTTGCGCGCTCTCCGCGGTGGCGGACATGCCCAACCTCATCTGCATCGACATGGGTGGCACCAGCTTCGAAGCCAGCCTCGTCATCGACGGCCAGTCCGGCGTGCGGACCGAGCGCGAGGTCGGCGGCTTTCCGATTCTCGCGCCGATGGTGGATATCCATACTATCGGTGCCGGCGGCGGCAGCATCGCCTGGAGCGACATGGGCGCGTTGCGGGTCGGCCCGCAGAGCGCCGGCGCCCGTCCCGGGCCGGCGTGCTACGGCCATGGCGGCACGCAGCCGACCGTCACCGATGCCAATATCGCGCTCGGCCGGCTCGAAGACGGCTGCGCCTTCGGCGACCTGAAGCTCGACGCGGCGCTGGCGCGCCAGGTGATCGCAAGCTTTGCCGAGAGCTTCGGCCTCTCCGGCGATGCGATGGCGCAGGGCATACTCGACGTCATCAACGAGCAGATGGCCAATGCCATCCGCACCATCACCGTCCGGCGCGGCATCGACCCGCGCGATTTCGCGCTGGTCGCCTATGGCGGCGCGGGACCGATGCATGCGGCGGACATCGCCCGGCTGCTCAACATCGGCACCGTGGTGGTCCCGCATGCCGCCGGCGCCTTCTCGGCCTGGGGCATGCTACAGTCCGATCTGATCCACGATCGCGCTGAAACCCTGCTCCAGCCGGTTGATACGCTCGACTGGCAGGCGCTGGATGCACGCTATCGGGCGATCGAGGAGGAACTGGGGCCGATCCTCGCTCAGGAGGGGGTGGCCGTCGAGGCCATCCACTTCGCCCGCACGCTCGATATCCGCTATGTCGGTCAGGAACATGCCATCGGGATTGCGATCGACGCCGCCCTCTTCGGCGATCCGGCTGGCTCCGCGGCGAGGCTGCGCGCGGATTTCGACGCGGCCTATCTCGCCACCTTCGGGCACAGCAACCCGGACGAAGCGCTGGAGGCGGCGACGCTCCGGCTGCGGGCGATCGGCGGCATCGGCCTGGATGCGGCGGAACTGATCGCCGCGGCGGAAGGGTCCGATCCGGCTGCCGCGCCGGATCGCATCCTTCCTGTACAGTTCGACGGCGTCACGCTCGACACCCGCTTCATCGCCCGCGGCGGGATGACGCCGGGCACGCCCTATCCAGGCCCTTGCGTCGTCGAGGAGCAGACCTGCACCACCATCGTTCCGCCCGATTTCACGGCGAACATCGATACGCTCGGCAATCTCATCCTCCGCTGGAAGGGCTCTCAGGGATGACGGTCACACCCGATCCGATCACCAGCGAGGTGGTCCGCAACGCCTATAACGCGATCGCCGACGACATGAGCGCGATGATCGCGCGCTCGGCCTATTCGCCGATCCTCTACGAAGCGCATGACTATGGCATCGCGCTGTTCGACCGCCGGGCCAGGCTGCTCGGCCAATATGCCGGCCTGCCGCTGTTTACCGGCGGCCTCGATGCGGGCTTGCGGGCGACGATCGAGCGCTATGGGCTGGACGGCATGCAGGCCGGCGACGTGTTCACCGTCAACGACAGCTACATCACCGGCGGCCATCTCAACGATGTCGACGTCATCGGCGTGATCGCCGACGAGGAGGAAGTGCTGGGCTTCATAGCGGTGCGCGCCCACTGGGCCGATATCGGCACCGCGGAACCGGGCTTTCCGGTCAACAGCCGCAACATCTTCCAGGAAGGGGTGCGCTGGGGCCCGACGCGGATCATGCAGCGCGGCGAATGGGTACGTGACGTGATCGACCTGCTCTGTCTCAACAGCCGCGTGCCGAAGACGCTGATGGGCGACCTCAAGGCGCAGATCGCCGCGATCCGGCTGGGCGCGGAGCGGATGAAATGGCTCAAGGGCCGCTTCGGACAGGAGGTGCTCGAAGCCTGCGCCACCCGCTTCTTCGATGCCACCGAGGCGAAATTCCGCGCCTTCATCGGCTCGATCCCCGATGGCGTCTATGTCGCCGAAGGCTGCTCGGACAATGACGGCGTCACCGACGATCCGGTCGAGGCGAAGGTGACGGTGACGATCGCGGGCGATCGCATGACAGTGGATACCACCGGCTCCGCGCGCCAGCGGCCGGGCAACCTCAACACCGGCTATGCCAATACCGTGTCGGCGGTGCGCCTCGCGCTCGCCCTGCTGGTGCCGGAGCGCGAGCCCGACATCAACGACGGCAGCTTTCGCGCGATCGAGGTGATCGCCGAGCCCGGCTCCATCTATGCCGCCGAGGCTCCGGCGCCCTGCATGCGACCCCATCCGGTGATGCTGCTGATCGACCTGATCATCAAGGCGCTTTCCGACGTGCTGCCGGAGCATGTCGCCGCCGGCCTGCCGGGCGACAGCTGGAACATCTTCCTGATCGGCACCGATCCCAGGACCGGCCAGGGCTTCACCAGCGGCGAGGCGCTGGACGGCGGCTGGGGCGCCTCGGCACAGGGGGACGGGCCGAGCGCGATCATCCACAGTGCGGCGGGCGATTTCCGCAACATGCCGGTCGAGACGCTGGAGCATCGAACGCCGGTGCTCATCCGCCGGCTGGAACTGGGGCGCGGCAGCGGCGGTGACGGCGAATTCCGCGGCGGCCAGAATGTCGTGAAGGAATATGAGGCGCTGGCCGACATGGGAGTGACGCTCCACTTCGATCGTGCCCGGACGCCCGAATGGGGCCTGTTCGGCGGGCAGGACGGCGCCTCGCCCAAGGTGACCGTCTATACGGCCGACCGGCCCGACGGCTTCGTCGTCAACAAGGTGGAGCAGCTTCCGCTCCGGCGCGGCGACCGCTTCGTGGCGGAGACCGGCGGCGGTGGCGGCTATGGGCCGCCCGAGCGGCGAACTGCCGAACGTCGCGCCGCCGATATAGCGGACGGCGTCGTCGACGCGGCCGCCTGAGCATGGCGCTGGCCTCGGGCACCGCCGCGGACGGCACGGGCCGCGATTTCTCGCGGCTGCAATGGTGCGCCCTGCTGTTCGTGGTGTGCTGCGGCTTTTCCTCGCAGATGGTGATGCCGCTCTGGGTCGGGGCGGTGATCCAGGACCTGCATCTCAGCGAGGCGGCGGCCGGCCGCATCGGATCGATGGAGTTCCTGGCGGTCGCCATCGTCTCGGTGCTGGTGGCGCTGCGCATCCAGTCCTTCCCGACGCGCCCGACGGTGATCGTCGGTCTGATATTGCTGATCGCGGGCAACGTCGCCTCCGCCTTCGCGCATAGCGAAATACTGCTCACCGCCGCGCGCATGCTCTGCGGTCTCGGCAAGGGGCTGGTCGTGGCGATCGTGTTCAGCCTCGCGGCGGGATCGGCCCGGCCGACCCGCGCCTTCGCGGTGCTGAACGTCGTCTATGCCCTGTTCTCGACCTTCTTCTATCTCGTCGTTCCCTATGCGATCAGCTGGGACGGCGCGGGAGGGGCGTTCCTGTCGATGGGCGGCGTCGCCATCCTCGGCGCCTGCTTCATGCCCTTCTTTCCGGCGGACCGGCTTTCGGCCAGCGAGATCAGCGGCCTCAGGCTGCGCGACCTGCCTGCCTTCGGCTATCTGGCCTTTGCAGCGCTGATCATCCTGTGGTCGGGCCACAACATGGTCTTCACCTTCATCGAGCGGATCGGCGTTCGTGACGGATTGGACGTCAAGGCGATCGGCCAGGTGCTGTCGCTTTCTGCCTTCCTCACCATCGCCGGGCCGGGCCTCGCTCGCGCGATCGACACGCGGCTCGGCTATGGCGTGCCGATGCTGACCGCGGTGGCGCTCAAGATCGCGACGGTGCTGGTGATCGGTTATGTCGCCACGGCGACCAGCTTCACCCTCGCCGTACCGGCCTTCATGCTGCTTTCGCTGTTCATCACTCCTTATGTGATGGGCGTGCTGTCCCTCGCCGATCCCGCCGGCCGGCTCGCCGCCGCGTCCTCGGCGGCGATGACGGCGGGCAGCTCGCTCGGCGCCTGGCTCGGCGGTGTGGCGATCACCGCTGCCGGGCCGCTGGGCCTGAGCTGGGGCGCCACCGCCCATTTCGTCATATTCACCCTCATCGTGCTGGGCGTCGCCCCGCTCGCCAACCGTCGCGGCCGCGCGCAAGCCGCCGCCGCGTGATCCGGAGCCATTCATGATAGTCTTCGCCAATGCCCGCCTGATCGACGGCATCGCCGACACCCCGCAGGACGGCATGCACGTCCTCGTCGAAGGCAGGGAGATCCGCGAAGTCTCTGACGTGCCGGTTCGCGCCGAGGGGGCGGAAGTCATCGATCTCAAGGGCCGCACGCTGATGCCGGGCCTGATCGATGCCCATGTCCACGTCTATTCGATCCACCTCAATTCGGATCATGAGCGGCATATGCCGCACACGCTGATGATGGCGCATGCCATCCACCGGGTGCGCGCCATGCTGATGCGCGGCTTCACCACCGTGCGCGACGTCGCCGGCGGCGACTGGGGGATGAAGACCGCGATCGAGCTCGGCCTCGTCGAAGGGCCGCGCCTGTTCGTTTCCGGCCGCGCACTCGGCCAGACGGGCGGCCACGGCGACCATCGCCCGCGTACCGACGATAGCGTGCCCTGCGCCTGCACCTCTGCGCTCGACATCATGACACGCCTGGCCGACGGCCCCGACCAGGTCCGCCTTGCCGTGCGCGAGGAGCTGCGCAAGGGCGCCGACCATATCAAGGTCATGGTCTCGGGCGGCGTGGGCAGCCCGCACGACGCACTCGAGAATACGCAATATTCGCTGGAGGAGATCCGCACCGCCGTCGAGGAAGCGGCGGCGCGCGGCACCTATGTCGCCGCCCACAGCTACACCGCGAAGAGCACGCGCCGCGCGGTGGAGAGCGGCGTGCGCACCATCGAGCACGGCAATTTCATCGATCCGGAGACGGCGCGGTTCATGGCCGAGAAGGGCGCCTTCATGGTGCCGACCCTGATCTGCTACCGCGAATCCGCCGACAATGCCGACGCCTACGGGCTGCGGCCCGAGGTGAAGCGCAAGCTGGCGGAGGTGAACGCCGCGGGGCTGAACATGCTCGAGGTGTGCCGAGATGCGAACGTCACCATGGGCTTCGGCACCGACCTGATGGGCGAGATGATCGCCGCGCAGACCAAGGAGTTCGAGCTGCGCGCCAACATCTTGCCGCCGATGGATATCATCAAGTCGGCCACGGCGGTGAACGCCGAGATCGTAGGCCAGAGCGGGCGGCTGGGCGTCGTTGCGGCGGGCGCGCTGGCGGACCTGCTAGTGGTGGACGGCGATCCGTCCGTCGACATCGGCCTGCTGAGCGAGGTACGGCACGGAATAGTAGCGATCATGAAGGATGGCCGCTTCTACCGGAAGGCGTTAGACTGATTCCGGACGGGTGATGAGGGTAGAGTGGCGACGGCAGCGAGCGGAAAACTGGAGCGGAGCACGACGGCGGTGGAGGTCGCGCGCGTGCTCAAGCAGCGGATCCTTGCCGGCCACTATGCGGAGGACCAGTTCATCCGGCAGGAGCTGATCGCCCAGGAGCTGGGCGTCAGCCGCATTCCGGTGCGCGAGGCGCTGGCCCAGCTCGAAGCGGAAGGCCTCGTCGTCCGGGAGAAATATCGCGGTGCCGTGGTCCCCAAGCTCTCGGTCACGGAGATCGAGGAGATCTACGCGCTGCGCCTGATGATCGAGCCCTATTTGCTGCGCGCGGCCATCGCCAATATCCAGCCCGATCAGATCGCGCATCTGAGCGAGATCGTGCGCCGTTCCCGCGAGACCGGCGACATGACGCTCTGGGCCGGCCTCAACGTGGAGTTTCACCGGACGCTCTACGAGGCGGCAGGCAAGCCGCTGGCGATGCAGGTGCTGGACAATCTTCTGTCGCGGGCGGACCGCTATCTGAAGATGCAGCGTTTTCTGTCCGCCGAGACGCAGGAGGAAAGCGATGCCGAGCATCAGCGTATCCTCGATTGCGTCATTGCCGGCGATGCGGACGCCGCGGTCGACGCGCTGTGCGCCCATATCCGCTGGAACGCCACCGACGTGACGCGGATGATCGGCTTCACCGCCTGATATCACCGCCGGGCGCTCGGCTTTGGGCGACGTGTTACGGCGTCTGCCGGGCGAGAGCCTGTTGTGCGATCCGGCGGCGATCCAGCGCCTTCTTGAAGGCGCGCAGCGAATTGAGCTCCACGACGGATTTGTTGCGCGTCATGTTTCCCTCGTGCCGGCGGACGATCAGCGTCATCTGGTCGAGCCGCTGGACGACGGCCTTGCCTTCCGCGGCGCGGTTGAACCAGTCGGCATCCTCGCCGAAGCGCAGATCGCGATCGAACAGGCCGATCCTGCGGAAGACATCGCGCCGGAACAGCGCAGCGCCGATATAATAGGGGAAGGCCTCGTCCGGATTCCCGATGAATTCGAAATCCTGCCCGTTCGCACCTCTGCCGCGCGCGAGCTGCCCGCGCCCGAGCACGACATCGGCCTGTTCCTCCATCTGGTCGAGCAGGGAGACGAGATTGTCCGCCGGCCAGAGATCGTCGACGTCGAGAAAGGCGATATAGTCCCCGGACGCATCGCGAATACCCCGGTTCCTGGCTGCGGCCGGGCCATTATTCTCCTGCCGGAAGAAACGGACGTCGACAGGCAAGCCTGCGACCGCATCCTCGATCGCATCCTCCGATCCGTCGTCCACCACGATGATCTCCAGCGCCGGATAATTTTGCGCGATCACCGATGCCACCGCTTCGTGCAGGAAAGGCGCACCGTTGTAGACGGGTATCACCACCGTGATCAGCGGTCTTTCCCGGACGGCCGGCGGGGCGGCGATGGCGATCTCGCCGTTCAGCAGGCTGCGCAGGGCGTCGGGAACGGCGGACACCTCGTGGCCGAGAACGAGACGTGCGGTCGGCAGATCGCGGACGAGCGACCCGATGAAGCCATGCGTCTCGACGCCGGAATGCGGCAGTTGCGCCATGGTGGTAAAGGCGGTGGCGCGGTGGATCTCGACCGCCGAAATGGCTTCGAACGCGCTGGCTGCACCGTCACCGAAACGTGGGGAAACCAGCCATTTGAGCGGCATTCTCCGCGCGATCTGCCGATCGCGGCCGGGATGGAGATAGAGCACCGCTTTCTCTTCGGTCCGCGCCTGGGCGTCGTCCGCCAGCGGATGCAGCTCGGGATGTGCGGCGAACTGTGCCGGCACCAGCTTGGCCGTGGAATAGAGCGAGAAGGCGGTCGGCCCGGGATCATATCCGACTACGACATAGTCGTCGCTGGCGAAGGCCATGCCCTTCGACAGCGCCGCGATCGAGGTCGTCGACTTGCCGACGCCGCCCTTTCCCGTGATGAGGACGCCGCCCGCCTCGTCGCCGACGGCGGCGGCGTGGAGCAGGTGGAAGCCGCGTGATGCGAGCAGCCAGTTGAACATCGTCCGCATCGGTGAGGACTTCGCCCAATAGGGCAGTCGTTCCGCGTCTTCGACCCAATAGGTTCCGATCCCCCGGTCCAGATCCAGGGCGCAGACCGAATATTCGCTCCAGTGGAAGGCGCTGCGAATCCGGCTGCTGGACATGCCCCAGATGTCGCCCCGATCGGTAAAGGCAGTCATCGGCGCGGGCGGCCGAATCATGTCGATGCCGGTCGATGTCGTGTCCCAGATATGGAAGGTCGCGTCGGGATCGGCAGCGGCGACCTTGAGGTGGCCGAGCGCGGGCAGGAATTCCCGTTCGAGGCGCTCGCCCGCAAACACCAGGCGGATGACGATCCCGGCAATCGCGATGTGGTGCGTGACGGATCCCGCTTTCGCCTGCGCCGCAAACGCCCTGTCGACCGTGCCGTCGAAGAAGGCGAGTTGCTCCGCCTCTGTCAGTTCCGGAAGGTCGACGCCCTGGCGAGCGGCCGTGTCATTTCCTTCGTTCACGATCTCGCCATGCCCTTCGTCTGCTTTACCGCTGCGCGCAAGGCTTTGAGATAGTCACGATTGACGGACGGTTGCGACAGGACGCTGTTATTGCCGTGAATGCGCCTGCGTACGGATACCGACGCGACCTGCGCGAACCGCACGTCGTGCCCGTTGCAGCGGGCCAGCCACTCGATCATCTCGCCCACGCGCAGGCCCGGATCGAACATGCCGACCCCGTCGAACACCCTCTTGCGCACCAGCATCGATCCGGCGAAGCGCGCGGCCATCGCCCCCTCGGGCACCGCGAGCCGTACCCGGTCCGATGGGGCCAGGTGCGGGCACGGGAACTGCTCGATCGCGCCGAACACCCCGTCCGCGTCGCCCAATGCCGCGAGACGATCCGCGAGGCTGGCCGCGGGCCAGAGGTCGTCCGCGTCGAGGAAGGCGAGGAGCGGGAAGCGCGCAGCTGCGATGCCGGCGTTGCGGGCGCCCGAAATCCCCGCCCGCGCCTGGCTCAACAGCCGCACCGGCTCGCCATAGCCGGTTGCGACGGCGACCGTCTCGTCGGTCGAGCCGTCGTCGACGACCAGGATTTCGGACACCGGATGGCTTTGTGCGAGAACGCTGTCGATCGCATCGCGGAGATAGCGCGCGTAATTGTGGCAGGGAATGACGACGCTCACCGCCTGCGGGGACGGCGAGGGGGCGGCTGGCCTCATCGCGTCGTTGTGGAACCCGCCGGTTCCATGCGAACCGGCCAGCCATGCTTCTCGCTCACGTCGTGGATCGGATCGAGCATGATGAGGTCCTGCATGTCGCCATGACTGTGCAGCAGCGGCGGGCTATAGACGCCGCCGCCGAAGACATAAGCGGTGCCGTTCGCCAAGGCCGTCTCCGTCTCGACAAGCAGGCCTGCAGCAACGGCCATATCGAGAAAGGCGCCGACTTCGCTCGCATGATCGGATCCGGGATAGGCCAGATTGATGCCATGGACGATCGTGTCGCGATCGGTGCCCGACTGCGTCGCTTCCCAGATCTGCGCCGCTACACCGTCCGCGCTATGATAGATGCCGGCAGCCATATCCATGATAATGGCTTCGCCATCGATCACCTCGCTTACAACAGCTTCCGAACTCAGCCTGTATTGTGTGCCCATCGCCAATCCTGATTTCATGTGACGCAAGATACGCACCAGCAAGG
Organism: Flavisphingomonas formosensis; assembly: GCF_009755815.1. Lineage (GTDB taxonomy): Bacteria > Pseudomonadota > Alphaproteobacteria > Sphingomonadales > Sphingomonadaceae > Flavisphingomonas > Flavisphingomonas formosensis. The sequence continues at coordinate 67,310 of NZ_WRPK01000011.1, forward strand.
TAGAAGGCCGAAATAGGGCAGGCAACCCCCGTATGGCGGATAGGGTGACTTTCCCAATCTGTTCCATAAGGTTATATCCCGTTCGTCTGAAGCGGGAGGTTTCGTCGTATGAAGTGGCTCTGGCCGGACGAGACGCAGAGCTTCCTGCTCAAGGCAGCGCTTCTCGACGGCGATCTTGCGCTCGATGCCTTCCACGCGTGGAAGGCACGGGCAGATTTCTCGGCGAATCTGGATCCTGCAAGCTTTCGCCTTCTTCCGCTACTCTATGCCAATATGAAACGGCTTGGCTGCACGGATCCGCTGATGATGCGGCTCGGTGGCACGCATCGGTATTTCTGGGTTCAGATCCAGGAAATCCGGCGCGACGCCGCTTTGCTGCTGACGCGCTTCGCGCAGGCGAACATACCGACTATGGTCACCAAGGGGCTCGCGCTCGGCACCAGCTTCTACGACAATATCGCGTTCCGGCCGATGTCGGATATCGACATCATCATCGCGGAGCCCAGGCTCGACGAGGCGATCCGGATGCTCGAGGCCGCCGATTGGCGGCCTTACTACAGCGGCTATCGCACCATCGCCTGGAAGGATCTCGTCCTGTACCGCCATTCCGTGGGCTTCCGGAATTCCGCGCGCAAGGAGATGGATCTGCACTGGTCGGCCAGCCAGGAGATCCAGTCGCGTGCTACGTCGGAGCTGCTGTGGCAGGATGCCGTGCCGATCGAGATTGCGGGCGCTGCGACGATGCGGCCGTCGGCATCGCATCTGTTCCTGCTGACCGCGGTGCACGGCCTGCGGTGGAACGCCATGCCACCGCTGCGCTGGATCGCCGACTGCCTCACCATCCTGCGCAAGGAGGGTGATGGCATGGACTGGGAGGGCATGGTGGCTTTGGCCCGGCGCGAGGGCGTGGCGAGCCGGCTGAACATGGCGCTGCGTTTTCTGCGCGACGAGATGGCAGCGGACATTTCCCAGTTCGCCATCGACCGCTCGAGCGAAACGCCGCCCACGCTGGCGGAGCGCGTCGTGAACTGGAGCGCGCTGACCGATCCGGGGACGTCGCGCACCCTGCGCCTGCTCAAGGGCCGGCGCGTGACCAGTCTCGTGCGCATGATCCGTCTGTCGAACACGCATAGAATTCCCGGCGTCGTGCTGCGATGGATCCCCCGCGAAGTGCGGCGCGAGCGAAAGCGACGTCATGCCCACTGACGCAGGCGAGGGAAGCGATCGCCGCGCGGCCTGGCGCTTCTATCTTCGCTACCTGCTCGCGCGGAAGCGGACGCTTTTCCTTGCGGTCCTGCCCAACAGCGTGATGGTCTATCTCACCCTGCCGGCGCTCTGGCTTTTGCGCTACGCGATCGACCATGCCATTCCCGCCGGCTCGGTCCCGATGCTATTGCTCGCCGCGTTCGGCATATTGGCCTGTCGCGGCATCGGCTCGCTTTTCGTCATCCTCATGTCGCGCATCTCCGTGCCGGCCGTGCGATCCACGACCGCGGCCATCCGCACCGACCTGCTCGCGCGGCTCTTCGATCTGCGCTGGACGGATTATGGGCGGATCGAAACGGCGCGCGTGCAGAGCCGGCTGGTCCACGAGACCGAGCGCGTCGAGGTGATGACCAACGCGTTGCTCTACAATTTCCTGCCGCAGCTCCTTCCGCTCATCATCTATTCCATCATCCTTTTCACCATATCGGCGTGGATGGCTTTGACATTTCTGGCGATCACGCCGCTCCTGCGCCTTTTCTCCAAGGGCGCTCCACGGCGGCTGCGGAGCGGGATCAAGGCGTTCCAGCAGGCCTTCGAGCATTATCATGTCGGGACGCACAACATCGTCCAGATGCTGTCCGTCACCCGCGTGCTCGGCGGAAAGGACCATCAGATGGCGCTTCACCGCGATGCGGTGGACGCCGTGGCGACCGCGGGGGCGGACATGGCGATCGCCGGAATCGCCAATGCACAGGCCAATGTCACGATCGTGAACGTCACCGCCGCCCTGCTGCTCGTGGCCGGGGGTATCGCGGTCATCGGACACTGGATGACGATCGGCTCACTGGGCGCTTTCGTCGTTGCGTCGAGCCAGATCTATGGGGCGACCAAAGGCATAGTCGGGGCCGTTCCAGCGATATTGCAGGGCGACGAGGCGCTTGCGCGCATCGTCGAGCTCGAGCAGATGGGCATGGTGGAAAGTGCGGGGGGAACGAACCCGCCGGCTCGATCCCGGCCGATCCGCTTCGAACGGGTCGCCTTCTCCTACGGATCGCGGCCGATCCTGCGCGACATCACCGTCACCCTCGATCCCGGCAGCAGCGTCGCGATCGCCGCGCCGAACGGTGTCGGCAAAACCAGTTTTCTCGAACTGATCGCCGGCCTTCTGACCCCCGATTCCGGCGACCTGTCGCTCGGCGGCCAGCCCTTGCAAAAGCTGGATCGCGAGGCCTGGCGGAGGTTGATCGGCTATGTGCCACAGCATCCCCAGTTTTTTCGCGGTACGATCCTGGAGAATATCTGCTTCGCGCGTGCCGCCGTCGACCCGGCGTTGCTGGACCGCGCGATCGCCCGCGCGGCGTTGCAGCCGGTCATCGCCAGGCTGCCGGACGGGCTGGAGACAATGATGGGGGATCGCGGGCAGATGCTGTCGGGAGGGGAGCGCCAGCGAATCGCGATCGCCCGCGCTCTGCTCCACGATCCCGAAATCCTTATCCTCGACGAGCCGACCAACCATCTCGATCGCCCGTCGGTGGATCTTCTGGTTGAGCATCTCTTCCGCGGCGAACTGAACAAGACGCTGGTGGTGGCGACGCACGAACCGAGAATCCTCGCGGCCGTCGACGCGGTGTATGATCTCACCATCGGCGGCCTGCTGCGCCGATCGCCGGCGCAGCCGGTGGATCCGACGCTGACGCACGAGGGCATGCGCGCATAGAGCAAGCTGCGCGACATGTGAATCGCCCAGCTCGCTCTACGCCTTTGTGGTCGCATCCTTTGCGCGGAAAACCGGTTCCCGCTTTTCCGCATGATGCTCTGGCCAGGCGGCGGCGGGGCGGATTCAGCTGCGGCGCAGCGCCGTTACCTCGATCTCCACCTTGGCGCCTGGCGCGGGGATGCCACAGATCAGCGTGGTGTTCGCCGGCGGGCATTCCGCGAAGCGCGCCCGCAGCGCGTCCGCTACCGGCATCAGCACGTCGGCGGAGGTGATGTAGACGCGGGTGCGCGTAACGTCGGCCAGGCCCGCGCCGAAATGGGCCAGCGCCGCCTCGATCGTGGCGAGCGCATGCTCGGCCTGGGCGCCGACATCGTCCGGGATCGTGCCGGTGGCGGGATCGATGCCGACCGTGCCGGAGACGTGGATGTAGCGATCGTCCGCCACCGCGCGCGAATAGGCTGCCAGCGCTTCGAAGCGGGTTCCGGTGGAATGGCGATCGAGGGTCATTTCCTGCTGTCCTGTGCCTTGCGTGGGCGGGAGGGATCGAAAAGATCGAGATTCGCGTGCAGCTGCTCGAGCAGGGTGAGGAGCCGATCGAAATCCCGCGCCGAAAATCCGCGGATGATGCCGGCATAGACCGGCGCCGTGATGCTGCGTGCCTCGGCCAGCTTGGCCTCGCCCAGCGGCAGCAGCGAAACCTCGGTGACGCGCCCGTCCTCCGCGCTTTCGCCGAGCGAGACGAGGCCGGCGGCGGCCATACGTTGGATGATGCGCGTCATCGTCGAGAGCGGGATCACCGCGGCCGAGGCGATGTCCCGCACGCCGCGTGGGCTATGCTCGCCCAGGATCATCAGCACCCGCCAATAGGGAATGTCGAGCCCGATCTCGCGCAGGCGCGGCTCGATCACGCCATTATAGCGGCCGACCAGCCGATTGAGCAGGAAGAAGGGATATTTCTCGACCTGGAAGGCGGATGTGCCGGGGTCGCCGAGAATGCGGTTGTCCAATGGAGGCCTCACTATCGTCCACGCTTATCGCCGGTGGATCGGTAGCGCAATGCTTCACACTTCAAATGTTGCATTTGCACGTTTTATCGGGCAGCCTTCGATTCGGGTTCGTGAGAGACAAGTACGCGGACCGGGGAGATCGTCATGTCGCTTGCCACGCTCGCTGACTTCGCTGCCGCCATTGCCGGCGGATCCATCCGCACCATCGACCTCACGCAGCCGCTGTCGGAGGAGACGCCGCTGCTCGTGCTGCCGCCGCCTTTCGGCCAGACGGCGGGTTTCAGCCGGCAGGAGATCTCGCGCTACGACGAGCGCGGCGTCGCCTGGTATTGGAACAACTTCACCGTCGGCGAGCATACCGGCACCCATTTCGACGCGCCGATCCATTGGGTCACAGGCAAGGATCTGGCCGACAACACCGTCGATGCCATCGCGCCGAGCGATTTCGTCGGTCCGGCGGTCGTCATCGATTGCTCGGCCGAATGCGCCGAAAATCCCGATTTCCAGCTCTCGCGCGCGGTGATCGAGGCATGGGAGGCCGAGCATGGCCGCATCCCGCCCCGCCACTGGGTGCTGTTCCGCACCGACTGGTCCAAGCGCGCTGGCGATGCCTATACCAACCGGCGCGAGGATGGCGCGCACACGCCCGGACCCGATCCGGAGGCGTGCCGCTTCCTGATCGAGGAACGCGATGCGCACGGCTTCGGCGTCGAGACGATCGGTACCGATGCAGGCCAGGCGCATCTGATGGATCCGCCCTATCCGGCCCACACCCTGTTCCATGCGGCCGGCCGCTACGGGCTGCAGTGTCTGCAGAATCTCGATCAGCTGCCGCCGGTCGGCGCGGTGCTGGTCGCCGCGCCGCTCAAGATCGTCGGTGGATCGGGCAGCCCGCTGCGCGTCCTCGCCTTCGTGGCGGAGTAAGCGGGATGGCGGAGCGCTCCTTCAAGAAGGAGGTGGAGCAGCTCCGCCTCGGTGCGGGCGAGGTTTTCGAGGGCGAGGGCATCCTTGCCGTCACCAAGGCGCTGCTGCAGGCGGGCGTCGCCTATGTCGGCGGCTATCAGGGCTCGCCGATCAGCCATTTGATGGACGTCTTCGCCGACGCCGATCCGCTGCTGCGCGAGCTTGGCGTCCATTTCGAATCCAATGCCAGCGAGGCGGCGGCGGGGGCGATGCTGGCGGCGTCGGTCAACTACCCGCTGCGCGGAGCGGTCGCCTGGAAATCGGTGGTCGGCACCAACGTCGCCTCCGACGCGCTCTCGAACATCGCGTCCGGCGGCGTCAGCGGCGGCGCACTGGTGATCATCGGCGAGGATTATGGCGAAGGCTCCTCGATCATGCAGGAGCGCACCCACGCCTTCGCGATGAAGAGCCAGATGTGGCTGCTCGATCCGCGGCCCAACCTCACCAGCATCGTCGATATGGTGGAGAAGGGTTTCGAACTTTCGGAGGCGTCGGCGACGCCGGTGATGATCGAGCTGCGCGTGCGCGCCTGCCATGTCACCGGCAGCTTCGTCGCCAAGGATAATCGCCGCCCACCGATGACCGTGGGCCAGGCCGCCGCCAATCCGCGCCGCGACACCGATCGCATCGTGCTGCCGCCGGCCAATTTCCTGCACGAGCAGGAAAAGATCCAGAAGCGCTGGCCGGCCGCGATCCGCTTCGTCCAGGAGCAGCGGCTCAACGAATGGTTCGGGCCGGAGGCGGACGAGATCGGCATCATCGTCCAGGGCGGCCTCTACAACACGCTCAACCGCGCGCTGGAGTTGGCCGGCCTTTCCGACATTCACGGCGCCAGCCGCATCCCGATCTACTGCCTCAACGTCGCCTATCCGCTGATCCCGGACGAGGTGAACGCCTTCTGCGCCGGCAAGAAGGCGGTGCTGATCGTCGAGGAGGGGCAGCCCGAGTTCATCGAGCATGAGCTCAACACGATGATGCGCCGCGCCGATCTGCAGACCCGCATCGTCGGCAAGGACATGTTGCCGCGCGCGGGCGAATATACCGGTGCTGTGCTGCGCGACGGCGTTATCGCCTTCCTGCGGCAATGGGCGCCGGAGCGCGCGCCCGTAGCGCCGATGCCCGCCGTGCCCGAACCGGAGCTGGCCACCACCGTCCCGCAGCGCCCGGCCGGTTTCTGCACGGGCTGCCCGGAACGTCCGATCTTCTCGGCGATGAAGCTCGTCCAGCGCGAGCTGGGCGAACTGCACGTCTCGGCCGATATCGGCTGTCATCTCTTCTCGATCCTGCCGCCCTTCCACATCGGCAACACGACGATGGGCTACGGCCTCGGCACGGCGGGCGCCTCCGCCTTCAAGCCCGAGGGCAAGCGCGCCGTGGCGATGATGGGTGACGGCGGCTTCTGGCACAACGGCCTCACCTCCGGCATCGGCAACGCCGTCTTCAACAAGGACGAGACGGTCACCATCATCGTCGACAACGGCTATTCGGCCGCCACGGGAGGCCAGGACATATTGTCGTCCAAGGCCGAGAATGCGACGCGCACCACGAACAATCCGATCGAGAAGGCAGTCCGCGGTTTGGGCGTCACCTGGGCGCGCACGCTGACGCGGACCTATGACGTCGCGCGGATGCGCGACACGCTGAAGGAGGCGCTGACCAGCCCGGAGGCGGGGCCGAAGGTGATCGTCGCCCAGTCCGAATGCATGCTCAACAAGCAGCGCCGCGTGAAGCCGGCGCTCGCCAAGGCGGCGCGCGAGGGCAAGCGGGTCGAGCGCGACAAGTTCGGCGTGGATGCCGACACCTGCACCGGCGATCATGCCTGCATCCGCCTGTCGGGCTGCCCGTCGCTCAGCGTGAAGCCCAATCCCGATCCGCTCCGCCAGGATCCGGTGACGCATATCGACGACAGCTGCGTCGGCTGCGGCAATTGCGGCGAGGTGGCGCATGCCGCCGTGCTGTGCCCGTCCTTCTACCGCGCGCGGATCGTCACCAACCCCACGCGCTGGGAGCGGCTGCGCCAGCGGCTGCGTGCCGGCATGATCGCTTTCCTGCAGCAGCGCCAGGCGCGCGCGCTGGCCGCCCGGAGCTTTTGATGGAAATCACCCTGCCCGCCGACCGCGACCGCATCACCATCGCCATCCTCGCCCTCGGCGGCCAGGGTGGCGGCGTGCTGGCCGACTGGATCCTCGAGGTCGCCAACCGCAACGGCTATGATGCGCAGGGCACCTCGGTGCCCGGTGTCGCGCAGCGTACGGGCTCCACCGTCTATTATATCGAGATGGCGCGCCGGGGCGTGGCGGGCGCCAACCATCCCGATCCGGTGCTGGCGCTGATGCCGGTGCCGGGAGACGTCGACATCGTCATCGCGTCCGAGCTGATGGAGGCGGGGCGCGCGATCCTGCGCGGTTTCGTGACCGAGGACCGCACGACGCTGATCGGATCCACCCACCGCATCTACGCCATCTCCGAAAAGTCGGCGCCGGGCGACGGCCTCGCCTCCAGCCGCCGCATCGTCGATGCCGCCAAGCGCCGTGCGGCGCGCTTTATCGGATTCGACATGGATGAGGCCGCCGGCAAGTCGGGCAGCGTGATCAGCTCGATCATGTTCGGCGCGCTGGCGGGCAGCGAGGCGCTGCCCTTCACCCGGGAGATGTTCGAGGAGGCGATCCGCCACGGCGGCAAGGCGGTGGAAGCCAATCTCAAGGGTTTCGCTACCGGCATGGCCCAGGCGCAAACCGCCGCGACCGAAGCCGATGCGCCGGCGATCGCCGCGCCCGAACCGACTACCGAGGCGGGCCGGGCGATCAAGGCGCGGATCGAGGCGATGCTGCCGCCCGCCGCGCAGCCTCTCGCAATCGTCGGCGCGGCGCGGCTGATGGACTATCAGGACGCGGCCTATGCCGGCCTCTATCTCGATCGGCTGGCGGCGATCCGTGCGCTGGACGACGGCACGGACGACTGGCGGCTGACCGCTGAGGCAGCGCGCCATCTCGCCTTGTGGATGGCCTATGAAGACACGATCCGGGTCGCGGATCTCAAGATCCGGGCGACCCGCAGCGCACGCGTGGCGCGCGAGGTGCGGCTCGCCGACGGACAGCTGTTGAGCGTCACCGAGTTCATGCATCCGCGCCTGCAGGAGATATGCGAGACGCTGCCCGGCTGGGTTGCCGCGCCGATCCTGAGGAGCGGCTGGCTGCGGCGACGGCTCGAGACGGTGTTTGCCCGGGGCCGCCATGTCGAGACGACACGGCTGCGCTGGTTCCTGATGTTGCGCCTCGTCGCGGCGATGCGCACGCGCCGCCGCTCGACCTTGCGCTATGCCGAGGAGCAGGAACGGATCGAGCATTGGCTCGACCTCGCAAGGGAAGCCGCGGCACACGACGTGCGGCTGGCGGCGGAGATTCTGTCCTGCCAGCGGCTCATCAAGGGCTATGCGGATACGTTCGAACGGGGGCTCGCCCGGTTCGGGACGCTGATGACGGCGGCGCGTTCGCTGGCCGGCCGTGCCGATGCCGCCCAGCGGTTGGCGGCGCTGCGCGAAGCGGCGCTGAAGGACGAGCAGGGCACCGCGCTTTCCGCCTGCCTGTCGGAGGCGGGCCTCGCAGCGTGAGCATGCTCCCTCGCGTGGGTACGGCATTCACACATCGTTGATGGGGAGCTTGTTCTTCTTCGTCGCCCCAGCGGAAGCTGGGGTCACACTCCGCAGTCACCTGGCTGCCTGTCGAGAATGATGCCAGCTTCCACTGGCATGACGGGGAAAGAAACGCGACCATATCGATGGATGAATCAGGTAGCCCGCCAGGGAGGGGAGACGCGGCGGATGCCGGCCGGCCAAGGGGACGATGGCCGGCCGACAAGCGGGTTCAGCCGATCGCGGCGACGGCTTCGATCTCGATCAGGAAATCGGGCAGAGCGAGGGTGGAGACGCCCAGGAAGGTGTTCGGAGCGGGCGTGGCGCCTTCATAGAAAGCGCCGATCTCGGGCAGCACGACGCCGAGCTTGTCCGGGCTGTGATCGACCACATAGGTGCGCAGCCGCACGACGTCCGCCGGCGTCGCGCCGGCTTCGGCGAGCACGGCCTTGAGATTGGCGAGCGCCTGGCGCGTCTGCGCGGCAAGATCGCCGGCGCCGATGACGTTGCAATCCTTGTCCCAGGCGACCTGCCCGGCAAGATGCAGGGTCTTGCCGCCGTCCTGCAGCGTGGCGTGGGAGAAGCCGTAGCCGACACTGTCGTAGAGGCTCGGCGGATTGATGCGGCTGATCGGCATGCGGTCTGGTCCTTCCTTGGAATCAGTCGACGATTTCGAGCGGGTTGCCGAAGGGATCCCGACAGTAGAGATTCTTCTTGCCGGCGAGCGGGCCTTCGGGGACCTCGATGATCTCCATCACCGTGCAGCCCCTCGCTTTCAGGAAACGCGCGGCCTTCTCGACGTCGTCGACGCGCAGGCCGAGATGGTGGCCGCCTATGTCGCACACCCGGGGATGCTGCGTCGCGCGGGGCTCCGGCTTGTCGTATCGGACGAGCTGCAGATTGAGGCCGTCGGTGAGCTTCAGCATGACGAGGGTCAGCCGCGCGCCGGCGACGCCGACATGCGCCTCCATCCAGTCCCGCCCGTCCGGCATCGCCGGAATGTCCGCCGCGTCGAGCGGACCCATGCGGAACAGTTCGGTGGCGCCGAACGCGTCGGCATAGAAGGCGATGGCGGCATCGAGATCGGCGACGGTGAAGGAGACGTGATCGGCACCGAGCAGGCGGGGGCGATCGGTCTCCGGCGCCGGAGTGGAAGCGGTCATGGCGGACTCCGCGAGGGATGGCGTGCGGTGCCAGTGTGATCGGCGGTTCGGCTGCGCTCAATCCGCGTGCACGGACGAATTCGTTGCTTCTATCGCAACGGTCCCCGATTCGATCAGGTCGCCGATCCGTGCTGGACGGATCGGGAAGCGCGCCGTGAAGCCGCCCCGCGCGCCTTCCGGTTCGCCGCTCGCCCGTGCGATCTGGCGCAGCAGCGTCGCCTCGCAGGAACGGCCCTGGCATAGGCCCATGCCGCAGCGCGTGGCGAGCTTGATCGCATTGGGGGCGTGTTGATCAGCGAGGGCGGCGGCAATCGCTCCCTGCGTCACATCCTCGCAGCGGCAGACGATCGTCTCGGGCGGGTTCGGGCGGGCGAGCGCTTCGGTGGGATCGCCGACGGCGGCGAGCAGTTCGGTGAAGCCGCGCAACCCCGCCAGGCGCCGGCGGATCGGGGCAGCCGCACCCTCGGCATCGTCGATCCGGCCGGCGGCACGCAGGATGCCGAGCGCGGCCAGCCGGCCTTCCTCGAGCGCAACCGCAGCGCCGGCGACGCCGCTCGTCTCGCCGGCGATCCACAGGCCTTCGGCATCCGTCGCCATCCAGTCGTCGTGCAGCGTGCGCCAGCCGCCGGCCGGGCCGGCCCACGCGACGCCGGCGCCGAGCATGCGCGGCAGATCGGACTGGGAAACGAAACCGTAGCAGAGCGCGATGCGATCGCAGGCAACCGTCGCACCATCGAAGCGGGCTTCCTCGACGGAGGCGACGCCGTGCGCGCTGCGGAGCGGCAGGCCGAAACGGACAGGTACGCCCCGCCGGCGAAGCAGCCGGAGGGCGCCCGCCGCCGCGGCGAACGTACCCACGTGGCGGAGCGCGCTCGTCCAGCGGCGGGCGATGATCGGAAGGAAGCGCGACCGGGGCTGATCGAAGGCGACCACCGCCACTTCTCCGCCGGCCGCAATGATCTGCGCGGCGACGATCAGCATCAGCGGATGGGTACCGGCCAGCACGAAGCGGTCGCCGGGCACGATCTGCTGGCTCTTGAGGAATGCCTGCACGCCGCCCGCCGACATCACGCCGGGCAGCGTCCAGCCCGGCAGCGGCACCGGCAGGTCGTAGCAGCCGGCGGCGATCAGCAGGCGCCGTCCGGCGACGCGCAGCAGGTCGCCCGGGCCAGCGGCGTGAACGACGAAGCCATCGCCTTCGCGCGCGGCGCCGATCGCGGAGCGGCCGCCGAGCCAGGCGATGCCCTGCGTCGCTTCGAACGCGGCGAGCTCCGCTTTCACGGGTCGATAGCTGCGCTCGGCGAGCCAGCCCGCCACGCGGAACACGGCCGGCGGCTGACGCAGTATCTGGCCTCCGGGGCGCTGCTGCTCGTCGATCACGGCGACGCTGAGGCCTTTTTCGCGCACGCGGCGCGCGGCGGCCATGCCGGCGGGGCCGCCGCCGACGACGATCAGATCGAAATCAGCCATCCGGGCCGGCTCCCGTCTCGATCGCCATCCCATCGGCGACCGGCGTGAGGCAGGCCCGCAGGCGGCGAGGCGCGCGGCCGGGCACGGCGGTCTGGACAAAACATTCGCTGCACGTCCCCATATTGCAGAAGAGGCCGCGCAGCGCCGCGCGGCCGTCGCGGCGAAAGGCGATGCGGCCGGATGCGATCAGCGCGGTGGCGAGCGTCTCGCCGGCAAAAGCCGCGACCGGCGCACCATCGACGAAGATCGTGATCCGAGATCCCCGTTCGACGCCCTGTTCGATCCGCCGCGTCATCCCATGAAGCCGTTCAGATGCTCGAAGCGGGCGGGCGACAGCATCGCCAGCGCCTCGTCCGCTTCGGCGCGATCCTGCTCCAGCATCTGGCGCGCGACCAGCCGGGCGAAGGTGGGGCCGAGGGTGAAGGCCGATCCGCCGGCCGCGACGAACAGACCGGGCATTCGCGGCACCTCGCCGACGAGCGGAAGCTGGTCGGCGGTGATCGCGGTGACGCCGGTCCAGCTGCGCAGCAGGTTCATATCCGCCACGGCGGGCACGGTGGCGGCCGCAGCGCGGAGATTTTCGGTGCGCGAAGTTTCGATCGGCTCGGGCCGGAGCGCCGGATCGAAGGCGCCGCCGGTGCCGCGGCGCAGGCGCGAGGGCCAGCCGCCGCCGATCAGGATGTTGCCGGCATGGGTCTGCTTCATCGACAGGCGCCGGCCGACATGCTGCACCAGATGCGGCAGCAGCGGGGCGACCCGTTCGGTGGCGTTCATCGTCAGGGCGACGGGGAAGAGCGGCAGATGCAGATTGGCGAGCATCGCCACTTGCGGACTCCAGGCGCCGGCGGCGATCAGCAGGCGGGCGGCACGGATCGTCTCCTCCCTGCCGGTGTGGCGCAGCGTCACGGCAAAGCCGCCGCCCTGCCGCGCGATGGCCACCGCCTCCGTTTCGGTGCGCAGCGTCGCACCGGCGCGCTCCGCGGCACGGACGAAGGCCGGCGTCACGGCACGCGGATCGGCATGGCCCTCATCGGCGAGAAAGCCCGCCGCGGCGATCCCTTCGGCCAGATAAGGGGCGATGCGGCGCGCCTCGTCGCCATCGAGCAGCCGGGTGCCGAGCCCGGCCGCCTGCTCGCGCGCCACCTTGCGTTCGAGCAGGGCCACTTCGGCGGCGGTCTCCGCGACCATCAGACCGCCGTCGCGCCGGACATGGAGATCCTCGCCGAGCGCCGTTTCTAGCCCGGCCCAGTCGGCGATCGCTATGCGGCTGATCGCGGTGATCCTTGCGGCTTCTTCCGCCAGTCGCTCGCCATTTTCGAGGAAACGGCGCTCGATCTGGAAATGCAGCGATCCGGCATTCTGGCCCGAGGCACCGATGTTGGGATGGCCGGCCTCGGCGATCAGAACCGACGCGCCGGCGCGCGCGCAGTGCCAGGCGGCGGCGCTTCCGACGAGCCCCGCGCCGATCACGATCATGTCGGCCGATCCGCTCACGCCTCCGCCGGAATCGCGCGGTTGGATGCCACGCCACCGACGGCGAGGCTGACCAGCATTGCCGTCATGCTGTTGAGGATCAGGGCCATCAGGCCGGGCTCCCATGTCGGCAGCAACTGCTTCCACAGCGCAAGTGCGGCGGGATGGAGCAGCGCGACATAGCCCACTGCAAGGCCGGCCAGCACGCCCACCGCATTCGCCCGGCGCCACAGCAGCGCCAGCACCGCGCCGGGCGCCAGCATACCGATCGAGGCATAGGCGGAGAGGCCCACCTTCACGATCGATTCGCTCGCACCGAGGGTGAGATAGACGGCGAGAGCGGCGAAGCCGACCATCGAGAGACGCGAGATGGTCAGATCCCTGCGTCCGCCCCGATCGCCGAGCAGCGGCCGGACGATGTTGCGCGCGAAGATCGTGCCCGACGTCATCAGCAGCACCGAGCCCGGCACCAGCGCCAGCAACGAGGCGGTGCCGGCCAGCAGGCCGACCAGCCACGCCGGATAACGCGCCGCCACGAAATGGAGCAGCGCAGCGTTGGGATTGCCCTCCGGCGGCGCGACACCGGCGACGACCACTGCGAAACCGAGCAGGATGATGAAGAAATAGGAGAGCGAGTAAAGCGGCTGCCAGATCGCGTTCCGGCGCAGCGCATCCGGCCCGGAGGCGGCGAAGCTGAGCTGGAACATGTGCGGAAAGAACCAGGTGCTCGCCGCCACGTTGAGCGCAGACGTCACGAACCAGGTAGTGGTGAGGCCGGCCGAGGGATCGGCGCCCGGGAAGCTGCCGATGCCGGGGCGCAGCGCTTCCGCCCGGCTGAAGACCTCCAGGAGGGAACCGGCACCGGCATGGGAGGCGACGGTGACGCTCAGCGCGACGACGAGCAAGATCATCAGCACGTCCTTGACGCCGGCCGCGAACGCTGCGGATCGCAGGCCGGCGAGGAAGACGAAGGCGAGCATCAGGATCGCGGCGAGGATCACGCTGGCTGTCCTGCCGACGCCGGTGCCGACGGTGAGCTGCAGGATCAGGCTGAGCGCGGTGAGCTGCACCTCGACATAGACGACGAGGGCGAAGAGGCCGGCCAGCGCTACGACGATGCCGAGCCAGGGCGCGCGGTAGACGCGCGCGAAAAAGTCCGCCTGGGTGACGAGGCCGTGGCGGCGTCCTTCCTCCCATATCCGCGGCATCAGCCAATAGGCGATGGCCGACGCGAGCGAGACCGAGGTGAAGGCAAGATAGGCGGGCGCGCCATAGGCCCAGGCGAAGCCGGAAATGCCAAGCACTGCGAAGGTGGTGTAGATCTCGCCAGCATTGACGAACCAGAAGATCAGAAGGCCGAGGCGGCGTCCGCCGATCGCCCATTCCTCCACCGTCTTGGCCTGGGTCTTGCGCCGGCCGTAGATCATCGCGCCCGCCACGGTGGCGAGCAGCACGGCGATGGCAATGGCTGCGATCATCCTTCGCCCGCCTCGCTCCGCGCGGTGAAGGCGGCATCGCGGCGATAGACCCAGGCGATCGCCGCCGATGCGACCAGCACGCCGGCCATCTGCCAGACCATCTGGAAGGGCATGCCGAACGGACGCCAGGCGATGTCGTTCACGATCCCGGCAAAGCCGAGCTGCCAGATGAAGGGCAGCAGCAGTGCCAGTCTGTGCCAGCGGCGTCGCTCGCCGGGCGCTTCGCCATTCATCCGCCCCTTCTCCATCAGAATCCCGATCCGGCCGGACCGCCGCCTGCCGTGATCCAGCCGTCGATCTTATGCTCCAGCACCTGCAGCGGCAGCGCGCCGGTGCCCAGCACCTGATCATGATAGTCGCGTATGTCGAAGCGACGGCCCAGTGCCTCGGCGGCCTGCCGACGCAGCGCCTTCAGCTTGAGCTCGCCCATCTTGTAAGCGCAGGCCTGCCCCGGCGCGGCGATGTAGCGATCGATCTCCACGGTCACGTCATGCTGCGCCATGGAGGTGTTGGCGAGCATATAGTCGATCGCCTGTTGCCGTCCCCAGCCTTTGGCATGGATGCCCGTATCCACTACCAGCCGCACCGCGCGCAGCATTTCCATGTCGAGGTGGCCGAACCATTGATAGGGATCGTCGAACATGCCGAGCTCCCGGCCGAGCGATTCCGCATAGAGACCCCAGCCCTCGGTATAGGCGGTAAAGCCGGTGAATCCGTCGCGCTGCCGCAGATACGGCGGCAGTTTCGCATTTTCGCGTGCCAGCGTGATCTGGAAATGGTGGCCGGGAATGCCCTCGTGCAGGGTCAGCGTCTCCAAGGTCGGGATCGGCCGGGTGCCGAGCATCGCCATGTTGAAATAGAGGACGCCGGGCGTCTTTCCGTCGGGCGGGCCGGGCCGGTAATAGCCGGTGCCGCGCTGCGCACCGAGCGCGGGCAACGGTTGCACGCTGAACGGCGCCTTAGGACGGCGGGCGAACAATTTCGGGATGTTCGGCCAGATCCGCGCCTCGATTGCCTTGAAGCGGCCGAGCAATTCCTCCGGCGTCTTGCAGTAGAAGCGCGGATCGGTACGGATGAAATCGAAAAAGGCCTTGAGATCGCCCGAGAAACCGGTCTTCGCCCTGGCCTCGTCCATCTCCGCGCGGATGCGGGCGACTTCGGACAGGCCGAGCCGGTGGATGGCGTCGGCCGGCTCGTTCGTCGTCGTGTGTTGCGCCAGCTCCGCCGCGTAGAGGGCCGCGCCGCCTTTCATCGCCGACCGGCCCGGTGTCTCGCCGGCAAGCGGCAAATAGGTTTCGCGCAAATAGCTGCGCCATAGCGCGTAGCCGGGATAGACGCGCTCGGTGATGACCGTGCGGTAGGCGGCGGCGAGCCGGTCGCGGTCCGCGGTTCCGATCGCCCCGGGCATCCGGCCGATCGCACCGTAGAAGGGGCTCTGCTCGACCGGGAGCGAAAGCATCGCATCCACCTGGGCGAGAATATTGGTCACGATGATGCGGGGCTGGATCTGGCCGGCGGCCACACCCTGCTTCAATCGCATGATCGTGCTCTGCATATAGCCGGCAAAGCCGTCGAGGCGTTGCAGCCCGGCCTCGTAATCGGCAACCGTGGCGAAGGGCGCCACGGAGGAGACGAAGTCCGGCAGTTCCACCTGCAGGCCGAAGGAGGGATCCAGCGGAGCGCGCCTTGCGATATCGAAATCGCCGCCGCTCAGGAAAGCGAGCGACTGGCCGGTCTGATAGGCGAAGACGTCGTAGGCGATGCGGTCGGGGATCGGCAGGGCGTCGCGATCGATGCCGGCGAGGCCGAGGCTGTCCCGCTTGCGATCGGCGAGCAGGCCGGCGCGATAGGCATCGGTGAGCGGATCGACGAACGGCATCGCGCGCGGTGCGGCCGAGAGCGGCTCGCGTGCCGCGTCTGCGGCGGCGCTGGCGTCGAGCAACCCGCGCAGCCTTGCGCCGGCATCCCCGGCAGGTGCGGCGCGCAGCCCCGATGCGGCAAACGCCGCGCCTGCGGCGCCCATGGCCTGTCGGCGCGTGAAACTGGCTTTCATCCCGTTCGCCCCCTTTCATCTATTGCCCAGCAGCATGCCGGCCGCGGCGGCGCGATCAATGGCGGTGCGCGGGTCGCAGCAGCGCCGGCATGCAATGCAAGCGACAGATTTCGATCGTAGTTTATAACGATCTTTCAATGGCTTGTGCGATTGACTGTAGCGTTTGCTGGGGGATTTAGCGCGTTTATCTTGCATTTAGCGCAACGAACTCCGTCAAACCCATGCATTGTGCGATGCGGAGCAAGGCCGCAGTCTCTCTTCAAGCTTAAAACACATGGGGGCGCAGTCATGAAGTCACGCCAATGGAGGCTTGCCCTGTCGGTCGCGCTGGCCTGGCCGGTCACCGTGCTGGCGCAGCCGGCTCCGTCCTCCGTCACCGCGCTGGTCGGCGGGACGGTCGTGGATGTCGACAGCGGGCGCGAGACGCCCGACACCACCATCCTCGTCCAGGACGGTCGGATCAGCCAGATCGGCGCTTCTTCCGGCGTTGCCGTGCCGGCGGGTGCGAAGATCGTGTCGATGAAGGGCAAGTGGCTGATTCCCGGCCTCATGAATATGCACGTCCATCTCGGCCTCAAGCTGCCCGGCGCGCAGGGCGCCGCGCTGGCCAACGAGACGGATCCAGAGGAAGTGCTGCGTATGGCGGACAACGCCCGCCGCTCGCTGCTGTCCGGCGTCACGACCGTCCGGCTGGTGGGAGAGGATCATGGCAATGATTTCGTCCTGCGCCGCGCGATCGAGCATGGCGAGGTGATCGGCCCGCGCATCAAGACAGCGGGCGAGATCATCGTGCCTACCGGCGGCCACGGATCGCTGGAGGCCGACGGCCCCTACGGGCTCGCCAAGGTGGTGCGCGAACAGATCAAGCAGGGCGCGGACCTCATCAAGATCGCGATTTCGGGCGGTATCGCCGACACGCATGGCAGCATCTCCGCCGCGCCGATGACGGACGAGGAGATGTCGACGCTGATCGAGGTGGCGCATCGCAACGGCGTTCCTGTGACGGCGCACAACGGGTCGGTCGCGGCCGCGCAGCAGGCGCTTCGCTTCGGCATCAACGGCTTCGAGCATGGCTATCATCTCGACGTGCCGACCCTGAAGGAAATGAAGGCGAAGGGCGTGTGGCTGGTGCCGACGATGGTGGTGAGCCAGCCCGGCGCCCGAGAATTCTACAAGAAGATCGGATCGCCCGACTGGTATCTCGATCGCGTCGACAGCACGGGCAAGGATCATTGGGCGATGCTGCAGAACGCCATCAAGATGGGCGTCAACATCGCGCTCGGCACCGACGAATTCCCCTATGAGCCCAATGGCGGCACGACGGCCACCGTGGCCGAGGCAGAGCTTTACCAGAAGGCGGGGATGACGCCGCTGCAGGCCTTGCAGGCCGCGACGATCAAGCCGGCCGAGATGCTGAAGATCCAGGAAGAGACCGGCCGGCTCCAGCCCGGCAAGGCGGCCGACATCGTCGCGATCACCGCCGATCCGGTGAAGGATATCAGCGCGCTGCGGACAATCGATTTCGTGATGAAGGGCGGACATGTGGTGCGCGATGACGCATCCGCCTTCCTCGCCGACTAAATGGGGCGGCGCGATCCTAAAATCGCGCAGCTCGGTTCAGACTTTTGTGGCCGCGTCCTTTTCGCGGAAAGCTCCGGCATGCTTTCCGGTGGCGGGCCACGCAATTTGACGATTATCTTGCAGCCAGCGCAACGATCTTATGTTCGCGGGCGCGTTGAAACAACGACGCGCCTGACGGACACTCCGGACCGGAGCACAGATCGCGACGGTGGCGGCTCCAGCATAGGGGACCAGCAATGAAGCGCTCCATCCTATTGGCCGCAGCAGCGGCATTGACGATGGCGATGCCGGCACAGGCGGCCGCGCCCGCACGCGACATGCTGTCGCAGATGTTCTTGTGGTGGGACGCGGCGTTCAAGCGTCCGGACGGGTTCACGCCCGAGGCGTTCCGCACCTATTTCACTGACGATGCGACGCTGACGCTCGAAGGCAAGACGGTGATCCGCGGCATACCGGAATGGGTCGAGCATTTCCGCAAGATCCAGGCGAGCGGGCGGGAAGTCGAGATCGTCGTGCCGTTCAAGGACGTGTTCCAGCAGGGCAACCGCATCTTCACCTATCATGTCATCCGATCGCGTGGCGCAGGCAAGGTGACGTGCGCGCTGGCGGCGGGAGATGCCGTGCTGCGCGGCGGGAAGATCGCCTCGATCATGCTGGTGCGGACCAATCTCGACGAGGCCGGCCTCAAGGCCGAACCGGATTGCTGGACACAATAGCCTGACAAAGCCGCGCGCCCGCGCGGTCCGGAGAGGGTTGAACGAAATCCATGCCGCACGGTGAAGCCGGCGGCAAACAAAGGGGATTATTGATGCGGGATTCGATCAAGGTTGTTCACATGTTGAGGGCTTCCGTCGCGGCGGTCGCGATCCTTGTCGCCGCGGGGGCGACGGGCGCGCAGGCGCAGACCGCGGAGCCGGCGGCCACCGCCGATGCCGGCGCCGCGACCGCGGGCACCTCGGATATCATCGTGACGGCGCAGCGCCGCAAGGAATCGATCCAGAACGTGCCGATCGCAATCACCGCGATCACCGCCCAGACGCTCAAGGACCAGAACGTCAAGAGCGTGCAGGATTATTTCGCGATGACGCCCAACGTCAGCTTCCAGTCCAACGGCTCGCGCGACCGCAAGGACCTGGTGATCCGCGGCATTTCCAACCAGCTGAATCCCTATGCGGACGTGCGCCAGGGCAGCTATGCCTTCTACATCGACGAGTTCAACGTCGCGGCTGGCACCAGCAACCCGCAGATCGTCGATCTCGATCGCATCGAGGTGCTGCGCGGCCCGCAGGGCACCTATTTCGGCCGAAACTCGGTGGGCGGGGCGATCAACGTCATCACCAAGAAGCCGGTCGACCATTTCGAGGGCAATGTCGAGCTCGGCTACAGCAGCTTCGACACCAAGCATGTGCAGGCCGTGATCAACGTCCCGATCGTGAAGGACGTCCTCGCTATCCGGGCCGCCGGCCAGTATGACAAGTCGGACGGGTTCATCAAGAACATCAATCCGATCGGCGGCGGCAACAACACCCGCTATTATAGCGGCCGCGTCCAGGCCCGCCTGACGCCGTCGTCCAACTTCACCTGGGACGTCGCCTACAGCTATTCGAACGAACGCGACGGCATGCGCGACGGCGTGCCGACCGGCTTCGTCACCAAGACCTGGGCCTCCGTCTATTATGGTCTGTCGACGCCCGGTTTCATCGCCGATCCGGACGGCGTCGGCTTCTATCCGCACAACGACAACAAAGTGAATTTCAATCGGCCGCAGCGCGTCGGTAGCAAATATAGCTATATCAGCACCCACTTCACCTGGGATCTTGGCCTCGCCTCGCTCACCGGTGTCGGCGGTCATCTGGAATCGACCGTCTTCAACTATGGTGATGTCGATGGCGGCAGCCATGACTATTTCTACGAAAACTTCCATCTGAAGCGGAAATCGGACAGCGGCGAACTGCGCCTCCAGTCCAACGGCAAGCATTTCCTCGACTGGAGCCTCGGCGTCTCGCTGGGCCGCGACACCGGTGTCACCGATCAGGGTACCTTCAATGGGTCCGAGAGCCCGTTCGGCGTCGAGGACAGTGAAGTCACCGGCTTCAACTCCGACAGCGCGACCCGCTATTTCGCGATGTTCGGACAGGCGACGGCCAACTTCACGGACAAGCTCGCCTTCACCGTCGGCGCGCGTTACTCCTGGGAGAAGACGAAGAACGTCGCGGAGAACCGCTCGGGCGGCGTGAGGACCGACAGCAATGATCGTAGCGCGTCGTTCGAGGATTTCTCACCCAAGTTCACGCTGAGCTACAAGGCGCGGCCGAACCTGATGTTTTATGCGACCGTGTCGAAGGGCTTCAAGTCGGGCGGAACCCAGACCACGAGCAACGGCCAGATCGCCAACAGCTTCAAACCCGAAACCTTGTGGAACTACGAAGCCGGGACGAAGTTCGACCTCTTCGATCGCCGCCTGCGCGTCGACCTTTCCGGCTTCTACATGGATTGGAAGAATGTCCAGGAGACGATCAAATTCCAGTATGTCGACCCGGTGACCCATCAGATCGTTGGCGTCAGCGGCATCGACAATGCGGCGAGCGCGCGTAGCTACGGTGCCGAGGCGAGCTTCGACTTCGCGGTCACCAAGGAATTCAAGCTGAGCGGACAGATCGGATACAACAACGCCAAATATCGCAAATACACCAATGCGCTGGTCGATGGATCGACTATCGATGCGAGCGGCAAGCCCCTGGTCGCCGCGCCGAAATGGACGATCGGTGCGCAGGGTCAGTATACCTATCCGATCAACGAGACGACCGATGTCTTCGCGCGGATCGAGTGGAACTATCGCAGCAAGATGCTGTCTTCCCAATATGCGCTGCTCTACTATCAGTATCCGTTCATCTCGCCGAGCTACCACAATGTGAATGTGCGCGTCGGCACGGACATCGGCCCGCTTCGCGTCGTCGGTTACGTGCAGAACCTATTCAAGGCGCATTACTATGCCAACGCCTACGAAAAGGCCTTCTACAGCGGCGTTCAGGTCGAGCCGTCTTACCGCTCGTTCGGCGTGACGGCGAGCTACAACTTCTGATAGCCGGGTTACGGTGGGGGAGGCGTCCGATGGGCGCCTCCCCATTTTGCGTAAAGGGGTGCAGGATATGATCGATCGGCGGACCTTCCTCGCGGCGGGCGCCGTCGTCGGCCTCGTCCCCTCCTTCGTGTCCGCGGCGACGGCGTCCGCCGGCTCCGCCGATGCGGCGCTGGCAACGCTGTTGCAGCGTCATGCCGAGCTGTTCCTGACGCGCAGCCCGGAGCAGGCGACCAATTTCGGCTGGGATGTCGGCGCGCAGGCCGCGTTGCGCAGCCGACTCGACGATCGCTCGCTCGCCGCCATGGCGCGTGATCGCCAGGCGATCGCGGCGGCGCAGGCGGGGCTGCGCGCTATCGATCGCGCGGCCCTCTCGCCGTCGGCGCTGCTCGATTATGACATCGCCGCCTTCGTCTACACCCAGTTCGCGGACATATTGGGTCGCTACGGCTATATCGACATCGATTTGCGGCCGAGCCCCTATGTCGTCAGCCAGATGAACGGCACCTATTATTGGCTGCCGGATTTCATAGGCAGCAACCATCCGCTCGAGACCGCGGCCGACGTCGAGGCCTGGTATGCCCGGCTCGCTGCGTTCGCCGTCGCGCTCGACCAGGAAACCGAGCGCGTGCGCCATGATGCGGGCATCGGCGTGATCCCGCCCGGTTTCGTGATCGCGCGCACCGTCGATCAGCTCCGGCAGCTACGCGATGCGCCGGTTCGCCAGTCGGCGCTGATGGCGCATGCCATCGCCCGCGCGTCGGCCAAGGGGCTGGGCGACGTCGGCGCACGCGGCGAGGCGATCTTCGCAGCGCAGGTCGCGCCGGCGCTCACTCGCCAGATCGAAGCTTTGCAGGCGCTGCTGCCGCGGGCGAGCGACATCGCCGGTGTCTGGCGCCTGCCGAACGGCGACGCCTATTATGCCGCCGCCGCCCGATCCAACACCACGGTCGATACGCCGCCGGAGGAACTGCACCGCAGTGGCCTCGCCCAGTGCGAGGAACTCGTCGCCGAGATCGACCGGCTGATGAGGGCGCAGGGCCTTGCGTCGGGCACGCTCGGTGAGCGGTTGCGGGCGATGGACCATGATCCGCGCTTCCTCGTGTCCGATGATGAGGCAGGCCGTGCCCGCTTGCTCGCCGAGGCCCAGCGTGAACTCGACCAGATCGTCGCGCTGCTGCCGCGCGCCTTCAACGCGCCGGTGGTCGATCCGATCGTGGTGCGGCCGGTGCCGGCCGCCATCCAGGACAGCGCGCCCGGCGCCTTTTACAATGAAGGCGTCGGTGGCGGCCCCGGCATCTATTCGATCAACCTCAAGCGCTCCGGCGACCTTCCGCTCTGGCGCCTGCAGACGCTGACCCATCATGAAGGCGTGCCCGGCCATCATTTCCAATTCAGCATGCTGCGGCATGCCGGCGGTCTCTCGCTCTATCGCCGTATCGTGCGCTTCTCTGCCTATACCGAGGGCTATGCGCTCTATGCGCAGCAGGTGGCGGATGAGATCGGCGCGTTCGACGGTAATCCTTTCGGCCGGATCGGCTATCTCCAGTCCGAGTTGTTCCGTGCCGCGCGTATCGTGGTGGATACCGGCATCCACCACAAGCGCTGGACGCGCGAACAGGCGGTGGCCTGGATGGTGGAGCATGCCGGCGAACAACAGACCTCCACCGAGCGCGAGGTAATGCGCTACTGCGTCTATCCAGGCCAGGCGTGCAGCTTCAAGGTGGGCGCCAACAGCATCGTCGCCGCGCGGGAGGCAGCGCGAACGCGGCTCGGCGCGCGTTTCGACGTGCGCCGTTTCCATGACATCGTGCTGCGCTCCGGACCGATGCCGATGGCGGTGCTGACCAGCGCCGCGGCGCGGATGGAATGAGGGAAATAGGCTTGATTTGACGCGCGGTCCTACCGCTCGGCTTCCGTCCAGGTCTTCAGCTTGGCCTCGATCTGCCCGAGCAGCCGCGCCGGCGCGCCATCGAGCTGCCGGCCAAGGCGGTGGATCAGGCTGACCGTGGCATGCTCCAGCTCGGCTTCCTTGAGCGGCCGGGCGACGAGCGTGCCTTCCTCCAGCTCGGCCACCGCGGCAATGCGAGGCAGCACCGTCACCATGCGGCCTGCGCGGACGAGATCGCGCATCACCTGCAGAGAGGTCGTGACGATTGCCGGTTCGAGCCAGGTCTGGGCGCGCTTTTCGGCGTCGTTCAGCAGATGGCGGATGCGGAAGCCCTTGGGAGGCAGGCACAGCTTGTAATGCTGCAGATCGGCGAGGGTCAGCGCCTCCAGCGCGGCGGCCGGATGATTGGGCGCACACATCACCTGCAAAGGCTGCGCGACGGAGCTACGGGTCCGGATCCTGGGCTCGTTCGAGGTGGTCAGGATCATGCCGATATGCGCTTCGTCCTCCATCACCATCCGCACGATCTCGCTGGTCGTGCCGCTGAGGATCGAGACGGCGATGCCGGGGTTGCGGCGCTGGAAATTGTCGATCAGCGTGCTGAACGAGCGGCCGAGGAAGCCCTCGCCGACAGCCATCTCGATCCGCCCGGTCTTCACCTCGCGCAGCTCACGCAGGCGGTTCATCAGCGCCTCGCGATCGGCGATCTGGTCGCGATAATAATCGAGCGTCATGCGCCCCGCCTCGGTGAGACGAATCGATCGACGGCCGCGCTCGATGAGCGCTATGCCCAGCTCCTGCTCGAGCTGCGCGATCTGCCGGCTGATCGAGGACACGGCGACGCCGATCTTCTCGCTCGCCAGTCGCATAGAGCCGAGATTCGCGGCTTCATAGAAATAGGCCAGAGCGTTTTCGATCAATCGTGCCTCCCGGAGAGGCGCACCCTGTCGCTAGTTTGCGATCAACGCAATGATCTTGGCGCACGCCCTCGCTTGATGCGTGCAAACGGGTGTCGCAACACCATGGATGACAGATGAGGGCGGGCCGGTCCGCGCCTGCACATACTGGGGGATTTGGTTTGATCGACAAGCGCGCGCGCGTCGAATGGCGCGGCTATATTCCTGCCATCGTGACACCGTTCGCGGCGGACGGCAGCCTGGATCCGGGCGCGCTGGGGACAATGCTGGAATGGCTCCATGCCGAGGGCATGCACGGCCTGGTCGTGGCGGGCACCACCGGCGAATGGACGAGCCTGTCGGCCGGGGAGCGCGCACTGCTTTTCAAGGCGGCGGGCGCGCAGATGGCCGGCAAGCTCCCGCTGCTGGCAGGCTGCACCAGCTTTACCGCGCGCGAGAGCCTCGCCTTTGCCGATCATGCCGCCGACTGCGGCTTCGACGGCGTGCTGGTGACGCCGCCGCCCTATGTGCGGCCGAGCGAAGAGGAAATCCTCGGTTTCTATGCCCAGGTCTCCGCGGGCAGCCGGCTGCCGATCTGCGTCTACAACTGGCCACCGGGCACCGGCATCGACATGTCTGTGGATCTGCTGGAGCGGATTGCGGCGCTCGACAATGTCGTGGCGATCAAGCAGTCGACCGGCGACCTGCGCCGTTTCCTCGCCACCTTCTTCCGTCTCAACGAGAGCGTGCGGGTGTTCGGGCACAGCATGGACGAGCATGGCCTGGCGCTGCTCGAGGCTCGGGGGGGCGACGGAACGATGGGCGCGGGCGGTGTGCTCGGCCGGATCCACGCCGATTTCTACAACCACTTCTGGGCGGGCGACATCGAGGCGGCGCGCGAATGCGGCCGCAAGGATCGCGTGATCATGGAAGATTGGTATACGCAGGAACTGGTTGGCCGCTTCGGCTCTGGCCCGGCAATCCTGAAGGCCGCCTTTGCCGAGCGCGGCGTGCCCGCGGGTCGTGTCCGTCCGCCGCTGAACGACGTATCGGCCGAAGACAGGGCGAAGATTCGCGAGACGCTGGCGCGGCTCGGCTGTCTCGGCTGAGCTGAGCCGGCCCGTCAGTCATTGGAAGCCTTCATATCCCGAACGGGCAAGGCGCCGGCTCAGCGTTGCGGCGCGTCCTGCGCGGGCGCGGCGGCGTCGTTCTGCTGGCCGCGCGTCGCGCGATCATATTTGACCACGCCCTGCGAGACCATCGCGGCGACCTCGTTCGCTTCCTGATCCTCGGCTGCGCTCGACGGGGCGGGGGCGCCATTGCCCGGTCGCTCCAGCACGCGATTGTCTGCGGGCAGCGAGCGTGAGCGGCTGCTGTCCGGGCCGGCCGAAGGCTCGCCGGTGCCGTCCGTCGACGATTTATCTTCCACTGCGGGGGAGGGGGCGCCCGTGTCGCCCTGCGGCTGCAGATGCGGATAGGCGAGCAGCGCGATGACCGCGATCAGCAGGATGATCAGCAGCCAGGTGATCAAGCCGCCGCCCCGTCTCTGCTTCGATTGGGGCCGGCGCCCGCGGGAAGATTTTCTGGCCATTGCCCCTCGAAGTCGAACATGATTCGAGGAACTGTAACCGCCCCGCACCGCGGGGAACAGCCGCAGTCGCCGCAGCGGGCGACCGATCAGCCGCCGCGCTTCGCGATGACTGCGTCGGCGAAGCGGCTCATCGCGTCCTTCTTCACCTGAAGCCGGGTCACGTCCGCGCCTTCGTCGACATAGCGGGCCATGTCCCAGGGCGTCGCCATCCAGGGGATCGCCGTCATGTCCTCCACGCCGGCACCGGCCAGCGTGTCCGCAGCGGCATCGTCGAGCGGGCCGGCGAGCGATACGCAGGCGTCGAAGCCTGCCGCCGGCAGCCCCATTTCGCGGCGCAGGCCCTGCATGCGGCCGACGATCGCGGCATTCTCCGCAGCGGACATCGGGATGCCGAGCCAGCCGTCATTGGCGGCGGCGCGGCGCAGCGCGGGCTTGGAGACACCGCCGCTCCATACCGGCACGGGCGCCGCGGGCACCGGCCGCATGATCATCTTCTCGAAATCGAAGAACTCGCCATGATGGTCGATCACCTCACCCGTCCACAGCTTGCGCGAGACGGCGATGATCTCGTCGAGCCGCCGGCCGCGGCTGGCGAAATCGATTCCGGCCGCGTCGAATTCCTCCTTAAGCCAGCCGGCCGAGATGCCGCACACCACGCGTCCGTCGGTGAACACCGACGCGGTCGAGACGGCGCGGGCGACGGTGAACGGATCGCGCAGGCCGGCGAGATAGATGTTGGTGGCCAGGCGGATCCGGCTGGTCGCCGCGCCGAGCACGGACAGGGTGATCCAGGGATCGGGCCAGGGCGCTTCGATCGGCCAGAAGAATTCGCCGGTCTCCGTATAGGGATAGCGGCTGCCGATCTCGGTCGGCATGACGAGATGATCGGGATAGGTGAGGCCGTGAAAGCCGCAAGCCTCGGCATGTCTGGCGAGCTCGACGAGCTGGTCGAGCTCGTTGACCCCCATCAGGACGACCCAGAAGCGCATCTGCCGTGTCTCCCGTCAGGCGCTGACCAGGGCGAGATCGATCTCCGTCACCGGATTGCTGCCGTCCCAGGTTTTGGTCGCGATGATGCCGGCGCTGATCATCTGGCGCATCTGCGCGCCCTCGATCAGTTCGTAGAGGATGCCGGCTTCGCCCGGGCTTTCGAGATAGGCGACGTTGCTCGCCGGGTTGCGGGCGGCGAACACCGGCACAAGGCCGCGCTGCTTCGCCTCGGCGACGGCTGTGTCGAGATCGTCGACGATCCAGGCGATGTGATGGATGCCGATCAGCCGCTGGCCGGTCGCATCGCGATAGGGGGAAGGCGTGTCGCCCGGCGTCGCGATCAGCTCGATCTGGAGATCGCCCTGATAGCCCAGCGCCACGTCCATCGTCACCGTCGTCGGCTCGCCGCGATAGGTGCCGTCCAGGCGCACGTTGCGGAACACCGTCCAAGGGCCGACGCCGGTCCGCTCCGTCCAGCGCGCCACGGCCTCGTCGAGATCGTCGACCAGATAGCCTATCTGATCGATCGCGCCATATGCCGCCCGGCTCATCCTTCTCTCCCTTTGTCTTAGTGGCGCATGGATGGCCTACGCCTACGATCTGGTCAATGCGATCCTGGTAGATTAGCAAAATGCGTAACGCTATCCGCAATGAATCGCGCAGAAGGAGAGAGACCATGCCCTATACGCTTCAGCAGCTTTCGGATCTCGAGGACATCCGCACCCTCAAGCATCGCTATTTCCGCGCGATCGACACGGCCGACAAGGCGGTGCTGGAGCCGTTGTTCACCGATGACATCTCGGTGGAATATCGTGGCGGCGAGTATCTCGTCCGCCTGCAGGGCAAGGAGACCATGCTGGATTTCCTGCTGACCAGCTTCCATTCGGACGCCGTTGCCATGCACCAGGGCCATATGCCCGAAATTACCTTCACCGGCGACGATACGGCCGAAGGCATATGGTATCTGGAGGACATCTTCGTCGATCTCGGTCGCAACGACGTGACCATCGGCAGTGCGATCTACAAGGATCGCTACGTCCGCCAGGACGGCAGCTGGAAAATCGCCCGCACCGAATATGACCGCATCATGGAGATCGTCGAGCCGATCCGGCCCGAGATGAAGATCACCCAGCATTATCTCGCCAAAGTGGGCCGCAAGCCGCACGAGCGGACCGACATCAGCCACGCCATCACCTGGTTCGAGGCGGCGTAATTTAAATCCTCCCCCGCAGGGGAGGACCGTCCAAAGGATGGTGGAAGGGCCGCCGCCTGCAACAGACATTCCGCCTGTTGTCAGCGACGGCTCCTCTACCATTCGCTTCGCGAACGGTCCCGCTCCCTGTTCCGGGGAGGATGAAGCGGGGTTATTCCGGAGTCGGCACGCCGATGATGCGGATGCCGGCGCCGAGCGGCGACTTGTAGCGCTTGTTGATCGAGATCAGCACGGAGGTGAGCGCTTCGGCGGCGGCGGAGTTGGAGAGCGGGCCGGCTTGCCAGGCGATCAGGCCGATCGCGCGGGCCAGACGGCAGACGGTTTCGCGCGCGGCCTCGTCGTCGCCGGTCACCAGCACGTCGCAGTCGACGGCATGGTCCAGCTCGGCGAGCTGATGGGCCGAGACGTTCTGGAAGGCCGAGACGACGCGCACGCCGGATCCGAGCCGCTTCTGCAGCGCCTCGACCGCAGAGCCGCCCTCGGGAAGCTGGACACGGGCAACCTTGGGCGGGACGAGCGGAACGGTGACGTCGATCAGGATCTTGCCCTGGAGCGAGGGCGAGACCTCGTCGGCCAGCGGTACCTGCGCCGAATAAGGCACGGCCAGCACGACGATCTCGCCCGCCTTCGCCGCATCGGCATTGGCCACGCCGCTCACCGTGCCGCCGGTGCGGCCGGCAATCTCCTCGGCTGCCTGCGCGGCGCGGGCCGGATCGCGTGATCCGATCACCACCGGGAATCCTGCCTTGGCCCAGCGCGCGGCAAGGCCGGCGCCCTCATGGCCGGCTCCGCCCAGCACTGCGATCGTCGGCCGTTCGGCTTCACTCATTCCATTTTCTCCTTATCAGCGCGGCGCGTGCTTAGCCGGTGGATTGCTTGGGCGAAAGCCAGCCTTTGCAAGAGGGCAGAGCGTTTTGCCAAAGCCCTGCCCGGTGTGACGCTTCGAAATCAGGCCGTGCGCAGCGTGGTTTGCTGCAGCGGCTCCAGCGGCGCCGCGACGTAGGAGCGTGCGATCTGGTCGCGTGGCGGCTGGCCGTAGAGCGTCGTGCGATGCTCCGGCACGCGGCCGATGGAGCGGATCACCGCATCCATTTTCTGCGGTTCCCATTCCTGGCCATGCTCCGCACCGGCAGCGCGCGAGATGCTCTCGTTCATCAGCGTGCCGCCGAGATCGTTGACACCGGCAGCCAGCGCCGCCTTCACCCCTTCCTCGCCCATCTTCACCCAGGAGACCTGGATGTTGGAGATGACGGGATGGAAGGCCAGGCGGCCGACGGCATGCATCAGGATCGCCTCGCGGAAGGTCGGCCCCGGACGGGCGCGGCCCTTGAGGTAGATCGGCGCCTCCTCGGCGACGAAGGGCAGGGGCACGAATTCGGTGATGCCGCCGGTGCGTTTCTGCAGCGCGCGGATGCGCAGCAGGTGGCGCGCCCAATGCTCCGGCCGCTCGACATGGCCGTACATTACGGTCGAGGTGGTCCTGAGGCCCACTTCGTGCGCTGCCGACAGCACCTCCAGCCACTGCGCGGTATTCAGCTTGTCCGGGCAGAGGATGTCGCGGATCTCGTCGTCGAGAATCTCCGCCGCGGTGCCGGGCAGGCTGGCAAGGCCGGCATCCCGCAGCATGGCGAGATAATCGGGAATCGGCATGCCGAGGGTGCCCGCGCCCTGCCGCACCTCCAGCGGCGAGAAGGCGTGGACGTGGATGCCGGGCGCGCCGCGCTTCGCCGCCTGGAGCAGCGCGAGATAGGTTTCGCCGGTGTAGCGGGGATGGATGCCGCCCTGCATGCACACTTCGGTGGCGCCGCGCTCCCATGCCTCCGCCGTGCGGCGGGCGACCTCGTCATAATCGATGTCGTACGCAGGGCCGCGCAACTGGGCGGCGCGCCGGCCCTTGGAGAAGGCGCAGAAACCGCAGCGATGCACGCAGATATTGGTGTAGTTGATGTTGCGGTTGACGACGTAGCGCACCGTTTCGCCCGATACCTCGACGCGCAGCCGGTTCGCCGCTTCGCACACCGCCTCGAAATCGGGGCCGCGGGCATTGAACAGCGTCACCACCTCGGCCTCGTTCAACGCCTGGCCATCGCTGGCCTTGGCGATGGCATCCGCGACGGCCGGGTTGCGCGGCGCACCGCCGGTGCCGATCGCTGGCGGCGGCGTCGAGCCCCCCACCCGCCAGCGATCGTCGCGGGCGAGGCCGCTGGCATCGATCGCATGGAGGATCGAGCGGTGCAGCGCCTTGTCCTGCCAGCGGTCGAGACCGAGATGCGAGGGATAGGCGGCCAGCCGTTCGACCAGCGTCTTGCCATGCGCCGCGGTCTCGCGTGCCAGCCGGGCGATGGCAGGCCAGGGCGCCTCGGGATTCACATGATCGGGCGTCACCGGCGAGACGCCACCCCAATCGTTGATGCCGGCCTCGATCAGCTGGCCGAATCCCTCGCCCGACAGATTGGGCGGCGCCTGGATGTTCATCTCTGCACCCAGGATCAGCCGAGCGGCGGCGATCGTCCAGAGGAGCTCGTCGCGATCCGGCTCGTCCGCATCGGCCATGCGCGTATCCGGCTTGGCCCGGAAATTCTGAATGATGACTTCCTGGATATGGCCGTGCGCGGCGTGCAGGTCGCGCAGCGCGAACAGCGCGTCGATCCGCTCGTCGCGGGTCTCGCCGATGCCGATCAATATGCCGCTGGTGAAGGGCACGGCCAGCTCGCCGGCGAGCCGGATCGTCTCCAGCCGTACCGCCGGATGCTTGTCCGGCGAGCCGTAATGCGGGCCGCCCTTGTCCGACAGCCGCTCGGCCGTCGTTTCCAGCATGATGCCCTGCGATATGGTGACGGTACGCAGCGCGGCGATCTCGTCCGCGGTCATCACCCCCGGATTGGCGTGCGGCAACAGCCCGGTTTCCTCGGCCACCAGCCGGCACATCGCGACGAGATAGTCGATCGTCGTGGCATAGCCGAGCTCGGCCAGTTCCTCGCGCGCAGCGCGGAAACGCAGCTCCGGCTTATCGCCGAGCGTGAACAGCGCCTCGCGGCAGCCGGCGGCAGCGCCGGCCCGCGCGATCTCCAGCACCTCGTCTGGGCTCAGATAGCTGCGCTCTCCCTTCCGCGGCGGCCGCGTGAAGGTGCAATAGCTGCACACGTCGCGGCAGAGGCGGGTGAGCGGGATGAAGACCTTGCGCGAATAGCTGACGAACGCGCCATGGCCGCGATCGCGCAACGCGCGCGCCTCGGCCATCAGCGCCGGCAGCGGTGATTGCGCAATATGGGCCCGGAGCGCGGCGTCTCTTTCCACTCTGTCTCTCAGATCTTCGCGATAATGGTGTCTGCGAAGCGCTTCAGCACGTCGATCTTCTCATTGAGGGGCTGCGTGTCCTCTTCCACCGCATACATGTTGCGGAAGGTCATGATCAGATCGGTCACGCCGAGGTCCTGATAGCGTTTCACGGTATCGACCGTAGCATCGCCCATGTCCGTCGCGAAGAGGCGGAATGGCGCATTCTCGGTGCCCGCTTCCTTTCGTGCGGCAGCCAGCTTCGGGATGTAGGGTTCCAGCGCGTCCACGCCACCGCCGGCATAGACCCATCCGTCATTGCGCGCCGCGCGCTTAAGCGCTGCATCGGAGTGGCCGCCGATCAGGATCGGGATCGGTTTGGTCGGCACCGGATTGATCTTTACGGGGCGCAGTTTGTAGAATTCGCCTTCGAAGCCGAAATAGCCGCCATTGGTGAGCCCGCGCACGATGGCGATGCATTCGTCGAAGCGCTTGCCGCGCTTTTCATAAGGCACGCCCATCACCTCGAAATCCTCGGGCCACACGCTGAGACCGACGCCGAAATTGAAGCGGTTGTTGGTGAGCGCGGCGACCGAGGCGGCGAGCTTGGCCGAGTAGAGCGGTGGACGCACCGGGAGCTTGACCACATTTGTGGTGAATTCCAGCTTCTGCGTCGCGGCGCCGAGCGCGGCGGCCAGGATGAAGCTTTCGATGAACGGCTTGTTCTCCAGGAAACTGCGGCCGCCGTCAGAGGTGTAGCTATATTGCGTGTCGGATTCCTGGGGGTAGATGAGGCTGTCCGGAATCGCGAAGCCGGCATAGCCGTTCGCCTCCGCGGCCTGCGCCAGCGGAATATAGTTGCCTATCGCGGTCATCGATTCGCCGTGGTGGAACCGCATCCGTCTCTCCCTCAATCATGTGTGTCGGAGCGGCCGGCAGGGCCGGCCGCCGCTTCGCGGGCCCGGTTATCGCAGAATAGGGAGGCGCGACAGTCCCCATCCCCCAAAGTCACAAAAGCCGGCCAAACTTCGCATCGCGGGTTGACGGCCCTTCGCAACGGTCGGAAAGGGCGGCCCGGACACGCATCGAGAACCATCTTACATGATCCAGATCATTCCCCTGGCCGGGATCGGCGAGATCGCACCGGGCGACGATCTGGCGGCGATTCTGGCGGACGCGCTGGCGCAGGCCGGCATCGCCCCTGATGCCAGCGACATATTGGTGGTTACGCAGAAGATCGTGTCCAAGGCCGAGGGCCGCCATGTCGATCTCGCTACGGTGGTGCCGGGCGTCGAGGCGGTGGAGCTCGCGGCCAAGGTCAACAAGGATCCCCGCATCATCGAGCTGGTGCTGGCCGAAAGCCAGAATGTGGTGCGCGCCGTGCCGAATATCCTGATCACGCGCCATCGCTCGGGCCATGTCATGGCCAATGCCGGAATCGATCGTTCCAACCTGGGCGCCGGTGCGGACGAGCGGGTGTTGTTGCTCCCCGAGGATGCGGACGCGTCGGCCGAAGGGCTGCGTGCCACGCTCGCCCTGCGGTTCGGCACGGCACCGGCGGTCGTGATTTCGGACAGCTTCGGGCGACCCTGGCGCCACGGCGTGGTCAATGTCGCGATCGGGGTGGCCGGTCTGCCGGCGCTGATCGACCGGCGCGGCGAACTGGACCGCGACGGGCGCCGCCTGGAGGTGACGCAGGTCGCGCTGGGAGACATGGTCGCCTCCGCCGCGGGTCTCGCGACCGGCGAGGGTGCGGAAGGGGTACCTGCCGCGTTGGTGCGCGGGCTAGGCTGGGATGCGCCGGATGCGGCTGCTGCCGCGCTGGTCCGCCCGTTGGGCGAGGATCTGTTTCGGTGAAGGTAACGGTGCTGACCGGCGGCGTCGGCGGCGCCAAGCTCGTCCTGGGCCTTGCCCACGCGCTGCCGCCGGCGGACGTCACCGCGATCGTCAACACCGGCGACGATTTCACCCATCTGGGGCTGCGCGTCTCGCCCGACATCGACACGCTGCTCTATACCCTCTCGGGCAAGGCCAACACCGCGCAGGGCTGGGGCCGCGAGGGCGAGAGCTGGAGCTTCATGGACGCCGTCCGCTCATTGGCCGGTGAAGACTGGTTCGCGCTCGGCGACGGCGATCTGGCGTTGCACGTGCTGCGCACGGCGCGGCTCGCAGCGGGTGAACCACTTTCCACGATCGTCGGCGATTTCGCCCGGCGCTGGGGGATTGCGAGCACGGTGTTGCCGATGACCGACGATGCCGTGGCGACGATACTCGATACCGACGAAGGGGAGCTGGCTTTCCAGCGCTATTTCGTCGCGCGCCGTTGTGAGCCGCGGGTGAAAGCGATCCGCTTCGAGGGAGCGGATCGGGCACATCCGGCGCCCGGCGCGCTGTCCGCGATCGCAGGCGCCGACGCGATCCTGATTGCGCCGTCCAATCCCTTCCTCAGCGTCGATCCGCTGCTGGCCGTGCCCGGCTTGCGACAGGCGCTGGCCGACGCACAAGCGCCGGTGGTCGCGATCTCGCCGCTCGTCGGCGGGCGGGCGGTCAAGGGGCCGACCGGCAAGCTGATGGTGGAGCTGGGCGTCGATCAGGGCGTGGCGGCGATAACGGCGCATTATCAGGGTGTGATCGACGGCATGCTGGTCGACGAGCGCGATGCGCCAGCCGATCTGGGCATCGCGTCGGCACGGACGGACACGCTGATGCTGGCGCTCGATGATCGCATCCGCGTCGCGCGCTCCGCCCTCGCTTTCGCCCGGTCGCTGCGCCGATGAGCTGGACGGCCCTGTTGCCGTTCAAGCCGCCGGCCCAACGCAAGACCCGCCTGGCGGGCCTGCTCGATCCGGAGCAGCGCATCGCACTATCCGCAGTGATGTTCGACGGCGTGGTCGCTGCATTGGAGCGGAGCGAATCGATCGGTGCCATCCATCTCATCGCGGCCGATCGGCCCGATGGCTGGACGGGCGGCTGGCATGCCGACCGGGGGCGCGGGCTCAATGCGGAGCTGGAGGCGGTTCGTGACACGATCGGCGGTCCGCTGCTCATCCTCCATGCTGATCTGCCCCTGCTTGGCAGCGAGGATGTCGGCGCATTGCTGGTGGCGGCGGAGCGCGCTGGCCGCGCCATCGCGCCCGACAGGCACGGCCGGGGCACCAATGCGGTGGCGTTGTACGACGATAGACCTTTCCTCTTCCAATTCGGCGTCGCCAGCTTTCCAGCGCATGTTGGACAGGGGCGGGCGGCGCGCGTCGATCGGATCGGCCTGGCGCTCGATATCGATTCGCCGGACGATCTGGCCGAAGCCGTGGCGGCCGGCTTCGCAATGCCGGGCCGGTCTGGCCGCTCAGGCCAGGCGGGCCGCCTTGGCGAAGCCGAGTGAATCGAACATTTCCAGGAACTGCACGGCCTTGCCCTCGGCGAAGCGCCAGACGTCGACCTTCGGGCACTTCACCTCGTCACCGGTCGCGCGGTTGCGCCACTGGCAACGGCCGATCCAGACAACCGTATCGCCATCGCTCAGTACTTGCTCGGTCGGCATCTCGATCATCTCCCAATCCCGTGTGAGCAGATCGAGATACTCGCGCGCCTGATCGATACCTTTGCGATCGAGCGCCAGCGGATCGGGAATTTGATTTCCCAGCACGGACCGCATTTTGAAATGCGGCGCGAGCAGTTTCAGGAAGACATCGATCGATCCCGCCTTGCTCTCATGCCACTGCGCATAGGCGTCGCGGATTTGCTCTAAGGGCGTCGGATCGGCCATGGCGATGCTCCGTCTGGAGATGCGTCATACTAGCATCGTGCCGGATCCGAATCGAGAACGGATATGGGGATCGGAATGGCTCAGCCGAGCGTCCAGCTGCCGATGACCTCGTGGCGGGTTTGGCCCACATGGCTGCGGATAAACAAGAGTTCGTCGGCGCGCCACCCGATCGGATCGATGGGTATGTCCAGCCTTGGACCATTGTACAGCAAGGTCAGATGAGGACAAAATCTCCACCATTTCGGAGTGAAAATTCCAGACATCGCTAACCGCGACGCTAATTTGGCTTGCATGTTCTGCAAGCCGAGAAGCGGCTCACTGGGCATGACCAAGGTCGAATGCGCGCCGCCTATCAAGCGATCGACCATAACCCGGCAGGTTGGCAGAGGAGAGCTGCTAAGCGCCTGTTTGGAACGCTCGAACAGGATATGCAGCGGTAGGCGCAAATCGACCAGCAAAAGGGTTATGTGCAAGCGGTGCAGGGCGATTTTGGTCATTCCCGGGCTGGCCAGCGCATCACGCAAGTGGGATAATTCCCTAGCGGAATCCGAAGGAGGTCGAAGGGCGAAGAAGAAGGTGTCGGGCGTTGCGTTCATCTGTTCTCTCCCGAGAAAGAACGACTCAGGGACGATACAATTGTAGAACAAAAAAAGAACAAGTAAAACCAATATGGTTCGTTCGCCGAATGTTCGAAAGCATGGCCGTGATATTAACTTGCATCAATGTGTTCGTCGCATCATCGTTGATAACGCGATCCGGGAATGGCCCGACGCAAAGGACAGGATATGGGGCAGGAGCGGCGGGCGCGCCGATCAGTGACGGCATTTCATGGATGAAAGCATCCGCGGTGCCTGACGAAGGCGCTTATGACGGATAACGTGCGTCCCAGCGCAGAGTCGGCGCAGGAGAAGTTCGGCTTGGATCCTGCGGAAGGCCGGGAAAGGAAGCTTGCACGCGTCGAGGCCGCAGTGCGGATCGTACGCATGCGGGACCTGCGCGATCGCATGCTCGGGCAGACGGTGAATTTCGCAGACCCGGCATGGGATCTGCTGCTGGACCTGTATGTAGCCGAACTGCGCGGGCCACGGCTTTCGGTGAGCGATGCCT
The DNA here is from genome assembly GCF_009755815.1 of Flavisphingomonas formosensis. GTDB lineage: Bacteria > Pseudomonadota > Alphaproteobacteria > Sphingomonadales > Sphingomonadaceae > Flavisphingomonas > Flavisphingomonas formosensis. The sequence continues at coordinate 102,861 of NZ_WRPK01000011.1, forward strand.
GCGTTGGCGCGCGGGTGCCGGCTACCACGGCGCTGCGCTGGCTGGATCATCTCTACAAGGCGCGAGCGATCGAGCGTATTCCCGATCCGCGCGACAAACGGCGGGTGATCCTTCAGCTCACCCCGACACAACTCGGTCAGCTCAACGCTTTCTTCGATGCGCTGATCACCTCCTCCTCTTCATCCGACAGCAACCCGAACCGCGCTTCCATCAGGCCCGAGGGATGATGGAGATGCGCCGCGCTGTGACGTGAGCTTATCGCTCCGAAAGAGCTTTGGCTTGCAGCAGCAGGTGGCGGGTTCGACGGCCTCATCTGCGAGTGCGGGCACGGTACGCCGTCCCCTTTCCGAATTGATAGGCGGCGATCGTCCACGCTGTAACCGGTACGGCGATTTTTTTCCGGCGAACGTGCGCCGCACGCGGATGTTCTTGGAGATCGCGGACCGCAGGCCGCAAACGGCGTACGGTCCGGCATTTCCCGCGCAATCCCTGAATGTCGACGCATCCAGGGTGGGTGTCACTCCGCCGGCAGATAGATTTCGCTACCCTTCTCGCGGAACTTCTCGCTCATCTCCGCCATGCCCTGTTCCGCGGCGATGAAGGTTTCGGCACCGGCATTCTGCTTCGACGCGAAATCGCGCACTTCTTGGGTGATCTTCATCGAGCAGAATTTGGGGCCGCACATCGAGCAGAAATGCGCGGTCTTGGCGCCTTCGGCCGGCAGCGTCTGATCGTGATATTGTTCGGCAGTGTCCGGATCGAGCGACAGGTTGAACTGGTCACGCCAGCGGAACTCGAAGCGTGCACGGGACAGCGCATCGTCGCGCAGCTTGGCTGCGGGATGTCCCTTGGCGAGATCGGCGGCATGGGCGGCGAGCTTGTAGGTGACGACACCGACCTTCACGTCGTCACGGTCGGGCAGACCGAGATGCTCCTTGGGCGTGACGTAGCAAAGCATCGCCGTGCCGAACCAGCCGATCATCGCCGCGCCGATCGCCGAGGTGATATGGTCATAGCCCGGCGCAATGTCGGTGGTCAGCGGCCCGAGCGTGTAGAAGGGCGCCTCGCCGCACGCCTCGAGCTGCTTGTCCATGTTCGCCTTGATCTTGTGCATCGGCACATGACCGGGGCCCTCGATCATCACCTGCACATCGTGCTTCCAGGCGATCTGGGTCAGCTCGCCCAGCGTCGCGAGTTCGCTGAACTGCGCCTCGTCATTGGCATCCGCGATCGAACCTGGCCGCAGGCCGTCGCCGAGCGAGAAGGCCACATCATAGGCCTTCATGATCTCGCAGATCTCCTCGAACCGCTCGTAGAGGAAGCTCTCCTTGTGGTGCGCCAGGCACCATTTCGCCATGATCGAGCCGCCGCGGCTGACGATGCCGGTGACGCGCTTCGCGGTCAGCGGGATGTAGGGCAGGCGCACGCCGGCGTGGATGGTGAAATAGTCGACGCCCTGTTCGGCCTGCTCGATCAGCGTGTCGCGGAAGATCTCCCAGGTGAGGTCCTCGGCGATACCGCCGACTTTCTCCAGCGCCTGATAGATCGGCACGGTGCCGATCGGCACGGGCGAGTTGCGCAGGATCCACTCGCGGGTGTCGTGGATGTTGCGGCCGGTGGAGAGATCCATCACCGTGTCCGCACCCCAGCGGATCGACCAGACCATCTTGTCGACCTCCGAGGCGACGTCCGACGCCACCGCCGAATTGCCGATATTGGCGTTGATCTTGACGAGGAAGTTGCGGCCGATCGCCATCGGCTCGCTTTCGGGGTGGTTGATGTTCGACGGAATGATGGCACGGCCGCGGGCGACTTCCTCGCGCACGAATTCGGGCGTCACATAGTCGGGGATCGAGGCGCCGAAATCCTGCCCGTCGCGCGCGAGCTTCTCCTGGAGCGCAGCGCGGCCGACATTCTCGCGGATCGCGACATATTCCATCTCGGGCGTGATGATCCCACGCCGGGCATAGTGCATCTGCGACACGTTGGCGCCGGCCTTGGCACGCAGCACCCGGCCGCGGACGTGTGGGAATGGAGGCACTCCGCCTGACCGGTCGGGACCGAGCTGGCCATTATCCTCCGGCTTGACCTCGCGCTGGGTCACTTCCTCCACGTCGCCGCGGCTGCGGATCCATTCGCGGCGCAGTTCGGGCAGGCCGGCCATGATGTCGATATGCGCGGCGGGGTCGGTATAGGGGCCGGAGCAGTCATAGACCCGCACCGGCGGCTCGCCCGAGCCTGGGTCCAGCGTGATCTCACGCATCGCCACGCGCACGCCTTGTGGCCCTGGCACATGGATCTTGCGGCTGCCGCGGATCGGCCCGGTCGTGACCTTAAGCTCGGTTCGGGCGGGAATATCGGCCATTGCTCGTCTCTCCATTGGGCTGGAGCGAAGCGAGAGCACGGTGGTGGCCGCTCCCTCCCTACGCCGGTGTCAGCCGGATCAGGTTCGGCGGGTCGCGGTGGATCAACCGCCTCTCAGCCATGTCCTCATGGCCCCCCGGGGAATGGTCGCATCTTAGAGGTGCGGGAAGCGCCGGTCCAGCCGCGATTACGCTGCTGCACGGCAGCAGAGCGCGAGTGTTTCGCCGGATTGCCGGGGCTGGCGTCATGCCTGTACAATGAACCGCTGCGGCCGGCACGTGGAGCTCCATAACGAGCCCGCAGGAGAGTGATGCTCCGGGAAGACCGGAAACCGTGTCGGTCGCAGCGCCTCGCAAACCCCTGGATTTCAGCGCCTTCCTGCATCCTACGGCCTCAGCAGGCGGCCTTGGCGTGTCCAACTGATAACGCTTTATGCAACCATGGATGCAAACTTTGCATCACTAAATAGTTATTTCGCAGTTGCAGCAAAATGTGAGCAGGTGCAAAAGGAGCAGGCCTTTCAGGCATCCTCTCCTAAGAAACTCAAGGCCGGCCCCTTTGGGTCGGCCCTTTTTTTTACAGTATGTATTTCATCTGCACCGTCAGCGAGACCGGCTTGTCCGCGACGGTAAAGGACGCGTCGGGAAATTTGGGTGCGGAGAAGCGCACCACCGGATTGCGCGAAAAGCCAATGCCTTCCCGTGGAATTCCAAGCCGCGTGTCCAGTTTCCCGTTGCCGTTCTCGTCATGGATCAGCGACACCGCATAGGTTCCGGGCGCCAGCCCCTCGAATATGATCGTCGCGCCGGTCTGCGCCTTGACCGATCGGCGCAGCGATTTGGGATCGTTGCGGCAGTCCGGAAAGCCCGCCGGCATGGTGGTGAGGCAGGCGCTGACGAGGCCGCTGACGGACCGAAGCCCCTCGATATGGACTTGCACCTCACCCGGACCGGCGCTGATCGCGCCCGCCGCCGGTAGCAGCGCGACGATCATCAGCGCGGCGCCGAGCCTGCGGAGAAGGCGGTGCGGGAAACTGGCCCAGCCCTTGGTCCGTGCCGCACAGCCTGTCCCAGAGGCGGAAATAGAGTCCATAATTGCACCTGTAGTCCTGATGATGGCGCTGGTGGTGGCTGGCGGTGATCAGCCAGCGGCCGGCGCGGCCCTGTACGAGGGGCCGGGGAAACAGTTCCCAGCCCATGTGGTTGGTGATTCCCATCACCGTCATGATGGTGAGCACGACGCCCAGCGCCGCGAAATGGATCGGAATGACGAAGACGAGGAGCGGGATGACGATCGCACCGCTCACCCCTTCCCAGGGATGGAAGGCCATGGCGGCCCAAGCGGTCGGCGGTCGGCTGGCATGGTGGACCGCATGGGCGATACGGAACAGCCGCGGCGCATGCATGGCGCGATGCGTCCAGTAGAACCAGCAATCATGGACCAGCAGAAAGGCGAGGATCGACAGTGGCCACCACCAGAGTGGCCAGGCATGGATATCGACATAGATACGCGTCCAGCCCCGTGCCTGCCATCCCCAGGCGACGACGCCGGCGGGCACGCCGTAGATCAGCGCCGATGCCAGGGACCAGCCGATCTCGCGCCGGATCTGTCTGCCCTGGCCCGTATAGAGGCCGGGGCGGTGGACGCGCGTCGCCAGATCGAAGGCGCCGCTGGTCACGAGGTAGCGGACCGCGACGATCAGCGTCATCGCCAGCGCGGAGGCGAGGATGCCGGCTTCCGACATCACTCCGCCGTGCGGGAGGGACGCCTGAGCGTCGCGCGCCACTGGCGGAACCAGGTAGCGCAGGCAATGATCGCGACGAGCAGGCCGGGCTCCACGATCCAACTCAGCTTGAGTCCGCCCACCGAGGCGTGCATCGCCGCATCCATGCCATGGGCCGAAACGACCCTGACACAGAGGAACATGAGCAGGGCGATTCCCGCTGCGGCGCCGAGTCGCACGGAAAGATGGCGCCGCCGCAACTGCCAGTCGCTGAGCGCGAGTGCGGCGAGGCCGACGACCAGACCGGTCATGACGATCGGCGCCTGGATGGCGCGGCGTTGCGCATAGAGATTGTCCTGGCGCAATTCGCCGCGGAAATGCCCCTGCAGCATATATTCGACGTTGCCGATCCGATAGAGGGCGCCCAGCAGCAGCAGGCCGGCGACGATCAGCCAGAAACGGTCGTCCCGTTTCCAGTGGCGGGCGAAGGCGCGCGAATGCCGCGCGTCGTTCTTCCGCCCGGCGACGACGGCATGGAAGGCGACGCCTGCGGCGGTGACATAGAAGAAGGCGGCGATCAGCAGCAGGATGAAGGATGGAGCTTGCTGAGCGGGAGCGGCGGCAACGGGCATCAGGCGGGCCTCGGTCGATGGACGGCCGCTTCTACAGAATGGAGGCCGTCAATCCAACGTCCGAGAAGATGAGGCGCCATTTGCCGGCGCGAGGACGACGCTTCCCACCGCAGGCCTTTGGCTTATAAGCCTTCCATCATGGCAGAGGGTAGGGATTGCGACGTTGCGATCGTCGGTGGCGGGCTTGCCGGCGGGCTGATCGCGCTCGCTCTCGCCCGGCAGCGCCCCGAACTTGCCGTGCTGCTGATCGAGGCGGGCGACACCTTCGGCGGCAATCACCTGTGGAGCTTTTTCGACAGCGACGTGGCGGTCGCAGATCGTTGGCTGGTCGATCCGCTCATATGTCATCGCTGGGAGGGGCATGATGTGCTCTTTCCGCGCTTCTGCCGGCATATCGGCGGCGCCTATCAGGCGATCACGTCGGAACGGCTGGACGCCGTGCTGCGCGAGGCGCTGCCGCCCGAGCGGCTGCGAACCGGATGCAAGGTGCTGGCCGCCTCCTCGACGGCGGTGATTCTGGCAGAAGGCGGGCGGATCGATGCACGCGGGGTGATCGATGCGCGGGGGCCGGGAAATCTCGCTCAGCTCGAGCTCGGCTGGCAGAAATTCCTCGGGCGCGAACTGGTCCTCAGCCGTCCGCACGGGCTCCGATGGCCGATCGTGATGGACGCGACGGTGGAGCAGATCGATGGCTATCGCTTCGTCTACTGCCTGCCCTTCGCGGAGGATCGGCTCTTCGTCGAGGATACCTATTACAGCGATACGCGCGGCCTCGACGCGGGACGCCTCGGTAGCCGGATCGAGGCATTCGCCGCGGCGCGCGGCTGGAGCATAGAGGGTGTCGGGCGCGAGGAGGCGGGAGCTCTGCCGGTGCTGCTCGGCGGCGATTTCGAGGCCTATTGGCGGTCCGGCGGCAACGGCGTCGCCAAGGCGGGCGTGCGGGCCGGGCTGTTCCATCCGACGACGGGCTATTCCCTTCCGGATGCGGTTCGTACCGCATCCTTCGTCGCGGCGCTCGCCGATGTTTCGGGCGCGGCGCTGCACGCTGCGCTGCACGCCTATGCGGGTGCGGCCTGGCAGGCGCGCGGCTTTTACCGGCTGCTCGATCGAATGTTGTTTCGCGCCGCGATTCCCGATCGGCGGCGCGACGTGCTGGAGCGCTTCTACACGCTCGATCATCGTCTTATAGGGCGCTTCTATGCTGGCAGTTCTACCCTGGTCGACAAGATGCGTATCCTGAGCGGGAAGCCCCCCGTGCCGATCCGGCGCGCGCTTGCCGTCATGCGGGAGGATTTGCGCGCTTGAGATCCGCTGCTGTAATCGGGGCCGGCTTCGGCGGGTTGGCGCTCGCCATCCGCCTGCAGTCGGCAGGCGTCGCAACCACGCTGATCGAGGCCCGGGACAAGCCCGGCGGCCGCGCCTATGTGTGGAAGAAGCAGGGCTTCACTTTCGATGCGGGGCCGACGGTGATCACCGATCCCGCCTGCCTGCGTGAATTGTGGGCGCTCTCGGGCCGCGACATGGCGGAGGATGTGACGCTGCTGCCGGTCATGCCCTTCTATCGGCTGAACTGGCCCGACGGGACGAATTTCGACTATTCCAATGACGAGGCGGCGCTGCGGCAGGAGATCGAGAAGCTCGATCCTGCCGACGTGGAGGGTTATGCCCGCTTCGCCGCCTATGCGGCCGGGGTTTATCGCGAAGGCTATGAAAAGCTCGGACATGTCGCCTTCCTCGATTTCGCATCGATGCTGCGCGCAGCACCGCAGCTCGCGCGCTATCAGGCGTGGCGTTCGGTCCATTCGATCGTTTCGTCCTTCGTCCGGAACGACAAGCTGCGCCAGGCGCTGAGTTTCCATACGCTGCTCGTCGGCGGCAATCCGATGACGACAAGCGCCATCTACGCGCTGATCCACAAGCTGGAAAAGGATGGCGGCGTCTGGTTCGCCAAAGGCGGCACCCATGCTCTGGTGCGGGCCATGGTTTCGCATTTCCAGCGCCTCGGCGGCGTGGTCAGGCTCGGCGACGGCGTGGCGGAGATCGAGACGTTGGGCGATCGGGTGACCGGCGTGCGCACGGAGAGCGGCTGGCGCGGCAGCTTCGACGCGGTCGCCAGCAATGCCGACGTGATGCACAGCTACCGGGATCTGCTGAAGGGCACGGCGCGCGGAGAACGCGCCGCGGCGGCGCTCGAGCGCAAGCGCTGGTCGCCCTCGCTGTTCGTCGTGCATTTCGGGATCAAGGGGAACTGGCCGGGAATCCCGCATCACATGATCCTGTTCGGCCCGCGCTACGAGGGGCTGCTCACGGACATCTACGATCATGGCGTGCTGAGCGCCGATTTCTCGCTCTACCTCCACCATCCGACGGTCAGCGATCCTTCGCTCGCGCCCGAAGGCTGCTCCACTTTCTATGCACTCGCACCGGTGCCGCACATGGGCAAATCGCCGATCGATTGGGATGCGATCGGGCCGATCCTGGAGGAGCGCATCCTGGACGAGGTGGAGCGGCGGCTGATCCCGGATATTCGCGAGCGGATCGTCACCAGCTTCCATTATGCGCCCGCCGATTTCGGACGGGATCTGAACGCGCATCTCGGATCGGCCTTCAGCCTCGAGCCTCTGCTCACTCAGTCCGCCTGGTTCCGGGTGCACAATCGCGACGACAAGATTCCCAACCTGTATTTCGTGGGTGCGGGGACGCACCCCGGGGCAGGCATTCCCGGCGTCGTCGGATCGGCCAAGGCCACCGCCCGGCTGATGCTGGACGATTTGAAGGTGGAGGCGCGGCCGCTGCCGATTCCGGAGCCGAGTGTCGAGCCGCCGCGGCAGGGCGATCTCTTCGCATGACGGATCGGGCGAAGCTCGTCGCAGCTGCCGAGGCGAGCATCGCCAGGGGATCGAAGAGCTTCGCCATGGCGAGCCGGCTGTTCGATCGGGAAACGCGCGAGCGGGCCTGGTTGCTCTACGCCTGGTGCCGCGCGTGCGACGATCTGGCCGACGGCCAGACGATGGGCCATGGGCGCAGCGCGGTCGCGGATCCGATGGGCCGGCTGGCGATGATCCGCACTCTCACCGAAGATGCGCTCGCCGGGCGGGCGACGGGCGAGGCAGCATTCGACGCGCTCGGTCTGGTGGCAGCCGAGTGCCGCATCCCCCACGAGCTGCCGCGCGATCTGGTGAAGGGCTTTGCGCTGGATGCGGCGGAGTTCCAGCCGCGGCACGAGGCCGATCTCTATCGCTATTGCTATCATGTCGCGGGCACCGTCGGCGTGATGATGGCGATCGTGATGGGCGTGGCGCCGGATGATGAGGCCGTGCTCGACCGGGCCTGCGATCTCGGCATTGCCTTCCAGCTCGGCAATATCGCACGCGACATCAGCGAGGACGCGGCGGCGGGGCGATGTTATCTGCCGGCAGACTGGCTTGCGGAAATGGACGTGCCGCCCGGGGAGGAGATGAAACCCCCCTTCCGTCCCCGGCTTGCGATACTTGCGCGCCGCCTGGCCGACCGGGCGGCCGCTTATGAAGCGTCGGCCCGGCACGGCACGCCGGCCCTGTCGTTCCGCTCCGCCTGGGCGGTGCTGGCCGCAGCCGGCATCTACGGCGATATCGCGCGCGAAGTGGCTGCGCGCGGCGCGCACGCGTGGGACCATCGCGTCGTCACCTCGCGGCGGGCCAAGCTGGGCTGGGTCGTAAAGGCCGCGCGTCAGGCCGCACGGCGCGACGTTCTTTGGGACGGCAGTGCGAGCCGCGACGGCTTGTGGACACGACCGCGCGTCTGAGCGGACGCATCAGGCGCCGGGCGGCTCCCACAATTCGATCGCATTGCCCTCGGGATCGTGGATGCGCGCGAAGCGGCCCGCCTCCGGCGAGTCCCAGGATGGATCGGTGACGATAGCGATGCCGGCTGCACGCAAGCTGCCGAGAAGCGCGTCGAGGCCAGCCACGCGCAGATTCAGCATCCACTGCTTGTCGGCAGGGAAATAATCCGTCGTCGCCTTGAACGGAGCGAATGCGACTGGGCCGCCATGGGCTGTCCACGTCCAGGACTCCGGCTCGCCCGCACCTTCGGCGCTGAGGCCGGCACCGATGCCGAGATGGCGGCGATACCATTCCGAGAGCGCGTCGGGATCGGCGGCCCGAAAGAAGAGGCCGCCGATCCCGAGGACGCCCACGGCTCAGCGCGCCTGCGGCGCGGCGGCGCTCGGATCCAGTGGCAGGCCGCCGAGCTGGGTCACGAGCTGCTTATAGGCATCGAGATAGGCCAGCACGAGCACCTGGCCGATATCGGTGTTCTGATAGCCGCCACCGCCGGCCGCGGCGAAGCCGCCCCACCAGCCGGCGCCGCCGCCGCCGCCGAAGCTGACGTCGGACTTGCGGGCATAGCCCTCGGTCAGCCGCTCCTGCTCGGTGGTGCGGGCATTGACGAGGGTGAGGGTGACGTTCGCTTCCTTCTTGCTGACCCGAAGGCCGCCGAGAATGCCGCCGAACGTGCTGCCGCCCAGGAAACCGCCCAGCGCGCCGGCGATGTTGCTGCCGCCCGAATTGCTGTTCTTGCTGACGATATCCGGAACGATGAAATAGTCCGCTGCCTTCACCTGGCGCTTGCCGATGTTCGATCCGGCCTGCAGCTCACCCGAATCGGCGAGGGCGCGTTCGATATTGCGGCTGGCGAGACCCTTGTTGCGATCGACGAGGCCGAAGCAGCCGGACTTCATCACGAACACCTTGATCACCGCTTCCGGCGACCCGAGGCCGAGCGGCTGCCACCAGTTGGTGTCGGGTTCGACGATGGCGACGGTGCCGAGTCGCTTGGTGCAGATCGGAATCTCTGCCTCGCCCTTGTCCTGCGCCTTGCGCCCGGACGACTTGTCAAAGGCGAAGGCCGTGGCCGAATTGACGAGGAGCGCCGCTATCATGGGCACGGCGGCGAATTTACGAAGACGCATAATTCCCCCAAGGACTCTGTGGAAGAGAGGCCGGCGATAGCCATACTCCATCCATTCCGGCAATGCCATAAATCACAGTCCCAGACTGTCTTTTGCAGCCAAGCGAAACGGCTGGCCGTGTGGCGGCAGGTTTCGACGATGTTGCTGCACATGCGAGAGAAAATGCTTTGGATCGTGCCGTTTCGACGCCGATCGTCGGCGTTTCTGCTCCGCCGATAGTGGCGTCACCCCTGCGATTAGCCTAGCATTGGCGTCAAAGAAGGGGCGTTGGGGGCATAATGAAATTGGGCTGGCTGTTGCCGGCGGTCTGGGCGCTGGGGAGCGCGCAGGCAGTCGCGCAAGCGGGCGCGGACGTGGATGGGCGGCCATCCGATCCCGGTGATATCATCGTGACGGCCACGCGGCGAAGCGAGACGCTCGCCTCCGTGCCGCTTGCCATATCCGTCGTGGGGGGCGAGACGCTCGCCCGATCGGGCGTCGTCGATCTGCGGCAGCTCATCCAGCTTTCGCCGTCGCTGCTGGTTTCCTCCACCCAGTCGGAAGCGGCCGCCGCGCAGGCGCGCATCCGCGGCATCGGTACGGTAGGCGATAATCCGGGCCTCGAAAGCTCCGTCGCGCTGTTCATCGATGGGGTCTATCGGTCCCGAACCGGAATGGGGCTTTCCGAACTGGGCGCCATCGACCGGATCGAGGTGCTGCGCGGGCCGCAGGGGACGCTGTTCGGGCGCAACGCGTCGGCGGGTCTGATTCACGTGATCACCGCCAAACCGCAGTCCACGACGGGCGGCATGGCCGAGTTCGGCTATGGTAATCATCATCAGTATCGCGGCCAGATTGGCCTTACCGGGCCGGTCACCGACCGGCTGGCCTATCGTATCGATGGCGTGTGGACGAGGCGGGACGGCTTCATCCGCGACACCGTCTCGGGCCGCGACGTCAACGGCCGCAACCGTTGGCTGGCGCGCGGGCAATTGCTCTTCCAGCCGGACGACGCACTCTCGATCCGCATCATCGGCGATTATGCGCGCCGCAACGAGGAATGCTGCGCGGCCGTCTATCTGCCGGCGCGGGACGTCAGGCCGTCGCCCGGCGGCGGGATCAGCTTCGCGCCGTCCACGATCCTCGGCATCGAGCGCGCACTGGGCGCGCATATCGACGACGACGATCCCTTTGCCAGGAAGACAGCGCTCACACCGGGGCTCGGCTATCCTTCCCGCACGCGCGATTGGGGACTATCGGGCGAGATCGGCTATCGCTTCGGCGCCGCGACGCTGACCGCCATCACCGCCTATCGCGATTGGCGCTACCGCCGCGGCCAGGATGCGGACTTCAACGATCTCGATCTCATCCGCCGCGACGATGATGGCGGCAACAGCCAGCGTTTTCGGACCTTCACCCAGGAGATGCGGCTGCAGGGCAAGGCGCTGCACGGGCACCTCGATTTCCTGCTCGGCGGCTATTACGCGCATGAGCGGCTCGGGCTCCGCGACAATCTCGGCTATGGCGCCGATTATCAGCGCTTCGCCGATTGTCTGATCGCATCCGGTCTGGCCGGCCAGATCGGCGTGCCGGGCCTCGTTTCGCCGGGTGGCACGGGCTGCATCAGCACCGAGACCGCGGGCGCCCTGGCTGGCAATCCGGCCCTGCCGCCCCAGCTTCGCCAGACGGTGGCCCTGCTCGCAGGGCTTGCGCCGGGCGTGCCTGCGGGCGGCTATGGTGCGATCGCCGCGGCGCTCGGCCTGCCCGGCAGCGGCTTTGCGGGCAGGCGCGAAGAGGATCGCTATTCCCAGCGGAGCGACAGCTTCGCAGTCTTCACCCACGACGTCATCGCCCTGACCGACCGGCTGAGCCTGACCCTGGGCGCGCGCTACACGCATGAACGCAAGACGCTGGACGCCACTCTCACGGATGACAATGAGCTGTGCCGCGCGATCGCCGGCTCGCCGTTCAGCGGTTTCGCGCTGCCGGCATGCGGCGCCCTGCCCTCGGTGCCGGGCGGGAGCCTTTCCGGCCGCACGCACAGACGAGAAACCCAATGGTCGGGCAATGCCGTGCTAAGCTATCGGCCGACGTCGCGGCTGATGGTCTATCTCAGCTATGCGCGCGGCTACAAAGCGGGAGGATTTGATCTCGATCGCAGCAATTTGCCGCGCCTTGCCGGTGGCGCGGGGCCGGTCGCGCCGACGGCGACGCTCGTCGATCTCGCCTTCGCGCCCGAGAAGGTGCAGGCCTATGAGGCGGGTCTCAAATATAGCCGGCCCGGCATCGATCTTAACGTCGCGCTGTTTCGTGAGCTGTTCCGCAATTTTCAGCTCAACGCGTTCAACGGACTGAGCTTCGACGTGGTGAACATCCAGAGCTGCTCCGCCGCACTGGCGCCGGGCAGCGCCTGCCCCTCGGGCAAGAGGCGCAGCGGCGTCCGATCGCAGGGGATGGAGGTGGAGGCCTTGCTGCGCCCGACGCGCCTCGTGACCGTGAATTTCGGACTCACTTATGCGGACGCGCGCTATCGCCGCAATCTGGTCGATGCTGACGGGCGCCCTCTGTCGCCGGCGCTCTTCCAGCTTCCGGGCCGGCGTCTCTCCAGCGCGCCGGCCTGGACGGCAACCGGAGGCGCCGGCTGGACGCCGGCGCTCGGCCGGGGCGGGCTGTCCGGGCTCCTCTATGCCGATATCCGCTATCAGGGCCGAATGAATTCGGGATCCGACCTCGATCTCGAAAAGGTACAGGGCGGAGTCGCTACGGTGAATGCGCGCCTCGGTGTGCACGGCAGGGCCGATCGCTGGGCGCTGGAGCTATGGGCGCAGAATCTGTTCGATGCTAACTATCTGCAGGTTGCTTTCGATTCGCCGCTGCAGGGTCAAGGGTCGATCCGCGCCACCCGGGCGACCGGCATGGTCTCCACCGGCGTGTTCAACGCATTCCTCGCTGATCCCCGGACCTTCGGCGTCACGCTGCGCACGCTGTTCTGACGAGGCCGGACGGACGCGCGAATTCCTGAGCGCGTGCGCAAAAGCGGGAAATTCCTCTTATTCCATGCTTTAAGGGGGCATGAGCGCCGACTCTTCCGAGCCTGATCTTCCGCCGGCCGTGGCGGGCTGGTTCGCAGCCAGGGGCTGGTCGGTGCGCCGGCACCAGCAGGCCATGCTAGCCGCGGCGCGGGCGGGGCGGCATGCCCTGCTGGTCGCGCCGACCGGTGCTGGCAAGACGTTGGCCGGCTTCCTGCCCAGCATCGTCGATCTCGCAGAGCGGCCGATGGACCGGCTCCACACCCTTTACGTCTCGCCGCTCAAGGCGCTGGCGGTGGATGTGCGGCGCAACCTGCTCGATCCGATCGAGGAGATGGGGCTGCCCGTTCGGGTGGAGACGCGCACCGGCGACACCCCTTCGGACCGCAAGGCGCGGCAGCGCGCGAGACCGCCCGAGATGCTGCTCACCACGCCGGAATCGCTGAGCCTGCTGCTTTCCTATCCCGATGCCGCGGGACTGTTCGCCACGCTCCGGACGGTGGTGATCGACGAGGTGCACGCATTTGCCAACCAGAAACGCGGCGATTTGCTCGCGCTCTGTCTCTCCCGGCTGCAGCGGCTGGCGCCCGGGATGCGGCGTGTGGCGCTGTCAGCGACCGTTGCCGATCCCGACGCCTATCGTGCCTGGCTTGCGCCGGACGGCGATATCGACGCGGTGGACCTCGTACGGGGCGATCCTGGCGTGCCGGCGCGCATCTCGATTCTGCTGCCCGAGGATCGGGTTCCTTGGTCGGGCCACTCGGGGCGTTATGCCGCCGAGCAGGTGATGGCCGAGATTGAGACGCATCGCACCACCATCGTCTTCTGCAACACGCGTGCGCTGGCCGAACTGATCTTCCAGGATCTGTGGAAGGTGAATCTGCAGAGCCTGCCGATCGGCATCCATCACGGATCGTTGAGCCGCGAGGCGCGGCGCAAGGTCGAAGGCGCGATGGCGGCCGGCCTGCTGCGCGGGCTGGTCGCCACTGCCAGCCTTGATCTCGGGGTCGACTGGGGCGATGTCGACCTCGTCATCCAGATGGGCGCGCCCAAGGGCTCGTCCCGCCTTCTTCAGCGCATCGGGCGCAGCAACCATCGGCTCGACGAACCATCGGAGGCCGTGCTCGTGCCCGGCAACCGCTTCGAATATCTGGAGGCGCGCGCGGCGCTGGACGCGGTGGATGAGGGCGAGCTGGATCCGGACGTCTTCCGTCCCGGTACGCTGGACGTGCTCGCCCAGCACATCATGGCCTGCGCCTGCGCCGAGCCCTTCGCGGCGAATCAGCTCTATGAGGAAGTCACCGGCGCCGCACCCTATTCCGGGCTCGATCGAGAGACCTTCGATCGCGTGCTGCACTATATCGAATCGGGCGGCTACGCACTGAAGGCCTATGACCGCTTTCGCCGCCTGACCCTGGGCGCGGACGGGCTGTGGCGCGTCACCCATCCCCAGTTCGCGCAGCAGCATCGCCTGAATGCCGGCATCATCGTGGAGGCGCCGATGGTCGAGGTGCGCTTCCGCAACGGGCGCTCGCTCGGCAAGGTGGAGGAACTGTTCGCCGCCGCGCTGACGCCGGGCGACACCTTCTTCTTCGCCGGCATGGCGTTGGAGGTCGAGCGGGTCGACGCCACCGACTTGGTGGTGCGCGCGACCAGCAAGTCGGCCCGCATCCCGAGCTATATGGGCGCGCGCCTGCCGATCTCGACGAATTTGGCGGATCGGGTGCGGCGGCTGCTCCATGATCATGATCAGTGGCCGCGTTTTCCTGCGGACGTGCGCGAGTGGCTGGAGGTGCAGGATCGCCGCTCTGTGTTGCCGAGCCCTGGCCAACTTCTGGTCGAAACCTTTCCGCGCGAGGGGCGGCATTACATGGTCGCCTACAGCTTCGAAGGCTGGAACGCTCATCAGTCGCTCGGCATGCTGATCACACGGCGTATGGAGACGGCGGGGCTGATGCCGCTCGGCTTCGTCGCCAACGACTATGCGCTCGGCACCTATTCGCTGAAGCCGGTGACGAACCCAGCCGCGCTCTTCTCTCCCGACATATTGGAGGACGAGTTCGTCGAATGGGTGCAGGGCTCGGCGCTGCTCAAGCGCGCCTTTCGCGAAGTGGCGGTGATCGGCGGACTGGTCGAGCGGCAGCAACCGGGCAAGAAGAAAAGCGGAAGGCAGGTCACCTTCTCGACCGACCTCATCTACGATGTGCTGCGCCGTTACGAGCCGGACCATCTGCTGCTGCGCGCCGCCTGGGCGGACGCGCGGGCGCGGATGACCGACGTCGGCCGCCTTGCCCATCTGCTCGATACGGCGGCGGACCGCATGGTGCATGTCGATCTTCCCCGCATATCGCCGATGGCGGTGCCCGTGCTGGTATTGATCGGGCGCGAGACGGTGGCACAGGGGCTGGCCGACGATGCGCTGCTCGAGGAAGCGGAACTGCTTGCTGCCGAGGCGATGCGCGAGGATTAGCGGCGTGTCGGTCTTTCACCGATCCACCCGGCTTTGGTCTGGATTGATCTGAAGCCGGTCGGTGGATGGATTTTGGCTGCCACTCTTGCCGCCGCCCTCCGCGCCGCCTTATAGCAAGCTTATGGTTCGCCTTTCGTTCTCCGGTGTCGATTTTCTCGCCCTGCGCCAGGGGGCACTGTTCTGGCCGGCGCGGCGGGCTTTGTTGGTGGCCGACCTGCATCTCGAAAAGGCGAGCTGGTATGCCTGCCGGGGGCAGATGCTGCCGCCCTATGATTCGATCGCGACGCTTGCCGATCTGACCGCGCTCGTCGAGGAGACGGGCGCGCGGGAGGTCTGGTGTCTGGGCGACAGCTTCCACGATCGCGCGGGCGGCGAGCGGCTGAGCGATCGAGCCCGCGCGGCGCTGGACATGCTTACCAGCTCGATCGATTGGAGCTGGATCACCGGCAACCACGATGCCGGCCTCGCCGCCGATATCGGCGGCCGCGTGCTGGCCGAGGCGGTGGTGGACGGGCTGGTGCTGCGGCACGAGGCCCATCCCGGCGATGGCCGTCCGGAATTGTCCGGTCACTTCCATCCCCGCCTTCGTCTTCAGATGCGGGGGCGCAACGTGGCGAGGCGCTGTTTCGTGGCGGGAGAGACCAAGCTCATCCTGCCGGCCTTCGGTGCGCTCACCGGTGGGCTCGACGCCGGCGATCCGGCGATCGGCCGCGCGGTGGGCGGACCGGCCCGGGCGCTGGTGCCCGTGGCCGACCGGCTGCTCAGCTTTCCTTTGGCTGCCTGAGGGGACGGACTACCCACCCGGTCATGCCAGCGAAAGCTGGCATCAACCCGCAATCGGTCGACTGCTGCGAGCGATCCCAGCTTACGCTGGGATGACGAAAAAAAGGCCTCATCCCCTGGCGTTCACCAGTACCGGCTGCTCGCGCCAACTCTGCGGATAGAGCCGCTTGAGCGCCGCCACCTTCGGCAGATCATTGACCAGGATATAGGGGTAGCGCGGATGGCGGGCGAGAAAGTCCTGGTGATAGGTTTCTGCCGGATAGAATCCCTTGAACGGCTCGATCCGCGTCACGATCGGTGCAGACCAGAGCCCGGCCTTGTCGAGCTGGGAGAGATAGGCGCGCGCTACCTGCGTCTGCTCGGGCGTCGTCGGGAACAGGGCGCCGCGATATTGGGTGCCCTGGTCCGGGCCCTGGCGGTTGAGCTGCGTCGGATCGGCCACCACCGAGAAATAGATGCGCAGCAGCGAGCCATAGCTCACAATCCTGGGATCGTAGGTGATCTGCACCGATTCAGCATGGCCGGTGTCGCCTCCGCTCACCGTCTCATAGGCGGCGGTGGCGCGGGCGCCGCCCGAATAGCCCGAGACGGCGGCGGTCACGCCCTTCACATGGCTGAAAACGCCCTGCACCCCCCAAAAACAGCCGCCGGCGAGCACCGCGGTCCGGCTGGTGGCGCCATCGGGCGGGTCATAGGCCGGTGCGGGCGCCTGGACGGTGCCCTCGGCCGCGATCGCCGCAGGGTCGGACGGCAGGATGCCGATGGCGCCGAGCGCGATCGCAGTAGCGGCGAAGCCGGTCAGGAAAATGCGCATCATGCCTTGCCTCCCTTCGCGGGCGCGAACTGGAGCGCCACCCCGTCCATGCAGTAGCGCTTGCCGGTGGGGGGGGGACCATCGTCGAACACATGGCCGAGATGGCCGCCGCAGCGCCGGCAATGCACCTCGGTCCGTTCATAGCCGAGTTTCGTATCGGTGGAGGTGCGGACAGCATTGGGCAGCGGTTGCCAAAAGCTCGGCCAGCCGGTGCCGCTGTCGAACTTCGTCGCTGAGGAATAGAGCGGCAGCGCGCAGCCCGCGCAGGTGAAGGTGCCCTTGCGATGCTCGTTGAGCAGCGGGCTCGATCCCGGCCGCTCGGTGGCGGCTTGGCGCAGCACCGCATATTGCGCCGGGGTCAGCCGCTTGCGCCATTCGGCGTCGGACAGCGTCACTTCGAACCGGCCCGGGCCGGCACCGGCGGCGGTGCCGCCCACCAGCGCCGATACGGCAAGCATGCCGCAACTTCCCAGAAGCGTGCGGCGGTCGAATGTCATGGTCGTCACTCCAGCCTAGTCTGCCGATAGATGCGGCAGACCGGCCGGAATGGTTTCAACGCAGCGCGGCGCAGGCCGTCTGGATGCGGGTGCAAGCCTCGGTGAGGATCGCCTCGGAGGTGGCATAGCTGACGCGGAACGCCGGTTCGAGCCCGAACGCCCCGCCATGGACGGCGGCGACATGCGCATCGTCCAGGAAATAATCGATCAGCATCTCGTCATTCTCGATCTTCACACCGCCGGGCGTGGTCTTGCCGATCAGGCCGGAAACGTCGGGATAGACGTAGAAGGCGCCCTCGGGACGCGGGCACACGACGCCGTTGATCTGGTTCAGCATCGATACGACGAGATCGCGCCGGCCCATGAACGCCTCGTTGCGCGCGATGAGGAAATCCTGCGGGCCGTTGAGCGCCGCGGTCGCCGCGGCCTGCGCGATCGAGCAGGGGTTGCTGGTGGATTGCGACTGCAGCTTCGCCATCGCCTTGATCAGCGGTGCCGGGCCGCCGGCGAAGCCGATGCGCCAGCCGGTCATCGAATAGGCCTTGGAGCAGCCGTTGACGGTCAGCGTCCGCTCGTAGAGGTCGGGCGCGACCTGGGCGATGGTGGCGAATTCGAAGCCGTCATAGACGATATGCTCGTACATATCGTCGGCCATCACCCACACGTGCGGATGGCGGCGCAGCACTTCGGCGATCGCCTCCAGCTCGGCGCGCGTATAGGCGGCGCCCGAGGGGTTGGAGGGCGAATTGAGGATCAGCCACTTGGTCGCGGGCGTGATCGCCGCGTCGAGCTGCTCGGGCTTCAGCTTATAATTCTGATCCGCGCCGGCCGCGATGAACACGGGCGTGCCGCCGGCGAAGTTCACGATATCGGGATAGCTCACCCAATAGGGGGCCGGAATGATCACCTCGTCGCCCGGATCGACCGTGGCGACCAGCGCGTTGAACAAAGTGTGCTTGCCGCCGACGTTCACGCTGATCTGCTGGGCGGTATAATCCAGCCCGTTGTCGCGCTTGAACTTCGCGGCGATCGCCGCCTTGAGTTCGGCCGTACCGTCGACATTGGTATATTTTGTCTTGCCCTGGGCGATCGCCTCGATCGCTGCGGCCTTGACGAAATCGGGGGTGTCGAAATCGGGCTCGCCGGCGGAAAGGCCGATCACGTCGATGCCCTTCGCCTTCATCTCGAGCACGCGGCTCGTCATGGCGAGGGTGGCGGACGGCTTGATGCGGCCGAGCGCGGCGGACGTGAGGCTCATGGGGATCGCTTTCCTGGGATGACGATTGCGCGCGCGCCTATAGACCGGGCGCGGCGCACGGGGCAACCGCTCCCGCACTCGCAGCCCGTCCAAGATTGCGGCGCCGAGCCGACTTTTCAGAAACTCACGTCAGCGCGGCGGGCACCAATCCGCGTAGCGCGTTGCCGATCAGGAAGCCGCCGGTCAGATCCTCGGCTTTGAGATCGCCCTCGACCGCGCCGCCCTCGGCGATCAGCCGGTCGCGCAATATGCCGGGGAGGAGCCCGCGCGCGAGAGGCGGCGTGACCAGCCTGCCGTCCCGCTCGACGAACAGGTTGGTGAAGCTGCCTTCGGTGAGGAAACCCTCCTCGTCGCAGAAGATCACCTCCCACGCGCCGGCTCTGCGCCGTGCTTCGTCATAGAAGGCGCGATCGCTAGTCTTGTGCGCGAGGCGGAAGTCGCGCGGCGGCACCGGCAGCGGCTGCAGCGCCACGGTGACCGGCCCTTCGGGCGCTGCGGGCAATGGCCGCACCTCGATCGCGATCGTGCCGCTGGGCGAGAGGCGAAGGCGCACGCGGCGGGGACCGGGCAGGGGAAAGGTGGCTGCCTGCAATTCGTTGCGGGCGGCGTGGCGATCGAAGAGGAAGCCGAACCGCGCGGCGGACTGCTTCATCCGCGCGAGATGGCGTTCGAGGTCTGCGATGCCCTCGGCAGGATCGAACCGCATGGTCTCGATGAGGTCGAACGGATGCTGGCCTTCGGTCACATAGGCTCCCTTGGCGAGGCATTCGCGCCATTCGGCCGGGCTTTCGGAATCGGCGACGATCCCCGATCCCAGGCCCAGCACGGCATGGCTTGCCCCCTTCTCCGCAACGAGCGTGCGGATCGCCACATTGAACGCGGCATTTCCCTCCGGATCAAGCCATCCGATCGATCCCGTGTACGGACCGCGGGGTGAAACCTCGATTTCCGCAATGATCTCCATCGCGCGGATTTTCGGAGCGCCGGTAATCGACCCACAGGGAAAGATCGCCTCGACTACGTCGATCGCATCCCGGCCGGGCGCCAGCTGTGCCGTGACGGTGGAGGTGAGCGTGTGGAGCGTCGGATAGGTTTCGAGCGTGAACAGCGCCGGCACGGCGACGCTGCCCGGCTTGGCCACGCGGGCCAGATCGTTGCGCAGCAGATCGACGATCATCAGATTTTCGGCGCGCTGCTTCGCGTCGGCGACGAGTGCGGTCGCCGCGGCACGATCGGCTTCCGGATCCGGATCGCGGCGCACCGTGCCTTTCATCGGCCGCGCGCTCAGGCGACCCGCATCGAGGGTGAAGAACAGCTCGGGCGAAGAAGAGAGCAGCCAATGCGCGCCCGTGTGGACGATGCCTCCCCATCCCGCGCGGCTGGTTCCGCGCAACCGGGCATAGAGCGCCAGCGGGTCGCCGGCGAAGGGCACCGATGCGCGGAAGCTGAGATTGGCCTGATAGATGTCGCCGGCGGCGATCCACTCATGCACGCGGGCGAAGGCCGTGCCGTAGACGGATTCCTCAATCTCAGGTACGGGCGTGCCGGCCCAGGCGCCGGCCGGATCGGGCAGCAGCGGGCCGATCTCCGCCCCGTCGAGCAGCGTCACATCGTCGAACAGGCCGAACCACAGGAGCGGCGGCGCATCGGATGCCCGCACCGGTGCGAGCGCGGTCAGACGCGGCTCGAACGCCAGGCCCGCTTCATAATCCAGCCACCCGGCGGCATGCAGGCCGCCGTCTCGCGCCTCGCGCAGCGCGGCGAGGGCCGGGATAACCTCGTCCTGCGCATGTGCGACGACGCACCGCACCGGATCCCGGTAGAGACGCGCGGATCCACCGTCCTGCGCGCGCGCATCGTCGAGCAGAACGAAGGGGCGCTGGACGTCGAGTGCGGACATGACGGCGCCCATGCCCACCGATTCGCGCGGTTGCAACTTCCCATGCCGCCCGCCATCTCTGCACCATGACCGAAAACGCGACTCCTCCGCTCAAGGCGGTGATCATTCCCGTCACGCCGCTCCAGCAGAATTGCACCTTGTTGTGGTGCACGAAGACGATGAAGGGCGCCTTCGTCGATGCCGGGGGCGACCTTGCCAAGCTCAGGAAGGTGGCGGCGGACCAGGGCGTGACGATCGAGAAGCTGCTCGTCACCCATGGCCATATCGACCATTGCGGCGGGACGGGCATTCTCGCCGAGGAACTCGGCGTGCCGATCGAGGGGCCGCAGGAGGAAGATCGCTTCTGGATCTCGATGCTCGGCGAGCATGGCCGCGATTACGGTATCGAGGGGCGCCCGTTCGAGCCCAACCGCTGGCTGGAAGATGGCGACCAGGTGACGGTGGGCGAGCTGGTGCTGGATGTGATCCACTGCCCCGGCCACACGCCGGGCCATGTCGTCTTCTACCACGCGCCTTCGCATCTCGCGCTGGTCGGTGACGTGCTTTTCCGTGGCTCAATCGGCCGCACCGATTTCCCGCGCGGCAACCATGACGAGCTGATTCGTTCGATCACGCAGAAGCTCTGGCCGCTGGGCGGAGACACGCGCTTCGTGCCCGGCCACAACGAGATGTCGACCTTCGCGCGCGAGCGCGCGAGCAACATGTTCGTCGCCGATCAGGTGCTGGCCGGGGGCTGATCCTCGGGCGGGCGGGGGGCACTGGCGGCAATCGAGGCGCTTTCGGACTTCAGCGGCCGTGACACCGGGCAAACGTCCTGTAGATAGCCGTTCAGCGTATTGACGAGATTGTCCTCGACAAGGCGATAATGGACATATTGGCCGCGTTTTTCGCTGGCCACCAATCCCGCATTTTCGAGCACGCTCAGATGCTGGGAGACGGCGGGCTTCGATATGGAGAAACGTGCCGCGATCTCGCCCGCCGTCAGCTCTGCATGGGAAAGATAGGCGAGAATCTGCCTTCGGATCGAGGAAGAGAGGGCTTCAAAAACGCGCTGCATTATTGGTATTTAAGGAGTTGCTTCATCTCTTGCAAAGGGTGTCTCCTTTGATTAAGAAATAACTTAATTACCTATAAGGTGATCTATGCGTGACGATCCTTATGCGGTTAATGCCCTGATTGAAACTGCTGGTGCGGATGCCGTATCAGGTTCGGTGCGATGGGATCCGGTGCACTCTGCTTGGAACGGTGGGATGGCGGCCGTGTCGCTCGTTGCCGGACCGCTGCTCGTGACGCCCGGCGCGATGACTCTGTTCGTCCTGACGACAGGGATGGGCCTGCTGCTCGGTCACTCCGTCGGTTTCCATCGCCGGCTGATCCATGGCAGCTTCGATTGCCCCTTATGGCTGGAACGCGTGCTGGTCTGGTTCGGCACCAGCGTGGGAATGAGTGGACCTTTCTGGATGATTCGCGCGCATGATCTGAGGGACTGGGCGCAGCGCCAATCGACTTGCCATCCCTATCTCGCCCATCGCCGTTCTCCGCTGTCGGATGCCTGGTGGCAGCTTCATTGCCGGCTGCAACTTGCATATCCGCCGTCTTTCGATCTCGGGCGAATCGGGCGCGATCCCTTCTACCGATTCCTCGATCGAACTTGGATGGCCCAGCAGATTCCGTTGGGACTGCTCTTCTATCTGTTTGGGGGATGGAGTTGGGTGGTCTGGGGCGTCTGCGCGCGCGTTGCCGCGTCCGTTCACGGCCATTGGTTGGTCGGGCATCTCGCGCATCGCCGCGGAGCGCAGACCTGGCTGGTCGAGGGCGCGGGTGTTCAGGCGCATGACGTGCCTTGGGCCGCTATTCCGACGATGGGCGAGGCGTGGCATAACAACCATCACGCCTTCCCCGGCTCTGCACGGATCGGTCTGTATCCGGGACAAAGCGACTGGGGCTTCGCCTTCATCCGGCTGCTCGAGAGAATCGGCCTTGCCTGGAATGTACGCACACCCGAGACGATGCCCTGGCGAGCCGGACTCTCCCTCGCCCCGCCTCAGGGCTGAGGCTGCGTCGCCGGCACCGTATATGGCAGCCAGAGCGCGTAGCCGGCGAGCCCCAGCAGCACGAGGAAGGTCAGGCCGATACCGGCGCCACGCATCCAGTTGGCGTCGCCGCGCTCCAGCCCGAACGGGTGCGCCACGCGGCCCAATATGTAGAGGATGCCCGCTACCCAGAGACCGGTCTTGGAAGCTTGGGCCAGTTCGAGCAGCGCCAGGAGAATCAGGACGAACGGCGTATATTCGACATAGTTGGCATGGGCGCGCATGCGCGCGATCAGGGTCGGGTTGCCGCCGTCGCCGACCAGCACCTTCGCTGCGGCGCGGACCCGCGCCGTGCGCACGGCCAGCCAGAAATTCAATATGGCGGCGGCGCCTGCGATGGTGAGCGTGATCGGTAACATCATCTATGATCCCCTTCTCTCGTATCCTGACCCGCGATGCTTGCAACATACGCTGAAATCGCTATAGGGCCATGCGTTCGCGATGAGCCCCGCTGCCGGGTCCGTTGGCTTCGTGCCCGGATCGAAGGCGGCTAAGCTCGTCGCTTATTCTTTTTTGAACTGATTGGAACAGGTGCCGAGATGGCCGTCCCCAAGAGAAAAACCTCGCCCTCGCGGCGGAACATGCGTCGCAGCCATCACGCGCTGTCGGTCGAGTCGTTTCAGGAATGCCCGAACTGCGGCGAGCTGAAGCGCCCGCATAATCTCTGCTCGGCTTGCGGGCACTATAACGGTCGTGAGATCGTCCCCGCCGAAGCCTGAGGCACAGGGGGGAGCGGATACCGTGGGCGAAAGCACGCCGCGGATCGCTATAGACGCGATGGGGGGAGATGGCGGTCCGGCCGTAATGGTGGCCGGCGCCGCTTTGGCGCGTAAGCGCTTCCCTGATCTTGCTTTCCGCCTGTTCGGTGACGAGACGGCGCTGCGTGCCGAACTCGCTCGCCACAAGGGATTCGACGCTGAGATCGTCCACGCACCGGACAAGATCTCGGGCGAGGACAAGCCGAGCCAGGCGATTCGTCGGGCAAAGACGACGTCGATGGGGCTTGCCATCGCGGACGTGAAGGCGAAGCAGTGCGGCGCGGCTCTGTCCGCGGGCAATACCGGCGCGCTCATGGCGATGTCGAAGCTATCGCTGCGCACCATGCCCGGCATCGATCGACCCGCGCTCGCCGCGCTGCTGCCGACATTGGGCGACAATGATGTCGTGATGCTGGATCTCGGTGCGAACACCGAGTGCGACACTCAGAATCTCGTCCAGTTCGCGATCATGGGCGCGGCCTATGCGCGCACGGTGATGAATCTTTCGACGCCGCGGGTGAGCCTGCTCAACATCGGCACGGAGGAACTCAAGGGCACCGATGAGCTGCGGGACGCCGCCGCGCTGCTGCGCGAGGCGCATTTCCTGCCAATCCGGTTCACCGGTTTCATCGAAGCCGATCGGCTCGGCCGCGGCGAGACCGACGTCATCGTCTCCGACGGCTTCTCCGGCAACATCGCGCTCAAGTCGGTCGAGGGCACGGCCCGTTTCGTCACCGATCTGTTGCGGCGCGCCTTTGCCAGCTCGCTGCGGTCCAAGGCCGGCTTCCTGCTCTCGCGCCCCGCTTTCCGGCTGCTGAGCGTCCACCTGGATCCCAATAATCACAACGGCGCCGTTTTCCTCGGCCTCAATGGCATCGTCGTGAAGAGTCACGGCGGCGCCGATGCGCAAGGTGTCGCCAACGCGATAGGTGTCGCCGCCTCTATGCTCGAAAATGACATCAGCCGCCGGATCGCCGACGATCTGGCCAATTTCCGCACGCATGAATCCTCGGTGGTGGCCGCCCAGTGACGCGTCGTGCCATCATTGCCGGAACGGGCTCCGCGCTTCCCGTCCGCCGCGTCTCCAACGAAGAGCTGGCCCGGACCGTCGACACGTCCGACGAATGGATCGTCGAACGGACGGGCATTCGCTATCGCTACATAGCAGGCGAGAACGAGACGACCGGCACGCTTGCCACAGAAGCGGCGCGCCGTGCCCTCGACGCCGCCGGCATTGCGCCGGAGCAGGTGAAGCTCATCGTGCTCGCCACGGCGACGCCCGATCAGACTTTTCCTTCCACCGCCACGAAGGTTCAGACCGCGCTCGGCATCGCCGATTGCGTCGCCTTCGACGTGCAGGCGGTCTGCTCCGGCTTTCTCTATGCGCTCGGGGTCGCCGAAAGCATGATCCGCGGCGGCACCGCCGACGTCGCGTTGGTGATCGGGTCGGAGACGTTCAGCCGTATCCTCGACTGGGAAGACCGGGCGACCTGCGTCCTTTTCGGCGACGGCGCGGGCGCCGTGGTGCTGAAGGCGGAGGAGGGGGAGCGCGGCGTGCTTTCCGTCAAGCTTCATGCCGACGGTCGCCATAATCAGCTCCTCTATGTCGATGGCGGCCCTTCGACCACCGGCACGGTGGGCAAGCTGCGCATGAAGGGATCCGAGGTCTTCCGCCATGCGGTGGTCAATCTGGCGACCGTGCTGGGCGAGACGCTGGAGGCTGTGGGGCTGAGCGCCGAGGATGTGGACTGGGTGGTTCCGCACCAGGCGAACCGCCGGATTCTCGACGCCACCGCGCGCAAGCTCGGCCTTCCTCCGGAGAAGGTGATCATCACCGTCGATCGCCATGCCAACACCTCCGCCGCCTCCGTTCCGCTGGCCCTGGACGAGGCGGTGCGCGACGGACGGATCAAGCGCGGCGACCTGCTCGTGCTCGAGGCGATGGGCGGCGGCTTCACCTGGGGCGCGGCGGCCGTTCGCTATTGAGGCAATCCGCCGCGAATCAGGGGTTTGCACGTTGTGCAAGCCTGCGATATGCTTTTGCCGGGATTGCGGAGGGGACCTCGAATGGCTGTTGCCGGAACCTTGACCCGGGCTGACCTTGCCGAATCTGTGCATCGCGAGATCGGCTTGTCCCGTGCCGAGTCAGCCAATCTCGTCGAGCAGATACTCGAAAACATGTGTGCAGCCCTGTCGCGCGGCGAGAATGTGAAGATTTCCGGCTTCGGCAGCTTCATCCTTCGGGACAAGGGCGAACGAATCGGCCGTAACCCGAAAACCGGAGTCGAAGTGCCGATCGCGCCGCGCCGGGTGCTCACTTTCCGTGCCAGCCAGATGATGCGGGAACGCATCGTCAAGAGCGCCTGACCGAGGCCTGGATGGCGGAGGAGAAAGCCGAAGGCGCGTTCCGCACGATCGGCGAACTCTCGGAAGAGCTCGGCTTGCCGCAGCACATATTGCGCTATTGGGAAACCAAGTTCCCGCAGTTGCGCCCTTTGCAGCGCGCCGGCAATCGCCGCTATTATCGCCCCGCCGACGTCGATCTGGTGAAGCGGATCGACGGGCTGCTCAATCGTGAAGGCTATACGATCAAGGGCGTTCAGAAGCTGCTTTCAGCCCGCACCGGCAGGACGGCGATTGCGGTCCCCGACGACATGCCGCTGCCTGTCGTGGCTGCGCGGGCTGGCCTTGCCCCGCATGTCCGTTCCGAATTGCGGGCGATCCGTGACGAGTTGATGCAGGCGCTCGCACGCGATTGACGCCGCCGGGCGGGTGCCCCGGTGCTTTGTGCCCGCACGCCCTACGTTCGCATCGCCCGCGAACTATGTTAGGGGCGAGACCATGGCTACTGCGATACTCGAAGAGCGTCCCCTCGACGCCACCGCCCTCATCGATGACATGGGCCGCCGCGCGCGGGCCGCTGCTGCGGTGCTGGCGCGGACGCCGACCAAGCGCAAGGCGGAGGCGCTGCGTGCTGCCGCGCGCGCGATTCGCACGCGTCAGGCCGAGATTCTCGCCGCCAATGCCGAGGATATGGCGAAAGGCGAGGCCAACGGGCTCACCGCCGCGCTGCTCGACCGGCTGAAGCTCGACGCCAAGCGGCTGGAAGGCGTCGCCGCGGGGCTGGAGGCTGTGGCGGCGCTGCCCGATCCTGTCGGCGAGACGATTTCGGAAAGCCGCCGGCCCAACGGCCTCGTGCTGCAGCGCGTGCGCGTGCCGCTCGGCGTGGTGGGCATCATCTATGAAAGCCGGCCCAACGTAACCGCGGATGCCGGCGCGCTGGGTCTCATGGCCGGCAATGCGGTGATCCTGCGCGGCGGATCCGAGGCGATCACGACGAGCCGCGCCATTCATGCCGCGCTGCTCGACGGGCTGCGCGAGGCGGCCCTGCCGGAAGATGCCATCCAACTGATCCCCGTCACCGACCGCGCTGCCGTCGGGGCGATGCTGAAGGCGGCCGGCCTCATCGACATCATCGTGCCACGCGGCGGCAAAGGGCTCGTCGCGCGCGTGCAGGAAGAAGCGCGCGTGCCCGTGCTCGCCCATCTCGACGGCCTGTGCCACACTTATATCGATCGCGCCGCCGATCCGGAGAAGGCGCTGTCGCTGGCGGTCAACGCCAAGATGCGGCGCACCGGCATCTGCGGCTCCACCGAGACGCTGCTGATCGATTCGGCCTATGGCGATCCCGCGCCGATCCTCTCCGCCTTGATCGATGCCGGCTGCGAATTGCGCGGTACCGATTCGGTGCGGGCGATCGACGGGCGGATCAAGGCCGCGACAGACGAGGACTGGGATACGGAATATCTCGACGCGATCTGTTCGGTCGCGCTCGTCGACGGCATCGATGCCGCCATCGCCCATATCGAGCGGCACGGCTCGCATCACACCGATGCGATCGTCACCGAGGATACGGCGGCAGCCGAGAAGTTCCTGAACGAGGTCGATTCCGCGATCGTGATGGTCAACGCCTCGACCCAGTTCGCCGACGGCGGCGAATTCGGGCTGGGCGCGGAGATCGGCATTTCTACGGGGCGGATGCATGCGCGCGGTCCCGTCGCGCTCGAAGGGCTGACCACCTATAAATGGCTGGTGCGCGGCACCGGCCAGACGCGGCCTTGAACCTGCTGTATCGGATGTATACATTCGATACATGAGCAAGACCGCCGTCATTACCGCCCGTCTGGACGTCGATACTCTGGCGCTCGTCGACAGGATCGCCGGTGCGCATGGCCGTAGTAGGGCATGGTTCGCTGCGCGGGCGATCCGGCATGCGGCCGAACAGGAAGCGGAGCTGCTGGAATTCCTGCAAAAGGGGATCGACGCCGCTGAGTCGGGCGATTTGATCGATCATGACGCGGTTTTCCGCGAGATTCGGGCACGACGGACGGAATGAGGCGCGTTCGCTGGACCCGTCCGGCCATGGAAGATCTTGCCGCGATCGATGCATATTGGCAGGAGAATGCGTCGGATCGCGCGGATGCCGTTCTTGGGCGGATCGAGGCCGCAGCGATGTTCCTTGCGGAGATTCCGGAGGCTGGCCCCGAGTTCGAAGAAATAGGTGCGCGCAAGTGGAGCATCGCCCGGACGCGGTATCAGCTCTTTTACAGAGTGAGAGATAGCGAGATTCAGATTCTCCGTGCGCGTCACGCGAGTGAAAACCGGCGGGATCCGTCATGATCCGCACCGGCCTGCTCGGCGGCTCCTTCAATCCCGCGCATCGCACCCATCGCAAGATCAGCCTTGCGGCGATGGAGGCGCTCGGGCTGGATGAGGTGTGGTGGCTCGTTTCGCCCGGCAACCCGCTGAAACGCGCCGCGCGGGACATGGCGCCGCTCGCCGCACGCTATGGTTCCGCCTTGCGCATGGCGCGCCGCGCGCCGATCCGGCCGACCGTGATCGAGCTCGACCTGCGCACGCGCTACACTGTCGACACGCTCGTCCGGATCGTTCGCCGCTATCCGCATCGCCAGTTCATCTGGCTGATGGGCTCGGACAATCTGGAGCAGTTTCCGCAGTGGCGGCAGTGGCGGAGGATCGCGCGGACGGTGCCGATTGCGGTCGTCGTCAGAGAAGGATATGATAGGCCGGCCCGTGCCGTGAGGGCAATGGGCTGGCTGCGGCGCTTCGTTCGGCCCGCAGGCCAGGCGCAGGAGTGGACGCACTGGAGATTGCCGGCGCTCGTGCAGTTGCGCTTTCGCCCAGATCCCGTCTCCGCCACGCGGCTTCGTGCCACGAACCCCGGCTGGCATGCCGATTATGCCGACATGGCCTCGCGCGATCGCGTCACGCGCCGGCCAATCCCCATGGAGGATCTTTGCCCAGTACCGCCGCTGCCTTAGGCAGCAAGCCCGATCCCGTCGAAGCGCTGCACCAGCTGGTGCTTGCCTCGCTCGATGATGACCAAGCCCTCGACACCGTTTCCATACCGCTGGCCGGAAAGAGCAGCATCGCCGATCACATGGTGATCGCGAGCGGCCGTTCCACGCGGCAGGTGGCGTCGATGGCGCACAAGCTGGTCGATCGCATCAAGGCCGAAACCGGCAAGGTTGCCCGTATCGAAGGGCTGCCGACGGCCGATTGGGTGCTGATCGACGCGCAGGACGTGATCGTCCATCTTTTCCGACCGGAAGTCCGCAGCTTCTACAATCTGGAGCGGATGTGGGCCTTCGGCGAAGCGCCGAGCGCGGCCGCCAGCGAAGCCTGACGCCGCGTTGCTGCTGCATATCGTGGCCCGCGGGCGCATCGGGCGCGGGCCGGAGGCGGAGCTCGTCGATCGCTATCTGAAGCGGATCGCATGGCCCGTCCGAATTTCGGAGCTTCCCGACAAGGGTGGGCGCATGCCGCCGCGCGAAGCCGCCACCATCGTCATCGCGCTGGATGAGAAGGGCCGCCAGTTCGGCTCGATGGACTTCGCGCACCAACTCGGCCGCTGGCGCGATGATGGCCGGCGAGAGGCGCGGTTCCTGATCGGCGCCGCGGACGGGCTCGAGCCGGCTGATCGTGACGGTGCGGATCTGCTGATCGCCTATGGCGCCGCTACCTGGCCCCATCTGATGGTGCGCGCCATGCTTGCCGAGCAGCTCTGGCGCGCGACCAGCATCCTTGCCAATCATCCCTATCATCGCGAAGGGTGAATGGCGATGTATCGCGCTCTGCCTGCCGTCGCCCTGGCGATCGCCCTCCTGGCGGCCGGCGCCGCGATCGCGCAGAGCCTTTCCGACGAGAAGCAGGCGTTGATCGCCGCCAAGCGCGACGCGACGGCGGCCAATGCGCGCTCGGCGCAATATGAAGCCGAATCGGCACGCGCTACCGAGGCGGCCGGCAAAGCCCGCGCGCAGGCAGCCGCCGTCGCCGCGCGCATTCAGGCGGCCGAGGCGGATATTGCCGCAGCTGAAGCGCGCATCCGGATCATCGAGGCGCTCCGCGTGCGGCAACGGGCGAATCTCGCGGCGCACCAGGGGCCGATCGTACGCCTGATCGCGGCACTGCAGACGATGGCCCGCCGTCCCCCGGCGCTGGCACTCGTCCAGCCCGGATCGATGAGCGACATTGCCCATGTCCGAGCGCTGTTGCGCACCACCTTGCCGGTGGTCACCGAGCGGACCCAGGAGCTGCGTGCCGAGGTCGAGCGCGGGCGGCAGCTGCGCGTCCAGGCCGATGAAGCGATGGCGCTGCTCAAGCAGGGGCAGGAGCGGCTGCAGACCGAACGCGCCGGCCTCGTCCGACTGGAGGCGGAGCAGCGCCAGCGCTCGCAGAATTTCACCGACAGCGCGATGATGGAATCGGATCGGGCGATCGCCCTCGGCGAAAAGGCGCGCGACATCGTCGATCTGATGCGCGTGCTCAACGATCAGGCTTCGGTGCGTGATCGGCTCATCAGCCTGCCGGGGCCGATGCTGCGTCCTGCCGTGCCGGGCCAGGCGCCGCCGCCGCCCGACCGCGTCCCCACACCGGCCCTGCCGCCCAACTACCGCCTGCCGGTGCTCGGGCAGATCGTGACCGGTCTCGGCGAAGTGTCGGACGCCGGCGTGCGGGCGAGGGGCCTCACCATACGCGCTCGCGGCGACGCGCAGGTGATTGCCCCCGCAGGCGGCCGCATCGTCTTTGCCGGGCCGTTCCGCAGCTATGGCGACATCGTCATCATCGATCACGGCCGCGGCTGGACGACCTTGCTCACCAGCCTGACGACGCTCAGCGTCTCGGTCGGCGATCAGGTGACACAGGGCAGCCCGCTCGGCCGGACGGGTGGCGCACGGCCGACCGTCACGATCGAGCTGCGCCACGCCGGCCTGCCCGTCGATATCACCCCCCTGCTCGGCAATGGCTGAGCGGCGGAGGATATATATGCGTCCCTTCCGGTCCGAAACGAGCCTTGGCGGCCGGGTTCAGGGCGCTATCGCATGGTGCGAAAAGCCGCTAGAAAGCGGGAAAAGGCTCTATCTCCGAAAGCATCTTCATGGCCAGTCACCTGTTGCGCTCTCTCGGCCTCCTGAGCGCGGTCGCGCTGATCCCGATCACCACGGCGGCGCTCGCCGTGACCGACACCGATACGCTACGCGAGATCGACCAGTTCGCGGACGTGTTCGAGAAGGTGCGCGCGCAATATGTCGACAAGGTCGATGACAAGACGCTGATCGAAGGCGCCATCTCCGGAATGCTCGGCGCGCTCGATCCCCACAGCAGCTACATGGACTCGCGCGAATATAAGAATCTGCAAACTCAGACGGACGGCTTCTACGGCGGTCTCGGCCTGTCCGTCACGATGGAGGACGGCGCGGTCAAGGTGATCGCGCCGACCGAGGATTCGCCGGGCTACAAGGCCGGCATCAAGGCGGGCGACTATATCACCGATCTCGACGGCCAGCCGCTCTACGGCGCGACACTGGACGAGGCGGTGGACAAGATGCGCGGCAATCCGGGCACAAAGATTCGCCTCACGATCGTGCGGCCCGGCCGCGACAAGCCGTTCGACGTGACGCTCACCCGCGAGATCATCCAGCTGAAGCCGGTGAAGTGGGAGGTGAAGGACCGCGTCGGCATCATCAACATCAACACCTTCACCAACCGCAATACCGCGACCGACGTGCGCGCTGCGATCGTCGGCATAGACAAGGCGCTGGGTGCCAAGCCGCTCGGCTACATCATCGATCTGCGCTCGAACCCGGGCGGCCTGCTCGATCAGGCGATCGACGTGTCGGACGTGTTCCTCGATCATGGCGAGGTGGTGTCACAGCGTGGCCGCGAGAAGGGCGATATCGAGCGCTATTATGCCAAGCCCGGCGACATGGCGAACGGCCTGCCGATCATCGTGCTGGTGGATGCCGGTTCTGCCTCGGCGGCGGAGATCGTCGCGGGTGCGCTGCAGGATCAGAAGCGCGCGCTGGTGATGGGCGAGCGTAGTTTCGGCAAGGGCTCGGTGCAGAGCGTCGTGCCCCTGTCCGACGGCGCCGCTCTGCGGCTGACCACGGCGCGCTATTATACGCCGGCCGGCCGCTCGGTGCAGGAAGGCGGCATCGATCCGGACATCCAGGTGCCCCAGCTTTCCGATCCGGATTACAAGAGCCGCCCGCGTATCCGCGAGGTCGACCTGCGCCGCCACTTCATCAATTCGGCCAAGGTGGACGACAAGGTGCTGGAGGACGATGGCAAGACCGATCCCCGCTTTGCCGCCTCGTCCACTGATCTCGCCAAGCGCGGCATCGACGATTACCAGCTCTATTATGCGGTGCAGACGCTGTCCCGGCTCGGCAAGCCGGCGGGTGGTGGAGCGGTGAAGGCGTCGCGGAAGTAAGTGGCGCCGGGCATGACCGCTATCGCCAAGGCCCGCGCGCTTGCGCTGATCGTCCCGGTCGCCTTGCTCGGCGGCGCCTATGTCTCGCAATATTGGGGGCATCTCTATCCGTGCGAGATGTGCTGGTGGCAGCGCTACGCGCATATGGCGGCGATCGCTCTCGCGCTTCTTGCTTATGCGGCGGCGCGTTCGGCCCTGGCGCGGCCCCTGCTGCTGTTGGCTGCGCTCGCCATTCTCGTGTCCGGCGGAATCGGCGTATTCCACGCCGGCGTCGAATATCATTGGTGGGAAGGGCTCACCACCTGCTCGGCGGGCGCAACCGGCGGATCGGCCAAGGACGTGCTGGCCGACATATTGGCGACACCGATGATCCGCTGCGATCAGGCGCAGTGGACGCTGTTCGGCCTGTCGCTGGCCGGCTATAACGCGATCTTCTCGGTCCTCGGCGGAGTAGCGGTGACATGGCTGGCCCTGAAGCGTTGATTCCAGCCATCCTGCGCCGCCCCGGCGAACGCAGCGCCGATCGCGGCGCGATGCTGCGCGTCGACCAGGCGGGCGAATATGGCGCCACCCGAATCTATGCGGGACAACTCGCCATTCTCGGCGATCGCGGCCCCTCGTCGCGATCCGTGGCGCGCATGGCGGCGCAGGAGGAGGCGCATCGCGAGCGCTTCGATGCCATGCTCGCCGAACGCGGCGTGCGTCCCACCCTGCTTCAGCCGGTATGGCATGTCGCCGGCTTCGCGCTCGGCGCGGCGACCGCGCTCCTCGGCCCCGAAGCGGCGATGGCCTGCACCGCCGCGATCGAGACCGAGATCGACCGCCATTATGGCGAGCAACTCGACGAGCTGGGTCAGGACGATCCGGAGCTGTCGGCTGCGATCACCGAATTCCGTGCCGAGGAGGTGGAGCATCGCGAGACGGCGATATTGGAAGGTGCCGAGCGTGCACCGGCCTATCCACTGCTGTCCGCCGCGATCCGCCTCGGCTGCCGTGCGGCGATAGGCTTGTCGAAACGAATCTGATCTTTACCTTGTGAGGCGGACAAGGCGATACCGACTGACGATGCCGCGCTTGGCCCTGCCATGCGTCGGGCGGACACGAAGAGGAAAGTCATCATGAAGCACGGCCTGCTTTTCGCTTCCGCCCTGGTGCTCGGCGCGGGCTATGCCAGCCTCGCGGGTGCGCCGGCGGCCGCCCAGACCAAGTACAGCACCAAGATCGTCTATGGCGACGAGCCATGCCCGACCAGCCCCGACGGCGACGAGATCGTCGTCTGCCGCCGTCTGCCGCTTACCGAGAAGTTTCGTATCCCGAAGGAATTCCGCAAGACGGAGAACACCCCGGCCAATGAAAGCTGGGGATCGCGCGTGCAGAGCCTGCAAAGCGTAGGCAATACCGGCACGGGCAGCTGCTCCGCGGTGGGCGGCGGCGGGTGGGCCGGCTGTTGGCGCGAGCAGATGAAGCAGGCCAAGGCCGACCGCAAGCAGCAGGGCGAGCCGAGCGGCCTCGGCGCGATCATCCCGTGATCGCATTGTTCAGCGGGCCGCAATAAGCCGCGGCGCAGGGTGACGGCCCCCACGAAAGAGTCGCCACCCATGATCCGTTATCTTCTTCCGGCGGCGCTGATGCTGCTGCCCTTCGCGGCATCGGCCGAGCAGGTTCCGGCGAGTGGCGCGCCGCCGCAGCGCATCGCTTCCCTGGTCGTCTACGGCAATGATCCGTGCCCGAAGGCCAATGGCGACGAGATCGTCGTCTGCAAGCGCGAGCCGGAAAGCGAGCGCTATCGCGTCCCGAAGCGTTTTCGCGAGAAGAAGGTCGCACCCGCCCAGGCCGCGTGGGGATCGAAGATCGACGATCTCGAGCAGGTCAGCCGCGTCGGCAACACCCCGAACAGCTGCTCTGCGGTCGGCAGCGGCGGTCAGTCGGGTTGCGTGCAGCAGCAGCTCCACCAATGGTGGCTCGAGCGACAGGCCCGCAAGCAGGATGAGGCCGCGATCCCCTGAGGCTTCTCAGTCGCGTGCTTTTTCGGCGGCGATCCAGGTGTCGATCTGGCTGTCAAGGAGGTCGAGCGGCACGGCGCCCTGGCCGAGCACAGCGTCGTGGAACCTCCGAAGATCGAATTTGGGGCCGAGCGCCGCTTCGGCACGTGCGCGTGCGCCGCGAATCTCGAGTTCGCCGAGCTTGTAGGCGAGGGCTTGTCCCGGCCAGCTGATATAGCGGCTCACTTCGGCATCGATGTTCGCGTCGGTGAGCGCGGTATTTTCCTTCATGAAGGCCATCGCCTGCTCGCGGCTCCAGCCCATCGCATGCATGCCGGTATCCACCACCAGGCGGCAGGCGCGCCACATCTCGTAGCTCAGCCGTCCCATATCCTTTTCGGGCGTGTCGTAGACGCCCATTTCCGTGCCGAGATGCTCGGCATAGAGCGCCCAACCTTCGACGAAGGCGTTGTAGAAGACGATATGCTTGCGGAATTCCGGCAGGTCCAGCTCCTGCTGCAGAGCGATCTGATTGTGATGGCCTGGCACCGCTTCGTGCAGGGTGAGTGCCGGAAGCTCCCAAAGCGGTCGCTGATCGAGCTTCGACGTGTTGACATAATAGGTGCCGGCGATGCCGGCATCGGGTGAGCCAGGCATGTAATAAGCAGTGGTGGTGCCTTCCGCCGTCTCGGCGGGGATCGCCCGCACCCCATAGGGCAGCCGGGGCAGACGGCCGAAAAAGCCGGGCAGCTTGCCGTCGATCGTCTTGGCGATCAGCGCAGCGTGGCCCATCAGCTCTTCCGGCGACCGCGCGAAATAGCGCGGATCGGTGCGCAGCTTCGTGATGAAGGCGGCACGGCTCGGATAGCCGGCCCGTTTCGCGACCATATCCATCTCGGCCCGGATGCGCGCCACCTCGGCGAGGCCGAGCGCGTGAATCTGCTCCGGCGTCTTGTCCGTCGTGGTCATCACGCGGATCTGATAGGCGTACCAAGCCTTGCCGTGGGGAAGCGTCGTCGCGGCGATCGTCTTGCGGCAATGCGGCGCATAATCCTGGACGTAGAAGGCATCGAAGCGCCGATATTCGGGCACCAGCACGTCGGTAATCAGCGCCTTTGCGCGCGCCTGCAGCGTCGCCCAGTCCGCCGGCGTGATCGCGGTCGGCCGGGGGGCCTTGAACGGCGCGTAGAAGCGCGAATCCTCTGGGTTCGCCGTGATGACGCCGGATATGGTCTTCTCGAACCCGCCCATCGCCGCGCAGGGCTGCACATAGCCTTCGGCCACCGCCTGGCGGCTGATCGCGATCACCTGTGCGTTGAGCGCGGGATAGCGGGAAAGGCGGGTAAGATAGCTCTCATAGTCGGTCTTGCCGTGCAACGGCACGACGTCGGCAAGCCCCGCGACGGTCTGGTGAATGCTCGAATAGCTGTCGAACAGCATCATCCGTTCGCCGAAGCGGTTGCCCTCGATTCGCTCGGTCAGCAGACGCCGGAAGATCGCGGCGTTGATCCGGTCCGGCGGCGAAAGCGCGTCGAGCGGAATCCTTGCCAGACGATCGAGGAAGGCCTGCTGGTCCGCCGCCTGTCGATCCATCGCCGCCAGGCTGATGTCCGGCAGCCGATCGTCATAGAGATGCACCCCCGAGGCGCTGGCGGTGATGGGATCGGTCTTGAGATACCAGGCCCAGTGATCGGCCAGCAATGTGTGAAAATCGTCCGCCGGAGCGGCCGTAGCCGGGACGGACGCGAGGAGCAGCAGGGCTGCAAGGATCGTATGTGCCAGCCTCATTCCGCGGCCAGCAGCCGTTCCGCGCCGCCGAGATCGACCGACACCAGCCGGCTCACGCCGCGCTCGATCATCGTCACGCCGAACAGCCTATGCATGCGGCTCATCGTGACGGCATTGTGCGTGACGATCAGGTAGCGCGTATCGGTTTCCTGAGTCATCCGCTCCAGCAGGTCGCAGAAGCGCTCGATATTCGCATCGTCGAGCGGGGCGTCCACCTCGTCCAGCACGCAGATCGGCGCGGGATTGGTGAGGAAGAGCGCGAAGATCAATGCGCAGGCGGTCAACGCCTGTTCGCCGCCCGAAAGCAGGGTGAGTGCGGCGAGCTTCTTGCCCGGCGGTTGGGCCATGATTTCCAGCCCAGCCTCGAGCGGGTCGTCTGAATCGATCAGCGCGAGATGGGCCTGGCCGCCTTCGAACAAGGTTGTGAACAGGCGGCGGAAATGGCCGTCCACCGCCTCGAACGCGGCGAGCAGCCGGGCTCGGCCTTCGCGATTGAGGCTGCCGATCGATCCGCGCAGCCGGTTCACCGCCTGGGACAGTTCGTCGCGCTCGGCGATCGAGCTCGCGCGGTTCGCCTCGATCTCGGCCAGCTCACTCTCGGCAACGAGGTTGACCGGGCCGAGCCGTTCGCGATCGACTGACAGCCTATCGTGCCGCGCCGATTCTGCGGCGGCGTCGCGTACCTCGGCGCTGGCGAAGCCGATCTTCTCGGGCAGCACCGGGGCCGGACATTCGAAACGTTCGCCGGAAATCCGACCCATCTCCACCCGTCGCGCTTCCTGGCTTTCCTGCCGGGCGTGCGCGCCCGCACGGTGCTCCCGCGCGACGCTGAGCAGCTCGCCGGCTTCCGCGGCGGCGCGCTCGGTGCGGCGCGCTGTCTCCTCCGCCTCGCGTTCCTCGGCTTGCGCGGAGCGTGCAGCTTCTTCCGCATCGGCGAGGCGCGTCGCCACCTCGGCCAGACGGGAGTCGAGCTTGGCGGGACCGTCGGCGATCGCCTCCGCCTCCTGCTGTACGGCTTCGGCGCGTGCCGTCATCTCCTCGATTCGCTTTGCAGCGGCGCCGGCGCGCGACCGCCAGGACGCCGCTTCCGATCGCGCCGCCGCCATGCGCTGCCGGTCGGCCGAGATCGCGGCCTCCAGCGCGCCGGATTCGGCACGGACCTGGGCCACCGCAGCACGGGCGAGCGCGGCGCCTTGCTGCAGCATCTCCACGCTGCGCGCGGTCTGGCTGAGATCGGGCAGCGCGGCGACGGCGGCGGCGGCCTGGGTCTCTTCCGTTTCCGCTTCCCCACGCTCCGCCTCAGCGCGCCCGATGCGGCCTTCCAGCTCGGTGCGGCGGCCTGCAAGCCGCTCGATCGCATTGGTGGCGGCATCCTCGTCGCGGGTGGCGGTTCGCTGGGCGGCCTCGGCATTGGCGAGCGCGCGGCGTGCGGCCTCGATCGCTTCGCGGGCAGCAGCCATGTCGCGCTGGGCCGCATCCATCGCCATCTTGGCTCCGGCCACGGCCTGTTGCGCCTCCGGCAGGGCCTGCTCGATCTCGGCGAGACGGTTCAGCCGGATCAGCCGCTCCGCCGCGGCTGCGCCCTGGCCGGTGGCGACATAGCCGTCCCAGCGGCGCAGCCGTCCGTCACGTGTCACCAGCCTCTGGCCGACGGCAAGCGGTTGTCCCTCATCGGTATCGGCGACGCCGATCTGCGCGAGCCGGCGGCCGAGTTCCTGGGGAGCCTGGACCTGCATCGCGAGCGGAACGAGGCCTTCGGGCAGCGCCGGATCGCCGGGCTGCGCCGCCGCGCCAGCCCAGCCGCGCGGGCCGTCCATGCCGATCGGTGCTTCGAGATCGTCGCCCAGCGCTGCAGCCAGTGCGCGCTCGTAGCCGGGCTGGGCACGAACCTTGGCGATCGCGCCTTTGCCCGAACCGCTATCGACCGCACGGGCGAGGGCACGCGCCTCCGCCTCGAGCGCGGTCAGCGCCGCGCGCGCGGCCGAGCCGTTTGATTCAGCGGCATCGCGTGCGGCCGAGGCCGCGTCGCGCTGTGCCTCGGCTGCGGCTATGGCTGCCGTCGAGGCCTGGATCTGGCCGGCCGCCGTCGTTCGCGCGGCTGCCGCCTCGTCACGTGCCGACAGCAGCGGCGCCTCGTCACCGAGCCCGGCCTTTTCGTTGGCGAGCCGGGCGGACTCGCGTTGCGCGCGGTCCAGCCTCTGCCGCGCGGCCGAGAGCGCCGCCTGTGCGACGCGGGCGTCAGCTTGTTCGGCGGCTTGGGCAGCGAGTGCCTGAGC
This sequence comes from Flavisphingomonas formosensis, assembly GCF_009755815.1. GTDB lineage: Bacteria > Pseudomonadota > Alphaproteobacteria > Sphingomonadales > Sphingomonadaceae > Flavisphingomonas > Flavisphingomonas formosensis. The sequence goes on from NZ_WRPK01000011.1 coordinate 140,952, forward strand.
AAGCGCCACCTCTGCGTCGCGTGCGGCCGTTTCTGCCTCGCCGGTGCGTGCTTCGAGGGCGCCGCGCCTGCCTTCGGCTTCGGCGATCCGCTTGACGAGAAGGCCGTCTTCTTCGGAAAGGCGCGCGAGTGCCTCGGCGGCATCGTTGGCCAGCGATCCTTCGCGCTCGCGGTCGCGCTCCAGCGTCTCGCGCTGCCGGGCGAGATCGGCGATGCGGCGCACGAGCGCGGTACGCTCGCCATCCAGCGACGCGCGCTCATGGCCGAGCGCAGTTGCCGCTTCGCGGCTCGCTTGCGCCGCGCTGCGCTTGTCGGCCAGGGCGGAGACTGCCTCAGCCTGCCAGGCGGCAGCCGCACGTTGCGCTTCCGCAGCCTTGATGACGGCTTCCTCGGCCGCCTGCGCTTCGGCCTTGGCCTTGTCCGCGGCCTCGGCCGCCTCGCGCCAGCGGGCGAAGATCACCCGAGCCTCGGCGATGCGAATGTCGGCGGAAAGCGCGCGATAACGCTCCGCCGCACGCGCCTGGCGGCGCAGCGCGGCGACGCGGCCTTCCATGTCGGCGAGCAATTCGTCCAGCCGGGTGAGATTCGCCTCGGTGGCGCGCAGCTTCTGCTCGGCATCCTTACGCCGGACGTGCAGACCGGCGATGCCCGCAGCTTCCTCAAGCATCTGGCGCCGCTCGGTCGGCTTGGCGGCGATCACCGCGGCGATCTTGCCTTGGCTCACCAGGGCCGGCGAATGCGCGCCGGTCGCCGCGTCCGCGAAGAGCAGTGCGATATCCTTGGCGCGCACGTCGCGCCCGTTCATGCGATAGGCCGAGCCAGCGCCCCGCTCGATGCGGCGGATCACTTCCAGCTCGCGATCCTGGCCGTCTTCGGCGGGTGCGCGCTCGGCAACCAGCGTCACCTCCGCGAAATCGCGACCCGGGCGGGAGTCGGTGCCCGCGAAGATGACGTCTTCCATCCCCGCGCCGCGCATCGAGCGCGCGCTGGATTCGCCCATCACCCAGCGGATCGCTTCGAGAAGATTGGATTTTCCGCAGCCATTGGGGCCGACGATACCCGTCAGCCCCGGCTCGATGTGCAGCTCGGTCGGATCGACGAAGCTCTTGAAGCCGGTGAGCTTGAGCCTCCTGATCCGCATCGATCCGCCCCCTTCCGCTCCGCCGTCAGCCGCCGACGGCGGCGCGCAGCTTCGGTTCGAGCTGGCTCCACTCCGCCGTATCCGGCAGCACGCTGCCATTCAGGACGAAAGTGGGCGTGCCCTGCAGGTTGAACTGGTCGGTCGCCACCTGGCGCATCTTCACCAGCTTGTCCTGCATCGCCTTGTCCGCCAGGCAGGCCGAGGCCTTTTCCGGGCTGATGCCGCGCTGCTGGACATATTGGTCGAGCTTGCTCGCTTTGGCGAGTGCATCGAGCTGCGCGGTCGGCGGAAGCGCGTTGATGCGCTTATAGTCGGCGTCCGTCAGGCCCTCGAGATTCTGGTACCAGCTCTGCTGATCGGCGAAGATCTGCTCGGTCAGCTTGAAATAGGGGCCGGCACCGCCGCAGCGGCTGAGGATGGCGGCCGCATAGTCGACCGGATCGCGCACGAAATTACGGAATTCATAGCTGATCTTGCCGGTCTTGACGTACTTCTCCTTGATCACCGGCGCGCCTTCCTTGGAGAAGACGGCGCAGTGCGGGCAGGTCAGCGAGCCATATTCGATCAGCTTCACCGTCGCATTGGGATTGCCCATCAGAAAGCCGCCGTCCGGCGTCTCGGTAACCGTCTCGGTCCAGTCCTGGCCGGCCGGCGGCGCCACGGCGGCGACGGGGCCGGAAGGCGTCGAGGACGCGGCCGAGCCGGACGCATCCTTCTTGTCGCAGCCGGCGAGGCTCCCCAGCGCGATCGCTGCAAGGGCCAGGGGGAAAGTGTGACGCATCATCGATCTGCCTTCACTTGAGGTTCAGCGCCTTTCTCAGCGCCGGTTCGAGCGCACCCCAGCCCGCCACATCGCGAACCAGGGCGCCGTTGATGAGGAAGCCGGGTGTCCCCTGCACGTCCAGCGCTTCCGCCTGCGTCTTCATACCCGCCAATTGCTGCTGTGCGCCCTTGTCGACCAAGCAGGCCTGCTGCCGTCTGGCATCGACGCCCTGCTTCAGCATGATCGCATCCAGCCCGGCACTCTTGGCCAGTTCCGGCAGCATCTGCTCGGGCGGCAGCGACTCCAGTCGGACGTAGAAGCTGCTCTCCGCGCTCGCCGCCTTTTCCAGCCAGTCGGCCTGATGGGCGAACAAAGTGTCGAGCGCCGGGAAGAAGATAGGGGGGCCGCCACACCGTGCGAGCAGGAAGGCCACCAGGTCCATCCGATCGCGCGTCAGAGGCCGCACCTCGTAGCTGACCAGCCCCTTGGCAATATAGTTCGCGCGCAGCGCCGGGGCGCCTTCGGCCGAGAAGGCGGCGCAATGCGGGCAGGTGAGCGAAGCGAATTCGACGAGGCGCACGGGCGCCTTGGGATTGCCCATCACGAAGCCGCCTGCGGGGGAGATGGAGAAGCTCGACGTCCAGTTCGCCGAGGCGTGGGCCGCGTGGGCCGGCCGGACGGCCCGGGGCGCCGAAGCGGGAATCAGGAGCAGGGCGGCGGCGAAAGCGGCGCGAAGGGCGGTCATGAGGGGGCCCTTATCCAATCTTTCGAAGGGGAATTCCACCCACAAGCGGCGGGCCTTCGGAGGCAGCCACGCCGCGGGCGAGCGATTCGAGCACGGCACGCAGCTCAGGATCGCCGATCGACCGCAAGCTGTCACCCAGCTCGACGGGAATCGGCGCTGGTGCGGGGCGTTCGGGCCGTTTCGGCGACGGCTTGGCCGCGCCCTGCCGGATCGCGAGGCGGGCGACCGCGGCGTAGCCGAAAAAGCGGTTCACCCGCTCGATGATCGCCGGCGCCACATGTTGCAGCATCGGCGCATGCGCGCTCTCCACCACCAGGGTCAGCACGCCCTCGGCGCGGCGGCCTTGCGGGAAGCGGATCGATTCGGGCGTGGAGACGCCGGCATAGCGCTCGCCGACGATCTCGGCCCAGCGCGTCACCACGGCGGACTGCACGAAGCCGAAGCGGCGGAAGGCGGCGCGGCCGATGTCAGGCAGCATGTCTGCCACCGCGCGGGGCCGATTGCTGCGCGCGGCCGATTCCTTCTTGTCTCTGCCCGTGGTCCGTTCCGTCATGCGTGCGCTCATGCCATAGCGTAGCCATGTCCGTCGATGACTCAACGGCGCTTCTCGCCTGGTATGATCGCCACGCCCGCACCCTGCCCTGGCGCGCAGCGCCCGGTGCATCGCCGCCCGAACCTTATCGGGTGTGGCTCTCCGAGGTGATGCTGCAGCAGACGACGGTGGCCGCGGTTAAGCCCTATTTCGCCCTGTTCACAAGCCGTTGGCCGACGGTGGAGACGCTGGCCGAGGCCGATGAGGGCGAGGTGATGGCAGCCTGGGCGGGGCTCGGCTACTATGCGCGGGCACGCAATCTGATCGCCTGCGCCCGCGCCGTCGCGCGCGATCATGGCGGGCGCTTTCCCGACAGCGAGGAGGGGTTGCTCGGCCTGCCTGGCGTCGGCCGCTACACCGCGGCGGCCGTGGCCGCGATCGCTTTCGGCCGGCGCGCGGTGGTGGTCGATGCCAATGTAGAGCGGGTGGTGGCGCGCCGCTTCGCGGTCGCTGAATCGCTGCCCGGCTGCCGGCCGCAGCTGCGTGAACTGACCGACTCGATCACGCCGAATCAGAGAGCCGGCGATTTCGCCCAGGCGATGATGGATCTCGGCGCCACTATCTGCACGCCGCGCGGGCCTGCTTGTGGCGTCTGCCCGCTGCTCGATCGCTGCGCAGCGGCGAAGGCCGGCATGGCGGAGGCCTATCCGGTGAAGGCTGCGAAGAAAGCCAGGCCGACGCGGATCGGCACCGCTTTCTGGGTGGAGCGCGACGGCCATGTACTGCTTTGTCGTCGCCCGGATAAGGGAATGCTTGGCGGCATGCGCGCATTGCCGAGCGGCCCATGGACCGCGCAGGATCCGGGGCTCGCGGAGGCGCCGATTCGCGCCAATTGGCGGCCGCTTGGTCGGGTCGGCCATATCTTCACCCATTTCGCGCTCGATCTCGCCGTCGTCGCGGCCGACGCGCCGGATCGGGCGGCGGACGGCGAATGGTGGCCGATCGCGCGGCTCGACGAAGCCGGTCTGCCGACTTTGTTTGCCAAGGCGGCGGCACTCGCGCAGAAGGCGGCCCAAACAGGGGAGTTGATGCGGTTATGATCCTGGCACCCGGCTTTACCGGCTATCCACTCGATCGCGGCGACGAGATGCGCGACGACATGCGCAATCTCGATGCGCTGGCCGGCGATCCGCGCGCCAAGCTGCTGCAACTCAACGGACTGGAGCCGGTGCCCGGGCCAGATGGCGGCTTGAGCTGGGCGCCGCTGGACGAAAGCCCGGACATCGCTTCGCTGGCGCTGCTTGGTTTCGACGCGGGACGCGTGCCGCATTTCGCGCGACTCGGCGATCCGGTGCCCGGTCAGCCTGCCTATGCGGTCTGGGCTTTGCTCGGTGGGCTGAGCGCGCCGGAAGCGGCGATCTATGCGGGCGCGCGCAGCCTCGTCGATTGGCACATGCGTCATCGCTTCTGCGCCAATTGCGGCCATGTGACGCAGCCGATGCGGGCGGGATGGGCGCGGCTGTGCGATGCGAGCGCGGGTGGCTGCGGCGCCGAACATTTCCCGCGCACCGATCCGGTGGTGATCATGCTCGCGGAACATGACGGACGGGTGCTGCTGGGGCGGCAGCCGCGTTTTCCTGCCGGCCGCTATTCGGCGCTGGCGGGCTTCATCGAGGTCGGCGAATCGATCGAGGATGCGGTGATTCGCGAAACCTATGAGGAGGCGGGGCTGCGCGTGCGGCGGGTGCGCTATGTGGCGAGCCAGCCCTGGCCTTTCCCTTCCTCGCTGATGATCGCCTGCATCGCCGAGGCGGAGGACGATGCGATCCGGCTCGACGAGAAGGAACTGGAACACGCCAAATGGGTCGATCGCGCGGGTGTCCTAGCCTCTCTTGCGGGCGATCCGGATGCACCCTTCATTGCGCCACCGCCGATCGCCATCGCCCACACGCTGCTGAGCTGGTGGGCAGCGCAGGACAGCTGAGGGCCGTCGCGCTAGACCCGCGGTCGGGCTTGCGGATAGGTACCGAGCACGCGTACCCACTTGGTATGGAAGCGCAGCTCTTCGAGCGCGCGTGCCAGCGGCGCGTCGCCCGGATGGCCTTCGACGTCGCAGTAGAATTCGGTCGCCGCGAAGCTTGCCCCGCGCTGGTAGCTCTCCAGCTTCGTCATGTTGATGCCGTTGGTGGCGAAGCCGCCCATCGCCTTGTACAGCGCGGCAGGCACGTTGTTCACCTCGAAGATCATCGTGGTCATGAACCGTCCCTCGCCGGTCAGCGGCGGTGCGACACGGGCGAGCACGACGAAGCGCGTCGTATTGTCGTCCGAATCCTCGAGATTCTCGGCCAGGGTATCGAGGCCATAGAGTTTTGCGGCCATCGGCGGTGCGATCGCGGCGATCGCCGGATCGCCGATCTCTGCCACGCGGGCCGCGGCGCCGGCCGTGTCGGGATAGCTTGCAGGCTCGATTCCGCGCGAACGCAGCCAGTTGCGACATTGGCCCAAGGCCTGCGGATGGCTCATCGCCTCGCGAATGGTGCCGCCGGGCAGGCCCATCAGATTGTAGCGGATTCGCATGAAATGCTCGCCGGTGATGGCGAGGCCCGATTCGGGCAGCAGGAAATGCATGTCCGCGACGCGGCCGTGCAGCGAATTTTCGATCGGGATCAGCGCGCAGTCGGCCCGCCCCTCCTTCACCGCATCCAGCGCGTCCTCGAAGCTGAAGCAGGGCAGGGGCAGCGCGTCCGGAAACGCCTCGCACACGGAAATATGCGAATTGCAGCCGGGGGCGCCTTGGAAAGCGACCGCTCGATGCGGCTCGCGGGCCGCGGCGGCGCTCATCTCGGCAACCAGCGCCTGCGCGGGGACGGGATAGTTTTCCATATTCGCGGCGGCGATTACGCGCGCCGTCGCATCTGGGCAAGCCACTGGACGCAGCAACTTCGCATGCGCGACAAGCGCCGCTTGCGGAGCCGCGCGCGCGATTCTATGGGAGGCGCGTTTCCTGCGCGGGGAAAGCGCGGCACGGGAGGTTTCGAGGGGCAATGGACGATCGCAGCAACACGATAGCCGGCTGGGTGCTGGCAGGGGGCATCGTTGCCCTGGGCCTGACGATCGTAACGGGCGAATATTTCCATGCCGAACGTCCCGAGAAGATGGGGTACACCGTCGAGGGCGTCGAGGAAGAGAGCACCGGTGGCGCCGCGGCACCCGAAAAGCCGATCGAATTCTATCTGGCGTCGGCCGATCCGGCCAAGGGGGCAGACGTCTTCAAGAAGTGCGCCGCTTGCCACAACGCCGACAAGGGCGGTGCGAACGGCCTCGGTCCGAATCTTTGGAATGTCGTGGGTGAGGGCATCGGCCAGGGTGCCGGCGGCTTCGCCTTCTCCGACGCGCTGAAGAGCAAGGGCGGCAATTGGGATTTCAAGCTGCTCAACGAGTGGCTGACCAGCCCGAAGACCTTCGCACCCGGCACCAAGATGACCTTCGCAGGCCTTTCCAAGCCGGAAGACCGTGCGAATGTGATCGCCTTCCTCAACCAGCATAACGATGCGCCGAAGCCGCTGCCGACTGCGCCTGCCGAGGCCGCGGCACCTGCGGCTGGTGGCGAGGCGGGCGGCAACGAAGCAACGCCGGCCGACAACGCCGCGGCTACGGCCGGCAAATAAGCGCAGCCTCCGGGCACTGAGCCCGGATGGTTGGCAAGGTCGATCGGCTCGGATGATCGGGCCCACGGATTTTGCACCGCCCCCGCCCACAAGCGGGGGCGTTTGCATGTTCAATGCGGCGTTACGCGATCTCGTCGACGCGCGCAGCGCCTTCCTTCTCGCGGTAGAAGTCGCGGACGGCCGACCACGCTTCGTCAGCCGTCTCGACGAAGCGGATCAGATCGATGTCATTGGGCGAGATGACGCCTTCCTCGGCGAGCGCGTCGAAATTCACCACCCGCGTCCAGAAATCGCGTCCGAACAGCAGGATCGGTAGGCGCGCCATCTTGCCGGTCTGCACCAGGGTCAGCAGTTCGAACGTCTCGTCGAACGTGCCGAAGCCACCGGGAAACACCGCCACGGCGCGCGCGCGAAGCAGGAAGTGCATCTTGCGCAGCGCGAAATAGTGGAACTGGAAGGACAGCGACGGGGTCACATAGGGGTTGGGCAGCTGCTCATAGGGCAATACGATGTTGAGCCCGATCGATTCCGCGCCGACATCGTCCGCACCGCGATTGGCCGCTTCCATGATCGAAGGGCCGCCACCGGAGCAGACGACGAAATGGCGCAGGCCTTTCGCATCCTCGGGCGCCTTGCTGGCGAGCTGAGCGAGCTTGCGCGCTTCGTCATAATAGCGGGATTTGGCCTTGAGCCGTTCCGCGATGCGGCGTTGCGTGTCGGTGGTCGCCGCCGCGATCAGCGCATCCGCCTTGGCCGGCTCGGGAATCCGCGCAGAGCCATAGAAAACGAAGGTCGATCCGATCTTCGCTTCCTCCAGCAGCAGTTCGGGCTTCATCAGCTCTAGCTGGAAGCGCACCGGGCGCAGATCTTCGCGCAGCAGGAAATCGTCGTCCTGGAAGGCGAGGCGGTACGCGGAGCTTTCGGTCTGGGGGCTGCTGGTGGTCTTGCGGGCGACGGCGGCGTCCTGGCTTGCGGGCTGGAAGACGCGGCTTGGAATTCTACCGTTATTCATGAAGCGGGCTTTAGCCTCTTTCTCATTACATTTGGCTGTCCGATGTGGCGATCGACAGCCGATCCTGCAACGGTCATCGGCAATAAGGCGCGCTTGGCGCCATGTCGAAATGGAAATGGTTGCGATGATAGCCGTTGGCGTCGGGCCCGAGCACGACCGCAAAACGCCGGCAGGCGGCACCATGCACCGCGCGCAGGAAGTTGCGGACATTCTGATCCGGCCCGTTCCAACCGTCGAGCACGGTGATGCGGCGTCCGTTGGCGAGGATGAAGCCGGAAATGTCGACCGCGTTCGAGCGGCCGTGCTCGGATAGCTTGCCCCCCTCCAAGCCGTTGACCGGCCGGCAGGAATAGGTGCCGAAGCTTTCGATCTTCACCACCGGGGAATCGAGCCAAGCTTTGGCTGCGGCCTGCACGGCATCGCGTGCCCAGGCCGAGAAGGGCAAGGCGAGCTTGCAGGTCATCGCACCCAGATTGGCAACCGGCATGCCGATATCGATGAGCTGCACCGTGCCGATCGCCGTGCAGCCATCCTTGAAGCTGCGATCCGGCAGCCGGGTGTAGCGTATGCCGGTCTGGCCGAGATTGGCGAGACAGAGGCGCAAGGCGCGCTCCTGTTCGGCGCGCGAGGGTGAAGGCGTGGCAGGGCGACGGTTCCCGCCAGCGCAGCCGGCTAGCGCCAGCAGCAGAGCAAGCACCCCCCAAATCTTCCGCATGGTAAGGGCGAGGCTGGCGTCCGGCGGGGGATGGCGTCAACCGCGATCAGTCGGGACGTGCGCGCACCGAGTCGGGCCGAGCCGGCGATCAGATCAGCTGGTCGATGAGATGGATGGCGAGGCCGACGAGACCGCCGACGAGCGTGCCGTTGATGCGGATATACTGGAGATCGCGGCCGACCGCCGATTCCAGCCGGCCGGTTACGGTCTGCGCGTCCCAGCCTCGTACCGTGTCCGAGACGAGCCGGACGATGCCGTCGCCATAGGTGGCGACCGCGCCGACCGTCGCGCGCCGGGCGAAGCTGTTGATCATCGCTCTCAGTCGCGCGTCGGCGCGCAACGTCGTGCCGAGCTGTTGGATAGTCTCGCCAAAGCGGCCGGCCATCGCCGCGTCGGGGTCGCGCGCGGCGCGCAGCAGGCTGGATCGCATCGATTCCCACATGCCGTCCAGCCAGGCGGTGACCGCCGGATTGGAGATCAGCTCTTCCTTGAACGCCTCCACTTTCGCGCGTGTCGCCGCATCCTCCTGCAGGTCGACTGCCAGCACCGCCAGCCCTTCCTCGGCCTTGGCACGTAGCGGATGCTCGGGATCGGCCGCCATTTCGGTCAGCAGCTTCTGCAACCCGTCGATGATCGCCTGGGCCAGTTTCTCGTCGAGCCCCGTCCAGCGCATCACCGCGCCCGCACGCTCATGCACCATCTCGCGAATCAGATGCTCGTTGGCCTCCAGCGTCCGGCTCGCCCAACCGACGATGCCATTGAGAATCGGTACATGGCGATCCTGATCGATCGCCGCTTCCAGCGCCTGGCCGATCAGCGGCGCGACATCGAGTGCGCGCAGGCGCCCGGCAATCATGCCTTTCACCATGCCGCCCAGCCGCTCGGGATCGAGCGCTTCGAGCACGTCCGCGATCATCCGCGAAGCGCCGGCACGCAGCCGCCCGTCGGTGCCGCCCGCGCCACCAGGCGGAGCCGAGAGGAAGCGACCGGCGGCGTCGGCGAGATCGAGCCGGCGCATGCGCCGCGCAACCACCGAAGCGGTCAGGAAATTGTCGCGCAGGAAGGCGGCAAGATTGTCGCCGATGCGATCTTTGTTGCGGGGGATGATCGCGGTGTGGGGGATCGGCACGCCGAGAGGATGGCGGAACAATGCCGTGACGGCGAACCAGTCGGCCATGCCGCCCACCATAGCCGCTTCGGCAAAAGCACGGACATAGCCCCAGGCGGGATTGCGATGCTCCATCGCCCGCGCCAGCAGGAACAGCGCGGCCATGGCGATGAGCAGTCCCGTCGCCGCCATCTTCATGCTTCGCACGCCGCCCTGCGCCGGATTGAAGCGATCGAGACCGGTGCGCGCGAACAGGCTCATGCGGAGAAGAATGGCCTCGGCGCGATAAGGTTCATTCGGCGGGCTGCGGCGCGTGATGCGTCCGGCTGTCGTCGTTCAGGAAGCGGCCGAGCTTGGGGCCGAGCCATTTCTCGAAACTGTCCGCGAGGCTGAAGCTTGCGGGTACGATCACCAGGGTCAGCAGGGTCGAGAGCAGGAGGCCACCGATCACCGTGATGCCCATCGGTGCGTTGAAGCTGCCGTCGCCGCTGAGCGCGAGCGCGGTCGGAACCATGCCCGCCACCATCGCGACCGTGGTCATCACGATCGGTTGCGCGCGCTTGTGGCCGGCATCGAGGATCGCCTCCAGCTTCTCGCGGCCCTGGCTCATCTCCTCGATCGCGAAATCGACCAGCAGGATCGAATTTTTAGCGACGATACCGAACAGCATCAAAAGGCCGATCAGCACCGGCATCGAGATCGGCATACCGACGAGATGCAGCGCCAGCGCGCCGCCCAGCGGAGCGAGCAGCAGCGATCCCATGTTCACCATCGGCGGCATCACGCGCTTGTAGAGGAGCACGAGCACCGCGAAGACCAGGAAGATGCCGGAGATCACGGCGATCACGAAATTGCTGATCATCTCGGCCGCGATCTTGTCGTCGCCGAAGCTCACGCGCTCGACGCCGGTGGGCATCTGCGTGAGCGCGGGCAGCGCGTTGATCTTCTTCATCGCCTGGCCCGAGACGACGCCGGGCGCCAGGTCCGCGCCGATCACGATGCGGCGCTTCTGCCCATAGCGGCGCAGCTCGGTCGGCCCGGCGCCGAGGCCGATGTCCGCCACCACCTTGAGCGGCACGGATCCGCCGGCCGCGGTCGGCACCGGCAGATTCTGGATGGTGGAAAGATCGCGGCGCGCATCCTCCCGGATCGCCACACGGATCGGGATCTGCCGGTCGCTCAGCGAGAATTTTGCGACATTCTGGTCGATGTCGCCCAGGGTCGCGATGCGGATCGTCTGGCTGAGCGCGGCGGTGGTTACCCCCATGTCCGCGGCGAGGTCGAAGCGGGGATGGATGGTGATTTCCGGCCGCTGCAGGTCGCCGTCGATCCGTGGCGCCCGCAATTCGGGCAGCGCGCGCATCTGGGTGACGAGATCGAGCGCCGTCTGGTTGAGCTTGTTCGGCTCGTCGCTGGCCAGCATTACCGTCAGGTCGCGTCCCCCAATGCCTCCGGCCTGTGACTGGAAGGCGATGCGCGCGTCGGGAATCGCCGCCAGCTTGGGCTGCATGGCGCGTTCGAACTCGACGCTCTTGCGCTTGCGATCGGCTTTCAGCGTCAGATAGACCGTCGCCTTGCCGACCTCGATATCCTCGAACGCCTGGCTGACCTCGGGAGCCTGGCGCAGCACGGCCGTCACCTTGTCGGCCACCTGCTCGGTCTGTCGGAGTGTCGCGCCCGGGGCGAGCTCGACATTGACCTGGCTGTAGTCGACGTTGAGCGTCGGCTGGAAGGTGAAGGAGAGGGTGGAGAAGGCCGCGATCGTGGCGAGAAACGCCAGGAAGGCGATGCCCATCGTCCAGACGCGGTGATCGGCGAGCTTCGATCGCACGAAGCGCTGCGACCGGACGCGCGCCTGCCACATGCCGCTGCGCGGATGTTGCGCTGCCATTGCCGCCCAGACCGGGCGATTGCGGATCTCGCGCGCGCGGCTATCGTCCAGCGACCAGTGCAGCACCTTCATGTAAAGGTCCATCAACGGTCCGCTGCCATGCGGCGCCTCGCCATGCGCCTTCAGGAAATAGGCGGCGACCATGGGGGTGATGAGGCGCGCGACGGCAAGGCTGATCAACACCGCGATAACGACGGTAAGGCCGAACTGTTTGAAGAACTGGCCGGAAACGCCAGGCATCAAGCCTACCGGCAGGAATACGGCGACGATCGACATGGTGGTGGCGACGACGGCGAGGCCGATCTCGTCGGCGGCGTCGATCGATGCCTGATAGGCGGATTTGCCCATGCGCATATGGCGCACGATATTCTCGATCTCCACGATCGCATCGTCCACCAGCACGCCGGCCACCAGGCTGAGCGCAAGCAGGCTGACGCCGTTCAGCGTGAAGCCCAGCAAGTCCATGAACCAGAAGGTCGGGATCGCCGAGAGCGGGATCGCCATCGCCGAGATTGCCATGGCGCGCCAGTCGCGCAGGAACAGGAAGACTACGATGACGGCGAGCACCGCGCCCTCCACCATCGCACTCATCGCAGCATGATATTGGCTTTCGGTATATTGGACGCTGTTGAAAAGCTCCGTGAAGCGGATCTTCGGATTTTCCTTCTGCAGCTTGTCCAGCGCCTTCTTGGCCGCGCGGTAGACGGTGACGTCAGACGCGCCCTTGGCCTTGACCATGCTGAAGCTCAGCACCTGGCGCCCGCCCATCTTGCCGAGATGGCGCTGCTCCGCATAGAGATCGCGCACGTCGGCGATCTCGGAAAGCTTGATCGTGCGTCCGCCGCCGACGGTAATCTGCTGCTGGCTCAGATCATAGGCATTGCGCGCATTGCCAAGAACGCGAACCGACTGCTCCGCGCCGGCGATCTCGGCACGGCCGCCGGCCGCGTTGAGATTGGTCAGGCGCAGCTGGGCATTGACCTCGGCGGCGGTGATGCCCTGCGCCTGCATCTTGATGGGATCGAGGATCACGCGAATCTCGCGGCTGACGCCGCCGCCGCGCTGCACCTGCGCCATGCCCTCGATGCCGAGCAGCGTCTTGGCGACGGTGTTGTCGACGTACCAGCTCAGCTGTTCCAACGTCATGTCGACGGCTTCCACCGACATGTAGGACATCGGGCCGCCGTCGATGTCGACGCGGTTGATCTGCGGCTCCAATATGCCTTCGGGCAGCTCGCTGCGAACCTGTGACACCGCATTGCGCACGTCGTTCACGGCGCGGTCGACGGGCGTGCCGATGGTGAACTGCACGAAGGTGCGCGACTGGCCCTCGCTGACATAAGAGGACATCTCGTTGACGCCGCTGATGCTGCGGACGGCTGCCTCGATCCTCTGCGTCACCTGGGTCTCGAGTTCGGTCGGGGCGGCGCCCGGCTGCTGTACGATCACCTCGGCCGCCGGGAAGCTGATGTCCGGCTGCTGGTTCACCTGCATGCGCATGAAGCTGACGAGACCGGCGAGGGTCAGCGCCACGAACAGCACGATCGCCGGAACCGGGTTCCGGATCGACCAGGCGGATATGTTGCGGAAAGCCATCGCGCTTCGCCCTTACCGGGCGGCGACGCGGCTCGGCGTCACCTTGTCGCCCGGGTTAAGGAAGGCACCGGCCGAATAGACCACATGCTCGTCGCCGGTGAGTCCGGAGAGGATGGCGATGCCCTGGTCAGACACCTGACCGATGCGCACATCGCGCCGCCGGACGACGTTGCCGCCGTCGATCACATAGACATAATTGCCCTTGGCATCGCTCTGCACCGCGGATTCGGGCAGCACGGGTGCGGAGACGGTGCCGCTTTCGAGCTGTGCCGTAGCGAAGCCACCCGGGCGGAGCGCGGGATCGTAATCGAGCGCAATCCGCGCCAGCCCCTGGCGGGTCTGATTGTCTATGATCGGAGAAAGCTGCCAGATGCGGCCCCGGAAGCTCCGCGACGAACCGACCGGCGTGACGGTGGCGCCGTCGCCCACCTTCATCCGGGCGAGATCGCCTTCGGAAAGCTGCGCGCGCAATTCCAGCTCGCCATTCTCGGCAACACGGAACAGCGCGCCGCTGGTCGGATTCACCACTTGTCCCGCCTCCACCATGCGGGTGAGCACCAGGCCGGCCTTGGGACTGCGGATGTCGAGCCGGCCGATGCGCGCGCGCATCTCGCCGAGTTGCGCTCTGGCGACCGAAACCTGCGCGCGCATCGCATCGCGCGAGGCGCGCTTGGAATCGAGATCGGCCTTGGAGATGAAGCCGCGCGACACGAGTGCGAGAGCGCGATCGAGATTGGATTGCGCGAGCTCGGCATTGGCCTCGGCCGCCCGGATCTGGGCGGCGAGCTGCGCGGCCTGCTGCGTTTCGACCGACGTGTCGATCGTCGCCATGGTCTGGCCGGCGTTCACCCAGTCACCTGGCTCGACCAGCACGCGCGCGATCATTCCGCCCTCGCCGGCAACGCCGACGGGCATGTCGCGCTTAGCGGCCAGCGTGCCCGTTGCCGCGACGCTGTTGGTCACGAGCGTGCGGCCCGGCACGATATAGGTGACGCCGGGAGGCGCAGGTTGGGCGGTCGGTTCGGACGAGCCGCGGTGCATCAGCAGCCACGCCGCGACGAGCACGAACAGAATGCCGGCGCCGATGATCGTGAGACGCAACCGCCGGCGCCTGTCCGATTCGGGCAGGTCGACCAATTCGGCCCGCTCCCGCGAGAAGCCCGGTTCGATATTCATAACGTCCAACTTCCCGCCCCGTCCCAGGCTTCCATTCCTCGGCGCGCTGTATTACATCAATAAGGCACCGGCCTCAAGGCTGTGCAGAGCAAGGCCGGTGTTCTGCCTTTTCCGGCCCGCGGGCGCAAGCGTTCGCGCAATGCACGCTCTTTTGAACTTGTAATGACATAGATGAAAGCAGACGATGTCCGCGCTCGGACACGTCGATGGTGGGAGAGAACGGCATGGCGGAAATACCGGGCTGGATATTCATCGGACTGGTTGCCGGCGTGCTCGGCAAGCTCATCATGCCGGGCCGCGATCCCGGCGGTTTCATCGTCACCATCTTGTTGGGTATCGCTGGCGCGTTGCTCGCGGGATTTGTCGGCCGCGAGGCCGGCTTTTATCGGCCGGGGGAAAATGCCGGCTGGATCGCCGCGACGCTGGGGGCAATCGTGATCCTGATCCTGTACCGGATCATCATGAAGAGTCGCCAGTCGCTCTGACAAGACCGTCATTTTCGTCGGGCGGGAAGCCATCGCCTTCTCACATGCTGCCTCCAAGGTTTCGCGTGCCGGTCTCCGTTCAGAAATCATGCAGGCCGATGTCGCTTTATTGTCGGCATGGCCGAGCATGACACGGCCTAGGACATGAAGGGACTGAGATGAGGAGTCAGGGACTGTTGCTCGCCGCGGCAATGATGGTGCCGGCGGTGGCCGAGGCGCAGACGGCGGCGACGCCGGTGCCCACGATTTCGGGTACGCGGCTCGACATCGTGGCGGAGGGCAGCGTGACGCGCGTGCCGGACATCGTCACGATCAGCGCGGGCGTGGTGACTCAGGCGCAGACGGCTGCTGCGGCGATGAGCGACAATGCTTCGCGCATGGCGGCTGTGGTCGCTGCGCTCAAGAAGGCGGGCGTGGCGGATCGTGACATCCAGACCAACGCGATCAACCTCAATCCGCAATATCGCTACGCCGACAATCAGCCGCCGGTGCTGACCGGTTATCAGGCGACAAACCAGGTGAGCGTGAAATTTCGCGACATCAAGCGGACTGGTGCAATCCTGGATGCGTTGGTGGCGCAGGGCGCGAACCAGATCAACGGGCCGAATTTTGGCGTCGATCAGCCTGACGCAGCGCTCGACGAGGCGCGCGCACAGGCGATTGCGACGGCCCGCAAGCGGGCGGACCTCTATGCGCGCGCAGCCGGGCTCAGCGTGAAGCGCATCCTGGCGATCAGCGAGGGCGAGGCGGCCAGCCCGCCACGGCCAATGCCGATGATGGCGATGGCGCGCATGGAAAAGGCCGCGGATACTGCTGTCGAGGCCGGCGAGCAGAAGCTTGCGATCAGCGTGACGGTCAGTTTCGAGCTGCAATAGCCCGAACTGCAACGAAAGCGACGGGCCGGCCAGCCAGCCGGCCCGTTTCGCTCTTATCGGACAGTGCCCCGGCGTACGAGGTTGATCACCGCGAGCAAGATGATCGCGCCGACGAATGCGGTCAGCAGGGCGGTGAGATTCAGCGGGGCGTCGATCAGGCCGCTACCGCCGAAAAGCAGTCCACCGAGCAAGGCGCCGGCAATGCCCACCACGATATCCAGGAAGATGCCCTGCTGGGCGTTGGTGCGCATCACGATGCTGGCCAGCCAGCCGATAACGCCGCCGATGACAAGTGTGAGGAGCAGGCCCACGTCGATTCTCCAGTCCATGCGCCGCAGGCACTGAAGCGCGATCGACGGAGGGAGCGGTTCGTGTCTCCGTTTCTCGGGTCGATCGGGCTTCCGGGCACCGTGGCGATCCGTTGAGGATACGCCCAAGCGCTGGGCTGGTTCCGGATAGGCTTGGGACGAGAAGCAGGAATGGCGGGGCCGAAGGGCCGGCCCCGCGAGATAGAATCAGAATTTTTGCTGGCGCTCGTAGAGCGACTTGTAGTGCTGGATGCGTGTCACGCGCAGACCAGGCATGCCGGAGCGATCGACGGCGCGCTGCCAGGTCGCGAATTCCTCCAGGCTGAGGCTGTAGCGATCGCAGACCTCGTCCACCGTCAGCAGCCCGCCATTCACGGCAGCCACGACCTCGGCCTTTCGGCGCACGACCCAACGGGTGGTGTTCGGCGGCGGCAGCGAATCCAGCGTCAACGGCTCACCGAGCGGGCCGATGACCTGGGCCGGTCTGATTTTCTGGTTCTCGATCATTCGTACCTCAAAATGCGCAGCCTGTATCAGTCTCTGTCCCTATTCCCCGGCTTTACGCCCGCTGCGTTGAACGAACGCTAAAATGCCAAGGTAAAAATCCCGTTCATATTGATTGACGCCCGTCGCATGGATCGACGTTGGCGATGCGGGGATGAAAGCTCCCGCCCAATGCGCGCAGGGAAACCGATTCCATCGGATGCGGGTCGAACAGCGCCACCAACGCGTCGAACGGACGCAAAGTCTCGGATCGTCCGGCGGAGGCGCGCGCGGCGGCCTGGCCCGTGGGGCTTGCGGCCTGCTCGGCCGCCAGTCTTGCGAGCAGGCGATGATAGTCGAGCGGAATCGCCCCGGCGATCAGGTGGTTGCGATTGCGTCTGGCGAAGCCGAGATCCATGCCCAAGCCTCCAAATCCGGCGCGGCGTGCTGCCTGAGGCCCCGCAGGCTAGGTGTATTTGTTCAACGTCCGGTAAATTCCGGCCCCGGTTTTTTGCGTAGCTGTGCAGGTGGCGCTAAAGGGCCGGCATCATGCAGGTGGATTTTCAGCTCGGCCCCGATCTCAAGGGCAAGCGCATCGTCGTCGCCATGTCCGGCGGGGTCGACAGTTCCGTCGTGGCCGCGCTCGCCGCGCGCAGCGGTGCCGAAACGATCGGCGTAACCCTGCAACTCTACGATCATGGCGCGGCGGTCGGGCGCAGCGGAAGCTGCTGCGCGGGCCAGGACATACGCGATGCGCGCGCGGTCGCGGACCGGCTCGGCATCGCCCATTACGTGCTCGACTATGAAAGCCGGTTCCGGGAAAGCGTGATCGATCGCTTCGCCGACGAATATCTTGCCGGCCGTACGCCGATTCCCTGCGTCCGCTGCAACCAGGGAGTGAAGTTCACAGATCTGTTCGGCATTGCCCGCGATCTCGGCGCAGACTGCCTCGCCACCGGCCATTATGTACGCCGCATGGTCGGCGCTCATGGTGCCGAGCTGCATCGTGCCGCCGATCCGGCGCGTGATCAGAGCTATTTCCTGTTCGCGACGACGCGTGCGCAGCTCGATTATCTGCGCTTCCCGCTTGGCGGCATGCCCAAGCCCGAAGTGCGCGCGATCGCGGCGGAGATCGGTCTCGGCGTCGCGGCGAAGCCGGACAGCCAGGACATCTGCTTCGTGCCCGACGGCGATTATGCCTCGCTGGTGCGCAAGCTCCGGCCCGAGGCGGCGGAGGGCGGCGAGATCGTCGATCGCGACGGCCGCGTGCTCGGCCGGCATCGCGGCATCGTCAATTTCACCGTCGGCCAGCGCAAGGGGCTGGAGATAGGCGGTCAGGCCGAACCGCTCTACGTGCTCGGTGTCGAACCCGAGACGCGCCGCGTGATTGCTGGACCGCGACGCGCATTGGCGGTCGCCTCGGCGGCGATCGCTGAGGTGAACTGGCTGGGCGAGGATTACGACCTGCCGATGACGGCCAAGATCCGCTCGCTCGCCAAGCCCGTGCCGGCGCGCTTCGATGGACGCACAGTCTCGTTCGATTGCCCGGAATATGGCGTCTCGCCGGGGCAGGCGGCGGTGTTCTATGCAGGTGATCGCGTGCTGGGCGGCGGCTGGATCGAGAGTACCGCGGCGGCCGATCTCGCCGCCTAGTCTCGCGGACGGGAACGCAACACCGCTTCCCGTTTGCGCCGCCGCAGCCTATGAGGCTGCGCGAACCGATCGGGGAAATGCCTTGCTACCTGCGCTGCTCGCCGACGCCGCATCGGCGTTTCACTTCGAATCGCTCCACCTCTCGCCCGTCGCGCTCGATCTCGGCTTCCTGCAGATACGCTGGTATTCGCTGGCCTATATTGCCGGCATCCTGATCGGCTGGTGGTATCTCCTGAAGCTGATCGCGCAGCCTGGTGCGCCGATGGCGCGGCGCCATGCGGACGATTTCGTCTTCTATGCGACGATCGGCATCCTCGTCGGCGGCCGGCTGGCCTATTGCATCTTCTACGATACGGACATCCTACGGAATCCGATCGAGATACTGAAGCTGTGGGAAGGAGGCATGTCCTTCCACGGCGGCGCGCTCGGCGTCAGCGCCGGCATCATCTACATGGCGTGGCGGAACAAGCTGAACTGGCTACGCATCCACGATTATGTCTGTTGCTGCGTGCCGTTCGGGCTGTTTTTCGGGCGCATCGCCAATTTCGTGAACGGCGAGCTGTGGGGCCGGCCGACCGACGTGCCCTGGGCGATCATCTTCCCCCGCGCCGGGCCGGAGCCGCGCCATCCCAGCCAGCTCTACGAGGCTGGCCTGGAGGGCATCGTGCTGTTCACCGTGCTGTGGTTGCTCTTCTGGAAGACGCAGGCGCGCTATCAGCCCGGCAAGCTCGTCGGCACCTTCCTGATCGGCTACGGCCTCAGTCGCTTCATCGTGGAATTTTTCCGCGAGCCGGACCGGCAGCTCGGTATCATGCCCTGGCATCTCACCATGGGGCAGACGCTGACCATCCCGATGCTGCTCGGCGGTCTCTATCTGATCCTCACCGCCAAGGGACGCCGCGTGCGCGTCGAGGCGACGGCGGGGAGCCAGAGCGTCGCCTGATCCCGGCCTCGGTGCGCGGCTCGCCCGTTTGATCGGGGCGGAGGGCCCCATCCCGCTCGCCCACTATATGGGTTTTGCCAACGCGCATTATTATGCCTCGCGCGATCCGCTCGGCGTCGCCGGCGATTTCATCACGGCGCCCGAGATCAGCCAGATGTTCGGTGAGCTCATCGGCCTTTGGCTCGCGGATCTGTGGATGCGGGCGGGTCGCCCTGCGGCTTCCTATGCCGAACTGGGGCCGGGCCGGGGTACGCTGGCCGCCGATGCCGCGCGGGCGATGCGCGCTGCGAAGCTCGTGCCTCCCATCCACCTCGTCGAGACCAGCCCCGTGCTCCGCACCGCGCAGCGCGAGCGTCTGCCCGCAGCGACGTGGCACGACGATGCCGGCAGCCTGCCCGAGGACGGGCCGCTGCTGATCGTCGCCAATGAGTTTTTCGATGCCCTGCCGGTGCGCCAGCTCGTGCGCACGGCGGGCGGCTGGCGCGAGCATCTCGTGGGATGGCAGGACGGGCGCTTCGTACCCGTGGCCGGTGAGGTGCCGATGGACGCCTTGGTGCCGGAGGTGCTGCGTGACGCGGATGCCGGCAGCGTGTTCGAGAGCTCGCCCGCGTCGGCGGCGATCATCGCGCAGCTGGCGCGCAGGCTGGCAACGCAGGGCGGTGTCATGCTCCTGATCGACTATGGCTATGCCGGTCCGGCGATCGGCGACACGCTGCAGGCGGTGCGCCGCCATGCCTATGCCGATCCGTTCGTCGACCCGGGGAGCTGCGATCTCACCGCCCATGTGGATTTCGCATCCCTGGCGGCGACGGCGCAAGCCGAGGGCGTTCAGGCTTTCGGACCGGTGGGCCAGGGCGAGTGGCTGGAACGCGTCGGCATCGGCGTGCGAGCGGAGGCGCTGGCCCGCTCCTCTCCCACGCGCGCGGGAGACATAGCGGCGGCGCGCGTGCGGTTGACCGCGCCGGGCGCGATGGGCCAGTTGTTCCGCGTGCTGGCGCTCGTTGCGCCGGGCTGGCCTGTTCCCGAAGGATTTGCCTGATCATGGTCGAAACCATCCGCGCCGAAGCACTTGCTGCCGTCCCGCACGGCTTTCTCGGCCGGCGCGGCGGGGTGTCGGGCGGGATTCATGCGGGGCTCAATGTCGGGCTCGGATCCGACGATGATCGCGAGGCGATCGCGGAAAACCGGCGCCGTGCCGTCGCGGCGGTGTTGCCCGCTGCCGCGCTCGTTACCCTGCATCAGGTGCATTCGCCCCATGCGATCGCCGTCACCGCACCCTTTCCGGACGATGCCCGCCCCCACGCCGATGCGCTCGTCACCGATCGCCCCGGCCTGCTGCTCGGCATATTGACTGCCGATTGCGGGCCGATCCTGCTCGCCGATGCGGAGGCGGGCGTGGTGGGTGCCGCCCATGCCGGATGGAAGGGCGCCTTTGGCGGCGTGATCGAGACGACGCTGGCGCAGATGGAGGCGCTGGGCGCGGATCGCGGCCGGATCGCGGCGGCGATCGGCCCCTGCATCGCGCGCGCCTCCTATGAGGTGGATTCCGGCTTCCTGCTTCGTTTCACCGAAGCCGATCCGGAGAATGAGCGCTTTTTTGCCGACGGCAGGCGCGAGGACCATCATCAGTTCGATCTCGAGGCCTATATCGCCTCCCGTCTCGCCGGCGCCGGCGTGCTGCGCGTCGAGGCGCTGGGCCTCGACACCTATGCCGATGCCGATCGCTTTTTCAGCTTCCGCCGCTCGACGCACCGCGGCGAGCCCGATTACGGGCGGCAAATCTCGCTGATAGGGCTGCCGGAATAGGCCGTCATCACACCGGGTAGCGATTCTCTTCCGGCGTATGGAGCTGGGCGATCACCCAGCCATTGCCGTCGAGATCCTCGAGCAGGGTGAAGCGTCCCCAAGGCTGCTCGCCGATGGGCGTGAGCGTGATGCCGAGGTCGGTGAGGCGGGCATGCTCCGCATCGATATCGTCGACATGCAGCATCAGGCCGGTCTGCCCGCCCGGCTTCAGCGCCTCGAACCAGGTGGTGAGCGCGATGGTGGCGCCGCCGTCCTTCGGCTGGAGCTGGATCCAGCGCATGTCGGGACCCATCGGTGCTTCGCGCAGCAAGGTGAAGCCCATGATGTCGGTGTAGAAATCTTTGGACTTGCCGGGATCCGTGACGGGAATCGAGACGATCGAGATCGGCATCGCTGGCTCTCCTGCGTGAATATCGCGCAATCCGGATAAGACCGGCGGCGGGTGACGGTATCAAGTCCCCGGCCGCGCGTTTAGGATGCAGGCGTCCACCAAGGAGACCTCTCCTATGACGAAAGAGACCGAAGCCGACCTGTCCGGCACCACCCCTCGCCGCCGGCCCCGCCCCGATATCGTCGAGATCGGCGGACGCAAGCTGCAGCCTTCCACTCTGATGATGGGTCATGGCTATGATCCGATGCTCTCCGAAGGCTCGCTGAAGCCGCCGATCTTTCTCACCTCAACCTTCGTCTTCGAGAGCGCGGCCGCGGGCAAGCGGCACTTCGAAGGCGTCACCGGCAAGCGTCCGGGTGGAGCGGAAGGCCTCGTCTATTCCCGGTTCAACGGACCCGACCAGGAAATTCTCGAGCATCGGCTCGGCGTCTGGGAGGAAGCGGAGGATGCGCTCAGCTTTTCCTCCGGCATGGCGGCGATCGCGACGATGCTGCTCGCGCTGGTCAAGCCTGGCGACACGATCGTCCATTCCGCGCCACTCTATGCCGCCACCGAGACACTCATCGGCAAGATCCTCGGCCGTTTCGGCGTGCAGTGGCTCGATTTCCCGGCAGGAGCGAGTCCGGCCGAGATCAGCGCCGTGCTCGGCCGGGCGAAGGATGCTGGCCGGGTGCCGCTGATCTATCTGGAAAGTCCGGCCAATCCGACCAATGCGCTGGTCGACATCGAGGCCGTGGTCGCGGCGCGTGATGCGATCTTCGGTGTCGGTCCCGATCGCCCGCCGATCGTGATCGACAACACCTTCCTCGGTCCGCTTTGGCAGAAGCCGCTGCGGCACGGTGCCGAGTTGGTGCTCTACAGCCTCACCAAATATGCCGGCGGGCACAGCGATCTCGTCGCGGGCGGCGTGGTCGGGGCCAAGACGGTGCTCGATCCGATCCGCGCGATGCGCAACACGATCGGTACGATCACCGATCCGCACTCTGCCTGGATGCTGCTGCGCTCGCTGGAGACCTTGGAGCTCCGGATGAGCCGGGCGGGTGAGAATGCGGCGAAGGTGTGCGCCTTCCTGCGCGATCATCCCAAGGTGGAACGGGTCGGCTATCTCGGTTTTCTCGAGGAAGGATCGCGCCAGGCTGATATTTTCCGCCGCCATTGCACCGGCGCTGGATCCACCTTCTCGCTCTATCTCAAGGGCGGGGAGACGGAATCCTTCGCCTTTCTCGATGCGCTCAAGATCGCCAAGCTGGCGGTCAGCCTCGGTGGCACCGAGACCTTGGCCTCCCACCCGGCGGGCATGACGCATCTGTCGGTGCCGGATGCGCGCAAGGCTGCCCTGGGGATCACCGACAACCTGGTCCGTATCTCGATCGGCGTCGAAGATGCGGACGATCTCGTCGCCGATTTCGATCAGGCGCTCAAGGCGGTGTGATTATTTGGCGGCGCGCTTGGGCGGTGCGGCGATGCCGTCCCATCGCCCCGCGAGCGCGTCGCGCAACGTCTGGGTCACAGGCAGATGGCCGAAGAATTTACGATTGGTGTGGTGCATGGCCTGGGGCACCACGATGTCGGGCGCGATCAGCTGCGGTGAGTTGAAGGCGCCGAACGTGTCCCACTGGCCGATGATGTCGAGCGCATCGATAGGCTCCGGCATGGCGATGCGTGCGCTCATGGTCACGACGAGGGTGCGCTCGGCAAGATCCTTCAGTCGCTTCTCGTCCTCGGCCTTGATCGCGTAGAGCGCCTCCGAGACGACGAGATTGCCCTTGCTGTGTCCGACGATCAGCGAAAAGCGGAACCGATCGTCCTTTAGCAGAGCCTCGACCGTCTGCGTGTCGAGGCTCTGGCGGGTCCAGGCGATCGCGCCCGGCTCGCCCGGCTTGTCGGTAAGCCCATGGCGTTCGGCCAGCTTTTCCCAATATTCGAGACTCTGGCGCAGGCCGCTGAACACGCCGAACCAGAGGAAGCCTCCCAGGGCCTCCATCGCGACGTCGGTGAGCCCATAGCCGGAAACCACTGCCGCCACGGGCCTTCCGAGCGCATCGGCGACGTTACGGGCGAATGCGGCCGATCCGAGCGCCGATCCGCCGACGCCCGCAACCGCCATCACGCCGATACCCGCGCCGCCGTTCGCGGCGAAGTCTTCGATCGTCGGACAGAGGATCAATGACCCCTCACCGGTGGGCGGCACGATCAGCACCGCTCCCTCGGCGGAAGGATGATCGGACAAGATATCCGCGGAATCGCCGGTAATCACCGATACGTCGTAAAACAGCGTATCCAAAATAGCGTTGCGGCGCCGGAACGATTCCAGCAGCGCCGCCCTACTCGCGGGATCGGGGGAATTATCGAACAGGCCCAGCATCTTGCTGGCGCGTTCGAATCCCATCCTGACCGCTGAAAACAACATCGCGACCTCCGATTGGTGCGATGCAGCATAACATATCGCGTCAGCGAATAAAGTATATCCCGTACAGAAATGGACCTTTTTTCATCCGTCGGACTGTCTTTCGATGTCCGCGCCCACCGCGGACAGCTTTTCCTCCAGCCGTTCATAGCCGCGATCGAGGTGATAGACGCGGTGCACCCGCGTTTCTCCTTCGGCGGCCAGGCCGGCGAGAATCAGCCCCATCGACGCGCGCAGATCGGTGGCCATCACCTCGGCTCCATTGAGCTTCGGCACGCCGCGCACGACCGCGGAGCGTCCACGCACCTGGATGTCGGCTCCCATCCGCGCCAGTTCCGGCACGTGCATGTAGCGGTTTTCGAAGATCGTCTCGGTCAGCACGCTGGCGCCTTCCGCCAGCGCCAGCATCGCCATGAATTGCGCCTGCATGTCGGTCGGGAAGGCAGGGAAGGGCGCCGTCGAGAGCGTGAGGCCGTTCAGCGTGCCATTGGCCTTCACGAGGATCGAGTCCGGCCGTTCCTCGATATGGACACCCGCATCTGCCAGACCGGCGAGGATCGCCGTCATGTCACCATGGCGGGCGCCGACCAGTTCCAGTTCGCCATGGGTGATCGCTGCGGCGCAGGCATAGCTGCCAGCCTCGATCCGATCCGGCATCACCTGATAGGTCGCGCCGTGCAGCCGGTCGCGGCCCTGGATCACCAATCGCTCCGTGCCGATACCCTCGATCTTCGCGCCCATCGCCACCAAGCAGCGGCACAGGTCGATGATCTCCGGCTCGCGCGCTGCATTGTCGATGATCGTCTCGCCCCGCGCGAGCACGGCGGCCATGACCGCATTCTCGGTCGCGCCCACCGAAACCAGCGGGAAGACGACGTGGCCGCCGGGCAGGCCGCTCTTCGGCGCGGTCGCCTTCACATAGCCGGAAGCGAGCTCGATCTCCGCGCCCATCGCCTCCAATGCCTTCAGGTGGAGGTCGATCGGGCGATTGCCGATCGCACAGCCGCCGGGCAGTGAGACTGTGGCCTCGCCGGCGCGTGCGAGCATGGGCCCCAGCACCAGTATCGAGGCGCGCATCTTGCGCACGATGTCATAGGGGGCGACCGTTGCAGTGATCTTGCCGGCCCGCAATGTCATGACCCGGCCGAAATCCTCCGGACGCGCGCCTTCGACCATCGTCGAGACGCCGAGCTGGTTGAGCAGATGGCCGAAACTGTCGACGTCGGCGAGGCGCGGCAGGTTACGCAGCGTCAGCGGTTCGTCCGTCAGAAGCGCACAGGGCATCAATGTGAGCGCCGCATTCTTGGCGCCCGAAATAGTGACGCGGCCCGACAGCGGCTTGCCGCCGCGAATGAAGATCTTGTCCATGGATGGCCGCTTCTAGTGGCTTCGCGCTGCTGCGCAACCTCCCAGCCCGATGCCCCGACGAACGCCCCGGTCATGGATAAAGCGGCGACCTTGATCGTTGTTAGGGCGGAACCGTTGCGGTTTGCCTAAGCGGTTGAACCGTAACAAAATGGATTCACTAGACCAGATGGATCGAGAGTGAGTGGAAGCTGTTTTGCAGAAAGGCTGGAGCATTATCTCCCGCTGACTCCGAAGGAAAAAGACGCCATTGCGCGGCTCGAGGAGCAGGAGCGCAGCTATCGGCGCGGCACCGTGGTGCGCCGCGAAAATGATCGCGCGCAGGAGCTTTTCGTCATCCGTTCGGGCTGGATGTACAGCTATGTCCTTCTGGACGATGGCAGCCGCCAGATATTGCGTCTTCATTTTCCGGGGGATGTGGTCGGCACCTCGAGTGCCGCCTTCGTCGATGCGAGCGATTCGCTCGTCGCGCTGACGGACGTGAAATTATGCCCGTTCGACAAATTGGCTCTGCGGCCCTTGTTCGAACATCATCCCCGTCTTGCCGCGCTGATGTTCGTCATCGCCCAGGCTGAACGCGTTTCCCTGACGGACAGGCTGGCATCGCTGGGTCGCACCTCGGCCAAGGCGCGGGTGGCGGCACTGCTGCTCGACACGCTCGACCGGCTGCGCGTGATGAAGAGCGACATCGGCTCCACCTTTCACTTCCCGCTGACGCAGGAGGAAATCGGCGACGCGACCGGTCTGACCGCGGTGCATGTCAATCGCATGATGCGCGCGCTCGTCGAGGAAGGACATATCGAACGATCCAATTCGCACGTCACGCTCATCGAGGAGCAGCGGCTGGCCCAGG
Organism: Flavisphingomonas formosensis; assembly: GCF_009755815.1. GTDB lineage: Bacteria > Pseudomonadota > Alphaproteobacteria > Sphingomonadales > Sphingomonadaceae > Flavisphingomonas > Flavisphingomonas formosensis. The sequence continues at coordinate 166,867 of NZ_WRPK01000011.1, forward strand.
TCGCCAACTACATCAATCGCTACGCGGCTCTGGACACGAGCTGGCTGCCTGCGGCCAGCTGATCGGATCGATCAGCCTTTCTTTTTGAGCGTCTCGGCGCTTGCCATGACCGGCGCCGGGCTCAATGCGGCCCCCGGCCGCACCGCCAACAGACGTGTCAGTTCCCCGCGGAAGCGCGCAAGCTCCCGGCCCGCCAGCAACGGCGCCATCGTGAACTTCACCGAGTTCGGATTGATCGCCTGACCATTTTTGTAGAGCTCGTAATGCAGGTGCGGACCGGTGGAGAGGCCGGTAGAGCCGACATAGCCGATCACCTGCCCCTGCCGCACACGCACGCCGGGCCGCACCGCGATGCGGCTCATATGGCCGTAGCCCGTCGCCAGCCCGGAACTGTGGTTGAGCTTCACATAATTGCCGTGCCCGCCATGCCAGCCCGCAAAGGCGACGACGCCGTCGGTCGCCGCGACGATCGGCGAACCATAAGCCGCGCCGAAGTCGACGCCCTTGTGGAAGCGTGAATAGCCAAGCAGCGGATGCATGCGCATGCCGAAGCCCGAGGTGAGGTGTCCGTTTACCGGCATGCGCATCGCGCCGCGGCTTTCGCCGACGCCAGAAGCTTCGAACCATTGGCTGCGCCCGTCCTTCGCCCAGCGCAGAAGCTGGGTCCGGCGCGTGCCATGGGTCAGTCCGGCGAACAGCAGGTCGCCCATCTCCACCTCGCCCGTCTCGGCGCGACGATGGGCGATGATGATATCGAACCGGTCGGTGGAGGCGACGTCGCTGCCGACGTTCAGTTTGGTGGCAAGCGCATGCAGATAATCCGTCACCGCCGCGGCCGGCGCACCGGCGGTGCGCGCTGACCGGTACAGGCTGCTGCCGACAATGCCTTGGACGCGCAGCGGCGTATCGTCGACCGCTATCGGAACCTTCTGGAGCCGCAGCCGGCCGTCGACCCGCTCCACCGCGAGCTTCAGGTCCAGCCGGGCACGGAAAGCGAGATGATCCAGCGGCCGTGCCTCGTTGCGGTTGGCGCGACGCCCGAGCACCACGTTCATGCGCGTGCCCGGTTTGATCTCGTCGACGGAGATCGCGCCGGCGACCATCGCCGCCACCTGCTTGGCTTCGACACCTGCAACGCCTGCGCGCTCAAGCACGCGGGTGAAGCCGTCGCCTCGGCCGAGCGTCGCGGTAAGATCGACGGACGGCCGTTCCGGCGTTTCGCCGAGCGGCAGGACCGCATCGGTCGCGCCCATCCGCCGGCCGGTATCGCCGCCATAGGCCAACGGCGCGATGCCGATCGCCCGTGCCTCGTCCCAATGGCTTTCAGTAAAGCCTGGTTGCGGCGCGGCGGCGATCGGCCGGAAGCCCGGTGCCAGCAGCCACGCGCCGGTGCATAGCGCCGCGCAGGTCGCAAGGCCGCGCAGCCATTCGACGGAGCCGATCCGTGCGCCGAGATCGGTGACCAGCTCCAGGTCGGTGGCGCGCTCGCCGAGCCTGTCGCGCCAGCGCTGGAAACGGATGAGAATCGTTGTGGGCAGCGCGGCGTCAAGGGTCAGCACCGCCGTTGCGGCGCCATAGCCGTACGCAAGGTCGTCTCGCTGATACAAGATTAGGCGTCCCCCGCTTGTGCGTCTTCCCCCGGGCCGAAACGGCGTGTCGGAGGAAGGACTGTGGCGCGATGCCGTTAAAGTCAAATTAAACAGCGCAGTAATTAGGAAGGCTGCGACAGGCCGTCATCTTTTTGCCGTGAACCGTATGGGTGAACGCGGATAGAAGCCGCTTGCGTTTGTCATCTGCTGCCCCGATGTTCGCTCCATGTCCCGCTTCACGGCCAATATGCTGGCAGCCGTGCTCGGCCCGACCAACACGGGCAAGACGCATCTCGCAATCGAGCGAATGTGCGGTCATTCCAGCGGCATGATCGGCTTTCCGCTGCGACTCCTCGCCCGGGAAGTCTATGACCGGGTGGTGGCGATCAAGGGTAAGGGGCAGGTGGCGCTGATCACCGGCGAGGAGAAGATCCTTCCCGATCAGGCCCGCTGGTTCCTGTGCACCGCCGAATCCATGCCGACCGACCGCGATTTCGCCTTCGTCGCGATCGACGAGGCGCAGCTCGGCGCAGATCCCGAGCGGGGCCATGTCTTCACCGACCGGCTGTTGCATGCGCGGGGCCGCGAGGAGACGATGATCCTCGGCTCGGAAAGCCTTCGGCCGATGCTCCGCGCGCTGACGCCCGATGCCGATATCATCAACCGGCCGCGCTTTTCGACGCTCAGCTATGCCGGCGCATCGAAGCTCTCACGGCTGCCGCCGCGCTCGGCGATCGTGGCCTTCTCTGCGGAGGAGGTCTACGCTGTCGCCGAGATGCTGCGCCGGCTGCGGGGCGGTGCGGCAGTCGTGATGGGTGCGCTCAGCCCGCGCACCCGCAATGCCCAGGTAGCGATGTTCCAGTCCGGCGAGGTCGACTATCTCGTCGCCACCGACGCCATCGGCATGGGTCTCAACATGGATGTCGCCCATGTCGCCTTCGCGTCGCTGCGCAAGTTCGACGGGCGGCGCACACGGCGGCTGACCATCGCCGAAATGGCGCAGATCGCCGGGCGCGCCGGCCGGCATCAGCGCGACGGCACCTTCGGCACGCTGGCGCTGGAAGGTGGTGCCGCCGCATTCGCCGAGGAAGAGGTGGAGGCGATCGAGCAGCATCGCTTCGCGCCGCTGGATCATCTTTATTGGCGCGAGGGCCGTCCGTCGCTGGGCAGCGTCGATGCGCTGATCGCTTCGCTCGAACGGCGGCCCGAGCAGCCCGTGCTGCGCGCCGCGCCGGAGGCGATCGATCTCGCGGTGCTCAGGCGTCTGGCGGGCGAAGCCTGGGTCGGTGAACGGGCCCGCGGCGAACGGCAGGTGGCGCGGCTCTGGGCGGCCTGCGGCCTGCCCGATTTTCGCAAGACCGGTGCCGAGGCGCATGCGCGGCTGGTCGGCAGGGTTTATCGCCATCTGAGCGAGGGCAGCGGCCATATTCCGGCAAGCTGGTTCGCCGAGGAGATCGCCCGGCTGGATACCGTGCAGGGCGACGTCGACACGCTCAGCCAGCGTATCGCTGCGGCGCGGACATGGGCCTATATCGCCCATCGCGCCGATTGGCTGGAAGAGCCCGGCAAATGGGCCGAGCGCACCCGCGCGCTCGAGGAGAAGCTGTCAGACGCGCTCCATCAGAGCCTGCGCCAGCGCTTCGTGGATCGGCGCACATCTGTGCTGATGCGCGATCTTGGCGCCAAGGGCAGCGATCTGCTGCCCGTTCGGATCGAGGAGGATGGCGTCGTCACCGTCGACGGCGAGCCCATCGGGACACTCGAAGGGTTCCGCTTCAAACCCGATCCCCGCGCGCGCCATGCCGATATGAAGCGCCTGCTGGCCGCAGCCGAACGCCGGCTTGGCGGCGAGCTCGCGCGCCGCGCCAAGGCGCTGGCGGAGGACGACGATGCCGCCTTCAGCCTTGCCACCGATGCCGGGCGACCGGTCGCGGTCTTCTGGCGGGGAGATGTCGTCGCCCGGCTGCAGAAGGGCAAGACGCTGCTGCAGCCTCGCACGGCGCTCTATCGTGCGCTTGAGGCTCTGCCGGTAACCGAGAAAAAGGCGGTGACGGCACGGATCGAAGGCTGGGTGGCCGCTACGATCGGGCGGCAGCTAGGGGGGCTCGCCGCCCTGGCGGAGGCCGCGCGCGATCCCGTGCGAGCGCCGGCTCTGCGCGCCTTGCTCGCGCCGCTGGCCGATGCTGGCGGTATCATCGATCGGCGGGCGGTGGAAACCACGGTCGTGGCGTTGGATAGGCCCGGTCGACAGGCGGCGGCCAAGCTCGGCATCCGGATCGGCGCGCTGGACATATTCCTGCCCGCTCTGCTCAAGCCGGAAGCGATGCGCTGGCGCCTGGCGCTCGCAGCGGCCCAGGAGGGTGCGGTGATGCCCGAGCTGCCGCCACCCGGTGCAGTTTCGCTGAAGACGCCCGATGAGACGGCGGGCTGTGAGGCGATGATCCGTGCCGGCTTCCGTCCGCTCGGGGCGCAGATGCTGCGGATCGATCAGGCCGAGCGGCTGGCGCGCATCGCGCATGAATCGCGCGCGGCCGATCGGGCGGCATTCGTGCCCGATCCGGGACTCTCGGTTTCGCTTGGGCTGAGGCCGCCGAGTTTCGCCCAGCTCATGCTCGCGCTCGGCTTCCGCCCGGCAGATGCCGAAGGCGGTGCGCTCCGCTGGGTGTGGCGTGGCAAGCGGCAGAGGCCGCGCGCCGCGCCGCCCCGGCCTGGGAACGCCTTTTCCGCACTCGCTGGATTGAGAACCGCCGGTGGCTGAAGGCGTCTCGCTCCGGCTGGACAAATTCCTCTGGTTTTCGCGTCTCACCAAGACGCGCGCGCTTGCCCAGGCGATTGCCGAAGGTGGCCACATGCGGATCGACGGCCGCGTCGTGGACCGTGCCCACGCCCCGGTACGGCCCGGCAACGTGCTGAGTTTCCCGCTGCATGGGCGGGTGCGTATCATCCGTATCGAGACGCTGCCGATACGGCGTGGTCCCGCCGAGATGGCCCGCGCCCTCTACACGGATCTCTCGCCACAAATCGATCATGTTGACGTGTCGCCCGACGCAACCTAGCAGGACGGCGATTCCGAGTGAGGGTTCGATCCATGACTTATGTCGTCACCGACGCATGCATTCGCTGTAAATATATGGATTGCGTCGAAGTGTGCCCGGTGGATTGTTTCTACGAGGGCGAGAATATGCTCGTCATCAATCCCAATGAGTGCATCGACTGCGGTGTGTGCGAGCCGGAATGCCCGGCCGAGGCGATTCTGCCTGATACCGAGAATGGTCTAGAGAAGTGGCTTGAGCTGAACACCACCTTCTCCGCCCAGTGGCCGAACATCACCCGCAAGGGCGATGCGCCCGCCGATGCCGATGAGCATAAGGGCGAGGATGGCAAGTTCGACAAATATTTCTCGGCGGAGCCAGGCGCGGGCGACTGACCCCAGCCTGGGCATGGCAGGCGGCACGGCGCCGCGCAATCATGTCCGGATCGCTGAACTGGCGCGGGCGATGCAGTGGCGTCGCCCGCGCCATGTTCGTGCTTGTAAGGTCGGCTCCGGCAGGGACATGCGCCTTTGAGCCGACACGCAATCTAGCCGTTCATCCTGGGGGCGGATCGTCCCCATCTCCGGGTGGACGGTAGGGACTCATCATCATCCACACGACGGCGAAGCCGGCAATCCCGCACACCGCGAGGATCGCGATCGTCCCGACATTCATTCCGCCGGGTCGCCCCGGCCGAACAGGCGACCAAAAAAGCGGCGAAACGCCGCCGCCGCCGCTGCAAAGCCGATCAGAATATATTTTCCGAAGGCCGCGAGCAGAGCCAAAATGCCCTTGGCTGCGCCCGCTTTCACCGCCGCGGCCGCGGCCCCGCCTGTAATCAGTGCGGCAAGGCCATATTCCGCCACCTTGTCCCCGTCCTTATAGGCTTCGTAGCGTTCGTCCGGGACATAGTGGAAGCCGGCAAGCGCGACGCGGAAGGCCGCCATATTCTTGTCCGCCTCCCGCGGATCGGTCACGAGCGTCGCGCTCATCACCCCGTGGCGACCGAGCAGGCGGGTGGTGTAGTTCACATTTTCGCCATCAGAGGAAAGGAGCTTCATGCCCCATTCGAGATTGTGCGTCGTCCGGTCATAATGTGGCGGAGCGGACCAGCCTTCGAGGGTCAGCGCGTCGAGGCCTTGTTTCTTGCGCTCCTCGTTGCCGGCCTCCTGATTGTCGCGCAGCGTCTTGAGAAGGGCGTCCGGATCGATTTTTTCGTCATCCTTGACGTAACCGCTGTTCTCGAAGCCGAAGATAGCGAACCAGGACAGGTCCGGCGCTGCGATGGTGTAGAGATCGTCCCCCGGCAGGTTTCCGGTCAGCTCCAGAAAGCGGCGGGTGCCGCTGCTGTCCAGATAGAGCATGTGTGCGGGCACGTCGATCGTGGCGCGGCCGGTTACGGGCTGGTGCGCCGGACCTTTGATCCACGCGAGCTTGCTCATCTCCCGGGCAGGATCCGCTGCGCTCGGTTTAGGCACATCCTGCGCGCGTGATGGAGCGGACGCGAACACGCTCACGGCGGCAAGCGCCGTCAAAAAAAGGCGAAGCATTTCATTCCCCTGTTTGCCCGATTGCGACTGTGCTATAGGCGGGGGCGCGGCGGCAAGGCTCCGCTGCGCCTGAAAAGCTGGTATTTTGCCTACAAATATATTACATAGCGTTCCGCAGGAGGCGCATATCTCGTGTGCGCGCAAAAAGGATAGTGAAACCGGGCTCGCTTGATCGCCGGCGGCTGCATATACGATGCGGACCGGCCGGGACGGGCTGTCCCCTATTTCCCAACGGAAGGGTCGATTGATGGCTGCCAAGGCGCTGAGCTTCGTTGTCGGCGATTATGTTGTTTACCCCAAGCATGGCGTGGGCCGCGTCATAGAGCTCCAGAGCCAGGAGATCGCCGGCGCCAAGCTGGAACTCTATGTTCTGCGTTTCGAAAAGGAGCGCATGACGCTCCGCGTTCCGACCAACAAGGCCGAAGCGGTCGGCATGCGCAAGCTTTCCTCCAGTGTCACGCTGCAGGAAGCGCTGACCACGCTCAAGGGCAAGCCCAAGATCAAGCGCACCATGTGGTCGCGCCGGGCGCAGGAATATGAGGCGAAGATCAACTCGGGCGATCTGGTGTCGATCGCCGAGGTGGTGCGCGACCTGTTCCGCGCCGACGACCAGCCTGAGCAGAGCTATTCCGAGCGGCAGATTTTCGAAGCCGCGACCAGCCGCCTCGCGCGTGAGCTCGCGGCGATGGAGAATACCGACGAATTGGCCGCGCAGGAGAAGATTCTGGACATTCTTCGCAAGGCGGCCGCGATCTATAACAAACAAGCCTGAGTTCGGGCCTGCAAAGGGGCGATTCCCGGCGGGGGTCGCCCTTTTGCCATTTGTGCCGAGGAACAGGCTCGCCGGGCGCGGATGCAGCGCTCAAGCCGCCGCTAAACTGTTGCAGCTACGCCCTGAACAGCAGGGATGGCGCAGTTTCGCCATCGGCAGTCGATTTCCCGCGGATCAGAATCATTATAGAGCAAGCTGCGCGATATGTGGATCGCACAGCGTGCTCCAAGCCTTTGTGGCTGCGTCCTTTGCGCGGAAAACCGGTTCCCACTTTTCCGCACGATGCTCTAGCGTGTCCTCCGCATCAGCGGAGTGGCCATGGTTCGTCGTCTTCTGTTCCTCGCCCTGGCGATCTGCACTGCCGCACGCGGTGAGGCCGCGCAACGGACATACAGCGTCACCAGCTTCGATCGGATTCGCGTGGAGGGCCCCTATGTGCTCGACGTGCGAACGGGCTCGTCCCCGTCTGCGAGGGCGGTCGGCGATGCCGTTGGGATCGATCGCCTTTCCATCGAGGTCCAGGGCACCACGCTGATCGTCCGTCCGGACAAGTCGGATTGGAGCGGCTGGCCCGGCGCGTCCTCCGGGCCGGTGCGAATCGCGGTGAGCACGCCTTCGCTGTCGGCCGTATCGCTCAATGGTGCGCCCACCGTCTCGATCGATCGGATGAAGGGCAGCGCGCTGGATTTGCAGCTCATCGGCTCCGGCTCGCTGTCGGTCGGCATGATCGACAGCGATTCGCTGACGGCGATGGCGAGCGGGGCGGGCAGCCTCAGTGTCGCCGGTCGGGTGAAGACGGCCAAAGTCGCGCTGCAGGGTGCAGGCCGTCTGGATGCCTCGCAACTCAGCGCCGCGGATGTCGAGGTCACCGCACTCGGAAATGGCGACATCACGATCGGAGCGCAGCGCAGCGCCAGGATTAATGCGGCTGGTTCCGGAAACGTAACCATAAGCGGGCAAGGTTCCTGCATTGTCAGGCAAAGTGGTGCCGGAGTGGTTTCATGCGCGCACAGGCAGGCCGATTGACGCGTGACGGGTACACCGTGGTGAACGCGATCTTTGCTTGAATTGGCGCAAAAACGGCATATGCAGAGCGGGTTAAAGGGCTTGTTAACTAAATTGCTTCACCGTTGGCGCTCGTAATCTCAGGGGACCGACCGTGCGCCAGGATGCTCGATCTCTGCTGGAAAAGCTGCAGCAGACGGATTTCGTCTATCATGATTTCGAAGAGCAGGAAGATGAGGGCGAGCCGTGGCCGCTGCTCGACGCCCTGCTCCGCCACCCGGCCATCGCGCGCACCGCACCTGTGCGCTCGTGGCCGCAGCGTGGGCCGGTAGAGGTGGATCTCGGCGAATCGAAGCCGGTCAGCCGTCTGTTCCGCCGCTACGACAACCGGCCGGAAGAGCCTGCGCCGTCGGCCAAGCCGCAACCGGAGCCGCCCAGCCTCAGGAGTTTTCTCAACAAGCTGGGGGATGAAGACTGATGGCGCTCATCCTCCTCCATTCCCCGAAGGGTGGCGTCGGTACGACGACGCTGGCTGCGAATCTGGCGCTGATGCTGGCCAGTCGCGGCCGCGACGTCGTTGCTGCCGATTTCAGCCCGCAGGACTCGTTGAAGCTGCACTTCGGCTTCCGGCCCGACCAGACGCTGGCGTCCGCATCGCGCAGCGATGAGGCTCAGGTCGTGGCGGGGGTGCGCGTGCTCGGCTGCAACCGGCCGGAAGATCTGGCCGATCCGGTCGCGGCGATCCGGCCCTGGCTAGGGGAAGGTTCGATGGTGATCGCGGACATCGCAGCGGGCGGCGGAGAGACTTTCCGGGCTCTGTTGCCGTCGGCGGCGCTGCACCTGTGTGCGCTCACCACGGACGCCGCGTCGCTGGCCGTTCTGCCGCAACTCGCGGCCGGGCGGTCGTTCATCGCGGCGACGACGGCGCAGAACAGCCTCTTCGTATTGAACCAGGTGGATGAACGGCGCCGGCTCGGCCGCGATGCGGCCAAATTCCTGCGTCGGTTGGTCGGGGACCGGCTGATCGGCGTCATCCGTCGCGACGAGGCGGTGAATGAAGCGCTGGCAATGATGGAGCCGCTCAGCAAATTCGCTCCGACGAGTGCGGCGGCGGCCGATTTCATCCGCTTCGGCGACACCATCCGTGAACTCCCGGCGCTCCGTCCGCCCGTCGCCCGCAACGGCGCGGACGACGCCGCGATCCGCGCCTGAGGGAGCCGTCCAGACATGCATGCGCTCGGCAATCTCGTCCTGAAAATCTCCATGGGCGCTGCGCTCATCCTGATCGCCGCCTTCGTCATAACGGTCCCGTTGGATCTCAAGTCGCAGTGGATGTTCGGGATCACGACGATCGTCGCGGTGCTGATCGCGGGACGCTTCAAGTCGCTGCGCGCGTCACTGTTCATCGGCATCGTCTCGATCATCGCATCGACACGCTACCTGTTCTGGCGCACGACGCAGACGCTGGAATTCGGTTCGCCGCTGGAATTCGTGCTGGGCATGGGCCTCTATCTCGCTGAGCTCTATGCCTGGGCGATCCTGGTGCTCGGCCTGCTGCAGACGAGCTGGCCGATGCGCCGCCCGATCGTCGAGATCGAAGGCGAGCCGCACGAGTGGCCGAAGGTCGACGTCTATGTTCCGACCTACAATGAAAGCCTCGCGATCGTCCGCAACACCGTGCTCGCCGCCATGGCGATGGACTATCCCGCCGATCGCTTCCGGGTCTATATTCTCGACGACGGGCGCCGCCCGGAATTCCGCAATTTCGCCCGCGCCGCCGGCTGCGGATATCTGACTCGCAGCGACAATCTTCACGCCAAGGCGGGCAATCTCAATGCCGCGATGAAGCGCACCGACGGCGAGCTGATCGCGATCTTCGATTGCGATCACGTGCCGACCCGCGCCTTTCTGCAGATGGCGGTGGGCTGGTTCCAGAAGGATCCGCGGCTCGCGCTGATGCAGACGCCGCACCATTTCTATTCGCCCGATCCGACGCAGCGCAACGTGGGCGTGATCAAGGACATGCCAGGCGAGGGCGACCTGTTCTACGGCGCCGTCCAGATGGGCAACGACCTGTGGAACGCAACCTTCTTCTGCGGATCCTGCGCGATCATCCGGCGTGCCGCGCTGGAAGAGACCAACGGCTTCGCGGGCGAGACGGTAACGGAGGACGCGCACACCGCGCTCAAGCTCCAACGCACCGGCTGGAATACCGCCTATCTGAACGTGCGTCTGTCGGCGGGCCTCGCGACCGAGCGTTTGTCGCTGCATATCGGCCAGCGCGCACGCTGGGCGCGCGGCATGACGCAGATCATGCGTATCGACAATCCGCTGCTTGGCCCCGGTCTCAGCCTCACCCAGCGCTTTTGCTACCTGAACGCGATGCTGCATTTCCAGTTTCCACTGCCGCGCATCGTGTTTCTGACGTCGCCGCTCGCTTTTCTGCTTTTCGGGCAGAACATCATCCACGCCTCGGCCGTGATGATCTTCTCCTACGCACTGCCGCACCTGTTTGCCTCCAATAAATCGAGCGAACGGCAGCAGGGCGCGCAGCGCCGGCCTTTCTGGGGCGAGATTTACGAGACGGTGCTCGCCTTCCACCTCGTGATGCCGACGCTGATGACGCTGTGGGATCCGAAAAAGGGCAAGTTCAACGTAACGGACAAGGGCGGCCTGCTCGAGGAAGGCTTCTTCGACGTGGCGACGCTGAAGCCGCATCTGATCTGCGCCGGCCTGCTCGTGCTCGGGCTCGTCGCGGGCTTCGCCCGTCTGCTCTGGCCGGACGTCTTCCATGTCCAGATGGGCACGCTGCTGCTCAACACGGGATGGACGCTGTTCAGCCTCATGATCCTGATTGCGGCGATGTCGGTGGGACGCGAGGCGCGTCAGCTCCGCGAGGACGTGCGCTTCGATGCCGATCTTCCGGTCACCCTCTATTTCGCCGATGGCTATGTCGTCGACGGACGGACCGTGAACGTGTCGATGGGCGGCCTCGCGATCAAGCTGCCGCCACGTTTCGAGTTCAAGGACCGGATCGTGACCGACGTGGGCGTCGAGACCGGAGGCGGCCTCTTCACTCTGCCGGTAGAGACCATCGCGATGAGCGGCGATCGTGCCCGCATCAAGTTCAAGCCGCTCTCGATCTCCGATCAGAAGCAGCTGGTGAAAGCGATGATGGGCCGCGCGGATAGCTGGCAGCCCGAGCTGCACGAAGAAGGCGTTGGAGGTTTCCGGTCGGTATTCGACATCATCAGGGTGGATCTGTCGACGATGGGCGCATTTTTCGGCAGCCTGAAGAGGGGTAAGCGCCGGAATGCAGCGATCGCGGCAACCGCGGCTGCGGTCGTCGCGGCCGCGGTCGGCCTCGCGCCGATGGGGAGCGTCGCACATGCGCAGGCTGCGGCCGCGCGCCCGCCGGCGGTTCGGCCGGCCGCGGAGCAGGCTGACCCGGCGGCGCCCGCGTTGCCGGGCGGGGTTCGGCAGTTCAAGCTGTCGCTCAAGGATCTGCAGTTCCTGAATCCGATCCGCCTGCAGGGCACGTCGGGCGAGGTCGGCATTCCCTTCGGCATGCGCAGGGACGAGGTGGTGACCTCTGCCAATCTCGTGCTGACCTTCGCCTATTCGCCCTCGATGCTGCCGGATCTCAGCCAGCTCGTCGTAATTATGAACGGCGAGGTGGTGCGGACCATCCAGCTCCAGCGCGCAGGTGCCGGCGGCGTCTCGCTCACGATTCCGGTCAACCCTGCCTTCTTCATGCCCGGCGACAACCAGCTCAACCTGCGGCTCGTCGGCCACTATACCCGCGATTGCGAAGACCCGCTGCACAGTTCGCTGTGGGCGAACATCAGCAACGTCCGCAGCTTCTTCCAGATCACGACCCAGCATCTGCCGACGCGGATGGACCTGGCGACGCTGCCCGCACCCTTCTTCGACAAATATAATCCCGGGCCGCTGAGCATGCCCTTCGTCTTCGGCGCCGCGCCGAGCAATGGCGAGCTGGAGGCGTCCGCCAGCCTGGCGTCCTGGTTCGGTGCGCTGGCGAGCTATCGGGGTTATGCCTTCAAGCCGATGATCGGCGCGATCCCGCAGGGCAACGCGGTCGTCTTCCTCACCGCCGCCCATCCCATTGCCGGCCTGCCGATCACGATCGGCGGCCCGGCGGTCGGCATCGTCAAGAACCCCAACGATCCCTACGGCCTGCTGCTGGTGGTAATGGGCCGCGACGAGCGCGAGCTGAAGCAGGCCGCGGCGGTGGTCGCCTCCAGCAGCGGTATATTGGGTGGGCAGTTCGCACCGGTCGATGGCGCACGCGTTCCGGCCTATGGCGCCTATAGCGCGCCGCGTTGGTTGCGCACCGATCGGCCGGTGAAGCTCGGCGAGCTCGTTGACCCGCAGAATCTGCAAGGCCTCGGCCTGCCTCCGGGGCCGCTCAACGCCAGCTTCCGGGTCGCGCCGGATCTGTTCTTCTGGCCGCGTGCCGGCGCCCGCCTGGACGTGCGCTATCGCTACCCGGCAGCCGACTGGCTTGACAAATATCGCTCGCGTCTCGACGTCTCGATGAACGGGCAATATCTCCAGTCCCTGCCGCTGGCCGGCCCCGGGTGGTGGAACCGGCTGACCGGTGGCGGCGTCGAGTCCCATGTCTCCAAGAGCAAGATGACCCTGCCGGACTATGTGCTGTTCGGTCAGAACCAGCTCAGTTTCTATTATGATCTGCAGCTCGCGAACAAAAAGGCGTGCGAGGGCACGGTTCCGACCAACGTGCGCACGAGTATCCTGCCCGACAGCACGATCGATCTGACCGGCGCCTATCATGCCACGCGACTGCCCAATCTCGCCTTCTTCGCGGGATCGGGCTTTCCGTTCACGCGGCGCCCGGATCTTGCCGAAACGGCGGTGGTGATGGCGCCGCAGCCGAGCGTGCAGGAGATCGAGGCCTTTCTGGTGCTGATGGGCCGTTTCGGCGATTCCACCGGCGCGCCCGCGACCCGCGTCACCGTGACGCGAACGGTGGATGCCAGCCAGTTCAGCGGCAAGGATATCATCGTTCTCGGTCCGTGGACGCTGGCTCAGTCGACTGCGTTGTTCCGCACGGCGCCGATCAGCTGGCAGAATGGCCGTCTGCAGGTCACCGAGCGCTCGACGATCGATCGGGTGTTCGACTTCCTTTCGCCCTATGATGTCGATCGGCCCGGCGACGTCGCGGATTTCCTCGCCGGCGCTTCCGGTTTCGAAGGCTTTGCCGGCTTTCAGTCGCCTTTCGATCCGGAGCATTCCGTGGTCGCGATTCTCGCCAGTGATCCCGTCAGCCTGCCCGACCTGATCTACGGCCTGGCCGACCGAAAGGTGAATGCCCAGGTCCAGGGCGATCTGTCGCTGGTCAACGGCGACGGCATGGCCAGCTATCATGTCAGTACCGGCTACTGGTCGGCCGCGCTGCCGATCTGGCTGAAGGTCGGCTACTGGTTCAGCCAGCGACCGTTGCTGATGGGCATCTCGGCCATTCTGATCGCCCTCTTCCTATCGGGCCCGCTTTACCTTCTCCTCAAGGCCCAGCAGCGTAAACGCCTGAACAAGGTATCGGAGTAAACATGGCCAAGCATTCCAAGCCTGCCTTGTTGTGGCTCGCCCTGGCGGCCACGGCCGCGCCATCGGCCATATCGGCCGCGGCGCCGGCCGGGGTTGCCGAGCTGCTCGACCAGGCCCGCTTCTGGAAGAGCAAGGGACGCGACGATCTCGCCAACCAGGTCTATCGGCGCGTGTTGACGATCGATCCCGGCAATGCCGCCGCGCGTGCGGCGCTTTCTCAGCAGAGCCCGCCGCCTGCACCACCGCCGGCCGCGGCACCCGCAGCCCCCGCTCCGACGCGGATGCAGGCTGCCCAGCCGAAACAGCCGTCCCCCCGGCAGCCCGCAGCGCCGGTCGCAGCCGCGGATACGGCGGGCGACATGCGCGCTGCCGGCTTCAAGGCGCTCGAGGCCGACGACATCAACACCGCCGCGACGCGCTTCCAGGCCGCGCTGAAGCGGCGTCCCAACGATCCGGATTCGCTTGGCGGCCTCGGCCTCGCCCGGCTGCGTGCGGGCCGCTTCGCCGAAGCCCGCGATCTGCTGAGCCGTGCGTCCAGGGCGGGATCGCCGGACAAATGGTCCGACGCACTGCAATCGGCGAGCTTCTTCGCCGGGCTGCGCCAGGCAGAGGCTGCGCGCGACGCGGGCAAGCTCGCCGACGCCGAATCGCAGGCCCGTCAGCTCGCGTCGTCGGGCTACAAGGACGCCAATCTCGCATCTTCGTTGCTGGCCGACGTACTCGGCCGCCAGGGGCGTTATGCCGAAGCGGCGCAGGTCTATCGCGACGTAGCCGCCGCCAATAGCGGCCGTGGCGGCCGCCAGTCCACGCAGCAGGCCGAGCAGATGCAAGGCAAGGCCTCGCTGGCGCAAGCGATGCAGGCCGCGGCATCGGGCAATGTCGGTGCTGCCGAGGGGATGTTCCAGCAGGCCGTGACGGCCAATCCGGACGATCCCTGGACGCGGTTCGAATATGCGCGCTTCCTGCTCGGCCAGGGCCGCACCGCGGCAGGCGACAGCGTGATGCAGCCGCTGTCGGTCAAGACGTCGCCGGACGCGCTCTATGCCTCGGCGCTCTATCTGAGCCAGTCCGGCCGCGAAGGCGCTGCGGTGGCGATGATGAAGCGCATTCCGGAAGACCAGCTGACCCTGGAGATGAAGCGGTTCGTGCTGCAGCAGCAGACCGTGGCGGCTATCGCCCAGGCCAAAACCCTGGCCGGCCGTGGGCGTCAGCAGGAGGCGCTGTCGGGCCTTCGCCTGATCGCCAGCAATGACAATCTGCCGGTGGCGACGCTGGGATCGCTCGCCGACGCGCTCTACCAGCTCGGCGATACGGCCGGCGCCTCCGCGTTGATCCAGCGTGCGCTCGCGCTGCCGCAGGCTGAGCCGGACGCCTATCAGGGCATCGTGCGCGTGCTCGCGAAGACGGGCCAGGACCAGCAGGCGTCCGGAATCGTGCAGCAGATGATGGGCAATGCTGGGCAGACCGGCAACGGCACGCAGGCGGCCGGCAAGCTCAACGCGATCCTAGCCGCCGAGCAGGGCGATCGGCTGCGTCAGCAGGGCCAGTATGCGAGCGCCTTCGAGGTGCTGCAATCCGCCTGGGCGACAGCGCCGAACGATCCCGATCTGCTCGGCTCGCTCGCCCGGCTCTATCAGGCCGGGGGGATGAACGGACAGGCGATGCAGGTCTATGACATGCTGCTCCGCCAGCATCCCGACGACGTCAACGCCCTGATCGGCATGGCGGACGCGTCGACCGGCGCGCGCGAATTCGGCCGCGCCAAGCAGGCGATCACGGCGGCAGGCCAGCGCCAGCCCAACAATGTGGACGTCTATCTTGCCGCCGCGCGCATGGAGCAGGCGCAAAACAATAACGGCGCGGCGATGCGCTATCTGAAGCAGGCACGCGCGCTGTATCTGCGCCAGCAGACGGCGCTGCCCAATGGCGGTGCCTTTCCGATGGCCAATCCGTTCCTGGCAGGCGGCGGCGCGGTCGCGCAGGCGCCCGTTCCCGTCAACCCCTTCGCCCTTTCCGCCACGCCGCCGAAGACCGGCGGCTATGGAGAGCCCGGCGCTGGCCCATGGGGCGGTGGTCCAACGATGCCGGCGCCCGCCTATATGGGCGGCGGTGGGCAGGCGGCTCCTTGGGGTGGCGGCTCTCAATCGTCGCCGTTCGGATCCCCCCTGTCCACACCCGTCGCCTCGTCATCGGCAGGCAACCCGTGGAGTGGCGCGGTACCGGCGCAGCCGAGCTGGTCCGGCGGATCGGCCCAGCCGATGGCCTCCGCCCAGAGCTGGGGCGCACCGGCGCAGGATTGGGGCGGTGGCGGCGTTCCATCCGGATTGCAGAATCGCAGCGGGGCGCCGGCGATCACCGATCCGACCTTGCGCCAGATCAACAATGACATCGAGGCTCTCGCCGGCGAGGCCGGCACGACCGTCGACGTGCAGACCCGCTATCGTCAGCGTACTGGCGAGACGGGTCTCAGCAAGCTGCGTGACGTAGGCGGCACGGTGACCGTCTCGACCGGCTTTGCCGGCGGACGGGTCAGCGCCAGTGCCTCTCCCGTAGTGGTCGACTCCGGCCGGCCGACCGGTTCCGGCCTCGCGCGCTTTGGCTATAATCCGACGATCGAGGCGCAGGCGATCGTCGATAAAGTGCCTTCGCCGCTGGTGCAGGCGGAGACACAACAGGATTCCGGCGTTGCATTCGACGTCGGCTATCAGAACGGCGCGTTCAAGGCTGATGTGGGATCGACGCCGATCGGCTTCAGCAAGACCCAGATCCAGGGTGGCGTCTCCGTCTCGCCGAAGCTCAGCCAGGACGTCAGCGCCAAGCTGTTCGGCGAGCGTCGGCCAGTCACGGACAGCGTCGTCTCCTATGCCGGCACCAAGGATCCGGTGACCGGGCAGACCTGGGGCAATGTGATGCGCAGCGGCGGCGGCGCGTCGATCTCCTACGATCATGCCGGCACTGGCGTCTACGCCGACGCATCCTATTATCGCTATGACGGCACCAATGTGAAGAAGAACAGCAGCTATCAGGTCAATATTGGCGGATATCTGCGTGCCTACCGATCCGCAAACAGCAACTTCACGATCGGCGCCAACATCAATTACCAATCCTACGCCAACGACCAGAATTACTTCTCGTTCGGACATGGCGGCTATTTCAGCCCACAAAGCTTTGTCAGCCTGAGCTTCCCGATGCATTTCGATACGAAATTCGGCAGCGGCTGGAAGATCAACGCCGATTTCGCGCCGGGTTATCAGAGCTACAAGCAGGATGCTGTGGGGCTTTATCCCACCGATGCCGCTGCCCAGGCCAAGCTGGATGCGCTCAAGGCGCAGGACAACGACGTGCGCTCCTTCTACGACAGCATCAGCAAGACCGGCTTCGGTTATGCGCTGGATGCCGGCGTGAACTACCAGTTCGGTGCGAACACGCAACTCGGTGGCGACATAAAGGTTAACACCTTCGGGAATTATAAAGAGTTCCAGACGATGCTGCATTTGAAGCAGGTGATCGGGAGCGCTGAGTGATGCGCAGCGGAACGGATCGGATCGAAGAGCATGAGCGAACGGATTCCGGGCGCTCGCAAAGCCGCACCGCGGATCGCAAGTCGCTGGCAGTGCTTTTTTCCCTGCTGCTGCAGGAAATGCGCGACAATGCGAGCGCCGAGGAAGCGCATGGCTTCTTCCAGGCGATCGGCATGCGTCTTGCGCAAAGCTGCCCGTTGCCGGACGTTGAGCGGATCGATCGGCTCGCCGGGGCGATGAACGAGGTTTGGCGCGCACTCGACTGGGGCCATGTGATCCTCGAGCCCGATGATGACGGGATCGGCATCGTCCATTTCGATGCGCCGGTGAAGATGGCGGAAGATGATGGGGGCCTCTGGCCTTCAGCGCTGACCAGCATATTGGAAGGCGTCTATGATGGCTGGTTTCGGGGCCTCGGCAGTGGGCCGAAGCTGCAGACGACGCTCAAATCGCGAACGGCAGACAGGATAGAATTTCATCATGGACGTTGACCGCCGGACGGCGATGGCGGCTTTGCTGATGGCGACCATGTTTCAGAGCGGATGTGCCAAGGCTGCCAAGCGTCCGCCGGCTGCGCCGGCACCGAAGGCGTGGGCTGCGTTCGCCGCCAGGTTCATGATGCCCGACGGGCGCATCGTCGACACCGGCAATGGCGGGATCAGCCATAGCGAGGGCCAGGGCTATGGCATGGTGCTGGCGGAAGCGGCCGGCGACCGTGCGCGCTTCGAGAAATTATGGGCTTGGACGGATACGACGCTGGCGCGCAAGGACATGCGCCTCTTTTCCTGGCGCTATGATCCCAACGCCAATCCGCGAGTCACCGATCCCAACAACGCGACCGACGGCGATATCCTGATCGCCTGGGCGCTGCTGCGCGCTTCCCAGCGCTGGGGCGTTGCAGCCTGGGCGAGCGCCTCGCGAGAGATTCGCGATGCGATCCTGAAGACGCTGGTGAAGCCGGTTGGCAACCGGATGGTGCTGCTGCCGGGCCTGCAGGGGTTCGTCAACGGCCAGACGGTCACGGTCAACCTTTCCTACTATATCTGGCCGGCCCTGGATGCTTTCCGCAAGGCAGACGGCGCCGGCTGGTCGGGCATCGTCAGCGATGGCGAGGCGATATTGGCCCGAGCCCGCTTCGGGCAGCACCAGTTGCCCAGCGACTGGATTGATCTCCGCCCGCAGGACATTGTCACTCCGGCAGCGGGCCGACCGCCGCGCTTCGGCTTCGATGCCGTGCGTATCCCGCTCTACCTTTACTGGGGTGGCCGCGATTCGGCCCTTCAGCCGTTCCGCGCTTATTGGACGCCGTTCAAGGCCTCAGGGCAGGTACCGCCGGCCTGGGTGGACGTGACCACCGGCGAGGTGGCGCCCTATCCGCTGTCCCAGGGTGCGATGGCGATCGCGTCAATGGTGATGAGCCGCAAGATACCCGATGCGCCGGTCCTTACCGACGATTATTTTGCCGCGGTGTTGACCGTACTCAGCCAGGCGGCGGCGCTGGCGCGCTAGTGCGGGCTGATCTGAGTCGCATCATTTGCGCGAAACCGGTTCCGCGTTTCTGCACGAGGCCTCAAGGAACGGCGGCAGCATGCTGCACGTTCGGATACGAATGATCTATCGCGCCCTGCACCATGCGTGACTTTTCGCAATTGCTGGACGGGCTCGTCTACACGCGTTCGCGCAATGCCAAGCTCAAGCTCATCGCCGATTATCTCCGCCGCACGCCCGATCCGGACAGGGGCTGGGCGATGGCGGCGCTTACCGGTTCGCTCGACCTGCCGGCGGTGAAGGGCGCGGCAATCCGTGCGCTGGCCGAGCAGCGGGTCGATCCCGTGCTACTGGCGATGAGCTACGATTATGTCGGCGATCTCGCCGAGACGGTGGCGCTGATCTGGCCCAAGCCGGGCGAGGAGCCGGCCGAGATCGACGATGGCACGTTGCGGCTCGGCGCCGTGGTCGACCGGCTGTCGGCGCTGGGCCGCAGCGAGGCGCCGGGCGCGCTGGGGGCGATGCTCGATCATCTCGATGCCAGTGGCCGCTTCGCGCTGCTCAAGCTCGCTACCGGCGGGCTGCGCGTCGGCGTCTCGGCACGGCTCGCAAAGACCGCGCTGGCGCAGGCATTCGAACTGGACGTCGATGCGGTGGAGGAGGTCTGGCACGGACTGCGGCCGCCCTACGCGACGCTGTTCGCCTGGGGCGAGGGGCGGATGGAGCGACCGGATCCGGCCGATACGCCGGTGTTCCGGCCGTTCATGCTCGCCCACCCGCTCGAGGATCTGCGCGTCGATCTCGCCGATTATGCCGCAGAATGGAAATGGGACGGGATCCGCGTCCAGATCGTCGGTGCAGGCGGCGAGACCCGCCTCTACAGCCGCGCAGGCGATGATATCAGCAGCGCCTTTCCGGATGTTGCACGGGCCTTTACGGCGCGTGGCGTGCTGGACGGCGAATTGCTGGTGCGGGGCGAGCATCAAGCCGGCGAGGCCGGCAGCTTCAATGCGCTGCAGCAGCGGCTTGGGCGCAAACAGGTCTCCGCCAGGATGCTGGCCGATTACCCCGCCTTCGTGCGGCTCTATGACATATTGTTCGACGGAGCCGAAGATGTGCGTGAGCTGGGCTGGAGCGAGCGCCGCCCCCGGCTCGAGCGCTTCGCCGCGGCGCTGGATCCGATCCGCTTCGACGTTTCGGCGCTTATCCAGGCCGAGGACTTCGATGCGCTGGAGACGATACGCGCCGGCGCGCGCGAGGCGGCGATCGAGGGCGTGATGCTGAAGCGGCGCGACTCCCCCTACGTCGCGGGGCGACGCACGGGCCTCTGGTACAAATGGAAGCGCGACCCGCTCACCGCGGATTGCGTGATGATGTACGCGCAGCGCGGTCATGGGAAGCGGTCGAGCTTCTATTCCGACTATACCTTCGGCTGCTGGACCGAGACCGGAGAGCTGCTCCCCGTCGGCAAGGCCTATTCGGGCTTCACCGACGAGGAACTGATCTGGCTCGACCGCTTCGTGCGCAACCATACGGTGGGCCGCTTCGGTCCAGTGCGCGAGGTGGAGAAGACACTGGTGCTGGAGGTGGCGTTCGATTCCATTCACGATTCGAAACGCCACAAGTCCGGTCTCGCCATGCGCTTTCCGCGCGTCGCCCGTATCCGGCAGGACAAGCCAGCGGCGGAAGCGGACCGCATCGAGACGCTGCGGCGAATGATCGTGTGAGCATGCGGGCCGCCGCAGGGGGCGGTGCTCAACCGGCCTCGATCAGCGCACGCTCGACGATGGCGACGAAGTTGCGGCAGGCGGCCGAAGCGGCGCGGTGGCGGATCAGCCACATCCGGCTGATCGCAGACGGATCGGCGAGCGGCAGATAGACCACATTGTCGGTATGCAGTGCGCTCAACGAGCGGCTGACCACCGAGATGCCGAGCCCGGCGGCGATGAGGCCAAGCAGGGTGGAAAGCTCACGCGTCTCCTGGGCGATGCGCAGCTCATGGCCGGACTGGCGCCACAACATCTCCACCTGCTCGTTGAAGCCCGCGCCGGGATCGCGCTCGTAGATCACCAGCCGCTCGTCCGCGATGTCCGAGATGGCAAGCGGTTCCCTGCGTTGGGCGAGGGGATGATCCGCGCGCATCGCGACCAGCAGCGGCTCCACCAGTAGCGCCGTGGTGACGAGATCCGCGGGAAGGCCGGGCAGTTCCAGCCCGCGCAGGAAGCCGATATCCAGCCGGCGCTCCACTGCTGCCTCGATCTGCCGCGCGCGGGCCATTTCCGAAAGGGTGAGGTGCACCTCGGGATAGGCCTGGCGATAATCGAACAGCGCGCGCGAGATGGCCGGCGTGAAGGGTGCCGAGGCGGTGAAGCCGATGCTGAGCTCGCCCAGCTCGCCATGCTGCGCGCGGCGGGCCACCTGGACGGCGTGGACCGCCTGCTCGAGAATGCGGCGGGCCTCCACCAGGAACAGCTTGCCGGCTTCGGTCAGCTCGACGCGGCGGCTGGTGCGATCGAACAGGAAGACGCCTAATTCGTCTTCGAGCGCGCGAATCTGCTGGCTGAGCGGTGGCTGCGAGATGCCCAGCCGCTGCGCGGCGCGGCCGAAATGCAGCTCCTCGGCGACGCGGACGAAGTAGCGGAGGTGGCGGAGCTCCATCGATCCATTCGTAAGACATATCGATCGAGCCGTACAGCCTATTGGACAATATCAGTTTTGCATTGCAATGGAACGCCGCAGCGCTCCTTTGCCGCGCTGCACCATTTGCATGTCCTGTGCGGTGGATTCGTCTGTGTCACGCTTCTGGAGGGGGCGGCGGCGGCACTATTTCGTGGATGAAGCCGACCGGCTTCGCGGAGTAGTTAATGAACGAGCTCGTCCGGATCGCCCTTAGAAGGCCGCTCACGTTCATCGTGATGGCGATCCTGATCATGATCGTCGGCATCCTGTCCGCATTCCGCACGCCCGTGGACATCTTCCCGAACATCGGCGTGCCGGTGATCGCGGTGGTCTGGCAATATGCCGGCCTGCCGCCGGATGAGATGTCGGGGCGCATCGTCACGCCTTTCGAGCGCACGCTGACCACAACGGTCAACGACATCGAGCATATCGAAAGCCAATCGATGCAGGGCATCGGCGTGGTGAAGATCTATTTCCAGCCCGGCGCGGACATCCGCACCGCGACCGCGCAGACGACCTCCATCTCGCAGACCGTGCTCCGCCAGATGCCGCCGGGCGTCACCCCGCCCCTGATCCTCAACTACAGCGCCTCGACGGTGCCGATCATTCAGCTCGCCATGTCGGGCAAGGGCCTGTCGGAGCAGCAGATGTTCGATCTGGCGCAGAACCAGATCCGGCCGCAACTGGTGACCGTGCCGGGCGCCGCCATGCCCTATCCGTTCGGCGGCAAGCAACGCCAGATCCAGATCGACATCGATCCCCAGGCGCTCCAGTCCAAGGGGCTCTCCGCGCAGGACGTGGCCAGCGCGATCGCCTCGCAGAACCAGATCAATCCCGCCGGCTTCGTGAAGATCGGCAGTTTCCAATACAGCGTGAAGCTGAACAATGCGCCGCCGTCGGTGGAGGAGTTGAACGCGATCCCGGTCAAGGTGGTCAACGGCGCCACCATCTACATGCGCGACGTCGCTTATGTGCGCGACGGCAGCGCGCCGCAGACCAACGTCGTGCATGTCGAGAACCACCGCTCGGTGCTGATGACGATCTTCAAGAACGGATCGACGTCGACCCTGGCGGTCGTGCAGGGCATCAAGGACAAGCTGCCGGGCGCGACCGCGGGCCTGCCGGACTCGCTCAAGATCACGCCGATCGGCGACCAGTCGATCTTCGTGAAGGCGGCGGTATCGGGCGTGGTGCGGGAGGGTGCGATTGCCGCGGCGCTGACCTCGCTGATGATCCTGCTGTTCCTGGGTTCCTGGCGCTCGACGGTGATCATCGCCGTCTCGATCCCGCTCGCCGTGCTGGCCGCCGTAGCTGCGCTGGCTGCGTTTGGTCAGACGTTGAACGTGATGACGCTTGGCGGCCTCGCGCTCGCGGTCGGCATTCTCGTCGACGATGCGACCGTGACGATCGAAAACATCAACTGGCATCTCGAGCAGGGCAAGGGCGTCCTCCAAGCCATTCTGGATGGCGCCGCCCAGATCGTGACGCCAGCTTTCGTCTCGCTGCTCTGCATCTGCATCGTGTTCGTGCCGATGTTCTTCCTGCCGGGCGTCTCGGGCTTCCTCTTCGTGCCGATGGCGCTTTCGGTCGTGTTCGCGATGATCGCATCCTTCGTCCTGTCGCGCACCCTGGTGCCGACCATGGCGATGTATCTCCTGAAGCCGCATCATGACGAGCATGGCCATGAGATCGAGAAGCCGGAGACGCGTAATCCGCTGATCCGCTTCCAGCGCGGCTTCGAGGCCCGGTTCGAGCAGGTGCGTGATCGCTACACCGGCTTGCTGGAGCGTGCGCTCGAAAACCGGAACCGGTTCATGGCCGGCTTCATGGCGGTCGTGTTTCTTTCGTTCCTGCTGGTGCCCTTCCTCGGTCGCAATTTCTTCCCGGCGGTCGATGCCGGCCAGATCATGCTGCACGTACGCGCGCCGATCGGCTCGCGTATCGAGGACACGTCCGCGGAGTTCGAACGGATCACCCGCCGCATCCGCGAGATCATTCCGCCCGAAGAACTGGCCTCGGTGGCCGATAATATCGGCCTGCCGGTCAGCGGCATCAACACGACCTACAACAACAGCGGCACGATCGGCCCGCAGGACGGCGACATCATGATCGCGCTGAAGGAGGGGCACAAGCCGACGGCGGACTATGTCGCGGAGATGCGCAAGAAGCTGCCCGAAAGCTTCCCCGGCTCGAGCTTCGCCTTCCTGCCGGCGGATATCACCAGCCAGATCCTGAACTTCGGTGCGCCCGCCCCGATCGACATCCAGGTGTCTGGCCGCAATCTCGGGGACAATGCCGCCTTCGCGACGAAGATATTGCGCCGCATCCGCACCATCCCGGGCGTCGCCGACGCGCGCATCCAGCAATCGTCGCGCTATCCGCAGATCAATATCGACATCGATCGCTCTCGCATCGGCCAGTTCGGGTTCACCGAGCGCGACGTGACCAACAGCCTCGCGACCTCGCTGGCCGGCACCTCGACGACGGCCCCCGTCTTCTTCCTCAATCCGCAGAACGGCGTATCCTACCCGGTCGTCGCGCAGACCCCGGAATATAGGGTGAACTCGATCAGCGACCTGCAGAACGTGCCGGTCTCGGGCACGGGTCAGCAGCAGACACAGGTGCTGGGCGGCCTCGGCACGTTCAAGCGCACCACCTCGTCGGCGGTTGCCAGCCACTACAACATCCAGCCGCTGATCGACATCTACGCAACGCCGCAGGGCCGCGATCTGGGTGCGGTCTCGTCCGACATCGCCAAGGCGATCAAGGAGCTGGAGCATGAACAGCCGAAGGGCGTTACCGTCACCCAGCGCGGCCAATATGCGACGATGAACGCGGCCTTCTCCGGCCTGGGGTACGGCATCCTCGGCGCGGTCGTGCTGATCTACCTGCTGATCGTGGTGAACTTTCAGAGTTGGCTGGATCCGTTCGTGATCATCACCGCGCTGCCCGCGGCAATCGCGGGTATCGTCTGGATGCTGTTCACCACGGGCACCACCCTTTCGGTTCCGGCGCTGACCGGGGCGATCATGTGCATGGGCGTGGCGACGGCCAACTCGATCCTGGTCATCTCCTTCGCCCGTGAACGGCTGGATGAGCTCGGCGACTCTACCAAGGCCGCGCTCGAGGCCGGCATGGTCCGCTTCCGTCCGGTACTCATGACCGCGCTCGCGATGATCATCGGCATGCTGCCGATGGCGCTCGGCATGGGCGACGGCGGTGAGCAGAACGCCCCGCTCGGCCGCGCGGTCATCGGCGGCCTTCTCTTCGCGACCTGCGCGACGCTCTTCTTCGTGCCGGTCGTCTTCAGCTTCGTCCATCGCCACGGGCGGGTGGCCAAGAATCCCGCCAAGGACCTGGAACTTGCGCATGCATGACACTCAACAGGACGCCAAAATGAAGCGCCTCGGCATCGGCGCAGGCATCATCGCTCTCGCGATCGTGGGCGGAGGGCTGACCGTCCGTGCCTGGGCCGACCGCGACGCCAAGTCGATCGCGGAAGCCAATGGCACGCCTGCCGTGTCGATCGTCCGGCCCGAGCGTGACGCCAAGGCCGGCAATCTGGTGCTGCCCGGCAATGTCCAAGCGTTTAACAGCGCCGCCATCTATGCGCGCACCAACGGCTATGTCCACAATTGGCTGGCCGACATCGGCGACAGCGTCACGTCCGGTCAGACGCTGGCGGTGATCGATGCGCCCGACGTGGAGCAGCAGCTCGCCCAGGCGCGGGCCGACTATCAGACCGCGCTCGCCAATCGCCGCCTCGCTCAGTCGACCGCGACGCGCTGGTCCGCGCTGCTCAAGCAGGATGCGGTCTCGACACAGGAATCGGATGAGAAGAATGGCGATCTCGCCGCCAAGAATGCGCTCGCCAATGCCAGCCTCGCCAATGTGAAGCGGCTCGAGGCGCTGCAGGGCTTCACCCGCATCACCGCGCCATTCAGCGGAGTGGTCACCAGCCGCTCGACCCAGATCGGCGCCTTGATCGTATCGGGCAATGCCGCGTCGACTCCGCTCTTCACCGTTTCGGACGTGCATCGCATGCGCATCTATGTGCGCGTGCCGCAGGTCTATTCGGCGCAGATCCATCAGGGCATGCACGCGACGCTGTCCTTGCCCGAATATCCCGGACGGATCTTCGATGCGGTGCTGACCCGGACGGCGGATGCGGTGGACGTGCAGTCGGGCACCGTGCTCGTCGAATTGCAGGCGGACAATGGCGATCGCGCACTGAAGCCCGGCGCCTATGCGCAGGTCGCCTTCCCGCTCACCGGCAGCACGGGCAGCGTCCATCTGCCGTCGAGCGCGCTGATCTTCGGCGAGAAGGGCATGTCCGTCGCGGTCGTCGGGCCGGGCGACAAGGTGAGCATCCGCCCGGTCACGCTCGGCCGCGACGAAGGCGCGACCGTCGAGATATTGACCGGCCTTGCCGGCGGCGAGCGCGTCATCGACACGCCGCCGGACGCGATCGCCAATGGCGACACGGTGCGCATCGCGCCCGACGCACCGGCGAAGCCGCAGAAAGGCTGAGCCGATGCGCAGCGCTCCTCTGGCGTGGCTCGCCGGGCTGACTTTGCTCGCCGGCTGTTCGATGGCGCCGGACTATCGTCCGCCGGTCGTCGCCGCGCCCGCCGCCTACAAGAATGATGGCAATTGGGTCGCCGCAACCCCGCAGGATGCCGTGCCGCGGGGGCTCTGGTGGCAAGTTTACGACGATCCGGTGCTGAACGATCTCGAAGCCCGCGTCGAGAAGGGCAGCCCGACGCTGGCTGCCGCGCTGGCACGACACGATCAGGCACGGGCGGCGGTGAAGGGTGCGCGCGCCGATCTGTTCCCGACGCTGGACGCCGAAGGCGCGGCCGAGCGCGACCGGCTGTCGGCCAACCGGCCGCTTCAGTCCAAGGCGGCGAAATATGACAACTATACGGTCGGCGGATCGCTGAGCTGGGAGCTCGACCTGTGGGGCCGGGTGCGCAACAGCGTGAAGGCGGCCAGGGCGGAGGCGCAGGCGACCGACGCGGATCTCGCCTCGGTGCGGCTCGCGCTGCAGACCGAGCTGGCGGACACCTATTTCACCCTGCGCGGGCTCGATGCACAGACCTTGCTGCTCCAGCAGACGGTCGAAGCCTATAGCCGGGCCTATGACCTGACCGCGAAGCGGCACAGCGGCGGCATCGCCTCCGGGCTCGACACGAATCGCGCGCAGACGCAGCTTTCCTCGGTGCGCGCGCAGCTTTCCGATCTCGCCATCCAGCGCGCGATGGCGGAGGATGCGGTCGCCGCGCTGGTCGGCGAGGTCGCTTCCAGCTTCACGCTCGCGCCGGCCAGGCTGACCATCGCGCCGCCCGCGGTGCCTAACGGCGCGCCTTCCACGCTGCTGCAGCGCCGGCCGGACATCGCGGCGGCCGAGCGGCGCGTGGCCGCCGCCAACTCCCGCATCGGCGTTGCCAAGGCGGCATTTTTCCCCACAGTCACGCTCGGCGCGTCCGGGGGATACGAAACCACCGGCCCGAACCTGCTCAGTGCGCCCAACCTCTTCTGGGCGATCGGTCCGGCGGCGGCAGTGCTCAATCTGTTCGACGGCGGCAAGCGGATCGCGGCGACGCGGCAGGCGCGTGCGGAGTTCGACGAAGCGGCCGCCAATTACCGCTCCACCGTGCTCACCGCGTTCAAGGAGGTCGAGGACAATCTCGCCCAGCGCGCCAATCTGGCGGTGGAGGCGAGGGACCAGCAGGATGCCGCGGCCGCGGCGCAGCGAACCAGCGACCTCGCCTTCGTCCGCTATCGCGACGGCGCGTCGGACTATCTGGAAGTGGTCACTGCGCAGACCGCCGCCCTTGACGCCCAGCGTACGGCACTCAATCTCTATACGAGACGGTTGCAGGCGAGTGTCGATGCGGTGCGTGTATTGGGTGGCGCTTACGATTGAGCCCCGGCGGTGACGGCCGCCCGCTGGATCGAGGTGCATCGCGAAGGGATTCGCATTGCGGGCACCGATCTGTGGATCGATCCATCCCAGCCCAAGCCGCGGGCGCTGATCACTCATGGCCATTCCGACCATGCCCGTGGCGGCCATGGTGCCGTGCTCGCTACGGCCGAAACGCTGGCGATCATGGCAACGCGCTATGGTCCGCAGCCCGGCCAGCCGGTCGCCTATGGCGAGACGATCCGAACCGACGATCTCGCCATCCGCTTCGTACCCGCAGGCCATGTGCTGGGTTCGTCTCAGATCGTGCTGGAGAAGGGCAGCGAGCGGATCGTCGTTTCGGGGGACTATAAGCGCCGCCCGGATCCAAGCTGCGCGCCGTTCGAGCCGGTGCCGTGCGACGTGTTCATCACCGAGGCGACTTTTGCCCTGCCGGTTTTCCGCCATCCCGACATCGGCAGCGAGATCGACCGACTGCTCGCCGCGCGCGCGGCCAATCCGGATCGCTGCATCCTGATCGGCGCCTATGCGCTGGGCAAGGCACAGCGCCTGATCCTGGAGCTGCGTGCGCATGGCTATGCCGCGCCCATCTACATCCACGGTGCGTTGCAGCGTTTATGCGATCTCTACCGCCAGTTCGGGCTGGAACTGGGAGAACTGCCGCCGGTGACGGGTCTTCCGGCGGCCGCGTTGAAGGGGGCCATCGTGATCGCGCCACCCTCCGCGCTCAACGATCGCTGGTCGCGCCGGTTGCCGGATCCTATCACCGCGATGGCATCGGGCTGGATGAGGGTGCGCCAGCGTGCACGGCAGCGCAATGTCGAGCTGCCGCTGGTCATCTCGGACCATGCCGATTGGGACGAGCTGACCGCCACTCTCATCGAGATCGCGCCGAACGAGGTGTGGGTGACGCACGGCCGCGAAGAAGCGCTGGTGCACTGGTGCATGACGCGGCAGATACGCGCCCGGGCGCTCGATCTGATCGGTCGCGACGACGAGGACGAGGATTGAACGATGGCGAGGCCGGCCGGGCCGCTGAAGCTGAAGGCGCAGCTTTTCTGCGGCGATGAGATCGCGATGGGGCCGGGCAAGGCCGCGCTGCTCGATGCCATCATCCGCGAAGGGTCGATCTCCGCGGCCGGGCGCGCACTCGGCATGAGCTATCGCCGCACCTGGATGCTGGTCGATGTGATGAACCGCAGCTGGATCGAGCCGCTGGTCGAGACCGAGGTGGGCGGGCGGCGCGGCGGCGGCGCCCGCGTGACGGATACCGGCCGGGCGGTGCTGGCGGCCTATCAGGCGCTGATGGACAGGATCGGCGCGGCCGCCGACGCCGAGCTTGCTACCCTCGCCGGCCTGTTGCGTTCCACCCCCCTGCCGCCGCATCCCTCGGCTTTGGACGAAAGTTAGCGCGGCGAAGACCTTCGTCGTGCCGAATGCGTTTACGGAAAGCAAGGACGCTCCGCGACCCGCGCTTCGGCACCCACATTCCTCATTCTGGCTCTGGCGGCGGCAGGTTTCGCCATATATGCACGGACATAACGTCCGGAGAGTTCGGCATGCCGCAAAGCTTGGTCCGTCTATGTCTTCTCATCGTCGCGGCAGTGATGCCGCTTGCCGGGGTACAGGCCAGGCCGCCGCTGGTGCTGGCTGCTGCCAGCCTCCAGGAATCGCTCTCGGCCGCGGCGAATGCATGGGCGGCGCGCAAGCATGAGAAGCCGGTGCTCTCCTTCGCCGCATCCTCCGCGCTGGCGCGGCAGATCGAAGCCGGTGCGCCAGCCGATCTCTTCATCTCCGCTGATGAGCCATGGATGGACGACGTCGAAAAGCACGGCCTCGTGAAGCCCGGCACGCGCATTTCCTTCCTGGCCAACCGGCTGGTGCTGATCGCGCCGATGGCCAGCAAGACCAGGATCGCCATCCGCCAGGGCATGCCGCTCGCCAAGGCACTGGGCGAAGGGCGGCTGGCGATGGGCGATCCGGATTCGGTGCCTGCCGGCAAATATGGCAAGGCGGCACTAAGCGCGCTCGGCGTGTGGCCGATGGTGGAAGCCAAGGTTGCACGGGCTGAGAATGTCCGCGCCGCGCTGGCACTGGTGGAGCGCGGCGAAGCGCCCTTCGGCATCGTCTATGAGACCGACGCCAAGGCCTCCAAGGGTGTGCGCATCGTCGGCGTTTTCCCGCCGGACAGCCATCCGAAGATCACCTATCCGATCGCGACGCTGATCGGCGCTACCAGCGCCGACGCAGACGGTTTTCGCCGCTTCCTGGTTTCGAGCACGGGCCGCGCGATCTTCGCGCGCTACGGCTTCACCAAGCCGCAATAGGGCTGCGCGATGGGCCTGACGGCGGACGAATGGGACATCATCCGCCTTTCGCTCAAGGTGAGCTTCGTGGCGGTCGGCCTGTGCCTGCCGGTCGCTTTCGCCCTCGCTTGGGTGCTGGCGCGCGGGCGCTTTCCGGGT
Source organism: Flavisphingomonas formosensis (assembly GCF_009755815.1). Taxonomy (GTDB): domain Bacteria; phylum Pseudomonadota; class Alphaproteobacteria; order Sphingomonadales; family Sphingomonadaceae; genus Flavisphingomonas; species Flavisphingomonas formosensis. The sequence continues at coordinate 196,483 of NZ_WRPK01000011.1, forward strand.
AAGCTGCTGCTCGACGGTATCGTGCATCTCCCGCTGGTGCTGCCGCCGGTGGTGACGGGCTGGCTGCTGCTGATCGGCTTCGGTCGGAACGGGCCGGCCGGGGTGCTGCTCTATGACTGGTTCGGCCTCACCCTGATCTTTCGCTGGACGGGCGCCGCGCTCGCCGCCGCGATCATGGCCTTGCCCCTGATGGTTCGTGCGATGCGGCTCTCGATCGAAGCGGTCGACCAGCGGCTCGAAGGCGCCGCGAGGACCTTGGGCGCCCGGCCGGTCCATGTCTTCTGGACCATCACCCTGCCGCTTTCACTGCCGGGTGTGCTCGCCGGCGCGGTGCTGGGCTTCGCGCGCTCGATCGGCGAGTTCGGGGCGACCATCACTTTCGTTTCCAACATCCCCGGCGAGACGCGCACGCTCCCGATCGCCATCTATGCCGCGCTGCAGGTGCCGGGATCGGAGGGGGTGGTGACGCGCCTCGCGATCATCTCCGTGATCCTGTCGCTGGTCGCGCTGATCGCGTCGGAGGCGCTGTCGCGCCGCGCCGGGGCGGGACGGGGCAATCATGTCCTTTGAAATCCACGTCTCGCGCCGGCTGGGCGACCGGGAGATCGCACTGTCGCTGTCGAGCGGCGGCGGCCTGACCGCGCTGTTCGGCCCATCAGGTGCTGGCAAGACGAGCCTGCTCAACATGGTGGCCGGTTTGCTACGGCCCGACATCGGTTGGATCGCGGTGGCCGGCGAAACGCTGTACGACAGCGAGAAGGGCGTCGACGTCGCGATCGAGCGGCGGCGCGCCGGCTATGTCTTCCAGGATGGAAGGCTCTTCCCACATAAGCGGGTGCGCGCCAACCTCGTCTATGGCGAGCGGTTGGCGGACGCCGCGAACCGCTGGATCGGGCTGGACGAGGTGGTCACCTTCCTCGGCATCGGCGGCCTGCTCGATCGCTGGCCGCAGACGCTTTCGGGCGGAGAGGCGCAGCGCGTCGCGATCGGCCGCGCCTTGCTCTCCGGCCCGCGCTTCCTGCTGATGGACGAGCCGCTTGCCTCGCTGGATGCGCCGCGGCGCGAGGAGATCATGCGGGTTATCGAGCGGGTACGGGACGAGCTGGCGCTGCCGATCCTCTATGTGAGCCACGACCGGCGCGAGATCGACCGCCTCGCGACGCGGGTGGTGGAGCTCCTGTAATCATCCCCGGAACGGGGAGGGGGACCATGCGCAGCATGGTGGAGGGGCCGCTCTCACTTCAGATGCATCGCTCGTGGTGAGCGGCGGCCCCTCCACCGCCTTTCAGGCGGTCCCCCTCTCCCTTTTGGGGGAGGATAAAGAATCAGTCCCGCAGCAGTTCGTTGATACCGGTCTTGGCACGGGTCTGGGCGTCGACGCGTTTGACGATCACGGCGCAGTAGAGCGACGGTCCCGCGGAGCCGTCCGGCAGCGGCTTGCCCGGCAGCGCGCCCGGAACCACGACCGCATAGCTCGGCACGCGGCCGACGAAGACCTCGCCGGTCGCGCGGTCGACGATCTTGGTCGAGGCGCCGAGATAGACGCCCATGGACAGTACGGCGCCTTCCTCGACGATCACGCCTTCGGCGACTTCCGAACGGGCGCCGATGAAGCAATTATCCTCGATCACCACTGGGTTGGCCTGCAGCGGCTCTAGCACGCCGCCGATGCCGACGCCGCCGGAGAGATGGACGTTCCTGCCGATCTGGGCGCAGCTGCCGACCGTCGCCCAGGTGTCGACCATCGTGCCTTCGCCGACATGGGCGCCGATGTTGACGAAGCTCGGCATCAGCACGACGCCTTTGGAGATGTGCGCGCCGGCGCGGGCCACCGCGCCCGGCACCACGCGGAAGCCGGCGGCACGGAACTTCGCCTCGTCCCAGCCGGCGAACTTGCTCGGCACCTTGTCCCAACCCGGCGCGCCACCCGATCCGCCGGGCACGAGGGCGTTGTCGTTGAGCCGGAAGGAGAGCAGCACCGCCTTCTTCAGCCACTGGTTGACGATCCATTCGCCGCCGCTCTTCTCGGCCACGCGCGCTTCGCCGGAATCCAGCAGCGCGAGCGCGGCTTCCACTGCATCGCGCACTTCGCCTTTCGTGGCGAAGCCAAGCCCGTCGCGCTCGTCCCAGGCCTTTTCGATTACGGCGCGCAGATCACTCATTTGCCATTCGCTCCCGTGATGGATTCCAACCATTCGCCCACGTCGGACGTCTCATAATCGATGAAACTGGGATGCGCGTCCGCGCTGCCCCGCTCGGAGCCGTTGTTGACCCAGACGGTGGTCATGCCGAGCTCCTTCGCCGGCTTCAGATTACGCGCAAGATCATCGACGAACAGCGCGCTCGACGGACGGACGCCCAGCGCCTCGATCATCGAGCGGTAGCTGTCCGGCTGGGGCTTCGGCTGATAGGCACAGGCATGGATGTCATGGATCGCCTCGAACGCGTCGGACAGCCCGAGCCGCGCGAGCACGCGCTGTGCGTAGGGCGCATCGCCATTGGTGAACACCAGCTTGCGTCCCGGCAGCGCGGCGACCGAACGGATCAGCCGCGCATCCTCGGCCAGCACGTCCATCTCGATATCGTGGACATAGCCAAGGAAGTCATGCGGATCGACGCCATGCGCCTGCATCAGGCCGCTCAGCGTCGTGCCATGCTCGATGAAATAGCTCTTCTGGATGCGCCGCGCCTCGATCGGATCGACGCCGAGGAGGTTCTGGATGAACTGGCCCATGCGCACGTCGATCAGGCCGAACAGATCCGTCGACGCTGGATACAGCGTGTTATCGAGATCGAAGATCCACGTGTCGATATGGGCGAGCGCAGGTGTCATGGGGCGCGCTCGCACTAGAGGAAGCGGAGAGGCGGGACAACCGTCATCACCTTCCCCCATCTTCCCCGGAACGGGAAGGGGGACCATCCGAAGGATGGTGGAGGGGTTCCGCGCTATCGGTCATTGCTCCGTGCGAAGAGAGGTGGGGTCCCCTCCACCGCGCTGCGCGCGGCCCCCTCCCCGTTCCGGGGAGGATGAGGGGATCACACCGTGAAGCTCTCGCCGCAGCCGCAGCTGCCCTTGGCGTTTGGATTCTGGAACACGAAGCCAGCGCTGAAATCATCCTCGACCCAATTCATGGTCGAGCCGATCAGATAGAGGATCGAGCCGCCGTCGACGTAGAAATCCCCGCCCGGCGTCACGATCTTCTCGTCGAACGGATCCGCCTCGGTGACATAGTCGACCGAGTAGGCGAGGCCGGAGCAGCCGCGCCGCGGGGTTGAAAGCTTGACGCCGACGGCGCCCTCGGGTGCCTCGGCCATCAGCGCGGCGATGCGCGCTTCGGCCGAGGGGGTAAGGGTCAGCGCGGCGGGCCGGGCACGGGTGGTGGTCGCCATCAGAGCATTCCTAACTCGAGCTTGGCTTCGTCGGACATCTTCTGCGGATCCCAGGGCGGATCCCAGACGAGGTTGACCTCCGCGACGCCGACCCCGGGCACGGAGCCGACGCGCAATTCCACCTCGCCCGGCATCGATTCTGCAACCGGGCAGTGCGGCGTGGTCAGCGTCATGGTGACGACGACATGGCCGCCATCGGCCACGTCTACGCCATAGACCAGGCCGAGATCGTAGATGTTCACAGGAATCTCGGGATCGTAAATCTCCCGCAGCGCGGTGATCACGGCTTCGTAGATCTCGCCGCCCGGCTCGCCCGCGGGCACGCCGCGCGGCGCCTGGCTCAGGAAACCATCGAGATAATCTGGCTCGCGTTCGACGCGCGCCTTGGGTGGAGGCGCGACTGCGTCGACCTCTTCGCTGCTGAATGTGGGTTCGTCGTTCATCCGAAAATTCTCGTCACCCGCTCGATCCCGCGCACCAGCCGCGCGACATCCTGTTCACCGTTATACACCCCGAAGCTGGCCCGTGCCGTTGCCGGCACACCGAGCACGTCCATCAGTGGCTGCGCGCAATGATGGCCGGCCCGGATCGCGACCTGTTCCTCGTCCAATATGGTGCCGACATCGTGGGGATGCACCCCCTCGACCGCAAAGCTGACGATGCCGGCCGAATTTTCCGGCCCGAACAGGCGCACGCTGTTGAGATTGCCCAGCGCCTCGCGTGTCAGCCGGACCAGCGCCGCCTCATGGGCGTGGATCGCATCGAGCCCGATCGCCTCGACATAGTCGATCGCGGCATGCAGACCCAGCGCGCCGGTGATGTGCGGCGTGCCGGCCTCGAACCGGGCAGGGGCGGGCGCATAGGTCGTCCGTTCGAAGGTCACCCGATCGATCATCGATCCGCCGCCCTGCCAGGGCGGCATCGAATCGAGGATCTCGGCCTTCGCCCAGAGCACGCCCACCCCGGTCGGCCCGTAGAGCTTGTGGCCGGAAAAGACGTAGAAATCCGCACCGAGCGTCGCGACGTCGACGGCGAGCCGCGGCACCGCCTGGCAGCCGTCGACGAGCAGCTTGGCACCCACCGCATGGGCCATGTCGGCCGCGCGGCGCACGTCGAGGATCGACCCGAGCACGTTGGAGACATGAGCGAGCGCGACCAGCTTGTGTTGCGGCCCGATCATCGCCTCGGCGGCGACCAGATCGACCTGGCCATCCGCGGTCAGCGGGATCACGTCGATCTCGGCCCCCGTGCGATCGCGCAGCAGCTGCCAAGGCACGATGTTGCTGTGATGCTCCAGCGCCGACAGCAGGATGCGATCGCCCGGCCCGAGGCGCTGGCCCCAGCTCTGCGCGACGAGATTGATGCCCTCGGTGGCGCCCCGCACGAAGACGATCTGGTCTGCCGAGGCGGCACCGATGAAGCCTGCGACACGGCGCCGCGCGGCTTCATAGGCCAGCGTCATGTCCGCCGAGCGCTGATAGACGCCGCGATGCACCGTGGCATAGCTGGTGTCGTAGGCGCGGGTGATCGCATCGATCACCGGGCGCGGCTTCTGTGCCGTGGCGGCTGTATCGAGATAGGCCCATCCCTGCGGGATCGCCGGGAAATCAGCGAGCAAGTCGAGCGGGCGGGTCTGGTCGAGAACGGTCATTGCTAAGCCTCGTCACCCCAGCGGAAGCCGGGGTCTCTTGCCATTTCGAACCGGATGCCGGCCGAGAGCGATCCCAGCTTTCGCCGAAGGCGAAGTTCATCCTGAGCGAAGTCGAAGGGCTGGGATGGCGTCATTCGGAAGATCACGCCGCCTCTCCCAGCCAGGCTTCGGCGTCGGCCAGCACCGCATCGCGTACCGCCTCCTCGCCGATCCGTTCCAGAGCGCCGGCGACGAAGGATCGCGTCAGCAGCGCGCGGGCAGGATGCGGCGGGATGCCGCGGCTTTGCATGTAGAACAGCGCCTGCTTGTCCAATTCGCCGATCGCGCAGCCATGGGCGCATTTCACGTCGTCCGCGAAGATTTCGAGCTCGGGCTTGGTGTTGATCGTCGCGGTGCGGGCCAGCAGCAGTCCCTTCAAAGACTGTTCGGCATCGGTCTGCTGTGCACCGCGCGCGACCTCGACGCGCGCGGCGATGCTGTCGGTCGCGCTGTCGTCCGCCACCGCCCGCCAGATCTGGCGGCTCGATCCGCCCGGTGCGGCATGGCGCAGTACGATGTTGGCGTCGTGGCGCTGATCGCCGCGGGCGAGAAGCGCGCCGCCGAACTCGGCGAAGGCGCCCTCGCCGTCGAGCGACAGGGCGGCGTCGATACGCGTCCCCGCGGCGCCGGCACCGAGCAGGATCGTCACCAGGCTGGCGCCCTCCGCTATTGCCGCTTCCTCGCGGATCGATTGGAAGCCGCTGGACTGGAGCAGTCGCACGGTGCGCATCAGCCGCGCCGAACGGGCGAGAGCGATGCGGGTGAAGCGATTGGCCCAGCCATCACCCACGAAGGTCTCGACGATGCTTGCCTGCGCGTCCTCGGCCAGCGTGATCCGCGCGGGCAGATGGCTGGCGCCGCCGGTCGCTACATGGACGATCTCGATCGTACCGGACGGCGCATGGTCGTGGCCGAGCGTCAGCACCCAGCCGTCTCCGCCGGCGAGCCGCGCGAGCGGGTGATCGCTCGCGTCGCCGGTCCGCCCGATCTCAACCGGCCCAGGGCGGCTGAGGCCCGCATCATAATGGCCGTCGATGAACAGCAGGCGGGGGCCGTCGCCGATCCAGAAATCATGCGCGTCGATCACGCCGCCGCGTGGCGCCTGCTCGGCCAGCGTGGGCAGAGCGGAAAGGTCGCTCCAGCGCCACGCCTCCTGGCGGGTCGAAGGAAGAGCGAGCGTCAAGCGGCCACCTGTGCGTAACCCTCTCGCTCCAGTTCGAGCGCGAGTTCCGGCCCGCCCGACTTCACGATCCGCCCGGCGGCGAGCACGTGCACGAAGTCCGGCTTCACATAGTCGAGCAGCCGCTGATAATGGGTGATGAGCAGCACCGACTTGCCCGGTTTGCGCATGATCCTGTTGATGCCTTCGGACACCACCCGCAGCGCATCGATGTCGAGCCCGCTGTCGGTTTCGTCGAGAATGGCGAGCTTCGGATCGATGATCCCCATCTGCACCATCTCGTTGCGCTTCTTCTCGCCACCCGAGAAGCCGACGTTCACCGGGCGCTTGAGCATGTCCATCGAAAGGCCGAGCGCATCCGCCTGGCCGCGGGCGAGGCGCAGGAAATCGCCGCCCGACAGCGGCTCCTCGCCGCGCAGCTTGCGCTGGGCGTTGAGCGCTTCGCGCAGGAACTGGACGTTGGAGACGCCGGGAATCTCGACCGGATATTGGAAGCCGAGAAACAGGCCGGCCGCCGCCCGCTCATGCGGGTCGAGCGCAAGGAGGTCCTGGCCATCGAACGTGGCGCTGCCGCCCGTCACTTCATAGCCGGGGCGGCCGCCCAGGACGTAGGACAGCGTCGACTTGCCGGCGCCGTTGGGGCCCATGATCGCGTGCACCTCGCCCGCGTTGATGCTGAGCGAGAGGCCTTTGAGGATCGGCTTGCCGTCCACCTCGGCGTTGAGATTTTCAATTTTCAGTATCACCGCTCAATGTACCTGTCTGTTGTGAGCAATCGTTGTAGCTACAAACCCATTCACGATTCGGATCGAAATGAGGTTCATCGCCGCACGACCTTGATCCATGCTCATCGAACCATCGCGGATTTCCTTGATCTGCCGAACTAGCGGATCAACATGTTCGAGGCATGCGCCCATTGCTTTGTCGGCGACCACGGTGCGTTCGTCATCGCTTAGAACAGAGACTCTATCGCCGATCTGCTTCTCGACTTCCGATTTCAGGCAGGCGTCGAGCGGATTGAGCGGGGGATTCATCGCGGGTGCCGTTGTCGAGCAAAGAGTCAGGCCGAAAAAGGCGGCAGCCGGGGTCACGACGGCACGCGACGTTGAACGCTTTTTGATCACCCGACCGAACCTTCCAGCGAAATACCCAGGAGCTTCTGCGCTTCAACCGCAAACTCCATCGGCAGCTGTTGCAGCACCTCGCGGCAGAAGCCGTTGACGATCAGTGCTACCGCATCCTCCTGGCTCAGCCCGCGCTGCATCGCGTAGAAGAGCTGGTCGTCGCTAATCCTGCTGGTCGTCGCTTCATGCTCGATCTGCGCCGACGGGTTCTTCACCTCGATATAGGGCACGGTGTGGGCGCCGCAGTCGTGGCCGAGCAGCAGCGAATCGCACTGGGTGAAGTTGCGCACGCTCTCCGCCGACGCGCCGACGCGGACGAGGCCGCGATAGGTGTTATTGCTATGCCCGGCCGAGATGCCCTTGGAGACGATCGTCGAGCGGCTGCCCTTGCCGAGATGGATCATCTTGGTGCCGGTATCCGCCTGCTGGCGGTTGTTGGTCACCGCCACCGAATAGAATTCGCCGACGCTGTTCTCGCCCGCCAGCACGCAGCTCGGATATTTCCAGGTGATCGCGCTGCCGGTCTCGACCTGCGTCCAGCTGACCTTGCTGTTACGGCCCTGGCAGAGCGCGCGCTTGGTGACGAAGTTATAGATGCCGCCCAGCCCCTCGGCATTGCCGGGATACCAGTTCTGCACCGTCGAATATTTGATCTCGGCATCGTCGAGCGCAACCAGCTCGACCACCGCGGCGTGGAGCTGGTTCTCGTCGCGCTGGGGCGCGGTGCAGCCCTCCAGATAGGAGACGTAGCTGCCCTTGTCGGCGATGATCAGCGTCCGCTCGAACTGGCCGGTATTGGCCGCGTTGATGCGGAAATAGGTGCTGAGCTCCATCGGGCAGCGCACTCCCTCGGGCACATAGACGAAGGTGCCGTCGGAGAAGACCGCGCTGTTGAGCGCGGCGAAATAATTGTCGTGCTGCGGCACCACCTTGCCGAGCCACTTCTTCACCAGCTCGGGATATTCGCGGATCGCCTCGCTGATCGAGAGGAAGATGACACCTGCGGCCTTCAGCTCCTCGCGGAAGGTGGTCGCGACGGAGACGGAATCGAACACCGCATCGACCGCCACCTTGCGCGAACCCTCGACGCCGGCGAGCACCTTCTGCTCCTCGATCGGGATGCCGAGCTTCTGATAGGTGGCGAGGATCTCGGGATCGAGCTCGTCGAGCGACTTCAGCGTCGGCTTGGCCTTGGGCGCCGCATAATAATAGGCGTCCTGATAATCGATCGGCGGCACGTTCAGCTTGGCCCAGTCCGGACTCTCCATCTCCAGCCAGCGGCGATAGGCCTTGAGCCGCCAGTCGAGCATCCACTGCGGCTCATTCTTCTTGGCCGAGATGAAAGCGATGGTTTCCTCGCTCAGCCCTTTCGGCGCGAAATCCTGCTCGATGTCCGAGGTGAAGCCCCATTTGTAGCGGGACTGCTCCTCGACGGCGGCATAGGCTTCTTCGTTGCGCGTGCTCATAATTCTGCTCCGGCGAGGCTGGCCAGCGAGACGCCGGCAAGCGCGCCCTTCACGGCGCCGTTCACGACGCTCCAATGCGGCCTGACCTTGCAGGCGGTTTCCAACCCGCAGTCATGCTTTCCCTGCTCGACGCAGGCAGTCATGGCGATCGGCCCCTCGACTGCTTCCACTATGTCGGCGAGGCTGATCGAACAGGGCTCGCGCGAAAGGCGAAAACCACCGCCGGTGCCGCGTGCGGATTCGAGGAGTCCCGCCCCGGCGAGGCGGCCCATCAGCTTCTGTGCAGTAGGCAGGGGCACGCCCGTCTCGTCGGCCAGCAAGGTCGCCGAAAGCCGCGCGTCGCGCGGATGACGCGCGGCGGCGGACAGCATGACGACCGCATAGTCGGCGAGGCTCGAAAGCCGCATGACGCTCCCAAATCGGACTGATTCGTTCCGATTGCCATCTGGGGGCGGAGGCGGGCGGGGTCAAGGGGGAAACATATCTCCCCTCCGCTTTGCGGCAGAGGGCTGATTGCTGCTACGCTTGGGCGACGAACTTCACGTTGAGATAGGCCTGCAGCCCCTCGATGCCGCCTTCCGAACCGTGGCCGCTCTCCTTGATGCCGCCGAACGGCGTCTCGGGGGTGGAGATGGCGAGCGTGTTGATGCCGACCATGCCACTCTCCAGCGCCTCGCTCACCATCTGGGCGGTGTCGATCGAGCGGGTGAAGGCGTAGCTGGCGAGACCCATGTCGACCGAGTTGGCGCGCTTCAGCACCTCGTCCGTGCTGGCAAAGGGCACGACCGGGACGACCGGGCCGAAAATCTCCTGACTGAGCGACAGCGTGTCATCGGCGAGGTCGGTCAGCACGGTCGGCTGGAAGAAATTGCCCTGATTGCCGATCCGCTCGCCGCCGGCCGCGACCTTGGCGCCGCGGGCGGCAGCATCGGCGACGACCCGCTCCATGGCCTCGATCCGGCGCGGGTTGGCAAGCGGACCCATTCCGGTGCCCTCGGCGAGGCCGTTTCCGACCTTCACCGCCTTGGCTTTCTCGGTGAAGCCATCGAGGAAGCGGTCGTACAGGCTCTCATGCACGAAGAAACGCTGCGGCGAGACGCAAACCTGGCCGGCGTTACGGAATTTGAAGAAGCCGAGCGTGTTCACCGCCTTGTCGAGATCGGCATCGGGGAAGACGATCACCGGTGCGTTGCCGCCCAACTCCATGGTGGTGCGCTTGGCGGTGTCGGCGGCCAGCTTCATGAGATGCTTACCGACTGCGGTCGAGCCGGTGAATGTGATCTTGCGGATCGCCTTGGCGGCGATGAGATGCTCCGAAACCTGGGCCGGCACGCCGAAGACGAGGTTGACCACGCCGGCCGGCACGCCTGCGTCATGCAGTGCCCGGACCAGCTCCAGCGCAGTGCCCGGCGTCTCCTCCGCCGCCTTCAGGATCAGCGTGCAGCCCGCGCCGAGCGCACCGCCGATCTTGCGGATCGGGGTGAGCGCCGGAAAGTTCCAGGGGGTGAAGGCCGCGCAGGGGCCGACCGGCTCCATCAGCACGATCTGGCGGGTGCCGGCGGTGCGGCCGGGCACGACCCGGCCATAGGCGCGGCGGCCTTCCTCGGCATACCAATCGAGAATGTCGGCGGAGGTGGCGACCTCTGCCGCGGCCTCGGCAAGCACCTTGCCTTGCTCCCGGGTCATCACCCTTGCGATGTGATCCTTCCGGTCGCGCAGCAGATCGGCGGCACGGCGCAGCAGGCGATAGCGCTCATAGGCGGACATCGCCTTCCAGGCAGGGAAGGCACGGGTTGCCGCGTCGATGGCGGTATCGAGGTCGGCCGCACTGGCATGGGGCAGATCAGCGAGAACTTCGCCGCTCGCCGGATCAAAGACGGGCTCCGACGCGCGGCCCTCGGAACCGAGGAACTGACCGTCGATGTAGAGGCTGAGGGCGGGATACATGGCGGCTCCACCGTTGCGCGCGGCAGGACGCCGCAGGATGGACGCGAGATCGTACCACCTGCGCCGAATTGCAATGGTGCCTAAGCGTCCTTCGCCGTTGCTTCCGGCGCACGGGGGGTTGAGCCGCTCGGCCGATCGCCACAATGATCCGCGTCGGCATGGCTCGCGTCAGGATAGGGCATGATGATCCGCCCGTCGGGTGCCGCGGTGAAGGTCGTCTGGGTCGGATAGGCGAACTCGATGCCGGCCTCCGCAAATTCGCTCACTATCTCGATCAGTATCTCGTGATTGGTGGCGAAGACCACTTCATAGTCGGTCGAATGGATGTCGAACTGCAGCTCGAAATCGATGCTCGACGCGCCGAGGCCGGCGATGCCGCATCGGAGAAACTGCGTATATTTGTGCCGCTCGACGATCTTGCGGATCCGATCGGAGATGCCGCGCAGTACGTCCGGCTGGGTCTGATAGATCAGGCCCAGCTTGTGGATCATCCGGCGATGCTCGAGCCGGCTGTAGTTGCGCAGCTCCTTGTTCAGCAGATTGGCGTTGGAGATCACGACCTCCTCGCCCGTGGCCGAGCGAACACGCGTGGTCTTGAGGCCGATCGCTTCCACCGAACCGGACGTTTGATCGAACTTGATGCCGTCGCCGCGGCGGAAGGGCTTGTCGAACAGGATCGACAGCGCAGCGAACAGATCCGAAAAGATGCCCTGCGCGGCGAGGCCGATCGCGATGCCGCCGATGCCGAGACCGGCAACGAGGCCGGTAACGTTGACGCCGAGATTGTCGAGGATCAGCACCGTAGCGATTGCGAACACCGCCACGGTGACGAGCAGACGGACGATACCGAGCGCGCTGCCCAGGGCATGCGACTCGTCCGCGCCGGCGCGATACGCCACGGCGCCGAGGATCAGTTCGCGCACCCACACGGCGACCTGCAGCGTCACCCCGATGGTGAAGAAGAACTGGATCGTCTTGGCGACCGAATCGGGCGCGTGGGCATAACCGGCGACCAGCTGAGCCGCGATGGCGGCCATGAACCAGATCCGCGTCTTGGCAAGCGCGCGTCCGATCGTGGTGCGCCAGTGGGTACCGGTGTCGTCCGATCGGCACAGCTTGATGCCGACCATCTTGATGCCGATCATCACCATCACGATCACTGCGGCGATCGCGCAGCCGATGAGGATGCTGAGCCCGTGGTGCGAAACCCAGTGGACGCTCTGCTCGCTGAGATGCCGCACCTGATCGCCGATCGGCGGATCTTCCAGAAGAGGAGCGGCCTTGGTGGTCGCCGTCGTGCTACTTGTCGCCATCAGGCAGCCTTTGGCATGGTTTCGTCGCTGTCCGCCAGCCCATCGAGAAACGCGATCAGGCCGCGTTCGGCAGCGGAAAGATATTTGGTGGCGCGCGGCAGGGGGAGGCGCGGCAGATTACCGGCGCCCCGCTGCTTCGCACGTTCGATGAGCGCTGGGTGGACATAGGATTTGCGGCTGATCGCCGGCGTATTGCCGAGCGCGTCTGCAACCACCTCCAGCATGGTTTTCAACGGCACGCCTGCGCCGTCGGCATGGGCGAGCGCTGCATAGGCGAGCACGCTGGCGCCCCATGTGCGGAAATGCTTGGCGGTGAAATCGCAGCCCGAGGCTTCACGCAGATAGGCATTGACGTCCGACGAAGTGACCGGATGCGCCTCGCCCTCGGCATCGACATATTGGAAGAGGTGCTGGCCCGGCAAATCCTGGCAGCGACGGACAAGCCGACAGAGGCGCTGGTCCTCGATGGTCAGCCGCTGCAGCTTGCCGGATTTGCCGCGATAGACCAGCTTCAGCTTGCCGCCGCGGATGCTGGCGTGGCGGCCGCGCAGCGTGGTGGCTCCGAAACTCTTGTTGGCGCGCGCATAACCCTCATTTCCTATGCGCACCCGACCGAGATCGAGCAGCCGAACCACCGCCGCGACAACCGTATTCTTGTCCAGCCGCCGGCTTGCCAGATCCTCTGTGACGCGAGCCCGGATCAGCGGCAACGCGCGCCCGAAATCGCAGCAGCGCCCGTATTTCTCTGCCTCCTGGCCGGAGCGGAAATCGAGATGGTAGCGATATTGCTTGCGGCCCTTGTCGTCGATCCCGGTCGCCTGGATGTGGCCGTTCGCCGTGGGGCAGAACCAGGCATCCCGATAGGCAGGCGGCAGCGCGATGCGGTTCAGCCGGTCGATCTCGTCGCGGTCGGTGATCCGCTTACCTTCGGGATCGTAATAGGCCCAGCCGTGCGCCAGCTTCCTGCGGGTGATTCCGGGTAGCGCATCGTCGATGTAGCAGAGCATGGCGGCCGGGCGTCTCCTTTCCTATAAGGTCTGGGAAACGCCACGCCTCGCCGCTTCGTTCCGGAACGCTTCCGCTGGCGCGCCGGTTGGATGATGTGAAGGAGATACAGCATGACCGCCATCGCCGACGCCCGCATCCTGATCATCGCTACCGACGGGTTCGAGGATAGCGAATTGTTCGGCCCGCGCGAGAGGTTGCTCTCATTGGGAGCGAAGGTGGTGATCGCGTCGCCCGGGACGGACCCGATCCAGGGGCGCGAGCATGACGAGAAGACGCGAACGATAGCGCCGGACATTACGCTGGATCAGGTGGACGTCGCGGCGTTCGATGCCCTGATCCTGCCGGGCGGCGTGATCAACCCCGATGCGCTTCGGCTGAATGCTGAAGCGATCGGGCTGATCCGCGCTTTCGCCGAAAGCGGCAAGCCGCTCGCCGCCATTTGCCATGGGCCCTGGCTGCTCGTGGAGGCCGACGTCATTCGCGGCCGGACGGTGACCGGCTGGCCGTCGATCCGCACGGACCTGCGCAATGCTGGCGGCATGGTCGTTGACCGCGCGGTGGCCGTCGACGGCAATCTGATCACCAGCCGCCAGCCGGAAGACGTTCCGGCCTTCACCGACGCCGTGGTGGCGCGGCTCGAAGACCGGGAGGTTGCGGTCGAAGCGGCCTGATCAGGCCGTCTGGGCGCCGAACCGGCCGTGGCGGCGATAGCTGACCAGCCAGGCGGGCGCGAGCGCGGCCAGCGGCGAGGGCGTGATACCGAACGCTTCGAAGCCTGGCATGCCCGCCGAAACGACATTGTCTTTCTGCAGCATGAGCCACTGATCTTGCGTGATCGGCGCGCCCGGCAGCCAGCCGAACCTGGCCATCAGGCCGCCGACTGAATCGGGTAGGGGCAGCAGCGGACGATTGCGACCGGTGGCCTTCATCAGCCAGCCCATCAGCGCTTCCATGCTCAGCACCTCGGGGCCGCCGAGCTCGAACGTCTTGCCGGCATACTCCTCCGGATGGAGCGCCGCGGTCGCGACCGCGCGGGCAACATCGCCCACCCAGACAGGCTGGAACTTTGCCTCGGGGCGAATCACCGGGAGCACCGGGGCAAGCTGCGCCATGCCGGCGAAGCGGTTGAGGAACTGGTCCTCCGCGCCGAAAAGGATGGAGGGGCGCAATATGGTGGCACCTTCAAAGGCTTCGCGGGCGGCTGCTTCGCCTTCGCCCTTGCTGCGGCCGTAAGCCGAGGGGGCTTCGGGATCGGCGCCGATCGCGGAGACCTGGACAAAGGCGCCGGCCCCTGTTGCCGTGGCCGCGGCGGCGGCATTGCGCGCGCCATCGACGTGCACGGTGCGAAAATCGCCCTTGAGCACGCCGACGAGGTTGATCACCGCGTCAGAGCCCTGTGCCGCGCGGCGCGCGCTTTCCGCCTTGGTGACGTCAGCGGCGACGAACTGGGTCTGGCCGAGGCCGCCCAGCGGCTTCACGAAAAAGGCATGTTTTGGATCCCGTTCGGCCACTCGCACGCGGGCACCCGCCGAAAGCAGTTCCTGAGCGACGTATCGCCCCAGAAATCCTGCGCCACCGAAAAGCGTCACCAGCTTCGCCATCGCGAATCCTTCGTCCTTCTTTCTCTGCCCGACCGGAGAAATCTGCCATGCCCTCCGCAGATGCTGTTGACAAGCGTCGACCCGCACCGCTAAGCGCCCGGCCTCGCCCCGTGCCCAGGTGGCGGAATTGGTAGACGCGCTGGCTTCAGGTGCCAGTGGCCGCAAGGCCGTGAAGGTTCGAGTCCTTTCCTGGGCACCATTTGTTCTTCCGGGGGCGTCCGAGAACGTCCCGGAAATGGCTGAAATCCGTCGATTATTATGCTATAGTCGTCCGGCGAAATCCGGGCGGATACGGCACCAATCGAGAACAATTCGGGTATCTCGGAAGGTATCGTTGTCCTCCCTTTTTGGAGGCGATACCCCAGATGGCAACCCTTTTTGCCATGACCGTGGCCAGCGCCAAGCCGACCTCGAAGGACTATAAGTTCTCCGACGCCGCCGGGCTATACCTGCTTGTGAAGCTTGTTACTCATCGTTGAGACCTTCTGTTGAGGGATGCAGTTGTGGGGCGAGGCGCAATTCCGCGACTTCGCTCTGCGGGAAATGCTCGGCGTCGCGGTGCTGAGTGGGATTGGAAGCGCCGGTTGGCAGGCGGGAGCAGGCAGGCAACCGGCCAATCGGCTCTCCAACCTCACGTCACGAGGATTGTCGTCCGTCATCGCGAAGAAGCCCCCGGTGGGACCGGCGGAGTCCAAAAGGGCTATTCTGATCGCAGTGGCCGCACCTTCCTCCGGCGTCAGGACACCCGTGTTGTCGTTGAGGTTGGTCCCGACCCAGCACCACGCCAAGCTGCACTCGACCAATCCGCTCGAGCGGTTCAATGGCGAGGTCAAACGGCGCACCGACGTCGTCGGCATCTTTCCCTAAGGAAGACGCTATCACCCGCCTCGTCGGCGCCATCCTGCTCGAACAAAACGATGAATGGGCGGAGCCGGCCAAGAAGGCTCCGCGTGCGCAGCACGTGGAAGGCCGGCGGAGGGCGTCCAGCGCTGCCGATACATGATGCTGGAAAGCGTCGCCCAGCTGAGCGATAATCCCCTCGTCTCGCTGCCTCCCATGGCAGCTTGACCAGCCCCGCCTGCGCCGGAGATCGATGGCCATCCGCCAATGATCCTACAGCACGCGCCCCGGGACACGATCTTTAGCGCGGACGCAATGCGTTTCCCTACATTGACGCCGCCATACTTGCAGCGCCTCTTTCAGGGCCTGCGCTCCGCTGTACAAAACAAGACTGAAATTGATCGGAACGAAATTTCCGCTCTCATCAAAGCCATTTGACCACAGATCGTGCATCATCAGGCAATGCCGCGAGGATCAGCAGCCCGCTCTCGCTTGCCAAGGAAATAGGAGAATTGAACAGCGTGGTCGCCGGCGCGGGCGTCGCATCGGGGATAGCGCGCGCTTTCTCGAAGCCGAAAATCATGATCCTGAGGTCAACCTCGATCTGCGGCGTCGCAAGATCGACCCCGCCGCCCGGGGTGCATCGTCTCATACATGTCTGCGACGAGCGACGTGAGCACTGGGTCGAAGATATCATCGACGGAGCGCGCCCACGCGCAGCGGCCGGGGATCACCCATTTTCGACAGTTCGCGGATTAAGAAGGCCTCGTCGGGACCAACGCCAGCGTGCCTCTCAACCACAGGCGCGCGCCGATGGTCAGATCGAGAACGGATTACCTCTCGATCAGCGTCCGCAGGCGTGCAACGGCGGCCGAGGGCGCGGAAAGCACCGGCACTGCGGTTTTCGCCTGTGCCGCCTCCTGCGCCCGCGAGGTCGAGAAGTGGGCAAGCATGATCGCGTCCCGGCCGTCGAGTTCGCCGATGCGCGCAGCGATGCGGGCATTATGGGCCTCTGTGTCGCCGGCGCGCAGCGCGGTCATCGCATCCTCGACAAGGATGGTCGTGAGCGTGGCATCGCCGCCGATCGACGCCGCGTATTCGGCGAACTCAGCCTCCATCGTGATGATCGAGGGGGCAAACGTGGCGACCATCCCGACCTTCGGGCCGATTTCCAGGGCAGCCTCGAACATCGCCTCGTTGGGCTTCAGCACCGGCACCGGGAATTCGCGCGCCATCTGCTCGATCGCGGGGCCGAACGCCGAACAGGTGACGAGGATCGCGTCGGCGCCGATCGACAGCGCGTAGCGGCCCAGCGAGACGAAGCGGGCGATCAGCGCCTCGGTCAGCTCGGCATCGCGCGCGCGGTCCGGGGTCAGCGCGTCGTCGAGCAGGTTGACCAGTTCCGGCTCGGGCCAGAGGCTGCGAAAGGCCGACTGGATCGGGTCGATGGCGACGGTGGTGGCGTGGAGCAGGACGATGCGCGGGTGCTGTGTCATGGCCGGGGTCACTCGAAGAAGGGGATGAGGCCGCTTGCGAGGCAAGCGGCGCGCACGGGTTGGCTGAACAGCTGATCGAGGAACGCGGCCGCGCCTTGCCGGTTGGCGGCGTCGGCGAACAGCGCGGCGCTGAAATCGGTGGTTTCCTGAACCGCGTCCGGGAACGGGCCGAGCACGTCGAGACCGGGCACCGCCAGCAGTTCGCTGAGCTGCTGGACTGCCAGCACCGCATCGCCGCGCGCCACCGGCTCGCCGGTCAGCCCGGAGGGGATGACCGTGGCCTTGGCGCGAACCGCGTCTCCGACACCGAGCGCGTCGATCAGTCGCTCGAAGTAGATGCCGCTGGCCCCGGCGCGCGAATAGACGAGGCTGGGCACCGCCAGCAGCGTTGCGCGCAGGTCCTCGACCGAGCCGATGGCGAAGCGCTCGCCCCCTTGCGCCACCGCGAGGCCGAAGGCGGCCTGTGCGAACGGGCGGCGGCTGGCGGGATCGATGAGGCCGCGAGCGGCCAGTTCGTCGAGCGCCCAGTCGATGGCGACGATGCCGTCCGCCCGCTCACCCGCCGAAATGCGCTGCATAAGCGCCACGGTCGGGTCCCAGACCATGCCCACCTGTTCGCCGGCAGCGTCGAGCGGGGGAAGCACATAAGCGTCGACGATGGCGCGCACGATCAGCGCGCTCATCATCGTGGTCGGGCCCTTGGCGGCGGGCATCGAGCGGCTCATAGGTAGTCGAACGGGAAGGGGATCGTCGCGAGGCGGTCGTCGATCCACTTGCGGTCGACCGTGCCGTTGCGCACCCGGTCGCGCTGCGCGGTCTCGCCGGCAAGACGCTTGGCGGCTTCCTCGTAGATCGTCTCGGTCAGGTCGAATGGCACGCAGATGACGCCATCCTCGTCGCCGACGATGAGGTCGCCCGGCATCACCACGAGACCGCCGACCGAGACCGGCACGTTCAGTTCGCCGGGGCCGGTCTGGTATGGCCCGCGCTGGGTCACGCCGGCCGCGAAGACCGGGAAGGGGTGGTTGCCGACGTGTCCCGAATCGCGGATCGCGCCGTCGAGGACGACACCGGCAAGGCCGCGCGTCTCCGAATGGGTGAGCATCATCTCGCCCATCAGCGAATTGGTGCAATCGCCGGCGGCGTCGACGACGATGACGTCGCCGGGCAGGGCGCTGTCGATCGCCTTGTGGATGAACAGGTTGTCGCCGGGACGGGTGTGGACCGTGTAGGCCGGGCCGACCAGCACGGTGCCACCGGCGTGCATCGGCCGGATATGCGGGCCGGCGGCGAACAGGCGGCCCATGCAGTCGCCGATCACGGCGGTCGGGATTTCGCGGTACTTTTCGACGGTCTCAGGCGAAACCCGGCGGGCCGGTTGCAGGATGGCTCGGAGCTTCATGGGCGGTTCCTCGGATGAACGCGGGGGCTGTCGAGCCGGGTCAATAGGCAGCGTGAACGGCCTTGCGCCAATAGAGATTGCAGCGACCAGCCATAAAGGCGATGTATGGCTGGATGCGAAACGCGCTCGACCTGCGCCGCCTGCGCTACTTCGCCGCGATTGCTGAGCATGGCTCGCTCTCGGGCGCCGCGCGGGCGCTCAACGTCGCGCAGCCGGCGCTCAGCCACCATATCCGCCAGATCGAGGCCGCGCTGGATCTGGCACTGCTGGAGCGCCATCGCGACGGCGTGACGCTGACCGACGCGGGCCGGCTGCTCGAGGCCCACGCCCGCACGATCATGGCTGCGGTCGAGCGCGCCGAGGACGAGCTAGCCGCGCTTGCCCCGCCAGCGCCGCCCGCTTTGCGGTTGCGGATCGCGATCATCTCCTCGATCGCCGCCGAACTGACCCCGCTGCTGCTGGCGCAGTTCCAGCGGACGATGCCGGGCGTCGCCGTGCGGATCACCGAGGCGGGCACGCTCGACAGCCGCGAACTGATCGACAAGGGCACGGTGGATCTTGCCATCGCCCTGTCACCCTCGCGCCGCGCCGTGCCGGTGGCGTCCGAGCGGTTGCATCTCGTCTCGCGCGCCGAGGGGGAGGGCGACGACGGCGACATTGCCTTCGCCGAAGTGCTGCCGCTGCCGTTGATCCTTCCGGCGCGGGGCAACCCCTTGCGCGAGCTGATCGAAGCCGAGGCGGCGACGGCGGGACGGCGGCTCGACGTGGTGTTCGAAATCGACGGGCCGACCTCGCGCACCCGCGCCTTGTCGTCCGGGCAGGGGCACACGATCCTTGGCGCCACCTCGACTGCGGAACTGGCGCGCACGCCCGGCCTTGTCGTGCGCGCCATCGTCGCGCCGGCGATCCGGCGGCCGCTCTACATGGATGCGCGGCAAGGGCTTCCGGCGGACCTTGTCGACAGCGCGCGGAGGGCACTGGCGGCGGCGCTTGCCAGCATGCCGAGCCTCGATCCCGTCGGCTGAATTTTTCGGGCGCTGTCATTCATTTGGCAGATGATTGGCATGGCGACAGCAATTGGACGGCCGCCGCCCCCCTCGCCTAGCATGGCGGACAAGGGAGCATTCCTGCATGCCGCGCTTCACTGCCAATCTCAGCCAGCTCTACACCGAATTCCCGTTTCTCGACCGCTTCCGCGCCGCCGCCGCCGATGGATTCGCGGGGGTCGAATATCGCGGGCCCTACGATCATCCCGCCAAGGATATCGCCGCCCTGCTGCAGGCGCATGGACTCGAGCAGGTGCTGTTCAACCTGCCTGCGGGTAACTGGTCCGCCGGAGAACGCGGGATTGCCTGCCTGCCCGGGCGACAAGCGGAGTTTCGCGAAGGTCTGGAACAGGCGATCGCCTATGCCGGGGCGCTGAGGTGCCGGCGGCTCAATTGCCTTGCCGGGCTGATGCCCGAGGATGCAACGCCGGACGAGCTGGAAAGCACGCTGATCGGCAACCTGCGCTACGCCTGCGAGCGTCTCTCGGGCACCGGCATCACCTTGCTGCTGGAGCCGCTCAACCGCGTCGACCTGCCGACCTGCATGCTGGCGAGTACCGACGGCGCGGTGAAGGTGATGTCGGCGGTCGGCTCCACCAATCTGAAGCTGCAGTACGATTTCTATCACATGCAGGTGATGCAGGGCGATGTCGTGCGCCACTTCGCGCAACTGCTGCCCCAGATCGGCCATGCCCAGATCGCCGGCAATCCCGGCCGTCACGAGCCGGACGTGGGGGAGCTCAACTATGGCTATATCTTCGCCGAGATCGATCGGCTGGGTTACGAGGGCTGGGTCGGGTGCGAATACGTGCCCAAGGCGGGCACCAGCGATGGGCTGGGCTGGATGAAGCCCTGGCTCTAGTTACCGCCCGAGCATCCCGTCGCCCGCGTCGCGCGCAAAGCGCATGTTGACGAAGATCGCCAGCAACGAAATCGCCGCCACTGTCCAGAATGCCGCCGAGAAATCCGCAAAAGCGGGGACCGTGCGCGCGTGCGCGGCCATCGACAGTTGTAGTGCGCCCGCACCGATACAGATACCGGCCGACAGGGTGAGCTGCTGGAAAGTGGTGTAGAACGCGGTCGCCTGGCTCATCCGGGCGGCATCTACCTCGTCGTAGGCGATGGTGTTGTAGGCAGTGAACTGCAGAGACATCATCGCGCCCGACAGCGCCATCACGCCAAAGACCGCCGCCATCGGCCAGTCGGGCCGGAACAGGCCACAGCTGGCATAGCCGGCCGTCGCCAGCACACCGACGCCGATCAGGCTGGTGCGATAGCCGAAGCGGCGCAAGACGCCGCCCGCGAGGCCCTTCATGGTAAGCGCACCCAGGGCAGTCGCGATCGTCATCATGCCGCTCTGCGTTGCCGACATGCCGTAGGCGAGCTGCATCATCAGCGGCAGCAAGAAGGGTTGCGCCCCTTGCGTGATGCGGGTCAGCGAGCCGGCGATCATCGACAGCCGGAAGGTCGGCACGCCGAGTAGCGAGAGGTCGAAGATCGGATGCGCGGCGCGCCGGGCATGGGCGAGGTAGAGCGCACCGGCGACCAGACCGGTCAGGATCAGCGTCACGGCCTCATGGCGCTGGGCGGGATGGCTGACCAGCTCGGAACCGAACAGCAGGCAGCCCAGCGCGATGGCCGAAAGCAGAAACCCGCCAAGGTCGAACGGGCGGAACTCGGGTTCGTGCGCGTCGTCGAAATAGCGCGCGGCGAGGACGAGGCTGACCAGGCCGACGGGCACGTTGATCCAGAAGATGCAGCGCCAGTCGACGTAGGTCACCAGCAGCCCGCCGAACGGGGGGCCGATCACCGGGCCGAGCAGCCCCGGCACCGTCATCCACGCCATCGCCGAGACCATGTCCTTGCGTGCGACCGAGCGCACCAGGATCAGCCGGCCGACCGGCAGCATCATCGCCCCGCCAATGCCCTGAACGAACCGCGCCACGACCAGCGAAGGGGCGCTCCACGCAAGGCCGCAGCCGATCGAGCCGGCCATGAACACGGCGACGGCAAGGCCGAAGACGCGCTTGGCACCATGGCGGTCAGCCATGGCGCCCGAAGCCGGGATGAAGATCGCGAGCGCCAGAAAGTAGGCGGTCAGCGCGATGCTGAGATCGGGAGCGGCGGTATGGAAGTCGCGCGCCATCGTCGGCAGCGCGGTGGTAAGAACCGTCGCGTCGAGGCTCTCCATGAAGAGGGCGCAGGCGACGACCAGCGCCACCGTGCGGTAACCTGGACGCTCGGCCGCTCGGTTCGTGGCGACAGGCGGCGCCTCATAGCGCACGGTTCGCCCGGCGAACGACAGACGCCATCTGGAATATTTCGAGGGAGTACCGTGCAAGGGTGGGTTGCCTGGAATCAGGGAGGATCTGGGGGCAGGTCCGGCCTCGCGCCTCCGGCCGCCTCCAGGCAAGGACGGGCCGCGCGCTATTTTCGCAAGTGCAGCAGGAAAAGCGCGCGGCCGGCCAATTGGTATCTAAGAGTTCGGGATCAAAGACTGATGTTGAGCGTGGCGCCGACGGTGCGCGGCGCCGCCGAGTTGATCGCGACCGGGGTCTGGGCGTTGTACGAGCCCGAAACATACGTCACCGCGTTGAACAGGTTACGAACGAACAGCGTCACCTGATAACGCTCGGCGATGGTCAGGCCGGCCGAAACATTGACCAGCTCCCAGCCGGGCAGCTCGGTGTAGGCCGGGCTGACCGGATCGAACGCGGTGGTGCGTCCGCTCTGGTAGCTGAATTCGCCGCGCACGAAGCCGGGCATCGAGCCGATGGTATAATTCACCTCGGCGCTGGCGTTGATCGTCCATTTGGGCGTGTAGGGCAGCGGGTCCCCGGCCACCAGCTTGTTGATCGCCAGCGGCTGGAACGGCTGGTCGCCCACCAGCTTGGCATCGGTGTAGCTGCCGCCGAGGTTGAGGTTGAGGAAGCTGGTCGGTCGCGCGGTCAGTTCCAGCTCTCCGCCGATGGCGCGCGCGGCGCCGGCATTGGTGATGAACGAGTAGGCGCCCGTCACATCGGTGCCCTGTGCCTGGATGTCGCTCCACTTCATGTAGTAGAATGCGCCGTTCAGCGTCATCCGGTTGCCCCACCAGCTCGACTTGAAGCCGGCTTCGTAGTCCCACAGGCTGTCCGACTTGTACGGCGGCGGGATGTCGATGGTCAGGCCCAGCGGCAGGTTCGGGCCGCCTAGGCGGAAGCCCTGCGCCGCCTGCGCATAGAGCAGCAGGTCCGAGGTCGGCTTCCAGTTGATCAGGAACTTGAGGGTCTTGGACGATTCCTTGTAATTCGAGGTCGGGTAGGACGTGCCGACCACGAAGGTATCGCCCGAAGCGCTGAGCGACTGCGAGTCGAGAGCGCGCGAGACATGGAATACGCGCACGCCGGCGGTCGCGGTCAGGGTGTCGGTCAGTTTGTAGCTCACCTCGCCGAAGCCCGCGATCTGCTTGGTATCGTCCTGGTTGGCGCGGGCGAACTTGGTGCGCGATGGTTCGCCATCATAGTTGCCGTCCGAATCCGCAAGGCCCGAGAGCAGCTGGAACTTGTTTTTGCGCTGCTGGTAGAAGGCACCGACCGTCCACTGCAGGGGACCCGAGCCAACCGAACTCAGGCGCAGTTCACCTGAGTATCCCTTGACGTCGTTATAGTCGCGCAGCGCCCGCAGCGAGCCGGCGGCAAGGCGCGCACGCACCGCGTCGATCGGCTGGCACGATACGTAGTCGCGGTCGGCGCACGAGAACGTATGCGTGACGACCGAGTCCTTGTGGTTGACCAGAGTGCGGTGCTGGTACGAGGCGGTCGCCGTCAGCGTCGCCCAGGGCATGTTGTACGAAGTGACGAAGTTGTAGGCTTGGAACTTGTCGTCGCCCGGCTGATTGACGAAGTTCGCCGCCACCCACTTGGTCCCGGCGATGCCGGCGAAATCCTCGTTCATGTTGAACAGGTTGCCGAAGTGGGTCTTCTGGTAATAGGCGATGAAATCGATCGTCCAGTTGTCGACCGGCTTGGCGCGCAGGTTGAAGCGGCCGCCCCAGTTACGCACCGAGTTGGTGTTCTTCTTCTGGAGGTAATACTCGTCGATCCACCCCGCGTCGTGGTCGCTATAGGCGTTGACGCGGATCGCCAGCTTGTCGCTGATGATGGGAACGTTCAGCGTGCCGTTGATCGAGGTGTTGGTGCCGCCGCTTGCGGTGGAGCTGATGGTGCCGTTGACGACACCGGCATATTTGGTCAGGTCGGGCCGCGCCGAGATGATGCGGATGGTGCCGCCTTCCGAGCCGGCGCCGTAGAGCGTGCCCTGCGGACCCTGCAGCACTTCGACACGCTGCATGTCCCACAACTTGACGTCGGGCTGCTGCGAGCCGGCGCTGGTGTTCTCGCCGGTGAAGCCGACGATCGGGATCTCGTCGAGGTAGAGGCCGACCTGCGGTTCGCCGGCGGCGGTGATATTGCGGATCGTGTAGCGCTTCTGGCCGGGACCCTGGTCCTGCACGGTCAGCGCGGGGATCTGCGCCGCGATGTCGCCGATCGACTTGGCGTTGGTCTTGAGCAGGGTGTCGTTGCCGATGGCGTTGACCACCATCGGCGTATTCTGGACCGTGGTTTCGCGGCGTGTCGCAGTGACGACGATGTCGCCGGCGACAGGTGCCGCCTCGGCCGCAGCGAGTTGCTCTGCTGCGGTCTGCGCATAGGCCGGAGCCACGCCGAGGATGCTGGTGGATGCTAGAAGACGAACGAGTGCGCGGCTGGACAAAGTCATGAAGACCCCCCTCGGGTTCACCGGTTTTCGTGACAGTTTTGTGCAACGCAAAATCAGGGGGCGCTAATTTTTTTGAGCGACAGACTTATATCGCAATCGGAGCAATCCACCGCAGCAAGGAACCCACGGGATTGCAAAAAGCTCCCTGGCGTAAAATTATCCAACGCGACGGGAATTATGCAATGTAAATGTCACAATTAAAATAACTGAAAAAATTTTTATTGCTCTATTGTCTATTAATTGTTTCAATAATTCAGATAAAATCAAAGGAAATAGGAGAAATGTCAGCGATATGCGGAAAAATGTTTCAATTTATATTGAATATATAATCACATAAAAGGCAACTTTATTGAGTTTGGTGGTGGCGGTGCAGGGGTGTTGCGCACCATATCGCAGGTTTGCCGCGCTTCGGGTACGCGTGGCTGCGGGTTATTCGCGGCTGCAATATGTACGTCCCCAATACAAATTGGACTTTGCGAGGCCGGTTCGGTCTGACGGATCCAGCCATGTACGGTGCCGACGACGCCACGCCGCGAAAGGACAGGCCATGATTTCCGCCGAGCAAAACGAATTCCTGACCCGAACGGGACCGAGGACGCCGATGGGCGACCTGTTCCGCCGGTACTGGATCCCCGCCCTGCTGGCGAGCGAACTGCCCGAGCCCGATTGCGCGCCGGTGCGCGTCTCGCTGCTCTCGGAAAAGCTGATCGCCTTTCGCGACACCTCGGGCCGGGTCGGCCTGATGAACGAGTTATGCCCGCATCGCGGGGTCTCGCTGTGGTTCGGTCGCAACGAAGAGAACGGGCTGCGCTGCCCCTACCACGGCTGGAAGTACGACGTGAACGGCAACTGCGTCGAAGTGCCGTCTGAGCGCGAGGACTTCTGCAAGCGGGTGCAGGTGAAATCCTATCCTGTCGAGGAGAGGGCCGGAGTGATCTGGACCTACATGGGGCCGCCCGAACTGAGGCCGGAACTGCCCAGCTTCGAATGGATGGAACTGCCGGCCAGCCATGTCTACCTCTCCAAGCGTTGGCAGGAATCGAACTATCTCCAGGCGCTTGAGGGCGGCATCGATTCGAGCCACGTCTCGTTCCTGCACTCGGGCGACCTAGGTCGCGATCCGCTGCACAAAGGCACCGCCGGCTCGAAATACGCTCTCAGCACCAAGACCGAGTTCGACGTCATGGATTCGGCGGGCGGCCTGCTCATCGGCGCGCGGCGTCCGGCCGAGGAAGGGCAATATTACTGGCGGCTCAGCCAGTGGATGATGCCCTGGTACACGCTGATCCCGCCCTACAAGGGCAATGCGCTCAACGGTCATGCTTGGGTGCCGATGGACGACGAGAACTGCATGGCCTGGACCATGACCTTCCACCCCACCCGCCCGTTGACCGACGAGGAACGCGCGCTGATGGATGCCGGCCACGGCGTCCACCCGATCCTGGTGCCGGATGGTTCATTCCGTCCGGTCGCCAACCGCGACAACGACTACCTTATGGACCGCGAGGCGCAGAAGGCGAAGGTCGTCTACAGCGGCATCAAGGGCATCGCCATCCAGGATTCCTCGCTGCAGGAAAGCATGGGGCCGATCGCCGATCGCACCAACGAGCACCTCGTCTCGACCGACAAGGCCATAGTCATGGCCCGCGCCAAGCTGCGCAAGTCGGCGCTGGAGGTGCAGGAAGGCGGCACCGCCCCGGGGCTCGATGCCGCGGGGCAGCGGGTGCGTTCGGCCTCGTTCATCCTGCCGGTCGACGAGCCGTTCCGCGACACCGCGCTGGAGGCGCAACAAGTGCGCATCGGCGAACCTTTTGTGGCGGTGTGAGGCGATGGCGAGGTCCCTTACAGGCTGGAAGGCGGCGGTCACGCTGGCCGATGCGGGCGTGATGCCGGCGGTTGTCGCGGCGCTGGTCGCGGCAGGCGCCGAGGTCGTCGTCGACAGCGGCGCGGCGGACGGCGCCACCGTGGTCGGTCCGGTGGCGGGCGATGCCAGCGGCTTCCTCACGCGCTGCGAAGCGGCGGTCGGCCCGCTCGACATTCTCGTCGTCGGCTCGGGGCTTGTGCGCAACAAGCCGATCCTCGACGTCGCGGACGAAGACCTTGCCGCCACCATCGCCGAGGAGCTGGTCCAGCCCGCGATCCTGATGCGCGAGGCGGCGCGGGCCATGCTGACACGCAACGGCGGGCGCATCGTCGCTTTCGGGTCGATGTCCGGCAAGACCGGCGTCCACCACAACACCGCGCCGGCAGCAGCCGCGAAGGGCGGGCTGTTCGCCTTCGTCCGCGCGCTCGCCGCCGAAGTCGCCGAGGGCGGAGTGACGGTCAATGCCATCGCCACCGCGCTGTTCGAACCGCAGACCGCGACGATGACCGAGGAAAAGCGCACCCTCTTGCGCGGCGCCGTCCCGGTCGGCCGGTTCGGTCGCTCGGAAGAGGCGGCGCATGCGGTGCTCTATCTCGTCGATCCGGACGGCGGCTACGTTACCGGCGAATGCCTCAATCTCTCCGGCGGGCGCTTCATGGATTGATGCTGATTGCCCTGTCGGGTCGCACAATAAGTCCATTCCCAAATCAAATTGGACGCTTCGCCGTTTTGTCGAATACGTGAATCGAAGAAATCGGCGTTACTGAAAGGTATAGTATGTCGGACGTTGTCATTCCCGAGTATCGCGATGAAGTCGCGGAAACCATTGCGGCCTACGTTGTCAATGTTTCGGGAACGCTGAGCGAAAAGACCCAGACGGCGGCCAAGCGCGCATTGCAGGATTCGGTCGCGGTCGCGCTGGGCGCCTTCGGCCATCCGGCGACGCAGCTCGGACGCCGTTTCGCCGAACTGATGTCGTCGGCGAGCGGCCCCTGCGTGATCTGGGGCACCTCGATCCGCACTACACCCGACGTCGCGGCGCTGATCAACGGATCGCTGATGCGCGGCTATGACTATAACGACTTTTTCGTTGGCCGCCGCAACAGCGGCCACCCTTCGGACATCACCACCGGCGTCATCGCTGCGGCCGAGTGGAAGGGCGTCTCCGGCGCCAAGCTGCTCGAAGCGCTGGCGGTCGGCTACGAAGTGGTCGCCGCGATGTTCGACTGCTTTACCACCGCGCCGGGCGGCTGGGACTACACCAATCTCACCGGCATCGGCGCCTGCGCCGCGATCGCCCGCGTCATCGGGCTCGACTACGACCAGACGCGCGAGGCGCTCGGTATCGCCGTGGTCCCGCACATGGCGACCGACGAGGTCGAATCGTGCGAACTCAACAAGCGCGGCGACCTCACCATGTGGAAGCGCTTCAACGGCAGCGACGCGGTGCGCAACGCGCTGCAGGCGTGCCTGCTCGCCTCGGTCGGCATCGAGGGCGCGATTCGTCCCTTCGTTGGCAACAACGGCTTCCTTCAGAAGATGAAGAACGACGAGAGCACGCTGCCGCTGCTCAAGGAACTGCTCGACCCGGCAAAGCCGCTGAGCCGCGTCGCCGATACCTACATGAAGCTCTATCCGGTCGGCTCGGTCGGCCAGAGCGCGATCCGCGCCGCGCTCGAGGCGCGCGAGCAGGTTTCCGACCTGTCCGCCATCAAGGAAGTGCGCGTGTTCTCGGAAGAAGGCGCCTATGACCACCTCGTCGCCATCCGCCAGGACGCCTACAATCCGATCTCGCGCGAGACGGCCGATCACTCGATGCCGTACATCGTCGGCGCCGCCGTGCTCGACGGCTTCATCCGGGTGGAGAGCTTCGACCTCGACCGGGTGCTCGAGCCCGCCCGCCGCGCCTTCGTGCGCGACCAGGTGAAGGTCGTGATCGACCTGTCGCTGGGCGCGATGAAGGACGGCAAGCTCAAGCGCGCCAGCGACGGCTACCTCTCGCGCGTCGAGATCGAGCTGAACGACGGCACGGTGGTGCATGGCGCCGCGCAGCCCTTCCCGGGCCATCCCAAGGCGCCGTTCACCGACGCCGAGATCGAGGAAAAACTGCGCTACAATGCCGAGCAGTTCGCCGGGAAAGGCGAGACCGACGCGATCATCGCACTGCTATCCAAGGCCGAAACAATGGCGAATGTGCGCGACCTGACCGCGCTGCTCACGTTTGACTGCGCTGCCAACATTTCGCTGGCGGCCTGAGCCTCCCGCCTTACCTGATCCTGACCCGCCTTTGCCAAAAGGGGAGGCGGGTCCTTCGTTGACACTATGCGAAGAGACTGCTTGGATGCCGGTCAGGTGATAACCCGGTGAACGGAGCCGGGGGCGGGTTGCATCCGCAGGTACTGGGTTGCCGCCACCGACGCTCCGGAGGGCTTTCAAACTTTGGAATTGCGCCAGTTCCGCTACTTCATTGCAGTTGCCGAGGAATTGCATTTCAGCCGGGCGGCACAGCGCCTCCACATCGGCCAGCCGCCGCTATCCTTGCAGATCCAGGCGATCGAGCGCGAACTGGGCGTGCTTCTGCTCAAGCGTGACCGCCGCAAGGTCGAACTGACCGACGCCGGCCGGCTCTTCCTGGTCGAGGCGCGCAATGCGCTCGAACAGGCGCAGCGCGCGATCGACACCGCCAAGCGCTTTGCGCGCGGCGAAGTCGGCACGCTTCGGGTGCACTTCACGACCTCGGCGCCGCTGCTGCCGAACTTTCCCAAGGCGATCCGTCACTTTCACGAGCACTATCCCAGCGTGCATCTGGAGTTGAAGATCCAGACCTCGCAGGCCATCCTCGGCGCGCTGACCCTCGGCAATCTCGACGTCGGCTTCGTGCGCCCCGCCGCGCGCACCGTGCTGCCGCGCCAGGTCAGCTCGATCCCGCTCTACAAGGACCGGCTGATGCTGGTGCTGCCCGCCGCCCACCCGCTCGCCGCCGCCGACGGGCCGGTGCCGCTGGCGGAACTGGCCGACGAGGATTTCCTGCTGCGTCCGGCACAGAAGGACGGCGGCTTCTACGAACAGATCTTCAGCCTGTGCGCCGATGCCGGTTTCACCCCGCGCGTGGTGCAGGAAACGCAGGACACCGCCACCGCTTTCGGCCTCGTAGCGGCGGGGCTGGGCGTCACCATCGCGCCGGAATCGCTGCAGGCGATCCACCTTGCCGACATTGTCTGGAAGGAGATCGACGTGCAGTCGGGCGCCGAGAGCCAGGTCCTCCTCGTCTATCGCGAGGACATGGCCTCGCCCTTGCGCGACAAGCTGATCGAGTGTTTCCGTGCGGTGGTTTCGCCCGGAGGGGATTGAAAGGCGGCGTCGGCCGGGCGTCTGCCCGCCCGCCCGAATGATAGTCTGCCCGAATGAGAGACGCTGCCGAACAAATTGGAGCTTGGGAAGGGACTGACATAACCAGAAGCCTCCAACGGCCGCACCGCTCGCAAGGAGGCATCCATTCTTCCCGAAGTCCTGATCACGCAGCCGATGGTCCCGAGCTGCATCGCGTCGTTGAACGAGCATTTCACCGTCCACACCCTGGTCGGCGCCGCCGATCCCGAGGCGCTGCTGGCCGAGGTCGCACCGCGCATCCGCGGCATTGCCGGAGGCAAGGTTTCCGCCGCGATGATGGCAAAGCTTCCCGCTCTCGAGATCGTCGCCAATTCGGGCGTCGGCTACGATTCGATCGATACCGTGGCGGCCAAGGCGCGGGGCATCCGCGTTACCAATACGCCCAACGTGCTGAACGACGCGGTTGCCGAGATCACCATCGGCTTGATGATCGCGCTCGCCCGGCGCATTCCGCAGGCGGACCGCTTCGTGCGCGAGGGGGGCTGGCTCAAGGGCCAGTATCCCAATCTCAGCGAGTTGACCGGCAAGACCGTCGGCATCCTCGGCCTGGGCCGCATAGGCAAGGAGATCGCGACGCGCGCGCAGGCGATGAAGATGCGCGTCGTCTACCACGGCCGCCGTCGCCAGCCGCGCGAACCCTATGCCTATTACGATAACCTGCTGGAGATGGCGCGCGAGTCCGACTGGCTGGTTGTCATCGCACCCGGCGGCAAGGATACCGACAACATCATCTCGCGCGACGTGATGGCGGCGCTTGGCCCCAAGGGCAGCCTTGTCAGCATGGCGCGCGGCTCGATGGTCGACGAGGATGCGCTGATCGCGATGCTCGGTTCCGGCGAACTCGGTGCCGCCGCGCTCGACGTGTTCCGCGACGAGCCCAACGTGCCCGAGGCGCTGTTCGCCATGGACAACGTCATTCTCTCGCCGCACCAGGGCAGCAAGACGGTGGAGACGCGCGACGCGATGGGCGCGCTCGTCGTTGCGAACTTGCGGGCGCATTTCGCTGGCGAGCCGCTGCTCACCGCCGTGGTCTGAGGCGATGCGGATCGGCGCCATCGCGGACGACCTGACCGGCGCGACCGACCTTGGGCTGATGTTCGCCCGCGCCGGGCTGAAGGTGATGCAGTGCGTCGGGGTTCCGTTCGCGACGTCAGGTCTTGAGGACGCACAGGCGATCATCGTCTCGCTCAAGACCCGCACCGTATCCGCGGCCGAAGCGGTCGCCCAGAGCCTTGAGGCGCTGGCATTCCTGCAGGCGGCCGGCGCCGACCGCTTCCTGTTCAAATATTGCTCGACCTTCGATTCGACCGACGAGGGCAACATCGGTCCGGTGATCGACGCGCTGATGGAGCGCCTCGGCGAGACGCGCACGATCGCTTGCCCGGCGATGCCGGCCAACGGGCGCACGGTCTATCAGGGCCACCTGTTCGTCGGCACCCAACTGCTCTCCGAAAGTCCGATGAAGGACCATCCGCTGACGCCGATGCGCGATGCGAACCTCGTGCGCGTGCTGCAACGTCAGACCGCGCGGCCGGTCTCGCTAGTGTCGCATGCGCTGGTGGCAGAGGGCGGCTCCGCGCTGGAATTTGCGCTCGATGGCATTTCCGGCATGGCGGTGGTCGACGCCATCGACGAGGTGGATCTCGTCCGCATCGGCAAGGCCGCGCGTGACTTGCGCCTGCTGACCGGCGGTTCGGGCATCGGCCTCGGCATGGCGGCGAATTTCCCGGCAGCCGAGCTCGCGGGTGAGCCAGTGGTGATGGCCCCGGCGCCCGGCAAGGGCGTGATCCTCGCCGGCTCATGCTCGGCCGCCACCCGTCGCCAGATCGCGGCTGCCGTCGCGGCAGGCGTGCCCGCGATGCGGGTTATGCCGCAGGCGTTGGCAGGCCGGACGCTTACGGTCGAGCATGCGCTTGCCTTTGTCGCCGTCAATGCCGGTGGCCTGCCGCCGATCCTCTATTCCAGCGCCGAGCCGGACGAGATCGCGGCGGTCCAGGCAGTAATGGGCCGCGAGGAAGCCGGCGCGCTGGTCGAGAATTTCCTCGGCGACGTGGCCCGCGCGCTGCTGGAGCGCGGCACGACCCGCTTCGTCGTCGCGGGCGGCGAGACCTCGGGCGCGGTGACGCATGCCCTGGGTGCGCGAACGCTGGTGATCGGCCCGGAAATCGACCCCGGCGTACCCTGGACCACGTTCGTGCATGAAGGCCGGATTATCGCGCTGGCGCTGAAATCAGGCAATTTCGGGGCGGACGACTTTTTCCTCAAGGCGTGGGAGCTGCTGGCATGACCGCCATGATCTCAGAGGAAACCCGCGCGCGCGATGCCGTGATCCGGGTCGGCAAGTCGCTGTTCGACCGGCGGCTGACCTTCGGCTCGACCGGCAACATCTCGGTCCGGCTGGACGACGGGCGCACCGTGATGACGCCGACCAATGCCTCGCTCGGCGATCTCGATCCGGCGCGGCTCTCCGTGCTCGACGGCGATGGCGCGCACGTTTCGGGCGATGCGCCGACCAAGGAGGCACTGCTGCACCGCTGCATGTATTGCGAGCGGGCGGGCGCTGGCGCGGTGGTGCACCTCCACAGCACCCACGCAGTCGCGGTCAGCGTGCTGGCCGACGTGGACCCCGACGACGTGCTGCCGCCGCTCACCGCTTATTATGTCATGCGCGTCGGCAGCCTACCTCTGGTGCCCTACTATCCGCCGGGCGACCCGGCGCTGGCGCTGGCGGTGCAGGCAAAAGCCGCGAAGCACCACGCCGTGCTGCTGGCCAACCACGGGCCGGTGGTCTGGGGCAGGTCGCTTCTCGACGCGCAGTACGCCAGCGAGGAGCTGGAGGAGACCGCGCGCCTGCATCTCCTGCTCGGCGAACGCACGGTCCGTCCGCTGACCCCGGATCAGGCGGCCGCGCTCAGGAAATAGCTCCGCCGCATTCGTCGCCTCGCGCCGGTCACGTGCATCGTTGGGATTGTCGTCCACATGGCAAAGAAAGCTCAGAACGAGGACGGAAAAGTGCCGCTGGGCATCGCCATGGCGGTGTCCTTCGCGTTCTTCATGGAGAATTTCGACGGTACTGTGCTGGCAACGGCGCTGCCGTCCATAGCCCGCACCCTCGATACCACGGCGGCGGCGGCGAACCTTGGCATCACCGCCTATTTCCTGAGCCTGGCGATCTTCATTTCGCTGAGCGGCTGGCTGGCCGACCGTTTCGGCACGCGCACCACCTTTACCGCCGCGATGCTGCTGTTCGCGCTGACCTCGCTGGCCTGCGCGTTCAGCACGTCGCTGGCGGGGTTTGCCGTCGCGCGCACGGTGCAGGGGATGGCAGGCGCGATGATGGTGCCGGTGGGACGCCTCATCATCCTGCAAAACGCCTCGCGCGCGCAGCTGGTCCGGGCGATGTCGCTGGTGACGACGCCGGCGCTGATGGGTTCCGTGCTCGGCCCGCCGATTGGCGGTCTGCTATGTACATACGCCAGCTGGCGGATGATCTTCTTCGTCAATCTGCCGGTCGCGTTGCTCGGTATCGTCCTGATCCGGCTTTACGTGCCGCAGGTGCGCGAGGCGCCGCGCAAGTTCGACTGGCCGGGCTTTTTCCTGAGCGCCGGCGCGGTCGGCACGCTGATGCTGGGGCTGCAGTCGGTCGTCGATGCGGCCGCGCTTCCCTGGCTGACGGTAGGCCTGATCACAACGGGCGCGGTGCTGCTCGGCGCACTGCTGTGGCACGCGCGGCGGCGGGCAGAGGGGCTGATCGACCTGTCGCTGTTCCGCTACGAAACCTTTCGCGCAGTGATCTTCGGGGGCGGGCTGTTCTTCGTTGCCATCGGCGCGATGCCATATCTGTTGCCGTTGCTGTTGCAGATCGGCCTCGGCGCCTCGGCCTTCGTATCGGGCATGGTGGTGTTCAGTTCCGCTCTGGGCGGTCTGTTCGTCAAGCGGCTGGCGCCGATCCTGATCCGGCGCTTCGGCTTTCGCACCGTCCTCATCTTCAACGCGCTGGGCATCGCGTCGGCGATGATCCTGGCTGCGACGATCGTCGGGCGTATCCCCATCGGGTTCATCGCGGTGATCCTGTTCGGCATTGGCCTGCTGCGCTCGCTACAATTCTCGGCGCTCAACACGATGGTCTACGCCGATGTCCCGCAGGAACGGTCGAGCCGCGCGACAAGCCTTGCCGATACCCTGAAGCAGCTTTGGCAGGGCCTTGGCGTCGGCATTGCCGCGGTCGTGCTGCACTTGCTGCAACAGCCGCTCGCCGCCAGCCCGCGGCTGCTGCCGTTCCAGCTGGCGACCGTCGCCATGGCGTTGGTCGGTGCCTGCGCCGTGCTGGTGTTCCTGCGGCTGGCGACGGATGCGGGCAGTGCGGTGAGCGGGCATGCCGCGCGCCCCGCACCCGTGGAACCGCAACCCCAGCAGGGCTGATTTGAAAGTGGGCGTCATCACTCCTCCTCCCCCCGGCGTCCCGACCCAGTGAAAGGCCACCAGCGCATGGCTGCGATTGACATCGAACTTCCCCAGGCCGAACCAGCCGAAAGCGCCGGGCGCAGCTTCCATCCCTGGACGGTGGTGCTCGGATCGGCGCTGGCGCTGGCCTTCGGGGCGGTGCCGATCCTGCAATACACCTCGGGCCTGTTCATGGCGCCGTTGCAGAAGGAGTTCGGCTGGAACCGGGTGGAACTATCGCTCGGCATCTCCTCGGTCCAGCTCATCAGCATGGTCTCTGTGTTCTTCGTCGGCTGGGCGATGGACCGATGGGGCATCAAGCGCGTGATCGCACCGCTGATCGCGCTGTTCGCGACCAATGTCGCGCTGATGGCGACGATGAATTCTCTGGCGATGTACGTGACGCTTTACGCGCTGTTCGGGGTGACTTCGACCGGGCTCAATCCCGTCGGCTTCATGAAGAGCATTTCCGCCTACGTGCACGAGCGGCGCGGGCTGGCGATGGGGGTGGCGCTGTCGGGCACCGCGCTCGGCGCCGCGATCGTGCCCCGGTTCGCGGAGTACATGATCGCCGCGCACGGCTGGCGCCATGCCTACCTCGCACTCGCCCTGCTGCCTGCTCTGGTGGCGCTGCCGAGCGTGCTGATCTTCCTGCGCGAGCCCGAGGGCTCCCGGTCCCGCGTCCGCGACGGCCGGCGGGCGAAGCGCGAGCCGCTCGACGAGCTGCCCGGGCTGACGATGGGAGAGGCGCTGGTGACGCGCAGCTTCTGGCTGCTTGCGCTGGCCATCTTCCTCGTCTCGGCGGTGCTCAACGGCACGATCGCCCATGCGGTGCCGTTCCTTGTCGACCATGGCTACAGCGCGGCAGCGGCGGCTTCGGTGCTCTCGGGCGTGGGACTGGCGAGCGTGGCCGGGCGGATCTGCTCGGGCACCCTGTTCGACCGCTTCTTTGCTCCGCACGTCGCGGTCGCCTTCTTCCTGCTTTGCATCGCCGGGCTGTTCCTGCTCGCCAACCTCAAGTCCGCGGAGATAGCGATGATCTGCGTCGGCCTCACCCTGGGCTTCGAGCTCGACATGGTCGGCTACCTCGTCCCGCGCTATTTCGGCCTGAGGAAATTCGGCCAGATCTACGGCCTGCTGTTCGGCGCGCTGAATGCCGGCGGCGCCGTCGGCCCGCTGGCGATGGGCGCGGCCTACACGCTCTGGGGGTCGTACGAATTCGCTTTCGTCAGCTTCGGGCTGATGCTGCTGGTAGCCTGTGCGATGGTGATCGGCCTGCCCGCCTATCCTTACGGCATCCTGCGGAGGCATTGAGGCGGGACGGTCTCACCCGGCAAGCAGCGTGCCGTCGATCCCGGTGATGGAGCGAACCCCGGTGAGCGTCATCGCCACGCGCATCTCGCTGGCGATGAGTTCGAGCAGCCTCGCCACAGACGCCAGCGCGAGGACATAGGCGCGGCCGAGCAGCACCGCATCGGTGCCAAGCGCCAGCATGCGCACCATATGTGGACGACCCTGCGGTAGAAGGGGTGTCTTCAGCGCGATCTAATCTGCGGATGTTCATTTCATCCGAAGTGGGCTTTCGCATTGTAGCTGGGCGTTTTCGATTGGGAGGGCGTCGCCCGCGTAAGCATGGAGGAATGCGGAGCAGATAGGTTCTGCGCGGGAACGTGCGGACGGCACCGGCGGTCCGTCGAGCGACACAATATAGGCAAGAGACATCCTCTTGCTCGCCGAGCGCGGCCCCGCCTGAGCAGCTAAGCGGTCGGAACGGTCCCGCCGTCGATGACATATTCGGTGCCGGTGATTGCCGCAGCGCGCGGGGACACGAGGAACGCCATGAGGTCGCCGATTTCGTGCGGTTTTACCGGGCGGCCGAGCGGAATGCCGCCAAGCGAATCCATGATGATCTTTTTGCCACCCTCATAATCGGTCCCTGCGTCGTCGGCGAGGCGCTGAGCCAGTGCCACCGCCGCGTCGGTCTCGATCCACCCGGGTGACACGCGCACGACGCGGACGCCCTTGGGCGTCACTTCCTTCGACAGGCTCTTGCTATAGGTCGAAAGCGCGGCCTTAGCCGCGGCATAGGCTGTGGTCGATTCAGGGAGCGGGAGCTCGTGCTGGATCGACGTCACATGGACGATGACGCCCGAGCCCTGCGCGATCATCGACGGCAGCAGCGCGCGGTCGAGCCGGACCGCCGGCATGAGGTTATGGTTCAGTTCCTTGAACCACTCCGCATCGCTCAGTGCCGCGAAGCCTCCCGGTGGCGCGCTCGATCCGCCGAGCATGTTGACGAGGATGTCGACTCCGCCGAGCCGGTCAAGGGCAGTGGCGGCGAGCGCAGCACACCCTTCCGCGGTCATGAGATCGGCCGCGACATATTCCAGACGCTCCGCGGCTTCCGCGGGGACCGATCTGGCAGCAGCGACGACCCGCACGCCTGCTTCCAGAAATGCCTCGACCACCGCCGCACCGGCGCCCTTGGTGCCACCGGTGACCAGCGCGCGCTTGCCTTCCAGCCCGAGATCGAAGCTCATGGCACGATCTCCAGCCGTGCGATCGCGCCATCGACGACGGTGAAGGCATAACGCAGGTCCGCGGGACTTCCCGGGAAATTGCCGACCAAGTGCGCAGTGACGGTCGTGCTATCCCCGGCATTCTCGATCGCGATCGGCTCACTCGTATATCGGTACTTCGCCGCTGTCTCGGACTGCCAACGGGCGATCGCATAACGGCCTCCATAGGTCCGCCGTTCGTCGACGACGACGGCATCGGCCGTAAAGCAGTCGGCGACGGCAGTGCCGTTGCCCGCATCGACGGCGAAACAGGCGGCTATCGGCTTCGGTAGGACAGGGGGCATTTTGGTTCTCCGCTTGTAGCGAGTGGACAGATTGCCCGTCGCCGGCTTATGAACAAGTACTGACGAAAAAGTTGGGTACTTACTTAAAGGTATGGCTCACGATTACACGCGCGAGACCGCAGCCGAGGGTGTCGAGAAGGCGCTCAAGCTGCTCGAAGGCCGATGGAAGCTGGTGATCCTCTTCCATCTCTTCGGCGGCCGCGTGCTCCGCTTTTCCGAGCTCGAACGCGCGATTCCCGCGGTGTCGCAGAAGATGCTGATCCAGCAGCTCAGGCAGCTGGAACAGGATGGCATCGTGCGGCGGACGATCTTCCACCAAGTGCCGCCCAAGGTGGAATATAGCCTGACCGACTGGGGCCAGGCGCTGTGTCCCGCGCTGGACGCACTGCTGACCTGGGCGGCCGATCGCGAGGCACCAATGAAGGCGGAAGCGCCCGTATCATCGCCGGACGCCTGACGCCCGGATGATCAGGTCGGCGATCTCGCGAGGCCTGCTGACCATAGATAGATGGCCGGCGGCGAGTTCGACCGTCGTGGCATGCATGCGCCTTGCCAGGAAGCTCTCGAACTCGGGCGCGATGGTCCGGTCGTCGCGAGATACGGCATAATAGCTCGGCTTGGTCGACCAGGCGGTCGCCGTGGTCTGCTCGCCGAACAGGCTGGCGGCCGTAGCGCCCTGCTCGGCGAACAGCACCATGGCCTCGCGCTTCGGCACACCGTTGGCAAAGTCATCGAGGAAGGCTGACTGCGACAAGGTGGTGAATCCGGCTGTGGTGACGATGCCGGCGCGCGCGGGAGTATTGGGAAAGCGCTGCTGCAGCGCGAGGAAGTCCTCACCGGCCGCAGGCGCGCGCGCGGCGACATACACCAGAGCGCTCACCTTCGGATCGTCGCCCACGTCGCTTACCACGGTACCGCTCCACGAATGACCGACCAGCACGGTCGGTCCGTCCTGCGCCGCCAGGGCGCGACGAACGTCGGCGTCCGCCTGCTCGAGCGAGGTGAGCGAATTCTGTACCGATGTGACGTGCAGGCCGGCAGCCTGGAGCAGCGGGATCACCTTGCTCCAGCTCGAGCCATCGGCCCATGCGCCATGGACCAGCACGACATTGCGCGCGACGGCGGTGGCCGTCCCCTGTACCGGCGCGGGCGCCGGTTGCGCGATCAGGGGCGTGGAACCTGCCGACAGCGCCAGCGCCGCGGCCGAAAATATTGCACGCATCGAATTTCTCCGCGGTTGCGGGCGGGGGTGCTTGCCGCCGCCTCATGGAGAGCTCAGGCTCTGACGAAGGCGAGCAGATCCGGGTTGATGACATCGGCATGGGTGGTGAGCATGCCGTGCGGATAGCCGGGATAGATTTTGAGCGTGCCGTTCTTCAGCAGCTCGATCTGCTTCAGCGCCGCATCCCGGTAGGGCACGACCTGGTCGTCGTCGCCCTGCATCACCAGCGTCGGCACGATGATGGCATTGAGATCGGCCGTCTGATCGGTTTCCGAAAAGGCCCTGATGCCTTCGTAATGCGCGAGGGCGCTTCCCATCATGCCCTGGCGCCACCAGTTTCGGATGACGGCCTCGGAAACGGCCGCACCCGGGCGGTTGAACCCGTAGAAGGGGCCAGACGCCACGGCCTGGAAGAATTCTGCGCGATTGGCGGCGAGCGCGCTGCGGAAACCATCGAACACTTCGATCGGCGTTCCGTCCGGGTTGGCGTCGGTCTTCAGCATCAGTGGCGGGACCGCGCTGACCAGCACTGCCTTGGCGACGCGGCCCTGCGGCTGGCCATATTGCGCGACGTAGCGCGCGACTTCGCCGCCACCGGTCGAATGGCCGATATGCACGGCGTTGCGAAGGTCGAGATGCTCGGCGACGGCCGATGCGTCCGCGGCATAATGGTCCATGTCGTGGCCGATGTCGGTCTGCGACGAGCGACCGTGCCCGCGTCGGTCATGCGCAACGACACGGTGGCCGTTGGCGAGGAAGAACAG
The DNA here is from genome assembly GCF_009755815.1 of Flavisphingomonas formosensis. Taxonomy (GTDB): domain Bacteria; phylum Pseudomonadota; class Alphaproteobacteria; order Sphingomonadales; family Sphingomonadaceae; genus Flavisphingomonas; species Flavisphingomonas formosensis. Next base: position 235,293 of record NZ_WRPK01000011.1, read on the forward strand.
CATTTGCGCATCCCAGTCGTCGGACGAAAGCGGCCAGCCGTGATGGAACACGATCGGCTGGGCGTCCTTGGGACCCCAGTCCTTGTAATAGATTTCGGTGCCGTCCGATGTGGTGAGATAGGTCATGATATCCTCCGATGTCCGGTGCGACGATGCAATTCGTCCCTGGCCCGGAACATCGACCCGGTGATCGATCGGCGATATCATACGCAGGTTTCGGGTGCCTGCGCTGGGCCTTATACTTGGATAGTAGAGTTGTGCCGGCGGTGGCTTAGCCGGGTTGCACCGAATTCGCTGTTGCCGGGCTGGCAATCGTCGTTCAGCTTGGCGGCGTCGACTTGCGACCCGGAGGTTTGCGGAAATACATGCGCGGCGATTTCGCGGCCATAGCTCCGACACGGCGCCTGCACGGCCTCCCGGCGCTGCTGCTTGCTCTGGCGATACTGGCGCTCGACGTCCTCAGCCCGCTCCAGGGCGCCGTAGCGGTTCTTTACACGATCGTCGTGCTTGTCGCCTCGCGCAGTCGGGACCGAGCGCTGACGGTCGCCGCTGCCCTTTTCGGCGCAGCACTGGCGATATTGGGGTATGTCGTCAGCCATTTGCACGAGCCGCTGGGGTCGCCCGCGATGCGGCTCGGCGTCAGCCTTGTCGCGATCGCGATCACGGCGGCGCTCAGTCTGCGCAACTTCGGCGCACTCGAACGTCAGCGCCAAGCCGACCAACGCTATCGAACCCTTTTCGAATCCGCGGGCTTTCCGATGTGGGAAGCCGATTGGTCGGCAATTCATGAACGGCTGCAGCAGGAACATGACCCGCAGCAGCTCGTCGAATTCGCCTCGCGCCATGCGGTGGTCCGTGACCTCAACGATGCGGCGGCGGACCTGTTCGGCGTATCGAGCCGGAATGCGTTGATCGGCGGCACGATCTATGACCATCGCACGCCCGCGTCGCAGAGAACGTTGGGCAACATCATCCGCGGGCTGCGCGAAGGCCAAACTACGATCCGCGAGGAGACCCAGTTCCGCAATCGCGGCGGCGCGCTGGTCGACGTCATCCTGCGCGTCACGCTGCCTCCGGATCACGACGGTTGGAAGCGGGTGCTGGTGATGGCGCTCGACGTGACCCAGCGCAACCTGACGCAGGTGCGGCTCGACCAGGCGCAGGCCGAGCTCGCCCATGTCTCGCGCGTGAACCTGCTGGGACAGCTGTCGGCCTCGATCGCCCATGAGATCAACCAGCCGCTTTCGGCGATCATCACCTATGCCAATTCGGGCAAGCGCTGGCTGTCGCGCGAGGCGCCCGGCGCGATCGAAGTGGCGGACTGCCTCGACCATATCGGTACCAACGGCAAGCGCGCCGCCGACGTGATCGCGCGCATTCGCGACATGAGCCGCAAAGCCGAGCCGCGCTATGAACGCTTTGCGCTGGCACCGCTGATCGACGAGACCGTCGCGCTGCTTAGGCGCGATCTGCAGTCGCATGAGGTCGGGATCGTGATCTCGGCCGAGCCGGGTGCACGCTTCGTCCAGGGTGACCGGGTCCAGATCCAGCAGGTGCTGATGAACCTCATGCTCAATGCCGACCAGTCGATGGCGGCGGCTTCGTCAGGTGGGCGCGAACTGCGGCTGTCGTCCACATGTCACGGCGAGAATGTGGTGATCGAGATTCGCGACACCGGCCCCGGCATTGCCGGCGACCCCGAAGCGCTGTTCGCGTCTTTCTTCACCACCAAGGCCGAGGGCATGGGCATGGGATTGTCGATCTGCCGCGCGATCGTCGAACGGCATGGCGGTCGGCTGACGGCGGAGAACCATGTCGATGGCGGTGCCGTCTTCCGGTTCGGATTGCCGGTCGGTACGAACGAAGGGGATCGAGTATGACGAGCGAAGAGCCCGCCGGATGCGTGTGCATCATCGACGACGATGCCGAGTTGCGCTCGGCGCTTGGCAGCCTGTTCCGCTCGAGCGGTCTCGACGTGGCCCTGTACGAAGGGACGGAGGCATTTCTGGCGGCGGGCGTTCCGTCCACTGCCTGCTGCCTGGTGCTCGACATCCGGCTCGGCGGAGAAAACGGCCTGGATTTTCAGGAGCGCCTGGTCTCCCAGGGCATCGGCATCCCGGTGGTGCTGATGACCGGGCACGGCGATATTCCCATGACGGTGCGCGGCATGCGCGCCGGCGCAGTCGACTTCCTCCCCAAGCCGTTCGGTGACGAGCAGATGCTGGCTGCGGTGGCAGCGGCAATCGAGCGTGATCGCACCAACCGGGCAGCGGCCGCCGGCACCGCAGAACTTCGCAACTGCTATCAGAGTCTCACGCCGCGCGAGCGCGAGGTGATGGCGCTGGTCGTTACCGGCCTGATGAACAAGCAGGTTGCCGGCCGGATGGGCTTGTCCGAAATCACTGTTAAAATCCATCGCGGCAATGTGATGCGGAAAATGGAGGCGCAATCGCTCGCCGATCTGGTGCGCATGGCCGAACAGCTCGGCGTTCGCGACGCCAGCATCCACCGCTTTAGCACCTGAGTATGATGGCGCCGGCCGGCGCGCCGGACCATCTCCTGTTTTCGAGCAGCAAAGCGCTGCATCAGTCGGAGTGCCCGTGTCCGCTTCCCCTCTCCTGATCGCTGTCGTCGATGACGATCCCGATGTGCGGGGAAGCCTCTCCAGCCTGCTGCGTTCGGCGGGATTGGCGAGTCACGGCTTTGCCTGCGGGGAAGCTCTGCTCGCCTGGGACGGCATCAACCTCGCCGCTTGCATCGTCACCGATCTCCACATGCCCGGCATGACCGGGATCGAGTTGCTCCATGCGCTCGCCGGTCGCGGCTGGCGCCGGCCGGCGATCATGATGACGGCCTATCTGACCGCCAAAGCGCGCGAGGAAGCGATCGATGCGGGCGCCGTCGCGGTGTTCGCCAAGCCGGTCGACCCGGATGCCTTTCTCGATGCCGTCGAGCACGCCATCAGCGGGGCTTCGGAGCGACCATAAACTTCCATATGATGGAATGAGCGTGATGCTCGTTGCACTTTCCTGATCACGGCCGGCACGATTTCGTGCCGGCAGAGGATCAGACCCATGCCAGTGAAAGCGACCAAGCACCGTGAATGGAAGCGCCGCTGGCTCGCACTCGCCCTGTGCGGCGCTGCGCTGTTCGCCGGCACGGCGGCACGCGCACAGCAACAGGCTCCGGAAGCGCCGCGAAGTGCCCAGCTGTCGGGCGAGAACGGGGAAACGATCAAGAGCCGCGGGTCCGCGGCGACGCTCGCCCTCACGTACAACAGCGATCTGAACGGTGATGTCGATGGCGGTGACCGGCGCGGCGCCGTCTATCTTCAGCGCATCGGACTGATTGGCGACGCCGACCTCGATCGCGTCGTGGGCTGGCGTGGCGCCATGGCGCACATCAGCCTGCATCTGATCAACGGCACCGGCCTTTCGGGTCGAGTCGGAACGCTCCTTCCCGTCAGCGGGATCGAGGCCGAACCGGCCGCACGATTGTTCAATCTGTGGATCGAACAGAGCTTCGGCGCCGGGACCACAGTGCGCGTGGGCCAGTTCACCGCAGCGCAGGAATTCGCGGTCAGCCCGACGGCGGGACTGTTCATCAATTCGACCTTCGGCTGGCCCGCCAGCTTCGCTACCGACCTGCCGAGCGGGGGCCCGGCCTATCCGTTGGCGGCACCGGGCCTGCGCCTTGCCGCGGCACCTTCCGCCCGAGTGGCGTTCAGGGCCGCGATCTTCGCCGGCGACCCTGCCGGTCCCGGAACCGACGACCCGCAACGGCGCGATCTCCACGGACTGAACGGACTGCGCTTCAAGGGGCGGCCGTTCCTGATCGCCGAGATTGCGCGGAGCGCCGGCGGCACCGATCCGGCATGGACGGTGACGCTTGGCGGATGGCTGCATACCGGCCGGTTCGACGACCTTGCGCGCGACGATCGCGGTGGACTGCTAGCGGCGCCGGGATCCTCCGGCAATCCATTGCTGCATCGTGGCGACAACGCGATCTACGCGATGGCCGATGCACGGCTCTGGAGGTCGGGCACGCGCACGTTGCGTGGCTTCGTGCGTGCATCGGTCAGTCCGGCCGACCGCAATCCGATCGACCGATATCTGGACGCGGGGCTTTCGCTCTCGTCGCCGCTGCGCAGCCGCCCCAATGACACATTCGGCATCGCCTTCGCCATTGCCCGAATTTCCCCGCGTTTACGCGCACTGCGCATCGCGCAGGGTGAAGCGGCCGGTCCGGCGCCGGCCTTGCCGCGCCTCGAGGCGGTGGCCGAGGCAAGTTGGCAGTTCAGCCTGGGCGCGCACTTCTATCTGCAGCCCAATGCGCAGCTGATCCTCCATCCATCCGCCGCGCTGCTGGACGGCCCGATCGCCTCGCCCCTGCCTTCGCACGCGCTCGTGCTTGGATTGCGCACGTCATTCCGCCTCTAGGACTGAAAGGAACCATCATGATCACTTTCCCTGACGACGTCTTCATCGAACCGAGCGATGTCGAGCCAGACCGGAAACTCCATGTCGGCGCCGTCCGAGCTTAGGTAGCAGAGCACCGCGACAGCTAATTGATACCTGCTCCCATCGCTTGCCCATGCTCTTGCTCATTCCCGTAATGCCACGGCATCGTCGCTATGGTTCCCGCTGGCCGCTCCGATACTCTGGATCGTTCACGCGCATCTCAAGTCGTACGAACTTCGCCGCTCGCGGCGCATCGCAGCATGGAACAGGCGCTCACACGGATGGCTGACCGCCGGTGCGGTTGGTCCGTCACCACAGCCGTCGCGGCTGCGCACGCGTCGAGCCTCCCGGCGGCGTCTGCATCACCCGCGACTTAGCTGACGCGGTTCCTTTCGTTGCGCCCTGCTCAGCCCTCGTCCTGCCACCTGCGCAGATCGGTCTGGTCGTGATAGGCCATGCGGTCCGGCGTGGTGATGAATTCCATCGTCGTGCCCCACGGCATGCGGCAGTAGCAGACCTTGTTTCCAGGGCCTTTCTCGGTTGCATAGGGAATGGCGCGCGGCGCGGTGAGGGGGGTGCCTCCCGCCTTCTCGAAGCGCTCGACCGATGCGTCGATATCGTCGGTGTAGAGAGCGAAGTGGGTGATGCCGAAGTCGCTCGCCCGGATCGGCTCGGCTTGCTCGGGGCCGTGCATTTCGAAGAGCTCGATATCGGGTCCGGTCCCGATCTTGACCATCGCCTGCGCGCGCACGACCGTTCCGGGAAAAGCGCCGACGGCGCGCTCGAAGTCGGGTCCTTGCCGCGGCGGGTCCTGCGGGCCGAAGGACTGGTAGATCAGCTGGCCGCCGAACGCTTCCGCCAGGAACGATTTTGCGGCTTCGATGTCGGGCACGGTGATGCCGATATGATTGACGCCGCGAATGACGGGTGCGGTCATGCCAGTATCCTTTGCTGTTATTCGATCCATTGCGAGGCCCGCGACGACGCGGGGCGCCGCGTTTCAATTGGCCCTGAGGAACGCGATCAGCGCGGCTGCGACGTCATCCGGCCGCTCGTCCGCGACATAGTGGCTGCACCGCGCGATCGAGCCGCCCGTCACATCGGTGGCGAACTCCTTGAGCATCGGCACCATCTGCGCACCGAAGCGCTGATCCCCGCCGAGACCGAGCACCGGTATTTCGAGCGGCTGCTTCTTGTACTCGAGCGCGGCCGCATGGTCGGCGGCGAGGGTCCGATACCATTCCATGCCGCCACGCAGGCGGCCGGGAAGCGCCATCGCCTTGGCATAGATCTCGATATCGGCCGGATCGAAGGCGCTGTGATCGTAGAAGCGCTCTGCCATGAAGGTCGCAACATAGTCATATTCACGGCCATGGATCAGGCGCTCGGGTAGGTCCCGGTTCATATGGAAGCTGAAGTGCCAGAGCCCTGCGGTCGTCGCCTCCCATCCTGTCCAGCCGGGAAGCGGAACGTCGAGGACGGCCAGGTGGGTAACCGCTTCCCGATAGAGGACGGCCTGCGGCAAGGCGACCATTCCGCCGATATCATGTCCGCACACGGCGTAGCGTTCATGCCCGAGGGCGAGCATCGCCTCGTGCGCGTCACGCGCCATCGTCGCCTTGTCATAGCCGCCCTGCGGGCAGTCGGAAAAGCCCGCACCGCGCAGATCGATCGCCACCACGCTGAAATGCTCGGCCAGCAGCGGCATCACATGGTGCCATTCCCACCATGTTTCCGGCCAGCCGTGAAGCAGAAGCATCGGCGGGCCCGAACCTCCGGTGACGGCGTTGATCCTGATGCCGTTCACCGGCACCAGCTGCTGGGTAAATCCCGTCAAAGTTGCGATCATATCGCGTTCCAGTCGGATGTTGACGTTCAGACGACCGGCGCTCGGCGCTCGTCGAAATCGGTGGCGATCGTGATGTCGCGCCAGGCGTCGATATCGCGGCGGAAAGCGGCCAGCTTCCGCTCGGCGATCGCGTGTGCGGCCGGGCCGAGCGGCAGGTGGAGCGGGGCGTCATCGGCGTCGACCGCCTGCAGGATCACCGCGACCGCCTTGTCGGGATCGCCCGCCTGATTGCCGTTGTTGGTGTCGCGGTAATGCTTGCGCGAGCTTGCGGCATATTCGGGCATCTCGTTGGCCGCCATCGTGATCGAGCGGCCCAGGAACTCCGTACGAAACGGCCCCGGTTCGACGATCAGCACGCGGATGCCGAACGGCTTCAGCTCGCCGGCGAGGGCCTCGGAGATCCCCTCCACGGCGAACTTGGCGGCGTGGTAATAACCGCCGCCGCCGCGGCCCTCGATGCCCGCGCCGGACGACATGGTGACGATCGTTCCGCCCGAGCGCCGCAGGACCGGCAGCGCGGCTCTGGTGGTTTCGATCAGACCGAAGACGTTCACCTCGAACATCGGCCGATATTCCTCGGGCGTGCCTTCCTCGATCGCGCCGAACAGGGCGTAGCCGGCATTGTTCACGAGCACGTCGAACCCGCCGAAGGTCTCGACCGCTCGTGCCACTGCTGCCTTGGCCGCAGCCGCATCGGTCACGTCGAGTGGCAAGGTGATCATGCGGCCGCCGAAAGGCTCGGCCATCCGCTCGATCGTCCTGGGATCGCGCGCCGTCGCGACGACCTGGTCGCCGCGCTGTGCTGCCGCGAGCGCGAGCCGCTGGCCGAACCCGCTTGAGCAGCCTGTGATGAACCAGGTTTTCATGATTACGCACCTCCAGACGATGGAGGGAATCTAGGTGTTTAGATTTGTTCTTGAACTGACAGATCTGTACTATCGGCGTTCAGTTTTGTGCGAGTGGTTGCGATGGAATGGAGCGACGTCAGGATCTTTCTCGCGATTGCGCGATCCGGCACGCTCGGCGGCGCCGCGCGTTCTCTTCAGACAAGCCATCCTACCGTCGGCAGGCGCCTGCGCGCACTCGAGCAGGCGATGGGGCACGCGCTTTTCCAGCGCACGGCCGACGGGCTGGTTCTGACCGAAGAGGGCCACGGGATCATCGCGCTGGCCGAGCAGATGGAAGAAGGCGCGCTGGCCATGGAGCGCCGGCTCGCGGGGCAGGAGCAGAACCTCAAAGGCAGTCTGCGCATTTCGTCGGCCGACTGGTTCGGGGCCTATGTCCTCCCTCCCATCCTGGCGGATTTCACGAAAGCCTACCCCAATGTCGACGTCGAGATCCTGACCGGCACGCGCCTGTTCAGCCTTGCCCAACGGGAGGCTGACGTCGCTTTTCGCATCGTTCCGTTCGACACGGCCGATGTCGTTCAGCGACGGCTCTTCAGGCTCGAATATGGCGTCTATATCGCCGAGGAGGCCGCCGATCCAAAATATGGCGACGGCACGGGTTTCCGGCTGATCACCCATGACACGTCGACGGGCCATTTCCCCGACATCGAGTGGCTCATCGAGCGTTTTCCCAATGCGAGACCGGTGCTGCGATCGAACAACCGTAACGTCCAGGGGCGCATGTGCAGGCAGGGCGTCGGCATCGCTGTCCTGCCCCGCCTGGTCGGCAATCAGATCCCGGGCATCCGCAGACTGGAACTGCCGGCGCCGCCACCGGCGCGAGACATTTGGATGGGATATCACCGGGACCTACGGCGTCTCAGTCGTCTTCGCGCGTTCATCTCGACGGTATCGGATCATCTCGTGAATGCGACCGCATGATGTGCGGGCCGGCCGAGTGCTCCCAGGATGTGCCTGCGTCTGGCTGCGATGAACGTCAGTCCCGCCCAACTGCGAGAGGTTTTTCGCTTCCAGCAGTCGTCCGGTCACTTCGGCCGCCCGGTCTCACTGAAGTGCTCCAGCATCAGCTCGGTCAGCACGCGCACCTTTCGCGCGAGGTGCTGGCCAGGCGGTCGCACGACAAAGATGCCCACCGACGGCAGATTCCAGTCGGTCATGATGGCCTTCAACCTGCCCGTATCAACGTAAAGGAACGGCCTGCTGACGGTAACCCTGCCGAAGACGGAAGCGGTGAACGAGAATGTCCGCCGCATTGCGATCAATGCAAGGACGAGGCGGACCGTCCCTCCGCCTCGCCGGCGCCATCGCGCGAAGACCGCGCGTCATGGGAGTGGGATGATGCCATCGACCGCGCGCCACTCGGTGGGGCCGATCAGCCGGCCATGGGCAATCCGGACCGAATGGAGCGCGGCCTCGATTTCGCGCCGCCAGTGGTCGAGAAAGTCGAACAGCACGGGGAAATCCGGCGCGAGATCATATTCCTGCCAGACGAACAGCTGGAGAAGCGACGGCGCATCCGGCCTGTAATAATGGATCTCGGCCGTGGTGAGGCCATAGCCCTCCAGCTGCGCGATGAAGGCGCGATCGCTCATTGCAGCGATCGGCCGTCCGTTCGCGGCTCATCGAGCGACCGCATGGCGGCGAGGACCTCGTCGATCGGAACGGCGCGCCTGGCGCCGGGCGGCTTGCGCATTGCCGGCTGGTCCTTCACCGCGGAGCGGTCGGACGCCCAGGAGGCGAGGATAGCACGCTTCACTTCAGGCTCGAGACGCGGATGGCGCGCAACATCAAAAGGATGCAGATAACGGGAAAATGGCTGCGACATGGCCGTGGCTCCTTTCCTTATGTCGCTCCTTTCTCATGCGTGGGCGGAGTACCGCACGCAGCTGACGATTTTGGTGATGACCTGAGTCGCGTCAAGAGTGAAGACGTCGTCGCATGGGGCGGAAACAGGTTCGATTGGCACTCTGGGCAGGTGAGTGCCAAAAAATTTTACGTCCCCTCTTGAACGCAAAAATCTCTTTGCCTAGCTCACGCGCACCTGTCGTTCAGATGAACGGGAGTGACATCACAATCTGTTTTGCATTCGGAGGTTATGCATGCATTTCCGCCCCTTGCACGACCGTGTGGTCGTCCGCCGCATCGAGGCCGAGGAGAAGACCTCGGGCGGCATCATCATCCCCGACACCGCCAAGGAGAAGCCCCAGGAAGGCGAAGTGGTCGCCGTGGGCCCAGGCGTTCGCGACGATAGCGGCAAGCTCCTCGAGCTGTCCGTAAAAGCCGGCGATCGCATCCTGTTTGGCAAATGGTCGGGCACCGAGGTCAAGATCGACGGCGAAGATCTGCTCATCATGAAGGAGAGCGACATCCTCGGCGTGATCGACACTGTCGTGCCTCTGAAGCAGGCCGCCTAGGCGAACCTGTCATCCCTCTAACCATCAGGAAGGAATCGAAGGAAGGAGTAGGCAGATGGCTGCCAAGGAAGTGAAGTTTGCGTCAGACGCGCGTGACCGCATGCTGCGCGGCGTGGATACGCTGGCCAATGCCGTGAAGGTGACGCTCGGTCCCAAGGGCCGCAACGTCGTCATCGAGAAGTCGTTCGGTGCTCCCCGCATCACCAAAGACGGCGTCACCGTTGCCAAGGAAATCGAGCTTGCCGACAAGTTCGAGAATATGGGCGCGCAGATGCTGCGCGAGGTCGCCAACAAGCAGAACGACAAGGCGGGCGACGGCACTACCACCGCCACCGTGCTGGCCCAGGCGATCGTGCGCGAAGGCTCGAAGGCGGTTGCCGCCGGCATGAACCCGATGGACGTCAAGCGCGGCATCGATCTCGCGGTCAACGCGGTCGTCAAGGATCTCGAAAGCCACGCCAAGAAGGTCGGCGCCAACAGCGAGATCGCGCAAGTCGCGACCATCTCCGCCAATGGCGACGAGGAGGTCGGGCGCATCCTGGCCGAGGCGATGGAGAAGGTCGGCAACGAAGGCGTGATCACGGTCGAGGAGGCCAAGAGCCTCGAGACCGAACTCGAGACGGTCGAGGGCATGCAGTTCGACCGTGGCTATCTTTCGCCCTACTTCATCACCAATGCCGAGAAGCTCAAGGTGGAGCTGGATGACCCGTACATCCTGATCCACGAGAAGAAGCTCTCGAACCTGCAGGCGCTCGTTCCCCTTCTTGAGAAGGTCGTCCAATCGGGCCGACCGCTGCTGATCATTGCCGAGGATGTCGAGGGCGAGGCGCTGGCGACGCTGGTCGTCAACAAGCTGCGCGGCGGTCTCAAGATCGCAGCGGTCAAGGCGCCGGGCTTCGGCGATCGCCGCAAGGCGATGCTTGAGGATATCGCGATCCTGACCGGCGGCAACGTCGTCTCCGAGGATCTCGGCATCAAGCTCGAGAATGTCACGGTCGACATGCTCGGCAGCGCCAAGAAGGTCGCGATCGACAAGGACAATACGACTATCATCGATGGCGTCGGGCAGAAATCGGACATCGATGGTCGCGTCGCGCAGCTCCGTCAGCAGATCGAGACCACCACGTCCGACTATGATCGCGAGAAGCTGCAGGAGCGCGTGGCTAAGCTTGCCGGCGGTGTGGCGGTGATCCGCGTCGGCGGCGCGACCGAGGTCGAGGTCAAGGAGAAGAAGGACCGCGTCGACGACGCACTCCACGCCACACGTGCCGCGGTCGAGGAAGGCATCCTGCCGGGCGGCGGCATCGCGCTGCTGCGCGCGATCAAGGCGCTCGACGGCCTCAAGGCGGCTAATGACGACCAGCAGTCCGGTATCGATATCATCCGCCGGGCGCTCCGTGCGCCGACGCGGCAGATCGCCGAGAATGCCGGCGAGGACGGCGCCTATATCGTCGGCAAGCTGCTCGAAAGCTCCGATTATAACTGGGGCTTCAATGCGGCCACTGCCGAATATCAGGATCTTGTCCAGGCGGGCGTGATCGATCCGGCCAAGGTCGTGCGCACAGCGCTGCAGGACGCCGCCTCGGTCGCCTCGCTGCTCATCACGACGGAGGCACTCGTCGCAGAGCTTCCCAAGGAGGAGAAATCCGCGCCGGCGCCGGCGATGGATTATTGATCGGCGGGAGGCCCGGTCTGCCGGGCCTCCCATCTTCTGGCGCTGCGCTATGGCAAGCTTCCCAAATCGCAGGGAACAACGTCCCCCGGATGATAGCCAGCGAACGGCCGATCTCAGCAGCAGAGACCGTCCGCAGAACGATCCCGGAGTGGAAGACGGGCCTCGCAGTGCGATCAAACCACACTCGAACCGTCAGTTGGCAAGCCGGCCGCGATCCATGCGGAGCGTCACCACGAGACCGCTCTCGGCCCAGTCGTAATCGATCGTGCCGCCGAGCTGGCCGGTCACGCTGCGCTCGACAAGCTTGCTCCCGAAACCGGCGCTTTCCACCGGAACGCTGACCTTCGGTCCACCATGTTCCAGCCAGGTGAGGACCAGGTCTCCGCCATCCGCGACGCTGGAGAGGTCGAGCGTGCCAACCGGAGCCGAGAGCGCCCCATATTTCATCGAGTTGGTGGCCAGCTCGTGGATTATGAGGGCAAGACCGGTCGCCGCTCGCTCGCCTACGCCCATGCGTTCAACGGCGACCCGGATCCGGCCCTTGAATGCGCCAAGGTCATCATAGGGGGCCAACAATACGGCCAGCAGATCGCCGAGCAACGCGGCATTGCCCTGGCCGTCGGGAAGCGGCCGCACCAGATCGTGCGCGCGACCGAGCGCTGAGAGGCGTTCGGTCAGCTCATGTGCCAAGTCCTCGACGCTGTCGGCCGATCGCGAGGAGATTGCCGTCAGACCCGAGGCGATCGCGATAAGGTTCTTGACGCGGTGGCTCATCTCGCCGGCTAGGAGTTCGTGGCCTTCTTCAGCCTGTTTTCGCCCCGTTACGTCGAGAAAGATGCCGTACATCGTCCGGCCGACGATGCCGACATCCTCGCCCTGGCCGCGCGCCGCTACCCAGCGGACCGTGTCGCCAATCATGATCCGAAAGTCGGTCTCATAGGGTCCAAGGATCGCGCGGGTGGCACTGAAGGCAGACTGAACACGATCACGGTCCGCCGGGTGAATCCGCGCGGATAGCTGGCCGAAGGTCACTCGGTCGCTGGGTGGCAGTTCCCAGAGCTCGAACCCCAGTTCGTCCATCGCGAAGGCGTCCGTATCGACGTTCCAGGACCACAGCGCGATTCCCGCCGCTTTGATCGCGTGGCGCAATTGGTCAGGTCGCCACTCATGCATATCGGGCGTCCGTGCGGCCAATATCGTTCGTCCAATCGTGAGAGAGACCTCACTCTACACGCTTGCTGCAACGCTGTCCGGGAAAAGATGGACCGGCGCCTCGACGGTGAGACCGCTCGTTGTTTGGATCAGATCGAGCCATATCGGTGGCTTGGCGAAGCCAGCGAGTCATGCAAGGTCGTCTAAAAGTTCCAATTTGCTATGGTTCGATATGATTTCGACCAAGGAATGCCTGCGTCAGGATCATCTGGGCGCGAGGTTTCGGCGCGCGGCCGCAACGACCATCATGACACGGGTCAGAAGCGCATCATCTGAGCCGGCCTCGCAGAGTAGAAGCTCAGCGTGAGCCTCGGCGCCGCTGCCATCGGTCGAGCAGTCGCAATGCCGGCGTTACGGTGACGCCGTGCAACAGGATAGAGGCGAGCACGACACCGCCGATGATCGCCCAAAGCCGGTGCGGGTCGGCGAACGCGCCGCGATTGAGCGCGAAGACGAGATAGTAGATCGAGCCCATCCCGCGAATGCCGAAAAAGGAAATCACCAGCTGCTCGCGCCAGGGCAGCTTCGATCCGACGAGGCTGAGCAGGCCCGCAGCCGGGCGGGCTACCAGCAGGACGCCGGCAACGAACAGCAGCATCGGCCGGTCGAAGCCAGCGAGCAGGCCGCCGAAGGCAATGACGCCGCCGAACAAAACGAGCAGCAACATCATCAGCAATCGCTCCGCTTCTTCAGCGAAGCCATGCAGCCGGTCGTGATAGTCATCGTCGCGATTGGCATTGCGCAGGGCCAGCGCCGAAACGAAGACGGCCAGGAAGCCGAACCCGCCCAGCGTCTCGACCACACCATAGGCGAGCAGCGTAACCGCAAGCGCCACGGAGCCGTCCCCCGTGCGTGATAGGCTCGCGCGCATCGGCAGGTGAAAGGTCAGATAACCGAGACCGCGTCCGATGACGTAGCCCGCGGCGGTTCCAAGAAACGTCTTCCAAAGAAGGTCTCGCCCGAACCATTCGAGCAGGTCGCTGCTCCCGAAAGATGCTGCGCTGAGCGCAATCGCAAGATGGACGAAGGGAAAGGCGAGGCCGTCATTGAGCCCCGCCTCGGAGGTCAAGGCGAAACGTGCTTCGTCCTCTTTCCCTTCACCGGGACCGCCCACCTGGACGTCGCTGGCAAGCACCGGGTCCGTCGGCGCGAGCACGGCGGCGATCAGCAGCGCCGTCGCCGGGCCGGCCCCCACAAGCCCCCATGCCAGGCCCGCGACGACCAGCATGGTGATCGGCATTGCAATGCCCAGCAGACGCCAGGTGAGTGACCAGCGGCGCAGCCCGATCATCCGATCGATCTTCAGGCCCGCACCCATCAGCGAGACGATGACGACGAGTTCGCTCAGCCGCTCCACCACGACCGGGAATTGGAGCGGGTGGACCGCGAAGGGCCTGAGCGGCGGCAGCGCGAACAGCGCAGCGCCCGCTGCCACGCACAGGATCGGCAGGGACAGCGGAGCCTTGCGCAGCAACATCGGCAGCCAAGCCGTCATCAGCACCAGCACACCCAGCCCGGCAAGCAGCAGGACGTAAAACTGGTGCGAGAGCTCCACTGGAGTCCTTTCGCTCCTTGCTTAGCGCATCAGGCCGGCAGCACGCAGGGCATCTTCAATCACGCGTCCAACGCCGCCGGAAGTGAGCTGCGACCGGCGCCGCATTCCGCCGGGCTCGGCGGAAACGGTCATGCTTGGGCTCGTTGGCGCCGCGGACGGCTGCGGTCGTGCAAGCTCGGCTCGGTCCACGGTCTGCGTCGCAGTCAGTCCCCAGAAGCGCGCGATCCGCCGCGTCGAAGAAATCCCGGTGTCGAGCATGTACGGTCCTGGCGTCCCGCAGGCATCGCTGCCGGAGGTGCTGAGCGGAATCCCGTGACCGAGGCCAGCGATGCGATATTCCTCGATAACGTCGCGCCCCTGGGCATCGCGCCACACACGGCGAAGATGGCCTTCGTCTTCCTCGACGGCACTCGGCATGTGCTCAAGCCCGTGGATGGCACGCCATTGTTCGACGATGAGTGCCGAATTTTCGTGGCTCACAGTCGCATCGCGGTCGCCATGCCACACCGATATCGTCGGCCAGGGTCCCTCGTGCGGTGATGCAGCGGCTACGAGCGCGGACAATGCCGCCGCCGGAGGGCCACCATGCGCCCGCATGCGATCGAACGCCTCGGAAATCGACGTGGCCGTGCCATAGGGCAGACCGGCGATGATCGCGCCGCCCGCAAACACGTCCGGATAGGTGGCGAGCATCACCGACGTCATTGCGCCGCCCGCCGAAAGCCCGGTCACGAAGATGCGGGACGGATCGATTCCATGCTCCTCGACCATCGCCGAGACCATCTGGCGGATCGACCGCGCCTCGCCTGCATCGCGCTGCGTGTCGCCCCTGTTGAACCAGTTGAAGCAGAGGTTGGCGTTGTTGCCGCGTTGCTGCTCCGGGTAGAGCAGCGCGAACCCTTGTTCGTCTGCCAGCCGCGACCAGCCCGATCCATGATCATATCCGGCGGCATCCTGGGTGCAGCCGTGCAGTACGACCACCAAGGCTGTCGATGCATGCCGAGTGCGGGGAAGGTAGAAACGGCCGCGAAGCGCACCGGGATTGGACCCGAATACCGCGAGATCAGACAGCCGGTCTTCGGCAACGGTCCCTGTTACGCCGCGCGAGGCATGGTCCCGCAATCGGGAAAGACGGCTGAGCGTGTCGTTCAAGCTTCGCATGCGGCTTTCTCCTGCCATGGCGGAAGCCCTGACACGCAGACCAATCTAATCGAATTGCTGCGTTGCACAATGCCGGGCCGGACGGGGCAAATGGCAAGGATGCAGATGAATTATCCGCGCACTCGGGAAATGGGGCTGGTGCTACCGGACTGCCGTACCCATATAGCGTCAATCGCACCGTCCGTCTCGAGCCTGGTTGCGACTGAGAGTTCTTCATGCTCCCGCTCTGACGCGGAGCCTCTCATGCGCTGTACCCCACATATGAGCTTTGCCCGGCCTGCGCCGCGCATCGCTGTCGCTCGCAAGCCGACTGCCGACACGCAGAAGGCGGCGCATGCGCAGTTTCGCAACCCAGCACCCGTAGGTGGCGGACGTTCGCTCCTGCCACTTTCGGGGGCGCCGATCATCTGCACCAGGGTCCAGGCAGGCCCGTATCCAAGGAAATGACGACATGGCCAAGGGACAACAGCGGGGCAACCGCGAAGCGCGAAAACCGAAGAAGCCGGAACCCCCCAAGCAGAACGCTTCCAATCCGTCGCTGAAAGGAACGCCGACGGCGCAACAGTCCAAAAAGGATTGATTGCTCTTTCGCGGAAAGGCCGCGGCGGCCGCGCCCACCCAATGTACACGACGTGCCCACCGCGTAGCAGAAGATTCCAGTCGTGCTGTTGCAGGACGCAACATCCGGCAGAAAATCGATGCTCCGGGTGAGCATGAGCTGCTCGTGGGGGCGGAGGTCTGCAGCTGCCCCGACATGGCTGCAAGGTGGGGCGTCCTTTTGCTCCATCGCGCGACCGCCTCAGCTGCATCGGCTTCCATGTCGTAGCCAGGCCTGCCGCCCGGGCCGGCTTTGTAGAGAGGACGGCCGTTGCGAAACGACGGAAGCTCGTCTCAAAGGCTTCGGCCGGCGAGCCAGAGCGCAACGTTGCGCGCATAGAGCTGCGTCGATCGGCGCGCCTCGGGCGTGCGGGGTAGCGCATCGCCTGGCGGCTCGCTCACGAAGCTCGGGGCGCCGGCGGCCGGGTCCCAGTTGTAATCTGCGAAATGGTGGAAGGTAGACTGGGCGATTGCCGGCCCTCCGGCCTCCGACGGCTCGAACGCCACGGCGATATTGAAGCTGCGGCCGGTAACGCTGCTCTTGCCGGCGGCGATCACCCGTGCGCTCGGATCGTCGGGCGGGGCACCGACGGCGCCTTCATGAGGATGGGCGGGCAAATAGCGTAGCATGCCACCCTCGTCTTCCGGGTCCGCGAAGACGGGATGGAGCGGCCCGACGATCTCGATCTCCTGGAAATCGCCATTCGCTCCCGAATGATAATTCGGCCACAAAATCGTCGGTGTCTCGCTGTCGTCGATGCAATGACGCTCGGGGTCGGGTTCCTGATTCGTGGAATGGAAATAATGGGCGGCGCCGACTCCACCCAGCGAGCAGACCGATGAGCCAAGATCCATATGGTCGCGGGTCACCATCAGCCCGCCGCGATTCTTGCGGAAGCGCGAGATGGCCGCGCAATCTTCGGTGTCGAGACCGGTTCCGGTATCGACGGCGAACAGCCAGAGCTGATCATAGTCCGACTTGTCGATGGTCGAGAGCACAGCGTCGGGCCCGGACGCGGTTTCCCGATCGCGGGCGGTGACCAAGATCATCGGCGCCCCGTTCGAATCCCTGAGCCCGGCGAGCGTGTCGCGAAGCATCGAGAAGCGGCCGATATGCCAGTCGTCCTCGATCGGCACTATGGTGGTCTGCAGAAGGATGCGGATTGGTGCGGCCATGATTGCCTCTCCTTTCCCGATCGAGTCGTCAGAACGACTGCGCC
Source organism: Flavisphingomonas formosensis (assembly GCF_009755815.1). Classification (GTDB taxonomy): domain Bacteria; phylum Pseudomonadota; class Alphaproteobacteria; order Sphingomonadales; family Sphingomonadaceae; genus Flavisphingomonas; species Flavisphingomonas formosensis. The sequence continues at coordinate 252,344 of NZ_WRPK01000011.1, forward strand.
CTCGGCGCGCGCTGCACAAGCTTAATCGGCCATGGGCCGACGATCGCCTCGCTGACTGGGCAAAATGCGCGCGAGGCAGCCCCCACTTCCATTCGACAAACCGGGTCATGAGCGCGATGATCTCATTGCGATAAAGGAACGATCCCGAGGATCCGGCGGTTGAATCCGCATCGTTCAGGGGAGGTTCCGTATATGAAATGGATAGGTGTCGCTTCAGCTCTTGGTATTGCGACACTGGCCGCATGCTCGTCTCCCTCCGAACAGTCGGGCAGCGAGACGGCGAAGTCTCCAGATACTTCGCAGGATTCCGTGCAAGGCAATTCGACGAACGGCGCGATCGTGTCCGACAAGGCCCGCCGCATCGCGCTCGATACACAGGGTATTGCTCCGGTCGGGTTGACGGTCCGCGTGAAAGGCATTGAGATCGGCACGGATGCCACCATCCTCGATGTCAGCGCCTCCTATGGCGGAACGGACACGAACAACGTCCCGCTCGCTTCCGATCCTACCTATCTTCAGGACGAGCAGGGCAACAAGCTGATGCTCAAGCCCCCGAAGGACAATCCGCGGCTTCACATCCTGCGCGGTCAGCAGATGGACGGCCAACTCGTATTCCTTGGCGCGGTCCCCGCGGGTGCCAAGGCGCTGACTCTTGTCATCAACAATAATAATGCGGGAGACGATCTGGTCGCGCCCGGCCTGTCCATCCCGCTCAAACTGGACAGCGCTGCGCGGTGAGGCGGATGGCGAGGCTATATGCGCCCGTCCAGTTCACCGCTGCGGGTCTTGTCCTGCTGACGGGCTGCAACGGGCCATCCCAGCCGCGCAGCCTCAAGGAGGCGGACAGCCGCATGACGGTGCGTGTCGATGTGCCGGAGAGCCGGATGACGCTCGTGGACGGGCCTGGCGATGGTGCCGGTGCCGAACCGGAAAGCCGCTTTGCACCCGCCGGCGAGCAGACGATCTTCCGGGAAGCGGAGATAGCGCCGGATCGCCTGGCGGAAACCCGGTCCTTGTTGACCGATCTGGCCGCCCGCCAGGGACCGGACAAATCCATCCGCTTCGATCTTCCCGCCGACATATTGTTCGATTTCGACAAAGCGACGCTCCGCCCCGATGCGACTGCATCGCTTGAGAAGGCAGCCCGGCTGATCGCCAGCTACCCAGATGCGCCATTGTCGGTGGCGGGGCATACCGACGCCAAGGGCGACGACGCCTATAATGATGCGCTGTCCAACCGGCGCGCGACGGCAGTCGCCGCGTGGCTCAGGGATCGGACCGGCCGTGCTGTCGCCGCGCGCGGTTATGGCGAACGCGAGCCTGTTGCACCCAACAGCCGCCCGGACGGCAGCGACGATCCTGATGGTCGCCAGCGTAACCGCCGGGTTGAGATCATCATCCAGCCGGAGCGGAATTGATGGGGAAAGCTGGCCTGCGCAGAGTGTTTCTGACCGCCGCCTGTTTCATGCCGGTGCTCGCCTGCTCACCGTCCTCGCCGGATGAGAGCGGTTTCGCGTCGGGCGAAGAGGACACGGTTCCCCGCCTCGATCCGGGCGAGGCTCGGTCGATCTTGCAGCGCTGGTTCGACACGCATCTGCAATGCACGCCTTTCTTCGCGATGCCCTGGGATTTGCCGGTCGATGCCACCTATAGCCGCAAGCGTGCGCAGGCGTTCATCGACGCGGGGCTTCTGCGGTTCGAGGGTGAGCAGATGATCCCCGATCCCAATTCCGGTTCCGGCCGGCGACAGGTAGCCCGATACGGGCCGACGCCGGAGGGCGCGAAACAGTTCCGACCGGGCGCGGGCGATCTCAAGGACATGCCGGTAACGCTCTGTTACGGGCGACCCGTGATCAGCGATGTCGAAATTGGTACCGTCGATGACATGATGCGGCAGGTGGACGTCACTTATCGCTATCGCCTCGCCAACATTCCAACATGGGCGCGCGCGCCGTCACTTCAGGCTTTCTATCCCGGCTTCAAGGACTGGCTCGCCCGCGAAGAGGACGCACGTCAGACCTTCCGCTACAAGGATGGCTCCTGGGCGCTTGAACAGGATCCCTCGCCCGCGCGATTCGATCTTCGACAACTGGCGCATTGAACGAGCGTCAGCAGCTCTGTCGATAAACCCAGGCCGGCAGAAGGTGCTAGCCCGGCTGAGAAGCGCAGGCCGGCATCGGCGCACCCTCGCCTCGCCGGAAATGGTGGTCGGGCAGCATGCGATCGCCCTCACTGACGCCTGGGATTTCAGGGAAATCAACAACAAGCCGCTCGACCTCGACGTGGATCACCCGATCCACATCGTGACGGGCACACACATCGCGCAGCCCTGCCCGTTCCTGCTGACCAAGGCGCATTACTCTCCAGGCCGCCTGCTCCAGGCACAGCCCCGACGCGGCAAGTCAGATGGAGCGTGATCGACCTTGAGCTGGCGCGCTACGACGACATTGCGAGCATATCGATTAGAGCGGGTTGCGAACGGACGGAATCGAGGAGATTCCGTGAGGGTTGGAAATATGATTCAAGCTGCTGGCTGGGCAGGAGGCCGGCAGAGGATGACGCGAGCCTATTCACAGGATTTGCGCGACCGCGTGATATTGGCGGTTGAAGGAGAGG
>NZ_WRPK01000012.1 GCF_009755815.1 Flavisphingomonas formosensis
TTGTACAGGCGAGGTGTCTTCGTCGGTACTCGTGACATAGCTCAGCTGGATTCCATCGACGATCGCGCCGCTACAATAATGCAGACCGGCCCTTGACCGAAAAATCATCATGTGAGGGGGGCACCACCTCGGGGAAGAGGCGGGTGAAAGCATGTACCAGCAGTTCAAGGCAGGCAAGCCTCAGCATAGTCGGAAACGCCCATAACTCCGCGATGTCGAGCGGCATGCTGCGTTGATACTGCGTGATGAAATCGACGGCCGCGACCGACGAGAGCTGGAGATGCGACGCCTTGAGCAGACCGTGCGCCAACAGATGCACTCGAGGAACTGCCGGATCATCACGACCCGCGAGCGTCGGCAGCCGCCTGGAGAAACGCTCCGGCAGATCCTCGATAATCTGAAGAATTGCGCGGCGAACATGATAATCATTGTCGAGGAGCCATTCCGCGGCGGGCCGGGCATGTGGCCCGGCCTTGCTGGCGGCGCGTCGTGCCTGGTCAAGCCACGCTTGTGCGGCCGGCAGACCCGTCCAGGAGGCCAGGGGTTCCGACCCTTGCTTCAGGCCGACAATCCGATGGCGTATCGCGAGCTCCAGTGCGGCCGCTTCGATCGGCGGCGCTGTCTCCGCATCGGCCATGATCAGGCGAGACAGCCCGTGGGCAGACGCACAGTTGGTGTCGCCACGGGATATTGCTGCTGCGAGCCAGCCGGGTGAACGATCAGCATGGGCGCCGTACAGTGTGACATGAGATACGAGGAGACGCTGCCGAAACGCAGTTCGGCATGTCGGTTACTGCCGCGGCCGTTGGCCGACAGCACGACGAGATCTGCCTGCTCGTCGCGGATGATCATCGCGAGCATGGAACGCACATCCTCGCCGCGAACCGAGATAACGCGAACGCGCAACGGCATTGATGCAAGTTTCGAACGGATTCGTTCGAGATAGATGTGCGCAGTGGCTTCGTTGCGCTGGATCACCCGCTGACGCAGTTCGAGATCTTCGGATTCCAACGGGCGGATTTCCGTGAATTCAGGCGTTGGTACGACATGAACCAAGATGAGTTCGGCGTCGCACGCTCCGGCTAGCACCGTAGCCATCGGAAGGACGCTCTCCGCCCAACTGGATCCGTCGAGGGGCACCAGGATTCGATGATAGGCAGGTGCTGCGAGCGCCGCATCCTTTGGGACAAGCAGAACCGGGCCGGCAGCCCCCAAAAGCACATTATAGGCGGTCCCCCCCAAACCCGTGGATGAGGCATTCTGCTGGCTTCGCGTTCCTAGGACGATCGGGCAGTCTCCGTTGGCGTGGGCGTAGCCGCAGATCTGCTCAGCGGGAGCGCCCTCGGCGAGTTCCACGCCCATCGCGGCAGACTCGCCGGTTTCGCCACTCAGCCTGCCGAGCCGACGTCTGGCCTCATGTCGCCTTATGTCCCATTCAACGGGATCTGGCCGCCCCTGATAGGCCGGCCTCGGGTCCAGAACATGCATAAGCGTGAGCGGAGCCTGCAACGCACGCGCGAGAGCGAAGGCATGGGGAAGGATCCAGGTGGCGCGATCCGCTTGGTCGATGCACGCCACCACCGCCTGCTCCGCCGTTGGCATAGCGGTTGAAAAATTGACCTGCTGCATTTCTTTCGGTGGCATATCCATCCTCCTTGGCGATGCACGGACGACCGAAAGAAGACAGCTGTCCCGGATAATGCCGCCGTTAAGGTCGTCGCCCGCGCGCAACAGGAGAAGGAAAACCAATCACACGGCGATAGGAAATACGGGAATCTACGATAGCTATCGATAATCAGAGCCTGCAAGCAGCAAAGCTCGATTTCCATCGGAGCCCGTTATTTTTACATCAATTTTCAATTATACTTGCCAAATCCATGGAGATAGCTCGCTATTTCTCCCGGCTTGAATTGCGCAACGTCCTTGTCCAATTCGGCGATGAGACAAGCGCGGAGCCTATGGCTGAATTGTGAGCGCAGGAGGCCCAGGATGCGGGGAGGAGCAATCACGACTGCGCGGTCATCAGCACCGAGAAGCTGTTCCAATGCCCGCAGCCCATCGAGCGCGAAAGCGTCTATCTGCCGTTGATGGAGATCCTGCGTTGGATAGGCGTGGCGAGCGGTTCCCACGCTCTCGAACGAACGGCCAGGGGCATCGGCCTCCATCAGATGGCTCGGCTGACGAATTGCATAGTTGTGCCGAAGCGTCTCGAGGTCTGGCGCATGATCGCGGCCGCGATTGCGCAGCAGTTGCATATGACTGCCATCAACGGCGAGAATGAGGGTACCGTGAGGAACAAGCATCTCTACCTCCCTTCAGCGTCCTGAGACATTTTCCGCCTTCTCGCGCGGCACCGGCCATCGGCCAGACATTCGGCCACCTGCGCGTCACTGTTCGGTTCGAACCGCAGATAATAAGCCGCCACCGAATAGAACGCTTCCGGGGCAGCGAGGCAACCGATCCCGTAGCATTTGGCGGATAGTTCGTGGAGGATGTGGCCCGGCGCGAGGGGAATGGCGACGAGGATGACGGAGTGGCCGGCGATCGGGCACGGTTTCTCAAAGCCGGCATAATGGCTCCGGCATTCGTCAATATCGGCGATTTTACGCTGCATTTCCGTACGATTGCCGCTCCGGCCCGATAGAATTTCGGCGTCCCGTGGGGCGCTCCACCCAGCAAGACGATCCTTGCATGCGCGAACCGGTCAAAGGCAGCGCCAAACTTCTCCGCAAGGGGATACGGCAACGGCTCTTCATGAGGACGCAGCATGCCGACCAGCCCGGCCTCCGCTTGCTCGTCCCAACGTTCATAGAGCTTGGCCATGCCCATGGGCTTCCACCCGCCTCCAGATATTTTTATATGTTGCACCTGCGACCGGCTTCGCGCCTTCCGTAATATTCCGGAGCCGCTAGGGCCCGCTATTGGCACACCATGCGGACGGTACGAGTCAGCCCAGCGTCATCGCAGGCCGGCATTGGATCACTCCTGCAAACGGATCGTCATCGGCTCAAGGCCGTATCGCGACCTTGAGGACGCCATCCCTCTGATCTCCAAACAGCTCATAAGCCGGCTGGATGTCATCGAGTGCGAAATGATGGGTAACCAGCATCGATGTGTCGACGCGCTCGGATGCCACCAACGCCATCAGCCTGCGCATCCGTTCCTTGCCGCCCGGACACAGGGTGGTTACGATGCGATGATCGCCGAGACCGGCGGCGAAGGCGTCGAGGGGAATCCGCAGATCCTCCGAATAGACGCCAAGCGACGACAATCTCCCGCCAGGCCGTAATGTACGCAACGCCCATTCGAAGGTCTGCTGCCTGCCAAGCGCCTCGATCGCGACATCAACGCCCCGCCCGCCGGTGATTTTCTGGATGGCCGCGACCGGATCCTCCTTGGTATAGTCGATCACATGATCGGCACCGAGACGCCGGGAGATCTCCGCCCGCGCCGGGATCGACTCAACTGCGATGACCTCGGCGGCGCCCATCAACCTCGCGCCCGCCGTGGCGCAAAGACCGATCGGGCCCTGGGCGAATATCGCGACGCTGTCGCCCGGCTTGACCTTGCCTGCCTCAGCGCCGCCGAAACCTGTCGACAATATGTCAGGACACAGCAGGACCTGCTCATCGCTCAGCCCCTCCGGTATCGGCGCAAGATTGGCCATGGCGTCGGGAACCAGAAGATAATCCGCTTGGGCGCCGTCTATAGTGTTTCCGAAACGCCAACCTCCGAGCGGCTTCCAACCATGCGCGGTGTGAGCCCCGCATTGCGAATGGCATCCCGAGAGCGAGGCGTTAGACCACCCCGAAGGCGTGATCGCTCCAGCGATCACGCGCTGGCCTTCCTGATAACCCGACACCGCCGAACCGAGCTTCTCGATCACACCAACCGGTTCATGCCCGATGGTGAGGCCAGAAGTAACGGGATATTCCCCCTTCAATATGTGAATGTCAGTCCCGCAGATCGTCGTCAGTGTGATGCGGATGAGCGCATCGAGCGGACCGACATCTGGTATCGGTTTCTCGCCTAAAACGAGCCTGCCCGGTTCGAGGAAAATCGTGGCGCGCATCTTTTCGGCCATGGCACTTCTCCCAGATTGGGATGCCATTTTACTGCGCATGCGCCGATCCGCGCTTGGGAATAATCCGGATAGCCGATCGCTACTTGGCATTCGCATACACACACATGTGAATGGGCAGCGGCGGTCCGTCCGTAGAATAACGGACAGCGTCGGACCGTAAGTGGAGCTAGCAGGATCGAAAGGAACTCATGATGTCGAACCAGCCCTGCTCCTATCGACCGCGCCACGTCGTCGTGCTCGCACATCCAAGTCCCGATAGTTTCAACGGGCTTGTGGCGGATGCTTATTGCGATGCGGTACGGCACTGCGGCCAAGAAGCGATCGTACGGGATCTTTATGCCCTGGGATTCGATCCGGTCTTGAAGGAGCATGAACGCCCCGGGTCCAGTTCCTTTTCTCTCTCCGAGGACGTGCTCGCCGAGCAGGACGCAATCCGCGGCAGCGACGTGTTCGTGATGGTTTATCCGATCTGGTTTGGCCTGCCGCCTGCGATTCTCAAAGGATATATCGACCGCGTGCTCGGCGCTGGAATCACTGTCGAAGAGGTGCGCAATCGCACCTCCGTCGGGCTGATGAAGAATCATCGCCTCGTGAGCATAACATCATCGGGCGCCAGCAAGTCATGGCTCAACGACCAAGACCAGCTCGAATCATTGCGCAATGTGCTCGGCCGTTATCTATGTCACGCGTTCAGCATGACCTATTATGAGGATCTTCACTTCGGAGAAGTCGTCCAAGGGCTGGAGCAGAAATTCATTGATCAGAATCTCGCCCTCGTCGACAAGCGGGCAAGGGGAATATGCGCGGCGGTGCTCGCCGACCGGGCCAAGCGGTAAGATCGGACGGTTTCGGGCCGCCCCAGGGCGTCTGAATGGCCGTTGCCTATGGCGCCTTCGCTCGCTCGGTGGTCAGAGCAACAAAATCTGAGCATACGCGAATGCAATCCCGACCCGCTCTCAGCGGGGCCAAGCCAACAGCGTCGAAGGTAGTGCGGGCTCGCTGAACCCAACAGCTCCTCTCTGCGTCGGGCATTAACCCCGCATATCATTACGGGAAATCCTACCACTTGTACGATCCTGATCGTCGGCACGACTCACATTCTCTGTCGACTATGCTGATCTTTCGGCGCTTATCCGTAAAGCTACGGATTTTTGCCCTCCCGTTCGCAACTACTGTCGCCTTCGTCAAGGAGATGCGCCATGAGCAAGCAGTCCGGATGCTGGATCAAGAGCTTCGGCGAGATCGATCTCAACGATGTCGGATCTGTTGGAGGCAAGAACGCGTCGCTCGGGGAATTACACCGGGTGCTCGGCTCACATGCATGGGTACCGGATGGTTTCGCCATCACTGCCGACGCCTATCGCGCGGTAATCGGCCATCAAGGACTGGCCGGCCGGCTTTTAGGGATTCTTGAAGCAACCGACTGGTCGAGCAAGGACGCTGCGTCGGCAGCCGAGGCATTGCGGCAGCTTGTGGCGAATGCGACGTGGCCGGACGGGCTGGAAGAAGATCTTCGCGCTGCCTATAGGCGATTGGGTGCAGGTCGATCGCTCGCCGTCGCCGTGCGTAGCAGCGCCACGCTCGAGGATCTACCCGGCGCGTCCTTTGCAGGTCTGCACGAAAGCTATCTGAACATACGCGGCGAACATGAGCTGGTTGCGGCGGTTCGCAGATGCTTCGCCTCCATCTTCACCGAACGCGCGATCAGCTACCGTATCGCCAAGGGTTTCGCACATGACAAGGTTGCAATTTCGGTCGGCGTGCAACGCATGGTCGATGCCAGTGCCGGTGCATCGGGCGTGATTTTCACGCTCGATACGGAAAGTGGATGCAGGGACGTCGTGATGATCACAGGCGTGCTCGGTCTCGGCGAGACCATCGTGCAAGGCATAGCTGATCCCGACGAGTTCCTGGTCCATAAGCCGACATATCACCTCGGATATCGCGCAGTGTTACGTCATCGTATCGGCGCCAAGCAGGTCAGGATGATACGGTCCCGCGCGGGGGTCCGCCTCGTCAAGCCACGCCAGTCACAGGCATCGGCCCCGTGTTTGAGCGATACCGAGATTCTCGCTCTCACCGAGCAGGCGATGAGCATCGAGGCACACTATAGCCGGCGCTATGGCACGAACACGCCAATGGATATCGAATGGGCGAAGGACGGCAGGACGGGCCGGATCGCGATCATTCAGGCACGCCCCGAAACGGTGCATGCTGGCCGCGCTACCGCGCAGGGACTGCGCTACACGATGCGCGAGACGGGTCCGGTGCTTGCGACCGGTCAGGCTGTCGGCGAACGGATCGCGTCGGGTCCGGTTCGCATCGTAAGAGAAAGGAGTGCCCTGGCATCTGTCGCCAAGGGCGAGGTCATGGTCGCCGAGACGACATCGCCGGATTGGGAGCCGGCTATGCGCCGCGCCGCGGCAATCGTTACGGAACATGGCGGTCGAACCTGCCACGCAGCAATCATTGCGCGCGAACTCGGCATTCCTGCGATCGTGGGCGTCGCCAATGCACGCCGGATCCTGCAAGATGGCGATCCGGTTACCATATCCTGCGCCGAAGGCGAGCAAGGCAAGATCCGACGCGGACAGCTGGCGTTCGACGTCGAGTCCTTCGCCATTCCGAAGCCGCCCGCACGTCCCCATCTGCTCGTCAACATCGCCGATCCGGACAAGGCCTTTGCGACGGCATCACTGCCGGTCGACGGGGTAGGACTTGCACGCATAGAGTTCATACTAACCCGGTCGATCGGCATCCACCCCATGGCATTGGCCGCACCTCAGCGGATTACAGATCCGCTGCTTCGGAAACGCATAGCGACCCATATCGCCGGCTTTCGCGACGGAGCCGACTTTTTCGTCTCCCGGCTTGCCGAAGGGGTGGGCGTCATCGCGGCTGCCTTCTACCCGCGCCCTGTGATCGTCCGCCTGTCGGATTTCAAGACCAACGAATATCGCTGCCTGCTCGGCGGCGACGTCTTCGAACCGACGGAAGGCAATCCTATGATCGGCTTCCGGGGCGCCTCACGATATGTGCATCCGGACTATGCCCCCGCATTCGCGCTTGAATGTCAGGCGCTTGGCCATGTCCGCACGGCTATGGGCTTGGACAATGTGATTGTCATGGTGCCATTCTGCCGCCGCCTCGAGGAAGCTCGACACGTGCTTGACGCTATGCGCGACAACGGCCTCGAGCGAGGGCGGGCCGGCTTGAAAATCTATGCTATGGCCGAGATTCCGAGCAACGCTTTATCGATTGACGGTTTTGCCGAGCTGTTCGACGGCTTTTCGATCGGCTCGAATGACCTCACCCAGCTCACGCTCGGCGTCGACAGGGACTCCGCCACTCTGGCCGGCGATTTCGATGAAGAAGATCCTGCCGTGCTGCGCTTGATCGCGGACATCATCGCCGGCGCGCATCGGCATGCCCTGCCCTGCGGCTTGTGCGGCCAGGGTCCGTCCGACCGCGCCGATTTCGCAGACTGGCTGGTCGCGCAGGACATAGACAGCATCAGTCTCAACCCGGACAGCGTGGTTCCTTTCATCACGCGTCAGTTCAGGAAAATCGATGCCGCCGCCGACATGCCGATCGAGCCGGTATCGTGAAAGCGCAGCTTTGGAGCAGAGCGTCCCTGCCTGGTCGCTGGTTCGTCCTCGCGGCCATCACGGCCTTCATCGTCATGGTGACGGCGCCGGTTGGCCAGGCCAAGGCCGCTCCAGGCGCCACCGAGCGGGCGCTATCGCCAGAAGCGATCTGGATTGCACAGTTCGGCGACTGGACCGTCTTCGTAACTCCGGAGTTCACCCAGGCAAGCACATCTGGAGCAAAGGGCACCGCCTTCGGTTTCGTATGCGGAGAGGATTGTGTGAATTTCCTCGACCTGCGTATGAGGTGCGAGGCTGGCAAGGATTATAGTGGCACCGCCCTGGTCGACGCTCGACGCTTCACCATTACCGCCTCCTGCTACGAGGTCGAAGGCATTTCGGTGCTGGCCCTCAACTTCAACGTGCCTCTGCTGCTGGAGATGAAACGGGCGGCAAAGGTCCATTTCGAGGTGGCATTCGGCCGCCGCCGCGTGGGGATGGCCGATTTTTCCCTGAAAGGATGTCGCGAAGCCTTGATTGCCGCGGCAAGCACTCTCCCTTCCGAGCGGACCTGAGCTTGACCGTCCGTTCGCATCCCGAAGCTCGCCAGGGCAGTTCGAGCACGGAAAGGTGGACGCCGAGGCCTGCAACTATGAGCAACCAACCGACGAGGGATGCACTTTCAGTCTTCTGCCTTCGATCCGGCGCTGCCCTGTTGCCGAACTGATGGCCCTTCAAAATCCCACGCAATCGAACAGAAAGGCACATCTGATGAATTGGAAGCATGTGAGACTCGAACTCGCGCGAACGAGTGAATTTCCGGACGGATCGAGGGATTGTGCCTATGAACTCGTCGTTCCGCTCGACGCGCAGGGCGTGATCGATCGTAAGGCGTTCGAAGCGGCACGAGGACGGGCTACGGTTCAGCGCATCTGGCCCCATCAGGCGACACAACGCGGCGCGATCATCCGCCGGAAGGCAGGCTGGGCATTTTCCTACGCACCTGGCGACGCGGACGACGAGACGGTGTTTCATCTCGAAGATCATCCACTCGCGGTTGGAAATTATGTGACGGTGACCGAAACCAATGGAGAACGGCTCCCGTTTCGCGTCGTCCGCAGCCTCTGAAAGGCCGCGTCAAATCACTATTGACCGAGCCACCTGTCGAGCGCCGAAACGCAGGCAACGGTATCGCTTCTCATCATTGCGCTACCCGTTAGAGCCCATCAACGGTTTGCCCATGCCTGCATCAGCACGTTGAGCGTGACCCAGGTGCCGGGCGAGCGTAATATATCGACGATGATGACGGCGGCAAGCGCCGCGGCGCCTATGAAGAAGGCCAAATGTTCAATGATCTTCCTCGCCATGTTCCTGTCCCTCACCATATAGCGTGGCCCCGCTGCCTTCCTTTGAGGAGGCGAAGCGGGGCCAGCTACAGCCTCAATGTGCGATACTGATTTTGCGTGTCCTTGCGGCGGCCTTTTCGTCCTTGGCGAGAGTGACGATAAGTATGCCATCCTTGAATGCAGCAGTGATTCCATCCGGATTGACATCCGTTGGAAGCGTTATCTGCCGCTTGAATGCACCATAGCTACGCTCACTGAGCAAATATCCATCCTTCTTGCGCTCTTCTTCTTCCTTCTTTTCGCCAGAAAGTGTCAGAACTCCGTCGGCGACTTCGATTTCCACGTCCTTGTCGGTAAGACCGGGCAGTTCCGCGGTCAACCGATAGGCGCCCTTATCCTCAGCAAACTCAATTGCCGGTACCGGGGCCGCAATCCGCGGAGAGAAATTGAAGGCGCTGCGCGCTGGTCGCCCAAAGTCTTCGAAGAGCCGATCGATCTCGTTGCGAATCCACGCAAGTGGCGCAGATGTGTCGAAGCTTGCGGTTCGCGCCGGTACCGTCTTGGGCGCGTTTGGAACATCATTCATCATCGATCTCCCACATCATCAGATAACGTCCACGGTATCAGGCAAACAGGCCCTGCTCGGTCTCCTCAGCAATTGGCATGGGTATGCAGAGCTGATCATGATCTTCATGCCGTACACTTACCGCCTTCAAATGCGGCCACAGCGCCTCGACAACCAGATCCCACCAGCATGTCCCCAATATGATCGGCAGCATCCACAACTCTTGCCACGCTGCCGACCAGTGCGGTGCCGGATTGTCAAATGCAGGATGTTCCATTGCTTGCATGATGGTCTCCTACGGACAGTCGCGCAGGCTATGCCGCTACTAGCGCCCCCTCCATTAGGAAGAGTACCTAGCCGGCGCGAGACCAGCAGCGGAAGTCGCTACGCAGCGCGCGAGAACAAAGCATCGGATATCGCTTCCGCCTGTCGGAGACAGCGAGCATCTGCGATGATCATAGACATAGTGGCGATCGTCGAAGGTGGTTCGATCGATCGACGAGGTGTCAAACGGTCGAATTCACTAGCCGGCGGAACGCGATTACAAGCCACGGGATGAAGGCACGCTCCGGTAACGATCCTTGTCATCCATTGAAACGCCTAAGTGACATCCCGGATTGGGAAGCACCGCGCTCTGCTCCACTACCTCGCATGAGCGAGGAGGAATCGATGCGGACCGATTCAATGCCGGCGGGCCAAACCGCCTCCGGATACGTCAACCGCGAGACGATCCACGATATCCGTAACCTGTTTGCCATCGTCATGTCGGCGCGCAACCTGCTCGAGGAAGAGGAGTCGACCGACAGGCGGCGCAAGCTGCTCGCAGCGATCGAACAGGCTGCCAAACGGGGGACAATACTGACGTCTCGGTTGCTGGAGGCTATGCACCCCGTCAAAACCGAGGCGGTCTTCGACGTCGGCCGCCGCATCGAGCAGCTTGAGCCGATGCTCCGTGCCAGGATCGGCGAGCGTGCCGACTTGGTCCTGGATGTCGCCCTGGAAGCCATGCCGGTCAGCCTTGATCCGATTGCGTTCGATGGAATGCTGCTCGAGCTCATCACCAACGCCGCGGCGGCGTTGTCACGACGGGGACGAATCGTCGTGCATGTGCGTTGTACGGGTCCGAGCGTCTGGCTGATATTGGCGGACAATGGTCGCGGTATGGGTGCCGTTGAACTGGATTTCGCCAGGACGGGCGAGGATCGATGTGGCGTGCATGGCACCGGACTCGCCAGCGTGCGCCGCAGGCTCGCCGATGCTGGCGGCTCCTTCCACGTTCGAAGCGCTGAGGGACGTGGAACGGTCGTTGCGCTCTCGCTACCGTTGGCAAATCAAGGGTCGGGGACGCGGCTCGAGCTTCAAAGAAGCACGACTGACGCAGACCAGCCGGCGGCGGAGTTGGGCCGGGACACTGCCGGCACACAATCCAAATGGCTTTGTGCGGCCGCTTGAATTTCGGCTACGCGCGATCGCGCGGCACGACACGGGAAAGTCATGAAGGGCAGCTGCCCGCGCCCCTAAGGTTGCGATTCTCTTCCATCAGGGACCGGATCGCCATTATGTCGCCTGCTTGCTTCACGCCGAGGGCCTGAGCGCCCGTCGCTTCAGCATTTCGGCACCCGCCAGATAGATGAGAACAAGTCCGCCGATCGCACCAGCCACGGACGGGCTTATCGGGACGAATCCGAGAACGGCGGAAAATGAAAGGAAAGGCAGCAGAATGGCCACGGCCAGGCCTCCAAGCGCCGACAGGGTAAGCAGAACATGAGGTCGGCTGAGCCAAATCGGCCTCGACGTCCGGATAACGAAGACGACGAGCACCTGGGTTGCCATCGATTCGATGAACCAGGACGCGCGAAACTCCTCAATGCCGACATGAAAGATGCCGAGCAGCAATCCGAAGGTGGCGAGATCGAAAAGCGACGACCAAGGACCCATGGTAGCCGTGAAGCGCACGAGCGCCTTCATGTCCCAATTGCAGGGGCGCACGACATCGGCCTGATCGGCGTCGTCGAAAGGGATGCCAAGCTGCGATAGGTCATAAAGCAGGTTGTTGAGCAGCACCTGGATGGCTGTGAGCGGCAGAAACGGAAGGAAAAGCGACGCGAAAGCCATGCTGAGCATGTTGCCGAAGTTGGAACTCGTCCCCATGCGGATATATTTCATGATGTTCGCATAGGTCCTCCGCCCTTCCGCAATACCATCTGAAACAACTTCGAGATCCTGATCCAGCAGGATCATGTCGGCAGCTTCGCGAGCCACGTCCGTTGCTCCATCCACCGAAAGTCCCACATCGGCTGCGCGGATCGCCGGAGCATCGTTGATGCCGTCTCCGATGAAGCCGACAGTATGTCCACGCAGCTGAAGCGCACGAACGATCCGAAGCTTCTGATCCGGCGTGACCCGCGCGAACAGGTCGATGCTTTCGACCCGTGCAGCTAGCACGGCTTCATCGAGCTCATCGATCTCGTCTCCGGTCAACAGGCCGGACAGGGACAGCCCCAAAGCCGTAACGAGATGGTCGACCACCTGCGGAGCATCGCCCGAGACGATCTTCACGCGCACACCAGCGGCTTCTAGCTGCGCGATCGCCCCTCGCGCACTATGTTTAGGGGGATCGACGAACACGCAGAAACCGACGAATATTAGCGTGCTATCGTCATCCGTTTCGATCCGCTCCCTGCCAGCTGCCGCTTTCCAGGCGACAGCGAGCAAGCGCAGCCCCTCAGCCGCACGCGCGTCATGCATCCGCTGCAGATGCTGACGGGCGGCGCCATCCATCGCTATGCATGTTCCGTCCGGTGTCTCCAGCTGCGTGCACAGGCTAAGGATCGCCTCGGGCGCACCCTTGACGATCTCGATGCGGCTGCCGCTGTGTTCGAGCAGTACGGAGACACGCCGCCGTTCGAAGTCGAAGGGGCGTTCGTCCAACTTGATCCAGCCGGACTCGCATTCCTTGCCCGCGTGCATCAAGATCGCGTCGTCGAGCGGGCTTTTCAGGCCGCTCTCGAAGCGTGCATTCGCAACGGCAAGCTCGATGACCCGGCTGGAGTCGCGACCATCTGTGCCGATATGGCCGATCAGCGCGATGCGCGCCTCGGTAAGGGTGCCGGTCTTGTCGGTACAGAATATGTCCATCTGCCCGAGATCATGGATGGCCGACAGGCGCTTCACGATCACGCGTGCGTGCGCCATGCGCTGGGCGCCGCGGGCCAGCGCGACGGTGACGATCATCGGCAGGAGCTCGGGTGTAAGGCCCACCGCGAGTGCAATGGCGAACAGGAAGGACTCGAGCGGCGGACGTCCCAGCGCTAGATGCGCGAGCAGAACGAAGAGGATGAGGAAAAGGGTCAGCCGCACTATCAAAATGCCGAGACGATGAATGCCGCGCTCGAATGCCGTGGGCGGCTGACGCGCGGCTAGAGAGGCGGCGATCATGCCGAATCGAGTCTGCGACCCGGTCTTGACGACCAGCATTTGCAGACTGCCCGCGATCACCGCGCTGCCGTGAAACAGCGCGTTACGCGCAGCAGCCACGTCCGGTTGCGCGCTGGCCCCGGGGCCCTTTTCGACCGGATAAGGCTCGCCGGTCAGCAGTGCCTCATTGACTTGGGCGGCCCGCGACATCAGCACGATACCATCGGCGGGCACGAGATCGCCGGCGGAAAGATTGACAATGTCTCCAGGAACCAGCTCCCTTATGTCCACGCTGGACGGGGCCGCGTCCCGGACCACGTCGGCACGCAGCGCGATGGATCGCCTCAGCGCCTCGGCGGTTGCTTCCGCACGACGTTCCTGCACCATATCAAGCGTACAAGAGAGCAGCACGACGACCAGAATGATGGCGAAGCTAGCAATATCGCCAGTAACGCCCGCCACGGCCGCCGCGACGAGCAGGATCGCGACGAGAGGGTTAAGGAGCCTGCGTGCAAGATCGACCAGGAAGTGGCGACGGCGCTCGGCCTCGATCTGATTATAGCCGAAGCGTCCGAGCCGCGCCGAGGCCTCGGCGCTGCTGAGCCCCAGGGGCCCAGAATCGAGCAGCCGGAACAGCTGCTCCGCCGTCTGCGACCAGAATGGAGCGGGACGGTCCACGGTCACCGCCGTCCTCCGCACCAGATAGTCGGGAGAACGGAGCGATCGGAAGGACGATCCACGAATTTCATATAGTGGGCGGTGATCAGCCGCAGCCGCGCTGCTCGGCCATCCATGCCGCCCGTCCTGCTCTGTACCGGACAGACTGCCGGCAGCCTCTTCGATCGGATCGAGAGCCTGATGTCGTGACGGATCATGCCGGTCTCCTTGGGGGACTGGCACGCATCCCCATCGGCTCCGTCATCGTCCCGCGCCACATGCATGCGAAATCCGCAAAGCTACGTAAGCTTCCCGATGCGCGGCGCGACACACGGCGGTAAGCCCGTCCGCGATCTTGAACTATGTACGGCGATTCATCGGCAGCAAGGGCCTGATGCGGTTATGCAACGATGTCTTACCCGCCCCAGGCAGAATCTCCGATCATGCCGACCAGGTCACGGACAGCTGCAGGATGTTCGGAATGGCATCGGAACCCACGGCCTTCAGTAGCGGTTCGCAGCGTTGGCGCCCGGGCAGCGGCTGGCGTAGCTGGCTTTTCGGAGCGGCGGTCGTCGCTATGCTTGCAGGCGCCGTGCTGCATTATGGTGAAATTCGCAATTTCGGGACGATCATCGCCCGGGCGCGTCCGATCTGGCTTGGTGCAGCGTTGCTACTGCAACTGTCGACCTATGTCAGCGTGGCTTCGGGATGGCGCTTCGTTCTTGCCCGCGCGGATGCACCGAGGCCGCTGCTTCGCCTGATGCGGATCGCCGTGACGAAGCTGTTCGCCGATCAGGCATTGCCCACCGCCGGAATGGGAGGCAATGTCCTTCTGGTCGATCAGCTCTGCACATTGGGCGTCGCACGCGGTACGGCCGTCGCGGCGCTGCTCGTCTCGATGATCGGCTTTTATGCCGCCTATTCGTGCTTCGCACTCGCGATGCTCCTGTTGCTGTGGCTTCACAATCGCGCGACCCCGCTCATGGCGGGGATCGTCACTACCTTCCTGCTCGTGGCTTTTGCCATACCGGCCTTGGCTCTCTGGCTGCGACGGCGAGGCAGCCGACCGCTGCCTAAGCGCATCGAACGGATCGGCTTCGTTCGCGGGCTGCTGGATAGCGCAAGGCGTGCACCGGCGGCTTTATTGTCGGACCGGCATCTGCTGATCGAGGTGACCGCATGCAATGCGCTGATCTTCCTCGCCGATGCCGCGACGCTCTATGCCTGCTTGCACGCCCTCGGCCAAACCGCATCCTTCGCCACCGCGTTCATTGCGCTCATCATGGCGTCGATCATCGTGACGCTTGGCCCGATTCCGCTCGGTCTTGGAAGCTTCGAAGCGACCTCGACAGCGACGCTTCATCTGCTCGGCATATCGGTCGAGGCCGCATTCACGGCGACGATGCTCTTACGCCTTCTCACATTGTGGCTGCCGCTGCTGCCGGGCATGGTCCTTATGCGCTCAATGATCAGAGCGCGCCCTCGCCGAGCCCAAAAAGGTCGTCGAGCCAAGCCTCCCGTTCCGCCGCAGCCCCCTCAACGTCACCGATGAGGGTGTGCCGGATCGGCCCGATTCCCACGAAGCGCAAGATATTGCGCTCAAGGCTCTTCACACTGTGGGCGCCATAAAATGTGCGGTAGAGCAGCGCCGGCATACCCATCGTCACGACAATCTGTGCCGAACGTCCCTTCAATTGCTTCTCGGGCATCCTTCCTTCGCGCGGATTGAATGCAAAGCCGGGGCGCATAACCTGCTCAAAGAACGCCTTGAGCAGCGCTGGCACATCGCCGAGCCAGAGCGGATAGAGGATCACCAGATGCTCTGCCCAGGAAATGGCTTCCTGCGCGCGGCGGATGTCGTTTGGCACATAGTCCCCGTCCCAGTCGTGTCGGGACGTGATGAACGGAAAATCCAGTTCCCCTATTCGAATGCCGCGCACGAGATGACCAGCCGATTCGGCTCCGTCGGCATATCGCCGGGCGAGAGCATGGACAAAACGCGCGGGTTCGGGATCTGGATGCCCGTCGATGATCAGGATCCTGCGCGATGTCATGGCGTCTGCTCGTCTTGTGACGGCGTCATGACACGCCGCGCAACCCAGAGGGTCGGATCATTGGGATCAGGTGCGGCTGTAAAGCCCATCTCCTCTTCCATGCGGATCGCTTCGAGATGATCGGATTGCTCGATCGCTTCCACCACATGAATGCCTTCAGACTTCGCATAGCGCATTATATGGGAAAGGAGCGACCAGCTGATGCCGCGTTGCTTGCGATCAGCCCGCGTGGCGAGCGCGACCTCGGCATGCGTGCGATCGGGATCGGCAGCCAGCATACCCACCGCTATGATAGAGCCGTCTGGATCGAAGCCGAGGAAGCTGATGGTACGCCGATAGTCCACCCGCGTCATCCGCGAAAGCTGATCATGGCTTACTTTGCGGATCGAACTCAAGAAGCGATGGCGCAGATCGTCCGGAGCGACCCGCTCGAAAAATCGGGCCAGCAATGGCTCATCGCCGGAGAGAACCGGCCGGACGTGGAAGCGATAGCCCGTCCGGGTAGCGAGTTCGGCTGACCACTCCATAGGAACCGGGCGGATGACAAGTGTGGAATCGAAGCGCGGCTCCGGCGTGATCCGGACCCGAGCATCGAGGGCGACGACACCGTCGGCATCGACCAGCAGGGGATTGATATCGACTTCCAGAATATCGGGCATATCTATCACCATTGCCGAAAGCGTCTCCAGCACCACTGCAAGAGCTGAAATATCGGCAGGCGCCTCATCGCGAAAACCGTCGAGGAGTCGTGCAATCCGCGTGCGGCTGATCATCGTCAGCGCGCGGCCATGGTCAATCGGCGGCAGATCGATCGCCCTGTCGGCAAGACGCTCCACCGCCTTGCCACCGGCACCAACAATGATCACGGGCCCAAAGGTCTCATCGGTGGCCATGCCCACGATGATCTCACGGGCAGCGGAACGGACACACATCGGTTCCAACGCAAATCCCGTATTTCCGCCTCGGGATACTTCTGCCGGATGCGCGTCTCCATCACTGCGGCGGCCGCCATCACGGCATTTCGGTCCGCAAGGTGCAGCGCCACGCCTCCAGCGTCGGACTTGTGAGTGAGATCGGGAGAGACGATCTTGACGACATAGGGCGGCTGGATGTGGGCGCAAGCCTCTTCGAACTCGCCCTCTCCGCGCACGAGTCGTGTCGGCACGACAGGCACCTGATAAGCCGCAAGCAAATCCTTGGCTTCCACCTCGCTGAGCACCGTGCGCCTCTCGGCGCGGACACGGTTCAATATCGATTTCGCGTGCGGTCGATCGGGCGAGAAGCGGGTCGTAACCTCTACGGCATCTCTGAGCATGTCCTCCGATCGACGCGCAGCGATCAGATAGCCGAACCCGCGAACGGCATCGTCCGGCGTCGCATAAAGTGCGATAGCAGCGTCGTGCATCATGCTACGGACGTGCTCGCAATTGATGTCGCCAAGCCAGCAGGCGAGTATCGGCTTTGCCCTCCCGGCAGCCGCATCGCAGTCGACAACGACCTGCGCGACGGCGGCCGTGTCCGCTGTCGCCGTGGGACAGTGCATTACCAGCACCGCGTCCACCCCTTCATCTGCCTGAACCGCGCCAATGGCGTGACGATAACGCTCCGGGCCGCCATCTCCGATCAGGTCGACCGGATTTGCGTGGGACCAGCTGGATGGCAATAATGCATCCAGCGTCGCCACGGTCTGCTCGGACAGTATCGCAAGTTCGGCGCCTGCCCTGTCCATCACATCGATGGCAAGGACGGCCGCACCGCCGCCATTCGTGACGATAGCCAGCCGATTCCCACGCGCACGCCTGCGCGTGCCCAGTATCTCGGCTGCATCGAACATCTCCGTGAGTGTATCGACGAGGATGATCCCCGCTCGCTCGAATGCCGCCCGATAGACATCGTAGGATCCGGCAAGTGCCCCCGTGTGAGACAGGGCAGCGCGGGCTGCGGCGGATGTCCGGCCTGCCTTGATGGCAATCACCGGCTTGCTGCGCGCAGCAGCACGCGCGGCCGACATGAATTTGACGCTATTGGTCACGCCTTCCACATACAGCAGGATCGCCTCGGTTGCCGGATCCACGGCGAACAGGTCGAGCAAGTCGCCGAGGTCTACGTCGGCCATGTCACCTGCAGATATAATCCCGGAAAACCCAATGCCACGATGCTCCGCCCAATCGACGATCGCTGTGATGAGCGCACCGCTCTGCGAAATCAGGGCAAGCCCCCCCGCACGCGGTCTCGTGCAGGCAAAGGTTGCGTTGAGCTTCACACGCGGCATCATCACCCCGAGGCAATTGGGACCGATTATGCGCAGGCAATATGGCCTCGCCGCCTCGAGCATCTTCTGACAAAGACCGCTCGCCGGCGTCAGCCCCGCGCTCAACACGACGGCAAGGCGCGTGCCCTTGCTCCCAAGCTCGGCAATGACATCGGGAACGGCTTGTGCGGGCACCATCACGATAGCGAGGTCGGGCGCTTCGGGTAAATCGCCGATGGTCGCAAAACAAGAGATACCCTCGCGATCAAATTCATGCGGGTTGACAGCATAGATGCGTCCGTCGAAGCCGCCGCTAAGCAACTGCTCGAGTACGATCGCCCCGACACTGTCTTTTGTCTGCGACGCTCCGATCAAAGCGATGCTGCCCGGATTGAACAAGGTTTGCAGATTGCGGATCGTCATCATCAGTCTCGCACACCGTGACGCGAGTGCGGCCACCGTCGGGAGGCTGGGCCGAGCGCTTGCTGCTCGCCATCCGTAATGTTCCGAATCCCGCCCATTGCCACCGGATATCGACATGGCTTCAGCCAAGGTCCGATCCAGAGGTACGACAGAAGTGGATCGCGGCTGACAGGTCAGCCTGTCTCAACGTCAACAGAATGGTGAACTCCCGAATTAGCGCGGATTCAGGATTGTTACGGTCCCTGTGGAAGCTACACGAAACCATGGCCATGTATCGCCCATCGTACCCGTGAAGGTTCGTTACTTTTGTCGCCAATGTCCCTGACCCGACCTAGAACGACTGGTCTGGCCTCCGCTGCGTGGCGACTGCCCCTGGAAACACGGACAGATGGCAGAACATGATCGGGAGAGAACGAATACCCAGCCCAGGTCGAAGAACTGCGGGGGCTCACGATCCAGACTGTCCGAAGGTGCGGTGGTTGGACGCTGAAACAGAGGGCGAATTGCTCGCCCTCGCGTCTGACGTACGGCTATTCGCAGTGCACGCCACGCGCTCTCACTCAGCGCAGCGGGAGCTTATCTGTCGCCACGAGATTCATGGCAGCGTCCGTTCGATGCGCGACGCATCCATGCCACCGACCGGCTGATCCAGGCCAAATGCGATGCCTGGCGTGCCGACCATCTCGTGATGGCGCCTATGGCCAGGGCCGGCTGAGCGACGTCGTGTTCGGCGGGGTGCCGCGCTGAATGCTGAGGGGCAGCCGCCTGCCCTTATCGCTCGCGCATTGAGCATTCAAGGCCGAACAGTGAATCCGGCCATCGATGCAGGCCGAGATAAAGAGAGATCGCATCCGTAGCTTTGCGAATATCGCATCGATGCGCGACCGGCTAATCACGGGTTCCTTTCACGGAGAGGCCGATGAAACCGGAAGGCAAAAAAAATGACACCAACGCCATGCTGCTACCTGATCGGTTGTGATCCGGCGCAACATGCCTGGCTGAAGGGCGACGACCCGGAACCGGGTCTCTTTTTTGCCGGCTTTGGCGACTTCTTTGCGGCCGCTCCGGCTCTTCGTCCTGGCTGGGTGCTGATCAACCTTGACGCAACCGAAGAAAATTTTCCTGATTTGCTTCGCCGCCTTCAATCATTACCGAACATAGCCGGCTTCATCGTAGAGGTTGAACCCGACCAGCTTGAGCGAGGCATATGCGCCATGCGGCTCGGCGCGGCTGACCTGCTGGTGAAGCCATATGACCATACACGATGGGCTTCCGCGCTAGCCCGGCTCGAATGCCCGCACTCCCTGCTCGACGGGCTTTCTCCGCGCGAGCGAGAGGTCCTGGGAGGCATCGGGCGCGGCATGACCAACAAGAAGATCGCTGAAATGCTTGGCATTAGCCCTCGAACCGTAGAGATTCATCGTGCGCGGGCGAGGCGCAAATTAGGCGCCACGAGCTTGGCAGATTTGCTCGACATTCTTTTCACCGAACGAATCAACGTCCGAGGCCGGTCAGCGTGAACATCGTCGAGATTGCTCGCGTGCGTTCAGGTCGCACAGGGCTATACAGAGAAGTCTCCGAGAGAGACTCCTTTCCGCGAAACATGTCACACTATGAATGGTATAACGAATAGCGCGACTTGTGCGGCTACTTCGAGATAGCCTTGGAGACATTATTTTACAAAATAAATATGACAGCTTCTCTTTCGCGATCCGATGGCCGGAATATTTCGATTCTTTCACCCTCCATAAAATCCGCTGCTTGACTTCTCGATGCGGCAATTGGCAGCATGCGGATGCTCGGCACTGTCAGCGCTTCGAGGCGAACCATAGCACGTGTCGCGGCCCCTTGCCGCTGCTGCGCGCACTCACGCCAATTTCCTCTACAGCGAAGCCCGCCGTCGCCAGGCGCCGCGTAAAACGGGCGTCAGGCGCCGCAGACCAGACCGCCAGCACACCCCCCCGCCGCAAGGCTTTCTTGGCAGCGCCGAGACCCGCCAGCGTGTAGAGCCGGTCATTGTCCAGGCGGACGAGGCCGTCGGGTCCGTTGTCCACGTCGAGCAGTATGGCGTCATAACTGTCTGCTGCCTCGCCGATCGTCAGCGCGACGTCCCGTAGCGAGACCGTGACGCGCGGATCATCGAGACACCCGTTCGCCATATCCTGCATCGGGCCGCGCGCCCACTCGATGATCTCCGGGATCAATTCGGCGACTGTCACGCGCGCCTGCGGACCGAGCCGGCGGAGCGCGGCCCGCAGGGTGAAGCCCATGCCATATCCGCCGATGAGGATGTGCGGCTCGTGGTCACCGCGCAGCCGGTCCAGCGTCATAGTGGCGAGCGCCTCTTCCGATCCGCTCATGCGGCTGCTCATCAGTTCGTTGCGATCGAGCAGGATCATGAAGTCGGCACCGCGCCGGACGAGCCGGAGTTCTCCGCCGCCGGGAATGGATGCGGTACCGATGAGTTCACGAGGTGTCATGCCTGCTCCACTGCTCCGCCCCGGGCCATTGTCCGTGCCTTTTGCAGAATCACTCCGTCTGTCCTATCTGCGCACATCCCAACCACAAAGGATTTCATCGCTTACATGCCGTCGTTCAAACAGCCGACCTTCCAGGAGCGCGCCGCCCTTTCCGCACAGGCAAAACAGGCCGCGCTCGAGAAACTGCGCACCAAGGAGCCAGTGGATGCGGCAACCCTTGCCGAGCGCCACGCGGCACGGCTCGCCCGCGAGGCTGCCGAAGCCAAGGCACGGGAGGAAAAGCGAGCGGCCTGGGAACTCGAGAAGGCAGCGCGGAAAGCGAAAGCGCTTGAGAAGGCAGCCAAGACGGCGAGTAAACCGGTGCTGACCGAAGCAGAGCGGAAAGCCGCACGCGACGCGCGTTATGCGGCGCGCAAGAGTCGGGTCGGCAAACGCTGAACGGCGCCGAGCCGGGGATGCCGGGGCCACGCAACAGCGAAGGCCACGGCACCCTCGCGTCAGGGTTGCGTTCCAGCATGATCGCTCAGCCCATAAATATTCTGTCGCGCGATACGGCAGCACTGCGCTAGCCGCACTGTCCGCGCTGTTTTGCTCTCCATGATCGTCGCGGTCGTGCTCGCCGGCCTGTCTACCTGCCGCCGGGCATTCGTTGCCGAACCGCCCAGCCCTAAGCGGATACCGGCAGCATCTTCTCCGCCCCGGACTCCTCGCCCGCCTCGTCGCGCCCGTCGATCCGGAACCAGATCGCATACAGCGCCGGCAGGAAGGCGAGCGTCAGCACCGTACCACCCAACGTGCCGCCGATCAGCGTATAGGCCAGCGATCCCCAGAAGACCGAGGTGGTCAGCGGGATGAAGGCCAGCACCGCGGCGAGCGCGGTCAGGATCACCGGCCTCGCCCGCTGCACCGTGGCCTCCACCACCGCATGATAGGGATCGAGCCCATCCGCCTCATTATTGTGGATCTGGCCGATCAGGATCAGCGTGTTGCGCATCAATATGCCGGCGAGGCCGATCAGCCCGAGGATGGCGTTGAAGCCAAAGGGCTGTCCGAACAGCAGCAGGGTGGGCACCACGCCGACCAGGCCGAGCGGCGCCGTCGCGATCACCATCGCCATCGCCGAGAAGCTGCGCACCTGGAAGATGATCACGGTCAGCATCAGCGCGATCATGATCGGGAAGACGGCGGCCAGCGCGGCATTGGCCTTGCCCGCCTCCTCGATCGCGCCCGCCGTGTCGATGCGATAGCCGGCGGGCAGCTTTGCCTTGAGCGGCGCCAGCGCCTTTTCCATCTCCATCGAGACTTCGGGCGGCTGCAGCCCCTCTGCGATGTCGCCGCGCACCGTGATCGTCGGCACGCGGTCGCGCCGACGCATGATCGGATCCTCCATGCGCACCTCCATCCGCCCGATCTGCGCCACCGGCACATGCTGGCCTTGCGCACCGATCAGGGTGAAGCCGCCGATCCGCGCCGGATCCAGCCGTTCCGCCCCGCCGCTGCGCGCCACCACGTCGACGGTGCGGATATCCTCGCGCACCTGGGTGACGGTGGTGCCGGTCAGCAGGAACTGGAGCTGCTCGGCCGCATCCTGCGAGGTGAGGCCGATCGCGCGCAGCCGATCCTGGTCGAGCGCGAAATGCATCACCGGCACCCGCTCGCCCCAGTCGCTGTTGACCTGGCGCATGTCCGGACTGGCCTGCATCACCTTCGTGACGTCCGCGGCGATCGCGCGCACCTTGTCGGGATCGGGGCCATTCACGCGGAAGGCGACCGGAAAGGGCGAATAGGGCCCGAAGACGAGTTGCGTCGCACGGACCCGCGCTTCCGGCGCCAGCCCTTCGGCGACGACGCGGCGGACGCGGAGCTTCAGCGCCTCGCGCGATTTCTCGTCCGGCGTGCGGATCACGATCTTGGCGAAGGACGGATCGGGCAGCTCGGGCGACATGGCGAGGAAGAAGCGTGGCGCGCCCTGCCCCACATAGGCGGTCACGATCTGCGCCTCCGGCTGCTTGCGCAGCCACGCTTCCACCTTGGCCGTGGCCGCGCTGGTCTGCTCGATGCTCGTGCCTTCGGGCATCTGCACCTCGACGAGCACCTCCGGCCGGTCCGAAGTCGGAAAGAATTGCTGCTTCACCGCGCCCATGCCGAACACCGCGATCACGAAGGCGCCGACCACCGCGCCTGCGACGCTCCACTTGCGGCGGATGATCGCCGCCAGCATCCGGCGCAGCCGGTTGTAGCGCGGCGTGTCGTAGATCGCCTCATGGCCGCCCTTGATCCGACCGATCTCGGGCAGCAGCTTGACGCCGAGATAGGGCGTGAACGCCACCGCGACCACCCAGGAGGTGATCAGCGCGAAGCCGACGATCCAGAAGATGTTGCCGGCATATTCGCCCGCGCTCGACTTGGCGAAGCCGACCGGCATCAGCCCGATCACCGTCACCAGGGTGCCGCTCAGCATCGGCGCGGCGGTGTGGCTCCAGGCGTAGGTGGAGGCGGCGATGCGATCGAACCCCTCCTCCATCTTCACCACCATCATCTCGATCGCGATGATCGCATCGTCGACCAGCAGGCCGAGGGCGAGGATCAGCGCGCCGAGGGTGATCCGGTCGAACTCGCGGCCCGTCGCCATCATGATCACGAATACGGTGGCGAGAGTCAGCGGCACCGCCGCGGCGACGACGATGCCGACCCGCCAGCCCATGCTGACCAGGCAGACCGCCATGACGACCGCGAGTGCCACGAAGAATTTCAGCATGAACTCGCCGACGGCTTCCTGGATGTTCACCGCCTGGTCGCTCACCTTGCTGAGCGAGAGGCCGAGCGGCAGCTCCTTGCCGATCGCGCCGACCTCGCTGTCCAGCGCCTTGCCGAGATCGAGACCGTTCCATCGGTCGCGCTTGACGATGCCGAGCAGCAGCGCCGGCTCGCCCTCGTGCCGCACCAGGAAGGTCGCCGGATCCTCATAGCCGCGCTTCACGTCGGCGATGTCGGACAGGCGCAGGGTGCGGCCCTGGGCGACGATCGGGATCGCCCGGATCGCATCGAGCCCGTCGAACGCCCCGTCGAGGCGCACGATCACCTGCGGCCCCTTGGCCTCGATCGATCCGGCCGGCGTCACCAGATTCTGCGCGGACAGCGCCGACAATATGTCGCGCGGCGTGACGCCGAGCGTCGCAAGCCGCGCCTGTGAGAATTCCACGAAGATGCGTTCGGGCCGCTCGCCGATGATGTTGACCTTGCGCACGCCCGGCACGTGCAGCAGCCGCTGGCGCAGCGTCTCCGCCTCGCGCGCCAGCACGCGCAGCGGCTCGCCCTTCGCCTTCAGCGCGTAGAGCGCGAAGGTGACGTCCGAATATTCGTCGTTGACGAACGGCCCGGTCACGCCGCGCGGGAGCTTGGAGGCCTCGTCCGCCAGCTTCTTGCGCGCCTGATAGAATTCCTCCGGTACGTCGGCCGGCGGCGTCATGTCCTTGAGGGTCAGGGTGGTGAAGGCGAGGCCGGGCCGGGTGAAGGTCTCGGCCCGGTCATACCAGGTCAGCTCCTGGAGCCGCTTCTCCAGGGGTTCGGCCACCTGGTCCTGCATCTCCTGTGCGGTCGCGCCGGGCCAGGCGGTGATGACGGTCAGCGTCTTGACGGTGAAGGCGGGATCCTCGGCGCGGCCGAGCTTCAGGAAGGCGTAGATGCCGGCGATTGACAAGGCGATGATCAGGAAAAGGGTGATCGCCCGCTCCCGCACCGCCAGCGCGGAGAGGTTGAAGCCGCTCATCGGCTGGCCACCTGCAGCGCGGGCCGGACCTGCTGGCCATCGTGCAGCATATGCGCGCCGAGCGCCACGAAGCGCTCGCCGGGCTTGAGGCCGGCCGTCACGGTCGCGCTCTCGGCATCCATCGCCGCGACCTGCACGCGCCGCCAATGCACCTTGTCTCCGGCGCCCAGCACCCAGACGCCCGGCCCGGCGCCGCCATCGTGCAGCGCGCCGAGCGGCACCTGATAGCCGGACGCGGGCCCGGTCTTGCCGCCGATGGAAAGGGTGACGGTCGACCCGAGCGGCGCCGCGGCGGCCGCCCCTTCCAGCACGTAGCGCGCCTCATAGGTGCGCGTCTGGGGATCGGCGGCGTCGGACAGCTGGCGCAGCCGCGCGATGCTGCTGCTGCCGTTGAACAGGGTCGCCCGCGCGGTCGATCCGATCGCCGGCCGCTCGGTCTCGGGCAGGTTCATCGTGGCCTCGCGCGGGCCGGCATGGGCGAGGCGCACCACCGGCTGACCCGCCGTCACCACTTGGCCGGGCTCGGCCAACGTCTCGACGACGGTGCCGTCGGCATCGGCGACGAGCAGCGTATAGCCGGCCTCGTTATGCGCCACGCGCGCCTGCGCCTGCAGCGCGGCGAGCTGCGCGCGGGCAGCATCGGCGTCGGCCTTGGCCTTGTCATATTGCGAAGCGGAGACGGCGCCCGCCGCCACCAGATCACGGAACCGCGCCTCGTCCGCCGCGGTCTGCACGGCCGTCGCGCGCGCCGCGGCCACCGAGCCCTCGGACTGACGGGTGGCGAGCATATAGTCGGTCGCGTCGATCCGCATCAGCGGCTGGCCGCGCCGCACCACCTGGCCGGTGTCGACCAGCCGCTCGATCACCTTGCCGGCGATGCGGAAGCCGAGATTGCTCTGGATACGCGAGGCGATGATGCCGGTGTAGCTGTCGTCGCCGCTCGCCGCCGGCCCGGCCGTGGAAATGCGGACGAGCGGAGGCTCGGTGCGCGGATCGGCCTCGGCATGGCCGCAGGCGGCGAGCAGCAGGAGAGCGGAGAGCGGCGCTAGGAGCGTGGCGCTGCGCTGCTGGAAAAGGCGGGTCGGAGTCGGCATGGTGGGGTCCTGCCTGGGAAAGCTGAACACCGCTTTTCTATTCTTGTGACCAATATGTCAACTAGTCACAACCATGCGTGTAACTATTCAGGGCGCTAGGCTGCGCAGGATGAGGTTCGTCACCTCCAGCGGCCCATCGGGCAGATCGTCAAGCTTATATTGCAGCATCACCGGGTTCACGAACGCTTCCATCACGCTCATGATCGCGCGCGCCGTTTCGTCGATCGGCGTCTTGCGCTCGAACTCGCCCGCGGCGCGGCCTTCGAGGATGATCACGCGGACAATCTGCTCCAGCCCAGCGCAGTAGGCGACGCAGGACGGCCATTGCTCGACCACCGAATGCATCGCAATCTCATAAAGCTTGCGGTCATCGAAGAAGAGCTCGGCACTTGCACCGATCACTGCTTTGAAAAACTTACGAATTTTATCCGTCGCATCGGCGCCGCCATCTGCCGCCGCCTGCGCCTGCTCCAGCAGCCGTTCCAGCGTCTGGGCGCAGATCGCCTGGCCGATCGCCTGCTTCGAATCGAAGAATTTATAGATGTAGGCCTTGGAGAAGCCGATCGCCTTGGCGAGATCGGAGACCGTCGTCTTGTTATAGCCATAGCGCGAGAAATGCGCCTCGGCGGCCTCGATGATCTGTTGCCGGATCATGTGATCGCCCGGGCCGCGATGGCCGACGGCGAGCGTATCGAGAGTTTCTGTTGTCATGGATCCGAAGATAACCGTGGGACTGGGAATTGACAACAAGTGACTATATTGATTATTAGTCACTAAAGAATTCCAGCCATTGGACCGCCCATGCGCCTGCGCTCTCCGCTCCTTGCAGCCCTGCCGCTGCTCGCTTCCGCCTGTGCCGTGGGGCCGGATTATTCCCGCCCGGAGGTCGCCCTTCCCGCCGCCTATATGGGCAGCGCCGCACCGGCCGCCGCGCCGGCCGACCTCGCCCATTGGTGGGATGGGTTCGACGATCCGCTGCTCACCCGTTACGTGACGGCTGCGCTGGCCGAGAACCTCGATCTCGCCCAGGCGATGGCCCGCGTCGCCCAGGCCCGTGCGCAGCTCGGCAGCGCCACCGCAGCGCTGCTGCCCTCGGCGCAGGTCAGCGGGCAGGCCGCCGCAGGCCACCAGTCGAACCAGACGGCGCTTGGCCGCGTCGCGAGCGCGCAGCCCGGCTACGATCGCGACGGGGCGCTATACGAGACGGATCTCGACGCGAGCTGGGAGATCGACCTGTTCGGCGGCCTGCGCCGTCAGCAGGAAGCGGCGCGCGCCGAGTATCAGGCGGCGGCGGCCGCGGCGGCGGCCTCCCGGCTCGCCGTCGCGGCCCAAACCGCCGACACTTATGTGGTCATCCGCGGCCTTCAGGCACGCCTCGCCGTCGCGCAGGCGCAGATCGACACACAGCAGCGCCTGCTCGACACGGTCCGCCTGCAATATAGCAAGGGAATCGCTGCCGAGCTGCAGGCGCGCCAGGCGGAAGGCGCGCTGGCGCAGGTGCAGGCGACCGTTCCGGATCTGACCCTGGCGCTCGACCAGGCGATGAATGCGTTCGACGTGCTGCTCGCTACGCCCGCTGGCACGCATCGCGCCGAGCTCGCCACCGCCGCACCCATCCCGGCAGCGCCCACCCTGGCCGGCGCCGGCACGCCTGCAGACCTGCTGCGCCGCCGGCCGGACATCATCGTCGCCGAACGCAAGCTCGCCGCCAGCAATGCGCGGATCGGGACCGCCATCGCCGAATATTATCCCAAGATTTCGCTTTCCGGCCTGCTCGGCACGGCGACCACCGCGGCCGGCGGCTTCCTCACCGGCGGCGCCATGCAGGCGCAGGGCGGCGTCGGGCTGCGCTGGCGGCTATTCGATTTCGGCCGCATCGACGCGGAGGTCGCCGCGGCGCGCGGCGGCAATTCCGAAGCGCTCGCCGCCTACCGCCTGTCCGTATTGCGCGCGACGCAGGATGTGGAGGATTCGCTCTCGGCTTTCGGCAACCGCAGCCGCCAGGAAGCCGTGCTCGCCGCAGGCGAGGATTCACTCGCCAGGGCACGCGCGGCCTCCTTCGCCGCCTATAAGGGCGGTGTCGTCAGCCTGATCGAGGTGCTGGATGCCGACAGCCGCCTGCTCGCCACCCGCGACGCCCGTATCCGCGCCCGCGCCGGCACCGCCCAGGCCGCCATCGCCTCCTTCCGTGCGCTGGGCGGCGGGTGGGACGTTCGGTCCTGAGCCGAGACGTCAGGAGCAAAGCCTCGCACATCCCATCCGTCGCCCTTGTCAGGGCCGGTCTCCAATGACTCTTTCCACAGCATAAGCCCTTCCCAAAGAAAGACATCGGCCCCCTGCCTTCGCAGGGCAACGAGAACGGCTCAGTTCGTTCGAGACTGCCGGTCACCGCGGATCTTATATTTCGCCGGATCGGCCCTACATATGTTCCATCGCGCCCATTCCCTAGCAGGGGCGCGGCCGAGAGACTGTCGCGCTCCCGCTTTCAAAGGAGTCGGAGCTATGCCGACCGTTCCAGGTTTTATGACATTAGCAGAGATGCGTGAGCACGCGATGGCATGCGCCAGAGAGGCGACCGATCCGCTCGTGGCGCAACAATATCTGGATTTGGTAGGAAGTTATGACGCAGCGCTCAGCGAGTTGTGCGATACCGGTTCGACGATCGTTCCAGAATTGCATGCTCTTACCATTCCGTGGCGATCGGTGCCACTCTGGTTTTCCAATGTTCCCATAAAATAGATCTCGACCTCCTTTTCCCCTAGCTGCCGCCTTTACTGTTGGCATCAAAACAGCAATAGCCGTGGTCCCGCACAAGCTGCTCCGCTTCGAGCATGCTTTCGTCGGCTCCATCCAACTCGGCCGTTTTCAGGAAGATCCACGGGCCGAGTTCGGATGGCAACCGAGATCCAGTGGCGTCCCCGCTCAGCGCCCACAGCGCGTTCGCACCCATAAAACACCATATTTTCATTGGACGCTCATCGTATCGACGATCCCGAGCAAACGCGCTGCAGCCCCCTGGGGCACGACGGTGAGCCGCTGGGTGAGCGTATCGATGCAACACCAGCAGGATGAGGCCTCCACTATGATCTGCCCATCCCGGACGATCTTGGTCCCATACCATGCCCTCGCCCGCCGTACGGACTGGAGCCTGACTTCGATCGACAGCCGATCGCCAGAGAAAGCGGGTTTGCGATAGTCGATCTCGTGCCGAACGGCGAGCCAATCGAACCGTAAGCGCTCGACGGCATCTGCGCTCTCCATCCATTGATCATGGACCGCCTTCTCTATCCACCGCAGATAGATGCTGTTGTTGACATGACCATGTCGATCGATGTCTTCCGCCACCACACGCACCGTCGGATGTCGCACAGGGACCTCGGACAGGAGGTCCGCATTCATGCTCATTTGCGCTTCCGGTCCGGGGTGCGGGGTCCGAAAGCGCCGGCCGGCCGGCCGGTCATTTCCTGAGTCAAGGGAACGCCGCGCCCCGCTACCGAGAGCGGCGTGCGTGGGACGGCAGCGGTTACGACCTTGTCGGCATAGATACGCCTGATCACCGCCGCGGCATGGCCGGACTGCAGAACGACTCGCGTATAGCCGCCGGGCAGAGTTTCGATCGAACTGATGAGCGCCTCATGGGTCGCACAGGTCTTGGTCACGTGAGATTGCGCGACGTCGATAATCATGGCTCTGGACATACAGGCTCCCCTGGTAAGCGGGAGCACTCTGTCTCTCAGCCGTCAGCGCTTACGGCAAAATGCCGACGATCATTTACCGATAGCATGGATCGCGAAGTTCTCCCAACGATTAAGGATCGCGATCGGATTCGCCTGTTTGCGCAAGCCGGCGCGAATTAAATGCCGACACCCCTGCCCATCTCCGGCGCCGCTTCGGCACGCAACCGCGCTGAATGCGCTTTGCAGACGATGCGATCTGACAGGCAGTCATGCGAGAGGGATCATCGCTATCCGCGTGTCCTCCTCGCAAACGAACCTTCGAAAACATCGGGCCTCCCCAAAACCACCGCCCGGCTATATGGCCGTCTCGTCCCAGCGGAAGAGAGAGGCAGGACCCATCCACCATGTCGACCCATCGCATCGAGATCGTCGAAGTCTCACCGCGCGACGGGCTTCAGAATGAGAAGCGCCTGTTCACCACCGCGCAGAAGATCACACTGATCGAGCATATGGTCGCTGCCGGTGCGAAGCGGATCGAGATCGCGAGCTTCGTGCGCGCGGACCGGGTACCACAAATGGCCGATGCGGAGGAGGTGATCACGGGCTTCGCGGCGCCGGACGACGTCGTCACCATCGGCCTCGTCATGAACAAGCGCGGCCTGTTCCGCGCGCTGGATACCGCAATCCGCCAGATCGGCGCGGTCT
The DNA here is from genome assembly GCF_009755815.1 of Flavisphingomonas formosensis. GTDB lineage: Bacteria > Pseudomonadota > Alphaproteobacteria > Sphingomonadales > Sphingomonadaceae > Flavisphingomonas > Flavisphingomonas formosensis. Next base: position 30,110 of record NZ_WRPK01000012.1, read on the forward strand.
GCATCACCACGGATAGCTTCGCAACCCGCAACCAGGGCCAGACGTCCGAGGAATCGGTAGCGGTCGCCGCCGATCTCGTCCGCTTCGCCCATGCCGAGGGCCGGCCCGCGCAGGTGACGATCGCCGCCGCCTTCGGCTGCCCGTTCGAGGGCGAGGTCGATCGCGCCCGCGTCGTCGACATCGCCCGACGGGTTGCCGATGCCGGCCCGGTCGAGATCGCGCTTGCCGATACGATCGGCGTCGCGGTACCCCGCCAGACTTACGATCTCGTCAGCGAAGTGCGCGCGGCGATCGCTCCGATCCCGGTCCGCGTCCATCTCCACAACACGCGCAACACCGGCATCGCCAATGCCTGGGCCGCGCTGGAGGCCGGCGCCGCCACCCTGGACAGCGCGGTTGGCGGCATCGGCGGCTGCCCCTTCGCGCCGAACGCCACAGGCAATATCGCGACCGAGGATCTGCTCTATCTGCTCGATCGCTCCGGCGTGGCCACCGGCCTCGATCTGAATCGCACCATCGCCGCCGCTACCTGGCTGGGCGTGCAGATGGAACGCGAACTGCCTGCCATGGTCAGCCGCGCGGGCGGCTTTCCGCACGGCGCATGACGAAGGCACAGGGAGATTGCCATGAACGACAGTCAAGGCGCGCTCGCCGGCATCCGCGTCATCGAGCTCGGCCAGCTCATCGCCGGCCCGTTTTGCGGCCAGCTGCTCGGCGACATGGGTGCCGAGGTTATCAAGGTAGAGCCGCCCGAACAGGGCGATCCGATGCGCCAGTGGGGCAATGGCGAAACCAAGGTCTGGTGGGAGGTGATCGCCCGCAACAAGAAGTCGGTCTCGGCCAATCTGCGCGTGCCGGATGGGCAGGAAATCGTCCGCCGCCTCGCCTCCGAGGCTGATATCCTCATCGAGAATTTCAAACCCGGCACCATGGAGAAATGGGGCCTCGGCCCCACCGAGCTGCACGCACTCAATCCACGCCTGATCATCGTGCGCGTCTCCGGCTATGGCCAGACCGGCCCCTATGCCGCACGCGCCGGCTTCGGTGGGATCGGCGAGGCGATGGGCGGCTGGCGCTACATCGTCGGCGACGCGGATCGCCCGCCGAGCCGCATGGGCATCTCGATCGGCGATACGCTAGCGGCGACCTATGGCTGTATGGGCGCTCTCGCCGCGCTGCAGGCGCGCGAGCGGACCGGCCGCGGCCAGGTCGTCGACAGCGCGCTCTATGAATCGGTGCTGCAGGTGATGGAAAGCCTGGTGCCGGAATATGCGATGTCCGGCTATGTCCGCAAACGCTCGGGCTCGATTCTCGAAGGCATAGCGCCATCGAACGTCTATCCCTGCAGCGACGGCGAATATCTGATCGGCGCCAATCAGGATGCCATCTTCGTCCGCCTCTGCCAGGCGATGGACCGGCCGGAGCTGGCGCAGGATCCGCGCTACGCCACCCATATCGCCCGCGGCCAGCGCCAGGCCGAGCTCGACCGCCTCATCGCCGACTGGATGCGCACGCGGACCATCGCCGAGGTGGAGGCGCTGATGGTCGCGCACAGCATTCCCGCCGGCCGCATCTTCCGTGCCGAGGACATGCTGGCCGATCCGCATTTCGCGGCGCGCGAGGCGCTCGTCGAGGTCGAAAGCCCGCGTTGCGGCACGGTCGTCATGCAAAACGCCTTTCCGCGCCTCTCCGATACGCCGAGTAGCGTCCGCACTCCCGCGCCCGTAGGCATCGGCGAGCATAATGAGCAGGTCTATCGCGATCTGCTCGGCATGGATGACACGGAACTCGTCCGTCTGCATACGGCCGGGGCGATCTGACGAAACGTCCGTGCGCTACCACACGCAGCGGACTCGGCCTGGCCGGAACAATCTGTATAGAGATTTGCATCCGCCATGGGCTGCGAGGAACGAGTGTCCGCTTCGCTTGCTATCGATGCCGAAGATGTGCGCGATGCCGCGCGCCTGATTGCCGGTAAGGCCGTGCGCACCCCCCTGCTCGAGTTCGCGCCGCTCAACGACCGCGTCGGCCGGCGGGTTCTGGTGAAGTTCGAAGGCGCGCAGCATACCGGATCGTTCAAGTTCCGCGGCGCCTATAACCGGCTGGCGCGGATCGCACCGGAGGACCGCGCCGCCGGCGTTGTCGCCTGGTCGTCGGGTAACCATGCCCAGGGCGTTGCCGCCGCGGCCCGCCTGCTCGGTATTGCGGCTACTATCGTGATGCCGGCCGACGCCCCAGCGATCAAGCTGGCCAACACTCGCGCGCTCGGCGCCGAGATCGTCGCTTATGACCGCCTGAGCGAATCGCGCGAAGCGATCGCGACCGCCCTCGCCGCGGAACGGCGCGCCACGCTAGTCCCCTCCTATGACGATCCCCACATCATCGCCGGGCAGGGCACGATCGGCCTGGAGATCCTCGAACAGGCTGCGGACGCAGGGGCAAGCCTCAACCAGCTCCTCGTCAACTGCGGCGGCGGCGGCCTCGTCGGCGGCATCGCCACCGTGGTCAAGGATGCGGCGCCCGATATCGCCATCTATTCGGTCGAGCCCGCCGCGTTCGACGATACCGCACGATCGCTCGCCAGCGGCCGGCGCGAACCGATCGTGAAGGGCGCCGTCTCGATCTGCGATGCGCTGCTCGCGCCCATCCCGGGCGAACTCACCTTCCCGATCAACCTCGCCTTGCTAACCGGCGGCCTCAGCGTCAGCGACGCCCAGGTCAAGGCGGCGATGCGCTTCGCGTTCGAGGCGATGAAGCTGGTGATCGAGCCCGGCGGGGCCGTCTCGCTCGCCGCGATCCTGCACGGCATCGCGCCGGCCACGGACGGCGACAGCGCGATCGTCATCTCGGGCGCCAATGTCGATCCCGCCCTGTATGCGGAGATTATCGGTCAAGCCGCCGTGGGCGGCTGACGCGCTGCGGAAAGCCGCGACGCTACGCGCCTTCCTCCGCCCCGCGCGCATCGATCAGCGCCTGGATCCTCGCGCCATCCTCCGCCGTCACCGGATTATAGACGATCATGCTGAGATCGGGCCGGCCATCCACCGCGAAAGCCGAATATTCGACGGTGATCGGTCCCAGAATGGGGTGCTTCAGATGCTTCGTGCCCTCGCCATGGCCACGCACGTCATAATCGCCCCACATCCGCTCGAAATCCGGACTCAGCAGGCACAGCTCCTCGATCAGCGGTGCCACCTCGGCCGACGCGCCGGCCCGGGCCGCATCCACCCGGAACGCGCCGAGCACGAACCGTGCCACGCTTTCCCAATCATATTGCGCAGCGCGGGAGCGCGGATCGAGAAATATGGAGCGCAGGATGTTGCGCTGGCCCGGCGGTAGCGCGCCATAATCGGTCAACATCGCCGCCACCGCGCGGTTCCAGGCCACGACGTCCCACGTCGCCGTTCGGATCAGCGCCGGGCTCGGCTCCAGCGCGTCCAGCACGCGTTGCAGCCGCGGCGTCACGCCCTCACCCTTGCGATAGCGTGCATCCGGCGGATGGCCGAGCCCGAGCAGGAAAAGATGCTCGCGCTCGACGTCGGTCAGCATCAGGGCCGCCGCGATACGCTCCAGCACGTCAGCCGAGGGCGCTCCGCCCCGCCCCTGCTCCAGCCATGTATACCATGTCGGGCTGATGTTCGCGCGCAGCGCCACCTCCTCGCGCCGCAGGCCTGCAGTGCGCCGCCGCGCCTGCGAATAGCCGAACGCGGCTGGATCCAGTCTCGCGCGGCGATCCTTGAGATAGTGGCCGAGCAGATTCTCGATCGGGGCGTCGCTCATCCTGTTAGCTATTTCACCATGATAACGTCACTACTTTAACAGAATAGCAGATACTCCCATGGTCGTCTCCGGCAAAGCATGGAGACTGTTTCGATGCGTGTATTCGTTACCGGCGCTTCCGGATTCATCGGTTCCGCCGTGGTCGGGGAACTGCTCGCCGCAGGCCATGGCGTTCTCGGCCTCACCCGCTCGGATGAGGGCGCTTCCGCGCTCGCTGCCGCCGGCGCCGAGGCGCTGCGCGCCACGCTCGAGGATTTGGAGACGCTGAGAGCCGCCGCCGCACGTTCGGATGCCGTCATCCACCTCGCCTTCAACCATGATTTCTCTCGCTATCTCGCCAATTGTGAAGAGGATCGCCGCGTCGTCGAAACGCTCGGTGCAGCGCTTGCCGGCTCGGGCCGTCCGCTGATCGTCACCTCCGGCACCGGCATGTCCCGCACCGCGCCGGGCAAGGTCGCGAGTGAGGAAGACGCCGCCGCCCCTTCCTCTCTAGCCCCCCGTGCCGCATCGGAGGAAGCGGCCCTCGCCGCCGCGTCGTCCGGCGCCGCCGTGTCGGTGGTCCGCCTGCCGCAAGTCCATGACACGCGCCGGCAGGGCCTCATCAGCTATGCGATAGCGATCGCCCGCGCAAAGGGCGTGTCAGCCTATATCGGCGACGGCGGCAACCGTTGGCCCGCCGCCCATCGGCTCGACACCGCGCGCCTCTACCGGCTGGCCCTCGAAAAGGCGGAGCCCGGCGCCATCTATCATGCCGTCGCTGAGGAAGGCGTCTCGCTACGCGCCATCGCGGAGACGATCGGCCAACGCCTGGCGCTGCCGGTGGCCTCGCTCGCCCCTGATGAAGCCGAAGCACATTTCGGCTGGCTCGCCGCCTTTGCGGAACGCGACCTGCCAGCCTCGAGCGCCCTGACACAGCAGCGGCTCGACTGGCAGCCCACCGGACCCGGGCTGATCGCCGATCTCGAGCGGCTGGAGGAGGACCAAGGCTAACCGGCCTGCGGATTTTACAATATTTGACTGTGGCTTAGCCGTGAATGTTGCTAATCGCAGCTCTCGTCACGCGGACCACGCGACCGCGCGGAGCCGTCCTAGCGAGGGCTCCAGCGACTTGGCCCGGCACGCACCCCACACGTGCCGGGCCATTTTCGTCTCACGAGATGATAGCTGCTGAGCGGCATCACGCCGCCAGCCGAAATCTTCGCGCCATCGCCCCTTCGTCGGACCGCAGCGTCAATACCTTGGCGCCGGCCGCGGTAAGCGCCACGGTATGTTCGAACTGCGCCGAAAGCGATCCGTCTCTGGTGACGACCGTCCAACCATCGGCCTCGGTTCTCACGGCCCGCCGCCCCTGGTTGAGCATCGGCTCGATCGTGAAGACCATGCCCTCGCGCAGCGCGAGGCCGGTACCGGGCTTGCCGAAATGCAATATCTGCGGCTCCTCGTGCATGTCCCGACCGATGCCGTGCCCGCAATATTCGCGCACCACCGAATAGCCGTTCCGCTTGGCGTGGCGCTCGATCGCCCAGCCGATATCGCCGAGCCGCGCGCCCGCGCGTACCGCGCCTATGCCCATCCACAGCGCCTCATAAGCAACCCTGACCAGCCGCGCCGCAGCCGGCCGCGCCGTTCCGACGAAATATGTCTTGCTCGAATCCGCCATATAGCCGTTTTTCTCGAGCGTGATGTCGAAGTTGACAATGTCTCCATCGCTCAAAATATCGGTCGGCGAAGGGACGCCGTGGCAAACCACCTGGTTCACCGAGGCATTGATCGCGAACGCATAGCCATATTGGCCTTTGCTGGCCGGCCTCGCCCCCAATTCACCGACGATGAACGCCTCGACGGCCGCATCCACTTCGAGCGTGGACATGCCGGCCAGCGCAAGACCATCCAGAAAATGGAAGACCGACGCGAGTAGTCGTCCAGCTTCGGTCATCAATTCGATCTCGTCCGGCCGCTTGGTCACGCCGCGCGCACCGGCAGGGGCGCGGCGGATACCCCCGCGGCATCCAGCTCGCGCCGGACGATCTCGTTGAAACTCAGCGTCGGATTGGTTTCGCAGAGCATCCCCACCCTGATCCAGAACGCCGCCTGCGCATTGATCGACCGAAAGGAGACCGTGCTGGCCTTGCGCACCTGATCGTGCAGATCGTCATCGATATTCACCAGACCCAAAGTCGCCTCCATATATGATTCGTATATGTGACATATGCAATCCGGCGCAAGATCCGAGGAACGGCGCGGCGCCTCGCCGCGTGCAGGACCCGGTCGGCTCCTCTCCGAGTTTGGGTCGAATGCACCATTGCAGGCGGGGCGGCCGTAACTGGTGGTTCGCAATGGTCAGCTTATCGCGAGCAGCACTGCCGTTTCAGACGATCAGCTCGCGAGTGATGCCAACCACCCCTTCTCCGTGAGATCAGGCTGGCTGTTTATGAGCGCTGGGTCAAAGCCGCTCTCCCACGGAAACAGCCCGGAACGGTCCGACCAAACAATCTGTAAGCATGGAAAATCGTCGCCAGCGTAGAACCATCGACTCCATCCAAGATGTTCTAGATAGTATTTCTTCGCGACTGGGAATCATATGCAGGAGGTATTGGCGAACACGTCATAGCTGCGTCTTCCGACAGGCAATTTTCGCCCCTCCTTTCCACCTCGAAACAAATCCCAAAATACGTCGTGCGCTATCTCACTCCGCATACTGAACGTGATTAGCTCGGGCTGCTGAATGTTTACCCAAAACCCCGTGGTGTATGAAAAGCCGAGAATATCTGCCTCCTCGAACACGCTGGTTCGGAACCAGCCGTGCTCCCGAATGCTTGAGACGAAAGATAGCTCTTGCTCATCGAAGGCATCGGAAGGGGCGTCCAGGGCGGTCGGCATATCGGCGAGTGTAGAGCTATTGAGAGGCAGCAGGAAACCCTGCTGTTAGGTGGGCGCCGATCTCCGGTAAACGACCGATTATGGGGCGTTTGCCGACATAGGCGCTGGGATGGCGGTGGCACCTTTGCCTATCGGCAAGCCCAGGCTCATCGCCTCGCCCGCTCGATCCGCCAACTCGGCCGAGGCCACGGCCGACGTAGCCGCCCCGCTGAACGACTGCCGTTGGGCGACAGTGCAATGTCGATCCGATGCCAGGGTAGCAGCGCCCCCTCTTCCGCATCGGACCGACAGCGATTGCTCAATCGAGAATGATCTCGTCATAGGTAAAGGGGCCACCGACGATCGGCCGGAGCGACGCAGGGCTGCTCCCGTCGATATCGCGTACGCCATAGACCTGCGCCTGCTCCGCGCCGATCACGGTGCGGCCGGAAAGTGCCATCATGGCCGGATCGCGATGGATCGCCGCGATGATCCGCCCTGTGAAATCGGGCGTTTCGGCGGTTGCCATCAATGCGTCGAACTGGCCTGGCCGCTCGGCCACCGCCGCCGCGGTGCGCGCGGTCTTCAGGAAACCCATCCAGATGGATATCGATGCCGCGCCGTAAGGCCGCAATTCCACCGCCATGTCGGCCGACATCTTGTCGGTGCCGGCCTTCTGCGCCCCATAAGCGGGGCCATGGGCATAGGAGACCGCGCCGGGCGCGGAGGTGAAGATCATGAGGCCGCCGGGCTTCGCGACCAGCAGCGGCGCCGCCGCATGCGCGGCGATATAGCTCGATCGCAGGCCGACATCGAGAATATCGACCATGTCCGTGGGCTTGGTCCAGAACGGGCCGGGCCGGATCAGCTCGTCGTGCAGCGAGACCGCATTGTTCACCAATATGTCGAGCCGCCCCTCGTCACGCGCCACGGCCGCGAACAGCGCCCGTACCGAGGCATCGTCGCCATGATCGCAGGGAAAGGCGACGCCGCGCCCGCCCGCAGCCGTAACCTCGGCCGCCGTCTCGTGAATGGTCCCGCCCAGCCGCGACGCACCGGCCGTCTGGCTGCGGCCGGTGACATAAACGGTATAACCTGCCGCGCCCAGCGCCCGCGCAATGCCCTGCCCCGCGCCTCGGCTCGCACCGGTGACGACCGCAACACCTTTCTTCATGCCCTTCTCCCTCTGCGGCCTTGCCGACCGCTATATTCAGACAACCCAGTGGTCTGATCGAGGAGACGGCTGCAGTCGCATCCATCTCGGAAAATCAGACTGTTCGTCCATGGCTTAGCGGATCATATCCGACCGCCCGCAGCCTGCCTCCCTGTCTAAAGCAAAATCGCATGGGCGAAAGGCCTGACGGGCAGGCGACGACGCCGAGCACACCCAGCCGAAACGGGAGCCAGTTTGTATCCGCTCCTTTTTTCTGGGTAACTTGCCCCTTGATCGTTCTGACGGCAGCGGGACCCATGCATCATGGCGAAGTTGATCTACGCGCTGAATCAGTCCCTCGACGGATATGTCGACCACATGAAATTCGCGCCCGACCCCGCGCTTTTTCGGCATTTCATCGAAGATGTGCGTGGCCTGTCCGGCAGCATCTATGGCCGTCGCATGTATGAGACGATGCGCTACTGGGACGAGGATCGCGCCGAATGGGACGCGGAACGACGCGACTATGCGGCGGCGTGGAGGCGCCAACCCAAATGGGTCGTGTCACGCACGTTTCCGTCGGTCGGTCCGAACGCCACCCTCGTAGCGGGCGACCTCCCGGCAGCTGCACGCAGGCTGAAGGCGCAATTCGACGGGGTGATTGAAGTTTCCGGACCAGAGCTGGCGCGAAGCCTTACCGACCTCGGGCTGATCGACGAATATCGATTATATATCCATCCCGTCGTGCTCGGTCACGGCAAGCCCTTTTTCACCGGCCCGCGGCCGCCGCTGCGTTTCATCGCCGCCGATCGCATTGGCGAAGACGTGATCAGGCTGACCTATGTGCCAGCCTGATTGCAGCAGGGGTCTAGCAGAACGCAAGCGAGCAACGGCATTGAGCTAGGCATATCCCGTCCAGCAGCCAAATAGATGCCATCCCTTCGCCAAGGATGATCGGCTCTCAGAGATTGATGATCACCTGCACACGTCCGGTCGCCACGAAGCTTAACTCTTCGCCATCATGTCTGAGCAGCGGGCCAAACGCCGCGATCGTGCGCACCTTAACGCTCTGTATCACCGGAACATGTGCGCAAAGGCTCCGCTTGCACCCCCACCCCAGCCCTGACCCACCCTCCTTGTCGATCAGTACTCTCGTCAGTTCGAAGCCCGGTCCTCATTGCTGTGGATTTTGACAAAATGGCAAAGATATTCATTGACAGAAATATTAGCGATATCGAAGGGTAATGACCCAAACCGGCGCTGCAGCCCGGTCGATCGACCGGGGAGTTGCAATGGTCGCTGATCTGTTCGTCGTCCCGGAAAACGAGGATCGGCCCATCGCCCCGCCCTATATCGACGCCGCCGCGATCCGGCGCCTGGTGCGCATGCCAGCGCTGATAGAGGCGCTGAAACAGGGTTTCACCGCCGGATTCGATGTGCCGCAGCGCCAGGCACATGCGCTGCCGGGCGGCGCGACCTTATTGTTGATGCCGGCCTGGGACGATGGCCGCAGCAGCGGCGTAAAACTCGTCACGGTGCAACCCGCGGCGCAGCCGGCCGTCCAGTCGCTGTATCTGCTCCTCGACGGGCATGACGGCCGGCCGCGGGCGATCCTCGACGGCACGATGCTCACGCCGCTGCGTACCGCCGCCGCTTCTGCGGTAGCCAGCAGCCTGCTGGCGCGTCCCGACTCGCGCCGCCTGCTGATGATCGGCACGGGTACGCTGGCGCCACATCTGATCGAGGCCCATTGCTGCGTGCGCCCGATCGATCGCATCGCCGTCTGGGGCCGCTCCCCCGATAAGGCGAAGGCGCTCGTCGAAAGGCTGATCGCCGAGGGACGAAATGCCGCCATCGTCGAGAACCTCGATGCGGCGGTCGCCAACGCGGACATCATTTCAGCGGCCACCCTGTCGCAGCAGCCGCTGATCCGGGGCGCTCTCGTCCAGCCCGGTACGCATATCGATCTGGTCGGCGCTTTCACGCCCGACATGGCAGAGGGCGATCCCGCCTGCTTCGCGCGCGCGCGGGTATTCGTAGATGCACGCGATGCGGCGCTGGAAGAGGCCGGCGATCTGCTTCAGGCGATCGCTGCTGGAACCATGACCGGCGACGCCATCTGCGGCGATCTAGCAGAGCTCTGCTCCGGCCGCGCCGTCGGGCGCGAGAATACGGCGGCCGACATCACCCTTTTCAAGTCGGTCGGCATAGCCAATGAGGATCTGATCGCCGCCGGCCTCGTTTATACGGCCTGGTGCGACGCCACGTTTACACCCAGACCGGTCCGGTGACTGGACCCCACAGCCGAAGCCATCAGTATCGCCGACACCCGCCGGTCAAACCTCCAGCCGTGTCCGATAGACATAGGCATCGCCACGGAAGAGACCCTCTACATATTCGGCCATCACTCCGCTCGTCACATAGCTTCGCCGCTTGATCAGCAGGCACGGCGTCGGCTGGCTGAAACCGAGCACCTCGCTTTCGGAATCCGCCGGCATCGTTGCCTCGATCGACTGGTCGCAATAATCCAGGCTCAAGCCGTTGCTGGAAAGCTGCTCGTAGATCGAGCCATAAGGATCGGCATCCGCCAGCATCGGCGCGAGATCGAGATTGTACCAGGCCGATTCCACGGTCATCGGCAGATCGTCGCCATAACGGACCCGCACGAGGCGCAGAAAACGCGCGTCCGAATGCAGGCCGAAAATCGAAGCGATGGAACGATCTGACTGGATCTCCCTTTCGAGCAGCCGGGTCGAAGGCACGCGGCCGGATTCGCGCATCTCCTGGGTGAAGCCCTTGAGCCGATCCATGCCCGTCGCCAGGCGGCTGCTCTCGACCGGCTGGATCACCGTGCCGCGCCGTCCTTCCCCGCGCAGCAGCCGCCGCGCACGCAGCGCGTTATAGGTATTCTGCACGGTAGCCCGGCTGACGCCGAGCGCCTCGGCGAGCTGTCGTTCGGGGGGCAAGGTCGTCCCCGGGAGCAGCCGCTTCTCCTGGAGGAGCGTGGTAATCTGCTCCTCCAGCTGGAGATATAACGGCCGCGCAGTGTCGCGACGAAGCTGGACGAGGCGATGCAGGGGTTCGTTCACACCGTGCAAGGTCGCGTCCTTTCCGTCACTTCCATGACCATTCCGTGGTTGACAGCGCGACCATCGATCGGGGTTATCGTCCAACATAGACAGCAGGCTGGCAAGCAACAATGCGTGCAATGTTAAGCAACGTAAACTCGAAACATCGCATTTTCCTGATGGGCAGCCTCGTCATCGCCTGCTGCGCGAAGGTAGACAGGGCGCCGGAAGCCGGCGAATCCGTGCGCGCAACGGATTTCGTGATGGAACTGGGCGGCAAGGGCCTGAACGTCGCGGTGGCGGCGCACCGGCTCGGCGTTTCGATAGACGGACTGTTCGCCGTCGGCAGCGATCGCCTCGGCAGTTTCGCACGCGAGGCTTTTGCCGAGACCGGCCTTTCGCCCAAACTCCTCGTAGAGATCGAGGGCCCGACCGGAGCCGGCGTCGGCCTCATCGAGGCGGGCGGCGACAATAGAATCGCAGTGTTCCCGGCGGCCAATGACCACCTGTCCCCCGCCCATGTCGAAGCGGCGGCGGATCGCATCGCCGACGCCGGCATCCTCCTCGCGCAGTTCGAAATCGCGGATGCGCCGATCGCGGCTGGCTTCGCCCTCGCCCGCAGGGCAGGCGTTCAGACGCTGCTCAATCCGTCGCCCTATCGGCCGATCGCTCCGGCCATCCTCGATGCGACTGACATGATCGTCGTCAACGAAACCGAAGCGCGCGCGCTGGCCGCCACACTGGGCGTCGACGACGCGGACGGCCTCGCCCATGCTCTCGCCCCGCACGGGATCGGCACGCTCGTCGTCACGCGCGGTGCGGAAGGCGCACGGTTCTGGCACCATGGCGAGACGGACGCCCAGCCGGCCTTCCCGGCCGAAGCGATCGATACGATCGGCGCCGGCGACGCCTTCATCGCCGGCCTCGTCGCCGCGCTCTCCCAGGGCCGGAGCGTCGGCACGGCGCTGCGTTGGGGTTGCGCTGCGGGGAGCATCGTCGTCACGCGGCTGGGCCTCCTGGATGCGCTGCCCAGCCTGGCGGAGCTCGCCGCCCTGACTGGCGAAGGCACACCGGCCCCGTGATCCCGGCCGAGCGTGCGCACGTCAGGGCGTACCGAAGATCGTACGGCCTTCCTTGATCGTCGCCACGACGCGAACCCGGTCGAGTGCTTCTCGGGGCACGGCGAGGGGATTTGAATCGAGTATCACCAGATCGGCGAGCTTGCCGGGCGCGATCACGCCCTTCTCCGCTTCCTCGTGCAACTGCCAGGCAGCGTTGCTGGTCACCTCCATCAGCGCCTCGTAGGGCGTCACGCGCTCGCCCGGCCCCAATATGTCGCCGGACCGCGTGCGACGCGTGACCGCGGACCAGATCAGCCGAATCATGTCCGGCGGCACCACCGGCGCATCATTGTGGATCGAGGGACGCAGGCCGACATCGATCGCCTCTCGCTGCGGCGAGATGCGGTCCGCCCGCTCCGGCCCCAGCGCGACCTCGCGATGCCAGTCTCCCCAATAATAAGTGTGGCTGGCGAAGAAGGAGGGCTGGATATCGAGCCTGCGCATCACCGCGAGCTGATCGGTTCGCGCCGTCTGCGCATGGATGGCTATGGTGCGAGCCATCGGGCTCGTCCGCCCGGCGTCGACCGCCGCCACCGCATCGATGAGCTGCTGGATCGCCGCATCGCCATTGACGTGGGCGAACACCTGCCAGCCCTTGTCCGCCGCTTCCTTGAGCTTCGCCCGAAGCACCTCGTCGGTGATCTGCGGATAGCCGTGATAATGGGCATCGCGCCCGGCCGGCGGTACGGGCACCGGCTTGGTCAGCCAGGCAGTGCGGCCCTGCGGCGATCCGTCGAGAATCAACTTCACGCCCGCGAAACGCAGATGGCGATCATAGGGCGCGTTGAACGGAAGCGTGTCGCGCTCCGGCCAGGGCATCCAGAAAGCAGGCACCACATCCACGTCGATGAACAGCGATCCGCGCTTCTCCGCTTCGCGCCACATCGGCAGCATGTCGGGCGTCGACGCGCCGTCCTGTGCGGTGGTAAGGCCATTGGCGGCATAGATGTGCTGCGCCTTGTCCAGCCGCGCGAGCTGCGTGTCGATCGTCGGCTGGGGAAGCTTGGCCGCCGCGAGGAAGATCGCTTTTTCCTCGATCACGCCGGAGGCCGTCTTGCCGTCCGCCTCGCGCCGGATCACGCCGCCCTGCGGATCGGCATCGGGATGGAGCATGCCGACCAGCTCGAGCGCCTTGGTATTGAGCGTGGCAAGATGGCCGGAGACGTGCAGCAGCATGATCGGCCGGTCGGCCGATACCGTATCCAGCTCCTGCCGGGTAGGATGGCGCTTCTCGGCCAGCTCGGCATCGTCATAACCCACGCCGACGATCCAGCCGTCCGGCTTGTCGGCCGCCTGCTTGCGCAGCGCCGCCAGCAGACCGGACATGTCGCCTACCGTGCCGACGGGCGGCGGCATGAGCTGCGCGAAATCGACGAACTGGGCAAGCATGGAGATATGGCCATGCGCGTCGATGAAGCCCGGCAACATGGTCTTGCCGCCGAGATCGACCACCCGTGTCGCCTTGCCCCTCAGCCGCAGCAGATCGGCGCTGCTGCCGACGCGCAGGATGCGTCCGTCCTTCACCGCGACCGCCTGTGCCACATCGCCCGCGCCCGTCATCGGAATGACGGTGCCGTTGACGTAGAGCGTGTCCGCGGCCGGTCCCGCCGCTGCCAGCGGCCCCGCCACGGACAGCATCGCCGCCGCCGTGAGCGCCCTGGCACCCAATCGCCGGCATAATGCTGATTTGAACATCCTCGTCTCCCCGATCCCGACCATTTAGAAACTATAGTTCAGCGTCACGCCGTAGCTGCGCGGCTCGCCATAGAGCAGAACCGAATTGCCGAGCACGCCGGTGCGATTGGCGAAGCGCACATAATCCTTGTCGAACAGGTTCTTGGACCAGATCGCCGCTTTCCATCCGCCACCTGGCGACGAAATCCCGATCCGCGCGTCGGCGAGCCCATAGCCCTTGATGAAATAGGCTCTGCCGAATAGCGGATTGACCACCTTCGGATCGAAATTCTCGGACGATTGCACGCTGTAGCCGAAATGCGCGGTCAACTGCGCCTCGCCAAAGACAGGCGCCTGATAGTCGGCTGACACATAGGCCTTGTGTTCGGGTGCATAGGGCGTCTGCACCCCATTCGCATCGAGGATCGTGCTGCCCACCATGCCGCCACCGCCGGGATAGCGATCATATTGGCTCTTATTATAGGTGTAGTTGCCCGACAGGGTGAGGCCCGTCACCGGGACAAGCGCGACCTCCAGCTCGATGCCCTTGGACGAGACGACGCCGACGTTGGAAAGGCTGCTGGCCAGCACGGTGCGCCCCAGCACCTCGGTCTGAACGAAGGTGAAGACCTGAAAATTCTTGAACTTCTGATAGAAGCCGGTGAGGTTGATCCGCGCCCGTCGATCGAGGAAGTCGCTCTTCAGGCCGACCTCGTAGCTCGTAACGGTCTCCGGCTTGAAGCGGATGCCGGCGGCCAGCGCCGCGGCGCTCGTCCCCTCGACGTTCCAGCCGCCGCTCTTGAACCCGCGGCCGACTGTCGCGAACAGCATCAGGTTGCGGCGCAAGAACAGGTTCACACCGCCCTTGGGCGTGAAGAAGCTGTTGGCGAAACTGTCCTTGTAGCCGCTTAGCGGCGCTGCGAAGAGCCCCAGCGGATCCCGCGTGGTGATATCGTTCAGCCGCTTCTTCTCGTAGGTGAAGCGTCCGCCGGCGAAGATCTCGATGATCGGGCTCGGACGGAAATTGGCATGGACGAACGCCGCGAGCGAATCCGTGCTCACCGACGCGAAGCTTTCCGTCTCGGTGCCGGCATAGGCGCCGTACAGAGGTCCGAGCAAGGCCATGCCCGATCCCCACTCGCTCACATAATGATCCTTGTTGCGGCTGTGGAAATAATAGAGGCCGGTCACAAAGTCGTAGCTTTCCTCGCGTGGCGAAGCGAGGCGCAACTCTTGCGAGAACTGATCCGTCCGCTGCTTCATGACTGGCGTCAAGAACGGGATCGATCCGGATTCATTGTTGAAGTTCAGGAGTTGGCTGCCCGAGCGCCAGGCGGTGATCGACGTGATCTCGTAGCTGCCGAGATCTATCTTCGCCGTCGCGGAGACGCCGCCGATCCACCGATTGGCGTAGTCGTCATTGTAGGAGGAGAATTTATAGGGATTGGTGCCGGACGGCGGCACATAGGTATAGTGCAGCGTCGAATTGTCGTCCGACGTGTAGTCGCCGCTCAGCGTGAGATCGAGCACGCCCGAGTGGAAACGGATCTGGCCGCGCACCGCATCCGAGTTTACCCCCTGGTTATGCTTGTCCAGGAGGACATTCTCATAATAGCCGCGCTCCTGGAGATGCGTGGCGGTGAGCTGAGCGCTGACACTGCCCGAAAGCGGCACGTTCACGCGCCCCGCCAGCTTCCAATAACCGAAATTGCCGGCTTCGCCTTCAAACTCGCCATTGAGCTTGGACGAAGGCTGGAGAGTGGTGATCGATATCACGCCCGCATCGGTATTCTTGCCGAACAAGGTTCCCTGCGGGCCGCGCAGAACATCCACCTGAGCGACGCCGAGCAAGGTCTGGTTGTTCATCCAGGATCGGCTGAAATAGACGCCGTCGACGTATACGCCCACGCGGGAATCGTAACCGGCATTCCGCGAATAATCGATGATGCCGCGAATTCCGGTGCGGCCTTGCTCCGATCCGTCGCCGAAGCTCAGTGAGGGTGCTGCGACCTCGACGTCCTGCAGTTTCGTGACGCCGAGCTGATCGAGCTTGGCGGCGTTCATCGACTGGATCGAGATCGGCACGCGTTGCGCGCTTTCGGTCCGCTTCTGGGCGGTGACCGTGATCTCCGAAAGGCCCTGCACCTCTGCCGCGGTGCTCTGCTGCGCGTGCGCTGGCACCGCGCCGGCCAGGGCGAGCAGCGAAACGCCGAGAAGCATGGCCCGCGCGCTCCCATCGCGCGGTGTAGCAAGCCTGAAACGATTCATCGTCATTGTCCCCTTGACCCGGTGGTTGCCAAGGCGATCGCCCTCCTATTGCGGTCTCCCCCCAAGGCGCCGCTATGGAAGGGAATAATGACGCAGCCAAACCTGCTGTCTTGATCCAGAAGAAGAGGAAGCGTGGTGCCAGCCTGGATACCAGCTGGTGTCCGTCAGTCTGGGGCGCGGTCGCTCCGGCTGATCGGCCAGGAGGCCACGATCGCATCGTCACGCGGATTTTCGATACGCACCTCATCCAGCGCCACCGCCACCAGACAAATCGGGTGCTGCTCGGCGCCACCTGGCTGGATACAGCGCACGCCGCCGCCCCCCGGCACCCGATCTACGCGGCCGCTGAGCCGCAACCGCATGCCCGCCGCGGGATCGATCGCGCTCGCTTCCATACGCTTCACTGCTTCGAACGGCTTGCCGGCACGCGCGATATCGCGGGGCGCGTCCTTAGGCAGGAATTGCGCGACGGCAAGCGTCTGTCCCGGCAGCGTCAGCGCGCCCATGCCCCGTGCCGCGGCATGATCGCCTCCTGTCGGGCAGCTCTCGGCGGAGACCCAGGGCCGGGCAATCCAGAAACCCTCGATCGTTTCGGTATCCGCGCTCTCGGCGACATTCCAGTCGGCGGCACGCCATTCGGTCGGCACGACATGCACGCGCAATGCGGCATCCTTGTCATCGTAACGCCAGCGCAGCGGCGCGCTGCTGCCCGCATCTGCCGGTCCGTCGCAACCGAATGGAAGCACCAGCTCGAAACGGCGGCCCACTGCGTCCGCAACCTCGCCTGGGGCGGCCTTTCCAGATGCGAAGGCGTCCGCCGCCAGGCGCGCGAGCGCGATCAGGTCGGCGCGGCGAAGAAGCCGCGTCCGTTCCCGGTCGTCAGCGGGCTCCGGTGCGGGTTGCGGCAAAACGGCAGGCACGGTCACCGGCGGCGGCATGTCCGGCCGCGTTACCCGCCCGAGCAGGAAGCCGGCGCCGCCAATCGCCAGCACGGCAACGAAGCCCGCCGCAATTGCCAGTCGGCTTGTTCTCACGCTCGGCTCATGCATTGGCCGACTGTAGGCAAATCCTTGAAAGGGCTCCAGTCTCTATTCCGTCATTCGGTGTGCCGGCGGCGCCACCAACATATTGACAGGTCCGTGCGGGGAGCCGACCCAGACTGCGCATGACCCTCGATCAGATCTTCACGCTGCTGGTGCTCTCTGCCGTGGTGGCCGCCCTCATCTGGGACAAGGTGCGCGCCGACGTGGTCGCGCTGACGGGTGCGGCGGCGCTGCTGATGGGCGGTGTCGTTCGGCCCACCGAGTTGCAGAGCGCCTTCGCCAGCCCGGCAATCATCGCGCTCGCCTCGCTGTTCGTGATCGCCTACGCGCTGGAGTTGTCCGGCCTGCTCGATCGCGCGATCGCGCTCGCGGTCGGCATGTGCCGACGCCTGGGCGCGAAGGGCATCTGGCTGCTCCTCTCTATGATCGGTGCGCTTTCCTGCTTCCTCAACAGTACCCCGATCGTGGTGCTGGGCGCACCGGTGGTTCGCGATGTGGCGACCGCGCTGAACCTGTCGCCCAAGCGTTTCCTCATGCCGCTTTCCTATATCACCGTGCTTACCGGCTGCTGCACGCTGGTCGGCACATCGACCAACCTGCTTGTCGACGACATGGCGCGCGTTGCCGGGCAGCCACGGTTCGGCATTTTCGAGATAACCCCCGTGGGCCTTCCGATGGCGCTGGCCGGCGGCCTCTATCTCTTCCTGATCAGCGGACGCCTGCTGGCCGGCCGGCCCGAGCGAGCGCAGGACGAAACGGCCGACGTGGCGCTGGACGCTGTCGAGATCGGCAATGCGCAGGTCGGCGATCCTCAACTCTTTGCCGAACCGCGTCCGTTCGCACCGGCAAAGGCGGCGATCGCGCTTGCGACCTTCGCCGGCGCGATCGCGCTGGCGGCGCTGCACGTCGCGCCGATCGCCGCGACCGCCTTTGCGGGTGCGGTGCTGCTCATCCTGCTGCGCGTCATCACCGCCGATGAAGCCTATAGCGGGCTGCGTCCCCAGATACTGATCCTCATCGCCGGCATGGTCGTGATCGGCATCGCGATGGAGGAAAGCGGCCTCGCCGCCGAAGCCTCGAAGCTGCTGATCGCCAGCGTCGACGGACTGAGTCCGCTGGCCGCGCTCGCCATCCTCTATCTCATCACCATGGTGCTGACCGAACTGCTGTCCAACGCCACAGTGGCCGTGCTGGTCACTCCTATCGCGGTCGCGCTGGCGGAGAGCCTGGGCGTCAGCCCTCGTCCTTTCCTCGTCGGCGTAATGATGGCAGCCAGCGCCGCCTTTGCGACGCCCTTCGGCTATCAGACCAATGTCATCGTCTACCAGATGGCGGGATATCGCTATATGGACTTCGTGCGGGTCGGCCTGCCGCTCAACATTCTGACCGCGATGATCGCCCTTCTCGCCATCCGGATCTTTTTTCCCTTCTGATCCGCCTCCGTCCGTCCAATCGGGGCTTCAGCACGAACGGTGCGGCTGCCTTTCGGCCAGAGGCATATCGACCGATCCTGCACCAGCGCGCAGCCGCCAGCGTTTCAATCCATAGGCGCAGGCGAACAGCACCGCGCTGGCGAGGCCCATGGTCAGCGGCGCGCGCTGTTCTGGGATGAAGGCCATCGCGGCCAATATGGCCAGCATCGCGGCGATCGCGACGTAGGTGAGCCAGGGAAACAGCCACATGCGGATCACCAGCCGCTCCGGCGCTTCCACATCCAGCCGCCGGCGCAGCTTGAGCTCGGCAAGGGCGATGAACAGATAGACGAAGAGCGCGACCGTCCCATAGGAATTGACCAGGAAGGCGAAAACGAGGTCCGGCGACAGATAGGACAGGATGATCGCCGCAAGACCGCCGAGCGTGCCGCAAAGCGTGGCGATGACCGGCACGCCGCGCCGGTTCACCCGTGCCAGCGCCGACGGCGCGTCGCCATTGCGGGTCAGTGCGAACAGCATGCGCGAGGAGGCATAGAGGCCGCTGTTGAGCGCGGAGAGCACCGCGGTCAGGATGATCGCGTTCATGATCTGCGCCGCGGCCGGAATGCCCATCGCCGCCAGCGCGCTGACATAGGGCGTTGCGATGCCTGCGGAGTTCCACGGCAGGATCGCGACGACGAGCAGGATCGATCCCACATAGAAGAGGAGCACCCTGCTGATCACCGAATTCGTCGCGCGGGCCACCGCACGCGCCGGTTCGTCGGCCTCTGCCGCCGCCACCGTCACTACCTCCGCACCAAAATAGAACCCTGTGGCAGCCACAGCGCCGGTCAGGACCGGCAATATGCCATGCGGTGCGAAGCCGCCATGAGCGGTGAGATTGGTGAAATGCGACGTGCCCGACGGCCAGAAGCCGATTACGAAGGCACTACCAATCACCAGGAACAGGCAGATCGCCGCCACCTTGATCGATGCGAACCAGAATTCAAACTCCCCATAGGCCTTGACCGTCAGCATGTTGCTGGCGGTGAGGAGGATGAGCAGCATGAGCGCCAGCATCCATTGCGGCGCGCCGGGAAGCCAGAAGCGGATGAGGTCAGCGCCCGCGATCGCCTCCAGAGCGACGACGATCACCCAGAAATACCAGTACATCCAGCCGGTCAGGAAACCGGCGAGATCGCCCATCGCTGCGCGTGCATAATCGTAGAAGGATCCGCTTCCCGGCAAGGCGGTGGCGAGCTCGCCCAACATGCGCATCACCAGCACCACCAGCAGCCCGGTGATGAGGAAGGACAGGCTGGCAGCAGGGCCGGCAGCCTGGATCACCACCCTGCTGCCGACGAACAAACCAGCACCGATCACGCCCCCCAGCGCGATCATCGTCATATGGCGTTGCTTCAGCGTGTGCCGAAGCGGGGATCTGTCTGGGTCGGCAGTCTCGTCGATCATTGGTCCCCCCACTTGGCCGGTGCAGTTTCTACAAGGCGGAAAGCACGTCCCGCATCGTTGTGACGAGGCGGTCTATCTGGCCAGCCTCCATCACGAAGGCCGGTGCGACGATCGCGGCATCGCCGGTCGTCTTCAGGTGCAACCCCGCGTCGAACAGACGCTTCTGCACGAGATGGCCGCGCGCGCCAGGCTTTCCGTCCGGTGCGAGATCGACGCCGGCGAGCATCCCATAGCCGCGGATGTCGGTGACGACCGGCAGTTCCCGCAAGGTCGCGATCGCATCCAGGAAATAGGCCGAAAGCTGCCGCGCACGATCGAACAGCCGCTCCTCTTCATAGATGGCGAGCGCCGCGATGCTCGCCGCGCAGCTCGCCGGGTGGGCCGAGAAGGTGTAGCCGTGGAAGAATTCCGGCTGCCCGTCGGGGGCAGCATCGATGATCGTATCGTGCACCGCGCGCGAGACCGCCACCGCAGCCATCGGCTGCGCGCCGTTGGTGATCGCCTTCGCCATGGTGATGAGATCCGGAATCACGCCGAACGACTGCGATGCGAAAGCGGCACCGGTGCGGCCAAAGCCGGTAATCACCTCGTCGAACACCAGCAATATGCCGTGGTCGGTGCAGATCCGGCGCAGCCGTTCGAGATAGCCGGCCGGCGGCACCAACACGCCGGTGGATCCGGCGATCGGCTCGACGAAGCAGGCCGCGATATTCTCAGCGCCGTGCAGCGCGATCAGCCGCAGCAGATCGTCGGCCAGCTCCGCGCCATGCGCCGGCTGGCCCAGGGTGAAGCGGTTCTCGTCCAGCCAGGTGTGACGCATGTGGACGACCTGCGGCCCCGCAGCCGGGAAGCTGCGCCGGTTGGGCACCATGCCGGAAAGCGCGACGCCGCCGAAATTGACGCCATGATAGGCGCGCTCACGCGAGACGAAGAGGCTGCGCGTGCCCTCACCGCGTGCGCGATGGTAAGCGAGGCAGATCTTGAGCGCGGTATCCACCGCCTCGGATCCCGAATTGGCGAAGAAGATGCGATCGAGCCCCGCAGGGGTCAGCGCAGCGATCTTCTCTGCGGCATGAAAGGATTGCGGATGGCCGCGGGTGAAGCTCGGCGCATAGTCCAGCGTCATGAGCTGTTCGCGCACGGCATCGGCGATCTCCGGCCGCGCATGGCCGGCCGGGCAGGTGAACAGGCCCGAGCAGCCGTCGAGGATCGGCTGATCCCGTTCGCCATAATAATGGACGCCAGCACCGCGGGTGATGATCTTGGGTTCGCGATGAAAATCCCTGTTTGCAGTGAACGGCATCCAGTGGTGGGTAAGATCGGCCCTGCGGGCGGAATGAAGTGCTTGCGTTTCCATGGCATTCAAGCATGCTGACAAAGGCGGCGCGGTGTAGCGCCAGACCGCCCAAAGCCGTGGGTACAGTTGGGAGGCGATGCCGGGGCTCGGTTGGGTGTCGGGGAGAGACCGCATGGCGAGACGGCCGGAACGGATCATGTGGCGGCAGCTTTTCGCACTGAACGACGATGATCCACGCGCCCTGCAGATCCAGATCCGAACCAGCGTCGTCGATGCGATCCTGAACGGCACGCTCAAGGCCGGCACACCCTTGCCCTCCAGCCGCGGCCTCGCCGCCGAGCTGTCGGTGTCACGCAACACCGTGATCCTCTCCTATCAGCAGCTGGTTGACGACGGCTTCCTGGAATCGCGCGAACGCAGCGGCTTCGTCGTCGCCGAACGGCCGGCGAGCGGCTGGGTGCGGCATGTCGCCGACCGGACCGTGCAGCCGCGCATCGACTGGACCGGACGGCTGCGCTCGCGTGCGTCAGCGCTGCGCAACATCGAAAAGCCGTCCGACTGGCAAAGCTATCGCTATCCCTTCGTCTATGGTCAGTTCGATCCGAGCATCTTCCCGATCTCGGACTGGCGGCAATGCTGCCGTCAGGCTCTGAGCGTGCTGGAGCTGCGTGACTGGGGACCGGACAAGATCGACGAGGACGATCCGCTGCTGATCGAGCAGTTGCGCACACGCATCCTGCCCCGCCGCGGCATCTGGGCGGAATCGGACGAGATCATGGTGACACTTGGCGCGCAACAAGCTCTCTACCTGCTTGCCGAGGCGCTGTTCGATGCCAAAACGGTGGTGGGCGTGGAGGAGCCGGGCTATCCCGACATGCGCAACATCGCAGCGATGCGCGCGGCGCAGGTCGCCGCGCTGCCGATCGACGGGACCGGCCTGGTGCCCGGCCCGGCGCTGGCCGCCTGCGACTATGCCCATGTCACGCCGAGCCACCAGTGCCCGACCACCGTGACCATGACCTATGAGCGGCGGCGCGCCCTGCTCGCCGCCGCCGCCCAGAGTGGCACAGTGCTGATCGAGGACGATTATGACAGCGAGACCAGCTTCGAGCAGGATCCCCAGCCTGCGCTCAAGAGCCTCGACGACCAGGGGCGAGTGATCTACGTCGCCAGCCTGTCCAAGCTGCTCGCGCCTGGCCTCCGGCTCGGCTTCATCGTCGCCGACGCTGCGCTGATCCGCGAGTTGCGCGCCCTGCGCCGCCTGATGGTGCGCCATCCGCCGGTAAACAATCAGCGCTCGATCGCTCTCTTCCTTTCATTCGGCCATTATGAATCACTCGTGCGCCGGTTGACCGACGCCTATCGCCGCCGCGCGCACCATCTGGTCGAAGCGCTCACCGAACAGCTGCCAGATCTCGATTTTGCGATACCGACGGGCGGCTCCTGCGTCTGGCTGAAAGGCCCGCCCGGCTTCGATGCGCGTGCCGCAGCCCTGCGCTGCCGCGAGGACGGGCTGCTGTTCGAGCCGGGCGATATCTTCTTCCGCAATCATGACGATGGCCGAAGCCATTTGCGCCTCGGCTATTCCGCGATTCCCGACGAACGGATCGCACCCGGCATCGCGCTGCTGGCGGGCGCCATGAACCGCACGCCCGCCCTGCAGGAACTGTGACCGCTCTGTCCAGCGGCTGGCCCACCGGAATCGACGAACTGGCACTAGGGCCGCGCCGGCAGACAGTGGCTTAAGCCCTCCCGTCAAGGAGGCGCAGCCATGCAAATCGGCATCATCGATCGGGCGAATGGAGAGCGGGAGGTGAGCGCGCGCGCGCGCCATCTGATCGGCGGCGCGCTGGTGCCCGCGGCCGGCGGCGCGAGTTTCGCGGTGATCAATCCCGCGACCGGGAAGGAGCTCGGGCGCGCCGCGCTTGGCACCGCTGCGGACGTCGACCTCGCCGTCCAGACCGCAGCCGCAGCGCAATCGGGCTGGGCGCAGCGTTCCTCCCGCGAGCGTGGCCGCCTCGTCGCCGAAGCCGGCCGGCGCGTCCTTGCCGAGCAGGAGCCGCTCGCCCGGCTGCTCGCGCAGGAGACGGGCAAGGCGATCCGCACCGAATGCCGGCCCGAAATCGCGACCGCCGCCGACATACTCGCTTTCTACGGCGGCCTCGGATCCGAGCTGAAGGGCGAGACGCTGCCCTATCATCCCCGCATGCTCTCGCTCACCACGCGCGAGCCGCTGGGCGTCGTTGGGGCGATCCTGCCTTGGAATGTGCCGCTCGTGCTGATGATGCTCAAGATCGCGCCCGCGCTGGTCGCCGGCAACACGGTTGTCGTCAAATCAGCGGAGGAAGCGCCGTTCGCGACGCTCGAGGCGGGCCGGCTGATGGCCGAAATCCTGCCGCCCGGCACGCTCAACATCGTTAGCGGCTACGGCCCCGAATGCGGCCAGCCGCTGGTCGAGCATCCCCGTGTGGCCAAGATCACGTTCACCGGATCCCAGCCGGTCGGCGAGACCATCTATGCAGCCGCGGCGCGCAAGATCATTCCGGTCTCGCTCGAGCTAGGCGGCAAGAGTCCGATGATCGTGCTCCCCGACGCCGATCTGCCGCGCGCGGTGGCAGGTGCGGTTGCCGGCATGCGCTTCACCCGGCAGGGACAGAGCTGCACGGCGGCGAGCCGCATCTATGTGCATCAAAGCCTGTACGAGCCTTTTCTCTCAGCGCTCGCCGCCGCGGTCCAGAGCCTGCGCATCGGCGATCCGCTCGACGAGGCGACCGATGTCGGGACAGTCGTGTCGCCCGAGCAGAAAAGGCGAATCGACGATTATGTCGCGATCGGCCGCGCCACACCCGGCGCGCGGGCCATCGCCTGCGGCAGCACGCCTGCCGAAGACGGGCTCGACCCGACGCTCTTCGCCGTACCGATGATCTTTGCGGGCCTGCCGGAGGAGAGTCCGCTGATGCGCGACGAGATTTTCGGTCCCGTCGTCTGCGTAACGCCATGGACGGACTACGAAACGGTGATAGCGGCGGCGAACGACAGCGATTTCGGCCTTGCCGCGACTGTCTGGACCAATGATCTGGCCAAGGCGCTGGACGCCACCAGCCGGCTCGACGCGGGCTATGTGCAGGTGAACCAGAACCTGACCATCCAGCCCAATCTCAGCTATGGCGGCTTCGGCAAGTCGGGCCTCGGCAAGGAAGCCTCGCTGGAGGCGATGCTCGAGCATTTCACGCGCAAGAAGACGATCGTCTTCGCGATGGCCTGATGCCCGATCTCCCGGCGCTCGCCCTCGACTGGCCGACACTGCTGGCGGCAATGGCTGCGGTGCTGATCAGTGGGCTACTGCGCGGCTTCACCGGCTTCGGCTTCGGCCTCGCCGCCACGCCGCTGCTCTCGCTGATGCTGCGCCCGACGCTCGCCGTGCCGATCGTCCTCCTGCTTCAGGTCGGATCGAGCTTCGTCGGCATCGGCGATACGTTGCGGCGCTTCGATCCGCGATCGACCGCCGTGCTGAGCGCCGGCGCGATCGTGGCGACCCCCGCTGGCGTGCTGATCCTGCACATCGTTTCGCCCGACCAGGCCCGCATCCTGATCGCGGTCGCCACCACCGCGGCGGTGCTCGCCCTCTCCTCCGGGCTCCGCTGGCACCGGCCGCACGGCATCGGTTTCATCCTCCCCTTTGGCCTCGTCGCCGGCATCCTCGGCGGGCTATGCGCCATGCCCGGTCCGCCGGTGCTGGCTTATTATATGAGCGTCGATACGCCTCCGCCCGCGGCACGCGCATCGATGATCCTGATCTTCCTCGTCACCGGCTGCGTCGCGCTGGCGACCAGCGCTTCGGCCGGCGTCGTCGGAAGCGACGTGCTGATCGCCGCCGCGATCACCGCTCCCGCGATGATCCTGGGCACCCATATCGGCGCGTGGTTCCACGAACGCCTGCCACATTCCACCTATCGCCCCGTGGGAATCGTTTCGCTGGCGCTGATCGCCCTCAGCGCCGCAGCACGGGCGCTCGCCTGATCAGCACAGACAAAATGCAGTTGCTAATCATTATCAATATTATATGATAATCCCTCGAACGAGAGGGAGAGCTTATGTACGCCTATGTCGACCGGCCGATCGATACGCTGTGCAACGGCAGCCGTTTCCTCCTGTGGGCAATGCGCGGCTGGACGAACGCGATAGAGAATCGCACCTGCCCGCCCGTGGCCCTCGCGCCCGGCTTTTCGAGCATGGGCCTGATGCTCATGATTCAGGACTTCCACCTGGCGATGGCGCTGATCAACAAGGACGGGCTCGCCCGCATGGTGCTCGCTCCGATGCCTCACCGCCGCATCACGGAGGACGAAGCTGTGCTGCTTGCCCTCTGGTGCGAACTGACGCTCGACCGGCGCGCGCGGGTCCGCGAGACTCTCGCCCTCCTCGTCGAAGAAGACAGCGTCGCCCTCGTCGAACGGGCGATGACCGATGCGGTCGCCAAGCTCAAGGCCGCCGGCCTCGCTCCCTCGGATCCCTCGAACGGCGTCATGAAGGAAGCGAAGCAATGAGTGATCGCATCGCGGCAGCCGCAGCCATGGCACCGTCCGCGGCATTGACGGTGGAGGAGGTGCGCTCCGTCCGCCACTGGAACGCGCATCTGTTCAGTTTCTCGATCAGCCGGCCGGCCTCCTTCCGCTTTCGCTCGGGCGAGTTCGTCATGATCGGCCTGCCCGGCGACAATCGGCCGCTGCTGCGCGCCTATTCGATCGCGAGCCCCTGTTATGCGGATGAGCTGGAATTCCTCTCGATCAAGGTACCGGACGGCCCGCTCACCTCTCGCCTGCAGAGGATCCAGCCGGGCGACCGGATCTTCCTCGGCCGCAAGCCCACCGGCACGCTGGTTGCCGATGCGCTGCTGCCCGGCCGGCGCCTGTTCCTGCTCTCCACCGGCACCGGCCTCGCGCCCTTCCTCAGCCTCGCGCGCGATCCTGACCTCTATGATCGGTTCAGCGAGATCCGCCTCGTCCATTGCGTCCGCACCGTCGGCGATCTCGCCTTCCGTGACCTGCTCGAAAGCCAGCTCGCCGGCGATGCGCTGGTGCAGGACCAAGCGCTCCTCCAGTTCAGCTATTTGCCGACGGTGACGCGCGAGACCTTCCATCGCACCGGTCGCATCGATGCGCTGATCGACAATGGCTGCCTGTTCGACGGCATGGTCGGCGGCCCCACGATGTTCGATCCCGCGCTGGACCGGATCATGCTCTGCGGTAGTATGGCGATGATCCGCGATCTCCAGGCCCGTTTCAAGAAAATGGGCTTCGGCGAGGGCTCGAACGCCTCGCCCGGCCATTTCGTGATCGAGCGCGCATTCGTCGATTGAGTCGATCGGCCGCGCCGAGCCCGGTCAGCCGTATTCGACGCGGCGAATGAGTGTCGGCAGGCAGAACCCGAGCGACAGCGCACGGAAGATGTAGCTGGCAATGAGCGCCAGCCACACGCCGTCATCACCCAGCGGCCGCAGAAGGAAATCGCTCGCCAGATAGGCGGCCGTCGCGACCAGCGCGGCGTTGCGCAGGATCCGCCCGCGCGTCGCGCCGATGAAGATGCCGTCGAGCAGCCAGGCCGGCACGCCGATCAGCGGGACGAGCGCGCAATAGGGCAGCATGGCGATGGCCTGCGCCCGCACCGCCGGATCGCTGCTTACCCCATCGACGAATAGCGCCCCGCCAGCCGCGAAGAGCAGCGCGAAGGCTGCACCGCCGATCAACGAAAATTCCCCGGTCAACCGGATCGCGCGCAGCAGCGCCGGCCGCGAGCGCGCACCGACCGCCACGCCTACGCGATGCTCCGCAGTAAAGGCGAAGCCGTCGAGCACGAAGGCGCTGACACCGACGAACTGCATCAGCACATGGTTCGCCGCCAGGGGCACGGTGCCCAGCCGCGCGCCGGCGCGTGCGAACCAGGTGAACAACAGGAGAAGCGCCAGCGTGCGGATCATGATATCCAGATTGACGGCGATCAGCCGCTGCATCGCGGGCCAGGCGAACAACGCGTGGCGATCTGCCAGCCCCCGCCGCCAGGCCCCCGGGCCGAGCAGCTGGCGCGCCACGATCAGGCCGGCACCCATCGCCGCCCACTCCGCCGTCGCCGTACCGATGCCGACGCCGAACGCCCCAAGATGGAAGATCCCGACCAGCACGAGATCGAGCACGATGTTGACGCCGTTCAGGACGAGCTGGCAGCCAAGCGCCAGCCGCGTCCGGCCGAGCCCGATCAGCCAGCCGTTGATCGCGTAGAAACCGAGCGCGGCCGGCGCGCCGAAGAAACGCATCGCGGTGAAGGCATGTGCCGGCGCGAAGGCATCGGCGGGCACGCTCATCAGGCCCAGCGACGCGGGCACGATCAGCGGAGAAAGCAACAGCAGCGCGATGCCGATCGGCACCCCGAGCGCCAGCGCGCGCAACAGGATCGCAACGACCTCGCCCGCGTCACCCGCCCCTTCCGCCTGCGCGGTGAGGCCGGTGACGCCCATCCGCAGGAAACCGAATGCCCAAAAGACGAGGTTGATCACCGTCGCGCCCAGCGCGACGCCGGCCAGCGCAGCGGCATCGCCGGTGCGCCCGATGATCGTCGCATCGACGATGCCGACGAGCGGGACCAGCGCCTGCCCGAGGATTATCGGCCAGGCCTGGGCGGCAATCGTCCGGCGCGTCAGCCTCCCTGCAACCCTCGCCTCCGTCATGCCGCCCGCGTCGCTCCCTGTCACCGTTGCGCCGCTCAACCACGAACGGCCGTGCGCGGAAAGGGCCGAGCCGAACCGCAAGCACAACGAGGGGCAACACCTTCCGCCCCTCCCGATTGGCCTGCCTGCACCACAGGAGACGGAGCATGGCCAGGAAAAAATGGCCGCGGAACGCCCTGCGCGACGCCTTCGGCAAGAGCCGACTGAACCGGTCATCTGGGCACCGCCTGCCGAACGATCGCGCGGCCTTTGCTGGCGAGCGCGGCGCAAAGCAAATCCAGGCTCCAAAAAGCGTAGCGGATCGGATCACATCACACAGCGTTGCGGCAATCATGGCTGGAGAGGCGAAAACCGCGGTCTATGCAGCGCTCGCAGGCAATCTTGCGATCGCGGTCACGAAATTCGGCGCTGCGGTGGCCACCGGCAGTTCCTCCATGCTCACCGAAAGCGTCCATTCGCTGGTCGACACCTGCAATCAGGGGCTTCTGCTCTATGGACACAAGCGGTCGGCCCGTCCGCCTGATGCCGTCCATCCGCTCGGCTATGGCCGGGAGCTGTATTTCTGGAGCTTCGTGGTCGCGCTGCTGGTCTTCGCCGGCGGTGCAGGTGTCTCCGTATACGAAGGCATCCAGCATGTGCGCCGTCCGGTTCCGATAGAGAATCCAATCGTCAACTTCATCGTGCTCGGCCTTTCGTTACTGTTCGAAGGGGGATCCTGGCTGTACGCGCTGCGTGCCTTCTCCCTCACCAAAGGCAGTGACAGCTGGTGGCGCGCGATCCGGCGCAGCAAGGATCCCTCGACCCTCGCCGTGCTGTTCGAGGATAGCGCGGCAATGATCGGGATCGGAATCGCCGGCCTGTTCATCAGCCTCGCGCTGGTCACCGGCGACGCGCGACTGGACGGCGTCGGCTCGATCCTGATCGGTTGCGTGCTCGCGCTCGTCGCTGCGTTGCTCGCACGAGAGAGCAAAGGATTGCTGATCGGCGAGCGCGCGAGCCCGGAGCTCAGCCGCCGGATCGCCTCCCTCGCCTGCCAGGCGCCCTCGGTGCTCGCGGTCAGCGACGTGCTGACCATGCACCTCGCGCCCGATCAGGTGGTGGTGACGATGAGCGTGGAGTTCGAGGACGATCTGGACACCAGCCGGATCGAACGCGCAGTGAGCGATATAGAAAAGCGGATCGAAAGCGCGATCTCGGATGTCGCGCGCGTCTTCGTCCGTCCCCGCGCGGCCAAGCCGCCGGACCCGACAGCGCCTCCGCTCGATCAGGCAAAGCTGAACGAGCCGGAACCGCGACGCGGACACGGCGCGGTCTGATTGCCGCGACATCATGGATATTTTCGCCGGTAGAGCGGGTTATGCTTGCCGAGCTGTCTGATTCCGACGCTAGAGCATCTTGCGGAAAAGTGGGAACCGATTTTCTGCAGAAACGATGCGATGGCAAAGACTTAGAGTAAATTGGGCGATCCACATATCGCCCAATTTGCTCTAATCGACGGTGCCGATGACGATGTGAGGCGATGCTGGCTGACTGCAGCAGAGCAGCACCCGCCCCTCGCCGGGTTCGGCTGCCGGCGTGACGAGATAGCGCACCTTGCCGGCGCGCAATGCGGCCTCACAGGTGCCGCAAATGCCGGTCCGGCATGCGCTGTCGACCGATAGGCCCGCTTCCTCGGCAAGCTCCAGGAGGGTGAGATCGTCGTCACGCCGCCAGACCATATGGCGGCCCTGCCCGGCAAATTCGACCTGCGCCTCTTCCGGAGCCGGCGGCTCATCTCCAGCGGCCGCAACCGGCGCGAAGCTCTCGGACCGAATCGACAGCGGGTTGACGCCATGTGCGACGAGCGCCGTGCGCACCGCATCTTCGAACGGAGCAGGCCCGCACAGATAGAAATCGGAATGCTCGCCGGTCAGCTCGATCACACGCCCGAACGGGCTCAGCGAATAATTCTCCGCGATCAACTCCGCGATCGCTTCAGCATCGATCCGCCCGGTACGGTCATACCCCTCGCCCGCCCGATCCCCATCGCCCGGCGCCGAGTAGAATACGCGGCGCACGGAGCCAGGAATCGCCGCCAGCATCCCATTCGCCTCATCCGCGAACGCATGCTCTTCACCCGAGCGCGCGGCATGGATCCACAGCAGCGGCGGAGCCTCCATCCCCCGCTCGGCATGCGCCTTCAGCATCGCGATCATGGGGGTGACGCCGATGCCGGCGCTGATCAGCACGGTACGAAGAAAGCCGCTGCGATCGAGCACGAAACGTCCGGTCGGCGGCCGCACCTCCAATACATCGCCGATCTCAGCATGATCGTGCATCCAGCCCGACGCCAAGCCGTCCGGTTCACGCTTGATCGAGAGGCGATAACTATCGGCCTCCGGATCATAATCGGAAATGCTCCACGATCGGGTCGGCGCGCCTGCCGCCTCGGGCAGTCGGACGGTCAGGAACTGGCCCGCACGATAGCCGCCGATCGGCCGATCATCGAGCGGGCGCAGATGGAAGGATTTGATGCCCTTCGCTTCGTCCACGATATGTGCGATTGCGAATTGCCGCCATCCCTGCCAGCGCCCCTGGGCCTGGAGCCTACCGTCGGTAAGGAAGGCGAGCCGCTTGCGGATCATCCCCGCGGCCTGTCCGCCGAGCCCCGGCGTCACCAGCACGCTGCGCAATATGTCGAGATCGACGATGTCGGGATCGTGCAGCAACTGTGACAGGCCCAGCACGCTGATCGCCGCATGGGCTACCGACACGCGCTCCACCGCGTCGTCCACGCCGATCCGCCCCGGCTCGACCACGCGCAGATAGCAGCCCATCCGTCCGCTGGCGATCAACTCCTGGAGAAAGCCTTCCGCCTGCCCGAGCCGCCAGCTCAGCTTGAAGCAGGGAATGCGCGGCGAGGTCACTTCCAAGATCGCTTCGCCGATGCGGAAACGATCGCCGATGCGAAGCCCGCCCTCGTCCGGCATGCCGGCGAGCATCAGATTCTCGCCCCAATGGCAGGCGCCCCAGTCCGCGCGGTCGATGCCGAGGCGCCGCGACCAATAATCATAATGTTCCGCGAAGAAAGCGAACACCTCCTCGGTATGCACCGCCGTCGCATTGCCCTCAGGGCCGCCCGGCGCGAAGACGATCGGGCCCGCAACCGCATCGCGCACGATCGAGGTAAACACGCGCCGGCCGTAAATCTCCAGCCAGCGCGGCTGTGCGACGCTGACGGCGACGACCCGGCCGGCCATGATCAATCCGCCAGAGCGAGCTCGGGCGCGGGCGCCAGATCTTCGAGCGGTACGAAATCGCAATCCAGCCCGAATAGGCGCGGACCCAACACCTCGAGGCTCTCGGGCCGGCGCAGCATCGGATCGGCCGAGAAACCGAGCACCTTCACCCGCTGCCCGTAAGTCAACATCTCCGCGGTCAGCGGCTCTGCGGATTCGCGGTCGAGCACCGAGATGAGATCCGGCACCATCGTCGCTGGCGCGCCGTTGTGGCGGGCGATGATGAATTCGTTGCGGATCTCGATGGTGAACCGATCGCTATCGTTGCGCAGATCCTGCAATGTCACGAGCCCCCAGTGCCAGCCATCGCGCGTTTCGTGGACGACGTCGCACACTTTCCCGTCGAACAGGATACGCGCGACGCGGCCGTCATGGCCGTTGAGATAGGCGAGCAGCCGATCGAAGGGATTGCCGTCCTCGTCACGCCCCTTGCGGATTGCCTGTCCGATGCCGAGCGCCTGGCTGAGCGTGCCGAGCACCGCACATTCGCGCACCTGCTTGCCGGTCATCGGATAGATCGCGCTGAACGCCATCGACCCCATCGCCGTCACGATCGAGCGGCACAGATCCTCCGCGGTACGATCGTTGACCGCATCAACGGTTACGATATTGCCGGCATCGTCCATCAGCAGGCAGGGCGTCGCCTTGACGCCATAGATGCTGAAGGTCGTCATCTCGAGCTGCGGCACGGCACGGCCGATGCCATCGGCATCCACCACCGGCACCCCACTGATCGCCGACAGAGCGAGCGGGAAGACCGAGTTGGCGCCGCCGATCTCGGCCGAGATGAGCGCATCGACGCGCCGGCCGTAAAAGGCCTCGGCACGGGCGAGCAGGCGCAGCAGCGTCTTTTCGCTGACGAGCTGCTCGACGATCACCGTGGGTGCGCCGATTCCTGCGATCGAGAGGACGAATGCATCGTCATCGAGCGCCTCCGGCGCGACGACGCGCGGCACGCGGCCGTTGCGGATCTGCTCGCGCACGAAGAGTTCGCCGACATAGGGATCGCCGCCCCCGCCGGTGCCGAGCAGCACGGCACCGCGCGCCATATCCTGCACATCCTGGGTTGTTTCGATGCTGACCATCTGTTTCTTCTTTCCTGCTTGTTCGTCAGGCGACGGCGGCGAGCGGACCGACCGCACGCACCTTCACCTGCACCGAGCCGGATTTCATGTGCGTCATCGGCAGTTCCTGCAGATCGACGACCTCGACCGCATCTTCATTCGCTCCCGCCGCCACCGCGGCGGCGATCGCCTCCGCTCGGGCCTGCGCAAGCGCGCCGTCCCGGCCAAGCGAAACGAAGTCGTAGAGCTTGTCGATCCGGCCGCTCACCAGCGCGATCGCCGCACCGACCGCGTTGGCGACCTCGGCATGGCGGGGGCGGATCACCTCCGACGCACCCTTGATCGCGCGGGATATGAGGATGTTGCCTCCGCCGACCAGGATCAGCGGTTGCGCCGCCGAACTGACCTTGATCTGGTCGATCGCTTCCTCGATCTGGCTGTGAATGTCGTCGAGCGCCGCAGAGACGAGCGCATCCGGAACGTCCGCGACGCGGACGGCCTCGCCGATGCCAGCCTGGCCGGCACGGACCGCAATGTCGGTGGCCGTGAGCGTGGCGCCGCCAAACACCCTTCCCTCCTCGCGTAACCGGAAACCGACCGAGCGCGGGCCGACCTTCGCGCCCTCCGCCGTCGGCACGACCAGGCTGCCGCCGCCGACGCCGATCGACAGCACGTCGGGCATTCGGAAATTCGTGCGCACGCCGCCGATCATGTTGGGCGCGGTCGTCTCACGCGGGAAACCGCCGCGCAGGAAGCCGACATCGGTGGTGGTGCCGCCGATATCGGCGACGATCGCATCCTGCAGGCCACTCAGGAAAGCGGCGCCGCGAATGCTGTTGGTCGGCCCGGCCGAGCAGGTGAGGATCGGCAGGCGTGCCGCGACCTCCGTACCGATCAGCGTACCCGAATTTTCGCTGATGTAGATGGGCGCGGTGATCGCCATATCGGCAAAGGCCTGGCGCAGCGAGGCGACGACCCGCTCGGCGAGTGCTGCGAGACTGGCATTGACGATCGCCGCATTCTCGCGATCGAGGATACCGATGCCGCCGACCTCGGACGAGAGGGTGATACGGGCACCAGCCACAGTCGCCGCCACGATCGCGCCGGCCCGAATCTCGATATCCGGACGGATCGGCGCGAAGGTTGCCGAGATGGCAAAGGCGGACAGACCCGCTTTGGCTGCATCCGCGGCCGCGGCTGCGACGGCATCCTCGTCGAGCGGCGCATAATCCTTGCCGCTGTAGAAGGAGCCGCCGCCGATCAGATAATGGCGGCCGCCCACTGCCTCCAGCGCATCCTCCGGCCAACCTGCGTAGGGCGGCACGCCGTCACCCGCCGGCAGGCCGACGCGGATCGCCGCGACCTGCGACAGATCGCGCCGCTGCACGAAGGCATTCACGAACTGGGTGGTGCCGATCATCACCGCATCGATCGCCGAAGGCTGCCCGCCATGTTGGGCGAGCAGCGAGCGCACCGCATCGATCACCCCGTCCTTCACATTCTCGGTGGTGAAGCTCTTGGTGGCAGCGAGCACCTCCCGTCCGCGCATCAGCACGGCGTCGGTATTGGTGCCGCCGACATCGATGCCGAGGCGGATCCGTCCGGATTCCATCATCTTCTCCTGATACTATCCCGTCAGCCGTCAGAACTTGACGCGCGCTTCGACGCCGTAGGTACGCGGTCGGCCGCGATAGCCGAGCGCGACGTCAAGGCCGCTATATTTCGTCGGCACATATTCGGTGTAATATTTGGCATTCAACAGGTTCTTAGTGAAGAAGTATAGGCCGAAGCGGCCGAATTCGGCGCCCGCCCGCAGGTTGAGCAGATCATAGGGATCCTGGACCTGCGCATTATCCGCGCCCCAATATTTCTTGCCGAAATGCTGCCAATCGAGCCGCGCGAGGCCCGTCACTGTGTCGGTGAGCGGCACCGAATATTGGGCCGAAAGATTGGAGGAGAAAGGAATGGTGCGCGGCGTGCGGTTGCCGATATCGGCAGGATCGGCGTCCGCCTTGATCTTCGACAAAGTCGTACCCACCGCGCCGGACAATTCCAGCCCAGGCAGCGGCCGCGCTGTCACTTCGAGTTCGACACCCTGGATATGTACGCGACCTATATTCGCGATGATCTGCGAAGCGGTTGCCGCATCCACGAAGAAATATTGGTAATTCTTGACGTTCTCGAAATAATAGGCGCCGTTGATGGTCAGCTTGCGATCCAGCAGCTGCGCCTTGAAGCCGGCCTCGTAATTCTGCAGTGTCTCTGCATCGAACATCGGAATACTGACATCCGGGGCATTGAACCCGCCCGAGCGGAACCCCGTGCTATAGGTGGCATAAAGCAGGAAGCCTTGCGTCGGCTTGTAGGTGAGTGTGACCTTCGGCTGAACATGGTGGAACGAGGTCTTGCGCCGCAATCCCGCGATCAGATCCAGCTGGTTGCGATGATCCTCATCATACCGCAAGCCGCCGGTCAGGGTCAGGTTCGACAGAATGTCGAAATCGACCTGGGCAAACGCCGCATAGGCGTTGTTGCTGTTCGATTCCTGCTTGTTGGCAAACAACAGCGCCGGATTGTCGATCTGATTGGGATCGCTGTCGAGATCGACGAAGGCGCGGGTGTGCAGGTCCCGGTCTGTATGAAGATAATATACGCCCGCCAGCCAGCGTAGCCGTTCATGCCCGTTCGAGACGATGCGCAGCTCCTGGCTGGTCGTTTTCAGGCCCAGATCCTGGCCCTGCCCGGCCTGGAAGCCAAGTCCGAATATGCCCGACGGTGAATCCACCGGGTTGCGATAGTCGAGATCGGCGCGATTGGTCTGCTTGAGATCGGTGTGGCCGGTGATGCTCGTCACCGTCGCGAAACCGAGATCGAGATCGATCTTGGCGGTGAGGTTGAGATTATGGCCGTAGGCGAAGCCGGGAAGGTTGAACTGCGGATTCACATAGTCGTTCGGATTGCCCGAGAAGACCGCCGAATAATAATTGCTGGCCGCGCGGAAGTCGCCATATTCGGCGCGCAGATCGATCGTCAGAGTCTCCGTTGGCTTGGCGACCACGCGGCCGCGCAGCGACCAGTCATGATCGACGAAATCGGAATGGTCGCCGCGGAAGCTGTTGTCGATCAGGCCGCCGAAATGACGATAGGTACCATCCAGCCGGAACAGCAGCTTGTCACCGGCCAGCGGACCGGACAGGCCGGCCGACCCGATGATCTGGTTGCCGTTGCCATATAGAATGTCACCGAAACCCTCGAGCCGGTCGCTCGGCAGCCTGGTGACGATGTTGATCGCGCCGCCCTCCGCATTGCGGCCATAAAGCGCGCCCTGCGGCCCCTTCAGGATTTCGATCCGCTCGACGTCGTAAAGATTGACGTCGAGTTGAGTCTGATCGGTCTGCGGCACGCCATCGATCACGAACGCGACGGGCGGATCGGCGTTGTTGATCTGGGTGAGGCCCCGCATGGTGATGAACGTGCTCTTATAGGTGTTGCCCTGATCGAAGCTCGCATTTGGCGTCAGCGACAGCGCCTCGGCCGAAGTGCGGATGCCTGCATTCTGCAAGGTCGTGCCATTGAGCGCCTGGATCTGGATCGGTACGTCCTGCAATCGCTCGCTGCGCTGCTGCGCGGTGACGACGATGTCACCAGGCTGGACGGCCGTATCGACAGCCTGAGCGTGGACCTGGAAGGGCGCTGCGAACACCGCGGCGGTACCGAGCAGCAATCGGATTTGATCCCTGAGCATCGTTTCATCCCCACTTTTCTGACCCTTTTACCCGACAGACGATCCATAATCGCGGCGTCCTGCGCCAGACGGAGAGACGGGTGGGGTGGCGCCTATTCGGGTGGCGCGGGGGTAGCGGCTACCCCTCGTCAGGGCGTTGAAATGCTGTCGCATTGGCAGATGCGAGACGGCGGGCCAGCGCTCGCTGCGCAGTGGATGCCGAAACATGTTCAGCACAACGAACAGATTCACCGGTGCTGCATGGCTCGCGCAGCAGCCTGCTTGCGCGTCGACACGCCGAGCTTGCCGTATATCTTCTTGAGATGGAATTTGATCGTATTCTCGGTGAGGCCGAGCCGCCGTGCGATGAGCTTGTTCGAGGCGCCGTCGGCAAGATGCGCGACGATCTCGGCCTCGCGATCGCTGAGTGCATCCGCATCCGCGAATTGCTGTTCCGCATCGATCGCACGCAGTATCGCCACGGCATGGCGCTGGACGAGCCGGGAGGAATCCTCAGCCATCACATGGCGCAGCAGCGGCGCGAGAGTGCGTCCCTCCTCCGCAAAGGCCGATACGATACCCTCGGCGCTCGCTGCCCGTACAGCGTCGGCCAGCAGCCGCTCGGCTTCGGCCATCTCCCCGGCCATGAGCCGCGCCCGCGCCAACAGCACGCCGCCCTTGATCTGCGCGCCGGCGCGTCGGCCCAGCCGTCCTTCCTCGATCAGGCGGCCCGCAAAGAGCGTCGCTTCGACAGCATCGCCGCGCGCCAGCGACAGACTCGCCAGCGCGCGCAACAGCATCTCGCCTTCGCGCCACGGCGCCTCGCCGGACTCGAACCCAGCCAGCTTGGCGCGACACGCGGCCTCGAGAACATCGAGCTCGCCCAGGTCGCCTGCACGCACATGGCAGCACAGCTCGACGCCGAGACGTATCCCATCCAAGCAGATCATGCCGCGCTGCGCATAGTCGCGCCCGGCGGCGTCGAGCTCTCGCAGAGCCTCCGCAAGACCATGACGGCGATAGGTGACGTCGACGATCACCGGCATCGCGATCGCATATTGATCGAACCAAGCCTCGCCCCGGCCATATTCGGCAAGGGCGATCCGCATCTCCTCGGCCGCCTGCGGGCGATAGCTGCGCTGATAGTCGACCAGCGCGGCGAGCATTCGCGCCATCGCGTGCAGGCAGCGTTCGCCGATCATGCTGGCCGGATCGCGACGCAGCAGAGCGCCGGCCTTTTCCTGCACGGCACGCAGCGATCCATGCGCAAGACCGATGAGCATATCGTGGATCAGCAGTTGGAGCAGGCCGAAATCCGTACCCTGCGCCGCCTGGAAGGCCTGACGCGTCCGTTCCAGCGACACTAGCGCATCGTCGAGCAGACCACGCTCCTGTCGCACGACAAGCAGCACATTCTCGCACCAGCCCCAGGTCAAGGGATCGGTCGGCGCGCGGGCGAGCAGCCATTCGATATGCGCCTGATAGTCGGCCTCCGTCCCTTGCATGTAGACGGTGAATAGCAACGCGAGCGCGCGGCTCTCGAGGCGGAGATCCCCACCCCCTTCCGCTGCCTCGTCGATGAGGGCGTCGACCGCCTGGCGCATCTGCTCCGCCTCCCGGAAGAAGCCTTCCTTGAACAGCACCAGCGCATTCATCAGCCGCATCCGCGGCCGGCCGGCGAGCATCGCCGGCGGCACCTCGCGCAGGATTGCCCGCAACTCGCTGACGCCGTAGGCGATGAACACGGCACGGAAGGGCAATCGATCGAGCATAGCAACGAGGAACGCCTCGTCCTTGCTCAACACGGCATGGCGCACCGCATCGGGATAGCGGTCATGGCCGGCAAGCCACCGCGCCGCACGCTGATGGAGCTGCGCGGCACGGCCGGGCTCCAGCGCGAGGCGGCTGCGCGCATAATCGGAAAGCAGCGGATGGATGCGATAGGCGACCTCCCCTTCCGAGACGGTCTGCTGGATGAGGCTCGGCAGGCTACGAGCGATCGATTCGAGCACCGCGGCGCTGTCGTCCGCATCACGAATGGCATCGGCGAAGGAGGCTTCGACATGCTCGACGATGGAGAGCGCGGTCAGCACCGCCTGCTGGTCCGACGGCAGCGCCGCGACAACCTGCTCGGCGAGATAGTCGGCCACTTCCGCAGCGCGGCCACTGAACGCCGGCATCGGCGTGCCGTCGGCAAAGCGCTGGCGCCAAAGCCGATAGAGCTGCACCGCCACCGGCCAGCCCTCGGTCTGCGCCTGGATCGCCGCCAGCTCCGGCGCGTCGGCGGGAAGATCCAGCGTTGCAGCGAGCTCGCCCATATCCAGCCGCAGTTCCTCTGGATCGATCACCCGCACGCTGCCCATCGCCCGCAGCGTGGCGATCGCCAAGGATGGCTTGCGGCGTGTCGCGAGCACGAGATGGACCTCGCCGGGCAGCGCATCCAGCAACTCGGTCACGCAGGCGGCGATCGGGGGATGATCGACGCGCTCATAATCGTCGACGATGATCACGATCGGCTCCTCGATCTGCTCGAGGCCGAGCACGATGCCGTCCACCATCGCCTCCGCCGATCCGTCGCCGATCGCACGCCGCGCGGCGGGACCGGGGTCGATCCCACCTGCCTCCAGCGCAAGCACGAGCATGCGCAGGAACTGGGTCGGCTCGCGTTCGCCCTCGCTCGCGCTGTACCAGGCGGCCTTCGTTGCTCCCGCGCGCAGCCGGCCATACCATTGCGCCAGCGCAGTGGTCTTTCCATAGCCCGGCGGCCCGAGCACGAGGGTCAGTCGGCCGCGCCGCGCAACGTCCAGTGATCGCAGCACCAGCGCCCGTTCGCAGAGGGGCACATGCTGCCGCGGCGGCGCAAGGCGCCGGGCGACGGAATTGCTGCGGGCGACGGAAGTCTGGCTACCGGTCATCCCGCCGCAATGCGCCCGTCCCTAGGCGCCGAGCAAGTTTTTGCGCACATGCCCGTCGCGAACGACCAGTCGGATCGTATCGGGGCGCTCAAGCAGGGTCGCATCGGCGACCGGATCGCCATCGACCACGAGCAGATCGGCCATGGCGCCCGGAGATACGGTGCCGAGCTTGCCCTCCATGCCCAGCAGCACCGCATTGATCGAGGTCGCCTGACGCAGGATCTCGATCGAGGAGCAGACCTCCCGCCGGAGCCGGAACTCGCGTGACTGGCGATCCATGAGCACGCCGAGCAGATCGGTGCCGAAGCCGATCTGCGCACCTGCACCGCGCAACAGATCCAGCGAGGCCAGCGCATGTGACGCCACTTCGCGCGTCTTGTCGATCATAGACGCGGTGAGGCCCATCTTGCCACCGACATCCTGGATGGCATCGATGATCGCGAGCGTCGGGACCGCAAAGGCCTCTGCATTGACGATCGCGCGCACGCCGCTCGATTCCATCATCGTCGCATGCTCGATCGAGCGCACCCCATTCGAAATGCAGCGTATCACAGCCTCGTTGGTATGGGCATGCGCCATTACATAGGCGCGGCGGGTGGCGGCCTCCTCGACCGCGACGCGGATCTCGTCGTCGGCGAACTGGTTCATCCAGATCGGATCGCTCGGCGAGAGCACGCCGCCGGAGACGAACAGCTTGATCTGGTGCGCGCCGCGGCGAAGCTGCTCGCGCACGGCTTTGCGCATCTCGTCCACGCCGTCGACCACCGTCGCCAGCGCCCCGCAATAGGCGCAGGGGCAGATGTCGTGATGATCGGGCGAACGCAGATCGCCATGCCCACCCGTCTGGCTCAGCGCCATGCCGGCGTAGAAGAGCCGCGGGCCATCGATCAGCCCAGCCTTTAGCGCGGCCGCGAGCGCATAGTCCGCGCCGGCTGCGTCCCGGACGGTGGTGAAGCCCCTATCGAGCGCGCCTTCCAATATCTGCTTGGCGCGCAGCCCGAGAACGACCGGCGGCACACGATCGATCAGCGCCGGATTGACCTCCACGCCATAGGCATGGAAATGGGCATCGATCAGCCCCGGCATCACCAGCGCACCACCGCAATCGATCGTCCGCGCGCCTTCGGGGACGGACAGGCCCTCCCCGATCTCGCGGATCACATTCCCTTCCAGGACGATGGACTTGCCGTCCGCCACCTCCTCCGACCAGCCGTCGAAGATCCGGCAATTTTTGAGCAGAAGCGCCATCGCCGAACTCATCCCGCTACAAGTTGACGCCTGCAAGTCCCCGTTCGGGTGGTGACGAAAAAATTCGGGTGGCAGCTGCAATTGCTCCGCCAGATGCGGCTCATACGGGCAATTTGGTCGTATATTTGGTCTGCGACAAGGCGAAATGGGAAGCCGCGCCGCCGACCGAAGGATGCTCCAGCAGGACGCGCATTAGGAAATGCTCATAATCCGCGACGTCGGCGACGACGATCCGCAGCAGATAATCCCACTCGCCCGACATCGAATAGCACTCCATGATCTCGGGACGCCCGCGCACGAAAATCTCAAACTGTCCGATCGACTCGCGCGAATGGCTCCGCATGCGCACATTGCACAATACGTTGACGCCGCGATCGACTGCTGCCGGATCGAGCAACCGCACCGCCGGGCCGAGCACGCCAGCAACCTCGAGCGCCCGTACGCGGCGCCAGCAGGAGGCAGCGGAACTGCCAACACGGTCGGCAAGCTCGGCATTGCTCAGCAACGCATTCTCCTGCAGCGCTTCGAGGATGCGGCGATCGATCGAATCGAGCTCGACTGTGGATTTCATATCTAAGCCATTGTTGAAACGTCTCTTTCAAAGTTAAGCCCATTACCTCGCATTTTGAAAGGTAATTTCAGCGATATCGTGAGACGTTCGCTTCATGGCACAAAACGATATCCGGTGCCCGGAGGGCGCATTCCAAGACTGGACCATCCCGCAGGATTGGCAGAGCTATACCGCCGCCGAACATGCGATGTGGGACAGGCTGTTCGATCGCCAGGCGCGCATGCTGCCCGGACGCGTCGCGCCGGAGTTTCTCCAGGGGCTCGACGTGTTGCGCATGTCCAAGCCCGGAATCCCCGATTTCGAGGAGCTTTCGGATCGGCTGATGAAGGCCACTGGCTGGCAGGTCGTGGCGGTCCCGGGCCTGGTCCCGGACGATATATTCTTCGATCATCTCGCCAATCGGCGGTTCGTCGCGGGCCGCTTTATCCGTACGCCGGAGCAGCTGGACTATCTGCAGGAGCCCGACGTCTTCCACGACGTGTTCGGCCATGTGCCCCTGCTCGCCAACCCGGTGTTCGCCGACTATATGCAAGCCTATGGCGAAGGCGGACGACGCGCGGCCGGGCTGGGCGCGATCGAGCGGCTGTCGCGGCTTTATTGGTACACGGTCGAATTCGGGCTGATCCAAACGGACGAGGGCATGCGCATCTATGGCGCCGGCATCGCCTCCTCCCATGGTGAATCCGTTTTCGCACTGGACGATCCATCGCCCAATCGCATCGGTTTCGATCTCCAACGGTTGATGCGCACCCGTTACCGGATCGACGATTATCAGCAGAATTATTTCGTCATTGAGAGTTTCGAGCAGTTGCTCGCCCAGACGCTGGAAACGGATTTCGGGCCGATCTATGCGAATATGGCGGGCCAGCCCGATCTTGAGGTCGACGCGATCCTGCCAAGCGATAGGCTGTTCACCCGTGGCAGCCAAGCCTATGCGCGATCCAAAGCGACCTGAGGGACTGCAGCATCACGCCTAAGGATTGCTCAAAGACCACGGTGGATCGAACCGAATCGGTGCAGATTGGAGTCGCAGCGGCCGCCACCCCACGCTAATGCACTGCCACTCCCTTCAGTTCGGGGTGGTTTCTGCCCCGATCCGATGCACCGAGCATCCGGAGGTTGACCCGATTGGGAGGTCCAGCCTAGGCTGGGCCTCCTCTTTTTTATAGGATCGATCACGGTATCACACGATAACCAAACGCATCGATCACAAACTCAACCCGGAAATATGGCAGCGCGAGCAGCCGCGTCCGTTCAGGAAACACTATTGCGGCGTGCCAGTTGCTCGGATTCTATCCCGCCGATTAGGACATTTCGGGGGCAGCCGTATGATCATCAATAGTATGCCAGTCCTCCGAAGATCCCCTCATGAGCTCTCTTCCCGCCGGAAGCGGGAATCGAGGCCACGCGTCTGAAAGCCGTGTTCACCACAAGCTTTTCCTGGGAGGCTCGATATGGCCGCAGTATCTCCGAAATCAGATGGTTTTGAGAATATATTAGAGCGATCCAATCTGACTGCTCGAGGAACCTCTTTAAAGAAGAGGATTCGCGTCTTTATCTTATATCGGATATAATTATCAACCCGCCGGGCCTCTCAACATTATATGAGCTTTGAGCGATTTGGTAGCGAGCCTCATACTGCCGGGGCATCGGGATGCACCTGATCCAACGATCTCGAAGCCGGAAGCTTAATGAAAACTTATGTACGGCTCCCGCGAAAATCTGGATCGCGCTCTGCTTCGGGCGCCTCATCTGTCGAAACCGACGCCAGATCCGCAGCGATGCCGCTGAATTTTTCTATACTCGCCCTTGGGCGAGCGGCTGGTCACTTCCGATAGAGATCAGGAGACATCGCGGCTACACCTTGCCATCCGAATTCTCACAAACATCGGTGCAACGATTGATCGACCAAGGGAACACGCATGGGACCGCCCCTGGTTCTCCCCCACAGGATATCCCATCATGGCAAAGCCCGGGCCGCAATATTATGCGGCCCGGGATGAAGACTTACCGAACGTTCGATCAGGAAGCGGGGGCATCCGCCTTCTTGGCGCGCGGAGCGCGAGCGCCCTTCGCCGGCGCGGCTGCCGCAACGGCCGGAGCCTTCGACGCGGCAGCGGCTTTAGGAGCTTTTGGTGCAACCTCGGCCTTGGCAGCCTTCGATGCGGCAGCAGCCTTGGGCACTGCAGGCGCCTTTGCGTCAGCAGCAGCCTTGGGCGCAGCGGCAGGAGCTTTCGCTACGGCCTTCGCCGGCTTTGCAGCGACCTCGGCCTTCGGCTGCGCGACAGCTTTCGGAGCGGCCGCCGGCTTGCTCTTGGCGCGCGGAGCCTTGGCTTCGGTCTTGGGAGCCGCGGGGGCTGCCGGGGTTGCAACAGGCGCCGGAGCGGCAGCCGGGGCCGCCGGAACGGGCTTGCCGGCCTTAGGCTTGCGGCCGAGGCCGAGCCGCTCGGCAACCGCACGACGCTCTTCCGAATAGGCGCGAGCGACCATCGGATAATCGGCCTTCAGACCGAAACGTTCGCGATATTGAGCAGGCGTCAGGCCGTTGGCGGCAAGGTGACGCTTCAAGGTCTTATAGGGTTTACCGTCGATCAGCGAGAGAATGTGGCTCGGCGACGACAGGCTCTTGCGAACGGACACTGCCGGCTGAGCTGCAGGGACATCACCTTCCGACCCGCCCTCGGCTGACTTCTCGAGCGAGGAGATCGCAGCATGAGTTGAAGCGATGAATGCCGGCACATCTTCAGGACGAAGATTGTTGTGAGCAACGTAGCTCGCCACTACTTCAATGGTCATCGTGACCAGATCATTTTCCTCTGCCATAACTCGACCTTTCCGGAACAGCAGCACTTGCACATTAGCAAGATCAGCCCCCTATCCGTCTTTTTCGCTTACGTAAAGCCATGCATGACAATGGGGCGGTACGGGAGCCGTCCTCCCGTCCGCTTTTTCGGTCCTCTTCGGGCCGTGGCTCGATCGATTTCGCGCCTCTCTGCCCTATCTCCAACTTTGCGGCAAAGTGACTTCGCCATGCCGAACAGCGTCGCTCAACTTGGAACAAAGCACGAATTCGTGTTCCGCGCGGAAGAGACCGGAGAAAGGATCAGCCGTCTACATGATCGATTGGATAGGCCTCCTGCCGCAGATCGATTTGCACCCGTTACGCATCACATTCCCTCGAACCGCGGCACCCGTTTCGCAATAAAGGCTTCCGTCGCCTCCCGCGCATCGCGGGACATGCTGGTACGCGCATTGCCATAGGCTTCCATGCGGACGATCTCTTCCAAGGCCGCGGTTTCCGCGGCGTTGAGGTTACGTTTGATATAGCCATAGGCAAGTGTTGGCCCATCGGCGAGACGGCGGGCAAAGGCCTGGGTTACAGTCTCCAGCTCCGCATCGGCCGCGACGCGATTGACGAGACCGATGCGTTTCGCATCCACTGCATCGATGCGTTCGTCGAGCATGTAGAGTTCGCGTGCCATCGCCGGGCCGACCAGCTTGGTGACATAATAGCTTCCGCCAGGATCGCCACATCGCCCGACGCCGGCGAAAGCCGTCTTGAACACCGCACCCTCGGCGGCGATGCGAAAGTCGCAGGCCGCCGCGAGGATCAGCCCGCTGCCGGCTGCCGCGCCGCGCACCATCGCGATCGTCGGCTTCGGCATGCTGTGCAGCAGGATCGCCGCCTCGGCATGCTCGATCAGCCGGCCGGCGACGCCTTCGATACTGTTCCAAACGGGACTGTCCGCCCATTTCGCCTCGATCGGATCCTCGCCATCGGTGAGCGCTCCGTCGCGAACGTCGAAGCCCGCGCAGAAACCGCGGCCGGCTCCGGTGAGGATGAGCGCGCGCACGCCGGGATCGCGCGCGGCATCGCGCAGCGCCGCGATCAGGCGATGGGTGAGCCCGATGGTGAGAGCGTTCAGCCGGTCGGGCCGGTCGAGCGTGATGGTGAGGACGCCATCATCCAGCGACTGGCGCAGCATCTATTGCTTGTCCTTCATACCCTGCAGCCCGGTCAGGATCACCTGCCCGCTCTGCGCATAGGCGCTGGCATGGCCGAGCTGATGGATGTCGAAGCAGGCCTGCAGCGCCGCCTGCTGGCCCTGGATATCGAGAGTCTGGTTCACCGCGCGCTTGGCCATGGCAAGGGCATGGGGATGCATCTGCGCGATTTCACGCGCCAATTCCATCGCCGCGTCGACGAGGCCGTCGAGCGGCACGACGCGATTGACCATGCCGAGAGCGC
This sequence comes from Flavisphingomonas formosensis, assembly GCF_009755815.1. Taxonomy (GTDB): domain Bacteria; phylum Pseudomonadota; class Alphaproteobacteria; order Sphingomonadales; family Sphingomonadaceae; genus Flavisphingomonas; species Flavisphingomonas formosensis. The sequence goes on from NZ_WRPK01000012.1 coordinate 75,025, forward strand.
ATGCAGTCTCCGCATCGATGCTGCGGCCGGTGAACAAGAGTTCCTTGGCCTTGCGGGCACCGAACTCCCAGGTATGGCCATGATATTCGACGCCGCCGATTCCCATCCGGATTACGGGATCGCTGAACTTGGCATTGTCCGCCGCGATGATCAGGTCACAAGGCCAGCAGAGCATGAGCCCGCCAGCGATGCAGGCACCCTGCACCGCCGCGATCGACGGCTTGGGGATGTCCCGCCATTTGCGGGAGAGGCCGAGATAATAACGCTGCTCCCAATTGTGCAGGTTGAGCATGCCGGTATTGGGAATGTCGCCGAGTGTCTGCGCCATCGTGCGCGCATTGGTCTCGTCCTGGGTGAGATCGTGGCCGGCCGAAAAATGCGGTCCATTCGCCTTGAGCAGGATCACACGCACCGTGCCATCCTGGGCTGCCTTGTCCCAGGCGGCATCGAGCTGCTCCAGGAAGTCCTGGTTCTGCGCGTTGCGCCGGTCAGGACGATTGAGCGTGATCAGCGCGATCGCATCCTGCACTTCATAGTCGATATAGCTCATTGCCTCTCCCATTCGCGCTCGTTCGGGCCCTTTGCCGCCTCATCCCGCGCACCGTATCAGAGCAAGACCGCCCCGCCATCGCCCATATGGCTCTTCCGGCTCTGCGGAAGCTTTCTCACCGTGTTTGACCGCCACGGGACAGGCAGGCAGGCCCGCGAGACGACCAGCGGGAAGCAAGGAATGAACCTCGATTTCAGTGATGAGCAGGAACTGCTCCGCCAGGAACTGCGCAAGCTGCTTGCCGCCCATGCGACGCTTGCCGCCGTGCGCACTGCCCAGCCGGTCGGCTTCTGCCCCGCTTTGTGGGAGACGCTGACGGGTTTTGGCCTGCCGCTGCTGCGCGTGCCGGAGGCCGCGGGCGGCAGTGGACTGAGCCTGCTGGACGCGATCGTCGTGGCCGAGGAAAGCGGCCGGCACCTCGCTCCGGCGCCGGTGATCGAGACGCTGGTGGCGGCACGCGTGCTCGCCGGCATCGCAACCCCGGCCGCGGCCGCTTGGCTCGACAAGCTGCGGACGGGCGCTGCGATCGTCACCCTCGCCCTGCCCGGCCCCGCGACACCGGCGGGCGCCATCGCCGACGCCGTGCTCGCGCTCGACGGCGAGGCCATCATCATCTCCGCCCGCACGCCTGCGCGCAGGCCCGCGCGGCTCGCCATTTCGCCGATCGGCCCGACGGCGCATGCCGGCACCGAGGCGATCACTCTCGCGGCCGGAACCGACGCGCATGCGCTGATGGCTGGCGCGATCGAGGAATGGAAACTACTCAACGCCGCAGCGGTCGCCGCGGCTGCGCGGCGTGCCGTCGAACTGGCGGCTGACTATGCGCGGGAACGCAAGCAGTTCGGTCAGCCGATCGGCGCTTTCCAGGCAATCGGCCATCCGCTTGCCGACTCGTTGACCGAGATAGAGGGTGCGACGTTGCTGACGCGACGCGCCGCCTGGGCGATCGCGCGTGGACGCGGCGATGCCGCGGCCGGCGTCTCCCAATCCAGCTGGTGGGCGGCCGGCATCGCCCGGCGCGCGGCGCGGCGCGCTTTGCGCACCTTTGGCGGCTACGGCCTCTCCCTCGAATATGACATCCAGCTCTTCTTCCGCTGGATCAGCGCGCAGGCATTGCTCTTCGGCGATCCCGAAGATGCCCTTGTCGAGATCGGCGACCGGCTCTGGCTGGCCCCTGCACAGCCCCTGCCACCGCCAGGCGCGATCGGCATGGAGTTCGGTTTCGGCGAAGCCGCGGACCGCTATGCTGAAGAGGTGCGCGCCTTCTTCCGCAGCCACATGACCGACGCGCTGCGTGCCATGGCCGATCCCTCCACCGACGGCCACGATCCGGAATTTCATCGCGCGCTCGCCGCGGCGGGCCTCGCCTATCCAGACTGGCCGAACGAATGGGGCGGCAGCGAGCGCACGCCGTTCGAAGTCTCCGCGCTCGCGCATGTCTTCGAGGAGTTCCGCTGGACGCGCGTGCCGATCGGTATCACGGCGATGGGCGCGCGCATGGTGATGATGTTCGGCTCGCCCGAACTGCGTCAGGAAGTGCTGCCGCGTATCGGCGCGGGCGAAGCACTGTCCTGCCTCGGCTTCACCGAGCCGGAGGCCGGCTCCGACGTCTATTCGACCCGCACGCGTGCGCGCCGCGAAGGCGATCACTGGGTGATCGAAGGCCAGAAGATGTTCACCACCGGCGCGCACATCAGCGATTATGTGCTGCTGCTCACGCGCACCGATCCGGAAGCCAGCAAGCATCGCGGCCTCACCCTGTTCTTCGTTCCGCTGAACCTGGAGGGCGTCGCCATCCAGCCGGTCCATACGCTACAGGACGAACGGACCAACATTACATTTTACGGCAATGTCATCGTGCCCGATCGCTATCGTCTCGGAGAGGTGAACGACGGCATTGGCGTGATGGCGGCCGCGATGAAGCAGGAACACAGCGGCGAGGGTTATCATATCTACCAGTGGAGCCTGCTCGATTCCGCAGTTCGCTGGGCGAAGGCCGTCGATCCGTCGGGCCGCCGCCCAATCGACGATCCGGACGTGCGACGAAGGATCGCGGAGGTCGCCACCCACACGCTGATCGCCGATCTGCTCTGCCGGCGGGCCGTCTGGGCGGCCGCGGTCGGCAAGGCGGAACGCGCCTTCGGCCCGATGTCCAAGCTGTTCGCGACCGAGACCTATATGGCGGATGCGGAGATGCTGATGGAGGTCGCGGCGCCCTGGTCGCTGCTGGCCGAGGATGGTCCCCTCGCCGAGATCGAGCGGATGTTTCGCCAGTCGATCGCGCAGACCATTTACGGCGGCACCAGCGAGGTGCATCGCAGCGTGATCGCGGAAACCGCCCTGCATCTGCCACGCGGTCGGCATTGACCGGAAAAGGCCGGGGCGACGAGGCGTAGATCGGCGTCGTCAACGCCGCGCATGGAGAAATTCTGAGCCGCCGCCTGTGCGGATAGCGCCCGGGATCAATGGCGCGCTTGGTCACTCCCTCGTCACGAGATCATGCGTCACGACCGCCTGCCCTATCGACCCAGCGGACGGGTCGCGACCAAGCCTCGGTCTTCTCACAATAGGCCCGAACCAGTCGATTGCCATCGCAGACCGGTCGATTCCGTGCAGCCGGAAGCACTCGGCGCGCGCCTTGACCCTTTCCTGCGCCGCTTCCATCCGTTCGCCAAAGTCGAGCAAGGATGGAGAGAGACCTTGAACGCCAGCGAACAGCGTTACAGCCGGCCCGACGTGCCGCGCCACGACCGGCCGGTCCGCGTCGGATCCCTGCTCTTCACCGTCGTACAACCGCGCCCGGGACATGAAGTCGCGTTCAACCGCTGGTATGAGCGTGACCATTTCTATGCTGGATGTATGATCGGCGCACATCAATTCGCCGGTTCACGTTACGTCGCCACGCGCGACTGCAAGGCGCTACGCTACGGCACCGACAATCCCGGCGACATCGATCGGTCGCGTGGATCCTATCTGGCCGTCTATTGGGTGCTGGACGGCGCCCATGACGATTGGAACCGCTGGGCGGTCGATCAGGTGAACCGCCTCCACGCCGATGCGCGGATGTTCGCCGAGCGCGACCATGTCCATACCGGACTCTACAATTATGCTGCCGAATTTAATGAGCCCGGCAGCACCATGCCGATCGAGCTGGCGCTCGATCGTCATTATGGCGGCGTCGTCGCCGCCCTCGGCCAGCTCGCGCCTGGCATCACCACGGCGGACGTGCGTGCCTTCCATGCCGGCCGCGAATGCCCGGCGGACGTGATGTTGCTCGCCGATCCGATCCCGATGCTGGCCGATCGGCCGGCCGACGTGCCGACGAGCGAAGGCACCCATGTTCTGCAACTCTATTTCTCGATCGAGGATCCGCGCAGCGTCTGGGATCGCTACAGGGGCTTGGGAACCGATTTCGCCGCCGCCGGTCTCGGTGCGATCAGCTTCGCCTCGCCCTTCCTCTCGACCATTCCCGGTACCGACATTTATACGGATCAGCTGTGAGCGCGCCAGCACGCTCGCTCGACGGCAAGGTCGTCGTCATCAGCGGCGTCGGCCCGGGCCTTGGCAGGACGCTGGCGTTGCAATGCGCCGAGCGCGGCGCGAAGCTCGTGCTGGGCGCACGATCGGCCGGGCTACTCGATCAGTTGGCCGTCGAGATCGTCGAGGCGGGCGGCGAGGCCCTGGCCGTCCCCACCGACGTCGCCGATCCGCAAGCCTGCGCACGGCTGATCGATGCGGCAGTAAACCGGTTCGGCGGTATCGATGGGCTGGTGAACAGCGCTTTCCGCTTCGAGATCGGCCGTTTCGAAGGTGCTGACCTGGCCAGCTGGCGCGACGCGATGAACGTCACCTGCTTCGGGGCGCTGGAGCTTGCCCAGGCGGCCGTGCCGCATCTGCGCGCCCGCGGCGGCGGATCGATCGTCAACGTGAGCACGCTCAGCACGCGCATACCGACCGACGGCGCGGGCGGCTATGGCATCGCCAAGGCAGCGCTCGACATGGCGACGCGCCAGCTCGCTACCGAACTCGGCCCTTATGGCATCCGCGTCAATGCGACGCTGATGGGCTGGATGGACGGCGAGCCGCTTCGTCAGGGCTTCGCCGGACGCGCCGAGGCACGGGGCATGACGGTGGAGGCGCTGATGACCGAGCTGACCGCCTCGATACCGCTGCGGCGCATCCCGACCGATACGGAATGCGCGCGATCGGTGATCTTCTTCCTCTCCGACGATGCCAGCCCAATCACCGGCGCGTTGCTCAACGTCAATGGCGGTCAGTATATGGGCACGTGATCCGGGCGCTGATCGCGCCGCTTCAGCACATCTGCTCCATAAGTTCGATGCGAACACCGTCCGGATGGCGGATCATCACCGGATGAAGGCGAATCCCGTGAATGTCGGTTCGACCCGGCATGTCCGGCGAACCGAGCATAGCGTAATCGGCGTGGAGCGCGAAACCGAGGCCCTCCCGATAGAAACGCAGCGCCGTCGAGAGAGGTTATTGACGCAGATGCCGCGATGCGAAGGTGTCACGGTCATGCGCCATCGCCGCTATCAGAGCTTGATCCTGAAATCGGCGCCGAAGCGGCGCGGTATGTTGTAGATGTTACCGGCGATGCCGAGCGCACCGAAATCGATGCCGCTTACCGGATAATGAGTATTCAGCAGATTCTCCACGAAGAAGGACATCTCGCCCTGCACGCCTTTGGGCAGTGGAATCTTCGACCAGGTGATGCGCGTATCTACCGTCTGATAGGCACGGCTCGCGATCTTGTCGTTGAATGGATTGAAATTGGGCAAGTTGGTCGCGAAGAACCAGCGCCGGCTGTTGCTCGCCATATTGGCGCGCAGTGTGAAATCACCCATCCCGGTATCGGGAATCGTATATTCGGCAGCCAGGTTCGTCGTCCATTTCGGCACATAGGGGAAATGGGCGATATCGGCATAATCGGTGAGTTCACCCGTCACCGGCGCCGGGAAGAAGATATGCTGATATTGCGCATCGACATAGCCGACGCTGCCGCTCAGACGGAAATGCGGGAAAGGCAATGCCTCGATCTCCGCATCGAATCCCTTGAACGTCGCCTTCGCCGGATTGGTGAAGCCGGTCGCTCCGCTGGCGGTATTGGTGTAGATCGGTACCTGTAGGTTACGATAATCGGTGTAGAATCCGGCGAGGTTGATCCTCAGGCGATGGTCGAGGAATTCGGACTTGAAGCCGATCTCGCCCGCTTTCGCCTTTTCGCTCGGGAAGAAGAACGCCTGTCCCGCCGCGGTTGCCCGGACGTTGAAGCCACCTGAACGATAGCCGGTGCTGTATTTGCCGTAGAACAGCATGTCGCCGGTCAGACGATAGGCAAGGCTGAGCATGAAGGAGAAATTATCGAAACTGCGCACGTCGCTACGCAGCAGAGGCAGGCTCTGATCCGCCGCCTTCTTGTCCTTGGTGTAACGGACGCCGCCGGTGAGCTCGAGCTTCTCGTCGAGGATCGGCGGAGTATAGCTCACCTGCCCAAAGGCCGCATAGGATTTGGAGCGGACGCCATAAGCCGCAAGTGATACTTGGTTGACTGCGCTGCCGTTTGGCAAGACGTAGGTGAAGCGGCTGATCGTCGCGCCAGCGGTACGCTCGTTGAAATAATATAGACCGCCGACGAATGACAGATGATCATATTTTCCTGAGATCTGGAATTCCTGCGAATATTGCCGCGCGAATTCGTAATAATAATCCTGGCTATAGGGTACAACCGGCTGCGCGGTGGGGAAACCGAGGACCGGCCCAAACACGTCCGGCGGCGAATAGCTGTCGACGAAATTCGAAACGAACTTGCGATAGCCGCTGATCGATTTCAGCGTTAGATGATCGTCCAGTTCCAGCGCCAGACTCAGCGCGTGGCCGTGGCTGTGGATGGTCTGGACATAGGGCGCATAGCCCAGCTTATCCTGGTATTCAGGCGTGATCACCACAGGATTGCCCGTCGTCTGCGTCGCATAATAGTTGGCGACGGCGGGCGACGCGTAGCGGATCTGGAAAGCGGGATTGACGCCCGTCGTGTGGTTGTGATCGAAGGAATATGTCGCGGAGAAGCGTCCCCATTGGCCGCGCACCTTGGCGCCAAAGGCGTCGGTATCGAGCGCGCCGGGATCCAGATGAGCCGACGCATAGGGGTTGTCGACATAGCCGTTGCGCTGGCGATGGTAATAGGTCGCGGTGGCGGACAGGCCGGTCTTGCCGATCGCGCCGGTATCGACGGTGGTACGGCTGCTGAACTCGCCGAAGCTCGCGACGCCGAACTTTTCCTCGACATGGAATTGCGTCGAGGGTTTGCGGGTGACGATGTTGATCGCGCCGCCAGTGGTGTTGCGGCCGAACAGCGTGCCCTGCGGGCCGCGCAGCACCTCGATCCGCTCGATATCCAGGATATTGAGGTTCGCCGCGATATTACGGGCGATGTAAATGCCGTCGAGATAGGTGCCGACCGCGACGTCGAGCGCGATCGAGGGATCCTGCGCGCCGATCCCGCGAATGAACGCAACCGTGCCGCCGATGCTGCCCGCAGCCTCCGTCACCGCAACGTTGGGCATGACGTTCTGGATCTTGTCGACCGTCTGGATACCGGCCTGGTCGATAGCGCGCGCGGAAAGCGCCGAGACCGAGATAGGCGTCCGCTGCAGCGATTCCTCGACGCGTCGTGCCGTGACGGCGATATCCTGCAGGCCGCCTTCGGCAGCGCCCGCCGCCTCGGGCTGCGAGGTCGCGACGCCCTGTGCCCGGGCGGTCGATGCGGATACCGCAATGGCGACGAGGCTTACGGAAATACCGAACGACGCACGGCACATTGCCATGACCAATCCCTCCCCTTCTATTGCTTATGGTCCTGCTCCGGGACTCGCGAGCGAAGAGGACAGACGGATCGATCCCGATCAATGATCTTCCTGTGCTTTCCGGAGTCGCGGAGAAATGCCGCGAGCACATGATGGTATCTCCATCGCATGCGGCGATTGGAGCGAACATTGAGATCGACGAGACTTTTCGGTGGGAAGATCTTGAATTGCCGGCGATCTCGCTGCCGCGCCGTGCAGCTTCCGGAGAGGCGGAAGCTTCTCCCTTCGCGTTGACCACCATATGAAGGAAACGGCATCACCGGCCCCATATGAGGAGCTCAGAGGATGACGGCCAACAGCCTGCCCTTTCCGGTCTATGACGCCGACAATCATTTTTACGAACCGGAAGAGGCGTTGTTCCGGCATCTGCCTAAGAAGTGGAACCAGGACGTTCGCTTCGTGGAAGTGGACGGCCGCAAGAAGCTCGCCATCCAATCCAAGATCTCGGACTATATTCCGAACCCGACTTTCTCGCGCGTCGCGGCACCCGGCAGCCATCTTAAATATTACCGCGGTCAGAACAGCGAGGGGCTGAGCCTGCGCGAAATTCAGGGCCCGTCGATCATCCCGCCCGACTCCTTCCGTTTCGGCGCGGATCGCATCGCCGTGCTCGACGAACACCATATCCATGCGGCGCTCACCTTCCCGACGCTCTTCTCGGCGATCGAGAACCGCATGTCCTACAATCACGAGCTGCTGCACGATGCGCTACACGCGCTCAATCAGTGGACGCTGGAGGAATGGGGATTCGCGCGGGAAGGCCGGCTATTCGCCGTACCGATCATCTCGCTCGCCGATCTCGACCGCGCGATCGCGGAGCTGGACTGGCTGATCGGCGAGGGCGCGCGCTGCATCTGCATCCGCCCTGCCCCGGTGCCGGGCTATCGCGGCGGCCGATCGATGGCGCAGCCGGAATTCGATCCCTTCTGGGCGCGCGTCGCCGAGGCGAAGATCTTCCTCGCCATCCATGCCGCCGACACCAATTACGACCAGTTCATCACGATGTGGACCGGCGGCTCGGAATGGCGTCCGTTCGAGCCCAATCCCTTCGTGAGCTGCCTCAAGATCATCGATCGCGCGATCTCGGACACGATCGCGGCGATGATCTGCGACGGGCTGTTCGATCGCTTCCCCGATCTGCGTGTCGTCAGCGTCGAAAATGGCGCCGACTGGGTCGGCCCCCTGCTGCGCACTCTGCAGCATGTCCATCGCCAGATGCCGCAGAAATTCCGCCGCGATCCGGTGGAGGCCTTCCACCGGCACATCTTCGTCGCCCCTTTCGTCGAGGACAGCTTCACCGACCTGGCCCAGCACATGCAGACCTCGCGCATCCTCTTCGGGAGTGACTGGCCGCATCCCGAGGGCACCGAGAAGCCGCTCGACTTCCTGACCGAGCTGACCGCGTTCACACCGCCGCAGCTGGAGCAGATCATGTCCTCGAACCTCAAGGGCCTGCTGGAAGGAAGACGGGACTGAGGAGACGTACCGGCAGTTTTTGGACATAACGCCGCCAGAAGGGACGAATGACGATCCATGCAGCGCAGAAGGCGCCGCGAGACGGGTTAAAATAGGGCCAGAAAAGAGCGATCCACGCGCAGAAGATTTGACGCCCGACAAGGCCGGATTCTATAACCGCAGCGCCCGGCGACAAAAGACTATGAAGGTCGTCGAGGTGGAGCGGAGAGGCATAATGGCACAGCGGAAAGCCGGCACAAGCCAGCCGCGCCCGACCGGAGATCGGGCCAGCGTCAAATCATGTCTGCGCGCGCTGGACGTGATCGAATATTTCGCCGAGGTCGATGCGCCGGCGCGGACCGTGGACGTCAGCGAGGCGCTCGGCATACCCAATAGCAGCGCGGACGAGATTTTGCGGACACTGTCGCGGCGCGGTTATCTGTGCTTCAGCCGGACGACGAAGCGCTACGCCCCGTCTTACAAGATGATCGGCACCGTCAACGCGATCGAACGCAGCTTCTTCGGCGGCGAGCGGCTGCGCTCGCTGATGTACAAGCTGCGCCAGGAAACCGGCGCCACCGTCTACCTCACCACGCAGAACGACTGCTGGCTGGAAAGCGTGGCCGAGGTGAAGGGCGATTGGAACGGTCATCGCAAGCCAATCGATTTCTATCGCGAACTCGTCCGCTACGACGAGGACGGCTGGCGGCCGGCCACCAATTTCGCCGGCGCGCTGCTCGCCTGGCAGAGCAATGGCGAGATCATCGAGCTGGCCGACCGCACGCGCGAGTTCGGCATAGGCCCGCGCGGCCCTTCGCTGATGAAGCAGCTCATCGATCGCGTCAGCAAGATCCGCGCGCGCGGCTTCGCGCTCTGTCAGCGCAACGATACGGTGGAGGTGGATTCGATCGCCTGTCCGCTGCGGGTGCCCAACTCTGTGACGCCCTTCGCGATCGGCATATTGGGGCAGCATCTGTTCAACAATGAGCGTGACACGTCGCGGCTGGTGTCGACCGTGCAGGCGGTCATCGCGGGCCACGCCTGATCGGGGTGCGTCGGATCAGTTCTTTTTCTGCGGCATCGGGCCTTCGGCCCATTGGACGGCCGCGGCCCGATCGACGATGATCCAGCCCCGGGCGGTGCGGCTGCAGAGATCGCGATAGCGCACGCCGACGGTCAGGTTCGGCACGGCCGGATCCTGCTGAATATGATAGGCGACACCGTAACTCAGGCACACCGCCTGATCCCTGTCGATGGTCGCATATTGATTGAGGATGGTGTGCTGCGTCGCCTTGTAGCCGGCCGCGCTTTCGAAGGTGCGCCGCAAATAATCATGCAGCGGCCCCGATCCCGCCGTGCCGCTGCCGATCCCGTTCGGATCGAAGCAGCTCAGCAACATGTCGAGATCGCGCAGGTCCATGGCCAGCGCGTAGACTTGGCAAAGCTGCCCGACGGCATAACGGTCCGCCAGCTCCACCGTACCAGGTGGTGCAATCGGACCGCGCCACAGCCTGCCCTCGTCGGTCATCGCTTCCTCCCCTCCCGCCTGCCTCAACAGGCGAGCCCGCCGGCTTCGGCTTCAGCCGCCAGCGTCGCTCGCACCGCGGCGTAAGCAGCGTGCACCGCATCGCCGATCCGGCCCGACGTGCGGCTGTCACCCACTACATGACATCGAATTCCTGCCGCGATCAAGATATCGGCACAATGCGGGTCCGGATCCCGGCCCTGCGCCAGCAGTAGATGCGCAGCCTCCACGGTGCGCGCCGTGCCGTCTGCCAGCAACAGCGTGGCGCCACCCTGATCCACCCGTCGGATATGCGTCTCGGCGACGATCTCGATCGCAGTATTTGCCAGCAGCCGCTGCATGAGGCCGTGACGGTACACCGGCTCGGCAGAACGGGCGAGCTGATCGATCCGCGATCGGGTGACCAGCAGCACCGATGCGCCCCGCTCCGCGCAATATTCCGCAGCCTCGCAGCCGGTCTCGCCACCGCCATAGACGATCACCCGATCGCCGGCCGTGATCCGCATCTCCGCATCGCCCATCAGCAACGCATAGGCCTCTCTCACCATCGGCGCGTCCAGGCCCTCGATCGGCAAGGCTCGGCTCCGCGTGCCGGCCGCGACGACAGCGATAGCCGGCCGATATGCCACCACCTCGTCCGCCTCCACCGCCCGGCCGAGATGGAGCCGCACGCCGCTGCATGCGAGCCTGCGCTCCAGATAATCGCGGTACCAGTGCAGCTTGTCCTTGCCCGGCGGCGTCGCGGAGGCGATCAGGCCACCGCCTACCGACCCCCGCGCCTCGAACAAATGGGTTTCGAAACCGGCCTGGTCGAGCATGAGCGCCGCCGCCAAGCCGCCGGGACCACCCCCGATCACGACGGCGCAGCGCCCCCTGCCCGCGTCGGGCGGAATGGGGCGATCCAGTTCGCGCCCCGCCCTCGGATTTTCCGCGCAACCGACTGGCTCGCGGCCTGGCGCGATGCACCAGTTGCAGCTCGTGCAGGGCCGGATCTCATCGACTCGTCCCGCCAGCGCCTTATTGGGCCAGGCCGGGTCGGCCAGCGACGGCCTTCCGAGTGCGATCAAATCGCAATCGCCGGCAGCGATTGCCGCCTCGGCCATGGCCGGCCAGCGTATCTGGCCGACGCCGATCACCGGCACACCCGCCGCCTCGCGCAGCTTGCGCGCATAAGGCAGGCGCCAGCCTTCCGGCGTGGACATCGGCTCCATCACCTTGTCGAATGCCTCCGGCCCCCGCCCGATCGAGGCATGCAGCATGTCGACGCCGGCGGAGACCAGCCGTGGCGTTATCTCCACCATATCGTCGATGCCGAGCCCGCCCGGCACGAACTCGTCCGCCGATATGCGGAAGCACAGCGGCCGGCCGCCGATCGCCTGCTTGACAGCGCGTGCTACCGCGTGGGGAAAAGCCAGGCGTCGCTCCGCATCGCCGCCCCACGCATCGTCACGCAGATTGCTCAGCGGCGAGAGAAATTGGGAGAGCAGATAGCCGTGCGCTGCATGCACCTCGATGCCGTCATAGCCGGCCTCCGCCGCCAGCCCCGCCGCGCGGCCGAACGCATCGACGAGGCGATCGATATCCCCGGATCGGAAAGGCTCGACGATCTGCCTCGATGGATCGCGGCGCGAAAAGACTGGGCTCGGCCCGCGCACGATGCCGTCCGGCAGGAAACGGACATTGGCGAAGCGGCCGCCATGCTGAAGCTGGAGAAACGCCTTGCCGCCCGCGGCATGGATCGATTCGACGAGGCGGAGATGGCCGTCCAGCATGCGCCGGCTTTCGAGGATCAGCTGATGCTCCTCGGACCGCCCCGTCGCCGCCTCGACGCAGGTGAACTCGACGATGATCAGCGCGAACCCGCCGAGCACGCGCTCGCGATAGAAAGCGATGTTCTCGGGCGTCACCGCGCCGTCCTTACCCCCCAGCGAAGTGGACATGGGTGCCATCACCAGCCGATTGCCGAGGGTCAGTCCGCCGAGCGACCAGGGCGCAGCCAGATGCGGGAAGGCCACCGAAGGCTGCGGCACGCGCCCTTTCTCCTCTGATCTGTCTCTTTGTGGATTTCCGGGCCGCCGCATACCGCTGTCAATCGGGTCCTTGGCCCTTCCGCGCCTCCGGAAGCATCCGCGGGAGGGATGCGCCGATCCACCGTCCCTGCTTAAGCGCGATGGGTGCAACCTTCGTCCGCCACTCCTCCCCGCTGGTTCGCCGATGCCCTGGCCATGCCGAGTGAACCAATATTGGTGCGGATCGGCGACGGAACGGCGATCGACACCCGCTATTGGGGACCGGAAGGAGCCCCGTCGCTCGTCTTCGTTCACGGCAATGGCGGCCATATCGGCTGGTGGAGCTTCCTCGCTCCCTTCTTCGCCGATCGCTACCGCGTCGCCGCCTTCTCGCTTAGCGGCATGGGCGGTTCGGATTGGCGCGATCGCTACACCATGCCGCGTTTCGCAGATGAGATCCGCGCCGTGGCCGGTACCGCGCAAGCGGGACCGCAGCCCCCGATCCTCGTCGCCCATTCGATGGGCGGCTTCCCGGCCATTCTCGCCGGCGCGAGCGACTGGCCCGTCCGGGCGCTGATCCTGGTCGATGTCGCGCTGCCCGGCGTGCAACCGATCGAGGTGAAGCCCTATTCGGGCCATCACATCTATGAGAGCCGCGAGGCCGCGCTGGCCCGCTTCCGCCTCGCGCCGGCGCAGCCCTGCGAGAATGATTTCCTCCTGCGCCATCTCGGCGAGATGGCAATCAAGCCGATCGAAGGCGGCGGCTGGACTTGGCGCTTCGATCCGGATCTGTGGAGCCGCATCGATTTCGGCGGCGCGTGGGAGGCGCTGCCCCATGTCCGCTGTCCGGTCGCCCTCGTGCGCGGCGCGCTGTCGCCGCTGACGGGCCCCAAGATGATCGCCGCGATCCGTGAGGCGCTGCCATGCGAAGCGCCGCTAATCTCCATTCCCTTCGCTCATCATCATGTGATGGTCGATCAGCCGATCGCGCTCGTGGCCGCGCTCGACAGTTTGCTCGAGGCCTGGATCCCGATCGCCTGATTCCCTGCCCGGCCCTTTTCCGGAATGTCGGAAGGCTCGCCGCTGTCATGTCCGCTCGGAACGCGATGACCTATCACGACCTGCGAGGCATGCACCGAAAGAGAGAGGGCGATGCGGGCACTGGTTTATGAGGGGCCGAACAAGGTCTCATTGCGCGACGACGTCACCGTGCGCGATCCGGCGGACGGCGAGGTGCAGGTCCGCATCGTCGCCAGCGGTCTGTGCCACAGCGACGTCAGCGTGGTGAACGGTACGATCGCCTGGCCCGCGCCTTCCGTGCTCGGCCATGAAGGCGCCGGGATCATCGAAACGGTCGGTGCCGGCGTGACCGATCTCAAGCCTGGCGATCCGGTGGTGCTCCATACCCTCGCCCATTGCGGCCGCTGCGCGCATTGCTCGGCGGGCCGGCCGACGCATTGCCGCCGTACCCTGGGCAACCGTTCCGAGCCCTTCGAACGGGGTGGCCAGGCGGTCGGCAATTTCGCCGCGACCTCGACCTTCGCCGAACGCACCGTGGTGAAGCAGCAGCAAGCGGTGCGGATCGATCCCAACGTGCCGCTCGACGTCGCCTGCCTGATCGGTTGCGGCGTGCTGACCGGGGTCGGATCGGTGATCCACCGCGCCGATGTCGCGGCCGGCGAGACGGCGGCGGTGTTCGGCATCGGCGGCGTTGGCCTCAACGTCATCCAGGGGCTGCGCCTTGCCGGCGCCAGCCGCATCATCGCCGTCGACATCCTGCCCGAGCGCGAGGCGATGGCGCGCCAGTTCGGCGCTACCGACTTCGTCGATGCCTCCCAGGGCAACAGCGTCGAACAGATCCGCGCGCTGGTGCCCGATCCCGTCTCTCCAGGCGCAAGCGGCGTCGACTGGACGTTCGAATGCTCCGGCAACAGACATGCGCTGGCCGATGCCGTCGCCGCGCTCGGCTGGGGCGGCAATTGCCTGATCGTCGGCGTGCCGGCAGCGGGCACGAGCTTGGACCTGCCGATCGGCCCGATGGGCTTCGTCGATCGCGGCATCATGGGCGTGCGCTATGGCAGCTCGCAGCCCCAGCGCGACATCCCCGCGATGATCGCGCTCTACTCGGGCGGCCGGCTGATGCTCGACGAGCTGGTGACTCGGCGATATGCGCTCGAGGATTATGAGCAAGCCTTCCACGATCTGGAACATGGCAAGCTCGCCCGCGGCGTGTTCGTCTTCTGACCATGGCCGCCGTCGACTGGAAGTTGCCGGCCGAGCGCCTGGGCAGTGACGCGCCCGACGCGCTGAAGGCACGGCGCGCCGCCGTGGCCAGCCGTCCGGCCGAGCCGCTGACGACGGGCACCTCGCTGTCCGAAACCATGCTCGGGGGCATACGCTGCCTGGTCGTGACGCCCGACCGGCCGACGCTGCGCATCCTCTATTTCCATGGCGGCGGCTACCGGCTCGGCGCGCCCGAAGGCTGGACCGGATTCGCCTCGCGGCTCGCCGTCGCGTGCGGCGCCGAGATGATCGTGGCCGATTACCGGCTGGCGCCGGAACATCCTTTTCCGGCCGCGCTCCACGATGCCGCAGCTGTCCGCGGCGCGCTCGACGGCACGTTCCCGCTGGTCATAGCCGGCGATTCCGCCGGTGGCGGCCTTGCCGCCGCCCTGTGCGTCGCGGCCCATGCCGCCGGCCAGGAACAAGCAGCCGGGCTTGTCCTGCTTTCGCCGATGCTCGATCTGCTTGCCACCGATCCGACTTACGCGCAGCGCGCGGAGAGCGACCGGTTCTTCTCGCGCGAAACGATGCTGGAATGCGCCGCCCTCTATCTCCAGGGTCATCCGCCGGAGGATCCGCTGGCATCGCCCGGCCGGGCCGATCCCGCCGCCTTCCCACCCACTTTGCTGCTTGCTGGCGGCGCGGAGGTGATGCTGGGCGAAAGCCTCGCACTCACCGACCGCCTCGCCCGCGCCGGCCGCAGCGTCTCGCTCCATGTCGCAGCCGATATGCAGCATGTATGGCCGATGCTGTTCTCGGACCTACCGGAGACGCCGGCAGCAGTTGCGATAATCGCGGCGTTCCTGGGATCGCTGCGATAACCATCGTCATTCGGACGAATGTCGGGTCCATTCGGCGTTCCATTTCAGGATGGACGCAGCGGCGTGACCTGCTTCACCCGAGCGTCAATGGATCCCGACTTTCGTCGGAATGACGCACGGAGCTAAATCTTGTGCTTGATCCGCATGAAGCGCGGATCGAACAGATTGCCCGCCATCCAGCCGCCATCGACCATCACGGTGCTGCCCGTCGTATAGCTGGCCATGTCCGATGCCAGGAACAGCACCGCCTTGCCGATATCGTCGGTGGTGCCGGAATAGCCGAGCGCGACCGGGCTGTTCGCCACCGCCTCGCGCATCTCGTCCGTATCCGGCAGGCGCGGCGTGGAGATCGTGCCGGGCACGACCGCGTTGACGCGGATGCCGTTGCGGCCCCATTCGCTCGCCATCGATTTCACCAGATGGATCAGGCCCGACTTGGCCGCGCCATAGGAAGCGTGAAACGGCGCGCCCTGCAATCCGTCAACCGAGGCGATACAGACGATCGATCCGGGCTTGCCGCGCTTCAGCAACGACGCCGCCACCGCGCGTGCCGCCACGAAGAAATAGCGCAGGTTGCGGTTCTGGTCATAATCCCATTCCTCAATCGTCACGTCCATTAGCGGCTTGAACAGGGCCTGCCCGACGATCGTCACCATGACGTCGAGCCCGCCCAGTTCTTCCTCGGCCTTCGCGATGGCGCCGGGCGTGACCGTCTCGTCCAATATGTCGGCGATCACCGGGATGCCGCGGCGACCGGTCATGCGAACTTCCTCGGCCACATGTCCGGCGCGATCGGGATCAACGTCCAGCACCGCCACGTCGCAGCCGGCCTGCGCCAGCAAGCGCGCGCTGCTCTCGCCCATGCCCCGTCCGCCACCGATGACCAGCGCCCGCTTTCCTTCCAGGCCAAAAATCGATCCATCCATCCGACCGGCACTCCTCTGTCTTTATCGAAGCGGCCACGCGTCAGCCGACCGCCGTCTCGTCGAACATGCTGCGCACTTCGCGCAGGCTCACCTTGAGCGACGGGGTGCGCGGCAGGGCATCGACGATGCGGATGATCGTCGGCACATAGGTGGGCGGCAGCGTCGCCCGGACGTGCGCGGCAAGCTCTGACGGCTCCACGGAGGACGCCGCGCTCTTGAGCTCTACCGCGGCGACCGGCACCGCGCCCAACCGCGCATCGGGAATGCCGACCACCGAGGCATCGGCCACGGACGGATGGGTGCGCAGCACCTCCACCACCCGCTCCGGCAGGATCTTGAAGCCGCCGCGCACGATGGCGCCGTCGTGGCGGCCGCGATGGAAGACGTAACCGTCGGCATCGATCGTCACCAGATCGGTGGTGCGCACCCAATCGTCACGCACTTGGGGACAGAGCACCTCCATCAACCCCGCCTCGCCCGGCGGCAGCACCCGGCCGCTGTCCGGATCCACCGCGCGCAGCGAAACCCCCGGCATCGGCAGGCCGACGCTGCCGCGCTTGCTGTCGCCGACCTCGCGGCGCATCGCCGGTGTCCAGCGGATGATCGTGCCGCAAAATTCGGTGGCGCCCAGCGCCCAGTAGATGGGGATGCCGTATTTCTCCTCGAACCGGTCCTGCAGATCGGGTTCGAGATGCGCGGATCCTCCGGAGATGGCGGCGACGCTGGACAGGATTTCAGGCGGCACGTCTGCGTTCATGATCATGTTGAGCGCGGTGGGCGACATGCCAAGCATAGGCGGCCGGTGCCGCTTCATCGCGGAGACGAATTCCTCCACGGTGAAACGCTCCATCTGCACCAGCGGCGTTCCGGTCGCGGCGCTGGCCGCGAGCAGGCAGATGCCCCCGACACCGCTCAGCGGCCAGATATTGATCTGCACCGGCAGTTCACCGCCATCCTCCGCCTGCGGCGCGCTGCTCACCGCCCGGTCGAGCACCTGGACGGGCATCGGAATACGCTTGGGCGCGCCCGTAGTGCCGCTGGAGAGCACCTCGATCGCCGCATCTTCGAAACGTGGCGAGGAAGACGACGGCACGACCGAGGATCGATCGAGCCCGTCGAGCAGATCCGGCGCGGTATCGATGCCGGCGAGTGCGATGCCGGCGCTGCCGATTTCGGCGGCGGCATCGCGGATGTGCGGCCAATCCTGGACGTCGGCGATGACGGCGACGGGCTTCAGGTCACGCAACTGATCGGCGATCGCGGCCGGCGGCGCAAACGGGTAGATGAAGCTGACCGCGCGGCGGTGGACGAGCAGGCCGATCAGCGTCGCGGCATGGGCGACGCGGTTGCGGATGACAAAGGCGACACGGCCGCCTTGTACGCAGCCGGCCTTTTCCAGCGCGGCCTCGATCCCGTCGCCATAGCTTCGCACGTCCCGCCACGTCGACCAGACGCCGCCATATTCGATCGCACGCCCGTCCGCCCGTTCGGAAAGCGTCGTCATGATCCGATCGATGAATTCTGCCGCCATCTCGCTCTCGCCTGCCGTCGATGCGTCCCGTCATGCTGCGCCTGCCGCCCGCGGAACGCCAGACGGGAACCTTGCTCGCACCTTTTCCTGAGAGGCCCTAGCTGGGTGCCCCGTCAAGGATGGGCGGGCGCGTTCCGCGCTTCCGGAAATGAGCCTCGCTCCAGCGCGCGCATGGCGAGCACCCAGTGGGCGATCCCCCAGAGCAGCAGCAGCGAGGAAAGCACGAGCGCCCAGCGCAGGCCTTGCGCGGCGCTACCCGTCCAGCCGGAGAGGACGTCGCTGGCGATGCCGACGATCAGCGGACCGCCCGCGACGCCGATCAGGTTGGACAGGGCGATGTAGATCGCGCTCGCCGTCGCGCGCATCGACACCGGTGCCAGGCTCTGGACGAGCGCGATCGACGGCGCGCTCCACAAATAGGTGAGCGTCACCGGCAGCACGAGCAGCCCCAGCGTCAGCCAGCCGTCGGAGACGAGCAGCGCCAGGATGAACAGCGGAATGGCGAGGATCAGCGCCGCGATCGGCACCCACAGCATGGCGTGGAGGCCGCGTACGCCCAGGCGGCCGGCCTGCCAGCCGCCGGCCGAGGTGCCGACCAGCCCGGCAATGCCGGTCAGCAGGCCCAACGCCATGCCGACGTGCGACAGCGACATGCCGTGCACCCGGATCAGGAAGGACGGCAGCCAGGCCAGCACGCCGCTGCACGCCAGCGCCGAGCCGGAGGATCCGAGCAGGATGTGGACATAGCCGGGACGTCGGATCAATACCCGCCAGGCTGCGACGATACCAACACGCTCGATCGGCGCCCGTTGTCCCTGATCCGACGCACCACGCACCGGCTCGCGTCCGAGCAGGCGGAAGGCGAGCGCGATGAACAGGCCCGGCAGGCCGACGATCAACAGCGCCGTGCGCCAGTCATACCATTGCGCGATCGTCCCGCCGATAGAGAGGCCGAACATGATGCCCAGCGGCACGCCGAGCGCGAAGATGCCCATGGCGGCAGGCCGCTGGCGCTGCGGGTAGAGATCGGAGATCAGCGAGTGTCCTGCCGGTGCGAAGCCCGCCTCGGCCAGCCCCACGCCCATGCGGGCGATGATGAATTCCCCATAGCTGCGCGTGACGCCGCAAAGCGCCGTCAGAATGCTCCACAGCGCGGTTATCACGGCGATGAGGTGCACCCGGCGGACACCGCGATCGACCAGGTTCGCAATCGGTATGCTGGCCGCCGTATAGAATAGGCTGATCGCCGCTCCGGTCAGCAGGCCGAGCTGCCAATCCTGCAGTCGATATTCCGCCTTGATCGGCTCCTGCAATATGGTGACGATCTGCCGGTCGACATAGTTCAGCGTGTAGATGAGCGTGAGGCCGATCAGCATCAGCCGGCGCGACCGCACCGGCGCGTCGACACGCGCGCCTTCGGCAAGAAGCGCGCGATCGCTCATCGCCGCTTGCACCCGATAGACATGGGTCGAAGCATCACCCGACTGGCTCCCTGCATGCCGGCAATGCCAAACGGCCGCGCGGCCGGCGACGGGTGAAACTGAAATTGTCGATCATCCGGCGTCAAAGCCAAGCCTGCCCGTTCCGGCCACCCGGAAGGGCCGGCAATCCCATTCCCATCGTCCTTCCAGAAGGGCGGAAGCGTCGCGGATCGCGTTGACCCGTGGATGCCGCTCCGCCGAGTTCGGAACCTGTTGCAAGCCAGACGCGAAGGATAGGACTGTCTGTCTATGGGAACCCACGTCGATCCGGCCTTCATTCGACGCGCGATCGAGTTCGCCGATCTCAATGCGGTGCGTGTGGCGCTCTATCAGCAGAGCGGCGATCCGGAGCTGGAGGCGCTGCCGGTCGCTGCGAAGATGGACGCGACGCAGCGGGCATTGCTGATCGACAGGGCCGCCGCCTGGCTGCAGGCGAATGCAAGCGAGGAGATGCTGCCGGAGCCGCCGGAGCCCATGTTGCGTAAGCTGATGAACATGGCGACCGGGGAGACCATGAGCGACCTCGAATATGAGGCGCGGCGCGATCTGGCGGCCTTTCGCGCTTTCCCCTTCTTCGCGGAATGGGAAGGCGAGCGGGCGGCGATCCCGGAGGATTTCCGGGTCGCGATCATCGGCAGCGGTTTTTCGGGACTCGCCATGGCGGTTCAGCTCGAACTGCTCGGCATTCCCTATTTCGTGCTGGAACGGCAGCCCGAGCCCGGCGGCACCTGGACGATCAACCGCTATCCCGACGTGCGCGTCGATACGCCCTCGATCACCTATGAATTCAATTTCGAGAAGCTCTACGATTGGAAGGAACATTTCGGCCGCGGTGCCGACGTGCGCGCCTATCTCAACCATGTGTCGCGCAAATATGGCGTGTTCGCGAAGACGCGTTTCAGCCACGATCTGAAAGAGGCGGCCTTCGACGAGCGCACGGGCCGCTGGACGCTGCACGTCGAGACGCCGAGCGGCGGGGAAACGCTGAGCGCGAATGTCGTCGTCACTGCAGCCGGGCTGTTCGCCAATCCGCGCCATCCGGAATTCGAGGGACAAGAACACTTCCAGGGCCGCATGATCCATCCCTCGCGCTGGCCCGCCGATCTCGATCTGACCGGCAAGCGCGTCGCGATCATCGGCAACGGTTCCACCGGCGTTCAGATGCTGGGCACCATTGCCGAACGGGCCGAGCAGGTACATGTCTTCCAGCGCACGCCGCAATGGATCAGCCCGCGCGACAAATATGGTCAGGACATCGAGCCGGAGATCGCATGGCTGCTCCGCAATTTCCCGGGCTACTGGAACTGGTGGCGCTACATGGCGATCGCCGCGCTGTTCGAGACGCATGATCTGCTGATCCCCGATCCGGAGTGGCAGGCCCAGGGCGGAATAGTCAACAAGGGCAGCGACGGACTGCGCGCCATGTTGACCAATTACATCAAGAACCAGACCAGTGGCCGTCAGGACCTTATCGACCGGCTGATTCCCGATTACGCCCCCTTCTCGCGCCGGCCGGTCGTCGACAATGGCTGGTATCGCGCGCTGACCCGCGACAATGTCGAGCTGGTAACGGACGGCATCGCGCAGCTGACTCCGTCGGGCATCGAGACGGACGACGGCAGGATTCGGGATGTCGACGTGATCATCACAGCGACGGGCTTCGACGTGGTCAAATATCTCTGGCCCGCACGTTATGCCGGCAAGGACGGCCGCGATCTGCACGACATGTGGTCGGCCAATGGCGGTCCGCGCGCTTATATCGGCATGATGGTGCCGGACTTTCCCAACATGTTCATGATCTACGGTCCCAACTCCCAGCCACTGTCGGGTGGCACGGGTCTGCCCATCTGGTATGTCGTCTGGGGCGCCTACATCGCGCGCTGCATCATGCGCATGTTGCGCGAGGGCAAATCGTGTGTCGAGGTGAAGCACGAGGCCTATGAGCGCTACAATGCGGCGCTGGACATCGAGGGGCGCAAGCTCATCCAGATGAGCAAGGCCGGCGGCGTCGAGAAGAATTATTATGTGAACAACGAAGCCGGCCGGCTGCTCGTCAGCGCCCCCTGGTACAGCCCCGATTTCCACCGCATGTGCAGCGTGGTGGAATGGAGCGACCTCGACATTTCCTGACTTCCGGCTCGTCTTCAGACGCCGGATCACCAGCGGCCGGGACGCTGACGAATAGCCCGCTCGAGAAGCGCACGGCACAGCGCCCGCCATCGTCGGCTTGACCGCGAACCCGCTTTCCAGCGCGGCTCCTCTTTTTTGCGATCGGCGGCAATGCGACAGTCCCGCCGGGATATCTTATCTCTCTCCGGCGTTCGAAGCTGACCATGATAGATCGCCTTCCCTTTCCAACCAACCACACGTCACCAGGCCATGACGAATGAAAGTGGGCCCGAGGGGCGGATACCGATGCCAACCCCGGCAACCAGCGCCGAGCGGTATAGAACGCTCTTCGAGACGATGGACGAAGGCTTCTGCATCATCGAGTTCTTCGACGGCCCCCACGGAGCACTTAGCGATTATATCCACGTCGAGGCGAATCCGGCCTATGAGCGCCACGCGGGCATACCCAATGTCGTCGGCCAGAAAGTGCGCGAAATGGTGCCGGCGGAGGCCGACGGCTGGGTCGAGCTTTACGGCAGCGTGCTGAAGACGGGCCAGCCGCTCCGCTTCCAGCGCGAACTGGTCGCTACTGGCCGGCATCTCGAAGTCTCCGCCTTCCGCATCGGCGACATCGCCAGCCGGCAAGTGGCCGTCCTGTTCAAGGACGTGACCGAACGGCTCCAGGCTGAGGCAACGCTGCGGCAGCTCAACGAGTCTCTCGAGGGGCGTGTCGTCCAGGCATTGGCCGAGCGCGAAGAGGCCGAGGCGGCGCTGCGACAGGCACATAAGATGGAGGCTGTGGGCCAGCTCACCGGTGGCCTGGCGCATGATTTCAACAATCTCCTAGCCGGCATCTCAGGAGCGTTCGAGATGATCGCCACCAAGCTGGCGCAGGGCCGGCTGGACGAAGTCGAACGCTATCTAGCCGCCGGCCAGGGTGCGACGCGGCGCGCCTCTGCCCTGACCCACCGGCTGCTCGCCTTCTCGCGCCGGCAGACACTGTCGCCCAAGCCAATGGTGATCAACCGGCTGCTGTCCGATTTCGCCGAGTTGGTCCGGCGGACGGTGGGGCCAGCGATCGAAGTGGAAACGGTCGCCGCGGGCGGGCTGTGGCCCGCGCTGGTCGATGCCAACCAGCTCGAAAATGCGCTTCTCAACCTCTGTATCAACGCACGCGACGCCATGCCCGGCGGCGGCCGGATTACGATCGAGACCGGCAATCGCTGGCTCGATCATCGCGCTGCCAAGGATCACGCGTTGGAGCCCGGCCAATATGTCACCGTGAGCGTAACCGATACCGGCGTCGGCATCGACAGGGCGATCCTGGACCGCGTGTTCGATCCCTTTTTCACCACCAAGCCGCTCGGGCAGGGCACGGGGCTCGGCCTCTCGATGGTCTATGGCTTCGCGCGGCAGAGCCAGGGCCATGTGCGAATCTATTCGGAGCTCGGCCAGGGTACGACCGTCTGCGTCTACCTGCCACGGCACGACGGCAATGAAATGACCGACCCGCCGGCCCTCATCGCGTCCGATACCGATGCGACGGCGGGGGAGACGGTGCTGGTGGTCGACGACGAGCCGACGGTGCGCATGCTGATCGTCGATGCCCTGTCTGATCTCGGCTATTCCTGCATCGAGGCAGATGACGGGCCGTCCGGCCTGCGCATCCTACAATCCCAGGGCCGGATCGACCTGCTGATCACCGACGTCGGCCTGCCCGGCGGCCTCAACGGCCGCCAGATCGCCGACGCCGCACGCCAGACGCGACCGGAGCTCCGCATCCTCTTCGTTACCGGCTATGCGGAGAACGCCGTGCTGAACCACGGCCATATCGAGCGTGGCATGGAGGTGCTTACCAAACCCTTCGCGGTGGACGATCTCCTCCGCCGCGTCGCCATGCTCCTGCGAACTGGCACATGACGCTCACGAACATTTTGCCGGGAGGTCGAGCGCTGTCCCGAAAGACCATAAAATAATGGATCTATATTCGTTGACAGCCTCCCGGATGCACCATAGACCCTTCCAAAATTGCACTATGTTAAAATTTTAACACAATATAAAACTCGGAGAGTGTGGATCCTGCCCCAAGAGCCGCCCGAAGAGCTTTCGCAGAACATGCTGAGAACAAGCTTTTCCAGACAGGAAGCCAGACGGACTATTCGCGATCTCGCTTTACGATGCGGCGGGCCGCGCCTCCACGGCCGGGGTCAACTTCAAATTCTGATCAGCGGGCGACGATCGTGATGGCGAAAGTCCCAAAAGCGATCCGTGTGCTCGCAATGCTTGCGGGCCTGGCGCTGGTCGGCGCGGCGCCGTCGCCGGGGCCGGTGGTGGGCACCGCGTCCGGTCCTGTCCGGGGACTGCCGCTGGAGGGCGGGACGGCGTTCGAGGGCATTCCCTATGCGGCCCCGCCGGTGGGCGCGCTGCGCTGGCGGCCGCCCCAGCCGGTCCAGCCGTGGAGCGCTGTGCGGGATGCCACGGCATTTGGCGCGGCGTGCCCGCAGCCCACCATGCCGGGCAAGGCACCGTTCGCCCAAAGCGAGGACTGCCTGACGCTCAATGTCGTCGCCCCCAGCGGCAAGAGGCGCGAGCTGCCCGTGCTCGTCGTGATCCATGGCGGCGCCTTCTTCGTGGGATCGGGACGCGAGATCGCCGACCAGGGGGTCTCCGCGCTCGTGAAGCAGGGTATCGTCCTGGTTTCGCTCAATTACCGGCTGGGTCGCCTCGGCTTCTTCGCGCATCCGGCGATCACCGGGGACCGGAATGGAGACCAGATCGCCAATTACTGGCTGATGGATCAGATCGCCGCGCTGAAATGGGTGAAGGCCAATATCGCACGCTTCGGCGGCGATCCAGACAATGTGACGATCCTTGGCTGCTCCGCCGGCGGATCGAGCATCAATGCGCTCGTCGCATCGCCGGAAGCGCGGGGGCTGTTCGCCAAGGCCAGCGCGCATTCGGGCGGCGGCCTGTTCAACGCGACGAGGCCCCTGGCGGTTGCGGAGCGGCAGGGGCTGGACTTCGCGGCGCGCGCGGGCATCGCAGGCGATGGCCCCGATGCGCTCGCCAGGCTGCGTGCGCTGAGCGTCGAGCAGATCCTGGCCGGCGATCCGGGGCCGCCGAATTTCGGCGCGGTGATCGACGGGACCTTGATGCCCGACCAGATCGGCCGCCTCTTCGCCCAAGGCAAGCAGGCCAAGGTGCCGCTCCTCTCGGGCTCTACCGACAATGAGGCGAGCATCTTCGGGCTGATGGGCTTCGACAAGAAGGTGCTGGCCGATCGCTTCGGCGTCGATGTCGACGACCTACGCCCGGCCTACGCCGGGCAAGGCACGATCAGCGATCCGGAGTTGCTGCGCCAAGTGCAGACCGACTTCATCTTCACCTCCGCCAGCGTGGGCATGAGCGCCTTCGCAGCGCACGGCGGGGCACCCGCCTACCATTATTATTTCCGCTATGTGGATGAGGCACAGCGCGGCAAGATGGCGGGCGCCCCGCATTGCGCGGACATGGGCTACGCCTTCGATCATCTCAAGGCGCCGACCGGCCGGGACAGAGCCGTCTCGCGGATGATGCAGTCCTACATCGTCAACTTCGTAAAAACGGGCGATCCCAACGGTGCCGGCCTGCCGGCCTGGCCGCGTTACAGGGCGGGAGCCGACTGGTCGCTGGTGATCGACGACCAGACCGCCGCCGTCCGCAACCTGCGCGAGCGGCAACTGACTCCGTGGTTCGCAAAGTGGACCAAGGAAAACGGCATTTCCGTGCCGCGGTGAATCCGCGGGATGACGACCCATGAAAGCTCCTTCGTCGCCAGGGAGGATGGGACATCGCTCGCACAGCTTGACGCACGCGGCTGCCGCAGCAAAGGGCCCGGCTCGAGAATGGATTTCTGCCGGGCTTTCGGAGCCGAACCGCCCTTTGAGGCGGTCATCGTCAATGATGGCGACCGCCATGGCCGGCGGGCGGCGTGAAATTGCCGTGCATCGGATGAAAGGCGCGGCCGCCGCCGACGGGCCCGCCCATGTCACGCCGGAAATGGCCGCCATGATCCGGGCGCCAATGACCATGCGGGCCGCTGCGATAATAGAAGACACCGCCATCGCCCCAATAGCCGTCGTAGATAGGACCGTAATAATCGTCGTAGAATCCGTCATAGGCGATCGGATCCGGGCCGACCGGTCCGGCATAATAGCCATCGCTGACGCAGGCCGCGAGCGGCAGTGCAGCAACTGCAGCGGTAAGCGCGATCCCGATTTTCCTCATGGGCGTCTCTCCGTCTTCACCCCGCAGCAATCCAAACCGGCGGCGTAACGGAATGTTGCCTTAAATTTCGGACAGGTTGGCAGGACAGGCTGTAGCGGCGGTACCCCTGGACGTCAAAAGGGATGAGACTATATCGACATGGAGCGGCCCGCTTTCGTCGGTATGACGCTGACACTGGCCCAATCCTCGTCCATCTCCGGGACGACAAGCCAAAAGATAGCGGGCTATCCGCTTCGGCCAGGAAGGCCAATATCGGTGCATGATGCCGACCGACGTCTTCTTCGCCGGAAGCAAGGCTGCATCCTAATGAACCGGAAGCTTGCACCATCTTTCTCATCATGCTCGCTTGTGCGGTTCCGGGGCGGCGGTCAACTGTCTCCCAGATGGAGAGACGAAGCATCCGCCTGCCCGATTCCCCATCGCGGAAAACCGGTTCCCACTTTTCCGCGCGATGCTCTAGGATCGCCGCGGAGACATATGCCCATGACAGTACCGCACCATCCGATCGCGCCCGCCGGCCATTTCACACGGGTCGGGCGTCGGGCGATCAGACGGTCGGCAATGCTTGTCCTGGTGGGCGCCGCCGCATTTCTGGCAGGCGCGGCAGCTGCCGCCACGGACTATCCGCGAGACATCGGAAACTGGACCGTCGCCGTCAGCAAGGACGGCAAAGGCTGCTTCGTGACCCGGGCTTATGAACATCCCGGGGGGACGACCTTGCTGCTCGGCATCGACCTCGAAGGGACGAACCATCTGTCGATCCTCAACGCCAACTGGTCGATCAAGCCGAAAGACCGTTTGAAGCTCGATTTCAAGCTCGCCAGCGGCAGCTATATGAAGCATTTCGCCGTCGGCATGGCGTCCGATGGGAAACAGGGCTTCGTCACCAGCTTCGAGGTGAAATTTCCGACCTATTTCGCCGGATCGAAGCTGCTCTCCATCTCCAAGGGCGACGTGCCGGTCGAACGGCTGAACATCGAGGGCAGTGGGCCGGCGGTTGCAGCCCTGCGCAATTGCGTCGAGGCACAGCGGGACAAGCCCGCGGCCGCGGCGGGCAAAAAGATGCGTTCGGATGATATACCGATCGATCCTTTCGCCCCTGCCTCTGAGCGGAAAAAGAAGAAGTAGCCGGCGAGCAGCTTTTCCGCTGCGGCGAAGCGCCCGAAATTTACGCCGTGTGCATACCAGTCATCCACTGGGCAGAATTGATGCACAGCCGAACAGAATCCGGATTGTCGAAATATCGTCGCTCGGCTTGCTTGTTCCGACCGGTTAACGATTGGACGAGATTCTATGCCCCCATTTGTGTCGAAATCCGCGCTTTCTGTGGTGACTTTGGCAAGCGCCATCGGTCTCAGCGGTTGCGCGACCAAATCCTATGTGCGCGAGCAGATCGCCCCCGTGAGCCAGCGCGTCGACACGCTCGAGCAGAAATTGCAGGAGACCGACGGCACGGCCAAATCGGCGCTGGCGGAAGCGCAGGCGGCCTCCGGTCAGGCGCAGAACAATGGCCAGCGGCTGGACCAGCTCAACGCCCGGGTCGATGGCGTCGAGCAAAGGCTGCAGACGCAGGAGGCGAGGCGCAAGCGGCCACGCCATTGATCTCGCACGGCACCGCATATTGATCAGACTGTCTTTCCTGCATCGGTCGCCCCATGGAGGGGCGACCGAATCTTTTCCGAGCGCTCCCACCAGATGATCCAACCCTCGCGGGTATTGGCTGGAACCCTTCTCGTCATTCTAGCCGTTGCAGGCACGTATCCAGCCAAAGCCCTAAAACCCGATTCTGCGAAACCAGGCACCGCAAAACCGCAGTCCAAGCGCAGTGAAGCGAAACCTGCAATCACCCCGTCGGCCGATGCGGCGCGCGTCACCAGCTGGGTCGCCACGTCGCACGACAATCAGTCCCTGCCCTGGCTCGTCGTCGACAAGAAGAACGCTGCGCTGTTCCTTTTCGACAAGAAGGGGAAGCCGTTGAGCGCTGTCCCGGTGTTGATCGGCATCGCCGTGGGGGACGATGCCAGCCCGGGTGTAGGCAGCAAGCGACTCGCCGATCTCGGCCCCGCCGAAAAGACCACGCCCGCGGGCCGCTTCCTCGCAAAGTTCGGATTGCCGGTGGGCGGGGAACGGGTGCTGTGGGTCGATTACGCCACATCGGTGGCGCTCCATCCTATCCCGAAGGATGTCGGCCCCAAGGAACGGCGGCGCCAGCGGATGCTGTCGCCGACATCGGACGACAATCGCATCACCTTCGGCTGCATCAATGTGCCGACGGCTTTCTACACCAAGCTGCTGCGCCCTCTTTTCCAGAAGAAGGGCGGATATGTCTATGTGCTGCCCGATACCAAGCCGATCGAGACCGTCTTCCCCCGTTTGAGGGTCGAGGCGGTGAAGAGCAGCGGCGCAGACCAGTAGCGGGACAAAAAGAGGGGCGGTACGCGACCGCCCCTGCCAAAGAGAAACCGGAGAGAATCCAGCGGTTCAGCCGCGGGCGAAAGCGAGCAGGTCCGCGTTCAGGCGGTCCTGATGGGTCGACGCGAGACCGTGCGGCGCGCCTTCGTAGATTTTGAGCGTGGCGTCGGGCACGATCTTCGCGGAAAGCATGCCGGCATTGCCGATCGGAACGATCTGATCGTCGTCGCCATGGATGACGAGCGTCGGTACGTCGATCTTCCTGAGATCCTGGGTATAGTCGATCTCAGAGAATTCATGGACGCATTCATATTGGCCGACGATGCTGCCAGCCATGCCCTGCAGCCAGAAACTCTGGCGCAGCCCTTCGTTGACGCTCACTCCTTCGCGGTTGAAGCCATAGAAGGGAATGGCGAGATCCAGATAGAAGTTTGAGCGATTGTCGAGCACGGCCTTGCGGATGCCGTCGAACACCGCGATGTCGAGACCGTTCGGATAGGCTTCGCTCTTCGCCATGATCGGCGGCACCGCGCCGATCAGCACCACCTTGGCGACACGCGCCGTGCCGTGGCGGCCGATATAATGGGCGACCTCGCCGCCACCGGTGGAATGGCCGACCATGATCGCGTCCTTCAGGTCCAGCGCATCCATCACCGCCGCCAGATCGTCGGCATAGGTGTCCATGTCGTTACCGAAGCCCGGCTGGTCCGACCGCCCATGACCACGGCGATCATGGGCGATTACGCGGAAGCCGTTCTGCAGCATGAACAGCATCTGCCCGTCCCAGGCATCGGCGGAAAGCGGCCAGCCATGCGAGAAGACGACCGGCTGGGCGGTCTTGTCACCCCAATCCTTGAAGAAGATGCGGGTGCCGTCGGCGGTGGTTACGAAGCTCATCGTTGGTCTCCTGCTTGGGTGTGGAGCCAAGATGGCCGACTCCGACCTTCCGGATAAGGCCGATAAAATCAGATCAGATGTTCCAGAAAATTGAACATAACCCTTTCCGGAAGACAGAGGCGCATATTCGATAATCTTGAACGATATCGTCCACTTTATCTGACTATTTCGATAAACCGTTGCGCCTTAGCAATCGGATCACGGCAACCGGAAACCACCGGGACGCCGAAACCGATCCGCTACGAGGGACATTCCGACATGACCATCATCGCCACCCCGACCCCCGGCAAGACCCTGCTCTCGCCCGGCGACCACACGCTCGTGATGATCGACTTCCAATCGCAGATGGCCTTTGCCACCAAGTCGATCGATCCGACCCTCCTGCGCAACAACGCCGCCCTCGTCGCCAATGCCGCGGCCGGCTTCGGCGTCTCCACCATCCTCACCACCGTTGCCGAGAAGAGCTTTTCCGGCCCGATGTTCAGCGAAGTGACCGATCCCTTCCCCGGCCAGAAACTCCTCGACCGAACCTCGATGAACACATGGGAGGACGCCGCCGTGATCGACGAGGTCAACCGGATCGGCAAGGAGCGGTTGGTGTTCGCCGGACTCTGGACCTCCGTGTGCATCGTCGGCCCGGTGGCCTCCGCCATCGACCAGGGCTTCGACGTCTATTTCATCGCGGACGCCTGCGGCGACGTCTCGGCGGAAGCACATGAGCGCGCGGTGCAGCGGATGATCCAGCTCGGCGCGAAGCCAATGACCTCCGTGCAATATCTGCTCGAGCTGCAGCGGGACTGGGCACGCGGCGAGACCTACGAGTTCACCACAGGTGTCGCGAAGAAATGGGGCGGCGCCTATGGCATCGGCATCACCTACGCCAAGACGATGTTCGGCGCCTCCGAAGGCGGCCACGCCTGACGCCACGGAGCCGGCCGCCGTGCCGGCTCCGTCCTTCCGAAAAGGGGATAGAGACATGAAACCCTATCTGCTCTCTCTCGCCGCCGGCCTGCTCGTCGGCCTCATCTACAGCCTGCTCAACGTCCGCTCCCCCGCACCGCCGGCGATCGCGCTGATCGGCCTGCTCGGCATATTGATCGGCGAGCAGGCACTGCCGGTGGCGAAGCGGCTGTTCCGGGGGCAGGATGCCCTCGCTTATGTGAAGACGGATTGCGCGGCCCACATCCTCGGCCCGCAGGCCGTGCGCGAGGCGGACGACGCGCAGGACCGCGCCGCATGACCCTTCTCACCCGCCGGCAGGCGCTCGCCGGTTCCGCCGCAGCCGCCCTCGCTACATCCGCTCAGGGAAAATCACCGATGCACGCCACCGACACGATCCTCGTCAACGCCAAGATCACCACGCTCGACCGCGCCAATCCGATCGCCGAAGCCGTCGCCATCCGCGACGGCAGGTTTCTCGCCGTCGGTTCCGAGCAGGAGGTGCGGGCCGCCGCCGCGCCGGACGCGACAGTGATCGACGCCAAGGGCCGCCGCATGATCCCCGGGCTGATCGACAGCCACATCCATGTGATCCGCGGCGGGCTCAACTATAATATGGAGCTGCGCTGGGAGGGCGTACCCACCCTGGCCGATGCGATGGCGATGCTGAAGAAGCAGGCGGAAAACACCCCCCCGCCGCAATGGGTGCGCGTCGTCGGCGGTTTCACCGAGCATCAATTCGCCGAGAAGCGCCTGCCGACGATCGACGAGATCAATGCCGCCGCGCCGGATACGCCCGTCTTCATCCTCCACCTCTACGATCGCGCGCTGCTGAACGCCGCCGCGCTGCTGGCGGTGGGCTATACGAAGGACACGCCGAACCCGCCAGGCGGCGAGATCGTCCGCGACGCGGCGGGCAACCCGACCGGCCTGCTGCTCGCCCAGCCCAATGCCACCATCCTTTATGCGACGCTGGCCAAGGGCCCCAAGCTTCCGCAGGACTATCAGGTCAATTCCACCCGCCAGTTCATGCGCGAGCTCAACAGCCTGGGCGTCACGAGCGTGATCGATGCAGGCGGTGGGTCGCAGAACTATCCCGACGACTATGAAGTGATCGAGAAGCTCCACCGGGATGGCGAGCTCACCTTGCGCATCGCCTATAATCTCTTCACCCAGAAGCCGAAGGAAGAGCTCAAGGACTTCGCCAGCTGGTCGACCCAGATCAAGCCGGGGGACGGCGACGACAGCTATCGGCACAATGGCGCGGGCGAGATGCTGGTCTATTCGGCTGCGGATTTCGAGGATTTCCGCGTCGCGCGACCGGACATGCCGCCGCATATGGAAGGTGATCTCGAGCCGGTCATCCGCCTGCTCGCCGAGCGGCGCTGGCCCTGGCGGCTGCACGCCACCTATGACGAAACCATCTCCCGCGCGCTCGACGTGTTCGAGAAGGTGGACCGCGACATTCCGCTGAGCGGCCTCAACTGGTTCTTCGACCATGCCGAGACGATCAGCGATCGCAACATCGATCGCATCGCGGCGCTCGGCGGCGGCATCGCCGTGCAGCATCGCATGGCCTTCCAGGGCGAATATTTCGTCGAACGCTATGGCGCCAAGGCTGCCGAGCGGACCCCGCCGATCCGCAAGATGATGGCCGCAGGCCTGCCGGTCGGCGCCGGCACCGACGCCACCCGCGTCGCCAGCTACAATCCCTGGGTGTCGCTCTCCTGGCTGGTTACGTCGAAGACCGTCGGCGGCCTGCGGCTCTACCCGGTCGCCAACCGCCTGGACCGCGAGACGGCGCTGCGCCTTTGGACCGAGGCGAATACGTGGTTCTCGAGCGAGCAGGGCAAGAAGGGCCAGATCAAGGCGGGCCAGCTCGCCGACCTCGCTCTGCTCTCGGACGATTATTTCACGGTGCCGGAGGACGAGATCGTCCATCTGCGGGCGGTGCTGACCCTGCTCGGCGGCAAGATCGTGCATGGCGAGGGCGATTATGCGCCAATCGCCCCGGCGCTGCCCAAACCGACACCCGACTGGTCGCCGGTCGCCACCTTCGGCGGCCACTGGCGCCGGCCGGAGACCGCACAAAAGCTCGCCTCCGCCTGCGGCTGCCATAGCGCCTGCTCGGTACACGGCCACGACCATGCCGCCGCGCTCGGCACCGCCGTTCCCGCTGCCGACGTGCAGAGCTTCTGGGGCGCCCTCGGCTGCGGTTGCTGGGCGGTGTGACGCCATCCTAACCATCGTCATCCCGACGAAGGAAAAGAAAGAACGACAGGGCTCGAATACACGCAAACACCACTGGAGATATCCGATGATCATCCGCATCAAGACCCTGATCACCGCCAGCCTGATCGGCCTCGCAGTCTCGACGACACCGACCCTCCCGGCGCAAGCCGCGACGAAAGCCGCCACCGACTATTCAGTCGGCCCGCAATATGACACGACCCATGTCTATGTGCCGGCCGCGGATTTCGACCGGTTCGTGACGAGCTTCGTCGCCACCTTCGGCGGCACGACTTCGAAGCAGGGCGTGTTCCAGGTGACGCCGACGCCGAGCCAGACCATCTCGCAGCTGGTGCTGACGCCAGCCGGCAGCATCTCCGTCTTCGGTTTCAAGACACCGATCCCCTATCCCTTCGGCGCGGAACGGACCGGCTATCTGGTGACGGACATCGACGCCGCGGCGGAGGCCGCGCGCAAGGCGGGCGCGGTGCGCATGCTGACCACCTTCCCCGACCCGATCGGCCGCGACGTGGTGGTGCAATGGGCCGGCGGCGTGAACATGCAGCTCTATTGGCACACTACCAAGCCCAGCTACGCACCACTTGCGACCGTGCCGGAAAACCGCGTCTACCTGACCGCGGACGCCGCCGATGCCTTCCTCGCGCAGTGGAAGCGCTTCGCGCACGGCACGATCGTCTCGGACGAGCGCGCCGCGCCGGGCACCGAAATCGGACGGCCGGACACCACCGTTCGCCGGGTGCGCATCCAGTCCGGCTACGGCAAGATCGTCCTCATCGTCAGCGACGGCGCACTGCCCTGGCCTTATGGCCGCGACATGACCGGCTATGAGGTGAGCGATCTCAAGGCGACGCTGGACAAGGCCACGGCGGCCGGCGCGGCGATCGTCAACGGTCCCTATGACGCCGGCGACCGGAAAGCGGCGATCGTGCAGTTCCCCGGCGGCTACATCGCCGAGATCCACGCGGCGGCAGGGCGATGAACCCCGTCAGTGCCTCCCCCGCGCCGCCCTTCGTCCAGGCGGCGCTCGCATCGCCCTGGACCGGCCGGGCGGCGCGGCTGGCGCTGGTCGGCGCCTATCTGCAGGGCGGCATCGTAAAGCTCGCCGACTTTCCCGGCGCCATCGCCGAGCAGGCCCATTTCGGCATGACCCCGCCGGCCTTCTGGGCCGCGCTCACCATCCTCGTCGAGCTGGGCGGCGCGATGCTGATCCTCACCGGCCGCTGGCTGTGGCTGGGGGCCGGCATGCTGGGCGTGTTCACCGCACTCGCCGCGCTGAAGGCCAATGCCTTCTGGACGATGCAGGGCAGCGAACGCTTCACGGCGATGAACGCCTTCTTCGAACATGTCGGCCTCGTCGGCGGCTTCGCGCTGGCGGCGATCACCGGGAACCGGACGGAGACCGGCCGTGCCTGAGCGTCTGTTGGGAAATGCGCGGAAGAGCGCGTTTCGGGGCGGCACGCTTGCCATCGGCCTGCTCGCAGGCAGCACACCGGCGGTGGCGGCGGAGCGCGAGGCGTGGCAGCCGCCCACCCTCACCATCACCCGCTATGACGAGGACTGGTCTGCACTTGCGGACCCGGACGAGCAGACCGGACGGTGGACCGAGAAGTTCAAATATATCCCGCTCGACAGCCGCGGCGGCGCATGGCTGACCACCGGCGGCGAGCTGCGGCTGCGGTCCGAAAATTATCGGAACAATGGCTGGGGCGACGGCCCGGCGCCGAACGACTCCTATGTCTGGCTGCGCGCCATGCCCTATGTCGACCTGCATGTCGGGCAGGTGCGCGCCTTCGTCCAGCCGATCCTCGCCAAGGCGGTGGGTGTGGCGCCGAGCGCGGGACCGGTGGACGAAACCGGCCTCGATCTGCTGCAGGGCTTTGCCGACGTCACGCTGCCGATCGCAGCCAACACCTCGCTCACCGTGCGCGGCGGGCGGCAGATGCTGTCGCTCGGCACCGAAAGGCTGATCGGCACGCGCTACGGCCCCAACGTGCCTCTCGCCTTCGACGGATTCCGCGCCGACATCCGGAGCGGCACTAGCGTGATCAGCCTGTTGGCGGTGCGTCCAGTGCAGCCCGGCAAGGGGAACTTTGACGACGCCGCGTCCGATACGAAGAGCCTGTGGGGCGTCTATGCCGCACTGCCCGGCCTCGACCTCTATTATCTCGGCTACCGCAACGGCGCCGCCAGCTTCGGCAGCCGCGGCGGCGTGGAACGACGGCACAGCATCGGCCTACGCAGCCACGGCACCGCCGGCGATTGGGACTGGAACGTGGAAGGCGTCCTCCAGTTCGGCAGCTTCGCGGGGGAGTCCATCCGGGCCTGGACCCTCGGCACCGAATTCGGCCGCCGTTTCCCGACCGCCCCGCTGGCGCCGCACGCGATCCTGCGGGTGAACGTCGTGAGCGGCGATCGCCATGCCGGCGACAAGACGCTCGGAACGTTCAACGCGCTGTTCCCCAAGGGCAAATATTTCGGCGAATTGTCGCCGGTCGGCCCCACCAACATCATCAGCACCAATCCGGGCGTCACGCTGGCGCTGCGCCATGACCTGTCGCTGGGGATCTCCGCCATGGCCTATTGGCGCTATAGCCGGGGGGACGGCGTCTACGACATTCCGGGCCACCTGCTGCGCGCGCCGGGCAGTGCGAAGGCGCGCTTCATCGGCAAGGAGCTGGAAGCGAGCCTGAGCTGGCAGGCGACACCGGAGCTCGAGCTCTCCACCTCGCTCTCCGCCTTCGCGCCGGGCGCCTTCATCCGCGAGACCGGGCCGGCGAAGACGATCGGCATGCTGGGCGTGGAAGCCAATTTCCGGATCTGACGAAGATGGTCATAAGCCTCGATCGATATTCATCTCCTCTCTCTGCAAGGGCTGCGGCGTTCACCTATCGTCAGGGACCCTTCTTACTCGTCAGCATGACGAAGAAGCGGCTCCCTGCGCAATGCGTCGCCCCAATGCTTGCGGAAAAGTAAGCTATAAACACCGCCCTCTGACAGGAAGGGACTGACATGCCCACCAACACCGCCACACCGTCGCCCCTCCCCTGGCTGCTGCTGCTACTTTCCGTGACGACCGGGCTGGTCGATGCGATCAGCGTGCTCGGCCTAGGCAAGGTGTTCACCGCCAACATGACCGGAAACATCGTGTTCCTCGGCTTTGCCGCCGCGGGCACGCCGGGTTTTCGCGTCGCGCCTTATCTGGTCGCGATCTGCGCCTTCCTGGGCGGCGCGCTGATCGCCGGGCGCACCGGCAAGGCGCATGCCGGACGGCCGCTGCGCCACTGGCTGATGGTCGCCGCGACGATCGAGGCGGCGCTGCTGTGGATCGCGGCCGGCGTCGCGATCGGCTTCGACATCGCAAGCCAGAGCCCCGGCGCCAGCGTCTATGCGATCATTGCGCTGACCGGCATCGCGATGGGCTTCCGCAACGCCACCATCCGCCAACTCAAGATCCCCGATCTCACCACCACCGTGCTGACCCTGACCCTGACCGGCCTTGCGGCGGATTCCTCGCTGGCGGGCGGCGCCAATCCCAATTGGGCGCGGCGGATCGGCAGCGTCGCGGCGATCTTCGGCGGGGCCGTGATCGGCGCGGTCCTGGTGATGCGGACGGGGCTCAGCGTTCCGCTGGCGCTCGCCGGGGTGCTGGTGCTGGCCGGGACGGCGGCGTGCGCACTGCATCCGGCTTCGCGGGAGCCGGCGTGAGTATCGGCTGCACCTTGCAGATGCATTTCCGAAATTGGGGGAATCTCGACTTTCAGCTTTCGTGTGTCGAGGTAAATCGACCTTCGAGAAGGCCCTTAATGGGTTCATAAGCAAAAATGCCGCCGGCAATTGCGAGCGCCTGGCAAAAATTTGGATATATTTGCAAAAATCTATCAATCGTCGAACCGACTGATAGGCCGACCATGATAGCTAAAATGCAGGCAATAAAACGTATCATTCAGGTAACATATCATGGGATTCGACGCTTACAACTGCAGCGATTGGGGTTT
Organism: Flavisphingomonas formosensis; assembly: GCF_009755815.1. Classification (GTDB taxonomy): domain Bacteria; phylum Pseudomonadota; class Alphaproteobacteria; order Sphingomonadales; family Sphingomonadaceae; genus Flavisphingomonas; species Flavisphingomonas formosensis. The sequence goes on from NZ_WRPK01000012.1 coordinate 111,358, forward strand.
TCGGCCTCTGGCCGAGACATCGATATATTTGCTCGGCTAGCGAGGAGCCTTCCACCAGTACAGAATGTCGATTATAGCACCGATAAGAAAAATAAATGTCACCGCAATGAGCCAACCGCCGTCTTGAACCCAGTAAAATAAACTCAGTGCAGCGACCGCAAGACCGATTATCGCAATACACAGATGAAACGTTGCCGCGCACATCATTTTGAAACCCCAGATCGCAACTTTTATTACCACCCAATCGGGTCATGATTGGCAAGATTTGGGCAAAACGATCTTCCAATCTCAATTGACGAAACGCCAAATCCCAATCGACTCACCTCGCCCGACCCATCACTCCTTCAACACCCGCTCAATCCGCCGGTCGGGGATGAGCCACACCAGGATCACCGCCACGTAGAGCGCGATCGCCACTGCCTGGATCCAGAAGGAGACGGGGATGGCGATCGCATAAAGGAGGATGCTGATCTTGCCCTTGCGGTCCGCGCCGACCGCGCGGGCGAGGGCGGAATCGCGGCCGTTCACGGCGATGATCGCGCGTTCCGTTACCTGATAGCCGATCGCCGCCATGCCGAGCACCACGCCATAGGCCGCAGTCGCCGCAGCCGAGAAGCTGCTCTCGTCGAGCCAGCGGATCACGAAGGGCACCAGCGAGAGCCAGAAGAGCAGGAAGAGATTGGCCCACAGCACGCGCCCGTCGATCCGGTCGGTGGCGTGCATCAGGTGATGGTGGTTGTTCCAGTAGAGCCCGACATTGACGAAGGAGAGGACATAAGCGAGCAGGATCGGCACGCTGGCCGAGAGCGCGGCGAAGCTGCCGCCCGCGGGCACTTTCAGCTCCAGCACCATGATCGTGATGATGATGGCGACCACGCCATCGGTGAAGGCTTCGAGCCGGCCGGTACGCATGTACGATGTTCCCTATCTTCCCGTCATGTCGACTTTCGTCGGGACGAAAGGAAGAAGCAATCCATCCTTCCCGTTCAAATATCCCCCATGCCCTCGAGCTCCTGATCGTCGGCGCCGAGCGTCACGAACTGGTCGAGCAGCCAGGAAGCGGCAGGGCCCGGGGGCGTGTCGCGGCGCCAGACGCCGGCGAAGCGATAGGTGCCGCCGGGATGATCGGGCATGGCGAGGCGAACCAGCGTGCCGGCCACCAGATCGGGCTCGATCATCGGCAGCGGCATATTGCCCCAGCCGATGCCTTCGCGCAGCAGCGCGTGCTTGGCGCTGAGATCGGCGAGGCGCCAGGTCTTGGGGCTCAGCACCGAATAATCCTGCCCCTCGGTGAAGCGCGAGCGATCGGTGAGGACGAGCTGGATATGCTCGCGCCCCGCCCCCGGCGCTATGCGCTCCATGCGGCCGAGCGGGTGATCCGGCGCGGCGACCGGGACCATCGGCACGGAGCCGGCCGAGATGCACTCCACCCCATCCACACCCGCCGCGAGCGGCCCCGAAATGCCGACCACCGCGACGCGATCAAGCACCATCGCGGTGATCGCGCCCAGTGCCTCGGCATGGAGACGCAGCTGCACGGTGGGAAATTCCCGGGCGAAGGCGCGCAACACCTTGCCGAGCCGTTCGGAGGGCAGCATCACGTCCACCGCCAGATCCACCTCGGCTTCCAGCCCATCCAGCAGGCCCTTCACCTTGGCACGCAGCCCGTCGACCCCCTGCGCGATCGTGCGCGCCTCGGCGAGCAGCGCGCGGCCCGCGGTAGTGAGCACCGGTTTGCGCGAACCTTCTCGGTCGAACAGCGTAAGGCCAAGCTGCTGCTCCAGATTCACGATGCCGTAGCTGATCACCGAGACGGCACGGTTGAGCCGCCGGCCGGCCGCGGCGAAACTGCCCGTGTCCACGACCGCCAGGAAGATGCGGAGCTGATCGAAAGTCGGCGTGCCCGGTCCTGCCATCATTCAACTCCCTGGAACATTTCGATGGATTTTATCCGGCTACTCCGAAAGCCTGCAATGCCTATTTCTTGCCTCAACAGCAATCGCCGTCCCGACCGACGGCCCGGAATGGAGACAGGATATGATCGACCTTCGCCCCTTCAACGCCCTGGGCGGTGCCAACCATGGCTGGCTGGACGCCAAGCATCATTTCTCCTTCGGCACCTATCATGACGATGCCCGCATGCACTGGGGTGACCTGCGCGTGTGGAACGACGACACGATCGCGCCGCAAACCGGCTTTCCACCCCACCCGCATCGCGACATGGAGATCATCACCTATGTCCGCGAAGGCGCGATCACCCATCAGGACAGCCTGGGCAACAAGGGCCGCACCGAGGCGGGCGACGTCCAGGTGATGTCCGCCGGCGCCGGCATCCGCCATTCGGAATATAATCTGGAGGATGTGACGACGAAGATCTTCCAGATCTGGATCATTCCGTCGAAGACCGGAGACCAGCCGCAATGGGGCGCCAAGCCCTTTCCCAAGGGCGATCGGGCGGGCCAATTCGTGGTGCTCGCCTCCGGCTTCGCCAACGACAATGACGCGCTGCCGATCCGGACGGACGCCCGCGTCGTCGGTGCGACGCTGAAGGCCGGCGAGACCGCCGAATATCCGCTCGGCAAGGATCGGCTCGGCTATCTGGTGCCGGCGAGCGGCGCGGTGGAGATCGAGGGGATCCGCGTCAACGCCCGCGACGGCGCGGCGATCAGCGAGATCGAGGTGCTGAAGGTCACCGCGATCGAGGACAGCGAGATCGTGCTGGTCGACGCGGCCTGAACAAGCCGAATAAGGAGCGAGGCCGGCCGGTGTGGCCGGCCTCGTCTTCAGTCGTGACGAAGCAGAAGCTCACAGCTTCCAGGTGAAGTCCGCCTGGAAGCTGCGCTGCGTGAAGGGATGGAAGAGGAAATATTTGTCGTTGTTGACGTTGTCGACGCCGAGCCCGAGAGACCAGTGGCGGTCCACCCGGAATTCGGCACGCAGATCGACTACCAGATATTTGTAGAAGCCCTGATAGGTGTTGCCGACGACATCGCTGTTGTCGATCGTACCGTACATGCGGCTGGCATAGCGCATCGCCGCGGTCAGCGAGACCTCGTCCACCGGCCGCCAGGTGCCGACCACCGTTGCCTTCCAGCGCGGCACCTGCGGGAGCAGCTTGCCTTCGGCTGCGGGCACGGTCGCGTTGCGGCGCGTTTCGGCATCCGCATAGGTGACACTGGCCTGCAGATCGAAGCGCGGCAGGATGTCGGTGCGCTGCACCGCGAGTTCGACGCCCCTCGCCCGCGTGCGATCGACATTCTGGACATAGGTGCCGACCATCGTGGTGCCGGCGAGCGGGCCGGTCTGCGAGATCAGCGCATCCTTCACATCCTCGTTGAACAGCGACAGGCGGATCGAGCCATGCGCATCGTGCCGCTCGATCGCCAGTTCCTCGGATCGGGCGCGCTCGGGCTTGAGCGACGGATTGGGCACCGAAGGCACCGGCGATGTGACGAGCTGATAAAGTTCGCCGACGGTCGGGAAGCGCGGGGCCTGGCCGAACGACAGACGCGCCGTCCACTCGGGCGCGACGTCCCAGGCAAGCGAGGCTTTCGGCGAGAAGCGATGCGCCGTCACCCTCGGCTGGATCACCAGCGGGATGGAGGGCGACAGCGAGAAGTTGCGACCGTCATAGGCCTTCCACCATTCGTATCGGCCACCGACGGTCAATGTGAGATCGGGCAGGATCGTCCAGGCATCCTGCGCCCAGAGCGCGAGCGTGCGCGTCTTACCCTTGGACTGGAGGTTGAGCGCGCCCGCGTCACCCGAAAGCCAGTCCGTCGTCACATAGCGGTTACTGTCGATCTCGAACCAATCGCCATGCGCGCCGAAGCTCAGGAGGTTGCGGCCGGCCGCGTCCACCTTCCACGCGCCCTTGGCATCGAACGTCTTCCAGCCCGACCCTTTCAGCCGGGTGATCGTGCCGGCTCCGCCATCGGCCGCCGACGGCAGCATGCCGGTCGGCGTGCGCTGCGTGTCATGGGCATAATCGTAGAGCGTGCCGATGACCTGCCAGTCGAACCGGCTGCTGCTGCCCGTCGCAGACAAAGCATGTGACCAGTGGCGTTGCTCGGTGCGATAGACGCCGCTGGAGAAAGCGCTGGTATAGACGGAGCCGCCACTCGCCTGATCGGTGAGATAGGTTTCGGCATGCGCGACGGTATCGTTGAGGAACAGGCCACCGACATAGGTGAGCCGGATGGCGGGCGTGATATCGAGCGCCGCCTTCAGCTTGATCCGGTCCTGTCGCTGATGTTCGAAGCCGCTCGCCCCCAGCACTCGGATCGACTGCCCCAGTCGGTTGCGATCGGGATAGGCGCCGTTGCTGCCGACGGGCGCCTGCGCAGCGGTGACATAGAGCAGAGGCTGGCTGTTGCTCGTCACATGATCGACGCTGGCGAACAGCGCGAGCGGACCGAAGCGGTCGCCGATCGTGCCGCCAACCTGATAGGCGGGCAGCGTCTCGTCGGTGCCATATTGACTGAAGGTCTGGACGTTGGTGCCCGCCGAGACGGTGGCCTCCAGCGTATCCGGCAGGCGCGTGGTGATGTTGACGACGGCGCCGATCGAATTGCCGGGGTAGGCCGCGGAAAAGGGGCCGTAGAGCACGTCGATGCGCGCAATCTCCTGCGGGCTGACGAGGCTCCAGCGCGGGCTGGCATTGGTGTTGTTGTTGCCGATCAGCGCGGAGAGCAGCGCGCCGTCCGCATAGATGAGGCTGCGGGCGGAGGAACCGACGCCGGAGGTGCGCGTGGCAAGTGGCGCCTGGGTGTCGCCGATATGGCGTTTGCGCACGAGCAGGCTCGGCAGATACTTGAGCGTGTCTTCCATGTTCACCGCATTGACGGTTGCGGAAATCTGCTCCGCCGTGACCGTGGCGCGGGTGGACGGCGCATTCTCGATGGTCTGCTGCTGCCGCTGCGCGGTCACGAGGATATCGTCCGCAGATGGCGACGGCGCGCCGGCATCGGCGGATTCGGCGGCGGCCGCCGTTGCGGAAAAGGCGATGATCGAGGCGGCGGCCAGGAATGGCCACGTCGCCCGCTGCAAGCTCGTCATGATAGTCCCCTTGTCTGATCCTGGGACGGCGTGGGCCGTCGGGGCGCGACAGGGCAGAACGGTGCGCGCATGCCGCGAGGGGTCACGCGCTCCTATCGACCTGTCACGTCCGGGCCGCGCCGAAGCGCGGCGGGAGATCAGGCGAGCGGGGGTCCGGTGGCCGGTGGAGGCGGCGCGGCGAGGCCGCGGCCAATGGTGACGAAACCCGGTGCACCGGCCAGCCAGGGCAATAGCGTGACGATCGGCGCGACGAAGCCCGGCAGCGACGGCGTGTCGAGCGCGAGAGCGAGGCCGCTGAATGCGCAGGGCATTTCGGCGGCGCCATGCCCCTGGTCTCCGGTCCGGTGATGCGTGCCGTCGCTGGCGGCGCTCTGCCGCGGCAGCTCGATCTGCACGGGGCCGGCGCCGGTACAGATGGTGATGCGCAATCCGTCGGCCGTGTCGACCGGCATCCAGCCCTGGGGGACCAGCATGCGCATGAGCAGGGCGCAGATGATCAGCGCAAGCGTGAAGGCCTGCGGCATGACCCGTCCTGTGCGAAGCGCCCGCGACATGGGCGGGGGCGATGGATCAATTCGCGCCCGCGTGCAAGATGGACAGAATGACCCTGCTGCTAAAGTCCCATGCTGCCGAGATCGCGCGCGACGCGGCGCAGCGCCGGCAGGCAGCGCATGTAAAGGTCCGCGAGCGGCACGCGTGCGGCCTGGGTGCCGATGTTGAGTGCGGCGACGAGGCCGGCACGCCCCGTTACCGGCACCGCGACGGAACGCAGGCCCGGCTCCAGTTCTTCGTCGACGATCGCGTAACCCTGGTCCCGCACCGTCGAGAAGATCGCCAGCAGGCTCGCCGGATCGGTCTGGGTGTGCGGCGTGACCGCTCTCAGTTCGGTACGCGCCAGATAGGCCTCCTGCTCGGCGCGCGGCAGGGAGGCAAGCAGGACGCGGCCCATAGAGGTGTTGTAGAGCGGCAGCCGGCTGCCGACGCGCAGCGCGACTGACATGATCCGCGAGACCTCGGCGCGCGCGACATAATAGACCTCATCCTCCTCGATTACGCCCAGCGAGCAGGATTCGTGGAGCTCGTCGCGCAGCTCGTCCAGCAAGGGCTGCGCCTTGAGCGCAAGCGAGCTGGAGGAGAGATAGGCATAACCCAACGCCAGCGTCTTCGGGCGTAGCACATAGTTGGTCTCGTCCTGCGCGGCATAGCCGAGGCGAACGAGCGTATGCAGGCAGCGCCGCACCGCGGGACGGCTGAGCCCGGTCAGACGAGAGGCCTGGGCGATGGTCATCGGCCGCTGCTGCTCGGCAAAGCAGCGCAGCACGGCAAGCCCCCGCGCCAACGAGGTCATGAAATCCGGGTCCCCCTCCGCCTCGATCGCGCCCGCCATCCCGCCCTCAATAATTGATCGATAATCGTACAATATGACGTTTATCGATTGACACATCCCATGTCCAGTCGGACAGCGCGCGGACCGATCTACGGAAGGAAAGACGAGATGATCGATAAGTCGGTGGAAAGCGCCGAAGCCGCAGTGGCCGATATCGGCGACGGCGCCTCGGTGATGATCGGCGGTTTCGGAACCGCCGGCATGCCGGACCAGCTCATCGACGCGCTGATCGCACGCGGCGTGGGCGATCTCACGATCATCAACAACAATGCCGGCAATGGCGAGACCGGCGTCGCCGCGCTGATCAAGGCCGGCCGTGTGCACAAGATCATCTGCTCCTTCCCCCGCCAATCCGACTCGCATCATTTCGATGCCGCCTATCGCGCCGGCCAGATCGAGCTGGAGTTGGTGCCGCAGGGCAATTTGGCGGCCCGCATCCAGGCCGCGGGAGCCGGGCTCGGCGCGATCTTCACGCCGACCGGCTTCGGCACCCTGCTGGCCGAAAGCAAGGAAACGCGCCGGATCGACGGGCGCGACTATGTGCTGGAATATCCGATCCGTGCCGATTTCGCGCTGATCAAGGCGCTGAAGGGCGATCGCTGGGGCAATCTCGTCTACCGCAAGACGGCGCGGAACTTCGGGCCGATCATGGCGATGGCCGCCGCGACGACGATCGCACAGGTTTCCGCGATCGTGCCGCTGGGCGGGCTTGACCCCGAGGTGGTGGTGACACCGGGGATCTTCGTCCAGCGCGTCGTCCAGATCGCGACCGCCGCCACGCAACCCATGGCCGCCTGACCGGAGAGACAATATGAACCGCATGACCCGCGACCAGATGGCCGCCCGCGTCGCCCGCGACATTCCCGAAGGCGCCTATGTGAATCTCGGCATCGGCCTGCCCACCAAAGTGGCCGATTTCCTGCCTGTGGAGCGCGACATCTTCCTGCAGAGCGAGAACGGCCTGCTCGGCATGGGCCCGGCGCCGGCAAAGGGCGAGGAGGATGCCGAGCTGATCAACGCCGGCAAGCAGCCGGTGACGCTGCTGACCGGCGGCTGCTTCTTCCATCATGCCGACAGCTTCGCGATGATGCGCGGCGGTCATCTCGACATCTGCGTGCTCGGCGCCTTCCAGGTCTCGATCCACGGCGATCTCGCCAACTGGCACACCGGCGAGCCGGGCGCGATCCCGGCGGTAGGCGGCGCGATGGACCTCGCGATCGGCGCGAAGCAGACCTTCGTGATGATGGACCTGCTCACCAAGCAGGGCGAGAGCAAGCTGGTCGAGCGCTGCACCTATCCGCTGACCGGGCTCGGCTGCGTCTCGCGCATCTACACCGATCTCGGCGTGATCGCGGTCGGCCCAGAGGGTGCGCGCGTGATCGAGCTGGTCGACGGGTTGACGATCGAAGAATTGCGGCGGCTCACGGGTGTGCCGCTGGCTTTCGCGAGACAAATTGAGACAGCCTGACACCCTCTCTTCGTCATCACGACATATCCCCCCTCATCCCAAGCCGAGCTCGGCGATCAGCTTCTCGGTCGCGAGGAAGGCCGGCGAGGCATAGGGATAGCCGACATAGGGCAGCGTCATCAGCACGACGGCGCGCAGCTCCTCCGCGGTCATCTCGCCATTTTGCAGCGCGGAGCGGGCGTGGATCGCGAACAGGGAAGGATCGGCGCCCGATCCGGCGAGCACGCCCATCACCACCATCCGCTTTTCCCGGAACGACAGCCGCTCGTCGCCCCAGAAATCGTTGAACATCTTCATGCTCATGCCGGAATAGCCCTTGGGCTCGACCTTGGCAGGCATTGGCACGACATCGCCATAGCATTTGGTGAAGAGCGCCTTGCCGTTGGCGATCATCTCCTCCTCGGTCATTTCCCTCTCCTCATGCGGATCTCCACAGCCGCGCGAGGATGAGGCGCGGCGGACGCAATGCAATCTCGGTGGCGGGACGATCACCGCGCGGCCACAATCATTGCCCTTTTTCCCGATGAGCCCGCCGTGAAGACCCAGCTGGATCAAGATCGTTTCTCATGCGTTCCCAATGCTGCCATCTTATGCGCGCGCCGCCACAGCGCGATCGGCGCGAGCGATCAATGCCCGCAAGGGCCAGGGGAGACCAACGTCGTGAACAGAATGGCCACAATCGGCACGGGAATGATGGCGCTGCTGATCGCATCAAGAGCGATCGCGGCGCAGGACAGCGGCGAAGCGCCCAAGCCCGCAGCGGCGCAGCAACAGCCGCAACAGGAACAACAACGGTCCGGCGAAGCGCCGAAATCGGACGGGGTGCGTGATACGGTACGCACCGGCGGCAAGATCGTCGCCCAGCCGGCGCACGACGTCGGCCTCGCCAAGACCAAGATTCCGCCCGTTCTGGAAGCGGCGCGGGATAATCCCTACGGTACGGCCGGGCTCAAGACCTGCGCCCAGATCGGCAGCGCGCGGCGCGCTCTCAATGACGTGCTGGGCCCGGACTTCGACGTGAAGCCGGAAAAGAAGGAAAACCGGGCGGGCAAGCTGGCGGAGGCGGGTGGGAAATCCGTGGTCAACGCCTTCATCCCGTTTCGCGGGCTGGTGCGCGAGATTTCCGGAGCGGCGCCCGAGGAGCGGCGCCTCAACGAAGCGATCAGCGCGGGCTATGCACGGCGCGGTTTCCTGCGCGGGCTCGCCGCTTCGCGCCGGTGTCGCTGAGCGGCCGTTCGTCAGGGGCCAGGATCAGGCGAGAAGACCGCTGAGGAACCAGCGCCGCGTGGCAGCGGTGCGGATCAGGTGGCACCCGCAATCGCGGCACACCGAACGCAGCACGTCCCCGTCGGACGTCCGCGTGATCGGATTCGGCCTGTGAACGCCGTTGCGGCAATCAGACCGCTTTCTTCTCCGTCTTGTAGCCATGTGCGACTCCCAGCAGCAGGATGAGGGGAGTCGCACCGGAGGGTCTCTCTGAGATTTCAGAATATTTCAGAGACGATTCATTCCGTCCGGACCGAAATTTTCGCGCAGCGGATCAGGCCTGTCTGGAAATGCGCCGGCGGCGCATTATGCGGCAGCGGATCCGAAACTCGCTCGCTCGCGCGTTCTCAGGCAATTTGCTCAGCCGTCGAGTATCCAGCGGTAGCGGCCGGTGAGCGGATGATCGAACAGTGCGATCTCTTCCCGCGCGCCGGCGCCGATATTGTGGATCACGCATCCCGGCCGCCCGCCGGGCCGCCGATCCGAGACGATGCCGATATGCGGCAGCCGACCGCCGATCAGCCTGGTGAAGATGTCGCCCGGTCGCCATGCCTCGGGATCGGCAGGAACCGGCAGGCGCGCGCCCTGCTGCGCCAGGAAGGTCTGCAAATTGGGCACGCGGCGATGATCGATGCTGCGATCCGGCGCAACGAGCCCCCATCGCCGCGGATAGGCACCGAAGGCGCGGCGCATATCGGCGTTGACGAGCGCCTGGAGATCGAGCCCGAAGGCATCGCGATAGGCGCGGATCACCACATCGGTGCATACGCCGCGGCTGCGCGGCACGTCGCCATCAGGGAAAGCCAGCGCGGTATAGCCCGGATCATAGGCAAGCGTCACGCCGACCTGCCGGCGGGCGGCGGCGGTCAGCGCCGCGGCAGGGCGTAGCGATCGGGCAGCTGAGGCAAGCGACGGAAATCCGGCCGCGCCGGCAAGACCGGCCAGGATGCCGCGGCGTGTGAAGCTGGGGGCGCTCATCGCGGTGATGATGCATCAAACCAGCGCCGATCGGTAGGCAAAGCCTCGCGCAGGCGCTAACCGGTACGCACCGGCCGGCGGCAATGGCTGCCGCGGCCGGCGGAGCAACCGTTGACCGAGACTTCCCGATCCAGCGCGGTGCGCTTCGTCTTGGTGACGATCTTCCTCGATTCGATCGGGTTCGGCATCGTCATGCCGGTGATTCCACGGCTCGTCATGGAACTCGGCCATGTCAGCCTCGCCAAGGCGACTGGTATCGGTGGCTGGCTGGCGGCGATCTATGCGCTGCTGCAATTTCTTTGCGGTCCGCTGATGGGCAATCTCGGCGATCGCTACGGCCGCCGGCCGGTGCTGCTGGCCGCCATGGCCGGGCTCGGCATCGACTATCTGCTGATGGCGGTCGCACCCCGCCTCGGCTGGCTGTTTCTCGGCCGCGCCCTGGCTGGGATCTTCGGCGCTTCCTTCGGCCCCGCCCAGGCCGCGCTCGCCGATATCAGCCGGCCGGAGGAGCGCGCGCGCGTATTCGGCTTCGTCGGCGCGGCGTTCGGCACCGGCTTCATCGTCGGGCCTGCAATCGGCGGGTTGCTCGGCGAACTCGGCCCCCGCGCGCCCTTCTATGCCGCAGCCGCGCTTTCCGCGCTCAACTTCGTCTATGGCAGCTTCCTCTTTCCCGAGACTTTGCCTGCCGAGCGCCGTCGCCCGTTCGATCTGCGCCGCGCCAATCCGCTGGGCGCGCTCATCTCGCTGCGATCCATCCAGGGCGTGTTGCCGCTGGCCGCGGTGAACTTCTTCTGGATGATCGCGCATATGGTCTACCCCGCAACCTGGGCTTATTTCGCAATCGCGCGCTACGGCTGGTCGTCGGGCATGATCGGTGCGTCGCTGGCCTTCGTCGGCATCACCATGGTGCTGGTGCAGACGCTGCTGATGGGCCGGATCGTCAGCGCGATCGGCGAATGGCGCGCCGCGCTCCTAGGCATGGGCATCGGCGTGGTGAGCTTCGTCGGCTATATGCTCTCCACGCAGGGCTGGATGGCTTTCGCGATCATGGCGGTTACCTGCTGCGAGGCGATCGCAGGGCCCGCGCTGAGCGCGATGATGTCGACCCGCGCGCCGAATGATGCGCAGGGCGAACTGCAGGGCTTCAACCAGAGCGTCGGCGCAATCGCCTCGATCCTGGCGCCCATGCTGCTCAATCCGGCCCTCGCCTATTTCACCAGCAAGGCAGCGCCGGTCTATTTTCCCGGCGCAGCCTTCGCGATCGCGGCGGTCGCCGGGCTGGTCGCGCTGCTGATGCTGCTGCGTCTCGGCTACCGGCGCGAAGCGCCGACCGCGCACTGACCAGCGTCAGCGACGCAGCAGTTCCTCGATCGCGGCCATGGCCTCATCCTGCGCATTTCGGGCAAGGCGCGCGCGAAACCGGGGCGCGGCTGCTCGCGCGCGTTTCGTCAGGACGGAGTCGCCAGCAAGCCGGCGGAGCGTCGCGCCGAAGCTTTGCGCATCGAACCGCCCCGCCTCCACGGTCTCGCCGAGACCGAGGCCGGTGATCGCGGCAGCGGTAAGACTCTTTTCCATGTCGAACGGCAGGATCAGCTGCGGCAGGCCAGCGATGAGCGCCGAACTCACGAAGCCGAGGCCACCCTGCGAAACCAGCAACCCGGCCTCGCCGACGATCCGGGCGAAGGGCACGGGCAGCGGCTCGATCCGGAAGCCTGTCGCCGCCAGGCCGGCCGCCTCCGCGGGAGACAGAGCGCGAACGTGGAGCGTGACGGCAAGGCCCGAAGCGGCGAGACCGTCGAGAAACGCCGCCGGCAACCGCGCCGGTTCGGACAGATAGACGAACACTTCCTTGCCCTCACCTGCTGCGGGCACCGGTCCATCCGTCACCGGCGCGCCATGGCCCGTCGGGCGCCATGCGCGATAGGGATCGAGCTCGACAAAGGTGGACACCAACGCGCAATCGCTGGCGAACAGCGCCGGCAAGCTGGCAAGCGGAGACCGGCCACAGGCGGCGCGGGCGACGTTGAGCCGGTCGCGTAGCGCCTCCTCCGGCTCGCGCGGGGCATCGGCGCCGAGCGCGGGAAAATGATCGAGATTCGCCGGCGGCAGAGAGAAGCCGTTGCCCAACGCCAGCAGCGGCACCCTGCCGTGCGCGGCCATCATCAGCCCAGGCGCGAATTCGGCCGCGACGGCATCGGGACGGACCGCGCCGATCAGCCCATCCCAGGCGCGCAGCATCCCGGTCATGGCCGCGATGTCGCCTAGGCCGAGCGTCGCCAAAATGTCGCCCATGCCACGTGGCGGCCCCGCGGCGCGGCGAGCGAGCGTGACGATCTGGCCCGGCCAAAGCGGGGCCTGCAATATCTCCGCCACGTCCTCCGGCAGAGCGCCGACCTGCTGCAGTGCAAGAATCGGGCGGTGCCCGTGCGCGCGCAGCCGACGGGCGAGCCGCGTCAGGCGTACCGCGTGGCCGCGCCCTGCTCCGAGTTCCCAACCGAGCAGGATGCGCGCCATGCGTCAGATACCGTCGATCACGCCTTCCCGGCCGGCGGCATGGAGCGCAGCGATCAGCGCAGCCGCGCAGGCATCGAGCCGCTCCGCATCGGTGGACCGGATCACGAAATTGGCGCCTACGCGGCCGTCCCGAAAGAAAGGGTAGCTCCCGATCTGGCAGCCTTCGAAGGCGCGCTCGATCGAAGCCAGCATGTCGGCCACCTCGCTCTCGGGTACCCAGCAGCCGACCACGCGGGAGATGAGCGGCCGGCCGCCCTCCAGCTTGCCGGACAGCGCCTCCAGCATGAGGCCGGCAATATGCGGCACCCCCGCGAGGATGAAGATGTTGCCGTGGCGGATGCCGGGCGCGCCCGACATACTGTTCTCGATCAGCTCGGCGCCCTCGGGCACACGGGCCATGCGCATACGTGCCTCGGTGAGGCCACCGCGTGATTGATAATAGCCTTCGAGTGCGGCGCGTGCACGAGGATGGATGATTACCGGTACCCCGATCGCCTCCGCGATCGCATCGACGGTAATATCGTCATGGGTAGGGCCGATGCCACCCGTGGTGAAGAGATAGTCGTTGCGCCTGCGCAACGCATTGACCGCTTCCACGATCGCATCGGTCACGTCCGGCACCACGCGGACCTCGGCAAGCCGGATGCCTTGCAGGTTCAGCCAGAGCGCGACCTGCGAGATATTCTTGTCCTGCGTGCGGCCCGACAGAATCTCGTCGCCGATCACCAGGAGACCGGCCGTCCAAATGCGCTCGTTTGCCATGGCATGAGGCCATAACGCGGCAAGGGCCGCTCGCAAAGCCGGACGGAGCACGCTATATGGGGATCATGACCAATTATATCACGATGACGGATTCCGCCGCCGCGGAGCGCACCGGCGCGATCAAGCTCTACGGCCCGGAAGGCTTCGAGGGCATGCGCCGCGCAGGGCGGCTGGCGGCTGAGGTGCTCGACAATCTGGTGCCGCACGTCGTGGAAGGCGTGACCACCGAGGAGATCGACCGGATCGCCCACGAGCACATCATCCGCGAAGGTGCGGTGCCCGCGCCGCTCAACTATCGCGGCTTTCCGAAATCGCTCTGCACGTCGATCAACCACGTCGTCTGCCATGGCATTCCAGGGCCCAAGACACTGAAATCCGGCGATATCGTCAATATCGACGTGACTGTGATCGTGGACGGCTGGCACGGCGACACGAGTCGCATGTTCCTGATCGGCGACGTGCCGATCAAGGCGCGCCGTCTCGTCGAGGTCACCTACGAAGCGATGATGCTCGGCATCGCGCAGGCGAAGCCCGGCAATCGCCTGGGCGACATCAGCCACGCGATCCAAAGCTTCGCGGAGCGGCACCGCTACGGCGTGGTGCGGGATTTCTGCGGCCACGGCCTCGGTCGCGTCTTCCACGATTCGCCCGAGGTGGTGCATGTCGGCCGTCCGGGCACCGGCCCGGAGCTCAGGCCCGGCATGTTCTTCACCATCGAGCCGATGATCAACATCGGCCGACCCGACGTGAAGGTGCTGGACGATGGCTGGACGGCCGTCACCCGCGACCGCAGCCTCTCCGCTCAGTTCGAGCATTCGGTAGGCATCACCGAGGACGGCTGCGAAATCTTCACCAAGAGCCCTGCGGGCCTCGACGCGCCGCCTTATAGCTGAGCTGCAGCATAGCGCACCCGTTCCGCATTGGCGGCGTCATGCGCCAGATGGGTGGTCAGCGGCAGGCGGCGTCCTGCACATAAATCCAGCACCCAGGCGATCGCGCTCTCCAGCGAGATGCGATGACCGGTGCTGACATAGATCGGCCGCGCCCGCATGCGGGTGCGCAGCGCGACGCCGATCTGCTCGCCGCGATCGACCAGCGGCACCCTGTCTCCCGGCGATTCTCCGAGCTCCCCCTCGGGCCGGCCGCACAGGATCGTCTTGCCGACGCCGATCGTCGGCACGTCCAGAACGAGGCCGAGTTGGACCGCGATACCGCAGCGGCGCGGGTGTGCGCGGCCGTGGCCGTCCACCAGGACGAGACCAGGCTTTTCAGGCAGTCCGCGCCACGCGACAGCGAGCGCAGGCACCTCGCGGAAGCCGAGATAGCCCGGTACATAGGGAATCCGCGGGATCTGCGTAACCACGGCCGGGGGTAGAGCCTCGCGTTCCGGCCAGCGCAGCGGCGCGATCGCGGCGTGGACGGGGCCGCGCGTGTCCCGCCAGCGCATCGAGACGTCGACGCCCGCGATGACGCCGAGCGGTCCGAAACGATCCGCCTGCTCCGCCGCCTCAGCCATTTCGCGCTGCGCCACGGAGGCCGCGCGGAGGTCCGGCGGCATCAGCCACGAGTCGCGGCCGATGGCGATTTCGGAGTCGGTTTCGATTACCATCCTGTCATTCCTCGTCTCGTCGCGCGAAGTTGATGCCCAATAATCAGGCAACGTATCTTTTTCTGCCCTGTTTTTTGGCAGTGCAGCATTGCTTAACGCCCGATTTTCTGCGCGTCCTTGCAACTCGCAATCTGGCACGCTTATTGAAGAACGCGCGACGGCGCTCGCCGGGGGAATGGAGCGGACATGAAGAAAATCGAGGCGATCATCAAACCGTTCAAGCTGGATGAGGTGAAGGAAGCACTCCACGACGTGGGCGTGTCCGGCATCACCGTCACCGAAGCTAAAGGCTTCGGCCGGCAGAAAGGGCACACCGAGCTTTACCGCGGTGCGGAATATATCGTGGACTTCCTGCCTAAGGTGAAGCTCGAGGTGGTTGTCGACGACAGTCTGGCCGATCGCGTGGTGGAAGCCATTGCGGGCGCTGCGCAGACCGGACGCATCGGCGACGGAAAGATCTTCGTGATCCCCGTCGAAAATGCGTTGCGCATCCGGACTGGGGAGAAGGGAGCGGACGCGATCTAGGTCGCGTCATGGGCAAAAGGGCGCGAAGGGCGGCGAACCGGCCGCGCTTCGCGGAAGTCATCTAAACGAGGAAGGCGACACAATGGCCAATAAAGCGGCTGATGTTCTGAAAATGATCAAGGACAAGGAGATCGAATGGGTCGATCTTCGTTTCACCGATCCCAAGGGCAAGTGGCAGCACCTGTCGATGGTCTCGGGTGTCGTCGGCGAAGATGAGCTCAACGAGGGCTTCATGTTCGACGGTTCCTCGATCGAGGGCTGGAAGGCGATCAACGAATCCGACATGATCCTGAAGCCGGATCTCGACGCGGTGTGGATCGATCCGTTCTCGGCAACGCCGATGCTGATCCTGGTCTGCGACATCGTCGAGCCGTCGACCGGCGAGCTCTACGCCCGCGACCCGCGCTCCACCGCGAAGCGCGCCGAGGCCTATGTCCAGTCGGCCGGTTTCGGCGACACCGTCTATGTCGGCCCCGAGGCCGAGTTCTTCATGTTCGACAACGTGCAGTTCGAGACCAGCTACTCGACCAGCTACTACAAGCTGGACGATATCGAGCTGCCGACGAACACCGGCAAGGACTATGAAGGCGGCAACCTCGGTCACCGTCCGCGTGCCAAGGGTGGCTACTTCCCCGTCGCGCCGGTCGACTCCGCCGTCGACATCCGCGGCGAGATGGTCTCGACCATGCTCGAGATGGGCCTGCCCTGCGACAAGCACCACCATGAGGTGGCGGCTGCGCAGCATGAGCTCGGCCTGACCTTCGGCACGCTCGTCACCACTGCCGACCGCATGCAGATCTACAAGTATGTCGTGTGGCAGGTGGCGCAGGCCTACGGCAAGACCGTGACCTTCATGCCGAAGCCGATCAAGGAAGACAACGGCTCGGGCATGCACACCCACATGTCGATCTGGGAAGGCGGCAAGCCGCTCTTCGCCGGCGACGGCTATGCCGGCCTCAGCGAGACCTGCCTCTATTTCATCGGCGGCGTGATCAAGCACGCCAAGGCGCTCAACGCCTTCACCAACCCGACCACCAACAGCTACAAGCGGCTGGTGCCGGGTTACGAGGCACCGGTGCTGCTGGCCTATTCGGCTCGCAACCGCTCGGCCTCCTGCCGTATTCCGTACGGCTCGGGCGCCAAGGCGAAGCGCGTCGAGTTCCGCTTCCCGGACGCGATGGCGAACCCCTATCTCTGCTATTCGGCGCTGCTGATGGCGGGTCTGGACGGCATCGAGAACAAGATCCATCCGGGCGAGGCGATGGACAAGAACCTCTACGATCTTCCGCCGGAAGAGCTGGCGCAGGTTCCCACCGTCTGCGGTTCGCTGCGCGAAGCGCTCGAGAGCCTGGCGGCCGACCACGCGTTCCTTACCAAGGGCGGCGTGTTCACCGAGGACCAGATCGAATCCTACATGGAGCTCAAGTGGCCGGAAGTCGCCCGTTGGGAAATGACGCCGAGCCCGGTCGAGTTCGACATGTATTATTCGGCCTGACGCACGCGCGTCTCCGATGAAGGGGCGTCGGCCGAAAGGCCGGCGCCCTTTCCCGTTTCGGAAACCGCGATGGGCTATGGCGACGGCCTGGCGGGTTGATCTTTGCTGCCCTGCACTTAATTGGGGGCCTCATTTCCTGTCGTACGAGTCTTTCCCATGAGTAACGCCCCCACGCGCGATCGCGGCGCGCCGGATCTCGACATGGGATTTCGCACTTTCGTGTTCCTGATCGCCTCGCTGATGGCGGTGAACGCGCTCGGTACGGACACCATGCTGCCCGCGCTACCCGAAATCGGCCACTCGCTGGGCGTGACCGTCGAAAACCAACGACAATGGATCATCTCGGCCTATATGTTCGGCCTGGGCACCGCGCAAATATTCTACGGCCCGCTCGGCGACCGCTATGGCCGCAAGCCGGTGGTGATGCTCAGCATGGGCCTGTTCGTGCTGACAAGCATCATGGCCGCCTTCGCCACCTCGCTCGAGATGATGGTGATCGCGCGCTGGCTGCAGGGCGTCGCCGCCGCCGGATCGCGCGTGCTGGCGGTCTCGATCGTGCGCGACTGCTATTCGGGCCGCCAGATGGCGCGGATTACCTCTCTCTCCTTCATGGTGCTGCTCGCCGTGCCGATCCTGGCGCCGAGCTTCGGCCAGATCGTGATGCTGGCCTTCCCGTGGGAGAGCATCTTCGTGATCTTCGCGCTCTACGGCCTCGCCATGCTGATCTGGGTGGGCGTCAAGCTGCCGGAGACGCTGCACCCGGAATATCGCATCCCGATCTCGCCCGCGGTGCTGATCGGCGCGATCCGGCAGGTAGTCACGACACGGAGCTCGATCGGCTATGCGGTCGCCTCCGCCTGCATGTTCGGCGCGATGATGGGCTTCCTCAATTCGGCGCAGCAGCTGTTCGACGAGACCTTTCACGCGCGCCATCTCTTTCCGGTGATTTTTGCCTGCGCGGCGGGCACGATGGGCGCAGCGGCCTATTTCAATTCCCGCATCGTCGAGCGGTTCGGCACGCGGCGCATCTCGCATAGCGCGCTGTGCGGCTTCATTTCGGTATCCGCGATCCATGTGGCCGCAATCCTGACCAACCATGAATCACTGCTGCTCTTCTCGCTCTGCCAGGCCGCGATCATGGGGTGCATGGGCCTTGCCGGATCCAATTTCAGCGCAATGGCGATGGAGGAGATGGGCCACATCGCCGGCACCGCCTCCTCAATACAGGGTACCATCTCGACGGTGGGCGGCGCGGTGCTCGGCCTGATCGTCGGCCAGAGCTTCGACGGCACGTCGCTGCCAATGGCGCTGGGTTTCCTGTGCTTCGGCTTCACCGCTCTGGTGATCGTGCTGATAACCGAAAAGGGCAAGCTGTTCCACGCGCACCATGCGCCGCCGGTGGCGGCTTAGGATCAAGCCGGCACCAGATTTTCTACGTCTAATAATCCTTCGAAATCCGGACGTTGGCGCTGGTCCGGCCCAGTGTGGAGATGCTCGAGAGCAGCGACAGCCAACGCGTCACCTGGAATTCGATCCGCGTCGCCGAATAGCCCTGCCCGTCGGTGATCAGCTCCACATAGGTCTTGCGCGTCACATATTTGCCTGCCGCGATGGACGTGTGCTGTCCGGTGCTCACATCCGCCGGCAGGATACGCAGCCGATCGAGCCCGGCCACCTTGCGGACCGCGTTGATCGGATCGAGCCCGCCGCCCTTGCCCTGCAGCGAGGCGACGGCGGCGGCGAGTTGCAGCGCCTCGGGAGCGGACAGGTTGGTGATCGACGTGCCGAACAGCAGACGAGAGAGCAGCTCATCCTCCGGCAATGCCGGAATGCTGGTGAAGGAGATCTCCGGATGCAGGCCTGTGCCCGTCACCTGGATGGTGGCATTGACGCTCTGCACATTCGCCTGGGCGACGATGTCGAGCACGGGATCCGGGGGCGCGGCGCCGGTGAAGCGGATCGCGCCGCGCTGCAGATCGAAGCGGCGGCCGGCGAACTGATAGCCACCGCGCACCAGATCGGCCCGGCCCGAGATCGCCGGATTGTCGACGCGCCCCTTGATGGCGAGATCGGCGCGCCATTCGCTATCGAGGCCGAGTCCGGTGACGGCGAGCTGGTTGCGCGCCTTCGCGGTGATGTCGAGCGCCCAGGGCTTGCGGGCGCGCATCGCCTCGCCAGCCTCGTCGACGTCGCGATTGACCTCCTCGACGGTAAGCTGCGGCACCTGTGCCGCGGCGGCGCGGCCGAGCCGGTACAGCCCCTTGTCGAGCGTCACCGCGCCGGAGATCAGGCCGCCCGAGCCGTCCGAACTGATATGCAGCGGGCCGGTGACGGTGGCGCCGATATCGTCGCGGTTGAGCAGCACGGCACGATTGGCCTGCAGCGTGACATCCATGCCGAAGCCGTTGCGCGCCGCGAGATCGAAGCTGGCCTGGCCGCTGACCACCCCACCCTTCGGCGTCGTGCCGTCGAAGCGCGGAATGACCAGCTTCGATCCGTCGAACGAACCGCTGGCGTTGAGCCCGGTGATCACCGTGCCGGTCACGCCGCTCTCGAGACGCGCGCCCATCGTGCGGACTGAGCCGCGGATGCGCGGATCGCCCAGCGTGCCGCTCATGTCGGCGCCGATCGCGATCGGGCCGGACAGGTCGATCGTCTCGATGCCGGTCAGCCGCCAGAGCGTGTCGGCCGGACCCTGATAGCGCATCTGGCCGAACAGCGGCGCGCCGAAGAGGCGCGTTCCCAGATCGCCACCATCCAATAGGGGGGCCAGGCGGAATTGCGCCCGCCCGATCGTCTGGCCGCCGCTGGCCATCACGGCGCGGGCAGCCGCGGCATTGCCCTGCAGCACTGCCGCGACGCCGACGTCGATCGGCTTGGACGAAACGACCAGTCCCGACCGGGTGAGCCCCCGAATGACGAGATCGGCCCGGCCGGCGGGGAGCGCACTGCCCTTGGGCAGGCTGTAGCTGAACTTGCCGCTGGCATAGCCACCAAGGCCGAGCGCCGGCCAGCCGATATCGAGCACGGAAAGCGGCATGCGATCGAGCTGCGCATCCACCTGATTGGCCGTTCCGCCGAACAGACCGGAAAGCGTGGCCGAGCCGCCGGCAAATTGCAGTGAGGTCGAGCCCAGCCGCCAGCTAGTCTCCTCGCGCGTGAACACCGCCGGCGTGGTAAGCTTGATCGGCTTGCGATCGATGGTACCCTGCCCGGTCAGGCTGACCCGACCCGGATCGACCGTGCCGAGCAATTGCAGCTCGAAACTGCGTCCGCGCGATCCGGCGAGCGAAGCCTTCACCGTACCGTGGCCAGCACGCAGGCTGACATTGCCGGCCAGCCGCGCGACCGAGAATTGGCCACGGCGCAGATTCTGCGCGGTCGCGGTCGCATCGACCGATATACCGGCGGGATCGAGCAGCACGACGCCATCCAGCGCACCGCGCTGCACGCTGATGAGTTGCGTCCCTTCGAAGCGCGCGTTGCGGGCGGTGAGATGCCCCTCGATGCGCTGGATTTCCCTCTGCGGGCTGAACAGCAGCCGTCCGTCGACACCGCCGCCCAGCACGGCGAGCTGGCCGGTGAAGCCACCGGGATCGGATCGCAGCGACCCGCTGGCGCGCGTGCCCGACACGTCGAGCGTGGCGACCTCGATCGTCGCGGGCTGGCCGGACGGCAGCAGGATCTGGCCGTTGCCGGTAAACGGCCCCAGCGCAGACTGGCCCGAGGCCCGCCAGGCAAAGCCCTGGGGCGTCGGATCGAGGCCGAGCTTCACCGCACTGAGGCCGAGCGCATCGACCGGATGGGCAAGGACCAGATCGATCTTGGGTCGGGAGATGTTACCGTCCAGAACGATATCGAACGGACCATATTGGCTCTGCTCGCCCGAGCCCTTGAAGGCGAAGCTGCCGTCACGGCGGCGCTGCCCCTTGCCGGTGATGCGGATCGCAGGGGCGGTGAGCTTGAGACCGTTGAAGAACAGCATCTGATCCGGACCGCGCACGAGCGCCGTCTCGAGTTGCGGCAGCCCCCCGGCAAGCGACCGCAGAAAGACATTGTCGAAGCGGCGGACCCAAGCCCGCCCGCGTCCGACCACCTGCGAGCCGTGGCCGCCCGCGCCAGGCACCACCTTCAGATCGGTCATCACATCGACGATGCCGAGGCCGGGGATGAAATAGCGCGTGAGCTGTCCCGACAGGGTGACGGTATAATCGCCGCCGACGAGATCGACGAGCAGCGCCAATTTGCCCTTGAGCTTGTCCGAGCTCAAGGAAAGCCCCTCGCCGCTCAGCGTCTTGCCGGTGACCTTGAGCACGCCATCGACGGTGAGATTGCCGAGAATGCCGCCAGCGACGCTGCCGACGCCAGTGACCCGCCGGGCGACGAAGCGGATCGGCAGCGAGACCGGTGGGGCAGAAAGATGCCCCTTGCCGCTGGCGCGTGCGTCCTCGAACCCGGTCTGATCGAAGGCGAAGCGCGGCGCGGACAGGAGATAATCGAACGCGGCGGTCTGGAACGGCCCCCGGAACGTGGCGTGCAGCTTGATGCCGCTGCCGCTCATATTAGGGAACAGCGCCTCGGGTTTGAGCAACTGTCCATCGACCGTCACCGGATCGAAGCCGTTTTCGGCAAGATCGATGACACCCTTGGCAGTCAGCGCCACCGCGGCTGAGCGCAGGGCCAGCGTGCCGTCGAGCCGGCGGCCGGCGAGCGTCGCCTCTCCCTTCACCACCACGCGCGGCGCGGTGAGACGCGCCTTCTTGCCGCTGGTGATCGGCGCGGGGGTGAGCACGCCACCGAGCGAATAGCGTCCCTGATGCACGCCGAGGCCGAGATCGACGATGCGCAGGCCAGAGACGTCGACGCGTGCCGATCCCTTCCATTGCGCCCAATTGCCGTCACCGGTGATTCGCGCCTCGATCGGCCGCTCGGTGCCGAGCATCGCCCCGATCGCACCCCGGGCGAGTGCGTGCAGCGACGCCTCCAGATCGAAGCGGCCGCGATCCGGCTCGGCATCGAGCAGGAGCGCCAGCCGATCGCGGCTGCCGGAGACGCCTGCCTTGAGATCGATCAGCGCCCGGCCATGCCGGATGTCCGCCCGTGCATCGAGCGTCGCCACGCGGACTTCGCCGGCCACGGCCTTGCCGAGCCGCAGGCGCGCGACGTGCAGGGCGCCGACGTGAATGTCGAAACCAGGCAGGATCGGCCCCTTGCTGTCCGTCTCGTGCAGCCTGGGCAGATGATCCAGCATCGCCAGATCCGCCGACAGGCGATTGATATGCAGGCGGTTGGCGATCCAGGCGGTCGGCCGCCAGTCCAGCTCGATGCTCGGCACCTCGAGAAACAGCCCGCGCGTGTCGTAAAGGCGCAGGTCACGGAGCTGCGCACGGCTCCAGATGGATCCGTCGATACGGCCGACGCGGATGCGCAGTCCCGAAGACGGTTTATATTCGGCAATGCGATCGGCAAGAAAACGGTGCCCGGGATTGGTATCGATCGCCCACAGCACGAAGACGAACATAACCGCCAGCGCGGCGAGCAAGCGCAGGATCCAGGAGAACCAGCGCGTCCGGCGGGACGGCTCGGCCACCGGCTGCTGCTCCATCAGAAGGCCTGCCCCAGCGACACATAGACGGTGACCCGTGCGTCGCCCTTCTGGGGGTTCACCGGCGTGCCGACGTCGACGCGGATCGGACCGAAGCTGGTATAGTAACGCACGCCCATGCCCGCGCCGTAGCGCAGACCGGTGAAACGCGGCAGCGTCTGCGTGTAGAGATTTCCGCCGTCGAGAAACGGCACGACGCCGAAATTGCCGAAGCGCACCCGCGCCTCGACGCCGAATTCGGCGAGGCTGCGGCCGCCCACCGGATCGTTGTTCACGTCCCGCGGGCCGATATCCTGATAGCCGTAGCCGCGCACTGATCCGCCACCGCCCGAATAGAAGCGGCGGGACGGCGCAATGCGATCCCGGCTGGCGCCCATGATCGACCCCGCCCGCACGCGGCCGGCGAAGACGACACGCTTGCCGACCGGGAGATAGCCGCTGGCATCGAGCTGCAGCTTGGCATAGCCGAAGGCGCCATTCTGCAGCGAAGCCTCGGGCGAGAGCCGCGCGGCAAGGCGGAAACCGCGGCTCGGGTTCAGAAGATCGTCCGACCCGTCATAGCTGAGCGTGGTCGGCACCGCGGCGATCAGGAAGGTGCGGCGCTGCGGCAGGCCGGTCGAGATGTCCTGATCGCGCTCGTCCGAGGCGAGGAACTCGGTGCCGATCGACCAGGTCCATTTCTTCTGCCAGATGATGTTGGTCTGCCGCTCCAGCCCCACACCCACCGTGAAGGTCTTCGCGTCATAGGCATCGAGCTTGCTGTGGCTCGCGACGATCTGCGCGGTCAGCACGCGATCCCGCGCCTTATAGTTGGATCGCCGCAAGGTGGCGCCCAGCGACTGTTCGCGCGTGCCGGCGACGCCCCGGAAGGTGACGGCACCTTCCGGCTTGATGAGGTTGCGATGCTGCCAGCTCACCTCCAGCCGGGCACCCTCGCCCGTACCATACCCCGCCTCAGCCGCGATCGTTCGCTTGGGCGCCGGCTCCAGCTTCACGGCGATGTCGGTGGTTCCGGGCTGGCTTCCGGGCTGCGGCGTCAGCTGGACGGCGGAGACGAGCGTGGTCTGAATGAGGGCTCGACGGAAATCGTCGAGCTTCGAGGCGTCATAGGGATCGCCGGGATGAAAACGCGCGATGCGCGAAAGATGGCGCGCATCGAACAGCTTCTTCCCTTCGATCCGGATTTGGCCGAAGCGCTGCGAACCGCCCGGATGAACGGCCATGCTGAGTGTCGCCGAATGCGTATCGTGATCGATCGTGACCTTCGGCTCGTCCACGGTCGCGAAGGCAAAACCCTGCTTGCCGAGCGCGACCTTCAGATTGACCGCGCCGGCCGTCACCTTGTCTGCCGAGACGGGATCCTCCGGCTTGATGCCGAAAGCGGTGCGGATCGCGTCCGCCTTGGCGCCCGCTCCTTCTAGCCCCGGCAGATCCACAGTGGCGAAACGATAGATCTGGCCGGGATCGGCGGTCAGCGTGACCGTGACGCGCCCCGGCCCGGCCGGATCGATGCGCGTTTCAACCGACGCATCATAATAGCCATAGGCGCGCAGCAGTTCCTGCAGCAGATCCGCGTCATCGCGCGCCCGGCGATTGATCTGCGCGACGTTGGCATTCTTGTTCTTATTCTGCACGAGCGCGGAAAGCGCATCGAAGCGGGCGTGCAGTTGATCGGCGCCGAGACCGGAAACCCCCTCCAGCGCAACGTCATAATGTTCTTCGGCGGACGTATCGGTGGTCGCGGCGGACTGGGCCTGGCCGGTCGCGCCGGCCGGCGGCGCGTCGGGCGCGGAGAGATCCGGCCAATCGACGCCGATATCGGGCATCGCCTGCATCGGCGAGGCAGGATCGAGAGTAGACGACGGCTCCGCCCGCGCCGGATCGACCGGCGCCGCCTGCTGCGCCCCCACAGGTCCACACGCAAGCGCCGCAACGACTATAAGCTGGGCGGCGCCAGAGCGCAGCGATACGAACATGGAAGGAGTCCTAGCGCCGCCATTCCCACCCCGCCAGCGCGGAAAATAGCCGGAGGCGGCGGCGTGGCCCGAAAGCTTGTCCACCTGGCGCCCGATTCCGCGTGAGAAGCGAAGAAAATGGCGATGCCGCGGAAATGGGGATGCTGAACCATGGCTTAGCGATGTGTTCGCAGACCCATGCCCCGGCCCCGCGCTGGCGTCCTCCGCAAAGCGGTGGCATTAGCCGCGCCCATGTCCGATTCTCGACCGCCCCGCGCCTCCGGCGCCTTCATCGCCCTGTCCGTGCTCGCTGGTGCGGTGATCGGTACGAAAGTCGGCCAGCCGACGATCGGCATATTCTGCGGAACCGCCGTCGGCGTGGCTATCGCGCTATTGCTCTGGCTTATGGATCGCAGCCAGGGCCGTTAAAGCGTCTTTCGGATCGCGCCATCGCACATGTGCAGCCGTCAGCCCCGCGAGGTCATCCGGCGGAGCTGATCCAGTGCGTCGCGCAAGGCATCGTCCATATCGTCCGGCGCGCCGGTCGTCGGGATCGACTGGATGGTCGCCGACGGACGCATCGTCCTGCCCGAACGGGTCGCGCGGCGGGCAAGGCCGGCCTCGAAGCGCGAGACGAGATCCTCGATGCTGGCATTATCCGTGCGCGCGGGCTCCGGCTTCGCAGCCGCCTTCTCGGCGCGCGGCGGGACTGCCGAAGCGACGAAATCCGCCGGCGCAACGTCGAGGGTGGACGGCTTCGGCGCGGCCGCGACGGCCGGCGCGGGCTCAACGGCAGGCTGCGGCGTTTCGGCAGGAGTCAGCGATTCGGCCTCTTGCTCAATGTCCCAGCGCTTGGCGATCGGCTCGTGATCGATAATGACAGGCGTTTCAGGTGTCGACGGCTCGGGCTCCATCGCGGCCGCGCCAGGCAGTTCATAGGGATCAAGCCGCAGTTCGTTCAGGCTATCACCCAGCGTATCGAAGGATTCGCCCAGATCCTCCTGGGCAAAGATCGGCCGGCGCGGCGGCGCATCGGGATGGCTGTCCGCCCGGCGCAGGCGCGGCTTATCCTTCAGCAGAGGCTCGGGCTCGCGCTCCCGGAAGATGCGTTCGGCCGGCGTCTTCGCTGCGAACTCTTCCGGTTCGGGCGCAAAGACGAACTCCGGCTTGCGGCGCGGTTTCGGCTTACGGCCGATCAGCCGCAAACCCGCCAGGGTGACGCCGAAGGCCAGGAGGCCGGTGACGACGGCCAGCAGCGTGCGGGCGGTGAAGCCCAGCGGCGGTTCGGCGGGAGGCAGGATCAGCGGGAGTCTGCTCATCACCACCAGCCGCTCGAACAGCGGCGTGGGCATGGCGATGGACACGAATGCCACCGCGCCGCCCATCAGCATGGCGACGAACACCGCGAACGGCAGACCACCTTTCGATTCCGCCAGTTTCTTAGCGATTGCAACCATCACAGAGCCTTGCCTGTCAGCTTTTGATAAACGGGTACGTAACGCGAAATATTTGAGGACCAGTTACGATCGCGCTCGACAAATGCTCGCGCAACCGTTCTTCTTTCCTCCCAGATCGCACGATTTGCGAAAAGATCGGCCAGCGAATCGGCGAGCGCCGCCGGATCGTCCGCCGGAAACAGCGTGCCGGTGACGCCATGCTCGATCAGCTCGCGATGGCCGCCGACGTCCGACGCGGCGACAAGCCGTTTCTGCGCCATCGCTTCCAGCGGCTTCAGCGGCGTCACCAGATCGGTCAACCGCATCGCCTTGCGCGGATAGGCGAGGATATCGACAAGACCATAATAGCGCTCCACCTCGCCGTGCGGCACACGGCCGACGAAACGGATCCGATCGGCCACCGGCGAGGCTTCAGCCTGGGCCCGCAACGCCGCCTCCATCGGGCCGCCGCCGACGAGCAGCAGGCACGCGTCGGGACGCCGCTCCACCAGCCGCGGCATGGCGGAGATGAGATCGTCGAGCCCCTCATAATCGTAGAAGGAGCCGATGAAGCCGACCACCTCCTTTCCCTCGAGGCCGAGCTGCGCGGCCAGCGCCGCATCGGGCGGCGGCGGATCGCCGAACAGCTCGAGATCGACGCCGTTCGGCGACACGATGATCTTGTCCGCCGCGATTCCGCGCGCGATCAGATCACCGCGTAGGCCTTCGCAGATCACCGCCACTGCGTCGGCAGCGCGCGCCGCGCGGGTTTCGAGCAGGCGGGTCAGCCGATAGCGCGGCGATCCTTCGCGCCCGGTGCCGTTGCCGACCGCCGCATCCTCCCAGAAAGCGCGAATCTCGTAAATGACCGGCAGCTTGCGCCGCCGGGCGACGCGTAACACGGCCATCGCGTTCAGTACCGGCGAATGGACATGGAGCTGATCCGGCTTCCATTCGTCGATCAGCGCATCCAGCCGTGCAGCAAGCGCGGCGATCTCCCGCCATTCTCGCAGCGGCGAGCGCGCCTCAGCCGGCTTCGGCGTACGGAAGAAAGTCAGGCCGTCCACCGTTTCCGGATCCGGCCCGGTCATGGTATGGCGCGCGCCCGTGAGCCCCGCCACCGACCAGCCGCGGCCGAGCTGCGCTTTCATGATGGCGCGCGTGCGGAAGGTGTAGCCGGAATGCAGCGGCAAGCTATGATCCAGGATATGCAGCACCCGGAGCTGCGTCCCCTCGTTCCGAATGTCACCCCGTTGGATCATGAAGCCCCTTATGCCATCACAAGCCTTAACGGCACGTCAACCCGAATGCATTAGCCCGGGATATCGAATCCGCGCGCGGGAGAAGAACTGACCGATGATCGACACACTCTCGCTGGCGATCACCCACGCCCTGCTGCTGATCGCGGCGTGGCGGCTGATTCACCGCCCGGACCTCAATGACGACGATGCCGAGCCGATCGAACGCGGGTTCGTGAAGCGGGAGCAGCCGCCGCGTGCGTGACCTTGCACTGATCGGCTTTCTGTGCGCGCTGTTCGGGTTCGGCTTCAAGCGTCCGTTCCTGTTCGTGCTTGCCTATGTCTATATCGACATCGTCTCGCCACAGCGCATCTGCTATTATCTGCTGAATAGCGTGCCGATTTCGTTGATCGCCTTCCTGCTCGCCATCGGCGGCTGGGCGGCGACGGACAACAAGCGCGACGTGCGCATGGCGCCGCGCCAAGGGCTCCTCCTCCTGCTGCTGCTGTGGGCAGGCTATACCACCCGCTATGCCGATTTTCCCGTGGAAGCCCTCGATAAATGGTCATGGGTGTGGAAGGCGCTGGTCTTCGCCATCTTCCTGCCGCTGACCCTGCGTACCAAGCTCCGCTTCGAGGCGCTGCTACTGTTCATGATCCTGTGCGCGGCCTCGATCGTGATTGTCGGCGGCATAAAGACGCTGGCCTCGGGCGGCGGCTACGGCGCGCTGAACCTGATGGTCGACAATAATAGCGGCCTCTACGAAGGCAGCATCATCTCGACGGTTGCCATCGCGATCATCCCGGTCATCTTCTGGCTGATGCAGCATGGCACGATCTTTCCTCCCGACTGGCGGGTGCGTCTGTTCGGTGTCGCGCTGACCTTCGCCTGCCTGCTGATCCCGATCGGCACGCAGGCCCGCACCGGCCTGATCTGTGCGGGCCTCCTGTCGGTGCTGATGCTGCGGGTGGTGAAAAAGAAGGGACGCTATGTCGTGCTGCTCGGCCTTGCCGGCCTGGCGGCGATCCCCATGCTGCCTTCGAGCTACACGAGCCGCATGGACACGATCAAAGGCTATCAGGGCGATCAATCCGCCTCGACCCGCCTCGCCGTATGGCGGTGGACCTGGGAATATGCGAAATCGCACCCGCTCGGCGGCGGCTTCGAAGCCTATCGCCAGAACAAGCTGAAGATCGATCTGGTGAAGACGAGCGGCAGCGGCGGCGTGCAGAGCACGCAGACCACCGCCGAATATGATGCCGGCCGCGCCTTCCACTCCAGCTATTTCGAGATGCTCGGCGAGCAGGGCTATCCCGGCCTTGCCATGTGGCTGATCCTCCACTTTTCCGGCCTGTTCCGGATGGAGATCATCCGCCGCCGCTATCGCGATGCGGATGGCAAGGACCGCTGGATCGCGCCGCTGGCGACGGCGCTCCAACATAGTCACTTCCTCTATCTGGTCGGCGGCGCGTTCGTCGGCATCGCCTTCCAGCCCTTCGTCTACCTGTTCGTCGGCGTGCAGATCGGTTTCGACACCTACCTCAAACGCAAGCGCAAGGAAGCCGCATGGCGTCCGCTGGTCGACCGCCTCTCGCCCCAGGCGACGGTAGCGCGCGCCTGAGTCCTCTCAGGCGGCACCCGCCCGGCGCTGCCGTATTGTGGCGCGCAGCACCTGCAGATGTTCGCGGTGATTTTGGGCGGGATCCACCGCGCTCATGCTCTCCGGCCGCAGCAGCCGGTACATGAGCACCATCGGATCCAGCGCGATCCGCACGCCGGCATTGCGGGCGCGCACATGCCAGTCCAGCGCACCACCATGCTGCAGGTCGGCCGCGAAAGGCCCGACCTGTTCGAATGCGGAGCGCCGCACGACGAGCGTTCCGCAGGTATAGGCGGGGACGGGTTCGCCGATCGGCGCGCCGGCCGCGTCGACATTCTGGGCGAGGCAGGCGGTACCGCCGATCGTCGGATCAGCCCGCATGGCCGCGACGGCAGTGGAAAAGCGCGCCGGATCGAAGCGATCGTCACTGTCGAGAAAAGCCAGGAACTCCTCGTCCGCCTCCATCGCCGCGAGGTTTCGCGCCGCATTCGGCCCCCGCCGCGGCTGGCGCAGATAGTCGATCGCATGCCGATAGGGAGCGAGGCTCTGCTCGATCGCGTCGGTCGATGCATCATCGACGACCACGATCCGCGACGGCGGTAGCGTCTGGCCCAGCAGGCTCTCGATCGCGAAGCCGACATGCTCCGCATCATTGTGGACCGGGATGATGCAGACCAGCGAGGCGGCTTGAGTCACGCGGCAGTTCCCTCCAGCAAGCCACGGACGCAGCGCCCGATGCTGGGCAGATCACGGCCGACGGCCAATTCGTAGCACGGACAGGATCGCACGAGCGCACCGATCGCAGCCATAGCCTGTGCGGTTTCGAGAAACGGAATCTGCAGGATGCTGGACGGCGCGAGCCGGCGCAGCGCTTCACCGGGCGTGATCCGGCGCGCGGCCGCGACGGGCGCATCGCCCACCCGAGGGAGAGCGACCGCGACGATCCGGGTCTGTGCGACGAGCGCGCCGGGCAGCGCATTCGTGAGCGAAAAGCCGAGCTTGCGTTCCCCGCTTTCGGCGCCAGGCAGGGGATGGCCCGTGATCCAGCCGACGGATCGGCTATGTTCGGCCTCCAGCCATGCAGAACCATAGAAGCTGTGGCCATCGACATGCGCACCCTGCACGCGCAGGCCGATATAATCGTCGCCGAGAAAATCGAGGCCGCTCCGCGCGCAGGCGAGCGCCGACGTGCTCTTGCCCGAACCGCCCTTGCCGCCCAGCACCAGACCGCGCCCGGCCGCGGAGACGAGCGCGGCGTGGAGAGGGATAGTGTTCCGCGCCGCATGCCACTGAAACAGCAGCGGCTGTAACGGCTTGCCGATTTCGAAGAAGGACAAGGCGTTCGCATCGGTGACGCAGCCGGCGAGCAGCCCCGCTTCGATATCGAGGATCGCGAAGATGCGCGGCGACTGGAAGCCCACCACACCACCCTGCCTAACCACCACGCCGTCACCGAACGGCGCCTGTTCGCGCAGGAGCAGCCGCAGATCGGGCAAAGGGCGCGCGACGCCGGTCTCGCTGCTGTCCCACAGCAGGATCCGCAGATCCGGCCGCGCATCCGCCGTCGTGGTCAGATGCGCGAACGCGCCGGTAAGCGCCTTCGCCAGGGCCGCGCCGACAATCTCGAAACGGACGATGGCATCGCCGAAGCGGAATGTGCTGCGGATTGGATTGCCGTGGCCAGCGGCGCGGCGATGACCGTCCAGCAGCGCATGAAGCGGCGCCACGGTCCCGTTGGAATCGTCTTCGGAAAAAACGGAACGCATCGCCATCACTGCGAAGCATATCCGTTCCTTTTTGGGCGGAACAGCCTGTCATGGCGGCTTTGCCTGCAATAAGATGCGCATTCGACCATGAAGATCCTGTTCTGGACCAACGCCTATGCCCCGATGATCGGGGGCGCTGAAATCTGGGCACGCCGCTATCTGCGCGCGCTCGAACGGCGGGGACATGAGATCGCGGCGATCGTGGTGGCAGATATGGAAGGGCCGGTATGCGAAAACCGTCTCGACGACATTCCGCTGCTCTGGCTTCCGCTTCGCGAGGCGATCGACCGGCGAGATCCGGCCGCATTCAAACGCGCGCTGACCCTCGCCCAGACGGCGGTTGACCGCTTTGCGCCGGATATCGTCCAGATCAGCAATTTCGGCGTGGCCTCGCTCCTGCTCGCACGGATGCTGCGACAGCGCCTGCAGCGCCATCCTCTCCTGCTGACCGTCCACAACGTCTGGCCGGACGAGGATGCCGCTCCCGGATCACCGCTGGACGGGATCGTCAGATCCGCAAGCCGAATCGCAACTTTTCACACCTCGATCGACGAATGGCTCCGCCGCCGCTGGCCCGCCACGGCCGCGACCGTCATTCCCCATGCCGTGCCACCCACGGCGTTGCCGCCGGCAGCGATCCCGAACGGCGCTCCGTTTCTCTTCTGCGGCCGGCTCAGCCCCGAAAAGGGCGCGCTCACCCTCGTGGACGCGTTCGCCCGGGTGATCGCCGAAGCACCGGACGCGCGGTTGCTGATCGCCGGCGACGGCGTCGAGCGCGATCAGGTGGATGCCGCCATTCGCGCCCATCGCCTCGGTCATGCCATCGCCCGGATCGGCGCGGTGCAGCCGGCCGGCGTGGCGGACCTGATCGATCGCAGCCTCGCCGTCGTCATTCCCTCCTTCATCGAAGGCTATGGCCTGATCGCGGCGGAGGCGGCCTGGCGGGCGCGGGGCGCCATCGCGTCCGACGTGGGCGGCCTGCCCTCGACCGTGGTTCACGGACGAACCGGGCTACTCTGCCCGCCCGGCGATCCGGCTGCATTGGCCCGTTCGATGCTCGCGCTTCACCGCTCCCCCCGGCGCGCGGCGGAACTCGGCGCGGCGGCACTACAGGCGGCCGGACAGAGGCCGGGCTGGCCCGCGCATGTCGACGCATTCGAACATCTCATCGAAGCGATGATCCGCACATGACCGCCTTTCGAAAAACTGAAGCGGCCCGCACGGGCAAACAGGCTCTCGTCTGAAAAGCATCTCCCTCTTTGTAGAGCAATGTATTAGCGTTGCGAACAGATGCGCATAATTCACTGGTCCGATTGCTATCCTCCCTTTCGCGGCGGAACGGAAACGGTCGTCTGCCGTCTCGCGACAGCCATGGCCGCAGAGGGGCACGATGTTTTGGTCGTCACCAACGGCGCGGAGGGGCTGGCCCCGCACGAGAAAGTGCAAGGCGTCGCCATTCACCGCTTCCCTTTCCGCGCCGCGCTGGAAGCATCCGATCCGCACGCCATACTCCAGGCCTTGAAAGGCGTCGCCGCGGTGAAGCGGGAATTCGTGCCCGACGTCATCCATCTTCATTTCAACGGACCGAGCTGTTTCTTTCACCTGCGCACGCATGCAACGCGCCCCTGCCCCGTCCTGGTGACGATCCATGGTGGTCTCGGCGACTGCAGCGGCGGCGCACGCAACGCGCTCGGCCAGTTGCTCGATACCGCGGACTGGGTGAGCGGCGTCTCCCATGCGATGGTGGCGGAGGCGATCGCCGTCTCGCCGCTCGTCGCCATGAAATCATCGGTCATCTACAATGGCGATCACCGTGCCCGACCGATCGCGCCGCGAGCCGAGCCGCCCATCCTGTTCTGTTTCGGCCGCCACGTGCCGGACAAGGGCTTCGATCTTGCAATCGCGGCGATGCCGGCGATTCGCGCGATGTATCCCGACGTGCGGCTGGTCATCGCCAGCGACGGGCCGGAACGCGTCAATCTGGAAAAGCAGGCGCAATCGCTCGGCCTCGGCGAGGCCGTCTGCTTCGTGGGCTGGGTGGACGAAGCGGCGCTGCAGCAGTGGATCGACAGGGCGAGCATAATCATCGTGCCTTCCCGCTGGGCCGAAGGTTTCGGACTCGTCGCGCTCGAGGCAGCGCTTGCCGCCCGCCCGGTGATCGCCACCGCCGTGGGGGGATTGCCGGAAGTGGTGCGCGACGGAAGAACCGGGATCATCGTCCCGCCTCACCATGCCGCGGCGATCGCGGATGCGGCACTTCGGCTGTTGGACGATCCAGCCTGGAGCCGCGCACTGGGCGAAAATGCGCGCGCCGATGCCGCCCGCTTCGGCTTGCGCGCGCAGCTCGACAGCTTCATCGCCCTCTACGCACGGCTGCAAGGCAGAGCCGATGCTGCCTGATCCCTCTGCGCTGCGTCAGCGCATGATGGAAATCGATTGGTTTCACCGGATCGAGATCGCGCCGGGAATGGTGACGCCCGGAAAGATCGATCCCGCGATCCGCGTCGCCGGCCTCCGGCTGCCGGAGGATCTGACCGGCCAGCATGTGCTGGACGTCGGCGCCTGGGACGGCTTCTTTTCCTTCGAGGCCGAACGGCGCGGCGCGGACCGCGTCGTCGCGATCGATTCCTTCTGCTGGTCGGGCGATGGCTGGGGCAGCCGCGCAGGCTTCGATTTTGCCCGGCAGGCGCTCGGATCGCACGTCGAGCCGGTCGAGATGGAGGTGCTCGATCTCGATCCGGCGCGGATCGGCCGGTTCGACATCGTGCTGTTCCTCAACGTGCTTTATCATATGCGCAACCCGGCGCTGGCGATCGAGCGGGTGGCGAGCGTCACGCGCCGACAGCTCATCCTGGAAACGCACACTGATCTCAACGACGTCGACGTGCCGGCCGTCGCGCTCTACAGGCCTGGCGAACTCTGGCAGGACGAGACTAGCTATTGCGGGCCGAACCTACCGGCGCTGGAAGTCATGCTGCACGATGCCGGCTTCGATCGCGTCGAGATCGTCGGGACAGCGAGCAAGGCACGCCGCATGGCGCGGGCGCTGCTCCACGAGCGCGAATACGGCATTCCGCGCGAACGCACGCTGCGCCAGGGCTGGGCAGTCGTCCATGCCTATAAATGACCTGCACGGCGCGATACGGAACCGTTTGGAGCCGGCGCCCGACGATGCGTTGCTGCTGCGGGCGGCCTTCGCGCCGGCCGGCGAGTTCGCGATCCGCTTCGCGGACTGGGCCAGGGCGGTGGACGGCGCGCCGCCGCGCAACGCCTATACGCTGCTGCAGTTGCTCGCGCCGCGTATCGGCGAGAATGATGACCACGATGCGCTGGCCGTGCTGTGCCGTCGCCAATACCGGTTGGTTTGGGCAAAGACCCGCCTGCTCGAACGCCGCCACGCCGCGATACTCGATCGCTTTGCCGGGAGCGGAATCGCCTGCCTCGTCCTCAAGGGGCCGGCGCTCCAGCCGCTCTATTATGCCGATCCCGGGCTGCGGGCGATGGGCGATCTCGATCTGCTCGTCCAGCCGTCGCAGTTTTGCGAGGCGCTGGCCTGGTTCCTCGCGAGGGGATGGCGATCGGATCAGTTCGCCCGCCCGCGGCGATTCGACATTCGCTTCGGCCGTGCCGTCTCGCTGGTAAATACCGCGGGTGATCTGATCGATCTCCACGTGCATGCCTTTCACCAGCAGGCCGCATGGGCGGCGGCGCCGGGGCTGTTCTGGGCGCATGCGCAACCGCTGGCCATCGCCGGGGCCGCAACCGCGACTCTGTGCGCCGAGCATCATCTGATCCATCAGATCGAACATGCGATCGCCGACCAGGCTCGTAACAGCCGCTGGATCGCGGACGGCATGATGTTGATCCGCTCTGGCCGGATCGACTGGGGCCGGCTGATTGATCATGCCGAGACGCTCGGCCTGGCGGGACTGGTCAGCGAGGGACTGCAGGTGCTGCACGCCTTCGGGGCGGAGATTCCCGACGCGGCGCTCGCGCGGCGGCCGATGGGAGCGGTTCGCATCGAGGCGTGGCACGCGATCGATTCCCGATTGGGGCGGCTACGGTTCCACGCCGGAGCGTTGCGCGATGCCGCTCAGCGCGCCGGTCGATGGCCGCTGGCATTATTGCCGGCCTATCTTCGCTTTCTCGCGGCGCGGCGTGGTTTGCCTGGACAGCATCTGGCCGAGGCCCCAGCGCAATAGGGAGCCCCGTACCCCGAAATCCGTGCTCGCCCGGATCATCGCCCGCATGCCGCCACGGCGACGCGCCCGCTCCAGCGCAGCCATTCGCCCGGCGCGATCAAGCGAGCAGACGCTTTCTCGCAGCCGGGACAGCACCATTTCGGGAACGGCAACGCCGGTCACTTCCGAAAGCCATGCCAGCCGCCCGACTATGTCGACCACGTCTGGTCCGCGCAGCGAAGCGACGGCGTTCCAATCGACCCCTCCCGCCCGTATCGCAATCGCTGCGTCGGCTGCCCAGGCCGTGCCGCGCGGCGGGTGGCACGCGGCGAGCAGCAGGCAGTGAAGGAGCAGCGCCGTCGCATCAGGCACCAGCACGTCAGCTCCGCCCACGCTCACCGAGACAGCCTGTGCACGCAGATAATCCAGATCGAGGTTCGAATCGGTGCAGGGCAAGGGCGCCCCATGAAGCAGGACGCGCAGGCCGGAACCGTGCTCGAAGGCCACGGCGGCAGGGCAACGGGGCGGCAGAGCCTGCCGCAATCCGGCCCCTTCGAGCGCCGACCGCGCGGCGCCATGACTCTCCGGCGGAACCAGCAGATCGAGATCATGCCGATGCCGCAAGCCCGAACGGGCGTAGGCCGTCAAGGCCAGAGCATGTCCCCGCGACAGGAGCATGGGACAGCCCGCGCGATCCATCGCGCCGGCAAGCTCGGCCGTGATCGCATCGAAAGTCGCGCTGCGACCGGCTTCGTGAAGCGCGGCGGCGCGCAGCTTGATGCCTGCCGGCCCGTTGAGCCGGCCCTCGGCCTCGAGCCGATCGGCGAGAAGCGGCAGCATCCAGCGCCGGCCCTCATCCGGTGCGGTCAGTTCGGCGAGCAGACTGTCGACAGCGGCCTGCCGAGCCGCGGGATCGTCCGACAGGCAGGCACGCAAGATGCGGCTTTCGGCGCGCGACGGCAGGCCGAAAGACGGGAGAAAGGCGTCGAGACCGCCCGCCATGCTGCGTCCCGCCAGCGCGGTCAGCGCGTCGGCGCGTCCAGCATCGGCATCGGCGGATCCAGCGCCATGAGGTCGGTCATGTCGCGATAGACGTTCAGCACGGGCACGGCGAAGGCGATCTTGGGCGGTGCGACGGAGATATCGGCGGCATCCGCGGACGGACGCACCAGATCTTCGGTCATCAGCTCCGCCAGGAAGCTGTCGAGGGCGGCATCGACCTCCGTCTCGTCGGCGCCGGGCGCTGCGCACAAGGCGGACCGGATCGCTGCGATCGAAGCACCGGCACTGATCTGATCCCAGATCCAGCCCCCTATTCCGTCGATGCTGTAGTAAATACCGGTCGCGATGTTGATGATCACCGCCTCGCCTTCCACCACGTCGGCGACGATATTCTGAAGATTGGGAACGACCGAGCCCTTATTGTCCATGATCTACCTGTCCCCCTGAGCAACACGACCGGAATGATCTCCACGGCTCGACTATATCGAGAGGCTTCGGGCGGGGAAGCGGCTTTTTACACGAAATTCATCCTGTGAGCCAAAGCTGCCACGATCGGCCGGCCAAGGAAGCAATCCCCAGCATTTTCGCGGGTTCGCGCGCCGCTCTGGGTCCATTGCGGCCTCCGGCCCCACCCTCGTCGCAAAAGCGCCGCATTGCAACGGCATGGCGTCTCGCCATATCAGGGCGTCCTACGCGCGCCCACGGGTCTCGTGATTTTGAGGTTGCCAAGGTGAAGACTGTCGAATCCCCGCGCACCGGCTTCTGGAGCCGATCGCACCATCTCGATCGCATGACGCTGCGCGAGCTGGTGGTGGCCTATTTCCAGTATCCGGCGATCATCGCCTATCTGGCGCTCAGCGTCGTGGCGATCGGCTATACCGTCCGCAATCCGGCGCCGCTGTTGCCAACGGTGGCGACCGTCGCGATCTCGATCCTCGTCTATCCGCTGGTCTGGTACGTGCTGCACCGCTGGGTGCTGCACAGCCGCTGGATGTTCAAGGTGCCCCTGCTTGCGGCCACCTGGAAGCGCATCCATTACGATCACCACCAGGATCCGAATCACCTGGAGGTGCTGTTCGGCGCGCTGCACACTACACTGCCGACGATCGCACTGGCGACGATGCCGATCGGCTGGGCGCTGGGCGGCGCGGGCGGCGCGAGCGCCGCGCTGGCGACCGGCCTGCTCACCACCTGCTTCTACGAATTCTGCCACTGCATCCAGCACCTCTCCTACAAGCCCAAGAACAAGATGCTGGCGGCGATGAAGCAGCGCCACATGG
Organism: Flavisphingomonas formosensis; assembly: GCF_009755815.1. Taxonomy (GTDB): domain Bacteria; phylum Pseudomonadota; class Alphaproteobacteria; order Sphingomonadales; family Sphingomonadaceae; genus Flavisphingomonas; species Flavisphingomonas formosensis. The sequence continues at coordinate 148,484 of NZ_WRPK01000012.1, forward strand.
CGCATCATTTCCACGACGAGAACGGCAATTACGGCATCACCAACTTCTTCTGGGACCGGCTGTTCGGCACCTTCTACGAGCGGATCGAGCGGGCGAAGAAGAGCCCGACCGTGTTCAACCTCGGCTACACACCGGAAGTCGCCGAGCGCTATCCCTGGGTTGCGCGGCTGTCGGGCGGTGTCGCCACCGGCCATCCCCGCCAGCGCCGCGCGGTGACGGACGCCGAATGATGTCCGGTCCGCTCACTGTCCGCCCGGTTCGCACTGCCAAAGATCGCAAGGCGTTCGTCGACCTCGCCTTCCGCCTCTATGCAAAGGATCCGAACTGGGTTCCGCCGCTTAAGGACGAGGTTCACGGGCTGATCAATCCCAAGAAAAATCCGTGGTTCGGTCATGCCGCCGCTGAATTCTTCCTGGCGGAGCGCGGCGGCAAGGCGGTGGGGCGGATCTCGGCACAGGTCGACCAACTCGTTCTCGCCATGCCGGCCGAGCAGGGCGGCGGCCCCGGCACAGGGCAATGGGGCATGATCGAGGCCGAGGACGGCGAAGTTGCCGCCGCGCTGATCGAGGCGGCCGAGGCGTGGCTGCGCAGCCGCGGCATGACCAGGTCGGTAGGCCCGATCAGCATCTCGATCTGGGATGAGCCGGGCCTGCTGGTGCAAGGCCATGATCATCCGCCGACGGTGATGATGGGCCATCACAATCCCGCCTATCAGTCCTGGGTGGAAGCCGCCGGCTATGCCGGGATCAAGGACCTCTACACCTATGATCTCGACATTTCGAAGGAGTTCCCGCCGCTCGTCCAGCGCATCGTCGCCAGCGGCGAGCGCAACGCGCGGATTCGCATCCGTGAGGTGGACAAATCCCGCTTCAACGAGGAAGCGGCGCTCATCCTCGGCATCCTCAACAATGCCTGGTCGGACAATTGGGGCTTCGTGCCGCTGACCGACGCCGAGATTGTCTATGCCGGCAAGAAGCTGAAGCCGATCGTGTTCAACGATCTGATCCGCGTCGCCGAGGTGGAGGGCGAGCCCGTCGCCTTCATGATGACGCTGCCGGACCTCAACGAGCTGACCGCGGACTTGGGCGGCAGCCTGTTCCCGTTCAACTTCATCAAGCTGCTCTGGCGCCTGCGCCATCCGCGCGTGCGCACCATGCGTGTGCCGCTGATGGGCGTGGTCAAGCGACTGCAGGCGACCCGGCTGGCGAGCCAGCTCGCCTTCATGATGATCGAATATATCCGCCGCGCCTCGGTGGCCAATTACGGCGCCTCGCGCGGAGAGATCGGCTGGATCCTCGACGACAATCAGGGCATGCGCTCGATCGCCGAGACGATCGACAGCAAGGTCAACAAGACCTACCGAATCTACCAGAAGACGCTTTAAGGCTGCATATCCTCCCGGTTCCGAAGAGGATTTGGATCAAGACAGAAGCTCGGCCTTGAGCGGAACGGCGGCCGCGTCGGGATCGAAACGCTGCCAGCCCGCCGGCCCCAGCCGCTCGATCGGCTGGAAGCGGACCTTGTACTTCATGCGATCGGATCCATTCACCCAATAGCCCAGATAGACATAGGGCACGCCCGTGCGCGCCGCGCGCTGGATATGGTCGAGGATGATGTAGGTGCCGAGGCCGGGCCGGGCCTTATCCTCGGTCTCGAAGAAGCTGTAGATCATCGACAGGCCATCGGCCTGCACGTCGGTGAGACAGGCACCCACCAGCCGGCCGAGCCGCCCGTCCTTACCGGGTTCGCGATATTCGACCACCTGCGTGTTGACCGGCGTCTGCTCGACCATGTCGGCAAAGTCGATCTCGTCCATCTCGGCCATGCCGCCGCCCGGATGGCGGGATGCCAGATAGCGGCGCAGCAGCGAGAACTGCTCCTCGGTCGTCCACGGCCGGCACGGCGACACCAACAGATCGGAATGGCGTCGCATCAGCTTGCGCTGCGTTGCATTGGGCTGGAATTCCCGCGCGACAACGCGTACGGATACGCAGGCATGGCAATCGATGCAGCTCGGGCGGTACGCCACCCCCTGACTGCGACGGAAGCCGATGCGGCCGAGCGCGTCGTTCAGCTCCTCCGCGTGAGGGCCGGCAAGCTCGGTGAAGACCTTGCGTTCGGTGCGGCCCGGCAGATAGGGGCATGGTGACGGGGTCGTCACGAAGAAGCGAGGAAAGCGAAACTGGACGCTCACGGCGGACGACCCGACCCCTTTAAAACCCTGTAAACACACTATGCAGGGAAGCCGCCGCCATGAAAAGCACGTTAACTATCAATCATGGTTAATTGCGCCGAGTCGAATCGGCGCGTGTTCTAGAGTCAAGCGAGCTCCACCGGACTGACCTCGAACCCGGCCTTTTCCAGCGCTGCGACCAGCCGCTCCAGATGGGCCTGATCACGTGTCTCGCATTCGATGTCGGTGATCAGCCCTTTGGCCGGCAGCGTGGTGAACACGCGCTGGTGATAGACCTCGATGATATTCACCTGCTGCTCGTCGAATACGCGCGCGACGTTGAACAGCGCGCCGGGCCGATCCTGCAGCCGCAGCCGCAGCCGCGCCAGGCGGCCCAGACGGGCAAGATCGCGCAGCAGCACGTTCGCGAGCAGGCGTGTGTCGATGTTGCCGCCGGTCAGCACGATACCGATCGTCCTGCCGGAGAACCGCTCCTTATGCGCGAGCAGCGCGGCGAGACCAGCGGCCCCCGCACCCTCGACGACGGTCTTTTCGATCTGCAGCAGCAGCGCGAGCGCCTGTTCCAGATCCCGCTCGGTCACCATCACGATGTCGTCGACCAGTTCGGCGACGAAAGCGGAGGTGATCTCGCCGGGCTGCTTGACCGCGATGCCCTCCGCCAGCGTGTCGCCGTCGCAGACCAGATCGACGCCCTTCATGCGGGCATACATGGAGGGATAGAGCTCGGCCTGGACGCCGACCACTTCGATCGGACGGCCCTGCGCGCGCGCCACGGTGGCGCAACCCGAGATCAGCCCGCCGCCGCCGATCGGGATGACGAGCGTATCGATATCCGGGACGTCGGCCAGCATCTCGAGCGCGACCGTGCCCTGGCCGGCGATGATCTCCGCATCGTCGAACGGATGGACGAAGGTCAGCCCACGCTGCTCGGCGATCTTCACCGCCTCGTCATAGGCGTCGTCGAACCGCTCGCCGGTCAGGATCACGGTCGCGCCGTGTCCCTCCGTCTGCGAGACCTTCACCGTCGGCGTCAGCCTGGGCATGACGATGGTGACCGGGATACTGAGCCGTGCGCCATGATAAGCGAGGCCCTGCGCATGATTGCCGGCCGAGGCCGCTATCACGCCGCGAGCGCGCGCCTTCTCGTCCAGCTGGAGGAGTTTGTTGAGCGCGCCGCGCTCCTTGTACGCGGCGGTGAACTGGAGATTTTCGAACTTGAGCCAGACCTTCGCGCCGACCATCTCGGACAGCGTCTTGCTCAGCAGCGTCGGCGTGCGCACAACGGAACCGCCAATGCGAATGCCCGCTTCCACCACATCTTCGATCGTGACGGGGAGGCGCGCGGCGCCGACGGGGCTCTTCGTTACGGTTGCCATGATGGCGCCGGCCTCTAACCCATCTGGCGGTGGAGGGAAACAACGCTTATGGCCGGCGCCATGGCAAAGATCGGCTTCATCGGGCTGGGCGTGATGGGCGCCCCCATGGCGCGGCACCTGCTGAAGGCAGGCCACGACGTCACCGTCTATAATCGCAATCCGGCGCGCGCCGAAGCCTGGGTGAGCGAGCACGGTGGACGATCCGCCCCGACGCCGGCAGCAGCGGCCGAGGACGCGGACGCGGTATTCACCTGCGTCGGTGCCGATCCGGACCTGGAAGCGGTGACGCTGCGCCAAGACGGCTGCTTTCGCGCGATGCGCAAGGGCGCGCTGTTCGTCGATCACACCACCGTCTCGGCACGCATCGCCCGGCAGCTCGCCGCGGAGGGCAAGGATCGCGGTCTGCTGGTCGTCGACGCGCCAGTTTCCGGCGGCCAGGCGGGCGCCGAGAACGGCACGCTTGCCGCCATGTGCGGCGGCACCGAGAAGGCGGTGGCGGCCGCTGCACCGCTGATGCAGGCCTATGCCTCGCGCATCGTGCATATCGGCGGCGCAGGTGCTGGCCAGACCACTAAGATGGTCAACCAGATCTGCATCGCCGGCGTGCTGCAGGGCCTTTCCGAGGCGCTGCGCTTCGCCCAGGCATCGGATCTCGATACGGAGAAGGTGTTCGAGGCGATCTCCGGCGGTGCCGCGGCAAGTTGGCAGATGCTCAACCGCTGGAACAGCATGGCGGCCGACAGCTTCGATTTCGGCTTCGCCGTCGACTGGATGCGGAAGGATCTCGGCCTTACCCTCGACGAGGCGCGCACCAATGGCGCCTCACTCCCGATGACCGCGATGGTCGACCAATTCTATGCCGAGGTCCAGGCGATGGGCGGCGGACGGCAGGACACCTCTTCACTGGTGCGGCGCATCAAGCAGTGAGTTGTCCAGTCTCGTCATCCCAGCAAAAGCTGGGATCCCCCTGCACCAGCGGGCGGCCCTCAATCGGGTGCGATCCCAGCTTTCGCTGGGATGAGGGATTGAGGATGATACTGCGCCTCCTTGCCGCCGGAGCGCTCCTGCTCCTTCTCGCTCTCTCGCCCGCAGAGGCACGCAAACCGCGCGAGCCCGGTCCGCCGCCACCATCCGAGGGGGGGCTGATCGACAATGTGAACGGCTATACGATCGACGGCTCGGGCAGGCTGCAGCGCTTCACCGGCCTGCTGATCGAAAAGCAGGGCCGTGTCGCCAAGCTGCTCGGTACGGGCGACAAGCGGCCCGAATGGCTGGATTTCAAGCTGGACGGCAAAGGCCGTACCCTCCTGCCGGGCCTGATCGACGCGCATGGCCATGTCATGCAGCTCGGCCTCAATGCGGTGCAACTCGATCTATCCGATACGCATTCACTCGCCGAAGCCAAGGCCAAGCTGGCCGATTATGCCGCGCGCAATCCGACGCTGCGCTGGATCATCGGATCGGGCTGGAACCAGGAACGCTGGGGCCTCGGCCGCTTCCCGACGGCGGTGGACATCGACGCCGTCGTCCCGGACAAGCCGGTCTGGCTGGAACGGGTAGACGGCCATGCGGGGCTTGCCAACTCCGCGGCGATGGCGGCAGCCGGGATCGCCGCCGCCACCGCGGCGCCTACCGGAGGCCGCATCGAAAAGGCAGCCGGCAAGCCGACCGGCCTGTTCATCGACGCGGCGATGGGCCTCGTGCGGCGCGCGGTGCCGCCGGCCCTCCCGATCGAACGGGATGCCGCGCTCGCCAAGGCGCAGGATCTGCTGCTGCGCGTCGGCATCACCGCCACCGACGACATGGGCAGCAGCGCCGAGGACTGGCTGACCTTCCGCCGCGCCGCCGATCTCGGCCGCTTGAAGATGCGCATCATCTCCTATGCGCTCGGCATCGATCCTTTGCTCGCGGTTGCCGGCACGGGGCCAACGCCCTGGCTCTACGACGGGCGGCTGCGCATGGTGGGCGTCAAGCTGTTCGCAGACGGCGCGCTGGGGTCGCGCGGCGCCTGGCTGCTGGCGCCCTATGCCGATGCACCCGGCGAGCGCGGGCTGCAGTTCCTCGACGACGCCAAGCTGCGCAACCTGATGAGCCGCGCGGCGATGGACAATTTCCAGGTGGCGGTGCACGCGATCGGCGATGCCGCCAACCGGCAGGTGCTGGATGCGATCGACGAACTGGTCGAGACCTACAAGGGCGATCGGCGCTGGCGGATCGAGCATGCCCAGATCGTGGACCCAGCGGACATCCCCCGCTTCGGCAAGAACGGCATCGTCGCCTCGATGCAGCCGGTGCACCAGACCTCGGATCGGATCATGGCCGAAGCCCGCCTCGGCCCGAACCGGCTGGCAGGCGCCTATGCCTGGAAGTCGATGCTAGATGCCGGCGCGCGTCTCGCCTTCGGGTCCGACTATCCCGTCGAAAGCCCCGATCCCTTCGCCGGCCTTGCCGCCGCGATCAGCCGCCAGGGCGCCGACGGCCAGCCCGAGGGCGGCTGGATGCCCGCGCAGAAGCTCGATCTCACACAGGCTCTCGCCGCCTTCACCACCGGCGCCGCCTATGCCGGCTTCGCCGAGGATCGGATCGGATCGCTTCAGCCCGGCCGCATGGCCGATTTCATCCTGATCGACCGAGACATCTTCGCCGCGTCGCCCGCCGACATCCGCGGAACGCAGGTGCTGGAAACCTGGATCGGCGGCAAGCGCGCCTGGATTCGCTGACAAACAGCCTCGCCGAAGCCCTCTTCGACAAGCGATGGGGGCCTTCGAAATGACGACCGACATCGCTCATCCCGCCTCGACGCGAAAGCTGTTACACGGTATCACAACGCGAATTGACATCATGGAGCGCGGATTTACCAGCGCTGCGTAATGCAAAGACGATTCCGACGAGTGTCGGACGCATAGGACAGGAGCTTCGCCATGGCATATGATCTGCTGATCAGAAACGCGCGGATCTGCGACGGCTCGGGCGGGCCGAGCTTCCGTGGCGACGTGGCGATCCGCGGCAGCCGGATCGCGGCGGTCGGTGAGATTGAGGCGGACGCCGCCGAGACGATCGACGCGAACGGCCTGGTGCTGGCGCCAGGCTTCATCGATCCACACACCCATTATGACGCGCAGCTCGTGTGGGACGGCCTCGCCCAGCCCGCGCTGGAGCATGGCGTGACCACGATCGTTCCGGGAAACTGCTCGCTCAGCCTCGCGCCGCTCCGGCCCGAACATCGCGACCTGCTCGGCGCCACCTTCCGCAAGATCGAAGAGATGCCGGAGAATGCGTTCAACGCCGGCATCGACTGGAGTTGGCAGACCTTCGGCGAATATGTCGAAACGATCCGCGGCGGGCTCGGCATCAATGTCGCGCCGCTGGTCGGCCACAGCCTGATCCGGCTGTGGGTGATGGGCGAGGACGCGCGCGAACGGTCGGCGACGGACACCGAGGTGGCCGCGATGCAGGATGCCCTGCGCGAATGCCTCGACGCCGGCGCGATCGGCATGAGCGGATCCTGGGTGGACATCGATCATGAGAACCGCCCGGTGCCCGCGCGCCGCGCCGCCTGGGAGGAACTGGATGCGCTGTGCGCCGTGCTCGGCGAGCGCAAGGCGATCCTGCAGATGGTGCCCGAATTCTGGGATCCGGACCTGCTCTGCGCGCGCATCGACCTGATGGCCGACCTGTCGCGCGCGCACGGCATATCCACCACCTTCTCGCCGCTGTTCGACAGCAATGCCGCGCCCGAGCTGGTCGGCATCGCGCTCGATCGCATCCGGCTGCAGACCGCACACGGCGCCCGCGTCGTGCCGCAGATGCAGACGCGTCCGATCGACCTTTCCTTCGATCTCGGCGCGCCAATGTCGACCTTCGCGACCCTGCCGAGCTGGTGGGCGATGACCCTGCTCCCCAAGGACGAGAAGCTCGCCCGGCTGCGCGATCCCGCCGAGCGCGAGAAGCTGAAGTCCGAGATGGACAGCTTCATGATGCCGATGAGCCTCGACCTCGATTTCGCCAAGGCCTTCATCAAGCGCCCCGGGCCGGCCAGCCAGGCGCTCGCCGGCCGCTTCATCGGCGACATCGCCAGGGAGCGCGGCTGCCACATCGCCGAGGCGATCATCGACATCGCGCTCGCCGACGATCTTGAAACCTCCTTCGGTCTGGACGCGCTGGGCCACAGCAACATGGCGAAGATCGCCGGCTTCCTGGCCGAGCCGCTGATCGGCATCGGCGCGGGCGACGGCGGCGCGCATGTCACCAACTTCTCCACCTATGGCGACACAGGCTTCCTCTTCAGCGAATATGTGCGCGGCCAGCATGCCATGTCGGTTGAGAAGGCGGTGCAGAAGCTGACCCACGACATCGCCGACCTGTGGGGAATCACCGATCGCGGCCTGATCAAGCCCGGCTATGCGGCGGACATGGTATTGTTCGATCCAGACAGCATCGACCGCGGACCGGAGATCGCGGTGGACGATCTGCCCGCCCCCGGCTTTCGCTACATCCGTCGCGCCAAAGGCGTGAGCCAGGTGTTCGTCAATGGCCGGCGCGTCTACGACCGCGACGATGGCTACACCGATGCCCGTGCGGGCGCGATCGTGCCACAGGCAGCCTGAACGGGAGACACCGTCATGACCACGACCGTCGCCATCCCTGCCCGCCGTGCCTTCATCCTGCCCGATCCTGAAGATACGTGGGAGAGCGTCGCTTCCCGCCAGCTACCCGACATGCCGCTGGAGGAGGCGGTGAACCTGCTCAAGAGCTGGAACATCTTCCTCGTCTTCCGGCCCGGCGGCGGCGCCTTCACGCCATCGGACGTGATGTTCGTCGCGCCGCCCCCGGCGGCGTGAGCGCGGCAACTATCACCGCCGTCCAGATCACGCCCACCCACGACGGCGAAGCATCGGTGGTGGTCGAGCTGACCTATGCCAATGGCGGCCGCTCCAAGATCCACATCAATGCGCCCGACGCCGCACAAGTGATGGCGCGAGCCGGTGTGGCCAGTGCGATCGAGCTGATCGGCCATCCGTGGTCGGTGCTGGAAATCCGGGCGGTCTAGCGCAAGCTACGCGCCATGTGAATCGTATAGCTGCCTTTGTGGTTGCATCGTTTGCGCGGAAAACCGGTCCCCACTTTTCCGCACGGTGCCCCAGAAGGCGCCGTCCCTCCTAATCCCCTGCTCGAAAAATGCAGCCGGTGAAAAAGTTTTCATCTGCAACCCTTCACAAACGAAAATCGCTTCCCATATCCGGGTCAGATCGGCTGTTCGTCCCCCCACCCACTGACGGCCGGTCTCCAAGGTTGGCGGAGGCTCCCTGAGTTGGCCACTGCCCGCGCGCTCCGGCTACTGTCCCCCTCGAGCCGGAGCGCGCGACCCCTGGTTCTTTTCTCCCAGCATTGAACGGAGTGGCGCTGTCGACGCGAGAGGTCAGGCTGCCGCGAGGCCGACCAGCAGGCTGGGCGTCAATATCTGAGGCAGCACCTGTGCCCCGCCGCCGCGTTTATAGAAAAGATAGAGCGGCACGCCCGAGCGGCCGTGCGCTTCCAGGAAACGGCCGATAGCTGCATCCCCGTCCGTCCAGTCCCCGACCAGCACCGCCACACCGCGCTTGTGGAATGCGTCCGCCACGTCGGCGCGCTCGATCGCAGCCTTTTCGTTGACCTTGCAGGTCAGGCACCAATCTGCCGTGAAATAGACGAAGACCGGCTTGCCCTCGGCACGAAGCGCTGCCAGCCGCTCCTCGCTGAACGGCGCGCGGGTCGGCTCCCCCGCCGCCGCGACCGCAGGCGCCGCCTCTGCCGCACCATGGCGCGGCGCCACCGCGAGCAGCAGCGCGGCGGCAGCGACAGCCGGAGCGAGCGGCCACCAGGCGTGACCGGCGCCGCGAAGCTGCCGCGCACCGACGAGCCATAATGCCAGCCCCACGAGCAGCGCCGCAGCGAGCCCGATCGTCATCGCGTCGACGCCCGCCTGGCGGCCGGCGATCCAGGCAAGGCCGAGCGCGGTCAGAAACATCGGCACGGACAGGATATGACGCAGCGTGTCCATCCAGGCGCCGGGGCGAGGCAGCAGGCGCCGCAAGGCCGGTACATAGCCGAGCAGCAGGAAAGGCAGCGCCAGTCCGATACCCAGGCCGGCGAACACCGCAAGGGCGGCAAACCACGGCAGGATGAGCGCGGCGCCGAGCGCAGCCGCCATGAACGGGCCGGTGCAGGGCGTCGCCACGAACGCGGCAAGCGCGCCCGTCCAGAATGCGCCCCCCGTGCCGCCCGACTGGGCGAGCTTCGAACCGCCGGTGATCGCCGGCAACTCGAACAGGCCGGCCAGGTTGAGCGCGATGGCGAGCACGAGGAGCAGCAGGAAGAGAATCACGCGGCTGTCCTGCAGCTGGAAGGCCCAGCCGACCGCGACGCCCCCCGCTCGCAGCGCGAGCAGCGTGCCACCGAGCGCCAGACACACCAGCACGACACCGGCCGAATAGGCCAGCGCCTCGCGCCGCGCCTCACGGCCGTTTCCGCCTGCGCGAGCGAGGCTCAGCGCCTTCAAGCTGAGGATCGGGAAGACGCAGGGCATGACGTTGAGCAGCAAGCCGCCGAGCAGCGCCCCGCCCAGCGCGAGCAGCAAGGTGCGCGCTCCACCGCCAGCTCCCGGACCGCCTTCACTACCTTCGGGGACGGCCGCGACCGGCATGCCGGCCGCGGGAACCGGACCACGCCGGGCGTCGATCACCAATCCCCTGCCCTCGCCGATGCGGACCACGCCCTGAACCCGTGCGAGCGCCGCGCCACCGACGCGAGCCTTGGTCTCGACGATCAGTGTATTACCGTTGCGCGTCGCCTTTTGCGGAGCGGCATAGTCGATGACGTCCTCGTCGAGCGGAAAGAAATAGGCTTCCTGGATCTTCAGCGCCGCAGGCAGGGGCACGGCGAGACGGAAACGATCGCCGGCAGTGGCGAAGCTGGCGGCGGATCCCAGCGGACGCGGCATCGCGGCGCGCCAGCGATCGAAGCGCGCACGCTGGCCCGGATCGATCGCACCGTTGCCGGCGACCAGATCGATCGAAAGCTCGGCCTTTTCCGGAACGCAGATCTGATCCGTGCAGGCCAACCAGTCGACCTTGGCGCGGATCGGCAATTTCGTTCCCGGCGCTATGCCCTTCGGCAGGGTCAGCGTCGCCAGGTGCGCGTAGTCCGCCTCATAGACATAGTTCATGAGGCCCGACACGATCAGCGTGCGCGGCACGGGATAGCGCAGTTCGCTGGCGCGGGCGCCCTTGGGCAGGCTCCATTCGATACGCGTCTCGGCACCGGCATCGCCCGGATTCTTCCAATAGCCATGCCATCCTTTGTCCGGTTGCATCAGCAGCGCGAGCGTGACCGTACCGCCGGGCGCCGGAACAGCACTTTCCGCGATCAGCGACGGGCGGATATGCGTCGCCGCCTGCGCCTGCGGCGCCAAGCCAAGGGCCAGGCCGAGCGTCAACAGCAACATTGTCATGAATCGGAAACCGAAAAACCGCATCGCCGAACCTCTACCACCGGCGGCGCTATAACACGCCGCGCGGCAAACGTGGGATATGGGGCGAAGAGCATGAAATTCACCAGCGTCGCAATGGGGCTCGGCCTGTTTATCGTTGCAGGGCCTGCGGTCGCGGCACCGTTGCCCAAGCCAAAGCTGATCGTCGCCATTTCCGTCGACCAGTTCGCCGCCGGTTTGTTCGAAACCTATCGTGCAAGCTATGAGGGAGGTCTCAAGACGCTGTCCAACGGCATCGTCTACACCGCTGGCTATCAGTCGCATGCGGCGACAGAGACCTGCCCCGGCCACTCGACCATCCTCACCGGCCGCCATCCTTCGGCCACTGGCATCGCGGCCAACAGCTGGTATGACGCCCCGACCGGATCCAACGTCTATTGTGTCGGCATTTCGGGCACCTCCGATCCGGACGCCCGCGGCCCCCAGAATCTGCGCGTGCCGACCCTCGGCGAATGGATGAAGCAGGCCCAGCCCGCATCGCGCGTGATCGCTGTTTCCGGCAAGGACCGCGCCGCGATCACCATGGCAGGGCATGATCCGGACGCAGTCTACTGGTGGAAGGATGGCACCGGCTTCATCACCTCGCACTATGCCGGCCCGGCGACGCCCGAAGTGCTGAAACCCGCCCGGACCTTCAATACCATGCTCGCCGCATCCTGGCAGAAAGCCCCGCCGGCGCTGTGGCCGCGCCCCTCCGCCACCTGCGCCGCGCTGCAAAAGCCCTATCGCTTCGGCAAGATCGACCTGCCGGGTACCGTGCCGTCGAGCGCCGCGGCGGAACAGGGAGCGGACTATGCGAAGACGACCATGTTCCAGGATCAGCTCCGCGCCTCGCCCTATTTCGATCAGCTGGCGCTCGATTTCGCGACGAAGCTGATCGCGCTCCACAAGCTCGGCCATGGCAGCGCCACCGACCTGCTGGCCGTCAGCCTGTCGGCGACCGATTATATCGGCCATCGCTACGGCAACGGCGGCGCAGAGATGTGCGTACAGATGGCCGCGCTCGACCAGGCGCTCGGCGGCTTCCTCGACACGCTCAAGGCTCTCGACGTTCCCGTCCTCGTCGTGCTCACCGCCGATCATGGCGCGATGGATGCAGCCGAACGCGCGGCCGACCACGGCCAGACCGCCAAGCGGATCAACGGCAAGAAGCTGATCGACGAGCTCAACGGGGCACTCAATCAGAAATTTTCTCTTGGCTATGATCCGATCGTCGGCGATGATCCGCAGCAGCTTTCCATCAACATCCCGGGCGACGACGCCGATTTCCGCGCCAGGCTGACCGAAGCCGCCATCGCTTGGCTGAAAGCCCGCCCGGAAGTCGCCGCGGCGTTCACCGCGGCCGAGGTCGCCGCCGCGACCACGCCGATTGGAATGGGGCCGGACGAGCTGACGCTGATCCAGCGCTTCAACGAAAGCTATGTGCCGGGACGAAGCGGCGACATCATGGTCTCGTTGCAAAGCGGAGACTATCCCGGCATTCCGGTCGCGGCCGGCGATACCGTGGCTGGCCACGGCTCGCCCTGGGACTATGACCGGCGCGTGCCGATCCTCTTCTGGTGGCCGGGCGTCTCCGCCGACGATCGCAAGATCCCGATCGAGACCGTCGACATCGCGCCGACACTGGCCACAGTCATCGGCGTCAAGACAAGCAAGCTGGACGGCAAATGCTTGACGCTTGCCGCTAATATGCCCTGCCCGCAATAACCAGATCAATTCGTTTCTCTATCGAAACATATTGTTTCCGATTGGAAAATTGATCAACAAAATACCGTCAGATGCCAAATTATACTTTCGGCGCGGCGGAAAGTTTTTTGAAGAAACTAATCTGTCGGATATTTAATCAAATCTGACGAAATACACAAAAAATTCACGGAACATTTCGGTCCTTTAGCCACTATGAAGCCCGGTGCGGCACTGCACCGTGGCTCCTCTGGGTGGTACGGAAGCACAGGTGCAAGTAGAAACAAAAGAGGACGGCGATCATACCCCATCCACGCCGCGGCATGAGCACGCCAAGCGGCGACGCGGGTTCTCTTCGACCGATGACGACGGTCATGCCCGCAGGCGCGGGTCTCCCTCGCCCACAGACCGATGAGCCATATTCCTTTGTCCCATCGTCCCCCGCAGCGAAATCGGCACGAAGAGCCAAGGCATTGATCGGCCGACTCCGTCATTCGCTCGATGGGACCCAAACTCCCTGTCTCCGGGTTGCGTTATAGAAAGATGGACCAGAAAATGCGCTTCAGCATTCTTCGTAGACCATTATTCATTGTATTGATTCTGATACCTAATGTCCTCTCTATCCTGTATTTCGGCTTCATCGCTTCACCTTATTATCGATCAACGGCATCTCTTATCGTGATCAATCCGGAAAAGACCGGAGCGAGCATGACCTCACTTCTTTCTGGTGGATCCAGCGACGGCTCCGAACAAGGCGCTTATATTCTCACCAATCACATTCAATCTTGGGAAGCGTTCAGAAAGGTCGAGCAGCCGCTTGACCTTGCCCGCAATTTCGCAGCCGGCGATTTCGTCGGCCGCTATGGCGGCCTGCTTTCTTTCTTCCGGAAAGATGACGTTTCTCTTTGGAATTATTACAAAAAAAGTGTCGACGTCGATGTCGAACAAAAAGGCAGCATTGTGTCGTTGAGTGTCGACGGACATTCCCCCGCCTTCGCTGTCGCCCTTGCCCGAGCGATATTGCACGAATCCATTGCACATATGGACGAGATGAATCGACAGCAGGAGCAGGATTATGTCAGCTCCTCACTCGAGCGACGCATCGAATTGCAGAAAGCGCTGCAGAACGACGAACGCGACATCGCGAATTATCGTGCGCGGATCGGCAATTACGACCCGAAGGAACTTTATCTTTCCAACTTGTCGCTGCTCAACAGCCTGACGCTCAAGGAAGCAGATCTCCGTTCCCAATATAATGCGGTGATCAAGGCGACGCCCAACAATCCGGCCGCACAAAATCTGTCCGCGGCGATCGGCTCGGTGCAGGGTCAAATCGGTGCCACGAAACGCGATTTCGCCGGCATCGCCCGCAACGCGGCCCATTATGAGAATCTGGTCGTGCGCCGAGATAACAACGCCACGCTGCTGAACCAGGCAAATCTCGCCGTACAGGAAGCACAAGTGACGGCGATGAAGAACAAATTCTACCTCAACGTCATCAGTCGTCCCTCTGAACCGCAGACGCCCGAACTGCCGCACCGCCTGCGCTGGATCGGCGGCATCCTGCTGGTGACGCTCATTCTATGGGGACTGCTGCGATGATCCGGAGCCCTTTGCCCATGCGGTGGGTACTGCTGCCCTTGCTCGCCGCGCTCGGTGGCTGCTCGACCATGCCGAGCGCCGGCCCGTCCGCGGGAAATCTGAAGACGAGCGCCGCAGTGGACATCGTCAACGTCACGCCGCAAGACGCGCAGACGCTGGCCGCCGAGGCGAATGCGCGCGACAAGGATGCGATCGATCGCGCGCTCGCGTCGCTTAAGCGCCCCTCCGCCGAACCGACGGACCTGCGCTTCGCGGCGGGCGACACGATCGACGTCACGGTCTGGAGCTTCTCGCCCGCGGCCGCAGCCAGCACGCCAGGGCCCATGCCACTCGGCAGCTTCACCATCGCTTCCGACGGCACGGTGGCGCTGCCCTATATCGGCCCGATCACGATCGCAGGCCTCAGCCTGCCACAGGCGCAGACGGCGATCTCCCGCCGCTTCGCGGCCAAGGGCATATTGCAGAGCCCGTCGGCCGTCATCAAGCCGGGGATACTGCCGCACGAGAGCATACTGGTGACGGGCGCCATCGGCCAGCCCAAGTCGATTCCCTGGAATCCGGCAGGCATCACCCTTGCTCAGGCGATCACCGAGGCGCTAGGCGACGGCAGCGCGCTACTCAGCCAAGGCGGCGACATGGCGGATAGCCGCTCGGCGATCCGCCTGTCCCTGCTACGCGACGCTGCGCCGGCAGTCGACGTGCCGATCTCGGTGGCACTGGCCGACAATATTCCCCTCCAGCCGCGCGACCGGATCGTTGTGCAGAAGGCCCCCGCGCTGGAAGTGACCGTGCTGGGTGGCGGTGTACAGAAGAACGGTGTCTACGGCTTCGGCAAGCCGCCGACACTGTCCGGCGTGCTCGCGCAGGCAGCGGGGCTCAACGGCCAGACCGCCAACAACCATGCCGTCTTCGTGCTGCGCCAGCGCCCGGGGCAACGTCCGGTACTCTATGATTTCGCCTGGAATCGCGCGCAGGGCCTGATCGCTTCGCAGCAGTTCCAGATGCAGGACGCCGATCTCGTCTATGTCGCGGAGGCACCCATCGTCTCCCTGCAGAAGATCATCAACATCCTGTTCCAGGTGTCGCTGCCGGCACAGGTGCTGAAATAACATCATGAGCGACTTTGCCGATTATCTGCGCCAATGCGGCCTCGGCGCCGAGGAGGCGAAGCGGCTCGGCAGCAGCATGAATGGCTGGGACGATCTGCACGCCTGGATGAGCCGCGACGACCGGTCCCGCATCCAGCCGCAGCCGCGCCGCCGATCGATCGTTCCGCCACCGCTCACCATCTCATGGAAAGCGAACATCCGCGAGGGTATGCGTCAGGGCGCGGCGCCGGAGCAGCCAGGACGCGGGTGGAAGGCGGTGGTCGATTATCGCCGCCGCGTCGCCCTGGCGCTCTCGCTGACGATGACCGGCATCATGCTGACGCTGTCCTATGCGATGCTCAACGCACAGCAGATGCCTGCGCTGACGCTCAAAATCTATCTGCTGATCTACGGCGTGATGACCTTCTTCCTGGCTTCGACCTTCTTCAAGACGATGCTCGGCACTTGGCACATGCTGCGCGGGCCGGCGGCCAACCCCTGGCATCCGGAGCACAGGGCTTGCGATCCCCGGCCCGAGGCGCGGGTGGCGATCATCTATCCGGTCTATCATGAGGATGTCGCCCGCGTCGCAGCCGGCATGGCGGCGACGTGGGCCTCGCTCGAGCGGGCGCATCCCGAACTGGCCGACCATTTCGACATGTTCCTGCTCTCGGACAGCCGCAATCCGGAATATTGGATCGCCGAGCAGGCGGCGATCCACCGCCTCGCCGAGGCTTTCCCGCATGGCCGCTTCTATTATCGACGACGCAGCATCCGGAGCAATGCCAAGCTAGGCAACGTCTCGGATTTCTGCCGGCGCTGGGGCGGCGACTATGACTATATGCTGGTGATGGATGCCGACAGCATCATGGACGGCGCCGCGATCGCCACGCTGCTGCGGATGATGGAGGGCAATCCTGAAATCGGCATATTGCAGACCAATCCCAAGCCCGTATTGCGCCAAAGCCTGTTCGGCCGGATGCAGCAGTTCGCCGCCCATCTCTATGGCTCGGTTTTCTCCTACAGCCTGCAGACCATGTTCATGGGCCATGCTTCCTATATCGGCCACAATGCGATGATCCGGATCGCACCGTTCGCCCGCCATTGCATGCTGCCGGAGCTCAGCGGGCCAGCCCCATGGGGTGGCAAGCCGCTGAGCCACGATATCGTCGAATCGGCGATGATCGCCCGTGCCGGATACGAAGTGTGGTTCCTGCCCGAGATCGATGGCAGCTATGACGAAATACCCGCCAACATCATCGGCTTCTTCGCCCGCGAGCGGCGCTGGATGCAGGGCAATCTCCAGCATCTGCGCTTCGTCTTCCTGAACGGGCTGTCCTCCGTCCATCGCGAGACCTTCATCAACGGGTCGATGGGCTACGCCGCCGGGCCGCTCTGGACGGCCTTCCTGCTCGTATCCGCCTACGGCATGATCCATTTCCTGCAGAACGGCTTGATGCTGCTCGGCAACCTCCGCGCACTCGAAATCCCGATGCTGATGCTGCTGCTCTCCTCGCTGGTGATGCTTTTCCTGCCGCGGGTCATCGCGCTCGGCATCCACATTTCCCGCGATCGGGCGCGGCTGTTCGGCGGCAAGGACAAGCTCGTCTGGTCGATGCTGCTGGAGACGCTCTTCTCCTTCTTCTTCTCGCCGATCATGATGATCTATCTCAGCTACTTCATGTGGCTGTGGCTGAAGCGGAAGAGCATCAGCTGGACGACCCAGCAGCGCGACGACGAGCCGCTCGGCTGGGATGCCTGCATCCGCTATTTCGGCTGGGCAAGCCTGCTCGGCATCGCCTGCTGGGGCCTGCTCTTCTACGAGGTGATGCAGATTCCGGACTATCAGGGCGCGCTGCTCCAGCTCGCATCGGACGGCTGGGTGCGTCCGCACGATCTTCTGATCTGGTATTTTCCGATCTTCGGTGGCTTCGCGGCAAGCATCTGGATCGTCCGTGCCACCAGCCTCACCTATCCGTCGATCCAGGCCCGTCGCCTCTTCACCATTCCCGAGGAGACGATGATGCCTGAGGTGGTGCGCGAGACGGTGGCCTGGAACGCGCGATTAGCGGCGCTGCTGCCCGACGTCCGCGATCCGGAGGCGGTGAAGCGCTACGCGATCAGCGATCCCTATTTCTACGTCCGCCATCGCCGCGAAACACGGCCGCGCCCGCAGATCGCCCGGCAGCTCCTGCCCAAAATCCTATCGGGAGCCTTGCTCGAGGAGAATGAGCTGATGCTCGCGCTCGGCGAGCGAAGCTGCTTCGACTCGCTTCATGCCCTCAATGCGGACATCGACGAGACCATCGTGCTGAAGGCGGCGGAATAGGCCTGAAACGGCCGCGCCGCTTAAAGCAGGACGACATGGATTGAACCTCTGACGTCCTTCCTGCCAAGGCGGGAATCCATAAACTCCAGCATCCCACAAGATAAGCGAGTTCAGAGTTTGGATTACCCGCGGTGAGCTGCGTTTGCCGCCTTCGCGCGAATGACGTGGAGTTTATCAACAGGCTGCTAGCGCGTCTCGAACGGCGCAATGCCCTTGCCCAGATCGTTGCCCGAGATGCGAAGCGGCTCGTGGCTCCAGTCGGCGACGAAGATCGTCGACCAACCTACGCTCGGCGCCAGCGACGCGCGATTGCCCTGGATGACGAGGCCAACCGAGCGGTTCTCCCGCGCCTCGGGTGCCACGGTGATGAAGGCGCTGTGATTTTCTTTGTCCGGCCCCTGGACAAACGTGTTGCGGGTGATCGTGCCGACGCTGCCGCCCGACAGGTCGATCATATAGTTGGTGGTGTGTCCGCGCGTATCGTCGAAGCTGGAATCGCTGATATCGTTGCGCATCGCCCAGCTCTTTACATAATGGCCGCCCATACCGCGTTCGAAGCGCGAGCGGGTGACCACGAGCGTGCCGTATTTGCCGATATAGACGGAGTGGGCGCAGCTGAGACCGCGGTCGCAGCGGCCGAGCCCGCTGAACGTAGACCGGTCGATCCGCACTGTCCCAGTGCGGTCCTCGGCGGTCAAAATCCCTTCCTCGCTATCGCGAAACTGGCTGTTCAGGACGGTGAGCGAGCCCTTCTCGAGGCGGATACCCGCGCCATTGCCGTCCGGCACGCGCATGTTGCGGAAGATGAGCCCATCGACCGCGGATTCGCGACCCCGCAGCACCAGCGCTGCCTTTCCCTCGCAGGTCATGCCGTCGAGGATCACCGTGCCCGGCTGGACCGCCTGGAAGGCAACCCGCCCGCCCTCCTGGATCGCGCAATCGCGATAGGTGCCGGGCGCGATCAGGATGGTGCCGTCTGCGCCACCGATCGATTTGACGGCATCGTCGAGCCGCCAGAAGCTCTTGCCGCTTTCCTGCACATGAAAAGGCGCCTCGCCCTGCTGGGCGAAAAGCGGCGCCGCAGCGAGCACCACTGCGGCAAGGGTTGCGAGTTGGGCCTTCATTCACGCCTCCTGCTTCGGCAGAAGCCGGGATGCGGAAGGCCCTGCGGCGAGTCTAGGCTAATAGAAGGTTAACCGTGCTCGGGTAACCACCTTTCCGCTCCATCATCCCCGCCCTTCGACTTTGCCTAGGATGAACGGCCTGCGGCCAAGCCGGGATGACGGAGGAGGCTCAATCTAGGTTGGGGCGCAGCCAGCGCTCGGCCGTGTCGAGATCGACGCCGCGGCGCCTTGCATAGTCCTCAAGCTGGTCGCGACCGACCCGCGCCACGCCGAAATATTCGCTCTCCGGGTGGCCGAAATAAAAGCCCGATACCGCCGCCGTCGGCAGCATGGCGAAGCTCTCGGTCAGGGTGATGCCGGTCGCCTCACCCGCACCGAGCAGATCGAACAGGATCGGCTTCAGGCTGTGTTCCGGACAGGCCGGATAGCCGGGTGCCGGGCGTATGCCGCGATATTGCTCGCGGATCAGCGCCTCGTTGGTGAGTTGCTCGCCCTCGGCATAGCCCCACAAGGTCGTGCGCACATGCTGGTGCATGCGTTCGGCAAAAGCCTCGGCAAGGCGATCGGCGAGCGCCTTCAGCAGAATGTCGCGATAATCGTCATGATCCGCCTTGAAACGGGCCAGATGCGCCTCGATGCCGTGGCCGGCGGTGACGGCAAAACCGCCGATCCAGTCGCCCGCGGGATCGATGAAATCGGCGAGACACATGTTCGCCCGTCCCTCACGCTTGCGGATCTGCTGACGCAGCATCGGCACCCGCACCTCGGCGTCACCGGAGGCGATCACGATATCGTCACCCTCGCGCCGGCACGGCCACAACGCAGCGACGCCCTTCGCGACCAGCCACTTCTCGGCGATGATCTGGTCGAGCATCGCCTGCGCGTCCGCGAACAAACTGCGCGCGCTCTCGCCGACCACCTCGTCGTCCAGGATCGCAGGATAGTTGCCTGCCAGCTCCCAGGCCCGGAAGAAGGGCGTCCAGTCGATATAGTCGCGCAGGTCCGCCAGATCCCAATCGGCATAGACATGCACGCCCGGCTGCTTGGGCGCCGCCGGCTTCTGCGTGAAGTCGGTCGCAAAGGCGTTGGCGCGGGCCTCGGCGATCGGCAGCAGCTCGCTCTGGCCCTTGCCTTCGCGGGCCTTGCGCACCGCCTCATAATCCGCCGCGGTCTTCTCGACGAAGCCGTCGCGCTGGGTGTCGCTCATCAGGGTCGATGCGACGCCGACGGCGCGGCTGGCGTCGAGCACATGGATCACCGGCCCCTCATAGGCCGGCGCGATGCGGAGCGCGGTATGGACCTTCGAGGTGGTCGCGCCGCCGATCAGCAGCGGCATCTCCATGCCTGCGCGCTGCATCTCGCTCGCCACGGTCACCATTTCGTCGAGCGAGGGCGTGATCAGGCCGGAGAGGCCGATGATGTCGGCATCATTCTCGTTCGCGGCTTCGAGGATCTTCATCCACGGCACCATCACGCCGAGATCGATCACCTCATAACCATTGCACTGCAGGACGACGCCGACGATGTTCTTGCCGATATCGTGGACGTCACCCTTCACCGTCGCCATGACGATGCGGCCCTTGGAGCGTTGCCCGGCGACCTTCTCCGCCTCGATGAAGGGCAGCAGATGGGCCACTGCCTTCTTCATCACGCGCGCGGACTTCACCACCTGCGGCAGGAACATCTTGCCCGATCCGAACAGGTCGCCGACGACGTTCATGCCGTCCATCAGCGGCCCTTCGATCACCTCGATCGGGCGCGCGAACATCTGCCGCGCCTCCTCGGTATCGTCGACCACATAGGCGTCGATACCCTTGACCAGCGCATGCTCGAGACGCTTGGTCACCTCCCAGCCGCGCCATTCCTCGGCCGCTTTCTCGGCCGCCGCGTCCTTGCCCTTGAAGCCCTCGGCAAGCGCGATCAGCCGCTCGGTCGCATCCTCGCGCCGGTCCCAGATCACATCCTCGCACGCCTCGCGCAACGCGGGATCGATCGCGTCATAGACGTCGAGCTGGCCGGCATTGACGATGCCCATGTCCATGCCCGCCTGGATGGCGTGATAAAGGAACACCGAATGCATCGCGCGGCGCACCGGCTCGTTGCCGCGGAAGCTGAACGACAGGTTCGAGACGCCGCCCGAGATATGCACGCCAGGACAGCGCTTGCGAATCTCCGCCGTCGCCTCGATGAAATCGATCGCATAACGGCGATGCTCGTCGATGCCGGTCGCCACCGCGAAGATATTGGGATCGAAGATGATGTCCTCAGGCGGAAAGCCGTCCTCGACCAGCAGCTTGTAGGCGCGCTCGCAGATCTCGACCTTGCGGTCC
This sequence comes from Flavisphingomonas formosensis, assembly GCF_009755815.1. Classification (GTDB taxonomy): domain Bacteria; phylum Pseudomonadota; class Alphaproteobacteria; order Sphingomonadales; family Sphingomonadaceae; genus Flavisphingomonas; species Flavisphingomonas formosensis. Next base: position 169,738 of record NZ_WRPK01000012.1, read on the forward strand.
TTCGTGTCGGCCTGGCCGACCTCGTCGAACGCCATGACGACCACCGCGGCGCCATAGGCGCGCACCTTGCGGGCATGATGCAGGAAGGCTTCCTCGCCCTCCTTCATGCTGATCGAATTGACCACCGGCTTGCCCGAAACGCATTTCAGCCCCGCCTCGATCACCGTCCACTTCGAGCTGTCGACCATGATCGGCACGCGCGCAATGTCGGGCTCGGCCGCGATCAGCTTGAGAAAGGTGGTCATCGCCACCTCGGCGTCGAGCAGGCCTTCGTCCATGTTGACGTCGATGATCTGCGCGCCGTTCTCGACCTGCTGACGCGCGACCTCAACCGCCCGCGTGTAGTCGCCCGCCATGATCAGCTTCTTGAACGCCGCCGATCCGGTGACGTTGGTGCGTTCGCCGATGTTGACGAAGGTGGCGCGGGTGGCAGGTTCGGGAGGGAGGTCGGGTGCGGTTGCCACGTTTCTTCCTGTTTTTCATCGTCATCCCAGCGAAAGCTGGGATCGCTATCGAACGGAGCGTCCGGATCGGCCGAGCCCAGTTTTCGCTGGGATGCCGATCCGGGCAATCCTCAAGCCGCCAATATCATCGGTTCCAGCCCCGCCAGTATCGCGTGGCCAGCCGGTTTTGCGATGGTGCGCGGCGCCTGGCCGGCAACCGCATGGCGCATCGCCGCAATGTGGCCCGGCGTGGTGCCGCAGCAGCCACCGACGATATTGATCAGGCCGGTCTCCGCCCATTCCCGGATGAAGCCGCCCGTCGTCTCCGGCTGCTCGTCATATTGGCCAAGTTCGTTGGGCAGTCCGGCATTGGGATAGACCATCACCAGCGTGTCCGCCTGCGCCGCGATGGTCGCGACGTGCGGCCGCAGTTGCGGCGCGCCGAACGAGCAGTTCATGCCGATCGTCAGCGGCCGGGCATGGCGCACGCTGGCCCAGAAGCTCTCGATGGAATGGCCCGAGAGGTTGCGGCCGGACATGTCGGTGACGGTGAAGCTCAGCATGATCGGCACCTCGATGCCACGTGCCTCACCCGCCTCGATGCAGGCCATGATGCCGGCCTTGGCGTTGAGCGTGTCGAACACCGTCTCGATCAGGATGAAATCGACGCCACCGTCGAGCAGCGCATCGATCTGTTCGCGATAGACGTCCTTCAGCTCATCGAAGGTGATCGCCCGGAAGCCGGGATCATTGACGTCGGGCGAAAGCGAGAGCGTCTTGTTGGTCGGCCCGATCGCGCCCGCCACGAAGCGCGGGCGGCCGTCCTTGGCCTCCCACTCGCCTGCCGCGTCGCGCGCGATCTGGGCGGAGCTGATGTTGATGTCCCGCACCAGATGCTCGAGGCCGTAATCCGCCTGGCTGATCCGGTTGGCGTTGAAGGTGTTGGTCGAGACGATATCCGATCCCGCATCGAGATAGGCCTCGGTGATCTCCGCGATCACGTCCGGCCGGGTGAGCGCGAGCAGGTCGTTATTGCCCTTCTGATCGTGCGTGACCTCCAGGGCGCCACGATAGTCGGCCTCCTGAAGGCGATAGCTCTGGATCATCGTGCCGAAGGCGCCGTCGGTGAGCAGGATGCGCTGCGCCGCCTGTTCGCGCAGCCGCCGGGCTGCATCGGATGCCGCGATTTTCATGCCGCTTCCTCCTTCAAGGTCTCGACCGGGCGCTTTCCAAGCAGATGACAGATTGCGTAGCTCAGCTCGGCGCGGTTGAGGGTATAGAAATGGAAATGCCGGACGTCGCCCGCATAGAGACGGCGGCACATTTCGGCCGCGATCGTGGCCGCGACGAGCTGACGCGCCGCAGGATGGTCATCGAGCCCTTCGAACAGCCGATCCATCCACGCCGGGATCGAAGCGCCGCACATCCCCGCGAACTTGCGGGTCTGCGCGACGTTGGACACCGGCAGGATGCCGGGCACGATCTCGGCGCTGATGCCCGCCGCCGCCGCCGCATCGCGGAAGCGGAAGAAGGCCTCGGGCGAGAAGAAGAACTGGGTGATCGCGCGGTTGGCACCCGCATCGATCTTCGCCTTCAGATTGTCGAGATCTGCGGTGACGTCCGGCGAATCCGGATGGCATTCGGGATAGGCCGCGACCGAAATCTCGAACGGCGCCACCGCCTTCAGGCCACCGACGAGAGACGCGGCGTTCGCGAAGCCGTCGGGCCGCGCCTGGAAGCGGGTGCCGGCCTGGGGCGAATCGCCGCGCAGGGCCACGATGTGCCGCACCCCCGCCTCCCAATAGGCGCGGGCTACGTCGAGAATCTCGTCACGGCTCGCATCAACGCAGGTCAGATGCGCCGCTGCCGGTATCGAGGTCTCGCGGGCGATACGCGCGACCGTGGCATGGGTGCGCTCCCGCGTCGAACCGCCGGCGCCATAGGTCACCGATACGAAACGCGGCGCCAGCGGCGCCAGCGTTTGCACCGCCTCCCACAGAGTCTCCTCCATCTTCGCCGTCTTGGGCGGAAAAAATTCGAACGAGACGGCAGCATCGCCGGCGAGATCGGCAAAGAGCGGCGCATCGATAGCGCGGCGGGCCTCTTCCATCTGATTCAGCGACAGGGTCATGCGGCTTCTACCTCTCGATCGATCGCGGCGGGCTTGCGGCCAAGCCACAGCTTCACCGTCAATTCGCCGCCTTCCAAAGTTTCCTCGGCCGCGTCCTCGAGCCCGGCCGCGGTGAGCCAGGTCCGAATCTGCTCGTCTGCAAAGCCGAGACGGGCGTGCGCATCCTGATCGCGCAATTCCTCGCGGTCGTGCGGCGCGAAATCGACGATCAACAGCCGCCCGTCGGGCGCGAGCAGCCGCGCCGCCTCGGCCACTGCCGCCGCGGGTTGCTGCGCGTAATGCAGCACCTGGTGGATGATCACCGTATCGGCCGATCCGGAAGCGAGCGGCAGCGCATACATATCGCCCTGGCGCAGCTCGAACCGGGCGATGCCGGCCTCCGTCAGATTAGCCCGCGCCATGCGAAGCATTTCGGGGCTGCGATCGATGCCGGTCGCGCAATCCGCCTCGCGCCCGAACAGAGCGAGCATGCGGCCGGTGCCGGTGCCGATATCGACCAGATTGCCGATCGGCCGATCCGCCAGCGCCCGGAGCATCGCCGCCTCGACTTCGCTCTCCGCGACGTGCAGCGACCGGATCGCGTCCCATTCGGCGGCATGACTCTCGAAATAACGCTCCGCCGCCGCTGCGCGATCGGCGCGGACGGCAGCCAGCCGCGCGGCATCTGCCACGGCCCAATGATCGCCCGGCTCCAGCGGCCGCCAGGCGTCGATCGCCGCGAGCAGCGGCGCGACGCGCGCAGCCTCGCCGAGCCCCAGAAACACCCAGCTTCCTTCCTTGCGCCGTTCCGCAAGGCCGGCATCGGCGAGAATCTTCACATGGCGCGAGACGCGGGGCTGGCTTTGGCCTAGCACCTGGGCCAATTCACCAACCGACAGCTCCATTGCGCGCAACAGTGCGAGGATCCGCAAACGCGTCGGATCCGCAAGCGCGCGGAAGATGTCGAGGAGCATGCGCATATCACATAACGATATAAAGATATCCTTATATCCGGTCAACCCGCTTGTACGCCCCCTGTCGGCTATGGCAGGCCAAGTCCTTCATCCATCAGATGTTAGCAGGTGTGATTCTCATGCGCGTACCCGCGTCCTTCCTGACCCTCGCCCTGCTCGCCGGATGCGCCACGACGCCCGGCACCGATCGTCTGGCGGAGAAGGATCCGCTTCAGGGTTTCAACCGTGCGATCTGGGATATCAACCAGGCATTCGACACGGTGCTCATCAAACCGGTGACTGTCGCCTATCGCGCCGTCGTGCCCAGACCGGCCCGTAGCGGCGTCAGCAACGCCTTGAACAATCTTCACGAACCCTTTTACTTCGTGAACAATCTTTTGCAGGGCAAACCTCATCGCGCGGTGCGCTCGCTCGGCCGGTTCGTGGTGAACTCGACGGTGGGCGTGGCCGGCCTCGGCGACCCGGCAAGCAAGATGGGTATGAAACCGGCACCGGAGGATTTCGGACAGACGCTTGCGGTGTGGGGCGTCAATGGCGGCCCCTATCTGGTGCTGCCGCTGCTCGGGCCGTCCACCCTGCGCGACGGCGTCGGCATGGCCGCTTCGCAGTTTATCGACCCCTATCGGCTCTGCCTCAACGAATGCGGCTTCTCGTCCTCGGCTCTCCGCTACGGCATGATGGCCGGCGAAGTGGTCGATACGCGGTCGCAACTCATCGACAGCGGCGCCGACGCCTTCCTGAAATCAAGCGCCGATCCCTATACTACCGCGCGGTCCGCCTATCTGCAGCGCCGCCGCGCGGCCATTCTCGATCAGGACGATCAGGCAGCGGCCGGCCCCGGCAAGGGCAGCGACGACGCGGCGATGGATGCCGCGCTCAAGGACATGAACGGCGACTCCGGCACTGCGCCTCCACCGGCGGCCGATCAGGCCGCACCGCCGGCGAATGCAGCGCCCGCACCGGCATCACCCGAATCGCCCCCGCCCCCTGCTGGCGAACAGCCCGGCCAGACGCCGCCTGCACAGACACCCCCGGCCCAGTGAAATCCCAGTGAGATCCGCAATGAAGACGCTGCTTCCCCTCTCCGCCGCGCTTGCAGCCGCATTCGCACTCGCCGCCTGCCACAAGGGCGGCGACATTGCAGGCAATGTCGCCGACGTAGCAGCCGACGCCAACGCCACCGCGGCCGAAGCGATCAGTGATACCAATGCCGCCGAGAGCGACGATGCCGCGACATTGGGCAATGGCGGCGACGCCGGGGCGGGACCATCCGGCAACGACACAGCCGCCGACAACGGCAACTGATCGGGCTTATCTCCGGCGTCCTCTTTTCGTTTACGAATATGCGGTTAAAGTGTCACCGCTCTGCAGTATCGGAAGGCGGCGGCATGGACCGGAGATCGATCGCGGCTTTGGTAACTTTGGGCGCCCTCCTGGTGCTAGGCGCGTGCAACCGGCATAACGAGCAGTCGGTCGGCGGCGTGACCGCAGACGAGGCCGCACAGCTCAACAACGCCGCCGAGATGCTGGACACCTCTCCCGACAGCCTGTCGGCCCCGGAGGATGCACCGCTCGGCAATGCCGATGCCGACGGCTCCGGCTCACATGGGGGACCGGCCGCCAAGCCGACCTCCTGATCTCGCTCGCCCGCGGGCGCGCGCTTCCCATCAACTCCCCACGACACGAGAGACGCGGGGCCGACCGCCCGGCAGGGCCGTTCGCTCGCCGCACATTTTCCCTCCATCCCAGATGGCTCGAGACATAAGAAAGGGGCCGGAGATCGCTCCCCGGCCCCTTCCTTGTTCGACGAAAACGGTAGGACTTAGAAGTCCATGCCGCCCATGCCGCCCATGCCGCCCGGCATCGCCGGGGCGGGCTTGTCGTCGGGCAGCTCGGCGACGGTGGCTTCCGTCGTGATGAGCAGGCCGGCAACCGAAGCGGCATCCTGAAGCGCGGTGCGGACGACCTTGGTCGGGTCGATCACGCCGGCGGCAACCAGATTCTCATAGACGTCGGTGGCGGCGTTGAAGCCGAGCGACGGATCATTGCCGTCGATCAGCTTGCCCGCGACGACCGCGCCGTCATGGCCGGCATTCTGGGCGATCTGACGGACCGGAGCCTGCAGCGCCTTGCGGACGATGTCCACGCCGCGGGTCTGATCGTCGTTCACGCCCTTCAGGCCCTCGAGCGCCTTGGTGGCATAGAGCAGAGCCGTGCCGCCGCCGGGGACGATGCCCTCTTCGACGGCCGCGCGCGTCGCATGCAGCGCGTCGTCGACGCGATCCTTGCGCTCCTTCACCTCGACCTCGGTGGCGCCGCCGACCTTGATCACCGCAACGCCGCCGGCGAGCTTGGCCAGACGCTCCTGGAGCTTCTCGCGGTCATAGTCGCTAGTGGTGTTCTCGATCTGGCGACGGATCGCCTCGACGCGACCCTTGATCGCCTCGGCATCACCGGCGCCATCGACGATGGTGGTGTTGTCCTTGTCGATCGTGACGCGCTTGGCCGTGCCGAGCATGCCGATGGTGACGCTCTCGAGCTTGATGCCGAGGTCCTCGGAGATCATCTCGCCCTTGGTCAGGATCGCGATGTCCTCGAGCATCGCCTTGCGGCGATCGCCGAAGCCCGGAGCCTTGACGGCCGCGACCTTCAGGCCGCCGCGCAGCTTGTTGACGACGAGCGTGGCAAGCGCCTCGCCCTCGATGTCCTCGGCGATGATGAGGAGCGGACGGCCGCTCTGCACCACGGCCTCGAGGATCGGCAGCATCGACTGCAGGTTCGAGAGCTTCTTCTCGTGGATCAGGATGAACGGATCCTGGAGCTCGACCGTCATCTTTTCCGGGTTGGTGATGAAGTAGGGGCTCAGATAGCCACGGTCGAACTGCATGCCTTCGACGACGTCGAGCTCGAACTCGAGGCCCTTGGCTTCCTCGACGGTGATCACGCCTTCCTTGCCGACCTTCTCCATCGCCTCGGCGATCTTCTCGCCGACGACGGTGTCGCCGTTCGCGGAGATGATGCCGACCTGGGCGACTTCGTTGGAGCCGGCGACCGGCTTGGAGCGGCCCTTGAGGTCCTCGACGACCTTGCCGACGGCGAGATCGATGCCGCGCTTCAGGTCCATCGGGTTCATGCCGGCCGCGACCGACTTCATGCCCTCGCGGACGATCGCCTGGGCGAGCACGGTGGCGGTGGTGGTGCCGTCACCCGCGATATCGTTGGTCTTCGAGGCGACCTCGCGGACCATCTGCGCGCCCATATTCTCGAACTTGTCCTTAAGCTCGATTTCCTTGGCGACGGTGACGCCGTCCTTGGTGATGCGGGGAGCGCCGAAGCTTTTGTCGATGACGACGTTGCGGCCCTTCGGGCCCAGCGTGACCTTCACCGCGTCGGCGAGGATGTCGACGCCGCGCAGGATGCGCTCACGGGCGTCGCGCGAAAATTTGACGTCCTTAGCTGCCATGTCTTCTATTCCTTCCTATTTCGAGCGAGCGCGGCTCAGCCGACGATGCCCAGGATGTCCGATTCCTTCATGATCAGCAGGTCTTCGCCGTTGATCTTGACCTCGGTGCCCGACCATTTGCCGAACAGGATGCGGTCGCCGGCCTTGACGTCCAGCGGCGTCACCTTGCCATCCTCGGACTTCAGGCCCGAGCCGGCGGCGACGACTTCGCCTTCCTGCGGCTTTTCCTTGGCCGTGTCGGGGATGATGATGCCGCCGGCCGTCTTCTCCTCGGCCTCAACACGGCGGACGAGCACACGATCGTGCAGTGGGCGGAAACTCATGCGCGTCACCTTTCCTTCTTAACCGCAGCGATCGCGTCCTCCCCCGTAGGTGCGGTCCCCGAATCGCAAGCGTGGTGGTTGCGGAAATTTCATTAGCACTCACCTGAGACGAGTGCCAACAGCGGCCATATGGGGCATGCGGATTGCCCGTCAAGCAGCCGCCGGAAAAAATCCTCGGCCGATTTACAGCGCCGCTGCGAAGCGATAGCCCGGCGGCACGAGCGGAAAAGGACGGACGATGCGGATCCTGCGCGGTTTCTGGAAGTTGCTGGTCGGCATCAAGGACGCCCTCGTCCTCCTTATGATGCTGCTCTTCTTCGGGCTGATCTACGCCGCTCTTTCCGCCAAGCCCAATCCGGCGGTGACGACGACGGGCGCCTTGCTGGTGGATCTCAACGGCGCCATCGTCGAGCAGCCGAGCAGCATCGATCCGGTCGCCTCGCTCACCGGCTCCTCGTCCGGTACGCGCGAATTCCGGCTGCGCGACGTCGTCCGTGCGCTGGATGCCGCGGCGAGCGACGACAAGGCGAAGGCGGTCGTGCTCGATCTCGACCGATTCTCGGGCGGCGGGCAGAGTGCGATCACCACGGTCGGCGAAGCGATCGACAAGGTCCGCAGGGCCGGCAAGCCGGTGCTCGCCTATGCCACCGGTTATAGCGACGACAGCTACCAGCTCGCCGCGCACGCCTCCGAAGTCTGGCTGGATCCGATGGGCGCGGTGCTGATCGCCGGCCCGGGCGGAACGCAACTCTATTATAAGGGCCTGCTCGACAAGCTGGGCGTCAACGCGCGCGTCTATCGCGTCGGCCAGTTCAAATCGGCGGTCGAGCCCTTCACCCGCACCGATCAGTCGCCCGAGGCGCGCGCCGCGAACCAGGCTCTGGTCGACGCGCTCTGGCAGAACTGGCAGGGCGACATCGCCAAGGCGCGCCCCAAGGCCAAGGTGGCGGACTATGTTGGCAATGCCGACAAGATGGCCGAGGCGACCGGCGGCGACATGGCGCAGATCGCACTGCAGGCGGGCCTGGTCGACAAGCTGGGCGACCGCCTCGCCTTCGGCCGCCGCGTCGCCGAGATCGCCGGTGCCGCATCGGACGGCCAGCCCGGCGGTTACCAGTCCATCTCGCTCGACAATTGGACCGCCGCCCATCCCGAAGCCACGTCCGGCGATGCGATCGGCGTGCTGACCATCGCCGGCGAGATCGTCGACGGCAAGGCGCCGGCCGGCACCGCAGGCGGCGATACGGTGAGCAAGCTGCTGCTCGACGAACTGGCCCGCAACCGCATCAAGGCGCTCGTGGTCCGCGTCGACTCGCCCGGCGGTTCTGTCTCCGCATCCGAAAGGATCCGGGGCGCTATCCTCGAAGCCAAGCGGATGAAGCTGCCGATCGTCGTGTCGATGGGCTCGGTCGCCGCTTCGGGCGGCTATTGGGTGTCGACACCGGCCGACCGCATCTTCGCGGAACCCTCGACCATCACCGGATCGATCGGCGTCTTCGGCATCATCCCGACCTTCGAGAAGTCGCTCGGCAAGATCGGCCTGTCCGCCGACGGCGTGAAGACGACACCGCTGACCGGCGAGCCCGACGTGCTGCGCGGCACCTCGGCCGAGTTCGACCGGCTGGTCCAGCTCGGCGTCGAGAACACCTATCGCCGCTTCACCGGCCTCGTCGCCCAATCGCGCCACCTGACGCCGGCGCGGGTAGACGAGATCGGCCAGGGCCGCGTCTGGGCCGGCGGCATCGCGCACCAGATCGGCCTCGTCGACCAGTTCGGCGGCCTCGACGAGGCGGTTGCCGCGGCCGCCAAGCTCGCCAAGCTGGATCCCGCCAAAGTGCACCCGCTGTTCATCGAGAAGCAGCCCGGCTGGCTATCCCAACTCCTCGCCGAATATACGCGCAAGGATGACAGCAGCGGCGACAGCGACGCCCAGGCGCGCGACCCTTATCTGCGGATCGGTACGCGGCCGGACTGGATCCTGGCCGGCGCGATCGCCGACGCGCAGCGCATCACCACCGGCGCTACCATCCAGGCGCGTTGCCTCTCCTGCCCAGGCGCCCGCCCGCCGCAGCCGGCCAAGCAGGCCGCGCGCGCCCTATTGGGCATGGTCGGGCTGCAATAGGCCGGTCAGCGGTTGCGATAGGACGGCAGCGACAGGCCGGTGGCGATCGCGACCGCGCGCAACGCGAATCCGGCGATGCCGCCGATCGCCGCTGCGATCATGGTGGGAAAGCCGAGCAAGACGAGGCCCACGAACAGGCCGGAGGCAAGCGCGGCTGCCGTTACATAGAGTTCGGGGCGCATCAGGATCGACGGCTCCTGCGCCAGCACGTCGCGGATGATGCCGCCCATGCAGGCGGTGACGATGCCCATCACCGCGGCCGGCAGAGGCGGAATGCCGAGGTGGAGCGCCTTGCTCGCGCCGAACACTGCATAGGCGGCAAGCCCAACCGCATCGAACCAGTCGAGCGAACGGGCATGCCACCAGGCGCGCGGCGTGATCCATACCAGCGCCGACACGACGAGGCAGGTGGCGAGCACCCGCCAGTCATGCATCCAGACGACGGGCACGCCGATCAGCAGATCGCGCACGGTGCCACCACCCGTGCCGGTGACGGCCGCAAAGAAGGCGAAGGTAACCGGCGTCTGCTCGCGCCGCGCCGCCGCCAGCGCGCCCGACGCGGCGAACACCGCGATACCGGCCAGATCGAGCAACGGCATTACCGTCGCTCCCCATTCCGCGAAGCCTACAGCGCTCATCCGGGCGGCATAATGCTATTACGAAGTCGAAGGAAAGTCTCCTGCGGGCATCCGTACGCGTACCATCGCGCGATCAGCCGTAATTGGCGGCGCAGGCCTTGAGTACCGGTACAGGGGGTCCAAGCTTCACCACCTCGCTCAACGCCTTGCGCTGCTCGCTCTGCTTCGCTTCCGGCGAATGGATGCCGCGCTTGGCCATGAGGGACGCGATCTTGGGATCGAGCTTGCCCTTTAGCTGGAAATAGGTGGAAAGCTCCTCGCTATAAGCCGGTTGCCGCGCCATCGCACCGTTGAGGAAATCGGCGAGCATGAAGCAGCCGAGTTCCGCCTGCAGCGCATCGGTCGGCAGCTTGGGATCCTGGATCCGCGTGGCGGGATAGGCCTCTGCACAGGGTTGGACGAGGCCCTGCCATTTGCCCGCCGTAACCGAATCCGCCACCTCGCCCATACGCTTAACCACAGCCGCAGCCTTGTCCTGCGCGAATTCCGGGGTCTCGGCACCGGCCAGCATCGCATAATGCAGCGCATTGCCCTGCTGCTCCAGGGTCAGCGGCGCGGAGACATTGGTGGTCCCGGCCCGCGCCGCCGTGGCGTTGACCGCCGCACAGGTCGCCGCACGATCGACGCTGTCATCCGGCAGGCTGAGCTTGGCCTTGCCGCAGGCGGCGACCATCGCCAGCGCGGGCAGGGCAAGCAGGATGAGGGCACGCATATGATATGCTCACGTAATGATCGATGGAGCATATACCGGCGAGCCGGGTTCGGAGTTCCACTGCCCCCTCGCCGTCCCTAAAAATGCAGCATGCAACCGGCGTTATTGCGGCCGAACTGTGGGCTCAGATGAAAGCCAGAAGACCAATCGGTGCGAATGCCTAGGACAGACAAAAGGCAGAACATCGCCCGCGCTGGCCGTCAATCTTCACCCCCCCCCTTAACACCCTCACCATACGCGATAACCCACCGCCGCTAGGCGAGCGAAATGCCGGATGGTCTCAGATTAGACCCAAATATCATATCTTGCTAATAGGTAATTACCACACCCGGGCCCAATATCCTACAAAACTGCTCCGGAGAGTTCCTATATTTTTCGAGATCGATCTGTCTCTTTTCCTGATACCCTCTAAGATCGGAAATAACGATCGGATCATGAACAGATCCGTCCGGATATTTATATTTATCATTTATAGCCTGATGTCCTCCGACAAAGGTATGAAAATAGCTATATTCCTTAAATTCCGTCTCAAACGAATCCCCAAAAAAGACACTAAACCCATTGCAATTGTAAACATCCTCGCTTGACCCGTCGCATCCCATTAACATTAAGCTCATGAAAAAAACGGTTGAACGAGCGTAATATGATAAAACTTCGCGCGCGATTATCATAGTCATTTTCTCCACATGAGATCATATGTGTAAGGAATTCCTCCTCTTGCCTCAAGATCCGCCGCTTAATCAAAGGGATTTGCTGCACTCTGCAAACCGCAACTCATGTAAATAGGAATAAACGCAATCCCCAAGTCCTGATATTGATAGGTATGCTGTTTTTCATGATCCTCGGTGGGAACGGGGGTTAGATTACCCGGATAACCTAGTCTGGTTTGCTCGGAGTTACGTCTCCGCCGTAAATTTGGACATTCCCGAGAGTGAACGCATCACCTCTGGGGCCGCTGTGGAATGTGCCGCCCTGTTTGGCTTGCGCTAAACCTCCTCCGACGAATTGGATCGAATTGCTACCAAACTTGATGCGAGCATTGGGATTGCCCTCAAGCCATCCAAGCGCAGTATTTCCCCCTCCGATGATAGTGCCAATCAAAGTATAGGGCATGGCGTTAATTTTCCCCAGGATATCTTCGAAATTTCCAAAATTCGGGTGTAATCCAGCCAATTTCTTCTCTCCGCGGGAAGAGAGGAGATAGGACCGCTGCTGACCTTGCGGCGGATCGGCATGTGCTGATCGGTCTGCTTTAACGACGATATCTGGCTGTATGGATGCTTCCAGGTCATCGGCCAACTCCGAGGAACCGTTGTTCCTTGCGATCTGGGCCAATTGCCGGATCGATTCAGGATCGCCGCTCACCTCATCATTCATTTGGTTCGCGATTTTCGCTGCCCCATAGGCATTGACCCATTGGGCCATGTCATGGGCGAGATTTGGATTTCCAGCATAGTGGAGCAGGTTACCCACAAAGCTCCCAGAGCCATCGTCAACAGGCTGCACGCCGCTGAGAAGATAGCCGCTGTCCTGCGGAGTACGGACAGGCGCACCGGTAAGCTGCTGCCGTTGAAGGGTTGCGGCATTATTCCGAATACCATCCCGCTCGCCGAGACTGACGCCAGGTGTGTCGACCAACGACACACCATCCACCCCCTGGGAGTTCGGCGTGACCACGATATTGCCGGGACTTGGCTGCCCGATGCCGGTAATCCCCTGCCCCGCGTGATTACCGATGCTTTGCCCGGTAGCTGGCAATGGCCGATAGCCCGATCGGATCCTATCGTATCTGGCGTGAACGGCATCGCGGTGACGGGAGACATCGCCCAGTCATTCTTCACGGCGATTCGCTGAGAAGCCGTCAAACATCCTACGTTGCGCGCCATTGCCCAGCGCCGCCCTTTGCCGCGCGATCTCAGCATCCAACACAGAGAGCATCTCGAGACTGGCAGCGTCAGCGGCTTCGTCCGGCCCGTCGAAGAAGGGACGCGATGCGTTCTGCCAGCCCTGAACAAGCTCATTATCGGCCTTGCGGCCATAAGCCTCGTCGAGCTGCCTCTGTGTATTGGCGAGCTGCCGCGCCAGCGTCCCCATTGGAGTAACGGGGTGGCTCGTCAGTCAGCGCGGGGTTGAGATCCGGGGTGGTGCGAAAGGGTATGCTTCCCAGTAACTGGCATCGCATCGCACCGGGGATTGCCGCCAGCGGCGGACTAGTTCCGAGCCGCGGCATGGGCCGCGGCTCCGGAAACTCAGATGTGGATCGGCTTGCCGAGGACGGCCATCGCCGCTTCCTTCACCGCTTCCGAATGGGTCGGATGCGCATGGCAGGTATAGGCGATGTCCTCGCTGGTCGCGCCAAACTCCATCGCCTGCGCGGCCTGGGCGATCATCGTGCCGGCCACCGAGGCGATGATGTGGACGCCGAGCACGCGGTCGGTCTTGGCGTCGGCGATCACCTTCACGAAGCCGTCCGTCTCCTTGTTGGTCTTGGCACGGCTGTTGGCGAGCATCGGGAATTTGCCGACCTTGATCTCGCCCTTCTCCTTCGCCTGCTCCTCGGTGAGGCCGACGGCGGCGATCTCGGGCATGGTGTAGACCACCGACGGGATCACATCGTGGTTCACGATGCCGGTGAGGCCGGCGATATTCTCCGCCACCGCAATGCCCTCGTCCTCAGCCTTGTGCGCGAGCATCGGACCGGGGACGACATCGCCGATCGCCCAAATGCCGGGCACCGACGTCGCGAAATCATGGTCGATCTCGATCTGGCCGCGCTTGTTGGTCGCAAGGCCAGCCTTGTCGAGCGCCAGCCCCTCGGTGTTCGGCCGCCGGCCGATGGCGACGAGCACCACATCCGCATCGATCGTCTCGGCAGCGCCGCCAGCCGCGGGCTCCACGGTCAGGGTCACGCCCGTGCCGGTCGCCTTGGCCGAGGTGACCTTGGTCGACAGGCGGAATTCGAGGCCCTGCTTCTTGAGGATCTTGTTCGCTTCCTTGCGGACCTCGCCATCCATGCCCGGCAGTATCTGGTCGAGATACTCGACCACGGTCACCTTGGCGCCGAGCCGCTTCCAGACCGAGCCAAGCTCCAGCCCGATCACGCCGCCACCGATGACGACGAGGTGGCCCGGCACCTTGGCGAGCTCCAGCGCGCCGGTGGAATCGAGGATCGCCTTGTTGTCGATCTCGACGCCGGGCAGCGGCGTGACCGACGAGCCAGTCGCGATCACTATATTCTTCGCGCGATAGCTCTTGCCGGCAACCTCGACGGTGTCGGCCGCCGTGAAGCTGGCGCGGCCCTTGAGCCAGTCGACCTTGTTCTTCTTGAACAGGAATTCGATGCCGCCGGTCAGGCCCTTCACCGCATCCTTGCGCTGCCCCTGCATCGCATCGAGATCGAGGCTCAGCCCCTCCACCTTCACGCCCCATTTGGCGAGAGTGCCGCCATGCGCCTCCTCGAACAGCTCCGAAGCATGGAGCAGCGCCTTGGAAGGAATGCAGCCGACATTGAGACAGGTGCCGCCGAGCGTCTCCCGGCTTTCGGCGCACGCGGTCTTGAGCCCGAGCTGCGCCGCGCGGATCGCCGCGACATAGCCGCCAGGGCCGGAACCGATCACCAGCACGTCATAATCAAAGTCAGCCATCTTACTTCCTTCTCGTCCTCCCGGCCCATGGGTCGGAATTTCCGGCGCCTGTACGACGCCGGCTACGGGAGACGTCGCCCGATCAGAGATCGATCAGCAGCCGCGTCGGGTCCTCGATCGCTTCCTTGATCCGCACGAGGAAGGTCACCGCCTCGCGGCCGTCGACCAGGCGATGATCGTAGCTGAGCGCCAGATACATCATCGGCCGCGCCACGATCTGACCGTTGCGCACCACCGGCCGCTCCTCGATACGATGCAGGCCGAGCACCGCCGATTGGCCGAGATTGATGATCGGGCTTGAAAGCAGGGAACCGAACACGCCGCCATTGGAGATGGTGAAAGTACCGCCACGCATCTCATCGACCTTCAGCGTGCCGTCCTTGGCGCGCTTGCCGAAATCGGCGATGGTCTTCTCGATGCCGGCGAAGCTCAGCTTGTCCGCATCGCGCACGACCGGCACGACCAGGCCCTGCGGCGCAGAGACTGCGACCGAGATGTCGGCATAGTCGCGATAGACGATCTCTTCGCCCTCGATCACCGCATTGACCGACGGCACGTCCTTGAGCGCGAGTACCGATGCCTTGGCGAAGAAGCTCATGAAGCCGAGACGGATGCCGTGCTTCTTCTCGAAGAGGTCCTTGTAGCGGTTGCGCGCGTCCATCACCGCCGTCATGTCGACGTCGTTATACGTCGTCAGCATCGCCGCGGTGTTCTGCGATTCCTTGAGGCGCGAGGCGATCGTCTGGCGCAGACGATTCATCCGCACGCGTTCTTCCTTACGGCCCGGCGCCGCGGCGGACGCAACGACGGCCGGAGCGGCAGGCGCCGGAGCGGGAGCGGGTGCGATGCGCGCCGCATTGCCCGTCTTAACGGCCGCCAGCACGTCATCCTTGGTCAGGCGGCCATCCTTGCCATGCCCGACGATCTTCGAGGGATCGAGGCCATGCTCCAGCACCAGACGGCGCACCGCAGGCGAAAGGGTGAGCGGCTGTCCGTCGTCCTCCTCGGCATCGGCGAGAGCAGGCTGCTCGGCAACCTTCTCCGGCGCCATGGGTGTCGGAGCCGGCAGCGGCTCTGCCTCGAGCTTGGCGCTCTCTGTGGCCGGCGCCGTGGCGGTACCGCCTTCGCTCACCGTCGCAATGACGGCACCGACATTGACGGTGTCGCCTTCCTTGACGAGCTGCTCGCCCATCACGCCGGCGACCGGCGACGGCACATCGACCGCCACCTTGTCGGTTTCCAGGCTGGCGATCGGCTCGTCCGCCGCCACGGATTCACCCGGCTTCTTGAGCCACTGGCCCAGCGTCGCCTCGGTGATCGATTCGCCCAGCGTCGGGACCTTGACCTCGGTCGTCATCAGCTTCCTTTCAGCTCGCCTTGCGGCGCAATTCTTCCCGCACGCCGTGGCCCAACGCCTCGGCGATCAGCGCCGCCTGCTCAAGCTGGTGACGCTTGGCGAGACCCGTTGCCGTCGCGGCGCTGGCCGCACGGCCCGCATAGCGCGCCCGCGCCGGGCCGGTCTTGGCCGCGGCAAGGCATTCTTCGAGATAGGGCTCGACGAAGAACCAGCTTCCGTTGTTCTTCGGTTCTTCCTGCGCCCAGACCACGTCTTCCAGGTTGGTCATCCTCTTGAGCCGTTCGATGAGCGGCTCCGACGGGAACGGATAGAGCTGCTCCACACGGACGATCGCCGTGTCCGTGTGCCTTGCCGCATCGCGCGCTTCGATCAGATCATAGGCGACCTTGCCCGAGCAGAGCACGAGCCTGCGGACATCCTTGTCCGCGGGCGCACTGGGATCGGACAGCAGGCGCGAGAAGTGGCTCTCGCCGGTGAAGTCCGCCAGGCTCGATACCGCCATCTTGTGGCGCAGCAGCGACTTGGGCGTCATGATCACCAGCGGCTTGCGGAACGGCCGCTTCATCTGCCGGCGGAGCAAGTGGAAATAATTGGCCGGCGTCGTGCAGTTGGCGACCTGGATATTGTCCTGAGCGCACAGCTGCAGATAGCGTTCGAGACGGGCCGAACTGTGCTCCGGCCCCTGCCCCTCATAGCCATGGGGCAGCAGCAGCACGAGGCCGTTGGCGCGCAGCCACTTCGCCTCGCCCGACGCGATGAACTGATCGATCATCACCTGGGCGCCGTTGGCGAAATCGCCGAACTGGCCTTCCCACAGAACCAGCGTCTTGGGATCCGCGAGGGCATAGCCATATTCGAAGCCCATCACGCCGAATTCGCTGAGCGGGCTGTCCAGGATCTCGATCGGGCCGCCGGCAATCTGCTTGAGCGGAGTGTAACGCTCCTCAGTCTGCTGATCGATCCAGCGGGCATGGCGCTGACTGAAGGTGCCACGGCCGGAATCCTGGCCGGACAGGCGGACGCCATAGCCTTCCTGCATCAGCGTGGCGAACGCCATCGCCTCGCCTGTCGCCCAGTCGAATCCCTCGCCGCTGGCGAACATCTCGCGCTTGGCATCGATCACGCGGGCGAGCGTCTTGTGGATATTGAAGCCCTTGGGAACGGTGGTGAGCTTCTTGCCGATCTGCTTCAGCAGGTCCGGCTTCACCGCCGTCTCGACGTTGCGGCGCGCGGTGACCGGATCGACCGGCTTGCCGAGACCCGCCCAGCGGCCTTCGAACCAGTCCGCCTTGTTCGGCAGATAGGATTTCCCGGCCTCGAACTCCTCGTCCATATGGCTCACGGCTTCGTTCACCGCATCGTCGATCCAATTCTGGTCGACGACATTCTCGGCGATCAGCCGGTTGCCATAGATGGTGGAGACCGGCGGATGCTTGCGGATTGCCGCATACATCAGCGGCTGGGTGAAGCTCGGTTCGTCGCCCTCATTGTGACCGAAGCGGCGATAGCACCACATGTCGATCACGATGTCGCGCTTGAAGGTGTGGCGATAATCGATCGCCAGCTTGCACGCGAAGGTCACCGCCTCGGGATCGTCGCCGTTGACGTGCAGCACCGGTGCCTGGATGCCCTTCGCCACATCCGAAGGATAGGGCGAGGAGCGCGCAAATTGCGGGCTGGTGGTGAAACCGACCTGATTGTTCACGATGAAGTGGAGGCAACCGCCGGTATTATAGCCCGGCACACCGGAGAAACCGAGGCATTCCCAGACGATGCCCTGACCGGCGAAGGCCGCGTCGCCGTGCATCAGCACCGGCAGCACCTGCTCGCGCGTCGCATCGGCGAAGATCGACTGGGTCGCGCGCACCTTGCCGAGCACGACCGGATCCACCGCCTCGAGATGGCTGGGGTTCGGCGCGAGGCTGAGATGCACCTTCACACCGTCGAACTCGCGATCCGTGGAAGTGCCGAGGTGATATTTGACGTCGCCCGATCCGCCGACATCCTCCGGATTGGCCGAGCCACCGGAAAATTCATGGAAAATGACGCGCATCGGCTTGCCCATCACGTTGGCAAGCACGTTGAGACGGCCACGATGCGGCATGCCGAGCACGATCTCCCGCACACCGAACTGGCCGCCATATTTGATCACCGCTTCCAGCGCGGGGATCATCGATTCGCCGCCGTCGAGGCCGAAGCGCTTGGTGCCGACATATTTGCGGCCCAGGAACTTCTCCCACTGCTCGGCGACGATCACCTTCGAGAGGATCGCCTTCTTGCCTTCAGGCGTGAACTGGATTTCCTTGTCCTTGCCTTCCATCCGCTCCTGGAGGAAGCGACGCTCCTCCACGTCGCCGATGTGCATATATTCGAGGCCAACCGGGCCGCAGTAGTTACGCCGCAGAATCCGGACGATTTCCTTGACGCTCGCCTGCTGCAAGCCGAGCGCCCCACCGAGATAGACGGGGCGATCGAGATCGGCTTCGGTGAAGCCGTGATATTCGGGGGTCAGATCGGCCGGAAGCTCGCGCTTGTAGAGGCCCAGCGGATCGAGATCGGCCGCCAGATGGCCACGCACCCGATAGGTGCGGATCAGCATCATGGCACGATTCGATTCGTCGATCGCCTTGATCACGTCTTCGCGGCGGATCAGCGGAACCTGGGGGGCGGCGGAAGCGGCCGCCGGCGCTGCCGGGGACGATTTGGGCGTCTTGGGGGGGAGCGCCATCTGGGTGGGGTCGAGACCCGCAGTCAGAGTGTCGGTATCGGTCGGCGGCCAGTTCGGCCGGCTCCAGCTCGGGCCCGCCACCGTCTCTTCCAGCCCTTCGAACCAGTGCCGCCAGCTCGGCTCGACCGCGTCGGGATCAGCCTCATATTGTCGGTACAGGGTCTCGACGAACGAAGGGCTGACCCCTTCGAGCTCACCGAAGTCGACCGCTTCGCTCTTCATCATGCCATCCTTAGGAGTACGGATGCCCTATATAGCGCCGGGAGGTGCTCAGTTTCACCCCCGGCGCCAGGTTTTCCGTCACAAGCTCTTAAGAAGCTCCGAAAGCGTCGTACCGAGCTCGGAGGGGCTGGGCGAAACCTTGATGCCCGCGCTCTCCATCGCCTCGATCTTGTCCTCGGCGCCGCCCTGGCCGCCGGAGACGATCGCACCGGCATGGCCCATGCGACGGCCCGGAGGCGCCGTGCGGCCGGCGATGAAGCCGACCATCGGCTTCTTGCGGCCTTTCTTGGCCTCGTCCTTGAGGAACTGCGCGGCCTCTTCCTCGGCGGAGCCGCCGATCTCGCCGATCATGATGATCGACTTGGTCGCTTCGTCGGCCAGGAACAGCTCGAGCACGTCGATGAAGTTGGTGCCGTTCACCGGATCGCCGCCGATGCCGACCGCGGTGGTCTGGCCGAGGCCGGCATTGGTGGTCTGGAACACCGCCTCATAGGTCAGCGTGCCGGAGCGCGAGACGACGCCGACCGAGCCCTTGGAGAAGATCGAGCCGGGCATGATGCCGATCTTGCACTCGTTCGGTGTCAGCACGCCCGGGCAGTTCGGGCCGATCAGGCGCGACTTGGAACCGGTGAGCGCGCGCTTCACGCGGATCATGTCCTGCACCGGAATGCCCTCGGTGATGGTCACGATCAGCGGCACTTCCGCGTCGATCGCCTCCAGGATCGAATCGGCCGCGAAGGGCGGCGGCACATAGATCACGCTGGCAGTGGCACCGGTGGCGGCGACGGCCTCGTGCACCGTGTCGTAGTTGGGCAGGCCGAGATGGGTCGTGCCGCCCTTGCCCGGCGTGACGCCCGCGACCATCTGGGTCCCGTAGGCCAGCGCCTGTTCGGTGTGGAAGCTGCCGGTATTGCCGGTCATCCCCTGGGTGATGACCTTGGTGTTCTTGTCAACGAGGATCGACATGGGTTCTTCGCCCTTTCCTGGGGAGGTGCGTGAAGCGTTGAAGTGTCAGGCGAGGGTGCCGTCGATGCCCTTGCAGGCGACCAGCAGCTCTTTCACCGCGTCGACCGAAACCTGGAGATTGGCCTTAGCCTCGTCACCCAGCTTGATCTCGACGATCTTCTCGACGCCGCCCGCACCGATCACCACCGGCACGCCGACGTAGAGGCCGTCGACGCCATATTGGCCGTCGACATAAGCCGCGCAGGGCAGGACGCGCTTCTTGTCCTTGAGATAGGCCTCGGCCATCTCGATGCCGCTGGTGGCCGGCGCATAATAGGCCGAGCCGGTCTTGAGCAGCGCGACGATCTCGCCGCCGCCGCCGCGGGTGCGCTTCACGATCTCGTCGATGCGCTCCTTGGTGGACCAGCCCATCTCGATGAGGTCGGGGATCGGGATGCCCGCGACGGTCGAATATTCGACGACCGGGACCATCGTGTCGCCGTGGCCGCCGAGCACGAAGGCGGTGACGTCCTGCACCGAAACCTTGAATTCCTCGGCGAGGAAGGTCCGGAAGCGGGCGGAGTCGAGCACGCCCGCCATGCCGACCACCATGTTGTGCGGCAGGCCGGAGAATTCGCGCAGCGCCCAGACCATCGCGTCGAGCGGGTTGGTGATGCAGATGACGAATGCGTTCGGGGCGTTCGCCTTGATGCCCTCGCCGACCGCCTTCATCACCTTGAGGTTGATGCCGAGCAGATCGTCGCGGCTCATGCCCGGCTTGCGGGCGACGCCGGCGGTGACGATGATGACGTCTGCGCCCGCGATGTCGGCATAATCGTTCGTGCCCTTCAACGCGACGTCGAAGCCCTCCACCGGCCCGCACTGCGCGAGATCCAGCGCCTTGCCCTGTGGCACGCCTTCGACCACGTCGAACAGAACGATGTCACCCAGTTCCTTGGACGCGGCGAGATGAGCCAAAGTGCCGCCGATGTTGCCGGCACCAATCAGAGCAATTTTCTTGCGGGCCATGATACTTCCCCAACAGAGATGTGGCAGAACCTGCGCCGCGAATGCGGCATCTGCGAAAGCGCGGCCCGCTTAGGACGATTCGCGCACGTCGGCAACCTTGGAATCCGGCCTTTGTGCATCAGTTGCACCGCCGCACCGAAGCCTATGCCAGGGTTAAGTTTCCCCATGTCCCTGGGCCAGATATTCCGCCGACTGCATCTCCATCAGGCGACTTACCGTGCGCTCGAACTCGAATGCGCCGTCGCCGTCGGGATAGAGCGCCATCGGCTCCGCATCGGCTGCGGCGAGGAGCTTGACCTTATGCTCGTACAGTTCGTCGATCAGCGTCTTGAAACGCGCGGCCTCGTTGCGCTTGTCCGGCCCCATGATCGGGATGCCGACGATGATGACGGTGTGATAATATCGCGCGATCGCCAGATAGTCGGGCGCGCCGCGCGCCTCCGCACAAAGCCGCTTGAAGGAGAAGACGGCAACGCCCTTCAGGCTCTTGGGCACGTGCAGTGTGCGTCCACCCGGTACCGCGATATCCGCGGAGGGCACGTTCGCCCGATCCTCGACCGGAAAATCGGTGAGACGGAAGAAGGCGCGGCTCAACGCGTCGGTCGAGGCCTGGCCGTTCGGCACATACCAGGTCGGGAAGCCGCCCAACCGCTCCAGCCGATAGTCGGTGGGGCCGTTCAGCGTGATCACGTCCAGCTTCTGCTCGATCAGCGCGATGAACGGCAGGAAATGCTCGCGGTTGAGCCCGTCCTTGTAGAGATCCCTGGGCGGCCGGTTGGATGTGGTCACCACCGTTACGCCGAGAGTCAGCAGCGCGGTGAAGAGGCGCGACAGGATCATCGCATCGGCGGTGTTGTTGACCACCATCTCGTCGAACGCCAGCAGCCGGGCTTCCTCGGCCAGCGCCGCAGCGACGGGAGCGATCGGATCGCCATGCTCGCGCGAGCGCTCGACACGGAGGCGATCATGCACCTCGAGCATGAATTCGTGAAAATGCACGCGGCGCTTGGACGGCAGATCGACGCAGTCGAAGAACAGGTCCATCAGCATCGATTTTCCGCGGCCGACCCCGCCCCACATGTAGATGCCGCGCGGCGGCTCGGCCTTCTTGCGCAGCACGCGCGACAACAGGCCGCCACGGGCAGGCGCCGCCTCCAGCGCGCCGGCGAGGGTGTCGAGCCGGCCGGCGGCGGCCTGCTGCTCGGGATCGGGCCGGAGCTCACCCGCGGCCACCTGCGCGTGATAGCGGTCGATCACCTTGCCCATGCTTTCAGTCCCGCGCCTTGCGGACGGTTCCGGAGAAAGCGACGACGGCCTCGCCATCCTGCTCCACTGCGCCGCGCACGAAGGCCATGCGGCCGGTTTCGCGCAGCAGCTCGACCACCACGTCCAGTGTTTTTTCGAAGAGCGCCGGACGCAGGAACTGGCAGGAACAGTCGATGGTGAGGCCGCCCCGCATGCCGGGCACCTCCAGCATCGCCGGCCCGATGAACAGCGCCTGATCGATCAGCGCCATCATGAACCCGCCATGGACGGTGCCGACGATGTTGCGATGACGCTCCAGCGGCTGCACACGCAGCCGCGAGACGGTCGGGCTTTCCACGCAGGCGCGGATGCGCCCGATGACGTCCATGAAACGGCCGGAGTCGGGCTCCGGCCCGACCATCCAGCCGGGGTTTTCCGGATCGTCGATGAAACGGTAGCGTGGATCCATGCGGCCTGCCGCGTCAGACGACGCGCTCGGCCTCCATCTTCTTGATCTCGGCAATGGCGCGCGCCGGGCTCAGCCCCTTGGGGCAGACATTGGCGCAGTTCATGATGGTGTGGCAGCGATAGAGGCGGAACGGATCCTCCAGCTCGTCGAGCCGCTCGCCGGTCATCTCGTCGCGGCTGTCGGCCAGCCAGCGATAGGCCTGGAGAAGGATTGCCGGTCCGAGGAACTTGTCGCTGTTCCACCAGTAGCTCGGGCACGAGGTGGAGCAGCAGGCGCACAGAATGCACTCGTAGAGACCGTCCAGCTTGGCCCGGTCTTCCGGGCTCTGCAGCCGCTCCTTGCCCGAGGGCGGGGGCGTGACGGTCTTCAGCCAGGGTTGGATCGAGGCGTATTGCGCGTAGAAATGGGTGAAGTCCGGAACCAGATCCTTGATCACGTCCATGTGCGGCAGCGGCGTGATGCGGATGTCGCCCTTATGGTCCTCGATCGCGGTGGTGCAGGCGAGGCCGTTCTTGCCGTCGATGTTCATCGAGCAGGAACCGCAGATGCCCTCGCGACAGGAGCGGCGGAAGGTGAGGCTCGAATCCTGCTCGCTCTTCATCTTGATGAGCGCGTCGAGCACCATCGGACCGCAGTCGTCGAGATCGATCTCGAACGTGTCGTAGCGGGGGTTCTCGCCGCTGTCCGGATCATAGCGGTAGACCTTGAACGTCTTGACGTTCTTCGCGTCGGCAGGCGCCTTGTGCGTATCGCCGCGCTTGATCTTGCTGTTCTTCGGAAGGGCGAACTCGGCCATCGACTAATCCCTCTGTCTTCAAACTGCCGATAGCCACAACTGCCGTGCCGCTCAACCTCTTGGCGCAGTTTTTGTGCAGCGCATCAGCCTCGACGCGCAATCGCTCCGCCCATCCCCCTCGCGCGGCGCCGGAAGCGCCGCTATAGCGGCCCCGATCTCCCCCCAGGACCCCGAGCGCTTGACCGCATCGCCCTCCCCCGCGCCTATCACCAGCCGCCATGTCGCGCGGGGCGTCGGCACGACTTTGCTCTCGCGCAGCGGCAGCGTGATCGAGGTGGTTTCGCAGCCGCTCTACGTCGCGATGTTCGGCCTGGCGAGCTTCGGCCTCTATTCGGTGCTGTGGGCGGCGATCAACCTCGCCGAGAATATCTTCGACCTCGGCATGACCTCCTCGATGCAGCGCACCGTGCCGCAGGCGAAGGACGATGCCGCCGCAGCCGCATCACTGCGTCAGGCACTGATCCTCGGCGTCACGCCCAACCTGCTGATCGCGATGCTCGCCTCGCTGTTCGCGCCGCAGATCGCACCCTGGCTCAATGTCGCACAGCATGACATTCCGCACGTCGTGCCGGCGATCCGGCTCTTTGCCTGGGCATTGCCGCTCTGGGCCTTTGTCGAGATCGCGACCTCGGCATTGCGCGCTCGGCACCTGTTCGGCGCGGAAATTCGGTTGCGACTGGCCTATGAGCAGCTCATGCGGCTGATCCTCGCCGCGATCCTCTATTGTGCCGGGCTGGGGCTCACCGGCCTGTTCATCGCGCACCTGGTCTCGCTGAGCGCCACCGTGCTGCTCAGCATCCGGCTGCTCGCGCGCCATTATCGGCTCGATCTCTTCTTGGCCCCTGCGCCGGAGCCGCTGCTGACCGGCAATACGATGAAGGCCGGCATTTCGGTGCTGCCAGCCAACATGGTCGCCCGCTTCTTCGGCGATCTGCCACCGATTCTGCTCAACATGCTCCTACCCGGCAGCAGCGGGGCATCGGCGGCGGCACTCTATACGATCGCGCGCAAACTCTCGAGCCTGGTCCAGGTGGTCCGCACCGCCTTCTCCTATGTGCTGGCGCCGCTCGCCTCCAGCGCCCTGCGCCGGGATTTCGGTGACGTGCGCGCGCTCTACAGCTACTCGACCCGGCTGATCACGGTGATCGTGCTGCCGCTGGTCGCCGCGCTCAGCGCCGGCATCAAACCGATCCTTCAGTTTTTCGGCCATGACGCCGGCATTGCCTATGGCGCCTGCCTGATCTTGATCCTGGCGCGCGGACTCGAAGCGATATTGGGTTCCGCCTCGCCCGTGTTCCAGGTCGTCTCGGCCTATCGGCGGCAGCTTCTGCCCAGCATCGTCGGCGTCACGGTCGCGCTGCTGATCGGGCTCCTGCTGGTGCCATTGTCGCCGCTCAGCGGCATGGCGGCCGCGGTCGCCTGTGGCCTGCTTCTCGCCTCCGCGACCCCGATGGCGCTGCTCCACCGCTACCAGCACATTCATCCGTTCCATGAGGGGTTCCAGCGCACCGCGGCTATCGCCTCCGCCATTGCGGCCAGCGCGGCCGTGCTGGCCTGGACCGCTACGCTGCTGCCGAGGGGCGCCGCGCTCTTCGCGATCCTGATCGTGGCGCTGGGCGCGATCTGGTCCGCCTGCCGGTTCGCGCTGGCGGAAGCGGATCGCCTCACCCTCGGCAAGACCGGACGTGCCTTGCGCCTCATCGCCTGACCCGACGGGCTCACATCGGCGTGCCTGCGGACCATATGAGCGCTGGAAGAAAGCGCGACCTTGCTGCGGTTCGGGGCGCCGCCTAGGCTGGCCGGCAAAAGCAGAACAGCAGGGACAGATGACAGAGACACCCATCCGGGTCGCCGTCGTCGGACACAATCCGACGACGATCTGGGGCATGAGCGCCTCGGAACGTACGCGTCGGATCGCCGGCGCCGCCAACATCGGCTTTTCCGACGCGGAAGCGCCGGCCCCAATCCTCTTGGTGAATAGTGGCTTTGCCTTCGATCCGCCGCTGCTCGCATTCCTCGCGCGACAACCAGGCACGGCACTGATCCGCGACGGCCGCGTCGTGATCGCCCACGCGGCTACCGAGGCGCAGGCTGCCGCGATCCGCGCCGCGATTCTGAACGATGCGTCGCTCTCCGCGGAAACCGGGCTGACGTCGATCGTGCATGACGACGGCTTTAGCCTGTACAATGAAACGCTGCGAAAGCGCGAACATCCCTTCGCCATGAGGCTGGCGCCGGATACCGTCGCCGCGATCGAGCGGGCCAGCTACTACAACGCCTATAAGGGCGTCACCGACATATTGACCAAATATCTCTGGCCAGAATGGGCGCTGTGGCTGACCCGCCTCGCCGCGCGGGCCGGCATCACGCCGAACATGGTCACCGCCGTCGGTGCGATCTGCTGCATTCTTGCGACCCTGCTGTTCTGGGAGGGGCGCTATTGGGAAGGCATGGCCCTAGGCCTCGTTTTCATGGTGTTCGACACGGTCGACGGCAAGCTCGCACGCTGCACCATCACCTCCTCGGCCTGGGGCAATGTATTCGACCATGGCATCGACCTGATCCACCCCCCTTTCTGGTGGTTCGCCTGGGGCGTCGGCCTGCGGGCCTGGGGGCTCGCTCTATCGCCCTCCGCATTCACACTGGTGATGGCGGCGATCCTGATCGGCTATGGCGTGCAGCGGCTGATCGAGGGCGCGTTCATCAAGCGCTTCGGCATGCATATTCACGTCTGGCGCAAGTTCGATTCAGATTTCCGGCTGATCACTGCGCGGCGCAATCCGAACATGATCATCCTCTTTGCCTCGATGCTCTTCGCGCGGCCCGACATCGGCCTGATCGCTGTGGCCTGCTGGACGGTGCTGAGTTGCCTGATCCATGCCGTGCGGCTTGCCCAGGCTGAGTGGGACCGTCGCCGCGGCGCGCCGATCACATCCTGGCTGATGGGGTAAATGATGAACCAAACGATCGCGAAATTCGGCCATCCGGCGACGCTGATAAGGGATTATGCGCATTGGGTGGTGCTGCTGCGTCCCGCCCAACCGACGCTCGGATCGCTGATCCTTGCCGCAAAGTCGGACGCGACGGCCTTTCCAGAACTGCCGGCAGAGGCATTCGCAGAGCTTGCTGCCATCACCCGCGATATCGAGACCGTGCTGGCAGGCGCGGTCCGTCATGCCAGAATGAATTATCTGATGTTGATGATGGTGGATCCCCACGTCCACTTTCACGTCATCCCCCGCTATGAAGGCGTGCGGGCCCGCAATGGCATCGAGATCGCAGACTCCGGCTGGCCCAAGCCCCCGGGGC
The DNA here is from genome assembly GCF_009755815.1 of Flavisphingomonas formosensis. Lineage (GTDB taxonomy): Bacteria > Pseudomonadota > Alphaproteobacteria > Sphingomonadales > Sphingomonadaceae > Flavisphingomonas > Flavisphingomonas formosensis. The sequence continues at coordinate 196,267 of NZ_WRPK01000012.1, forward strand.
TGGCCGAGGCACGCGCGCTGGAGCCGGACGAGATCGACGAACTACGGGACTGGCTGAAGACGCTGTGGCCGTCAGGCTGACCGTCGCAGAGGCTCTGCGGCTGCCCAGCGCCCGGCAAGAGCGCTCGCGATCGCCACGTCCTGCGGAAAATCCACCTCCGCCCAATCCAGCCCCTCGATCGACACGGTGCCGACGATCCCCGTGGGCGCCAGCGCATCGATCGCCTTGAGATACCAGTTATGCGTGCCCTCAGGCGTGCGCATCATCGTCTCGACTTGGTTGCGGAACAGGCTGGGGCCGAGCCCCCTGAAGGCGAGTATACCGATCGATTCCGCATTGCTCGCCTCCGGAGCCAGACGCTTGCCGATCGCCAGCAAGCGGCTGCCCTCGCGCTGCACCTTCATATCATCGGCGTCGTACGCAGGCTTCACATCAACGGTGACGCTGATCGGCGTGCTCGCACCGCCCAGCAAGGTCGCCACGATCTGCGGGGAGACCAGCGTATCGCCGTTGAGAATCAGGAAATCCCCCTCCATCGCGTCGCGCGCGATCCAGCAGGAGCCGAGATTGTCGGCAACCTTGTAGAAAGGGTTGAACAGCGTTCGGATCACAACGTTGGGAAGGCCGATGTCAGCCAGCGCGGCTTCTACCATCTCGCTTTGAAAGCCGGTCACAACTGTAACCCGGTCGATACCGTTGGCTGCGAGCGCGCGAATTTGCCATTCGATGAGCGATCGTCCGGAAAAATCGATCAGGCATTTCGGCTTGTCCTGCGTGAGCGGGAGCAGCCGGGATCCCTGGCCAGCACTGAGAATGATCGCATGCCTCAACATCATGACAGGATTGTCATGCGCAATTTAGGCAGAGTTTAGGCGGATTGTTTCTGCTTTGCTCGCCCCGACGCCATCATCTCTCGGTCCGGCGCAAAAGAAAGGGCCCCGGCCGCAGCCGGAGCCCGCTTTCGCGCTTCAGTATCCGGGGGATGCCCCGAAACGGTCAGTACACGCGCGCCTTCGGCTTGATATACTCAGCCTCGTCGGTGAGCGTGTAATCGTGCACCGGGCGGTAATCGAGTGTCACCTGGCCCTTGTTGAACCAGGAGATGGTGTGCTTCATCCAGTTGGCGTCGTCGCGCTCCGGATAATCCTCATGCATATGCGCACCGCGGCTTTCCTTGCGGTTGGCGGCCGAATGCATCGTCACCACCGCCTGCGGCAGCATGTTGTCGAGTTCCAGCGTCTCGATGAGATCGGTGTTCCAGATCATCGAGCGATCCTTGATGCCGATGTCCTGAATGCTGGAATAGACATTGTCGATCAGCTCGAGGCCCTCGCGCAGCAGCGCCGTATCGCGGAACACGGCGCAGTGCTTCTGCATCGTATGCTGCATGTCGAGGCGGATCTTCGCCGTCGGCGTGCCGCCGCTGGCGTTGCGATAATGGTCGAGGCGGGTTAGCGCCTTGTCGTCCGCATCCTTGTTGATGTTGCCCGACTTGCTGTTCGGCTTGACCAGCTCCGCGATGCGGAAGCCGGTGGCGCGACCGAACACGACGAGATCGATGAGCGAGTTGGAGCCGAGGCGGTTGGCGCCGTGCACCGACACGCAGGCCGCCTCGCCCACCGCGAACAGGCCGGGGACGACCGAGTCCGGGTTGCCGTCCTTCAGGGTGACGACCTCGCCATGATAGTTACAGGGAATGCCGCCCATATTGTAGTGGACGGTCGGCGTCACCGGCAGCGGCTGGCGCGTCAGATCGACGCCCGCGAAGATCTTGCCGGTCTCGGTGATGCCCGGCAGACGCTCCGCCAGCACCTTCGGATCGATATGATCGAGGTGCAGGTAGATATAGTCCTTGTTCCTGCCGACGCCGCGCCCCTCGCGCATCTCCATCGCCATCGAGCGCGAGACGACGTCGCGCGAGGCGAGGTCCTTCGCCGACGGGGCATAGCGCTCCATGAAGCGCTCGCCCTCGGAGTTGGTGAGATAGCCGCCCTCGCCGCGCGCGCCCTCGGTGATGAGCACGCCCGCGCCATAGATGCCGGTCGGGTGGAACTGGACGAACTCCATGTCCTGCAGCGGAAGACCGGCGCGCAGCACCATGCCGCCGCCATCACCCGTGCAGGTGTGCGCCGAGGTCGCCGAGAAATAGGTACGGCCCGAACCGCCCGTGGCCAGCACGACGGCATGGCTGCGGAAGCGGTGGATGCTGCCATCCTCCATGCAGAGCGCGATCACGCCCTTGCACACGCCGTCTTCCATGATGAGGTCGAGCGCGAAATATTCGACGAAGAAGTCCGCATCATACTTCAGGCTCTGCTGATAGAGCGCATGGAGCATGGCGTGCCCGGTGCGGTCGGCCGCTGCGCAGGTGCGCTGCACCGGCGGGCCGGCGCCCATATTCTGCATGTGGCCGCCGAACGGGCGCTGATAGATAGTGCCGTTGTCGTTGCGGCTGAACGGCACGCCGGCATGCTCCAGCTCGTAAACCGCGGCCGGCGCCTCGCGCACCATATATTCGATCGCGTCCTGATCGCCCAGCCAGTCCGACCCCTTGACGGTGTCGTACATATGCCAGGTCCAGTGATCGGGCGTGTTGTTGCCGAGGCTCGCCGCAATGCCGCCCTGCGCCGCCACGGTGTGCGAGCGGGTCGGGAACACCTTGGTGATGCAGGCCGTCTTCAGGCCCTTTTCCGCGCAACCCATGGTAGCGCGCAGGCCGGAACCGCCAGCGCCGACGACCACGGCATCGTAAACATGGTCGATGATCTTGTAAGCCTCGGCCATCAGGCGGGCACTCCCCCGAATGCGATCTTGAGGATGGAGAAGATGGCGAGCGCAGCTGCCGCCACGGCGTAGAAGTTCAGCAGCAGCAGCGCCGCGACCTTGGAGCCTTCCTCATGGACATAATCTTCGATGAAAACCTGCATGCCGAGCCGCAGGTGCCAGAAGACGTTGATGGTGAGCAGCACCATCGGCACCGCGACGAAGGGCGAGGACAGCCACAGCACGACTGCCTTGTGATCGAGCGACGGCAGGCGCAGCAGCGACACCACGAACCATGTCACGAGGACGACGTTGGCGGCGGCCGTCAGCCGCTGGTGCCACCAGTGGACCGCGCCGTGCTTGGCCGATCCGAGACCGCGGACGCGGCCGATTCCCGTTCCCGTACCCATCAGTGCCTCACGAAAAGGATGCAGGCCCACACGATGATGGTGAGCGTGATCGAAATGGCCATCGTTGCCAGAGCCCCGGCGCGGTTGACCTTCAGCTCATAGCCAGCTCCGGTATCCAGCACGAAGTGGCGGAGGCCGGAGCAGAGATGCTGGAAGAAGCTCCAAGTCAGGCCGATACCGACCAGCTTGGCCAGCACGTTGATCAGGAAACCGAGACCGTCGCCGGGATCGGCCTGCACCGCATAATAATAGAATTTGGCATAGGCAGCGGGGCCGGCGGCGGCAGCGGCGAGCCACCAGGTGAACAGGATGCCGGCTCCGATCGCGAGCGCCGTCCCCGTCGCGCGATGCAGGATCGAGACCAGCATATGTGGCCCCCATTTCCAGATCGTCAGATGTGGCGACAAAGGGCGCGAGGCGTTGCGCATACCGTCTTCCCATTATGGTTCCCCGGCGCGCCTTTTAGGCAAAGTGCAGCATGTTGCAACCTTCGGATTCCGCATCGGCGAAATAGATGAGCCGCGAAGCACCCCAGGGATAACGCCCCTTTAACTAACCTGCCGATAGGAAAGGGGCAGCCCGGCCTAGAGGACGCACCATGGCATTTGAGACCGCCCTTTCCCCGATCGTCACCATCACGCCCGAGCCCGCCATCGAGAGCCTGCTGTCCGAAGAGGACGTCGCCCAGCGGGTCGAGACCTACAATCGGGACGAGGCGCTGGTGCGGGACCGGTGCGAACTATGGCGCCGTGCGGGACCGGACATCCAGCGCATTGCGCGTGACTATTGGCTGGAAAGTGCGCGGGCGCGCCTGTCGGGCGCCCGATATGAGCAGATCCGGCTTATGGTGGAAGAGGGCGTCGCCGCCCTGGAAGACAAATATTGCGCGCCGATCGATCGCACATGGGTGCTCTCGCGCGCCGCCAGGAGCAGATCGATCGGCGCCCTGGGCAATGCGCCCGTACAGGTAGCAGACGGGCTTTCCGGCCTGCTGACGCTCCTGACCGCCCATGTTCGCGCCAGCTTCGCGAACGAGCCGGACTTCGTCGCACGCGCCATCGCCGCGCTGCACCGGCTGACGCTGTTCGAACTGGAATTGTCGGTCTACCAGATGGGCAAGCTCGATCGCGATGCCGACGCCCATGCGCGCAACGCCCATAGCGAGCGCTTCCGGGACGAGGTGGTGCACGCGCTGCAGGGCGCTCTCGGCGACTCGACGCAGGTGCGCGGCAAGGCCACCGAAGCCTCCGCCTTCGCCCGTGGCATGCTGGGCAAGGCCTCCGAGGTCGCGGCCGCGGCCGAGCAATCCGCGATCGCGATGCGCGAGGCCGCGCAGACGGCCGCCGGCCTCATCCGCGCGATCGAGCTGGCGCGCGGCGAGGTAGAAGTCGCGGCCGGAGTCGCCACCCGCGCGGCGGACCAATCCACTCAGGCCGTGGCCCTTTCGGGTGCCCTGTCCGACCATGCCAAGGCGATCGAGTCGATCCTCGGCCTGATTCGCGACATAGCCGGGCAGACCAATCTGCTGGCGCTGAACGCCACGATCGAAGCAGCGCGCGCCGGCGATGCCGGGCGCGGCTTCGCGGTCGTCGCGCAGGAAGTGAAGAGCCTCGCCAGCCAGACCGCCCGCGCCACAGACGATATCGCCGCCAAAATTTCCGCCATCCAGTCCGCCACCCGCCAGACGGTGGAGGCCAATGGCTCGATCCAGACGATCGTCGGCGAAGTGCAGCTGTCCGCGCAGCGCATTCGCGAGGCGATGGAGACCCAGGCGCAGACGGTCACGATGATCACCGCGGCGGTGGACGAGACCGCGCTGGCGGCCGATTCGATGTCGACCACCATCGCCGCCATCCGTGCCGATACCGAGAATGTCGCCGCCGGCATCGATCAGCTCGAAATCGGCTTCAAGGCGGTCGACTCGCAGCTCGCCCGGCTGGAGACGACCACCGGGGAATTTGTCGACCGGATCGCACGCTGAGAATCCGCCTCGATCACCACCGCCCCCGGCACCGAAGAAACCGCAACTGAACGCTCGGCTGCCGGATCCCCCTTCCCCTCGCGCGCTGCGCCGCCTAATCGCGCGGCTTGCGGAAGGGAGCGAGTCATGGCGAAGGAACCAACCGGCGAGATACTGTCCGGCTTCCCGATCAACAGCCCGCGCGACGGAAGCTGGAAACTCACCCTGCCCTGCACCAAGGCCGAGGCCGAGGCCATCGCAGAGGAGATCGAGCCGCTCGCCATGCTGGACCCTACGCCGGTGCTGATGACCAGCGAACCCGATCCGGCGGCACCCGACGCCTGGCGTCTCGACGCCTATTTCGAAGAACGGCCGGATGACGCGACGATTGCCGAGGTCCGGGCCCTCGTGCCGAGCGCCGCCGGGATCGAGCCGGTGCTGGAACATATTCCCGAGGAAGATTGGGTCACCCTGTCCCAAGTCGGCCTCGAACCGATCCACGCCGGACGCTTCTACGTACATATTCCTTCGCGCGCCGGGGAGATTCCCGATGGCGCGATCGCCTTCTCGATCGATGCGGGCCGCGCTTTTGGCACCGGCCATCATGAAACCACCACCGGCTGCCTGCTGATGATCGACCAGCTCAAGCGCCAGGGTCACCGCTTCGCCGACATCGCCGACGTAGGCACCGGCACTGGGCTGCTCGCCTTCGCTGCGCGCGCGCTCTGGCCGACGGCGCGGGTTATCGCATCGGACATCGATCCGGTGGCGATCGCGGTCACGACGGAGAATGCCGCGCTCAACGGCGTGCCGACCGGCCGGGCGCCCGGCCGGATCGAGCTGGTCACTGCGCCCGGCCTGTCCCATGGCCGGCTGCGCGCTCGCGCGCCCTATGACCTGATCATCGCCAATATCCTGGCCGGGCCGCTGATCGAGCTCGCCCCCGTCTTTTCCGCGGCGCTACTGCCTGGCGGATCGCTGATCCTCGCCGGCCTGCTGGATCACCAGGCCGAGCGCGTCGCCCAGGCCTATCGCCGCCACCATATGCGCCTCGCCGGCCGCATCCAGCGCGGCGACTGGCCGACGCTCCGGCTCGTCAAGCGGAACGTCTAGAGCATCGTGCGGAAAAGTGGGGACCGGTTTTCCACCGAAACGATGCGACGGCAAAGGCTTAGAGCAAGCTTGGCGATTCACATATCGCCCAGCTTGCTCCAACCGGCATTGTCCCGCGCCGATCAGGCGCGGCTCAGCGCATGCGCCTGGGTGCCGCGGCTGAGCACGCGGTCGCCTGCGACGATCTCGTCCGGCCGGATGTCGGGCAGATGCGCCATCTCGGCATAGAGCGGCGCGAAATCGGTCTCCTCCGTCGCGCGCAGCAGCGTCGCGAAGTCTGGAATCACGAAATAGCTCTGTTGATAATCGTCGATCCGGTAGCGCGTACGCATTACTCGCATCAGATCGAAGCCGATGCGGTTCGGGCTCGGATCGTCGAGCGCGAAACGGGTCTCGCCATGGCTGGAGACGATGCCCGAGCCGTAGATGCGCAGAGCCCCCTCCTCCTGCACCAGCCCGAACTCCACCGTGTACCAGTAGAGCCGCGCCAGCCGGCCGAGCGCGCCATATTCCAGCGAGCGCAGCCCGCCCTTGCCATAGGCCTGGAGATAGTCGGCGAACACCGGATCGGCGAGCATCGGGACATGACCGAATATGTCGTGGAACACGTCCGGTTCCTGCAGATAATCGAGCTGGGCGCGCGTGCGGATGAAATTGCCGGCGACGAAGCGGCGATGGGCGAGATGATCGAAGAAGACGGCATCCGGCACGAGGCCCGGCACGGCGACCACCTGCCAGCCGGTCGTCGCCATCAACCGGTCCGACAGCTCGGTGAAATCGGGAATGCCCGGCTTCGAAAGACGCAGCAGGTCGAGACCGCGCAAATAGCTTTGAGACGCACGCCCCGGCAGCAGCGCGAGCTGGCGGGCGAACAGCATATCCCAGATGGCATGATCGTCCGCCGTGTAGCGCGACCAATGCTGCGGCACGGTCCAATCCTCGGCCGCACCTTGGGGCGGCTTGTCGAGAATATGCGATGTCATGTCCGCCCTATAGCATCGCCGGCGCGATTTGGGCAGGTCAGGCCGGGCGGTTCGCTCCGCCGCCGTCGAGCACGTCACGGACCTTGTGCGCGAGCTGGGTGACGGTGAACGGCTTGGGCAGGAAGGCGACGCCGGCATCGAGCATGCCGTTATGGACCACGGCGTTGCGCGTATAGCCGGTGGTGTAGAGCACCTTCAGGTTCGGCCGCATCTCGCGCGCCCGATCGGCGAGCCGCCGCCCGTCCATCTCCGGCATCACGATATCGGTGAAGAGCAGCGCGATGCTGGGCTGCGTATCCAGCATGCGCAGCGCTTCGATCGGCGAAGGCGCGGAGATCGCCGTGTAGCCGAGTTCGCGCAGCGCATCGACGGAGAAATGCCGCACCCGCTGCTCGTCCTCGACGACCAGAATGATCTCGTCCGGCGATCCCATCGGCAGCTCGGCGCCCAGCGGCGGCTGCATGTCCTGCAGCGCCGGGCCCGTATAGCGCGGCATGTAGATCTTCACGGTCGTGCCGTGGCCGAGCTCCGAATAGATGGCCACATGACCACCCGACTGCTTGACGAAGCCGAAGATCTGGCTGAGCCCGAGGCCCGTGCCCTTGCCCACGCTCTTGGTGGTAAAGAACGGATCGAAGGCGCGCTCGATCACTTCGGCCGACATGCCGGTGCCGGTGTCTGTCACGGAGATCAGCACATATTGGCCGGGCTTCACCTCGGCACGCGAGCGCGCATATTCGTCGTCGAGATAGGCGTTCTGCGTCTCGATGGTCAGCCTGCCGCCCTCCGGCATTGCATCGCGCGCATTGACCGCAAGATTGACGATGGCGCTTTCGAGCTGGCTGCTGTCCGCATAGCTCTGCCACAAGCCACCCGCGAGCACCGTCTCGATCACGATCTGTTCGCCCAGCGTCCGCTGCAAAAGCTCGGACATGCTGGCAACGAGGCGATTGGCATCGATCGGCACCGGCGCCAGCGGCTGCTGGCGGGAAAAGGCGAGCAGCCGCGCGGTCAGCGCCGCGGCGCGCTCGGCACCTTCATGGGCATTGTCGAGCAGGCGACCGACTCGCTCCGGCCCTTCCGCAAGCCGCCGCCGGGCGAGATCCAGGCTGCCGATGACGATCGCCAGCATATTGTTGAAATCGTGCGCGATGCCGCCGGTCAGCTGCCCAACCGACTCCATCTTCTGAAGCTGACGGACCCGGCTTTCGGCCTCTTCGCGCGCGCTCATCTCGGAACGCAGCGCCTCCGCGGTGGCATCCGCAAGTGCTCGCGCCTCCTCCGCCGCATCGAAACGGCGCCGTGCATCGCCGATCGTGTACCAGGCGACCGTAGCGACCAGCAGAATCGCCGCGACGAAACCATAGGCGAGCAGCCGGGTGATCCTCTGCTGCACGGCTGAGCGATCTTCGAACAACCGCTCCTCCTCGGTCAGCATCCTTCCCATTTCAGCTTGCACGGCGCTCATGATCGAGCGCCCCTCGCCGCTTGCGATCATTGCCAGCGCGCCGGCTTTGTCGCCTTTCTGATAGAGCTGGGTCGAATTGCGGGCGAAGGCGATCTTGCGCGCGATGATCGGCGCCAGCCGTTCCACGTTCGTCCGCTGCAGCGGATTATCGACGGTGCTGCGGCGCAGATCGGCGACCTTGGCGTCCAGCGCGTCGATCGCCCGTTCCATCTCAACCAGATAGCGCGTGTCGCCTTCCAGCAGGAAACCGCGGTGCGCCGACTCGATCGTGCGTACGTCGAGTTCGACCTGGGTGATCTCGACTTCCACCTTGATTGAATGAACCGCCCACTGGTTGGTGCGCGTCTGGGTGAAGACCAGGTAGAAGGCCCCGATGACGGCGAGCACGATGAGGCTCAGCCCGGCAAGCGGGAAGAGCGGCAGCGTCTGAGGCGTGCGGATCGTCGCCATCGCGGCGACCTCTCGCCGGATTGATGATGCGACGCAAGAGAAATGGTTGCGTGCGCGTCAATTTATCCTGCCCGCAAAGATACTTCCTAACTATCCTGCAATGCAACGAACACGAGGCCCGCAGCGGGTGCCGACCGCTATCCTGCCGCCTTTACGATGTCCGCCCAGCCGGCTTCGTCGACCACACGGATGCCGAGGTCGCTCGCCTTCTTGAGCTTCGAGCCCGCGCCCGGCCCAGCCACGACAAGATCGGTCTTGGCGGAAACGGATCCCGCGACCTTCGCGCCGAGCGCTTCGGCCTGAGCCTTCGCCTCATCACGCGACAGCGTCTCCAGGCTGCCGGTGAAAACCACCGTCTTGCCCGATACCTCCGATGCGCGGGTTTCGTGCACCACGTCCGCCGGCGAGACCTGATCGAGCAGCGCCGCCACCGCTTCGGCATTGTGCGGCTCGGCGAAGAAATCGATCAGCGCGAGTGCCACTTCCGGCCCCACGCCCGGCGTCTCGGCGATGGCCGCGAGCTCCTTGGCCTGGCGCGCGAGAAACTTCTCGTCCGTCTCGCCGACTGCCTGGACGAGTGCGTCGCGCGCCGCGATGGCGCGGTCCACCATCGCGCGAAGCTCCGCCCAGCTCCGGTAGCGCCGGGCGAGATCGCGTGCGGTGACCTCGCCGACATGGCGGATGCCGAGCGCGAACAGGAAACGGTCGAGCGGCGGATTGCGCTTGGCGTCGATCGCCGCGATCAGATTCGCCGCAGAAACCTCCGCCCAGCGCTCGCGCGTGAGCAGCGTCTCCTTGGTCAGGCGGTAGATGTCGGCAGGCGCCTGGATCAGGCCGTCCTTGAAGAAGCTCTCGATATGAACGATCCCCAGCCCCTCGATATCGAGGGCGTGACGCGAGGCGAAATGGCGCAGCCGCTCGACGCGCTGGGCCGGACAGATCAGCCCGCCGGTGCAGCGATAATCGACTTCGCCGGGCTCGCGCTCGGCGGCCGAGCCGCATTCCGGGCAGACCTCCGGGAAGGGCCAGGTCCCCCGCGTCTCATCGCGCGACAGATTCTCGACGATCTGCGGGATCACATCGCCAGCGCGCTGCACGACGACGCGGTCGCCCGGCCACACGTTCAGACGTCCGATCTCGTCGGCATTGTGCAGCGTCGCATTGGTGACGACGACGCCGCCCACCGTCACCGGCTCGAGCCGCGCGACGGGGGTGAGCTTACCGGTGCGGCCGACCTGGATGTCTATCGCGTGCAGCGTGGTCTGCGCCTTCTCCGCCGGGAATTTATGCGCCATCGCCCAGCGCGGCGCGCGCGCGACGAAACCCAGCCGCTGCTGCCAGTCCAGCCGGTCGACCTTGTAGACGACGCCGTCGATGTCGAACGGCAGGCCGGAGCGCTTGGCCTCGATGCGGCGATAATGGGCCAGCATGGCTTCGATACCGTCGCAGCGGACGAAATCGTCCGAGACCGGCAGCCCCCAGGCGGCGATCGCACGCATCACGTCATATTGCGTCTCGCCGGGTACCGCCGACGCCTCTCCCCAGCCGTGGGCGAGGAACCGCAACGGCCGCGACGCAGTGACCGACGCATCCTTCTGGCGCAGCGATCCGGCCGCGGCATTGCGCGGATTGGCGAACTGCCGCGCCCTGCTTTCGTCGCCGGCAGCGCGCGCTTCCTCGAGCAGCCGCATGTTGAGCGCGGCGAAATCGGCCTTGGCCATATAGACCTCGCCGCGAACCTCGAACACATCGGGCGCCTCGCCAGGCAGCTGGTGCGGAATATCGCCGATGGTGCGGACATTGGGTGTCACGTCCTCACCGGTCGTACCGTCGCCGCGCGTCGCCGCGAGCACGAGCCGTCCCTTCTCGTAACGCAGCGAGCATGACAGGCCGTCGATCTTGGGTTCGGCGGTCATCACCACCGGCTCCTCATCGCCCAATCGCAGGAAACGCCGAACGCGATCGACGAAATCGGCGACGTCCTCGTCCGAAAAGGCATTGTCGAGACTGAGCATCGCACGCGCATGAGCAACTTTGGCGAGCGGCGACGTGCTGGTCGCGCCGACCGTCCGGCTCGGCGAATCCGGCCGCACCAGATCGGGATGTGCCGCCTCGAGCTCGGAATTGCGCCGCATGAGCGCATCATAGTCAGCGTCGGAAATCTCCGGCGCATCCTGGTCATGATAGAGGCGGTTGTGCCGGGCGATCTCGGCGGCGAGCCATTCCAGCTCTTCTGCGGGGCTTGCGAACGTGGCCATGGCGCATCGCTACGGGATCGATCGGGATGCGACAAGCCGTGCGCACTGCATTCCCCTGAGCGTCGGCATTGGAGAAAGGATTGCCGGTTCGAACCCATTCATTCCCCTTGAGGGAGGGATATGGAAGGCGCGTTGACGCGCCGCAGCATGATGCATATGCATCATATATGATCCCTTTTCCCACAGCCTCCTGTGTTTGCACCGCGTTGAAGAAGGCGTCACGCGCGGTCTCCCGCTGCTATGACGAGGCGCTGGCCGGCACTCAGCTCACCACCGCGCAATTCGCCCTGATCCGCAACCTCGCCCGCAACGGCGAGATGCCACTGAGTCGACTCGCCGAAGCGATGGTGATGGACCGCACCTCGCTCTATCGCGCGCTCGAGCCGCTGACCCGCGAGGGCTGGATCGCGATCGCGCCGCAGGCCGGGCGGGCCAAATCGGCGGCGGTCACGCCGGAGGGCATGGCGGTGATGGAGAACGCTACGAAGGCTTGGGAAAGCGTGCAGCAAATGGTGATCGAGCGGCTCGGCATGTCCCGCTGGGAGGCGCTGCAGGCGCTGCTGACGGAGGTTACCGATGCAGCCCGCTGAGCCGAGCGCCAAACGCCGCGCGCGGGTGATCCCGCTGCCTGCGCACGCCTATGCCTGGGCGGTCGTCGCGGTCACCTTCATGGCATTGCTCGTTTCCGCCGGACTGCGCTCGACAACGGGCGTGATCATGGTGCCGCTGGAGCTGCATTTCGGCTGGGACCGCGCGACCATCTCCTTCACCGCAGCGCTCGGCATCTTCCTCTACGGGCTTGTCGGCCCGTTCGCGGCGGCGCTGATGCAGTCGATCGGCATCCGCCGCACCATGCTCGCCGGTCTCGGGCTGATGGCTGCCTCCACCTTCGCCAGCCTGTGGATGACGCAGCCCTGGCACTATCTGCTGAGCTGGGGCGTGCTCTCCGGCATCGGCTCGGGTGCGGTGGCCTCCGTGCTCGGCGCCGCGGTGGTCAATCGCTGGTTCGCAACCCGGCAAGGCCTGGTGATGGGCATGCTGAGCGCAAGCACGGCGACCGGCGCGCTCATCTTCCTGCCATTCCTCGCCTGGCTGTCGCAGGGCGGCGCATGGAAGCCGGTGGTGCTGACCGTCAGCCTCGCCTGCCTGGCGCTCATCCCCTTCGTCGCCTTCTGCGTGCCCGAACATCCGGGCGATGTCGGCACCAGCCGGCACGGCGAGATCGGCGGCAATGCCCCGGGCTCGCCGATGAAGCAGGCGGCGACCGCCTCGCTGGCCATCGCCGCGCTGGTCCGAGCCGCGCGCAAGCCGATGTTCTGGCTGCTGTTCGGTACCTTCTTCGTCTGCGGCCTCACCACCAACGGCCTCGTCGGCACGCACCTCATCGCCTTTTGCGGCGATCACGGCATCGCGCCGGTGAAGGCGGCGGGGCTGCTCTCACTGATGGGACTCTTCGATCTGGTCGGCACCACCGCGTCCGGCTGGCTGACCGACCGCTACGATCCGCGGCGCTTGCTGTTCGTCTATTACGGTCTCCGCGGCCTCTCGCTGATCGCCCTGCCCTTCCTGGATTTCGGCACCGCCAGCCTTACCGTCTTCGCCATTTTCTACGGGCTCGACTGGATCGCCACGGTTCCGCCGACCGTGAAGCTCGCCAATCTCCATTTCGGCGAGCGCGATGCCCCGATCGTTTTCGGCTGGATCGCGGTAGGGCACCAGCTCGGTGCCGCTGCAGCGGCCTTTGGTGCCGGCCTGATCCGCGAAGCGACCGGCAGCTACCTGCCTGCGTTCGTGATCGCGGGGGGGTTCGGGGTGCTGGCGGCGCTCTTCATCCTGGCAATGCAGAGTCGGCAAGCTGGGCCGGCGATCGCACATCCTTGAGGCAAGCCAGGTGATATGTGAATCGCCCGGCTTGCTCTAAGCCTTTGCCGTTGCATCGTTTCTGCGGAAAACCGCTTCCCGCTTTCCGCACGATGATCTAGACGGCGAACCTGTCCTTCGGAACATGGGTGATCCGGCAGGCGAGGTCAGCCTCGCCCGAGGCCACCACATAATGATCGCCACCATCCGCAATGCCGGTGGTGAACACCACGTCGCGTATGTAGAGTTGATGCTCTATCGGCCGCGTCAGCTCCGGATTCGCTTCCAGCAGCGGCTGATGGCGGCTGTGCAGGACACAGCTGGGATCGTCCCGATCAAGGATCGACCAGTAGGTGCGATAGACGCCGACGATCTCCTTGGGTTCCACCCCGTGCCACAGGCTGAGCCAGCCGCGCTCGGTCAGGATCGGCGGCGCTCCGCCACCCATGCGTGCGGTGGCCAGCGTGTTAGCATGGGGCCGGATACCTGGCTTCGCATACGGCCTCCAGTGCAGTGCATCGGGTGAGGTCGCAAGATTGATCGACGGCCCGGCCCGCCATTCGCTGCCGGGCGGATACGCGAAATAGAGATCGCCGAGCGGCCGGGTCTGGGCCCAATATTGGCCGTCGATCAACCCTTCGAAGATCAGCATATCCTTATTCTGGTGATCCAGCACGATCGCCTCGAACCGCCAATCGAGCCCGTCCGTTGAGCTGTAGAGCGTGGTCGAATGCCGTTCCGGGCTCACCGAGCAGGTCGTCATCCAATAACGCTCGCCGACCCTGCTGATCCGCGCATCCTCGACGCCATAGCATTGGAAACCGTAGCGCGGAGCGATCGCGCGATCATAGTGCATCGTCACCACCGCAAGCCCGTCGGGCGAGAGCTCGACCGGCAGCAGCCAGGAGAGCGACGTCAGCGCCATGACCTTCCAGCCACCGCCGCGAAGCATGAACTTGCGCGGATCGGCGGTGTCCACTTGCTCCAGCGGCCAGGCGTCAAGCACATAGCGGCCGGCGCTCTCGTCCGCCGCATCGTCATCCGTCCAGCGGATGGAATGAACGTGGCCGCCCCGGATCGGTTCGCGCAGCGCCTCGGCAACGCGCACCATGATCAGCAGATTGCCATTGGCAAGCCGTGTCAGACCGGGGTTGAACGCGCCCAGGACGTAGGTTTCGGCATCGAGATGGCCGGCCAGCGGCGATCGCCTAAGATCGATGTCGTCGGGAACCAGCACGAGCCGATCGGTCGCGTAGCGCACCGCTGCGCCGCCCTGTGGATGAGGAAGATCGGCCATGCGAAGGCGTCCTGTGCTGTCGTTTCGGCAAGGACGCGAGGCCGGGCCGGATGTTCCGCGGGCGATCGCACGCGCGACAGGATAACCGCTCCGGCCGGCAGCATGGCCTGATATGCGGTCCACTCAGTTCGTGATGCATCGGGGCCGATTCGCTCGAGCGTCGAACGGGCTGACACCGGGTTCGACGGGGATCGACTCATCGAACCCTGGCAAGAGGGTTTGCCATGCCGCTACGCCTGATCCTGCCCCTCGCCCATCGTGCCGCCCGCCTCTGGTGGTTCTTGCGGCGGCCGCGAACTTTCGGCGTGCGCGCGATCGCGCTGACGCCTGCTGGAGAGATCGTGCTCGTCCGCCACAGCTATCTGCCCGGCTGGTATTGTCCCGGCGGCGGCCGCAGGCGATCCGAAGATGCGCAAGCCGCGGCGCTGCGGGAGTTACGCGAGGAAATAGGCATGATCGCGCATGGCGAGGTCCGTTTCCTGCAGGACTATTTCGTGCTGCAGCACCACAAGCGCGACACCGTCTCCTGGTTCATCGTACGCGACGTACGATTCGCACCACGCCGCTCTTTGGAAATTGCCGAGGTCCGCAGCTACGCTTTGGACGCGCTCCCCGCAGGAATGCCAACCATTGTGCGCGAACGCGTGCTTGCCGCCTTGAAACTTGTTCCATGATTCAGATCGATTCAACTTATCCACAGGCCGGCTGACCGCAAAATGAGCATAAGATGCGCTCGATCGCTGGGGAGGTTAATGCCGATTGCGCGGAATTCAGCCTATATGGATCCAATCACAGCATATTCCATGCCATAGGAAACGGGTTCGCATTGATCACGACACGTCGCTCCTTCCTGCGCTCCGCGGCTGTTGCAGGTGCCGCGGTGGCCTTCGCTCCATCAGCCTTCGCCGAAGGTCTCGGCAGCACCGAATTGTTCAGCAGCGCCGCGCTGTTCCGGCGGGCCGCAATGGAACTGAGCCGGGTCGGCGCCTCCATTCCACAGCGCGACATAGTGGGGATCGCTGACTTTTCGCGCACTTCGGATCAGCCGCGCTTCCATCTGCTCGACATGGAAGGCGGCACGGTCAGCAGCTTCCTCGTCGCGCACGGCCGCGGTTCGGATCCGGAGCATAGCGGCTGGGTGCATAATTTCTCGAACGGCATCGGATCGCTGGCGAGCTGTCAGGGCGCCTTCCGCACGTCGGGCTATTATGTCGGCGCCCATGGCCGCTCGATGCGGCTGATCGGGATGGATCCCAGCAACAACAATGCCGAGGCGCGGGCGATCGTCGTCCACGGCGCCTGGTATGTCAGCCGCGACATGGCACGGGATCGCGGCAAGATCGGCCGCAGCGAAGGCTGCTTCGCGGTTTCGGAAGCCGATCTGGTGCAGGTGCTGCAGCGGCTCGGCCCGAACCGCCTGCTGATCTCGGCCAAGCTCTGAGCTTTGGGGCGGCCGGGAGCGCCATGCTCCCGGAGACCTGCTTCGCAGGGCCGCCACCCTATCTGGCAGGCTTGTTGATCGCGTAGATCATCGTCACCGTGCGCCTGCGCGGCACCTGGCCGACGAGATGATAGTTCCGCGCCAGATAGCCGCGCATCAGCGCATTGGCGACGGGGTTCTCATATTTTTCCTTCTCGGACCGGGTGTCGACAACGACGGACGGCCGTCCCCGCATGATGCGTCGGATCTCCGCCAGAGGATCGACGCCGATCGCGCCCGCTTCCCGCGTCAGGTTGAGATGCGGCGCGAAGGCATAGCGGCTCGGATAGCAGGACGGGACGACATAATAGAGGATCGTTTCGCCGTCATACACATAGAGGCAGTTGGTCAGATGCGGCCGGATCGCGGCCACCATCGCATCCAGCGACGCCTGGGTTCCGCGCCTTTTCTTCACCGCCTGCGCGAAGCCGAAATAGGCGATTGCGCCCGCCAGCAGCAGGACTGTCGCCGCGATACGGCCGATATACCCTCGCCGGACGAAGAAGAGCGGCCCGCAGGCTGCCGCGATCGGCGCCATCAGTGGCAGCGCATAGTGATCGAAGAAGGTGCCGAAAGCGAAATAGCCGAAGAAGGCGGCGCCCAGCCACATCATGACGAAGCAGAAGGCACGCACGCCTTGAGGAAAACTCCGCCAAGATTCGAGCACGACCGAAAGCAGCACCCCTACGAGCGGCAGAGCGAGCACGGCAAAAGTGTCGCCGAGCCGGCTTCCGAGATCCTTCCAGCTCGTCCCGCCGCGCGCGCTGATCGAGAAGAAATTGGCGTAGAGGAAGGCATCGGCCTGCCCGCGCAACGCGTAATAGCCGAACGCCAGTGCCGTCGGCAGCAGCGCCATCGCAATCCACAGCGCCCCATCCACCAGCAGTGCCGCGATGCCGATGCGCGCGCGCCACGCCATGACAAGATAGAGGATGCCGAAAAAGACGCCTTCGAAGACCGCAGAATATTTGATCTGCATCGCCAGGCCGACGAGCACCATGGTGATCAGCCCGTCGCGGCGGATGCGCGCGCGGCTCGGCGCTTCGGTCAAGAAGGTGCCGAGCGCGACGAGGGCGGCCGCGGCGACCAGGGGATTGTAGAAGACCGGCGCCTGGCCTCCCATGCCGCCGGCGAGGCCAATCAGCAGAAGATAGAGAATGCCGGTGACGACCGCCGCGGGCAGCGTCGTCATATGGGCCGCGATCCGCGCAATGATGATAGCCGTCGCCGCGGCGAAGAGCGTCGCGACGACCTGATACTGGACGAAGCCGGCACCGCCGAGTTCACGAATGGCGGCGTAGATCAGGAACAGCCCGATCGGCTTGCGGTCCCAGATGTCGACATAAGGCAATGCCCCGTGGAGCATGCGATCGCCGACGAGCAGATAGAAATCCTCATCCACGTGCAGCAGCGGATTGCCGAACTGCCACATGCGGATGAGAAAGGCCGCGGCAACGAGAATGGCCGCTGCGATCCACCATTCGCGCCGTCCGGCCGCAATGCCGGCACGATTGCCATAGACTGTTCCGCGGGCCTCGCCGGGCCCGCCAAACCCCGTTTGCGTAATCGTCATCTTATGGGTGTCAGCTCACTGCCGAAGCCAGCGGCCGGCGCCAGGTGAAGATCGAGGAAACGAGGAAATTCCATCCCGTCCCGACCAGCGCCCCGGCCGCACCGGCCAGCCACCAGCGATGATCCGACCAGAAGACCACCGAACCGACGCCGACATTGGCGAATGCGCCCATCCCGCAAATGCCGTAGAAACTCAGCGCGCCGGTGAACAGGCGCCAGCCGCGCAACCGGCAGTCACGATAGGTGATGGCGTTGTTGAGCAGGAAGTTTGACCCGATCGCCACCGCCACCGCCACCGCCTGGGCGGCCGCGAAGCCGAGTGAAGGAAGCAGCAGCCGGAGCAAAGCGAGATTGACGATGAGCCCGATGCTGCCGACGATGCTGAACGAGATGAGGCGGACCGAGAGCAACCGCCGGAGCCCGGCAGCCACCAGCAGGCGAAGATACGAGACGGCGACGCCCGGGCTCAATTTGCTGCGGCCGGCGACGCGAGTGCGGAACACATAAGGGAATTCGGCGACACGCAGGCGGCGCGGCGCGGAGCTCAATATGTCCATGAGGATCTTGAAGCCCTGTCCCTTGAGACGCGGGGCGACGTCTACGATCAGATCCTGGCGCATCACGAAGAAGCCGCTGAGCGGATCCTCGACGTCGCTGCCGATCGCAGCCTGCGCGAGCACGGTGGCAAAGCGACTCGTCTTCAGCCGCTTTTGCGACCAGGTGCCACACGAACCGCTGCTGTGGTAGCGCGAACCGATGGCGACATCGAGCTTGCCGCTGGATACGGCTGCAACCATCTCCGGCAGGATGCCTTCGTCGTGCTGCATGTCCGCATCGATCAGCGCGACGACGGGGGCAGTGGTAGAGAGCATGCCTTCGATCGCAGCCGAAGCGAGGCCACGGCGGCCGCAACGACGCAGCAGCCGGATGTCGCTGCGCTGGCGGGCCAGCTCGGCGATCACCTCGGGAGTTCCGTCGGTCGACCAGTCGTCGACGAAGATCAACTCGGCATTGATGTTCGCCAATGCAGCATCGAGCGCGGCCACCAGCGGCACGATATTGTCGCGCTCGTTGAGGGTCGGAATGACGACCGCCAATTCTATGTCGCTGGCTGGGAAGGAATCGAGCCGAACCTTGCGGTCATACGGGGTTACCAACAGACTCGCTGCGCTGCTCATCAAATACCCTCGGATTGCGGCTCGAATAGGCTGCCGCTGAAGCGACCTTTCAATGGGAATGTTGCAAGCATATGTCGATAGATATCCCCTTTGACACCGGGCATATCGGCGCTGCAAGGCGAATGCAACGCGCCGAAATGCCGTGGGATCAATGCCATATCGGCTTTAGAAGCATTTCGCCGCAGCCCGACAGCGGCTGGTCGCTCGCACCAGATTATTGCGTCGATGGACCGTGCAACGAAAACGTCACGTCGAATGCGCGCGCTGCGCCTCTGCGGCGCAACGTCCAAAATTGGCGACACGTGGCTCACTTCCTTCCGAAGAGCTTCTCGATATCAGCGCTCGCCAGCTTCACCCAGGTCGGGCGGCCATGATTGCATTGACCGGAATGGGGCGTCACTTCCATCTCCCGAAGCAGAGCGTTCATCTCTGAGACGGAGAGGATGCGCCCGGCCCTTACCGACCCGTGGCACGCCATCGTCGCGGCGACATGATCAAGCCGCTCGCGCAGCGACAACGCAGCATCGTGCGCCGCCAGATCGTCGGCCAGATCGACCACCAACGCCTTGACGTCGTCGGCACCGAGCAACGCGGGCGTGGCGCGCACCAGCACGGCGTGCGGCCCGAAACGCTCCAGCTCAAGCCCCATCTCCGCCAATTCGGGAATGCGCGCCTCCAGCCGATCGCATGCCGGCTCGTCCAGTTCGACCACCTCGGGCAGCAGTAGTGCCTGGCGAGCGACGCCGCCATCCGCCAAGGCGCGCCGCATCCGTTCCAGCACCAGCCGCTCATGGGCGGCATGCTGATCGACCAGAATCAACCCGTCCTCGGTTTCGGCGACGATATAGGTCGCCGCCACCTGCCCGCGCGCGACGCCGAGCGGATGGCGAACCGCCTCGGGGATCGGAGCGGTTGCCGGTTCGGCGCGCGCGGCCGGCGCGCTGTCGAAGGAAAGGTGCTGATCGCGAAACAGATCGCCTTTCGGCCGCGCCGGCGCCCAGTTCGAACCGGACGGCGCAGAGGCGCGAAAGGCGGGACCGCCGACGGCCGCAGGCGCTGCCGGCCGTTCGGCTTGCCAGTTGCCCAGCGCGGCGACGGACGGACGCTGAGCGCTGCGATGCCCGGCTTCATCGAGCGCGGCGCGCAATCCGCCAACGATCAGCCCGCGTACCAGCCCCGAATCCCGGAAACGTACCTCGCTTTTGGCCGGGTGCACGTTGACGTCCACCTCCGTGCCGGGAAGATCGATGAACAGCGCAACCACAGGGTGGCGATCGCGCGCCAGCAGATCCTGATAGGCACCCCGCACCGCTCCCACCAGCAAGCGATCGCGCACCGGGCGACCGTTGACGAACAGGAACTGATGGTCGGCTATGCCGCGGTTGAAGGTGGGCAGGCCGGCGACGCCACCGAGCCGGACGCCGCCGCGCTGATAGTCGATCCCGACGCTATTCTCCGCCAGCGCACGGTCGGTGAGCGCAGCGACCCGTTCCGCCCTGCTTTCGCCCGGCGCGACGGCGAGCGCCCGGCGCCCGTCATGCTCGACGGTGAAGCCGATGTCCGGCCTCGCCATGGCGAGCCGCTTCACCATGTCCAGACAGGCGGCATATTCCGACCGCTCCGAGCGCAGGAACTTGCGACGGGCAGGAACCTTGTCGAACAGACCTTCCACCCGGATCCGCGTGCCAGGCGGAAGCGCGGCCGGTCCTTCGCCCTCCAGTCGACCATTGTCGATCGTACGCGACCAGCCGTCGGCGCCTCGTATCCGGCTTTCCATGGTGAGTCGCGCCACGCTGGCTATGGACGGCAGCGCCTCGCCGCGAAATCCGAGCGTCTCGACCAGTTCGATGGCATCGTCCGGCAGCTTCGAGGTCGCATGCCGTTCCAGCGACAGGGCCATGTCGGCCGGGGTCATGCCGCACCCGTCGTCGATCACCTCGATGCGCGAGATGCCCCCGTCCCCCAGCGCGATCGCGATGCGCGTGGCCCCTGCATCGATGGCGTTCTCGACCAGCTCCTTCAGCGCGCTGGCCGGCCTTTCCACCACTTCGCCGGCCGCGATACGATTGACCAGATGTTCGGGCAGACGGCGTATTGACATGGGGCAAGCTCTAGCCCAAGCGGCGGCATCCTGCGACCCAGCAAAATCCGTTAAGGATTCTATCACTGAAGGGGGAGGCCGCGGGCTCTTCGGGACCATATGGGTTTACAGATGTTGTTCACGCGCTTGTTCAAATTCATGTCGCACGACATGGCGATCGACCTCGGCACCGCCAACACGCTCGTCTATCTGCGGGGTCGCGGAATCGTGCTCAACGAGCCGTCGGTGGTTGCGATCGAGACGATCAACGGCGTCCGCCGGGTGAAGGCCGTCGGCGACGACGCCAAGCTGATGATGGGCAAGACACCGCACTCGATCGAAGCGATCCGTCCGCTGCGTGACGGCGTGATCGCGGACATCGACGTGGCCGAGCAGATGATCAAATATTTCATCCAGAAGGTCCATGGACAGCGCCGCTTCCCCCGCTGGCCGGAGATCGTGATCTGCGTCCCCTCGGGCTCCACCTCCGTCGAGCGGCGCGCCATTCGGGACGCGGCGTCCAATGCCGGGGCCAGTCAGGTGTTCCTGATCGAGGAGCCTATGGCCGCCGCGATCGGCGCCGACATGCCGGTGACCGAGCCGATCGGATCGATGGTCGTCGACATCGGCGGCGGCACGACCGAGGTAGCCGTGCTCTCGCTGCGCGGCCTTGCGTACACTACGTCCGTTCGCGTGGGCGGCGACAAGATGGACGAGGCGATCAGCTCCTATGTCCGCCGCAACCACAATCTGCTCATCGGCGAAGCGACGGCCGAGCGGATCAAGCATGAGGTGGGCGTGGCGAAGATGCCGGCCGACGGCAAGGGCCTCGAGTTGCACATCAAGGGCCGCGACCTCGTCAACGGCGTGCCCAAGGAAATCACGATCAACCAGGCGCAGATCGCCGAGGCGCTGGCCGAGCCGGTCGGCACCATCGTCGAGGGCGTGCGCATCGCGCTGGAAAATACCGCGCCCGAGCTCGCCGCCGACATCGTCGACCAGGGCATCGTGCTCACCGGTGGCGGCGCGCTGCTCAAGGATATCGACGAAGTGCTGCGGGAAGAGACCGGCCTGCCCGTCACCGTCGCCGACGATCCCCTGACCTGCGTCGCACTGGGCACCGGCCGCGCGCTGGAAGACCCGATCTTCCGCGGCGTGCTGCAGACCGCCTGAGAGGCGCGGCCAGCCGGCGATGGCGCCGCCTTCCCATCGGCGTCTCGGATTTTCCCGGCGCGCCCAATATGGCCTTTTCCTCGGCTATGTGATCGCCGTGGCCGGTGTGCTCTGCGGGATCGCGCTGATCATCATGGCGCGGTTCGATCCCAAGGGCTTCACCATCCTGCGCGGCGCGGTGCTGGAGATTACCGCGCCCGTGGCCGACGCCGGCCGTGCGGGGGTCCGTTCGGTGCGGTCGGCCAATGACGCGGTCTACGCCTATTTCCGCGCCGGCTCGCAGAATGCGGCGCTGACCGCGGAACTCAAGACGGCGCGCGCCAAGCTGATCCAGGCGCGCGCGATCGCGCGCGAGAACGCCCGGCTCAAGCAATTGCTGCGCATCGCCGACGCGCCGCCCGCGCCGATCGCCGTCACGCGCATCATCGGATCGACCGGCAGCAACAGCCAGCGGCTCGCGACGCTTGCCGCCGGCTCCGCCTCGGGGGTCCATTCAGGCCAGCCGGTGCGCGGGGCCGAAGGACTGATCGGCCGCGTCACCGGCGTCGGCCTCAACTTCTCCTACGTCCTGTTGATCACCGACAGCAGCAGCACGACTCCGATCGTCCTTGCGCGGTCCGGTATCGCCGCGCTGGCGACCGGCACCGGCGACGGGGCACTGGAGCTCAAGACGCTGATCGCCGGCGCCACGCCTTTCCGCCGCGGCGATCTGATCGTCACGTCCGGCGCGGGCGGCATCTATCCGCCGAACATCCCCGTCGGTGTCGTCATATCAACCGGACGCGACACTGCGATCGCCCGGCCGCTGGCCGATCCATCGCGCCTCGATTTTGCGATGGTGCAGCCGATCTGGCACGTGCCTGCCGTCAAGCTCTCCAAGCCCGTTCCCCAGCCGCGAACCCCATGAACGCGATCCGCACGCCCGACGAGGCGATCGTCGCCCTTCCTGCCCGTGCCTGGATCGTGCCGGTCGCCTCGACCGTCGCGGGCTCGGCGGTCACGGCACTGCTGCCCTATGTGGCGCTGTCGCCCTCGCTGCCGCCCTTCGGCCTGCTCATGCTGCTCGGCTGGCGGCTACTGCGGCCGGAGCTGTGGCGCGTCTGGGTGGCGTTGCCGCTCGGCCTCGCCGACGATCTGCTCACCGGACGGCCGCCCGGCAGCGCGATGACATTGTGGACCTTGCTGTTTCTGATGCTGGACATGGTGGACAGCCGCTTCCTGTGGCGCGATCATTGGCAGGATTGGCTCCTCGCCGCCGTCTCGATCGCATTCGCCATTGCCGGCGGGTGGGCGATCGCCGCATTTCAGGGCGGCGGGGGCACAATATGGGTCGTGATGCCGCAGATCGTGATGACCATCTTCTGTTTCCCGCTGGCCGAGCGGCTGTGCGCGGCGCTCGATCGCTGGCGGCTGCGCTAGGACGATGAAACGCAGCGGCCGCATCATCACCGACAGCGCCCAGGCCTACAGCTTCTCGCGCCGGGCGATGCTGCTCGGCGGCATCCAGGCCGGCGTCGCGACGCTACTGGGCGCGCGCATGGCCTGGCTCTCCGTCGCGGAAAACGCCAAATACCGCACGCTCGCCGAGAGCAACCGGGTGCAGCTCGTCCTCATCCCGCCGCGCCGCGGCTGGATCATCGATCGCTACGGCAAGCCGATCGCGATCAATCGCACCGATTTCCGCGTCGACCTGATCCCGGATCAGCTCCACGACGCGGATCGAGTGATCGCTGCGCTCAAGTCCATCCTCGCTTTGCCCGATGACGAGATCGACCGGATCCGCGAGGATCTCGCCAAGGCGGCCGGCTACCAGCCCGTGCAGGTCGCCGACGACCTCGATTATGAGCATTACGCCGCCATCTCGGTGCGGCTGCCCGAACTGCCGGGCGTGGCGCCGGCACAGGGCTATTCGCGCTATTATCCCACGGGCGCCTCGGTTGGCCATCTCGTCGGTTATGTCGGCGCGCCGTCCGCCAAGGATTATGAGCGCACGCGCGATCCGGTGCTGATCACGCCCGGCTACAAGGTCGGCAAGGAAGGCCTCGAAAAGACGATGGAGGACCGGCTGAAGGGCCAGCCGGGCGCAAAGCGGACGGAAGTGACCGCACGCGGCAAGCTGGTACGCGAGCTCACCACCCGGCCCGAGGTGGTCGGCAAGACGCTGCGCCTCACCGTCGACGCCGGCTTGCAGGATTATGCCGCGCGCCGGCTCGGCACCGATTCCGGCTCGGCAATCGTGCTCGACTGCCTGACCGGCGACATCCTCGCTATGGCATCGATGCCCGCCTATGATCCCAACAGCTTCTCCGATGGCATCAGCCACATGGAGTGGGAGATGCTGTCGACCAACGATCATCACCCGCTGATCAACAAGACGCTGCAGGGCCTCTATCCGCCCGGCTCGACGGTGAAACCGATGAACGCGCTGGCGCTGCTCAGCGCCGGCGTCACGCCCGAGGATACCGTCCAGTGCTCCGGATCCTATCGCGTCGGCAACGGCATATTCCACTGCTGGAGCCGGCGCGGCCATGGCTCCGTCAACATGCGCAAGGCGATCTACCAGAGCTGCGACATCTATTTCTATCATATGAGCCGCCAGGTCGGCATCGCGCCGATCGCCAACATGATGCGCGAACTCGGCCTCGGTGCCGAATATCCATTGCCGGTCGCGTCGCAGCGTTACGGCACCGTGCCGGATGCCGAGTGGAAGAAGCGCAAATATAAGACGGACTGGTCGATCTACGACACGATCAACGCCAGCATCGGCCAGGGCTATGTGCTGGCGAACCCGCTGCAGCTGGCCGTCATGGCCGCGCGGATCGCATCAGGACGCAAGGTCGTGCCGCGCCTGCTGCTCGATCATCCCCATGAAGAGGCGCCGCTGCTCGGCATACCGCAGGACCATCTGCTGACCGTCCACGGCGCGATGAGCGACGTGGTGAACAGCGGCCTCGGCACCGGCGGCCGTGCCAAGATGAACGTGCCGGGAGTGCTCTTGGCCGGCAAGACCGGTACTGCCCAGGTCCGCCGGATCACCATGGCGGAGCGTAAGCGCGGCGTGCTCGGCGATGCCGCCCTCCCCTTCCGCCTGCGCGATCATTCGCTGTTCGTCTGCTTCGCGCCCGTCGACAATCCGCGCTATGCCTGCTCCGTCGTGCTGGAGCATAGTGGCCACATCAGCATCGGCGCGCCGATCGCCAAGGACATCCTCACCTATCTCTACGACAAGGATCAGGCGCTGAAATCGCTCGCCAAGCTGGAAGAAGGCTGGGGCGGCGATGTCAATGCGCGCATGACAAGGCAATATGCGGAGTGGAAAGCCGCCAAGGCCGCGCCTGCCGCGCCAACCGCAACCGCAACCGCGGCGGCCGCCCCCGCTGCCCCTCCACCGGCAGCGGCGGCGCCCGCCGCGGCCAAGCCCGCCGCTCCTGCGCCCGCACAGCCAGCCCCCGCGCCGGAAGTGGACGACTGATGCAGCGTTCGATTGTCCCTGCGCCGCTCGCACGCCTGCCGTGGCGGATGCTCTTCACGGTGATAGCGATCGGCAGCTTCGGCCTGGTCGTGCTCTATTCGGCGGCCGGAGGCAGCATTCGGCCCTGGGCATTCTCGCAGGGCAGCCGGTTCATATTGTTCATCGGCATGGCGATCGCGATGTCGCGGGTGCGCGAGGCGCAGTGGAAGGCGATCGCCTTTCCGGCCTATACTATATTGCTGCTGATGCTGCTCGGCGTCGAGCTGCTCGGCAAGATCAGCGGGGGCAGCCAGCGATGGCTGGATCTCGGCATCATCCGCCTGCAGCCTTCCGAGATGATGAAGCTGGCGATCATCCTCGCCCTTGCCCGCTTCTACGACATATTGCCGGCTGGCGAGATACGGCGCTGGAATGCGATCTGGCCGGCTGCGCTGCTGATCGGCCTGCCCGCGATGCTGATCCTGGTCCAGCCGGATCTCGGCACCGCGCTGATGGTGGTGGCAGGCGGCCTGACCATCACCTTTCTGGCCGGCCTGCCGCTGCGCCTCTATGTCGGCGGGCTGGTCGCCCTGGTGCCCCTCGCCTGGGCCGCCTTCCACACGATGCACGACTATCAGCGCAAGCGCGTGCTGATCTTCCTCGATCCGGAAAGCGACCCGCTCGGCGCCGGCTACCATATCAGCCAGTCCAAGATCGCGATCGGATCGGGCGGCGTGTTCGGCAAGGGCTTCCTGCAGGGTACGCAGAGCCATCTGGACTATCTGCCGGAAGGCCATACCGACTTCGTCTTCGCAACGATGGCCGAGGAATGGGGGCTGATCGGCGGCGTCGGACTGATCTTCGCCTTCCTGATGGTGATCCGCTGGGGAATGAACGTCGCCCACGAATCGCGCAGCCGCTTCGCCCGCCTGACCGCCGCCGGACTCTCGACGACGATCTTCTTCTATGTGGCGATCAACCTGATGATGGTGATGGGCCTGGCGCCGGTCGTCGGCATACCCCTGCCCCTGGTTTCTTTCGGCGGATCGGCGATGATGACCGTGCTGATGTGCCTGGGAATCCTCATGTCGATCGACCGCGACAATCAGGAAAAAAATAATCGTTGAAGAAGCTGTTTACAGCCCCGGAACCCCATGCTAACCGGCGCGCCTCGCAAGGGAAGCCCGGCTTCCTCTGCAGTGTGGACGCATAGCTCAGTTGGTAGAGCAGCTGACTCTTAATCAGCGGGTCCTAGGTTCGAGCCCTAGTGCGTCCACCAATCTTTTCAGTGGGTTACGATTCATTTTTCACAAGATGGAGCCGCGGACGGCTCTGACTGTGACCATTTTTGTGACCTGAGCTTTCCAGCTTTTCCGGGCCTTTGCGGGAATCCGCGTTTGTGACCGGAAAAATCAGCTGGTCGGCATAGGGCTGGAGATGTTTCGCCGACATGTGCGCGTAACGGCGCACCATCGTCTCCGATTTCCACCCCCCCCCCCCAGCTCCTGAAGCACCCAGGTGGGCACGTCACTCTGCCGGAGCCAGCTCGCCCAGGTGTGCCGCAGATCGTGCCAGCGAAATCGGTGATCCCGCAGGCCTTCAAAGCGGCGCGCCAGGCCCGTATGTTCGCCGTGCGGAGCGGCGTGCCCCGATAGGTGAACACATGGGTGTCATGCTTGCCCCGTTGCCGTTCCAGCACGCCGAGAGCGAGATCGTTGAGCGGAACGCGGAGGGCGTCGCCATTCTTCGTATCGCCATGCTCGATCGTCGCCATGCGGCCAAGCGCATCGATCGCAGCCATATCACCACCGCCAAGGCCTACCGGCTAAGCTTCGACACAATCACCGGCGGTCCTAAATGGGCGCAAACGCCGCTTCCCGGCGGCGCGCTGTCGATCCATCGCTAGAGCATTTTGTGATCATACGGGATCATATCCGGCATGGCGGATATAATTCTGACATTCGTGGGCGGGGAAGAGGTCGAGGAGTTGTCCGGTTCGATCCCATAAGGCGTCGCGAGAA
>NZ_WRPK01000025.1 GCF_009755815.1 Flavisphingomonas formosensis
GATTCCCACGCGTTACGCACCCGTGCGCCACTAAGGCCGAAGCCTTCGTTCGACTTGCATGTGTTAGGCATGCCGCCAGCGTTCGTTCTGAGCCAGAATCAAACTCTCAAGTTGATGTCCAGCCAAACACCCCGGCGGAATAACCAGAGCGTCAGGCCAGCATTTCAAGGAGCCGTTCCTGCACAATACACAAATGGATGTGTAATAGGACATCTGGAACGGCTTATTGCTACCGTGAACCCGTGGCCTTGAAATCCACAGGCACGGGGCCGCCGCCCACATGTCCCTTCATCAAACCGACAATGAGAAAGAGCCGATGCCTCACCTACCCGATTTTCATCGAGCTATCGGAACTCCGATCTGGTAAGGCGCAGCAGCAAGCCGTTCAGTGGCCCGCCGCCGTCGGTGGAGGCGCATATATGGACGCCCTCCAAACCCGTCAACTCACTTTTTGCAATAATGTTTCAATCACCCTCAGCCTCCCAGCATCCATGGGATTTGCGCGACCATCTGCCCCGAGGCGCCAACGCCGCTTCACGCAAAAGATGATTCGCATCCGACGAATCGCGATCGATCTGGCCGCTGGCCGCAGTTGGGGGGCCACGCAGGAACCGCTTCGACTGTTCCTCTCTCCCGACCTTCCTGCGCTCATCCGGTCAGAGTGCGAGCCATATGCGCTGAAAAGCGCATCAAGCCCTCATGAGCATGAAACGTCGACGAGCGGCTCGCATCCGTCACCGCCGATACGGGCGAGCGCAATGCCAGCGCTTCCCGCAAACGGAATCAGCAGTAGCCCGACGCCGCATCACCAAGGCTGCCGCGGTCGCGGCCGCACGCCCAGCCCCAGCACGGGCTTGTAGTAGAACAGCCCATTGCAAACCTGTCAGGAACGTAGTGCCGCGAGGCATCTCGGCGTCATTACCAGCTTCCCGATCCGCACTACCGCCGCCCTTCGAAAATGAGCGTTCCCGTCCATCGCATGCGATCGTTCCGACCGCAGCGTTTTGTCTGCTCGACACAGCCATGCGATGCTGCCGAGTTCGCATCGCGCAGTTCTGTCAGCCTTTTAAGTGGAATCAGGAAATGGAAAATCGTAGCCATTCTCCGACTATGAGCTCGCGTATCAAAATAATGTCGGTCGATCGATTATTCCGACGCATATCTATCAATGCGATTCAATCGGTGAATGACAATGTCAGAATTATCTTCTGATTGTGTACGCCCTTATTCATTAATTCAGATCTGCCTTCACTGGATATCGGCCATTATTATAATATGGGCTTCGCTGACCGGCTTTATCTGCACGTCGCGTCCACCGGCAGATCCATTTCGTAGAATGGTCGACATCATCAATCCGCAGCTGACGACGTTCTTCATACCGATATTCCTGGGCCGGGTGGCGAT
This sequence comes from Flavisphingomonas formosensis, assembly GCF_009755815.1. Lineage (GTDB taxonomy): Bacteria > Pseudomonadota > Alphaproteobacteria > Sphingomonadales > Sphingomonadaceae > Flavisphingomonas > Flavisphingomonas formosensis. The sequence continues at coordinate 1,405 of NZ_WRPK01000025.1, forward strand.
CTTTCTCCGCAAGCGGCCCTGGCATGACTGGCATTCCGCTCCGCGCGCAAGACGCCCCGTCCTCGTTGGCCATTCATTGCTCTATGCCGCCATCACTTTGGTCCTCATCACAGGCGTCCTGATGATGCCGGCAAGCTGGCGCTTCCTGGGATTCATGCCGAGCCCGCTATCGGTTGCGGAGCCCAGCACACTGCATTTTGTCAGCCGGTTGCATCATTTCTTTACGCTGAGCCTTGCAGCACTCGCCTTGGGCCATCTGTTCTTCGTGATCAGGCATCATCGCAAGGGCGATCCCATTCTTCGCCGCATGCTGCCATCCGGGCGCGGCGCATCACACTCGAAGGGTCGCGCGTATTTCGTGACAGCCAAGGAATCCGCGGATTGGAGGCCTTGATCATGTCGAGACCTTCGATGAGGCGTCATGCAGGCTGCTCAAGCCGCGACAGCCAATCCCGAGGCTGCTCGATCGCTATCGTCCTCGTAATATCAAAGCGCTATGGCACCGGAATCGGTGCACGAGGGCGTAGAGTTCATGGGTCCGCCCACGTTCAATTCGACAGCAGCCATAGTCCCGGAACCCTCTGGCCGGACGAAAGGCATCACCCTCAACCGCTACTGTCAGTTCGTCGTTCGAGACGCTCTGAAAGATACCTGACCGCCCCGGCTTCGGCTGCTACCTTGCGACCATATTCTAGCGGCATGCGCGGACTTTTCCAGCGCAGAGCACCCATGATCCCGAAAAGGTCTTCGCCGCCTGCGAACAAATCCTGACTGAGCCCCACCCGCGTCGAATGCGCGCTAATGCCCTTGAGCAGTTGGGCAAGGTCATGCGCGGTCAGGTCGCCGAACGCGCCGCGGTCGAACGCCCGCCGGATGAGGGCCCGCCAGATCGGTCCGATCGAGCCGGGATGGAGCGCTGTTGCCCCGACATCATATTCGGTTCGCGCCGGTACCGACGGCCGCGAGAGCGTCTTGCGCAGATCCCAGGTTTCGCGACTCGATATGCTATCGACCCGCCTCCCCTTTACTGGAGGGCGCGCCTTGTAGCGCCGCACCTGGACCCTGCGGAACAGCGGTCCGGAGGTGATTCCGGCCGCCTCGGTCCAGGCCGCGATCGCACGTACCGAGCGCGGCGACAGGAGCACGCCCCTCTTTCCTTCTAAGTCGCCTTTGGCGCATGGAAGGGAAAGCAGGCGTGCTTCGGGGTCGGGTGCTTCGAGAAGGTGAGCCACCTCGATAGCCACCAACTCCGATGCGCGCAGCCCCGATTCATAGGCAACGGAGAGAAGCGCGCAGTCGCGCAAACCGGGCAGATCGTCGGCGCAAGCTTCGAGCAAAGTGCACACGTCGATCCCGGGTGCCTCGTCCCGTTCCGTATCTTTGACAGGCCCATTGAGCCGCAGTGGCAGCGCCCGCGACTGCGCAGTTCCTTTTTCGCGCCGGATAGCAAGAAGCCGAAGTTTCACGAGCGCGGCCTGCGTAGGATCTTTGAGTTGGAGCATTTGATGAATTTTGGCGATCGACGCTTTATAGCGATCGAGTGAAGCTGGCTTGGCCCCCTGCCCTGCCCGCGCGTCCAGATAATCTGCGACATTCTCCGGCGTCGACGGCAGCGCCACTCTGTTCGTGCGACGGCACCACGCGTTGAAGGCTTCGAGGTCCAACTTCAGTGCGCGTATAGAGTGCGGTGAGCGCGCGGCCAGATTCGCCTCGATCATTGCCTCGTCGACATCGGCCTCCGTGCGCATTCGCGCCACGGTCCGGACGATCTCGCACGCCGCCGCGCGCGTTGGGCAAGCGCTATCATCGCTTTCTAGCCCTCTCCCTCTGCCCGGGCCGTCCTTCTCCATGATGCAAATTTTAGCGCATCCCGCCGAGACATTTCAACATCTGATCAATGATAATTGTAATTATCACATGTCCATATATTGTGCCTCAAGTTTGACGCAACCAACGTCCACTTTTGGTTGATCGATGTGACATGGTGGGGGCAACCCGACGGTGAAGACACTAACCGATTTCGCGCCTATAGAACAGGCTGTATTGGCGCTGGCAAAGCTCGACGGCCGTTTGGTGCACAGTCCGGCAGCCGAGATCTGGTTCGCCCGTGCGCGCATCGAAGGAGCGGTGACGGCTGCACGTTCTGCAGGAATTCCTATTTCGGCCAAGGATCTGCTCGAGTGGATATCCGGCCGAACGCCACCTCCCCGACATAGCGAGGGGCTCAACGATCCGCTTTCGGTTGCGGCACTTTTTCATCTCGCATTAGCGACGACCGAGCGCGACAAGAGTCCCGTGGCGCGGGCAACCCTCCACGCGTTGCGTACGCTTCTTGACGACCGGAACGAAGCCGAGGTCTGGGGGGGCGAAGATCTCGTCCGCTTCGGCCCAGCATGGCGCGAAATCGGGCAGCGAGCCAGCCGCCCCTTCCCCTCGCCCACGCTCGCGGCCATTGCCGGTCGGATGCTCGAGATGAGACAATCTTCCAATATCAGAAACGGACAGGTTCCGACCATCTCCTCCGTCGACGGACGTTTATTTTCGCTGCCTCCGGCATCCGCGAGCACGACATGGCTGCTCGGCCTCCATCTGCCCGTCATGCTTCGAAGTGCCGGTCTCATCGAACATGGCCTCCCCTGTTTCACCGACCTCCCACGTTATCTCCCCGACGACGAGGCCGTCCTCGCAATAGAGGTAGCGCGCCGAATAGCCCGCATAGCGACGGCTAATCTAGACGCCCTGGCCCAAATGGAGCGAACCCTCGCCTCCGCGGAAACGCGGCTTGCGATCACCAGCCGCAGTCGTGCGCCGACATTGCTGCGGCTTGAACTCTGCTATCCGGGCATCACCGCGCGGGGAGCCGCACGCCTTCTGAACATTTCTCCCCAAGGCGCGACCAAGCTGCTCGTTCAGGTGCACGAGGCTCTTAAACCGCCAAAAACCACCGTTTCTTGAATCTGCTCCATGCGGTGTTTTTTCTTTTATTTTGAGATAGATAATTAGAATATTCGCCGTTTGGGCGGTCCATCAGGCCTCGCTGAATTGGCTTGACCGGGTTATCCCCTGCCGAAGGCGCTGAAATGGATAGCTTTCAGGGTCATTTTGAGTATCGCCGGCCAGTCGGTGGCTGGCTGGACGTCCCGCAGGCGGATGAGGCAACGCGCTTTGTATAGCGCATGGTGGTTCTGTCGGCCAGCCTTGAGCCTCGCGTCGTTGCGCATGCACAAGAAATCTCTCCTCCCACCCGGCCGCTATGCTTTCGAAAGCCAAGACGCCTTGCTAGATTCCGGCGAAGCGCGGCATAAATTCTCCTTAGCCGGCGACGGGCCAGTTCCCCATCGCACCTGAATGTCGCGAATGAGCAAGCGGCCTCCTCGAAAAGGCTACGTAGCGCGCTGCGTTATCGAACCTCTTCCAAGGGGCGCGCGGAATAGTCCGGTTTTTTCGAACCGTTCAATTGAGAGTGCGATCGGCCTGAAGGCGGTCAGACCCAAAGACCACGCACCATCGTACCTTAAAGCCGTTCTACTTCGTCGATACGCTGACTTGTACAGCCACCGCGGGCTGCCGTGCTGATCGACTTTCGAACGAAGATATGACCCAGTGATGCTCCGCTCGTCTTCTCGGGATACAGCCGCACAGATGGGACCTTCGCTCGTTCTCTTTTCATCGGCATGGGCTTCGTTTGCGTTTAAGCTCTGGGAATCGATAGCGCCTTCCATCGGAGATGCTCACCCAGCCGTCGTGGAACTTATCGCGTGAGGAGCTTTTACTGCGCGTAGGCAACGTCGTTCACCCCCTCCCCTACTCCACCGACCGTCAAATATGATAATCTGTGCGGTCAGTTGATGGTGCTTCACGAACGCGATTGCGTGATCGTGAGCAGACCTAGCGGGGCGCATCTTGAGTTCCTTGGACACTGACCGAATGGAAACTCATGTTCACCCAGCGCCATCTTTCCCCGGGGAAATATCATGAAGCAGCGCCCTCTTTTCATCGCGGCTCGTCTGCTCTGCCAAGCCTAGGGCGAGTTTAAGGTAAGCGACGCAACCATCCATAAAGGCACTCGCTTCGCAAGTCCGGGGGCGACCACTTCCGATTCCCGAGCAGTGGGGACGTTTCCCCGGGGAAACATCGCAGCCTGGACCATGATAAGGTCGCGGATCCAGAAATTCGAGGGAAGCAATAGAGTGCCTGGCAAGCGTCATTCAAATGGGCCTTACAACCTGGCCGTTGAAGGCTCTGCGGGGCCGGCAGGTGGTCGGCATTGATTGCCGCTTAGAAACCCGTGACCTGTGAACCAGAGCGACAACACCGGAACTTAAATAGCTCTCGGGGAACCACCATCATTGGCGGCCGATATGCCGTCGAGCGATAGCGGTGGCCTGATCGCGGCGCCATACCTCCGACCTCAGGCACCGAACTCGACATAGTAGAGAGGTTCTGGCTGTAGCCGCTCGGTTGGCGATCCCAATTCAGATGACCGTCGGCCTCACACTCACCGGTTGCCTTTTTGTCATCGGCACTCCTATTTGGTGAAGGTTCGTCGAACGCGCCATCGGCGAAGTTTCGATAAGGTGCACGGATTTCATAGAACCGCTTCTTTCCCCTCTTTTCCGTCCTTCGTCCCCCGAAATTCCCAGTTGCGAGAGCGCTCATCGGCAATGCACTCCAGAGTGCGGAGCCGGAATAGGTTCAACGTGAGAGCCAACATGTCATGCGTCTCCACCTCCGACCCTTTGCCTGACAATGACGTTCGAAGGTTGATCGAAGCTCTGCGGCGATCAGTTCAAAACACTTGGCCACCCACTTCCCGAACTACCCACGACAGCTGTTATGATATGGTCGGTAAGCGCTGCCCGGCACGCCGCTCCAACACGCGATCTTTCCCCGGGGAAAGATCGAATCAGAAAGGACTCGCCGATCGCAGACGTCAGATTCGTCTCTAATGAGCACGTCTCCGGTGAGCATTGTTGACGAATGAAGCTTTTTCCGACATCGTAGCCGAGAAAAGCTTCAGAGTGAGACCCTATGGCTCAAATGAATTCAGAGGCGGCTCGGATCGGAGATCTTGCTCGCTCCGGGGAACGCATGGTCGAGCGACTGAGGCGTCAGGCGTTTCTTCCGGACAGCCGCAAGTCGCTGGAAGTGCGCTTCGGAATAGCCGAGGTTGCGTCACTGCTTGGATGTTCGACGAACCGTATACGTACCGCGGAGGAAGATAAACGACTTCCACCGCCTCCTGCCAGCGAGATCGGCAGGCGCATAGGTTATACGATCAGCGACCTTCTCAACATGCGGGAGGTGCTCGACGCTTCTCCGGTGCGCGGGCCGTCCGACGATCCGGTCATCATCGCCGTTCAGAACTTCAAGGGCGGTGTCGGCAAATCGACCGTCACTACGCATCTCGCGCACTATCTCGCGGTCGCCGGATATCGCGTGCTCGTCGTCGATTGCGACAGCCAGGCAACCACGACCACGCTGTTCGGCTTCAACCCGCATCTCTATGTCACGCAGGAAGAGACGCTTTATCCCTATCTCTCGATCGAACCGACCCAAGCCGACCTCATGTATGCGGTCAAGGAAACGCCGTGGCCCAATGTCCATCTCATCCCGTCTAATCTGGAGCTGTTCGACGTCGAGTATGAGCTGGCAGCCTCCGGCGCCGATGGCAATTCCGTGCTCGTTACGCGCTTTCGCAAGCTCAAAGCCGGATTGCTCGATCTTTCCCGCAACTACGACGTCGTACTGCTCGATCCACCGCCGGCGCTTGGCACCATCAGCCTGGCCGTGATGCAGGCCGCCAATGCCCTGCTCATCCCGCTTGCCGCGACTACGCCTGATTTCTGCTCCACCGTTCAGTTTCTCTCGATGATGCATCAGGTGCTCGAGCAACTGCAGAGCGCCGGCGTGGAGGTAAGCTACAATTTCGTGCGGCTGCTCTGCTCCAAATTCGACAATAACGATCCTTCGCACGCCATGGTTCAGCAGATCATGGACTCAGCTTTCGGCCCGACGTTGCTCCCCGTTCCGATCTTCGAATCCGCCGAGATCAGCCACGCGGCCATGCGGATGATGACCGTCTACGAGCTCGAAAAGCCGATAGGGTCGGCGCGCACCCATAAAAGGTGTCGCGCGAATATGGACGAGGCGCTGGGCCAGATCGAACAACTCGTACGGAAGGGCTGGGGGAGGCCTCTGGTGACGAACGCGGCCCTGATTGAAGACGCAGCTGCCTGAGCTGCCGATGTGGCGTATGGAAAGGAAGGGGTGAGATGGCCAAGGGCAAGCAGGCCAACTATCTGGCGTCGCTGCTGAGCGATGAGCCGGATGCCGATGCCGGGGCTCTCCCGGATGCGTCGGATGGATCACCTATCTCCGCTGGCCCGCCCGAGCCTGCCGAGCGCCCGCGCACCGGCATGACGCTGCTCGGCCGGGAATCGGCGCTCGCACGCATTGCGAGCGGCGAGGTGAAGCAGGTTACCCGCATATCCGTCGATCCGGCGCGGGTCCGGGTCTGGCCCGGCAATCCAAGACGCTATTCGGAGCTCAACGAGGAGAATACGCGCGAACTGATCGATTCTATCCTGGCTGAAAACGGCCAGAAGATTCCGGTCGTTTTGAGAAAATTAAAAGACGACGCCTCTCATGACTTTGAGCTCATCATCGGTTCGCGCCGTCACTTCGCCATTAGTTGGCTTCGCGCACATAATTATCCCGACTTCAAGCTTCTTGCAGACCTTGCGGACATCGACGATGAGACCGCATTTCGACTTGCGGATCTAGAGAACAGGGCGCGCAAAGACATTTCAGACATTGAACGGGCCCGAAGCTATGCACAGGCGCTCAAGGCACATTATGCCGGCCATCAGGCTCGCATGGCCGAGCGTCTTCGTGTGTCGCAAAGCTGGCTTTCCAAGACGCTCAAGGTTGCCAGCATCCCCGACGCGGTTCTCACCGCTTTTGCCGCGCTCACCGATGTCCAGATCAAGCCAGCTTATGGTCTTGCCGCCGCGCTCGACGATCGCGGCCGCGCCCGTCAGATTCTAGATGCTGCCAAGGGCCTTGCCGCGGAGCAGGCGGGGCGCCGTCGTCGGCAGGAGCCTCCTGTACCTGCGGCGGAGGTATTCAAACGGCTTCTCGACACCGGGACGGGTGAAAAAGCAACAAACGCGCCATTAACCTATCAAAGCAGGTTCGGCCGTAATGCACTGAGCATTCTCACCGCAAATCGGCAGGGCGTGACGATCCGCCTGCATCCCGGGTCAGGGGCCGACCATGACGAATTGGCCGAGGCGCTGCGAGCGGCGCTCGCCGACCTCGAAAGTCAAGGCCGGGGCCTCATCAGATGAGGATATTCCCTCATCCCTTCTTTCCCCGGGGAAAGAATGCTGCCCTCTCCTCGGCACTGGAATGGAACGCGACGTGACGCGAACCAATCGAACCTATGTGAACGATCAGTTCGATCTGTTCCTGCCCTACATCTCCGATCTTGCGCTGCGCGATCAGCGGGAGATGATGGAAAGGCCCTTTTTCAGCCTGGCGAAATCCAAGCGGATCAAGCCGATCCAGTACAGGTCCCCCGACGGCAAATCCTGGGTCCATGTCTCGGCCAATCCCGAATATGGCATGGCAACCATCTGGGACGCTGACATCCTGATCTATTGCGCGTCCACACTCGCCGACATGGCGCGCCGAGGGGTTAACGACATCCCGCGCAAGCTTCATCTCATGCCCTATGATCTGTTGCGCGCCATCGGTCGACCCACCACCGGCCGGGCTTATGAACTGCTCGGCCAAGCGCTTGATCGTCTCGCCTCGACCACGGTGAAGACCAATATCCGCGCGGACAATCGCCGTGAGGCGACCTTCAGCTGGCTCGACGGGTGGACCCAATTGGTCGACGAACGAACCGAGCGGTCGCGCGGCATGACAATCGAACTTTCGAGCTGGTTTTATGAAGGCGTAATCATGCAGGGCGGCGTCCTGTCGATCGATCGCGCCTATTTCAACATATCCGGAGGCCGCGAGCGCTGGCTTTATAAGGTTGCCCGCAAGCATGCCGGCGGGGCAGGGGAGGCGGGTTTCGCCATTTCCTTTCCAACCCTCTTCGAAAAATCGGGTGCGGAAGGGCAGTATCGTCGCTTTAAGCATGAGATCATAAAGATCGCAGAACGCGACGATCTTCCAGGCTATGGACTCCGCGTCGAATTCGGCGAAGGACGCAAGGAGCCCCATCTGAGGATGCGACGCAAATCTGCCGCCGAGGCAGCCATGCCCAGGCCGCGCGCCGCAAGACCCCGGAGGTCCCTTCCAATTCCTCCAGAACCGGAGGAACAGGCTCACCCGGCATCGCCGGCCGGATCACCTGCCGAGCCGGTCACCGCAGAGGCCGCGGTCGACGCACGTGCCATGATACGCCGCACCGTCTCAGGGTTATCCGCGCGTGCAACCGATGGATATATTACCGACGAGACGCTCGCGACGCTGCGCGCCGAATGCCCCGGTTGGGACTACCAGAACTTGCACCAGCTCTTTCGCGAATATGTCGAGGCAGATTCTGAACGGACGCCTGTGAGCTACCAGCGTGCCTTCATCGGTTTCGTACGCAAGTACGACAGGGAAAATCGTCACACGCTCCGCTAGGAGAGGGGAGGGGGATCCCCCCGCTCGACGGCGCTTTCTTGCCATACGGCACCATAGAGGCCCACTCGATCCATAGCGATCGACTGCCCCTCGCTTATCCTTGCCCGACACTATGACGATGGGAGCGTTCCCGATGTGTCGTGTGATGGCTGCGTCCGCTACCGAAACGTTCCCGAAGTGTCGGGTCTGTGGTCGATCGGACGGCCGGTTTCGTCTCCGCGCTCCGGCTACATCGATCGGCACGGCCGCTGGATGCTCAAACCGAAACCTTCTGAACCTTTTTCGGAGCTGCACTCCCGAAAAAGATTCAATGTCGCCGGCGATCGAAGGGTGGGACGGCAATCTTCGACACATCCGGAACGCCACTCGACATATCAGGAACGCCGTCATCGACACATCCGGAACGCTCTCTAGACACATCGGGAACGCGAATCACGACATATCCGGAACGATCAGTCGACACATCCGGAACGGCGGCTCGGGCGCGACTCGCCAAACCGCCCCGATTCGGACACGTAGCTCTGCCCACGTAACTCTTTAAAGATTCTTCAAACTCATCTAACCATCAGGAGATATTCATTTTTAGATTCAGAATGGATAAGCTGGCCCGCTGCAAAGCAATCCCGGCTCAGCACCGCTGCAGACTAGCAACCTGATCGTGTCCCATCGCATGGTGTAGCTTCGCCGACGTAGCGACGCCGATCTCCGGCAAGGCCGGATCGATCACGCGGCCATAGCCGGCAGCGTGACGAGAGGATCATCGCTCAACTGCGCG
>NZ_WRPK01000013.1 GCF_009755815.1 Flavisphingomonas formosensis
ATGTCCTCACCCTCGCCAGCGACCAGGGCCTCATCGACGCCGGCCTCAAGCTCAGGACCCTGCGCCTGCCGGACACCTTCCAGGACCAGGACAAACCCGAACGCCAGTACCAGGACGCCGGCCTCGATGCCGACGCCATCGTCGCGAAGGTCCTCGCCGCCCTGCACAGCAACAGCGCAGCTCTGGGGACCAAGGCCGGCGCATAATGAGACCCGTCCTGTCGGCAGCCAGCGGCGTGCTGCGTCCGCTGATCGGCCTCGCGCTGTGCGCCGCCACCTCCTCCCCTGCCCTCGCGAGCACGCTTCGCATCGAGATCGGCAATGTCCGCAACGCCGCCGGGCACGTGCATATCGACGTCTGTCCAGAGGCGCATTTCCTGAAGGACGACTGCCCCTATTCGGCGGAAGCGGCGGCGCGGCCCGGCGTCACGATCGTCACCGTCACCAATCTTCCTCCCGGGCGTTATGCCGTCCAGGCGTTCCATGACGAGAACGATAATCACAAGGTCGATCGCATGGTGTTCGGCATACCCAAGGAAGGAGTGGGTTTTTCCAACGATGCCAGGATCAGCCTCGGCCCGCCCAAATTCCTCGATGCCGCCTTCACCCACGGCGTGGGGGAGCAAACGATATCCCTGCGCATGCGCTACTGGTCCGGCGCATCGGGACCCGCCGTCGCAGCCTCGCGCTAGACGCGTGGAGTGCAGCTCGCCTATCCTCCCCCCGGAGGGCTGCCGGACATACCCAAAAGGTGATGCGCTTTTCTACGGCATCATCGCGATGCAAGTCGGGATCCTGACGAAGAAAAAAGGAGCTGCCCCTTCAATCAATGCGCCCCGCAGCCCTGGGGTGCTGAGCGGGCTATGAAACTGATCCCCCGCCTCGTCTCGGCAAGCGTCCGGCGGCCGCGCGCCACGCTGGCGCTCTCGCTCCTGCTCGCGGTCGCGGCGATCCTGATCGTCACCAGCCGTTTCGCGATGATTACCGATACCGGCGCCCTGATCTCCCCCAAGGTCGGCTGGCGCATGCAGGAAGCCGCGATGGAGGCGGCCTTCCCGCAGCTCAAGGACGTGATGCTGATCGTCGTCGACGGCGCGACGCCCGAACTGGCCGAGGATGGCGCCGCACGGCTGACCGCGCGGCTCAAGGCCGATCCTGCGCATTTTCGCCGTGTCGAGCGGCCGGACGGCGGCGATTTCTTCGCACGCGAAGGCCTGCTGTTCCAATCGCCCGAGGAGGTGCGCGCCACCACCGCTGCGCTGATCCAGGCCCAGCCGATGCTCGGGCCGCTGGCCGCCGATCCGAGCCTGCGCGGCCTCTCCCATGCGCTCGGCACGATGCTCGACGGGATCGACCGCGGATCGGCGAGCCTCGACCAGATCGACCGGCCGATGCGGGCGCTGGCCGATGCGACCGAACGGTCACTCAGCGGCAAACCCGCCTTCTTCTCCTGGCAGACGCTTTTCGCCGACGAAAAGAGCAGGATGTCGCCGCCGCTGCGCCGCCTGATCCTCGTCCAGCCGGTGCTCGATCATTCGGCGCTGATGCCCGGCGAAGCTGCGACCGACCGGATCGCCGCTCTCTCGCGGACGATGGGCCTCGATGACGCCCACGGCATCCGGGTGCGGCTGACCGGCGAGGTGCCGCTGGCCGACGAGGAGTTCGCGACGCTGGAGGAAAATATCGGGCTGGTCGCCGTCGTCATGCTGCTCGCCATGCTCGCGACGCTCTGGCTGGCGGTACGATCGGTGCGGCTGGTGCTGGCGATCATGGTCACCATCGTCGCCGGCCTTGCCGTGACGACGGCGATTGGTCTGCTCGTGGTCGGCCGATTCAACCTCATCTCGGTCGCGTTCATTCCCTTGTTCGTAGGCCTCGGCGTCGATTTCGGCATTCAGATCTGCGTGCGCTTCAACGCCGAACGTGCGGACGGCGCCACCAGCTCCGAGGCGCTGCGCCGTGCCGCGACCGCGCTCGGCGCGCCCCTGCTGCTCGCGGCGGGCGCAATCTGCCTCGGTTTCGTCGCCTTCCTGCCTACCGCCTATGTCGGCATTGCCGAGCTGGGCGTCATCGCCGGCTTCGGCATGGTGGTCGCGCTGCTGTTCAGCGTCACGCTGCTGCCGGCGCTGGTGACGGCGATGCCGCCCGGCGCACCGCAGCGCGAGGTCGGTTTCTCCAGCATGGCGGGCGCCGATCATTTCCTGGCGCGGCACCGCGGCGGCGTGCTCTGGGCATTCGGCCTGTCGATGCTGGCCAGCATCGCGCTGCTGCCGCTCGTCCATTTCGACTTCAACCCACTGCATCTTCGCGATCCCAAGTCGCCCGCCATGGCGACGCTGGCGGATCTCACCCGCGATCCGGACCGCACGCCGAACACGATCGACATATTGGCGCCCGACGCGAAGGCGGCAGACCATCTCACTCGTCGCCTGTCCGCGCTGCCCGAGGTGGCGCAGGTCGTTTCGATCGGCAGCTTCGTGCCCGAGGACCAGCCCGCGAAGCTGGCGTTGATCACCGACGCCTCGACCGTGCTCGATCTGACGCTCAACCCGTTCGACGTCGCACCGCCGCCAAGCGATGCCGAGCTGATCGACACCCTGTCCGCCACGGCGGCGCGACTGCGTGCCACAGCGGCAAAGGCAGGAGGGCCGGGCGCGGCGGACGCACGGCGGCTCGGCGATGCCTTCACCCGGCTCGCCGCAGCAACGCCGGCGGCACGCGCGCGAACCAACCAGATGATCGCACAGCCGCTCGCCGTGATGCTGGATCAGACGCGTCTCGCGCTGCAGGCGCAACCGGTGACACGCGACACGCTGCCCGCCGAACTGCATCGCGATTGGGTTGCGCCAGACGGGAGGATGCGCTTGCAGCTCTTCCCGCGCGGCGACAGCAACGACAATGAGGTCATCGCACGCTTCCGCGACGCGGTCGCCAAGGTGACGCCCGCCATTTCCGGCCTGCCGGTCGCGACCCAGGCCGCCGCCTCGACTGTCGCCGGCGCCTTCATCCAGGCGGGCGTGATCGCGTTGGCGCTGGTCAGCCTGCTGCTCTTCGCGATGCTGCGCGACGTGAAGGAAGTGGCCTTCACCCTGGCCCCGGTCGTGCTCTCCGGCTTCCTGACGCTGGGCAGCTGCGTGCTGATCGGCCAACCGATCAACTTTGCCAACATCATCGCCTTCCCGCTGCTGTTCGGTGTCGGCGTCGCCTTTCACATCTATTTCGTGATGGCGTGGCGCGCGGGCGCGACCGACCTGCTGCAATCGAGCCTGGCGCGCGCCGTGCTGTTCAGCGCGCTCGCCACCGGCACGGCCTTCGGCAGCCTGTGGCTCTCACACCATCCCGGCACGGCGAGCATGGGCAAGATACTGATGATCTCGCTGGCCTGGACCCTGGTATGCGCGCTGATTTTCGAGCCGGCTTTGCTCGGGCCGCCGCGTGGGAAGACGGCCGCGGACGAGGGTGAACGCTGACGGGCGCACATCGCGCTTGCACGCTATCCCCGTTCGCTGGAGAAAAGTCAGGGCTGCGTCTGACCGGCCGGAGGCTGGGTTGCCGCTGCCGGATCCTCCAGCGGATCGTCGAGCGGTATATCCTGTTCGCCCGCCTTCTTCTTGAGCCCCGCAATCTCGCTCGCCCGATTCTGAAGATAGACGGAGCGCAGTGTCGCATAGGGATCGAGAGCGGTGGAAAAGAGCGCCTTGAGCTCGGTATCCGCCTCGGCGCGCGCATCGAGGCCGGTGATCACCGCCTTGGGAAGCTGATATTCCAACCGATCGAACGGCCTGCCCACTGCGAGGGGCAACACCGCCGCATCGAACTGGCCGGCGCCGAAATCGCGTAGCGTGCTCGGCCCCATCAGCGGCAGGAAGAGATAGGGGCCGGACTTGACGCCGTAGAAGGCCAGGGTGTTGCCGAAGCCGTTGTCGCGATGCGGCAGCCCCTCGCGCTTGGCGACGTCGATCAGGCCGCCAATGCCGAAGATGGTGTTCAATATGGTGCGAAACAGCGTCTTCACCGCTCGCTTGGGTTTCAGCTGGAGCAGATCGTTCACGAACACGACCGGCTCGGACAGATTGGTGAACATGTTGCGCAGGCCCGAGCGCGCAGGCTTCGGCACGACATGTTTGTAACCCATCGCCGCAGGGCGGAAGATCGCCTTGTCGAGCGACTGGTTGACCGAGAACATCGCCCGGTTGAAACCCTCGAGCGGATCGCCCTTGGTATGCGGCGGATGAGGGTTGCCGGCGACCGCATCGGCTGCGGCGTCCGCGGCCATGCCATCAGGTACTGCGGCATCTGGCGCCGCATCGGCGGGAGCGGACGTCGCGGAAGCGGCGGCATCGACGGGCGGCGGAGGTGCCGTCGCGTCAACGGCGGCCACGAGTTCGAGCGGCGGCGTCGCCAGCACGGCGGGCACATCCGATGCACCCGGCGCAGCATTCAGCAGCGACAGCGTCGAGGCGAGCGCGGCAATGCTCAACGGGTCGGCCTGTCCGCCAGATCGTCCAGATGGCGGACCAGCGCCTTGGCGCCGCCCGTGGCCAGCACGCGCGAGAAATCCGAACGCCGGGTCGCGAGCTGGCTGATCGAATCGCGATAGAAGACATCGATGATCTTCCACTCGCCACCGCTCTGGCGGAGGCGATAGGCCAGCGATTCGGGCTGGCCGGAGGCGGGAAGCAGCTTGGTGCGCACCAGCCGGTCGGTACCGCGGGCTTCCACCTTGGGGTCCATGGTGAACTTCTCGCCGCCGAAGCTATCGAAATTGGCGGCATATTGCGCGATCGTCATGCGGCGGAAGGCGGTGGTGAGCGCAGCCTGATCCGCGCTCGACAGGGTCGTCCAGCTCGGCCCGACGGTGAGCCGCGTCATCAACGGCACGTCGAACACCTTGTCGATCGTCGGGGCAAGCGCGGCGGCACGGCCCTGCTGACCCGCCTGCTTACCGGATTTCATGATGGCAATGAGCTTGTCGCACAAAGCCTGCACCGGCGCCTGCGCGGGATCGACCGCCTGAGCATGAACGGCCACCGGAACGGCCAGGGACAGGGCAACATACACGCCGGACTTATAGGATCGCATTCACTCGCTTCCGCAGGTCGTAAGGAATAACGATATCGCCGCTTTCCGCAGAGGTCCATCCTGTCGGTGGAATGTGGCCAATCTGCAACGCCGCGTACATTCTGGCGCAAATGACACTTTTTTGGGAATGCCCGGCCCGCTATGTCCGTATCATTGCAGAGGCGCACTCAAGGGGCTGAGAGCTGCCGCCGCAGAGCTGGCGTACGACGTTCGGGCGTCGCTTCGGGTGGCTTAAGGAGACAAGATTGCAGGTTATTCTCGCTCAGCCCCGGGGATTCTGCGCCGGCGTCGTCCGCGCAATCGAGATCGTCGAACGGGCGCTCGAACTGGAGCAGGCGCCCGTCTATGTGCGCCATGAGATCGTCCATAACCGTCATGTGGTCGACAAGCTGCGCCGCAAGGGCGCGGTGTTCGTGGAGGATCTGTCGGAGGTTCCGGCCGGCGCCCGTACCGTGTTCAGCGCGCATGGAGTCGCCCGTTCCGTGCAGGAAGAGGCGGCCGCGCGCGGCCTGCCCGTGCTGGACGCCACCTGCCCGCTGGTCACCAAGGTGCATGTCCAGGGCCGCCGTTACGCCAGGATGGGCCGCACCGTCATCCTCATCGGCCATGAAGGCCATGCCGAGGTGATCGGCACGATGGGCCAGATCGATGCGCCGATCCATCTCGTCTCGACGATCGAGGATGTTGCCGCGCTCGACCTGCCGTCGGATACGCCGATCGCCTACGTGACGCAGACGACGCTGAGCGTGGACGATACGCGCGGGCTTATCGCGGCGCTGGGCGCGCGATTCAGCGACGTGCTGGGGCCCGACGTTTCCGACATCTGCTATGCAACGCAGAACCGCCAGACCGCAGTCCGCGATCTATGCCGCGTCGCCGATCTGCTGCTGGTGGTCGGCGCATCGAACAGCTCCAACTCCAACCGGCTGCGCGAGATCGGCGTCGAGATGGGCGTGCCGAGCTTCCTCGTCGCCGATGGCGACAGCATCGATTCGGCCTGGTTCGACGGCATAGAGACGGTCGGCCTCACCGCCGGCGCTTCCGCGCCCGACGAGTTGGTCGACCATGTCATCGCCGCGCTGCGCCAAATCGGGCCGGTGGCGATATCGACGCTCGACGGCGTCGAGGAAAACATGCAATTCAGCCTGCCGCCCGGCCTCAAGGCCGCCGCGCATACATCCCCTTCCGCAGCCTGACGGGAAAATCGATGAGCCTCCCCGTATCCCAGATCCTCCGCATCGGCAGCTACACGCTGCGCGAGCATTTGAAGGGCGGCCGCTATCCGCTCGTGCTGATGCTCGAGCCGTTGCTGCGCTGCAACCTCGCCTGCAAGGGCTGCGGCAAGATCGACTATCCCGATCCGATCCTGAACCAGCGCCTCTCCTATGAGCAGTGCATGGACGCGATTGACGAATGCGGCGCGCCGGCCGTCTCGATCGCCGGCGGCGAGCCGCTGCTCCACCGTGACATGCCGCGCATCGTCAAGGGCTATATCGCGAAAAAGAAGTTCGTGATCCTGTGCACCAACGCGCTGCTGCTCAAGAAGAAGATCGACGATTATGCGCCGTCGCCCTTCTTCACCTGGTCGATCCATCTCGACGGCGACAAGGGCATGCACGACATCGCCGTCTCGCAGGATGGCGTGTTCGACATCGCGCGCGAGGCGATCATGATCGCCAAGGCGAAGGGCTTCCGCGTCCAGATCAACTGCACCGTGTTCGATGGCGCCGATCCGGCGCGCCTCGCCGCCTTCTTCGACGAGATGAAGGCGCTCGGCGTCGAGACCACCTTGTCGCCCGGCTATGCCTATGAGCGCGCGGCGGACCAGGAGCATTTCCTAAACCGCGAGCGGACCCGTAAATTCTTCCGCGACGTGTTCGCCCGCGGCAATGGCGGCAAGAACTGGGCCTTCACCAACTCGCCGCTGTTCCTCGATTTCCTGGCCGGCAACCAGACCTATGAGTGCACCCCCTGGTCGATGCCGCTGCGCACCGTCTTCGGCTGGCAGAAGCCCTGCTATCTCGTCGGCGAAGGCTATGTCGAAACCTTCAAGGAGCTGATGGAAGGCACCGACTGGGACAAATATGGCGTCGGCAAATATGAGAAATGCGCCGACTGCATGGTGCATTGCGGCTTCGAGGGCACGGCAGCGACCGATTCGATCCGCCACCCGCTGAAGATGATGAAGGTGGCGATGAAGGGCGTGCGCACCAGCGGCCCGATGGCGCCGGACATCGACCTCAGCAACCAGCGCCCCGCGGAAGACGTCTATTCATCGCATCTCGAGCGGGAGCTGGCCAAGATCAAGGCGAGCGATCCCAAGGCGGCCAAGCACGTCGTACGCGCGGCCTAGCCGACGCATCGCGCGCCCGGTGTTGATCCCCGTGCGGATCAGCGCCGGGAGCTGCGCCGGCTGACGCGCGAGCGAGGCCAGCACCGCGCCGAACGCGACACCGCCATCGGGCCGCATGCCGACGAGCGCGGCGGGCGGCAGCGTCTCCTTCGCGGTGTCGGAGATGGCGCGTAGCGCGGCGAAGGGCAGGCCGTGGCGGCGGGCGACGCGGGCGGCGACGTGCGATTCCATGTCGACGGCCAGCGCGGCGCTTTCGGCGTGCAGCGTGCGCTTGTGGGCGATCGTGGCGATGGGCGTGTCGCTGCCGGTGATGCCGCCTGCATGGGCATCAGGCAGCGCCTGACGCAGCCGTGCGACGATATCGGCATCCCCGTCGATCACGAGATCGCCGGCTACCAGCGCCGGATCGAGCGCGCCGGCGAGACCGGTGGAGAGGATCAGGCCGGGGGCGCCGCGCGCGGCCTGATCGAGCTCCGCCTCGAGCCGTGCCGAATCACCGCCACCCGGGATGACGATCATATCCCCGCCGATGTGCGCGATCAGCCGCGCCTCGCTTTGCAGGCCGCAGGCGACGATCAAGGGCATGCGCCGCCCTTTTCTCCATCCTCCCCGGAACGGGGAGGGGGACCGCCAGCCGAAGGCTGGTGGTGGAGGGGCCGCCGCTCACCACATAGGTATCGCTTGATGTAAGCCAGAGCCCCTCCACCATTCGCTTTGCGAATGGTCCCCCTCCCCCTGCGGGGGAGGATGAAAGGGGGGCTCGCAATCACATCCCGTGCGCGACTTCGCGCGTGTTGGAGCGCTTGAGGTTGCGGTAGCGCGCCATCGCCCAGAGCGGGAAATATTTCGGATAGCCATGGTAGCGCAGGTAGAAGACGCGCGGAAAACCGCCGCCGGTATAATATTCCTGGCCCCAGAGGCCGTCCGCCTCCTGGTTGCGCGCCAGCCAGTCGATGCCGCGCGCGACCGCATCGGACTCGACGTCGCCCGAATTCATGAGGCCGAGCAGCGCCCAGGCGGTCTGCGACGCGGTCGAGGGTGCGGGCGTATAGCCCTTATAATCGAGATCGTAGCTGTCGCAGTCCTCGCCCCAGCCGCCGTCCGGATTCTGGATGGCGTGCAGCCAGCCGACCGCCTTCGCCACCGTCGGGTGCTCGGGCGGCAGGCCGGCCGCGTTGAGCGCGCACAGCGCCGACCAGGTGCCGTAGATATAGTTGACGCCCCAGCGGCCGAACCAGCTGCCGTCCTGCTCCTGCTCGCGCTCCAGATAGGCGATCGCGGCCTTCATCCGCTCGCTGTCGCGCGGCTCGCCGAGCTGGGCGAGCATCGAGACGCAGCGCGCCGAGACGTCTGCGGTCGGCGGATCGAGCAAGGCGCCATGATCGGCGAAGGGCAGGTTGTTGAGATAGGTGTAGCTGTTGTCGGCGTCGAACGCGCCCCAGCCGCCGTTGCGGCTCTGCAGCCCTGCCGTCCATTCGACGCCGCGGTCGATCGCCTCGTCATAGCCGTTGGCGATGCGGCCGCGCGCGCGGTCCATCGCCATCACCACGACGGCGGTGTCGTCGAGATCGGGATAATGATCATTGTTGTACTGGAAGGCCCAGCCGCCGGGCCGCACGTCCGGCCGCTCCACCGCCCAGTCCCCCGCGACGTCGAGCACCTGACGCGGCTTCAGCCATTCCAGCGCACGCGCCGCCCGTTCCTCGGCGTCGGCCGAGCCCGCCTCCATCATCGCATGGGCGGCGAGCGCGGTATCCCACACCGGCGAGACGCAGGGCTGGCAATAGGCCTCGTCCTCCTTGATCACGAGCAGGTTCTCGACCGATTTGCGCGCGATCGCGCGGGCGGGATGATCCTCCGCATAGCCGAGCAGATCGAACATCATCACGCTGTTCGCCATGGCGGGATAGATGGCGCCGAGGCCGTCCTCGCCATTCAGCCGCTCCAGGACGAAATCGACGCAGGCCTGCTCCGCGCGGGCGCGCAGCTTCCTGGGCCAGAGGCCGTCGACCCGCTTCAGCACCCAATCCAGCGAATTGAAGCCCGCCGTCCAGATCCATTTGCGATCGGTGCTCGCTGCCTTGCTTTCCAGCCGCACCGGCTTGCCCGTGAACAGCTCGTCCACCTTGATGCCGAGCGGATTGCGCGCAACCGGCTTGTGCGCGCACAGCACCAGCAGCGGCACCACCACCGTGCGCGCCCAATAGGACATTTTCGAGAGGTGGATGGGGAACCAGCGCGGCAGCAGGATGATCTCCGGCGGCATGGTCGGCACGGCCGACCAGGGGCCCGCGCCGAACAGGGCGAGCTGTATGCGGGTGAAGACGTTGCCGGCCTCGGCGCCGCCGGCCGCGAGGATCGCCCTGCGCGCACGGACCATGTGGGGCGCGTCGACGGGATCGCCGATCATCTTCAGCGCATAATAAGCCTTGATCGAGGCGCTGACGTCGAAATCGCCCGCGAAGAACAGGCCCCAGCCGTCATGCGCGTCGGATTGGATGCGGCGCAGATAGCGGCCGATCTTGGCCTCGAGCTCGGTCGCGACGGGCTCGCCGAGATAATGGCGCAGCAGCACATATTCGGCCGGGATGGTGCAGTCCGCCTCCAGCTCGAACACCCAATGGCCGTCGTCCTTCTGCGCGGCGGAAAGCGCGGAGGTGGCCCGTTCCACGGCCATGTCGACGTCGATCAGCGAGGGGGCAAGGCGTTCGGCAGTGGCGATATTCAACTCTGTTCCTCCTTGTCCCGCCTTATCGCGGCTGCGTCGCGATCGCCAGCCTCGCGGCCGTTTCGCCGGAGCGCAGCGCCCCTTCGATCGTCGCCGGCAGGCCCGTGGCGGTCCAGTCGCCAGCGAGGAAGAGATTGCGCCAGCGCGTCGCAGCACCGGGGCGCTTCGCATTCTGCTCGGGCGTGGCGGCGAAGGTCGCGCGCTTCTCCTTGACGATCTGCCAGCGCGGCAGCGGCGCATCGATCCCCCAGGCTGCGCATATCTCCGCCCAGAAGCGGCGGGCCAGCGTCTCGCGATCCGCGTCGATCAGCCGGTCGGCCGCACTGACCGTCACCGAGGCGCGATCGGCGAAGGCGAACAGCCATTCAGCGGTGCCGCCGATCAGGCCGAGCATCGGCGGTGCGCCGGGCGGAGGCACGAAGGCGAAGTGGCCGTTGACGATCGCGCGGAAATCGTCGGGGGCGGTCAGATCGGGCAGCAGCGCGGTCGCCACCCAAGGCGGCACGGCGAGGATCACCCCTTCGTCCGGCGCCACCGGTTCCGGGCCGCTGCCCCAATCCAGCAGGCTCACCCGGTCCCCGTCGAAGCCGATCGCGCGCAGCCGCCGGCCGAGCCCGACATCGGTGCCGCGCGCAGCCAGCCAGGCCACCGCCGGATCGACGAAAGCGGCGGCGAGCGTGGGCTCGGCGATTCGCGGACAGGTCGCCGCGCCGCCGCGCCCGATGGTCTCGCGCAGTACCGCGGCCGCCAGAGCAGACGAGGATTCGGCCGGATCGGTGTTGAGCGCGGCGAGCAGCACCGGCGCGATAAGCCGCTCCCACACCGGCCCTTCCGGCCGCACCCGCGCATCGATCCGGCCTTCTCCCGGCGCGAGCAGCTTCGCCAGCGGCAGATAGTCGGCAAGGCCGCTGCCCGGCACGCGGCGGGAGGGCCGGAAGATCCACCAGGGCAGGCGGCCGTCGTTCATCGAGACCGTCCATCCCGCCCCGCTGGCGATATCGCGGAAGCGGAATTCGGCATGGTCCGGTCCCGCCAGCGGCCGCGCGGCCCCCACCGCGGCGCGGAAGCGGGCGACGGCGGGATTGCCGGAGAGGACGAGATGATTGCCGTTGTCGATCATGAGATCGAGCTGCGGATCATGATAGGAACGACAGCGGCCGCCCGCCTGCGCCGCGCTGTCCGCGATCGCGACGGCGATGCCGGCCTGCTTCAGCGCCACCGCTGCGGAGAGCCCAGCGAGGCCGGCGCCGGCAATCGTCACCCGCCGGAAGCTCAACGTGCGATCCACAACCGCGCGAGCGTCCAGAGCAGCCCGAGCTTGGACACGCGCACGCGGGTACGCGGCGGCGCCCAGCCGGCCTCTTCCATCCGCGCAAGCAGCTTCGAATAGGCGGCGGACATCAGACGCGGCGCGATGCGATGCCCGCGCGGCCGTTTCGCCAATATCGCATCCGATTCCCGGAAATGGCGATGTGCCTCGGCAGCGACGACGCGGCAGGCCGGATCGATCCGGGCATCGGCCGCCACCGCATCCGGCGTCGTCAGCGCGACACCCGCGGCGGTCAGCGCCTCGCGCGGCAGATAGACGCGGCCGATCGCTGCATCCTCATCGATGTCACGCAGGATATTGGTGAGCTGCAGCGCGCGGCCGAGATGGTGGGCAAGGGCGAGGCCCGGCTCGCGCTCCATGCCGAAGACGCGCACCGACAGGCGGCCCACGGCAGACGCCACGCGATCGCAATAGAGATCGAGCTCCGCCGCCGAGGGCCAGCGCACGTCGCCCTCGACGTCGGTCATCATCCCGTCGAGCACGGCGTGGAAATCGGCGGGATCGAGGCCGAAGCGATCGACCGCGGGGCGCAGGAAGGCGGCCTGACCGGCGTCGCCCCCCGCATAGAGCGCGTCTATGTCCGCATGCCAGCGATCGAGCGCCACCTTCCGCTCGGCGCGCGAGCCGTCGAGATCGTCGGCGATGTCGTCCACCTGCCGGCAGAAGGCGTAGATGGCGTACATGCCCTCGCGCTCGGGCTTCGGCAGGATACGCATGCCGGCATAGAAGGAGCTACCGGCGACCTGCGCGTGCAGGCCGGAATTGTCGGTGGCGGCGGTCATGCCGGGCGCTTCCGGAAAAGATTCGACAGGACGGCGCCGATGCTGAGCAGCGCCGCCTCGCTTTTGTTATGATGCACCCGTTCGCTCAGCGGATCGCGCACCAGCAGGCGGTGGGTGAGGCTCGTCGCCAGCCGCTGGATGATCGCGACTTCGGCGGACAGGCGGCGATCATGAATTTGTCCCGCGAAGCGATCGCTCTGGCCGAGGAGGCCGAGCGTGCGCTGGGCAAGCGCGCGGATCGCGGCGCGTAGCGCGGGCGAGGCCGCCGCGGCACCGAGATCCTCGATCCGCGCACCCGTTGCCGCGAAGGTTTCGGCGGGGATGTAGACGCGGTCGAGCGCGCGATAATCCTTGCCGCAATCCTGGAGGTGATTGATCACCTGCAACGCCGCACAGAGCGCGTCCGAGGCCGGCCAGGTGCTGCGATCCTCGCCATGCACGTCGAGCACATAGCGGCCGACCGGCATGGCCGAGAGCCGGCAATAGCCGATCAGCCCGTCCCAATCCGCATAGCGGTTGACGCGCACATCCTGCTCGAACGCGTCGATCAGCTCGAAGGCGTGGATGGGATCGAGCCGATGGCTGGCCATCACGTCGCGCAGCGCCAGCGCCTCCTCGGCGCCGTCCGGCCGGCCGCGCAGCCCCTCGCGCATGGCCTCCAGCAGCCGCAGCTTCTCGTCCGCGGAGGCAGTGGGATGATCGGAGACGTCGTCCGCGGCGCGCGCGAAACGATAGAAGCTCATCACCGGCGCGCGATGCTCCGGCTTCAGCAGGACGGAGGCGACGGGAAAATTCTCGTCGCCCGAGCCCTTGCCCGAGGCGAGATCGATTGCAGCGTCCATCAGTGCCCCACCGCCGCCTGCGCGCGGCCCTTCCACATGCCGCCGCGTCCGCGATGATGCTGCCAGCCGGAGAGGAAGGTGCACCAGCCATAATAGGCCGCAATGGCCGGCAGCGCGACGCCCCACAGCGGCGATCGGCGATAGAAGCGCAGCATCGGCTGGAAGCTCAGCGCCATCAATGCCCAGGCGAGCGCGCCCATGATCCGGCCCGCGCCGCTGCCGAACAGTGCGAGCGCCGGCGGCACGACGAAGACGAGCGCCAGGCCGACGAGCGTCCCGGCGAGCGCCAGCGGCGAATAGCGCAGCTGCGCATAAGCGGAACGCGAGATCATCGCGCCGACAGACTCGAGCGTGTCATAGGGCCTTATGCTCAGCGAGCGATCGGTGAGCCCGAGCCAGACCGGCCCCTGCCGCTTGATCAGCGCGCCGAACGCGCAATCGTCAACCAGCGCGTCGCGGATCGTGGCGATGCCGCCTGCCCGCTCCAGCGCATCGCGCCGCACCAGCATGCAGCCGCCCGCCGCCGCGCCGATACCCCGCGGGCGATTCACGCGGGCAAAGGGGTAGAGCATCTGGAAGAAGAAGACGAACGCGGGCACCAGGGCGCGCTCGGCCAGCGTATCGCAGCGCAAGCGCGCCATCAGCGAGACGAGCGCGCGGCCCTCGCCCTCGGCGCGGCGGACGAGCGTGCGCAGCGTGTCGGGCGCGTGCTCGATGTCGGCGTCGGTGAGCCAGAGGTAATGGGGACCGTCTTCATCCTCCCCCGAAGGGGGAGGGGGACCGGCGAAGCCGGTGGAGGGGTTCCCGCTCTCCTCAGGTCGGGAACCCCTCCACCATCCTTCGGATGGTCCCCCTCCCCGTTCCGGGGAGGATGAGGCTACTGCAATTCCCTGCGATACGGCCCAAAGCTTTCCCGTCCAGCCTGCCGCCAGTGGCTTGCCTGTAATCACGCTCAACCGCATGTCACCCAGGCCGCGCGCGATCTCGGCAGTCTCATCGCTGCTCGAATCATCGACCAGCACGACCCTCAGCACGCCGGGATAATCCTGCGCCAGCAGGCTCCCGATCGATCGCGCGATCACCTCGGCCTCGTCGCGGGCCGGCACCACCGCGGTCACCGCCGGCCAGCTCGCGGGATCACCCGGCAGCCCGGCGGTATCCCGCTCGCGCGCCAGCCAGAAGCCGCCATGGGCGAAGAGCATGCCCAGCCAGATGATCAGCGCCGCCGCGCCCAGGATCGCGCCGATCACCGGATCGCCCCCGTCTCGCGGAACCAGGCGATCGCGTCGGCCAGCGCCTCGCGATAGGGACGGGCGCGATAGCCGAGCTCGGCCTCGGCACGGGCCGAGCTGTAATACATGCGATATTTGGACATCCGCAGGCTATCGAGCGTCAGGAACGGCTCCTTGCCGGTGATCCGCGCGATCCGCTCGTTGATCCAGGCCAGCGGCACGAGCGGTCCGCGCGGCAGCTCGACGACGGGCGGCCGGCGGCCGACGAGCGCGGCGATCGCGCGCAGCATGCCGGCCAGGCTCTCGTCCTGCCCGCCCAATATGTAACGCTGCCCGATCGCACCGCGATCGAGCGCCTGCAAATGTCCTTCGGCCACGTCGTCGACATGGACCAGGTTGAGCCCGCTGTCGACAAAGGCGGGCATGCGGCCGTTCGCCGCCTCGACGATGATCCGGCCGGTCGGCGTCGGCCGCACGTCGCGCGGGCCGATCGGCGTCGAGGGATTGACGATCACCGCGGGCAGCCCCCGCTCGGCGACCATCTGCTCGACCAGCCGCTCGGCGACGACCTTGCTGCGCTTGTATGCGCCGACCGCCTGCTCGGGCGTCGCGGCATCCGCCTCCGTCGCCGGTCGCTCCTGGATCGGCAGCAGGGTGGCAACGCTGCTCGTATAGACGATGCGCTCGACCCCTTCGGCGAGCGCCGCCTCCATCACCACGCGTGTGCTCTCGCGATTGTTGCGCACGATCTCCTCAGGATCGGGCGCCCACAACCGATAGTCGGCGGCGACATGGAAGACGTAGCGCGCGCCCTTGATCGCGCGGCGCACGGCATCGGCATCGCGCACGTCGCCCTCGACGATCGTGCCCGCAAAGCCGGCGAGATTCGCCCGTGCGCTGGTCGGACGGACGAGCGCCACCGGATGCAGCCCGCGCTGCACCAGCGCACGCGCCACGGCGGACCCGACGAATCCCGAGGCGCCCGTCAGAAACACCGTGTCGGTCACGTCACTCCGTCCAGCCACCGCCGCAGAAAGGAGCCTCTCTAGAGCGGTTTCCCCACTTGCGGAACCGCCCCCGGATTTTCCTTGCCGCAATTTCAGGCTTGCCGGGCATTCGGGCCACAGCGCATGAGCTTGCCCGTCATTCCGACGAAAGTCCCATTGACGCTCTGCCCGGATGGGAGAGGGAGCGCGCATGGATCCCGACTTTCGTCGGGATGACGAAGAAGGGCGAACCTCTGCCCGTAAGCCGACCAAGGAGTCTATCGATCGCGATCCTCGGTTTCCTGCTGCTGCTGGCATCGTGCGTCGGTTCGGCCCTGATAGGCTGGGCGGCGCTGCTGGCGGGGCGCTTCCGACGCACCTGGACGCCGCGTGCACCGGCAGAGCCCGCGACGCTGATCAAGCCGCTCTACGGGCCGGAACCGCAGCTCGAGGCCAATCTCGCGAGCTTCCTCGCGCAGGAGCCGGCAGTGCCGATCCAGATGCTGTGCGGCGTGCAGCGCGCGAACGATCCCGCCATAGCCGTCGTCGAGCGGCTGCGCGCCCGGCCGGGCGGCGAGGCGATCGAGCCGATCCTCGACGATCGCCGCCATGGCAGCAACGCCAAGGTCTCCAATCTCGCCAATATGGAACCGCATATCCGCCACGACATGGTGGTGCTGAGCGACAGCGACATGGCGGTGGATCCCACCTATCTGGCGCGGCTGCGCGATGCAATGGCGGCGCCCGGCGTCGGCGCGGTGAGCTGCCTCTATCGCGGACGCGGCGACCGCGGCTTCTGGTCGCAGATGGTGGCGCTCGGCATCGACCTGCATTTCCTGCCCCTGGCGCTGATCGGCCTGGCGACCGGCCTCGCCCATCCCTGCATGGGATCGACCATCGCACTGCGGCGCAGGACATTGGAGCGGATAGGCGGTTTCGTTGCCTTTGCCGACATTTTAGCCGACGATTATGCGATCGGCGCGGCAGTGCGCGCAGAGGGACTGACGGTCGCCATCCCCGACATGCTGATCACCCATGGCTGCACCGAGACGAGCCTCACCGAGCTGTGGCGTCACGAATTGCGCTGGAACGCGACCATCGCCGCCATTGATCCGGGCGGCTACGCCGGCAGCTTCGTCCTCCACCCGCTGCCGCTGGCGCTTATCGGAGGAGTGCTGACCGGCTTCTCCCCTTATGCCTTAGCCGCGATCGCGCTGGCGCTCGTCGCGCGCGGCGCGATGGCGTTGCGCATCGGCC
Source organism: Flavisphingomonas formosensis (assembly GCF_009755815.1). Taxonomy (GTDB): domain Bacteria; phylum Pseudomonadota; class Alphaproteobacteria; order Sphingomonadales; family Sphingomonadaceae; genus Flavisphingomonas; species Flavisphingomonas formosensis. The sequence continues at coordinate 16,592 of NZ_WRPK01000013.1, forward strand.
ACAGGCTCGGCGCTCTCATGCTGATTCCACTGCGGGACATCCTCTCCTTCGCGATTTTCCCGCTGGCCTATTGCGCCCGTTCGGTTGATTGGCGTGGCGCGCGGCTTAATATGGTGCAAGGCGGCCGGGTGTCGGCCGAGACGGAGAAATCAGAATGATGCGTTCGCTGTTCCTTCAGGCGCCCTCGTTCGACGGCTATGACGGAGGAGCCGGTGCGCGCTACCAGATGAAGCGCGAGGTGCGCTCCTTCTGGTACCCGACCTGGCTCGCGCAGCCCGCGGCGATGGTGCCCGGATCGAAGCTGATCGATGCGCCCGCGCACGATCTTTCCTGGGACGACATCAAGCATGAGGCGGACGACCGGGACCTGGTGGTGCTGCACACCTCCACCCCCTCCTTCCGCCAGGACGTGCATACCGCCGAGCTGTTGAAGCAGCGCAACCCGGCGCTCAAGATCGGCATGATCGGCGCCAAGGTGGCGGTCGACGCGCAGGGCGCGCTCGAGGCCTCGCCCGCGGTGGACTTCGTCTGCCGCAACGAATTCGACTTCACGATCAAGGAGATCGCCGAAGGCCGCCCGTGGAGCGAGGTGGACGGCATCAGCTATCGCAACGAGGCCGGCGAGATCGTCCACAACAAGGACCGCGCGGTGCTGACCGACATGGATCAGCTCCCCTTCGTCTCGCCGATCTACAAGCGCGACCTCACCATCGAGAAATATTTCGGCGGCTATCTGAAGCACCCCTATGTGAGCTTCTACACCGGCCGCGGCTGCAAGAGCCATTGCACCTTCTGCCTGTGGCCGCAGACCGTGGGCGGCCACAATTACCGCACCCGCTCGATCCCGCATGTGATCGAGGAGGTGAAATATGTGATGCGCGAGATGCCGCAGGTGAAGGAGATCTTCTTCGACGACGACACGCTGACCGACAACCGGCCGCGCGTCGAGGAGCTGGCCCGCGAGCTCGGCAAGCTCGGCATAACCTGGTCCTGCAACGCCAAGGCCAATGTGCCCTATGAGACGCTGAAGGTCATGAAGGAGAATGGCCTGCGCCTCCTCCTCGTCGGCTATGAGAGCGGCAACCAGAAGATCCTGCACAACATCAAGAAGGGCCTGCGCGTCGATGTCGCGCGGCAGTTCACCAAGGATTGCCACGCGCTCGGCATCGTCATCCACGGCACCTTCATCCTCGGCCTGCCCGGCGAGACCGAGGAGACGATCGAGGAAACGATCAACTACGCCAAGGAGATCAACCCGCACACCATCCAGGTGTCGCTGGCAGCGCCCTATCCCGGCACCTTCCTCTACAAGCAAGCGACCGAGAATGGCTGGTTCGACGGATCGGACCATCTGCTGACCGACGGCGGCACGCAGATCGCGCAGCTCAGCTATCCGCACCTGCCGGCCAGCCTGATCTTCGACAAGGTCGAGGAATTCTACAAGCGCTTCTATTTCCGCCCGAGCAAGATCGGCTCGATCGTGATGGAAATGCTGCGCGACTTCGACATGATGAAGCGGCGGCTGCGCGAAGGCGTGGAATTCTTCTCCTTCCTGCGCGCGCGCAAAGCGACCACCTGATGCCCGACCTGGTCGTGACCGCCGACGATTTCGGCGTGGCGATCGAGGTGAACGAGGCGGTCGAGCTGGCGCATCGCGACGGCATATTGACGGCAGCCAGCCTGATGGTCGCCGGCGAAGCCGCGGACGATGCGGTGGCACGCGCCCGGCGGCTGCCGCGGCTCGGCGTGGGGCTGCACCTCGTGCTGGTCGAGGCGAAGCCGGCGCTGCCGCCGGAGGAGGTGCCGGATCTCGTCGGGACCGATGGCTGCTTTCGCACCGACATGGCGATGTTGGGTCTGCAGATCGCGATCAACCCCGCCGTGCGCCGCCAGGTGGAGCGGGAGATCGAGGCGCAGTTCGCCGCCTTCGCGGCGACAGGCCTGGCCTTCGATCATGTCAACGCGCACAAGCATTTCCACGTTCATCCCGTGATCGCCGGCCTGGTGATCGCCGCGGCCGCGCGCTACGGGGTGCGCGCGCTGCGCGCGCCGGTGGAACCGGGCCGCCCGAAAGGATCCGGATGGCTCGCCGCACCCTTCGCAAGGATGCTGCGCAGCCGTGCCCGCCGCCGCGGTCTCCACGCCCCGGACCAGGTCTATGGCCTGGCGGCGAGCGGACATATGGATGCCGGCCAGATCTGCGCGGCCGCCGCTGCGCTGCCCGAGGGGCTCAGCGAACTCTACCTCCATCCCGCAACGCGCGACGATTTCGCCGGCCACGGCCCGGCCTACCGCCATCAGCAGGAGCTTGCCGGCCTGCTCGATCCCGCCGCCCGCGCGGCCCTCGCCCGGCGCGGCGTACGGCTTGGCAGCTTCACCGATCTTGTTTGAGAGCGTATCATGACTGATGCCTTCCCCTTCTCCGCGGTGGACAGCGCCACCGCGCTTCCCAACGGAGAGGCGCCGGCCCCATTGGGATCCGACGCGCACAAGCGGCTGTTCTGTCGCACGCTGCTGGACACGCACGATCCCTATCGCCCGGCGGTGATCGACTGGCCGAAGCTCGACGAGGAAACCCGCGGCAAGATCGTCTCGCTGCCGATCTGGGACATGGCGGTGGCCACCGAGGGGCGCGCCGGCATCAATGTCGGCACCTATGGCGAGGAGATGGCCGATCCGCTGCTGCGCGAGGCTATCGCGCTCGACGCCTATGAGGAGCGCCGCCACAAGACGGTGCTATCCCACATGGTAGCGGCCTATGGCATCGAGCTAGCGCCCGAGCCGCCCTATCCGAGGCCCCGCGATCCGGAGTGGGCGTTCATGCGCACCGGCTATTCGGAGTGCATCGACAGCTTCTTCGGCTTCGGCCTGTTCAAGATCGCCAAGGATTCGGGCTTCTTCCCGCCCGAGCTGGTCGATACGTTCGAGCCCGTGATGCGCGAGGAGGGACGCCACATCCTGTTCTTCGTGAACTGGGTCGCCTGGTGGCGGCGGACCATGCCCTGGTGGCGGCGGCCCTGGTTCGAATTGAAGGTGATCGCCGTATGGTTCTTCCTTATCTGGGAACGAATCGATATGGCCAAGGGCATGGGGGACAACAGCAAGGCGCAGGAGAACAACTTCACGCTCAACGGCTCGAAGGAGCTCGGCGTCGAGATCAGCTTCCCCGAGCTTGCCCGCATCTGCCTTGCCGAGAATGACCGACGGCTGGCGCCCTATGACAAACGGCTGATCCGGCCGCGCTTCGTACCGGCGATGATGCGGCTCGCGCTGCGTTTCGCCGGCGGCAAGAAGGCAGGAGCCAGCGCCTGAAGACCACCGCCCGGCTCGGCCTGCTGCTCGCGACCCTGATCGGCTTTGCTGCTGCGATCTGGGCGATCGGCGCGACTGGCCTCGATAATATTCTGGATGTCAGTCGGCGTATCGGCCTGGGCGGCTTCCTTCTCTATTATCTCTATTCGCTCGGCGTGTTCGTGCTGCTCGGCGCGGCGTGGCTGGTTTCGGCACCGGACGAACCGGCCCGGCGACTGGGATTGTTCACCCGCGCACGATTGTTGCGCGAGGCCGCGGCCGACCTGCTGCCCTTCTCGCAGATCGGCGGCATTGCCCTCAGCGCCTGGCTGATCGTCGGCGGCGGCGTGCCGACGCCGCGCGTCTATGCCTCGCTGATCGTCGACATGACGACCGAGCTGGCCAGCCAGCTGGTTTTCACCCTGCTCGGCATCGCGCTGTTCCTCTCGATCCTGGCGGCGGGATCGCATGCCGCATCCATCCGCCCGCTGATCCTCGGCGGCATCGCGATGATTACGGCGCTTACCGTGCTGTTCCTCGTCGCGCAGCGGTTCGCGCTCCGTATCGCGCAACGGCTGGCGCAGCATCTCCTGCCGGATTCGGCCGGCACGGTGGCCGGCATCGGGACGGAACTGCAGCGCATCTATGCACGGCGCCGGCGTGTCGCGGCCGCATTCCTGCTCAACCTCGCGAGTTGGATCGCCAGTGCAGCCGGCGCCTGGATCGCGCTCAGGCTGATGGGCCTCCATCTCTCCTTCTGGACGGTGCTGGCGCTGGAGAGCCTGATCTTCACACTGCGCAGCGTCGCCTTCGCGATTCCCGGCGGGATCGGCGTGCAGGAAGCGGCCTATGCGCTGGCCGGGCCGCTGCTCGGCATCTCGCCCGAAGCCGCCCTCGCCCTCGCCCTCGCCAAGCGTGCGCGCGATCTGGCGGTCGCGGTGCCGACACTTGCCATCTGGCAAATTGCGGAGAGCCACAGACTGGCCGTCTCCCTGCGGCAGCGCCGGCGAACCGGCGCCTGATCGGCCGGCTTCGGAGCCCGACGGGCTGCCAGGGAAAAAGCGACAGCTGACGCAATCGAGACATCGATGCCGGCCGGAATCGCGAATTCAAACAAACTAAGCGTTGCCAAGCCCCCGATTCCGAATCATATTTAATGTTAGGAGTGACCGACGTTTTTTGCGGAACATTCCAGTCAAACCGGCACGCAAAACAATAACGGCCGGGTGAGAAGAGAGAGGGGATCGATGATGAGGCGTCGTCTGCACGGCGCGTCCATGACGAAGTTCATGGCGTGCGGATCGGTTATTGCATTCACGGCATTTGCAGCTTTTCCGGCCTTTGCCCAATCGGGCGCTCCGCAGCAGGGGCTCGAGGATATCGTCGTCACCGCGCAGAAGCGCGAGGAAAGCCTGCAGAAGGTGCCGATCTCGATCACCGCGGTCTCGACGGCGACCATCCAGAACGCGCGCATCACCAACGTACGCAACCTGACGTCGATCGCGCCCAACCTCTATGTCACCCAGCAGGGTGGCGGTTCACAGATTCCGGCCTATTCGATCCGCGGCGTGCTCGCCGCCAACGCCTCGCCGGGCGCCGACAATGGCGTCTCGCTCTATGTCGACGGCGTCTACATCGCCCGTATCAACGGGTCGCTATTCGACATGGCGGACATCGCGCGGATCGAAGTACTGAAAGGCCCGCAGGGCACGGTGTTCGGCCGCAACGCCACCGGCGGCGCGATCAGCATCATCACGCATGATCCCACCGGCAAGTTCGGCATCCGCCAGGAACTGAGCGCGGGCAATTACCGCCAGTTCCGTTCGAAGACGCGTATAGACCTGCCCGCCTTCGGCCCTTTTGCGGCCACGGTGAGCTATTTCCACGACCAGCGGCGCGGCGATATCCGCAATCTGGGCGCCGGCACGACCTGGGACTACAGCACGAACACCAACGGCCAGTTCAAGACGGTCACCTCGCCCAAATATCTCGGCAGCACCAACACCGATGGGGTGCAGGCGAAGCTGAAGTTCGACAATGACGGCCCCATCACGGCCACCTACAAGTTCGACTATACCGACCAGCACTACACCTCGCTAGGCGTGAGCGTGCTGGGCTTCGGCACGGCATATAGCGGACTGCTGGGGCTGCTTTATTCGAGTCAGCCTTCTTCCTCCGTGCTCGGACCGATCACCGGCAAGCGGCCCAAAGCAGTCAACAACTGGTATGCGGCGCCCGGCCATGTCAAAAACTGGGGCCATACCTTCACTGCCAACTGGCGGGTGAGCGATGTCGTCACGCTCAAGAACATCTTTGCCTATCGCAAGAACACGACCGACGATTATACCCAGATCGACGGTGCGGGCGGACTGGTCGCCACGGCTCCGTTCCTGACGGCGCTCGGCGTTCCCGCCGCAGCGCAGCCCTATCTGATCGGCTCGCCCTTCACCATCCTGGGGGTCAACGTCTACGGCCAGGAACATACTTGGAGCGACGAACTACAGCTCAACATCACCAATGACTTCTTCAGCGTCACGAGCGGGCTCTATTATTTCCAGCAGAGCGTCGACACGGGCGGCCATGGCGTGAAGCAGATCCCGTCCTTCCAATTCTCGCCGGGCTTCGTCGTGCCGGGGCCGATCGTGCCGCCCTCCACGCTGCGCGCCAAATCCTATGCGGCCTATCTGCAGGCGACCTTTCACCTGACCGACCAGCTCGACTTCGTCGGCGGCGGCCGTATCACGAAGGATATCAAGAACGGCACCGACGTGACCGGCGGCGTAGATCCCTCGACCGGGGCCTTTCCGACCTTCTCCTATCGCAACAGCAAGCCGACCTGGCTGGTGGGGCTCAACTATCAGGCCACGCCGAACATCCTCACCTATGTGAAGGCGAGCACCGGCTTCATCTCGGGCGGGCGCCTCGGCGGCCTCAGCTACGAGCCGGAATCGGCGCAGTCCTATGAAGGCGGCATCAAGGCGGACCTGCTCAACCGGCGGCTGCGCGCGAATCTCGCCGGTTTCTATGTCGACTATACCAACCTGCAATTTCCCTTCCTGGGCTCGACGGGCGGCCTCGGCTATCTGAATGCCGGCAAGTCGCGCGCGTGGGGCGGTGAGCTGGAGCTCACCTATCTTCCGGTCAACGGGCTGACGCTGCAGGCCAATCTCGGCTACACCAACTTCAAATATACCGAAGTGGCCCCGTCCGTGCTGGCCGGCCGGCCGCTCAGCCAATTCTATCCGTCGATCCGCCCGAAAGTGACCGCGTCGGGCGTGGTTCAATATGAATCGGAACCGATCGTCTTCGGTGCCCGCCTGCTCGCGCGCGTCGAAGGCAATTATCGCAGCAAATATTATCTCAACCAGGCGATTCCGAGCGCAGCCGAACAAGCCGCCAATCCGCAGACGGCACGTCTCGCCGGATTTCTCGTATCGCCGGCCACCTTCCTGCTCAACGGCCGGCTCGGCCTGACGGAGATTCCGATCGCCAATACCAAGGCCCAGATCGCGCTGTGGGGCCGCAACCTCACCAACCGCAAGGAAATCACCCACGTATCCAACCTGACGGTGATCTATTCGGGCTCGTACGAACCAGCCCGCACCTACGGCATCGATTTCAATTTCGAATTCTGATCGACAGTAAAGCGGGCGATCCGATCACATCGGACCGCCCGCTTCCTCCCAGGCTTTCCGGCAAAGGCTCGACGCGGAAGCGCGCAGCCAAACATCCTTCTGCAAATGCTCATCGCCGAGTAACGTATCTCGAGCGCCGCTCGCGACCATCCGCCGAGATCCGGAATGGCAGCAGATCGCTTCTGGCCCTTAGCTCTTTCCAGCCATTTTGGGCGCGGCGGGATCGCCGCCCTTTCCATTCGCGATCGACACCAATGTGACGGCGAGGCCGAACAGACTGTGCGACGAACGTGCAACTCATGCACCGCCGATGAGCAGTGGCTCCCATCTGGCTCCAGAGTAAATGTCTTTGCGGCCGCATCGTTGCTGCGGGAAACCGGTTCCCACTTTTCCGCACGATGCTCTAGCGTCGTTTCGTGACGACCGGCCCCATTCATCCGCAACGCGACTCGAACGCCAGGCTCCGCAACGCGGTCCGGGGCTTCCTCGGCCACATCCTGCGCTTCGAGCGGGGACGGCTGGCTCGCATGATCCTGCTCTCCACCGCCGGCGCCATCGCCGAGGCGGCCGGGCTGATGCTGCTCCTGCCGCTGCTGCATCTGCTCGGCATCTCGGATCGGTCCGCCGCCCGTTATTTCGGCATTGCATTCACTCTGGAGGCGGGCCTCGTCCTCTATCTCGCGATCATCGTGGCGGCCGCGCTTGTCATGCGATCGCGTACCATCGCCACCATCGCGCTTCGCATACGACTGGTCGATGATTTCCGGCGCGATCTCCATGCCGCCCTCCTGAAGATGAGCTGGACCGGTTTCCAGCGGCTACAGGGCACGACCGTCACCCATGTGATGACCATGGAGGTCAGCCGCCTCGGCTCGGCGGTCGATTGCCTGACGCAGCTCGCAACCGCCGGCGTGCTGATCCCGTTGCTGCTGGCGGTCGCGATCGGGCTCTCCCCGGCGATGACGCTCCTGACCCTGCTGATCGCCGGCGCGATCACGCTCCTGTCCCTGCCGCTCAACCGGCAAGCCTTCACGCTGGGCCAAGCCACGGGCGAGGCGATGCGCGACCTGCATGCCTCGATCGTCGACGATGTCTCCGGCCTGCGCCTGATCAAGAGCTTCGGCGCGGAAGAGGAGCGCCAGCGTCGTTTCGATAGGCGGCAGGAGGCCGCGCGGACCCGGCAGCTGGCCTTCGTCGCCTCCACCGCGACCAGCAATGCCGCGATCCGGACGGCAGGTGCGATCTGCGCGGTGCTGGGGCTGGTGGTGGCGGTGCGCCTGTTCGCCATGGGCCTGGCCGCGGCGGTGGTGTTCGTCGCGGCATTCGGACGGCTGATGATGGCGGCGTTGCGCATTCAGGAATCCTGGCGGCGGCTGCTCAACGCATTGCCCGGCTTCGTCGCTGTGGACGAGATGCTCGCGCTGTGCCGGGCGGAAGCGGAACCGCATCAGGCCACCTTTCCCGTCGCAGGCGCACCGGGGCTACGCCTGCTTTCCGTCAGCGCGCAGCACGGTACCGGCCATTCCCCAGCGCTGCACGGCGTGAGCGTCACCATCCCGGCCGGCCGGATCACCGCGGTGGTCGGCCCATCCGGTGCCGGCAAATCGACCCTCGCCGATATCGTGCTGGGCCTCGCCGAGCCAATATCGGGCCACATCTATGTCGGCGATCTGCCTTTGACAGAGGAGAATCGCGCCGGCTGGCGGAGGCATGTCGGCTATGTGCCGCAGGATGCCTTCCTGTTCTGCGAGAGCATCGCAGGCAATCTGCGTATCGCGTCCCCTTCGGCGCGGGACGAACAGCTCTGGACGGCGTTGAACCGTGCCGGCGCGGCGGAGGTGGTGCGGCGCCTTCCCGAGGGCCTCGATACGATCGTCGGCGACCGCGGATCGCGGCTGTCGGGGGGAGAAAGGCAGCGTCTGACGATCGCGCGCGCTCTGCTTCGCAATCCCAGCATGCTGGTGCTCGACGAACCGACGAGCGGCCTGGACGAGGAGAATGAGCGCGGCGTACTGCAGACGCTGGCTGGCCTGCGGAACAGGGTGACGATCCTGCTGATCACCCACCGCCCCTCCACCCTGCGTCATGCCGATCACATCATAGTGATGGACGAGGGCCGCGCCGTGGACGGAGTGCCGCCGCCCGAGCTTGCGCACTCCGCGGCCCTGCCCTCGCCCTGACCTTTTCTCCGAGGGGCGGCACGCCGCGTCCGGTCATCCGCGCGAGGCGAGACCGTTCTTGGCTGCCGGATCGGCGCCTATCCGACATATGCAGGTTACGAGAATATGGACGATATGTAATTTTGCGAGTCGTAGACGTTCATCAATCCATCAGAATGGTGATCTTAAATATAGATCCGCGTGAGGGCTGATGATTGGAGTACATCATGAAGAATTTTATCTTGTTGGCTATTGCAGCAACCGCTTTTTCGACACCCGTTCTAGCGCAGGAGACACATGCTGAGCATATGAAAAAGGTTGCCGCTGCCCACAAACATGACATGGCCGTGGACCGCCTCAAGGAAAACAAACATGCAGAGGCCCGCATTGCCAGGATCGACAAGGACCGTGCCGCCGATCGCCGTGAGGCCGAGATCCGCGCCGGCAAGATCCGCAAGGACCAGCTGGCGGACCGCCGCGAAGCGGTCGAGCGCGCCCACAAGATCGAAAAGGAAAAAGCCGCGGACCGTCATGACGCCGTCCACAAGGACAAGGAGCACGCCGCGCCCGCCAAGCCGACCGCCCATTGATGTCGACGCGGCTGAATCATTGTCAACGCCATGGCTTGGCATACGAGACGGGCAATGAGGGAATGACCTTTTGAGGACGTTGATGCACGGAAGAAACGACACGTTCCGCTCGGCGGTTCGTGCCTGTCGGGATCTTCCGTGACGCCTTCCCGCGTGCGGCCTGTTCCGGGCGGATCCAGCCCGTAAGCTCACCCTTTCATTCGAAGCTCGGCTGCAGCGAAGGCCGCAACGCCAGCACGAGGGGAATGATGGCCGCCGCCGTCGCACCGGCAGCGACGATGCCGACCGCCTGACTGCTGTGATCCGCGATCGCGCCGTATAGGATCGGGGTGAATCCGCCCGAACCGATGACGCTCGTATAGAAGATAGCAAAGGCCCGGCCCGTATCGCCGCGCGGCGCAAGTTCGGGCACCGTGCCGTAAAGCACGGACGACGTGCCATTGAGAACGATGCCGAGCACTGGCAAAACCACCAATGTGGCACCGAGCGGCGTGAACAGGGTGAGCAGGATCAGCAGCGCAGTCGACGCCTCCGTCGCCACGACGCTACCGACGACGCCCAGGCGCTCGCTCAACCAGTTGCAGGTCGCCTTGCCGAAGGCTCCGCCGATGAAGAGCAGCGCCAGGGCAATGCCGACCGTCGCCGAACTGCCGCCCCGACCATGGATGAGGAAAGGCAGGAACAGCAGGTAACCCATGCGGGTCGCCGTATCGAGCGCGCCGATCGCGGTCAGCAACCCAAAGCCCCGCCGACCCACGGCAGCGATGCCTTGGCTCACCGGGCCCTGGATGTGCGCGGTTTTCGATGGAATCAGCCACGGCAGTACAGCGGCGACGGCCAATCCGAGCAGCGCCATCAGGCCGGCGACCGGCCGCCATGCAAGAAGCGGTATCAGCACCGCCGCCAGCGCCGGGAGCATCGCTTTGCCGAGATCGCCCGAGAAATTGTAGATGCCCAGCGGGCGGCGCGACGCCTTGCCATAGCTGTCCGTGACGAGCGTCGAGCCGCGGGGATGCTGGATGCTCGAACCGACACCGGCGACGAGCAGGCCCAGACAGAGGCCGGCAAAGCCCAACGGCAATGCCATGACCAGAAAACCGGCCGCCGCGAGCAGCGTCGAAAGGATGAGCGCCGCACGCGACGAAAGGCGGCGCAGCACGTGATCGGCAGGAAGCTGCAATCCGCCCATCGTCCCGTAATAAAGCGCGCGTACGATGGCGAGGCCGGCATAAGAAAGGCCGAACTGCGCCTGCCAGATCGGCAGAAACGCATAGAGGCCATCGGTGTAGCCATCGTGCAAGGCATGGGCGATACAGGCTGCCAGCAGAGTGCGCGGCTTGGCCGAACCCCGGCCCTTCCGATCTTCTCCGGCCATTCCCTCGGTCGCAATCTCCAAGACGTACCTCCGGAAGCCATCCTAGATTGGTGAGCTTTCCGGAAAAAGCTGCCGGTTGATCACGATACCCGTGAGCTTTACGCATAGTTTCGATGCGCCAGCTCCCACCGCTCAACGCCCTGCGCGTCTTCGAAGTCGCCGCGAGAACCGGCAGCTACGCGGCCGCTGCGAGCGAACTCGGCCTGACCCACGGTGCGGTGAGCCGGCACGTCGCCACACTGGAGGCATGGCTCGGGCAGAAGCTGTTCCGCAAGGACGGACGGCGCATGGTCGCGACGCCGATCGCCGCGATGTTCGCCGATGAAGTTGCCCACGCATTCGATCGCGTGGCGCGCGCCGCCGAGGCATGCGGACGTCCCGCGACACGGCGCATCCTGCGGGTGAGCGCACCGACCAGCTTCGCGATGCGCTGGTTGATCCCCCGGCTTGATCGCTTTCACGGAGCCTATCCGCAGACTGAGGTGGTGATCAGCACGGTCTCGACGGTGCTCGAGGATCTGCGGGGCGGCTTCGACGTCGCGATCCGGCGCGGCACCGCGCGCGGCGAGGCATGGCCGCACTATAGGGTGGCGCCGGTTCTGGAGGATGTCGACACGCTCATCATGAGCCCGGCTCTGTTCGAGCAGCGCCCGATCCGGCAGCCGGCGGACATAGAAGGCCACGCGCTGCTGGCGAGCGAGACTCGTCCCGGCGACTGGATCGACTGGCTCGACGCGGCAGGTCTGTCACATCGGGCCGGCCAACCCCGACAGACATTCGATCATTTCTTCATAACGCGTCAGGCGGTCGAGGACGGCCTCGGCATTGGCATCGGCCCATTGCCGATGCTCGCGATCGATATCGCGGCCGGCCGGCTGATGACGCCGCTGCCGGAGATTCGTGTCCGGCGAACCGGCTATGTCGCGCTCGTACCGGATCATGCCGGAAAGACGTCGGTGCTCGGCAGCTTCGTCGACTGGCTTGCCAGCGAGGGGGAAAACGCCATGCCGCGCATGATGCCCTCGCCCCCCGCTGCATGAAGTGACGGCGCGGAAAGCGACGGTCCGATACTCTACCGCTCAACCGCCGACCGCAACCCGGCTTGTCTTTCAAGCCCGTAATCGGCAAAGCGCGCCATCGAACTGCCTCCTTCCCTGCCACGCTCGAAAAGCGTTTCGCCTGGGAAACCGGCACGCCAAAGCGGAAGCTCACGGACCATCCCTCGCCCATCATGAAAGCGCAACGCAACCCCAAGGAAGATTCGCCGGAACCGTCCTCTGCCCTGATCGTCGCCATCTCGTTCGCAACGGGCGCGTTGGTCGCCAATCTCTATTATGCGCAGCCGATGGTGGCGACGATCGCGCGGGATGTCGGCATCGGATCGGATATCGCGGGTGCCGTCACCAGCGTCACCCAGATCGGCTACGGCATCGGCCTGATGCTGCTCGTGCCGCTGGCAGATCTCGTCGAGAATCGCCGGCTGGTGCTCTTCACGCTGGTGGTCACCACGCTCGCACTGGTCGCCACGGCGCTGTCGAATGCGGCGCTGCCCTTCTTCGCCGCGGCCCTCGCGATCGGCATCTGCTCGACCGGGGTGCAGGTGCTGCTGCCTTTCGTCGCGCATCTCGTGCCGGAGGCGCGGCGGGGACGGACGGTCGGCAATGTCATGGCAGGATTGCTCACTGGTATCATGCTGGCGCGGCCGGCAGCGCTGTTCGTTTCGGCCAGCTTCGGCTGGCGGGCGATCTTCTGGCTGTCGGCGGCGCTGATGGTACTGATCGGCATCGCGCTCGTCGCGCTGATGCCGCGCCATCGCCCCACCGGCGGGCTGCACTACGGCCAGGTCCTCGGATCGATGGCGGGGCTCGCGCGCTCCATGCCGGCGGTGCGCTGGCGGGCAGCCTATCAGGCGCTGATGTTCATGGCGTTCAACCTCTTCTGGACAGCCTCGCCGATGCTGCTGGCAGACCGTTTCCACCTCGGCGAGCATGGCATCGGCCTGTTCGCACTGGCGGGGGCAGGCGGGGCACTCGCCGCCCCGCTGGCCGGTCGTCTGGCCGACGGCGGCCATGGCATGCGCGCCACGCTGATCGCGATGGCCACGCTCGGTCTCGGCTTCCTGCTGTCCGGCTGGGCGGCGAGCATGTTGTGGCTCGGCGTAATGGCGATATTGGCGATCGTCATCGACGCCGCGGTGCAGATCAATCAGGTGGTGAGCCAGCGGATCATCTTCTCGACGCCGTCGGAGACCCGTGGCCGGGTGAACGCCATCTACATGACCGTCACTTTCGCGGGCGGCGCACTGGGATCCGTGCTGGGGTCGCTGACCTATCATCATGGCGGCTGGACGACGACGGCGCTCGCCGGCGGCGCGATCGGGCTGGTCGCGCTCATGCTCGCCGTCATCCAGCTTCGCGGGGAGCGGAGCCGGCGGGCATGACCCCCTCTTACGCGCTGGCGTATTTGTCCGCGCGGCGGCGGCCGACCAGCAGCCCGCGTTCCAGCCGCACGCATAGCGCGGCATAATAATCCTGCAGGAAACCGTAATCGTCGCCATCGTCGGCCAGGCCGGCCTTGGTGCGGATCGCGGCGGCGACGGCGGCGACGGCATCCTCCTTGCGGCCGCGCAGCACGTCTTCCAGCGCCTGCAACTCGTAGATGCCATAGAGATCGAGCGCCGCGTCGCTGAAAATGCGCCGCTGCCGCCCGATGCCGGCGGCGAGATCGTCGCCCAGCCCCCTCTTTTCGTTGCGCACGACCCAGGTGCCCGCGATCAGATCGCCGACGCGCAGGCGATCGCGATTGAATAGCGGAAAGAAGAGGAAGATGCCGCTCCAGGCCAGCGCGAACAGCGTTATGAAACCGTCCACGGCGCCCTGCGCGCTCTGGTAGCCGAGGAAGGACAGCGGCAGGAACACCTCGATCTCGCGCATCGCATTGCGTGCGACCACCGCGCCGCCGGTCAACCGGGCGCCGTCCCGCGCCACGACGCGCAGGCCGATGATGCGCTTGCCCGGCGTCGCGCCACGGCCGCCGAGTTCGAACAGGGTGAACCAGCCATTGCGCAGTACGAAGGAGCCGAGCAGCCAGAGGATCAGCAGTATCTCGGCGCGGCCGCGCGTGGCGGCGAGCAGCAGCATCACCAGGAAGGTCGCGGCGATCAGCGTCACCACGATCAGCACCCCGTCCAGGATGAACGCCGCGGCGCGGTTGCCGGCACTGGCCAGTTCGAGGCGCAGGTCGACACCTTCGGGCGTCACGAAGCTGCGCGTCATAGATCGCGGACCGGAGGGCCTAGTGCGGCGCAGCCAGCGCATGACGCCTCCGCGGGAAATAGAAATAGCTAAGCCAGCCGACCAGCATCGCCGTACCGATCGCATAGCGCGGGCCATCCGCCAGCACGGTCTGCCGCCCTATGCCCTCCAGCAGGCCGGCGACGGCGAGCATCATCACCGTGCCGCCCATCGCGACCGCCGCCGACCGCCCCGCGCGCGTGGCCGCGTCGATGCGGGTATCGCGGCCCGGAAAAGCGATGGCGGTGCCGATCCGCATGCCGGCCGCGCCGGCGATGGTGATCGCGAACAGCTCGGTCGTGCCGTGGATGAAAAGCCAGCCGGTGAAGCCGACGCCGAGGCCGCGGGGAACGAAGACCGCGAGCATCGCGCCGAGCATCAGGCCGTTATAGACGAGCAGCATGAGCGTGGGCACTGCGAAGGCGAAGCCGAGCGCAAAGGCGAAGATTGCAATCTGCGCGTTGTGGGTGAACAGGGACGTCGCGAAGGTGGCGAGCATGCTCTGCCCGCCGTCGTACAGCGTCTTGCGCAGCGCCTCGGCCGAAGCGGACGGGTCCCGTCCGCCCGCCATGTCGTCGCCGACGATGCCGAAGAACCAGCCCGGATCCGATCGCACCAGCAGATAACCGACGATCGTGCCGGCGACGCCCAACAGCGCGGCGACGATCGTCTCTCGCCACAACGCCTGCACCGCTTCCGGCCAGCCGCGCGCGAAGAAATGACCGAGCTGACGCCAGGCGGAGGTCGGCACGCCGTAGATCTGAAAATAGGCGCGCGTCGAAAGCTGCTCCAGATAAGCGATCAGCGATCGATCGAGCGAGGTCTCCCGTGCGACCGAGAGGGACGACAAGGTGGTCCGGTAGAGCAGCGGCAACGCCAGCAATTCCTCGTCATCGAGCGCGCGGATCGAGCGTTTCTCGATCCGCGTGACGAGCGCCTCGAGCCGCTCCCAATCCGCCGCATGGGCCGCGCGGAAGCGCGTCGCGTTGACCAGCGCAGGCTCCGCGGGCGCGAATGCGGTCACAACAGGTTCCTCCGCTTGAGATCGACATAGCCGGCGACCAGGCTATCGCCGACGCGATCATGCTCGCTCTCGATCACATGTACGCCGAGATGGCGCAGACGCAGGATCACGATGCGCCGATCCTTGAGCAGCGCGGCGGCGGTGACGGCGCGGGTGACGTCGTCTGCGGTTTCCGGTGCCCGGTCCGCGATCGTCTCCAGTTCCTCGTCGCGCAGCACGAGGACGAGCAGCAGATGCGTCTCGACCAGCCGGGCGGCAGCCCGGACGAGGAAATCGGCGGAGGTGAGATCGGTGAGCTCGGTCATCAGCACGATCATCGAGCGGCGGGTTAGCCGCGTCGCGAGCGTGGTGAGGGCGAAGCTGTAATTCGTCTCCTCGCCGCTATAGTCCACCTTCGCGGCCAGGCGCTGCAGCTCGGCAAAGGCGCCCGCGCCGGAGATGAGCCCGCTGGCGATGCGCGGCCGCGAATCGAAGGCGTGGAGCGCGACGCGATCGCCCAGGCGCAGCGCCACCCAGGCAGTGAGCAGCATCGCCGAGACGGCGCGGTCGACACGCGGCAGGCCGGCGACGGGCTCGGACATCTGACGGCCGGAATCGATCGCGAAGACGATCTGGTTGTTGCGTTCCTCGCGAAACTCCTTGGCATGCAGCTTGACGTGCCGGGCCGACTGCTTCCAGTCGATCGCGCGGCGGTCCATGCCGGAGCGATATTCGACGAGCGCATCGAAATCGGTGCCGTCGCCTCGCGCCATCTGCGCGATCAATCCCTCCAGCGCGTGCCTTTGGAAGATACGGGCGCCACGCTCATGCACCGGGCGGATGTCCGGCAGGATCGGGAAGCTCTCCTCCACAACCAGCGCACGCTGCCGCCAGGCGAGGCCGAGCGGGCCGCGCCAGCGCAGCCACAACCGGTCCACCTGCCCGTTTCCGCGGCGCAAGGTGAGGGCCGGCACGAGCGCCCGCCCGCGGCCGCCGCCGAGCGCGATCCGGATGCGCCCCTCGTCCGGCAGGGCAAGCAGCGCGTTGGTCGCAAGCGCGATCTCGGCCGTACCGGGGGCCGCGCGTCCGGCGAGCGTGACCGCCACCTCCAGATCGATATCGGCGCCGACCGGCGCGGACGCTGGCGCCTTCACGCTCGCCGATCCGCTGCGCGCGCCCGAAAAGGCGTCGAGAAAGGTCGCGACCAGCACCGCGACGGGCCAGGCCAGCCCGGCATACCAGCGGCCGGGCAGCGCGACCGCGATCAGCAGCGCGACGGGAGCGCCCGCCGCGGCAAGCAATACGGCCGCGCGCGTGGGATAGATCAACGCGGCGCCTCGATCGCTTCGATGATGCCGCGCACCACGTCTTCGATCGCCCGTCCATCTATCTCCGCGGCAGGGGAGAGAACCAGCCGGTGGCGCAGCAGCGCGGGCGCCAGCACCTTCACGTCGTCCGGAATCACGAAGTCCCGCCCGTCCAGCGCGGCCCGCGCCCGCGCCGCGCCGGCCAGCATCGCGCCGGCGCGCGGCGAGGCGCCATTTTCGAGGTCGGCCACATCGCGCGTCGCGCGGATCAGCGTGGTGATATAGTCGATCACCTCATCGGCGAGCCGCACCGAGGCGACGCTTTCCACCGCTGCATGAATGTCCTGCGCCGATGCGATCTGTGCGACGCCCCATTGCTCGGGCGACATAGCCGCTTGGCGCGCGCCATGGGTGGCGACGATGCGCCTTTCCTCCGCAGCCGAGGGGTAATCCACGATATGCTTGAACAGGAAGCGATCGAGCTGCGCCTCGGGCAGCGGATAGACGCCCTGCTGCTCGATCGGGTTCTGGGTCGCGATCACCATGAAGCGCTCGCCGAGCGGCAGGCTCACGCCGTCGATGGTGACGGTGCCTTCCTGCATCGCCTCGAGCAGCGCGGCCTGCGTCTTGGGCGGCGTACGGTTGATCTCGTCGGCCAGCAGGATGTCGGTGAAGATCGGGCCGCGGGTGAGGGTGAAGGTCGAGGTCTGGAAATTGAACAGGTTGGCGCCGATGATGTCGCCGGGCATGAGATCCGGCGTGAACTGGATGCGCCCGAAGGTAAGGCCGAGCGCGCGCGAGAAGCTGTTCGCGATCAGCGTCTTGGCGGTGCCCGGCGGCCCTTCGAGCAGGATGTGGCCGCCGGCGAGCAGCGTCACGAGCATCAGATCGATCGTCGCGTCCTGACCGACGACCGCCTTGCTCACCTCGCCGCGAATATTCTCGGCGAGCGCCTTGACCTCATTGACCGTCAACCGCCCTTCTCCTGTTTCCATCGATGCAGCCTCTGTGCGGCAGCCAGCATGGCGTGCCGGTCGCCCGCGTCCCTCGCCTGATTGGCGAGATCGCTGAATCGCTCCCTGCCGCCCAGGCCATCGAGATAATCGTCGATCGCGCCGTCGTGGAGCCGCGCCGGCACGCCGAACGCCGCCACCGCGAGATCGCGCACCACATCGGCATAGCGGCGGCCAAGCGCCGCCTCGCGCCCGGCCTTGCGCACCAGCGCCGCCGTATTGTCGATCAGCGCCGCCTTGCCGAATGCAATCGCCCGTTCGCGCCGGCGCGCCGGGCCGAAGCGAGCGAGCGCCTGCATCGCCACCATCATGAGCGCGATCGCCACCGCCAGCGTCATCGCCAGGAAGGGCGGTTCGAAGGCGAGCTTGAGCGGGCTGGGAGCGGCGCCGAAGCCGTTGAGCGTGACATCGAACTTGATCGACGTCGCGCCACCCGAATTAAGATAGTCGAGCAGCGTCAACGCCGACTGTGCCTGACGGGCATCGGCCATGCCGATGTTGGAGAGCAAATCCGGATCGGCGAGCACATAGAGCGGCCTGGTGCCCAGCTGCGCCAGCACGATGCCGCCGCGATCGTCCGTGATCAGCGGGCGCAGTTCCTTGCCGGCTATGGTCTGCAGCGGGCGGGCGGCCGCGAACTGGATCGCGGGCGGCACGTCCACCGACCGGAGCGGACGGCCGCCGCTGCGATGCCGCGAGACCGAGAAGCGGAATTGCGGAGCGAATACCGCCTCGGGCGCCGCGCGGAGGACGAGACCGGCCTCGCGTACCCAGCCCGTCTTGTCGGGATCCGCGACGGTCGCCCATTTGGGCAGGATGACGAGCGTCGGCTTCACTGCGCGCCGCGCCAATATCTTGCCCATATCCTCCAGCCCGGTCTCCGGCGTGAGGACGACGAGATCCTCGGTATCGAACAGCGTGTCGTTGCGCAGGATCACCGGATTGCGCCCCGTCGCCTCCGCCAGGCGCACGATGCCGCCGAAGCCGACCGCGGCGGTGGACAGCGCGTGGGCGCCGCCATTGTGGCCAGATCGCAAATCGGGCGCGAAGGCACCGAGCACCAGCGTGCCGAGGAAACCCAATATGCCGATGACGAGCAGCAGCGCCACCGTGCGCGGGCGGAACACGCCGTCCGCTCCATCGCCCGCGGCCCGGATCGCGAGATCGCTCATCCGCGCCACGTCGCGGCAAGAGCAAAACGAGAATAGTCGTCGCGCGCGATCTGCCATTCGCGCTCGCTGACCGGCCGGCCGCCAAACAGGCTGCGCTCGACGAGCGCGGCAATGCCGGTGAAGAGCAAGCGGGCGCCACTCGGTACGGCATCGGCCGAGGCGAGTTCCCGGCTGGTCAACGCCGGCTGCACCAGGCGCGGCCGGCGGCGGGCGATGTCTTCGACGGAGCGGAGCAGCAGATGGTGCACCGCCTCGGCATAACGGCCCTGGGCGGCCAGTGCGTCGGCCTCCTGCAGCCAGGCGCGTGCCGGCGCAGCATCGGGGCGCCATTCCGGCTCTTCCTCCGGCACGTCCAGCGCGGTCGCCGACCTGCGCCGCTGCGGCAGGCGCCATTCGCCATGGCGTAGGCGTTCGACGATCATCCAGATCAGCAGCGCGGCAGCCGCCCCCAGCACCGTCCACATCAGGATATAGGCATAGGGCAGATCGGGCAGGAAACTGCCGAGCCAGCGGAAGAAGCGGCCGACCGGACGCAGCATCCGGCCGATCCAGCGCAGCATGTCGATCAGCCATTGCGGCGGTTCCGCCGGCGGAGGCGCGGGCTTCAGGGTGAACTGGATCGATCCGTCCGCCTTGAGCGCGGCATGGGCGGCGGCGAAACGCTCCGCGGCAGCCGCCGCTTCCTGCGAATTCCCGCTCAAATCCGGCCCCCGGCAACTGCCCGTAACAAACATCCAAAGTAGAGCAAGTGGGTGCCCGTGCAACGGCGAAAATAGTGGACAGTATCCGAAGTGGAGGCCAGTTTTTCCGTCGACGGCGCCTGGGGAGGCACCGTTGCACGCGCAGAGGGGCATCATGGCGACAGGTTCGGGGTACCAGGCATTCGGGTTTTCGCTAAGCGAGGTTCTCGAGCAGGGCATGGCGGCGATCCGGAGCGATCCGGTGGTGACGCTGGGCATCGCATTCCTCTTCGGAACCCTCCCTAACCTGATCTTCGAATGGACGGTGAGGGGGTTCAGCGCGAACGCCTTCTCCATGCCGGTCGGCACGACCTTCACGACCGCGGCCGCCGTCGGCGGCATCATCGTCGGTTTCGGTGCGCTGATCGGCCAGGCAGCCTTGATGCGTGTGACAGCGAGCCACAGAAGCGGGCGTGCGATGGGATTCGGCGAAGCCATCGGTGGCGCCCTACGCGTGACCGGCCCGTTGCTGCTGCTCATAATCATCATGATACTCGGCCTGATCGTCGGCCTCATCCTGCTGGTGGTGCCGGGCATCATCCTTTCCATCATGTGGGCGGTCGCGATGCCGGCGCTGGTGATCGAGCGCGACGGCGTGATCCGGGCGCTGGGGCGAAGCCGCCAGCTCACCGCGGGCGCGCGCTGGAAGATATTCGGCTGCGCCGTGCTGCTGACCATCGTCCTCGGGCTGCTTACCGGGGTCGTGGCCATCATCGGCGGCGTAGTGGGCGGATTGGCGAACAGCCCGGTCCTGCTCGGCAAGCTGCCCTCTGCAGTCCTGCAGACGCTGACGACGGCCTATGGGTCGACCGTCATCGCCTCGCTCTTCCTGGAGCTCCGCGACTGGAAGGACGGTCCCGAAACCGAAGCGCTCAGCGAGATCTTCGCCTGAGGGGGCGACGCACCGTCCTTTACACCCTGTCTCACCAAAGATAGTCTCTCGTCCAGGCGGGCCGGCACGCACCGGCACCGCACCGAGGAGAGCGTATCGATGCTGGACGTGGTGATCAGGGGCGGCACGCTGGTCGATGGAACGGGCGCGCCGCCGCGCAGCGGCGATCTCGCCATCGAGGACGGCCGGATCGTCGCGATCGGCGGCCGCATCACCGGCAAGGCGCGGCGCGTGATCGATGCGGACGGCGCGCTGGTGACGCCGGGCTTCGTCGACGTCCACAGCCATTATGACGGACAGGCGACGTGGGACGACACGCTCGATCCCTCCTTCTCCAACGGCATCACCACCACCGTGTTCGGCAATTGCGGCGTCGGCTTCGCGCCGGTGCGCACCACCGATCAGGACCGGATGGTCGCGGTAATGGAAGGTGTCGAGGCGATCCCCGGCATCGTGCTCAAGGAAGGCGTTCCCTTCTCCTGGGAGAGCTTCCCGGAATATATGGATTTCCTCGACGGGCGGCGGTTCGGCGTCGACGTCGGCGTGATGATCGCCCATGCGCCGCTGCGCGTCTATGCGATGGGCGAACGTGCCGTCGCGCACGAGCGTGCGACCGAGGCCGAGGTCTCGCTGATGGCCGATGCGGTCCGAGGCGCGATGGCGGCGGGCGCGATGGGCATGTCGAGCGGCCGCGTCGAGGAACATTTCTACGGCGAGACGTTCGAGAAGGTACCCGGCACCTATGCCGAGCATGAGGAGTTGGAGACGCTCGCCCGCGCGATGGGCGAGAGCGGCCGCGGCCATTTCCAGGTCGTCGCGCGCGGCACGGCGGGCGCCGGCATGCAAGGCTTCATCGGCCGCGACGCACGCATCGCCGAGCATCGCCTGTTCGAGATGATCGCCCGGGTCAGCGGCCGGCCGGTCCATTATCTGCTGCCGCAGATCGATGCCGATCCGGAAGACTGGCGCGCAATGCTGGCCGAGACGGCGAAGGCCAATGCCGCCGGCCTTTCGATCCACGCGCATATCGCGACGCGCGGCATGGGCATGCTGACGACGCTGGACGGCTATCACAATTTCATGCTGCGCCCGGCCTATCTCGAGATCGCGCACCTGCCGCGCAAGGAGCGGGCAGCGGCGATGCGCGATCCCGCCCGCCGCGCCGCCATATTGGCGCAGGAGGATCTGCCGCCGGGCAATGGCATCGACATGATCACTTGGGGGACCGCGCGGGTGATGACCGAGCGGGCGCCGATCGCCCACCTCTTCCACGAGGATACGGATTACGAACCCGACGAGACGATCGGCGCCATCGCCGCGCGCACCGGCAAGGATCCGCAGGAGATCGTCTACGATCACCTCGCCGCAGGTGACGGCGACGGCGTGGTGCCGCAGATGCTGCTAAACTATTCCAACGGCAATCTCGACCACGTCCATGAGATGCTGACCCATCCCAACACGCTCTCGTCGCTCGGCGACGGCGGCGCGCATGTGCGGCTGATCGCGGACGCTTCGCTGCTGCCGATGCACCTCAGCTTCTGGGCGCGGGACCGCAAGCGCGGCCCGAAATTCTCCCTGGAATCGATGGTGGAGCGCATTACCCGCCGCAACGCGCGCGCCTTCGGCATGCATGACCGCGGCGAACTGACCCTCGGCAAGCGCGCAGACGTGAACGTGATCGACTTCGACCGGCTGAACGTGCGGCTGCCGACGATGCGGCACGACCTGCCGGCCGGCGGCGCGCGCCTGTGCCAGGAGACGACGGGCTTCGTCGCGACGCTGCAGAACGGCGTGGTGACGCGCGAACGCGACGCAGACATGGGGGAGCGGCCGGGCCGGCTGATCCGGGCCAAGGTCTGATCTTCCCGTCCCTGCCTGTCTTCACGCGGGCAATGTCCGACATCTGCGGTCGGCGCGGGGGGCTTGTGTGTTCGATTGGAATGCGCAAGCTGTTCAGAGAAAAAGGGGCGAAGGGACTATGCGACATTTTCTGTCAGCGACGCTGTGTGCGCTTTTGATGGCCGCGACAGCCCACGCACAAACCCCCTTTTATCGTGCGCAAGACAATGCGCCGCCGAAGGTTCCGCTCTGGGAACTGGAGGCGAATGGCGATGCCGTGCAGAAGGATATGGGTTTCGTCTTCCCAACAAAATGGCGAACTTTCGAGCGTCGGCAGTTCACTTCGACCCGCCAGGACGGTGCGAGCGTCAAGGTCTGGTATGAGAGTCCCGACAAAGCTCTTACTCTCGGCATATTGCTGCAATTGCGCGTGGATGTGCGCGGCGTCGACTTCGGCGCGGATCTCCCATGGACGATGATAACCATGGCCGCCGACGTCGAACAGGCCAGCGGCAATATTCCCAAGCCGACAGTCCTTTCTTCCGCGCCATTCATGCTCGGCGATCGGGAGCCGGCCGGCAAGATGCGCTGGGCACGTTACAACCTGCCCAGCGAGACCCGGGTGCAAGGGTTATGGTGGCAGAATATCGGCTTATGGTCGGTGGTCATCACGGTCGGTGGGCCGGAGTCGCGAAAAGCGGAGGTGGAGGAGGCCGCCGCAGCGCTCTTCCAGGAAATGCCCTTTCCGCGCGCGCCGGTTACCGCCGAGCTTTTCGCCTCCGGAAAGCGACTGTTTGCGAACATGCCGGGATGCGAGGGCGCGATGAAGGATGGTGCCGGAAGCGGCGGGGAAAAATCGGCGACGGCTGCGGATGCGATGGCTATCAGCATCACCCTGCCTCGTCATTTCAATGTGAAATCCAGGCCGGCAAGCCCGGCCATAGAAGGAGCCGAATACTGCTTGCTCGAGCGATTTGAGGTCGGCACGGAGCAGATTTCTGCGATACGCTATATGGGCAAGGGGCGGGGACTCTGGGACTCCCGTTACGGCTTCGCGGTCAATGAGGGGCGAAACGGATATTTCCAGTTCGATCGACCCAGCAGCTGGCCCAAAGGTGGCAATGCGCCGGTGATCCTCACCTACGGCAACAGCAAGGCCATTATGGCAAATGCCATTTTCACGGACTGGCCCAGCTATGCTGACGCCAAGAAGATGGTGGTGACTGAGCGAGAAAAGTCGACGACGATCGCAACCGCGACGAACCCAGCCAGAAACATCAGGATCAACGTCAACAAGGCGCTTATGGAGAAAGCCAAGGAAACCCCGGAACCTGTGCAGAAATAGGTTCAGCCGAAGCTCGCCTTCAGCCCATCGATCACGAATTGCGCGGCCAGCGCGGCGAGGATGACGCCGAGCACGCGGGTGATCATCGCCTCCAGCTTGGGACCGAGCACGCGCATCATCGGCGCGGCGGCGAGCAGGGCGATCAGGGTCAGCGCCAGCACGCTCAGCATCGCGCCCAGCGTGATCAGCGTCTCGATCAGGCCCCGCGCCTTGGAGGTGAGCAGCATCGCCGTCGCGATCGAGCCGGGGCCGGCGATCATCGGGATGCCCATCGGGAAGACGGAGATATCCTCCTCCTCCAGCGGGCGTTCCTCCTCTGCCGCCTTGCGTTCGATCTCCTTCGCGCGATCCTCGCGGCGCTGGGTGCGCTGTTCGAACACCATGTCGATCGCGATCAGGAACAGCATGATCCCGCCCGCCACCCGGAAGGCGTCGAGTCCGATATCGAGCACGCGGAACAGATCCTCGCCGAAGATGGCGAAGACCAGCAAGATACCCGTCGCGACACCGACAGAGCGCATCGCCATCGCGCGGCGATGCACGGCAGTGGTGCCGGAGGTGAGGCTGGCGAAGATCGGCGCGCAGCCGGGCGGGTCAATGATGACGAAGAAAGTGACGAAGGCGGAGAGGAAGAGGGCGATCACAGCCGCTCGGTCAGCTCCACGCCGGCATGACGATGCGCCGCGACCAGCGCGTTGCGCAGCAGCACGGCGATCGTCATCGGCCCCACGCCGCCCGGCACTGGCGTGATCGCTCCGGCGAGCTGGCTGGCACCGGCGAAATCGACGTCGCCGACAAGGCGGGTCTTGCCCGGCTCGGCCGCGGGCACGCGGTTGATGCCGACATCGATCACGGTCGCGCCCGGCTTGATCCAGTCGCCCTTCACCATTTCGGGCCGGCCCACAGCGGCGACCACGATATCGGCGCGGCGGACGAGCGCGGGCAGATCGCGCGTACGGCTATGCGCCACGGTGACGGTGCAGCTTTCGCGGATCAGCAGTTGCGCCATCGGTTTGCCGACGATGTTCGAGCGGCCGATGACCACAGCGTCCAGGCCGGAGAGATCGCCCAGCCGGTCCTTGAGCAGCATCAGGCAGCCAAGCGGCGTGCACGGCACGAAGCCCGGCAGGCCGGTGGCGAGACGGCCGGCGTTGATCGGGTGGAAACCGTCGACATCCTTGTCCGGATCGATCGCGGCGATGATCGCATTCTCGTCGATATGCGGCGGCAGCGGAAGCTGGACGAGGATGCCGTCCACCGCCGGATCGGCATTGAGCCGGTGGACGAGCGCGACCAGCTCCTCCTGCGGCGTGCCGGCCGGCAGCCGGTGCTCGAAGCTGGCCATGCCGGCCTCGAGCGTGGCCTTGCCCTTGGAGCGGACATAGACTGCGCTGGCCGGATCCTCCCCGACGAGGACGACCGCGAGCCCCGCGGCCCTGTTCGCGACCGACTGGAAGAGGCCGGCAGCCTGACCCACCCGGGCGCGCAGCCCGGCGGCGAAGGCTTTGCCGTCGATGATCTCGGCCGTCATGGCGGGGCTCCTCAATAGACCAAAGCCATCTGGATCTGCGGCAGCACGATCGACCGCAGGATGTAGAGCAGGAGCAGCACCACCATGGGTGAGAGATCCAGCGCGCCGAAATCCGGCATGATCCTGCGTATCGGCCGGTAGAGAGGCTCGGTGATCCGATCGAGCGCGTAGAGCAACGAGCGAACGAAATCATTGTGCGTGTTGATGACGTTAAACGCCACCAGCCACGACAGGATCGCCTGGATGACGATGATCCATGTGAGAATATAGAGCAGCAGATCGACGATCTGCAGCAGGGCATTCACAAAGGGCATGCGCGCTATCCCGAAATCCCGCCCCGAAGAAGGGCCATGTCAGTGGCCACGCTCTAGCGGGGGGAGAACGATGGGGCAATCTTCACTGATCGGCGCGGGACGAGATGCTCCCCCCTTTCATCCTCCCCGATAAGGGCACCGCTTCACATATCCGTTCGGTTGGCTTTCTTCCCCGTCATGCCAGCGGAAGCTGGCATCGCTCTCAAGAGGCAGCCGGGTAGCTGTGGAGAGCGACCCCAGCTTGCGCTGGGGTGACGAAGAAGAGGGTTCCACGTCAACCACGGGTGAATGCTCTCAGAGCTTCACGAGCGTACCCGCGCCGCGCTTGGTGAAGATCTCCAGCAGCATCGCATGCGGAATGCGCCCGTCGAGGATCACGGCGGCATCGACGCCGCCCTGGACCGCGTGGACGCAGGTCTCGAGCTTGGGGATCATGCCGCCGGTGATCGTGCCATCGCCCTGCAGCGTCTCGATCTTCTCGGGCGTCAGGTCGCGCAGCAGCCGCTTCTCCTTGTCCATCACGCCGGGTACGTCCGTCAGCAGGAAGAGGCGGGCCGCGCCGAGGCCGATCGCGATCGCACCCGCCATGGTATCCGCGTTGATATTGTAGGTCTCGCCATCGGTGCCGACCGCCACCGGTGCGACGACCGGGATCATGCCCGCCTTGGAGATGGTGTCGATCACCCGCCGGTCGATTTCCGCCGGCTCGCCGACGAAGCCGAGATCGACGACGCTCTCGACGTTGCTGTCCGGATCCCGCCTGGTACGGCGGACCTTGTCCGCCACGACGAAACCGCCATCCTTGCCGGAAATGCCGATGGCACGGCCGCCCGCGCGGCCGATCCAGGACACGATCTCCTTGTTGAGTGCGCCGGAGAGGACCATCTCCGCGACCTTCATCGTCTCCGCATCGGTGACGCGCAGCCCGTCGACGAAGCGGCTCTCGACGCCGAGCGTCTTCAGCATGGTGCCGATCTGCGGGCCGCCGCCATGGACGACGACGGGATTGATGCCGACCGCCTTCAGGAGCACGACATCCTCGGCAAAATCGCGCGCCGCCTCGGGATCGCCCATCGCGTGGCCGCCATATTTCACGACGAAGGTCTCGCCGGCATATCGCTGCATATAGGGCAGCGCCTCGGTGAGCGTCTCGGCCTTGAGGAGCAGGGCAGGATCGGGGGCGTGATCGGCGGCGGTGGACAATGGCCTCTCCAGCGGGCGTGGTCAGGCGCCTTCGAGGCGCGCGCCGCTCTTGAGGAAAAGTCCGCCGCTCCACAAGCGCGAAAAGATGAATATACCGATCGTGCCGGCCAGGCCGAGTGCGGCGGACAGCAGGTAGCCGCGCCCGCCATAATCTTCGTAGATGCCGCCCAGCACCGATGTGACGATTCCGAAGATCACGCCGTTCACCATCGCAGCATAGACGCCCATCACCGCGGTGGAGACATGATCGGGCACGGCTGCGCGCAGCGTCTGCATCGCGCCGAGATGCATCGCGCCATAAGTCAGGCCATGCAGCGTCTGCAGCCCGAACAGGATCAGGATGGGCGGATCGAAGGCGGTGCCGGTGAAACGCACGATGGCGCCGAGGCCGCCCGCCAGCATCAGGCCGATCGCCCAGCGCGGGCTGGCCTTGTTGCCGAACAGCGCGAGCAGGCTGACCTCCGCCATCACGCCCCACGCCCAGAGCCACCCGGTCAGCCCGTAGGAATAGCCGAGATGATCGTGCCAATGGACGACGCTGAACAGATAATAATAAGCGTGACCGGCGTTGATCAGCGAAACCGACAGGATGAATATCCAGGTCTGCGGCAGGCGCAGGATGGCGAGCAGCGCGCGATTGCGGTCGGCGTCGATCGCGGGATCGCGGATCGGCCGCGTGGCGGCGGCCCCTGTCGGCAGCGCCCGGGCGGCGACTGCCAATATGGCGAGACCCGCAACCTCCAGCCATATCACCATCGGCACGCCGAACCGGTCGATCAGCGCCCCGCCGAGGACATTGGCGATGGCGAAGCCGAGCGAGCCCCACAGTCTCGCCAGGCCGTAGTTCATCGTCCGATCGGCCAGCGCGAGCGCGTCGGCCAGTGGAATCACCGGCCCGACGAAGAGGCCGGCGATGATCATCATCATCAGGATCGGGCCGGGCGCGTGGCAGAAGATCAGCACGAACGTCGCCAGCCCGGCACAGAGCGCGGCGACGATCAGCAGCGTGCGGCGCCCGAACAGGTCGGCGAGGTAGGAAAGCAGCGGCTGGCCGACCGTCTTGGCGATCAGCGAGGCCGAGCCGACCAGCGCGATCATCACCGGATCGAGCGCGCGCGAACCGAGCCAGCTCGCGCCGAACACGGTGTTGATCCCGAGGAAGAAGAAATAGGCGAAATAGACGATCGCCATCCGCGCCATCAGCGGTGCAGACGCAGCATCGCCGCCTCCGGCCTCGCCGGCAGGCGCACGCGTTTCCGATTCGGCGGTGGCCCCCGTCTGCACGGCCCCCCTTGTGATCGGGGAGCCGCAGCCGCGTCAAGCGCCGCTCAGCGCGTCGGCACGGGTTCCGGACCGGAATAATCGTAGAAGCCGCGGCCAGACTTGCGGCCGTACCAGCCTGCCTCGACATATTTCACGAGCAGCGGCGCGGGGCGATATTTGGGATCGCCGGTGGTCGACAGGAAAACCTTGAGGATCTCCAGGCAGGTGTCGAGGCCAACGAAGTCGGCGAGCTGCAGCGGGCCCATCGGATGATTGAGGCCGAGCCGGCAGCCATTGTCGATGTCCCGCACCGAGGCGACACCCTCGCCGAGCGCGAACACCGCCTCGTTGAGCATCGGCAGCAGGATGCGGTTCACCGCGAAGCCGGGCGCGTCGTTGACGTGGACCACCGTCTTGCCGATCGATTTCACGAAGCCGTCCACCGCCGTCACCGTCGCATCGGATGTGGCGAGGCCGCGGATCACCTCGACGAGCGCCATCAGCGGCACCGGATTGAAGAAATGCACGCCGATGAAGCGCGCCGGATCGGCGGAGGCCTGCGCCAGACGCGTGATCGGGATGGAGGAGGTGTTGCTGGCGAGCAGCGCCTCCGATCCGAGCACGTTGGAAACATTCTCGAAAATCTTGCGCTTGATGTCCTCGCGCTCGGTCGCCGCCTCGACGACCAGGTCGGCCTCAGCCATGGGCGCCACGTCGCCGGCCGTCTCGATCCGCCCGAGCAGCGCGTCGCGATCGGCGGCGCTCATCTTTTCCTTCTCGACCAGCCGGCCGAGCGTCCTGGCGATGTTGGCCTTGCCCTTGTCGGCCAGCTCCTGCGAAATATCGGCCAGCAGCACGCGATAGCCCGCCGCCGCGCTCACCTGCGCAATGCCCACGCCCATCTGGCCCGCGCCGATCACGCCAATCGTCTTCACCGCCCGTCTCCCATCCGATGACTCGCGAGGCTGATAGGCGGCGACGGCGATGAGGGAAAGAGCGGCGGAGCAAAGCCGCAGCGCACATGGAGCGAATCTTTCAGGCCTGTAACATCACGAAATCTGAAGCGAATATTTAGCCGCCATCACGACCCTCGGCGGCGGAGCGACATTGCGTCTGCTTGCGCCGCCGCCAAGGAGATCGGCTTGAGCGGGACGCTTGAAACAAGGCGACAAGCGAGGAGATTCGCTTCCCGCTGGGACCGATTCCTGTCGCATCCGGTGCCGCTCTGGGTGCTCCTGCTCCTTCTCCCCTTCTGCCTCGTCCTGATCATCCTGTTCGGATCGCTGGTGCGGACCGCGGACCGCTCCGGCCGCGCCGGGGCGATCGCAATGGACATTGCGACGATCCCGCGCACCATGAAGCGCCTGCTGCGCGGCGACCATCCCTACAAGCCGTTCCGGCCGTATACGGATGGCCCGGACGCGCTGCTGCCCAACGGCTTCTGGCGCAATACGGCGCAGCCCCTGGTCGATCCCGGCTACATATTGCTGACCAGCTTCAGCGACGCGTTGCGCCGTCCGGTCGTGCGGCTGCTGCGCCTCAGCGACGGCGTGGTGGTTCACGAATATCGGCCGGACATCGATGCGATCAACGCACGATCGCATTTCCGATCCGCGCTCGTCGATCTCGAGCGCGATCGCGGCGTGGGCATGAATCTGATGATGCATCCGCTGCTGATGCCGGACGGCGGCCTCGTCATCCACGACACCTCGCCGCTCGCGCGGGTGGACGCGTGCGGACGGGTGGAATGGCAGATCGACGGCATCTTCCACCACTCGGCCGAACGCGGCCCGGACGGCGCGATCTGGGCGGTCTATCGCTTTCCGGTGCCACGCATGCCGAACGTCGCACCGACCTTCAACGACGAAGCGATATTGAAAGCCTCGCCCGAAGGGCGGACGCTCCTGCTGCGACGCATCTCCGACATATTGGATGCGAACGGCCTCGGCACGCTGTGGCGCAGCCATCCCTATGTGGACGATCCGTTCCACCTCAACGACGTCCAGCCGGTGCTGACGTCCGGCCCCTACTGGCAGCGCGGCGACCTGTTCCTGAGCCTGCGCAATCTTTCGATGATCGCGCTCTACCGACCGTCGGCCGGCAAGATCCTCTGGCATCGGGTCGGGCCCTGGGCGATGCAGCACGACGTCAGCATCATCGACGATCATCGCATCTCGGTGTTCGACAATCACTGGCGCTTCGCCGCGCCGGAGGGTGAGGTGGATGGCCTCAACCGCATTCCGGTCTATGATTTCGCGACCGACACGGTGCACTTTCCCCTCGTCGCCGCCACCACCCTCCATCATATCGCCACGCGCGCTCAGGGCCGCGCGACGCCCCTGCCGAACGGCGACATGATGGTCGAGGAAACCGAGCATGGGCGCCTTTTGCGTGTGGCGCCCGACGGCACCATACGCTGGCGCTACATCTCGGCCGATCCCGCCAGACACCGCTACCAGCTCCGCTGGAGCCGCTACCTCGATCCCATCACCGATGGTCCTGCCATCCTAGCAGCGGAGCACGCCCAATGCGCCTGAACATGCTTCCCCTCGCCCTTCTCCTGCCGCTGATCCCGACGCCGGCATTCGCCTATCTCGGCCCCGGCCTCGGCATGGGCGCGGTGGCAACCGCGCTCGGCGTCGTCGTCGCGGTGTTTCTCGGCCTGTTCTCGATCCTCTGGTATCCGCTCAAGCGGCTGATCCGCCGGCTGACCGGACGGGGCACCGTTCTGAAAACCGAACGAACGGTCGAAGCGGCCCGCGACCGGGGCATGTGATGCTGTTGGGATCGGCGCTGTTGGTGGTCGGCACGCTCGCGGCGCTGGAGCTGATTCCGGCGTTGGGCGTCATCACGTCCCTCACCCGTCTCGCGCACCGCGCGCGGAGGGCTACACAGCTCCTCCTGAGGACCGGCGTGTCCGAGTGGGCCAAGGAGAGGGCGCTGCGTCTCGCCTCCGCTTCGCTGCTGCGCGCCTCGCTCACCAGCGGCGGCCTGCTGCTGCTCGTCGCGGCGCCGATCCTCTTCCTCCTGATGCTCAATGCGGTCCTGCCGCTGGGCGTGCGGGAGGCACTCATCGACGGGCCGTCGCGGATCGCGATCTTCCTGATCAGCTCAGCCTATCTGCTGATGCGCCGGCAGCAACGCAAAACCGCCTCGGCAGCCGGAGAACGACTGTTGCAACGCGTGGCACTGGGCAGCCGGGCGGTACTCGAAACGAGCTTCTCGATCGAGCGGCGGCTTCATCCGCCGCTGCCGAACGAACGCATCGGAGGAGCGCCGATATTCATCGTCGGGCTGGCGCGCGCCGGCACCACGATAGTGACGCGGCTGCTTCACGATACCGGCCTGTTCGCCAGCCCCACCTATCGCGACCTGCCCTTTCCGCTCGCGCCCAACGGCTGGGCGCGGATCGGCCAGAGGATGAAACGCGAGGTGGCACGGGTCGAGCGCGGCCATGGCGATGGCCTCGAGCATGACCTCGACAGCCCGGAAGCGCTCGAAGAGCTGTTCTGGCTCTGCCACGAGGGCGAACGCTATCGCGGCAGGGACGGCCTGCGGCCCGTAAATCCGGAAGCGCGCAGCATCGCCGCCTTCCGGGACTATGTGAGGCTGGTGCGGCGGCGCTATGGCCGCGACCGCTACTTGTCGAAGAACAACAGCAATATCCTGCGCCTGCCAGCGCTGGTCGAGGCGTTCGACGATGCGATCCTGATCCATCCGTTCCGCGATCCGATCGAGCAGAGCGCGTCGCTGCTGGGCCAGCATATCCGCGCCTGCGCGCTCGCCAGGGAAGACCCGTTCCGCCGCCATTTCATGCATTGGCTCGGCCATCACGAATTCGGCGCCGACCACCGCCCCTTTCTGCTGACCAGCGAGGAACATGGGGACGACCCGAGCCGGATCGACTATTGGCTGCGGCGCTGGATCGAGGCCTATGCCTTCCTCATCGGACAGCCCGAAGCGATACGGTCGCGGCAGATTTTCGTCGATTATGACGGGCTTTGCGCAGCGCCGGAGGCTGGATCACGCCGTCTCGCCACAGGTATCGGCATCGCCGTGGGGCTGGAGTGGGCCTCGTTGCGCAAGCAGCCTGTCCGCCACGCCGGATGCAATGCCTCGAAGATGCTGGTCGCCCAGGCCTATGCGGTGCATGACGAGCTGATCGCCCGCAGCCAGCTCAGGCCGGCTTCGAACACCCTGCGCCTGATCGCCTGACCGGACGCCCGGCAGGTCAGGGCGCGGTTCCGGGCGGCTGGGCTTCGGCGAGGATCAGAGAAAATAGCCCGTCGGGATCGACCCATTCGCGGATCGGCGTCCACGCTCCGGCGCGGAGCAGCAGGCGGGCATCGCGCGGGCCATATTTATGGCTGTTCTCGGTATGGATCGTTTCGCCTGCCCGCATCTCGAAATCCTGCCCAGCGACGGAGAAACGCACGTCGCGCACCGCCTCCAGATGCATCTCGATGCGGGAATAATCGTCGTTCCAGATCGCACGATGGCGGAAGGCGTCGACCGGGATGGTGCCCGCCAGTTCCCTGTTGATGCGATTCAGCAGGTTGAGGTTGAAGCGTGCGGTAACTCCGGCGGCATCGTCATAGGCCGGGATCAATATGTCGGTGGACTTGATCCGGTCCATGCCGATCAGCAGCATCGATCCAATCCCCAGCGTCTCCACCATTGCGCGCAGCAGATTGACCGCGGTGCGCGCCACCATGTTGCCGATGGTCGAGCCAGGGAAGAAGCCGAGCTTGGGCAGCCGCGCGATCGAGGCGGGCGGTTCCAGCGGATAGGTGAAGTCCGCCTCCAGCGGCAGCACCGGCAGCTTCGGGAAATTCTCGGCGAGCGCCGCTGCGGACTGGCGCAGGAATTCGCCCGAAATGTCGATCGGCACATAGGCGGAGGGTTCGACGGCAGCGAGGAGGTGCGGCGTCTTGGTGGACGATCCCGATCCGAACTCGACGACCGCCCGGCCCGGTCCGGCGATTCGGCCCACCTCCGCGCAATGTGCCTTGAGCAGCGCCGTCTCGGTACGGGTCGGATAATATTCCGGAAGCTCGGTGATCTCCTCGAATATCCGAGAACCGGCATGATCGTAGAACCAGCGCGCGGGAATGGCGCGCTGCGGCTGCATACGCAGGCCATTCAGGACATCCGCGCGGAAGGCGGGATCCACCTCGACGGGCGGCAGGATCAGCAGATCTTCCATCAACATGTCAGATATCCTTGGCCAGGCGCAGGCCGCAGAACTGCCAGCGCTGATGGGGATAGAAGAAGTTGCGGTAGGACGCGCGGCTGTGCCCGCGAGGGGTGGCGCAACTGGCGCCTTTCAGGACGAACTGTCCGGACATGAACTTGCCATTATATTCGCCGACCGCGCCGGCGGCGGGACGGAAGCCGGGATAGGGAAGATAGGCACTGCCCGTCCATTCCCACACATCGCCGAACATCTGCCGAAGGCCCCGCCCACCTACACCGGCGCGCGGCCGGGTGGGGCCGGCATCGTCGAGCTGGTTGCCCGATGCCGGATCGATCGCGCGGGCGGCGCTTTCCCATTCCGCCTCGGTCGGCAGGCGGGCACCCGCCCAGCGGGCATAGGCATCCGCCTCATAATAGCTGACATGCGCGACGGGCGCGGCCGGGCGGACCGGATGCAGGCCGTCCAGAGCGAATTGCCGCCAATGGCCATCGTCTCCCATCCGCCAGTGGAGCGGCGCCTCGATAC
The DNA here is from genome assembly GCF_009755815.1 of Flavisphingomonas formosensis. Lineage (GTDB taxonomy): Bacteria > Pseudomonadota > Alphaproteobacteria > Sphingomonadales > Sphingomonadaceae > Flavisphingomonas > Flavisphingomonas formosensis. The sequence goes on from NZ_WRPK01000013.1 coordinate 50,279, forward strand.
CCTCCGCCTGCACCCAGGCCCAGCCGTCCGAAAGCCAGTGCTCAGCCCGCGCATAGCCGCCATCGGCGATGAATTCGGCCCATTCGGCATTGGTCACCGGCCGGTCCGCAAGCGCATGCGGATGCAGCAGCACGCGGTGCGCCGGGCCTTCGCAATCGAAACCGAAGCCCGCGCCGTCATGACCGATCGTCACGATCCCGTCCGCACCCTCGATCCAGTGGAGCGCGTCGGGCAGCGGCGAAGGCGTGTCGCGCACGCTGGGCCACACGGCCGGCGCGATCGGATTCTGCGCGAAGAGATGCAGGATGTCGGTGAGCAGCAGTTCCTGATGCTGCTGCTCGTGGTGAATGCCGAGCTCCACGAGCGCCAGGGCCGCATCGGGCAGGCGCGGCAGCGCGGCCACAAGCGCCTCGTCGACGTGGCGACGCCAGGCCAGCACATGATCCAGCGACGGCCGCGTCAACAGGCCACGGCGCGGCCGGGCATGGCGTGGGCCCTCAGCCTCGTAATAGCTGTTGAACAGGAAAGGAAAGGCGTCGTCGAACAGCCGATAGCCCGGCACATGATCGCGCAGAATGAAGCTTTCGAGAAACCAGGTTACGTGCGCGACGTGCCATTTGGAGGGCGAAGCATCCGCCATTGACTGGCCGGTGGCGTCCGCGTCGGACAAGGGCGCGACGAGCGCCTCGCTCAGCGTCCGGGTCCGCATGAGGCGCTCGACCAGCGGGCTTTCACCAGCGGCGGTGGGTTCGGAAGCGGCCATCGCGCCGGCAAGATCGGTTGTCATTATGACAGGTTCAACCGCCTGCAGAGCGGAAAGTTGCACCTATTCGATCGTGCAGCCTGGGACTCCTGTCCCTATCCGGCCAGAAATGCGGGAGGTCAGCGCGTGGCGCCTGGCCTCCACAGAACGTCCCCGCGCGCGCGATTGAGCAGACGGCCAAGCACGAACAGATGGTCCGAAAGACGATTGACGTAGGCCAGAGCCTCGGGATTCAAATTAACTGCACGCGCCGCCGCGGTCGCCGCCCGTTCGGCACGACGCACGACCGCGCGAGCGAGATGGACGTACGCCGCCGCCGGATCGCCGCCAGGCAGGATGAAGCTGCGCAACGGCTCCAGCGCCTCGTTCATCGCGTCGATTTCTCGTTCCAGTCGCGCGACCTGCCCCGGCACGATGCGCAGCGCCATCTCGGTCGGCGCGAAATCCTCGCCCGGCGTCGCCAGATCCGCGCCGAGATCGAACAGCTCGTTCTGGATGCGGCCCAGCATCTCACGCGCCGGGGGGTCCGAGATGTGGAGCAGCGCGACGCCGATCACCGAATTGGCTTCGTCGACATCGCCGATCGCCGCCATGCGCGGATCGGATTTCGCGACGCGCGATCCATCGACGAGGCCGGTCTCGCCCCCGTCCCCCGTGCGCGTGTAGATCTTGGTGAGCTTGACCAGCGCTTCAGCTCGCCCGCTTGAGCAGCAGAAGCAGGACCGCGAAGATCACGGCCAGCGCCTGGAAGAGGATGCGCATCCGCATCATCTTGTTCTGACGCACGCCCGAGACGTTCACTCCGTCAGGCCCGTTGAGATCGGCGGCGGTGGTGCGTAGGAAGATAACGATGCCGCGGATCAGCGCGACCACGGCGCCGATCGCGGCCAGAACCAGCAACACGGTGAGAAAAGTCTGCATGCCTCATCATGTAGGCCTGCCCGGCGGGGGTGGCAACGGCGTTCCGCGCCGGAGCGCGGCGAGCAGCGTTCCGGGATCCATGCCCGCTTTACGATATTCGGCCAGCGCGGGCGATCCGGCGCGCTTGGCGAGGCGGGAGCCGTCCGGGGCGGTGAGCAGCGGGTGATGGTGATAATCCGGCGTCGGCAGGCCGAGTAGCGCCTGGAGAAGGCGATGGACATGCGTGGCGGCGAACAGATCGACGCCGCGCACGATGTCTGTCACGCCCTGCGCCGCATCGTCCACCGTGACGGCCAGATGATAAGAGGTCGGCGCATCCTTGCGCGCCAGCACGACATCGCCCAGCGTCTCGGGTTCGGCGATCACGGTGCCGGCGGCGGCGTCACGCCACTGCAGGGCGCCGGCCCGCGCCGATGCGGCGTGCATGTCGAGCCGCCAGCAATGGGCGTCCGCCGCCAGCCGCTGCGCCCGTTCCGTCGGCGGAAGCGCCCGGCACGTGCCGGGATAGAGCGGCCCTTCGTTGCCGTGCGGCGCCACCGCGCTCGCCGCGATTTCGGCGCGGGTGCAGAAGCAGGGATAGACGAGACCGAGCGCTTTCAGCCGCTCGAGCGCCGCATCGTAACGCGGCAATCGCGCGGACTGCCGCACCGGTGGCTCATCCCAGCGCAGGCCGAGCCAGTCGAGATCCTCTTCGATGCCGCGGACATGCTCCTCGCGGGTACGGCCGGGATCGATATCTTCGATGCGCAGCAGGAAGCGTCCGCCGCGCTCGCGCGCGAAATCATGCGCCAGCATGGCGGAATAGGCGTGGCCGAGGTGCAGGCGGCCGGTAGGGCTCGGCGCGAAACGGGTCACCGTCGCGCGGGATGATGAAATCACGAAACGGGCTCTTGACCGCGAGTCGCGCCCCGTGCTGTCATGTGCCCGTCACGCTTTCCGGGCAGGGAGCGGGGCGACGGAGACGCGGCCGGGCCGGGCATACGCGTCCTGAGTGCGACAGGGCCGGGGGTCGGTCTGGCGGTAGCTTCCGCCAGACAGGAGGCCGTCGGTCACGCTCATGTACCATCCCGATCTCATTCGTCATCCTGACAGTTGTCCCGCCCTCGTGCTCAACGCGGACTATACGCCGCTGAGCTACTATCCGCTCAGCCTGTGGCCGTGGCAGACAGCGGTCAAGGCGGTGTTCCTCGAACGGGTCGACATCGTCGATCATTATGCACGCGAAGTGCGCAGCCCCACCAGCAAGATGCGCCTGCCTTCGGTGATCGCGCTGCGCCAATATGTGCGACCGTCGCAGCATCCCGCCTTCACCCGCTTCAACCTCTTCCTGCGGGATCGCTTCTCCTGCCAATATTGCGGCGCGACGAGCGATCTCACCTTCGATCATGTCGTCCCCCGCGCCCAAGGCGGCCGGACGACATGGGAGAATGTGTCGACCGCCTGCGCGCCCTGCAATCTGCGCAAGGGCGGCCGGACGCCGCAGCAGGCCAGAATGGCGCTGTTCGAGGCCCCCTATCGGCCGACGAGCTGGCAGTTGCAGGAGCATGGCCGCAGCTTCCCGCCCAATTATCTGCACGAGAGCTGGCGGGACTGGCTCTATTGGGACATTCCGCTCGAAGCCTGATCGCCGGCCGCCCGTCATTGCTGCCGCCTCGCGGCTCGTGGCGACGGGCTGGCCCGCCTCCCATTCCGATCGCGACCGGCCTTTGCGGACGGATCCCTTCGCTTGGGATAATTCCCCTTATTGGAGTGGCAAAAATCCCCAATAGTCAGCGCAGAGTACCTAGCGCTATCCAGCCAAAATCGCTCCTACAAAGAAAAAATCCCGCAAATTGGGCAAAAGACGAAACTGGCACGCTTCCTGCTGAACAGTCGGCATCATTCAAGGCAGGAAGGAAGAAGCCATGTTGACCCTCAAGACCCGTTCGATCGCCGGCCTCGCAACCGTGGCCGCCACCGTGATGACCGCTGCCTTCGCGGCACCCGGCTACGCCGAGACGGTGACCAGCGAAATCCACTATAGCGATCTGGATCTCAGCACCGATGCCGGCAAGGCAGCGCTCGACAAGCGCATCCTTCACGCGGCGAAGGCGGTGTGCGGCGAGATGGATCAGGTCAACAAGTTCCACGTCATGGCCTGCCGGACCAAGGCGATCGCGTCGGCCCGCCACGCGGCCGTGCTCGCCGCCGCAAAGAGCGCAACCGACGTTCAGTTGGCCGGTCGCTGATGGCGGTGCGTCGATACCGGGCCCGGCGGAGGCCAGGCCCGGCATTGATGCGCCTCCATTCGGCTACACGACTGCCGGCTCGGCCTCGGCCCGGGCGGCATAGCGCCGCGCCAGATTGGCGCATATGATCAACTGGATCTGGTGGTAGAGCAGCAGCGGAAGCATGATCATGCCGATCGCCGGATTGCCGGCGAAGAGGATCTTTGCGATCGGCGCTCCATTGGCGAGGCTCTTCTTGGATCCGCAGAACACCGCCGCCGCTTCATCGGCCTTGGACAGCCCCATCCAGCGGCTGATCAGCGTCGTATAGAGCAAGGCGAGGACGAGGAGCAGCAGCGAGAGTATCGCGACCAAAGCGAAAGTCGCGACGCTGAACTTGGACCAGAGACCGGAGAGCGTCGATTCACAGAAGCTGTTGTAGACGATCAGCACGATCACGCCGCGATCCAGCGTAGAGGTGAGCTTCTTGTTGCGGCCGACCCAGCCGCCGATGAACGATCGGGCGATCTGGCCGAGCGCGAAGGGCAGAAGCAGCGTCTTGACGATATCCAGAATCGCCGCGCCGACCGAAGGTCCGCCGGCGCCGGTGGCGCTGACCAGGCCGACGAGGAACGGCGTCACGATCATGCCGATGAGCCCGGAGAGCGAGGCGTTGAACACCGCCACCGCGACGTTGCCGCGCGCGATTCCGGTCATCGCCACCGACGAGGAGATGGTGGAGGAAAGCGCGCACAGATAGAAGAAACCGAGGCGCAGCCCATCCGCCATCAGGCCCTTGGTCGCGAACCACAGACCGAAGCCGACGATGGGGAAGAGCACGAAGGTGGTGCTCTGGACCAGCAGATGCAGCCGCCAATGGGTCGCGCCGGAGCGCAGCGCCTGCGGCGACAGCGCGGCGCCGTGCAGGAAGAAGACGCACGCGATGCCGATCTCGGTGACGATGCCGAGATGCAGCGGGCCGTCCGCGGTGCCGAGAGCCGGCCAGAGCAGCGCGAGGATGATCGCGCTCGCCATCGAGATCAGGAACCCATCAATCTTCATTATCTGCTCCCACTGATGGCGGTTCTCCTAGGCCGGGCAGATGCCACAGGCAAAGTGCTGCGTGTTGGCCACGCGCGGCCGAATTCTTGACGGAGCGGCATTGATTCTCGTCGCGCTGCGATGCAGCATCCCTCCCATGGCATCCGCTCCTCCGATCACCCAGAACCCGGACATCCGTTTCCTCGGCAAGCTGCTCGGCGACGTGATCCGCGCCTATGGCGGCGAGCAGCTGTTCCGAAGGACGGAATATATTCGTTCCGCCTCGGTGGACCGCCACCGCGGCATCGTCGCGGCCGGGGCGATCGATCCCGGCCTCGATGCGCTCAGCCTTGACGACACCATCGCCTTCGTGCGCGGCTTCATGCTCTTCTCGATGCTCGCCAACCTCGCCGAGGATCGGCAAGGCGTGGCGGCGGAGCCGGGTGCCGACTTCGCGCAGGCGATCGCGCGGCTGGAGAAGGAGGGCGTCGACAAGGACGGCGTGCTCGCCCTGCTCGAAGACAGTCTGATCGTGCCGGTGCTGACCGCCCACCCAACCGAGGTGCGCCGCAAGAGCATCATCGATCATCGCAACAAGATCGCCGATCTGATGCTGCTGCGCGATCAGGGGCGCGAGGAGACGGACGACGGTGATCTCGTCGAACGCGCCATCTATCGCCAGATCGCGCTGCTCTGGCAGACCCGGCCGCTCAGGCGGGACCGGCTCTATGTCGCGGACGAGGTGGAGACCGCGCTCGCCTATCTGCGCGACAGCTTCCTGCCCGTGCTGCCCGCTCTCTACACGCGCTGGCAGCGCGCGCTGGGCCATCGTCCGCCCAGCTTCCTGAAACCGGGCAGCTGGATCGGCGGCGACCGCGACGGCAACCCTAATGTAACCGCGGAATCGCTCCGCCTGGCACTCGCGCGCGCCGCGGAGACGGTGATCGGCTATTATCTCGACGCCTTGCACGCACTCGGTGCCGAGCTTTCCATCTCCACCGACATCGCGGCGACCAGCTGGGAAGTCGAGAAACTGGCCGAGACCAGCGGTGACCGATCCGCGACGCGCTACGATGAGCCCTATCGGCGCGCGATCACCGGCATCTATGCGCGCCTCGCGGCAACCTATATGCGGCTGACCGGCAAAGTGCCGGCCCGTCCGCCATCAACCGGGGCGGAGCCCTATGACCATCCCGGCGCCTTGCGGGCGGATCTGATCGAGATCGCCCATGCGCTGAGCCAGAATGGCGGCGGAGGCATGGGCGGGGGCGGCGGTGCACTGGGCCGGCTCATCCGGTCGATCGAGACCTTCGGTTTCCATCTCGCCACGCTCGATATGCGCCAGAATGCCGACGTGCACGAGCGCGTGGTGGCCGAACTGCTCGATGTCGCCGGCGTCGAATCCGCCTATCTCGATCTGGACGAGGCGAGTCGCGTCGCGCTGCTGCGGCGGGAACTCGCGACACCACGCCTGCTCTCGACGCCCTTCGCCTCCTATTCGGACGAAACGCTTTCCGAGCTCGCCATCGTGCGGGCCGCGGCGGAGGCACACCGGCTGTACGGGCCGGACTGCATCACCACCTATCTGATCTCGAAGGCCGACAGCGTCTCCGACATATTGGAGGTGCATATCCTGCTCAAGGAAGCAGGCCTCTACGTGCCGGGCGATCCGCCAAGTGCGGCGATCATGGTGGCGCCGTTGTTCGAGACCATCGCCGATCTCGAAAATGCGCCCGCTGTCATGACGCAGTGGTTCTCGCTGCCGGAGGCTCAGGCGATCGTGGGCGCGCGCGGCTATCAGGAAGTGATGGTCGGCTATTCGGATTCGAACAAGGATGGCGGCTACCTGACCTCGGTCTGGTCGCTGCACCAGGCAAGCCGCGCGCTGCAGCCGGTTTTCGGCGAGGCACAGGCGGCGATGCAGCTCTTCCATGGCCGCGGTGGTGCAGTCGGGCGCGGCGGAGGCTCCTCCTTCCAGGCGATTCGCGCGCAGCCGCCGGGCACCGTCAAGGGCCGCATCCGGATTACCGAGCAGGGTGAGGTGATCGCCGCCAAATATGGCACGCGCGAAAGCACCGTCGCCAATCTGGAAGCGATGGTTTCCGCGACGGTCCTGGCCTCGCTCGAGCCGCCCATGCTCGGTGCCCGAGACTATGATCGCTACGCCGTGGCGATGGAAACGGTGTCGAGCCAGGCGTTCAAGGCCTATCGATCGCTGGTGTACGAGACCGAAGGCTTCAAGACTTTCTTCCGCCAGTTCACGCCCATCGCCGAGATCGCCGATCTGAAGATCGGATCGCGCCCCGCCAGCCGGACCAAGAGCGATCGGATCGAGGATCTCCGTGCGATTCCCTGGGTTTTCTCGTGGGCGCAGGCGCGGGTGATGCTGCCCGGCTGGTACGGCGTCGGCCATGCCCTTGCCGGGTTCAAGGATCAGGCGCTGCTGCGCGAGATGCTGGAAGCGTGGCCCTTCCTGCAGGCGACCCTCGCCAACCTGGAAATGGTGCTCGCCAAATCGGACATGGCGATCGCCGAGCGTTATTGCGCGCTGGTCGAGGATCAGGCTCTGGCCGCGACGATCTTCGGACGCATCCGGGATGGCTGGACGATGACGCGCGACGCGCTGCTCATGGTGACGCGGCAGACCCGACTCCTGGAAAAGAACAAGCCGCTCGACCAGTCCATCCGCCTGCGCCTGCCCTATATCGAGCCGCTGAACCTTCTCCAGATCGAGCTGCTCAAGCGGCATCGCGCAGGCGAGGAGGATCCACGGATCCGAGAAGGCATATTGCTGTCGATCAATGCTGTCGCGACGGCGCTGCGCAACAGCGGATAAGGATGGGAAGGCCGCTGTTTGCCGTCGCCATGCGACGCTGCAAAATCCTTTTAAACATCAACGACATTAACCCGCTGGTGAGGTTCGCGGCCTTAATGATCCAATCCGGGTGAACCGGTTGCGCGGGGCGGCACATGGCGGATTGGTTGAAGACGGCGGACAGGATCGGCGAGGCCGTGCCCGTGGCCACGGGCCGCGACATCCTCGTCGTCGACGACAGCCGCACCAATCTTCAGGTCATCGGACGCCGCCTCACCCGCATGGGATATCGCACCATGTTGTGCGAAGGCGGTGCTTCGGCCGTGGCGCAAATGCATGCGCGACGCTTCGACGTCGTATTGCTCGACATGGTGATGCCCGACATGTCCGGCATCGCCACGCTCCAGGAAATCCGCCGCACCGCGGCCATCGCCGAGACGCCCGTCATGATGATGACGGCGCGCAGCGACATCGGCGCGGCAATCGAAGCGCTGGCCGAAGGCGCTGACGATCATCTCGCCAAGCCGTTCGATTTCGACGTGCTGGGCGCCCGCATCGAACGGCTGCTGGCGCGCGCGCGCGCGTTTGACGATCTGCGGCGCGCCAATGCGCAACTCGACGCGCGCATCGCCAGCCGCGCGGTGGAGATGGGCGAACTCAAGGCCCAGCTGGCCGAGGGACTGGCCGAACGGATTCGCCTGACCGCGTCGTTGCGTGCGCTCGAAAAGGAGATAGCGGAACTGCGTCAGGCACGGCCGGCGCCGGCCTGAGGAGCCACATCTGGAACTCTACCCTTTGAACCAGCGTGCACGCATGAAATAGTAAGTGATGGCCGCCGCCATCAGCATGCAGAACAGCACGACGATCGCGAAGGCCCAGGGGCTGTGCGCCCCCGGGATCCCGTCCACATTCATTCCCAAAAGACCGGTGATGAATGTCAAAGGCAGGAAGACCACTGCGACGATCGCCAGCAGCAAGGTGCGATTCTCCAGCTGTTCGGCACGCAGATCGGTCAACTGCTCGTGCATCAGCGCCGATCGTTCGCGCACCGCCTCCAGTTCCTCGGCCATGCGCGCGAAACGATCGGCCGCCTCGCGCAGATGCAGCCGATCATCCTCCTCCAGCCAGCCGGCATCGACATCCGCCATCTGCTCGAGCGCATGGCGCTGGGGGACGACGAATCGACGATAGGCGATCGCGGTGGACCGGACGCGCGCCACGGTGCGCCGCATCTTGAAAGCCTGCTCGGCGTGCAAAGTGGTTTCGCATTCGTCGATCTCGTCGCCGAGCGCGGCGATATCCTCGTCGAGCTTCACCGTGATCGCCATCGCGAAAGCGGCGACGAGATCGCCCGGATCGTGGATCTTGCCGGCTTCCATCTTGTCGCGCACCGCCTCGATCGCATCCAGCGTGCGCATGCTCACTGAGATCAGCCGCCCGCGCTCGGCCCAGATACGGATCGAGACCAGCTTGTCCGGGTCGTCCTCCGGCGTTCGCCCGAGACCGCGCATGTTGACCAGTTCGCCTTCGCCGATCTGCTCGGAGCGGGGCCGCGTCTCGACGGCAGTCAGTGCCGAGACGGCATGGCGCGGAATGTTCGATCGCTCGCGCAGCCAGACCAGATTGGCTTCGTCGCGTCCGTCGAGATGGATCCAGGTGAACGGCGCGACCGGCGGATGGCATTCGGCTTCGCGCAACGGCACGGCGACGGCACGGCCGCCGGCATCCATCACGTAACACCAGCTTTTCATCGAACCTCCCAGTCGAGATCGAGCGAAAGCCCCGGAGGCAAGATTGCGGGGGCAGCATCGCAGGGGATGCGCACGGCATCGGCGCGTGCGCGCACCAGCAGAGCGGACGGCACGTCGGGACGATGATAGATATGGTCCGCTGCGGCCAGCCACCGCGCCTCGCGCAGGCTGAGATCGTCGGGATCGGCCGAACGCAGGCGGAGGGTGACGAGTTGAGCGGGAGCGGCGCCCCCTTCGCCGGCCAGCCATGTATCGAGCGCGTTCGCGGCACCGTCGCGCAGCGGATCGATCGGCCCGCCCGACGCCAGCCCGGCATCGATCGCCCGCCGACGCGTGGCGGCCTCGGGCCAGCGCTGCCGAATCGCGTCGCGCGCGGCCGCCAGCCTGCCAGCGAGCCGCCCGAGATCGTTCGGCAGCAAGGCCTCGATACGCTGGCGAAGCGCCTTGGCAAGGCCGGCAGAGGCCCCGCCCGTCGCGATCGCGATGATCACGGGATCGCGATCGACGATCGCCGGGAGCGTAAAATCGGAAAGGCCCGGCCGGTCGACCGCATTGACCAGCAAACCCCGCGCTCGCAGCCGGCCGGCAGCTGCCGCGGCGGCCGCCTCGTCCTCCAGCGCCACGATCGCCAGCGCCGCGTCAGCATCTTCTCCAACGACGTGCGCTCCGGCACGCTCGAGCAGCCGCCGCTTGGCATCGGCCGCCTCGCCTTCGCCGATGAGCACGACCGGGCGACCGGCAAGCTTAACGAAGAGCGGCAGGCTGTGCATCCGACCTTGTCGCGCGCCAATACGCGCTTGCCAAGCGCCCGCATGTCGACCAGCCGGATGCGAAGGATTTCGCTACACAGTGCCTTGCAGAGCCCGCCAACCCACTATAGGGGGCGATCCTCCCAGCGAAGCGGAGCGGTGGCCGAGTGGTCGAAGGCGCTCGCCTGGAAAGTGAGTATACGGCAAAACCGTATCGAGGGTTCGAATCCCTCCCGCTCCGCCAGCTGGATGTCCGTGGGGGTCCGTATCGGACCCCCACCATCGACTTTTTCTCCCTGATTACCGAAGCTTAGCTGACCGGTTCGGCCTCGGCCGTCCGTGCCCGTCCCTGCCCATCCAACGAATCGGAGGGGCGAAAACGAGGTACGCGCGGTCGAAAAACGAGGTATTTTTTCGGAGACCGAACCATGCTTACCGATGCCAAGGTGCGCACGGCCAAGCCGCGCCCCAAAGCCTACAAGCTCGCCGACGCCAATCGCCTCTTCCTGATGGTCACCCCCAGCGGTGGAAAGCTCTGGCGGTGGAATTACGAGTATGACGGCAAGAACAAGACGATGGCTTTCGGCGCCTATCCGCTCGTGTCGCTCGCAGATGCTCGCGAGAAGCGCGACGAGGCCTATTCCATTCTGTGCGAAGGGCTCGATCCGAATGTCGCAAAACGGCTGAAGATCGAGGCGAATCTGGAAGCCGGACGCCAGACGTTCGAGCGCGTGGCTCGCGAATGGTATGGAAACGCCAAGGCGCAATGGGCGACGATCCATGCGAGCGACGTGATCCGCAGCCTCGAGCGCGATGTCTTTCCGACGATCGGCTCCTTGCCGATCGCGCAGCTTACCCCGCCCTTGATCCTGGGCGTTCTGCGAGAGATCGAGACGCGGGGTGCCATCGAAACCGCCAAACGCGTTCGGCAGCGCATTTCAGCCGTATTCGTCTATGCCATCGCCCAAGGCATCGCGGAAAGCGACCCTGCCGAAAAGCTTGGCGCGGTGCTCAAGCCACTGCGCAAGGGACGGCAGCCGGCGATCACCGACCTCGTGCCGCTGCGCAAGATGATCCTGGCAGCGGAAGAGGACAATGCGCGGCCGATCACGCGGCTCGGCCTCAGGATGCTGGCGCTTACGGCCGTCAGGCCCAGCGAATTACGCGGCGCCGAATGGGCCGAGTTCGAGGACCTCGATGGGAAACTGCCGCTATGGCGCATCCCTTCGGCCCGGATGAAGGGAGACCTCGACCGGAAGGATGAAATCAACGGCGACCACCTTGTCCCCCTCACCCCGCAGGCGGTCGCGGTGCTGCGGGCGATATGGCCGCTGACCGGCGGCGGACCGCTGGTCTTTCCAAGCAACAGGCATGCACACCGCCCGATGAGTGAGAACGCGATCGGCTATCTGCTCAACCGGGCCGGCTATCATGGGCATCACGTGCCGCATGGATTTCGCGCGGCCTTCTCCACTATCATGAACGAATGGGCAGAGCGAAATGGCGACCCGCATGACCGCAAGGTGATCGACTTGATGCTCGCCCATGTGCCCAAGGACAAGGTCGAGGGTGCCTACAACCGCGCAGCCTATATGCCGCGCCGGCGAGAGTTGGCGGTGATCTGGGCCGACATGTTGAGCGATGGCCTGCCCGACCCTGTGGCCCTGATCGATCGGCCCGCGAAAGAAATCGGCTCGCACTCGCGACGGAGGCTGCCCTCGCCCGTCGATGCGGACTTTCGTTTTCCGGCTCAGCGTCGCGCCGCCCGACAAGTCGGCTCGACAATAGGTAACGTATATGTTACTTCAGGGAAGATAAGGTGATCGTTCAGGAGTAAATTCGCGAGGACGGCTTGAGCCCGTTCCGGTCATGGTTTGATGATCTTGATTTCCAGGCTTCGGCCAAGGTGGCGACCGCCATCGTCCGGCTGGAGCTTGGCAATCTGTTGAACGTCAAATGGATCGGCGGCGGGCTCGGGGAATATCGGATCGACTGGGGACCAGGCTACCGGCTCTATCTCGCCCGGGATGGCGACAAACTCATCATCCTGTTCGTGGGCGGGACCAAAAAAGCGGCAGCAGTCTGACATCGAACGGACCGAGGTGCTGTTGGGCGAGTACAAGGCCCGCAAGGCAGCAGCCAGGAAATGTAGGAAGTGACGAGATGGTTCTGACCCGCGATTTCAAGGAAACCGTGAAGGAGCGCGCCGCGCGGGACCCTGCCTTCGCCAAGGCCATGCTCGACGAAGCGGCGACCGCGTTCCTAAACGGAGAGCCGCATGTGGCACGGCTGATCCTGCGCGATCTCGTCAATGCCTCTGTCGGTTTCGAGGAGCTGGCCACCGAGACCAACCGTCCGAGCAAGAGCCTTCACCGGATGCTGTCGGAGAAAGGCAATCCAAGCATGGACAATTTGGCGGCCATCTTCGGCGCGGTACGCAAGCGACTGGGCGTCGCATTCGAAGCTCGGGCAGTCGAGGCAGCGTAATTCAAGGGCAGCGAATTCGAGTGCCAGAAGAGCTTGATCGCTGGGCAGCTAAGCGATTGATTTCGCAGTCAAATTATAGACTTACGAAGTCGCCATGTGCAGCATTAGCATGCTTTCAATTCGTGGAAAAGGCTGGACGGCGATGGACAGAGTGGTCCGACACCTTGTCTGGGCCACGTCGCTCGCATCGTGGGATATTGCCTAGCCGTTCATCTTAATCTGTCGAGCCGCCCGTCGGGAGCCGACGCACAGCGTTTGCCCAACCAACATGTGCCCTACTTAGGGCGATTGCGCTGCCGCGCAGCTTCTGCGCAGCGACCCGTGTAACCGCCTCACCAAGGCAGTTCCTCGTTGAAGCGGTCAACATAGCGCAGACCCGGCTTACCGTGGTTGGCCGAAATCATGTCGACGACCAGAGGAATGCTTTCCTCGATGGAGAGTGTGGCATCGCTGCCGCCCATGTCAGTTCTCACCCAGCCGGGCGCAACGAGCAGCAGCGTGTGCCCATCGCCAGCGTTCTTCGCCGCATAGCCTTTCATCAGCATGTTGAGCGCGGCTTTGCTCGACGAGTAAAGTTGCCAGCCGCCATTCGCGTTGGCGATGCTGCCGAGTTCGGACGTCATGATCGCGATCGTCCCGCTGGCAGGCACCAGGTCTCGTAGCATTTCGGCGGCGCGCACGGGCGAGAAGGCGTTGGTCAGCATCATGTCCTGGAAGTCGTCTTCGCTGGCCGTCGCGGGGCTTTCCTCAATCGCGCGCGCAATGCCGGCGTTGACGAACAAGACATCAAGACAGCGATTCTTTAGGCGATCGTGCAACGCACGGACGCCCTCGGCGTCGTTGATGTCGACGGTCTCCGTCTCCAGACTGCCTGGGAAACGGCCGGCGAGTTTGGCCAGCTCGTCCGACTTGCCCCGCGCGGTCGCGATGACGCTCCAGCCGCGCCGGAGCCACTCCTCGGCTAGGGCGAAGCCGAGGCCCCGGGAGGCACCCAGAACAAGGACGGTCTGCTTGGTCATGCTGTTCTCCATAACTGGATAGGCGGTCAGAACGCGGCCTTGCCGATCGAGGCTCCGCCATCGACATGCAGCGTCTGACCGGTGATGAAACCGGCTTCCTCGGACAGGAGGAAGGCTATCGCGGCGGCGATTTCGTCAGGCTGGCCGAAACGCCCCATTGGCACGCCCGCCAGGTAGCGACGCTCGCCATCGCTGCCTGGCGGGTTGTTAGCGCGAAACAGCTCGGTTTCGGTCGGCCCGGGCGAGACCGCGTTGACCGTGATGCCGGTGGTTGCCAGTTCGAGCGCCCAGCTTCGGCTGAAGCTGACGAGCGCGGCCTTCGCCGCCGCATAGGCGGTGCGCTCGATCGAGCCGAGGACGGTCAGGCTCGAAATGTTGACGATGCGCCCCCAGCGTCGCTCGGTCATGCCCGGGAGCAGCGCCTGAACGGTCTGAAGTGCGGGGTGCAGATTGACGCGCATCACTTCTTCCAGCGCGGGTAGTTCGACCGCGCCGAGCCGTTGCGGGCGGACAAGGCCGACATTGTTGACCACGCCGTCGAAGCGGAAGCGGCCGGTGAGATCCTTCAGTGCGTCATCGGTCGCCTGCGTGTCGGCGAGATCGACGGGAAGAAGCACGCCAGGAAAGTCTGGGCTAGCATTGCGGGCAAGGCCGACGACCTGATGCCCGTCGCGTTTCAGCCGCTGCGCGAGCGCCAGACCGATGCCCTTGCTGGCACCGGTGATGAGGAAGGTTCGAGACATCGGGCACCCCGTCAAGAGAGGCCCCGGCCGCAACAGCGGCCGGGGTCAATGTTCAGGCGGAAACGGTCGTGGCGCGGCGCAGCGCCGGAAGCATGTCCTCCGGCTCGGGGCGGCGGGTATAGTCCGGGTTCACCTCGGCATAGAGGATCGTGCCGTCCTGGCCGATCACGAAGCGCCCGGGCATCGGCAGCGTCCAGCTCGGGTCGCCGTTGAAGGCCGGCAGGTCGTTCTTCAGGCCCTTGTAGAGATCGACCAGATAATCGGGCAGCGCGAAGCGCAGGCCGAAGGCGGCCGCGACGTCGTTGTGCGCATCGGAAAGGATCGGAAAGCCCAGTTCGTTCTGGCGCACCGACTTGCGGCTGTTCACCGGCGTCTGGGGGGAGATAGCGACCAGCTTGGCGCCAAGCTTCTCGAACTCGGGGAGCGCCGCCTGGAGCGCCTGCAGTTCCATGTTGCAATAGGGGCACCACACCCCGCGATAGAAGCTCACCACGAGCGGCCCTTTGGCGAGGAGATCCTCCAACGAGACGGGATTGCCATCCGGGTCGTTCAGCGTGAACGCCGGCGCCTTGTCGCCGGCCTTGAGCGCACGGGTGGCGGCACCGCTGGCGATCAGTTCGGCGGTTGCGCGGTGCATCGTTTCGATGACGGCCGGCGGAACATTGTATGGCGGCTTGCCCGCTTCAAAATCGGTCTTGAAGGCGTCGAGTTTGGCTTGAAGGGTCATGTCAGGTCTCCGTGTATCGGGTGGCAGGGGGAAGATGAGCCAGTCCGGGCCGGACTGGCAGCCGCGTGAGAGGACTATCGCTCATTCCGGCATGGAATGACGTTCAAGCGGCGTGGGCATGGAAAGGGTAATCGGTGTAGCCGCGGGCATCGCCGCCGTAGAAAGTCGCGCGATCGTAAGACGTGAGCGGCAGGCCGAGGCGGAGCCGCTCGGGCAGGTCAGGGTTGGCGATGAAAGCCCGACCGAAGGCCACCGCATCGGCGTCGCCGCTCTCCAGCACGGCTTCGGCGCCTGCTCGGTCGAAGCCACCGGCTGCGATGATCGTGCCGTGGAAGAGCGCACGGAGGTGACGCACCGCGATGGGCTCGCTTGCCGCGATCAGCTCCGTTCCCTTGATGCGGGGTTCTACGACATGGAGATAAGCGATACCCAGCTCGTCAAGCTTGGCCGCCACATAACCAAAGGTCGCTTGCGGATCGCTGTCCGACATCGAACCGTAAGTGCCGCTCGGGCTCAGGCGTACACCGACCCGATCGGTGCCGAAAGCAACGATCGCAGCTTGGGTGACCTCAAGCAGAAAGCGTGCCCGGTTCTGGATCGGCCCACCATAATCGTCGGTCCGCTTGTTGGTGCCGTCCTGCAGGAATTGATCGGGCAGATAACCATTGGCGCCGTGGATTTCGACGCCGTCGAATCCGGCCGCCCTGGCACGCGCGGCGCCGGCACCGAATTCCGCGATGATGGCAGGGATCTCGGCACGCTCCAGGGCACGCGGCATCGTGAACGGCACCGGCCCGTATGCGGCATAGCCATAGCCCTCAGCCGCGATGGCTGACGGTGCGACCGGCGCCTCGCCGTTGGGCTGGATGTCGGGATGCGACTGGCGTCCTACATGCCAGAGCTGCATGACGATCTGGCCACCCCGCTCATGCACGGCGTCGGTGATCGCCCGCCAACCCAGGACTTGCGCGTCATCGTAGATGCCGGGCGCGCCGGCATAGCCATAGCCCTGGCGCGAAATCGGGGTCGCCTCCGAGATGATGAGGCCACCACGGGACGCCCGCTGCGCGTAATAGTCGCGCATCAGCGCGTTTGGCCGATCGCCAGGACCGGACCGCATGCGCGTCAGCGGAGCCATAACGACACGATGGCCGAGGGACAGCGCACCGGCCGCGACCGGCGTGAACAATTTGGACATGACGATTACTCCTCGATTGGTGCTCAGGCGGCAGGGACAAGTGCGTTCACGCGGGCGATGGCGCGCTGAACCGCAGGTCGCGCCTCGATTTCGTCGTACCAGCGGGCGACATTGGGAGTGTCGTCGAGCCCGACGCCGGCGAACTCGCGGCGCCACAGCCAGCCGAAATGGGCGATGTCGGCGATCGTGAAGGTGTCCCCGGCGACGAAGCGGCGCGTTGCCAGCACGCCATCAAGAACGGCGGCTGTGCGCCGGACCTCGTTCGAAAAGCGCTCGATGGCGATCGGCTGCGGCTCGGCGGCGAAGCGCTGGAAGAAGCCGGATTGACCGAAGGCCGGGCTGAGGCCCGAAGCGTGGAAGAAAAGCTGCTCGAAGACACGGGCCCGGCCCTCGCCCGAAGTGGGCAGCAGGCGGCCGGTCTTCTCGGCCAAATAAACGAGGATGGCGGCGGATTCGGTCAGGACTAGACGTCCGTTCTCCGCGTCGGGGTCGACCAGCACCGGAACCTTGGCGTTCGGGTTGAGCGCCAGGAAGTCGGGCGCGTTCTGCTCGCCCTTGCGCACATTGACGCCGTGGAGGGCATAATCAAGGCCGAGCTCTTCCAGGGCGATCGGCACCTTGATGCTGTTGGGGGTAGCGAAGGCGTAGACGTCAAACATGGTTATATTCCTTGAGAGGTAGACGGGCCCGCAGGATCGGTGCGGCCAGCGCGACAAGCGCCGGAATCGGGCTGCCGGTGATCTGAAAGGTCAGCAGGCCGTCGAGCACGGAAGGCGCCGCGGCGGTCCGTATCAGCCATGTCATCATGATCTGGCGCTCCTATCGCTTCGGTCCATCCGAAAGCGCGCAGGACAAATGCCTCTATCCCGCTCGACACGGCAGCAGGGCCTGAGCGATAACGCTCATTCCAAGGAGGAATGGCGTGGATCGATATCAGGCAATGTTGACCCTCGTGCGGGTAGTGGAGACCGGCTCCTTCTCGGCTGCCGCGCGCCAGCTTAATGTCGGCCAGCCCGCTGTGTCCAAGACGATCGCGCAGCTCGAGGGTAGGCTGCAGGTGAGCCTACTGATCCGCTCCACCCATGGGCTGACGCCGACCGAGGCCGGCCAACGCTTCTATGAGCGTGCCAAGGCCGCGCTTCAGGAGGCAGACGAAGCCGAGCTTGCCGCGCGCGGCGCGGGGGCCGGATTGTCCGGATGCCTGCGTGTTTCGGCGGCGACGACCTTCGCGCGGCTTCATATAATCCCGCTGCTACCCCGCTTCCTCGAACAACATCCCGAACTGGAGATCGACGTCATCCTCGACGATCGCGTCATCGATCTGGTCGCGGAGGGGATCGATATCTCGCTTCGTATGGGCGCGCTGCCTGACTCTTCCGCAGTCGCACGCAAGCTGGCGACGGGCGGTCGCTCGGTGTTTGCCACCCCCGGCTACCTCGCGCGCGCCGGAGAGCCGCACACGCCCGCTGACCTCGCCGAGCATGAGACGATCATTTACAGTCAGCTGTCGAACATGTGGTCGTTCACGCGGGAGGGAACGGTTGCATCGGTTACCGTGCGCGGTCGTGTGCGGGTAAGCGCGGCCGAAGGATTGCGCGCGGCGGTGCTGGCCGACATGGGTCTGACGATCGGCTCCGACTGGATGTTCGTGCCGGAAATCGCGAACGGCGCGGTCAGGCGGGTGCTCACCGACTGGGCGCTGCCCCCGATAGACCTATGGGCCGTATTCCCGGCCGGGAGGATGGCGAGTGCCAAGGCGCGGCAGTTCGCGAGCTTCGTGGAAACCGCAATGGCGGGCAGCTATTCCGGTATGGCATAAGCCTTATCGCCCTGCGCTATCGTCCGTCGCGCCCTCGAACCGCCTAGCTGGTCCTCACGCCGCCGCTTCCGGGGGCTCGAAAATCGAGGATCAGCATCATGGCCAAGTTCGACACCTATCGCGACTCCTTCCGCAACGCCCGCCTGACCCGCAAGGACAATGGCGTGCTCGAGGTCGCGCTGCACACCGAGGGCGGAAAGCTCATCTTCAACGGCCATACGCATGAGCAGTTCGTCGAGCTGTTCCACCAGATCGGTGAGGATCGCGAAAACCGCGCGGTGATCCTGACCGGAACGGGCGATGCTTTCATGGACGCGATCGACCCCGAGGGCTTCGACTTCTTCAGCCCCCAGGGCTACGACAAGATCCTGCGCGAGGGCCGCAAGGTGCTGTCCAACATCCTCGACATCGAGGTGCCGATGATCACGGCGCTCAACGGGCCGATGCTGCTCCACAGCGAATATGCGCTGCTGACCGACATCATCCTCGCCACGCCCGAAACCGTGTTTCAGGACAAGCCGCATTTCGAATTCGGCATCGTGCCGGGTGACGGCATGCATGTCCTCTGGCCGCACGTGATCGGGTCGGTCCGCGGCCGCTATTTCCTGCTGACCCGCCAGGTGCTCGATGCCGAGACCGCAAAGGACTATGGCGTGGTGAACGAGATCGTGCCCGCCGATCGCCTGCTCGCCCGCGCCCATGCGATCGCCGACGGCATCGCCGCCCTGCCGCCGCTCACCGGCCGCTACACCCGCATCGCGCTGACCCAGACGCTCCGGCGGCTGATCGACGAAGGCACCGGCTATGGGCTCGCGCTGGAGGGCATCAGCGCCGCCGACGTCGCCCGCTCCATGGTCGCCCAAGGTTGACTTAACGCGCCGCCCGGCCGCGCCGGGCGGCGCTCCAGGACAAGGAAACCGATATGACAACCATTCGCTACAAGACGGTCGACGTCGACGGTCACGGAATTTTTTACCGGGAGGCCGGCGACCGCGCCAAGCCGGCGCTGCTGCTGCTCCACGGCTTTCCATCCTCCAGCCACATGTTCCGGGATCTGATCCCGTTGCTCGCCGACCGCTTCCATCTGGTTGCACCCGACCTGCCGGGTTTTGGCCTGTCCGAGATCAAGTCACGCGACGCCTTCACCTACAGCTTCGACGCGCTGGCCCGCGCGATCGGGCGCTTTACCGAAGTGATCGGGCTCGACCGCTACGCACTCTACGTCTTCGACTATGGCGCACCCACCGGCTTCCGTCTTGCCATGGCGCACCCGGAACGCGTCACCGCGATCATCTCGCAGAACGGCAACGCTTACGAGGAAGGCCTGAGCGCGGGATGGGACCCGATCCAGCGCTACTGGCGCGATCCCAGCGCTGCCAATCGTGAGGCGCTGCGCGAGTTGCTCACGCCCGCGTCGATCCGCTGGCAATATGAACACGGCGTGCCAGACCTCGGCGCCCTCTCGCCGGACGGCAGCGCGCTCGATAGCTGGTACATGGCAAGGCCCGATATGGACGAGATCCAGCTCGACCTATTTGGCGACTATGCCAGCAACGTCGCGCTCTACCCCGCCTTCCAGGCCTACTTCCGTCAATATCAGCCGCCGCTGCTGGCGATTTGGGGCAAGAACGACCCGTTCTTCCTTCCGGCAGGGGCCGAGTCCTACCGCCGCGATCTTCCAGCGGCGGAGGTGCGCTTTCTCGATACGGGCCACTTTGCGCTGGAAACGCATGCGAGTGATGTTGCCAACGCGATCTCGACTTTCCTGATGCGCTCAAGGAGCGGTGCGTCCACCGCAAGGTAGTCGGATCGGAATCGCCGACTACTGATCGCGGTTGGCGACTGCTACAATGAACTGAGATGCCTCAGAAGGTCATCATTGGACCGACCCAAGCACTTCAAATCACTCGATATCTGGGCGCTGATGAACGCGCGTGGACTTGACTGGACGATCGGCAGGAAAGGACTCGAAAATCGCGCTAGTGAGTTGAGAAATAGTCATTTTTCATGACATCATCAACCGATACCCTCGTCGATACCCTATAACTTTTTGATCATGAGGTTCGAGTCCCAAAAGCTCCAGATCGCTGACTTCGCGTCGCCGATTCGTTGCCGTCGTTAGCGAGTGGCGCTTGGCCTCCCATCCGACCGGATGCCTGTTTTGAGCGATAGGGAACATCTTTTATAAATCAGATATTGCCGATATCTGATCGATAGAAAGGAGTGCTATCGATCATGCGTTGGAACTGGCAACAACCTGACTGGCCTAACTTCGCCTATGACGCGACGCGTCTGAGAGGCCGTGAGGACCAGTTCCTGAAGGGTGCCGGTATTCTGGTCGGTGTCATGGCCCACCTCGATGCCGACGATCGTCAGAACCTTTCCATCGAACTCATGGCACAGGAAGCTGTCGATAGCTCTGCAATTGAGGGAGAGATCCTCGATCGCGCGAGCGTGCAATCGTCCGTCGCGAAGCACCTAGGAATTAAGGCCGACCACCGCCGCGCCAATGCCGCCGAGGCGGGCGCTGCCGAGCTCATGACGAACCTCTTCCGCAGCTATCGCGAGCCGGTCAGCGATGCCATGCTGTTCCATTGGCACGCCTTGCTCCTGAACGGCAGGCGGGACCTCGCCGACATAGGCCGATATCGAACACATGCCGATCCCATGCAGATCGTATCGGGAACCCTGCACGCGCCGAAGGTGCATTTCGAGGCGCCGCCATCGCAAGCGGTGCCAGGCGAGATGGACGCATTCATTGCCTGGTTCAACGATACCGGGCCGGAGGGCCCTTCACCGGTAAGCGCATTGACGCGAGCCGGTATTGCTCATCTGTGGTTCGAGTCCATTCATCCCTTCGAAGATGGCAACGGGCGCTTGGGCCGCGCGATTGCGGAAAAGGCTCTGGCCCAAGGGCTCGATACGCCTGCGATTACCGCTCTCGCAGAGACCATCCAGCGCCACCGCAAGGACTATTATGCCCAGCTTCAACGGGCGAGTTTGTCGAACCGGATCGACGAATGGCTCGAATGGTCCTCCGATATCGCGCTTGCTGCCCAGCAGCGCACACGGGATCGCGTTCATTTCCTCCTGGCCAAGGCAAAGCTGCTCGACCGTCTCCGTAGTCGGATCAACGCACGGCAGGAGAAAGCCCTGATCCGGATGTTCGCCGAAGGACCGGACGGCTTCAGGGGCGGGCTGAGCGCAGCGAACTACCGGACCATCACCGACGCAGCCCCCGCGACGGCCACTCGCGATCTCGCAGAACTGGTCGAGTTAGGAGCCCTTCGCAAGGAAGGGGAACTGAAGCACACAAGGTACTATTTGAACCTTGGCGAATGACCAATCGCCCCGCGCGTCTGATATTCTTTGTGCCGGGCGCCGTCAGGCTCGCTCGAGAACAGGCGCGAGTAAGCGTTCAGCCCGCGCGGAGCCGAAATCCTGGACCGCCTTGGCAAGACGCGAACGGTCCATTTCCTTCGCCCGCTCGAGGGCGCGGAAGCACTGCCGATTTGTCTTCCGGCAGCCGATCAAGATTGTGCAGCAGATCGACCAGCAGGATTTCCTTGGATAGTCGCTTCGGCACAGACGGCCGCATTCGGAAATCATAGATACGCCCGTCGATGGTGAACTTCCCGTGCCGCTTGCGATTATAAACGACCGGCTTGCTGTAGAGCTGCGTCGTACCGACCCCGAGCCCGTTGAACGCATTTGGCGAGACCATCAGAAAACGGTCGTCGCCGAGGAATGTCTCGACGAGCCTTTCGGGCTTGGCCGGCGCCGCCCCGAACCTGGTCTGACGCGGCGCCATGTAGACACCGGCCGAGACCTTTTCGAGGCGCCCTTCGCCCACCAGTTGCCGCACATGACGATCGACAGCGTTGGACCAGCGCGCGAGATCCTTGCGGCGGTAAACCTGTCCTGGGCGCAGGTGGCGCTTGAGATCGCTGAGGGCCGACATGTCATATTCCTCCGCGCCAGATGAGCACTTCCGGCATGTCATGCAACGATTCTCATTAAAAACTCATGCATAATGACGCTAGATGGACAGCACATTGGTAACTTCCAGCCACTTTAACGTCATTCGTCGGGAGCTCGTAAGCGCCCGCTCCTGTGGAGCGGCAGCCGCTCAGCTGAGTACGAAATGGCAGACAGCTGCGCGCAAACGCCGGTCAACTCATAGATGGAGCGGCATCTCAAAAGCCGACGTTCAGTCGTGCGGCGTCCGCGCAGGCTGGCCGGTGCGTGCGCTGTTCAGACTCGACGATCGCCCGGCTTGGCGTTTACATAGCGGAAGCGGCGCGTTGGTTGCGACCACCTGCAGCCGGCCGGTCGAAGCGCGCTCAAACGTTCTCGCTGCCGCTACCGGTTTGCCGGACGGCAATGGGGCTTGCATTTGAACCGAAACGGCTTATCGTGTGGCGTGCTGGCGGAGATGGCATGGCCTAGTCTGTTCGCTGATCGATTTGATGCGATCAGAACGAGCGAGGCAAGAAGGCTTTGAAGTCTCTTTGGGTACAATTTGCCAGAGGTCGGATCGGAGTGCCCACGGAATCCTGACGCGGTATGGATTGAGACCCATACTGGCTAGCTCCTGGTCGTCATAAGACGGCTTGATATTGTGGACTGCTGTACCACCCAGTATTAGCTGGGTCGGTGCAGCCAGATCCCTGCGTGGAGCTGGGCATGGAAGATGTTGGTTTGAATGCGGCTGTCTCTAATATTACAGCAGCCCTTCTGGGCTATCCGGCACCAACGATAACGGGTGGTCAGCTTTTTAAACTGATGCGCGAAGTCGCGCCCGGTCTCAATTATCGGGACATTGTGAAAATCCCGAAGGGGCCCGGTGCCCAAACTGCTTTTATCGAGATGTACCTTCTGGGTGTCCTTGAGAGAATCGGCAACCAGGGTGGCGACATCCTCTATAAGATCCTTGGTCACGCCGAAGATGTCTATCGGCCCCGATCGCCTGAATTGTGGAATGCCTTCGTAACCCCGTCCGCATCGACACATATCGTCCTAAAGGCTTTGCCGGACGGGTTAGTCTGTCGCCGGGCTCCGGCCGAGGCGGAAATCGGGGAACGCGAGATTGCTAAAGCGAGCAGCGCTGAACTTGATCAATTGCGCGTCGCCTTTGCGGAAAGCCTTCCACCCGAGGAGGCCGCCCGTTTGGCTGGACTAGCGCCACCTGAGATGCCATTCGCGGACTGGACATCCACGCTGCGCCAACACGCTCCGACGACGTTGCGCAAATGGGGCGCGTTCCGGCGAGAGCATTTGGCCCGACTATTTGCTGAGCGGATCAACGCGCTTGATGTCGACGAAGCCCTGAAGTGCAAAGCGATCGAGCAGATCCAGATAGCTGAGCGCAACGCCTACGAGCGTCCGCAGCGGACGCCACCCGCCAAGGCTGCAGTAGCTGCTCCCGGCGCGTCAATCGGCGCGACCTACAGATCCGACCACGACGTCATCGCGCAGGCGCGTTCTCTGGCGCATTTGGCGGTCGACGGTATGGACTATGAGCAGCTGCGGTCCCTTCGCCTGCCGCTCGGGGTCATTCTCGACGCACTTCGCACGAAATAACGGCACATCGCTGCGGGAACGATCTTGTGGCAGAGCCGAGCGTATTCTTGGTCGTCCCTTCGGCCGCCGAAGCAGATTTCGAAGCGTTCGTGCGCGATACCGTCGCTTGCGCGTTCAAGCCGTCGGTTCGCATTCTGACGGACGCCTCCAACTCCCGTTACCAGACGGATGTCAACAAGGCTGTGACCCGTGATCTGATCGATTCACTTTCGACTTACAGCGTGACGTCGGAGCACAGGATATACATCCACCGCGATACGAAATGCAGTGATCGGGAGCTCAAGTCTTGGTGCGAGCAAAATGGCTTTGTAAGCCGGAATATCTCGGTGGGAACACCTGCCGACATAAAGCGAAGGCTGGTGGATCACTGGTCGGCAACTGGCACCCATTGGAAATCATATGCTCAGGGTCAGATCGACATTTTTCTCGGACAGAAGCTTGGGCTCGATGCTTGGCTCCAGCAGTTCGGAGAGTTGCGGTCGCCAAGCGCCGGGCGCAAGCTCGCATCTCAGCTGCGGGTGATTCAGCCAGACAAGATGCCAGGCGAACCGTTCAAGTTGCGGCCAGCCGACATGCTGGGACTGAACGATGCCTATTGCTACGTGCGTGACAACGACGAAGGCGGGAGTTGGGGCGATATCAAATCCATGCTCATGCACGGCCAACCCGAGGGGAAGGTGCATCCCGTTGAGTGGGACAAGGATGCTGAAACGCTGACCTTTCCGCCAATATCGGTCGATCGCTTCATCGTCTATGAGGATGCGTTGTGGAGTGGCAGTGAAACGGTTCGGCGGCTCAAGGCTTTGGCCAAGTTGCCCGCACCCGCGCCAATAATCCTAAAGTTTGGGATCGTCGCCGATTTTGGGTTGCGCGTTTCCCGTCATGCGATCCGCGCATACGGGCTGACGTCAAAAGTTTCCATTGATACTACAGCATCGCAGCTGCTGCGTTTCATCACGGAACCGCTTCCGCCTGAACTCGATCTCGGGACCACCCGCAGCACAGAAGATTATTTCAAGGAACTCCACGCTTATGTGGGCATGGGCGCACTCGAAGCGAATAGCATGTGGACGGATGAGGAGTTAGCGTTCTGCAAGGAGGCGGGTTCCCAGCTGATCACACAGTGGCTGAGCCGCAGAACCGGCGCGGCTCCTTCCTATGAAGTAGTCGAAAGGTTCGCGATGGGCGGCGGGGGATTTGCATCGACCACTTTGTTCTCGCGCTCGATTCCCAAGGTATGCCTGCCTCTGCTATGGCTCGACGGCGTAGTGACGATCGATTCCCGCCAAGTGCACTGGCGACCATTGTTCTTTGATGCGCGTCGGGTCTCTAACCCGAACTTGCTGTGTGTGGATCTATGAGCGCCTGTCCGTCGCCGCACCGGGTCCGGATCGCGCTCTACGTCGCTGGCCCGTGGTTTGCCGGGAGCGTCTCGGCCTTTCAAGGTACCGCCGAATAAGTGCTGACGGATAGTTTTGCGCCTTAAATTTCCTCGCCGTTGATAGGCTCGCACGGTGCTGCTCGCTTCCTGGCGTTCGGCGATGCCGGTAAATCAAACGTTTAACGTCTGGCCCTGACACGTCCTTCCATTCGACCTGCCACTTGGGAACGTCGTGAATGTCTCAATCTTCGCCGGTCGGCGACTGCCGGTACGCCAGCACCGGCGATCAATCTGAATGGCCGGCTTCGAGAACGCAGCGCAAGGTTTCTACGCCCAAAATTAAGTACGCAGTGTCGCGCGCTCTTTCTGGTCGGACGTATCTGAACGTCGCCAGACGCTCCTGGATTCTAAGCAGGAAAGGACTCGAAAATCGCACTAGTGAGTTGATAAATAATCATTTTTTATGACATCATCAGCCGATACCCTCGTCGATACCCTATAACTTTTTGATCATGAGGTTCGAGTCCCAAAAGCTCCATATCGCTAACTTCGCCTCGCCGATTCGTTGCCGGCGTTAGCAAGTGGCGCTTGGCCCTCATCCGACCGGATGCCTGTTCCTGAGCGATAGGGGCATCTTTATAAATCAAATAGTTCTGATATATGATCGATAGAGAGGAGTGCTATCGATCATGCATTGGAACTGGCAACAACCCGACTGGCCTAACTTCACCTATGACACGACGCGTCTAAGAAGCCGTGAGGACCAGTTTTTGAAGGGGGCCGGTATTCTGGTCGGTGTCATGGCCCACCTCGATGCCGACGATCGTCAGAACCTTTCCATCGAACTCATGGCACAGGAAGCTGTCGATAGCTCTGCAATTGAGGGAGAGATCCTCGATCGCGCGAGCGTGCAATCGTCCGTCGCGAAGCACCTAGGAATTAAGGCCGACCACCGCCGCGCCAATGCCGCCGAGGCGGGCGCTGCCGAGCTCATGACGAACCTCTTCCGCAGCTATCGCGAGCCGGTCAGCGATGCCATGCTGTTCCATTGGCACGCCTTGCTCCTGAACGGCAGGCGGGACCTCGCCGACATAGGCCGATATCGAACACATGCCGATCCCATGCAGATCGTATCGGGAACCCTGCACGCGCCGAAGGTGCATTTCGAGGCGCCGCCATCGCAAGCGGTGCCAGGCGAGATGGACGCATTCATTGCCTGGTTCAACGATACCGGGCCGGCCGGCCCATCACCGGTAAGCGCATTGACGCGAGCAGGCATTGCTCATCTGTGGTTCGAGTCCATTCACCCCTTCGAAGATGGCAACGGGCGCCTCGGCCGCGCGATTGCGGAAAAGGCTCTGGCCCAAGGGCTCGATGCGCCTGCGATCACGGCTCTTGCAGAGACCGTCCAGCGCCACCGCAAGGACTATTACACCCAGCTTCAACGTGCCAGTCTATCGAACCGTATCGACGACTGGCTCGGATGGTTCTCCGACATCACGCTTGCGGCTCAACAGCGCACGCTGGATCGGGTTCATTTCCTCTTGGCCAAGGCCAAGCTGCTCGATCGCCTCCGCAGTCGGATCAACGCACGGCAGGAGAAGGCCCTGATCCGGATGTTCGCCGAAGGACCGGACGGCTTCAGAGGTGGTCTGAGCGCATCAAACTACCGAACCATCACCGACGCAGCCCCCGCGACGGCCACTCGCGATCTCGCAGAACTGGTCGAGTTGGGAGCCCTTCGCAAGGAAGGGGAACTGAAGCACACAAGGTACTATTTAAACCTTGGCAAATGACCAACGCCCCGCACGTCGGCTTTTCTCTGTTGCCGTGTGCCGTCAGGTTCGCTCAAGAACAGGCGCGAGCAAGCGGTGGGCAAAGTCCTGGACCGCCTTGGCGAGACGCGAACGGTTCATTTCCTTCGCCGCTCAAGCGCGCGTGGAAGCACTGCCGATTTGTCTTCCGGTAACGGCCGAGATGGTGCAGCCAATCTGTCCAGGGCGCAGGTGGCGCTTGAGATCGCTGAGATCCGGTATGTTCAATCTCCCACGCCCATGCAGGCGCGCGGAAAATCTTATGCATCGATCCTAATCGAAAATTCATGCAGGTCGAGTTGAATGGAGATGGCGGTATCGCTCTCTCCATTCCAAAAAGGCCGGTTCAAAGTCGCCAACCAGCACGCGCCGATGGGCTATGAGGTAACAATTCCGCTAGGCGGGTGGCAACTTCCCACCAGAATACGCCGTTCCGATCCCGCGCTTTATATGTCAGCTCAAGCCGAAGCGGCGGGTCGGCAATGCGCTCCAATGCCGGCCGCTCAGCCGGCGGAAACCTGCACCCAAAAGCTGTCATTAGTCAGGAGCATGAAATACTTCAGGTGGCCGTCAGCCAGTCCACAAGCGGCTTCGTGAACCTCGTGTCTCCTCCTTGCAAGTCAGCCGATAGCCGCGCCGTGACTTCCTGAAATACCCAGCGATTGCCATCAGGATCGCTGAAGGAAGCGTAGCTTGCATAGCTTTTCCGCTCGGGATTGGGACCGCAGGCGATCTTGTCCGCATCGATATGGTGGAAGACACCGCCATCGTCATGGAACAGTTCGCCGATGCCGATTCCGTCCGCAATCAGTTGGTCGCGGACCGCGACGATATCCGAAACGATCAGGTGCAGCCCTTGAACCGAACCGGGCTCGGCCGTTGTAACTCCCTTGCCAAAGATGATCGAGCATTCCGATCCTTGTGGGGTGAACTGAACGATGCGGTAATCCTCGTCAGAGGAATAGTCGATGTCGAGCCTCCACCCGAGGCGGTTATAGAATTGTTTCGCGCGATCGACATCCGAAACGGGGATCACGACGACTTCGAGCTTCATTTCCATGAGGAAAACTCCGGGGTTGGGACTCGGGCCTGGCGCGGTCATGTCTCAAGCTTGTTGGGGCGAACCGCGGAACTGCGACACCGCGTGCTGCAGGGACGGAAGGATCGGGGTCAGACGGCGCTCAGCTTCTCAGCCGGCTTCGGTGCTGCCAGCAACGCTAGAAGTGCTTCCGCTCCCGCAGTCGAGGAAGCGGGATTCTGCCCGGTGATCAGCAGCCCGTCCGTAATCGCGAAGCTCCCCCAGTTCGGGACTTTCTCGAAGAGACCGCCAAGCCGCTTGAGCTCGTCCTCGACAAGGAAGGGCACGACGTCAGTGAGCTGCACTTCCTCCTCTTCGTCATTTGTGAAGCCGGTGACGCGCTTTCCCTTCACGATGGGATCGCCCTTGTATGTCACCCGGTGAAGAACCGCAGGCGCATGACAGACCGCCGCAACCGGTTTTCCGCTGTTGTAAAAAGCCTCGATGAGCGCGATCGAGTCGGGGTTGTCGACAAGGTCCCACATAGGGCCGTGGCCACCGGGATAGAAAATTGCATCGAAATCTCCCGCGCGCATATCCGCGAGCTTCTGGGTGCTGGCGAAAACCTTCTGCGCCTCGGGATCCTGCTTGAAGCGAGCCATTGCTTCGGTCTGGTTCTCGGGAAGGTCGCTTTTAGGGTCCACTGGAGGCTGGCCGCCCTTGGGCGATGCGAGCGTGAGTTCGACCCCGGCGTCGCGGAATACATAATAAGGCGCCGCGCCCTCCTCTAGCCAGAATCCCGTCTTACGGCCCGTGTTGCCCAAAATGTCATGCGAGGTGAACACCATCAGAATTTTCATGTCGTGCCTCCTTCGGCTTCAGTGCATGGCGTCAATCTGTCACTTCGCGGGGCACCGGGAAATCGGACGATAGTATCGGAACAGCGCCAAGGGTCCGCAGTCAGGTAGGCGGCTTGCCTACCGGCCGAAAGGTCGAACGGTGAACCGCAACCAGAACTCGCGCCCACGCTCAAAGCCGCACACTGTCTCACCGGATCCCGCAGGCCCCTTGATGGGCGCCCCTGTCACTATGCCGGGGAAAACGCCGCCGCCGCCCGGATAGTTGATGTTGAGGCAGCCGCCGGTAGTCAGGCGATCGGTCAGGTTGTTACCGATAAGCGCAAGCTCCCACCGGTCGTCGCGCGCCTTGAGCCTGATATCGGCGCCGATCTTGGCGAACGCACTTTGAAAGCCATTATCGCGGTTGCCGAGATCAACGACGTAGCGGGATGAATATTGGAGCCGCGCGCCCATTCCCAGCTCGAGGTTGCCGCCGACGGGCCGCACATAATCGGCGCGAGCCGCCACCTGCCAACGCGGTGCGCGATGGAGGGGCGTGCCTGACAAATCCTGTCCGTTGTAACGGACAGGCGTGCCCAGCACAGGGTCGATGCTGAAGTAGCCGGCCGCAAGTTCGGCCGGATCAGTTACGGGGGTTGGCAACTGGTTGCAGCCCTCGATGACCGTCTGGCCGGGTTTGCAGTCTGCGTTGGCGAAGCGCGTGAAAGTGCCGTGATTCCAATTAAGCGATCCAGTAAAGCTTAGTCCGGGAACGCTGCCTGGGCGATAGCGCAGCGTGAGGTCGATGCCATAGACCTTCGCCGCGCCTGCGTTGACGGTTGCAAGCACGGGCACGCCCGCGTCGGTGATCCGGATAATGCCTGCTTGCAACCCATTATAACGATAATAATAGCCGGCGAGATCAAAGAAGAATTGCCGGGCGCCGGCATGACCCTTGATGCCGACTTCACCGCCGCGGGCCCGCTCGTCACCAAATGAATTGTCGTCGCCCGGATTGAGCGCCTGATTGATGTTGTAGGAACCCGATTTATAGCCTTGCTTGAACGCGCCGAAGAATGTCAGGTTGGGGTTCGGATACCAGCTGATGGTCAGCTCCGGCGACCAATTGCGCGAGTGCAGGCGGGGAAGCTGCGGCCTGATCGGTTCCCCTTCAATGCCGGTCACGACGCCAAGAACATCATAAGTAATCGGGGCGTCGCTACGCTTCTCGTTTGTCCAGCGCACGCCGCCCGCAATCTCGACCTGGGGCGCTGGGCGGAATCGGGCTTGCCCGAACAGCGCGAGCGAGCGGATGTCGACATCGTGTGAGCCTTGCAGCGCAATGCGTGGCAGACCATAGCGGGCGTTGCCGAAAAATCCGATATCGTTCGTGATATTGGCGCCTTGGAGGAAGACGCCCCCGGTAAAATCAAAGTCGCCTCCAAGGTTGGACGCGAGACGCAGCTCCTGGGTCGCTTCGCGCCGCCGAAATCCTTTGGTGATCGCAAGTGGCGCCATCGCTCCTCCTGCCCACGAGCCGTTCTGAAGTGCATCGACCCTGATCCGATAATAGCCAGTCAGTGAGGTCAGCGTGAATTGCGGCGTGAGAGGCCAGTTCATTTCCAGCGTGCCGAAGTGCTGGCCGGTTTCGGTGAAGTTGACACCGCCATTGGGCACGCTGAAGGCGTTTGGATCGACATCGACGATATTGAGGTTGCGATCGGCCTTGCAATCCTCGTTCGCGCTATATTGTGACGGCAGGTCGAGGCCGATCGAAGGGAGATAGTTGAACCTCCCGTCTGGGCAGCGGACGAGCTGTTCCTGCAAGCCGCCGAGGCGGCGGTCGTGGGTGATGTTGAGCTTGAGCCGCGCGGTGAAATCGGGACTCGGGTGAAATAGAGCGGTCAGGCGCAGATAAAGCGCGTGACTCTTGCCAAAGCGGTTGTCGGGCTGCATCGCGCCGCTTTCCGGAATTGCGATAGCGGTGTTCCGGAAATAGCCATCGCTCGAAGCGTATTGCGAAGAAAGCCGCAGTCCCAGACCGTCGGTGACCGGTCCCGAGAGAATGAGGCGCGCCTGCCATTCGCGCGCCTCGGCTTCATAGGCTGCGCTTCCGACGATCTCGGTGTGATCCCCCGGATCGGCCGTCCGGATGGCGATGACGCCCCCTGGGCTATTCTTCCCGAAGAAGAGCGGCTGCGGACCCTTGAGAATTTCGACCCGTTCCATGTCGAAAATACCGATCGAATAGGCAGCGCCCTGTCCAAGTGGCAGTCCGTCGAGATTGAGCGCGACCGATTGGTCGACCCCCGGATCGAGCGGACTCGAGCCGATGCCGCGGAGCGAAACTTCGGTGCCCACCTCGAGCGGTGCTGCGCCAAGCACGAGTCCCGGCGTGAGGGCGGCGATGTCATAAAGGTCGGTGGCTTGGTTGCTGCTCAGTTCGTCCGCCGGTAGCACTGTGGCCACGACAGGTACTCGCAATGCCGCTTCCTCACGCTTGCGGGCAGTGATGATGATCTCGTCCTGATCGACGATTTGCGCCACCGCCGGGAGCGCTTGTCCTAACATACCGGAGACGAGAATGGTGCCGCAAATCGCGATGCGCATCCACAACGAGGTTCTCCCGGATGTCGGCTGCATGTTTCTCCCGCCTGATCGGATATGGCCTCAGCGTTCGATCATTATGCCCGCCGCGCGGTGCGAGCGCTATTGATATGAAGGTATTGCCTCGGAGGACGTTTCACCGGTTACTCGGCAGCTGTAGTGCCGCAAATATTCTGGTGTAGTGTCGCATCCTCCGGATTTACTGGTTCGGGTCGGCGACATGGCGCCCGAGCTCGAACTCGATCGCGGACCGCGTCTGAAGCCCGCGATCCAGAAGTCGGGCCATGCGCGCGCGCGTATCGGACCGCGCGGTCGATACGAAGAACTGGTCGAGCGCCGGCGGAAACAGGGTGTCGTCTGGCAAGGTTACCTGATCGACGAGCATCTTGGTCTCCGCGATCGCATATTTCTCGAAACCGGCAATCCGGCGAGCAAAGCGGTTCACAAATTCATCAAGCTCGTCGTCGGGTACCGCGCGATTCACGTACCCGTAACGCTCGGCGAGATCGCCGGGAAAGTCGTCGGCGCCAAGCACGATCTCGAGCGCTCGCCCTCGGCCGACCAGTCCGCCGAGCCGAGCCATGGGGTTGGCGCCCGGAACCGCCCCAACGCCGACCTCGAACTGGCCAAGAACAGCCTTTTCGGAGCTAGCAAAACGCAAGTCGCACGCGAGCGCAAACTCGCTCCCCGCGCCGCGCGCGCGTCCGCGGAGGGAAGCGATCGAGACGACCGGCGCGCGGGCGAGGCGCGCGAGAACGTCGAGCCAGGGGTGCATACCCGTCGGGCCCTTGGGCAATGCCGCCGTTCTCGCCTTGTCGACGAGCACGTCGTAATGCGCGAGGAAGAAATCCGGGTCCTCGCTGGCGAAGACGATTACCTTGATCTCGGGGTCGACCTCGAGCCGCCCGACGATGTCCGACAGTTCCTCGATTGTGTCGAGATCGATGAGATTGATGGGGGGGTTCGAGATCGCCGCCTGCCAATAGCCTCGCGTAACTTCATCGATGCGGATTTGTCGGGCCATGTCTGCGCCTCGCTGGCTGATCGGGATCGGTCCCCGCCATCGAGATTGTGCCGTCACAGCCTCCGGCGAAACTGGACGAACGTATCGCCGATACCTTCGTCTCAATCCTATGCGTGGCGTTGGCTGGCCGCACTTTCCGCAATTCCTCGGCTCGAGGAATTTACATGCGGGCGTGGCTTCCTTCGGGCGTTAACGTCCATTCAATGCTACCCTCAACATGCCCCGAAAGCTCGAGCTCTGCAATCTGGCGAGGTAAGGTTAGCCGATGGTCGCCTGTAAAAAGTTGCCCACGGTGCGTCAGACGATGATGATTCCGATGACGATGGCCGCGGCTGCAGGATGAACCGCAGGCTACCGTCCTTCTCGACGCTTTGCATCGGTCGGCGGCCACACTCTCAAATCGCGAAACGATACGATCGTGCAATCGCAATTGCCGGACCAACAGCCGACATCGAGGAATAGCTTGGTGTCTCAAGCTTCGTGATCGGCGAACGCGAATGTTTGGCCATTCTCGGTTTCTCTCGATGGTTGCATGAATATGCTGGACGCAGGCTCAAATTTTCGGACGGATCATGGATCGCATCGACTTGATGAATATCTTTGTCACGGCGGTCGACGAGGGCAGCCTTGTCGGCGCTGCTCGGCGCCTGCGTCGTTCGCCAACCGCGATCAGCCGCGCGATCGCGTCGCTCGAGGGGCATCTGGGCGTCGAACTGCTTCACCGGACGACGCGCAGCATCAGGCTCAGCGAAGCGGGTCAGCGCTATGCGGCATCGTGTCGGCGCATCCTCGCCGAACTCGAGGAGGCGGACCTGCTTGCCGGCGGGGAACGATCCGCACCGCGCGGCATGCTGACGCTGTCGGCACCGCCGATCAGCGGCGAGGAGGTCTTGCGGCCGATCCTCGACGAATTTCTTGCAGCCTATCCGATGGTTTCGGCGCGTCTGCTCCTCGTGGACCGGTCGGTAAATCTGGTGGACGAAGGCGTCGATGTCGCGCTTCGCGTCGGGCAGCTTCCGGACTCTTCACTCGTTGCAACGCGCGTCGGCGACGGAGTGCGGCGGGTGGTCGTCGCATCGCCGCAGTATCTGAGCGAGCATCCGCTGATCGAAGAGCCTGCCGATATCGCGGGGCACCAGATTGTTTCGCTGACCCATTTCGGAATCGAAGCGTGGGCCTTCGGCAGCGGACCGGCGGCGCGCACCATCCATTTTCCGCCGCGACTGATCGTGAACACGGTGCGCGCTGCGGTCGGATCGGCGGTGGGCGGGCGTGGGCTGACACGCGTCTATTCCTACCATGTCGCGCGCGAAGTAAAGGAGGGGTTGCTCACGATCGTTCTGGCCGAAGCCGAGCCGGAACCGCAGCCTGTGCACCTGTTGGCCCCCGGCGGACGGATGGCGGTGCCCAAGGTCCGCGCATTCATCGATTTCGCCACCCCGCGGCTTCGTGCCGCCTTCGCGAGACTCGCGATCGACGCGCGCGAACTTTAGCTCCATCATTATCCCGATGCGCGGCAGAATGTCTGCCGGCGAAGATCGATTATCTCGGCATTGCGCCAAACCTACTTTGCTCCCGTCGGCGCAAGGCGCGCCGTACGGGCGAGCTTTCCCGTCCCGTCTTCACATGCGCAAAGGTTCAATGTCATGAGCAATGCACAAAAAGTCGCCGTCATTACCGGCGCTTCGCAGGGTATCGGCGCCGCACTCGTTGACGCCTATCTCGACCGTGGGTATCGCGTCGTCGCGACCTCGCGTTCTATCCAGCCGTCGAGCAATCCCGACGTGCTGGCGATTGCCGGCGACATCGGCGACCCCGAAACCGGTCCGCGCGTCATTGCCGCCGCGCTCGAACAATTCGGCCGCGTCGACACGCTCGTCAACAACGCCGGCATCTTCGTCGCGAGCCCCTTCACCGGCTACAGCGCCGATCAATATACCAGCGTCGTATCGACCAACCTCAACGGCTTTTTCTACATCACGCAGGCCGCGGTCGCGGCGATGGAAGCGGCGGGGCGCGGCCATGTCGTCAGCATCACGACGAGCCTTGTGGATCACGCCAATTCGAACGTCCCGTCGGTGCTTGCCTCACTGTCGAAGGGCGGCATCAATGCGGCGACCAAGAGCCTCGCGGTCGAATATGCAAAGCGCGGTCTCCGCGTGAATGCCGTGTCGCCGGGCATCATCAAGACCCCGATGCACGCCCCCGAAACGCACGAGTTCCTCTCGGCGCTGCACCCGGTCGGCCATATGGGCGAAACGTCGGACATCGTCGATGCCGTCCTCTTTCTCGAAAATGCGCCCTTCGTGACGGGCGAGATCCTGCACGTCGATGGCGGCCAGTCGGCCGGCCATTAATCGGCTCAGCCAAGGAGAAAGACCATGCCTATCATCACCGTCCAATTGACCCGGGAAGGTACCGAACCCGGTGCCGATCATGTGACCGCAGAACAGAAGGCCGCGATCTACAAGGGGATGAGCCAAGTCCTGCTCGACGTGCTCGGAAAGCCGCTCGACTGGACATGGGTTGTCTTCCAGGAAGTCGAGATGGAAGATTGGGGCTGGGGCGGTATGCCCGTCGCCGAGTATCGCAAGAAGCTCGCGGCAGCCTCCGGCTGATCTGCTCGACCTTGGAGACGATTATGAACACCCGCCATCTTACCAGCTTGCTTGGCATCGAATTGCCGATCATCCAGGCACCGATGGCGGGTGTCTCTTCGCCTGCCATGGCCGCGGCCGTCAGCAATGCGGGCGCGCTCGGCTCGATCGGGGTCGGCGCGACCGACGCCGAGGGAGCGCGTGCCATGATTGCCGCGGTCCGCGAGCGAAGTGCGAGGCCTTTCAACGTCAATCTCTTCTGCCACGCGCCCGCTGTCGCCGATGCGGCGATCGAAGCCGCGTGGATTGCCCGCCTCGCGCCGCTGTTCGCCGAATTCGACGTGGATGCGCCGCACGTGCTGGACGAAATCTACCGTAGCTTCGTCGACGACGAACCGATGCTGCAAATGCTACTCGACGAGCGGCCGACGATCATCAGCTTTCATTTTGGCTTGCCTTCCGAACTGGCAATCCAGGCGCTGCACGATGCCGGCGTCACGTTGCTCGCATCCGCGACCAGCCTTGACGAAGCGCGGATCGCAGAGCGTGCTGGCGTCGATGCCGTCGTTGCGCAGGGATGGGAGGCTGGCGGGCATCGCGGCGTCTTCGATCCCAACGCGCCCGACGATCGGCTCGGCACGATGGCGCTCACGCGGCTGCTCGTCGATGCGATCGAACTTCCGGTCATTGCGGCGGGCGGTATCATGGACGGTGCGGGCATTGCCGCCGCGCTGGATCTGGGCGCCGCGGCGGCGCAGCTCGGCACCGCCTTTATCGCCTGCGACGAAAGCCTGGCCGATGCCGGCTATCGGGCCGCGCTGGCGAGCGACGCCGCGCTGCATACGCAAATGGTGCGCGCGGTGTCAGGGCGCCCGGCGCGCATATTGGCAAACCGGTTCGCCGCGCTTGATGACGAGGTTTCGGCGACGCAGATCCCGACCTACCCGATCGCCTATGACTTGGGAAAAGCACTGCACGCGGCGGCCAAGTCGCGTGGCGAACATGGTTTTGGTGCGCAATGGGCGGGACAGGGGGCGCCGATGGCGCGCGCCATGCCCGCCGGCGACCTCGTCGCAACGCTGGCGGCCGAGATATCAGCGGCCCGAAAGCCGTGAAAGGATCAGGCAAAATGGATGATTTCGGCGAAGCCTTTGCCGCGCTCGGCGAGCTGCGCGCGCGCGCGCTGTTCGTGATGAAGGTCGGCGTCGATCATATCCATGCAATCGGCGGACCAGCCGGAATCGACCGGCGCGTCGGCGAGATGGTGGCCGGGCGTTTCGCGGGCGAGCGCCTGTCGGGCGATGTCCTGACCGGCGGCGCCGACTGGCAGATCGTGCGCGCCGACGGCGCAATCCTGCTCGACGCGCGGGTCGTGCTGCGCACCTATGACGGCGCCGAGATTGCGATGGAATATACGGGCATCCGTACCGGGCCGGCCGACATTATCGCGCGGCTGGGGCGCGGCGAGCTGGTCGATCCTGCCGACTATTATTTTCGCATCGCGCCGCGCTTTTCGACGTCCGATCCGAGATACGAATGGCTGAACCGCATTATGGCGGTCGGCATCGGGCACCGGCTTCCCGAAGGACCTGTCTACAGCGTGTTCGAGATTGTCTGAGGGCGGCAGGATTTATCCCCGCCATACCAGTCCTTCAGGCGCGCCGCGGCCGAGACGGTCGGGGAGCGTTTCCCCGACGGCGACGAGCTCGAGCGAGCCGCTGTTGATGCAATAGCGCAGGCCCGTCGGCAGCGGCCCGTCGGGGAAGACATGCCCCTGATGCGATCCGCAGCGCGCGCAGACGATCTCGGCACGGATCATGCCGTAGCGCCTGTCTTCGATCGTCTGGAGATGGTCGGCACTGAACGGCGTCGTGAAGCTCGGCCAGCCGGTGCCGCTTTCGAACTTGGCGCCGGCGCGGAAGAGCGGCAGGCCGCAGAGGCGGCAGCAATAGACGCCCTCGCGCTTTTCATAAAGGAAGAGGCCGCAAAAGGGTGCTTCCTCCGCGTGGTCGAGGAGGAGGCTGCGCTCCTCGTCGGTGAGCGCGGCGGCGAGGTCGTGCCGTTGCAGCCGTGTCAGCGGCGCCAGGTCGAACAGGTCGCTCCCGACCTCAGCCACGCGCGACGTCCTGCACTGCCTGAGCGAACGCCTGCGGGGCTTCCTGCGACAGATTGTGACCGATGCCGCCGCCGATGTCGCGATGTTCGTAGCGGCCCGTGAACTTCGCGCGATAGGCGGCGGGCGGGGGGTGCGGCGCGCCATTGGCGTCGCCTTCCATCGTGATCGTCGGGACGCCGATCGTGGGCGCCGCCGCGATCTGGCGGTCGAGGTCGGCGTAGCGCGCTTCGCCCTGGGCGAGGCCCAGCCGCCACCGGTAATTGTGGATCACGATATCGACATGGTCGGGATTGTCGAACGACGCTGCACTGCGGGCATAGGTGGCTTCGTCGAAATTCCATTTGGGCGAGGCGAGCTTCCAGATCAGCCGGTTGAAATCCTTGCGGTTCTTGTCGTAGCCGACGCGGCCGCGCTCGGTTGCGAAATAGAATTGATACCACCATTGCAGCTCTGCCTCGGGCGGCAGCGGCACCTTGCCCGCTTCCTGTCCCGCGATGAGATAGCCACTGACCGCGACAAGGCCGGTGGTGCGTTCGGGCCAGATCGCGGCGACGATGTCGGCGGTGCGCGCGCCCCAGTCGAAGCCGGCCAGCACGGCGCGCTTGATCTTCAGCGCGTCCATGAAATCGATCAGGTCCTGCGCGAGCGCCGCGGGCTGTCCGTTGCGGAGGCTGTCCGCCGCAAGGAAGCGTGTCGGGCCATAGCCACGCAGATAGGGGATGAGGACGCGATAGCCCTTCGCGACCAGCAGCGGCGCGACATCGGCGAAGCTGTAGATGTCATAGGGCCAGCCGTGCAGCAGGATCGCGACCGGCCCCTTGGCAGGGCCCATGTCGATATAGGAAATATTGAGGACACCAGCGTCGACCGATTTAAGCGGCGGGAAACCTCGGCCGGTCGGGGGTGCAGTCTGGGCAATTGCCGGTTGTGGCGCTGCACCGGCGCTCGCGAGACTCAGTCCGAGCTGCGCCGCGACGGTAACGCCGGCGACGCCGAGAAATTGCCGGCGGTCCGACAGGCCCTGTTCGAAAGCGGATAGCTGCACGTCGTTACACCCCTTTGTCTGGGCCTGTCGCGCCGGAAGTGGGACGCGGACGGACTGGGCGGGGGAGGGAGGAGAGTCCGTCCGCGTCCTCTGCCCAGCGTGGCGAGCGGGTGCCACGCCGGGAATTCGATTGACTCAGTCGTTCGCTTACGTCGGCGTTCGACCCAGCCAATATCGCGGGGCTTCGGCGGCAAATCGATTATACGTTTGTGTTGTCGACACCATCGTATCGATGGGTCGTGCAGGCCCTCGGCGACGGCCGCATGCTGACACCAAAGTTCAATAACGGTGGCGATAGCGCCTTCCTATCTCCGCCTCACAGGCTCGTTGCATGGATTGCTTCCATGCCCGTGCAACGGTGCCGCCCTCCGGCAAAGGATAGAGACATGGCCAACCCCGAAATCGTCGATTCCAGCTTCACCGCGATCATCAACGCTCCGATCGGCAAGATCGACCTGCCCGCCTGGGCGTTTTCGCTCCCCGAACATGAATATCAGGGCTGTTCGCCCGCGCATGTCGCCGCGGGCGCCACCACCGCGCCTGACGGCCGGCGGATGTCGATCAACGTCGAGATCATCGGCGGAACCTTGATGGTCCAGCATTACGTCGAAACGCTGGCGGAGAAGGATCATCTGGTGCTGGAATCAGTGTCGGACATCTTCCCGCCCGCGGGCCGCACGACGATCCACGTCAAATGGGAACTCAGCGTCAAGGATCTGGGCGATGGCCGCTGCGAGTTCGTCAACCATGTGCAAACGCACGCGACCGATGAATTCCTAACCTACCTCGATCGGCAGGGCATCCCTTTCGAAGCCTTTGCGGCGCAGCGAAAGCCGATGTCGCTGGCGCACAATGCCGGCGAGACGCCGCTCTTCGCCGAAAGCATCGAACGCTTCGCGCTGCGTGGTTGAAGGAGAGCGGCCATGGCATTGCTGACCTACAAACGAGCGTCGACCGCGCTTCTTTTCATCGATCCCTATAATGATTTCCTCTCTGAAGGCGGAAAGGCATGGCCGCGCGTCGGGCCGATCGCCAAGGAGATCGGCCTGCTCGACAATTTGCGCGCGATCGTCACGGCCATCCGCAAGGCGGACATCCGCGTCGTCATCGCACCGCACCGCCGCTGGGAGCCAGGCGACTATCAGGATTGGGATCATCCCAATCCCACGCAGATCGGGATCATGAGCCGTCACAGTTTCGCCCGCGGCGAATGGGGCGGTGAATGGCATCCCGACTTCGCGCCGCAACCCGGCGATATCGTCGCCAAGGAACATTGGGCGCAGAGCGGTTTTGCCAACACCGACCTCGATCAGCAGCTCCGCCAGCACGGGATCACGCATGTCATTCTTGTGGGGCTGCTCGCCAATACCTGTGTCGAATCGACCGGGCGCTATGCCATGGAACTGGGTTATCATGTCACGCTGATCCGCGACGCGACCGCCGCCTATTCGAAAGAGATGATGCATGCGGCACACGAGCTCAACGGGCCGACCTATGCGCATGCGATATTGAGTACCGCCGAGTTGCTCGACGCGATAGCGACGGTGGAGGTGGCCGGGTGAGTATGGCCACCCTGCTCACTGCGGCGGCGCTTGCGTCGTCGCCCGTCACCTATCAGCGCATCGAGGTCGACGGGGTCGGTATATTCTACCGCGAGGTCGGCCCGAAGGACGCGCCGGTGGTCGTGCTCCTGCACGGCTACCCCTCTTCGTCGCGAATGTACGAGCCTTTGCTGCGCCGGCTGTCGGGACGCTATCGGCTGATTGCGCCCGACTATCCGGGCTTCGGGCACAGCGATGCGCCGCCGCCGGGGGAATATATCTATACGTTCGACCGTCTGGCGGCCACGACCGGCGCGTTTCTGAAACGGCTGAAAGTCGACCGCTACACGCTCTTCCTGCAGGATTACGGCGGCCCCGTGGGATTCCGCATCGCGATGAAAAATCCCGAAAAGGTTCAGGCGATCATCGTCCAAAACGCGAATGCCTATAGCGAGGGGCTTGGCGCCAAATGGACTGCGATCGCTAATTATTGGGCCGACCGTGCTCTGCATGGCGATCAGGTCGACAAATTCGTCTCGCTTGAAGGGGCCCGGGAGCGCCACATCGGGCTCAGCCCGAACCCCGAGCGATACGATCCCGACAGCTGGACCGACGAATATACGTTTCTGTCGCGGTCAGGGCAGCGTCAGATTCAGGCCGATCTGCTCTACGACTACCGTACCAATGTCGCCTCCTATCCCGCATGGCAGGCGTGGCTGCGCAAGCACCGCCCGCCGCTGCTCGTGATGTGGGGGCGTTACGATCCCTCGTTCATAGTCCCGGGCGCCGAAGCCTATGCGCGCGATGTTCCGGGTGCCGAGATCCACCTGCTCGATGCAGGGCATTTCGCGCTCGACGAAAAGGCGGACGAGGTTGCCGGCCTAACATTCGATTTCCTCGATCGCCGCTTAGGGAAATCTAATCCCGCTCCCTGAAGCTGGCGACGGGAGGGGGCCGGTCTACCCGGTCCCTCCCTATCGAGAGCGCAGCGACTTGAGGGTTGCACGCAGCTCCGACGTGACCGCCACGGGCTATTCTAAGCCGCGAAATGGCCGCTCTTGGGCAAGCGATTATAGTGGACCAGCTTCGGATAGGCTTGCTCCGCCGAGCTCTGCGGCGCAATGTAGTTTGCGTGGGGAAAGGCGCTGACTCGCATCAGGATCTTCACGCCTTTCGGCGCGAAGAAAGGCAGCTTGCTCTCCCAATAGAGCCGCGCCGATGACACTGCGGTGCCGGTCAGCCAATATAGGGTGACATTGTCGAGGACGTCATCATGCGCCTCGCCTTTGCACCAGTCCTGCTCCTTCTCCCAATAGGTTGCCAGTTTGCGCATCGTCGCGAGCTTTACGCCTTGCGATGCGTCGGGGACGAGTTTCTGGCTCCGCCATTTGGACGCAGCGATGCGGCACTTGAGGTCCGCAAGCGCCGCATCGGTCGCACGGAATTTGAATGGACGGATGCTCACCCTCCCGATCCCGATGGGCTCGACAGAGCCTCGTCCACCACATCGCTCGCCTGGGCCCAGACGAGGATGATCAGGCTCGATCCCACCGCCGCGGAGGCAAGGAAATTTCGTCTTCCGAGCAAATTATGGAAAATGGACATGCTGTTTCTCCTTCGTTGAAAAATCAGAGGCGCAGCACTGCCTTGAGTCCCGCGACACCGACCGCACCCGCATCGCGGCGGCCGCCGGGATGGTGTATCCACTGGACATTGGGGCGAAGGTCGAGCCAGCCGACTGGCCTAAAGCCGTAGAAAAGCTCGAACGCATATTCTGCGCCGCGTGGCGGCCGTCCGGCGAGGCGTTCGGCCTGATCGAGCCGGTTGTTGACGTGCGTTCGGGCGGCGGCGAAACCCACCATGTCGCCCGCGACATCCGACAGCGGATCGCGCAGGAAAAGCCCAACGACGACCTGATTGTCGATGCGCGATGTGCGGCGATCGGCGGCAAGGGCGTTGAAAAAGACGCTGACTCCCGAGATACTGGTGCCGCGTGCCGAACGCCCGCTCACTTGCTGCTCGATCGCCAGCCAGACGCCATGCGCCGATCCGCGTTGCAGCGGCGCCCGGCCGGTCAGAATTGCGGCTTCTCGAGCGACGTCGAGGAACAGGTCGGGTGCATCGGCGGTGCTCACCCAGCCACCGATCTTAAAGCTGCCCACCGCGCCGCCATCGCCGCCCCCCGTCAGACCGAACTCGATCGGAATCAGCGCGCCGGTCGCGCCCCTGAAACGCCCGATGGTAAAGATCTTGTCGAGATTACGAGGATTTTCCTCATAGATGCCGATCTGTGCGTAGGCACCGCGATGCGCGGCCCGAAGTCGTAGCCCCCATTGGCTGACGGGCCAGTTGTACCAATAGTCGGTGACGATATTTCCCGGCTGCGAGCCGCAGAAGCTGAGGTTCTGGAAGGTGCAGGAAAAGGCGGAGAAGTCTTCGCTCGGCGCAGTCCTGCCGCCCTTCACCGCGATGGCCCCATTCGCAAAGCGTTGCTCGTACCAGAATTGCGTCAGGCGCCAGGTCCGGCCGCGGCCATAGATCTCCTGCACTTCCTGAAGCGTGCCGAGCCCCGCCTTCGTATCGAGCTGCAGACCGTGGCGGTAGGTAATCGTCGCCTGAAAGCTGCCGTCCGTACCCGCGATCCGCTGCATGTCAAACTGTAAGCCGACACCGAACTCGCCGGTTTCAGTGACCCCTTGCCGTTCGCCGCCGCGAAAATTCCAGGCGGTTTCGGCGACATAATGCCCGGTGAGCTCGATCCCGGCATCGGTGAGGCGAGGGCGAAGGCCCAAAACGTCACCTGCCATCGTAGACGCGGGCGCCGTTTCGTCGGCGTTTTCCTGCGCCTGCGCGGCCGCAGTGATCGACAATGCGATCAGAAGTGGCGCAACGATCTGTCTGCCCGAAAATGTCACCAACGCGCCCTCCGTTGACCGATCGGTTTTCCGACCGACTTCGATGTGGCGCGGGCGCCGCGGGCGGCCCTTGTCCGATGGTATTCATAGACCTTAGTATCGGAGCCGAACTCGGCACCGATGTTAATACCATGGTGCAATTGGGATCGTCCGACCGCCTCCCATCTGTCGACCCGAACCCACCAGTTTCGGGAAGGTCGGATTATGGCAATTGCAAAGAAAGTCGCTGCGGCTTTTGCGCTGGCATCGCTCACCATCGCCGCTGCGGAAGCGAAGCCCAAGGCATCAGCCACAGCGGCCGCATCTGCGGCCGCCAGCGAACAGTTTCGGATCATGAAGGTGACGCCGGCCTACTGGCGGGTGACGATCGACAAGCCGCCGTTCAATATCTATAGCCCGGACTCGATGGCGCCGTTCAATCGGGTCATCACCGCGATCGAAAATGATCCCGTGCTGAAGGTCGTCGTATTCGATAGCGCGATCCCGGGATTCTTCCTGACACACTATGATTTCTCGGTGCCGCTCGACCAGACGACCAGCATGCCCCCCGGACCGACCGGGCTGCCGCAGCTCCCCGACATGCTCGTCCGGCTCAGCAAGGCGCCCGTCGTATCGATCGTGTCGATCCGCGGCCGCGCAACCGGCGTCGGCAGCGAATTGTCGCTGGCGAGTGACATGCGATTTGCCAGCCGCGAAAAGGCAATCCTCTCGCAGTTCGAGATCGGCGCGGGTTTCGTGCCGGGCGGCGGGCCGATGGCGCGGCTTCCGCGCCTCGTGGGCCGCGGCCGGGCCCTCGAAATCCTGCTCAGCGGGAATGATATCAATGGCGAGATCGCCGAACGCTACGGCTATGTGAACCGCGCTCTTCCCGACGCCGAACTCGACGGCTACGTTG
This sequence comes from Flavisphingomonas formosensis, assembly GCF_009755815.1. Lineage (GTDB taxonomy): Bacteria > Pseudomonadota > Alphaproteobacteria > Sphingomonadales > Sphingomonadaceae > Flavisphingomonas > Flavisphingomonas formosensis. The sequence goes on from NZ_WRPK01000013.1 coordinate 93,894, forward strand.
ATGCGCTGGCGCGCCGCATCGCCTCGTTCGACAAGCAGTCGATCGCCCAGATCAAGGCGTTGGTGAACGTGGCGAGCCTGCCGCCTGATGGCGCGATAGGCGCCGAGTGGGCCGCGTTTCTCGAATCGGTCCAGCGTCCCGCGGCGCAGGAACTGATCCGCCGATTGATGCAGACGGGCCTTCAGAAGAAAGCCGACGTTGAAACCAATCTCGCCAAATATACCGGCGAAGCGAACATCCAGCGGAACGCAGGGCAATGACGGTGCATCCGCTGCTCGCCGAAGCGCTCCATGCGCATGGCGGCCTCGAACGCTGGCGGCAATTCGGCACGCTGTCGGCGACGATCGTCACAGGTGGCGAATTCTGGGCAATGAAGGACATCGTCCAGGATTCCGATCCGCGCCGCAGCACCGTCGATCTCCGCCGCGAATGGGCCTCGCTTAACCCCTATGGCAATCCCGACTGGACCTCGGTCTTCACGGCTGACCATATTGCGATCAAGGATGCGGATGGCGTCGTCGTCGCCGAGCGCTTAGATCCGCGCGCGGCGTTCGCGGGGCATGACATGACGACGCCATGGGATCTGCTGCACCGCGCCTATTTCAACGGCTATGCGTTGTGGACCTATTTCAACGCGCCGTTCATCCTTGTCGATGGCGATTTCGCGATTGAAGAAATTGCAGCGATCGAGACCGATGGAGAAACATGGCGCGGCTTGCGGGCCATGTTTCCCGAGCGGATCGCGACCCATAGCCGCGCACAGGATTTCTATTTTGGCACCGACGGGCTTCTGCGCCGCCATGACTATCATGTTGATGTCGCGGGCGGGTTCGCAGGCGCCCACCTCCTATTCGATTATGTCGACGTAGAAGGGATCATGCTGCCGACGCGCCGCCGGGCCTATCAGCGCAACGAGGACCTCAGCGTGCGCCTCGATCCGCTGATGGTGTCCATCGACCTTAGCGATTTTCGCTTCGGCTGATCATCTGGAAGGAGTGAACGACATGGAAAAGCCCCGGATCGGCATCATCATCAGCACGACACGCGCTATGCGTTTTGCCGACAAACCGGCCCAGTGGATTCATGATCTTGCTGTAGCTCGCGGAGACATGGATGTCGAACTGGTCGACCTTCGCGACTATCCGATGCCCTTCTTCGACGAGCCGGCATCGAACGCATACGTCCCCTCGGCGAACGAGGTAGCGCAGCGCTGGCAGGAGAAGATCGCCGGGTTCGACGGCTACCTCTTTGTTACCGCTGAATATAACCACAGCATCTCCGGCGTCCTGAAGAATGCGCTCGACTACGCCTATCCCGAATGGGCTCGTAAGCCGGGCGCCTGCCTCGGATATGGCAGTGTCGGCGCTGCGCGGGCGTGTGAGCAGCTGCGGCTGATCATGGTGGAGCTGCAGATGGCGCCGACCCGCAACGGCGTGCACATCCAGGGTGGAGATTTCTTCGACGCGCTGCAGAACGGTCGCGATATTACGGACCTTCCGTTCATCGGGCCAAACGCCGAATTGATGCTGGATGAATTGCACTGGTGGGCCATCGCGCTTTCGACCGCGCGCGCCGCGGCGCCGCCGTCCTGATCTGATCGAGGAGACTATCGATGATACGCAAAGGCAAGGCTGTATGGCGCGGCACCGGCCGCGACGGCTCGGGAGAACTCTTCACCGATTCGCGCGCACTCGATGCCACGGCCTACTCGTTCAGGACGCGCTTCGAGAGCGACAGGGGGACGAACCCGGAAGAATTGATCGTTGCTGCGCACGCGGGCTGTTTCACTATGTCGCTCGCGTTTCAACTTCAGGCGGCGGGGTTCATCCCGGGAATTATGACGACCGAGGCCGCTGTAAAACTCGAACAAGATGGTCAGAGCTTCACCATCTCGCGCTCCGATCTGACGTTGCGCGCTGACGTGCCGGGAATCGACGAGGCGAAGTTTCGCGAACTGGCAAGGCAAGCCGAACTCACCTGCCCTGTGTCGAAGCTCATGCGCGCGGTTATCACGCTCGATGCCGATCTGGTCTGAAAAAGACGTCTTTCAGAGCAGTGGCTCTTCGACGGTTTTCAGCGCAACAGCCAAGTGCCTACTAGCCACAAATTGGCTGCAACGATCAAGGCGAACAGGCTCCATGCGATAGAGCGCACGAACGGACCGCTGGCGAAGGCGCCCGAGCGGGAGCCCGTCCAGGTTCAGGGCCACGGACTGTCGATCGCGGGGTCTAGCGGACTGGACCCGCTTCCTCGGAGCGAAACCTCGTACCGACCTCGAGCGGCGCGGCACGAGCACGAGGCCGGGTGTCATCGCCGCGACGTCCGGCAGATCCGACACTTGCCAGTCACTCAACTCGTCTGTGCGGATGACGGTGGCGATTGTCGGCACCCGCAGCGCCTCTTCTTCGCGCTTTCGGGCGCTCACGACGATCCGTCGTGGCCGGTGTCCTGCGCCGCCACATCCGGTACCCAGCAGAGCAAAGCGCTGACCGTCGCGCTGAGCAGTCCTGCGCCACGCACGCCCATCAACGAACTTGCCCTGGCTCGGAGGGGAGGCCGTGGCCCGCGTCGGGGGCGCACGGAATCGAGAATGCGAAGGTCGAGCCCGGCCCCTCGTTCGCACTTGCCCAGAGCTTGCCGCCGTGCCGCTCAACGATCGAGCTGCTCACGGACAGGCCGATGCCCATCCCGTTAGACTTGGTCGTGAAGAAGGCGTCGAAGATTTTTTCGAGGTTCTCGGCCGCGATACCGCTGCCAGTATCCCGCACAGCGACCTGAACCATGTCTGCCGTCACCTGCCGGGTCTCGACGGTAATCTGCCGCGAACCGGTCGTGCCGGCATCGACCGCGTCGGCCGCGTTGAGGACGAGATTCAAGATGACCTGCTGTAACTGGATGCGATCGCCCATGACGGAGCGGAGTTCCCGATCGAGCGCGGCTTGGGAGGCGATGCGGCGACGCTGCAGGTCATGCGTGCAGATCGCAATGACTTCCTCGATCGCCTCGTTCAGGTCGAGCGGCTCGGCGGCGAAGTTCTGCTTGCGGAACAGGCCGCGGAGTCGCTGGATGACTTGCGACGCCCGGTTGCCGTCGCGAAGGCCGCGCTGGGCGGTCTTGATCGCGCCCTCGATGTCCGGTGGATCCGTCGACAGCATGCGGATGCATGTGCTGGCATTGGTGATGATCCCTGCCAGCGGCTGACTGACTTCGTGGGCGATCGACGCGGTCAATTCGCCCAGGCTGGCCACGCGCGTGACGTGCGCCAGTTCTGACCGCACCTTGTCGAGGCCCTCTTCGGCCACCTTGCGTCGGGTGATGTCCTGAGCGACGCCCACACACTCCCTACGGCCGTCTTCATATCGGAATATCAACGTGGTTCCGCTGATGTATTTGATCCTCCCGTCCGGCATCACGTACCGCTCTTCGGTCTGGGGGATGTCTTCCCCCCTGAAGACCTTGGCGACTCGCTCCTCGACACGAGCGCGATCGTCGGGATGGACCATGGGCAGGAGGTTCACCGACTTGGGCTCGATGCTCTCGTCCAACTCCCAGATCCGGTACATCTGAGGCGACCAGACGAGCTTGTTGTTGTTCAGGTCCCAGTTGAACCAGCCGGTCTCGCTGATCTGCTCTGCCGTCCGGAGGAGATATTCCCGGCGTTTGAGTTCGTCCTCCGCGCGCCAGCGCTCGATCGCAATGCTGGCGATCTGCACGGCGCGGTCAATGATATCTTTGTCTCGTGGCTGCAATTCCCGCGAGTGCCGCTGAAAGATCCCGAGGCAACCCAACACGCTTCCGTCCCGCGCTGCAATCGGAACGAACCATGCCGAGCGCAGGCCGTGATCCCGAAGCAGTTCGTGGAACTTCGTCCCGGCCCAATCCGGGTGGTCCTCGATGTCGGCGACGATCAGTTGACGCTTGCGAGAAACCGCCAGATCCCAAGGCGAGGACTCAGGTGACAAGGGGGTTCCGGGCTGCGAGGAGGCGACGCCAGACGGAAGCGAGGGAGCCACGGCGTGCTCGAAGACGGTGCCGGAGCCATCGAGCGTCCGCACCTGACAGACACAGTCGGCCAACGCGCCCTCGACCACGGCGCACAGCGCACTCAGGATCTCAAGAAGCGGCCTGCCCGACGCGATAAGCTCGAGCAGCCGCCGCTCCCCGGCAAGCATCAGTGTCGCTCGCTTCTGATCGTCGACGTCGACCTTGACGCCATACCACTTGACGATGTTGCCCTGCGCGTCGCGCAATGGATGGGAGCGGAAGCTGAACCAGCGATAGGTTCCATCATGCCTGCGCAACCGAGCCTCAACATCGCCTCCGGTGCGCTCGCGGTCGAACTGCTCCCAGGCGCCGGTGACGATAGACAGGTCGTCAGGATGGATCACACGCAGCCACTGCCAGTCGCGCAGATCCTCGAGCGCGAAGCCGACATAGTCCAGATAGTGGCGGTTGAAGAAATCCGCGGTGCCATCCGCTCGCGCAGACCAGGCGAGTGCCGGGATCGTATCGATCGTCAGCCGGAGATTCTCCTCGCTCGCCTTGAGCGCGTCTTCGGCCAGCTTGGGGTCGTGGATATCGTTCACCACGCCGTGCCAGGCGACGATCGTCCCATCGCCATCGCGCAGCGGGCTCGCCAGATTGTCGCACCAGCGATATTCGCCGCTGCGGTGCAGGAAGCGGACCTCCCGCCTATAGGACCGGCCAGCGGCCACCGCGCCGAACCACGCTTCGACCGTTCCTTCGCGATCCTCGGGATGGGTCAGGTGCACCCATTCCGAGGCAAGAATCCGTTCCTCGTCGCGTCCGAACCAATCGCGCAGTTGCGGATTGAGGTAGTTCACCGAACCGTCCGGGCCGGCCGAGAAAACATAGGCAGGGATAGTGTCGATGATCTGCGCGAGATGGCGCTCGCTGGCTCTCAACGCCTCCTCGGACAGCTTCAGATCATGGATGTCGACGCATGCGCCGAACCATTTCAGGATCCGGCCGTCGCCGTCGCGCAGCGGCAGCGCCGTCGTCAGGTTCCAGCGATGGCTACCCGCGGCACTGTTGAAGTGCCGAACCTCGACCGAATAGGGCTCGCCCGTCGCGACGCAGTGCGACCAGATACGAGCCGTCGGCTCGCGATCGTCGGGGTGAAGCAGGTTCACCCATCCGCCGTTCATCACTTCCTGCGCGGCGAGCCCACTATAGGCGAGGAGCCGTTCGTTGCAGTAGTCGATGTTTCCTTCCGCAGTCGCGCTCCACAGCATCTGCGGGAAGGTCTCCACCTGTTGGCGCAGCCGTCTTTCGCTGGCGCGGACCGCCTCTTCGGCGCGACGTCGATCGTCGATGTCGGTCAGCAGAACATGCCAGGCGACGATCGCGCCATTCGCGTCGCGCATGGGACGGCCGCGATTATCGAACCAGCGATACTCGCCGTCGAAGCAGCGCAGGCGCTGCTCGATGACATAGGGCGTGCCGGTGGCGATCGACCCGCCGAACACCTCCGCGACGTGGGGCAGGTCGTCCGGGTGGACGATCCCGTTGCTGCCCCAGTTGCGCAATTCCTCGATAGGCTGGCCGCAATATTCCTCGATCTGCCGGTTGACGCGCTCGACCTGTCCATCCGGACCCAGCATGGCGACAAAACCGGGAATGCCTTCGATCAGCGAGAGAGCGCTGAGCTCGCTTGCCTGGAGACGTTCGTCGCGCCGAAGCCGCGCCTCCTGAAGGGCGAGCAGCGCCTGGTTGCGCGCGACGCCTAGGAGCAGCCTTTCGGTGTCGCTCGGGAAGTCCGCTCGCTCCGCTGCGGCTGCGACCACGCCGAAGCCGCTACGCAGCCCGAGGGGCAGCGTCGCGATCGAGACCTGCTTGCCGAACAGCTCCCCGGTGGCCGCCGATGGCCAATTCCGGGGATCCGCGCCGAGCAGTCGACGCCATTCCGCGCCCGCGGTTGCGGGACCGCTGGCCGCATCCCAGCCGGGAGCGGCGAAGGTACCGTCCGGCTCGCCCTCGAGCGCGACGAACACCTGATCCAGGCGCAGCACCGTAGAAAGCGCCTCACCCAGCGTTCGGATGATTTCCGGCGCCTCACGACCGTTCCAGGCGGCCGAGAGCGCGAGCAAGCCCATCAGGTCGCCCAGGCCGCCGCGCAGCCGCGCGATTTCCAGGTCCCGGGCATCCTGCGCCGGGACCTTCATCACGGCATGTCCCCGCGGGCGCCCTCTCGCTCCGCGCGCTCGCGGAGGAATCGTTCGGGCGGAACGAAAAAGGGATTCTCCTGCAACACGTGGCCGATCAGAACGATCGGGTGCGTGCGCATGATATCGATCACCATATCGCCGCTCATCTGTCTCACGTCGTAGACGCAGATCACCACATCCTTGTGGCGGCTCCACACTGCGTTCACGCGAGCCTCGAATCTGAGCACATCATCGAACAGCGGGCGGCTGTCCCCGGTCCAGTCCATGTTGCACACGATCCGGCTGAGCGGGTAGCCGGACGGGTCGTTTCCGCTCGCCATCGCTTCGAACGCCGCGAGCATCCGGTCCGCATCGAACCGCCCTCCGGAAAGATAGGTGTCGGTGTTGCTGCGCACGTCGAGTTGGCCACGGGCCAGGGCGTCCGGCACATCGATGCCCGCTTGCTCCAGCCGTCGGAGATGATCCGTTTCCCGGTCCGAACCGACGATATGAACCGCCTTCTCGCGGCAGGCGAAGCCGTCGACGATGAAGGGCATCAGGACGCGATGGGCCTCGTCGTCGCCATCGAAAAGGGCGCAGACGTGACGCACCTCGCCCAGGTGCGCACAGCCCAGCTGAATTGAGGCTGCCCCACCCATGCAATGCCCCCTGCCGACACTGGAGTTCCGTTTTCGACATTGCGCCGGAGAGGATGCACTGCGGCGCGCCGATCGGCTACAGATACCATAGTATCGGCCCACCGCCATATGCCTGATCCCTTGGTAATCGTGGATACTTAGATCCAATCGGCGCGACATACCGGCTTCCCCATCTGATCGCCACAAGCGCGTTCGGCGGGATGGGAGTAACGTCCCTGACATCGCTCGAGGGAAAGGTTGCGCTGATCACCGGGACTGCCGGAGACCAGGGCCGGGTGGCCTGCGCGGTCTTCGCTTGTGAGTGCGCGCGGGTGATCGGATGCGACATCCGCGCCGCGGAAAACGAGGAGACCGTGCGCGGAATGCGCGCGGGCGGCGGGGAGATGACCGGCTTCGCTCCGGTGGACCTGACCGATCCGGCGCAGGCCGGGCGCTTCGTTGCGGCCGCGGCGGAGGTCTATGGCGGCATCGACATGGTCTACAACAATGCCGACGCCGCGCGCTTCGGGCCGGTGGCGTCGATGCCGATCGAGGACTGGCGCGCGACCATCTCTGGCGAGCTCGATTCCAGCTGATATGTGACGCATTGCGCCTGACCGCATCTGGTGGCGCGCGGCGGTGGCGTGTTAATCAACGTCGCCTCGATGGCGGGGATGATCGAGTTTCCCGAGCCGCCGATGGCAGCTTACTGGTGGACGATCGCGCTCAGGACCGCGCGCGGCTAATCGCGAGCGAGACCTGAAGGGGCCGTCCCGTACGGCGGGGCGGCCCTTTCGATTCGCGTCAGGTGAACCGGATGTCGCTTAAGTCGATCCACACCATCTGCATGCTGAGGACCGGGCGCCGGTCTGGTCCGCGGGTGTCCGCGCGGCGTTTGGTCGGCAGGACAATGCCGTAGACGCGAACATGGTCGGAGGCAAGCTGGGCCGCAGCGAAGCCGCCGGCGATGTTCACCCGGCAATCGTGGCACCGCAGCGTCATCCTCTCGTCGAAGAAGAAATCCTGCTCCTGGCTGTAAGTCTCGATGGATACCGGAAAGCGCGCGCAGCAAGCGCCACTGCGCGCAATCCTCGTCCCAGGGCTCGACTTCCTCGACCGACACGTCTTCCATCGCCATCAGGAACGGCGTGGCAAGATAAGTCCAGAGCGCCTCGCCGTTGAAATAAGCGCGGTGGAGCGGATGCGCTCTCTGCGAAGGCGCCATGAACGAGGACGATCGCGGGTCGCTGGAGCGAGCCTCATCAGGACATGCGCGAGACAGCGGCCCAAGCCTCAAACAAACTGGGTCACGTTCATCGCGGTTCTGCAGGAAGCTGGGTTGGGGGCGGCGGACGGGAGGGATGGGCCACCGCTCCCGGGGCGGGCGCAATCAACGCAGCGAGCGAAACGCTGCCCGCATGTCCTCGACGAGGAGCTGGGGCTGCTCCCATGCCGCGAAGTGCCCCCCCTTCTCGTGACGTTTGTAGAAGATCAGCTTGGGGAAGGCCTTGCGGGTCCAGCTCTCGGGCGCGGTGTAGATTTCGTCCGGAAAGGCGCTCACTGCCACCGGAATCTTGACACCTTTCGGCGCGAAGAAGGCGAGCTTGCTCTCCCAAAACAGCCGGCCGGAAGACAAGCCGGTGCCGGTCAGCCAATAGAGCGTGATGTTGTCGAGGATATCGTCGCGCGTCAGCCCTTCCATCGCGCCGTCGAACACACGATTGATCAGCTTTTGGCTCTGCGGATCATGGTCGATCATCCAGGCTGCGAGCGCGATGGGCGAGTCGTCGAGGCCGTACAGCGTCTGTGGCCTCGCGCCCATTTCCGAAGCGTAACCGACTCGGTGTTTGTAGAAGAAGTCGAGCTGGTCCCAGGCATATTTCTCTTCACTTGAGAGGTCGGTCGGCACGGGGCCGCCGCTCAGGGCGGCCGAAATGGCGTCGGGGAGCGTGCCGGGCATGTTGGTGTGGATGCCGAGCAGCCCCTTGGGCTGCTGGACCGCCATCTGCTCGTTGACGGCGTCGCCCCAGTCACCGCCCTGAGCGACGTAGCGGCTGTAGCCCAGCCGCCCCATCAGCGTGGCCCAGGCCCGCGCGATCCGCTGCGGATCCCAGCCGAGCTCGGCCGGCGGCGGCGAGAAGCCGTAACCGGGGAGCGAGGGAACAACGACATGGAACGCGTCCGTGGCCGTGCCGGCGAAAGCGGTCGGATCGGTCAGTGGCTTGATGATCTTGAGCTGCTCGATGACCGAGCCGGGCCAGCCATGGGTGATGATCACCGGAAGCGCGTCGGCATGCTTCGACTTCACATGGATGAAATGGATGTCGGTACCGTCGATGCGGGTGACGAACTGAGGATATTGATTGAGGGTCGCCTCCGCCCGGCGCCAGTCGTGGCTCTCCGCCCAATATTTCGCCAGCTTCTGCATCGTCTCGAGCTTCACGCCCTGAGTGTCGTCCGGCACCAGCTCTCGGCTTGGCCAGCGGGTCGCGAGGATACGGCGCTTCAGATCATCGAGCGCACTGGCGGAAGCGTGGAACTCGAACGCTGCGATCCCGGCGCCGGCTTCAACTGCGTTGGTGGAAGTATAGGCTGACATCATCGTGTCCTTTCCATGTGCCTTCGGGCGGTTTGCTAGCGCGGGCATCAGCACGCCGAGCGAGCCCAGCAGCGTGGAGCCAAGGAACAGGCGTCTCGGAAGGGAAGGCATCGTGTTCATGGCGGAATCCTCCTGCGGCAGGTCGTCTGCTACGTCGGATTTGTTCGCTGGCCCGTCGCTTTGCGATTGGACCTTGGTGTCTAGATGCTTTGGTGTAGGTCCCCCCTCAGGTGTCGGCGGCCACTCGCGCGCCGGGGCTGAGCTCGACTGGCGTTCTCGATCACCACCACGCCCTGCTCGTAGACGAGGAACATCGATTGATAGGCGTTGTCGGTGACCAGGTAGGGCCGCGGCCCAGCTGCTGAAGCCGATAGCCCTTCACGGGGTCGATCGGAGGTCCCACGCTTTCTGGCGGCACCGGCATATACCGATCCTCCCGCACGCTTATTGGCGCGATCGCTGGCATTTGCGAATAGGGCGCGCCCGCGCTTCCCGGGCGACCTGGACCGCCACCTCCGGAGCGCCGGCCGCCGCAGCCTACCGCGGCGAGCATGATGGTCACGGACCGGCGAACCCGCCGGCCGAATCTGGTGTTCCAACGCATCTCGGTCTTCCTCGCAGTCTGGTTCATTGCCGTGCGATCGGGATATCGAGGGGGCTGGACGCAGTATTGGATCAAGGTCTTGCCGATACGATCGTCTCGATGTGCGATCAGCTGCCCGCGTCTGTGACAGCGCCCAGGCCGAAGCGCGCCGCCGGTTTCACGTGCGAAAGATTGGGCAGCAATGCGTCGCGCGCGCGCGTGAACGCTTCCCAATCTGCGGCGTCGGGGAGCGACGGGATCGTCACCAGCTCACCTTGATCGAAGCCTGCGAGCGCGGCGTCACCGCATCTTCGGCGCTCATCACGATCGTGTCGGGCAGCTGCTCCACCGGCATCCCTGAAATTCGCCAGAAGTCGGTGGCCGTGGCGCCCGGGAGCACGACCTGGACGCGTACGCCCTTCGGCTCGAGCTCGCGATGCAAGGCCTCGCTTAGCGCGACGACGAAAGCTTTGGTGCCGCCATAGACGCCGTTGAGCAGGCGCGGCGCCAGTGCCGCGATCGAGGCCATGTTGATAATAGCGCCTTCGCCGCGCGCTGCGAAGGCGGACGCGGCCGCCATCGCCAGACGCGTAACGGCCCCGGCGTTGAGGTCGATCATCGCCGCCATGGTTTCAGGGTCCGACTCGAGCAGTGAGGCGGCCGAGCCAAAGCCTGCGTTGTTGACCAGCATCGCAATCGACGCGTCTTCGGTGAGCCGCTTGGCGATCTGGCGTTGGCCGGAGGGCGTGCCGAGGTCGGCCGCGAAGATCTCGACGGTCACGCCAGTGTCTGTCCCGATACCCGACGCCACTTCGGCAAGGCGGCTGGCGCTGCGCGCGACGAGGATCAGGTTCCAGCCGCGTCGGGCCAGCCGATCAGCATAGATGGCGCCGATCCCGGAGGATGCGCCGGTCACGAGCGTGGTGCGCGCGGGGGCACTCACAGCGTCTCTCCAGCCACGATCAGATCGCGCGCCCGCTCATCGTCTTTCGCTGGGATGCGCACCAGCACCAGGCACCCCTCCGCGGTGAAAGACCATTCGACCATGCCCTCAAGTTCCGCTACCAGCGCGCGGATCAACCCTTGGCCTCGTCCTGGCTCGGCTTTGGCGCGCGCCGTTCCGGTGTCGCGGACCAGGCACCGAACTTCGCCGGCATGATCGGCGATGTGTACCATGATGCGACCGGTACTATCGAAGCGGCCGTGACGTGCCGCATTGCGGATCAGCTCTGCGACGATCAGCCCCAAGCGCCAGCACCGGCTGGCCGGGAGCAGGATGTCCGCCGTGTGCAGCGTGAGCAGCAGACCGCGCTCGGCAAGGGTGGCGCGCGCGAAGCTGTTGCAAATGCGCCCGATATAGTCGGCGATATTTTCCCGCTCCGCCGTCCGCGGCGGCATGAGAGCGCGGTGAGCCTCGGCATGGTCGCGCAGCCGTTCTGCGGCATTTGCGAGTTCGGCCTTGAGCCGATTGTCGCCCGCGCGCGAGGCTGCCAGATTGAGTGACGCGATCGCCTCCGAATATTCGTTGACGACGCGATGGTTGATTTCCTCGACCAGGCTGAACGCCACCGGTACTGGAGATTGCCCGCTAGCTGCATTTTCCAAGACCATGCCGAATCTCCCGTTGCATTGGCCGGCAACTGCCGGTGTGCCGTGGGGAGAGTTGTGGACCGCTACCGCAAATCGTTCGATTGGACCTTGGTGTCGCGAAGACCTAGGTATCAGCGCCGCGAAGCGGTATCGAGTCCGAGCCGCTCGCTCATCTTGACCAGGTCTGCGAAGGAGCGCGCCTTCATCTTCTCCATAAGCCGCCCGCGATGCGCCTTGACGGTGATCTCACTGATCCCAAGTTCACCGCCCACCTGCTTGTTCAGCAGCCCTGCGACGATCAGGTGCATCACTTCGCGCTCGCGCCTGCTGAGGGAGGCGTAGCGGGCTGCGATTTGCTTGAGCTCGCGGCGTTCGCCGATCATCCGCTTGCTGGTCTCGATGGCCCGTTCAACTGAATCTAGCAGCACGTCATTGTCGAACGGCTTGGTCAGGAATTCGGCCGCCCCCGCCTTCATCGCGCGGACGGTCATCGGCACGTCGCCATATCCGGTCAGAAACAGGATCGGCAATTCGGGGTATTGTTCGGCGATCCGCCCCTGAAGATCGAGGCCGTTGTCATCGGGGAGGTGGATGTCCAGCAGAATGCAGCCCGGCCCCTCGACCGGCGTCTGGGCGAGAAAAGCGGCTGCCGACTCGAACGATCGTGGCTGCCAGCCGGAAAACCGGATCAGCGCCTCCACCGACTCGCGAACAGAGACGTCATCATCGACGATCATCACCAGGGGCCAGGCATCCTTCATCGGAAATGCTCCGGACCTGGCGGCTGAACCTGCATGCTGAGCGAGACTATACATCGACGACTCCTCATGTCTGACCAAGTGCACTGCGTACGGCCTCAAGCACCGCTTGCTCGCTGAAGGGCTTGAGCAGACAGGCGACGGCCTCGCTTCGGATCAGCTCGGGCAGCGAGCGTTCGATCGACTGCGCCGTGATGAAGATGATCGGCGTCATCACTCCCCGGCCTCGCAGCTCCCGCTGGAGCTCAGGACCCGACATGCCGGGCATCGCCACGTCGAGGATGAGGCAGTTCGCGTCGGCGATCATGCCGGATGCGAGAAAGTCCTCAGCGCACGCGAAAGGCATCGTCGAATATCCAAATGAACTCAGCAGGTCCGGCAGTGACTCCCGAACCGACTCGTCATCGTCAACGATCGCAATCCTCGCACGATCGTCCATCGCTAAACTGTCCTCCGGCGGTTCGGGGCAAGGTGAGGCAATCGGGCTTAGCCGTCCACAGATACTTTGGTGTCGGTCCACTTGGACCACGGAGCCATTGAAACTTTGGTAGCATTGTTCCGGTCACCGAACTGGCCAGATCTGGCATTTATCCCCGCACCTTTCTGGTCGGTATGCCGACGGAGTGTCGCGCCATGCAACTTGAACTCGGCCGCCGGCAGCTGCTGGGGGCTGCGGCGGCGGGCGCCGCTATGATAGGCGATCTCCCGCCGGGCTCCCAGGCGGTGCAACGACCTGGAGTTGCCGGTTCCCTTTCACCGGTTGCCACCCCGCAGGTCAGAGCCGGGCCGATGGAGATCGCCTATGCCGAACTCGGTCTCCGGACGGTGATGCCGCGATCCTGCTGCATGGCTGGCCCTACGACGTCCACAGCTTTGCGGAGGCAGCACCTTGCTGGCTGCAGCGGGATTGCGCGTGCTGATCCCATATCTGCGGGGCTTTGGCGCGACACGCTTCCTGTCTGCGGACACCATGCGGAACGGCCAGCTGTCCGCAGTGGCGTCCGACACAGTTACGATGATGGATGCGCTTGGGGTGTCGCGCGCCTTCCCCGCCGGGTTCGATTGGGGCACTAGAAGCGCAGACATCATCGCCGCGCTTTGGCCACACCGCTGCCGGGGCATCGTTTCGGTAAATGGCTACCTGATTGGGAGCTAAGCGGCCGGTCGTCTACCCTCGCCGCCGGCGGCAGAATTTCAATGGTGGTACCAGTTCTACTTCGCGACCGAGCGTGGCCGCGAAGGCTATGCGCTACCGCAAGGAGTTCGCACACCTTATCTGGCAGTCTTACGCCATGGGAGCGGACGTCCTCGGACGTCGTCGTACGTCCTCGGATTTCAGGCAGAAGAGGACTCGAATTCAACCCAATATTCCGCAGAAATAAGCCATTTCCGGGAGCATCTCGTGACCCGATACCTTCGTCGATACCTTGGCAAGTTTATGTAGAAAGGTTCGAGTCCCTTTCAGCCTTGATTCGGCAAAATGCTCGACTGATTCGACGCCTGATTTCACCTCGACGTTAGCAAAAGGCCCGCCGGATCGGCGGGCCTTCAGATGGTTACAACCGCTGCTAAGATGAGGGTGGGCGCGAGCCCTTCCAACCTCGAATTCAGGTAGCGACCGATAGTTGTGATGTGTTCAGTGATCTTGATCATAGGCTTTCTCCCCAGTTCTAAAAGTTCTTCGATGGTGAGATGAAGAAGGCCGTGACCAATGATGTGAGCGATCCAAACTCCGATATGTGCGATTGCCCCTCCACTAGGGAACTCGTGAGCAAGCCCTAGCCGAAATCGCCCAAAAAGTAAACGCGCGCATGATCGCACCCTTACGATAGGACCGTCCGAGGAATTGTCAGTGACGCGCCGTCGAGCGCAACGATCCAAGACGCTTCCGTGTCCAAGAGGACCGCGAACTGTCCGTAGTGGGCTTGCCGATGATGGTTGGGGCAAAGCACCATGATATTCGAAGCCCCAAGCGAGCCGGGCAGTAACCCGGCGACGGGCACGACGTGGTGCGCCTCGGCATAGGGTTCGCCGCTCGCCTTGACGAAGGCGATACCATCCAGGCCCAATGCCTCGCATAACTGACAGCGATGCTGGCGCGCCTTCTTAACCGCATCACCGATTGGTCCGCGCTCTATCCGCACGCTGACCGCGTGCCGCCGTGTCGGTGTCATCGAGGGCATCGCCGCTTCCAGCGCGCGTATCCCGGCCATCGATTGGGCGGCGCGCTGATCTTCGAGCTCCTGGACGCTCAGTCCGAGCGCGCCGGCTATCCATTCGAACGCCGACTGCGGGATCGGGGTGGTCGTGCGCTGGAGGCCGTGCCGGACGCGGTCGAGCAACTGATCGTCGGGCAAATCGGCAATGAGAAGCGGCGCATCGGGCAAATGCCGAACCGCGAGCCGGGCCCGATAGTCGGGAATCTGCGCGGCGGCAGGATCGACATAGAAGCGCGGGTCTTCATCGGTCCGCACTTGCGCCGGGTCGATTACCTCGACGATCGCGACGATAGCGGCCTTGCTCTTGTTGCCGCTGACCCGGCGCAGCAGACCGAGATCGCCGATCTGGACCAAGTCTCGATCATCCTTGCTGACCCGGTAAAGCAGATCGGTTCCCGCCTCTCGCATCCAGCCGTCAATGTTCCAGACCCCAGCGTTAGCTTGAAACGTCCAGAAGCCGGTCGGCGGCCATTGCCGGGTCGGAGCAGCAAGCGGCGACCGCAACGGCGCGAACTTAGTCCGCCGCGCCGGACCCGGAGCAGCCCCACCAAAGCGCTCCTCTGCATACCGATAATAGGTGTTGGCGGCGTGGCGAAGCGTTTGCATCACCGACACAATGTCGCCGCTCCATTTTAGCTTGGGGGGGAGCGGCTTGGCTGCTGCGGCATCAGCCGGCGAATATTCGAGTGCGTCAAGAACGGTGGCCATCTTGTCGTGGGCGTAGGCGTCATGAAGATCGCCGAAAATTTTCTCGAGACGACGTACGCGCGAAACCTGGTTGACGCGCGTTTTGTCGATGATCGGCTGGGTCGTTAGCCAGTCGCGATAGTCTTCGGCGTCGAGCATTTCGTCCTTTCAAACGGTGGATTGTGGCCTTGAATGCCGGTTGCAACAATGAGGTGGACATTACCTCCGTATCGTCGGCGCGAGTCCACGCACTGGCTTCTAAGTGTCGCGACCCGGCATCTGCGCCGCCTGCAGCAAGAAGCTTCGCAGAAACTCGGCACGGGTAGCGACTATACAACCATGGTCCGAGGGCCAGCCCCAGACCACGCCGGTCACTTGCGCCATGTCGGCAGTCCAGCGCTGCCCCAGCATCTTCGCGGCGACGAATTGCGTATTCCAGACCACAGAGCCGCTCAGCCCCGGCGGCAACGGCAGGCCTCGGGTCCCGATGACATCGGTCGCTAGATCGGGGCGGTAGTCGATACCAAAATGATAGCGGCTGGAGAAGCGGGGGTCGCTCGGCAGCGCGATCTCCCGTGCCGTGTAGCAGGTCGCCTGCGCGAACAGGGTGCCGAAGTGAAATTTGACGCGCTCGCCTGCAAAGCCAGTGAAGGCGAGCAGCTCGCCCTCGACCGGGTCATGCGCGATCGCGATTTCGTCGATCTCGATCGCCGTTGATCCGTGCTTTGTATTCCACATTGCCTCCGGCACAGGAAGCAGCGCCAGGTCTAGCGGTAAGCCGAATTGGACGTGATTGCCGACGAAGCGCCAGATGTCGTTTTGATCCTGAAGCTGCGAGGCCAGCGGCTGGGTCGGGGAACGGGCGGCGGCAACGTGCTCGTTGGTCAGCACAAAGACGCGCCCGCCATGTCGCAGGAATGCTCCGCTGCCCCAGCCTTCACCGTGATCGCCATGATCTTTGAAAATGGGTGCTCGCCGCGCCGCGAGATAGGCGGTCAAATCCTTTGAAACGCCCGGCATGGCGGCATTCCATTCAGCGTCGGAGAAAAGCAATTGTGGATCGGTCCGGTTGATCATTCCTTCATTTAGCATGGACCGAATCCGCTCCGCGATATTTGCGTGTGCTGTGATCGACGTGATGCATTTGGCCAGATAAGCTTTTCCGAAAAGGATGCGCGCGCGCGCCGGGTTCGGTCGCGTGCAAGGCGTCGCGCGTCGATCAGTTGCCAATCGCGCGCTGCTGAGAAAGAATCACTGCAGGGTCACGCATGCGTGTGAGGAACAGGGGAGAGGATGGCGAACCTTGAGCAGCTACTAGACGAAGGTGCGGGCAAGGTCGCGCTGGTTGTCGGCAATGGCATCAATCAGTTTGATGCGCCGCCGGGTGTTAACAGCTGGAACCAGCTACTGCTCGCGATCGCGCGTAATTGCGGGCTCGACATTGCAGCGGTGCCACCGGGGACAACGCTGACTGAGTTTTTCGATGTAGTCGATCTGCGTACGCCCGGGCGCAGCGGCGATCTAGCCGCAGAGTTCTGCAAGTTAATGGCGAAATGGCGTCCGTTGGATCATCATCGAGCGATCATGGCCTGGGCGGATCGCCATGGCGCCCCGGTGCTCACCACCAATTTCGAGGAAGTGCTGAGCGTGGCGGCGAACTGTACTTTTCGCATGCCGCGCGGCGACGGGTTCAGCGATTTCTATCCTTGGGAATGCCGCTTCGCGCATGGCATTGTCGACGATCCTTGCTCCGCCTTCGGCATCTGGCACATCAACGGCATGGCCCGCTATAAGCGTAGCATCAGGCTCGGTCTCACCCATTATATGGGGTCGGTGCAACGAGCGCGCGGCTGGCTCTATCGCGGCGGTAAACCTCTGTTCAGTGGCAAGCACGCCAAGGATTGGCCGGGGGCAAGCACTTGGTTGCAGATCGCCTTCACCCGGCCGCTATTATTCTTCGGCTTGGCCCTAGCGGAAAACGAAGTGTTCCTGCGCTGGTTGCTGATTGAGCGCGCGCGCTATTTTCGCAAGTTTCGCGCGCTTCGCCAGCCGGCCTGGTATGTGTATGTCCACGATCCCGACGACGAACGCGAGGCGGGTAAGATTTTCTTTTTAGAAGAACTGGGCATCACCTGCGTGCGCGCCGCCGATTATGCCGCGATCTATGGCAACCCGGGTTGGGCGGCATGATTCCGTCGCGATCCGATCATCCCCGCGTCGTCGCCTGGCTTGAGAATTTCGGGTTGCCGCGCCGCGATACGGCGCAGCTACTGGTCGATGCGCTCGAACTCGTGAGCGAGACCGATCTGCGTCGCGAACTGGGAACGACAATGCTCGAATTGCTGCCGACACTGGCAGGGCCAGTTGCCGCTTTCCCGGCCCGCGAAGTACCGCCCGAAAATCCTGCACATGCTGAGGGACGCGCCGGGCCCTATCTGTTGCTCGAGCCCGGCTTACCGGGCAGCGAGGCGGTTCTAGCCAACATTCTGACCGGAGTGCTGCGCCAGGGCGGCGATACGGTGGGGCTGCTCGACGGTCACGATCTCCATCACCTCCGCGAACACAAGGTCCGCACCATATTGTTACTCGATGATTTCAGCGGTTCAGGTAGCCAACTAATAAAGTTTCACAAAGCGCTCAGGCGCCACAAAACGATCCGCAGCTGGATCTCCTATCACCTCATCGATTTCCATGTTCTTGCTTACGCCGCGACCGAGAAGGCCGCGCGGCTACTGCGCCGCCGCTTCGGCGACGCTAAGGTCCATATCGTCCGCGCCTGCCCCACTTTCGACGGCGCCGGCTGGACGCCCGAGCAGCGGAGCGAAGTCGAAGCGCTGTGCCGTGCCTCGGCCGGTCGCCGTAACAAGAATTGGGCGCTGGGCTATCGCGATAGTCGCGCGCTGATCGCGTTCGAGCATACCGCGCCCAACAACCTACCCTATATCCTCTGGAAGGTTGCGACCGGCTGGAACAGCCTGTTCGAATATAAGGGTGTGCCGAACGACCTGCTGCGTTTGTTCACGATGCGGCCAGAGCCGCCGCACGAGCCGTTGGTCGGGAGCGCCGGTGCCGCGCGGATCGGCCAGACAATCGACCTGCTTGGCCGGCGAGTCCATGATGCCGGCAATATCGCCGAAGTGCTGCGCGTCAGTATTGCCGAGGCCGAACGTTTGCTTCGCCTCGCTCAGAGCCTTGGGCTCACCAATGCCCGGCACCGGCTGACCGATGCGGGCCGCGCCGAGCTCAAGCGCTGGCGTGCCGCCCATCCAGTTCGAGTGTTGCCTAATCGCGACGAACCCTATTATCCTAAGTAACTGAGGGCGGAGCGTTGAGCATCCAGCTTCCCCCGGCCGTAAAGGCCGGACCAAGCCGCGGGGTTCTCGCGGCGGGCTGGCGCGTTGCGCTTCGCCTGGGAAACGGAGTCGCTGAGATCGACCTTAGTGAAGCGAACTTCCGCTCTGACGATGTCTGGGCTCGTCCGCTCCACTATGGCCTCCTTACGGGTCAAAGTGGATGATCAGCGCTTCGCCCCACCAGTACCGTGCCGACGGTCGTGCGCTCGGACGCCCCGAGCCGGTTCTCGACGCCGCGCTCGCCCAGGCCGGGCGCGCCGAAGCCTCTGGCGCGCCGGCGATCTTGACCCTGATGCATCTCGCCAAGCGAATGGACGTCAGCCACACTTTCCTGCGCTCGGTAGTCGGGAGCAAGGAAGGCACCCATTATCGCGAATTCCATATCAGCAAGCGCGATGGCGGCGGCCGTCGCATAGCGGTTCCTTCGCCCGAACTGATGGCGGTCCAGCGCTGGATCGTCCGTGAGATATTGCGCGATCGGCCGGTCCATCCCGCAAGCTTCGCCTATGCCCGTGGCAGCTCGATTTATGCCTGTGCGCGGCAGCATGCCGGCGCTGGCTGGCTACTTAAGCTCGACATTCACGACTTTTTCGAAAGTATCTCCGAGAAGTCGATTTACAGGGTGTTCCGGGAGATCGGCTATGGGCGCCTGGTCGCTTTCGAGCTGGCGCGGCTTTGTACGCGGCCCTGGGTGGCGCCGCCGCGCGGCACCCGCGCCGCTCGCAGCGTCGCCAATGCGAGCCGCCGCGGTATTGAGTTCTATCGCCGCGATCTGACCGGTTATCTGCCACAAGGCGCCCCAACCAGCCCGATGCTCTCCAATCTCGTCTTTCGCGTACTAGACGAGCGGTTGAGCCAGCTCGCTGCTCGCAACGGGCTCATCTATACGCGCTATTCGGACGACTTGACCTTCTCCGGTCCGGCAAGTGGCTTCAGCCGCGCCAATGCTGCAGCATTCATTGGCCAGGTGCGAGAACTGCTCGCGACACGGCGGTTCCGGCTACACGAGCGAAAGATCAACATCGTGCCGCCAGGTGGTCGCAAGGTGGTGCTCGGCCTCCTCGTCGATCGCTCGGTGCCGCGCCTGTCGCGCGAGCTACGCAATCGGCTCGAGGACCATGTTCGCTCCGCCATTCCGCCGGCCATGGTGGTCCGTATCGGACCACCGATATCGACTTTTTCCTCCTGATTACCGAAGCTTAGCAGACCGGTTCGGCCTCGGCCGTCCATGCCCGTCCATGCCCATCCGACGAATCGGAGGGGCCGAAACGAGGTATCGGCGGTCAAAAAACGAGGTATCTCAGGAGACCGGGACAATGCTTACCGATGCAAAGGTCCGCAGCGCAAAACCGCGGCCGAAACCCTACAAGCTCGCCGACACCAATCGCCTGTTCCTTCTAGTCACCCCTTCGGGCGGAAAGCTCTGGCGCTGGAACTATGTCTACGATGGCAGGAACAAGACGATGGCGTTCGGCGCTTATCCGCTCGTCTCCCTGGCCGACGCCCGTGGCAAGCGCGATGACGCCTTCACCCTTCTGAGCGAGGGTCGCGATCCTTCAGTCGCCAGGAAGATGAAGATCGAGGCCAACCTCGAGGCGAGCCGGCAGACCTTCGAGAGGATCGCGCGCCAATGGCACGAGAATGCAAGGGCACAATGGGCCAAGGTCCACGCGGCGGACATCATCCGCAGCCTTGAGCGGGATGTCTTCCCGACGATCGGTGACCTTCCGATCGCGCAGCTCACGCCGCCGCTCATTCTCGCGGTCCTGCGTGAGATCGAGGCGCGCGGAGCCGTCGAGACAGCCAAGCGCGTGCGCCAGCGCATCTCGGCGGTCTTCGTGTACGCCATTGCCCAGGGCATCTGCCAGACCGACCCGGCCGAGAAGCTGGGCAAGGTGCTCAAGCCGCTGCGCAAGGGCCGGCAGCCTGCGATCACCGACCTCGTTCCTCTGCGCAGGATGATCAACGCCGCGGAGGAGGATTATGCGCGGCCGATCACCCGCCTCGCGTTGCGAATGCTGGCATTAACGGCGGTCCGGCCGAGCGAGCTGCGCGGGGCGCGCTGGGAGGAGTTCGAGGACCTGAACGGCAAGCTCCCGCTGTGGCGTATCCCGGCCTGGCGGATGAAAGGAGACCTCGAGCGCAAGGAAGAGCTGAACGGCGATCATCTCGTGCCGCTGACGTCGCAGGCGTTGGCGGTGCTCAGGGCGCTCTGGCCGCTGACTGGGCAAGGCGAACTGCTGTTCCCAAGCAACCGGCACCCTCATCGCCCGATGAGCGAGAACGCGATCGGGTATCTGCTCAACCGCGCCGGCTACCACGGCCACCACGTACCGCATGGCTTTCGGGCCGCCTTCTCGACGATCATGAACGAATGGGCGGAACGCGAGGGCAAGGAGCATGACCGTCAAGTCATCGACCTGATGCTCGCCCACGTTCCGACCGAGAAGGTCGAAGGGGCCTATAACCGGGCGGCCTACATGCCCCGTCGCCGCGAATTGGCGACGGTCTGGGCCGGCCTGCTGTGCGACGGCCTGCCGGAACCGTCCGTGCTTACGCAACGCCCGACGAAAGTCGTGGGGGATCGGTCGCGGCGTCAATACCCCGATCAGCCGGGGGACGACTTCAGGTTTCCAAGATGGCGACAAGCAGCCTGAGCGAGGCGCGGCGGCGATCGTCGCCGCGCCGTTCGGGAACCCGAAGATTCCTCGCGGATTCTATGCGCCAAGGAGAGCTGAAATGGCGGACAACAAATCGAAGCGAGGTGCATCCGATCGGCGCCAGGTCGCCGGCGGCGAAGGCTATGAGGTCAACTATTTCGCGCGGAAGCACGGGATCACCAAAGACCAGGCCGAAGGGCTGATCAAACGGATCGGCAATGATCGCGAAAAGCTCAACGCCGCAGCGGCGAAGCTGAGATAGGCCGGACTGCCAAGCAACTGCCCGCCCGGACCACCGCTGGGGGAACGACTCTCCTCGGACGGGAGTCTATTCGGAATGAGGCAGGACGTCTGACCCCGTGGCGC
The DNA here is from genome assembly GCF_009755815.1 of Flavisphingomonas formosensis. Lineage (GTDB taxonomy): Bacteria > Pseudomonadota > Alphaproteobacteria > Sphingomonadales > Sphingomonadaceae > Flavisphingomonas > Flavisphingomonas formosensis. The sequence goes on from NZ_WRPK01000013.1 coordinate 115,514, forward strand.
GCACCGCCACCAGCAGCAGGGCTCCCGGCGCTGGCAAGAAGCCCGTGCGCGGGTCGCGCGCCGCCGCGTTGAAGCCACCACCGTTCCGCGCCGTTCAGCTTGCCACGCTCGTCGACACCGTGCCGACGGGGTCGCGGTGGCTGCATGAAATGAAGTATGACGGCTACCGCCTCCTCGTTGCCGTCGGCGGTGGTCAGGCAAGGGCGTATACCCGGTCGGGTCTCGACTGGTCGGACAAGTTCACGGCGATCATCAAAGCTGCCGCGAAACTGGATGTGGGTTCGGCTCTCCTCGACGGCGAGGCGGTGGTGCTCGACGCGGATGGCCGGTCCAGTTTCCAGGCGCTGCAAGGCGCGCTCAAGGGCGCGCCGGCCACGATCGACTATTACGCGTTCGATCTGCTCGAACTGGACGGCGATGATCTCACCGGCCTCCCGTTGACCGAGCGAAAGGCTAAGCTGCGCGAGCTATTGCCGGAGGGCGATCCGCGCATCCGATATTCGGAGCACATCATCGGCAATGGCGAGAAGCTGCTTCACAGCTTCTGCGAGGCCGGGCTCGAAGGCGTCATATCGAAGCTGGCCAGCGCCAAATATGTCGGATCGCGCTCGGGCAGCTGGGTCAAGACCAAGTGCATCAAACGCCAGGAGTTCGTCATCGTCGGCTGGACGCCTTCGGAGAAGTCACGGTCGTTTCGCTCGCTCATCCTCGGCGTGCATGACCAAGGCGAGCTTCGTTATGCGGGCAAGGTGGGCACCGGCTTCAATACCGATGAGCTTTTCCGCCTCGTGGAGGTCATGCAGCCGTTCGAGCAGTCCGCGCCGACGGTCAAGGCGCCCCGGGGCGAGGTTCGCGGTGCGCATTGGTTGAAGCCCAAGCTCGTCGCCGAGATCGCCTATACCGAGATGACGAACGAGGGCACGCTACGTCACCCCAGCTATCTTGGCCTCCGCGAGGACAAGAAGCCGGAAGCCGTGGTGCTCGAGACAGAGGCGCCGGTCGCCGAGATCGCCGTCCCGGCCCAGAGCAAGGTCAAGATCAGTAATCGTGATCGGGTCATCGATCCGGATTCGGGGATCACCAAGGGCCAGCTCGCGGACCATTATGCAACGGTCGCTCCGATCATGCTGCCGTGGGTCGGTTCGCGGCCGATCAGCCTGGTCCGGTGTCCGCAGGGCCGGGCGAAGAAATGCTTCTTCCAGAAGCATGACGCCGGCAGCTTCGGCGACACGGTCAAGCATGTCGGTATCACCGAGAAGGACGGTCACGAGGAGCCTTACCTTTACATCGACACCGCCGACGGCCTGCTGACCTGCGTCCAAATGGGCTCCATCGAGTTCCACGGCTGGGGCGCCAGGATCGAGGATGTCGAGAAAGCCGATCGACTGGTCTTCGATCTCGATCCGGACGAGGGACTGGATTTCGAGGCGGTGCGCAAGGCGGCCTTCCACTTCCGCGAGATCCTTCAGCAGATCGGGCTCGAGACCTTTCCCATGGTGACAGGCGGCAAGGGAATCCACGTCATCGCCCCCCTCGTGCCCAAGGCCGAGTGGCCGGAGGTGAAGGATTTCGCGCATCGTCTCGCCCAGGCCGTCGCCCAGAGCGATCCTGAGAACTTCACCGCCGCGCTGCCCAAGGCACAGCGCAAGGGCCGCATCTTCGTCGATTATCTGCGCAACCAGCGCGGCGCGACGGCCGTCATGCCCTACAGCGTGCGCGCGCGTTCCGGCGCGCCAGTCGCCGCACCGATCAGCTGGAAGGAGATGGAGACGATCGACACGCCCACCCACTGGCATGTCGGCGACGCTGCCGAGCTGGTGAAGCGCGCGGCCTCCAAGGCGCTCTCCGGCTGGGGCCGCGCCGACCAGGTTCTTCCTGATCTATGAAGGTCGCCACCTACAACGTGAACGGCGTCAACGGGCGCCTGCCCGTGCTTCTGCGCTGGCTCGAGGAAGACCAGCCCGACATCGTCTGCCTTCAGGAGCTGAAGGCGCCGCAGGAGAAATTCCCGGAGAAGGCGATCCGCGACATCGGCTATAATGCGATCTGGCATGGCCAGAAGAGCTGGAACGGCGTCGCCATCCTGAGTCGGGTCGGCGAGATCCACGAGACGCGCCGGGGCCTGCCCGGTGACCCCGATGACAGCCACAGCCGCTACATCGAGGCGGCGGTCAACGGAATCCTGATCGGCGGCCTCTATCTGCCGAACGGCAATCCGCGTCCTGGTCCGAAGTTCGATTACAAGTTGAGATGGTTCGATCGTCTGATCGAGCATGCCGCGGGGCTGCTCGAGTCGGGCGCGCCGGTCATGCTCGCGGGCGACTTCAACGTCATGCCGACCGATCTGGACGTCTACAAACCGGAGCGCTGGCTCGACGACGCGTTATTCGCGCCAGAGGTGAGGGCCGCCTATTTCCGGCTGCTCGAACAAGGGTGGACCGACGCATTGCGGACGATCCATCCAGGTGAGGTCATCTACACGTTCTTCGACTATTTCCGGAACGCTTATGCCCGCAACGCCGGTCTTCGCATCGATCATCTGCTGCTGAGCCCCGCGCTGGCGGACCGCCTGGTCGATGCGCAGGTCGACCGGCACGTACGGGGTTGGGAGAAGACCAGCGACCACGCGCCGGTATGGGTCGAATTGGCCGGCAAACCGAAGCGTCGCCGCAAGCCCGCGGCGACAAGCGCTGGGCGTCCGCAACCATGAGGGAGCGCGTCATCCTCGCGAAGCGCGTCGATATTCCGAAGCTGGCGTCGGTGTAACGGGTGGGCCCGCCGACAAGCGACCTATTTCACAGCATCTCCAACGCGCGACGTCGGTCGGGGCGAGGAAACGCCCTTTCCAGCATAGCCACATCCTCATCGTCCAGCGTGAGGTCGGCTGCCCGCCGGTTCTCCTCGACGTGCGTCGCGGAGCCGGCCTTGGGGATCGCCATCACCCCCGGCCGACGAAGCACCCAAGCAAGCGCGAGCTGTGCTGGTGTCACGCCCTTGCGGCTTGCAAGAGCGGCAAGCTCTCGATGCGCGAGCAGCCGGCCCTGTTCGACCGGACTATATGCCATGACAGGAATGCCGCGCTCGGCCAGCCAAGGCATGAGGTCGAGTTCGGGCCCCCGACGCGTCAGATTGTAGAGAATCTGATCGGTAGCGCAGGCTCCCCCGCCGGCCTCCAGCAGCTCCTCCATATCCTCGGTGTCGAGATTGCTCACCCCCCAGCGCAGGATCTTGCCGGCTTCCACCAGCCGTTCCATGGCCTCGACCGTCTCTCGCAGCGGCACGCCGCCGCGCCAATGAAGCAGATACAGATCGAGCCGGTCTGTGCCGAGCCGCCCCAGGCTCGCTTCGCAGGCGCGCGGCAACCGATCGCGCGAGGCATTCTGCGGGTAAGCCTTGCTGACAAGGAATATGTCGTCGCGGCGTCCCTGGATCGCTTCGCCAACCAGACGCTCGGACTCGCCATTGCCGTACATCTCGGCGGTATCGATGAGCGTTAGGCCAAGCTCGATACCTGCGCGAAGCGCGGCGATCTCCTGTTCCCTTCGTGAAGGATTCTCGCCCATCATCCAGGTCCCCTGGCCGAGCGCAGGAACGAGGGTGCCGTCCGGCAGGGATATTCTTCGCATCAGGCTTTCCCTCCTGCGCTCACCGCAGCTGACTGTCCTTGCTGCCGCGCCGGTTGATGCCGGATAAAGCCGGCCGCTTGTCCCTTTCGGATTGGCAGCCGACGCAGGTGCGGACTCCGGGCAACGCTGCGCGGCGTCTCTCGGGGATCTCTTCGCCACAGACGTCGCATTCTTCGGCACTCTCGCCCGAAGGCATGCGCGCCCGGGCTGCAAGGACGGCATCGCTCACCGTGTCGTCGATCTGATCCTGTACCGCGCCGTCGCGGGCCCAACCGTTTGCCATGACTGCAATATAGGAATTGCGGACAGCATTTCACGCCGTGCCGCGGCGTGCAGGTGCAACCGCATCGCAGGGCCGTGGCGTGCTATTCAGACCCGCCCCGCGAGCGACCGGAACGTGATGGACCACCGCGTCGCGTCCATCTCGGAGATGCTGTGTTCCCAGTCGTGCCGAACTTCGCCGCTCAGATGATAGATGGCTCGCGGCGCGAGCGGTGCGGTAGCACGTTCGAACTTCCCGCCGGAGCGCCGGCGAAAACGCATGGTCGCGGGAGCTCCGAGTGACAGGCCGACGACATGCTCGAACACCGGCCGATCCTTGTGCCAGCCGATGCCGGCACCGGGGTCGTACCGGATGACGAGCGCCTGGACGAGATCGGCCGCATCGAGCCCGGCGAAGCGGGCGGCGCGCTCCCTGATCGTCCCAAGCCACGTCGGAATCGGGTCGGCAGGCGCAAACCGCCCCGTCTCGAAGTCATAGCTCCAGCCGAACGAGCGGGTCAGCCGCTTGCCGGTCCATTGCTGGAATTTGAAAGGGCTGAGACCGGCCTCGTCGATATGTTCGATCAGTGCAGCCTCGTCCGCCGGTGAGACGAACGCCTCGGCTGAGGCGAGACCCGGCAGGGTCGCCGTACCAAACAGGTCGAGCATCGCGTTCACGGGTTCCATCCCCGACCGCCCTCGACGCCGCCTTCAGCGCGGAGCAGCGAACCGAGTGGGCGTCCGCGCAGCGTGCAGGAGCCGATCACGCGATCGTAGCTCCGCCGTCCGGCGCGGCAACGGATAGCCTTGCCGAGCACTAGCTGTTCGAGCCGGTGCTTGGCTTCGAGGCCGCCTCGCTCATGCAGCTCGGGGGCGTAGAAATCCGCGAGCCGCACCTCGATCCAGCGATCGGGACGGCCAGCCGGTCCGACGCACAGACCATCACCGTCGCCGACGTAGCGGACGACCCCTTCGAAGCTCGTGTTCCTGACCGGAAGCGGGCCTTTGCATGGGTCAGCGAGCGCCGGCGCCGCCCACAGGCAGCAGGGCAGCAGAACCAGCACGGGGCGCATTGCGAGGTGAAGTCGAGACATGGGGCCGCGCAAAGCTCTTAAAGTGCGAGGGCCTGCTGCACCGGGCGCCTTGAGCCCGAAGTGATTTCCTCGACGATGAAAGTCCGCGCCGGTGGCGTCTGGAGCAGATCGGCCTCCGGCACTTGTGCGTCGAGCCACTGCATGACCTGGCGCCTCTGGATGATGGCACCGTGTCGCTCCTGATAGCGCGCGACTTCGGGATTGGCGGCGACCGTGATGACGCGATAGCAGAGTGGCCAGTCGGCCATCGCCGGCTCCCAGACCCCGGCGAGATAGAAGTGATTGCCGCCGTCGAGCGTCACCCGATAGCGCTTATCGCCGACTGTCATGTGGAATTCGCTCGCCGGGATCAGGCAGCGATGGCTCGGAAAGGTCTGCCCCTCGGCGCGTGCGAAGCGATAGGTGACCCCGGCGCTGAACCGCGGATCGGAACCCCAGGTCGCCTCCACCATTTCGATTTCGCTGGCATCGTCCGGGTTTCGTCGGATGATGGCGCGTCGGCTCCCGAGCGGAGCTTCAGAATCGAAGGGGGTTGGCGACTCCATATCGAAGGAACATAATGGGAACGACGACGGATCGCAAGAAAGGCTGACCGCGTGTGCAATGATTATCGCCTAGAGGTGGATGTCGCCTCGATCGTCGAGGACTTCGACAGCCTCAAGATCAAGATCAAGACGCCCGAAGGCATCCCCAACCTCGCTCCGCGGGCCGACATCAAGATCACCGATACGGCACCGATCGTGCGGACCGGAACCAGTCGCCTGGAGGGCGAGCTCGTCCAGCGCCGATGGAGCTGGCCCGCTCCGAACAAGAAGCCGGTCTACAATTTTCGCTCCGACGGGCGTCAGTTCACCAGCGGCCGCTGCCTGATCATCGCCGATGGCTTCTACGAATTCACGAACCCTGTAGACCCAAAGAAGAAGCGCAAGGACAAGTGGCTGTTCACGAAGAAGGGTGAGCCATGGTTCTGCATCGCCGGCATCTGGCGGAGCAATCCTGACGTCGGTGAAGCGTTCACGATGCTGACGATGGAGCCGGGTCCAGACATCGCGCCGTATCACGACCGCCAGATCGCGATCCTCGATCGCACCCACTGGGCCGACTGGCTGGACCCTTCGGTCTCGGCGAAGGACATTCTCAGGACGCTTCCGGCGGGGAGCCTCACCGTCGAGCAGGTCGGATAATCGCAGGGGCAAACCCGGCCGCCGCTTGAGCAGAACCCTCAGCTCCGCTCATCCGTTGAGTGTGGGCATCAGGAGGCGATGATGGCCAAGCTCAGCACTGAAGACCGCGACGACCTTTCGAAGGGCGAGTTCGCATTTCCAAAGCAGCGGAAGGAACCGCTCGAAAACGCGAGCCATGTCCGCAACGCGGTCGCCCGCTTCAACCAGGTAAAGGACGTAAGCGACGACGAGCGTGACGAAGCCTGGAAGCGGATCAAGGCGGCGGCAAAAAAGCACGGCGTGGAAATCAGCGAGAAATCGTGGCGCGAGATCGGCAAGAGCTAGGCCAGCAGCCCACCTGCGGGATTCATACGCCTTGACGAATCTCCGCGACCATCGGAACATAACACGAACAAGTGAGTCGATGTTGCCCGATGTCCGCCCAACCGTCGTCCCTCGATCGGCCCTGCGCCGATCAGCTAGCCGCGCTACGCGCGAAGCTCGCGCAGGCCCAAAGCCAGCGCGGGCCGGTGCTGGCGTTCGGGATCGAGGCGCTCGATAATCGGCTTGGGGCGGGCGGCGTCGACGGCGCAGGCCTCCACGAAATCACCGCCGCTTCCCCGACGCTCGGTGACGATGCCGCCGCGACCTTGTTCGTCGCTGGGCTTGCCGCCCGGTTCGCTACCGCGCCCGGCGCCAACGTCGCCTGGGCACTCACCCGCTTCGATCTCTACGCGCCCGGTCTCGAACAGGCCGGCCTTCCCGCTGCCAAGCTGCTCTACCTCCAGGGCAAGAACGAGACGATGGCGCTGGCGCTGGCCGAAGATTCGCTTCGCGACGGCAGTTTCTCCGCCGTGGTGGCCGAGGTGAAGGTTGCGGACCAGACCGCAACGCGGCGGCTGCAGTTGGCGGCGGCCGATGGCCGAACGCCGATGCTGCTGCTCCGGCGCTGGGCGAGGTCCAATCGCGATCCGCTGGAGCGTCCGTCCGCGGCGATGACCCGTTGGCGGATCGGCTGCGCGCCCTCAGTGCCGTTGCCTGCGCCCGGCGTCGGCCGCGCCTGCTGGTCGGTCGAGCTGGTGCGGCAGCGGAACGGCAACCCATTCTCTCTCATGGTCGAGGCTTGCGATGACACGGGTTGCCTCGCTCTACCTGCCCCAGCTCGCCATCGAGCGGCTGCGGCGGTCCGAGCGGCCAGCCAGGCCGCTTGAACCGCGCGCTTCTGCAGCGCCGCTCGCTTCGCCTGTCGATGATGACCCGGGCGCCTGCTCGGTTCCGCGCGGTGGCGGCTGGCGACCCGGCGCGCGGTGGGCCCATGACGGCGGACCGACCAAAGCGCAGGTCACCGGTCCGATAGCGCAGCTGCCGGCCCACCAGCGGCCGCCGATGCGTATGCTCGGCCGCCGATCTGAACCGGTCGAACACCCCTTTAAGGCGATGCCGCCTGACGAAGGCGGGCGCGGCACGGCACCGATGCCCGTAATGGCATTCCGACATGACCGGCCGATGGTCCTGATCCAACGGGTCGGGCAGCGCGACCTGATCCGCTCGGCCTGTCCGGTCGCGCTGTCGCTTGGCCTGACGCCGGGGATGGTGGCCGCCCATGCTCGAGCGCTAGTTTCCGATCTCGACGTGCGGGACGCCGATCCGGCCGGTGACGAGGCATGGCTCGATCGGCTGGCGCTCCATGGCGTGACTCATTGGACGCCGATCGCGAGCGTGTCGGGAGGCGATGGCCTGTGGCTCGATCTGTCAGGCACGACCCATCTGTTCGGCGGCGAGGACCGGTTTTGCCGCCGACTGCTCCGCTTCCTGCAGCGACTGGGCTTCACGGCGCGCGTCGCGATCGCCGGCACGCCCGGCGCGGCGCATGCGCTCGCCCGCTACGGCGGCCGGGACATCCTCGTTCTCGGTTCCGGAACCGAGGCGACGGCACTTGCCGAGCTGCCGGTTGCAGCGCTCCGGCTCGAGGCGGCGGCGTTGACCGCGGCGGCTCGCTTCGGGCTAGAGCGCGTGGCGGATCTTGTCCGCCTCCCGCGCGGGCCGATGGCAAAGCGGCTCGGCCTCAATGCGGTGACCCGTCTCGACCAGGCGCTCGGCCATGTCGCCGAGCCGATCACGGCGGTAGTGCCGTTCGAGGCGCCCGACGTGTCGCGTCGTCTGCTTGAACCGATCGGCACGCCCGAGAGCATCACACAGGTGATCTCGGATCTCGTCGATGACCTGATCGACGTGCTTCGGCAGCGCGGGCTTGGCGTCCGCACCGCGTTGCTCGTCGCCGACAGGGTCGATGGCGAGGCGCAGCGGATCGGGATCGGAGCATCGCGGGCAACGCGCGACGCCAAGCACCTCAAGCGCATGTTCGGACTGAAGCTCGATCGGATCGAGCCGGGCCTTGGAATCGAGGCGATGCACCTCACCGTGCCGCACAGCGAGCCGCTCGGCGCCAGCACGGCGGGATCGCTCATCAAGTCGGATGCAGCCGCGACGGACCTGGCGCCTGCGATCGATCAGCTGGTCGGCCGGGCGGGCGAGGACGCCGTGTTCCGTGTGGCTCCCAACGAAAGCGACGTCCCTGAGCGTGCCATTCGACGGGCCGGCCCATTGGACGAACCGGGTTGCTGGCCGAGGTGGAAGCGCCCGGTCCGCATGCTGCGTCGGCCTGAGCATCTGACCCATGTCGTGGCGCTGCTTCCCGACCATCCACCTCGACGCTTCACTTGGCGCGGCCAAGCCTACCGCGTGACCGCCGGCGATGGCCCCGAGCGGATCCATGGCGAATGGTGGCGGACCGACACCGAGCTCTGGGCGGTGCGCGACTATTTCCGCGTCGAAGTCGAGAGCGGCGAGCGGTTCTGGCTGTTCCGGCGCGGCGATGGCGTCGAGCCAGAGACCGGCGATCTCAGCTGGTACATCCATGGGATGTTCGGCTGATGACGGCCTATGTCGAACTTCAGGTGATGAGCCATTTCTCGTTCCTGCGCGGCGCGAGCTCGCCCGAGGAGCTGTTCGCGGCGGCAGCGCTCCAAGGTCACGGCGCGCTGGGGCTCGCCGACTGGGGCAGCGTTGCCGGCGTGGTGCGCGGCTGGGACGGCCAGAAGACCACAGGCGTGCGCATGATCCCGGGCGCCCGCGTCCATGCGACCGACGGCCATGACCTGCTTCTCTATCCGCAGGACCGTGCCGCCTGGAGCCGACTGACCCGGCTGCTGTCGATCGGCAAGGCGCGCGGCGGCAAAGGATTCTGCATCCTCGATTGGGCCGACATCGTCCATCATGCCGAAGGGATGGTCGGCATCCTGCTCCCCGATCTTCCGAACGAAACGAGCGAGCGCCAGCTCACCGACGTGGCAGCGGCGTTTGGCGCCCGGGGATATTGCGCGCTATCGTTCCGACGCCGGCCCGACGATGCGATCCGGCTCCACGAGCTCGCGGGTTTAGCCGCCCAGCACGGCGTGCGCGCGGTAGCAACCGGCGACGTGCTCTATCATAGTCCGGAAGCGCGACCGCTGCAGGACGTGGTGACGGCGATCCGCGAGAAGACGACGGTCGATGCGCTCGGCTATCGGCGCGAGCGGTTCATGGACCGCCATTTGAAGCCGCCCGCGGAAATGGAGCGGCGCTTCCGGGCATTCCCCGACGCGATCCAGGTCAGCGCCGACATTGCGCGCGCCTGCACCTTCGATCTCGGCGAGATCCAGTATCAATACCCCTATGAGCAGGTGACGGTCGGCCGCACGGCGCAGGAAGCGCTGGCGGAAATGACCGAAGCGGCGGCGGTGGCAAAATTCCCGAATGGGGTGCCGCAGCGCTATCGCGACCAGATTGGCCACGAGCTTCGGCTCATCGACCAGCTCGGCTACGCGCCATACTTCCTGACGGTCAATTCGATCGTCGCCGAGAGCCGGCGGCGGGGCATCCTCTGCCAAGGGCGTGGCTCCGCCGCGAACAGCTGCGTCTGCTACCTGCTCGGTATAACGTCGATCGACCCGATCCAGCATGAGCTGCTGTTCGAGCGCTTCGTCTCGGGCGAACGCAAGGAGCCGCCGGACATCGACGTCGACTTCGAGCATGAGCGGCGTGAGGAGATCATCCAGTGGATCTATGAGACCTACGGCCGGGAACGATCGGCGCTCACTGCTGTCGTCAAGCGCTACCGCACGCGCGGCGCGGTGGCCGAGGTGGGCAAGGCGTTGGGGCTGCCGCGCGATCTCACCAAGATGCTCACTGGGCTCGTCTGGGGCTGGTCGATGGACGGCATCAGCGACGAGCAGATCGAGAGCCTCAATCTCAACGCGCGGGACCATCGGCTCAAGCTGACCTTGCGGCTTGCGCGCCAACTGATCGGGACGCCGCGCCACCTTTCGCAGCATCCGGGTGGCTTCGTGCTCACGCAGGATCGGCTCGATGATCTCGTGCCCATCGAACCTGCCCGCATGGAGGACCGGCAGATCATCGAATGGGATAAAGACGATATCGACGCGCTCAAGTTCATGAAGGTCGACGTGCTCGGCCTTGGCATGCTCGGCTGCATGAACCGCGCCTTCAACCTGCTCGACCAGGACAAGGGCATCAAGGTCACCATGGCGGACCTCCAGGATGATGATCCGGAGGTCTACAAGATGATCCAGCGGGCCGACACGCTCGGCGTCTTCCAGATCGAGAGCCGCGCACAGATGTCGATGCTGCCGCGGATGAAGCCGGCCCGCTTCTACGACCTGGTGATCGAGGTTGCGATCGTGCGTCCCGGCCCGATCCAGGGCGACATGGTGCATCCCTATCTCCGGCGACGCGAAGGCAAGGAGAAGCCGGAATATCCCCGGCCGGAGCTGCGCGCCGTGCTTGAGAAGACGCTGGGTGTCCCGCTGTTCCAGGAGCAGGCGATGAAGGTCGCGATCGTCGGCGCCGGCTTCACCCCCGCCGAGGCCGACCAGCTGCGCCGAGCCATGGCGACCTTCAAGCTGACCGGCGGCGTCAGCCATTTCTACGACAAGCTCGTCAACGGCATGATCTCGCGCGGTTATCCCAAGGAGTTCGCCGAACGCACGTTCAAGCAGATCGAAGGCTTCGGCAGTTACGGATTTCCCGAGAGCCATGCGGCCTCGTTCGCGAAGATCGCCTATGCCAGCTGCTGGATGAAGCACCATCATCCGGACGTGTTCTGCGCAGCATTGCTCAATGCGCAGCCGATGGGTTTCTACGCTCCGGCCCAGATCGTTGCCGACGCCCGCAAGCACGGCGTCGAGGTCCGCCCCGTGTCGGTCAATCACAGCCATTGGGACTGCACGCTTGAGCCCAGCAACGACCGCTACATGGCCGTCCGCCTTGGCTTTCGTCAGGTGCGCAGCCTCGCCAATATCCACGGCGCGCAGATTGCCGTCGCCCGCGGCGACAGCCCATATGCGAGCGTCGAGGAAGTGTGGCGGCGTACGGGTGTGCCACGCGCCGCGATCGAGCGCCTTGCCGAGGCAGACGCGTTCCACTGCATTGCCGAGGATCGCCGTCAAGGGCTGTGGAAGGTAAGAGGGCTTGGCGAAGCGCCGTTGCCGCTGTTCGCCGCCGCCGATGCGCGCGAGCGGGCGTTCTCGCCGGAGGCGATCGAGCCTCCCGCGACTCTCGCGCCGCTCACCCCAGGGCGCGAGGTTGTCGAGGACTATCGGTCGCTGCAGCTATCGCTGCGGGGTCATCCAGTGAGCTTCCTTCGTCGAGAACTGGAAGCGATGCGGATCGTCCGGTGCGCGGATCTCGCCCACATCCGCGACGGGCGCAACATCGAGGTCGCGGGTGTGGTTCTTGTCCGGCAGCGACCAGGGTCGGCGCGAGGCGTGCTGTTCATCACGATCGAGGATGAAACCGGCATCGCGAACGGTATCCTCTGGCCCAACAAGTTCGAGATATACCGTCGCCAAGTGATGTCCTCGTCGATGATCGCGATGCGCGGGCGGCTGCAGAAGGAAGGCGAGGTCATCCACATCATCTGCGACCGGATCACCGATCATGACGCCATGCTGCGCTTGATCGGTCGAACACAATTCTCTGTTGCACTTGGACGCGGCGACGGCGCGAACACTGGCGGAGGTCCCGATTCCCGCAGCCCTGCCATTCCGAGAGGGCGAACCTTGGCGTCGCCGCCGTTCGGAACCGACGCCGAGCAGGAAGAAATTCTCCGCGTCCGCAGCCATGATTTCCACTAAGTGCGACCACGGAGCAGGCTTCGTTCAATAGCCGAAGTAGCGACCAGGCCGATGGTACGCGAACATGACCCCGTTCAAGGCAACCGCGCTCAGAATCGAATAGCCGACCTTCACGATACCGACGATCGGGAGCGCGACGCCGATGATGACGACGTCGAACATCATCTGAGTGAGGCCGGCGTTCCAGCCCCGTCTATCCTGAAGAAGAAGGGAGACGATGCCGATCCCGCCGACGCTCGCCTTGTGTCGTGCCAGGGAGAGCACTCCCATCCCGATGAGCGAACCACCGAAGACGGCTGCAAAGGCGGGCTGCACGCTGCCCAAATGCAGCCAAAGCGGCATGAACCGCGCGAGCGCGGCCAGAAGGACCATCGCCCCCAAGGACTTGATCGTGAACGTCACACCCATGCTTCTCTGCGCAACGAGAAAGAATGGCAGATTGATTGCGACGAACAGCGGACCGATCGGCCAAGCCGTCGCGTAGGACAGCACGAGCGCTATGCCGGCCACGCCCGCAGTGACCAGACCGGCGGCCTTCAGCATAACCAGGCCGAACGCGGCAAAGCTTGCCCCCATCACAAGAGCATGGACGTCTTCGAGCTTCGAGTGAGGTGGCGAAAGTTGGACGTTTGGAGCCACGACGTCGTTCCAGAAAATGTCCGATCGTCAGCCGACTACCTGCCGGACCCATCCCGCAGGCCCTGCGATCAGCCCCCGCTGAATCCCAATGATCTCGTTGCGGATGGCAGCGGCGAAATTTCCGCCTGATCCGTCGCCTATCGACCACTCCCCGTCGCTGCCTTTCACGCGCCCGACATCGGCGATGGCAGCCGCTGTGCCGCAGGCGAACGCTTCGACAAGTCGGCCGCTGCACGCGTCCGCTTGCCACTGGTCGATCGCATAGGGTTCTTCAGCCACGTCGACGCCGCGACCTTGGAGCAACTCGATGATGGATGCGCGCGTAATGCCAGGCAGGATCGTGCCGTTCAGAGGAGGTGTGATCACGCGCCCGTCGTCGAAGACGAAGAACAGATTCATTCCGCCAAGCTCGTCGATCCAGCGATTCTCCACCGCGTCCAGAAAGACGACTTGATCGCACCCATGTTCGTACGCCTCAGCCTGGGCCGCGAGGCTGGCCGCGTAGTTGCCTCCGCATTTCGCAGCCCCGGTGCCTCCGGGACCGGCTCGATTGTGCCGACCTGAAACCCAGAGCGAGACCGCCTTGTTGCCACCCTTGAAGTATGCGCCGGCCGGGGAGGCAATCACGCAGAACGTGAATTCGTCAGCAGGACGCACTCCAAGAAATGCCTCGGATGCGAACATGAAGGGCCGCACGTACAGACTTCCTTCACCCTCAGGTACCCAGTCTGAGTCGACCGAGACAAGCGTCTCCACCGCATCGAGAAACATTTCCTCCGGAATCTCGGGCATCGCCATCCGTCTGGCAGATGCGTTGAAGCGGCTGGCATTCTGCTCGGGTCGAAACAGGTTGATGGTGCCATGCTGCCCGCGATACGCTTTCATGCCCTCGAATATTTCCTGAGCATAATGGAGCACCCCCGCAGCTGGATCGAGGATGAAGGGTTTGCGTGCAATCACGGACGCACCATGCCATCCATGCCCGCGAGTCCAAATCGCAAGAGCCATGTGATCTGTGAAAACCCGGCCGAAGCCGGGGTCTGCGAGAAGAGCGCGACGACGTGAGCTAGCCAACGGTGCGGTGCTATGCTCCACCTCGAATATGGAAAGAGGCATTTGGACACCTGCTGCAGATGCAAAGGATGATAGACGGCGACGCAGCTACCCGACGGTCCGTCCGTCCTGAGAAGCCGCGGTGACGATGATCTCGACCAGAACGTCCGGGGCCCCCATCTCGCATTGAGCCGTGGCCCTCGTGGGGGCCGCGTTCGGTGTCGTCCAGGCGTTCCAGACCTGATTCATGCTGTCGAAATCGCGGGTAATGTCCTTCAGCCAAATCTGAGCGGTGAGGAGCCGGCTCTTGTCCGTGCCTGCGTTGGCCAGGAACTCGTCGATCTTTGCCAGTGCTTGCTCGGTCTGACCTCGAATGTCCTGGCTGCGGTCGTCCGCCGCCATCCCGCCGACATATACGACGCCGTTGTATATCACCGCTCGGCTGCGGCGCGCGTTTGTTTCGATCCGAACGATGTCGGTCATAGTTATCCTCGCTGGAAGTGATGCGATCCTAGCTATTCGACGAAGTCGCCAAGCAAGACCGGCTTGATGGGAGGGCGGATGCGGTAGTAACCCACATCGGCAGGTTCGAGCTGCCGCTCTCGGGCAATCGTCTCGGTCACCGTCAGTCCGCAGAAGCGACCCTGGCATGGTCCCATGCCGCAGCGGCCGAATGCCTTTGTCTGGTTTGGGCCCTGGCAACCAAGCCCGACAAATCGTCGTATCTGGCCAGCAGTCACTTCCTCGCAGCGGCAGACAACAACTTTGTCCGACACGGGCACCCGGTTCTCGTCCTTTGGTCGATACAGTGCGTCCAAGAACGGTCGAATCGCCGTATAGCGCTTCAGGGATTCCAGATATGGAGCGGCGCGGATCGTAATGTCAGGCAGGACACCGAGCCTATTACCAATCGACAGGGCCGCGAGGCGGCCTTGGACCGCCGAAGCCTGCGCACCCACGATCGACCTGCTGTCGCCAGCGACATAGAGGGCGGTTTCGCCGAGCCTCCCCCATATATCTGTCACGGGCTCCCAGCAAAGTTGCGCCTTGTTCCAACGGTGCTCTGCTTTGACGGACCAGCTCAGCTGCGTATTCGGAACGACTCCCTGATGGACCAGCAGCAACGAGGTGGGAATGCGGACCGAGCGGCCGTCCTGCCGGAAGGCCAGTGCTTCGACTTTGCATGTCCCCTCAGCCCTGAGGTCCGAACAGCCAGAATAGAGCGCGATATTGCTTCGCCGAAGAGCCGCGATAAGCCCGAGCCCTTTTCGAAGCTCCTTCCAGCTGCGCAGCGCGCCCATCAGATGACGTGACGCGCGCACGTAGTCGGAAGTGGCGGTGGTATCGACAAGAGCGGCGATCCGAGCTCCAGCGCGAAGATACTGCCAGCCGAGCAAGTATAGGAGGGGACCGCAGCCGGCTAGCACAACCGGCTCGCGCGGAAGCGCGCCTGCGCTCTTCAGCAAAATTTGGGCAGCCCCGGCACCCATGACGCCTGGCAGTGTCCAACCCTCGATCGGGAACGGTCGCTCCATCGCGCCGCTCGCCAGCAAGACATATTTTCCGGACAGTTTGCGGGTGCGGCCCTCACGGATGTAGTCGATCGTGCCGTCAGTGGCGACATTCCAGACGACGGCGCTATCGAGATGGAGCGCACCACTCGAAGCGAAGGCTGAAACCAGTTCTGCGCCAGCGGAATAGTCGGGGCCAAGAATTGCCGACCGTGCCCGAGGGGCGCTGACCACATTGCGGTAGATTTGCCCGCCCACGGCGGATTGCTCGTCCAAAACAGTTACGGAAAGGCCGAGCGTCCGTGCCTCGCAAGCAGCTGCCAAGCCGGCGGGTCCTGCCCCGATGATCGCGAGGTCCGTCGTCTCGACATTCATCGGCCGTCTCCAATCTCGCTATCGGGCAAGCTGACGGCACCTTGTTGCCGCCGCACGATCATTCCGTCTTTCACCGGGACAAGGCAGCTCTGCCGGGCGGGAACACCGTCAATCTCGACCAAGCACTCGAAGCACACGCCCATCATGCAATAGGGCGCTCGCGGTTCGTGCCCGACGATGCTGGTCCTGAAGTCGCTCGCCCCCGCAACCAGCAGAGCCGCTGCAACGCTAATCCCTGCCGGGGCGGTGACCGCTTGGTCATCGAATATGATGGTCACTGTCTCGCGCCCTTCTGACGCGGGGATGGAAAACAACGGCTCAGTGAGCATGAGAAAAGCTCTTATTGGGATCCCGAAATCGTTCGGCGCTAAAGTCGGCAAAGTCGGGGGGCGTCTGTGAAAGCCCGGCCGCCCATGGCCCGATGACGTAGCAATGTGCCGCAGCGAGCGTCACGCCACTGTGGCTCGTGACCACAAAGGCCCCAGGGCAAGATTCCGACTCTTCGTAGATTGGATAGGCGTCCGGCGCCAAGGGCCGCAGCGCTCCCCAGGCACGCACAAGCCTTGCCTTGGCCAGCGCAGGAAAGGCGGCGACGGCGCGCTTCACTTGCCACTCGATAACGTCAGGCGTTGTTCCGTCATCGAAGCCCACGTCCTCGGACGAGGATCCGATCTGGACGCTGCCCTCCACCGTCTGCCGCAGCTTATTCATGGGATAGTGAAGGAAAGGCTGCAGCCGCTCGGTAATCAATACCTGACCCCGGCTTGGCTTGACCGGGGCCTGCAACCCGACCTGCGGGGCAAGTCGAGCATTTCCCAGCCCTGCGGCGAGCACGAGGCGCTCGGCTTGCCAGCGTTGCCCATCGGCGGCGACCGCTTCGAACACGCCATTGGACTGGTCGTATCTTACCTGAACAACGTCGACATTCGAGACGATGTCGGCACCCTTTTCGATTAGTCCGGAGTGCAACGCGCGGAGCAACATCAACGGGTTTGCATCCCCGTCCAGTTCGCAAAAGCTCCCGCCAGCGACCTTTGGGCCAAGCCCAGGCAGGTAATGCCGCAGCTCCGACGGCTCCATCATCCTAAAGGGAATTCCGTCGACCGCTCGGCTTATGCCGCTCAGCAACTCATACCGCGCCTTCATTTCCTTGTCGCTGAAACCGAGCCAGAAACCTCCGACCTGACGAAGGCCCGAGTCCACGCCCGTCAGTTCCTGCAGCTCGCGTTGAAGGTCCGGCCAGAGCTTGAGAGCGTCACGGCTCCAAGCCGCGTATCTCGGCATTTCCGCGCCTTTGCTGGACACCCAAACAAGACCGAAATTCCCGCGTGAAGCCCGAAATGCGCTATCCCCTTGGTCGAGTACGCAGACGCCAAGCCCCTCGCGCGCCGCGCCAAACGCGACGGCGGCGCCAACCAGGCCTCCCCCGATGACGATCATCCGATCGCTCATTTGCCGGGCCTGCTCGAGAGACCAACTTGCATCTCGTCGGCGGGCAACCCTATCCTAAAGGCGTCGGCTTTTCGGATCTGGCTGCAATGCAGGCCCACCACGATATCGAAAGCTTCCACGGACATTCCCCTTCTCGGGGGAATGGCTAAGCGGCTGCTTTATATTCGTCCAAGTCGAAAAAACTGGGTTGGTATTCTGCAAGTTATACCGTCGACCTCGCCCGGGATGGCTTCGGCGCGACCCGCTGGTGAAGTTCGCGTCGCGTAAAGGTCCCGAGAGCAGCCCGGGGGGTAATTGAAATCAGACTCTTATAGCATCGACGACGAAATCTCGTCCGTCATGCGGCGAAGCTCTTGTACGAACGCATCGACCAGCCTGGTATTTCGACTGTCGGCACTGCGGCACAATTGAAAATTATAGAGCACCTCTGGCGAGAAGCGTCGAGCTACGATCCGATCCTCCAAGCCACTGATCATCAGCGGATGTAAGAGCGACACACCGCGACCTGCCGCGACGAATTCTGCGATCGTCTGGGTGGCGTTTGAAATGATGCCGATGTTTGGCCTGACACCATGCTCCTCGAGAATGTTCTCAACACGCAGCCCGAGGTTCGTGTCGCGGTGGAGCGCGACAAAAGGCACTCCATCAAGATCCTGTGCCTTGATCTTCGATTTTTTGCGCAGGGGGTGATCGTGGGGCATGACGCAGACAAGTGGATGGGTCATCAATGGATCGTGAGTGACGTACGGGTTCTCAATTCCTCCATCCACCAGGCCCACATCGATCTTCCGGGCGATCAGGAGGTCGATAATCCATTGTGAGCTCAGCGTCTGAACGGAGCAAAATACTTCCGGAGAAACGTCTAGAAATCGTGAGGTGGCGCGCTGGATGAATGAGCCGCTCAGTGCGGGCATGACACCGACGGCCAAACGGCCCTGTTCCTCGCGACGGATCGCATCGAGCGCGTTCTGCACCTGCCGAACGCCCGCGAAGATTCGGCCCACCTCATCGTAAAGCCGCATCGCGTTGGCGGTGGGAGCAAGCCTCCCCTTCACGCGGTCGAACAGGCTCACGCCTGCGTCAAACTCCAGATTCGCAATCAGCTTGCTCACCGCCGGCTGGGAGAGCCCCACGAGATCGGCGGCGCCACTTACAGTTCCGCTTTCGATCAGCGCCTTGAACGCTTCAATCTGTCGAAGATTGATGGGACGGGGCATGCTATAACCTCAGGAATAGAGACCGCCGATTTTCGACATGGACGAAATAGATCATAACCCCATACCGTTCGTCAATCGTGGAGCCACGCGTCCAGCGGCTGCGGAAACCAGCGTTTGGGCGCGCGCTCGCCGTTCGGCGTCTGATGGAGGTGGCTTGATGGAAAGATCGCGTCGATGGCGAGCGCGATATTCGGTCTTGTCGATCCTGACCGTCGCATGGGTCGTATCGTTCATGGACCGAACGGTGATGTCGGTTGCGCTGCCATATATCTCAGAGGAGTTTCACCTCTTGCCTTGGCAAGGCGGCATGGTCCTAAGCGCCTTCTTTGCAAGCTATTCCATCTCACAGATTCCGGGCGGCATGCTGGCGGATCGTTTCGGCGTGCGCCGCGTCGCGACCATTTCACTGCTCTGGTGGTCAGCCTTCACCGCGCTGACCGGGGCTGCTGCCAATTTCACGCACATGCTTCTCGCCCGCTTCATTTTCGGGTTGGGCGAGGGTGTTTTCCCCTCGTGTGTTTTCAAGACCATCGCGGTCTGGTTCCCGAAGCAGGAGCGCGCCACCGCGAATGCAATCAAGATGGCCGCCGGTCCCTTCGGAGCGGCCTTAGCGCCCCTCTTTGTCGTCGGAATAATGTCCATGTGGGGCTGGCGCCATGTGTTCTACCTCCTGTTCGTACCGGGCTTCGCCATTGCCCTGATTCTTTGGCTGTTCATCGCCGACAGCCCGGCGGAGAGCAAATCCGTCGATGCGACGGAACTGTCCGAGATTGACGAAGGGGAATCCAATGGAGGCGGCCCGATTGCTAAGACGTCGATGGGGGAGGTCATGCGGCAACCCAACATCGTCAAATATTTCCTGGCTCTTTTTGCCTACGACATAGCGTATTGGGGATTCACGTCGTGGCTGCCAACCTACCTGGTACAAGCGCGAGGATTCTCGATGGTGCAGATGGGTGTAGCGGCATCGTTGCCGTTTGTCGCCGGCACCGTGGGGTGCATACTCGGCGGGTGGCTGTCCGACCGCGTTTTGAAAGACAGCCGCAAGCTCCCAATTATTGCCTCGCAGCTCGGGGCGGCGTTGCTCCTTTTCTGCTCCTACTTCGCCACGTCCTCAATCGTGCTGATTGCCTGTCAGACCATGGCCGGCTTCTTTCTCAACTTCTTCTTCTCCACGTTCTGGGCGCTGCCGATGAATTCGGTGCCGCGCCGTCTGATGGGGGTGGCGAGCGGGTTCATCAACACAGCAGGCCAGATCGCGGCGTTCATTTCGCCAATTCTGATCGGTTACCTCGTAACCATCGCCGGCGGCTCGTTCGGCCTTACTTTCGGCCTGCTTGTCGGGTCTTTGCTTGCTTCATGCGCGATCGTGATGACGATATCGGATAGTCCCAAATCGGACATCCTGATCCGCCCGAGGACCTCCTGACCCACGAACGTATTGCAATAGGTGTTTCAGCATGGGCATCTTCGTACTCGTCCCGGGCGCCTGTCATGGAAGCTGGTGCTACTCACGCGTCGCGGAGCGCTTACGACGCTTAGGCCACGATGTTTTTGCGCCGCCTCTGACCGGTGTGGGTGAGCTGGCGCATCTGTGCACCAACGGTGTAAATCTCTCGACTCACATCGACGATGTCACGGCGCTGATCGAGTCGCATAGCTTGGTCGATGTTGTTCTGTGTGGCCACTCCTATGGCGGCATGGTCATTACGGGGGTCGCAGGCCGGATCGGCGATCGCATCAGGTCCCTTGTCTACCTGGACGGCCTTGTGCCTGAGGACGGCCAGTCGAGCTTCGATATAATCGGCGCGGATCGGGCAATGGCGCTCATAAGGGATGCCGGTGCAAACGGGTTGGCGGTGGAACCGCCCGACGCCACACTCTTCAATGTAAATCCCGCGGACCTCGATTGGGTCAACGCAAAGTGCACCCCTCAACCTATCGGAACTCTAATCCAGCGATTACACTTCACAGGAAAAGAGGCTCTCGTCGCAAATCGAACGTTCATCGTCGCGACGCGCTATCGCTCATCGGCAAACCACAACACCTACGACCGGCTTCGCGAAACGGCTGGCTGGAAAACCGCGTCGATCGACAGCGGTCACGACATGATGATCGACGCGCCAGAGGCCCTCGCAGGCCTCCTAGTGGAGGAACTGAACTAGCTTTTGCAGGCCCAAGAACCTATAACTTGGAGAATACACCCCGCGATTTTTCGACTTTGACGGACAGGGCTGAGCAGTTTCACCATGAAACCCTCCACAGATACATAAGGGGGGAAATAACATGACTACCGGGCCAGCCTTTTCGGTTCAGGCGAAGATGAAGTTCTTGAGCAGCGCGAGTTTGGCGATCATCATTGCCGTCGCAGCGCCGGGAGCGGCGTTCGCCCAAGATACCACTGCCGTACCGGCGGGCGCGCCAACTGGAAGCACCGGCGATGCGACTGCCCCGGATGAAGCGGGCGAGATCCTCGTCACGGGAACTCGCGTTATCCGAGACGGGTACAAGGCGCCGACGCCGACCACCGTGGTTGGGTCGGAGGAGATCGCGAAGCGGTCTCCAGTCAACCTTGCCGACTTCGTGAACCAACTTCCGTCACTGTCGGCGAGCACCTCTCCGCGCGCGAACATCGCCTCTCTGGGAACCGGCTTCACCGGTATCAACGCGCTCAATCTGCGCAGCCTCGGCGCGACGCGTACACTGGTCCTTTTGGATGGCCGGCGCGTACCACCCTCAAATCTCGGAGGCCTGGTAGACATCAACACGCTTCCGCAGGCGCTAGTGAAGCGGGTCGACATCGTGACCGGCGGCGCTTCCGCGGAATGGGGTTCGGACGCGGTTTCAGGCGTCGTCAACTTCGTACTCGACAAGGACTTCACGGGCCTGAAGGGAATGATCCAAGGCGGCGTCACCACTTATGGCGACGACCGCAGCTACAACGCTTCGATCTCGGCCGGCGCGAAATTCGGCGACGGACGTGGACATGTTCTGCTGAGCGGCGAAATTGCCCACAATGACGGCATCGAGGGCATCGGCGAGCGCAAATGGTACAACCACTCGCTGCTGTTCGTAAATCCCAACTACACGCCGACCAATGGCCAGCCGCAACTGCTGAACCTGCCCAATGCCGGGTTTGCGACCGCGACGCCTGGAGGGATCATCACCACGGGCCCCCTGCGCGGCACGTATTTCGGTCCCGGTGGAACGCCGGCGCAGTTCAATTATGGTTCCATCGTCAGCGGCAACGTGATGGTTGGCGGAGACTATCTCTATTCAGACCTTGGCGGTTCGCAGGACCTAGACCCCAGAGCCAGCCGGCAGAGCGTTTTCGGTCGCGTCAGCTATGAATTGACAGATCATCTCGAGGTGTTCGCACAAGGCGGGTACAACCGGGCGACCACCTTCTCGCGTCCGCTTTACCAGTTCAATTTCGGCAACATCACAATTCAGCCGGACAATGCCTTCATTCCGGCGAGCATCGCGCCGCGCGTGACGGCCCCGTTCAATCTGGGAACGTTCAGCCAGGACATCGGCAAGCTATACTCGAATACGGACCGCTCGTCATGGGTCGGCACCGTGGGTGCCAAGGGGGATTTCGAGGCACTCGGCTCCAAGTGGACTTGGGACGTCTACGGCCAGCGTCAAGTCAATGATATCCGAATTGACTTCTACCAGACCGTCACATCGCGGTTCCTCCAAGCGATCGATTCCGTCCGCAATGCCAACGGCGTGATCGTTTGCCGCTCTACCTTGACCAACCCAACCAACGGCTGCGTACCATACAACGCATTCGGCACCGGGGTTAATAGCCAAGCGGCGGTGGATTATGTCACCGGCCTCGCATGGGGAAAGACTAAGGTCAGCGAGAATGTGATCGCCGGCACGTTGCGTGGCGAGCCATTCTCGACATGGGCCGGGCCGGTTTCGATCGCCACTGGCATCGAGCACCGCAAGGACTCCACGTCGGGCAGCGTCGATCCGCTGCGCGCGGCCGTGCTGGCCGCGGGCGGATCTGGACCGTATTTCGCGGGCAACTACACGCCGACGTTCGGCTCCTTCAACGTTACGGAGGGCTTTTTCGAGGCGGTCGTTCCGCTCGCCAAGGACATGCCGTTTGCGAAGAGTCTCGACTTCAACGGCGCGGTGCGGGCTACCGACTACAGCACCTCCGGGTACGTCACGACTTGGAAGCTGGGCCTGACATATTCGCCCGTCGATGACCTGACCTTCCGTTTCACCCGATCGCGCGACATCCGGGCGCCAAATCTGCAGGAACTGTTCGCCGCAGGCATCAACAACCTCGGGACGATCATCGACCGATTCCGGGGCAATGTCAGCGCCGCCGTGCCACAGGTGACGAAGGGGAATCTCAATCTTAAGCCCGAGGTTGCCGACACGCTTGGGATCGGCGCCGTCGTCCAGCCCAGTTTCCTTCCCGGTTTCCAAGCATCGGTCGATTATTACGACATCAAGATTAAGGGAGCGATTTCCACCGTCAATGGTCAGGCAATCGTAGACCAGTGTTTCCAGGGGAACACTGCGCTCTGCTCGCAGATCACGCGGGATAGCGCGGGCGCGCTGTCGCTGGTGACGATCCTGCCAGTCAATATCGCCAAGCAGGAAGCAAGCGGTCTCGATTTCGAAGCGAGCTACCGCACACCGCTGTTCGGCGGTGCGCTGACACTGCGCGGTCTCGCGACCCGGTTCATCAAGAACTATTCGAACGACGGTATCACACCCGCCACGGATAATGTCGGCACTAATGGTGTGAACGGCACCCTTCGCAACACCCTGCCGAAGTGGCGTTATCTCGTGAACCTGACGTACGATCGCGACCCCGTGACCTTCTCTGTCACGGCGCGAGGGTTCAGCGCGGGCGTCTACAACACCTCCTACATCGAGTGCACCTCGAACTGCCCGGCGTCGACGGTGGCAAATCAGACTATCAACGACAATCACCTGCCCGGCGCGATCTACTTCGACACGAATATCAGCGCGAAGCTGACGAAGCAGGTCGAGGCGTTCCTGTCTGTGGACAACATCCTGAACAAGGATCCCGCCCAGGTGGCGTTCGGCCCGGCGATCGGTGCCGCTCCGCTCAGCGTCAATCCGCTTCTTTACGATCTCCTGGGTCGCAGCTTCCGCATTGGAGTCCGTTTCAAAATGTAATGGTCCGGAGCCGTGCTGGCCAATGGAAGCCAGCACGGCCCTCCCCCTGAGCAGGCAAGGTATGCAGTCGAGGAATTCAATGCATTGCGCCGGGACGATGCTCAGGACTGCCTGCCGAATTTTTAGTGCCGCCGGATTAGCTACCGCGGCTCCGGCTCATTCGGTGACGATAACCGACCCCGCCTTCCTGCACTTCCCGATGGTTTCCGCCGTAAGCGCAGGGAATGCCCCCACCGTTGCGTGGGTCATTCGCCAGGGAGGTCTAACCAGGCTCAGGATCGCGACGGCGCCAAACTTTGCCCCGGTCGAGCTCGTGGTTCAGTCAGACCGCGACGGCCAGCCCATTAGCGAGATCCGCGTCTCACCTGACGGTCGTCACGTCGCCTTCGTAACCGGGACGGCGATTGGCGGGCGAGATGACGGATACAACCCTGCAAGTCTGATTTCTCCGCCTAGTGCAACCGTCTGGATCATCGAGGCACGCAGCGGCGCAGAACCGATCAAGCTTGGAGCCGGCACCACGCCGGTCTTCACCCCCGATAGTGGTCTTCTCACCTACAGGCGTGGTCGCGACCTATGGGCCGCTAAAGTAAGAACGCCCGCTGACGCTCCGTCGGTACTTGTCACGGGAGGGGCGACCTTCGTCCATCCGACATGGTCATCGAACAGCAAGTCTCTCTTCTTCGTCCAAGACCGTGGGGGCTGGTCGTTCCTTGGTCGCTACGATCTGGGCAACGATCGGATAACTTGGCTGGCGGCGGGCGCTTCCCGTGTGAGCTCGCCAGCGCTGTCCCCGGACGGCAAAACGATCGCCTATTTTCGTTGGCCGGTTCGTGAGCAGAATGTCGCTTCCGACATGTACGAAAACGAGCCGGTTTCGCTTGAAGCGATGGACCTGGAGACTGGCACCACCACCGTCCTATGGCGCTCTCTGAAGAAGGCCGGGCTGAAGATCGCGGACGATGACACATCCGGGCTGCGTTGGGCAGATGACCGGACGCTCGTCTTCCGAGCAGAGCCTGACGACTGGGCTCGACTCTATGCGATTGCACGAACCGGAGGCTCACCCCGCGCCCTGACCCCACCACAGTGCGAAGTTGCGGAGAGTGCCCTTCTTGAACGAGGCAAGCTATTCGTCGTTCACAATTGCCGCGACCTCGATCTCCGCCAGATTTCGACATTCGACATATCGAACGGCGTCGAGCACCCGATCAAAACCTCCGATCAAGTGTTCGCGAATGCGGTCGCTGCCGGTAACGGCCGGTGGGTCGCTTATGCGGGCGCAGACTCCCGTTCGCCTTCTTTGCTGCGCATCGTCGACGCAAGAACCGGCAACTTGCTCTTGGATGAGACGCCCGCGACGTTCGGTTATACCTACCAGTTTCGCGACCCATCCCCGACAAGCGTCAAACTGAAATCAACAGATGGACTTGCCTTTTCAGGCCAGCTCTTCCTCCCCCTCGGACGAGCTCCCCATCCTGCGATCGTATTTGCGCACGGCGGGCCAAAGGAGCAGATGTTCCCCGCCTTTCATTACCAAAGCTATTATGCCTACGACTACGCGATCAACCGCCGGCTGGCGGAGCTCGGCTATGTCGTTTTGAGCGTGAACTTCCGGTCCAGCACGGGATATGGGCGGCTGTTTCGCGAAGCCGAGGGGCGTGCTTGGCGCGCAGCCTCCGACTATCAGGACGTATTGGCAGCTGGCCGGTGGCTGGCATCGAGGGACGATGTTGACCCCAGGCGTATCGGGATCTGGGGCACATCGTACGGCGGCTTTCTGACCGCCAATGCCTTGGCCAGAAACTCGGACCTTTTTTCGGCGGGAGTGGCCGTGCACGGCCTCTTCGACTGGAGCCGTGTCCCGACCATTGCTGGTCTCGCATACCCCGGAAAAGCCTTCGGTGTTGGT
This sequence comes from Flavisphingomonas formosensis, assembly GCF_009755815.1. GTDB lineage: Bacteria > Pseudomonadota > Alphaproteobacteria > Sphingomonadales > Sphingomonadaceae > Flavisphingomonas > Flavisphingomonas formosensis. The sequence goes on from NZ_WRPK01000013.1 coordinate 141,183, forward strand.
CCGACGCAGCGGAACAGCGCGTTGCAGTCCTCTCCAGTCGCCGCGCTGAACGGCTGGAAATCACCGGTCCTCCTGTTCAGCGGCGACCAAGACATGAACGTCGATGTTCACGAAACAATCGACCTCGATCGTGAGCTGACTGACCGTGGTGTGGCTGTGCGTACTGTCATCCTTCCTGGCGAAGCCCATCGGATGATCCGGCAGAGCAGCTGGGATCGTCTGTGGAGCGAGCAGGTACGATTCTTCGATGAAAACCTGGCGCATACGGGAGCTGGAGCGGTCGGCAAGGCGCGCAAGCCATGATAGCCACCAAGCGGAAGCGCCCCGCTCGCCCTTGTGACCCTCTCTGGCGTCGTACCCGTTGGTTGGTACAATGTGTAATGGCGCTCGGCCTCTCCGCCTGCGCAACGAACAGCGACCAGACCCGCCCGCCACGCAATCCGACCGCCGCTCGTTTCGGGGGCTTGAACAAGCCGATGTCGCTTCGATCGACAGGAAGCTTTTTCGTCGGCGGCCGAAAGGCAACTTTCACTACATTGGAGGCGGGACTCTACCGCGGCGGGCCGGTCTCAGTCGATCAGATGTACGTCGAGTATCTAATCCCGGAAGCTGTGACCGGCCCGTCCATCGTGATGATCCATGGCGCTACCCTCACCGGCAAAACCTACGAGACAACACCCGACGGCCGCATGGGCTGGTATGAGTATTTCGCGCGACAGGGCTTTCCCAGTTACGTTGTCGATCAGGTCGGTCGGGGCCGCTCTGGTTTCGATCAGGCAGGATTCAACAACGTCCGAGGCAAAATCGCTCCACCTGAAAGCCAGCGGAATTTCCGTCGTATCGCCGACGATCTAGCGTGGGTCCGGTTCCGCTTTGGTCCCGCGGCGGGGGTCAGTTTCCCCGACTCCCAATTTCCAGCAGAGGCGGCAGCCCCCCTCGCGATGCAATCGGTTCCGGATATCCAGCCCGATCCCGCCTCTGACAGGGCAAATTACACGGCGTTGGCGGATCTAGCCGGACGCCTGCAGGACAGCATTCTAATTGGCCACTCCCAGTCCGGGCGGTTTCCGTTCGAGGTGGCCCTCCTGCACCCCGGCGGGATCAAAGGCGTTGTCGCGATTGAGCCCGGAGGGTGCAATTCCGATGGCTACTCCGCTGGTCAGATCAGCGCGCTCGCCAAAGTACCCATCCTAGTCGTTTTCGGGGATCATCTGGACGCGCCACAGAGCGTCGGCCCGAACTGGCTCCCGTTTTTCAAGGATTGCCAAGCTTTTGTTGCACGGGTGAATGCGGCGGGGGGCAAAGCGACTCTGCTGCACACACCCGACATGGGCATCCGCGGCAATAGTCACATGATCATGCAGGACCGCAACAACCTGGAGATCGCGGACCTGCTGATCAGTTGGGTGTATCGCAGTGTCCTCAAGCGATGAGGTTCACGGCGTTTCGGCTGCGGAAGGGGGACGCAGCGCGCCTCTCCGCTGCTCGCTCGGTACGCGATCGCGCTTCACTCTTTCCATCCGACCCCGGAGTTTGTGAATGGATGCCAGGCAAGCTTTCTTGTGCGCGGTGAATGAGTTCGAGGCGATAATCCTTGAATCGTCCAAGCTCGGTGACGAGAATTTCGACGCGAACCGCCGCCGCGGTATCGAGCTCCGCCGTCTAATGGGAGAGAAGAGGTCCGCGATCGATCGTCTCGCCGAAAAGGCATTCGAAGATCCGAGACAACTTCAACAGTTCCGGTCCTTCTTCAACGATATGCGCACCGCAATGGCCGCCCACCACGCCGCTTGGCCGCTGGTATCTATCGACCTTGCGAATCCGGCATACCGTGCCTCCATCCGCCAGTCGCGGGACGCCATCCACCATTTCATAACGTGGGCAAGAACGACTTTGGGGGAAGGTTGAACCATGAAATCGAACTCACTGCGGGGGCTGTGGGATGAAAGCACATGGCATCTGTCAGGGCGCCGACGCGCCAACCCTTCGGACTCACGCTAACGAACCTCGTCGTCGACGCGCTTCGGAAAACGAGCACGCGGGGAGACCTTGCCTCCCTGATGGACGTGGTGACGCGCGAGATGGCTTTTCGTTACTATGCCCTCATTCATCATGACGATCTGCGTTCCATCCGCCCCGATCGTGTCGACCTCAAGAATTATCCCGCCGCGGTCACCGATCGTTTGATCGGCCAGCAAAGATATCGCCGCGACCCGGTGATCCGTGGCTGCATCTTCGCGGACGGTGCCTTCCTCTGGAAAGATCTTCCGCGCTTCATTCGAGTGGACCGCCACGATCGCGCGAGCTTCGAAGAAGGCTACCGCCACGGCCTCAATGAGGGGATCACAGTTCCCTATGTGCGCCTCGGCGACCGGATGGGATCGTGCACCTTTGCAGGTACGCCGTGGCCGGAGCGCGCCGATCGGTTCATTGGCGCTGCACAAATGATAGGCATCTTCGCGTTCCAGGCAGCACTTCGGCTACTGCCCCGACAGCGTCCGATTGCCGAAGCGCCGCCCCGGCTTCATCCACGTCCGCGTGACTGCGTCATTCTCGCCGGTCGGGGACATTCCAACAAGGAGATAGCACGTGCGTTGAACCTGACGCCACGGACAGTGGACGGCTATCTCACCGAAGCCCGGCGCTTGTTTGATGCGCATGACAGGACCGAATTGGTCGTGAGCGCCGTCTTTGCGGGAGAGGTCGGCCTGCACGAATTGAGGCGTCAACCCGAGTAATCGCTCGGTCTATTTTGCGGTGCGGACCGCTGCTTCTCTCGTGCGCGACACCACGAGCGGAGCACCCCATGATACACGTCATCGACAACCATCTGGCGCCGCAGAACGGCGCGCTGCTTCAATCCATGTTTGCCGACCGCAAGCGGCTTTTCGTCGACCTCTTCGGCTGGGACATTCCCGTGATCGACGGCCAGTATGAGATCGACCAGTTCGACAATGCCCACACCGTCTACCTGATCGTTGCCGACGAGGACGGCAGCCATGCTGCGTCGATCCGGCTTTATCCGAGTACCGAGCCGCACATGCTCGGGACCCTCTTTCCCCATCTCTGTCCGCTCGGCGTGCCTGTCGACGCCGGTACCTGGGAAAGCACGCGCCTGTGCCTGCCGCAGCGGCATGGAGCCGAGCGGCGCCGGATCCTACGCAACCAGCTCTTCGCCTCGATGGTGGATGTCGCCCTCGAGCGCGGCATCGAGCGCTATACCGGCGTCATTCCTGACCCCTTTCGGAAGGAAGTCTTAGCGCTGGGCTGGCAGGCCGAGCCCCTCGGGCCGGCGGTGCGCATTCCCGGCGGCCCGATCGGGGCCTTTCTCATCCATGTCCGGCCCGACACGCCCGACCGGCTGCGCTGGACCGGCGTCTATCCGCAGGCCGCGGACCAGGTGCCGGCATGACAGCGGCCGTCGATCGACACGCGGCCACGCTGGCGCGTGATGGCTGGTGTGTCCTCCGGCGAGCCGTTGAACCCGCGGTCATCGCAGCGATCGAGGCGGACCTCGACGATCGGTTCCGGGCGACGCCGCTGTGCGAGGGTGCCTTCTATGGCGCCCGCACGAAGCGCTTCGGTTCGCTGCTGACCCGCGCGCCCGCGATCGAGCGGCTGGCCATGCACCCGCTCATCTTGAAGCTGGTCGAGGGGATGCTTCTGCCATGGTGCGAGCGGATCGCGCTCAATCTGACCCAGGCGATCGAGATCCACCCCGGCGCGCTGCCGCAGCTCCCCCACCGTGATCAGGACATGTGGCAAGGGCCGAAGGGCAGTCTCGAATATCTCGTCAACGTGATGTGGCCGCTCACCGCCTTCACCCGCGCGAACGGTGGCACACGGCTGTGGACGGGCAGCCATTTCGATCAGGACGTGCCCCTCCTGCCCGAGGGAGAAGCCGTCGTGCCGACCGTCGTCCCAGGTGACGCACTCGTTTTCCTCGGATCGACGCTGCACGGTGGCGGCGGCAACGTCAGCCCGGCTCCGCGGCGCGGCATCGTGATCAGCTATTGTCTCGGGTGGCTCAAGCCGTTCGAGCTGCAATGGCTCGTCTATCCGCCCCACGTCGCGCAGCGCTTTTCGCCCGAGCTGGCTGCCCTGGTCGGCTATGCGCAGCACAGGCCCAACCTCGGCAATGTCGAAGGCCAGTGTCCCTCGGTCCTCCTCGGCAACGACGTTCCGGATCATATGCCCGCGGTCGACGCCCTTCGGCCCGATCAGGCCGAGGCGGCCGCCCTGTTCGTGCGCTCGCAGATGGGCGAGCTCGGCTGAGGCAGCGATGGCGATGACGGACCCTGACGCTTTCGGCGCCATCGCGCGGCGCGGCAGGTCCGCGCTGGCTTGGGAAGTCCTGCGCCGGGATCCGGCTTACCGCGCAGCCTATGCGCGATTGTCCACGTCACCGGCTCTCGATGCTGCAGCGGACCCTGCCTTCGTCGCGGACTGGGGGTTGCACTTTCCCTGAGAATCCCGCGGACGATTGCGCCATCGTGCTGCCGCTCTGGTCGGCGGCCGTGGACCCGCATGTGCTGCCGGCCCGGGCCTCCCGAACCGGATCGCCTGGCGCTCGCCCCTTCGATGCCTCCGCCGAGGTCGTGCGCGCGGTCCGCAGCCGCGGGCGGGAGCATCTTCTGGTCGAGCGCAACGGTATGGTCACCCGGCTCGACATCATCGACGGGACCTCCTTGGCCGGTCCTGTCGTCCTGCATTTCGACCTTGCTGACGATCCCCACCTGGAGCGTCGGATCGCCGCCATCCGCAGCTTCACGGCAAGCACCGCATCACCCCGGCTGCACCGTCAGCTCGCTCGCCGGCTTCACGCCCTCCAGGCCGTGGATGCCCGCGATCTTGGCGCCAGCCTCCGCGAGATTGCCGAACGTGTCCTTGGGCCGGGGGACTGGCCCGGCGACGGCGAGCATCGGAAATCGCACGTTCGGCGCATGATCGCAGCCGGCGAGAGGATGATCAGCGCGGGCCCACGCGCCGTGCTTGGTGGCTGAAGATTTGGGCCTAAATCGAAGGCTAACGTAATTAGTGGCGTCCCCGGCAAATTACCCCCAGAATGGATCATTCCTCTGAGGTCGTCCCCGGCATCAGAAGAACATAGGGCTCAACACCGAGGGATGAGGCGAGTTGGTCGAGCCGATCGATGCTCAGACTGTATTTGCGCCGCTCGAGCGCGCTAACGTAGGTGCGATCGATCCCTGCCGCGTAGGCCAGAGCCTCCTGCGAAAGCCCCTGCGCGGTCCGCAATCTCTTAAGATTTCTGGCAAGATGGTCTCGACTGGCCACGAGCCGAAAAGGACGCCATAGTCGAGTGACAATCCACGGAGTATACTCGTCAATGGATCTGGGAGAGTTGGTCAATTGAGCATGATCGAGGCACTGGCTCCGGCGGGAGATGAGGTGGTTGAATATGACCGGACGAACCTCGCCCTCTATGCCGCACTCCTCGAAGCCGAGAACGCCGGCCGCGATTGGTGCGACGTAGCCTCTTCCTTGATGCACCTCGATGTGACCCGGCCTGACGCCGAGGCCTGCTGGCGATCGCATCTCGAACGAGCCAGGTGGATCGTTGGAGCGGGCCTCGCTACCGCCCTGGTCGCGTTCAACAGGCGAGCGACGCACTAGTCCAGGCCACCGAAGACCCGCGTCGTGGCTTGGCGCGACATGCTGCCCGTCGAGCTTGTGCCGCTCTTCGCTAAGCTCGTGCCGCTCCCAATCCCGTTGCATCGAGCAAACGGTCGGTCAGGGGGCGGTAGCGCGATCTTGGCAATCACGCATTATCTCGCCGATGGCGCATTCAAATAATGAAGCCCGGATGCCGTCCGGTGTAAAACGGTCGAATGACGATTACGCAGACCACGGTCGGCAAGACCGAAACCGACTTCGAAGCCGATGCCAACGCCGCCATCAAGAAGGCCCTGCCCTGGCTCGACCCCGCCGGGATCAAGCATCAGCTGACCTTCTCCTTTCAGCTGGGGCACAAGAAGGTCAAAATCGACGGTGCCAAAGCTTCCAGCCGGCGTGGCCGGCTCGATATGCTGATTGAGAGCGGCAGCAAGCGCCTCGCGATCCTCGAACTGAAGAAGCCCGGGCAGCCGCTCGACGCCGACGATGTTGCCCAAGGTCTGTCCTACGCCCGGGTTCTGCATCCCCGGCCCCCGATCGTGATCGTCTCGAACGGGACCGAAACCCACACCTACGCGACCGAGACTGGCGACCTTCTGAAGGACGGGCTGCCGAACGAGCAGGCCTTCGCCGCGCTGGTGGATGCCGCCATGGCCAATGCTCATGCAGGCCTGCAGGACGCGATCGCCACGCTGATGGGCCCGGGCTCGAACGTCTGGATGGCCGCGATCCGCGCCGCGACGGAGCAAACACTCGACGAGCTAACCGGCGACTGGAGCGATCTCCGTACGCCGTTCACGCCCGACTTCCACATTTCGCGTAAGGCGTCGACGCAGGCGCTGGCCGTCCTGGCCGGTACCCGCCGCGTCATCGCGATCGAGGGCGCGCCCCTGATCGGCAAGAGCCATGTCCTGCGCGAGCTTGCGATCGGCACTACCGGGTCGGACGACATCGCGGTGCTCCTCGTTGAAGCATCGGGCACCGCCGCGATCGGAATTGCCGACGAGGTGGCCCGGCTTCTGTCAGGCGCTGTCGGCTGGCGGATCTCTGCCGACGAGGCGCGACGTTGGCTGGAGCGGCTTGCGACATCCGACGGTCCACAGCTCGTGATCGCCATCGATGGCCTCGGCTTGGAGCATGACGGCATCCGCCGCGAACTCGAAGCACTGTCGGCCCAGTCTATGGGACCAAAGGTCAAGTTCGTCGTGGAAGCCGACACGTCGGTCGTCGACCGCCTGTGGAAGGGCGAGAGCCGGCGCAAGGACACTGTCTTCGCCCGCCGTGGGGAGCGCATTCTTGTCGACCGGCTCGACGACGACGAGTTTGGCCAAGCCCTCGACGAGCTTAGGCGCCACGACGTCGGCTTCATGCACGGTGCCGACAAGGCGGACGAATATCGCCAACCCTGGCTGCTCCGGTCGATGGCAGCGAGCGTCGTCGACGCGCCGGAGAGGACAAAGGGCATGACGGCGATCCTGCCCCCTCTGCTCAGCCTCGACCTCTTCCGCTATACGCGCGATCATTTCGTGGAGGACGAACTTGCCGAACAAGCGGCGACCTTCGCCCGCGCCGTGCTCGATGATTATAGCCGCAGCGACCGCCCCCACGATGTCCTCCTGCGCTCGATGCACAGCTTCATGGTTCGCAGGGCGACCATGCGGGAGCACGCCGATGGCGACGAAATGGCTGCGATGTTGCGCTCCGGCATCTCAGGCACCGCGCTGGACATGGGCAATCGTCCCCTCGTCACGGGACGCATTCCCGAACTGATCGCATCCGAACTCGCCCGGCAAATCGCCGAGGAACTGGCCGAACGCATGGGCGACGAGGAGGCGGATCCCGACGCGGAGGCTGCCGATTGGCTGGTCGCGACCACCGCCCGGCTGCCCTTCGGCGACGTCATCGGCGCGCAAGCGCTGGTCGACCTCGTAGCCTGGCGCAATGGCATCTCGGTCGCGTTCCTGAACACCTTGCTACAGCGGGCGCCGAAGGTCCGCCCGATCAAGCCGGGGACGCGCGCCGTCGTCTGGATGCCGAGCGTCGGCCAACTCAACATGACGACCCGCGCCGATGGCGTGACGGTGATCAGGAAGCCCGGCTGGCGCGAGGGAATCGAATTGCCCGCCGGCGAAGCCGCGGTGACCTATGCTGATCTCGACGCGTGGCTCATCCTGTCGCACCTGGCGAGCGTCCGGATCGGCGCGCTGTCGACAGACGAGGACCGCATCGTCGGTCTGATGGACCCGGCGATCCTCGCGCTCGTCGGAACCAGTCCGATCCTCTTGCGCCGCGTGCCGGAAGATCCCGAGCGCTCCGGCCACCACACCCATGACGGGCCTGGCGGCTCCCAGCTCGCCTGCCGCGAGGACGGGATCATCGAGCCCGTCACCTTTTCGCTGCTGCGCTTCCTCGAGCGTGAACAGGACAATGCCGATGAGTGGCTCGAGGAGGCTTGTGACGAACGATCGGCTCCGTTGCTGAACCGTCTTTCGCAGGCGTTGGCCATGCTCGCTCGATTGAATCCGGAAGGCGGCACGGCAAAGTGGGCGAAAGCCCGGCTCGACACGCTGGTCAATCCCGCCTTGAAAGCGGCTCTTGCGCCGTCGGAAGGCTAGCCCATGATCGGCGAAACTTGATTTCCGAACCCCGCCGGGAAGAGAGCCGCCCGAGAGTCTGGCGTGGCAGTCAATCGTCAGCTGATGAGCCGGCAGGGATCGATTTTGAGTGCCGTCGCAAGCTTTCCGAGCACGGTGACACTAGCAGAAACCCGGGCGCGCTCGATCGAGCCAATATAGCGGAGACTGAGACCAGTCAGACCCGCCACATCTTCCTGGGTCAGGTCTCGCTCATGGCGAACTTTCCTGAGATTCTTGGCCAGGACGTGCTTCAGATCCATGTCAATTGGATCACGGAATAGGAACGAAAGTGCTAGGAACGATCGTGCCTATTCGTTAGAGTTCGCTGTTCTGGAGGAGACGAGATGGCAGGCATCGCACAGCGCGCGCCGAGTGGCGATGTGGTCGATTATGACCGTTCCAACCTCGCGCTGTACGCTGCCCTGCTCGAGGCCGACGACGCTGGTCAGGATTGGCGCAGCGCCGCGACCTCTCTGATGCACCTCAATCCGGCTTGCCCTGACGCCGAAGACTGCTGGCGAACGCATCTGGACCGGGCCCGCTGGATTGTTGGTGAGGGATTGGCGGAGGCCCTCGTTGCCTTCAACGTCCGTGCCTGACATCGAACTGCACGCGGTGTCCCGGCGCCTCGCACCGAAGTGCGACCGCGCTCTACTACGATCACCGCCTGTCGGCACTGATCTCCGCCGAGCCCCTGGCGGGTCTCGGCCCTAAGGTGACGATCGCTGGCGTGGCTGTGGACGCCGCGCTGTAGCGCGGCGGCGTGGCTGGTGCCTCTCCCTCTGCGGCGGGAGTGGGCGGCGCTCCCGGCTAGGCCCGTCGCGGCCGGCCGCAACCCCTTCGCTAGCGCTCCCGGGGTGCTCCACTTCGTTTCGCCCTGACGGTGCCGCCGGCCACTGGAGCCGGGCCTCTTGGTCGCTTTTCGCCGCCCACCCCCGCCTTTGCGGGGAGGCTTGCTGCTTTTTGGGTGGCGGAAAGAGGATAGCGATGCGTGATGCCCCCAACCGTCGTGCCGGCCGCAAGGGTGCGGGCGAAGATCGTCAGACCGACAACCGGACAAACCTCTATGACGAGGTGACCGCCCGGATCGTCACCGAGCTGGAAGCCGGTCGGCTGCCGTGGGTCCAGCCTTGGGGATCGAGCGGCAGCGCCGGGCCGGCCCTGCCGCGCAACGCGCTGACCGCCCGCAACTATTCCGGCGTCAACGTCTTGATCCTCTGGGGCGCGGTCATCGAACATGGCTGGCCCTCGCAATCGTGGCTGACCTTCCGGCAGGCGCAGGAAGCGGGCGGGTGCGTTCGCAAGGGCGAGCATGGCGTGACCGTCGTCTATGCCGACCGCTTCACCCCTGAGGCCGAGAAGGAGCGCGCCTCCCGCGATGGCGACGAGGCCAAGGCGGTGCCCTTCCTCAAGCGCTTCACCGTCTTCAATGTCGCGCAATGCGAGGGTCTTCGCGCCGGGCTGGCATCTGATCCCGCACCGCTCCCCGAGCGGGAGATCGTGCCGGTTGCCGAGGAAGTGATCGCCGCATCGGGCGTCGATTTCCACATCGGCGGCGACCGCGCTTTCTATGTGCCCGCGCTCGATTTCGTGCAGGTGCCCCCGCAGCCCGCTTTCTTCGAGCAGATCAACTATTATCGGACCTGCCTCCATGAACTGACCCACGCGACCGGCCACGCCAAGCGCTTGGGCCGCGATCTCACCAACAGCTTCGGGAGCAAGGATTATGCGCGGGAAGAACTGATCGCCGAGATGGGATCGGCGTTCCTCTGCGCCGCGCTTGGCATCGTCCCCACCGTCCGTCATGCCGACTATATCGGCACTTGGCTGGAGGTGTTGCGCGAGGACAATCGCGCGATCTTCCGCGCGGCGAGCGCCGCCACCAAAGCCGCCGAATGGCTGCTTGCCCGCCATCGCGAGGCACAGGCGGCGCGGGCAGAAGGGAGGCTGGCGGCATGATGCTCCTCCTCACCCCAGAACTCCGCCAGACCCTTCGCACCAACGCGGTCCTGCGCGAAATGCACGCCCGCCGAGACCTTCCCGAGCCCGACCCGTGCCCGGTGGTCAAATTTTTCAATCCCATCGGCGCTGCGACGTGGCTCGCGACCGAACTTGACCGCGATGGCGATACCTTGTTCGGCTTGGCCGATCTTGGCTTCGGATGCCCGGAACTCGGCTCGTTCAGCCTGTCCGAGATCGAGGCGGTGCGCCTGCCGTTCGGCCTGGGCATCGAGCGCGACGTCGGTTTTGAAACGCCGCACCCTCTGTCTGTCTGGGCGGAAACCGCGCGCCGCGCCGGATCGATCCTCCACGCCCAAAGCCTTCTCTGGCGCGTCGATCCGACGCCGGACCCCGAGCTTCCGTCAAGCGGCGGATGACGCAGGCGGCCGTTCGCCGCCATCCGAAAACCGGTCCGCCAACCCCGGAAAGAGCGACGGACCGGCACTCACAAGGAGTTGTGCCATGACACTCGTTTTCATCGCCCAAGACAAGCTGTCCGTCAGCAAAACCAACATGCGCTATGGCAAGAAGGCGCCCGATGTGACCGACATCCTGCCAACTGTCCGCAAGCGTGGCGTCATCCAGACCCTGCTGGTCCGCCCCAATTGCGAGGAGGGGCATTTCGAGATCGTCGCCGGATCGCGCCGCTTCCACGCCGCGCAGATCGTCGCGCAGGAAACCGGCGAGGCCGAGCCGCTGCCCTGCCGCATCCTCGCAGATACCGACGACGCCGCCATCGAGGCATCGATGATCGAGAATCTGGCGCGGCTCGACGCCGACGAGGTCACCCAGTGGGAAACCTTCACCCGGCTGGTCAAGGAAGGCCGCGACGTTGCCGACATCGCCGCAACCTTCGGGCTTCCCGACCTCACTATCCAGCGGGTGCTGGCGCTCGGTAATCTGCTCCCGCGTGTTCGGAGCCTCTACGCAGCGGAGAAGATCGACCGCGCGACCGTCCGCCACCTGACCCTCGGGAGCAAGAGCCAGCAAAAGGCATGGCTGGCGCTGTTCGACGACCCTAATGCCTATGTCCCGACCGGCCATCAGTTGAAGGCTTGGCTGTTCGGCGGGCAATCGATCCCGGCCAAGTTCGCGCTGTTCGACCTCGACAGCTTCAAGGGAGCGACCGTCGCCGACCTGTTCGGCGACGACCGCTATTTCGCCGATGCCGATGCCTTCTGGGCCGCGCAGAATGCGGCCATCGAAGCCCGCCGCGCCGCCTATCTGGGGGACGGCTGGAGCGATGTGGTGATCGTACCGCCGTCCGAACATTTCCAGACGTGGGAGCACGAGAAAGCCCCCAAACGCAAAGGCGGGCGGGTCTATATCGATGTCCGCAGCAACGGCGAGGTGACCTTCCACGAAGGTTATATCACCCGCAAGGAAGCGCAGCGCGTCGCGCGCGGCGCTGCCCCGGAGGCGGTAAAGGTCGCCCGGCCCGAGGTGACTTCGACGATGCAGACCTATCTCGACCTGCACCGTCATGCCGCCGCTCGCGCCGCTTTGCTCGGGCATCCGGGCATTGCACTGCGCCTGATGGTCGCCCACACCATCGGCGGTTCGCACCTATGGCGGGTGACACCAGAGCCGCAGACGACGCGCAACGACGAGGTTCGCGAAAGCCTCGAAACCAGCCGCGCCGAGACGGTTTTCGACGAGCGCCGCCGCGCGGTGCTGGCGGTGCTCGGCTTCTCGCCCGAGGAACCGACCGTGACCGGCGGCAACGGCGACGACTATGGAGTGGCGCACCTGTTCCTGCGTCTGATCGAGTTGCCTGACCCGGTGATTATGGAGATTATCACGGTCATCATGGGCGAAACGCTGGCGAGCGGAAGCGCCGCCGTCGCGGCGGTCGGCACCCAGATCGGCGTCGACATGGCCGATTGGTGGCAGGCGGACGAAGCCTTCTTCGAGTTGATCCGTGACAAGGAGGTGCTGGGCGAGATCGTCGGTGAGGTGGCGGGGAATACCGTCGCCACTGCCAACGCGGGCGAGAAGACCAAGACCTTGAAGCGCATCGTCCGCGACCATCTCGACGGCGCGGAGGGAAGGACTAAGGTCGAACGCTGGGTGCCGAAATGGCTGGCCTTCCCGGCGTCGGCCTACACCACGCGCGGCGGGGTCGGCACCGTCGCCGCCCACGCCAAGGTCGAGGCGGCGCGGACCCCCGCGCCGGACCCCGACGAATGCCATGAGCCGTTAAAGCAGGCGGCGTAACACCTGTAGGCGGGCTTCGGCCCGCCCATCCTTCACCCCAAATATCGGCTGCGCGCCTCCGCCGTTCCGGCGTCGGCGCGCGGTATCGTTTGCTGGGGTGGCGAGCTTCGGCGAGGACACTCCGCCCGTTATGCAGTAGAGCATTAGGTGTTCGACCCCGGGGGAAGACGTGTGCTCCAAGCGACAGACGAAGAAGTTTCCGAGATTACCGACTATGTCGAATGGCGGGCGCCCGATCTCAAAGTCACTTTCTGCCAGAAAATCTATAGCGAGTGTGTGCTCAGCCATCGGCACGATGTCTGGGACGTCCACACCACCAAGGATCGCTGGTGGGTGATCACCAACCCGACCAACCTCTACTCGCAGGCCATGTTTCCCAACATGGATTTGGCGATGACATTCCATATCGGCCTCATGTTGCGCGTGCCGCGCTCCGAAAAGACGCCGATAAGCGCCGGGCAGATCGAACCCTTCGCCAAGGCTTTCGAGGCCGCCGCCGCAGCCCACGATGCGCTCGGACAGGCGCACAAGGTGGCCGACTATCAAACCGTCGGTGTCCGTTGTCGCGAAGCGTTGCTCGCCTTCACCGCGATCGCGCAAGTGGCGATACCCTGGACGAGTGCCGACGAGCCGCCGAAGAAAAGCGACTTCAAAGCTTGGATCGACCACATCTGCGCGGCTTCCCTCGCCGGCGAAACCAACAAGCACCGGCGCCAGTTGTTCAAGACTCAGGCGGACGCCGCCTGGACGTTCGTCAACTGGCTAACGCACACGACGACCTCCAACTGGCACGATGCCGAAGCCGCCGTGTCGGCCACCGAAGCCGTGATTTCCCACTGCACCAACGCCGCGACGCTTCACATTCGCGGCGTCCCGAACGAATGTCCTCAATGCGGTGATCATCGCCTGACACCGCTCAGGGCTGAAAATCCCGATGACGCGGAGGAGGTCTGGGAGCGAGCGTTCTGCACGGCCTGTGAATGGATGGGGAACCCCGTGCGGATCACCGAGCAGCCGGTCGCGATCATTTCCAGGACCGAACGGCCCGCCGAAGACGAGTGCGTGATCCCGACCGTCCCGCTGCGCAAACTCACCAAACCGGGCGAAGACGAGTAGCGACCGCCGTTCGAAGCGCGGTCGCGTCCTAAGATCGTGGCCCACTTATCGTGATGTCCGGCGAATGACGATCTTGTCGCCGCAGCAGATCGAGCAGATGTCCTTGCGCCGCTCGAATCCGGGCGCGCCGGCGAGCTCGCGCGACTTGTGATTGGCGTGTTGGCGCACCGAGAGATCGAGCTTTTCGGCGATGCAATCGTCGCAGATCGGCGCGGGCGATAGCCTCTCAATCAACGCGCGAACCCGCTCCAATACTGTTGCCATCCGTTCCCCCCTGATCACGCCTGCCGCATCAGCCGCTTAATCGATTGGCTGGTCTGGCAGCGATCCGTCTCGATCCGCAATGGCAATGCCGAACTTTCTTCCCCGGCCGCTTCGCGGCCTCCTCGCGCAACAAGAAAGCCCGGCCCTGCCATCCTCCGCTGAACGCTGCGGCCCTCCGGGTGCGGACCGCCCGTACCGATGCCGGTCGACCGCCATCGAAGCCGCACTGGCGCGGCAGCGATGAATAGGAGAAGCATCATGGCACAGATCGGTTCGTTCACCCGCGGTGAAAACGGCGTCTACACCGGCGAAATCCGCACGCTGACGTTGCGCGTCAAGGCAACCATCAAGCCCGTCGAACGCGACAACGATAAATCGCCCGACTACCGCGTCAGCGCCGGCGGTGTTGAATTCGGTGCCGGCTGGAGCAAGGCCGCGCGCGACACTGGCGCCGAATATCTCGGTCTCAAGCTCGACGACCCGTCGTTTCCGGCCCCGATCTACGCCAACCTGACCCAAGGCGACAACGGCGAGCACAAGCTCATCTGGTCGCGTTGACCTCCCGACCCCGCGCGCCACGGCGCGCGGGGGTTTTCTTCAATTTTCTGGCGGGTGTGTCGAAATCGACCATCGCGATTCCGACACTCCCGCCTCGCGGTCGCACCCGTCACTTCCGTTGCCAGCGGCGGCCATTCGCCGTCTCCCGGAACAACGGACACCCCATGGACAGCGACGACGACATCTCCCGTGCGAACCGCGCCAAGCGCGGCTCTCCCTATCTCAACACCGATCAGGCAGCCGCTTATTTGAAGATCTCGGGTCGCCTGTTGAGGCGGCTCAGGCGGGCCGGCAAAGGCCCGGCGTCCCGCCACCACAGCCGCTTCATTCAATATCATATCGACGACCTCGACGCCTGGTCGAAGGCGAAGATGAGCGCAGGAGCACACCATGACGACGCGTGACGCGCGCCGCGGCGACACGCCGCTCCTCGCCTGGGGCGACCAACTGCGCGCCCGGAAGCAGCGGCGTCGGCGGCTCGGCCGGCGCGTCGGGATCGCCGGCATCGGCATCAGCATCCTCGGCTTGACCATCGCCTTCCCGCCGCTCCCGCGTCTCGTCTGGAACGCTAGCGCCAGCGCGCCGATCGGCCTCTATTCGGTCACGCCGAACGCCTCGATCGAGGCGGGGGACATGGTGATCGCGCGCGTGCCGGACCCGTGGCGGCTGCTCGCGGCCAAACGGCGTTATATCCCCGCCAATGTCCCGCTGGTGAAGCATGTCGCAGCGGCAGCGGGGGACGAAGTCTGCGCGCTCGGGCATGAGATTTTCGTCAACGGCCGGTGGCTCGCCGAGCGCCGCCAGGCCGATGGCGAGCATCGCCCGATGCCTTGGTGGACCGGTTGCGTGC
Organism: Flavisphingomonas formosensis; assembly: GCF_009755815.1. Taxonomy (GTDB): domain Bacteria; phylum Pseudomonadota; class Alphaproteobacteria; order Sphingomonadales; family Sphingomonadaceae; genus Flavisphingomonas; species Flavisphingomonas formosensis. Next base: position 156,459 of record NZ_WRPK01000013.1, read on the forward strand.
GGCTGCGCGGGCGCCAGCTCTTCCTGTTGATGACCCAGAGCCCGACCTCGTTCGATGGCCGCTACTTCGGCATCACCGAGGGCCATCAGGTGATTGGCAAGGCGCGGCTGCTATGGGCGAAGCCGGCCAAAGGCTTCAACGATGAGTAACCATCGTTGGAAGGGCGGCGGAGGGGCGCTGACTCGGCTGATCCCGACGGCGCTGTTCCTGGCGACATCGCCAGCGCGGGCCGACGCTGTCGATCAATGGCGCCCGTTGATCGAGGAAGCCTCGACCCGCTTCGCCATTCCGACGAGCTGGATCGAACAGGTGATCCGCGCCGAGAGCCGGGGTCTCACCACGCTTGGCGGCCACCCGATCCGTAGCCGGGCCGGTGCGATGGGCCTGATGCAGCTGATGCCCGCGACCTGGCAGCAGATGCGCACGCAACTCGGACTCGGCACCAATCCGGATGATCCGCGCGATAATATCCTCGCCGGCACCTGCTTCCTCCGGCTCATGTACGACCGGTTCGGATATCCCGGTCTGTTCGGTGCCTATAATGCTGGACCCGGCGCCTACGCGGCCTATCTCGCCGGCAGAAGGCAGCTTCCAGACGAGACAACCGCCTATCTGGCATCCGTCGGGAGCGCTGCGGTGACGGGGCCAACTGTGCCCGGACCAGCGCCGGCACCCCCGATGTTCATCGTTCGCCGCGATGTCGCGTCCGAGCGTCTGGCCTCCGATCAGCCGGGCGGACAGAATATGCTGTTCGTGGTTCGAAAGGACGTCCCATGACGGCGAGCGTTGGAGGGGCTCGTCTCGATAGGCCCAGCATGACGGCTGGCGGAGCGGCTCTCAAGGCCCGTGGGTGCCCCCCAATTTTCTTCGAAAATCGGTTCCCCCCACGTCCGCTTCGCGGCGCTTCGCTTCGCTACGCGGCCCTGACAGCCGCTCCGCCACCCGTCGTCTTCACGCTGCTCTCGCTGAGGAGAGCAGAAACGATGGAGATGATCATGGGCATGTTTCAACCCATTTCGGTAGCGTCTGACCGCGTGATGGCAGCGCTGATATCGGGGCTGGAGATCGAGTTCGGGCACGATGTCGCAGATGCGTTGGCGCAACGATTTCTCGGGGCCGAAGAGAGTGATTTCCTCTGGGATGCGCGAGAGATGGAGCGCTGGATCGGCGCTTATGAGAGCATCGACGAGGATGAAATCGACCTGGATGGGGTGCGGATTTGCGGGCGACTGGACGGCAAATGGTTCGTCGCTGTGGTGATCGTCGATGGCGATGGAAACCCGCATGGCCTGATGGGAAAGCGCACATTCGGGCTGCGCAAAGCGGCACTGGCGGCATTTGCGGATGCCTGAAAACGCACACATTTCGGGCCGGGATTCGGTGTCGCATCGGCACCGTGTCCCGGCTTTTTCTTTGAGCCGAGGGGACTGGGCGGGGGAAAAGGAAGGGAGAAAGCGAAAGCAAGAGAAAGGCAATGCCTCCAAGGCATTGCTAAGTGGTTGTCTGCACATCGTTTTCTTACGAGACAGACCGTCCTGCGCGCGAGACATGCGCGTGAAGATTGGCGGAAATTCGCCATTTCTGCGCGGCAATCGCGAGATTCGCCGGCCTGCGGACGCTCGGCGATGAGCGACGACGAGGATTTCACCCCTCGGCTCGGCCGGCAGCGACAGCGCAGCGGCAAGAAGGCCCGGCGCTACCTTGGTCGCATCGTCGGCGCCGCGATCCGATCGGCCGAGAAGGGCGCGATCAAAAGCCGGCGGTTCGACGGCAGCAGGATCGGCCGCGGCGCCAGCATGGGGCGGCTGCTTTCCAGCCGCGATCGGTTCAGCGGCTTGCGCGCGCGGCGCGCGGTCGTGAAGACCCGGCTCGTCCGCATCGGCGCGAAGGGCATGCCGGCGGCGCGCGCCCACCTGCGCTACATCCAGCGCGACGGCGTCACCCGCGAAGGTGCGCCCGGTGAACTTTATTCCGCCGAGCACGACACGGCCGACGGCAAGGCCTTTCTCCAGCGCTCGGATGGCGATCGCCACCAGTTCCGCTTCATCGTTTCCGCCGAGGACTGTTCGGAATATCCCGACCTCAAGCCGTTCACCCGCCGGCTGATGGCGCAGCTGGAAAGCGATCTCGGGACCAGGCTCGACTGGGTCGCGGTCGACCATTTCAATACGGCCCATCCGCATACCCACATCATGCTGCGCGGCGTCGACGATACGGGTCAGAATCTGATCATCGCCCGCGAATATATCGCCCATGGCATTCGCGAGCGCGCCGCCGAGCTGGTGACACTTGATCTTGGGCCGCGCACCGATCAGGAGATCGAAGCGCGACTGCGCCACGATATCGGCGAGGAGCGAATGACCGCGATCGACCGGCGTCTGCTCAAATCGATCGACGCCGATGGCCTGGTCACATCGTTCGACCGCGATCCCTTCCAGCAGTCGCTGCGAGCGGGGCGATTGCAGAAGCTCGCCAGCATGGACCTCGCCGAAGCTACAGGTGGCGGGCGCTGGCGGCTCGCCGAGGATCTGGAGGGTACGCTCCGCTCGCTTGGCGAGCGGGGCGACATCATCCGCACAATGCAGCGTGAATTGACGGCGCGAAAGCTTGAGCGGCCGTGGCTTGGCCGCAGCTTGTTCGGCGCCGGTGAAGGCGACCCAGAGCCGATCATCGGGCGGGTGATCGCGCGCGGTCTCGCCGACGAGCTTCGTGACCGTCACTATCTGCTTGTCGACGGCGTCGACGGTCATGCTCATTATGTCGACATCGGACGTGGCGACGCGACTGCGCCGCTCGCCGAGGGCGCGATCGTCCGCGTCTCCGCGCGCAAGCTCGAAATACGCGAGGTTGATCGCACCGTCGCAGACGTGGCCGCAGCGAACGGCGGGCAATACACGCCCGACCTCCATCTGCGGCACGACCCGTCGTCGACCCAGGCTTTTGCCGAGGCGCATGTTCGACGGTTGGAAGCGATGCGGCGCGCAGGGATCGGCATCGACCGAGCGGCAGATGGGAGCTGGACGATCCCTGCCGATCATCTCGACCGTGCCGCAGGCTATGAGGCGCGACGCCATCGCGACCAGCCGGTCGAAGTGGAGACGCTGTCGGCACGGCCGCTCGACCAGCTCCCGGCACTGGGCGCGGCGACGTGGATCGATCGTGAGTTCACGTCGCCATCGCCGCTGCCCATCCGCGATGCTGGCTTTGGCCATGAGGTGCGCGGCGCGATGGCGGCCCGCCGGCAGTGGCTGATCGAGCAGGAGCTGGCCGATGTCGAGGGCGATCGCGTTCGTCTGCGCGCCGGCGCGATCATGGTGCTTCAGCGCCGCGAACTGCTGAGCGCCGGGGACCAGATCGCGAGCGAGATCGGCAAGCCCTTTGCCGAGACGAAAGCGGGCGACCGGATCGAAGGGAAATTGACCCGTTCGGTCGACCTCGCCAGCGGGCGCTTTGCCGTCATCGAGCGCGCCCGCGATTTTACGCTCGTGCCGTGGCGGCCGGTGCTGGAAAGGCAAATGGGCAAGACTGCTTCCGGAATCATGCGCGCAGATGGGGTCAGCTGGACGTTCGGACGCGGACGTTCTGGTCCGGAAATTTCCTGATCGCAGACCATCCTCTGGTTCGTCGACTTCCGCTCGGATATCAGGGCGCGATGTATGTGTTCGTCGACGAATCCGGAAATACCGGTGCCCATCTTTTCGATGAGGCGCAGCCGATCTTTCTGACGGTCGCACTGATGACGCGCACCGACTTCGACGCCATCAACGCCAAGCCGATCGCCGCCCTCGCTCGCGAGGTCGGGGACACCCAGCTGCACGCGGCCAAGCTGGGCGTGGCGCGGATCGAGGAGATTGCCCGGCCGCTCCACAAGCTGCTGCAGCGCGCCGACCCGCGCTTCTTCGTCTCCCGGGTCGAGAAACGCTACATCGTCGCCACCAAGATGTTCGATCTGTTGTTTGATCCTGGCGAGAACCGCGCCGCATCACCGCATATCTATATGCTTCGCCCGCTCAGGATCACGTTTGCGGTAAAGTTCGCCGGCATCGTGACCGAAGACATGGCGCGCGCTTTCTGGGCGTCGATGATGGAGACCAATGCAGACCGCGCGAAAGGCGGCATGATCCAGTTCTGTAACGACGTGCTGGCACTCTTACCCGGCGTCGAGGACAAAGGCTTTGTCCGCCGCATCCGCCCCGCCATCGAATGGGCGCAGGAGAATCCGGAAGCGATCTACTTCCATTCGGACGGCCGCATCGCGCGGCAGGGCCATCTTCCCAACCTCGTCGGGTTCGGCAATCTGATGGACGGAGTGGAGGCACAGTCGGAGGCGTGGCGCCGGCCGGTGCGGCGCATTCGGCATGATCGACAGAGCGAGTTCGAGGCCGCACTGCGCTTTTGGCATGAGCTTTACGCGAACGCCTCGCCGGAGCGTGTACCGCTAATGATGGGCGAAATGTTCAAGGCGCAGCGCGCTGGCGGGAGCACCTTCGAGATATCTACCGCCGAAGCCAGTCCGGGCATCCAGGTCACCGACGTTATCATGTGGCTGTTCAACAGGCTTCACCGTGAGAAGGAGATCGGCGCCGATTCGTGGCGTCTGATGCAATGGGTATTTCGCCGCTCCATGCAGAACGACTTCTCTTTCGATGGCGTACTCGGGGCGCTCGATGCGCGATACGCCCGCCTCATGACCGAGCCGATGGAGGAGGCGCGCCTTGACGCCGCGCGCGAGCAACTGGCGATGATCGATGCAGGAACGAAGGAGCGGGTCGAAGCGTATCGGATCGAGAAAGCCGCACGGCAGATCGAGGGCGACCAAGCCTGATCAGTTCGGGAGCACGATCAAGCCGCTCACGAGTGCGATCACCGCCGCGATCACCAGCCGGGCGGACCAGCGACCCAGCTCCTCCAGAAAGGCGCCGGTGAAGCGATCGACGGATTTGCTCGTCCGAGCCATCAATCGACCCCCTCGAAATAGTCGGCCAGCATTTGCCGCTCGTCGACCTTCGCGTCCGCCCACAGCGTCGTAATCGTGCTAGCCGCGGGATTGCGAAGGCGAGAGCGGATTGCAACGATAGCGATCATGATCGGTTCGCCGCCCGCCAAGGGCTCGGCAGCGTAAGTGCCAGTGAGCACAACGGCGGCGTGGGTGCGCTCGAGCCGGTCGACGCAATCAAGCACGTCACGCCAAAGCCGGCGCACTCGGAAATCTCGACCGGGCTTCGACCCAATCATCCCCTCGCGTTCGGCCTGGACGAAGCTCGCCAGATCGAGCCATTCGCGCAGCTCGGCAACATCGCTCGCGGCGGTGTCGTCGAGATCGGAGACGAGCAGCAGGCTGAAGGTCGCCAGCGTCGCGCGGAGCTGAAGCTCGGTCCTGAACGGGGCGACCGCGACGGGTACGCGCCCCTCGGTCCACGCGAACATATCAACGAAGTTGGCGGCGGCTTCCTCCGGCGTAGGCCGGACGCGCTCGCGCACAAACTCGTCCTCGGGCTTTCCCAATGCACGCGCCAACTTGCGCAATTGCGCCGGCCGTACCTTCTGACCACGCTCGACCCGCGACACCGTCGCCAGCGACACGCCGGCCTCGGCGGCAAGCATGTCCTGCTTCCAGCCGTTGAAGGTCCGCTGCAGCTTCACGAAGTTCGCGATGGCGGCTTCGTCGAGCACGAAGGTTTCGAGAGGTTCGACCGTGTCCATGTCCTCAATATGATCGATGCCCGTCGCAAATTAGAGGGCGTTTCGCACGTCAGTTCGACAGCTTCGCCGCCGCTTCAGAGATATTGCACGCCCTCGTCGAGCAGGTCGGTCAAGACGTCGACGCGGGAGCAGACGGGCGGCGCGGCAGCGCTGACCAATCCGCGAGCAACACTGCGTGCGAGACTGCGCGCCATCACCCGTTCGTGCGTCGACACCTTCTTAACGGCGGCGCGCCCATGGACGAAAGTGCTGCGCAGCTCGAAGAGATGGCGATAGTCGCGAACACAGTTCGGATCGTTCAGGAGCGCGGCGATCCGGGCGGCAACACGGTCGGTCGCCGAGCGGTCCTTATGCTTGTCGGTCTTCGGTCGCATCCATCTCTTGTGATCCATCTCGAGCCCCATCGCCGCTTCGATCGCGGTCATATGGGCCATCACTTCGTCCATGCCGTCCGCCAAGAACGCGCGAACGAGAAAATGGGCGATCGGCGTTTCGAACAGGCTCGTCGATCGCGCGGCCACAAGCTCCCGCCAAGCGCCATCGGTGAAGAGTGCGAGCCCCGCCCTCGCATCGTCATCCAACGGCAGCTCCGTCGGTCGCTCAAGTTCGACTTCTTCGCCCCATCGATCCTCGACGATCCACGGCTCGAGCGTGAGACTGTCAGGGCTGGGCGGCGGCGACGGCCGGACGAACAGGTCGTCGGTGATCGTGTAAATCCATGGAACGCGAAAGCCGCGCCAGTCGACATCCTGCATCGTCGACCAACGCTCCCAGGGGGCGAGGAGCAGGAAGAACAGCGCCGCCTCCACCGGCGGAGGAAAGCGGCCGAGATGCGGATCGATTTCGCCGAAGTCGCGGTTCATCGCCATGAACATGAAAGGTGCCGCCCGGGCTTCGGCCCCGCCGGTCACCTCATGGGCTTCTTCGATCACCAGCCACTGGAATTGCGCGAGGCGCTTCGCGTCGATGGGCTGGGTCGGAAAATTGCGCACGAGGCGTGGCGCGTCGAACATCTGCGCCAGTTCGTCCGCGTCGAATTTGGCAAGGCGCGCCGTGCCAAAGGCAAGCCCGGGAAGATCGTCGGCGAGATCGAGCGGACAGAGATGCCGCCGCGTGATCGTCTTCCGCGTGAACGCCTCGTCGATGGCGTTGGCCGCATACAGTGGGTCGACCGACAGGTTTGCGTGACCGGCCGGCAGCCAGCAGGGAACGCCGAGCGAGCGAACCGCCGTGCTCAGTGCGAAGACCGGCTTGTCGCCGCCATAATCCGCTCGGCAAACTTCACTGACCGCGGTGAAGGCAGGCGCGGCGAGGAGATTGCTCGGCCCGGGGCGCCGTACGCGCCACAGCGCTTCGACCGCGCCGATCAAGGCAGGGCTCGCCGCCATCAGTTGCTATCCATCGGCGCCAGCGGCAGCCAGTCACGCTCTGCGCGTTCGCGAGCGAGACGGGCTTCGAGCCCGGGATCCTTCCGCTCGATGCTCTCATTGTAGATATATTCGGCGTCGCGCCAGAACCGTGCGATCGCTGCGACGAACTCCTGGAGCCGTTGCAGCGGGATCCGCATCTGAGCCACCCTGGGCGGGCTTGGCGCCGGTGCCCCAAACCCCGGCGGCATCGGCGGAATGACGGGCCAGAAGTCCGGGTAACGCTGCGCCAGCTCGGCGGCGGAATCGCCATCGCCATGACGGCAGGCGTTGCCGAGATGCTGAAGCGCATCGAGCACCGCGAAACTCGGAAAAGCGTCGAGCCCGATTCCGCGCAGGCCGCGAAACAGCTTCTGGAGCTCTTTCCAGTTCGCCTTCTCGATCTTGGTGGCGAAGGGTTCGCTCGGTCTCAGATCCTTCGCGCAGCCTTGGAGATAGCTGCGCAGCTGACGCTCCCAGATCGATTGGATGGACAAGCCGAAGGCGCGCATCGTTTCGAGGCGAACCTCTTCCATGTCGGCCTTTGCGAACACCGCGCCCGGCCAATCACTGTTCTCTAGTTCCTCGATCTTGGATTGGAGCGTGGCGAGCGCCGGCATGATCACATCCTGAAGATAGGATTCGATCGTCATGTCGTGCTTGCTGGCTTGGACGTCTGCAAAGCAGTTCTTCCATCGGAACGGCGTCATGGCTCAATCTCCAAGGCCGCCGCCTCGACGATGTAGTCGCGATAGGCGAAGTTGATGAGATCGCGGACCAACTCCAACAGGCCGCCGGTCGGGAGACCGTCGAACGGGTCGCCATGCGCCAGCTTGTTGCGCCGCTCGGCGAGCGTCGGTTGGGTCTCGCCGGTCAATTGCCCGATCGCCGCGCCGCCACAGCGAACGACCATCGGGATCTGCGCATCGGTCAGGCCATCGCTGTCGACCATATATTTGAGCAGCGCGGCGAAGCTGCGCTTGCTCTTTGAAACCTTGCCGCCGTAGCGATCCATCACCGCCAGTTCGAGCGCGATCAGCGCGGCAAGTTCGGCCGCCTTCACCAAGCCGAGATCGAGCCATCCCAGCAGATACAGAGTCTGCGCGCGGTCGAATTTGGCGCGAACGCTATCAGGAATGCGCGGATCGATGCTCAGACCGCCTACCAGCTCCCGCCAATCGTCGGCCTTCGTGATTTCGATGAACCCTCCGGGATTGCCTGGCAGCGGCCACGGCAGCAGCAACGGAGCTGCGCGATCTTCGAGGATGATATGATCGGTGTTGCGCATTGCTCGAAATCCTATCCCTCAGTCAGGGCGATGTCGGGCAAAACCGACGCCTCCAATGACGCTCCCACCCATTGATCGTCGATGCGGCGTTCCACGCGATAATAGTGGAAATCGCCAGGACCGTTGGCCTTGGTGCTCCCGATGCGCACCGGCATCGTATAATCGCGCGGATCATCGACAAGGAGGAAGTCGGCGCCGATGCCGCCAGGTAGGCGATAGGTTCGCCGCTTGCGCCCGGGACGCTTCACCCGCTTCACCCGAAGGCGCGAGAGGTCGAACGGGCCTTCCAGAAACAGGCTCGACCAGCGTTCGGAGGAGTACCAATGACCGCCGGCGCTGTGCTCGTCGCCATCCGCAAACCACGAGGTGGGATTGCGGTAGAGCATGCAGTCGTCGAGCAGTCCGCGCCAAACGCCTCGGACCACGGGATCATAATACCAGAGCCCGCCTTGAAGATCGTGGATCCAAAACTGCCAGGGCGGCGCCGAAAAGTGGCTGACATGATATATGTTGGTGCCCGTGATGCGCTGGACGTTGTCGAGCCGTTTGCGGATGAGGATCGGCACCCAGATCACCGGGACGCCCGCGCTCAGGTAGGCGGTCGTTCGCACCTCCAACGCCGTATAGTCGAGCGGGCTGTTCTGAACCTCGAGCACGACGTGATAGGCGTCGTCGGGTGCGTGCAGCAGCACGTCGGCGCGGCGGTCACCATCGATCGACAGCACCTCGATCTCGACGTCGCACTCAAGGCCCCGTGCGCGATAGGCGGCCGCAAAATCCTCCTTCGCCTGTTGATGCTCCCACGTTTCCAGCGCGGCATAGGAGCACGCAGCGCCGGGCCGATGCCCGAAATAGGGTCGGCGAATCCGCCCCTTGGCGAGCGTTACCGGCGCCTTGCATCCCGGGCAGGTGAAGGATGGTCCCTTCACCGCGTTCCCGGCCTCGACGCGGCTCTCGTCGGCACCGTTGATTGCGACTAGCATGGCGGCGCCGCAATGCCGTCGAAGTCGCCGGCCTTGGCGATCTCCCCGAGCAGGCCGACCAGTCGCGGCTCCTTCTTCAGGGCCTGGCGGAAATCCTCGGCCGTCCGCTTGTCGACATAGAGCACCTCGCAGTAGGCGGCGAGCACAGCGAGATGGCTGTCGTGAAGATCGCTGCCCGGCCGAAGCGTGCGCACCTGCCCATGCTTTCGAAGGGCCTCGCCGATCACCCAGCTCGGAAGCATGTCCATCGGCACGCGCTTGAGAGCCTCGAAGGAGCGTCCGGTTTCCGACGCAATCACCCGAAGCTGACTGCGGAATACGCCAAGCCGACTGAGGTCCGCGAGGACGCATTCGTCGCGTATCTCGTCCGCGTCCAAACCTTGATCGACCAGCGACGAGACCAACAGATCGCGCACGGTCGTCCCTGGAGGTGGCAGCATCGCGAGCACCCGATCCATGAACTGATCGGCCATTGCCCGAGACCGAACTGCATCGCCTCCGGTGCTTTGCATCGCTTCTTGCAAGGCTTTGGCGTGGATGGTGCCGAGCTGCGCCCGCATCTCTCGCGGTGAGTTGATCGCGCCTTTCGAGAGCTCGCCGATCGTCCGTGTTTCGTCGAAAGTGCGAAGCGGTCCCAGGGCCGCGACCATGTCCGATCCCTCCCTGCGAGCCCGCAGCATCGGACGAACTGCCTCCCAGACCCACGCTTCTTCGCCGATCGCCTGGCGGCCGGTTCCGGTTTGCAGGAGCAGCGCGCGGGCTCGATCGCGGATGGCGGTCAGGTCATTCAGCCCTTCGCACGCGGCGACCGCCTCTGCCGCGCGTACCTGCGCGGCGGATCCAAGGCCGACCTCGTCCTTTGGCAAGCGGATCCACGCGATCAGCGGAAGCGCCATCAGGAACGAGATGCGCTTACGCGCCCTCGCGTCGTCGTCCCCGCCGAGCAATTCTTCGAGATGGTGCCAGCACAGGAGCGGAATGCGACCTTGTGCGACAAGCTGATCGTGCAGCGAAAGCGCCCGATGCCGCCGATCGGAATCGTCGGCGGACATCGCATCGAGCCATTTGGCCCAGTGCGAACTGTCCGGAGCGATGATCGTGGGGCTGAGCAAGGGCAAGTATGGTGTCCAAATGAAGCGGTCGGATCGAGACTATATGGTCGTTTCGTTTCTTGAACGAGCTGGTTGATCCGAAAATGGCCGTATCGGGTGTCCGCAGAAAGGTCGCTGACGGCCGCGGACAGACGCTGACGCTCGCCCGGAGCCTCGCCGATCTTAGCGGGCAAGCCCGCACCGACTGATTCTGGTGCGGGCGGAGGCCCGCATGACCCCGACCAAATTGCTTCTCGGACAGATCATCGTCGTCTTCGCGATCGCGCTGGCGGGCCTGTGGTTCGCTACACAATGGGCAGCGGCGGAATTGGCTTACCAGCCGGAGCTTGGCCCAGCCTGGTTTAGGTTCCTCGGTAGGCCGATCTACCATCCATGGGCGCTCTTTGGCTGGTGGTTCCACTTCGATGCCTATGCTCCGAAGGTCTTTGAAGAGGCCGGCGCGATCGCCGCCGCAAGCGGCTTTGCCGGGTGCGGCGCCGCGGTGTTCGGATCGCTATGGCGTGCTCGGCGGTGCCGGAACATCACTACCTATGGTTCGGCGCATTGGGCGTCGGCTGCGGACATCCGCCGCGCCGGCCTGTTCAAGGAGGCCGGTGTCTTCCTTGGGCGGTCTGGCCCAAAATTTCTTCGGCATGACGGCCCCGAGCACATCATGGCGTTCGCGCCAACGCGGAGCGGCAAGGGTGTCGGACTCGTCGTGCCGACGCTGCTTGGCTGGACGGGCTCCGCAGTCATCCACGACATTAAGGGCGAGAACTGGCAGCTGACCGCAGGGTGGCGTCAGCGCTTCTCCCATTGCCTCCTCTTCAATCCGACCGACGCGCGATCGGCGCGCTACAATCCGCTGCTCGAAGTCCGCCGCGGCATCGACGAGGTCCGCGACGTCCAGAACATCGCCGATATCCTGGTCGATCCCGAAGGCGCGCTCGAACGCCGCAATCATTGGGAAAAGACGAGCCATTCGCTCCTGGTCGGCGCGATCCTCCACATTCTCTACGCCGAAGAGGAGAAGACGCTCGCGCGGGTCGCGTCCTTCCTTTCCGATCCGCAGCGCCCGTTCACCGCGACGTTGCGGCGCATGATGACCACCAACCACCTTGGCACGCCGGATGCGCCAGCGGTCCATCCGGTCGTCGCCTCGGCGGCGCGCGAGGTGCTCAACAAGTCCGAGAACGAGCGTTCGGGCGTGCTGTCGACCGCCATGTCCTTCCTCGGCCTCTACCGCGATCCGACCGTCGCTACCGTCACATCCCGTTGCGATTGGCGCATTGCCGATCTCGTCGACGGTCGGTCGCCGGTCTCGCTCTATCTCGTCGTGCCGCCGTCGGACATCAGTCGCACCAAACCGCTGATCCGTCTCGTGCTCAACCAAATCGGCCGCCGGCTCACCGAACACCTGCACGCGGAAAACGGCGCGAACGCTGCCGCCCGGCACAAGCTGCTCATGATGCTCGATGAGTTTCCGGCGCTCGGGCGGCTGGATTTCTTCGAGACCAGCCTCGCGTTTCTCGCCGGCTATGGCGTCCGCGCCTTCCTGATCGCGCAGAGTCTCAACCAAATCGAAAAGGCCTATGGCGAGCACAACGCCATCCTCGACAATTGCCATGTCCGCATCGCGTTCGCGACTAATGACGAGCGAACCGCCAAGCGCATTTCCGATGCTCTAGGGACCGCGACTGAGCAGCGCGCGATGCGCAACTATGCCGGGCATCGGCTCGCACCGTGGCTCGCGCATGTCATGGTCAGCCGGCAGGAGACCGCCCGCGCTCTTTTGACCCCGGGCGAGGTGATGCAGCTTCCGCCGACCGACGAGTTGGTTCTCGTCGCCGGAACCCCGCCGATCCGCGCCGCCAAGCTGCGCTACTACGAGGACAGCACATTCAAGGCGCGCGTCCTGCCGCCGCCAGCGCTCGACGATGGCGACTATGCCGATCGACCGGCATCGCGGCGGGACGATTGGGCCGGCATCGTTCGCGGTATCGACCAGCGGCTCGGTGTCGTCGGTCAGGACGATGGCGATGATGTGGGCGGCGCGCTCGAACAGGCCCGTCACCCGGCGCACGAGATCGAGCCGGTCAAAACGGCTGAGGCGGAGATCGTGGATCCGCTTGGCCTTGGCGAGGACGATGGCGACCAGGCAGCCGAACGGCGGGCGATGGACCGCGTGCAAGCGCTGAGCACCGCCCGGACGGTCTGCGGCTTCGACGCCGCCACCGGCCAGCCTGACGACTTGCAGTTGGGATTCTGACCGTGGAGAAGATCCGCCATCAGCTCTTCCTGCCAAAGCCGATCAGCGACCGTCTCGAAGCGCTCGCTGCCAAGCCCGGCGCTTCCAAATCGGCGATCCTCACCGATGCCGTGACAGCCTGGTTGAACCGGCGCGGCGCATCCGAGCTTGAGGATCGGTTTGGTCTGCGGCTGGATCGCATGACCGCCGCGATCGGCCGGCTTGAGCGCGATGGTCATATCCAGCTCGAAACGCTGGCCCTGTTCGTCCGCTATGAATTGGCGATCCAGGCTCCGCTCGCCGAGAACGATCAGGCGGGCCGTGCCATGGCTGCCAAGCGGTTCGAAGCCTTCGTCGCCCAAGTTGGACGGCAGATCGCGGCGGGTCGCCGGACGCTATCTGATGCGTTCAGCGCTGGCATGGAGCCCGGCCAATGACCGCCGGTGTCTCCGCCGACCGCCGGCGCGCGATGCTGCGCACGGCGATGGGGCCGGCCATCGCCGAAGCCCTTTCCGATCCGCGCGTCATCGAGATCATGGTCAACCCGGACGGAGCATTGCGGCTCGACCGGCTCGGTGAAGGCCGGTCCGATACTGGCGTCCGCATGGACACCGCTCAGGTCGAGCGCATCATCCGACTGGTCGCCTCGCACGCGCGCGCTGAAGTTCATGGCGATGCGCCGATCGTGTCGGCAGAACTGCCGCCCCATATCGAGGGTCGCGCCGGCGAGCGCTTCGAAGGCGTGCTTCCGCCGGTCTCGACCGCGCCCTGCTTTTCGATCCGCAAGCCGGCGGAGCGACTATACAGCCTCGACGACTATGTGACCGACGGCATCATGGGCCAAGCCGCCGCCGATCGGCTGAAAGCCTGCGTCACCCAGCGTTACAACATCCTCGTGGCCGGCGGCACCAGCTCCGGCAAGACGACGCTCGCCAACGCGCTGCTTGCCGAAATGGCATGGGTCGACGAGCGCGTTATCCTGATCGAGGACACGCGCGAGTTGCAGAGCCCGGCGGACGACACTGTCGCGCTGCGCACGCGGCCCGGCATCGTCACCATGGCTGATTTGGTCCGCTCGACACTGCGCCTGCGTCCCGATCGCATCATCGTCGGTGAGATCCGCGGTCCAGAGGCCCTCGACATGCTCAAGGCATGGAACACCGGGCACCCCGGCGGCATCGCCACTGTCCACGCGAACAGTGCGATGTCGGCACTCTACCGGATCGAAGGCCTCGTGCAGGAAGCCGTGGTCACGGTGCCCCGCCGGCTGATCGCCGAAGCGATCGACATCATCGTCTTCATCTCCGGCCGCGGTCTCCATCGCCGCATCGCCAGCATCGCGCGCGTCGCCGGGCTCGATCCCGACACCGGCAGCTACGCGCTCGCCGACCTTCTCAACCCAGCCAACCCCCAAGGAGAATGACCATGCAGCTTGCCAGAATTCCGTCTCGCGGATCGACCTTCCTCGTCGGCGCCGCCGTCGGCCTGTCACTTGCCATCGGCAACAGCGCCCAGGCGGCCGGCTCGGGCATGCCCTGGGAGCAGCCGCTCCAGCAGGTGCTCGAATCGATCCAGGGGCCGGTCGCCAAGATCGTCGCCGTTATCGTCATCATCGTCACCGGCCTGACGCTGGCATTCGGCGAGAGCAGCGGCGGCTTCCGGCGGCTGATCCAGATCGTCTTCGGCCTGTCGATCGCGTTCGCAGCGTCGAGTTTCTTCCTCAGCTTCTTCAGCTTTGGCGGCGGAGCGCTGATCGCGTGATCGGGACCGGTCAGCACCTCGAAGGCTTCGAGGCTCCCATCCACGGGAGCCTGGGCTCGCCGATCCTGCTCGGCGGCGCGCCGCGCGGGATCGCGATCGTCAACGGGACGATCGCGGCAGCGGTAGGCCTCGGCCTCCAGCAGTGGCTGACCGGCCTCGTGCTGTGGGCGGTCGGGCACAGCATCGCCGTGTTCGCCGCCCGCCGCGATCCCGATTTCGCGCCCGTCCTGCTCCGCCACATCCGCCAGAAGGGCTATCTCGCGTGCTAAATCTCGCCGAATATCGTCATCGGTCCGACCGGCTGGCGGACCATCTTCCCTGGGCCGCGCTCATCGCCCCCGGCGTCGTCCTCAACAAGGACGGCAGCTTCCAGCGAACCTTCCACTTCCGCGGGCCCGATCTCGAATCCGCCACCGAGGGCGAGTTGATCTCGGCCTGCGCGCGAGCGAACAATGTGCTGAAGCGGTTCGGCACCGGATGGGCCTTGTTCTTCGATGCCGAGCGGCGCGAGGCGACCGCCTATCCCGACAGCGACTTTCCCGACGGCGCATCGTGGCTGATCGATCAGGAGCGGCGCGCAACCTTTCTCGGCGAAGGCGAGCATTTCGAGAGCCGCTACCATCTCACCCTGACCTGGCTGCCGACGCCGGACAATGCCGACGCGGCGGGCCGGTCGCTGGTCGACCGACCCGATGCGGACAAGGGCCGCGACTGGCGTAGCGCGCTTGCGAGCTTCGTCGCCGAGAGCGACCGCGCGCTCGACCTGTTCGCGAGCTTCATGCCCGAGGTCCGCGCGCTCGACGACGGCGAGACGCTGACCTTCCTGCACGGCACGATCTCGACACGGCCCCATCGAGTCGCAGTCCCTGACACGCCGATCTATCTCGACGCGCTCCTCGCCGACACGGCGCTGACCGGCGGGCTCGAGCCGCGGCTTGGCGACACGCATGTCCGGACGCTGACCGTGCTCGGCTTTCCGAGCATGAGCCGACCGGGCATCCTCGACGCGCTCAACCATCAGGACTTTGCCTATCGCTGGGTCACGCGTTTCATCGCGCTCGACAAGAGCGACGCGACCAAGGCGCTGACGAGGCTGCGTCGCCAGTGGTTCAACAAGCGCAAGTCGATCACCGCGCTGCTGCGGGAGATCATGTACAACCAGCCCTCGCAGCTGCTCGACACCGATGCCGACAATAAGGCGGTCGATGCCGACCTCGCGCTTCAGGTGCTCGGCGGCGACCATGTCGCGTTCGGCTATCTGACCACGACCATCACGGTGACCGACACAGATCGCGGCCGGGTCGAGGACAAGGTCCGGCAGGTCGAGCGGATCGTCAACGGGCTCGGCTTCACGACGATCCGCGAGGGCGTCAACGCGGTCGAGGCATGGCTGTCGTCATTGCCCGGACAGACCTACGCCAATGTCCGGCAACCGCTGGTCCACACGCTCAACCTCGCACATCTGATGCCGCTCTCGTCGGTCTGGGCGGGACCCACCCGAAACGCGCACCTCGACGGACCGCCGCTGCTCCATGCCAGCACGGCGGGATCGACGCCGTTCCGGCTGTCGACGCATGTCGGCGATGTCGGGCACATGCTGGTCGTAGGACCGACCGGCGCCGGCAAGTCGGTGCTGCTCGCGCTGATCGCGCTCCAGTTCCGGCGCTACGCCGACAGCCAGGTCTACATCTTCGACAAGGGTTTCTCGGCCCGCGCCGCGGTGCTGGCGATGGGCGGCGCGCACCATGCGCTCGGCCTTGGCGCCGATGCCGGCGAAACGCTGGCGTTCCAACCACTGCGCCGGATCGAGGATGCCACCGAGCGGAGCTGGGCGGCCGAATGGATCGCGGCGCTGCTGGCGCACGAGAAGGTCTCGGTCACACCAGAGGTGAAGGACGCGGTCTGGTCTGCGCTCGGCAGCCTCGGATCCGCCCCGCCGGAAGAGCGAACGCTGACCGGTCTCGCTCTGCTGTTGCAGTCCAACGCGCTGCGCACCGCGCTCAGCGCTTACACGCTCGACGGTCCCTATGGCCGGCTGCTCGACGCCGCCGAACAGCATCTCGCCTTCGCCGACGTCCAATGCTTCGAGACCGAGGCACTGATGGGCCAGACCGGCGTGGTGGCGCCGGTGCTGACCTATCTATTCCACCGGCTGGAAGAACGGTTCGACGGCCGGCCGACGCTGCTAATCCTCGACGAGGCCTGGATCTTCCTCGACCATCCGCTCTTCGCGGCGCGCATCCGCGAATGGCTGAAGGTGCTCCGCAAGAAGAATGTTGCGGTCTTGTTCGCGACCCAGAGCCTCGCCGATATCGCGTCGAGCAGCATTGCCCCGGCCATAATCGAGAGCTGCCCGCAGCGCATCCTGCTGCCCAACGATCGCGCCATCGAGCCGCAGAGCCGCGAGGCCTATGAGCGGTTTGGGCTCAACGACCGCCAGATCGAGCTGGTCAGCCGCGCGACCCCCAAACGGCAATATTACCTCCAGTCCGCGCGCGGCAACCGGCTGTTCGAGCTTGGGCTCGGACCGATCGCGCTGGCGCTGTGCGGCGCCTCCGACCCCGTCACGCAAGCGCGCATCGACACGATGATCGCCGAGGGCGGCCAGGCGGAATTCGCCGCCCGCTTCCTCGCCGGCACCGGCCTCGAATGGGCCGCCGAGCTTCTCGCCAATTTTCCCGCCCCCCAAGCACAGGAGTAATGTGATGCGTTTCCTCACCCGCAAATGTCTGATCGCGAGCGCGCTCGGCCTCGGCACCGCCGGCTCGCTGGCGATCGGCCTGACCATGACCAGCACGCCTGCGCACGCGCAGCTGACCGTGTTCGATCCAGGCAACTACAGCCAGAACATTCTGACCGCTGCCCGCACGCTCCAGCAGATCAACAATCAGATTCAATCGCTGCAGAACGAAGCGAACATGCTGATCAATCAGGCCAAGAACCTGACCAGGATCGACTTCCCGGAATTGCAGGCGCTGACCCAGACGCTCCAGCAGGTCGACCGGCTAATGGGCCAGGCGCAGGGCATCCAGTTTCAGGTGTCCGGCCTCGATCAACGGTTCCGCCAGCTCTTCCCGCAGAGCTTCGGGCAGGCACTCAGCACCAACGACCAGGTCATCGCCGCTCGCACGCGGCTGGACACCAGCATGTCCGCCTACCAGCACACGATGACGGTGCAGGCGCAGATCGCCGAGAACGTCGCGGCCGATACGCAGGCATTGTCCGCGATCGTCGCCAAGAGTCAGGGCGCCGAAGGGTCGCTGCAGGCGCAGCAGGCCACCAACCAACTGCTCGCACTGACCGCCAAGCAGCAGTTCCAGATCCAGAACATGATGGCCGCGCAATACCGCGCCGAGGCGATCGAGCGGGCGCGCCAAGGTCAGGCCGAGATCGACGCGCGCGCGGCGGCCAAACGATTCCTCGGCTCCGGCACGGCCTACACGCCCCAGTAGCGCCGCCGGTCAGGGGCGACGGCGGTCCCGCCTCCCGTCGTCGTCCGCCGCGGGGCGGGGTTTCGCTCCCCCGGTCCCGCCTCGCGGCATCTGTTCATCTTTTCAGGACACCGCCAACGTGAACGACCTCAACGTCATCGACCGCTTCATGCAGGCTTTCATCCGCTACATCGACAGCGGATTCGGGCTGCTCGGCGGCGACGTCCACTTCCTGACCGTGACGCTGATCGGGATCGACATCACGCTGGCCGGCCTGTTCTGGGCGATGGGCGGTGACGACAACGTCATCGGCCGGTTCATCAAGAAGATCCTCTATATCGGCGCGTTCGCGTTCATCCTGAACAGCTTCTCGACGCTGGCCGACATCATCTTCCGTTCGTTTACGGCCGCCGGCCTCACGGCGGGCGGCGGCGGAATGACGGCCGACGACCTGCTCAAGCCAGGGCGGCTTGCGGGCGTCGGCTTTTCGGCCGCGTGGCCTCTTCTTCAACAGATATCCGACCTCACAGGCCCGATCGCCTTCTTCACGAACTTCGCGACGATCGCGGTGCTGTTCCTCGCCTGGGCGCTGACCATAATCACCTTCTTCGTGTTGGCCGTGCAGGTCTTCGTCACGATCATCGAGTTCAAGCTGACCTCGCTGGCCGGATTCATCCTCGTCCCGTTCGCACTCTGGAATCGCACCAGCTTCCTCGCCGAGCGCGTGCTTGGCAACGTCGTCAGCTCGGGCATCAAGGTGATGGTGCTCGCCGTCATCATCGGCATCAGTTCGAACTTCTTCACCGAGTTCGCGACGGCCGGTCAGGGCGAACCGGACCTGGCGGCCGCCGCGAGCCTGCTTCTCGCTTCGCTGACATTGTTCGGCCTCGGCATCTTCGGTCCCGGCATCGCGTCGGGCCTCGTTGCCGGCGCACCCCAACTCGGCGCTGGCGCAGCGCTCGGCACGACGGTCGGTGCGGCGGGCATAACGATGCTCGCCGGTAGCGCGGCTGTCGGTGGCGCGCGCATGCTCGGCGGTGCTGCGCTCGGCGCTGTCCGCGCCGGCACGTCGATGGGATCAGCGGCGTCGACCGCCTACACGCTCGGCAAGGAGACCGCGCCCGCGCCTACCAAGTCCGCTGGTCTTGGCGGCGTCGCGCGAGCCGCCGGCAACGCAGCACGCGATCGCGCATCTTCCGCGCTCGGATTGGGCGAGGCCGCGTCCCAAGGCCGCGCGGCGGCATGGAATGCGCTCAATCGCACGGGCGGCAATGACGCCGCCCAACCCGCCAGCAATGACGGCGCGCCCGGATGGGCACGCGCCATGCGCAACCAGCAGACCGCCCGCCATCACCGCCAGATCGCGCTGCACACCCTTCAGCAGGGCGACCGCGGCGGCGGCTCCGCCACACCCGATATCAAGGAAAGGGATGACCGATGATCTTCAAACGCGCCGTCCAGCGCTATGGACGAACCCCCGAACCGGAGACGCCCTACCAGCGTGCCGGGCAGCTCTGGGACGACCGCATCGGCTCGGCTCGCGTGCAGGCCCGCAACTGGCGGCTGATGGCGTTCGGCTGTCTCGCGCTGACGACCGGCCTGTCGGGCGGTCTCGTCTGGCAGTCGATGCAGAGCCGGGTGACGCCCTATGTCGTCGAGGTGGACAGGCTCGGCGAGGCCCGGGCCGTCACCGAAGCCGAGGCCGGCTACCATCCGACCGATCCGCAGATCGCGTGGCACCTCTCGAGGTTCATCGCCAATGTCCGCGGCCGATCGCTCGATCCGGTGCTGGTGCGGCAGGACTGGCTCGAGGCCTACGACTTCACCACCAAGCGCGGCAGCCAGTTTCTCGGTGATTATGCGCGGAGCGCCGATCCTTTCGCTGACATCGGCGAACGCACGGTGTCGGTGCAGGTCACCAGCGTGGTGCGCGCATCCGACCGCTCGTTCCAGGTCAAGTGGGCCGAGATCGCCTATGAGCGCGGCAACCAGACTGGCACGTCGCGCTGGACCGCGATCCTCACGGTCGTGCTCAAGCCGCCCAGCGACGCCGACACGCTCCGCCGCAACCCGCTCGGCGTCTATGTCGACGCGATCGACTGGAGCCGCGAGCTCGATCCGCCGACCCCGCCGAAACCCGCTCCGGCGCCGCCGCCCGCCCAGACAGCCCCGGCCGCCGTGCCGCTCGGCTCGCCCCTCGATCCCAATCTCGCTGCATCGGCGCAGCCCAATCCGGAGCCCCGTCCATGAAATTCCTCCTCGCCGCATCGGCGCTCGCCCTCAGCATCGCGCCCGCGTCGGCGCAAACTGCCGCATTGCCGCCGTCCGCGCCGAAGCCCACGCCCAATGTGGCGGCGGCTCCCATCACCACGCCGCCTGCCAAGCCGCAGGTCCGCCGTGCCCGCGTCCGCAAGCCGGTCAGTCCCGGTGTCGCACGCGTCGCCGCTGCCAATCGCGCGGCGACGCAGGAGCCGCAGGCCCAAGCCTTCGTGAACGCCGCGCAGGTCTATCCTTTCAGCGATGGCGCGATCTATCAGGTCTATACCGCGCCCGGCGCGGTGACCGACCTTGCCTTGCAGCCCGGCGAGAACCTCATCGCCGTCGCGGCCGGCGATACGGTGCGCTGGGTCATCGGCGACACGACCAGCGGCGCCGGCACAGACAAGCGGACGCACATCCTGGTGAAGCCGTTCGCGACCGGGCTCGCCACCAACCTCATCATCACGACCGATCGCCGGAGCTATCACCTCCAGCTCACGGCGACGTTGCGTACCGCGATGGCGGCCTTGTCCTGGACCTATCCGGCGGACCAGCTGATCGCGCTGCGCCGTGCCGCCGAGCGAACCGCGGCGGCCGCGCCGGTCGCCGAAAGCCTTTCGATCGACAGTCTTCATTTCAACTACAGGCTGAGCGGCGACAGCCCGGCCTGGCGGCCGCTGCGCGCATTCGACGACGGCCGCCAGACCTTCGTGGAGTTTGCCGCGAGCATCGCGGTCGGCGAGGCGCCACCGCTCTTCGTCATCGGCCCGACCGGTGACGCCGAGCTGGTCAATTACCGCGTGCGCGGACGCTTCTATGTCGTCGATCGCATCTTCGATGCGGCAGAGCTGCGGCTCGGCACCAACAAGCAGCAGATCGTCCGGATCGATCGCGTCGCCGAGACCGGTACAGCACGCAAGGGCAAGCGGTCATGAGCGAGGCTGTCATCTCACCCGCTCCGAAGCTCGATCCCGAGACGCTGGCGATCCGGGCTAAGCCGGCGCGCGCAATCCGGTTCCGCCGCGGCGTCATCATCGCCATCGCGGCCCTGGGGTCGGTCAGCCTCATCACGGTCGCCTGGATCGCCTTGAAGCCGCGCGTGTTCAACGCTGTTGCCGATCGGCAGGAGCTGGAGCCGAGCAATAGGCCGTCGACCGAAGCACTGAACGGGCTGCCATCGACATACGGAGATACTCCAAAACTTGGTCCGCCTTTGCCGGGCGATCTCGGCCGCCCCATTCTCGAAAGCCAACGCCGCATGGCGATGGAGACCGGGTCGAGCGCCGACGCGTCGGCTCAGATGGCGGCGCAGGAGCGCGAGCGTCAGTTGGCCGAGCTCAAGGCAGCACGAGAGTCGGGGATCCTGGTTCAGGGTCGGACAACCACGGCAGTGCCGGCCGTGCCCGAGGCTGCGTCCGTGCCGGTGCCGACAGCGGCCGATGCCGCGAAACCGGCACTCGATCCTGATCGCGACCCGAATGCGCAGGGCCGCAAGGCTCAGTTTGTCGGTGCGCTCGACAAGTCGGGCGACGTCAATCCGCACGCGCTTGCCGCGGCACCGTCGCCGTATCTGCTGTCGGCTGGTAGCGTGATTTCAGCGAGCCTGATCACCGGGCTGCGTTCGGACCTGCCTGGCCTCGTCACGGCACAGGTGACTAGTCAGGTGTTCGACAGCGCAACCGGCCGCATCCTGCTCATCCCGCAGGGTGCGCGACTGATCGGCAGTTACGACAGCGTCGTCGCGTTCGGACAGAAGCGCGCTTTGATCGTGTGGCAGCGGATCGTGCTGCCCGATGGCAGCTCGCTCCGGGTCGACAATGTCCCGGCGACCGATGCTTCAGGCTATGCGGGTCTGCAGGACAAGGTCGACTTCCACACCTGGGCGTTGCTCAAGGGCGTCGCGCTCACCACTTTGCTCGGCGTCGGATCGGAACTTACCGTGTCCGGCGAGGGAGATCTCGTCCAGGCGATCCGAGAGTCGACGCAGCAGAATGTGTCGCGCGCTGGTGATCAGCTCACCTCGCGCAACCTCAATATCCAGCCGACGATCACGATCCGGCCCGGGGTGCCGGTGCGGTTGGTCGTCCACAAGGATCTCGTGCTCGCGCCTTGGAAGGAGGAACGCTGATATGGCTGACCTCAAATTGCCCCAGCTGCCGGACCGCAATCCAGTGAAGCTCAGCGTCTCCGTGATGCCGGACCTCCATCAGGCGTTGACAGAATATGCGGCGCTATACGCGACCACCTATGGCCGAGAGGAGCCTGTCGCCGAGCTGATCCCGGCCATGTTGGCGGCATTCCTGGATAGCGATCGCGCATTCTCGCGCAGCCGGGCCGGCTCCAAATGACAGATGCCGAGCAGCCGGAGCGGCTCATCAAACTCGATGAGGTCAAACGCCGTGTTGGCCTCGGCAAGTCGATGATCTATCGTTTGATCCAGGAAGGTCGGTTTCCTGCGCCCTACAAAGTTTCCCCGCTCGCATCGCGGTGGAGCGACCGCGAGATCGTTGCGTGGATAAACGACGTGAAGGACGGGTTCGAAGGGAAGAAGCGAAAACTCTGAAATGGCTCAGACCGCTCCTCCTGGGAGGTGCGAACGGAGCCGCGATCGACTAACCTGCGGCGATGTCACGGCTGGATTTCAAATACACCAAACTGGGTCCGGTCGGGCTGTGCATATATTGCGGCGCAAACGACGAACTGACCGACGAGCACATCATTCCGTATGCGTTGGGAGGTGGCATCCAGTTAGTCGCTGCGTCATGTCGCGAATGCGCTGGCGTGACCCACAAATTCGAAGGTGTCGTTGGTCGGCAGATATTCGGCCCGATGCGCACGAGACATGAATTCCCGACGCGGCATAAGAAGGACCGCCCGGAGCACATGCCCCTAACGGTGCTTCGCGGCGGCCAGCTGGAAGAGGTCGCCATCGCGCGGCACGAGCATCCCGCATTCACGCCCGTTGCCTGGCTTCAGCCTTGCAAGATCTTGGACGGCTATGAAGGCGACCAGCGTCCGATACGGCTCCGGCTGATGGCAAATGAGGGTGTCACCGCCGAGCAGCTCGGAGCGGACGCGATTCAATTCGAAGCCACGTTCAACCTCTCGGCTTTTCACCGTTTCCTTGCCAAACTGGCGCATTGCTTTGCCGTTCTGTACCTCGGGATCGACGGGTTCGACGCCTGGCTTTTGCCGCTTATCCTAAAGGGAGAGGGCGACGCTGAACTTTGGATTGGTGGCGATTACCGTGAGCTGCCACCGGACTCGCGACCTGATCGATCAAATGCCCACTCGATGCAGGTGTCGCTCTACCGAACGAAGACGCATGGCCATGTTTGCGGCGTGACCATTCGGTTGTTCTGCAACTGGTTCGTCGACCCGGCACCGTTTGGAATGCCGGAATATCATGCGATCGTCGGCGCCGTGAACGCGCGCACGGAGGGTCGCCTCGCGTCTGGCCCGTTCTTTCCGATCATCAGCCAGAACGAAAGGCCCACGGGTGCGGCCGTGCGGCAGAAGGCCGATTGAACATGAGCAACGAGGATGATCCGAGACTTGCGAAGGCGGTCCTGTTCTTTGCGCCGGAATATTGGGGCGAGGTTACCCGGTTCGCGAAGCTCTGCTCTGGCACGTACTCGTTGTCGAAACGCGACGCCCGGGCTCTGGCCGGCGTCTCGGCGCATTTCGAGAAGGCTCAGATATTCAAGAGCCTAGCCGAGGAGCTGAGGCCGACCCTCGATATAGATCGCGAGGAGCTTAACAGGCAGGGATTCACGCCTGCAAATCACGCCCGAAAGCTGGCGGCCGTCGTCGAGGCTTTTGCTGTCGAACTATATTCTGCCGCAGACTGCACCGCCCAGGTCCTGCGCGCTACGCTCGGTCCATCAACCCGTGGGTTCAAAGCTTCCACGAGCTTTCTTTTTACGGACTACGGCAAGATCTTTGGGCTGCCTGAGCCAATCGTTAATGCGTTGTCCGCAGCTGATTGGTACCTACCGCTCCGCTACCTCAGAGACGAGCTCACGCACCGCGATACCGGCCATTGCAACCTGCAGGATGATACCGGGCTTGTCAGCTATATGCACACCGGCATGTCGAAGAACGACAAGCCGCTCATCTACGAAGACATCTTCACGACGATGGACGGCAATCTCAACGCTGTGAACGAGTTCCTCGGCCGGGTCTTCCATTTCCTGGTATCGACGCTGTCAGACAATCCAATCCAGCAGTTCTGCGGAATCACCAAAGGCAGAATGCTGATGCGCAGTATCGTCCCGACCGAACCACTTAGTTTCAACAGCGGTACATGTCTCTCGCATCGCTGGTTCGAACAACCAGAAAATCCCGATTGCCCCTTTGCCGAGAATTGCGGAGCGTACCTTCGCGCGAAGGCGATGGTGGCCTAGATGACACTCGACGGTTTTCTCACAGTGTTAGCGCTCGGCGCAGCGATCTACGCGGTTCTTTCGCCGGTACAGCGACTGCGATTGTCCCTGACCTGGCGACCACAGTTTTGTCTGGCCATGCCCTCCCTCGCTGGCATCCTCGCTTTCGAACTTTTCGATCTGCAACCACCGAGCTGCCCTCCCTCGTTCGGCCGCTTCTGCAACCTGCTGACGCTAGGCGGAGCTGATCCTGGACCTGCGCGCAAGTTCGCGTTTCTGATCGCGTTCGCATGGCTCATCGGCGCGATTGTCATTCACCGGATCGCCAAACCGACGCTCGCAAGCGTTCCCGCCTTTACCACTGTCGCCACGGCGCTGATCGACGAGGAGCAATATGGCGACGCGCTGAAACTCCTCGAGCCACACGTCCGACTGCTCGCCCAAGCCAGTCGGCGCAAATGCTCGCGCCAACGCCTTCACGACTGGCTCGACGATTTTGGACCGACACCCGAAAATTCGTTCAAGCGCTTTTTGCGCCGCTCTGGTGAGCGTCGCTTTTCGGGCGAGAGTTGGCCGGGGTGGGCGGCGGCGCCCGTTCGATTCATCTCTCGATGGATCCCCGACGGCGCGCGGAGCGAACATGCTGCAGCCGACATCCTGCAGCTCATCATGACCTCGCCGCAACTGTTCGAGTATATCGTCGCTCGGCGGCCATATTTTGCTCTCAGCCTCTTCCGCGCTGATATCTTCGGTGCTCCAGATTTCCTCGAACGCTATCTGACCGAGTTGATGCGCCGGCAAGGCAGCGCCCTCTATCAGGAAATCGCCACTAACGACGTCTGCGACGGCATGATCGGATATCGGCTTCCGTCGCGGAACCGGATCCTGCATTACCTATTTGCAGATGCCCGCGTCGCCGAGGAGCTTTCGGCCTGGAAGGGCGTCGGCAATTATCTTGAACGCTTGCTCGATGGCGACGAACGTCCCGACTATTGGTCGTGGCTCAACGACCGGCCGGACTGGTTCGATCGGGACCAAATGCAGGATCCGACGTTCGTCGGCATGTTCTTTTTCAGCATTATGGTCAGTGCGGCTGCCAAGCAGGGCGTCGGCTATCATATGTGGCTCTACTACATTCCTCATATCGCGGAACGGCTTGAGCGCGGCTACAATTCCAGTGGCGATGGCATCGACCAAACCGCGGAGTTTCCTACACGCTCCGCGCATCTTCTGTATGATCTCTTCTGTCACCTGACGTCGTGGGTCGAGTTCTTTCGGCATCTGCCCGCGGGGGCAGAACATCGAAAATTTCCCGATCGGCCGGGAGGCGCGGCGACTGTCCCGCACGCGTCCGCCTTGTCGTTGGGGACAGTGCTGTTCTGCGTCGTCATGTCCGATCGGATTGACGCAGGCGTCGTGCGAACGCTGCACGACGTGACCATCCGGACCATCAAAAATCTCCACCCGGATGACGGCGAGGTCTCGCAGATGCGGGCTTTTCTGATCGAGGCACTACTGAGCGGCGGTGAGAGGCGGCCGAACCGACGCTATTGGACCAAGCTAGCTACCCTGCTCGATCAAAACGACGACATGATCGAATACGAGATCCAGGACTATGTGGTGGCACTAAAGGCAAAAATCGACGGAGTCCGTCGGGAGGCCGACTAGCTTCCCGTTGTCGTTGACTGATCCGTCCGCGGGAGGCCTTAAAAGAGGTCACCCCAACCTCGCCGCGATTGGCATGAGCCAGCCAGCCAGTATCATAGCCAAATGCAATTCAAGCCGCGCAACCTCCGAGCCATAGCTGAAATGGTGGTCGGCAACCGAGACCACCAATGGTTTCATTACCGCAGCAGCTTCTACATCACGCGCTTCTTTGAAGAATGTGAGTTGGACTACGTTCATGACGGAACCTCAAGGGTGCCGTGGACGGAGGGCGTGCTTGCCGAGCTGTTGAACGACCCTCAGCCGGGCACCAATCAATTGCCGGAGCGGTTCGCGCGGGTTCTCCGCACGCTAATGGACAAGCGCGAGGCTGAGGATGGCGACAATGACCGCTCTCAGGCTCTGGCGGCCCTAAATGTGCCGCTCATGCGCGAAGGGTTTGAGGGTTATTATGGTGAAGACGGGATCTTCTATGTCCGCCACATCGAGACGAGGACCGTCTCGACCCAAGTGAATCTCTACCGCCCACTCACTCCGGCTGAGCTAGAGAAGCGGGAGCTTTTGGTCGCATACCTCGACATGTGTTCGGAAGACGAGCTGATCGAGGAGGTATTGCTGCCGATGTTTCGGCACCTCGGCTATCAACGGATCACCAGTGTCGGGCACAAGGACAAGGCGCTAGAGTACGGCAAAGACGTCTGGATGCGTTACAAGCTACCAACGGAGCACGTCATTTACTTCGGCATCCAGGCCAAGAAAGGGAAGCTGGATTCCGCCGGCTCTTCTAAGGGCACCAACGCCAACATGGCCGAAATCTACCAGCAGGTTCTCATGATGCTCGGGCATGAGGTGTTCGATTCCGACACCAACAAGAAGGCTCTGGTCGATCACGCCTTCATCGTTGCCGGTGGCGAGATCACCAAGGCTGCACGGAACTGGTTGGGTGGCGTCCTGAACACATCCCAGCGCAGCCAGATCATGTTCATGGATCGCGAGCACATCTTGAATCTATACACGGGGCACCGGCTTGAGCTTCCGAGAGCCGCGCTCCCAGCCGCGGCCGATCCTTGGGCTCTCGATGACGATGTGCCCTTCTGAGCGGCGCCATGATCAGCCACCTCACGGCCTCGGAAACTTGCGTTGTATCGTGGGTTCGAACACCATGCTGCCGGTCCTGTCCGTGATACGATAGGTTACCTCCGGACCGCCTTGCGAGGTGACTCGGGTCGCCCGACAGACGGGCGGGACCATCGCAAAGCGTTTGCGATTATCGGATATCGGAGGCTATTCGACGCATATGGCGTCGGGGGCACTGAGAGATATCGATATACGCAAGGCGGCCTATGGCCGTCTGCTCGTTCATGCCCAGGCCTGTCCCGACACGCTGGTGATCGACGAACTCGGGCTCGATCATGGCGCCTGTCGCGTCGATATCGCGGTTATCAACGGCCATATCCGCGGGCTTGAGATCAAGGCCGACGCCGACACGCTGGACCGTCTGCCGCGTCAGGTTGCGGCCTATGGCGAGGTCGTCGACAAGGCCTCGCTGATCGCCGCACCTCGCCATATCGACGCCGCCCTCGCAATCATCCCTGACTGGTGGGGCGTCGTCGTCGCGCAACGCGGCCGGCGGAGCGGCGTGACCTTTCACCGAATTCGGGAGGAACGGGTCAACCGCATGGTCGATTCAATGATGCTCGCTCGGCTGCTTTGGCGCCCCGAAGCGATTACGATCCTGCGCGGTGTCGGCGTTGCGGAACGCGATCTACGCGCGCCTCGCGAGGCTCTGTATCAACGCCTTGTCGCGGAGCTGCCGAAGCGCATCTTGGCTTATAAGGTACGCGAGACCCTCAAAACCCGTTCAGCCTGGCGAGATCGTCCACCACTTTCGTGATGTGATGGTTGGTCGCGACCCATTTCCAGGTCGTCTGATTGCCACGCTTTTCGCTGCCGGTCCGGCAGCCATCGATATACGCGCTGCCGGCTGAAAAGGTCGGGCCGAGAAAGCGGCCCGATGCCGTCAGACTGGAACAGAGGCCGGGATAAGCATGATTGCTGCCACCCTTGTCCCGCTTCGCTTTTGCCACCAGCCAACCGTCATCCACAGCATAGCGAATGTTAGGCGACCCGCGCATGAAGCGCATGTCACCTTGGGCGAAGGTGACGGCCGCGACAGCATAGTCACCAAAGCCAGGGCGGCGGACGCCTTGGGGAAGCTGCGCGACGAGGGCCTTGTAAAGGAGCCATTCACGGCGCGGGAGAAATTGGATCGCCTGTTTGAGGTCGGCCAGAGAGTCCGGGAAAGAGGTGGCGATGACGGTGACGCTCCGCGCATCGCCGAAAATCGTCGCACCGCTCAAGGCTGCGGTCACGACGGCGATCAGACCATCCTGCGGATCATATGCCGGGCATTGCAGGTCGAGAAGGATGTCGAGCGCGTCGGCCTCGATCTCGAGGCGCGTCAACAGCGCGTCGACATTAGTGTCGAAGTCCGGATCGAGCGCCTCGTCAAGCGTGCAGCGCAGCGCCGCCCCGCGCCCGTCGATGGCGTGGATCAGGAAAACGGCCTGCTGATAATCGTCGTCCCGGTCGAGCGCGGTGACCGGCGTCAGTTCGGCTCCCTGCGCGCGGGTCTCGTCGAACAGGAAAGTGAGCGGATGACGGCCGTCGTCCATCCGCGTTGCGGCGGGCAGTTGGCCCGCATCGAGCAACGCAGGACCATCCCCCCAGCGCTTTTTTAGTTGTTTCGCGAATGGCGAGAGTTGCTCGCCGATTTCCTTCTTCGGCTTGCGCAGCTCGAAGTCGTAATCGGGCGGCAGAACCTCGATCAGCGGCACGACCCCGGCCTTGAGACCAGGATCGAGCTTTTCGAGCGCTTGATATTCGCCCATCCGCCAGCGGAGCAGCGGGACATAATCGGTCGGCATGATCATCTCCCGCTCTCCCTAAAGCCCGAATTGGCGCCGAACCTCGCCATTGCCGACGAGCGTTCTTAGCAGGGTGTAGTCGTCGGCCTCGCGTCGGATACGACCGGCGATGATTGCCGGGCCGACCCCGAAGCGCTTGGCGTCGGTCATGACAGCTTTCTCGGTTCGGGTGTAGCGCGATACGCCGAGCTTCCACTTCTCCGACGACAGGAGCACCTCCTGCGCGAACAGGTCGGCATCGCGTTCAACCTGATCGCCGGCCGGTGCTTCGGTGTCGTCGAAGATCGCGGCGAACTCCCCCTCGCCGATATGCAGTTTCAGATGACCGATCTCGTGCAGCAGGGTGAACCAGAAATTGTCGAGCCGATCGTGGCGCAGCGTCAGCGCGACGATCGCACGGCGATCGAGCGAGCAGAGCGCTGCGCCGTCGAGCAGAGTGCCTGGCAGCTGGCGTTCCACGATGAGCGTGATCCCGGCGGCGCGCAGATAGTCTACCGATGCGGCGGGGCCATAGGGATCGAGGCTCAACCTGACCAGGCCTTCGAGCCACGCATCGGAAATTCGACTGCGATCAAAGGTCGTTTCGGGTGGATCGCGATCGGCAACGCTTCGGATGCGGGCTTCCCACGCAGCAATCGCCGCCTCATGCACCTGACCGTTCGACCGCACGGACTTCCGGTGGAAGGCCATCGGCGCATATTGGGAGTGCGCCCCGCGCAGGAAGGCCGGGACGAGTTCGCTGGCCGCCTTGCGCGCCTGTGCCATCGTGCCCGAGAAATCCTCGAACCAGCCACGTTTATACATTTCGGCGATCGGAAAGGCTTGCCAGGCCTCGGGCGTGACGGCCTCCAGCCGATTATTGCCGACCAATTCAGCGCGCTCGCTGATCCGCACGCTCAGCGCGTCAGCAATTTCGATTAGCCGATCGAGGCTGGCCGACCGATAGCGCTCGGCTTCGTAGCGCTGGATCTGCTGCTCCTTGAGCCCGAGAAAGGTGCCAAGATCCTTCTGACTCATCCCGCGCGCGATCCGTGCCTGGATGAGGATATCTGGCAGGTCATGGAGGCTTTCGGCCGAGAAGGCGCTGATCTGCCCCGAGCGCAGCTTGTCGTAAAAGCTGGCGTCCTCTTCGAGCTCGTCGATCTGGCTCTTGAGGGCAGCACGCTGGGCCTCGATCAGCACGGCCGGCAGGTCGGTTCGGTCGGCCGACAAAGCGGACGCGCTCGCAGTCAGCTTTTCGATCAACGCTCGCGTCGACCGATATTGTTTTTCATTGGTGATCATGGCGTCGCTCCTTTCAGGGGCGCGAGCGAGACGCGCAGAATGCCCTTGGGCAGGCCGGAGAATTTCTCGACTTGGAAGAAATCGAGGAAGGTATTCCCGAGCCCGTCGGGCGAGCCGGCGATGAACATCTCGCCAAGGTATTTGGCCTTCTGCGCCGCGCGCTTGTTTTCGAATCTCAGAAGGACCGGGTCGAGCAAGGCGAGATCGACGCCGAGATGATCCCAGCAGCCATCATAATCGCCGGGATGCGGTTTGGCGGTGACGAAGCTGCCATCGAGGTAGAGAGTCGAACAGCCGGCATCGGCCAGCGCCTGCGCGAGGCGGCGGAATCCTTCGAACAACCAGCGGCGATGGGGAGTGGTCGCGAAGCGCGTTTCGATCTCATCGATCGACGCATCATGGATCCCGGGGGGAAGCACGGGCCATGGAGCCGGAGAGCCAAGATCGACCAAAGTCGGTATCATACACAC
The DNA here is from genome assembly GCF_009755815.1 of Flavisphingomonas formosensis. Taxonomy (GTDB): domain Bacteria; phylum Pseudomonadota; class Alphaproteobacteria; order Sphingomonadales; family Sphingomonadaceae; genus Flavisphingomonas; species Flavisphingomonas formosensis. The sequence continues at coordinate 187,360 of NZ_WRPK01000013.1, forward strand.
AACAATATAGTTGTGTTGATGCTTTGTCTAGTCGCATGCGGGTAGGCCTGCTTTCGACCTTCACTAACCTCCCGGTTGGGCAATCGGCTCGTCTGATATCCGGGCGCGGTTGCGACTGTCTGGCAATGTCCGGTCTCGACGGAAGCGTCGCTGGAAGATGTGATGGGAATGACCGGAAAGTCCCAAGCCCGGTCGATCAGCGACTGCCGAAAACTTGCTTTGTATCGTGGGTTCGAATACCGTGCCCGCAGTCGAACTGAGCCGACAAGTGACGGTTTTCAGAGGAAAAAGTCGACGAGGTATATTCCGAGGTATTGCGGAAATTCGGATCGATCATAAGCGCAGGAAATCAGCCGCTTAGCCGATTAGTTCGAATCCCTCCCGCTCCGCCAGCTGGCGCCCATGATATCCTGATTTACAAGGGAATATGGGCCAGCTGATCCGCCTCGCCACCCGACAGCAATTCGCTCTGGAACTCCTCGGGCGCGGGGAGCGGTTTGAGGCGCCCTGATTCGATCGTTCTTTTCGACGCTTGCTCGAATCCAGCAGGGGAGGCTGCGATTCAAGGTGGCGAACGGATTGGAGTTCGCCATGGCGATCCCGCGTCTCGGTGAGGAGGGCCGGCCGCCGCTCGAAGGACGGGGCGCAAGCCCGGCGTCTGCTTGCGTTGGCGGTGATCTATGATGGAGCGAGCCGGACTGAGGCGCCGCGGATCGGCGGCATTACGCTGCAGATCGCCCGGCATTGGGTGGTGACGTTCAATGCGGCGACGGGCCGATCGACCGGAAGGTGCCAGAACAGCCGTTGCTGCTCAATGCGACCCGCTGCGCGGCGCTGGTCAAGGCGACCGAGCGGGGTTCTCTAGCGGCTGTCCATGATGTCGTGTGCCGACGAATCGTCGATCTGGCGCAAATGTGTGCATGGATGGGGGATCATGATCGCCATTATTTCATCTTGCGTAATGAAAAAGTCCAAAGAGCGGCCATTATCGTCAATCCACAAATAGACCAATCTTCCGGTGTGGAGCGGGAATGGACCCGTCCTCCAGATCGAAGGAACGCGTCATGAAGCTCTATCACCACCCCCTCTCCGGCCACGCCCACCGCGCCGTGCTATTCGCCTCGCTTTTGGGCGTGCCCCACGAACTGGTCGAAGTGGATCTCAAGGCCGGCGCGCACAAGCAGCCCGATTTCCTGAAGCTCAACCCGTTCGGCCAGGTGCCGGTTTTGGAAGATGGTGACGTCGCGATCGCCGATTCGAACGCCATCCTCGTCTATCTTGCGAAGAAGGCCGGGCGCACGGACTGGTTGCCCGAGGACGCCAGGGGCGCCGCGCAGGTTCAGCGCTGGCTCTCGGTCGCGGCGGGGGAGATCGCCTATGGTCCGGCCGCCGCACGGCTTATCACCGTCTTCGGCGCGGACTTCCGGCCGGAAGAGGTCATCAGCCGGGCACACACCATCCTCGCCCGCCTTGACGCGCATCTGGCGGATCGCGACTGGCTGGTCGGCAAGGGTCCGACCATCGCAGACGTTGCCATTTACAGCTATGTGGCGCGCGCGCCGGAAGGAAATGTCGACCTTTCGGACTACGGACAAGTCAACGCTCTTCTGCGGCGGATCGAGGCGCTGCCCGGTTTCGTCCCCTTCGTTCAGACCCCGGCCGGCCTGTCCGCCGTCACGGCCTGAAAAACACAGCATCTGCGCGTGGGAGAAGCATGATGGAAACGCTGTCCACATGGCATGAGGGCGAACGCTTCATCCAGGAGAAGCTGGGCGTGGCGGAGCATATGGCCTCGGTCGGCCAGCGCGTCATCCGCGACTATATGCCCGACCAGCATCGCAGCTTCTACGCGCAGTCGCCGTTCATCGTGGTGGGGAGCGTGGACGGACGGGGCGACGCCTGGACCACCTTTCTCGAAGGGCCCTCCGGCTTCATCGCCTCTCCCACGCCCACCACCCTCGATATCGCCGCCCGTCCGGACCCGAGCGATCCGGCGGCGGCGGGGATTGCCGAGGGGCAGCCCGTCGGCCTGCTCGGCATCGAGATGCACACCCGCCGCCGCAACAGGATGAACGGCATCGTCTCGATGACGCCAGCGGGCCTGCATGTCGCTGTCGACCAGAGTTTCGGCAATTGCCCGCGCTATATCCAGTTGCGCGACTTCGCTTACGCGCGCGACGTTTCCATAGCCTATGCAGGCGAGGTGGAGTCCCTGAGCGGTCTCGATCGAGAGGCGCGGGCGACGATCGATGCCGCCGATAGTTTCTTCGTCGCCTCCTATGCCGATCGCGAGGCGCGGCGGCAGGTCGATGTCTCCCATCGCGGCGGCAAGAGCGGCTTCGTCCGCATCGACGCGAGCGGGGGGCTCACGATCCCCGACTTCGACGGCAATCTGTTCTTCAACACATTGGGCAATATCCTGCTGAACGGCAAAGCAGGCCTGCTGTTCGTGGATTATGCCAGCGGCGACATGCTCCAGCTGACGGGCACGGCGGAAGTCATATTCGACTCGCCGGAGATCGCGGCGTTCCAGGGTGCGGAGCGGCTGTGGACCTTTACCCCGCAGCGGATCGTGCGTCGGCGGGGTGCGCTGGCGCTGCGCTGGACTTTTCGCGGCGAAGGAGGCTGGTCGCCCAATTCGCTGATGACCGGGGATTGGGTGCAGGCAGCGGACCGGCTGCGCGCCGCGGAACTCGCGACCCACTGGCGGCCGCTCCGGGTGACGGGGATCGTGGACGAGAGCCCCACGATCCGTTCTTTCCATCTCACGCCCGACGACGGCGCCGGGCTCCTACCGCATCAGGCGGGACAGCATCTGCCGATCCGCGTCACGCTGCCCGGCGCGGACAAGCCCGTGATCCGCACCTACACCATCTCTGCCGCGCCTTCGGACGCCGGGTACCGGATCAGCGTCAAGCGCGACGGCGCGGTGTCCCGGTATCTGCACGACCGGATCACGATCGGCGACATCATCGAGGCGCGCGCGCCAGCGGGCGACTTCACCATCGATGCGCACGAGCCACGTCCGGCGGTGCTGCTGGCGGGCGGCGTCGGAATCACGCCGCTGCTCGCGATGCTGCGCCATGTCGTCTACGAGGGCGTGCGCAAGCAGCGGGTCAGGCCGACCTTCTTGTTCCACGCCGCGAAGACCGTGGCGGAGCGCCCCTTTGCGGAGGAGCTTGCTCGGCTGGTCGAGTCCTCGTTCAGTGCCGTGAAGCTGATCCGGGTGCTGGGCGATCCCGTCGGCGCGAGCGAAGGCGTCGACTATGACGCCGCCGGGCGGATCGACATGGCGCTGCTCACGCGCTTCCTGCCGTTCAATGACTATGATTTCTATCTCTGCGGTCCGCCGGGCTTCACGCAGGCGCTCTATGACGGGTTGCGCGGATTGAACGTCGCCGACAGCCGCATCCATGCGGAATCGTTCGGCCCATCGTCGCTTGTGCGGCTTGCCGATGTGTCGGCCCTGCCCCCCGCCGTCCAGTCGCCGACGTCGACCAAACCGGTGTCGGTCGCCTTCATGGGTTCGCTGAAAGAGGCCCGGTGGACGCCGGAGTCAGGCACGCTGTTGGAACTTGCCGAAGCAAGAGGGTTGGAACCCGAATTCAGCTGCCGGGAAGGTACCTGCGGCACCTGCAAGACGAAGCTGCTGCGCGGTGCCGTCACCCATATCCGCCAGCCGCGCGTCGCGCTGGCCGATGACGAAGTGCTCATCTGCAGCGCGGTGCCCGCCCAGCAGGCAGACGGTAGCGACGTTAGCATCCAGCTGGAGCTGTGAACTCGGATTAGAGCCACCAGAGGCAATAGTTACTTCCACCTTTTGCTCATTCATTCGACAACCGAAACGATCATCTCTCTCTTGCCGAGAGCAAGTCGCCCTCTCCAAAGGAGCCAAGTCCGATGTCCCTCATCCCCACCCCCGCAACCATCGCCGATGCGCCCGAAGCGTCGCAGCCGATCCTGGAAGCCGTGCAGAAGCAGATGGGCGCCGTCCCCAACATCTTTCGCCTGATCGCGAACAGCCCGGCCACGCTGAGTGGTCTCACCGCGCTGCAGGGCGCGCTCGGCAAGGGCAAGCTGTCGCTTGCCACACGCGAGCGGCTGGCGCTGACGATGGCGGAAGCGAATGGCTGCACCTATTGCCTGTCCGCTCACAGTTTCACCGCCGCGAAGTTCGCCAAGCTGGACGCCACCGAGATCGCCGCAGCCCGCAACGGCACGTCGAGCGATGCAGAGGCAGCTGCCGCACTGACCTTCGCACGCGCCCTGACAGTGGCGCGCGGTGCGGTCGCTCCGACCGAGGTCGAGGCAGTGCGCGCCGCAGGCTATAGCGACGGGGAAATTCTCGAGATCATCGCGCAGGTCGCGCTCAATACCTTTACCAACTATGTCAACGAGGCGCTGGGAACCGCGATCGATTTCCCCCGCATCGATCGCCAGGTCGCCTGACCGTAGGCGCGCGCCCGCTTCCCCGGAGCCGCCCACCGCATCTTTCTTCCCTGCTCGAACAAGGAGAAGCCGCATGTCCAGACCACCCCTGCCTCCCTTCACGCGCGAAAGCGCCATCGAGAAGGTCCGCCTTGCCGAAGATGGCTGGAACAGCCGCGATGCCGCCAAGGTCGCGCTGGCCTACACAACCGACACGCGCTGGCGAAACCGGGTCGAGTTCGCCACCAACCGCGAGGAGGCGCAGGCCTTCCTGACCCGCAAGTGGAACAAGGAACTCGATTATCGCCTGATCAAGGAACTCTGGGCGTTCACCGGCAACCGCATTGCCGTGCGCTATGCCTATGAATATCGGGACGACAGCGGCCAATGGTTTCGCGCCTATGGCAACGAGAATTGGGAGTTTGCCGAAGACGGCCTGATGGCGAACCGCCACGCCAGCATCAACGAAATGCCGATCCGTGAAGGGGATCGCAAGTTCCGCTGGCCGCTCGGCCGTCGGCCCGATGACCATCCGGGCCTTAGCGATCTTGGCCTGTGAAGCGGCGAAGGATCGGGCGATGTCGACCCCATGGCTCGATGCGCTGACCTGCCTGTCGATCGAAATGGCGCTGACGGGGGACCGGGACGATCCGGTGCTTCATCAGCGCCAGAACAGCCAGGCGGCACGGCTGGGAATGTCGGGGGCCGAGATCGATGCCGCGCGCGCCGGGCGCAGTTTCGATCTGCGACGGTCGCGGGCGCTTGCGCTGGCGCTCGCTTCGACGGACGAACGGGATGAGGTGCGGGAACGCGCGCGGCAGGCAGGCCTTTGCGAACAGGCATGCCGTGAAGTCGAGCGCCTCGCCGGACAGGTCCGGGCGATCGATAAACAATAGTGCAGGTGGCGGACGCGCTTCCACATCGTTGCCTTTGCCTGCGGCGTCTGAGCATGTCAGACGCAAGGGCTGTCGTGGCGACATGCTCCGTGCTGCAGATGATTGCGACGCAAAAATGCTGATGCGCCTCATGGGAAGGCAGGAGTGAAGGGGGAGCAATGGACCGGTGGCAGGCGATGCGGATCTTCGTGAAGGTCGCGGAGACGGAGAGCTTCGCCGCGACTTCCCGCCTCCTGCACATGAGTGCCCCTGCCGTGACGCGGGCGGTCGCCGCGCTGGAGGAACTGATCGGCGCCCGCCTGTTCGTGCGGACCACCCGGTCGGTGAAGATGACCGAAGCAGGGGCGCGCTATTTTGAGGATTGTCGGCGCATCCTGTCCGACATCGCAGAAGCGGAGGCAGCGGCGGCGGGTTCCTACGCGACGCCTGCCGGAACGCTGACCGTCACCGCCTCGGTCATGTTCGGCCAGATGTACGTCCTTCCAGTCATGACCGAATATCTCGACAACTGGCCGACGATGTACGGGCGGACCTTCTTCATCGATCGCCCGGTGAACATAGTGGATGAGGGCGTGGATGTGGCTATCCGCATCGGTCATCTGCCGGATTCCGGCCTGACTGCGATCAGGGTCGGCTCCGTGCGCCGGGTGGTGTGTGGCGCGCCGGCTTATTTCGAAAAGCAGGGCGTGCCTCTGACGCCTGCTGACCTCAAGGCCCACCGCGTTGCAGCGGCAACGAGCGCATGGGCATCACCCGAATGGCGCTTCGCCCGCGACCAGCGTGTGACGATCGAGGCGACGCTCCAGTGCAATACCAACGAGGCCGCGATCGCGACGGCGCGATCGGGATGGGGTCTGACGCGTGTGCTGCATTACCAGATTGGTCCGGCGCTCGTGGCTGGCGATCTCCAGATCGTGCTGGCGGATCATGAGGAACCGCCGCTACCGATCCATGTCGTCCATCCCGAAGGCCGCCACGCTCCGGCCAAGGTGCGTGCATTCGTCGATCTGGCGGTGGACCGGCTGCGGGCGAACCGCCTGTTCAACTGAACTCGGCGTTTACCTCCCGGATCAGGTCCACCAGTGCGCGAAGGTTCGGCGGCAGATGGCGCCGGCCGGGAAAGTAAAGCGACAGGCCCTCGAACGGCGGCGTCCATTCGTCCAGAAGCTGGATAAGCCTGCCTGCGACCACATGGCCGCGCGCGCCCTTCTCCTCGACATAGGCCAGGCCCGCGCCTGCGAGTGCAGCGGACAGGACCAGGTCGGAAGCGTCGAAGACCAGATTGCCCGGCACGTCCAGCGCCATGGCATGTCCTCGCCGCTCAAACTCCCAGCGGTATAGACGACCGCTCGAAAGGCGCATCTGGACGCATTGATGTGCGGCCAGATCGCGCGGGACCAAGGGCCGTTCGCGCCCTTCCAGATAAGCAGGTGAACCCACGACGATCATGCGCAGTTTACGAAAGACCGGTACAGCCACCATGTCGGGCGGGATCGCGTCATGCAGGCGCGCACCAGCATCGAAGCCCGCTGCGGTGATGTCGATCAACGCATCATCGGTAACAATCTCCAGCCGCACTTTCGGATAGCGCCGCCCATATTCGAGGAGGATCGGATCCAGCATGAGGCGTGCCGCTCCGTGCGACATATTGATCCGCAACGAGCCGTTCGGTTCGCTCGCATGGATCCCGATCCCCTCGACAGCGGCATCGATCGCCCCCAGCGCCGGCTCGATCTGCCCGACGAGTTCCTCACCCGCCGACGTCAGCGAAACGCTGCGCGTCGTGCGATTGAACAGGCGTACGGCGAGACGCTCTTCCAGCGCCGCGATGGCGTGGCTGATGGCCGAAGAGGATATGCCGAGCATCCTTGCGGCAGGGCGGAAACCGCGGTGCCGAGCCACGGCGACAACCGCTTCCAGCTCGGTGAGAGAGGCTCTCACTGATCGATCCTACTCATCAACCCATCCTCATCTGTCCATCTTATCATGACAGATGGTGCAGCGCATCTATGCCATCTCGTCGAAGGCAGACATGCAGATCATCACCACCAACTATATCGACGGCGATTTCCGGAAATCGAGCGGGACGTCTGAAGCCCCGCTCTACAATCCTGCCACGGAGCAGCAGATCGGCACTGTACGTCTTTCCACCTTTGACGATGTCGATGCCGCAGTCTCCGCCGCAAAGGCTTCCTATCCGTCTTTTTCCGCGACCTCCATCGAGGAACGGGTGGACATGCTCGGCCGTCTTGCCGAGGCAGTTGCCGCGCGTTCAGAGCCGCTCGCGACGGCCATGCGGGAGGAATATGGCGCCCCCTCCGGATTCGTCTCCTTCAGCGCGGAGCGAGCCGGCACCGTGTTCCTCGACATGGCAAGGGCCGTCATCGACTATCCATGGCGCCAGACGATCGGCAGCGCGGAAGTCGAGATGCGTCCTCTTGGCGTGGCAGCCGCGATAACGCCCTGGAACAGCAACATCGGCTTCATCTGCGCCAAGCTGGCAACGGCGGTAGCGGCAGGCTCTCCCATCGTCATCAAACCGTCAGAGATGAGCGCGATCCAAACCCAGCTTCTGCTGGAAGCATTGCACCAAGCCGGCTTGCCTCGCGGCGTGCTGAATGTCGTCAACGGTGACGGGCAAACATGCGGCTCAGCACTGACGGCGCACCCGGATGTCGCCAAGATCAGCTTCACGGGTTCGACGGCGACAGGCCGCGCAATTTTGCGCGCCGCGGCCGACACCATGAAGCGCGTCACACTCGAATTGGGAGGCAAGGGCGCGCAGATCATTCTCGACGATGCCGATCTCGATCGGGCGGCAGAACAAGCGCTGACAAGCGGCTTTATGAACAGCGGCCAAGCATGCATCGCCGGTACGCGTGTCCTGATTCCGTCCCGCCTCAAATTTGCCTTCGAGCAAAAACTGGCCGGCGCCCTTTCCAGCTACCCGGTTGGACCCGCGAGCGATCCCGCAGCCCGGATCGGGCCGATGGTCAGCCAGAAGCAGTGGGAGCGTGTCCAGTCCTATATCGCGCTCGGCATCGAAGAAGGCGCCAGGGTGATCGCCGGCGGCCTCGGCCGTCCTGACGAGTTGGATCGAGGCTGGTTCGTGCGACCCACAGTGTTCAGCGACGTAGACAACGGCATGCGCGTCGCGCGGGAGGAGATTTTCGGGCCCGTTCTGTGCATCCTGTCCTATGAAGATGACGACGATGCCGTGCGCATCGCCAACGATACGAGCTATGGTCTTCAGAACTACGTCCTGTCCGGTGACGTGGAACGCGCCCGCAAAGTTGCAAGGCAGTTGGACAGCGGCCGCGTCGTGATCAATGGCGCGCCACATGAACCGATGGCGCCCTTCGGAGGATTCAGGCAGTCCGGGATGGGACGTGAATATGGCGCCTTCGGCCTGACGTCCTTTCTTGAGCCGCGCGCTATCCTGACCTGACAAGGACATATTCCTGAATTGCCGCGGCGAACCTGTGGCGACGGCAACGCCCACCTATCCTGCCGCTTTAGAGCATTTTGTGATCATACGGGATCATATCCGGCATGACGGATATAATTCTGACATTCGTGGGCGGGGAAGAGGTCGAGGAGTTGTCCGGTTCGATCCCATAAGGCGTCGCGAGAACG
>NZ_WRPK01000014.1 GCF_009755815.1 Flavisphingomonas formosensis
GCGTTCTCGCGACGCCTTATGGGATCGAACCGGACAACTCCTCGACCTCTTCCCCGCCCACGAATGTCAGAATTATATCCGTCATGCCGGATATGATCCCGTATGATCACAAAATGCTCTAGGAACGCTGGCTGCGGGTTTCGCCGACTGGCTGTTCATGGGCGTGCTGTTCCATGACCGCTACAATGTCTTTCCCGAGGTAAGGCGTGAGGGCAGGGGCGGGCGCGGGCGGATCCTGCTGGCCCAGCTCTTTGCGCTGGTCACTGCCGCTGGCTTCGTGCTGCTCGCGGCCAAGCTTGGCCAGACGGATCATCGCGGCGCACTCAAGCTCGCCGCGATGATCTGGCTGATCGGGCCGTTGCCGCTGCTGCTCGGCAACGCGTTGTTCATCAAGCTGGACCCATTCGTTACCGTCAGCCATGCTGCCGGCTGGCTGGTCAAGCTGCTCGCGATCGGGATAGTTGCCGCCTGGCTGCTATGACGCTGGCGCGTTGGCCTTCTGCCATTGGGCGATCATCGCCTGATCGTCCGCGGCGGCTTTTGCGACGCCGGGCCGTGACTGGTAGCGAGCGACATAATCTTGGATGATCCGGTTCTCGGCTAGGCCGGGGCCGCCAAAGCGGGTGGCGAAGCTCAGTTCCGCGCCGAGATAGAGATCCGCGGCACTGAAGGTGTCACGGAGAATCCACGGCCCCGGCGTCAGCGCGATTTCGATTGCGTTGATGACGTCCTCATAGCTGCCATAGCCGAGCGCGCGCTTCTCGGCGGGCGGGCGTTTCATCATCACGTCGAAAAAGGCGGGCTCGAAGCAGCCGGCGGTGAAGAACAGCCAGCGCAGATAGGTGCCGCGATCGGGCGAAGTGGGCGAGGGGGCCAGCCCCTTTTCCGGGAAGGCATCCGCCAGATAGGCGATGATCGCCGCGCTTTCGGTGACGACCGTACCATTGTGGACGATCGTCGGGATCTTGCCCATCGGGTTGATCTTGGTGAATTGCTCGCGCCGATTTTCGCCCTGGGTGAAGTCGAGGATCTCGGTGCGATAGGGCAGGCCGAATTCCTCCAGAGCCGCACGCACCATCGCCGAGCGCGACTGAGGATTGTGGTAGAACAGGATGTCGTCGCTCATCGTCGGCTCCTCTCAGGCAAGCTGGGTTTTCAGGAAGCGGATCGTGCGATCCCAGGCGAGCTTGGCGGCATCGGCATTATAGCGATCGGCCGCGGTGTCGTTGTTGAAGGCGTGATTCACATTGGGATAGAGATAACTTTCATAGCGGACATGGGCAGCGCGCAAAGCCTCCACCCAAGGCCGGCCGGTGGCGTTCACACGATCGTCGAGACCGGCGAAATGCAGCATCATCGCCGCCTTCACCTTTACGGCTTCGGTGGGATCCGGGGCGGGCCCATAATAAGGGACAGCCGCGCGCAGGCTGTCGCCGGCTGCGATCGCGACCCGATCGGTCAGTGCGCCACCCCAGCAAAAACCGACCGCGCCGACCTTGCCGTTACCCGCTGGATCCTTGGCGAGCATCGCCACCGTGGCGACCGCATCCGCGGTGGTCCGATCGAGGTCGAGCTGGCTGATCAGCCCGCGCGCCTTGTCCTCGTCCTTGGGCGTACCGCCCCTCGCGGAGAGGAAATCGGGTGCGAGTGCGATGAAGCCGGCGAGCGCGAAGCGCCGCGCAATATCCTCGATATGCGGATTGAGGCCACGATTTTCGTGGATCACCATGACCAGCGGCAGGGGCGCGGCAGGCGTGCCGCTCGGCATCGCGCGATAGCCGGTGAGCATGCGGGAGGCGGCGACCTTCCAGCGCACGCGCTTGGCGATGATGCGCGGATCGCCCGGCGCCGTGATCGCCGCGGCAGCCGGATCGGCAGCGATGCCGGCCAGCAGCAGGTTGGCCGCGGCGGCACCGCCCGCCATGCGGCTCAGTTCGGAGAAGAAAGCCCGGCGATCCATCCCCTCATGCGTGAAGCGGTCATAAAGTGCGATCGCGCGTTGGCGAAGGCTATCGTCGGCCATGTCTGTCTCCGGCATTTCGTCCCCGCCCCGGCACCTTATCCGGCGAAAGGTCCAATTCAAGCAATGTACCCGTCAGCGTGTGGCGGTGCGGGCGACTTCCGCGATGATCGCATCGAGACTCGCGGAGGCTCCCGGCGCTTGCGTCAGATAGACCGCGATCAGCATCGGGCGGCGACCGGGGGGCCACAGGATGGCAACGTCGTTGGCGGTGCCATTATCGCCGGTGCCGGTCTTGTCGCCGATGGTCCATCCGGAGGGCAGGCCCGCACGCAGCCGGCGTGCGCCGGTCTGGTTCGCGCCGAGCCAGCCGAGCAGGATGGTCCGCGACGGTGCGGAGAGCGCCCGGCCGAAGAATAGACGGCGCATCATGTCGACCATGTCGCGCGGTGTCGTAGTGTCCCGCCGGTCGCCGGGCAGGGCGCTGTTGAGCTCGGTCTCGGTCCGATCGAGCCGCGTGCGGCCTCCGCCCAACCGCCGGGCGAAGGCGGTAAGCGCGGGCGGACCGCCGAAGCTGGCGAGGAGCAGATTGCCCGCTGTGTTGTCGCTGCGCGTGATCGCGGCCTCGCACAGCTCGCCGACGGTCATGCCGCTGGCGATGCGCTGCTCGGTGACCGGCGAATATGCCACGATCGAGTCTTGGCCGTAGGTCACGCGCCGATCCAGGCTTTCCACGCCGCGATCCACCCGGTGCAGCACCAATGCTGCGGCGAGCAGCTTGAAGGTGCTGCACATCGGAAAGCGTTCATGCCCACGCCAGCCGTTGTATCGCTGTGTTTCGCCGTCATAGACGGCGACGCCGAGCCGGCCGCCGCCGATCTTCTCCAATATCTGAAAACGGTCGTCCTTGCGGGCGGCGAGGGCGGGCGCGGGCAGCGTTGCGGCCAGCATGCCGGCCATCAACGTGCGGCGGGTGATGATGGGTGCATCGTCCATGGCTGAGCTGTGCCGCAGACGGCGGTTCAGTCAAGCGGCATCCGGTTGAAAGCGTCCAGCGCGGCGATCTTATAGGCTTCGGCAAGTGTCGGATAATTGAAGGTATTCTGGACGAAATAATCGAGCGTGCCGTGCAGGTTGAGCACGGCCTGTCCGATATGGATCAATTCGGTCGCACCCTCGCCGACGATATGCACGCCGAGCAGTCGCTTGTCGGTGAGGCAGAAGAGCATCTTCATCATGCCCGACTGCAGGCCCATGATATGGCCGCGCGAAGTTTCCCGGAACCGTGCGATGCCGACTTCATAGGGAATGCCCTGCTCGCGCACCTGCTCCTCGGTGAGGCCGACGGTGGAGATTTCGGGCACGGCGTAGATGCCGTAGGGAAAGAAGCGCGGCGCCGGCATCAGCGGTGCGCCGAAGGCATGGCAAGTGGCGATGCGGCCCTGCTCCATCGATGTGGAGGCGAGGCTGGGGAAACCGATCACGTCGCCCGCGGCATAGATGTGCGGCACGCTGGTCTGGAAGGTTTCGGGATCGACCGCCAGCCGACCGCGATCGTCCACGGCGAGACCGCACGCCTCGAGACTGAGCGAGTCGGTCGCTCCGATCCGGCCGGCCGCGTAGAGCAGCATGTCCGATCGGATGCGGCGCTGATCGTCGAGCACGGAGACCGGCCAGCCCTGCGCATCGAATTCCACCTGGGCGAGCTTGCAGCCGAGCCGGAAATTGACGCCGCGCTTGCGTAGCTCGTGCACGAATTCCTCGATGATCTCACGATCGATGAATTCGAGGAAGTTCTTGCGCGGCTCGATGATCGTGACCGGCACGTCCAGCGCCGAGAAGATGGTGGCATATTCGAGACCGATCACACCCGCGCCGACCACAGCGAGGCTGCGCGGCACGCGCAATTCGGAGACAAGCGAGTCGCTGTCCACCACGCGATGATCGTCGAAGGGAATGTGCTGCGGCCGGAAGGGGCGGGTGCCGACCGCGATTACGATCTTATCGGCCTGATAGGCGACGGCTTCGCCGCCGTGAGGCGTCACCTCTACCGTGTTGGGGTCGAGGAAGCGGGCTACGCCGGCGATCGTATCGACGCCGTTACGGGCGAACTGATGCTCCAGCACATCAATCTCGTAATCGAGCGTCTTGGTGAGGCGCGCGCCGAGGTCCTTGCCCTCGATATCCTTCTTCACGCGGTAGGCGAGGCCGTAGAAGCCGCGCTCGCGCCAGCCGGAAAGATTGAGTACCGTCTCGCGTAGCGTCTTGGACGGAATCGTGCCGGTGTGCACGGATACGCCGCCGACGCGCAGCCGATTCTCCGCCACCAGCACCGATCGCCCGAGCTTGGCGGCCTGGATTGCTGCCCTGCGGCCCGAAGGCCCGCTGCCGATAACGATCATGTCGTAGCGCGTCATGGTTTCTCCCCGCGGCGATGCCATGACATCCTCTATGCAGGCTTTTATGACTCTCTGACGGAGCCGTGCCGGACGCGAAACTATGTCGTCGTCGGCCGCCTGGCAACGGCGGCGCGGCCGGGCCTTATCGCGGTCGCCCGGTCATGATAGCGTGCGCGCCGGGTGCCGCAGAGCGCCGGGCAGGAGAGCCGATCATGCTGAGGACCATCGACGTCGATGCGCATTTCGAGCCGGGTGCCGAATGGCTCGATCCCTATCCGGACCTCGCGAGGCGGTTGCCGAAGGTCGATCCCGGCGCCCTCGCCGTGCAGACCATCTGCGGCGATCTCGTCGAGAGCATGCCCGTTACGGATCGCCCTTCCTATGCCGAGCTCTCGCCGCCGGGGCTGCTCGCGCTGTTCGCGCAGGAGAAGCTCGACGAGAAGGACCGCCGCCAGGAGTTCGAGGGCAAGGACCAGTTCCAGGTCGCCAATGCCCAGGCGCGGCTCAAATGGATGGATGCCCAGGGCATCGACATCCAGAACATCATCTGCCTCGCGGGCGTGAACTATCTCACCTTCGTCGAGGATCCGGGGCTGCGCCGCGAGGTGGTGCGCGCCTGCAACGACTGGCTGGCGGACCAGTGCGACGGGTCGGGCGGGCGGCTGCGCCCGGTGACCGCGCTCGATTATGGCGATCTCGACTGGGCGGTGGCCGAGCTCGGCCGGATGCGCCGGCGCGGCAGCCGCATGGTGCTGATCCCCGGCGCGCCGGTCGACGGCAAGTCGCTCGCCCATCCGGACTGGGACCGGCTGTGGCGCGCGGTGACCGACAACGGCATGATCGCGATGCTCCACACCGGCTTCGAGCGGATGAGCTTCGCCCCCGGCTGGGGCAATATGAGCGCGGATGCGACGCTGCTGCGCCAGTTCGGCAGCAGCTTCCGCCATGTGACGCCGATGATGCTGATCAGTGCGTTCGTCTTCGGCGGCACGTTCGAGCGCAATCCGGCGCTGACCCTGCTGATCGCGGAGCTCGGCTGCGGCTGGCTGCCCTTCTTCATCCGCGACATAGACGATCGCGCGACGCCGCTCTCGCAACTTTTCCTCGGCGAGTGGAAGAACCCGATGAAGCCGAGCGATTATGTCGCCCGCAACGTACGCGCGACGCCGCTGTCAGGCGGCAATGATTCGCCGATCGTGCGCATCATGGAGGATCTGCCGGACGACATGATCGTCTTCTCGTCCGATTTCCCGCATTTCGAAGGCTTCGGCGATCCCAGGACCTTCTACGGCGAAGTGCTCGCTGGAATGGACGAGGGGCGCCGGCAGCGTTTCTTCGGCGGATCGGTCGCGGATGCCTATGCGCGAATGGACGATCCGGTCTGAAGGCTGTCCGGGACGACGCGTAGCGGACGTAGCCTTGCGCCAAACTGCTGGCAAAGCCTTTGGCATGACCAGCGACATCCATCTCGATTCCGTCGTCCCCGGCACCCTGGAAGACCGTGCGATCGGAGCGCTTATCGGCCTTGCAACATGCGATGCGGTTGGCACCACGCTCGAATTCGAGCGGCGGGACAGCTATCCGCCGTTGACCGACATGATCGGCGGCGGTCCCTTTCGCCTCCCGGCCGGGACCTGGACCGACGATACGTCCATGGCGCTGGCCCTGGCGGAAAGCTTGATTCAGTGCGGAGGACTCGATCCGCGCGACTTGATGAGCCGCTTGGTCAACTGGTGGCGCTGGGGCGAATATAGCGCGACGGGTGAATGTTCGACATTGGCGTTACGACGCGCGTTGCGCTCGATCGGTTCGAACGGGACGGCGATCCGATCGCGGGATCGGCGGATCCGCAAAAAGCGGGCAACGGATCGCTGATGCGGCTTGCACCGGTGGCGATCTGGGGTGTCGGTGCGGGCGTCGAGGCGATGCGGGTGGTGGCGCGGCGACAGAGCGAGACGACCCATGCCGCGGAGCAGTGCCCGGATGCGTGCGAGGGCTATGCGCTGATCCTGCATGCTGCCATCGGCGGTGCGCGGTTCGACGAAGCTGTCACCGCCGCCGCCGGCGTGGGCAGTGATCCTATTGCCTCGATTCTGGCATTCGGCTGGCGGGACAAGCCGCGCGGCGCGATCCGATCCTCCGGCTATGTCGCGCATAGCCTGGAGGCCGCGCTATGGTGCGTCGAGCAGGCGTCGGATTTTCGAGAGGCAGTGCTGATCGCGGCTAACTTGGGAGACGACGCAGACACGACCGCCGCCATCGCAGGCCAACTCGCCGGCGCCCTTCATGGGGTCAGCGGCATACCGGCCGAGTGGCGCGCGAAGCTGGCCTGGGGGCCGCACATCGGCGGCCTGGCGCGGGCGCTGCTCGCACGCGTGTCTCAGGCCGGATAGCGATCGACCAGCAGCTGAAGCCGTTCGCGAATCTCTGCGGGTAGGGCGAAACGGTGGCGGTGATAATCCTGCTCGCCTGAAACGCCACGCTCGACCAGATCGTCGTGCATGCTGCCCATCATCCCGTTGATGGCGCTCAGATAGCGGGACATTTTATAGGCTGAATCGGTTGGCCGCAGCGTACGCAGCGTATCGAAGAAGGACACGTGTCGGCTGATGATCTTGCGCATCGCGTGGAATTCGGCGCCGTTGAGCGTTTCCTTGGCGAGTTCCGCGCGCAGCTTCCCGATTTCCGCCGTCATGAAGCGCGTGAAGCCGGCCTGATCGTCGAGCGGCGCGGAAAAAGCCTCCCTGCGGGTGGAGTTCCAGAAGGGATTCATCAGCAGAACGCGCAGCATGACCGCATAGCCGATCGCGGTATAACGCTGCCCGTTGCGGAAGGCGTCCTGCAGATGGCCCATGATCGTGGTGGTCAACTTGAACCGGGGCGGGCAAGCGTGGCGTGAGTCGTAGAGGGTGAAGGCGAAGCGCAGATGCTTGTATTTAGCCCGGATGTATTTGTATTTCAGCCGATTCTCGGCATTCAGATCGCCATCGTGCAGCAGCAGATGGACGAGACGGATCGCTTCCGCACGATCGACGCCGTCGGTCCAGAGTTGACGGCAGAGGCGGAAACAATCGCGTAGATCATCGATGCTCGGATCGAGCGGGATAGGATCAGGGAGGCTGACATGATCGTCAATCTCGTCATCTATCAGGATGGCCGCGAACAGGGTGTCGAGCGTAGCGGCGGCAAAGGGAAGGTCGGTCATTTAAAATGCCTGTAGATCGAATGCTGCCGCGCGAAAGCATCGAGGTCACGAGTTTCCCGCACGCCATAGGCTTGCTTTCGGCATAGGGGAACCGCCTGCGATCAGATGTTGCGGTGCTCACGAAGCGTGCCGGCAATCGATTGACGTCGTTATGCATGACCGGCGTTCTACATGCTGGAAACTGCAGAGCGACGGCGCATCGTGCCTGTCCAGCATGACGGCCTCTTCGGCGATTACGTGATCCCAGTCGTCACCAACATGCGGTGCATAGCCCAATCCATGTGCCGTCGATGCACGATCATCCACCGTTGCCGAGCAGGTGGCGGAGAGGCGCGAGGAGCGATGGATCGCGAAAATGCCCAAAGAAAAAGGCGGCCTTCCGATAGGAAGACCGCCATTTCCAAAGACCGGAAGGGCCGGATCAGCGCTTCGAAAACTGGAAGCTGCGGCGGGCCTTGGCGCGGCCGTACTTCTTACGCTCGACAGCGCGCGGGTCGCGGGTCAGGAAGCCGGCCTGCTTCACCGTGGTGCGGAGGGCGGGTTCATAGCGGGTGAGCGCCTGGCTGATGCCGTGCTTCACGGCGCCGGCCTGGCCGGATAGGCCGCCGCCTTTGACGGTGGCGACGACGTCATACTGACCCTCGCGGTCGGTGATGCCGAATACCTGGTTGATGACCAGACGCAGCGTCGGACGCGCGAAATAGACTTCCTGATCGCGGCCGTTGATCGTGATCTTGCCGGTGCCCGGCTTCAGCCACACGCGGGCGACGGCATCCTTACGACGGCCGGTGGCATAGGCACGGCCATAGGCATCGAGCACCTGCTCGCGCAGCGGTGTCGAGGAGAACTGAACGGGAGCCGAAGGCGCCTCGGCAGCGGCATCTGCCGGTGCATCGGGAGCGGCTGCCTGGGCAGCCTGCGCCGCGTTGGTCAGCGCCGCGAGATCGGACAGGGACTGGCGGTTGTCGGACATTATGCGCCCACCTTGTTCTTGCGATTGAGCGAGGCGACATCGAGCACCTCGGGATTCTGCGCGGCATGCGGATGCTCGGCACCGGCGAAGACGCGCAGGTTGCGCATCTGCTGACGGCCCAGCGGCCCGCGCGGGATCATGCGCTCCACAGCCTTTTCGAGCACACGCTCGGGGAAACGACCCTCGAGCACCTTGCCCGCGGTCACGCCCTTGATGCCGCCGGCATAGCCGGTGTGCTTGTAATAGACCTTCTGCGCCAGCTTGCGGCCGGTGAAGCGCACCTTGTCCGCATTGATGACGATGACATTGTCACCGCAATCGACGTGCGGGGTAAAGCTCGGCTTATGCTTGCCGCGCAGGATATTGGCGATGATCGTGGCAACGCGGCCGACGACCAGACCGTCTGCGTCGATCAGATGCCATTTCTTTTCCACCTCATGCGGCTTCGCCGGCTTGGTGGTCTTCAGCAGCGCCTTCATGGGGCCATGACCTCTTTTTGAAACGAGAGCGCCGCCCGTTTCAGGGGCGGCGCGGAATGCCCGGGCCTAATGCGCAATGGCCCCTTCAGAGTCAAGCAAAACCGGGCTATTTTCGAATGGTACTATGATACCTTTGCGCGATCCCGCGGTTTCTTGCGGTTCCGTGCGCAGCGGCGAGCACGCTGGCGAGCAGCAATACGGCCATCGCCTGATGCGCCACCGCGATCGGCAGATCTACGCCGCTGAGCAGCGTCGCTATGCCCAGCCCGATTTGGCAGAATATTGCCAGGATCAGCGCGATTGAGGCGCCGCGAGCACCGGCCTTGGCGGCCCGCCAGGCGAGCAGCGCAACCGTGGCGGCGACCACGAAAGCCAGCCAGCGATGCACGAACTGCACGACGATCGGCTGATACACCAGATTGCGCCAGAAGGGTTCGAGCAGCGGCACGCCGGGGGGGAAGAGGCCGCCGCCCATGGTGGGCCATTCGGCGAAGGCATAGCCTGCGCGCAGTCCCGCGGTAAAGGCGCCGAACATGAGCTGGAGGGTGAGCAGGCCGAGCACCGCGGCTCCGAGCAACGGCAGGCGGGCCGCGCCCTTGCGCAGATCGATCACCGTCCAGACGAGCACCGAGAAGATCAGCAGCGCCGCGAGCAGATGGATGGCGAGCCGGATATGGCTCACCTCCGTGCGATGGACGAGGCCGGAGGCGACCATCCACCAGCCGATCGCACCCTGCAAGCCGCCGAGGGCCAGGATCGCGATCATCCGCCAGCCATAGCCCGGCGGAATCGCTCGCCGCCACCAGAAGGCGAGAGCGATCAGGGCCATGACGAGGCCGATCCCGCGGGCCAACAAGCGGTGCAGATATTCCCAGAAATAAATCTGCTTGAAGCCTGCCAGGGTCATGCCCTGGTTGAACTCGCGATATTGCGGGATTGCCTTGTAGCCGGCGAACTCGGCCTGCCATTCGGCCTCGTTGAGCGGCGGGATGGTGCCGCGGATCGGCTTCCACTCGGTGATCGATAGGCCCGATTCGGTTAGCCGGGTGATGCCGCCGACGGCGACGATCAGGAAGACCATCGTGGCCACCACGATCAGCCAGTTGGAAAGGCCGCGCGCATTGGGCGCTGGACGAGGCGGGCGGGAGAGGATCGACACGCCGGCCCTATGCGACGCGTCCGGCTGGTCCGCAACGATTTTGCACATGATATGTTGTAACTTCACTTTTTGCGTGGCAATGATGGCCCGTGCATATGGACTCGCAACTGCAATCCGGCGCCTGGCGCAGCGGCTGGCTGGACAAGCTCGCTATGGGCCTGTCCGGGCTGTGCGTCGTCCATTGCGTTTCTACGGCGGTGTTCGTGGCGCTGTTCGCCTCCGTAGGCGGCATCCTGCTCAATCCGGCGATTCATGAGACCGGGCTCATTCTCGCTACGGTTTTCGCGGCGCTGGGTCTCGGCAGCGGCGCGCTGCGCCACGGCATGTTCCTGCCGGCCTCGGTAGGCGGCCTCGGCATCGGCATCATGGCCGGTGCGATGAGCTTGCCGCATGGTGGTTACGAGACGCTGGCAACCATCTTCGGCGTGTCTGTCGTCGCGCTTGGGCATGATCTCAATCGGCGGGCGCTGATCTAATCGCGCTTGTCGCGCCTCGCGGTCGTGCCTAAATTGGCGGCATGGCCGGTCATATTCACACCCTGCATGAAGGCACAGCGCTCGTTGGCGCCGCGCAGACCGCGCTGGAGCGTTCGGGCCAGCAATGGACGACGATGCGGGCCGCCGTGTTCGATGCGCTGGCCGGCTTCGAACGTCCGGCGTCCGCCTATGACATTGCCGAGGCGGTCTCCAAGGCGGAAGGCCGCCGGGTTGCCGCCAACAGCGTTTATCGCATTCTCGACCTGTTCGTGGACGCAAATGTCGCGCGCCGGGTGGAAAGTGCGAATGCCTATGTCGCCAACGCGCATCCCGATTGCGAGCATGACTGCATCTTTCTGGTTTGCGATGCCTGCGGCCAGACCACGCATATCGACGACGATCACCTTTCCGACAATGTTCGCGCGGCAGCGAAGAAGGCCGGGTTTCAGCCTCAACGCCCGGTGATCGAGGTTCGTGGGCGCTGCGCCGACTGCCGGTAGCGGCGTTTTCCTGCCATCGCGTCGTAGGTTGCACGGCTTTCTGCCGACGGGGGGGCTTATCGCAGGCACATGTCCAGCGCATCGCGAGATACCACGCCGCTCCGTGCGGCGATGCGGTTGCCGTAGCGTCGTGTAAAGCCGCTGGGATCAATTGCCTCGCGTTTCTTAGGAAGGGGCAGGATCGCGGCAATACGGGCGGCTTCGGTCGTGCTCAAGGTGCTGGCGTCATGGTGGAAATAGCGCATCGCGCCGGCATTCGCGCCATAAGTCCCGATGCCGGTTTCCGCGACGTTCAGATACATCTCCATGATCCGCCGCTTGCCCCAAAGCGTCTCGATGAGCACGGTGAACCACGTTTCGAGGCCTTTGCGGACCCATGATCGTCCCTGCCACAGGAAGACGTTCTTGGCGGTCTGCTGGCTGATCGTAGAACCGCCGCGCAACCGCTTGCCTTGGGCATTGCGCTTCGCGGCCTGCTCGATCGCCTGGAGGTCGAAGCCATGATGCGTGCAGAAGCGTGCATCCTCGGCTGCGATGGCGGCGCGCGCCATGTTGGGGCTCATTTCGGACAGGCTCATCCAGTCTCTGGTGAGGCCGTGGCCGTCCAGCATGCCGCCGATCATGGTGAATGTTATCGGCGGCGGCACGAAGCGGTAGACGCCGACCCACACCAGCGATCCCACCACGAAGAGGATGACAGCGCGCACGGTCAACCCGACCGCGCGTCGGAGCAGCGAGCGTTGGGGCGGGGCAGGCGCCAGAGCAGGGGCAGGGGCGGCGATTTCGTCCATCGGCATCGCTTAGAGCATCGCAGGAGAATCGTCATCCCGACGATAAAGTTCGGAAAGTCGGAATGCAGGACATGAAAAAGCCCCGGTGCTCAGGGCACCGGGGCCTTCTTCTGGTGTGTCGCCTGCCGTCAGGCGAAGGCGGCGGTCAGCCTTTTCTCGCCGGCGATCTTCATCATCGCCTTCTGTAACTTGTCGAAGGCTCGGACTTCGATCTGGCGGACCCGCTCGCGCGAGACGCCATAGACCTGGCTCAGCTCCTCAAGGGTCTTGGGATCCTCGCTCAGTCGGCGCTCGGCAAGAATGTGCTTCTCGCGGTCGTTCAGCGCGCCCATGGCTTCGATCAGAAGCTCGTGGCGGACATCCTTTTCCTCGGCGTCGGCCAGCCGCTCGTCCTGCAGCGGATCGGTGTCGACCAGCCAATCCTGCCACTGGCCCTCGCCATCCTCGCGCATCGCGACGTTGAGCGAGCTGTCCCCGCCCATCGCCATGCGGCGATTCATGTTGACGACCTCATCCTCGCTCACGCCCAGATCGGTCGCGATCGACCTGACGTCCTCAGGGCGCAGATCACCATCTTCAAACGCATCGAGCTTGGACTTCATCCGCCGCAGGTTGAAGAAGAGCTTCTTCTGCGCGGCGGTGGTGCCCATCTTCACCAGGCTCCAAGATCTCAGGATGAATTCCTGGATCGAGGCTCGAATCCACCACATGGCGTAGGTCGCGAGGCGGAAGCCGCGATCGGCTTCAAACTTCTTCACGCCCTGCATCAGCCCGATATTGCCTTCGCTGATCAGCTCGCTGACCGGCAAGCCGTAGCCGCGATAGCCCATCGCGATCTTTGCGACGAGCCGCAGGTGGCTGGTGACCAGCTTGGCCGCTGCTTCAGGATCCTGATGCTCCTGGAAGCGCTTGGCGAGCATATATTCCTCCTCCGGACTGAGGAGGGGAAATTTACGGATCTCGGCGAGGTAGCGGTTGAGGCTCTGCTCTCCACCGAGTGCGGGGATCGTCGCTGGGACGCTGGTTCCGCTTGCCATGATCATGTCTCCCTTCGGTCCGTGAGGACCCTTGAACCTCGTGAGTCGGAGATATCCGTCCTCATTTGCAACCTTTATAGCGCTAGCTCGATTAATAGTCGCTGCATATCGGTAGGAATATCACTACCAAAGGATAAAGCTGCGCTTGTGATCGGGTGGACGAAGCCCAGATGGGCCGCGTGCAACGCCTGCCGATGAAAACCCAAACGAGTCAGCAGGTCCCGATGTTCCCGTGGCCTGCCATAAACCGGATCGCCGAGCAGCGGGTGGCCGAGCGAGGCCATATGCACGCGAACCTGATGGGTACGGCCCGTTTCCAGCCGGCATTCGATCATTGCCGCCCCTCGTAGAGGCGAAATGAGACGATAATGCGTCACGGCCCGTTTGCCCCGGCTTCCCTCGACGATCGCCATCTTCTGGCGATTGACGTTGGAGCGTGCCAGGGCAGCATCCACCGTTCCGTCCGGAACCTTCGGCAGGCCGGCGACGATCGCCCGGTAGCGCCGGTCGATGCTATGCCGCTTGAACTGGGCGGCCAGGCCGATATGCGCCGGATCCGTCTTGGCCGCGACGATCAGGCCCGACGTATCCTTGTCGATGCGGTGGACGATGCCGGGCCGTTCGACTCCGCCGATGCCGGAAAGGCTGCCCCGGCAATGGTGAAGCAGCGCATTGACCAGTGTGCCGTCCGCATTGCCCGCCGCCGGATGCACGACCAGCCCTGCCGGCTTGTCCACGACGATCAGATGCTCGTCTTCATAGGCGATGGCGAGCGGAATGTCCTGCGCCTCGTTATGGGCCGGAGCGGGCGCGGGAATGGCCACCGCATAGACGCCGCCGCCGATTGCCTTGGCCGACGGATCGCGCACTGCGACGCCGGCATCGTTTGACACCTGACCGGACGAGATGAGCGCCTTAAGCCGCTCGCGCGACAATTTGGGCATCGCCGTGGCAAGGGCGCGATCGAGGCGCCATCCCGCTGCCTCGCTCGGCAGCGTTACATGCTCTATCGACATCCCCCGGTCCATTTCGTTGCGGATATGGGAATGATGTTGGAAATTTCAAGGACGCTGCTGGAGGAAATACGCGCTCTCGCCGCCGCCGAGCCGGGCAGGGAGGTCTGCGGTCTGTTGTTCGGCGATGAGGACCGGATCACGGCCTATGATCCGGCGGACAATGTGGCCGAAGCGCCGGAGCGCACCTTCGAGATCGATCCGCGCGCGCTCTTCGCGGCGCTGCGGGCCGAGCGGCAGGGGGGACCGAGGCTCGTCGGCCATTATCATTCGCACCCGTCCGGCGATGTCACCCCCTCCGCCTGCGACGCTGCGATGGCCGAACCGGGCCGACTATGGCTGATCGTCTCGGGCGGCGACGCGCGGTTGTGGCAGGCCGGCAGCACGGGGGCGCTGCATGGACGTTTTTCACCCGTGACCTTCAAGACGTGCGATCCATGAGGTGCTTCGGCTTGCGCATCGTCGGGGCAATCGCCACAAGAGCGCCCGAACCTAGAGTACGAGAGTCATCCGGATGCGTGAGGTCGATTTCGCCAGTCTGCTATGTTCGCGCCTGTGCCATGATCTGTTGAGCCCTGTTGGCGCGCTGAACAACGGCGTCGAGTTGCTGGCGGACGAACATGATCCGGAAATGCGTGCGCGCTGCTTGGAACTGCTGGCGGAAAGCGCCCGCGTTTCGGCCAACAAGCTCAAATTCTTCCGGCTCGCCTTCGGCGCGGCGGGTGGTTTCGGCGATACGGTCGACAGCCGCGAGGCCAAGGCGGCGATCGAGGGCCTGCTCGGCGGCGAACGCATCCTGCTCGGCTGGATGGTGACGGAACCGGCGCTCGGCAAGAATGCGCTGAAGATCCTGCTCAACCTCGCGCTGATCGCGGCGGATGCGCTGGTCCGCGGCGGCCGGCTGGATATCGGTGCCGAGAGCGGCGAGATCGTAGTGCGTGCGGAGGGCCCGCGGCTTGTGCTCGATCCCGAACTGCGCACCGCGCTGCTGGGCAACACCGATCCCGACGCGCTGACGCCGCGCGCCGCCGCCGCCTGGCTGGTGCATCGTCTGGCCGCCGAAATCGGTGGCTCGATCCAGGTGTCCGAACCCGACGAAGGCGTGCTGCTGTTCGGCGCCTTGCTGCCCAGGCGTTAAGTCGTAATTTACCATCGGCGTGCGATCTGGAACGGCATAACGCCGGACCAGGGGCCGATGGACGAGATCCTTACCGAATTCATCGCCGAAACCCGCGAGACCCTGGAAACCGTCGCGGGCGAACTGGTAGCATGGGAAGCCGTGCCTCAGGATCGCACCCGGCTCGATGGGATTTTCCGCTTCGTCCATACCGTCAAGGGCAGTTGCGGCTTTCTCGATCTGCCGCGGCTGGAGCGGCTGAGCCATGCCTGCGAGGATGCGCTGGCTGACGTACGCGCGGATCGCCGTGTGCCCGATGCGATGCTGGTGGATGCGGTACTCGCGATCATCGACCGTATCGTCGAGCTGATCGATGCGCTGGAAGCGCAGGGCGTATGCCCGTCGGGCGATGACCGCGACTTGATCGAGGCGTTGGCTGAACGCCGACCTGAACCGCCGACCGCCCTGCTCAGATGTCCGTCCGAGCCCGAGCCGGATCTCTGCAACGAGGGAGAACCGCCGCTTCCCACGGCGCCAGCTTCCACTCCGCGCGCGCCCTCGCGCAGCATCCGCCTCCAGATCGATCTGCTCGATCGAATGATGGCGGGTATTTCGGACATGGTGCTGGCCCGCAACGAACTGGCGCGCCGGCTGCGTGAGATTTCGAGCGACCCCGGAGTCGATGCCGCGTTCGAACGGCTTTCAACCTCTGTCGCGGAAATGCGCGATACGATCACCCGGACGCGCATGCAGCGGATCGAGGCGCTATTCTCCGGCCTGCCGCGGCTGCTTCGCGACGTTTCCGCGGAACTCGGCAAAACGGTGATGCTCGAAGTCGATGGGGCCGATGTCGAGCTCGATCGCGAGATGATCGAGGTAATCCGCGATCCCCTGACCCACATCATCCGCAACGCGATCGACCATGGCATCGAGCCGCCTGGGGCGCGTCTCGAGCTGGGCAAGCCGGCGATCGGCCGCTTGAGCGTGGCGGCGCGCCAGGCAGGCAACCAGATCGTCATCGAAGTGGCGGACGATGGTCGCGGCATCGATTCGGAGCGACTGGTACAGCGCGCCATCGCCGCCGGAATCCTGTCCGCCGATGCAGCCCGGGGATTGTCCGCGGCTGCGCGGCTGGCCCTGATCTTCGAGCCGGGTCTGTCGACGGCGCAAGAGGTTACGGCCATATCCGGGCGCGGGGTCGGGATGGACGTGGTCAAATCCAATATCGAACGCATCGGCGGCGTGGTCGAGATAGACAGTCGTCCGGGTTCGGGACTCAAGCTGACGCTTCGCGTACCCCTGACCCTCACCATCATCCCGGCATTGACGATCGAGGCGGGTGGGCTGACCTTTGCGCTGCCCCGCGCGGCGATCGACGAGATCGTCCGGGTGGCGGGCGAATCGGTACGGCTCGAATCACTCGGTGGCGCACTCATCGCCAACATCCGCGGGCGGCGCATGCCCGTTGCATGCCTTGCGCGGATCATCGACGCCGAGGATGCGCCGGAGCAATCCACCATGCTCGTGGTGCTCAAGCCGGCGGGGGGCGAGGCTTATGCGCTTGCCGTCGCGGCAGTGCACGATCATGAGGAACTGGTGATCAAGCCTGCGGCGCCGGTGGTGATGGCGGCCGGCATCTATGCAGGCGCGGCGCTGCCGGACAATGGCCGGCCGATTCTGCTGCTCGATCCCGCCGGGCTCGCGGTCGCGGGCGGCGTTTCGTGGAGCGAGACTGCACGGATCGAGCCCGAAGTTCCAGTTGCCGCGATCGAGGCGGTGCCGACACTGCTTTTCCGGGACAGCGACGGCGTCGAACGCGGCATCCGTCTCTCGCTGGTGGAGAGGATCGAGGACATTCCAGCCCAGAGCGTGAAGATGAGCGCGGGACGCCTGCGGGTCGTACGCGACGGTCGCTTGTTGCCGCTGATCAGTGGCGAAGGCCTGGACGGACGCGAGATAATCCGGATCCTGCGCATCAGCGATGGCGAGATTGCGTTGGCCTATGCGATCGACACGGTGCGAGACATCGTCGACCTCACGACCAGCCTCACGCCGGCCGCCCGGCCCGGCCCGGTTGCGGGCGTGGCATTGGTGGATGGGCAGCCGGTGGAGATGCTGGATCCGCACTGGTTGTTCGCGGAGGGCGGAGCGATCCCGCTGGCGGCTGAGCCCGAGCGGCCGATATGCCTGCTGACCGGGGATGACGGTAGCTGGACGCGAGAGATATTGCGCCCACTGGTCGAGTCGAATGGCTATCGCGTCCTGTTCGCGAGGGAACCATCGCCGTCCGATGTGGCGCTCGTGATCGCCTGCGATGCGCCGGAACCTGCCGGCACGCGCAGTCCGGTCGTACGGCTGCGCTGGCAGCGCGAAACCGCGGGTGCGCCGGCCGGGAGCATCTATCGCTACGATCGGCCGGCCTTGCTGGATGCCCTGAAAGCCGGCCTCGCGCAGGGAGGCCATAGATGAACGGGCTATTCCTCGTCGCCCTGATCGCGGGCGAACGCGTCGTGTTGGCAACCGAGGAGGTTGAGTCGGTCGTGGAGCTCGAGGCAATCACGCCGGTGCCGCGGCTCGCTCCGCATATCGCCGGATTGACCGCACTGCGCAGTCGGGTTCTGACGGTGATCGACTGCCGGACTGCACTCGGCCTTGGTATGTCGCCGCGCGAGGGCGTGTTGCCGGCGATCGTCGTCAACATCGAAGGGCATGGCTATGGCCTGCTCGTCGATCATGTCGAGGATGTCGCTACGATCGAAGGCGAGATGGCGCCGATCCTTGCCTCGCTCCAGCCTGGATGGGCGGTCGCGGGACGGGGCATGGTCACGCTGGAGGGCGATGCGCTGTTGCTCGTCGATCCCGCCGTGCTCGTCGCCGGACCAGCCTTGGCCGCGGCCTGATACTTCGGGCGTTAACGAGGTTCTTACCTTCCTTATCTAGAAATTGGCGAATGTCAGGCGGACTCGCGGAATCGGGATCGTCTAGTAGAAAGCTCACGCGCATGAAAACCTGTCTGGTTGTCGACGATTCCAAAGTGGTCAGGAAGGTCGCGCGCCATATCCTCGAACGGCTGGATTTTTCCGTGCGCGAGGCTGCCGACGGGCAGGAGGCGCTTGCCGAATGCCAGGACATGCCGCCGGACGTGGTGCTGCTGGATTGGAACATGCCGGTTATGAGCGGCATCGATTTTTTGCGTGCTCTGCGTTTCGCCAATATCGCCCGGCGGCCGAAGATCGTGCTGTGCACGACGGAGAATGGCATCGGCCATATCCGCGTCGCCATCGACGCTGGGGCGGACGAATATATGATGAAACCGTTCGACCGCGAAACGCTGGAAAGCAAGCTGCAGATTGTCGGCGTGGCTTGAGCGCGCCTATGTCCCTCGTCCAGCCGGCTCGCAGTTCTCGAGCACGCGATTCGATGCGTTCGAGCGTATTGCCGCGCTCTGCGCCGATCCGGCTGATGATCGTCGATGATTCCATCGTCGCACGAACCGTATTCGCCAACCTGCTCGAGGCGCGGCCCGAATTCCGCATCGTCGGCATGGCATCCTCCGCGGATCAGGCGCTGACGCTGCTCGAGCGCGAGACCGCCGACATCGTTCTGCTCGACGTGCGCATGCCCGGCACGGATGGACTCACAGCGCTACCGCGCATCATCGAGAAGAGCGGCGGCGCCCGCATCCTGATCGTCTCGTCCGCCTGCGAGGATGGCGCGGCGGAGACGGTGGAGGCGCTGACCCTCGGTGCCGCCGATACGCTGTTCAAGCCCTGCGCGGGTGAGTTCAACGCCCAATTCGCGGGCTTGCTCTGCGAGCGGCTTCTGCGCATGGCGCGCGCCGCGCGCCCCCGGATTCAACGGCCGGTCATCTCGCCGCTGCGTCGTGTGCGGGGGGAGGAACCGATCGCCTGCCTCGGTATCGGTGCATCGACGGGTGGCCTGCACGCTCTGTCCGCCTTTTTTGCGGAGCTGCCGCCCAGCTTTTCGGCGCCCGTGCTGATCACCCAACATCTGCCAACGGTATTCATGCCTTATTTCGCCGCCCAGCTTCAGGGCATTGCCGGCCGACCCACCGCGGTGGCGCAGGACGGCATGCCGCTGACGCGCGGCACCATGCTGGTGGCGCCGGGCGACGCGCATATCCGGCTCATGCGCTCGGGTGGCGACGTGCGAGTCCGGTTGGATCGCGCGCCGGTCTCCAATGGCTGTTTTCCATCGGTCGATCCGATGTTTGAGGCAATGGCGGCGATATTCGGTGCGGGAGCGGCCGGAGTGCTGCTGAGTGGCATGGGGGCGGATGGATCGGTGGGCGCGGCCGTTCTCGCGGCCGCAGGCGGCGAAATACTGGCTCAGGATCAGGCGACATCGGTGGTGTGGGGCATGCCGGGCGTGGTCGCAACCGCCGGCCTTGCGTCGGCGGTGCTGCCGCCGGGACAGATTGCCCGTCATCTCGGCGCGCGGGGAGCTTAAGACATGGAACTGAGCGCCGCCGCCACCCGTATCCTGGCGGGCCTCCTGGAAGCGCGTACCGGGCAGCAACTGAGCACCGGCCGTCAATGGCGGCTCGACACGGCGCTGGTGCCGATCATGCGCGCGCGTGGCATCGAAAGCGTCGACCTGCTCGTGGCGGCGCTGGTCGGCGGGCGGGACGCGCGACTCGCCGATGCGGTCATCGAAGCGTTGCTCAATAACGAAACCTCCTTCTTCCGCGATCATGGTCCATTTCAGCAGCTGATGGGTCCCGTGCTCTCCCGGCTCCATTCAGCCAGGGCGGGAGCGCGTCGGTTGCGCGTGTGGAGCGTCGGGTGCTCGACCGGGCAGGAGCCTTACTCGCTGGCGATGGGTCTTGCCGAACAGGCGGATCTGTGGCGCGGCTGGACGATCGATATTCAGGCGACCGACGTCTCCCGATCCGCGACAGCACGGGCGCGCGAGGGGCTCTACACGCAGTTCGAGGTGCAGCGCGGCTTGCCCGTGCGGCAATTGCTGCGCTGGTTCGATCGCGAGGGCGAGCAGTGGCGCCTCGTGCAGGCGTTGCGGGAGAAGGTCCGTTTCCACGTCCACAGCCTGACGGAGCCGATGCCGTTACCGGGCATGTTCGATGTCATATTGTGCCGCAACGTGCTGCTCTATTTCCCGCCGCCGATGCGGCGGGCAGTGCTCGATCGGCTGGGTCGCGCGATCGCGCCGGACGGAGTGTTGATGTTAGGCGCGGGCGAGACGATCATTGATCAGACCGAACGGTTCGAGCCCGATCCGGCGGCGCGCGGCTTCTATCGCCTGCGTGAGACCCCCCGGCCCATCCAGCTCGCCGCCATTCCCGGCTTTGCCTGACGAAAATTCCTTTTTCGCCTCGTAATCTCGGCTATGGCCGGTGCATGGAGAGAGTGACCGCCGTTCGAACGAGCCCCTTGTCGGCGTTCGATACCGCCTTGGCCGCGGCGATCACCTTTTTCTGGGGCATCAACATCGTCGCGATCACTATAGTCGTGCGCGATACGGCGCCGTTGACCGCCGCGATGCTGCGGCAGTGCGCGGTCATGCTGGTATGCCTGCCGTTCCTGCGGATCGTGCCGGGCAAGATGAAGGCCCTGCTGCTCGTCGGCGTGATGCAGGGTGCTGCCTTCCTCATCTTCTCGAACCTAGCCTTGCGCATCGGTCACAATGTCAGCGCATTGTCGATCGCCGCGCAGCTCGGCGTGCCGTTCGCCCTGCTGCTCGGCGTGCTGTTCGAGGGCGAGCGTATCGCGCTGCTGCGGCTGTTCGGCATCGTGCTGGCGTTCGGCGGCGTCGTCGTGATGGTGTTCGATCCGGCTGCCGTCCATGAGGGCCCGGGCCTTGCCGTGATGAGTTTCGGCACGCTGATGTGGGCGATCGGCTCGTTGCTCGTGCGGCGCTTGGGCGCTGTTTCCGTGCTGACCATTTACGCCTGGATCGGGCTGATCGGTTTCGCGTTGCTGCTACCGCTCTCCATCGTGCTGGAGCCGCAGGCGGTTCGCCACATCCCGGCCCTCAACGCGCAGGATTGGGGATGGGTGCTCTTCTCGGCGATCGGCACCACTTTGATCGGCCATGGCGGCATGGCATGGCTGCTCCAGAAGCATCCGATCACGCGGGTGATGCCGTTGACGCTGGGCGCGCCGGTAGTCGCGGTGATCGGATCGGCGGTGGCGTTCGACATCGTGCTGACGCCGATCGTGATCCTGGGCGCGGCGCTTTCCATCGCCGGCGTCACCATCATCGCGCTGCGCAGCGCGGAGAAGGGGCGGCCGATCGAGGAGCCGGTGGTATGAGCGAGATCATCGACTGCCCGTCCCCTAATTTCGACGACCGCAGCTTGCCGGTCTCGATTCTGGTGCTGCATTATACGGGCATGCAGGATGCGGCTTCGGCCATCTCCTGGCTGATCAACCCGACTTCGAAGGTCTCGTGCCATTATGTCGTGGCCGAGGATGGGCAGGTGCTCCGCCTCGTCGAGGAGGAGAAGCGCGCCTGGCATGCCGGTCGTTCGAAATGGCGCGGCATCACCGACGTGAACTCGGCGAGCATCGGCATCGAGATAGTCAATCCCGGCCACGAATGGGGCTATCGGCCCTTTCCGGAGGCGCAAATGACCGCGCTGACGCCGCTTGTGGCGGAAATCGTACGCACCTTCGACATAGCGCCGGCGAACGTGGTCGGCCATTCGGATGTCGCCCCGGCACGCAAGCAGGATCCGGGCGAGCTGTTCGATTGGGAGAGGCTGGCCAGGCTCGGGCTCGCTTTGCCGCGGCCCGGCCGCAGCCTGGCCGACCCGCATTGGACCGACGGGGGCTTCCTGCTGGCGCTCGACCGCTTCGGCTATGACGTCGCCGACGGGCCGGCGGCGGTACGCGCTTTCCAGCGGCGCTGGCGTCCCGAAGCGATCGATGGCGTGATCGACGGGCAATGCCGCGCGATCCTTTTGTCGTTGCTCTTGGATCGCGAGCGCGGCCACGCTAGATAGCCGCCAGCCAGAGGGTCGGGCGATCGCCGCTTTCATGTGAAAGGGGAGGAAAGTCCGGGCTCCAGGGAGAAACGGTGCCGGGTAACGCCCGGCGGGAGCAATCCTAGGGAAAGTGCCACAGAAAGCATACCGCCCGCGCTTCGGCCGGGTAAGGTCGAACGGGTGCGGCAAGAGCGCACCGCGCTGCCGGCAACGGGAGCGGCATGGTAAACCCCACCGGGAGCAAGACCGAATAGGGGCGGCACATGGCTTCTCCAGCCTGCCGCCCGGGTTGGTTGCTGGAGGACGGGAGCGATCCCGTCCCTAGAGGAATGATCGCCCATCCGGCCTCGGCCGGTGGACAGAACCCGGCTTACAGACCCTCTGGCTTTACACCCCGCGGAAAGCGGGTCACGCTTCCTTCTGTCAGTTCGTTCATGGAGGGGCGGATTATGGATATCGTCAGTCGCGCAAAGGCCATGCTGATGTCACCGAAGACCGAATGGCAGGTGGTGGCGTCCGAACCGGCCACGGTGAAGGAATTGTTCACCGGTTATGCCGCGATCATGGCGCTGCTGCCCGTCGTCGGCGGCCTGCTCAAGATGCTGCTGATCCGTACGCCCTTCGGCATGATGGGTCTGCCCTTCGGTGGCTATGTCGCGCCCTTGTTGCTGAGCTACGTCATCGGTCTCGCGCTGATCTATGCCGTCATCTTGATTGCGGACGCGCTCGCACCGAGCTTCGACGGCGCGAAGAACCAGATCGCCGCGGCGAAGCTGATCATCTACGCGTCCACACCGGTTTGGATAGCCGGCTTCTTCCACTTCATTCCCGGCCTCGCGTCGCTGCTCACGCTGCTCGGCTTCGCGTACGGCGCGTATCTCCTCTATCTCGGCGCGACGGTGCTGATGAAGGTCCCGGAGGTGAAGGCCGGCGGATATACGGTCGTAATCATCGTGATCTGGATCCTGCTGGCCATGTTCATCGGCGGACTGATCGTCGGTGCGGTACTCGGCAGCCTCTTCTTCGGGGGGCTTGTTTCGCCATTGTAAGCCGGGATCGGCAGATCCGGCGTGGCTTCATCCCGGCTGGATGTGCTAGGATCGGCGTCTATGACCCGATCCTCCCGATCCTATGACTGGGGTTTTCCCCGCTGGCGCGGCTATGGCAGCGAACGCGGCGCGACCAAGGTACGGCTTTGCGACCGGGAAGGGTGCGATCAGCCAGGGGACAGGCCCGCGCCAAAATCGCCAAACAGCCCCGACCGCTGGTGGTTCTGTGAGGCGCATGCGGCCGAATATAACCGCAACTGGAATTATTTCGAGGGATTGAGCGCCGAGGAAGCTGCCAAGCGCGAGGCCGATGAGCGGCGGACGGCCTCGGGATTCGCCTCGTCCTCGCACCATCAGTGGGGCGGTCCGGGGGATGGAACCCGCACCCGTGACGAATTGCGCGCGCTGGAGGTGCTCGGAGTCGATAGCGACGCCGATTTCGAGGAGATCAAATCCGCCTGGCGCCGACTGGCCAAGGAGAATCATCCGGACGTGCGGCCTGGCGATGCGCAGGCTGCGGTTCGTTTCCAGTCCATCCAGGCGGCGTTCGAAGTGCTGCGGCGCGCGGAGGAACGCAAGCCGGCATCGTCGCGTTCAAATCGGTGAGATGAAAAGTCACGTACGCAGCCGCTGGCAGGGCGCGATCCTCGTGTGCCGCAAATGTTCCAAGAAGCTCAAGGGCGGGTTCGGCTATGACGGCAAACAGCCTATCGCCAAGGTGCTCCGCAAGGCGCTGGACGGCGGCAAGGGACGCAAGGCGCGCATGGGCATCGTCGAGGTCGGATGTCTCGACATCTGCCCCAAGGGTGCGGTGACGCTGATCGATACCGCGCATCCGGACGAATGGCTGGTCGTCAAGGCGGGAACGACGGTGGACGATCTGACGAAGCGGCTGGGTCGGTAATCAACCCTCATCCCGACCAAAGTCGGCCTGACGAGCAGGGTCACCCCGCGTAGCGTTCCGCCGTCGCCTTGATCAGCGCGATCATGTTGGGGATGCCCTGCGTCCGGTTGGAGCTGAGCTGGTTGCGCAGGTCGAATGGTGCCAACGCGGCACCGATGTCGGTCGCGCCGATTTCGGCGGGCGTGCGATCCTGCACCGTCAGCAGCACCAGCGCGATGATGCCCTTGGTGATTGCGGCATTGGAATCGGCAAGGAAATGCAGCCGCCCGTCCTCCAGCCTTGTGGGATAGACCCATACCGCCGCGGAACAGCCGCGCACCAGCGTCGCGTCGGTTTTGAGGGGGTCGGGCATCGGCTCCAGAGCGCGGCCGAGATCGATCAGCAGCCGGTAGCGGTCGTCCGCATCGAGCAGCTCGTAATCATCGAGAACGGTGGAGAGGGTCGGTGCTTCGGACATGCCCGCGCGGCTAACAGATGCCGCGCTGGGCGGAAAGCCCGATCACGGATGCTCGATCACCGTCGGCTCCTTCCGTCACGGATTCGCGTGTCAGTTGCGGATCCGCGCCGTCGCTGCGGGCGCAGTCGTTCAAGCGCATGTGGGGTGAGCGGGGCAACGATAGTCCTCTCCCGCACAGGGGAGAGGACTGCAGCGAGGGCTCACTCCGGCAAGAAGTCCGGCACCGAGAGGTAGCGTTCTCCGGTGTCGTAGTTGAAGCCGAGCACGCGCGCGCCTGCCGGCAGTTCCTTCAGCTTCTGCGCGATCGCCGCCAGCGTGGCGCCGGAGGAGATGCCGACCAGCATGCCTTCTTCGCGCGCGGCGCGGCGCGCATATTCCTTGGCGTCGGCCGGATCGACCTGGATCACCCCGTCGAGCAGCTGGGTGTGGAGATTGGCGGGCACGAAACCCGCGCCGATGCCCTGGATCGGATGCGGACCCGGCGAGCCCCCGGAAATGACCGGCGAAAGCGTTGGTTCGACCGCAAAGACCTTGAGATTCGGCCAGGCTTTCTTCAGCACCTGTGCACTGCCGGTGATATGCCCGCCCGTGCCGACGCCGGTGATCAGCACGTCGATCGGAGTGTCCTGGAAGTCGGCGAGGATTTCCTGTGCCGTGGTCTTCACATGGACGTCGATGTTCGCGGGATTTTCGAACTGCTGCGGCATCCACGAGCCGGGCGTGGAGTTCACCAGTTCGATCGCTCGCTCGATCGCACCCTTCATGCCCTTCTCGCGCGGGGTGAGATCGAAGCTGGCGCCATAGGCCAGCATCAGCCTGCGCCGCTCTATCGACATGGATTCCGGCATGACGAGGATCAGCTTGTAGCCTTTCACCGCCGCCACCATGGCAAGCCCGATGCCGGTGTTGCCGGAGGTCGGCTCGATGATGGTGCCGCCCGGCTGGAGCTTGCCGGACTTTTCGGCTTCCTCGATCATGGCGAGGGCGATGCGATCCTTGATCGATCCGCCGGGGTTGGACCGTTCGGACTTGATCCAGACATCCGCATCCGGGCCGAACAGCCTCTGCACGCGGATATGCGGGGTATTGCCGATGGTGTCGAGGATGGTCGCTGCCTTCATGTCGCTTCTCCTGACTGGCTTATTCCAAGGACTTTGGGGGATCGAAGGTGCGGGCGTTCTTGAGCTCTGGGAACCAGCGCGCCCATAATATCGTGACGAGGACCGCGCCGATACCTCCGGCGACGACTGCCGCAACCGGCCCGATCAGTGCTGCGAGAAAGCCGGATTCGGCCTCCCCCAGCTCGTTCGATCCGGAAACGAACAGCGTCGAGACCGCGCCGACGCGGCCCCGCATCGCATCCGGCGTGTGGAGCTGGATCAGGGACTGGCGGACGAAGACGGACAGCATATCGGCCGCGCCCAGCAGGGCGAGGCAGAGCAGCGAGAGCGGCATCCAGCGGGACAGGCCGAACACCGCCGTCGCGATGCCGAACACCGCTACCGCGACGAGCATCTTCACGCCGACATTGGTCTTGAGCGGCTTGTAGGCAAACCAGATCGCGGTGGCCGCCGCGCCTACTGCGGGCGCCGCGCGCAGATGGCCGAGCCCGGAGGCGCCGACCTGCAATATGTCGCGCGCATAAACGGGCAGCATCGCCGTCGCGCCGCCCAGCAGGACCGCGAACAGATCCAGCGAGATAGCGCCCAGCACGAGCCGGTTCTTGCGGACATAGGCAAGCCCGTCGATCATCTGGCGCCAGGGATGGGTACCGCCCAGCTCGGGCCTGGGCACAGGGCGGATCAGGAACATCGCCAGCGCTGAGAGGAAGAAGAGCAGCGTGCTCACCGCGTAAGGCACCCAATGCCCGATCGCGTAGAAATATCCACCCATCGCCGGGCCGAACACCGCGCCCGCCTGCCAGGCGATCGAGGACATGGCGATCGCTGCGGGGAGCACGGCAGGCGGCACCAGATTCGGCGACAGTCCCTGCAGCGCCGGTCCGGCGAAGGCACGGGAGACGCCAAGCAGGGCCGCGATGACGAAGATGGCGGGCAAGGACGTGGTGCCCTTCCACGCCATGGTGGCCAGCATGATCGCGCAAACCATCTCCAGGATCAGCGCGGCCCGCGCGATCCAGCGCCGGTCGACCCGGTCCGCCGTCCAGCCGACGACCAGGGTCAGCAGCAGCAGGGGCAGGAACTGGATGACGCCGACATAGCCGAGCTGAAGCGCTGCATCGCCCTTGCTCATGTGGAGCTGGCCACGGGCGATGTCGTAGACCTGCCAGCCGATCACCACCACCATGGAGAGCTGGGCGAGGTTGCTCGCAAGGCGCGCGAACCAATAGAATCGATAGTCGCGGAAGGTGAAGGGGGAAGGCGTGTCGGCCATGTCTCAGATCGTCTAGGCTGACGGGCAGTGCCGGGGCAACCATCCATTCCCTCCCGAATCGCAAATATTCTCTATCATGGAGATAGAAAATCAATGCGCTTCGACGGAGCTCGCCGGCTGGGCTTCCGCAACTTCGGTGCGTGGCGGGTTGCGTAGCGCCGGCCGCAGGCGTGCGACGCTGCAGATGCCGGCCACGAGCGCGAGACCCAGCGAGATCAGCGGCGGAATCGGCCCGTCACCGAGACCGAGCGCGAGCAGCGCGGCGACGAGCGTCGCACCCAGCGTCTGTCCGGTCAGCCGGACGGTGGCGATCAGCCCGCCCGCGGAGGCCGCGCGCTCGCGTGGTGTGGATCCGATGATCAGGCGGGCATTCGGCGAGAGGAACAGGCCGAAGCCGGCGCCGCACAAGGCCATGCGCCATGCGATGTCGAAATAGCTGGGATCGGCTGGCAGGAAAGCGAGGAAGACCAGCGCAACCACGGCGATCGCCATGCCTATGCCACCCAGCAGGCCAGCAGGATAGCGATCCGAAAGCGTGCCGGCGAGCGGCGCGACGAACATGGTGGTGAACGGCCATGGCGCGATCATCGTGCCGACTTCGCTCGGTGACAGCCCATATTGATGCTGGAGCCGGAAGGATACGGAAAGGATCAGCGTCATCGTGGCGATGAAAGCGGTGAGCGCGCCTATGGCGGAAAGGGCGAAGACCGGCCGTCCGAGCAGATCGACGGGCATGATCGGCCGCGGCTCGATCAGTTCGCGGCGTACGAATATGATTGCGAAGAGGATGCCGGCCGCAACGATCGCCAGGGCGACGATGGGAGAATCGCCGTGCACAAGAGCTTCCAAACCACTGATCGTAAAGCCGAATGTGGCTGCGCAGAGCAGTGCGCCGGCTATGTCATAGGGCTCGTCGCGCGGCTCCGGATCGGGCAGCGCCTTCCAGCCGAGGAACAGCGATATGATCGCGAAGGGCACGGCGCAGGCAAATACCCAAGGCCAGGAGCCGACCGCCAAGACGAAGCCGCCCAGCGTGGGAGCGACTGCCGCCGAGATCGAGACGATCACGCTGTTGACGCCGAGTCCGCGGCCGAGATGGGTGGAGGGATAGATGCTGCGGACCAGCGCCGACGACACGCTGAGCACCGCTCCGGCGCCGAGCGCCTGGGCGACGCGAACCACGAGCAGGAAGGGCAGGCTCTTGGCGAAGAAGCAGAGCATGGTCGAGACTGCGAACAGCAGCTGCCCATATTGGTAGAGCTTGCGATGGCCGATCCGGTCGCCCAGCGCGGAGGCGGGGAGCAAGCTCATCACCAGAACAAGCTGGTAGACGGTGACGATCAGCACCGCTGCGGAGGAGGGCACGTGGAGATCGCGTGCGATCGTCGGCAGCGCCACCGTGGCGATGCCGCCGTCGATCACGGCAAGCGCGGTGCCGAAGCAGAGCGCGACGATGGCAACGTAGCGGCGGGGGGTGGGCAGGCCGTCGGTCATCCCGCGCTCATGCGCGAACTGGGCCTCAGTTTCCATGCGCATTCGGAAATCGGGCCGCAAACATCGATCGGGCGCATTTTCGGAGTGCGTCTATCAAAACCAATTGACCCCACGATGCGCACAGCAGATAGTTTGGGGGCGACAATAAATATGGACCGGTCGCTGACCGGCGCCTTTTTTGCGTATCGAGAGAGGAGAGATCTCATGGAACGCGCCCAGCGGATCGCCATCGCGAAGCAGCTGCTCGAGATGGTCGACCGGAAAGAAACGCAATATTCCGACGAGCCCGCCTGGGAGGCGGATATCGGCCGCTTCACCGACAAGGCGCGGTTCCTGAAGGAGAAGGAGGAATTCTTCCTCAATCGCCCGCAGGTGATCGCCTATACCGCCGATATTCCCGAGAACGGGGATTATTACGCCACGGAGATCGCAGGAAAGCCGATCCTGCTGACGCGGGGCAAGGACGGCAAGGCGCGGGCCTTCCTCAATGCCTGCCGCCACCGCGGCGTGCAGCTGGCCGAAGGCTGCGGCCACGCCTCCACCTTCACCTGCCCCTATCATGCCTGGACGTTCAACTCGCATGGCGACCTGATCGGCGTGCCGAGCAAGGATTCCTTCGACGGCCTGCTCGAGGATCGCGGCCTGATCGCGCTGCCGATCCATGAGGAAATCGGCTTGATCATGGTCCATCCGCAACCGGACGGCCATCTCGATTTCGACGCGTATATGGGCAACATGAAAGGCCTGATCGCCGGCTATCACTACGAAAATCTGCGCTTCGTGAAGGAGTTCCGCTCGACGGCGCGGATAAACTGGAAGCATGCGGTGGATGGCGGCGTGGAGGGCTATCATGTGCCCTTCCTGCATCCGCAGACCGTAGGCCCGATGACGCTCCAGCAGTTCCTGCACATCGATAGCGGCCTGCATCACACGTTGGTGACCGTGAGCCCGGACATCGTGAAGCTGAAGGATCTGCCGGAAGAGGAATGGCCCGAATGGTGCTATTTCTCCTGCACCAACGCGATCTTCCCGAATACGGTGGTCGGTGCTGGCGAGCTGATGGCCTTCTTCCAGCGCAGCGATCCGAGCGATGAGCCGGGCAAGTGCGATTATGTGTTTCGCCTCTACGGCTGGGATCGCAACGCACCCGAGGAAATCCGCCAGCGCGACGAGCATGTCGCGAACATGCTGATCACCGTCGCGATGGAGGAGGACATGAAGGTCCAGTCCAATTCGCAGATCATGATGGAGAATGGCGCGGTTCCGTCGGTGATTTTCGGCCGGCGCGAGCAGAACGTCATGCGCATGCACAAGAATTACGACAGGCTGATCGGCCACGACGCCGAAGCCGCGCTTGCGGCGGAGGGGCTGAAGGAGGCTGCCGAATAAGATTCCGGCGCGGGGCCGGACTCTGGAGCACGTTCCGATCGACGGGATCGGAACGTGCTCTTTTTATGTCAGCTACGATCGGCGCTCGGCTTGGCCTTCGCGCTGCGATCGATGCCGGAAAGCGCACCCAGCACGGCGCCCTTGATGAAGGGCAGCGCACCCAGCGTCACGACGCCGACGGCAGGCAGGGCGATACCTAACAGAACGCCGAGCGGCGCGTCATAGACCATCTCGAAGAACAGCGCCGGGGCGACCACGATGTGCCCGACCAGCAACACGGTGAAATAGGAGGCGGCATCGTCCACCCGGTGACGGCCATTATCCTCGCCGCAGACGGGACAATGCTCCTGCACCTTCACATAGCCGCGAAACAGCGGGCCCTTGCCGCAGGCAGGGCAGTGCCGCGAAAAACCACGCTTCATCGCGGTGGCGATCAGACCGGCCATGGGAACGACGACTCCTTGTAACAGCTTGGCTTGGAGATGGGCCCTGTCGATCGGATTTGCAAATCGGAAGCGGTGGTTATTGATTAAGGATGGCTATCAATCTGTTCGCGGTGTCGCGTCAGGCATCGATTGTTTCTTCGTCCACGGCGGCCGCATTCGCCTGAATGAAGGCGAAGCGGTGTTCCGGATTCTTGCCCATCAGGCGATCGACGAGATCGCGCACGGACGCGCGCTCCTCATATTCCTGAGGCAGGGTGATCCGAATCATGCCGCGCGTCTTGGGATCCATCGTGGTTTCGCGCAGTTGCTGGGGGTTCATCTCGCCGAGGCCCTTGAAGCGGGATACCTCGACCTTCTTGCCCTTGAATTCCTTCTTCTCGATTTCGGCGCGATGTGCATCGTCCCGCGCATAGACGCTCTTGGTGCCGGAGGTGAGCCGATAGAGCGGCGGCTGAGCGAGATAGAGATGACCGCGCCGGACCAGCTCGGGCATCTCCTGGAAGAAAAAGGTCATCAGCAGCGTCGCGATATGTGCCCCGTCGACATCGGCGTCGGTCATGATCACGATCCGCTCGTAGCGCAAATTGTCGGGGAGGCAGCGATCGCGCGTGCCGCAGCCCAGCGCCTGGATCAGATCGGCGATTTCCTGGTTCGCCAATATCTTGGCGCTATTGGCTGAGGCAACGTTGAGGATCTTGCCGCGGATCGGCAGGATCGCCTGCGTCTTGCGGTCGCGGGCCTGCTTGGCCGAGCCGCCGGCGCTGTCGCCCTCGACGATGAAGATCTCGGTACCTGCCGGATCGTCGTTCGCACAGTCGGTGAGCTTGCCGGGCAGGCGCAATTTGCGCGCGCTGGTCGCGGTCTTGCGCTTGACCTCGCGCTCCGCCTTGCGGCGTAGTCGCTCGTCCATCCGGTCGAGCACATAGCCGAGCAGC
Source organism: Flavisphingomonas formosensis (assembly GCF_009755815.1). Classification (GTDB taxonomy): domain Bacteria; phylum Pseudomonadota; class Alphaproteobacteria; order Sphingomonadales; family Sphingomonadaceae; genus Flavisphingomonas; species Flavisphingomonas formosensis. Next base: position 31,145 of record NZ_WRPK01000014.1, read on the forward strand.
GCTTTGCCGCGCTCCATATTGTCGGCGAGGAAATGATCGAAATGGTCGCGCACCGCATTCTCGACGAGGCGCGCGGCGTCGGGCGAGGAGAGGCGGTCCTTGGTCTGGCTCTGATATTGCGGATTGGGGATGAAGAGCGAGAGCATCAACTCGGCGCCCTGCATCACATCCTCGGCCGCGATGTCCTTGCCCTTCTTCTGGCCGACGAGCTCGGCGAAGGCACGCACGCCTTTGACCAGCGCGGCGCGGAGCCCGGCTTCATGGGTGCCGCCGTCCGGCGTCGGGATGGTGTTGCAATAATAGCTGTAGGAACCGTCGGACCAGAGCGGCCACGCGACCGCCCACTCGACCGAGCCTTGCCCCGACGGCAGATCCTGCTTGCCCGAGAAGAAGTTCGTGGTGGCGCATTCGCGATCGCCAATCTGCTCGCGCAGATGGTCGGCTATGCCGCCCGGAAACTGGAACACTGCCTCGGTCGGCGTATCGTCGCCGATCAGCTCGGCCGCGCATTTCCATCGGATCTCGACGCCGGCGAAGAGATAGGCCTTGGAGCGCGCGAGCCGGTAGAGCCGGTTTGGCTTGAAGCGCGCGCTCTCGCCGAAGACCTGGGGATCGGGCGTGAAGGCGACGCTGGTTCCGCGCCGATTGGGCGCCGCGCCGAGCTTCTCGATCTTGCCGAGCGGCAGGCCGCGCGAGAATGTCTGGCGGAAGAGCTCGCGGTTGCGCGCCACCTCGACGACGGTATCGACCGAGAGCGCGTTCACCACACTGACGCCGACGCCGTGCAGGCCACCCGACGTGTTATAGGCCTTGTTGCTGAACTTGCCGCCCGAGTGGAGCGTGGTGAGAATCACCTCCAGCGCCGATTTCTTTGGAAATTTCGGGTGCGGATCGATCGGAATACCGCGGCCGTTGTCGACGATGGTGATGCGGTTGCCTGGTTCCAGAGTCACCTCGATGCGGTTGGCGTGGCCGGCGACGGCCTCGTCCATCGCATTGTCCAGCACCTCCGCCGCCAGATGATGGAAGGCGCGCTCGTCGGTACCGCCGATATACATGCCGGGGTGACGGCGGACCGCCTCCAGCCCTTCGAGCACCTCGATCGACGAGGCATTATAGTCGCCGCCCTTGGAGGAGGTGCCAGATGCGAAAAGATTCTCGTCGTCGGTAATGGACATACGGAATCTATAGGGGCTGGGGAGTCGGGCGCGCAAGGGTAGCCCTAAATCCTCCCCATGGCCGGAATGGGGAGGAGTCGGTCAAAATACCGGATCGTTGCTGTGATCGTCCGGTGCCTTCAACGGTTCGCCGTGGATGCCGCATTCGACCTTGTCCCAGCCACGCCAACGGCCGGCGCGAGGATCTTCGCCATCCTGCACGATGCTGGTGCATGGTTCGCATCCGATCGACAGATAGCCTTGCGCCTCCAGCGGGTGGCGGGGCAGGTTCCGTTCCTCGAAATAGGCGTCCAGATCGGCCTTCACCCACTCGCCGAGCGGATTGACCTTCAGCCGGCCGTCTTCGATCTCGAAGCGGGGCAGAGCGGCCCGCGTCTGGGACTGGAACGCCTTGCGGCCGGAAATCCAGCTGTCGAGTCCCTGCTTCGCGCGCGCCAGCGGCTCCACCTTGCGGATGTCGCAGCAGCCATCCGGATCGTAGGACCAGCGCAGGCCCGTCGCGTCTTTCTTCTCGATCAGCGCGAGGTCCGGCGAGACCACCTGGCCGTTGGTCAGGCCGACATGGTCGAGGATCTGCGTGCGATAGGCCAGGGTTTCCGGGAACATCTTCAGCGTGTCGACGAAGATCACCGGCACATCCCGCTTCACTCGGGCGACCAGATCGAGCAGCACGGCGCTTTCCGTACCGAAGGAAGAGACGACGGCAGTGTTGCCGAGAATGCCCTCGGCGAAGAGCGTCTTGAGCATCTCCAGCGTGTCGACGCCCGCAAAGCGCGCGTTGAGGGCATCCGCATCGGCCTGGGTGAAGGCCGGGCGGATATCGAGCACGTCGAGCTTGCGCGCGGCCTCAGCCATGACGCAGCGCCCAGACGGGCGAACGACCGTCCGCCGCCTTCTGATAGACTTCGGGATAGAAGCCCACGGCCTTGTCCGCCGCTTCGCGCGAGATCGCTTTCTCGGGAGCGAAGCTGTCGAAGCCGCAGCGGCGCATATAGGCGATCTGATCGATCAGCACGTCGCCCTGCGCGCGCAGTTCGCCGGTGTAGCCCGCTTCCCGAAGGATGCGGGCAGCGGAATAGCCCCTTCCATCGCGAAACTTCGGAAAGGCGACCTCGATGAGGCCGAGCCGATCGAGATGCGGGATCAGCGCACGGGCGTCCTCGTCCGGCTCGAGCCGGACGGCTGTGGCATTAGTCTGGCCCAGGAAGGCGTCGAGCGTGACCGCCGGTTCCTCATGGGTTTCGTCGTCACGGTAGCGGAGCAGCTCAGCCATAGATTGCCTCCTTGAAGGGCTGCATTCCCACCCGTCGATAGGTATCTACGAAACGCTCGCCGTCCTCGCGCAGCGTCCGGTAGGTCTCCACGGCCTTTTCGACCGCGTCCACGATCCCGTCCTCGTTGAAGCCGGGGCCGGCGATCTTCGCCAGGCTCGCATCTTCCGCGCCTGATCCGCCGAACAGGAGCTGGTAATTCTCCTCGCCCTTCCGGTCGACGCCGAGGATGCCGATGTGGCCGGCATGATGATGACCACAGGCGTTAATGCAGCCCGAGATCTTGAGCTTCAGTTCGCCGAGATCGCGCTGCCGGTCCATATTCTCGAAGCGCTTGGCGATCTTCTGCGCGATCGGGATGGAGCGCGCATTGGCCAGGCTGCAATAATCCAGGCCTGGGCAGGCGATGATGTCGCTGATCAGGTCCAGATTGGCGGTGCCGAGCCCGGCGTCGTCCAGCGCTTTCCACAGCGCGTAGAGATCCGCCTTCTTCACGTGTGGCAGCACGATGTTCTGCGCATGGGTAACGCGCAGCTCGTCGAAGCTGTAGCGCTCCGCGAGGTCGGCCATCAGCTCGATCTGCTCGGCCGAGGCGTCGCCCGGAATGCCGCCGATCGGCTTCAGGCTGATCACCGCGATCGCATAACCCGGCTGTTTGTGCGCGTGGGTGTTGCTGTCCAGCCAGAGCGCGAAATCCGGATCGGAACGATCGATTTCGTCGGAGAGGCCGGTCTCGAAGGCCGGCGGCGCGAAATGCGCGGCGATCCGCTCGAATTCGCCCGGGGGCGGATCGAGCCCGAGCGTCTTCACATGTGCCCATTCTTCCTCGACCTGGCGGGCATATTCGGCCGCACCGATCTCGTGCACCAGGATCTTGATGCGCGCCTTGTAGATGTTGTCGCGCCGGCCATAGCGATTATACACGCGCAGGCAGGCTTCCATGTAGCTGACGAAATCGGCCGCCGGCAGGAAATCCCGGATCACTGGCGCGATCATCGGCGTGCGGCCCATGCCGCCGCCGACATAGACTCGGAAGCCCAGCTCACCGGCGTCGTTGTGACGGATCTGCAGGCCAATATCGTGCAGCTGGATCGCAGCCCGGTCCTCGTCCGATGCGATCACCGCGATCTTGAACTTGCGTGGTAGATAGCTGAATTCCGGATGGAAGCTGCTCCACTGGCGCAGCAGCTCGGCCCAAGGGCGCGGATCCTCGATCTCGTCCGCGGCGGCGCCGGCATATTGATCCGAGCTGATGTTGCGGATGCAGTTGCCGCTGGTCTGGATGGCGTGCATCTCGACGGCGGCGAGTTCGGCCAGGATGTCCGGCGCCTCTTCGAGCTTGATCCAGTTGTACTGGATGTTCTGCCGCGTCGTGAAATGGCCGTAGCCGCGATCATATTTGCGCGCGATGTGGCCGAGCGTCCGCATCTGCTTGCCCGACAGGGTGCCGTAAGGCACGGCCACGCGCAGCATATAGGCGTGGAGCTGCAGATAGAGGCCGTTCATCAGCCGCAGCGGCTTGAACTGGTCCTCGGTGATCTCGCCCGCGATGCGCCGGGCCACCTGGTCACGGAATTCCGCGACCCGGGAGTCCACGATCGTCTGGTCATATTCGTCATATTTGTACATCAGATCACCCAATTGCCCGCAGCCGCATCGACCGGACGAACGGCCAGGTCGGGCCGAACCGTGGGGCCGATCGCACGGATGCGATCCTTGATGTGGAGCGGGCGGGGGCCGACATCGGTCTGTTCCGCATCGATCACATAGGGCGCGTTGACGCGCCGTGCGCCTTCCTCGCGCGCGGCGATGGCGTCTCCGCCGTCGGCTACGTCGATCGATTCCTCGACATGGCGCGACCAGAACTCGCCGGTCCACCACACGACGTCCCCCGTCTCCAGATCGTTCCCCGTCAAAATCTTCACGAAAGAGTCTCCGCCTGCTTTGCAAGCGCCTGTAGCCGGTTTTCGGCATCCGACAACATCACGACTTCACCGACGACGATGATCGCCGGGCTGCTGACGTCCTCACGCGCCACCATGTCGCCCAGGTCGGCGAGCAGCGTGCGCAACGCGCGGCTGCCTTCCAGCGTACCGCGCTCCAGCACCGCCACCGGCATGTCGGGCGCGACGCCGTCCATCATCAGCTTGTCGGCGATCAGCGGTGCGCAGGCGACACCCATATAGATGACGAGCGTGCGGCCCTGGCCTGCCAGGCCGGCCCAATTCTGTTCGCTCAATCCCTGGCACTGGCCGGCGACGAAGCTGACCGCGCTGGACCAGTTGCGATGGGTGAGCGGCAGCATCGCCTCGGCGGCGCAGCCGAGCGCGGCCGACACGCCGGGAATGACCTCGACCGGAAGGCCAGCTTCGCGCACCGCCTCCACTTCCTCCCCGCCGCGACCGAACACGAACGGGTCGCCCCCCTTCAGCCGAACGACGATCGATCCGGACTTCACATGGGCGATGATGAGCGCGTTGATCGCTTCCTGTGGCAGCGTGTGTCGGGCGCGCCGCTTGGCGACCGAGATGCGCTGTGCTGCGGGCGGCGCGAAATCGAGCACACGCGGATCGATCAGCCCGTCATGCACCACCACATCGGCCGCTTTCAAAGCCTCGACGGCGCGCAGGGTGAGCAGTCCGGGATCGCCTGGACCAGCACCCACCAATATCACGCGGCCGCGTGCGTCGGGATCGAGCAGGGAAGTCATGGTGGGCAGATGGTGGATTGCAGGACGAAACGCAATCGAGCCTTGCTTGCCCAAGCCTTAGGATAACTTGTCGGCGTCGGAAGGTCAGGCGTCGCGAAGGCCGACTCCGATAGACGCGCGGATCAGTTCCGTCTCTGAGGATGCAACCGGATAGGCGCAATGGTCGGCGGCATAGAAGCCGCCTGGCCGATGGTTGCCGGACAGGCCGGTCCCGCCGAACGGCGCGTTGGCGGGCGTGCCGTTGGTCGGCCGGTTCCAGTTGACGATGCCGGCGCGGATATTGGCCCAGAACTGATCGTAGAGCTGCGGATTGCCGCCGAGGAGCGAGGCGGCGAGGCCGAAGCGGGTCGCATTGGCCTCTGCGATCGCGGTGGCGAAGTCGGGTACTCGCACCATCTGCAGGACGGGTCCGAAAATCTCCTCGTCGGGGCGCTGCGCGACGTTGGTCACGTCGATAAGCGCGGGGGTGAGGAACGGTCGGCTGGCGATCGGGCGGTTGAGATGCTTGATCGGCTGCCCGCCGCGTAGGATCAGCTCGACCACCTTCTCCTGCACCAGATCCGCCGCCTCATTGTCGATCACCGGCCCCATGAAGGGCGCGGGCGTTTCGTGCGGTTCCGCCACGATCAGCCTGTCGATCAGCGCGCCGATCGCCTCCACCAACGGCCGGTGGTGACCGTCGCGGACGATGAGCCGCCGCGCTGCCGTGCAGCGCTGGCCGGCCGACAGGAAGGCGGACTGCACCACGACGACGGCGGCGGCGTGGATATCAGGCGTGTCCCACACCACGATCGGATTGTTGCCGCCGAGCTCCAGTGTGAGAATCCGGTTCGGCACCTCGGCGAATTGCCGGTGCAGAAGCAAGCCGGCGCGCGCGGATCCGGTGAACAAAAGGCCGTCCAGGCCGGGATGGGTGGCGAGCGACTGGCCTTCCGCCGGGCCGCCGGCCAGAAAACGGACCACGCCTGCGGGAATGCCGGCCGCATGATAGCAATCGACCAGCAGCTTGCCGCTGGCCGGCGTCTTTTCGGATGGCTTGAACACCACGGCGTTGCCGGCCAGCAGCGCGGGCACGATGTGGCCGTTCGGCAGCTGCGCGGGAAAGCTGAACGGCCCGAGCACGCCCAGCACGCCGTGCGGCTTGTGGCGCAGCGCGTTGCGCGCCCCGAGCGCGCCTTCGAGCTTCCGGTTGGAGGTCCGCTCGGCATAGGCGGCAACGGAAATGTCGACCTTGCCGATCACGGCCTCGATCTCGTTGCGGGCCTCCCACATCGGCTTTCCGGTTTCGCGCGCGATCAGATCGGCGAATTCCTCCGCCCGGGCGCGCACGACATTGGCGAAGCGGCGCATCAGCTCGACGCGTACGGTGAAGGGGCGGGAGGCCCATTCCGGCCAGGCCGCGCGGGCGGCCGCCACGTCCCGGTCGACGTCTCCGATCGTGCCGGTCCACAGCTGTGTGCCGGTAGCGGGCTCGATGGAAATCAGTTCCGCGCCAGTCATTTGCAGGTGCTATCTCCGGACCTGCGGGCTCTCAGCATCATTGCGGATGGCCGGTCAAGTCATCGCCGCGCCCATGCGGCGGACCGCCGCGACCTTCGCGTCGAACGCGGACCAGTCGTCCCGCTCGGCGATCGGCGCCCAGATCGCTTCCACTTCGTCGATATGCATCGAGCACGGCGTTTCGTCCGACCAATAAGGATGAGACAGCTGCACAGCCGATTCGTACGATCCGATTTGTTGAGAAAAGGCTTCGAACGCCGGGGCGGAATAGATCGGATCGGCGGGAGAGGGGCCACGCCTGGCGCCGCCCCGCCAATCGAAGAAGAATCGGTCGATCTCCACCGGGCTGTTGGCCAGGGCCTGCTCGATCGCCGCAACAAGCGCGACGTCTGCCTGCTCGCCCTGAGGCCGTACGCCCAGCCGCCCCAGCATCGCCTGTGCCATCGCCGCTTCGTAGTGCGCGGGAAATTCGTCGAGCGGCGGCGCCACTTCCTCGGCGGAGGCGACGAGGCGCAGGGCGATGGCCAATTGCACCACGTCCCAATGGATCGCCTGTGCCTGGCGGCCGAAGCAGTACAGGCCCTGATGGTCGAAATAGGCTGCGGTGAAGCCGGGTTCCCAGCGCGGTGTGAAGCGCCAGGGGCCGTAATCGAAACTTTCGCCGGTGACGTTGATGTTGTCGCTGTTGAGCACGCCATGGACGAAGCCCGCGGCCATGTAGGAGGCGGCAAGCGTCGCCGTCCGGCCGACGACGTGGGAAAGCAGTTGTGCCGCGGGCTGATTGCCCGGCTCCTCGCCATACAGGTTGCGCAGCGAATAGGCGATCAGCCGCTGCATCGCCGCTTCGTCGCGATAGGCCGCCTGGCGCTGGAAAGCGCCGATGCGGATATGGCCATGGGACAGGCGGACGAGCACGGAGGAGCGGGTGGGCGAGGGCTCGTCGCCGCGATGGAGCGCTTCGCCGGTCTCTATCAGCGAGAAGCTGCGCGAGGTGTCGACGCCCAGCGCCTCCAGCATCTCGGTCGCAAGCACCTCGCGCACACCGCCTTTCAGGGTCAGCCGGCCGTCGCCGAATCGGCTGTACGGCGTCTGGCCGGAGCCTTTGGTGCCGAGATCCATCAGCCGGCCGCGATCGTCGCGCATCTGGGCGAAGGTGAAGCCGCGGCCGTCGCCGATATCGGGATTGTAAACGCGGAACTGATGACCGTGATAACGCAGAGCGAGGGGTTCGCAAAGCGAGCCGGGCAAAGGCTCGAAACGTCCGAAATGCCTGATCCATTCTTCGTCGGTCAGGCTTGCCAGGCCGATTTCGGCCGCGGCTCGATCGTTGCGGAAGCGCAGGATCGTCTGGGGAAAATTCGCGGCCTGGACAGGATCGAAGAAACCGTCGCCGAGAGACAGGATCGTCGTCTCGGGACGAAAACGGGACTGTTGCGGGGCATCAACCATGCGGCGATATGGGGCGTGAGAGCATGGAGGCGCAAGCATGGCGGCATGGGCGGACGGTAGTTGGATGGCGCAGGACGGCCTGAAGCTGCATTATCGCGATTATGCCGGCCCGGCTTTCCGCCCCACGATCCTCTGCCTGCCGGGCCTCACCCGCAACGCGCGCGATTTCGCGGGGCTGGCGGGGCGGCTGGTTGGCGAATGGCGGGTGATCTGCATCGATCTGCGCGGCCGCGGCGAGAGCGCCTATGCCAAGGATCCGATGAGCTACGTGCCGCCGGTCTATCTGCAGGACGTGCAGGCTTTGCTCGACAGCCTCGCTCTTGATCGCTTCGTGCTGTTCGGTACCTCGCTCGGCGGGCTGCTCACCATGTTCCTCGCCGGGCTCAACCAGGGCCGGCTGAAAGGCGCGCTGCTCAACGATATCGGCCCGGTGATCGATCCCGCCGGATTGACGCGGATTCGCGGCTATGTCGGCAAGGGCGGAAGCTTTCCTACCTGGCTGCATGCCGCGCGCGCGCTGCGGGACACCCACCATGCCGCCTTTCCCGACTATAAGCTGGACGACTGGCTGGCGATGGCCAAGCGGCAGTGCCGCATCACCCCGGCCGGACGCATCGTGTTCGATTACGACATGAAGATCGCCGAGCCGTTCCGCGTGCCGGGCAATGAGAGCGTCGCCGATCCCTGGCCGGCGCTCGATGGGCTCAAGGACGTACCCGTCCTCTTGGTGCGGGGCGCGCTCTCCGACATCCTGTCTGCCGATACGGCTGCGGAAATGGGCCGCCGGCTGCCGGCCATGGAGGAGGTGGTCGTGCCGCGGATCGGCCATGCGCCGACGCTGGACGAGCCCGAGTGCGTGGCCGGCATCGACCGGCTGCTGCGCCGCGTCTGATCGCGGGAGCTACGGAATTCTTCACCTTATTGCCCGATAAGCCTGCCGATGGCGGAACCGGTTCATATTCTCCACGTCCACTCCACCTTCACGCTCGGCGGCAAGGAAGCGCGCGCCGTACGGCTGATGAACCTGTTCGGCGGCCATGCACGCCATACGGTGCTGAGCGGCGTTCCGGGCGCGATCGGTGCGCGCGATGCGATCGATCCGGCGATCGACGTGCATTTTCCGCAGGATCATCCGCCGCTCGTCGGACGGCCGGGGATCGGTCGTTATCATGCCCTGGCGCGTTACATGCGCGGCTTCGATCTGGTGCTGAGCTACAATTGGGGGGCGATGGATGCGGTGATGGCACGGCGCCTGTTTTCCGGGCCACCGCTCGTCCATCATGAAGACGGTTTCAACGTGCGGGAACGCAACGGCCCGGTGCCCGGCCGCTCGCTGTTCCGGCGGCTCGCCTTTCCCGCCGCCTCCGCGCTGGTGGTCCCGTCGGTGCGGCTGGAACGGATCGCACATGACGTCTGGAAGCAGCCGGCCGGCCGCGTGCGCAGGATCGCCAACGGCATAGCGCTCGCCGGCTATGACGCGCCGCCTTCGGCAGATGCCATTCCGGGGCTGGAGAAGCGACCCGGCGAGATCGTGGTCGGCACGCTCGCCGGCCTGCGGCCGATCAAGAATCTCCGCCGTCTGGTGCGTGCCTTCGCCGCGGCGCAGACCGGGGCTGCTGCTGCCCGGCTCGTGATCGTCGGGGAAGGGCCGGATCGCGAGGCGATCGCCGCCGAGGCAGGGCGCGCGGGCGTTGCCGATCGGGTGCTGCTGCCGGGATTCCTCCCGGACCCGGCCCGCTATATCGGTTTGTTCGACATTTTTGCCCTCTCTTCCGACAGCGAGCAATTTCCCATCTCGCTGGTCGAAGCAATGGCCGCGGGCAAGCCGGCCGTCTCGACCGATGTGGGAGACGTCGCGCAGATGGTGGCGGAGCCGAACCGGGCCTTCGTCGTTCCCGTATCCGATGAAGGCGCGTTCGCGGCAGCCCTCGGCCGCCTGATCGCCGATGACGGCCTGCGTCATGCAGTCGGCGAGGCCAACCGTGCTCGTGCGCAGGCGGAATATGGTGAAGATGCGATGGTAGATGCCTATCGATCGCTCTATAGTTCGGCAATAGGACGTCCCGGTGCGTTGGGCTGAGCGCCCGCCCACTTTATCCGCGCATTTTACGGGATCGCTGCTATAGGCGGCGGGACTGACGGACGGAGGACATATTGTTCAAGGGATTGCGGCCGATTCAATATGGCGGGCGCGAAGTCTGGCCATTGATCGAGGGCGGCAAGGGCGTTGCGGTATCCAACCATATGAGTTCGGGTGCCTGGGCCGCTGCCGGTGGCATCGGCACCGTGTCTGCGGTCAATGCCGACAGTTATGATCCCGAAGGCAAGATTATTCCCCAGATCTACCGGACTCTGACACGGCGCGAGCGTCATGAGGAACTGGTCCAATATGCGATCGATGGTGCGGTCGAGCAGGTCCGGCGCGCCTTCGACATTTCCGACGGCCGGGGCGCGATCAACATCAACGTGCTCTGGGAAATGGGCGGTGCGCAGCGCGTGCTGCACGGCGTTCTCGAAAGGACGCGCGGGCTGGTGACGGGCGTCACCTGCGGTGCCGGCATGCCATATCGCCTCTCCGAGATCGCGGCATCCTATAATGTGAACTATCTGCCGATCATCAGCTCGGCTCGCGCCTTCCGCGCGCTCTGGAAGCGCGCTTATTCCAAGGCTGCCGAATGGCTTGCCGCCGTCGTCTACGAGGATCCCTGGCGGGCAGGCGGCCACAACGGCCTCTCCAACGCAGAGGATCCGCTACAGCCGCAGGATCCCTATCCGCGCGTGAAGGCGCTGCGCGAGACGATGCGCGAGGGCGGGATTTCGGACGATGTCCCGATCGTGATGGCAGGCGGCGTCTGGTATCTGCGCGAGTGGAACGACTGGATCGACAATCCCGAGCTCGGCAGCATCGCCTTTCAGTTCGGCACGCGTCCGCTGCTTACCCGGGAAAGCCCGATCCCCGACGCCTGGAAACAGCATCTGACGGAACTCGACGAGGGCGACATCCTGCTCCACCGCTTCTCGCCGACCGGCTTCTATTCCTCGGCGGTGCGCAACGATTTCCTGCGCAATCTCGAGCATCGCTCCGAACGACAGATCGCTTTCTCGCTCGAGGCGGCGGGTGATCACCAGTATAAGCTCGACGTGGGCGTCAAGGGCAAGAGCTACTGGGTCACGCGCAACGATCTGCTGCGCGCCCGCGAATGGGACATGCTGGGGTTCACCAGCGCGCTCAAGACGCCGGACAACACGCTGGTGTTCGTGACGCCGGAAGAGATGAAGACGATCCGCAAGGATCAGGCGGACTGCATGGGCTGCCTCAGCCAGTGCAGCTTCTCCTCCTGGGCCGACATGGAAGGCAATTCCACCGGTCGCCTCGCCGATCCGCGCAGCTTCTGCATCCAGAAGACTTTGCAGGATATCGCCCATGGCGGACCGATCGATCAGAATCTGATGTTCGCAGGCCATGCCGCTTATCGCTTCAAGCAGGATCCTTTCTATTCCAACGGGTTCGTGCCGAGCGTGAAGCAGCTCGTCGATCGTATCCTGACCGGGGACTGAGGGCTCAGCAGCCCTCGACCGGCTCCGAGTCCGGCTGAAGGCTGTCCCCGTCACGGATATAATCGATGGTCCGGTGGTCGCTGCCCGTATAGGTCGCGCGGATGCCGTCCGGACTGCGGCTTAGCGAACCGGTGAGAGTCTGCCCGTCGCCATAGTCGCTCCGGTCCGATATTTCGGTGACGATCTGCGCGTCGAGGCGTGCGGGGCGCTCGGCGCGCAGTTCGATCAGGTTGACCGCGCTCATCGTGCAGCCCTGCCATGTGCCGCCGCCCGAGAGGACGATGATCGGTTGCGCGCCCAGATCGCGTCGAAGCGTCCAGCCGCCGATCGTGCCGAAGGAGCCGGTTTCCACGATGAGCGGCCGGGCGGCCTGCTGGAAGCCGTCCGGCGTCCGATTGAGATAGCTGATCGCGAGCGCGCCGCCGCCGGCATGGGTCTGCGGGCCGCGGCCGACGCTGATCAGCGCGTAATGCTCTCCGATGGGAAGCAGCTTGTCGGGCGCGAAGGCGAAGCCTTCCTCCAGCGGCCCATCGATCGTCGGCAACTGCGCCGCAGAGAATGCGGCGCTGAGATCGTCAACGGGATTGGCGGGGGTAGCCAGTGCGACATCGGGAAGATCCTGGATATCACTGCCATTGCCATCCGTCGGCGTCTTCGGCCTGACCGTGACTCCGGGCTGGATGTTGGCGCGCGGCGGATTGAGCAGCATCACGATGGCGACCAGCGCGACGATCGCGAACCCGGCCGCGATGCTGCCGTAGAGCCAGCGCCGGTCGCGTCTGGGGGAGGCGGGATGCGCCGGTTCGGCGAGGATCTTCGCTTTTTCGCTCTCGAAGTCCGCATCGCTGAGCACGCCGGCCTCGCGTAGCCGGGCCAGGCGTTCCAGCTTGCTGATATGGTCGTCGCTCATCATGCTTCTCCGGACGCACGGCTGCCGATATGCCTCTAGAGACCATGCCCGCGGCGGGACAAGGCGACAGCTATGAGGCGGTCAAGAATCTCTAACTTCCGCGGATTGGTAGAGATTGGCTAAGCGCTCGACATGCCCAGCGCCCTGATCATCCGTCACACGCCTTACGAAGGCATCGCCGGTTTCCGGCAGCCCGTCGAGGAAGCGGGTTTCGTCATCGATCGGATCGACGTGACCGATGCTTCCTTCTCCTCGATCGATTTCCTGGAGCCGGATCTCGTCGTGATGATGGGCGGCCCGATGGGTGTCTATGAGCGCGAGGCTCACCCGTGGATAGATTGCGAGATTGCGCGCCTTGCGCTGCGCATCGCCGCAGGCCGGCCGACCCTCGCCGTATGTCTCGGCGCGCAGATGGTTGCCGCCGCGATGGGCGCGCGGGTCTTTCCCGGCCCGGTCAAGGAGGTCGGCTTCGCGCCGATCACGCTCAATCCGGCTGGCGCCGGGTCGCCGCTTCGGCACATCCACGAAGTGCCCGTGTTGCACTGGCACGGCGACACTTTCGATCTGCCCGATGGTGCCGAGTTGCTGGCGACCAGCGCGGCCTACCCACAGGCTTTCCGGCTCGGGCCGAATCTGCTCGCGCTGCAGTGCCATGCCGAAATGGGGGAAGACCCCCGCGTGGAAGCGTGGCTCGCCGAAGCCGACGATTATTTGGCGGAAGCCGGCACCGATGCGACGCGTATTCGTGCTGACTATGCCGTCAAAGGGCCGAACGCGGTTTCGGCGGGCCGTGCCATGATACGCGATTGGCTGGCAGGCCTCGATCTCGACTGATGGCCAGGCGCGACCACATCCATTCGTCCCGCCTCGGTTTCAGCGTGCATCGCAGATGGGCGAAATCGCTCCCGGAATCGGCCGCATATTCGCGAGGACCGATCAGTCGTAATGGCGCCTGCCGTGGCGATCGACCCAAAAATCATTGCCGCTTTCGTCGCGATACCAGCGGTGTCCGCCCTTCTTCTTGTCGGACAGGGCGCCCACCACGGCCCCACCGGCGGCGCCGATAAGCGCCCCCTCGCCGACGCCGATGCCCGGAACCACGGCACCGACGGCAGCACCACCGAGGCCGCCAATTGCGGCACCGCGCACGGCCCGATTGTCGCTTGCGCAGCCGCTAAGCCCAAGCGCGGCAACTGCCGCCCCGACTACCCATAGGCGTGTCATTTTCTCGTCTCCATGTGCGGGCGGGACGCACGGCATGCATCGGCAGCCTTCGACATGTTCCGCCCGGCAGGTTGAAGTCCGGTTCCTCGGTCAGTCCCTCTGACGTCTTAACCACGGCTTCAACACGTCGGCGCGTCGGCTGGTTCCCTGCGCCCGCCGCTCTCTGGTGTCAGATCCATCCCTCGAGCACCTGATCGGGCGGCCGATGTCCATCGATCCAGGCGCGGATGTTGGCGATCACCTTGGTGCCCATCGCCTCGCGCGCCTCATAGGTGGCGGAGCCCATGTGTGGCAGCACGACGACATTATCGAGCGCGGCGAGGCGGGGATCGATCGCCGGCTCATGCTCGAACACATCGAGCCCCGCTCCGGCGATGCCGCCGGCTTCCAGCGTCGCGATCAGCGCAGTTTCGTCCACGATCTCGCCGCGTGCGGTGTTGATGAGATAGCTCTGGGGGCCGAGCAGCGCCAGCCGGCGGGCATCCAGCAGATGATGGGTCTGCGGTGTGTGGGGGCAGTTGATCGTCAGAAAGTCGATGCGGCCAAGCATGGCGTCGAGATCCGGCTCGTACTGCGCTTTCAACTCCTGCTCGACGATCTGGGGCAGGCGATGACGGTTATGATAACGCACCGAGAGGCCGAATGCGCGGGCTCGGCGTGCGACCGCCTGGCCGATCCGGCCCATGCCGACGATGCCCAGAGTCTTGCCCGTGATGCGATGGCCCAGCATGCCGCACGGGCTCCAGCCACGCCAGCCGCCGGCGCGGGCGAGGCGCTCGCCTTCGAAGAGTCGACGTGGAACGGCGAGAATCAGTGCCATCGCCATGTCGGCGGTGTCCTCGGTCAACACGCCGGGCGTGTTGGTGACGATTATGCCTCGGCGGCGCGCGGCCTTGAGATCGATATGGTCCACGCCCGCGCCGAAATTGGCGATGAGCTTGAGCTGCGGCCCGGCCGCGTCGATCAGCATCGCATCGATATCGTCAGTGACGGTCGGGACCAGCACGTCGGCGCGCGCCATCGCCCCAGCCATGCGCGCCCGCTCATAGGGGGCGTCTTCGGCGTTGAATTCGGTCCGGAAGAGCTGGCCCATGCGTGCTTCGACGCCGGGGGTGAGTCGTCGGGTGACGACGATCTTGGGATGTTCCGGGCGTTCGGCGGCCATGCCGAGCGCTTGGCGGTTCGCTCCATGGCCGTCAAGAGCTACGGAGCGCGGCCGGACCGCTTCATCCAGCGGTGGTTCAGAATGCTGAAGATCCGGGTAAGCCATATTTGCGCGAAAGGCCGGTTCCGCCCGGATCGAAACGGGCCTACTGTCCTTTCTTCCTTAGTGTTCGAATGGTTGTATTCATGCGTGGAATCAGGGGATGCGCGCGGTTTGCCGCGGTCACGGCTGCGGTTCTGGTCACGGCTTCAGCGCTGGCCGCGCCCGATCGCAACCCGCCTTACTGGGCGTCGATCTCGGCTGGCCAGGCTCGGATGCGCACCGGACCCGGACGCAATTTCCCGAGCTCCTGGCTGTATCGCCGCGCCGATCTGCCGGTGAAGGTGGTTCAGGTCATCAAGGCCGACGAACACAGCAAGGGCGAGGCGAGCTGGCGCAAGATCCAGGATCCCGATGGAACGACCGGCTGGATGCTGGTCAATCTCCTGTCGGATCGGCGCACCGCGATCGTGACGGGTAGTATCCGCCCCATGTATGCCAAGCCCGATGCCGGATCGGCGATCGTATGGCGCGCTGCGCCAGGCGTCGTGGGCCGCATAAGTCACTGCTCGGACGGTTGGTGCCTGTTCAACGTGCGCGGCCAAGAAGGCTATATCGAGACCGGCGGGATATGGGGCGTCGACCCGGGCGAAGTGATCGACTGACGCTTTGGCGAAGTTCAGCCTCGCGCCACCTGCAGGGGCTGGCGCTTGGGGCCGCCGCTGCGTGGCGTAGAAATGAAGGCCAATATGTCTTCAAGGGGAAGCGGCCGAGAGATCCAGTAGCCCTGCGCTTCGGTGCAGCCCAGTGCCTGGATCATCGCCAGTTCCGCGGCCGATTCGACACCCTCGGCAACGATGTCCATGCGCAGGCCGCGGCCGATATGGACGATCGCCTCGATGATCGGCCGGAGCCGTTCCAGCGAGCCGGAGGAAACGAAGGATCGATCGATCTTGATCTTGCTGAATTCGAAGCGATGCAGGTAGCCGAGGCTCGAATAGCCTGTGCCGAAGTCGTCGAGCGCCATGCGGAAGCCGAGCTTGCGGATGTCCTCGAAGCTGCGCTCGGTGGCGCCGTCGGCATCGATGAGCATGCTCTCGGTGACTTCCAGGACGATGCGCCGGGGATCGACACTGAACAGGCGAGCCAGCTGGTCCAGCCGGTCGGGCAGGTGTCGCTGGCGGAGCTGCACGGGCGAAAGGTTGATCGCGATGTCGACATTGGCGAACCGATGCGCCTCGCGGAATACCTGCTCCAGGATATGATCGCCCAAAGGGACCATCAGGCCACCCTGTTCTGCCAGCGAGATGAACCGGCCCGGTTCGATCAGGCCCTTTTTCGGATGTTTCCAGCGCACCAGTGCTTCGACCGAGGTTACCTGCCCGGTTCGCACCGAGATAACGGGCTGATAATACATCTGGATCTGGCTGGTGCCGATTGCGGCGCGCAGATCCGTTTCGATCTCGTGGCGGCTGCGCACTTCCTCCGCCATGCTCGCTTCGAACAGCGCATAGCGGTTGCGGCCGAGATCCTTGGCGCGATAGAGGCTGATATCCGCATCCTGCACGACGCGGTCGGGATCGGCTTCGCCCGACGCAGCAACGGCGATGCCGACCGATGCCGTCACTTCGATCTGCTGGTTCCCGACATCGAACGGACGCTTGAACGCGGCCATGATCGTCTCGCCGAGCTTGGCCGGATCCTCGCCCGGCACGATTTCCCGCATCACCGCGAACTCGTCGCCGCCGAGGCGAGCCAGCATGTCGCGCGGCCGCAGCAGATCCTTGAGGCGAGGGCCGATCTGGATGATCAGCGAATCACCGGCGCCGTGCCCGATCGCGTCGTTCACGTCCTTGAAGCGATCGACGTCGACATAGGCGATCGCAATCCGGTTCGATGAGTTTTCCCGCGCGAGCAGGCTTAGCCTGGTGCGCAGGGTCTGAATGAAGTTCCGGCGGTTCGGCAACTGTGACAGGCCGTCGTGCATCGCCATGAAGCGGGCACTGGCTTCCTGGTCGCGCAGCTTGGCGTAGGCCTCGTTGAGCCGGCGGAAGATCATCATGGTGTAGAAGGCGGCGACGATCAGCAGCACGGCGAAGATCGGCAGGATGCGTGTCAGCAGCAGCTGACCGGGCTTCGGCGAGGTCCAGCTCATCATCGCGGCCACTTCGCCTTCGTCGGAGACGAGAGGTACGGCCTGGCTGTCGGTCACATTCGCCGGATCCAGTCGTATCGCGCCGATCTTGATGCTGCGGCCGATGAGATCCATCATCGCCTGATCGATCTTGACCACGCTGACCATCAGATAGGGGCGGGGCAGCAGCAGGCTTGTATCGACCGTTGGCACGATCGTCATGATCGAGACGATGACGGGGCCTTCCGGGCCGGAGAGGATGTTGGCCGCCCAGCGCGCGGAGCGAGCGCCCTGCAGGCGGCTGTAACGTTGTTGGTTAAGGCCGAACAGGCGGTCCCGTTCCAGATAGGTACGCTTCTTGGCGCTGCGCACCTCGGCGATCATCGGACCTACCTTGCTTCGGATTTCCTCGAACTGCGCGGCATCGAGATGCTTGCCGTGGGCATAGCCGTAGATCACCCGATCGGACGGATCGAGAATATAGACCTGATCGTGGCCATAACCCTCGGTGAAGTAGGCGCCGACCTCCTCGTCGAACCAATTGACGTTGAAGATTTTCCCCTGCGCGGCACGCGTGCTCTCATCCCAGAGCGCGATGCCCTTCTGCTCCATCAGCGTCCGGTTGACCGCATCGCTGAGCGCCGCGCTGATCAGGTCGCGTTGCGAATTCCGCGCGGCATTGTTCATCGAAATGCCCGCGTAGACGATGAAGAACAGTAATGCGCTGCTGATCGCGAGCAGCATCAGCGAGACGCCGAAGGTGGGCGTGCCGATTCGGCCGGGCACGCTTCCTCCTGTTGATTCCACCATCAATCGCTCCTGCCGCAGGCGCAGCTCGGCCCCCACAAGCGGGCACCCTAAGCAGCGGTGGTCACTTTTTGATTAAGGTTTTGCGGGAATCGCCTTCCCGACGAAACCAAAATGGTTTATAGGATTTTAACCTAACGGCGCGGTTTTGGTCATATCCCTGGCCTTGCGGGCACCGAATCGGTTAAAAATGATGGGGCATTTCTGATGGACGAGTATTTCCTGGCATCTCGGGCAGACAGCCCGGAGATCGCTAAGGCTGCGCTCGTCGTCGATCAGGCGGCGTGGTCCGGCCTTGAGTTTCTGAACTTCACCCAGGCAAGCTTCGACCATTATCAGGCGCTGCTGGATCATTATGCGGACCATCAGATCTGCCTGGTCGACGCGCGCCACAAATATGTCGTTGCGGTCGGAAATTGCGTCCCGCTCTATAGCGAGGATATGAGCCAGCTTCCCGAAGACGGCTGGGACTGGGCGGTGCGGACCGCCTATGAGACCCGCGACCGGACGCCGAATATTCTAATCGGCCTCGCCGTCTCCGTTCCCAAAGTTCACCAGGGCAAGGGCCTCGCCCGTCGGGTGATCAAGGCCATGGGGGACGTTGCGCGCTCGCGCGGCCTCGCCGGGCCGTGGATCCCTGTTCGGCCTTCTGCCAAGCATCGCTATCCGGACGTCTCGATCTCGGACTATGTGACGTGGGACAATGGCAGCGGCGCGCCCTTCGATCCCTGGCTGCGCAGCCATGTCGCGATGGGCGCGACGATCCTCGGTCCGTGCGCACGCTCGATGTCGGTCGAGGAGCCGGTGGGCTTTTGGGAAAGCTGGACCGGCCGTCACTTCGATCAGTCCGGACCGGTCGAGATTCAAGGCGGCCTGGTTCCGGTGGATATTGATATCGAGAGCGGTGTCGGCCGATATGTCGAACCCAATGTTTGGGTTACATATACTAGGCAGTGAGCGAGGCTGATGGGCTCGTCGAGCGGTGAGGGCGAGCCCCTCGCATCCAGCAACAGCGGCTATGATTGGGATGCCTTCGATAGCGAGGCCTATCTCGATCATTATTATCGCGAGCCGCATCCCGACGATGTCGATCTCGCGCGGCGAACGGCGGCGGCGATAGCGGCGGCGCCGCCTGCGGGCGCGGCGCTCGACATCATCGACGTGGGCACCGGCCCTAATCTCTTTCCCTGGCTGTGCGCTCTGCCGCGCGCCAGGAGCCTCACCGCCTGGGAATATTCGCGCCAGAATGTGGACTGGCTGCGGGAAGAACTGGCCGGTGACGAACTGCGTCCGCTCTGGCGCTATTATTGGGACGTCGTCAGCCCCGGACACGTGCCGGACGAGAATCCCGTCGCGGCGATCGCGGCGATCGCGAGGGTCGAGCAGGCGTCGATCTTCGATCTGCCCAAGGCGCAGTGGGATCTGGCGACGATGTTCTTCTGCGCCGAATCGATCACCCGTAGCGAGGCCGAATTCGCGAGCGCCTGCCGAGCCCTCGCCGAAGCCGTCCGTCCGGGCGGCACGCTGGTCGCGGCGTTTCTCGATCAGTCCCGCGGCTACGTAGTAGCGGATCGGCCTTTTCCGGCGCTTCCGGTCGACGCCGATGCCATTCGCGCGGCCTTCCATCCCTATGTCGGCGACATTTCTGTCGAGCCGATCGGCGGCAGCGAGGCCGAGACGCACAGCGGCTATACCGGCTCGCTCTTCATGGTTGCGCGCACCCGCTGAGAGGCTACCCCGTGCAGTCCCGGCGCGCCGCAAAACCGGTTTCCTCCGCTCGCCGCGATGCTTTAAGCGCCTCCTATGGACTCGAACTTCTATTCCCTGATCGAATCCCGCATGCTGTCCGATCGGACGGCGACCTGCCTGATCCTGCGGGACGGCGCCGAACTGAGCTATGGCGGGCTTGCCGCGCTGGTCGGGCGGATCGCGCGGTTGCTGGTCGATCGCGGTATAGCGCCGGGCGACCGCATGGTCGTGCAGACCGAAAAGACCCCCGAGGCGCTGGCACTTTATCTCGCCACGCTGAAGATCGGCGCCATCTACGCGCCGCTCAACAGCGCCTATACCGAAGCCGAAATGGCCTATTTCATCGGCGATGCCGAGCCTGCGCTGGTAGTGCGCGACGCGGTCGCGCTCGCGGGGGAGGCGGCCGCGCTGGAGCCGCTGGACCGCAGCGAGCCGCGTAGCGCCGACGATGTCGCGGCGCTGATCTATACGTCAGGCACCACCGGCCGCTCGAAAGGCGCCATGCTCACCCATGGCAATCTCGCCGCCAATGCGCAGGCGCTGATCGAGGCCTGGGGCTATGGCGGCGGAGACGTGCTGCTCCACGCGCTGCCGATCTTCCATGTCCACGGCCTGTTCATCGCCCTGCATTGCGCCTTGCTGACCGGTGGCGCGCTGATCTGGCTGCCGAAGTTCGACGAGAAGGACGTGCTGCGCATGCTGCCGCGCGCCACGGTGATGATGGGCGTGCCGACCTTCTATACGCGCCTGCTCGCGCAGCCGGGTTTCGAGCGGGCCGCGGCGGCGCATATGCGGCTGTTCGTGTCCGGCTCGGCACCGTTGCTGGAAAGCACCTTCGCCGAGTTCGAAGCCCGTACCGGTCAGCGCATCCTCGAGCGTTACGGCATGTCCGAGGCGATCGTGATCACCACCAATCCGCTGGTCGGCGATCGCGTGCCGGGCAGCGTGGGTTTCCCCTTGCCCGGCGTCGGCCTGCGGATCGCGGGCGGCGAGGACGCCGGCGGCATCGAGATATGCGGGCCGAGCGTGTTTTCCGGCTATTGGCGCATGCCGGAAAAGACCGCCGAGGAATTCACCGCCGACGGCTGGTTCAGGACCGGCGACGTCGGCCGCGCCGATGCGGACGGCCGCGTGTGGATCAGCGGCCGCGCCAAGGATCTGATCATCTCGGGTGGCTATAATGTCTATCCCAAGGAGATCGAACTGCTGCTCGATACGCTCGAGGGTATCGGCGAAAGCGCGGTCGTCGGCGTGCCGCATCCCGATTTCGGCGAAGCCGTGATCGCCGTGGCGACCGGGAAGGGCGACGAAGCTGCGCTGATCGCCGAGGCCCGGGCGCGTCTCGCCGGTTTCAAGACGCCGAAGCGCATTCTCTTCGTCGAGGAACTGCCGCGTAATGCGATGGGCAAGGTCCAAAAGAACCTGCTGCGCGATCGTTATGCTGGATTATTTGCCTGATAGGTTGGCGGCATCCCGGATCATGACGGCGTCGGAGGACGCTGTCCCGCAACCGGTAAACGAGGCACGGTAGGCCTGTCCGCGGCTCGGCGCTTTCAGTTCAGCCGTTCCACCAGCAACGTCGTTCCCGTCGCGCCGGTGACGCGCACGCGCGTGCCCTCCGGCATGTCGGGGCCTTCGGCATTCCACACGCCGTCACCCACTTTCACGCGGCCCTCGCCGCCCTCGATCGCGGCGACGACCAGCACCGTCTGTCCGATCAGCCGCGCCGCACGGTCGTTGAGCAGCGGGTCGCCGGTCGGACCCGGATTGGCCAGGAACCAGCGCCGCGCGGCATAGACCGCGGCGATCGCTATGACCGCGAACAAGGCGAATTGAGCCTCGATCGGGATGCCGAAAGCCAGCGTTACGGTGCCCGTCACCAGCGCGGCGACGCCCAGCCAGATGAGGAAGAAGCCGGGCGCGATCACCTCGGCGATGCCGAGCAGCACCCCGGCGGTCAGCCAGCACCATTGCGGATCGATCGCGATCCCGTCGATCGTCATGATCCGGCCTGCTCGAACGGACCAGGCCGGCGCGGCGCCGGTCGCGGTGAGGAAGGTGGATTGCCGGAGCCGCCGAGCGCGTCCTTTGCCAGTTCGCCGATGCCGCCTAGCGTGCCGATGAGCTGCGTCGCCTCCACTGGGAAGAGGATCGTCTTGGCGTTGGGCGAGGTAGCGAACTGGCTCACCGCTTCGACATATTTCTGCGCGATGAAATAGTTGATCGCCTGGGCGTTGCCGTTGGCGATCGCCTCGGACACGAGCCGGGTCGCGGTCGCCTCTGCCTGCGCGGCGCGTTCCCGCGCTTCGGCATCGCGGAAGGCGGCTTCGCGACGCCCTTCGGCCTCCAGTATCTGCGCCTGCTTCTGGCCCTCGGCGCGGTTGATCTCATTCTGCCGCGCGCCTTCCGATTCGAGGATCGAAGCGCGCTTCTCGCGCTCTGCCTTCATCTGGCGGGTCATGGCGTTGACGATGTCCGCCGGCGGCCGGATGTCCTTGAGCTCGACGCGGGTGATCTTGACGCCCCATGCCTCGGTCGCGTGATCGACCACGGCAAGCAGCCGGGCGTTGATTTCGTCGCGCTTGCTCAGCGTCTCGTCGAGGTCCATCCCGCCCATCACGGTGCGCAGGTTGGTCGTCGAAAGCTGCATGATCGCGATGTAGAGATCGCTCACCTCATAGGCGGCCTTGGCGGCATCGAGCACCTGGAAGAAGACGACGCCGTCAACCGCGACCATGGCGTTGTCCTTGGTGATGATCTCCTGGCCCGGAATGTCGAGCACCTGCTCCATCATGTTGATGCGGCGCCCGACGCGATAGAAGAAGGGTGTGTAGAAATTGAAGCCGGGATGCGCGACGCCGGTGAATTTTCCGAACCGCTCGATCGTATATTGATAGCCTTGGCGCACCACGGTGACGCCGGAGAACACGAAGGCGACGGCAAGCACCGTCACGAAGATGAAGAAATAACCCATGGGCCTCGCGCCTCTCCTCTGGTCTGCCCGCGATCATGCGCCTCATGGAGCGTGCCGCAAGCCGGAATCGGTACATCCTCCATGGAACAAGAATGGCCACGGGGGTGCGCAACGCTCCGGCCTGATGCCGCAAGGCGGCGATTGCCCCACCATTCGGTTACGCTATGCAGCCTGGAGCCGGCGCGTGCCGGCGAACGGAAGAGAACAGGAGGGCGTCGATGCTCGCGTTGCTGGCGGCCATGCTCGCCTCGGGATCCGTTCCGGAAATCGATCCCGCCGCGCTGCATCGCCATATCGCGGTGCTCGCCAGCGATGCGTTCGAGGGGCGCAAGCCCGGCACTCCCGGTGAGGCCAGGACCATCGCCTATATTTCGGCGGAGATGGAGAAGGCGGGCCTCACGGCCGGAGCCGGGGCAGGGGCCTGGTATCAGCCGGTGCGGCTCGGCGGATCGGGCGAGTCGCACAATGTGATCGGACGGATCGAGGGGCGTGATCCAGCTGCGGGCGCGGTGGTGCTGCTCGCCCATTGGGATCATCTCGGCCTGTGCCGGTCCGAAAGAGCCGAGGATCGCATCTGCAACGGCGCGATCGACAATGCGAGCGGCATCGCCGAATTGATCGAGCTCGGCCGGCTGCTCGCCGCCGCGCCGCGGCCGGTTCGCACCATTATTTTCCTTGCGACTACTGGGGAAGAAAGTGGCATGCGCGGTGTGCACGCCTTCCTGCGCCAGCCGCCGGTGCCGCTGCGATCGATCGTCGCGGCGGTCAATTTCGATTGTGTCGCCGTGGCGCCGCGCGATGCGCCGCTCGGCGTGATCGGCCGCGGGAAGACGGCGCTCGATCCGCTGATCGAGCGGATCGCGGCAGATGCAGGGCGAGTCGTGACCGACAGCCGGGGCGCGAACGCATATGTCAGCCGGCAGGATGGCTGGGCTTTCCTGCGCGCCGGCATTCCCGCCGTGATGGTTGGCGGCGCCTACGGCGACCTTCGGTGGCTGCGCTCTTTCATGTCGACCCGCTATCACCGCCCCAATGACGAGAGCGGCAGGCTGCTGGACGTCGCGGGCGCGGCGCAGGATGGAGCCTTTCTTTCCCTTTTCGCCCGTGCGCTGGCCGATCCGGCCCAGTTTGCTGGAAATGGTCGAGCGCCGGAGTGATTCTCGCGCGTGAGCGTAGGGCGTCTTCGGTGGATTTTCGGGTTTTGCAGTGCGACACAATCTGGAAACTGCGGTGCGCGATACCTATAGGACCGGCTCGACGAGAAGCCTCTCGACAGCAGCAGGACATGAGGATATCGGCGCGCATGGATATTACCCTCGGCCTTACATTCGATGATGTTCTCCTCCGGCCGGGTGCGTCCGAGGTCTTGCCGAGCATGGCCGATACGCGCACCCGGGTAAGCAGGGAGATCTCGCTCAACATACCCATATTGTCCGCCGCGATGGACACCGTCACCGAAGCAGACATGGCGATCGTGATGGCGCAGCTCGGCGGCCTCGGCGTTCTGCATCGCAATCTGACCGTGGAAGAGCAGGCGGCAGCAGTCCGCGCCGTCAAGCGTTTCGAATCGGGCATGGTGGTCAATCCGATCACCATCGGTCCAGACCAGACGCTCGCCGACGCGCAGGATCTGATGGCCCGCCATCGGATCAGCGGCATTCCCGTCACCGAGCCGTCCGGCAAGCTGGTCGGCATCCTCACCAATCGCGACGTGCGCTTCGCCGAAAATCCCAAGCAGCCGGTTCGAGAGCTGATGACCAGCCAGAATCTGGCGACGGTGCCGCTCGGCACCACGCAGGAGGATGCGCGGCGCCTGCTCCACCAGCGGCGGATCGAGAAGCTGCTCGTCGTCGATGATGCCTATCGCTGCGTCGGGCTCATCACCGTGAAGGATATTGAGAAGGCGGTCACCTATCCCTCCGCCACCAAGGACGGATCGGGGCGCCTCCGGGTCGCGGCCGCCACCACCGTCGGCGACAAGGGTTTCGCCCGCACCGAAGCGTTGATCGATGCGGAATGCGACCTGATCGTGGTCGATACCGCCCATGGCCACAACAAGGACGTCGCCCGTTCGGTCGAGCGGATCAAGAAGCTCTCCAACTCGGTGCAGATAGTTGCGGGCAATGTCGCGACGGCCGAGGCGACGCGCGCCCTCATCGACGCAGGCGCGGACGGCATCAAGGTGGGCATCGGTCCGGGATCGATCTGCACGACCCGCGTCGTTGCGGGCGTCGGCGTGCCGCAGCTCACGGCTGTGCTGGAGTCCGCGGAAGAGGCGCTGAAATCCGGCGTTCCGGTGATCGCGGACGGCGGCCTGCGCACCTCGGGCGACATCGCCAAGGCGCTTGCCGCCGGCGCAGCGAGCGTGATGGTCGGTTCGCTGCTCGCCGGCACCGAAGAGGCGCCGGGAGAAACCTTTCTTTACCAAGGCCGTGCCTATAAGAGCTATCGCGGCATGGGATCGGTGGGCGCCATGGCGCGCGGATCGGCCGATCGCTATTTCCAGCAGGATATCAAGGATCAGCTCAAGCTCGTTCCGGAAGGGATTGAGGGGCAGGTGCCCTATAAGGGGCCGGCCAAGGATGTGATCCATCAGCTCGTCGGCGGCGTGAAGGCTGCTATGGGCTATGTCGGGGCACCGACCATTGCTGAGCTGCGCGAGCGGGCACGTTTCGTGCAGATCACCAATGCGGGCCTGCGTGAAAGCCATGTTCATGACGTGACGATCACGCGTGAGGCCCCCAATTATCCGACACGCTGAGTGGAGAACCGCCCGTTCTGCGACGGGGTCGCGAACGGGCGGATCGAGCGGATGAACAGGGCGGCGAGAATCGCGGCGGCGGAGGAAACGCTCCGCATCGTCGAGACGGGCTGCTATCGTGCGGCTGACGACAGCGATATTTCCATCAAGGCGGCAGTCGAGCGCGCCGTCGCCGGAACACGTCTGTATCGAGGCGAGGATTTTCCGCTCCGGATCGAGCCAATCGTCACGGTTGCCAATTGCTTGATCGAATTGACCGGCGAAACCAGTCTGGCGGCGGCGCAGCGCCTCACCGGCGCGCAGGAGGATGCGGATATATGTATCCTTAACTTCGCCTCGGCCCGAAATCCGGGCGGCGGCTTTCTGAACGGCGCACAGGCGCAGGAGGAATCGCTCGCTCGTTCGTCGGCGCTTTATCCCTGTCTCGTCAGCCAATTCGACTATTATGCGCATAATCGCGCCCAGCCGTCCTGCCTCTATTCGGACTGGATGATCCACGCCCCGGCCGTCCCCGTGTTCAGGGACGATGCGGGGGAATTGCTGCTATCGCCTTATCATGCGGCCTTCATTACCGCTCCCGCCGTCAATGCCGGTGCGGTTCGCCAGAACGAGCCGGACGCGGTCCCGCGGATCGACGCGGTCAATCGCGAACGAGCGCGCAAGCTGCTGTGGCTCGCCAACCGCCACCGCCATCGCGACCTGATCCTCGGTGCCTGGGGATGTGGCGTCTTCCGGAATGATCCCAATAAGATTGCCGGGCTTTTTGAGGATCTGTTGAAGGGCGAATTCGCAAATTGCTTCGCCCGCGTGACCATGGCCGTGTTCGATCGTACCGCCGATCGGGCTGTCTATGGAGCCTTTGCAAAGCGGTTCGGTTCGTGACGCCCGGCGCGCGCGTCCAGGCCGCGATCGATCTGCTGGACGGCATCATCGCCGGTGCGCGCGATCAGGGTGCGGCTGCCGATACGCTGATCGCGCGCTATTTCGCCGAACGCCGCTACGCGGGATCGAAGGATCGGCGTGCGGTGCGCGATCTCGTCTATGCCGCGATCCGCCGGGCTGGGGAGCGGCCGGTGTCCGGACGCGCCGCGATGATCGGTCTCGCGGCCGGCGATCCGCCGTTGACTGCACTGTTCGACGGGTCGCGTCACGCTCCGGCGCCGATCGATCCGGGCGAAGCCGTGGCCGCGGCGGGCGTGGCGCCGGCTTGGCTGGAGGAGAAGCTCCGCGCGGCCATCGGCGCGGAGGAGCTGCCGGCGCTGCTCGATCGCGCGCCGCTGGACCTTCGCGTCAACCGGCTACGCGGGGATCGCGCCGCGGCTCTCGCGCTGCTGCCTGATGCGGTTGCCACGCCGCATGCGCCGGATGGTCTGCGCCTGCCCGAGGGGTTTCGGGTCGAAGCGACCGATGCCTGGCGGCAAGGCCTCGTCGAGGTGCAGGACGAAGGCAGCCAGTTGCTTGCGCATGCCTGCGGTGCAAAGCCGGGTATGACCGTGATCGATCTTTGCGCGGGCGCCGGCGGTAAGACGCTGGCGCTGGCGGCCGACATGGCCGATCGCGGCCGATTGATCGCGAGCGACGCCGATGCCGCACGGCTTGGCCGGCTGGCGCCGCGTGCCGATCGGGCCGGGGTGACGATCGTCGAGCGCCGCTTGCTCGATCATGGCCGCGAAGAGGCCGCGCTTACCGATTTGCGGGCCGTAGCGGATATCGTGCTGGTCGATGCGCCCTGTTCTGGCACCGGGACCTGGCGTCGCAATCCAGAAGCGCGTTGGCGGCTGTCGCCGGCGCGGCTCGAGCGTCTGGTGAGCCTTCAGGCACGATTGTTCGATCTCGCGGCGAAACTGGTCCGGCCGGGCGGCGCACTGGTCTATGCGGTATGCTCGCTGCTGCCGGATGAGGGGGAGGAGCAGGTGCGGGCGTTTCTCGTGCGCCATCCCGGCTGGGCGATCGAGGCCGACGGGCTCGCCGCAGGCCGTGAGCTTGGCGCCGGACGGGTGCTCACGCCGGCAAGGGACCATACCGACGGCTTTTTCGTCGCGAGACTGCGCGCAGCGTGATAGTAAGCGGTCAGGAGTCCGTCCTGGAGAAGTTGATGCGTTTCTCGCCGACCGCCATTGCCCTTGCTCTCTCTCTCGCTGCCGTGTCCAGCGTCGGACAAAGCCAGAAGCCCGACGATCAGATCAATCCACGTTCGATCGAGTTGTTGCAGCAGGCGGAAACGGCACGCCGGGCCGGCAATCTCGCAAATGCCGAGGACCTGCTTGAAACCGCGCTGGCGGTGGATCCGCGCAACCGCGCGGCATTCATCGCCATGGGCAAGGTGGCGCAGGCGCAGCAACTGCCCGGCAAGGCGATACGTTTCTACCGCGAGGCGCTTGCGCTCGAACCCAACGATACCGCGGCGCTCGCCGGGCAGGGCGAGGCGATGGTGCAGCGCGGTGCGATGACGCGGGCCCAGGCCAATCTCGCGCGCATCCGTGGCATCTGCAAAACCGAATGTGCCCCGGCGACCACGCTTGCCGCGGCGATCGCGAAGGGGCCGCCCGCGGCCGTCATGACGGCTCAGGCGGCCACGACCGTTCCGCCCAAGGGCGAGGAAGAGAAAGCGGCGCCTCAGCCCTGATCGGGAGGCGGGGCAGGCTGTCTTTGGGAGTCGATCCCGACCTACATCGCCCGGGCGATCTGGACGAACTCATCCACCGACAGCGTTTCCGCCCGGCGGGCGGAATCGATACCGACCGCCTCCAGGGCTGTGAGCGCGCCGGGTAGCGCTTTCAGGCTCTGGCGCAGCATCTTGCGCCGCTGGCCGAAAGCGGCGCCGGTCAGTGCCTCGATCGTTCGCACCTCGACGCCGTCCGGTTGCGAGGCGGGTGTGATGTGGACCACCGCCGACATCACCTTGGGAGGCGGCACGAAGGCGGAGCGATGGACGCTCATCGCGATCCGCGCCTGGCTGCGCCACTGCGCGAGAACGGCGAGGCGCCCATAGGCGCCGGATCCCGGCCTGGCGACGATCCGCTCTGCCACTTCCTTCTGGAACATCAGCGTGAGCGAACGCCACCATGGCGGCCAGCTTCCGCCGGTCAACCAGCGCACGAGCAACGCCGTGCCGACATTATAGGGGAGATTGGCGACGATATGGGCGCCGGCTCCTGCTTCGGCGGCCTCGTCCACCTCCATAGCATCGCCGGAAATGACACGCAGCCGTCCATCGGCGGCCGCGCTCAGTTCGGCAAGGGCAGGCAGGCAGCGTTCGTCTCGCTCGACGGCGACGACGCGGGCGCCGGCCCCAAGCAGAGCGCGGGTGAGACCGCCGGGTCCAGGACCGACCTCGTAGACGGCTTCGCCGTCGAGCGGGCCGGGAATGCGTGCGATCCGGTCGAGCAATTGCCCGTCGAGCAGGAAATTCTGCCCGAGGGCCTTGCTCGCGGCCAGGCCGTGACGCGCAATGACGTCCCGAAGCGGCGGCAGCGCGCCGAGCGAGTCGGTCATCCCTCCAGCGCGCGGAACACCGCGCATTCGCCTGCCATGGCGATCGCGGCGATCATCGCCCCCGGTTCGGCGCGATCCTGTCCGGCGATCGGGAAGGCGGTGCCGTGATCGGGCGCGGTGCGCACGATCGGCAGGCCCAGCGTCATGTTCACGCCTTCATCGAAATGCAGCGTCTTGAGCGGGATGAGCGCCTGATCGTGATACAGGCAGATGGCGGCATCGTAGGTCGCGCGGGCCCGGGGATGAAACATCGTGTCGGCGGCGAGCGGCCCCACCACGTCTATTCCTTCCTCCCGCGCCAGTTCGATCGCCGGCGTGATGACCTCGATCTCCTCGCGGCCGAGCGCGCCCTGCTCTCCGGCGTGCGGGTTGATGCCGGCCACTGCGAGGCGGGGCGAGGCGATGCCGAAGTTGCGACGTAGGCCGCGATCGGTGGTGCGGATCTTGGCGAGGAGCAGATCGACGCTGATCAGGTCGGGCACCTCGCGCAGCGCGACATGGGTAGTCACCGGCACGGCCCGCAATGTCGGCCCCGCCAGCATCATCGCCACATTCTCGCGCGAGATGCCGCAGCGTTCGGCGATGAACTCGGTCTGGCCGGCGTGGTTGAAACCGATCGCATAAAGCTGCGCCTTGCTCACCGGACCCGTCACCAGCGCTCCGGCGACGCCGGAGCGGGCGAGGCCCGCAGCGAGTTCCAGCGAATCGAGCGAACAGCGTGCGCCGGGCATGTTCGGCTCGCCGGGAATGATCGCGGCGGCATCGTCCACCTCGAAGATCGGCAGTGCCTCGCCAAAAAGTGTCTCGGCATCGGCCGGATCGGAAATGCGGATGATCGGGCCCTGCCATACGGCCTGGATCGACCGTGTGGCCCCGACGGCAAAGAACGGTGGCAGCTTGGCCGCGAGGCGTTGTTCCCAAGCCTTGGCGACGATCTCCGGTCCGATGCCGGCCGGATCCCCGAGCGAAACCGCAAGCGGGCTCACACGGCCCATGGCATGCTCATCGATAATCGACCACCGCGTCGCGCCGCAGGTCGCGCAGATAGCGCTGCGCACGGCGGTTCACGCGCTCTTCCTGCATCTGGTTGTAAATCTGGTCGTAGGACGGACCGTCCGACACCTGCGGATCGTCACGTCCGCACAGCACGAGCGAGCGGATGCCCTCCTGCAGCGATCCGAACGGCTGGGTTGCCTGGCCGATCGACAGATTGACCAGCATCGTCTGTAGCGCCGGCGGCAGATCGCGCACCTTCACCTGATCGCTTTGCACCACCTCGGCACCGATCTGCGAGGCGACCTCCTCGACCTTGCCGCAGCCCTGGATGCCCTGCACGGCCTTGGCGAACGCTTCCACCTTGGGGGCCGCCGTCGTCTGGGTGAGGTTGGGCGGGAAGGTGATCGAGATCTGCTTGAGGCTCAGCACCGCGTCGCGCGCGTCGGAGGTGAGCACCTGACGCTGGTCAACAAGTGCGATGACGGAGTAGCCGCCTGGTACGCTGATCGGATCGCTGATCTGGCCGTTGGTAAGAGTCTGCACGGCCTGGGCCAGCGCTTCGGGAAGCTGCCCTGCGCGCACCCAGCCGAGATCGCCGCCGACCGCGGCGGTCGATGCTTCGGAATATTGCCGTGCATAGGCGACGAAGGAGCCGCCCTTGCGGACCTGGTCGACGATGCGCTGGGCATTGGCGAGCACCTGCGCCTGGGTGTCCGGCGTCGCCGACAGATAGATTTCAGCGACGTGATATTCATGCGCGCCCTTGGAGGCATTGAGGCGGTCGATCACCGCCTTCACCTCTTCCTCGCTGACCGAAACGAAGGGCTCGACGCGCCGGCGCAACAGGCGATTCCACGAAAGTTCGCCTTCGATCTGGCGCTTGATCGAGGCTTCCGACGAGCCCTTCTCGCGCAGATAGGCGGCGAAATCATTGGGCGTGCGCTTGAAATTGGAAGATACGCGCTCGAACGTCTGCTGGATCTCCTCCTTGGAGATCTTGATGTCGTTAGCGCGCGCTTCCTGGATCTGCAGCGTCTCGTCGATCAGGTTGCGGAGCACCTGCAGCCGAAGCCGCTCCTTCTCGTCCTCGGGGATCTTGCCGCCATTCGCGGCTACCACCAGCGCCAGGCGCTGATCGACGTCCGTGTCGGTGATGATCGTACCGTTTACGATCGCCGTAGCCTTGTGGACGTTCGGATCGCTGTGGCCGAAAACGGTCAGATCCTTCGGCAGGTCGAGCCCCACCGACGGAGTCGCATCGTCATCGTCGCCGACGCTCTGGGCTATCGCCGTGGTGGCGGCCAGCAGCACGCCAGCCATGACGGCCGCCTTGCCCAGCCGCGAGATACCCTTCGATTGTACGATCACTCTCGCTCCATATGCTCGCGCTGCCCGCGTGCCTGCTGCGGGCTGCCATCCCCCATGTCGGCTGAACGCACGCTTAGCGGCCCAAATTCTTGAATGCCAGACGCAACAGGACCGTGCTTCCTGCCCGGGCGTCACCGGTTTGATCATAGTCGCGCTTCCAGGTCAGCCCGAATTCGAAACAATCGTCGTCAT
Organism: Flavisphingomonas formosensis; assembly: GCF_009755815.1. Lineage (GTDB taxonomy): Bacteria > Pseudomonadota > Alphaproteobacteria > Sphingomonadales > Sphingomonadaceae > Flavisphingomonas > Flavisphingomonas formosensis. The sequence continues at coordinate 62,625 of NZ_WRPK01000014.1, forward strand.
ATTCGACGCCGATGCGATCGCGCACGGGCTGGTAGCCGTCGGCCAGCGACAGCGGATCCTCGCTCTTGCTGGTGAGGTCGACCACCGTCGATCCGAAGATCGACCAGTGCCGGTTGATCGCTATGCGCGCGCCCACCCGGATTTCCTCATGGTCCTGCAAGTCCTCGATATCGTTCACGATATTCCGGTTGAGGCGGAGATAGTCGACCGTGATGTAGGTCTGCTTGCTGCCGATCGTGGCGTCGATTTCGTTCCGCCGCAGCGCCAGCGTATCCTTGTCGAGCCGGAATCGGTGGCTCAGCTCCAGGAAGTTGCCATAGCGTATCTCGGTACGGCCGACGATGTCCGAGAAGCGATCGGTGAGGCCGGTCCCGACCGGGAAGAGCGAGGCCTTGTTGGTCAGGCGATAGCTCTGGCCGATCATCGTGGTGATCGAGAAGCGCGGCCGATCGAAATTCCATTCGAGGCCGTAGGTGACCCGGTTGCCATCCTCCCAGCGATCATAGCCAGGGAAGCGATTCAGCGCGAAGATGTTCGAATCGTCGAGGTCGAAGGCGCGCGAATCCTCATTGGGAATTTCGAGATTCTTCGTGGGCGGGGCCGCGACCAGCTGGACTCGCGGGGAGAGCACCTGGGTGCCGCCGAACAATTCGCCGACGAACGGCCAGCGCATGTCCGCGGCGAAGGCGGCGGTGCCGCGGCCTTGCCACCCCGCCATGCCGCGATAAATGTCGACCGAGGTCGAGAGGGTATTGCTGCTATGGTAGACGTCGCCGCGGCCGAAGGCGGTCAGGGTCAGCTCCTGGCCGAGTGGCGTGATCGTCCGCATATCCCACTCGATGCTGGCAAAGGCGCGTTGCGTGTCCTGTCCGGCTGTCCGAATGATGCCGAGGCTGTTCGCCTGGATCTGAAGCTGTCCGCCCAGTATCTTCTCCGGAAGGCGTAGCCGATAGTCGATCGCGGGCAAGGCGATCGGCTGCTTCCCTTGCGAATCCCCCGCGCGAAGCGTCTGCACGTACCAGCCGGCGATCGATAGATAGCTGTCCGCCGTGATCCGCTCAGCATTGACCATCGAGCGCAGCCGATCGTCATTGCTGATCGAGTAGCGGCGCAGGAACGTGCGGTCGCTCGATAGGCGCAGCACACCGGTCAGCGTCCAGTCGGTACCCAGCTGAAAGGTGCCATTGGCATCGATATAGCCGCGGATCGAGCGGGTTCCGACCAGGTTGGTCGTGGATTCGCCGATCGTCGTGGCAGGCAGGCGGGTTCCATAGGTGATCATGCCCCCGACCTGATAGGCGCCATAGGACAGCAGGCTGCGATATTTTGCCTCGAGCGCTGGCAGCACGCCGGTGTAGAGATAGGGCGTGACCGTCAGGTCCTTGTTCGGCGCGAGCTTGACATAATAGGGCAGCGCCAGCTGGAGCCCGTTGGTCCTGTTATACTGGATTTCGGGCACGAGAAGGCCGGGGCCGCCGCCGCCATTGCCGTCCGGATGCGAGATGCCGGGCAATGCCAGGATAGGCACGCCGAGGAGCGAGAGCGTCGCATCCTTGTAGAAGACGCGGTGCTTGGCAGGATTGTGGACCACCCGGACGGCATTGATCTGCCAGAGCGGCGTCTTCGGGCAGCCCTCGGAGCTCACCACAGCGCACGGGGTGTAGGCAGCGTGCTCCATCGTCGACACGCCATTCACCCGCGTGCCGTGCACTGCCGCGATGCGCCCGCCATTTTCGAGGACGAGCAGCATATTGTCCGCCACGCCGTCCTTGAGCGTGTCGGTCAGCTCGACATTGTCGCCATAGGCAATGTCTCCATTGGGATTGCGGATCGCGACGTTGCCGATCGCGCGGACCTGGCCGGTCGTCCGGTTCCAGGTCACCGTGTCGGCATGGAGTTCGTTGCCGTCGCGCAGCATGTGCACGGTTCCGGAAGCGGTGACGACGTCTGCCTTGTCGTCATAGGTCAGCGTATCGGCGGTGAATGTCACCTGCTGGTCATCCGCCGGCGGGGGCGTATCGGTAACGGGGGCGACGGCGGGCTCCGGACGCGTCAGATCCTGCGCACGAACGGCCGTGGCGGTGGAGAGCACCAACGGCAATGCGGACAGGCAAAGCAAACGAACCCTGATCACATGTCCCCGCGCGACCACCCTACGAAGGAGCGCCTATCGCATCTGTCTCGCCAGCCTGCAATCACTTGCGGCTCGGCCCATCCGAACTTCCCGGCATCCCCGGGTCGCGGCAGCGGCTGCGAGCCGTTGCGACGGCCATTCCAAAACGCGCTTGCGTTCCTAAATCGGTCGCTTCGAGCCTTGGCGGTTTCGCGGCGTCGCATTCCGTTCTAGAGCCTGTCCTTCGCTGAGGAGGTTTGCCTTTCCATGCTGGTCCGTTTTTCCGATACCCGTCCGTCCGGCGCCTATGTTCTCGCTCTCCCCGTCGCAGCCGGTACCGCGCTCGATCCCGCGCTGCCGCCGCTCGCCGCCAGCGCCGCCGGCGCGGCGCGCTTCGAGGGCGACAAGGGCAACATCCTCGAGCTGTATTTGCCGGAAGAGGGCGGGGTGCGTCGTACCCTGCTGTCCGGCGCCGGCTCCAATCCGGACGCAAAGGCCTGGGAAGCGCTGGGCTCGGCTCTGTCGGCACGCTTGCTAACCTCGGGTGAGGAAGTGCTGGTCGTCGATCTGTCGCGCGCAGGGACGGATGCAGGGGCCGGCGCGCATATCGCTTTCGGCGCGCTGCTGCGCAGCTGGCGCTACGACCTCTACCGTACCCGCTTGCCTGAAAAATCGCGCCCGAGCCTCAAGGAGGTCGTCATCGTCGGCGCGCCCGCGGGCGTCGAGGCCGCATGGGCGCCGCTGGAGGGCCTGGCCCAGGGCATCGCTTTCACGCGCGAGCTGGTCTCCGAGCCTGCCAACATCATCTATCCGGAAAGCTTTGTCGAACGCTGCCTGCCGATGCGTGAGCTCGGTGTCGAGATCAGCGTGCTGGACGAGGATGCGATGCGCGCCGCCGGCATGGGGGCGCTGCTCGGCGTTGCGCAGGGATCGGATCGTCCCGCACGCCTGCTCGTGATGCGCTGGAACGGCACCGGAGACAGCGGCAATCCGCCGCTCGCCTTCGTGGGCAAGGGCGTGACCTTCGATACCGGCGGCATCTCGCTGAAGCCGCCGGCGGGCATGGAGGACATGAAGTGGGACATGGGCGGGGCCGGTGCGGTGGCGGGCGCCATTCGCGCTCTCGCCGCGCGCAAGGCGAAGGTGCATGTCGTCGGCATCTGCGGACTCGTCGAAAACATGCCCGACGGCAAGGCGCAGCGCCCCGGCGATGTCGTCACCACCATGTCCGGCCAGACCGTCGAGGTGATCAACACCGATGCCGAGGGCCGGCTGGTGCTGTGCGATGCGCTCACCTGGGTGCAGAAAAATTATCAGCCGCATACGATCATCGATCTCGCGACGCTGACCGGCGCGATGATCATCGCGCTCGGCCACGAGCATGGGGGCCTCTTTTCGAACAGCGACACGCTGGCCGATCAGCTTCTCGCCGCCGGCAAGGCTTCGGGCGACGCGCTGTGGCGCTTCCCGCTTTCCGATGCCTATGACAAGCTGATCGAATCGCCGATCGCTGACATGAAGAATGTCGGTCCGCGCGATGCCGGCTCGATCTCGGCGGCCCAGTTCCTGCTGCGCTACATCGAAGGCGATACGCGTTGGGCGCATCTCGATATCGCCGGCATGGTCTGGGCGGCGAAGCCGGGCACGCTGTGGGACAAGGGCGCGACCGGCTTCGGCGTGCGCCTGCTCGATCAGTTCGTCGCGGATAATTTCGAGCGCTGAGCCGGCAGAGGCGGGCGCCGTGCGCGTTGATTTCTATCATCTCGCCGCGACGCCCGTCGAACGCGCGCTGCCGCGTATTGCAGAGCGAATCGTCGAAGGCGGCGGGCGGCTGCTCGTCGTTGCCGAAGAGAGGAGCTTGCTCGCACGGCTGGATGCGCATCTATGGACCTATCGACCGGACAGCTTCCTGCCGCATGGCCTGGCAGGGGAAGAGGGAGAGGCCGATCAGCTGGTCCTGCTGAGCAATGCGCCGGTGCCGCTCAACGCTGCCCGGGCTGTCGCGCTGGTGGATGGGCGCTGGCGGGAAGAGGCGCTCGCATTTGATCGCGCATTCCATTTCTTCGATTCGCTGACGATCGATGCTGCCCGGGCCGCCTGGCGCGGATTGGCCGGCCGGGACGGGATCGATCGATATTTCTGGCGCCAGGACGAAGCAGGGCGCTGGAAGGAAGCGGGTTGATCGGCCAGTACGCGGTATTTTTATCATAAAGCCGCTTGCGTCCGGTTATATCTGATGCAGATGCGTAGAATATTCTTTGTAAAAAGACGCATTCGTCATTAATCTGCCTGTCGTTTGGAGAGCGGGGTAGCCGCCACGAACCTAGCGAAGGAGAGCGAGATGGAGCGCGCGGCACGGATTGCGATCGCCAGGGAGGTGATCGGCATGATCGAGCGGGACGAGATGCAATATGCGAACGAGCCGGCTTGGGAGGTCGACATCGGCCGTTTCACCGACAAGGCGCGGTTCCTGAAGGAAAAGGAGGAATTCTTCCTCAATCGCCCGCAGCTCGTCGCCTATTCCGCCGATATTCCCGAAAATGGGGATTATTACGCGACATCGATCGCAGGAAAGCCGATCCTGCTGACGCGCGGCAAGGACGGCAAAGCGCGGGCTTTCCTCAATGCCTGCCGCCACCGCGGCGTGCAGCTGGCCGAAGGCTGCGGCCACGCCTCCACCTTCACCTGCCCCTATCATGCCTGGACGTTCAACTCGCATGGCGACCTGATCGGCGTGCCGAGCAAGGACTCGTTTGACGGACTGCTCGAGGATCGCGGCCTGATCGCCTTGCCGATCCACGAGGAAATCGGCGTGATCGTCGTCCATCCGCAACCGGACGGCCATCTTGATTTCGACGCGTTCATGGGGCCGATGAAACAGCATCTTGCCGGTTACCACATGGAAAATCTCCGGTTGATCAGCGGCCACAGTCAGACGGCGCGGATCAACTGGAAGCATGCGGTGGATGGCGGCGTGGAGGGCTATCATGTGCCCTTCCTGCATCCCCAGACCGTCGGGCCCATGACCCTCAAATTCTTCCGCCATATCGATTTCGGCCTGCATCACTCGCTGGTGAATGTCAGTCCGGAGATGCTTGCGATGCGGGACATGCCGGAAGAGGAATGGCCGGAATATTGCGGCTTCTCCGTTTCCAATGCGATTTTCCCCAATACGATCGTGAGCGTCGGCGAAGGCATGGCGATATTCCAGCGCAGCGATCCGAGCGACGATCCGGGTCGATGCGATTACAACATCCGCTTCTACGGATGGGGCCGGAATCCGGACGCGGAACAGAAGGCACGCGACGAGGCGATGGCGGCGATGGTGCTCACCGTTGCGATGGAAGAGGACATGAAGGTCCAGTCCAACTCGCAGATCATGATGGAGAATGGTGCGGTCCCGTCGATCATCTTCGGTCGGCGCGAGCAGAATGTCCTGCGCATGCATAAGAATTACGACAGGCTGATCGGCCACGATGCCGAAGCCGCGCTTGCTGTCGAGCGGCTGGACGAAGCAGCGGAGTAATATCAAGTATCAGGAATTGGGGAGGGCGGCGTGCCGGTCGATTCCGGCGCGCTGCCCTTGTGATCGTGCAACCTTGATGATGATCGCAGCCATCGATCGCGGACGATAGCCCGGCGCGGATAGGGATGGAGGAGAGGGCATGACGATCCGCCTGATCGTGGCGCTCCATGGCGTCGGTTCGTGCGCAGCGGACATCGCGCCTTTCGGCGAGGCGCTTGCCGCTGCGATCGGCGCGGAAGCGGTCGCGCTGGACGGGCCGGAACCTTATGACATGCCTCCGCCGCGAGGGCGGCAGTGGTTTTCCATCAAGGGCGTGACCGAGACCAATCGGCCCGCCCGCGTGGCGGCGGCGTTGCCGGGCTTGCTCGCACGGATCGACGGCTTGGCCCATGACCGGGGCGTTGCACGGAATGCGATCGCACTGGCCGGCTTCAGCCAGGGATCGATCATGTCGCTCGCGGCGGTGGTGGGCGGCGGCACGTTCGGGGCCGTTGTGGCTGTAGCAGGGCGGCTGGCGGCTCCGCTATCCCCGGCGCGGTCGGGATCGCCCGCGGTGCTGCTGCTGCACGATAAGCTCGACACGATGATGCCGTTCCCACTCGCCGGCGAGGCTGAGGCGGCGCTCCGCGCGGCTGGACATGACGTCTCGCTGATGGCGAGCGAAGGCTATGGCCACGCCATCGGAGCGGATATGACGGCCGCTGCGATAGAATTTCTGCGCGGCTTGTGACGAGAGCCCCCGGCCGGTTCGTCCGGCCGGGGGCCATGGGCCTCTATGTCTAGCGGGATCAGCGGATGCCGTTGACGATCACCGAGCTGATGATCCCGCTGGCGATGCCGACCAGCACCGCGTCATTGCCCGACTGGACCCAGCGATAGCCCTTGGGCGCGGGGCGCAGATGATAACGGTTGGGGGTGCTGATCACCCGATAGTTTCGAGCATAGCGGTGATTGAAACGATCGCCCTTGTGCCAGCTACGATACTTAACCGTGGTGACCTTCTTCTTCACGATCACCTGCTTCTGTACGGGCGGGCGGTGATCATAAGGAGCCGCGAGCACCGGCGTTGCGACGACGGAGGCGGCCAGCGCGGCGAGGATCAGCTTCTTCATCGTATATCTCCCTTCACGAACGCCGTGATTGGCGTTGAGAGGAAAATGCGTTCGGCCTGTCGCACGATTTTGTCGGGGTCTGGAGAAAAGTGTCGCGAATTGTATCGCCGGAGACATGGTAAGCGGGGCAGGCCCGCCAATGCGCTGCGGGCGCGTTTCCAAGCGGCTTTCAGGCTTGCCGGCGGAACATTTGTCGCGGCCTTCGGGTTGATGGCTTCGTTACGGCAGCGACCATCGCGCGCCGGTCTGGAGAAGGCCCCATGTTGATCAACATCATCATCGTTCTCATCGTGGTCGGCGTGCTGCTATGGCTCGTCAACAATTACATCCCGATGGCCGGATCGATCAAAACCATCCTCAACGCGGTCGTCGTCATCTTCGTGATTCTCTGGCTGCTGCAGGCTTTCGGCCTGCTTGGCTCGGTGGGCAGCATCAACGTTCACTGACGTCTGGATCCGTCCGGCGTGACGGCTTTGCCGTGGCGCCGGCGGCCGACTGCGGCGAGAGCCTCGTTGATCGCCTAGTGGGGCTCGCATCTCGCCGAGCTGGCAATCGTCCTGGTCCTCTCCCGCCTTTGCCTCTGATGGCGGTGCAGGACGCGCGGCCTTGTCAAAATTCGTCACCGCAGGGGTCAGTTTTCGGAGTAACCAAGAGTTTCGACCTGCTCACTGCTTCGGTCTGGGCATGATCGCCTTTCCGCTATGTGATGTGGTGGCGACGGGTGTCCGCCGAGGCATCTCGCTGCTTTTGGTGCGCGCTGCGGAACTCCTGCTGTTCCGGCGCATTCCCGGGGTGGGCCGTTGGCTCGGCTTGCGAACGGCCGGTTGACCGGACGACGTCGCCGTCCCAATGGATGGAAAGTCGGCGCCATTTGAAACCTGACGTCGATTTGCCTATGTACGGGTTGTTCCGTTCGGAGGATTGGTTGGTCGAGATCATCATATTGGCGATGGTGGCCCTGCTGGTAGGGCTGCGGCTGTTCAGCGTGCTGGGCCGTCGCACCGGCCATGAGCAGCCGATCGCGAAGCCGGCGGAGGCGCCTGCGCAGCCCGCGCCGGTGAGTCGCCCGATCGCCGATCTTGCGCCCCAGCCGATCTCGCCTGCGGATACGGCGATAACGCCTGCTGCAATGGACGGCATTCGCCAGATCGTACAGGCCGATGCTCTGTTCGACGTGCGGCGTTTTCTGGAAGGAGCCCGCTCGGCCTACCGCATGATATTGGAAGCCTTCTGGCGCGGCGACGAAGGCGAGCTGGGCCGGCTGGTCGACGGCGACGTTCGCGAGGCGTTCGCCCAGGCTATCGCCGATCGTAAGGCGGCGGGCCACCTATTGGAGAATCGCCTGGTATCGATCGAAAACGCATCGATCGAGGCGGCGCGGCTCGACGGCCAGATGGCGGTAATCACGGTGCGCTTCGACGCTGATATCGCGGCGGTGACGCGCGATGCCGATGGCAACGTCATTGCCGGCTCGCTCAGCGATGCCGTGCCGACGCACGATCTGTGGACCTTCAGCCGGCATGTCCGTGCGGAGGATCCCAACTGGATTCTGGTCGAGACCGACGAGGCGGCGTGACGGCGCTGCGTTACGCGGCGCTCGGCGCCGCGCTGTTCCTTTCCGCTTGTGGTGTCGTACCCTCCACGCCGGAGTCAGCCGGTAGCCGTGCGCCGTCCGCGCCGAAGCTGCCGATCATCGTTCCCGACACCATCCCGGCGCCTGCCCACGGCCCGTCGACCGCGCCGCTGCCGCAGACGCCCGCTGCGAGCGGCGCAAATGCCCGTGGTGCCGGGGTTCAGCCGGGGCCTGCCGTGGCAAGCCTGCCGATCACTGCCGATGGCGCGCGCGCCGCGCTGGGTGCCTTCAGGCTGTCCTGTCCGGCGCTCGTCAAGCGGACGGACGGCAGCGGCCTTACCATTCCATCGGATTGGGCGCCGGCCTGCAACGCGGCCGTCTCCTGGCCGGACAGCGACGCGCGGAGTTTTTTTGCGCGCTATTTCGAAACCGCGGTTGTCGGGACCGGCAGCGCCTATGCGACGGGCTATTATGAACCCGAAATCCTCGGATCGCGCAGCCGCTCGTCTGGTTTCACGGTGCCGATCTACCGCCGCCCGCCCGACTTGATCGATGTCGATCTCGGCCTCTTCGCGCCGGACCTGAAGGGCAAGAGGATTCGCGGCCGCGTGTCCGCAAACACGCTCATTCCCTATCATGATCGAACGGCGATCGATGGCGGCGCGCTTGCCGGGCAGGGGTTGGAGATCGCCTGGGCCGCCGATCCTATCGAATTCTTCTTCCTCCAGGTCCAGGGCTCGGGACGGCTGCGCCTGCCCGACGGCACGATCATGCGGATCGGCTATGACGGGCAGAATGGCCGCGATTATGTCGGTATAGGCAAATGGATGAAGGATCGCGGCATGCTCGCATCGGGCTCCGCGACGATGCAGGGCGTCATGGCCCGACTGCGGCAGGAGCCGGATGGCGGCATCTCGATCATGCAGCAGAACAAGAGCTTCGTGTTTTTCAAGGAAATCGTCGGGCCGGGGCCGTTGGGTGCGCTGGGCGTGCCGGTCACGGGCCGGGTCTCTGTCGCCGCCGATCCGGCCTATATTCCTTTGGGAGCGCCTGTGTGGCTTGAGATGGATCGCAGCGAGGCGACCGGCTTGTGGGTCGCGCAGGATACGGGCGGCGCGATCAAGGGAGCAAATCGCATCGACACCTTCTGGGGTGCGGGCGACAATGCCCGGACCGTGGCGGGCGGCATGTCCTCGCGCGGACAGGCCACCATCCTGCTGCCGATCGGCAGCGTGGCGCGCGCTCGGGGGGGCAGCGGTGGCGGGGCGGCAGCTCGACCCTGAAGAAGCCATGCTCTGGCGGCGCGTGATCGCGACAGTCCGCCCGATCGAAGGCAATCGTTCCATGCACCCGTCGCTGCCAGCGGCCGAAACCCCCTCCGCGAAAACGGAGCGGGCGACGAAGCCTGCGCCGGTCTCATCGCCCGCTCGTCGCGGTGAACCGGCTTCCCGGCCGAGCCCTGGCGAAACGCTGGACGGCGGCTGGGATCGCCGGCTTCGCCGCGGCATCGTCGAGCCCGATGCGACGATCGATCTTCATGGCCACACGCTGGCCAGCGCCCATGCGGCCTTGGATGCCGGTATTGCGCGCACTTTGGCACGAGGCGGCCGCCTGATCCTGCTCGTCACAGGCAAACCGCGGCCGCAACAGAGCGAGGGACCTCGCCGCGGCGCTATCCGCGCTGCCGTCGGGGATTGGCTGGCGGCGTCCCGTCACGTCGCCGACATCGCCGCGGTGCGGGGCGCTCATCCGCGGCACGGCGGCACCGGCGCCCTCTATATCGTGCTGCGCCGGCGCGATCGTCCTGCCTGACGAGGATTTCTTAACTCCCTCCGTGTCATAGCGCCGTCGAGGGAAGACCGGACCAGATCCGGTCTGGCATCAGGGGGCAGGCTCTTACGGCATGGAAGGTTTCTCGCTCAAGAGCCGCGCGGTCGCGTTCGCGCTAGCTGCCGGAGCCGTCGTCTTCATTCTGGCTTTGCTGGCGGGGGCGCCAAAGGCCGGCACGCACGGCCAAGTGCTGAGCGCGTTGATCATCGCCATCGTCTGTGGCGTGATGAGCTGGGGCTCGGCCGAGCGTGCGATCGCCGGCACCGCCGAAGCTGTGGACGCGGTGTCGGATCGGATCGTCCAGGCGGCGGAGGGAGATTTGCTGTCACCCACGCCGAACTCGGTATCGGCGACGCTGCCGATGTTGGCGACTGCCGTCGAGGGCCTCTTCGCCCAGGTGCGCGCCAATCTTGAAAGCGTGAACGCGCTGGCGATGTATGATCCAGTCACCTCATTGCCGAACCGCGTCAAGTTCCGCCGCGATGCCGAGCAGCTGCTCGCCGGTATTCCTCATGGCAGCGTAGCCGCCTTGCTGTTCATCGATCTCGACCGCTTCAAGCAGGTGAATGACAGCCTGGGTCATGCGCAGGGCGATCAGCTGCTGATGATGGTGGCCAACCGGCTGCGCCACGTCGCGGCTGGCGAAGGGATCGGCGGCGCGGGGAGCGAACTGCCGGAACCGATCGTCGCACGTCTTGCCGGCGACGAGTTCACCCTGCTGTTCGCCGGGCTTCGTGATCAGAGCCACGCCCTGCGCCTCGCGCGCCGCATTCTCTACGGTCTGTCCGAACCTTTCCATATGAGCGATCATTCGCTCGATATAGGCGCGTCGATTGGGGTCGCGCTCTATCCCATGCATGGCGGCGATCTGAGCTGTCTGATGCGCGCCGCGGACGTTGCGATGTACGAGGCCAAGGCAAATGGCCGCAATCAGGTGCAGTTCTTCACCGATGCCCTGGCAGCGCAGTTCGAAGATAAGCTTAAACTTGAGCGCGAGCTGCGTCAGGCGGTCGAGCGCAACGAGTTTGAGCTGGTCTTCCAGCCGCAGCTCGACGTGCGCACCGATACGATCGTAGCGGCCGAGGCCCTAATCCGCTGGCGCCATCCCACCCAAGGGCTGCGCATGCCTGGCTCCTTCATCGCCGCTGCGGAGGAAAATGGCCTGATCGTCGATATTGGCGGCTGGGTGGTGGATGCCGTCGCGGACACGCTGGCGCGCTGGCACCGCCAGGGCCTCAGCCAGCGGCTGACCTTCAACGTCAGCCCGCGGCAACTCGAACGGCCGGATTTCGTCGATCGCCTGCGTCTCGCAGTGGAAAGCAGCGGCGCACCCTACTCGAAGCTGGAGATTGAGATCACCGAAACGCTGGCGATGCAATGCAGCCCGGCAGTGCTCGAAAGCATAGCGCGGCTGCGCGGCTGGGGCATCGCCATCGCGATCGACGATTTCGGCACAGGTTATTCCAATTTCGCCAGGATGAAGGACATGCCGCTCGACCGGGTGAAGCTCGACGGCAGTCTGATCCAGGACATCGTGCGTTCGTCCGAGACGCGGGCGATGGTCCATTCGATGATCAACCTGGTCCACGGACTCGGCTACGAAGTCGTCGCCGAACGCGTTGAAGACGATGCACAGCGGCAGGTGCTGCGCGTCATCGGCTGCGATCTGATCCAGGGCTATACCCTGTCGAAACCTGTCGACGAGCAGATCTTCGTCGACTGGATTTCGGGGCGGGTCACCCCCTTCGATCAGTCGCGCAGGGTGCGCTCGATCACGTCTGCGTAGATATCGGTGAGGCGATAGAGGTCCGCAATCGCGACTGCCTCGTCCAGCTTGTGCATCGTCGCGTTGGGCAGGCCGAACTCCACCACCGGGCAGATGCGCGAAAGGAAGCGCGCGTCGGACGTGCCGCCGCTGGTCGACAGCTTTGGCGTGACGCCGGTGACGCCAGCGATGGCCTCGGAAACCAGTGTCGAGAGCGTGCCGGGCTCGGTGAGGAAGGCCTCGCCCGAGATGCGGGCATCGAGATGCGCGCCCGGCGCGTGGTTCTGAATCAGCGCGCGGACATGATCGACCAGCGCCTGGCCGCGCTGCAGATCGTTGAAGCGGATGTTCAGTCGCGCTCCGGCGCGCGCCGGAATCACGTTGGTCGCGGCGTTGCCGGTCTCGATATCGGTAATTTCGAGGTTGGAGGGTTGGAACCAGTCGTTGCCGTCATCCAGCGTCCAGCGGTCGAGCGCATCGAGCAGCCGCACGAGCCGTGGTACCGGATTGTCCGCGAGATGCGGATAGGCGACATGACCCTGAGTTCCGGGCACGTCGATCCACATATTGACCGAGCCGCGCCGGCCGATCTTGATCGTATCGCCCAGCCGTGCCTCGGACGTCGGCTCGCCTACCAGGCAGAGATCGGGCCGGATGCCGCGTTCGGCCATCCAATCCATCAGCGCCACGGTGCCATAGGTGGCGGGGCCTTCCTCGTCGCCGGTGATGATCAGGCTGAGCGTGCCGGAAGAGCCGGCGGTGCGCTCTGCGGCGGAGATGAAGGCGGCGATCGCGCCTTTCATGTCCACCGCGCCGCGGCCGTGCAGCAGATCGCCGCGCACCGCAGGCTCGAACGGATTGCTCGTCCAGCCCGGTCCGGGAGGGACGACGTCGCTATGGCCGGCAAAGGCGAAATGGCGGCCGCCCGAGCCGCGCGTGGCGAAGAGATTCTCGACAGGCCCGTCCGGCGCCTCGCCCGCGACGAAACGATGCACGGTGAAGCCGATCGCTCCCAGCGCGTTTTCGATCACGTCCAGCGCGCCGGCATCCGCTGGCGTGACGCTGGGGCAGGCGATGAGGCGTCGGGTGAGGTCGAGCGGATCGATCGTGGCGTGCATCGCGTCCGCCTAGAGCATTTTCGACACGGGTGGAAACACCCCGCGAGTCGGAACGTGCGTAACGTGCCTGAAAAGGAGCGTGAGCGGATCGCTTAGATTTTTCCGGCCTGTTGCGGCTCGAATTTCTCGATCACCCATTGTTCCTCCTGCGCGGCGGCGAGCCAGTCCTGCATGAAGGGATGGGTGAGTACCGCTTCGGCATAGGCGACGGCGAAGCGGGGCAGCGGGATGGAATAGGTCACGAAGCGGGTGATCACCGGGGCGAACATGATGTCCGCCGCGCCGAAATCGCTGAACAGGAAGGGCCCCGTGCCGCCGAATCGCGCACGCGCCTCCGCCCAGAGTTCGAGGATGCGCACGACATCCTGCTGCACGCCCTCGCTGAGCTCGCGCGGCGGCAGGCGGTGGCGCAGATTCATCGAATGCTCGCGCCGCAGATTGGCGAAGCTCGAATGCATCTCGGCGGCCATGGATCGCGCCATCGCGCGGGCGGCGTCGTCGGCTGGCCAGAAGCGGTCGCGCCCTGTCTTGTCCGCCAGATATTCGATGATGGCGAGGCTGTCCCATACGACAGTCTCGTCATCCCAGAGGATCGGCACCTTGCCCGAAGAGGGCGCGAACTCGTCGCCTTCGCGCCGCTTGTCCCAATCCTCGTCATAGAGCGGGACGACGATCTCCTCGAACGGCAGGCCGGACTGGCGAACGGCGAGCCAGCCGCGCAGCGACCAGGAGGAATAGGCCTTGTTGCCGATGAAGAGCTTGAGCATGGGCGAGCGGGATAAAGCGCGAAGGCGTTTCGCTCAACCCGCAAGCGTCGGGTTTACGCCCGACGAAAGTTGGATGGGCCCCAATAGGCGTCCATCGCGACGATCCGGCCCTCGCCGTCGAACCGCATGACGTCCAACGTGTCGGTCTCGAATATCTCGCTGTGATTGATCGTACGGGCGATGAAGGCGGCGGCGCCGTGGCGTCCCGCAACGCGGACATTGCCCTCCAGCGTCATCTGGATGCCGCCGCCCATGGCGTCGAAACCGGATTGATAGAAGGCCCGGATCGCCGGATGGCCGCGATATTCCGGCCCATCGACCGGATCGCGCACGACCGCATCGGGCGCGAACAGCGCCACGATGCCGTCCGTATCGCCCGCGCTCAGCAGGGCGCCATAGCGTTCGAACACGGAACGGATATGATCGGGGCCGGGCCGGTCGGCATCGTCGCTCATCGCATCGCCTCCGTCAGCCGGCCACGGTGAAGCCGCCGTCCACCGGCAGCGTCTGGCCCGTCACCCAGGATGCGGCGGCGCTGGAGAGGAAGAGCACCGGTCCGGCAATGTCCGCCGGAACGCCCAGTCGCCCGGCGGGGGTGCGCTGCAGGGTCGGCTCGGACCAGGCGGGATTGGCGATGGTCGTGGCGGTCATGCGGCTTTCCGTGAGACCGGCGGCGACGGCGTTCACCCGAATGTTGCGGCGCGCCCAGGCGACGGCAAGCGCGCGGGTCAGGCCGATAAGACCGGTCTTGGCGGCGCCATAGCCTGGCACGATTTCGATCCCGAAATAGGAGGACATGGATCCGATGCCGATCACCGAGGCTCCGCCCGGCAGCTTGCTCTCCTCCAGCTTGTCGACCAGTCTACGTGCCATGCGATAGCCGCCGTTGAGATGCATGAACACGGCGCGATCGAAGATGTCGGGATCATATTCGTCGAGGCCGATGCTCGGCATGGCGAAGCCGGCATTGTTGATGAGGATGTCCACCTTGTCGATCGCCGCGGCGACCGTGTCGATGCTCTCTCGGCTCTCGATGTCGAGCTTGAGATAGCGATATCCCGCAAGATCCTCGTCATAGTCGGCGGCCGAGGCGCGCGTGCCGGTGATGGTGACGTCCGCCCCTGCCGCGCGATAGGCTGCGGCGATGCCTGCCCCGATGCCGCTCGTTCCGCCCGTCACCAGCACCGCTGCGCCGGAATAATCGAAACGGATTGTGGGCCAGTTGTCCTGCATCGCTTCGGGCTCCTTCCCTCGTTCGGCGCGCTCTCCTGACGGCGCGCCTTTCGCCCGTTAGTTACGGCGCGAGCCAAGCGGCGGGCAAGGCACCGGCTTTACGCGAACGGACACGGATTTTGCGGACGGGACGCAAAGCGCCTGGGCGTCAGTGCAGCCTGCGGGCGAATTGCTGCGGGGAGCAGCCCGCGCGGCGGCGAAAGGCGGTGGAGAAGCTGCTCGTGCCGGAAAATCCGAGTAGTGCGGCAATCTCCGCCATTGATCGATTTCCGCTGCGCACCATCCGCTCGGCCCGTGCCTGGCGTGCGAGACCGACGGCGTCGCTGAGCGTGCCGCCGGTCGATGCGCGGTAGGCGCGGGCGAGATGACGCGGGGTGATCCGCAGCAGCGCGGCGAGCTCAGTGATGCTTGGCGAGGGCGCGGCGGGGTCGTCGATTCGATCGGCCAGCCGACGCAATTGCCAGGGCGCCAGGCCGCCGGTCCGCTGAACGACTTCGCCGCGTTGGCCTGAAAGGAAGGCGCCGAGATCCGCCGCCAGCATCAGCGTCAGGCTGTCGAGCAGGAAGGCGGATCCCATGTCCGGCGCCTTGAGCTCGGCCAGGATGCGTCTGGTGAAGGCCAGCATCGCCGGCGGGTCGACATGCATCATCCGGCGTTGCACCTCGGGATCGCGATGATCGGGCACGAGGCGATCGGGGCCGGCGAAAGCGTCGGGCCGGAAGCCGATGCGCAGGAACATCTGCGTGCCGCCCGATCCGCGCGAATGCAGCCGCGTGCCGCCGGGCTGGAAGATCAGATCGCCCATCGGCAGGAAATCCGCCTGTACGACGTCGCGATAGCAGCCATATTTGGCCTCGGGTGCGCTGTTCATGTCGAAGCTGAGCGTCGGCCACTGCTCGAGCCGCACGATTTCATTGGGGGTGGGCCAGTGTCCGCGGCACAACTCGATCGCCGCGTGCGGCGTGTCGGCGCGGCGCGTCACGGTCCATTCGGAAATCATCAGGCTCGTCTCTCCTCCGAGCGTGCAGCGTGGGCCGCATCGCCGGATGAGGCAAGCCTATGACCCACAGGCCCGTCATTTTCCGTCCGCTCTCGTAAAGGCTGGTTCCGTGGCATCGAATTCAGGCGTTGGTGCGGCCGGAGGCGGCCCATTGCAGGATCACCTGCGTCAGCGTGTCGGCAACCATATGATGTCCCCCGGGACCGATGATGACGAACTCCAACTCCGCGAGTGCGGGCAAGTCGGCGGCCTGCATGGCGACGGCAAGGCCGGGCGGAATCAGCCGCATGGAATGGGGCATCAGGCCGATCCCCGCGCGCGCCGCGGCGCCGAGCGCATTGAGGCTGCCGCTGGTGAAGGCGATCCGCCACGGCCGGCCGGCACGTTCCAGCGTTTCGAGGGCGCTGGCGCGCGTTACGCTCGGCGGCGGATAGAGCAGTAGTGGCAAGGGTGCATGAAGGTCGAGCCGCAAGCCCGGCTGGCCGACCCAGGCGATCGGCTCGCGCCAGGCCGTGATGCCGCGCCGGTCGCCGGCCCGTCGTTTGACGAAGATGATGTCGAGCCGGCCGGCATCGAAGGCAGCGTAAATATCCTCGCTGAGCCCCGCCGAGAGTTCGAGATCCACCCCGGGATAGCGGCGGATGAAGGCTGCGAGAACGTCCGGCAGCGCTGAAAGCACGAAATCCTCCGACGCGCCGAAGCGCAGCCGCCCGCGAAGCGGCACGCCGCTTAGGAAACGGGCCATCCCGTCATGCGCTTCGAGCACCCGGCGCGCCTGATCCAGCATCGCCTCGCCTTGCGCGGTGAACGCGATGCGATGCGTGTCGCGGTCGAGCAACCGCCGGCTGGTCGCTTCCTCGAGGCGCCGGAC
Source organism: Flavisphingomonas formosensis (assembly GCF_009755815.1). Taxonomy (GTDB): domain Bacteria; phylum Pseudomonadota; class Alphaproteobacteria; order Sphingomonadales; family Sphingomonadaceae; genus Flavisphingomonas; species Flavisphingomonas formosensis. The sequence goes on from NZ_WRPK01000014.1 coordinate 79,533, forward strand.
ATGCTGGCTGATGGTCGATTGCCGCAAGCCCAGGGCGCGGGCGGCGGCGGTGAAGCTGCCCGCGTCGGCGATCGTCACGAGCGTGCGTAGCAGGTCTGGATGGATGGTCGTCATGGTCATCGCCTTTCGTGATGACTATTATCATGGTGATCGGGATTGTGCATTACCGATGGCGGTCATAGCTCGGCGGCGCAACCGGGAGCCTGCCCATGTCCAGCGTTCGCACCTTTATCGCCCGCCTGCCGATCGATCCCTATCTGCTTCTACTGTTGGGTACGGTAGGCCTCGCGATCCTGTTCCCAGCACGCGGTGCGGGAGTCGCGGTCGCCAATGGCGGAGTCTATGCCGCGGTCGCGGCGCTGTTCTTCCTCTACGGCGCACGGCTCTCGCCGGCGGCGATCTGGGCCGGCCTTTCGCACTGGCGCCTCCAATCGCTCGTCTTCGCCAGCACCTTCCTTCTGTTCCCTCTGATCGGGCTGGTGACCGGCAGGGTCGTGCGGCCTTGGTTGCCGCATGACATTCTAGTCGGGCTCGTGTTCCTTTGCGTGCTGCCGTCCACGGTGCAGTCCTCGATCGCGTTCACCTCGATTGCGCGCGGGAACGTAGCTGCAGCGCTGTGCAGCGCGTCGCTCTCCAACCTCCTCGGGATCGTGCTGACGCCGCTGCTCGTCTCGCTGCTGCTGCCGGCCGCTGGCGCCGGTTTCTCGGCCCATGCTCTCGAGGATATCGCGCTTCAGATCCTGCTGCCCTTTGCGGTCGGGCAGGCCGTGCGGCCCTGGATGGGCAATTGGCTGACACGTCATCGCACGCTCACCGCGATCGTCGATCGTGGCTCTATCCTCCTGGTCGTCTATGCCGCCTTCAGCGCCGGCATGGTCGCTGGAATCTGGACGCAGCTTTCGGTTGCCAGCGTGCTGCTGGTGCTCGCCATAGATCTGGTGATGCTGGCCATCGTCATCGCCACCACCACCGGGGTGAGCCGCTGGCTCGGCTTCTCGACGGAGGACGAGATCGCCATCGTCTTTTGCGGATCGAAGAAGAGCATGGCGGGCGGCATTCCCATGGCGGCGATCCTGTTTCCGGGCCACGCCGTCGGCCTGATCGTGCTGCCGCTGATGCTGTTCCACCAGGCCCAGCTCTTCGTCTGCGCGACGCTGGCCCGCCGCTATGCCGCCCGCGGAGCGCGGCCGGCTACCGTGCACGCGGCGCCGGCTGCGGCCTAGGTCTTTTCGGTCGGCGGGCGACACCCCATCTCCGCGGCACAAGCAGCGAGGGACGATTGGCCGAGAATCCATATTATCGCGGGCCCCGGAGCGATCATTTCGACGGCCTTCGCTTTTTCAATCCCGACCATGCCGAAACCGATCGTGGCCTCCGGGACATGCTGCGCTGGAAACTGCGGGAGAAAGCGGCGGTTTGGCCGGGCGAGGTGGCGATTCGCCCGGTCGTGCCGGATCCCCACGTGGCGGGGCTGCGCATCACCATGGTCGGCCATGCGACGCTGCTGATCCAGGCTGCGGGCGTCAATCTGCTGACCGATCCGCTCTGGTCCGATCGGGCGAGTCCCTTGTCCTTCGCCGGTCCGCGGCGCGTGACGGCGCCGGGCATCGCCTTCGCGGATCTGCCGCCCATCCATGCCGTGCTGCTTTCGCACAATCATTATGATCATCTCGACGTCGCGACGCTGGCGGGGCTCCATACCGTGCATCGCCCGTTGATCGTGACGCCGCTGGGTAACGATGTGATCGTCCGTCGTCATATCCCGGATGCCCGGCTTGCCACCGGAGACTGGGGGGACGGCGTCGACGTGGGAGATGGCGCGCGTGCGCACTTCGTGCCGGCCCATCACTGGTCGGCACGCGGAACGCGGGATCGCCGGATGGCGCTCTGGTGCGGCTTCATGCTCGATACGCCTGCCGGGCGCGTCTATTTTGCCGGCGATACGGGATATGGCGATGGTGAGATCTTCCGGCGCATGCGCGCAGCCTATGGCTCCCCGGATGCCGCGCTGATCCCGATCGGCGCTTATGCGCCGCGCTGGTTCATGTCCGCCCAGCATACCGACCCGGAAGAGGCGGTCCGCATATTCGACGATCTGGGGGCCAAGTTTGGCATCGGGATCCACTGGGGTAGCTTCCAGCTGACGGACGAACCGCGCGAGGAGCCGGCATATCTGCTTCGCGCGGCGCTGGCGGGGCGAGGCATCGAACAAGATCGCTTCCCGGCAGGGCAGCCCGGCGACATCTTCGATGTAGCGACGGGATGATATGCGGCGGCGGCCTTGTGCTGGATGCGCATCGCCCCGCCTGGCGGGGGAACCAGACGGGGCGGAACGCAACTGCGAAGACCGGTGAGCGGGGGGGATGAAGCCGGTCCTCGGGTTCATGAACTCGTCGCCGCGGGACGGGTTCCACGCTTTCGCAAAGATCAGTCCTCGGGCACTGCTTTGCCGCTCGAAGCCGCGCTGGCTGGCCCGGGGCGCTTGCCCGTCGCGATCTCCCCGATCCGTTCGGCCAGGTCGGCGAAGTCGCGGTGCAGCCGCTCCAACGTGAAGGCGAGGCCGAAAACGCGGCCTGCATCTTCGAAGTCGAGATCGCGGGTGAGCCCTTCGTGGCGGATGCCGTCGAACATATCCGCAAAGGCGTGCCGCTCTTCCTCGTCTTCGCTGCGCACCACCGCAGTGCCCGTGCGCAACGCGGCGGCACAAAGCGCCGCGAATTTCGCTTCGGCACGCAATTGCTCGGCCGTGGCCGGCGCCAGGACGGGCGCAACGGCTTGGGGCAAGGGCTGATCCAGCGTACGGCCGATCAGCACCAGATCGTTGCGCACGCGCCACAGCGTGCGGGCGAGGGCGGGCGAGAGGGCGTCCTCGGAGAGGCGGGCGCGATGTTCGCGGCCCGAGTCGGCAACGGCATCGTCTACCGCGGCCAGCTTCTTGCGGAGCGCGACATGGCCGCTGACGAAATAGGCCGCTTCGCCGCGGGTGACGGCCGCGGCCTTTTCCAGCAGGATCGCCTCGATGCCGTCCAGCACCGCAGCCGCCCGTGTCGCCACTACCCCGCGCGAACGGGCGGGAAAAAGCAGCAGTGTAGCGAGAATGCCGATCAGCCCGCCGAGCATGATCTCGATCACCCGATCAACGACGAAATATTCGGCGCTGAGGCCGGGCGGGCGGCTGAGCAGCACGATTGCGGCCGTCACGGGAGCGATGCGAAGTCGCGGCCGCAGCGCCGCGGCGAAGGCGGTGACGCCGATGACGATCCCCAGCACGATCGGGAGCGCCGGCCCCTCCGCAGGCGCCAGGAGCGCACCCATTCCTCCGAACAGCGCGCCGGCGAGCGTGCCCAGCAGTCGATCGCCTGCAGCGCCGAGCGTGCCGCCGACCGAACCCTGCATAACGATCACGACGGTGAACACCGCCCAATAACCCTGGGGCAGATGCAGCCATTTGTAGAGGATGAAGGTGACGAGCGCGGCCAGCGCCACGCGAAGGGCCTGTCGGCATTCCGCTTTATGTCCGAACAGCTTTGCCAGCGCCGTCTTCATGGCCTCGCCCTGCCGCCTGGCGGCTGGCAGCGCAACCGTCCTGAACGAAGGTGGAGCTTTTAGAGCATGCTCCATTTTGAGATGGCGCCCCAGGTTCGGTTCCGATATTCTGCGGCTGCCCGGCCCAGCCGATCGGCGCCAGCCGGCCAAACGCATGATCACGACCATAATCATGGCAACGCGTACCGAGCTTGGGAGAGAAGCGATGGAGCAGGCGAGCGCAGCGCTGGTGGAAGCGCCGGCTGAAAAGATTGGCCTCATGGGAGAGATGATGGCCGAGGCGGGGAAGCGCTTCGGTCACGTAAAAACGGCGACGGCCGATGCAGAACTGCTGCAATCGCTGAGCGAGCGGTTGCTGAAGCTGATCGGAAACAAACGGCCGGACGAAGCGCCGACCTACATCACCGTTCCGGCCTCGGCCTATCTCGATCCTGCCCATTTCGCACGAGAGAAGGCCGCGATCTTCGACAGGATGCCGATTCTCGCCTGTCTCTCCAGCGACATCGCCCATGCCGGCGACTATCGCCGCGTGCAGGAGCTGGATACGCCGATCATCGTCACCCGCACCAGGAAGGGCGAGGTGAAGGCTTTCGTCAACGGCTGCCGGCATCGCGGCGCTGCGCTCGTCTACGACGATGCCGGCAATGCCAAGGGCGGCTTTCTCTGCCCTTATCATGGCTGGGCTTATACGGACGAAGGCGATCTCAAGGGCATTGCCTGCCCCGAGGCGTTCGAAGGGCTGGACAAGAAGGAGCATGGCTTGGTTCAGGTGCCGTGCGAGGAACGGCACGGGCTCGTCTTCGTCTCACCGCGTGCCGACGCGCCGCTGGATCTCGATACTTTCCTTGGCCCGGATCTCGATCGCGAACTGGCGCTGTGGCAATTCGACAAGGTCACGGGTGCGCGCTCGGAGCCGGTGGCGCTCAAGGGCAATTGGAAGCTGGTCTACGACACCTTCCTGGAAAGCTACCATTTCGCTCAGGCGCACAAGAACAATCTTGCGACCTTCTATGTCCCCAATGTCAACACCGTGGATCGCTTCGGCAAGCATCAGCGCATCGCGGTGGCGAACCGCACGCTGCCCGATCATGTCGCGGCACATGCGCCGGAGGAGCGGCAGCTCCAGGATCATCTGCTGATCGCCTATGTGCTGTTTCCCGGCATCGTGCTGATCAACAGCCCGCAGATATTGGAGGTGTTCCGCATCTTCCCGCAAAGCGTCGACACCACGATCGTCCAGCACAGCTGCTACAGCAAGCTACCGGCGGAGATGAACGGCAATGACGGCTTCTTCGAGATGGTGTGGCAGAGCGCGCACAACATCGTGATGAACGAGGATTTCCCGTTCGGCGTGACGACCGCCCACCGGGCGCTCGCATCCGGATCGATCAAGGAGCTGATATTCGGCCGCAACGAACTGGCGGTGCAGAACAACTATGCCGTGATCCGCGAGACGGTCGACGCCGCCGGCTGATCATCCCGCTTCCTCCGGAAGGCCACGGGCGCAGCATCGCCGGATCGCGGTGCTGCGGCATAAGGTCGGAATGGACCTGGAGCGATATCGAAGCGCGTGGATTCGCCTGCCGGCTCGGAAATCGCGGTATCCGAAAAAGTGAGCAAAGGATGACTTTGGATTGAATTGAGCTCGTCGTACCAGCGGGAGCTGGGATCGCTATCCACTTCGAGCGGCTAGCCTTGTCGACGGCGATCCCAGCTTCCGCTGGTATGAGGTATCAACGAACGTCGTGATGCTCCAAATGAAAAGCCGGACCCGTTGCGCTGAACGAGCCCGGCTTCGTCATGACCGGATCTGGCGGGCGATTTATTCGGCGGCCATCGCCGTCGCGCCCGGCTGATTGTCGTTACGCGGATCTTCGCTGACCGCGGTCGTCCAGTCCCAATAGCCCGACGGCGGCGCGCCGGTGATGCCGAACTCCTCGCGGATGTCGACGATCTTCCAGTCGAGATAGTCGCGATAGGGGATGATGAAGAGGGGATGCTTCCAGGTCTTGCCCTGTGCGATCCCGATTTCCTCGGCCTCCAGCTCCACCTTGTAGCAGTCCGGATAGAAGAGGCTGCAGCGCATTTTCGACTTGGCCAGCAGGAAGGCGCCGGTGCGGAAGAAGAAGGCAGCCAGCTCGGGCTTGAAATAATTGTAGACGGCGCGCTCGTTCGCCTTGAGCAGAGCGATTTCACCGGCATGGTTGGTCTCGAAGCCGGTGATCATGTGCTCGATATCATGGGTGGTCGAGCGTTCCTTCATCATGAATTCGAGGTCCGTCTGGATCTCCATTCCCTGATAGAAGAAGTCCATGCTCATGCCGCTGTTGGTCACGAAATCCCAGATCACGTGACGCAGCGTGCCCGGCTCGGCACCGTCGAGTTCCTCTTGCTTGAAGAGCGAGATCTTGCGGCCTTCCAGCCATGCCTTGAACTCGGGGAGGCGCTGCTTCTCCTCCTCCATCAGCTGGACGATCCGGCCCCAATCCTCATGCTCCATGAACATCTTGACCATGTCGGGGATGTAGGCGGTGTTGGGCAGGTCGGCACCGTTCCGGCGCAGCATCTCCTGACCCATCATCTCGCGGAGCTTGGGATTGTTGAGATAGGGCGACGAGCTGATCAGCGTCGAGCTCTCGGTGGTGAGCTTCGGCCCGGATCCGTTGAAATAGGCCAGTTCGGCATCGCCGATTTTCGACGAGACGTCATTCATTGCTTCTCTCCCAAAGCGGACGCGCTGTCCGCGGACGGCGCGAGGGCGCCGCACGGGGCATCACAATTTAGGAACTACATTCCGAAACGTTGCGAGGCAAGTGCAATCGCGCGGCGGGCGATGAGCGGCCGCTTCCCGCCTCTCAGCCCGCTTCGGATGGTTTGCCGGCATAGCGGTCGGTGGCACGGACGAGCCGGTCGAGGATTCCCGGCTCCGAATAGGCGTGGCCCGCGCCCTCGATCAGGTGAAAATCCGCCTCGGGCCAGGCCTTGTGCAGCGCGTAGGCGTAGCGCGCGGGGCAGGGCATGTCGTAGCGTCCGTGGACGATGGTGCCGGGAACGTGCCGGATCCGGCCGATGTCGCGAAGCAACTGGTTCGGCTCCAGCCAGCAGCCGTTCATGAAATAATGGACCTCGAGCCGGGCGAAGGCGAGGGCGTAGTGGCCTTCGTCATGCTGCGCCGCACGCCCCGCATCGGGCAGCAGCGAAATGGTCTCGCCTTCATAGAGGCTCCAGGCGCGGGCGGCGGCCACCTGAACGTCCGGATCGTCGCCGGTCAGCCGGCGATGATAGGCCGCCATGATATCGTGCCGCTCCGGCTCCGGAATGGGCGCCACGAACCGCTCCCACTTGTCCGGAAACATTTCCGAGACGCCGAACTGATAGAACCAGTCGAGCTCCGGCTGGGTACATGTATAGATGCCGCGCAACACCAGCTCGCTTACCCGCTCGGGATGCGTTTCGGCATAGGCCAGCGCCAGGGTGGAGCCCCAGGAGCCGCCGAAGACCAGCCAGGTCTCCGCGCCGGCGAGAGCACGGAGCCGCTCTATGTCCGTCACCAGATGCCAAGTCGTGTTCGCCTCGATCCCGGCATGCGGGGTCGATCGGCCGCAGCCGCGCTGGTCGAACAGCATGACGTCATACAGGTCCGGATCGAACAGGCTGCGATGCTCGGGCGCGATGCCGCCGCCTGGTCCGCCGTGCAGGAAGACGGCCGGCTTGCCGCCGGGCATGCCGCTCCGCTCATAATAGATGCTGTGCCCCTCGCCGACGTCGAGCATCCCGCTCTCATAGGGTTCGATCGGAGGATAGAGAGTGCGCAGCATCGGTTCGTCTCCCCTGGACCGGAAGGACCGATACCTATCAGGTGCAACTGCCGGGATCGATCACCTCTTCGATCAGCGCGTCGCTCGGTGCGATCTGGCCATCGAGCATCAGCATGGCGAGGCCATGGACCTGCGACCAGGCCCGCACGGCACGAATCCACGCGGCGCGGCTGTGCGGGTCGTCGTTGACCGCCGCGGCGGCGTTGGCGCGCAGGAAAGCCATGGCCTCCACTTCCTTGCCGCTCTCTTCGGATGCCGTGAGCGGAGGCGACGCGAAGATCATCCGGAACAGTGCCGGATTGGCGAGCGCGAAGCGGACATAAGCACGCCCGGTGGCCGCGAAACCGGCCGAGCCGCCGCCCGCGGCGTCCGCGGCCTCATGCTGCGCGCGGGCGAGGCGGGCGAGCCCTTCTTCCGCCAGTGCGCGCATCAGCGAGGCTTTGTCCGGAAAGTGACGATAGACCGCCGTCGCGCTCACGCCGACGCGCCGTGCTACTTCGCGTAGTGAAACATCCTCAACCCTCCGTTCGGCCAGCAGGCCGAGGCCGGCGTCGACGAGGGCGGCCTTGAGGTCGCCATGGTGATAGCGTGGCCTTCCAATGTTGACACTGTTATCATCTGGGATCATGGTAACGGTGTAAACATCGGAGGATGTCATGGGAAGCCGAGTCGAAACGCTGATCCGATCGACCGTCACCAAAGGTGTCGAGGCCGTTGCAGCCTTCAACCGCAGGCGCCTGCCGACGGAGGGCGAACATCCTTTCCTCACGGGTATTCATCGCCCGATGAGCGTGGAGCTGACGTTGAACGAGCTGGAGGTGGAGGGCGTCATTCCAGCGGCCCTGGACGGGCGCTATCTGCGCATCGGGCCGAATCCGGTCGTGCCTGATCCTGTCGGCTATCACTGGTTCATCGGCGACGGCATGGTGCATGGTGTGCGCCTCGCGGACGGCCGCGCGCTCTGGTATCGCAACCGCTGGATCCGCTCCAAGGCAGTGGGCGCCGCGTTGGGCATCCAGCAGGCGCCGGGGCCCCGGCATGGCAATTTCGAAACTGTCAATACCAACGTCGCCGAGATTGCGGGCCGCACATGGGCGCTGGTCGAAGCGGGAAGCTATCCCGTCGAGCTGTCCGAGACTCTCGACGAGCAGCGTTACAACCCGTTCGACGGCACGCTGGCCGGGTCCTTCAGCGCACACCCGCATCTCGATCCCCTGACCGGCGAGCAGCATGCGATCTGCTATGAGGCCACGCAGCCGGGCGAGGTGCGCCACGTCGTGATCGATCGTGCTGGGCATGTCATACGCGAGCTGGCGATCCCCGTGACGCACGGCCCGATGATCCATGATTGCGCGATCACGGCCCGCTACGCGATCATCCTCGATCTTCCCGTGACCTTTTCGATGAAGGCGCTGATCTGCGGGCATGGTCTGCCCTATCGATGGAATCCGGATCATCCTGCTCGCATCGGTCTGCTGCCACGCGGCGGTGGGGCGGAAGATATCATCTGGTGCCCGGTGACGCCGGGCTATGTTTTCCACGTTGCTAACGCCTATGATCTGCCGGACGGGCGACTGGTGGTCGACGTCTGCGCCTATGAGACGATGTTCGATGGCGATGCGAAGGGCCCTGATGCGGCGTCGCGCGGGTTGGAACGCTGGACGATCGATCCGGTCGCGCGCAGCGTTTCGATCCGGACGATCGATTCCGCCCCGCAGGAATTTCCACGCGTCGACGAACGCTTTTTCGGCCAGCCATATCGGTACGTCCATACGATCGCCCTGGCACCGGATGCACCCGAACGCTTCGGTCCCGGCACATCGCTCTATCGCCACGATCTGGAGACCGGAGGGCGGGCGGTTCACGAATTCGGCCCGGGGCGCCATCCGGGCGAGTTCGTCTTCGTTCCTGCTGCGCCGGACGGTGCGGAAGGGGAGGGGTGGATGATCGGTCTCGTCGTCGATGTTCCGCGCGAAGAGACCGAGCTCGTCATTCTGGATGCCATGCGTTTTGCGCAGGATCCGGTTGCGCGCATCCATATCCCGCATCGCGTGCCGCCCGGTTTTCACGGCAACTGGCTCCCGGCCGCGCAGGCCGCGCGCCGGACGTAGCGAGCGGCGGCGGGAACGTCCGCTGCGGGATGGATGTTGTCCGCGAAGGGGCGGAGACGCTCGATGCGCGGATGGCGGACAAGGCAGGACAGGCGGCACGGCTGGTCGTCGAGGCCGGAAAAAATGAGCCGCTTCGTCGATCGTCCCCGCGGCGCCGAGCGCTTTCTCTCGGCGTTTACGGTGCTGCTCGTGCAGGCGCTGCTCGGTTATGTGCTGGTGATGGGATTGCGCGGCGAAAGGCCCGCCGCGGGATCGGATGCGCTTGCGATATTCACCGTCCTGCCCGAGCCGTCGCCGCCCCATGAACGCCGGGGCGAGCCGCCGCGTCTGCCCGTCCATGGCCCTTCCGGCGCGCGGCATGATCGTGCGCGCCGTCCCGCGCCCGTCTTCGCCCCGCCGCCGCTGGTCGCGCTGGCGCCGCCTCCACCGGTGATCGTTGCTCCGATGCCTGCGACGGATACGGGCCAAGCCTTCGGCCCTTCCGATCGTGCCGGCTCCGGCGCCGGACAGAATGGAGCCGGTACGGGCCGCGGCACGGGTTATGGTTCGGGCGAGATCGCGATCCGCGCCCGTCTCATGAAAGGCCGTTTCAGGGATTCGGACTTTCCGCGCTCGGCGCGCGATGCCGGGACCTTGGCCATTCGCGTGCGCTATGTGGTACGCCCCGACGGCCGCGTCGGGACGTGCGAAGTCGTCCGGCCAAGCAGCTATGTCGAGCTGGATGCGATCACCTGCCCCATCATCCAACGCCGTTACCGCTTCGAGCCGGCCCGCGATTCAGCCGGACGCGCGGTTGAGGAGGTCAAGGAAGAAACGGAAGGCTGGCGGCCATCCGATCCGGCAGACTGATTGCTTTGTTCGATAATTCTAAGAAAGAATGATCGAATGACGCGATCAGCCTTGTTTCCTATATGCTCCTCCCGAAGGGAGATGGTTCATGACATCTATCGGCAGGGAAATCGGTGTTCCTCTGGAGCGGTTCACCGGCAATCGCCAGTTGCTGCTCGGCGCGACTCTGGCGGTGCTCGGCGTTGCGAGCGCGGTGCTTCAACTCATATGATGCAAGGGCGCGCCCATCCCAGTGAATTCTATCCAGCAAAGGCATCTGCCTTTGCTGGAGACCCGATCCGCTCAGGCGGTTAGCACGCCCAGCTTCGGCTTCAGTTCGCGCTGATAGAAATCGATGAAACCGGCTTGATCCGGCCCGATGCCGGTCAGCACGACATGATCATAGCCCGCATCTATATATTTTCGGATCGCGGCGAGATGGCGTTCGGGATCGGGGCCGGCGGCGATGCTTTCGGCCAGGTCGCTAGGGCGCATATAGCGTGCGGCCGCTTCGAAGCCCGCCGGGTGCGGCAACTCGCTGTTCACCGCCCAGCCGAAAGCCGAGAAGCTGAAGCGTCGATAGGCCATCTCCAGTGCTTCTTCCTCGGAAGACGCATAAGCAAGCGCGACTTCCGCATAGCGAGGACCATCCTTCCCGGCTTTCTCGCGGAAGCCGGAAACGAAATCGGGATTGGGCTCCGTCGCCATGATCCCATCGGCCCTTTCCGCCGCCAGAGCGATCGATGCGGGGCCGCTGACGCCGACCATGATGGGAATCGGCTGGTCGGGAAGATCGTAGAGCCGGGCGTGATCGACGGTGAAATGGGTGCCGACATATGTATGGACGCCCCCCGACCACAACAGCCGGAATATCTCGATCGCTTCGGCGAGCATCGCGTGCCGCTCGGGCGCGGACGGCCAGCGCGCGCCGGTCACATGTTCGTTCAACCGCTCGCCTGCACCGACGGCGAGGGTGAAGCGGTTTCTGCTCAGCAGAGCCACGGTGGCGGCCGCCTGGGCGATGATGGCGGGATGGTATCGGATGATCGGGCAGGTGAGACCGGTCGTGATCGCGATCCGTGAGGTGGCCTGCGCGATCGCGCCGAGCACGCTCCAGGCGAACGGCGAATGGCCCTGTGCGTCGAGCCAGGGGTGGAAATGGTCCGAGAGGGAAACGAAGTCGAAGCCGGCGGCTTCGGCAAGGCGCGCATTTTCGACGAGCGCCAGGGAGCCATGCTCCTCGCTCATCAGCTTATATCCGAATCGTGTCATGACGATCTCCGCATCTTGAAACGTCATCAATGCGGAAGGCGGCGCTACGATCCCTGCCGGATTTGGCGACGGATCGCTAAGTGGTTGCCGCTTGACCCATTTTAATGCGCAACCGATCGGTAAGGCACATATCCGCTGCGGTGGGGTGACCCGCGGCATGAGGTCGCCATGAACGAGACAATAGTCCGATCGGCATTTGGAGTCATTCTCACCCGCGTCGAGCGGCGGGATGCGGCCGGAGCCCCGATCACCGAATATCGCCTGTCGGCGCCCTATGGCGTGCCCGCGCAGACCTTTTCCAATTTCGCGGATGCGGATGCTGCCTGGCTGTTTTCGCTAGGAGGAGATCCTGCAGCAAAGCCGTCTGACGAAGCGGCGCCGCAATTGCCGCGCTCGCTGGCCGATGCGAAGCCGCGAGGCGTGACGCTGACCCCGGATTCCTCCCAGGGCTGAGCCGGCTCAGAAGATCGCTTCTATCACGGCTGCGCGCAGTTCGGCGATACCCAGACCGCCTTCGCTCGATGTCGCCAATACCTCGGGGTGTGCCGCGGGGCGCGTACGCGCCTCCGCGACGGTGCGTTCCGTCACGGCCGCCAGTTCCGTCGCCTTCACCTTGTCCGCCTTGGTCAGCACCAGCCGGTAGGAGACGGCCGCATTGTCGAGCATCTGCATGATCTCGCGATCGACGTCCTTGATGCCGTGGCGGCTGTCGATCAGCACGAGCGTGCGTTTCAGCACGCGGCGCCCGCGCAGGAAATCGTTCACCAGATGGCGCCAGCGCCGGACCATGTCCTTGGGCGCCTTAGCGAAGCCGTAGCCGGGCATGTCGACGAGACGGAAGACCGGCGGCGTGCCCACGTCGAAGAAGTTCAGCTCTTGCGTGCGGCCCGGCGTGTTGGAGGTGCGGGCAAGGCCGTTACGGTTCGTCAGCGCGTTCAGCAGCGAGGATTTGCCGACGTTGGACCGGCCGGCAAAAGCCACTTCCGGCACGTCCGGATCCGGCAGGAACTGCAGCCCAGGCGCCGATTTCAGGAAACCGACGGGGCCTGCGAAGAGCCGCCGTGCGGCCTCCACGGCCTCGTCGTCGAAGCTCATTTCGCCTGAGCTTCCTTCAGCGCCGGATGCCGGCTGTAGAGCAGCTTCTGCTGCCCGATCGTAAGCAGGTTCGAAACCACCCAATAGAGCTGCAGACCCGCCGCGAACGGCGCCATGATGAACATGAACACCCAGGGCATGATCGCGAACACCTGCTTCTGCGATTCGTCCATCGGGGTCGGATTGAGCTTGAACTGGAGATACATGGTGATGCCGAGCAGGATCGCCAGCACGCCCAGGTGCAGGAAGCCCGGCGGCGTGAAGTTGAGCAGGCCGAACAGGTTCAGCGGGGTCAGCGGATCGGGCGCGGACAGATCCTTGATCCACAGGATGAAGGGCTGATGCCGCATCTCGATCGTCAGCATCAGCACCTTGTAGAGCGCGTAGAAGATCGGGATCTGGATGAACATCGGCAGGCAGCCGGCGACGGGGTTGACCTTCTCCTTCTGGTAGAGGGCCAGCATCTCCTTCTGCAGCGTCGCCTTGTCGTCCTTATGGCGCTCCTGCAGCGCCTTCATCTTCGGCTGGATCGCGCGCATGCCGGCCATGGAGGCGAACTGGCGCTGCGCCACCGGGAACATCGCGCCCCGGACGATCAAGGTCAGCAGGATGATCGCCACGCCGAAATTGCCGGTCACCTTGAAGATCGTATCGAGCAGCCAGAAGATCGGTTGTTCGAACCAGTAGAACCAGCCCCAATCGATCGCGCGATCGAACTGGATGATGCCGCCCTTCTCATATTCGCGCAGCGCGTTGACTTCCTTGGCACCGGCGAACAGGCGGGTGCTGGTGCTCAGCACCTTGCCCGGCGCGACGATCGCGGGTGCGCCGCTGATATCGGCCTGGTAGCGATTTCCTTCGAAGGCGCGGAAGCCCGAGGCAGCCTGGCCCTGGTTCGCCGGAACGAGCGCGGTCAGCCAATATTTGTCGCCGAAGCCCAGCCAGTCGCCATCGTTGAAGCGCACGCCGCCGGCACCGGCCGCGTCGACGTCCTTGAAGTTGACGCTGTAATTGGCCGCCCCGCCGAATGCGCCGATCGGGCCGGTGTGCATGGTCCAGGTGTCGGGATCCTTAGAGATGCCGACCCGCGAGATCAGGCTGTAAGGCTTGATCGCGATGGCGCTCGCGCTGGCGTTGGACATGCTCTGCGTGATGCTGAACATGTAATTGGCATCGATCGCGATGCGGATCGCGAAAATCTGGCCGGCCGGATTGGCCCAGCTCAGCGTCACCGGCTTGGCGGGAGTCAGGACGTTTCCGTCGGCCTTCCACAGCGTATCCGATGCTGGCAGGGCAACGCCGTCCCCGGTCCAGCCGAAGGACGCGAAATAGGCATCTTTGGTGCCGCTGGGCGCGAGCAGGCGCACGGGCGGCGAATCCTTCGCGATCGTCTCGCGGTGCGAGACGAGCAGCAGATCGTCGATCCGCGCGCCCTTGAGATTGATCGATCCTTTGAGGCGCGGCGTATCGATCGCGACCCGCGGGCCGTCGTTCAGCGCCACCGCGACGTCGCGGACCACTTCGGGCGCCGGTGCGCCGGGCGGCGCGACGGGAAGCTGCTTGCCATCGACGATCTTGGTTGCCGGCGGATTCGCCGTCGGCAGGAAGCGCGGCGCCAGCAGCATCCAGCCGATCACCACCAGGGCCGACAGGAAGATCGCCAGGATGACGTTGCGGTTATTATCCACGCAGCAGGACCCCCAAAATCACGGTACCGGATCGAAGCCCGAGCCGCCCCACGGATGGCAGCGCAGGATCCTTTTGATCGCCAACCAGCTTCCATGCACCGCGCCGTGGCGGGTCCAGGCCTGGATCGCATAAGCGGAGCAGGAGGGTGTGAAACGACAACTCGGCGGCAATATGGCCGAGGGACCCCATTGCCAGAGCCGCGCGATCAGAATGAGCAGGCGCGCGATCATCGCTTCGCCTTGGCGAGCGCCTTGGACAGCTCGCGCTTCAGATCCGCAAAGCCGCGTTCGATGCCGCTCGACCGGCCGATCAGCACATGATCGGCGCCGGGCATTCCTTCTGCGGGCAGCAGCTCGCGTATGAGTGCGCGAAAACGCCGCTTCATGCGGTTACGCACAACCGAGCCACCGATCTTCTTGGTCACGGTGATGCCGAAGCGGATCGCGGGATCGCCGTCGTTCCGATGTCTGGCAAGCAACACGAAGCCGGGCATCGGAACGCGACGCCCGCCATTCGCAGCCAGGAAGTCCGCGCGTTTGCGGAGGACCGTCAGGCCGAAAGGGTCTTGCGGCCGCGCGCGCGGCGGGCCGCCAGCACCTTGCGTCCGCCCGGCGTCGCCGAACGCGAACGGAAGCCGTGACGGCGCTTGCGCACGAGGCGGCTCGGCTGAAAGGTGCGCTTCATCGCTCATTCCTCAAAAACGTCTGAATGCAAAAGGGCCGCCGGTGGGGCGGCCGCTGTCGGGGGGCCGGATAGGCAAGGGCGGCGGGAAAGTCAATCGCCCTCTATGGCCGGCCGGGCTTCCGCCACTGCCTTTTCGCGCTGTGCGCGACGTTTCGCGCTTTTGCGGCGCAGCCCCCAATCGGCCCATGCACCATGCCGGGGCCAGCGGCGCTTGAAGCGGACATAGCGTCGCCGCACCCAGGCGGAGTTGCGCAGCAGGAGCGTGAGGCCGGCCGCGAAGACGAAGACGCCCCCTGGCCCGGGCAGTGCGCCGACGATCGGGGCAAGAATCAGCAGCAACAGGCCAAGCGCCAACATGGAAAGCCGCCAGCCTTCGGTGCGCCTCAGCGCGCGCCAGGAATCCATCAACCGCATTGCCCAGCGATGTGGCGAGCGATGGCGGCCGGCGCAAGCATGATCGCCCGATCCGCGGCACGATCAGCCGAGGAAGGCGTCCCGGAAGCGGACGCGATCTTCCGCCGAGAGCCGCGTTCCGGCATGCACCCTGCTCGGAATCTGGTAGCCGAGGCCGTTTTGCATCGCGACCGCCATTTCGGCGGTCTTCACCGCGGTCGTGAGCGGATTGACGATGGGAATGCGGGCGCCGCGATGCTCCAGCATGTGGAAGCCGGCATTGCCGCAAATCTGGCCGAGTCCGCCGCAGGCGAGCACGACGACGTCCGCCCCTTCGTCGATCATCTCGCGCGCCTGCGCGCTCAGGCGGTCGATCATCGGAGCCGGATCGGAGAGCGCTTCGCCGAAAGACTGGACAAAACGCCGCCGCTCGGCGCGCACGCCGTTGGGGATCAGCCGGTCGCCGAGGCCCAGCTGTTCGATCTGGCGCGTCACATAGCTCACCTGTCCGGGCATGTCGGGCACCAGCGCCCCGAATTTCGCGCCGAGCGTGGCGGCCCAGGCGAAGGTGGGCTCGCTGAGGCCGAAGACGGGCGTTTCGATCAGCGAACGGATCTGCTTCAATCCGGGATCGTCGAAGCAGTTGATCACGAAGGCGTCGAAGCCTTCCGTATCTGCTTCCAATATCGTGTCGATCACCGCGCCGCCGATCAGAAATTCATAATAGGCATTGCGATGATATTCGAGACCGTCCGGACCCAGCGTCAGGCCGGCGCGAGGCGCGCGGAAGGCGAGCTCGGTGTCGGCGTGCAGCACGCGCCGGCAGATGGTTTCCACGCTCTGGCGGGATGCCGCCAGATAATCCTCCGGCACCGGCACGATGTTGGCGACGCATAGTCTCATGGCCCATCTCCCGCTCATGCCGGCCTTTGGCCTGGCCGTGCCGCGCTATCCGATGGCGCGGGCCGGCACAATGCGAACCACGTCGCTTCTCTTTCCGCGCCATCGACTCGGCGCGGCTTTCATGGCTAAGAGGATATGGGACAGAGGGGGAACAAATGGTTGCGCATGTCGCCACGGTGGCATTTCTGGGGCTGGAGGCGCGTGCGGTCGAGGTGCAGGTGCAGATCAGCGCCGGCGTTCCGGCCTTCGTCGTCGTGGGTCTTCCGGACAAGGCTGTGGCGGAAAGCCGCGAACGGGTGCGTGCCGCCCTGACCGCGATCGGCCTGGCCTTGCCGCCGCGACGGATCACGGTGAATCTCTCTCCGGCCGATCTCCCCAAGGAGGGATCGCATTATGATTTGCCGATCGCGCTCGGCCTGCTCGGCGCGATGGGCGTGGTCGATGTCGAGACGCTTGCTGGCTATGTGGTTGTCGGCGAACTGGGCCTGGACGGCCGGGTGATGCCGTCGCCGGGCGTGCTGCTCGCCGCTCTCCATGCGTCCGAACGCGATCTCGGCCTCGTCTGTCCGGCTGCGCAGGGATCGGAAGCGGCCTGGGCGGGGTCGGTGGAGGTGCTCGCTGCGCCGGATCTCCTGTCGCTGCTCAATCATTTCAAGGGATCGGGCCAACTCGCGCCGCCGCTGCCGGGCGAAGCCGAGGCGCCCGTGCGCGGGCCGGATCTGGCGGAGGTGAAGGGGCAGGAGACTGCCAAGCGCGCTCTCGAGATTGCGGCGGCGGGCGGCCACAATCTGCTGATGGTATGCTAGGTGTTATCCTCGAACGGTCATGATATGGACCGGTTCGACGGAGGCATGGCATGGAAGCGATTTTATATTCTCGTTGGTCGAGCCTCGAACAAACATCGACCACGAGCGCGCCCCGTCAGCTTGAGATTTGCGAGGCGTTCGCCGCCGCCCGAAGTTTCGACATCGTCGAGCGAGTGGTTGATGAAGGTCGCTCAGCATGGACCGGCGACAATCTAATCAATGGTCGACTCGGGCAGCTAACCGAGCGCTTCAAGCGGGAAGGCGCTCAAGGTAAGGTCCTTGTCGTCGAAAAGCTCGATAGGATCAGCCGTCAAAGCCCCCTCGTCGTCACTCAGTGGCTCCAACGGGTGTGTGGTTACGGGCTCACGATCATGACCGCAGACGGTCGTCATACGCTCGACGCCGACGCTCTCATTCGCAATCAGTTGGTCGTGGTTGGGCTGATTTTTGAGGCGTTCAAGGGCTATCAGGAATCTCAGGATAAATCGGATCGAGTGAAAGAGGCGTGGGAGCGTAAGCGTGAACGCCGAGCGCCGATGACCCGCATATGTCCGGCATGGCTCACGATCGACCAGAAGAGCACTCATTTTAAGAGCGCGGACAATCTCTCAGCCGCATATTCGGTGATCGAAAACCGCGCGGCGATCGTCCGTGAAATTTTCAACCTGACCGAGCAAGGGCGCGGCAAATCCACCATCGCGCGCATGCTCAATGAACGGTCTGAACCGGTTTGGGGTCGCGGTGACGGCTGGCACGCCAGCTACATTCAGAAAATTCTAACCAGCCCCGCCGTGTATGGTGAATATCAGCCTCACACTCGACCCAAGGGCGGCGAGCGTCGTCCGGTTGGCGAGCCAATTCAGAATTATTTCCCTGCGGTGATCGAAATCGAGCAGTTTGAGCGGGTCAACGACCAGAAGGCGAGGGCGATCCTAGCTAAGCAGCGTCCGGCTAACCCGCTCGCAAATCTCCTCGCCGGGATCGCCAAATGTGGAAACTGCGGCGGTTGGATGATGTTCGTGAATAAGGGCGATGAGACGCTTGCTGATGGATCGGTAGTCAAGCGCGGCTATCTGAAATGCTCGAATGCACATCGTGCCAAGGGCTGTGATCGGCGGCAGAGCTACGGATATAGACCGATCGAATCAGCCCTCTTGGATCAGATTCTTCATCTCGCCATGGATGATCAGCATTTCTCCGTGAAGGATGATGCTGCTGAGCTTGAGGCGAGGGTCTTGCGGCTCAAGCATGAGGTGAAAGAATGCGAAAAGCGGCAAGCCGCCGCCCATGCGAAAGCCGATGACCCTGATGATGATTTTGCGATAGCGAAATATCGTGAAAGCCGTGACGCCACGAAGGCGGCTAAAAATCAGCTACAGGACGCTGAGGAGGCATTGGCGAAAGCGCGTGGCTCCGTTTCACCCGCTGAGCATGTCCGGCGGGTCAACGAGGTCCGATCAATGATGCACAGCGATAATGCAGAGGAGCGTTATCAGGCGCGTTCGCGCGTCAAGCTGGCGATCAACGACATCGTGAAGGAAATGATATTCCATCATTCCCGTTCACGGATAGCGGTGACCCTGAAAGGCGGGGTTCGCTCATTCGTGATTTATGGCGACACGGGAGAAATTGGCTCGCTGCTTCCCGCCATCGCCGCTGATACCAACGATCCAATTCAGGCGGCATATAAGCGTCGGAAAGAGGCTCTGGAGCCCGTTTCTGAGGACGATGCGCCGATTGAGCGCACGATGTTTGTGGGCAGGGAAAATCACCCGAAAATTGCTCTCTAGGGCGTTCCCGTTCCGCCTTCGCCAATGTCCCAACCTCTAAGTCGAAGGCATCCGGCGCCGTTTCGGAGGTAATCTGCTATTCGAGCTTGAGAAATCCCGCCGCCGATATCATCCTTCATTGAAGGGGGATCGATCATGAGAGCAGTTCTCAGGGTTTCTACGCTTGCGGCTGTGTCAACGCTTCTGATGGCGGCTAAGACGCCTGAGGCGCCTGTTGATCCCGGTCCTCGCCCGTCCTCACTTGAACATTTTCGGGAAGCGGGTCAGCAAGCGATTCTACAGGGCTTTTTTGATCCTTCGTCCGCTCAGTTCCAATGGGATCGCGCGATCACGGGCGGCTATTGGAAGCCCGTTTTTCAGAAGAAGGTTATCGGTTGGTGGACCTGCGGTTTGGTGAACGGCAAAAACCGCATGGGGGGCTATGTCGGCTTCCGGCGCTTCGTCGTGGTGATGAACAACGATCAGGTTGTTTTCTCGCAGGTTGGCGAGGGTGGTGATTTCGATTTTGTCGAGTTGGGCTGCCAGAAAGCGATTCAGGCGGGTTATCTGCCGTTGGCGAGCGCGGTCCCAGCCTCAACACCGGCTATCGATCCGTCTCAGCCTCAATTCGGCTTTGGCTTTAACATCGTTCCAGATGGCGCCTACATCGGCGTTATTGTGCCTGCGGGACCGGCAGATAAAGCCGGATTGACGACAGGAATGGTGATTTCTGCCATCAACTCAATTCCGATCAAGGGTTTTGATCAGCCCACGGTAGCTAAGATACTAAAAAACCTTGATACAACCGCAACCTTTACCATTATCGGGCGGGGTGATGTTAAACTCACGCGTGCGCCGATTCAGTAGTGGGGGCGGGCGGTCAATGAAGCTAAGCAAAATCATTTTCCCACGGTTACGATGTTCTTGAGGGACGGCGTTGGCACAGCCAATGGCGGAAACCTCTATTGATGTTATTCCGACCGGAAGCGATTTTTGGGGAGCGTCGCGCTGGCTCTGCGACCTTGGATAATGACCTGACGCAGTTATCTATTTGACGCGTCATAATCGGTATCCACGCAAAAAATAACATAGTGCCGCTGTATTCCATTTTGAATTCGAGCGGCTCTATGCTGTTTTTCTATACCTAGTGGAGTATTTCTATTTTTTCTTAGATATTTTCTCCTTGAGGGTTCGCGTAACCGTATTGTCTGGCGCGGGGCATACTACATCAATAGAAATTCTACCAATAACCGGATTACCATCTTCGTTTGTTTCATCCTTAACAACGATAGTTTTCCCAGTTCTCTTTGCTTCCTCACTCCTCAAAATCGCACGCTTTTGTTCTTTGCTCAGTTTGCGTTTCATCTGAAAATCCTTTTAGCTATGCAAAATCATAAAATTAAGGGCTTGCATCTTCGCGGAAGCGCGAAATTCGTCTGGTAGATCGTCGATCAAATTGATCGCATCATCTTCTGCATATACTTGTTTTATACCATCAATGGTCTGGTAAAGAGCTGTAGTGTAGCATAAGCGATCTACCTTATTGCGCCATATTTCACAAAGTATCTCAAATTCGCATGTAGTCCCGTATTTTTTAGTTTTTGGAGTTTCAAAAATAACAATGCTCCCGCATTTAAGCATATTATCGTCATGTGCATCGATAACCATGATCCGTCGTCCAATCTCATTCATACATAGTTCCTCTTTGACCCGTCACCGTGATGAGGGGTCGGTTGAAAATAATAATAGGGTCCACGATCGTAACTCAAATTCTGGGTTATCAAATTTTCTATGAATCTAAAATTAGCGTAAACTAATTCGAGATTTAGTTTTATTGTTATTGTAGTAGGAAACCAGTTATCGGATTCCCTCAACGTCAGCCATCGCGGTGACGGCGGCTATATCTCTCGCCGATCTGATTTGGTCAACAAAAAATTGCATAAAAAGACCGAACTATAGAGAATAGATCGATTATCCATAATAACAGCGTCGGTCACGATCCTAGAGCTTGTAAAAAATATGCTGAATTGACGGTGAGGTGCAGGAGCCAAAATTATGAAATAATTTTGTATGAGCCTCCTAGGCGGTCTGACGGGCTTTTCGTTCGATCATCGCGAAAATGCGTTTATCGTACCACAAAAGCTACACGCATTCTTGATGACATATGTCTATTCGAATCACTTCCGATTCGATGAAAATAATAATGCGAACCGCTATGGCGCTCCTGTAAGATAAATATCCGATCGATGGTGCGGACCATCGTTGGATGCGCTCTGATTTAATTATTGAGATAAATACGATGTGTGGATATAATCCGCATGTTATCTCCAAATAATAAGAAGTGAGAAGCCTCTGGATGGTCCGCAACATCCGGAGGCTTTTTATATTTTGGAGAAAACTATCATGAATGATGTAAAAAATGCTCGTGCGACCTTGGATAGACTTAGAGCGGGCTGGGTGCCACGCGCTATGAAGCAGGAAAATGATTTTATCGATCCAGAGCCGGAGCCGGAACCCGCGCCGAAAATCCTTTCCGGTCGCAGGTTTGGTTTCGACGCTGCCCCAGAGCCTAAGCCGGTTTACGATAAAATCGAGCAGCCGGTTTACCGATCGAGCGAGCAAATTTATCGAGAATTCGTCGAGATGGCTAAATCTGATCCGATATATCTTGAGCGGCTCGCCCATGCTTTCGATTATCAAGCCCCTTTCCGAAAGGCTGAGCCGCTTAGACCGATGCCTTTCGCCACCGCTACCACGATCGAGATTGCTATTGCCGATCGCGGTCCACCCAAGAAAACGAAAAGAGAGCGGATCGAGCGTCAATCGCTACGCTTTTCGGCTACCATACAGGTCTGCACATCCGCTCAGACACAAATCAGTAAAGCGGGCTGGTCCGGTCTCGTTGATTTTCGGAGTCCGAAAAGAGCGAGGTTGGACGCAGATAGGTTTCTACGCCAAAAATCAATTACTCAGGCGTATCGAGACTTCATTGAAGAAGCATGTATCGCGGCGCAAAACAATGATTATATGATCGGTTTCCTCAAGAGTAAGACGAACGATTCCGGCACGCCCTTTACCGATCGACAGATTATTTTCGCGGATCGCTCGGGGCTGGAAAATCATAAGCTGGATCAGGCTATATTGATGATGCAGGACCAGAAAGGCACAGCGGTAATCCTGCTGCCTCGCTTTGACGAAAAGACATCCACCGGAAAGCCGCTCAATAAGTTCGTTCTACAATGTCGTGCTATCCGGCAGAATCTCGACGGAAAACAGGATTGGGCAACCGGAGAATTCGAGTTGAAGCGAGGGTAAAAAGTGGGCAAGGTCTTTGCAATACATATCTAATATATTATTCTATAATATAATTGCAAAGACTTTGCCCACCTTGTTGGCTCGTCCTTGCAATGAGCCATAAATGGCGGAAATCTGCGATTTCCTGCGCTTCGCTCGATTTATCATAATTTGTATGTGGCAGTGCCATTGCATAGACCTTGCCCACTTCGTGATCAGGTCCACGCAAGGCGCCATAAATGGCGAAATTTCGATGTTTTGGAATAAGTGCTCGATTAAATTCCATTATAGATGTGGAAGTCTCATTGCATAGACCTTGCCCACCCATTTTCATGTCTGTGCTCGATCAACGAAAAAGTTCGATCGCAAACCAAGTTTTTCATTAAATGAGAAATTGGCTCAGTGTTCCGTTGTCCGCGCCGTTTCCCGCCGTGATGGGGTGGGCGGGCTAAATACGCGATGACGCAACACGGATATGTCCTCGCCCGCCTCGCATGTGGTCAGTCTCTCCCCGCCGCGTGCACGGCGGAGAAAGTTAGCATCGGTGAATTTGTCCTCACCATGGGCTTTGATCGCCGGCTAGGGCGAGCTTACCGCGCCGCCCTACGCCTTTGGAAAGATGTTGAGGCTCATCGCCCCTCAACCGTTGGTCGAGATACCGAGCTTCCGCCGACCCCGTGAAGCTGGCTTAGAAGGTGCCGGAGCGGGAGCCGGCTCAACCGCCTTAGGCTTTCTTCCGAGACCGATTTTGACCGCCAGTTCCTTCCGCTGATCCGCGTAGTTCGGTGCCACCATCGGATAATCAGCCGGCAGTTTCCATTTTGCACGATACTCGTCGGGACTCATGTCAAAGCGCGTCCGCAGGTAGCGCTTCAGCAGCTTCAGTTTTTTCCCATCTTCGAGGCAAACCAGATAATCGGGTTTTACCGAAGAGCGCACAGATACCGCCGGCTCTTGCGCCACAGGTTCCGGCTCAACCTCCTTACCAAGGCTGCTCAGCGACGAATGGACGCTCTGAATCAGGGCAGGCAAATCCCCGACCGCAACAGAATTACGGCTGACATGAGCAGCAACGATGTCGGCTGTAAGGGTGAGTAGGGTTTCGTCTGACATGTGCGACTCCAATCTGAGCCGCGACGCCTATCAGAAACGAATGATTTTTCAATTTACGCAGAGCAATCACCGCGATCGCTTTAGAATGCGCTGATACGATGCTTCATCCGTTGGACCGATAATGCCCGTAGCTCGCTCCATCACGGGTTTCATGCTTGCCCACTTTTTCCCGCATGATTGGCACCGCAGATATCGACCGCAGTTGATGAAATCGGTTTTCCATCGTCGAGCCACGCAGAGAGCCAGGAATGGCTTTGTCTCAATGACGCGTTTCCGCCCACATTTGCACGAAACCTCAAGCGTAAAGCCTTCACGGCTAACATCCTCAAGCGTGGAGCAGCGAGCCAGCCGTAGCCGATCATACTCAGACATCTAGCCGAAGCTGGTCGCGATCATCGTCCATCAGAGGCTCTCTGAGACGCTCTACGATGGTTGCCGCCAGAGCATCCGCCGCACGCTCGCGCTGAGATCGTTCAGACGCAGATAGCCCATTCCTCGCCCACGCTGGGGCGTGGAGGAGGATCATGGCTATCCTTGATGGGTCGATTCGTTCCATAGCGTGACATGAGAACAAAATGAGAACGATTCGGCAAGAGGGTTCATGCAACCGCCTTCAATCCGCTCAAGCGCGTTTGGCGAGGGTCCGAAGTATCTTCCTATCCGACGCGCGTTTGAGCGTCGCCTCGATCATGGGGAGGGCGATAAGGCGGAGGATGGTTGAAACGGTCTATCGCTTCGATGCTCCGGATATCAACTCAACAATCTTGTTGAGGATATCGACCTCATTCTTTTCGAGCTTACGGGTTTCCACGATTTCCGTCGATTCCCCTGCTGCGAGCTTCTGAGATTGCGAGAAAATCCAACCCTTCTCGATCGCGCCATTGAGATCGATCTGATCGTTTTGCTCATGCTCGATGCGGAGAATGGCTAGAACCTCCTCGCGATGCCTCGCCAGACTATCAAAATGACGGAATTCGTCCATCGTTGCACGAGACTGACGCAAGAAAAAGAAAGCGATGAGTTCAGTGAGGAGGAGGATGCTCGCATGAGGCAGAAGGGATAGGGCAATCGCTGCAATATTTTCCTTGGGGTCCATTCGAGATTGGCTCAGATAAAATACGCCGATTCCAGCAATAGCCATGATGACACCAACGATAAGGTAAACACCTGATCGATTATATAGACTTTGCGCTAATGAACGGGAGTCCTTTGAAAGCAAGTCATAATATGCATAAATCTGATCTTCGATTTCTGGTTCTTTAGAAGAAGCTTCCAAAGAATATGGATATGAACTGAAAATCCGTCTGGATAGGAGATAAACGCTAAATCCAGTAAATAGAACAGAAGCTAAAACCGAATCTATTAATCTAGTGTCATGGTCGGTAAGCGGTCCGTATATTGCATACGAGATATACATGAGAAACGATAATCCTAATATACCAGAAAGAAATATTAGAAGATAATTTCTCGATTTAATTAATATGTTGCCTCTATCCTTAGGCATATTGTCTCCCCTCATCTGCATAGCGGACCTTGACAGAAAGGCGGCTCTGCTAACAAGCCCTTTTGCGCCGCTAAAACAATTCCTCCCAGAGTCTTTTCTGGCATCTGCACTCTACCAGCCATTTTTTAATTATCGCGCTCAGTGAAGCTCCTAGGCGCTCCTAGGGGCTTTTCCTCTACCATCATTGAGGCTTAGGATTCTCCGCACGCTGTTTGCCTGCCATTCTGAGCCTCTGGCGGTCTTGACGCCTTTCTCATTTAGAAATTCGGCAATCTGTCTCAGCGACGATGCGCCACGAGAGCGAGCCAACGAGATCATCGGCATAACATCCTCAGCACGATCCCGAGCCTGATTGCCCCGAATTTCTGCCGATCGTGCGCGCTGAACGGTCATGGATCGATCCTCGCCACGATAGCCGCCAAGCTTCACGCCACGCTCTTTCGCCGCTGCAAGAGCGGCTTTCGTCCGCTGACTGATCAATCCAGCCTCAAGCTCAGCCACAGCCGCCATTTGCGTTAGCATAAAGCGTCCGACTGGACCGGCGGGAAGGTCAGGGAGATCGCAGAACAGGACATCGGCGCCGCTATCGATCAGAGTTAGGAGGAACGCAGCGTTGCGCGCCAAGCGATCCAGCTTCGCCACGATCAGGGTCGATTTCGTGGCACGGCAATGAGCCAGTGCGGCGGCGAGTTGCGGACGATCGGATTTTCGTCCGGATTCAATCTCGACATATTCGGCGAGGAGCTTCCAATCGCCACCGTTGAGGTAGCGGGAAACAGCCTCACGCTGAGCGTCGAGCCCAAGCCCTGATTGACCCTGACGCGCGGTCGAGACGCGCGCATATGAGATGAAAGAGCCGCTTGGCATTACCGTTACCTTTGATCAATGACCGTTGTCAGTTGTGTAACAGAACGGCTGAATCGCTGTCGAGAGGAACTAACCGTGAACTCACTGAAATAGTTCAAGAAAGTTCTTGCATCACGATTCGTGGAGGGGCATTCTCCAACGATCGAGAGACGATCCCGGTCATTCTGATCGACGCTCCCTCAAAGGCTCACAGGAGCCTAGCGAAAACGATCCGCTCGATCGTCGAGAGCCTGCCCGCAGAGGGTTGAGGCTGACCCCCTCCTGAAATTTTAGGGGGGGTGGGGTAGGGGGTATACCCTCGCCAGCGATCGACCCCCACCCTCTGAAAAAGGGGTCTTTAAATCAGCCCCCAAAAAAACCGTTTCGGAATAATCGTGCGTGCATCGCGGGCTTTCCGTGCGCCGCAGGTTTCCTTATCTTCGGCGCATGTATATGGCAGCCGACATAACCTTTCCCTGTCCGAATTGCGGAGAAACAAGCAGCATTCCTACCTCTGTTCCTCCTATTAAAGATGCGGATGGCGATCCAGAGAAAGGATGGGCAAGCGCGGATATCGAAGTGGCTTGCCCGAAATGCAACAGGGTTTTTGAGGGAAGCATTACCAATCATGACATGCAGGTGGATGTGTTCGTGGAGGGTCATCCCGTTGGGGTGATGGAGGTGAGTCGGGCTTATTTTGTCTCCGATGAGGATATGGATTTTGAGATTCCGGAGTATCCTCACACCATTTTGATAGGAACTATCAAAGAAATCCTATCACTTTTTGAATATCATAATGAATTTATTTCAGAAAAAATTATAAAGCGGATGGCTTTTAGTCAGGCTATTTCGGCTATGGAGGCATTCCTCGCGGATACGCTAATAAATGCCGTGTTAGAACTCCGAGACGCCTTGCCTCGCTTGCTCCGAGGTGATCCAGAGTTGAAAGATGCCAAATTGCCACTCCTGCATATAATATCAAAAGAGCGACCCGTGGATGATTATATTAAAAGTTATCTTAAAGAAATAAATTACCATCAACTTGCGAGGGTCGATAAGATATACCAAACATCACTTCAATTCTCTATATTTCCTAATGATGAAACAAAGTCTCGACTTTTTGCGGTGATTCCGATTCGTCATGATTGTGTCCATCGCAATGGATACGACAAGGATGGAAAAATGATTACCATAATAAACGACGCGTTTGTGAGACAAGTATGTCGTGATATCTTAGAAATGGCAGATCATATAGCAAATAAAATTGCAGGAAAATTCCTCGGATTTCCTTAAATTTTTATCGATAAAGATCGAGTAAAACGGGGGCGGATGGCGAAGTTGTCGTTTAATCTCAATGGATATCTCTATCAAAAGGGTGTTTCAGAAATCGAGATTGCCTATAAAGAAACTGTATCGGCGCTTTCTTCGCGTAAGCATAAGCTCGAAATTGATTTGACAGAGAATGCGCGGGCGGTCGAAGCTCGCGAGATAGATCCTTACGAGCGCGACGCGGATGGATCGATCCTTTACGAAAAGGAGAAAGCGATAAAATACTCAATCGATGATGCTGCCTCCTCTCTACGGATCGCTAGGGAGAGCTATGTAATTATCTTGCACCATTATTGGGAAAAGCGCTGTGACGAGTGGATGCACTCGAAGAAGAATTATGATCCTCTAAGAGCATATAATTTTCTGGAGAAAAATGGTCTGGCGGTCGATAGGAGCAGGCTCGAAATATTGAGGCTGTCTTGCAATACCCTAAAGCATAATTCTTCAAATTTATTTGAAGGGTATCCGGGAATGTTTGACCAAAACCACATGAATGACGCAACGCGAGTAAGTTATGCTAATGCATTGCGCTTAACTGACTCGTTTGTAGAGGAAATGTTCGAGGCTATCCGTTCCTCGGGAATTCAGATCGATTCTAATTTCGCTCCGGGGTTCTAAATTTGAAGGATTGTTCTGTGCGGAGAGAAGAATATAGAAAGGCTCTTTATGCAGAGGTGGGAGAGTGTATCCATGCATGGAGCACAGTTGAGAACGAAATTACAATTCTCTTCATGGTATTAAATGAGCGACCATGGATCGAGTTTGCTCATCCGTTGCGGGCTGCTTTTGAAGCTCTTATATCGCTCGAAGCACGTCTTGATGTTATAAGAGTTTATATTTCCGCTGATGATTCAGTGAATGAAAAATACACCGATCACTATAAGAAGTTACATAGTAGAATTCTTAAAGCATACCGCAAGAGGCATGAAATAGCGCATTTTGCTCTCGTCGGGCGCGAGAATCAGACGGGGGAGATGCGCGAATTCGTTCGCCCGTTCTTCAAAATGAAATCTTTTCAAGAAAATTCGGGAACTGAATTGGATTTGAAACAGATTGTCGAGAGGAAGCAGAAATTCTATCTTCTCGGCGAGAGAGTTAAGCAACATGTGCAGTACGTTGGAAAAATTAAAGGGTTAAAGGCGGATTATTTCGCTCAGGCTGGAGATTTAGCTTATCCGGATCTTGATCAGGAGAGCGCTCAAAATGATGATAATTGAATAATCATTCAGTAAAATCCTGCCTGACGATCCTTCTTGACGCTCGCGCGACGGTCATATCCATCGATGGGGCGGCGCTCAGGCTCATGATCCCATATCATTGCCCGATGAGCCCCTTGAAGCTCTCGGGCGATGATGGCGTCAGCGTCCACCTGATCATCCTTGCCCTTCGGGAACGCCTGATATTCCTGTAACGCTGTATCACCCACGCTCCCCATAGGGAGATAGACCTTACCAGCCTGAGCCATCACCTGATACGCTGACGCCTTCGTGGCTTTGTCCTTGCCATGGTTGGACGCATATTCAATCCGCACCATCACCCCGCTGGCGAGCATCGTGTCCCTGAGCACGTCAACCGACGCTTTGAAATTGTTGTCCGGCTCAGCGAACCAAACGCGCGGCTTCCACTTTTTCGCCAGCGCCAACGCACCACGATCCGCAACCTTGAGCTTCCCGCTCGGGTCGGTCGCGATCCCCAGCGCTTCCTTGAGATGGCAGCGCTCGCGGAAGCTATCGAGGAGATAGATGTTTTTCCGATCGTCCACGCCCCAGACGCGGATGACATTGAAATCGCTTTTTCCCGAAAGCCCCAAGCTGTGGTCTGAGGTCATATAGTGGGCAAGGTTGCTGGGCAGGGTGGCGGGCGTCCATCGCTTGAACCATGCGGGGTCAAAGAAGCCGCTCGATTTTGGAACCGGGTCTTGCTGATATTGTGCCGCATACGCGTAGGCGTCGGCACGGCGTAGCTCGTCAACCTCCTCAGGTCCGCGCTGTTCGGGGAGCATGAGAGCGCCGATCTCGGTTCTTGGATCGCTCCACCCGATGGATGTTGAACCGCTCTCGCCTTCCCATTCCATCGGGATGATGAGCGTCTCGTATCCCAGACCCTTCGCGAGGATCGCTCCCACCAAGTCATCCGCATGGATGCGCTGCATTATGATGACGATCGGATCACGCTTCGGGTTGTTGAGGCGGGAGGTCGCTGACTGGAAAAACAGGTCGTTGACCTTCTGACGCTCGATCTCTGAGGCAGCGTCACCGACTGCAATCGGATCATCGATAATGAGACGATCGCCACGCGCGCCGGTCAGCTTCGAATAGGGAACCGCCCATCGGTAGCCCGTGGATTCATTCTCGAATTTGAGCGTCGTGTTAACATCGTCCTGAAGCCGGATCGACCAATTGCTTTGATACCAATCTGAGGTGATAAGCCGGCGAGCGCGGATGTTGTCTCGGGAGGCGAATGACAGGCTATGTGATGCCGTGACGGTGCGAAGGTGAGGACGGCTGATCCATTCCCACGCTTGCCAGAAAACCGCCACGAGAAGGCTTTTCATCGATCCTGGCGGGACGCAGATGGACAGCCGTTTGATCCGACCGTCAGAGACCGCCTCCAGATGCTCACAGATGGCGTCGAGGTGCCATCCCCAGATGAGCGGGGTGGCGGGCTCTAGGACCGTCCAAGCCTGTTTGACGAATTCCGCCAGCGAACGGCGGGCAAGCTCAGCGCGTGCGGCGCGTATCTGTTCTGCGGTTACGGTGCTCACTCATCGTCCGCCTCCGGACGGTCGGGAGACGGGAGAAGCTGAGCGTCTGTGGCATCGATCGCCTCAATCTGAATGGCGGCAAGCTGACGGAGGAAATCGGTTGAGGCGCCGGTCAGATCGAGCGTCGGCAAAGCCTTTGGTTCGGTGGACGCTACAGAGATTGTCTGAACGGCTTTGCCATAGGTTCTTTCGATCCCAAATTTCACCATATCGGCTTCAATGCGGGTGAGTTCTCCGCCTTCTTCTTCCAAGCGTTTCGCGGCGCGTCCGATGGCTAATTCCAGCGCTCGAATGGCTTTTGGTCCAATACGCGTCGAGAAAATCTCGGAAGGCATCACGCCATTGATTTTCTGAACCTTCGGACGACCCGATGGATTGCCGCTCTGACCTTTCTTGAAGTGCGCAGGGTTGGCTTTTCGTGGTGGTTTTGTCTCGTCACTCATCGCGTATTTATAAATATCCGATGAGTTACACGGTCCAAGATTTGCAGCGCATCCTTGAAGTCAGTGAGGGGCGGGAAGGGCTGAGGGAGCGTGTGGAGGCGATCAGAGCCGCGATCGTGGCGTTGACGGAAGCCGGAGAAGCCGACGCACCAAATAAATAGACGATGGATTCAAATGATACATCGCCGACGCTTCCTGACCTTGAAGGATTGAAGCGCAAGTTTCGTCAATCTATCGATACATCGGAATTTGCCCGTGATGCTGCGGCACTTGATCGCGGCTATTATGATGGGAACCGTGCGCTTTCTGATGCATGGCGCAAGCATCTCGACTCGCACAAGCTGCCGCCACTTAACATCAATATCGTCAAGCCAATCGTCAACGGTCACATAGGAGTCGTTTTACAGAATTCGACTGACCCTGAAGCATGGGGGCGAAACCCAAGCGATCAGGATGCCGCAGATATCGTAACCAAATTGCTCCGTTACGTCGCAGATAAGACGAAATTCGATAATGTAAAAAATGATGTAGTCGAGAATCTATTCATTGAGGGCGTCGGTGCGGTCATCGTTGAAGCCGATGATCGGGATGTCATGATCCGTCGAATTCATCCAAATGAGTTCTTTTGGGATGTGCATAGCCGCGAGTATGATTTCAGCGATGCGCTCTATATGGGCATTGCTAAATGGCTACATATCTCGCAAATCTACGATATCTTCCCTGACGCTGAATCGAAATACGGAGAAATATCACCCGGCGATATGCTGGGCGTCAATCAGACGATGAAAGACGCTCCGGATGTGTGGGTTGATCGTAAGAACAAACGCGTCCTTGTCGTTGAAATGTATTATGTCGAGCACGGGCGATGGAAACGCATCGTTTTCTGTCATGCTGGCATTCTTGATTTCGGCGACTCCGCGTATCTTGATGATGCCGGTCGTAGCATCTGTCCGATCGTGGCGATGAGTTGTTACATCAATCAGGACCATGACGACGAGACGCTCACCTATAGCCGTTATGGGGTCGTGAGGTCGATGATCGATCCCCAGACAGAATATAACTCGCATCGGGCGTCCATGGTCAAAGCGGCAGTCAGCAGGCGGGTTCAACAGATCGATATGTCAGCGCCTGTGGTCGATTCAAAGACGGTGAGGGAAGAAGCGTCACGACCCGATGGCGTTATCCCTACCGGCTGGCAGGTCGTGGGTGGAAACGATCTCACTGAGCAGAACGCCTTGTTGCAGTTAGCCCGTGCTGAGATTGATCGCATGGGACCCACGCCGGCTGTTCTGGGGCGCTCACTCGGAACCTCCGAGAGCGGACGGAGCCGCATGGTTCAGCAGCAAGCCGGCATCACTGAGCTTGCGCCTGTCCTCGATCGTCTGGAGCGTTGGGAAAACGCCGTCTATGAGCACATGTGGCATGCCGTCCGGCAATACTGGACTGCTCAGATGTTCGTGCGCGTCTCTGGTCAGGAGCGTGCCGCCGAATTCCTTGAAATCAATGTTCCCGTCACGGCTCAGCAGATGGCGCCTGCTATGGGGTCAGACGGTCAACCGATGCTCGATCCCATGGGGCAACCGATCATGCGCCTGCAGACCGTCACTGTGGGGATGCAGAATGAACTGGCGACGATGGACATGGACATCACCATTACGGCGGTCAAAGAGAACGCCACGCTTGAGCATGAGGTGATGGAACAGATTGTCCAGATCGCTCAGCTTGTGCCGATCGGCAGTCCGCAATTCCTGATGGCGCTTCAGCTATTCCCGCTGACCAATAAGCGCGAGACGCTTGAGCGTATCGAGGCGATGATGAAGCAGGCACAGCAACAGCCCGATCCCGCTCAGGTCGAGCAAGCGCAACAGGCTCAACAGGTTGCTCTTCTGAGCGCCACGGCAAAAGCGGGTCGTGATGCAGCCTTGGCGAAGAAGGCTCAGGCTGAGGCGCTGAGGACCTGCATTGAGGCTCAGCATATGGCTGGCTACGGTTCAACCAATCTTTGAGCGGTGGAATTTTCGCGACCGCCAGTATCCGCCCTCTGAGGGTATCGCGGCTCTCCACTGCGTTGCCACTCGAAAACATACTCATAAGGAGTGGGCTCGCCATCGGCTCGTAGCTCATGTTTGAGCGTCCAGCCCAAGGCTGCGTAGCTCTGGGCGACCAATGCTGAATGCGCTTTGCTGAGAATGGGCATGTGTGATCGATAGGCGAGACGGCATCATAGAGCAATAGTTGCTCTTGAGACAATCCGGGTACCTATCCAGCATAAATAAGCGAAAAGACGCGAAGAAAAGCATCCTTGGCGCAAAAGACAGCCGCCGTGTCCGAACGGGCGATTTCGAGTGTTCAGTCTCGTTAAAGCTGAGGGGTCGCCGCCGTTTTCGGGCGTTTCGCAAGGCATTCGCGTAGAAATGCATAGGGAGGAAGATGAATAGTATAGATTCGCTGTTTTCTGATCAATCGGACCATAAACCCGATGAAGTTGATGAGGTTGAGGATACGGCAGAGGAGGCGGAAGCCCCTGAACCGATCGAGGAACCTTCTGAGGAAATCGAACCGGCAGAGACCGTCCAGATTGAGCCTCAGGTTGAAGCTGCACCAAAGGCGATCCCGCTGGCGGCAATGCTCGACGAACGAGATAAACGAAAAGAGGCTGAACGTAAGGCGATCGAACTAGAGCGACAGCTTGAAGAAATTCGAAAAGCCAATGAAGTTCAGAAGCCAGATATCTATTCAGACGACCCCTATCTCAACGATTTTCGTGAACGGATGGAGGCGCAATTTGAGCGTCAGCGTTTTCAGGATCGCATTCTAGACTCTGATGAACGCGCGAAAGAGAAATATGGCGCTGAGGTGGTCGAAAAAGCCGCCTTGTGGGCAAAGGATCGGATGCAGGATGATCCCGCATTCCGAACCAAATTTCTCGAGAACCGCCGTCCAATGGAATGGGTCGTTGAGCAGCACCAACAGGAAACGCGTGCGGCTGAAATACTATCGGACCCCGATGCTTGGGTAAGGAAGCGTGCGGCTGAACTCGGCTTGATTGGTGAAGCAACCGGAACCTCTCCTGAAACAGCGGAGAATACTCAACCGGCGGCGAAAGCGCCTTCTCGTTCAATAGCTTCCTTCCCTTCGCAGGGCGGAATTTCCGACACTCTAACAGGAAAGAACTCGGCAATAGCGTCGCTATTTTCATAGGTATTAAAACTATAACATAATGGCTAACACCAAATTACATCCTAATCTGTCAATGCAGAAGTGGATAAACAAGTTCGTATTCGATTATGTAAGCGGATCGGGCTTCAAGAAATACATGGGGACGGATGAATCGTCTATCATCCGTGTTATCAATGAACTTAAGAATGGCGGCGAAGTCGTCAACATCCCGCTCGCGGGTCAGCTTCGCGGCGCTGGCGTTACCGGTGACTCAACTCTCGTCGGCAACGAAGAGGCGATGGGTCTCTATACCGATCAGGTTCGCGTTTCTTTGTTCCGTAACGCTGTTGCATTTACCGACGCTCAGACCTTCAAGACTGAACTCGATCTTTTCAATGCGGCTCGAAAGCGCCTCAAGGATTGGTCGGCTAACAAGCTTCGTAATGATATCGTCAGCGCTCTCGGTTCCGTTATCATCAAGGGCACTGCGGACAGCGATGGTTTTACTCTCGACTCTGCCGTCGATTATGCCTCAGCGACCGCCACTCAGCGCAACAACTTCCTCGTCAATAATACTGACCGCATCATCATGGGCGTCAATTCGGGGACCAATAAGACAAGCGGCGTGATGGCAACCGCCCTTGCCACGCTTGCCTCACCGACTGACAAAATTACCGCTGCGATGCTCAGCAGAGCAAAGAGAGCGGCGCTCAAGACAGGCGCTACCTCCGGCACCTCGATCACTCCATATCAGTCGGATGACGACAGCGGGGAAAATTGGTTTGTGTATTTCGCCCCGTCTGAGCAGTTCCGCGATCTCCTCACTGACACTGCGATCCTTGAGGCGTATCGTCATGCGGCTGAGAAGGGCAAAAACAATAGACTCTTTACTTCCGGTGACATAATTTTTGAAGGAATAATTGTGAAAGAGGTGCCCCAGATTTCTGTGCTCACTGGCGCGGGTAATAGCTGTGATGTTGCGGTTGGTTATCTCTGCGGTCAATCGGCGATTTCTGTTGCGTATGGTCAAGACCCAACACCTGTGTCAGATGTTACCGACTATGGCTATAAAAAAGGCTGTGGAATCAAAGAGATAAGAGGAGTCAAGAAGACCAGCTTCAATGGCACTCAGTATGGCGTTGTGAGCGTCTATTCTGCGTCCGTTGCAGACGCCTAAAACTTCTCCCAAGATAGGCGATACCAGAAGAGGGGAAGGCATCGCTGCCTTCCCCTCTTTCATAAATACACGATGGCAACCATTCGAAACATCATCACCGGAGCGCTCAGGAAGATCGGAATCACCGGCTCGGGTCAGCAGCCTTCATTGCAGGAATATTCTGACACTCTCGACATTCTGCAATCCTTGATCCGAGGACTCATCACCTCAGGAGCGTTCGGGCGAATGCGTGATGTAGTGCCAGAGGGCGATTACGTCGCGGGCGAGAATGAGCGGGTTTATCGACGCTACTCAGTAACGCAGTTGATCGAGCTTCCCGACATGGTGGCGTGCCGCTTGATCGGTTCTTGCGATTATGGGGAAAGAACTTTTTCCTACACGGGTGAGCGACCGCCGCGAGATAATGCGGTTGTCACGATCGTGGATGAATTCACTGGAGGTATTGAGGATTATATCTATGACGGTCAGCGAAAAGGCTGGTTCGCGATCCATGACATGATGGTCGAGTATGATCCCGAAATCGCGCATTCCGCCGATGCGCTCAATAATGCGCTGGATATGGAATGTCCGCTTTCGCACCGTGATGCGAATGGGCTCAAGGCATATTTGTCGATGATGCTTGCTGATGATTATGGCGCGAACATCCCGCAGATGACATCCATTCAGGCGAGGGATTTTCGGCTTGCGCTTTCCCACGCATATAGCGATTGGGATCGTGGATAATGTGAACGGATGGGCGATGAATTGGCGTGCGATTTTATGCGTTCTTCTGGCAATTGCGATTCTCGCCATGGTTCGAGGTGATTTAAAGAAGGGAAGAACGAGCGTTCGAAATTTCGGAGAAATCGATAGGAATGCTTCGCCTAGGAAGTTTTATCTTGTAATTGCGATTTACATAATGATGAGCGTGTTCCTGATATCGCTCGCTGTGTTGGGAAAAATACAATAATCCAGATTTGACCTAAATACGGGATGCAAGATATCCCGCTCGGTCTCCAATCTTACGAACGCCAGACAAGTTTTGCCCCGCCGGTCGAGCTTGTAAATTTCTACATTGAGGCGGATCAATCGCAATCCGAACCGTCTCAGGTCAACCGCCTTCAACGACCAGGTCTCGCCCCTTTCACGACCGCAGCCGGTCCCGTCCGCGCACTGTATCAGCAAGACGGCGTTCAAGGCGGTCAGTCTTTCGCGGTTGCCTCAGACAGCCTCCAGACGGTCGCCGCTGACGGCAGCGTGAGCGATCTCGGAACGGTCGCCGATGACGGTAAATCGGCAAAATTCGCCGCTGCCTTCGATAAGCTCGCGGTCGCCAGCGGCGGCAAGCTCTATTTCCTGAGCGGATCTACCCTGACTGAGGTTGCGATTCCGGACAGCGATACCGATCCAGAAAATCGGTTCGCACGGGATATCTGCGATCTCAATAACTACATCGTGATGATATGTCCGGATGGGCGGTTTTTCTGGATAAATCCCGGAGAATCGACGATCGATCCTCTCGATTTCGCCACGGCTGAGTCGAGCGCTGACGGGCTCGTGGCGTGTGCCAGCCTCATCGGCGAACTCTACCTTTTCGGATCGTCGAGCGTGGAGGTGTGGCAGTCTACAGGTAATGCTGACCTACCGTTTCAAAGAGCGGCGGGGCGCAATTTTTCCAAGGGCTGCATGCACCGCGATACGGTCAAGAGCCTCGATAATACGCTGTTTTGGCTCGGTGATAATGGCGTCGTCTACCGATCGTCATCCGTGCCGATGCGGGTTTCAAACCATGGCATCGAGGAGCGTATTGCGAAGCGCTCAGGCGATCCGAGTGCGCTGACGATCACCTACGGCGGTCATGAGTTCTATGTCCTCAAAATCCCCGGCGAGGGGTCTTTCGCCTACGATGTAGAATCGAAATCGTGGAGCGAATTTGCCTCCACGGGCTTCACCGAATTCCGTCCCTCCCATGCCCTAAATCTCGCCTCTGGAATCCTGCTCGGCGATGCTCATTCAGGAAAAATCTGGACGTTCGATGACACGCGTGGTGACGATGACGGTGAGGTGATGCTGAGGAAAGTCACCGGCACCGTTTCAATCCCCTCGCGCAGGAGCATCCGGAACGATAGCTTTGCGCTACGCGTGGGAAGCTCGGCGCCATGCTCCTACCGCCTGCGCTGGCATGACGGTCAATCCAGCTATCCCGACAATTACAGGATGCTCCCCGCTCGGGCTGGGGTCGATCAGTTGACCGCCTACCGATTGGGTCACATCCGGGATAGCTTCCGGACATTTGAGGTGAGTATCGTTGATCCGGTGATTGCGCGGATCAGCAGCGCAACCGCCAATGAGGCTTTCCAGTAAATGGCGCTCAAGCTGCTCACCCTCGCCAAGCTGATCGGCGGTCAACCGATCGTCGATATCCAAGGCGCTCCGTCAAATTCGTTCCTCAGGTGGGCGAATGATCTCATCGTCAACATCACCGCGAGTTTCAACGCATCCGTCCAGAATCAGACAGATATCGCAACCGCGCTCGAAACCGCCGGCATTGCGGTCACGACCGCCACGGATGCGCTGGACGCTGTGGATGGGCAAGCGGCGGTTTTGCTTCAGGCATCGTTGACCCAGAGTTTCACCGATCCTTTGCCGGCGCTCTCCGTGGATGCTGTGCCATCATCGGCGCCAACATCGGCGACGATCACCATCACGGCGCATACCCGCCGCTACACCGATGGGCGCACCGTGAGTGTCAACGGGGATACGATCGCCGGTCTCGCGCTCGGATCGGGCTTCTATGTCTATTACAACGATCTCAGCCAGACCGGCGGGAGCGTCACCTATTCGACAACCACCAACCCATTGACGGCGGCTCAGATCGGCGGACGGCATTGCGTGGGGTATTGCTCAACGAGTTTCCCCAGCGGCGTCACGCATCAGGATGGCGTAGCGGCTCCGCCGGCTGGGGTCCCCGTGGTTTGACGCAACTCGAATAAATACAAGAAAAATGAGTGGTGAGTGAATGGGTATAGTTGGTTCGATCGTTGGTGGTGTCGCGAGTGGAAAGGCAAGCAAGAAAGCTGCAAAGATTGAGGCTGAGACGCAGGCAGCCAATCGCGCATTTGCTGAAAAGATTTACGACAAAGGCGTCGCATTGATTCAACCCGAGGTGGATTCCGGCAATGCAGCCGGCGGCTATATCGACGCTTTGCTAGGTCTAGACAAAACCGATTCCGCTGCTGCTGATAAAGCCTTTCAGAATTATCGTGACACATCCGGCTATCAGTTCCTTCAGGATGAGGCTCAGAAAGGCGTTTTGGCTAACTCAGCGGCAGCAGGCGCTTTCCAATCAGGCGCCACCGCTAAGGCGCTTCAAGAGCGCGCGATGAACTTAGCCGATCAGACTAAAAACAATTATATCACTCAGCTAACCGATGTAGCTAACCGTGGAACATCTGCAAAAGGCTCTGTGATCAGTCAGGGTCAGAATCTCACTAATACCGTCGTTAACGCAAACAATGCGCAAGGCACTGCGGCGGCTAATAATGCGCTCAATCAAGGCGCAATCATCAACAATGTCATCGGTGGTATTTCGTCATCCATCGGGTCGAGTTTCGGCGGTGGTGGCGGAATTTTGTCGGCGTTGTTCGGATAAGGGAGAAAAATGGCAATCGATTGGGGTTTGGCGAAATTACCCGCCGACTATACGAAAATCGCGCTGGACGCTTACGATCAAGCCTATGCGGCGAGGCGTCAGCGCATCAACGATCAGCGGACAGATCAGGTCTACGATGCTCGGGAGACGGCTAACCGGGCATATGTGCAGGCTCATCCGCAAGATTCCGCCCGCGATACATTGCTCTCGGCGGGTGATTATGACGGATTGAAGCAACTCGACGCTATGGACGATCGTCAGCGCGCTCAGGCTGCCGATGATGCGGAATTTACGGCTCGGTTGGCACCGACGCTCAAGCAGATCGATGCCACGGCGGATGGTGGTGCGGCTCGTCGTGAAGCTGCTCGGGCGATCCTCAAGCAGCGTGGCATGACCGATGCTGAAATCAACGCTACCGATTTTTCAGACCGTTCGCTCGATCTTCACGAAAATGCGGCGATGTCGATCAAGGACCGTTTGGCTGAGCGGCGTCAGGATGCCATTGATAATAAGCCGATCACAGCCGCCGATGGTGCGGTTTTGGTGCGTGATCCCAATGGCGGCTATCGCGCCGTTTATACGCCCGGCTCAAAGGCGGTTACTCAGGTCGTGACCGATCCGGTGACGGGTGATGTTCGTGTTGTCGCCGTGCCGGCTCAGCCCGGCGCTGTCTCGGGTGGACACCTGCCTACTTTCGGGCGGATTGATGAAAGCTATGTCTCCACTCAAACGCCTGAACAGATGTCGGGCACTGATCGCGCATCGCGAAACAACAATCCGGGAAATCTGCGCTGGGACGGAAAGTCAAAATGGCAAGGTATGACGGGTGTTGATGAGAATGGCTTTGTGAAATTTGATACCATCGAGAATGGTCAGCGCGCCTTAGGAATCAACATCAGTAATCAACAGAGGCTTCACGGTCTCAATACGGTTGCGGATTTTATCACAAAATATGCGCCTCCAAAGGATCACAACGACACAGCCGCATATATCGCGACCGTAGCCCGAGCGCTTGGCGTCGGACCCAACGATAGAGTCGATTTTACTGATCCGAATGTGCAACGCGCCATGGCGCAGACGATTACGCGCGTCGAGGGCAACGGAACTCCGCCTAATTCTGGCGGTGCTCCGGCACAATATGTCTCATCAGGCGCGCCGAATGGCGCAACGATCGTCAACCTTGGCGGGTCATCCGGTCAAGTCTGGCAGCCGGCTACGAGGAACGGAATTCAGGGGCAGGTCAACACGAGAACCGGTGAGTTCAAGCCGTTGCCGGGTCAAAAAGCGCAGGATGCGAATACCCGTGCTCAAGCCGTCGATGCGATCGATTCCGCGCTCAATACCGTCGATACGCTGAGCAAACATCCGGGTCTTTCGGCGGCGGTGGGATCGGCGCTCGATCCTCATTCTTGGCTGAGCTACAACCCATTGAGCGGAAAATCTTGGGCTGGCAGCAACGCGGCTGATTTCGAAACACAGTTGGACACATTCAAGTCTCAGGCATTCTTGCAGAGCGTCCAGCAGATGCGTGGGCTCGGGGCGCTCTCAGATGCTGAAGGACAGAAACTTTCAGCCGCGATCGGCAACCTATCGACCCGTCAGAGTGAGGCGCAGTTTCGGGCAAATCTCGCGATCGTCAAAGATACGCTTGCCCGCGCTCGGGCTCGAATGCGGGCAATGGGGGCAACGGTTCAAACGGCTTCTCCGGTTGCTCAGCCCGCACCGTCTGGCACGCCCCGCGTAGGCGAAATCAGACGCGGCTATCGATACAATGGTGGTGATCCGTCTGCCCGATCGTCATGGAGTCCCGTTCAGTGATCGGCGAGGAACATGGTCCGTGGGAGGACTTCGCCCCCATGCCTCAGGCGGCTCCCTCAGCGCCTCAGCAGCCTTCGCCAGCGCCTCAGAACGCTGAGAGCGGACCATGGGAGGATTTCGCCCCTAAGGCGGCTCCAGCGGCTCCGCAGAGCGGGATAACCGATCAAGGCACCGTTTCCGCGTTGCCGGATCAGAAAGTTTGGACGGCGGACGATATCGACGCTCATTTAGGCGAGATGCTTCACGATCAGAAAGTCAGCGGCAACGATATCCGGAAATGGCTCACGTCGATCGGCAGCCAGCTTACGGAAGACGATCAGGCAACGCTTGATCGTCGAGATGCATGGATCAAAGAACATCCGGGAGAGGGCGGCGGCAATGTAGAATCTCACGCCATACCGTTCACTCCCGATCGCGGTGGCATCGTCGATAATCGTCCGGTGAGCTTCTGGACCGGCACCGTAGATGGTGCTGAGCATATCGGCGAAAATGTTGTTGGTGGTGCGGGATGGGCGGCAAATAAGCTCGGGGTCGAGAATGATTGGAGGAAGCATCTCCACGACCGCTATCAAGCGTATTCTGACGGTCGTGACGACCGTGGCTCACAGTATGGCAAACTCGTTGGCGAGGTCGTAACGACGCTCCCCACGGCGCTTGTAGCCGCTCCGGTCGAGGGCGGTGCTGTCGCGATCGGCGTTCCGGTGGGCATCGCTCGAACGCTTGGTTTCGCGGCTGACGGAGCGTTAGGCGGAGCGTTGACAACCGATGCCGATACACCCGGCGGAGTGGCTCGGGATGCCGCCACAGGTGCGGTTTTAGGGAGCGTCTTAGGGCGTGCCTCTGATGCGGTAGGCGCGCGCATCAGGGGCGGTTCGTCGGTCACGCGCGAAGGACGAGAAGTTCTCGACGCTGCCGACCAGCTTAGCCGTGACGGTCTCAATGTCCGTCCATTGCCGGCGGATGTCGGTGGTGCCGCCTCACGCAATCTCACCGCAGGCGTGAGCCAAGGCTTTGTCGGTCGTGGGATCGTCGACAGCAGAGCGACGAATTACCGTGATGCAGTAGCGGCGGCGCGGGATCGTGCCGCGAATGAACTAGCTCCAGCCGGCGAGACGGCTCAGCCGCTTCATGAGGTTGCGGATGAAATCGCTAGTGATGCAGGGTTAGGCGGCTATCGGGCTCGATCGAAGGCGGAATCGAACCGGCTTTATGATCAAGCTGAAAATCTCGCCAATAACGCGGCGATCCAGACTCCTCGCACGGTTCGGGTGCTCAATCAGAAAATCAGTGAGTTGAGCGCGATTCCCGGCGGGCATCCTGCCGTGCGCACGTTAGAGGCGGTTCGGGACGATCTCCTCACCAATCAGAACAGCGTTGCGGCGCTGCGCAGGCTCCGGACCAATTTCGGACGCCAGCTTGAGGCGGTATCGCCCGACGCTCGCGAGATTGCGGGTTCGATATACCGTCCACTCAGCGATGATATCGACGCGGGATTGAGGGCTCAGAATCTCACCGATGCCGCCGATGCCTATCGTGCCGCCGATGCACATTATGCGGCTCGTGCAAGCACGCTCAGAGATGTTGAAGCCATCATAGGCAGGCGTGGAATGGAACGTTCGCCGGAGCAAGTGGCGGGTCGATTGACGGCATTGGTGAAAGGGCAGGGTGGCGATGCTGGTTTAGTGGGTCGCGTCCTCGATACGCTGAATCCGGATCAGGCTGCTCGCGTCAGGTCGAGCATGATTTCCAATCTCGGGCGATCGAAACCATCGGCGCAAACGCATACCGGTGATGCCTTCTCGTTTCAGACATTCTTGACCCAATGGCAGCGGGAAAATCTCAGCGATGCCGCAAAAGCGGTCCTTATCCCTGACGCTCGTGTCCGCGCTGATCTCGACGCTATTGCGAGGTTGTCGAGTGCGGCTCGTCGTGCCGATGCAGTCAGGAACTTTTCGAACACGGCAGGCGCCAGCTATATCCTTGGGCTTATCGGTAAGGTCAGTTCTCCGGCGGGCGGGCTCGCAACCGTGGGCTCATCGCTTTTGCCCGAAGGTCTGACAGCAGCGGCGGTCAGTTCGCCGAATGTCGCTCGTGCTATCGTCAGGGGGCGCGAGATTGCGGGACCGGTGATCAACCGCACGCTTCAGGCTGGCGCGATCACGGGAAGACGATCAGCCCCAGCGGTGAGCGGATATCTTGCGGATTTGAGCGGTCTCAATGACGCTGATCCGACGCCTCAGCCTGAGCCGTTGCCGGCATCGGTTCAAGCTGTAATGGATGGTGCACCGCCGGTCAGATCGATTGCTAGTAAGCAGCGCATAAGGAGCGCTGACGACCGTTAGGAGGTTGGGATTGCATAAATATATGCATGACCTTTTCCTCATCGTTCAATGTAAGATTTGGCGGATATATCGACTCGGTTACGAATGTCGAAGCGCTCCGCAACTATCCCACCTTCAAGCTCAGTGACGGCGATGTCGTCATAGTCACTGGTAATATCGAGCCCGCCGATGGTGATGGCGGATTTTATACATGGCTTGAAGCCGCGACTGATCCGGATGACGGGTTAATAGTCGTCAAGCCCAACGATTCGTCCTCCGGACGCTGGAAAATGAGCGCTGGTCGCGGACCAAAGGGCGACACTGGCGAGCAAGGTGAAAAGGGCGATCAGGGACCGCAAGGCGTTCAAGGCGTCACGGGTCCGGTTGGTCCTCAAGCTGCAATTTCCTATGCGTCGGTCAGCGATACCGATGCAGCGACGGCTAATAATCTCGCTGTCACGCCTGCATCGCTGATCAATTACAAAACGGCGATCTCAAATCTTCAAAGCACATCATCTACCGGTGGAACGCTATATTACTCGTCTTGGTCGAGCCTGAATTCAGCATTCGCGACTTATAACGGCGCAACCACATATTCGCTCAACCAAACCGCTGTAAACCAAGGCATTGCGTGGATATACATCGGTGCGAGTGCGTCAGCGGGTAATGCGCCGCCCACTTTGCCCACGACTTCCAACGCTTATTGGTCGGTCTTTCGTAACCCGCTCGTGGGTCAGGCGGCGGCTGTTTCGACCGCCGATAGCGGCACTCACACAGATCCAACGACCGGCACAACCGTCAACAACACGGGCGTTTTCACTTGGACAACCGGAACCAGCGGAACGGGCTGGAAATATCTTTTCGCGACTGACGCGGCGCTTGCTCAGACATCCGCAACGGCTGCGTCAGCCAGTGCTTCAGCGGCGGCGGCTAGTGCTGCGTCGGTCTCCGCTGTTGCCGCTACGCTCAACCCCACGGTCTGGGGTTCCGTTCGCTTCCCGTCAGAAAACGGTGAGGACAAGAATAGCACGGACAATGGTCTAATTTATCTGCCGAACAGTGGAAATCTGACAACCGCCGCAGCATTCGCAAATGGCGATTTCACCGCAATGATTTTTTGGGATATGCCGCTTGAGGCGTATCGTGCCATCAATCGCGCTCCAGTTTTGTTCGGCACATATATTCAATCGACCGCAGGATTGAATCGGTCGTTCACGCTTACTTATTGCTCGCCGGCATGGGGCGGAGGTCCAACTTACGCCAATCGATTTGTATTCAACATTCGCGGTGAGACCGGCGCAAGCGCCAATTGGCAAGCCGTCTCTGATCCTATTCCCGCAGGTTTCTCAGGTCGTGCGTGCGTGGTGGTGCGTCGGATTTCCAACAACATTTCGATAGATTTTTGGGATTGCCAGACACTCACCAAGACTGCCGCCTCAACGCCTGTTGCAATGCCAAGCGGTTTCGTGGGGGTTCAAGCGCTCACCTATAACCTTGGTATCGGCGGTTCTCGTCCTGATGTTTTTCCAGCGGATGATACCACGGGTGCGCCACTCAACACGCAGAATGTAATCCCGAACGCTCGCGGGTCCTTCCGCGATCTTCTGATGGTGGACGATGATCTCACCGACACGCAAATCATATCGATCATCAACGGTAGCGATCCGGTCACTACCGCTACATCAGCGCTGACGCGCCTTTATTGTCCATTGGTGAGCAATGGCACTCTGAGTTTAGCCGTAACTAGCAATCAGGCTGCTTTGTCGAGCGCCACGCTGACGCAGCTTGGTAATCTCTATGCTGGACCGCACCTCAAGCCGCAGTCAGATACGAAATATCTCACAATCGATCGCGTTCCTTATCCGGGTTTCGTCGGTCGTGAGGTCAATGCTGAATCCGCGCCATGGATCATAACCGGTAAATTTGCGGGACTATCGGGACAGCTTGAGTTCCAGTTCATCGATTCATCGAACAAGGTCATTAAGCCTTGGCATCGTGCTACCGTCTCTCTCGGGTCAGGTACTTGGTCCGCACTTGCCGAATTACCGCGCACGAATATGCGCTTTCAAATTCAGGTCAGGATGTCGAGCGATCCCACCGTCATCGGGGTAACGCATCAGTATATCTATGTTGGTCCGGTGGTTCACATCTGGGGGCAGAGCGAAACTGTCTATTCGACGGTCGGGATAAGCTCGACGGCAAGCAAGCTCGGGACCCTCACCACGCTCGCTACGAAACCATCCTGCGATATCAGTTCAGTGATCTTCAACACGATCGAGCGCGGGGCTGGCGCAGGGACGATCACGGGTCAATGGCGTCCCGGTCTTTTGACCGATGCCGGAGTTACGATTGCGAATTACATCCGTCAGCGCACGCCTGAGCCTGTGATGATCGTCGTTCAAGCTGTCGGCGGAACGAAGATGGGGGCGTTGGTCAACGACGCTGACACGACGCGTAATTGGTCTGATGCACTCGCGATGGCGTCGATTGTCGTAAACAAGGATGCCAACGGAGCGTATCCGGCTGCCGTTCATGTCATTGGAGGGTGG
This sequence comes from Flavisphingomonas formosensis, assembly GCF_009755815.1. Lineage (GTDB taxonomy): Bacteria > Pseudomonadota > Alphaproteobacteria > Sphingomonadales > Sphingomonadaceae > Flavisphingomonas > Flavisphingomonas formosensis. Next base: position 124,395 of record NZ_WRPK01000014.1, read on the forward strand.
GAATATTCGGACGGTCAAATCGACATCGTAAACCAAAATCTCCTGCCGCTCATTCAGGGGATCGGATCAGCCACAATCCCACAAAGTTCCATCAACCACTACCTTTACAATGGAGAATTCAGCAACTCGGCGAAGCTCGTTGTTCTACCGAACAACAGGCAGCTTTCGGCTGTCTCCGCGCAGACGAGTGATCGAAGCACGGAAGCGGATCAGCGAGACAATTACCGGAACGCAGCGAAATACCTTGGTGCGATTTTGGGTCCGGAAACGACGCTGGCGAAAATGCTGATGAGTTCGCCCTACACGCATCCTCTGCCTGCCGATCCGGAAGGCGATGTTGAAATGGCTCGGGCGTTTGCCGAGGCGGCATGTCTGGGATTAGGCATCGGAAGCTATAAGGGCGTGTCGCTCTTCACGTCGGCGTCATGGGTCAGCGGCAGCGGTAATACGCAGATCGACCTTACGCTAAGTGATCCTCAGCCGATCCCCGGAACAACCCCGATCGCTCCCGTTAATCCGGCTGGGAACAAGCTTGGTCCGAAGGTCGCGGCATCTCCGATCTATGGATTTGAGGCGAAGCTAAACAGCGGGGGGAACTTCTCGATCAGCAACGTTGCGGGTGCCACGGTCATCAACCCGCGCTTGGTGAGGGTCACTCTCGCTACGGCTGGAACGGTGGGTCAGACGCAGATTGCGTATCACTCAGGTGGACCCGGTGACTATGGGACGGCACTCTCAGACGATCTATTCAGACATGGCGGTTTGGTGGCGAATGGCTTTCCGGTCGGCGGCTCAAATGTCGCTTTCACGCTATGATCGCTCAAAAGACATTCGCATCAGCCGCTACCGTGATGAGTGCAGGTGCGGTAGCGTCGGCGCCGGTCACGATTAATTGGGGGCTGGCGGGGTCGGTGCCGATCCTGCCCCTCCTCGCTGGCACGGGTGCTGCGGTGATCGTCCGCGCCATCATCGTGACGGACAATCAGAAACGGTTATGGCTCTACAATGTGGCGGTGGCGGCTATGACGATGCTCTTAACGGGAGCCATCATTGCAGACCATGGGCTCAACCTCAGCCACAGCGTTTTCCTTGGGATCGGCTTAGGAGGCTTGGGAGTGGGCGTGATCGAGCTTGGCAAAGCCGGAGCGCTGAGCGTCATTAAATCGATCGCAGCGGCGATCAACGAAGCGACGAAAGGGAAATGAAGCTATAGCCGGCTGCTATGGGTTGAATTCGAAAGCTGCTTTGGCATAGGTCCTGTTGAAATAACCGAGTGACGCTTTTGTTGTAAATTTTGTGTCGAGTTTGCATAGCTTTGATCCGACATAAAATATGCCGTTGCGTTTGCCGCCTACGATTGTCGATTTCATCGTGATGGTGAATGGCTCAACCGTTTTGACGATGCTAGTGAATGATCGGTTGAATGTTTTTCCGTCTGTGTCGTTCGTTTCTTCAACGATCTTGAATATCGATTCTCCACTCACAAACTGGCGAGCGTCGTTGTAGATCTCTGTATAATTCCAACCAGTTGTATTTGATTTAAGTGAAAAGCTGCATATTAGCTTTTCACCGTTGAGATTGACAGTATCGCCGGTGATGCTGACCGATTTAAACCAGCCGCCGTCAGTGAACTCGTTTTTTGTCACATGATCGAGGTGAACGGTGAAAACGCCGTCAAAGACTGGGATTTTTACGCTGCCAATTTTCTCGGGGGGCGTGGCGCTGCCGCTTGCAAGGAGCGCAAATGCAAGACTGATCATCGAATTCAGTCAGCCTGCTTCCGACGCTCGCGCGCTTCGTTCACCACATATATGGTGAACATGATCACCCCGCCAATGAAGAGCCGTTTGACGGTCATATATGGGGCAATGAAGTAGATCGGGAGACCATAGATGAGCGCGATAAAAAACAGACCAAAAAACAGCGTTTTAACCTCGCTGAAGAAGGTCGGTTTCTCGTCATATTGATCGCCATCGGTCATCGATCGTCTCCCCTGTCCGGCGGTCTATAGCATTTCCGCAACAGGCTGGGAACTGCGATCGGATTTTATCGAACTATATCAATCTGATGCCGTGGCAGACCGCGAGTGCGACGATGAGCATGATGGTGGTCATTATCGCGGTCGCAATGGCATCACGGATGGTCGCGGCAGGGTGGTCATTCATTGTCTTTCTCCTTGTTCGTCAGGAATATTTATTGAAATAGGCTAATGCAGGGGTGTTGAGAGGTTTGTCTTAATCGATCTTCGGTTGGGTTGCGCGATAACCGAAAGCTGTTTTCTCAGGGATACCATTAAGGGCTCTTGTGACCGCTTCGTCTGATCCGAACAACGAAATAGGATCGAAAGTGCAGCGTTCAAAAATTGCTTGGGTAAGCGGTTCCTTGTTGAGTGCGTCGGTCAATTTGGTCGTGTGCTGGTGAAAGTTGGTCATCAATATTTCTCGTGCAACCGGCAGCATCCGCGAAAGTCGAGCGAATGTCTGTGGGTGGAAATTGATGCTGGAATTGTAGCCGGCAGGCAGCCAGCCACCCTTTTTGATCTCGACGAAAAATAGCTTGCCGCTGTGCCACACTTCGTTCGAAACTGGCTCATTGTGATATACATGAGCGAGTGCTTTGTTTCTAATCTCGATTAATGCGTTATGGTCTTCTAATTCTTCTGAAGATAAGTGGTCTGTGATCTTTACAGCCCCGCGCTCGCCATATTGCCCGATTGTCGCCGTTGCTCGGGAATACAATAGGATTGCCTGCATCAACAACGCCATCTCAATCGACGAATTGGCATCTGAAACGGTTGGCGTCGAGTTATTCAGAAGATCGCGAAGCGCATCTCTCAACAAAGCGGCTTGCCCAAGATCGGCTAGGCATGATTGAGAAGTCATCGCCTTCCTAAGGGCTTTTTTGACCGTCGTGGCTACCGGCGTGCCTTCGAGTTCCTTCAAAACTCGATCAGCGTCGGAGAATCTTGGGAATTTCTCTGTCATCCGCCTAGCATATCAGATGTCGGTCAAAATAATCCAACACCCGACCATCAACGGCGGTCATCCGTCCAGCATAATTGAAACCAATCTGACGGACGAACCATGCTACCCGCCGATTGGCTGGATCGATCTTCGAAAAGAAGCGATCCGGTTTCAGATTCCGGTCAACCCAATCGAGCATTGCCGTGGTGATCGTGATTGCCTCTCGTCCGCGAACGGTCAGCGGGTGCATTATGTGACCCTCCCATATGTGCGGTGCGTGAGCCTGTAGGAGCATGAAGCTCGCTCCATCGGTCAGAAGCACATTGTAATCAGGCGTATTGAGAAGAGGCTGAAAATCCAATGGCTCTCCATCGGGGCTAAGCCATTTCAAGCAATCGGGCGAATTGGCGAGTCGGTTTATCGCCTCGTGATCGTAGGTCCGCCAGATGGTGGCACTGTCAGCATTCGGGGTCATCGTTCGACCAGATGACCAGCAAATGACGATCACCCTCCGTGACGGGCAAGCCTTGGTGGCTGATTCGCCGACCGTCAAAGACAAGGGCATGACCGGCGGGCAGGGGAGGGACGGTGACGGTTGAGAGCAAACCGTCCCTCAGTTCAGTTCCTCCTCCGCTGAACGACTCGGGGCTCAGCGATATGACGGCGGTGAAATTACTATCACGGTCGCTGTGCCAGTTTCCGCCAGCCCGATCGGCAGGATTGTATTTCGCCATCTGGATCGAGGTGATTCGGGATGGCAGCTTGCCCCAAATCAACAGGAACCATGGCGCTAGAGCGACCCTAAGGAGCTTGTTGACGATCTCGTTAGCGTCCGGATCAACCTTCGCTAGGATCGACTCAGGGATACGGTAAGGCGCTTCCTCAATGTCATTTTCCTTCCAGTCATAGCATTGTGATCTCGTTACAAGGTCAGCGCACGCCTCTGGCGACATGACCGGCACTGTGAAAGCGGCGGTAGTGAGGAGCGGGACACGACCGTCAGCAAGTATCCGAATTGCCCATTCTCGGGAGGCTAGGGGGATTGCTTCGTAGGCGGTCTGGAGCGCTTCACGACCGTTCGCAGCAGCCTCTACCAACGGTGCGAAATCATACGCGCGTTCACGCGTCCATTCTGGATGTAACCAACCGCTCATCTGTATTGAGTGATCGTCTGACCAGATTCAGTCATCAAATAGGCGCGGTCGTGATTGCCTAGGTGGACATCGTATTTCTCTTTGTCGAAGAGGGCGATCCGTAGCGTTCGTGATCGTGAATCCCAAATCGTTCTATCGGCGCTGTGCATTTCTTCATCGCCATTCTCGCGCATTATTTTTGCGTAATACATATCTCGTTGGTTCTCCTTCTTGATATTTATCAAAAGGAGATACGAAATTGCGCGAAAATGAGCCTTATTCGGTGCCAGTATCTGAATTTTGATAAATACCTGTGAGGAGAAAGATGAATTGTCTCCTCACAGGAGATAATAATAATGAGAAGGTGGATTTGTGTAGATTTCGATCTAGATGATTTCGTAAAGTTTAATCAGTTCTTTGGTGTGGCGTATTCTCGGATCGATGAATTCAAAGACTATGAGATTGGGTCGGATGGTTCGGTTTGGTCGTTGAAATTCGGTAAGCGCAAACGGCTCAAGCCGTCGCTGGGATCGGGCTATGAAACCGTCTCACTTTGCCGAAACGGTGAGCGGCATGAACAGTTCGTCCATCAGATGGTGCTCAAGGCATTCTCGGGTCCGCGTCCGGCGGGCATGGTTGCCTGCCATACGCCCGATCCGACGAAAACTAACAATAATGTCAATAATCTGAGGTGGCAGACTCCCGCGCAGAACATTGAAGACGCGCGCCGCGATGGTGTGTTGAACGGTAGGCGAGCGAGAAAGCTAAACGCCGAATCGGTGAAGGAGATTCGGAGGCTCAAAGCTGAGGGCATGCGGACAATCGATGTTGCTAAGCGATTCGAAGTGAGCCGGGATACCGTCCGTTCGATTCATCGCCGGCAGGCTTGGAAGGATGTTGAGTGATTCGAATCGGCTGACACATCGGATTGAGGGGCACGCTAGGGGTGTGGATTACCGACTTGGGCATCCACAGGGGCTGTGGATAAAGTCGGCAGCATATCTTATTGATTTAAAACGATCTTTCAAAAAAATGAAACGAAAGTTGGGGACAAACTGACAACGCCCCATTGACCCTGCCCCCGAGTCGTGACCCTATACCCGAAGGGATCACAGAATCCTTTCCCGCCTCAGGATCGATTGATTTTTGAGGGTGGGAGTCCGTCCAGTGAACCGTCACGAAGCTCAGACAAAGCAGCTACAGGCTTGCTTGAGGGCTAATCGACCGTTCCTCGCATTCGTCGTCCTAGCGAAGCGCCCCATGATAGCCGCGATCGGGTTGCTGACGACTGGCGGAGCGGTCGGGGCGGTTCGGTGGCTGATCGGGCTGTAGCCTCGTGCCTGCCCGTTTCGATTATGCGCCGCCACTTGTCTCTACCCGTCGCATTTTGGGGGAAATTTAGCCGAATTTTCCCGCTGACGCTGATTCAAATGATGTGCACATCCCCGAAGGCGAGGTTGCACCGACCCGAGGGGCGAGCTTCCCGCACATCTTGATGTTTCAAGCGGGAGTCCGTCCAAAATGGATCGTTACGAAGCTCGAACCAGACAGCTACAAGCCTGTCTCAGGGCTGATAAGCCTTGGTTAGCGCTGGCGGTGATCCTATGCAGAGGGCGGGCGTTTGCTCTGCTCAGCCTGATCGCGGCAGGGGCGCTGAGATGGCTCGTCTGACCGTAGCGACCGGAATTCGCGCTAAGCCGATTCAAAAAGTGTTTGGCACATTTCCGATTTTATCGGAGATAATGTGATCGAAAAGGGAGACGACGCGCGCGGCTCTTCTGGAAGGAGCAGCGATCCTAGCCGGGATGCGTCTCCCTTTTCGATCATCTGACCATCGTTGGACCGATGGGCAGTATGGGTTCGCACAGCGGGATGAAGGCATCTGTCATGCGAACTCCTTCATACTATGGCGCATCAGACTCCGCGCGCTAGAGCGATAGCTTAACTTTTGCTACTCCGTTCGTCGCAAATTCGGACCGCTTGACGGCACTCTAAAGAGCCTGATTGATCGCCATAGGCTATCAAATTGACCGGTTGTGGTGCAGCCGATATATGCCCCCAACAGCACGGACTGTTGGGGGCTGCCGGTTCAACCGGCTATCTTTAATGTCTGCGCTGGCATGCGCACCTGTCCTTTCTAGGCGGGGTAGTAGATGAGCCATCCGCTTGATTCGCGGTCTGGAGGATGGCTCGTTGCTTGCCTTCACGCCAGCCTATGCCTCAAAGCCGAAGTAACCGCAAGGTCCCGTGCGCGATTTTTCGCGATGGGCTGGCTTGCCTGCTGATGTGCAAGCTAATCTTTAAAGCAATGTTCCACCAATAGTGTTGTATTATAGTGTCTATGATTTGCATTGCGCGCATTGATATAGAATCATTTGTGCGTCGATGACGATCATGTTCTAATTCAATTATATGTTGTTTGAATAGCATTGGCTTCAACGCGGTAATGATGCGTTCTAACTAGCGTCAACGAAAGTGTGTTGGCGCAAGCGCTAAATTAGCCGCTAAATTGATCGCATGTGCAGTCGCAACGGCTAGGTGAGCGAAAGCGGCGCAAGTGTATTGTGTCATGAAGGTGCTCTGAGCCTCCGGTAATAGGCGGTGAGGGCGGGGTATTGAGGCATCTGCCGATCAAAGCGATTAGCCGCGTAATTCGGACATACGGAGGGGCAGGGCGGATACCGTCCCGTCTGAGGCGCGGTGGACTTTTCGTCCGCCTATGTCGGAAATCACCGGTGACATCGCAGCATTTAATGTCCGCTGCGATGCAGAACGCTCCTAAATTCCGCTGAATTTAACTTCCTTGCTTGTTCCGCGAATCGGATGGCATCGTTGCGCTCGATCCTGACCACGGAGGTTGTGTAATGAGTAGCACGAAGCGACCGCGAGGACGACCGAAAGGTAGCGGCATTGATGATAGTGCCGTCCTAATTCGAGTGGCGGACATGATCCTCAAAGATAGCTCGTTGAAGCCGGCTACGGCTTTCAAGCGAATCGACAGCACCTTTGGTGATTCGACGATCCGACGGCTTGGGCGAAAATGGAGGAGCAAGCAAAGTGTGCTGCTCTCCACGGCGAGAGAGAAGGCAATAGGTTCTGCTGTCCGCGCTGCTGAGCGTCCATTCAGAGATGTGGCTCAGCCTCGCATCGGCGCCTCAAATGACTACCTTGCCGCCGTTGTGATGGCACAACCGTTCGAGCAGCGGCATGCCAAAGCCATCGAAGCAGCGGCGCGCTTTGAGGAGCACCGAGCCAAGGCAGTTGGGGCGGCTTTGCGATTCGATCAGCAGCAAGCCAACGCGATCGAAGCAGCAAAGCGATTTGATCAGGCGCATGCGCTGGCGGTCGGCGCCGCGTTGGATAGAATCAACAAAGAGATTGCCCAAGCGGTGGGTCGCACTCGCGATGGAGCGAACTACGCCTCTCTTACAACGATCCCCCTCGCTGAAAGCACTCAGACGCTCCAGCGAATTGCTGAGGCAAGGCTGTCACCGTGGCAACCAACTATCGCAGGGTTGGCGCGATAACACCTTTCACAATCTGCTGATGATCGGCCCGCCCGGCGCTGGCAAGTCGCTGCTCGCGGCCTGCCTGCCCGGCATCCTGCCCGATCTGGTGGCGGAGGAGGCGCTGGAGGTGTCGATGGTCGCCTCGGTGGCTGGCGAATTGCAGGAGGGGCGGCTGATTCGCTCGCGCCCATTCCGCAGCCCGCATCATTCGGCTTCGATGGCGGCGCTGGTTGGCGGCGGTCTCAAGGTGCGTCCGGGCGAGGTGAGCCTGGCGCATCTCGGCGTGCTCTTTCTGGACGAACTGCCGGAATTTCAGCGAACCGTGCTGGATTCGCTGCGTCAACCGCTCGAAACAGGACGCGTCTCTGTCGCGCGCGCCAATGCGCACGTCACCTTTCCCGCCCGGGTTCAGCTCGTCGCGGCGATGAATCCGTGTCGCTGCGGCCATCTCGGCGATGCCGCGCTCGCCTGTTCACGGGCGCCGCGCTGCGCGTCGGACTATCAGGCGAAGGTCTCCGGCCCGCTGCTCGACCGAATCGACCTCCATGTCGAGGTGCAGCCGGTGTCGGCTGCGGACCTCGTCCTGCCGCCGCCGGCGGAGGGATCGGCCGAGGTAGCGGCGCGGGTTAAGGCGGCACGGGATATACAGACCGCACGTTATGTCGGCGAGGCGGCGCGCACCAATGCGGAAGCGGACGGCGCGTTGCTCGACAAGGTCGCAAAGCCCGACGAGTCCGGCACCAAACTGCTCGGCCAGGCGGCCGAGGCGATGCGTCTGTCCGCCCGCGGCTATCATCGCGTGCTGCGCGTCGCGCGCACCATTGCCGATCTTTCCGGCTCGCAGGACGTGACGCGGGTCCACATTGCCGAGGCTCTGAGCTATCGGAGGCGCGCGCCGGTGAACTGACGCGTGGGCGGCTCAGGCTGCCGGGCCCATCGGTATGGAGATGCTGCATCGGATGGGTCTGTCCGACCTGTTGACGCCGGCTCGTCCGCCCTCCGGTCCATAGCGCAGTCACGTTGACCGAACCGCCGGCGCATCGCCCGTCGCGAAACCAGGCAGTCCTTCCTCATGCTCATTTCCGAAAAATGCGCGTGCCATGGTGCCGCTGGATCTTGAAACTTGCATTATCTTGCAATTTTAGGGCGATCGCCACGGGGCTGTGCCCCGAATGTCACAGCTCGTGCGAGAATGGCTGGTTTCGGCGTCTAGGCGGATTAAGCCGTCCAGCCGTTTCTCGTCATTTTGCGAGAAAATGCCCGTTTCCGGGTGTCTTTTTCGCGAACGCAGTGCAGGATTCAGCGCTTGCCAAGCGGGAGGTTCCTCCTCTAAACGTGCACTCAAGACTATTTTTAAAGCGGTGAACTCTACATCGCGGTACAAAATCAATAAAGATCCGGAAGGGCTCGCGCTCCGGGGCGGGGCTTGCCGTGGTCGGCCGTTTGGGAAGGTGAGGATGTCGAGGGCTGTCCTGTCTGGATCATCTTTTCTCCGTTCGCGCCGCGCCCGCATGGCGCGGCGGCGGCGGTTCTTTTCTTGACGTCATTTGCACTTCGATCGGGTCATCGACCCGAAGGTTGGGAAGGATTGCGAACATGAAAGCCCGTTTTACCCCTTATGTCCTGGCGACCGCCTTGTGCGGTGCGGGGGCGTTCCTCGTGGCAGCGCCTGCCGCCGCGCAGGACAGCAGCGCCGCGAGCCCCGCTCCCGCTGTACCGGCTACTGCCGCCGAAGGGGCGGGCCTGCAGGATATCGTCGTGACGGCGCAGCGCCGTGTGCAGAATCTGCAGGATGTGCCGCTGTCGATCGTGGCGATCACGCCGGATGCGCTCAAGCGTACGGGCGTCGCCGACATTAGAGCGCTCAACAACATGATCCCCAACGCAGTGATCGAGCCGGTCGGTCTCTTCCCGGGCGTCGCCTCGCTCTCGATCCGCGGCGTCGGCGTCAGCGGCATCGAAAGCTTCGCCGATCCGGAAGTCGCCGTGTATATCAACGGCATCTACCAGGCCCGCAATGTGAACGCGCTGAGTTCCACGCTCGACGTGTCCTCGATCGAGGTTCTGCGCGGTCCGCAGGGCACGCTGTTCGGCCGCAATGCCTTCTCCGGCGCCATCTCGCTGCGCACCAACAAGCCGGACCTCAACGCGCTCGGCGGTAGTCTATCGGTCAACTACGGCAATATGGACAAGCTCGACGTCGATGGCGTCCTCAACGTTCCGCTGGTCAATGACAAGCTGGCGGCACGAGTCGCCGTTCGCTACCACAAGTTCGGTGGCTATCTGAAGAATTCGGGTCTTGTTCCCGATGCCAGCGATCCCACCGGCGGCCCCATTTATGATTCCAGCCTCGCCGGAAAACGGATGAGCAAGGAAAAGTCGATCTACATTCGGCCGACCATTCGCTATCAGCCGAACGATCAGTGGGACATCACCCTGTTCGGCGAATATTTCCGTGAGCGGAGCGACGCCTATTCGGCGGGCATGATCGTTCTGCCGACGGCGACCGGCACCAATCAGGTGACGGCGACCAATCCTTTCGGCGATTCCAGCCTTGGCCTGCCGAGTGACGGCAGTGATCCGCGCGTCTCGGGTGGTCTTCGCGGCTCCGCTTATCCGGTCAACAATGACCAGTACAACATCACACTCGATGCCGCCTACAAGATCGACGATATCGGCACGATCCGCCTGCTGAGCAACTATAACCACGCGACGTCGCTCGGATGGGCCGATACGGACGGGTCGAACTATAACATCTTCTCGACCGAGCGGGCCGAAACCTACAGCGCCTATTCGAGCGAGCTGCAGTTCACGTCCAGCTTCTCCGATAAGCTCGATCTCGTGGCCGGCCTTTATTATCTCTGGGATCATTACCAGACTTCGCAGTTGACCTTCAGCGCGGTCAACAATCCGTCGCTGTGGGCCGTCGCGCCGAGCCTCTCGAACACGGCCTGGAATCCGGGCTACATCAACAACGAAGGCAAGCGGAAGACCTGGGCAGCCTATGCGCAGGCCGAATATAAGATCACGCCGAAGTTCAGCTTCGTCCTCGGCGGCCGGTACAGCTGGGAACGTAAATATGACTATCGCGGCTTGAACATCTCGTTCAACAGCACGGGTCTCACGCGGACGATCGATCTCGAGGATCATCTCTGGGGGACCAACACCTCGGCGATCTTCGGGCCGATTGCGAAGAACTGGAAGAGTTTCTCGCCGCGTATCGGTGTGAACTACAAGCTGGATCGCGACATCCTGTTGTTCGCCTTCTGGCAGCGCGCATTCAAGTCGGGTGGCTTCAATGCCAACTCGGCCAGCTCGATCGCATTCGATACCCCGTTCGGTCAGGAGCGGGACGACAACTTCGAAGTCGGCATCAAGAGCGACTTCCTGGATCATCGCCTGCGCGTGAACCTCAACGCCTTCTACACGAAGTTCAAGGGCCTGCAGCGCAGTCTCGTCACGCCGACGCCGGCCGCGCCGAGCGGCATCACCACGGTCACGCAGAACCTGGCGAACATGGAGAGCTACGGTATCGAGGCCGAGATCGCGGCCCGCGTGACGTCGACCTGGACGCTCTTTCTGAACGCCGGCTGGAACAAGGCGAAGTACACCTCCTATTGCGCGGATCTCGACGGCGCGTCCGCTTCGCCGACCGCGGGCCGTGCCGTATGCGGCAATGCCACGCAGATCACCAGCACGACCTATCTGTATCCGCAGGATTATTCGAACCTGAGGCCGCTTCGCGCACCGCGCTGGGATGTGACCGGTGGCGTCACCAAGGTAGTCCCGATCAACGACGATACCAAGGCGACGTTCAACACCAGCCTTAACTATCGCAGCTCGATGTATGTCCAGCTGCTCAACGTCCCTTACTCCTATCGTCCGCGTCAATATACGTGGGACTCGAGCCTCGAGTTCAGCTTCGATCGCGGCAAATACAGCCTCAACTTCTGGGGCAAGAACCTGACCAATCAGATCGAGATCCTGAACTATCTGCCGGTCAGCGGCTTTGCCGACTACAACATCACGCCGCCACGCACCTACGGTGTCACCGGTACCGTGAAGTTTTGATGGCATAGCACCCGAAGCGTGGCTGGCCGGTCGGCCGCCTCGTGACGGACGCCGCGTGCGCATCGTGGTTTCGAGCGAGGGCTCCCGTACCGAACGGGGGCCCTTTTCGCTTGCCGGCAAGGCCGCATTGATCGCCGCGGCGGATCCGTCCAAAAGGCGCGCGGATCAGTGCCGATGACAGGGAGAGGCCGCCGCGCCATGGCGATCATACGCGTATTCCGCCTCATGGAAGGCAAGCAGCGCCATATCGGCGATTATGATTTCGAGCATGTGCCGGCCAGCGGCAGCTTCATTTCGGTGAAGAGCGGGCAGGGGCGGCTGACGCTGAACGTGATGACCGTGGTGCATATCTGCGAACCGGACGAAGGCGAGCCTGCGGTGCAGCTCGTCGTCGAAACCTCGACCGACCGGATGATCAATCGATCGATGATGTAATTCGGGTTGCCGGTTCCGGCTTTCCGGCGGCCTGTGCGCATTGTTGCCTGCAAACGAAAAGCAGGAGATAGTCGTATCGCTCCGGCAGGTCGGTCGTCAATGGCCGGCGCCGCAAGTAAAGGAGAGCGGGAATGGAATGGATGCTGCTGCCGTTTCGCCGTTATGCGCAATTCTCCGGCCGGTCACGCCGCAAGGAATTCTGGTACTTCACCCTCTTTGTCTTCGTCGTGAGCCTCATTCTTTCGGCGTTGGATTCCGCCCTAGGCCTCGGCGGGTCGACGACACGCGAGTTCAATCGAACATCCATGGGCATGAGCGCCTATTATGGCTCGTCCGGCGGCCTGCTCAGCGGCATTTTTTCGTTGGCGGCGCTGATACCGTCCCTGGCCGTCTCGGTACGCCGGCTGCATGATACGGATCGATCGGGCTGGTGGCTATTGCTGATGTTCCTCCCGATCATCGGCTGGATCATCCTTCTCGTCTTCTACCTTACCGATGGATCCCGCGGCACCAACCGCTTCGGTCCCGATCCCAAGGAAACGCCGGCGGACATCGCCGAAACCTTCCGCTGATCCGCATGGCGCTCAGCCGAGTTCAATCCGTTCCTCGATGCCGATCGCATCGAGGAACGCGGCGTCATGGCTGACGATCAGCAGGGCGCCGTCATAGTCGCGTAGCGATGCCTCCAGCGTTTCGATCGCCTCGATGTCGAGATGGTTGGTCGGCTCGTCGAGGATCAGCAGTTGCGGGGGCGGCGATCCGGCGGTCGCGATGGCGAGCCCGGCGCGCAGCCGTTCGCCGCCGCTCAGCGTCCCTGCAGCGCGTAGCGCATCGCGATTGCGGAAGGCGAAACGCGCGAGCACCGCATGGGCTTCGTTCGGATTCAGCGCCGGATGACGGCGGCGCAGATTGGTGACGAGATCCGCCATGGGATCCAGCAGCGCGGCGTGCTGGTCCAGCATCGTGATCGCGCCCGGCCTGCGCTGCACGCTGCCCGAACTGGGGTCGATCGCGCCGGTGGCGAGATGCAGCAGGCTGGTCTTGCCCGCCCCGTTGCGACCGGCAAGGGCGATACGCCGTGGCCCGCGCAGCGTGAAGGAAAGCGGGCCGAAGATGCGGCGGCCGTCGCGCTCCAGCACGACCTTGTCGAACGCCAGCAGCATGCGCTCGGCAGGAAGGCCCGTTCGGGGCAGGTCGATGTGCAGCGGGGTCAGCCGCTCGACCCGCGCGTCGGCCTCCGCCCGCGCTGTCTCGGCCTCGCCCACCAAGCGCGCCGCGAGATGGTTGTCCCGCCCGCCGCTATTCTCCGCGCGTTCGCGCTGGCCGCCGAGGAACAGCCGGCTCTCGCCGCCTTTGGCCGCCCAGGCGCTGCCGCTCTTGTCGCGCCGCGCCTTGCGTTCGGCCTGGCGCTGGATGGCAAGCTTCTGGGCCTTGAGGGCCTGATCCGCGCGCGTGAGATCGGCCTCGGCCTGCATTCGTTCCGCTTCGCGCGCGGCGGCGAAGGCGGACCAGCCGCCGCCGAAGAGCGTGACGCCGACCGGCGAGAGATGCACGATGCGATCGACATGCTCCAGCAGCATGCGATCGTGGCTTGCGACGACCGCGCCGCCGCGCCAGCCCTCCAGCAATGCGGCGATCGCGGCCCTGCCGTCTTTGTCCAGATTGTTGGTCGGCTCGTCGAGCAGCAGCAGTTCCGGTGCCTCGACGAGCAGCCGCGCGATGCCGAGCCGCGTGCGTTCCCCGCCGCTGAGCGAAGCGCAGGGCCGCGCGAGATCGAGCCCGTCGAGGCCGACCTCCGCCAGCGCTTCGGCAAGCCGGGTCGGCAGCATCCAATCCGCCTCGGCCATGTCCTCGGCGGTGCCGAGGCCGCGATCGAGCCGGTCCAGCCGCGCCAGCGCCTCGTCGATCCCGAGCGCATCCGCCCCCGAAACCCCGGCCGCCGGCTGGATCTGGCGCAACATTCCGACGCGCGCCTGGCACACGATGCTGCCGGCCGCCGGCTCCGCCGTGCCTGCGATCATCGCGAGCAAGGTGGATTTGCCCGCGCCGTTACGCCCGACGAGCCCGACCGTTTCGCGTCCGAGCGCGAGCGTCAGTCCGGAAAAAAGAGAGCGTCCGTCAGCGGTGGCGGCGGAAACGGAATCGAGCGTGAGAAGCGACATGGGACACCTGGACAGCGAGGAAACGATCGAAACGGTTCGCTTCCTTGTCCAACTTGTCCTCCATCGGCTCGATTGAGCCTCTCAGCTAGGCGCTCGCCGACGACTTCGCAACCCTGGACGGTGGATCGGGGCGGTCGGCCTTTACGAAATCGACGAATGCGCGCAGCGGCGCGGGCATCAGCCGGCGGCTTGGATAATAGAGGGACGGACCGGGAAAATCTTCCGTCCAATCCTCCAGCACGCGGATCAGCGTGCCCCTGGCGAAGCTGTCCGCCAGCGTATCCTCGAAGGTGGCGATGAGACCAAGCCCGGCCTCAGCCGCGGCGAGAGCCATCTCGATCGATGAGGCGATCAGGGGGCCGTCCGGCGCGATGCGGAACCGCCTTCCGCTTCGTTCGAGATCCCAGATGGCCAGGCTGCCGCTCGCGAAGCGATGGCCGATACGGGCGTGGTCGGCCAGGTCTCGCGGGTGGCGCGGGGTGCCGTGCCGGGCGAGATAGGCGGGGGCGCCGCCGACCGCGAAACGCTGTCGCGCGGGGCCGATCGGCACGGCGATCATGTCGCGGGCGATGCTTTCCTCATAACGGATGCCGGCATCGAAACCGGCGGCCAATATGTCCACGAACATGTCCTGCGCGGACACCTCCAGGCGGACGCCGGGATGGGCGAGGAGGAATCGTGCGGCGATCGGCGGCAATATGTGGCGCGCGACGATAGTCGGCACATTGAGCCGCAGCGTTCCCGTCGGCCGATCTGCATCCGCGCCGGCGCCGTCGATGGCGTCGCCGATCTCGCTGAGGGCGGGTCGCAACCGTTCGAGCAGCCGCTTGCCCGCCTCGGTCGGCGTCACGCTCCTTGTCGTGCGGTTGAGCAGGCGCACGCCCAGATCGGCTTCCAGCCGCCGCATCGCATCGCTGAGCGACGAGGCGGACAGGCCCCGCTTCTGGGCGGCGACGCGGAAGCCGCCTGCGTCGGCAATGGCCGAGAAGAGCGCGATATCGTCGAGGCTGGGTGTCGCCATTGTCCGGAATTCCGTACGGGTCGTTCTGATTTGATCCGCTTATCGCACGAAGTGCCGATCACCATAAAGAGGCCATCCGAAAGCCAGGAAGGACTCATCATGGAACAGCGCTCTCTCGGTCGTAACGGACCTGCCACGGCTGCAATCGGCCTCGGCTGTATGGGCATGTCCGGTGCCTATGGACCGGCCGACCGGCAGGAAGGCATCGCCACCATCCATATGGCGCTCGATGCGGGCATCACTTTGCTCGATACCGGCGACTTTTACGGCATGGGTCATAATGAACTGCTTATCGCCGAGGCGCTGAAGGGCCGTCCGCGCGACTCCTACCTGCTCAGCGTCAAATTCGGCGCCCAGCGCGATCCGGCGGGCGGCTGGCTCGGCTTCGACGGGCGCCCGGCCGCGGTGAAGACCGCGCTCGCTTATTCGCTGCAGCGCCTGGGGGTTGACCATATCGACATTTATCGTCCCGCGCGGCTTGATCCCGCTGTGCCGATCGAAGAGACGATTGGCGCGATCGCGGATATGGTGAAAGCCGGATATGTGCGCCGGATCGGTCTTTCCGAAGTGGGTCCGGAAACGATCCGCCGCGCCGCTGCCGTCCATCCGATCTGCGATCTGCAGATTGAATATTCGCTGCTTTCGCGCGGGCCGGAGGACGCAATCCTGCCGGCGACGCGTGATCTCGGCATCGCCATCACGGCCTATGGCGTGCTGTCGCGCGGGCTGATCAGCAATGACTATGCGGCAGGACAGGAGACGGTACCGGGCGACTTCCGGTCGCACAGCCCGCGCTTCCAGGCGGGCAATATCGAGGCCAATCTGGCGCTCGTCGCGGCATTACGCGCCATTGCCGATGCCAAGGGCGTCAGCGTCGCGCAAGTTGCGATCGCATGGGCGGCGGCGCAGGGGCGGGATATCATTCCTTTGATCGGGGCAAAGCGTCGCGATCGCCTTGCCGAAGCGATCGGCGCGCTGGATGTCGCGCTGGATGGGGACGATCTCGCCGCGATCGAGCAGGCCGTTCCCAAGGGTGCGGCGGCGGGAGACCGTTATCCGGCGGCGCAGATGGCGATGCTCGATAGCGAAGCCTGATCACGCTATACCGATCAAAAATTACGATCGGTTCGACAATGACAATCAATTGGATCGATCGATTGCTCCGGCTTAGCAACAGAGCAGGAGCAATCGATCATGACCCTCGAACAGTTGCGCATATTCGTCGGCGTCGCAGAGCGCGAGCATATGACTCGCGCCGCCGCGGCGCTGAACGTCACCCAATCGGCCGCCAGCGCCGCGATCGCCGCGCTCGAGGCGCGCCATGCCGTCTCGCTCTTCCACCGCGTCGGACGCCGTATCGAGCTGACCGAGGCCGGGCGCGTGCTGCTCGACGAGGCCCGTGCGATCCTTGGTCGCGCGGCGAGCGCGGAGCAGGCGCTGGCAGAATTTAATGGGCTTCAGCGAGGAACGCTGAAGCTGATCGCCAGCCAGACCATTGCGGGTTACTGGCTTCCCCGTCATCTCGCCGCCTTCCGCGCGCGCTATCCTGCCATCGCCATCGAACTGGCCATCGCCAATACCGGTGTCGCGGCGCAGCGGGTGCTCGAAGGCGCGGCGGAGCTGGGTTTCGTGGAGGGCAGCATCGTCGATCCGGCGCTTGCCCATTGGGCCGTCGCCGAGGATCGCATGATGCTGGTCGCTGCGCCGGGCACGGAGACGGCGTTTCTGATCGACGACGATTGGCTCCGCTCCGCCCGCTGGATCATGCGCGAGCCGGGATCGGGCACCCGGTCGACGCTGGAGGAGGCGCTCGGCGCGCGCGGCATCGATCCGGCCACGCTCGATATCGCGCTCACCTTACCGTCGAACGAAGCGGTGCGCGCCGCCGTCGAGGCGGGGGCCGGTGTCGCCATGCTGTCGGCGCTCGTCGTGCTGCGCGCCCTGCGGGCCGGCACGCTCGCCGAACTCTCTTTCGCTTTGCCGCCGCGGCCCTTTTTCGGGCTGCGCCACAAGCAACGCTATCGCAGCCGCGCGGCCGACGCGCTGCTGGCGCTGATCGAGGAGGTTTCGTGATGATCGACCGCATCCCGGGCGGCGAGCCGCGTCTCGCCGCCGCTCTGGCAGGCCTTCGCCCGCTCGCCACGCTGGATCATCCCCGCGAGGTGATCCGGCAGTTCACGCCGAACTGGTTCGCCGCCACAATGGGCACCGGCGTGCTCGCCCTGCTCCTGCCGCAGCTGCCTGGCGTCGGCGGCCGGCTGTACGGGTTGGGAGAGGGGTTGTGGAAGGCGAATATACTCCTCTTCCTGCTTTTCTCGGGCCTGTACGGTGCGCGCTGGCTGCTGTTCGGGCATGAGGCACGGCGGATCTTCGGCCATAATGTCGTCTCGATGTTCATCGGCACGATTCCGATGGGCCTCGCCACTATCGTCAACGGCTTCGTCGTCTTCGGCCTGCCGCGCTATGGTGCGGGCGCCATCGTGGTCGCGCAGTGGCTCTGGTGGCTGGACGCGGGTCTCGCCCTGCTGTGCGGTGTCGCCATTCCCTATATGATGTTCACCCGGCAGGAGCATCGCATCGACCAGATGACCGCCGTCTGGCTGCTGCCGGTGGTCGCGGCGGAGGTTGCCGCGGCGAGCGGGGGGCTGCTCGCGCCGCATCTCGCCGGGGAAGGCGCGCGCTACGCGATGCTGATCCTCTCCTATGTGCTCTGGGCCTATTCCGTGCCGGTGGCGTTCGCGATCCTCGCCATCCTCATGCTGCGCATGGCGCTGCACAAATTGCCGCACGAGAGCATGGCTGCCTCGAGCTGGCTCGCACTCGGCCCGATCGGCACCGGGGCGCTCGGCCTGCTGCTGCTCGGCGCCGACGCGCCCACGCTCTTCGCGGCGCGAGGCATGGCCGAAGCGGGGGAGGTGGCACGCGGCATCGGGCTGATCGGCGGCACGGCCTTGTGGGGGTTCGGCCTGTGGTGGCTGCTGCTCGCCAGCCTGATCACGCTACGCTACGTGCGTATCGGTATCCCGTTCAATCTCGGCTGGTGGGGCTATATCTTCCCGCTCGGCGTCTATGCGCTGGCGACGCTGCGTCTCGGCGCGATGCTGCAGCTCGGTTTCTTCGGCGCCATCGGTGCGGTGCTCGCTTTCCTGGTCGCGATCCTCTGGCTCGTCGTCGCCGGCCGGACGGTGCGTGGGGCCTGGCAGGGGACGCTGTTCGTCTCGCCGTGCATCGTTGGCGGTGCCTGAGACGGGACACTTCATGTCGCTATCGCAAATGCATGTCCTGACAGGCTAAGTCCGTCGCTTTGACAGTGCGGACCGGCGGTTGGTACCCCTTTTCCTCACGGCAGTGGCGCGGGACGCCGCGCCGGCACGAGTGCAACGGCGCTCGAAGGGAGAGAGAAAATGGGAAGACTCGCGCCAATCGCCCTGCATCTGCTCGGCGGCGCCGCGCTTGCCGCCACGGCTGGCGGCACGGCTTTCGCCCAGCAGCCGACCGACCAGACAGCGGCCAGTCCGGATGGCGACATCGTGGTCACCGCCCGGCGACGCGCAGAGAGCGCGCAGAACGTGCCGATCGCGCTGACCGCGCTCACCGGGCCGCAAGTGTCCGCGCCGGGCGCGATCGGCCTGACCCAAGTGGCGCAGCTTGCGCCCAGCCTGCAGCTCACCGCCACCAATCCGCGCCAGACCAACATCAACATCCGCGGCCTCGGCGCGACGCCGGCCTTTGCGAGCCTCGGTCTCGAATATGGCGTCGGCGTCTATGTCGATCAGGTCTATTACAGCCGCCCCGCGCAATCGGCGTTCGATCTCTATGATCTGGAGCGGGTCGAGGTGCTGCGCGGGCCGCAGGGCACGCTGTTCGGCAAGAACACGACGGCGGGCGCGATCAACATCACCAGTGCGGAGCCGTCCTTCACTCCGTCGATGAGGGCCGAATTCTCGGTCGGCAACTATCAGTCGATCCAGGCGCGCGCGACGGGGACGGCGCCGATCACCGACACGGTGGCGGTGCGGCTGACGATCACCGACACGACGCGCAACGACGGCTTTCAGCGCAACGTGATCACCGGCGATCGCGTGCACGATCTCCACAGCTTCGGCGCGCGCGGGCAGATCCTGTTCAAGCCGAACGAACGCTTCAAGCTGCGCCTCATCGGCGATTACAGCGATCTCAACCAGGATTGCTGCACCGGCGTCACCACCACGATCCGGACGACACGCGTCGACGGATCGGCGCTGCCGAACAATTTCCTGCAGCGTGTCGCGCGTTTCGGCTACACACCGCTGCCGATCGACCCCTGGTCGCGCCGGATCGAGACTAACCGGCCCTTCTTCGTCCATCTGAAGACCTATGGCGTCACCGGCATCGCCGACTGGGATCTCGGCGCGGCGACGGTCACCTCCGTCACGGGTTGGCGCAAGCTCGATTATTCCCCAGCGACGGACGGGGACGTGACCGGCCTCGACATCTTCGAAAATGCCGGCATTCACGAGAAGCAGAAGCAGTTCAGCCAGGAGATCCGGCTCGCGTCGAACGGCACCAACCGTCTCGATTACGTCGTTGGCGCCTATTATTTCTGGCAGCGCATCGACGATCGCATCTTCACCATTTACGGCCCCGACGCGGCGCTGTGGATTCTGGGGCCTGCCACGGTCGGCGGAAGCACGCCCTCGGCATCGGGCCAGGCTGCGCTCAACGGCCTTTTCGCAGACGGCGCCGCGAGCGCGCGGACGCGCAGCTATGCCGGCTTCGGCGAACTGACCTGGCACCTCACCGATACGATCGATCTCACAGGCGGTCTGCGGTACACGCATGAAAAGAAGGATGGCTTCTTCGAGCAGGTCCAGCGCGGCCCGGCGCTGGCACCCGGGGATGCGACAGCGCAATTTATCCGCAACAGCTTCGCGGCGAACATTCCGACCTTCTATGCCCGGACGAGCGAAAACAACCTTTCCGGGCGCGGCACTGTCGCCTGGCATATAACGTCCACAGTAATGGCCTATGCCACCTATGCCCGCGGCTTCAAATCGGGTGGCCTTAATCTCAACGCCGTCGCCGCGCCGCGGGTCGGCACCGTAGCAAAGGTGCCGCTCGTGATCGCGCCCGAGAAGGTGCAGATGATCGAGGCAGGCCTCAAGACCCAGTTCTTCGATCGTCGCCTTACGCTGAACCTCGCCGCCTTCACCGAGCGGGTGCGCAACTATCAGAGCCAGCAGTTCGATGTGGCAGCCGCTCAGACCGCCTATATCGCCAATGTCGGCACCGTCCGCTCGCGCGGCTTCGAGGTCGATGCCAATGTACGCCCGATGCGCGGGCTCAACCTGTTCGCCTCCGCAGCCTATACCGACGCGAGCTATCGCAGCTTCAGGAATGCGCCCTGTCCGGTGGAATATCTGGGTTTGCAGACGGTCTGCGATCTCAGCGGGCGGCGACTGCCCGGCGTTTCCCGATATTCGGCCTCGGCAGGCGGCGAATATGCGGCGGACATCGGCTCGGACGAGCAACTCTACGTAAACGGCGACTATTCGTACCGCTCCTCCTTCTACACGACCTATAATCTCGCCGCGGATTCGCTTGCCAAGGGCTATGGCATCACCAACATGCGTCTCGGGCTGCGGCGCAGCGGCGGCGGCTGGGATGTTTCGGTCTTCGCCCGCAATCTCTTCAACACCCACTATGTCAGCATCATCAACCCGTCCGCGTTCAACACCGGCCAGTCCACCGCGATCCTGGGCGATCCGCGGACGTATGGCATGACGCTGAAAGTCTCGATGTAGGCGCCCCGGCGCCGGCATCGGCGTCGGCGCGTGACACGAATTTCACGTGCGGGGCCTGCGCCGGCCTTTGGCATCGTGTCCATTGCCGTTATGGGAAGGAAGGACGCCTTGTCGGCGGCCCTCCGACGGCAATCGCATGGTAATGATTTTGGACAAGATCGCAGCTCCAAAGGATCCCCGCACCAGAGCCTCCATCGAAAAAATATTGCATTGGGCCGAGCAGCTTTTCGCCACCAAAGGGCTGGACGCCGTGTCGCTGCGGGAAATCGCCGTGGCGATGGGATCGAAGAACAACAATGTCGTCCAATATCACTTCGGCTCGAAGGAACGGCTGTTCCGTGCCCTCTTCGATGCGCGAGCCGGGCAGATGGAGGGACGCCGGGCGCAGATGGTTGCTTTTGCGGAGGAGCAGGGCCGCATGGGCGATGCGGCGACCTTGCTCGAGATCATCTGCCTGCCGCATCTCGATCTCGTCGATGAGCGGGGCGCCCATCCTTACGCCGCCTTCATCGTACAATATGCGCTGCGTTACTGGCGTGCGGACGATGGCGAATATTGGACGCGCCAGGGCGAGACGGCGCCGTTCCTTCACCGCGTCATCGCCGCCCTCGTCGAAGCGCTGTCACCGCTGCCTGCACCGATCGCGCGGACCCGCGTGCAGCTCTGCAACTTCCTGTTCCTGAACGCGGTGCTGCGTCTCGACAATCGCGGTGCGCCGCAGGGCATAGCGCCGGCGGCGCTGCTGCACGATGCCTTGTTCGCCGCGAAGGCGGCGCTGCTCGCCGGCAGCGCGCAGGAGGAATTGCGCGCCGGCACCTTCACCGGCTGGTTCGAGGCCTTCGGGAAGGCCTGATCCTCCGCTGCCTATTTGCCGATGTCGAAGGTCACGCTGCGCAGCGTGCCGCTGAACCGGCTGTCGCCGGTGACATAGCTGTCGTCCACGGCGGTGCCGCTGTCCATGCCGATGTCGAAGCCCTCGGTGTGCGAGATCACCTGGGCGAAGGTCTGCGGGACGCGGCCCGTCGCGATGGCGGCGCCGTCGAGGCTGAGCGTCGCGGTGCCGCCGCTCCGCGCCGCTTCCTGATCGAGCGCGAGGCGCAGGACGAGGCGGTGCCGGCCGGGCCGCAAGGGGCTGGTGGCGGCGATGCGGGTCAGATGCGCAGGCGTGAGATTATAGGTGAAGGCTGGCTTGCCGTCCTTGTTCACGAAGAGGCTGTATCCACCGAAGCGGCCGCCTTGCGCCGCGATCACGCCTGTCGCGCCGGTCTCCGGCACGTCGATCTCCGCCGTGATTGCGAAGGAGGAGCCCACGGTCGGCGGTGCGGCCGTTTCCGGTATGTGGTCCACCGGCGTCCAGTAGACGAGATGCTGGCGCCCGGCATTGAGATCGGGGCGGCCGCGCTGATGGCCCTCGGCGGCGTGAATCGGCAGGATGCCGGCTTCGGACGCCTCCGCCCAGAACAGATCCTTCAGCGCGGCGAGCCGGTCGGGATATTGCGCAGCGAGATCGTGCGCCTCGCTGAAATCCTGATCAAGATCGTAGAGCTGCCAGCGCCGCTGGTCGATCGGGACCGGCTTTGGCTGGGTCCGTTCCCATGGCGTCGCCATCGGCACCGTCGCGGCCACCCAGCCATCCTTGTAGATGCTCAGATTCTGCGCCATGCCGTAGACTTGGCTGGTGCGGTGCGATGGCGCCTGGGGTGCGGCCAGCGTGTAGGCGAAGCTGATGCCGGTGATCGGCTGCTGCGGAATCCCGTCGAGGATGGTGGGAGCCTGGACGCCTGCTACCTCCAGCAAGGTTGGCGTCACGTCGCTGACGTGAAGATATTGGGATCGCAGCGTGCCCGGGGCCTGGATATGGCCCGGCCAGGAGACCACCATGCCGGTCCTGAGCCCGCCGAGATGTGAGCCATAGCGCTTGGCCCAGGGGAAGGGTGCGTTCAGTGCCCAGCCCCAGCCGCCAGGATTGAGATTATAGGCCTTGCGCGTGCCGATATCTTCGACATGCGCATCCACATAGTCGATCGTCTCCTGCGCGCCGCTCAATGCCGACTGTTCGTAGAGCTTGCCGTCGAAGCTGCCCTCCGCGCTCGCGCCGTTGTCGCCCTGGATATAGACGATCAGCGTGTTGTCGAACTGGCCACTGTCCTTGAGCGACTGGACCACCCGCCCGATCTCGTGATCGGCAAAGGCCAGCGATGCGGCATATGCCTCCATGTAGCGCGCATAGATGCGCTTCTGCTGCGCCGAGAGGCTGTCCCATCGCGGCAGCGTCTCGGGCCGCGGCGAATCCTCCGTGCCGGCCGGGATGATGCCGAGCGCCTTCTGGCGTTCCACCGTGGCTTGGCGCAGCGCGTCCCAGCCCTGGTCGAACTTGCCGCGGAATTTGGCCAGCCATTCGGCGGGCGCCTGGTTGGGGGCATGGGCGGTACCGGGCGCCAGATAGATGAGGAAGGGCTTGTCGGGGGCGGCGCCCTTCTGCTCCGCAATCCAACGGATTGCGTGGTCGGCAAGATCTTTGTCGAGATGATAGTCGGGATCGTGCGGCGGCTCGACGTTGCGCGTGTTCTCGACCAGGCTCGGCTCGAACTCGCTCGTATCCGCGCCGAGAAACCCGTAGAAATAGTCGAAGCCGAGGCCGGTCGGCCAGCGATCGAAGGGGCCGGCCGCGCTCATCTCCCATTCCGGGGTGATATGGCCCTTGCCAAACATGGCGGTGCTGTAGCCATGTTCCTTCAATATCTGCGCGATCGTACCCGCGCTCTTGGGAATGACGCTGTTGTAGCCGTCGTAGCCGGTCGGCCAATTGGTGGTGTAGCCCATGCCGACCGCCTGCGGATTGCGTCCGGTGAGCAGCGAGGCGCGGGTCGGCGAGCAGATCGCGGTGGTGTGGAAGCGGTTGTAGCGCGCGCCCTGCGCGCCGAGCGCGTCGAAGGTAGGGGTGGGGATCGGGCCGCCAAAGGAGGAGGCGGCGCCGAACCCGACATCGTCGGTCATGATGACGAGGATGTTGGGCGCGCCCGGTGCGGCTTTCGTCTCCTGCGGCCACTGCGGCGGCGAGGATTCGGCCGGCGTGCGGCCATAGACTTTCTGGGTGGCGCCGGCCTCCTCGGCGAGCGCCGGTGCGGTGGCGAGGACGCCTGCCGCGGCCGCGGCGAGCAGGCGTCCTCGCAGGGCAAGGCGCGTGCGGGGGAAATGCCGGCCGATGCCCGCCACCGCATCGAATGGGCGCGATCCGCCGGCCGGCTTTCCCGCATGCATCAGAATTTGAACCGTACGCCGGCGGTGAAGGCGCGGCCGACCGTGTCGTAGACGGTGAAGTTGGTCGGCAGGTTCACGCCCGGCGTGGTGCCGGGGATCAGCGGCGGGTCCTTGTCGAACAGGTTGTTGATCGTCGTGAAGAACTCGAAATTGCCGCCATGGGACGGGATGTCGAAGCGCAGCGACAGGTCCGTGTACCAGACGGCGGGAACGTGAGGGTCGACGAAATTGGACGGCGATCCCGGAATGCCGAGCGTCATGTGATGGATATATTGCTCGGACACCGTGACGCCGAAATTGCCGACCGCATAGTCCGCGGTGAAAGTACCGCGCCAGCGCGGGAAGCCCTGCGGATTGCTGCCGACCACGTTGATCCCGGCATATTGCAGCACGGGGGCGTTGGCGGACTGCTGGCTCGCATATTTGATCAGCCGCGAGGCATAGAGGCGCAGCGCCAGCGCGCCCTCGCCGATATTGGTGCGGTAGCTGGCGTCGAAGTCGAGGCCCTTCGTCTCAACCGCGGCGATGTTCGCCGGCTGGATACGCACCAGCGTGGGGAAGGCAGTGGGCGTATCGCGGACGATCTGCCCGCATTCGGGAGCGGAGGCATCCGCGAAGCAATTATCGACGATCTGCGAGAGGCTGAGCGTGCCGATCGCTTTGTTGATCCGTATCCGGTAGTAATCGACCGACAGGTTGAAACCCGGCAGGAAGCGCGGCGCGATCACGGCGCCGACCGTCAGCGTATTGGCGATTTCCGGCTTCAGATCGCGGTTTCCGCCCGTCACCTGCGGAACGTTCTGCGTCAGTCCGCTCACCGGATCGACAAGCTGGCTGATCGCCGCCTGATCGCCGGCGTAAAGCTCGTAAAGATTGGGTGCGCGGATGTCGCGGGAACGGGTGACACGAAACAGGAGGTCGCGCACCGGGCTCCAGGTGCCGCCCAGCTTCCAGGTCTCGACGGTGCCCGAGGTGGAATAATCGGTGACACGTACCGCGCCGTTGAGGCTCAGATCTTCGAAGAAGCGCTTGCCCCGGAGCAGCGGCACGGCGAGTTCGGCATAGGCTTCCTTCACATTCTGCCTGCCGTGCGCCGAGCCGACATTGGTCAGCCAGTAATAATAAGCGGAGGGGGCGACCCCACGAAGCCCGGCGAAATAGGCCGCGCGTTCCTCGGTGGTATCCAGCGTCGAGGGATCGGCATTGCTGGTCAGCGACAGGCTCTGCCGCCGATATTCGCCGCCGACTGCGAGGCTTACGGGGCCGGCGGGCAGATCGAACAGCGTCCCGTCGAGGTTGATCGAGAAGGCATCCTGGGTGTTGCGCGCGCGGTAGCGCGACGTGCCGGTGGCGTAGGCATAGCCCGGCTGGTCCGCATAGGCGTTGCCGCTGAGCAGCAGGTTGAGCGGCTGGCAATCGGCATAGCGCGCCCGGATCGTCGGATCGCTGCTGAGCGAGGCCCGGCAGACGGTGTTGCCCGTCGAAGGATCCCGCACCGCATCGACCGCTGCGTAAAAATGCTGCCAGTCCCACACGCCATGCTGCGCGACGCGGAACACGGAATTGGCGTGGTTGTAGGCCGCGTTCCACTTCCAGCTGCCGAGCTTGCCCTCGAGGCCGCCGCCGACCTGCCAGAAATCGGTGCGCTCGTTCGTCACCGGCTTCGGCGAGCCCGCGCCATAGCGGGCGAGGGTGATCGACTGGCTGGTCGGGGTGAAGGCGTTCTGGATCTCGGTAGGCAGATAGGGATTGCCGCTATAGAGCGTCGCCCCGGTCGGCGGCACCAGGCTGTTGGCGAGCGAGACGTAGGAAAGCTCGCTGCGTGAGAAGGTGCCCTGAATGTAGCCGGAAATGTCGGAAGAGAAGTCATAGCTCGCGCGGGCAAAGCCCTGATAGATCTTCTGCGGCGCGATCGCCTGGGTATCGGGTGAGATCGAATAGCCGTCACCGCCCACTGCGTAGCTGGCCGTGCCGGTCGCTATCCCGCTGTCGAAGGGCACCAGTTCGCCGGTGCTGGTGAAACGATAATTGGCGAATGGGCCGCTCGTGATCTTGCCATATTCGCTCGCCGCAGTGAGCTTCACGTTCGAATATATGCCATAGGGATTGAGCGAGCCGCCCGGCCTGCAGGCCGTCTTGTCGGTGGTCGTATTGACGCAGGACGAATTGGTGCCGGCATAGGTATAGGATTGGCGGCCGTAATCGCGATCGCTGCGCAGCATGCCGTCATTATTGTAATATTCGCCGCTGAGCAGGATATGGCCCTTCCCGCCGGCGAAATTCCAGCCGCCTGCAAGGCCGAGCCGCTGGTTGGCATTGTCGCCGCGCTGCGAAACCCCCGCCTGGGCGACGCCGGTAAGGCCGGTGAACTTGCGATTGAGCACGAAGTTCACGACGCCCGATACCGCATCCGATCCGTAGGCGGCCGATGCGCCGCCGGTCACGATGTCGACGCGCTGGATCAGCAGGTTGGGAATGACGCTGGTGTCCACCGTTCCCAGGAAGGTCGTCGGCGGCATGCGCTGTCCGTCGAACAGCACCAATGTCCGCAGCCCACCGAGGCTCCGAAGGTTGAGCACGTTGCCGTTCGATGCGGTGTTGGAGAAATTGTGCGAGCTACGCGACGGGCTCGACGAATTCTGGAACTGGGGAAGCTTGTTGAGTGCATCCGACAAGATGCTCGGCGTCGACTTCACGAGATCTTCGGTCGTCGCCACGGTGACCGGGGTTGGTGCCTTGTAGCCATCCCGGACGATGCGCGAGCCGGTGACGACGATATCCTCGGATTTGGCGGGCGCTTCGGCTGCCGCATCCTGTCCGGCGCCTTGCGCCATGGCCGGTGCGGCGATGACCGATCCGCTGACGCCGGCAAGAAGCAATACGAACGAGCGCCGTCTCATGGGCAATCCTTCCCCTAATTCCCTGTGGTCGCTGCGAGGCAGCAATCATTTCTGTCCTGTGGTGCAATATTGAATCGCAGCGATCGGTATGCGTGTCAACGATTTTTATGTCGCTTGACTGAAAACGCCCGTCCGCCCATCTTCCCGGGAAGAAAAGGGCTGAAATGGCTGGGGCGATGGCGACAGGCGGAGCGCACGAGAGGAGAATGGCGAAGGGCCGTCCCTCTTCTTATGCGAGTGTGGCGATGAGGGCGCGGCGGAAGAGGATCCTCGCTGCGGCGCGCTGCGCGATCGAGGATCTCGGCTGGCATGGCTGCGGGATGCGCGAGATCGGCATCCGCGCGGACGTCGCGACACGGACCATGTACAAGATCTTTGGATCGCGCGAGCAGCTGTTGGTGAGCGCTATCGAGGATCTGCGTGACGAAGCCGAGCATCTTTTCCCGTCGCCGACGACGCTGCACGCCAATCTCGCGCGTATATCCGCGACCGTGGATTTGTTCGCCGGCCACCGTAACTGCGCGCGGGCGCTGGTCGACATCTATTTCGGATCGACGACGCCGGCGGAGCTTCGCCAGCGCATCGACCAGCAGGCGCGAAGCTGTAATCAGGCTTGGCTTCGCCAGCTCCAAAGGTTGCGCGCCGGCATTGCTATCGCGGATCTGGCCGACGATCTTGTGCGGGTGGAACTCGCCTCGCTCGGCGGATGGCTGCACGGTCGCATGGCCGATGACGAGATCGTACGCCGGATGAGCCAGGCATGGCTGGGATTGGTGGTCTCGGCGACGCGGGGCGATGCCCATCGGAGCGCAGATGCACTGCTCCGGCGCGTCCAGACGGCTGCCGGCTGGGTCGGGCTTCAGTAAAGCCGCACGGAAGCGGCTCCTCGGCATCCGGGCAATTTCGAGATCACCGGAATCGCCATTGGGATGGCCCTCGGTAGAGGCCGGAGCAGGAATCGCCTCTCCAGGATCCGAAAGTGTCTCTTCACGGCCAAATCGTCGAAAAAGAGTGTATCCCTGTTAGATTTGGCATTTCTCTAAACAATGATTAATCTCCAATTAAATGACCTGATATTGTGAAGTAGGTTCGTCCACTTCGTCTATGAGTATTCGATGATTTTGCGTCTGGGCGAAGTGATTTTGCCGATCATCGATTGTGTCTTGCGAGTAGGGGGATTCACATGACCAATATAACGGGTACGCCCGGCAGCGATACGCTGACCGGCACGGTCGCCGACGACGTCGTCAACGGCCTCGAAGGCGGCGACACTCTGTCCGGGCTCACCGGCAACGATCTGGTCATCGGCGGTCCGGGCATGGACAGGTTGATCGTCAACTATGGCGCGGCCGCCACCGACATTGTGATGACCGCCCCCACACCGTCAGGGCCGATTTTCGTGACCGGATCGCCCGGCGGAGCGAGCCTTTCCAGCGTCGGCGCTGCCGTTGCGAGCCAGGGCAGCGTCGAAACCTATAGCGGCTTCGATCTCGGCCAGTATCAGAAGCTCTGGTGGGGGCCGAGCGCCGGCGCCGCGCTGGACGGGCAGATCGACAGCCCGAGCGAGACCATGACGTTGGCATCGATCAGCGGCAATGTCGCGGTCTGGACGGGCCAGACGACGGTCGCCTCGGACGGTGGGCCGCGTACCGTCTATACCCAGCTGGTGATCACTATCGAGCAGGGTGCCGACGGTTGGGTGACCAGCGCATCGGCAGGGATTTCCGGCGGCCCGCAGGCTGTCGCGCAGATCAACGGATCCACCTTCGCGGTCAAGGAGCAGCTGCTGGCCAGTTTCGATCTCAATGGCCCCTATTTCCCGTTCAATCTCTTCTACGACGGCAGCAGCGGCAACACGCCGGCGCGCAGCAGCGTGACCGGCCAGCTCATCTATGATGATGGCGGCCTGGACGGTGTCGTGCATGGCGGTGCGCTCGGCTCCACCGAGTTTCACGGGGTCGAGAATCTGAGCATCACCAGCGGCGCCGGCAACGACACGCTGTTCGGGGGCGGCGGTGTCGACATGCTCAACGGCGGGAGCGGCAACGACATTGTGAATGGCGGGGCGGGGAACGACAAGCTTTACGGAAGCTTCGGCGTGGACACCGTCTCCTATGCCGACGCGGCCGGCGGCATCACCCTGAACCTGATCAGCACCACCTATCAGAATACCGGCGGATCGGGCATCGATCTCGTCAACAGCATCGAGAATGTCGTGGGATCGGCGTTCGACGACGTGCTGACCGGCAATCAGTTCAGCAACATCTTCACCGGCGGCGCCGGAGACGACCGCTTAGAGGGCGGCCTCGGCAATGACTTCCTCTATGGCGGCGACGGCATGGATGTGGCGAGCTACGCCGCTGCCGGCGGCGCGGTGCGTGTCAGCCTTGCGATCACGACCGCCCAGTCGACCATCTCGGCCGGCACCGACACGCTCGCCGGCATCGAGAATCTGATCGGCGGCGCCTATGACGATCAGCTCACCGGCGACGAGGGCAACAATATGCTCACCGGTAACGCCGGCAACGACAGCCTGAAGGGCGGTCTCGGCGACGATGTGCTGAACGGCGGCGCGGGCGTCGATACGGCGAGCTATGCCGGTACGTCGTCCGGCGTCACCATCGATCTGTCGCTGACCGCCGCTCAGGATACGCATGGAGCAGGGGTCGATACGCTGCTCTTCGTCGAGAATGTCACCGGATCAGACTATGATGACGTGCTCACCGGATCGGCCCAGGTGAATGTGATGCTCGGCGGCAAGGGCAACGACATCATCGATGCGGGCTCGTCGAGCGACACCGTCGACGGCGGCTATGGCAATGATATTCTGAAAGGAGCGGCGGGCGACGACATTCTCGTCGGCGGCGTCGGATCGGATACGCTCATCGGCGGCGGCGGGGCCGATACGCTGACCGGCGGTACGCAGGGCGATCGCTTCGTCTACGCCTCCGCCGGGGAGAGCACCGTCGATGCGGCCGATCGGATCACCGATTTCGCCAAGGGCGACAGTCTCGATCTCTCGGCGATCGATGCCGACACCACGGTGGCGGGCGACCAGGCTTTCCATCTCGCCCCGGCGTTCACCAGCACGGCGGGCGAATATATGCTGAGCTACGATGCCGGCACCAACACCACCACCGCGCTGTTCGATACGAACGGCGATGCCAATGCGGACATGGCGATCCTGTTCACCGGCGACGTGACGGCGTTGACGGGAAGCTGGGTGCTCTGACGGACTGACCGGGGGCGTCAAAAGCCTCCGGTCAATTCCTCCTCCCTGCGAATATCGATCAAAGCGCCAGCCGGGCGCGCCGTGCCCACGCGGACATCGCGGCCGTTGACGCGTTTGCGGAAGGTGGCGGCATCGCTGCGCGGATTGTAGAATTGGCGATACCAGGTCCGGACGCGGCCGAACGGGCCGTCGGTGGGAATTTGCAGGATGGTGCGCGCGGGGCGCTTGTTCAGCCAGATCTCGACATCCTGGGCGAGGGCGAGGCGGCTGGCTTCCTGATAATCGCGGGCGCTTGCCTTCTGCTCCTCGCTAGGCCGCGTGTCGGCGATCTTCACCATCAGCGCATGATGCATGCGGATCACGCCATCCTCGACCGGCGTATGCGCGATCAGCATCAGCGAGGGATGCTGCCCGCCGAGCCGCGCCTGCAATATGGCGGGGCCGGTATAGAAGGCCTCGCTGCTCAATACCGCATCGGGGCTGTCGTCGACCAATGTTCGATGGCCTGCCCAGAAGCTCTGGCTGACGCGGTGATCGACGAACTCATTGTCGAAATAGGTTTCGCCGCGGCTCCCGTGGATTGGATCCATGTGGCGCAGATCGGCCATATTGTCGACGATCTCGACGGGATGGGCAGGTAGCGTGCCGAAATCGTCGAAGCGCCAGCGCACCCAGCCGGCATCCTGCGCATCCCATTCGGCGAAGGCGGGCAGGGGAATATCGGGCGCGCCGCCCTCCTCGTCATACCACATCCAGATCGCGCCGGCTCGTTCGGCGACGGTCCAGCTCCGGATGCAGGCGGCCTTGGGAATGGCCTGGCTGCTATAGGGTATGTCGTCGCATCGGCCGTCCGGGCCGAAGCGCCAGCCATGAAAGGGGCAGCGGATCGACTCGCCCTGCACATGCTCCCGATCGCGCACGATATAGGAGGTGGCGTTGGGCGCGAGGTGCGCGCCCATATGCGGGCAATAGGCCTCGACGAGGTGAGGCGTGCCGCTCTGGCCGCGGTACAGCGCCATGTCCTGCCCGAAATAGCGCAGCGCGATCGGCTTGTCGGTCAGTTCGTCGCTGCGCGCGACCAGGAACCAGCCGCGCGGGAACATGTGGGGGCCGAGCTCGTAATCCGCGGTCTTCGCCATCGATTCCTCCGCAAATCCCGTTCAGCGTGTGGCCGGGCGCCAGGCCACCGCCTCCACCTCCATCAGCAGCTCGGGCATCAGCAGCCCGGCGACGATCACCACCGTGGAGCAAGGCGGTGCGTCGGCGAACAGCGCATTCTTGACTTCCGCATAGCCGGCATAGGCGGCTCGGTCGGTGAGCGAGCAGCGCAGGCTGGCTATGTCCGAAAGGGTGGCGCCGGCCTCTGCCAATGCTGCCTCGATATTGGCGAAACAGGCCTCCGCCTGTGCCTTCGCATCGCCGACACCGACGATCGCTCCGCCGCGTAGCGCGACCTGGCCGGAAACCAGGACGAAGGATCCGCAGCCAACCGCCTGGCTCATGCCGGCAAAGGCCATGCCGGGCGGGTTGAAGCGTGCGATCGGGGATGCGTCCGGGCTCATGCCATCTCCAGGGCTGCGGGAACGGTTACGGTCACGCGGTCGATCCGTCCGCCCCGCGCGGCGAGCGTGGCCTCGCGCGCATGATCGGGCGCGCAACAGATGAAGAGGCTGCGGCCGTCCTTGCCGCCGAGCGCGCAGGCATAGGGCGCGCCTTCCGTAATGCGCACGCGCTCGACGATCTCGCCGCCTTCGCGCACGCGGATCACCTCCTGCGCGAAGGGGCTCGCCGCCCACACATAGCCTTCGGCATCCAGGCAGATGCCGTCGGGCACATGGCCGTCGATCGCGGCGAAGCAGCGCCGGTCGGCCAGGCGGCCGTCCGCGCCGATGGTGAAGGCGGTCAGCCGGCCGGCGAGCGACTCCGCGACGATCAGCGTGCGCCCGTCGGGCGTGATCACGCTGCCATTGGGGCAGAGCAGTTCGTCCGCCGCGCATGCGATGCCGCCGTCGGGCATCACCAGCGCCATCGCCGTGGTGCACGGCTCCTCGCCGCGATCGAACGCGAAGCCGATATTGCCGACATAGGCGCGGCCGAAGCGATCGACGACCATGTCGTTGCTGTGCCCGGGATGCAGCGGCGCCAGCTCGGCATGGACCGTCAGGGTCCTGTCGGCACCGCGCCGATAGAGCCGCCTTTCCTCCATCGAGACGACGAGCAGGTCTCCATCGGGCAGCCAGCCCATGCCGGAGGGGCCGCCCGGCACGGCGAAGCGCTCCTCGACGCGGCCGCGCTCGTCCATCACATGGACGCTGCCTTCATGCTGGTCGGAAACCCAGAGGCGGCCGGAGTGCCAGCGCGGCCCCTCGGGAAAGGCGAGGCCGCTGGCGATCGTCTCGGGACCGCTCATGCCGCCGCCCGCACGCACCGCGCGATGATCCCGCCCAGCGTGGCGATGCCCTGCTCGATCACATCCTCGCTGACATGGCTATAGGCGAGGCGAAGATATTGGCGGCCGCCGGTATCGCCCATGAAACGCTCGCCCGGACGGAAGAATATGCCTTCGCGCTCCGCCATCCGCGCGGCGGTCTCCCAATCGACGCGCTCGTCGATCTCCACCCAGAGATAGAAGGATCCCTGCGGCTCGCGGAACGAAACATAGTCCCCGCAATATCGCCGCATCGCACGCACTGCGGTTTCCGCCTTGGACTTGTAGACCTGGTTTGCACGTTCGAGATGCGGCTCCAGCAGCCCTTCGGCGAGATATTGCGTCATCACCCGCGCCAGCCACTGGCCGACGCCGAGATCCTGGCGCACGGCGGCGAGCCCGGCGATCGCCTCGTCGGTGCCCGCGATCCAGCCGAGCCGCAACGCGGGCGCCACGATCTTGCTGAAGCTGCCGCATTGCAGGACGAGCCCCGCGCGATCGAGTTCGAGCAGCGTCGGCAGCGGCTCCCCGGCAAAGCGCAGATCGCCATAGACATTGTCCTCGAGGATCAGGAAGCCGTGCTTCGCCGCGAGATCGACGAGCTTCTGCCGCCGCGGTGCCGAGAGAACGGTGCCGGTCGGCGTCTGGAAGGTCGGGATGGTGTAGACCATCTTCACCCGCTTGCCTTCCCCGGCGATGTCCGAGAGCAGCGTCTCGACCGCGTCGACATCCATGCCGCCGTCGTCGACGGGCACGGTGCGCACCTCCGCGCCCGCCATCGCCATGTAGCGCAGCGCATAGGGGAAGGAGGCGGCCTCGACGATCACCACGTCGCCGGCGTTCACATAGCCGGCGATGGCGAGCGCGATGCCCTGCACGGAGCCGGAGGTGAGGATGATGCCGAGCGGATCGATGGTGCGCTTCTGGGTGCGCTGGATCCGCTTCGCGATCTCGCTGCGCAGGCCCTTGTAGCCGTAGACCAGTTCCTCATAGCCGGTGGCGGGATCGAAATAGTCGAGCACCTCGGGGCCGTCGCGATCGAGCACCAGTTTGGCGATCCGGACGAGATCCTCGCGCGGGAAGGTCTCGGGCGCGGCGAGGCCCTGGTCGAAATTGAAGATCGCCGGCACGTCCGGATCGGGAAAGAACAGGGGCGGGCCATCGCCCGCCAGCGTCGAGCGCAATGCCAGGACGGACGTGACAGCCATCCGAGTCTCTCCTTGCGATTATGTGCGTATTATCGGGCGGAGAAGACGGCGCATCCCGATGCATGTCAAGCGAAGGGTGGCGGTATCCGTTTGTGGGATGCCGCGATGCCTGCGCATCCCGATCGATCACGGGTCAGGATGTCCGGGCTGCGGCAGGCCGATAGAAGATGTGGCTGTGGACCTTCGCGATCTTGTCCAGCGAGCTGATCCAATAGGGGACGATCCAGTCGGTGTGGTAATGGGTCGCCATGCCCACCGGCTTGAACACGGTCCCGGCGAGGGCATGGCGCGCGCGCAGGCGGGCATCGACCCACCCGGTCCGTTCCGGCCGGCGCTGTCGCGAGCCGTCGCAGGTGAAGCTGAACTGGCAGCCGGTCTTGCGCTGGGATCCCTGATAGACGACGCCGCATACTGTCTTCGGAAAGCCGGGTGCGCGGACGCGGTTGAGGATCACCTGCATGACGGCGCGTTGCCCGCGAACGTCGGCGCCCGCCTCATACAGCGCCGCGGTCGCGAGGCAGTCCGTCGCCTGCAGCCGCGCGGCCGGCGTGCCCCGGAAAAAATAAGGCGGAGCCGCGCCGCCACGGCCCTTCACGAAGGGGATGGCGGCATTGATCGCGCGCGCCTGTTCCATCGAGAGCGCCTCCTTGCGCTCCTCCCGCTTGTTCTCGAAATGACGATTGAGCACCGGAATGCCGATCGCCAGCACGACGGCGCCGAGGAGGATGAAGGTGAAGAGCGCCTGCAGGCTGGACCGTCGGCGCCTGCTCCCTCGCCGTACCGCCTTGCCCCGCGCCGATGATCTGCCCCGCGCCCGCCGCTTCGCCATGCGATCGATCAGTCCGAACCCGAAAATGGAGACCACGCCATCACCGCTGGCTTCATAGCCGAGTGGGCGCCGCCCTCAAGCCCGACTATTTGGACCGAAACTCGACGAACATATTCGATCAAATCAGAATGCACTATAATGAGGCGATTTAATCAGACGTATGCGCATGATTGTCGGGTGGCTATTGCGCTAGGCGTTCCCGATTGGCGGCGATCGAGATGCCGAGTTCGTCATAGTTGGTTAGCGGCAGATGCAGCGTGCTGATGTCTTCGACTTCAGCCCAGTGTCGCGCAATCTCTTCCGGACTGGGCGGCGCATCCAGGCTCGACAGCCATCCTTGCGCCTCTCCGACGATCACCCGTGCATAGCGATTGCCGGCCTGGGAATAGACGCTGTGAGAGCTGCGGCAGGCACGGCTGGCCAGATAGACGACCAGCGGGGCGGTATATTCCGGCCTGAGCGCCGGCAGCAGCGTGGTGAAGTCGACCCGTTCGACGGAGGCCATGAAATCCGCATTGTCGCGAAAGCCCTGCTTGATGTTGCCGGCCAGCGCGGTCATCGCATTGGGCATCACGACGTTGGAGAGGATGCCGAAGGGTGATCCTTCCAGTGCGACTACGTTGGACAGGCCGAGCAGCCCGGTCTTGGCGGCGCCGTAAGCGGCGTGCCAAGCGTGGCCGAACATTCCGGAAGAGGATCCGGTGAAGACGATGCGGCCATAGCCCGCCGTCTTCATCACGCGGAAGACGGGCTGGGCGAGATGGAAGGCGCCCTTCAGGTGGATCGCGATCATTGCGTCGATATCGGTATCGGTCAGATCCTCGAATGCATCGTCGAGCAGGACGCCGGCATTGTTGATCAACGCGTCGATCCGGCCGTAGGCGGCCAGCGCGTCCGCGACGATGGCGTCGCCGCCCGCGCGCGTCGCGACGCTGTGCAGGCTCGTGATCGCTTCGCCGCCGGCGGCGCGGATGGCGTCGACCACCTCTTCGGCGCGGGCACGCCCTGGGCCGTCGAGATCGTTGACCACCACCTTTGCGCCGCGCTCCGCAAAGGCGAGGGCGTAGGCCCGGCCGATGCCGGCGCCGCCTCCCGTGACGATCACGCTCTGTCCGGCAAAGTCGATAGGCTGCGCATCGTCCGTCATGGCGTCCCCCCTTGTCCCCGCTCTCTCGCGGACTCGTCTGGTCGCCATCTGTAAGCCTTCCCGCTTGCGGGAGAAGGCCGGATGAAGGGCATTGTCGTTTTTCTTCAAGACATCAAAGAAGAAAGACGGCCCTCGTCCAGTCTCTCTCGCAAGCCGGAGAGGCGTTGCGCTCCGCTAGAAATCGAAGCGCACGTCGATGCCGTAGGTCCTCGGTTCCGCGAAGACGCCGCCCGCAAAGCCCAGCGAGCCGAAGTCGATCGCGGAATAGAGATAGTCGCGGTTGGTGATGTTCTTGCCCCACAGCGCGACCGTGGCCTTGCTCCGCCCCAGGTCGATCTCCGACAGCGCCACGCGTGCGTCGAAGCGGCCGACCGGGCCGTCGGTGATCACGCTGTTGAACGGATTGAGCCGATCGAGCGGATGGAACCAGATGCGGCCGCGATAGGTATAGTCGAGCCGAGCCATCAGCTTGCCGATGGCCATTTCGGGAAAGTCGTACTGGACGCCGGCATTGGCGGTCGTGCTCGCCGAATAATGGAAGCGCGCCTCGTCGGACACGTCGATGAGGGCATTCGTCGCCGGATCGCGGATGATGAAGCTCTTGAACTTGCGATCCACATAGCCGAATGCGCCGTTGATCGTCAGGCCGCGCACCGGCCGCGCGAGCACGTCCATTTCCACCCCGGTATAGCTGGCCTTGCCGGCATTGACGGTAAGGCTGGAGGCGCCGCCGCTGCCGGCGAGGAACTGGCTGACCTGCAGATCCTTGTAGCGGGAATGGAAGCCGGTGAGGTTGAAGCGCAGTCGCCGGTCGAACAGCTCGGTCTTCACGCCGCCTTCGTAGGAGATGATCTTCTCCGGATCGAAGCTGCCGCCCACCGATCGCGGATTGAAGCCGCCCGCCTTGTAGCCGGTGGCGACGCGCGCATAGGCCATGATGTCGCGGGTCAGCTTATAGTCGGCGCTGACGGCATAATTGACCTGGCTGAAGCTGGCCTTGAGCTGCCGGATCTGGGCGACCGGGGCGGTCTGGTTGAGCTTCTTCTTGTCCTCGGTGTAGCGCAGGCCGCCCGTGATGTCGAAGCGATCGGTGACGTGGATCGTCGCCTGGCCGAACAGGGCCTTCGATTCGCTATGGTGCGAATAAGTGAGGGCAGGGCTCAGCGCCACGCCGAAGCTGTTGGTGACGATGCCGGGCCCCAGCGGGATCGGAACCGGCGAAGGCAATACGAGGCTGAGCTGCTGCGGATTGTTCTCGCGCGCATTCTCCTTGAAGTAGAAGGCGCCGAGCACGAAGTCGGCCGTCGTGCCGATCTTCCCGATCAGGTTGAATTCCTGCGAAACCTGGTCCTGATGCCGCTTATTCTGTGCCGAGAACAGGTTGAACGGCCGGACGCCGAGCGGGATGAAGGCATTGGGCGGCGCGAGGATCGCCGGGCTGACCTGGAAACCGACCAGCCCGGAATTGCCGTCGAGATCGGTCTGCGCGACGCGATTGTTCCATTTGCGGTAGCCGGTCAGCGAGCGCAGCGTCAGCGTGTCGGCCAGGTCGAGCTCGATCTTGAGCGTGTGGCCCATGATCTCGTCCCGGTTCGGCCCCTGATCGAGGCTGAGCGTCTTCAGCCGCTTGCGGGAAATCTGCGCGGTGCTGCCGCCCAGCTGCGGCGAGAGTGCGAGATAGGCGGCGATATCCGCACGCACCGCCATCAGCTGGAAGGGTACGGAGGAGCTGTTGCTGTCGTTATAGTCGAATGCATAGTCGATGCGGATCGGGCCACCCTTGTCATAATTGGCGGCGATGCGGAAAGCGTCGACATTATAGGCGCCAGGATCGCGCTTGGCGGGCGCGTTGAGATCGTTGGCATAGCCGTTGCGCTGCTTGTGCAGATAGGACAGCTTGAAACGCAGGCCGCTGTCGCCGAGTTCGCCCGTATCCACCGTCGTTCGCGACTGGAAATAGTTGAAGCGGCCGTAGCTGAAGGTCTGGCTGGCCTTGAACGTGTCTGCGGGACGGGCGGTGATTAAATTCACTGCGCCGCCGGTGGTGTTGCGACCGTAGAGCGTGCCCTGCGGACCGCGCAGCACCTCGACCCGCTCGAGATCGACCAGATCGAACACTGCGCCCGCGCTGCGCCCGATCACGACGCCGTCGACATAGACGCCGACGGGCGCGTCGATGGTCAGCACCGGATCCGCCTCGCCGATGCCGCGAATGTGGATCGCGACGTTGGTCGTCGAGGAGGGCGTGATCGTGGTGGTCAGGTTCGGCACCGATCCGCTGATGTCGGCGATGTCCATGATGCGGCGAGCCTCCAGCACGTTGCGCGTGATCGCGCTGACCGCCAGCGGCGTGTCCTGCAGGTTTTCGGCGCGCTTCTGTGCCGTCACGATGATTTCTTCCAGCCCCGTGCCGGGCGTGGAGGCGGGGGGCGCCTCCTGTGCCCATGTGGGGACGGCCGCGCCCGAAAACAGCGCAGCCGTGCACAGCAGAGCCAGGCGGCCCTTCGTCGTCCTCTTCATAATGCTCCTTCAGTCCCTGTCGGTTTGGCTGTCAGTCGTCTGTTCTTGTTCTTCTTTTCTTGGAGGATCGCCGCGTTCGTCAGCGCGGCTTCACCTCGATTCGCTCGATCCCGCCGTTGAAGGTCGAGCCGCCGGGCAGATCGACGACCGTCGCACCCGTATCGCGGCCGGTGTCGAAGGTTTCGCCCAGGCCGGCGGCGATGAGGATGGTGCGTCCAATGCGTCCCTGTCCGATCTCCCGTCCGTCGAGCGAGATGCGCAGCGTGCCGCCCTCGCCGGGCGCGCCGGACAGATCATAGTCGTAGCGTAGCTTAGCCGGACCGGGCTTCACCGTTTCGGCCGCTGCGATGCGGAACAGATCCTTCGGATCCTGCGACGCGGCTTCGACGACGACCGGCCGGCCGTCCTCGAAGTGGAAGCTCCAGCCGCCGAAGCGGCTGCCGCTGGCGATCAGCACGCCGCGCGCGCCTTCGGGCGGCACGATGATGTCCGCGTCGATGGTGAAGGAGCGGAAGTTGATCGGCGGCGCCTTGGGCTGCGCCACGCTGATGTCCGCACCCCAATAGACGTAGCGGCGCGGCTGCTGCGGCGGCCGGTTGCCGGCGGCGCGGATGCTGCCCTGCCGGTCGTCCAGCGGCAGGACCTTGTTGCGCTTCGCTTCCTCCATCCACAACGCCTGCAGCGCGGCGAGGCGTTTCGGCTCGGTCGCGGCCAGATCGCGCGCTTGGCTGAAGTCGCGATCGAGATTGTAGAGTTCCCACTTATAGTCGGTCGGCAGGCCGGTGGATCCGCCCGCTTTCCAGGGCAGGCGGCCCGGCGTGGTGCTGGCCATCCACCCATGATCGTAAATGGCGCGATTGCCGACCAGCTCGAAATATTGGGTCGTGTGACGTTCGGGCGCCTTGGCGGCGTCGAAGCTGTAGGTGAGGCTGACGCCGTCGACCCTTTGCTGTTTCGCGCCGTCCACCGTCTCGGGAATGGGAATGCCCGCTGCGTCCAGGATCGTCGGCATGATGTCGGTCACATGCGCGAACTGGCTGCGGATGCCGCCCGGCCGGTGAATGCGCTGCGGCCAGGACACCACCATGCCGTTGCGCGTGCCGCCGAGATGCGAGCCGACCTGCTTGGTCCACTGGAAGGGCGAGTTGGTGGCCCAGGCCCAGCCGACCGGATAGACCTGATAGCTGTCGGGACCGCCCATCTTGTCCATCGCGGCGAGGAGCGAGGCCGTATCTTCCCGCATCCCGTTGGCGAGCGTGCCGAGCTCGTTCATCGAGCCGCCGAGATCGCCTTCGGGGCTCGCGCCATTGTCGCCTTCGATGAAGATGACGAGCGTGTTGTCGCGTTCGCCCATCCGGTCGAGCTCGTCGAGCACGCGGCCGATCTCATGGTCCTGATAGGCGAGCATGCCCGCATAGACTTCCATCATCCGCGCATAGGCGCGGCGCTGATCGTCGCTCAGCGTATTCCAGGCGGGGATGGCAACCGGGCGGGGGGTGAGTGCGGTGTCGCGCGGGGCGATGCCGAGTGCTTTTTGCCGGGCGAGGCTCTGTTCGCGCAGCCTGTCCCAGCCCATGTCGAACTGACCCTTGAAGCGCTCGATCCATTCCTTGGGCGCCTGGTGCGGCGCATGGGCGCTGCCGGGGGCGAGATAGGCGAAGAAGGGCTTTTCCGGCGCGGCCGCGCGCTGGTTGTGCAGCCATCGGATGAGGTCGTTGGCGAGGAAATGGTCCAGCGTCTCGCTGTTCGATGGGGGCGTCTCGACTGGATTGGTGCCGCGATAGAGCTTCGGCCGCCATTGATTGGTATCGCCGCCGATGAAGCCGTAGAAATATTCGAAGCCGAGCCCCGTCGGCCAGAGATCGAAAGGGCCGGCCGTGGAATCGTCGCGGCCCTGTGGAATATTGTGATGCTTGCCGAAGAAGGCGGTGTTGTAGCCGTTGAGACGCAGTATCTCGGCAATGCTTGCGGCCGATCGCGGGATTACCGACCAATATCCGGGATAGCCGCTTGCGGTGTCCGTCACCATACCGGTGCCGACGGCATGATGGTTGCGCCCCGTGAGCAGGGCGGCGCGCGTCGGCGAGCACATGGCGGTGGTATGGAAGCGGTTGTAGCGCAGGCCGCGCTCGGCCAGGCGGTCGAGCGCCGGAGTGGGGATCGGGCCTCCGAAGGTGCTGGCGGCTGCGAAGCCGACATCATCGGTCATGATCAGAAGCACGTTCGGCGCTCCCGCCGGCGCGCTCACGGGCGGCTGATAGGCGGGCCGGGAATCGGCGAAGGTCGTGCCGATCGTTCCCGCGAAAGGCACAGGCGGATGCGGCAGCTCGACGCCCGGCACGGGCTGGCCCGAGGTCGTCGGCGTCGCTGGGGTTGCTGCGCTGGCCTGTGCGAGCGCGTGGCCCGAACAGGATAGTCCCATCAGCGCTGCGATCGCAGAGCGTCGAATCATGTACAATCCTCCCCGATTGTCGCCGTACTGTACGGTATCGTACGTAGGTGACAAGATGTTCACATTGCGCGACGAGCCCGCGCTGTCAGAATAGGTATGTGAAGGTGCACGATCGAAAGGACGACGCGCAGCGTCGGATCATTGCCGCGGCGCAAGCGGAAATGATCGAGCACGGCTATGCCGACGCGAATGTCGATCGCATCGCGGCGCGTGCGAATACCAGCAAGCAGACCATTTATTTGTGGTTTCCGGCCAAGGAGCGTCTTCTCGTCGCCGCCGTCAAAGCCGGACTTGCGGTCGCTTCGGAACGGGGTGTTCCGTCGCTCGTCGCTCTTGCACCCCTCGATGCCTTGAAGCGTCTGGCCAAATGGGCGCAGCAGCGCAGCCTCGATCCGGTCAATCAGGGGCTGTACCGCGTCAACATCGCAGCCGCGAATCTCGTGCCAGAACTGGCGGATGAGGCGCACGTCCTGCGCCGCCGTGCCGCCTCCCCGATGCAGGCCTATATCGAGACGCTCTCGGTGCAGGGCGCCCGCAATGTCGGCGATCCGATCGCGGCGGCGGGCCGCTTCGGCGTGCTGGCCATCGCCGGTATCGACGATCTCGTCCGCAGCCTGCCGGCCGACGGCTGCGCGCTGGACGCGCGATCGGATTCGGTCGCGCGGCTGTTCCTCTACGGCTGGCGAAAGGAGGGGGAGATGGTCTCGCCCGGTGCCGAGGCCTTGCGGGCCGCGGGCGAACTCGCCTTGTTCCGCAGCTATGATCCGCCGGCCAGCGATCCGCCTTCTTCCGGTGCACGCAGCCGGCTCGCCAGCGAGCGCATCGAGCTGCTGCTCGATACGGCGGCGCGCGCCTTTCTGGAAAAAGGGTTCAGGCACGCGGCGGTCGATGCGATCTCCGCCGCAACCGGTATTTCCAAGATGACCATCTATCGCCAGTTTGGCGACAAGGAGACGCTGTTCGAACGCGCCATCACCAGCTTTGCCGGACGCATCGCGCGCGAACGGCGGCCGCTGCCGCTGGCGGGCGAAACCCGGGACGCGCTCATGGCAGCGGCGATGGCGCTCGATGTGCGCCATGCCAGGCAGGATGTGGTCCGTCTGCTGCGTCTGGCCGTCACCGAGGCGCAGCGCTGGCCCGTGCTGGCCCATGCGATACTCGATATGCTGCGCTCCGACGATCTTCGGGAGATCGCGGATTTCCTCGCGGCGCGGCATGTTTCTGGCGAACTCAGGATCGACGATCCGCTGCTCGCCGCAAGCCATTTCCGTTTGCTGGCGATACGCGGCAACATGCGGCTCACCGGCACGAGCGGTGACGCTATGGCGGAGGAAGACCATGCGCGCGAAGTCGTTTCGCTGGTGATGGACGGCGTGTGGTGAGTGGCTGCGGGTGCCGCCCATGCGCCGAAGGTGCATTTACAAACAGCGCCGGAGCTCTTCGCCAGTAACATTTCGCTATGGTGTCGATGTGCTGGGCGCGGCACCATCCCGTCAGGCGAACGCGAAGAATCGCGAACCGAGGAGAGAGCGATGAAGGCCG
Source organism: Flavisphingomonas formosensis (assembly GCF_009755815.1). GTDB lineage: Bacteria > Pseudomonadota > Alphaproteobacteria > Sphingomonadales > Sphingomonadaceae > Flavisphingomonas > Flavisphingomonas formosensis. Next base: position 166,991 of record NZ_WRPK01000014.1, read on the forward strand.
ATCTGGTCATCCGCGGTGGGCTGCTGGTCGATGGCAGCGGCGATGCGGCGCGAGAGGCGGATGTTGCGATCAGCGGCGACCGCATCGTCGATGTCGGCGCGCGGCTTCCCGCCGGCGCACGGGAGATCGACGCGAAGGGCGCGCTCGTCACGCCCGGCTTCGTCGACGTCCACACTCACTATGACGGGCAGGTGACCTGGGACAATCGGCTCAGCCCGTCTTCGGCCCATGGCGTTACCAGCGTCGTCATGGGCAATTGCGGGATCGGCTTCGCGCCATGTCGCAGGGAGGATCGCGACGATCTCGTCCGGCTGATGGAAGGCGTGGAGGATCTGCCCGAAATCGTCCTGACAACAGGCCTGCCCTGGGCGTGGGAGAGCTTCCCCGATTATCTCGCCTTCCTCGATGCGCGTTTCTACGACACGGACATTGCGGCGCAGCTGCCGCATGCGGCGCTGCGCGTCCATGCGATGGGGCGGCGCGCGATCGAACGGGAACAGGCGACCGCGGCGGATTGTGCCGTGATGGCGAAGCTCGCGCGCGAGGCGATCCGTGCCGGGGCGATCGGCTTCGCGACGTCGCGCACCATCAACCATCGCGCCAGCGACGGGACGCTCGTCTACACGTTGGAAGCGGGCGAGGCGGAATTGTCGGCGATCGGCATGGCACTCGGCGCGGAAAGACGCGGAGTGCTGCAGGTCGTGTCGGATTTCAACGATCCTGAGGTCGAACTCGCCATGTTGCGCCGCGTGGTCGAGCGGTCCGGGCGGCCCTTGTCGATCACCATGGGGCAAAACCATTCGTCGCCCGATCGGTGGCGCATTCTGCTGTCCTGGCTGGAAGACTGCAACGCGGCCGGGCTCGAGGTACGCGGGCAGGTGAGCGGCCGGCCGATCGGCATGCTGCTCGGCTTCGAGCTCAGCTACCATCCGTTCAGCTATACGCCGACCTGGAAATCGCTGCTGCACCTGCCGGTCGAGCAAAGGCTGCGCGCCCTTGCGGATCCAGCGATCCGCGCGGCGATCACCAGCGAAACGCCGCATGCCGGCGATTTCATGGGCGCGGATTATATCCGCTCCTTCCCGCTGATGTATCCGCTCGGCCATCCGGTGAATTACGAACCGGCACCGCATTCGGACGTGGCGAGCCGCGCTGCGGCGCTGGGCGTGACGCCGGCGGAGCACGCTTATGATCTGATGCTGCAGCAGGATGGCCGCGGCGTGCTGATGTTGCCGAGCATCAACTTTGCCGGCGAAAGCTTCGCGGCGGTGGAGGAAATGCTGCGCCATCCCAACACCATCTATGGCCTTGGCGATGGCGGCGCGCATCTCGGCTTCCTGTGCGACGCCAGCCTGCCGACCTACATGCTCCAGCATTGGGGGCGCGAACGCAGCCGCGGCGATCGATTGCCGGTCGAGCAGGTGGTGCGCGGCCTTTCGGCGCGCCCGGCAGCTGCAGTCGGGCTCAGGGACCGGGGGCTGGTGCGGATGGGTTATCGCGCCGACATCAATGTGATCGATTTCGATCGCCTTGCCCTCGGCCCGCCGCACGTCGCCTATGACCTGCCGGCAGGCGGCAAGCGGATCGTGCAATGCGCAACCGGCTACCGCGCCACCTTGCTGCGCGGTGTTGCGGTGCGGGAAGATGACGCACCGACGGGCGCCTTGCCTGGCCGGCTGGTGCGCGGGGCGCAGGCTGCTGCCTGAACGGGCGCTCTTAGTCCCGCATCCCTCGCACGACGGTGAGCACGAGGCCGGCCATGAAGCAGAGCACCGAAAGGCCCGCTATCATCAGTGAATTATATTTGAGAGCGGCAAGATAGCTGAGGATCGCGATGAGGAAGCAGAAGGCGGCCAAGGCAAAGTCCATCGCTGCGATCGTCCCCTCACGCCATCATCGTCCTGCCCGACGTGTTTCGTTGCATCGCAGCATGACCGCGAACGACTATAGTTTCGAGTGCAAATTTAACAATTGTGTCAGTAGGCAATTGCATCCCGGTCCCGGCAATGCCGCCAGGAAAATTCGGACGCTTGTGATTTCGGTCACAACCCGCTGCCGCATGGTCGTGTAGCCCGGAACCGCGTAGAGGTTGCGTTGCGTATCCCTGTTTGATCCGTCTTCGATGAATGAGCGTTAACTTATCTCGCCGGATCGCGGATGCTAGATGCGGCGGCTCATGGAGCGGTCGTGGGGCCCTCCGTGCGGAGCCGGCCATGAGTTTCATGCAGACCATATATCGCGCGATCAAAGGGTGCGATTCCGCCGGCCATCTTCCTGATCGCCGCCGCGTTCGCCGTCAGGCGGGCGATTTCAGGACGGTGTGCAGGAAATGCGGCGCGCCTTTGCTGCGCTATGGCCCGGAGGACTGGCGCAAGGACGAAGACCGCGACCCTGCTTAGGCCTTGCCGTCATGCACGGGAAGCGAAGCTTGAGACGGTCTCGGTCCGATCTAGCCTAAATCCGGACCCGAGCGGACCGGCGCAGTCGATGCGCGCAGCACGAGTTCGAATTTCAGCCGGCGGTTGGATTCGGTGCCCGCCGAGGGCCTGGCGATCAGCAGATCGGCAGCGGCATGGGCGAGGGCATGCATCGGCTGATGAACGGTGGTGAGCGGTGGCCAAACCATCTGCGCCACCTCATTGTCGTCGAATCCCATGATCGACAACTCCTCGGGAACGCGGATGCGCCGTTCATGCGCAAAAGCGAGCACCCCCGCCGCCATGTCGTCGTTGCTCGCGAAGATCGCCGTGGGGCGATTCTCGCGCGCCAGCAATTGCCGTGCCGCCTCGCATCCCGATGCGAAGGTGAACTGCCCTTCCACGACGAGGTTTTCGTCAAACGCGATGCGCTCGCTGGCAAGCGCATCGCAATAGCCCTGCAGCCGCTGCACGCTGGCGCCATGATCCGGGTGGCCGCGCACGAAGCCGATCCGCCGATGTCCCAGCGCCGTCAGATGCCGCGTCGCCATCGCTGCCGCCTCGACATCGTCGATCGCGGTGGCATAGCCGATGTCGAGGCGGGTCGTCGGCGCGATCCGGGAGAAGGGCAGCGAAAGCTGCAGCAAGGCGTCGATCAGCGCATCGTGATCGGTGAAGGGCGGGGAGAGGATGATGCCGTCCACCCGCGTTTCGGCGATCAGCGAGCGGACGTCCTCGACCAGCGCATCGTCGCTGAAGCGGCAGGATTGGGTGATCAGGCGGAAGCCGCTTTCGGTGCAGCGCTGCTTGGCGCCCTCATAGACGGCGTGGAAATAGGCGGCGCTCGGATTGTCGAACAACAGGGCCAGCTGGAAGGAGCGGCCGCCGCGCAAGGTTCGGGCTGCCGCGCTGGGACGGAAGTCGAGCGCCGCGATCGCGGCTTCCACTTTCTGGCGGGTGTTGGCGCTCACATGGGCGCCGTTGTTGATCACGCGCGATACCGTCTGGATCGAAACCCCGGCGGCCTTCGCCACATCGATGATCGTCGCCCGCGCCATTATGCGCGCCTCTCATGGCACCGACCTAAGAAGTTATCCAGCCGTTGAGCATGATCATGGCCAAAAATTTGGAAAGCGATCCAGCTGCCCGAGCTTATGCGAGGATAGCCAAAGCGACGGACGTCGCTGCCGGCGCCTGAGGCTCGCCACCACCGAACCCGTGAGGGTTCGCAAGGCCGACCGGCCGCCCGAGCTTATGCGAGGATAGCCAAAGCGACGGATGTCGCTGCCGGCGCCTGAGGCTC
>NZ_WRPK01000015.1 GCF_009755815.1 Flavisphingomonas formosensis
GCGTTCTCGCGACGCCTTATGGGATCGAACCGGACAACTCCTCGACCTCTTCCCCGCCCACGAATGTCAGAATTATATCCGCCATGCCGGATATGATCCCGTATGATCACAAAATGCTCTAAATCAAAGGGCGATTTCGGCAAACGCCGCAGTTATAGCTCAGCGCGAGGGCGCCGTGGAATTTGTCCACGCCGCATAAGGACCGCTGGCCAAGATGGTCTCCGCAGCACAAGCTCCTAACACTGCCGTGGCCTAGAAGGCCATTGCCGGTTACGGATTGTCTTGGGCCTTGGATCGATCGATCACACCACCTGCTCGTTTCTTGCAAGATCCGGCATCAGGCCAACACGGTTGCGCTTAATATTTGCTCATCGTGTCCGGCTGATTCCTTTCACGCTGCGACGCCTTGAACTGTCCGCATAGTGCTACGTCGATACTGCTCGCCACTCACCATCATCTTCCAGGCGATCCGAGCGATCTTGTTGGCGAGAGCCACGGCTACAAGCTTCGGCTTTTTCCGCTCAAGCAAGCCCAGGAGCCAAGGAGAGGCGTTCCGGCCCTGCGTCCGACGAACATGGCCAATGACCGCAGTCGCACCGACGATCAGTGTGCTTCTGAGCAATTCATCGCCGGCCCGCGTGATACCCCCAAGCCTGGTCTTACCGGCAGTCGAATGATCTTTGGGCCTAAGCCCCATCCAGGCCGCAAAATCGCGACCCGACTTAAACAGCCGCGGATCTGGCGTCTTCATCATCAGGAAGGAGGCGCCGATCGGTCCAACGCCCGGGATCTTGGCCAATCGCTGGCTGCATTCGTCGCTGCGATGCCATGCCATCAGCTTCTCCTCGACCCGCTCGATCTCGCACTTGAGGGCGCCGTACTCCCCCGCATGAAGCGCAAACAGTTCACGCGCTAAAGCCGGGATTGTTTCATCCGCGGCTATCGTCTCAAGCAGGGGCTCGATCCGGCACATTCCGGTTGCAGTGGTCACGCCAAACTCGGCAGCGAACCCGCGTATTGCGTTCGCAAGCTGAGTGCGTCGTTTGATCAGACGTGCGCGCATTCCTACCAACATAAGCGCGGCCTGCTGGTCCGCGGTCTTCGCTGGCACGAAGCGCATCGTGGGGCGACTCATCGCCTCGCACAGCGCCTCGGCGTCGGCTGCGTCGTTCTTGCCGCGCTTCACGTAAGGCTTGGCCAACTGCGGCGCGATCAGCTTCACCTCATGACCAAAGGAACCCAACAGCCGCGCCCAAGGATGGGAAGCTCCACAAGCCTCAAGCGCAATGTCCGTAGGCGGCAGCTTCTCTAGAAACCTGATCATCTCACGGCGGCTCAACTGCTTGCGTAACACCACTTGTTCCGAAGCATCTACGCCATGCAGCTGGAAAACGCTCTTTGACGTGTCGATGCCGATGCGGGTAATATCTGTCACGGGCGGCTCCTTGATGTGAGTGTTTCAACGACCTCATCTTGGCACATCCGATGCCGTTGGGAGCCGTCCAACCCAACACTGCCCCAGGTGCCAGGGTGCCGCGGCACGGACCTGGCTCGCCGAGCGCGAGGACGCGATCGGCTACTTCCACGTCGTGTTCAGGCTGCCGGCCGAGGTGGCGGAGATCGCGTTCCACAACAAGGCGCTGGTCTATGATCTGCTGTTCAAGGCGGCGTCGGACACGATGCCGATCGCCGCCGATCGAAGCATCTTGGCGCGCGCATCGGCATCACCGCCGTCCTGCATACCTGGGGCTCGGCGATGACCCACCACCCGCACTCCATATGATCGTGCCGGGTGGTGGTATGGCGCAAGACGGTAGCCGCTGGATAACATCACGCCCGGCGTTCCTCCTGCCGGTTCGGGTGCTGGGCGCATTGTTCGGCGCCTGTTCCTGACCCGGCTGCTCGCGCTGCGCGATGCAGGGCGGCTCACGTTCTTCGGCCTTGCCCCCTTGCCTATCGCCGCGCGTTCCTGCGGCACCTCGCTCCGGTCAGAAGGAAGCGCTGGGTAGTCTATGCCAAGGCGCCGTTGCCGGCCCCGAAGCGGTACTCGCCTATCTGTCGCGTTACACGCATCGGGTCGCGATCTTGAACAGCCGGCTCATCGGCTTCAGCGAAAGCGGCGTCACGTTCCGCTACAAGGATTACCGCCGCGCCGGCACGGATCGGCAGCAGGTCATGACGCTCGGCGTTGACGAGTTCATCCGCAGGTTTCTGCTGCATATCCTGCCCAAGGGGTTCCATCTATCCGGCATTACGGCCTGCTCGCCGGGGCGATCCGCAAGGTCAGCATCGCGCTGGCCAGGACGCTGCTCGTGGTCGCACCACCATCTGGTCCCTGACGAGCTCGAAGAACCGCCCGATCCCCGGCCTCCTTGCCCATGTTGTGACGGTCGCATGATCGTCGTCGAGACCGTGCCGCTGGTGGCAGCCGCGCGGATCCAAAGATGCGGCGCGCCATGCTCAAAGTCTTTGCTTGGCCGGGCTTCCTTGACCCCACGGCTCGGCCGGTTCTTGAGACACTCACTCAGGATCATGAGGAAGAGATGTTCGCCGTTGCAAACGCACTGGCCAGCGAAAACCCGAGCCCCTTTAGCGGGAATTTTCTGTTATGGTCCTGCGCGGTCTCGGTACCAGAGGGCAAAGTTTCGCCAAGCTATTCAGTAACAGTGCTATCCGTGAGATCTCACAACCTCAGCCTTACGAAGCCGCGCCCCTTTCCGTCAGCCTTTAAGCGTAGCTCGCCTGCAAGCAGCCAATCAGCTGACGGCCCAGCTTAAGTCATTGCGCGCTCGTATTTCGGAGTCTCGGCCCGCGGGATTTCACCCGGCTCCAGTGATGCTGGGTCCATCATCTGCTCGATGCCATCGGCCCATTCTTGGAGCATGCGCCTGCGGGGCGAGAGGTAGAGCGCGCATGTTGGTTGCGGGGACAGGAACCACCAACGCGCAACTATCAACACAACACATTGGATTTACGTCAGACTATCCTGAAGCCGCGCCTGGAATATCCCCCTGGATATCCCCACAATGATCGGATGCGATGAGACGATACACGCCTGCGGCCAATGCCGAAGTGAGAACGCGGCGCTCTCCCCGTAAGCTGCTGATTGGTTCGCGAGTGACCTGCGCGCGACAGCCGCATCTGCTGCAGCCATCGGCCTCCTTCGGCACCCCAATGATCCGCTCTTCCGTGAACCTTGTACGCATCGACGAAGATGCAGGAGGTGCCGTCGCAGTGTCGGGGCTGTCGTAATGATATCATCGAGCGATGCAGGCAGCAGATAGTCCTGCCGACGGTCTTCCCCGTGAACCAAACGGCCCATGCCAAAGCCCCCGTAACGCCGGAGAACCAATATCAGATTCCGGCGTTTTTACACAACCTCGGACGCTTCCCGCCGGGCAGCTATCGGTCGCGTCGATGCGGATAGCTGACGTAGGCACACCTTTCCTGCCCGTTGTTTTCCGAACGGGTTGATGAACGTTGGCCTGCGGTAACAGTTGACTCTGGGCGACCCGTATACCGGTGTGCGGAAAACGGCCGTTTTCCGCACACTGCTTAAGCTCGCGCATTCGCGCTAGTGGATTGACGCTCGTGTCCGCCCTCGACCCGACCAGCGTAACCGATCGTGTCTCTGGTCCGTATAACCGGATGCTATCAACGCCAGGGAGGTTCCAATGCGCCACGTATCGTCGCTCGCTGTTCTTGCGCTTTTTGCCGCCGGTGCCCCAGCCATCGCCGTAACGGCGTCCGCGGCTGCTCCATCCATCCAGCCATTCAATCAAGCGGCGTTTGACGCCGCCCAGAAAGCGGACAAGCCGATCCTCGTATGGGTCCATGCGCCGTGGTGTCCGGTCTGCCGGGAGCAGGCGAAGACGATTGCCCGAGTGACGGCCGAGCCTGCCTATCGCGACATGCAGGTGTTCCGCATCGACTATGACACGCAGAAGCCGTTGTGGCAGAAGTTCGGCGCGACGATGCAGTCGACGGTGATCGCGTTCCACGGCAAGCGGGAGACTGCCCGGATCGCCCACGAAACAGATGACGGCAAGGTCGCCGCGGTGATCCGCAGCGCGATCGCCTGACGTCAAGGATGGCGTCCTCTCTCAATCCCGCGCTCGCCTATGCGGCGGGCGCGCTTACCATCCTGTCGCCCTGCGTCCTGCCGCTGGTGCCGATCGTGCTCTCGTCAGCGGCGCAGCGGCATCGTTTCGCGCCGCTGGCGCTGGCGACGGGGCTGGTGGTCGCGTTCACGGCGACGGGTTTTATCGTCGCGGCCTTCGGCCAGGCGCTGGGGATCGACACACTTGTCGTTCGCGCGGCAGGCGCGATTGTCCTATGCGTGGCCGGCGTGGTCCTGCTCATGCCGAAGCTGCAGGACGTGCTCACCCGTCTCGCGACGCCGCTTGCAGCCTGGGCGAGCCGTCGACAATCAGCGCTGGATGACAGGGCCGGACTATGGGGACAAGCGCTGGTCGGGGCGCTCCTCGGTATCGTCTGGGCGCCCTGCGTTGGTCCGACGCTGGGCGCCGCGGTCGCGCTCGCGGCGGAAGGCAAGGACCTGGGCGAAGTCGCCCTCGTCATGGTCGCGTTCGGCCTTGGCATCTCGACGGTGCTGCTGGTCATCGCCTTCGCGGCCCGCGGTGCCCTCGCCCGGTGGCGTGGTCGCATGATGGTGGCTGGCGGACGCGGAAAGGCGGTGCTGGGCATCCTCCTTTTCCTGGGCGGCATCTTCATCCTGACCGGGTTCGACCGGAAGGTCGAAGCATTCGCGCTCGATCATCTCCCGGACTGGATGGTCGAATGGTCGACCCAGTTCTGACATGTCCTTTCCCAACAGCCTCAGGGAGATGAAACATGAACCTTAGCGGAAAGCGTGCCCTGGTGACGGGCGGTTCGAGCGGCATCGGCCTCGAGATCGCGCGGGAGCTGCTGAAGGCGGGCGCGAGCGTCGGCATCACCGGCCGCCGACAGGAGGCCGTCGACAAGGCTCTCGGTGAATTGCGGAGCCTGGGCACGGTCAGCGGGGTCTCCGCGGACGTGCCGACGGCCGACGGTCGCGCCCGGTCCCTCGATCTGGTGACGCGGACGCTCGGTGGGCTGGACATCCTCGTCAACAATGCCGGCGGTGTCCGGGCGGGACGCCTCGAGGCGATCGAGGAAGACGAGATCCGCCAGATGGTCGAGGTGAACCTGACGGGTCCAATTCTGCTCACGCGGGCGGCGCTGCCGCTGCTGAAGAAGAGCGCGGACGCGCTGGTCGTGAACGTCAGCTCGGGCATCGCGCTCGTCGGCATGGCGTTCCACACGCCCTATGCGACGGTGAAGGCCGGCATCGCGCATTTCGGCAAGGTACTGCGTCGCGAGCTGGACGGCGAAGGCGTCCGCGTCCTGACGGTCTATCCGACCGCCACGGAGACGCCGATGATGGCCACCTCCGGCCTGACTCGGGACGGCGGCCGCGAAACGCCCTCGGACGTGGCCCGAGAGGCGATCGAGGCGATGGCGCACGACAGCATCGAGGTCGTGCGCGGCGGTCCCGAGGCGCATCGATACCCCTGCGAGCCCCTCCCGGTTCAGGCGCGATCGGCAGGCGCGAAGCGCATCGCGACGCCGTTCATGCAGTAGCGCTGGCCCGTAGGCCTGGGCCCGTCGTCGAACACATGGCCGAGATGCCCGTCGCAGCGGGCGCAGCGCACCTCGGTGCGCTCCATGAAGAAGCTGGTATCGCTCTTCGTGGTGATCGCATCGGGCAAGTGGGTCCAGAAGCTCGGCCAGCCGGTGCCGCTGTCGAACTTGGTACGAGCCGCGAACAGCGGCGGCGCGCAGCCGGCGCAGAGAAAGGTGCCGGTGCGGTGTTCCGAGTTGAGCGGGCTGGAGAACGGGCGCTCGGTCGCGGCCTGCCGGAACACGGCATAGGCTTGCGGCGACAGGCGCCGGCGCCACTCGGCGTCGGTCAGGCACAGGGGGCGCGGCGCTGCCGCGAGCGCGGGCTGGGCAGCGCCTGCCATGGCGGCGCCGGCGAGCGCGAGAACGCTGGTGGCGAGAAGGGCTCGGCGATCGGATGTCTGGGTCATGTCCGTCTTGCGCTCAATCGTAGGCGCCGGTTACGCGTAACTCTTCGCCCCGGCGCCGCGTATGTCCGAGCAGCAAAAGGAGTTCCCGGCCATGCGTTCAGTTTCCTATCTCGGCCTCGGTGGCGTTCTGGCAGTGGCGATGGTGGCGGCCTCCTCGGCCGTCGGCGCGTCCGCCGAGACGTTCGTCCATGCGCCTCAGCCGCGGGTCACGGCGCCGGCCGCAGGCAAGACCGAGACCGCGATCTTCGCGGGCGGCTGCTTCTGGGGCGTCGAGGGCGCGTTTTACCATGTGAAGGGCGTCATCTCGGCGGCGTCCGCCGATGCCGGCGGCACAACCGGCTCTCCCAGCTACGAGCAGGTGTCGACCGGCACGACCGGGCATGCGGAGGCGGTTCGGGTCGTGTTCGACCCCGCCAGGGTCAGCTATGCCGACCTGCTGCGCATCTATTTCTCGGTGGTGGCCGATCCGACGACGCTGAATGCGCAGGGGCCCGACCATAGCTCCCAGTACCGGACCGCGCTGTTTCCGCAGTCAGCCGGCCAGGAGCGGGTCGCGCGTGCCTACCTCCAGCAGCTCACGGCGGCGCACATCTTCGCCCGCCCGATCGTCACCCGGATCGAACATACCAGCCGCTTCTATCCGGCCGAGGACTATCACCAGAAGTTCATGGCGAAGAATCCGACCTACCCATACATCGTCATCAAGGACGCGCCCAAGGTCGACGCGCTTCGCCGCATGATGCCGAACGTCTATCGGTCGTGACGACCCGGTCGACTGCGCTCGCAAGCCCGTCTTCGCGAAGGACGTGCTGCCCGATAAGGTGAAATCGGAAATGTTGTAACCGCCCGCGGGTCGGCGGCGTAAGACCGGAATGAGGATGGGCACCAGCGAAGCCGAGCTCAAAGCGCTGATGATCGGCAGCCTGGGGGGCGATGCGCTCGCGCATAGCCTGTTGTTGCGCGCGCTCGTGCCCCTTCTCCAGACATTCTATCGTCGCCGCGTGGCCGATGCCGACGTCGACGATCTCGTACAGGACACCTTGATCGCCGTGCATACCCGCCGCGAGACCTTCGACAGGGACCGCCCCTTTACGGCGTGGCTCTATGCGATCGCGCGCTATCGGGCGATCGACCACTACCGGCGCCGTCGACAGACGGTGGCGATTGAGGATGTAGAGACCATTCTGGTGGCGGAAGGCTTCGAGGACGCCGCCAATGCTCGCATGGACGTCGACACTCTCCTGCTGACGCTTTCCCCCAAACAGGCCCGCGCGATCCGCGACACCCATGTTGATGGCAAGAGCGTCGCGGAAGCCGCTGCCGGCGCCGGAATCGGAGAGTCGGACGTGAAGGTTTCGGTGCACCGCGGCCTGAGGGCGCTCAGCGCCCGGATCAAAGGCTCATCACGATGAACACCGAACAGCTCATCCAGTCGCTCAGCCGGGACGTTCGGTCCGTGCCACGCCACGCCGTCGCGAAGCGGATCGGCCTGGGCATCGCTGCCGGTTGCGTTGTTGCGATGCTCCTGGTCACGGTGACGCTCGGCGTCCGCCCCGACCTCCGTGTCGCCATGCACGGCTTCTCCTTTTGGATGAAGTGGACCTACACGATCTCCCTCGGGCTCGGCGCGGTGTACGGGATCTCGCGCCTGGCGCGGCCCGCGCCGGGGTCGCTCGGCGGGCTATGGCTTCTTGCGGCGCCGGTGCTGGTCCTGGCCGGGATCGGGGTGGGCGAGCTCGCCCGAACACCATCGTCGGACTGGTTGGCGATGTGGCTCGGCCGTAGCTGGATGGTCTGCCCGTGGCTGGTGCTGGCGTTGGCGGCACCGATCTTCGCCGGGCTGCTCTGGTCATTCCGCAAGCTCGCGCCGACTCACCTGCGGGCGGCCGGGGCGGTTTCCGGCCTCGGCGCGGGAGCCTGGGCCGCAACGATCTACTGCGTCCATTGCCCTGAGGTGTCAGCGATCTTCGTGCTCACCTGGTACAGCTTGGGCATTCTGCTTGCGGCTGGGACCGGCGCGCTGCTCGGGCCGCGGCTGCTCCGCTGGTAGCAGAGCCGGGCCGTGGGAGCTGCTATCCCCGACGTCAGGTGCGAAAAGCCGACGGACAACAAACTACGGGCCGACACTTCGTCGGGTGATTACCGCAGCATCTCGTTGAACTCGATCACGTTGAGGTCGGGATCGCGAATGAAGCAGGTGATGCGCCGATCATGCCCCAGCCTGATCGGCCCTTCGCTGATCCAGATACCTTCCTCGCCAAGCCAGCGCACCAGCTCGTCCATGCAGTCGATGACGAAGGCGGCGTGGGTGTAACCCGGCCGCTTCACAGGAGCATCGAGAAGCACGTTGCCCTCGCTCGCGGGCTCGCCGTTGTAGATGAGGTGGATGCGCAGGCCGGTCGGATGCACCAGGCCGCGCCGACACTTCGGGTGCATCCTCGTCGGGATCGGGCACAAAGCCGAGCTTGGCGTAGAACCGCTCCGCGATCTCGAGATTGGAGACGCGGATGCCGATATGGTCGAGGTGCAGGTTGTCGAAGTTCACGAGCTGGGATCCCTGTTTTCGGGCTGGTGAGGTCCAGAGAATCGCTTCGAGGCCCGCCGGGGTCCGGCGGAACGGGATGAAGCCGGGCAGCGACTCGATCCGGCGCAGCCAATCCGCCACGGCCGGGTAAACCGGACGTATCGACGTTCCCCTCGGGCGCCCGCTCCACATAGCTGTAGAGCGCGACGTCCGCGATCGTGGGTTCGTCCGTGCCGGCGATCCAGCGGTTCCACTCCAGGGTCCGCTCCATCACTTCCAGGGTGGCGTGGGCTCGGCCGATGACTTCCTGGGCATTGAAGGAGGCACCGAACACGGTGATGAGGCGGGCGGCGCGGGCGCCGTATGCGATCTTCCCGGCCGCGACCGACAGCCAGCGCTGGACCCTGGCTTCCTCGACCGGGTCGGCCGGCAGCCAGTGCGACGGGGCCCACCTTGCGGGCGACACAGACCAGGATCGCATTCGAATCCGCGATGATGACGCCGTCGTCGTCGAGGACCGGGATCTCGCCAAAGGCATTGAGCGCCAGGAACTCGGGCGACTTGTGCTCCTTCGCAGCCAGGTCCACCTCGACCAGCTGGTGCGCCGCGCCGGCGAGCGAGAGAAACAGGTGCGCGCGGTGGGCGTGACCGGACAACGGATGGTAGTAGAGCTTCATTCGGGTCGTCCTCGTTCGGCGCGAGCTTCGATGCCGGCTCAGTGCTGGCGCTAGATCGCGGCGAACCACTGATAGTCGGCCGAATCTTCCCAATAGCCGCCCTTGCCCGCGCCGATCCCGGCGAGGCTGTCGACCGCCTCGACGCGCATCACATACTTGGCCTGCTTGTAGCCGAGCTGGCGTTCGACCCTCAGGCGAAGCGGCGCGCCATGGCCGATGCTCAGGAGCTGGTCGTTCATGCCCCAGGCGAGGATCGTCTGGGGATGATAGGCGTCGATCAGGTCGATGCTCTCATAATAGGGGTCGCCGTCGAAATCATCGGCACAGTGGAACACCACATAGCGGGCGGACGGCAGCACGCCGGCCGCGTCGAGCGCCAGCTTGAGCGGCAGGCCGGTCCACTTGCCGATCGCGCTCCAACCCTCGACGCAATCGTGGCGGGTGATCTGCGTGCGGGCGGGCATTGCCCTGATCTGGGCAAGAGACAGCTTCTGCGGCCGTCGGACCAGCCCGTCGACTTCGAGTCTCCAATCTGCAAACCGGTTGGCCGCGTGCGCCTGATAGGCTTCGCTCGCCGGCATCGTGTTGCCGTTGGTTCGGAAGACCGGCGATATGTCGGAGGCGGCGAACTCGCGGGCGAGCGCGCCCCGGTCGATGATGAGCCGCTGCGTGCGCATCGTCAGGCCCTCGCCCAGCTCGAGCACGTCCTGCACCTTGGGCGAGGCTGCGATCCGGTCGCAGCCGGAGAGCAGGAGGCCGCCCGCGCCGGCGCCGAGCGAGCCGATCAGGCGACGTCGGGTCAGCAGCGTCATTGGTCGCGCTCCCTGGGCAGGCGATACCAGCCGGTGATGATCGAGCGCAGCTCGTTCAGCAGTCCGGCCAGCAGCACCATCGCGAGGTGGACGATGATGAAGCCGGCGATGAGCGCCGCGCAGATGAAATGGATCGAGCGCGCCGACTGGCGGCCGCCGAACAGGTCCAGCAGCCACGGCCAGGCCGCGTCGATACCGGGTGACATGGTGAGCCCGGTCAGCACCATGAGGGGCAGCAGACCGAAGATCACGCCGACATAGCTGAGCTTCTGGAGCACGTTGTAGCGCCGCGCCGCCTCGCCGGTGTGGAAGCGCAGGCGAGCGTGATCCTTGACGTCCTGCCAGAGGCTGCGTGGCCTGAGCTCCTCTGCGGTCGGCGCGAGGTCGCGCTGGACGTGCCGTGAAACGAAACCCCACAGCCAGAACAGCAGGCCCGGCACGACGAGCAGCCAGGCGAAGAAGAAGTGCCACTGGCGGGCGGCGGCAAGGTTGTAGCCCGAGGGGATCGTCACCAGCGGCGGAAAGGCGCGCTCCTCCCCGCCGGCGAGACCCAGCACGCCGGTCGTGGGTATGATTGCAGGGCCGACGCGCAGATAGCCCCGCTCGCCATCGCTGCCGATCTCCAGCCAGGGCATATCATGGTTCGCGCCATACTGGCCCCAGTAGAGGTGAGGGTGCGCGTTGAGGTTCCGAACCTAGCCATTCTAGGGTGTTGGTCGACCTCGACAAATTTGTAAGTTTTCGATAAAAAATCAGTGCGTTGATCGGAGATTCCGCGCTCGATTGGACTTCATCAGTCCACTTGGATCCGCGCCGATCCACGACCCAAACCGGGTTGGAAACCGGGTTGCTAACCGAGGTGACAACCCCTCTCGGAAGTGTCGGAGATTGGCTGTGTCGCGTTCCATTCACAAGCTCAGCGCGAGGCGCGTCGAGGCGGAAAGGGTTATCGGCAAATATTCCGATGGCGGCGGATTGTGGCTCTACATCACGAGGGACGGTTCGAAGCGTTGGGTGTTCGCCTACGAGCGGGATAAGAAGCGCCGCGAAATGGGGCTGGGTGCGGCAAGCGATGTGCAGCTTGGTAAAGCGCGCAATCTTGCGGCTTCGGCCAGGCAGTTGCTCGTCGACGGCATCGATCCGATCGAGGCGCGTCGTGCAGCCGAGGCCGAAGCCGCCGAAGCGGCTAGGCAAGCCGAACTGGAGCGCCTGGGCCCAGTTCTCTTCGGCGCCTTTGCCGATAGGTACATGGATACTCACGAGGAGGGATGGAAGCACCCAAAGCATCGGCAGCAGTGGCGAAACTCGATCAAAACGCATGCCGCCGCGTTGCTCAAGAGACCCGTCCAGGACATCAGCACGGACGATGTGGTTGCGGTTCTCAAACCCATCTGGCGGTCCGTCCCGGAAACTTCGAGCAGGCTACGCGGCCGCATCGAAATCATACTTGATGCTGCTAAGGCAGCGAAACATATCCAAAGCCCCTGGGAAAACCCAGCACGGTGGCGCGGCAATCTTTGCCACCTGCTTCCCAAGCAAAGAAACAAGAATCAGGTCCGTCATCATCCAGCAATGCCGTTCGAAGAAATTCCGGCATTCTGGATACAGCTTCAGAAGAAGACCTCGCTCACCGCACGCGCACTCGAACTGACCATTCTCTGCGCAACACGGACCAGCGAGACATTATGTATGACCTGGTCCGAGGTCGACCTTGAGACCGCCGTGTGGACGATACCCGCCGCTCGCATGAAGATCGGAATTCAACATCGCATACCCTTGTGTAACACTGCCATTGCGCTGCTTCGGACATTGGCGAAGAGATCGAATTGCGAGCCGGATGCCTTCGTATTTCCCGGCCAGAAGATGGGCAGGCCTCTGTCACAGATGTCGATGCCGATGTTACTGCGCCGAATGGACGTTGGACATTATACCGTTCACGGCATGCGGAGCACGTTTCGCGACTATATGGGCGAAATGACCGATCACGCCGAATCTGTTGTCGAGCAGGCGCTCGCCCACCAGGTCGGTAGCGAGACCTCCCGTGCCTATCGCCGCGGTGATGCCTTTCTCAAACGCCGCGTATTGATGGACGACTGGGAAGCCTACCTGCTTGGTTCATAGAAGCGTCCGACACGCCCCCTTGGCAATAGGATGCGCGAACACCGGGTCGCTAGCAGCTCGCAGACTGCACGCGCTCGATCCATGCGTGAACCTCGCGCTCGCTCCACCGCGCGGCTTTCGGCGTAAGCTTGTAAGGGCGCGGAAATCTTCCCTCGGCGATCAGCGCATAGATCTTGCTCTTTCCGAGCCCCACCCGGCTTTTTACATCAGAGATGCGAAGTAGCCGATCTGGCATGTCGATGTTTCCCGTCATTTTCCACTCTCGCGAAGCGCCTCTCGCGCTTTGGCAAAGCCGCGATCTCCGGCCAGGAACGCCGCCAGCATGTGAGGTATGAGTTCGGTGACCGTCTCTTCGCGGCCATAGGCCGCCGCATAGCAGCGCGCATAATCCTGCAATGATCGATGCAGTTCGGGCGGCAGGCTGACCGATATTTTCACCGGCGTGCGGTCAGGCAACTGTCCCAGTTTGAGGTCGGTCATATTTCCTCCTATCCGCGCCACGGCGCGAGGATAAGGTCCTTGTGGACGGTGAGCAGCACCCGCGCGCCGGGCCGGATGGTGATCGCCGGCTGCACGGCGAGGTTGCGCGAAGTGATCTGGTCGCCCGCGCGCGAGACAGTGTCTTGGGTCGAGAGGCGGATCGCCTGGACGAGGTCGCTCTGCCCGGAAAGCGCGAGCTCCGGCCCCACCCCGAGCAGGGTCGAGAGCACCACACCCTTGAGCAGTGCCCAGCTGTGGAAGTCGACTTGCGAATTCATGCGCCGATGTCTTTGGCCGCACGCGGCTTGGACATGCACATCGGCCACCCGGCCGCGCTCACAGCAGCCAAGATCCTTCGTCCGCAAGCGAGGTTCTCAAGCCTCGGCACCCCGACTGGGTGCAAATGAAGACTATTCCCAAAGCAGCCGGCTGCGCAACCCCTACAACCACCGCAGCATTCGCGATCGACAGCCCATGCCGACGCCGCACTGCTGACGGCGCCTGACCCGAGGTTCGCGGCTCGATCCGCCGCTCGCGGATCTCGACAGGCGCAGATGTTGGCCGCGCGCCGCTCACTCGAGATACATATCGCGCAACTTTGCGAGATCGCCGCGCGACAGGCCAAGCGTATCTTGGAAATAGCCCTCCGGACCGCCGCGATGCTGGTCCAGGACGGCGAGCGCCGCTTCGATATAGCTGCGGTCCGCCGCCATCAGCGCCCGCTGCACAGGCGCGGGCAGCCGCATCCATGCATTGGGCGTCGTGCTGCCGGAAGCGATGAGCCGGCGCGTGTCGAGATAGCGATTGGTGAGCAGATAATTCTGGGTCACCGTCTCGCGCGGCACGCCGAGGGCGGTCAGCAGCAGGGCGGCCGCGACGCCGGTGCGGTCCTTGCCGGCCGTGCAGTTGAACACGAGCGGCGCGTGTCCTGCCAGCAGCTCCGCGAACATTCGCCGATGCTGGCCATTGAGGAAGGTCAACATGCGGGGATAGGTAGCGGCCATCATCCGCCGCGCCTCTGCAGGGGTTGCGCTCTGCATCGCGCGCAAGGGCATCATGCCGACCCGGGCTAACATATAGTCATCGGCGAGAAGCGTGGGCGCTCCGGCGGCCGGCTAGGCGACCGGCTCCGCGGCGCGCTCCTGGCTGTCGCGAAAGTCGCAGACCACGCGGATGCCGCGTTTTTCGAGAGAGGCATAATCGGCCGGCGTCAGGCCATGCGTCGATCCGGAGCGGAACGGGAGGCCCCATTTGACCGTTCGGCCATCGCGTGCGCGATAACCGCCGAGATCGCGAAAGTTGCGGCCGCCTTCGAGAGGCAGCAGCCGCTGGTGCTGGGCGGCGGCGACAGATGCCGCCGGACGGGTGATTGGGGCTCCGGCGGGCTGGCCGAGAAGAAGGAACAGGGTGCCAACGGCGAGCGGAAACGGAACACGCATGACGGACCTCCCGCGGAAGCGTCAGAACTTGACGCGGGCCTCGAAGCCGTAGGTCCGCGGTTCGTTGAAGATGGCGTAGGTGCCGAGCGCGGCAATAGCATCGCGCGCAGGAACATCTCCGGCGGGATCGATGGCCGACCAATACCGGAATAGAGCGACGCGAGCTCGCCCGACGGCCCCTCCAGCGCCTCGTTCACAACCGCGCAGATTGCTCGCAACTGATGGTCGGAACGAACCCGCTGCTCCAGGCGACATAGGAGAATAGCTCTCCCGCGCGCTTGTCCGTGCCCCGCATCTAATCCTCTCGACAGCTTCGTCGTCGACTGAATCACGTCCGAATCCGCTGCGCCACCCGCTTCTTCAACAGCCTGCTAAGCGTCCTTGACCGGCAGGTGCGAAGGACGACCATCGAGCAGAATAGTCTTCGTCTCGAGATAGGGATGGAGCCCTTCCACCCCACCTTCCCGACCCACGCCGGATTGCTTGAACCCGCCGAACGCGATCGAGAAATCCAGTCGAATCGCATTATGCCCCATGGTTCCCGAGCGAACCTGGCGCGAGACGGTATAGGCGCGGTCGATATCATTGGTGAAGACGGAACCGTTGAGGCCAAACGGGCTGTCATTGGCGAGGCGCACCGCCTCGGCTTCGTCGGCTGCCGGAATCACCGACAGAACCGGTCCGAATACCTCCTCTTGACCGAGCCTCGAGCGGTTGTCGACATTGCCGAAGACGGTAGGCTCGACATAATAGCCGCGATTGAGATGTGCCGGCCGCCCGCCGCCGGCCGCGAGGGTGAAACCGTCAGCACGGGCACCTGCAATATAGGCTTCGACCCGGTCCCGCTGACGTCGCGTGGCGAGCGGCCCCATCTGCGATGCGGGGTCGAAAGGATCACCGACCCGAATCGCGCCGAAGGAGGACGCGAGCGCCTCCAGCATTCGATCATGCCGGCTGCGCGACACTATCACGCGGGTGAGCGATGCGCAGACTTGACCGGTCATGTCCCTGGCACGCTCGGCGATCGTCTTGGCCGCGGTCTCGACGTCATAGTCGTCGAGAATGATCGCGGCAGATTTTCCGCCGAGCTCGAGCGTGTAACGCGCCATGCGGGCGCCGAGAATCGACGCGATCGCCTTGCCCGCAGCCGTTGATCCGGTGAAGGCAATCTTGTCGATGCCGGGATGGCACACCAGCGCTTCCGACGCGGCGCGATCGGCGGTGAGCACGTTGATCACACCGGCCGGCAACCCGATCTCTTCTGCGATCTCGGCCATGATCAGTGCATGGCCGGGGGCCTCGGGAGATGCCTTGATCACGACGGTGCATCCGGCCAGCAGCGCAGGGGCCACCTTGAAGGCGATCAGGTTGATCGGCCCGTTCCACGGGATGATGGCACCGACGACGCCGACGGGTTCGCGCACCAGAAGGCCGAGCTTGGCGCCGGAGAAGGTACGCCGCTCCTCCTCGAATGGAAAGCGCGTCGCCAGACCGCCATAGAATCTGTAAAGGCCGCTGACCCCCTTCGAATAGTTCTGCGCCATAGCGTACAGAATGCCCATCTCGTTGGGCCAGATCGCGGCGATGTCGGGCGCACGCTCATCGAGCTTTGCGGCGATGGCGTTGAGATAAGCGGCGCGATCGGCATGCGACAGGCGCGGCCACGGCCCTTCGTCGAACGCCAGGCGGGCGGCCGCGACGGCGCGCTCTATGTCCGTTTCCTTCGCCTCTGCGACGCGCAGGTAAGGCTCCTCCGTTCCCGGCGCGATCACCTCAATCGTCGCGTCACTCGAAGGCTCCACCCATGCGCCGCCGATGAACAGTCGATCGGGATATTTGACGGGCGCTTCGAAGGCGATGGTCGTGTTCATTGTAAATATCCTTTCCTGTCGCCAGTCAGGCGATGGTCATGCCGCCATCGACGCAAATGCTGGCGCCGGTGACATAGGAACTGTCGGGGGAGACCAGCCAGACCGCTGCGGCCGCGATTTCGTCCGGACTCGACATGCGCATCATCGGCACGCGCAGCATACCCTTCAGCGCCGGATTGGCCGCGGACGAGCGATGCGCGAGCGGCGTGTCGGAGGCGCCGGGAAGCAGCGCGTTGATCCGAATACCCTGCTCGGCATAATCCACCGCGGCACCGCGGACGAGACCGAGTATGCCAGCCTTACTGGCGCAATAGTCCGCGCTGTTGAGGAGGCCCTTGACCGCCGCCGCGGAGGAGACGGCAACGATCGCACCGCCACCGGTCTGATCGAGCATGGCGGCGATCTGATGCTTGATACAATGAAACATGCCGGTCAGGTTAACAGCAAGGGTGAGAGCCCATTCGCTTGCTTCGATCGCATGAGTCTGCTTGGCCGCTTGCGCCACGCCCGCGCAGTTGATCGCGCCGTCGAGCCGACCGAAAGCGTCGAGCGTCGCGGCGATGCTAGCCCGGACATTCTCTTCATCGCTGACGTCGAGCGCCGTAAACCGCGCGATGCCGCCGGCGGCCGCAATCTCCTCGACAGTCGCCACTCCGCCGGTCTCGTCGCGATCGGCGACCATCACCGCTGCACCATCCTTCGCCAACCGCTGGGCCGAGGCGCGACCGATGCCGCTGGCTCCGCCGGTCACCAGGAGGACCCGTTCAGCTTCCATCCGCTTTACTCCTCTGCTCCGCCGCAAATTGATCATCGAGAAAGGGCAGGCTCGCGACGTTGAAAGCGGCGTTGCAATCGGCCGCCAGCATATGGCTCGCGCCGGCGACCTGCATGATCTGGAGGTCGGGGACAGCCTCCCGCAACCTCGCTACTCCGGCAGCATCGACTATTTCGCTCTCGCCGTCGCGGATCAACAGCAGCGGATTGGCCGAGGTCGGGGCGGACCTATCCATGGTGCCCCAAACGGCGGCGAGGTCCTCCTCGGCTAAGCGAGGATCCCAATGCCAAAGCGCGTGGCCGTCATTGCCCTCACGCGGGTTGCACCGCAGGCCTTCCAGATCGGTCGGCAGCGGGCAATGCGGATCACAGGCTGCGACTGCCGCCGCCACCTCACCCGCCACCACCTCACCGATCTTCGGGAACCCATGAAGATAGGCGCACATGCAATCGCAGACGCGCTGCACCCCGCGACCATCGCGGACCCCATCCTGCGCCTCCATCTCAATCCTCATAATTTTGTGCGATATTGTATCTTATGTGCGAATATCCTCGCTTTGGCAAGGAGAGTCAAGCACCAGGTGCCACGCAGGATAGCGATGGGTGCGCTAGGCCACAGTGCGGCTCGCGCGCAGCCGGGCAATTTCCGCACCTTCGAGCCAGCGCTCCGAAACGTACCCTGTGCCCGGCGCCGGCGCTCGCGAAGGCGCAAACGCCTCCAAACGGATGCGCTCCAGCGTGACCAAAGGGCGCAGTGTGCCCACGCCCGCGATCGGGATCATAACAGTTGCCTCGGCTATAGTGAGGATCGCGGGCTCGGTCGGTCGGGCGATTGATAGGCCGCCGAGAAGTCATGCTCGATCAGCACCGACGTCCATGGATCAGCGCAGGCGTGCGGAACGGCGCGGCGAACGCGCACTTGATCGCGGCACTCCGACGCTGCGCGGAGCGCCCGCGAATCGAGATCAGGTTGTTCGACGAGCGCGCAGAATTTGCGCCACGCATCGAACGACGGCGCTTCGAGAAGGATGAGCCGGCCGCCGACGGTTTCATAGAGATCGAGGCGCGTCCAACCAGCCATCCGCTCCCGCTCATCGAGGAAGCCGGGCCGCAGCGCACCAGCGCCCGATTTACGGAGGGGTCCAGCCTGTCGGGTTCCAGTTCGCCGCGACGCAAGTGATGACCACTCTTGCGCTTGCGAACCCTCGCGCAAGTGCCGGCACTGCTCGCGACAGCTGCGGCGCCGTCAGACATCGAGTTCGGTCCCGTGCTAGCCGGCGTGCTCAATAATCGGCTGACTGGCGTCGGCCAACCTCTCTGCGTGGCAGTGTTGCTGAGCCGGCGGCCTGGCCGTTGCCGCGCGTGGAGCTGCTGCTATGGATGGGGGGCGGCGTTCTGTTCGCACCTGCTAGGCTCGTTGCAGGGGCGACATCCGAAGAATTGGAGGAGAACCAAGTTTTTCTCCCGAAGCGTCCGAGACCTCTCCCTTGCCGCCTTTGAGGGAGAGAGCCTGCATGCACAACTCGGCAGAAAAGGAGCCGTCTAACGGCCGTCAGTCTCCCGCCGCCGCCAGACATTGAGTGACCGCATCCTGGAACATGCGGATCTGCACCTCCATGCCGCCGAGCTGCACCTCGCTCATCGTGCCCGATCGCAGACCTTTGTCGCACAGCTCGGCCGCCCAATAATCCTCCTTGGCGAACACCCGCTCCATCAGGTCGAATGCCTCGCGCATCTTGCCGGCGATGCGTTCGTCGCGCGGCGGCGCGTCGTAGAGCTGGTAATAGTCGATCTCGGTGCGGTGATCGTCGATCGGCCGCACCACGCCCAGGCTGATATAGTGCGGGCTCACCACGATGATTCCGTTCGGGAAGCCGATATAGGAGAAGACCATCATCTTGCGCATCTCGCCGAAGCGGTTGCTGATGGCGGCGGGATCGAAATTGCCGCGATGCGCGGCATTGCGGATGTGCGGGCCGATCCGGTCGATCATATTCTCAGAATCGACGCTGAACTGGGCGAGCGAATCCTTGTGCAGCCGGGTGACGTGATAGCTGTCCAGCATCGAATCCATCAGCAGCTTCCAGTTCGCCTCCACCTTGAAGGTGGCCTTGTCGAACAGGAACAGCTCCTTCATCGAGAAGGCGTCGAGATCGGCCGCCAGCTCGCCCGTGACGGTCGAGAAATCCGGCGGGCTGTCGGGATCGAGGCCGACCCAGATCAGCCCGCCCGCTTCCTGGCAGGGCAATTCCTTGAGGCCGAGCTGCGCCTTTTCGAGCCCCGGGAAGGTCTCGGCGCGCGGCAGGCCGATGAGCTTGCCGTCGAGGTCATAGGTCCAGGCATGATAGGGGCAGACCAGCCGACCGGCTGCGACCGGGTCCGTGGAAAGGCAGAGTTTCATGCCCCGATGGCGGCAGACGTTCGCGAACGCCTTCGCCGTCCCCTCCCTGGTGCGGGTCAGCAGCACCGGCATGCCGACGATGTCGACGCCGGCATATTCGCGGGGCTTGGGCAGCAGCGCGGAGGGCGCCGCGATCACCGGCCGCTTGCGGAAGATCGCGGCCATCTCCGCATCGAACCGCGCCGGATCGGTATAGTTGGCGGCCGGGACGGTATCGCGCACCTCGGGCAGGCGGATCCGGTCGATCGTCGGCATCATTTCCAAGAGCCGCTGCTGGCCGGGGGTCAATCTATCGCGGGGGGCAGGCTGGTCCATGACGGGCTCCGTCATCCTTGCATCGGTTCGGGGAAGGGTGGGATGCCGCCCTCCGCCTCCGCGGCGATCGCGGCGAAGGCTAGGCGGGCGACGCGCTCCTTATGCGTGGTCGCGCTGCCGTACAGCAGCTGGTCGAGCTTGGCGCGCTTCAGGAACAGGTGACAGGGATGCTCCCAGGTGAAGCCGATGCCGCCATGCAGCTGCACCGCATCCTCGCAGATCGCGGCATAGACGTCGCAGGCATAGAATTTCGCGCTGGAGACGAGCGCGGCGGCGCCCTCCTCCCCCGCGGCCAGCGCCACCGCCGCATGGCGGACGAGCGCGCTCGCAGCTTCGAGCAGCACCTTCCAGCTCGCGGCGCGATGCTTGAGCGCCTGGAAGGAGCCGATCGGCCGGCCGAACTGGACGCGGATGCCGAGATAGTCGACGGTACGGGCCAATATCTCGGCCGCCCCGCCGATCGCGTCGCAGGCGATCGCGATGGCGAGCTGGTCGGCGATCGCGTCCCAGCCCTCGGCGCCCGGGCGCAGCAGATCGCGCTCGCGCACCGCCACGTCCCGGAGCCGCACCCAGCCGAGCGCACGGGTGAGATCGGATACCGGCCGTGCCTCCGCCGAAACGCCCGGCGCATCGGACGCGATCAGCGCCAGCACGGTCTCCGCGCCGTTGCGCACCGGCAGCAGGAACAGGCCGGCGTCGCCGGCGAAGGCGACATGCTCGATCGTGCCGGTGACGGCGCCGTTCGCGATGTCGGGGATCGCGGCGGCCGGCAGCGCGATCGTCGCCACCGTCTCGCCGGCCACGATCGCCGGCAGCAGCTGCGCCCTGGCGGTCTCCGCCCCGTGCGCCGCGATCGCATTGGCCGCGATCAGCGTCTCGATGGCGGGCACCGCGCCGAGCACGCCACCCAGTTCCTCGAAAAGCACGGCCAGATGCGCGATGCTGAGGCCGAGCCCGCCCTGCGCCTCGTCGATGCCGAGGCCGAGCCAGCCGAGCTCCGCCATGGTCGCCCAGAGCGCATGGTCGAACGGCGCGCCCGTCTCTTCGGGAATCGCATCCAGCGGTCCGGCATGGCCACGCAGCACCTGCCGGATCGCATCGCGCAGGTCGCCGAGGGAGAGTATGTCGTCCGCCATCGTCTTCACCCCGCCTCGGCGATCTGGGGCGCGGCGTCGGCGCCCGTCGCTTGTGTCGCCGCCGGCCACATCCGCCCGGCAATCTCCAGCCCGATGCCATGCACGCCGCCCGCCTCGGCCTGCAGCGCGCGGATGCGGTAGAGCCAGAAGTGGAGCAGGTGCTCGGTCGTCACGCCCATGCCGCCATGAAACTGGTGCAGGTCGAACAGCAGCTTCTGCACCCCCTGCTGGGCAAGGCTGGCGGCGCAGTCGGCATCCACCGCCTCACCGCTCCAGGCCGCGCGCAACGCCAGATAATAGGTGCTCTGCGCATGGGCATGGCATTGCACGAGCCGGTGCTGCACCGACTGGAAGGAGCCGACCGGCCGCCCGAACACCTGGCGCTGCTTCACATAGTCGAGCGTGAAGTCGAGCGCGGCCTGCGCGGCGCCCGCCACTTCCGCCGCCAGCGCGACGCGCCACCATTGCCGCAGCCGCGCGCCCGCGCCCGGCAGCCGCCGCGCCGCCGCAAGATCCGGGATCGCGCGGAAGCGGCCATAGGGATAGGCGAGGATGCTCGCGACCGGCTCGACATCGGCCGGATCGATGGTCAGCACCGCGACATCCTCGCCGAGATCGACCAGCGCGGTGCGCGCGATCGGCAGGTTGCGGTGCGCCTTGCCAATCGCGCCACCGGCGATCAGCGCCACCGGCCCATCCACCGGCCCGTCCGCCGGCAGCAGCATCGGCGCGACCAGCCCGGTCGCCGCGGTCTCGACCAGCACCGGCAGGCGCGCCGTCTCGATCGTCACCAGCGCCGCCTCCAGCGGGCCGATGTCGCGCGCGGCGCCCAGGAAGCCGCTCTCGCCGAGCAGCCGCTGCAGATCCGCGTTGAAATAGCTGTAGCTGAACCGTTCCGCCTGCGGCAGCTCGGCATGGTCCTGGAGGATCGACTGGAGCGCAGAGACCAGCGCCTCCTGATCCTCGGAAAGCTGAAAATCCATTGCGCGTCAGCCCCGTGGCAGCCCGAGGCCGCGTTGCGCGACCAGATCGAGCTGGATCTCGTTGGTCCCGCCGGTGATCCCGGCCGGAATGTTGATGCGATAATAATCCTCGAGCAGCGGATCGCCCCCGGCGAGGCAGTCCGGCACGAATTCGCCGAGGAAGTTCATGAGGTCGCTCACCGCCTCCAGCGAGGCGATGCGCGACAGGTTCGCATCGGTGGTGGCGGGCAGCCGGTGCACGCGCTGGTCGATCACCCGGTAGGTGAGCAGCCGTGCGCCCTCGAACCGGGCGGCGATCGATCCGGCGCGCGACCGGACGATCGGATCATCGTCCCATCGCCCCTCCGCCTTGAGCTGCTCGACGGCGAGCTCCAGCGCCAGCAGACCGGTATGATAGCGCGGCACGCCGACCCGCTCGTAGCTGAGCGCATAGGTCACGATCTTCCACGCCTCGCCCTCCTCGCCGACCCGATTCTGGACCGGCACCCGGACGTCGGTGAAGAACACCTCGTTGAGGTGGCCGTCCTTGATCACGCCGGGGAAGGAGGTGATGGAGATGCCCGGCGTATCCATCGGCACGAGCAGGATCGAGATGTCCTTGCGGGTCGGCCCGGTGCGCGCGAGCAGGAAGCACCAGTCGGCGGTGCGCGCATAGGATGTCCAGATCTTGGATCCGTTGACGACATAATGGTCGCCGTCGCGCTCGGCGCGGGTGCGCAGCGCGGCGAGGTCGGTGCCGGCATTGGGCTCGGAAAAGCCCTGGCACCAGATCACCTTGCCGCTGGCGATGCCCTTCACATGCTGGTCCTTCTGGGCCTCGCTCCCATAGGCCATCAGCGTCGGGCCGATCCAGTTGACGTTCATATATTGCGGCCCGCGCGGCTCGCCGGCGCCCTTCATCTCCTCGCCGAGGATGAAATGCTCCCAGTCCGGGCTCTCGTTGCCGCCATATTCGCGCGGCCAATGCGGCACCAGCAGGCCGCGTTCGGCCAGCTTCGCGCAGAATTCGCGCGAAAAATGGACCTGCAGGTCGGAGGCGTAGCTCTCCGGCACGTAGGTCTCGTCCCAATCCGCCGGCAGCAGCTCGTCGAGCGCGGCCTTCACCCGCTCGCGATACTGCTCCTGTTCCGGCGCCCAGCCAAATTCCATCGACGCTATCCCCCGGGTTCAGCCGGCCGCGGCCGGCTGTGGCTCGCGCGGCAGCTTCAGCCCGCGCTCGGCCACGATATTGCGTTGAATCTCGGAGCTGCCGCCGGAGATCGTCCAGGCCCAGGAATAGAGATAATCCTGCATCCAGTAGCCGGTCTCGTTGGCGCCGCCCATCAGCACCGGCTGGAGATACTGGCCGGCGACGCCGCCCAAGGTGACGCCGAGGGCGGTGAAGTCGCGCAGCAGCTCGCTATAGTAGATCTTGATGATCGACGGCTCGGTGCCCGTCTTCGCGCCGCGCAGCACCTGGGTCAGGAGGTCGTTGATCAGCAGCCGCAGCGCCTGGATGCGCGCATGGATGTCGACCAGCCGGCGGCGGATCTCGTCGTCGTCGATCAGCCGGCCGCCGAGCGGCGCCTCGGCCTGCGCGGCGTCGAGCAGCAGGCGGAAGCCGACGCGCATCCGCTCGGCCAGCTCCAGGATGGTGAGGCCGCGTTCGGAGGCGAGCGTCGATTGCGCCACCGCCCAGCCGCCATGTTCCGGGCCGATCAGGTTTTCGGCCGGGATCTCGACATCGTCGAGGAACAGCTCGTTGAAGTGCGAGGCCCCGGTCATCTGCTTGATCGGGCGCAGCGTGACGCCCGGCGTCTTCATGTCGAGGATGAAATAGGAAATGCCGCGCGTCTTGGTCGCCTTGGGGTCGGTGCGCGCGAGCAGCAGGCAATAATGCGCGTGGTGCGCGTTGGACGACCAGGTCTTCTGGCCGTTCACCACATAGACGTCGCCGCGCCGCTCCGCGCGGGTGCGCAGGCTCGCGAGGTCCGATCCGGCATTGGGTTCGGAAAAGCCCTGGCACCAGATCTCGTCGCCCGAGAGCACCGCCGGCAGATGCCGCTCGCGCTGCGCCTGCGTGCCCCATTCGAGCAGCGTTCCCGGCACATGATGGAGCGCGATGAAGTAGAGGATCAGGCGCGGCGCGCCGGCGCGGGCGATCTCTTCGTAGAGCACGATCTGCTGCGCGAAGGTGAAGCCGCTGCCGCCCCATGTCTTCGGCCAGTGCGGCGCACCGTAGCCGCCTTCCATCATCGTGCGGAACCATGCCTTCTGGAAGGCGACATGCTCCTCCTCCGAGGCGCCCAGCATGCGCTGCTGCCAGTCGGCCGGCAGATGCGCGGCCAGCCAGGCGCGCACCTCGGCCCGGAAGGGTTCCAGCTCTCTCAGTTCGTCGAGCATGTCCGTCTCACGCTGCGGCGCGCACGGCCGCGCATGCCGCCGGCACCCTCTCTTTCAACATTAAACCCAACGGATTGGAGCACGAAGTCCTTCCTCCCCAGCCGGACGCTGACTGCCGGTTCGACCGCGCATGTTGTGCGATTAACGGCCGCATGTTCGATATGGGGTCATCCATGAGAAGACCCCTCCTGTCAAGCAGCATGCCAGCCCCCTGCCCCTTTTGGTCGTTTTTCGTACGTTCGAGCTTTATCGCATCACCATTCCACGAGACACCCAAGTCCGCCGGTGAGCCGGGATGGCTTGCGGCGGAATTCCGGCGGATCGACGCACCGCCGAGCGCTTCGCCTCGCAGGCCGTGCAGCCGGCATTCTACCGGCTGTCCATCAGGCAATCGTCGCCGCGATCTTCGTCGTCGCGACCCATCACGGCTCGACCCACAGGCGGGACACGCTTCGGTCATCGACCGATAGGAAGCAGGCCGAGCGGATGGCAGCTCAATCGCGTGTGAAGACAAGGAACGGAGCGCGCCCGCTCATGAAGCCGACCACCCTCCCGTCCAACATCCTCGATCGGCAATGCAGGATCATGACTGACCACGCATATTTTCCCTCCCATCGCCCCATCGCCTCGCATCGCAGACGTCCTGCAACGGGCACGCGTCATCGGCCGGATCGAAGCGTGGGAGACCGGCCCGGACCGCCTCTCGACGGGCGGAGAACCGCGTTCCAGCGGCGGGGCCGACCAGCATTTGATGAGATCCCGGCCAAGGCGACCAACTCCGCGCGCGAGGGCCGTCATATATTCGTCCACCCGTTCATCGAGGCAGGCCATGTCTGATCTGTTCGCAGGACATCCCGGGTCGGGTCGGCGAGGGAAGCGATCGCGGACGGCGCCGTCCCGCTGCGCGGATTCGCGCGGCCCGATGAGGCCGATCTGCTCGCCGCGCTCCATGCCATCCTCGGCGCGTCGCCTTTCCGGCACATGACGACACCGGGCGGCTATATGATGTCGGTCGCGACGACCAATTGTGGCACGGCCGGCTGGGTCACGGATCGGACCGGCTATCGTTACGACAGGATAGATCCTCAGACGGGATCGCCATGGCCAGCCATGCCCGACTGCTTCTTGCAACTCGCCGGCGCCGCAGCCGATGTCGCTGGGGCTACGGGCGCAGGCGAGCGCTCCTTGCACGAGAGCAGAGAACCGCCGCTGCCCCGGGGGCGAAAAGCCGTCGGGAACCGCCGCGTGACGCCATGCGACCCTCGCTCGCCGCTCGAAACCGCGGACGATCTCGCCCGTGCTGTGATCACGCTGTCAAACGGCGCGCGCGTGCGTCTCGGCGAGATCGCAACGATCACCGAAGCCACCGCGTACCGATCGGAGAACCAACCTTATCGATGCAGACCTTCGCGCAGGAATTCCGGCTCTATACAAATCACCAAGATGGATCATGTCGGACGATGACGGGCATGGGCGCATGTCAATTGGCCGGATCGAGGCACGGATGGCGTGCCGAAGCGATGATGCCGGATGCTGCGAAGACTGATCTCGGTCCTTTTCGGCCGAATCCATGGCGGAGGAACAGGGGCGACCAGAGACGTAGCCATCGGCGCGTGTGCGCTGGACGACCTTGCCGGTACTTCCCGCTTTTGAGCACTCCGCCCGCGCGGCGAAGGCGGGGCAGGTCGACGACCCGCCCCTTGCGCGATGCCTACCAGCAGCGCCGGACGCGACGGTGATGATGCCAGACGGTGCGGCAATGACGGTTGTTGTGCCAGCGATCCCGGCGGTGCCGCCGTCCCTGATGATGCCAGCCGCCATGTCGGTTGTGCGCCATCCGGTCTCGACGGTCTCCGCGACCGCCCCGGTGCGATCCGCCTCGATCGCCCTGGCCCCGCGGTCCATGGGCCATCGGCCCCGGCGCAGCTTGCGCGAAGGAGGGCGCGACAAATCCCAGCGCCGCTACGGCGAACATTTTCGCCGTGACGAGATGTCCGATCTTCATCCAATCTCTCCTGTTTTGTTGAAATGCGGGCAGATGCCATGCGTGCGGCAGCTGCTTATCGGAGTGGTTCGAATCGCCGCGGAACCGATGGTGCTCCCTTCCCAAGGGAATACCAGCCGCAAGATCGCTCCGAAATGGAGATGGCCCGGTAGGGGGCTGCTTCCGTTTCCCACCTTCAGAGAGACAGAGGCATCACTCGGGAGTCCTCCTTGCGAACGGGCGACCTATTTGCCCTTCTTCCCGGACCTTTGGAGGTGTAGGCTCCAAGCCAAGTCGATGATGCGCCAGGCCCATCCATCCGGCGATGCCATGGAGCGTCCGAGCCATGAAGGACAAATAGAACGGCCGACGTCCAAAAGGGGAGCAGCAATGGACCTCAAGATCAATGGCGCGAACCATCAGGTCGATGTGCCGGATGATATGCCGCTGCTCTGGGTGATACGCGACGTGCTCGGCATGACCGGCACCAAGTTCGGCTGCGGCATTGCCCAATGCGGCGCCTGCACGGTCCACGTCGATGGCATCGCGATACGCTCCTGCCAATTGCCGGTCGGCACGGTCGGCGGGCGGGCGATCACCACGATCGAGGGCATCGGCGACACGTCCGCCGGCGCGAAGATCCAGAAGGCGTGGATCGAGCTGGAGGTCATCCAGTGCGGCTATTGCCAGCCGGGACAGATCATGTCGGCCGCCGCCCTGCTCGCGGCGAACCCGCAGCCCGACGATGACGCGATCGACGCGGCGATGGCCGGCAATCTCTGTCGCTGCGGCACCTATGTCCGCATCCGTGAGGGGATCAAGCATGCCGCCCGCGCCTGAGGCCGCGACCGGCCTGCCGCGGCGTGCGGTGCTTTACGGCGGAGCCGCGCTCACCGCCGGCCTGCTGATCGGCATCGAGCTGCCCTGGGGCGCCGCCCGCGCGGACGAGGCGGTACCGGCCGGAAAACGCTTCAACGCCTTCATCCATATCGCGCCCGACGATCGAGTGACCTTCACATTGCCCGCGGTGGAGATGGGCCAGGGCGTCTATACCTCGCAGGCCCAGTGCATCGCCGAGGAGCTCGACGTCGCGCTCGACGCGGTGATCGCCGCTCACGCCCCACCCGATCAGGCCAATTACGGCAGCCCGGTGTTCGTCGTCCAAGCGACCGGCGGCTCGACCACGACGATGGCCTGGAGCGGGCCGCTGCGGAAAGCCGGCGCGACCGCCCGCGCGATGCTGGTTGCAGCCGCCGCCGCGAGATGGCGGGTCGATGCCGGCAGCCTCACCACCGAAAGCGGCGTGATCGCCCATGGGCCGAGCGGGCGGTCGATTCGGTATGGCGAGGTGGCCGATGCCGCCTCCCGGCTTTCCCCGCCCACCGAGATCAAGCTCAAGGAGCCCGCGCAGTTCCGCCTGATCGGCAAGCCGATGCATCGCATCGACACGCCGGACAAGGCGGCCGGCAAGACGGTCTATGGCATCGACAGGATGTTGCCGGGGATGAAATTCGCCACGCTGATGGCCTCGCCGGTACTCGGCGGCAAGGTCGGCTCGGTCGACCAGTCGAAGGCGCTCGCCGTTCCGGGCGTCGCGCAGGTGGTGGTGCTCGACGATCTCGTCGCGGTGGTCGCGGGCAACACCTGGACGGCGATGCAGGGGCTGAACGCGCTCGCGATCGAATGGGCGCCCGGCACCAATGCCGGCCTCGATCAGGCACAGCTCTGGACGAATCTCGAAAAGGCGTCGCTTGGGCCGGGCGTGGTCGCCAAGCGGCAGGGCGATGCTCCGGCCAAGCTCAGGGACGGCGACGTGTTCGAGGAGAGCTACGAACTGCCCTATCTCGCCCATGCGCCGATGGAGATGACCAACTGCACCGTCCACGTGCATGACGGCGGCTGCGAGGTGTGGACGGGCACGCAGGTACCCGGCTTTGCCCAGACCGGCGCCGCGAAGGCGCTGGGCATCGCCCCCGAAAAGGTGACGATCAACAACCATATGATCGGCGGCGGCTTCGGCCGCCGGCTCGAGGTCGACGGCGTCATCAAGGCGGTGCGCATCGCGGCCCATGTCGACGGGCCGGTGAAGGTGACCTGGTCGCGCGAGGAGGATATCCGCCAGCAACTCTATCGCCCACTCTATCATGAGCGGCTGAAGGCACGCGTGGAGAATGGCCGGATCATCGCCTGGCACCATCGCGTCACCGGCGGCTCGGTCATGGCGCATTGGCTGCCGCCGG
Organism: Flavisphingomonas formosensis; assembly: GCF_009755815.1. Lineage (GTDB taxonomy): Bacteria > Pseudomonadota > Alphaproteobacteria > Sphingomonadales > Sphingomonadaceae > Flavisphingomonas > Flavisphingomonas formosensis. The sequence continues at coordinate 28,214 of NZ_WRPK01000015.1, forward strand.
CGTTCAAGGACGGGATCGACAGCGATGCGGTCGATGGCGCAACCGAAGTCCCTTATGCGGTCGGCGACAGGCTGGTCGAATATATCCGTCATGAAAGCGCCGTTCCCGTCGCCTTCTGGCGTGGCGTAGGGCCGAACGGCAGCATCTTCGCGATGGAATGCTTCCTGGACCTGATCGCGAGCAAGACGGGCGTCGATCCCCTCGCCTTCCGGCGCGGCATGCTGGACGGGACCCCCCGCGCGCTCGGCGTGCTGAACCTCGCGGCGGACAAAGCGGGCTGGGGAACGGCAGCGCCGCCTTCCCCCTTCGGCACGCGGCGCGGACGCGGAATCGCGCTGATGAACGCCTTCGGCAGTTTCCTTGCCGCGGTTGCCGATGTCGCGGTGAGCGACGCGGGCGACGTGCGCGTCACCCGCCTGGTGATCGCGGCCGACGTCGGCAAGGTCGTCAATCCCGACATCCTGGAAGCTCAAATCCAGGGAGGGGCCGTATTCGGGCTGTCGGCCGTCCTGTTCGGCAAGATCAGCTTTGCCGGCGGCCAGGTCGAGCAGGGCAATTTCAACGACTATCGCATCCTCCGCATCGACGAGATGCCGGCGATCGAGGTGCATGTCGTGCCGAGCACGGCGGATTTCGGTGGGATCGGCGAGCCAGGCACGGTCGTCACGCAGCCGGCCATCGCCAATGCCGTGTTCGCGGCTACCGGCGTGCAGCTCACGCGCATGCCGATCGATCGCGCGCTGATCGCGAAGGGGGCCTGACCGATGCGGATTCGCCGCGTTCTCGTCCTTATCGCCGGCGCCATCGTCGTCGCCGTGGCCGCTATCGTCGGCTGGATGGTCTTTCAGCCCGGCCCTTATGCCTTCGCGAAAGGAAGTCCGGTCGACCTCGCCGCCTATAAGGGGCGGCCGCCGACCGGTGTCCCGCCGGAACTCGCCCATGCCGATGCGGCGACGCGCGGCGAATATCTGATCCGCATGGCCGATTGCGAGGCATGCCATACCGCCAAGGGCGGATCGCGTTTTGCCGGCGGACGGCCGTTCGTGCTGCCGTTCGGCACCATCTACACGCCGAACCTCACCCCCGATCCCGATACCGGCATCGGCAAGTGGAGCGACGCCCAGTTCCTGAACGCCGTGCACAAAGGCATCGCGCCGGACGGCTCGCATTATTATCCAGCCTTCCCCTACGCCTCCTACACCATGCTGACCGATGCCGACGTGCTGGCGATCAAGGCCTATCTCTTCTCGCTGAAGCCGGTCCACCAGGCGAACAGGCCCAACACGTTCGGTTTCCCGGTCAACCAGCGCTGGCTGATGGCGATCTGGGCGCGGCTGTTCAATCCGGACCACCGCTTCCGCCCGGTGGAAGGACAGAGCGAGGCATGGAATCGTGGCGCCTATCTGGTGGAGGCCGCCGGCCATTGCGGCGAGTGCCACACGCCGCGCAATCTGCTGCAGGCGCTCGACCAGCGCCGCAAGTTCGCAGGCGGGGTCGCAGAGGGCTGGAATGCCTATAATATCAGCACCGACAGGAACGATGGCATCGGCGATTGGCCGCCGGACGACCTCGCCGTCTATCTTGCGGCCGGGCACGCCAAAGGGCGCGGCGTCGCCTCCGGCCCGATGGGCGAGGCGGTCGCGCTGAGCCTGGCACATCTGACGAAATCGGATATCGCCGCGATCGTCACCTATCTGCGCAGCGTGCCGGCCATGGCGAGCGGTCTGCCGAAGGCAGCCGGCCCGGCACCGGCGACGCCGAAGCTGGCAAACATCGACAATCCGGTCGGCAAGCGCCTGTTCGAGGGCAATTGCGTCGGCTGCCACGCTTGGACCGGCGCCGGAGCGGCCGCCGACCACGCCCGATTGACGGGCCTGCGCTCGGTGAACGATCCGAGCGCCGCCAATGTGGTGCAGATCATCCTCAACGGCCGTGGCAAGCCGGGCACGCCGAAGCCTTACATGCCGAGTTTCGCCCGATCCTATTCCGACGCCGAGATCGCGGCCGTGGCCAATTACATCACCGCACGTTTCGGCAGCACCCCGTCCAAGGTCACGCCGGCCGACGTTGCCGCCTTCCGCAAGGAAAACTGAAGCAAAGCGCGGGCCCGAGGACGACGGGCCGGGACGCGGCGATCGATCGGGCCAGGGCGCAGGGCACACCGGCTCCCCCACCCGACGCTCGGCCCGATCCAGCGGGACCCTGCGAAGCGCCCGCCTCCCTCGCGCGGCTTTCCACTTCGTCTTCGATCCCGGCAAGGACCCGCCAGGCGGGTGAGGCAAAGACGCCTTGCCCTTTTGAGCGTTTTTCGCACATATGGGCTTTATCGAGCCATCCATTCCCATCAAATGCCCGAAGGAAAATCATGGATCCGCTGCAACGGCTCATCGCGATCGAGGAGATCAAGGCATTGAAGGCGCGCTATTTCCGGTGCGTCGACAGCAAGGACTGGACCGGCCTCGAGGCCGTGTTCGCCCCGGACATCGTGTTCGACCGCACCTATAGCAGCAGCGTCCGCAATCCCGGGACAAGCGCATGGAACCCACCCCTGCCCAGTCCGGCCCGACTCGTCCGTGGCCGCGAGGCGGTGATGCAGATGGTGCGCGCCGCGGTCGAGACGCTGCGCACCGTCCACCACGGCCACATGCCCGAGATCGAGCTGGTCGACGAGACGCACGCCACCGGTATCTGGGCGATGGCCGACGAACTGCGCGCACCGGACGGCACGCTCATCCTCGCCGGACGCGGCCATTATCACGACCGCTACGAACGCCTTCCGCACGGCTGGGCGATCGTCCGCTCGGGCATCGTCCGGCTCGAGCTACTGCGCACCCCGGCGGGAGAGGCCTGATGGATATCGGAGTGAAGGGCCGACGCGCGATCGTGTGCGGCGCCAGCCGTGGCATCAGCCGTGCCGCGGCGAACCGGCTGGCAGCCGAGGGCGCGTTCGTCACGCTCATCGCCCGCACTGCGGATGCCCTTGCAGAGGCCGCGGCCGAGATCCACGCCGCCACGGGCGTGCCCACCGATTTCATCGCGACCGACCTAACCACGCCCGAGGGCCGCGCCGAGCTGATCGCGCGCAAGCCGGACGCGGATATCCTCGTCACCAATGCCGGCGTGCCGCAGCGCACGATCCGCTATCAGGATCTCACCCGCGAGGAATGGATCCGTTGGTTCGACGCACATTTCTTTTCCGCGATCGAACTCATCCACGCCTATGTGCCGGGGATGTGCGAGCGGCGCTTCGGCCGCATCGTCAACATCTCCGCCAATTTCATCAAATTCCCTCAGATCGGCGTCGCCCCCTCCCATTCGGCCCGCCTCGCGCTGGCCGGTGCGATCGCCGCGCTGGTGCGTGAGGTTGCGCCCTATAACGTCTCGATCAACAGCATCCTGCCCGGGCTGATCGACACCGAGGCGCTGCGCGCTGCGCTCGACGAGCGGGCGCGGGCGCGCGGTGTTCCCTATGAGATGGTGGAAGCCGAAGTCCGCAAGCGCACCGCCGCAGGGCGACTCGCCGACCCGACCGAGGCCGGCGATCTGATCGCAATGCTCGCCTCCGCCCAGATGGGCTATGTGACCGGGCAGAACATCGTCAACGACGGCGGTGCCTATGAGGGGCTGTTCTAACCCCTCACCCTCAGATCCGCTCGATGATCGTCGCGGGGGCGAGACCGCCCGCGGCGCACATCGTCACCATGCCGACGTTGAGGTCACGCCGCTCCATCTCGTCGAGCAGCGTACCCATCAGTACCGCGCCGGTCGCACCGATCGGGTGGCCGAGCGCCATCGCGCCGCCGTTCGCGTTCACCTTGGCGGGATCGATACCGAGATCGCGCATGAACTTGAGCGGCACCACGGCAAAAGCCTCATTGATCTCGAACAGATCAATGTCGCCGATCGTCATGCCGGCCTGGGCGAGCGCCTTCTTCGCGGCCGGCACCGAACCGTTGAGCATCAGGGTCGGATCGTCGCCGACCGTCACCAGCGCACGGACCCGGGCACGCGGCTTGAGCCCATGAGCCCGCGCATAATCAGGCGAAGCGAGCAGCAGCGCTGCGGCCCCGTCGACCACACCCGAGCTGGTCGCCGCGGTGTGCATGTAACGTATTTCGGTATCCGGATAGGCTTGGCGCAGCAGCGAGCCATAGCTGTTGCCCTCCGCATCGATCGCGCGATCGTAGAAAGCGGGAAAGGCGGGATTCAGCGCAGCCAGGCCTTCGGCCGTCGTTTGCGGGCGCGGATATTGCTCGCGATCGAGCAGCACGGCGCCATCCTCGTCCCGCACCGCGATCAGGCTGCGATCGAATCGGCCTTCGCGGATCGCGGCATCGGCACGGCGCTGGCTTTCGAGCGCCAGCCCATCGAGCGCCTCGCGCTCGAACCCCTCCAGCGTCGCGATCATATCGGCGCACAGGCCCTGATGCGGTTGCGGGACGCGCTTGCGCAGCGCGAGATTGCCCGAATCCATCATGAACTCGCGCGCGAGCGTACGTGTATGCGACATCTGCTCGACGCCGCCGGCGACGACCAGTTGCTGTGCGCCGGACATCAGGCCCATCGCAGCGAGATTCACCGCCGTCAGCCCCGATCCGCAGAAGCGGTCGAGCGAAAAGCCCGGAATCGTCGACGGCAGACCCGCATCGAGCACCGCCATCCGGGCGAGGTTCAGCCCCTGCCTTCCCTGCTGCGTGTTCACGCCCGCGATCACGTCGTCAATATCCGCCGAATCGGCGCCGGTCCGGTCGACCAGCGCGGCGAGCAAGATGGAAAAAAGACGTTGGGGATGAACCGAGGCGAGCGCACCGCTCTCCTTGCCCAGGCCGCGCGGCGTCCGCACCGCATCGACGATCCATGCTTCGCTCATCACCGGAGCACCTCCTTAATGGGTCGATTATCGCTCTTTAGTTCTATATTTGCCGCGTGATACGCTGGCTGGCAGGCGAGTCAAGCGGCGTTCCGAGGACTTCGACAGGGGGAAAACGCCCATATTGCTTGATTGCAACAGGTCATCAACGGAACGCAGGACGCGATTGACACTGTCCGAGACCCGGCATATGGCTCCGTCCGTACAACGAACGTATGAGCGATTATCGCTCATAACGAGAGGAAAGGGGAGGCCCCATGTCGTCTCATTCGATCATTCTTCGTCGCCGTATCCGTCTGACAGCGCAGACCGGCGCCGGCCTGATCGCCATCGCCCTCGCCACGGCCGCCCACGCGCAGACCGAGCAGGCCGCGCCGGCCACGCAGGAGGATTCCTCGGCGGCCGCGACACCGTCGCAGGAAATCGTCGTCACCGCCCAGAAGCGCTCCGAGAAGCTGCAGGACGTTCCGATCTCGATCACGGCCGTGACCGGGCCACAGCTCGGCAAAGTCGGCATCACGCAGGTCACTCAGCTGCAGCAATCCGTGCCGGCACTGCGGCTCAACTATTCCGGCAATACCATCCAGCCCTCGATCCGCGGTATCGGCAGCTCGGTGGCGGGCCCTGGCCTCTATTCGAATATTCCAGTCTATGTGGACGGATATTATATTTCGAGCCCGACCTCGTCCGACATCGGGCTCATCGACGTCCAGAGCGTCAGCGTGCTCAAGGGTCCGCAAGGTACCTTGTTCGGCCGCAACGCGACCGGCGGCGCGATCCAGATCACAACCCGGACGCCACAGCAGCAGACCGAGATCGAGGCCAGGATCAGCTATGAATCCTACAACCACTCGACGGCATCGGCCTATCTGACGGGCGGCATCACCCCGACGCTGGCAGCCAGCATCGCGGCCTCCTACGAACATGGCGACGGTTATCTGAAGAACATCGTCACCGGCGACGACAATGTCGGCGAGTTTCGCAAATGGTCAGTCCGACCCAAGATCCTGTGGACGCCGAGCGACAATCTGAGCTTCACGCTCGCTTATGCGCACACCTATTCGAGCGACCCGCTGCTCAATAGCACCAACGTGCGCGTCGATTCCAACGGCAGCCCGATGACGGCGGGAAACGTGATTCCGGGCAATATCATCGCGACCAAGCCTTACGAAATCTCTGCCGGCGCGCAGAATTCCAACAAGATCAAGACCGATTCGATCACTCTCACCAGCGCGCTCAAGATGGATTGGGCCGACCTGACCTCCTATACGGGCTATCGCAAGGACCGCGTCTCGCAGGCGCTGGAATATGACGCCACGCCGGCAGCGATCGACGCCGCCGCCTGGACAATTCCGGACAAGAGCTTCACCCAGGAGCTCAATCTCACGTCGAAGCCGGGTGGCCGTCTGTCCTGGGTGGTCGGTCTCTTCTATTATTGGGCGAGCGACGTCTATAATTACAGCCTGGCGACGACTGCCGAAGGCCCTCCCTACACGCCGCTGTTCACATCCAAGAACACGACGCGGTCCTATGCCGCCTATGCCGACGTGACCTATGAGGTGCTCGACAAGCTCTTCCTCACCGCCGGCGGCCGCTACAGCAAGGACGATATCAAGCTGGGCTTCACGCTGCTGGGCAGCGACTGGCAATCCGGCAGCACGTCGTTCAACAATTTCTCGCCGCGCGCCGTCATCCGCTACCAGCTCACGCCGCGTTCGAACGTCTATGCCTCCTACACCAAGGGCTACAAGTCGGGTGCGTTGCCGGGTTCCGCCTTCTCGTTCACGCCGGTGAAGCCCGAGAAGATCGACGCCTATGAGGTCGGATACAAGATCGCGAACAGCAAGCTGCGCTTCAATGTCGCCGGCTATTATTACAACTACAAGAACATCCAAGTCGCATCCTTCTTCGACAAGGGCGTCAGCGTTGTCCGCAACGCGGCATCGGCGCACATCTACGGCGTCGATGGCGACCTCTCCTACGCCGTGACGCCGGACTTCCACATCAATCTGAGCGGCGCCTATACCCATGCGAACTACAACAAGTTCGAGAATGCGATCGGCTACGAGCAGGATCTGGCGCCCGGCAGCGCTACCTATTCCCTGTTCGAGCCCATCAACGTCGATGCGAGCGGTTATCCCGTCTTGCAGACACCGCGTTTCGCCGGCTCGATCGGTGCAGACTATGGCTTCGGTCTCGCCGACGGGCGCATGGTCCTCAACGCCAACCTCTTCTATACGAGCCGCTTCTATTTCGATCAGGCAAAGCAGCTGCCCCAAAAGGGTTATGCCCTGCTGAACCTGCGCGCGACATGGACCGATCCGTCGGGTCACCTCGATCTGTCCGTCTATGCGACCAACGTGACCGACAAGGCATATCGGATCGCCAATTTCACCGACACGTTCGCCAGTCGCCAGGTATGGGGCGAGCCGCGGTCGATCGGCGGCTCGCTTACCTTCCACTACTGAGTGGCATGTCGGCCGCTCGCATGTGAATGGGCAAAGGGGGTGTCGTCGCAAGACGGCACCCCCCGTCAATTGGAGGCGCATATGGGTACGATCTCCCGGCAAGGCGTGCCGGATCATGTCCGCGACGACCAGATCGTCGATTATGACTATTTCGCCGACGATCGCGTCACCAGCGATCCGCAGCTGGAGCTCACGCAACTGCATGGCGAGGCGCCCGATATCTTCTATACTCCCCGTCAAGGCGGCTTCTGGGTGGTGACGCGCTACGAACTGATGTCCAGCATCCTGCGCGACACCAAACATTTCTCCAACCGCGAACTCGACATTCCGAAATCGGGCAGCACCAACGTGATGATCCCGCTCAACCTCGATCCGCCGGAGCATCTCGGCTACCGCATGGCGCTGATGCGGCATTTCGACCGCAAGCATGTCGCCGCGCTGGAGCCCAAGCTGCGCGCCTGGGCGAACCGGCTGATCGATCGCGTTATCGACAGCGGTGGATGCGAGTTCACCGAACAGGTGGGCGCGGCCTTCCCCGTTTCCGTCTTCATGGAGCTGATGGGATTGCCGCTCGACCGCTTCGAGCAGTTTCGCGAGATCGTGCACGAATATTTCGGCGGCACCACGGTGGAGCGCCGCATCGAACTCCAGAACATCATCATCGAGACGATGCGGGACTATTTTACGCGCCGGCGCGCAGAACCGCAGGACGATCTGATGAGCAAGCTCGTCAACGAACAGGTCAAGGGCCGCCCGTTGACCGATGAGGAACTGGATTCGATCGGCTTCCTGCTGTTCATCGCCGGACTCGACACGGTCGCCAATACTCTCACCTTCACCTGGCGCTATCTCGCCGAGCATCCCGAGCTGCAGGACCGGCTCGCCCGCGATCCCGAATCCTATACCGACTTCGTCGAGGAGGCGCTGCGGCGCTTCTCGATCGTCCAGCAGACGCGGCTGGTGAAGAAGGATTATGAATTCGCCGGCGTCCAGTTCCGCGAGGGCGACATGATCGCCTGTCCGCTCACGCTCGGCGGCATGGACGGCCGCCGCAACCCCGAACCGCAGAAATTCGACATCGACCGGCAGGATCGTGCCCATGTCGCCTTTTCGACCGGACCGCACACCTGCGTCGGCAATTTCCTGGCCCGCGCCGAAATGCGGGTGCTGGCCGAGGAGTGGATCCGCCGCATCCCCCGCTTCCGCATCAAGCCGGGCACCGAAGCCAAATGGCGGATGGGCGGCGTGATGGCGCTGTCCGACGTGTTCCTGGAGTGGCCGGTGGCGACTTGATCGCCATCCCGACACAAGTCGGGACGATGTCGATTCCCAATCCGTTCCAGGAGGAGCCTGGCGCTCCTCCTCCGTCCTTCACATCCGGATCGCGCCGTCCAGGCGCACATGCTCTCCGTTGAAATAGCTGTTGGCGCACATTTCGACGACGAGGCTGGCGAATTCCTCCGCCTTACCGAGCCGGCGCGGGAAAGGAACGCTGTCGCCGAGCTGCTTGCGCAGCTCGGGCCGCGCGGTGGCGAACAGGGGCGTGTCGAAAATGCCGGGCAGGATCGCGTTGACGCGGATGCCGTCCTTGCGCAGATCGCGCGCCACCGGCAGGGTGAGCCCGACGATGCCGTTCTTGGACGAGGCATAGGCCGCCTGCCCCGCCTGCCCGTCCTGCGCCGCAACCGAAGCGGTATTGACGATCGCGCCGCGCTCGCCATCCTCCATGGGATCGAGGCTCAGCATCCCGGCCGCCGACTTGGCGATGCAGCGGAAAGTGCCGATCAGGTTGATCTGCACGATGCGCTCGAACTGGTCGATCGGGAAATGGCTGATCTCGCCGGTCTCGCGCGAACGCTGCGCGGTCTTGAAGGTGTTGCCGCGCCCGGCGCAGTTGACCAGGATCCTTTCCTGTCCATGCGCCGCGCGGGCGGCCGCGAAGCCGGCATCGACCGAGTCATCGCTGGTCACGTCCACCTCGCAGAAGGTGCCGCCCAGCTCCGCGGCGACGGTTTCGCCCCGTTCGCGGTTCAGATCGAAGATCGCCACCTTCACCCCCCGCGCAGCCAGCGCCCGCGCCGTCGCCTCGCCCAGCCCGCTGGCGCCGCCCGTCACCACCGCGGCTGCTCCGTCCAACTTCATGCAAATCTCCGTCGCTACATTATCAGATAAAGAAGTGGCTTAGGCGCTTCCGCCGTCAGGCAGGCCGTTGCCGGCTCGGCCGCGCCGCGCGGATCGCCTCGACATCGGGCGGCCGACGCAGATGAAGGCCACCGTCGACATGGATGGTCTCCCCGGTGATCCAGGATGGCGTCGTCGCCAGCCAGGCGACCGCCTCGGCCACCTCGGCCGGCGTCGACGGCCGACCGAGCGGCATCTCGGCCGCGAATACCGCGCCTGCCGGCGAATCGAACAAGGCGTCGGCCGAAGGCGTGCGGATGGGGCCGGGGCATACCGCGTTCACCCGGATGCCGCGCGGCGCATATTCCAGCGCGGCATAGCGCACCAGCGTCTGCACCGCCGCCTTGGCGCCACCATAGGCGAAATATCCGGGCCAGGGATTGGTCGCCGCGATCGAGCTCATCAGCAGATGCTGCCCCCTTCGGACAGGCTGCGCGCGGCATGCTCGATCACGCCGCCGCCCAGATCGCGCGCCGCGGCGATGAAGGCGGTGACCTGCGCCTCGTCGGTGGCGTCGCAGGCGACCGGAGTACCGCCGATCTTCGCCGCCAGCCGTTCCAGGCTAGCAAGGCGCCGGGCACCGGCCACGACATGAAGGCCTTGCGCCGCCAGCGCCTCGGCGATCGTCCAGCCGGTGCCGCCTTCTTCGGACGCACCCAGCACCACCGCCGTTCCGCGACCGTCCATCCTCTTTCTCCCTCTCGCTATGCGCGCTCGACGCGCTTCGGCTGCAGCTTGAACACGCCGCTGCCACGCAGCACCGGCCCCTGCGGGCCGACCAGCATCGCCTGCGGAAAGCCGATCCGATGGGTCAGCCGCGGCACCTCCACCCGGCTTTCTATCCATTCGCCGAAATAGGCCGGGGCGAGATAATCGAGCGTCATGCTGATCGTGATCACCGGACTCGGCGCGCCCTCGGCGATGAGCCCACCAGCCAGGACGATATCGAAGAACGTGGCCAGCATGCCGCCATGGCAGACCATCCGCGGGTTGCAATGCTCCCGCCCAACGCGAAAGCCGAGTCGCACCCGCTCGCCGGGAAGCAGCGCTTCGCGCGTGGTGTAGAATGGGCCCGTGAAGTCGGTGAACGGGCCGCCACGCTCATAATCGCGCCAGATACGATCGGCAGGCGGGCCGGGCTCCTCCCCGATGTCCCGCCGCCACTCCACGCCGACACCCGCCAACCTGTTTCTCCCTTGGGCAGCATTGCGCGAACCGTTGTCAAAACGCTCCGGCTCGCCTAACATCGTACGTATGTAACATATTCGCACACATTGAATAGCTGATTCTGCGCCACAGTGCGGATATCGGCGGATTCAGCCGGGAGGGGCAGAATGATGGCCTATAGTTTCCTGCAGCATAAGATTATGGGCGCGATTGAAGCGGACGACGAATATTGGCGCTGGCTAGAGGAAGGCGAATTTCGCCTGCCGCGCTGCGCCTCGTGTCAGCATTGGACCTGGCCGGCGCATTTCCGGTGCGGCCGGTGCGGATCCTGGGAGTTCGAGTGGACCGCGATCGCGCCCGAGGGCCGCATCTTCTCGTGGACGCGCAGCTGGTACGCCTTCGATCGCGTGATGGAGCGCAAGAAGGACGTGCCCTATATCACGATCGTCACGGAGCTGCCGGCTGCGGGCGGGGCGCGCGTGATGGGCGTGCTGACCGGCGATACGAGCAACGTCCGGATCGGCATGGCGGTGCGCGGCACCATCCAACCGCCCTCGGCGAAGACCAAATTTTATCCGTCCGTCACCTGGGAGATCGTCCGCTGATCCTCGCGGGCCCGATCCACGACGTGATGATCCTGGGAGAGAGAAAGTGAGCAAGTTTCGCGGCGCCGCGGCTGTCGTCGGCATCGGCCAGACCCCTTATTACAAGCGTGGCACCTCGCCCGATCCGGAGCTGAAGCTCGCGCTGCGCGCGATCACCGCCGCGGCCGAGGATGCCGGCATCGACGTGCGCGACATCGACGGCTTCGTCTCCTACGCGTCCGAGCGCAGCGATCCGGCCAAGCTGATGCCAGCGCTCGGCACGCGCAACCTGCGCTTCGCCTCGCTCGCCTGGTTCCACGGCGGCGCGCTCCCCGCGACGCTGAACCTCGCGACCGGCGCGATCCTGTCGGGCCAGGCGGAGATCGTCGCCGTCTATCGCTCGATGGCGGAGAGCAGCAGCCAGCGCCTGCGGGTCGTCGTCGCGCAGAACGACACCTCGTCGCAATATCTGGTCAACGGTCTCGAATCCCCCGCGCAGATCCTCGCGCTGCGCGCGCAGCGCCTGATGGAGCATGACGGCGTGCCCCGCTCGGCGCTGTGGGCGACGGTGCAGGCCTCCTACCATCATGCGCGCAACAATCCGCATGCCTATGGCCGCAACACCGAGATGACCGAGGAGATCTACGAGAATGCCCGCCTGATATCCGAGCCCTATCGGCTGTTCGATTGCTCGCGCGAGAATGACGGCGCGGCCTGCGTGCTGGTCGTCTCGGCGGAACGGGCCAGGGACTTGAGGCAGAAACCCGCCTATATCCTCTCCGCGCCGATGGGCACGATGGAAGGCGGCGGCGCGCTGGAGGAGAATTGGCGGCCCTATTATGGCACGGCCGGCCATAAGGAGCTGGCGGCGCGGATGTGGGCGGAGGCCGGCTATGGGCCCCAGGATGTCGACGTGGCGCAAGTCTATATGAACATGACCTCGATGGGCATCGGATCGATGATCGACCATGGCTTCTTCACCACCGAGGAAGCCGGCGACTTCTGCCGGTTCGAGAATTTGATCGCCCCCTCCGGCAAACTGCCGATCAACACGTCGGGCGGCGATCTCGGCGAGGGCTTCATCCATGGCATGGGCCTGATCCCCGAGGCGGTGCGTCAGATCCGCGGCACCTCGGTCAACCAGGTGCCGGGCGCGAAACTCTCGCTCGTCACCGGCGGCCCCGGCGATATCGTCAGCAGCACGGGCCTGCTGGGCAGCGAGGAGACGCTCTGAGATGAGCTTCACGCTCACCAACGCCATCCGCTGGTGGGTCCGCGAGCATCCCACCCGCGTCGCGCTGGATTTCGATGGCGAAGAACTCAGCTATGCCGGGCTCTACGAATGGGCCGCGCGCGTCGCGGCGGCGTTGATCGCCGACGGGGTGAAGCCGGGCGACCGCGTATCGATCGTCGCGGCCAATACGTTGGACTATGCCGTGCTGATCGTCGCGATCATGCTGGCCGGCGGTATCCATGCGCCGCTCAGCTTCCGCTCGAGCGCACGCGAGCTGCGCCAGTCGCTCGACACGGTGACACCGACGCTGCTCTTCACCGACGCGGACCGCGAGGCGACGGCCCGCGAGGCGCTGGGCGAAACACCGGCCACGGCGCTACGCTCTCTCGCCGCGATCCGGCCGCTGCGCCAGGCAGCCGCCCCGCTGCCGGGCCTGCTGCACCACCCGCAACCGGACGAACCGCTGTTCATCATCGGAACCAGCGGATCGACCGGCACGCCCAAGGGCGTCGTCTACACGCACCGCTCGGTGATGACCTATGCCGCCGAGTTCGCGATCATGGAGCCACGCACCGGCAATGGCGGCAGCATCCTCGCCGCCGGTCCCTATAGCTCTACCTCGGGCACGCTGCTGCTGATGCAGTTCCTTTCGGTGGGGAACACCATCTACACGCAGAGCCGCTTCACGCCCGACATTGCGCTCGGCCTGCTGCAGGAAAAGAAGATCACCACCTTCCTCGCCTCGACCATCTTCTTCGAGCGGATCGCGGCACTGCCGGAATTTGCCAGGGCCGATCTTTCGACCATCGCCTTTGCCCAGATCAGCGGCGCACGGGTGAACCCGGCGATCTTGCAGGCCTATCGCGAGAAGGGCGTCGTGCTGCGCCCGGCCTATGGCTGCACCGAGGCCGGCGGCGCCTGGGCGGCGCGCGACGAGACCGCCTTTACCGAGCCGGAGAAATGCGGTCCCGGCGCGATGTTCAGCGAATTCGCGATATTGGGCGAGGATGGCGGCTTGGCGCCGGCCGGCACGCCAGGCGAGATACTGATCCGCAGCGCCAGCCTGTCGCAGGGCTATTGGAACAATCCGCAGGCCACCGCGGAAACGTTCCGCGACGGCTGGCTGCACACCGGCGACAAGGGCCTGCTGGACGAGCGTGGCAACCTGACCTTCATCGATCGCATCAAGGACATCATCATCTCGGGCGGGCTCAACATCTCAGCGATGGAGGTGGAAAGCGTGATCGCCGAGGTGCCGGGCGTCGCGGAGGTGGTGGTGCTCTCCGCTCGCGACGACCAGTTCGGCGAGACGCCGCTGGCGGTGGTGCATGGCGACGCGGGGGTGACGGTGGAGGCGATCATCGCCCACTGCAACGCGCATCTCGCCAATTACAAGGTACCCCGCTACGTCGCGATCGAAGACGAGCCGCTGCCGCGCATGGCCTCGGGCAAGATCTCGAAGATCCTGTTGCGGGAGAAATATCGGGATGCGCCGGACTTTCTGGCGAAGGTGCGGTAGAGGCGTCTTGGTTCGAACGGGTTTGGTGCGGTGAATTCAGTTCACCGGGGGAAGATCCTCGATCCGCGCCGCGCCCTCGGGCAGATCGAGCAGCGCGAAGCTGCGGATGAAGCCGGTTGCGGTCGGCCGGCCATGACCGATCGAGCCGGGGTTGACGATCAATTTGCCGTCGAGTTCCCCCACCACCGGCTCGTGCGTATGACCATAGAGGATGATGTCCGCCTCGCTCTCGGCAAAGCGCGGGAAGAGCCGGTGATTGGGCGTGACATAGGCATAGTCCGACGGCCACGACGTTGCGTGGACCATCTGGAGCCGGCGTCCTTCGACCGTGAGCATGTGCCGCTCGGGCAAGCCCGCAAGCCATGCCAGATCGTCCTGCTCGGCGACCCTGCCGCGCCGCGCCGCCGCGCCCGGCCCTTCCAGGAACATCGCGTCGTGATTGCCGCGGATCGCGATCGCATCGCGCTGGCGCAACATGCGCACTGTCTCGGCCGAGAAACGCGCCTCGTCGATGACGTCGCCGAGCACGAGCAGCCGGTCGATCGGCCCCATCCGCTCGAGCGCAAGGGCAAGGGCGTCGATCTGGCAATGAATGTCCGAGACGATGCCGATGCGCATCGGCCTTCAGCCGGCAGCCTTCTGCCGCTCCGCCCAGAAAGCGGGGCCGCCGCGCCAGGCCGGCCAGCGCGCGGCGCGAACCATCGCCACGTCGATATCGGAGGCGCGCGCCGCCACGCCTTCGGCCAGCAGCGCCTCGATCTCGGCCGCGAGCGGCGCGAACAGGCGGGCTTCGAGGGCTGCATCGGGCGTTCCGGCACCGTCGGACGGGGCAAGGAGGCCAGGCACCAGCGCGACGACAGCCTCCCGCGGCACGCCGGCCTCGACCAGCGTCTCGGCCGAGCGGCTGGCGACGCGCACCAGCCGTTCCACGATCAGCACCTCGGCCGCCTCCCGCCCTTCGCGACGCGCGGCGCGCTCCGCGAAAAAGAGGTGGCGCTGCGCGGCGGATTCCGGACTTGCGATCAGTTCGCGCGAGATGCTGCGTTCGCGGTCGAGCCCTTCGTCGAACGGCAGCGCGACCGCCGCCTCGATCGCGCGCAGCACGCCGTCGGCCGCCTTGAAGCCGATGAACAGCGCCGGATGAGCCGCGCGGAAATCGGCGAACACCGCCTGCGCACCCGCCCGATCGAGATCGGTCGCAAGATCGCGCACCCGGCGCAGCGGCGCGCCGATCCTGCTGCGGGCGAAGGCAATGGCTTCGGCCACCATTGCGGTCTCGCCGACCACCGCGTCGATCAGGCCGATGCGCAGCGCATCCGCCGCCCCGACAGGCTTGCCGAGCCCGATCATCTCCACCGCCGCCGCCACGCCGACGAGGCGCGGCACGCGCTGCGTACCCCCTGCCCCCGGCAGCAACCCCAACGCCACCTCCGGCAGGCCGACCTTCGCTGTGGGCACGGCGACGCGATAGTGGCAGGCCAATGCCAGCTCCAGCCCACCGCCGAGCGCAGTGCCGTGGAGCGCGGCGATGACCGGCTTGTCTGCGGCCTCCATCCTGTCCATCAGATCCCTGAGCAAAGGCGGCTCGATCGGCCGGTTGAGCTCGGTCACGTCCGCGCCGGCGAAGAAGGTGCGGCCAGCGCAGGCCAGCACCACCCCGGCGACCCTCGGATCAGCGAGCGCCTGCGAAAGCCCGTCGCGGATCGCGATCCGCACGCGATGGCTGAGTGCATTGACCGGAGGAGAATCGATCATGAGGAGCGCGACATCCTCTTCGACCTGCAGGTCGAGCACCGGCCTGCCCTCCATGGGATTCATCCTTCCTATGCGATTGGGGGAACGACTTGCTCCAGAGCATGACCCGAAAGCGCCGTCTTGGAGGAAGACCTACTTGACGACCGGGGGCCTATCAAGCCAAAAGTCCGATATGGCAACATAAGAACGATTATCGCACATCCTGATGTGATAGAGAGTTGAGGAAACGACATGGCGCTGGCCCCGGATCTGCGCGCGGCGATGGTGCTGCCGGCGATATGCGCGCCGATGATGATGGTCTCCGGGCCGGAGCTGGTCGGCGCCGCTTGCCGGGCGGGGATCATGGCCGGCCTGCCGCGCCACAATGCACGCAGCGCCCAGGAATTCGGCGGCTGGCTGGACGCGCTCCGCCGATCCTTCGACGACCATCGCGAGACCCATCCTGACGCGCCGGCCGGTCCGCTTGCGGTGAATCTCATCAACGCGCGGCCGCTGGATGAGCTGATCGCCGATCTCGACCTTTGTTTCGCGCACGGCGTGCAGCTGTTCATCACCGCGATGGGCAATCCGACCGATCTCACCCGCGCCATCCATGATCGCGGTGGCACCGTGTTCCACGACGTCACCAGCCTGCGCTTCGCCGAGAGGGCGATCGCGGCAGGGGTCGACGGACTGGTTTGCATCGGCAGCGGCGGAGGCGGCCATTCCGGCACGCTCAACGCGCTTGCCTTCCTGCCGCGCGTGCGCGCGCTGTGGGAAGGCACGATCATCTTCGCCGGCGCCGTGTCGGACGGCGCCGCAATCCGCGCGGCGGAGATATTGGGCGCGGACCTCGTCTATCTCGGCACCCGCTTCATCGCGACCCGAGAAGCCCGCGCCGACGATGCCTATAAGGCGATGCTGGTCGACAGCGGGGTCGGCGATCTCGTCTATACCGACCGGATCAGCGGCGTGCCGGCCAATTGGCTGGCGCCATCGCTGGCCCGTCAGGGACTGGATCCGGCGAACCTGCCCGTCTCGCCCGGCCCGCGCCGTCACGACCATCTTCCCGAGGGCGTACGGCCGTGGCGCGAGCTGTGGAGCGCCGGCCAGGGCATCGAGACGATCCGCGACGTACCGGACGTGGCCGAGTTGGTCACGCGGCTGCGGCGCGACTATGTCGCCGCCTGCGCGACGCCGGATTGGCGCGACCGCGCGACCGGAACGGCGCGATGATCGAAGGAAGCGCCGAGCCGATCGTCGTCGCGGATCGTGGCGCGGTGCGCCTCGTCATCCTCAATCGACCCGAGGCCCGCAATGCGCTGACTCGCCAGATGCGGCGCGATTTCGCGCAGCTGCTGGCCGAGGCGGATGCGGATCCCGCGGTCGCCGCCATCATCCTGACCGGTACCGATCCCGCATTCAGCGGCGGCGTCGACCTACGCGAGCGTGCGGCCGGGCCGCCTCAGCCGCCAGTCGAGCCCAATCCCGGCGTCGTGCTGCGCCGCCTCGTCAAGCCGGCGGTCGCCGCGATCAATGGCGCCTGCGTGTCCGGCGCGCTGGAGATGGTGCTGAGCTGCGGCTTCGCGATCGCATCCGAGCGGGCGTGTTTCGCGGACACCCATGTCCGCGTCGGCCTGTTCCCGCGCTGGGGCCAGGGCGTGCTGTTGACCGAGGCGGTCGGCATTCGCCGCGCACGCCAGATGATGCTCGCCAGCCAGCCGATCGACGCTGCCACCGCGCTCGCCTGGGGCATCGTCAACGAGGTGGTGCCGCATGACGCGCTGCTCAGCCGGGCGATGGACCTGGCAGAGGCGATCGCGGCGACCGCGGCGGCGCATCCCCTCCCCTTCGAGCTGTGCGTCGCCATGCTGCGCGATATGGAAGGCGGACGCGCCGCCGGGGCGGCCGAGATCGAGCGCAGGAAGCTGGCTGCGTTCGACGCGCAGAGAAGACAGGACGGAGCGTGAGCGACTACGATTATGTCATCGTCGGGGCAGGCGCAGCCGGCTGCGTGCTGGCCTACCGCCTTTCCCAGGATCCAGCCAACCGCGTGCTGCTGATCGAGGCGGGCGGCGGGGACGGCCACCCGTTCATCCACATGCCCAAGGGGCTGGGCAAGATCCTGTTCAATCCCCGCTTCCTCTGGCCGTTCATGACCGAGCCCGAGGCAGTCTCCAACGACACCGGCGAATCCTGGGCGCGCGGGCGCGTGCTCGGCGGATCGAGCGCGGTGAACGGCATGGTCTGGGTCCATGGCGAGGCGGCCAATTATGACAGGCTCGCCGAGCTGGCCGGTGCCGATTGGAGCTGGACGCATATCCGTCAGGCCTATTGCGAGCTCGAGGGCCATCAGCTCGGCGACGGGCCGGCGCGGGGCGGCAAGGGGCCGCTGCGCATTTCCCTGTCCGACTATCGCAGCCGCCTGACCGAAGCGATGGTCGCGGCCGGCGTGGCGATGGGGCTGAAGCGCGCAGAAGATGTCAACGATCCCGAAGATGGCGAGCGCGTCGGCTATGCGCCGCGCACCATTTGGCGTGGGCGGCGGCAGAGTGCGGCGACGGCCTTCCTGCGCCCTGCCCGACGTCGGCCGAACCTCACCATCGTGACCGGCGTGACAGTCGATCGCGTCGCAGTGGAGAACGGCCGCACGACCGGCGTCGAGGGCCGCAAGGACGGCGCGGCGGCACGGTATACGGCCGCGAAGGAGGTGCTGCTCTGCGCGGGCACCATCGCATCGCCCGCGATCCTGCAGCGCTCGGGGATCGGGCCGGCGGCGTCTCTCCGGTCGCTCGGCATCCCGGTGGTGCGGGATCTACCCGCGGTCGGCGCCAATCTGCGCGAGCATCGCGGCATCGTGATGCAGTGGAAGGTGGACGATCGGCTTTCACAGAATCGCGACTATCGCGGCGTCGGGCTCGTCCGCAGCGTGCTGCGCTATTTCGCGCAGCATAAGGGCCCGATGGCCGGCGGCGCCTACGACATGGGCGCCTGGTTCAAGACACGGCCGGAACTGCCGATCCCGGACGGGCAATTGCTCATGTCGCCCTATAGCTTCGACTATGGCGCGCCGTCGCTCAGGGTCGAGCCATCGGGCGGCTTCAACATCTGCGTCTACAAGCTGCGCCCGGATTCGCAGGGCTCGATCCTGATCCGCTCGCGTGATCCCGCCGATCCGCCGGTCATCCACGCCCGCTATGCGAGCGACGAGAGCGACCGCGCGAGCATCCCCGTGCTCGTCCGCTACGCGCGGCGTTATGTCGCGCAGGCTCCGCTCAGGGATATGGTGATCGCCGAGACTCGGCCGGGCCCGGAGTTCGAGACCGACGCGCAGATCTTCGAAGCCTATCGCCGCTTCGGCTATGGCAATTATCACGCCTGCGGCACGTGCCGGATGGGATCGGATGAGGATGCGGTAGTCGACGGCGCGCTCAACGTGCGGGGCGTCCAAGGCTTGCGGGTCGTCGACGCGTCCGTCTTCCCCTTCATGCTGGCGGGCAATACCCAGGCGCCGGTCATGGCGATCGCCTGGCGCGCCGCGGACATCGTGCTGCGCGAAAGCCGATGATCGAAGGAGGACGCTCATCGCTATACAAGCCTCCAAGGGCGTGCAATAATCGCACGAATTGGACGATCACCTCAACAGGAAGGGTGAATGGGCACAGCATACGGGGACGGCGCAGCGAAAGCGGAACGGATGGAAACGGGCCCGGGCGAGGGCCGCACGCTGCGCGACGTGGACCGCATGGGCGGTTTCGCGAAGGGGCTCTCGGTCATCGAATCTTTCGGCAAGGGCCGCAACCGGCTGACCATCGCAGAGGTGGCGCGGCTGAGCGGACTCGACCGGGCATCAGCGCGGCGATGCCTGCTCACCCTGGTGGAGGCGGGTTATGCCACCACCGACGATCGCTATTTCGAGCTGACGCCGCGCATCCTGCGGCTCGGCCATTCCTATCTCTCCGCCTCGCTGCCGCGGCTGATCCAGCCTTCGCTCGACCAGCTCTCGAACCGGCTGCGCGAATCCTGCTCGGCCGCCGTGCTGGACGGCAAGGACGTAATCTACATCGCCCGCTCGTCGCAGCATCACATCATGGGCGCGGGCCTGCATGCCGGCAGCCGCCTGCCCGCCTATTGCTCGACGCTCGGCCGCGCGATGCTGGCCGCGTTGCCGCCGGAGCAGGCGCGCGAGATACTGGAAACGAGCGATCGCGCGAAGTTGACCGAAAAGACCCTGACCGACGTCGACGCGCTGATGGCCGAGCTCGCGCGGATTCGCGAAGCGGGCTACGCCTATATCGACCAGGAGCTGGAAATCGGTTCCCGCTCCATCGCCGTGCCGATCCGCAATCTTTCGAACCGCACGGTGGCGGCGGTGAATGTCGGGCTGCACGTCTCGCGCGGCAGCAGCGAGCGTATCCAAGACGAGATATTGCCCGCGCTATTCGATCTCCAGACCTTGCTCGGCGAGATACTGCCCTAGGCTTGCGCCCCGCGCACGGGCTCTGCCCATCGACGGATTCCGTAGCCGGGACGCCGAGGGCGTCGCGGCTGCTTCGCCACGCCCTGAACAGGAGACTCGTGCCGTGAACAACCCCTCCGCCGACCGCCTCGCCGGCCGCGCCGTCATCGTCACCGGCGCCGCCTCCCCGGCCGGCATCGGCTTCGCCGCGGCGCGCCGGCTCGCCGCCGAGGGCACGCGGCTGTGCCTGACCGATATCGATGGCACCGCCGTGGCAGCCCGCGCGGAGGAATTGCGGTCGGAAGGCGCCGACGCGTTCGGCCTGGCGCAGGACGTTCGCGACGAAGCGGGCTGGGACGCGGTGATGGGCCGGACGGTCGGCGCCTATGGCGCGCTCGACGGGCTGGTCAACAATGCCGGGATCGTCGTGCTCGCGCTGGTCGAGCAGCTATCAATCGAGGACTGGCGCCGCCAGATCGACGTGAACCTGACGAGCTGCTTCCTCGGCTGCCGCGCGGCCTTCCGCCATTTCGGCCCACGCGGCGGCGCGATCGTCAATATCTCGTCGATCAGCGGCCTCGTTGGATCCAACCGCACCGCTGCCTATGCCGCGAGCAAGGGCGGCATCAGGCTGATGACCAAATCGTTGGCGATCGAGGGCGGGCCGCGCAACATCCGGGTCAATTCGGTTCATCCCGGCGTCACCGAAACCGACATGCAAACCATCGCGCGCGCCGATGCTACTGGAGATTCCGCAGCCATCGCCGAGGCCATCCCGCTGCGCCGGACGACCGGGCCGGACGCCATCGCGGCCGCCATCGCCTTCCTGCTTTCGAGCGACGGGGACTATGTCACGGGCACGGAGCTGGTGATCGATGGCGGGCTGACGGCACAGTGAGACGAAACTCTTTCCCACTTGTCGGAGAGGTGCAAACAGCTCCGGGGGCCGTTTGAAGGTGAGAGCCTTATTTTTCGGCGTGAAGAAAAAAGAAGACCCTCATCCAACCTTCTCCCGCGGAGGGCTTGAGAAGAAGAAGAAGAAGAAGAAGAAGAAGAAGAAGAGAGAAAAAAACGATTATCGCCCCCTGAACTCGGGCCTGCGCTTCTCGAGGAACGCCCGCGCGCCTTCCTTGTGATCTTCTGTGAAGAGAGAGAGCTGGTCGTAGGCGAGCGACGTCTCGAAGGCCCCGCCGGTCATCTGCTTCAGCATCAGGTTCACCGCCATCTTGGTATAGGAGATGGCGAGCGGCGCGCCGGCTGAGAGCTTGCGGGCAAGCGTGTCGACAAAGTCGTCTAGCTCCACATCAGGCAGGCAATAATTGATCAGACCGATCGCCTCGGCGCGCTGCGCGTCGATTGGATCGCCGATCATCAGATATTCCTTGGCGCGATGGAAGCCGATCAGCAATGGCCATAGCGCGGCACCGCCATCCCCTGCGGCGATACCCATCTTCACATGGGAATCGCAGAAGCGCGCATGCTCCGCCGCCACGACGATGTCGGCCGCCATGGCGATGTTCACGCCCACGCCGTAGGCAGGCCCGCGCACCTTTGCGATGATCGGCTTCTCGCAATCGAGCATGTTCCAGAACAGCCGGCGCGCGCTGCGCGTCGGCGGGCGACCCGGGCGGCCTTCCTGATTATCGGCATCCTGCACGCTGAGATCGGTGCCGGCGCAGAAGGCATCGCCCTCTCCGGTGAGGATCACGACCCGGATATCGTCATCTGCATCGACATCGTCCCAGATCCGCTCGATCTCCTTGTGCATAGGACGGGAGACGGCATTCTTCCTGCGTGGATTGTTGAGCGTCAGCGTTGCGATGCCATCCGCTTTCGTGACCTTGATCCATTGATAGCGGTCGGGATCGATTGCCGGCATTGTACCCTCCTTAAAGTTCGATTTTCGTACATTTGAGCGATTGATAAATCGAATAGCGCAGTGGGTGGCACAATCAAGCCTTTAGACACACTGCATCGTGGGGTGCCGATGTGGAAGCGAGGCGCAGATAGCGCTCGATACCATCGTCGATCTTCCCGATGCGCTCGCCGACCTCGGCTTCCCGCGCTCGACTGACCTGCGAACCGATACAACCCACGACCAGCCCCAGGGAAAATAGCTCAACCCGTAATAGCCATAGACCTGCTCGCCATAGCCGCGATCGAACGCCGGCTCGTCATTGCTGTGATGCGGCACGCTGTCGAGCATCTCCTTGTCGAAATCGACGACATAGCCGCCCTACGCATTGCCTCGCCAGAAAAGCTCCTTTGTTTGATTGGGGTGCCCCATCAGAGATGTTCCCGATCGCGGGTGATCGGGGATTGCAGGGATGAGGAAGGTGAGCATGGCGACGCGCGAGGAATTTGGTTGCAGCGATCCGCAATCTCTATGCGGGAGCCACGTCCAGCGAAGGCGCCGATTCTGGACGAGTTTGTAGCGGTAACGGGCTTTCACGGGAAACACGCAATGCCGCATACACGGCGAAACCCACTGAAAGACGGCCCACGAGATTGATCGCGACCATCCTTGCCGCGCTTCCCGCCGCCACTCCATCCATCTACCCCGAGATCGTCACCGATTGCCGTGTAGGCGATGGTGACACAACCCGCTGCGGGCGTGAGCGTATCCGCCTTCATGGGATCGACGCGCCCGAGCTGCCCAGCCATTGCCGCTGAGGCCGCGACTGCGCGTCGGGGGATCCCTTCGCCTCCATGCAGCGCCTGCGCTCGCCGATGGCGCCGACGATGCGAATCAAGCGGATCGTGCAGGACCGCTATGGCCGTACGAAGGGGGATCTAGGCCGGATCGACATTCAGGGTTCCCAAGCGTGCTGATGGCTGATTCATAGGGCTCTGTGATGGATCACGGAGCAGCTGATGGCGATCAAGCGATACGAGTTGAGCGATGCGCAGTGGGCGAAGATTGCGCCGTTGCTTCCTGGCAAGGCTGGTGATCCTGGTCGCACGGGATCAGATAACCGATTGTTTGTGAACGGATGTTTGTGGGTTCTGCGATCTGGCGCGCACTGGTGCGACCTGCCTGAGCGCTACGGCCGATGGAAGACAGTGCACCGGCGCTTCAGTCGCTGGTGTAATGCCGGTGTATGGGAGCGGGTATTCGATGCGCTCGCGACGGACCGCGACAACCAGTATCTGATGATCGACAGCACTATCGTTCGTGCCCACCAGCAGGCGGCGACCGGAAAAGGGGGCGCAGGACCAGGCGCTGGGGCGTTCCCGAGGAGGACTGACGACCAAGATCCATATGCTGGCTGATGCGTTGGGTCGACCATTGCGATTTCGCATCACCGCCGGACAGGCCCATGACATCACTGCCGCTTCCGACCTCCTGGAAGATCAGCAAACGGAGGCCGTGCTCGCCGACAAAGCCTATGACAGCAATGCTTTACGCGACAAGATTGCCCAGATGGAGGCGCAGGCGGTGATCCCGTCCAAGCGCAATCGCAAGCTCCTCATCCCGCACGACACAGAACTCTACAAACAGCGCAATCGGATCGAGCGATGCTTTGGCCGCCTCAAACATTTCCGACGCTTCGCAACACGCTACGATCGCCGATCCATCCACTTCCTCGGCTTCATTCACCTCGCCGCCGCCATAATCTGGTTACGCTGAATGTCGATCCGGCCTAGTTTTGGGGGCTGCTTTGGGCGAGCGGATCGGGGTCTCAGACGAAGAATGGGGAGTGATCGGGCCGCTGTTGCCCCCTGAGCAAGGTCGTGGATGCCGCCCGGCTCAGGATAACCGCCGCTATTTTGAAGGCATGATATGCATCGCGCGGACCGGTGGGCAGTGGCGGCACCTGCCGGACGAGTATGGCAATTGGAACAGCGTGTTCCGACGCTATCGACGATGGGTCACGACCGGCGTGTTCGATGCCATGCTCGAGACGCTGACCGAATTGGCGGGGCGCGACACGGCAGCCGACATGATCGACAGCACAGTGGTCCGGGCACATCATTGTGTCGTCGGCATAAAAGGGGACTCAGCAAACCGAGGCGCTTGGCCGATCGCGAGGCGGCTTCACCAAGCTCCACGCAAGGTGCGACGCCAGAGGCCTCCCGCTCGGCTTCGTGCTGACACCCGGGCAGGCACACGACGTGCAGGGCTTCGCACCGCTGTTCCGCATGATAACCGACCGGATCGAAGCCTTCCTGGCCGATCGAGGCTACGATGCCGATACGATACGCGAGGAGATCGAGGCGGCCGGTGTCGAAGCGGTGATCCCCGCCAAGGTCAACCGGCGCAATCCTGCCCCGCACGACCGTGCCAAATACAAATGGCGCAACCTGATCGAGCGCATGTTCAACAAACTCAAGAACTGGCGGCGCATCGCGACCCGCTACGACAAAATCAGGGAATCTTATCTCGGTTTCGTCGCTCTCGCCCCAGTCAAACTCTGGATACCCTTTGTCCACGAAACCTAGATCCGCCGCCTTGTTCGCGTTCTCGGAAGCGAGAAGCTTCAGCATATTCGCTTCCAAGCCGATATTCTCGCCTTTCGACTGTTTGTCGGCGCAGAAATGGAGCATCAACTCGGTCGTTTTCTGCATGGTCGCGATATTGGCGACATAATGCTGGAGGCTTTGAAAGCGGCCGATGATGCCGCCGAACGCCTGGTGCTGCTTCATATAGTCAACCGCATCTTCCAGCACGCCGTCGATGACGCCGAGGCAGAACGCGCCGACCATGATGCGCTCGTTGTTGAGCGTCGGCAGCAGCATGTACCAGGCCTTGTGCGGCTCGCCGAGGACGAGGTCGTCTGGCACGAAAACATCTTCGAAATGGACCGAGCAGCTGCCCATTGAGCACATGCCGAGCTTCGAGAGCGGCGTGATCTTCACCCCCTCGCTCTTGGTCGGCACCCAGAACAGGGTCAGCCCCTGATGCTTCTTCTCCGCGTTCTTGTCGCTGCGGGTGATTACGAGGAGATAGTCCGCGACATGCACCGACGAACTCCAGATTTTCTCGCCGTTGAGAATCCAGCCGCCATCCCCGCGCTCGGCGGTGGTAGCCATCGCGCCGAGCAGGTCGGTGCCGCCCGCAGGTTCGGTAAAGGCGATCGCCGCCTTGAGTTGCCCCGTTGCGATCAGCGGCAGGAACTGCTTCTTCTGCGCGTCGGTGCCATAGAGGCCGATCGACTTCGAGCCTGCAAATGAGGTTATCCCCCAGATCCAGGCGAGTCCGCCGAGCGTCCGCGCGAGCTCGCGCGCCAGCAGCATCTGCATGACGCCCTCCGCCGCGCCTCTCCAAAGATAGGGTTGCACGCAGCCAGGGATGACGATGGGCCCGTGCCCCATGGCAACGTGCTCGCTGCAGGCGTGCAGCGCAGATCGGTCGACCCGTCCTTCGAGCGGCGGCCAGAGTCGTGCTGTACCGCTAGCGCAGGCGGACGATGGAGACGGCGACATCGCCTCGCTGTCCAAGTGCCGATCTCACCCCGGCAACCACGTGGCTGCGCACCATGTCTCGTCAGCACGAAATCGCCCCCCCAATTCGCCTCTCGAGACCTTTCTCGCCGAACCACCTCGATCCGTGACATCGGCCAGGGCTTTCAATCTTCTGCGGACTGATCGGACTTGCCAAGCTCCCCGACTTCCATCATCTGGTAACGCTATCATAATTGAAAGGGCGAGGATGATGAAAGCGACGACCACCCTGCTTTCGCGTCGACGACTGCTTGCAGGAGCCGCGACTGCCGGCATCTTGGCCGCGTTGTCGACGAGTAGCCCGATCTTGGCTGCGGTCGCTTCCCGCAACCGCGCGTTTCCACTCATCGCCAACGGCTTGCCAGCCACCCTCGTGGTCGAACAAAGTGCGGATTCCGCGGTCCATTTCGCGGCCAAATGCCTCGCCGACGATATCAAACGCACATCCGGACGATCGCCGCAGGTTCGCATCGATATGGTGGCGACGGACGGTCCGGTCGTGCTGATCGGCGTCCTGGGGCAAAGCCCGGCAATCGATGCGCTGGTGGCGGGGCGCAGGATCGACGTGTCGCGCATCAGGGGCCAGTGGGAAGCTTATCTTCGCCTGGTGATCGACAAGCCGTTCCCGGGCGTGGAGGAAGCACTCGTCATCATGGGCGCCGACCGTCGCGGCGCCGCGTTCGCGGTCTATGACCTGTGCGAGCAGGTCGGCGTGTCAGCCTGGCACTGGTTCGCCGACGTCCCGGTCCAGCGTCGGAACAACGTTTACATCCCGCGAGAGCCCTGGGTCGACCAGCCGAAGGTTCGATATCGCGGCTTCTTCATCAACGACGAGAACCCGTGCTTCAGCGGTTGGGCGCAGAAGAAGTTCGGCGGCATCAATTCGGCGATGTACGCCCATGTGTTCGAACTGCTGCTGCGTATGAAGGGCAACTACCTCTGGCCGGCGATGTGGGCGCCCAAGGCGTTCGCCGCCGACGATCCCGAAAACATGATCGTCGCGGATGCGATGGGTGTGGTGATGGGCAATTCCCATCATGAGCCGATGCTGCGCGCGCAGGACGAGTGGCACCGCCATACGGAGCAGGGCATTACCGGCGGCCCGTGGAACTATGTCACCAACGGCGAGAACCTGCGCGCCTTCTGGCGGGGCGGCATCGAAAGGATGGTCTCCAAGGGCAAGGGACAGGTCTACGAATCACTGGTCACGGTGGGCATGCGCGGCGACGGCGACGAAGCCATGGTCGAGGGCACGGCGACCGAACTGCTCGAGCGGATCGTCGCCGACCAGCGCAAGATCATCGCGGAGGTCACGAAGAAGCCGGCCAGCGAAACGCCGCAGCTCTGGGCGCTCTACAAGGAGGTCCAGGACTATTACGACCGCGGAATGAAGGCGCCCGACGACGTCACGCTGCTGTTCGCAGACGACAATTGGGGGCAGATCCGCCGGCTGCCGCCGCTGGGTGCGCCGCCCCGCCAGGGCGGTTACGGCGTCTATTATCATTTCGACTATGTCGGGGTACCGCGCAACTACAAGTGGCTGAACACCAACCAGATCGAGAAGGTTTGGCAACAGATGGACCTGGCCTATCGACGCGGCGCCAGACAGATATGGATCGCCAATGTCGGCGACATCAAGCCGATGGAATTCCCGCTGGGCTTCTTCCTGTCGATGGCATGGAATCCGGAGGCGATGACCGCCGAGGCGCTGCGAGCCTATCCGCAGGCCTGGGCGCGAGCGAGCTTTGGTGCCGCCCTGGCCGCCGAGATCGGTGACATCATCACGACCTACAGCAAGCTGGCGGCGCGGCGTAAGCCAGAACTGATCGATCAGGACAGCTTCCCCCTGGGCAAGGTGACCGCGGACGCCCTGGACGGCGGCGAGTTCGGGCAGATGGTCGACGAGTGGAACGCGCTGGAAACCCGCATGCTGGCGGTGCGCGGCAAGCTGCCGCCGGAGCAGGCGGACGCCTATTACCAGTTGCTCGAATTTCCGGTGTCGGCGATGGCGAACCTCTATCGCCTTTATTACTGCACCGCCTGGAATCGCAAACTCGCCGCGTCGAACGACGCGCGCGCCAATTATTTCGCCACCGAGGCCGAGGCCGCCTATGCGCGGGATGGCGCCCTGACCGAACGCTATCACACGATCAACGGCGGCAAGTGGGACGGCATGATGAACCAGGTTCACATGAACTACGTCATCTGGAACGATCCCACGCAACAGACGATGCCGAGCATCATCCGCGTCGGCGGCGATACGCCCGACGGCAAGCGGCGGCGCCAGCCGACCTTCGTGCCCGCTCCGGCCCGTCACCCCGGAATCGTCGCGCGCGAGGCGGGAACGTTCGATCGCGCCCATCATGGTCCCGGCCTGCGATGGACGAGCATCCCCAATCTCGGCCGCACTGCGGGCGGCGTGCTCGCGCTGCCCCAGGGCCAGGCCGCGACCAGCGAGCGGGACGGCGTGCGTCTCGAATATGACATGGTGGTGGACAGGCCCGGCGCCGCGACACTCACGCTGTTCCTCACGCCGACCCTCGACACGCTCGGGCATGGCGGGTTGCGTATCGGCGTTTCCGTCGACGACAGGCCCCTCCAGCCGCTCACGGT
Source organism: Flavisphingomonas formosensis (assembly GCF_009755815.1). Taxonomy (GTDB): domain Bacteria; phylum Pseudomonadota; class Alphaproteobacteria; order Sphingomonadales; family Sphingomonadaceae; genus Flavisphingomonas; species Flavisphingomonas formosensis. The sequence goes on from NZ_WRPK01000015.1 coordinate 56,488, forward strand.
GCGCCTCGAGGCGACGGGCGGCACGCAGGATACACCGGGCAAGCAGGCCTGGGCGGATGCCGTGCGCGACAATATCGTGCGGCTGTCGGCGGAACTCGGCCCCCTGACCGCCGGCAGGCATGTCGTGAAGATCTGGCGGCTCGACGACAATGTCGTGCTCCAGAAGGTCGTTCTGGCGACCGTGCCCCTGCCGCCGTCCTATCTCGGGCCGGTCGCCGCCTAGAACAGGGTCAGCGTGGGCGAAGGAGCCGGTCCCACCCCAGGGGACCGGCAGCGCCCGTCGTCAGCGCCGCGCCAGGCAACGCAGCGCGGCGCGGGCGCCCTCGGTTTCCAGCAGGTCAAGCCAGCGCCGCAGCGCATCGCGAAACACCGCATCGTCCCGCAGCGCGCGCGGCACCACTAGGTCGGACCCGACGATAGCCTCCACCCGCTCCGCCGCGTTCGTCGCAGGCGCAAGCAGGGCGGCGATCGACGGGCCGAGCGGGTCATCGATCATATGGGCACGGCCCTGATCATCGCGCCCCGCCTGCCAGCGGATCCAGCCGGCGACGGCCAGCGACAAGGCCCCTACGCCCTGGCCCGCGGCGCGCCGTGCTGCGATCGGCGCCAGCAGGCGCTGCGGCAGCTTCTGCGAGCCGTCCATCGCGATCTGGCGCGTGCGGTGCTGCAAGGTCGGATTGCCGAACCGGGCCATCAGGTCGCGGCGATAGGCGGCGACGTCCAGCTCGGGCGGCGGCGACAGCGTCGTCTCGCTCTCGTCCCACAGCGCCTCGACGAAGGCGCGCGCCTCTGGAACGCCAAGCACCTCATGCACATGGTCGATGCCCGCCAGACCGCCGAGATAAGCGATGCCGCTATGCGCGCCGTTGAGGAGGCGCAGCTTCGCCTCCTCCCATGGCGCGACATTGGTGGTCAGTTGCACGCCCGGCCCGAAGTCCGGCCGGGGACCGCAGAAATCATCCTCGATCACCCATTGCAGGAACGGCTCGGTCTTGACCATCGCGCGATCCTCGACGCCGATCCGCGCGGCAAGCGCGGCGATGTCGCCATCGATCGTGGCGGGGACGATGCGGTCGACCATCGTCTGTGGGAATGCGCCCCGGGCAGCGATCCACTCGGCGAGGGCCGGGTCGTGGCGCCGCGCCAGGCCGAGCACCGCATCGCGCAGGCGCGCGCCGTTGTGCGGCAGATTGTCGCAGGAAATGGCGGTGAAGGGCGAAAGGCCGGCGGCGCGGCGCATGGCCAGCGCGGCGACCAGGTAGCCCGGCGCAGTCTGCGGCGCATCGAGGCTGGCAAGGTCCGTCGCCAGTTGCGGGTCGTCATCGAGCAGCGCGCCGGTCGCCGGGTCGAGCTTGTAGCCCTTCTCGGTGACGGTGAGCGTGACGATATGGGTATCGGGGCGCGCAAGGGCTGCGAGCAGGTCTCGCGGCGCTTCGGGGGCGACGATCACATCCTGGACGGCGCCGACGATCCTTGCCTGCTCCGCGCTCCCGTCCCGCACGACCAGCGTGTAGAGCCCGTCCTGCGGCGCCATCTGATCGCGCACGGCAGGCGATCGCAGCGAAGCGGCGATGATCCCCCAGCGCAGGTCGCCGCGGTTCATGACATCGTCGAAGAACACCGCCTGATGCGCGCGATGGAAGGCGCCGATGCCCAGATGGACGACGCCGCGCTTTACGGTGGCCCGGTCATAGGCAGGACGCAGGACGTCGTCGGACAATCGGTCGAGCGTGGCGGAGGACAGGCGGTTCAAAGCTTATAGGCCGCCTTGACGAGATCATAGGCCAGCGCCCGCGCCAGTTCGAACGCTTCGTCTTCCTCGAGCCGATGCTCGGCGACGAGTTGCGCCAGCCAGGCGCAGTCCATGCGCCGCGCGACATCGTGCCGCGCCGGGATCGACAGGAAGGCGCGGGTGTCATCGTTGAAGCCGACGGTGTTGTAGAAGCCGCCGGTCTCTGTGACCCGCTCGCGGAACCGGCGCATGCCTTCGGGGCTATCGTGGAACCACCAGGGCGGCCCCAGCTTGAGGGCCGGATAATGGCCCGCCAGCGGCGCCAGCTCACGCGAATAGACATCCTCGTCCAGCGTGAAGAGGATCAGGGTCAGGCGCAGGTCGTTGCCGAAGCGGTCGAGCAAGGGCTTCAGCGCGCGGACGAATTCGCCGGGAAGCGGAATGTCGCCGCCCTTGTCCCGTCCGAAACGGGCAAGCACGGCGGCATTGTGACTGCGATAAACGCCGGGATGCAATTGCATCACCATACCGTCCTCGGTCGACATCCGCGCCATTTCGGTGAGCATATGGCCGCGGAACAGCTCCGCTTCTGCCGGCGCCACCGGGCCCGCCATTACCCTCGCGTAGAGCGCTTCAATCTCCGCCCGCGGCAGGTCGGCGGTGAACGCGCTGGGATGGCCGTGGTCGGTCGACGTCGCCCCCGCTTCACGAAAATCGGCGCGGCGCTTCGCATGGGCGCGCAGATACCCCGCGAAACTGTCCGCATCCTCGCCCGCCATCGCACAGAAGGCGCGGACGTTCTCGACGAAGCCCGGCGTCTCCGGATCCATCACCGGATCGGGACGATAGGCGGTGACCACCCTGCCCTTCCAGCCGCTCGCGCGGATGGCGCGATGATGGTCGAGCGGATCGAGCGGGCCCTCGGTGGTCGCGATCAGTTCGATATTATAGCGTTCGAACAGCGCGCGCGGGCGAAAGGCGGGCGTCTTCAGCGCCGCATCGATGACGTCGTAATAATGATCGGCGGTTCCCGCCTCGAGCCGGACGTCGATCCCGAACCCCTCGGCGAAAACCCAGTCGAGCCACATCCGCGAGGGCGTACCCCGGAACAGATGATAGCGTTCGGCGAAGCGCTGCCAGATTGCGCGCGGATTGGGTTCAACCGCGCTGCCGTCGACGGTGGGAACGCCGAGCTGGTCCAGCGTCACGCCCTGGCTCATCAGCATCCGGAAGACATAGTGATCGGGGACGATCAGCAGCTCCGCCGGGTTGGCGAAGGGCTCGTCATAGGCGAACCAGCGCGGATCGGTATGCCCGTGCGGGCTGACGATCGGCAGGTCCTTGACGGTCGCATGGAGAGCCCGCGCAACATCGCGCATGCGCGGATCTGCGGGAAAGAGCCGGTCGGGATGGAGTGTCAGCGGCTTCATGCGGCGTCCCTCGCCAGACCTTCGGTTGAGACCGGCGCATAGGTCGGATTGATGAAATGATAGACCGCGAGCGCCAGCAGATAGGCGATGCCGCAGAAGGCGAAGATCGGCGTGTAGCTGCCCACGCTGTCGAGGACATAACCGGCATATTTGGCCATCAACATGCCGCCCGCCGCGCCGGCGAAGCCGCCAAGACCGATGATCGACCCTTGCGCCCAGCGCGGAAACAGGTCGGCGGGCATGGCGTAGATGTTGGACGAGAAGCCCTGGTGCCCCGCGCAGGCGAGGCCGATGAGCAGCACGGCGATCCAGAGGCCGGGCGCCTGCTGGGCGAAGGCGACCGGCACCGCCAGAAATGCGCAGCCTAGCATGGCGAGCTTGCGCGAACGATTGGCGGAATAGCCTTTGCCGAGCATGCGCGAGGAAGCATAGCCGCCCGCGATCGAGCCGATGTCGGCCAGCAGATAGACCGCGATCAGCGGCGGTCCGAAGCCCTTGAGGTCGACGCCATAGCGGCGCGAGAAGAAATCCGGCAGCCAGAAGAGGAACATCCACCAGACCGGATCGATGAGGAAGCGGCCGATGATATAGGCCCAGGTCTGTTTAAGCTGGAACAGCGCGCGATAGGGGATCGGCTTCTGCTCGATCGGCGAATCGCTCTCGATATAGGCGACTTCCTCGACCGTGGTCATCGCATGCTCGCGCGGGCGCCGGTAGAAGGCGAGCCAGGCGACGAGCCAGATGATGTTGACTGCGCCCGTGATCCAGAAGGCGGCGCGCCAGCCCATCGCGAGCGCGATCGCCGGGACGACCAGCGGCGTCACCAGCGCGCCGATATTGCCCCCCGCGTTGAAGATGCCGATGGCCAGCGCCCGCTCGCGCTTCGGAAACCATTCGGCGGCCGCCGCGATCGCGGCGGGAAAGGTGCCGCTCTCGCCCAGCGCCAACGGCAACCGCGCGATCGCGAAGCCCATGGTGGACGTGACCAGCGTCTGCGCGAAATGGCCGAGCGTCCAGATGCCGACCGCCACCGCATAGCCGATCTTCGCGCCGACCTTGTCGATGAACCGCCCGAACAGCAGGTAACCGACGCCATAAGCTGCCTGGAACCAGAAGGCGATGTCGGCATAGCCCGGCTCCGTCCAGCCAAATTCAGCCTGCAGCGAGGGCTTGAGCACGGACAGCACGAGGCGGTCGACATAGCTTAGCACCACTGCCGCGAAGATCAGCGCGCAGACGATCCAGCGGATTCTGCCACGCGGTCGAGAAGCATCGGCCACCACGGATCACCAATTGTACATGGTGCCGTCCTCAAGCCGGTTCACCGGCAGGAAGGCGCGCTTATACTCATATTTCGCGGCAAGCTCTTCGTCGATGTCGACGCCCAGGCCGGGCTTGTCCCCCGGATGCATTATGCCGTCGGCGAAACTGTAGGCATGGGGGAAGACCGCGTCGGTTTCAGGCGTGTGGCGCATATATTCCTGCACACCGAAGTTCGGCACCGACAGGTCGAAGTGCAGCGCAGCCGCCATGCAAACCGGCGAGAGGTCGGTCGCGCCGTGGCAGCCGGTGCGCACCTGATACAGGTCGGCCAGCGCAGCGATGCGGCGCAGATGCGTGATGCCGCCGGCATGGACCACCGTCGCGCGGATATAGTCGATCAGCTGATTCTGGATCAGGTCCTTGGCATCCCAGATCGAATTGAAGATCTCGCCCACGGCCAGCGGCGCCGTCGTGTGCTGGCGGATCAGCTTGAACGCCTCCTGGTTCTCGGCCGGTGTCGCATCCTCCAGCCAGAAGGGGCGATAGGGTTCCAGATCCTTGCCCAGCCGCCCCGCTTCGATGGGCGTCAGGCGATGATGGATGTCGTGCAGCAAATGCACGTTCCAGCCCAGCGCCTCGCGCGCCGCCTTGAACAGCTCGGGCACGATGCGGAGATATTTGGACGTGTTCCAGACATTCTCGGTGGGCAGGTCGGCGTCGGCGGGCTCGTAGAAATATTTGTCCTTCGACACGCCGTAGGTCGACGCCATGCCCGGCACGCCGCACTGCAGCCGGATCGCCTTGTAGCCCTGCGCCTGATATTCGAGCGCGACTTTCACGGTGTCCTCGACCGTCGTGCCGTTGGCGTGGCCATAGACCATCACGCCCTCGCGGCTGGCGCCCCCCAGCAGCTGATAGACGGGCAGGCCCGCTACCTTGCCCTTGATGTCCCACAGCGCCATGTCGACGGCGGCGATCGCGGTCATCGTGACCGGACCGCGCCGCCAATAGGCACCCTTGTAGAGATATTGCCAGATATCCTCGATCCGGTGCGCGTCCCGGCCGATCAGGCACGGAATGACATGATCGGTGAGGTAGCTCGCGACCGACAGTTCACGCCCGTTGAGGGTCGCGTCGCCGAGGCCGGTGAAGCCCTCGTCGGTTTCGATCTTCAGCGTGACGAAGTTGCGGCCGGGACATGTGACGATGACCTTGGCGCCGGTGATGATAGGCATGGACGATCCCTGTTCAAACGATTTCGAGCGTGACGGATTGGAGCGCGCGGCTGTCGGGGCCGGCCAGGATGTCGAACTGGCCCGGCTCGACCACTTCCTGCATGTCGAGGTTCCAGAGCGCGAAGGCGTCCGGCCCCAAGGTGAAGCGCACCGTGCGGCTTTCGCCGGGCGCGAGCGTCACCCGCTCGAACCCCTTCAACTCCTTGATCGGGCGCGTGACCGATGCAACGCGGTCGTGGACATAGAGCTGCACCACCTCGTCGCCTGCACGATCGCCCACGTTGCGGACATCGACTTCGACGGTGACTTCGCCGCCGACGCCGATGCGCGGCGCCGACAGGCGCGGGGCGCCGATTTCGAACCGCGTGTAGCTGAGGCCGAAACCGAAAGGGAACAGCGGCTCGATGTCCTCGAACACATAGCCGCGCCGCGCCGATGGCTTGCGGTTGTAGAAGACCGGGATCTGTCCCGCGTCGCGGGCGACGGTCACCGCCAGCTTGGCGCCCGGATTGACGTCGCCGAACAGGATGTCGGCCATGGCCGTGCCGCCTTCCTGGCCCGGATACCAGCATTCGAGCAGCGCGTTGGCGCCCTCGGCGACTGACGGATAGCTGGGGGGCCGCCCGTTGATCGCGCAGACGACGACGGGCTTGCCGGTCGCCTTGATCGCCGCGAACAGATCATTCTGCTCGCCCACTAGGTCCAGGCTGGTGCGGTCGCCCAAGTGATTGGCGGCAAAACCTTCGCGGCTGGTCTGTTCGGTGTCTCCGATGGCGAGGATGACGACATCGGCACCCTTCGCCATGTCGACGGCCTGCGCGATCAGCTGCCGGTTTTTCGCCGGATCGGCCAGCAGAACCTCATCCACCGAACGGTCCTCGCTCTGCGTGATGAACACGCCCTGAGCATGGACCACCTCGGCCTTGCCCTTGAGCTTGGCCTGTATGCCTTCGAGCAGCGAAACGGCCTCGCGGGGTATGCTGGAATAACCACCCAGGCGCGCCACCGCCGCATTGGGACCGATCACCGCCACTTTCGCCTGCGCGCCCGCCTTGAGCGGCAGCACGCCGTCATTCTTGAGCAGCGCAATCGACCTGTGCGCGGCCCTGAGGGCAAGTGCCCTTGCCTCCGCATTGCCGGTCAGCCGGTCATAGTCCTTCTGCGGCCAGGGATTTTCGAACAGGCCCGCGCGGAACTTGAGCGTCAACATCCGCTTGCAGGCGGCGTCGACGGCTTCGGGAGGGACGAGCCCCGCGCGGACCTGTTCTACGAGCGTCCGATAGGCCAGGCCGTCGGGCAGCTCGCAATCCATTCCCGCCCGCAGCGCAGCACGCGCAGCGGCCCGGAGATCAGGCTGGACATGGTGGATGGTGTCGAGTTCGGGAACGGCGCCATAGTCGCTGACGACCGCGCCGTCGAAACCCCATTCGCCGCGCAATATGTCGCGCAGCAACCACTGGTTCATATGGCTGGGTACGCCGTCGATCTCATTATAGCTCGGCATGACCGCGGCGATGCCGGTGCGCTTCACGACGGCGCGGAACGGCGGGAAGAAATTCTCGCGCAGGTCGCGCTGCGAGATCGGCGCCGGGGCAATGTTCTCGCCGCTTTGAGGCTGGCCGTGCCCGGTCATGTGCTTGAGCGTCGCCATCACCTTGCCGGGGCCGAGCTCCTTGCCCTCCCCCTGGAGGCCGAGGACGGCGGCCACGCCCATCTCTCCGCACAGATAGGGATCCTCGCCGAAGGTCTCCTCGATGCGGCCCCAGCGCGGATCGCGCGCGATGTCGACGACGGGCGAGAGCGCGAGGTGAACGCCGCGGGCGCGTACCTCGCGCGCGACGACGGACTGGACGTCCTGCATCAGCTGGCGATCGAAACTGCCGGCAAGGCCGATCGCCATCGGAAACATGGTCGCATCGGTCGCCATGTAGCCGTGCAGCGATTCCTCGTGGAACAGCACGGGGATGCCGAGGCGCGTCTCTTCCACCGCCCATCTCTGGACGGCATTGACGAAGGCGACGGTGTCCGCCGGCGTGCGCCAGCGCGCGCCGACGCCGCCGGCCTGGGTCGAGCCGTTGGGCGCACCGCGCCGGTCCGATGGACGCGTGATCTGGCCGAAGCCCGCCGGATAGGCGGCGCTGGCCTTGGCCGGCGAGAAAGTGAGATCGTCCATGATCTCGGCCTTGGTCGCCCAGAGCGCGATGATCTGGCCGACCTTTTCTTCCAGCGTCATCCGCCCCATGAGGTCGCGCACGCGCAGGTCGATGGGCGCGGACGCGTTCTTGTAGAGCGGCGTGCCCGGACGCGCGACAGCGGACGCGGCGCCCATCAACGATGTCGTCGCGAGCAGGCCCAACATATGGCGGCGGGAAAGCACAGGGGCGGTCACGGCGTGACCGTCAGCGTCGTCGACTTGAGATCAACCGAGCTGTTGCCGGTCATGATCTCGAACTCGCCCGGCTCGACGACACGCTCCATGCGGTCGTTCCACATCTGCAGGCTTTCGGGTCCGACGGCGAACTGCACCGTCCGGCTTTCTCCCGGCTTCAAGGTGATGCGCTCGAAGCCCTTGAGCTCCTTCACCGGCCGAGTGACCGAGCTCACCTTGTCGCGAATGTAGAGCTGAACGGTCTCGTCGCCCGCGCGGGCACCCGTGTTGCGGACGTCCACCGATACGGTGACGGTGCCGCCCGGGCCCATCCGCGGCACCGATAGCCGCGGCGGCGACAGCTCGAAGCGCGTATAGCTGAGGCCGTAGCCGAACGGATAGAGCGGCGCCGTGGTATCGAACAGATAGCCACGCCGCGCGCTCGGCTTGTAGTTGTAGAATATGGGCAGCTGGCCGACCGAGCGGGGGATGGTGACCGGCAGCTTGCCGCCTGGGTTAATGTCGCCGAACAGGACGTCGGCCATGGCGTTTCCGCCCTGCTCGCCGAGATACCAGCCCTCGACCAGCGCATCGGCCTGCTCTGAAATCTTGACCGTGGACGCCGGGCGGCCATTGATGAGCACGACGGTGATCGGCTTGCCCAGCGCCTTCAGCGCATCGAACAGCTCCTGCTGTTCGCCGACGAGATCGAGGCTCGGCCGGTCGCCGAGGTGATTATCGGCCCAGCCTTCGCGGCTCGACTGCTCGGTATCGCCCAATGTCAGGACGATGCGGTCGACGCCCTTCGCCGCCTCGACCGCCTGCGCGATCAATCCGCGGTTTTCCGCCGGGTCGGACTTGACGACCTTGTCTTCCCACCAGTCGTCATTCTCGGTGATCTTTACGCCCTGCGCGAAGACGATCTTCGCGCGGCCGCCGACCTTGGCCTTGATCCCGTCGAGGATCGAGACGGTGTGCGAGGGCTCGCCATAATAGCCGCCCAGGCGTGCGACAGCGGCGCTGGGGCCGAAGACGCCGATCGTGCCCTCGGCCTTGAGGGGAAGCATGCCGTCGTTCTTGAGCAGCGTGATCGACCGCTGCGCGGCCTTCAGGGCGAGCGCGCGCGCCTCCGCGTTGTTGGTGATCGCGGCGGATTGCGTGGCGTCGGCATAGGGGTGCTCGAAAAGACCCGCACGGAACTTGAGTTCCAGCATCCGGCGCACGGCCTGATCGACCTCCGCCTCGCTCACACGCCCTTCGCGCACGGCCCTGGTGAGCGTCGCATAGGACAAGCCGTCGGGCAGATCTGCATCCACGCCCGCATCCAGCGCGCGCTTGGCCGCACCCTCCAGATCATTGGCGATATGGTGGATGCTCATGAGCTGGTCGATCGCCGAATAGTCGCTGACCACCGCGCCGCGGAAGCCCCATTCGCCCCGCAGCACATCGTGGAGAAGCCAGCGATTGGCATGGCTCGGGACGCCGTCGATCTCGTTATAGCTCGCCATCACCGCTTCGATGCCGGTGCGTTTCACGACCTGCTCGAACGGCGGGAAGAAGTTCTCGCGCAGCTCGCGCTCGGAGATCGGCGCCGGGCCGACATTGGTCCCGCTTTCAGGCTGGCCATGGCCGGTCAGGTGCTTGAGCGTGGCGAACACATGGCCGGGGCCAAGCAGGCGCGAACGCCCCGGCCCTTGCAGCCCCTCGACCGCCGCGACGCCCATCTCGCCGACGAGATAGGGATCCTCGCCAAAGGTCTCCTCGATCCGGCCCCAGCGCGGATCACGGGCGATGTCGACCACGGGCGACAGCGCCAGGCGGACGCCGCGCGAGCGGATTTCGCGGGCAATCACGGTGTTGACGTCGCGCACCATGGCGGGATCGAAGGACGATGCCATGGCGATCGCCTGGGGAAAGCTGGTCGCGCCGACGGCGGCGTAGCCGTGCAGCCCCTCCTCATGGAACAGGATGGGGATGCCGAGCCGTGTCTGCGTCGTCGCCCAGCGTTGCAGCGCATTGACCAGCGCGATCGTCTGGCGCGGATCGCGCCCTGGCGAGACACGCGGGCTGACGGCGCCCTTGGCGTCGGACGGCCGTGCGAACTGGCCCAAACCGTCGGGATAACGGGCCTTCAACTTCGCCGGGTCCAATTGGAGCCTGTCGTCGAAGATCGCGACCTTGCCCTCCCACACGGTGGTTATCTGGGCAACCTTCTCTTCCAGCGTCATGCGCGACAACAGGTCGTCGACACGCGTCTCGATCGGCTGGCCGGCATCCTTGTAAAGAGGCAGCGCGGCCGATCTGGCGGCGGCGGTCGGCGCGCCGACGGCGAGCGGGGCACCGGCGAGAAGCGCCAGGACCGACACGGCGACCAGCTTTTGACGGAACCGAAACACTAGAGCCCCTCCTTTTCACGGCACCTGACTTTTCCGGTTGCCGTTCTCTATGATAGCGTTACCATTGCGCATGCCGCGATGGCTTGTCAATGCCCTTCGACCGGTAGTAACAAGGCGGATGACGGGAGAGAACCAATGACCCAGCGCCTAAATTGCCGAATGATTGCACCGGCTCAGACGCTGCTCTCGCCTGCGGGTTCGGCCAAGCGCGACACACGATAACGCTATCGAAATGCGCCGAGCTTTCAGCTGCATTTTCGCTTAGCTTTTGTCTCCATTGTCGCTTACCGGATCGGACTAGAGTCTAGATCGACTATGCGCAGATTGGCAGGATTTCTTGATGGATAGCAGGACGTCGCGTCGGCAGCGCAACGCGCCGACCATAAACGATGTCGCAAGATATGCCGGCGTGTCCCCCATGACGGTTTCGCGCGTCATCAACAGCGAAGATGTCGTGAAGGAAGAGACCCGAAAAAGGGTCCAAAAAGCAATAGAAGCCCTTAACTATGCGCCGAGCCCGGCCGCGCGTAGCCTCGCCGGCGGCGAAGAGATGCGGATCGGCCTGCTCTACAGCAACCCGTCCTCTTCCTATCTGAGCGAGTTCCTGATGGGCAGCCTGGATCGGGCAAGCCGCAACAACGCGCACCTGGTCGTCGAGAAATTCGACGAGGAGATGTCGGTCAAGAATGTGGTGAACCACCTGGTGCGTGGCCGGATCAACGGCGTCATCCTGCCGCCGCCGCTATGCGATTCGCTCGAGATGCTCCGGGCGCTCGCTGCGGCGATGATCCCGGCCGTCGCGGTCGCCACTGGCCGGACGCCCAAGCGCATGTCGGCGGTCAGCATCGATGACGAAGATGCGGCCTATGCCATGACCCGGCACCTGATCGCGCTCGGTCACCTTCGGATCGGCTTCATCCGCGGCAATCCCGATCAAAGCGCGAGCGAGCGCCGCTACCAGGGCTATGTCCGCGCGCTGACCGAAGCCGGGTTCGCAGTGGACGACCGGCTGGTGGCCCAGGGCCTGTTCAGCTATCGGTCGGGTCTGGATGCGGCGGAACAGATACTCGACCTGCCCGAGCCGCCGAGCGCGATCTTCGCCAGCAATGACGACATGGCCGCAGCAACTGTCGCCGTCGCGCACCGGCGCGGGCTGGACGTGCCCGGCGACCTGACCGTGTGCGGCTTCGACGATACCTCGCTGGCGACCACGATCTGGCCTGAATTGACGACGATCCGCCAACCGATCAGCGACATGTCGCGCGCCGCGGTCGATCTGCTCGTGCGCGAGATCAGGACCGGCAAGATGGAGAAGGACGGGCCGCCCAGCCATATCCTGCTCGACTATGCGCTGATCCGCCGGCAGTCGGACGCCGCGCCGCGCCGCCGCCCGCGCAAAGTCTGACGGTCGCGCCTATTCTTCGTCGATGGTCCGTGCGATGGTCATCGCCAGCGTGCGGGACTGGCCTGGCTCGAGTTCGTCCATGCCCTCTGGCCGGTTGATGGCGTCGGGCATGTGGCTCACCGGCTCAAGACAGAGAAAGCCGGCGTCCGGCGGACGGTAGACATGCAGGCCCCGCGCGCCTGTCGCCGTGAGGGTCAGCCGCGTCCGCGCGTCCCGCCGGAGGGTGGCGACACCGGTCCATCCGGCGTAGTAATGATCGATCAGGATGGTCCCCATCGCTGCTGCCCCGCCGGACCAGTCGCCAAGCCTGCCAGCCGGAGCAAGCGCCTGCGGCAGATGATCGGGCGGCTCCGACAACCACAGCCGTGCCGCGTCGAATTGCATGCGGGTTGCCTGGCTGACCGGGAAATAGGGGTGCAGGCCCAAACCGATCGGCGCCGTCCCGGCCGCATCGTTCCGCACGGCAAGATCGATCGCGAGGGCCTCGCCCGTCAGTTCGATCCGCTGCGTCGCGCTATAAGGCCACGGCCAGGCGCCCCTGCCTGGATGACGGTGGCACAGCGTCGCGCTATGGGACGCGGCAGCCTGCACGTCCCAGCCGGACAGCCAGCCAAGTCCATGCAGGCTGTGGGGATGATCCCCGAAATTGCGCGGCAGGCGATAGTCACGGCCGCCAAAGGCGAAGCGGCCGTTTGCGATCCGGTTGGCATAGGGGACGAGCGGAAAGCTCGCCATCGCCAGCGGATCGCGCGCCGCGCGCGGTGCGGGACGCAGCATGTCCTGACCGCCGATCCGCCAAGCCAGGACCGCGCCGCCCCGGTCGGGTGCAAGCAAGACTTCCGCATCGCCCGCGGCAAGGCGCAGGACGGTCAGCCGACCATATCCTCAAGCTCGCGCCCTTTTGTTTCGTGCACCATGGCCCGAACGAAAAAGAAGGACGCGAAGGCCGCCAGCGCATAGAAACCGTAGGTCACCGGCAGACCTACTCCGGCCGCGAGCGCCGGAAAGCTGACCGACACCAGGAAATTGGCGGTCCATTGGGCGAAGCCCGCCACGGCCAGACCCGACCCGCGAATCTGGTTGGGGAACATCTCGCCCAGCATGACCCACATGACCGGTCCCCAGCTGAGATTGAAAAACACCACGTAAAGATTGGCCGCGACCAGCGCGATAACGCCGGTCTGGTCCGAGAGGCGCAGGTTGCCGCCAACGAACGAGCCCGTCGAAAAGCAGATCGCAACCACGGCCAGCATGACCGCCATCCCCGCCGATCCCATGAGGAGCAGCGGCTTGCGGCCGACGCTGTCGATCAGGAACACGGTTGCGATGCATGCGAGGATCGACAGCGAGCCGGACAGGATGTTGATCAGCAGGGCGTCGCTCTCGCTGAAACCGACCGACTGCCACAGAACGGCGCCATAATAGAAGACGATGTTGATGCCGACCAGCTGCTGGAACATGGCCAGGCCGATGCCGGCCCACACCACGCCGCGCAGCTTGCCGCTGGTCTTGTCGATCAGATCGGAGAAACGGGGACGATGATGATCCGCTGCCAGGCTGGCGTCGATCTCGGCGACCTTTCGGTCCGCTTCGGTCGCGCCGAACAGCCGCGTCAGCACAGTGCGTGCGTCATCCACGCGACCGCGCGCTATCAGATAACGGGGACTTTCCGGGATCAAGAGCAGAGCGAGGAAATAGATGCCGGCGGGTACCACCTGCATCCAGAACATCCAGCGCCAGGCCGGCAGGCCGAGCCACAGCACCGCGAGCGATCCTCCGGCCGAATGGGCGAGCACATAATTGGCCACGAACGCGCCGGTCAGGCCGGTGATGATCATGATCTGCTGGACCGACGACAAGCGGCCGCGGATGGCCGCGGGCGTCACCTCGCTGATATAGACGGGCGACAACACGCTCGCCGCGCCTACGCCGAGCCCTCCGACCAGACGCGCGGCGATGAACAGCAGCGAGGAGGCCGCGGCGCCCGCCGCAAGGGCACTGGCCACGAACAGGAGTGCGGCGATCATCATCACCGTGCGCCGGCCGATCACGTCCGCCAGCCGGCCGGCCAGGAACGCGCCCGCGGCGCAGCCGATGAGGATCGCACCGACGTTCAGGCCGGTGCCGAGCTTCGAAAGGTTGAAGGCATGTTCCAGCCCGTCCTGCGTCCCGTTGATGACGCCCGAATCATAGCCGAACATGAACCCGCCGATCGTCGCCACGGCAACGATGGCCGTGATGAAGGCCATGTTGACCTGTTCGATTTGCCGTTCTCGCATCCCAATCCCCTCTTCGATTTTATAAGTCGGCGTAGTGGCCGGGAAGCCCGCTGACACCTGGGTCAAAGGCAAACAGATCCCCTGCCTGCGGCTGCTCGTGCAGCATCGCGCCGGTCAATCCCTTGCGCGCGGTCGTGGCATAGGCGGTCGCCAGGCCGTCGCCGCCAAAGGCGACCTTCGTGACGTTGGCGACGCGAAAGGCGATGTGCGTCATCAACGTCCCGGAGGGGTCGTAGCGCCGCACCCCCCAGCCGCCGAATAGGCCGATCCACAGGCATCCGTCCGCGTCGACCGTCGGCCCGTCGGGATACCCCGCGCCCTCCTCGATCCGCGCGAAGGGCGCCGTCTCGACGAGCCTCGCCGCGTCGATCCGACTTTTCCAGATCGTGCGTCCAAGCGTGTCGACATGATAGAGGATCGTGCCGTCAGGCGACAGCGCCGGCCCGTTGGTGATCGTCACGGGCAAGGCGCCCGTGTCACGCGATACGCCGCCGTCCGTGCGATAGATGCGGCCGCTCATCAGAACCTCCACGTCGTCCATGGACCCGAACCAGATCCGTCCGTCACGATCGACAGTAGCGTCGTTCAGCCGGTTGCCCGGAAGATGCGTTTCCGGATCGTGGATCAGGGCGAACCGTCCAGTTGCAGGGTCGAAGCGGTGCAACCCGGTCTTGAGGCCGACGATGAAATCGCCAGCGACGGCGGGCACGATCCATCCGACAGGCGCCGGAACCGGCCAGCTGCGCAACACTGCCGTCGCCGGATCGTAGCGGTGGATCAGCGGCCCCTTGATATCGACGAACCACAAAGCGCGGTCCCGCTCGACCCATAGCGGCCCTTCCCCCAAGACGGCGCCCAGGCTCAAAACCGATTGCGGCGTGCGCTCCATCGCTCAGCGCCACCCAGCATCGACGAAATAGTCATGGCCGGTGCACATGCGCGCGTCGTCTGATGCCAGGAACAGGGCCATCGCCGCGATATCGGCGGGGAGGATGCGGGCGTCCAGGCACTGGGACGCGACAATTTCCGCTTCCCCTTCCTCCGTGTACCATTTCATCTGGCGGGGCGTCTTCACATTGCCCGGCACGATGGTGTTGACGCGGATGTTGTCGCGGCCGAGGTCGCGGGCCAAGCCGCGCGTCATCCCTTCGATCGCAGCCTTCGCCGTCTGGTACAGCACCAGGTCAGGCAGGCCCAGATGCCAGCTGATCGACCCGAAGTTCAGGATGACGCCGCCCCCAGCCCTGCGCATGGCGGGCACCGCCGCCTGCGCGGCAAAGAACATATGCCGCAGGTTCACCGCCATGCGATCATCCCAATAAGCGGGCGTGACCTCCGCTATGACATGGCGATCGTCATTGCCGGCATTGTTGACGAGAATGTCGATGCCGCCCAGCGTCTGCTCTGCATCAGCGATGACCTGCTGAACGGCATTCACGTCGCGCAGATCGCAGCGGTGGAAGGACGGCGCAAAAGCCCCATTCCGCGACCGGGCGACCAGCGCCGCTCCTTCTTCTTGCAATATGTCGCAAAAGGCGACGCGCGCGCCCTGCGCGACGAAAGCCTCGACCAGGCCTTCGCCGATGCCGCTGCCGCCGCCGCTGATGAACACACGTTTTCCCGCAAGGCTGGGATAGGTGGCCGACGCGGTCATGCGAGGGCGTCCTCCGCCTCATGGCCGATCAGGCCCCGCGCCGCCAGATTGGCCATGAACGCGCCCAGCCCGAAGGTCCAGGGCGGCGCTTCCTTCGACGTCACGACCCGGTTGACCAGCCGGCCCAGCCGGGGTGTCGCGATCGATACGCGGTCGCCGACCTTGTGGGTGAAGCCTCGCCCGGGCTCGTCGCGATCCTGAACGGGCGCGAACAGCGTGCCCAGGAAAAGAGCGAAGCCATCGGGATATTGATGCTCGCTCAGCGCCTGGCGCACCAATTCCAACGGATCGCGACTGATCTGCGCCATGCTGCTGACGCCCTCCAGACGGTAGCCCTCCGGCCCTTCAATGACCAGTTCGACCTCGGCGGCGCGGACGTCGTCGATGGTGAAATCTTCGTCGAACAGGCGGATCAGCGGACCCAGCGCGCAGGAGGCGTTATTGTCCTTCGCCTTCCCCAGCAGCAGGGCCGACCGCCCTTCGAAATCGCGCAGGTTGACGTCGTTGCCGAGCGTGGCGCCGACCGCCTGGCCCGCCGAATCGACGATCAGCACGATTTCGGGTTCGGGATTGTTCCAGGTGGAGTCGGAGCGAATGCCGATCTGCATGCCCGAACCGACAGTCGAAAGCACCGGCGCCTTGGTAAAGACCTCCGCGTCGGGGCCGATCGCGACTTCCAGATATTGCGACCACAGGCCGTCCGCGATCAGCGCCTGTTTAAGGGCGGCAGCTTCGGGCGACCCCGGCACAACGGCGCGGATCGAACCGCCGACCTGTGCTTCCAGCCGCGTACGAATACCGAGCGCCGCGGCGGAGTCGCCGCGCGCCCGCTCCTCGATAACCCGTTCAATCGCCGACAAGGCGAAGGTAACACCGCAGGCCTTCACACACTGCAGATCGACGGGACTAAGCAGCGGCAGATCCAGCTTGTCCAGATCGCCAAGCGTATGGCCGGTGCCCACGTCGAGCGGCAGCGCATCGATCAGCGTTGAGACGGTGGGTCGGACCGCCGACATGTCGTAAACCACGCCTCGATCAATCAGAATGGGGCTTGGACCAGTTGGCTGCATGATCCGGCCGACGAAGCGGCCTGTCCGCCAATCCGGCGGTACATCGTCGCTCAAGCAAAAATCCCCCGGCATCATCAACTCCTACTCGACACTTTTCATTGATAGCGCTACCACCATGGAAGGCCGGTGCTGTCAAGTGGCGAGATAAAGCGGCCGTGGGAGAGGGCGTGGTGCGGAGCGGACGAAGGACAAAGCAATGAGCGGTGCGGTCCTGTGCATCGGCGAAATGCTGCTGCGCCTGTCCGGGTCCGGAGACGGACGCCTGTTCGACACCCCTGCCGTCCGCGCGCATTTCGGCGGCGCCGAGGCCAATGTCGCGATCGCGCTGGCGCAGCTAGGCTTGGACGGCCGCTTCGTCAGCCGGCTGCCGAACGGTCCGTTGGGCGATGCCGCGATCGACCATCTGCGCCGCCATGGCGTGGCGACGACCGGCATGGTCCGCGCGCCCGGCCGGCTTGGACTCTATTTCCTCAGTCCGGGCGCCGGCGTGCGAGCTTCCTCCATTGTCTACGACCGGACCGGATCGACCTTTGTCGAGGCGGCGGCGGAGGATTTTGATTGGCCGCGCCTGCTGCACGGCGTACGCTGGCTGCACCTGTCGGGTATCACGCCGGCGCTCGGGCCGACCAGCGCCCAACTGGGCCTTACGGCCGCTTTCGCAGCGAAGGCGCAGGGCGTGTCCTTGTCATTCGACGGCAATTATCGCGCGACCTTGTGGGACAAGTGGGAGGGAGATCCCCGCGCAATCCTGACCGACTATGTCGCGTTGGCCGACCTGTTCATCGGCAGCCATCGCGACATCGGTCTGCTGCTGGGCCGTGATTTCAGCGGCAGCGGCCCGAAGCGCCGCCGGGAAGCCGCTCTCGCGCTCTTCGACGCCTTTCCCCGGCTCGGCCATATCGCGTCCACCGCGCGGACCACCCTGGACGCCAATCATTATCGTCTCTCGGCGCGCGTGGACGGTCGGGAGAGCTTCCATCAGACGGACGAGGTTGCGTTGAACGCGGTCACCGATCGCATCGGCACCGGAGACGCTTTCGCCGCCGGTGTGCTGGCCGCGCTTCATCAGGGGGCGGAAGAAGCCGCGGAGCAGGGCCTGGCGCTCGCCTGCCTCAAACATTTCACCGCTGGCGACGCCAGCGTTTCGCGCCCCTCCGATGTCGCCGCATTCCGGCAAGGCCGGTTCGACGTGCAGCGGTAGGCGCTATTTCCCCCCTCTCGAACAAAGGACAGGACATGATCACGGGCGCAATATTGATCGGAGCGAAGGACGTCTCCAGGGAGCCCTTTTTCGACGCGATCAATCCGGCCACGGGCGCGGTTCTTGCGCCCGCTTTCAGCAATGCTGACGCCGCCGATGTCGATCGGGCATGCGCGCTGGCAGAGGCGGCGGCCATCGCCTTCGCCGATCTGCCCCCCGAGGCGCGGGCGACGTTCCTGGACACGATAGCGGACGCGATTGTCGCGATCGGCGATCCGCTGATCGAACGGGCAATGGAGGAGACCGGATTGCCCCGCGCCCGGCTGGAGGGTGAACGCGGCCGCACCACCAGCCAGTTGCGCCTGTTCGCGCAGCTGTTGCGGGAGGGCTCCTGGGCGCAGGTCACGATCGATCCCGCCCTGCCGGATCGTCAGCCGCTGCCCCGCCCGGACCTGCGCCGCCGCCATCTGGCGATCGGCCCGGTCGCCGTCTTCGGGGCCAGCAATTTCCCGCTCGCCTTCTCGGTGGCGGGCGGCGACACGGCGGCGGCGCTGGCGGCGGGCTGCCCCGTCGTGGTGAAAGGGCATCCGGCCCACCCCGGCACGGGAGAAATGGTTGCCCGCGCCATTACGGCCGCCGTGGCGTCCTGCGGCCTGCCCGAAGGCGTGTTTTCCTTCCTGCCGGGCGCGACCAACGAGCTGGGCGCCGCGCTCGTCGCCGATCCGCGCATCAAGGCGGTGGGCTTCACCGGCTCGCGCGCGGGAGGCCTGGCCCTCCTGAAAATCGCCGCTGCCCGCGCCGAGCCGATCCCGGTCTATGCCGAAATGAGTTCGATCAATCCCGTCATCCTGTTCCCCGCCGCGCTCAAGGCGAGAGGTGCGGCGCTCGGCCCAGCTTTCATCCAGTCGCTGACGATGGGCGCTGGGCAGTTCTGCACCAATCCGGGGCTGGTGATCGCGATCGGCGACCCCAACCTCGACACCTTCATCGATGCGGCGGCCGCGGCGCTGGCGGAGAGCCAGCCGCAACCAATGCTGACGCCCGGCATCCACGCCAGTTTCGAAAAGGACGTCGAAGCCCTCGAGTCGCACGAAGCGGTAACGCCGGTGGCGCGCGGCTGTGTCGGCGATGGCGTGAACCAGGCGCGCGGCGCGCTGTTCCGCACAAGCGCCGCGCGCTTCCTGGCCGACCCCGCCCTGTCGCACGAGGTGTTCGGCTCCTCCGCTATCATCGTCACCGTGCGGGACATGACCGAAGCCGCGAGGGTGATCGCGGGGCTCGAAGGACAGCTTACCGCCACGCTGGTACTGGATGCCGAAGATGAGCCCGCCGCGGCGGCGCTCATTCCCCTGCTGGAACGCAAGGTCGGACGCATCCTGGCCAATGCCTGGCCGACGGGCGTGGAGGTCTGCCATGCGATGGTGCACGGCGGCCCCTACCCGGCCACGTCCGACAGTCGCACGACTTCGGTGGGCACGCTGGCGATCGACCGCTTCTTGCGCCCGGTCTGCTACCAGGGCCTGCCCGCTTCGCTGCTGCCCCGTTCCGTCGCCCCGGACAATCCGTGGTCGCTGCCCCGGCGGATCGACGGCGTTCTGCAAGCAGGCTGAAGGGCAAGGACATGACGCAAACCCGCTTCCGCTCGCAGGACTGGTTCGCCGACCCCGCCCGTTCGGACATGGTCGCGCTCTATCTGGAGCGCTTCATGAATTACGGCATCACGCCGGCGGAGCTGCGATCGGGCCGGCCGATTATCGGCATCGCCCAGACGGGCAGCGACCTGTCCCCCTGCAATCGCATCCATCTCGACCTGGCGAAACGGGTCCGCGACGGCATTCGCGACGCGGGCGGTATCGCGATGGAGTTTCCGGTCCATCCCATCTTCGAGAATTGTCGCCGGCCGACCGCCGCGCTCGACCGAAACCTTGCTTATCTTGGCCTTGTCGAAATCCTCTACGGCTACCCGATCGACGCGGTGGTGTTGACCACCGGCTGCGACAAGACGACGCCGTCTGGGATCATGGCCGCGAGCACAGTGGATATCCCCGCGATAGTGCTCTCGGGCGGACCGATGCTCGACGGCTGGCACGAAGGCGAACTGGTGGGATCGGGCACCGTCATTTGGCGCAGCCGGCGGAAGCTGGCGGCGGGCGAGATCGACGAGGAGGAATTTCTTGATCGCGCCTGCGACAGCGCGCCATCGGCCGGTCATTGCAACACGATGGGGACGGCTTCCACCATGAATGCGGTGGCCGAAGCGCTGGGCCTGTCGCTCACCGGTTGTGCGGCAATCCCAGCCCCCTATCGCGAGCGCGGCCAGATGGCTTACGAAACCGGCCGCCGCATCGTGCAAATGGCGTATGAGGATCTCCGCCCGTCGAACATCCTGACGCGGGACAGCTTTCTCAACGCCATCCGCGTCGTCAGTGCGCTGGGCGGGTCCAGCAACGCGCAGCCCCATGTCATGGCGATGGCCCGCCACGCCGGCGTGGAACTCACCGCTGCGGACTGGACGAACGAAGGCTACGACCTGCCGCTGCTGCTGGATATGCAGCCTGCCGGCCGTTACCTGGGCGAGCGATTCCACCGCGCGGGCGGGGTCCCGGCGGTCTTGTGGGAATTGCTGCAAGCGGGCCGCTTGTCGGGCGATTGCGCCACGGTCACGGGCCGAACGCTGGCCGAGAATCTGACCGGTCGCGAAACCCGCGATCGGGACGTCATCCGACCATTCGATGCGCCTTTGCGCGAAAGAGCCGGGTTCCTGGTCCTGTCGGGCAATCTGTTCGACTTCGGCATTATGAAGACGTCGGTCATCAGCGAGGAATTCCGTCGGCGCTACCTCTCGACACCCGGATCGGAAGGCATATTCGAAGGGCGCGCAATCGTGTTCGAAGGCGGGGACGACTATTACCATCGGATCAACGATCCCTCCCTCGACATCGACGAGAATTGCATCCTGGTGATGCGCGGGGCGGGACCGATCGGCTGGCCGGGATCGGCCGAAGTGGTGAACATGCAGCCGCCAGACGCGCTGATCCGGCGCGGCATACAGTGGCTGCCGACGCTGGGCGACGGTCGCCAATCGGGAACGTCGGACAGCCCGTCCATCCTCAACATCTCGCCCGAAAGCGCCGCGGGCGGCGGGTTGTCCTGGCTGCGCACCGGGGACCGGCTGCGGATCGACATCAACAAGGGGCGGTGCGACGCGCTGGTGGACGAAGCAGAGATCACACGTCGACGACAGGAGGCCGCGCCCGCCAGTCCGCCGTCCAATACCCCGTGGGAAGAGCTGTTCCGGGAAAAGACCGGCCAGATGGACACGGGCGCGGTGCTGGAAATGGCGGTCAAATACCGCGGCATTTCCCGGCATACGCCGCGGCACAATCACTGAAGAGCATGGCCAAGGCTCTTGCCCCACATGTCGCCCTGGTGGCGGCGGCGTTAGCCGCGCAGCCCGCTGCGGCCCAGCCGGTGCTGGATGGGATGTTCGGATCCCATGCGGTGCTGCAACGCGAGCGGCCCATCCGCATCACCGGATCCGCCGCGCCCGGCGAGCCTCTGACCATGACGCTGGACAGCATGCAGGTACGCGGGCGCGCCGACCAAAGAGGACGCTTCTCAATGCGGCTCCCCGCCATGCCGGCGGGCGGACCCTATGCGCTGTCGGTCACCGCGCCCTCCGGCTCGGCCTATTCTCGCGACATTCTCATTGGCGACGTGTTCCTGTGCTCGGGTCAGTCCAACATGGAACTCCCGGTCGCTCGCGCGCAGGACGCACGGAGTCAGATCGCCGCCTCGGCCGACGTTGGCTTGCGCCTGATGACGATCCCTCATGGCACCGCGCTGGCGCCGCAGGCCACCCTGCCCGGCCAACCAGGCTGGGCGGTGGCCGGCCCGGACAGTGTGTCTGCCTTTTCCGCTGCCTGTTTCTACATGGTCAAGGAACTGCGCCGGACGGCCGCTGTGCCGATCGGTGCGATAACTTCAAGCTGGGGCGGATCGCGCATCAGCAGTTGGATGGGCGATCCTGCGCTGGCGGCCTCGGGCCAAGGCGAGGCGGCGCGGTTGCGGGCCGTCTTCGCCCGCGATCCCGCAACGGCCGCTCGCCGTTTCGGCGCGGCGTGGGAAGCCTGGTGGCGTGCATCGACCAGCGATGCGTCGGGCGCGGAACCTTGGCAGCCGGACGCGGCGGTGGACTGGAAGCCGGTGCCGCGCATGACCGCGTGGGAGGATTGGGGCGTCCCCACTCTCGCCGATTACAACGGCATGGTATGGTTCACCAGGGAGGTGACACTGACTGCCGAACAGGCTCGCCAGAGCGCGACGCTGGAACTGGGCCTGATCGATGATGCCGACCAGAGCTGGGTCAACGGCAAGGCGGTGGGAAGCGGCGGTGATCCCGGATCCCCCAGACGCTACCCGCTGCCGCCCGGCACGTTGCAGGCCGGGCGCAACGTCATCCGGGTCAACGTGAACGATGTCTATGCCAAGGGCGGCATGACGGGACCGGCGGAGAATATGGTCGTCCGTTTTGCCGATGGCAGCGTGGTGCCGATCGGTTCCGGCTGGTCCTATGCCGTCGAGCCGAGGCGACCCGAGCGCGTCCCGCGTGCGCCATGGGACGATCTGGCGGGCGCCGGCATGATCTATGACGCCATGGTCGCCCCGCTCGGGGACATCGGCCTCAAGGGCGTGGCTTGGTACCAAGGCGAATCTGACGTCGGCATTCCGGGCTATGCCGACAGATTGCAGGCGATGATGGCTGACTGGCGCAAGCAGTTCGGCAATGACGCCCTGCCCTTCGCCGTCGTTCAGATCGCTCCCTATGGCGCCGCGACGATCGCGCCTGGCGAGAGCCGAACGGCTGAACTGCGCGAGCAGCAGCGCCGGGTGACGCAGGAAGATCCCCACGCCGGGCTCGCGCTGACGATCGATCTGGGCGATCCGCTGGACATCCACCCCGGCGAGAAGAATGAGGTCGGGCGGAGGCTGGCGCGTGTCATGCGGTCCATCGCCTACGGCGAGGCCGGGCCGCCGTCCGGTCCCCGGGCGATCGCGGCGCGCAGGGGGCCGGACGGTTCCGTCACCGTCAGCTTCGCCGACGTGTCTGGCGCGCTTGCCACGCGCAGCAGCGCACAGGCCATCGGCTTCGAATTATGCGGCGCGCAGCCTGACGATTGCCGGTACGCCACTGCCACTGTCGGGAAGGACAGCGTCACGCTGGCCGGCAACGGCTTGTCGGCAGTTAGGGTGCGTTACGCCTGGTCCGAAAGCCCGGTTGTGAATCTCTACGACTCAAGCGGCCTTCCCGCCGGACCTTTCGAGCTGGTCGTCACGGGACGATGATGAAAGGGACGAGTCCGCCCCAGTGTGCGGCAATCGCGTAGCGAATGTTATTGGTTGACGACGTCACGGTAACGGCATAGGCAAACGAAAAATGGTAGCGCAACCATTGGATTGCGCTAAACCCGAAAAGGGGAAAGGAGAAGGAGCGTGAATCGATCTCCGGCTTTGCGGATGCGCAGCATGCGAGCGCCGCGCCAGGTAGCTGTTACCGGCTGCCCAATTCCCCGCCCGCGTTAATGAACGCGGGCGCCCTTCTGATTGGGCTGTCGGGTTTGGCCCTGCTCGCCGTTCCGTCCGTCGGCGTAGCCGGCAATGCCCGCTACGAAGATTTCCGGTATGACGGGCGGTCCATGGAGACCGTGCAGCTCAAGGCGGGCCAGTTCCGGAATCCGATCCTGTCTGGCTATTATCCCGACCCGTCGATCACGCGGGTCGGTGACGACTTCTATCTGGTGAATTCGTCCTTCTCGCATTTTCCGGGGCTGCCGGTTTTCCATTCCCGGGATCTGGTGAGCTGGGTTCAGATCGGAAATGCAATCGACCGGCCCAGTCAACTGAATCTTGGGGGTCGCGCCGTATCGGATGGCGCTTTTGCTCCTGATATCTCCTGGCACAATGGCCTGTTCTATATCGTCAACACTTGCGTGAGGTGCGGCGAGAATTTCGTCATAACCGCCAGCAATCCGGCCGGTCCCTGGTCCGACCCCATCTGGCTCCCGTTCGAGGGAATCGATCCGTCCATCTACTGGGAAGGCGACCGCGCCTTCATCGTCAACAATCGTGCCCCGGCCGAACCGCCGCGCTATGATGGACATCGTGCGATCTGGATCCAGGAATTCGACTGGCGCGCCGGAAAGATGGTCGGGGAGAGCACCCAGATCGTCAACGGTGGGGTCGACATCCGCCGGAAGCCCATCTGGATCGAGGGGCCGCACATCTTCAAGAAGGACGGCTACTATTACCTCATCGCGGCGGAAGGCGGCACGAGCGACAACCATTCCGAGGTGGTGTTTCGATCGGCAAGCCTTCGCGGTCCTTACCTGCCTTATGCCGGAAATCCCATCCTGACGCAGCGGGACCTGGATCCGGCAAGACCGGATCCGGTCGCTGCGGCGGGGCATGCGAAGTTCGTGCAGTTGCCCAACGGGGACTGGTGGGCGACTTTCCTTGCCACACGCCCTTATCGCGCCGGACTGTTCAATGTCGGCCGCGAAACCTTTCTGCTTCCGGTAAGCTGGCGTGACGGTTGGCCGCAGATCCTGCCGCAGAGGACCGCAATTCCCTTCGCCGCCGCTCGCCCAGCACTGCCCGTCCAATCGCCGCCGCCGCTACCGACGAGCGGCGACTTCAGCTATATCGACAACTTCGAAGAGGGACGGCTCGGGCCACAGTGGATAGGCATTCGCACGCCCCTGACGCCATTTTATCGGCTCGACGGGGGAGCGCTGGTACTGAGCCATGGCGCCGCTCTCGGCGACCGGACCGGCGTCCCTGCTTTCATCGGTCGGCGGCAGCAGCACCACATCGCGACGATTTCCACGACCATGCGGTTCACGCCCGACCGGGACGGAGAACGCGCGGGCCTTGCCGCAGTTCAAAGCGACGACTCCTTTCTGTTCTTCGGCATTGTCCGAATTGACGGCAAGGCAATGATCGCGCTCTGTGCCCGGGACAAGGCGCAAGCGGACAGGCTGGTCGCCGCCGCGCCGGTGCGCGTCGGCAAGCCTGTGACCCTGACCATCAGAGTAAGTGGCGGCAGGATGGGCTTCGATTATGCGGTCGGTAAGGAGCGGCATAATCTGCTTCAAAACTTCGATGCGTCGTTTCTGAGTACGACGCGCGCCGGAGGTTTTGTCGGAACTGTGATCGGTCCCTACGCGGCTATGTCGTAACTGTTGGCTCGGCATTTTTATTGACAAGCCGACAAACAACTGAAAATGGTATCGCTACCAAAGATTGCGGGCTCAGCGCAACAGTGTGAACGGGAGGATTTCAACAATGACAGCAACAGGTTTTACTAGGTCGGCTCCGCGACGCCCGGGCCGCAACAGCCGCATCTGTAATCTCCCCGTCCATGCACGGGCCCAATCCGTCCGGTGACCAGCGTTGCGGGATCAACCGTCCTTCGTCGCCGCATTGTTGAAAAATTCGAGAGGAACCGAAATGCTCTACCGTCCATTTTCATCCCGCAAGGCCCGGACTCTTCTGCTCGGCGCTACGATGCTGACCGCGATGCCGCCCGTGGCGGCGAGCGCGCAGGAGGTTCGGCCCTCCTCCTCCACCGCTACGCCGCAGAGCGACGAAACCCCCGCGGAAGACATCGTCGTGACGGGCTACCGGTCGAGTCTCGCCCAGGCGACCAATGCCAAACGCCTATCGAACGGCTTCTCCGACTCGATCTTCGCCGAGGACATCGGCAAGTTTCCCGACACCAATATCGCCGAATCCTTCAATCGCATCCCCGGCATCACCATCTCTCGCGACGTCACCGGTGAAGGCACCAACGTGGCGATCCGTGGCCTGGGATCGAACTTCACCAATGTCACGCTGAATGGCGCCACGATCGCGGTCGCCTCGTCAGGTGTCACCGACGCGCAGGGCACTGACCGCTCGGTAGATCTGAGCTTCTTCCCGACCGATCTGTTCACCAAGCTGACGGTGAACAAGAGCTACACCGCCGATCTGCTGGAGGGAGGCGCCGCCGGCAACATCGACCTGCGTTCAGCGCGGCCATTCGACCGTCCGACGTCGTTCCTCGCCTATAACATTCAAGGTACCAAGCAGACGCCGGAAGATCGGATCGGCGCACGCGGATCGCTGATCGGCAGTTGGCGCAACGACACCTTCGGCATCCTCGCCGGTGTATCGGCCCAGCGGCTTTACACGAGAACGCGCGGGTATGAGACGATCGGCTATACGAATCCCGCCCTCACTGCCGCCCAGTGCGGTGCCGCCACCGGATGCAACACGACTGGCGGTGGCAACTGGACGATCCCTGCCACGGTGCCGGTGGGTGCTGGCGCCGGGCTTGTTGCCGGCACGACGATTGATCGCGACTTCCTGCTCGCCCACAATCCCGGCGCGACAATCGAGCAAATCGACAATGCCCTGTTGCCGCGCCTTGGCCGCACCGCCGACATCCGCGGTCCACGTGACCGGATCAACGCAATCGTCAGCGCCGAATGGCGTCCTTCCGACGAGCTGCATTTTTACGTGGACGGCCTGTACGGCTACAAGAAGAACAATCTGATCCGTGAGGATATGGCCTGGATCGTGCGCAACGGCGGCATCATTCCGCTCAACCTTACGTTCGACAAGTCGGATTGTAGCGCCGGCTGCACGGTGACTGGCGGCACGTTCGCCAATGCGCAGTTCTTTGATGAATTCCGTCCCTATATCGAAACCACCAAGCTGTTCAGCATCAATCCGGGCGGCGAGTGGGAGATATCCGATCGCCTGAAGGTAACGCTGCAGGGCAATTACGCGCGTTCGACCTTTCATCGCGAAAACCCGACAGTGGGCATGACCACGCCGCTCGGCGTCGATAACACCGTGACCTATTCCAATACCGGCGGAATCCCGGAGATCACGAGCGGGCTCGACCTCAACGATCCCAAGAATTTCGGATGGTATACGGGCAGCCGCGTCAGCGTGAACGACGAGCGCCGGTTGAACGTCAACAAGGGCTTGCGCGGCGATCTCACATGGGGCGACAAGGCGCTCAACCTGCGCGTCGGCGGCGCCTACGACAATGTATCGCGGCGAATCCGCGGCTATGACAATACGCAGGCGTGGCAGAACGCGGTCTGCGGCAACAATCCCAGCGTTTTCGTCCCGTTGCCCAATTCGCAGCCACCGTGCGCGGGATTGAATGCCCCGGGCGCTGCGCCGGCGGGCTATCCCACCTATCCTGGCCTCGGTACCGGATACAGCGCCGGCACTTCGGGGCCGCTGACCTATGGCGGGTCGCTGGTGCCCAACAGCGCGGCACCGACCTATCTGATGCCCGGTCCGGCCGGTTTCGTGACGGTCAACTTTCCGGCCTTCGCCTCCGCCACCAATTATGACAGCTTCCACGACAGCGCGCCGGAAAGCGGCGGTTCGACGACCGGTGCGAGCGGCGGCCTGATCCGCGAGGTCGTCAAATCGGCGTTTGTCACGGTCAACGGCGAGCAGGAACTCGGCGGCAACATGTTGCGCTTCAATGCCGGCGTTCGCTACGTCAACACCATCCAGACCATTGCCGGACGCGTCTCGCTTCCCGATCCGCGCAACACGGATGCCTCAGGCGCGACCCTCCCGGATGGCAGCCGCTATCCCAATGTCGTAACCATAGTGTCAACGAAGAATAAATATACCAAATGGCTGCCGGCAGTGACGCTGGCCTATGATGTCGGCGACCATGCAGTCGTCCGCGCCGCGGCGTCACGCACCATGACCCGACCGGACCCGGCGGCACAGCTGCCCGGCGTCAATTTCAGCGCGCCGTCGGCCGATCAGGCGTCCATCGGCAATCCCTCGCTGGCGCCGTATATGTCCACCAACCTCGATATGGGCTTCGAATATTATACCGGCCGGGAAGGCGTGATCAGCTTCAACGCGTTTCGCAAGTCGATCAAAGGGTTCACGACCACCGCCATCACGACGGTCCCGTTTTCCAGCCTGGCGCAATATGGGATCACCTACGACACCATCAATCCTACGCAGCGGATCGCCATCGACTCGCGCGGCGGCCCAACGGCGGCGCAGGTGCAAGTGACGTCGCAGGTCAACGTGCCCAACAAGCTGACGATCAACGGTCTCGAATTCCAGTGGGTGCAACCGCTCGATTTCGTTACCAGGTTGATCGGCGTTACCGGCTTCGGCTTCAATGCCAATGCGACGATCGTCGACCAGCGCAGCGATGGCCCTGCGACGGCTTTCGGCGTGGCACCGTTCACCTATAATATCACGGGTTATTACGAAAAGAACGGCGTCATGCTGCGTGTCTCGACCACGTATCGGCAGGGATCACAGAGCAGTAATGTGGCCCAGAACGGCATCCCGGCAGCAGCGCTGTTTACGGATGACTATACAACCTACGATTTTTCCTCGTCGTTCGACCTGGACAAGATCTTCGGAATTCGCGGAGCGCCGCAGCTGACCTTCAACGTCGCGAACTTCACAAACTCGACGTTGCGGTCGTACTTCCAGTTCAAGAATGCGACTTTTACCTCGTACAAGCCCGGTCGCCAGTTCCTGATCGGCCTGCGCGGTTCATTCTAGAGTGTAAGGAAGGGGGCGTCGCACGACGCCCCCCCTTCGTGTAATGGCTTGCTGCATGGGCCAGCCGCCGGAAGGACCTGCCGGTCCTCCGGTTTTCAAGGGAGACCGACGGTGTTCACGAGGCGCAGTATCCTGGGCGGCGCAATGGCCGCCGGTCTACTCGCCTCGTCGTTGGCGGCGGCGGTTCGGTTCGATCGACGCAAGCCCGGATTCGATGTCGCCCTTGCCACGGGGGAGGTTACACCGATTTTCGTCGATCCTGCGGATCTAGCCGGCGTTCGTCGCGCCGTCAGCGATCTGGCGGCCGATATCGGACGTGTCACAGGCAGGAATGCCGAGATCCTATCCAACGACGGTGACCTGCCTCCCCGCGTCATCATCGTCGGGTCGCTGGGACACAGTCCGATCATCGATCGGCTGGTTGCGGCCGGCAAGCTGGACATCGGCGACATCCGCGGCAAATGGGAATCCTTCGTCGTACAGACCGTGGCCAGCCCCTTGCCGGGGGTCAGGGAAGCGCTCGTCATCGCGGGAAGCGATAAGCGCGGTGCGATCTACGGCGTCTATGACTTGTCCCGTACGATCGGCGTTTCGCCCTGGTACTGGTGGGCTGACGTGCCCGTCACCAGGCAGGATCATGTCCGCGTCAGCTACGGCCGCTATGTTCAGGGCGCGCCCGCGGTCAAATATCGCGGCATATTCCTGAATGACGAGGCACCCTGCCTGTCGGGATGGACGACTGAAAAATTCGGCGGCATGAACTCGACATTCTACGCGAAATTGTTCGAGCTGATGCTGCGGCTCCGGGCCAATTATCTCTGGCCGGCCATGTGGAACAACAGCTTTGCCGAGGATGATCCGGCGAACCCTGGCCTGGCCGAGGAATATGGCATTGTGATGGGCACATCCCATCATGAACCGATGATGCGCGCGCACAAGGACTGGACCGACCGCCGACCTCATTTGGGCAACGGCCAATGGAATTACGCCACCAATCGCGAGCCGATACGGCAATTCTTCCGCGAGGGCATAGAGCGTAACCGGGACAATGAGGTCATCGTCACCATCGGCATGCGGGGCGACGGCGATGTCGCGCTGGAAAGTACAGGCGGCCTGAAATCCGACATCGCCTTGCTCGAAACCATCATATCCGACCAGCGCGACATCATCGCCCAGACCATGGGACGCCCGGCCGACAGGGTGCCCCAGGTGTGGGTGCTCTTCACCGAGGTCTACAAATATTACGATGCCGGACTGAAGGTGCCGGACGACGTAACGCTGTTGTTCGCCGACGACAATGTCGGGAATCTGCGCCGGCTGCCGTTGCCGTCCGAGCGTGGCCGGCCTGGCGGCTTCGGCATCTATTTTCACATGGATATGCATGGCGGCCCGTTTTCCTACCAGTGGCTCAATTCCAATCCTCTGCCCAAAATCTGGGAACAGATGAACCTCGCGCACCAATATGGTGCGAACGAGATCTGGATCGCCAATGTCGGTGATCTCAAACCGCTTGAACTGCCGGTCGAATTCTTCATCGCGATGGCGTGGGACCCGTCCAGGGTAGACAAGGACAAGATCGCCGGATGGACGCGCTACTGGGCAGAATGTCAGTTCGGCCCCGACCATGCCGAGGAAATCGCCTTTCTCCTCTCGCGCTATGCCAAATATAATGCTTGGCGCAAGCCGGAGCAGCTGCGCCCCGAGACGTACAGTCTGGAACATCACCAGGAAGCGGAACGAGTATGCGACGCCTGGAACCAACTGGTCGAGCGGGCGGACGCGGTGAATGCGGCGCTGGCCCCAGACCAGCGCGACGCCTTCTACCAACTCGTACTCCATCCGGTGCGCGCCAGCGCAAACCTGACCAACATGTATGTCGCGGCTGCCCGTAATGCCCGTTTCGCCGAGCAGGCACGCGCCAGCACTCGCGCCGAAGCGGCGGAGGTGCGGCGGCGCTTCCTCTACGATCATGCTTTGAGCGATTATTATAATCGCCAGATGGCCGGGGGGAAATGGAACCACATGATGGACCAGACCCACATCGGTTATTTCGACTGGTATCCACCGGAAGCCGACATCATGCCGCCAGTCACCGATCTGGACCTGAAGGCGGATCATGGCTTTGGCGTGGCGATAGACGGCAGTGAACGGTCATGGCCAGGCTTTTATCTTCCGCCCAAGCTCCGCATACTCGACAGCATATCGAAGACGCCGACCTACATCGAAACATTCCCGCGCGGGACCGATCCGATCGCTGTTCAGGTTACCGCCGACCGGCCCTGGGTTCTGATTCGCGAAGGAAAGGCGTTCAGCAGTTCGCCCCTCGACCGCCGCTTCTGGATCGATGTCGACTGGGCCAAGGCGCCGGCGGGGCAGAGCGTCGCGCTCGTCACCATTTGCGACGACAGGGGCAGTCAGACGGTCGAAGCCCGCCTCACGGCCATCAAGGCCACGCCATCCCAGGCAAAAGACGCGCAAGGCGCGTTCGGGGGACTGACGGGGGCATTTTCAATTCCGGCCAACGCATTCCGCCGATCCATAGCGGTCGACGGAGTCCGCTGGGAAGCCATCGAGGATTACGGTCGGGTGAAGGCTGCCATGTCCATATTTCCGGTCGATGCCCACTCGTTTCAGGATCCCGCCGCAGCGCCTCGATTGGAGTATGACATCTTTCTCGGGGAAGCTGGCAAATACCACGTCCTGCTGGTGACAAGCCCGACGCTGGAAGTCATCCCTGGCAGGACGTTATCAGTGGCGGTTATTCTGGACAATCAGACGCCCGTCGTACACGGCGTCTTCACACCGGAAGACCGCGTCGCCGAGGATTTTCTCGGCGACAGGCATTTGCCCAATACCGCAAACAACGCCCGAACGATGCGCTTTGTCGTAAGTTCGGATCGGCCCGGCCGGCATGTTCTGACGGTAGCGATGATCGATCCCACCGTGGTCATACAAAAAATAATCATATCGAAGGACGAACCCGACGACTCCTATTTCGGCCCGCCTTCACCCAGTATGCCTTTTGAAATAACTTAAGTCCATGGATCGAGCGACCTGAGCATATGCTAAGCGGACTTTCCAAGAACGTCCCCCTTGCAGCTAAGGTCAGGACCTATTGGATTGCTTGCGGTGGTGAGGGTCGGTTGATTCAGCCGCCTTCATAGCGAAATCGGCGACGTCGATGTGGAAGTAGTCGATCTCGTATTTCTTGAATTGTTTGGGCTTTTTGCAATCTGTCTTCGGCAGGCGCGAGATGCCATGTCGTTGCAGACAGCGGTGCAGGCTTGAGCGCGTCCGGTGCGGAAGACGTCCTTGAGCGCGATGTAAACATCGTCGAGCGGCAACCTGGCCTGGACGCGCAAGGCGACGATCGCGGCCTCTTCCATCGGCGAAAGCACCGTGCTGCGCCACTTCAGGACCGTCTTCTCGTTGATCCCGTAGCGCTTGGCGAGGATCGCAACCGAAGCCTGCGATCGCTGTAGCTCTGCTCGTATGGCGTGCGTGGTCTTGGCGCTGCCGTGGAGAACCTGGCCCATAAGTCCCTCCGCTTTGAGGTTGTCAATTTAACGCCATCACATGCTGGGACTAAACACCTAGTCATCCTGTATCGGGTCTCACAGAGGCGAACGTTGCATTGACTCGACGCGGGCTTGCCGGCCCATCTGACTACCTTCGCAGATCATTCGTCCCTGCGTTCCCTCTCCGGACACCGCCCTCGGATCATATGTGGACGGCCCCCTCTTGCAAGGGGTTGAGAGGTGATTTGATCGGCCCGGTTGCGTTCATATGTGCGGCCTGTTGTTGCAGCCGCGCATGGCTGCCGGCCAAGATGGCATCCGCGACGCGAGCTCCAAACAGCATCGCGACCAATGACGGCCACTGAAACGAGCGGACTGTCTCACGTGTTGGATCGGTCGATCGCACCATCTTCTCATCATCTTGCAAGTTGCGGCCTCATCGCAACACGGTTGCTCGATAGCTGCTCCCCGTGCTGGCTGAGCTTGTCATGCGGCCTGGGCGAGCGGGGTCGCTTCGGCCGATTTGTAGCGTTCGCCTGTGGCCATGAGCTTCCAGGCGATGCGGGCGTTCTTGTTGGCGAGCGCTATGGCGGCGAGCTTGGGCGGCTTGCGCGCGACGAGCGCCTTGAGCCAGGGCGATGCGGATTTGCATCGCCCGCTTCTGACATGCTGGATGATCGCCATCGCACCGGTGACCAGCGCGGCGCGTAGCGTCTCGTCACCGGCCTTGGTGATCACGCCGAGCCTGGTCTTGCCGCCGGTCGAATGATCCTTCGGCGTCAGCCCGATCCACGCGCTGAAATCGCGGCCCGAGTCGAACAGCTCGGGCGCCGGCGTCTTCAGCCTGAACAGCGTGGCGGCGACGGGACCCACTCCGGGGATTTCGGCCAGCTGGCGGCTGCACTCGTCGGCGCGGTGCATTTCCTTGTGCCGGGCGTCGATCGTGGCGATCTCCTGCTCGAGCCGGGCCAGTTCCTCACCCTGGAGGGCGAACAACTCCCTGGCCAGCGCCGGCAAGGTCTCGTCGGCGGCGATCCGGGCGAGCAGCGGCTGGACGTGCGCCAGTCCCTTGGCCGCGGTCAGCCCGAACTCGGCGGCATGACCCCGGATCGCATTGGCAAGCTGGGTGCGGCTCGCGATCAGCCGGTCGCGCACCCCCATCAGCATCAATCCCGCCTGCTGCTCGACACTCTTTGCCGGCACGAACCGCATCGTCGGCCGGCTCATCGCCTCGCACGCCGCCTCGGCATCGGCGGCGTCATTCTTCCCCCGCTTTACATAGCGCTTCACATATTGCGGCGGCATAAGCCGGACCTCATGGCCCATTGCACCCAGCACCCGCGCCCAATGATGCGAACCCGCGCACGCTTCGATCCCAATCTCGGTCGGCGGCAAGCCCTCGAAAAACGTCACCATCTGCTGGCGCCGAAGTCGCTTGCGCAACACCGGCTCTTCCGCCGCGTTCACCCCATGCACCTCGAACACATGCTTTGACGTGTCCATACCTATGCGCTTAATCTCTTCCACGGACGGCCTCCTTCCATGCGTCTCTCACGACCATGTTGGCACATTGCGATGCCGCCGGGGGCCGTCCACCCCAACAGCTTTGGCGCTTTACCGCTGGCAAACAGGTTCTATCCTATCTCACGCTTGGAAAAAAAGTGCCATCACGCAGCATAGCATGCATGATGACCGCGAGGCGGCGGGCAAGAGCGACGCGGGCCTTCTTAGGGCCTCGGCGTTTGGCGATCTTCATGGCCCATGTCTTCAGGGCGAAGGTTTCCCGGCTGCGGGTGAGGATCGAGTTAGCCGCTTCGTAGAACAGCGGGCGCACGATCCCGTCGCCGTGCTCGGTGACCCGACCTGTCCAGTCGAGCTCGCCCGACCGATGGCCTCGGGGCACAAAGCCGAAGTAGGCTCCGGCATTGCGTGATTGTCGGAAGCGTCCAGCTTCATCGACTGCAGCGGCGAAGGCAGCAGATGTTTGCACGCCGACGCCCGGGATGGTCATCAGGATTTCGCAGGCCTGTGACCGGCTGGCCATGATCCGCAGACGGCGGTCCATGGCCTTGATCTGCTCGACCAGCTCAGCATGCACAAACAGCAAAGACGCGATCGTGTCGCCAAGGCCCGGGATGTACCCGGCCTGCATAATCCGCTCTAGAAATGCCGTTCCCTGGCCCGCATCTGGACGATAGCCAAACGTGGCGCAGAGACCGCGGATCATGTTGTCGAGCGGGACACGCGCTTTCACCAGTGGCCGCGTGCGGTGATCACGCTGCGCACGCCATGCGCAGCCGGAGATTTGACGTGCACCTCCTTGTAGAAGCCGGTGCGCGCCTATTGCGTCAGCCCGGCGGCATCGTGCGGGTCGGTCTTGTTCGCTTTCATCGCTTTCAGCCTCTGGCCGCAATTATCTACCGGCAAAACCGGGTTGCTGGCCTTATTGGGAATTTTTCCGCGTTAAAACAACGGCGTTCGGAGGAGCCGAGAGCCGCGATCGCCCGCACGAAGCCGAGCGGATCATGGACGCGATACGTCCCGGTCGGCCGCAGTGCAGCGACGCCGGGCTCGGTGACAGCGATCTGCAGTCGATTGTAGCGATTGATCGAGCGCACGGCCTCGCCCAGGGTGGTCTTTCCATCAAGGACGACGAGACTCGCAGCCCAGCGAGGGTCGGACGGCACGATCGGCCAGGCGCTGGCGGCAGCGCCCAGCGCGACGCTGTGGCCCGCCTCCAGCAAGGCCGGCGCGCCGGCCCGATCCCGCGCGGGTAGCGCGACGCGTCCGGCGAGCGCCGTCACGCGCGGCGCCCCATCGAACAGGCTGATCTCGAAGATGGCCTGCCGGGCGGCGATCTCACCCGTCGGAACGGTGACAATGAACGGCGATGCGGATCCAAGACCTATATGGTAGTTGACGTGCGAACCGTCCGCCCAGCGCCTCCTTACCGCCTCCGGTTCTCCATTAGGATCGGTCACCGCGACTCGCGTGACGCCCGGCAAGTCTCTAAGACGACAGATTACGGTCCGGGGGCCCCCGCTATATTTCCCAAAATCATATATGACCTTCACCAGACGAAAATGCAGCAGCCATCATCTCCATGAGATCATCGAAAAAAACCTGACGATCAAGGTCTCTCTGTCGGTTCCGTGCGGAGAATTGAATAATCCCCCCGTAGAACATCGCACCAACGGTTTCCGACCTGGAATCAAAGACTTCCATTTTCAGGAAGGACAATCTTCTTCGTAGAAGAGTCATCACCTCCGTCAATGACGGAAAAGGAATATCCGGTTCATCGACGGGATGCAGCACAGTACCAACCGGCCTGACATGGACCAAATAGGACAAGACCAGCTTAATATAGCTTATATCATCTCTCCTTATGAAAACTTCCATATATGGTTCAAATAATATCCTAATGAGCGTCTCAACATCATCAATTCTTCCATAATGGTATGCTTCGTCCAAAAGCTTTTTTCGAAGCGGTTCAAGCTGACCTTCACGATACCATAATATCGCGCGAATAAGGCCATTACGGTCTCCAAAATGATATTGGACGGAAACGATGTTGCGCTGACCAGCAGCTTGACAGACCGCCCGCAGGGAAACCGCCCCAATTCCGTATTCACCGAACAGGCGCTCGGCTGCCAGCATCAACTCCAGCCTCGTTGCCTCCGAAACTCTACCGCTTTCCAAGCCTCGCACTCCAGACATTGCCCGAGCCACCACCGTAACGCGAGCCGCCAAAGCCACCACCCTTGACAGTAGCAAGAATCATGTCATCATCTTTTTAATTCGATCGAATTAAAAAGATGGATGCGGAAAGGGATGTCTTGCGCGGAGCCAACGTCGCTTCATAAAGCGAGGAATCTAGCCATACGATCCCTCATTAAACCACCCTTCGGCGTGCGCCTATCTCGACCTTGAAAAATTCGAGCGCGCCGCCCCGTCAAGTCTGGCTGGAAGGAAAGCAGCATGAATTCTTCACCCGTCGTCGCAAAGCCGGCCCACGTTCCGGAAGATCGCGTCGTCGATTTCGACATGTTCGCGCCACCAGGCGGCAAGCAGGACATCCATGGAGCCTGGATGACGCTGCACAGGCCGGGCATCCCCGAGGTGGTCTGGACTCCCCGCAATGGCGGCCACTGGATCGCGACGCGCGCCAAGCAGATCAACGAGGTTTTCTCCGACCACAAGCGTTTTTCCAGCCGCGTCTTCCTGCTGCCAAAAGAAAATGGCGAGCAATTCAATGTTATCCCAGGCTCACTCAATCCGCCGGATCACGGCGCCTTCCGAGCCCTGCTGACCCCCATACTCTCGCCGAAGGCGGTCACCGCCCTGGAAGGAATGATCCGCGACCTAGCGGTCGATCTCATCGAGGGCATGCGGTTGCGGGGCTCGTGCACGTTCAACCATGACTATGCCGAGATACTGCCGCTCAAGGTATTCATGCTGCTCGTGAACCTGCCCTTCGACGACGCGATCGGCCTCAAAAGGGTCGCGGAGCAGCTCGTGCGGCCATCCAGCCAAATGGCGTTCGGGGAGGCCATGCAGCACCTGATCGCCTATCTGACGCCCCATATCGAC
The DNA here is from genome assembly GCF_009755815.1 of Flavisphingomonas formosensis. Taxonomy (GTDB): domain Bacteria; phylum Pseudomonadota; class Alphaproteobacteria; order Sphingomonadales; family Sphingomonadaceae; genus Flavisphingomonas; species Flavisphingomonas formosensis. The sequence goes on from NZ_WRPK01000015.1 coordinate 93,240, forward strand.
GCGCGGATGGGAACGGATGCCGACGATCTGCTCAGCCGGATCGTCAACGGCGCCATCAAGGACCGCCGGATGACCCGCGACGAGGCGATCAACATGAGCATCTCGGTGCTGGCGGCGGGCCTGGATACGGTCGCTAACTTCGCGTCCTTCGCCCTGCTCTTCCTGGCGCGCAATCCCGATCGCCGCCGAGAGCTCATCGACAATCCCGGCCTGATCGGCAACGCGGTCGACGAGTTGCTACGCCGTTTCCCGGTCGCGATGGCGGCCCGGGAAGCGCGGGCCGACCTGGAGTTCTGGGGCGCGCAGATCAAGGAGGGTGAAATGGTCCTTGCGGTCGGCCCGCTCGCGGGGCTCGACGACCGTTGGAACGAAAACCCGCTCGAGGTCGATTTCAACCGGGGGAACATCAAGCACGCGGCATTCGGCTTCGGAGTCCATCATTGCGCCGGTGCCCACCTCGCGCGCCTGGAGCTACGGATCACGCTCGAGGAATGGCTGACGCGCATCCCCGAGTTCGAAGTCGCGCCGGGGACCGAGATCACATATAGCGCAGGGCATGTCTGTGTCGTCGACCAGCTTCCCCTCGTCTGGGATCCGTCCAGCACGGTGACGGTGGATGTATCGACAATAGCCGCCGAGTGAGGTGGCGGATGGATCATGTTCCGATCCGTCCCGTCATTCCGGACTGGTGCACGACATTTCCGGGCAATTCGGGCGATGTCTACGGAATATTGTCGCCACCATCCATCGGTCGCAGCCGCCATCGGCGAGCCGGCGCGCGAGATGCAAAGAGTGGAGCATGAACTGGCCGGACTGAACGTCATCACGCGTACGGGTGAGACGCTGCGCGTCGAAGGGCCGCGACGGCCTGTCCGTCATGCATCTGATCCACGATGCCGGTATCGACGAGTTGCTGGCAACTGTGCGGGGGCTGCTGCTCCTGCGCGACCTGCCATGTCTTCGTGGACGACGGGATCGAGGATCGCCTTCCGCCAATCGGCGATGACGGGAGCGATCTCCTCGACGGCTCACATCATCGCCACGAGCGCTCGCGTCTGTCCTGCCAGCTCCCCTGGTCGGCAACGCTGGATGGACTGACCGTTGAGATCGCGCCCGAAGACTGACATGAGTAGGGAACGAGTGGTAATCCACCGTGTGACCCGCTTGAAGCGAAGCGGATCGCACTCCCCTTTCCGCCTTTCGTCCTTTTCCCAAGTTGTCGGGCAATGCTGCCGGCTTGGATCCTCTAGCCGTCAATCGCGGCCGGAATCTCGCCGCTGGAGGCTCGATAAGTATCGGGCCGACGATCGCGGATCAGGCGCGCGCCCTGAAAAGTCTGTACATCCTCTATTCCGCCATGGATATCGACATCGGCCACGGCCATGCCCTTGTCGACCGTCCCCGTGGTGGCGACCACCCTGCCCCAGGGATCGACGATCTGGCTGAGGCCGACGAATTGTGCCCCACCGAGTTCGCCGCCAAAATTGGAGGAGATGAACCAGCGACCATTCTCGGCGGCGCGGATACGATCGAACATCCTGTACAGATCGACCATGATATTGGTCTCGGGATCCTTCTCATTGACCATCATCGGCCATGCAGTCGGCATCACGAGAATGTCGGCGCCGCGCAACGTCAACTCTCGCGTCGATTCCGGCCACATCTTGTCATAGCAGATCAGCATGCCGATCCGCCCGATCCGGGTTTCGAAGACAGGCCAGTCATCGCCCTTGCGCCAGGTCAGTTGTTCGGTGATGCCGACATGAACCTTGCGATATTTCCCGACAAAACCCTCCGGTCCCGTCAGAACGGCCGTATTATAGATCACGCCGGGCGAATTTCCAGTCTCGTGGAGCCCGAAGACCACATAGATGCCCAGCTTGCGCGCATGCTCGACGATCTGGCGCACATGCGGGCCGCCCGGAACGGGCTCGGCGCTTCTGAAGGCATTTCTTATCCTTTCAGGATATACTTTATCCACGTCCGGCGGATAGCCCTGCAGGCTCGTTTCTGGGAAAACCACCAATTCCGCGCCCTTGCCGGCAGCTTCGTCCATGCAGGAGAGATGACGTCGCGTGCTGATCTCGACATCGTAGCTGCCCTCGAATGCTACCGTTGCAATGATCGTCATTGTCAGCGTCCTCCCTCTCTTCTAACCATGCGCGCTGCACGGACCTCTCGTTCATGAACGCATCGTTCCCGGTAAGGACCCAAACCGGATAAACAGGCGAAAATGCGTTCCCTCGGACACTTGGCTTAGGCAGAGCGACGCACCTTATAGCCTATCGCAACGCGGTCGAACGACGCCTGCGTGCCGATTTCTTTCAGCTTGTGCCGCTCCACCTCATTCTTGGTAGCCGAAACCGGCAATGCCTCGACGAACTCGACGAAGCGCGGCACCTTGAAATAAGCGATCTTGCCCTCGCAATGCTTGATGATGTCGAGCGGCTCGAGCTCCGCACCGCCGACGAGCTTGACGAAAGCCTGGATTTCCTCATCGCCTGAGCGCGCATCATGTGCACCGACCACTGCGGCGCGCTCGACCGCGGGATGGGTCATGATGATCTCCTCAATCTCGACGGCCGCGATATTCTCGCCCTTCACCCGGATGGAGTGAGCCATCCGCCCCACGAAGTGCAGATAACCCTGCTCGTCCAGATAGCCGAGATCACCCGTGTGGAACCACAGGTCGCGACACGCCTCGGCGAATTTGTCCGGCCGGTTGTAATAACCCATCATGAAAGTCGACGGATATATGTTGCGGATCAGGATTTCGCCGGTGACGCCAGCTGCGACCATGCTGCCATGGGGATCGCCGATCGCGACATCGACCCAACCATGTCCCTTGCCTACGGAATGGTACGGCCGGTCCCACAGGCGCTGATTGACCGAGCCCAGCGGGCCGGTCTCGGTCTGGCCGTAGATCTCCAGCGTGTCCACATGGAACTTCTCGCGGAAGGCCAGCAGCTTTTCGTGCGGCAGTCCGGTCGTGGCGGTAGCGACGATCTTCAAGGTGCTGGCCGCGGCATCTTCCGGCTTGGCCTGCGCCATCAAGGCCATCATGATCGGTCCCACCATGACCGTGAAATTGGCACCCTGGCGGGTGATGGCATCCAGCATCGCGTCGGTCGAGTACCAACGCATGATGATGGTCGTCATGCCCCAGTAGATCGGCGCCAGCACGTCCACCGCGGATCCGATCGTATGATAGAGCTGCCCCACGCTGACATGGGTGTCCTCGGCCTTGGGCTGGAACAGCTCATGGTAGCGGTAGAGACCTGGGAGATACCAGGCGTTCGAGACGAGAACGCCCTTGGGCAGGCCGGTACTGCCGCCGGTGAAGATGATGCCGGCGGGGTCGGACCAGTGAATGTCGACCTCGGGCTCGACATCCTCCCCATCGAGCAGGCGGGTGAAATCGGCAAAGGGCGCGGGGTCGGCAGCGCCGCGCACGATCTCGTGCAGCTTGAAGCCCAGCTCCTCGCGGATAGACCGGTAATTGACCGCCAGCAGATCGTCCATGATGATCGCCGCCGGACGGCATTCCCGCAACGTGTGGGCGAGATCGACGGGCATCAACGCCACATTGACGGGCGCCCAGATCGCACCGAGCTTGGCGCAGCCGAACCACGCCAGAATATGATCGATGCTGTTCTGCATATAGGTGACGACCACGTCGCCCTTGCCGATGCCCAGCGCCTTCAGGCTGTTGGCGATGCGGTTCGCAGTCCCGTTCACCTCCACATAGGTGATGGCCTGATCCTCGAACCGGATTGCCACCTTCTCGCCAAGCGCAGCCTGGCGTGCGATGATCCCCTTTACCGTCGTCACGTCGAGGTCATAATCTTTCAGGCGCATGCATTACCTCTCAACAGGACATGCGCGGGACTCAGGCCGGCCGGCGCCCGCGCTTTTCGGTTTCATACTCGACGATCGATCGAACACCATCGGCAAGTGACCGATGAACGAGGCCGAATTCGTCGGCCGCCCGCTTGCAGCTGACGGCATTGGGAAGCGGCATCTGGGTGTCGCTGCCGAAAGCGATGTCGGCATCGGGACACAGCTGGAGCACCGCATTGGCGATATCCGCAAAGGACACGTCCGGCCCGCCGAGGTCATAGACGGTGTGCCGCGGCGCCTCGGCCTCGAAGAGATCGGCCAGGAACCGGGCGGTGTCGCCCACATGGGCGACGCAGATCCGCGCATCGGGAACATAGGCCACCTGAGCCCGATCCTTGCGCGCCGCCTGAACCGGAATGATGTTGACGCCCCGGCTGGCGATGTCCGCCCCCGGGCCATAGACCGCCGGCAGGCGCACGCACACGATGCGGTTGGCACCGAGACGGCCATTGACCTCGCCCGCGAAATATTCGCACAACAGCTTGGTCGCACCGTAGACCATGAATGGCCGCGCCCGGCTCGTTTCGTCCAGCAGAGCGCCATCGGCGGGTTGCACGCCGTGGACGGCCGTCGAGCTGGGGAACAGAATCCGCTTGATAGGCAGCGCATAGGCGAGGTTGAAAATGTCGAGCGCGCCACGCCCCATCACCTCCCACTCACCGCTGAGACTGCGGGCGCCCGGCGAGTCGCGGAAGAAGGGTCCATAGTAGATCCCGTCCACCCCCCGCGGGCCGATGGCCTGAAGGATCGTCTCCTGCTTGCTGCAATCGCCGGTGATCCAGGTGATGCGATCGGCGAGCGGCGTCAACCGGCCCATATCGCCGCGCACCTCCAGACCGATCACCTCATGCCCACGCGCCAGCAATTCTCGGACCAGCTCGACGCCGACAAAACCCCGCGCGCCGACGACCAGGATTCTCATGCTGCGGCCTCGATGATCGGGTTGACGAGGCGATGCGGCCGTTTCCAGTCGATAGAGCGGCTGCAGCCGCTGAGCCGCGACCCGAGCGGACGCCCGCTGATTGCCGCATATTCCTTGCTGACCTTGACGATCTTATCGGGATCGACCCCGGTTTCGATCCCCATGCCGTGCAGCATCTCGACCAGATCCTCCGTAGCGACGTTGCCGAAGGCATCGGGGACGAACGGATAGTCGCCGCCGAGGCCACCGAAAGACGCGTCTAGGCAGAAATGTTGAAACGGCGAATTGAGCGCGGCCAGAATATTCGCCAAACCTGCACCACGCGAATCGTGGACGTGAAAAGTGATGCGCTGATCGATCGGCAAGATCTTCGCCAGATCGGTAAACATCGCGAGCACCTGCACCGGGTCGGCCTGCCCGCTGGAATCGGAGATGATCAACTCCTTGACGCCCTGCATGTTCCAGATGCGCTGCGCGTTGCGCAGCACCAGCTCGGGATCCACCCAGCCTTCGACCGGCGAGCCGAAGCTCTCGCTGACGAACACCGACACCTTGAGTCCTCCCTCGGCAGCGGCCGCCGCCGTGCGTTCGATCTGGGCGAGCAGCGCCTCCATGTCCGGGGTTATGCCGTTGGCCGCCATGCTCGAGGCGATCGGCGAGAACACCAGGAACACGGTGTCGAGCAGGCCGGCCTCGCGCATCTTTATCGCGCGCCGGGCGCCCCCCTCGCTGAAAACCACGCCCGAGATGTCGATGCCGTCGCGCAGCGAGCCGAGCCCGCCCAGCAGCGCCTCGGCATCGGCCATGTGCGGCATCTTCTGGGCGTTGACGAAGGAAACTGCATTGATTTCCTTGACACCGGCCTCGACGAGACCGCGGAACAGCCCGATCTTCTGATCGGTGGGCACGACCATGGTGTGCGACTGCAGTCCCTCGCGCATGCCGACATCGCGAATATCTACGCGGGTGTTGCCGAGCTTGGCGGCGATCTGGTCAAGCATGTTCATTGTCTGCCTCATATCTGCGCATGGCTTCGGCGAGCGACGTCATCATCGCCCGCACTTCTGGAAATTCGCCTGTCGGAATCTCGACGATCACGCGCTCGGCCCCGATCCTCGCATAGTCGGCGAAATAGCGCGCATGGCCCATCATGATCGTGACGGGCAGCCGGCCGCGGCCGGCCTCTTCCGAACGGACGTGCAACTCGGCGATCTTTTCGCCCAGCGCGTCGAGATCCTTCTGATGACCAGGCAGCCAGCCGTCGCCGAAGCCGATTACCCGGTCGATCACCGTCGGCCCGCCGCCGCCGATCAGCACCGGCGGATAGGGCTTCTGCACCGGCTTCGGCCAGGAATAGATCGGATCGAAATCGACGAATTCGCCATGAAACTCGGCCTCGTCCTTGGTCCAGATCTCCTTGATGGCGCGAATCCGTTCCCCCATGAGCCGCGTGCGCGTCTTGGGATTGGTGCCGTGATTGGCCATTTCCTCCAGGTTCCAGCCGGCTCCCACCCCCAGGAGCAAGCGCCCCCTGGAAAGAAGGTCGAGCGAAGCGGTCGTCTTGGCGAGCAATATGGGATCACGGCAGACGATCAGGCAAATCGCCGTGCCCAGCTTGATCCTATCCGTGACCGCGGCTGCGGCCGAAAGCGTGACGAACGGATCAAGCATCCTGAAATGTCCGCGCGGCATTTCCCAAGGCGGCATCGGATAGGGCGACTCGCGCAACACCGGGATGTGGGTGTGCTCGGCACAGAAGAAGGATTCGAAGCCCAGTTGCTCGGCCAGACGGGCAACGTCCAACGCGTCCGCGCCTTCGTCGCTGTTGTGGCAATAGATCCCGACTTTCATGCCTCTCCCTTCATTATCGTCACAGAGATTAAACCCCGCCGGCTGCAAGTCAACGCATTTGTTGACGATATTGTCTTCTCCGCATAGCTATCCGCTCGAAGAAGGAGAAAGGCATGGCCACGGAAGCAATCGACGAAGCCTTGTCGCGCATATTGCGGCCGGGCCAGACCATCGTGATCGGCCAGGCGCTGGGGACGCCGATGCAGCTCGTCGCGGCTCTGCCTCGCCATCTCGATCGCCTGCAGGGCAGCCGCATCCTGCTGGGCTGGGTGTTGTCGGATTTTCCCGATCTGCCCGGTGTCGCTATTGACTCATTCTTTCCCTCGGGGCCGTTCGGCAGCGAGGCCGGACTCGCGCAGCGCAATGCTCGCTACCTGCGATCCACGCTGCACGACCTGGCCAAGGCGCTCGCCTCCGGAAGCCGTCCGGTGGATGTCGCAATGGCGCAGGCGACACCGCCGCGCGACGGCGCCTATTCGCTGGGCGTCACGCTAGACTTCGTTCATCCCGCCGCGGCCCGTGCCAGACATGTCGTGCTGGAGATCAATCCAAACACCCCATGGACCGGCCCCCGTTCGACCATCGAGGCAGCCGAGCACGTGATCGCCGTGGCCGGCGACGGACCGGCGCTGTCAGGCGGCGTCCTGCGCGCGGGTCAGGAGGCGTTGGCCGCCAATCTGCTTCCCTGGATCCCCGATGGGGCGACGCTGGAATTCGGCATCGGCCAATGGTTTCCGCCGCTGGTCGCCCAGCTCGCGGCCGCGAGACGGAATCTCAGGCTCCATACTGGCCAGATTGGCCAATGGGTCCGCCAGCTGATCGACGCCGACGCCTTGAACCCGGACATGCCGATCATCGGAACCGGCGCGGCGGGCGATGCAGAATTCTACCGGTTCCTCGATCGGCATCCGGGAATAGAATTGTGGCCAGCGACGATGACTCACGACCCCGAGCACCTGCGCCGGCTGCCGCTGTTCCGTGCGGTCAATTCGGTCTTCGAGGTCGATCTGCTGGGCCAGGCCAATAGCGAGCTGGCCCCGAACGGGGCGTTGGGCGGAATCGCCGGCCTGCCGGATTTCGCACGCGGCGCCTGCGCCAATCCGGAAGGATTGTCCGTCGTCGTACTGGCATCGACCGCGCGCGGCCAATCCCGGATCGTACCCAAGGTCGGCATCCCGGTACCGTCATTGGCCAGCGGCGAAATTGACGTCATCGTGACGGAACAGGGCAGCGCCGACCTGCGGGGCCTGTCGCCCGCGGATCGGGCTGCGGCGATCATCGCCATTGCCGACGAGACTCATCGCCCCGCCCTCACAGAAGCCGCATTCGCCATTCTGTGAAGCGGGCATGGCCGAATCGCGCTCGTCGATCTGGCCATGCCGGGCCTTGCTCGCCGGCGCGCGAAACGGGCCGGGCGTATCGACCCGGCCGAAACCGCTCAGGATATCGGGGGATTAATCTGGCCCTTCATGCCAACTGCGTCACCCCAACGGAAGCCGGACTCGTTCTCCACTGTCATCCAATCGACTGTCGAGAGTCATGCCAGCTCTCGCTGGCATGACGGTCCGGATTTACGCGCGATGCTTCTAAGCCTGGCAGGCGCATCGTTTCCGCGGACACCGGTCCCACTTTTCCGCACGATGCTCAACGGCCCGGGTTGAGGCCGCCATTCACGCCGAGGATCTGCGCGGTGATGAACTTGGATGCGTCGGAGATGAAAAAGGCCACGACGGGCGCCATCTCCGTCGCGGAATCGCCCATGCGCCCGCCCAGCGGAACCGTGGTCCGCAGATGGCTGGCGAAGGCGGCGCGCTGCTCATCGTTCATGCTCGCGACAAACTCATCATACATCGGCGTGGCCATGAGCGGGTTGAGCACATTGGCGCGGATGCCATATTGCCCCCAGGCCGAGGCGAGCAGCCGCGTGTAGCTCATCACTGCCCCCTTGGTCGCGGCGTAAGCCGACGTGGTGGGCGGGACGGTCGACAACGCGTTATCCGAGCCGAAGTTGACGATGGAGCCGCCATTCCGCTTCAGATGCGGGAAGGCCGACTGGCACATATGCGCCACGCCCTTGACGTTGATCGCCAGCAGCCGGTCCCAACCCGCTTCGTCATTGTCCTCCGGATCGATCGTCTGGGTGATTCCGGCGATGTTGACGATCCCGTCGAGGCCGCCGAGCTCGGCGACCGCCGCATCGACATTTGTCCGCACGTCGGCTTCATCGGCGACATTGACCTTGCGAAAACCGACCTTGCCGGGGCCTTCGGCACTTGCTTCGGCCGCGACCCTGCTCGCATCCTGCACGTCGAAAATGACGACATGGGCGCCTTCCCTTGCGAAATGGCGAACGGTACACTCGCCAATCCCTCTGCCGCCGCCAGTGATGATGACCTTCTTGCCCGCAATGCTTATCGGCATCTCTCTCTCCCTTCGCGACGATCCGCAGGATGCACGGTGCCACGTCTCAATTGTCCTAGGATCGGGTGCGCGCGCGTCCCCTCACGAGACGGGATCCGCCAATGAGCCGAGCAGCGCATATAAGGCATCCGTCGTTCCTTGCTGCCCGGGCCGGAACGAGACGCCCTCGGGCAGAAGCGGCAGATCCATGAACTTGCACCAGTCTTCCACCACCACCCGGGTCTTGAGCTTCCATTCGCCGTCGCGGCGCTCGAGCCGGTCGGCGTAGCGGCCCGCCCGCATACGCAGTTGTTTGCTGCCATCGACCTCGACGGTCGAAGCCGAAAGATAATAAGCCTCGCTCGCGGCCACATCGCCGTGGAATTCCACCAGATGATTTCCGATCATGTGGAAGGTGAGGATGCAACCACCCGCGGCCTTGGAGATGGCATCGGCGATCGCATCCCGCCCCTCGAGCAGGAGCGCGCCGAATTCGCATGTGCCATCGGGATGGAAGACGGAGGCGATCATATCGCGATCGACGCGGTCGACACCGCGGCAATAGCGCGCCAGCAGATCATGGACACGTTGCTTGTCCACAAGATAGCGCAGTTCGTCGGTACTTGGCTCGGACATGGCAGCCTCCCTTTGGCTTGCGATGAATCGGACAGAGGCACGCGTCCCGCACGCCTCTGCCCCGGCAACGGCGTCAGTCGGATATCACCGGCAACACTATGTGCGAGGCGAACCGCGCATCATGGAAAATCGTCTGGCGCGCGCGCGCCAGGTCTTCGGCGGCGTCTGTGCCGAAATCATGTCCGGTGTTCGGATTGCGGTCATAGCGCGGAAAGTCGCTCGAGGTGACGTCCACCCGAATACGGTGTCCCGCCTGGAACAGATGCGCCGTGGACCACATGTCGATCTCATATTCGACGATCGCGCCCGGCTCGACCATGGTCGGCTGATCCAGCGCCTCGCGGAAACGCGCCCGGATCACACCATCCGCCACGTTGAACGCCGAGCCGTCCGGACGAACGTCGACCAGCTTGACCATGAAGTCAGTGTCGGGCGCGGAGGTGGCGGCGAACAGCCGCATCAGAATCGGCCCCACCACCTCGATAGGCTTTTCGAGCGTGTCGCTCGTATAGACGAGCACGTCCTGCCGTACTTCCACGATCGCCTGATCGCATGAGCCCGCATCTCCGCCGAATGACAGCAGAGTGGTGCCGCCGCATGTGGGCACCGGGTCGGCCGGATCGTAGATATAGCTGTCCGGCGGCTGGACGCCCGGCCTGTCGAACGACAGCCGGCCATCGCCGTCGCGCGAGTTGGCCCGGCCGCCGCTGCCAAGATACAGCGGCGTATAGCGTGTGCGGGCGATCGGCCATTCCTGTTCATGGCGCCAGCGGTTGGCGCCCATGACGAATATCTTCACCGGCGCCTCATCCATGAGGCCAGTATCGATTCCTTTCATCCAATGATCATACCAGCGCAGCTCCAATTCATCGATGTCGAGCTCGGCTTCCGGCCCGAAATCGACCTGGCCAGCGATGCGCGAACCGAAGATATGTGTCCAGGGGCCGATCAGCATCTTCTGATTGCGCGCCACCTCTTCGGGCGCCTCGGCGCGGATGCGGTTGAACATCTCCGTAGTGTCGACCAGGAACGGATCGAACCAAGAGCCCACATGCAGCATCGGGATGGTGACGTCGCGGGCACGGGGCCTCGCATCCATACCGTGCCAGTAGGCCCCATCCTTCCAATTGTCGATCAGGTCTCGGACATAGGGCGCATCCTCGGCCAGCCGGTCGATCCAGTCGCGCAGCGGCAGATGCAGGAATTCTGGCATCTTGAGCTTGCCGAAGCGGATCGCCGGATTTTCGAGGAATTGATTGAGATAGTGCAGCCGCCGCTCGCCCTCTGCGCCGCCCATGCGGATGGCAATGTCCCGAGCGAGGCCGATGATATAGGATAGCTGCCAGCCGAGCTCGAAGACGCCGCGCCGATAGACGCAATTCTCGAAATAAGAGATGGGTGCCGACATCGGCGCACCGGCCACCAGATGCGGCGGCTTCTCGATGGCGGCGAGATATTGGACCAGACCCATATAGGATTTGCCGACGATCGCGACCTTGCCGTTCGACCAGGATTGGCTCGCGGCCCACTCGACCGTATCGAATCCATCCTCGGCATCCCAAACATAAGGATAGAAGTCGCCGCCGGATTGCCACCGGCCGCGGGTATCCTGCACTACGACCACATAGCCGTGCTTGGGGAAATAGCGGCTGTGGATCAGGTGGCGGCTCATCGTCTTACCGTCGGCATAGACCTGCATGCCCTTGTCATAGGGCGTCCGGATAATCATCACCGGAAACGTGCCCTCGGCGTCGGGACGATAGACATCGGAATACAGCGTCACCCCGTCACGCGTCCGCATCGGCACGTCATGCTCGACGATGATCCGCCATTCACCGCTGTCCTTGGTCGTCATCCAGTCTCTCCTGCCGCGCCCGTAGCTCGGCGCTATCACGATCTTAGGCGACCGTCTGTCCTTTTTCAACGATCATGTTGATACGAAGGGCACAACCGTGCAGCTACTCCGCATGTCGCGTCGACGGCAAAGCAAAGGCCATGATCGTGTCGCTCGAACCCGATCGCAATATTGCGTTGCCCCCTGCCGCGATCACCAGATATTGCCTTTTCGATGCGGCGGTGACGTAGGTCATGGGTGTCGCATTGCCGCCGGCCGGCAGCGGAGCCTGCCACAGGATCTTGCCCGTCAGGCTGTCGAACGCCCGGATCTTCCGATCCTGTGATGCGGCGATGAAGGTGAGGCCGCTCCGGGTCATGATCGATCCGCCGCTATTGGGCACGCCGATCGGCAAAGGGACGCGCAGGGGAAGCCCGAAAGGCCCGCTATAGCCTGTGGTGCCCAGCGGACGCGACCACAACAGCCGCCGCGTATCCAGATCGACCACAGCGATCCGGCCGAAGGGCGGCGGGGTACAGGGCATCGCCAGGGGCGAAAGAAACGGCCCCGTCGACAGCGCGAAAGGCGTGCCTTTCTGGGCCACCGGGGAGCCGACGTGCGCACCGCCGTCATTCGACGGCACGATGCCCATCGCATCGGCCTCGGCACGCGGAACGAGCCGCGTATAATTGCCCAGCCGGTTCCAATTGACCGTCATCAGCCGGCGCACGGGATCGATCGACACGCCGCCCCAGTTTATGCCGCCCGCATAGCTCGGATATGTCACCGTGGGGCCGAGGCCGGGTGGCGTGAGAGGTCCGTCATAGCGCGCTTGACGGAATTTGATCCTGCACCATAGCTGGTCCAGCGGCGTCGCACCCCACATGCCGGCCTCGCTCAGGCGCGTATCGTCGAATGCGGGCATTCCCGTCGAGAATGGCTGGGTCGGCGCCAGGAAGTCGCCCGGCGACGGCCGCTGGGGTGCCGGCAGCTCGCGAACCGGCGTCAACGGATGACCATTGCGGCGATCCAGAACAAAGACCTGGCCACGCTTGGTCGGCTGGATGAGCGCAGGCACCACGGCGCCGCCGATTGGCAGATCGACCAGCGTCGGCTGGGAGGCGACGTCATAATCCCACAGATCATGATGGGTGGTCTGAAAGGACCAGCGCAGCTCACCCGTGCGCGAATCCAGCGCCACGACCGAGCTGCCATATGTCTCGCTGGCCGCGGAACGATGCGCACCCCAATAATCGGGCGTGGAATTGCCGGTCGGAAGGAAAACCAGATGCAGCGTCTCGTCGCCGCTCATCGGCGCCCAGCTGTTGGCGGTTCCGCGCGAATAGCTCCGCCCGGGCGACGGCTCGCCATGCTCATGCGGGCGATCCATATCCCACGCCCAGGCGAACCGTCCGGTCGCCGCGCCATAGGCTCGCACCACCCCGGACGGCTCGCCCACATATTGTCCATCGGCAACCCAGCCGCCCACGATGACATTGCCGTCGACGATCGTTGGAGCGGAGGTGACGAGATAATAGCCCAGCTGGGCGCGTCCCATGCCGCGCCACAGGTCGATCGCACCGTTCTGACCGAAATCCCGACAGGGCCTGCCGTCGAGCGCATCCACTGCCATCAGTCTCGCATCCACGGTTGCAAAGAGGATGCGTTCGGCACATTGGCCGTCCGCGCCCGGGGCCTTGTAATAGGCCACCCCACGGCAGGTGCGAGTCGGCGGCAAACGGCTGTGCGGATCGAAAACCCACCTGGCCTTCCCGGTATCCGCGTCCAGCGCCATGATGATGTTGGTCGGCGAGCAAAGATACAGCGTATCGTCAACCATGAGCGGCGTCGCCTCGAACCCGAGCGCCGGGCCCATATCACCAGTATGCGCCGTCCAGGCGAGCTGCAGCCGATCGACATTTGCGGGCGTGATCAGCGACGCCGTGGAATAGCGTGAACCGCCCGGATCATTGCCGTAGTTCAACCATCGCGATGCCGAAGCAGTGGGATCGGGCGGACCAACCGAAGCGGCCGCCAGACGCGAGGGAAACGGAAAGCGCTCGCCTTGATAGGTTTTAGCGATCGCGAACCAGGCTGCCGCGCAAATCAGCAGGGTCCCGGCCATGCTGCACAAGGGCCTCGCGCGCAAAGCCGGCCAACAGACCCAGAAACCGAGAACCGCCGGTGCCGCGAGCCGCGCCTGGAGGCCCCACAGGTCGAGCCCGCATTCCCACAGGCTCCATGCCATGCTGGCGGCGAGCATGATAACGTAGGCCCAGATAGCCCGCCGATCGCCCCGCCAGGAGAACAGCGCCGATGCCAGCACGGCCAATCCCGCCGGCACATAGTAGATCGATCCGCCAAGCAGGACCAGTTGCACACCGCCCCCCAGCAGCGCACAACCGACGATCGCCAGGACTGCCGCCAGCAACCGGCGCGGCCTTCGCCCTCGCGCCGCGACTTCGCAGCGCCCGCTCGCGGCGGAAGGCGGGTTTTCCATGGCATCGGCCACTGAGGTGACGTCGCTCAAAACCGTTCGCCGACCAGATCCTCGCTGATCGTCCAAAGCCGCTTCGCCCGTTCGGGATCGAGCGCGTAGCGGCGCACTCCGCCGATCACGGCATTGATCAGACCGTCGTTGAACTCGGACACATGACAGTCCTCGCAATAACGGCCGCCCACCATCTCGGCCGGCGCCACGACACCGGCCCAGACCGAGGTCGCCGCCCCTTGGGGGATCGACTTGAACTCAAACATGGGCATGCCCTCGGCGGCGAGCTCCTCGTTCATCTGGACGATCACCTCGTCAAATTCGCCGGGACGCATGTGCTGCTGAAAACCGGTCTTGATCCCGCCCGGATGCACCGAGGTGGCGCGGACGCCGCGATCCCGGTGCCGCCGGTCGAACTCCACCGCAAAAAGCATGTTCGCCGTCTTCGAGCGGCCATAGGCGGTCATCGGATCGTAGGGCGGCTTCTCGAAATTGGGATCGTCCAGATCGATATCTGAAACATAGTGCGACGAAGACGCGAGCGACACCACCCTGCCGCCCGGAGAGACCAGCGGCGCCAGGCGGTTGATCAGCAGGAAATGGCCGAGATGGTTGGTGCCGAACTGCGCCTCGAACCCATCGCACGTGACCTCGTGCGCGGCGGTCATCATGCCGGCATTGGCGATGATGAGATCGAACAGACGCGCCTGCGCCATCAGTATGTCGGCACAGGCGCGAACACTGGCGAGCGAACCCAGATCCAGCTCGATAAGCTCATAGCTGCCGCCGCTCGCGCGCGCCGCCGCCTCCACCGGCGCCATGACTGCACGAGCTTTGGCGAGGTTGCGTGCCGCGCCAATGACCTGTGCGCCATGCGCCACCAGCGCGCGGGCCGTTTCGACGCCCAGCCCGGCGGAAACGCCGGTCACCAGGATTCGCTTGCCGCTCAAATCCACCCCTGACAGGACATCGTCGGTGGTGGACTTCGCCCCGAAACCCTGCGCCATCTTCGCTCTCCAACGATTTATGTCTCTTGAGATCAGACATTCGGGCCAAGCGTCAGCGAGGCAGCGCAGCAGATGCGCCACCGCGCCGACGCAGCCGGCGTTGCGAGCGCCGCGCGCCGGAGCAGCCGGCCTGCGCGACGCCGTGAAAATCGATACGAGACCTAGCGGTTGCGACTCTCTTCGCGGAGGCGGAAGCCGCCGCTATCGTAGCGGGTACTCGCCGACACATAATTCTTATCGCTGTCGGGATATTCGAGCGGCGGCTTCTCCCCGTTACGGGTCAGCTCGAACATCACGTAGCTGGGATCCGTCCGATCGTCCTTGCACTTCGCGATGGCATCCGAATTGGGCACGCGCTCATTCACGGCGTCGACCCGGTTCCAATTCTCCACCACCAGGCGATGGAAGATGCGCCATTCCCCGTCACGCTTTTCCCAGCGATCGATATAACGGAGCGAGCGGTTGATCAGATAGGCGACCTCGTTGCGCTCGGTTTCCGCGCAGTACCAGGATTGCGCCTCGGACGTCGCCAGATTGCCGTTCAGTTCGATCACCAGATTCATGATATAGTGGACCTGGCGGTGGGTATTATGCTTGCTGACATCCTCAAACAGGCGAGCAATGCTGTCGCCCTTGAACTTGGAATGGCCGTGGTCGACCAGCGCATCGGGCCAGAACGCATCCTGACACAGCGCACCCTCGTTACGGTCGATGCCGCGCGCATAACGCATGAGCCGATCGTGGATCTCTTGCTTGTCGATCACGGCGCGCATGCGGCTTTCAAGTGCGGTATCCAATCGAACTCTCCTTGAGATTCTGTTGTGCAACGGGACGGTCAACGCAGAAGTGCGCGATCCATTATGGCACCCATTCTCATGGCTCCCAAACGCGCGCGAGCAGTGGCCCCGGACGCCCCATCAACATGGGTGATGACAAATCACACGTCAAGCGATAAGTCCCGCCACCGAGATTCTCGCCGGAGCATCGCGCAAAGCATGCACACCTCGAAACCCAGGATGGCGCTGCTTCTGCGCTTCTGCTCAATCGCGCTCGTCTCGACCACGTTCATGCTCGGCAAGCTGGCGGCGCAATCCGGCATCCATCTTGTGGAAATGCTGTTCTGGCGCCAGGCCATCGGCGCACCTATCCTAATTGCAGGATTGGCTATGACCAATCGGCTCGCATTGCTGCACACCCACAAATTCGGCGGCCATATCTGGCGAGCCATATTGGGCTTGGCCGCGATGGCGCTCAGCTTCGAAACGCCTATCCTGCTTCCCCTGCCGGTCGCAACGACGCTCGGTTTTACCGCGCCGCTGTTCGCGCTGCTGCTCGGGGTGGCATTCTTCGGGCAGCGGGCAAGCCGCGAATGCGCGGCAGCAGTGCTGCTCGGCTTCCTTGGCGTGCTGATCCTCGTTGAGCCAGGGCGAAGCGCCCTGCCCCTTCCCGGCACTGTATGCGGCCTGGCAGGCGCTTTTATGGTGGCCCTGATCAGCTACCAATTGCGCGACCTGGCCCGTACCGAGCACCCTCTCTCGGTGGTCTTCTGGTTTTCCGCCACGAGTTCACCCGTTCTGGCTCTTGCGCTGCCGTTCGTGATGCATGGCCATACGCCGATACAATGGCTGTTGCTCGCGAGCATAGGGATGCTCGGCGTCCTGGCGCAATTCTTCATGTCCGCGGCGCTGAGATACGGCGCGGTAACCAGCATCATCGTGATGGACTACACCGCGCTGATCTGGTCGGTCCTGTTCGGCTGGCTGATCTGGCACGAACCTCTGTCGACCTCGACCTGGCTTGGCGCGCCGCTCATCATCGCGGCCGGCTCGATAGTGGTGCTGGCTGCCCACCGCGCGCAGTGGGCAGCCGATCGCCCCAACAGATCCGCCGAGGGCGACTCCGCTCCGGTGTGAGGGATGGGGGGACGCCACCGATGGGTGGTCTCACGATTGAATCTCCTTCGGGCAGGGCGAAGCCGCCAAAGCGAGCCCCGGGCAAGACATCTACATAGCTGTTGACCATCAAGCCCCGTGATATTAGAGCCTGATGGTTGCTCGATCCGGTGCACGCGATGGCGGGAATACACAAGTTCATGAAAACACGTCCAAAAAAATGAAAGTCCGGACGTCCGACTGCTTCCAGCGCCTCGATATTGATCGACCAACGCTATTTGAGGCCACGATGAGGCTAGTGATAACGTGACCTATGTAATCGTCGAAGCGTGCCGGTCCGAAAAGGCTGCGTCTTGTGTCAGGGTTTGCCCGGTCGATTGCATTCGACCGACGACGGACGATGCGGAGTTCAATGAGACCGAGCAATTGTACATAGATCCCGACGCGTGCATCGACTGCGGCGCCTGCGTTGCTGAATGCCCCGTCGACGCGATCTACGCCGATCATCAACTTCCGGCCGGGATGGAACACATGATAGCGGTCAATGCCGCACATTTCCGCAAATAATCGCGCCCACTCCCCTCTGGCCGCAAGGCCGACACGACCACCTCCGGGTCGAGCGGGGCATCCCAAGTGGCAGAATCCCAGCATCCCTCCTATTTCGCTATCGCTTTGCCCCATTGAACGGTTTGGCTATGAGTGGCAGGCTTGAGGGCAGAAACGCGCGTTTGCAGGGCGAAAGACGAATGAACGGAATCAAGAAGCGGCGTGCGGAAGCTCGCAAAGTGAGCAACGATCGCTATGTCAAGCGCCGCCAGGAGGTGATTGCGGCGGCTGCCAAAGTATTCAAGGAAAATGGCCTTGCGGCCACGAGCATTGATGATATTGCCAAGGCAACCGGCTTGAATCGGGCGTCCCTATATTATTATGTAGGCGACAAGCATGAACTATTTGGCGAAGTTATCATAGACGTCGTCAAGCATAATGTCGAAATGGCCGAGAAAATACGCGATAGTGAGGGAGAGGCAGAAGAAAAAATCCACCAGCTCTTTGGCAGCCTCCTACGATCGTACAACGATTATTATCCTCACGTGCATGTTTTCATGCAAGAAGATTTCTCGCAGATCAGCCACAACAAAGCGTCCGATTGGCTCGATCTGCAAAGACGCTTCGACCGCGCCTTGATCGCGATCATAGAAGAGGGTATGCAGCGAGGAAGCCTGCGAAGCGATCTGCCGGTCAGGCTGGTGGCATTCGGCCTGATCGGCATGGTCAACTGGACACATCGCTGGTTCCACCCGGATGGCCCGGTCTCCTGCGAGGACGTGGCCCAAGTGTTTGCAAAGCTGGCCATTGAGGGCATGCGTAAGGCTGGTTGAGCCGTTGCGAGGGTCCCCTTTGTAGCGATCAACCCGCGAGTCGCATGCTTGGGCCCGCCTGACGATAAGGTGCCGCCGGAGGTGTCTGAACCCGGAAGACGGCATAGGTGCAGGTTGCTTCAACCGGCGGATATCGGTTTCGCTTCCCCGATCGTTCGATAGCGATTGAGGCTGGACAACGGCGTGGCGCGCCAATCCGCTTTCGGACGGCGCCATATTACCCAAGAGCATGCCACCTCCGCCCATCCGGTCGCTGTCGAAGCGCCATTTCCCTTTCCTCGCGCAGATCCGGCCTACAGGAGCCCGACCCATCGCCTCCCCCTTCCGTGCCAAACCGGTCGCCATCCACCCTCGCGCAAATCGTCCTGCTGCCCCGTTCGGTTTGAACGGCAATCATCGAACGACCCATTTGCCATCTATCATCAGTACTGTTGACGCGCCGGGCCCTGCTCGTTATCTCATGCCGCGAGGCCATTTGACGAACTCCTTCGTGGCCCATGACGCATTCCGGCATCGGAACGGAGATGGCAAAGAAGGAGCAAGCAAGAAGCAAAGGCCGAGGGTGCTCATCGCATGATGGGCGAACAGGAGACATAAATGATGCGCTTGTGCGCTTGCATCGCCAGATCGCCAGCCACGGTGAGCCGGATATGAGCCGGGACCTCCCTGAGTTCGGCACGCCGCAAATGCTGGAAGACCCGTTTCCCTTTTTTGAGGATAAGCGGGCGCAATGCCCGGTCTTTTCCGTGCCGAGCCGCAACGTCCATATCGTCACGCGGCGTGAAGACATCGAGTTTGTCGCACTGCATCCCGAGATTTTTTCCAACAAGGGGCGCGCGTCGCTCGAGACCTTCCCCGGCCAGCGTTACAAGACCATGCCCGACCTCGCCAGCATGGATGGGGAAGAGCATAGGGAGGTACGCAAGGCGCACATGGCGTTCGTATCCCCCAAGCGCCTTCGCGAGATGCGACCGGCCATGGAAGCGGAAGCGCACAGGCTCATCGATCTGTTCATCGATCAAAAGGAGATCGATTTTATCCCGAGCTTTGCCAAGCCGTTCCCGGCATGGGTGATGGGCAGCGCGCTCCTGGATTTGCCGCGTGAAATGCATGCCCAGCTTGACATTTGGGCAGTCAATTATTTCGATCTGTTCGACAAGAATTTGCATCGCGGCGGCACGAACGGTCCCGATCGGCGCTTGATCGACAGCTATGTGGAATTCACCAACTATTGCGGCGATCTGACCGTATCGCATCGGGAAAACCCGCGGGACACACCGCTCAGCGAATTTGTGAACACAGCCAAATCCGATGGCGAACTCTATAGCATCGACGAGATGACCTGCTTCGTCCGCCTCTTGGTGGTGGGCGCGCAAACCAGCACGAACCTGATGGCGCAGGCGTTGGTCGACGCGATCCGGCTGGGCCCGCAGTTGGACATCACCGACCGCCGGGAAACGCAGAAGCTGCTCGACGAGTCGCTGCGCCTCGATGGCCCAGCAACCTATGGTCCGCGCGTCTGCACGCAAGATGTCGAACTGGGCGGCGTTCACCTGCCAGCGGGCAGCCGAATCATGCTCGCCTGGCAATCGGGCAATCGCGACGAAGCGACCTTCGAAAATCCCGACCAACTGTGCCCCAATCGCGAGAAATTGGCCAAGCAGCTCGGTTATGGCCTCGGCGCGCACCGTTGCATCGGCGCACCGCTTGCCCAGCTCGAAGGCGAGGTGGCTCTGCAAGCGCTGTTCGGCCGTTTCAAAACCATTCGCCTCTCGGACAAGAATGATTTCCGGCACGATACCTCGCTGACGAGCATGCGGAACCTGCTGGCACTTCATCTCGAACTGGAAGCCGCGTGACGGCCTGAGTCGAAACTCCGGCCCGACCGTTTTCAGCAGGGCAGGAAGCCGATGGGAAACACCCGGAACAGCCGTGCCGGATCAACGAATGTCAGCAAATGCGCGATCGGGAAATTGCGCGAGCAACGGAGCGGATAATGCAATCGGCAAAAAGCGAATTCGACGTCATCATTATCGGAGCGGGCGTTACGGGCCTGCACCAGCTGTACGAGATCCGCAAACTCGGCCTTTCGGTGCGCGCCTATGATGCCGCCGGCGGTGTCGGTGGCACCTGGTGGTGGGCGAGATATCCCGGCTGCTGCTTCGATTCCGAAGCGCAGGCCTATGCTTACGGCTTTTCCGAGGAACTGGCGCAGGAGTGGGACTGGAAACATCTCTACACCAAGCAGCCGGATATCGAGAAATACCTCAACTACGTCGCCGACAAATTCGATCTGCGCCGGGACATTCAGCTGAACACCGAGGTCAAGGATCTTCATTGGGATGCCGTACGCAGCCGTTGGGATGTCCATCTCAGCGACGGCGAGCATGTCCGCTCACGCTTCGTTATCGCAGCCGTCGGGATCATGCCGTCGCTCGCAACCTACATACCAGACTTTGCCGGGCTAGACCGGTTCAAGGGGCAATGGTTCCATGCCTGTCTGTGGCCGCAGGAGGGCGTGGAGCTGGCCGGCAAGCGCATCGCGGTGATCGGCACGGGATCGAGCGGCGTGCAGCTGATACCCATCGTCGCAGAACAGGCCGCTCATCTCACCGTGTTCCAACGCACTCCCAACTACTGCGCACCGCTGCGCAACGCCGAAGTTCCCGATGCACTTCAGCGTGAGTGGAAGGCGAATTATAAGCAGATTATGGAATTTTGCCGGAATTCCCTGGCAGGGTTTCCTTTCGAGTTCGACCCGCGCAAGGCGATGGAAGTGCCCAAGGAGGAACGCTGGGCCCAGTATGAACGGCTCTGGAATCGTCCGGGCTTCGAGAAGTGGCTAGGCAATTTCGCTGATATCGGCACGGACCCCGCAGCCAATGAGGACTTCTCGGAGTTCATTCGCGGCAAGATCCGCGAAAGGGTGAAGGATCCGGTGCTCGCCGAAAAGCTCGTGCCGAAGGATCATGGCTTCGGCACCAAGCGTCCACCCTTGGAGACCAACTATTATGAGGCGTATAATCGCGACAACGTAAAGCTTGTGGATTTGCGCGAAACGCCGATTGTCGAATTCACCGAAACCGCAATCCGCACGACCGAGGAAGACATCGAACTGGATATGGTCATTTTTGCCACCGGCTTCGACGCCTTCACGGGTGGTTTGACGCACATGAACATCGTCGGCCGCAACGGCGAGACTTTCAGTCATGCCTTCAAGGATGGCCCCCGTAGTCTGGTCGGTATCATGACCTCAAACTTCCCGAACTTCTTCACCGCCGTGCCGCGCGCAAATTGCAATTTCCCGCGCTGCTCCGAAGTGGTGGTCGACTGGATCACGAATTGCATCCAGTATCTCGAGAACCACAATCTGCCTTGGATCGAGCCGACTCCAGAGGCGGAAGCGGAGTGGGACGATCATGTCGCCGACTTCGCGAAAGACCTGCTGCTGGTGAAGAACGATGTCGCTTCCTGGTTCACCGGTGCAAACATCCCGGGAAAGAAGCGGAAGTTCCTCCTTTACGCCAACACTCTCCCCGGCTTCCGGGAAAAGATCAATGAATATGCCCGCAACGGCTACGCAGGCTTCGTCTTCGGGCAGCCCGCCGATGCCGCGACGGCCGCATGAGCTGGTAGGTCCGCACAGGCACTCGGCCATCTGCCGGCGCGCCGGCCCGGTGAGCACTGCGGTCGATTGGCCGCAACCGTGACTGCAGACCCGCGGACCATTTCCTAGATGTGCCGGGTGCCTGCACGAACACGGCCGCGGGCGTCCCGGGCAATACCAAGCTCGCCGGATAATACGATTGAACCAAGGAGCAGGATGACAGCACCGCGTAAACATTGGATCCATAGGGGGAGGTCGACGCATGAACATTGAAAATAGGCGCATCGCGGTGATCGGTGGCACCGGCAATCTTGGCCTGGCGCTGGCTGCGCGATGGGCCGCGGCAGGAATGCAGGTTGCAATCGGCTCGCGCTCCGTGAAGAACGCCGAGGCTGCGGCCGAGCCGATCGGAGCCGGATTCGGCCAGAATCGCGATGTCGCCCATACGGCCGATATCATCGTGGTGACCGTACCTGCCAAGGCTCAGCTCGACACGCTGAACGAAATTGCGGATGTGGTGCGAGGCAAGCTGGTGGTGGACACCACGGTACCACTGGTGCCGCCGAGGGTGGCACGTGTGCAACTGCCGGCAGAAGGCTCGGCGGCTATGCGCGCGCAGGCCACCATGCATGATGACGTCGAGTTGATTTCAGCGTTCCACAACGTGGCTGCGCAGAAGCTGGCAAAGCCAGGGGACGTCGGCTGCGATGTCCTGGTGTTTGGCGACAAGCCCGAGATGCGCGATATCGGCATAGCCCTCGCCGAAAAGGCGGGCATGCGTGGTATTCACGGGGGCCCGCTGGCCAATTCGGCCGCAGCGGAGGCGATGACTTCGGTGCTTATCCACATCAATCGCGTTTACGGCGTCGCGGAAGGCGCCGGGATCCGAATTAGCGGCGATTTGCAGCAACCTAGCGCTGGCTGAACCCCCACCAGACGCCTGCGGGGAACAGCATGCGACCCATTTATCAACATAGTAGTTGACAGATAGAATGCAGCAGAGCATTCCCGTCCAAAGAAAGTTTGGGGACTGTTATGAAGTTCGGTACATTTTATCAGCAGCAGATGCCGCGTCCCTGGGATGATGGAGAAGAAGTTAAAAGCTTCTCGAACCACATCGAGCAGGCGGTGCTCGCCGACGAGCTTGGCTTTCACAGCGTATGGGTTACCGAGCATCATTTCCTCGAGGAATATTCCCATTCTTCGGCTCCGGAAATTTTCCTGGGAGCCGTTGCTGCGCGTACCAAGCGGATTCGGCTGGCGCATGGCATCCGCCATACTCCGCCTGGCATCAAGCATCCGGCCCGTGTCGCCGAGGAAATTGCCACGCTTGACGTGATTTCCAACGGTCGCGTAGAATTCGGCGTCGGGGAGGGAGCCACCCGGCTCGAGCTCGGCGCACATTATATCGCCGGCCGGGAAAAGCGGGCGATGAGCCTCGAAGCGAGCGAGCAGATCGCCAACATGCTCGCAATGTCCCCGTACCCCGGCTGGGACGGCGAATATTTCAAGATGGAATGCCGCAACATCGTTCCCAAGCCCGTGCAGCGCCCACATCCGCCTATGTGGCTGGCCTGCACCAATCGAGAGACGATCGCGCTTGCCGGCCGGCTGGGTATTGGCGCGCTCGCCTTTTCCTTCGTTGATCCCACGGAATCGGCGCATTGGGTCGAAACCTATTATAATGCGATCAAATCCGATGAGTGTGTGCCGATCGGGCACGCGGTTAATCCGCGCATCGCGATGGTCAGCGGCCTGTCGATCGACGATGACCGCGCCACCGCCATCCGCGATGGCTATGACTGTTTCAACTTTTTCAAATTCTCGCTGAACGCCACGCTGATGCGCGACTCCGTTCCAGGCTACACCAATCTCTGGGCTGATTATGTCGCCGAGCAGGCTGACAATGGCGGATGCGACATGGCGATCGCGGAAGCCCTGGCCCAGGGGGATGCATACACCGGCGCCTCCGGCACCGTGGAAGATGTTCGCCGACGGATGCGGCTTTTCGAGAATTCCGGCATCGATGAGGTGATCTTCACCATACAAGGTGGACGTCGTCCGCACGCGCATATCTGCCAGACACTGACTCGTTTCGCCGGCGAGGTGATGCCCGAATTCCAGGCTCGGGATGCAGCGCGCCGGGCACAGCTCGACGCCGAACTCGCCCCCTATATCGAGGCGGCCCTGAAGCGGAAGAAGTGGATGAAAGCACTCGACCGTCATGAAGTGCCGGTGGTGGAAGGCATTCGCAAGAACATCAGCGCCACGGTGAGCCAGCTCTGATGTCGCGATGCGACATTCGGACACGATGCGAGTTCCCGGTGCGGTGGGAATGGAAGCGCGGCGCGGATACGCTCCCGTCATGACCATTCATCGGGACAAACGGATGGGGAGCGTCGTTGGTATGAAAGTGCCGATCTTTGATCACGTGCTCGCCGAGGACTTGGGATTTACCGAGGGACCGTTATGGACATGCCGCGGCACCGTCATGGCGGTGGGGCTTTCCCGGGGCCTCGTCTACGAGATTGATCCGGCAGATGGGTCGCGGATCCGGTCGGTGGAGATCGGGGGGCGGCCCAATGGACTGGCCGAGGGCGCCGAGGGCGACGTCTGGGTCGCCCAGGCCGGCCACAGGGGTGCACCGCCGTCGATCCAGCGTATCCGCGGCGACGATATTACGACCTTTGCGGAACGCTTCCATGCGCCCAATGACTTGGCGTTCGGCCCCGACGGCTTGCTGTGGTTCACCGATCCGGCCGGTCATGCTCTGGGCGGCGCGCCGCAACCGGGGCGGATATGGGCGATGGATAGCGAGAGCGGCATCTTTACGCTCAAGGCCGAGGGGGTGCTTTATCCCAACGGATTGGCTTTTTCGCCGACGGGCGATGCGCTCCTCGTCGCCGAAACGGCTACCGCGCGTATTTTGCGCTTCGACTATGCCGCCGGCATGCTCGAAGGTCCTACGCTGTTCGCGCAGATGGACAATGGCCATCCGGACGGCATCGCCTTTGATCAGGAGGGGAACCTCTATGTTGCGTCCACCGATGGACGCGACGTACAGATATTCTCGCCCCACGGCGAACTCGCCGAGATCATCGCGCTGCCGCCCCAAGGCTTTGCTACCAATTTATGCTTCGGCGGCGCGGATGCATGCACGCTCTATGTGACCTCGGCAAAGGGCGGGATGATCCTGTCGAAGCCGCGTAGCGTGCCGGGGCTGCCGCTGCTGAAGCCTCAGGAGCTTCCGGCGACGGTCTTCCACCTCCCCACGCAGGGCTTGGCCCGGCTCGCCGCATCCGATTAATCGGGTTTCGATCCGGGCACGAAGCGATGCACCGTTTCGATCGCCTCGTCGAACGTCATCGATATGAGCTCGATGACATGTCCGTCCGGATCTTCCACAAAGACAAAGGGGCGTCCCGTCTGATCGTTGACGGGGAATTGCAGCCTTCCGCCCGCCGCCTCGGCCCGAGCGGCTGCCGCATGGACGTCGTCCACCTCGATACAGAAATGGAGAATGCGGCGCTGCCAGAGCGGCCGCTCGTCCGGCGGGCTCACATCGTCACCGAAGCCGATCTGCGCCAGCTCGATGCCGCCCCCCGGCAGGGCGAGATGTATACCCCGCTGGACGATGCCCGAGCCTGGCGCATCGAGCAACCGCTCGACGAACGGTCCGCTCCGCGGCACTGGCCTCGTCCCGATACGCGCGCCGAAGGCCGCCTGGTAGAATGAAGCGGATCGGTTGAGATCGGCGACCTGAAGTGCGATATGCTGCAATTTAGCGGCCATGGCTTTCTCCTTGTCGACTGTAGCTAGGCGTCGCGAGACACAATGCGCTGACGCTGGCTTCCCAAGCCGGCGATGCCCAGCTCGACCACGTCACCGGGCTGTAGCCAAATGGGTTCCGGCTTCATCCCCATGGCCACGCCGGGCGGCGTCCCCGTGGCGATGACATCCCCCGGCAGGAGGGTCATGAAACGGCTGCAATAAGCGACGATCTCGCGCACGGAAAAGATCATCGTCCTGCTGTTGCCGGATTGCCGCCGCACCCCGTTTACATCCAGCCACATGTCGAGATCCTGCGGGTCCATCACCTCGTCCGGCGTGACCAGCCAAGGGCCGATAGGGCCGAAACTGTCGCAGCCCTTGCCCTTGTCCCATTGGCCACTTTGCCGCTGGAAAGCGCGCTCGGAAACATCGTTCACGACGCAATAGCCGGCCACATGGTCCAGCGCGGCATCCTCCTCGACATAGCTGGCCTTGCGGCCGATCACGACGCCCAGCTCCACCTCCCAGTCGAGCTGAGTAGAGTTGCGCGGCTGGATCGTGTCGTCATTAGGCCCGCACACGGCGCTGGGCGCCTTCAGGAAGATGATCGGCTCGCTGGGCACGGCCATGCCCGATTCCGCGGCATGGTCGGAATAGTTGAGGCCGATGCAGATGAACTTGCTCAGCCCGGTATAGGGCACCCCGATCCTCGGCTTACCCGGAACCAGGGGAAGACTCTCGGGATCGATCTGCCTCAGCCGTTCCAGGCTATCCGCGGCCAGGGTTTCCGCAGTGAAATCGGGACAGACGCTCCGCGCGTCGCGCAGCCGGCCGGCATTGTCCACCAGTGCCGGCTTCTCCTCTCCGAGGGCCCCATAGCGAGCCAGTTTCATAGCGGATACCCCTGTTTCATCTCGATCTTCATCTTCACGTGCGGCGCCTGCTCTATCGTACGCCGAGCGCCGCAAGGGAGCGCGTCGTCAACATCGACCGATCAATCTCGTCAATCCGGCTCATCCCGCACAACGCCATGGTCAGATCCATTTCACGCTGAATGATCTCGAGGCTGCGCCGCACGCCAGCTTGCCCATGCGCGCCCAAACCATAAAGGAAGGCACGACCGATCATCGTGCCACGCGCGCCGAGCGCCAGCGCCTTCAGTGCATCCTGCCCAGAAGTGATGCCGCCATCGAGCCATATCTCAAGCTTGTCGCCCACCGCCTCGACGATGGACGGCAAGGCGCTGATGGAGGAGGGAGCGCCATCCAGCTGGCGTCCGCCATGGTTGGACACGACGACGACATCCGCGCCGACCTCCACGGCCTTGCGGGCATCCTCCACATCCATGATGCCTTTGAGGATCAGCTTGCCGCCCCATAATCCGCGAAGCCAGCGGACGTCGTCCCAGCTCACCGACGGATCGAACTGCTTGCTGACCCAATCGGCAAAGGAGAGTGTGCCCTCCACGCCGCTCGCATGCCCGACGATGTTGCCGAAGGTGCGGCGGCGTGTCGCTAGCATCGCCGCGCACCAGCGTGGGCGCCTCGCCATTGCGATCATGCTGCGCAACCCCAGCCGCGGCGGCGCCGACAAGCCGTTACGCAGATCCTTATGCCGTAAGCCTTGCATCGGCAGGTCGAGCGTCAGCACCAACGCCGAGCACCCCGCGCGCTTCGCGCGTCCGACGAGCGATTCGACGAAGGCCCGGTCCTTCATGATGTAGAGCTGGAACCAGAAGGGCACGCTGGTGTGGGCGGCGACATCCTCGATCGAGCAGATGCTGACCGTCGAGAGCGTAAAGGGGACACCGAAGCTTTCGGCCGCGCGGGCGGCCAGGATCTCGCCATCGCCATGGACCATGCCGGCGAAGCCGACGGGCGCCAATGCCACCGGCATGGTCACCCCGCGCCCCGCCATCGTGGAACCCTGGTGCCGCCCGGCGATATTCACCGCAACCCGCTGGCGAAAGCACAGGGCGGCAAGATCCCGCGCATTGGCTCGGTAGGTCGCCTCGCTCCACGAACCAGCGTCGACATAGTCGTAGAACATCCGCGGGACGGACCGGCGCGCCCGCTCTCGCAGATGCTCGATACATGTGGCCTCGCTATCGCGCATAGGCCGGCACCCTCTCCCGGACGGATCGCAGCACCGCCGGTATCAGCCCGCCGGCACCAGATCGAGGTGAAGTTTGTTCAGGACGCGAATCGCGGTCAGCGACGTATCGTGACGGAAATCATTCTTCGGCGAGAGGCGGATATCCGCGAACCGGCCGAACAGCGCCTTCAGGGCGACCCGGCCCTCCAGCTGGGCGAGCGGCCCGCCGATGCAGCGATGGATGCCCTGGCCGAGCCCCAGATGGCGCGCGAGATTGGGCCGATCGGGCCTGAAGCTATCCGGGTCATCGAACATCGCCGCATCACGATTGCCAGAGTGCCAGGCCATGAATATCCGCGAACCGGCGGGCAGCGCGATCCCACTCAATTCCACCTCCTGCGTGGTCGTCCGCGGGCAATAGGTCGCCGCGCCGTCCTTGCGCAGCGTTTCGTCGATCAACCGATCGAGATGACGATCGTTGGTGAGATCACCGCGATCCTCCAGGCGGATCACTTCGACCACCGACTGCGCCAACATCGAGGTCGAGGTCTGCGCGCCCGTGACCAACAGCCGGATATAGGTCGCCATCTCGTCGATGCTGAACAGCGACCCATCGCTCTTGCGGGCATTGACGAATTCGCTGAGCGGATCGCCCCGCGGGCGCTCACGCAGCTCGACGGCCATGTCCCCGCAAAAGTTCATGAAATCGACATAGCTTTCGATCAGGCGCGGCGGCAGCGCGGTCACGTCCGGATGATGCAGCAGCTGATCGAACAATTCGAAGAAATCGACCGCCCACCGGTCCACCTGCATATGCATGTCGCGCGGCAGGCAGAGGATGTAGCCCATGACCCAGGCCGGATACGGCTTGGCGAAGGCCTCGATGAACTCGACCTCGGGCTCGTCCGCGAACCGATCGATCATCGCATGCGCCTCGGCCTCCATGGCGGGGAGTATTTCCCGCAGCCGTTTGGTCGAGAGCAGCGCGAGATGCGCTGTCCGAATCTCGCGATGCTCCGGCGCGTCGGTACCCACGAGATCGGGCGTCGTCTGGTAGCGCTGGCCAGGAAAGCTGAGCACCGGCGTACGTCCGCGGCTGGAGAACAGCGCCGGATTGCGCAGGACATATTCGATATCCTGGTGACGCGTCACCACATGCATGTTGCGGGAAGGCACCGGGAACACCGGGCAATGCGTGCGGGCATGCGCGAAGAACGGAAACGGATCCTCGAGCATTTCGGCCGAGCCGAACTCGCTGTCAGCGCTGGTCATCTCTGTCTCCTTGCCGTGCCGGTCATGCTGCTTTCGCCATCCTGGCATCCTCCAGGATCAGATCGGCGGCGCGCCAAGCCGTCGCCATGGCCGGACCATTGGTGTTGCCCGAGATGGTACCTGGCATGATCGAGCAATCCACGACCCTGAGCGCGGCGACGCCCCGGACACGCAACCGTTCATCCACGACCGAAGCCGCGTCGCGCCCCATGCGGCAGGTGCGCACCGCATGCGTTCCGCAGACCGCCATGCGCCGAACCTCGGCGAGGATCTGCTCGTCTGTCGCGATGTGCGAACCGGGGACGCGTTCCTGGACGATCAGGTCGGCCAACGGAGGCCGGGCGGCGAATGCGCGGATGAAGTGCACCATTTCCACCGCCTGACGCCGGTCATGCTCGGTGGCAAGCCAGTTGGGCGTGATATCGAGCGGCGCATCTGGGTCGGACGAGGTGATGGCGATGCGCCCTTCGCTGGTCAGGTGGTTGAGCGAGGCCAGGATCGATATGCCCGGCTTGCGATCGACCCGCGCCATCTGCACCGGGTTGTTGCGACGCTCGTCCAGCGCGAAGGTGATGCCGCCGATGAACAGCTGGAGATTGGGGGTGGCCTCGGCATCGCTGGTGCGGACGAAGGCGCCCACTTCGAGCGGGCCAGTGCCGAGGGGACCGCCGCCCCAAACCAGATATTCCGCGATGCTACGCACGAGGCCGAGCCCGTAGAGCCGATGATTGAGCCCGCGGTCACCCTTGATCCTGAATGAGGTCATGAAGCCCATATGCTCGAGCAGCCGGCCTCCGACGTCGGGGCTGTCGTGCAGCACCGCGATACCCAGCGACGAGAGCAAGGCCGCCGGCCCGATGCCCGACAGCTGCAGGAGCTTGGGCGAATGGATCGTGCCGGCCGAGAGGATCACCTCGCGCTTGGCATGCCATGTCACCTCCTGGCCGCCACGCCGGCCCTGCACGCCGACCGCGCGGTGATCCTCGAAAACGACCCGATCGACCTGGGCGCCGGTCATGATGGTCAGGTTGCGGCGATGCCGGACGGGATCGAGAAAGGCAACACTGGCGCTCTGCCGTTTGCCCTTATGAATGTTGTGGCAGATATAGCCGATGCCCTCCTGATCCTCGCGATTGAGGTCCTCGCGCCGTTCGAGTCCCATGCCGACGCCGGTCTGGATCGCGATCTCCGCCAGGGGATAGCGCAGCGTGCCTGCACTGATCCGCAGCGGGCCGCCCACGCCCCGCACGCCATCGTCGCCCAGCTCATGATCCTCGATGGAACGAAAGGCGCGCTTCATCGCCGCCCAGTTCCATTCAGGGCCGGCTTCCTGTGCCCACGCCTCATAATCCTCGGGCTGACCGCGCATGTAGATCATGCCGTTGATCGCGGAAGAGCCCCCCAGGCCGCGACCGCGCACCCATCCTTCATTGATCGGCATGCCCTCGGCCCGCGGCTGGCTGACCGCATAATGCCAGGCATGGCGCGGGTCGTTGACCAGCTTGCCGATGCCCTTGGGCATGCGCACCATGAAATTGCGGTTTGTGCCGCCAGCCTCGATCAGGAGCACGCTGACCGCAGGGTCCGCGGAGAGCCGATTGGCCAGCACGCAACCGGCCGATCCGGCCCCGACGATGATATAATCGTAGCGCAACGTCACGACTTGCCGCCCTTTCTACGGGGGATTCGCATCGGCGCGACCGGTCTCACGCCGGCCAGTCCAGCCATTTACGGATCGAGCCGCCGAGAACGGCAGCCGTCTCGGCTTCGCTCAGCTCGGTATTCGCACGCAGCGAAAACAGGATCTCGCCCCAGCATTCACCAGTATGGACCACGCTGGCGTCCGATCCCCACATCACCCGCTCGGCGCCGAAGGCATCTACGGCGCGGCGGAGGATCGGCCAGACCTTCTCCCCCGGATAAGGGGGAAGCTCGAACACGGACGCGGCATGAACCCATTTGAGCGCGATATTAGGCACATCGGCGAGCCTGAGGACCTGCTCGAAATCCGCCAACTGTGCGTCCGGGCCGCCAGAAACGCCCTCATAGCCGGCGAGAAAGCGGCGCATGCCGTTGGAAAGCATGCCGCAATGATCGACAATCACCCGCAGGCCGGGAAACTCCCTGGCATAACGCGCAATCGCCTCCAGCTGGCGCGGCGCGAACACGAACAGCGGCAGGCCCGCCCGCTCGGTCGCGGCGAACAGCTCGGCATAGTCGCCGGCAACGAACGCATCCCCTTCCGGCTTTTCCATGCCGGGGCCGATAATCCGGATCGCCTTCACATGCGGCGCCTGCCCGGCCAGCCGGATCAGCGAGCTCACCTCGGGATCCCTCCGATCGACGCGCAACAGGCTCGTGAAACGGGTGGGGTGCAGGATGGCGGCGAGCTCAATGGTCGGCTGCGTCACGCGGAACACGCCGTTGGGCAGCCTGTACCCGGGATAGCCGTTCCACTCGCCGATCCAGAACTCGTCGATCACCGCGCTGGCGATGCCGAGCGCGTCCATCATGGCAAGTGCCTGGTCGATCCCGCCGGGGCCGTAATGAAATTGCGCGTCGACGATGTCCATGGCGCAAGCCTCTCGCATATCTGGGCCGAGCCGAGCCGACCGGCGCCGCCCGAGCCATTTCCTCACTCATTACGTGACAGGCGCGCCGCCTCGTCAGGCAGTGATCGTCACGCTGCCGAAGTCATCGACGCTGGCCTTCTGCCCGTGTCGCAGCACCAGCGTGGTCACCCCGAACTCGACGATCGCCGGCCCCGTGACCGCCCCGCCCGCCCCGAAGCCGTCGCCATCGTAGATCGGCGTTTTCTCCGGCTTCACGCCATGCTCGTACCAGATGACATCGCGGTGACCCTTGAGACGTGGAGCGCCCTTGGCCGGATCCACTTTCGGGGCCAAGGTGAAATCGCTGACGTTGGCACGGGCGAGCACACGCTGGGCGGTCATGGTAATGCCGGCGGCGGCATAGCCGCTACCCTGGCCATAGAGCCGCTCATAATCGCTTTCGAAGCGGGCGACCAGCTCGTCCGCCTGCTCCTTGCCGTAGGTGCCGTTCGGCGCGCGGACCGGCACCTCGTTGATCTGCATGGTATAACGGATATCGGCGGTGCGTTCCCATATAATCTGGTCGCGCCCAATCCCTTGGACCGCCATGCGTCGTGCAGCCGCTTCCTCCAGCATCGACCAGCCCCGGTTCAGCGCTTCAGGATCAAAGGGATATTCGAGCAGATGGGGGAATTCCTCGACGACCACCGCGTCGGACGAGGCGATGCCGAATGCGGACCAGCCCGCTGCTAGGTCGCTGAGCGGCATGATCACTTCCTTGATGCCGAGCTCGCGCGCCAGCGCCATGGCGTGGACCGGCCCCGCTCCACCATAGGCGTAGAGGCTGAAATCGCGCGGATCATAGCCCTGCTGGACGCTGGCCAAGCGGATCGCGTCAGCCATCTGGTTGTCGACGATGCGCAGCGCGGCAGCGGCGGCCTCTTCGGCGCTGAAGCCCAGCGGCGCGCCGACCCGCGCCAGCGCGGCGCGCGCGCCCGCGAGATCAAGCTTGATCGCCCCGCCTAGGAAGAAATCTGGGTTGAGGCAGCCCAGCACCAGATTGGCATCGGTCACCGTGGGCTCGACGCCACCGCGACCGAAAGCGACCGGGCCGGGTCGCGCGCCGGCGCTACGCGGCCCGACGCGCAGCGTACGCATCTCCTCATCGAAATGGATGATGCTGCCGCCACCCGATCCGACCGAGCGGACGTCGAGCGTCGGCACGAAATATTCATACATCCCGTGACGCGTGGTGGAGCGATGCAATGGCTCCCCATCACGGATCACGCCGACGTCGAACGTGGTGCCGCCCATGTCACCGGTGATCACCGCGGCGCCGCGGCCCTTGCCGCCCTTGCCCACGACCTGCGAGAGCGCGCCGGCGCCGATCAGTCCCGCCACCGGTCCGGAGCCTATCGTCAATACCGGCAAGGCACGAGCCGAAGCAGAATCGATCAGGCCGCCCGTGCAGGTCATGATGTTCAGCGTGTCATGGTAACCGATCTTCTTAAGGTCCGCCTCGAGCGCACTGAGGTAATCGGTCATCGCCGGGCCGGTGAGCGAATTGATCACGGTCGCGACGGTGCGCTCATATTCGCCGTTTCGGGCAATCACCTCC
Source organism: Flavisphingomonas formosensis (assembly GCF_009755815.1). Lineage (GTDB taxonomy): Bacteria > Pseudomonadota > Alphaproteobacteria > Sphingomonadales > Sphingomonadaceae > Flavisphingomonas > Flavisphingomonas formosensis. Next base: position 126,466 of record NZ_WRPK01000015.1, read on the forward strand.
GACGACACCGAGACGAACATGCCAGGGACGCATTCCTCGATAAGCTCCCGTACTCGCCGCTCATGTGCGGGATTGGCAACCGCCCATAGCAGGGAGACCGCGAACGCTTCGGCGCCGGCCGCGTGCAATCGCCGGATTTCGGCGCGGCAGCCTTCCTCGTCGAGTTCGACCAGCACCTTGCCGTCGAAAGCGACGCGCTCGTCGATTTCCCCTACCATGGTCTTGGGCACGAGCGGTTCGGGCTTATAGTGGGCGGCCACGTGCGCGATCGTTTCGGGTGGCAGGCCTACGAGCCGCGCGCCACCCTGCATGCCGAACAGCACATCACGATGGCCACGCGTCGTCAGCAAGCCGACCTTCGCAGTACGGTTCTCCACCAAGGCGTTCGTGCCGACGGTGCAACCGTGATAGACACCTTTGGTGGCAGCGATCAGCCGATCCAGCGTGAGACCGAGGCGCTGCGCCACCACCCGTAAGGATTCCACGAAACCGGTCTGGAAATCCGGCGGCGTGGAGCTCGCCTTGCCTATCGTCACCCGCCCGGCATCGTCGATCACCACGCAATCGGTGAAGGTGCCGCCGATATCGACACCGATAACGTAACCCATGCATTCATCCTTCCCGCCTTACGCCGGCGCGTCCGTCATCGAGCGCCAGCGCATATGATCATGCGGCCTGGAAAGGCCGCGAGCGCACCGATGCGCCTATGCCGCGCCCGGCTCGGTCAGACGCATGTCACAGAGCACCGGCTCGTCCGCGCGCACCACGTCCATCGTCATCAGCGTCTGGCAGCCGGGGCAGCAATAACGCCGGAACCGCATCTCCTCGTCGAGGAACACCACAGGGTCCTTCACTCCGGGGATCTGCGTGACCGGGCCGCTATGCTCGAGCAGGCCCTCCTTATAATTGCCGGCATAGTCGCTCAGCACATGGCTGCAATGCGCACAGGCGAGCACCCGCTGGTCTCCCTCATCACGCGCAACGATGTATTCGTGCACCGATGCCGGCGGCGCCCCTGTCGCGCGTGTGAAGCCATTGGGCCGCCGTTCACAGTCCGACGTGGCGCCCGCCGGGCGCCAGCGGCTGCGCTCGGCGCGGATGGCAGAGCGCAGCGACCGGGTCGCCGCGACGTCTGGCGCCCCATCGGCGCGCAGCACTGTGCCGTACACGTCGCGCGCTACGTCGACCGAGACGTAACCCAACAGCACGTCGCGCGCCACCATCTCGGCTTCGCGCAGCAGCGGATCCCCGTAGCCGCCGCCGCCGCAGAAGGTCGATTCCATCACGTCGCCAGGCTCCAACGGCGTGCCGTTGGACTTACCGCGCAGCAAGATATCCTGGGTGGAGGACAGCTCGGCAATCGCGGCCGGCATGCGCCGTGCCGCGAACATCTCCGTGAGGTTGGTGCCCTTGCGGACGATGTTGTGGCAGGTCGGCGACGGGAGGCCGCCGAAAAGCCCCATCGCGCTGAACGTGGAGGCGATCTGCCCGCCTGTATTCGTGATAGCCGAGATTTCGCGTGCCCTGTATGGCGTAAAGGCGAACTTCATGCCAACACCGCCCCGATAGCGCCCCGCCCCGCCGCTGTCCTCCAGCTCCTGTCGATAGAGGTAGAGGATCGGATAGAATTGCTCGGTGTCCTCGACGTTGATCATCTTCATCAGCGGGCTCCAGGTCGCCCCGCCTGTATCGACGCCGTCCCGCGTCGATCGCCCCCCTGATCCGGTGGAGACGGCATCCATCAGACCCGTTCCGAAATAATTGCCGCGATCATCACTCCCTGCCAGCACGAGCAGCGGAAAGCCCGCGCCCGATGCGAGCACATCGGATTTGAGCTCGGGATCGCAAGCCAGCATCCGCGCGATGACGTTCATGAAAGCATTGGTGTGGATCACGACATTCTGCACGCCACCGCTGACCGCGGCCGGATAATCAGCGCAGGTGAGGAGACCCGGAGTGGGACAGAAATCGATCTGTCTTTCGGCGCCGCCGATCGAGAACATCTGCTCATAGAGCATGGTCACCGCGACAACGCCGAGGAACTGACCCGAAAACGCAGCATAGACGAAGTTCAACGGTCCGCTCACCTGCCGGTCGGTGCCCTCATTGTCGATGATGATGCGATCACCCTCCTTGGTGATGTTGACCTGCATGCGATAGGTATCGCGGTGCCCGGGCATCAGCTCGTCGAAATAGCGTACCTCCGACCACCGCCCGTCAGGAATGCGGCGCAGCTTGTCCTGCATCGAGAGCTGGGCATTATCCAGCACGCGCCGCATCGTGGCCTTGACCACGTCGGGGCCGAACTGGTCGCATAGCTCGCGCATCTGCTGCACGGCGAAGCGGCATCCCGCGATCTGCGCACGCAAGTCCAGCGCCAGCAGGTCGGGCACGCGCGACTGGCGCAGGTACATCTCCTCCAAATCCCGCCGCACGACCCCGCGCTCGACGATCTTGAAGGGCCTGAAGATTGTCGGATCGCTATACACGTCGGGCGCGTTCTGCGGCCAGCCGCCCGGGGTGATGCCACCGCGATCATATTGATGGCCCGCATTCGTCACCCAGGCGAACAGCCGGCCATCGATGAACACCGGGCTGGCGATCAGCACGTCCATCTGATGCACCGCGCCGATCCACGGATCGGTCGCAAGAAAGATGTCGCCATCCTCGATGCCCGGATCGGCGCTGAACTTTTCCATGATGAAACGAATGGCCAATGGCGCGCCCGCGACGAGGCACTGCAGATAGGGCGCATTCATGGCGATCTCGCCACGCTCGGTCATGATACACATGTTGAAGTCGAGCGCCTGGAAGACGGGCGAGCCGGAAATGCGCGTCAGCGTTTCGCCATGGGCAAGGTTGATGGTCCACAGCCGGTTGCGGATCACCTCGAAGGTGATGGGATCGAGTTCCGCAACGGCGTCGCTGTCGAGTTCGAGCTTCGAGGCGACTCGTCCGAGCCAGTCATGCGCCGGACGATAGGAATGGATGCGCCCATCCCAGAAAGCAGGATCGACACCCTCCCTCGCGGTCGGGCCGGGGGAGACGCCGTCCGTCTTCGCAAAATCCGCATCGGCCAGCTGCGTGGTCATCAACACTCTCCATGGCGGCCGACCTGTGCCGAGCATCGCCCACTATCGCCGCGATCTCCGGGATCACGGCTTCTTGGCAATTTCTAGAGGAAGGCGTCGCAATTAGTCAACGCTCAAGTTGATAAAGACGCAACCCGCTTTCGAGGCATGCGATGCCCGCCCCCCGATCTGCGCTACTCCGACGCCGGAAACATGCGCTCGAGCGCACTGGGGCTGGGCCGAGGAAAATACCAGCCATCGCCCGGCCACCGCGTCCAGCCCGAGGACGCCCATGCACCGCCATCGACATGGACCGTGGTCCCGGTGATGAAAGACGATAATTCGGATGCCAGGAAGAGCACCGCGTTGGATAATTCCTGATGCGCGCCCGTGCGCCCCATCGGGACATACATCTCGAAGCCGGCGCGGGTCAGCTCCTCGGCCCGGGACGGATCTTTCCAATGGAAGTTGGTACGGATCTTGGCCTGGCTTGCGGTAGGCACCGACTCGAGCGCAACCGTGTTCACGCGGATCCCCTCCCGGCCGAGTTCGACCGCAAGGCTGCGGCTGAAATTGGTCAGCGCCGCCTTGTAGCCAGCATAGACCGAATAGCCCGGGGCGGCTCGATGCGCTTCGATCGTGGTGACGCTGACGATCGCGCCACCACCGGCAGCGCGCATGCGGGGGATGGCCAGCCGGCATGATTGAAGCACGTACAGATAATTCCATTTCGCATCGCGCTCCCAATCTTCCACCGTGGAATCGGCGAACATTCCGAAGCGGGTGCCGCCAGCCACGTTGACGAGAATGTCGAGGTGGGGCGAAAGCGCATCGAAGGCCGCGAACACTCTGTCGATCGAGGCCGGATCGCAAGCGTCGGCAATCTCGGCGAGCAGCAGTTCGCCCTCGGCCCGGACATCCCCGGCGGTAGCGGCCAGCGCCTCGGGGTCGATGTCGCACAAGGCGACCCGCGCTCCGGCCCGGGCCAGATCCAACGAGACGGCACGGCCGATGCCACCACCACCGCCGATGACAAGAGCCGCCTTGCCTTTCAATTGCGCGCGATCATCCATTATGCCCAATGCCGCTCTCCTTCTGGCTTTTCGATGCGGGAACCGCCGGTGCAGTCACCACGGGCAGCCAAGACATGAGCCCGTTCCTCTGTCGCAGACAGAGACAATCACGCCCCCACCCCTCTGTCAACTTCTACGTTGATTCCCTCGATCCACGATGACGGAGACATCACCCGGGCGTCCGATCAATCCCATGAAACTACATCAACACATGAGTTGACATTCTGCGGGATGCCGGCGCTAATGGCAGCCATCCGTACCACGCGATCGAATCGCGCGGGCGATCCGACGGGAGAGAAGACATGCTGGCAGACGGGCTCCGCTATTTCATAACGGGCGCGGGCACCGGCATCGGCTCAGGCATCGCCCGGGTGGCGGCGCGCGAAGGCGCAGCGGTCACCATCGCCGACTTGGCCGACGAAGCAGGCGAAGCTCTGGCGGAGGAGATCAGGGAACAGGGCGGCAAGGCCCTTTTCGTGCATTGCGATGTTGCCGACTATGACCAGCTCAAACATTGTATAGATCGGTCGGCGACAGAGTTTGGCGGCCTTGACGTCCTGGTCAACAATGCCGGAATCTTCGACAATCGGGTCCACCCGACGCCATCGCTCGAGACTATGGACCCGAGCCATTTCCGCCGGATGGTGGAGGTGAATCTGATCGCGCAGTGGATGGGCGCCAAGTTCGCCCTGCCCTATCTGCGCGCCAGCAAGAATGCGTCAATCATCAACGCGGGCTCGGTCGCCATCTTCGTCGCCTATCCCGGCGGTACCATCTACGGAGCCACCAAGGGCGGCGTTGCCGGGCTCACCAAGCACCTCGCGGTCGAACTCGCGCCCGATCGTATCCGGGTCAACTGCTACTGTCCGGGCGTCACCCGCACCGAGGCCGCTGCGCTCTACATCGAGCAGATCGGCGAGGAAGCGTTCATGCGCACCAACACCGCCGCAAACCTGATCCCGCGCATCGGCGAGCCTGAGGATCTCGGCAATATCGTCGCTTTCCTCGCCAGCGACCGCGCGACTTTCATCACCGGCGCGATCTACCTGTGCGACGGCGGAGCCATGGCCTGGCGCGGAACGATGGACCTGCTGGGCATGCAGCCGGCCAGCCTCTGACGGACCGGCAACGCCTGCGCCTCCCCGATACCTTCGGCCACGGACACCCCTGCAGAAGACCGCCACGGGACGGCCTCACGGAAAGGTCGTCACCGTCACCGGCGCAGCGCGCGGCATCGGCGCGATGCATCCGGGCGGGAACGACAATGACTTCGCCGGGCCCCACGACAATGCGCGCGACTCTGCCGTTTGCCCGGTCCTTGATGTACTCGCATCGAAGGGTACGTTCGCCCCAGGCCGGGAACCGCCATCACCAGCACCCGCTTCTGCTCGTCCGTCCGCGGCCGCCGACGCTCAACGCCCGAAATCACCATCACCTGACCTATTGCACCGTCTCTAGTACCGGTGCAAACACCAGTGCCTGCACCGGTGCCATCTCCAAAAAACATCCGTTCATCCCGGCAAGACGGCCTTCACCGGATGCGTACCGTCATCGGCCGGTGGGCTAGGTTGTGCTTTGCACGTGTCAACATGCGGAGATAAAAGCACTTGGATTAAGCTGCTTAAACCGGCTTCATCCGGCTCAACAGGTCTTCTCTCTGGATGAACTCGGCTCTGACCTGTGCCAGCCGTTCAGGCACCGCGGTGAGCGGCGGGCGGCCCGCCTGCGCAGACGGCCGCGCCGATCAGCCGAGCGGCTTCACCAATCGGCGATCGCCGGTTTGACCTCCTTGGTCAGCAACTCGATGTGCCGATCGCACAGCTCGTCGGGCATGCCGCCGACGCGCGCATAGCATGTGAAGCCGCTGACCGGCAGGCCCTCGGTGCGTTTCTTCAGCGCGGCGATCGCCTGCTCCGGCGTGACGAACAGGATTTCGCCGCGCGCGCGCATCGCGTCGATATCCTCCAGCGAAGGCATCTGCGTCACCCACTGCGTGCCGTTCGGCCCGGCGCGCGGGCGCCCGGAATGGCGGCCGATGAGATAATGGAAGTGGGGCCGGACATCGGCCCATTGCCGCTCCGGATCGTCGCACACGAATAGGTTGATGAAGCCATCGATGCGGGCGCCGCCCTCGGGATGTCCGGCCTCGCGATAAGCATCCAGATAGGCATCGCTGATCGAGCGATCGATCCACATCAGCGGCAGCCCCCAGCGGCCGACGCGGCGCGCGCCCTCCTGGGTGGTCACGCCCACCAAGATCGGTGGGCGGGGTTTCTGCCGCGGCTTGGGAAGCACATCGAGCCCCTGGTAGGAGAAGTGCTTGCCCTCGTAGGTCAGCGGCTCGTCCGCCCAGCAGCGCTCGACCACCTCGATCACCTCACGCATGCGCGAGACGCGCTGCTTGGGATCGACCCCGAAGGCCAGGTATTCGTCCACCGCCCAGCCGAGCCCCGCGCCAAGCTCGACCCGGCCGTCAGAAAGGATGTCGACGATCGCCAGTTCCTCGGCCAGACGAACCGGGTTGTACATTGGCGTCAGCGAAATCGAGGTGCCGATCCGCACCCGGCTGGTCTGCACTGCGATGGCCGCCAGCATCGGATTGGGGCAGCTGATGTAGCTGTCGGTGAAATGGTGCTCGGCCACCCAGATGCCGTCTATTCCAGCCTCTTCGGCGCGCCGGATCTGCGCCAGGGTCGATCGATAGAGTTCGACCAGATCTCGCTTCCACGGGTGGCAATTCGAGAAATCATAAAGCAGCCCAATTCGCATGAAACAATCATCCTCAACATGAACGGCGGCGTATACCCGCTTTGCGTTTGCCCATCCCCATTGGCAAGGGCGTCACCCTTGCACAGCACGGCAGGCAGTCGCCTGTCCTTGCCAATCCAGTGCATTTTCTTGACAGCACCACAAAAAGGCGCCGCCACTATCGACACCAATCACGTATCCCGTGAACTCTTCCTTCCCTGCCTCTGAACCCGACGAGCCGGCTGTGGGCACATACAAAACGGATGCTCTGAATCGGCGCTGCCGTGCCGACCGTTCAAGCAGCCGTTTGAGCTGACAACCGGACGTCACCGAGCACCGGTTCGCCCGCGCGCATCACATCCACTGTCATCTGCGTCAGCCAACCCAGGCAGCAATAGGTCCGCAGCTCAATCGCGTCGTCCAGAAACACAATTGGGTCTCTCACGCCCGGCAACTGAGTGACAGGGCCAATGGGCTCAAGGAGGCCTGATTTGTCGTTGCCGGCGTAATCGCTCGGCACTTCGTCGCAATGTGCACAGGCCAAAACGCGCTGGCCGCCTTCGTCGCGGGCCACCACGTACTCATGAATCGCAACGGGCGCGTGGCCGGTCGCGGGTGTATGGGGTTCGTCAGCACCCGGCGCGTGACGATGCGCAGTCTGGACCAGAGGCCAGTGACTGCGCCGTTCGCGAATTTGAGCCCGCAGACTCTGCGTTCTCGCAATATCGGGCGCGCTGTCCTCCCGCGCGGACTTCGCAGAAATATACCCGTTTGCGACATCGCTAGCCACTGCGCCGATATCACAGATCGACGTGATCGGTCCGGTGCTGTGCCAGCATTTCGCCACGAAACCGCTCGATTGCAGCCTCGTCGGCTATACCGCAAACATGATTTGAAATGCGCGCGCCCGGCTTTGCAACTGCCAACGCCCGCCGGCGCGTTTCTTCCATGGCCTCCAAGTTGAGGTCGCACGTCGCGACCGAGCAGCCTTCGGAGGCCGGCTGGATCACGAGTTCACGCCCAATGCCGCTGCCGCCTCCGGTGAGCACCGCCAGCTTACCTGCATATGACTTCATCTTCCAATCCTCTCAATATGGACCCGGCCGCTCGATCGGCCGAGACGCGTGGTGCTGTCGGATCTAGCACGATGTTGATGCTGCGATCTTGCCCGCTTGCGCCCCTTGTACGGAATCGATGGCCAACAGCTGCTGGTTTCCACCCGTCACCAGTACATTCGATCAGTGATCAGAGGGGCATTCTCCGTTCCGCATTGTTATTGCCGTCTTGCCTAGTTAGCTCCGCCGACAATCAAACGTCAACGCATATGATGATTCTCCGCGCGAGGCTGCAGCCCAGTGCCACCCATTCGGGATGCTGTGCGATTTCACATATTGAGCAGGCTGCTCTTGCGATACTCGCTGACGAAACCGATGAAGCTGCGGAACGCCAGTGTTGGGTTGGCCTGTTTGGTATAGCACAGATACATTGCCGGCTCCCGGCCCGCATAGCCGTGTAGGACGCGCGCCAACTTGCTTTCTGCGATAGGAAGGGCGACCAACGGCTCGGGCAACAGCGCGATGCCCATGCCCCTGATCGCGGCGTTCATGGCAAGGTCGTGATCATTAATGCTCAGCGGCCCGGAAATCTCCACGCTGGCCGATCGATTGTCCTTGAGCAGTTCCCAGCAGGCATTGCGTTGACCGGGGTTCGGGCCCACGATCAGGCAGCGGTGGTGCTCGAGGTCCGACGGCTGGATCGGATGCCCGGCGGAATGCAGATAGGCCGGCGAAGCGACGAGGATCTGGTCACATCCGTCTGCGAGCTTTAGGCCGATCATGTCCCTGTCCAGTTGGCCCTCGGCCTGGATCGCCGCATCGAAGCCCAGCGAGACGTGATCGCCGGGCGCGTCGCTGACATGAATGTCCAATGCCACGTCCGGTTGCGCCATGGCAAAGCTCGGGAAAATGGCGTCGAGATAGAGCGCGGCAGCGAGGCGGGAGCACAAGATTCGTACCCTTCCTGCCGGCTGCAATCGAAAACGGTCCACGTTTTCCACGGCGTTCACCAGACCGTGCAGGGCCGGGCTCAGCCGTTCGAGCAATTCCCGGCCAGCGTCGGTCAAGGCAACGCTGCGGGTGGTACGCCTGAGCAAGCTAATGCCTAACCGCGTCTCCAGGTTTTTGACGATGTGGCTGAGCGCAGCGCGTGACATGCCGATATCTTGCGCTGCCTTGGAAAAACTCAAATTGCGCGCAACCAGTTCGAAAGCGCGCAATTCCATGAAATCGCTTCCACGCATGTTCCCACCTCCGATGGCCAGATGGATTCGCTGTGGCAATTGTCAACCAGCCTGTACCAGATTGTGTGGGATTTGCCACTTTATCTAGACAATCCGCTTATATATTTTCGTCAGCTATAAAACCGACCCGGCGATGACGTCCGCTTGCGGCGACATCGCGGCAGGTGATCCAGACGGGAGATGGAGTTGGCGATAAAGGGACGTTCCGCGCATCTCGTTGATAGGGATTTACGCGATCTGCTGGCACTCTGGCCCGAAATAGACCTGAACGAGGCCAGCTTGTTGAGCGCAAGGCAAGTGGTGGCGGAGCTGGTCGCAGGACACAAGCGTCGTGCGGTCGAGCTTGCGGCGTTTGGCGTAGTGATGGACAGTGTAACCATCCCGGCAAGGGGCAATGCTCCGGCTGTTCGCGCCAACCTGTTTCGGCCCGCGGGCGGTGCCAGTGCGCCGCGTCCTGCCTATTTCCATATTCACGGCGGCGGGCTGATCATGGGTTCGCCCGATTTCGAGGTCGAGCGCGATGCGAGGATGGTGCAGGCACATGATTGCATCGTGCTCTCGCCTCAATACCGGCTCGCGCCCGAGCACCACTTTCCGGATGCGATAGAGGACCTCTACGCGGCGTATTGCTGGCTCGTTGCGGAGGCAGAAGCACTCGGGATCGATCGCGAACGCGTGGCGGTCGGAGGGGAGAGCGCGGGCGGCGGCCTCGCGGCGGCGCTCAGTTTGCTGATCCGCGACCGTGGCGCGCCAGCCGCAGCGGGACATGTGCTGATTTACCCGATGCTGGATGATCGCACCGGCGCGACGGTCGAACCGAGCCCGTATGCGGGGGAGTTCATGTGGACCGCGGCGATGAATCGGTTTGCCTGGGGTTGCTATCTCAACCGATCGCCGGGCGCAGAGGGGGTTTCACCCCATGCCGCTGCTGCCCGTGCCGAAGTCCTGTCGGGTTTGCCGCCGACCTATATTTTCACCGGGGCGCTCGACCTGTTTCTTGATGAAAATCTGGATTTCGCGAAGCGCCTGATCCGCGACGGGGTGCGCGCGGGTATTCGCGTCTATCCTGGGGCGTTTCACGGGTTCGATCTTGTCGCAGAATCCGCCGCCGCCTTAGCTTTCGGGAGGGACGTGCAGGAAACATTCCACATGCTGTTTGCGGAACGAACTGTCATCGCCCCATCCGCGTCCCAGGAGCCGGGAGCATGATATCGGCGATCGCACTTGTCGGCCGACCGGCAAGCACATCGCCGTTCCACTGCGTTCATTTGCGAAAGGTGCTCAGGAAAACCACCATGTTCAATGACAAGCTGCTCATCAACGGCAAACTCGTTGTCGCCGGCTTGCAGCTGGATGCCGAAAATCGGCCTCGGGCGAACCTTTCATGTTGGACGCCCGCGCGCCCGAATGGCTGTATTTATATGCGGTTTTAAGAACGCATACTTAGGTCGAACAAACAATAGGCCTGCCATTAAAATTACCTATGAATTTATCAACAAACGCTATTCGAATGGGGGGGAGAGGGTATGAATAGGAATGCTATCCAACGTCGCGCTATGCGACTGTCAATGGGGATGTCCGTGGCTACGGTTGCGGTGATGGCCACTGGCGCGTATGCCGCAGAGGCGGATGCTGCCGCCCCGTCGGCTGCTGGAGCGGAGGCGGCTGTGCCGCCCGAAGCAACGACCGGCGACATCGTCGTAACCGCCCGCCGTACCGAAGAGAAGCTTAAAGATGTTCCCGTTTCAATCACCGCATTCAGCGGCGATGCACTGATCGAAAAGCGGGTAACCGGCGAGGCCGATCTTCAGCAGGCCGTTCCCGGCTTGACAATGCGCCAGACCAACTCGGAACTGAACATCAACTATTCGCTGCGCGGACAAGGCGTCGACGCATTCTCGAGCTCGCCGAGCGCTGTTGCAAGCTACTTCAATGAGTTCAACACGTTCGGTTTCCGCCCGGTTGCCTATTTCGACATGGCTTCGCTCCAGGTGCTCAAGGGGCCCCAAGGCACCCTTTTCGGCCGCAACTCCACGGGCGGTGCTGTGCTCTACAACAGCCAGACTCCGACGCTGGGTGAACTCACCGGCTATGCCCGTGCCGGTTATGGCAATTACGATGCGGCAGAAATGGAAGGTGCGGTCAACATCCCGGTCGGGGAAAGCCTGGCTTTCCGCTTTGCCGGACAATACAAGCGCCATGATGGCTATCAGAGAAACCTATACGACGATTCGCGGGCCGGCTCGCTGACGACTCGCGCTGTTCGCGGGAGCATGCTGTTTGATTCCGGGACGGTGAGGAACACGTTTACCGCGCAGTACACCTCGTGGCGTGGCATCGGCAAGTCATTGTCTCCATTCTACCAGGACTCGCCCTTGGGGCCGGGCCATGGCGCATATGGCTTTGCCTCGCTCGCCTATCCTTCGGTCGGCTACAGCACGGCCCTCAACCCAACCGGCGCTATCGGCTATGTGTCTCCGCTGACCAATGTGCGCCAGCTTCAGGCCAAGTACGGTTTTGACGGCTACGATTCGTACCTTGCCTGGGCCAAGCAGAACCTTGGCTTTTACGATGTAATGAGCTCAAACCCTGACATCCTGAAGGGCCGTGAGGTCCTGCTGACCAACTCGTTCTCTTATGAACTGGGCGACAGCATCACCCTCAAGAACATCACTGGATTCCAGGACACCCGTACCTCGGCAAGCGGCGACAACCTTTCGTCGCCGTTCATGGGGCAGTTCCTCGGCAATGTTCGGCTAGTCAATGGCGTGCCGCAGTTCAACTACACGGAGCCCTATTACATCGACAAAGGATTCTCTAACGAATTGCAGTTACAGGGCAGCTCATCGAATGACCGCCTGAAATTCGTGGCAGGACTCTATTACTCCTGGCATAGTGCAGGGCAGAGAACTCCTTACAACGTATTCCCCGACTCGTACATCTTCTACCCGGACTTTGCTAACCCCGGTCATGTCGACTACGGGATCGTGTCGAATGCGAACGGCATCAGTTTGTTCGAAATAGTTTACAAGAGTTATGCCGCGTTCGCGCAAGCGAGCTATAAGATCACCCCCGAACTGACTGTGACGGGCGGTTTCCGCTGGACCAAGGATAGGGTCAACCTTCAGCGCCATGGTGACTGCGGCGTGCCTGCTGGGCAGGGCGTATGCGACGATGCGAGCAACACAATTCCCAACGCGTATCCGTTGGCGGCAGCATTCGGACTGCCTAGTGCGAAGGGCATGCCAGACGTAAGGACCAATACCAGCCTGCCCAGCTGGACTATCGGCCTCGACTACAAGGTAAGCCCGGAAATGATGGTCTATCTTGTCAATCGCGGCAGCTACCGCGCCGGTTCCATGAATGGCGCCGGTATCAGCTTCACTGCAGCGCGCGGCTACTACACCGATCCGTTCAAGCCCGAAAAGACCTATGACTTCGAAGCCGGTGTGAAGTACGGTGGATCGCTTGGCGGCATGCGGACCAGTTTCAACATCGCCGTGTACCACCAGATCATCAACAACGTGCAGCGCGCAGTCTACTTCGATGATGGCGGCGGCCAGACGGCTCTGACCGGCAACGTCAAGCAAGAGAAGGTTACCGGCGTCGAATTCGATGGCAGCATCAGTCCGGCTGAGTGGCTCGAACTGGGCGGCCAGGGTGCTTACACCCATGCTCGGTACACGAAGCCTACCGCTACCATCGGTTCCAAGTCGTTCCTGTTCGGCCGTCCGGCCGACGTCCCAACCTGGGCGGGTTCGGTCTATGTCAAGCTGAAGGGTGACCTGCCCAACGATCTCGGCCACCTGACGTATACCGCGGATGTCTACGGCCAATCGGGACAGTACTTTTCCAATCTCAACAACCCGGACGCTCCGGCAAGTCAGTACTTCCCGTTCTCCAAGCTGCCGGGCTATTCGACACTGAATATGCGGCTTGCTTGGAACGCGATAGCTGGTTCGAATGTTTCGGCCGCCTTCTGGGTGAAGAATCTGACCGAAAAGCACTACTATGTCGGCGCTATGCCGATGTATCTCCTTCTGGGTGTGAACGGTGCTATGATCGGCGATCCGCGCACCTTCGGTGGCGAAGTCAGCGTCAAGTTCTGACGTTGGCGAAGCGGCTTTTTCCGTCCGCATCCTTGCCAAGACGATCAACATGGATCGCCGCACGCCCAAGGGTCCGGCGATCTTTCTTATGAGGGCGAGCCTGCCCGTCGTCGGAATATCCGGCAGATCGCGGCGCAAATAAGCTGAGCGGCGCGCCGATCAGCCACCTGGCCGCGGTCGTACCGACGAGCAGGCATTTTTTGACATGTTCGTTGATGAGAGAAGGCATGATAGGACCATTTGTCTAGGCCGTAGACTCCTAAGCTCGCAGCCACAGGCGCATTGAGGCGAGCTGGATCATGGCGAGGAAGTTGGCGGCGAGCTTGTCGTAGCGGGTGGCGACACGGCGGAAGTGCTTCAGCCTGGAGAAGAACCGCTCGATCAGGTTGCGCTCGCGGTACAGGCGCTTGCTGAAGCAGGGCTTCCACTTACGGTTGCTCTTCGGCGGGATGTTGGGCGTGGCGCCCTGCTCCTGGATCAGCTCGCGGATGCGATCGGCGTCATAGGCCTTGTCGGCCAGCACGATGGTGCGCTGGCCGAGGTGATCGAGCAGTCGGTCCACAATCTGCCCGTCGTGCGTCTGCCCCGCCGTCAGGCCGAGCCGGATCGGGAGGCCCTGCGCGTCGACAACGACGTGGATCTTGGTCGTGAGGCCGCCGCGCGATCTACCGAGACAATGATCTGGACCCCCTTTTTTGCGGTCGCAGCTTGCTGGTGCGCCCGGACGGAAGTGCTATCGATCATCTGGATTGCGCCGTCGTGCGCTGCGCTGATGGCGTCCATGAGCCGGTCCCACACGCCTGCCTGCCGCCACCGAATGAAGCGATTGTAGCAGGTGGTGCGCGGGCCGTAGCGATCGGGCAGGTCGCGCCACGGTGCTCCCGATCGCAGGACCCAGAAGATGCCGTTCAGCACCCGTCTGTCATCGACGCGGGGCACGCCTCGTGGCTTGTTGGGCAGCAGCGGCTCGATCACGCGCCACTCGTAGTCGGTCAGATCATATCGGCTCATGCCGAGCTTGAATCAGAAGCTGAGGCAATATGGAAGCTCGTCAGGCCCACCTTGCACGAACGTTCAGGCGGTCGCATGATGCATTGATGGCATATGGTGACGACTTCGCTTCGCCGATGCAGCGCAGGATAGCCTCCGCCGCTATTATACTGGCTGTGCTTCAGCTGGCATACGGTTGGTTGGTGGCCGGGATGATGGCAGCGGCTCCGAACCCTCGACTGACAGGGACCAGCATTGTGCTGGCCGCCATCATCATCTTGAACGGTGCTCTCCTGTTCGGCCACTCACGACCCGCCAATCATTGGCTACGCGTCGCCTCTTGGGCATCCATCGCGTTGATGATTGCGGTGCCGACGGCGCTGGTCCTCAGCGCCGTTTATGGGTTCACTTCCTAGTACTACAGTTGCATTTGTTGCCGAGTTCTGATTCTCTGTGCGTGGTCGGCGGAGGGTTGGGTGATGGCGATTGCGCAGTGGGCTGGGACGCTTGTTGATTGGCGAGCGGCGCTTGA
>NZ_WRPK01000016.1 GCF_009755815.1 Flavisphingomonas formosensis
TGCGCTGCTCATAACCATCCCGTCTTCATCTGGGCATGGTCACGATGGCGGCGAATACACCAGTCTGTCGCCGCCTGTTGTCATCGAAGAAAACGGGTTAATACGCAACTGTAGTACTAGTTTCGCCATCCGTTTCGGCTCAATTTTTTCTATTTGAACGGCGCCGCCAGATTAGGCCGGTAAGGCAACGCCTCGGTCGTCGGAAGATTTTTCCTGACACCCAGGGGCATCGCTGAGACCGCCAGACGGCAGCCATCGATTCTACGGTGGCACCTGATCTGGGAGACGCGCACGGTCTGTTGATTACAAGGAATTATATTCTTGGATTTTGAGCTTGCCGAGTTGGCTCATATGGACCTCATCCGGGCCATCGGCGATGCGGACAGCGCGATTGATGGTGAAGAACTGCGCGAGCGGGGTGTCATCACTCAGACCCATACCGCCATGGCTCTGTATCGCCCGATCAACCACTGTCTGCACCATCTGGGGAGCGATAACCTTGATTGCCGCG
Source organism: Flavisphingomonas formosensis (assembly GCF_009755815.1). GTDB lineage: Bacteria > Pseudomonadota > Alphaproteobacteria > Sphingomonadales > Sphingomonadaceae > Flavisphingomonas > Flavisphingomonas formosensis. Next base: position 512 of record NZ_WRPK01000016.1, read on the forward strand.
ATGAGATCCCTCGCATCCTTGTTGCCGACCTTGTCCATACGGTCCGCCGCCTTGAGGATGAGGAGCCGGGCCATTTCCACTTCGGCGTAGCTGCGCGCGACATCCTGACGGATCGAGGACTGGTCGGACAGCTTCTTTCCGAAGGCGACGCGGCTTTCAACACGGCGTGCCATGATCTCCAACGCCCGCTGGGCCTGTCCGATCGATCGCATGCAATGATGGATGCGCCCCGGCCCCAACCGCCCCTGCGCGATCTCGAAACCGCGACCTTCGCCGAGGATCAGATTGCCCTTGGGCACGCGGACATTCTCGAACCTCAGTTCCGCCTCACCTCCGGGCGAATTCAGGCTGCCGAAAACGCGCTGGTTCTTGACGACCGTAATGCCCGGCGTCGCTTTGGGCACAAGGATCATTGAATGCTGCAGGTGGCGGGGAGCGTCGAAATCGGTCTTGCCCATCACGATGAGCAGCTTCGTCGCCGGATGCATGAATCCGGAAATCCACCATTTGCGCCCGTTTATCACATAATCGTCGCCATCCGGTTTGATGGACATTTCGAGATTGGTCGCATCGGACGACGCAACTTGCGGCTCGGTCATCACATAGGCGCTGCGGATGGTGCCATCGAGCAGCGGCTTCAGCCACTCTTCCTTCTGCTCCGGGCTGCCATATTTGGCGAGCACTTCCATGTTGCCGGTATCGGGCGCGGAGCAGTTGAAGATTTCGGCGGACCACGGGCTTCGGCCCATGATCTCGGCCAACGGGGCATATTGGAGATTGGTCAGCCCGGGCGACAGCTCGCCATATTCGTGCGGAAGGAAGAGGTTCCACAGCCCGAGCGCTCTCGCCTTCTCCTTCAGCGGCTCGAGCCCCGGCCACTCCTGCCACAGATTAGCCGGATCGGTCACAAAGTCGTTCCGCTCGTCCTCGACCGGATAGACGTGCTCGTCCATGAACGCCTCGATTTTGGCGATGAGCTGGATAGTTTTAGAGGAAAGGTCGAAATCCATGGCGCTGCCTTTCAGATGATTGGGTGATGCATGCGCCGGAGGGCGCGGTTGAACAGGGTGATGGCCTGGGCGTGAAGCTGGTCGCCGACCGGCTTGGGAGTTAGGCCTGCACAAGCACGGGCGTAACTGCCTTCGATGATCGCCCCGAACTTGAACAGAGCCAGTATGGCATACCAATGGGCATCTGCGGCTGAGCGGCCGGTGGCGCTCAGATAGCGCTCAACAACCTCGCCAAGCGTTGGGAACCCCGTCCACGGCGATACCGGCGGCTGGGCTGGATCAGTCTCGTCAGGATCAGGCCAGGTAGCGGCCAGCCATCCCAGATCGAGCAGGGGATCGCCTCGGCTCGCAAGCTCCCAGTCTATGATCGCTGCCAGTTCGGGGCCGCCGCAACGATACATAACGTTGCCCAAATGATAGTCGCCATGAATAAGGCCAGGCTGCATCGTCGAAGGTCGGTTCGCTTCGAGCCACGCACAAATCGCGTCGAGATCCGGAAGGGCCGCACCGCCCGGCCAACCTTCGAACTTGTCATAGCCGTCGATCTGCGCCCGCCAGCGGGACACCTGCCTTTCAAGCCAGCCATTTATCTTGCCGAACTTGTCCAGGCCAACAGCATTCGGATCGATCCGGGAGAGCGCCACCGCGCCGTCAACGATCGCCTCGCCCATTCGGCGTCGCAAATCAGGATCTGCAGAATGTAGCGGCGGCAGGGCCGCGGTGGCATTAAAACCTGCCACCGGCTCCATAAGGAAAAAGGCGCAACCGAGCATCGTCGGATCACTTTCGCCGGCGATGAAGCCCGCATGAGGCACGTCCGACATCGCGAGCGCGCTCAGAACCTGCATCTCGCGGCGCATCACCTCGTCGGACTCGGGACGGGGCCGGCGCGGCGGCCGACGCAACACGTAGTCGCGGCCAGCGCGGCTGAAACGCAGCAAGATATTCTGCGTGCCGCCGCCCAGCGGCACGGGATGTTCGATTGGGGCGCCTTCGCTCAACTGGTGCGCATCCATCCAGCGGGCAAGTTGATCGAGATCGACCACCTCTGCCCAGGCCTCGCGATCGTGGGCTATCTCGCCGGTCATAGCGTCAGACCGCCGTCGACGAGGATCGTTTCGCCGACAACATAGTTTGCGAGCGGGGACGCCAGGAATAACACGACGCCCGCCATGTCCGCTGGCTCACCCAGGCGGCCTAACGGGATTATGCCAAGTGCTTCGGCCAGCCGCTCGGGGTCTTCCGTCGTGACTTTCGTCAGCTTGGTATCGACGAAGCCCGGAGCGATTCCATTAACGCGGATTCCCTTTCGCGCCCAGGCTTGTCCCAAGGTGCGCGTCAATCCGAGCAATCCTGCCTTGCTCGCCGCATAAGCGGGGTTGCCGCGCGTCGCACGATAGGCGGCCGTGCTGCTGACGATCACGATCGAGCCCTTGGACGCGCGCAGAGCATCGTGGAAGGTCTGCGCGCAGGTCATCATGCTCGTCAAATTGACGTCGATCACCCGCCGGAACGCCTCGGTCTCGAATTCCCGGCGATTGTAGAGCACGGTGCCCTGGCACAGGATCAGGACGTCGAGCTCCGTAAAGCCACTAGCGGCTGCCGCGACGCGCTGGGCATCGACCACATCGACTTGAGCATAGTGGATACCGGCGAGTTCTTGCGCATCCTCATAGTCGCTGAGGTCGGGCCGGGTTCCCCAGACATGCACCGTCGCGCCACGCGACACGAAGGCGCGAGCGGTCCCGCGGCCAATTCCGCTAGATCCTCCGACGACGAGTACGGTCTTCCCCGTGAAGTCGAGCGGATCCGCGACGCCCTTCACGAGAGGAAGGCCTGCGTACGAGCGAGGCTGGTCATGCCGCCACCGAGGTCGTGCGTTCGGCCAAGCGGCGCAGGAGCGTTTCCGCGTCGTTCACGATGCGTGTGACCAGCTCCGCGCAGGTCGGCACATCGTGAATTATACCCTGCACCTGACCGGCCCAGATCAGCCCGGCCTCTAGGTCTCCTGTCTTGAGTGCGATCCGGCCACTGGCACCCGCCACCAGTGGCTGAATATCCTGAAACGTGGCTCCGGGCCGAGAACTGATCTCGACGACTTTGTCCGACACCGGGGTCCGCGCGACCCGACCTGTATTTTTGAACTGACGAAAAATGAGATTGGTCGCGCGTTCGTCGTTCGCAACCAGCATCGCCTTGATCTGGTCATGAATGGGCGCTTCGCGCGTAGCGCAGAATCGGGTGCCCATGTTGATCCCGTCGGCACCGAGCGCCAATGCGGCCGCCAGCCCGCGGCCATCGCCGAAGCCGCCGCTCGCCAGCATCGGCACGCTGATGACGTCCGCGGCCGCCGGGATCAGTATCAGCCCGGGCACATCGTCCTCGCCCGGGTGACCTGCGCATTCGAAACCGTCGATCGATACGGCATCCACGCCCATCCGTTCGGCGGACAGCGCATGGCGGACGGCGGTGCACTTGTGGATCACCTTGATCCCATGCGCCTTCAATTCATCCACATGTTCCTTGGGCTGGTAGCCGGCGGTTTCAACGACCGAGATCCCCGAATCGATGATGACGCGACGATATTGGGCGTACGGCGGCGGCGTTGTGGAGGGCAGGATCGTCAGGTTCACGGCGAATGGCCTCGACGTCATCACCCGGCAACGGTCGATCTCGCGTCGTAAATCGTCCGGCGTCGGCTGGGTCAGCGCGGTGATCGTCCCCAGACCGCCGGCCTCCGAGACTGCCGCGGCCATTTCGGCCGTGCCGACCCACATCATGCCGCCCTGCATGATCGGATGGGTCACCCCGAACATCTCAGTAAATCGGGTTTGCAACTTACCCTCCGCAGACAATGGACAAGCGTCGGCCGCGCGTTTTCATCAGCGCGGCGCCATCCGGATCGCGCCGTCAAGCCGCACGTCCTCGCCATTGAAATAGCTGTTGCGGATCATTTCCAGGGCCAGACCGGCATATTCCTCCGGATTGCCCAGCCGCTTCGGAAACGGCACCTGCTTCCCAAGCGTGTCCCGAACATCGTCCGGCAGCGCACTCAAGAGGGGAGTGTTGAAAAGCCCAGGCAGAATGGTGTTTACGCGAATGCCCTCCGCCGAAAGATCGCGCGCCACGGGCAAGGTCATCCCGACGATCCCTGCTTTGGAGGCCGCGTACGCCGCTTGACCGACCTGGCCGTCTTCCGCCGCCGCGCTGGCGGTGTTGACGATCGCGCCGCGCTCACCATTGGCCAGCGGCTCAAGCGACAACATGCCGACAGCGGATTTCGCCACGCACCGGAACGTGCCGATGAGATTGACCTGGATGATCTTCTCGAATGCATCCAAGGGAAAATGCTTGACCGCACCCGTATTTCTGTCCCGGCCGGCGGTCTTGATCGTATTGCCGGTGCCGGCGCAGTTGACCAGGATGCGCTCTTGGCCATGCGCCTGCCGCGCCGCCGCAAAGCCTGCGTCAACGCTCGCATCATCGGTGACGTCCACCACGCAGAAAAAGCCGCCAAGCTCATCCGCGAGGCGCTCGCCCCGTGAGGCATTGAGATCAAAGATAGCGACTTTGGCACCCGCCCTGGCAAGCGCTCTGGCGGTGGCCTCTCCCAGTCCGCTCGCGCCGCCGGTAACGACGGCCGCGGTTTCCGCAAATTCCATTTTCATGCTTCCATATAGTATCTGAGCGATCCTCGCGGATCAGAGCGCCTCGACGATCGTAACGTTGGCGATGCCTCCGCCTTCGCACATCGTCTGCAATCCGAAGCGCTTGCCCCGCGACCGCAGAGCGTGGACCAGCGTGGTCATCAGCTTGGTGCCGGATGCTCCAAGCGGATGGCCCAGCGCGATCGCGCCGCCATTCACATTCAGCTTCGCAGGATCGGCGCCGATCGCATCCAGCCAGGCGAGAGGAATTGGCGCGAAAGCCTCGTTCACCTCGTAGAGATCGATGTCGTCGATCTTCATTCCAGCACGCTGAAGGGCTCGCTTGGTTGCAGGAATGGGTTCCTCGAGCATGATGACCGGATCGCCCCCGGTGACGGTCAGCGTATGAATGCGCGCGAGCGGGGTCAGCCCATGGGCTTTGACGGCCTGCGCATTGGCGACCATCACGCCGGACGCGCCGTCACAGATCTGGCTGGATGTGGCCGCGCTCAGCGTGCCGCCGTCGGCCAACAGCTTCACGGAAGCCATCGAAGCGGGGGTAGCGTCGTAGCGGATGCCTTCATCCGTCTTGTGAAACTCCATCACGCCATCGGCGTTCGTTATCTCCAACGGCGTGATCTCATCGACGAACGCGCCCGCGAGCGTCGCTTCGGCGGCTCGCCGATGACTTTCCAGGCCGAATTGGTCCAGCCTCTCACGGGCGAAGCCGTATTTGCTGGCAATCATCTCCGCGCCTTTGAACTGACTGAAGACGTCAACACCAAACCGTTTCAGGATTTTCTCGCTCCAGGGCCAATAGTTGGAGCCGGGGACAGTGTTCAGGCCCATTGGCGCACGCGTCATGCTCTCCACGCCGCAAGCTATCACCAAATCCTGGGTGCCCGACATCACCGCCTGCGCGGCGAAGTGGAGTGCTTGTTGCGATGACCCGCACTGGCGATCAATCGTGACGGCCGGAACACTGACCGGAAGCGACGATGCGAGAACGGCGCTGCGGCCGAGTTGGTTCGACTGCTCGCCCGCCTGGGTCACGCAGCCAAGGATGACGTCGTCCACCGCGGCCGGATCGATCCCACTTCGTTGGATCAGCGCATCGAGGATCGCTCCGCCCAAATCCGCCGGATGCCATCCGGCAAGCCGTCCTCCGCGCCGACCGCCGGCCGTACGTGTTGCTGCTACGATGAATGCCTCAGACAATATCCTGCCCCAATCGTTTTTGACACTGCGATTAGCTTGCTTGATCATACGTTGGCCGGTTGTGCGAAATGACCGAAAGCGCAGCTCCGGGGGGGACCGTTTACGCAGTCCCCTGGCTAGGGGTTTCCCTGCCGGAAGACGGGTGCTGCGGGAGCGGGCCGGCCCGCCGCCCTGACTATACGAACAGAACCTGACGGGGGCCCGCCGAGCTGGCAGCACGCCGCATTTCCTCCGAGCGACCCCCTCCTTCTAGATGCCGGTGAACCGCGGCTTTCGCTTTTCAAGAAAGGCGGTCACGCCCTCCCGATGATCGCGGGTGCGCCCGGCGTCGCGCTGCAACCGCCGCTCGTTCGCAAGCACCTTCACAAAGTTCTGGTCAGCAGCGGCCCAAGCGGCCTCCCGGATCATCGCCAAGGATCGGGTCGGCCCCTCGGCGAGCTTCGTGGCGAGATTGAGAGCAGCCTGGTCGAGTTCATCATCGGGGGTCACCCGGTTGATCAAACCCCACTCAAGCGCCTTGGCAGCGTCGATGCGCTCGCCAAGCAGCATCATCTCCATGGCCCGAGTACGGCCGATCGCGCGTGACAGCAACCAGCTCGAACCCGCGTCCGGAACCAGGCCAATTCGCGCGAAGGCCTGCATGAAGAACGCCGTCTCGCTGGCCAGAACGATATCGGCGATGAGGGCAAAGGAGCATCCAATTCCTGCGGCCGCGCCCCGCACTGCCGATATGAAGGGTATCGGCAATTGGCTGATCCGGATCATCAACGGATTGATGATGGTTTCCAGTTCGGTTCCCAGGTCTGCTGCCGGCTCGTAACCGCCAGCGCCGCGGGCGTCTGACATGTTTCCCCCGGAACAGAATGCGCGGCCGACCCCCGTGAGCAGGAGCGCTCGCGCCGAGCCTGCTGCCACGGCGATGGCGTCATCCAATTCCTTCATCATCGTCGGCCCCATGGCGTTCAGCACATCGGGATCGTTTAAACGGATGATCGCGAGTTCACCCTGCTTCTCATAACTTATCTTGATATATGACACGGCGCTCTCCCCGCTGCCGGTTGCCTCGGTTGGTTGGAAAGCCGGGTTACCTGGTAAAGCTTTTACCGCTTTCGGCGTTCTGAACGAGAAGCCGCGACGGCTCGATACCCTGCGCGCGCAATGCTGTAACGATACGCAACAATCCCACCGTGTCGCCCCAAAACATGGGGCCGCCGGTATGGACCGGCCAATTGTAGCCCAGGATCGCCGCCACATCGATGTCGGAGGCGCGCAAGGCGATATGCTCCTCCAGGATCTTCGCCCCTTCGTTCACCACCGGGTAGAGCAGGCGCGCGATGATCTCATCGTCGGAAAACACTTCCCTACGCGATATTCCCTTGAAGGTTGCGAGATCCTCGATGACCTTTGCCGCCACCGCCGAGGGAATCGCCTTCCGGTTCTCGTCATAATCGTAGAAGCCGCCGTTCATCTTCTGGCCGAGCCGTCCGAGACCGACCAAATCGCCGGCTAGCGTTCGCTCGTTGTTGCCCCGTCCGATCACGTCCAGGCCAACCAGGTCTATCATCTGGAAAGGCCCCATGGCGAAGCCATAGTTGTAAACGGCCCGGTCGATCTCCTGCGGAGTCGGCCCTTCGAGGACGAGCGCATCCGCTTCGATGGAACGTGGGGCCATCAACCGGTTGGCGATGAAGCCGAAACAGACGCGGCTCAGCACGGAGACCTTTCCGATTTTTTTGCCGAGCGCCATCGCCGTCGCCACGACTTCCTTCGAAGTCCGTTCGCCTCGCACCGCCTCCAGCAAACGCATCACATTCGCCGGCGAGAAGAAGTGCAGGCCAACCACCCATTCCGGCCGGCTGGTAGCCGACGCGATCTCGTCGAGATCAAGAAATGATGTGTTCGACGCCAGGATCGCGCCAGGCTTCGCAACGCTGTCGAGCTTCCGGAAGACGTCCTTTTTGACGCCCATCTCCTCGAAAACCGCTTCGATGATCAAGTCGCTGTCGGACAGACGATTCATTTCAATGGACGGCGTGATCAGCTTCATCCGCGCCTCGACGTCATCCTGCGTGAGGCGCCCCTTCTTTGCCGTGTTCTCGTAATTTCGACGGATCAGGGCGACGCCGCGGTCCAGCGCTTCCTGGCTCGTTTCAACGATCGTCACGGGGACGCCGATGTTCAGGAAGTTCATCGCGATGCCACCGCCCATGGTCCCGGCGCCGATCACGCCGACCTTTTCGATGGGAAGAGGCTTCACGTCGTTCGGAAGGTCAGGCACCTTCGACGTCTCGCGCTCGGAGAAGAAGTAATAGCGCTGTGCAGCGGACTCCGTGGAGTCGTGCAGCTCGATGAACAACTCCCGCTCGCGCTCCATGCCGCGCTCGAAATCGGGGCTGGTTTCGACAGCCGCCTGAATAGCGCGAACGATGTTGCCGGGGGCCTTGAAGCCGCGGAAGCTGCGGGCATTGCTCTTTAGATAATCGTCGAAAATCTGCGTCTGGCCCTTTGCGGCTTCCAGCCTGTCGTTCCGGTCGCGAACGCGAAGCAGCGGACGACCCTCCGCGACAACCTGCCGCGCGAAAGCTACCGCATCTTCCAGCAACTGGTCCTCCGTGGCGAGAGCATCTATCATACCCAATTCGAGCGCCGCCTTTGCCGAAACGGGCTTGCCACTGGTGATAATGTCCAGTGCAGCCTCGACCCCCACGACGCGGGGCAGGCGCTGGGTGCCGCCCGCTCCGGGAAGAAGACCAAGGGCGACTTCGGGCAGGCCGACCTTCGCACTGGGCACGGCCACGCGGTAATGGCACACCAACGCCAGTTCATACCCGCCGCCGAGAGCCGTGCCGTGAATCGCGGCCACCACCGGCTTGGCCGTGTTTTCGATAAGATTCAGCACTTCGCCGAGATCGGGATGCTGCACGGGCTTGCCGAATTCACTGATGTCGGCGCCGGCAAAAAAGGTGCGGCCGGCGCATATCAGCACGATAGCCTTGACGCTGTCGTCCGCGGCAAAGCGGCGAAATCCATTCAACAGCGCGAGCCGCACCTGAAAGCCCAGGGCATTGACCGGAGGGCTATCGATCCGGACGACGCCGATACCACCGGCTTCCACGGTGCAATGTCCCACCTCAGTCATCTACCACTCTCTCCTTCTTTTGGATCCGGGGACGCCATAATGGCGCGGCCCATCGACGCGGTTGCCGACGTCGAACTTCAACAGCGGAAGCACGGATCGACTTCGTCGGTAATGACTGGAAGCGCAGGAGGTGGGGGACGAAATGCGCAGTCGGCGCTACCGGCCTACGCCTTTCTCATCCTCTGCTAGGCCGCGGGGACGTAACGGGGCGGCCGCTTTTCCCGGAAGGCCGACAAGGCTTCCTTTGAATCAGGATGCCCGCTCATCTGCACCGTATAACCCTGCTCGAAGGCATAGCCGGACTTGAGGTCCATATCCTCGATCCGATTCAATATGTGCTTTGCCAGCCGCGAGGCGGTGGGGCTGAAACCTGCCACGCGGCGTGCGAACTTCGTCGCCGTATCGTCTAGTTCGGCTTGATCGCATAACACAACCGCCCCGCCGGCAGCGGCGAAGGCGTCCGCGCGCACGGGATCGCCAGTGAAAAACATCCGGCGGACTAGGGGCTGAGGCGCCATGCGGGCGAGGTGGCGGGCACCGCCCATCACGCCCACGCTGAGCTCCGGCAAGCCGAATCGCGCATCTCTGGCGGCGACCACGAAATCGCAGGAAGCGGCAATGGCTAGCCCGGTACCGAGAGCCGCGCCCTGTACGGCGCCGATGACCGGAACGGCGCAATCCTGGATGGCAAAAAACGCCTCACGAACACGCCACATTCGCTCGGTGCCGTTCTCGGGCGTCATCGTCGCGAACTCGTCGAGATCGTTTCCGGCACAGAAATGGGGGCCTTGCGCCCGCAAAACGACCGCACGGACATCCACGCCGGCCTTGTCGATGTTCCCGAACAGGTCGGCGATCTCGATGTACATCTCGCGGGTCACGGCATTGGCCGGTGACCGGTCCAGCGTCACCCACAACACTCCGTCTCCGGCCGGGTGGGTGCGAAGGTAGCGAAATTGTTCAGACATTCCGTCCTCCGATAATTTTCGCATGCCGCCGTTATGAGGCCGCCCGTGCATGGGCGGATGGCGATCATGCCGGGCCGCTGGTCGATCGCGTCAACTCAAAGGCCGCGTCCGATCACCTCCAGCATGATCTCCGAGGTGCCGCCGTAGATGCGCTGCACGCGGGCATCGCGCCACAGGCGAGCAACTTCGAATTCATTCATATATCCATGCCCGCCATGAAGTTGCAGCGCCGTGTCGACGACGCGCCACTGCATTTCGGTATGCCAATATTTGGCGGATGACGCTTCGGTGGGCGCGAGCCCGCCCGCCAGGTATCGCTGGATCGCCCAGTCGAGATGCGCCCAGCCGACCTGAAGCTCGGTCGCGAGGCCCGCCAGGCTGAAGCGGGTGTTCTGGAAATCGAATACGGGCCTGCCGAATGCGGAGCGCTCCTTGGTGTAGGACAGCCCGACGTCGAAGGCGCGTTGCGCCGCCGCCTGCGCTCCGACGGCAATGCCGAGGCGCTCTCGCACGAGCTCACGCATCAGACATCCGAAGCCGCCATTTTCCGGTCCGAGAAGATTCTCTGCCGGGACGCGGACGTCCTCGAAGAACAATTCGGACGTATCGCCCGACCATTGCCCGATCTTGTCGAGATTGCGCCCCCGCGTGAACCCCGGGGTTCCGCCCTCGACGATGATGAGGGAGAGACCCTTGCCGCCACGGTCCTGCGAAGTCCTGGCGACCACGATCATGATGTCGGCATTCTGGCCGTTCGTGATGAAGGTCTTGCTGCCATTGATAACGAAGCTGTCGCCGTCGCGTCGAGCCGTGGTCCGCACCGATTGCAGGTCCGAACCGGCGCCGGGCTCAGTCATGGCGATCGCGCCGATCTTCGTACCGTTGGCCAGCGGAACCGCAAATTTCCGCTTCTGTTCCTCGGTGCCGAAATCGATCAGGTAGGGAAGAACCAGTTCCGACTGGAGCAGCACGCAGATGTTGACGCCCGCATAGGCGAACTCTTCCGCCAACACGGCGTTATAACTGAAATCTAGGCCCATTCCGCCATATTCTTTCGGAACCGAAGGCCCCAGGAAGCCGGCCTCGCCGCATACTTCATAAAACGACCGGTCAACGATCCCGTCGTCTTCCCAGCGTTGCAGATGAGGTGTCGCATGCTGTTCGATCAGCCTTCTCGCGGACTCGCGCAGCGCGTGATGGTCTTCGCCGTAGATTGCCCGGCGCGATACGTCCAACACCGTCTCTCTCCTTCAAATGATAGGCGCGACGCAAGGGCCGGCGGCCGTGGCGGTCAGGCCGGGTCAATCTATCAGACGCGGATTCCGGGAGTCCGAAATGACCCGAAGCGCACGCGCAAGGGGACTTTTTGCGCAGGGCGCGACGATGGATTTCGGTACCGCGCTCCGCAATCCTCAAGCAAAGAATTGCGTCAGCCACACTGCGGTCAGCGCAGGCTTTCCGCCGCCTTCGATCTCGACGATGATGTCGCTGATCTGCTGCAACTGGCCCGGTTGCCTTTGTTCCACAGACGTGACCGTCGAGACCGCGCGGACCCGACTTCCGGAGCGGACCGGAGCGATGAAACGAACCCGATCGAACCCGTAATTCACGCCCATCCGGACTTGCGGGATTGGCGGGCGGGCCGTGATCTCCATCAGCCGCGGGAGCAGCGACAGGGTGAGAAAGCCGTGCGCTACGGTTCCGCCGAAGGGCGTCGCAGCCGCCCGTTCGGGATCGAGATGGATATATTGGTAATCAAGTGTCGCATCGGCGAACCGGTTGATCATCGCCTGATCGATGGAAAGCCATTGCGAATGGCGCGCTATGCCGACCTCGGCCAGAAGCGCGTTCAAGATGTCGCTCATGCATGCGCTCCGTCAGACATCGGCGGCGCCGGCGCGCCGGGCATGTGCCCAGGCGGTTTGGGCGAAGATGGGCAGCTTCGCGACTGTTTCGAGCGCTTGCGAGCTTGAAGCGTTACCCTCGATCAATCGCCTCTTGATGCCCTGGATGATTCCCGCCGCGCGGAAGAGGTTATAGGCGAAATACCAGTCGAGATCGGGGAGATCGGTTCGGCCGGAAGCCGTGCAATAGCGGGCGACCGCTTCGTCGAGCGTGGGAATGCCGGATTCTGCGAAATCCACCCCGGCAAGCCCGGCGCGCCCGTCGCTCGGCAACACCCAGCACATCGCGAGATAGGTAAAGTCCGCCAAGGGATCGCCCAGCGTGGCCAATTCCCAGTCCAGCACGGCGAGGACATCCGGAGTCTCGGGCGCGAAAATCAAATTATCGATACGGTAGTCGCCGTGGATGATCGCGACGCCCGATTGTTCCGGCAACGTACGGGGGAGCCATTCGATCAGCTTTTCGATCTCGGGAACGTCATCCGTCTGCGAGAGGCGATACTGCCTCGTCCAGCGCTCGACCTGCCGTTGCATATAATTGCCGGGCCGGCCGAAGGATCCCAGGCAGATCGCACCAGGGTCGATGGAATGAAGCCGCGCTGCAACATCGATCATCGCTCCATAGCAGTGGCCGCGATCGGCCTTCGACAGATCGGGCAGAGCGCCATCCCAGAAGGTGCGCCCCTCTACCATCTCCATCAGATAGAATGCCGAGCCTATCACCGTCGGGTCCTGGCACAGGGCGATCGGGCGTGGCACGGGAAAGCCGGTCGGATGCAGCGCGGATAGCAGCTCGAACTCGCGCTCAACTGCGTGGGCGGAAGGCAAGAGCGGGCCAAAAGGCTTTCGGCGGAGCACATATTTTCCTTCCACCGCGTCGATCCGATATGTCGGATTGGACTGCCCACCAGAGAATTTCTCTATGGATACCGGCGTATCGGGGAGCGCGCTGATGCTGCCCATCCAACGCGACAGGGCTGTTTCGTCAAGGTCGCTCATCGCACGACGGCCCCCCGGCCGAGGATTGTGCGGGAGTTCAGCGTCGCAACTGTGTCGTGATATGTTCGCATCATCTCGTCCAGAATCCGCTTGATGGGCTGCACCATCTTCGCGATTTCGGCGTGGATCGTCTCGAGTTCGCCGGACGACGTCTCGATCATGCCCATGCCTCCTGCGTTCGAGACCGCCGACGACAGCTGTGATCGCGAGATCCAGCCCATCGCTGCCTGAATCACCGGCTTTTCGATGCCGAGAATCTCGGTCACCCGTGTGCGGGCCGACATGTGTGGTCTCTCCGCTATATGGACCGAGACAGGCTGCAGACTGGCCGCATCCTAGATCCGCTCGATGATAATGGCGGGCGCCATCCCGCCCGCTGCACACATGGTGACGAGACCATAGCGTCCGTTGGTCCGCTCCAGCTCGTCCAGGACAGTGCCGACCAGGATCGCGCCCGTGGCGCCGATCGGATGCCCCAGTGCGATCGATCCACCATTGACGTTGACCTTGGCGCGATCGAGGTCGAGATCGCGGATGAATTTCTCCGCCACGACAGCGAAGGCTTCGTTGATCTCCCAGAGGTCGATATCGTCCTTGGTCAGTCCCGCCTTGGCGAGCACTTTTCTGGCCGCAGGCACCGGCGCGTTGAGCATCAGCGTCGGATCGTCACCGATATTCGCGGTGGCGACGATGCGGGCTCGCAGCGTGAGGCCATGCTTTTCCGCATAATCACGCGACGCAAGCAATATGGCGGCGGCGCCGTCCACCACGCCTGACGAGTTGCCGGCATGGTGCACGTGATTGATCTCGAGTTCGGGATAACGGCGGCTGACCTGCTGACGGTAGGTCGTTCCCTTGTCGTCATAGGGCCAGTCGGCGAGCCCCGCGAACGCAGGCTTGAGACTCGCCAAGGTCTCGATCGTCGTCTCCGGACGCGGATATTCCTCGTGGTCGAGCACAACGTTGTCGTCATCGTCCACGACCGGAACTGTCGATCGCGCGAAACGTCCTTCGGCAATGGCGACCTGGGCGCGCCGCTGGCTTTCCGCGGCGAACGCATCAAGTTCTGCGCGGGAGATTCCTTCGAGCGTCGCGATCGCGTCGCCGCAGACACCCTGGTTGGATTGGGGATGACGTGCGTCGAGCCGATCATTCCAGGAGCCGAGAACGGCTGGTGGCCTTCCGGATGCCAAATCCTCTGCCGACAGCGAGCCAGTATAGCTCATCATCTCGGTTCCACCGGCGATGACAAGATCTTCCATGCCGCTCATGATCTGGGCTGCCGCCAGACTGACCGAAGTAATGCCGCCCCCGCAGAAGCGATCCAAAGTCACGCCTGACGCGCGAACATCGAACCCAGCATCGAGAGCTGCCATCCGGCCAAGATCGCCGCCCTGCTTTTCGCGCTGGGTGGAAGTGGACCAGATGATGTCGTCGATATCGGCCGTCTGGAGATGATTCCGTTCGACAAGCGCCTTCAGCACGGTTGCGCCCAACTGTTGGGGATGCAGGTGCGAGAGGGCGCCCTTACCCGCCTTGCCGATGCCCCGCGGTGTCCTGACCGCGTCGATAATATACGCCTCTGTCATCCGCCCGACTCCCGTTCCATGGCTCATTCGTCACAATCTCCCCCCGGGCGCGCCGCCCACGATCTCTTCCATGATTTCCGCCAATTCCGCCGGGCGCGACAGGAACGGCGAATGATCCGTGTCCATCGTGAAGACGCGATCCACACCCGCTCGCTGATACATGGCCATCTGGGCGTGCGGCAGGATCGCCCGATCGCGCAGACACTCCACATAATAGCGGGGAATGCGCCCGTACCGCTCATCGCTGAGCGTCGGCCGGGTCATAGCGATCGTGCCGGGCTGTGGCTGCACCTTGCCCGTCGCCCAGGCCGCGTCGCTTTCCTCGCATTCGCCATAGAAGAGATCAGCTATTGCGTCTTCCCGTACGGCGATCATTCCATCGGGCGTAAAGTAGAGCTTGTCGATGATCACGGCAGTGCCGTCACCGACGGCATCGCTACAGACCTCTCCGCTGCGAGGCAGCATCGCGGCGATGTAGATCAGGCCCGCGATGCGCCCTGCCGCTTGTTCAGCCGCCGCGGTGATCGTGGCGCCGCCCAAGGAGTGACCGACCAGCCAGACATTGTCGCCCAGCCTGTCGACGGCTGCGGCGACCTGCGCGACGCAGCGATCCAAGCTAACCTCTTCGGGAGGCGTCTGGTCGCGCCCGCTTCCTGGCAAGTCGATGGCCACCGCTTCGTGCCCTTTGCCCGCGAGGATCGGTAACAGCCTTTCCCAGCACCAAGCGCCATGCCAAGCCCCGTGCACGAACACCAATTGCGCCACCTTGCGACCCCCGTGTTTTAGGCAACCGTGCCGGTGAAGCGATCACGCAGCTCCGTTTTCAGCACCTTGCCGATCGCAGAACGAGGCAACGCATCGACGATTTCGAACGCTTGGGGACGCTGCGTCTTGCCGACCCGCGCCGCGACGAACTCGGTGAGCTCGGGGATTGAAAGCCTCATATTTTCCCGCGACGTGACGAACGCGACCGGCGTTTCACCCCAGGCTTCTGAGGGCATGCCGACCACGGCCACCTCTTGCACAGCAGGATGCTGCGCAATGATCGCCTCAATGTCGGACGGATAGATGTTGAAGCCGCCCGATATGATCATGTCCTTCTTGCGGTCCATGAGGATGAAGAAGCCGTCCTCGTCGAAGCGACCAATGTCGCCCGTCCGGATGAACCGTTGACCATCGGGGCTGTACCATTCAGCGGACGCGGTCTTGGCAGGCTGATTATGATAACCGGTCATCATCTGGGGGGAACGGCCTACCACCTCGCCGACCGCGCCGAAGGGCAACTCGACCCCGTTTTCGTCGATGACGCGCAGGTCATGGCCGGGCGGCGTACAACCCACAGTGTGCAATTTACCCGGATTGTCGTGCGCCACCAGCATGAAGGACCCGCCGCCCTCGGTCATGCCATAAAATTCGATCAGCCCCCCCGGCCAGCGCCTGAGAACATCCTCCTTCAGGGCGGTGGAGAAGGGAGCCGAACTGCCGAACTTCATGACGAACGACGACAAATCAAACTGGTCGAAATCCGGAACAGCCATGATCCTGCGATATTGGACTGGCACCAGCATGGCATGCGTGGCCCGATGGCGTTCCGCCAGTTCGAGGAAACTGCGCGCGTCGAACCTGCGCATCAGGATCAAGGCGCCGCCATGACCAAGCGTGGCGAACACGCTTCCCAAGGTGGTGTTGGAATAGAGCGGTGTCGGAACCATCGTCACGGCATCGGGTCCATATCGCAGCAATCCACTCGCGGAGGCGATCGAAACCCAGCGGTAGGCGTGACTGTGCACGATCCCCTTCGGCGTGCCGGTGGTTCCCGAGGAGTAGATGATGTTGAAGGCCCAACCGGGATCGATCGCCACCGGCTGCGGCTTGGCGCCGTCTTCGGGTAGCCAGGTCTCGAAAGCGATGCCCGCCGAAGACGCATCGAGCGCTATTGTACGAACCGGGATTTGGTCCGTCACCGACGCCATCGAATTAGCGGTGCCTTGGTCGAGGAAGAAAAGCTGCGCCGCGCAATCGGAAAGCATCATCAGGAGTTGTTGGGGGGTCGAGGATGGCGCCAGCGGCGATACCGCCACTCCTATCCGCAGCGCGCCAAGGAAGGTGGCCAGATATTCCAACGAATCCTGGGCGCATATGGCGATCGCCATTGTCGGCTGCACGCCATCACGCTGGAGAGCGACGGCCACGCGATCCACCAGCTCGTTCAAGGTGCTGTAAGAGACTATCCGATCGCCATCTACCACCGCCGTCGCGTTCGGACGGGCGCGGGCATGAGATGCTATGAGGTCCGATAACAAGCCGAACGGGCCGGCGAGAACTTCCTCCGCGGTCTTCCAGGTGTCGCCAGCCATCAGAACCTCCCACCATGCGGGTCAATGCCTTCAGCGACGACTTCCATCGGACGCTCACGCATTGGCGTTCGTCATCGACGCCGCTTTCGCCAGCTGATCAGATCGCATAGCTTCGCGGTCATACTGCCAGAAGGTGACGATCTCTCGGACGACCCGATCGGGAGCTTCCAGTGGAAGCAGATGGCCTTCCGTCGTGAAAATGATTTCCTTGCAGTTCGGGATTGCGAGCGCGGTCGCATGTTGCGTGAACAGGGGCACGACATTGTCGAGCGCCCCGTTGATCATCAACACTGGTAGTTGAAGATTGCGAATATCGTCGATGATGACCCGATCGACGAACTCCTTGAAGTAGACCTCATGAACCCGGCGATCCATCAATATGACCGCGTCGATATGCGCGGTGGGATGGCCTCCGCGCACCGACTGCGGCGGTATCGTCTTCAGGAGAAATTCACGATCGTTCCCGTGGTCGATCCAAAGCTGCCCGATCTCCGGCGGAGTATCCTTTCCGCCCTCAGCGGATGCGGTCGTGATCAAACACAGCGCCGAGAACGTGGCCGGATGACGGACTTCACAAAACATGCCCGTAAAGCCTCCGAACGAGTGACCTATATAGAACGGCTTCTCGATCCCGAGAGCCTCGACGAAGGCTGCGACGTCGTCGGCGACGGCGGACATCGACCAACCATCGATCTCTGACGCGGAGGCGCCGTGCCCGCGCAGGTCCAGGGCGTAAATTGTGAAGTGTTTTTCCAGGCTGCCTAGAAATTCGCCGTATATATCCTCGCCGGTGCTTCGACCGCTATAGCCGTGCGCGAAGACCGCCGGAGGCTTGCTCGATCCTTCGGATCGAACCTGATATCCGAGACGCACACCGTTCACATCGATATGGCGAATGTCGTATGCCATCTTATTCCATTCTAGGTGGTGTGGAGACATGAAATGGCCCGGCCAGACGCCGGGCCATTTCACTATGGGGATGTCAAAAGTGATATCCGATCGACATGCCGATCTGGCGGCCCGGCTGATATTTCCCGAGCGCCATCGAGGCCAGGCCGGAAGAAACGACCGTGACGTTGTCCTTGACCTGCTTATCGGTCACGTTGGTAGCGAAAAGGCTGCCCGTCCAACGCCCGTCCTTGCTTTTGTAATTCAAGGCGAGGTCTAGCTTGCCCACAGCGCCCTGCGACGAAATGGGAATATTGAATTCGCTGAAATAGATCTTGGATTTCCAATTGTAACGGACATTCGGCGTCAGCGTACCATTGCCGAGCGGCATGTCATAATAGGCGGCAATGCTCCCCGACCACTTGGCACTGTTGGGCAGGCTGTTTCCGGCCAGATCGAACACGCACTGTGACGTCGCCGGATCCACGGTGCAACCCGGTCCTGCCGGACGGGCGGCATCAGCGGTCAGGAATTTGTCGAACCGCGCGTGCAGCCAGGAGCCGTTCGCCTCGATCCGCAACCGATCGGTCGGGCGGATGACCGTTTCGAGCTCGATACCGTCGACTGTCGCCTTTGCGGCGTTGGTGACGCCAACGGTGATGAACAAGATTTGGTTCACCTGCAGGTCGTTGTACTTCATGTGGAAGGCAGAGAGATTGGCCTGCAGCGCCCCTCCAAGAAAGCGCCCCTTCAAGCCTGCTTCAAAGCTGTCGTTGGTTTCCGGGTTAAATGCCGAAGCGGCGGTGCCGAGGACGAAGCCACCACTCTTGTAGCCCTTCGCGTATTTGGCGTAGCCGGTAACCGCCGCACTCAGATCGTAGGATAGGCCGCCTTCATAGGTGAGACGGTTCCAAGAATGGGAGTCGCTGGGCAACGCGCCGACGAACGAACTGAACGAGTTCGGCACCGACTTGCGGTCGTGCGTGTAGCGCAGGCCGCCGAATATCTTCAAAGATCCAAGCGCATATTGAGCATGGCCGAACCCCGCATAGGATTCCGTGTTCACCGTCCCGTAGGTAGTGAAGAGGAAGCTGGGG
The DNA here is from genome assembly GCF_009755815.1 of Flavisphingomonas formosensis. Classification (GTDB taxonomy): domain Bacteria; phylum Pseudomonadota; class Alphaproteobacteria; order Sphingomonadales; family Sphingomonadaceae; genus Flavisphingomonas; species Flavisphingomonas formosensis. Next base: position 19,328 of record NZ_WRPK01000016.1, read on the forward strand.
CCAAACAGCTGCGTCAGCTGCGAGTGGGGCACCTGAACTGTCTGGTTCAGATGTTCGTAATAATAATTGGCCCCGATCACATATGTGAATGGGCTGGATGGATCCGAGCTGTATATCAGCTCGGCGTACTTCTGGTTCACATGGTCATTGAACCTCGAGCTGGTGAACTCTACCGCGGTCCCATCGCCATCGAAGTCGGTCCTCTGCCGTGTTTCATTATACGACACGAGCGCTTTCAACGAACCCGCAGCGAGGTTCCAGTTGGCGGTGAGGTTGACCATCGTAGACGCAAGGTTCCTCGCGCCGTGCGTGACGGGAATTTCGCGCGCGTTGGGATTGCCAGCGTCGGCCCCCTGTATGGGTGCAGGTCCGAAGGGGGTCGCAAAGGGGACGCCGGCGGGGTTGCCCAGCAAGAAGCTGGCCGTTCCCGAATCGTCGATGACTTGATGCTCCACGAGCAGGCGGACGTCGAAATCGTCCGATGGGAGCCACTGCAGCTGTCCGCGGACCGCATTATTCTTGAGACCATCGAGCCGGAACGGGCTGCTTGTCGTGGTGTTGCGGGTGAAACCCTTGTTGTAATTCTGCACCACCGATACACGACCCAGCAGCCTGCCGTCCGACGTCAGCGGCCCGCTCAGATAGGCGGTCGTGCGCATCAGCGTAGGATCGACGCCCAATGTGAGATCCACTCCATAGGACAGATCCGCGGTCGGCAGATTCGGGATGAGATTCACGGCACCGCCAGTGGCATTGCGCCCGAACAGCGTGCCTTGCGGTCCCCGCAGGACCTCGACGCGGTTGACATCGAGGAACGATGTCAGCGCGAAAATGCTCTGGCCCAGATAGACTCCGTCCGACGTAACGGCGACGCCGGGCTCACCGCCGGCTTGCGAAAGATTGCCGTTGCCGATGCCGCGGATGCTGACGTTCGCCTTGTCGCCAAACGACGAGATCTGGATGTTCGGCGTCCGTGAGGTCAGATCACCCAGGGTGGCGATCCGCTCATCGCGGAGCTTGGTGTCGCTGAAGGCCGAAATCGCCGAAGGAACCTTGGAAATGGCCTCGCTTCGCCGGGAGGCGGTCACGACGATTTCCTCGAGATCGGCCGACGACGATGACTTTTCGGATGCCGCCTGAGCCATGGCCTGTTCTGAAAAGCCGGCGATGAGGCATGAAGCGCTCACCAGGAGATATGCGATTCTCATAATACCCCTCCACTGATTATGTTCTGATGCGCCGGACCGATTGCAAATGCCGTCGCTAGGGCCAGGAGAACATAGCCGCCCGGCTTTCAAAATGACCGAAAACGCAGCGCTGGAGGGGACCATTTGCGCAGCGCGCGATGGCTTTTTCCTGCCAACACTGCCATGGTGACGATGAGATCTTTCTTCGTTAGAGCCGACAGATAATATGGCAGAGGATATCCCGTTCAGGTTGGTCGAGCGACATACGGCGGGCGCCATTCGCGCCGGAATCTCGTTGGACCGGCTGCTGGAGGAGTCTTCGATCACACGCCGATACGGCGACAATCGTGATGTAGTCAGCCCGTTGCAGTATATGCTGCTCTGCCTGAACACCACTTTGGCTATCGAAGACGCGAATCACGGTCTCGCCAAGGCGAGTCTGGGCCCTCTTTACGGCCCCGTCGCCCTCCGCATGTCCGCGGCTTACAAGACGCTGCGAGAGATGCTTGTTGCACTTTGCCGGTTCTACTCGTCAACATCGGCTGCCATGCACTATAAGCTGGACGTCGCATCCGCGACCGCCACGCTGAGCTTGGCTGTCGATGCATGGAGCGATCAGGAAGCGGCATATAACGAGGAGCTTCAGCTCAGCTGGCTGTTCGCGACGTGCATGCAGTTCCTCGGCTACCCGCTGCCTGTCTCCCAAGTGACGGTCCGCGATCATTTGCACCATAATCTGGGTCAGCGCCACTGGGCGATGGGCGGGCCGGTGAGGCACGGGAAGGTCACGTCGTTCAGTTTCCCGCTACGTTTCCTGCACGCGGTGCCTGCGCCAGGATCGGCGCCCGCGCTTTTCTGGGATTGCCACAAGCACTGGCTGGATTTCGTGAGCGGATCGCGCACCGTCCACTCGGTGACCGATTATGTAACGGATATGGGAGCCGTGCGATTTGCCGACATTGTAAAGGCATCGGGCAAGAGCGCAAACACCGTTCGGCACCGGTTGCAGACCCGCCATGGCGGCTTCCGGGAGGCACGTCGGCGCACCCTGGTTCAAGCAGCTACCGATCGCCTGAGGTCCAGCGATGAAAGCGTGGAGACCATCGCGGACGAATATGGCTTTTCGGACGCCCGCAGCTTCAGGCGGTTCCTGAAAAACGCAACCGGCCTCACGCCCAAGGAGATCCGCCAGAGCGCGGGAGCAGAGCAATCGGAAATCGACGGGCGTGCGCTCGCCAAGCTGAAGCAACTGACCGAAAGTCTTGGCATCTAGATCGCCCGCTCGCGCGCCGATGGGCTGGTGGGGCACCCTCGGTTCTACTGCGCAAACTGTCCCGTTCGGCTTGAGCACCGCGTCATTTCCTGAATGAGCCTTGTGCCGCATGCTCGTCGCCGGGAGACATTTGGTGAATATCGCCTCTGAATCGAGTTTTCCGCTTCTCGGCGGGGCCGCTTTGATTACCGGCGCCGCTGGCGGTATCGGACGTGCGATGGCGACGGCCTTTTCGCGCGCAGGTGCAAAGGTGGCTTTGGTTGACGCGGACAGAGGGGGCCTGGGAATTGTTGCAAGGGAAATCAACGCGGCGGGCGGAACAGCCCTGAGCGTTCCGCTCGATCTTGCTGAAACAGGCGACATCGCTGCGGCGATAACTAGCGCGTAGACTCATTACGCGGCGCACCAGAGGCGGACACAGATGAGCTTGATGGCGGCGAGAAAGTTGGCGGGATCCTTGTCATAGCGGGTGGCGATGCCACGGAACTGCTTAATCCGGTTGAAGAAGCGTTCGACGAGGTTCCGCTGTTTATAGAGCCACGGCGAGAAGGCGAAGCGCTGCTTGCGGTTGGATCGATTGGGGATGTTGGCCCAGACATTCCTGGCTGCGGCCGCTTTGCGTATGGCGTTGCTGTCATATCCCTTGTCCCCCAGCAGGGTTGCGCCTGCGGGAATGGCCTCGATCAGCGCCTCGGCCTCGCAGGCATCGTGGACCTGCCCGCCGGTCAGTCTCAGGCTGACAGGGCGTCCGTCAGCGTCGACAAGAGCGTGGAGTTTGCTGGTGAGGCCGCCCCGGGAACGTCCCATGCCACGATCGCAACCTCCCCCTTTTTACCCGTCGCACCGTTCTGGTGGACGCGCATGCAGGTGGAATCAATCATTACCAATTCGCCGTTATAATCGGCAGAAACGGCTGCCAGAAGCCGATCCCACACCCCGGCTTTGCGCCAGCGAACGAACCGGTTGTAGCAGGTCGTCGGTGGCCCGTAGCGCTCCGGGATTTCCGCCCATGTCGCGCCAGACCGAAAGCGCCACATGATCCCGTTGAGAACACGCCGGTCATCCACCCGCGCCACGCCGCGCGGCTTGTTGGGCAACAACGGCTCGATAATAGCCCATTCCCGATCTGTCAGTTCGTATCGCCGCCGCGCCATCAATCCCTCCAAAGTTGGAAGGCTCTGAATCATGCAAACCGCCAATCCTCAAGACATTTTATGAGTTTACGCGCTAGCGCTGCCCGAGTGATGGGCGGACTGGATATCGTCGTCAACAACGCCGGCATTTCGGCGCTGGTCGCGCTGGAGGACGAGAATTATGCCTCCAACTGGAGGCGCAGCATCGCGGTCATGCTGACGGCGCTTCCCGAGGTGATCCGGGCCGCCATGCCGTTCCTTCGCCGGGCTGCGCATCCGCGTATTCTCAATATCGCTTCTACCGAGGCGCTCGGCGCCACAGCAATGCTCAGCGCCTACAGCGCGGCCAAGGCCGGCGTGGTCGGCCTGACACGCTCTCTGGCAGTCGAGCTTGGCCACCATGGGATAACGGTAAACTGCATCTGTCCCGGGCCAATCGAAACCGGGATGACGGCATCCATTGCCGACGCGGACAAGGCACTGTTTGCAAGACGCCGCACCGCATTGCGGCGATATGGAAAGCCGGAAGAAGTTGCGCACGTGGCTTTGAGCCTCTGTGTCCCTGCGGCATCGTTTATCACCGGCGCGATCGTTCCGGTGGATGGGGGACTCTCGGCCCGAAACGCCTGACTTCCTGACCTTCGGCGGCGTTAGCCGTCATGGAATCAGCGCGATTGGCGCTTGGGTCAGACGTTCTTCCAGCATTTTGTGGGCTTCTCCTGCTTTGTCCAACGGCAGGCTGACCGGCTCCGGCAGCGAAAGTCCCTGTCGTTCGACCATGACGATGAAGCTGCGTGTCATGGCACGGCGGCGCTCGTCGTCGGAAAGATAGTCGAAGACGTTCGGGCGCGTCACGCTTAGCGACTTGGCCGCCAAGGCGCGGACGGGGATATCTTCGACCATGCCGCCCGATTGACCGAACAGGGCAACATGTCCGCAGCGTGCCGCGACTGCGAGCGACCCTTCCAAAGTCGGAGCGCCAACGGAGTCGCAGATATACTGGAAATGCGGCCCATATTCGGCCAACGCCTGCTCGCTCCAGTGCGCGTCTGCGTAGGAATATACATGTTCACACAATGCCGCGGTTTCAGGGGCGAGCGGGCGCTGACCGATCGTTCCGACCACGCGCGCGCCCAGATGCCGTGCCCAGGGAACAAGCAGGGCTCCCGTGCTGCCCGCCGCTGCATGAATCAGGCAGAGATCGTCATCCTTGACATGATAGACCTGTTCCAGAAGCATCGCGGCGGTCAGGCCCCGGAGCAGCGAGGTCGCGACGACCTGATCCGACAGGATCGAGGGTGGCGCAATCAACAGGTTTTCGGCCACAACGCGCTCTTCACAATAGGCGCCATAGCCCCGATCCACATAGGCGGCGCGCTGGCCGACGCGCCAAGCCGGCACCTCCGACCCGACTTCGGTGATCTCGCCAACCGCCTCGATACCGGGGATGCCCGGTATCGCCAATATTTTATAAAGCCCCGTTCGAACGTAAATGTCGTGAAAGTTCACGCCGACAGCCGTGTGGCGGATTCGTACCTCGCGTGGGCCGGGCGGCGGGACCTGGAGATGCTGGACCTCGAAGACATTGCGGTCACCATAGCCCGTCTGGACGATGGCCTTGGAGAATGACTGCTTCATGTGATGGTCCCTTTGCGCTGACCTGCGGTTTTATCGATCGCCCGGCCAAACCGGTTAGAGGGGAAAGACATTCAGCGCAGCGGCCGCCAGCGTCATGACGATGGATGTGCCGAAGAGCCATGGAATGGAAAAGCGCTGGTGACTGCCCAGATCGACCCTGCACAGTCCAGCCAGCAGGAAGGTCGACGGGGTCAGCGGACTGACGGGAAAGCCCGTCGTCATCTGCCCGAGAAGTGCCGCCTGCGCGACCTGTACCTTCGGGACATCAAAATGCTGCGCGACGTCCGCTACGACTGGCAAGACGCCAAAATAGAATGAATCCGGATCGAAGAGCAGGCTCAACGGCATTGCGATGACGGCAAGGCCGAGAGGAATGCGAGAACCAAAATCCGTGGGAACGAAGCCAACCACCGATTTTGCAAGGGCACCGATCATCCCGGACTCGGTCATGATACCGGTGAACGCCCCGGCCGCGAACAATATGCTCGCCATCAGCAGCGCGGCGCGCGCGTGCGCATCGATGCGGGCTCTCTGAGCTTCGGCATCGGGATAGTTCAAAAGTAGCGCTACCACGGTTCCGATCATGAACATCACCACCGGATCGACTGCGCCGCTGATCAGCGTCGCCATCACCACGACTGTGATTGCCAGATTCGCCCAGAACAGATGTGGCCGGCGAAGGGACTGGTCGGCATCCTCGCATGCCCGGTCGCGATCGTCGCCATCGGACGCAGTGTTTCCCGCTGCCAGGAGGCGCCGCCCCTCCCTATGGCCGAGCCACCACGCCGCACCCATGACGAAGCAGATGCCTACGGCCTGCACCAGCAGCATCCTTCCGGTGACGATACCGGTGGGGGGAAGCCCCAGAACCGCCGAGGCCCGTAGCGTTACGCCCGACCATGGAAGGAAATTCACTCCAGCGCCCATGGCCGCCGCACAGGCAAGGACGCGTCGATCCATGTGGAGACGGTCGTAAAGCGGCAGCATCGCAGGAATGGTAATGAGAAAGCAGACGGCTCCCGACCCGTCGAGGTGGATAAGCAGTGCCAGCAAGGCGGTTCCGACGACGATCCTAGTTGGGCGCCTCCCGACCACCTTCAGGACGCGGAGCACGATCGGATCCAGCAGACCGGCATCGGACATGATCCCGAAGAACAGGATCGCGAACACGAACATACCAGCGACTGGAGCGATCCTACCGATTCCGGCGATGATGAAATCGGATGTCTCGAGGCCGAAGCCGGCCAGAAGGGCGGCGATCACAGGAACCGCGATGAGGGCCGCCAGCGGCGCAACCCGTTTCGAGATGATCGCTGCCAGCAGGCTCATGATGGCAAGGCCACCGGTTACCGCCAGCATCTTCTGCCCCTTCCTGTCTCTCTCCGTATCGAGCGTCCATAGCGCTCTCACGAGACACAGGAATTCTTATCTGGGAATGGACCGATAGCCGTTGGTACAGAAGATCGACATCGAGCGGGCCTATCAGGGTGTTTCGGAAGGGAACAATTCCGCTGCGCAGTTCAAGAAGTTGCGGAGTGCGGCAGACACCCGTTCCGGATTCCAAGCGAGATGGGCATGGGCATAGGCGCCTGCGTCCGCTTCGCTCAGCGGGAGAAATCGGACGCCCCGCATGCCAGTCCTTTCCAGCGAGGCAGGCACCAAAGCCACGCCCATGTCATTCGCGACCATGGCGATGACCGTCAGCCATTGGCGCGCAGCGTGCGTTAGCCGGGGCGTGATCCCCGCCCGCGTGAGAATGGACAATATATTGTCGTGATATTGCGGCGCGACGTCGCGAGCGAACATGACAAACCGCTCGTCGGCCAATAATTCCAGAGATATACGGGGTATGCTGGCCATGGGATGATGCTCTGGCAGACAACACAGAAACGGTTCGTCGGGCAATGGCATGGAGGCGAGGCCCGAAGGCATGATTGACGAGTTGAGAAATCCCGCGTCGAGCCGTCCCTGCATCAACGCATGAATCTGGTCGCTTGTGGCCACTTCACGCAGCATGACCTCGACCCCGGGTATTCTGGATGAAGACAATGCCACGACCGCCGGAGCCCCTCGGTAGAGCAGTGTTCCGGTCACACCGATTTCAAGCGTGCCCTGCAGGCCGGAATCAATTCGCCTAGCGCGGTCGGCGGCACGGTCCAGGCTTTCCAGCATCCGGACCGCATCGGCGTAAAATGCGTCTCCAGCGGGCGTCGTCTGGACTTGCTTGCTGTCGCGCTCGAAGAGGCGAACGTTGAGCATCTCCTCCAGATTCTTGATCGCCTTGCTCAGCGGCGGTTGCGTGACGGCGCATCGATCGGCGGCACGTCCGAAGTGGAGCTCCTCGGCCAACGCTACGAAATATCTCAGGGACTGGAGCTTGATGCCCCGCAAAGCGTGATGATCCAAAGGCTCCTCCCGCAGTGCCCGCTAACGGTAAAGCTCCGCGCCGCTACAATTTAAAAGCGGTATCACACAAGTCACAACAAAGATTGGCGCCTGGATCGCCCGTTGGCGAGGATGCACATCGGTGTCCGCGCGCAGAGCGGGCGGGAGAGGGAGGGCGCGGTTGAGGATTTCAAAGAGCCGTCAGCCGTGGCCATGGTCCGGCGTGATCCTGCTCTGCTCGGTAATTGCGGCGTCCTCGGCTTCAGCCGCGGATGCGGGCAGCGCCTTGCGCGTCGTCTCCTCACGGCCTGACATGGTGAGCGGCACGACCGCGCTGATACAGGCTGACCTAGCCGCCGCCGCTCCCGCAAATATCGTCATTTACGTCAACAGCAAGCGTTCGTCGGCCAAGCTTATCCGAGACAGCGAGGGGAAATTGCTCTTCCTCCTGTCCAAGCTTCGCCCCGGGCGCAACCGGGTGGAGCTTCGCCGCGGTCGTGAGATCATCGCACACGAAAACCTGCGCGCCTATCCGCTTGCCGGCCCCATTTTCTCGGGGCCGCGACAGGAGCCCTGGCTATGTCAGACCGATGCTTTCACGCTGCCTGATGGCACCATGATGCCGAAGGCCAGGAATGCCGACTGCGCCGTTCCGTCGGTCGTTTCCTTCATGTACCTGTCGCAGGCCGGCGGATTTCGTCCCTTGGTCGATCCGATCGGCCGGCCAGCCGATATGGCCCGTACGACCACGAAGGAAGGCAAGCTCGTAGACTTCATTATTCGCGTCGAGACGGGCACAGTCGATCGCGGCATCTATCAATATGCGGTCCTGTTCGATCCCAGGCAGGATGCGGACGGGAGTCCTTTCAAGCCGCCCTCGGCATGGAACCGGTCTCTTGTCTATGGATTCGGCGGAAGCTGCGGTCCGGGCTATCATCAGGGCACCTCGATGGTGCCTGTTCTGCACGCGCCGACGCTCGCCAAGGGCTATGCGGTCGCGTCCTCGACGCTCAACGTCTGGGGCAATATCTGCAACAGCGTCGTATCCGCAGAGGCGCTGACGATGGTGAAGGCGAAGATCATCACCACTATCGGGGCCATCCGCCATACGATCGGTATCGGCATCTCCGGTGGTGCAAAGGCACAATTCCAGATTGCCGACAACTACCCGGGTTTGCTCGACGGAATCTTGCCCGGCATTCAGGCCGAGGGGCCGGACGGTGTTACCAGCACAGCCGCCACCGTCGATTGCTCGCTTCTCGTACACTATTTCAACGAAACGGCGCGGCTGAGCTGGACGTATGATCAAAAGACGGCGGTAGCGGGGTGGGCGGGATGGAATGTTTGCGAGGCAACCGCCCCCGCGCCCCGGAGCGTCCCCGCCGCGGCGGTGGCGCGGGACGTGGCCCGGCCGCCCCGCCTATCCTTGTCGTGGCACGGTATGTTTTCACCTTATTATGTGACGGCCTCGGCGCACCAGCCCGCGAACGCTGTCGGATGCGATGCATCGATCCCCGCCGGCCAGATCTACGGTCGCTTGCGCAATCCGCATGGCGTGCGATGCGATGTCTATTCGAGCCAGAGGAATATCTGGGGAGAACGCCCCGATCGGCCCGGAACGCCGCGCCGCCCGCTGGACAATGTCGGACTGCAATACGGATTGCTCGCCTTTCAGTCGGGTCGCATCAGTGCGGACCAGTTCATCGAGCTGAACGCCAGTATCGGCGGGTATGACGATGACGGCAACATCGTGGCGGAACGTACCAGCGCGGACGATGCGGCGCTTGCCATCGCCTATGGTAGCGGGCAGGTCACCATGGGAAGCGGCGGCCTGCAGGCCATCCCGATCATCGATCTCCGGATGTACACCGAAACCAACCCGGACCTTCATAACCGCCTGGGTTCCTTCGTGACCCGGGCGCGACTTCGGGCACATGGCGATCTGTCGAACTTCGTCATATACACCTTCCCCGCCAGCGCGATGGAAAGCGTGAACGGCCAGGCGCTGGACGACATGCAGGCGTGGCTGAACCGAATCGACGCCGACCGATCAGACATCGCCCGGTCGGTCAAGATCCGCAGGAACCGCGGCGCGTTGACGGATACCTGCTGGGATTCCGACGGGGTGCCGTTTGCGGAGCCGGCCGATCCCACAGCGTCCAACCGATGCAACGGCCTCTATCCCGTGCACGCTAATCCCCGGATCGCGGCGGGGATGCCCACCCGTCTGGATGTGCTGAAATGCGCCATGAAGCCGATCGACCCGGCCGAATACCGCCAACCGCTGACCGATGCCCAACTGTCGAGACTGAGGGCGATTTTCCCATCGGGCATCTGCGACTTCTCCAAGCCGGGCATTGGCTCCCGTCCACTCGCCGGCGTGTGGCTGAATTATGCGGTGCCGGGCGCGCCCGTCGCCTCAGGGTCAAACGGGGACGTTCGATGAAAAGCCATGGCCATGCAGGCGCACCGGGCCCGGCGACCGGCGAAGGCCCTCTCGCCGGGGTGAAGATCATCGACCTGACGTCTGTTCTGATGGGGCCGTTCGCGACCCAGATACTGGCCCAACTGGGCGCCGATGTCATCAAGGTCGAAAGCCCCGAAGGCGATGATATGCGCCGTATCGGGCCGATGCGGAGTGAAGGGATGGGAGCCATCTTCCTTCAGGCCAACCACGGCAAGCGGAGCATCGTGCTCAATCTCAAGGAGAGTGAAGACCGGGCCGCGCTGCTCTCGCTCATCGCGGGCGCGGACGTGTTCGTGAGCAATGTCAGGCCGGCTGCGCTCGAACGGCTGGGGCTCGATTATGAAAGCGTAGCCGCGAGCAATCCCCGGCTCATCTACGTCAACTGTTGCGGTTTCAATCCTGACGGCCCTTATGGCGACCTTCCGGCCTATGATGACCTCATTCAGGGCGCGACCGCCATCCCCTGGCTAATGAACGAGTATCTCGGCACTGGCCCTGCCTATGCGCCTCTGACATTGTCTGACAGGATCGGTGGCCTCAATGCCGTATATGCCATTACCACCGCGCTATACGCCCGTGAGCGAAGCGGTGTCGGCCAGGCAGTCAGCGTCCCGCTGTTCGAGGCGACCGCCCAGTTCGTCATGGGGGATCATCTCGGCGGGCACTTATTCGATCCGCCGATCGGCCCCGCTGGCTATCGCCGCCTGCTGACGCCCCATCGCCGGCCTTATCGGACGAACGACGGCTATCTTTGCATTCTCATTTACAACGACAAACATTGGCGCGCGTTCTTCGGCGCCATCGGCGACCCCGGCCGCATGGAACGGGACCACCGCTTCGCCAACACGACGGCGCGCGCCGAGAATATCGACGCAGTCTATGCAGAACTCGGCGAAATCATCCGGCAACGATCGACCACCGAATGGCGTGCATTGCTCGACGCCGCCGATATACCAAACGCGCCGGTCAACATGCCGACGGATCTGTTGACGGACGAGCATCTCTTCGGCACCGGCTTCGTTTCGACGACGGAGCATCCGACGGAAGGGCGGGTTAACCTCGTTCGCAACCCGATCGGCTGGTCGGGCACGCCGCTGCCGGCGCACTTGCGGCCCGCGCCCCTCCACGGCGAGCACAGCCGGGAGGTTCTCGATCAAATCGCCGCGCCCCCGTCCAACCCTTGAATCTTCCACTCAGGAGGCCGTTCGTGCCACAATCCTCGTCTTTCCTGGTGCGCACCGAAGATGTGCCCAGCTATTCGCCAGCCAATCATAGCCTCACGTCCAACCAGCGCCTCATCGGCCCCGAAACCGTCGGGGCGAAGCATATGGAACTCGTGCTGGGCACATTGCACAAGGGCGGCGGGGCGTTACCCCACGCGCATCCCGAAATAGAACAGGCCTGCTACCTTCTGGAGGGCACCGCCCAGTTCACCGTCGGCAACGAAACCCACCAGATGGTGCCCGGCGACACCTGCTTCTTTCCGGCCGGCGAGATGCACCTGTTCACCGTCACGAGCGACACCCCGGTCAAGCTCCTGGTGTTCTATAGCCCGCCTTATGGGGAGAAACCCGAAAACGTGATCCGTGAGTCGCGGGGTCCGTCTAATGGCCCTACTTGATAGGTAGTCCGGAATCATGCGTGCTTTGCTGCTCGATAGTCGTAGAGGCATTTCTCCACGGTCCCAAAAGGCCTCCACGCTTCGGTTCCCAAGGGCTGCGATCATGTTCGCGTTGCTCACCGCGATCCCGCAGTCCTCATTCTCTTCGCAAAGGTCGACGGCAATGCTCAGCAGATCAGGGACGTTATCGGACGGAACCAGTTACGGCGCGTTTATACCGCCTAACTGGAACGGAACCCTGCTGCTCGACCTCGATTTCCTCCAGAACTGGGAAGCGCCATTTTACCGGGCACTGTTCGCTCGAGGCTATGGCGCGGCGGGAGTGTCGCGGAACTATACTGCACCACCTGGCGGACAATATTTGAAGCCCTGGGTGGACAGGGTGCTGGCGGTCGAGGAACTGGTCCGATCCCAATTTGGTCGTCCTCGGCGCGTAATCGCGTGGGGCGTGTCCCGTGGAGGGCATGTTGCGGAAGCGATGGCGGAGCATCATCCCGAACGGATCGATGCTGCCATCGCAATGTGCATCTACGGCGGCGCCGCGACGATCATGAACCAGGATCTGGACATCATGTTCGCGCTCAAGGCGTTGCTTGCGCCGGATGATCCTGCCCTTCTCCTCACCAACATTTCGGAAGGCCCAGCAACTCCGGCCTCGATGGGCCTGGCGCCGACGCTTGCGGCGTGGTCGGCGGTGATCGAAAAGGCCGGTGCAACTCCGCAGGGTCGTGCTCGCCTCTCCCTCGCAGCGGCAATAGGCCAGCTTCCCGTCTGGGTGGACGCCTCAGTCCCGCGGCCAGACGCGAGCGATAGCTCTGCCTCGGCCGACGGATGGCTGCGCAATCTGCGGATGCGGATCAGCGCGACTGGGACCTACGCTTTTATGCGGCCGGCCTACGAGACCAGTGCCGGGGGTAACTTCTCTTGGAACATCGGCGTCGATTACAGGCGGCTCCTGACGGGGAAGCGCCGCGGGATCGTCAAGGAGCTCTATAAGGAGGCCGGGCTGGACCTCGAAGCGGATTTGAACGCCATAGAGGCCGCGCCCCGGATCGCGCCCGACGATCAGGCTCGCTGGTTCCTGAACGAGCCATCGGTGAATTATGGCGGCGCACTGAAGATCCCCGTCCTCACGATGATGACGATCGGTGATCCATTATTGCCGGTGAGCGACATCTGGGCTCTTCGGCAGGCGGTCGATCGCGCCGGCCGCGGCGCGATGCTGCGGATGACGTTCACTGAAGCCGTGGGGCATTGCAATTTCACGCCGGCAGAAATGCTGGCGGCCGTCGAAACCATGACACACCGCCTCGATACAGGCGAATGGGGCGACAGCACCTCCCCGAAATCGATGAACGCGCTTGCCGCCACATTGGATTCGGGCGGAGCTCATTTCATCTCTTACGAACTGGAGCCGCTGCCTCGCGCCTTCCTCTTGGGAGATGCTCATCCCTGATCACAGGGGGACGGCGTCACGCGCCTCTATGCAAACGACTAAACGAACTGGAGAGAATATGGCTTCCGATATTCGCTACATCACCGTCAACGGGGCCACTTTAGGATATGAAGTTCATTCGGAGGCATCGGGGAAACCATCGATAATCTTTGTCCATGGTTATTCGGGACGGAGCACCAAGATCGAAGCCTACCGTTCGATACTAACGGAGCTTGCGGAGGAATTCACTATTTATGCGCTGGACATTCGTGGTCACGGAGCATCCGCGGATGCTATAGAGGATTTCTCGCTTGCCAGCATCGCCGACGACATCGCCGAGGTCGTGAAGGAACTTGGGTTAGTCGACGCTCTCTACGTGGGACATTCGCTGGGTGGATTTCTGGGGCTGTATACTGAGGGTCGGCACCCTGGTACCTTCGCAGCGATGTGCCTGCTGGCCACAGGAGCAGCTAGAGGCGGTGTCATCGGTGATCTCTTCATTCATCACGGGAAGGACGTGGAATTCCTGCGTAATGCGCTTCGCCCGGGCTATGAGGATCCGGCTCATGTGGAATCACACATCGAGGCTGTAATCCTCATGGACCGTAGTGTACACGTAGCGATCCACGATGAATTTCCGTCTATCGACTTACTCGCGGATATTCCCAGCATACAAATTCCGACCCTAATCTTGAGTGGAGCGAAGGACGATGTAGTGCCGATCGCACGCCAGCATGAAACGGCGATGGCATTGCCACGCTGCAAGGAGGTTATCTTCACGAACCTCGGCCATAGTTTCCCTTGTCACGCGGGGATTATGACTGCCCGGGAAATCATCTCCTTCTGGAAATTCGACGTAAGCAATCTCCAATAGCGCCAAGGGGCGCGAGTGCATGAACTCAAACGCCTCGTATCACGAGCTCGATCTGGGCGTTCGCATTCAGGATCAGGAATCGCAGATGCTTGTCAAACTCGTAAAGAGCGGTCACGGTGTCGAAAGTCACTACCCGGCATAAACAGCTTCGCGCATTGCCGAGAGCCTCCACCCGAAACTTGCCTTGTATCATGGGCTGGAATAGGATGCATGCAGTCGAGCTCAGCTACGAAGTGAAGGTTTTCTCAGTAAAAGTCGACGAGGTATATTCCGAGGTATCGCGGAAATTCGGATTGATCAGAAGTGCGGCAAAACAGCCGCTTAGTCGATCAGTTCGAATCCCTCCCGCACAGCGCTGTGCTGGCCATCCGACGCAGGGTGTTAAACCACCGATTTAGCAGGCTGTTGAAGAAGTCGGTGGCGCGGCGGGTGCGGACGTGATTCAACAGCCTGCTAGCCGCCTGTCGGCAAATCGCGATGGTCTTGGTCCTTTACGAACGACGGGTTTCGCGAAAACCAGACATGCTAAGAAGTAACTCTGTACGACCGGCTTTGGTCGTCTGCTGTCGGATTGGATCGCCAGATCGTGGGAAATACCCGTCATTCTCGGTGGCATCCGCCAACGACGGTTCCCGCCGAAGCCGGACATTTCTCGCAAATCTCGCCGCCGGCCCAGCACGAGCATATCTGGGCGGACTCCGTCGGTGATCTAACACGTAACGCGCTTTGGGGCCGAGGTTTCTGCAGCTCAGACAGTTTGCCACTTTTCTTATGACATAATATATGTTAAAAGAACTTCCTGGAATTGGGAGGTTCGGATGAAGCGACATGTGATCATGATATGCGCGGTTATCGCCCTGGGAGCTTGCGGGCGGGCGCCCGAGCAAAATCGGCAGGCTGCCGAAAGCGGGAACTTGGAATCGCCGAAGCTGATGCGGGACGCCTCCAGCGCCAATTTGCCAGGCTGGCGCGCAGTCGTCGCTGAGCTGGATAAGGACAGATCCACGAGCGAGCGCGTCAACGACGTTGCACAGGAAGCGCTGCAGCTTACAGGAGAGTCTGCACCCGCCCAAGCGCCCTCCCCCACGCCGGCTCGCCAGCAGGCTGCCAACATGCTCGCAAGCATCCTGCCGCCCATTGGCAGCGGCGCTGGTGCAAGCCGTGTGACGCAATATGAAGTCAATATCGATCCGCCGGCCGGCGCCAGCTATTTCGGGCGCGCAACAATCTCCTTCGTGGGCGACCCGCCAGTCACTGTCTATTATCTCAAGAGCCCCATCGCGAGGCCGGGCAAGCCCGACGCCGAGGGCGGAAAGAGGATTTTGGACGAAACGATGGATATCGTTGGCCTGCCGACCGGATCATCGGCCGAAACCAGCTTTGGCGGGCAGGACAATCTCCTGTCCCTCTGCATCGCCCGGCCGGTCGCTGAAAGCCGCCAGGCGACATGCTCTGCCAGTGTGGCCGACGTTCCTCTGCTGCTGGTGACGACCTATCCGCGACAGAACGATACCGATGAGGTCCTCAAGCAGGATCCGATCGACCGAATGATCAGGGTGTTTAAGCGCCTCCGCACGTAGCGCCCCAAGCCGAACATGCCTTGCGATCCTCCGGTGCACCAAAGTCGTTCACGAGACGGGGATGGGGACGCTCCCCCAGGACAGGAAGGAAACAACTTCCGATGCTCATCTGGGCCCTGCTTCTCGCGTGGATCGGATCCGTTGTGATCGTCGTCCGCTCATTTCCTAAGGCACCCGAGGTACGGCGTCGTCTGCATGCCCTGTTGTTCATGATCATACCGTGGGGTCTTGCGATTCTCTCGGGTCCTTTCGTGATAGACCATCATGCGGTCGGCACGCACATCCGGGAACGGATGATGATCGGCCAGTATGCGGCCATGGCGCTTCTTTGCTTCATGGCTGCTGTCGGCATCGTTCGGGCGCGTGGCGCGAGACGATGCGCATCGGCGATCAGCGTCGCTAACTTCATCCCGGTCTTCCTGCTGGTCTGCGTCAGCGTCATGATCATTGACGCCGGCTCCTGAGCAACACGCAACGGGCGTTCTGAACCGAGCGCCGCCAACGCCGATCGCCCGCGCCACGCCGGCCCGAAGGGCATACCGCCCGGCGTGAAGCCGGTTGTCATCCTATGTCGCAATATCCTCCCCTAGGCTGAACGCCGGACAGAGCGGCTCGAACGTCAGCGGCAATCCAAACACCCTGCCATCGTCGTCGAAGAGTTGCTGAGCAAGACCGTCCGTCAATGCGCAGCGGTGCTCATAGCCTTCCGCCCCGGCCTGCTGGCGAAAATCCGACCCATCCACGAACAGAATGCCAGCCAGCGGCTCAATCTCCGCCACTTCGCAGCGCCTCTGATCAATTTGGCGCGGGATCAGCAGTTGCAACCCGTGCCACCCCGACCAGAACAGGCCCACGGCCGCGCGAGTCTCGATGATCCGCACGAAGTAGAGCTTCGTAGGGTCGAGTGGCAGTTCTTCGTCATCCTTCACGACCCCATGTCCTTCTGTTCAATGCAGCGGTCAGACGAAGCTCGACGCTCTTATAACATATATATTGTTAAAAGAAAGCGGCCTTGATAAATCGTCCTCATCTGAAGGGGATCGATCATGGCGCGATTCGGGGTTTCGGTAACGGCGACGCTGCTTCTCGCGCTCGCGCTCACGGTCAGCGGCTGCGATGCCGCAAAGAACGGACATGAAACCGCCAATGCCGCCACGCCAGCTGTGGCGCAGCAGCTCTCACAATCTGATGAAAAGCTGGAGGAGACAGGCGATTGCGTTGTCCCTCCGGCAACCGGAGGGGCGATCGCAAGCGATGACCCGCGCTGGCGCAGCTTTGATTTCTGGGTCGATCGCATGCGCCGCGGTGTGGCGCGCCCGGCGGATGTCGGTGACCGCTCGGGCATCGGCCATTTCTGCGGCACCTGGTCGGTCGCGATATTCCAGCCCAATGTGGAAAAGTCGGCCGGCGTGATCGGGCTGCGTGTGGCGCCGGACGGCAGCTATGTTGCGATCGTACGCGATGGTATCGCCGATGATGATTATGCCTTTCATATCGACCGCGGACAGATGTCGGCGAGCGACGCTGGTCTGCGCTTCGTCTCAGGACAGGGATGGAATGACGAGGGTCAGTGGCTCCCGGTGACGGGCGGCGGCATGGTCGCAATGATGCAGCAGAAGATCCTGTGGTTCCGACCCATCGGACCGAATGCCAGTAAGCAGGTCGATGCGATGATCGAGGCCGCAAGCGGCGCCGGCAGGGATATGGCCTCCAACGTCGCACTCGCCATGGCCGTCGCCAAGGCATGGTCGCCGGACGCCGAACTGCGCGCACTGGAGCTCCGGCCGCATGACGGCGACTTCTCCAGCCCGGTAATGGTGCCGAGCTTCTATTCGCGCACCAAGAACATCACGATGGTCATGCTCTTCGACGCGGCGGCCGGGCAATTACCGACAGGCAACACCTATGCGGGCGACGTGACCGGAACGACGAAGGCAATCCCGGCCGACGCCATGGCTCTGCCGTCGCTTGCCGGCGGCAGCCGGGAAGATGGTCCCGCTGTCCTGCGCTGGTGGGGCGATGGAGATGCCGCAGGCCTCTGGTGGGTGTTCACGCGGCCCATGGCGGGTAATCGCCGGGGCGACATCTGCTATGATGTGGCGCAAAGCGGTGTGCGGGATTGTCGTGTGGTGTTCGGCGATGAAGTCGCCGATTATGAGCGGCGCGCCGCCGCCGCGCGCCGCCGCAGCGGGCCTGTGGTGTCGGGACAGAGCGGTGCACGCACATCACCCTTGCTTCTGCCGAATTGCGACAGCCCGGGCCTGACGTACG
Organism: Flavisphingomonas formosensis; assembly: GCF_009755815.1. GTDB lineage: Bacteria > Pseudomonadota > Alphaproteobacteria > Sphingomonadales > Sphingomonadaceae > Flavisphingomonas > Flavisphingomonas formosensis. The sequence continues at coordinate 37,192 of NZ_WRPK01000016.1, forward strand.
GAGATAAATGCTGGGATCTAACCGGAGAAAGGACGGTCGTGCAATGAACAGGCCAGGGCGTCGCAGCGGTCCGCAATGGAGGGTATGATGAGACGGCTTTCCTTCTCTTATGATGAGATCCTGAATCTGGTATTGCCGCTTTTGTTCGCTTTTTGGCTTCATGGTGCCATAAAGCAGGCCGAACACCGCCGTTGCTTCGTCGTCGAAGAAAGTGAACGGGAGGCTTTCGGTCCTAAAGACTGGATAATGACGGGATGGGACTGGCCGATCCATTGGGTGAAAGGCAAGCCAGCCGATCCCATCCCGTGCGAACGCGGGGGCTCGGGTTTTCACAGCGGCGGCCTGGGTGGTGTCGATATACCCCAGGATAACACGCCAGCCGGCGCTGTCTTGCGCGTCTTGCATGGGAAGGATTTGCAGATCGCTCCCGGCGGTTTGACCGGATCATTGCCCGGCAGCGATCCCTCGGCTTCGGCGACCGGCCATAGCAATGTTGCCCGCTATCTGGTCGAGCATTCCGGCAATCAGGCGAATGCGCAATCCGCTGGTGCGGATCAAGGGCTCAGCCCGGGAGCACGCGAACGGCTGCTACAACGGCTGCAGAAAGACATAATAGATCAGTGATTTAACTGGGAAGGCGATTGGACAACGAACCGACCGGAACAGAGGCGATGATGGGAAAGTTCTCAGTTGACCGCGAAGATATCGTCAAGCTGGTATTAGCCGCCTTACTTTTAGGCTGGCTCTGGGGCGCCCGCGCGCAGGCCATTGATCGTCATTGCTTTGCGATCAAGGCGACCGAGCGGGAGGCATTCGGCTTTATAGACTGGATTACCACCGGCTGGGACTGGCCGATCCACTGGCTGAAAGGCACGCCGGCCGATCCCATCCCGTGCAAGCCTGGCGTTCAAGGCGTTAGCAGCCGCGGGATCAGCGGCGCCGATCTGCCCAAGGAAGGCACGATGGTCGGCGATGTCATGCGCGGGAACGATGGGCAGATTGCTCCCGGCGGATTGACCGGATCATTGCCCGGCAGCGATCCGTCGGTTTCGGCCGCCGGTCATCGCAACGTCAATCGCTATCTGGTTGAGCATTCCGGTAGCCCGTCGAGCACACAAGGCACGCCCTCACCTGCCGGCAATGCCGGTGCGGATCAGGGCCTCACGCCAGAAGCACGCGCGTTGCTCGAAAAGCGGTTGAAGGAAGAACAGTAGGTCCGCTGTCACCCCGCAACGCGCATAGGATGACGCGCCGCATAACGCGCCAGCAGCATAGCCGCTTCCGTGGCGGTATCGCGGTCCAGCGAAGTCATGACGGTCGCCACGGCTGTGCTGTCGGGCCGACTTGCCATGCAGAGCCTGAGCGGCTTCTCGCTTGTCCCGATAATCGCGCACAGACCGCGTGCGTCCGAGTTGTAAGCGGTCGCCTGAAGCGCGTGAGCCCGCGTCCGCCATGCATGGGGAAGATAGCTCAAGAGAAATGCCAGGTCGTCATCATGCTCAGGCCCGTCGCTCAGTCCGCGCGAAAACCTCGCGACCTTTTTAGCGTCTTCCGCCGACCGATAGACAGTGAGCATGACAGAGCCGACGTCGCTCCGTCCCACCCAGCGCCGCGCCCAAGGTCCGCGAGCGGCGTCTATCGCGAGTTCTTCACCAGTTCGGGCGCCCGATGGCGCGAGCAAAGAAGGTTCCGCATTGGCATGCGGCGCAGTCAGCAACAGCGCTCCGGCTAACACCATAGATCTCATACGCTTATTCCCAATTGCCTCGCCAATCGCTCAAAGGGGAGCGGCAGCCGATCCGGGAACAGCTGATCGAGCAGATCGGGCGAAGCCACGCCAGCAGATGCAGCGGCTTGTGCCAGCAACGCGATGGCGAGATGGTCCGCCGTGAGGTTCATCGCCGTGGCGGTGTGACGCACGTTCACGACTGCGGCGACGTCCCGGACAATTGACGCAACCTCGCGGGGCAAATGGGCTGCATCGCCCGACCGCAAGGCCAGCACCCCGTCCTGATTCCACAGCACCTGCGAAGCTGCAGAGCGAAGTTGCGCGCCCAGGTGCGACATATCGGTAGAGACTTCCCGGCGGGGTCTCCTGTTGCGCCACCAGTTGCCAAGCCGGACATGCCATGGCGGTCGCGCTCCGACGGTCGGCCATTGCACGGCAAACCCACGGGCCCGGCCGGGGGCGGGAAAGTCGCCATCTGGCGCGAGCGGAGACGCAGCAGGCTCGACGGCCGGTGCCTGAGACGGAACCGCCTGCACATCGGAGGATACCGCATCGACCAGTGCGAGCTTGCGCATGGCCGGCAGCACCCCGGTCGCTTCGCCTTCGGCGCCTACGAAGACCAGGCTGGTTTCGCTGGTCAGCAAATTGCCCTTGAGCGCAAGATCGCGAACCCGTTGGCGATCGACCGGCCTGTCACCATCAAGCAGGGCTGCGATCTGTTCCGCCATATGCAGGCCCATTTCCGCACGCACATCGTCGGCGGACCAGTCCGTCACCTTGCCCTCAAAGCCTGCGGGAATGACGATTTCCAGCATCATCGGTGCATTGCCGATCTGTTGCACCGGTGGCAGATCAGTTCCCGCGGATCGCACAATGATCTCATTCGCGCCCTCGATCTTCAGCGTGATCGGATGGGCCTCGCTGGTTTGCCGCGGAGTCAGGTGATCCGGGAGAGCGGGAGCGGCAAGATTGGGGTCAACTCCGGGGCAAAGGCGTATAGTCGCTCCGGCGGAGCCAAGCGCGATCACGCTTTCGCATACCAGCGAGACCACCTCGCCCGGCTGCACGCCCGCCACCGACAAGGTGCGCCAGCCGCGCTTCAAATCTTCGAGCAGGATCGCGCGGTTGCCGTCAACCGCCGCGCCGTCATAGGCGGTTTCGGCCCGACGCCTTGGCCGTGCCTGCGCGGTCCATCGTTGTTCGCCGATCCGGACTTCCACGCCGTGAACCACTTCGCCGGTCAGCGCGGGCGGCATCGTCAGCACCGCCTCGATCGGCACCGCTTCGCGATTGGTGAATGTGCGGGCGACGATCAGACGGGCAATTGGTGGAACCAGACGTAGTCGGATCTCGGTTTTGTCGAGCAGCAGGGGCGGTCTTGGGGCGAGTGACGGCCGGAACAAGGGCATCAGCGGATCGATCAGCTTATCCATCGTCGTGCCTCCCCCGATCCCGCGAATGATCACCCAGCCGCCCGCTTGCGCGCCTTCGGTACATCGCCTGAAAATGCCTCGCGCAGTCTAGTTTCGGTCTGCGCGATCATCTGATCCACGTCGGCATCCCTGCCGATCAGATCGGGTGCGATCACCAGTGTCAGGCCATCCATCACCGGCACGGGGACGCCCTCGCGCGCATCCAGAAGAAGCCGGATCGCGGCATTCGGAAAGCCGAGGCCTTTAAGACGCTGAAAGCGACGGATCGCTTGAACGTGCGCGTCTCCATATGTAGCATAGGTACGTCCACCCTCGGGCGAGGGAACGAACCCTTCGGAAATCAGGAAGCGGATCTGCCGGATTGTCGCTCCGGTAATCGCCGAAAGCTCTTCGAGTTTCATTCGTTCCTTTTAACATATAAATTGTCAAAAACAAGGATCCGCCGGCTAATTGCAACCGCGCCACTTGGCTGATGCAGAAGCCGACCTGCCCGAGATGGCGCACTCGGAGCGGGATATACGAGCGCTGCAACATCGGCCGAACGTGATCTCCCACCAACTGCGGTGTCAGGCCGGATGGATATTCCCGGCTGCTTTCGGGATATCGTGGTCGAGGCGCTTCCATATCCTGACCTGGTAAGGTTCAGCGTTCGGGATCGAAAATGCCGGAGCAGCGGCATCAAGAAAATGGCGCGCATCGGATGATCGCCCCTGGGCCGCCGCGATCTGGGCCAGCGCGAGATCGACATTCGCGCCCCAATGGGGATCGGCGGCAAGTTGCGCCACGGCAGCACGATCAATGCCGCGCAGGTTTCCGAGCGCCTCCGCATACTTCCCAGCCGCGATCTGGCAGGCCGCGAGGGTGTAGGCTGTCCCATCCGTCAGCGCGGCCTTTCCGAAGCCCTCGACGGCGGCACGATGCGCCATATCAGCGCTCTTGAGGCCTTCCGCCAAATGTCCTCCCCGGCATTGAGCCGTCGCCGCGTCGGACAGCGTGGCGACAGCGAAGAAGGATTTCGCACCCTGCTTGGCCACCGCCATCTCATTAACCCGAAGATCGTCGCGGATCGCATCATCCCAGCGCTCCAATACTCCCTCCGACTGCGCGCGGGTGGTCAGAAGTTGCAATGTCATCTCATGATCGGCACCCAAGCGCGCCAATATCCGAGGATAGACCGCATTGGCCTGCGCCACCGCCGCGGCATGTTTGCCTTCCACCATCAACGCCTGCGCCAAATTCATGCCGACCATCAGCACATTCGGGCCATCTGGCCCCTCCAACGCGGTAAAGTCCCGCTCAAGCTGGCGGAATAGATGCTCTGCGCCGGCACCATCTCCCAACCTGAACTTGGCGAACGCAAAGCGCTGCCGGAAGGTCAGGCGCGCGGTGGGATCAAAATCTGGGAGGGCATCAGCGGCACGGGAGGCCTTGCCGAATTCGGCCTCCGCAGTTGGACCATCGTTATCGATCAGGGCCACCGTTCCCCGCGCGGACGCGAGCCATACGTCCAGATCGGGACGGGAGAGACGGCGCTGCTGAATATCGTTCTGCGCTGCCGCGATCAGGGCTTTGGCCCGCGGCAGACTTCCCGCCTCGTAGGACCGAGCCTCCATCATCGCCTGCTGGAGCCGTGTCGCAACGGCGTCGGGCGACGACGCCCCCTGCGCTTGCGCCCATAATGTCGCCGCCCGATCATATTCAGTCCGGGCAACAGGCCAATCGCTGCGCTTGTCGAGCGCATTGGCGATCGTCTGGTGAAGCCGCGCGGCGATGGCCGGTTCATCCTTGAACCGGATGTCGATCAGCGGGGATGCCTGTTTGACCGCGCCGACGAGGCTCTCATCGGGCGCACCTGCGCGGAACGGACTGCTCCGAGCGAGAAGGTCCGTCGCCAGGAAGCGGGTTACCTTCTCCGCTATCGCCGTCTGATGTTCCGCGATGTCGCGTTCGCGCAAGGTACGGACATACAGCAGCGATGTCGCGATCACGCCTGCCGACAAGGCGACGGTCGCGGCAATCACCCAGGGGCGGCGAACGCGCACACGCGCAAGACGCTCTTCCGCCAGGCGGGCGCGGTTTTCCGTTTCCGCCAGCGCATCCCGTTCCGCGCGCCGGGCATCAAGAGACCGCAAGCGACGCGACAACTCGGCCGCGCCATCCAGCCGCAACGAAGGATCGCCGGACGCTGCCAATGCGATATCCTCGCGCAGAAGCGGATCGGCAATGTCGGCCTCCCAACCCGGCGCGAGCGGCTTGCGAAAATCGCCGATAATGATCTGGTACAGCAGGACGCCCAGCGCAAAGACATCCGAGGACATGCTGGGCGCGGCGCCCGCCAGCAGTTCCGGCGCCATCCAGACAGGCGTACCGGTTGCATCGGCGCCGTCTTCCCCGCGCATCCGGAAGCCGCTCTGCGTGATGTCCATGAGCGCGAGCCGCCCCGGATCGGAGAGCGCCGCGCTCCCAAAATCGACGACTTTGGGCTGCCAGTGCCCGTTGCGATCGACCGCGACGAGAATGTTGCCTGGTTTAATGTCCTTGTGGAGAACGCCGAGGTCATGCGCGGCCGCGATGGTCGAAGCAACGCTGGCGATGATCTCCAGCCTGACGGCCAGCGGGATCGTCGCGAGGCCGCCCTGCTCTGCAGCCCACTGGCCGAGATCGGGGCCACCGTAAGCGCTCTCCAGCGAGTAGGGTGCGGTCGCGAAATTCCAGTCGAGCACCGGAACGAAGTCGGGACGCTCCCCGAGCGACTGTGCAAGCAGCCGGGATATCGCGCTTTCGCGCTTCAGCGCGCGCAGGCGGTCCGCATCGGTCGCGAATTTGAGGACGTGCATCTCGCGCGTTTTGGCGTGTTCAATCCGCCAAACTTCGCTGCCGGGAGAAAGATCGAGGCGCTCGACGAAGCGCCAGTTCGGCCGATCCGGCATCGATGATCCCGGTTCTATCGGCAGAGCTTTCGACGTCTCGGGACGAATCAATTGCGCCGACACGGGCCCGGCGAGGCGATAGCCGATGCGCGGCACGGTCTCGATCAAATGCGCCTGATCACCCATGGCCTTGCGAAGTTTCGAGATCGCGGTGGTCAAAGACCCTTCGACAACGACGACGTCGGGCCAGACCGTATCGAGCAGCTCATCCTTTGTGATGACCTCCCCGGCGTGGCGCAGGAGTTCGAGAAGGATTTCCAGCGGCTTGCCCTCAATCTCCACCGTATTGTCGCCAACGGTGAAGGCCCACTGGGCTTCATTGAAGGAGCACTTTCCGAACGTCCACAGGCGCCGGACAGCAGGGTTTGAAGGCGATGGGTCCGCGGCCATGGGAGATTTTGCCGTCCTTGAGAAATCCTTGAGATGTTCGTGAGGACAATTCTTACGCCGACGTTCCAGTTTGCTGCAAGGCAACAATCCGCGGAATCATGGGTGATACGCGTCCAGATTCCGCGCCGAACGCGGAGACCAATATGAAGGGCAGAATATTGGGGTTCACGCCCTCGTCAGGGACCGGCACCATCACCGGCGATGACAATAACCGCTATGGCTTCAGCCAGGCGGAATGGCGCAGCGACAAACCAATCGCCGCAGGCATTGCGGTCGATTTCGAGCTGCGCGGCAGCGAGGCCGTTGGCATCTATCCAGTTGCGGGCGCCGGCATCGACGTTGCCGCGCTGCCGTCCTCTCCTGCGGTGGTAAAGGCCCGGTCGCTTGCCACTGGAACGCTGGCCTTTCCTCTCGCGATCATCCTGCTAGTCGCTTCCCTGATGCCTGCGGTCAACAGCGTAGCGCGCAGTGGGCAAGCTCTGTCGCTGCTGGGGCTCGGTCCGATCGTTTCCGAATTGTCCGAAGAGGCCAAGGCCGGCCGGGAGATAGCGGAAAGCCAGACCAAGGATTTCGACGAGCGCGAGCAGCAGCTTCAAAAGGTGATCGCGGAAACCGGCCCCGGCACGCCGATCGGCATGTTCGGCAGCGGCGGAACAGCGGGCGACGCCCTCAAGGAACTGCAGGACGAGAGAGCCAAGGCCACGGCAACCCGACATGGGCATTGGAGCTCATTCCTGCTGAGCTTCATGTGGCTGGTCTATGCGGTGCCGTTGCTGGCGCTGACGCTGGCCACTTTCAGTTGGAATGGGCGACCGCTGCGCCTCGTATCGCTTGCATCCGGCACATCCTCCGTGATCGCCTTCGGCTTGCTCTGGAATCTGACCGCCCTGGCCGCAGTCGGCGACGATGCAATGCTGACGTTGGGCTTCGGCGCCTGGATCATGTTGCTCGCCGGCATTGCGCTGGTGCTGTCCGGGCTCGGCAAGATTCGAAACCCGCTTGCGACCGCCTGAAGGAGAACACCACCATGCGTCATCGTTCAGCCCTGTTCCTACTGCTTCTAGGCGCGAGCCTCGCGACAGGCGGCTTGGCGCAAACATTGCCCCAACGGCCGCCAAGGTCACCGGGAGACACCGGATTCCCCTCGGGCATGCCGCTCGCGGATCGCAAGCAGATCCTCCAGGTCGCCGGCTTCGACCTCAGTGCCGACCTGCGCAATGCCACGCGCTATTGTGACGACAAGAAGGTGGTCGCAAGGATCGGCATCGGGCGGCGCGGCATCAACCATGACGGCAGGGAGGAATTCTTCGTCCTCAGCCAGAACGACTGCCCCGGCGGCAACGGCAAATTGCATGCCGCCATCGTCTTTTTCGACCCGCAGACCAGGCTCTATCAGAACATGCTGGACCGGGACGGCCAGCCGAGGATCGGCGAGCAAACCGGTACTGCCTGGCCGCCGATCGACGTCACCGATGGCGACAGAGTAACCGGTTTCGCGTTTGTCGCGAGCGACAATCGCTATCTCCCGCGCTCCACCATCCAGTATCGCGCGAACGTCGCGCTGGCCCGCATCCCCGACAAAACTCCGCCCGGCCAATTGCCGACCGCAACCTGGGCCAAACCGTGGGACAGAGGCAATCTGACGCCCGGGCAGATCGCGCAGTTGTTCGTAGCCGCGGGCTTCCGGCGAGGACCCAGGGGCTGGCAGGGTTGCGGACCCGGGCCGGATATCCCCTCTGACGAAGAGATGGGCGGGCCGCCGATCGCGGACCTCAACGGCGACGGCAATCCGGAAGTGATTGTCCATGAGGGCAACTGCGACGGCGGCAACAACAACGGCAGCTCGACCATTCTCTCCCCCATGCCGGGAGGTTGGAAAAAGGTCGCCGCGGATATCCTCGATACGCCCTTTTATCTGACCACCCGCAGTCGTTCAGGATGGCTGGACTTCCACAACGGTGGTCCGGGCTTCTGCCACGATCTCTATCGCAACGAAGGCAAGGGCTATGAGGCGGTCGCGCAATATGCCGAAACTCCCGGCGGGTGCTCCGGGAACTGACCATCACCAGCGCTGACAGCGCTCAATCCGGTTGGCAAAGACGGGGTTAGTCATGGACGAATACCGCGGTGTCCTGAAGCGCATCGGCGCGAAGGAAGGCGACATGATCGTGAACACGCGCGCCAACAGTTCCGTTGGCAATGTCCGCGTGTCCGGTAAGGTCTCGGTGGTCGAGATCGGCGACAAGGTGCTGCGCGACGTGGGCTGCACCCGCGATATCTACGACCTGCTCGACGTCGGTAAGGACGCGATCCTCTACGTCCATTTCAACATTTTCAAGAAGCCGACGATCATCGGCGTGGCCTATCCGCACGACGGCAGGGGCTTCGTGGTGCCGATGATGGCCGTCATCGCGAACACGATCCTGTCGCTGTTCCTTTATCCCATCGTGTCGATCATCCTCGGCCTGATCCTGGCCGGGATCAGCGGCGTGCTGGGCCTCCTCGTCGGGCTCGGCGGCATCGGCTTCACCGTTTACGGCGTCGTCTCCCTCATTAAGGGCTACCTGCAAGCCTCGGCCGCCGTGCGCTCCCTGCGCCCCGCATAGCCCGCAACCCGCGTGCTTCCTCTCCGCCCGGCATCTCGCCCGCCAAGGATCACGAAAGGAATCCGGTCGACATGACACGTCCTCTCCGCGCCGTCGCGCTTTTCGCCGCAACTGCCCTCATCGCGCCCATGACGAAGGGAGCGGTGCCGGGGTCGAATGATCAACTGAAGCTCTTCCCCGAGACCTATGGCCGCTTTGCCCCGAAGGGCAATTGCACCCGCCTGCCGTGGGCCACGGTCAGCGCCGTAGCGATCCGGATCGAGACCGCGGCGGGAGCCGCCAGCTTCACGCATCCAAACGTCGTCACGAATTTTATGGAGCCTCAGGACGAGTCCATCTCCTACCAGCTTCAGTGTCCAGGCGATGGGCTGCAAATCGTGATCAACGGCAAGACGCTTTGGACAGATGGCGGTGATCATCTGGGGGCGGCCGAACGCGCCCTCGATGCCGTGGCCGACCCGAACCACACACCGCTGCAGCGGTGCAAGCGCTCGCGATCCGCGGAATGGCGTCGGGCAAATCGTCCCCGTTTCTGACATGGCCGATCGCACTTGCTCTTCCTGGCGGACACGGCGTCGATCATGTGCTTTGATAACTGAAACTCGAATTGGTTCGCCCTCGAACCGCTAGCGCGGCAGCGCCCGCCCAAAGCGGCAATGTCGGCGGCTCACGCTCGGCACTCTCACTTACGCCCAATTACCGTCATTGTCAGGGTCGGACGTTTGAGCGGCGAAAGCGAGCGTCTTAATTTGGTCGCGCGCAGCCGGCAGCGGAACGCCGCATCGTGGGACATTGCCGCCGGTCGCCGCAATGAGAGGGAGCGTCTTGTTAGGCCAAAACCGGTCATTCGGAACGCCGCGTAAGCCCTAATCCCTATGTCCAGGTCGTCGGACGATCCGAACAACCGGCTTTGGGTATGAAAATGCAGATGGCCACCAACGCGGTTCATTATCAGTTTGGCGCGGAGGGGCTTATTTTGTAGTTCCGTGGCCGGGGGGAACCAAATGGCTGTTGCTCAGATCAAGAAAAGCGCCATCGTCAATGTTGCGATCTTGACCGACGCGATTCTGACAAGGCCGAGCCGGAATATTTCGAATAGGCGGCATCGTGCGTGTCACTCCGAGCGTCGGGAGTAATCTTCAAATGCCGCCACCAGCCGCCGCTACTATAACCGTCCGCGCCACACTCGCCATGCTCGACGGCCCCAAGCGAGAAATTGCTGAGGGCGTCGCCAATGACGAATATGTTTTCTGGCTAGGCTCGGGCATCTCGCGCGAACGCATGCCGGACTTGCGCGATGTCGCGAAGCGCGTCCTGGTAACGCTCCAGGCACGGATTGACCAATCCGATCCCTCCTGCCGATTCAAGCAAGCCCTTGAAGGTGTCGTGACCCTCGCCAACCCGAGCCCTGATGAATGGGGGCGGATTGCATTCGATCAACCAGCTGACGGTTGGCCCGACTATGAGGCGCTGGCTGCTCGCTTAGTCGGCAATTATGCTCGCATGCTGGACGTGCCGGTCGATGGGGAGGAAGCGGACTATCTGCTGTGGGATGTGCTCGACGCCGCCAATGTCTACGCGAACCCAACGATCGAGCCCGATGCCGAGCATCTCTGTCTCGCGGCGCTAGCAATCGAGGGCGTGGCCTCGGAATTGCCAACCGCCAACTGGGACAATCTGATAGAGCGGGCCGTGGAGCGGCTGGCGGGCGCTCAGCCGGTCCTGCGCGTCGTGGTCGCGCCCAACGAGATTCGGTGGAACCGGCTGCGCGCGAACCTCTACAAATTCCATGGCTGCGCCAGGGCGGCGCAAATCGACGCGGCGCAGTTTCGCGGATTGATGGTCGCGCGCCAGAATCAGATCAATGGCTGGAGCGCCCGAAACCCCGTCATGGCGCCGTTTTTGACCGGGCTGATCACACGGCGGCCGACGCTTATGCTGGGCCTATCGGCCCAGGATTCCAATATTCAGAATCTGTTCGCTGAAGCCCAGGCGGCGATGGCCTGGCCATGGCCATCCCACCCGCCCGCCTATGCTTTCTCGGAGAATGCACTGGGCATCGACCAGCGCGGTCTGCTGCAGAATGTCTATCATCTCCATTATGGCCCCGCGAATCGCTCAGCCATGGAGTCCGAAGCGCTCGTTCAGGCCTATGCCAAGCCGCTTCTCCTCGCTCTGCTGCTTTTCGTCGTCACCGCGAAGCTCAAGCGGCTGGTAGAGATCGGTAGCCCAGGTCTTGCTCCGGCCGACCGGGACAAGCTCCATGACGGCCTCGAGCACGCTCGCAATCTCGTCGCCGATGGGCTGAATCCGAACGCCGCCGAGGTCGGCGATCTCATAGTCCAGTGCGGCCGCGCCATGTCTATGCTGCGCGGTGGCCGCCTGCCCGATGCCGCCAGCGGCATCTATGCGCCGGTCACGACCGAGCCGCTCCACCGCATGCCGGCGGATCCTTCCTTGGCCGATAGCGGCGTCTGCCAGTTTGCAGCGGCCGCCGCGTTGATCGGCCTCGGTATCGATCGCGGGCATTGGACGGCAACGCCTGCGGATACGACCGATCCGGCCTCGGGTGCACTTGTCCTGACCGGGCGTAGCGGGCCGGCGAAGGTGTATTTTGCCGCCACCGCGCAGGCCGCAATCCGGCTCGGCACCAACGGGCTCGTCGCCGATAATGACGACGTGGTCATCATCCACAGCCATGAGACTCCGCCGGCAATGCAGCGCTATCCCAGGCGCGCGCCCGGCCGGGTCGGACTGGCGTCTGTTCGGGAGGCGAGCATGGAGGAGCTGTTATCGGCCGGTACCGAGGTCGAAGACCTGCTCGGCCGATTCCGCAGCAAGGTGGCGCTGTGATGGCCGCAGGTCCCACCGAGCGCGTCGCTGACCTGCTTCTCGCAGCGAAATACAAGCGCATGCCACTGCCCCTACAGGTGGCTGGTCTCGATTTCGACGTCGCCGGCGCTTTCGTGGCCGTCGGACATTTTGCGGATCTCGTCGTGATCGGCGACATGGCGGCGCAGGGCGAACGGAAGGTTCTGCAACAGGTGGAGGGCATTGCCCGAGCGCTCGATGTCATGCGCTCGCGGCGACCGCTCACGACCATCGCCGTGGGGCCAAGGCCAGTGGGCAAGACGCTGGAGGCACTAGCGCAGGTGGGACGGATCCTTTCTGTCGAAGAAGCCACCGATCCTGCGGAGCTGCGAGATCAGCTGGCGGTGTTGCTACCGCTCGAGCTTCCCGCCACTTTGTCCGCCGACCGCGATCTCGGCGCAGGCGAGGCACTCGACTTGTCGAACCATCCGCTCGCCATCCAGTTGCTCGAGACGTCGAAGCGCGGCGAGGTGGCTGTCCGCGATGAGTTTCATGAAGCGCTGAGCGCCGTTTTCGCCGAGACCGAGGCCGAAGGGGATGATGACGGGGAGGCAGAGGAATGATCCGGCTGAAATCCCTTTATGTGAAAGACTTCCGCAGTATCGACGGCGAGATCAACGTCTCGCTGGATGCACCGATCGTGCTCATTCACGGACCGAACGGATCGGGCAAGACGAGCCTTCTCTCGGCCATCGAACTGGCACTGACGGGCGGTGTCCCATCGCTGTCCCGGGCCGAGCCCGACTATCTGAGCTTCTTGCCGCACAAGGACCGGCCGTTCGGCGACGTGCGCCTCGAAGTCGGCGGTCCTGATGCGCCGCTGAGAAGCGCGGCGGTCCGCGTGACCACGAACCAGGTCAGCGGCGTACCAATCCTTGGAGCGGAAGAAGCCCGTTTCTTCAGCGAAAGAAGCTATCTCGCCCAGTCCACTCTCGGACGGCTTCTCGAAATCTACCAGCATGCCGACAAGAAGGCCGATTCGCCCCTGACGAGGTTCGTGAAGGAACTGCTTGGCCTCGATCGAATGGAAGCGTTGATCAACGGTTTGCACAGCGCCGGAAATATTTCCCGCTTGAAGGCGCCGGTGCCCGATTATGGAGAGGTTCGCGACGCGATACAGGCCAAGGAAAAGGAGATCGGCGACCTCGAGACGCGCGAGCGTGAAACGGCCGAAAGCATCCGCCGCAAGGAGTCGGGATTTCGGGAATCGCTTGCCGGGATCGATCCTGCGCTCCTCGATCTCGATCACGCGGCTCTCCTCTCGCGTCTGACCGAGGATCCTGAAGAGACAGACTTGGTGGCGCTCGTGCGCGCCCGGCGCGAGCTTGAGGTTTCCGAAGAAAGCTGGCGAGGCGCGATCGTCAGTGATGTCGGCAATCGCAGCGCATTCGAGAACGCCAACAAGACCGCCCGCGACGATCTGGACCGCTGGACGGCCGAGCATGGTCCTGCGATCGACGCGCTGCTCGCGCGCGGCGTCACCTTCTTCGCCGATCTCACGGTCACGGCGGAGGGAAGCTTTGGCGAACGCGCGCGCAGTCTCGCCAGTAGAATCAGCGGGGACCTCGAGCGCGTGCAACGTGTGCTCGGCGCGCATGAACTCGCCCTGCAAGACAGAGACGATCTTGCGCGCCGGCTCCAGGAGTCGCAGGCCAGACTGGCGCGGGTCGACGGCGAGATCAGCTCGGCAGCCGACGCCAATGAAGCCATCGCACAGACGCTATCCAATCTCAGCTCTCATCTCGACGGCGAAATTTGCCCGGTCTGCGACCGAGATTATTCGGAAGTCTCCTCTATGCCGCTTGCGGCTCATCTCGCCGCCAAGATTGCCGCGATGGTCGAGCAGGCGGGCAGGCTTCAGGCGTTGACCCAATCGCGCGCATCGAACCAGGCCGAAGTGACGCGGCTCGATCGCGATTTGCAAGCAGCGGCGAGCCAGCTGATCGACGAAGCGGAACTCACTCAGCTCAAGACGCGCGACGCCGATCTTGATGAATTGCAGCGGCAACTTGCGGACGCTGGTGCCGTCATGGCCGAAGGCGATCGGCTGCGCGCCGAGGCGAACCGCGCGGCCCAAGCGTTGCTGTCGCTTCAGAATGCGGACCAGTCGGCAATCGTGCTGCGCAACAGCCTAGACACACACGCCCGCACGCTGGGCGTCGCCATCGCGGATAGTCTGCCGACCGACGCACTATTGACCCTCTTGCGCGAAACAGCGGAGCAACGCGAGGCGGCCCTTACGGGTCGGCAGGAGGCGCGCAGGAACGCGCTGGAAGCAGCCAATGCTCTTGCAACAATCCGCAAGGAGCATGGCGCGCTGACCGGAAGCATAAGCGCCGCGCGCGATGCGTTGGAGGTCATCAAGCGTCAGAAATCCTCAGCCGACGCGATCATCGAGGTTGGCAAGGATATTGCCCGCAAGACCCGGGAGGCGCGGGGCCGCGTGGTGAGGCGGGTCTTCAACGACGAGCTCAATTCCGTCTGGCGCGACCTGTTCGTTCGTCTTGCGCCCGAGGAGCCCTTCATTCCGGCCTTTGCGATCCCCGAAAGCGCGGGCGCTGACATCGAAGCGGTACTCGAGACCCATCACCGTCGCGGCGGCAAAGGCGGAAATCCGCGCGCGATGCTGAGCGCGGGCAATCTCAACACGGCCGCACTCACGCTCTTCCTCGCGCTGCACCTCTCGGTGAATCCGAAGCTGCCCTGGCTCGTGATTGACGACCCGGTCCAGAGCATGGATGAGGTCCACATTGCTCAGTTCGCGGCGCTCCTGCGCACGCTATCGAAGCAGATGCAGCGGCAGGTCATCATCGCCGTCCATGAGCGATCGCTGTTCGACTATCTCGCTCTGGAACTCAGCCCTGCCTTCGATGGCGACCGGCTCAACCTCATCGAGCTTGGCAGGAGCGCCATCGGGCAGACGACGAGCCGGTGGGATCCGAAGCTCTATGTCGCCGATCGCGCGATCGCGGCATGAGCTGTCTTTGGTCGGCATGAATCTCACCGCCCCGGATCCCGATAGGACGAGGTTGAAGGTGCGTTCTGGACAATTGCCGGAATGACAGATTATCTCGTGACGGCCGCGCCTCCAGCCATAGCAATTAACATGGATGCTGAGACGGCCGGCCGGCTTGCGATTGCTGGCTTCCTTTTGCAGATCCTGCGCAGCATCAAGCTGGGTCTCGACATGAGCCTCTCCTTCATCCCGCTTGGCGAAGGATCGCAGCTGATCTTGCATCTTGAACCTGCGGAAGGCGGTGACGCTCAGGTCGTTGGCGGTCCTCGCGATATCGTCGAGCAGATAAAGATGCGCAAAGATGCCAGGACGTGGGACAGCGGCGAGATCGCCTCCGAGGTCTTTCCCGACCTTCTGAAAGCAGTTTGCCTGGGACAAGAGCAGGAATTCCGCTTCGTCACCAACAATGGCAAGGGCCTCGGCCGCCTACAGGACTATATTGCGGTGCGCGCCCAAGGCTCGGAACGACGGCACAAATGGGGCAATTCGAGCCTTACGCGCGACGCCTTCGAACTACGGCTTGCAAAGTCCGCAGGCCTTGCTTCGGTTACCCCCAAGCTGCGCCATCTGCTCGACCGTTTCCGCATCGAAATCATCGATGTCGATGCCACGCAGGACGATATCGACAAGCGGCTGACCCCGCTCCTGAAGCCGGGCGAGTTCGCAAGCGACAAGCGCCACCAGCTCATCGGCCAGCTGATACAACTTGCCACTGACGGCGCGAAGCTGACGCCACAGGACCTGCTCTCGCTCATCAGCCCGGATGCGCACCGCCGCCTCGCCCATATTCAATCTCTGCCCAAGCTGCTGGCGCGCCATGTCGACGAGGACACGCAGCTCCTCGGCTATGTATCGGAGCAACAGGCCCGTCGGGGATTGCCCAACATCGCGACCAGCTTCGCGATCCTCTCCGGCGAATCTGGCCAGGGCAAGACCTACACGCTGGCCCAACTCGCCTTCGATCAGATCGCGCGCAGCGAGCTCGCCATCGTGATGCGGTCCCCCGCGAAGATCGAGGACGTCGTCGCCTGCATCAGCGAACGGATCTGGGAGCCCGCCTATGGCGTGAAGGGGACGCCCGCGATCGTGGCGAAGAGCCTGAAAGATGCATTCGCACAGGACAATGGCATCTGGCTGACCGTCTATATCGACGACGTTCAGGATCGCGTGTTTGCGGAGCGGCTCGCTCGGCTCAAGTGGCACGAGTACGGGATCCGGGTCATCGTCTCGGCCCAGCCGCGGATCACCAAGGTGTTTGGTGAAATCCGGAAGGACGCGGAGGTCATCGAGATCGGCAATTTCCGTAGCGCCGATCTACATCGCTTCCTCGCACATCACGAACGCGCTGAGGCGCTGGATACGATGCCGGACGATGTGTTCGAGCTTCTCCTGAAGCCCGTTCACGCGAGCATCTTCGTCAAGCTGCCGAAGCGCGAGTCGTGGGCCGGCGTCTCCGAGTACGAGCTCTTCAGCGCCTATTGGGAATATGCCAGCAGCGAAGCACGCGCGCAGGTGGACCATCCCAGCGACAAATATGCGCTGCGGGCGCTCGCCGCCCAGCTGCTGAGCGGTAATAGCAACTATCCATGGCGAATTCCCGACCTTAAGGCCGTCGACCTCAACGACGAGGCGATCCTGAGGCTGGAGCAGGTCGGCCTGCTCCGCCGGCCGACGTCGGACCGCATCCAGTTCGCTACCGACCGGATGCTCAACTGGGCGATCGCCGAAGCGGTCGCCGAGAAGATTCAAGAGGATGGTCTGACCGCGCCCCAGGCCGAGGCGCTCTTTGCCTCGATCGATGGCCTGATGACCAAGAAGAAGGAGCGGATCGGCAACCGCCTGGGCTATGCCTATTTCGATGCGCTCTGGCTGTTGGCCGAGCAATGCGAGCCCCAGTTCGTTGCTGACCTCACCTGGGAGCATGTCGTCCGCCTGCCTCAGGAAGTGCGCTCCGAGGACAAGTGGCGCAGCGGTTTCGGCAGCATTGGGGCGAACATCGTCCCCGCCCTTGAGTTGCTGAGCAAACGCGCGTTCGACGAGGAGCGCGACTGGGATGTTCCGCGCAACATCCCCTTCGCGCTCGCAGCTGTCGCGGAGGCAGACCCGGCGCCCGTGCGGGAGCTGATCGCGCGGCAGGTTGCCTCTGACGAGGAGCGTGAAGTGGTGATGGGCCTCAGGGCTGCCCGCCTGGTTCCCGCTGGAGCAGCGCTGGACGCGATATGGAATGTGCATCTGGCACGGTCGATCACCTTCGAAGCCGCCAAGGGCGACGCCGACGTCGATAACCGATCGCGGGCCTTCCATGCGTATCAGCTGAGCTCGGAGGCGTTTCACAATTCGGTTCGCGCCAACCCTAGCTGGGTCGACGCGAAGCTCGCCACCGAAAGCCAAGCCGTGGCGATCGACCAGCTGCTTTGGGTGCTCAAGGATATCAGATCGATCGACAGCGAGACCGCCGCGGAAATCTGGGTCCGTCATCGCGAGCGGATCGCCACGCTGATGCCGACGCCGAGTCCCGCCCTGATCGCAGCGATCGGCCATTTTCGCGAGACGTCGCTTTTGCCGGCCCTCGATACGGCAGCCGCGGACGACGACGAATGGACTCGCGATCGGGTTCTACGCAGCCTCTCGCGGCTCAACCCTCAGGAAGCCATCCGCCAAATTGCGGAAGGCAGTGACGTCTATGGCTGGCGCGCCGCGAACTGGTGGTTCGACGATCTCCATGCAGCGGACCCGACCGCGCTGGGCGCTGCCATCCGCACGCGGGTCCTGGCTGGGGACAAGCCCGATACCGACGCGGTCTTCTACTATCGCTTCAACCCCGAAGCGATGGACCCGCAGACCCTCGACCTTCTGCTCGACACGCTCGCCGAGAACCTTCGCACCTTCAATGATGATCCCGACGGGCGCGAAGACGGCCCCGGCCATCCCTTGCGGTTCCTGCCGCGCCTGAGCGTGCCCTGGCAGTTCGAGGCGCTGCGAGCCCGCGCCGGAACCGAGCTCGAGACCCAGCTTGTACGCTTCGCCTCGGCGCGGCGCGGACGCATGTCGATGACCCGCGACACCACCGGAAACGAATGCGAGCGCATCCTCGCGATGATCGCCGGGGAGGGTTACGACCAGTTGGTCCTAGCCGAACTCGGCAGGCCAAATATGTTCGGGCGCCAAGACGGCTACATTTCGTCGCTCTGGTCAAGCTCGAGCACCGTCTCGTCCGCGCTACAGCAGGTGCCGCCCGACGCAGGCGCCCAGCCTCACGGCGAAAGCGAGCGCATGGGCGCGCTCGCAGTCCATGGTTGCGACGCGCAGCTCGAAGCGATGGTCCGTGCTGGCGCCGGTGTCTACATAAACGCCTCCGAGATGCGGAGCTCCGCCGGGAGGGACTTGTCCGGGCTGCGCGTACGGATCGCCAAGCTCCTGGCGCTCGGCGATCCGGAATCGCTGGACATCGCTGCCGCACTCACCGGGTTCCTTTTGGATGCTGACGACGCGAAGCCGCTGGTCGCCATTTACCTCGCGCCGGAGACCCCAGTTGCGCTTCGCCGGAGGATCCTCGGTTCGTTCAGGGCATTGCAGTTCTACACGCCCGAAATCCTTCCGCTCACCCGCGCGCTGCTGGAAGGCCAGTTCGATGATGAGGCCCAGTTCGTCGCGACCTATCTCGCCGAGCGGGGCGACAAGGATGCCAAGCAGGCCGTGATCGACTGGCTGTCTGGGCAAGACCTCGGCACCAACTCCGCCTCCCGGCGGGGCTATCTGGACGTCCTGGTGAAGGATCCCGCGGGCAAGACAGCCATCATCCAGTTTCTTCGGCGCTCGCGCGAGAATGGGCATCTGGTCATCGACGGAAGACAGTTGCAGCTACTTGCCGAGGCCGGCGACGCATGGGCACAGGACGAGTTGGTGCGGGCAAGCTACCGATATTCGGGCTTCGACCGCGGTAACACTGTCACCGCCATCGATTATCTGCGCCAGGAGGAGCCCGACGAAGCCTTTTTCGCTGCGCGCCGCCTCCTGCTTCGCCATGATCTCGCCGTTGCGGCCGACCTCATGCTCGAGATCGATCCTAAACGTGCCGGCCAAGAACTGATCGAGCGGTACCGCGGCGCCAAGCCCTCACTCCGCCTGGAGCTTGAGCGGCGGCTGCGCATCCACCTCGGCGGCGAGGGACTGGCGGCCTTGGCCTCCCCGCTAGCTACAGCCTCACGCGCCAAGGACCGGACCATAGCCGCCCGGCTTGCCGCGGTGATTCCTCCCGCTGTCCCGCTGGCATGGCTCGATATGCTTGCCGGGGATATTTCGCCCGGCGTTCAGGAAGCTGCTCGCGATGCCCTCCGGCGGCGCGCGCATGAAGCGTCAGCGATGGAGCATAGGGCACTCCTAATGACATCGCCAAAGCCGCTTCAATGGGCCAGGCTATTGGCGATCATCGAGCTAGTGGATCCATTCTTTCTCTGGTCACGACACGACCCTTCGAGCCTCGGGGACGTCTTTGACGCACTGCCTTACGAGTTCTTCGACGAGGCCGGTCAGGTCCGGAAGCAGCAACTCAAGCAGCGCGAGGACGCAGCCAAGAAGGCCGACAAGGATCACTGAAGAATTGGCGGAAGCTTCGGAAAGATTCCAATTCGACTCCTGCGATCGCGCGGCGGACAGGGTGAATGAGCGGCAAGTTTCGAGGAGGCGCAGACCCAAACGCAACGGCGACAATGAGGGCGCGTAGCAGTTTGGCTGGTCGCTGGAACGAGAGTGGCAGATTCCGGGAGAAACAGCCGTTCAATACCGAATTAGCGAACGACTTGAGGTGGTCGGCTGCTGCCAGGGACGGGAGCAAGGATATGCGCCCGCCTCTGTCCGTTCATGGCTTTGCTGCAACCGGGAGGCGGAATGGCGCGCCCAGCCGATTGAATGCATTCATCGCCGCAATGACGAGCGTAAGGTCGACCAGATCCTTCGGTGCAAAGGCGGCCTCCGCAGCCGCATAGGCGTCGTCGGAGGCGTGGGTGGTGCTGACGTTCGTCACTTCCTCGGCCCATGCGAGCGCGGCGCGATATTGGTTGGGGAACAGGTGCGGCACCTCCGCCCAGACGGGGATCAGCGCAACCTTGTCGACCGGCATGGTCCTGAGCAGGTCGCGGGTGTGCATGTCGATGCAATGGGCGCAGCCGTTGATCTGCGATACCCGTAAGAAGACCAGGTGGATCAGTTCCTCGGGAAGATCTGTCTTCTTCGTCACATAGTGGTGAACCCCGAACAGCGCCTTCGCGCCTTCGGGCGCGACTTCGGACCAGTTTAAACGTGTCATCTCGGTCATGATGCTTTCCTCGTCATGGCGCCGGTCGTCGGCGCTCACCGGCTTGACGAGGTAGGCAGGCGCGCCGTGACATGGCGGAGCGTTTTTTTCGATCCCGCCGTCGCCCATGTCACACCGGCCGCGGTCATCTCGTCATTTAGGCGGACACCTAGCATGGGAGGCATGGACATGAAGATTGTTATCATCGGTGGCACGGGACTGATCGGTCGGCCTCTCGTTGACCTTCTGCAAGCGCAGGGTCATGACGTCGTCACCGCCTCGCCGAGCAAGGGCATCGACGCGCTGACCGGCGCAGGCTTGGCCCAGGCGCTCACGAATGCCTCAGTCGTCGTCGACGTCAGCAATGCGCCCTCGTTCGAGGATGACGCCTGCCTTGCCTTCTTCCGCGGCACTACTGCCAACCTAATGGAAGCGGCGCGCGGCGCTTGTATTCGCCATTTCGTCGCGCTGTCGGTGGTGGGCACGGATCGCCTTCAGGCGTCGGGCTATTTTCGTGCCAAACTGGCTCAGGAGGAGCTGATCGCCGCAAGCGGCGTGCCCTACACGATCGTGCGCGCCACCCAGTTCTTCGAATTCCTGTCCACCATCGCCGATAGCTACACGCAGGACGGAACCGTGTTCCTGCCCGGAATTGCGCTTCAGCCGCTCGCCGCCGGCGACGTGTCGGCATTGCTTGCCGAGATAGCCATAGCCGCTCCGGCCAATGGCATCGTCGAAGTTGCGGGCCCTGAGCGCGCGCCTCTGGCCGAATTTGCGGGCAGCTGGCTTGGCGCATACGACGACCCTCGCGGGATCGTCGTGACCACCGCAAGTGAGTATTTCGGCGCGCCGGCCGACAACCGTACGTTGGTGCCGGGCGCAGGCGCGAGGGTCGCGCTTACGCGCTTCAACCAGTGGCTCGCCGCTCAATCCCGGGAGCGTGCGGCATGAGCCGGCGCTTCCCCCTCGCGCTGGCCGCGGCGCTCGGCATCGGAGCTGCCGTAAATGGTGTCTTCATGCTGATCTCGCCCGCCAACTGGTATTTCGCAGTGCCGGGTGTCACCACCACCGGCCCGTTCAACCAGCATTTCGTGCGAGACATCGGGCTGATTTTCCTGCTGGTCGCTGTAGCGATGCTCACGGGCGTCGTGCGGCCGGCGGCGCGCCTACCGCTCTGGTCCGCCGCCGCGCTTTGGCTGGCGGGCCATGCGCTGTTCCACTTCTGGGAAGTGGCGGTGGGTATCTGCGGCACCGGCGCACTCGCGCGGGATTTTCCTGCGGTGACGCTGCCGGCTATACTTACGACCGCGCTTGCCCTGTGGGCTTGGCGCGATACGGCGCGTGAGAGCCGCCGACCGCACTCGGTGGAGGACGCGCGTGCCGCACAGGGATGAATACCTCGCTGATTTCGAGGCTCAACGACCACGGTTGTTGCGCCTCGGATACCGTATGCTCGGCTCTGTCAGCGAAGCGGAGGATATCGTTCAGGAGGCGTGGCTGCGTTGGTCGGCAAAAGTGGAAAGCGTCGATGCTCCGGCTGCTTATTTGACCCGCATCGTCACCCGCCTCTGCCTCGACCAACTCAAGTCCGCCAGTGCGCGCCGGGAGACCTATATCGGTGCCTGGTTGCCCGAACCGCTAATGGGCACCACCGAGCCCGACGAGACGATCGCCGACGACGTGACACTTACCCTGATGCTGGCGATGGAGCGCCTGTCCCCACTGGAACGAGCCGCCTTCCTCCTCCACGACGTGTTCGGCGTGGCGCTGACGGATATAGCTACGACCTTGGGGCGCGAGCCCGCCACGGTCCGTCAGCTTGCTTCGCGCGCGCGCAAACATGTGCAGGATGCTCGGCCGCGTTTCACGGTGAAAGCGAGCGAGGCTGATCGAATCGCTAGGGCCTTCTTCACCGCTTCGCGGGACGGGGACACGGACACGCTGTCTGCGCTGCTCGCGCGCGACGTCGAGATTTATTCGGATGGCGGCGGCAAGGTGATCGCCTTCCGCAATATCGTGCGCGGAATTGATCGGGCGCTTCGCTTGTTCGCTGGGCTGCGGCGCAAATATACATCGATGCCGACGCTCCTGCGCACCGCGACGATCGACGGGCTGCCCGGTTATGTCAGTATCGATCGAGGCGATGTGCTCCAGACGACCGCGCTCGACGTGCGTGAGGGGCAAATTGCGGCGATCTACATTGTTCGCAATCCTGACAAGCTGCGCCATCTTGCGGCAGCTTTTGACACGAGCAGCCGCTAGCAACCCTGCCCTTAATGTCTTGGACTGGTCGAGTGCGGAAGGTGGCATGTGGGACTTTGCTGCCATTCGCGGGGGCGGCGGCGAACGGCAGCTGTCATTACAAGCAGACCTAAGGCGTCCGGCCGATAGCACGGTCGCAAACGCAAAGTGCTGGCCATTGCAAACAGTCACCTCCTCGGCATCGATCAACGATGCCTACCATTCTCGCCGCCAACGGAGAGAGTCAGCTATGCTTTCGTTGTTTTGAAGATTACTGCCTCGGAGCCCTCCCGCATGACCATACTGCGATGCTGCAAGCAGGTCAGGTCGAGATTGCAAACCGTCGCCCGCATTCCGTCGGTGGTCATCCTGACAGTCTGCGCAATCACCACTGCGGCTGCCACCATCCCCACAAATGGAGCGCCGACGGCGACCTGCGCCAGCTTGGTCACCCCGCACTGATCGAGCGTCCCCCGATCGCTGAGGTCGCGATAGGCAGAGGGCAGACTGTCGAGCTCCGGGATCACGGCCGCCTCATCCTGATCGGCCCATACCTCCGCGGCGCTGACCGGCGCTGGGAAGCTGTGGGTGCGGATCAACCGGAAGTCGGCTGAACCGTCGCCCAGTCCAGCCTCGAAGACGGTTGCGAACCCCGCTCCTTCGAGAAGTGCGCGCGCCTGCGGATTGTCTACTCCGCACAGTCCCAGTGCCGGCTCGTCGGGGGCAACCCTGAGGTCATGCCCGAACCTTCTCTCGATCAGCATGCTCCTGAAGCCGCGGGCTCTTGCCCATTCCTCACAGACGCGGGTCTTCATCTCGCCCATGTCGGCCGCCGTGGTCAGCACCGAGGTGCTCTCGGTCGAGGCGCCGGCGACATCGACGTCTTGGAGAAACAGTCGAACCTCTGCGGGATCCGGGTATGGCAGGAGGCCGATCGCCCACAGGAACGCCTGTCCCAGGTGGCCAAGGCCGATCAACCAGAAGTCGGCGGGTAGGACGTCGGGCACGGAACCATCGGACATCGCCGAGCGCCAATCGGCGGCGGGATGCCAAAGGGACAGTCCGACGGCGCGGTTCCCGGCCATGATGTCGCCCTCCATGTGGGCGAAGGCCTCTGCCACGCCGAGAGCGCCGGCTAGCGCTCCCGAGAGAGCGAACTCCGTAGCTTCGTCCAGTGGCGTGGCCGATGCCGGCACGATGCCGCCGCGCCAACCGCTGAAGGTCGTCCGGACAGCGAAGCCATCTGCCGGGTCGAGGGCCGTTCCGATGGCGATGACGGGTACGCCCTCTGGCGCCTCCTGCACGATCTGGCCCTTGAGATGGCGGACAGCATCGGCGAGCGTTTCCGCAGGTGCGATGCGCACGGCCAGCGGCTCCTGCAGGGCGCCCGAGACCGTGACGCCGCCCAGGAAAGTCCTTCGTCCGCAGTTGAGCGCGGTGAGCAGCGCGGCCTGATGCGTCGGGCTTCGGGATGCGCGTTCGCCGATGACGATGTGCAGCCGGAACGCCCGGAGCCGATCCATCGCCTCTTCGACCGTCGCGGCGACGCCGCTGTCCACGAACAGCTTGGCTGAGCGGTTCAGTCCTTCGATCAGATCGTCCATGTCAGCCTCCCGTGATGCTCAGCGTCGGCCGTAGAAGTGAAGGTCGGAGGCGGTCCCAGTTAAACCGCCCAAGGTATCGATAGAGTCCCACCTCGCGGAGCCGAAGCGGCGTTGCCGCGAAATTCGGCAGGATCATCGCGATATGGCCGGGTTCCGCGATGATCGGGTGCTTGCGATCGGAGTCGCTTTGACCCGCTTCACCGCCGTGGGTGTGGACGTCTGCGACGACGATCTCGCCCCGTTTGCGGCACACGGCCCACAGATCCGCCATGCAGCCGCCATCGATGACGATAATGCCGGTGTCGAAGGCGGCCGGATCGATCTCGTCGTAGAACACGATCGAAGTGACCCTCCTCGGTCCATCCCCGGGACCGAGGAGGAAGGCGCCGCTTTCGCGCTCGTAGCGACCGCGATCCTGGAGCCCGACCAGCAGCTCGCGCCAGAGGCCGGATGGGATCGCGAGATCAGGCCGCCGACCGAAGAGTCGGGTGATGAGAGCTAGAGGAGAGAAGCTCATGGATGATCTCCAGATAATGAATGATCCCCACCGCCGGCCTCCACAGAAGCTCGGGATGGGAGTTGTTCCAGTAGTCGTGCCCCGGCAGCGCCAATCGGTCGCATGGCAGGTAGAGCGCATTGGGGTTCCAGCCCGGGTTGAACACCGCCGCGACGCGCCCCACGCCTTTGGGCCATCCCGCAGGCGGGAGCTGCTGGCCGGTGCCCGCATCGCATGGACGGGCGTTCGGCAGCTGAGCCGGATATCCGTCGAGCTGGAAGCGGAAGGCCCATTCCATCCCGTCCCGCGCCGTCACCGCGATGTCGGCGATCGGCCACTGGATGCGAAGGACCCGCCACCGCCCCTCGAGGACGGCCAGCTGGAAATCGGGGCGTTCCGCGTGCTCGCGGAACGCCCTCTCGGCCGCGGTGATTGGCGCGTCCATCAGCCCTGGACCAGCTGCTTACGGACGAGGTCGAAGCTCACCTCGCGGGCGCCGTGGGCCAACGAGCCCAGGTGCTTGTCGAGGGGGGGCTTCTCTCGGGTGCCGCTGATCTGGAGCACGTGCTCCTCGGCCTCCTCCTTGCCGAGGCCTGCCTTCTCAACCGCCCAGCGCGTCACCTTCGCGATGGTGGCGGAAGGCGGGAAGCGATGGTGGAAGGTGTCGGCCTTGTAGTGGACCTTGACCTCGATCTCGCGTGCCCGGTGGGCATGAAAGACCGGCCGGTCGTGCCCATGGAGCGGGTGATGATGCTCCATCGGCTCATCGTGATCCTCCTTGAAGATCAGGAGCTCGGCGACATCGATGCCCCGGCGCTCGAGGTCCTTGAGGAGATCGGCGACGATGGCGGCTTCGCCGAGGTCGAAGCGCGCGAGCGGTTCGGTCTCGATGGCGACGAAGATGATGGTGGACATATGGGGCGGTTCCTTGTGTGTGGACGGCACATCGCCATCCTCTGGAAACCGGATCGGTCGCGAAGGCCAAAAGCGGAAACAGGCCTCACAAGAATTTTCGCGGGCGGCTTCCCCGCCTATTCAGTTGGCCGGCTCACCCGGCACCGCGCACACGAAGAGATACGGACAGCGCGGACATCCAAAGTCGCTTCTGATTGGCTCGAACATGCCGGCCCGGATGTCGGCAACCGCCTCGTCGCAGTCGCCGACGCGCTTTCCGAATTTCGCGGCGGTCTGATCGATGAGCGCGACGCCCCCGTCCTGGAGGTAGTGGTTCTCGACCCGGGCGCCCGCACCGAACATCTCGCGGACCGCCTTCAGCATCAGTGTGGCCGACAGGCGATCCGGATCCGACTTGGACAAGCGGCCCGATCGGATCGTCTTGAGGACGGTCGTGGCGCCATCGGTCTCGATGCGGTCGACGCGGATGACGATGGCCTCCCCGCCCACGCGCGTGGACATGTCTCCTCCTTTGAGGCGATCCCCCGTCGCCGATCGGTGGAGCCTGTCCAGCATGCCGACGGTCAGCTTGCGGTAGGCTCCCCCGAATGGGTGCTCGTCGAGTCCGCTGGCGGACCAGGCATCATCGAAGATCGCTTGGGCTCGGACCTCGTCGTAGGTTTCGCCTTCGGGAAGCTCTCGGACGTAGGCGAGCACCTTCTGCAGGCAGCCATGCGCATCAAGATAGGCTCCGACCCGGCTTCGGCTCGTCAGGCCGAGCACTCGGGAGTAGAAGAAGCGTCTCGGACAGCGCGCGTAGCTTTCGATGTCGGCGGCGCTCAGCCCGCTGGGCGCGCATGGTGACGCGATGGGCGGATAGGTCGCCACCGGCTTGACGCGCGGTACGCCGGAGAGGCAGTTCCCGACTACGACGGGGACGCGGTCGAGGAATTTCGACGGACTGGAGTTCCTGCCGTTTCTGGTCGCTGGTCTGTACAGCCGGAGATGCGACTTGGCGCGCGACATCCCGACGAAGAGGATGCACTCCTCCTCAGCCTCGTGTGCGTCCTGCTCCTCGCCGTCGATGAGTCCGACCGGCGGTGGGCAGGCCGGCGGACGGTTCGCAGCGGGAATGGCGCCAGCGTAGAGCCCCGGCATGTGCACGGCCTCGAATTCGAGCCCCTTGGAGGCGTGCACCGTCATCAGTCTTACTCCGTCGAGACCCTCGAGCTCAGCGGGAAGCTGGCGGAGATCGCGTTCGTCGGCGAGTAGGATCATGTGACGCACCCGATCCAGCGCTCGGCGGATCGGGCCGCCCTTGCCGGAGTACGGCATCTGGCGGAGCGCATCGAGCAGCTGGCGTACTGCCACCCGCCGCATGGCATCCGAAGGCGACTGGCCGGAGAGCACGGTACGGAAGTAGTCGCTCTTGTCGAACAGGTAGCGTCCGAGAGCCAGCCAGGGCGTCGTCCCGCGCGTCATGCCCTGGATGTGGTCGCCGAGCAGGCGGAGACCTTCACGCCCCTCCTGCGAGAGACCGTTCGTTCCCTCGAGCTTCTGCAGCAGGTCGAACACGCGTTGCTCGGTCGCCTTGGCGGTCTGGATGACCGCGAGCGCATCTTCGAGTGGCACGCCGTATTCGGGCAGACCCGCCGCACGGACCAGTCCCGGCCCGACGTCCTCCGCGACGATGGAGAGGACGCACAGCAGATCCTTGATCTCGGAACGCTCGAAGAGTGGGCCGAGATAAAGGACGGGGATGCCGCGGGCATCGAGTTCGTCGGCAATCTTGGCCAAGGCCCCGTTGCTTCGCGCCAGCACGGTCTGATCCGCCAAGGGGACGCCGCCGCTCTCCAGTTCTCGGATGGACCCTGCCAGCTGATCCATCTCTCTGTCGCCATCCGGCGCTACGAAGATCGCGGGCGGCCGGCCGTTCGGCCCCCGGGCCGCGCTGAGCGCGGAGCTGCCGGCGTAGGCTCTGACCTTCATCGTGCCGCCGAAGCTGGTGTAAAGGCGGACGATCTCGTCGCTCGAGCGGTAGTTCTCTTCAAGGCCGTCCCGTAATCCAGCCGGGTAGTCGGTCTCGAAGCGCGCGATGTTGGCCGCCGAGGCGCCGCGGAATCGATAGATGGACTGGCGCGCGTCGCCGACGACCCAGAGGTTTCGACCATCACCCACGATCTCCCGCACGAGCATGGCGCTAGCCCGGTTGACGTCTTGGTACTCGTCGATGTGGACGTGCGTGAACCTCGCCCTCATCGCGTCGCGGAAGTCATGGTCCTCACGCATGAGCAGCGTGGGCCGCATGATCAGATCGCCATAGTCGACCGCCCCGTCGGCAGTCAGGGTCTCTTGGTAATGCCTGTAGACGAGCGCCACCTCTCTCGCCTTCTCCGCGGCGAGAAGGTCGTCGTCGGTCTTCGCGGCGACGCGCATCGCTTCGGCGAGACGGCCGTATTCCTGCCAGGTGCAGAGCTCGTCCTTCGCCCTCGCGATTGCGCGCAGGATGTCCCGCAGCGCCAGCGCTGGCTCCATCAGGTTCAGGTAGTGCGCCACGTCGAGTGCCGGCAGAGCCTCCTCCAGCATCGCGACGCCCTCGCTGGGCCCCACGACGGGCGGATCCTCGGATACCCCGAACAGGGCGTGGTGCCGCCGGATCGTGTCGAGCCCGAAGGCGTGGAACGTCCCGGTCCACACGTTGACGGCCTTGGGGCCGGCCGCCTTCTGTACCCGCTCGGCAAGCTCCAGCGCCGCCCTGTTCGAGAAGGTCAGCGCGAGGATGCCGCTCGCCGCCACGTTCTCGTCGAGCAGCGAGACGATCCTGGCCGTGAGGGTCTTGGTCTTGCCCGTCCCTGGCCCCGCTCGCAGGAGGAACGGTTCGCCTCGGTGGTTGACCGCCCTGGACTGTGACTCGTTGCACCCGGGGCCTGGGCCCTCGTTGTCGGTTGCTCCGACGGGAAGATCCGGCAACAGAAGGCCGTCCGCTAGCTGCTGGAGGACGGTCTCGTAGCGGAGGCGCAGACTGCGCGAGATGTGTGAGGCCGTGCCGCCGTCGACGAACATTCTTCTCGCGAGTGGCCTCGGAAGGAGAAGTTCCCGTGCGAAGGCGTTCGCTTGGGTCTCTCGCCTCTCCTTAATCCCGTAGGTCTCGATCCGCTGCGTCGGATCCCCGCCGTTCCTTTCCGCGCGGGGATGGTACCCCGGGGAGGGGCCGTCATGGATCTCGTAATGGCCGATCTCGTGGGCGAGGACCTCGGCGAAGTTCTCATCCGAGAGGTCGTTCCGAATGACGATGGTCTTGAATTCGCGATCGAGTTGACCGTGGCCTCCCTCGAGATCCGGATGATCCGGATTCCTCCGCGTCACCTTCAGGCTTCGGAACGCGGCCACCATCTGCGCAGCGTACGTGCCGGTCGCGGTATCGGCTACGCCGACCGCCTCGCGGAGTTGGCGCGCCTGCGATCGGATGATGGCAAACTGGTCCACCTTAGGGCTGTAGCGAGTTGAGCCAGAACCACTTGTCGTCATCGCCCAGTTCGGAATCCCGCACGACGTCGACGAAGCGCATCTTGCCGGCGACCCGCCGTCCACCCGGCGCGAAGAAATCGGCATAGGCAGCCCTATCGACCGTCGTGAGCGACGACCAGACCGCCTGCTGCGGGACCTCCAGCTCCGCACCGAACCATCCGATGAGCTTCGCCGGAATCGACATTTCATCGACCTTGCCTCGGACGATCTGCCGCAGGATGTCGATGTCGATCCTGCACTTGGTAGCGACCTCCCCCAGTCGGTCTGCGGAAAGACCTTCGAACGGCTTCGCGTCTGTCGATGCCGCTGCAGCCCAGAAGCGTTCGAGCACTAGGTGATGCTCTCTCGCTGTACGGGTGACTTCGAGGTTATCGTCCGACAGATCGCTCCCATCGGATGCGAACCACTCGGCGGCGAACGCGAGAATGTCATCGCGCGCGTCGGGATGCGCGTCTGCGATCTCGCGCACGCGTGCACCACTGGCTCCGCCTTCGAGCTCATCGTGAACGCCGGCCAGGATTTCATCTAGGTCGAAAGTGGTGGGAGGATTGTTGCTCATCATTTCACGCTTTCCCGCACGCTGCTCCGCGCGCGCTTTGATTCTCCGCGAGCCTTCGCCCGCACGCTTTCCATCAAGTAGCGGACGTTGCGGGAGGAGCAGCCGATCAGGTGTGCGGCCTCCTTTTCTGTCATGCCCATCTGTTCGACGTAGACGACCGCGAGCTTCTCATTGTGGTTCAACTTGTCCTGGATCTCCAGGAGTTCCGCCCGGACCTCTGCCAGCGGTCGCTCCGATCCGGCGTGATGCCTGCCGAGGGAATCTGCGGCCTCCTCGCCCGTCATTTCACTCTCGGAACCTACGAGGGATTCCTGCGCAACCTCAAATACGGTCTGCCGGCGGACCTTGCTTATCGCCGTGAGGAACAGGCGTTCCGCACCTATCCTGAAGCCGAACTCGAAGATGTCCATGCGATCGTCGTGGAACCATTCGGCGACCTTGGTGGCAACCTCCGCCTGCACCATCTCCCGCTGCGTCTCGGTCATCCACGACATAAGCCGATCGCCGGAGCGCTCCAGACGGGAGTAGAACGCGACGACCAGCCCGTCATAGGCTGGGTTGCTCCTGTTCGGCCGGAAGTTGCGCATCAGATAAACGAGCGTCTGCGGGCGCAGCCGTCCCGAGCTCGCAAGTGCGAAGGCGTCGTGGAGGGGAAGCGCAAGAGTCGCTTCGATCTCCTCCGTCACGGCCTTCGGGCGGACGTACGGAGCGCACGTCTTGCGATCGATACGCGTGAGCGGCACGATGGCGCTCTTGGAGTTCGGCTCGGTCATCATCGGCTCACTGATCGGCAAGCGGGGTGGAAAGCGGAAACAGAGCCGAGAAAAAAATCGTTACGGCGGGCGACATCTTAGCCGCTCGGCACATGTAAGGAAATCCAAGACGTTCTGTTCGTCGGTCAGCCGACTTAAGCGCTGGCCGCCGCTCAGGCAGCAAGCCTGACCGTGGGTACTGTTCTCTCGCGACGAAGCTACCGTGTGCTAGTCCGGTTTAATGCCGACCGACCCGATCTCCGCGCTGCATCCCGAACAGCGGCAATTTCTGGAGCATTTCGCCGAGCGAAACGACGCACGTAGCCTGCTGGTTGCTGCGCCCGGCCTCGGCAAGTCGACCGTTGCCCTGTTCGCGGCGCGCAGGCTCTATGACGACGGTCAGGTCGATCGCGTCTTAATGACGTCCGCCACTCGGGCATCCAGCGAGCAGTGGAGCGAATATTTCGCGCTGGCGACTTCCGCCAAGGTTCCCGAACCTGTGCCAGCCCATGCCGCCAAAGCTATCACCTACGCGCGGTTTAGCCACAATCCCGAAGCGGTTTGGCGCGAAGCACCGCCGGGAACACGATGGCTGGTGATCTTCGAAGACGTCGATTGGCAGGGTATCGATGTCGAACCGTTGGCAGCCGATGTGTTGCTGCGTTTTCCGGGTTCTCGCGTGCTGTTCATCGCATCACAGCCGCCTCCGCTTGCGGTAGACGTAAAGTTCGCCTTCGGGATGGAATTTTTCACAGCCGAAGTCCTTGCAACGCCCGAGACACGGTCGAACCTCCGCACGCTATCGCCAAGCATCGGCCTAATCGAGCGTGTCCAGCAGCGGCTCGTCGGCCTAGACGAACTGTCTTGGCGCGAGCTTGAGGTGCTGATAGCGCGCATGCTAGAGACTGATGGATACAACGTCGAGTTGACGCGCGGATCCAAAGATGGCGGCGTGGACGTAATCGCGGTTAAAGATCTCGGCATTGCCGGCATGTTCAAGGCGATTTGGCAGGCTAAGCGAAACCGCGTGGATCGCAAGATCGGTCTTTCTCTAGTGCGCGAACTAGCCGATACGCGCCTGGAGCACGAAGCGACCAAGGCATTCATCGTGACGACTTCCTACCTGACTCGGGGGGCGCTCGATCGGGTTGAGCGCGATCGCCACGTTCTCGGCAAGGTCGACCGGGATGATCTCGATGTATGGATCGATCGGACGCTGCGCGGAAACTGACTTCTTCGATTCCACGCGGGATCCCTATGGCAGTTTCCGTCAGGACAAGACGTTCACAAAGACTGATGTGAGCGACCGGCTCTGGTCGATCGCGGACATCACCTTGAGCTGGTGCAGGCTCACATGCCCGGCATGGTTGGCCCGATACGCGGGACCGGCTGCGCGGAAGATGTCGGTTCGCGCTCGCATCGAACGCATCGCCATATCGTCGAGCATCCGCTGGCGCAGCGGGGTAACGGGTCGCTCTGTCGGTAGAGTCACCATGGGGGAGTTCCTCTCGTTGAAGGAACTCCATCGCCTGCCGTCGCCGCCACCGCGCCAAACTCACCGCTGGCGCGCTACATCATCGTCGCGCACCCCTGCCGCGCGAGCGGCTTCGTGCTGTGAGCAATCTGAACCATTCCAACCGGAGGAATTTTAGCCGAAACCGTCGAGCAATCGCCCGACGACAAGATGGAAACCGGGGAGGCCGCTCGTCAATAGCGGCGACGGATGGTGGGGCGTGCCTTGCTTCCCGTTCGGGCACGTCCTGCTGCAGCTTGTGACCAATCCCGGCCGATAACGAAAAGCCGTCTTTCACGGAAAAGCTTCTGGTCCCGATTCGATCCCGCTCACAGGTTGCGGGATACGCGATAGACGGCCCGGCGAAAATGGCGGCGTACCGCGCGTTTGGAGATCCGCAGCCGCACGGAAGTCTCGTCAAAACTCAAGCCGTGTACGCGATGGAGAATGAACACCGCCAATGTTCGTCGAGGTAGCCGTTCGAGACACCTCCGATACCGCTCGAGGTCCACATGATCGTCCGCTCCAACCTCGCCATCAGGAGTCCGTGATCCGGCCGCGATTTTTAGACCGCATGCCGGCGCTTGATGTATGCCCTCGCGGCGATCATCCCCGCATGAACGGCCATGCTCGATCACGGGTCGATCCGTCACGTCGAGGCGACTCGCCAGCCAGCGGCTGCCTCGCGCAAGCCGTAGCATGTGCTCAAGCACGGAAATCGCGTGCGCCAGGAGCGCACGCAGAGGAGCATCTGCCATCTCAGAATCTCTTGCAAATATGTAAGATCGGACAGGCCCGTCGGTGCCGCCCTGCGTAAGCTCGGGCACCCCACCAAGCCCACCGAGCACCCTCCCACTCTCCTCCTCCACCGTCGGATGCCGCGAATTCTCGGCCGGCTCCGAGCGGCCCTGCCCCCGCAAATCGTCTCGGTCCTCGGGGATGGACGGTGTGATAAACACTTGCGTCCAAGCCCAGATCGGGCAAATTGGCCCTGCTCCCGCAATAATCGGGAGTGGGGCATGGAAACCTCAACAGATGGACTCGGTCACAGTTTCTGGGCCGGGTGGCATGCGCGCATGTCCAGCCGGTTCGCCGGTAAAGGCGCATGCGCCTGTCATCTGTCAGGTTTCCAACATCCGGCTTTGGCCGTCGCCCCAAGTGGACATAGGGCGCGACGAAATGAGCCGGCACAAAGCAAATCTTCGACAGTCAAAGCGAGGCGTCTGTCTCCTCCACCTTGTCGGTGGGCAGTAAGATGCCGCAAGGGCTTCCGATCCCTGCCGGCGATGCTGACGATGTCGCCCCTCGCCGAGCGGACGTCTCGACCCTATACCAGGCAGAATTCGACAAGCTCAGGCGCTTCCTGACGCGGCGGGTCCGCGACGCCGAGGAAGCCGCCGATCTCGCGCAGGACGTCTTCCTGCGCTTCGTGCGGATCGCGCCCACCACGCCGATCCAGACCCCGGAGGCCTATCTGCGCCGCATCGCCGACAATATCCTGCGCGACCGCGCCGAGCGCGCCTCCACCAGGCTCGGCCAGCTCTCGGTTCCGGTCGAGGAGGGCTATGACCGCAGCACAGACATCGACCAGCATCGCGATCTCGAGGCGCGCGAAGAGCTCGAACGCTATCGCGCGCTGCTGTCCAGGATGAAGCCCAAGACATTGGAGATATTCATCCTTCATCGCATCGAGGGGCTCACCTATAAGCAGATCGGTGAACGGCTTCGAATGAGCGAAGGGGGCGTCAAGCGCCACATGATCAAGGCGATCGCCTATGTTGCGCGCGCGCGGAGCCGCGAGTGATGACCTGGACCGGTTTCGGATGGCTGACTAGCAAGGCGCGGAACGAGCGCCAGGCGATCCATTGGCTCGCGGAAATGTCGAACGATCCGGAGGCAGCGGGCCCGGGCCTGGCGCAATGGCTCGCGGGCGATCCACGCCGGCGGCCTGTCTATGAGCGGCTGTCGCGCGAGCTCGACGCCATGTCGGCGGCCGGAGCGACACTGACGCGACCAGAGCGCCGGCAAAGGGCCGCGCCTGCCCCCCGCTCGTTGCCAAGAGCGACGTTGATATTCGCGGTATGCCTGGTGCTCGCGCTGGGCGCGATGCTCGCCTTGCGCGAGGCGGAGTTCGGCCATCAACGGACACCCCCTTCCCTCTCCGCCTCATCGGGAGAGGAGCAGCGGTTCGGCACCGCTATCGGCGAAGTGCGGCGCATCCGCCTTGCCGACGGTTCGACTGTCCTTCTCGATGGCGACAGCGTGCTCACCGTCTCCTTTCAACCGTCGAAGCGGGTGCTGACCCTGCTGAATGGTCGCGCGCGGTTCGACGTCGCGCACGATCCTTCGCGCCCATTCGTCGTGGCGGCGGCCGGCGGCACCGTGACAGCCGTTGGCACGATGTTCGACGTCTGGGTGCGGCCGGACCGGCAGGTGAAGGTCGTCCTGCTACGCGGCGCGGTCGACGTCCTCATGCCGGGCCAGATTGCCAAGAAGACCGGACGGCCGCTGAGACTGGCACCCGATCAGCGTGTCCTCTACAGCAGCGGCGCCCTGGATGCTCACGCGCGCCCCATTCCGGTCGCGGCCACGGCGGCGGAAAGCAATTGGATGAACGAGACGATCGACTTCGACTATGTGCCGCTCAGAGACGTGCTGCTCGAGGCGAACCGGCACTCCTCCTATCAGATCGCACTCGCCGATCCGGCGCTGGGCGACATCGAGGTGTTCGGCACGTTCCGGCTCAAGGACACCGTCAGGCTCGCCGAGAAGCTCGCACAATCGCTCGAGCTCGATCTGGCCGCCGACGGCAAACGGCTCGTGCTGTCCGCCAGGACGTCCCACCGGCAAAAATAGCTGCCCGCCCGGCAGCTGAACCCGTCTGTCCCCTTTGAACCGCCAATGGATCCGGCGGCGGCAAAGGGGGTGACGAGTGAATCTGACATATCGGAGATTGCGGCGCGCGGTGATGATCGGCTCGGCGACGACCGTGCTCGGCTGTGCGTCGCCGGCCCTGGCTCAGCCGATCGGGGAGCATGGCTATGACGTCGCGCCGCAGAGCCTGGCGTCCGCGCTGCGCGAGGTAGCCAAGCAATCGGGTCTCGAGCTGATCATAAGGGGCGACCTCGTCAAAGGCCGGCGTACGGGAGCGCTCAAGGGCAGCTTTACGCCCGAACAGGCGCTGGCAACCCTGCTTTCAGGAAGCGGGCTCGTCGCGGACGTCTCCGACGGTATCGTCACCATCAGGGGGCGAACGACGCCGCCGGGCGAGGCTCTGAGCGGCCCGGGGGATCGGGCCGACATCGTCGTGACCGGCTCGCGGATCCGCGGCGCTCCTTCCTCATCGCCGGTCATCGCGCTCTCGCAGAAAGACATGCTGCTCCAGGGCAAGACCAATCTCGGCGAGGCGATCCGCAGCCTCCCCCAGAATTTCTCGGGTGGCCAGAATCCGGGTGTCGGCATCGGCAATTTCGGGAGCAACACCACCAATTTCAACGGGACGTCGAGCCTCAATCTGCGCGGTCTCGGCGCAGATGCCTCGCTGACGCTCCTGAACGGGCACAGGCTCGCCTATGACGGCGCCCTCCAGTCGGTGGATATCTCCGCGATCCCGCTCGCCGCGGTCGACCGCATCGAGGTGGTCGCCGACGGCGCATCCGCCCTCTACGGGTCGGATGCGGTCGGCGGCGTCGCCAACGTCATCCTCAAACGCGATTTCGAGGGCGCCGCCCTGTCCGCCCGCTTCGGCGCCGCGACCGACGGCGGCGACGTCCAGCAGCAATATTCGCTGGTATTCGGGCACAAATGGGCGACCGGCGGCTTTATCGCCGCCTACAGCTACGAGCATGACACGCCCATCCTGGCGCGGCAGCGCTCCTATGCGCGCGGGCTCTTCGGAGAGGCCGACCTGCTGCGTTCCCAAAGCATTCACAATGCGTTGTTCAGCGGCCACCAGGAGCTCGCCGCAGGCGTCGAGATCGCGCTCGACGCGGTCTACAGCCGCCGGGCGACGGGCGGCAACATCCCCTATACGACGACTAACGATGTCCTGTTCAGCGGACAGATCGACCGGACGAAGGCCCAATCCTACTCGCTGGCGCCTTCGCTGAAGGTCGGCCTCGGCAGCAACTGGATCGCCAACCTCGTCGGCACCTATGCGAAGGACAAGACCCGGGCGCACTCGGACTATTACAGCGGCGGCGACATCTTTTTCGTCTATGGCGGCTGCAACTGCAACGCGCTCCGGTCCGCCGAGCTCAACGCCGAAGGTCCACTGTTCGACCTGCCGGGCGGCAGCGCCCGGCTCGCGGTCGGCGGTGGCTATCGCTGGATCGGCTATGCGGTGTCCGACCTGGTCTCCCGCATCTATTCGGCCTCGCGCGATTCCTATTATGGCTATGGCGAGCTCTTCCTGCCGTTCGTGGGACGCGACCAGCAGATCCCGTTCGTCGACCGGCTCTCGGTGAGCGCCGCCTTGCGCTATGAAAATTACCCCGGCATGGACAAGGTGGTGACGCCGAAGATCGGCCTGATCTACGCGCCGAGCGCGGATCTCGACATCAAGGCCAGCTGGGGCAAGTCGTTCAAGGCCCCCACCCTCGTCCAGGAATATTTCCCGCAATTCGCCTATGTCTATCCGACCAGCGAGGTCGGTGGTGCCGGTCTGCCGGCCGCGTCGACCGTGCTCTATCTCGAAGGCGGCAACACAAGGCTCAAGCCGGAGCGCGCAACCACCTGGAGCGCGACGCTGGTACTGCACCCCCGCCCGCTGCCGGGCCTG
Source organism: Flavisphingomonas formosensis (assembly GCF_009755815.1). GTDB lineage: Bacteria > Pseudomonadota > Alphaproteobacteria > Sphingomonadales > Sphingomonadaceae > Flavisphingomonas > Flavisphingomonas formosensis. Next base: position 73,827 of record NZ_WRPK01000016.1, read on the forward strand.
CAGATCGAAGCCAGCTATTTCGACATCCGCTATCGCGACCGCGTCGTCCAGCCGATCGTGTCAACCTCGGGCATATTGTCGAACCCGATCTACCAGGACCTGATCGCCTATGATCCGTCCGACGCGCAGATCGACGAGGCGATCGGCCGTGCGGCATCGGGCCTCAGCAATCCCTTCGGCATCGTCTATGATCGCAACGACGTCATCGCCATCGTCGACAACCGCAATCTGAACGTCGCGGAGCAGCGGCTCCACGGCATCGATCTTCTCGCACGCTATCGCCACGATCTCGGCAACGGCGGCTCGCTTACCTTCACCGCCAACGGCAGCTATCTCCACAGCAGGCAGCGGCTGAGCGCTGGCCAGCCTGCCATTCCACTCGCTGGCACGATCTTCAACCCGCCCCATTTTCGCGGACGCACGGGACTCGTCTTGGACAACCGGTCGATCGTCCTCGCATCCTATCTGTCCTATGTCGGCGGGGTGACCGACAATCGTTCGGCAACGATCCGGCATGTCGGAGCGATGACCACCCTCGATCTCACGGCCCAGCTCCGGCTCGACCGGGCGGCAGGGATTTTCCGTGACATCGATCTGACACTCTCGGCCCAGAACATCCTGAACGACAAGCCGAGCGTCATCTTCAACAGCGTCGCCTATCGGACGCCCTATGATTCCACCAACTACTCCCCGGTCGGTCGTTTCGTCAGCCTCACCATCTCGAAGCGGATCTGATGTCATTCATCCGTGGACTGGCGGTGGTGGCGCTGCTGGCGTGCGCGGTGTCGGGCAGCCGCGCGAGCGCCGCCCTGATGCCCTCCGATCCCTGTTCCGATCTTCTTCCCGGCCCGGTGACTGGATATAAGCGGGGCCTGCTGGCGGAAGATCTCGTCCGGCTGCGCGATATCGGGCGTCCCGATGGATCGCTGTCCGGAGACAGTCCGATCGCGATTTCACCGGACGGGCAACGTGTCGCCTTCCAGCTACGCCGGGCGGATCCGGTCACCAACAGTTATTGCCTCGCCATGATCGTCATGGAGTTGCGGCCCGGTGCGCGGCCGCTGATCGTCGATCGGGGCGGTTCGCTGATTCTCATGACCTACGATCTCTGGGGCATGGCGGAATGGGAGAGCGGCACGCCCCGGGTGATCACGCCGCGCTGGTCGCCCGACGGGCAGTGGATCGCCTTTCTCAAGCGCGTCGACGGGGTGACCCAGGTCTGGCGTGCACGGTTCGATGGTCGCGAGGCGCGGGCCGTGACCCGCTCGGCCGACGACGTCGTGGCTTTCGCCTGGGCCGGCGATGGCGGCCTATTTTTCTCGACGCGGCCGGACATTGCACGCGAGAAGAGCGACATCGAGCGCGAGGGCCGGTCGGGTTTCCTGTTCGACGACCGCTTCCAGGCACTGGCGGGGAACCGCCCCATGCCACGAGCGACCGCCACGCCGGCCGCATTCCATGTCGACGCGGTCAGCGGACAGGTTCGCGCGGCGGCGCCGGCAGAGAAGGCGCAGCTTGACGCATCCGGTGACGGCGGCGCCAGCCCGTCATCCCTGACGACTGCAACAAGAGATGGAGAAAGGGCCTGGGTCGCCGCCCGGGATGCCGGTCTCTACTCCTCGCCGACGATGATTTCGGCGACGCTGGCCGACCAAAGGACCGCGCACTGCACACAAGCCCCGTGCGACAGGGTCGTGGCGCTCTGGTGGCCGTCCGGCGAGCACGATATCCTGTTCCTAGCGCGGACCGGATGGGGCCGGAGCGCGCTCGGCCTCTATCGCTGGAACCCCGCCACCGGCAGGTCGCGGCGCATCCTCGAGACGGAGGATCTGCTTATCGGCTGCCGAATGGCCACGACCCGCCTCATCTGCCTCAGGGAGGGATCGGCGACGCCGCGGCATATCGTCGCGATCGACATCATGGACGGTCGAGCCGAGACGATATTCGATCCCAATCCGGACTATGCTGCACTCCGGCTGGGCAAGGTCCAGCGCCTGCACTGGCGCAACGACCGCGGCATCGAATGCTTCGGTGACCTCGTCCTGCCGCCGGATCACCGGGCCGGACAACGCCATCCGATGATCGTCGTGCAATATCAGTCACGCGGCCTTTTGCGCGGCGGCACGGGCGACGAATATCCGATCCAGCTGTTTGCGGCACACGGCTTTGCGGTGCTGAGTGTCGAACGTCCGCCCGAGGTCGGAACCTTCACCCCCGCACGCGACGCGGTCGGGTTCGAGCGGGCGAACATCACGGGCTGGGCGGATCGGACGAGCGTGCTCTCCGCCCTGCTCGGTGGCGTCCACCTCGCCATTTCACGCGGCGCCATAGACGAACGCCGCATCGGATTGAGCGGTCTCAGCGACGGTGTTTCCACGGTCCAGCATGCGCTGATCGCGACCAGCATGTTCTCGGCGGTCGCCATCAGCCAGTGCTGCGACGATCCCCAAATCCAGACGCTCTATGTCGGATCGCAGTTCGCCGACTTTCTGGAGCAGGCGGGCTATCCCCGCGCTGGTGAAGACAGGCCGGACTTCTGGGCACGGCATTCGCTGGCTCTCAATGTGGAGAAGGTAACCGCACCCATCCTGATCCAGGTCGCGGACGAGGAATATCGCTCGGCGCTGCAGACCTACGCGGCACTGCGGCGATATGGCAAGACGGTGGAGATGTTCGTTTATCCCGGCGAGCATCATATCAAATGGCAGCCAGCTCATCGTCTCGCTGTCTATGGGCGCAATCTCGACTGGTTCAGCCGCTGGCTGCGACCCTGACTCCGACCTCCGTATTTCCATCACAGAGGACAGCTTTCCACCCCTTTCCGCTGGAGGTACTTATCCTGCAATTTTTGAACATGGGAGATACGCAGGATAAATGCCCGCCTTTAAAGGCACATTATATCATCGGCCCGTTTTCAGCCATCGATTATCCTGCAATTTTTGATCGGCGATTACGCAGGACCGCAGACTATATGGACCGACATTGGAAGCGACACGATCCGAAGCCGTCGATGGCGACGGAGCCGTACTGGCGCGACGTCGCGGCGGGCCTCGACCTGACCGGCGTCCAGATCGACCGGATAGGCAGCGCCTTCGAACGTGAGATGTGCTGAAGGCCCCATTCTGGCGGACGCTCTATAGCGCCAATAGACCTCCGCCCAAAAGGCCGCTCAGCCGACCCAGGCTCTTGCCCACGCCTCGATGTCCGCAAGGTCGAGCAGCCGGATATAGTCCTCGCCGACCGTTGGACCCGACCTCGCCAGACGGGCCCTGATCTGTTCGGCGTCGACGATCCGGTTCTGGGCGAGGAGACCCTCGCCCAGAAAATCGATGAGTGTCCCGCGGTTGTGCTCGAGAATGTCGACGAGCAGGCCATCGGCACCGCCCTTCGAACGCCGCTCGAGCACCGCCGCCGGCAGGTCGGTCGCGAACGCCGCCCGCGCGACGGCGCGGTTGATCCCGCCGGAGCACCACATCCAGGTCGGTATCCGCAGACAGAGTTCGACCAGAGGTTGGGATGACAGGGGCGAGATCATCGGGATATCCCGTCCCGCGGAAAGGCCTCCTGATGATAATGCGCCTGGACGAGCCGCGCGATATGCGCTGCCCTGCCGGGCAGGATCCTGTCGGATGGCGGCAACCAGGGATGCTCGCGCGGGCCCCTTTGCTGCGCGACGACCTCCGCGCTGAGCAGGCGCGTGTCCACCCGCCATCGATAGGGACGCCGCCCTCCGAGCAGCCTGCCGGCGGCCAGTCGGAGGATCGTCCAGACGCTGCATCCGGTCAGCCGGACCACGTCTTCGACGGTACGCCCCCGTAGGCGCACCCTCGGACACACATCGCCGAAAAGAGGAAGGTGGGGCCGTCGCGACTTGGCGCGACCAGTTTATCTAACGATGCTCGAAAAAAAGTGCGCTATCGCGTTTAGTGCCACTTTTATGGAGCACTCTCCAAATCCGTCCGCTTGCAATATATCACCTCGCATCTTAAATGGGGCGTTAGCTCGATTATGGCACACTTTATGGTGCAGATATGAAAAACTCCATGGCACAAGCCGCATTGCCCTTCCCAGTGCGTAAGGCCGTCGCCAAGCTTGGTACGGACATCGCCACGGCCCGCAAGCGGCGACGCTTGACCATGGCGATGGTCGCTGAGCGTGCATTCATCAGCCGGAATACGTTGACGCGAATCGAGCGGGGCGATCCAGGCGTCGCACTTGGCATCTATGCCAGCGTGCTATTCGTATTGGGACTAGCGGAAGGCATCGGGACGCTCGCCGACCCGCTCAACGACAGAGTAGGCCTATCGCTGGAAGCTGAGCGCCTGCCTCAACGCGCGCGATCCTCGAGAGCCTAGCGATGGACCGGGAACTCGACGTCCATCTCGACTGGCAAGGCGATACCATTTTGGTTGGCCGCCTCTGGGCTCGTTCGCGAGGACAACGCGAAACCGCATCGTTCGAATATGATGCCGCATGGATTGCACACCCGGCAAACTTCGCGCTCGATCCGGCGCTCCCGCTTGCGCGTGGCCAATTTCACGTCGGAGGTCTGTTCAACGCCTTTACAGATCCCGCGCCCGATCGCTGGGGACGCAATCTCCTGAAGCGCCGCGAGCGGCAACACGCGAAAGCGGAGGCTCGGCAGCCGAGGACTCTGCTCGATATCGATTATCTGACCTTGGTCGAAGACGTGACCCGACTGGGCGCGTTGCGTTTTGCCGAAGCCGGCACCGGGGACTTCTTGTCACGATCCGATCGGCCGATTCCACCCCTGGTCAGTCTTGGCACCCTGCTCTCCGCCGCCACGCGCGTGATCAACGACAAGGAAAGCGATGACGATTTACGCCTGTTGCTGGCGCCTGGCGCCTCGCTCGGCGGTGCAAGACCCAAGGCGATCGTCCTCGACCAACAGGGTCATCCGATGCTCGCCAAATTTCCCAGTCCCACCGATGATTGGCCGGTACCGCGCTGGGAGGCAACCGCGATGGAACTCGCCAGAGCAGCCGGGATCGATGTGCCTGTCTCCTATCTGCACATCGTCAAGAAGCGGCCCATTTTCATGATGCAACGTTTCGATCGGGATGAAACCGGTCGGCGTATCCCCTTCATGTCGGCGCTGACCGCCCTCGGCGCATCGGATGGCGAGGTACGCAGCTATATCGAGCTGCTCGATCTCCTCCGGCGGGACGGCGCGACGCCCGAACGCGACGCCGCCCAGCTCTGGCGTCGCATGATATTCAACATTCTGATCTCCAACACCGACGACCATCTGCGCAACCATGGTTATCTCCGCTTCGCTGGCGGATGGCGGCTCGCACCGGCCTATGATCTCAATCCGATGCCGACCGACGTGAAGCCCCGGCATCATGCGCTGACGCTTGACGGCGAGGACGATACCGCCTCGCTCGACACCGCCCTTTCCGTCGCCGGTTATTTTGGACTGACGCTGGAAAAGGCACGATCCATTGCCGCCGAGGTCGGTGCGGCCGTGCTGGCCTGGCGCGATGTTGCGGCAGGCCTCGGCCTGACCGGCGTCCAGATCGACCGGATGGCCAGCGCCTTCGAACATGGGGATATCTTGAAGGCCGTGGCCTGACGGATGCCTATCGCGTCCATAGACGCGCTCCCAAATGCCTGTTCAACCGTCCCAGGCTCTTGCCCACGCCTCGGCGTCCGCAAGGTCGAGCAGCCGGATATAGTCCTCGCCAACCGTTGGACCCGACCTCGCCAGACGGGCCCTGATCTGTTCGGCGTCGACGATCCGGTTCTGGGCGAGGAGACCCTCGCCCAGAAAATCGACGAGTGTCCCGCGGTTGCGCTCGAGAATGTCGACGAGCAGTCCATCGGGACCACCCTTCGAACGCCGCTCGAGCACCGCTGCCGGCAGGTCGGGCGCGAACGCCGCCCGCGCGATGGCCCGGTTGATCCCGCCGGAGCACCACATCCAGGTCGGTATCCGCAGGCAGAGTTCGACCAGGGGTTGGGACGACAGGGGCGAGATCATCGGGATATCCCGTCCCCGCGGAAAGGCCTCCTGATGATAATGCGCCTGGACGAGCCGCGCGATATGCGCTGCCCTGCCGGGCAGAATCCTGTTCGATGGCGGCAACCAGGGATGCTCGCGCGGGTCCCTTTGCTGGGCGGCGACCTCCGCGCTGAGCAGGCGCGTGTCCACCCGCCATCGATAGGGACGCCGCCCTCCGAGCAGCCTGCCGGCGACCAGTCGGAGGATCGTCCAGACGCTGCATCCGGTCAGCCGGACCACGTCTTCAACGGTACGCCACGAACCGACGCCCAATCCTTCCGTCAAAAGCCGGTCCACCACGGGACTGACGGACTGGAGGAAGCAGAAGGTGCCGTCCCCTGAATTACCGGTGAACACCGCCTGCGCGCCCGCGTCTTGCGCGGCCTGCAGGCTGATGCGATCGATTTCCTGGCCGTAGCAGCGCGCGGTCGGCCTCGGCAGATGCGATCCGTCGCTATGGGTGACGTCGACCTGCGACGGGTCGAAGAACGCCTCGCGCAACGACAGACCGAGATGATCGGCGACGGCGCGGGCGTAGCCACGCTCGTCGCCTTCGGGTTGAACGGTCGCAATCGTGAGGCAGGATATGTGCGCCGCAGCCTTGCGGAGCCCGGCCGCGACGATGGAAGAATCCAGGCCGCCGGAGATCTGCACGAGTAGCTCGTCGTAGCAGGATGCCCAGGCATGGATGCAGTTCAGCGTCGTGCGGCGAAGCCGTTCGACAGCCTCGGCACGATCGCTGATCTGTTCACGAGGCGACACGAACCGCCCGGGCGACCAGAGCTGATCGACATCGGCTTCGCCCGGCCCGAGCGTAAGACGATGTCCGCCCGGCAGCTCGACCACTTCCGTAAGGCAGGTTTCGCTGGTGCGCAGGTCGGGCTGGAGCAGATGCCGGCCGACACTCCCCCAATCGATCGCCGGTGTCGACAGCCGCGCCTGCCGGAGGGCTTCCAGGTCGGATGCCACGACCCAGATCCCTTCCGCCTTCAGATAATAGCAGGGTGCCGTGCCGACGGGATCGCGCACGATGTGCGTTCTTGAAGAATCCGGGCTTTCGAAGACCGAAACATAGCCGCCCCAATAGGACTCGACGAGTTCGCCGCCTCGCGATTGGCGGATACGGCCGGCCATCGCGTCGTCGAGCTGCTTCACCCGACTCATGTGGATCGTCGAAAAGAGATGGCCGATGACAGTCGTCGCGGAGAGCGGATTGCAGATCGCATCGCCCTCGCCAGCGGTGAGCACGGTGAAGCGCCTGCCCGTCATCACCGGACGAAGCTCCGTACAGGCGGCGCAGCGCTCGACCAGCGGCTGGACGGCTTGCGCCGACCCGATCAGGATGAGGTAACGCAAGGCCATCAGACGACGAGGATCGGCGTGAACAGCCTGCTGTGGTCGAGGCTGTCGTTCAGCACGCAATCGTCATGCTGCACCCAGCAATGCGCAGCAAATGGCGCCAGCTTGACCGCGAATACCAGGGACGCGGGAATCGACGCGGCGATGAGACGATCGGTCAGCGCCAGCGAATAGAGCAGGCATCTCCGGTTCGGGCTGATCAACCGGCCCGAAGCGAGATAGGCGCCGGTGATCTCGCCGATATGAGACGATCGCGCCTTAACCTCGGCGATAGCCTGCTTCCTCCGTCTTATCGCAGCGAGGATGGACTCCAGCGCCCGAAATCTGAGTTCGAGAGCATGGATCGCGAGCGATGCGAGCGCCGTCGCTCGCTGTCCGCGGACGGGCGACACGACGGCGGAGTCGACGAGCGAACGGCTGGCCTCGCGCAGCGTTGCAGGTCGCAGGCTCGTCGGGCCGGCGGTCTCGATCAGAACGCCGTCCTGGATGAGGGGTTTCAGAGCATCGAGGACACCGGGATCATGCTCGTTCGCGATCAGGCGCAAAAGCGCCCCGGAGATCTGTTCGGAGACCCCAAGATAGCGGTCGGCGGCAATGTCGAGAAAAACGACATGCCGATCGAGCACGCAGAAGGTCAGATTGTCGCGCAGCGCAAAACCCATGACGTCGCCTCACACGCGAATGTGGCGGGGGGGCGGGAGGGCCCGCCCCCCACAGGAATAAGGGGGGGGCGAATACGCCGCCCACACCGGCAGGAGGGGTGCAG
>NZ_WRPK01000017.1 GCF_009755815.1 Flavisphingomonas formosensis
TTCTCGCGACGCCTTATGGGATCGAACCGGACAACTCCTCGACCTCTTCCCCGCCCACGAATGTCAGAATTATATCCGCCATGCCGGATATGATCCCGTATGATCACAAAATGCTCTAGCGCGATCGCCCGCCATGCGGAAGCGCCCGCCGACAAAACGCCACACGCCGACGGACGCCCCTCAGACGGTCATTCATGGGCATGAACGAACCGCAGGCGCGCGGTAGCATGAGCTGACAAATGGGCTGAGTAAACAATTGTAAAATCGAGATGCCGAATCCGGCCTGTCACTCGCCGGATGCTAGAGTGCGGAAGCTGGACGAGAATATCAATATTTCTTCCGAACAGACGTCGATCGTTGCTGGATGTGTAGAATCCTGATCTTCGAGAAACGCTCGAAGGATTTGATCCGTACGTTGCCCGGATCAAATTGGAACGGATAAGGGAAAAGATCCACCCATTTTGTCTGCCTGTCGATCGTCACGATTCTTGCTCGCTTCTCCCTATTCCGGGATTATAGGCATCGGAGTGCCGATGAGCACTCTGCCAGGCAGAGCGCATCTTCCTCGAGCGTCGGCTCCCGCTTCCGACAATCCGATCCGATAGGCCTGCCTCGGCGGCACCGCGCCTGTCATGGCAGGAGCATCTCGACCCGCGTGCCTGCCGCAGCCGGTACGATCACGAGCTTGCCGCGATGAAAGCTCACGATCGCGGCGACGAGGCTGAGGCCGAGGCCAGTGCCAGGTTGCAGCACCGCATTCGGCGCCCGGAAGAAACGCTCGGTAACCCGGGTGACATGCTCTGGCAGGATCCCCGGCCCATCGTCGCTGACCGCAATGCGGGTGCACGCGCCGGATCGATCCGCCGTCACGAGGATGTGCCCTCCTACGCCGCCATATTTGATCGCATTGTCGAGCAGATTCGATACGGCCTGGAAGATGAGATCCGGATCCGCGCACAATGCCAGCCCCGGCTCAATCTCGGTCACGATGGACTGGCCGTGGCTTTCCGCTTCCGGCTGATGGAATTCCACGGCGTCGGCGAGCAGGGCGGCCAGATCGATGGCGCGCAGGCCGGCAGCGTGGCGGCCGCTTTCGATCCGCGCGATCTTCAGCAGCGCGTCGAAAACGGCGCGCAGGCGTGCCGCCTCGTCGATCGCCTGCTCGACCAGCGTTTCGCGCTCCTGCGCATCGGCCGCTCGACGCAATTCGTCGAGATCCGCATGCAGCCGGGCGAGCGGAGTGCGCAGTTCATGGGCGATATTGTCCGAAACCCGGCGGACGGATTCCATCAGATCCTCGATACGCGCCAGCATGCCGTTCAACGTGATCGCGAGATCGTCGAAATCGTCCCCGCTGCCACGGATGGCGATACGCTCGTGCAGATCGCCCTCCATTACACGGCGGGCGGTGCGGTTTATCGCGTCGAGCCGCATGCCTACTGCACGGCTCATCGCAAAGCCGCCAATGATGGTGAGCAGGATCGCCGCACCACCGAGCCAGAGCGCACCCTGCGCGAACAGGCGTTCGCGATCGGCGAGCATTTCGACGTCGCGTCCGACGATCAGCCTGGCTCCGTCGGACAGGGCGCGTTCGACGACGAGGGCTTCCTCGTCATGTTCGATGCCATTTTCAAAAACATCTGCTTCGAGGCGGATCGAATGGGTGATCGGCTTGCGTGGCCAACTCGGCAGATTTGCGGTGATCGCCTCGCCGTCGGATGCGATGAGCGCGTGGAAGGCGACAGTTTCCTCCCGCTTTCTCACGCGCCGCTGGAGCGCCTCGATCAATGCTGGCCGTCCATGCGCCGCGTCGATTCGGGCAAGCGTGTCGGCCTCAGCTGCCACGATGCCGAGCTCCTCCTGCATGGGGCGATGCACGCTGAGCCAGAAGGCCGCGCCGCACAGGCTCAGCAGGGATCCTAGGAACAGCCCGACATAGGTCAGCGCCAGCCGAAAGGTGAGGCTGCGCCTCATCCGATGGACAACGCCGCGCAGGGCCCTCATTCGCCGGCGCGCAGCACGTAGCCCGTGCCGCGCACGGTGTGCAGCAGGGGCTTGCCGAAGCCGCGATCGATCTTCTGGCGCAGGCGGCTGACATGCTGATCGATGATGTTGGTTTGCGGATCGAAATGATAATCCCACACATTTTCGAGCAGCATCGCGCGCGTCACCGTGCGGCCGGCATTGCGGGCGAGATATTCGATGATCCGGAATTCGCGCGCCGTAAGGTCGATGCGCTGGCCCCGTCGCGTGACCTGGTGTCCGAGCAGATCGATCGCGAGGTCTCCGACGACGATCTCGGTCGACGGCGCGATCGCTGGTCCGCGCCGTACGATGACGTCGATGCGCGCCAGCAGCTCAGACATGGCGAAGGGCTTGGTGAGATAGTCGTCTCCGCCGGCGCGCAGTCCGGCCACGCGCTCGTCCACCTCGGCAAGCGCGCTCAATATCATCACGGGCGTCGTGATGCCGCTGGCGCGCAGCGTACGGATGATGGTCAGTCCGTCGACCTGCGGAAGCATGCGATCGATGACGAGCAGATCGAAATCCTCCGACGCCGCTCGCAGCAGGCCGGACCGGCCGTCCGCCTCGCGCACCGCACTATGCCCCGCCTCGCGCAGGCCGCGTCCGATATGCTGCGCGACGCGATCATCGTCCTCGATCAGCAGGATGTTCATATCGGCTGGTTAGAGCGAACGCACAGCATGCGCCACCATGCCCAACATTTGATTTCGGCCATCTTCAGGGAGGCGGGGAAAGATGGCCGAAATCAAATGTTCGAACCATCCTATCGTCAGGCACGAGTGCCACGCCTCGCCGCGAAAGGGAGCGACGATGGCATTGAGGGATGACGGGGTGGAAAAGCCTGATGGTCCGGCGCCCCGGCCGACCCTGCTTTCGGTCTTCGATCTTGACCGCACGCTAACCCGGCTGCCCACCTACTTGCCTTTCCTTCTCTACGCCGCGTGGCAGCGCGCGCCGGAGCGCCTATTGCTGCTGCCCGCGCTGCTCGCGCCGGCGCTGGCCTATGCGCGCGGCAGCCTGCCTCGGGCGCGCATGAAGGAGCGGATGCACGCGTTGCTCCTAGGCAAGGCGCTATCGGCCCGTGAGGTGCATCTGCTGGCCGAAGGATTTGCCGAGCGGCTGGTGCGGGCGGGTATCTATCGCCAGGCGCTCGACCTCATCGCCGCGGACAGGGCGGAGGGCCGTCGCATCATTCTCGCCACCGCGGCGCCTCGCTTCTATGCGGCGGCCCTCGCCGGGCGGCTCGGCATTGGTGAGGTGGTGGCAACCGATTGCGACTGGAGGGAGACTTATCTCACGCCTCATATCGTCGGCGAGAATTGCTATGGCGATGCCAAGTGCGCGATGCTGGCGGATCATCTGAGCGCGGGCGGGATCGAGCGCGACCGGGCGCACATCCGCTTCTACTCCGACCATTGCTCAGACTTGCCGACGTTCGACTATTGCGATGAGCCCGTAGCGGTGAACCCATCCCCACGTCTGCGTGCGGTCGCTGTCGATCGCGGCTGGCGGATACTGGATTGGCGCGGTTCGGCGGCGGCTGCGCGTGCACTATGGGACGAAAAGAACGAAAGCCAGCTCGGGATGGCCAGATGACAAAGCACATATGCCATTGGCGGCCGGTGCCGGTCGCTCTCTCTTTCGTTCTCCTGTCAGCCGCCTCACCTGCCCAGGCGAGCCGTGGTGGCTGGGACGACGCCAGCACGATTGGCCGCGACGTTCTGGTCGCCGCGGCTCTGATCACGCCCGCCGTGCAAGGAGACTGGTCGGGCGAATTGCAGGCCGTTGGCAGCCTGGTCGTCGCCGGCGGCACCACCAAGCTGCTCAAAGAGGGTTTTCCGGAGCGCCGGCCTGACGGCAGCGACCGCAAGAGCTTTCCCTCGGGCCATACGTCGATCGCCTTCGCCGCGGCTGCGACGCTGGAGAACCGCTACGGCTGGAAAGCGGGCCTGCCAGCTCTGGCAGTGGCCACTTTCGTGGGCGTCGGTCGCATTGAGGCAAAACGCCACCACTGGTACGACACGGTAGCAGGTGCCTCGATCGGGCTCGCGAGCGGTTTCCTCCTGACGCGGCAAAGGCACCCGGCGGTGCGCCTCGTGCCGTGGGGAGACAGCAAGGGCGGTGGTCTCGCCTTCTCGACCCGCTTCTAGGTTGGTGTACGATTCGATCGCATCGGATCGAGCGATCTTACTCGTTTTGGTATCGTAGTTTCCGAGCTGGCAGCTGGGCCCGGCTGCTTCGCAATCGCGTCAGCGCCCCGAACCGGACGTTCGCGCATTTCATCACGTGCGAAGGCAGGGATGACTTTTCCCGAGAGCCGGGAAACGCGCGCGCGGCAGTTCGAAAAGCGCTTCTCGATCGCCGCGTGCGACTATGTCTCCCCTGGAGGCGATCTTTCCCTGGGGAAACGGCCATGGCCGTTTCCTTCGAAGCAGCGATGAGGAGCGGGGGATACAGGGTCAAGCCACTGCGACTTCGAGATCCGGTGCCAACACCGGTGCGCTACCCCCGTCTAACGAGGTAAATTCTACCGACGCCGACGAACCGGTCCGCAATTCTTTTGCAGACGGATCATGAGGTGGACGTGAGATCGTATTCCACCGGGGGGCTTTGGCGGCATAGCCTGGCCGATCTCTGACCAGTCCGGGATCGTCATGCTGGCATAGGGCGCTCACCTGACGGCGTTCGCTGGACCGAGGCGATCGCAAGCGTCTTTGTTGCAATGCGGCGTCTTGTCAGGCGACCTGGGTTCGCGTACCCGCCGCCACAACGGCCGTGGCCGGTCCACGGCCGGTGACCGGCGGCGTGTCTGCTTCTGTTGTGCACTCATGAAGGTGGGATAAGATGAGCCTCTACCTTGATTACCTGACCGAAATTCAAGGCAGAGCAACCCAGGGGCTTGCACCCAAGCCGATCGACGATGGCGGGCTCCTCGCCGAGATCATCGCGCTCATCAAGCAGCCTGGCAACGAGCATCGGGCCGACGCTCTGAAATTCTTCATTTACAATACGTTGCCAGGTACCACCAGCGCGGCGGCGGTCAAGGCCGCTTTCCTGAAGCAGATCATCCTCGGGGCAGCGGTTGTTCCGGAGATCTCGGTGGCCTTCGCGCTTGAGCTCTTGTCTCACATGAAGGGCGGCCCATCGGTCGAAGTGCTGCTCGACCTCGCGCTGGGCGATGAGCCCGCGATCGCGAAGCAGGCGGGCGACGTGCTCAAGACGCAGGTCTTCCTCTACGACGCCGATATGGCGCGTCTGCGCGACGCATTTCTGCTGGGCAACGGCATTGCGACGGAGGTCCTCGAGAGCTACGCGCGGGCTGAGTTCTTCACCAAGCTGCCCGACGTCGAGGACGAGATCCCGGTCGTGACCTTCATCGCTGGCGAAGGCGATATCTCGACCGACCTGCTGTCGCCCGGCAATCAGGCGCATTCGCGCTCGGATCGCGAACTGCATGGCCAGTGCATGATCTCGCCGGAAGCCCAGCAGGCGATCGTTGCGCTCAAGGCGCAGCATCCGGACAAGCGCGTGATGCTGATCGCCGAGAAGGGCACGATGGGCGTCGGATCGTCGCGCATGTCGGGCGTGAACAATGTGGCGCTGTGGACCGGCAAGCAATCGAGCCCCTATGTGCCCTTCGTGAACTATGCGCCCGTGGTCGCGGGCACCAACGGCATCTCGCCGATCTTCGCGACCACCGTCGACGTGACCGGCGGCATCGGCATCAACCTGAAGAACTGGGTCAAGAAGACCGGCCCCGACGGCAAACCGATCGTCAACAATGACGGAAATCCGATCCTCGAGGAGAAGTTCTCGGTCGAGACGGGCACCGTCCTCAAGATCGACGTGAAGAACAAGAAGCTCCGCAACGCGGAGGGCGAAGAACTGGTGGACGTCGCCGCCTCCTTCACGCCGCAGAAGATGGAATTCATGAAGGCCGGCAGCTCCTATGCCGTCGTCTTCGGCAAGAAGCTCCAGACTTTCGCCGCGCAGACGCTCGGGATCGAACCGACCCCGGTCTTCGCTCCGAACAAGGAGATAACTGCGGAGGGCCAGGGGCTGACCGCGGTCGAGAAGATCTTCAACCGCAACGCCGTCGGCGTGACGCCGGGCAAGGTGCTGCATGCGGGCTCCGACGTGCGGGTCAAGGTGAATATCGTCGGCTCGCAGGACACGACCGGGCTGATGACCGCGCAGGAACTGGAGGCGATGGCGGCCACCGTCATCTCTCCGCTGGTCGATGGCGCCTATCAGTCGGGCTGCCACACGGCTTCGGTGTGGGACAAGAAGGCGCAGGCCAACATCCCGAAGCTCATGGCCTTCATGAACAATTTCGGCCTGATCACCGCCCGTGATCCGAAGGGCGTCTATCATGCGATGACGGATGTGATCCACAAGGTGCTGAACGACATCACCGTGGACGATTGGGCGATCATCATCGGCGGAGACAGCCACACGCGCATGTCCAAGGGCGTGGCCTTCGGCGCGGACTCCGGCACCGTCGCACTGGCGCTCGCCACCGGCGAGGCGACCATGCCGATCCCGCAGTCGGTTAAGGTGACCTTCAAGGGCAAGATGCAGCCGCATATGGACTTCCGCGATGTCGTCCACGCCACCCAGGCGCAGATGCTGCAGCAGGCCGGCGACAATGTCTTCCAGGGTCGGGTCATCGAGGTCCATATCGGCACTCTGCTTGCCGACCAGGCCTTCACCTTCACCGACTGGACGGCCGAGATGAAGGCCAAGGCCTCCATCTGCATCTCGCAGGACGAGACGCTGATCGAGTCGCTGGAGATAGCGAAATCGCGCATCCAGATTATGATCGACAAGGGCATGGACAATGCCGCCGGGACGCTGAAGGGTCTGATCGCCAAGGCCGATACCCGCATTGCCGAAATTCGTATGGGCGAGAAGCCGGCGCTGGCCCCCGACGCCAATGCGAAATATTTCGCCGAGATCGTGGTGGACCTGGACCTGATCGACGAGCCGATGATCGCCGATCCGGATGTGAACAACGCTGATGTATCGAAGCGCTACACGCACGATACGATCCGACCGATCTCCTATTATGGCGGAACCAAGAAGGTGGATCTGGGCTTCGTTGGATCCTGCATGGTGCACAAGGGCGACATGAAGATTGTCGCGCAGATCCTCAAGAATATCGAAAAGACCGACGGCAAGGTCGAGTTCAAGGCGCCGCTGGTCATCGCGCCGCCCACCTACAATATCGTCGATGAACTCAAGGCCGAGGGTGATTGGGAGATTCTGCAGAGATATTCGGGCTTCGAGTTCGATGATGCGCACCCGAAGACGGCGTCCCGGACCGAATATGAGAATATTCTCTATCTCGAACGTCCGGGCTGTAACCTCTGCATGGGTAATCAGGAGAAGGCGGCGAAGGGTGACACCGTCCTTGCCACCTCCACCCGCCTGTTCCAGGGCCGCGTCGTCGAGGATTCCGTGGAGAAGAAGGGTGAATCGCTGCTGGCATCGACCCCGGTCGTGGTCCTCTCGACTATTCTCGGCCGCACGCCGAGCGCCCAGGAATATAAGGCCGCAGTGGAAGGGATCGATCTGACGAAGTTCGCGCCGCCGAAGGCGGCGTGATCCGAGTCCGGCCCGTATTGTCAAAAACCGGCTTCGTACCGCTATAGCAATCGCGGCAATCGCGGCATTCAATGAAGACAGCGCAGCGTCTCGCTCGCGCTGTCTTCACTGTCGCGGAATCTGTTCCGTTCCGTCAGAGATGTGGTTCCGGGATCTGGTGACGCGGATCTGACGTGAAGCGGTTGGTTGGTTGCCCCGTATGCGGATGGCTTCGCGCTGCCTGCGGCCCAGCTGCATCCTTCCATTCAGGCCGAATGGTGCGCGTCAAATTCCGGGGGGAGATAGCTGGCGGCTCCGCGTCAAAAATTTCCAGGTCACGACAAGGACGTCGCGATGGGCCGGATGGGCCGGGAAAGCCACTTTTATCGGGGTGACGCCATGCCTGATCCGCCTGTCGTCGAGGAGCACGGCATCGCCTGGATCACGAAGCATGAAGCGGCCGAGCGGCTGTTCGTCATTGCCTCCAATCTCGGTCACGCCTTCGTCCACATTTTCGCGGGATATCAACAAGACCAGCACCCAGTCGACGCCGTCTCGATGCAGACCCTCGGGCGTCGGGCGGCCGATCTCCGTCGGCGAGGCTTCGATCCTGAACTGATGCATTTCGCTGTGCCAGCACCCTGAGATATTCCGACCATCGAGTGTGCTGAACAAAGGGGTCAGGCGCTGAAAGATCGAGCGCAGGATAGCGCTGTCGGCGACGGCGGATTCAACGGGGTCGAACCAGCGCTGCACATCGCCGTTGAGCGGATTATAGTCGCGGCTTTGGAAATGCGGCTGGTGAGGCTTGCGAACGAAGTCGCGGCCGCTTGCTTCGAACACGGCGTGGCGACGGCGCCGGTAGCGCCCACCGTCCGCCATGTATCGGTCCTGCCCCAGCCTGTCCCAGGACGATGCAAAAGACGGCCAATTCTCATCGGACCAACCAGCCAGCCGTTGGAGCGCTGGTGCGGGCAAGTGAACATACCCGCTTTGGACGAGCTTCTCCCGAAAGCCAGTAATCGCATCACCATGACTCGCCACTGCGATCGGATCTCCCTA
The DNA here is from genome assembly GCF_009755815.1 of Flavisphingomonas formosensis. Lineage (GTDB taxonomy): Bacteria > Pseudomonadota > Alphaproteobacteria > Sphingomonadales > Sphingomonadaceae > Flavisphingomonas > Flavisphingomonas formosensis. The sequence goes on from NZ_WRPK01000017.1 coordinate 8,674, forward strand.
CCAGCTGCAGATAGGAGGCGGTGGAGCGAATTGCGATGCCGGTGCGGTCGGCCCAATGGTGCATCATCGCCCATTCGCCGCGATAAGGTCATTCTTGGGTCGCCGGCTTTGATGGGCCCATGATCTGACGTTCAGCTTCCAGCCTTGCCGTATCCGACGAAAGCTCTTCAGGCTGCGCGTCAGTGGGGAAGGGCGAAGGCGAGCGTATAGTCGCCATAGCGGGTGCCGAGCGCGCCATGTCCGCCTGCCGTGATGACGACATATTGCCGCCCGTCACGGCCCCGATATGTCATGGGTGTTGCCTGGGCGCCGGCAGGCAGACGGGCTTTCCACAGCTCAGCGCCCGACCGTGCGTCGAATGCGCGCAGATATTGGTCGGTGGTCGCGCCGATGAACAGCAGTCCGCCGCGGGTGAGGATCGAGCCGCCGAGATTCGGAACGCCCGTCTTGATCGGCAGGCCGAGGCGGGTTCCGAACAGACCGGTGTCCCGCGCCGTACCGAGGATCTGGCTCCACAGGACGCGCCGGGTCTTCAGGTCGACCGCAGTCAGCTTGCCCCAGGGCGGCGCGCTGCAGGGTGCGCCGAACGGCCCGATCCAGGCCTGCACCACCGCCACATAGGGCGTGCCGAACTGTTGATAGTAGATTGGCGCCTTCGCATTCTCACCGCCGCGCGCGGCCGCCGCGATCATCTTCCTGCCCTCGGTCGAATCCGCCCGGACGAGATGAATCCGAAACGGCATCTCCATCGTGTTCACGGTCATGAACCCGCGTTCGGGATCGACCGCGGCGCCGCCCCAGTCGGTCACCCCATCGAAGGCGGGGTGGCCGATGATGGGGGTCATGCCGATCGGCGCGTAGATGCCCGCGGCCCGGGCCTCGCGAAACTGGATGCGACAGACGAGCTGGTCGATCGGCGTCGCACCCCATGTCGCCGTCTCGGTGGGCGGTGGTGGGGTGAAGGAGGGCATCCCGACCGAAAAGGGCTGCGTCGGCGAGAAGCGTTCGTCGGTCATTCCACCTTGTGTTGGCACGCGCCGTTCGACGATCTGGGCAAGCGGCGCGCCCGTCAGGCGGTTGAGAAGATAGACCTGGCCCATCTTGGTGGTCTGGACGAGCGCCGGGACGGTAGCACCACCCGCTGCCTGAAGATCGATCAGCGAAGGGCCGACAGGCACGTCCATGTCCCACATGTCACGGTGCACGAGCTGGCGATGCCAGCGCATCCTGCCGGTGGCGATGTCGAGAGCCACGATCGACGTACCATATTTGTCATCGAAGGGACGGCGGCGCCCGATCCAGTAATCCGGCGTCGCGTTGCCGGTCCCGAGATAGACGATGCCGTTTTTCGGATCGGCGGTCATCGCACCCCAGACATTGGGTGTGCCGCGCGTGTAGGTTTCCGTCCCGGAGAGAGGCTTGACGGCGTCATCGCCGCGCCCGACGTCCCAGCTCCATATGGGCGCGCCAGACACGGGATCATAAGCGCGTACCACACCGGCGGGTTCGTCGACTGCGACATTGTCGATCACGCGTTCACCAATGATCAGGCGGCCGTTTGCGACCACGGGCGGTGACGTGCTGATCTGGAAGGCGGCGGGGGAGGGACCCATATTCTCGCGCAGGTCGATATGCCCTTTTCGCGCGAAGCTCGCGCAGGGGCGACCGGTATCTGCATCCAACGCATAGAGTTTGGCGTCGAAGGTCGGCGCGAAGATGCGGCGAGGGCAGGGCGTCCCTGCTGGCGCCTCGAAATAGGAAACGCCGCGGCAGACCAGATAGCTATTGCCTTTGATATCGGCAGTGCTGTGCCAGCTCCATCGGGTCTTGCCCGTCGTCGCGTCGATCGCCTGGACATAGCTGTGCGGCGTGCAGGTGTAGAGCGTATCGCCCACCTGGATCGGAGTGGCTTCAGAATGATATTCGCGCAGGTGCCTGACCGCTTCATCCGCCATCACGACGTCTCCCGTGCGCTGGGTCCAGGCCAGCTGGAGCCGGGCGACATTGGCGGGTGTGATCTCGTCGAGGGTGGAATAGCGATCGCCAGCCAACGTGCCGCCATAATGTGACCAGTCCTGCATGCCGGACGCCGATCCGGCCGTGGCGGCCGTTGCCGAGGCTGTCGCCTGCCCGGCGGACGGGGCGAGACCGTGAAGCACGAGGGCAGTTGCGCTTGCGAGCAGAAGGAATGTTAAGGCCGAAGCCGGCACGCGCCCCCGCAGCGGCCGGCGGATCAAGGTGAGGGCCACAAGGATGAGGAGAACGGTCGGCGCAACGAGACGCGGGATGAGCTGAAGGCCGTCGAGTCCAACCTCCCAGATCGCCCAGGCCAGCGTCGCAATCCAGACGAGCAGGTAGAGCATGGCGCCTCGCCGGTCCCGCCGTCCCAGGAGGGCCCCGCTCACGATCATGGCCAGCCCGGCTAGACCATAATAGATCGAACCTCCCAGCAATGCGAGCTTGCTTCCCGCGACCAGGAAGAAGCCGCCGAGAAGTGCGATGAGCCAGCCCAGTGCGATCGCATAAATCTTTGCCATGTCGCGGTACCCTAATGCGCCAGTTGCCGATCAGGCTATGGCGGCCCGCGAGAGGAACACATTCGGCGGCAAATGGTGCCGCCCCGAACGACCGCCCGGAGCAGACCACGCACTGTGGCGTAGCGGAGAGAGGCGGATCATTGCGTCTCTCTAGATCGCCCGCACTCGTTTCGCACCTCCATCGCAACAGGCGCCGGCAGATGCGGGATAATCAGATTGTGGCCAGCAATAGCTGCATTCCGGCCTTTTCCTTCCCATCAGCTCATCCAGCGTCTGCCACGCAAAACTGCGGACGGGCGCCGGACCGCATCTCCCTACAGGCGCTCGTCAAACTCCATTACAAAGGGTTCACATGGACCGTCAGGCCAAGGCGAGCTTGACTGCGACCGGCTTTGCAGGTGGCAGCCCGTCCTGTTTGGACTTTTCGAGCAGGTCCTGCTTGCGTGCCATCATGGCGTCACGCAATGCGACGAGATCGACATCGGTCTTGCGACATTGGGCGAACATGCCTTCACTGGGCATCTCTTCCTCATGCACATGATGTTTGATTTCTTCGGACAGCACCGTGATCTTCGCATCGTAGAAATTATCGGAAGGGCTGGCTGCCTCGATGTCGTTGACGAGCAGCTTGGCGCCATCATGCTCGACATAGGCTTCGTCGAGCGTGTCGTCCTCGATCTTTCCGCGAAAGGCAGGGTAGAAAATCTCCTCCTCAATCAGCGTGTGGATCTTCAGTTCGGTGCAGATCTCCCCCGCAAGCTGCTGCTTGCGGTTGTCATCGCGTGCTTTTTCAAACGCGGCGAACAACTGCTCGACCTTGCGATGATCCGCCTTCAGCAAGGCGATAGCATCGGTGAACATGGCCTCGGTCATGGGCGTATCTCCATTGCGTGGGAATGGCAGCTAAACCGCGATGCGGCGCCATGAGTTCCGATGAGCGGGAAGGAAAAGAACAAAGGCAAATGGAGTTGATCAATGTTAATCATCTGCCGATCAATGCAGCAACGGTCGATGAGGATATCCGGAAAGCGGGAGAGCGATCTCCAATAATTGCGGCCACTAGCCCAAGGAACTGGATCCCCTAATTCCCGAGCGCTGATCTCGATCAAGTCTCGCGTCCATAATCTGCGCTATCCAGTATGTGAACGGGCGTGGGGCGAGTCGAGGAGACGAGCACATGGCGGATATCGGGATCGCAACGGACGAGACGTCCACTCTGATAGCATCCAACAAGGTAGAAGGAACGTCCGTCTACAACCGCGAGGGCGAAAAGCTCGGCAGCATCTACAACTTCATGGTAGACAAGGTTTCCGGCGAGGTTGAATATGCCGTCCTTCAGTTCGGCGGCTTCCTGGGTTTGGGTAGCGACTATTATCCGCTGCCTTGGGAGATGCTCACCTATGAACCGCAGCAGGGCGGCTATGTGGTCGACATCGACAAGGAGACGCTGCGGGACGCGCCGCATTATGCCAATGACGAGCCGGCATACGACCGTGCTTATGGCGAGCAGGTCTATGGCTATTACGGATTGACCTATTTTCCCTGATCCTGGAACGGAGCCAGACTCCAGCAGCCTGGCTCCTATCCCGTCAGCCTGCAAGCGCATTGACACCTTATATCTTCGGAGATGTGAAGACGGACTGGTCGCTAACCTAGGCTATTATGCGCCCGTTCGGGGCCATGCGACCATTGCGGATTCACATAGATCACGTCTGCGCGGTTATTCCCAGCACGGGTGGGAACGGCGTGTTCTCCGGTTGGTTCTGGCTCAACCCTCCACACGAGAGAGCCTTACCATGAGCGATTCCACGACCTGCGCCTCGCAGGACGACGCCCCTTTGACCGCGTCAAAGCGCAGCGATGCGGTGGATGCGGCGACGGCGGCGTTGGTCGAAGCGAAGGGCGATACACTTGTCGGCCGCACCGTGACAGTTAATCGACCGCGCGAGGAACTCTATAATTTTTGGCGTGACCTTTCGAACCTGCCGGCCTTCATGGAGAATGTCGAACGTGTCGACGTCATCGATGATCTCCGATCGCACTGGGTTGTCAAGGCGCCCGGTGGCCGGACAGTCGAGTGGACATCGGTGATCACCGAGGATCGTGCAGGCGAGCTGGTAGCGTGGGCGTCCGAAGACGGCGCGGACGTACCGAACAGCGGCCGGATCGATTTCCGCGACGCGACGGGAGGGCGCGGCACCTGCGTCACCGCGACCATCCTCTATGATCCACCCGCAGGCGCGGTCGGCCGATTGATCGCCAAGCTGTTCCAGCGCGAACCTGCCATCCAGGCGCGCCGCGATCTCCGCCGCTTCAAGCAGCTCATGGAAACCGGCGAGATCGCCACCTCCGCGCGCACGCGCGCGCAGCGCGAACAAGAGAGGGATTGAGACCGATGCGCGCACTGACCTGGCACGGCAAGCATGACGTCCGCGTCGAGACGGTTGACGATCCGGAGATTCTCAATCCTCGCGACGCGATTATCCGCATCACCTCCACTGCAATCTGCGGTTCGGATCTGCATCTCTATGATGGCTATATTCCGACGATGCAGAAGGGCGACATCCTCGGCCACGAGTTCATGGGCGAAGTGATCGAGACCGGGACCGGATCAACGCTCAAAAAGGGCCAGCGCGTGGTCGTGCCTTTCACCATCGCCTGCGGTGCCTGCTTTCATTGCTCCAAGCATCAATATTCTGCCTGCGACAATGGTAATCCTGCGGACAATCAGGACATTGCAATGGAGCTATATGGCCAGCCAATGTCCGGCCTGTTCGGCTACAGCCACATGACCGGCGGATATGCTGGCGGCCAGGCCGAATATGTTCGCGTGCCGTTTTCCGACGTCGGGCCGATCGTGATCCCGGACGGCATCGAAGACGAGAAGGTGCTGTTCCTGTCGGACATATTGCCGACGGGCTGGATGGCGGCCGAGAATGCCGAGATCGAGCCGGGCGACACGGTAGCGGTCTGGGGTTGCGGCCCGGTTGGCCTGTTCGCGGTGCAGTCGGCGTTTTTGATGGGTGCCGAGCGCGTGATCGCGATCGATCACTTCCCGCACCGGCTGGAACTGGCCCGCCGGTTCGGTGCCGAGACGATCAATTTCGAGGAAAGCGCGACCTATGAAGCGCTAATGGAGATGACCGGCGGAATCGGTCCTGACGCGGTGATCGACGCGGTGGGCCTCGAGGCGCATGGCTTCTTCGTCGATAATGTGATCGATCAGATCAAGGCCTCGACCTTTCTCGGCACGGATCGCCCCCATTCGATCCGCCAGGCGATCATCGCGTGTCGCAAGGGTGGCCGGGTCTCGATGCCGGCGGTTTATGGCGGCTTCGTAGACAAGTTCCCGCTCGGCGCGTTCATGGAGAAAGGGCTGACGCTCAAGACCGGCCAGACCCATGTCCAGCATTATATGCCCGCGCTTCTGAATGCGATCATCGAGGAGCGGGTCGATACCACCTTCCTGATCAGCCACCGGTTACCGCTCGAGCAGGCACCCGAGGGCTACAGGATGTTCCATGACGAGCAGAACACGGTGACCAAGGTCGTGCTCAAGCCCGGCATGGCATTTGGGGCCGAATAGGAGATTTCGCATGGCGGACAAGTTCGCGATCGTGACCGGTGCGTCGACTGGCATCGGCTTGGAGCTGGCGGCCCTCGCCGCGCAGAATGGCTATGACCTGCTGGTCGTAGCCGACGAATCCTATATCAACGATGCCGCGTCGGACCTCCGGCAATATGGCACCGAGGTGAAGCCGTTGGAGGCCGATCTATCTACACTGGACGGCGTCGATGCGCTGCTCGCTGCGACGAGCGGACGCCGGATTGACCTGCTTTGCGCTAATGCCGGCCGTGGGCTGGGTCGCGCTTTCCTCAGCCAGTCGGTGGATGACTGGCGCCGGGTGATCGACACCAATGTCACCGGGACCCTGTATCTCTTGCAAAAGATCCTTCCCGACATGGTGCGGCGGGACGATGGCAAGGTGCTGATCACCGGATCGATCGCCGGCTTCATGCCCGGCAGCTTTCAGGCGGTTTACAATGGCTCCAAGGCGTTCATCGACAGCTTTGCCGACGCGATCCGCAACGAGTTGAAGGACAGCAAGGGGTTGACGATCACCACGCTGATGCCCGGTCCTACCGAAACCGAATTCTTCGATCGAGCCGACATGATGGACACCAAGGTCGGTACTCAAAAAAAGGACGATCCCGCCAAGGTCGCGAAGGACGGCTGGGATGCCCTGATGGCGGGCCATGCGCACATCGTCTCTGGCTGGAAGAACAAGGTGCAGGCGGCCGTTGCCCATGTCGCGCCTGCTTCTACCCTGGCCGAGCGGCATCGCGAAATGGCTGAACCCGGCACCGCCGAGCGCGACAGGAGGAACGATTGATACAGCGCCGGAGCAGGTGCGCGACGGGCGGGGCCTCGCTAGATCAGCGGGCGTCGAGAATCTCGCGCACCTTCCTGGCCAGCGTCTTGAAGGTGAACGGCTTCGCCAGAAGCTCCACGCCCTCGTCCAACCGGCCGTCATGCATGATCGCGTCGCGCGTATAACCGGAGCTGTACAGGACCTTGAGCCCAGGCTGCCGTTCGACAGCGGCCCGGGCCAGTTCGCTGCCCGACATGTTGGGCATGACCACGTCGGTCATGAGCAGGCTGATCGGCAGTTCCTGTTTGTCGAGTAGCCGGAGTGCGGATGCGCCGTCATGTGCCTCGATCACACGGTATCCCAGCTCGCGCAGCACGCCGACCGTGTAGGCTCGCACGTCATCGTCGTCTTCGACGACCAGCACCGTCTCGTCGGCCGATCCTTGTTCGACGCCATTGCCCTCCGGAAGCATGTCCGCCGCCACGACAGCGTCGGCGCGAGACAGCAGCAAGGTCACGCTGGTGCCTGCACCGGGCTCGGAAGAAACCGTGACCCCGCCGCCCGACTGGCGTGCGAATCCATAGACCATGGACAAGCCGAGGCCCGTTCCCTTGCCGACCTCCTTGGTCGTGAAAAAAGGATCGAACACCCTGGCGAGGGTGGCGCCATTCATGCCGATGCCGGTGTCGATGACGGTGATCGCCACATATTCGCCAGGAGCGACGCCCTCCGGAGCCGTTTCCGAAACGACGCGCTGATGGCGCGCGCTGATCGTGAGCGTACCCCCGCTTGGCATTGCGTCGCGGGCATTGACGGCGAGATTGAGAATCGCATTCTCGAGCTGGTTCGGATCCGCCTCGATCCGCCAGAGATCGTCAGGGACATCGATCACGATGGCGATCGATTCACTGATCGCTCTGCTCAGCAGATCCGACATGCCCGAGATGAGCCGTGCGACATCGAGGATCCGGGGATTCAGCGGCTGGCGCCGTGAGAAGGCCAGTAGACGGTGGGTGAGAGCGGCCGCGCGTTCCGCCCCCTTTGCTGCATGTTCGAGGGCGCGCCTGAGCCGCGGGTCAGCATTTGCGTCGAGGCGTCGCGTCGCCGTATCGACACTGCCGATGATGATGGTGAGCAGATTGTTGAAATCGTGCGCGATGCCTCCGGTGAGCTGGCCGACCGCTTCCATCTTTTGCGATTGCCGGAGAGCTTCCTGGGCAAGCGCGAGCTCGCCCTCGGCGCGCTTTGCCTCGGTCACGTCGTAGGAGGTGCCGGAGGCCCCGATAATTTTGCCCTCGGCGTTCAACAATGGATTGAAACGCACTTCGAACCAACGCGGTTCGCGTTCTTTCTCGCCAAATTCCTCGGTGACGACGAATATTTCCCCTGCGAGCGCCCGCGACCATATGGCCCGCTGCCGGTCGCCATGTCCGGGCAAGCCGTCGAATAATGCCAGGAAATTGTCTCCGACCTCCGGCCGTCGGCCATAGGCCTTGTCGAACACCGCCACATTCGCCGGATTGATCGCCAGGATGCGATATTGATGATCGAGCACGGTTACCGCGGCCGGCGAGCACGCGACGACGTCGGCATAGACCTTTTTTTCCAGCAGCGCCTCGGCGACGCGCTGCTCGAGCGTTTCGTTGAGGCCGCGCAGTTCGGCCTCGCGTCGCTTGGCATCGGTAACGTCGTAGACGACGCCGAGCAGACGGTAACCGCCGGCATCGCCATCACGGATCACTTCGCCGCGGCGGGCGATCCAGCGTATCGCCTCGTCGTCGCCCCGACGGATCTGAAAGTCTCCGTCGAGCATCGCGGGAATCGCGTTGTCGGCCCCTTCCGGGATCAGCGGACGCGCGGGCTCGAGCAATACCCCATTGATCGTTCGGACCGGCAGGCGATCGGTCGGATGCAAACCGAGCAACCGGCAGAACTCATGACTTACGGAGACGGTGGCGAAGCCGTCGCTATATTCGAAGGTGCCGATGCCCCCTGCGCTTTGCGCGACACGCAGACGCTCCTCGGTACGCTTGCGTTCGGTAACGTCGACGATGAGGCCGGTGAAGCGTACCGGTTCATCGGCCGCGTCCCGGTGGCTCTGGCCCCGTCCGTGCATCCACAGCACGGCACCGGTCGGATCGATGACCCGGAATTCCTTCGAGAAGAGTTCGGCACCAGCGAGAAGCCCGGCGACCGCGATGCGGATCCGGGCCCGGTCGTCCGGGTGGATCGCCGCGAAGAAGCATCGCGTCGGGTAGCCGGTTGCGTTCGCGGTTCGATCGAGCGCATAAAGCTCTGCGAAACGATCGTCTACATACAGCCGATCGGCCGCGATATCCCAATCCCAGGACCCGCTTGCCCCGGCAGCGGCAAGCACTGCGCGAAGCTGATCGTCGCTCGGCCGTTGATCAGCCATCGTCACCCACGACACGGGCGATGAACTCGTCTAGCAGTTCCTTCAGCGTCGCCAGCGACGGGATGTCCATGAGCATGGCGATATAGCCACGGATGTCGCGCTTGCGGATTGCGAAATCGACATAGAGGAAAAGCACCAGTCCCTCGGTGTCGCCCTTGTCGTCGACCTCGAACAGGGTTGCTCCGTCGCCGCGCAGCACCTCCGGGATGGTCATGCTGAGCGAACGCTTGAGCATGTTCGCCATCGTTGCAAGGCAGCTGTTGAGGATGACGTTGCCGGTCTCCCCCAGCGCTTCATGCTCCATCTCGACCACGTCTTCGACGGATAGTTCGCCGCCGGTGACTGCGCGCACGAGTTCCAGGCTGTTGGTCTCCGGAAAGATCAGCAGCGCCCGGCCGGAAAATGGCCCAGAGAAATCCTGGCGGACGGCGACCAGATCCGTTGCTTCGCGTTCGGCGATCAGGCGAGCGGCGCGGCGCTGGTTCACGACCTCGATCGACGGGACCGACAGCAACACCTGGTCGCCGACCATCTTGCGCAGGTTCGACGCGGCACGGCTGACGCCGATGTTGACGATCTCGGTCAGCGCGTCGCGTTCGAGTTCGCCGAGTGATATCTGCTCCGGCGTCATGACCTCGTGTTTCTCAGCTTCAGCGCGGCACCCGACACGAAGCCCGAGAGGCCTTCGCTGGTGACGGGTTTGGCGATGAACGCCGCACCGACCTCGCGTGCGCGTGCAATCACCTCGTCCTGAATGTTGGCGGTGATGATCGCAATCGGCATCTCGGGCCGCAGAGCGCGCAGCTCGGCGGCGAGTTCCAACCCATCCTTTTCGGTCATGTTGAAATCGACGAGTGCGATATCGATCGATAGCTGTCCGATCTTCTCCAACGCTTCGGCGGCGCTGCCGGCCTCGACCTTGGTCCAGTCCGGCTGCAGCTCGGCGAGCGCCTTGCCGGCGACGATCCGTGCCAATTTGCTGTCATCTACGATCAGGACGGTCCTCACCACATGCGACTCCGAAACTCTCTGGGTACTCCACCCAGCTATAGAACGGGGCGGCTCGGCCCGATATTCCATTATCATTGATCCAAGTGAAACAGTGCAGGAAGCAGCATATCACGCAGGAAGGCATCGCGTGGCGCCGCGACAACCGGCGGCTTGGCTGCTGCCAATAGCTGCGCTACGGCCATGTGTAACCGCGTCGCGGCGGACAGATCCACGCCGGAGCCGGGATTTTCCAGAAGCGCAACCAGCAGCATTTCGGCCTCTTCGACCGGACAATGGCCGGCAATCATGATGACCCCGTCCCGAATTGCGATGCTCATGCCAAAAGCTCCGGAAGATCAAGGACGATCAGGACGCTACCGTCGGCGAGCACGCTGGTGCCCCCGACCGCCGGCACGGAGGCGAGCAAGCCGGATCGTGCGCGCACCATCGCGTCGATACGCTCGCCGAGCGCGCGGACGCGTAGCGCCACCGACTCTCCGGTTACTTCGGTCACGACAAGGCGTGCGATGTCGGACGTCTCGCCAGGCTGGCCGAGCAGCTGTGCCAGGTCCATGACCGGAAGCACACGGTCGCGGATCATACAGACTTGCCCCTGACCTACCATGGTGATGGCATCCGCATCGATGCGCGTCGTCTCGACGATTTGATCCAGCCGCAGGCCGTAGGTTGTACCACCCGACACGACGGTCAGCAGCCGTGTCGTGATGGCATTGACCGGCAGGCTGATGTGGAAGCGTGTGCCGGCGCCCGGTTCGGAATGGATGTCGATCGTCCCCTGGAGGCGCTCGATCGCGCGCAAGACCGCATCCATCCCGACGCCGCGCCCAGAAACGGTGGACACCTCCGCCGCCGTAGAGAAACCAGGCAGGAAGATCAGACGTTGCGCCTGGACGTCGCTCAGCGTCAGCGCAGCATCCGCCTCGATCAGTGCCTTTTCGACCGCACCTGCACGAACGAGCGTGGGATCGATGCCGCGACCGTCATCGCTCATCGTCGCGATCAGGCGGTCGCCCTCGATCGCGATCTGCAATGCGACTTGTGCCTTGGCCGACTTGCCTGCTGCGATGCGTGCCTCCGGAGTTTCGACGCCGTGGTCGATCGCGTTGCGAAGCAGATGCAGGAGCGGTTCGAACAGCATGTCCGCAATCTGCTTGTCGGCGCGGACGCTGTCGCCAACGAGGCTGAATCCGATATCCTTGCCGAGCGACTCGGCAAGCTCACGCGCAAGACGCGGCATGCGGCGCAATGTCGGTGCCAGCGAAACCCGCCGGATCGCCGAGATCGAATGGCTGAGCGCGGAGCTTGCCTGTTCGATCGCCGCCTCGGCGCGACGCAGATCCTGCGCCAGTGAAGAATCGATGGCGTCAGCGCGAGCCGCCAGCGTTTTGAGCCCGCTGCGAGCGACGGTCAACTCGCCGGCCTGCCTTGCCAGACGATCGAGGCTGTTGCTGTCGACGCGAAGGGTGGTCTCGGCGCCGAAATCCATCAGCCGTTGCGGCGCGTGTGCGCTGCTTCCGAGCGGCGCGATCACAATCTGATCGGGGACGAGGCGGAAGGCGGCCTGGACGGCTTCGATGCCAGCGCCGCTCAGTCCGTCGATCGAGACGATGCAGCGAAACGGATCTATGGTTTCAAGCGATGGCCAGTCGGTGTTTGGCACGATGGCGACCGCGATCAGCTCGGGCACGGCGGCAATCAGGCTGAGTGGATCGTCGCCACGGAAGAAGCAGTCGGAATCGGGCGTATAGCGGAACGCTGTCGTGGCATCCGCCAGCCTGTTCCGCAGCATGGCGCGCGCGCGCAGCTGTACGAGCCATGCCGGATCCTCCTCCTCCTCGCGCTTTGGCAAATGGACGACAGCCTCGGCGCTCGACAGCGCCTGGCTCAGCTGTTCACCGAGACCGGCGGCCCCATCGGGCAAGCCTCCCGCCTCGAGGGCATCGATCCAGCGATCGACCTGATCGATCGTCGCGACCAGTGCTGCATGCAGCTCGGGATCGGTCGACATTCCCGATCTCCGTACCCCGACAAGGCGCGTCTCGGCGGCGTGCAGCACGGTTTCGGCCGGGGCCATGTCGAACAGGGCAACCGAGCCCTTGAGGGTGTGGGTAGCCCGGAACAGGGAGTCGACGGCTGCCGTGTCGCCCGGGTTCAGCGCCAGCACGTCGAGCGCACGATGCGCCTCGACGATCAGGTCGCGACCTTCCAGCAAAAATTGTTCGAGCAGTTCGTCCATCAGTCGCGACGATAGACTATGGCGTCGTCTAGGCGAACAAAGGTGAAGCGCGGATCGATCCGCGCCATCGACTCGCTATGGCCCAGGCAGAGATAGCCGCCGGGATCAAGTGCGTCGAACAAGTTGGCTGCCGCCGCCGTCCGGGCGGGCTCGTCGAAGTAGATGAGCAGATTGCGGCAGAAGATGACATCGAACTTGCCTGCGGTCCCGACCGAGCGCGAATCGATCAGGTTAATTTGGGTGAAGGTCACCGATTGCCGTAGATCCTCGATTATCCGGAATTCATGATTGTGTTCCGGCTCGAAATAAGCTTGGCGTGCGGCATCCGGCAGACGGGCCAGTGCGCGTTGGCCATAGCGCCCCTCCCGCGCGGCGGCGAGTGCATCTGTATCGATGTCCGAGCCGACAATCTCGACATGATATGCATCGACCATCGGCCAATTGTCTAGCAGCCAGAGCGCGATCGAATAACCCTCTTCACCGGTAGAGCAGGGTAGCGACCAGATACGGATGCGATCGCCGGGGCGCCTCCGGGATGCAATCTCCGGTAGGATATCCTTGGAGAGGGCGGCGAGCTGGTGATCCTCGCGGTAGAAGTAGGTCTCGTTGATGGTGACGGCGTTGATCAGCGCCTGACGTTCGGCCGCGTCAGCGAGCAGCCGCGTGAAATAGGCACAGGGATCGGCGCTTCCCGAGCGCCGCATGCGTTCGCGGAGGCGACGTTCGAGATAATAGCCTCTTTTTTCGCCGAACGTCATGCCGGTCCAGTGCTGCAGCAACTCGCTCAGCCGCTCGAGCTCATCGCCGCTCAGGGGATGTGGACGGACCTCCGTCACCCCAGCGCCAGACCGACGAGATAGGGCGCGATGTCGTCCAGCGGCAGCACGCAATCCGCACCGTCGCTCGCGACGAGAGCGCCAGGCATTCCCCAGACCACCGCGCTGTCCTCGTCCTGAGCTACCACATGCCCTCCTTGTGCGCGGACCTGCGCCAGCGCTTGCGCGCCATCCGTGCCCATGCCGGTCATCAGCACGCCAACCAGCCGCTCGGGCCCGAGCACATCGGCCGCGCTCGTGACGAGACGTTCGACGCTGGGGTGCCAGAGGTAGTTTCCCGGCGGGGCCGGCATGACCATGGGCGCAGAGCCCCGCTTCGAAACGATCAGATCCGCGTCGCCGCGCCCGACATAGATATGGCCTGGGGTCAGGACTGCAGGAGCGGTCACTTCCGAGACCGGCAAAGCGCAACCGCGATCGAGCCGGCGCGCGAGCGGACCGGTGAAGCTTGCCGGCATGTGCTGGGCGATGAGGACTGGCCAGGGAAAGTCGTGCGGTAGCGTGCCGAGCAGCCTGTCGAGCGCCGGCGGGCCGCCGGTCGATACGCCGATGACGACCGCGCCGATATCGACGAGGCGGCGCCCGCTTCGTCTCCGAAGAGATTTTGCGACGGGCTTCGGCGCTGCGAATTTTCGTTGACCGGCCTGCAGTCGCACGCGCTCGGTGAGCCGTTTCGTTCTCGGCAGGCGGGCATGCGAGGCCGCCCGGACTTTTGCGATGAGGACATCGGTGATGTCGTCCATGCCGAGCGAAATCGGTCCGCGCGGCTTGGCGATGAAATCCACCGCGCCGAGCGCGAGCGCCTCGAGCGTCTCGGTAGCCCCTTCCTCGGTGAGCGCAGAGACCATCACGACCGGACAGGGATGCTCGACCATGATGCGATCGAGACAGTCTAGCCCGTCCATGCCTGGCATATGAATGTCGAGGGTGATGACGTCGGGCAAAAAGACCGAGAGCTGCTGGAGCGCCTCTGCCGCCGACCGGGCAACCGCCACTTCGAAATCACCGGCGTCCGAGAAGATGCCGGCCAGTAATTTGCGCATCAATGGTGAATCGTCGACGATGAGCAGCCGGGTCATGTGCGTAGCGTGGCTCTGCTGGCCATAGCGGCGATCAGGTCCGCGGAAATCTGGTCGAACAGCTGGTCAGCGGAAAGAACCGGTGTGGGCTGGGAGCCGTCGTCGAGCGCGAGGAGGTTGCTGATCGGCGGCGCGCGGTCGCCGCCCAGTGGGGCGGCTACCATCGAGCCGGGCGCAACCCGCACGACGCTTTCCACGGATCCGACCAGCAGCGCTGTCTCGCCGCCCCTTATGGTCACGATCAGCAGCCTTCCGTTCTGTAGCGCGGTCGGCGGTGCTCCGTGGTGGGCGGCAAGATCCACGACGGGCAGCGCCATACCGCGATAGCTCGCGATGCCGCGCAGAAAGCGTGGCATATTGTGGATGCGAGTGATCGTTGCAGGGCAGCGCGCAACTTCCTGGACCGCGCCGAGTGGAATTGCGTAACGTCTTCCAGAAACCGAAAAGAAAAGCAGTGTCACCTGTGCGGCGACTTCCGCTTTTGCCGTCTCGCAAGCGGTCGATTCTGCGGCCGGCCGCGTGACCAGATTGGGATCCAGCAGTTGCTTGGCCGAGAGTACGGCAATCAGCCGGCCTGCGGCTTCAGGCCGGACGATCGCCTGGATCGGCGCTTCGCCCTGCTGGCCTCGCAGCAACGCGACCGGCACCGGGGCCACGCGGCTCATCGGCGGACGAGCGATCGCCGCGATTCGATCGACGCTCAGACCGATCGCTTGGTTTGCTGCCCGGACAATGACGATCCGCGTGGTGTGTCGCGTCGCGTCGTCCATGCCGAGCAAGGTGGCAGCAGAGAATATCGGCAACTGTGCTTCGCGCCACGACATCGTACCGACGGTGGCTGCATCGCCGCCAGGAACGCGCGCGATGGCATGCGGCATCGGTGCGACGCCGAGCACGTCCTCGAGCGGTAATGCGAACAGCTGATCGCCGATCGCGAACACCAGAAGATCGAGCCGTGCATCGCCTCTCGCGATATTGTGGTTTGTAACGGTGCGCCGCGTGATGCTGTGTTCGTCGCGCAGTGGAAAGGCGGTATCGAACAGATCGGCAACATTCGGAACGGTGCGGCCTTCGCCGTCGGACACGATGCCTTCGATGCTATCGACCGCGAGTGCCGTGGGGCGGGTACCGTTCAGAAGGATGATCTGCCGCATCTCGCGCGGCTCGTCGCCGAGCAAAGCCGCAAGAGACACCACCGCAACCGCTTCACCGCGGATATTGCCGATGCCGAGAAGGGACGGTGGCGCCAGGGGTACGCGGGTCAGCTGTGGCAGCCTGCCCACCTCGCGTACCTCACTCGCCGGCACGCCGAGCCGTTTTCCTCCCGAGCGAAAGGCAAGCAGGGACACACCGGACACACTCATTCGCGCTGCTGGCCGGCAAGCGCGGTCGCGAGCGCCGCGATATCCTCGATAGCGGCGGCCAAGTCCTCGGCTCCCTGTGCCTGCTGGCGTGCCGCCGCGCCTCCTTCGCGCGCCGCGCCGGCGGCAAGCTCGGCGGCGATGGCGATCTGGTCGCAGCCGCTCTTCACTTCGCGCGCGGCGCGAAGCGCGATGTCCGCCCCCTCGAGAATTGTTTCATTTGCGGCGGCGGTCTCGCGCAGGCGAGTGATCATGACATCGAACCGCTCGATCATCGCGTTGTTGCGTCCCGTCTCAGCCTCCCCGGCTGCGGCGATCAGGTCGAGATCGCGCCGGACCTCACCGAGCTGATCCTGGATTGCACGCACCACGTCCTTGGTTTCGTCCGCACTCGTTGCCCCCGCGCGTGCGAGTTTGCGGATGTCGGCAGTGACCGTGGCGAAGCCGATGCCGGCCTCGCCGGCCCGTGTTGCTTCCACCGTGCCGCTCACAGCCAGCATGTTGGTCTGCAAAGCGACCAGGGCGAGCCCGTCAGCAATTTTCTCGATCCGCCTCGTGGTGTCTCCGATGGCGACGAGGGTCACGAGCGCTTCACGGGTATCGTCAATCGTGCTCGCCACGCCGGCGACAAGCCTTGCGATGCCGGTCTTGCTTTCCGCGGCTGTTTCGACGAGGGCGCCGATCCGCTCGGATGCGGCGCGCGCGCGTGCCTCGGCGATGCCAGCACTTTTTTCGATCTGCGCCATGGCAGCGCCCGCCTGGAGTGTCGCTGCGCTCTGCACTTGCGCGCCTCTGGCGATCTGCTCTACGGCAACCAGGATCTCCCCGGAGGCGCCGGAAAGTTCCTGGACAGTGGCAGACAATTGTTCGGCGGCAGCAGCGATCTCTTCGACTGCGCTCACAGTATTTCCCGAGCCGAGTGCTGCGGCCAGGGTGCCGAGTGCCTCGGCGGTCTGCTGGCTCTGGTCGAGCGAGACGGCCTGCTGACTTACGGCCTGCTGCGCTTCGGCGGCGGCGGCGGACTGTTCTTCCGCGGCGGACGCTATCTGCTCGGCTCCTTTCTCAGCCTCGGTCACCGCTGCCTCGGCCTCCAGCGCCGCTGCCGCAATCTCCTGCGCTCCGGCCGTCAGCTGATCCAGCTCGAGACGAGCTGACTGCAGCTGTGCCGCGATCTCTGCACCGCTGCCCGCCTCGGCTTGGGCACGCTCGGCGGCGATCCTGATAGCCCGGCCCACGCCACCGATCTCGTCCACGATCCGCCCGGCAAGCTCCTGAATATCTCGAGCGCTGATTTCCGCGCTCTCGGCGAGCTCGCGAACTTCGTCGGCGACGATCGCGAACCCTTTGCCGCCTTCCCCCGCGCGCGCCGCCTCGATCGATGCGTTGAGCGCCAGGATGCTCGTTTGTTCAGACAGGTCCCCAACCCTGATACCGACCGCAGTGATTCCGCTGGCGGCCGCTTGAAGTTTCTCGGCGATGGCGAGCGAGCCGAGCTGACGTTTCGCATTGAGCGTGATCGCCTCCACCGACGAGACGATCTGCGTGGCCGCGTCGCCAAATCCGCCCTGAAGCAGTTCAGTCTGGCGCAGTGATGCCGCGGCCCGCTCGCTCGCCTCGCGGAAGCCGCTGCGTAGATTACCGATCAGGCCGAGCGATTCCTGCGCTGCTCCGGCGGCTTCTTCGGCCCCGCTCGCGATCTGGTCGACTGCGCGTTGCAGTTCCCCCGCTGCCGCCGCCGCCTCGCCCAGACCGCCGGCCAGTTCCTGCGTCGCCTGGTCAAGGCGCTCGACCGCATTTGCGGGACGCTTGCGCCGGGATCCACGCGCGGTCGGTGAGCCAGACGGGGTTGCGATGTCGGTGACCGAGCGCGTTCCGGCGCCACGGGCGCCCAGCGCAGCTTTCTTGACCAGAGGCATCGGGGAACTTTCTGCCGCGCGAAGAATGATTTCAACCGAATAGGCGAGTTGGCCAGCCAGCGCCAGTTTCGTTGCGAGGGCATTGCGACAGAGATGCTTGCTTGCGGATCGTCAGGCTTTCATGCGGGCGAGCGCCTTCAGATCGACAATGCACCGTCAGCGTTGTTCGATCCCAATCCCGGCGGTCATGCTAGGAAATCGGTCAGAGTCTGTTTGGAAATGCACCGTCGCCGATGCCGCCTCGAAATGCGCGCTTCCGCGCATTTCCAAACAGACTCCCAGCCAAACGATATGCAGTTTGGGCACGCTTTTGCGCTGGCGACGCTCTCTGGCGCGAGTGCGAGGTCCGACCGGACCTGCCCACGACCGGCTTAAGGGGCAACCAGCCTAGGTATCGCTGCGCGGCTCATCATTCCGGCCGGGGTGCCGCTTGATGAGCCCGCCGGCCCATTCGATCTCGCCAGCGTCCGGAGCATCCCAACGCTCCTGCGCTTGATCGCCACGCGGCAGATCCTGACCCGGTGTTTCGATCTGCGGGCTTTCGTCCTCGCCATCGGAAGGCGGTGCGACCCCTTCCTCATGCAGTTCCTTCGTGCACATTGTGGCCTCGCTCATCGATCGGATGCAGGTTTGCGTGCGGATTGGAGACCGTTCACATCCTCTTCTCCGAGTTGACCGCTGCCGTGATATGCGATCTCGGTCTGGCCGCCATGATCCATGAAATCACCGGGCGACGTTTTAGGCTTTTTACCGCGATGGGGATTGGGGTATGCGCCGCCGCCACTTTCGCCACGCGAATCGCGGCCGGACGGTTTCGAGCTTACGCCGTCGCCATGGACCACTTTTCCGCCGCGGCTTGCTTGAACGGGATATTTGTCGGCCATTGCCTGCTCCGAAGGTTGTTCAGAGGAAAATGCCCGCGCGGGCATGCCGTTCCTGCGCGTGCCGCCTCGATGGGGAGTCAGCCAACCTCGATCTGCGTAGACCAACATAAGTTGAAGGCGGCGCCGGCCTGCCGCTGCGATATTATGTGCTAGGCGGGCGGATATGACGATCGCGCGCCGAGCCGTTAAGTCGCTGGCGGTGAACCATAGCCGCGAGCGGCACATCCATGCTTAAAAGGAAAAAGCCGGTTGGCGGCTCGAGCGCTGAGCACGACGATGCGGGCATAGCGGTCGCATCGGAGACGACCTGCCCATTCGCCGGCCCGTTCGTGCGGCCGAGCGCCTGGAGTACAACTTAAGTGATTGTGAATGAACCGTGCGTTCCTGAACTATTCGGACGGGGGCGTCATGGTCGAGGAATGCTGTCATGACCCAGATTGAAACGAGCCAGCAGCGCGCCGGTGGGCCTGAGCGGGAACGTCGCCAGGACGGCGGTGGCAGTCGCACACCGCCACCCGGCAGCGAAACCGAGCGCGGAAATGTCGAGCCGCGCGTCGACGCGCCGCATGCGGCCGAGGAGATATGGTCGCCCGAGAAGGGTACGCGCAAGATTTCGGGGGCGGACGCCGCCGAAAACGGCGACGAGAATGCCGGACCCGATCGCTGACGATCCCGTTCGCGCGGCTTGCCGCGCGTGTGTGATCATGGATGAGGAAGTCTCGTCTCGACCCTTATCAGGGAAATGGCGCTGCGTCGTGGCTGAGTCAGCATGAAGTGGACGGCCACCGCGATATCCTCGGCACGCAGCATCTTATGCTGGCGAATCAATTCCCGCTGCTTGTCAGGCGGGAACTCCGGATATTGGAAATCGGCCCCGGTGAAGCCGGGCTCGACGAGACCGACCTTGATATCCTGTTCTCCGACTTCCTTGCGAAGAGCTTGAGAGAAGCCTTCGATACCACTCTTGGCTGCCACATAGACGGATGACCCCGCTGAGCGCGAGACGGCGGACATCGATCCGATCAGCACCAGATCGCTGCCAGCGCCCATGCGCCGCACGGCGGCGTGCGCGGAGGCGATATAAGCGGTGAAATCGGTAGCGATCTGGTAATGGAGCTCCTCCTCGTCGGTGCCTGCCAGATCGTCGGCGGGGATGGCCGCATTGATGATGGCGACATCGATGCCGCCGAGATAATCGTCGGCAGCCTCGAAGAAGCGATGCCTTTCAGCATCTTTCGCAAGATCGACGCTGATTCCGTCGCCTTCGCCGACCTCGCGAATGCGGGCGAGCGCATCGGCGAGATGTTCCGGCGTCCTGCCGCAGACGAATAGCTTGGCGCCGTAGCTGGCGAGCAGGACCGATATTGCACGGCCTATGCCCGTCGTGCCGCCGGTGACGATAATGCGCCTGCCGGACAGACTGGACTGCGCGGTGTGAGCGTCGGAAAGATTTGCATTCCGTCTTTTGTCGATGGTTCCGTCACTTTGCATCAAATATCTCTCTTATTTAAAAACAGCAAATGTGAGTGGCGACCGCACACAGCCAGAAGCACAGGGCGCCTGTGTTCTGCGAACGTCGGCCGCTCTATCAACGATATTGAAATGGGATCTGGCTAACGGCGTGCCGGAGGTCCGAAAAAATTCGATCGATCTATTAAAATAGATCAATCCAATATGATCCATGATTATCGAAGCTGTGACCTATGCAACTTTGTGATTTTAAGGTTTGCAACCGCACCCATGACCGGTCTGCTGGTCTCGCTCGAGAGTGACGCTCGTGAAAACTGCATATGTTCTTACCGCGTTGAATGTCTATGCGTTTGCCGCCGGGCCCCGCTCGCTCATCATGAAAACCGCTGCTTCACCCGTGCATCTTGCCGTTGCGCCGGCGAAGCTGGATCCCGCGCCGCCAAGGGGATTGAAGGCGATCATCTCCACATCAGGCAGCAGCGGGCACTGACTTGCGCAAGAATTATGCTGCAAGCGGTGTCACGTCTTCGCTCAAGCTGCGGCGGCCGAGATCGCACCTGTCGCGCAGCACCATATCGAGATGCTGTGCGATCTGACCGGCATATGGCGCTAGCGCGCGGTGATCGAGGCCGCTCGTTCTGCAAGAATGCAGCGCCCTTTATACGATGATACGGACGGGCACGGCCTTGGCTGCGGGCGTCTTGGAAAGCTGATCGTGATACCAGAGCGGGATCAACGGATTGAGTTCAGGATAATAGCCGGCCACGCAGCCACGGGGAAGCAGGAAGGGCGTTACAGCGAGGCCGTCCACTCGCCGGTCGACTCCATCCCCCGCATCGCTTGCAAGCGCCACGATCTGGCCTTCGGTCAGACCGGCGGCAGCGACGTCCTCGGGATTCATCAACAGCACGTCGCGGGTCTCCTCGATGCCGCGCAACCGATCCGAATAGCCATAGATAGTGGTATTGAACTGGTCGTTCGAGCGCAGCGTGATCAGCCGCCAGCGGTCGTTTTTGTCCTCGAAGCCGAGTGCGTTGAGCATCTTGGGCACGGTGAACAGCGCCTTCTTGCTTTCGGTTTTCCAGATGCGTTCCCTGGCCGGATTGCCGCGATAGAAACCGCCGGGTGTGAAAACGCGCTGATTGAAATCGGCGAATTCATCCGGATAGGTCCATTGGATCGCATCCCGAATCTTGGCGTAATCGGCAACCCATTCGTCCCACGGTACTTTCGGATTGGGCGCCAGGGTGGCCTTGGCAAGCCCCGCCACGATCGCGACCTCGGATTTCAGATCCGCGCTAGCCGGTTTGTTCTTGCCGAAAGAACCGTGAATGCAGCTTAGGCTGTCTTCCATCGTCACCGTCTGCGGCCCGCTCTCCTGCATATCCTCCTCGGATCGGCCGAGACAGGGCAGCAGATAGGCGATCTCGCCGTTGATCAGATGGCTGCGGTTGAGCTTTGTCGCGATCTGTACGGTCAGGCGCATTCGTTGCCATGCCGCCTCCATCCGCTCGCGTTCGGGGATGGCGCGGACGAAATTGCCGCCAAGGCCGATAAAGGCTCTCACCTCGCCGGAAAGGATCTTCTCACAACTCTCGACCGTGTTCATTCCCTTCTCGCGTGGCGGTTCGAATTGGAACTGCTCTGCGAGCCGATCGAGCGGCACGAGCTCCGGCTTCTCGCTGATGCCGACGGTGCGCTGGCCCTGAACATTGGAGTGGCCGCGAACGGGCGAGATGCCGGTCCCGTCACGACCCACATTGCCCTTGAGCAGCATCAGATTCGTGAGCATCGCGAGTGTGTCGGATCCGTGAAAATGCTGGGTGAGGCCCATCCCGTACATTGCAATCGTGCGGTGTGCTGAGATGTAGATGTCGGCCGCCTGTTCGATGTCGCCTCGGGAAAGTGCGCTCTCCCGTTCGATCTCATCCCAACCGATTGCCTCGACTTTCATTCGCATCGCTTCGAAACCGGTCGTGTGCTGCTCTATGAAGTCGACGTCGATGACGTGCTGTTTCTGCTCCGCCCAGCGTTGTGCCTCGACTGCGAGGACATGCTTGATCATGCCGAGTATCGCTGCGATGTCGCCGCCTGCCTTTACCTGCAGATAAAGCTGCGAGATGAGCGTTTTCTTGCCCGTCAGCATCTCCGCCGGATTTTGCGGATTTTTGAATTCCTCGAGCCCTTTTTCCCGAACCGGATTGAAGGTCACGATCTTGCAGCCGCGACCGACTGCTTCCTGTAGCGGGTGCAGCAGGCGCGGACTGTTCGAGCCTGTATTCTGGCCAAAGAAGAAGATTGCATCGCATAGCTCGAAATCCGACAGCACGCACGTGCCGACGGGGGATCCGATCACCTTCTTGAGGCCGACCGAAGTGGTCTCGTGGCACATATTCGAGCTGTCGGGCAGATTGTTGTGGCCGTACATCCGGGCGAACAACGCATAGAGATAGGCGGTTTCGAGGCTGGCCCGCCCGGACGCGTAAAATACCGTACTTGCGGGAGCAAGGGCTTTAAGCTCCGCACCGATCGCCTCGAACGCTTCCTCCCAGGAACAGGGCAGATAGGAGTCGCTCGCCCGGTCATAGCGCATCGGATGCGTCAGTCGTCCCTGTTGTTCCAGGTCATGATCGCGCCAGTCCCTGAGTTCGCTGACGGTGTGCTCGGCGAAGAAGGCAGGGGTGCAGCGCCGCGTCGTCAGCTCCCAGAGCGTGGCCTTTGCACCGTTTTCGCAGAATTCGAACATATGGGGCTGTTTCGGCTTGGTCCATGCGCAGGATACGCACATGAAGCCCTTCACCTTATTCTGTCGCTCGAGCGTGCGCAGCACGGCCGGTGTGGGCCGCTCCATCCCTGCGATGCGGGCCATGCCTTTTACCGAGCCCCAGCCGCCGGCGGTGCCCTTATAATGCACCGTGTCCTCTTCGTCGGCCATCGTCTTCTCCTTCGAGGCTTAGACTAGCGGCCCAAAAGATTGCAGCCGCTAACGGATGTTAAGGGGCGAAGCGAATGTGCACGCTATGCCTCGGCGATCAGCGCAGGCTGCGAGAGGATGGCCGAACCGATGGAAAGACATTGGCTGCAGATGCCATGTCGTCATATCCTGCTCGCGTGCATGCTGTTCTCCATGCCAACGCTTCCCGCCTGCAGCAGAGAAAGTCGCAGCCTCGGGCCTGGGCAGCCTCAGACCCCGCCGTCCGGCTTCGCGGATCCGCGCATCACCTATTTCGAGGACAATCTCTACCAAACCGCGCAAGGCGGCCGATATTTCAGCTGGTATGGCTGCGCCGCCTGTCATGGCACTGAGGCCCGTGGTGAGCGCGACCTGATCGCCGTTCAGCTTCGACATTCGCCGTCATTCGTCGACGTCTATGCTTCCATCGCGCATCATCGGGGCGTCTCGTTTGGCCATGACGGCATGATCCCGACCGAGCAGCTCTGGCAGCTCGCCGCCTATGTACGCTCGCTCAGGGCGCTCAAACGCGAACAGCGCCGTCGCCAGGATCTCGATCAAGCCGGCGAGCCGCAGGCGATGAGTTGGTCTGGCACCGTACGATGACGCAGAAAGGCCACCTTGCCTTCCTGCTCCCGCTCGCTTCGTGTGCTGGCGCGCAAACGCCGCTTGCGCCGGCCGGAGACCAGGCGGCCGGCCAATATTCGCTGCTGTTGCTGATGCTGTGGGTGTGCGGCATTCTCTATATGCTCGTACTCGGCTTTCTGGCCATGGGCCTCTGGCGGTTGCGGCGCGGAGCGCCGGCCGGCAACGAGCCGACGCTGGAAACGCCGTCCGATGCGGTGCTGGGCAAGACGCTCTGGATATGGGCGGCGATCATCGTCGTGGGCCTCTTGCTCCTCGCCGGCGCAAGTTTCCTGCTCGAGCGTCGTCTCGCCGCGGCCGAGGCGCGGGAGGCGCTTCTGGTCCGTGTCAGCGGTCATCAATGGTGGTGGCGAATCGCCTATCGCGATCCGCGCAACGGCAGCTGGATCGAGACGGCCAACGAGCTTCATCTCCCGGTCGGCACCACGGCGCGGATCGAACTCGGATCGGCGGACGTGATCCATAGCTTCTGGGTGCCGAACGTGGCGGGCAAGATGGACGTCATTCCTGGCCGGGCCAATGCGATCGACGTCACGCCCCGCCGGATCGGATGGTTTCGCGGGCAATGCGCCGAATTCTGCGGTTTGCAACATGCGAAGATGGCCTTCGACGTGAAGGTGGAGACGCCGGCGCAATTTGCCGGATGGCTCGCTTTGCAGGCCAGGCCTGCGCCCGCGCCCGAAGATGCCGCTGCTCTCCGCGGCATGGAGATCGTCACTCGCGGCGCATGCGCGATGTGCCACAGCGTGCGCGGCACGTCCGCACGCGGCAGGCCCGGCCCCGATCTCACCCATGTCGCATCCCGGCGCATGATCGCTGCGGGAACGCTGGCGATGAATCGCGGTAATCTACAGGGCTGGATCGCACAGCCGCAGGCACTGAAGCCCGGCACGCTGATGCTGCCGGTCACGCTGGAGCCGCGTGACGCTAACGCCGTCGCGCAGTATCTTGGCCAGCTGAAATGACGGCGACGGCAGCGGGCCCGGGGGATAGCCGCGCTGCCCAATTGCGGCAGACCTGGCGCGACCCGCCGGGTCTTTGGGGTTTCCTGACCACCGTGGATCACAAGCGCATCGCTGCGCGCTATATCGTCACGACGCTCTTCCTGCTCTTCCTCGCCGGCATGCTGGCGATGGACATGCGCCTGCAGCTCAGCGCGCCGGGTCTCCACCGGATGGACCCGCAACTCTATAATGAAAGCTTTTCGCTGCACGGCTCGACCATGCTGTTCCTGGTGTCGGTGCCAGTCATGGAGGCGATGGCCCTATGGCTCGTGCCACTCATGCTCGGGCAGCGGAACATGGCCTTTCCAAGGCTCGCTGCCTTCTCCTACTGGCTTTATCTGGGCGGGGTGCTCATGCTCTGGCTGCCGCACGCTGTGAACATCACGCCGGATCTTGGCTGGTTCGAATATCCGCCACTTTCGGGCCCGGCTTATTCGCCCGGGCACCGCGCCGACATCTGGGCGCAGATGATCACCTTCACCGAGGTCGCGGCACTGGCTGCCTCGGTGAACGTCGCGATGACCATCCTGAAGCTCCGTCCCCCGGGCATGACGCTTGCAAAGATGCCGCTGTTCCTCTGGGCAATGCTGGTCGCATCGCTGATGACCATCTTCGCGCTACCGGCGGTGATGCTTGCCACCTCGATGCTGATCGCCGACCGGTTGGTGTCGACACATTTCTTCTCGCCTTCCGGCGGCGGGGACGCGCTGCTGTTCCAGCATCTGTTCTGGTTCTTCGGCCATCCCGAAGTCTACATCATCTTCGTGCCTGCGGTTGGCTTCGTGTCGGCTATCGTCGAGACCTTCGCGCGGCGGCCGATCTTCGGCTATGCGGCGATGGTGCTGTCAGTGCTGGCGATCGGCATCCTCGCTTTCGGCCTATGGGTGCATCACATGTTCGCGGTCGGCCTGCCGCGGCTGGGCAACGACTTCTACACCGCGGCGAGCATGACGATCGCCTTGCCGGCGGGCATCCAGATCTTTTGCTGGATAGCGACGATTTGGGGCGGGCGGCCCCGTCTGGCGACACCGATGCTGTGGGTGATCGGCTTCATCATCACCTTCGTCATCGGCGGTCTATCGGGTGTCATGACCGCATCGGCGCCGCTCGACCTGCAGTTGACCGACACCTATTTCATCGTCGCGCATTTCCATTATGTGCTGGTCGGCGGCGCGATTTTCCCGCTGCTCGGCGCCTTCTGCTACTGGTATCCGAAGGCTACCGGCAGGCTGATGTCCGAAAAGCTCGGCACCCTGGCTTTCGCGTTGATCGTGGGCGGTTTCAATCTCGGTTTTTTCCCGATGCACATCCTCGGCCTGTGGGGCATGCCGCGGCGGGTCTATACCTATCCGGCCGGCATGGGGTGGGGGACGCTCAATCTTGTCGCGACCATCGGCTCGGCCGTCGCGGTCGTCGGCGGTCTGGTCTTCGTCGCCAACGCTTTGTGGAGCTTTTGGTATGGACGCCGAGTTGGCGCCGACCCGTGGGGCGGGCCGACGCTCGAATGGGCGGCGCGCTCGCCCCCGCCGCCGCATAATTTCGATCTGGTGCTTTGCGTCGACAGTCTGACGCCGCTCTGGAAAAAGGAGCTGACGGCGTTCGACGGGCTTGCACTCGACCGGCGCGAAATGCTCGTCACGACGGTGATGGAAGCCGAACCGATCTACCGCCAGAACAGCGTCGGCCCCTCGATCTGGCCGTTGATGTCGGCCCTTGCCGTAACCCTGTTGTTCGTCGGCAGCATTTTCACGCCCTGGGCGCTCGTCTGGGGTGCGGTGCCGGTCGCGATCGCGCTGACATTCTGGTTCTGGCCGACGCGCGCACGCGCTAGCACCGGCCCGCTCGGGAGACGCCGTTGAGTTCCCCCGAAAGCCCCAGGATCATCGGCAGCCTCGCGGATCTGCCGGACAGCGCCCGCGGTGCCGCGCACCTCGTCTGGTGGGGCAATCTCGGCTTCATGCTGATCGAGGGTACCGGCTTCGTTCTGGCGGTCGGTTGCTATCTCTTCCTGTCGAGCGCAAGCGCAGCCTGGCCACCGGCCGGCGATCCGCTGCCTTCCTTATGGTGGAGCAGCATTTTCACGCTTGCTCTGATCGCGAGCGAAATTCCCAACCTCTGGGTGAAGCGCCGGAGCGGAGAACATGACGCCGCCGCGGTGCGGCTGGGCGTGCTGGCTATGACGGCAATAGGCCTGATTCTGCTCTTTCTGCGCGCCTGCGAAATCGCCGCGTTGCAGCCGAGCTGGCACCAGGATGCCTATGCCTCGGTGATGTGGATGTTGGTGATCCTGCATAGCAGCCACATAGTGACCGACTGGGGCGACACCCTCGTGCAGGCGCTATGGCTCCATACCCATCAGATCGGCGATGACCAGTTTGCGGATGTCGAGGACAATTGCAACTATTGGACATTCGTCGTCGTGGCCTGGCTGCCGCTCTACGCCGTCATCTACTGGCTTCCGAGATTCGCATGACTTCTGAGAGCGGCCGGATATGGGTGGCTCTGCTGCTTCCGCCTGCGGCCTGGTATGGACAGCAGCAAGCCTTGGCCGGGCCGCTGCGGCTCAATTGCCATCTGATCGCAGGCTGGCCGGCGTTGCTGTGGGGTTTGGCCAGTCTGCTGGCGTGTGCATTCTCCGCTTGGCTGGCAGCGTCGCGCTCGCGCGGCAGCGGGGCGGAGGTCGGCGTCGCCACCGGCATGGCGCGTATTGCCATGCTCGGTGCTGGCCTGTTCGGGCTGGCGATCATGTTCAGCTCGATCGCCGCTGCGCTGGTGCCGGCATGCGCGCGCTGATCAGGATCATGATCTGCGCGCCGCTGCTATCCGCAGCGCCGGCAATGGCACATGTCGAGGCGTCGGCCGATGAGGCGGCGCCGGGATGGACCCTGGATCCCTGGATCACGCTTCCGCTCCTCACCGCCGTCCTGTTGTTCGCGATCGGCTGGAAGCGATTGTCGGTGCGCTCCGGCCGAAGCAAGTCATGGCGCGGACATGCGTTTTTGCATGTGCTGGGTCTCGCCACGATGGCCATTGCCCTGGTGTCGCCGCTCCACGAAGCCGGCGAGCGCTCTTTCGCGCTGCACATGACCGAACATGAGCTCATCATGCTTGTCGCCGCACCGCTTCTCGTCGTGGGCGAGCCGCTCGCTCTCTATCTCTGGGCCTTTCCGCTTCCCCTGCGCCGCGCCATCGGCCGCCTCGGCTCGGCAAGGCCTGTGGTGCTGCTCCGGCGGCAACTCTGCGAGCCGGTGACCGCGACGCTGCTTCAGGCGGCGGCCTTGTGGCTCTGGCATGCCCCGCTGCTGTTCGATCGCGCCCTCGCCAGACCCTCCTGGCACATTGCCCAGCACCTCAGCTTCCTGGTGACGGCGCTGCTGTTCTGGTCAGCAATTCTGGGCCGGCGCGGAAGTGGCTCGCGCCTGTCCGCGCACCGTGCCGTCGCCGTGCTTTGCCTGTTCGCGACCTCGGTGGTGTCCGGTGCGCTCGGCGCGCTCATGGCCCTGTCGCAAAGTCCCTGGTATAGCGGCTATGCGGCTCTGGGCATGGCACCCTTTGGGTTGACGCCCGCACAGGACCAGCAAATCGCGGGTCTGCTAATGTGGGTGCCGGGCGGACTGGTGCATGCCGGCGCGGCGCTGCTGCTTGTCCGCACGATCCTCAGGCAGCAATCCGCAGCGGAGGCTGCCGATGCCGTCTAGCATGCGCCTCCTAGTCCTCTTCATCCTCTTGTCGGGCCTGATCGCGGCGGTCGCCATACCGGTGGTAAAGTGGCAGGATAAAAATCAGGCCGAAATTACCGCCCGGCAGCTTACCGGTGGCTCGGTTCGCGCCGGCAAGGCGGCATTTGGCCGCTATGGTTGCGGCTCATGTCACCTGATAAGCGGCATGTCCGGCGCGGACGGGCAGGTCGGCCCGTCGCTGGACCGGGTCGCAACCCGCGCTGAACTTGCCGGACACCTTGCCAACGTGCCGGCCAATATGGAGCGCTGGATCCAGCATCCGCAGCTGGTTGCGCCAGGCAATGGCATGCCCGAGACCGGCGTATCGGATCCGGACGCTAAGGACATCGCCGCCTATCTTTACACCCTGCGATAGCCGAGAGTCGTTGCAGTCGACGCGCAGAGCGTTCCCTCGACGGAGCATTTATATGGGGTGGATCGTTGGTGCGTTTCCAAAGATCGATCAAGGAATGCATCATGTTCAAGAAAAGGCTGGCAATCGCCATGATCGCCGCGGCGACTGTGATGCCGATGACTCTCGCGACTTCGGCTGATGCGCGAGACAAGCACCATCACACTTATCGTGGTCAGGACGGCCAATACCGTCATTATCGTTGCAAGAAAAGCAGCGGCACGACCGGGTTGATCGCAGGCGGCGCGGGCGGTGCCTTGGCAGGCAATGCGCTGGGCGGCGGGACGCTTGGAACGGTCGCCGGCGGAGTGGGGGGAGCGCTGTTAGGCAAGCATCTCGACAAAAAACACGATGCCGCGCAGAATCGGCGCAACGGCTGCTGAGCGCTGCTGCCATCGCCAAGGGCGTATTCAACCGCAGAGCCTATCATGGTTGGACTGCGAGGGTTCTTCCGCGCCAATCCGCGTGGCATGACGATCCGAATGGGATCTTCTTCACAGGATCGTCATGCCATGAGGGCCGCAAGATCGAGCGCGTTGGCGAGGGCCGCTCCTTCCGCTGTATTGTCGAAGACTACCCAGCATTCTGCCTCATCCTGAAGTCTTAGTTCGGCAGCCATGTTGGCTAGGGTGGTGGCAGAGTAGCTCGAGCGATAGGTGCGAGGGCTTCCGTGCAAGCGGAAATAGCTTATTCCCGTCCAACCGCCGGGACGGGCGGCGGTGGCGCAGACCGGCGGATCCGCGGCAACTCGCGCGATGCGCCTGTCTGCCAGAAAGGCATCCACCTGCGGCGTAAACCATGACGGGTGGCGTGGCTCGCACACCACATCCGTTGCAAACATTCGGATGAGAAGGGCAAAGAAACGATCCACGGATTCGGCAGCGAACGCCAGGCTGGGCGGTAGCTGCACCAGCAGCGGCCCGAGGCGTTGACCGAGGCACGCGATGCCTGCGGCGAATGGTCCAAGAAGCGCTTCGCAGCCGACCAGCCGGTGCTCGTGCGTAATCGACCTGGGGAGCTTTACGGAGAAACGGAAATCCACCGGCACACTCTCCGCCCATCGCGCATAGGTCGATGCGCGATGGGGTCGATAGAAGCTGCTGTTGATCTCGACCGCGTTCAGACTGAGGGCATAGCGCTCGAGGATGCTGCCCTGCTCGGCGAAATGACCGCGTAACGCCCGGGGAATGGCCCAGCCTGCGGTGCCGATGCGCATCGGCGTGGTGGCCCGCGGAAGGACATCGTCGGCATCTTTCATTTGCTGTGAGTCTCCGGGAAGACAATCGATGGCAGTTCTGACTCGTTCCCTTCGAGGATTGCTCGACGGCGTGCCGCGATGTCTCCCGTGAGGAGCAGATATCGACCAGAGGATGCTCGATATATCGATGCCACATGCATGCCAGCGCCGCCAAGACGGAACGGGCATGACGGGCAGAGCGTTGCCGGCTGCGAGATGCCGATCGCAGAAATCCAGGAACATCACGTGCAGGAACAAAAGTGCCGGGATGTGTTCGTCGGAACGGGCATCGGTGAAACGGGCGCTATTGAAAGGAATATAGGATGGACGTCTCCGTTACCCCCGTGGTCGAACGCATCGCGAGAGTGCTCGCCGCACAGCGTCTCAGCAATAACGCCGGCGGGAAGGAGCCTTCTGCGGCGCCCGATGTCGATGAGGCTTGGCCCGATTATCGCAACGATGCCGTCGCCGTTCTCAAGACTCTACGTGAACCCGATGAACCCATGGCACGAGCCGGAGACGTGGCGATCTGGGAAAAGATGATCGCAGCGGCTCTGAGCGGCCATCTGTAATTGTTGTCCGGAGCAGATGGGAAACAGGCCGCCTCCCGCTTCGGTCTTTGGAGTGAGGGACCATGAGCGGCTCGCGGTCGTGCTCCCCTTGAAGCGCTGAGAGCCTTTTGGGAAACGCTCGGAAAACGCCCATTTCACGCGATGATCGACCTCCGCCATCTTTCCAGCGATGCGGCGCAGCCTGAACCTTGGATGATTCCGCCCGATCCCGGTTCGGATTCATCAGATATAACGCCGGGAAACCGGAGGCTGATGCTCCGGATTGTACCGGCACTCAACGTCACCGCTCGCCATATCGCGTTTTCGAGCCGCCCCTTGTTTCGGCGTGATTTGTCCGATCATGGCGAAACCGAAACGAGCGCTGAACGTTTCGCGGGTTATGATCAATATGCATTCTTTTTTGGTGCGTGGCGCGCGATCAGGCGAAACTGCCGTTGTCAGCGCGGAACGCTTTCGCGCCGTTTCCGCGTATGATGTTGGATGCGGCAGCGCCGTCGTGGATTGCGTCGATGCGCTGCGGGCCGGGATGGCCGAACTGGCGCGCGGGAGCGGTTCTGCTGAGCGTGCTGCCGGGATAGATGCCGATGCTTTCGACAAGCTGGGGCAGCCAGCGCAGACCGTCGCGAGCGCATTGCGACCGTAGATGCCATTTACGAACAGCGCGGGGGAGGGATCGTGAGCCTGCCATCACTAGAAGCAAAGGATTTTGCGGATCCGATGATCCTGCTTTCGGGCCCGGTCGACTATGCGATGTACAATGCATTTCGCGAAAAGCTCGAAACGGCCCTAGAATCCATGCCCGGCGGGGGTGTCCTCAGCATAGAGCTTTCGACGCTCGGCGGCGATCCCGAGGTCGCGCGGATGATGGGTGAGGACATTCGTTTCCACAGTGATCTGGTTCCCGAACGGCGGATAGTGCTGCTGGGCAAGGCGGCGCTCTATTCGGCGGGGACGACGTTCATGAGTTTTTTTGCCCGCGACAATCGTTATCTCACGCGCGGCACCCGGCTGATGATTCATGAGCGCAAACTTTCAAAGAATCTGGAGATTCATGGCCCCCTGACCAGCTGCATCGCTACGGTGGAAGCGACCCTCAACGAGATCCGCAGTTCTATCGCGATTCAGAATGAAGGCTTCGAGAATCTGGTGCGGGGCAGCAGCGTGACGATGGATGAGGTGCTCCGCAAAGCATCCAGCAACTGGTATATTGAGGCTGACGAAGCATTTGCGCTGGGCCTCGTCGCGGGTGTGCTCTGAGCAACGCTCAGGTAGGGCGTTCCCCAATGATCGCTTCGCTAGGGGCTTGTTTCAGCTGCCGGTGCACTGGCAGCCTGATCGCCATGCCGTGAAAGCGCATGGCATATATATCCTTGCTGCGTCATAGACTGCTCGCCGACCGCCCTGACAATCGGCCTATCTGTCCGCGGGGAGGTCCCGGGCATTTATCGGCATCAAAATCGTCGTCTACTTAATCTGCAGCAAGGACGGCAGCGATCGAGCCATTAACCTGCGCCGGGTATGCGTCCTCCGTGCGGTCATTGTGGAATGTCGATCATATTCTGGGCGCCGCGTGTCTGACGCAACGGATTTGAAGAATATCGGCATTGAGAAGCGCTTCGAGCTTCTCGTCAAGGCCGTGAAGGATTACGCGATCTATCTGCTCGATCGGGATGGCTACGTCGCCAGCTGGAACGCCGGCGCCGAGCGCTTCAAGGGGTATAAGGCGCACGAGATCATCGGCCAGCACTTCTCGCGTTTTTATACGGAAGAGGATCGGCAGGGCGGCGAGCCGGAGCGCGCATTGCGTCTTGCCAGGGAAGAAGGCAAATATGATGTAGAGGGTTGGCGGGTGCGCAAGGACGGAACGCGCTTCCGCGCCAGCGTCCTGATCGATCCGATTCACAACGAGGCCGGTGAGTTGCTCGGCTTTGCCAAGGTGACCCGCGATCTTACCGAGCGCTGGCAGGCCCAGCAAGAGGTCGAGCGCGCGCGCGAGGCCATGGCGCAGGCGCAGAAGATGGAAGCGATCGGCCGCGTGACGGGTGGAGTCGCGCATGACTTCAACAATCTGCTGACGATCATCCGTTCGTCCGCCGACCTTCTCAAAATGCCAGGGTTGGGCGAAGAAAAACGGGCGCGTTACGTCGCTGCGATCTCCGAAACCGCAGACCGCGCGGCTGCGCTGACCTCGCAGTTGCTCGCTTTCGCGCGGCGCCAGCCACTCAGGCCCGAAATTTTCGACGTGAGCGAACGGATTGCGGGCATGCGTCCGATGATCGAGGCGAGCGTGGGATCCGGTATCCAGATCCGTCTCGATCTCACGGAACGGATGATCGTCAACGCCGATCGCAATCAGTTCGAGACCGCTCTGCTGAACCTTATCGTGAATGCGCGCGACGCGATGCCCGCCGGAGGGGAGCTCACGCTTGCCAGTCATGCTGTGAAATCCGTGCCGGCAATTCGCGGCCATAGCGCGGCCGCTGGCGCTTTCGTCGCGATCCGCATCGAGGACACCGGAACGGGAATCGCACCGGAAACGCTGAAGCAGATATTCGAGCCCTTTTTCACCACCAAGGGCCTGAACAAGGGGACCGGTCTCGGATTGAGCCAGGTTCACGGTTTCGCCAAACAGTCCGGCGGAGAAATCGACGTGGTGAGCAAGATCGGTGTCGGAACGGCATTCACCCTCTATCTTCCGGTGATAAACGCCGATCGTGAACCGATCCCAGCAAAAGGCGTGGACAGCGAACGCAGGCTGATCACGCGCCGGGTTCTACTGGTCGAGGATAATGAGGCGGTCGGACAATTCGCCCGTGGCCTGCTGGAGGAGCTGGGACAGATCGTCACCTGGGTCCAGAATGGCGAAGCGGCGGTCGAGTTGCTGGAAATCGCCTCGGACAAATATGATCTGCTTTTCAGCGACGTAATCATGCCCGGTATGAACGGCCTGGATCTTGCCCGCATCGTCGCCCGACGCTGGCCCCATCTTCGCATCGCACTCGCCAGCGGTTACAGCCAGGTGCTGGCGCAGGAAAGCAGCCACGGCTTCGAGCTCCTCCGCAAGCCCTATTCCGTTGAAGATCTTCTGCGGGTGATTGGCGGTGAGCGGATTTCGGAAAGATAGACAGCACCTGTCCCTTCGATGCGGCTAATCCAGCAATGTGAGATACAAGTTAAAACGGCAGATCCTATGAGAAATTAGCTGGATTCCGCAATTGAAGGCACAGGAAGCTGCCAGCCTTTTTTCCATCTTCGACCGGCGGCGCGCTTAAAGAGGGATCAGATTCATGGCGGAAACAATGGCGAAACCATCCGCGCCGATAACGCCTTATCTTGTCGCCTTGCGCGATATGCTGAGTCGATCCCGACACGTGCTCTGTCGTTTCGGTTTGGGCGAGCTCGAGGTGGAGGTCAGGGCGGTCCACGATTCTGTGTTCGCGATCATTCGCAGACCGGAGGCGGGCGCCCTGGCAGTGCGCGTGGCTCTTCTGAGCTCCCCCTTCCGATGCAGGCGTGTCAAGCGCGGTGCCGGCGAGGTAGCACGTATCGAGGTTGAAAGCGGCATCGGCCGGCATGTCATTCGTTTCGGCAAGCACTTCGAGGCGTTGGAACAGCTCCGCATCACCGTCGAGCTGACGCCCTCAATGCCCCTGTCGCTTCCCTTTCTGCCGCGTGATCTGTATCCGCTTGGTGCAGATGATGATCCGCTGCGGGCTGAAGGGCATGTGGAAGCTTCGCAACGCGGCCTCAACGCCGGCCTTCTCTATTTTCACATCGAAGAGCCATCGTTTGGAAATATACTTTATTTTCAGAATTTTACGGCACTCAACGCCTATTTTCGGAAGACCGGCACTAAGCCACGCGAAGCAGTAGGCGGACAATGGCCCGAACTCGGCTATCTTCTGCCGACATCCGTGCAGCAGGCGGGAGCCTCCGCTGACGGTCTGGCGGCAGACAAAGCGGTCATAATCTCAGACGCGATACTGGTTTTCCGCCACGAAGCTCCGCCTCATGAGCGGGAATCCGCCCGCCAGTTCGTCCAGATGCTCGGAACCGTCTATAAGATGCTCGACCTGCCTCCGGTGTATTATCACGACTGGGTTGACCGGGCGGATCGAACCGCGCGAGACCTCGCCAGAGCGTCTGACGCAACTATTCGGCACTATGGAAACCTCTATGTTCATCCCTACACCGGGGCGGAATATCCCGACATCATGGTTCAGATGTCGATCGTCGCCGCTCTCCACGATTGGGGAAAATGGCGGGGAGCGCCCTTGGCGATAGAAGCCGAACTCAAAAAGGGCCTGCGCAGATTCTACGATCCCGCACTTCATACGTTACGCCGTTATCTGCCCAACGTCGGCGATGACAAGAATGCCGATGCCGTCGACAGCTGGTATCTCTATCATCCCCTCCTGAACCTCGGCATTCTTGCTCTCGATGATGATGGGGACGCGCGGGCGCTTTTCCTGGATTCAATCGATTATGCAGTGAAAGCTGCGCAGCACTTCGACTATAAATGGCCGGTTCAATTCGATATTACCGATTTCTCCATCATAGAAGAGACCGCTCCTGCCGATGGTCGCGGCCAGACCGACGTGGGCGGGATCTATGCCTGGGTCATGCTGCAAGCGTTCGAACTGACCGACGAGAAGCGCTTCCTGGATGAGGCTCGGGCGTCAATCGAAGCAGCGATCGGCCTGCGCTTCAACGTTAACTATCAGGCCAATCTGACGGCGTGGGGCGCCGCGGCCTGCATGCGGCTTTGGCGGATCACCAATCGCGATGTCTACCTTGAGCAGAGCTACGTCTATCTGGCCAGCTTTCTGCACAATGCGGTGATCTGGGAAAGTCAGATTGGACATGCAGCCCATTACGAGACGTTCCTCGCGGTAACATGTCTGCAGGACGCGCCCTATATGGCCATGTACGAATGTTTCGACAGCTTCGTGGCATTCGAGCGCTATCTCGAGGACGGCGGACCCGACCTAGAGCCTGAAGCGCTCATGCTCGTGACGGAATATTGCAAATATGCCCTGTCGCGCGCGTGGAATTATTATCCGGATGTGCTTCCTCCGGAAGCGATTTCCCAAAAGCAGCGCGCGTCGAACGGCCATGTCGATCCGGAGCTCTCCTTTCCGCTTGAGGATCTCTATCCCGACGGCCAACCGGCCGGTCAGGTTGGGCAGGAAGTCTATGGCGGCGGCGGTGCCTTCATCTTTGCTTCGCGCGCTTTTCATAACATAGAAGATGCGCCATTCCGTCTCTTCTGCGACTATCTCCTCCGTGGAATCGAGCGAACGGGAGACCGGGCCTTGACGATCACGCTCCACGGCAGGGAAACGTGCACCGCCAACCTGCGTGTCATCCGGTTGAAACGGCATAAGCTCGGCAAATTTACGCTTAAGACAGCAGGCGGTGATGCCGTCCGAGCGCACGCATCGTCAGCGGATCGCATTGACTATCATGTGCCCGGAAACGGCCGTCTCGTGCTGACCTGGCAATAGCCGCCGCCGTTGAAATGTAAGGGTGGCGAAACGTGCCTGGCCACATCTTCACAGCCATCGCTTGAACGCGCTGACCAGTTTCCTGGGCATCCGACACAAGCATCACGACGCGTTGAGCGATGCCCGTGCGGCCGGCATGGTGATCGCGCGTGCCATCGATCACACGGGTATCGACCTCGCGGGCTGGCTGACTCCTTCCAGCCCGCGCGGAGGAAGCGCGCCGAGACCAGCGGCCAGCGGCCCGCTCGGGGGTGAGCGCGTGGCCATCCTGGGCGCTCCGCGCGACGGTGCGTTCGCGCACTGGCTGGCTGCTGCCGGCGCCCGCATAGTGGCCTCCGTCGGTACGACGACGACGATGCTCGTCATCAGCAACGAGCAGCCATTTGGCCGCCATGTGGATTTGAGCCCAGCTTTCCGGCGCGCCGAGGAACTTCGGTGCAATGGTGCCCGGATCGAGATCATAAGCGAGGACCTGCTGCGATCGCGCGTTGGATAGCGGTCTGCAGCGGGGCCGGCGAGTGCGATCGAAAAGCGGTGTGGGAGAGAATATGCGTCGTGCGCGTTGTTCGATCATGCACTGCGCACATGCATCCGTCCGACGAGCGCCGCGATGCCGGCACCGCCCGCCCAGGCGAGGGCCGCTGCTGGAAAGATCTGCTCGTTGGGCGCTTTTTGCGCCAGCGTGCGTTCAGCGATAACATCGGGCGATGAGGGGCAGATGCCGACGGACTTCGGGAGACTGATTTCAACGGGCAATACTGGACTCGACGAGATAGTGCGCGGCGGCTTGCCGGCCAACCGGCTGTATCTGGTCGAGGGTAGCCCAGGGTCGGGCAAGACGACGCTGGCCCTGCAATTTCTGCTCGAAGGCATGCGTCGAGGCGAGCCCGTCCTTTACATCACTTTGTCGGAAACCAGCGAAGAGCTGGAGGTAGTCGCGCAATCGCATGGCTGGAGCCTCGAAGGCGTGGCGCTGTTCGAGCTCGCTTCCGCCGACGAAGTGTTGGGCGCCGACAGAGACCAATCGATCCTGCACAGCTGGGAAATGGAGCTTGGCGGAACGATTCAGCTGATCAAGCAGGAAGTGGAGCGGATCATGCCCCGCCGGGTCGTGTTCGACAGCCTTTCCGAGATGCGATTGCTTGCCCAGGATCCGCTGCGTTATCGTCGGCAGCTTCTGCTCCTCAAGCAATTTTTCAGCAGCTTGAAGACCACCGTCCTGCTGATCGACGATCTCACCGGGACGCGTGCGGAGCGGGACAGCCATCTGCACAGCCTCTGCCACGGCGTTATCACCTTGGAACGGTTGACGCTGGATTTTGGCGCCGCGCGGCGCCGCCTCCAGGTACAGAAGCTGCGCGGCGTGGATTTTACCGCTGGCTATCACGATTTCATCATCCAGAGGGGCGGCCTGGAGGTCTTTCCGCGGCTCATCGCCGCGGGCCACTACAGTCCGTTCGCGGGTGAAACCATCGGCAGCGACGTTGCGGAACTGGATGCCTTACTGGAAGGCGGACCCGCACGCGGGACGAGCACGCTTATCACCGGACCCTCGGGAGCCGGCAAGACCTCTCTTGCCTTGCAATATGTGGCGGCGGCCTGCAGGCGCGGCGAGCATTGCGCGATCTATGAGTTCGACGAGCGGATAGGGACGTTGCTCGCACGTGCCGAGGCGTTCGGGATCGATCTCCAACGGTTCATCGATGACGGCCGCCTCGTGCTGCGGCAGCTCGATGCGGCAGAGGTGGCGCCGGGTCAGTTTGCCGCCATGGTTCGCGAGCAGGTCGACGGACGGAATGCCAAGGTCATCCTGATCGACAGCCTCAACGGCTATCTGGCCGCTATGCCCCAGGAACAGCAGCTGATCCTTCAGCTCCACGAACTCCTCTCCTATCTCAATCAGGCGGGGGTCGTGACCTTCCTGATCAATCCGCAGCAGGGCTTCTTCGGCAACATGCAGGGGCATGGTCTCGATGTATCCTATGTGGCCGATGTCGTCATCCTGCTCCGTTTCTTCGAAGCGGAGGGGCGGATCCGCAAAGCCATATCCGTCGTCAAGAACCGGAGCGGTGCCCATGAGGACACCATAAGAGAACTGCGCATCGATGGGGAAGGAGTCCGGGTGGGTGAGCCGCTCTCCGCCTTCAAGGGGATATTGACCGGTACGCCCGAATATGTCGGCTCGCGAACGCCGCTCATGGAAGATCGCGGATCCGGTGCATAGAACCGCGCCCGAAGGACATCGCGTCCTCATTACCGCCCCCTATGGACGCGATGCGGAGAGTGTCGCGCTCCTGCTGCGGGACCGTGGCTATGACGCGTTGATATGCTCCAGTCTGACAGACCTAGCGCGAAGCCTGGATGAGCATGCCGGCGCGATCCTCATCACCGAGGAGGCACTCGCCAATGAGCTCGGCACTCTTCGCCAGGTGCTGGAGGATCAGCCCGCCTGGTCCGACATCCCTTTCATTCTCCTGGCCGGCCGCCGCAAAGTGCGGCCTTTTTCGGCGGAGGTCGTCAGAGGGCGGTTGCCGGCCAATGCCACCAATGTCGTCCTGCTGGAACGGCCGCTGAGCACCGAATCCCTGCTCAGCGCCATCGCCTCGGCGATGCGCGCCCGCCAGAAGCAATTCCAGATGCGCGACCAGGTCGCTGCTCTCGACGCCGAACGGCGGCGGCTCTCGACTCTCCTGGAAAATCTCCCGGTCGGCGTCGCTTTCGTCGGTCCGACCGGGGACACGCAGCTGGTCAATCCGGCGTTCCGCCGCTTCAGTATTCAAGACGTCATTCCATCTTTGGATCCTGACGGCCGTCATCGTTGGGAAGCTTATGACGCGAGCGGCGAAAGGCTGACCAGTCGCGATTTTCCCGGAGCGAGATCGCTGCGCGGCGAGATGGTTCAGGGTGTCGAATTCCTCTTTCACGCACCGGACGAGACGAACGTCTGGACACGCGTCAGCGGCGTTCCCCTCAAGGATGACGACGGGACGGTCGTCGGCGCCATTTCCGTCATCGTCGACATCGATCAGCAGAAGCGGGCGCAGGAAGCGCTGATCGATGCCGCCCGCAATCTCGAGGCCCAGGTCGCTGCGCGAACCGCCGATCTCGAAAGCGCGCTCGATCGCCTGACCGCAGAGGCCGCCGAACGCGAACGTGCGGAGGCGGCATTGCGCCAGGCACAGAAGATGGAGGCGGTCGGTCAGCTTACCGGCGGCATCGCGCACGATTTCAACAATATGCTGACGGGCGTCATCGGCGCACTCGACATCATGAGGCGCCGGATAGCGTCCGAACGCTATGAG
Source organism: Flavisphingomonas formosensis (assembly GCF_009755815.1). Lineage (GTDB taxonomy): Bacteria > Pseudomonadota > Alphaproteobacteria > Sphingomonadales > Sphingomonadaceae > Flavisphingomonas > Flavisphingomonas formosensis. The sequence continues at coordinate 48,144 of NZ_WRPK01000017.1, forward strand.
GATCTCGATCGCTTCATGGACGCCGCGGCTGCATCCGCTCAGCGCGCGGCGAATCTGATCGCCCGTCTGCTGGCCTTTTCGCGGCGCCAGTCGCTCGACAGCCGCGCCATCGACATCAATAAACTCATTCTGTCTCTCGACGAACTGCTGCGCCGCACGATGACGGAGCGGGTCGAGGTGTCGATCAACCCGGCGAATGACATTCCGGCAGGCGTGGTGGATGCGAACCAGCTTGAGAGCGCCGTCATCAATCTTGCGATCAACGCGCGCGATGCGATGCCCGACGGCGGCAAGCTCATCATCGAGACGCACGAAGCGAAGCTGGATGACAGCTATTGTGCCACTCACCCCGGGGTGGCTCCGGGCCGATATGTAGTCGTGTCGGTGACGGACAGCGGCGTCGGCATGGATAAGGATACGCTCGATAAGGTTTTCGATCCCTTCTTCACCACCAAGCCGATCGGCCAGGGCACTGGCCTGGGCCTGTCCATGGTCTACGGCTTCGCCAAGCAATCGAATGGGCAGGTGCGGGTCCACTCGGCGCCCGGCACCGGAACCACCGTCAGCATCTACCTGCCCGCCGCGGACGGAGCGCGCGAAGAGCAACCCGGTGGTGACACCGCGATCGTGCGGGAAGGCGACGGGCAGACCGTGCTGCTGGTGGAGGACGACGACTCGGTTCGGCTGCTGGTAAGGGAAGTTTTAGAAGAACTCGGCTATCGCACCTTCGAGGCGGCGGAACCCGCGAGCGCAAGCGATCTGCTGCGATCCGGCCAGCATTTCGACCTGATGGTGTCCGATGTTGGCCTGCCGGGGATGAACGGCCGGCAACTCGCCGAAATCGCGCGCGAACATCACCCGGATCTCCCGATCCTGTTCGTGACAGGCTATGCAGAAAATGCCGCTAACCGCGCAGGTTTCCTTGGCGCCAACATGGCGATGATCACGAAGCCGTTCCAGATCGAGATGCTCTCCGCAAAGATCAGCGAGATGCTCGGAACGGAATGATCCCGGCCCAGAGGACGATTTCTCGAGCGACATTGGACCGCGAATGATGCGGGATTTGCTGCGGACGGTGGTGCGCTGGCCACGATTTCCGTGGCGAGCGTCCGATGCAGGCGGCTGACCCGAGGCGTGATCGAGCGATCGCGCCCGTCGCTCATTGCCGACCACGGATCACGCGGATTATTATTGACCGATCGTTCAAAATTATTATGGAGACCGCATGGCGAGACCCAAGGCCTTCGACGAGGAAGACGCACTCGACGCAGCCATCGCGACCTTTCGCGAACATGGCTTCGAGGGCACGTCGGCCGAGATGTTGGTCCAGGCGATGGGGATAGGCCGGCAGAGCCTCTACAACTGCTTCGGCGACAAATGGCAGCTCTACTGCCTGGCGGTGCGGCGCTATGCGGCAGCCGAGGCGAGGGCGCACATTGCCAGCCTGGGCGGACCGGCGCGCGCCGTGGACGGACTTCGCGCGATGGTGGACCGGGTGGTGGCCGGTGCTGAAGAGAGTTGCCTCGGCGTCAACTCGGTCTGCGAGTTTGGCGAACGCGAGCCCACGCTTACGGAAATAAGGCAGCATGCCGATGCCGTGCTGCGAGGTCCGATCAAGCTTCGTGTCGTCGAAGCGCAGGCCGATGGCGATGTTGCGGGCGACCTCGATCCCGATTGGATCGTCGATTTCTTCATCGCCTCTTTCGCGGGGATCAGGGTTGCGGCGCGAGGAGGGCTGAGCGGCGAGCGACTTGCCGCCCTCGGCGACATGGCCATGCGCGCGCTTCGCTGAACCTTTTTTTTGACCAGTTATGGAATGATCGTTCAGTAATCTGGTCATCCCGGGCGGAACGCGTATCTCGGTTTTTCTCGAAAGGATAGAAAATGACGAAGGCTAATACTGGGCCGCGGCAGCGCGTGGCACTCGTCTTCGGCGGATCGCGGGGCATTGGCGCTGCGGTCGCGGAGCGGCTTGCTGCCGACGGCTTCGCGGTAGCGCTGACCTACGCCACGCGTGCAGACAAGGCAGATGCGGTGGTACGTGCGATCGGGAAATCGGGCGGCAGCGCCCTCGCCATCGCTGCGGACAGCGCCGATCCGGTTGCGCTTCGGGCCGCCGTGGATCGCACCGTTGCTTCCTTTGGCGGCCTCGACGTGGCGGTGATCAATGCCGGCGTTTATCGCAGCGGTCCAATCGATACGTTCAGCGTCGCGGATCTGGACCTTATCCTTCAGATCAATGTGCGCGGCGTGTTTCTTGCCATCCAGGCCACCGCTGCAGAGATGCGCGACGGGGGACGGATCGTCGCGATCGGCAGCAACACGGCGGATCGTCCGAGCGGCGGCAGCGCGGCTTATGCCATGTCGAAGGCGGCGGTAGCAGCGATGGTGAAGGGCATTGCCCTCGATCTCGCGCCGCGCCGGATCACGGTCAACACCGTGCAGCCGGGCCCGACCGAAACCGACCTGACTTCAGGCTTTATCGCGACATTGCAGAATGCTTCGCCGCTGGGCCGCGCCGGCAAGCCGTCCGAGATTGCCGGCCTCGTCGCTTATCTCGCCGGTCCTGAGGCCGACTATGTCACCGGTGCCAGCCTCACCATTGATGGCGGCTTTTCGCTATAGGGCGAGGCGTCCCGCCGCCGCGCCATTGTCGGGAAATCTGTCTGATCCAGATCAAACTGCCGAACCGATTGACCTTTCGGTGGTTGAGCGTCGCATCCAACAGGCGGGACAGGACGGGACGATGGCCGATCAAGCCGATTTCGAAACCAGCGCTGGCAATGGCGGTGAGACTCACCAGCACGTTGCGAAAGCCGGATCACATGGTGGGGAAGGGCATCTGACCACCAACCAGGGCTTGCGCATTTCCGACAATCAGAATCAGCTGAAGGCCGGCGCGCGAGGGCCGGTTCTTCTGGAAGATTTCGTCCTGCGGGAGAAGATTTTCCATTTCGATCATGAGCGCATCCCGGAGCGCATCGTCCATGCGCGAGGATCGGCGGCCCATGGCTTTTTTGAGGCCTATGAGAGCCTGGCCGACATTACGAGGGCTGATCTGTTCCAGCGGGCCGGCGAGCGAACGCCGGTCTTCACCCGCTTCTCGACGGTCGCAGGCGGCGCGGGATCGGTGGATACGCCGCGGGACGTGCGCGGCTTCGCGGTCAAATTCTATACAAAAGAGGGCAATTGGGATCTCGTCGGCAACAATATCCCCGTCTTCTTCATCCAGGATGCGATCAAGTTCCCGGATCTGATCCACGCCGCGAAGATGGAGGCCGACCGCGGCTACCCTCAAGCCGCGACCGCGCATGACACCTTCTGGGATTTCGTGGGTCTGATGCCGGAATCGACCCACATGATCATGTGGGCCATGTCGGATCGGACGATCCCACGCACTTTGCGCACGATCCAGGGCTTCGGAATCCACACTTTCCGCTTCGTCAATGCGGAGGGCAGATCGACCTTCGTGAAATTTCACTGGAAGCCCAAACAGGGGCTGGCCTCGACCTGCTGGGACGAAGCCGTCAAGATCGCCGGCGCCGACCCCGATTTTCAGCGCCGCGACCTGTTCGAGGCGATCGATCGCGGCGACTATCCCGAATGGGAGCTGGGCATACAGGCGTTTGATCAGAAATTTGCCGACAGCCTGCCCTACGACGTGCTGGACGCGACGAAGATCATTCCGGAAGAGTTGTTGCCCGTGCGCCCCATCGGGCGGATGGTGCTCGATCGCTGGCCGGACAATTTCTTCGCAGAGACCGAGCAGGTCGCCTATTGTCCCGCCAATATCGTGCCGGGGATCGATTTCTCGAACGATCCGCTGCTGCAAGGGCGGCTGTTCTCCTATCTCGATACCCAGCTCAAGCGCTTGGGATCGACGAATTTTCATCAGATTCCGATAAATCAGCCCAAGCAGTGCCCGGTGATGAACTTCCAGCGCGACGGGCACATGCAGATGCTTCAACCGAAAGGCCGCGCCAATTACGAACCAAACAGCCTGGCGGCGGCGGGCGAGACAGCGGGGCCGCGCGAATGCCCTCATACGGGCTTCACCAGCTTCGCCGGACGTGCGGAGTCAGACGAGCAAGGCGACAAGCTCCGCATCCGCCCGGAGAGCTTTGCCGATCATTACAGTCAGGCGCGTCTCTTCTTCCGGTCGCTGGATCCGGCCGAGCAGGCGCACCTCGCCTCGGCGCTGGTCTTCGAATTGTCGAAGGTCGGGCTCGAGCATGTTCGTACGCGGGTGCTGTCCAACCTCGTCAATGTCGATCCGGACCTCGCCCGGCGCGTCGCAGACGGACTGGCGATGCCGCTGCCCGAGGCGTCGCCGGTGGCGGCGCCGATACTCGATCTCGATCCGTCCCCGGCGCTCCGCATCATCCGCGGCGCGCTGGATCTGAAGACGTTGGAAGGGCGATCGGTCGGCATCTTGATCGCGGATGGATCGGACGGAAAGGCGGTGGATGATCTCACCAGCGCCATCGGCGATGCCGGAGGCCGGCCGGTGATCGTCGCGCCGAAGGTAGGCGGCGCGAAAATGGCCGACGGTTCCATTCTCAAGGCGGACGGGCAGCTTGCCGGAATGCCGTCCGTGTTGTTCGATGCCATTGCGGTCATCCTTTCGGATGAAGGATGCAGGTCGTTGCTCGAGGAGGCTGCGGCGGTGCAGTTCGTGATGGATGCCTTCGTCCATCTGAAAGCGATCGGCCACAGCAAGGAGGCGCAGCCGCTTCTCGACAAGGCTGGCGTGCGCGCGGACGAGGGCGTCCTGGAGATCGGCAAATCCTTCCTCGATGCTGCCGGAACCCGCCATTGGGATCGCGAGCCCAAGGTTCGCACGCTGGCCTGATGGACGCCATACCCAGCCCGATGGAAGCGCTGCTCGTCGAGCAGCTACCGGAAGGCGAGGGCTGGCAATATGAGCCAAAATGGGATGGTTTTCGCGCACTTGCCGGTCGGGATGGAGACGAGGTCTCGCTGATATCCCGATCCGGCAAGTCTCTCGGGCGCTATTTTCCCGAGATCGTGGCGATGATGCGAGCGGTGCAGGAGCACCAGTTCCTGCTCGATGGCGAATTGGTAATCGCAGTCGGCCAGGCGCTGTCGTTCGGGGCGCTGCAGGCGCGCCTCCATCCTGCCGCGAGCCGTATCGAGCGGTTGGCGCGCGAGACGCCCGCCTGTCTCATCCTCTTCGATTGCCTGAACATCGGAGGGCATGATTTTTCGGCACGCCCGCTAGCCGAACGGAGGACAGCGCTGGAGGCCTTCATGAAGTCGCTAGACGTGCAGGGGCTGCTGCTTTCTCCGGCGAGCGAGGACCCGGTGCAGGCGAGGCGCTGGCTGGCCCGGGCGGGCGGCGCGCTCGATGGCATCGTGGCGAAACGGACAGACCTGCCTTATCGCAACGGCCAGCGAGCCATGCTGAAGATCAAGCAGTACAGGACGGCGGATTGCGTCGTAGGCGGTTTTCGGACGACGGCCGGCGGAAAGGCGGTCGCGTCCCTGTTGCTGGGGCTCTATGGCGAGGACGGGCGGCTCGATCATGTCGGCTTCACCTCCGCTTTCCCGGTTCACGAACGGGTAGCGCTGGCGCGTAAGCTGGCCCCTTACGCTGGCGGGCAGGGTTTCACCGGCAATGCACCCGGTGGCCCCAGCCGGTGGAATGGAGGCAAGGCGAAACCATGGACGCCGCTTCGGCCGGAACTGGTCGTCGAAGTCGGTTATGATCAAGTGACGGACGATCGTTTCCGCCATGGAACGCGTTTTCTGCGCTGGCGGCCGGACAAGGATCCAATTTCCTGTGATCGAAGCCAGCTGATCCGGGAATTGCGTCCTGCCGATCTGGCTGCGCTCACTGGTCGGGATGCGGCCGAACACAGGGCAGACGCAACACGGCCTTAGCGGAAAATCGCAAGCCTGGCTGGAATATGGGCGCGGCGATGGGCCGGACGGCATCCTTTCCGCGACGGCACCCTATCGATACGGGACCGATCGTCTGGCTGTATGGAAGCGTTGGCGGAAGCACGTCGTTCGACACAACCTCGTCGTCCTGCGAGATCGCGGTCGCGAGGCGTATTGAAACGTCCGTTGAAGAGCGCAAAATGCCTTAAAAGCAAAAATGCCTTAAAATATGTGGTTCCCGGGATGCGCATGGGCAGGCGCGCTCAAATTGCTGAGCGGCATTGCCGAATCTGCTGTTATCGCTCCCTTGCCGATGCCGCGGGAGACGCCCCAGATGGCGGCCTGGGTCCGGTTGGCGACGGACAGCTTCCTGAGGATCGCCTTCACATGGACTTTCACCGTCGCCTCGGTGATGGCCATGCCGCGCGAGATGACCTTGTTCGCATCACCATGCACCAGGCGTTCCAATATCTGCAGTTCGCGTTCGGAGAGGTTCACATCCGAGAGGTTGCTGCTCCCGAACAGAGCGGGATTCTCCGTCCACTGCGTGGACAGCTCGAGGAAGACGTCTGCAGGAATGATCTTCTCGCCGAGCGCGACCAGCATCAGCTTGTTTCCGAGGCTGCTGACCGAAGTGTGCTTCGCGACATATCCGTCGCTGCCCGCGAGGAAAGCCTCCGCCACGGTCTGGCCATCACATTTCGCGGCGAAGATCACGATCCTGCACTGTGGCCAATTAGCGCGGAGATGACGGCACGCGTCGAGATTCTCTTGCATGGTGCTCAGATCGATGAGGACGACAGGTGGGTTATCCGCCCCTTCGACGGCGAATTCCAAATCGAATGAAGTATAATCGGCGTAGCATCCAATTATCGCCAGCGACTGATCCAGCAGCAAGCGCCTGAGCCCTTCGCGCTGAATCTCGTTGCGAATCAGCAGCAGGACATTGACCGGTTTCATCATAATCTCCCCCATTTTCCCCATTTTTCATCAATCGTAAGGATAATGTCCTGTTAATATGTCCTGAGAGTCAAGGCGGTAGATGCGAATTTAAAGGTTAATTCTCGATCGATCGAGCTGATACATGCGCAGAATCGAAGCTTTTACGGATAGGAAAAGAGGAGGTATCCCTGTCGCCTTACTCAGTAAGGAGTATAGAGCAAGCGGGTGGCAAGCGGCCGAGTTGACTGCGATTTGCTCTTCCTGCCGGATGCATGTGATATCACTTTTCCCGGATTCTCCGGTACCCCCTCGAAGCTGCTCCCTTTTTTGAAGCTATTGTTGGGTGTCCTATCAGTGATCGACGGACTGAGTGATCTCAGCCCGCAATTGATCGGCCTTTGCGCTGGCCCACCGCCGCGCGTCGTCGCCAAACACGAGCCGCGACGGCGGATCGCCCTGCGAAGCGAGCGCGACGATCCGCGCGGCGAGCAGCTTCGGATCGCCCGGCTGGTTGCCATTGGCCCCGTACACGAACGATCGATATTGCGCGACCGCCTCTGCATAGTCTGGAATGTCGATGCTGCCGAAGCCCGCCGACTTGCCGTCCATGAAGTCGGTGCGCAGCATCCCCGGCTCGACTAGAAGCGAGCGGACGCCCAATGGCGCCAGTTCCTGCGCAAAGCCCTCCATCCATCCCTCGATCGCGAACTTCGACGCGGAGTAGACTGCCCCGCCAGCGTTGGAGACCAGCCCGCTGACCGACGAGATGGTGACGATGAGGCCTGAGCGACGCGCGCGCATATGCGGTGTGACCGCACGCGCGACGTTCATCGTGCCGAATAGGTTGACCTCGAACTGATGCCGCACCGCGGCGTCGGTAAAGGTTTCGAAGAAACCCAGTTCGGCATAGCCGGCATTGTTGACCAGCACGTCGATTGTACCGAACCGTTCGACGGTTTTGTCGGCGGCGGCCTTGGCTGCTCCGGAGTCGGTGATATCAAGAGGGAGGACGTGGAGCCGATCCTGGTCGCTCCCAAATGCGTCTCGCGCTGCCTCGACCGATCTCGCCGTCGCCACGACGGTTTCCCCTGCAGCGAGTGCAGCGCGCGCGATTTCGTAACCGAGCCCTCGGCTCGCCCCCGTAACCAGCCAGACCTTTCCCACTGCCTGCTCCTCGCTTGACTCCGTTGTTACCCAACTAGGTAGCCATGCTAATGGATCGAGTGAACGGCCTGATCAGTCATGGGCCCTAGTAGTGAGGGTCATCAATGCGCCCGGATCGGCTTGCAGATCTCGCTATTTTCGCGGCGATCGCCTCCGAAACCAGCTTCACGCGCGCCGCCAGGCGGCTTGGCGTCACGCAGTCGGCATTGAGCCAGGCCATGAAGCGGCTAGAGGCGCAACTCGGCTTTCGCGTCCTCGCCCGCACGACACGCAGCGTCGCGCCGACTGCCGCCGGCGAGCGCTTGCTGGCTACGCTGTCGCCGGCAATGGCCGGCTTAGATGCCGAGATCGAGGCCTTGTCCGGCGCGCCAGGAGCAGCGATCGGCACCGTACGGATCACGACGGGCAAGCACGCCGCGGACACGGTGTTGTGGCCCATGCTGCCATCCTTCATGCGCTGCCACCCCGGCATCGAGGTCGAGCTAAGCGTCGATGACAGCATGACGGACGTCGTGACGGGCCGCTTTGATGCGGGCATCCGGCTCGGCGAGCGCTTGGAGAAGGACATGATCGCGGTGCCGGTCGGGCCACCACTCCGCATCGCGGTGGTCGCCGCTCCCGGCTATCTAAACGACCATGCCGCGGCGATGAAGCCCGCCGACCTCACAGGCCATCGTTGTATCGCCTATCGCGCCGCGAACGGAGACCTTTCGCCCTGGTCGTTCGAGCGCGACGGCCATTCAGCGACCATCGTGCCGGGGCGAGGACCGGTGTTCAACGACGGCGATCTGCTGGTAGCAGCTGCCCTCGAAGGCTTCGGTGTCCTCTACATTCTGGAGGATCTGGTGGCGGCGCAGCTGGCCGATGGCCGTCTTGTCCGGCTCCTGGAACCGTGGTGTGAACCCTTTGCCGGCTATCACCTCTATTACCCCGATCGGCGAGGGACGGCGGCCTTCGAACTGTTCAAGGACGCGCTTCGAGCAGGTGGGGCGATCTGAAGGCCTGGCCATATGTCGACAACGATCCGCCGAGGCTGGATCCTTGTAATACCGCAGGGAAGCTGACGGCTTGCGACGGATCGAAGCTTGACATCATGTTTGCTAGCTAACATTGATGTTTGATGGCTAACAAAGACGCGAACCGTGAAAACGGCACGGTGGGTGCGTGGGCGAAGCGGTGCTTTTTCGCGGGACGCGCGCTCATGGAAGAGGTTCTGCGCCCGCACGGCCTTGGCTCGACGCAATGGTATATCCTGCACCTGCTGGCGCAGGTCGGGCCCACGATGCAGCGCGATCTGGTTTCGCTGTTGCAGATCGAGCGCGCGACCGTCAGCATCATCGTCTCGGCGCTGGTGCGAAAGGGATTGATCGAACAGGTCCCAAGCGACCTCGACCAGCGCCAGAAGCTGCTGCGCCTGACCCCGGCAGGGATGAGGTTGTGGGATGAACTGCCCGACCTCGCTTTCATCCATGACGAGGCGTTCAGCGGCTTTTCCGCCGCCGACATCGAAACGACCGCGAGGGTGCTGAGAGCAGCGACCGAGCGCCTCAATCACCGACTGAAAGGAAAGAAGGCATGACGATCCTCGTGACCGGCGCAACCGGATTGATCGGCGAGCGCCTGGTGCCGCGTCTCGTCGAAGCCGGTGAAGACTGCCGCGTCCTGGTGCGACCGGGAAAAAATACCCCCGATGGTGTTCACGCCGTGGAAGGCGATCTCTTCGATCCGGCTTCGCTGGTCGACGCGGTCGCGGGTGTCTCGGCGGTCATCCATCTGGCGGCAGTGTTTCGCACCCAGGACACTGGCCTGATCTGGAAAAGCAACCTGGAGGGCACGCTGAGCCTTATCGCCGCGGTTCAGACCTACGCACCGGCGGCGCGTTTTGTGATGGCGAGCACGTCGAACGTTTACAGCAAGGACGGCCCGCAACCGGGGCGCGAAACCGATCCGGTCGAGCCGAACGAGGCTTATCCCGCCAGCAAAGTCGCAGCCGAGAAGGCGCTGCGCGAAAGCGCTTTGAATTGGGCGATCGTTCGATTCCCCTTCGTCTATGGCGATGGCGACGGTCATCTGGAAATGTTGCCGAAGCATCTGAGCGCCTTCGGATTTCACCCCGCCAACCGGATGAGCACGATCCATCACCGCGATATCGCGACGGCCATGAAGCTGGCTTTGGCAGGCATTTTCGATGGCCGGATCGTCAATATAACTGACGAGGCGCCGACAACGATCTACGAGTTGGTAAAGTTGATCGGCCACAACATGGCCCCGTCCTCGGAACCCATGCGGAACCCCTGGCACCTTCATATCGACGCCTCGCTTGCTCGTACCCTCGGCTTCCGACCGACAGTCAGGACGGTCTACCAGGCGCAGCAGGAGGGAATACTCTGAAGCTAAGATCCAGAGGGCATGCGATGGCAGCCCTCTGCAGAAGGTATGATGCGGAGAGCTGAGGATGGCCGAAGCGGCCATCCGTCCGATCCCGCTATCGAAGATTGGTCTTGGCGAGTTCGATGAGCTCGTCGCCCCGACCACTCAGGACGGCCTTGAGCGCGTAGAGACTGAACCCCTTCGCCTGTTCGAACTTGATCGCAGGCGGTATCGCCAACTCCTGGGTAGCCGTGCGCACCTGAACGAGCGCCGGCCCGTCATGGTCGAAGGCCTGCCGCAGGGCCGCTTCGAGCGTTGTCGAGTCGTCCACTCGCAGCCCCAGTATGCCCGAGGCTTCGGCAATAGCGGCAAAGTCGGGATTTTCGAGCGTGGTATTAACCGGCAGGAACCCGCCTGCCTTCTGCTCCATTGCAACAAAGCCCAGTGTCTGATTGTCGAACACCACCACCTTCACGGGCAATTTCAACTGCTTGAGCGACAAGAGGTCGCCGAGCAGCATGGCGATGCCTCCATCGCCCGACATCGTCACCACCTGCCGCCCAGGCGCCGCCGCCTGCGCGCCGATTGCCTGCGGCAGAGCATTCGCCATCGAGCCGTGATTGGCCGAGAATAGCAGCCGCCGCTTGCCGTTGGTGCCGATATAGCGCGCCGCCCAGACGGTCGGCGTGCCCACGTCCGCCGCGATGATCGCGTCCTCGTCTGCGAGCGTGTCGATGAGATGGGCCAGATATTGCGGATGCACCGGCTTGCCCGCCGCCGCGGGCGTCGCAAGATGATCGAGCCCTTCGCGCGCCTTGCGATAATGATCGCGTGCGGCGGTCACAAAGCTGCGCTTGGTGGACGGTGCCAGACGAGGAAGGAGCGCCCGTATCGTTTCACCGACATCGGCATGGATAGCCAGATCGAGCGGGACGCGTCTGCCAAGCGCGCCGGGATCGCGATCGACCTGCACCACTTTCGCCTTGGCCGGGTAGAAATTCCGATAGGGAAAATCCGTGCCCAGCATCAGCAGCAGATCGCAGTTCATCATGGCGTGGTAGCCGGACGAGAAGCCGATCAGCCCGGTCATGCCCACGTCGAAGGGATTGTCCCATTCGACATGTTCCTTGCCGCGCAGGGCATGGACGACCGGCGCTCCGAGCATGTCGGCCAGCTGCACCACCTCATCGTGCAGTCCGGCGCAGCCGCTCCCGCACAGCAGCGTCACCGCCGGCTGGTCGCTCAGGAGCTTCGCCAGCCGGTCGACGTCATCCTCTGCCGGGAGCAGCCTGGGCCTGCTCAACACCGGCCAGGCCGGATCGCGCGCGTCGGGCGCGGGCAGCATCGCCACATCGCCCGGAATGACCAGGACCGCGACCCCGCTCTCGCCGACCGCCGTGCGCATCGCGCGGTGCAGGATCTCGGGCATTTGCGCCGGGTTGCTCACCAGCTCGCAGAAATGGCTGCATTCCCGGAACAGCTCCTGGGGATGGGTTTCCTGGAAGTAGCCCAGTCCGACTTCGGACGATGGGATGTGGGCGGCAATCGCCAGGACCGGCACATGATTGCGATGGCAGTCGAAGAGTCCGTTGATGAGGTGGAGATTGCCCGGGCCACAGCTGCCCGCGCAGACTGCGAGCTTGCCTGTGACGGCCGCCTCGGCACCGGCAGCGAAGGCTGCCACCTCCTCATGGCGGACCATCATCCATTCCGGCTTGCCATGCGTGCGGAGGCTCTCGTTGAGGGCGTTGAGGCTGTCTCCGGTGACACCCCAGATGCGTTCGACGCCCGCCGCCGCCAGCGTCGATGCGACAAGATCAGCGACATTCCTCGACATGATACACCTCCAATATGCGGCGAACCCAATTCACGGCCTGACGATCAGCGGCCTGTCCCTTCCACCCGCACGAGCAAGAGGGTGGCAACCATGATGATGGTGCCGGCCAAGATGAGTGTCACCGGGAGGGCCGGCCGATGGCGGCCTTTTCGTCAAGGGACAGCCGAAGCACGTGGATGACGCCGTCGCGCGTGCAGTCCCTGGCTCGGTGGACGACGTCGGCCGACTCCCGAGATGGCGGAGCCCGGGCGTTCTCCTCAGGCGACGGTCAGGACGATCTTGCCTTGCAGATTACCCCTGGCCGCATGCTCGTGCGCCCGGCGGGCCTCAGACAACGGGAAGGTGCTGTCGATCATGACGCGGATGGTGCCGTCATCGAGCAGCGGAGCGATCTGGGCGAGCTGCGCCCCGCTCGAATTGACCTGCGTCGTCGAGACGTTGACGCCACGCCGTGCCGCTTCACCGCCATCGTCGTAGCCCAGCCCGAACACCGGAAACAGTGAGCCGCCAGCTTTGAGCGTTCGGAGGAAGCGGCTGCTCTGCGGCCCCCCTACCGCATCGACGACGAGATCGAGATCCCGAAGCTCGTCTTCCACCTTCGTCTTGCCATAGTCGTAGAACGCATCGGCCCCCAGATCGCGCAGCATGGCCTCATGCTTGCCCGAGGCGACGGCGATGACATGAGCACCGCGCCACCTGGCGAGCTGCACCAGGAGATGGCCGACGCCACCGCCCGCGCCATTGACCAGCACTCTCTTTCCTTCCAGCGGCACCGGGACATGCTGGTGCGGCTGCAACGGGTTGGGAACATCGTGGCCCTGTTCGATGATGAACTGCCACGCGGTCAACAGCGACATCGGCGCGGCCGCAGCATGGACATGGTCGATGCCGGCGGGCTTCAACGCCAGCTCGGATGCAGGCACCGTGACATATTGCGCGTAGGTGCGGCTCTCGCCGTTCAGGCCGCCCGGAAAACGGACCATCGCATAGACATCATCGCCGATGGCGAACCCGTCCACGTCAGCGGCGACCGCCTCGACGACGCCCGAGATGTCGGTGCCGGGAATGATGGGAAAGACCATCTCCGGCCGCCATTCGGGCGGCAGCATCCTGTAACCTTCACGCAGATACCAGTCGGGCGGATTGACGCCGACGGCATGGACCCGGACCAGGACTTCGCCGGCACCGATCACCGGCTTGGGCGCATCCTCATACGCCAGGACTGCCGGGCCGCCAAACACGTGGAGCCGGACCGCCTTCATCACTTCACCCATGGCTGCCTCCTTCAAGATCGTTCTGAAGGAGACGGAGATAGAATATAGGATATTGATTGATAATTCGGCCCAATTTCGCTTCAATTATGCCATGAAGGAACAAGTGGCATTCGAACGCCTGACGGGCCTCTTTGCGTTTGCGCGTGCCGGATCGCTCGGCAGCTACACCGCAGCCGCCCGCTCGCTCGGCGTGTCACCCTCCGCGGTGAGCAAAAGCGTCCAGCGGCTCGAAAAACAGCTCGGCCTGTCGCTCTTCACGCGCACCACACGATCGCTGACGCTGACGACCGAAGGTCGCGAGCTGCACGAGCGCGCGCTGAGACTGCTGCGCGACGCGGAGGAGATCGAACAGGTCGCCACCGCTGTTCGCGCCGAGCCTTCCGGCACCCTGCGGATCGCAGCGTCGCTGCCGATCGGCCTGCATCTCATCGCGCCCTCCCTGCCTGCGTTCCGAGCGCGCCATCCCAAGGTCATTGTCGACATCCGTCTGGACGATCATTTCGTGGACATCGTCGATCAGGGCATCGACATCGCGGTGCGCCTCGGTGAGCTGGCCGACTCCCGGCTTCTGTCTCGCCGCCTCGCACCCTTGCGTCTCTGCGCATTTGCCGCGCCCTCCTACCTGGCTGCGCGCGGGACCCCCGTACATCCCGACGAGATCGCAACGCACGACACGGTCAATCTGCGCTTCCAGAGCACGGGTGCGCTCTTCCGCTGGCCGTTCCGGGTCGGCGACCGCGAGATCGAGATCGTTCCGCCATCGGGCGTGATCGTCGACGCGAGCGGGGCCGTGATCGCGACGGTGGTGGCGGGCGGGGGCATCGGCATCATCGCAGCCTTCATCGCCGAGCCCTATGTCGCCCGCGGTGAACTGGTGCCGGTCCTCGGCGACTATGCCGTTGAGCGGCACGGCATCACGGCGCTCTGGCCGGAGAGCCGGCGAAGCAATCCGGCCGTGCGCTCCTTCATCGATCACCTTCAAAACGCGGCTCGCCGCATCGCGAGTCTCGGGTGAGGCGGCCGTCTTCTCAAAGCGTGCCGCTGGCCAGCAGCTCGCGCGTGCGCTTCAGCGTGGATAGCAGCGCCGCCTTGTAGCCTTGCTCGCTGTCGAACTGAGCCTGTTCCGCCTGCTCTTCGGGACCGCCGGGCGCTTTGTCCCGCAGTCCGAGGTAACAATAGAAGCGCAGCTGCAGCGCACCCGCCTCATCCTCGAACAGTTCATTGACGATCGCGCCTTCGCGGGGGCCGGTCGCCTGGAAAAAGGTGACCTTGCGGCCGGGCTTGAGCACGATGATCTCGCGCAGATCCTTGCCGCCGATCGTCGCTTCGCGGACGAAATGGGTGGCGCTTTCCTCGGTGACGTCGCAGCGGGTGCACAGGCTTGGTGGCAGGAAGAGGCGTGCGTCGCGCGCTTTGAGCTCGAGGCCCTTCCACACCTGCTCGGCGGTCAGCCTGGTCTCGCTTGCCGGGTTAACGGGAACGGTTGCGGTCGAATAAATCATGACGATGGTCCTTGTTTGACGCGTGGAGGGATTGGCATCCAGAAAATGATCGATCCACATGCTTGCAAATAGCCGCTATATTTGGACTGTCCGTCTCACTGGTGGAACAGTATGGATCTGCTAGCCCTTGCCGATTTCAACCTAGTGGCCCGGCACGGGGGGTTCGGAAAAGCTGCGCGCGCCGCGGGGCGACCCAAGGCCACCTTGTCCCGGCGCGTTGCCGAACTGGAGGCGAGCCTCGACCTGCGCCTGTTCGAACGCGGTGCGCGGGATCTCAAGCTGACCGAAGAAGGACGGGCGCTCTTCGAGCGCGCCGGCCGGCTACTCAGCGAGCTGGAGGAGACTGCAGCCGCAATTGCCTCGGGCGGCGAGCGGCCGCGCGGTCGGCTGCGGATCAGCGCGCCGCTTCTGTTCTGTCAGACCGCGATGGGCAAGCTCGCCTCCGACTTCGCGCGGCGCTTTCCAGACGTCCGGCTCGAAGTGACGACCGAGGATCGCGCGGTCGACATGATCGAGGAAGGGTTCGACCTCGTGATCCGCGTGAACCCCGACCCCGACGAGAGCCTGGTCGGCCGGGCGTTCCTGCGCGACCGGCTGGTGGTGGTCGCGCCGGCTGGACAGGCGCCGCCGATCGGGGGCGCAGCCGCGCCAGCAGTCGTGCGCACGCCGGGCGACACCGTAGCGTGGCGGGTGAAGTCATCCTCGGGCCCCGCGACCATCGCCATCGAGCCGGTGCTGAGCCTGTCCTCGCTCATCATGATCCGCGATGCGGTGCGCAGCGGCGTCGGTGCCGCGCGCTTGCCGATTTCGCTGGTCAGCCATGATCTCGCCAACGGTACGCTCACCCACTGGGGCGACGCGGATGCACCCGACATCATACTATGGACGCTGTATCCAACGCGGCGGCTGCTGAGCGCGCGGGTTTCAGCGTTCCTCGATCATCTGAGACGTGCCTTTCCGAACGGGACGCCTGACGAGTTGGCCGCTTACATTGGCAAGTGAAACCTCATCCCATTCGAAATCTCACGCTGCTGCTTCCAGGCTGCCGTGCTTTCTCGATGCGTCATAGTCAGCCTGCGCGCGCGCCAGCGCGGCACCATTGGCGAGTGACCACCTGTAGAGCGCAGCGAAGGGCTCCCGCAAAGATGCGCCGAGCGCCGTAATGGCATATTCGACGCCGATCGGCTGTGTCGGCAGGATTTTGCGGCTGATCAAGCCGTCGCGCTCCAGCCGCTTCAACGCGTCCGACAGCGCTTTGTGGGTGATGCCGTCGAGCCGGCGCTTGAGGTCGTTGAACCGCGCCGGTTGCGTGCACAGCACGCTGAGGATCAGCACCGTCCACTTGTTGGCGATCTGTTCGAGGATCGGGCGCGTAGCGGTCACATCGAGCGGCAGTTCGATCGTGTCGGCGGTCATGGGTATACGCATCCATATCTAGGCACATCTGAGTGCGTTCTTGTGCCTAGATATAGAGATTATATCTTCTCGTCATCATCAACGACGTGAGGAATTATGGGTAGCCTTTCAGACAAGATCGCAGTCGTCATCGGCGGCCATCAAGGCATTGGCGGCGCCATTGCCGAGCGCTTCGCAGCGGAAGGCGCCACGGTCTACGCGACAAGCCGGCGCGCAGCGGAAGGCGAGACGGCGCATGGGGCCGGCCTGCTGCGCCCGCGCCGCGTCGATGCCTCCGATCTGGCGGCACTGGGCGCCTTTTTCGAAGCGGTGCAGCGCGAGGCGGGCCGGGTAGATGTTCTGGCCGTAAACGCCGGGATCTCCGAGTTCGCGACCCTGGACGAGGTCAGCGAGGATCACTTCGACCGGACATTCGGCCTCAACGTGCGGGCATTGCTGTTCGCTACCAAGGCCGCGACCGCGATCATGCCCGATGGCGGCTCGGTGGTGCTAGTGGGTTCGATCGCCGATGAGATCGGCACCAAGGGTTATGGCGTCTACGGCGCGACCAAGGCGGCGGTCCGCTCACTCGCGCGCACCTGGGCCAACGAACTGGCTCCTCGCAACATCCGCGTCAACGTCGTGGCGCCGGGACCGACCGACACCGCGATGATGGCGGCGACATCCGACGAACTGCGCGAGACGCTGACACAGCTGATCCCGCTCGGCCGCATGGCCAGGGCCAGCGAGGTCGCGTCGGCCGCGCTGTTCTTCGCCGGCGAGGACAGCAGCTTCGTCACGGGCGCCGAACTGCCGGTCGATGGCGGCATGGCGCAGGTCTAAAGCCAATTGCAAGGCGGCGCGGCTGGAAAGCGGGTAAGATCAAGAAGAAGACTGCTTTCCGGCAGGCTAAGCTCCACGGGGCAGTCGAGCTCTGAACGCTCTTGGAAGAAGGCCGCGAATCTTCCGTTCCAATCGCCCTCACCGATCTGATTTCGGCCGCCCATCACGAACACGACATGCACGACGAGCAAAGTCGTTGCGCGGATCCAGTGGCGCTATCGTGCGGCCATATGTGAAGATAGGCTTTGTAGTTTACCTTCATATGTGGTAGCCAGGGTGGCGTGACCGATCGATCTCAACAATCCACAGCTGTCACCCTCGCGAGGGAGCTTCGCGGCTTTGCCAGCAAACTGAAGCGGCGCCTGCGCGAGCAGGCCGACGTGGGCGACCTGACGCATTCGCAGACTTCCGTGCTGCTCCGCCTGGAGAATGAAGGCGCTGCCACGACCTCCGCCCTCGCCCGCGCGGAGGGGATGAAGCCGCAGTCCATGGGAGCGGTCATCGCCACGCTTGAGGCGGCAGGATTTGTTACCGGGAGCCCAGATCCTGCGGATAAGCGCCAGACCCTGCTGTCCCTGACCGAGGAGTGTCGTCGCTGGATCGCCGAGGGCCGCGCCGTCAGGCAGGATTGGCTCTCGCGCATCATCGATGCGAGGCTGTCGCCTCAGGAACAAGAGCAGCTATCCGCCGTACTGCCGCTCCTCCATCGGCTCGCCTCTGACTGATATCGACCGCTCATCAATCCCAAGGAAATGCGATGCCTGTAACCACGCTCGATCCCAAGACCGCCTTGATCGTTGTAGACCTGCAGAAGGGCGTTGCGGGCATGGTTGCGCCCGAGACCTTCGAACCTGTCGTGGCTGGCAGTCGCGCGTTGGCTGAGGCCTTCCGCGCGAAGGAGCTGCCAGTGGTCTTGGTCAACGTCGACGGCGTCGCTCCGGGCCGAATCGAACAGTCCGCGCGGACTCCCGTGACTTTGCCGCCCGGCTTCACCGAGCTCGTCCCCGAACTGGACGCTCAGCCCGGCGACATCCGCGTGACCAAGAAGACCTGGGGCGCGTTCGCCACCACGGACCTGGAGCGCCAACTCAGGACGCTCGGCGTGACCCAGGTGGTCATCACTGGTATCGCCACCGGGACCGGTGTCGAGGCCACCGCACGTCAAGCCTATGAGGCCGGGTTCAACGTCACCCTCGCCATCGACGCCATGGTCGATCCCCGTCCTGGCGCTCACGACCATAGCATCGGCCAGGTGTTCCCGCGCCTGGGAGAGACCGGGACCACCGCCGACGTCCTCCATCTCCTGGCAAGGCATGCCTGACATGCATGTCCTGCATCTGGCAGCCGACTTTTTCGGCGGTGCGGCGCTGCTGAACACCGTCCCGCATCTGGTCAGCGGCGTCATGGGCCGCCGCTTTCCCAGCCCCTTCGCCAAGCCGCCGGGCAGGGGCATGTCGTCCGCACTGGTGAACGTGCTGTGGGGCTTCACCAACTTGGTGATCGCCTATCTGCTCCTCTGCCGTGCAAGCCCATTCGATCCCTATG
Source organism: Flavisphingomonas formosensis (assembly GCF_009755815.1). Classification (GTDB taxonomy): domain Bacteria; phylum Pseudomonadota; class Alphaproteobacteria; order Sphingomonadales; family Sphingomonadaceae; genus Flavisphingomonas; species Flavisphingomonas formosensis. The sequence goes on from NZ_WRPK01000017.1 coordinate 66,920, forward strand.
ACATTAGCGACCTCGGCGCGTTTGCTCTCGGTCTCCTGGCGATCGGCCTGATAGGTGCTCTCCATTTCGGCAGCCTCAACGAAGGGCGCGGGCCCGATCTGGCGTGACACAGAAAAGCGTGGGGCCATTCCGGTCTCTCCGACGGTATAATTATCGTCTTTGGGCGGGCGGTGCCCTGGTCTCCAATATCGGCACAGGAGTGCAGCGCACGGCGCAGGACTGGCTTGTGCTGACGGTGCTGACCCACAAGAGCGCCTCGGCTCTCGGCGTCGTCATGGCGCTGCAGTTCGCACCCCAGCTACTGCTCCTGCCCTGGACCGGATCCGCGGCCGATCACATGGATCGACGCAGGCTCCTCGTGGCCACCCAGGCGGCCATGGGCGTGTTGGCATTGATCCTCGGTCTTCTTGCCATTGGCGGGCTCGTGCGCCTGTGGCACGTTTACGCCTTCGCGGCCCTGTTCGGCGCAGCGGCCGCATTCGACGCGCCGGTGCGGCAGGTGTTCGTCTCCGAACTCGTTGGCGACGAGGACCTGCACAACGCTGTCACGCTCAATTCCATTTCGTTCAACATGGCCAATCTGGTGGGGCCGGCCGTGGCGGGCCTGATCATCGCCGCCGTCGGAACCGGTTGGGCCTTCCTGGTCAACGGCGCCTCGTTCCTGGCGGTACTGGTGTCGCTGCTCCTGCTGCGGAAGGACGAACTCTACTCCTCGGAACGCGCAGCACGCGCGCCAGGCGCGTTTGGTGCCGGACTGCAATATGTGGCCGGCAGGCCCGATCTGGTCGTGATCCTGGTCATGTTGTTCCTGATCGGCACCTTCGGCCTGAACTTTCCCATCTTCATTTCCACCATGGCGGTGCGCGCGTTTCACGCTGACGCACGGGGATTCGGCATCTTGTCTTCGGTCCTGGCGGTGGGGACAGTCGCGGGCGCCCTGTTGAATGCCAGGAGCGCACGACCGACAGTGAAGACGCTCCTCTGGAGCGCGCTGGTTCTCGGCATCGGCTTCTCGATGGCTGCGTTCGCGCCCAGCTATTGGAGTTTCGCCGCGGCGCTGGTGGTGGTCGGCGGAGCCTGCATGACCTTCGTCGTCGCTACCAACGGCCTGATGCAGGTCTCCACCGATCCTGCCATGCGGGGAAGGGTTATGGCGTTGCGCATCGGCGTCGCTCTTGGCGCTACGCCGATCGGGGCGCCGACGGTGGGCTGGGTCGCCGATCGGTTCGGCCCGCGTTGGGCCCTGGCCGTCGGCGCAGCCTCAGGGTTCGCGGCGGTAATCGTGGCGCTCTATTCCGTCAGGCGGCAGAATCCTCTCTGGGCGGACGCACGATCGGCTGCTCCAGACGAGAGCAGCCGTCCATTGGCCTGAGTGGCTGTCATCCCGCCTCGGCCATCCACTGTACCGCGTCCTCGCCAGCGGGGATCTTGAGCGGCGCGCTCGGATCGGTGGCCGCCAGCCAGACTGCCGCAGCCACATCGGTGGCATGGGTGGCCGGACCGGTGTCGTCGCGGAAACCTGCAATCATGCTTTCGATGAGCGGCTTGTAGTCGGGGTTATCGAGCCCGCGCAAATGCGGGAGGGCGTTGTTGCCGAAGTTCGTTTCCGGCGAGCGGCCGGGGAGCACGATATGCACGCGCACGCCAAACGGCTCCATCTCGACCGCGAGGCTCTCGGTCAGCGCATTGACCGCCGCCTTGCTCGCTCGATAGACGCCGACCAGCGGCAGCGGCTTGAGCGTCACCGTCGACGTGACGTTGATGACCACTCCGGCGCGGCGGTTGCGAAAGCCGGGCAGGACCGCCTGCAGCATCGCCAGCGTGCCGAGTGTATTAGTCTCGAACAGCTGCCGTGCCGTGTCCGCCTCGATCAACTCGATCGGCACGGCGGCGCCGAACCCTGCATTGTTGACCAGCACGTCGATCTCGCCGGCCTGCCCGAGCGCGCGCGCGATGCTGCCCGGATCAGTGACGTCCAGCGGCAAGGCGATGAGATTGGCGGACGCTGGCAGGATGTCGGCCTTGGGCTGGCGCATCGTAGCGATGACCTTCCAGCCCTTCTCGAGAAACAGATTCGCGGTTTCGAGGCCGAAGCCTGAGGAACAACCGGTGATGAGAACGGTGGGCATGGAGCACTCCGAGTTGCGTAGCAGTCACCGGTATATGGCGAAGGAAGGAGAGACCGCCTATGGTCGGAAGTCCGTTTTACATTTGCGATAGTCCTGCCATGTCCGTCGACCCGCTCGCCGAGATCGTCACCTTGCTTCAGCCCTCGGCCAGCTACTCCAAGCTCGTCGAATATGCTGGCCGATGGCGCCTCCGCCGCGACATCGAAGGCAAGCCGGTATTCTTCGCGGTGCTGGAGGGCGAGTGTCGGGTCGTATCGTCCGGCAGGCCGCCGATCATCGTGCGCAAGGGTGATTTCGTGCTGTCGCCCGTGACCAAGGATCATGTCGTCGAAAGCATCGAGGCGCCGCCGCACGGGATCGCCATGGTTCCGACGGAGATCGGCGAGGGGCGGTTCCGGGTCGGGCGCCCGGGCGAGCCGGTCAATCTCAGGATGCAGGTCGGAATCTGCAGCTTCGCCTCGCCCGATGCCGCCCTGCTCGTCTCGCTGCTGCCGGGGATGATCGTCGCACGCGATGAGCCGAGGCTTGCGCTGCTGCTTCAGCTGGTGGGCGATGAGACGCGAAACTCCCGTCCGGCGCGGGAGCTGATTCTGGAGCGTCTGCTCGAGGTGCTGCTGATCGAGGCACTGCGGTGCGGGGCAGACATCATGTCGGTGCCGAGCGTCGCCCGAGGGCTGTCGGACAATCGCCTGGTGTGCGCCTTGCGGGCCATGCATGCGCGGCCCGCGCATGGCTGGACCGTGGCCGAACTCGCCGCCGAGGCGGCGATGTCGCGATCCGCCTTCTTCGCACGCTTCAGCCGCATCGTCGGATTGCCACCGATCGAATATCTGCTGACCTGGCGTATGGCACTCGCCAAGCGGTTGCTGCGCACGCGGGAACTCGCGATCGAGCATGTCGCCGCGCAAGCCGGCTACGCCTCCGCGAGCACGTTCAGCACTGCCTTCACCCGCCACGTCGGGGTTCCGCCGATGCGCTATGCCCGTGCTTCGTTTGAAGTTTAGCCAGGAGGAAATCGAATCCCTGTTTCAGCCGTGAAAGGGCCCCTTCCAGACGCCGGTGGATGTCTATAGATACCAATAAAATCAATTAATTATGTGAAGATTGTGCTACGCTGTCCGGCGCGATCCGGCTATTTCTATGGATCGCGTTTTAATCGTCGGCAAAGCACATGGCTCGCGTTTTATCGGATCTGAGATTGCAGGACCGCGCCGCCCGTCTGCGGCTCAAGCCCCGCAACAACCCCTATTGGCGCATGGTCTGCGAGGGTCAGCATCTCGGCTATCGCCGGGGCGCGCGCGCCGGGACCTGGGTCGCCCGCTATCGCCCGCCCGGCACGGACGGCAACGGCGTCAAGCATACGCTCGGCGTCGCCGACGACATCGCCGAGTCCAATGGCGAGACCGTGCTCAGCTGGAAGCAGGCCCTCGACACGGCGACGCACTGGTTCGCGCTCCAGGAGCGCGGCGGCGTCGAGACCGCGCTCAACCCGGATATCACCGTCGCTGAAGCCGTCGACGCCTACATTGCGATCCGCGACGCGCGCCGGGCCTCCCAGGCGGGCCGCGAGGTCCGCTCCGACGCGTCCCACTGGCGCTTTGCCGCTCTTGCTGATGAGGTTTCGTGATGGTGCAGATACATGCCCAAGCGCGGACCACGCCTGCTGTGCGGGCGGAGATCGCCCGTTCCACAGAAGATCGTGTCCCATCGCATGGTGTAGCTTCGCCGACGTAGCGACGCCGATCTCCGGCAAGGCCGGATCGATCACGCGGCCATAGCCGGCAGCGTGACGAGAGGATCATCGCTCAACTGCGC
>NZ_WRPK01000018.1 GCF_009755815.1 Flavisphingomonas formosensis
GGGGGGGCCGGCCCCCCCCCCCCCCCCCCCCCCCCGCCACACTGGATTCAGTCGTCGGCGATGCCGCCGCCGACCCTGTCCTTCGGGGTCAGGTTGAAGTCGATCGCGCCCGATCCGCTGCCCTGCGTCACGACGCTCGCGACACCCAGGTCGATGATGTCCCGGGTCTGTGTGTCGATGGTCTCGTTCATCTTCACCTCCATGAATGACCGCGATGATCGCGGCGTGGAAATTCTATGGAAGGGCCGGGATATAAACGACGATATATGTCGCCGATCCGGTCGCTTATATGCTGCGGCAGCGCCATAAACATCGGCCATCGCCGGCGCACCGGTCCGAATGCCGTCATCTCAAACCCTTCCGGGAGACAGGCACTGCTTCCAAAGGCTGGCCTGCTTTTCGTGCCGGTACCGGATGCGCTGCGCATCACTTCGGCGGCGCCAGCAACACAAGCGGGACGCCGCCGGCATTGGTCTGCTTCGGGACATCGGATCGCCAACCAGGGCCTGATGCCCCGCGTCATCGAGGCGAAGGTCCCGCATGGTCCGGCAGCGCCATTCACCGCGCAGCCGGCATGCGCGCGCGAGATCGCGCGATCATGGCAGCACCGCACGATAGGCCCGTTCGAGCTCGGCCGCCTCGGCGCTCTCGAAGCACAGCAACCCGGCCCCGTGGAGCCTGCCGATCGCCGGGGCCGCCGCGACATCGCCGGAAGCCTCGAGGCGCGCCGCGATCGTCCGGGCGACATCGGCGATCCGCGCAGAACCCCCGACAAATCGAACATGGGGGCCGTCGATCCTCCTCACCGGCAGCCTTGCCAGCTCGGCGGCGATCTCGGCGGAATCGAGGCGATCGAGCAACGTGACGGCGACGGCCAATGTCATGCCATAGGGAATGAAATCCTTCGCGATATGCGCCAGCCGGCAATGGCAGGACAGGAACAGGACGATCCCCTCGTCCGAGAGGCGCAGCGTGTAGGTCCTCGACAGACTCCGGCCCATATCGTCCTCACCGAGTCGCGGCAGCATCGCTTCATCTGACGGCTGGGATTGAGCGTCGGGCTGCGATATCTGGAGGAATCGGGGCGAAAAGCGGAAGTGACGTTCCGCTTTCGGAAGCGATCTTCCTCGATCGGAACTGGGATTCCCTGGCCATTGCGCCGGGCCGGCGGCCCGATCATCACGTCTCCAACCCGACCAGGGGGACGGCGAGCACAGTCCGACAGCAGCGCTCCCAACCGAAACCCGATCCGACAGCCGCCGGCGATCGCAGCGCGATTTTCGGCAAGGAGGAGTTTTTGTCCGATGTCCGCAGGACGATACCGATATGGTGCCCTCGCCGCCCTGTCAGCATGGTCTGCGGAAGCGGCTTCCGCCCGGTTGCTTCCGCAGCCGGTCGGCGTCCCTCCGCTGACGGCGACGGTCGTGGTTCCGGACGGCGCGGGCGGTTTCGCCATCGTCGCCAGGCGCCCGGCGCTCGCGATACCGGCGAAGCCGCCGCGTCGTCCGGTTACCGTGGGCGCGAATGTCCATCTCGATCGCGCCATCGTCGATGCGGCATCGCTGCCGCCAGAGCAGCGACCATGATCCGCCTTGCGCACCGGTTCGGCCCGATCGCCTTTGGGCTGGCCGCGGCACTCCTCCCGGCCAGCCTGGCGGCATCCGGGCTTTCGACGACCGACGAGCCGGCCAAAGAGGTCGAGGCCGCGGCTGCGGAGGCCCAGCGCCAGCTGCGCCAGACGTTCACCAATCTTCAGTTCGAGGATTTTGCGCCGGCTCCGATCAAAGGTCCGATCTATCAGGCGGTCGCCGGCGGCAAGATCATCTATTATGCGCCCGAGAGCGAACATATCCTCTTCGCAGCGGTCTACGACAAGAATGGCGTCAACGTCACCGCCCTCGCCCAGGATGCGAACGCGCGAAAGAAGCTAGGCGCCGTCGACCCGGCGAAGGCGCTCGTGATCGGCCCCGATAATGCCCCAACCGTGATCGAATTCACCGATCCCGATTGTCCCTATTGCCGGGCGCTCGAGAAATTCTGGGCGGTGAAGGAAGCGGAAGGCAAGCCTGTCCGACGCCTGGTCTATTTCGTCAGCGGCATCCATCCGGAGGCGGCAGCGAAGGCCGAGCATATTCTGTGCTCCGCGGACAAGGCGGCCGCGTTCAAGGCGATTTACGCCGGGGCGTCACCCACGCAGCTTCACAAATGTCTCTCGGGGCGCACGAAGGTCGAAGCCGATGCTGACATCGTCCGCAGGATCGGGATCAGCGGCACACCCACGCTGATCGTCGATGGCCGGCTCATTTCGGGGTTCCAGCAAGGCGAACTCGAAGCCTTTCTCGCGCAGGCGAGCAGCACGGCGAAAGCATACCGAAAGCCCGCGGGGAACCGTCCGGACTGACCGTTTTTGGCGGCCGTCATGCGTCCTCATGATGGCATCGCCAGCGGACCGGAATGCCGACGGCAGCGCGCTCCTCGGGGGGGCCGTCCAACGCCGCCATCGGCGCCACCGAGATTTGGCTCGAGCGGCAAATGTCCGGACGGCTCCCCGATCAAGCGGAGTGAGTGGAATGATCAGGAAAATCGGAAAACAAGCGGTGTCGTTCGCGAATGTCGGCGTCCCTTTGGCGCTGTTCGCGGCGATGAGCGGCGGCGCGCACGCCTTCACCGCGCCCGCCACCGGCGACCTCGGCTACGACATCTACGACATCGTCGTGAACAAGGGGGTGAAAGGGCCGCTCGGCTTCGTCGGCGGCGTCGCTGCCTTCCTGTTCGGCGTGTCGCGGCTGTTCTCGAACGTCATGGTCGGCATCCCGACCATCGTCGCCGCGGTGTGCCTGATCAAGTCGGACACCATCCTCCAGACCTTCGGGATGGTGATCTGAGCCGCTCGGTCGTCCGGGCGCATCGCCGGCACGACCCACGAGCCAGGCGCATGGGCGCCTGGGACCGACAACCCGGCTCGATCGGGCTGTCTTGAAGCAGGAGGAGAAGAGCGTTGGACGAGCGTCTGCCCCAATATCTCCACCGCCCCGTCCAGATCCTCTGGTTCGGCTCGGACGAGTTCATATTGGTCATGTCGACCATCTTCGTCGCCGTCATCGTCGGCGGGGTGATCGGCTGGACGCTGATCGGCGCTCTTCTCCTTTTCATCCCCTGGAAGCGCACCAAGCCGAGGGGCTTCATCCCTCACCTCGCCTGGCGCTGGGGCCTGCTCCGCTTCCGTCATTATCCGGGTCCGACCCAGACCCGCTTCTACGAATGAGGCGAGCCATGCCGTTGCTCAAGTCCCGGGCAAGATCACAGGCCGATCCGCTGCACGGCAAGCCGGCGAGCTGGGGTATCCATCGCTACCTGCAGGGCTCGTCCAACCTGTTCGAGGAGAACCGGCTCCTGAAGTTCGCAATCATCGGCCTGTTCGGCGTGACCGCGGTGCTCGGCGCCCTCATCTACACTTCGAACCAGAACCAGCGAACCGTGGTCGTGCCCTTCGGTACCGGCGGCGATCTCTACGTGACCGGGAACACCCCGTCGCCCGGTTATCTCAGGATGATGACCCGCAACATCGTCAGCCTCGCGGGCACCTACTCGGCCTATTCCGCCGACCGGCAATTTCAGGAGCTGCTCGGGATTGCGCATCCTTCCGCCTATAACGCCCTGCGCGACAGCCTGAACGGCATCCTCGACGAGCTTTCCGACAATCCGACGCTCTCGATCGCGACCTATATCCGTCCCGACCAGCCGGTCCTGACGACCAACACGGCCATAGTGGTGCCGGTGGAAAAGGTGCGCGTCATCGGCGGCGTGATCCGCAAGTTCCGCGGCAATCTGCGCATCGGTTACGCGCTCGAGAATGGCCGCTTCTGGCTGACGTCCCTTCATGAGGAGAATTTCGATGGCGACCGCTGATCGGGTCGGCCCGGCGCGCCCGTTCGCGCAGGCCGCCGCACTCCTTGCCTTTGCGGCCGCGATTGCCGGCCCGGCCGAGGCCCAGTCCATCATGGCGCTGCCCGACCAGATGAGCAGCATCCGCCTCTCGAACCGCGACATCAACCATCTCGTCTGCGAAGGGGGTGACGTCGAGGACATAAGGTTTTCGGCCGAGAAGGCGATCGCGGTGGAGCGCGCGGGTTCGGACGCCTGGATCAAGTTCCTCGTGAAAGAGGTCGAGACGGAGGGCGTACCGACCCGTACCTACGCGACCACGGCATCCGAGTTCTTCGTCAGCTGCAATGGCGCCGTCTATCCGCTCTATGCCGAGCCGTCCGACATCCCGGCGCAGACGGTGATCCTCACGCCCGGCGCCGCGCAGCGCGCCCGTGCCAATGCCGACCTGCTTGGGCCGCTCGTCGAAGAGGAGCGGGCGGTCTCGATCACACTCTCGCTGCTGCAGGACCGCGTGCCGGCGAGTTTCTCCGAGGTCGCGCCCGTCGCCGCGGATCTCGCCCTCCCCTCCTTGCCGGCCGCATCCCTTCACGAGCGGCGGCGGATTTCGATCGACGGGGCAGGCCTGTCCGCGAGCGAATATCTCGTTCGCGTCTCGGCCGCCCAGCGCATCGACGAGCGCGCCTTCCTGGTTTCCGCGCTCGGCGCGAACATCTTCGCGGTCACGCTCGACCGGACGGATCTGCGCGCCGGCGACACAGCCCGGCTGATCGTGATCCGACGGGGAGCGGTCCAGTGAGCGGGGACCGCGACGAGATCGGACGCGGCGATGGCGCGGCGATGGAGCAAAGCGGACAAAGCCCGTATCAGCAGAGGCTTACCGAGCAAGCCGCCGTCGATCTCGACGCTCCGCCGCCCGGCTCGAGCTGGGATGCCGTACGCGCGCGTTGGGACGGCTTGAGCTCGCGCCAGAAGCTTCGGGCCAAGCAGCTCGGCGTCGCGGCAGCGATCGGCGTGCTTGGCTACGGGCTTTATTCGGCGAGCGGCTCGGACGAACCGGTCGCGACAGCGCCGGCGGCATCGAAGCTCGACATGGGTGCCGGCCTGCGCGGTGACAGTCTCGAGGTGAAGCTGCGAGGCGATCTCAAGAAGGTGCTCGACGGGCAGAATCTGCTCGGCGACCGCATCACGGCCATCGAGGAAGGCAAGACGCCGATCGGTCCTCATGCCGCACCGGGCAGCGACGTCGACGGTGGTCCGCTGCCACCGGCTCTGCCCGGCAGCCCGCCCGACCTGCCGGCGCCGCCGTCCCCATCCGAAATCGGCGGCGCGGATGGCAGCCTGCCTGCGCCGCCCGTGCCTCCTTCCGCGCCACCCGCGCCGCCGGCTCCGCCGGTCGAGAAAGTCGTCGGCGCGATCGGCCAGGCGACGACGCCCGTCGTCCCGAAGGACGCTGCAGGTGGTTCGGGCGGCGACTCGAAAAAAAAGAATCGGACCATCTATTTGCCGCCTGGTTTCATGCGGGCGAGGCTCCTGACGGGGATCGACGCGCTGGCGAGCCGGGACGCGACCTCCAATCCCGAACCGATCATCGCCCGCGTGCAGGCACCCGCCGTGCTCCCCAATGACGTCAAGGCCAATCTCTCGGGCTGCTTTGTCATCGGCAACGCCACCGGCAGCCTCGCCAAGGAGCGGGTCGAGATCCAGTTGGTCTCGCTTTCCTGCGTCGACTTTGACGAACATTCGGTGGTCGACCAGCCGATCAAGGGTTTTTTCGTCGACACCGACGGCAAAAAGGGTCTGTCCGGCAAGGTCGTGACCCGCGCTGGCGCCGCGCTAGCGCGGACCTTCATTGCCGGCACGATCAGCGGGATCGCGCAGACGGTCGAGAACACGTTCGGTGACACATCGACCTCGGCGCTCGGCACCGTTCGCACGCTCGACGCCGGCGATGCCGCCAAGTCGGGCATCGCCGGCGGTCTGTCGAAGTCGTCGGACAAGCTCACAGACTTCTATCTCGATCTCGCCCGCCAGGCCGGCCCCATCGTCGAGGTCGGCGCGGCGAAGGACGTGGTGGTCGTCATCCAGGAGGGCGTGACCCTCGAGATCAAGCCAACGACGGGGAGCAAATTCTGATGCATATCCCATCCATCGCCGTTCGCGCCTGCCGGTATACACGCCTGGCGCTGCTCCCCGCGCTCGCGCTGCTGTCGTCCTGCGCGACGGTCGGCTCGCTGATGTCGCCCTATTCGGAGCGGTTCAGCTGCAAGAACAGCGATCATGGCCAGTGCATCCATCCAGACAAGGCCTATCAGGATGCTGTTGCCGGCCGTGCATCGCGGTCGGAGCCCGCGGTCACCAACGACCGCAAGCTTCTGAAGGCCAATGGGCACGACGACGCGTCGGCTGCCGGCACGCATAGCGGGGCCGGCAGGCGCGGCGCGGCGGTCCCGGGCGGCTTCGCTGGCTACCGCGACAGCGTCTATCGCGAACTTCGAGGCCTGATCGACGATCCCGTGACGCCGATGCTGAAATCGCCGCGCACGGTGCGGACGCTGATCCTGCCTTATGCCGATCGCCAGCGTCCCGACCGCCTCTACATGCCCCGCTATGTCTATTCGATCCTCGAGGCGCCGAGCTGGGTGGTCGGCGACTATCTCGTCAATCCCGTCTCGCCGGCGTCGCAGGCGCCCGTGCTCGGCCAGATCCGCGACAAGCCATCGGACGATGACGGCGCTCCCGCTCCCTCGGAGTCTCGTCCGTGAAGGCGCCGGGCACCCGGTCGGGCGGCGGGCTCACCTTTGCCCGCCTGCGGCAAAGCGTCGCGCGCGACCGCTTCTCCGATTTCATTCCGCTGGTTGCCTGGGACAAGGGTGAAGAGGCGTTTCTCTGCATCGACGACGGCTTCGGCTATGCTTGGGAGCTGGTGCCGTCAGCCTATATGTTCGCCCATGTCCACCAGGCGCTGCTGGGACTCCTCAACATTCATTTCGCGCCCGGCACGGTGCTTCAGCTGCACAGCTTTGCCGATCCTCTGATCGATGGCGCGCTCGACGGCTTCCTCGATCTCAAGACCCGGCCCGACCCGCTGATCCAGGCGTCTGCCCGGCGGACTGCCGATTATCTCGGGCTTGGACGCCACGGCTTGCGCGCGCTGCACGGCATTCCGCTGCGCGACTTCCGCACGATCCTGTCGGTGAAGACGCGTCGTCCCATTGCCAGCGACATGAAGCGCCAGATCGAGGAACAGCTCGACAAGCTCGGCATCGTCCGGCTCGCGCCGGAGGAGACGGTCGCTTTCTATCGGCGCATCTTCAACGGCGTGTTCGCGGCGGCGCCCGGCGTCTTCACCAGCGAGCCGGGACCGAACGGGTCCGCGCCGCCGATCCGCAAGCAGATCATCGACGCCGGCCCCGATCTGCTGTTCGACGGCCCTGAGGTCTTTCTCGGCAATCAGGTCGCGCGCTGCCTGACGCCCAAGTCGCCGGCGCGGCGGATTTCGGCCGAGCGGGCCAATCGCCTGACCGGCGGCATGCGCGGGTCGGCCGAGGATAGCGATCAGATCGGGGGCCCGTTCCTCTACACGCTCAATGTCCTGTTCGATCATTCGGCGTTCGAAATTCACAAGCGCGCCCAGCTCCTCTCCGCGCAGAAGGCGGCGGGCAGCTTCGCCGTCGAAGTGTCGAAGCAGATCGAGGAGATCGGCTGGGTTCTGGACGAAGCCGGAAACTCCAAATTCGTCCGCGTCATTCCGACCGTCTGGGTGTTCGGCCGCGACAGCGCGCATGCCCGCGAGATGGCGGCCCGCGCCAAGCGTCTCTGGGAGAGCGAGCCCCTGCCCTTCATGATGCAGGAGGAGAGCTATCTCTTGCCCGTCTTGCTGCCGATGAGCCTGCCCTTCGGGCTCTATCCGGACAACCGCACGATGCGGATGCTGGAACGCGATTTCCGCATGCCGGTGAAGGCCGCGGTCCTGCTCTCGCCGATCCAGACCGATTTCCGCGGCGGTGGACGCCCTGCCCTGCTCTATACGGGCCGCAAGGGACAGCTGATCACGCTCGACCTCTTCGACCCGCGCATCAACAATTACAACTTCATCGTCTCGGCCGAGAGCGGCGCGGGCAAGAGCTTCCTGCTCAACAATCTCTGCCAGCAATATTATGCGCAAGGCGCGCTCATCCGCATCATCGACATTGGCGGCAGCTACCGGAAGCTCTGCACGCTCTGCTCGGGCCGCTACATCGATGTTGGCGAAGAGCGGCTCGTACTCAATCCGTTCGACATGGGCTTCGCGCTCGACGGCGAGGACAAGCAGTCGGCGATCAGCATGGCGGTCGCGATCGTCGCCGAGATGGCCAATGCCGCAACCCGCAAGGGCGTTTCCACATCGGAGTGGAATCTCCTCAAATCGGCGGTCCAATGGACGATCGATGAGCGCCATGCCGAAGAGGGGATCGACGCGGTCAGGGCGTGGCTCGGCGCCTACCCAGAGTTCGCGGCATCCGATCTCGACCGTGTCGATCATCTCGTGCCCGTCGCCCGCGAGCTCGCCTTCAACCTGCGCGATTTCGCCAGCAAAGGCGCCTACGGCCACTTCTTCAACGGCCCCTCGACCTTCGATATCACCAATGACGAGTTCGTTGTGCTGGAGCTCGAGCGCCTGAAGGCGATGCCCGACCTGTTCAACGTCATCGTCATGGTGGTCGTCAACGCGGTCACCCAGGAACTCTATCTTTCCGCGCGCGACCGTCCACGCTTCGTGCTGTGCGACGAAGCCGCGCAGTTCATGACCAAGACCGAAGGCCAGGACCTCTCTCGCCTCGCCGAGGCCTTCGGCCAGGGCTATCGGCGCGCGCGCAAATATCAGGGCAGCTTCGGCATCGTCCTGCAGTCGATGAACGACCTGCTGCTCTTCGGTGGTACGGGCCAGGTGATCCTGGAGAATGCTGCCACGCGATTCCTGCTGCAGGGCTCGACCTACGACAAGGCGGTCGAGAACAAGATTCTCGACTATTCGGGATTTGTCCTCGAATTGCTGAAGTCAGTGCGGAATGCGAAGCCGCATTACTCCGAAGTCTTCATCGATTCACCGCTAGGCCTCGGTATTGCGCGCCTCGTCGTCGACCCGTTCTCCTATTGGATCAACACCAGCGCGCCCCAGGAGGTCGCGGCCTTCGAAGCGAAGCTACGCGCAGGCCTGTCGCCGCTCGAGGCTGTCTGCGAGCTCGCCGGCGTCGACCCGCGCGAGATCCTGGGTCCGCGCGCAGAGGCAGCGGAGTAGGCCGATGCTGAACCGCAAACCCCATCCCGACCAGTTCGCGTTCGATCTTTCGAAGGACGCGGCGCTCGAGCGCATGATCGAGGCGCGCGTCGCGATTCGCGCCGAAAATGATGCGATCCGCTGGCGCTTTCGACTGATCCTGATCGAGACCTGCATGATCTCGACTCTGGTCCTGATCGCCGGACTCCTCCTCAACCAGCCGATCAGCCTTGTCGTGCGCGGATCGCTGATCGTCGGCGCAGGCTGCTTTGCAAGCGGCGTCATGCTGATCGGTCTTTCAGGGCTCACCGGACATCTGCTGTCGATCTATCGGCGATGGAGGCAGAGGTGAGAGGGATCCTTTCAGCCAGCCCGGCGCCTTCCGCGATCCGGCTCTTGGTGGGCAGCCATTTGCTGCTCCTGATCGAGGCCGGCCTGGTCATGCGCAGCCAGCAACCGCTCGATGCGATGCTGGCCGCGCTCGTGCTGATGCTCGCCCTTGTCGGCGCTGCCGCGCTGATCGCCGCGATCATCGGCGAGCCCCGCGAGGGGACGGAGAACCCCCGTGGGAGATATCGCCATGTCCGCTGATCACCCGATCCTGTCCGCGCGAGTCGTCTGGTTTCAGCCGGGCACCGTCGCGGCGCTGCTGGTTGCCTCGCTGTTCGTCGCGGGCGCGGCTCATGGCGAGACGTCGACGATCGGGCGGACCTGGCCGATCGTCGAGCCCGATGCATTGGCGGAGATCGAAGCCAAGGTCGCGACGCTTCCCAGAAACCTTGGACCCAAATTCGGGCCGCGCTCGCGCTGGTCGGCGATGAAATCGGCGAGTCTGGCGCCGGCGATGGCGACCCGCCGACGCTCGGTGGTCCCCTTCTACACGCTCGATATGGACGTGACGCTGCCCGACGGGCGGGTGCTCTATCCCAAAGGCTTCACCTTCAATCCGCTCACCTATGTGTCGCTGCCACAGCAGCTCGTGATCGTGCATGCCGCAGAACTGGGTTGGGCATTGAAGACCGCCGCGCCCACGGACTGGATCCTGCTTGCCGCGAATATCGGTCCGGCGGCGGATCCGATCGCGCTTAGAGAGAAGGTCGGCCGCCCGCTCTTCATCCTCGAGGAACGCGTGAAGGACAGGCTCGGCCTGACCGTCGCGCCGGTGATCGTTCGACAGGTCGGACAGAAGCTCGAACTGACCGAAATCCGTTTGGGTCTGCCTGGGAGCACGCCACGATGAGCCGCTACAAACACGTCCTCGCCGCCGGCACGGCCATGCTGCTGGGCGGCCTGTTGCCGGCAGGACCCGCCCAGGCCTCGTCCTGCCCGGCTGGCGCCGTGTTCAATCCTATCACCAGGGTGCGCTGGACCTGCATTTTCCCGATCACGATCGGCGGCGTGCGGATCGGCACGTTCGACAAGCTCTCGAAGGAACTGGACGCACAGTCCTCGTCGAAGCCGCTCTGCGCTTGTCGCAAGGGCGCAACCTTCTGGTTCGGGGTCAAGGTCAGCTTCTGGTCGCCGAATCGGATGATCGATGTGGTCACCGAGCCCGGCTGTATGATGGCGCTCGGCGCCGATCTCATGCCGACCCACGGCAAGCTGCAGGGGAGCCAGTCGTCGATCTCGGACGGGACGAACGCGCGCAAGATGTTCGCGCAGATGCACTATTACATCTCGCCGGTCTGGGCGATGCTCGACATGTTCACCGATCTTCCCTGCCTGGAAGATGACGGGTTCGATGTCGCGCTTATCACCGAGGTGCTGCCGACCTGGCAATCGGGAACGCTCGGCGCGATCATCCAGCCGGAAGGAATCCTCTTCGGGAACCCTGCTGCCGGACTCGCCTGCATGGCGGACAGCGCGGCGGCCGCCGCCGGCAAGGTCATCGATCCGCTCTTCTGGTGCATGGGATCGTGGGGAGCGACTTACCCGATCGCCGGCGACATCCATTTCGACGACTCGGTCGAGGCCTGGGCGGGCCTCGCCGCGCGCGGCACCTTCATGATGGGCCGTCTCGGCGCCGCGACCATCAGCTCGGCGGACGGCTGCTCGTTCAAGGCGGCGCCGATCTGGACCAAGTCGCGCTACAAATATCAGTTGATGGAGCCCGTGAAGGGCGGCTCGTGCGTCAATGTCGGCCGTCCCGGTGCGCTCTGGTCTTCGATGAAGCACGCGCCGGGCAAGGACAATGCGCAATTCATGCTCTTCGAGAAGGTGATCTGCTGCGCAGGGGTTTCCATGCCATGAGCAGATCGTCTTCCTCCCGTTCCACGTCGGCCCGGCCTTATGCCCGGTCTGTCCGCCACAGCCAGGATGGCGGCCGCGAGCGGCGTGGGATCGGGATGGTGTCCAACAAGCCCCTGGATGCCGTCCCGCCCCCGGTCAGCGCGGTCGATCCTCACCTGCCGCGGCAAGGGCACGCCCCCCTCGCCCGCGTCGCGGCGGCGGCCGCGCTGACCACCCTGGTGGATCAGGCTGTCTTCCGCCTGATCCGCTCCGACGATGAGCAGCCGCCCGTTGGCGAACTTTTCCGGTTTCGGCGTGGTTCGCGCCTGCGCCAGCCGATCCTTTCGTTGCAGCCCCTATGAAGCGGGCGTGTCTCCTTGCCCTGCTTGTCGCGTGCTCTGCCGTCGCTGCCCATGCGCAGACGGTGGAAGACCGCGCCCGATCGGCCGCCGCCGCAGCGCAGGCAAAGACGGGTTCGAGCGACGCGCTGCGCGAATATTATGTGACGCCGGGCATGGCTGGCCAGCCGATCGCGACCGTGGACAACAGCAAGACCTTCACGCCGACGATCAACTGCCAGAAGACGGCGAGCCTGCTCGAGGTCCTCGTCCAGCCAGCATCGACCGGAGACATCGGCACCGTCCGCATCTCGCAGGATACCGATTTCGACGGCAGCTTCGACCGCTCGAGCACATTGCCGGTCCCGGTCTCCGGCATCTGCGCCAACGGGATAGTCTCCTGCCAGCCCGGCACGTGGAACCAGTGCCACTTCTTCAAATGGGACGTGGACGCGGCCAGGGCGCTCAAGCTCGCGGAGGTCGAGATGCCCGAGCTCGCCGGCTGCTATTGCGTCAACAACAGCTGCGGCACGAACCTGGTCTTCGGCAATCTCGGCGAAGTGCTGAAGGATATGGGCGGCGGCATGGTCGGGGCGCTCACGACGGTCGATCCGCGCATCGGGGTGGCGCAGGCGCAGGTCAATGGTCCCGTGATCGACTATGTTGGCGCGCAGGCGACCGCATGCGCGGCGGACCCCACTATAGGCCAGACGGCCTATCGCGCGAACCCGGCCGCGATCCAGGGCGATGCCGCGTCGATCGCCGCGGGAAACAGTATCTTCCAGACACTCAAGGGCTCGCAGGCCGGTGTCGGCAAGGCCGAGCAGGTGCGCAGCTGCACGATCGAACGCGAGGTGACCCTGACCTCGGCCACCTATGATGACATCGTCACGGCGACCGGCTCGTTGCTGGGCGTCGCGAGCTGTGGCCCGGACTGCCGCCAATACAGGATCGGCGGAACCGGCAATTGCAGCGATCCACCGGCGACCTACGCACTCCGCTTCATCGCGAACAAACCCGACCGGATCGTGTCCGCGCGCATCCTCGAACTTCAGACGGCGGATTGGCTGCAGGCCCGGGTCGCCGGAACGCCAGTTGCCTATGCTGCGAAGCGCCCATGGCTCACCAACAGTCTGCCGAGCGGCGACTGCGGAGTCGGCGACAACTACAGCGCCTATCCGAACTATGATTTCACCGATGCGCTGAGGCAGGGCGGTGTGACGGTCGACGCCCGCATCCGCGCGACCGGCTCGCACAAGACGGGCTATATGATCGTCGAAGTCCGGGTCGATACGAGCTGCGCGACGTCGGAGCGCCTGGTCGATCTGTGCGCCGGCTATGCCACCGATGCCACGTGCCGGCTCGACGATGAGGACGTCGATGGTGTCGAGACCTTCAGGAATGGCGTCGGCACGGGGCTGAGACCCCTATCCCAGACCCGTCTGTTCGGAACCGACAGCTGCACCGTGCAGCTCACCCGCGATTTCTTTCGGCGAAGCCGCTCGTACAAATGTGTCCTCGACACCGGCAGCATGCCCGAGCCGGACCTCAGCCGCGGCGCCTACATCATCGACCATTCGACCGAGACGTTGCTCGCCGACCGGATCCGCAAGGCCGATGGCAGCGTCACGCAGACCAGTGCTCCCTTCGCCCTTCCCGACCGTGGTTCGGTGCCCGCCTGCGAGGCGATCTGCAAGACGCGCGCGCCCAAGGCGAATACGGCTGCGGCTCCGGCAGGCGTCACCGGCAGCCAGCAGAACGTCCCGACAGGCTGGGACAGCTTCTATCATGTCTGCGACGCGGCGAATGTCTGCCCCACTGGTCTGGGCGAGGAAGTCGTGAGCGCCTGCGGCTGCCTAGACGATTTCCCCGAGGCGGCCGTGATGATGCAATCGGTGCGGCTCGCCGGCGCCGACATGACCTGCACGAATGTCGTGCGGTGACGCGCGCCCCATTCCTTCGCGCGGCGCTTTTCGCGCTCACCGTCTCGCTCACTCCGCCAGGGGGCGTCGCGGCACACGCCCAAGAGCTCTGCGCGGTCGACCTAAACGGCAATGGCGACGCGGCCGATCCCGGCGAGACCGCGAGTTGTCTCGGCACCGCATCAGGCGGATGGCAGTGCCCGATCCAGCAAGTGGCCTGCACGGTCACCGCGCCGGGAGTCTATGCCTGTCCGCTCGGCGACCAATATCCCTGCGAGGCGCCGGCCGCGGGCGGGTCGCCCACCTGTTCGCCCAACGCCTGCATCGACACCGGAGCCAATCCGGTCGAGGATGATCCGGTCGTCGATGATCCGGGCGTCCCGGCCGATGGCGCGGTCGATGCCGAGGGCAACTGTACCGCCAATATCGAGATCTTCTCCGGCCGTGCGGTCCGCTGCCGGCCGCCCGGCCTCAAGACCAGCTTCAGCAATTGCTGCAAGGATAAGGGAAAAATCGTCAAGGACGGCATGGGATCGTCGATCTCGTCCATCGGCACGAAGATCGCGGTCGCCAAGGGCGTATTTACTGGCATGAAGGCCGCCTACACGGCGTTCAAGGCAGGCGCGACCGCAAGCCAGGCCGCCAGCGCCGGTGCCAACGCGATCATCGTCGGCATCGATCCCACCTCGATCGCGATCAGCCTCGCCGTCAACTTCATGATCGAGGTGCTGCTCCAGGGCTGCGACCGGCAGGACATGGAGACCGGCATGCTACGGGGCTCGGGCATGTGCCATGAGGTCGGCACCTACTGCTCGTCGAAAATCCTGGGGATCTGCGTGCAGAAGGCCAAGGGTCATTGCTGTTTCAACACCAAGCTCGGCCGCATCATCCAGGAACAGGGCCGGCCTCAGCTCAAATCGTTCAATGCCATCGGCTGGGGCACGCCCAAGAACCCCTATTGCCGCGGCTTCACGCCCGACGAATTCCAGGCCCTCGATTTCAGCAAGATGGATCTGTCCGAATATTATTCGGACATCGAGGCCCGCACGGCGGGCGAAGTCCAGGTCGACATTAAGGACAAGATCGATGCCTATATGCAGACGGTCGGGCACTGACGTGCGCGTCCGGCCCCTAGCCTTCCTGACCCTTTGGGGTCTGCAGCTGCCCGTCATGGTCCACGCCCAGACCCCGCCTGAAGGCGCGAAGGCGAAGATCGAAAGCCAAAGCGACGCAGCACTCGATCGCCTGAAAGATGCGGTCGCCAACCAGAAGAGCCGCGACCCGCGCGCAATACCGGGCACACCCCCAGAAGCCGCCCCCGAGATTCGACGCCGCGCCTTTGAGGCAATGCGCCATCGCGCGCCAGCACCCGCGATGGACGCGCGCGCACGCGCCGCGGTCGAAGCCGGCCGCGCGGATGTTGCGCGCGAACGCGACGCGATGGCGAAGCGCCTCGGCCAGGCGCTGGGTCTCGAAGCGCCCGACACGGCGGCTCTTGCGAAGGGGATCGCCCCGCCCGCCAAAGCGACCTGGATACCGGTTCTCTTTGTTTCGTCGTCGATGCCGGTGGCGACGTTGCGCACCTATGCCGGGCAGCTCGAGAAGGCACGCGGCGTGATCGCCTTTAGCGGTATGCCCGGCGGCCTCACGAAGGTCGCGCCTATGGCCAGGCTTTCGGCCGAGATCCTGCGGCTCGATCCGGGATGCGAGGGTCCCGCCTGCGCCATGCGCAACGTCCAGCTGATTGTCGATCCGATCGTCTTCCGGCAGCACGGTATCGCCCGCGTGCCGGCGCTGGCGATGATCCCGGGAGATCCGACGCAACCCTATTGCGAGCGCGAGGATGACAGCCCGCGCAGCCCTCATGTCGTTTACGGCGATGCCGCGCTCTCGGGATTGCTGGAAGAATATGCCCGCCTCGGCGGCAAGGAGGAGGTGCGCGATGCTGCGGCTCGCCTGGAATCTCGGTAAGAGGGGCTGGCCGGAGATCAGGCTGCTGCCGCTCCGCGCCGCAGTGGCGCTGGGCGCTTCGGGCCTCGGCCAGCCGCCCCGCCCCGAGCAGCTCTTCAAGGCCTATTGCATCGTATTGCCGATCGGGCTGCTGACATGGTGGGCGATCCCGCAGGTCACCTGGGTCATGAGTCCATCGATCGACGCCTGGGCGGTGCGCGCCGATCCCGGCCCGATCCATCGCGGCGACCTCGTTTCCTTCACCCTGTCGCATCCGCTCGCCGGCCCCAAGCCCGTCGCGGTCACCAAATATGCGCTGTGCATGCCCGGCGATCGGCTCGACATGATCGAGAAGCCGTCGATGCGACCCGGTGCCTGGGATGGCTGGTACTATTGCAACGGCCGCCTGCTGGGCGTGAGCAAGCCCGTCGGCCGCAACGGCCAGCGCCTCGATCATTACCGGCCGGCTTTTGTGCTGATCCCATCCCATTTTGTCTTCGTCGGCTCGCACCATCCGAACGGGTTCGACAGCCGCTATTACGGCCCGGTCGCGATCGATCGCCTGACGCGGATGGAGCGGGTGTTGTGAAGGCCGCGGCTCTCCTGCTCGCGGCGGCACTCTCGCTGCCGGTGCCGGCTTTAGCGCAGGTCCGGGCCGAAGGCCTGAAGCAGGGCTATTGGTGGTACGCGCCCAAACCGTCGCCCTCCGAGCAGAAGCCTGCGGAGAAAGACGCGCTTGTGAAGCCGGTCATCCCGCCCATGGCGGAACTCGCGACCTGGACCCCGCCCAGGATCCGCAAGCTGATCGAGCAGCAGCGCGACTATGCGGCCACCGTGCTCACGGTTGACGCCGTCGCCGATTTCTGGCGGCTCGAGGATTTCGCGCGGCGCAAGGCCCGAGCCTTTGCCGGGCTCACCCAACTCGCCATGCTGCAGCATCCCGAGCTCAATTCGAAGTCGGCCAATCCGATGGTCGGGGACGCGCGCGACCAGCTGCTCGCCTACAAGGACGATACGCGGCGCCAGTATCTGCGCGCCCATGCTGGCGAGTTTGCTCTGGTCATGTTCCGTCGCTCCACATGCGGTTATTGCCGCGTGCAATGGCCGATCGTCCAGCGCTTCCAGGAGGAGATGGGCTGGCACGTGACGCTGATGGATCTCGATCGCCGTCCGGAACTCGGGGCACGGTTCGGCGTCGAGGTCACGCCGACGACCATGCTCATTCGGCGCAACAGTCAGCAGCGGATGATCATCGCCAGCGGCGTCGAAGCCTATCCCAGTCTCGCGCAGATGGCATACCAGGCGGTGCGCCTCCTCAGCGGCGACATTCGGCCCGAGCAGTTCATGACCGGTGCCGGCGAGGAAGGCGGCTTCTTCGACGCACTGGGGCTGGGTCCGGTTGCGGCAAGCGATCCGCGCGCGGCCGCGGAACAGATGCTCGGCGGCGATTTCGTCGACGCGCGGGCGCCGCGGCCATGAGAGGGCAGCGCATATTCCTCCTCGGGATGCCGGGAATCGTTGTTGGCGGCATGACGGCGGACACGGCGCACGCTCAGCCGGTGTCGCGGGACGCGGCGCGCCGGGCTGCGATCCATGCCGTGGCCGATCCTGCGGCGATGCGGGCCTGGCTCGCGCGCGTCCCGCTGACCCGCGACTTTCCGCCTGACTTCGGTGCAACGCTCAAGGGCAATGCGCCCGCCTTCGTCGTCGAGATGACGACGTCCACGGGCTGTGCGCCGTGCGCGGACCTCTGGACCAAGCTGCAGACGATGCGCCCGCAATATGGCATCGACGTGAAGATCCTGTCGCGCGACGAGGCCCTGGTTCGATCCGGACGATTGGGGTTGCCATGGGTTGGTCATCCCGTCGCCTGGGTCCGCGCCACGAACGATCCCGATCGCGTTATCCCGGTTGCGATCGGAACCGACCATAGCGTCAACCTCGCGCGCAATATCTATCTCGCATTCAAGATGATGACGGGCGTGCGACCAGATGTGGGCGTGCGCGCCATGGCCAAGTTCACCGGCATTGTCGGCATCGCCGCATCGGCCTCGACCGATCCGAGAAGGAATTGAGCATGGCGGGCTCATTCCTCTCGTCCCACGCTCCAACCCGAGGACATCCGCCATGTCTCGTTTCTTGTCGCGCCTGAGTGTTTCGTTGGTCGCCATAGTGACCGCTTGCGGGACGACCGCACCCGCGCATGCCCAGAGCTGGGCGGAGAGCTGGTTCGACAATGTCACCTACACGAGCCCCGGGAGCTTCGAGGATCAGACGCGCGGCTATCTGACCGCCGGCGGCATGTCGGGCCGCATCGACGTGCACAATGATTATCTCATGTCGCTGAGCCTGCCCAAGGTGAAGGCCGGCTGTGGCGGGATCGACATGTTCTTAGGGGGCATGTCGTTCCTTGATCCCGACTATCTCGTGCAGAAGCTCGAAAGCATCCTGCAGGCGGCGCCTGCAGTCGCCTTCCAATATCTTCTCGAAACCCTCGATGAAAAAATGGGCAACATAATCAGCAAGATGGAGGCAGCGACCAACTTTCTGAACTCGATACAGGTCAATGACTGCCGCTTGGCAAACAGGATGGTCCAGATCGCCAAGGGCGACGACAATATGTCGGGGATCATCGAGGAAATGACGGGGTACCGCTCGGTCAAACAGGGCTTTGCCAAGAGCTATCAGCAGAGCCGAGAAAAGATCCAGGCGAACAACAACAATCCGACCGAGGATCTGAAGGACGCACTGGAGAACTGCCCGGCCGAGGTAACCGATATCTTCCGGACAGGGTCGTTGCTTGCCCATGCCGCCTCGCGCGTCGGCGCAGGCGATTGGGCCGAGGTGATGCGGGCTCGTGTTGGCGATGTCTACATGCGCTGGGACCCGAACGACAAGGTGCCGCTCTTCTCGGCGATCCCGGCCTGCCCCCGCCAGGACACGGAGTCGCCCGATGATTTCCTGAGCGGCCGCGTCCAGCGCCGCGCTCTCAACATCCCCGCGACCGCTGACGATTGTTCGAACGATGGGGGCAAGGGTGCGCTTGAGCTGGCGCGGACGCGGATGGAATCGATTGCAACCAAGATCCGCACGCGCGCGGCGCTGAGCGCTGAGGAGCGGCAATTCGTCGCCAATGTCCGCACCCTGCCGGTCTATCGGATGCTCGAATGGGGCGTGCGTCAGGGCGTTTCCGGATCGGTCATCAGCGATACCGACGAGCTGGTAGCGCTGACGCTTGCCTACCAGATGCTCAACGATCTGACGCGCTCGATCGACTTCGCCATCGGCAATGCGGAACGGGGGGCAACCGCGGCGGGCGCCGCCGACGCCGCGAACACCAACATCTGCCAGACGCGGATCCTGACCAAGGGAATCGAGCAGCTGCGCGATCTGCGCGAAGAGGTGCTGCGCCAACGCGCGCAGATGCGGCAGTCATATCTTGCAGCGCTCGGCTCCGCCAATCTTTCGGCCAACTATGCCGGCCTCATGCGCCAGCGCGATCGCGACGCGCGCGATGCGCAGGGCGCGGCTGCCGCACGGGGGCAGTGAGATGCTGCTTCGCCGTTTAGCGCGCTTGGCGCCCCTCGCGGCTGTGCTTGGCGCCGCCTCGCCCGCTTATGCGATCGACAGCAGCTTCTACACCTATGACGGCTTCGCCGAGACGGTCGATGCGTTTCGCCTGGTCGCGATGATCTTTGCCAATCCGCGCTACGAGACACTGGTCGTGGTGATCGCGACCGCCGGCATTGCCCTCGGCGCGTTGCTCGCGAGCGTGCGCGGCCAGGGCATGGGTCTCGTCGCCTTCGGCTTCCAGATGCTCGTCGGGCTCGGCCTTTTAGTCGGCATGATCGCGACGACCGGGACCGTTCACGTCTATGACAAGGTGCGCAACGCGTATCAGCCGGTGGGCGACGTGCCTAACCTGCTCGTCCTGGTCGCGGGTACGACCAATCTTGTCGAGCGCGCGCTCGTCGAGACGATCGACGACAACACGCTCGATCCGACGGCCAAGATCGAGTTTGGAGCCGGTGGCCACAGCTTCGACCTTTTCTTCAACGCCGTCTCCCCCCGCGGCCCCATGACCGACAGCTTTCTCGACGCCACGATCAAGGATTATGTGCGGCAATGCTATCCCGTGGCTCGGGTGTCCGCGGCTTATGGTGTAGACGATGACCGGCTGTTCCGGACCGCCACCGATCTACCCGCCGCCTTTGCCGCCATGGCGGGGCCGGCGACTTTCTCTACCGTCTACGCCGCCGCCGACAAGGGTGGCACGACGGTAAGCTGCGACGAGGCTTGGGACCACATCTCGACCCGATTGTCCGATCCCAATCTGTTCGATGACTATAGCCGTCAGGTATGTGAGCGCTCCGGCTTTGACGTTGGCAAGCCAGACCAGCTCAGCCGCTGCAGAAGCCAGCTAGGCGACATGGGCGACATGATGATGGGGACGCCGCTTTCCCTGCAGGCCTTCTTCACGAACGTGCTGCTGGGAAACAGCGTCGGCGACGTGCTCTTCGAGGACAGCCCCGCCTCGGCCGCGCGTGTGATGGCGAACCGAGCCGCGATTTCCAATGGTCTTGCCACCATGTCGGTCGCCAATGAGTGGATGCCGACGATCCGTGCCGTTGTGTTCGGGATCATGTTGTTCATGATCCCCGTCGCGCTGCTGTTCATCCTGACTCCGATCAACTTGCGGGTCGCCAGCTTCGCGCTCGGGCTGTTCGTGTTCGTGGCGCTATGGGGCGTGATCGATGCGGGCATATACCAGTTGACCCTCGGCCGGGCGATGGACGCTCTGGCCGAAATGCGCTCAAATGCGGTGGCAACCAACGCTTGGCTTCTTGCACCGTCGTCCGCCCAGAAGGCGCTAGCCGTCTTCGGCAGTTTCCGAACGGCGGCGGCAGGTCTCGCCGGTGCCTTCGTCTTCACGGTCTTTCGCTTCTCGGGCAACGTCTTCACTTCCTTCACGAGCGGCGCCCTTGGTGCCCAAGGCCAGGCGAGCGCCGCGGCGGCACCCCTTGCCACTGGCGAAGGCTTTGCGTCCGCGCTCGAAGCGCAGGCCTCGGCGCGCGGCACCATGGCGCGCCGCGCAGCCTCGTCCAACTTTGGCGATTTTGGCGAGCGGTCGACCTTCGGCGCGAACAGAAGCTTTGGCGCAGCCGGTACATTGATGAGCCAACGCGGCAGCGGCGTGCCAGGCGTGCCGGCGTTCGGCATGGGCGGCATCGATGCTGAGCGGGAATTGGGGAGCTTGGCCCCGGCTCTCGTTAAGGGTGATCTATCGAACCCCTCAGTTCAACAAGCTGTGCGCGCCAATGCCACGACCGCGGCTATCCACCAATTCGCTGAGAAGGACGCGCTGCGATCGCTGGGGAACCGTTACTTCGGTGATGGCCAGGTGGGAGAGCGCGCCTTTGCCATCTTCGCGCAAAACATGGTGCAGTGGCGCGCCTTCGGTGACCAGCGCGCCTATGACATGATGCTGCAGGGCGCTATCCGGCATTTCCAGCGCAACGGCTATGGCGACGACGATGCGCAGCTCAAGGCCGCGAGCGTGATCGGAGAAGCCTCGGCGGATCCCACCTTCGCCAAGCTCACGGCAAATGCCTTCGATCAGGAAGCGATGCTCAGGAACGACCTGACCGCAGCGCAGGTCCAGGTCGGTGCGATGGAAGGTCGTCGCGACTATGCCGGCGATCGCGTGGCCGAGACAGAGCGCGGCAATGTCGCGACCGAGCAGGCGCGTCGGACCGGTGGTAATGAGGGTCAGCGCAATGCGGCTGAGATGCTCGGGCTTCCGGTCGACGAGACCAACCGTCGCATCTCCTTCATCAACGCGCTTTCAGGCGAAGCGCGTGCCTCCGCCATCTCCCAACTCTCCCGCGCAACTGGCCGCAACGAGGCTCAGGTCATGCATGCACTCGAGAGCTATAATGCCGCAGTGCAGGTTGGCACCGCCGATGGCTCCGTGGCTGAGGCTGCCCGCGAGGGCACGAGCGTCTACGGCCGCACACGCGAGGCCGCAGGTTACGACTTCGCGGAACGCTCAGGCAAGCTCGATGCGCAGCGCGAGATTGGCCATGAAGCCACTAGAAGCGCGGCGCGGATCGGCGAGCAGCGGCGGCAATCGGAAAATTTCGGGTTCGCCGTAGGTGCGGCCGCAGCCGGTGTTTCCACGCGCGAAGCCGCTCGGCTCGACAGTTTCATCCAAGCCCTGTCGCGGACGGCCGGAAATCAGGTGGACATGGCAGAGGGCGGCGACGGTGGCATCGCGGATCGGGCGCGCAATGAGCGGCTGACGCGGATCGTGGAAAATGAGCGGCTCACACGCGCGCAACGCCTATTGAAAGACGCCGGCGTCGAGATGACCAAGCGCCAGATCGCCATGGACCAGAATGGCGATTTCAGCCTCAATCTCACGCCGGAGACAGCGGCGCAGATGTGGCGGGCTGGCCTGATCAACCAGAGCCAACTGGGCGCGGTCGCGAACGGTGGCACGGCGCGGTTCAGCTTCGCGCATAATGACCTCCTCGTCTCGAGCAGCACGGCGTTCCAGCAATCGGCCCGAAGCGACACCAGCACGCGGTTCGAGGCTGGCAAGCAGGCCGGGCCTGATACCATCGAGCACTTCCTCGGCGGCGGTGGCGAGGGTCTGGCTGCAATGGCGAACTGGCTCAAGGGCGGCTTCGAGATGGACCGGAGCGGCAATTGGCGGCTGAAGCCCCAAGTGGCCGATACACTTCAGCGGGACGTTCAGGCCGTCATGGTGCAGACGGGTTGGTCACGAAGCATAGCCCGTCGCGCTGAGGACTCGACGTCCATGGGCACCGACGTAAGTGCGTCCGTGTCCGCGAACGCGCAACAAGCTTCGGGCAATGCTGGCGGCAAGGGCGAAGGGAGATCAGTAAGCGGCGGAGCCGGTGGCTCTTTAGGATTCACAAGCACGGATAGGGGCACGACCTCTGAAAATGCCGGCGCTACCTTAGACATTGTAAACTACGAGGTTCGGACGGCAATCTCAAATGCCGAGCGTGCCGCAGCGGGGTCACGCAATCCCGAGCAAGCGTTTAGTAAGAGCCTTTCAGAGCAAATACTTGGACGGGACGGCTTGAGAAACCGCTATTTGGAGGACGCGGACGCGGGCAGAGGCACAGCGGATGTAACGGGCCCGCTGACTTCACTTGAGCAATCGTCGATCCTGAGCAGTGGCTCGTTTACGACTGATGTCCGCGGTAGTCCTTCCGATGGCGACCCAACGTTCAATGAGCGCCGTGACAAATGAGACTATTTGATGTCGTCCAAGTAGCGCCAGTGCGAAGGCGACCGTGGATCAAGAGGGTCGGCAATGGGATCGCGAAAACCTCCGACGGATCGCTTCGAAAACTGTTGTTCGTCGGCAGGCGGTTCCCACTCCAAACCCCTATAATCCATCCATGCGTGGATGAAGCCGACGCCCAAGACCATCAAGGCAGTCAGCGGATAGAAAAGGACATTGAGGTAACCCGCGAGCGCCGTCGTATAGAAATTATCGACGATCGGGCTCCAATAAGAGCCGATTTTGCCGGTCCAATAGAGGGCTGCTCCCGCCCACCAAAGCTTCGCATACCAAGGGCGCCAGAGCCACTGGGAAGCGCGCGGACGTTCCGTCTTGCCGGTGATGTTGACGTCGTCACGAGGAAGAGCCATTTCCTCGGCTTCCGTGTTCATCGCCATCTCCTTTCATGGTCGATCCATATCATGACGCCGCTAAAATGTGAATTTCATGCGCCCCCACTATGGAGGTGTTCACCTGGTCGCCGCAGACGAAAGCCGGCTCCGCTCTGCCCTCCTCTATCCTCCTTCCCCTAAGCGAAATTAGTTGATGCCCAGCTGCCTGATCCTCGGGGACAGCATTGCTCTTGGGATTGCCGCGGCATTGAGCGCGCTGCATCCGCCCGGCTGCGACGTTCGGGCGAGGACCGGCGCATCGGCAGGAGCCATTGCCGCCATGGTGCCACGTGAGGCGTATAAGTGGGTGCTGGTCTCCGCCGGCTCGAACGATGCGATGAACTCTCTCATCGATAACCAGCTGCAGCAACTTCGCGCTGCTATTCGGTCGAAGCACGTGATGTGGATTTATCCGAGGGCTGTCCGCGCGGCGTGGGCGGTCTGTCGTATCGCCCAAACTAAGGGTGACGGGGCCCTAGGGCTGAATGCCCTAGACTCTCAGGACGGCGTTCATCCAAGCAACTATCGCAGGGCCGTCGCGATGATCTTCGCTCGCCAGCGCGTTGGTATTCGGAGCGATGGCACCAGCATCGCTTGGGCTGTTCAAGATTAAAGGCTTGGGAATCAGGGCATAGTCGGCCGACGAAGCCTCAACAGTGCCCGACTGATCCAGTTTAGGGCGTAGAAGCGCGGTAGTGGCAGAGTCACGCGCTGGTACACCGCACTTGTGCGCGAGCGGGCATACCAGCGAGATGCTGCGCCCGGACGCGGCTCAGCGCCGTTGGTGGCCAAGTCCGCGCAGCGTCCAAACCGCTCTGAGGGCTGCTC
The DNA here is from genome assembly GCF_009755815.1 of Flavisphingomonas formosensis. Lineage (GTDB taxonomy): Bacteria > Pseudomonadota > Alphaproteobacteria > Sphingomonadales > Sphingomonadaceae > Flavisphingomonas > Flavisphingomonas formosensis. The sequence continues at coordinate 24,123 of NZ_WRPK01000018.1, forward strand.
GCTCCACCAGAGCAGTATTAGACCAGTGTCTAACCCTAAAGGGTTGCCCAGATCGCCGCCATTCAGGACGGTAGTTTCCCGCTTTCACACCGAGAAGGTTGCCGTTTGCTGCCGACGTCCGAATTCCAACGCCCGGCAACCTCTCGTTGCGATCTGTTTCTAGGCGGCCTGCGCAACCGGGTTCTGATTGCCGGCCTGCGATTCCGCTACTGCGAGTTCCTGGCGATAACGGAGGACGGCTTCCTCCTTTACCGGCCCATATCCGCGGATTTGACCCGCCAGGGTCAGCAGTTCCACTGCCTTTCCATAGTTTTCTCGAGACAAGGTAGACAGAACTCGCTCAACCAGCTGTTCATATTCCGTGATGAGCGCGCGTTCCATCCGTCTTTCAGCTGTAAAGCCGAACGGATCGAACATCGTTCCCCTGACTCCCCGGAACCGAGCGAGAAGACGCAGAAGCGGAAGCATCCACCGGCCAAATTCACGCTTCGCCGGCCTTCCATTTTGCTTTCTTCCCGACAGGAAGGGCGGCGCCATGTTGAAGCTGATCCGCCCACCTTTCTGGAACGTCCGGTCGATTTCGGCGCGAAGTTCAGGACTGCTGAGCAGGCGTGCCACTTCATATTCGTCTTTGTAGGCGAGCAGCTTCGCGTAATTGACCGCGAATGCGCGCGCCAGGCGATCGTCTCCCGGAGACACCAGCCTTTCTGTTTCGCGGACGCGGCTCACGAACGTCCGAAAGCGATCGGCAAGTGCCTGATCCTGATAAGCCACGAGATGAGCCGAATGATGCTCCACTTGATCGTCCAGCGTTGCCGGCAGTTCCTCCTGACTGACCGACAAGCCCTCCAGCATGTCGGTCAGCCGCCGCGGCTCTGCTGCATATAGGCGGCCCAGCCGAAACGCTTTGATATTGAAGGCCACTGCCACGCCGTTCATTGCGATGGCCTCTTCGATCGCGGCCGTGCTGACGGGCAGAAGGCCCTGTTGTGCGGCGACGCCGACCAAGAACATATTCGTCCCGATACTGTCTCCCAGGAAGGCCAGCGCAAGCCCTGAGGCATCCACCGTCGTGAGCGCACTCTCGCCTGCAGCGCGCCGCAGCCGGCCGAGCATCAGTGCTGGATTGATCGAAAGATCCCGGTCGAACTGGAAGGCGACGGTCGGCGCCACGTCCGCGTTCACCACAACATGGGTGCGTCCCGCTCGGATCGTCTCAGCCGAGTCCGGCGCGAGCGCGGCGACCATATCGAAAGCCAGAATCATATCGGCCTCGCCGCGTCCCACCCGTTGCCCGGCGATAGCGGCATCGCCGCTGCCGATCCGCACATGGCTGAACACCGCGCCGTTCTTCTGAGATAAGCCGGTCATGTCGAACAGCGACATGGACTTGCCTTCTAGATGGGCCGCCATTCCCAAAATGGCGCCGACGGTGATGACGCCCGTCCCGCCGATCCCGGCGACCATGAGGTTGAAGGTGCGATCGAGCGGGGCGAGTGCCGGCGCCGGAAGAGTGGAGAAGACCGCTTCATCGATCGGCAGACTATCGGGCTTGCGAGGTTCCGCGCCGCGAACGGTCACGAAGGACGGGCAGAAGCCATTGAGACAGCTGAAATCCTTGTTGCAACTGGATTGATCGATGGCACGCTTGCGGCCGAATGCCGTATCGACGGGCACCAGGCTAACGCAGGTCGACTGCACGGAACAGTCGCCACATCCTTCGCACACGGCCTTCGATATAAACAGCCGCCTGCTCGGGTCGGGAAAGGTGCCGCGCTTGCGCCGCCGCCGCTTTTCCGCCGCACAGGTCTGTTCGTATATGAGGATCGAACAGCCGGCCGTGTCCCGCAATTCCCTCTGGATGTCGTCCAGACTGTCGCGGTGAACGATCGTGACGGTTGAAGGAATGTCGGCATTGCGCTTGTGAGCGTCCGGATTGTCGCTGACGATCACGATGCGCGCCACGCCTTCCGCATCGACCTGCCGAACGATTTGGGCGACCGAGATCGGCCCGTCCACCGGCTGGCCGCCGGTCATGGCGACCGCATCGTTGTATAGGATCTTGTAGGTAATGTTCACCTTGCTCGCGACGGCAGCGCGGATCGCGAGCAGACCCGAATGATAATAGGTCCCGTCGCCCAGATTCTGAAAAATATGCTTCGTCTCGGTAAATGGCGCAAGACCGAGCCAATTGCCTCCTTCGCCGCCCATCTGCGTCGGCAACAGCGTGACGTCCGGGCGCGCGAAACCGACCATGGCATGACAGCCGATGCCGGTCATGCTGAGACTGCCTTCGGGCGTGCGGGTGGACCGGTTATGCGGGCATCCCGAACAGAAGTAGGGCGCGCGCTTCAAGGGAAGGACGCTGTTGGCCGCGCTGGCGATTGAAAAGCCGCCGATTGCGTCGCGAGCGGCATCCGTGAGCAAACCGAGCGCCTCCATTCGTCCCGCTATCGCTGCGGCGACCGTCACCACGTCCAGCGGGTCAGTCTGCGACAGAAGGGGGGCCCGGCTTTCGTCATATTTCCCGATCAGACGTGGCCGGATGGCCTCGTTAATGAGGACCGAGGCTATTTGTTCTTCGAGGAAGGCTCGCTTTTCCTCCACCACGAAGAGCGTCGATTGCCCTTGGGCAAAGGCCTTCACACCCTCGGGCTCCAGCGGCCAGATACAGCCCACCTTATAGACAGAAATGCCAGCCTCGCAGGCACCCGCACCATCCAGGCCGAGCAATGTCAGCGCCGCCATGACGTCGCCATAGGCTTTCCCGGCGGTGACAATCCCGAGTTGGCGATGGCTCGCATCGATCACGCAGCGATCCAGACGGTTCGCGCGCACGAATGCCCTGATCAGGGGAAGCCGGCGGTGCGCAACCTGCTCTTCACCAAGGGGGTTATAAGGCCCTCGCTTGATATGAACCGCGCCGACATCCGCACGGATGTCGGCGGGGATGACGGCAGTGAACTTCTCGAACGCGACATCGATCGTCGCCGTCTGTTCCGCAGTCTCGTTGACGCATTTCACTCCGACCCAGCTCCCCGAGAATCGGGAAAGGGCAAAGCTCATCAACCCGTAGGAGATCAGTTCGGAAACGTCCGAGGGGTAGAGCGAGGGGATGAGATGCGCGGCGAGCGCCTGCTCACTCTGATGCGCCACGGAAGAGGATTTGCCTGGATGGTCATCGCCGTAGAACAGCACGACACCGCCCTTTGGATGTGCGCCGGTATAATTGCCATGCTTCAATGCGTCGCCGGACCGGTCCACGCCGGGCCCCTTGCCATACCAGGCAGCGAACACGCCGTCATATTTGGGGCCGGCGATCTGGTCGAACTGCTGCGTGCCGCGCACCGCTGTCGCGGCGATGTCCTCGTTCACGCCGGGCTGGAAGACGATGTCCGCTGCCTTCAGCCTTTTCCCAACCGACCAGAGAGCATTGTCGACTCCGCCCAGCGGCGAGCCACGATAACCCGTGACGTAGCCGGCTGTTCGCAGACCCGCCGCCCGATCCAACGCGGCCTGAGCAAGCAGCACGCGGACAATGGCCTGCGAACCGTTGATGACGATGCGCCCCTCATTGCACTCCCATTTGTCGTCGAGCGTTACCTCACGAAATAATTGCATGCTCGCGTTCGATCCCATCGCTACTATCCTCTCGATTTATGGGAGGACTAGCTCGGCTATTTTCCCGGCGCTGTCGGCTAGCCGACATCGACATTCATTTTCTTGCGGGAACGGATAGAGACATAAAGATGACCGCTGCCCCCTCCCCGTTCGATATGACCCAGTGGTTGCCGGAAGGCGCATGCCGAGCATTCCACGCCGCGACGCGACGCATCCGGTATGCGCAAGGAGAACTCATCTACAGCCAGGGTGATATCGGAAACGCCATGTATCGTCTTCTGAGCGGCGCCGTGCGGCTGTCGGTGGCGCGCGCGGACGGTCGCGAACTGCTATATCTTTTGTTTCAGCCCGGCGACTGTTTCGGTGTGAGTTCGCTGGTCGATGGCGGCCCGCTTCCGCAAACAGCGGAAGCTGCGGAAGACATCGAAATGGAAGTCCTGAGCAAAACCGCCTTCATGACGTTGCGCGCGCAGGATCGCGCGTTCGAAGACGCTCTTCTGCGTCTGACTACGGCGCATATGCGCGCACTTAGTGCATTCTTCGCAAATGCGCATCTCGAAGATCTTTCCGCGCGTATCGCGGGCCGAATCCTCGCGGCCGCGCAAGGATTTGGCGAATCTACCGGTGACGGCATCAGCTTGACGATCACCCTGTCGCAGTCCGAGTTAGCCAGGATGGTCGGTGGCTCACGGCAGTCCGTAAACAAGATATTGCAGCAATTCCATCGGGAAGGCTTGTTGGGCACGACCGGCGGACGACTGATTATTCACTCAACCGCGGGTCTGAAGGCCAAACTGACACCCGAGTGATCCGAACCTGCTTTTCTTGACATATACTGTGGATCGACCGCGTCGATCCGCGCGGCTGGTGACGGAGTGTCAGGCAGCCGTCAGGCCACCGTCCACGAGGAACAAACCGCCCGTCGTGTGGCCGGATCGATCCGAACAAAGGAACGCAACCATCTCGCCGACCTCCTCCGCTGTCGCGAACCTGCCTTGCGGGATCATGCTCGCCGCATGGGCGAGAATCGCTTCGTCCCCGCCGACCAGCCTGCGCGGCATTGCCGTGTCGACCGCGCCGGGAAGGACCGCGTTTACGCGGATGTTGTCCTTAACATAGTCAAGTGCGACGGCTTTGGTCAGTCCGGTGATCGCGTGCTTTGCCATGACATAAGGCGCCGCTCCGGCGGAGCCGACGATGCCGGCCGTCGAGGACATATTCACGATAGCGCCACCCCGGTTCTTCAGCAGGAGCGGAATTTCAGCGCGAAGGCAGTTCCAAGTTCCCCGGATATTCACGTCAATAATGCGCTCATATTCGCTAAGCGGGTAGTCCTTGAAGGGCTGGTAAACGCCGATATGACCCGCATTGTTGAAGGCGATGTCAAGCCTGCCGAAGCTCTCTTCCGCATGCGCGACCATCGCCTCGCACTCCTCGGCCTTCGCGACATTGGCGGCGAAGAACGACGCTTCTCCTCCTGCATCAACGATCTCCTTGCGAATGGCCTCGCCAAGATCCCTGTCGACATCGCTGAGGATGAGCCGAGCGCCCTCGCGCGCGAAGATCCGAGCCGTCGTGCTGCCGATGCCTCCGCCGGCGCCGGTAATCAGGGCGACCTTGCCTTCAAGCAACAGGCGGGGCTCGTTTACCTTCACGTCAGGCATGCAACCCGGCCTTGCGAAGCAGGGGCATCACCTCGTCCCCGAAGAACTTCAACTCGCTCTGATAATCGAACATGCCTATCGCGAGACCTTCCGTGCCGGCCTCCGCAAGCTCTCCCATCTGCTCGACGACCTGCTCCGGCGTGCCGACGATGGCGATGCCGCCCGTGCTGTTCACCATCAGCTCGCGATGCTCCAGCATGATGTCATCATAGGATTGGGTATTCTGCCCCATCATGGTCAGCATCGTTTCGACGCCCTTCCGGTCGGCCGCTTCCAGAATCTTCTGCTGCCGGTCCTTCGCTTCTTTCTCGGTGGGCGCGCAGGATACCTGCACCATGTTGACCACACCCATTTCGCGTCCATAGCGCTCGCGGGCCATTCCCTTCGCCTTTTTCACATAATCGCGCGTTTTGTCGACGGTGTGGGCCGTCGCAAAATTGAAGTCGCAATATTTCGCGGAAAAATCAAGTCCGGCATCGGAAGAGCCCGCATTGATCAACAGAGGTTTTTCGATCGGCTTCGGCTTTGATAGCACACCCTGAGCCTTAAAATGTTTGCTTTCGTGATCAAACGGCTCAGTTTCAGTCCAGATTCTTTCCAGCAGATCGAGCCATTCATGGCCATAGCCGTAGCGATCCTCATGCGAAACAAAGCCAAGGCCGAACTGGTTGAGTTCGGGCGGATACCAGCCCATCACTACATTTAGCGCGGCACGGCCGCCAGAGATATGATCGAGCGTCGCCACCGCCTTGGCGGCGAAAGTCGGATGCACGATCGGAACGTGCACTGTCGACGTCACCGTTATGCTCTTGGTCTGCGCTGCGATGCCGGCAGCCCAGGTCAAAGTCTCGTAAGAGGTTCCCCAGAAATCCGTCTCGCCGCCCATGCCGCGCCATTTCGAAATGGGCACGACGAACTCCATGCCGATCTCTTCAGCGAGCTTAGCGATCGAGGAGGTCTGGCCCCAGCTCACATGATAATCGCGATCGAGCGTGCTCGGGTTCGTTCCTCCCGAACAATTGAAGGCGAACATACCCAGCTTGAGACGGCTTGGGGAATTTCGAAGTGAATGGCCAGACATGCATAGTCTCCTAATCGGCGTTCTATCCGCCCCGGCGTCTTTGAAGCGCCCAGGTTACGGCTTCCGCTTTATTTGAGCTCGACGTTGGACACAGTCGTAATCCGGCCAATCTGCGGCAGGATCGCGCCAATCGAAACATTTTGCAGATCGGGCGAAAGGGTTGCGGTCGCATCTTCCGGCACGACCACTTCGTAGCCCAATTCATAAGCTTGGCGAGCCGTCGATTCGACTCCGAAGTTGGTCGCGATCCCGCCAATCACGACAGACTTGATGCCGCGGCGGCGCAGTTGAAGATCAAGTTCGGTGCCATAAAAGGCGCCCCATTGCCGTTTTGTGATTCGAATATCCCCGTCGCTGGCCAAACCCTCCACGATCTCGGAGAAATCAGGCGCGTAGCCGCCTGGGGGACTGAAGCTCTGATCGACAGGCTGCTGCAGCGCATCACCGAAATCAGCGGAAAATCCGACATTCACGATAACGACTGGCGCACCAGCATCGCGAAATCGCTGCGCCAAGCCGGATGCCGCGGAAACGACCTCCGTGCCCGAACGCGGAGCCAGAGGAAGATTGACGATCCCCTTCTGAAGATCGATCAGGACGAGGGCAGAGGTTTTTGCTGAAATTTCTAGCAACTCATATCTCCAGAGCCATTAAACATTATTCGATGTTGTCATTCCGTGAAGGGGCATCGGTCGATTGGGCAAGATCACCCCACAACCAGCCGAATCGCCTCTGCGTTTGGCGCCCCCGTATGCCGACAAACGCGAAATCTTCATTTCGATGGGTGACGGGTCACAGTCTGGCCGAAGTCAATCCCTCTTCCCAAATTGCCCCTCCCAGACCGCCCCAGTCCACTATGGACAGGCTTCATCTTGCGGTTCAGACTGCGCGCGAGTGGCCAGCCGGGGCCGCTCCGTTCGTCTTCCCTTTCCCGTACTTTTATACGACGTAAGGCGGCAACGCGTCTAATATATATCGTTGCGCTATTGATAACTATGCAATATCGATCTGAAGCAGGGAGCGAAGGCGGGTCTTCCCAGGCGCCAATCCGCTTCGCAGCTGCGCATTTTTCGTCTCTTATCGTTGCCGCTTCGACGATCGGCTGCCGCCGTTCGTGTCGTCGATATCTGCCCGCTATCGAACCGCCTCCAATAGTTATTGGACGCCTCCGCAGAGGATCGCGACAAAGCCGCCATCAATCAAACTGCAGAGGCAGATTTAATCGTGGCGAAGATCGACGAGATTCTACTTGGTCCTCTGGGAGATGTGGGCGAACAGGCCGCTGCCGCTGAAGCGCAGGGCGTCGATGGCGTGTGGATCACTGAATTGTCGGAAGATCCCTTCCTCTACGCCACCAGAGCGCTGGAACATACATCCGGTATCACGGTCGGCACCAGTGTCGCGGTCGCCTTGGCGCGCAGCCCGATGAACGTCGCCTATATGGGCTATGCCCTGAACAGATTTTCCAAGGGACGCTTCATCCTAGGTCTGGGCGCGCAAGTTCGGACCCAGATAGAGGATCGCTTTGGCATGCCCTATGGCGAGCCGACCGCGCGGATGGCCGAATATGTGCAGGCGCTGCGCACGATCTGGACAGCCTGGGAAACAGGGACGCCTCTCAATTTCCAGGGAAAATATTATCGGCATACCAGCATGGAGCCACTCTTCACCCCGCCTGTCAGCCCTTACGGACCTCCCAAAGTCTATATGGCTGCCGTCAATCCGGGCATGGTGAAGGTCGCGGCCGAGGTCGCCGACGGCATGATACCGATGCTGACGCCGCCTCGATATCTTCGCGAAGTGCTGATGCCCATCATCGACAAGGGACTTGCATCAGGCAACCGCAGGCGCGACCAATTCGAAATATGCCTCATGTCCGGATATTTCACAGGCATGTACCCCGTGGAAACGGCCGACGAGTTAAAGGACGCGCTGGATACACAGAGGAAACGGGCGCCATATTATTTCAGCGTGCCCAACTACGCATCGATGCTTGAACTCTACGGTTACAAGGATTTGCAACCCGCCTTGCACGAAGTCCGCTACAGCGATCTTCCCGAAATGGAGAAGTGGGAACGAATGGCCGACATGATTCCCGACGGCCTGCTGATGGAAGTTGGCACTTATGCCGCGGCCGCCGACCTGCCATCGGAAATGAACGAGCGTTTCGGCGGAATGGTGGATCGCTACCTGATGGGCGGAGGAAATCCCTTCATCGCGTCTCCGGCCGAATTGCGGAAGAACCTTCGGTAGATCACCGGCGATCCATCCTTGTCCGTTCCGTTGAGATGAACACCATGACTGTCTTCAATCCGCAAATGTCTTCCAGCGCCGCCTTTTCCATTTTGGCGATGACGCCTTTGTCGGAACTGATGGCGCTAGCGGAGCGTGCGACGATCGGTCATCATGGCGGGATCGTCAACTACTCGCGTAAGGTTTTCATCCCTCTCACGCGGCTGTGCAGGGATCCCTTGGAAATCCAGCATGGCCCGCAAAGCCTAAACGAACCCCTCGAAACCTATCTTTCGCGATTGAAGGCGGCTGGCTTGTCCACCCTGCCAGGTACCGCGGCGGAAATTCTAGACGACGATGTGCGCGCCATCATCTGTCCCGACAAGGTGACAGCCCGGGAATTGCTGGATGTCATGCGCACGGCACATGAAGTTGGCCTGCAGTCCACTGCGACGATCATGTTCGGCCATGTCGACGGCTATGAACACTGGGCGCGGCATCTGCTCGCCATCCGCGATTTGCAAGAGGAGACCGGTGGCTTCACAGAGTTTGTGCCCTTGCCATTTGTCCATATGGAAGCCCCGATATGGCGCAGCGGAAAGGCGCGGTCGGGCCCCAGTTTCCGCGAGGCGCTGCTGATGCATGCTATCACGCGCCTCGCGCTTCATCCGCTCATTCCAAATATCCAGGCGAGCTGGGTCAAGATGGGGCGGGAGGGCGTCGCTTCGGCCCTGCGTGCCGGCGTCAACGATCTGGGCGGTACCCTGATGGACGAATCGATTACGCACGCGGCCGAAGGCCAGCACGGGCAACCACGCGGCATCGAGGAAATGACGACGATCGCCGCGTGCGCCGGCCGGCCGCTGCGGCAACGGACGACAACCTATGGCGTGGTTCCCGCGTCACAATTTCAGATGGCAGGTTCATGAGATGAGCGAGAAATTTGATGGACCAGTAGCGGTCATAGGAGGCTCGGGCGACCTGGGTGCGGCCATCGCGCGTCGGCTCGCCAAAGCCGGACGAACGGTGCTGCTTGGGTCGCGCTGCCCCGACACCGCCTCCGCGGCCGCCTCCCGGCTGGGATTCGGCATCAGCGGACGCTCGAACGAAGAGGCTGCTGCCGCCGCCGACATCGTGATCGTAACCGTACCCTTTGCCGCGCAGGAAGCGACGCTGAGCAGCATTGCTCCCCATATCAAGGGAAAGATCGTCGTCGATACCACCGTCCCTTTGGTTCCGCCGCGCGTCATGCGAGTCCAGCTACCAGCGGAAGGCAGTGCGGCCGTCAGGGCGCAGGGAATATTGGGAGACGACGTGACGGTCGTCTCCGCATTTCATAGCGTGGCCGCGCACAAGCTGATACGGGATAGGACCATCGCGTGCGACGTACTTGTATTCGGTGACGACAAGAGCGCGCGCAGCGCCGTAATCGAACTGGTCCGAGACTGCGGGCTACGCGGCCTGCATGGCGGGGCTCTCGCTAATTCGGCGGCGGCCGAAGCGCTGACCTCGATCCTCATCTTCATCAACAAGACCTATGGTGTCGATGGCGCCGGCATTCAGATTACCGGCAAGTTGACCGAGCCGGGGTGATTCCGCCATGGGCGCAGTCGAGATTCACCCACTCACCGGCATGGGGAGGTAAGGCCTGGAGACGATTTGAGCGAGCTCCTCTCAAGGGCACTGAACACAACGGGACTTGTTCCCGAAACAGGCGACCCTGGTCGCGATCCCGAAAACACAAGTCGCGGGCATTGAAACGTCGGTGGCAGTGGAGCCCATAGCGGGGCTAAACCTGACATTCAACGCGACCTATATACATACCCGCGTCGACCGGAACCCGGTCGATCCCACCGGGCCGTATGGTAACCATCCGACAGATTTCGTGGGCCAGGCCTTCCGCTTACCCCGAAAGTCCAAATGACGGCAGACCTGCAATATCGATTTGAGGTCTACTCGGGCGTTATGAGCTATATGGGGCGAGCCTCACAGCGCGAACCTCAACTACGGGCGCGCTGCTGAGCCACGATCCGGCAGTGGCGGCGAAGGAGGCCCTTCTTCATGTTCCCGGTTATGCGCTTCTCGATCTGCGTGCAGGTATCGAATCGGCCGATACCAAGTGGCGGTTCGAACTGTGGGGACGGAATGTCACCGACAAGTTTTACAATGTCGGCACAACCCTGCTTGCTGACTATACCGTGCGCTTTACGGGAATGCCCGCCGCATATGGGGCTGCACTACATTATCGGCTCTGACTAAAGACATTCCCTTCCGATCGGCGTATTGCAGGATATTCACGATGACAAATTCTAGCGCATCCAGTGTCGAGAACAACAAGGCTGTTGTTTTAGAATTTTATCGGGCCGCATCGTCCGGCGATATCGACACCGTCGCAGCTATCATGCGGGAGGATTTCCGCGTTGAAGGTCCTGCCTTTCTGCCTTGGGGGGGTGTCCATGAAGGGCTGGACGCCGTAATGAACAATTTGGTGATTCCACTCACCGGGGCCATCGATATCCGTTCCGTCATTATTTCGTCGATCTACGGTGAAGGCGATAGAGTCTTCGTGATCCTCGAGATGGTCACGCATGACGGCAAGACAGTCACGGCCGGCGAAGACTGGAGGGTGGAGGAAGGCCGCCTGGCCGCCGCTAGGGTTTTCTGGTTCGATCCTACTCCGTTTATGAACATGCCTCCAGTTGCCGGAAGCGACGCTTTCTAAGGTAGCGGTAAGTCGCCCATCCCTGAAGGGTCGAAGGCATGAGAGCTTGGACGCACGTCGGCAGAATTTCACCTCCCGCCGACAGCCGGATTGCGGACTGGTATGAGGGCGCGGACCTGATAGACAGCTATGTCGTCCAGCTTCCCCCTCTCCTCACCCTAGACATGGTGTCGCTCGCCCACATTGCCTTCGGAGCGAGGCCACTCTGGATCGAACTTCTCATGCAGCTTCGAGACGCGATCATGAAACCGCTCGGCGTAAAGACCAGAGAAGAGCTCCAATCTATCAGCGACGCGCCACAGCGTATCGCATTTTTTTCGCTAGTTTCGGAGCATCCCGATGAAATCATTCTCGGCGCTGACGATAAATATCTCGATTTTAGATTGTCGCTTTTGCGCACGGTGGAAGGTTCCGAGAATCTATTGACCGCGACTTCGGTCGTTCATGTGCGTAATCGCCTCGGAACACTCTATATCTCGGTTATAAGACCGTTTCACAAAGTCATCGTGCGGGCGAGCTTGGCCCGGCTCGCCCGTCCGGTCATTTCCGACCCTTGTTGAACATAGGCTTTCGCTTTTCGACAAAGGCCGTGAAGGCCTCCTTCGCATCAGCCGATTGCATCAGTTCCCTGAACAAGCGACTCTCCTGCTCGATGCGGGCGGCAAGCACGGCCGGATCGGGCTTCATCAGCCGGCGGGTGACGGCCAGCGCCGTTGCGGGCTGGGCGGCAAGGGCGGCCGCCTTGGCACGGGCATGGGCCAGAAGGTCGTCGGCGGGGACGATCGAGGTAATCAGTCCAGCGCGCTCTGCATCCTCGACGTCGAGTGGCTCGCCCAGCATAAGCAGCGCCGCCGCCTTCGCATAGCCCAGAACTGCCGGCGCAAACAGGCTGGATCCGGCTTCCGGAGGAAGGCCGAGGCTGACGAACGGCATCAGCAACCGGGTACCGGGCGCTGCGTAGACCAGATCGCAGTGAAACAGCATCGTCGTACCGATACCCACCGCCATACCCTGCACGGCCGCAACGATCGGTTTGTCGAAGCTCGCGAGCGCGCCTACGAAGGCAAAGGCCGCCGCACCGCCCTCGGGGCCGGCGAGGAAATCCTGGAGATCATTCCCCGCGCAGAATATTTCGCCCTTGCCAGCGACAAGGACCACGTCGATCTCCTCGCGACGAGAAGCGTCGGCCAGTGCCTCCGTCATAGCGCGATACATATCGGCGGTCAGCGAGTTCTTCTTGTGGGCGCGATCGATATGAATTTCGATCACGCGGCCGGTCTTCGTCAGTGCGATTCCCTCGGTCATCATCAATCCTGTTTAATTGTTAAAGCCGGTAAGCATCCGGCACCGGACCACCTATTGTCGGGTGCGATCAATAAATGATATTTCATTAGCGATCCAACGAGAATAGAAGAGATTCGATAGCGGGAGAGTATCGGCCATGGAACTGCGGCACCTAAGATATTTCGTTGCCGTGGCCGAAGAATGCAACTTTCGGCGAGCCTCCGCGCAACTCAACGTGGCGCAGCCCGCCCTGAGCGTGCAGATTCGTCAACTGGAGGAGGAGATTGGTGCTCCGCTTTTCGACCGGATTGGCCGCGGCGTCACGCTGACAGCGGCGGGCGAGGTCTTTCTCGTCTATGCGCGACAAGCGCTTCGCGAGACGAAAGCCGGAATGGATCGCGCGCGCCAGGCGGCCAGCGGCGACATCGGTCGTCTGGATATCGGCTATGGCACGGCGGCGGGATTCCTCGTTTTCCCGGCAGTCATTCCTCCCTTCCGCCTCGCGCATCCGGGCGTGAAGCTGAACTTCCACAGCCTTCAGGTATCGCAGCAACTCGAAGCGCTCAAAGCCGGCGAGATCGACATCGGCTTCGCCTACCTTCCTTTCGCCACTGACGGACTGGATGTGGAGGTTTTGACAAGGGAGGATCTCGTCGCGGTGGTTCCCGTCACCCATGCCCTTGCCAGGGAGCGATCCATCACCGTGAAGGACCTCAGCGGCGAAACGCTCGTCCTCCCCAACCGCAATGTCATGCCGCAGCTGCGACAACTCATCATCAATTTGTTCGACCTGAATGGCGCGACGATCGGTTCCGTCTATGAGTCCGAGCATGCCATCAATCTTCTGAATTTCGTGGGTATAGGATTGGGTTGCGGACTGCTGCCGAGCTATGTGCTTCAGATCAAGCACGACACCGTCGTTTACAAACCCATAGATCCCCCCAATCTCAACCTGGAGCTGGTTGTCATGAAACGAAGGGATGGGCGGGCACAGGCCGATCGCCTGTTCCAGGCCGCCGTGCGCGAGTTCAGGGACGAAGACGGCCATTTCAAGCCTGGACGCTGATATCCGCGATGCTGATGTGAGATCAGATCGACAGGGCGAGCGCATGGCCCTCGCTGACGGCAGCCCATATTCCGCGCGGGACCAGGCAATCCCCCGCCAGTTGGCTACCCTCCGGCATGTCCGGCGCCGAAGTCCCCGTCGACAGGAAGATCGTATCGAACGGCCCTATCCTTTCTCCGCCCGCTAGGGTTGCGCATCCGTCTTCGACCAGCGTGGCAAACGTGCCTAGACGGATCTGCAAACCCGGTTTCGCCACCCGCCTTGCCGCAACACTGCCTTCGAAGGTGAAGCTTGTGTGGTTCTCGCCAAGCGCCGCGCGCTCCGCTGTGATGACCGTGACATTGGTCACCTCTGGATCGCAACGCAGCGCCTCCGCCAGCACGAGAACAGGCCACCCGCCTTCCTCGTCAATCACGAGGACGCGACCATTCGCTCGCCGCTCGCCACGGAGGAATTCTCGTCCGTGCGGCAAGCCTTGCGCGCCGGCAATCCCCTCGACCAGTTGCGGGCGGTAGCGTCCAACGGTAACCTGGCTTGGATTTGCACCGATCGCCCAGATCAGCGCATCGGCTTCTGGAGGCTCGACGACAGAAACTTCGTGGTCGAGCACGATTTCAACGCCGAGCCGGTTCAATTCCCGAAGCCACCAGTCAATGGCAAGCTGCATTTCAGCCCTTTGACGATCAGCTGCCGCAAGCGCCATGTCGCCACCGAGCCGGTGCTCCCTCTCGAAAAGCCGAACCCGATGACCGCGTGACGCCGCGACGCGTGCAGCTTCCAGTCCCGCCGGTCCTCCGCCTACGATGGCGACACGCCGAGGCGTGACGGCTCTTACGGGCTGTGCGAACTCCAACTCCCGTCCCGCACGGGGGTTGAGGATACAGCTGGCGGGCATAGCCCGCATGAGAAAGCCGGTGCAAGCCTGATTACAGGAGATACAGGGACGGATCTGATCTTCATTCCCTGCCTCCAGCTTCGCCATCCAGTGAGGTTCCGCGATCCAGGTCCGCGCCATTGCGATCAGGTCTGCATGCCCATTAGCGAGCAGATATTCGCCCTCACGCGGGGTCCTGATCCCTCCCGCGAAGGAAACCGGCACGTCGATCGCTTCGCGCAATTGCGTCGATTGCTCGGCGAGCCCCATGCGCGGCAAGTGCATCGCGGGCATGGCATTGTCCATGTTGCGATAGGAGCCACGGATGATGTTGATATAGTCAACCAGGCCCTGCCCCGCGATCAGCCTTGCCGTCGCGATCACACGTTGCAACGCGCTTTCGTCCTCCTCGTCCACGACATCGCCAACCGTCAAGCGAACGCCTGTGGGGATAGCGCCTCGGGTCGCTTCCCGCACGGTCTCCAGGATTTCCATCAGCAGGCGCGCCCGGTTTTCCAGAGATCCGCCATAGGCGTCGGTCCGTAGATTCAACGCCGGATGAAGGAAGGCACCGATCAGATAATCCAGCGCGCCCATAATTTCGAGCACATCGACGCTCGCCGTGCGGCATCGTTTGGCGGCGGCGCCATAGGCAGCGCGTATGTCCGCGAGGTCGGCGCTGCTTGCGGCGAGTGGAACATCGCCCGTTTGGATATCCGGAATCGCAGAAGGCGCCAGCGCTGGCGCATGATTGGTGATGTGGGAAACATGCGATCCGCGATGCTGCATGACGAGCATCAACCGGGAACCCGCAGCATGGACCGCGTCCGCCGTACCTGCGAGTGAGGGGATGATAACATCGGAATAGAGGGGCAGCGGGTTCTGCCTATCATCCTTGGACGAAGGATGGACGGGGGCGGATTCGATACCGACCATCGCGGCACCACCTTCCGCGCGTTCGACAAGATAGGCGCGATGCCGATCGGTGATGCCAGTCGCGTCACTCAACAGCATGCTATGGCCTGCGACATAGGCACGGTTCTTCAGCGTCAGCGGGCCGATCGAAATCGGCGAACATAAATTTGGGTAGGATGGGTTCACGGGATCATCCAGGGTCCGGGACGCCACAGTGCCGACTACTGGCGCGTCATCGTCGCACTGACACGGACCGGAATGGCGCTCATTCGCGGCACGAAATTATGCCGCTCGCGTAAACCGTCTTTGTCGATCAGGACGCTGACCGGTGTCGCGCGCTGTTGCTCCCCTGCACGATCATAACGCTTTGCCCAGGCATGGTGCATGGAGATCGCCCCCCGACGTTCCGAAGAGTCCGCCCTGACACGCGCGATCAGCTTGCCGTGGCTGGAGGCGACTTCGACTTCTTCGCCATCGGTCAAACCGCGTTCAGCCATGTCTTCGGGGTGCATGTAGAGCGGATTGAACGCATATCGTAATCGATCGTGATCGGTATCGATATAATTGGAGTTCATCACGTTCGGCAATCGGCGCGAATGCAGCAGCAGATCCCCTGGTCGAAGATGCTGCCCCTGACGGGTAGCCAGGCATTCGGCAAGCTCTTCGATCAGTTCCCCGGGCATGACATCCAGCCGCGCTTCGTCGTCCGGATCGGGAGGAAGGACATATCGAGGTGAAAGAGCGACGCGTCCTGCCCCTTCCTTCTTCATGCGCGCGAACGGGACATCTGGATGCTGGCATATGAAATCGAACATTTCATCACAGCTTGGCTTACGGGTCATATCCAACCGCATCTTCCTACCGGTCGGCATGCCGAGCATGGGGACATATTCCCACTCAAGCTTTAGCTCCATCGCGGCGGCCAGTTCGTAGAATATCTCCCACTCTTCCATGGCCTTTGGTGGAGCCTGCATGATGGCAGCGCTATATTGGAAAACCGCGCCGGGCGAATTTCCATCGGTCAGGCCGGAAAACTCAGCCCGTTCAAAAGGCGTCGTGCAAGGCAGCACATAATGGGACATCGCGGTCGTCTCGGTTGCCTGCACGTCCATCGTCACAAGCAGCTCGAGCGATTCGAAAGCCTTCTTCACCGCCTCATAATCGGGAATGGCCACGACCGGATTGCCGCCCAGCACGATCAATGCGCGCAGCAGCTCCTCCCCTTCGTGGAGAATTTCGCCCGCCAGCAGGTTGGTGGCGAATTCGTCGGATATAGCATGTCCCGCGTCCGGATGGCTGGACATCCTGGGGGAATGATCCCAGAGTGGAAATGCTGGTACGACGCCTTCGCGGTTTAGCCCTGGAACGATCAGTGCGGGATTAAGCACCGGCTCTCCAGCGCGTCTATAACGGCCGCAAACGATGTTGATGCACTCCAGGAGATGCTCGGCCAGATTGGCGAAGGGCGCCATGTTGCCGCCGGTGCCACTGGTCGCGCAGCCCCGCGGGCCACGCGCGAACAGTTCCGCCGGCGCGCGAATGTCCCCGGCCGGAACGCCGGAAAGGCCGGCTGCCGTTTCCAGATCATAAGCCGCCACTTTTTCGCGAAGGACATCGAGGTTCTTGACATAGCTCTCGCAAAACGCCTTGTCGAAAAGCTCGTTTGCTAGGATGTGGTTCAATATCGCCGCATGCACCGCGACATCCTGGCCAGGACGAGGCTGAAGGAACAGATCGGCCTGCCTTGCAGTCTCGGTCCGGCGCGGGTCGATAACGATCAACTTCAATCCGCGCTTTCTGGCCGCGCGAATATCGGACAGCGGCGAATAGGGAGTTATCCCGCCATATCCGCCCCAATGCGAAATGAGGGGATTTGTCGCGCTGAGTAGCCAGACATCCGACGAGGCGAAGGGTTGCCTTCCAGACTTGAACGCACCCATCCGCAGCGCGGTGATGAATTTGGGCGACTGGTCGATGGTCGCAGCGGAATAGAGTTGCGGCGAGCCGATCGCTTCCAGCCATGCCTTAGCGAATGGCAGGGTTAGCGCCGCCGTATAAGCGCCGGTGCCATAATAGATGCCGATGGATCGCGGACCGTGCCGTTCGACCAGATCGGAGAGCCGGTTTGCGATCTCCTTGATCGCGTCGCGCGTGGGGATCGCCTGTCGAGCACTGCCAGCGTGTCCACACAGCGCGGTCAGCAGCCGGTCCTTTCCGTTCTGGCGATCCATCGCACCCAGGGCCTTGATGCAGAAATAGCCGCCCGTCACGGGATTGGACCGATCCGCGCGGATATCCAGGATCCTTCCATCCTCGATTTCCAGCTCCAGCCCACATTGTGCTCCGCAATTGCGACAGAAGCTCCGCTTGATCTCGCTCATGGCTTCCACTCCCAATATAGCCGCCGCCCCTGGACGGATCGCGCGCGGCTAAATGATCTTGAGGATCAACTTGCCGCTATTCTCTCCGGAAAATAGTCGCATGAAGGCGGCGTAGCTGTTCTCCAGCCCCGCCTGCACGTCCTCGTCCACCCGAAGTTTTCCGTCGGCAATCCATTCTCCTATTTCGGCGGCAGCCTCAGCAAACTGAGACGTATGCTCGACGAACAGAAAACCCTCCAAAGTCGCGCTCTTGATGAAAATCTGCCGGAGATTCCTCGCGCCGGCGGGTTCTGGATGATTATATTCGCTGATAAGTCCGCATAAAATGATCCGGGCGTTCTGGGCGATGTTCATCAGTTCCGCGTCGAGGATCGTACCGCCTACATTTTCAAAGACGATATCGGCACCCTCGGGAACGACACCCGCAATTTCTGCCGCCAATCGGTCTGCGCTCTTTCCGCGATAGTCTATCGCCGCGTCGAACCCATATTCCCGACGCAGCCGGTCGCATTTCGTCCCACCGCCGGCAATGCCGACAACGCGGCATCCCATAATCTTGCCAATCTGCCCGACAACGGAGCCGACCGCCCCCGCCGCCCCCGACACGAGCATCGTCTCGCCCGCCTTGGGCTGTCCATGGTTTAGAAGGCCGAAGTAAGCCGTCAGGCCGGTCACGCCTATCGCCGAAAGATAGTTGGTAGGCGACGGAACCCGCGCGATGTCGATTTTCGTTGGCAGGCTACCGGGCTGAGCAACGGAGAAATCCTCGATGGCGTTCATGCCCATGACCCAGTCCCCGACCGCGAAATCCGGACGCGCGGAAGCATGGACGACGCCGACGCTGGCGGCGCGAACCGCATCGCCTAGGGCGATTGGCGGCATGTAGCTCGGAACATCGTCCATCCATCCACGCTGGGCTGGATCGAGTGACGCATAATGGTTGCGTATAACCATCCCACTCGGCCTTTTTGATCACGCTGGGTCATGCTCGATACCGCTGATTCATAAGGGTTTTTAGGGTTGTCGTAGAGTCGGATACAATGGCATAGTGGGGTCGGTTTTAAGGGGGATTGAAGCCCCTTTTGACCCCAGTCGCCGACCCCACTTGGAAGCCGATGGAGAACCCCAGTGCCAAGCCTTACCGATGGAGAAATCCGCCGCGCCTTAAAAGAGGTCGAACAAAGCGGCAAACAGCTCAGCCTCGTCGATGGCGAGGGACACGGCCCGCATCACCGGCGGTCGTCATGTCGTCGTGAAATGTGCCAGCCATTTTTCGTTCAGCAGGCCAATCCGGAAGAGTTCAATCGCGTGGCCAACGCATTCTGGCGCGAGAACGAAAAAGGCTGACGGCCGAGCCACCTGCGGCGTGACATGTGCCGCAGGCCGCGAAGTCCCTGCCCTATTCGGGCGGCGACTTCCGAAGGTGCGCCGGTGGAGCTGCTTGGGTTCCACGGAATCAATCTTCGCCTCTGCCCCGATGCGAGGACGGCCGCCGAGGCGGTAGCATTCGAGCGGCTGAGTGTGAGACCGGTCGGATTCCGCGCCGATACCGGGTCGCTTGACTGACCTCGAACGCTGCCTGCTTGCTGTATCTCGCCGTCGATGTCCGGCTCAGCTCCTTTAGATTGAAGCTGAGTTAGCCGAGCGACCTAACCATGGCAGGATGACAGTTCCGCGCTGCCGATACTCATGCTGATGATACTGCCCGCACGAGTCCGCAGTTACACCGTGTCTTCGGGCAGCCTCCTTGATTCGTGAGATTGCCCTCGCGGAGCGATACCCGTCCGGGCATCGACCCCCCTCGATTGTTCGGGATCATATCAATGATCTGAATTCATTGCAGAAAATATTTTTTCACTCAAATACTACCGGCTTAGGACCCGTCAGGAACCTACATTGCTGAAATTGTTGAGGAATTTCGACCGATCTCCGCAAGCTATCTATCGACTACTATCGGCTCTGTGCGCGCTGTTCCAGCGCTGACGCCCGGACTCGGATCGCGGCAAAAAGTACCGTCAGCGTCATCGGATTCCGGCGCCTACCCGGACAGGCAAAGTCTGCCTGCATCAGGTCTCCTCCACAGTGGAGGATAGGACATGACCAAAAAGCTAAGCCGTGTACGCGTCCTGATGATGCCGTATCAAGATGACGACGAAGTGACCCGGTGGGGTATTCCGGCCCCGCCACCGTGCTGACAGGGCTGCCACGAACGATCCGACGGCATGAACTTCGACTGATCGTGCCGCTCGCCGACAGCACGATCTACGAAATGGAGAAGCGCGGCGACTTCCCTCGCCGGTTCAATCTCACGCCGCGGTGCGTGGTATGGAATCTGGAGGAGGTCGAAACGTGGCTGGAACAACGCCGCCAGACCTATCTTGAAGGCCGAGCGAAGATCGCGCCAGCGCCCGATGTCCATCAGCGCAAGATCTGGCTTGTAAGACCGAAAGACGGCTCAGCAAGCTGACCGACGGACCACCGTCTTTCAGGATGCGGTGGTCCTAAACAAGTCCGAGCCCCTCACCAAACTTCGCCAGACATACCGCGGCGTCCAATCACTTGGACGATGTTTCCAATCCTAGCTGACTTCTGGGCTGATCGTCTCGCGACTAATTTCGCGGCTGACCAGCAACAAGGAGTCAGCGATATGAAACCTCTCCATGGAAAGCGCGCCTTCGTCACCGGTGGCAGTCGGGGGATAGGCGCCGCGATTGGCCGCCGCTTTGCCGCCGATGGCGCGGATGTAGCCATAGGCTATGAACGCTCGGCCGAGGCGGCGAACGCTATCGCGGCCGAAATCCAAAGCGCCGGCAACCACGCGGTCGCCATCCAGATGAATGCGGCAGATCCTACCTCGATCAAGCGGGCCGTCGATCGCGCTGCCAAGGAACTCGGCGGCCTGGACATCCTCGTCAACAACGCGGGCATCATCAGCTACGGAACGGTCGAAGAGATAACGCTCGAACAGATCGACGCGATGCTTGCCGTCAACGTCCGTGGCGTGATCCTCGCCACGCAGGCGGCGCTTGCGCACATGCCGAACGGTGGGCGGATCATCTCGACCGGAAGCAATCTCGCCGATCGCGTGCCGGATGCCGGCAAGGCGCTCTATTCGGCCAGCAAGTCCGCGCTCGTCGCCTGGACCAAGGGTGCGGCGCGCGATCTCGGCCCGCGCGGCATCACCGTCAATCTCGTCCATCCCGGATCGACCAACACCGACATGAACCCGGCCGATGGCCCCCATGCCGAGGCGCAGCGTCAGCGGATGGCGATCAAGGAATATGGCCGGCCCGAGGATGTCGCCGCGCTCTATGCGTTCCTCGCCAGCGACGAGGCGCGCTCGGTGAACGGCACCGGCTTCACCATCGACGGCGGAGCCAACGCATGACACCCGCCGGCGACCACCCCGAACAAGCCCTGAACCGGGCGCTGATCCTGCTCGCGCCGACGGTCACTACCGTCGTCGCGGCCGAATTCATCGTCGTGGGGCTCCTCCCGCTCATCGCGCAGGATCTGCACATACCGCTCGCCCAGGCAGGCGGGCTGGCGGGGTGGTTCGCCTTCTCGGCGGCGGTCGGCGGGCCCTTCGTCACCCTCATCGCGAGCCGGCTTTCGCCGCGCGTCGTCCTCACGGCGACGTTGTTGCTGTTCGCCGCCGGCAACGCGCTGATCGCGGTGGCATCCGGCTTTACGCCGATGCTGGTGGCGAGGGTGGTTCAGGGCGCCGCCCTGCCCGCCTTCATCAGCGTCGGCGCATCGCTCGTCACGCGGCTCGCCCCGCCCGACGCACATGGCAAGGGACTCGCGCGCGCCAATATGGGCTTCGTGCTCGGCGTGCTGCTAGCGCTGCCGGCGGGTGTCGCGCTGGCAGAGGGTGGCAGCTGGCGCGTGCCGTTCGCCGTGCTGGCAGCCGCTTCGCTGGTGCTCGTCCCTATCGTGGCCCTTCTGTTCCCCGATGCACCGGAGGGCAAGCCGGCTGCGATCCATGGCCAGCTCGCGCTGTTGCGCCGCCCTCGCTTCCTCGCGCACCTTGTCCTGTCGGTGCTGCTCTTCGCGGCGATGTTTTCAGCCTATACCTATCTGGGTGCTTGGATCGAACGGGCCATCGGCCTGCCGGCGTTGGGCGTCGCGCTAGTCCTGTTCCTGTTCGGCGGCGCCGGGCTTGCGGGCAACATGATCGCCGGGCGGTTCGCGGACCGCGCACCGCTGCGCGCAATGGCGGCGGCGATGCTCCTGCTGGTCGCAGCCGTCAACGCGACCGCGCTGGCCGGTGGTGCTCTGCTCGTGGCGGCTGTCCCGCTGGCGCTGTGGAGCATCGGCCACACCGCGTCGGTGACGCTAGGCCAGATCCGCGTGACCCTGGCCGGGCGGGAAGCGCCATCCTTCGCGATGACGCTCAACATCTCCGCCGCCAATCTCGGCATCGCGATCGGCACGCTCGTTGGCGGCCAGGCTATCGACGCGCTGGGTATCGGCGCGATCGGCCTCGGGCCGATCGCCTTCGCGGTGCCGGCGCTCTTTCTCCTCGCGGCTCTCGGTCGCAGCGCGGCGGACAGCTTCGCGGTCATCGACCGGGTGCGTTCGGAATGCCTGCACCGCATCGGCCACGCCGACCTGCTTCACCCGAGCGGTCCGCGAGGCTGAACCAAAAGGCGCGGACCTTGCCCGAAAGGCGATCGCAGTGACCGTCAAGCATCCTGATATCCTCGTGGTCGGCGGCTCGCTTGCCGGGCTGACATTTGCGCTGGCAAGCGCCAGCCGCGGCGTTCCCGTCCGCATCGTCGAGCGCGCGGAACGCCGGACGCTGGGCGGGGACAATCTCAATATCGACCTCGCCGCGATCGCGCGGACGGTGAACTGCGATCTGCGCGTCGAAGCAAAACTGCCGGTGGTGCGTGCCTTCCGAGATCGCCACCTGACCACCTGGCCCGCGCTCTATGGCTGGCTGCGCGATCGCGCTGCCGAGATGCCCGGCATCACGCTTGAAGAAAGCCACGCTGTTGCGTCGGTAGCAGCTGAAGGCGACCGCGCGATCGTAACCTTTGCGGACGGCACAAGCACGACCGCCGATGCGGTGATCGGCGCCGATGGCTATCACAGCGTCGTGCGGCGTGCGGTTGCGCCCGATCAGCCGCTCGCAAGCTATGCCGGCTATCTCGTATGGCGCAGGCTGGTCGAGGAAAGCGCGCTTTCCGCCCCGATCGCATGGCCGACTGAAGGCGGCCTGTGGATCATGCTGGAACAGGGCTATCGCCTCGTCGCCGCGGTGCTGCCGGGGCGTGACGGATCGCTTGAGATCGGGCGTCGACAGGTCACCTTCGCCTGGTTCGACGGCCGGCGGGACGAACTGTTGCGCCGCACCGGCTGCCTCGATTCGGATCGCCACGTCGTCGGCACGCTGTCGGCCCACGCGATCACTGCCGAAGTGCGCGAAGAGCTTTCTGCGCTGGTGCCTCGGCTATGGCCCGAACCTTGGACGGAGGCGGTCGCCTATGGCGTGCGCACGCCGGGCGCGATGCGCGGGGCGCCGATCGCGGAATACAAGCCTGAGCGGCTGGCTGCAGGACCGATCGCGATCATCGGCGACGCCGCGCACGGGGTGTCGCCGATGACCGGCAGCGGCTATGCGACAGCGGTGGACGACGCTTTCGTGCTGGCGACCATGCTGGCCGAGCGCGACGCTGCGGAACCGCCCGCTGACCTGCTGAAGCGTTACGAACGCGCGCGGCTGCCCTACACACGCGGCCTTGTCGATCATTCGCGGCGGCTGTCGGCGGACTTCACCCACTATGTCGCGAGCTGGCTCGGCTGAACCGATTCGAGCCGCAATGCGCCGGGCCGTACTCCGTAGCGCTTAAGGATCGCGCGGCTGAGCGCGCCTTCGGACGCATAGCCCACGTCCGCCGCGATCCGAGCGATCGGGTCGAGCGTGCCCGCGAGCCGTTGCCGCGCCGCCGAGAGCCGCAGCTCGGCCAGGAAGGCCATCGGCGCCATCCCGGCGTGCTTGCGAAAGGTCCGCACCAGGGTCGCGCGCGAGGCGACCGCCACCGTCGCCATCTCGTCGAGCGTCCAGGCCCGCGCGAGATCTTTCAGCATCGCCAGCACCACGCGCGCGGTCGTCCGGTCGCGCAGCAGCGAGAGTGTGTGGCCCGCAGACTGTTCGGCGGTCAGATAGTCGCGCAGCAACATCACGAACACGGCCCGCGCAAGGTCGGCAGCGATGACCTCAGCCCCTGGCCTGTCGCCGTCCAGTTCATCACGAATATCGGCCAGGAGATGCCGAAAGCGTTCGAGCAGCGGCTCGTCCGCTGTATGGATTACGATCTCGTCGGGTAGCGCGGCGAGCAACGGATGGCGATCGGCCGCCTCAAACCAGAGACGGCCGCAGAGCAGCTCAGTATCGGCGGATTCCCCGGCGATAGAGCGGCGACGGATGCCATTGCGCAGGGTGCTGACGATCGGCCGCCCAACGCCGCCCAAGTGGCTGCGCACGACATGCGCATCGCCGTGCGGTAAAAGCAACACGTCTCCCGCGTTCAACTCCAGCGCATCAAGCCCGGGCCGCTCGACGATGCATGAGCCGCGCATGACGATATGGAATTGTGCCCAGCCGCCCCCGTCAGGCGCATGCGGCGACTCCCACGTACCGCCGAAGCGGCAGACATCCTCGATCACCGGGCGCATCTTGAGCAGCGGGACCATCGCGTTCAGCAGGTCTGCGGTGGCAGCCTCGGTCATGTCCGATCACTCCTGATCCGCCAGGCCATCGCGATGATCCGCACCGCCATCCCGTGCGGGGGCATGCGGGTCCATTTTCCAGTCACTGCCAACGTCAAGGAGGTCATCATGGCAATGCTCGACTGGAATACTTACCGCAGCCAGGTCGTCGCGGGTGTAGGCGAATTCGCAAAGCTCAGCCCGGATACGGTAAAGGGCTACGGCACGCTCGGTGGCGCGGGCGCGAAGACCGGCCACCTCGACGCCAAGACGCGCGAGCTGATCGCGCTGGCGGTGGCGATCAGCCTGCGCTGCGACGGTTGCATTACCGTGCACGCCGCCGAGGCCAAGAAGCTCGGCGCGACCGAGGGCGAGCTGGCCGAAGCGCTGGGCGTCGCGGTCTCGATCAACGCCGGCGCGGCGCTCGTCTTCTCGGTGCGAGCGCACGATGCCTTCAAGGCTGCTTGAGCGGAGGGCGAAACGATGACTCGCATCATTACCCAAGCGCTCGGCATCGCCGCGGCCGCACCGTCGCACCGCATCGGCATCGGCGCGACGAAGATCGCGATCGCGATCATCTTCCTGTGGATCGGCGCGCTGAAGTTCGTGCCCTACGAGGCGGACAGCATCACGCCGTTCGTCGCCAACAGTCCGGTTATGTCGTTCTTCTACGAGCGCCCGGCCGAGTACAATGCCCACCTGACCCATGAGGGCGAGCTGAAGCCGGCCGAGCGCGCGTGGCAGATCGGGAACAACACCTATGGCTTTTCCAAGGGGCTCGGAACCTTGGAACTGGCGATCGGCTTTCTGACGCTTGCCGGCCTGGTCTCGCGCAGGCTGGGGATGGCAGGGGCGCTGCTCGCTTTTGCGACGCCGTTCGTGACCCTGTCCTTCCTGGTCACGACGCCCGAGGCATGGGTGCCGGCGCTGGGCGACGCGCAGCACGGCTTTCCCTACCTGTCCGGAGCCGGCCGTCTGGTGCTGAAGGACGTAGCCTTGCTCGCGGGCGCCTGGCTGATCATCGTCGACACCGCCAGGGCGCTGCTCGCGACGAAGGAAGATGCGACGATCAGTCGCCTGGCTGATCCCTATCGGAAGGGCGCACGCCGGGTCGCATGAGAGAGGATGCCACCGCTGGCTGGGCGAGCGGTGGCATCGCGCTGCCCGACAATTGCGCGCCGGGTGTCTTCTCATTTGCGGGAAGGCTGGCTTGTGGACCGGGGCGCTCTGCGCAGGCGAGCCAGCTTTCCCTCGATCGTCTGCACCATCATCGTCGTACCAAGGATCAGCGGCTCGGCGGCGAGCGAGGGCAACATCGCGGTGGCAACAGCCAGACGAGCCCTTTCGCGCGCAGCAGTTCGGTCACGCCGATCACCGGACGAGCTTCCGGCTGATCGCCTCGGCCATCATGATCGTCGTCACGTTGGTCGGTGCCGAGACAATGTCAGGCATGATCGAGGCATCGACGACGTGCAGTCCTTCAACGCCGCGCACCTTCCCGACGCTGTCGACAACCGCCGTCGGATCGGACTCGGCTCCCATCGGCACGCTCGAGGTCGGATGCGAGTAGCCGTCGATCTGCGCGATGATAGCGCGGTCGAGCGCAAGGTCGTCCTCGACATCCGCCCCCGGCGCCATCTCGAACGCGATCGTATCGCTGAACGGCGCGGTGCGGCCGATCCGGCGCGACAGGCGCACCGCTTCCTTCATACGGCGCAGGTCGCTCGGATCGTCGAAGAAATTGAAGCGGATCAGCGGCATCGCCTTGGGATCGCGGCTGGCGAGCCGGATCGATCCGTTTGACTTAGGTAGCGTCACCGCACAGGCGAGCACGATCGCCCCGCCGGTTGGGCTGAGCGCCGGATCGAAGATGTGCGTGCCCGATACGTGCAGGTCGAGCTCGTCGGGACCCGCCTCGCTGGAGTTC
This sequence comes from Flavisphingomonas formosensis, assembly GCF_009755815.1. GTDB lineage: Bacteria > Pseudomonadota > Alphaproteobacteria > Sphingomonadales > Sphingomonadaceae > Flavisphingomonas > Flavisphingomonas formosensis. Next base: position 50,607 of record NZ_WRPK01000018.1, read on the forward strand.
GTCCAGACGATCGCCCCGGCGACGGGCGTCATTGAAGAGACCTCAGGCCTCAGCGCGTAGACATTGTAGTAGAAGGGGTGCTCCTTCAGCCGCTCGCCGACAGGCGCATCGCGCAAGACGGGAATGCCGAGCGCCTCCAGATGTGCGGCCGGGCCGATGCCGGAGCGCATCAGGATCGCCGGGCTGCCATAGGCGCCCGCCGACAGGATCACCTGTTCCACACGGATCTCCTCGCCGTCGATCAGACGGACGCCGACCGCACGCTTGCCTTCGAACAGGATGGTGTCGATCTCCGCTCGCCCCCGGATCGTCAGGTTGGGCCGAGCGCGTACATTTTCAGTGAGATATGCGATGCCGGTGTTGATCCTATGCTCGTCCACCACGTTGAGCGGATAGGGCGACACGCCATTCTGCTGCGCACCGTTGAAGTCGCTGATGCGCGCGAGCCCGACCGCTTCCGATGCATGCACGAACGCGCGCATCGACGGGGTGATTTCCTCCATCGTGCGCTGACGGATCGGGAATGGCCCGGTCCGCCCATGCCACGCGTCATCGCCGGTCGGCGTATTCTCGAGCTCGCGGAAGATCGGGAACACGTCGTCCCACGTCCAACCCTCGACGCCCATCGCAGTCCAGCGCGCGAAGTCCGAAGGTCTCGCACGCATGGCAACCGCGGCGTTCACGCCCGAGCTGCCGCCCAGCACCTTGCCGCGGATCGCGTTTACGTCATGGCCGAGCGTCGCGCCGTCCTGGGTGTGATACCCCCAGCCGTGCTCGGCATCGCCGCCGACGCGGTTGGCATGGGCGATCACATCGGGATAGGCGGACGGCGCATAGGCCTCGCCCGCTTCGAGCAACAGGACGCGGCGGCTTGGGTCCTCGCTCAGCCTGCGGGCGAGCACGGCGCCAGCAGAGCCACCGCCAACGATCACTACGTCGAACATCGTCTTTCTCCTCTCGATCACGCGTCGAACGCGCTGGTGATGAAGCGACCGGCGCGATCGAGCGCGGTGCGGCTGCTCTCGAGATGGGCGACGTCGAGCTGGAAGACGTGGTGCATGCCTTCCCAGATCTCGAGCTGCACAGGCACGCCGGCGGCGGCCGCCCTGGCGGCGAACTGGCGGGAATCGTCAAGGAGGCGCTCCTCGGTGCCGACCTGGATGAGCAGCGGCGGCAGGCCGGCAAGATCGCCGTGCAACGGCGAGGCGAGCGGATCACTGGGATCATAGGCACCCACATATTTGCGCGCGCAGTCGGCCAGGTAGTCGTAGCCGATCAGCGCATCCGCGACCGCGGGATCGGTCATCGATCGACCCGTGAAGGCAAGATCCGCCCAGGGCGAGAAGACAACGCCGGCGATCGGCTTCGGCATCTCGCTCTGCCGGGCGAGCTGCGCCATCGTGACGAGCGACAGCCCACCGCCGGCGGAGTCCCCTACGATCGCAATGCGAGAGAAACCCTGCTCGACCAGATACGCATAGGCGGCAAGCGCCGCGTCGGGTGCGGCGGGCAGGCTGGCTTCCGGCGCGAGCGGATAGTCGATGGCGAGCGCCGGGATGTTGGTGCGGCTGACGATCTGGCTGACGAAACCGCGATAGGCCTTGGCGGTGCCCTGCACATAGCCGCCGCCATGGATCAAGAGGATCGCCTGGCGTTCTGCCGATACGTCAGCCGGACGGACCCACCATCCGTGCACCCGGTCGGTGGTAATTTCCTCGACGGTGATCCCGTCGACCATCGGGCAGGCGGCGATGAAGCGGTCGTAGATGTCGCGAGACGGACCGGTCGCGGTCGCCCAGAAGTCGGCGAAATGGGCCAGCAGCTTGCTCTCTCGCTCGCGCTCGGCATCGGATAGCCAAGCGACATTGGTCACCGTCGGTTCGAGCACAGTCATGTCGGGGTCTCCTCCAAGCAGCGGGTCAGGCCGAAGCGTTGTTCGGTTCGCCAATGCGGGCGGCGAGCTGCGCGATGCGCTCGCCCTGATAGCGGGCGACGGCCAGGTCATCCTCGCCGGGCTTCTGGGTGTCGCCCTGCGAGATGAAAGTGGCCCCGTATGGCGTCCCCGCCTTGAACAAAGCCGGATGCGAATAGCCGAGCGGTACGATGATGAGGCCGAGATGGGCCATCACGTTGTAGATCGACAGCAGGGTAGACTCGTTCCCGCCATGCTTGGACGAGGTCGAGCCGAAGACTCCGCCGAGCTTGCCGTTGAGCTTGCCCTGGAACCAGACGCCCCCCAGACCATCGATATAGGCCTTCAGTTCGGATGCGATGCCGCCGAAGCGGGTCGGCGTGCCGAAGATGATCGCATCTGCCCAGACCGCGTCGTCGGCGGTCGGGGCCTCATACTTCTCGTTCATGGCTGCCGCATTCTCGGCCCAGCCAGGCGCCATCGCCATGATCTCGGGACCGACCATCTCGCGCGCCCGGCGCAGCCGTACCTCGGCGCCGAGCGCGCGCGCACCTTCCGCCACCGCCTCGGCAAGTGCCTCGGTCGAGCCATTGCGGGAATAGAAAGCGATCAGAATCCGGGGGTTTGTCATTGTCGTGAACTCCTGACGTGTTGCGGCTTTCCCGCGACCGGGGTCGGCGCGGGTTGGCTGGGATCGAAGCGGTCTTGAGGCGCTCAGGCCGGAATGCGGCCGAACCTGCCTTGGGCGAAATCGGAAAGCGTTCGCCGAACCTCATCGGCACTCGACATCACGAGCGGCCCATGTTTGAAGAACGCCTCGCGGATCGGCTTGCCGGCCATCAGAACGAAGTGCGCTGCTTCATCGGCGGTGATTGCGATGTCGATCGCCGTGCCGGCTGCCACTGTCGTCGCAGTGCCGGCCGCAAGCACCCGCTGCTCACCATCGACATCGATCGTGATCGCTCCCGACACGGCGTAGAGCCAAGCCTGCTGCTCTTCTGGCAAGAGATGGCGGAATTGCCCGCCATCGTCCAGGAACCCGTCGAGCATCGTCATCTCTTCGGGGGTGCCGGTCTCGCCCACAAGGCCGTTACTGGCGCCCAGCACGACACGCACACGATGGCCATCGCTGGCGATCGTCGGGATCTTGGCGGCACCGACGTGCAGCGCGCGCGCGGGTTCTTTCTTCAGCCGCTTGGGCAGATTGACGAACAGCTGAAGCGCGTGGATGCGCGAACCCGGGCCCGGCTTCTCCTCGTGCGCGGCCCCGCTCGCCGCCGCCAGCCAATAGAGGTCGCCGGCCTTGAGCTCGATATTATGACCCAGCGTATCGCGGTTGAGAAAGCCACCTACCGAGTCTTCGAACATGGCGGTCACCGCCGAGATGCCGGCATGAAGATGCGGATCGAAGGTCGGCGCGGTCATGACGAAATGGTCGACCATCAGGAGCGGATCCATGCTGCCGCCGAACATCTCTTCCGAGAAATGATTGGCGGAGAAGCCCTCACCAATCGCGTGAGGTACACCCGTCACTACGGGTCCAAGCCGCGCATCGGCCGCGTCAGCATTCATGATCTTATTGAGGCTGCCCACTGCAATCGCTCCAAGTGCGTTTCTGACGAGGCGATTATGCAGCCGCTTCTCTGGACGAAAAGACGATCATTATCGAACTTAGCGTCCATTCCATTGGACGATTATCCACGCGGCTTAGAAGCGGAATGCGGCGCACCCCGCGCCCGATCCGGCGATCGCCCTACATCAGCACGCGCTTGGGGAACTCCGCCGTCAGATGATCGAGGAAAGCCCGAACCGAAGGGAGCAGGCCTTGCCGGTAGGGGATCAGCGCGGTCAAGGTCGAGTCGCCCGCGATCCAGTCGGGGAGAATGCGGACGATCGTTCCTGCCTGGACCTCTGGGCGGCAGATATAGCCGGGCAGCGCCACAATACCGAGCCCCTTGATCGCCGCTTGTTTCAGGCCGACCATGTCATCCCCTAGCAACCGTGGCGTCAGCGGCATCACGATCTCATCTCGCTTTTGACGCGCGTGGCGCAGCTTCCACACCGGATCGACCCCGGTCCGCATCATGAACAGAGACGGATGCCGCTCCAGATCCTGCGGGGTTTTGGGGGCACCCTGTGCTTCCACATAGTCCGCTCCGGCGAACAGGAACCAAGGCGCGGGTGCCAGCGTGCGCTGGACGAGATTCGAGTCCGGCAAGGGGTCGGAATGAGCACGCACGGCTATGTCGAAATTTTCGCCGACGATATCGACCGTCCGGTCAGCGGCGTGGGCCACCACGTTGACCTTTGGATGCTGGACAAGGAAGTCTGCGATGATCTCGGCCAGCGCGAACTGCATCGTGGCCGATCCAGCCGTGCAGCGCACCGTGCCCATAGGTTCGCTCAAGCGACCGCGGATGATTGTCTCGGCCATTTCCGCCTCGCGCAGCATGGCGACCGCGTGACGGTAGAAATCCTCGCCCGAGTCCGTCATGCCGAAACGTCGTGATGTGCGGTTCAGCAAGCGGACGCCAAGTTCCGCCTCGAGCTGCTGAATGCGATGGCTCAGCGTCGATTTGGGAACGCGTAGCGTGCGCCCTGCTGCGGTGAAGCCGCCACGGTCGACCACCTGCACAAAGTAAAAAAAGTCGTTCAGGTCCAGCACGGCATCCCCCTGCAGCACGATCAGCGTTCAACCTGTTGGACGCTGCGTCGCAATTCTGCCGACTATTCGGCCTTTGGTCCAGCCTCTAGCCTCCACCCATCACGAACCTGATCGTGATCGTCGATCCCTTATTGGCTGGAGAGCAGAGATGACCGAGCGAACCTATGAACCGCTGTCCAAGGACAATGCCGCCGTGATCCTGGTGGATCACCAGGTGAACCTGATGACCGGGGTGCGCGATTACGAGACGGGCGAATTAAAGCACAACGTCGTCGCGCTTGCCCGCGCGGCCAAGGCGCTCGGCTTGCCGATCGTCGCGACCAGTACCGCGCGCGAAACCTTGTGGGGGCCGACCTTCCCTGAACTGGTGGAGGCTTTGGACGGCATCGAGATCATCGACCGCTCCACCGTGAACGCCTATGACGACCCACGCGTCGCCACTGCGATCGAAGCAACCGGCCGCAAGAAGCTGATCTTCGCCGGCATCTCGCTCGAAGTCTGCGCAGCTTTCCCGGCGATGACCGCGGTTGCGAAGGGCTATGACGCCTATGTCGCCGTCGACGCGTCCGGCACGTTCAGCAAGACCAAGCACGACGTCAATCTGCTTCGCCTTCAGCAGGCGGGCGTCGTTGTATCCGACTATGCGACGCTCATGGTCGAGGTTCTTCATGACAACGCTGCCCCGGAGTCTGCGGCCGTCTATGACGCGCTAGACATGCCGTGGGCCAAGCTCGTCGGCCAGATCGTTGGCCACTACGCAAAATAGAACACGCGGGGCCACGCTGGAGCGTGGCCTCGTTCGTCTCTGTTTGGAGAAGCCGCCCTCAGCGCGATCACATTGTTGATCGTCGATCTGGATCGGCGGCACCCGATAAAAAAACGTCTGCCGAGAGCTTCCGGCAACTATCGAAAGCGTTATCCCGCCGAAACTTCGCTACGCTATCCCCACATATCCAAAACTACGACCCGTCACTCCCACTCGATTGTTCGGGACCATGTCAACCATCTGAATTTATTGCAGAAAATATTTTTGCGCACAAATACTACCGGCCCAGGACCCGTCAGAAACCTACACTGCTGATATCATTGAGGGATTTCCGCCGGCCTTCGCAAGCTATCTATCGACTACTATCGGCTCTTTGCGCGCTGTTCCGGCTCTGACGCCCGAACTCAGATCGCGGCAAAAAGTACCGTCAACCTCGGCAGAATCCGGCGCCAACGCGAACGGGCAAAGTCTGGCCGGCATCAGGGCTCCTCCACACTTAAGGATAAAATGACCAAGAAGCCAAGCCCCGTGCGCGTCCTGATGATGCCAATAGGATGACGACGATGGAGATCCGGTGGGATACTCCTGCCCCGCCACCGCACTGACCGGGCTGCCACGAACGCTTCGACCGCGCGAACTCCGACTGATCGTGCCGCTTGCCGACGGCACGATCTACGAAATGGAGAAACGCGGGGACTTGGGCCGCGCTACTTGGAGATTATTACACGGAGCGGAATGATGAAGTGCCGACACGGGTCGTTCTCGCCCGGTCGGCATCGAAGCACAAAGGCGCTGCGGATCGGGAATGGACCCGACCCTATCGCAGGAATTCGCCATGAAGCTTCATCATCATCCCCTGTCGGGCCACTCGCACCGCGCTGTATTGGCTGCGTCTCTCCTCAACGTTCCCCACGAGCTGGTCGAAGTCGATCTCAAGGCCGGCGCACACAAGCGGCCCGAGTTTCTCGCCCTCAACCCGTTTGGCCAGGTGCCGGTGCTGGAAGATGACGGCGTGGTCGTGGCGGACTCGAACGCGATCCTCGTCTATCTCGCCAAGAAGTCAGGCCGCACGGATTGGCTGCCCGAAGATCCGAGCGGCGCAGCCGCCGTCCAGCGCTGGCTGTCCGTAGCTGCGGGTGAGGTTGCATATGGTCCCGCAGCAGCCCGGCTCATCACGGTGTTCGGTGCGAAGTTCAACGCGGACGAGGTGATCGGTCGCGCTCATACCCTGCTTGGCCGTCTCGAAGCCCGCCTGGAAGACGCTAACTGGCTAGTTGGCTCGCAGCCGACGATCGCCGACGTCGCCATCTACAGCTATGTCGCACGGGCGCCGGAGGGCAATGTCAATCTTACGGCCTACCCGAACGTGAACGCCTTCCTTCGCCGGGTCGAGGCGCTGCCGGGCTTCGTGCCCTTCGTGAAGACCCCGGTCGGCCTGGCGGCATAATCATGCCGCCGACAGCGGGCGCCCCGCCATGGAGCGCCCGCCAGCCCCTAGCAGAGGCACGAGAACGATGACGTCGAACTTCACAAAGCTCCCGGTCTGGCATGAAGGCGAGCGTTTCATTCAGGAGAAGGTCGGCGTCGCAGAGCGCATGGCGTCGGTGGGCCAGCGGGTCATCCGCGACTATATGCCCGATCAGCACCGCGAATTTTACGCCAAGCTCCCGTTCATCGTGCTCGGGAGCGTCGACGAGGCCGGCGCGCCTTGGGCGACGTTCCTCGAGGGGCGCTCCGGGTTCATCACCTCTCCCGACGCGACCACGCTTGAGGTCGACGCAAGCGCGGACCCGACCGATCCCGCCGCCTCAGGGCTTGCACCGTGCAAGCCTATTGGACTGCTCGGCATCGAGATGCACACCCGTCGACGCAACCGCATGAACGGCGTGGTTGGCGAGGCCTCACACGGTTTCCGGATCGACGTCGACCAGAGTTTCGGCAACTGCCCGCGATACATCCAGCTTCGCGATTTCAGCTATGCCCGCGATCCCGGCACGCTCTATGCCGGCGCAGTCGAGGCCCTGAGCGCGCTCGACGCCGCCTCACGGGCCATGATCGCAGGCGCTGACAGCTTCTTCGTGGCCTCCTATGCCGACCGCGACGATCGCCGGCAGGTCGATGTCTCCCATCGCGGCGGCAAAGCCGGGTTCGTCCGCATCGCCGACGATGGCACGCTCACCATTCCCGACTTCGACGGCAACCTGTTCTTCAACACGCTCGGCAACATCCTCCTCAACGGCAAAGCCGGGTTGCTGTTCGTGGATTACGCGAGCGGCGACGTGCTCCAGATGACCGGCACGACCGAAGTCATCTTCGACAGCCCCGAGATCGCCGCGTTTCAGGGCACGGAGCGGCTCTGGACGTTCACCCCGCAGACGATCGTGCGCCGACGCGGTGCGCTTGCCTTGCGCTGGGCCATGCAGGCGGAACCATGGTCGCCGAGTTCGCTGATGACCGGCGATTGGGACGAGGCCGCCAACCGCCTTCGCGCGGCCGAGCTGTCGACTCGGTGGCGCCCGCTCAAGGTGACGAAGATCGTCGACGAGAGCAGCTCGATCCGTTCCTTTCACCTCCAGCCCGGTGATGGCGCCGGTCTGCTGCCGCACCAGGCGGGACAGCATCTCCCGATCCGTCTGACGCTTCCCGGCGACGACAAGCCCGTCATCCGGAACTATACGCTGTCCGCCGCCCCCTCGGATGGGGTCTATCGCCTCAGCATCAAGCGCGAGGGCGCGGTCTCGAGGCATCTTCACGATAGTGTCCGCGTCGATGACGTGATCGAGGCGCGCGCGCCCGCCGGCGACTTCACGATCGACGCGCGCGAGACGCGCCCCGCCGTTCTGCTGGCGGGCGGTGTCGGCATCACGCCGATGCTCGCGATGCTGCGCCACGTCGTCTATGAGGGCGTCCGCAAACAGCGTGTCCGTCCGACCTATCTGTTCCACGCTGCCCGAACCAAGGCGGAGCGCCCATTCGGTCCCGAGCTGGCGACGCTGGTCGAAAACTCCTTCAGCACCGTGAAGCTCATTCGCGTTCTCAGCGATCCCACGGATGCCGCCGAAGGCATCGATTACGAGGCCGCTGGCCGGATCGACATGGCCTTGCTCACCCGCTTCCTGCCGTTCAACGATTATGATTTCTACCTCTGTGGCCCACCAGCCTTCACCCAGGCGCTCTATGATGGGCTACGCTCGCTGAATATCGCAGACGCGCGCATCCACGCCGAAGCATTCGGGCCGTCCTCCCTGGTACGCACGCCCGACGTCACAGCGTCCGCTCAAGCGCCGCAGCGTCCTGCCTCCACGAAGCCGGTGCCCGTGGCCTTCATGGCCTCGGCTAAGGAGGCGCGCTGGACGCCAGCATCCGGAACGCTTCTGGACCTTGCCGAGGCGCGGGGCTTGTCACCCGAATTTAGCTGCCGCGAAGGCACCTGCGGAACCTGCAAGACGAAGCTCTTGCGCGGGGCCGTCACCCACATCCGGCAACCAGGCGTGAGCCTCGCCGATGACGAGGTGCTGATCTGCAGCGCGGTGCCTGCTGAGCAGCAGTCGGTCGACGAGGACCGCATCCAACTGGAGGTGTGAGCTGCCAACGGCGCATTACATCCACCAGGTGAAACAATCCCTTCCGGATTTTCGGCATTCAGTCGCGCGCCGCGGCGGGCCATCTTCCCTTCATCGAAGGCTTGCACCGTGCAAGCCCTCAAGGAGTTGAACATCATGTCCGTAATCCCCACCCCCGCCACGGTCGACGACGCTCCCGAGGCATCGCGTCCGATCCTCGAAGCCATCCAGAAGCAGCTCGGCACCGTGCCCAATATTTTCCGGCTCGTCTCCACCAGCCCGGTTGCTCTCAATGCCCTTTCCGGGCTCCAGGGGGCCTTAGGGAAGGGCAAGCTGCCCGTCGCGACGCGCGAGCGTCTGGCGCTGACGATGGCGCAAGCGAATGGCTGCGACTATTGCCTGTCGGCCCACAGCTATACCGGCGCGCGCTTCGCCAAGCTCGATGACGCCGAGATCGCTGCCGCCCGCGCCGGCACGTCGAGCGATCCCAAGGCCGCCGCCGCCGTGGCCTTTGCCCGGGCTCTGACCGCCGCGCGCGGGTCGGTCGCGCCGGCCGAGGTCGAGAAGGTCCGCGCCGCCGGCTACTCCGACGCCGAAGTTCTCGAAATCATCGCGCATGTCGCGCTCAACACTTTCACCAACTACGTCAACGAGGCGCTTGGAACCGAGATCGACTTCCCCCGAGTCGATCGCCTCGCAGCCTGACGTAGCGGCGGGCGGCCAATCAGCCCCTCCCAGCCGCCCGCCACCACCGTCCCGACACCACGACCGACAGGAGGTCCGCATGAGCCGTCCACCCCTCCCTCCGTTCACCCGCGAGAGCGCCATCGAGAAGGTACGCCTGGCCGAAGATGGCTGGAACAGCCGCGATCCGGCCAAGGTCGCGCTCGCCTACACCGTCGATACGCGCTGGCGTAACCGCGCCGAGTTTGCGACCAACCGCGAGGAAGCGCAGGCGTTTCTCACCCGCAAGTGGAACAAGGAGCTGGAATACCGGCTCATCAAGGAGCTGTGGGCCTTCACCGGCAATCGGATCGCCGTCCGCTATGCCTATGAGTACCGCGACGACAGCGGCCAGTGGTTCCGCGCCTATGGCAACGAAAATTGGGAGTTCGCCGAAGACGGCCTGATGGCCCACCGCCACGCCAGCATCAACGAGCACCCGATCCGCGAGGAAGATCGCAAGTTCCGCTGGCCGCTTGGTCGCCGTCCCGACGACCATCCCGGTCTCAGCGACTTCGGCTTCTAGCCGGCCGAGGTGCGCCATCGGGCGCACGGACCCCGAGGATTTGACCATGCAAATCTCCAAACTCGACCAGCGAACGCGCCTGTCGATCGAGATGGCCCTTGCAGGGGATCGGGGCGCTCCCGCCCTGATCCGCCAGCAGGACGACGCGGCCGCACGGATCGGAATGTGCGGGGCGGAGATCGACGCCGCCCGCGCCGGGCGGAGCTTCGACGTGCGCAGCACCCGAGCCCTTGAGCTGGCCCTTGCCGTCAAACGCAGCGACTATCGCGAGGTACGATCACGCGCGATGCGAGCTGGCTTCGATGACGAGGCTTGCCGGGAAATCGAAGGCATCGCGGTAGCTCATGCTTCCGCTGTGAAGGCGAACGGTCATGGCTAGTGTTGCAATCACGCTCCCGGCCCGGCCGGTGTCCGCCCCTATGCTGCGATTCATCACAGCCCCCTTGCACGGGTTCTCGACAGGCCGGGGTTGAACGGTCAGGGTTACGATTATTACGGTCACATGCTGCGGGAAGGACTGGCCGATGACGCGGCGAGCTTGATGCAGATGATCTGAGATACGGTGCGAGAAGAGGTAACTGATGGATCGATGGCAGGCGATGCGGATCTTCGCGAAGGTCGCAGAGACGGAAAGCTTCGCGGAAACGGCGCGTCTCATGCACATGAGCGCGCCCGCCGTAACCCGCGCGGTGGCATCGCTCGAGGATCTGATCGGCGCGCGCCTGTTCGTCCGCACCACCCGGTCGGTGAAGATGACCGAAGCTGGGGCGCGATATTTCGACGACTGCCGGCGCATCCTCGCCGATATCGCTGAGGCCGAGGCCGCCGCCGCGGGCTCCTATGCGACGCCCGCAGGCACACTTGCCGTCACGGCGTCGGCAATGTTCGGCCAGATGTACGTACTTCCAGTCATGACCGAGTATCTCGATACCTACCCAACCATGAGCGGGAGGACCTTCTTTGTCGACCGGCCGGTCAATATCGTTGAAGAGGGCGTCGACGTCGCGATCCGTATCGGGCACCTGCCGGACTCAGGCTTTTCCGCCATCAGGGTCGGGTCGGTCCGCCGAGTGATCTGCGGGTCGCCCGCCTATTTCGAGAAACATGGCGTGCCCGCAACGCCGGCAGATCTGAAGGGACACCGCATCGTGGCCTCGACGAGCGCTTGGGCGTCGCCCGAATGGCGCTTCGCGGGCGAACAGCGGGTGACAATCGACGCAGCGCTTCAGTGCAACACCAATGAGGCCGCGATTGCGACCGCCGTGACAGGTTGGGGGCTGACCCGGGTGGTTCACTACCAGATCGGGCCCGCTCTCATCGCTGGTGACCTGCAGATCGTGTTGATGGACTACGAAGAACCTCCGCTGCCGATCCATGTGATGCACCCGGAAGGCCGCCACGCGCCGGCTAAGGTTCGTGCCTTCGTCGATCTTGCCGTGTCGCGGCTGCGTGAAAATCGCCTACTGAACTGATCGGACAGGAAGGTCGCGTGGCTAGGTCACGCACATGGACAAGACTTGGCCATGTCCCCCTCAACCGCTCATCGCGCTGCCTGTGCGGGTCGGAGCGGTGTTTCGCATCCCGCTATTTCAAGCCCAGCGACCGGGCGACAGCCGTCACTCATTCCTATCGCCCATCGCAATAATGCCTTTCATTCGAAGCTGATTATCACTCCTGACCGAACGGCTATTCCTGAGCGCAGAGGCTCCCTTCGCTTCGCCTCTTACCCAGGAGATGTCCGATGAACCGTTTTGCTCTCTCGCTGCTGCTGGCAGCCGCCAGCGCCATTGCTCCCGTCCAGGTTATCGCCGCTCCGGCGAGGGTTGCGTCCGTCGCTACGAAAGCGCCGGTCGTCGTCCATTATCGCACCGCGACGATCGACGGAGTGAAGATCTTCTATCGCGAAGCCGGCCCGGCGGACGGCCCGGTCGTGCTGCTGCTTCACGGGTTCCCGACCTCGTCGCACATGTTCCGCAACCTCATCCCGCTGCTCGCCGACCGCTACCGCGTGATTGCGCCCGATTACCCCGGTTTCGGCCAGAGCGATGCGCCGGATCACACCCAGTTCGCCTACACGTTCGCGCATTATGCCGATCTCGTCGACGGATTGATGGGGCAGATCGGCGCCGGCCGCTACGCGATGTACGTCATGGATTACGGCGCTCCCGTCGGCTATCGCCTCGCCCTCAAGCATCCCGAACGGGTCAGCGGCCTGATCGTCCAGAACGGCAATGCCTATGACGAGGGACTTCGTGAATTCTGGAACCCGATCAAAGCCTATTGGGCCAGCGGCGCGCAGAAGGAACGGGACGCGCTGAACGGCCTGGTCACGCTGGACACGACCAAGTTTCAATATACCGATGGTGTCCGTGACCTGTCGCGTATCAGCCCGGACAACTGGGTGCAGGACCAAGCGCTTCTGGATCGTCCCGGCAACCGCGATATCCAGCTCGACCTGTTCTACGACTATCGGACGAATGTGCCGCTCTATCCGAGCTTTCAAGCATATTTCCGCAAATACAAGCCGGCGACGCTGATCGTGTGGGGCAAGAACGACAAGATCTTCCCGGAAGAGGGCGCTCATCCCTACCTGCGCGATCTGCCGGATGCTGAGACTCACATCCTCGATACGGGCCATTTCGCCTTAGAGGACAAGCTTGATGAGATGGGCCCGCTCATCAGAAGTTTTCTCGACCGAAGGGTAGCGCAGCGCTGAGCGTCATTTCCGCGCAAGGCGAACTTCCGCGGGGCCTCATAGTCCCGCGGAAGCCCGCCTGATCCGTTCCTCTACCGGGAACGGCGTGTTCCTACGCAAGCACCTTATTTCCCGCGCGCGTCGCCATAGATCAACTCACCAGGGGTCGCCGTCCTCGACTGGCCGCGGCCCCTGTCCCGATTGCCAACCGCCCGCTCGCCGGAGCAAGAGTGGAGTGTTAAATGACCAAAAGGACCTGGCTCGTCACCGGTAGCTCGCGCGGCTTCGGGCGTGCCCTGGCCGAAGCTGTTCTCGACGCAGGCGACAACCTGGTCGCCACGGCCCGCAACCCCGCAGCGCTCAGCGGGATCGCCGATGGCCGTGCCGGCCAGCTTGTCATCCAACAGCTGGACGTGACCGACTCGGTACAGGCGGAAGCGGCGGTGGAGGTCGCACGGAAGAGGTTCGGCAGGCTCGACATCTTAGTACTACAGTTGCGTATTAACCCGTTTTCTTCGATGACAACAGGCGGCGACAGACTGGTGTATTCGCCGCCATCGTGACCATGCCCAGATGAAGACGGGATGGTTATGAGCAGCG
>NZ_WRPK01000001.1 GCF_009755815.1 Flavisphingomonas formosensis
ACTAAGGCCGAAGCCTTCGTTCGACTTGCATGTGTTAGGCATGCCGCCAGCGTTCGTTCTGAGCCAGAATCAAACTCTCAAGTTGATGTCCAACCAGACACCCCGGCGGAATAACCAGAGCATCAGGCCGGCATTTCAAGGAGCCGTTCCTGCACAATACACAAATGGATGTGTAATAGGACATTTGGAACGGCTTATTGCTACCGTGAACCCGTGGCCTTGAAATCCACAGGCACGGGGCCGCCGCCCACATGTCCCTTCATCAAACCGACAATGAGAAAGAGCCGATGCCTCACCAACCCGATTTTCATCGGGCTATCGGAACTCCGATCTGGTAAGGCACAGCAGCAAGCCGTTCAGTGGCCCGCCGCCGTCGGTGGAGGCGCATATATGGAGGCCCTCCAAACCCGTCAACTCACTTTTTGCAGATATGTTGCACTTCCTCAAAACGACCAGCAACGATGGGGTTTACGCCACGGTTACCGCTATGGGCGATAAGGCACCGCCCGGCAGAGAGACGAATCTTGCAATCCACCGCACCCGACTCTGAATCGATCCGCCATCGCGTGAGAAGCGCCGTTTTCTGGCGTTCCGGCAGCCAAATCGCCGCGCAGATGGTGATGTGGGCATCCACCTTCCTCGTGATTCGGCTGCTCTCGCCAAGCGACTATGGCCTGTTCGCGATGACCCAGGTGGTCATCGCCTTCATGAACCTCGCCAATGGCTACAGCTTCGCCGGCGCCCTCGTGCAGGCGGAACGGATCGACGAGAATCGCGTGCGCCAGGTGTTCGGCATGCTGATCCTCATGAACTTCGGCCTCGCCGCGCTGCAGTTCATGATGGCGCCCGCCGCCGCCGCCTATTTCCGCACCCCCGCGGTCGAGGCGATGCTGCGCGTGCAATGCTTGCTGCACCTGGCGACGCCGTTCATCGTCCTGCCCCAGGCGCTGCTCAGCCGCACGATCGACTTCCGCACCCAGGCTCGGGTCAACATGGCATCGGCGGCGCTCGCCGCGATCAGCGCGCCGGCCTGCGCCTTTGCCGGGCTCGGCGTCTGGACGCTGGTGATCGCGCCGCTCGTCCTCTTCTGGACCCGCGCGATCGGCCTCGCCCTCGTCGGCCGCTGGCTGGTCTGGCCCAGCTTCCGGTTCAGCGGCGCGCGCGCTACCTTCGGCTTCGGCAGCGCGATGCTGGTGAGCGAACTGCTCTGGTTCGTCCAGACCCAGGCCGACGTGTTCATCGCCGGCCGATCGATGGCCCCCCATCCGCTCGGCCTCTATACCGAATCACTCTTCCTGACGCAGATCCTGCTCAACAAGTTCATCCCGGCGCTGAACGACGTCGCCTTTCCCACCTATGCCCGCATCCAGGCCGATCGCCGCGCGGTAGCCTATGGCTTCGCCACCTCGATCCGGCTGATCATGCTCGTCGCCCTGCCCTTCTATCTGGGCCTCGCGGTGACGGCCGAACCGCTGGTGTTGACCGTGATGGGGCCGAAATGGGTGGAGACGGTGCCTCTCGTCCGGCTGCTGGCGCTCGCCATGCCGTTCGCCACGCTGCAGGTGCTCTACGGGCCGGCGACCACCGCGCTCGGCCGGCCGGGCGTGACCGCCTGGGTCTCGGCCGGCGGCGCGGTGATCATGCCGATCGCCTTCCTGATCGGCGTGCGCTACGGGCCGGTCGGCATGGCCTCGGCCTGGCTGATCGGCGCGCCGCTGCTGCTCATCATCGGCTCGGCGCTGTCGCTGCCGATCATCGGCCTGTCACCGGCGGAGATGTTCCGCGCCGCGCGTCCCTCGCTCGTCGCGGCGCTCGCCATGGCGGCGGGCGTGATCGGCCTGGATCATGTCCTGCTGCTGCAGCTGCCGCCGATGCCCGCACCGCTGCGCCTCCTCATCCTCTCCGCGTCCGGCGCGGCGGCCTACGGCCTGCTGCTCTTCTTCTTCGCGCGCCCGCTGATCGAGGAGGTGCTGCGGCTGCTCCGGCGCAGGGCTCCGGCCTGACGGCCGGGACGGCGTCGCGGGCGGCGATGGCCGCCCGATATCGTCAGAAGAAGGCCTGCAGGCCCGTCTGCGCGCGGCCGAGGATCAGGCCGTGCACGTCGTAGGTGCCCTCATAGGTGTTCACCGTCTCCAGATTCTGGGCGTGGCGGATGACGTGATATTCCTCGTGGATACCATTGCCGCCATGCATGTCGCGCGCCATGCGGGCGATATCGAGCGCCTTGCCGCAATTGTTGCGCTTCACCAGCGAGATCATCTCCGGCACCATCTTGCCCGCATCGAACAGCCGCCCGACCCGCAGGCTCGCCTGCAGGCCCAGGGTGATCTCGGTCTGCATGTTGGCGAGCTTGGTCTGGACGAGCTGGGTCTGCGCCAGCGGCCGGCCGAACTGCTTGCGGTCGAGCGTATATTGCCGAGCGCGGTGCCAGCACTCCTCGGCCGAGCCCATCGATCCCCAGCTGATCCCGTAACGCGCCCGATTGAGGCAGCCGAACGGGCCCTTCAGCCCCTCGACATTCGGCAGCAGCGCCTCCTCGCCCACCTCGACGCCGTCCATCACCACCTCGCCGGTGATCGACGCGCGCAGCGAGAGCTTGCCGTGGATCTTCGGCGCGGACAGGCCCGCCATCCCCTTCTCCAGGATGAAGCCGCGAATCGCGCCGCCATGCGCGGCGGACTTCGCCCAGACCACGAACACGTCCGCGATCGGCGCATTGGAGATCCAGGTCTTGGTGCCGGTCAGCCGATAGCCCCCGCCGGGCAGCGGTTCGGCGCGGCTCTTCATCCCCGCCGGATCGGATCCGGCGTCGGGCTCGGTCAGGCCGAAGCAGCCGATCAGTGTGCCCGTCGCCAGGCCCGGCAGATATTTGCGGCGCTGTGCCTCGGAGCCATAGGCATGGATCGGATACATGACGAGCGAGGACTGCACGCTCATCATCGATCGATAGCCCGAATCCACCCGCTCGATCTCGCGCGCGACGAGGCCATAGGCGACATAGCTCGCCCCGGCGCAGCCATAGTCGGCCGGCAGGGTGACGCCGAGCAGACCGAGCGCGCCCATCTCGCGGAAGATCGCGGGATCGGTCACTTCGTCGCGATAGGCCTGCATCACGCGCGGCATCAGCTTGTCCTGCGCATAGTCGCGGGCGGTATCGCGGATCATCCGCTCATCGTCTTCGAGCTGCTCGTCCAGCAGCAGCAGGTCCGCCCATTGCGGCAGTACGGTCATGATATGCTCCTCGTTTCGCCACCGCTATAGGCATGGCCACCCGCGCGGCGCCACCCTCGGCCCGGCCACCGCCCCAGCGCCCTTCCCTCGACGAATGCGCGGGTCATGAGGCCGAAACTGCCCGACAATAGCCCGAATGGCGCGCCGTGCCGAGGCGGACGCGCCATCCGGCCCGACCCTCGTCGGTGAACGGCAGGCACCGGGCGCGTCACCCTTGTCACCGCCGGCCAGGACATGTCCGTACCTCCTCTTCCGCGCGGGGTGAATTTGCCGGCGCATCGCGCTATCGCGCCGGACGATGACCCTGCCGCCCCCCATCGACTGGCCCGAAGCGGGCATCGGCCCCGGCCCCGATATCCCGTCCGACCGCCGCGTGACCCGCGCCAACTGGCGGATGTGGCCCTATTCGCGTTGGGCGTTCCAGCATGCGCGCGAGCTGGTGCCTTCCCGCGCCCTGCCCCGCGCGCCCGCGGCGCGCACCTTGCCCGAACGGCCCCTCGACC
Source organism: Flavisphingomonas formosensis (assembly GCF_009755815.1). Lineage (GTDB taxonomy): Bacteria > Pseudomonadota > Alphaproteobacteria > Sphingomonadales > Sphingomonadaceae > Flavisphingomonas > Flavisphingomonas formosensis. The sequence continues at coordinate 3,735 of NZ_WRPK01000001.1, forward strand.
TCTCCGGCCTGCGCTTCGGCGACGGCGAAGGCGGCGAGACCGACTGGGCCGAATTTCTCCGCCGCAGCTATACCGACGCCCTGATCGTGCTTCACCGGGGCGCGATCGTGCATGAATATTATGCCAACGGCATGACCGCGGCGAGCCCGCACATGCTGTTCTCGATCACCAAATCCATCATCGGCCTTGTCGCCGAGCGGCTGATCGCGACGGGCCGGATCGACCCGGATGCGCCGGTCGGCACGGTGGTACCCGAACTTGCCGGCGGCGCCTTCGGCCCGGCACGGCTGCGCCATCTGCTCGACATGACCGACGGCGCCGCCTTCGACGAGAATTATGCCGACGCCGATGCCGAGGTGCACCGCTATTCCGCCGCCTATTGGACGCCCGAGGCCGGCCTTGACGGGGTGCTGGGCCAGCTTCCCTCGATCGTGCGCCGCGCGGCGGAGCCCGGCGCGCTGTTCGCCTATCGCACGCCGGTGGCCGACGTGCTTGGCCTCGCGCTGCGCCGCGCCACCGGCCGCCCGCTCGCCGAGCTGGTCGCCGAGGAGATATGGACGCCCGCCGGCTGCGGCGACGAAGCCTATATGCTGCTCGACACGGCCGGAATGGAAATCGCCGCCACCGGCCTCAACGCGACGGTGCGGGACATGGCGCGCCTCGCGCTCTGGCTGATCGAGACGGGCGAGCCGCTCGCCGGCCTGATCGCGGGCGGTGATCGCGCGCTGTTCGCGGCGGCCGGCCAGGCGACGCGGCCGAACGGATCCTATCGCAGCTTCTGGTGGATCGATCATGGACGGCCGCCGGCAATCACCGCCAACGGCGTGTTCGGCCAGCGGCTGTGGATCGATCCCGCCGCCGGCCTCGCGGTCGCCCGCGTCGGCACCCATCCGGTCGCCAGCAACGGCTTCACGGACATGCTGCATCGCGAGGCCTTCGCCGCCGTGCGCGCGGCGCTGGACTAGCGGAAGCCGCCCACGCACGATCCGCCGCCGGCTCCGACGCCACAAAATCGTTACGCGGATGACCCATATCCATCATATCACCGTCCGAATATTGCAATCGGGTTGACCTATTCCGGCCCCGTGCGGCGCACCGTCGCGCCGGACCGGAGACCATCGCCCATGACCTCGATCGCCGGACCGGCATCGCCCCGCGCGCTCACCGTCCGCCTCGCCGATTGTCCGCGGGACATCGCCGCCGCGCAGCGGCTGCGCTGGGACATCTTCTATGCGGACATGGGCGCGGACGGCACCGGCCTCTCGCAGGGCCTCGACATCGATCCCTATGACGCGGTCTGCGATCACCTGCTGGTGGAGGATGACGGCCGGGTAGTCGGCACCTATCGCCTGCTCCGCCAGAGCGTGGCGATGCGCCACAGCGGCTTCTACACCGCGGGCGAATATGCGCTGGAGGCGATCCTGCGCGGCAGCGAGCGTGAGGGCGGCGAGCTGCTCGAGCTCGGCCGCTCCTGCGTCGCGCCCGCCTATCGCGACGCCGGCACCATCCAGCTGCTGTGGCGGGGCATCGCCCGCTATCTCGCCGATCACGGCATCAGCCGCATGTTCGGCTGCGCGAGCTTCCCCGGCACCGACGCCGCGGCGCATGCGGCGGCGCTCTCCTACCTGTTCCACGATCATCTCGCGCCCGCCGACCTGCGCGCCCGCGCGCTGCCCGATCGCCATGTCGAAATGGGCGTGCTCGCCGTCGGCAGCTACGATCCGCGCCGCGCGATGCGCCTGCTGCCGCCGCTGATCAAAGGCTATCTGCGCGTCGGCGCGATGGTCGGCGACGGGGCGGTGATCGATCGCCAGTTCAACACCATCGACGTGTTCATGATCATGCCGGTCGAGGCGATCGCGGCGCGCTATCTCGATCGTTTCGGCGCGGCGGCCTGATTTTCTCCGTTTCACCGCCGGGGTTAGGTAAATCCAATATCTTCTTGCGGGACGAAGATGTTTCGTCCCCGCAGCGACGAGCCGTGCGGTCCGGCGCACAAGTTCATCTCCCATCTAGCTTTACCGGCGCATGAGCCGGTATGCGTCGCAAGAGCGCGGCTCCCACCCAGGCGCGCTCCAAAACAGGGAGGTCGTGCCGATGAAGATCCAGATCGCCGCCGCGTTGCTGCTCGGTTCCGCGCTGATGCTGCCGGGCTGCACCACCGGACCGGCCCCTGCGGAGGTGACGCGTTTCCATCTCGATCAGCCGATCGCCCCCGGCGAGATCGCGATCGAGCCCAAGGATCCGACGATGGCCGACAGCCTGGAATTCCAGAGCTATGCCGGCGCGATCGGTGCAGAGCTGCAGAAGCTGGGCTTTCGCCTGGCGCCCAGCCTCGCCAAATCCGAGCTGGTCGCCATCGTCGATGTGGGCCGCGATGCACGCCAGATCGGCCCCACCCAGGCACCGGCGTCGATCGGGCTCGGTGGCGGCGGCTTCGGCGGCAGCGTGGGCGGCGGCGTGGGCATCAGCTTTCCGGTTGGCAAGAAGCGCACGCCGATGGCGGTGCAGACCCGGCTCTCGGTGCAGCTCAAGCGCCGTTCCGAAGGCACGGTGATCTGGGAAGGGCGCGCCTCCACCGAGGCGCGCGACGGCACGCCCCAGGCCGAACAGGGTTATGCGGTGCGTCGCCTCGCCGCCGCGATGTTCCAGGGGTTCCCCGGAGAATCCGGACGCACTATCACGGTGAAATGAAGCCCTGCATCCTTTCCGCCTTCGACAGCGGCAACATCCGCCTCGTCTCGATCATCGGCGACCAGATCGACCTCGAGATCGAGAAGGACAATCAGTCCGATTTCTATCAGTGGTTCCATTTCCGGCTGGTCAATGCCGCGGAGCCGGTGACGCTGCGCATCGTCAACTGCGGGGGATCGGCCTATCCGGACGGCTGGCCGGGTTATCGGGTGCGGATGTCGGAAGACCGCGAGACCTGGCGCCAGATCGAAACCGACTATGCCGACGGCGTGCTGCGCTTCCGCGCCGCGCCCGCCTCGGGCAGCGCCTGGTTCGCCTATTTCGCTCCCTATTCGATGGAGCGGCATCAGGATCTGGTCGGCCGCATCGCCGCGCGTCCCGGCGTGCGGCTCGAAAGCCTGGGGCAGACGCTCGACGGACAGAGCCTGGACTATCTCTCGCTCGGCGAAGGGCCGCGGCAGGTGTGGCTCTATGCCCGCCAGCATCCCGGCGAGAGCATGGCCGAATGGTGGATGGAAGGCGCGCTGGAACGGCTCACCGATCCCGCCGATCCCGTGGCACGCGCGCTGCGCCGCAAGGCGACCTTCCATATCGTCCCCAACATGAACCCGGACGGCTCGCGTCGCGGCCATTTGCGTACCAATGCCGCCGGCGTGAACCTCAACCGCGAATGGCATTCGCCGAGCATGGAGCGCAGCCCGGAAGTGTTCCTGACGCTGCGCAAGATGGACGAGACCGGCGTCGATTTCGCCATGGACGTCCATGGCGACGAAGCGATCCCCTATGTCTTTCTCGCCGGCTTCGAAGGCGTGCCGCATCTGACCGAACGACAGGGCGCGCTCTATACCCGCTTCCGCGACCTGCTGGCCACCCGCACACCCGATTTCCAGACCAAGCACGGCTATGGCGTCTCCCCGCCCGGCAAGGCCAATCTCGCCATGTCCACCAACCAGCTCGCTAATCGCTTCGGCTGCGTATCGATGACGCTGGAAATGCCGTTCAAGGACAATGACGACCTGCCCGATCCCGAACGCGGCTGGTCACCCGAGCGATCGAAGATCCTCGCGCACGACTGCCTCGGCGTCCTTGCCGAGATCGTCGATACGCTGCGCTGAGCCGCCGCATCCGAGCTGCTCGCTCCTGGCCGGTGGAGCGAGCGCTAAGCCCGTCCGGTCGGGGAGCAAGTCCCACCATCGCCGGCGCGACTCCGCTGCGAAGGGGCCGCGAATATAAATGTTCGCCTAACCAGTTTCGGCTCATTCCTCTTCATCAATTGCCGGCAAGCATCGCCACGCCCGGCCAGCCGGGAGAATCGACAACAACAGCCGGGGAATGATGGGACGCCCGCACCGCGTCCCTCGATCGAGCGCCTCATGCATCGCCTGGGGGACGACGCGGCACGAACTGGAGATGGCGCCATTTCGCGACTGTGGTCTCTCACGCGCAGGCCTGATCTCCGCGGCGCCCTCGCCGAGGTGCAGTTCCACCGTCTTTCGCGGCAGGCGCCAATTCTCTACGCGCTGCTGACGATCAATACGCTGCTGACCGCCTATGCCGCCAAGGGGCATGTGCCGCGCATCCTGTGGCTCCATGTGCCTGCGCTGCTGGTGACGATTTTCGTCGCGCGGATGATGGTATGGCTGAGCCGGCTGGGCCAGGATGCGCCGGCCGAACGCATCGGCCCGCAACTGCGCCGCACCGTGCTCACCGCCCGGGCGCTCAGCCTGATGTGCGGCGCCTGGGGGCTCGCGCTGCTCGAAACGTCGGACGCGGTGCACAGTCAGTTCGTGCCGATGTTCATCGCGATGGGTTCGTTCGCGAGCGCCTATTGCCTGTCGGTGCTGCCGGCCGCGGCCTTTTCCAGCATCTTCCTCGCCACCTTGCCGGTGTGCATCGCGCTGATCCTCTCGGGGGAGCGGACGCAGATCGCGATCGGGCTCGATTTCCTGATCATCGCGATGCTGATCCTTCGGCTGATCGGCGATCAATTCGGACAGCTCGTCAAGGAAGTGGCGGCGCAGACCCGCACCCGGCGGCTTGCCTATTATGACCAGCTCACCGGCCTGCCCAACCGGCGCGCCTTCATCGAGCTGCTCGACGCCCGGGTCGAGGCCCGGCGCGGCGACCGCGCCGGCTTCGCCGTGGCGATGTTCGATCTCGATGGCTTCAAGCCGATCAACGACAGCTACGGCCACGCCGCCGGCGACCAGATACTGGCGCAGCTCGCGCGCAGGCTGAGCCTGCTGGCAGAGCCCAGCCATGTCGTCGCGCGCCTCGGCGGCGACGAATTCGCCATATTGCTGCACGATATCACCGAAGAGGCAGCGGCCCGCGCGATTTGCGAGCGCTTCGTGCGGGCGCTCGATGCACCCTTCCAGCTCGCACGCTCGCAGATCCGCCTCTCCGGCTCGCTCGGCCTCGCCCTTCATCCGCATGGCGGCAACAGCGCATCGGAACTGATCGCCCGTGCCGACCAGGCACTCTACAGGGCGAAGGCGCTGAGCGGCGGCCAGGTGGCGCTTTTCTCTCCTGCGATGGAAGAGGCGCTGCGCCGGCAGATCGCGATCGAGCAGGCTCTGCGCGATATCGGCAATCCACCCGACATCCGGATCGTGTTCCAGCCGATCCTGGGCCTGTCGGGCAAGCGGATCGTCGCGGTCGAAGCGCTGGCGCGCTGGAACCATCCCGAGCTCGGCCCGCTCAATCCGGCCGAGTTCATCCAGATTGCCGAACAGACCGGCATCATCGTCTCACTCACCGAAGCCCTGTTCGAGCGCGCGATCGCCGAGGCGGCCTGCTGGTCCGGCGACGTCCACCTCTCGTTCAATCTCAGTGCGGTGCAGCTCCGTTCGGCCAGCACCCCCGCGACGCTGATGGCCGTCATGGATCGTTATGGCTTCGATCCGCGCCGCCTTGAGATAGAGGTCACCGAAACGGCCGTGCTGACGGACCTCGAGGCGGCGCGCCAGATTTTCGATGCGCTGCGCGCCAGAGGCATCCGCATCGTGCTCGACGACTTCGGTGCGGGCTATGCGTCGATCTTCTACCTCAAGGAGATCATGTTCGACGCCATCAAGATCGACGGCGACCTCGTCGCATCGATCACCGCGACGCACCGATCGCGGGCGCTGCTGGAGGGCATATTGCAGCTTTGCGCGGCCACCGGACTCGAAGCGACGGCAGAGAAGGTGGAGACCAAGGATCAGCTCGCTCTGCTCGATCGCCTCGGCTGCAGCCGCGTTCAGGGGTATCTGATCGGCCGGCCGATGGATTCCGATGCGATCGGCAGGATCCTCGCCGAGACCATCCCTTCCACCGATCGCATCGCCCGCCTGCCCTTCTTCCGCTGAAGCGGCAAGGCCGCGGCGCGCACGTCCCGTCCCTCCGTCGCGGGATGGTTGGGACATTCCACCGGGCACGAATTCGCTCTAAGGCAGGCCCGAATCACCCCTTGCCGGAGATAGCGCGCCCCATGCCGACCCTCGTCCTGATCCGCCACGGCCAATCCGCCTGGAATCTCGAGAATCGCTTCACTGGCTGGTGGGATGTCAACCTGACCGATCAGGGCATTGCCGAGGCGAAGGCCGCGGGCGAGCTGCTTGCCGCCAAAGGGCTGGATTTCGATCAGTGCTTCACCAGCTTCCAGACGCGCGCGATCAAGACGCTGAACATCGCGCTGGAGGCGATGGGCCGTCTCTGGCTGCCGGTCGAGAAGGACTGGCGGCTCAACGAGCGGCATTATGGCGGCCTGACCGGCCTCAACAAGGCCGAGACCGCCGCCAAGCATGGCGACGAGCAGGTGAAGATCTGGCGCCGCTCGTTCGACATTCCCCCGCCCGTGCTGGAGCCGGGCGGAGACTATGACCTCGCGGCCGATCGCCGCTATGCCGGCATCGCCATCCCATCGACCGAGAGCCTGAAGGACACGATCGCCCGCGTTCTGCCCTATTGGGAATCGCGCATCGCACCCGAACTGAGCGCCGGAAAGCGCGTGCTGATCTCCGCCCACGGCAATTCGCTGCGCGCGCTGGTCAAGCATCTCTCCAACATTCCGGACGACGAGATTACCGAGCTGGAGATCCCGACGGGCCAGCCCATCGTCTACGAGCTGACCGACGAACTGTCCGCCATCGACCGCTATTATCTGTCGGAGCGTTGAGCGCTTTCCTCGAAAACGCCCTTTGCGCGTTTTCGAGGAGACTGCGCATCGGGCTTTTAATCCGGCTCGTTCAGGCTAACTTCGTCGCTTCAGCGCAAGCTGGGGTCGCTCTCCACCGTCACCGGAGCGACTGCCGAGAGTGATGCCGGCTTGCGCTGGCATGACGGTCCGGAGCTGCCGCCGCCGCTCTATCCCCAGATAGGACGCTTTGCGTAAAGCGGCGGTTGCCAGCGTCCGGCCGCCGCCTTATGGACCCGCTTTTGCCGCAGGGGCGAGAGGAATGGCGGACGATCCGCTGATCGGCATCATCATGGGCAGCCGCTCCGATTGGGAGACGATGCGCCACGCGTCGGAGACGTTGGCGGCACTCGGCGTGCCGTACGAAACGCGCGTCGTTTCGGCGCATCGCACGCCCGACCGGCTTTACGACTATGCCAAGTCGGCGGTCGGCCGGGGCCTTCGGGCGATCATCGCGGGTGCGGGCGGCGCGGCACATCTGCCGGGCATGACGGCATCGATGACGCGGCTGCCGGTGCTCGGTGTCCCCGTCGAATCCAAGGCGCTGAGCGGCATGGACAGCCTGCTTTCCATCGTCCAGATGCCGGCCGGCATTCCTGTCGGCACGCTGGCGATCGGTCGGGCAGGCGCGGTCAACGCCGCCCTCCTCGCCGCCGCGATCCTGGCGACCACCGACGAGGCGCTCGCCGAGCGGCTCGACGCCTGGCGCGCGAAGCAGACCGCCGACGTGGCGGCGGAGCCCGAGTGACGCTCGCTCCCGGTTCCACCATCGGCATCGTCGGCGGCGGCCAGCTTGGCCGGATGATGGCGATCGCCGCCGCGCAGCTCGGCTATCGCTGCCACATTTTCGCGCCGGAGGGCGAGGCGCCGGCGATCGACGTGGCCGCGGCCGCCACCCGCGCGGCCTATGACGACCGCGATGCGCTGGCGCGCTTCGCCGCCGCAGTCGACGTCGTCACCTACGAGTTCGAGAATATCGATGCGGCGCCACTCGCCGCCCTTGCCGAGCAGGCGCTGGTCCGCCCGTCGGTCCGCGCGTTGGAAGTGACGCAGGACCGGCTGTTCGAAAAGAGCTTTGCGGCCGGGCAGGGCGGCCGGCCGGCACCCTATCGTCCGGTCGACTGCCTGGAGGATCTGCGCGCGGCCATCGACGCGCTCGGCACGCCGGCCATCCTGAAGACGCGGCGCATGGGCTATGACGGCAAGGGCCAGGCGCGCATCGCCTCTTCGGACGACGCGGGGGCAGCCTGGGACGCGATCGGGCGGCGTCCGGCCGTGCTCGAAGCGATGGTGTCGTTCGAGGCGGAGTTCTCGATCCTGCTCGCCCGCGGCGCCGATGGCGCAACCGTCGCCTATGATGCGCCCGACAACAGTCATGTCGGCGGCATATTGGCGACCTCCACCTTGCCCGCGCGGCCGATCGTCGCCGCTCAGCGCGACGAGGCGGTCGCGCTGGCCGAGCAGATCGCCGCCGCGCTCGATTATGTCGGCGTGCTGACCCTCGAATATTTCGCGACCGCGGACGGGCCGGTGCTCAACGAGATGGCGCCGCGCGTCCACAATTCCGGCCACTGGACGATCGAGGGCGCGGTCACCAGCCAGTTCGAAAACCATGTCCGCGCCATCTGCGGCCTGCCGCTCGGCAGCGCCGAGCGCGTCCGGCCCCATGTCGAGATGCGCAACCTGATCGGCGAGGACGCCCATGCGTGGCGCGAAATCCTCTCGGATCCTGCCGCCCATCTCCATCTCTACGGCAAGGCCGAAGCCCGCGCCGGGCGCAAGATGGGGCATGTGACGCGGATCTGGTGATGGGAGCGAGGTTCGTAACCTGAAGCGGACCGAGCCCTGCAGACCGTCCCGGCCAAAGCACTGTCGGATTCACAGCCGATTTGGTCGTGCTTTCCTCCCTTCCGTCATGCCAGCGGGAGCTGGCATGACTCTCGACGGGCAGCCGGCGTGACTGGGGAGAGCCAGCTTCCGCTGGGGTGACGTGGATGGGAGCGAGCCGCGCGATATGGACTGGCCCGGCTTGCTCTATCCCATGACCGCCGCATGGACGCGCCGAGAAAATGTCACCCCTTGCGGGTACCCGTCATCGGGAAGCTGCCGAACATGCCGGCCGTCACCGATCCTTCGAGACTATCGCCGGTCACGGTCGCCGAGCAGTCGAGCGTGAGCGGGATGGGGGAGCGTATCTCCATCTTCCACGCCAGGCTGTCGCCATCCACGGATCCTGCGATGTCGATCGTACCGAGATCGCCGGCGACGCTGCCGGTGAAGACCGGGCCTTCGCTGGACACGCTCAGCACCATCCGCTGATCGCCCATCGGCGTGCGGGCCGTGCAATCCCATTGGCCGTCTATCGCCGCCATCATTCGGTCTCCGCGCAACAGGGGCGGGCTCAGTTGCCCGCCGTCCCCATCTCCACCGGCAAGCCAATGCCGTCAAGCTGCGGCTTGACCGCCTTGGCATCGCCAATCACCACCCAGATCAGGCGCTTGGGATCGATCGCCGCGCGCGCCGCCTTGTCGAGATCCGCGGGCGTCATCGCCCGGTAGCGCGCCGGCAGCGTCGCATAATAATCGTCCGGCCGGCCGAGCATGGTGTTCTTCATCATTGCGACCAGCAGATCGGACGAGGTCTCGAAGCTGCCCGGCAGCGACAGGATCTGGCTGTTGATCGTCTGGTTGCGCTCTTCCTCGGTGGTGCCCTTGGTGGTCAGATAGTCCGTGATATCGGCCAGCGCCGCCTTGATCGATTCACCGGTCTTGTCGGTCTGCACCGGCGCATAGATGAACAGCGGGATGGTCTCCTTGACGCTCGGAAGCTGCGAGCCCGCATAATAGGCCCAGCCCTTGCTCTCGCGCAGATCGAGGATCAGGCGCGAGGTGGTGCTGCCGCCCAGCACCTCATTGGCGGTGAGCAGGGTCAGCGGGCTGTCCGTGCCCTTTTCAGGCGTCAGCAGGCCGGCCAGGATCATCGACTGCGGGCTTTGCGGCTTGTCGATCAGCACGATGCGCGAAGGACGCATCATCCGATCCATCCGGAACAGCTTCTGGCCCTTCGCCGCGGCCGGCGCCTTCCACTTGCCGAAGCGCGCTTCCAGTTCCGGCAGCAATTCGGCGAGGGTGGTGTCGCCCGTCGCGAAGATGGTGGCATTGTCCGGACGGATCCAGGCGTCGTGAAAGGCCAGCAGATCGGCCCGCGTGACAGCCTTCACGCCCGCCTCGTCGCCCGATCCGGTGAACGGCACGCCATAGGGATGCGCCGGACCGTAGAGCAGCGGGGGCAAGGTGCGCATCGCCATCCCGGTCGGCTGCGTCTTCTCGTCCGCGATGCGGGTGAGCAGCTGGCTGCGCAGCCGCTCCACCTCGGTCGGCGCGAAGGCCGGATGCTGCACGATGTCCGCGAGCAGATCCAACGACGCGCCGAGATTGGGCTTCAGCGCGAACAGCCCCACATCGGTGCGGTCCATCCCGGCATTGGCGCCGATGGTGGCGCCGAGCCGTTCCTGCTCCTCCGCAATCTGTACCGAATTGCGCGTGGCTGTGCCTTCGTCGAGCAGCATGGTCATCAACTGGCCGGTGCCGAGCTTGGCCTTGTTGTCCGCGGCCGTACCGGCATCGAACGACACCGAGATCCGCACCGTCGGCACCGCGGTGCGGCGCGCGAACACCACCGGAATGCCGTTCGAGAGCTTGGCGTGCTCCACCGCCGGCCATTGCAGATCGGCGACCGGCTGGATCGGCGGCTCGGCGATCTTGGCGGGGACGGGGGCCGCCGCGGCGGGCGCGGGCGCGCCGCCGGACCTGGGATCCTTGAAGAAGGCCGGGCGGTGGATGGCATTGCCGGCCAGCGCATTGTCCTCGGCCGAGCGATCGCCCGGTTCCACGGTCAGCCGCAGCACCGGCCGGCCGAACCATTTGCGCGCCGCGGCGGCCACCGATTCCGGCGTGGCGGCGGCATAGGCGGCCAGATCCTTCTTATATTTGTCGGGATCGCCCGAATAGACCTCCCCCTCGGCGAGCGTCACCGCCTTGCCGCCCATGCCGCCAACCTGCTCCAGACCCGCGATCGTCCCGGCCGCCACCTTGGTCGCGGCGCGCTTCACCTCGTCGGCGCTCGGCCCCTTGGCGAGAAAATCGGCAAGGAGCTGGTCCAGTCGCTTGCCGACGGCGACCGGATCGACGCCCGGCTTCACGTCGACCGTGATCTCGGCGAGGCTGACCTTCTCGAACTCCTGGATGCCGGCGCTGACCGAAACCGCGGTTTTCTCCTGGCGGACGAGCATATTGTCGAGCCGCGAGGAAGACAGACCGCCGAAGATCGACATGGCCATTTCGAGCGCCGGCAGATCCGCGCCGTTGACGCCGGGCACCACCCAGTTGCGATAGAGCCGCACCGTCGCGACATGGTCGCGCATCGTCTTGGCGACATCCTTGTCCAGCGTCGGCACGGTGGCGTCGACGTCCTTCGGCTCGGGACCGGACGGGATGGCGCCGAACCATTTGGCCACCTTCTCCTTTGCGGTCGCCACGTCGATATCGCCGGCGAGGACGAGCACCGCATTGTTGGGGCCATAATGGGTACGGAACCAGGTCTTGACGTCGTCGAGGCTGGCCGCGTTCAGATCGGCCATCGATCCGATCGTCGAATGGCGATAGGGGTGGCCTTCCGGAAACAGCGCCGCGAGCTGCGCATATTCGACGAGACCATAGGGGTTGTTCTCCCCCATGCGCTTCTCGTTCTGGACGACGGCGCGCTGCGCATCCAGCTTCTTCTGGGTCATCGCGCCGAGCAGATGGCCCATCCGATCCGCTTCCAGGAACAGCGCGCGATCCAGCGCGCCGGTCGGCACCGTCTCGAAATAATTGGTGCGATCGAACCAGGTCGTTCCGTTCCAATCGGTTGCGCCGATATCTTCCAGCCGGCCGAAGAAGGGGCCGTCGGCATTTTCGGAGCCGTAGAACATGAGATGTTCGAACAGATGGGCGAAGCCGGTCTTTCCGGCCGGCTCGTAGCGCGATCCGACATGATACCAGATGGAGACGGCGACCACGGGCGCCTTGCGATCGGTCGACACGATCACCCGCAGGCCGTTGGGCAGGGTGAAGCCTTCATGAGGAATGTCGACCAGCTTCACGAGATCGGCGACGGGGGCGGGTTGGGCGACGGGCGCCGCGAGTGCGGAGGTCGAAAGCAGTGCGGCTGCGAAAACGCCGAAGATGGAACGGATCATGCGGGACTTTCCGTATAGGGTCGCCGATCGGCGGATGCGACATCCTAGCGACGCGGCAAAGGGTTACAATAGCAGGGGTTCGACGAACGGCCGGAACGGTTCGACCAATCCGGATTTTTGATTTTGTCGCCGGCCCGCATCTTGTGTGGCAAAAAAGCAACACTATGTGGGCGGTCTGGAAGGGGATTTAGATCCATGAACCTCGAGAAATTTACCGACCGGGCCAAAGGCTTCCTGCAATCGGCGCAGACCGTCGCCATCCGCATGAGCCATCAGCAGATCGCGCCCGAACATATACTCAAAGCCTTGCTGGAAGATGAGCAGGGCATGGCCTCGGGCCTGATCCGCGCCGCCGGCGGCTCGGCGGAGACGGCGCTGCGCGAGACCGACTCGGCGCTTGCCAAGGTGCCGGCGGTGAGCGGCAGCGGCGCGCAGGGAGCGCCCGGCCTCAACAACGACGCGGTACGCCTGCTCGATTCCGCCGAGCAGATCGCCCAGAAAGCGGGCGACAGCTACGTCACCGTCGAACGGCTGCTGCTTGCGCTCGTGCTGGCGTCGACCACCGCTGCGGGCAAGGCGCTGGCCGCCGCCGGGGTGCGCGCAGACGCGCTCAACGGCGCGATCAACCAGCTGCGCCAGGGCCGCACCGCCGACACGGCGGGCGCGGAGGATCGCTACGACGCGCTCAAGAAGTTCGCGCGCGACCTGACCCAGGCCGCCAAGGACGGCAAGCTCGATCCGGTGATCGGCCGGGACGAGGAGATCCGCCGCACGATCCAGATCCTGGCGCGGCGCACCAAGAACAATCCCGTGCTGATCGGCGAGCCCGGCGTCGGCAAGACTGCGATCGCCGAGGGCCTCGCGCTGCGCATCGCCAATGGCGACGTGCCGGACGGCCTCAAGGACCGGACGCTGATGGCGCTCGACATGGGCAGCCTGATCGCCGGCGCCAAATATCGCGGCGAGTTCGAGGAGCGGCTGAAGGGCGTGCTCGACGAGGTGAAGGCCGCCGAGGGCGACATCATCCTGTTCATCGACGAGATGCACACGCTGGTCGGCGCGGGCAAGTCGGAAGGCGCGATGGACGCCTCCAACCTGCTCAAGCCTGCTCTGGCGCGCGGCGAGCTGCACTGCATCGGCGCGACCACGCTCGACGAATATCGCAAATATGTCGAGAAGGATCCGGCGCTGCAGCGGCGCTTCCAGCCGGTGTTCGTCGGCGAGCCGACGGTCGAGGACACCATCTCGATCCTGCGCGGGCTCAAGGAGAAATATGAGCTGCACCATGGCGTCAGGATCACCGACGGCGCGATCGTCGCGGCGGCGACGCTCTCCAACCGCTACATCACCGACCGCTTCCTGCCCGACAAGGCGATCGACCTCATGGACGAGGCGGCGAGCCGGCTGCGCATGGAAGTGGAGAGCAAGCCCGAGGAGATCGAGACGCTCGACCGGCGCATCATCCAGCTCAAGATCGAGCGCGAGGCGCTGAAGAAGGAGACCGACAAGGCGAGTCAGGACCGGCTCGGCGCGTTGGAATATGATCTCGCGCAGCTCGAGCAGCAGTCTGCCGAGCTCACCCAGCGCTGGCAGGCCGAAAAGGAGAAGATCGCCGGCGAAGCCAAGGTCAAGGAACAGCTCGACGCAGCGCGCATCGAGCTGGACCAGGCCCAGCGCCGCGGCGACCTCGCCCGGGCGGGCGAGCTCAGCTATGGTGTGATCCCCGGCCTCGAGAAGCAGCTTGCCGAGGTGGCGAGCGCCGCCGAAGGCGCGATGCTGCGCGAGGAGGTGACGAGCGAGGACATCGCCTCGGTGGTCAGCCGCTGGACGGGCATTCCGGTCGACAAGATGCTGGAAGGCGAGCGCGAGAAGCTGCTCCACATGGAGGAGCAGATCGGCAAGCGCGTGATCGGGCAGAGGGATGCGGTCGAGGCCGTGTCCCGCGCGATCCGCCGCGCCCGCGCGGGCCTGCAGGATCCGAACCGGCCGCTCGGCAGCTTCCTGTTCCTCGGCCCGACCGGCGTCGGCAAGACCGAGCTCACCAAGGCGCTCGCCGGCTTCCTGTTCGACGACGACACGGCGATGGTGCGCATCGACATGAGCGAATTCATGGAGAAGCACAGCGTCGCCCGGCTGATCGGCGCCCCTCCTGGCTATGTCGGCTATGAGGAAGGCGGTGTGCTGACCGAGGCCGTGCGGCGCCGGCCCTATCAGGTCGTGCTGTTCGACGAGGTGGAGAAGGCGCATGGCGACGTATTCAACATCCTGCTCCAGGTGCTCGACGACGGCCGGCTGACCGATGGGCAGGGGCGCACGGTGGATTTCACCAACACGCTGATCATCCTGACGTCGAACCTCGGCTCGCAATATCTCTCCAACCTGCCCGACGGGCAGACGGTGGAAAGCGTCGAGCCCCAGGTGATGGAGGTCGTCCGCGGCCATTTCCGGCCGGAATTCCTGAACCGGCTGGACGAGATCATCCTGTTCCACCGGCTCGGCCAGGAGCATATGGGCCCGATCGTCGACATCCAGGTCGGCCGCGTCCAGAAGCTGCTCAAGGATCGCAAGATCGCGCTGAGCCTGACGGACGGCGCCCGCGCGTGGCTTGGCCGGGTCGGCTACGATCCCGTCTATGGCGCGCGGCCGCTGAAGCGGGCAGTGCAGAAATATCTGCAGGACCCGCTGGCCGACGCGCTGCTGCGCGGCGAGATCCCGGACGGATCGATGGTGATGATCGACGAGGGCGACGGCAAGCTCGTGCTGAATGTGGCGGGCACGACGCTGGCGGCCTGAACCGCTATATCGTGCGCGAAGGCGCGCAATCGTTAACCCGGAGCCAGCTATGCGCTTCCAATATAGCGTAGCTGGCTCTGGCAATTCATTGTTGCTCAGGGACGCATAGCAGGTACATTCCTTTGCGCCTTGTCCACCGCGTCGCGGTCGGACCGCTTTTGGTCATCCCACTCCGCTCGTGTCATGCAGACCTTGCGCGTCGCCAGGCGGCTGCCTGTCACCTCCTGTCTTTCGCAGATGACTTCTTCACGACCGCCCTTTTGGGGCTTGCCAGTGTCCCCGATCTGTTGCGCGGAGACCGGAACTGCGAGAACGAGGCCTGCCCACAGAGCGTATCGGACGAGATAGTTCACGCAACATCCTCCAAGATCATGTCCAAGACGGGAATGCTAAAGGGCAGTTAGCCAATCCTCAACGCCGGATGATCAAAGCCGGGCGGGAACGATCTGTTCTCGCCCGGCTTTGGCCGTCTATTTGCGTACCATCAATATCTCGCGGTCACTCCAACGAAGAGATACCGGCCCAGCGCGTCATAGACGCCCGGATAGGTATTTCCGTTCACATAGGCATTCAGCTGGTCGTTACCGTTGATGACCGGCGGATCCTTGTCGAAGATATTGTTGGCGCCGACACGGAAGGTGAACTTGTCGTCAATGTTGACGCTCGCGACGAGATCCAGATAGTTGACCGACTTGATGCGATCGAACGGATGCCCGGCCTTGCCAGTGCCGTCCGAACCCGGATTGATATCCGTCGCCGCAGCCTCCCAGCGGGACCCGCCAAAGTGCCGCCACGTCGCGGTGAGCGCGAAATTGTCGACCGGAGCCCAGGTTGCACGGAAGGTATGACGCCATTTTGGCGTGGGTACGCCGCAATTGTCGCCATAGAAACCGACGCACTCATAATAACCCGCCGAAGAGAGGCTTCCGTTCGGCAGATGGTTGAGCACTTCCGTCTTCTGCTTCAGGACATAGGTGCCGTTCAGCGACATATCGATCACGCCGGCCTTGAGGCCGAGACGATCGAGATCGAGACGATAGGCCACGCTGACGTCGATACCCGAATTTTTGAGATGTCCGGAATTGTAGATCGGATCGATGATGTAACCGCCCGGGCCGAGCCAGAGCGAACCATTGACCGGATCGCGCTTGATCAGATCGCAATAATAATCGCTGCCGGTGGCCATGCACTGGCTGATGATCGTGTCGTATCCATCCGTCTTGATCGTATCGCGCAGGTTGATCGTGTAATAATCGACCGTAGCTGTGAAGCCGCGCAACAGGCCACGCGGAGCGAAGACGACGCCGACCGTCTTGGTGATCGCGGTTTCCGGCTTGAGCGTGCTGCCAGCGGTGACGGCACCCGCCGTCTGCGAATTATACTGGCTCGCCGGGTTCGAGACGATGCCGTTGTGAAGATGGGTGAGGAAGTTGGGATCGTTGCGGCCTGTACGCAGGCAGCCCACCTCATCCCCGTTATACTCGTCTGCCGAGCAAGGATCGCCCGAGCCTCCGAGGCCAAGCTGCCGCGGCGCGAAGAGATCGAATATGGTCGGCGCGCGAACGGCGCGGTTGATGGTTCCACGGAACCGAATGGCGGATTCCATCTCGCCGGCAAAGGGCTGCCACTCGAAACCGACCTTCCACGTATTGGTGGTCTTGACGGTCGAATAATAGGAATAGCGGTAGGCGGCGTTTATGTCGAAGCGCTGGAAGCCCGGGATATTCTTCAAAAGCGGAATATCCGCTTCGACGAAGGCTTCCTTGACGTCATAAGAGCCTGCGGAAGGCTTGGTCTCGCCGCCCTGGCCCAGCAGATCGCCAGTCGAATAGGCAAGGTCCGTGTTCAGCCGCACCCATTCCTTGCGATATTCGCCGCCGATGGCGACGTTGACGCCATCCTCGGCCCACGGGCTTTTGATTCCATATTCGCCGAGCTGGCCATTGAGCGCGAAATCGGCGACGAATTCCTTGGTGTACCCGCTCTTATTGCCCGGAGTCTGGACATAATCGAGCGCCGCCTGGGTCACGCCCGTGGCGGAGGTGGGCTGGATCGTCGTCGTCCCCGTGAAGATATTATAGGGCGCGCAGGAGGTATCCGCGATCGGAGTGCCGTCCGGATTGAGGCAAGCATTCAACGCATTGCGAACGCGAGAGAAGGAGAAGTCGTTGAGATAGGTTTCCCGATAGATCGTCTTGCCCAGCTGCGCATAGGCGTCATAGGACCAGGCGCTGGACAGTTCGCCCTTTGCGCCGCCCAAGATGCGGAATGCACGATGCTCGAGCTGATCGTCGCGAGAACCGCCCTCGACGTTGCGCTTGAAGATCACCGTATCCACGGTCTGGCGACTGTCGGCAAAGTTGCCGCTTACCGGAAGTGCGCAGCCCAGAGCACCCGCCTGCACGGCGGAGAACATCGGATTGCTGCAATTGAGGGTGAACAAGTTGCCGAACGTGCCGCTGGGCGCGATCTGCGCGTCGCTCTTGTCCTTCATGTAGAGGAAATCGGCGTAGGGCTTGAATGCGTCGCTCACGTCATAATGGACGAACGCGCCGATATTGTAGCGGCGGTCGGGACGCTGATAATAGTTGGTCGGCGCAAAATTGTAGCGATCCGTATTCTCGAACGGACGGAAGGTTTTTCCCGTCGTCGAGTCGACGATGAAAGCGTCTCCATTGCCGGAGTCTGTGATGAAATTCGCAACGGCGCTGTTTCGCGACCCGAAGCAGGAGAGATTGTCCAGGAAGCTGGTCGTGGATGCGTTCGACCCAAAGCCGCACGCGCTGTAATCTCGCGCATCCTGCGTCACGGCGCGCTGTTGATGATAGCTTGCGAATACCGAGAAATGGCCCCGGCCGTCGCCGAACTTGGTGCCGAACGCACCCGATATGTCGTAGTTGAGACCGTCCGTCTCATTTCCGTGCGGATAGCTGAACTTGCGAGGATCCGCCGCGATGACGCTGGCTACCGGATTATCGTTGTTGTGCGCGTACAGGCCAGTCTGTCCGTCGATCTTGAAACCTTCGAAATCGCGATCGAGAACGAAGTTGACGACGCCAGCCACAGCGTCCGCACCATAAATGGCGGATGCACCGCCGGTGAGCACGTCGACGCGCTTGATCAGGATCGAGGGAATATTGTTGATGTCAGCAGCGGAGCCGAGGATGCTACCCGCCTCCCGGCTGGGATCGCCTGGCGGCAAGCGACGTCCGTCGACCAAGACCAGCGTCCGGGTTTCACCAAGGTTGCGCAGGTTGAGCGTTGCGGTGCCGTCCGCACCGTTGGAAACGCCGCTCGACTGCGACGCATAAACCTGCGGCAGGCTGTTGACGATATCTTCCGTACGGCTGCGTCCCGACAGCTGAATAGCTTTATCGCTCACAACAGTGACCGGGCTGCTGGCGATAAGTTCCGGCCGCGCGATACGGCTGCCGGTAACGACGATCGTCTGATCTTCGCCCGCAGACTCGGCAGCAGCCGCTGCTGGTGGAGCCGACTGGGCTAAAGCCGCCGTCGCGACGAACAACGACCCTGCGATGACAGTGGATGCCAGCAGGCGATCCCGAAGGTTCTGATTCATGGGTGTCCCCTAACTACCAGGGCCGGTGAAACGCCCGGCCATGCTGGGGAGATTTCTAGAAGATGAACGAAGGCGTCAGCAATCGCGATGATGATCGGGCGCAACGATCCCGGTTCGCTGTAGCAAAATGGACACACACGGGCTGGTTGGGGCCGAAAGCACGCGCGTGTTTCCGGTCCTGGAAAGGCATTTGAGCGCAGGAAATTGTGGCAGCAAAGCCGCGGTGGAAATTCAGAGACAGCCGGTCACGGCCTCCGCTGACGCTACGGAAAGCGGCGGATCGACATGGTGCGGTCCGTCAGTCGTTCGGAAACGCGGCTTCCGCCCTTTTGATCCCGAAACGATCTGCTCCGGAATGGACGGAGCGGTTCAGAGGGCGCGGTGCCCCTTCAGTTCGTCGCCGAGCAGGCGAACGACATGGATGACGTTGGTCGATCCGGGCGTCGCGAAGGGAATGCCGGCCATGATGATGATGCGATCGCCTGCCTTCGCGATTCCCTGGCGCAACGCCATGCGCTTGGCCTTGCCCACCATTTCCTCGAAGCTGGCCACGTCCTTGGTATGCACGGCATGCGCGCCCCATAGCAGACCGAGCCGCCGCGCCGTCGCCTGGCGCGGCGTGAGCACGAGCAGCGGCACCGACGGCCGCTCGCGCGCGATGCGCCGCGCGGTCGACCCGGACAGGGTGAAACAGATGATCGCCGCGGCCGAGACCGTCTGGCTGATCTGCGCCGCCGCCTCGGCCAGCGCGTCGGCGGTGGTCGGATCGGGCAGCGTCTCGGTGAAATGGACGCGCGCCTGATGCGCGGGATCGGCCTCCACCGCGGCGGCGATGCGATCCATCATCGCCACCGATTCCTCGGGCCAGTCGCCCGCCGCGGATTCGGCCGAGAGCATGATCGCATCGGCGCCGTCATAGACGGCAGTCGCCACATCCGAGACCTCGGCGCGGGTCGGCGTCGGCGCCTTGATCATCGATTCGAGCATCTGCGTGGCGACGACCACCGGCCGGCCGAGCCGCCGCGCGCTTTCCACGATGCGCTTCTGCAGCGGCGGCACCCGCTCGGGCGGCAGCTCCACGCCGAGGTCGCCGCGCGCCACCATCACCGCATCGGCGAGCTCGAGAATCTCGTCCAGTCGCTCGATCGCCGAGGGCTTCTCGATCTTGGCGAGCAGCGAGGCCTTGCCGCCGATCAACCGCCGCGCCTCGGCCACGTCCTCCGGCCGCTGCACGAAGCTGAGCGCGATCCAGTCGACATCCTGTTCCAGCGCGAAGGCGAGATCGAGCCGGTCCTTGTCGGTCAGTGCCGCCATCGGCACGACCACGTCGGGCACATTGAGCCCCTTGTGGTTCGAGAGCACACCGCCCACCTCGACGCGCGTCTCGATCCGGTCCTTGGTGGCAGCGAGCACGCGCAGCACCATCTTGCCGTCGTCCAGCAGCAGGCGCGCGCCTTCGCGCAGCGCCAGGAAGATCTCCGGATGGGGCAGGTTGACGCGAGTCGCATCGCCGGGCGCCTTGCCGCGGTCGAGAACGAAGGTCGCGCCATGGTCGAGGACGGCCATGCCGCCCTTGAAATTGCCGACGCGCAGCTTCGGCCCCTGCAGGTCAGCGAGGATCGTGGTCGGACGGCCGAGTTCCTTTTCCATGGCGCGAATGGCCGCCACCGACGCGGCATGATCGTCATGCGTGCCGTGGCTCATGTTCAGCCGGAAGGCGTCCGCGCCCGCCATGAACAGCTTGCGGATCATCTCCGGCGAGCGGCTGGCGGGGCCAAGCGTCGAAAGCACGCGAACCTTGCGCCGACGGGGCGCGATATGGGTGGTCAAACTCGATCCTCCGGCCTTGTCCCCCGACGGGTCCGGCCCCTAATGGGTGAATGCCACAGGTCAACCCCGGGAGAGAAAGATGAGTGCGCCAGAAATAGACGATGCCGCCGCGGCAGCCGCCTTCCGCCGGCTGATCGGCCATTTGCGACATCGCACCGATGCCCAGAATGTCGATCTGATGGGACTCGCCGGTTTCTGCCGCAACTGCCTGGCGGACTGGGTATCCGAAGCCTCGGGCGGTGCCATGGACCGGGAGACGGCGCGTCATGCGGTCTACGGCATGCCCTATTCCGAATGGAAAAAGGCACATCAGGCGGAAGCGACGCCCGAGCAGTTGCGGCGAATGGAAGAGAGCGTCGCGAAGAATGCCGCATCGCATGCTTGAGCCGTCCGGCCCGCTCGCCTAGAGGCTCCGGCTTTCCGTTCTCCCCACTCCGGGACGAGCGGCCAGTTTCTGCATCCTGAGGAGTTGAACTATGTCGGATAACGTCGCGGCCGATCAGTTGCGCCTGTTCATCGAGCGCATCGAGCGGCTCGAAGAGGAAAAGAAGGGCATCGCGGACGACGTGAAGGACGTCTATCTCGAAGCCAAATCGCAGGGCTACGACACCAAGACGATGCGGGCCATCGTGCGCCTGCGCAAGATGGAGAAGAACGCCCGCGACGAGGCGGACGCGCTGCTCGAAACATATCGCAACGCGCTCGGCCTCGTCTGATGCCCGTACCGGCCGTCCAGCCGGCCCGATTCCCGCGAGTTGAAGTGCAGGTGCCGTGCGGCTAGACACCGCGCCATAAACGACCACGAACAAGGTGCGAGACGGCAATGGCCGGCCATAGCAAATTCAAGAACATCATGTACCGCAAGGGCGCGCAGGACAAGAAGCGTAGCGCCCTTTTCTCCAAGCTGAGCCGCGAGATCACCGTGGCCGCCAAGTCGGGCCTGCCCGATCCGAACGCCAATGCACGTCTGCGTGCGGCGGTGCTCGCCGCGCGCCAGGGCGGCATGCCCAAGGACAATATCGAGCGATCGATCAACAAGGCGGCCGGCGGCGGCGGCGAGAATTATGAGGAAGTCCGCTACGAAGGCTTCGGCCCGGGCGGCGTCGCGCTGATCATCGAGACGCTGACCGACAACCGCAACCGTACCGCCACCAACGTGCGCACCGCGGTCTCCAAAAATGGCGGCAATCTCGGCGCGAGCGGCGCGGTCAGCCATGGGTTCGACCGGATGGGCCTGATCAGCTATCCGGCCAGCGCGGGCAGCGCCGACGCGGTGTTCGAAGCGGCGCTGGAGGCGGGCGCGGAAGACGTCTCCTCCACCGAGGAGGGGCACGAAATCTGGACGTCGACGGATTCGCTCCACGAAGTCGCCAAGGCGCTCGAGGCCTCGCTCGGCGAATCGCAGGGCGCGAAGCTCGCCTGGCGCCCGCAGACGATGGTGAGCGTCGGCGCGGAGGATGCCGCGCTGCTGTTCAAGCTGATCGACACGCTGGACGACGATGACGACGTCCAGAATGTCTGGGGCAATTACGAAGTCTCCGACGAGGTGATGGAGAAGCTGGGGTGAGGGACGCCCCCGCCTCCGCTTGAGGCGGCGACGTTCATGCATCGAATCCTTCTTCGTCATGCTGAACTCGTTTCAGCATCCACCTTTCGTCGGGTACCGTCCGTTTGCCGTCGGACGGTGACGTGGCGGCAGTATTTCTCCCGATGGGATAGTGCAGGCCGCGCAGTGGATGCTGAAACAAGTTCAGCATGACGGAAATTTGTGAGAGCCTGCAAGGGGAAAGGGCCTAGCTGCGCATGATCCTGATCGGCTTCGATCCCGGGCTCGGCACCACCGGCTGGGGCGTCATTGCGGCGACGGGCAACCGGCTCAGCCACATCGCCAACGGCCAGATCCGCACCGAGAGCGGCACGGCGCTGGCCGATCGCCTCGTGACCCTGCACGATGCGCTGACCGACATATTGCTGACCCACCGGCCCGATGGCGCCGCGGTGGAGGAGGTGTTCGTCAACGCCAACCCGCAATCCACGCTGAAGCTCGGCCAGGCGCGCGGCGTGGTGTTGCTGACGGCGGCGAAAGCGGGGCTGGAGGTCGGCGAATATGCCGCGAGGCTGGTCAAGAAGGCGGTCGTCGGCACCGGCGGCGCGGAAAAGGCGCAAGTGCATGCGATGGTTGCGCGGCTGCTGCCGGGCACCGCGATCGCCGGAGCCGACGCGGCGGATGCGTTGGCCGTCGCCATCACTCATGCCCATCATCTTGCCAGCGCGCGGCGCATTCCGGCCGCGTTGAGGTGAGGCCGGCATCGATCGGCTCGACTTCGCGCGAGGCGCACGGTTAAGGTGATCGCGATGATCCCGCACCCCGGCCTCCGCCCATGATCGCCCGCCTCTCCGGATCGCTCGCCGAAAGCGTGGCCGACCATGCCGTGATCGACGTCGGCGGCGTCGGCTATCTCGTCCAGGCATCGTCGCGCACACTCTCCGCGCTGGGCCCGATCGGCGGCGCCGTGATGCTGTTCACCGAGATGCAGGTGCGCGAGGATGCGATCACGCTTTACGGCTTCGGCTCAGCGGGCGAACGGGACTGGTTCCGGCTCCTGACCAGCGTTCAGGGGGTGGGCGGCCGCGTCGCCCTCGCCATCCTCTCCGTGCTCTCGCCCGACGAGCTGAGCCGCGCCGTCGCTGGCGGCGACAAGGCGATGGTCACGCGGGCGAACGGCGTCGGACCGAAGCTCGCCCAGCGGATCGTCAACGAACTCAAGGACAAGGTCGGCGCGATTCCGATCGGGTCCGCCGGGTCCGTCGCAGTAGCGCCGCCGGGCGGCGCCGCCGCCGATGCCCTGTCCGCGCTCGCCAATCTCGGCTTCCGGCCGGCCGAGGCCAATGCCGCGGTGGCGGCCGCGCAGGAGGATCTGGGGGATGGCGCGACGCTGGACGCGCTTGTCCGTCTCGCGCTGCGCAAGGCCGCAAAGAGCTGACGCTTGCCGCCCTACCTCGCCCGACATAGGGTGCAGGCGCCATAACAGGGAGAGAACGGCATGAAACGGCTTCTCTGTACGACGACGGCGCTGATGCTGCTGATCCCCGAGATCGCGGCCGCGCAGCAGCAGCCGGACCACCGCCCTGGCCCCACCACACGACCTTCGCCCGGCGCGGAACGGCCGGTCGGCCGGCCTTCCCCCCCGGCCGGCCTCAACCGGGACGCCCCGAGATGCGGCCGCCACAGCCGGGCAGGCCGGAAGTCCGACCGCCGCAACCCGGCCGGCCCGAGGTTCGTCCCCCAAAGCCCGGACGGCCCGAAATCCAACCGCCGCAGCCCGGCCGCCCCGGCGGCGGCAATGGCGTCCGCCCGCCGCATCGCCCGGGCCAGGGCAGACCACCGAATTTCCGCCCGATCCAGCGCCCGCCTTTCCATTATCCGCACGGCTATCGCTACCGGCGCTGGTCGATCGGCCTCCTGCTGCCCCGGATCTTCCTGTCTACCGCCTATTATTTCGGCGATTGGAACAGTCTGGGCGTCGGCGCGCCGCCGCGCGGCTATCGCTGGGTGCGCTACGGGCCGGACCTGCTGCTGGTCCGCACGCGCGACCGCAGGATTGTCGACGTGATCTACGGGGCCTTCTACTGAAGACGCCTCGATCGGGGCGGGTGGGCCGATGCGCTTTCCTGCCTCGACAGGCACGGCCCAGCCCCGCTAGGCCAGTGCCGTGACCGATACCGACCGCATTCTGACCGCCTCGCGCCGCCCAGAGGACGCCGACGCCGCGCTTCGCCCCAAGACGCTCGACGAGTTCGTGGGGCAGAAGGCGGCGCGCGAAAATCTGCGCGTCTTCATCGAGGCGGCGAGGCGCCGCGGCGATGCGCTCGACCATGTGCTGTTCTTCGGGCCGCCCGGCCTCGGCAAGACCACGCTCGCCCAGATCATCGCGCGCGAGATGGGGGTGGGTTTTCGCGCCACATCCGGCCCGGTGATCGCCAAGTCGGGCGATCTCGCCGCCTTGCTCACCAATCTCGAAGATGGCGACGTGCTGTTCATCGACGAGATCCATCGGCTCCAACCGGCCGTCGAGGAAGTTCTCTACCCGGCGATGGAGGACCGCGCGCTCGATCTGATGATCGGCGAAGGACCGTCCGCCCGTTCGGTCCGCATCGACCTGCCGCGCTTCACGCTGGTCGGCGCGACCACTCGCCAGGGACTGATCACCACGCCGCTGCGCGATCGCTTCGGCATCCCGGTGCGGCTGCAATTCTACACGGTCGAGGAACTGGAAAGCGTCGTGCGCCGCGCGGCGGGGCTGCTCGACCTGCCTTTGACGCCGGACGGCGCGACCGAGGTCGCCCGCCGGTCCCGCGGAACGCCTCGCATCGCCGGCCGCCTGCTGCGCCGGGTGCGCGATTTCGCCCATGTCGCAGGCGCCGAGACGGTGGATGCGAAGATGGCCGACGCCGCGCTCAACCGGCTGGAGGTCGACGCGCTGGGGCTCGACGCGATGGACCGGCGCTATCTGATGATGATCGCCGACATCTATCGCGGTGGCCCGGTCGGCGTCGAGACCCTCGCCGCCGGCCTTTCGGAGCCGCGCGACACGATCGAGGAGGTGATCGAGCCCTATCTGATCCAGCTCGGCCTCGTCGCCCGCACGGCGCGCGGGCGCTGCCTCAACGGCCGAGGCTGGAAACATCTCGGCCTCAATCCGCCGTCGACCAGCCAGGATGGCCTGTTCGACTAAAGCAGCCCTCCGGCTCGGCGGCCCCGCAGCGGGAAGTCACCGCGATACCACCACAGCCTGCCCCGCCGGACGGACTTCCAGCGGCCCCTGCTCCCGTCGGCGATTCCACCCCTCCCATATTGTCGTTAAGCCGATGACCATGACTCGCGCGAACCGAGACCTGCCGGCCGAGGGCCGTTTCGAGGGCAGCGACCACCTGTATCCGATCCGCGTCTATTTCGAGGACACGGATCTGACCGGCGCAGTCTACCACGCCAATTATCTGCGATTTCTGGAGCGCGCGCGTTCGGACATGCTGCGCACCGCCGGCATCGGCCAGCGCGCGGCGTTCGAGGCGGGCGAGGGGGCCTATGCCGTCACCGAGGTCACCATCCGCTATCGCCGGCCCGCCCGGTTGGAAGACGATCTGATCGTCACCAGCCGGCTGATGGATATTCGGGCCGCTTCCTGCGTCATTCATCAGAGAGTCATGCGGAATGGGGATGTGCTGACCGAAGCTGAGGTGACGGTCGCCTTCGTCTCGCCCGATGGACGGCCCAGGCGCCAGCCGCGCGCCTGGATCGAGATCTTCGAGCGGCTGTGTGCGGACAGAACAGACAAGGGAGCATGATGGAATCGATCAGCATCAGCCACCAGGCGGCGACTCTTTCACCTATCGCCTTGTTCCTGCAGGCGGACATCGTCGTCAAATGCGTTATGATCGGCCTGCTCGCCGCCAGCATCTGGACGTGGACGATCATCATCGCCCACGTGATCAAGATGCGGAAGGTCGCCAAGGAGAATGACCGTTTCGAGCGGGATTTCTGGAAGGCCGAGGATATCGAGAAATATCACGACGCCTATGGCCGATCGAACCTGCCGAGCGCCAAGGTGTTCGCCGCGGGCGTTGCCGAGTGGCGCCGCTCCACCGCCAATCCGGCGATGGATCGGGAGGGCACGCGCCAGCGGCTGTCGACTGCGATGGGCAGTGCCGTCGCCAATGAGGTCGACAAGCTGTCCGACCGGCTGAACATCCTCGCGACGATCGGATCGGTCGGCCCCTTCGTCGGCCTGTTCGGCACGGTGTGGGGCATCATGCGCAGCTTCACCGACATCGCCGCCACCCAGAATACCAGCCTGGGCGTCGTCGCGCCGGGCATCGCGGAGGCGTTGTTCGCCACCGCCCTGGGCCTGTTCGCCGCGATTCCCGCCGTGATCGGCTATAATCGGCTGACCCATGGCATCAATCGGATGGAAGCGCGGCTCACCCGTTTCGCCGACGGCTTCCATTCCACCCTTTCGCGCGAGCTGGAGTTCGAACGCTGATGGCGATGGGGCCGCTTCCCTCCCGCCGCGGCGGCCGCGGCCGGGCGCCGATGGCCGAGATCAACGTGACGCCGCTCGTCGACGTCATGCTGGTGCTGCTGATCATCTTCATGATCGCGGCGCCGCTGATGGCGTCCGGCGTGCCCGTCGATCTGCCGGACAGCCGGGCGAGCCCGCTCGACCAGAATGACAAGCCGATCCAGATCTCGCTCGATCCGAAGGGCGCCGTCTATATCGACGAGGAGCCGGTGCCCGACGGCAGCCTGGCCGACCGGCTGACCATGCTGGCCGGCGGACGCACCGGCAAGGATGCGCCGCAGATCTTCCTGCGCGCCGATCGCTCGCTCGATTACGGCCGCGTGATGAAGGTGATGGGCGAACTCAACCACGCCGGGCTCAACAAGGTGGCGCTGGTGACGGTGGGCGAGGGCGACGGAGAGAAGCCCTGATGGATCGCGCCGAGCGCAACGGCCTCGGGATCGCGATCGTCGCCCATGCCCTGCTGCTGGCGGCACTTTCGATCAAGCTGATGCCGAGCGCGAAGATCCCGCTCAAATCCGATCCGATGGAAGTCCAGCTCGTCGGCGAAATCGGGCTGCAGTCGGCCGCGCCCAAATCCGAGGCCCCGGCGCAGTCGGCCGCGCGCGAGGTCGCCAAGCCCGAAGAGAGCGCGCCGCCGCCCGAACCGGCCCCGCCGCAGCCGGCGCCGCCCAAGCCGCAGCCGCCGAAACCCGAACCAAAGCCCGTACCGCCAAAGCCGGAACCGAAACCGACGCCGCCGAAGCCCACACCCCCCAAGGCAGAGCCCAAGCCGAAGCCGGAACCGCCCAGGCCCGAGCCTAAGCCCACGCCAAAACCGGTGCCGCCCAAGCCGGCACCGCCGAAGAAGGAGGCGGAGAAACCCGCGAAGGAGGCTCCGGAAAAGCCCAGCAAGGCGAAGCCAACGCCGGACAAGGCGGCCGCGCCCGCGAAGGCGGCACCGGACAAGTCCGCGCCTGCCAAACCCGCGCCGGCCACCTCGCCTAAGGGCGAAGGCAGCAAGGCTGGCAAGAAGACGTCGGGCCTCACGCTGGACGACATCATGAAAGGCGTGAAGCCGGAGAAAAGCCCCGGCAAGGCGCAGACGCCGCAGGGCGCGAAGCTGGATGCGCGGTCCATCGCCGGGCTCGCCTCGGCAATCGCGGCACAGGTTAAGCCCTGTTACCAGATTCCGACCGGCGGCGCCGGATCCGAAAGGATCGTGAGCGTGCTCGATCTACGTATGGGACGGGACGGCTCGGTTTCTTCGGCCTCGGTCGTCGGGCATCTCGGCGTGACGCCGGACAACCAGCCCTATGTGCAGCAGATGGATGATGCCGCCAAGCGCGCGGTGCTGCGCTGCGCGCCGCTCCACCTGCCGGCCGATCTGTACGATGTCGGGGATGGCAATGGCTGGAACCATATCCAGTTCAAGTTCACCCCGGCGCAAATGAATTGATGGAGCCGAAATGATCTCTGGACGTTCGCTCAGTCGAAAGGGAGTATACGGAATGCGCAAAGGCTTGTTTTGGGGCTGGCTGGCGGCTTCCGCGGCGATCGTGTCGGCCGTTCCGGCCGCCGCGCAGATTCAGGTGGACATCAACGGCGGCGTCTCCGCACCCATGCCGATCGCGATTCCCAAGATGCCTACTCCGGCGACGGCCAATACCGCCGCGGGCGACACGGCCTCACTCGGCGCACGCGTCGCGGAAGTGGTGACGGCGGACCTCAAGAATAGCGGCCTGTTCAACCCGCTCGGGCCGAACGCGCTGAACCCCGTCGCCTATCAGCAGGTGACGGCGCCCGATTTCCCCTATTGGTCGACGACGGGCGCGCAGGCGCTGGTGCAGGGCTTCGTGCAGGCCAATGGCGACGGCACGCTGACCGTCGGCTGCTATCTCTACGACATCTTCGCCAAGAATGAGCTGGCCCGGCAGGGCTTCGTCGTCGGCCCGGGCGACTGGCGCCGCGCCGCGCACAAATGCGCCGACACAGTCTATAAGCGCCTGACCGGTGAAGGCCCCTATTTCGACAGCAAGGTGGTGTACGTCTCGGAGAGCGGACCCAAGAACAACCGCGTCAAGCGCCTTGCCATCATGGACCAGGACGGCGCCAACCATCGCTTCCTGACCAATGGCCAGTCGATCGTGCTGACGCCGCGCTTCGCGCCCAATCAGCAGATGATCGTCTATATGACCTATGCGAACAAACAGCCGCGCATCTACGTCTATAATCAGGGCTCCGGCGCGACGCGGCAGGTGGTGAGCCAGCCCTACATGACCTTCTCGCCGCGTTTCTCGCCCGACGGACGCTACATCGTCTTTTCGATGGCGGTGAACGGCAATACCGACATCTATCGCGTGCCTTCTTCGGGAGGCGAGCCGCAGCGGCTGACGACCTCGCCCGGCATCGACACCAGCGCCAGCTATTCCCCCGACGGCAGCAAGATCGTGTTCGAGAGCGACCGCTCGGGCACGCAGCAGCTCTATGTGATGAACGCCGACGGATCGAACCAGAACCGGATCAGCTTCGGCAGCGGCCGCTACGCGACCCCGGTCTGGAGCCCCCGCGGCGACCTGATCGCCTTCACCAAGATCGGCGGCGGCTTCAACGTCGGCGTGATCGCGCCGGACGGGAGCGGCGAGAAGATCCTCACCAACGGCTGGCAGGATGAAGGGCCGAGCTGGTCGCCCAATGGCCGCGTGATCATGTTCTTCCGGACCGCCCGGGGTTCGGGCAAGGCGGACATCTGGTCCGTGGACCTCACCGGGGTCAATGAGCGGCCGATTCCGACGCCTCTGGACGGCTCGGATCCAGGCTGGGGGCCGCTGCTGCCTTGACCCTGCTGCGCTGCACCAACATAAAGGTGCGGCGACGAATCGTTATATTTGAACGATGAAGCGATGGAGATACGACATGGCCAAGATGCTGACCACAGTGACGCTCATCGCCGCGCTCGCGGTGACGGCCGGCTGCTCCAAGAAGCCGCCGAAGGAGCTGCCGCCGCCTCCACCCTCCTCTCAGGGCGACATGGGTCCGCCGCCGCCGCCTTCGCAGGTCGGCTCGGCGATCGTACCGGGATCGGCGGCCGACTTCCTGGACAAGGTCGGCTCCGACAAGGTCTATTTCGCCACCGACAGCTATGAGCTGGACGGCCCGTCGCAAGCGACGCTCGACAAGCAGGCGGGCTGGCTCAACCAGTATCCGTCGGTGAAGATCACCATCGAGGGCCATTGCGACGAGCGCGGCACGCGCGAATATAATCTCGCGCTCGGCGATCGTCGCGCCAACTCGGTGAAGAATTATCTCGCCGGCAAGGGCATCTCGACGGCACGCATCACCACGATCAGCTACGGCAAGGAACGCCCCGCGGCGCTCGGATCCGACGAGGAAGCCTGGGCACAGAACCGCCGTGCCGTCACGGTGGTGCTGAACTGAGCTTCGTCCTCCCCATCACGAATGGGGAGGATCAGGCAGGCAGCGCATTGGCCCGGACTGGGCGGCGGCATTCGTGCCGCCGCTCATTCGTCCCCGTAAATGGCGACGACGGGATCCTCTCCCGCGCTTATACGCCCGCGAAACATGCCTGCCGTGGTGAACGACCATGCCGCGCTGCCATCCGGCGCGACCGCGATGACACCGCCCTTGCCGCCCAGCTCCGCGATTTCCGCAGTCACGGCGTCACTCGCGCTCTGCAGCGCTTCCCCGGTCAGCCGCACCCGCGCGCAAATCTCGTGCGCCGCACCCACGCGGATGAAATATTCACCCGCCCCGGTGGCGGAGACGGCCGCCGCACGATCGTCGGCATAGGTGCCGGCGCCGATCAGCGGCGAATCGCCGATCCGGCCCCAGCGCTTCGCCGTCAGCCCGCCGGTCGACGTCGCTGCCGCGACATGTCCCCGGCGATCCACCGCGACCGCGCCGACCGTGCCATATTTCATGTCGACGTCGAATGCCTTGTCGCCCCGCGCTTTCAATTCCTCCAGCTGCCGCCAGCGCTCCTCGGTGCGAAACCAGACGGGATCGACCTGCTCCAACCCTGCCTCGGACGAGAAGCGATCGGCGCCGCCGCCGCCGAGCAGGACATGCGGGCTGCGCTCCATCACCGCCCGGGCGAGGCTGACCGGATTGCGGGTGCGCGTGACGCCGGTGACCGCGCCGGCCGCCCGATCGGATCCACGCATCACCGCGGCATCGAGCTCGTTGACGCCCTCATGGGTGAAGACAGAGCCGCGTCCCGCATTGAAGCCGGGATCGTCCTCCAGCACGCGAACCGCCGCCTCGACGGCATCCAGGGCATCGCCGCCCTCGGCAAGAATCGCGGCACCTGCATCCAGCGCGCGCCGCAGGCCGGTGCGACAGTGAATATCCTCCGCGGCAGGAAAGACGCCGCGACGCATGCTGCCGGCGCCGCCGTGAATCAGTAGCGTCCATCGTTCGGACATCGTCATCGCGCTCCTCGTGCGATCGGGCCGAGCCCGATCAGCGGACGCAGCCAGGGAATGGACCGTCCCACCAGGTAGAAGAGCCAGCAAGCCCCGCAGGTGGTGGCGAGCAGGACGACGATCTGCGCCGCAACGGGCATCGGATGCAGCAGCAGCCACCAGCCCATGGCGACGATCACCGTCTGGTGAATGATATAGACGGGAAATACCGCCTCCGTCAGCGTCGCACGGATGCGATCGTCGCGATTGAGGTGGATTTCGGCAAATCCGAGAAGCGCCACCACCATCGTCCATTGCATGCAGATGGCGAAGGCGAAGCCGAGCTGCCTGCCCGCTTCTTCCGGCAGGCGCACGCCCGGATAGCCCGCATCGCTCCACAGCAGGCCAAGATAGGCGATAGCCGCGATTCCCGCCGCGATCCGCCAGCAGCGCAGGATCGACGGCCACAGCGCCTCGCTGCGCGCCAGGGCGAAGCCGAAGAGGAAGGCCGGAAGGTAGAGCGGATGGCCCTGATAGTCGGTCAGCACCCGGTTGCTGGGAATGCCGCCCCCGCAGACGACGAGCCGCCAGAACAGGATCCACAGGATGGGCAGCACGATCAGCCGCCAGCCGGACAGCCAGCGCTCTGCCAGAGCCTGCAGCGCGGTCGCACGAGGCGCCGGCAGGAACCGCGCGCCGGCTGCGACGACGATCGAATAGACCCAGATGTAGGCGACGAACCAGAGATGGTCGAAGGCCGGCGTATCGATCCCGTCGGACGGATCGAAGTTGAAATATTGGTGGATCCAGAACCAGAAGAAGCCGTGCTGATAGCCGTCCTTCACCCGCGCCTCGATCCAGGGCTGCGGCACGACCAGCACGCACACGCCGAACAGCAGCGGGATGAGCAGCCGCTTGCTGCGCGCCACGGCGAATCCACCCGGGCTGGGCGACCGGCTGAGCAGCGCGCGCGAGGCGTAACCGGATACGACGAAAAGGAGAGTCATCCGCCAGGGGTTGAGCAGGTGCAGGATGTACACCACCCACGGCACCGGCGGGGCGGCGTTCACATGCCAGTCCCACGGGCTGAAATAGAGGCCGATATGGTAGACGATCAGCAGCAGGAAGGCGCCGATCCTCAGCCAATCCAAACCATAATGACGCAGGACGGGAGCTGTACGGCTTGTAACGCTGATGATCGGCTCCCGTCTTTGAGTCGCGCCTTCTTGGCGCTATA
This sequence comes from Flavisphingomonas formosensis, assembly GCF_009755815.1. GTDB lineage: Bacteria > Pseudomonadota > Alphaproteobacteria > Sphingomonadales > Sphingomonadaceae > Flavisphingomonas > Flavisphingomonas formosensis. The sequence goes on from NZ_WRPK01000001.1 coordinate 35,768, forward strand.
GGGGGCGCCATGTCTATCCGTCCTTGGCGCGATATCACGCGCCGCACCTCGCGTCAGATCATGGTCGGTACCGTTCCGGTCGGTGGCGGCGCCCCTGTCACCGTGCAGACGATGACCAATACCCCAACCTCCGATGCGAAGGCGACGATCGACCAGATCCGCCGCTGCGAGGAGGCCGGCGCCGATATCATCCGGGTTTCCTGCCCCGATGTCGAATCGACCGCCGCCTTCCGGCAGATCACGCGCGCGGCGAAGGTGCCGATCGTCGCGGACATCCATTTCCACTACAAGCGCGCGCTCGAAGCGGCCGATGCGGGCGCGGCCTGCCTGCGCATCAACCCCGGCAATATCGGCTCGTCCGATCGCGTTGCCGAGGTGGTACGTGCGGCCAAGGCCAATGGCTGCGCGATCCGCATCGGCGTCAACGCCGGCAGCCTCGAGAAGGACCTGCTCGAAAAATATGGCGAGCCCTGCCCCGAGGCGCTGGTCGAGAGCGCGCTCGATCATATCAAGCTGCTGCAGGATCACGATTTCCACGAATATAAGGTGGCGGTGAAGGCGTCGGACGTGTTCCTCGCCGTCTCCGCCTATATGGGCCTCGCCGAAGCGGTGGATTGCCCGCTGCATCTCGGCATCACCGAGGCGGGCGGCCTGATCGGCGGCACGGTGAAGTCGGCGATCGGCATCGGCAACCTGCTCTGGGCCGGCATCGGCGACACGATCCGGGTCTCGCTCTCGGCCGAGCCGGAGGAAGAGGTCCGCGTCGGCTACGAGATCCTCAAGTCGCTCGGCATCCGCACCCGCGGCGTGCGCGTCGTCTCCTGCCCCTCCTGCGCGCGGCAGGGCTTCGACGTGATCCGCACCGTCGAGAAGCTGGAAGACCGGCTGCGGCATATCTCGACGCCGATGTCGCTGTCCGTGCTCGGCTGCGTCGTCAACGGCCCCGGCGAGGCGCGCGAGACCGACATCGGCATCACCGGCGGCGGCAACGGCAAGCATATGGTCTATCTGTCCGGCGTGACCGACCATCATGTCCAGGATGCCGACATGATCGAGCATATCGTCAAGCTCGTCGAGGCCAAGGCGGCCGAGATCGAGGCGGCGAACGCGACGGCGCAACAGGCTGCGGAGTGAATCCGACGCTGGCGTGGGGGGCGCTGCTGATCGGCGGGATGTTCGAGGTAGGCTTCACCACCTGCCTGCGCTACGTCGAAGGCTTCCGCAATATTCCCTGGACGATCGGCTTCCTGGTCTGCGCGCTCGCCAGCATGGCGTTGCTCGAGGTTGGCGCGCGCATCGTGCCGATGGGAACGGCCTATCTGGTATGGGGCGGGATCGGCGCGATCGGCACGGTCGCCGTCGGTATCCTCTTCTACCAGGAACCCGCCGGGCTCGTGCGGCTGTTGCTGATGGGCGCGATCATCGCCTGCATCACCGGGCTGCGTATGGTGGGAAATCACGCATGAGCATCGTCATCCGGGAGGCGATGCCCGCCGATGTGCCGGACATATTGCGCCTCGTGCAGGCGCTTGCCGACTATGAGCATGAGCCGCATGCGGTGAAGGCCGATGCCGTGATGATGCATGCGGCGCTGTTCGGGCCCGAGGCCAACGCGCATGGCCTGATCGCCGAGCATGACGGCCGCGCCGTCGGCTTCGCCGTGTGGTTCCACAATTTCTCCACCTGGACGGGGAAGCGCGGTATCTATCTCGAGGACCTGTTCGTGGAGCCCGAGGCCCGCGGGCTGGGCATCGGCAAGGCCTTGCTCGTCCAGCTCGCCCGGATCGCGGTCGAGCGCGATTGCGGCCGGTTCGAATGGGCGGTGCTGGATTGGAACGCTCCGTCCATCGCCTTCTACAAGGCGCTCGGCGCCAAGCCGATGGACGAGTGGACGGTGATGCGCGTCGACGGCGACGCGCTGACGGCACTCGCGGCGCAATGAGCGACGACGGCCTCGTCGACTGGATCGAGGAGGCGCTGGCACCGATCGGCGAAGTGACCGCCCGATCGATGATGGGCGGCAAGATCCTGTATCTCGACGGCACCGTCTTCGCGCTGCTCGGCTTCGACGACCTCTGGTTCAAGGCGGACGCCGAGAGCGATCCGCTGTGGGATGAAGCGGGCTGCGATCGATTCCGCTACGCCTTCAAGGACGGGCGCGTCGGCGGCATGAACTACCGCCGCGCGCCCGGCGACGTGCATGACGATCCGGACGAAATGCGCCGCTGGGCGCTGCTCGCCGTCGAGGCGGGGCGGCGTGCGCCTGAGAAGAAGAAGCGGAAGAAACGGTAGGCGCGAGGAGACGCGGCCCGATCATCGCTGCACGGACACCTCGGCGTTCCCACATCGGTGGGGTCGTGTTTTTCCCCGCGTCATGCCGGCGGAAGCTGGCATCACTCTCAGCTGGCACCCGGCATGCTTGTGGAGAGCGAGCCCAGCTTTCGCCGGAGTGCCGAAGAACAAAGCTCCAAATCGCGGATGTGTGAACCCGTAACGCACAGTCAGGGTCCAGACCCCCGGCCCGCTTGGGCTGAGCTTGTCGAAGCCCTTTCCTGCTTCTTCCACCATCGCAGAGGTGGAAGGGAGCACTTCGACGAGCTCAGCGCAAACGGTGTGTTTGCTCAGGATCGCGGTGCCAGTAGCGCGTCGAGTGTGCTGGCGCCGCCGCCGACCCGCTCGAGCCGCGGATAGCGCAAGCCGCCATTCCACTGCACGTCGACGCTGCGATAGACTTCACCCTGCTTGATCAGCAGCGTGATTGGCTTGGTGCCGCCCTTTGCCGCCTTGATCGCATCCTTGAGCAGATCGTCGTCATAGGTGCGGCCGTTCACCGCCAATATCTCGCTGCCGACGGTGATGCCCGCCTGAAAGGCCGGCCCGTCCCACTGGACGCTGGTCACACGGGCGCCCTTGCCGATGACCAGGCCGATCGAGAAGGTCAGATCCTTGATCTTGCGGTCGCTTTCGGCCGCCTTGAAATAGGTGGTCGGCTCCTCGGCATAGGTCAGCCGGTATCCGCCGCGCGCCACCCAGTCGAGCGGCGCATGCTCGCTGGTCTTGTCGAGCCGCTGACGCAGGAAGCCGGCCCAGTCATAGGGCATCACCGTGTTGAGCGTCGCGACGACATCGTCGAACGTGTAGGTCACCTCGCCATAATCGCGATCGGTGAGGCCGAAGAAGGCGCGGGCGAAATCGTCGAGCGACTTGCGCCCGCCGCTCTTCTCCCGGATCAGGCTGTCGACGTCGAGCCAGACGAGCTGGCCCTCGCTGTAATAATCCTCGGATCGCTGCCAGCTCCGCCAGGCGAGCGGCGGACGATCGGCCATGATCGGATCGTTGGTGGTGTCGATCAGCGGACGCCAGGTGCGGCCGACGCGGGTGTCGTAGACCGCCGCGGTCATCGCCAGCGCGCCGAGCGTCTCCTCCTTGCTCAGCAGGCCGGAGCGCGCCGCGAGCACATAGCCCCAGAATTGCGTCTGGCCTTCATAGACCCAGAGCAGGCTGTCCCGCATCGGCTGGCGATAATCCGGCGTCCACAGGTCGGCGGGACGGCGGAACTTGCCGTTCCAGCTATGGGTATATTCGTGAGGCAGCAGATCGTGCCCGGCGACGCTATTCTTCCAGTTAGTCAGGAAATCGCCGTCGCCGCTATTCTCGGAGCTGCGATGATGCTCCAGCCCGATCCCGCCCAGCCGGTCGGTGACGGCGAGCAGGAAATCATAATGATCATAATGCTGCGCGCCGAACAGCTTCACCGCCTGGGCCACGAGGCTGCGGTGCGCGGCCAGCACGTCGGGTGTCATCGCCAGCTGCTCGGGCCGATCGGCGAAGACGTTGAGACGCACGCCCTCCGCCAGCGTCTCGGTACGGCGATAGCGGCCGGCATAGACTGGGGAATCGACCAGCACGTCGAACGGCACGGGTTTGTAGCGCAGCGTCGCGCCCTCGGCCGGCGCGGCATCGAGCGCGGTTGCGGCCGTCCAGCCGGCGGGCAGAGTCAGCGACGGATCGAAGGTGATGTTCCTGACGAAATAGCCAGCCGGATAGAGAGCGACCGAATTCCACTGCAGGTTCACCATGTCGGGCGTCGCGACGATCCGGCCCTGGTTGTCCGCCGTGGCCGAGACGAACTGGAAATCGAGATCGAGAGCTCCGGCGCCTTCGGGCACCGTCACGTGGAAGGCATAGACGTCGACCGGATCGCGCCGCCATTCGACCGGCTTGCCGCCTGCGCTGATCTTGAGGCCGACGAGCTTCTCGATCTCGCCGCTCGGCTGGTGATCGCCGGGCAGCCACTTCGGAAAGAGCAGCACCAGCGGGCCTGCGGCGGAGACCGGAATGCTTTCCTTCACCCGAAAGATGCCGCGCGTGACGTCGCTGACATCGACGGCGAGCCTGATCGTCCCCGGCCAGGCGACGTCGCGCGCCGGCGGGATGGTATCGACGACGGCGAGCGGCTGGGGGGCGCTGTTCGCCGCATGGGCGGCCGGTGCCGTGGCGAGGAGAAGGCAGGAAGCAATAGCAAGCAGGGAAGAACGCATCGAGCACTCCGAAGAGGATATGCCCCTGTTTGGCGCGGCCACAGCGCCCTGTCGAGTTCCAGCTTCTGCGTGCCGGGCCTTCGATCCCGGCGGGATTCCGGATCAGCTGCCGCCGAGCACGTTGATCGAGAAAGCGAGGATGCCGATGTTGAAGATGAAGGCAGCCAGGCAGTGGAAGGTGGCGACGCGCCGCATATGGCCCTGCGTCATGTCCACGTCTGACGTTTGGAACGTCATACCCAGCGTGAAGGCGAAATAGACGAAATCCCAATAATCGGGTTCTTTCGTCCCCGGAAAGTCGAGCCCGCCGCAGTCCGCCTCGCCCTCCGGATTTTCCAGATAGAAGATATGGGCATAGTGCAGCGCATAGACGCTGTTGCTGAACAGCCAGGCGATGAGCAGCGTCGAGACGATCAGCGCGATGGCATAGCCGTCCGTCTGCTGCTTCTGGGAAAGCTCGGCCGCAACGGCGACGAGAATGACCGTCATCACCGCGCCGGTGATGCCGAGCAGCAGCGCCCGGTTCGCGTCATTCTCCTTCGAGCGGCGCCGCATGTCGTCCGCGGTGCGGCTGCGCAGCAGCGGCAGGAGCGAGAGCAGGAAGACGCCCGCCGCCACATCGAAGCTCAGCAGCAGCCCATGCTGCAGGCCGAGCCTCGACGCGATCGGTATGCCAGCGATCAGCAGACCGCCGAAAACGAGGAAGCGCGGCGGCGCGATGGTGCTGCTGATGGCGAGGCTCAGGTTCGGCATGCGATCGAACCTATCCCGGCCGAAGCCGGGATGGAATGAGGAAGAGCGTGTCCGATCAGGCCTTGGCGGCCTTGGCGCGCTCGATCGCTTCCATGACGATGGTACGCGCTTCCTCGGCGCCGCCCCAGGTACCGATACGCACCCACTTCTTCGCCTCGAGATCTTTGTAATGGGTGAAGAAATGCTCGATCTGCTGCATCACGATCTCGGGCAGATCGTCCTTTTCCCCGACCTTGCTGTAATAGGGGAAAGTGGCGTCGACCGGCACGGTCAGCAGCTTCTCGTCACCGCCGGCTTCGTCCTCCAGCTTCAGCACCGCGATCGGGCGGGCACGCACGACGCAGCCCGGCACGAAGGGCGAGCGCGCGACGACGAGCGCGTCCAACGGATCGCCGTCCGGCGACAGGGTATGCGGGACGAAGCCGTAATTGGCGGGATAGCGCATCGGCGTGTGCAGGATGCGATCGACGAAGAGTGCTCCCGACTTCTTGTCGAACTCATATTTCACCGGCTCGCCGCCCACAGGCACCTCGATGACGACATTCAGGCTGTGAGGAGGATTGTCGCCGACTGGAATAAGCTCGATATTCACAAGGGTCCCCTTGATATGTTGCGCCGCACCAATAGCACGCGCCTATGACGGAGCAGCGGCGTTCACAAGGTCTATTTCCAACATCCTTAATTTTGCCTTCGACTGCGGCCGTTTCCGACAGACCGGCCGCCAAGCCGCACTGTCCTCCATTCCCGAAAACGAAGGCACCGGCCGGCTTTGCACAGCGCGCAAACCGCTTTCGCCTCAGGCGATCAGGCTCTAAGAGCGCGCTCGCAATGAGCAAGATCACCACACCCCAGGCCATCCGCGGAACCCAGGACATGCTCGGCGAGGACGCCTTGCGGTTCGGACATGTCGTCGAGACGTTCGAACATGTGCGCCGGCTCTATGGTTTCGGCCGCGTCGAGGTGCCGGTTTTCGAAGCGACCGCCGTGTTCTCGCGCTCGCTCGGCGAGACTACCGACGTCGTTTCCAAGGAAATGTACACGTTCGAGGATCGCGGCGGAGATTCGCTGACCTTGCGTCCCGAATTCACCGCGGGCATCTCACGTGCCTATCTGACCAATGGCTGGCAGCAGCATGCGCCGCTCAAGGTCGCCACGCACGGCCCGCTGTTCCGCTACGAACGGCCGCAAAAGGGCCGCTTCCGCCAGTTCCACCAGCTCGATGCCGAGGTCATCGGATCGGCCGAGCCGGCGGCGGATGTCGAGCTGCTCGTCTTCGCCGACCAGCTTCTGCACGAGCTGGGCGTCGCCGAAGGCGTGACCTTGACGCTCAACACGCTGGGCGACCAGGCGACCCGGGAAGCCTGGCGCGAGGCGCTGATCCGCCATTTCGAGGCGCATCGGGACGCGCTGTCCGAGGAGAGCGTCGACCGGCTGAGCCGCAATCCGCTGCGCATTCTCGACAGCAAGGATCCGCGCGACATCCCGATCGCGGCGGCGGCACCGACGATCGACGATCATCTCTCCTCCGAGGCCGGCGCCTTCTTCGAGGCGGTGACGCGCGGCCTGCAGGCCGCGGGGGTTGCCTGGACGCGCAACCCCCGGCTGGTGCGCGGCCTCGATTATTATCGCCACACCGCGTTCGAATTCGTGACCGACCGGCTCGGCGCCCAGGGCACGGTGCTCGGCGGCGGGCGCTATGACGGGCTGATCGAGGCGCTCGGCGGTCCCGCCACCCCGGCGGTCGGCTGGGCCGCCGGCATCGAGCGGCTGGCGATGCTGATCGACGCACCCGCGCCTGCCGGCATCCAGGCGGCTATCGTGCCGATGGGCGCGGCGGCCGAGGCGGTGGCCACGGGCCTGCTCGCCAGCCTGCGCCGCGCCGGCATCGCCGCCGACATGGCTTATCGCGGCAACATGAAGCGCCGCATGCAGAAGGCGGATGCCAGCGGCGCGCGCTTTGCGGTGATCATCGGCGACGACGAGATCGCGCGTGGCGAGGCAGCGGTGAAGAATCTCGTAGAGGGCAGCCAGACGATGGTTCCGCTGGACAAGGTGGGCGAGGCGGTGAGCCGCTGATGGTCTCCATCCCCGCGTCCCGCATCGCCGCGATCGAGGCGCGGCGCGACGAACTGCAGGCGGAAATGGCATCGGGCCATCTCGCCGCCGATCGCTTCGTGCAGCTTTCGAAGGAATATGCCGAGGTCGAGCCGGTGGCGCAGGCCGCGGGCGAGGTGCGTCGGCTGCGCGCGGAACTCGACAATCTCGCCCATATGATCGCCGACCCCGAAGCCGATGCCGAGATCCGGGCGATGGCCGAGGAAGAGGCCGAGGCGATCAAGGCGAAGCTGCCGGAGGCGGAACGCACGCTGGCCTTGCGCCTGCTGCCCAAGGATGCGGCCGACGAACGTTCGGCCATGCTCGAGATCCGCGCCGGCACCGGCGGGGACGAGGCCGCGCTGTTCGCGGGCGACCTGCTGCGCATGTACCAGCGCTATGCCGAGGAACGCGGCTGGAAGGTGGAGCTGATCTCCGCCAGCCCGGCCGAACTCGGCGGCTATAAGGAAGTCATCGCCTCGCTGACCGGCGCCGGCGTGTTCGCGCGCCTCAAGTTCGAAAGCGGCGTCCACCGTGTGCAACGCGTGCCGGTGACCGAGAGCGGGGGGCGCATCCACACCTCCGCCGCCACCGTCGCGGTGCTGCCCGAGGCCGAGGAGGTGGACGTGCAGATCGACGACAAGGACCTGCGCATCGATGTCTATCGCTCGTCGGGCCCGGGCGGCCAATCGGTCAACACCACCGACAGCGCCGTGCGCATCACCCATTTGCCGACCGGCCTCGTCGTGATCCAGCAGGACGAGAAATCGCAACACAAGAACAAGGCCAAGGCACTGAAGGTGCTGCGCACGCGTCTCTACGAGGCCGAGCGCGAGCGGCTGGCGAGCGAGCGGGCGGGCGCGCGCAAGTCGATGGTCGGATCGGGCGACCGGTCCGAGCGGATCCGCACCTATAATTTCCCGCAGGGCCGGGTGACCGACCATCGCATCAACCTGACCCTCCACCGCCTGCCCGAGATCCTCGAAGGCCCCGGTCTCGAAGAACTGGTGTCGGCGCTGATCGCCGAGGATGAAGCGGCGAGGCTGGCGAATCTGGATGTCTGATGATGGCGCTTCCGCTCGGAATTGCGCCATGCGCGCGTCGTCGATGTGGAGCTTGTTCTTCTTCGTCATCCCAGCGGACGCTGGCATGACGGGAGAAAGATGCGATCGAATCGATGGGTGAATCCGCCAGCGCCGTGGGCGGAGGCGTGACGGCGCGCGACGGCATCGTGCGCGGTGCGACGGCGCTTGCAACGATCAGCGACACGCCCCGGCTCGATGCGGAGCTGCTGATGGCCCATGCCCTGGGCCTTAGCCGTGAGGCGATGCTGCTCGGCCGGCTCGACGACCTCGCCCCCGAAAGTTTCGCCGGCCTGCTCCGCCGCCGGCTGGACGGCGAGCCCATCGCCTATATCACCGGCAGGCGCGCCTTCTGGACGATCGAGCTGGCGGTGGCGCCCGGCGTGCTGATCCCGCGGCCCGACACGGAGACGCTGATCGAGGCCGCGATCGATCATTTCGGCGCACGCGCGCCGGCCAGCATCCTGGATCTCGGCACGGGATCCGGTGCGCTGCTGCTCGCCGCGCTCGACATATGGCCGGATGCCCATGGCCTCGGGATAGACCGATCGCCGGAGGCGTTGGTTATCGCCCGCGGCAATGCGGAACGGCTGGGTCTCGCGGAGCGGGCGCGATTCCAGGCTGGCGACTGGGGAGAAGGAATAGCCGACCGTTTCGACCTCGTGCTGTGCAATCCGCCTTATGTCGAAAGCGAGGCCGTATTGCCGCGCGAGGTAGCCGAGCATGAGCCGGCATCCGCCCTGTTTGCCGGGCCGGAGGGCCTCGACGAATATCGCCGGCTCGCGCCGCAGATCGGGCAAATGCTCGCTCCCGGCGGAGTTGCGTGCATCGAAATCGGTTTTGCGCAAGGGGCCGCGGTCTCGGCGCTGTTTCGCGACGCGGGCTTCGATCCGTCGATCCGCCAGGATCTGGGCGGACGGGATCGGTGCGTGATCCTGGGCGGTTCATCGTAGAAAGACCGAAATTCCCCTTGGATTTCGCCGAACGAGACACTAGATAGGCGCCAGGAATGGGGGCCTCGACACTGGTACGACTGGCCCCTGACCGACCCCCAATGGCCGCGCCGCTGCAAGTTGGCGGTTCTGCATAGGAGGCTGTGGATGCCCCGATTTTCGGGACCGTCCACCCCGATGGGAGTCGTGCACATATTTTTGGCCGGGGTGGGCCCGGCCTTTGGGAGTGGTGACCATTTGCCACCAGTGACGAAGGCAGCGAACAGTTGATCAACAATCGTCAGAACGGCCGCCGTCGTGGCCGCGGGGGCGGTGCGCCCCGGCCGAACGGTGGCAATAACGGCCCCGATCGGGGGAATCGGATCGATAACCGCGCGCGCGGCAACGCGAACCAGCTTCACGAGAAATATAAGACGCTGGCTCGCGACGCCCAGATGCAGGGCGACCGGGTGATGACGGAATATTATCTCCAGTTCGCGGACCATTATTTCCGCGTCCTGAGCGAGACCCGGAGCCGCTTCGAGGATCAACGCCGCGACCGGTTCGACAATCAGGACTTCGACGAGGACGGCGACGGCGATTTCAACGGCGCCGGCGAATATGGCGAAGACAGCGGCGGCGAGCGCAACGGCAACGGCTATGCGCAGCAGCAGGGCAATGGCCATGGCGGCGAACGCCGCGAGCGCCAGCCCCGCCAGGAGCGCTACGAGCGGCAGGATCGCCAAGACCGCCAGGACCGCCCCGAACGTCAGGACCGTCCGGAACGTCAGGACCGTCCGGAACGCCAAGAGCGTGCGGAACGCCAGGATCGTCCCGAGCGCCAGCAGCGCTTCGAGCGCCAGGATCGGCCCGAGGCAGCGCCGCAGCTCGATTTCGCGGAAGCCGCCGCTCCTGCCGCCGCGGCTTCTTTCGAGCCGCAGCCCGGCGTCGAGGGCGTCGAGATCGCGCCGCGCGCACGCCGCGGCCGTGGCCGTCCGCGCCGCGAAGCCGAAGGCACCGAGGGCGAGCGGATCGACGCCGCCAGCCTGCCGCCGGCCTTCGCCGCGGAACCCGAGCAGAGTTCGGCGCCTGCCCCCGAGCCGGCGGCCGAGGCCGCTCCGGACGGCGAGGAAAAGCCGAAGCGCCGCCGCGGCCGTCCGCGCAAGGACGAGAGCGCAGCAGCTATCGCTGAAGCCTGATCTTTCGACCCGAAACCAGAAAGGGCGTCGCGCACCAGCGCGGCGCCCTTTTCTTTTGCTCTTCGCAAATGCTTGAATCCGGGCCACTATCCCGCAAGATCATAAGGGGATGATGCCTGCATGCGCCTGTCCGTCCTAGCCAGCCTGCCTTTGCTCGTCCCGGCCGCCGCCTTCGCGCAGACCGCGCAGGGCGATGTCGCCATCACCATCTACAACGACAATCTCGCCCTCGTTCAGGATACCCGCTCGCTCGCGATCCCCACCGGGCGCAGCCGCCAGGAATTCCCGGACGTATCCGCGCAGATCCGGCCGGAAACAGTTTCCTTCGCCGCGGACGGCACCGCGATCGTCGAGCAGAATTTCGACTATGACCTGCTCTCGCCCGGCAAGCTGATGGAAAAGGCGGTCGGCCAGACCGTCACCATCGTACGGACCAACCCTGCCACGGGCGCGGAGACGCGCGAGGTGGCCAAGGTGCTGGCGGTGAATGGCGGCGTGGTGCTGCAGATCGGCCCGCGGATCGAGGTGCTGCGCGACGACGGGCTGCCGGTGCGCGTCGTGTTCGACAAGGTGCCCGACAATCTGCGCGCGCGCCCGACCCTGTCGATCACGTTGCAGAGCAGCCGCGGCGGCACGCGCCCGGCGCGGCTCAGCTATCTGACGCCCGGCCTCGGCTGGAAGGCCGACTATGTCGCCCGCTTCGACGAAACGGCCGGCAAGATCGACGTGCAGGGCTGGATCACGCTCAGCAACACGACCGGCACCAGCTTCGCCAATGCCGACGTGGTGATGGTGGCCGGAACGCCCAACCAGGGCGGCAACGACAATCGCTACGGCTATCGCGCGCAGCCTGCGCCGATCCGACGGGCCGGAACGGAAAGCGGCCCGCGCGCGCAGCTTGGCGATTATTATCTCTATCCCCTGGCCGAGCGCACGACGATCGCCAATGCGCAGACCAAGCAGGTCAGCTTCCTCGACGTACAGGGCGCGGCGGCCCGCAAGGCTTATGAGTATCGCGCCGGCTGGCTGCAGAGCGGCGATGCCGCCAGCGCGAGCACGGTGCTCAAATTCACCAGCAGCAAGGAAGGCGGGCTGGGGGATCAGCTCCCGGCCGGCACGGTGCGCGTCTATATGAAGGATGCGCGCGGCAACCCCCAGTTCATCGGCGAGAACGGCATCGATCACACCCCGATGGGATCGGAACTGGCCATCCGGACGGGCGATGCCTTCGACGTCAAGGTGAAGAGCGTCGTCGAAAAGCGGGAGCGGCTGGGCGACGAGCGCTGGCGCACGGCGATGCGCTATACGATCACCAATGCGCGCGCGGCACCGGTGACGGTGGATCTCATCCAGTCCGGCCTCGACTGGGGCTGGCAGGATACGCGGATCGCCAGCGAGAGCCTCAAGAGCGAGCGTCTCTCCTCCAACGAGGCGCAATGGCATGTGCCGGTTGCCGCCAATGGCGAAACCCAGGTGACGGCGGTGTTCGAGACGCGCAATTGAAGCGCCTGCTCGCCCTGTCGATGGCGCTGGCCGCGCCGGCGCAGGCCATGGTCGTCACCTCGACGCGGCCGGATACGGTAGCCGTCACGGTCTATCGCAATCCCGATCGAGGCGACGGTGACGGCATGGATCTGGCATGGTTGCGCGGCTTCGCGCTGATCACGGAGACCCGTTCGATCGACCTTCCTGCCGGAGACAGCGAAGTCCGGTTCGAAGGGGTGGCCGGCAGCATGATCCCGGTGAGCGCGATCGTCACCGGCCTGCCGGGCGGCATGGCCGAGAAGAATCGCGACGCCCGCCTGCTCTCGCCCGCCGCGCTGATCGACGGCTGGCTGGGCCGCCGCGTCCATCTGCGCCGCACCAGCCGGGCGACGGGGGCGGTACGCGAAACCGATGCGGTGCTGCGGGCCGGCCCGGGCGGCGGCGTGATCCTGCAGACGGCCGAGGGGATCGAGGCGCTCTCCTGTTCCGGTCTTCCCGAAGCGCTGAATTATGACGGCGCGCCGGCTGGCCTTTCGGCACGACCCACGCTCAGCGTGAAAACCACGAGCAAGGCCGCGGTCCACGCGGTCGTCACGCTCAGCTATCTCGCCGAAAATTTCGATTGGCAGGCCAATTATGTTGCCGAGATCGCCGCGGACGGACGTCATTTCGACCTGTTCGCCTGGATGACTCTCGCCAATGGCAATGACGAGACATTCCCTGACGCGCAGGCGCAGGCCGTGGCGGGAACGCTCAATCGGTCCGAGAGTGATACCGGCGCGGCCGACCCTCTTGCGCCGAGCGTCGCGCTCGCCTGCTGGCCAATGGGCACGACCAGCGACGTGGACATGCCGCCTCCACCGCCGCCACCGCCTCCTGCACCGATGATGGGCGGCGAGGACATCATCGTCACGGCGCAGGCGCGCGTCGAGCGGCTGATGGCGGCTCCCGTCGCGATGACCGCGGTGCAGGAGGAACTGGGCGACCTGAAGCTCTACCGGATTCCCGAGGCGGTCACCGTGGCGGCGCATGCGCAGAAGCAGGTCGCCTTGCTCGCGCGCGAGAATATCGCTTTCGATCCCGTCTACGCCGCGCGAGTCACCGTCGGAGAAGAGCAGGATCCGGCGCCGGCCGCGATCCTGATGCGCACGAAGAACGTGAAGGAACGCGGACTCGGTCTGCCATTGCCATCCGGCAAGGTGGCCATCTTCGAACAGACCGGATCGCGGCCGATGCTGGCGGGCGAAACCATCCTCAAGGATGCCGCGATCGGCAACGAGATCGAGTGGCTCGTCGGCAGCAGCCCGCAGATCCAGGTCGCGCAGCGCGCCCTCGCGCGAGGCGGCGACGCTTCGTCCCGCCGCTACGAGATCGAGATCAGCAACGCCAACGCCACGCCGGCCACGGTCGAAATCGCCTTCATCCTGCCGGACTCCTCGACGCAGCCGGTCTCGCCCAGCCATCGGCTGGATGCGCATAATGGCCGCACGCTCTGGATCGCGAAGCTGCCTGCCAATGGACGGGCGACGCTGCAATATAAGCTGGTCGACCGCGACTGACGGGGTTGCGCGTTGCGGCTCAGGCCCCGCCGCCGTCGGATCGCTCGATCGGCCGTGGCCGGCTGTCCTCGTCGATGGCGACGAAGGTGAACAGGCCTTCGGTCACCTTCACCTGCTCGGCACCGCGATTGCGGCTCGATATGACCTCGACGCGGACGGAAACGGAGGTGCGTCCGATCCGCTCCACCTCGGCATAGACGGACACCACGTCGCGCAGCAGCACCGGGGCGATGAACTTCATCGATTCGACGGCGACGGTGGCAAGCCGGCTGTCGTTCACTACGCGGCTGGCCTCCAGACCGCCGGCGATGTCCATCTGCGAGAGCACCCAGCCGCCGAAAATATGGCCGTTGGCGTTGATATCTCCCGGCCTTGGCACGACTCGCAGCACGGGTTCGCGGGTTTCCGTCACCTTTCCGGCCTCCAAACATTCCGATCGCAAACGGCGTTCGTGCCTTTCCTTTGGCGGCCCGAAGTGGGATCATCAAGCGTCAGTCGGCACGGACCGTTTCATGCAGAGGAGCCTGACATGACGATATCGGCAATTCTCGACACCAAGGGAAAGGCGGTGGTGAGCATCGCCGTCGGCGCCCGCGTTTCGGATGCGCTCGCCTTGCTGGCAGGCCGCAGGATCGGTGCGGTGCCGGTGATGGATGGAGACAGAGTCGCCGGCATATTCTCCGAACGCGACGTGATCGAGGGCCTGCAACGCGATGGCGCGGCCATCCTCGACAAGCGGGTGGACGACGTCATGACGAGCCCCGTGATCACCGTGACGGGGGAGGTCAGCGTGCTTTCCGCACTGGCGATGATGACCCAGCAGCGCGTGCGGCATCTGCCGGTGGTGGAGCAGGGACGGCTGATCGGCATCGTCTCGATCGGCGATCTGGTGAAGATGCGGATCGACCGGATCGAGCAGGAAGCGCGCGCGATGCGCGACTATATTCAGAGCGCCTGAATCAATCGCTCGAATCGGCGGACGAGGGCTGTATTCCCGCCGCCCCCGGCATCGGGCCGGCCAGCGCCTGCGGATCGATGCGGGCATCGCGCCACTTCATGCTCCAGTGGAGATGCGGCCCGGTCGCCCGGCCCGTCATGCCGACCGCGCCGATGAGCTGGCCCCGCGTCACCCGCTGCCCCACCTTCACGTCGATGCGCGAGAGATGGAGGAAGGCGCTGTTCAACCCCATGCCATGATCGATCATCAGCAGATTGCCCTCCAGCGAGAAAGGCGCATCCGCCGCGAGGATCACCACGCCATCGGCCGGGGACACCACCGGCGTGCCCGCCGGGCGGGCGACGTCCACGCCGGAATGATAGGCACCGGGCTCGCCCGCATAGATTCGCTGCGATCCGAAGACGCCGCTGATCCGGCCGGTCGCCGGCCAGAGGAAATGCTGCGCCCAGCCCATGCTGCCGGACCGGACCTCGCGGGCGGCGTTGATCTTCGCGAGCTCGATCTTGCGCCGGGCGAGGAATTCGGGTGTCGGCGTCGTCCCGCGCGGCAGTGTCGGCAGATTTTCGATCCGCCATTGCCGCGGCTGGATGGAGAGGGTCTGGCGAAGCAGCGACCCGTCCGCCAGGCGGGCCGTGAGCACCGCCGTCGCAGCCGCATCGCGATCGAAGCCGATCACGAAGCGGCCGTCGGAAGCCAGTTCCACCGGCTTGCCGTCCAACGCCAGGGACACGGCACCGGCCGGAGCCGAGCCGATCGCCACGCCGCCCTGGCTCAGCGGCCCGCGCAGCGCGAAATCAAAAGCCTGGGGCGGCGATGCCGGCCGCTCCGCGACGGGCGGAGGTGGCGATGGCGGGACGGCCGCAGGCGGCTGTGCCGGCGGAATTGGGGTGCAGCTGGCGAGAAGGAAGGGAATCGCAGCGGCGCCGAGGCGTCGCGCAGCATGCTTCACGCGCCGGCCTCGGCCCGTGTCGCGATCTCCGCCGTCGCATAAGGTTCCTGGCGCGCCACGCTCCAATAGCGCAGATGATCCAGCGGTATCGTCGCCCCGGTCACCGCGCAGACGACATGATCGCCTGGGGTCAGCACCCGAAAACCATTGGCCAGATAATGAAGGCGGGCTGGCCGGCCGCCGGGGGACATCAACATCTATCGCGTTCCTTCAGGCGCCTCTCATAGCAGCTTCGGCTGTACAGGCTTTGTCTCATCATATGCGCCGCGCGCATCCCTCTCAACCTTCGCGTCCACCGCGCCGTCCGCAAAGTGCAGCGTGAGCGCGCCAGCCGCGCGGGCCGCCGCCGCTGTGGCGACGACGCCGCCCTGCCGCCGCTCGATCCGGGCATAGCCGCGCTGGAGGGGCTTGTCCGGGTGGAGATGCTCCATCACCCGCCACAGCTGGTCGAGCGCGGTCTTGCCGTCCCGGATGCGCGCGCGGATCGGCTCGGGCCGCAGGCGTGCCGCTGCCAGCCGGTCCCGCGCGCGGCCGAGCCGGTCGTCGAGCAGCCGCGGACGCAGCGCGCCGGCGGCGTGGGCGAGATCGCTGCGGGCATGGGTCAGGCGGTGGCGCAGGCCGCGCGGCAAGCGTTCGCCGAGATCGTCGAGCCGCTGGCGCTGCGGCGCGAGCAGCGCGTCCGGCGCCGGCAGCCGGCGGGCGATGTGACCGAGGAGCTCGCCCGCCCGCTCCTGATAGCGATTGGCGCAGCGGCCGGCGCGCAGCCCGAGCTCGCGGATCTGGCCGAGCAGCTCGGCCCGCACCGGCACCGCGATCTCGGCGGCGGCGGTCGGCGTCGGCGCACGCATGTCAGCGGCGAAATCGCACAGGGTCGTATCCGTCTCGTGCCCGACGGCGGAGATCACCGGGATCGGCGAGGCGGCGACGGCGCGCACCACCTCCTCCTCGTTGAACGCCCAGAGGTCCTCGATCGAGCCGCCGCCGCGCGCCACGATCAGCAGATCCGGCGGCGTGGGCAGCGCCGCGAAACCACGCACCGCGGCGGCGACCTGCCCCGCCGCACTCTCGCCCTGCACGGCGACGGGCCAGAGCAGCACATGGCTGGGACAGCGATCGGCGAGGCGATGGAGGATGTCGCGGATCACCGCGCCGGTGGGCGAGGTGATGACGCCGATGCGGCGCGGCAGGAAGGGCAGCGGACGCTTGCGCGCCTGATCGAACAGGCCCTCCGCGGCGAGCGCGCGGCGGCGCTGATCGAGCAACGCCATCAGCGCGCCCTGGCCGGCGAGCTCCATCCGCTCGATGATGATCTGATATTTGGAGCGGCCGGGGAAGGTGGTCAGCCGGCCGGTTGCGATGATCTCGATGCCGTCCTCGGGACGGAAGGCGGGGGCGGGCGTGCCCTTCCACATCACCCCGTCGATGCAGGCGCGATCGTCCTTCAAGGTGAGGTAACTGTGCCCCGAGGCCACGCGCTTGAAGCCCGAAATCTCGCCGCGCACGCGCACATGGCCGAACTGGTCCTCCACCGTCCGCTTCAGCGCGCCGGAGAGCTCGGAAACCGAAAGCGCGGGCGAATTGTCGCCGGGGGCCTCCTCGGCTAACAGCCGCGGGTCATCATAGAGGGAAGACGGCATGAATGTCCTGCTGATCGGGTCGGGCGGGCGCGAACATGCGCTGGCATGGAAGCTGGCGCAATCACCGAAACTCGATCGCCTGTTCGCCGCGCCCGGCAATCCCGGAATCGCCGAGCATGCCGAGATCGTCGCGCTCGACATCGCCGATCACGAAGCGGTGGCCGCATTCTGCGCCGCGCACGCGATCGGGCTGGTCGTGATCGGGCCGGAAGCGCCGCTGGTCGACGGCCTCGGCAACGCCCTGCGCGCAGCCGGATTTCCGGTATTCGGCCCGGACAAGGCCGCCGCCCAGCTCGAGGGATCGAAGGGTTTCACCAAGGATCTGTGCGCGCAGGAGGCGATTCCGACAGCCGCCTATCGGCGCTTCGCCGACAAGGATGCCGCGCTTGCCGGCCTCGACGCCTTCGCGTTGCCGGTGGTGATCAAGGCGGACGGGCTCGCCGCGGGCAAGGGCGTGGTGATCGCGGAACGCCGCGCCGAAGCGGAGGCGGCGATCGAGGACATGTTCGACGGCGGCTACGGCAGCGCGGGCGCCGAGGTGGTGATCGAGGAGTTCCTTACCGGCGAGGAGGCGAGCTTCTTCGCGCTGACCGACGGCCATAGCGTCGTGTCGCTGGGATCCGCGCAGGATCACAAGCGCGTCGGCGACGGCGATGTCGGCCCCAATACCGGCGGCATGGGCGCCTACAGCCCGGCGCCGGTGCTGACTCCGGCGCTGGAGGCACGCGCCATGGCCGAGATCGTGGAGCCGACCGTCCGGGCCATGGCCGCCGCCGGCACGCCCTATTCCGGCGTGCTCTATGCCGGGCTGATGCTGACGGCCGAGGGACCGAAGCTGATCGAATATAATGCGCGCTTCGGCGATCCCGAATGCCAGGTGCTGATGATGCGGCTGGAGAACGATCTGGTCGATCTGCTGCTGGCCGTCGCCGAGGGCCGGCTGGCCGAGGTTCCGGCGCCCCGGCTGTCGCGCGACACGGCGCTGACCGTGGTGATGGCGGCCAATGGCTATCCCGGCACGCCCGAGAAAGGCGGATCGATCACAGGCATAGCGGACGCCGAGACGCCCGGCGTGAAAGTGTTCCATGCCGGCACGGCGCTGCAGAACGGCACGCTCGTCGCCAATGGCGGCCGCGTGCTCAACGTCACCGCGCGCGCGCCCGACATCCGCATCGCGCAGGCGGCGGCCTACAAGGCGGTGGATGCGATCGACTTCCCCACGGGCTTTTGCCGGCGCGACATCGGCTGGCGGGAAATCGCCCGTGCCGGAACGTCTTGAGCGCTGCCACGTTCGCCCATAGACCGTTTCAGGAGCGGAATAGCGAAGGGCAACGCACCCCATGAGCCAGACTACAACACTTCTTATCATCTTCATCGTCCTCGTCGTCGCCGCAGCCTTCCTTTTCATCTGGCGGCGGCGTGACGAAGGCGGCGACCCCGGCGCCCACGCGCCCAAGATCGAAGAGCCGGGCCGCGGCATCACGGATGAAGCGGCGCTTGCCGTCGAAAATGTCAGCAATCAGTTTCTCAACCTGCCCTCGCCGGGGGAAGGTCCGCCGGACGAGCTCACGCTGATGAAGGGCCTCGGTCCGCGCGCCGCGGCGATACTCAACGATCTCGGCATCATCCGCTTCGAGCAGATCGCCAATCTGAACGAACAGCAGATCGCGCAGGTCGACGACCGGCTCGGCACCTTCAAGGGCCGCATCGCCCGCGACCGTTGGGTCGAACAGGCGAGCTACCTTGCGCGTGGCGACAAGGCAGGCTTCGAGGCGAAGTTCGGCAAGCTCGGAGACTGAGGCGTCGCCCCCGCCACATGGGGGCGATGGCATCCTGCACTCTTCCCGCTTCGACGATCGATGCGTAAGTCCGCGTCATGCCAGCGAAAGCCGGCATGACGCGTTTCGAGAGATGCCCCGCCATTGCCGCGACCGCCTCCATTCCGGAAAGGCACGGCAAGAGGCTCACTCCTGATCTTCCTCATCCCATAGCCACTCGGGCGGCTCGGGCTCGTCGCGGCCGGGCGGGGCGCAGCCATGGGTGCGCCAGTGGCGGCGGTGGAGATCATAGTCGGCGACGCGTTCGCGGGTCTCGGCGATGAGGGCGGCGGCTTCGTCCGGATCGAGATCGGGGCGGGCGTTCAGTGACCAGCGATGGTCGGGGCAGCGGGAGAGCCAGAAGAGGATGGCCGCGAGCGAGGGCGGCTGCTCGACGCGGGTCCGGGTGCGGATGATGTCGCCATCGTCGTTCCGCAGGAGTTTCTCGCGGACATGGCTGTAGCCGGTGGCGCGGGCGAAGAGAGCGGCTTCGACGGCATCGTCTGCGACTTCTTTGGGAAGGCGCACGGCCTGTCCGAAGGCGGCGTGGCGGAGCGTCCACTGGCGGATGATGGTGGTGGTGACGCCGAAGGCGCGGGCGAGATCGCGGTCGAGCGCACCTTGTCCGGCGAGCGCGCGGGCCAAGGGCACGAAGGCGGGGTCGTAGCGCGCTGCGGGTGCGGGCGGATCGGCGTCGATGGGTTCGACGAGGGGTGCGGTGATCGGTGCCGGCAGAGGGGGGTGTATGCGATGAGGGAGGGTATCGCTTGCCGTCGGTTCGGCCATTTCATCCTCCCCCGCAGGGGGAGGGCGTTCGAGCTTTGGCGCGCTCCCAGCGCGCCAAGTTTGTGTCCGGGGGACACAATCTCGCTCGAGCGCGTGCGGAGCACGGTGGAGGGGTTCCCGCGTATGACAGGCGACGCGCCCGCAGTGGAGGTGAGCCCCTCCACCAGCCTGCGGCTGGTCCCCCTCCCCCTGCGGGGGAGGATGATCGGCGAGAAACTGGAGGGGATCGGTGTCGTCCGTCGGCGTATCCGCCGGAGCGAGCGCGTCGATGCGGGCGAGCGTGTCGGCGTCGCCCGCCGTCTCCGGCTCGCCGTCGATCGCGGCGCACCAGGCCTCATAGGCGACATGCTCGATCTCGCGCAGCGTCTCTTCGGTAGGCGTGAGATCGTCGGGTCCGGCCCGTCGGATCACCATCGGCGCGGCCCAGCGCTCGGGGCGGCGGATGCGGAGCCAGAAGATGGCGGCCTTGTCGTTGGGCGGGACATGTTCGGTGACGATGGTGCGGATCAGTTCGCCGTCCTTCAGGGCGAGCTGCTCGGTCTCGCGGTCATGGCCGGTGGCCAGTCGGAACAGCGCGCGTTCGACGGCGGCGTCGGCCGCTTCGGGAGACAGGCGGCAGGCGGCGGCGAAGTCGGGATGCTGCTGCTTCCAGGCGCGGATGGTCGTGAAGGGCACGCCGAAGGCGGTGGCGAGATCCTTGTCGAGCGCGCCGCGCGCCGCAAGCGTGCGGGCGACGGGGATCAGGGCGGGGCTGTAGGATGTCGTGTCGGTCATGACAGCGAGGCTGGCATGAACGCGGGGATTGCCGCGAGGGCGCCTATTCCTCGTCCAGCCCCGTGCGGTCATGGCAGGCGAGCAGCTTGTCGATCTTGCGGCCGTCCATGTCGACCACCTCGAAATGCCAGCGCTTCCATTCGAAGCGCTCGCCGGTAACCGGCAGCTTCTTGAGGATCGACAGGGCGAAACCCGCCGCCGTCGCATAGTCGCGGTCCTCGGGCAGGGTGACGCCCAGCGCCTCCGCCACCGCATCGGCCGAGGCGGAGCCCGATATCAGCCAGCTGCCGTCCTCACGCTCGACCAGCGGAGGATCGGTCGCCTCGTCCTGATCGGACACGAAGGCGCCGGCAATCGCCGAGAGCAGGTCCGTCGGCGTGACCATGCCTTCGAAATGGCCATATTCGTCCCGCACGAGCGCCACCGGCACGTCGGCCTGGCGCAGCACGTCGAGCGCGTCCATCGCGTCCATCTGATCGGGAATCACCGGCACCGCCCTCAACAGCGCACGCAGCGACAGCGGCTGCCCCTCGATCAGCGCCGCGGCGATGTCACGCGACTGGACGACGCCGATGATCGCATCGATCGACCCCTCGGCCACGGCGAGCCGGCTGTGGGGGGTCGCGAGCACCGCCGCGCGCACCGTCGCCTCGTCGGCATCGGCATCGATCCAGCTCACGTCGGTGCGCGGCGTCATCACCTCACGCACCGGACGATCGGCGAGGCGGACGACACCGGAGATGATCGCGCGCTCGCTCTCCTCGATCACGCCGGCATGGCTTGCCTCCGCGACGATCAGGTGCAGTTCCTCCGCGGTGACGTGGCTCTGCGCCTCCCGGTCGAGCCGGAGCAGCTTGAAGATGAGGCTGCTGGTGCGATCGAGCACCCAGACGAGCGGCGCCGTGATCCGGGAGAGCCACAGCATCGGCGCGGCGACGAGCGCCGCGATCGGCTCGGGCGAACGCAGCGCGAACTGCTTCGGCACGAGCTCGCCGATGATCAGCGAGGCGAAGGTGGTGATGCCGATGACGAGGGCGAAGCCGGCCTCCCCGGCCATGCGCGACGGCACGCCGATGCGGGCGAGGCGCTGCGCCACCGGCTCGCCCAGACTAGCCCCCGAATAGGCGCCGGCGATGATTCCGATCAGCGTGATGCCGATCTGCACGGTCGACAGGAACTTGCCGGGATCCGACGCCAGCTCCAGCGCCGTTCGCGCGCCGCGCCGACGGGCACGGGCCATCGCCTCCAGGCGTGGCTTGCGCGAGGAGACGATCGACATCTCGGACATCGCGAACAGGCCGTTCAGCCCGACGAGCGCGAGGATCACGATCAAGTCGTACCAAGGGAATGGCGTCAGGGGAGCGGCGGGCGGCATGGCGTCGTCTGCCCCTTATTGGCGTGTTTCTTTCATTCCGACAACAGCATGATCATTCATCGTTCAACACGCAAACGGAACAACCCGTCGCTGGACGGGTTCGCAAGGTCCGTCCGGGGACAGGAAAGGACTTTGACGATGATGCACTCCAACAGGCTCAGGGGCGCCGGCTGCATGCTGGCGCTGCTCGCCACCACTGCTTGCGTGACCGATCCGCAGACCGGCGAACGCAAGATTTCCAAGGCCGCGATCGGCGCTCTGGCCGGCGCGGCGGTCGGCACCGGCGCAGGCGCGCTCGTCGGTGGCCGCCACAATCGCACCGAGATGATCGTCGGCGCCGGCATCGGCGCGATCGCCGGCGGATCGATCGGCGCCTATATGGACAATCAGGAGAAGAAGCTGCGCCAGCAGACCGCCGGAACCGGCGTGCAGGTGATTCGCAACGGCGACGAGCTGGTGCTCAACATGCCCTCCGGCATCACCTTCGATACCAACAGCTATGCGATTCGGCCCGAATTCCAATCGACGCTGAACGACGTCGCCTCGACGCTGGCGAGCTACGAAAAGACCTATATCGACGTCTACGGCCATACCGATTCGACCGGCAACGACGCGATCAACATCCCGCTTTCGCAGAACCGGGCACGCTCGGTGGCGGACTATCTGTCGAGCCGGGGCGTCAACCGCGCGCGAATCGGAACGCAGGGATTCGGATCGAGCCAGCCGGTCGCATCCAACGCGACGCCCGAAGGACGGCAGGCCAATCGGCGCGTGGAGATCAAGATCGTGCCGATCACCAATACGTCCGAGTAATACCGAGCTGCGTCGATCACGACCCATTGCCGTTTGGGCCGAGCTTGTCGAAGCGCTTTGCTTTCTCTCCTTCACAAGCCTGAAGAAGAAGGGAATGCTTCGACAAGCTCAGCCCGAACGGGGGACGGGTCGCGATCAGCGGCGCTGTGCGAAGAATTGACGGAGCAGCGCCGCTGATTCGCTTTCCCCGATGCCGCCATAGACTTCGGGGCGGTGATGACAGGTCGGCTGCGCGAACAGGAGCGGGCCGTGCGCGACGGCACCGCCCTTGGGATCGGTCGCCGCATAATAGAGCCGCGCGAATCGGGCGAGGGCGATCGCGCCCGCGCACATCGCGCAAGGCTCGAGCGTGACCCAGAGATCGCATTCGTCGAGCCGGGACGTCCGCAACGCCTCGGCTGCCCGGCGAATCGCCAGCATCTCGGCATGGGCCGTCGGATCGCATCCGCCCCGCATCGCATTGGCGGAGGTGGCGACGACATCGCCGCCGCGCGTGACCACCGCGCCGACCGGCACCTCACCGGCCGCCGCTGCATCTCGGGCGAGATCGAGCGCCAGGCGCATGGGAGCGGGCAGCGGGAAGGCCATGGGCCGGGCTCTACCCCGCCCCGAGCCCTATCCTCAAGCGGCGTGGGCCGGCGGCCGCAGCGGCGCGTGCGAAACGGTATAAAGGGCGAAGATCGCGCCGGGCACGAAGGCCAGGCAGGTGAGCCCCGTGGTGATCCAGAAGGCGGCACCGAGTCCGCGATCGAGGAAGACGCCGAGCGGCGGCAGCAGGATCGCCGCGATCGCGACAGCCGGCCTGGGACGAATCATCTCACGATCCCTTTCGCGAATCACTGGGCCTGCTGGTTCTGCGCCGGTTCCGGCTGCTGATCGGGCTTGCGCACCGAAACGGTGGGCAGCGAGATGCTTTCCTTTTTCGTACCGATATTCACGTCCGGCACGGTGACGGTGCTGCTCGTGCTGCCGACGCTCACTTCGGGCGTCTTGACGTCGAACGCGGGAATCTGGCCGCCTTCTACGCGAATCTGCGGAGACTGCGCCTTTCTGGTTTGATCGATGTCGATCAGCCCGGTTGCCATCGCGGCGATGAGCGCGATCACGACGATCACCAGCAGGGCGAGAAGCGCACGCATGTCGACCTCCGAAAAAGCTTCGAATGGAGGATCAACGAATGCGTTCCCGAACGGTTGCAGCGGCGCAACGAAAGGAGAGTCTCCGATCGATGACGGCGTCGGTTGACGAATCCGCCGCAGACCGTTATCCGGCGCCACTTTCCGGGCAAACCCGAAACTCAGGACGAACGCCATGTCGCGCATTTGCGAGCTGACCGGCAAGGGCCGGCAGGTGGGACACAATGTTTCCCACGCCAACAACAAGACCAAGCGGACCTTTCTGCCGAACCTGCAGAATGTGACGCTGATTTCGGACGCGCTGCAGAAGGGCGTGCGCCTGCGGGTTTCCACCCACGGCCTGCGTTCGGTGGAGCATGTCGGCGGCCTGGACAACTGGCTGCTCAAGACATCGGACACCGATCTGTCGCTGCGCGCGCGGCGCCTGAAGCGCGAAGTCTCGAAGAAGCTCGCCGCCGCGGCCTGAGGCGTCGGCTTCGGCCGACCTCTCGTCCGATCGGGCTTTGATGAGCCGGGCCTCGCGCCCGGCTTTTCCTGTTGCATCGATGTGCCGGGCAGGCCGGCGCGTCGGCGGCTCGTTGCTGCCCCTTTCGTCGACGACGCGTTCAACCGCGTCGGCTGAATCGGCCCGGCGCTATTTCGCGATCGAATCGTCCAGCGCGAATTTGAGCAGCAGCGTGCGCTGCAGCGGATTGAAATTGTCGTCGGAGGCGATCCACAACACCGTCCGCCCGCTTTCCCGCGTGACGACGAGCGCCTCCATATTGTCGACCGTGATCGGCGGCGCCAGGCGCGCCAGTTCGCGCCCCTCCAGGACCGCGCCGGCCCGGATCCCCCGCGTGTCGATCAGCGTCAGCACCGCCGACACCCCGTCGATCGGCGTATAGTGGCGATTGACGACGACCGCCCGGCCATCCGGCAGCACCGCCATGTCCGTCGCCACATAACCCTTGGGCGCCCGATAACCGAAGCGGATCGGCGTTCCTCCCGGCACCGCCGGATCGGAGAGGAAGAGCAGCCCCTCGGTCGATCCGTCCGGCCCTTTCTCTTCCTCCGCAAGCACGACGAAACGCCCATCCGGCAAGCGCGTCATCGCCTCGGGGCCGCCGTTCGATGGCCAGTCCTTCATCGCAGGCGGCTCATCATGCGCCTCGGCCCGTGTCATTGCGCGGTCATATCGCCAGATGGCGTTATGCTCCTCGAAGCCGATCCAGACCGATCCCGAGACCGGATCGAATGCCATCGATTCGGCATCGCGGTCATTCTTGCCGTCCGTCTTGCCCGGGCCGGCCGGCAGCGTCGCGATGCTGCTCTCCGCCGGGCGGCCGCGCGCCATCCGGAAGCGGAACACGCCGCCGGTATCCCCGATCGCCAGGAATCGACCCCGATCGTCCAGCGTCAGCGCCGAGATGCCGCCGAAGCGCGGATCGCGGCTGCTCAGCACCCATCCGCCCAGCCAGTGCAGCGCGCCCACCCGATCGCGGTCCGGATGCTCCGCGTCCATGGGCACCGGCCTGGCGATGATCGGCCAGCCGCCCGGCGGCGGCGATTCAGGTGCGGCACCCGCCAGGGCGAACATAAACAGCATCGGGACGAGGGAGCGCATGACCCATACCTAAGCAAGGCATGGGACGGTGCAAGCAGCGGGCGAAGATGAACTGCGGCTGACATGCGCATTCAGCCTCGTCTCAGCCGAATCATGAAAGAAAGGCAATGTTCCGGCAAGCCGTCGGCGAGACTTTGCGGTCTCCAGCGCGTTTCGGCCCGCCAGGAAGACAGGACGACGAGGAGACAGACGATGTTCGCGAAGCCCCTTTCGCTTGCCGTTGCGGCAGCCGCGCTGACCGCGGCCGCCGTCGTTCCGACCGCAGCCGAAGCCCGTCATCACCATGGCGGCTATTATGACGGCTATCGCGGGGACGGCTATTACGGCCATCGAGGACATTATCGCGGCTATGATCGCGGCGGCTACTATGGCCGGGGCTATTATGGCCGCGGTTACGGCTATTATGGCGGCCGCCACCATTATCGCTATCGCTGCGACCGCGGCACGGGCGGCACCATCGTCGGCGCGATCGCCGGCGGCCTGCTCGGCAATGCGGCAGTCGGCCGCTATGGCGATCGCACGGCCGGCACGATCGTGGGTGCAGGCGTAGGCGCCCTCGCCGGGCGCGCGATCGACCGGGACTGCTGATCTCGCCCAATCCTTCGGTTAGCCCTCGCGTAGCGTATGAGGGCGGAGGGCCGGATCCTCGCGGATCCGGCCCTCCTCTTTTTCCGCGGCTCGGCCGAGCCGGGTGGATGCGACCCCGCGCCCTCTCCGCGCGGACAGAACTGGCCCTAAAAATCCAGGTGCAGGCGCGAGCCGAAGACGTCGCCTTTCACGGTGGTGCCGTTGATCGCCACCGGCGCCACGGCGAGCGGCGAGTTCAGCCCCTTGAAGCGGACCCAGTTGAACATGAATTTGACGTTGCCATTCAGATACCAGTTCAGCGCGGTCGTCCAGCTCGTCGCTTCCCGGGTGAGCGGCGACAGATCATGGTCGGTGAGATTGAGCTTGTCGTAGCGCAACGCGACCTCGAACGCGCCCCAATTGCCCTTTTGCGGGTTGAAATCGCGGAACGGCTTCAGGCGATCGACCACGCCGCCGCGGAAGCTGCGCGATTCGCCGGTCAGGAAGAAGCTGCCGAAGACGTAGAAGCCGTTGAAATGGAGATTGGTGTTGTTCGGGTTGCCGGCCTCGAAGCGATTCAGCGTCAGATGGTCATATTCCCCCTGCACGGAGAAGGGGCCGTAGACGAACGCGGCCTCGCCGCCGACGAAGGTGGCGTTCTTGACGCCGGTCTGCACGCCATTGGCCGGATTGGTTCCCGTGATCGAGACCGAGGTGATCAGGCCGCCATCGACGCGGCTGTTCGGCCGATCGCCGATCGTCAGGCTGTTGGCGGCGAAATCGGTCACCTTGTAGCCCGACACGCCGACATGGACGAGACGGTTGGTGTCGTTGATCGGCTCCCACACGACGCGCCCGTTGAAGCCGTAGGTCTCGCCCGGCGTCGTCGCATTGCGGTTCACCGCCTCGCCGGCGCCGAAGATGCCGACGGTCGCGTAGAGATGGTCGGTCGAATAAGCGAGCGTCGCGCCGACGCGGCGCTCCGCACCCACCGCCCCGAAAGCGACATTGGCCATGCCGCGCTCGAGGAAGGTGTTGAACGCATCCGAGGTGTTGGCCTCGAGCCCGTAAGGCGCCTTCTGCTGGCCGACGGTGATCGAAAGCTTCTTGAAGCCGTTATACTGGATATAGGCGTCGAGCAGATTGACGGCGTTGTTCACATATTCGGCTTCGACCCGGTAGGCGAAGGTACGGAAGGCAGTGCCTTCGAAGCCGAAGCGGCCGCGCCGGATCTGGGTGCCGTTGTTGAACTGATAACCGCCGGCCCGGCTGTTGTAGCCGGCATAGTCGAGCTCCAGCATGCCGCGCGGCTTGAAGGTGAAGTTGCCGCCGACATCGGACAGGGTGGGCGCCCAGGTGAACTGCACGGCCTTGGCGGCGCGCGTCTCCACCTTCTCGATGCGATCCTCGTTGAAGCGCGACTGCTCCTCCAGTTGCGCATTGCGCGCCTCGAGAGCCTTGATCTTCGCTTCCAGCGCGTTCAGCCGATCCAGCACCGGATCGCCGGTGGCGGCGACGGGCGCCGCTTCGGCCGGCTTGTCAGCGGGGGCGCGGGTGTCGATCTGCTGATCGGACGTCGCCGGCTGCGTCTCGGCCGGCAGCGCGAAGGCGTCACCGGGATCCGGTTTATTTTGGGCAAGCGCCGGGGTTGCGGCGATGAGCGCCAGCGCGCTCACGCCGATGAGGCGTGCAGGCATGGGTGGTCCTTCCCTGTTCGGCCGGTCGTTCGGCCTCGTTCCTTTGAACTCTTGGCCGGATACGGCGGCGGCCCCCGCACCCCCTTCATGCGGGCGGCCGCATCATGCCGGCCGCCCGTCGCGCCGGCGGTCTAGCGCTTGGCGTCTTCGAAGATCTGGTCGAAGAGGCCGCCATCGTTGAAGTGGGTGGCTTGAGCCCGCTGCCATCCGCCGAAATTGCCGTCGATGGTGAGCAGCGTGACCTGCGGGAAGCGGCTGCGATATTTCGCCGCCACCGAGGCGAGGCGAGGCCGATAATAGTTCTTGGCGATGATGTCCTGCGCCTCGGGCGAGTAGAGATATCTCAGATAGGCTTCCGCCACCTTGCGCGTGCCGTGCTTGTCGACATTCTTGTCGACCAAGGCGACGGGCGGTTCGGCCAGGATGGAGATGGAGGGCACGACAATGTCGAACTTGCCCTTGCCCAGCTCGTTCACCGCCAGGAACGCCTCATTCTCCCACGCGATCAGCACGTCGCCCTGGCCGCGCTGCACGAAGGTGGTGGTGGCGCCGCGCGCGCCGGAATCCAGCACCGGCACGTTGCGGAACAGCTTCTTCATATAATCGCGCGCCGCGGCATCGCTGCCGTATTTCTTCTTGGCATAGCCCCAGGCCGCGAGATAATTCCACCGCGCGCCGCCGCTCGTCTTGGGGTTCGGCGTGATCACCGCGACGCCCGGCCGGGCGAGATCGTCCCAATCCTTGATGCCCTTGGGATTGCCCTTGCGGACGAGGAAGACGATCGTCGAATAATAAGGCGCGCTGTTGAAGGGCAGGCGGGTCTGCCAGTTCGCCGGCAGCAGCTTCGCCTTGCTGGCGATCTCGTCGATGTCATAGGCCAGCGCCAGCGTCACCACATCCGCAGGCAGCCCGTCGATCACCGATCGCGCCTGCTTGCCCGAACCGCCATGGCTCTGGCGGATCGTGACGGCATCGCCGCCGGCGGCCTGCCAGCGCTTGGCGAAGGCGGCGTTGACGTCGCGATAGAGCTCGCGCGTCGGATCGTAGGACACGTTGAGCAGTTGCGACGGCGCGGCGATGGCCGCCGTCGTGGCGGTCGCGACAGTGGCGAAAGCCGCCAGCGCGCCCGCCAAATTCCGGATGAAAGGCCGCATGAAAATCCCCTCGATTTGATGTTTCGATAATATTCAGAAACTCTACAGAAAAAATAGAGAAAAACTTGGGATGCCCGATAGCTCCCCTTTTGCGCCGTTCCAGCCTCTCGAATGGGCAATGTCGACCGCGCGCACGCACGGGCGGAACCGTTGCCGTATCGCGCCGGTTCCAAGCAGGTTAGGATGGGCTGACGGGCGCTGGGACGGATGACGTGAACGCTACGACGGCCTTCATCAACGCGATCGGCACCGCCGCCCCCGGGCACGACATCCACGCGGCTTTCATCGACTGGGCGGAGCCGCGCATCGACGACGATCGCGAACGCACGCTGTTCCGGCGCATGGCCGCGCGATCGGGCATCGATCATCGCTGGTCGGTGCTGCCGCCTACCCCGGAAGGCGGATCCCCCGTGGCGGACGGCGGCTTTTACGAAGCGGAGCCGCTGCCGCCGACGTCCGCCCGCATGGCCCTGTACGCCGACGCGGCGCCTGGCCTCGCGCTGGAAGCGGTGGC
This sequence comes from Flavisphingomonas formosensis, assembly GCF_009755815.1. Taxonomy (GTDB): domain Bacteria; phylum Pseudomonadota; class Alphaproteobacteria; order Sphingomonadales; family Sphingomonadaceae; genus Flavisphingomonas; species Flavisphingomonas formosensis. The sequence continues at coordinate 65,196 of NZ_WRPK01000001.1, forward strand.
CGCGCTGCGCAGCCGTGCGACGCTGGATGGCATCACCCATCTGGTGGTCGCGAGCTGCACCGGCTTCGTCGCGCCCGGAATCGACCAGATCATCGCCGCAAGGCTGGGCCTGCCCGACGATGTGGAACGCACCCTGATCGGTTTCATGGGCTGCTATGCCGCGGTCGCCGCGCTGCGGGTCGCGCGGCACATCGTGCGCTCCGAGCCGGATGCCCGCGTGCTGGTGATCGCCGTCGAGCTTTCGACCCTGCATCTCCAGCCGGAGATACGCATCGAACCGATGCTGGCCATGCTGCAATTCGGCGACGGCGCCGCGGCGGCGCTGGTGAGCGCGGAGGCATCGGGCATCGCGATCGAGCGGTTCTTCGCGGCGACGCTTCCCGAATCGGCGGAACTGATTCGCTGGACGGTGGGCGACCAGGGATTCGCCATGCACCTTTCGGGCGAAGTACCGGGCCGGATCGGGCGGGCGCTGGGCGACGACGCCTTGCGCGCGCGGATCGGCGGCGGCCAGATCGATCACTGGGCGGTCCATGCCGGCGGCCGATCGATCCTCGATGCGGTGGAGCAGGCACTGGCGCTGCCGGCCACCGCGCTGGCCGCCTCGCGCGACATATTGCGCCGCTACGGCAACATGTCGTCGGCAACGCTGATGTTCGTGCTCGATTCGCTGATGGGCGCGAGCCGCATCGAGGACGGCGTGGCCGTGGCGTTCGGGCCGGGCCTCGCCATGGAAGGCTTTCGCTTCCGGACCGCGTCATGACCGGCCTGGCCGTCCGCTCGCGCCAGGACGAGCAGATGGACGCGGAAGATCTGGATGCCGCGACCTATGCCGCCGTTCTGACCGATCTCGCCAAGGTCAACCGCCTGACCTTCACCGCCCGCCCCATCCTCGCCTTTCTGGCGCGCGCGACACGCGAGCGGCCGGCCTTCCGGCTGCTCGACGTCGGCTTCGGCGATGGCGACCTCCTCCGCACGATAGAAAGCTGGGCCGGCAAGCGCGGATTGGAGGCCGAACTGGTCGGCATCGATCTCAATCCCCGCAGCGCACCGGTCGCCCGCGCGGCCACACCGGCCGCGTCGCGCATCGACTATCGCACCGGCGACTGCTTTGATCTCGCCGGCGATGGCTATGACTTCATCGTCAGCAGCCAGGTCACGCATCATATGAGCGACGACCAGCTCTTCGCCTTCCTGCAGTTCATGGAGCGGGAAGCGCGCGCCGGCTGGTTCGTCTGCGATCTGCATCGGCATGGCTTCGCCTATCGCGGCTATCCGCTGCTCGCCCGGCTGATGGGCTGGCACCGGATCGTGCGCGAGGACGGCCAGCTTTCGATCGCCCGCAGCTTCCGCCCGGCCGAATGGCGCGCGATCCTCGCCGAAGCGGGTCTGGAAGCCGCAGCGCCGCGAATCTTCCGGGCCTTTCCCTTCCGCCTGTGCGTCGAACGGCTGCGCTGATCGCCGGCGGCGGCCCGGCCGGGGCGGCCGCCGCGATCGCGCTGGCGCGGCAGGGGCTGCGGCCCGTGCTGCTCGAGCGCGAGCGGGAGGCGCGAGACATTGTCTGCGGAGGGTTCCTCGGCTGGGATGCGCTCGAGCAGCTCGGCGCGCTCGGGATCGACGCGGCGGCGCTCGGCGCGCGTCCGATCGAGCGGATGCGACTCGTCGCAGGGACGTCCGAAGCGGCGGCGCCGCTACCCGGGCGGGCGGCCGGACTCAGCCGCCGAACGCTCGATACCGCGCTGCTGCGCGCCGCAGCCGATGCCGGCGCCGGGCTGGAAGGGGGCGTCCGGCTGCGCAGCGCCGACGACGAGCGCCTGCGGGTCGCGCTGGCCGACGGCGCCGAGTTCGGCTGCGGAGCGCTGTTCCTCGCCACCGGCAAGCATGAGCTGCGCGGTCTCGCACGACCCCACGGCCGCCCGCCGGAAGCGCTCGCGATCGGGCTGCGGACGACGCTGGCCGGATCCGCCGCGCTGGAACGCATGCTTGCAGGGGTGATCGAGCTGCATCTGTTCGACGGCGGCTATGCCGGCCTGCTGCTGCAGGAGGATGGCCGGGCGAATCTCTGCCTCTCCGTCTCGGCGGCGCGATTCGCCGGCCTCACTCCCGGACGGCTGCTCGAAGATATCGCGGCGGAGGCGCCCTTGCTCGCTGCCCGGATCGGGGCGGCGGCGGGAATCGGGGGTTGGAGCGCGGTTGCCGGCGTGCCTTATGGCTGGCGCGCCCGCACCGGCTCGAGCGGGCTCTTCCGGATCGGCGACCAGGCAGCCGTGATCGCGTCGCTGGCGGGAGACGGCATCGCCATCGCGCTCTCCAGCGGACAGCTCGCTGCAACGTCCCTGCTCCGCGACGGGCCGGAAGGCGCCATCGGCTTCCAGGCGCGATTCGGCCGCCGGGTCGCCCTTCCGCTCGCCATCGCCGGGATTCTCAGGACCATCGCCGAGCGCCGCCCGCGGCTCCGTGCCGGGCTGCTGTCACTCTTTCGCCACGCTCCCGGACTTACCGGCATAGGGGCGCGGCTGACTCGGGCGGGGACGCCGCCAAATCCCCTTTCGGGCCATTGACCGGCCGCTGGGCGCGACACACATTTCGGCGATGGACCGAATCGATCTGCCCGAGAAGGAATGGCGAAAGCGCCTCTCGCCGCAACAATATCACGTCCTACGCGAGGCCGGGACGGAGCCCGCCTTCACCGGCCGCTACTGGAACAATCACGAAGACGGAATCTATCGCTGCGCCGGCTGTGGCGCGCGGCTGTTCGACAGCGGCACCAAATATGATTCCGGCTCCGGCTGGCCGAGCTTCACAGAACCGGTGGCCCGGCAGGTGGTGACCGAACATGCGGACACCAGCCACGGCATGCGCCGCGTGGAAGTGCGCTGCGCCAAGTGCGACGGGCACCTCGGCCACGTCTTCCCGGATGGACCCGGCCCGGAGGGGCTGCGCTACTGCATGAATTCGGCCTCGCTCGACTTTCGCGCCCGCGGGAAGGAATAAGCTGCCCGCTTCCCGGGACGGCGTGCACACGCATCCGCTTGTGACGCCACGCGATCCGGCGTAATCGGTCGCTTCGAACGATGGCATCCGAACAGCAACGCTCCCCCAAAAGCCCCATCTGGCGAGCCGTCGTGACGACCGGCAAGGCCATTGTCGTGGCCGGTCTCCTGGCGCTGATCGCGCTCGTCGTCGCGGTGTTCATCGCGACGGCGCAGCTGCCCAATTATCAGGAGCTCAAATCCTCGCCCAACGGGCAGATGGTGCGGGTGCACGCCGCCGACGGCACGGTGATCGTCTCGCTCGGGCCGAGCTATGGCCAGTGGCTGACCTACGACCAGATTCCCGACGTCATGCGCAATGCCATGATCGCGGTGGAGGATCGCCGGTTCGAGATGCATCCGGGAGTCGATCCCGTCGGCATGGCGCGCGCCGCCTATGTGAACGTGCGCACCGGCCATAATGTGCAGGGCGCGTCGACGATCACGCAGCAGCTGGCCCGGAACATCTTCCTGACCAACCAGCGCACCTTCGCGCGCAAGTTCCGCGAGATGATCCTGGCGCTGGCGCTGGAGCGCAAGTTCAGCAAGCATGAGATTCTCGAGCTCTATCTGAACCGCGTCTATTTCGGCGGCGGCGCCTATGGCGTCGATGCGGCCTCGCGGCGATTCTTCGGCCATAGCGCCAACCATCTCTCGCTTGCCGAGGCCGCCATCATCGCCGGGCTGGTCAAGGCCCCGTCGCATTATTCGCCGACTGCCGATGCCGAGGCCGCGATCGGCCGCGCCAAGGTGGTGATCTCGACCATGCTGGACGCGGGCCGCGTCACCCAGGCGGAAGCGGCCGCCGCGGATCCCGCGGGCGTGACGCTGGCGCCCGAGGGCAGCCAGAACAGCGTCCGCTACTTCACCGACTGGGCGCTCGCGCAGCTCGACACGCTGATCGACGAGACGGTGCAGCCGATCGACGTCTGGACGACGCTGGATCTCGGCATGCAGCATGCCGCCGACGCCGCGATCCGCGCCAATGCGCCCGCCGGTGCGCAGGGTGCGCTGGTCTCGCTGGATCGCGACGGCGCGGTGCGCGCGATGGTGGGCGGCAAGGACTATGTCTCGTCTATCTACAACCGCGCGACCCAGGCCGTCCGCCAGCCGGGCTCGGCCTTCAAGCTGTTCGTCTATCTCGCCGCATTGGAAGCCGGCCACACGCCGAGCGACACGATCGTCGACGAACCGGTGACGATCAACGGCTGGAGCCCGCGCAACAGCTCCGGCCGCTTCTCCGGCGCGATCGACATCCGCACCGCCTTCGCTTTCTCGATCAACACGGTGGCGACCAAGCTCGGTGCCGAAGTCGGTTTCAGCACGGTTGCCGACATGGCGCGCCGCTTCGGCATCACCACGCCGGTGAACACCCATCCCTCGATGGTGCTCGGCACCTCCGACGTCCGCCTGATCGACATGACCCGCGCCTTCGCCTCGGTGGCGCGCAAGGGCGTGATGGTGACGCCCTACGCGATCCTCAAGGTGACGACCGCCGACGGCGAGCTGCTCTACCAGCACAAGGTGGACGATAGCCGCGTGCTCGTGGCCCCCGGCGTCGCTGCCGAGATGACCGACCTGCTGCAGACCGCGGTCAATACCGGCACCGGCCGCGCCGCGCAGATCGGGCGTCCGGTCGCGGGCAAGACCGGCACCACCTCGTCCAACAAGGATGGCTGGTTCCTGGGATTCTCCAGCGGCATCACGACCGGCGTCTGGATGGGCCGCGACGATGCCAAGCCGGTGCGCGGCCTGCAGGGCGGCCATGCCCCGGCGGCGGCCTTCCACGATTTCATGATGGTGGCGGTCGCGAAACGTCCGGTCGAACAATTCGATACGCAGGTCACCTTGCCGGAATGGCAGCTAGAGCCTGACGACGAGGCCTATTTCGGCCATCCCGACAACGGCCAGATGGTCGACCCCGACGGCATGGCTCCGCCGAGCCAGCAGCCCGACGACCAGCCCCCGCCCGGCAGCGACTATGAGACGCCGCCGGACAAGCTGGATCAGCATTGGCTGGATGGCGTCCTGGGACGCGACCGTTCGGGTCAGGAACGACCCAGGCAATAGAGCGACGGGCCGTGCGTACGCAGCCAGCGGCGCTCGGCGACCGGCTCCCGCCCGAAGAGCCTGGCGACCGCAGCGTGAAAGCGCGGGCTGTGATCCATATGGAGGCGATGGGCCACCTCATGGGCCACGGTGGCGCGCAGCACGTCGGCCGGCGCCAATATCAGCCGCCAGCTATAGCGGATGTCGCCGGTCGACGAGCAGCTTCCCCAGCGCGCGCGCGGATCGCCGATCGACACCCGCCCGACCGTGACCCCCGCCGTTTCAGCGCAGGCGCGAGTCTCCCGCTCCAGCCGCTCCAGCGCCTCGCGCTTGAGCCAGCGCAGGACGCGCGGCTCGAGCGATTCCTCCGCGCCGCCGAGCACCAGCCGGTCGCCCTCACGCCGCACCGTGCGCGGCGCGCCGGCCGACCAAGTGACCGTGAGCAGTCCGCCCTCGAACGGAATCGCCGCGCCGTTGCGGATCGGATGGGGAGCAGGAACCCCTTCGAGGGCCCGCTCGATCCATTCGCGCTTGCCCTCGACCCATTTGAGCGCCGGCTTCAGCGCCGCCCGCTTCGGCAGGCTCAGGCGGACGGTGCCATCCCGCGGATCGACACTGAGCCGCATGCTGCGCGCCTGCGCCATCCGGCGCACGACGAGAGGCCGCTCCCGCCCCCCGCCGCGAAAGACCAGTTCAGAGCTTGCGGTCGACAAGGTGATTCTCGAAGTCCCCCGCATCGTCCTCCGAGATCGTCCAACCCCGCACCGATTCACCCGCGCGATGCACCGACTCGGGATCGCCGCTGATCAGCGGATGCCAGTCGGGCAGGGATTCGCCGTCGGCCAGCAGCCGATAGGCACAGGTCGACGGCAGCCAATCGAGCTGGCGCAGCTTGGCAGGGGTCAGCCGCACGCACTCCGGCACATAGGCATGGCGATGCTTGTAATCCGAACAGCGCCCCGTGCGCCGATCGAGCAGGCGGCAGGCGATGTTGGTGGGATAGAGATCGCCGGTCTCCTCATCTTCCAGCTTATGCAGGCAGCATTTGCCACAGCCGTCGCACAGCGCCTCCCACTCGGTGCGATTCATCGCATCGAGCGACTTGGTCTCCCAGAAGCGCGGGCTCAATGCACCCATTTGGCAAGTTCCGCGGCGACCGCCTTGTCGCCCTGATCCTGCGGCAACATCGCGATCGGCTTGCCGTCCGGTCCGAACAGCACCGCTTGGGTGCTGTGATCGACCAGATAATCGTCCCCGCCCTTGCCCTTTTCGCGCTGGAAATAGATGCCGTAGCGCTTGGCGACGTCGGCAATGACGTCCGGCTTGCCAGTGAGCCCGATCAGGCGTGGATGGAAAGCGGCCACATATTGCTTCAGCACCGGCGGCGTATCGCGCTGCGGATCGACGCTGATGAAGATCGGCTGCACCTTAGCGGCGAGCGCCGGGGCGCTCCCCTCGAAATCCTTGAGGCCGCGCATCAGCTTCTGCAGGTCGGTCGGGCAGACGTCAGGGCAATAGGTATAGCCGAAATAGACCAGCCGGTAGCGGCCGGCGAAATCGCTGTCCGAGACCGTCTTGCCGTTCTGGTCGACGAGCGTGAAGGGGCCGCCGATCGCCGCGCCTTCCAGCGGCGGCGCGCCGGAGCCGCCCGCCTTGTCGCACGCGGAGAGGACCAGCGGGGCAGCGCCGAGCAAAAAGGCCAGCGCCAATCGCCGCAGCATCGGGATCGCATCATTCATGGTAAGGCCAGCCATGCTTTGCTATGCGCGCTCATGCAAGCAACATGGGGTCGAGATGACGAAGCTTGGAGGGCGAGGAGGCAGTATATTTGCCTTTTTCGCAGCGTTGGCACTCGCAGTGCCGGCGACTGCCCAGTTTACCGACAGCTACACCTTCCTCAAGGCGGTGAAGGATGGCGACGGCGCCAAGGCGACCGAGTTCCTGAGCAAACCCGGATCGACGATCGTCAACACGCGCGATCCTTCCAATGGCGATACCGCGCTGCACATCGTGACGAAGCGCAAGGCGCTCGACTGGATGGGTTTCGTCATCCAGAAGGGCGCCAATCTCGACATGCGCGACAATGAAGGCAACAGCGCGCTGATGGATGCGACGCGGATCGGCTTTGCCGAGGGCGTGGACCTGCTCGTGAAGGTCGGCGCGTCCGTCGATCTCGCCAATTCGCGCGGCGAGACCCCGCTGATCGCCGCCGTGCAGAATCGCGACGTCACCTGTGTCCGCCTGCTGCTGGCCGGCGGCGCCAGCCCCACCGCGACCGACCGCATCGCCGGCATGTCGGCCCATGATTATGCCAGCCGCGATCCCCGCGCCGGCGCGATCCTGAAGCTGCTCGACGAGGCCAAGCCGAAAAAGGCCAAATCGATAGTGGGGCCGTCGCTATAGGATGATTCGCACGCTCGCGGAAAAGCGTCGCCCCGGCATTGCCGCCCTTCATCCTCATTCAAACGGGGAGGATATTGGGCTTCATTCCCTTCAGCTATATTCGATCTCGGCGAGGCCGGGATCGAGATCGCCCAGCAGGCGCCGCGCCGCTCGCCGGGCGAACCGCAGCGTTTCGGCTCGGCGCCGCGATGCCGCGAGCGGCCGTGTCGCCGCCTCCCGCACGACCGCCGCATCGTAGCGATCGGCGACGATCAATCCGGCCAGACCCGGCTGGAACCAGTCTTCCTCGAAGGGCGAAAGATCGAAGCCGGGCGGCACCGCCCAGAAGAAACGATCGCAATAATCGAGATAATCCGGCCATTTGAGATCACCGCGCAGATCCGCGCGGGAACATTTGATCTCGACGATGGTCATGCCGCCCTTGCCGTCGATCGCCATGATGTCGGCGCGGCGGCCGTTGCCGAGCGGCACCTCGCACAAGGCGAACAGATCCTGACGGAAGAAGAGCCGCGCCACGCCGCGAGCGACATCGGCCGCAATCGGCGCTGCATCGAAACAGGCGGATTCGGGGGCATGACTGGCCATGCCCGCAAAGCTAGAACAAAATGCGAACCGGCGAAAGCCCGTCAGCGATAGAAGATGTGATGGCCGAGACGGGCGACCCGCTGCTTGCCCCAGCTCGTCGAGATGCGCGCCGCGTGGAAATACATGGCGTTCGGCACGACATCCTTCCACAGGCGGTCCCGCGCGATGCTGGAGACGGCCACGGCTTCCTGCCAGGCGGGACTGTCGCGGCGGATCGTCGGCATGGTCCCGCCGCGGACGAAGGAGAATTGGCCGGGCTGGAATACCACGGAGCAGACGGACGGGGGAAAGCGGCCGGAAGCCGCCCGATTCAGGACGACCTCGGCCACGGCCAGCTGGCCTTCGAGCGGTTCGCCCTTCGATTCGAAATAGACGGCACCGGCGAGGCATTCATGCTCGCGATCGACAGTGTCGGAGGTTTCGCGCGCATCGACGAGCTGGGCGAGCGTCTGAGCCCCGATGCCAGCTGGAGGGATCGCGGCGGCCGGCGACGCAATGCTTTCGATGGCGGGAACCTGGATCGCATCCAGATTGTTGGAGAGGATGGGCTTCACATTGGCCGTATCGGCCAGTCCGGTCACCGGATGGATCGCCGGTTCTGCCGAAAAGCCGATGGCGAAGGACGGTGCCGGGACCGCAACCATGCCAAGGCAGAAAAGGGCAGCCGCGACGAATACGGCGCGCAGACGATCGCTCATCGAATCTCTAGGTCATGCGGTGGGCTGATCGACGCCGGGCGGACGCAGTACAGATTGCCCCAGATCTTCCCCCCGACTGCGCGGGCCGCGATGCAAAGAACGGCATGCGGTGCGACCCTGCGCGTTGCGGTCGGGCCACTCTTGGGGCTCAGGAGGATCGAGTCAACCCGATGCGATCATTTCATCGGCGAACCGTTCGCCATCAGCGATATCCAGTTCGATGGCCCACATATCGGGGTCCACTCGCCGCCTGCGAGCTAGATACTCGGATATTTCTTGTTCTTTTTCAATTGCTTGTGGACCAACGGGCTGCCATTTGGCGCGGCCATCGAGATCATGCGTCCGTTCGAGCAGCCGTAGCGGCCGGCCGCGATCGAGCACTGCCACCACGATGCCGCCGGCAATCGCATCGCCCTTGAACAGCACCATGCCATGGCCGCCCCGCGCCTCGACCCTGCGGATCAACGAGGAAATGAGAACGCCCGATGCAAGGCGCGGCTCGATCATCAGCGGCCGGCGTAGCCCGGCAGCGTAGCGAGCGGAATGCGGGATCGCATGAAGGTGCCGGTCCCCCGGGCGACCTCCTCTCCTTCGGAATCGAGCAGCCGGGCATCCCCCACGAACACCCGCCGCCGGCCACTGACCCAATGGCCTTCGGCAACGATCGGGCCCGCGGTGATCGGCTTGGTGAACAGCAGGTTGAAGGCGGTGGTCAGCAGGAAGCGGTCGCTGACCAGGCTGTTGCAGGCATAGAAGGCCGCATCGTCGAGCATCTTGAAATAGATGGTCCCATGTGCGGCACCCGCGGCATGGTGGAAACGCTCGTCGACCGTGAACAGGATACGGGCGTGGCCGTCGGTGACGATCTCGAGCTTCGATTCGAACAGACGATTGATCGGCGCCGCGCGGTACAGCGATTCCAGCGCGCGATAATGCGCCTGCGCCCCGGAGGGCTGCCCTTCGAAGAAGCCGTCAGGCGGCGGCATCACGGGCTTCGCCGGTGGCGAACAGCGCGTAAAGCGCGTCGGGCGAGCCTGCGCCGCGGAGCTTGGCGACGAACGCCTTGTCCCGCAGCCGGCGGCTCACCCGGGCCAGCGCCTTGAGGTGATCGACGCCGGCGTCCGGCGGCGACAGGAGCAGGAAGACGAGATCCACGGGAAGATCGTCGATGGCGTTGAAATCGATCGGCTGCGCCAGGCGCGCGAACATGCCGACGACTTTCTCCAGCCCCTCGATCTTGCCGTGGGGGATGGCGACGCCGCCGCCGAAGCCGGTGGAGCCGAGCCGCTCGCGTTCGGAGAGCCGCTCGGTCACCAGCTTGGCATCGAGGCCGATCTGCTTGCCCGCGATCGCCGCGAGCTGCTGGAACAGCGCTTTCTTGTTGGGCACTGCCAGCCCGGCGAAAACCGCCTGCGGCGACAGCAGATCGCTCAAATCATCCATCGATTTTCGTCGCGCGTCCTTGCCGTGGGTGAACGCAGCTCAGGCCGCGCGCTGGGGTTCGACCCAGCCGATCGTGCCGTCGTCACGGCGATAGACCATGTTGAAGGCCCCGGTACCGGAATTCCGGAACAGCAGAGCGTTGGTATTGCGCAGATCGAGCATCATCACCGCATCCGAAACGCTCGCGTCCGGAACGTCCACCCGCGTTTCCGCGATGATCACCGGATTGTCGGCAGCCTCTTCCTGCTCCGAGCCACCCTCGAAGACGGTATAGCCGGCATTGTCCTCATAGGCGGCCGCCGGTTCGTGGCCGTTGCCATGGCGGGACTTCAGGCGGCGCATATAGCGGCGAAGCTGCGTCTCGATCTTGTCGGCGGCCTGATCGAAGGCAGGATGCGCCTCACCGCCGAAACCCGAGGCCTTCAGGATCACGCCCTGCATCACATGGGCGACGATGTCGCAGCCGAACCGATTGTCGTGCGGACCCTTGCCGAAGGTCACGTTCGCCGAGAGCGCGCGAGAGAAATATTTCTCGGCGATGCCCTGCAGGCGCTCGTCGACATGCTCGCGAAGCGCATTGCCGGTGTCGACCTGATGGCCAGAGACACGGATTTCCATCGTTCAACCTCCAGTTACAATCCCCGCCGCCGCCTGCGCGATGGAAAGCAGCGGCGCCCTTAGGCCCGAGGGTCCTAAGGGTCAACCACAGGGGCCAACGCATGCCATAACGGGTCGTTCAATCCCGATATGAATGCAGCGTGGCGTGCCAGTTCTTCCGCGCTTGCCGCATGAGGGCGAGGCACGCGCATCGTAACCGGCGCGTTCCGCAGGCGGATGGGTTCCGCCACCGTCCCGGCGGCGGTCGTCTCCTCCGTGCGCAACATCAGGCCGATCTGCCGTCCACCGGTCAGCTCGACATAAACCTGGGCGAGAAGCTGGGCGTCGAGCAACGCGCCATGCTTGATGCGATGGCTGCGATCGATGCCGTAGCGGGTACACAGCGCATCCAGCGTGTGCTTGGCGCCGGGATGTCGCCCCCGCGCCAAGGCCAGCGTGTCGACGATCCGATCGACGAGGATCAAGGGCCGGCCACATAGCTCCAGCTCCGCATTGATGAACCCGAAATCGAACATCGCGTTGTGTGCGATCAGCGGACTGTCCCCGATGAAGGCGAGAAACTCGTCGACGCTGTGGGAAAAGAGCGGCTTGTCCGAAAGGAAGGCGGCGGACAGGCCATGCACCGCTTCCGCCTCGATCGGCATGTCGCGCTCCGGATTGAACCAGGCGTGATAGCTGTTGCCGGTCTCGACGCGATTGACCAGTTCGACGCAACCGATCTCCACCAGCCGGTGCCCATCCTTGGGGCTGAGGCCGGTCGTTTCGGTATCGAAAACTATTTCGCGCATGCCCGGCAGTATCGGACTCCGCGCGCGCGCAAGCAAGCGATCAGATGACGCACGATAGCGCGCGTGTCCGACGGCAGGACACCGGTAGGGATGACGAAATCCGCCCGCGCGCGCTTGCTATGATCGGGCATCTGGTGGCCCAGAATATGGCGCAGCCGGCCCATGCTCATCCCCGGCCGGCGCAGCACGCGGCGGCGCTGCATCCATAGCGGCGCCGACACCACGACGACGGCATCGACCCGTCGCCAGCCGCCTTTTTCGAAGAGCAGCGGCACATCGAGCACGACCAGCGCGCGGGAGCGGTGACGGCGCAGAAAATCCCGCCGCGCCTTCTCGACGGCGGGATGGATCAGCCGCTCCAGCCGGGTCAGCGCCTCGCGATTGCCGAGCACATGCCGGCCCAGCGCGCCGCGATCGACGCCGGCCGGGCCGGTGGTTCCCGGAAACAGCGCCTCGATCCGCTCGACGAGCGCGCCGCCGGCCCGTTGCAGGCGATGCACTTCGGCATCGGCATCGAAAACCGGCACGCCCGCTTCCCGGAACATCGCGGCGACGGTGGATTTGCCCATGCCGATGGAGCCGGTGAGGCCGAGCACGATCATCGCAGGGCTTATCCGCCGGTGAGGAGCGATCGGAGCGCGGCGTCGCTCGCCGTGTCCCGCGGGGAAGAATAGCCGAAGAAAAGCTCGAACGCCTCGCGCGCCTGACCGACCAGCATGACCAGGCCGTCAACGGCGATCCGACCCCGCCGGCGCGCCGCGGCGAGCAGCGCCGTATCGATCGGATTATAGACCATGTCGAAGATCACCGCGCCTTCGGCAGTGCCCTCGATCGCCTGCTGCACCGGCAGCGGCATCGGCGCCAGGCCGGCCATGCCGAGCGGGCTGGCGTTGATCACCACGCCTGCCTCGGAAAAGGCCGATGCGGCATCGCCGATCGCGACCGCAGCGCCGTCATAACCCCAGAGATCGAGCAGGGCGCGGCCCTTCGCCGGATCGCGCGCGACGATCCGCACATCGCCATGGCCTCGTTCCCTGAGCGCGGTCAGTGCCGCCCGCGCCGCGCCGCCCGCACCGATCACGCAGGCCGGCCTGTCCGCGGCTGCGCCCGCAATCGCCAGCGCAACGCCCGCGACGTCGGTGTTGGTGCCGACCAGGAAACGCCCGTCGCGATGGACGCAATTCACCGCGCCGACGCGGCGGGCCCGCTCCGACAGCCGGTCGAGATGGCTGCCCACATGCTCCTTGAGCGGGATGGTGACGTTGCATCCCATCCAGGCGCCGTCATTGCCGCGTACATGGAAATAGGTGCGCAGGCCCGCAGGCGTCACGCGGCGCGATCCATAACGGCCCTCGATGCCGAGCTGCCTGAGCCAGAACTGATGAATGACGGGAGATTTGGAATGGCTGATCGGATCGCCGATGACCTCGGCATAGGGCGCCGTCATTCCGCCAATATCCCCCTTGCCCGTAGAAAATCGCACAATGCCACGAGCGGCAGCCCCATGATAGTAAAGTGATCGCCCTCGATGCGTGCAAAAAGCTGAACGCCACGTCCCTCGACGCGATAACAGCCGACACAGCCGCCGACTGCCGGCCATTCCGCATCGAGATAGGCGGCGATGAAGGACTCCGAGAGGCTGCGGACGGTGAGTTTCGCAATGCCGACATGCCGCCAGACCGGCCGGCCGGCCTCGCAGATCACCGCCGCGCTGAGCAGCCTGTGCGTCCGGCCGCTCAGCAGGCGCAGATGCGCGGCGGCATCCTCGCGACTTGCCGGCTTGTCGAGCATCGTACCGTCGTCCAGCGCCAGCGTCTGATCGGCGCCCAGGACGAGCGCGGCGGGATGGCGCTGCGAAAGCTTGGTCGCCTTGAGCTCGGCCAGCGCATCGGCGAGCGACCGCGCATCGACGCCTTCGGCGCGCAGCGCCTCCTTGGCGGCATCCTCGTCGACGCCCGGCGCCATCGCCTCGAAGGCGATCCCTGCCGCTTCCAGCATCGCGCGCCGCGAGGCCGACTGGGAGGCGAGGATCAGGGTCATTCCGGATTGATCTCCGAATTGCGCTCATTGACCAGATTGATGATCGCGGCGGCCGTCTCCTCGATCGAGCGGCGGGTCACGTCGATCACCGGCCAGCCATGATCGGAGAAGATGCGGCGTGCGAAGGCGAGCTCGGCCGTGACCATCTCCTGATCGACATAAGCGGTCTCCGGCGCCTGATTGAGCGAGAGCAGGCGGTTGCGCCGGATCTGGATGAGCCGGTCTGGGCTGGTCGTCAGGCCGACCACCAGCGGATGGCGCAGCGTGTAGAGCGACGGCGGCGGCGGGCTTTCGACCACGAGCGGGATGTTGGCGACCTTGTAGCCGCGATTGGCGAGATAGATGGAGGTCGGCGTCTTGGACGAACGCGAGACCCCGGCGAGCACGATGTCCGCCTCTTCCCAATCCTCGGGCGCCACGCCGTCATCATGCGCGATGGTATATTGGATGGCATCGACCCGGGCGAAATAGGCGGCATCCAGCGCATGCTGGCGCCCGGGCCGCGCCTTCGCCTCCTGGCCGAGCAGGCGGGAGAGAGCCTCGATCACCGGATCGAGCGCGGCGACCGAGGGAAGGCCGAGCGCCAGGCATCGCGTCTCCAGCTTCCGCCGTACGTCGGAATTGACGAGCGTATAGATGACGAGGCCCGGCCGCTGCGCGATCTCCATCAGCACGCGGTCCAGATGGCCTTCCGATCGGACCATCGGCCAGAAATGCTTGATCGTCTCCACCCCGTCGAACTGGGCAAGCCCGGCCTTGGCGATGTTCTCGAGCGTTTCACCGGTGGAATCCGACAGCAGGTGGAGATGCAAGCGGATCATGCGCAAAGCCTGTGGATAGCCATGGGGATTGAGCTAGCGGAAGGGCGGTGAGCGATTCAAGCGATCGATTCGATCCCCGCGATGCGGATTCATCCCCAAGGCTTTTCCACAGTGGATTCACGATTCAAGGCAGGCTGTGGATAACGGGAATCATGAATCCGACTCAGCGGCCCGCTGCGATGACTCGATGAGTCAAGCTGTTGGCAATCGGGCGCGCTGTGAATAAACCCCGCGATCCATGCCCCTACTAGCTTCATCAGACTCTTCAGATTCTAAAAAGGAATTGATTATGGGCCCGTCCCGCCCGCTTCTCGCCGTGCTTCGCGGCGAGCGGCGAGACCCTCCGCCCGTGTGGCTCATGCGCCAGGCCGGGCGCTATCTGCCCGAATATCGCGCGCTCCGGGCCGATAAGGGCGGCTTCCTCGAGCTCGTCCACGACAGCGCCGCGGCGGCGGAGGTGACGCTGCAGCCGATCCGGCGCTTCGGCTTCGACGGCGCGATCCTCTTTTCGGACATTCTCGTCATTCCCCATGCGCTGGGACAGGATCTGACCTTCGAGGCCGGCGAAGGCCCGCGCCTCGCGCCGCCGCTGGTCGATCATGCGCTGGATGCGCTGACCCGCGCGCCAGAACGGCTTGCCCCGATCTACGAGACGGTCCGCCGCGTCGCCGCCGCTCTGCCGCGCGAGACCACCTTCCTCGGCTTTGCGGGCAGCCCCTGGACCGTCGCGACCTACATGGTCGCCGGACAGGGCAGCCGCGAGCAGGCGGAGGCGCGCCGCTACGCCTATCGCGATCCGGTCGCCTTCGGTGCGATCATCGATGCGATCGCGGACGCCACCGTCGATTATCTCGCCGAACAGATCGACGCGGGCGTGCATGCCGTGCAGCTCTTCGACAGCTGGTCGGGCAGCCTCGCTCCGCGTGAGTTCGAACGTTGGGTGATCGCACCGACGGTACGCATCGTCACCGCGTTGCGCGCGCGTCATCCCGACACGCCGATCATCGGTTTTCCGAAGGGAGCCGGCGGCAAGCTGCCCGCTTATGCCCGCGAAACGGTGGTCGATGCGATCGGGCTCGACGAAACGGTTGACGCGGCCTGGGCCAATACCCATCTACCGCTCGGCCTGCCCGTCCAGGGCAATCTCGATCCACTTGCACTGATTGCCGGGGGCGAAGCGCTCCTTTCATCGGTCAAGGCGATCAGAGGGGCTTTCCCGGAGCGCCCGCATGTGTTCAATCTCGGCCACGGCATCCTGCCCGACACGCCCATCGCGCATGTCGAGCGTCTGCTGGAGCTGGTGAGGGCGTGAGGGCCGCGACAATCCGATGACTGCCTTGGTGGGATTTCTTGGCGCTGCCTATCCGTGGGTGAAAGCGGCGCATCTGATCTTCGTGATCTTCTGGATCGCCGGCCTCTTCATGCTGCCGCGCTTCTACATCTACCACCAGCCGGTGGCGCCGGGATCGGTGGAAGACCGGCAGTGGATCGAGCGGGAGAGCCGGCTCAGGCGGATCATCATCACGCCTGCGATGGCGCTCGTCTGGATCTTCGGGCTCATGCTGGCGACCGACCAGGGCCTGTGGGACCAGCATTGGTTCCAGGCCAAGCTCGCCTGCGTGCTCGCGCTCAGCGGCTATCATGGCTGGGCGGTGGGCTATGGCAAGAAGCTCGCCTCTGGCTTCCGCCCGCCCAGCGACCGGGCGCTTCGGATGATGAACGAGATCCCCGGCATCGCCACCGCGGTGGTGGTGATCCTGGTGATCGTCCGGCCTTTCTGACGGGGCGGCCCAGCCGTGCGCGGGACGGTGTCGGCAGCGATGGCAGCGGCGCTCCTGGTGGCTTCCGGGCCGGCGGGTGCGAGCACGTTGAACGAGGATCTGCGCTGCCTGGTGGTAACCGCGACGATCGTTGGCGACGGTAAGGGCGAAGGGAAGGAAAATCTCGTCAGCGGAGTGCTTTACTTTGTCGGCATGATCGACGGCAAAGCGCCTGGGATCGATCTCAAGACCGAGATGCAGAAGGTCTCGGCCGCGATGACCCAGACGGACTTCGCCCGCGACGCGCAGCGTTGCGGGGACGTTTTGGTGGCCAAGGGGCAGGAACTCCAGGCCATCGGGCAGGCGCTGGAACAGGGCAAATAGCCGCTAAACTGCGTCTGCCGCCGCTTGACTTGGCTTTCGCCCCCGCCTAACCGCCGGAAAGAGGATGCCTCCCGTTCGAGCGAGGCCGACTTTTCCCGATTTCTCAGTATCGTGGCGCAGATGCCACATCCTCCAGGAAAATTCGAATGCATCTCAAGGACTTGAAGAAAAAGACCCCCGCCGAGCTGGTCACCATGGCCGAGGAGCTGGGCGTCGAGGGCGCGTCCACGATGCGCAAGCAGGATCTCATGTTCGGGATCCTCAAGGTCCAGGCCGAGAATGGCGACCAGATCATGGGCATCGGCACCATCGAGGTGCTGCCCGACGGTTTCGGTTTCCTCCGCAGCCCGGAGGCCAACTATCTCGCCGGACCCGACGACATCTACGTATCGCCCAACCAGGTCCGCAAGTTCGGCCTGCGCACGGGCGACACTGTGGAAGGTGAGATTCGCGCGCCCAAGGATGGCGAGCGCTATTTCGCTCTCACCCGGCTGGTCTCGATCAACTTCGACGATCCCGATGTCGTGCGCCATCGCGTCAATTTCGACAATCTCACCCCGCTCTATCCGGAACAGAAGCTGCGGCTCGACACGCTCGACCCGACCGTGAAGGACAAGTCGGCGCGGGTGATCGACATCATCGCGCCGCAGGGCAAGGGCCAGCGTGCCCTGATCGTGGCGCCGCCGCGGGTCGGCAAGACCGTGCTCCTGCAGAACATCGCCAAGGCGATCACCGACAACCATCCCGAAGTCTTCCTGATCGTGCTGCTGATCGACGAGCGGCCCGAGGAAGTCACCGACATGCAGCGCAGCGTGAAGGGCGAGGTAATCTCCTCGACCTTCGACGAGCCTGCCAGCCGCCACGTCCAGGTCGCCGAGATGGTGATCGAGAAGGCCAAACGGCTCGTCGAGCATAAGAAGGACGTCGTCATCCTGCTCGACTCCATCACCCGCCTGGGTCGCGCCTACAACACGGTCGTGCCGTCTTCGGGCAAGGTGCTCACCGGCGGCGTCGACGCCAATGCGCTGCAGCGGCCGAAGCGCTTTTTCGGCGCCGCGCGCAACATCGAGGAGGGCGGTTCGCTCTCGATCATCGCGACCGCGCTGATCGATACCGGCAGCCGCATGGACGAGGTGATCTTCGAGGAGTTCAAGGGCACCGGCAACTCCGAGATCGTGCTCGACCGCAAGGTCGCCGACAAGCGCATCTTCCCGGCGATGGACGTCGGCAAGTCCGGCACCCGCAAGGAAGAGCTGCTGGTCGACAAGGCGAAGCTCTCGAAAATGTGGGTGCTGCGCCGGATCCTCATGCAGATGGGCACCATCGACGCGATGGAGTTCCTGCTCGACAAGATGAAGGATTCGAAGACCAACGAGGACTTCTTCGATTCGATGAATCAGTAAGCGGATCGGCGATGATTGCACTCCTCGTCGCCAGCACGACCTCCCTGGCCGGGCTGTGGCAGGAGGCGTTGGCCGATTTCGCCAATTTCGGAAGTCTCTCCGCGCTGACCGCCTTTGCGACCGTGGTGCTGCTGGACGTGGCGCTGGCGGGCGACAATGCGGTCATCGTGGGATCGCTGGCCTCGGGACTACCGGTCGCGCAGCGGCGCAGGGTGATCCTGATCGGCGTGCTCGCCGCCCTGGTTCTACGCATCGTCTTCGCGGTCGCGGTTCTTTACGGGCTGGAGAATTTCAAGCGCTACGGCCTCGTCCTCGCCGGCGGGCTGCTGCTGCTGTGGGTCGCCTGGAAGATGTACCGGGAGCTGCGCGCGAGCGTCGGCGAGGGCACGGAAGGGCAGGAGGAGGGCATCCGCTCCCGCAGCTTCCTGTCCGCGGCCTGGGCGGTTGCCGTCGCCGATGTCTCGATGAGCCTGGACAATGTGCTGGCGGTGGCAGGAGCCGCGCGCCAGCATCCTGGCATCATGGTGCTGGGCCTGATCCTCTCCGTCGCGCTGATGGGGCTCGCCGCCAACATCATTGCGGGGCTGATCGAGCGCTATCGCTGGATCGCCTTCATCGGCCTCGCCATCATCCTGTGGGTCGCCGGCAAGATGATCTACGACGGCCTCGGCGATCTCGGCAGAGCGGGTTTGTTGGGGTGACCATGATCCTCCCTTGAAGGGGAGCGTCGAGAAAAGGTCGAGGACTCTCGATGCGTCACCCAGCGGAGGCTTCGCCTTTTTTCGCCGCGTCATGCCAGCTTCCGCTGGCATGACTCTCAACTGGCAGCCGGCGGGATCGTGGAGAGCGATGCCAGCTTTCGCTGGCACGACGTGGATTTACGCGACGATACCTGGAATGGGATGGGGGTGATGCGCAGCAGGTGGAGGATGAGAATCACGGCACCAGGATGGTCGATCCCGTCGTCTGGCGGCCTTCCAGCGCGCGATGCGCCTCGGCGGCCTCGCTGAGCGGAAAACGCTGGTCGATCCCGACCTTCAGCCTGCCGTCCACCACCATCTCGAACAGCGTCCGGCCAGCAGACTGGAGCGTGCCGGGCGCGGCGATATAGTCGTAGAGCGTCGGCCGGGTGACGAACAGCGATCCGGCGCGCAGGAGATCGAGCGCGCTGAAGGGGGGCACGGGCCCGCTGGCGTTGCCATAGGTTATGACGAGGCCGCATCGTGCCGTGGCCGCCAGCGACGCGGCCCAGCTTGCCGCGCCGATCCCGTCGAACACGACATCGACGCCGCGTCCGCCGGTCAGATCACGCACCGTCCCCGCGAGCGCGTCATAAGGGCAGGAGAGTGCATGATCCGCGCCGAGCGCCGTCGCGCGATCCGCCTTTTCCGGGCTGCCGGCATGGGCGATCACGGTGACGCCGATCGCTTTCAGCCATTGCACGAGCACCTGGCCGACGCCGCCCGCTGCGCCATGCACCAGCGCACTCTGGCCGGCGTGGATCTTTGCGCAGGGCTCGACCAGCATCCAGCTGGTGAGGCCTTTCATGAAAGCACCGGCCGCGACTTCTTCGGACACGCCCTCGGGCAGTGTGACCGTCATCGTGGCGGGCACCACGACATGGGTCGCATAGCTACCCGCGCGCACCAGAAAAGCGACACGGTCTCCGGTCCGCATGTCGGTCACGCTCTCGCCGACGGCCTCGACCGTGCCCCCGCCCTCGACGCCCAGGCCGGACGGCATGGCGAGCGGATAGAGGCCGCTGCGGTGATAGGTATCGATGAAGTTGAGGCCCGAGGCGGCAACCCGGATGCGGACCTCGCCCGGCCCGGGTTCGGGCAGGGCGATGTTCTCGCGTTCGATCACCTCCGGTCCGCCGTGCGACCGGATGATGATCCTATATGGTTCGTTCACGCGAGATGCTCGGCAAAGAAGGCAGCCGTGGTGCCGTCGGCGCGTTGGGCGCCCTCTTCGTTGCGGCGAGCGCCGAACTGGGTCGCGAAGCCGTGATCGAGCCCCGGATAATCGAGGATCGTCACCTTGGGGTGGCCGTCCAGCCCCTCATGCATCTTCGCCTGGGCATCCTTCGGAACGAAGCCGTCCTCACCCGCGACATGGAGGAGCAGCGGTTTGGCGATGGCGTGGCTCTCGCCGAGCAGACCGTCGATGCCGACGCCATAATAACCCACGCTCGCGTCGATATCGGTACGCGCAGCGGTCATGTAGGCGAGCCGGCCGCCGAGGCAGTAGCCGACCGCGCCGACCTTGCCGCTGCCGCCGAGCAGGCTGCGCGCAGCCTTGATCGTCGCCTCGATGTCCGCGATTCCCTGGGTCTGGTCGAACTTGCCGAACAGGTCGAAGCCGCGCTGCATCTGCTCGGGCACGTCGGGATCGAGCTCGATGCCCGGCTCGATCCGCCAGAACAGGTCCGGTGCGATAGCGAGATAACCGTCAGCGGCCAGCGTGTCCGCCTTGTCGCGGATACCGGCATTCACGCCGAAGATTTCCTGGATCACGATGATCGCCGCCTTGGGCGTGCCGGCCGGCTCCGCGCAATACGCCTTGAAGCTGCCGTCATGCTCCAGCGTTTCGATGTCGATCATCTTGCCCATGCCTGATCCTTTCGCCATTTCGATTCGTGATCCAGCAGCCATAGCTTGGTGACTATGCCTTTGCCGCCGCTGTAATAGCCGATCGATCCCCCCGATCCGATGACACGGTGGCAGGGAATGACGATCGGAAAGGGATTGCGCCTGCAGGCTTGCCCGATGGCACGCGGACCCGAGGCGATGGTGCGTGCCAGGGCTCCATAGCTCATCGTCTCGCCATAGGGGATGCCGGCGATGGCGGCGCGATGCGCTTCACCCCGCTCGCTCGATGCAGTTTCGAGAGGAAGATCGAACATTGCCAGCCTTCCGTCGAACCAGGCCCGGATCTGCGCAGCGGCTTCGCGGAGAACGGCGGTGCTATCCGTGGCATGTGCGTCCTCCGCGCACAGGCGGATCGAACAGAGCCGCTCGTCCCGGGCGATCAGCTCGATCGCGCCGATGGGACTTTCCAGAAGGGCGACATGTGTCTCGGGCATGGACGGGTTCCGGTGGACGCTTTACCAGCAGCAGCAGGTTCGGCTCAACAGGGATAGCGCCCATGAAGATCAGCGTCGATGTCGACTGCACGCCTGAGGAGGCCCGTCGCTTCCTGGGACTGCCGGATCTCACCAGCGTGCATGAAATCTATCTCGACAAGATCCGGCGCACGATCGACGACGGCATGATCACGCCGGATACGTTGCAAACGCTGCTGAATAGCTGGACGCCGATGGGCGAGGCGGGCTTTGCCCTCTGGAAGCAGCTGTTCGACAAGTTGGGTGGAAAATGAGCGTCTAGCCTGATGAGCGGGAACAACCGCCGCGATACCATCTTCGCCTTGTCGAGCGGTGCACCGCCTTCCGGGATCGCGGTGATCCGGATCAGTGGACCCGCAGCCGGTCCGGTGCTCGAGGATTTTTCCGGGTCTGTGCCGCGACCGCGGTTTGCGACGCTCCGCCGGATCAGCGATCCAGCGAGCGGCCTGATGCTCGATCATGGTCTCGTGCTCTGGTTTCCGGGACCTCATAGCGCGACTGGCGAGGATCTCGCCGAGTTGCATCTGCACGGGGGACGCGGCGTGGTCGCGGCCGTGCTGAGGGCCTTGGCTGGCGATCCACGGCTTTCTCCCGCAGAGGCTGGCGAGTTCACGCGGCGTGCTTTTGAGAATGGCCGCATCGATCTTGCCGAAGCGGAGGGTCTTGCGGATTTGCTCGCCGCCGAGACCGAAAGCCAGCGCCGCGCGGCGCTGGCGATGGCGGAAGGCGGGTTGAGCCGCCAGATCGAGTATTGGCGGCGAAATATCGTCCAGGCTTCCGCTCGTATCGAGGCGATGCTGGACTTCGCCGATGAAGACGATGTCCCCGCGATGGACGAGGAGGGGCGGGCAGAGGTACTCGACCTTTCACGTGAAATGCGCGACCTGCTCGACGCGCCTTCCGCCGAGCGGCTGCGTGATGGCATTCGGGTTGCGATTGCCGGACCGCCCAATACCGGCAAATCGACCCTGCTGAACGCCATCGTCGGACGGGAGGCGGCGATCACGTCCGCGATTCCCGGCACCACCCGCGATGTGATCGAAGCGCCGGTGGCGATCGGAGCTATTCCTTTCCTGTTCAGCGACACCGCCGGCCTGCGTGCCTCCGAAGACGAGATAGAACGGATCGGAGTGGAGCGGGCGCACGCGATCATCGCGGCGGCGGACATCGTGCTGTGGCTGGATGACTCGGCTCCGCCCGACGATGCACGTTTCGTGGCCCTGCACCCACGGATCGATATCGAAGACCGTAAAAACCCGGCCGAAGGTCGCTTGGGTATTTCGGCTGCAACCGGGGAAGGAATGGCGGCGCTTCTTGCGCAGCTGGTCCGTCGCGCGGAATCGCTCATCCCCGCAGAGGGTGAAATCGCCCTGAACGCCAGGCAGAGGGGATCGGTGGCCGATGCGGTTTCCGCGCTCGAACTCTGCACATCGAACGCGGACCCGTTGATCGTAGCGGAGGCGCTCCGCCTGGCCCGTGCCGCACTCGACCGGGTGACGGGCAGGGCGGGCGTCGAAGATATGCTCGACGCGCTTTTCGGGCGGTTCTGCATCGGAAAATAGATGTTCCACGTGGAACATCTTGTCTTCGGGGGTCGGCGCCGGTAGCGGCGCATCATGCACAGCTATGACATCGTCGTCGTCGGAGGCGGACACGCCGGCTGCGAAGCCGCGGCAGCGGCCGCGCGCATGGGCGCGCGTGTCGCTCTCATCTCGATGCGCCGCGACATGATCGGCGCCATGTCGTGCAACCCCGCCATCGGCGGCTTGGGCAAGGGCCATCTCGTTCGTGAGGTAGACGCATGCGACGGATTGGTCGCCCGCGCATCCGATCATGCCGCTATCCATTATCGGATGCTCAACCGCAGCAAAGGCGCCGCGGTGCAAGGCCCACGTATCCAAGCCGACCGTAAACTATACCGGTCCGCGATCCACGAGCTGCTCGCGGAGTTTTCCAACCTCGACATCGTGGAGGCGACGGCGGAGCATCTGCTGCTCGATGGCCGCAAGGTAAAAGGCGTCGTCCTCGGCAATGGAAGCTCCATTGCTGCCGGTGCGGTCGTGCTCGCTACAGGAACCTTTCTCAACGGCAAGCTTCATTTTGGGTTGGATAGTCACGCGGGCGGACGGGTCGGAGAGCAGTCGGCGACGACGCTGGCGAGCCAGCTACGATCGCTCGATCTTCCGGTTGAGCGTCTGAAGACCGGCACGCCGCCGCGTCTGGACGGTCGCACGATCGATTGGTCTGGTCTCGAGCGGCAGGCGTCCGACGCCGAGATGTGGACGATGTCGCCGCTGAGCGAGGGCCGGACCGCGCCCCAACTTTTTTGCGCCGTCACTCGCACCAATGCAAAGACGCATGCGATTATTCGTGATGCCCATGATCGCTCGCCTCTCTATTCGGGAATCATAGAGGGCAGGGGCCCGCGCTATTGCCCGTCGATCGAGGATAAGGTCGTACGCTTCGGTGACAGGGATGGTCATCAGATCTTCCTCGAACCCGAGGGTCTGGACGACTCCAAAATCTATCCCAACGGCATTTCGACGTCGCTCCCGATAGATGTGCAGCGCGCTATGATCCGCAGCATCACGGGGCTTGAGCGAGCAGAGATCGTGCAGCCGGGCTATGCCGTGGAATATGACTATATCGATCCCAGGGCGCTTGAACCGACGCTTGGTCTTCGCGCGCTCGATGGACTTTATCTGGCGGGGCAGATCAACGGTACGACAGGATATGAGGAGGCCGCCGCTCAGGGCCTCGTCGCCGGCATGAATGCTGCGGCCTATGTCGGGCGGCGCGGGCCCGTGCTGTTCGATCGCGCCATGAGCTATATCGGGGTGATGATCGACGACCTCGTCCTTCAGGGCGTTACCGAACCGTATCGAATGCTCACCGCGCGCGCGGAATATCGTCTGCGGCTCCGTGCCGACAACGCCACGACACGGCTGACCCAATTTGCGGCAAGCCATGGCGCGGTGTCCGGTAAGCGTGGCGGGTGGTTTGCGCGGAGGGAGGAGAGTCGCCGAAAGGGTCGCGAGCTGCTTGAGCGGAGGTTCACGGGGAACGCGATAATCGCGGCGGGAGCCGCGATCGTGAGCGACGGGGCACAGCGTAGCCTTTACGACTGGTTACGCTTTCCCGAAGTGGATATCCCGACGGCCACCAGGCTGGTTCCAGAGCTTGCGGCCCTCGATGCGGAGATTGTGTCGGAACTAGCCGGCGACGCGCATTATGCGCCCTATGTTGCACGACAGGACGACGAGGTGGCGAGACTACGCGCCGACGAGAATGTGAGCCTGCCTGCCGAACTCGACTATCGTGGAATCGCCGGACTGTCGAACGAGATGATCGAACGGCTGGAGACTGCGCGACCATCCTCCTTGGGCGCCGCTTCGCGTATCCGCGGCGTGACGCCAGCGGCGCTTGCCGCCATATTGGTCCATGCGAGGCGAAAAGCGGCGTGACGGAAGAGGACGCCCGCGATTGGCTCAATGCGGCGCTTGATGTTCCACGTGGAACATTGGATCGGATCAAAGCCTTCCTCACCCTTCTGAAGGAGGAGGGGAGCCGGCAGAATCTTATCTCGGCTTCCACGCTGGATCATGTCTGGGCACGTCATGTGGTCGATTCGGCTCAGTTGATTCCCCTTGCGGAAGAGCGGTCAGGCGACTGGCTGGATCTCGGTTCGGGCGCGGGATTTCCCGGTCTCATCATAGGCGCGCTCACCCAAAGGCAGGTGACGCTCGTTGAATCCCGACGGAAACGCTGTGCGTTTCTGGAAGCTGCGATCGAAACGCTGGGTGTCGGCGATCGCGTCAGTCTTCGGAGCGCGCGTGTGGAAACGCTGCCGAGCACCGCTTTCTCGGTGATCAGCGCACGCGCTTTCGCGCCCTTGGACCGACTGCTGGATGTCGCGCAGCGATTCTCGACCGCAGAAACGCTTTGGTTGCTGCCGAAAGGCAGAAATGCGCCCAATGAACTGGATGCGGCGCGGACTTCATGGCAGGGTGATTTCCGGATCGCGCCGAGCATCACGGACCCGGATTCTGCGATTCTTATACTGAGCGATGTCCGTCGGAGAAGATGATGATCCGGATTGCGGTCGCGAATCAGAAGGGCGGGGTCGGCAAGACCACGACTGCGATCAACCTGTCCACGGCCCTTGCCGCCATCGGCTGGAGGGTGCTGCTGATCGATCTCGATCCGCAGGGCAACGCGTCTACCGGCCTCGGCGTCGGTCATGCTGAGCGCGTGCGATCGAGCTATGAGCTGTTGACCGGCGATTGCTCGCTGGCAGAAGCGGCCATGCCGACGAAAGTGCCGCGGCTGGATCTGGTCCCGGCGACGGTCGATCTGTCCGGCGCGGAGATCGAGCTCGTCGATTTCGATCGGCGGACGCATCGCATGGATGACGCGTTCAACGCGGCTCCGGCGGGGCGGTGGGATATCTGCCTGATCGATTGTCCGCCTTCGCTGGGTTTGCTCACCATCAACGCCCTGGTGGCGTCGCGATCGCTGCTCGTGCCGCTGCAATGCGAGTTCTTCGCGCTGGAGGGGTTGAGCCAGCTGCTCAACACGGTGGAGCGGGTGCGTTCGCGGTTCTGCCCGGAATTGTCGATTCTGGGCGTGGCGCTGACCATGTATGATCGTCGCAACCGGCTGTCCGATCAGGTTGCGCAGGACGTTCGTGCGGTGCTGGGCAATGTGGTGTTCGATACGGTGATCCCGCGTAACGTGCGTCTGTCCGAGGCGCCCAGCCACGGTGTACCTGCCTTGATCTATGATTATCGTTGTCCGGGCTCCGAAGCCTATATCGCTCTTGCCCGTGAACTGATGGGCCGCCTGCCCAAACCTGCGTCCGAGGCTGCATGAGCGCGTCCGATGAACCGACGCCGGCACGGCGGCGCCCGGCAGGATTGGGACGGGGGCTCTCCGCTCTGCTCGGCGATGTCGAGCGCGAGGAGCCCGTTGCCGCGGGTGCCAAAACCGGTCCGGGCGTTCAGACGATTCCAATCGCAGCGATTTCGCCGCATCCGGATCAGCCGCGCCGCAAGTTCGACGAAGCTGCGCTCGAGGAACTGGCACAGTCCATCTCGTCGCGCGGCGTGATCCAGCCGATCATCGTGCGCCCTCACGGCCGCGGCTGGCAGATCGTCGCCGGCGAGCGTCGCTGGCGTGCCGCACAGCGTGCGCGATTGCACGAGATTCCCGCGATCGTCCGCGATTTCGACGAGACGGAGACGCTCGAAGTCGCGCTCATCGAGAATATCCAGCGCCAGGATCTGAACGCGATCGAAGAAGCCGAGGCCTATAGCCGCCTGGTACGCGATTTCGGCCACAGCCAGGAGGAGTTGGGCAAGCTCGTCCACAAGTCGCGCAGCCATGTCGCCAATCTGCTGCGCCTGCTCGATCTGCCCGAGCGGGTTCGCATCTCGGTCGCCAATAACGAGATCAGCATGGGCCACGCCCGTGCTCTCGTCACCGCGCCGGACCCGGAGGCGCTGGCGGAGGAGGTGATCCGTCGCGGCCTTTCCGTCCGCGAAACCGAGGCCCTTGCGCGCGATGCCAAGCCGGGTGGCGGAAAGCGCCAGATCCCGATGCAGTATAAGGGCGCCAATGCCGACATCACGGCGCTGGAGCGCCAGATTGGCGACCTGCTGGGGCTGAAGGTGAAGATCGCCCACGGACCAAGCGGCGGCACCGTCGCGCTCGCTTATTCGACCCTGGATCAGCTGGATATGATCTGTCAGCGGCTCAGCGGCGAGCAGATTTGACGCGCTGAGCGTTTTGCTGCGGATTTGCTGCATTCATCGACGCAGCAAGAGCGATGGCCGAAGCGTTTCTACCGTAGCCGTGCGCCGGCGCGAGCCAGCGCGTGAAACTCTTCACGCGCGACGATCTCGCCGGGGCCGCCGGAGGCCTTGAGCTTGCGCTCGGCCTGGGTCATGCGATCGATCGCGCGCCGAAGATGATCCGACGTCCAATGGCCGAGTTGGCGGGCGACGACGTCTTTATCTTTCCAAAACAATGATTTGCCAGACGTTGCCATTACCGCTGCGATCGCGTTGCCGCGTTCCACCTGGGCACGCAGCTCGGCAAGCAGCAGCAGCCGCCGCAGCATGGCGCGGACCAGCGGAATGCCCTCGATGCCCTCTTCGGCAAGCCGGCCCAACTCCTCCTCCACTATGTCGCTCCGGCCTTCGAGCGCAGCATCGACGAAGCGAGCCTGGCTGCCTTCGCTCGCGTCGGCACCGAGGGCGGCGAAGGCGTCCTGGTCTATGTCGCGCGGCCGATCGGGCGCAGCGTCGACATAAAGGGCGAGCTTCTCAATCTCTCCGGCCATCAGCGCGCGGTCGCCACCGGTGGAATCGGCAATGCGACGGGCGAGATCGGGCGCCATCTGCAATCCAGCGGCGCGCGCCATTTCGAGCACGATGCGGCCGGCATCGGCGCCTTCCGGCACATAGCTGGCGAAGGCCATCACGGCATCCGCGTCGAGCGCCGCCTTGAGCAGCTTCGAATCCTTGCGCAGCGCACCCGCGATCATGACGATCGGATTGAACGAAGCGGTGGTCTGCCCGATCACGCCTTGAACCGCTTCGAGGGATTCATCGCCCGCGCTTTCGACGCGAATCCAGCGCGGGCCGCCGAACAGCGAGATCGAGGCGGCCTCGTCGGACAATATCGCGGGATCGGCCTTGAGCTGGGGGCCGATGAAATCCACGCGCTCGGCATCTGTGCCCATCTTCCGCGCCAGCCGTTCGGCAAGCGCGCGCGACCCGGATTCGTCCGGGCCGTAGAGCAGGAACAGGCGGATATTGGGATCGGCGCTGTCGAGGGCCCGTTCGATCTGGCCCTTATTGGCCTTCATTGCGGCTGGGATCGCCGGACGAACAGCGCAATGCGCGTGACGATCTGGTCGGCGATGCTTTGGGCGAGGCGTTCCTGCACGGTCTGCTCGGCTGCGATGGTGGCATATTCCGAGCCGACGACATCGAGACCGGCGTCGGCATCCGCGGCCGCATCCAGCACGACCGATCCATTGCCGACGTCGACGAGACGATAGCGCGCCCGCAATGTCCGCCTCTCGCGCGTGATGGCGGTGTCCCGCCGCACGCCATAGCCGGTGATCTGGTCGTCAAGCTCGACCTCGAGCCGATAGCGCGGCGTACCGACGGCCTTGCCCGCGGAAATCCGGTCGATCAGCGCCGTACGGGTGAGCCAGCCCGCGCGCCCGGCGATGTTCCCCACCTCGATCGAGGCGAGACCGCTGGCCACCGGTCCGCTGCCGCCACCGCCGTAGAGCGGATGCAGGCCGCATCCACCGAGCAGGAGGAGCGCGGCGAGCGCGGCGGGCAGCGCGCGTTTCATGCGACGAGATTGACCAGCCGGTCCGGCACGACGATCACCTTGCGCGGCGTCTTGCCTTCGAGGAGCCGAATGACCTTGTCCGATCCCAGCGCCAGCGCCTCCAGCTGATCCTTGGGCGCCCCCTTGGGCGCGGTCAGCGTGTCGCGCAGCTTGCCGTTGACCTGGATGGCGATCGTCACCTCGTCGTCGATCAGCAGGGCAGGATCGACCTCGGGCCAGGCCGCGTTGGCGACCAGCCCGGTCTCGCCCAGCTTCTCCCAGGCTTCTTCGGCCAGATGCGGCACCATCGGTGCGACGATGCGGACGAGCGTGCGGATCGCGGTGCTGCGCGAGGCGGAAGGCGGCGCCTTCTCGATCGCGTTGGCGAGCTCGTAGATCTTGGCGACGGCCTTGTTGAAGGACAGCGCCTCGATGTCGGCGGCAACGCCCGCGATCGTGCGATGCAGGCGGCGATCGATGTCGCGATCTTCGCCAGTGGCGGTATCGATCGCGTCCGTGAGACGCCACAGCCGCTGGACGAAGCGCCATGCGCCTTCGATGCCCGCTTCGCTCCACGGCAGGTCGCGCTCGGGCGGACTGTCGGAGAGCATGAACCAGCGTACCGCGTCCGCGCCATATTGCTCGACGATCGGACCCGGATCGACCGTGTTCTTCTTCGATTTGGACATCTTCTCGACGCGGCCGACCGTCACCGGCTCGCCCGTCGCGATGACGATCCCGCCCGAAACCTCGTCCGGCGCCAGCCAGCTGCCGGCCGGATCCTGATAGGTCTCGTGCGTCACCATGCCCTGGGTGAAGAGGCCGGTGAACGGTTCGGTGACGCCGATCTTGCCGATCCGCGCCAGCGCCCGCGTCCAGAAGCGCGCATAGAGCAGGTGCAGGATCGCGTGCTCGACGCCGCCGATATATTGCCCCACCGGCATCCACTGCTCGGCAATCGCACGATCGAACGGCTTGTCCGCCGGCGCGCTGGCGAAGCGAATGAAATACCAGGAGGAATCGACGAACGTGTCGAGCGTGTCGGTCTCGCGCCGTGCGTCCGCCCCGCAGCTCGGGCAGGGAACATGCTTCCACGTCGGATGCCGGTCCAGCGGGTTGCCCGGGATGTCGAAGCTCACATCCTCCGGCAGGACGACCGGAAGCTGTTCTCTGGGGACGGCGACCGGGCCGCAGGTTTCGCAATGGACGATCGGGATGGGCGTGCCCCAATAGCGCTGACGCGAGACGCCCCAGTCGCGCAGGCGCCATACGGTGGTGCCCTGGCCCCAGCCTTCGGCTTCGGCGCGGCCGATCACCGCGGCCTTGCCCTCCTCGACGCTCATGCCGTCGAGAAAGCGCGAGTTCACCAGCCTGCCAGGGCCGACATAGGCCTCGTCGTGGATCGGCGTGTTCGCTTCCTCGGGGGAGGGGGCGACGACGCGTTCGACGGGCAGCGCATATTTGCGCGCGAAGTCGAGGTCGCGCTGGTCGTGCGCGGGGCAGCCGAAGATCGCGCCGGTGCCATAATCCATCAGCACGAAGTTCGCGACGAACAGCGGCAGCGTCCAGCTCGGATCGAGCGGATGGACGACGCGCAGGCCCGTGTCGAGGCCCATCTTCTCCGCGGTCTCGATCTCCGAGGCGGCGGTCCCGGTCTTGCGGCAATCGGCGGCGAAGGCTGCGAGCGCGTTGCTGCGCTCGGCTAGCGCCAGCGCGATCGGATGGTCGACCGAGATGGCGGCGAAGGAGGCGCCGAACAGCGTGTCGGGCCGGGTGGTGAACACCTCGAACCCGTCGAAGCCCGCCGCCGGCTCGGCCAGGCTGAAGCGGAATCGCATGCCCTGGCTCTTGCCGATCCAGTTCTCCTGCATCAGCTTGACCTTGTCGGGCCACTGATCGAGCGTGCCCAGCCCGTCGAGCAGCTCCTCGGCGAAATCGGTGATCTTCAGGAACCACTGGCTGAGCTTGCGCCGCTCGACGAGCGCGCCCGAGCGCCAGCCGCGGCCGTCGATCACCTGCTCGTTGGCGAGCACGGTCATGTCGACCGGATCCCAGTTGACCGCCGATTCCTTGCGGGTGACGAGGCCATGCTCGTACAGATCCAGGAACAGCGCCTGCTCCTGCCCGTAATAATCGGGCTCGCAGGTGGCGAGCTCGCGCGACCAGTCGAGCGCGAAGCCGAGCTTCTTGAGCTGGGCGCGCATCGCCGCGATGTTGGCGCGCGTCCATTCGCCGGGATGGACCTTCTTCTCCATCGCCGCATTCTCGGCCGGCATGCCGAAGGCGTCCCACCCCATCGGGTGGAGCACCTCATGGCCCGTCATGCGGCGGAAGCGCGCGAGAACGTCGCCCATCGTATAGTTGCGGACATGGCCCATGTGGATGCGCCCCGAGGGATAGGGGAACATCTCGAGGACATAGGATTTCGGCTTCGGGCTGCTGTCATCGGCGTGGAAGGTGCCTTGCTCCTCCCAGTTCTTCTGCCAGCGCGCGTCGGCCGCGAGGGGATTGAAGCGCGTGCTCATGAGTATGTTTCGTCGGTTTTTAGCCGGCGGTGCCGCGGCGCAGATCGCGAGCCTTGGAGAGGATGATGTCCTCAAGCTTCTGCACCGTCGCCGCCTGGACCGGCGTATCGACCCACTGGCCGCCCTGGAGGACCTGGCGCTGGGCCGCCACGCGCACCGCGTCGGCGCGCAGATCCTGATCGAGGATGGTGACGGTCACCTTCATCCTGTCGGTCGGCAGGGCGGGGTTGGCATACCAGTCGGTCACGATCACGCCGCCATTGGAATCCACCTGCGCGATCGGCATGAACGACAGCGTGTCGAGCGCGGCACGCCACAAATAGCTGTTGATGCCGATGGTGGTGATGCGCGGCGGCGCGAGCTCGGCCTTCACATTTTCCTTCTTGTGGCCACACCCGGCTAAGGTGACGGCGGCAAGCGTCAGCGCGAGCGCGAAAGAGAGCGGGCGGGCCATGAAACGATCCTTGGAATTCCGTACGGTGGCGACGTTATAGATGGTCCATCTCCACTCGCAAGCGCCCGTGCACAAGCGGAACTTTCACGGCTCTGTGGATATGTTGCAACAGCCGGCAAGATTCGTGCCGGGCGGGAGTGGCGCGATCCGCTCTCTTCGTGCTAGTCGGCCCGTGCAGGGGAGAAGTTCTGTCTTATGTTTCTGAGTCGGGGAAAATCCGGAATGGTGGGCGCTGCGTTTGCAGCGATCGCGATTCTGTGCGTTCCCGTCTCGGCCACGGCAGCCAAGGCCAAGAAGCGGGCGTCGAGCGTGCAGCTCCTCACCGATACGGGCAGCTTCGGTTCCTTCACCCCGGCCGCAGCCGATCCGCGCATGGCCGCGGCGCTGGGCCGCGCGTCCATTTCCAGCGTCGGGCTGCGTTTCACGCCGTCTGCCGCGCCGGGTGGCCGCCGCGCGGTCACCGTCGCGATTCGCGCCCGCGCGACCACGCCGGCCGAGGCGGCGCGCTCCGCTTCGCTCGCAGCCAACACCACGCCCACCAGCGTGACGCCGTCCGCCTATAATCTGGGCGTGTCGGTGGG
Source organism: Flavisphingomonas formosensis (assembly GCF_009755815.1). GTDB lineage: Bacteria > Pseudomonadota > Alphaproteobacteria > Sphingomonadales > Sphingomonadaceae > Flavisphingomonas > Flavisphingomonas formosensis. The sequence continues at coordinate 97,254 of NZ_WRPK01000001.1, forward strand.
CTGGCAGCGTTTCGCCATCTCGGGTGACATTGCGCGCGTCGACACCGGCGTGCTGCCGGGCAGCCGCGAGGCGATGGACGTCGGCTTCGCCTATGTCAGCCGCAAGTGGAGCACCCGCCTGTCGGTGGGTACGGATCGTTCGATCGGCAACCAGCTCGGTCTGGTCAATTCCGACAGCGCCTATACGGTGGATCTGGGCGGCACCTATGCGCTCACCCACAATATCGAGCTGAACGGCGGCCTGCGCTATCGTAGCCAGCATGAGCGGCTCGACTTCGCGACCGACGAGCGGCGCGATTCGCAGGCCGTGTATCTGGGAACGGCCTTCCGCTTCTGATTCGGAGCACCGGTCGATCCGGTGCCTCCTTTCCCCATTCAGATTGGGTGGCGGCTGAGCGCGTCGATCGCCGCCCAGCCATATGCGCCGAGTTTCCGCAGCGCGCGTGCGCGAGACGGGGTCATTCCGCCGAGCGCGATCAGGGATTTGCCGGCGTAGCGCCGCAAAAGGCCGAAACGCACGGGGCCGAGCGCCGGAGCGCCAGGATGCGAGCGTGTCGCGAAGACGGGTGACAGGAACAGCAGTTCGGCCCGGCCCGCGGCGGCACCGCGCAGCTCCGATCCGCGATGGATCGGCGTGCTGCGCAGCATCGGGCGAGGGCTGCGATGGGGAGAACGACCATGGGCGCCGTCGGCTTTCCAGGCCATCGCCTGCCGTGGAGAGGCCCCCAGCAGCAAAATGAGGCCGCGCCGCCGGGCGAGCCCGCGAACCCGTTCGTACAGCGCGCGTCGATCCGCCGGGGCGAGCCGATAGTGGCGGAAGACGACGCCAGTGCCGCGCGGCAACGCGCGCAGGGCGGGGAACAGCGTCTCGCCCTGGCGCTCGTCCGTCATCAACCACAGGCGCGGGGGAGGGTGGCGGGGCGACATATGCGTCCCTATAGCAGCGGCCATGTCCTCAGCCGAAGCCCTGCTCTCCGACGTCCGCGCCCGTATCGCCCGCTCCGCTGCCCTCGCGGGGCGCAAGGCCGACGCGGTGACGCTCATCGCCGTATCGAAGACCCATCCGGCCGAGGCGATCACGCCGCTGATCGCCGCCGGGCAGCGCGTCTTCGGCGAAAATCGCGTGCAGGAAGCCGAGGCGAAATGGCCGGCGCTTCGCGAGCAAACCCCGGACATCCGCCTCCACCTCGTCGGCCAACTCCAGTCGAACAAGGCCGATGCGGCCGTCGCGCTGTTCGACGCGATCCACAGCGTCGACCGGCTCTCGCTGGTGACGGCGCTGACGAAGGCGATGGAGCGGATCGGCCGGCGGCCGGACTGCTTCGTACAGGTGAATATCGGCGAGGAGGAGCAGAAGGGCGGCTGCCCGATCGAGGCGCTGCCTGCCTTGCTGGCGGCCGCGCGCGCGGCGGAACTGCCCGTCGTGGGCCTGATGTGCGTGCCGCCGGCGGACACCGAGGCCGCGCCTTATTTCGCCTTGCTGGCCAAGCTCGCTCGCGACCACGGCCTCGCCGGGCTCAGCATGGGCATGTCGGGCGACTATGAGACGGCGGTGATGCTGGGCGCCACCCATGTTCGCGTTGGCACGGCCCTGTTCGGAACGCGAGACGGCTGAGTATCTGTCTGGAAGCTCAGGATTTCGGCAGTGCGAAATAGCGGCGAAGTTGCGTTTTGCCGCGTCGTGCCAGCGGACGCTGGCATCTCTCTCGACAGGCAGACGGTTGATTGTGGAGAGCGACCCGAGCTTCCGCCGGGGTGACGAAGAGAAGATGCGCCATCCGCTTCGGTCGAGTGAGGGGCCCGTCGCCGAGCGCTCAGACGATTTCCAGCGTGTCTCCGGGAGAGAGACGGACGACGAGATCGAGCAGGGCAGGCCTGTCGACGGCGACGCAGCCTTCGGTCGGCTGACGATCCCGCCAGCAATGCAGGAAAATGGCGCTGCCCATGCCGGGCTCCGGGGGAGCGTCATTGTGACCGAGCAGCACGACGACGTCATAGAGTCCGTCGTCCCGCCACAGCCGCTCCGCCGAGAAGCGGTGGGGATGGCGGACGGCGCGATTATAGGCGGGATCGCGGGGATCGTCGGACCAGCCGTCATCCGGGCCGATCCAGCGCCAGGGCAGGCGCAGGCCCGCAGGCAGCGCAACGCGATCGGGACGCAGCAGCACGGTACGGATCGGCCATCGGCCGAGTGGGGTCATGCCATCGCCCTCGCGCTTGTCCGACGCCGGCAGCGCGCCGGAACGGCCGATCGCGCAGGGCAGGCTCTGCCCGAATGCATGGAGCGTGCGCACCGCGCTCTCGACGCGGATCACAGCTGGTGCCCGGTACGGTCGCGCTTGGTTTCGAGATAGGCTCGGTTGTGCGGATTGGGCGGCATGGCATGGGCCACGCGCTCCGCGACCGCCACTCCCGCCGCCTCCAGCGCGGCGACCTTGGCGGGATTATTGGTCAGCAACCGCACCCGTTCCTGGCCGAGCAGTGCGAGCATGCGCGCGGCGACGCGGAAATCGCGCGCATCGATCGCGAAGCCGAGGCGCAGATTGGCGTCGACCGTGTCGAAACCCTGATCCTGCAGCGCATAGGCGCGCAGCTTGTTGACCAGCCCGATGCCGCGGCCCTCCTGGCGCAGATAGAGCAGGATGCCCCAGCCATTCGCCCTGATCTCGGCCAGCGCCGCCTGAAGCTGCGGACCGCAATCGCATTTGAGCGATCCCAACACGTCGCCGGTAAGGCATTCGCTGTGCAGGCGCACCAGCGGCGGCCGCCCGTCGGGCGAACCTATGACGAGCGCGACATGCTCGGTGGCATCGACGGAGGACCGGAAAGCGACGATCTCGGCATCTTCTGCCGCCGCGACCGGCAGGCGCGCGCGCGAGGCGATCAGCAGGCCGCCGGGATCGGAATAGGCGTTCAGCTCTGCGAGCGTCACCGTCGCGGCCACGCCATCATCGCCATCGACCAGGAAGAAGGCGGGAAGCAGCCCGGCAAGGCGCGCCAGTTCCAGTGCCGCCGCCGCTGCGTCGGCATGGCCGATGGCGGTGCTGCGGAAGGGGCCCTGCAACGGGCTCAGCAGATCCCGCGCCGGATCGGCGAGCGCGATGGCGCCGGCGAGATCCGTCCACGGCATGCGCGCGACGCGCACCGGCTGATCCGGGCAAGCGGCATCGCGCTGGTTGGCGAGCTTCAGCGTCGCCGCGCGCGCGCCGCTGATGAGCAGATCGGCGCTGCGATCCGGATCGAAATCGGCGAGCCGGCCTTCGTCCGCCGTCTCGATCGCGAGCACGCGAATCGCTCCGGCGGAGCCCCATACGGCAACAGGCCATCCGCGCTTCAGCGCGTCGATCGCGCGGGCTGCCTGGCGCGGATCGCTCAAAGGGTGAACTCGGTTACGAGCGGTACATGATCGGAGGGGCGCAGCCAGCCGCGGCAGGGCTCATGCACCTTGTGCGAGATGGCGTTGCGCGCGATCTCGGGGCTGGCCCACATATGATCCAGCCGACGGCCGCGATCGGAGGCGGCCCAGTCGGCGGCGCGATAGCTCCACCAGGTGTATAGCCGCTCCGGCGCAGGGATGAATCTGCGGCCGAGATCCACCCAATCGTGGCTGGCCTGGAGCCGGCCGAGGGTTTCGACCTCGATCGGGGTGTGGCTGACGACGTCGAGCAGCTGCTTATGGCTCCACACGTCGCATTCGAGCGGCGCGATATTGAAGTCGCCGACCAGCAAGGTCGGCTGCTTCAGAGTCTCCGACCAGCGCGTCATGCGATCGAGAAAGGCGAGCTTCTGGCCGAATTTGGGATTGAGTGCGGGGTCCGGGATGTCGCCGCCGGCGGGGATATAGACATTTTCGAGCCGGAAGCCGCAGTCGAGCATGGCGCCGATGTGGCGTGCCTCGCCATTGTCCTGCCAGTCATGGCTGTGATCCTCGTGGATCGGCAGCTTGCTGAGGATGGCCACGCCATGATGCATGCGCTGGCCGTTGACGATACGGTGGGTGTAGCCGAGCCGGTCGAACATGTCGGCCGGGAAGGATTCGTTCACCACCTTCGTTTCCTGCAGGCATAATATGTCCGGCGCTTCCTCGCGCAGGAAACGTTCGACGATGTCGATCCGGGCGCGGACGGAATTGATGTTCCAGCTGGCGATCTTGAGCGTGCTGTTGGCCATGGCGGGCGATGTAGCGATGCGCTGGGCCGATTGCCAGCATGGCGGACGCTCCCGGAAGCCCGGTTAACGGTGAAAAGAGCGGATATGGAAAGGCCCCCGTTCCGGGGGCATGGAACGGGGGCCAACCTGGCGTTCGTCACGCAGGCGGGACGCGGAACCCGGTTCGGGCAACAGGGGGAAATCCCGAAGGGGGCCTATCCGCGACCGCAGGTGAGGATATAGTCCCCCCAACCTGTCGCTCGGATGAATAAGCTCAACGATTGGGCGGCCGTTGGGGGCGCGGGTCTTTCCAACGGAACGTTTCGTCGGAAACCGGGGCGTTGAAACGCTGATTCGAAAGCGCGAGCGTCGTGCGGTTGTTTTGCGCGTCGAGCACCGACCAGCCCTGCAGCATGAGCCCGCCTGGCGCCGAAGGATTGCGCGCGAAGGCGAGCGTGATGGTGCCATATTCGGGATGCTTGGGATCGCGCGCCTGGACGAGCAGGCGACGGTCGCCGCCGTCGGACGGCAGCACGCGGGCGAAGCGCGACATGTCCTTCTGCGGATGCAGCAGCACGTCGAGCGGGGAATTGCCGATCGGCCAGCGCGAGACCTGGCCGACCTTATAGTCGATCATGGTCAGCGCCTTGCCGTCGCCGACGATCAGCCGCGGTACGCCCTGCTCATATTGGAAGCGGATCTTGCCGGGGCGCTTGAGCGTCAACTTGCCGCCGATGCTGGTGCCCATCCGGTCGGTCTGCACGAAATCGGCGGTCATGGTGTCGACCGAAAGCAGATGCTGCGACACCTGTGCCAGCGTGTTTTCCGCGGCCATGGCGGTCGCCGGGGCCATTACCGCGGCCAGCGGAATCAGGGCGAAGGAAGCGAAACGGGGCATTCTGATCTCCAGGTGGACGCGCCGGTCTCTGCCGCGTCCGCCTTGAACAGCTTCTGAATTGGCCGGTTCCGGGCCGATCAGAGTTCGTTGCCGTGCTCGTCGCGCAGGATCTCGCGGCGGCCGACATGATCCGGGGCGCTGACGATGCTGTCCTTCTCCATCCGCTCGATCAGCCGCGCGGCGCTGTTATAGCCGATACGCAACTGCCGCTGCAGCCAGCTGGTCGAGGCCTTGCGGTTCTCGATGACGAGCTGGACGGCGCGGCGATAGAGTTGGGTCTCCGGATCGTCGTCGCCCGACGGCGCGCCCTCCAGCGTCCAGCCGCCATCCTCCGGCTCCTCGGTGACGGCGCTGATATAGTCGGGCGTGCCCTGGGCGCGCCAATGGTCGGCGACGGCACGGACCTCCTCGTCGGACACGAACGGCCCGTGCACGCGCGCGATCTGCTTGCCGCCGGGCATGTAGAGCATGTCGCCCTTGCCCAGCAGCTGCTCGGCGCCCTGCTCGCCGAGGATGGTGCGCGAATCGATCTTGCTGGTCACCTGGAAGCTGATGCGCGTCGGCAGGTTGGCCTTGATCACGCCGGTGATGACGTCGACCGACGGGCGCTGCGTGGCCATGATCAGGTGGATGCCGGCGGCGCGCGCCTTCTGGGCGAGGCGCTGGATGAGGAATTCCACCTCCTTGCCCGCCGTCATCATCAGGTCGGCAAGCTCGTCGACCACGATCACGATCTGCGGCAGCGGATCATAATCGTGCTTTTCCTCCTCGTAGATCGGGCGGCCGGTTTCCGCGTCGTAGCCGGTCTGCACGCGCCGGCCGAGCGCCTGGCCCTTGGCCTTGGCGGCGCGGACCTTCTCGTTGAAGCTGGCGAGGCCGCGCACCCCGATCGAGGCCATCATGCGATAGCGCTCCTCCATCTGCTCCACCGCCCATTTGAGCGCGCGGATCGCCTTGGTCGGCTCGGTAACGACTGGCGAGAGCAGGTGGGGGATGTCGTCGTAGATGCTGAGCTCCAGCATCTTGGGATCGATCATGATCATGCGGCACTGGTCCGGCGTCAGCCGGTAGAGCAGCGAGAGGATCATGCAGTTGAGGCCCACCGACTTGCCCGAGCCGGTGGTGCCGGCGACGAGCAGATGCGGCATCGGCGCAAGGTCCGCGATCACCGGATCGCCGGCGATGTTCTTGCCGAGGATCAGCGAGAGGTGCGTCGGATCCTGGTCCTCGAAATTGTGGCTGGCGACCAGCTCGGCCAGCGCCACCGCCTCGCGCTTCTGGTTGGGCAGCTCGATGCCGATCACGGTGCGGCCCGGAATCGTGGCGACGCGCGCCGACAGGGCGGACATGTTGCGCGCGATGTCGTCGGCCAGCGCAATCACCCGGCTCGCCTTGATGCCCGAGGCGGGCTCGAGTTCGTACATCGTCACGACCGGGCCGGGGCGGACCTCGGTGATGCGGCCCTTGACGTGGAAATCGTCGAGCACGGATTCGAGCAGGCGGGCGTTGCGCTCCAGCCCGGCGCGGTCGATCGCCTGGCCCGAGTTGGCCGGCGGCGGCTTGAGCAGATCGAGCGAGGGCAGCGCATAATTGTCGGGAAGCGCGAGCTCGGGCTGGCGCTCGCGCTGCGCGCGCTTCGGCGATGTCGAAGGCTGGGCGGGTGTGGAGATGACCGGCGGCTTGCGCGGCTCCTGTTCCTCGGCCGGCGCCACCGTCGCGCGGGGCGGCCTTGCCCTGGGTTCGCGGGCGGCCGGCTCGTCGCCTTCCTCGTCCTCCTCCTCGTCCGGCCGATCCTGCACGCCCGGCCAGGTCTTCAGCCGCGGCAGGCGGCGGCGCAGCAGCCAGCCCCGCTCGCCCGCATCGAGGCCCCAGCCCCATAAGGTCACGACGAAACCGGTCAGCGTCATCAGCAGCATGATCAGGATGCGGATCTTGGCGGCGATGGCCGGATTGCCGACCAGCGCCAGGCTCCAGTCGATCAAATGGGCGCCAGCAAGCCCGAAGGCGCCACCCCAGCCCGCTGGCAGGCCGATCACCGAGCCGCCGCGGAACAGGGTGAGGCCGGTGCCCAGGAAGAGAAGCCCGATCGCCACCACGAGCATCGAGCGCTTCCAGCGTCCGACCGGGACGCCGCGCCACAGCCGCGTTCCGGAAACGAGCAGGATCGGCAGCAGCAGCGCCGTGGGTGGGCCGAACAGGTTCAGCAGCAGGTCCGCTGCCCAGGCGCCGGGCGTCCCGATCCAGTTGCGTGCCGGCCCCCCGGCGGCCGTGTTCAGCGATGGATCGCTGGTGTGATAGCTGGCGAGCGCCAGGCCGATCAGCACGGTGAGGATCACCAGTCCCACCCCGCCGACCAGCGCGCCGCTGCGCACCGCCCCGCGCTTGACCGTATCCTGCCAGGCCGGCCCCTTGGCCGTCATCGCCCCGCTTGCCATCGTCTTCCCCGGCTGCTGCCCCGTGCCGAACCGATCGTGCACGAAATGTTCCCTCTGCGAGCATGCGCAACGGCGGACTCTGCGTCAAGCGGAGCGGCCGCCCAAGACCGGGCAGCCGCCGCAAACACCGCGCTGGCGGGCGCTTTTCGCGTCGCGGCGCCGGCAGGTCGCAAAGCGCTTTCCCGATCGACGATGAGGCTCTAGACACGCCGCCATGGAGCGCGCGGACGTCATCATCCTCGGCGGCGGGCTAGTCGGCCTCACCCTCGCCATTGCCCTCGACCAATATGGTCTCAGCAGCATCGTGATCGATCCGGCGGACCCCTCGGCGACGCTTGCCAGGGGTTTCGACGGACGCGCATCGGCGGTGTCGATCACCTCGTGGCGCATGCTCGAGACGATCGGCGTCGGCGCGCATCTGGAAGGCAAGGGCTGCCCGATCGGATCGATCCGGGTCAATGAAGGGCTCGCCCCCGGCGGTCTCAGCTTCGAGCCGGATGCGGACGAAGGGCCGCTCGGCATCATGTTCGAGAACCGGCAGCTGCGCGAGGCGCTGCGCCAGAGCGTGCTGGCGGCGCCGAACGTCACGCTGATGATGCCGGCCAGGCCGGCGCACAGCGAACGGACCGCTGGCGGGGTGGAGGTGCGGCTGCAGGACGGGCGTACCGTGTCGGGTGCGCTGCTGATCGGCGCGGAAGGCCGCCAGTCGCCCACGCGGGACGCAGCGGGCATCCGGCTCGCGCGCTGGAGCTATGATCACACGGCGATGATCTCCACCGTCAACCATGCCCATCCGCATGGCAACATCGCCTATGAGATCTTCTATCCGGCGGGGCCGTTCGCGATCCTGCCGCTGCTGCCCGCCGAGGACGGGCTGAACCGGTCCGCGATCGTGTGGACGGTGAAGGGCAGCGAGGCGCCGGCGATGCTCGGCCTGCCCGAACGCGCCTATGCCGCCGAGATCGAGAAGCGGATGGGCGGCTTTCTGGGCCAGGTGACGCTCTGCTCGCCGCGCTCCAGCTATCCGCTGGGTTTCCACCATGCGGCCAAGATCACCGCGGAGCGACTGGCGCTGGTCGGCGATGCCGCGCACGGCATCCATCCGATCGCCGGGCAAGGCCTCAACCTCGGCTTCCGCGATGCGGCGGCGCTGGTCGAGGTGCTGGTCGAGGGCGCGCGGATCGGGCTGGACGCGGGCGATGCCCAGCTTCTCGCCCGTTATGAGCGCTGGCGCAGCCTCGACACGATGATGGTCGCGGCCTCCACCGACGGGCTCACCCGCCTGTTCGGCATTCCCGGCCGCACCGCATCGCTGGTTCGCCGCATCGGCCTGGGCGCGGTGGCGCGCATCGCTCCGCTGAAGCAACGTTTCATGGACGAGGCGCGCGGCCAGTCCGGCGAATTGCCGCGCCTGTTACGGGGTGTCGCGGTATAGTCTCCGGCGAATCAAGGAAGGAGCCGAAATGACCGCCATTCAGGATATTCCGCTGAAGACGATCAAGGGTGAGGAGGCATCGCTCGCCGACTATAAGGGCGAAGTGCTGCTGATCGTGAACGTCGCCTCCAAATGCGGCCTGACCCCGCAATATGAGGGGCTGGAAGCGCTCTATAAGAAATATCGCGACCAGGGCTTCGAGGTGCTCGGCTTCCCGGCGAACGACTTCGCGGGGCAGGAACCCGGCACCAACGACGAGATCCAGAGCTTCTGCACCACCAATTTCGGCGTCGAATTCCCGATGTTCGAGAAGATCCCGGTGGCGGGCGAAGGCAAGCATCCGCTCTATGCCGCGCTCACCGAGGCGCAGCCCAAGGCGGAGCCGAATGGCGGCGCCGATTTTCGTGCCCGGCTGACCGGTTACGGCATGACGCCGAATCCGGAGCCGGAGGTACTCTGGAACTTCGAGAAGTTCCTCGTCGGCCGGGATGGCGAGGTCGTGGCGCGCTTCACGCCGGACACCGCGCCGGATGCGGACATCGTCGTCGAGGCGATCGAACGCGAGCTGGAAAGCGCGAAGGTCTGACCTGTCAGGCCTGTTCGGCGAGCGGGCGTGCCGCCTCCACCAGGAGCACCGGCACCCCCTCCCGAATCGGATAGGCCAGCCGCGCCGCGTCCGAGATCAGTTCGTTCCGCTCCGCATCGAGGCGCAGCGGGGTCCTGCTGATCGGGCAAACCAGCAATGCAAGATAGTCCGGGTCGACGCTCATTGCAGCGTCGGCCCGTTGTCATTCTCCCCGACCCGGAAGAATTGCAGGAACTGGATGGAGAGATCCGCCCGTTCGGCGAGCGTCCGTGCCTCCAGCAGTGCCTGCTTGGCGGCGACGTCGAAAGGGGCGACCTGCGCGATCGCATTGACCAGATTCTCATCGTCCAGCCGCGAAACGGCGTTCCAATCGATCTGATAGCCGCGGGCCGTGGCGAAGCGGCGCGCCTCTTCTTCCAGTGCGGCCCGCATCGCGGAGGCGAGCGGGGGCTGCTCGGCGAGATCGTCGAACGGATCGAGATCCGCTTCGATCTGCCGGAACGGCGTCGCGACCGGCAATTCCGCGGTCATCCGGAAGCGCGTCACGCCTTCGAGCACGATGTTGAACCGGCCATCGTCGAGCGCCTCGACATGGGCGATTCGGCCGACGCAACCGACGTCGAACAGCGCGGGGCGCAGCGGCGCCCGCTCTGCCTCGCGCGGCTGTATCATCCCGATTCGCCGGTCCCTGGCGAGCGCGTCCGTTACCAGCGCGCGGTAGCGCGGCTCGAAGATGTGGAGCGGCAACTGCCCGCGCGGAAACAGCAGGGCGCCGGCCAGCGGGAAGACCGACAGCCGTGCGGAGCCGCCGGCGGCCATCAGGTGAACAGGATCGCCGAGAGCCGCCGCCGCTGCGCGCTGACCCAAGGATCCTCCAGCCCGACCGCCTCGAACAGCTTGAGCAGGCGCGCCCGGGCGGCATTGTCGTTCCAGTCGCGCTCGCGCGCGATGATCTCCAGCAGCGCATCCGCCGCGGCGTCGCGATCGCCTGCCGCCATCAGGCCGCCGGCCAGGCGGTAACGCGCGTCGTGATCGTCGGGATGGGCTGCCACCTGCGCGGCAAGCCCCGCCAGATCCGCCACCGGCTGGGCCTCCCTGGCCAATGCCACAGCGGCCTTGGCCCGGCCGATGGCCGCATCCTTGGCCTTGTCGGCGGGCACCGTCGCGAGCAGCGATTCGGCCTCGGCCGCGCGACCGGCACGCACCAGGGCGCGGGCGTGGCCGGAAATCACCTCAGGATCTTCGGGCGCCGTTTCGGAAAGCTGGCTGAAGATCGACAAGGCGCGTTCGGTGTCGCCCGCGGCCAGCACCTCCTCGCCCATCTCGATCAGCGGCGCGATCTCCTGATGGGCTTCCTCGGCCGCGCCGGTGATCGGCAGCTGCCGCAAAATCTGGTCGAGCAGCTGCGACAGCTGGCTTTCCGTGCGCGCGCTGGTCAGATCCGCCACGAGCTGGCCCTGGAAGACCGCATAGACGGTTGGGATGGATTGCACGCGGAACTGGGCTGCGATCACCCGATTCTCGTCGACATTGATCTTGGCGAGCTTCACGCCGCGATCGGCGTAGGCGGCTGCCACCTTCTCCAGCACCGGTGACAGCGCCTTGCACGGGCCGCACCATTCCGCCCAGAAATCGAGGATGACGAGAGCATTCATCGACGGTTCGACGACGTCGCGCCGGAACGCCTCGACCGCCTCACGTTCCGCCGCGCTCATTCCCAGAGTTGCCACATCAGTCTCCCTGCTTTGCGCGCCCTATGTGGGCAGCCGATAGCCGGTGCCAAGCCCTGTACCAAGCGATGAGGTTTTCGTCGACTAAGCGCTTGCCACCCCGATCAACCCACGCTATTAGCCGCGCCTCGCCGCCGGGTGCTTCACCTGGCGGGACGCCAGAGCGGGCGTAGCTCAGGGGTAGAGCACAACCTTGCCAAGGTTGGGGTCGAGGGTTCGAATCCCTTCGCCCGCTCCAGTTCTTCCGGCGCATGATGTGCCGCGATCTTCCCAGCGATCACCAATCGGACGCGCGGCCGGCCTGCGCGGATAGGATCAAAGCGGTCATATCGGGCTGATTTTCGATTCTTCGGCCAAAAGAAAAAGGCGCGAACCTCATGCCGGATCGCACCTTTCCCTTTTTTATGACGGGAACGCGGTCAGTTCTGCGGCGCCGTCGCGAGGGATCCATGGCCTCGGGCAGAGCCGCGACCGTCGGCCTCGATATTGGCGGACCGAGCCGCGGCCCGCACATCCTGGGTTGCGGTTCCGGCGGCCCCACTGGCCGTCGATACCGTCTGTCCCGCCATGGACTTGGCGCCGTCCGTACCGATCGCGCGGGCGGAGACGCCGGCGCTCCGGTCGACGGATTGGGTCGACGAGAGACCGGTGGTGCCTGCCAATGCCGTACCCGCCGGCCCGTGGGCCGAGGTTGCGCTGTTCAACGTGCCGCTGACCGTGCCGGCCAGACCGGCATTGGCGCTGGCCGATCCCGAGCGCGTGTCGACCGACTTGCTGGCCTTCGCGTTGCCGGAGCCCGCGACCGACCCGGTCACGCTCTGCGTCGCCGAGCCGAGCGGGCTGCCGAGCGAGCCGGCTCCACCGAGGGCGCCGTTCACGGTGCCACCGAGTCCGCCCACCAGGCCGCCGCCGCCGCCGAGGAGCTGCGCCTGCGCGGGCAGGCCGATCGTAGCGGCCAGAATGATGCCGCCGGTGATGAGAAAGCTCTTGCGTGTCATGATTCCGATCCTCCGTGTCGGGGCCTCTGCACGGCCCTTCGCGAGGACAACGACGGCACCGGCGCGCTTCATCCCGAGCCCCATCATTTTTTTGCGCGGACGGCACCCGGGTCGATGCGACAGGCGGCGCAGACGATGCCACGGCCGACGCGGCCCCGGCCCGGCTTCGCCTCTGCGGTCACCGCCGCGAGCCGCATCGCGGAGTCCCCGGTCTGTGCTGCGAAGCGCGCGGCGACCAGCGGCGCGGCAAAGGACGTCCCGCGCACCGGCGCGTAGCCACGACCGGGCAAGGCGGCCGCCATGTCGCTGCCAGGCGCGGCGAAGTCGAGATGCGTGGCGCGCCCGGCCTCGATCAGCGCGCGTCCGCTGCCGTCCACGCCGGTGACCGCGATGACGCCGGGATAGGAGGCCGGATAGAGCGGCGGCGCGGCCGGGCCGTCATTGCCGACCGCGGCGACGACGATCATGCCTTTCGCCTGGGCGGCCGAGATCGCCCGTTCGACGAGCGCATCGGCCGGGCCGACCAGGCTGATCGAGAGGATGCGCACGCCCCGCCCGGCCATCCAGCCGATGGCGCGGGCGATCGCATCGGCCGATCCGGCAGCCGGGCGTCCGCCATAGATATCCGCGACGAGCAGCATGCGCCCGACGGCGGCACCGCGAAAGGCACCGTCCGCGCCGACGAGCAGCGAGGCGATCGCCGTGCCGTGGCCGCTGGCGCGCGGCGCATCGGAGACGAAGCCGCGCTGCTCGATCGCCGCGCCGGCCAGCGCGGGATGGGCGGCGACGCCGCCGTCGATCATGCCGATCGGCGCCCCGCGCGCGGTTCCGGCGGCGGCGGGTGGCGTGCTGCCGGGCGACAGGGCCGCGCCGGCCGGTTCGAACACGTGATTCAGCTCGAAGCGTCCGTCCGGCGCTACGGTTCGGAGCCGCACCAGCGCGTCGCGCGCGCTCATCCGTTTCGGCGTGGCGAGCCGGACCAGCGTGATGCCGAGATCGTCGAGGCGATCCGAGGCCAGCACGGTGAAGCCGGCCGCCTTGGCCGCAGCCATCACGGCCGGCGGCGGATCGATCGCGACGATCTCGCTGCGGCGCACGGGATTGCCCGCATCGTCCGCCTCGAGCACGTCGCGATTCGCGCGTATCAGCGCGCGCAACCTCTCGCGGCGCAGGTCCAGCAGGCTGCCGGGCGAAAGGCCGGCGCCGATCCGATCGATGCCGAGCGTATCCACGACGCCGCCAACGCCGCCCTGGAGCGGTGCAGTGCCGGTCCTGTCCAGCAAACCGCCGGCGAGCTGGCCGGGCAGCGCGGTGACTCCGCCGGGCAAGAGCTGCGCAGGGCCGGCGGTGGCGGCGAGCAGGGCGGTTCCGATAGCGAGGGCGGTGATCAGCCGGGTGCGCATGGGCAGTCCTTTTAATTTTGCCGTGTCGCGGATTAAACGACGAACGACGGTCGTTTCATCCGCATGATCGAGAGGACATCGCTTGGAGGCTTTCGAGCAGGGGCTGATCGCGCTGCTGCCGCGTTTGCGGCGTTTTGCCCATGGCCTTGCCGGCAGTGGCGCGGATGCCGACGATCTGGTGCAGCAGGCGATCGAGCGTGCGCTACGCGCGCGCGATCAATGGCAACCGGGCACGCGGCTCGATTCCTGGCTCTATCGCATCGTGCGCAACGCCTGGATCGATACGGCCCGGGCGCGCGGCCGGCAGGCGAAGGTGATGCTCCCCGAGGAAGCGGGCGCACAGGCCGGCTACGATCCGCGCCCGGCGGTGGAGGCGCGGATGGACCTCGCGGCGGTGACCAAGGCGATGGACCAGCTTCCGGACGAGCAGCGCGAGGTTCTCCTGCTCGTCCTGATCGAAGGCTTCGGCTATCGCGAGGCGGCCGAGATATTGGAGATTCCCGCCGGCACGCTGGCCAGCCGCCTTGCCCGCGGCCGCACCGCGCTGCTGGCGCTGCTCGGGGAAGGATGAGCGGATGATCGACGACGAAACCCTGTTCGCCTGGCTCGATGGAGAGCTGCCGCAGGAGGAAGCGGCCCGGATCGAGGCGGCCGTCGCCGCCGATCCGGCGCTGGCCCGCAAGGCCGAGGCGCATCGCGCGCTACGCGGTCGCCTCGCGGCGGCTTTCGATCCGATCGCCGGCCAGCCGGTGCCCGAGCGGCTGCTGCGCGCGGTCCGGCCGCCGGCCGAAGTGGTCGATCTCGACGCGGTTCGCGCCGCGCGCGCGGCGCAGACGCCCGGGCCGCCGCGCAAGGCCGGCTGGATGGCGGCTGCGGCTGCGCTCCTCGTCGGCCTGTGCACCGGCTATCTCGCGCATTCCTCTTCCACAGGCTTGACGGCGGAGCGGGGCGGCGCGCTGATCGCCGCCGCGCCGGTCGCCCACGCGCTCGACACCCAGCTTGCAAGTGCCGGCGCGGCGGCGGGGCCGGTGCAGATCGGCCTGACTTTCCGTGATGCGGGGGGAGCGGTCTGTCGCAGCTTCGCTGCGCCGGCGGCTTCCGGCGTCGCCTGCCACGGCGCACAGGGATGGCTGGTGCGCGCGCTGTTCGCGCGGCCGGAGCAGAAGGATGGCAGCTATCGGATGGCGGGCTCCGCCGATCCGGCGCTGCTCGCCTATGTCGATTCGATCATCGCGGGCGATCCGATGGATGCGGCGGCGGAAGCGAGCGCGAAGGCGGCGGGCTGGCGGGGTGCAGGATCCTGACGGATCAGGCCCCGGCGCGAGATGTCCGCCCTGGGACACCATCGTCACGGACGTGCGTTCGTCCAAATATGCTCGGAGGGTGCCGGCATCCGACGGATGGCAAGAGGAGAGGGATCGTGATCGGGGAACGGTCGGCCGACGGCGACGGGCTTGTGCGGTTCGTGGCCGCGCAGGACGGCAGCTATGCTCGCGCGCTGGAGGAAATCCGCGCCGGGCGGAAGCAGAGCCATTGGATGTGGTATGTCTTTCCGCAGATCGCCGGGCTCGGCAGCAGCCCGATGGCCCAGCGCTACGCCATCCGCGATCTCGCCGAGGCGCGGGCCTATCTCGCGCATCCGCTGCTGGGCGGCCGCTTGATCGAGATCGCCGGGGCGGCGCTGGGCTGGGTGGGCGAACGGAGCGCCGATGCGATCTTCGGGGCGATCGACGCGGTCAAGCTCCGCTCCTGCTGCACCTTGTTCGAGGCGGTGGCGATCCACGACGGGCGAGCCGGCAGCGATGTCTTCGCGCGCTGCCTCGACGGCTTCTATGCCGGCGATCGCGATCCCGCCACGCTGGCCCGGATCGCATGAGGCGGCGGATGGCGAGGGTCTTCGATCCCGATTAGAGTTGCGCCATGAAAGCCCGAATCGCCCTGATCGCCCTGGTTTGCTTCGCCGCTCTCCCGGCGCTGGCCCAGACCCAGCCCCCCGCGTCGTCGCAGTCCGCCGAGACGCCGGCCACGGCGCCGGCCGCCGTCGCGTCTCCTCCGCCTGCAGCGCCCAAGCCGGCGACCGTGCTCGTCACGCTGACCACGACCGAGGGGCCGATCGTGCTGGAACTGGAGAAGGAACGCGCGCCGATCACGACGGCGAACTTCCTGCGCTACATCGACCAGAAGCGCTTCGACGGGATCAGCTTCTATCGCGCAGCGAAGATGGCCGACGATTATGGGCTTGTGCAGGCCGGCCTGCGCAACGATCCGCGCAAGATGTTTCCGCCGATCGTGCTCGAGCCGACCACCAAGACCGGTCTCAGCCATGTCAGCGGCACCATCTCGATGGCGCGCAATGCACCGAACACGGCCAGTGCCGACTTCTTCATCATCGTCGGCGACATGCCCTCGCTCGACGCGCATCCGGATCAGCCGGGCGACAATCTTGGCTTCGCGGCTTTCGGGCACGTCGTCCAGGGCATGGATATCGTGCGGCACATGCTCGAGGAACCCAAGTCTGCCACGCTCGGCGAGGGCGTGATGAAGGGCCAGATGCTCGAGGCGCCGGTGCGGATCGTCAGCGCGCGTCGCGGCGGTTGAGCGGGCGCGGCCGGCGATCCCACGGCGCGTCATAAAGCCGTGCGTTCAGCACGTCGAAGGCGACGCCGATCTGGCGGACGAAGGCTGTTACGAAAGAGGTGAAATGCGCCCGGTTGTCCGCCCAGGAGCGCGATTCGAAATCATGGTCCATCTTATCATCTCCCGGTGGGCGAGGCAGGCTCTGCTTCGCGGTTGACGCAGCGTAATTAGGCTTTCTGGCGATTCGCGGCCAACCAAATGCTGGACAGAGATGATAAGCTGGGCTTATCGATCAGTGATGCGTCGCCTTCCTCCCATGACGGCCGTGCGCGTGTTCGAAGCGGCGGCCCGGCACGAGAATTTCACCGCCGCCGCGCGCGAACTCGGCATGACGCAGGCGGCGGTCAGCTATCAGATCGGCATCATCGAGGATAAGCTCGGCGCCGCGCTGTTCCGGCGCGAGAAGAAGCGCGTGCGGCTGACCGAAGCCGGGCGCCGTGCGGCCGAGCAGGTGACGCGCGCCTTCGACATGATGGACGTCGCCTTCGCCGGCGTGCGCGCGGAGAATGAGGCGATGCTGACGGTCTCGGCCTCCCAGACCTTCGCCAACACCTGGTTCGCCTGGCGGCTCGGCGTCTTCCAGATGCAGCATCCCGAAATGGCGGTGCGGCTGATCGCCACCGACGCGATGGTCGATTTCGCAACGGACGAGGCGGATGTCGGCGTCCGCAGCGGGCTTGGTCCGTGGCCGGGGCTTGCCGCCGACCTCCTGTTCCGCGTCGATTTCACGCCGATGTGCAGCCCCGCCTTCCTCGCGCGGCATGGCGGCACGATCCTGCCGGCCGATCTGCTGCACCTGCCGCTGATCAGCCCGCAGGACGAATGGTGGCCCTGGTGGCTCACCGAGGCGGGGGTGGACGTGCCGGATGGGCCGATCCGCCCGGGCATCCGCCTCGACGCGCAATCGCACGAGGGCAATGCCGCCATGGCGGGGCAGGGGGTTGCGATGCTCACCCCCTTCTTCTGGCGCAACGATCTGGCCGACGGGCGGCTGGTGCGCCCCTTCGCGCAGATTTCCTCGCGCGGCTACGGCTATTGGCTGGTCTATCCCGAGCACCGCCGTTCGGTGCCCAAGATCAGGCGCTTCCGCGAGTGGCTGCTGGCCGAGGTTGCAAAGGATCTCGCCGCGCTCGAGCGGACGGGGTAGCGGCGGTCGCTTGCTCGTCCCTCACCGTTTTGGGCCGAGCTTGTCGAAGTCTCCTTCAGCCTTTGCGGGGAGCATTGCGTAAATCTGCGTCATGCCAGCGGAAGCTGGCATCGCTCTCAAAAAGCGCGCGGCTCGCGATGGAAGGCGATCCCAGCTTTCGCTGGGATGACGCGTTTCGGCCCGCGCTTCACGCCCCTTCGCGCAGCATGGCGCGCTGGATCTTGCCGGTCAGAGTTTTGGGCAGATCGTCGAGCAGGATCACGCTGCGCGGCACCTTGTAGGCGGCGAGCCGGGCGCGGCAGTGGGCGATGAGATCCGCCTCGTCGCTGGCCATGCCGGGCTTCAGCGATACGCAGGCGCGCACCGTCTCGCCGCGATAGCTGTCGGGAATGCCGATCACTGCCGCCTCGCGCACCGCCGGATGCGCATAGAGCGTGTCCTCCACCTCGCGCGGCCAGACCTTGAAGCCGGAGGCGTTGATCATGTCCTTCTTGCGGTCGACGACGTAGAACCAACCCTGCTCGTCCTGAAAGCCGATGTCGCCCGAACGCATCCAGCCGTCGTGGAGCGCCTCGGCGGATTCGGCCGGCTTGTTCCAATAGCCGGTCATCACCTGTGGCCCGCGCATGCACACTTCGCCCTGCTCGCCCGGAGGCAGCGGATCGAGATCGGGGCCTAGGATCGCGGATTCGGTGGAGGAGATTGGCAGGCCCACCGCCAGCGCGCCGGTCTCCTCGCTGACCGGCACTTCGAGGCCCGGCGGCGAGATATGGGTTGGCGAGCAGGTCTCGGTCATGCCGTAGACCGGCAGGAGGGTGATGCCCAGCACCTCGCGAATCTCATCGCGCAGCGCCGGGGCGATCGGTGCGCCGCCGGAAAAGACCGTCTCGAAGCTTGCGAAATCGGCGGCGGATACACCCGGCACCTGCATCAGCGCGTTGAAAGCGGTGATCGCGGCGATGGCGAAGGTGGGGCGATAGCTGCGGATGACGTCCAGCACCGCTTCGGGATGGACGCGATAATGCAGCGCCACCGATGCACCGGCCGACCAGGACATGGTGAGATGCAGGATGAAGCCGGTGATATGGAAGATCGGTGCCATGCCGAGGATGCGGGAGTCGCGCCCGATCCGCATCCACAGCGCGGCGGCGCCGGAATTGAAGGCCACGCTCGAATGGCGGATCATCGCGCCCTTGGGCTGGCCGGTGGTGCCCGAGGTGTAGAGGATCAGCGCCAGATCGGACGGATCGATCGACACGGCCGGTGGGCGGCTGCCGTCGTGCGCGTCGAGCACCGCCTTGAACCCGGCGATGCGGGCCGGGACGGATGCGGCGGCGGGCGGCAGCAGCCGCGCGTCGTCGGCCGACTGGAAATCATGCGCGTCGACCGACAGCAAGGGCGTTTCCGTGACGCCTGCTTCTGCGAGAGCCGAGAGAATCTCGGAGAGGTGGTCGTCATGGCCGACGATCGCCGCCGGCTGATAATCGCGGAACAGCTTGGCGAGTTCGGGGGCGCGGTACATCGGATTGCCCGGCACGGGGATGGCGCCGGCCTTCCATGCCGCCAGGATGCCGATCGCGACATGCGGCACATTCTGCAGGATCAGGCTGATCCGATCGCCCTGCCTCACGCCCTTCGCGATCAGCCACAGCGCGATCGCGTCGCTGGCGCGATCGAGATCGGCATAGGAAAGGCTGCCGTCGAAATAGGCGATCGCCTCGGCGTCCGGCACGGCCGCCGCGGTCTCGCGGAACATGGCGAGCCCGTCCGCATGGCGTGGGACGAAGCGGGCGGGCATGCCGGAGGGATAAAGCTCCAGCCAGGGCTGCGGCCGATCATCCGTTGCGCAGGCAGTCATCAATCATCCTCATCCGTGTCTCTTTGCCGATCAGGATAGCCGAACCCGATCGCATATGCTGCCGTTTTCGCATTCCCTCGGGACATCGATACGGCGATAGGGCCATTGAGAATGATGGGAGGGAGATGGCGTTGCGCGGCATAATATGGGACGGGGAACGGCTGCATGTCACCGACGCGCTGGAGGTTCGCGCGCCCGGGCCGGGCGAGGTGCAGGTGCGGGTGCTCGCCTCCGGCGTGTGCCACAGCGACCTCAGCGTCATGGATCATGCGCTGCGCCCCGCGCCGATCGTGCTCGGCCATGAGGCGGCGGGCGTGGTCGAGACGCTGGGCGAAGGGGTGGCCGGCGTGCGCGTCGGCGATCCGGTGATGGTGACGACGCAGACGCCCTGCGGACATTGCCACGATTGCCGCAAGGGCCACTATGCCACCTGTCCCGAAGGCTTCGGCGATCCGGAGGCGCAGCCCTTCACCTGGCAGGGACGGCCGGTATGGCACTGGGCGAACTGTTCCTCCTTCGCGGGACTCATCACGGTCCGGGCGCAGCAGATCTTCGATACGGCGGGCATAGATCCCGTTCATGCCTGCGTGCTCGGCTGCGCGGTCACCACCGGTCACGGCTCGGTCAACCATCTCGCCGAGGTGGTGCCGGGCGACGTCGTCGTCGTGCTCGGCATGGGCGGCATCGGCGTGAATGCGGTGCAGGCGGCGCGGCTGGCGGGCGCTGCGCGCGTGGTGGCGGTCGACGTCAATCCGGAGAAGGAGGCGAGCGCGCGTCATTTCGGTGCCGACGCCTTCGTGATTCCCGCTGCCGATGGCGAGGAGGCGATCGCGTGCATCCGCGCCGCGGCCGAAGCGCCGATCGATGCGGTGATCGAATGCAGCGGCGCGGCGTCGGCGATCGACGTTGCCGGCCGCCTCGCCAAGCCGGGCGGTACGACCGTGCTCATCGGCCTGCCGCGGCCGGGCACGACGCTCAACCTCGACGTGAATCGCTTCGCCTGGGGTGGGCGGATCGTGTCGATGTTCAACGGCGGCAACGATCCCGCCCGCGATCTGCCGCGGCTGATCGATCTGGCGCGCTCGGGCCGCATCGACCTGCCGGCGCAGGTGACGCAGGTCTGGCCGCTCGGCGAGGTCGAGGACGCGATCGCCGCACTGCGGGCGGGGCGCGTGACGCGGGCCGTGCTGGATCATCGCCTGTAGCGGAGCGACGTTCCCCGTCGCGCGATCGTGACCGGGCCGGAGACTGCCGGGCGCCGCAGCATGCCTCGCCCGCGACTCACCGCATCCGGGATCGGGTGCGATGCCGTCGATGCCGGTCCATTTCGTGCCGGCGCTATTGCCAATCGGGGGAAAAAGCCGCCGAGCGGTCGTCCCCGTGCGATCGGCAAAAATCAGAGCGGCTTTTCAAAAGCTGCGAGGTTCGATAGGATTTAAAAAACGCATAGCGGGAGAGGATGGACGATGCAGTCCGCGTTTCAGCAATGTCTGGCCCGTATCGATACGAAGAGTGTGGTGGCGGAGTTCATCAGCCAGGACTTGCCCATGCCGAGCACGGACGTGTTCGAAGAGCAGCATCATGTCGTCGCCTTGCAGCAGACGCTGCGGCCGGGCCTGTCCGAAGGGCGCTACAGGTTGCCCGAAGGACCGGGGCATTTCACCGATATCGGCCGTCTGCTGGTGATGCCAGCGGAACTGCCGCTGGAGGTGCGCTCCGCCGGAGGGATCCGCCAGGCGGTGCGCTGCGTGTTTCCGCAAAGCGTGCTGGAGGAATTCGGCAACAGCTGCGATCTCTACGATCGCCACATCCTCTCCTCCTGCCTCAACCTGCGCCACCGCGGCATCGCCGACATATTGCAGCGGCTGCGGCAGGAGCTGCAGTCGCCCGGCCTCGCCAGCGTGGCACTGACCGAGGCGCTGGGCACGACGCTGGTGATCGAGCTCGCCCGCCACATCAACGATCATCCGCGCCAGCCCATGGCCTATCGCGGCGGGCTGACCCGGCAGAAGCTGCGCATGATCACCGATTATGTCGAGGCGCACGAAAGCTGCCCCTCGCTGTCCGATCTCAGCGACCTGACCGGCATCAGCCTCAGGCATCTTACCCGCGCTTTCAAGCAGACCACCGGCGGCACCGTCTATGCCTATATCGAGCAGGTCCGCTACCAGAAGGCGCAGGGCCTGCTCGCCGACACCGATCTCCTGATGAAGGATATCGCGCATCGGCTGGGCTTCTCCTGCTCCAGCAGCTTCTCGGTCGCCTTCCGCAAGATCGCCGGCGAGGCGCCGCAGGACTATCGCAAGCGGATGCGCTCGATGCGCAGCTATGTGATGGCGTCCAAGGTCCGGCACTGAGGCGCCGACATCGGCGGGGCGCCTTGCTCCGCTCTCGTTTCGCCCGGGTTCGGCAGGCCGGCCCCGGGCGTTTTCGTTGCCGGGTTCGCAAAAAGGGGGCGGTGGTTTCGGCTACGCTCACCCAGCAACATTTCATTACATATAGTTCACAAAACTCAGTCGAACTGTCTCCGACGGGCAAGACCCGCCCCCTAGCAAGCGCTCACCGATCGCATCGGATCTGGGGATTAGGGGTTCACAATGCACATTCTGGCTTCGACGGCTTCGGCCGTCGTGCTCTCGCTCGCGCTTGCCGCTCAGGCCGGGGCGACTTCGACCGCGATGAACGCAGACGGCGCCGCGGCGATCACCGGTGCCGAATCCGCAGCGGCGGAAGCGGCCGGGCTGGTCGATATCGTGGTGACCGCGACCAAGCGGGAAACCAATCTGCAGAAGACGCCGATCGCGATTTCGGTGGTCAACGACACGACGCTGGCGGATCGCCACGTCCAGAGCCTGCTCGATTTCGCCGACGGCGCCGTTCCGGGGTTGCGCGTCGCGACTTTCGAGGCGCGCCAGTCGGCGCTCACCATCGGCATTCGCGGCATCGTGCCGCTCGACGCCAACCAGCCGGCACGCGACCAGGGCGTCGGCGTCTATATCGACGGCGTCTATCTGGGCCGCCAGCACGGCCTCAACGCCGCGCTGATGGATATCGAGCGGATCGAGGTGCTGAAAGGGCCGCAGGGCACATTGTTCGGCCGCAATACGGAGGGCGGCGCGCTGAGCATGATCAGCAAGCTGCCGACCGGCCAATTCGGCCTGCGGATGAATGCCGGCGTCGGCAATTACGGCGCCTATAGCGGCGCGGTGCATCTCGACCTGCCGGAGTTCGCCAATTTCTCGGTGAAGCTCGACGGCGCGGTCCAGTATCGCAAGCCGACCGTGAGGAACCCGTTGCCGGGCGCGACCGGCTGGAACTATTATGACCGGCGTGGCGGCCGCGTGTCGGTACGCTGGAAGCCCAGCACCAACTTCACCGCCGACTATGCCTATGACAATAGCTACGACGCCAACTCGCCCTTCTACAGCCAGCTGCTGAACTACAATGTGCAGGGCCGGCCGATCGGCAACGGATCGAACGGCACCATCGCGCCGCTGCCGCCGATCGTCCAGGTGGGCGAGGATCGCATGACGGTGGCCGATATCGGCGTGCCGCAGCAGCCCAGCGTCGACAAGAGCTTCGGCCATATGCTGCGCCTCAGCTGGTCGGTCTCCCCCGATCTCGAGCTACGCTCGATCACCGCCTATCGCGAGCTCAGCGTCGAGCAATGGGATAATGCCGGCGGCGCGCACCGCGTGCCGGCCTTCGCCCCCAACGGCAATTTCAGCCGCTACAGCCTCGCGGGCCTCTGGCAGCACCAGGTGAGCCAGGAGTTCCAGGCGGTCGGCAGCCTCGGGCGGATCGATTATGTCGGCGGCCTCTATTATTTCCGCGAGCGGGCCGAGGACGATGCCTCGACGCCGAGCACCAACCGGTGGAATGCGGACGGCACCGGCTACACGATCAACGATCCGACGCCGACGATCCGCGGACACCGCTCGATCGATCGCGCCAGCGTCGCCTACACCACCAGCTATGCCGTCTACGGCCAGGCGACATGGACGCCGCCGCTCTGGAACGACATCGTCCATCTGACAGTCGGCGGCCGTTACACGCATGACGCCAAGCGCGGCCGGCTGTTCATCGTCAACAATGTCGCGACCGATTTCCGCTTTAAGACCAAGAACGATCGCTTCGATCCGATGGTGACGCTGGCGGTGGACGCGGCGCGCGACGTGAACCTCTATGCCAAGTTCGCGACCGGCTATCGCTCGGGCGGCGCAAGCTCGCGCTCGCTGACCTATCGTTCCTTCGGTCCGGAGGAGGTGAAGTCCTACGAGATCGGCGCGAAGACCGAGTTGTTCGACCGGCACCTGCGGTTCAACGTCGCCGGCTACATCATGGATCGCACCGGCAGCCAGATCGACTTCAGCCTGGTGACGCCGCAGGCCAACGGCTCGACACGCAACACGCTGGAGACGATCAATGCGCCCCGCACGACCAGGATTCGCGGCGTGGAAGTGGAGGCGACGGCGCGGCTGACCGATGCGCTGACCATCGGCGGCTCCTATGCTTATACCTATACGAAGATCCCGCCGACGGTGAATCCGTTCAACGGCGTGCTGCAGCCCGTGTACATCGTGTTCACGCCGCGCAACGCGGCAAGCGGATCGGTCGATTATCAGGTGCCGGTGGGCAATCTCACGGCGCGCCTGCATCTCGATGCCAATTATGCGCAGGCGACGCAGACCTTCGACCAGTTCGCGATCAAGGCCGACGCGTCCTTCGTGGTCAACGGGCGCCTGTCGCTGGCGGACATTCCACTTGGGGTAGGCAACACCAGGATGACGGTGTCGGTCTGGTCGCGGAACCTGTTCGACACTGAATATGTCTATCGGCGCGATCCGTCCAATCGGGCCACGCTGGGCGACTATGGCAATTTCAACGAGCCGCGCACCTTCGGCATCGAGGCGAGCTTGCGGATCTAGCGACCTATCTCCGAGCTTTGGGCGGTTGTTCCCGAGACTGAACCGCCCAAGGCGGCCAGGCCGTATAAACCCCTCGGCCTGGCTTGGGGGCGCCGCCCGCGCGGCGCCCCCTTTTTTTGGGGCGCCATCCCGTGCGCTGGGATGACGCGAAAGATTTCAGCCGAAATTCGCCATGCCCCCGTCGAGCGGCATGGTCGAGCCGGTCAGATAATGCGAATCCGGACCGACCAGGAACACCACCGCCCGGCCGATATCGTCCTTGGGATCGCCGATCCGGCCGAGCGCCACCTCCGAGGTGATCTTCTTGGCATCCTCGGGCGCGAACTTGATCCATTCCTCCAGCGCCGGCGTCAGCGAATAGGGGGCGATGGTGTTGATGCGGATATTGTCCTTGCCCCACTCCGCCGCAGCCGCGCGGGTGAGCGAGCGGATGCACTGCTTGACGCCGGCATAGGGGCCATATCCCGCCATGTCCCAGCGCTGCGACGAGGCGGTGGCGAAGTTCACGATCGCGCCGCCGCCGCGCTGCTTCATGTGCGGATGGCACGCCTTCATGTAGCGGAAGCTGGCGAGCGGGCCCGACTGGTACATCTCGTCGAACATCTGGTCGGTGGTCTCGAGCAGCGGGATGGTGGTGTAGACCGTCTGCGCATTGTTGATCAGGATATCGACGCCGCCGAACGCCTCGACGGTCTGCGCGACGTTGGACTCGATGTCCTCGGCCTTCATCACGTCGGCATGGATCGCCTTGACGCGCGTGCCCTTGGCGGCGAGCTCCGCCGCCACCTTCTCCACCTTGGAGAGGGTGCGTCCCGACAGCATCAGCGTGGCGCCCGCCTCCGCCAGCGCCTCGGCGATGCCCTTGCCGACGCCCTGCCCGGCGCCCGTGACGATCGCGACCTTGCCGTCCAAAATGCCCATATATCCTCTCCCTCGCGGTTTGCCTGCGTTGCTACGATGGCGGGGACGGGCGCGCCATCGCGGGCGCAGGCCATGCGCGGGGATCGGGCCATGAAATCCGAGGACAAAGCAAAGCCCCTCCCTTTCAAGGGAGGGGTTAGGGGGTGGGTGGCGTTCGGCGGGGCTCGATGCCCCGTCGGGCGCAATGGCGAAGGTTTCCAATGTGAGGCCCTTGAGCGCGCAGCCGCACTGCCCCACCCCAAGCCCTCCCCTGAAGGGGAGGGGCTTAGATTGTCATCCGCTCGACCTGCGCCCACGCCATCTCGGCCATGTCTCGCGTCCGCCGGCCCGCTTCGAGCGCGCGGTCGTTGGACGCATTGCCGTCGAGCGCGCGCTTGAGCACGCCCTGGCGGATGCTGGCGACGCGGAACATATTGTAGGCGATGGCGAATTCCCATTCGGCGGGATCGATCGCGTCCTGCCCCCGGCGACGCAGATAGGCGGCGATATGCTGCGCCTCGTCCGGCACGCCGATCGCGGCGAAATCGGTGCCGGCGAGGCCGCGGAACGCCTCGGGCGACAGCCGCCACGCCATCATATGATAGGCGAAGTCGGCCAGCGGATGACCGAGCGTCGACAATTCCCAATCCACCAGCGCGACGATGCGCGGCTCCTCGGGATGGAAGATCATATTGTCGATGCGATAGTCGCCATGGACGATAGCGGTCTCGTCGCCGGCGGGCAGATGTTCGGGCAGCCAGGCGATCAGCCGCTCCATCGCATCGATCGTCTCGGTCTCGGTGGCGCGATACTGCTTGGTCCAGCGGCCAATCTGGCGGGCATAATAATTGCCGGGCCTGCCATAATCGCCGAGGCCGACCGCCTCATGATCCACGCTGTGCAGCGCGGCGATCACCCGGGCGATGTCGGCATAGGCGGCGGCGCGCTCGTCCTTCGTGAGCTCCGGCAGGCGCGGGTCCCAGAAGGTGCGGCCGGCGACATGATCCATCACGAAGAACATCGCGCCGATCACGCTGTCGTCGGTACACAGCGCATGGGTACGCGCGACCGGCACGTCGGTATCGCGCAGCGCCGACATCACCCGATATTCGCGATCGACCGCATGGGCGGAAGGCAGGAGAACGCCGCCCGGTTTCTTGCGCACCACATAGCGCGGCTTGCCGTCGATGCTGACCGCGAAGGTGGGGTTGGACTGGCCGCCGGCGAATTTCTCGATCGAGAGCGTGCCGGTGTAATCCGCGACATTCGCCCGGATCCAGGCGGCGAGCCGGTCGATGTCGATCGCGTGCGGATCAGCCATATTTCTTGAGCTCGAGCTTGCCGACCTGCGCGCGGTGCACCTCGTCCGGCCCGTCGGCGAAGCGCAGCTTGCGGGCATGGGCATAGGATTGGGCGAGGATGAAATCCTGGCTGAGCCCGCCCGCACCATGCGCCTGGATCGCCCAGTCGATCACCTTGCCGGCCATCTCGGGCGCGATGAACTTGATCATCGCGATGTCCGCCTTGGCGACCTTGTTGCCCACCGTGTCCATCCGCCAGGCGGCGTGGAGGGTGAGCAGCCGCGCCTGATCGATCATCGCCCGCGCCTCGGCGAGGCGATCGAGCTGCACCCCCTGCTCGGCAAGCAGCTTGCCGAACGCGGTGCGCGACTTCAGCCGCTTGCACCACAGCTCCATCGCGCGCTCGGCGAGGCCGATCAGGCGCATGCAGTGATGGATGCGGCCCGGCCCCAGCCGCGCCTGCGCGATCTCGAAGCCGCGGCCTTCGCCGAGCAGCATGTTCGACGCCGGCACGCGGACATTCTCGAACAGGATTTCCATATGGCCGTGCGGCGCATCGTCATAGCCGAGCACGCTCATCGGCCGCAGGATCGAGATGCCGGGCGTGTCGCGCGGCACCAGGATCATCGACTGCTGCTTGTGGCGGGGCGCCTCGAAATCGGTCTTGCCCATGAAGATGAAGATCTTGCAGCGCTCCTCGCCCGCGCCCGAGATCCACCATTTGCGCCCGTTGATCACATAATCGTCCCCATCGCGCACGATCGAGGATTCGATGTTGGTCGCGTCGGACGAAGCGACCGCCGGCTCGGTCATCGCGAAGGCGGAGCGGATCTCCCCGGCGAGCAGCGGCTTCAGCCACCTCTCCTTATGCTCCTCGGTGCCGAACCGCTCGAGCGTCTCCATATTGCCGGTGTCGGGCGCGGAGCAGTTGAACACCTGGCTCGACCAGTGAACGCGGCCCATCTCCTCGCAGAGCGGGGCATAGTCGACATTGGTGAGCCCCGCGCCATGCCGCGATTCGGGTAGGAACAGGTTCCACAGCCCCGCCGCCTTGGCCTTCTCCATCAATTCGCCGAGGATCGCCGGCATCTCCCAGCGATCGGCGGCGACCTGATCGTAATAAAGCTGCTCGTTGGGATAGACATGCTCGGCCATGAAGGCGCGCAGGCGGTCGAGCAGGTCCTGCGCCTTGGGGGAGTGCTGGAAATCCATCGGACTGCGCTCCCTCAGCGATCGTAGAAGGTCTTGCCGGCGGCGGCGAGGCGATCGATCAGCGGCGAGGGCGTCCAATATTCCGCGCCGACACTGTCCCGGTAACGCAGCATCGCGTCGCGTACCTTGGCGAGGCCGATCTCGCCCGCCCACCACATCGGGCCGCCGGTGGTCGCCGGGAAGCCGAGGCCGTTCATCATAGCGACGTCGATATCGTCGGGCCGCGCGGCAATGCCTTCCTCGAGGATGTTCGCCCCTTCGTTGACCATCGCATAGACGCAGCGCTCGAGGATCTCCCGGTCGTCGATCGGCCGCTGGGCGATGCCGCGCGCCTTGGCATGGGCCTCGAGCAGCGCGTCGGTCTCGGGATCGGGCTGTGGCTTGCGGTCCTCGCCATAGCGATACCAGCCGGCGCCGGTCTTCTGGCCATAGCGGCCGCGCTCGTACATCTGGTCGACGAAATTGGCCGCCTTTTCGCGATCGGTGAGCCGCGCCATGCGCGCCTGGCGGGCGGCATATTGCACGTCGATGCCGGCCAGGTCGGCGAGCGCATAGGGGCCCATCGGGAAGCCGAAGCCGGCCAGCACCTTGTCGATCTGTGCGGGCTTGGCGCCTTCCTCCAGCATGAAGAAGCCCTCGCGCGAGCGCTTGGCGAGCATGCGGTTGACGATGAAGCCGTCGCACACGCCGGACAGCACCGGCAGCTTGCCGATCCGCTTGGCGAGCGCGGTGATGGTGGCGAGCACGTCCGGCGCGGTGCGTGCGCCGCGGACATTCTCCAGCAGGCGCATGACATGCGCCGGGTTGAAGAAGTGCATGCCGCAGACATCCGCAGGCCGGCCGCTGGCATCGGCCAGCGCGTCGATGTCGAGATAGGAGGTGTTGCTGGCGAGGATCGCGCCCGGCCGCGTCGCCGCGCCTAGCTTCGCGAACACGTCGCGCTTGACGTCCATCTCCTCGCTCACCGCCTCGACGACGAGGTCGACGTCGCCGAAACCGTCATAGACGAGCGTCGGCGTGATCAGCGCGAGGCGCGCATCGGCCTTCTCCTGGGAAAGGCTGCCGCGCTTGACGAGGCCGGCATAGGCCTTTCCGATCGTCGCCATCGCCTTGTCCAGCTTCTCCTGGCTGCGCTCCACGCCGATCACCGGCAAGCCGGCATTGGCGAAGACCATCGCGATGCCGCTGCCCATCGCGCCGAGGCCGACCACCGCCACCTTGCGCACCGCGCGCTCGGCGGTGTCGTCGGGCAGGCCCGCAATCTTGGTGACGGTGCGCTCCGACGCGAAATTATGGCGCATCGCGCGCGACTGGGGGCCGCTCATCAGCTCGCGGCAAATCTCGTTCTCGCGCACCAGCGCCTCGTCGAACGGCAGCGCATAGGCCGCCTCGATCGCGTCGATCACGCCCTGGGGCGCCAGATAACCGCGCTTCTTCTTGGCGAGGGTGGCGCGCGTCTCGGCGAGCAGCGCCTCGTCCCTGGGAGGCATCGGCAGGTCGCGCACCCGGCGCGGACCCTTGCCCTCGGCGATCAGTTTTTCCGCGAAGGCGATGGCGCCGGCTTCGAGATCGCCATCGACCAGCTCGTCAAGCGCGTTCAATTCCTTGGCCTTGGCCGCGGGCATGTCGTTGCCCTCGGTTGCCAGTGCGAGCGCCGGGGCGAGGCCGGTGAGGCGCGGCAGGCGCTGCGTGCCGCCGCAGCCGGGGATGATGCCGAGCTTCACCTCGGGCAGGCCGATCGCGGATCCGGCGGCGGCGACGCGATAATGGCAGGCGAGCGCGATCTCCAGGCCACCGCCCAGCGCCTTGCCATGGATCGCGGCGACGACCGGTTTGGACGCGCCCTCCAGCCGCGCGGCGACCTCGCCGAGCTGCGGCTCCAGCATCGGCTTGCCGAATTCCTTGATGTCCGCGCCCGACACGAAGCTCTTGCCGGCGCAGATCACGACCAGCGCGCCGAGATCGGCATCCTGCTCCAGTCGCGCGACCGCCTCGACCAGGCCGGCGCGCACGCCATGCGAGGCGGCGTTGACCGGCGGATTGTCGATCGTGGCGACCAGCACGCGCCCGGCGGTCTTCGTCGTTACCATCGTGCTCATCGCTTATTCTCCCTTGCCCACGGTCAGCACGACCTTGCCCTTGACCTTGCGGTCCATCACCTGGCGCAGACCCTCCACCGCACTCTCCAGCGTGTAGGTCTCCGAAATATGCGGCCGCAGCTTGCCCTCGCCCTGCAGCGCGAACAGCTCGGCGATGTTGCCGGCGTGGCGCTCCGGATCGGCCTTGAGCGCGTCGCCCCAATAGACGCCGAGGATGCTCGAGCTTTTGAGCAGCAGCAGATTGGCGGGAAATTTGGGGATGGCGCCGGCCGCGAAGCCGACCACGAGGTAGCGCCCTTCCCAGGCGAGGCAGCGTATCGCTTCCTCGGCCAGCGCGCCGCCGACCGGATCGTAGATCACGTCGACGCCGCGGCCGCCGGTGAGCGCCTTCACCGTGTCGCGCAGGCCGCCCTCGGAATAATCGATCAGCTCGTCCGCGCCATACTCCTTGGCCAGCGCCAGCTTCTCCGCGCTGGAGGCGGCGGCGATCACATGCGCGCCCATCACCTTGCCGAGCTCGACCGCGGTGAGGCCGACGCCGCCCGCCGCGCCGAGCACCAGCAGCGTCTCGCCCGGCTTGATCCGGGCGCG
This sequence comes from Flavisphingomonas formosensis, assembly GCF_009755815.1. Classification (GTDB taxonomy): domain Bacteria; phylum Pseudomonadota; class Alphaproteobacteria; order Sphingomonadales; family Sphingomonadaceae; genus Flavisphingomonas; species Flavisphingomonas formosensis. The sequence goes on from NZ_WRPK01000001.1 coordinate 127,561, forward strand.
GTCCTTCAGCGCGTGATAGGAGGTGCCGTAGGTGATCAGGAAGCCTGCCGCGGTGACGAAATCGACCGCCTCGGGCAGCGGGTAGGTCTGGTTCGCGGGCGCCGAGACCGCCTCGGCATAACCGCCGACCCGGCAGAAGGAGGCGACGCGGTCGCCCGGCTTGAAACCGGTCACGCCCTCTCCGACAGCGCGGATCCGGCCCGAGACCTCGCTGCCCGGCGAGAAGGGGAAGGGTGGCTTGGTCTGGTACTTGCCCTGCACCATCAGCCCGTCGAGGAAGTTCACGCCGGTGGCGGCGACGTCGATCACCACCTCGCCCGGATCCGCGGCCGGCGCGTCGATCGATTCGAGACGAAGCTCATCGATGGGGGCGAACGATCGGCAGAGCATCGCTTTCATGTGCATCCCTCGAAACAGTCTTTTCAAACGAGCGTTTGCGCGCGATAGAGGGCTTCGTCAAGCGCATGCTGATGGCAAGGAGACGGACGACGGCCAGATTGCAACTGGGGGGAACGGATCGGCCTGGGAGCGAACCTGACGTGCGCCGGCGCCTGTTCCTGTCAGCCGAGCGGCTCATCGCCGAACATGGCTTCGAGCTGGTCTCTTCGCGCGACATCACCTCCGATGCGAGCGCCAACATCGCCGCGATCAACTATTATTACGGCTCGAAGCTGGCGCTGCTCGTCGACATCTTCCGCGCCCGCGCGGCCGAGCTCAACGGTGAGCGCAAGGCGTTGCTCAAAGCCGCGCTGGCGCAGCAGGCACCGCGCATCGACGATATCCTGCGCGCGCTGATCGAGCCGGCGATCCTGTGGCACGATCCGGAACGCCAGACCGCGCTGCGCTATCTCAATCGGGCGCGCGGCGAAGGGCCGCCCGAGATGCAGGCGATCCTCCAGAACGACGTCGGCCATCTCGCCCGCTTCGTCGATGCGATCGAGAGTGTCTGTCCGGCGCTTCCGCGGGAAGAGATCGTCTGGAAGCTGCATTTTTCGCTGGGCGTGCTGCACCATAACAGCGCGGCGGATTACCGGCGGCTCGAAAATCTGTCGGGCGGGGCATGCGATCCGGGCGATCGCGAGCGCCTGCTCGAGCGAACCCTGGCGTTCATATCTGCGGGTTTTCTGGCTTAGAGAGCATCGTGCGGAAAAGTGGAAACCGGCTTTTCCGCGCAAAGGATGCGACCACAAAGGCTTGGAGCACGCTGTGCGCTTCCCATATCGCGCAGCTTGCTGTCGTCTTCATTCCTGCCAGTTTCCGGGTGGGCAGGGAGGAATCGCACAAGCTTCCATTCTTCCGCATAACGCACGCAGATTGGCTTGAAACCCTGCCCTGACGAAGGTGCCTCCCACAAGAGGGAGAAGCCGGAATGGCAATCAAGGTCATCGTCTGGGGTACCGGCAGCGTCGGGCGCATCGCGCTGCGCGAGGTGATCCGCAACAAGGAGACGTTCGAGCTGATCGGCGTCAAGGTCTATGGCGATGGCAAGATCGGCAAGGATGCCGGCGAATTGAGCGGCGAGGCGGCGACGGGGATCGCCGCCGTGAAGGAATTGGCGGAGCTGCCCCTCGATGCGGCGGATTGCGTGCTCTATTGCCCGATGGTCGTCGACTATGACGATATCGCCGCGCTGCTGCGCAGGGGCGTGAACGTCGTCACCACCGCGAGCCACGTCTATCCCAAATATTACGGTCCCGAGATCTACGGGAAGATCGACGCGGCGGGCAAGGAAGGCGGCGCCAGCTTCCACGGATCAGGGATCAACCCCGCCTTCATGAGCGAGATATTGCCGCTCACCGTTTCCGGCCTGTCGCATCAGGCCAAGCGCATCACCGTGCGCGAGGTGTCGGACGTCAATCACTACGCATCGACCGCGCCCGAGATCATGTGCGACCATATCGGCTTCGGCAAACCGCCCGAGGAAGCGAAGAAAGCCGACGATTTCCTCAAGGGTATGACCGCCTATTTCAGCGAATCGATGCTCGCCATCGCCGATCATCTCGGCGTCGTGCTGGAGCGGATCGAGGAGCATCATCAGGTCGCGACCACCAACGAGCGGATCGTGCTCGCCAATGGCCGGGTGATCGAGCCCGGCACGGTCGGCTGCACCCTGTTCGAATGGCATGGCATCGTGAACGGCGCCGCGCGCATCATCCTGTCCACCTTCTGGAAGCTGACGACCAACCTCACCCCCGCCTGGGACGTGACGTCGAGCGACCTCGTCGAATGGACGGTGACGATCGAGGGCACGCCCTCCTTCCGCTGCATGGTCGCGACGGGGGCGAGCTTCGATCCGGACTCGCCCGAATATGGCAAGGGCGGCGAGGTGGCGGCGGTGGTCGGCACCGCCGTCCACGCGGTCAATGCGGTGCCCTATGTGGTCGCCGCCGCGCCCGGCATCCGGACCTTCCTCGACCTTCCGCTCATAGCCAGCGCCGGCGCGCTGCGCGGCTGAGACGCACATCAAGGGAACATCATATGGCACTCGAGAGACTGAGACTGGACGGGCAGGTCGCGATCATCACCGGCGCCGGGCGCGGCGTCGGCCGCGGTATCGCGACCGTGTTCGCCGAGGCGGGCGCGACGATCGTCTGCAGCGCGCGCACCCGCACCGAGATCGACGAGACGGTGGCGATGATCGAGGCGGCCGGCGGCAAGGCGGTCGCGGTGACCGCGGACGTGATGAAGAAGGCCGATCTCGACGCGCTCGTCGCGACCACGATGGAGCGGTTCGGCCGCATCGACATCGTCGTCAACAATGCCGGCGGCATCGTCTACCGCCCCTTCCTGGAGATCAGCGAGGAGGAATTCCGCTTCCATTTCGACTGGAACACCACCTCTTCCTTCCTGCTCAGCCAGGCCGCCGCGCCGCACATGCTGAAGGCGGGCAGGGGATCGATCATCAACATCTCGTCCGGGGCGGGCCATCTCGGCATTCGCGGCATGCTCTCCTATTGCGTCGCCAAGGGCGCTACCGAGCAGCTGACCCGCGCGCTGGCGCAGGAACTGGCGCCCAAGATCCGCGTAAACTGTCTGGCACTGGGGGCGATCATGACGCCGGCGCTGCAGCAGACCTTCGACATGCAGGAAGGCTATCGCGACAAGCTGGAGGCGCTGACTCCGCTCAAGACCGTCGGCACGCCCGAGGACATCGGCATGGCGGCGCTCTATCTGTGCAGCGAGGGCTGCTATGCCACCAGCGCGATCTATCATATCGACGGCGGCCTGCAGGATACCAACCTGCCGTTCCGGCTGCCGGATCTGTGAGATCGGGCGGGGAGCGAAAAAAGCGAGGATGTTCCCCTTCCTCGTCATCCCGGCGAAAGCTGGGATCGCTCTCGACGACGAGCCGAATGCAATTGGAGAGCGACCCCAGCTTTCGCTGGGGTGACGGGTTGTGAAGGAGGAGCCAGCATGAGCATCGAGCGCAACAAGCAGACCGCCCTCGCTTTCCTCGCGTCGCTGTCGACCGGCCAGCCCGACGCCAGCCTGCTCGACGACGACGCGCATTGGTGGGTGCCGGGCATGGGCACGATCGACCGCGCCGGCTTCTTCGCCATCTCCGACGCCTTCCAGAGCTTCGCCAAGGAGCCGGTGACGATGGAGATCAGCGCCGTCACCGCCGAGGAGGACCGGGTCGCGATCGAGGCGAGCGGCCGCACCGAGCTCAAGGATGGGCGCATCTACGCCAACACCTATCATTTCCTGTTCCGCCTGCGCGACGGCAAGATCTTCGAGGCGCGCGAGCATAATGATTCGCAGGTGCCGGCGGCGCTGTTCGGCAGCGCGTTCAAGGAAAGCGTGGGCTGAGACCACCGCCGTCAGGATGACGAGAACGAACGGGGAGACGAAGCATGAAGCGCCTCGAAGGCAAGGTGGCGGTGATGGCGGGCGGGGCCGGCGGCATCGGCACCGGCTGCTCGAAGCGGCTGGCGCAGGAAGGCGCGCGTGTCGTGGTCGGCGATCTCGACGGCGCGGCGGCCGAGGCGGTCGCCGCCCAGATCGCCGAGGCCGGCGGCCAGGCGATCGGCGTCGCGCTCGACCTCGCCGACCCGGCCAGCGTCGCCGCCCTCTTCGATCGCGCGGTGGCGACCTATGGCGGCGTCGACGCGGTGCATTGCAACGGCGCGGCGATCGCCGACATCGCCTCCGACCTCGACGCGCTGGAGGTGGACCTGGCGCTGTGGGACCACACGCTCGCGGTCAACCTCACCGGCTATCTGCTCTGCACCCGCGCCGCCGTGCCGCTGATGCTGGAGCGCGGCGGCGGGGCGATCGTCTACACCAGTTCTGGCGCCGGCATATCGGGCGAGAAGACCCGCGTCGCCTATGGCGTCTCCAAGGCCGGGGTGAACGCCCTCGCCCGCCACGTCGCGCTGCGCTGGGGCAAGCAGGGCATCCGCGCCAACTGCGTCTCGCCGGGCCTCGTCCTGACCCCGGCCGCGCGCGCCAATGCGGCGGACCGGCTGGACCTGCTCCTGTCGCTCACCTCCAGCCCGCGGCTCGGCGAGCCCGAGGACATCGCCGCGATGGTGGCGATGCTGGTCTCGCCCGACGGGGAATGGATCAACGGCCAGACCTATGTCGTCGACGGCGGCATGCTGATGCGGTGAGCGGGCGCGAGCGAGCGCAATTCACTCCACCCGTTTGGGTTGAGCTTGTCGAAGCCGTCCCTTTCTGCTGCTGCCGGGGAGGTTGCAAACGACGCCCTTCCACCTCGTCATCCCAGCGAAAGCTGGGATCACTCCCAACCACGAGCCAGGTGTCTCTGGAGAGCGACCCCAGCTTTCGCTGGGGTGACGAAGCAAATAAGCGCTCGCTATCCTAAGCTACCGTAAACACAGGATAATCGATCAGCCCCTTAGCCCCGCCGCCATAATAATGCCCCAGCTCCGGCACCGCGATCGGTGCGCCCTTGCGCAGCCGGTCCGCAAAATCCGGATTGGCGATAAACCCACGCCCGAAGGCGAATAGATCCGCCAGTCCCTTGTCGAGCGCCTGGATCGCCAGCGCCAGGGTCAGGTCCCCTGCCGCCATGATCGGCCCCGAGAAACGCTCGCGCATGTAGCGATAGGGATAGACCTCGCCGAGATCGATCTCCCCGAGCCCGTCCTGCGTCATCGGCCGGCCGAGATTGACGTAGGACAGCGTCGTCTGGAAATGCAGATAGGCGAGGCCCATGCGATCCAGCACGCCGAGCAGGTGACCGTAGGTCTCGTCCACCGTCTCGTCGTCGATGTCGTTATAGCTGATGCGCGGCGCGAGCTTCACCGCGGTACGGCCGGCGCCGAACACCCTGGCCAGCCGCTCGGTCGCCTCGATCACGAAGCGGGCGCGCTTCTCCGGCGTGCCGCCATAGGCGTCGTCGCGCCGGTTGGTGTTGCTGGCGAGGAACTGGTTGGGCAGATAGCCCGACGCCGCATGCAGCTCGATCCCGTCGAAGCCGGCCGCCTTGCTGTTCTCCGCCGAGCGCTCGATCCGGTCGAGCAGCGCGCCGATCTCCGCCGTCGACAGCGCCTGCGGCATGCCCATGCGCTGCATCCCCTGCTCGCGCGTCAGGATCTGGAAATCGGCCTGGATCGCGGAGGGTGCGACCGACGGCACGCCGGGATTGTTGAGCGGATGGCCGACCCGCCCGCAATGCATGAGCTGCAGATAGATGCGCCCGCCGCGCGCATGGACCGCGTCGGTCACCCGCTTCCATGCCGCGGTCTGCGCCTCGGTCTCGATGCCGGGCGTGTCGAAATAGCCCTTGCCCTCGATCGAGGGAAACACGCCTTCGGTGATTACCAGCCCGGCCGAGGCGCGTTGGGCATAATATTCGACGACGATATCGCCGGGTACGCCGGTCTCGTCGGTGCGGGCGCGCGTCATCGGCGCCATGACGATGCGGTTGGGCAGGGTGAGATCGCCGATGGTGACGGGATCGAAGAGGGTCGGCACGCAAATCTCCTGATAGGCCACGCGGGCCGCAGCCCGGCCCGGCACGACAATGCCCGGCGCCGCGGCAAAAGCGGCACCGGGCATGCTGTGAATCTGCGTGAATCTTTGCCGATCAGCCCACAGAGGCGTCGATCGACCAGGCCCAGTCCTCACCCGGCCCGCGCTCGAAGCCGAGATGGGCGGCGAGGTCGCCAATCTGCCAGTCGAGATAATCCTCCCAATCGACCATGAAGAGCGGCTTCTTCAGCGCCTGGCCGGCGGCGATGCCGCGGCGCATTGCGTCCAGCTCGAACGGCATCAGGTCCGGATAGTGCAGCGACACGCGATAATAGCCGGTCGCCTGCACGAACATCGTGCTTTCCGACATATATTTGGCGAGGGCAGGCGTGAAATAGCCGTAGTTGGACGTGGTGTTCATGATCGCCAGCGCGGATTCGCCGAGTTCGTGCGGGCCGAAGCCGGTGACGAGATGCTCGATGTCGTGGCTCGCGACGCGGCGCTTGATCGAATATTCGAGGTCGTTGCGCGGATCCTCGCCCTTCATCATGAACTGCATCTCCATCCCGGTCTTCTCGATGAAGTCGCGGATGGCGGCGCCGAGCGTGCCGGGCGCATGATGCTGCATCGTCGCCGGATCATAGACGGTGTAGCGCCGCGCGGCGAGCCAGGCGGCGAATTCGGGTTTCTTCGCCTTCTCCTCCTCGAACAGCCGGCCGAACTCCTCGGTGTCGAGCACCTCGTTGATCGCGCGGATCATGTTCGGGATCAGATAGGTCTCGGGCAGGTCGCGGCCGTGGCGGCGCAGCGCGAACTGCGAGAAGACGTCCCGATAATAGGGGTTGTTGAGATATTTGGAGTTGGAGATTAGCACGCTGGAGGTGACCGGCTCGTTCGCGCCGGTCATGTAGCGCGCCTCGTCCGGGCGATAGGATGGCGGCGCGTCGGCTGGTGCGGTGACCGGTTCGGCGGCCTCGGGGGCGGTTGCGAGATCCATGGATAATCCCTCCTCAATTTATAGCATTAGTCGGTAGCCGCGATCTTCATCTTCCCCGTTCATGCTGAGCTTGTCGAAGCACTTCCTTCTTGATCACGGGAGAAGAAAGAAAAGGGCTTCGACAAGCTCAGCCCAAACGGGGAGGTTTCGGCACTCGATATTACTCCGCAGCCTGGGCCAGCGGCGCGACCGTCGGCCCGATATACTCGCCCGGGAAATTGCCGGTGAAGGCGCCCCGGTCGAAGGTCGCGATGCCGTTGACCAAGGTGAGCCGCATCGGCGCCGGCGCGCGCGTGTAGCGATAGGTGCGCCCGCCCTCGCCGTCCGGCACGTCCCAGGCGCGTTCGTCGGGACGCCGCTCGATCTCGGCGAGGTCGAACACGGCGATGTCCGCCTGCTTGCCGACCTTGATCTCGCCGCGATCGACGAGGCCGAAATGGCCGGCGATCTTGCCGGTCATGATGTGCACGGCCTCTTCGATCGTCAGCTGCTTGCGCTCGCGCACATATTTGGTGAGCATCAGCACATTGTCGCCGACGCCGCAGAACATCTTGCCATGCGCGCCGGCATCCGAGATGTTGCCGATCGACTTGGGATCGCGGAACAGCGCGTCGAGCGCCTCCTCATGATTGGGCCAGTCGTCGAGCCGCAAGGTCGAGCCGACGCCGTTCAGGATCAGCCAATGGGCCAGCGCGTCGGACGGATGGTTGAAGCCCTCCTGCCGCATATAGGCGGAGAGCTTGAGCCCGGTCGGCCCCGCGCCGGTGTCGCTTTCGAAGAGCAGTATCTCGTCGGGCTTCGACATCGGCGATTGCGGAAAGATCTGGTCCCAGGATTCACGCGCGCGGGCCAGCCATTCCGCGTCTTCGAGCAGCGCGAGCTTCTCTTCTTCGGTCTTGGCGGCGACAACATCGTTCCAGACATAGGCGTTGGACTGGGCGAAGACGAGCGACGAGAGGAAATTCACCACCGTCGTCGGCGACAGATGATGATAGCCCATCCAGATATCGAGCCCGTCGGCCTTGCGCTTCTCGTGCGACGCGAGCGCATCGGGAATGCAGAAGGACTGGAATTCCAGCGTCGGGACACCGCCCGCCACCTGGATGCGGATGCCCTTGCCGCGCGCGATCTCGCCGATCCGCGCCATCGAGGCAGGGCCGGTCATGCGCATGAAATGGTCGACGATCACCTGCAAGGTGCGGCCGGGATAGCGCGCCAGCACGTCCATCAGCGCCGCGAACTCGGCATCGTCGGCGCGCAGCGTCGGCACCGGACGATCCCGGCTGTCATGGTCGAGCAGGTTGGAGGAGAGGCCGAGCGCGCCGGCATCGAGCGCATCCTCGAGATGCGCGCACATCGCCTTGATCTCGTCCGGCGTCGCGGCGCGGTCCCATGCTTCCATGCCCATCACCGCAAGGCGGATCGCAATATGGCCGACAAAGGCGGCGTAGTTGACCGGGATCTTCACGTTGCGCTCGAGCGAGGCCTTGTATTCGCTCCACTTGCGCCAGTCCCACGGCAGCAGATTAAGGAACGGCTTGTCGGGAATATCCTCGAAGAAGGAGAAGATGTCGACCATCTCCTTGCGCACCACCGGATCGTCATGGACCGGCGCCGCCGCGAAACCGCAATTGCCGTTGACCGAAGTGGTGACGCCATAGCCTGGCATCGGCTCCATCGTCGGCATCCACCACATCGGCCCATCGAAATGGTTGTGCGATTCGATGAAGCCGGGCGTCACGTAGCAGCCGGCCGCATCCACCACACGCTCGCGCGGTTCGGGCTGAAGGTCCGGGCCGATCTCGGCGATCAGGCCGTGCTTCACGCGGACGTCCGCCGCATAGGCCGGCGCGCCGGTGCCGTCGACGACCGTCCCGCCCTTGATCAAGAAAGTACGCTGCATGGAATCTGCCTCTCCTGGCGTGTAATCGTGCCAGGCGCAGGCCATCCGCCCCTCGGCCGCCTCGGCACGAAGGGTCTGCTATCATGTATGTTACAGTGCGTAAAGGACTATGTGGTCCGTTCGCCGGCTGGATCGTTCCGTTCGACGAAATCGACGAAGCGGCGGGCCAGTGCGGGGAGCAGCAATTCCCGCTCCACCATCGCGAAATCGACCGCCAGGCTGCTCAGATGCTCCATTATCTCGTGGACCAGCAGCCAAGCCTCGGTCCAGCGCTCACGCGCCTTCTGGCCGGTGCCCTGCGCCCCGGCAAAGGCGGGGATGCGCGCCGCCAGATTCTCGATGATGTCGGACACGAACTCGCGCACCTGGAGCAGGAAGGAAGGCTCTATCATGCCGATCTCGGAGAAGGTGCGCAGCACGTTGCGCTGCGCCCGGAAGGATTCGTACATCGAATCCAGCCAGCGCAGCACGGCCTCGGGATCGCGCGCGTCGGCCCCGTCGATCTGCTGCCAATAAGGCAGGGTCATTTCGCGGCGATCGCCGAAATAGGCCATGGCGATGGCGAGCTTGCTGTCAAAATGGCGATAGAAGGTCTGCCGGCTGACCCCGGCCTGCTGCGCGATATCGTCCACCGAAGGCGCCATATAGCCTTCGCGTTCGAACACGATCGCGGCGGCCTCCATCAGGCGCCGACGTGTTTCCTCTTTCTGTGCGCGGGCAAAGGCCCCCAGCGCCGCGACCGCCTTGCTTTCAACCATGGCCGCTTCCTTGCAGGAAAACGGGCGCGGGAAAAGGGGCGCGATCGAACAGGCGGCACCGGGCGCGTTCGCGACGCTCCCGGCTACGCGAAACGGATGAATGGAAAGAGCGTCGACAGATCCAGCCCCGACGGGCGAGAAATCTTCCTACGCCGCCTTGGAATAGCCCGCATACATCGGCAGATCGGTGCGCGGCCGATAGAATTGGCTGTACCAGCGGCGCGCCTGCAGGATCGGGCCGTCGCCGTTGACGAGCAGCGGGTTGGTCACCCAGCTCTTATTCTCCCAGATGTCGGCATCCTGGAAGAAGCTGTCCTGCCCGTGCTGGACCATCGCCTCGATCTTGTCGGCATCCAGCCCGGCGCGCTTGTCGATCATCAGGCCGAAGAAGATCTGCAGATTCTGCTTGTCGATCGGCGTGTGGCCGACGAGCATGATCGTGTCGATCTCGGTATAGAGATAGGTCAGCAGATAGCCCGGGCCATGATAGACGGCGTCGGTGGAGAGCAGCCCGTCGTCGCCATAGGACATGGCCGATGGCCCGTGCTGATGCTGGATCGCCATGTGGCGATCGAACTTCACCGAGAAATCGGTGACGTGCATCTGGTGGACCGGGCCGAAATGGGTGGCGTCGGCGATATTGTCGATCACCTCATGCTGCTGCGTCTTCATCTGGCGCAGGCGCACGTCCCAATGCAGCCAGTTCTCGGTGTCGTGCCATTCGGGGATCTGCGGGATCTCGTAATTGGGCTCGAGCCCCTCCGGATCGTTCCACAGGAAGATCAGGCCGTTGACCTCATGGACCGGATAGGACTGCACCTTCGCTGCCGGTGGGATGATCTTGGAATAGGGGATATGCGTGCATTTGCCGCTGGCCCCGAATTCCCAATGGTGGAAGGGACACTGGATCGCATCGCCCTTGATCTTGCCGCCGAAGCCGAGATGCGCGCCCATATGGGGGCAGACCGCATCCATGATGACGACCTGATCCTTGCTGTCGCGATAGCCGACCATCTTGCGCCCGAAATAATAGAGCGGCGTCGGCGTCTCGTTGTTGAACTCCTTCGAGGCGCCGACGATGAACCAGCCGCGCGGATAGTCGAACAGGAATTCGGGGACGATGCTGGTGACGCTCACTTGGAGTCTCCTACCGATCTGTCGTTGAGGCGCCGCCCGCCGCCGATGCAGGGCGCGACAGCCTGTCTCGCGCGAGATTGCGCGCGGGGAGGGCCGATGTCAACGATTCAGGCCATGCAATGCGTAGAATATCGGCACCTCAATGGACGGGTTCATCGCAATGCTTGACCATATCACGATTGAAAACGTAACGCTTTGTCCTATTCGTAACGAGATGCGCGGCTCGGTGCGTCCGGAACGGGGGAGGATCGGAATGTCTGTCGCGGCGCTGGCCTATATCATCTTCGAATCGCCGAATGCGGACGGCTGGGCGGCCTTCCTCCAGAACACCGTCGGCCTCGCCCCGGCGGCGGTCGCGGGCGAGGGCCTGTTCTTCCGCCTCGACGATGCCGCCTGGCGGATCAACGTCCGCCCCGGCGCGACGGAGCGCTTCGCCGTCGCCGGCCTGGAGCTGGCGAGCAATGCGCAGCTCGACGCCTGTGTCGAGCGCTTGCGCGCAGCCGGCGCGCCCGCCGACGAGAATCCGGCGCTCGCGGCCGCTCGCGGCGTGCTTCGCCTGGTGCAATCCGCCGATCCCTGCGGCAACGCGATCGAACTGATCGTCGGCCGCACCCTCGGCTATGAGCATTTCGCCTCGCCCGCCGGGGTCTCTGGCTTCGTCGCGGGCGATATGGGGCTTGGCCATGTCGTGCTGCCGGCGCCGGAGATCGAAGCGGCGCGGCACTTCTGGCTGGAGACGATCGGCCTCGGCCTCACCGACACCATGACCTTCACGCTCGTGCCCGAGATCGGCCCGCAGACGCTCTATTTCATGCATGCCGACAATGCCCGGCACCACAGCGTCGCCCTGTTCGAGGCGCCCTCGCCGACCGGCCTCATCCATTTCATGCTGGAAGCGCGCACGATCGACGATGTCGGCCGCTTCATCGACCGGTGCGAGCGCGACGGCGTCCACATCGCCTCGCAGTTCGGCCGCCACAGCAACGACCGGATGATGTCGGTCTATGTGATGACGCCGGGCGGATCGATGCTCGAATTCGGCTGCGACGGCCTGCAGATCGACTGGCGGAGCTGGATCCCGACGACCAGCCTCGTTCCCGACCTGTGGGGCCACAAATTCATGGGCCCGCCGGGCGTGCCGGCGATCTGACCCTTCTCATCCTCCCCGGAACGGGGAGGGGGGCGTAGCGGCGACAGTGGCTTGCCGGGGGCAAGCCACAGCCGCGAAGCCGGCTCGCGGAGCGAGCCGTGGGCCCAGCATGGTGGAGGGGCCGTCGCTCGCAACCAGCGAAGCGCTTTTGTGTTAGCGGGCGCCCCTCCACCACACTTCGTGTGGTCCCTCTCCCCTGCGGGGGAGGATGAAGTTGCGATTCTTGCCGAAAATCCGCGCGCTATCTAAGGAAGGACGGAACGAACGGGGACGGGACGGACGTTGGCATCACGCAAGACCAGCCTGAACTATGAGGAGATCGACGCGCTCGACCGGCAGATCATCGCCGCGCTGAAGCGCGACGGGCGCGCCAGCAACCAGATGATCGCTAAGGAGCTCGGCCTCTCCGCCGCCGCGATCGGCGCGCGCGTGCGCCGGCTGGAGCGCGAGCGGCTGCTGCGTGTCGCTCTCGTCGCCGATTTCGACGTGATCGGCTGCGACCTGCTGCTCGTCATCGGCATCCGCGTCGCGCAGCGCGATCCACGCGCTGTGGCGCGCGACGTGGCCGAGCTGCCGGCGGTGTTCAGCTGCAGCATCATGGCCGGCTCCTACAATATCGAGGCGCTCGTCGCGCTGGCCGAGGCGGAGGCGCTCAAGGATTTCCTGGAACGCGATCTCGCCGCGATCGAAGGGATCAGCGACGTGTCGGTCGAGATCGCGGTGGACATGCTGAAATATGAATTCGATGTCGTTCCCTTCACGCGCTGAGGGGCTGTTGGGCAATGCGCCGCAAGCGCATTGCGCGGCACCGCCCTCCGCCGTCCTTCCAACGATGCTGCGCATCGCCGGAACCTTGGACGGCTCCGCCCGCACCCCGGGCTCCGACAGGAGCCCGCGCTCATGACCAAGCCATCGCTCGATACGGTCGATCGCGAGATCATCCAGCATCTTTCGAACGATGCCCGGATGAGCAATCGCGCCGTCGCCGACCTGCTCGGCGTCACCGAGGGCACCATCCGCGCCCGGCTCAAGCGGCTGCGCGAGGCGGGGCTGATCCGCTTCACCGCGCTCACCAATCTCTCGCGGCTCGGCGGCAGCCGGGTGATCTTCATCCGGGTCAAGGTGCATCTGTCCCAGGTACGCAAGGTCGCCGAGCTGATGACGCAGATGGACGAGCTCAAATGCGTGATCGTCACCACAGGCCCATATAATATCCTGGCGATGGGTACGTTCGGCGAGGCGGATCTGGGCGCCGAGGAGGTGGTGTCGCGCATCGGCACGCTGCCCGGCGTGCATGGCCTCGAAACCTCGATCACCATCCAGGTGATCAAATATAATGTCCGGACCGCGAAGATCCTGACGCCGCAGCAGGATCTGGATTCCGCCGATGACGAGTGAGGCCGCCCGGCCGGAGGGCGGCGTTCGCGCGATCCGGCGGGAGGAGCGGCGGCAGCGCCTGGTGCGTGCCGCGCGCGAGCTCTTGTCGACGGGCGACGGCGGCTTCTCGATGATCGAGCTGGCGCGCCAGGCCGAGCTCAGTCTCGCGACACCCTATAATCTCTTCGGTTCCAAGGCAGCGATCCTGCACGCGGTGTTCGCCAGCGAGGTGACGGGGCTGCGCCGTTCGGTGGAGGTCGCCGATCCGGCGGACCCGCCCTGCCTCGCGCTCAGTGTCGCCGATCACATCGCGCAGGCCTTCGCGCGCAAGCCGAATTTCTACCGCAATCTCTCCCGCTCGCTCTCCGGCCTGGGCACTGAGGAGGTGCGCGGCCTCGTCATCCCGCTCGGCGATACGCTGCTCGCCCCGCTGGTCGAGGCGATGGCGGCGGCCGGCATGATCCGGCCGGCGATGCCGCACGACGTGCTCGTCACGCAGCTCGCCTATGCGGTCAACTCGATCTTCGTCTCATGGGCGGTGCTCGACTGGCCGGAGCCGCGCATGGCCGCCGAGCTGCGCGTCGCGATCACGATAACTCTGCTCGGCGCCCTCACCGATCCGCCGCGCGCGGCGTTCACCCAGACGGTAGATGGCGCCGCGCGCGCGCTTGCGCTGTTGCGAGAGGGCTGAGCTTCAGCAGCTTCGGCGGTCAGGATCCTGCGGGAAACGTCTGACGCTTGGTGACCCTCATCCTGGCTTGGGATTGGCCCGGATTGGGTCGATAAGCGACAGTCGGCTATCGGGTTAGCGCGTGTCGCTGTCGGCCGTAGCCCGCCTCATGATGAATTGCGCCCGCTCTCGAACAGAGGGGGATTTGTCATTCAGAAGCGCAATTGCAGCTACGGACGCGTTTTCGACATCGTCGACGCGACTAATTAAGCCTTGCAACGCCGCTCGACGCACTACGGAAGATCGATCGTTCACGCCAGCCTGAATTACAGACGAAATATCGGCTTTAGTGATCAAAGACCGGCTGCGAGAAATCGGCACTCGCCGCTGTAGGCCCCTCGATTTATCGACCCATTTCCATTCCCACCCTTCATGCCACGTCGCTACGCCCTCGATCAGACATTGAGCGGCGAGCGCCCGCACTGCTGGTTGGAGGGCCTGGCGGGCCAAATGATCGAGATGAGTGTCAAGCCGATCACCCCTCAGGGCATATCGTAGCGACGTCGAGACTGGGCCAGACGTCTCGGTCTGGAAGAGGATGGCCATTTCGCGCGCAACATCTGGACGACAAAGCAACTTATCCAATACACCTCGTTCGACCGTCCAACGTCCCCAACTCCGCTGTCTCGGAAGAAGTGAGAAGGAGGCTTTGGCGATGATTTTTGCAGCAGTATCGGGAAAGCAGCGCGCGGCGCATTTCATTGCCGCTTCTTGCACCGGTTTCACCCAATCATTCAGCTGCCATACTATCGTTGCAAACTGGAATGCGCTTGGAAGCGCACCAGATATTCTATTCAGCGCCGCCTCTCTCAAAAATCCATCCCGGTGAAACAGAAATAGAAACTCAAGGCCCGGAATTCTGTCGAGTTGATCGCCATCCGTAAATTTAGGCGAGAAAAGGCGGACAAGCGTTGGATAATCCCTTCGCCACCGCCGTAAACGTGCTTGATCGGCTATTGCAGGCTCAATGGTCGAAACCCGCTCAGGCGCAAGTTCGTGTAGTCCGGTAATGACCTGCTCGATCTCCCGGCCAACCAATTTCTGTTGATCGAGGTTGTCGCCGACGACGGCGAGTGCGCGCGCGAGACTTTCTGGCAATCCGACGTTGGTCATGAGGGGAAGATATCGTGATCGCGCCATGTCCGCTATTGGCGATCGACATTGCCGCGCCAAAGGTTGGGGTTTGGGCGACTTTGGACGATGGCTATGGGGTCCCAAGCGTCAGATTTCGACCACCGGGAGGAAGGAAAAGACGTCACGCCTCCACGTCGATCCGGATACGCGTCAGCTTCAGCGCAGCGATCCTCCAGGCGCCGTCAACCTTGCGATAGCGCTCGGTATAATGGCCATAGCCGTGCATGTGGCGCATCGGCGATCCTTCCGGCCAGCGCAGCTTGTCCTCCATCGCCCAGATGCCGGTCGCATTCTCGGCGTCGACGATCTCGATCTCGGGGGTGTGGCCGTGATGCACGGTCGACATGTTGTCGAGATATTGGTGCTGCATCTCGAGGAAGGCATCGACGCCGCGGATGCGGAAGCTGGCATCGGGCTCGCGCCGGGTTAGGCCCGGTTCGATCGGATCGCCCTTATGATCGGCAGGGGTGAAGGCATAGCTGGTATCGAGTTCGAGATCCTCGGTGAAGAGGGTGCGGAACAGATCCCAATCCTTGGTATCCATCGCGCGGAAATAGCGGCCTTTCAGGCGCTTGATCTCCTCGATCGCGATCAACTTCTCGACATCGGTCATGGCCGTTCCTCTCCCGGATAGATCAGCGAAGGCCGCGGTCAGTCGGCCATGCGACGGCCCTTCTCCATCGCGGCATAGGGTTGGAACTCGATGAAGTTCGCGCAGGCGCCCGGCGGGGATTCGAGGCAGCGCACGACGGCTTCGGCCGGCAGCGACGGATCCATCGTCGCGGGCGCCGCACCACCGCGCCGATCCCATTCGGCAAAGGCTTCCTCGGTGATCTCCGGAGCCCAGCCGGTGCCGAAATGGGTGAGCGTCGAGCCGAGGCTGAACAGGGTGACGGCGATATTGTCCCGGCTGACTTCGATCCGCAGCTCCTGGGTCAGGCGCTCCAGCGCCGCCTTGGACGCGGCATAACCGCCCAGGAAGGGGAATTCGCTGGGATCGCGCACGCTCGATGAGCTGATGTTGAGGATGTTGCCGCCGCCCCGCGCGCGCAGATGCGGCAGCACCGCCTGCACCATGTTGACGACGCCGATCACGTTGACGCGGAACATCAGCAGCAGATCCTCTTCGCTGAGCCGCTCCACCGGCGCGATGCGCGACAGGCCGGCATTGTTCACCAGCCCGTCGATGCCGCCGAAATGCTCCGCGATGCGCGTCACCGCCGCCTGCGCGACCGCGCGGTCGGCGACGTCGCACGGCAGGGCCAGGGCGCGATCGCCGAATTCGCGTGCATTCTCCTCCAGGTCCGCGAGCGTGCGCGCCAGCATGCCGATGCGCGCGCCGCGGCGATGGAGCGTTCGGGCGATCTCCACGCCCACGCCGCGCGACGTCCCCGTGACGATATAGACCTTGTCCGTGATGTCCGGGGCGGCGGTGATCATCGCGAATGCTTCCTCCCTGATCGCGTGGCGTGCGGGTGCGATGCCAGCCGGTGCGGCCGGCCGCCATGCGGCTTGTTTAGTGACGGATCGGCAAGTCGTTTGATCGGATGGCGTTGCTGTCGTCGCCCTGCGGAGGCAAGGGCCCATGTCTCTTTTCCAGATTGGGCACATCGCCGTTTTTGAGAGCCATAGGCCCCTGCTTTTGCAGGGGCGACGCATGACGGCGGCCCGCCCCCCTCAGTTGAGCAGCGGCGCGACGCGAGTGTGGGCGCCGTCGCGGGCGAGCCGGCGTTCGCTGCGGAACGATCCGGGCGGCTGTTGCCACTGGGCGCGGAAGGCGGTCGAGAAATTGGCCGCATTGGCGAAGCCCAGCTTGTAGGCGATCACCTTCAGCGGCAGGTCCGTCTCGATCAGCAATTGCTCGGCGCGCTGCAGCCGCCAGTTGGCGAGATAGCGGCCGACGCTCTGGCCGGTATGCTGCCGGAACATGCGGCAGAAATAATGGGAGCTGAAGCCGCACAGCCGCGCGATCTCGGCCACCGTCGGGAAGCCGACGTTCAGGCTGTCGAGATAATCCTCGATGCGACGCAGGTGGCGGGGATCCAGGCCCGATTTCTTCTCCGGCTGATCGTCCCTGCGGATGGCGCGCGCGCATTCGATCAGGAGGGTCGTGCCCATCGATTCGATCAGCGCCTGGCCGGCGAAGCCCGGGTTCAGCGCTTCCTGCATCATGCGGCGCAGCAAGAGATGGATATTGGCATTGTCGACATCGAGCGCGCGGGTCAGCTCGACGAGGCCGAGGCCGCGCAGGCTGCCGATCACCTCCTCATAATCCTCGTGGAAGATGCAGCGTGCGGCGCGGATCTTGCCGCCGGTGCCGCGCCCGATCATCTCCTGATCCGGCACCGTGACCAGCACGCTGCCGATCGGGCCGAACTTGCTCGCCGAATAGCCGCTATACCGCCCCTCGGCCTTGTAGTCCGCGGCGCGGAACAACATCGAAGCCATGGGTCGCGCGTCGCTCCAGACGATCTCGACCGGCTTGGGTTGCTCGCCTTGGATCACCTCAATCGTGCAGGTGCTCGTTTCCAGCCGCGCTGTGGTCTCCAGCATGCCTCTCTCCCGCTGCAAAGGCGAAAGCCCCGTCTTTCTGGCCGATTTTCTCGACTCGCCGCAAGGCTCTCCGCTTTATGACGTTAAGGCTAGCGCTTCGGGGGCTCGGGGTAAAGAGGTTCCTCTATTGCCTCATCTCATCAATCTCACACAATAACGTCCCGACTCGAAAATCCCGCCTGCCGGACACGGGGCGGCGGCCGCCCTAATTCCCATACGAAACCGGCGGAAAAGGCGGGAAACGGAGCGCTGCTATGGGATTGGTGGACGGCAAGGTCGCGGTGGTCACGGGCATCGGCCCGGGCATGGGCAAGGAAATCGCGCTGCTTCTCGCGCAGCATGGCGCAAAACTGGTGATCGGCGCGCGCAGCGCGGCGACGGTGGACGAGACCGCGGACGCGGTCCGCGCGCGGGGCGGCGCGGTCGAGACGCAGCGGGTCGATCTCACCGACCACGCCTCCTGCGCGGCGATCGTCGAAAAGGCGGTGGCGACCTTTGGCGGCGTCGACATCATCGTCCAGAACGGCGCGATGATCGGCGACTATAAGACGGTCGAGGATGCCGATCTTGACGTCTGGCGCGCGCTTTACGAGGCGAACTGCCTCAGCGCGATCAGCCTCTACAAGGCAGCGCTGCCCTCGATGAAGGCGAAACGGGACGGGCGCATCGTGCTGATCAATTCGGGCGCCGGCAACAATCGTCCGCCCATCGGCCTCGCCTCCTACGCTGCTTCGAAGGGCAGTCTCGCCAGCCTCGTGCGCTCGATCGCGATTGAGGGAGGCGGCTACGGCATTCGCTGCAACGGCGTGCATCTCGGCGGTATCGACGGCGAGAATCACCGTGTCTGGATCGAGCAGATCGCCGCGCCCGCCTATGGCATGACGACCGACCAGTATCTGGAGATGCGCTACAACGAATATCTGCCGCTGCGCACGCTGCCGACGGCGGAGGACGCGGCCGGCACGGTGCTGTATCTCGCCTCCGATCTGGCCCGCTGCGTCACCGGCCAGGCGATCTCCGTCAATGGCGGCGAATGGATGGCGAAATGAGCGGCGCGGCCGCCATGTCCCGCTTTTCAAACCACGCGATCGTCCCGGAAAACCAAAGCGGAGGCCGCTCGTCCGCACGGACCGGCTAAGCTCGCGGCCAGAGTGGAGAGGAGAATCGGATGTTGCTGGAAGCGGGGAAGGTTGCCGTCGTCACCGGAATCGGGCCGGGCCTGGGCAAGGAGATCGCGCTGAGCTTTGCGCGGCTCGGCACGAAGCTCGCCATCGGCGCGCGCACGCAAAGCATGCTCGATGAGGTGGCGGAGGAGATTCGCGCGCTGGGCGGGGAGGTGATCGCGCAGCGCACCGATCTGTCCAGCCGCGATTCCTGTCACGCGCTCGTCCAGGCCGCGCTCGATGCCTATGGCGGCGTCGATATCCTCGTCCAGAACGGCCATGACCAGGGGGATTGGAGCTCGGTCGAAAATGCCGATCCCGATTATTGGCGCAAGACGATCGAGACCAACTTGTTCGGCGCGCTGCACCTTTTCCAGGCCTGTCTGCCTTCGATGCGGGCCAAGCGGGACGGGCGCATCGTCTTCGTCAATTCCGGCGCCGCCAATAATCGCCCGCAGCCGGGCCTTGCCGCCTATTCCGCGGGCAAGGCGGCGATGGCCAGCCTGGTCCGCTCGATCGCGCTTGAGCATGGCCGCGACGGCATTCGCTGCAACGGCGTCCATATGGGCGTGATCGCGGGGCAGAATGTGCAGCCCTGGTTCGAGATGGTGGCGCAGCAGAAGGGCGTCACCCTCGAAGAGCATATGAATGCCTATTACGATGCCTATCTGCCGCTGCGTTATGTGCCCACACCCAGGGAATGCGCCGGCTCGGTGATCTTCCTCGCCTCCGACATGGCCCGGGTGATGACCGGCCAGGCGATCTCCGTCAACGGCGGCGAGTGGTTCGCGAATTGAGCCTTCATCCTCCCCGCAGGGGGAGGATGAGGAAGGCTACCGCGCCCGCGCGGCCTCTGCCCGGTCCTCGTACATCAAATCCTCGATCGGCACCGGCTTGACCGCGGCGAATGATCGAGCAGCAGCGACTCCTGCGCTATAGCCGCGCGATGCCGCTCTTCTTCGTCATCCCGGACTTGATCCGGGATCCATTAGCCGCAGCGGTGCCCTTAAGACGCCACGCTGCGGCGAACGGATCCTGACTTCGCCGCAGGCGAGTTTATCCTGAGCGAAGTCGAAGGGTCAGGATGACGGGAAGGGGAGAGCAGCGCCCCGGCCATCCGTTGCCCAATATTCGAAACGAATAGCCCGATTCCCGAGCGCCTCCGTTTTGCCCCGTCCCCGGCCGGCGTCTAGCCTGCGCCGACGAGGACCGGGCCGCACGGATCGGCCCACAAGAGGAGAGGAACGCATGGCAGGTCGTCTGGCCGGTCGTCACATCATCGTGACCGGCGCCGCATCGGGCATGGGACGCGCGATCGCGACGCTGTTCGCCGCGGAGGGCGCGAAGGTCGCGCTGTTCGATCGCGACGCGAAGCGGCTGGAGGAGGTGGCGCGCGAGACGGGGCAGACTGCGATCGAGGTGAATGTCGCGGACGAGGCGTCGGTGAACGCCGCCGTGCGCCAGGCGGCGGACGCGCTGGGCGCGCTCGACGGCGTCGTCAACGCCGCCGGCATATTGCGCGAGCAGCCGTTCGACCTGACCACCGCCGCCATCTACGACGATCTCATGGGCGTCAATCTGCGCGGGCCCTTCCTGGTCTCCCAGGCCGCGCTGCCAGAGCTGCGCAAGGCGCCGAGCGCGACGATCGTCAACATCGCCTCCAACGCCGCGCTCAACCCGCATCCCGGGCTTGCCGTCTATTCGGCGACCAAGGCGGGGCTCGTCGCGCTCTCCCAGGCGATGGCCAAGGAATTGGGGCCGGGCATCCGCGTCAATGCGGTGTGCCCGGGCATCATCCGCACGCCGATGACCGCGAACATGTGGGAACAGGGCGGCATCGGAGAGCAGGCCGTCGAGGCCACCATCGCGCTCAAGCGGCCGGGCCAGCCGGAGGAGATCGCCGAGGTCTGCCTGTTCCTGACCGCGGAGCAGAGCAGCTTCGTCTCGGCCGGCGTGCTGGCCGTCAACGGCGGCGCCCTCTACTGAACGGAAGGACCATCATGGAGCAGGACGCGCTGAGCTTCGCCGGGAAGACGGTGATCGTCACCGGTGGCAATGGCGGCATCGGCCAGGGCATCGTCGAGGTCTTCTCGGAGCGCGACGCCAATGTCGTGATCGCCGATGTCGGCACCGCGCTGGAGCCGCCGAAGCTGCTGGGCAAGGGCCGCACCATCGACATACGCACCGACATCACCGATCGCGCTTCGGTCGATGCGATGGTCGCGCAGGCGATGGCCGCGTTCGGCCGGATCGACGTGCTCATCAACAATGCCGGGCGCGGCGAGGGCATGGCGCGGCTGCCCGACGTCACCCAGCAGATGATCGACTGGATGGTGAAGCTCAACATCACCGGCACGGTGAACTGCACCCAGGCGGTGGCGGCCGAGATGGTGAAGGCGGGCCGCGGCAGCATCGTCAACATCACCTCGGCCGCGGCGCTCTCCGGCATGGCCGGGCGCAACGACCCGATCTATGCGGGTGCGAAAGGCTTCCTGCACAGCTTCACCAAGGCGCTCGCCGCCGATCTCGGCCCGCAGGGCATCCGCGTGAATTCGGTGGCGCCGGGCTGGATCGTGCCGGAGCGCTCGGAAGCGACCTCGACCGGCAGCTTCTGGAACACCATGCCGATCATGGGCAAGCCGGACGAGGCCAATGCTGCATGGGAGGCCGCGCAGCAAAGCGGCCATGGCGGCGCGCCGACCAACCCCGGCGACCTGCCCCCGATCCGCAAGCTCGGCCGCCCGCGCGACATCGCCTATGCATGCCTCTATTTCGCGTCCGATGCTGCGGCTTATGCCACCGGTCAGCTGCTCAGCATCGGCGGCGGCGGCTATATGCCGTCTTGAGGCGAAGCTTGCGTTGCCTCCGGGGCGCACCGGCAACAGGAGCATGCGATGAGCGGCAAGGAACTCGACGGGCGGATCGCGATCGTCACCGGCGGCAGCAAGGGCATCGGCCGTGCCATCGCCGAACGGCTGGCCTCGGCGGGCGCAACGGTGGCGATTGCTGCGCGCAGCATCGATCGGCCGGCGGACGATCTCGCGGGGACCGCGGCCGAGGTCGTGGCGCTGATCGAGAGCCGCGGCGGCACGGCGGCGGCGATCGCCTGCGACGTCGAGAATGAGGCGAGCCGCAGCGCGCTGATCGAGGCGGTGATCGCCCGCTTCGGCCGGATCGACATCCTCGTCAACAATGCCGGCCGCGCGGTGCTGGAGCCGGTGGCGCAGATGACGATGGCGACCAGCTATGCCCAGGCCGAGCAATATCTTTTCGCGCCGCTGCACCTCTCGCTGCTCGCGGTCGAGCATATGAAGCGGCAGGGCGAGGGCTGGATCGTCAATCTCGGCTCGCACAGCGCCCTGCCGATCCAGGGCACGCTCGAGGACAATCTCCAGGCCGAAACCGGCCTCGCTTTCTACGGCGCGCTCAAGACCGCGGTGCATCGTGTCTCGCTCGGCTTCGCGATCGAATTGCTGCAGCATAATATCGCGGTGAACGTCGTCGCTCCGGTGCTCGCCATCGCGACGCCGGGCACCGCATCGCTCGGCCTCGTGACGCCGGAAATGGCGCAATATATGGAGCCGATCGAGCATATCGCCGAGGCGACCGTGGCGCTCGTCGCGCGTCCGCCGCGCGAGCAGAGCGGCGTCGTCGGTTTCTCCTACGAATATCTCGATCGCATCGGCCGGCCGACGATGACCTTGGATGGCACCGCCGTGCACACGCCGCGCAGCCCGGCCCTCATGTGAAGCTCCAGCCGCCGTCCACGACGATCGACTGCGCGCTGATCCGTCCCGCGCCGGGCGATCCCAGATAGAGCACCGCCGCGGCGATGTCCTCGGGCGTGCACATTCCCAGCGGCGGCGGGAAGCGCAGGCCCGGGCCGGACGGCGGGGTACCCTTGGCGCCACGCCCGCCCGGCGTGTCGACGCCGCCGGGCAGCACCGCGTTCACCGTGATGCCATGCTCGGCCAGCTCGAACGCCGCGCTCTGGGTGAGGCCGACGACGCCCGCCTTGGATGCCGCATAGGGCCCGAGCCCGTTCAGCATCGCGACGCGCGCGGACTGCGAGGCGATGTTGACGATGCGCCCGCCCCGGCCCGCGCCGATCATCGCCTTCGCCCCTTCGCGCAGGCACAGGAAGGTGCCGCGCAGATTGACCGCCTGGAACCGATCCCATGCCGCCGCGCTCGCCTCCAGCAGCATCACCCGGTCCTGCACGCCGGCGCAGTTGACCAGCAGCCAGGGGCCGCCCGGCGCCGCGGCGATCCCTGCGAACGCCTGCTCCACCGAATCTTCTTCGGCAATGTCCACCGTCGCCGCGCTGCCCCCGATCTCGGCCGCCACCGCCTCGGCCTGCGCGCCGTCACGATCGGCGACCACGACATGCGCGCCGGCCCCCGCCAGCACCTGCGCGATGCCGCGCCCGATGCCGGAGGCGCCGCCGGTCACGATCGCGACGCGCCCCGCCAGCCCGAACAATGTCTCCAGCGTGCCCATCCGCCTCTCCTCTCGCTTCCTCTCGCCGCAGCCTGCGCCGGATCGCGCGCGGCGTCAGGCCGCCGGACGCGGCTTTGCACGGCGCCCGAAAAGACTGGCCGGATCGCACAACAGATAGGCAGCCGATCGATCGCAACCCTCTTTCCCGCCCGCGCCGGCCATGCCTATCGTCGGCGCCGACACGAAAGCATGCGGGAGGAAGGCGATGGCGGAGGCGGATTTTGCGTGGCGGTACGGGCCGACGGCGCTGATCCTCGGCGGATCGGAGGGCGTGGGCGCGGCCTTCGCGCACCAGCTGGCGGCGCAGGGGCTGGACCTGCTGCTCGTCGCGCGCAAGCCCGAACCGCTGGAGGAGACCGCTGCCGCCGTGCGCGCCGCCACCGGCCGCCGGGTGCGCACCCTCTCCGCCGATCTCACCGCGCCGGACGCGGTCGATCGCATCGCCTCCTTCGCGGGCGCGGACGAGGTCGGCCTGGTCGTCTACAATGCCGGCGCCGAGAGCCGCTTCCTCGATTTCCTCGATCGCCCGGCGGAGGAATCGCTGCGCATGGCGGCGCTCAACGTCACCACCCCGATCGGCATCGTGCATCGCTTCGCCGGCCCGATGGCGGCGCGCGGGCGCGGCGGCTTCATCCTGGTGAGCTCGGTCGCGGGCGTCGCCGGCTGCCCGCGCAACGCGGTCTATTCGGCCACCAAGGCGTTCAGCAACGGCTTCGCCGAGGCGCTGTGGTATGAGCTGAAGCCGCGCGGCATCGACATGCTCGGCCTCGTCCTCGGCCTCACCTTGACGCCCGCGATGCAGCGCATGGGGCTGAAGATGGACGGCGCCGCCGATCCCGCGCTCGTCGCCGCGGAAGGCATCGCCCACATCGCGGACGGGCCGACCTTCTACGCCGCCGGCACGGGCGAGGGCGCGCTCTATCTGCGCTCGCTCGATCGCGGCGAGGCGGTGCGCGCCATGGCGAGCAGCGCCAGCGAACTCGGCTGATGGCGATCACGCTCAGCTATCCCGAGGGCGGCATGCTGGTGACGGGCGGCACCGGCCGGGTCGGCAAGGGCATCGTCCGCCGCCTGGCCGAGGCCGGCGTCCCCCTGGTCTTCACCTATCGCGGCAACAAGGCCGAGGCTGACGCGATGGTGGCGGAGCTCGGCGCCGCCGGCCACCGCGTCTGGGCGCAGCGGATGGAGATGACCGACACGGGCGCCATCCAGGCCGCGCTCGATCGGGTCGTCGCGGAATGCGGCACGCTCCACGGCCTCGCCTGCGGCGCCGGCTGGCAGGTGCGGTTCGACAAGATCGCCGATTTCCCGATCGACTATGTCGAGCGGTTCGTGAACGCCGACGCGCTCGGCTATTACCGCGTCTTCCACGCCGCCATCCCGATGCTGCGCGCCCGCGGCGGCGGCACGATCACCACCTGCACGACGATGGCGACCCGCCGGGTGATCGATTATGACGGCATCTCGCCCTTCTCCAAGGCCTCGATCGACGCCTTGATCCGCCAGGTCGCGGCGGAGGAGGCGCCGGCGGGCATACGCTGCAACGGCGTCGCCATCGGCTGGGTCGAGGATCGCCCGATCGATCAGGCACGCATCGATTACGGCCCCAGGCCGGAGGATCCGCAGAATGAGGCCGAACGCGTCTCCGCGCTGATGCACCAGCTGTTCGATCTCGCCCGGATGAAGCGCCCCGTGACGTCGCAGGAGGCCGGCAACACCTTCGCCTTCCTCGCCTCCAACGAGGCGCGGCACCTGACCGGCCAGACGCTGGACCTGGACGCGGGATGTTTGTTGTGAGGCGATACCATCTCCCCTCCCTGCAAGGGAGGGGTTGGGGGTGGGTGCGCGCGTCCGCGCGTCAAAAGACTCCGCAGCGCTTGCTGCAAGGCAGCCGCCGGGGCATCGAGCCCCGACGGTTGCGACCCACCCCCAGCCCCTCCCTTGCAGGGAGGGGAGCCAGCGAACGAGCCTGCCCATGACCAACAAATACGGCCCCATCGTCCAGATCGCCTATGTCGCGCGCGACGTGCCCGCCGCGATCCGGCACTTCCTCTCGCTCGGCATCGGCCCCTGGTATTATGGCGACACCGCCGCGTTCGACAGCTTCGATTATCTCGGCTCCACCGAGCATCCCGATTTCGAATATGCCATCGCCTATTGGGGATCGCTGCAGATCGAGCTGATGTGCCAGAAAGGCCCCGTCCCCTCGATCGTCAGGCGCTGGATGGACAAGCCGTTCGACAAGATGCTGCAGCATCACGTCGCCATCTTCCCGGAGGAGTATGAGGGCACCATCGCCCGCGCCGTCGCCGATGGCTATGAGGTGCACCAGCGCGTCGGCACGATCGTCGGCGGCTTCACCTTCCTCATCCATCCGGACGAGCCGGATTTCATCCTGGAGATCGTCGAACGCACCCCCGCGCGCGTAGACTATGGCGCCTATATGGAGGCCTCGCAGCATGACTGGACGGAAGAGACCGCGATCCGCGCCTTCGGGAGCCGGCCATGAAGCTGCCTGAGCCCTGCTGGTATGAGGGCAAGGACGGCGCCCGCCTTGCCGCGGACAGCATCGGCGCCGGCCCGCCCGTGCTGCTGCTCCACGGCGGCGGCCAGACCCGCGGCTCCTGGCGCCGCGCGGCCCAGGCGCTGGCGGCGCGCGGCTATCATGCCGTCGCGCTCGATGCGCGCGGCCATGGCGACAGCGATTGGGCGACGGACGGCTATGGCTTCGATGTCTTCGCGGGGGATCTGCGCGCGGTGATCGATCAGGTCGGCGGCAGGCCCGCGCTGGTCGGCGCCTCGCTCGGCGGGCTGACCGCGCTGATGGCGCTCGGCATGGCGGAGCGGCCGATCGCCTCCGCGCTCGTGCTGGTCGACATCACCACCCGGATCGAGCCGCGCGGGGTGGAGGCGATCCACGCCTTCATGACCGCCAATCCCGATGGCTTCGCCAGCGTGGAGGAGGCGGCGGACGCCGTCGCCCGCTACATGACCGATCGCCCCCGCCCGGCCAATATCGCCGGCCTGCGCCGCAACCTGCGCGAGCGGGCGGACGGCCGCCTCCACTGGCACTGGGATCCGGACTTCCTCACCGGCGGAGGCCGCGAGCGTCCCGATCCGAACAGCATGATGGAAAGCTTCGAGGCCGCCGCCCGCCGCGTTTCCATCCCCACCCTGCTCGTCCGCGGCGAGCACAGCAATATCGTGAGCGACGCGGGCGTCGGTCGCCTGCGCGAGCTCATCCCCGCCGCCGAGATCGCCGAGGTGCGGGGCGCCGGCCATATGGTGGCGGGCGACGCCAACACGCCTTTCGCCGACGCGATGATCGGCTTCCTGGAGCGGGTCTATCCGGTCTAGCGGATCGGCGAAGGCCCGATAACCCCCCTGGCCGGCGGCATTCCCCACCACCGATTGGAACCCGTTCGTCTTCGTCACCCAGCGTCCGCCGGCACGAGTCGGCAAACCCGACCGGACCGAAGCGAATACCGGCAGCCGAAGGGATCAGCCCCCGGCCCCAAACATAAAGCCCCTCCCCTTCAGGGGAGGGGTTGGGGTGGGGCCTGTCCGCAGCCGAAATGGCCGCCACAGGCCCCCCCACCCAATGCCCCTGAAGGCGAGCGGCGAGCGCGCGCGATCGAAAACCGACCCGGAACATGATGACATTGGATCGAACCGGGATCGCCATCCCAGCGAAAGCTGGGATCGCTGTCCCACCTTCGAGCCGTTCACATGTCGAGAGTGATCCCAGCTTTCGCTGGGATGATGCATCAACCTAAAGTCATCACGCTATAAAAGGATAGAGCGAGGCGTGCTCAGCAACCGACGGGCTCGATGCTCCGCCCGTTGCTTCACGGCAAGCGCCGCCCCGCCTATTCGCTCTTCCCGAGCAGGCTCGACGCGATCGCAGTAAGCCCGCCCTCGCCGCCGAGATGCCCGAGCACCTGCTGCAATATCTCCTGCGGCAGGCCGGTGGTGTCGGACGCGGTCTGCACCGTGTCGCCCGGCTGCGGATGCGCCTGGGTCAGTGCCGCGATGGCGCTTTCGGCCTGTTCCGGCGTCAGGCCCACCTTGGCCGCCAGGTTCGCGACGATCGCATTCTCGCCCCCGCCCATGATCTGGCCGAGCACTCCATCGAGCAATCCCATCTTATCCTCCGATGTAAACGGGGAAGCGGCGAAGAATGCCGCCTCCCGATGCTGAGTCATCCCTAAATAGTGTCTTCATCCTCCCCCAGAGGGGGAGGGGGACCGCCGAAGGCGGTGGAGGGGTTCCGCTCACCCCCCACGTGCCGCCCGACGAGGGGGTATGGTCGAGCGCGTATCCCCCGAACACGACCACGGCCTGCCGGGGCACGGCAACGGTCGGACGCCCTCCCCTTTGGGGGAAGGATGGGGAATGCCCCACGGCTGCGCTCATCCCCTCGCGCCCCCATCCCCCGCCGCACGGGCCGCAACACGCCTCAATGCCGCAGGCTGTCCGGAATCGTCCCGCCATGCGCGGCAAGCTGGTCGATCACCGCGCGGTGCAGCGCGATATTCTCCTCGGCGGAGCCATCCGCGCCGACATGGATATTCAGCTCATTCGCGAGCTCCTTGCGGGCGGCAAGGCTCGAATCCATGTCGAGCAGCTTGAGCAGGTCGACGATCGACGTCTGGTAATTGCCGCCGCCGCCCTTCGCGGTCGCCATCTGCGCGAGCACCGCGCCGACATCCACCGGCGCCGCCGGAGCCGCCGCCACGGGCGCGGCCGCTGGGGCTGCGGCGGGGGCAGCCGCAGGCGCGGCGGCGGCCGGCGCGGCATCGGCCGCCGCCGGTGCCGGCGCGTCGCCATGATGGAAGATCTTGTTCATGATGGTCGAGAAGATGCCCATGGTTTTTCTCCGATAGGGGAGGCGAAACGATCCCGCCTCCATAGGCCCGGCACCGGGGGCGGGTTGGCCAATCCGGACGGCCGCCCCGACTCTCGGCGCCCTATGGTGCGATCGTTCGATCGACTCACTGGGTGCGCAAGCGCGATGCGGCATGGCGCGGGATTACGCTGACGGGTGGAGGAAGAGGAGGGGCAGGATTGTAATCAATTGTAAGGGGGAAGGCACAATAGTTCGCGATGTCTCGAGGTGAGCCCTCAGCAGGGTGTCGTCCGCATCGTCATCTCGATCATTGGCACGGGGAGCTATGTGCCTTTCTGTGTTACCTCGAATGACTCTTGAAAACGGACGTCCTCATAGGATCAGGACGGCGGCAGAGAGTCCGGACGTTGCGAAGCGCAACCGTGCAGGCTTCAAAAGAGGTTGGTTCAAGCTAAACTATTTACAATTCAGACGTGGTAACCTTACTATTATTCGTATGAACGAAAAAGCTCTGGCAATCCGTGCCGTTGCTCATATCCGCAAGAGTGGCGTGGACGATATATTTCGACCACCGCTATTTCATGGATCGATTGAAGCGCGCCTTCTTGGAGATGAGATTGACTACAGACGAGAAGTCGTGAACGCAGTAACGCGATTTCTTCGAGATAAGAAGGTTAGAAACCTTTCCATTCCGCTTAAGTTAAATATACCGAAGAACAAGTTTGCTTTCAGGGCAGCGAGCTGGATTGAACTGACTGATACCGCAAAATATCTAGCGCTCGTTATGAAAATAGCTCCTGATATTGAACGGGCGCGGCGGCCAGAGGGCGAGAAATCTGTTTTCTCCTATCGGTCTCGACCTCACGGAATGTTATTCGGTAGCAACTTGAACTATGATGCCTTTCGGCGTCAATCTGGTATTATGTCAGAGTTGCCAGAATATAGCGTCAAGGTCATAACTGACATCAGCAATTTCTATGATCGCATTAACATACATCGTATAGAGGCGATCCTCGCTTCGGCAGGCTGTGATTTAGCGACCGTTTCTAAGATCAACGATGTCTTGTTGTCGTGGGCGGGCCGCAATTCATATGGAGTTCCGGTTGGGTGCGACGGTAGCCGACTTCTCGCGGAAGCTTCGCTTATCAACGTGGACAATGAGTTGCATCGCCGTGGTATCAAATTTGTTCGATATGTTGATGACTTTCGATTATTCGCTCCTGGATATTTGGAAGCCAATACATCGCTAAATATTTTGATAGAAGCTTTAGATCGTGAGGGCTTGTTCCTCAACGTTGCAAAAACGAAGATGATTAATATCGAGAAAGGGCATGCCGAGGAAAACCCTGAAGGCACCGAAGAGGAGTTTGCTCCAATTGATCCGAATGAGGCCGTATCGGAAATACGCCGCGTGCATTCTCGATATAGTAGTCGGTTGGTGAGGACTTATCGTTATCCGGGCAAGGAGCAAATTACCCGGTATATGAAAACTGATATAAAGGCAATAAAGAACAGGATCGCAACGGAACTCGACGTAGCTGACGACGAAATTCGTGAGTTCATCAAGGCGTTTATCTACCAAAGTCGGCGGGAGGTGGTAGATTTGGTCGACGTTCTCAAGCGGCATGTCCACTATCTGCCGTACGTGGTTGATGCTATTATAAAAGAAAAGAATAGATTCTCACAAAAAGAGCGGGAAGAAATTCGAGTTTTTTTCGATGATTTCTTAGACGGAGGAAAATGCGCTGAATATTATATGCTTGCTGCGTTTCGATTGTCTTCAGAACCAGGTTTCGGAGTATTGGAGGTTTGTCGTCGTTTCCTCGCGCGTATACCGCTTACCACCAGCCCCATTGTTATGAGAGAGATGGTCTTACGGATGGCAGAGCTTGGCGATCGGGATGCTCTGGTGGCTCTCAAGTCAGTTTACTGGAATGTTGGTACCGTAGTCCGACGTGCGATTTTTTTCTGTTGGAAGGCCAGCGAAAAAATTCTTTTAGCCGAGAAGAATGCCTTTTTTCGTACGCTCAACAAAAGTGAAAGCGATCCGTTAATTGTTCGTGAGTCGGGTAAGGCGTTTTCGAAAAAATAGCGAAGAAATCTGGGACAGCATATATTTCGGCTCGCGCCTATGGGCGCACTGAACTGCTATCGCACCTAGTCTTCGTGGCCCGCAACGCTCTGTCGAGATCATCCGACGATGCCCTGAGCTCCGCGTGATATGTCCTCCTCTTCCCCAGAATGTCGCGCAAGACCGGCTTCAGGGGAGGAGAGAATGTCGCAGGATCGAGTTGCCCTTCGGCGATGTGGATGAGGTCTCTCGCCTGGGTCGGAAAAGCCGGCAACCTACTGACGATGCTGGCTTCCAATTCCGTTCCGGCTCCGAGGTCCGCAAAGAGGCGAGCAGCCGCACCTTCCTGTTCGAGCCTCCAGCGAACCAGACCATCCCTCGTTCGAAAGGAAAGGCGAACTACCCCGCCCGGCTGATGAAGTCTCGGAAATGCGGTGCCATAGGATATCCTCTCGAGAACCCATCCCCCGAATTGCCCAGTTGAACGGTCTTCTTCCCTGCCCTGCGTGCTTGCGGGAGGCGGATCGCCGGGCGTCGCCGGCATCGGCTCAGCATGGCAATCGTGACCGACCCAAAGACTGGTAGCAACAATCGCCGCCGAAAAAGCCCGCATGTCCTGCCCTGCCACTGCGAACCGCCATCAGAGCGTGGAAATCGCCGTGACGCAATGCTTTGCCTCTTATACTCCCAGACAGCATATATAATCCACCTCCCGGCAATCCCCCGGCCCATGCCAGCCTCGCTGCCATGACTGACACGATCACCTACAGCCCCACCCTAATCCCTGCCGCCCGCACCCTCGCCGCGCGGGGCGCGCTCGACAAGGATCTCGCCATCGCCTTCGGCGTCCCCTTCCGGACCATCCGCGCTTGGAAGCAGCAGCATCCCGATTTCGCCCCCCTCCTGGCGGGCGACGAGGATGAGGATCGCACGGCGCGGCTGCGCAAGGCCGAATAGATCGGCCCGCCGGTCGGCGAACCCGCTTTTCTTGACCGGCTCGAACGGGAGAGCGGACATATCCTCAAGCCGGCGAAGCGCGGTAGGAATGCAGCAATAGATGCACTGTCACCGTAATTCCGGGTTGTGTAACAAAAGAGAGTTTCCAAGTGAGCGCGGCCCTGCTTTAATCGGGTTCATAAAGATGTAATTTTGTTGCAAGAGGGGCGAGATGACGCGTGCGGCGGTTAGGCTTGCATTGGGCTTGGGGGCTATCGGCCTTTCTCTTTCGGTAACCGCATTCGCCAGCAGCGCTCCGCTCCACGAAGTCGCGCCGGAATCCTGTAGCATCCATATCTGGCAACGCGGCATTTACAAATCCGAGTCCGCATCCAACTTCGGCGCTTTCGGCCTTTTAGGAGCGGTGTTGCAAGCTCAGTATGACCGCAAGTACCCAGCAGCCAGCGTCGAAGGTGTCATCGAAGACGTACTGAACATTGATGCGCTACCAATAACGATTTCATCAGTTTCTTGGCACAGCTACACCGGATCCGAGAACAATACCGTTGTATTTGAACACGAGCCTATCTCGGACAGCAAGTTTAGAGCTTTGAAGGCGAGTGCGGCGCGTAACAGCGCATCGCAAGACTCCTGCTATATCGAACTTTACGTCGGCGCTCAAACATTCTCGGGGAGCGGTATCAAATCGCACTTGTTCAGCGATTTTTACGCGCGCACGTTTTATGATGGCGTCCAAAGTCAGAAAGGGGCGATTTTGTGGGATCAAACTCCCCACCTAACATTCACGGATGCTGACAGTCTGACGACGGCCAAGCACATCATCGCAGACGGATTTGTCGCCACATTGACCAAGTTTTTGACCAATAAACTGCCGAAGCGCAAAATTCCGGGCTGACTTCCTGGCAATACATCCAGGATTGTCTGTTGCTTGCTCGCACACCACACCACACCACACCATCACACCACACCATGTTGGTAGAAGTGATGCCCAACCGGCTCGGGTTCTGATTCAAGGCTGCTATTTGGAGAGCAATCATGGGTCCCGGTGACAGAATTACGGTGACAGTGCATTAATCCGGTAAAAGCAATCCCTCCGCTCATGACAGCCTCGCTGCCATGACCGACACGGCCCACTACAGCCCCGCCCTGATTCCCGCCGCCCGCACCCTCGCCGCGCGGGGTGCGCTCGATCGGGATCTCGCTATCGCCTTCGGCGTCTCCTTCCAGACCATCCGCGCGTGGAAGCAGCAGCATCCCGACTTCGCCGCCGCCTGCCGCCTGCCGCCTGCCGCCCGATGCCGCCGATGAAGCGGTCGAGCGCGCCCTCTTCCGCAAGGCCACCGGCTATGACCGCGAAACTCCGCGTCGCCGATTAGGTCACGCCCTGCGAGACGCACCGCAGATGCGATCGCTTCCGAACGGGCTGGCCAGCCCGGCTGTCGGGGTTGGGACGCGAAGTCCAATACGGCCATGTCTCCACGTTGCTTAAATCAGCCCGCGCATTAACGGGGGGACGGGGCTCGTTACGGATCGGGGGGATAATGCCGACGGCGATACTCTATGAGATTCTGTTTCTCACTGCGATGTTGCTCGCCATGGCGGCGAGCATGCTCGTCATATTCGGCCTCCACCGCGTGCTGCGCGGCTGGAACTCGACGTGGCGAAAGGTCGCCATCGTCCACGCGGTCAACATCGTCGTTCAGTTCTTTTTTGCACATGCTCTCGTCACGACTATACCCCTGTTCTCCTTCGTCGGTATCTTAAGATGGACACCTATCGCTTTTGCGCTGGCCCTCATGGTCGCGGACGCTGCACGGTTGCGACTCCACAGGATGACCGCCGTAGATGGAAATCGGCACCCAAGGAGGCCGGCCATCGCCTTCGGGCTGATATCGATATTGGCCGTTCTGCTTGCGCGCGCGACCGTGGACTCCTCAAACGGCAAACGCACGCTGGAAGGAGCCCGTTGGTATTCGACCGTCCAGGCAATGCGACAGCGATCGCCGGAGCGCGAGGCGATCGATGCGATGGTGGCGGCATATCCCGATGCCATGAACACCATCTTGGAGGTCTATTTTCGCGAGGTCAGCGCCGCGCGCGCCGCGCATCGGTCCGACACCATCTCCCCGCCCGTCGCCAAGCGCATCCTGACATTCACCTTGATGAAGCGCAGCGCAATCGCGCAAGCACCTGGCCCCTCGCTCGCGGCATTGCAGCGCGGCTTGGGTGATTTCGGTCAACTGTTGAACAGCTGGGTCGGGCAATGCGGCACTACATCGGACGGAACCCCGATGGGTGCCATTGCGGATCTTCCGATTTCCTCCGATGAGTCGCGGAGATATGGCCGGCTGATCGCTGCAGCCATATATGCCGCGAAGGCGGGAGAACAGCATCCCGCCGGGCGTTCGTTTCAGCCTGAGAAACTGCCGCTCCTCATGGAGAACCTCGCAGCCTACGAACGTCATCGTTTGCGGGAAAGAGGGGCCCGCGGGATCGCCAGCGACAATGTCTGCGCGAATGTCGCGGACATACTCCGATGGGAAGCGAGCTTGCCCTCCGACGATCTGGCGCTGCTCTACAATGCTGGCGTTGCAACCCTCCCATCCATCTAGGCAGCACTAGGGTTTATCCGGCCGCTCGCGGCAATCCCCCGGGCCATGCCAGCCTCGCTGCCATGACCGACTATTCGCCCGCCCTGATCCCCGCCGCCCGCACCCTCGCCGCGCGCGGCGCGTTCGACAAGGATCTCGCCGCCGCCTTCGGCGTCTCCTTCCAGACCATCCGCGCGTGGAAGCAGCAGCATCCCGATTTCGCCGCTGCCTGCCGCCTGCCTCCCGATGCCGCCGACGAAGCGGTCGAGCGCGCCCTCTTCCGCAAGGCCACCGGCTATGACCGCGAGACCGAGCGCGTCTTCCTCAAGGACGGCACGCTCGTCCGCACCACCGTCACCGAGCATGTTCCGTCCTGCGACAAGGCCGCCACCCTCTGGCTGCGCGTCCGCCGCCCCGATCGCTGGGATTCTCCGCCATCCGCGATCCAGGATCCGGCCGGCGCGCTTGCGCTCACCGAAGAAGCGCTGCGCGACATAGAGGAGGCTGCCTATGAGGCCATGTGCGCCGCACAGGAAGGTGGGCCGGAGATGGACGGCGACGACGATGGAATGGCCCGGATCGATGCGCTCGATCCCGGGCCTGACGCGCCCGTGGATGAGGGCGATCCTCTCGTGGGTCTCGAAACGGTCTCACCATTCCCGTCATCCCAGCGAAAGCTGGGATCACTCTCAGCAGCCACCCGCTCGCATGTGGAGAGCGATCCCAGCGTGCGCTGGGATGACGTTCTAAGCGCACCAGCCCGCGATACCCTCCCTCATCGCATACACCCCCCGCTGCCTCCGTTCACCCAGGCCATCCCGGTCGATCCGATCGACATCGATCCGCCGCCCCCGCCCGGCCCGGACTACGACCCCGCCTTCGTCCGCCGCGCCCGCCAGCTCGCCGATGGCGGCGCGCTCGACAGCGATCTCGCCCGCGCCTTCGGGATCGGCGCCACCACCCTGCGCCAATGGACGCTCCGCCACGCCGCCTTCGGCGCCGCCTGCCGCCTCGCTCCCGCCGTCGCGGACGATGCCGTCGAAGCGGCCCTCTTCGCCCGCGCCATCGGCTACACCTATATGCGCGAAAAGGTCTTTCTGACCGGCGACGGCGAGAGGCTGCGCACCGAAATCGCCGTCACGCTCCCGCCCTCGCTGCGCGCGGCGCATTTCTGGCTGGTCCATCGCCGCGCCGATCGCTGGTCGGGCCAGTGCCAGCCGCCCGACCTCGATCCCGCCGAGGCCGCCCGCCGCATCGCCGAGGCCCGCCTCCGCGTCGCCGAATATGATCTCCACCGCCGCCACTGGCGCGAGCATGGCTGCGCCCCGCCCGGCTGCGCCGAGCCCGAGCCGCCGGACGAGGAGTGGGAATGAGGGCCTTTCTTCATCCTCCCCGGAACGGGGAGGGGGGCGGAGCGGCGGACAGTGGCTTGCCGGGGGCAAGCCACAGCCGCGAAGCCGGCTCGCGGAGCGAGCCGTGGGCGGAGCGCGGTGGAGGGGCGACCAGTCGTCAAAGGCGATGCCCGGCGACTGTAGAGAGCGGCAGCCCCTCCACCATTCGCTTCGCGAACGGTCCCCCTCCCCCGCCGGGGGAGGACGAAGCTGCGCTCAGATCCCCCACACCATCTTCGCCAGCCGCTCCCGGTGGAAATAATCGTCCCCCAGCGTCTCGCCGGCCACCCGCGCCCGCTTGAAGAACAGGCCGATGTCGAATTCGTCGGTCACGCCGACGCCGCCGTGCATCTGCACCGCCTCGTTCATCGCCTCGCGCGCCGTCCGCGTCGTCACCGCCTTGGCGAGGCTGGCGAGCGCGCTGCGGGCCTTGTCGCCCTCGTCGAGCGCGCGCAGCGCCTTGAGCACGACGCTGCGGGCGAGGTCGAGCGCGACATATTGCCGCGCGGCGCGGTGCTGCAGCGCCTGGAAGGTGCCGATCTTCACGCCGAACTGCTCGCGCTCCTTGAGGTAGGCGACGGTCCGGTCGAACGCTTCCTGCGCGATGCCGAGCAGCTCGGCGGCGAGCAGAACGCGGCCGACGTCGAGCGCGCGGGCGATCGCCGCCGCCGCGTCGTCTGCACTTCCGTTCGCGCCGCCCAGCACGGCGTCCGCGCCCACGCTGACGCCCTCGAACGCGATATCCGCGGCGTTGCGGCTGTCGATGCTGGCGCGCGGGGTGACGGCGACGCCCGGTGCGCCGGGATCGACCAGCAGCAGCATCGGCCCGTCCTCGCCCTGCGTCGCGACGATCAGCCCGTCCGCCACGCCGCCGTCGAGCACGAAGCGCTTGGTCCCCTCGATCCGCCAGCCGGCGCCGTCGCGCGTCGCGCGTGTCGCGCGCGTGTCGGGATCGTGGCGCCCGCCTTCCTCGATCGCCAGCGCGAAGAGGCGCGATCCGTCGAGGAGGCCGGGCAGCAGCGCCGCCTTCTGCCCCGCATCGCCCGCGGCGATCAGCAGCTCGATGGCGAGCGCGGTGGAGAGGAAGGGCGTGGCGGCCAGCACGCGGCCCATCTCCTCCGCGGCGAGGCCGGCCGCCGCATAGCCCATGCCGATCCCGCCTTCGGCCTCCGGCACCTGCGGCGCGGCAAAGCCCGCCTCGGCCAGCTCCGCCCACAGCGCCGGCGAATAACGCTTCGGATCGCCAGAATCGCGGAGCGCGCGAAAGGCGGCGACGGGCGCGGAGCGGGACAGCAGGCTGCGCAGGGATTCGACGAGCATCTGCTCGTCTTCGGTCAGGACCAGGGGCATGGGGATGTTCCGAGCTTATGGCTCTCCTCCCCGCAAGGGAGGGGCTGGGGGTGGGTGCGCGCGTCTGCGCGCTTATGGGAGACGGGGTGTTTGAGGCCGAACGTCCGCCGGGGCATCGAACCCCGTCGTCCGCTTGCCTGCTCCTGTCCCCTCCTCGGAAGGGAGGGGAAGGGAGAGACGTTCCTCATCGTCATCCTCCCCGGAACGGGGAGGGGGACCACCCGCAGGGTGGTGGTGGGGTTCCCGCGGACGACAGGCGGACCGTCGATTGCGAGCGCGGAACCCCTCCACCGCGCCATGCGCGGTCCCCCTCCCCCTGCGGGGGAGGATGAAAGTCGTTCCCCATCACGCCCCCGGCAAACCGAGCGCGCGTTTCGCAAGGATGTTGAGCTGGATCTCGTTCGATCCGCCCGCGATGGTGTTGGCCGGGGCGTGCAGCCATTCCTGCGCCTCATGCCCCTGCGGGTCGAATCCGGCCGAGCCCTCGATGCTCATCGCCAGCTCGGTGCGCCGCTTCATCAATTCGGTGCCGAACAGCTTCAGCACCGATCCGGTGAAGGGGGAGGAGGCCTTGGCCTTCGCCTGGTCGCCCGCCCGCTCGATCGCGATGGCGAGGGTCCAGGCGTCGATCTCATGCTGCATGATGTCGCTGCGCAGCGCGCCCGCCCGCGCGATGCCGTCCGCGCCCAGCACGCGCACCGCATGCTGCGCCAGCGTCTCGGCGCTGAGCTGCGTCGTCGGCAGCGATCCGATCATCTCGCGCTCGTGGCTCAGCAGATATTTGCACACGTCCCAGCCACGGCCGCGCTCGCCCACCACATTGCCCTTCGGCACCTTCACATTGTCGAAGAATGTCTGGGTGAACGGGCTGTCGCCGGCGATCAGCTTGATCGGCCGGGTGGAGACGCCGGGATCGGCCATGTCGATGAGGAGGAAGCTGATGCCGAGATGCTTGGGCGCGTCCGGCTCGGTGCGGACCAGCGCGAAGATCATGTCGCACTTGTCGCCATAGCTGGTCCAGATCTTGGATCCGTTGACGAGGAAATGGTCTCCCTTGTCCTCGCCCTTGGTCGCGACGCTTGCGAGGTCCGATCCCGCGCCCGGCTCCGAATAGCCCTGCGCCCAGCGTATCTCGCCGCGTGCGATCCTGGGCAGATGCTCGCGCTTCTGCTCCTCGGTGCCATATTTGAGGAGCGCGGGGCCGAGCATCCAGATGCCGAGGCTGTCCAGCGGCCGGCGCGCGCCGATGCGGCGCATCTCCTGCGCCAGTATCTTCGCCTCGTCCCTGGAAAGGCCGCCGCCGCCATATTCCCTGGGCCATTCGGGCACGGTCCAGCCCTTCGCGCCCATCCGCTCCATCCACAGCCGCTGGTCGTCATGGATGAAGCTCGGCTTGCGGCCGCCCCAGATCGCGGTCTCGATGCTCTCCGGCTGGCGGATGAACGGCGGCGCATTCTCCTCCAGCCAGGCGCGCACCTCCGCCCGGAACGCGTCGAGGTCGCTCATGCGGCGATCTTGGGCGAGGGGTTCCGGCTGGCGAAGAACTGGCTGTAATATTGGCGGTTGCGCCCGAACGGCCCGTCGCCGTCGCATACCAAGGGCGGCTCCATCCGCTTGTGCCGGTCGAGGATCACCTTGTCCTGATCGAGCTGCGTGCAGATGTCGCGGATCAGCGCCCTGGCGAGGTTCGCCCCCGGCCCCTCGGCCTGGGCCTTGGGCTGGGTGAAGGCGAAGCGCACCTTCAGCACGTCGCGGTCCACCGGCGTCACGCCCGAGACGAGCAAGGTCTCGGAGATGCCGGTGAAGCGGCTGGTGCTCTGCCCCGGCCCATAGGTGATCGAGGTGATCGCGCCCTCGACATGGCCGCGCGGCGTGTTGAACTTGATGTCCGCCACCACGGCGCGGGAGCGGCCGTCGAAGGTCATGCGATATTCCGGCACGAACGGCGCGCCATGGACATATTTGAAGTGGGAGATGTCGATGCCGTTGTCGGCCATGTTCTCGAGGCTGGTGTACACGAACCATTCGAACTTGGCGTAGGGCGTCCAGTCGGGATCCTGGGTCTCCGCATAGACCACCGGGTCCCATATCGGCGCGATGCGGTCGGGATGGTACCAGACCAGGATCTGGTTGTTCACCTCGGCCGTCGGCCAGCTGGGCACGCAATCCTTCCGCTTCGCCTGCGGCGGGATCACCTTGGCATAGGGGATGTCGAGCACGCGGCCCTGGTCGTCATAGCGCCATGCGTGGAACGGGCACTCGAGCAGGTTGCCGGCCACCTTGCCGCCATGCGCCATGTTCGCCCCATAATGGGCGCAATAGGCGTCGAGCACGCGCGCTACCCCGTCCTCGCCGCGCCACAGCGCCAGCTCCTGCCCGAAATAGCGGATCGACTTGACCTCGCCGATCGCGAGCTCGTCCGAATAGTCGACCACGAACCAGCCGAACGGATATTCGTGCGGCAGGTTGCGCTCGTCCGGGTTCGGGCGATCGGTCACGTCCGCCTTGCGCCAGGCGAGCCGCTCCTCGCCCTTGAGGTTCTCGAGATAATGCCACACCGCCGGCGGCGGGGTCCGGGCGCTGACGGGATTGGGTTGGTCGGCCATGAGGGGTCTCCTTCGGATTCAGATGCCGAACAGCGTCTTGGCGTTTTCGTAGAGGAATTTGGGCCAGACCTCGTCCTTCAGCGGCAGGTTGCGGAGGTCGCCGAAGATGCGCTCCAGGCTGAGGCCCATCGGGAAATAGCCGGCGTACATCACCTTGTCGGCGCCGCGGCTGTTCATGAAGTTGATGACGGCTTTCGGATAATGTTTCGGCGCGAAGGCGGAGGTCGAATAATAGAGGTTCGGATATTTGAGCATCAGCTTGCAGGCCAAGGCCTCGTCCGGCTCGCAGCCATGCCGTGTCACGAATTTGAGTTCGGGGAAGAACCAGACGACCTCCTCGATCAGCTCCACCTTCTGCACCAGGCTCGGGAAGCGCGGGCCGCAGACGCCGGCATTGACGAAGATCGGCAGCCCTTCCTCCACGCAGGCGGCGTAGATCGGGTACATCTTCTTGTCGTTGATCGGCACCTGCGGGTTGATGCCGGCCGGAAAGACGCTGACCGCGTGGATGCCGAAATCGCGCTTGGCGCGGCGGATGGCGCGCACCGCCTCCATCCCGTCATTCGGGTTCACCGGCATGTCGAACAGGAAGCGGTCGCGATACTTGCCCTGCGCGGCCATCGAGCCCGGCTCGCCCTCGATGAAGCCGATCAGCGCGCGCTCGATATTATGCTTGTCCATATGGCCGATCGTCCAGGCGACCTTGTCCTCGACCGGGCCGACCTGGGGGATGTCCTTGAACATGTACTGCGCCGGCATCTTGAACGCCTGCCGGCTTTCCTCGTCCATGAGGAGCGGCTTGAACGCCTCATACCATTCGCTGTTGTCCCCGGAGACGGGGATGGCCATCATCAGATCGATGACCTTCTGCTTTTCGGGAAAGGGCATCAGGCGGGCTCTCCGGCTTTTTCGAGATAGCGTGCGCGCAGCTTGGCCTTGTCGACCTTGCCGGTGACGTTGCGCGGGAAGGGGCCGAGGTCGAACACCACGGCGGCCGGCACCTTGTAGTCGGCGAGGCTGGCGCGGGCCAAAGCCTTCACCTCCGCCTCGCTGCGGCTGGCGCCCTCGCGCAGCGTCACCGCGGCGATGGCGCGCTCGCCCAGCCGCGTGTCGGGCACGCCGAACATCGATACCTCGACGAAGTCGGGATCCGCGCTCAGCACGCGCTCCACCTCGGCGCAGTAGATATTCTCGCCGGCGGAGATCACCATGTCCTTCTTGCGGTCGACCAGGTGGACGAAGCCCTCGGCATCGATGTAGCCGACGTCGCCGGTGCGCAGCCATGCGCCGTCGAAAGCCGCGGCATTGGCTTCGGGCGCGTTGAAATAACCCTGCATCACCACTGCGCCGCGGACCCA
The DNA here is from genome assembly GCF_009755815.1 of Flavisphingomonas formosensis. GTDB lineage: Bacteria > Pseudomonadota > Alphaproteobacteria > Sphingomonadales > Sphingomonadaceae > Flavisphingomonas > Flavisphingomonas formosensis. The sequence goes on from NZ_WRPK01000001.1 coordinate 168,076, forward strand.
CAGCTCGCCGGCCGTGCCCTGCGGCAGCACGTTGCCCGCCTCGTCGCGCACCTGCAGCTCGACGATCGGCGAGCTGTCGCCGCAGGAAGAGGGCTTGAGCAGATAGGGCGCGCCCGCGATCGCCGTCACCGATCCGGACACCTCGGTCATCCCCCAGCCGGAAGATTGCGTCGCGGTCGGCAGCGCCTGGCGCACCCGGTCGATCAGGCTGCGCGGCGTCGCCTGGCCGCCGACGCCGACCGCCGTGACCGATTTCAGATGTGCCGCGGCTTCGGGGTGGTCCAGCAGGTCGCCGAGGATCAGCGGCGGGCCGGAAAGGGTGGTGACGGCATGGCCGGAGATCAGCTCCAGGGCGGCCGCCGGGCTCCAGCGCCGCATGGTGACGAGCTGCCCGCCCGACGCGCTTGTCATGAAGAAGGCGGTGATGCCGGAGATGTGGAACAGCGGGAAGACCAGCAGGTTGGAAACCCGCGGCATCATCGTGCGCAGCGTCTCCACCGGCACGCCGTACATCGCGGCGGCCAGCTCCACCTGCAGCGCGGTCAGATAATCCAGGTTGCGCGCCATGTTGGTGATGTTGCGCTGGGTCAGCACCGCGCCCTTCGGCCGGCCGGTGGTGCCTGATGTGAACAGCACCATCGCGGGCGCGTCGCGATCGACGCGCACCGGCTCGGCCGCGCGTCCCTCGCCGGCCAGCGCCGCCTCGACCGGGCCGAGCGTCTCGATCGGCGCGGCGATGCCGGCCTCGCGCATCCGCTCGGCGCGTTCCTCGTCCGCCAGGATCAGCGTGCAGGGCACGTCCGCCGCGGCCGCCGCCAGCTCCGCGCCCGCGCCGCGGCTGTTGAGCAGCACCGCCACCGCGCCCGCGCGCAGGATGGCGGTGAAGGCGACGAACCATTCCGGCCGGTTGCGCATCGCGATGCCGATCCGGTCGCCCGCCTTCACGCCGTGCACGTCCTGCAGCCAGCCGGCCAGCCGCGTGGCAGCGCCGGCGACGTCGGCATAGGTCAGCCGGCGGTCGCCCTCGATCACCAGGTCGAGAGGGCCGAAGCGCGATTCGTTGCGCAGCAGCACGTCCACGACATTCTCGTCGCACTCGGCATAGACCTTGATGGCGTGCCCGCCGACGGTCGCCCGCTTCACCGCGAAGGGCGCGCCGTCCGCCGTCAGCGTCTCGCAGATGCGGGCATAGGCGCCCAGTACGTCGAAGGAGGCCGTGGCCATGCTCTCTCCTGAAATTTATAATGCGTTATAGATCGTGCTTTCCGCATTTCGCAAGTGCGGCGGATGCACGCGCATTGTGAAACCTGATCGGCGCATGCGGCAAGCCGCCATCGCTCCCGCACAAGCCGCCGTCGTTGACGGCGCGAAGAGCCCGCTTGTAAGCCGCTGACAGATCTGTCAGGACGCATATCGCGAGAGAGGACGTGGCATGAAGAGATTTGATTTCCCGGTGCCCTACGGCTGGTTCTACATCGCCGAATCGGCCGATCTCGCCCCCGGCGAGATCCGCCAGGTCCGCCGCTTCGGCCGCGATCTGATCCTCTGGCGCGGCACCGAGGGCGCCGCCCATCTGCAGGACGCCTACTGCCCCCATCTCGGCGCCAACATCGCGGTCGGCGGCCGGGTCGTCGGCGACACCGTCGAATGCCCCTTCCACCGCTGGTCGTTCAACGGCGACGGCTCGGTCGCCGCGATCCCCTATGCCAGCAAGCTCAACCCCTATGCCTGCCTCACCACCTATCCGGTGCAGGAGCTCTATGGCTTCGTCATGGGCTGGTATCACCCCGCTGGCGTCGCCCCCTTCTTCGATCTCCCCCGCGTGCCGGAACTGGACGAGAGCGACGCCTATGTCGGCCCGCTGGTCGAGGCACACATGATCCGCACCTGCCTGCAGGAGATGGCGGAGAACACGGTGGACGGCGCCCACTTCCAGTCGGTCCACGGCCACCCCGGCGCCGCCGCCTATGACGGCATCCGCTTCGAAGGTCCCTATATGCGGATGGACTCGACCCAGCTCTTCCCGTCCTCGCGCGGGCCGGTGGAAGGGACGCTGTCGAGCGAGAGCTGGGGCTATGGCTTCGGCATCGTGCGCTACGAAACGGTGATCGGCATCTGCATGCTCACCGTCAACGCGCCGGTCGAGGCGGACGTGACCGAGCAGCTGTTCCGCGTCTACTGGCGCAATCCCGAGCGCAACGAGCAGATCGACCGCATCGGCCACGCCTTCGCCAAGGAAGTGAACCGCCAGCTCCGCCAGGACCAGCCGATCTGGGAAGCCAAGATCTACCGCGACAAGCCGTATCTGTGCGACGGCGACGGCCCGTTCCTCAAGTTCCGCCGCTGGGCGAAGCAATTCTACGTCGATACGCCCTCCCGGGTGCATGAGGGCGTGGCGGCGTGATTCCAGCGCAAGGATTGATGGCCCTTCCCGTTCGGTTCGAACGAAGTCGAGAACTGCCTTCGAGCGAAGTCGAGAAGGGGCATGCTCGGCAACCCTCGGCTTCGCTCGGGCCGGGTTCTCGACTGCGCTCGAACCGAACGGAAATTGTGCACGACGGATTGCTCGCGTGAGTCTCGACTGGGGCTGGGCGACGCCGCTCGAATCGATTGCGGGGCAGGTCGCCATCGCCGGGGTCGGCGAGGCGCCGGCCTCCGAGCGCTCGGATCGCAGCGCGCTCGACATGGCCGGCGCCGCCATCGAAGCGGCGATCGCCGACGCCGGCCTGACGCCCGCCGACATAGACGGCCTGATGATCCAGAAGGGCATGGCCGGCCAATATTCCGCCGCCGCCTTCCACGCCCGCTTCGGCACCCGCCAGGATCTCTGGGTGTCCGAAGCGGGCGGCGCGATGACCTGGGCCGGCACTGCGCCCTACGCCGCCGCCGCCGCGCTACGCACCGGCCGCGCGCGCCACATCCTCAACGTCTTCGCGATCGACTGGGCCTCGCAGAAGGCGGCGGGCACCGGCGGCCCGGGCGACTATCATGCCGGAGAGCGGATGAAGGCCGGCTATGAGCTGCCCTTTGGCTATTATCCGCAGCCGGTCTATTTCGCGGGCGTCGCGCGCCGCCACATGCACGAATATGGCACCACCGAGGCGCAGCTCGGCGCGATCGCGGTCGCGCAGCGCGTCCATGCCAACGGCCATCCCGGCGCGGTGATGCGCGAGAAGCCGCTGACGCTCGATCAGTATCTCGCCCGGCCGATGCTGGTCGATCCGCTGCGCATGGAGGATTTCTGCCTGATTTCCGACGGCGCGGCCGCCTATCTGATGACCACGCCCGAGCGCGCCAGCGATCTGGCGAAGCCGCCGGTGATCGTGCAGGGCGTCGGCGAGGGTGTTTCGCGCGCAGGCACCTATTTCAGTCAGCAGGGCGATTTCACCGCGACGCCGCAGCGCTTCGCCGCTCCCGCCGCCTTCGCCATGGCGGGCCTTTCGCCGGCGGATGTCGACGTGCTCGCCGTCTATGATCCCTTCACCATCGTCGCCCTGATGCAGATCGAGGATATGGGTTTCTGCGCCAAGGGCGAGGGCGGCGGCTTCGTCGCGGGCGACCGGCTCAGCCACGCCCGCGGCCGCGCGAAGGGCGGCCTGCCGTTCAACACCCATGGCGGCCTGCTCAGCCATGCCTATCTGCTCGGTATCGCCCATGTCGTCGAGCTTGTCCGGCAGCTGCGTGGCGAGGCGGCGAACCAGGTCGCGGACGCGCGCGTCGCCGCCTATGGCGGCTTCACTGGCGGCGATGCCTCGACCCTGCTGATGGTGTGCGCATGACCGCCGGTTTCCCGCTTCCCGACACGACCGATCCGCGTCTCGCGCCTTTCTGGGAGGCAGCGGCGCAGGGCGAGCTCCGCCTGCCGCGCCGTGTCCACGGCACCGGGTTCGACTGGTATCCGAGCGGTGCCGAGGTCGAATGGGTGCGCCTGCCCGGCACCGGCCGGCTCTTCACCTGGTCGGTGGTCGAACGCCCGCTTCATTCCGGCTACGCCGGCATCACACCCTATGTCTCCGCGCTGGTCGAGCTGGACGGCGCTCCTGGCGTTCGCCTCGTCACCCGCCTGCTCGAGGCGCCCGACCGGCTGACGATCGGCGCGCCGGTCATCGTCCGTTTCACCGATCTCGGCACGCCCGGCCCGGAAACGGCCGTAATCGCGCCGCTGTTCGTGTTACACTGCGTCAAAGACAAAAGCTGAGAGGAACCATGGCGACATTTCTTCTGGTCCACGGCATGTTCCACGGCGGCTGGTGCTGGCAGCCGCTCAAGGCCCGGCTCGAACAGGACGGGCATCGCGTGCTGGCCCCCGATCTTGCGAGCTGCGGCGCCGACTGCACGCCCGCATCGGAGGTGACGCTCGATCGCTGGGCGCGCGATATCGCCGCGCTGGCGGCGGATGCGGGTGAGCCGGTGATCCTCGTCGGCCACAGCCGCGGCGGTCTCGTCGTCAGCCAGGCGGCCGAGGTCGCCGGCCCCGAATCGGTGGCCGGCATCGTCTATCTCACCGCGCTGATGCTGCCCGACGGGGTCAGCGCGGTCGGCCTGCAGCAGCTGATGGCAGAGCAGGCGATCGAAGGGCCTTCGCTGGAGGTCCGTATCGACGAGGACGGCCTGTCGATGCTCCCGCCGCCGGATTCGGAGGATCTGTTCTTCGCCGAATGCACGGCGGAAACCCGTGCCTGGGCGGCGCCGCAGGTGAAGGCGGAGGTGATGGCGCCGCTCGCGACGCCGGTGTCGCTCAGCCCGGACCGCTACGGTCGCATCCCGCGCGTCTATATCGAGACGACGAAGGACCGGACCGTGCCGATCGCGGCGCAGCGGGCGATGATCGCCCAATCCCCGCCGATCGCCGTCCATTCGATGGCGACCGACCACTCGCCCCAACTCAGCCATGTCGATGCCCTGGCCGAAATTCTGAACGTCGTCGCGATCCGCGATCTTGCAGAGAGATCGGGTCGCGGCGCGCGCAATCTGGAGAATGCCCAATGACCTATGATCTCATCATTCGCGGCGGCACGATCGTCGACGGGAGCGGCGGCGCACCGTTCGTCGGCGACGTTGCCGTCAAGGATGGGCGCATCGCCGCGGTCGGAACCGTCGCGGCCGATGCAGCCCGCGTGATCGATGCCGCGGGATTGCTCGTCACGCCCGGCTTCGTCGACCTCCATACCCACTATGACGGCCAGGCGATCTGGTCTGATCGGCTCAATCCTTCGTCGGGCCATGGCGTCACGACGGTCGTGATGGGCAATTGCGGCGTCGGCTTCGCACCCTGCCGTGCGGAGGACCACGACGTCCTCGTCGACGTCATGGCCGGCGTCGAGGACATTCCCGGCGCGGTGATGGCCGAGGGCCTGCCGTGGAGTTGGGAGACTTTCCCGCAATATCTCGACGCGCTCGATTCCCGCCCGCGCGACATCGACGTCGCCGCCTTCCTCCCGCATTCGCCGTTGCGCGTCTATGTGATGGGCGAACGCGGCGTCGCGCGCGAGCCCGCGACCGAGGCGGATCGCGAGAAGATGCGGGCGCTGACCAGGGAGGCCATCGAGGCCGGCGCGCTCGGTTTCGCCTCCTCGCGCCTCTCTTATCACCGCACCGAGGGCGGAGAACTGATCCCGACGCACGACGCGGGCGATGATGAGATCGCCGCGATTGCGCAGGGAATGGTGGATGCTGGCGGCGGCCTCTTCCAGTTTGTCCCCGAGATTCCGTCGCAGGGCTATGAACCGGTGCTCGGCCCGCTCTTCCGTATCGCGCGCGAGGCTGGCCTGCCCGTCACCTTCACGCTCGGCACCGGCAACAGCGGTGCACCGCTATGGCCGGCCGCGATGAAGTTGGTCGAGGAGAGCAACCGGGCGGGCGGCACCGTGACCGCGCAGGTCTTCCCGCGTCCGATCGGCCTGATCATCGGCCTGGAGCTGTCGGCCAATCCGTTCGTACTCTGCCAGAGCTACAAGGCGATCGCCGATCTGCCGCTCGCCGAGCGCGTCGCCGAGATGCGCAAGCCCGAGACACGCGCGCGCATCCTGGCGGAGGCGCCGGACGAGGGCCATCCGCTGGTGAAGATGACCCGCAATTGGGACTGGATATTCCCGCTCGCCCCGGTGCCGAACTATGAGCCCGACGTCTCGACCAGCATCGCCGCCCGCGCGGCGGCGCGCGGCGTCTCGCCCGAGGAGGAGGCCTATGACCGCATCCTCGACGATGAAGGACATGCGATGCTGATGGTGGCGCTCGGCAATTTCCAGGATGGGTCGCTGGATACCATCGGCACGTTGATGCGGCGGGACGATGTAGTGCTTGGTCTCGGCGACGGCGGCGCGCATTACGGCATGATCTGCGATGCCAGCTTCCCGACCTTCCTGCTCGCCCATTGGACGCGCGATCGCGAGAGCGGCCGGCTGAGCGTGGCCGAGGCAGTGAAGGCGCTCACCGCGGATCCCGCGCGCGTCGCCGGCCTCAACGATCGCGGCCGGATCGCCCCCGGCTACAAGGCGGATCTGAACGTGATCGACTATGAAGCGCTGCGCCTCAACCGTCCGGTCATCACCCATGATCTGCCCGCGGGCGGCCGCCGCCTCGATCAGACCGCGGACGGCTATGTCGCGACGATCGTCGCGGGCGAGCTGATCAACGAGAACGGAAACCCGACCGACGCGCGTCCCGGCCGGCTGATCCGCGGTCGTCAGGCTGAGCCCGCTTAATCCCTGTCATCCTCCCCGCTCCGGGGAGGATCTCAGTTCCTGCCCAGAACCAGCGGCACGAGGATATCGATCAGTTCGTCGCGCCGCGCGGGGCTCATCGGGTGGATGCCGACGCTGGGCGTGTGGCTGGCGGCGGCCATCGAGGCTTCGAGGAAGGGGCCGAGCGCCGTCGCGAACAGGGGCGCGCCGATCGTGATGTCGCGCAGCATGGTGCCGCGCAGCCGGGCATTGGCGGCCTGATCCTTCAGCACGAAATCGAACGCGAAGGCCGGCACGAACTCGGCGATCAGCCATTCGAGCCGGGGGCTGGCGGTCACGCCCTCGCGCAGCAGCACCTGGCCATATTCCGGTACCTCGACCAGCGCATCGATATAGGTGCGCAGCGAGGATCCGATCTTCTCCGCGTCCGGGCAGTCGACGGGCGGCATGCCGCGTCGTGCGATCGCCGCGTCGAGCTTGGCGACGATCTGCTTCATCGCCAGGCGCCACAGCTCCTCCTTGCTGCCGAAATGGTAGAGCAGCAGCGATCGCTTGGCGCCCGTGGCGGCGGTGATGTCGCGGAAACTGGTGCCGTCGAAGCCGCGCGCTGCGAACAGCCCGCCGCTTGCATCCAGCACCCGCTCGCGGTCGAAACGGATCTCGGTCACCTCCGACGCCTTAGCACTTAATTGGCGCATACCAATGGCTGCCGAAACAGGCGGCGCTTTTCCCCTCGCCGCAAGGGCGGGAAGGCGCGGAGCACCGCTTCACGCATTTTCGACCCCTCTCCACATCTTGCATTAGAGGTAACTCTATATAGAAGATCGGACGAACGGGAAGCATCCCCTGGAGAGGAATTTGGACGACGTCCTGATCGAGGAACGGGATGGGCGGGTGGCCCTGCTGACGCTCAATCGGCCGGAGAGCCTCAATGCGCTCAATCCGCCGCTGATGAAGCGTCTGCTGGAGGGGGTGCGCCGGGCGGCGGAGGACGATGCGGTCGGTTGCGTGGTGCTCACCGGTGCGGGCCGGGGCTTCTGCGCCGGCGGCGACGTGCGCGCCATCGCCAAGGCTGCGGAGGAGAAGGCGGCGGGCACGGCGCCCACCAAGGCGACGGTCGAGAATCGCACGCGCTGGCTGCGCCGCAACGTGGAGGCGGCGCGGCTGCTGCACGAGATGCCCAAGCCGACCATCGCGATGATCAATGGCGCCTGCGCGGGCGCGGGGATGAGCCTGGCGGCAGCCTGCGACTTCCGCTTCGCGGCGGCATCGGCGCGTTTCATCCCGTCCTTCACGACGCATGGCATGCCCGGCGATTATGGCGGAAGCTGGCTCTGGACGCGTATTCTCGGCACGGCCAAGGCGCGCCAGCTCTATCTCATCGAGGAAAAGCGCGACGCCGAGCAGGCGCTGGCATTCGGTCTCGTCGACCGGATTTACGAGGATGCGGAGCTGCGCACGGAAACGATGGCGCTGGCGGCACGTCTCGCCATGCTTCCGCCCACCGGCCTTGCCTATGCCAAGGCCAATCTCAACGCCGCGCCGATCGAGACGTTCAGCCAGTCGCTCGATCGGGAATCGCTGAACATGATGCTGGCGCGCAACGCGCTGATCGAAGCGCGCAAGGTCCGGGAGGCAGAGGCATGAGCCAGGCGCTCACCATTCCCCATTGCGCGCAGGCCGCCGCGGCACACTGGCCCGATGCCCTGGCCGTGATCGACAGCGACGTCCGGCTGAGCTTCGCGGCGCTCGAGGAACGGATGACGCAGGCCGCCGCCGCCTATGTCGCCGCGGGCCTCCAGCCGGGCGACCGGGTCGCGATCTGGGCGCAGAACAGCGTCGACTGGATCGTCGCCTGCCTGGGGCTGCAGGCGGCGGGCGGCGTGCTGATCCCGCTCAACACACGCTTCAAGGGCAGCGAGGCGCAGTTCATCCTCAATCGCGCCCGCGCGACGATGGCAGTGGTCGCGGACGAATTCCTCGGCACGCGCTACGGCGACATCCTCGCCGAGGTCGACATCCCGACCGTCCATCGGATCGTGCGGCTCGGCGTCGATACGCCGGACGGCTGGGCGACCTTCCTCGCGGGCGCCGACCCGGCATCGCGCGCCGAGGCGGAACGGCGGCTCGCCGCGCTCGACGAGCATGACCTCGCCGACATCATGTTCACCAGCGGCACCACCGGCGATCCCAAGGGCGCAATGGCGACGCATGGCCAGGCAGTGCGCACCGCCTATCTCTGGTCGAAGGCCACCACCATCGGGCCGGGCGACCGCTTCCTGATCCTCTATCCCTTCTTCCACTGCGCGGGGTACAAGGCGGGCTGGCTGGTCAACCTCGCGATCGGCGCCACCACCCTGCCCGAGCCGACGCTCGACGTCGACCGGCTGCTCGCCAAGGTGGAGCGCGAGCGGGTGACCTTTCTGCCCGGCCCGCCCACCCTGTTCCAGACCCTGCTCGCCATGCCCGAGCGCAAGGCGGGCGCGCTCGCCTCGGTGCGCGTGTCGATCACCGGCGCCAGCGCGGTCGCGCCCTCGATGATCGAGGCGATGCGCAGCGAGCTCGGCATTCCGGTGGTGCTCACCGGCTACGGCCTCACCGAGACCTGCGGCACCGTCACCATGACCTCGCCGAGCGACCCGCCCGAGATCGTCACCGTCTCCTGCGGGCGTGCGATCGAGGGGATCGAGGTGATCTGCGCGGACGAGCAGGGCAAGCCGCTGCCGATCGGCGAGGCCGGCGAGGTGCTGGTGCGCGGCATGAACGTGATGCTCGGCTATCTCGACGATCCGGCGGCGACCGCCGAGGCGATCGACGCCGACGGCTGGCTGCACACCGGCGACATCGGCGTGCTCGACGATGCCGGCTATCTGCGCATCACCGACCGCAAGAAGGACGTGTTCATCGTCGGCGGCTTCAACTGCTATCCCGCCGAGATCGAGAAGATGCTGCTCGCCCATCCGGCGATCCAGCAGGTCGCCGTCACCGGCGTTCCCGACGAGCGGATGGGCGAGGTCGGCAAGGCTTTCGTCGTGCTGAAGCCCGGTGCGATGCTGGAGGAGGAGGCACTGATCGCCTGGAGCCGCGAGCGCATGGCCAATTTCAAGGTGCCGCGCTCCATCGCCTTCCTCGACGCGCTGCCGATGAACGCGACCGGCAAGGTCCAGAAGTTCAAGCTGGCCGACGCGTGAACGATACGCCTCCACCACCCGATTTCGCCCTGCTCCATCCGCCCGGCCGCTTCGTGAACCGTGCCGGCCGCTTCTATGTGCGGATCGAGCCGGACGGCGCGCGCACCGTCGGCTGCTGGATCGGCGAGGACCAGGCGAACAGCGAGGCCTTCGCCCATGGCGGCTTCCTGCTCGCCTTCGCCGATTTCGCGCTGAGCTATATCGTGAAGGGCGTCACGCTGAATCTCAGCGCCGATTTCATCCGCGGCGCGCGGGTGGGCGACTGGATCCAGGCGACGGTCGTCGAGCGCAAGCGCTCCTCCGTGCTGATCTTCGCCGACGCCATCATCCGCACCGAGCGGCACGAGCTGATGCGCGTCGGCGGCCTGTTCCGCCCCTTCGAGAAGAAAGCATGACCGACGAGGATTTCCGCGCGGAGGTGCGCGCCTTCATCGCCGCCAACCTGCCGCCCGACATGGCGCGCCGTACCCTGCTCGGCTATCATCCGTACAAGCCCGACGTGCTCTACTGGACGGCGAAGCTTCAGGAGCGCGGCTGGTCCGTGCCCAACTGGCCCGTCGAATATGGCGGCCCGGGGTGGACGGTGACGCAGCGCCATATCTTCGAGGAGGAATGCTTCCTCGCCGGCTGTCCGGCGGTCAGCCCGCAGGGCCTCACCCTCGTCGGCCCGATCATCTACACCTATGGCAACCAGGCGCAGAAGGACCGCTTCCTGCCCGGCATCCGCAGCGGCGCGATATTCTGGGCGCAGGGCTTTTCCGAACCCAACAGCGGCTCCGACCTCGCCTCGCTGCAGACCCGCGCCATCCGCGACGGCGACGACTATGTCGTCAACGGGCAGAAGATCTGGACGTCCGAGGCGCATTATTCGGAATGGCTGTTCCTGCTGGTGCGCACCTCGAGCGCCGGCAAGCCGCAGGCCGGCATCTCCTTCCTGCTGGTCGACCTTGCGACGCCCGGCATCACCATCCGCCCGATCGTCTCGATCGACGGCGGCCATGTGCTGAACGAGGTGTTCCTCGAGGATGTCCGCGTTCCCGTCGAGAATCTGATCGGCGAGGAGAACAGGGGCTGGACCTATGCCAAGGAGCTGCTCGGCGCCGAGCGGACCTTCTCGGCCGAGGTGCCGCGCTGCAAGGGGCTGCTCGCCCGGATCAAGCGGATCGCGGCCGAGACCGAAGTGCGCGGCCGGCCGCTGATCGACGATCCGCATTTCGCCCGCCAGCTCGCCGAGCTCGAGATCGAGGTGCTGGCGCATGAGGCCACCTTGTGGCGCGTCGTCGCCGAGGAAGAGGCGGGCGTTGCCGGCGCGGTGCCCACATCCTCGATCCTCAAGGTACGCGGAACCGAGCTCGTCCAGCGGCTCGGCGCACTCTCGATCGAGGCGCTGGGCGACGATGCGCTGCCCGCCTATCCCGAGCGCGACTATCTGCTGGCGACGCCCCCCGACGCGCCGGGCGTGCTGCTGGCGCCGGGCGTCGTGGCGGATGCCTTCTACCGGCGCTCGGCGTCGATCTACGGCGGCACCAACGAAGTGCAGCGCAACATCATCGCAGCGCAGCTGCTGCGGGGCTAAGGGCGATGGCGATCCGTTTCCTCCCTACCGAAGAACAGACCATGGTGCGCGACAGCGCGCGGCGCTGGGTCGTGCAGGACCATCAGGCCGAGGGCGATGCCGAAGCCCATTGGGCACATTTCGCCGAGATGGGCTGGCTGATGATCGCCCTGCCAGAGGCGGCCGGCGGGCTCGGCGGCGACGCCTATGACGCCGCGATCATCGCCGAGGAGCTGGGCCGCGGCATCGTGCGCGCACCTTTCGTCGAGGTGGCGGTGGTCGCCGCGCAGGCGCTGCTCGCCATCGCGCCCGAGCGGGTGGCGGCGATCGCGTCGGGCGACGCGCGGCCGATCCTCGCCCACGACGAGGCCGAGGCGCGCGGCGATCCCGCCTGGGTCGCCACCCGCGCGGTGCGGCACGATGGCGGCTGGCGGCTCAGCGGCCGCAAGACCGGCCTGGTCGGCGCGCCGCTGGCGAGCGGCTTCCTGGTCTCGGCGACGATCGAGGGTGAGGGGCTGGCCCTGTTCGACCTGCCGGCGGAGGGTGCCCCGCTGCGGGCATTCAGGACGGTCGACGATCGGCCCGCGGGCGAGCTGCGGCTTGCCGACACGCCCGCGACGCTGATCGCCGGGCCGGACCGGGCGTCCGCGGCGATCCTCGCCGCGCACGACCATGCGCTGGTGCTGGAAAGCGCCGAGGCGGTCGGCACGATGCAGGCCGCGCTCGACCTCACCCGCGATTATCTGCTCACCCGCAAGCAATATGGCCAGCGCATCGGCGACTTCCAGGCGCTGCGCCACCGTCTCGCCGACATGTTCATCGAGCTGGAGCAGGCGCGCTCGATCGTGCTGCGCGGACTGGAGGCGCTGACCGCGGGCGATCCCACGGAGCGCGCACGGATCGCCGCAGCGACGCGTGCGAGGGTCGCCCAGGCGGGCAGCTTCGTCGGCGCGCAGGGCATTCAGCTGCATGGCGGCATCGGCGTGACCGAGGAATATCCGGTGGGCCACTATTTCAAGCGACTCATCGCTTTCAGCACGCGTCATGGTACTGCTGCGGCACAGGTGCAGCGATTCGCGGAGCTGTGCCGTATGGAATGATACGCGAAGAGGAGAGGACACGAGGCCATGATGACGCTGCAGGAGATATCGGACCGGCTCGAGCTGGAGAAGCTCACCCACGATTATGCGCATGCCATCGACACCCGGAATTTCGATCTCCTCAACGATGTGTTCACGCCCGACGCCTTCGTCGACTACAGCGTGTTCGGCGGGCCGGCCGGCGATTTCCCCTATGTGCGCGACTGGCTGAAGACGGGGATGAACGCGTTCGGCGAATCCCATCACATGGTCGCCAACCACCGCTTCGTGATCGAGGGGGACCGCGCCACCGGGCGCGTGATGTGCTTCAATCCGATGGAAGGCCCCGACGAGGGCGGCACGCGCCCGATCATGGTCTTCGGCCTCTTCTACATCGACGAATATGTGCGCACGGCCGAAGGCTGGCGGATCAAGTCGCGCGTCGAGGAAGCGACCTACACCCAGAATATCCCCAAGGGCGTGCTGCCGGACTGATCCGGCTGGGCTGAGATTTCGAACGAAAGGGAAGCCGTCCGGGCGGGGGACGCGTCCGGCCGGTGACAGAAGGGACCGGTCCCGCGAGGAGAAGAGAGATGGCGCAAGAAGGCAGCAAGGGGATGTCGCCCGTGATGGGGCTCGGCATCGTGCTGGCGGTGGTCGTGGTGGTCGGGGCCTATGTCGGCCTCAACATGGCGCTCGGCATCGCCGAGGGCTGGGCCGGCTTCCTGTTCCTGCTGTGCTGGTCGATGATCGAGAAAGGCAGCCTGGATCGTTTCGCGCACGCCCTCGTCGGCGCGCTGATCGGCGCGGGCACGGCCGCGCTCATGAAGGTCGGGCCGGAGATGATGGGCCCGACGGGGGGCATGGTGCTGTTCCTCGGCGTGGTGCTGCTGCTGATCTATGCGATCGTCATGGGCTGGTTCGCGTTAGGCGTGAACACCACCACCATGGTGTTCCTGACGGTGGGAACCATCCCCTATGTCGAGAAGGGCGCGGAGCCTGCCGGCATCTTCCTCGGCATCGCCAGCGGCGCGGTGTTCTTCGGCGCGCTCGGCCTGATCGGCGCGCAGATCGGTAAGCGGCGCCAGGCCAAGGCGACGTCAGCCGAACCCGTGAGCATTTGACCGGCTCGCACAATCCCACGCGCTAGGCGTGCCTCCCCGCGGGCGGCACGCTGCCGCCCAAAAAAAATAAGGCGAGGAGACTGAGCGGTGCGCGACGATCTGAAGGCGAAATATGGCCCCTGGGCGCTGATCGCGGGCGGCTCCGAAGGCATAGGCGAGATGTTCGCGCGGGAGCTCGCCGCCGCCGGAATCAACCTCGTGCTCCTCGCCCGCCGGGCCGAACCGCTGCAGAAGCTGGCGGCGAGCCTGCCGGTCGAGACGCGGATCGTCACCGTCGATCTCACCAGCGAGGCGATGATCGATGCGATCCGGGCGCAGACCGACGATCTCGAAATCGGCCTGCTCGTCTACAATGCCGGGGTCGACAATCACGCCGAAGACGTGCTCGATCGATCGATGCGCAGCCTGCGCTGGTCGATCGACCTCACCGTCATCGGCCAGACCCTGCTCGCCCATCATTTCGGCGGGCCGATGCGCGAGCGGCGGCGCGGCGGGATCATCCTGGTTGGCTCGCTGCTCGCTTATGCCGGCGGCGGCGGGATGAGCGTCTATGCCGCTGCAAAGGCCTATTGCCACACCTTCGCCAAGGGCCTGTGGCATGAGCTCAAACCCTATGGCGTCGATGTGCTCGGCCTGGTGGTGAGCGCCACCAAGACGCCCGCCTATCTGAAATTCGGCCTGCCCGAGGAGGGCGCGGGCGCCATCGTCGCCTCCGAGCCCGCGCTGGTCGCGCGCGAGGGGCTGGAACAGCTCGGCCGCGAGCCGCTGTGGGTGGTGAGCGAGGCGCAGCCCATGGCCGCTCATCTCAGCAGCCTGCCTCCGGCGGAGGCGGTGGCGCTGGTCAGCGGCACCGCCGCGGCGATGCGCGGCGACTGATCATCGCACGGGAGCCAGCATGACGATCACCATCGAAACGCCGCCGACGATCCTCGCCGAGGGCTTCCGCTTCACCGAATGCCCACGCTGGCGGGACGGCTGGCTCTATTTCTCGGACATGCATGGCCGCACCGTGCACCGCATCGACGAGGCCGGCACCCTGGAGACGGTCTGCCGGGTCGAGGCACGGCCCGGCGGGATCGGCTTCCTGCCCGGCGGCGACATGCTGATCGTCGCGATGGACGAGGCGCGGATCCTGCGTCGCTCCGGCGACCGGCTCGAACCCTATGCCGACATGGCCTCGGCCGCCGCGACGGGCGTCAACGATATGGTGGTGAGCCGCGAGGGCCGCGCCTATGCCGGCAAATATTGCCACGACATCCCTCCCCCGCGCGAGCCGCTGCTGTTCGTCGACGAAAACGGCGCATGGCGCGAAGCGGGCGAGCCGCTGGACGTCGCCAACGGCCTGGTACTCACCGCCAACGGCAAGCGGCTGATCGTGGCGGAGAGCGCGGCGAGCCGCCTGTCGGTGTTCGATCTCGCGGCAGACGGGACGCCGACCAACCGCCGCATCTTCGCCGACCTGCCCGAGGGCCATTATCCCGACGGCATCTGCGGCGATGCCGAGGACGGCATCTGGGTGACCTGCTGCCTCGGGCCCGGCCTGGTGCGGGTGGAAGAGGGCGGGCGGATCACCCATTTCATCCCGATGGCGGGCGACCGCTTCCCCTATGCCTGCGCTCTGGGTGGCGCGGACGGACGGACGCTGTTCATCTGCTCGGCCGGACCGTTTGATCCGGCGGTGATGGAGCAGGGCCGCACGGGGCGGATCGAAACGATACGCGCGCCTTATGCGGGGAGTGGGATTCCTTGATTCTTCATCCTCCCCCAAAGGGAGTGTCGGGTTGAATTGCCCCCGGCAATTCAAGATCGTGCCGGGGGCACGATCGACCCGACACTGGGGACCGCGCGTAGCGCGGTGGAGGGGCACCCGCTCACTGCATGCGTGTCGTTGGTTGTGAGCGGCGGCCCCTCCACCATTCGCTTTGCGAACGGTCCCCCTCCCCGTGCCGGGGAGGACAAGAAACCGCCTTCGTCACCGAGTTCGTCCCGCCGAAGCAATATTGGCTGCGCCCCGCCGACGCGCCGACCACGAAGAACTCCCAGCATTCCACCGACGGCATCACATTGACCAGCGTCTCGGGCGCATCTTCCAGCCAGGCGAGCTCGGGATGGGCCTGGCGGAAAGCATCATATTCCTGGTTGAGCATGATCTTCCGGAAGGGCAGCTTGGTCGCGCGGTGGATCGCCTCGGCGATGTCCCCGGGCCCCCAGCCGGCGCGGGCGAAGACGTCGGCATGGTCGGGCGCCATCAGGAGCAGGTTCGAGAAAGCGCCGTGGAAGGGATAGCCTTCCGAGAGCGGCGCGTTCTTCTTGATCAGCCAGGCGCCCATCGCCGGGGATCCGCAGGCATTGGCGGTCAGCGTCGCCCAGGTCTCGATCAGGCCTTCGGGCGTGATGTTCTTGAAATCGAAGAATTCGGTCATGCCGTAGGGCACGTTCACCGTGACGGTGCTCTCGTCCTTCGCAAAGCCCATCTGCTCGCGCCACGAGGCCCAGGGCGTGCGCTCTTCATTCTCGGCGACGCAGGCGGAGAATTTCATCGGCGTGCCGATCGTGTCCATGTCGCTGACGCCGGGATAGGAGAGGCCGACATTCATCATGATCAGCCTGAGCGCGCGGCCGATCGCGACATTGACCTGGCTGATCGATCCCGGGCCCATCGCGCAGATGCCGCGGTTCATGCCGATTGCGTCGGCGATCGGGCCGGAGACGCAGACGATCGGCGCCTGCGGGCCGGTCGACATCGCCCAGGTGCGAAGGCCGATCGAAGGCTCCAGCACGCACTCCATCATCGCCATGATCACCGGCATCGCCTCGGGCCGGCATCCCGCCATCACCGCATTGGCCGCGATCTTGCGCACCGTGCCGACGCCGAAGCCAGGGGCGAACAGGCCGACCACCTCGGATCCGTCGCGGCCCGATGCGGCGATCATCGCCTCCACCTTCGCATGGGTCGGCGGGATCAGCGGCATGCCGTCCGACCAGCCGTTGCGGATGAAGCCGGCCTGGAGCGCGTCGAACGCATCCATCAGGTCGGCGCCGTGGAAGACCAGCTCGGGCGCGCTCTCCAGCACGATCCGCTCGAACTGCGGCGGCGCGTCGAAGAGCTTGCGGTCGATGGTCAGCGCCTCGACCAGCGCGTCGAGGCTGTCGTCTACCATCTGCGCGATCTCGGCCGGCGTCTTGTTGGAGAAGCAATGCGGCACGATCAGCGGCACCGCCTCGGGCACGCCGAAGGTCTTGCAGGAGAAGCGCGAATCCTCGTCGAAGATCGCGGCGGTATAGCCGATCGCCGGCACGCCGCGCTTCTCGAGCTCGCACAGGTCGCGCATCAGCCAGCTGGTGCAGCTGCCACAATCGGCCGAGGTGCAGACCGCCGCGTCGGCCTCGGCGGCCAGCCGGTCGAGCTGCTCGGGCGAGAGATAGCGGTTGGTGCCGCCCAGTTCCCCGGTCAGCTCGATGAAGCGCACCCCCTCGAACCGCTCGGCGAGGCGGATCTTGGCCTGGGCGAGCGCATCGAGCCCGTTCTGCTTGCCGTTCCAGTAGAGCGCCACGGTCTTGCCGGCGAGCGTCGCCGGACGGGGTGCGGGCCTGTGGCGCAGCGACGGATCGACGTCTGCCTGCGGCTCGGCGACCGGGTTGACGATGGCGAGGCTCGCCTGGGTGACGGTGCCGTGCATGCGGGGGATCCTCCCGATTATCGATCGCCCTATATAGTATACTAGTTATCGCGGCTGGCAACGTCATCGGATTGTGCGCGACGGGTGCGCACAGGAATCCCCTCCCCGCCGGGGAGAGGGGATTCTTCCGCCCCGACGTCCGCCCAGGCGACGGTCTGGGCGATGCGCTGCGGATAGCCGGTTCGCAGGCGATCGAGGAAAGCGTCCTCGATCTCGGCCAGTTTTGCCCGCGCTCCGTCGGCGTCGCGCGCTTCGACCCTGTCATGGAGTCCTCGCAGCCGCTCGACGAGCAGGCCACGCTGCACCTCGTCGGGCACGAAGCCGCCGCTGTCGACGATCGCACGCAGCGCCGGCGAGAGCATCGCCAGCACCGCATTGTGCGTGCCCTGCGCGAACAGCGCCCAGAAGCGGTGATAATGATGCGAGAAGGCCGGATAATCGCCCATCGCCGCCTCGGCCGCCACGATCGCCGCGCCCATCGCCGCCACTTCGGCGTCGGTCGCATGCTCGACCACCATCGGCGCCATGCCCGGCTCGATCACGCTGCGCGCCTCCAGCACCTGGCGGAGCGGGGCGTTCTCGAACTGCATGAGCAGCGCCAGCGTGGAGGCAAGGCTGGGCCAGCTCGGCCGCGCGACCACCGCCCCGCCCTTCGGCCCGGCACGCACGGTGAGCACACCCTGGAGCTCGAGGAAGCGCAGCGCCTCGCGGAAGGTGGCGCGGGCGACGCCATGGCGCTTCAGCGCGTCCGCCTCGGAGAGATAGCGGTCGCCGGGCTGCAGCCCTTCTTCCTGGATGGTGCGCACGATGCTGCGCGCCAGCCGCATCGCCGCCTTCTGCGTGCTGTCCGATCCGGCCGCCAATCCGTCCTCCCGCGCTTCGAGTGCGTTCATAACAAGAGTTGTCCGTCAGTCACGCTCCGCCCGGCTTGAGGCGATACCCTCGGGGTGCGAGTTTTTCATGGACTTGCAAGGACGCGGCCGATGATCAGCTTCAATCCCTATGATCCGGATTATGGGCGCGATCCCTATCCGCTCTATGCCCGGCTGCGCGACGAGGCGCCTGCCTATCACAATCCCGAGATGAGCTTCTGGGCGCTGTCCCGCTATGACGATGTCGTCATGGCGCATCGCGACGCCGCGACCTTCAGCAGCGCCAACGGCGTCTCGCTGGAAGGTTATGAGGCGGCGATGCCCTTCCTGATCGTCAAGGACCAGCCCGAGCATAATTGGGCCAAGGGCCTCGTCGTGAAGATGTTCGCGCGCAACCGCATGGTCGCGCTCGACGCCTTCATCCGCCGCCGGGCGATCGAGCTGCTCGAAGGGCTGTATGCACACTATGGTCCCGACGCCGAGTTCGACTTCGTCAGCGAATTCACCGTGCGCCTGCCGCTCGACGTGATCGGCGAGCTGCTCGGCATCCCGCACGCGCTGCAACACGACATCCACCGGCTCAGCAACATGATCGTGATGCGCGGCGAGGGCGAGGACGACGCCTTTGCCGAGGGCACGGCGAAGATCATGGAGATCTACACCGAACTCGCCCGCGACCGGCGGGCGCGGCCACGCGATGACGTCATCTCGATGATCATCGCCGAGGAGGTGGAGGACGAGCATGGCGTGAAGCACAGCATGAGCGATTATGAGATCGGCGTGCGCTTCATGGAGATGGGATTTGCCGGGCACGAGACGGTGGCCAAGGCGATCCCCAACGGCGCGATGGCCTTTCACCATTTCCCCGCGGAGCGGGCGAAGCTGGCTGCAGACCGGTCGCTGCTGCCCGGCGCGGTGGAGGAGATTTTGCGCTTCGATCCGCCCTCGCAGCTCCAGGGGCGCACGACGACGCGTGACGTCGAGCTGCACGGCGTCACCATCCCCGCGGGCGAGCGGGTGATGCTGCTCACCGGCAGCGCGACCCGCGATCCGCGCGCCTTCGAAGATGCCGATCGGTTCGACATCACCCGGCCGCTCGACAACCGCTCGGTCTTCTTCGGCTTCGGCGTGCACAAATGCCTGGGCATCCATCTCGCCCGGCAGGAACTGGCGATCGCATTCGGTGAGATGACCGATCGCTTTCCCGACTATCAGGTGGATCCGGAGCGGGCGACGCGGCTGGTGCTCAGCAACGTCCGGGGCGTCGCCAGCCTGCCGATCCGGCTGGGGCAGCACGCTTGACCCCAACTCCGTTCGTGCTGAGCTTGTCGAAGCACTCCCTTTCTTCCTCTTTCATCGGAAGCGGCAAAGAGAAGGAAGAGGCTTCGACAAGCTCAGCCCGAACGGTGAATGGGATCACCGCAACCCGGCATGACATCAAGGATATCGCCGCCGGGCCTTCGCTTTTGCCAAATGGTCAACGCCACTTGATCGAATGCGGACCCACCGCCACGCCGCGAAGGCATATCGGCGTCTCGGGCGCCTTTTGGACGGAGGAGAGGTGATGCAGTTCGCGAACAAGGTCGCCATCGTGACGGGCGGCGCGCAGGGGATCGGCTATGGCTATGCCGAGCGCCTGCTGGAGGAAGGCGCCGCGGTCGCGATCGTCGACATCGCCGAGGAGAAGGGCAAGGCTGCGGTCGAGGCGCTGTCGGCCAAGGGCAAGGTGATCTTCGTGCGCGCCGACGTGTCGGACGAGGCCTCGGTCAAGTCGATGGCGGACACGGTCGCGGCACAGCTCGGTGGGATCGATTTCCTCGTCAACAATGCGGCGCTGTTCGGCGGCATGCGGATCGAGGGCATGCTCGACATGGACTTGGCCTATTATCACAAGTTCATGGCGATCAACGTGCACGGCTCGCTGCTCTGTATCCGCGCCTGCCTGCCGCACATGATGGGCCGCCCGGGCGCCGCGGTGGTCAACCAGACCTCGACCGCGGCCTGGATGAACGCAGGCATCTATTCGGTCGCCAAGCTCGCGCTGAACGGCCTCACCACCTCGCTCGCCCGCGAGCTCGGGCCGCGTGGCATTCGCATCAACGCGATCGCGCCGGGGCCGACCAAGACCGAGGCGCTGAGCACCACCGTCGACGATCAGACGCTGAACGCGATGGTCGGCATGATGCCGATCGCACGCCTCGGTACGCCGGCGGATCTCGCAAGGGGGCTGGTCTTCCTGCTGTCCGACGAGGCGTCATGGATTACGGGGCATATCCTGAACATCGACGGCGGCAACTTCATGCGGCCGTGACGCTGCCTCATCCTCCCCCGCGAGGGGGAGGGGGACCACCCACAGGGTGGTGGAGGGGCGGCCGCTCACATCAAGCGAAACACCCGTTTCGGCCGGCGGCCCCTCCACCGTCCTACGGACGGTCCCCCTCCCCCTGCGGGGGAGGAATAGGTCGTTCCCGCCGTCCCAAGTTATCCCACAGTTCCGCCGCGACCTCGCGGAACAGAGCGAGGCGCTCGCTGCCGATCAGCGCTTCCGCCTCGGCCTCGACCGCCTCGATCGAGCGTAGCGAATCCGCGATCAACGCGCGCCCGCGCGGCGTGAGCGCGATCAGGCGGGCGCGGGCATCGCCGGGGTCGGGCAGCAGCTCGATATAGCCGAGGTCGCAAAGCTCGCGTGCGGTCTGGCTGATCGCCTGCTTGGACAGGCCGTGCATCGCCGCGATGTCGGACAGGCGGGTGCCGGGGAAACCGGCGTGCGACATCACCGTCGCGAACGACATCTTCAGCCCGCTGTGGCCCAGCGCGGCATTATTCTCCAGCAGGCGCCGGTTGAGCACCTGGCTGACGTCCATCAGTTGGCGTGGCAGGTTGGTCGAATAGATGCGGTCCAGCTCCTGCAGCGTGGTGCCCGGGCGCGTATCCCCCTCGGCGCCGCCGTTCACGCTTCCGTGCCGAGAACGCGGATCCGCGCGCCGCGCAGCGCCTCGCTGATCGAGACCTGACAGCCGAGCCGGCTGGTCGGGCCGTGGTCGTCGAGCATCGCGATCATCTCCGCCTCGCCCTCGGACGGCGCGTCGAGCTTGTCGTAGAGTTCCTTGTCCAGCGCGACATGGCAGGTAGCGCAGCTGCAGATGCCGCCGCACAGGCCCTGGATGCCGTCGATGCCGTTGAACAGCGCGGCCTCCATCAGGGTCATGCCCTCCATGGCCTCGACCTGCTTCTCTTCGCCGTCAGGCTGGATGTAGGTGAAATCGACGTCGCTCATGCGGCACTCCGGGGCGTGAAGGTGAGGGGCAGGTGCGTATAGCCGCGCACATAGGCGGAATGCATGCGGCGCGTGCTGGCGAGATCGATGTCCCAATCCGGCATGGTGGCGAGCATCTCCTCGAGCGCGATGCGCCCTTCGAGGCGCGCCAGCGCAGCACCGAGGCAGCTGTGCAGGCCGCCGCCGAAGCCGAGATGGTCGCGGCTGCCGCGATCCATCCTGTAGGTTTCGGGGTCGTCATAATGACGCTCGTCGCGATTGCCCGAGGTCAGGATCACCGCAACCTTGGATCCGGCGGGGATGGTGTGGCCATGGAGCTCGAACGGCTCGGCAGTCTCGCGGCCCTGCATTTGGGTCGGCCCATCGATGCGCAGCGTTTCTTCGACCGCGCCCGCCGCCAGCGACGGATCGCCGATCAGCCGGTCGCGCTCGTGGCGATTCTCCCAGAGCTGATAGGTAAAGTTGCCGATAAGCTTGGTGGTCGTCTCATTGCCCGCGATGGCGAGCAGGTAGAGATAGCCGAGCACCTCGGCGTGGTTGAGCTTGCCCTGCTGCTCGAAGGCGATGAGCTGGCCGACGATATCCTCGCCTACCTCGCCGCGCGCGAGCCGGCCCTGGATCATCTCCTCGAAATAGCCGAGCAGGTTGCGTGTGCCGGTGATGTTCACCTCGACGATCTCGTTGGATCCGTCCTCGCGGTGGACGATATCGTCGGTCCAGCCGCGCAGCATGTCCTCGTCGGCGGGATCGACGCCCATCAGCGCGCAGATGATCGCCATCGGCAGCTTGGCGGCGAAATCGGCGATGATGTCGATCCGTCCCGTGCCGGCGTGCGGCGCCAGCAGCTTGCGCGCCGTCTCGCGCACCACCTCTTCCAGCGGCGCCACATTGTGCGGGCGGAACTGGTTGACCATCAGGTGGCGCAGGCGCGTGTGGTCCGGCGGGTCCATGCTGAGGATGAAGGGCAGCGATCCGGGGATCACCTCCTTCTCCAGCGTGGTCGACTTGCCGTTGATGAAGGTCTTGAAGTTGCGCAGCACGGTCATGCAGTCGGCATAGCGCGAGACCGCGTAGAAATCGTGCTTCCGGTTGTAATAGAGGGGGAATTCGTCCCGCAGCCGGCGATAGACCGGATAGGGATCGTCATGCAGCGCATATTCGTACGGATCGTAGATCTGCGGCTGGTTCAGGATCGGGTCGGCCTCGGCGACGCACATGGATCTTCCTCTATCCCTGATCGGTGGCAATGAATTGGGCGGGAGGCTCATCGCGGCGAAGCCTGGCGGATCATGTGTCGTCGGGGCCGCCGAGATAGATGTCGCGGATCCGCTCGCGGATCAGTCTGGCGCCCGGCAGGTCGAGGCCGATTTCGGCCGCCACCTCGAGAGCGCAGTCGAGATCCTTCTCGGCAATGGCGGTGAATCCCTCGAAGGCAGCGCGCGCCGCCGGCTGGTCGCTCATCGCCGACCGGTTCTTCATGAAGCCCTGCATCGAGGGCGTGGCATTGCCGTTGGCCGCCATCACCGAGAGCAGCAGCGCGGGATCGAGCCCGCTGCGCCGCGCCAGCCGGTCGGCCTCCACCGACGCCATGAATTCGAGATAGGTGACGAGATTGTTGCAGATCTTGAGCGCCATCGCCGCGCCGAGCCCGCCGGCGACGACGATCTGCTTGGCCGAGGGCTCGACGAATTGTTTTGCCACCTCGATGTCGGCGGCATCGCCGCCGAGCATGTAGATGATGATCTTGCCCTCGCGCTCCAGCGAGCCGCGGCTGACCGGCGCATCGACGATACGCACGCCCTTCGCCCTGGCCCGCTCGGCGGCTGTGCGCACGGTGCTCGGGCGCACGGTGCTGTGGATGGTGATGACCGTGCCGGGCTTTGCGCCGGCGAGGATGCCGTTGTCACCGGAGACCACGTCGAGCACCTGCTGATCGGTGCGCACGCAGAGGCCGATCACCTCGCTGGCGGCGGCGACCTCTGCTGGCGAGGCGCCTGTCTTCGCGCCGAGTTGAGCAAGCTCGGCGGGCCCTTCGGGCATGATGTCGAACACGATGGTGTCGCGGCCCGACTTCACCAGCTCGCGCGCCATGTCCCGGCCGATATGGCCGAGGCCGATATATCCCGACTTCATCTCGTCGCCTCGCTCTCTCGCGCCTCTCCGCCGGGCCTTTCTGCCGCGGCGGGAGGCGCCGGACAAATCCGTCAACTTCGGTTGACTAGTTTGTCTTTGTGCTATCCCGCGGTCATGCCGCCATCGACGGAGAGCACCGCGCCGGTGACGTAGCGCGCTTCCTCCGAAGCGAGATAGGCATAGGCCGCCGCCATGTCCTGGGATGTTCCCGATACCCCGGCCTTGGGGAAGATGCGGTGCCAGAGCTCATTGTCGATCCCCTCGGGGTGCGGCACGTCCTTGGTGATCTCGGTCTCGATCGCGCCCGGGCAGATCACGTTCACCCGCACGCCCTGCTTCACATATTCGACCGCCAGCGCCTTGCTGAACATGATCAGCGCGCCCTTTGTGGCGCCGTAGGCGACATAATAAGGATGGCCTGTGAGGCCGGAGGTGGACGAGGTGTTGATGATCGCGCCCTTGGTAGCGATCAGATGCGGCATGGCGTGGCGCGTCACGTAGAAGACGCCGTCCAGGTTGATCCGCATCAGCCGCTGCCAGGTGGCGTCGTCGGTCTCGGTGAAATGCCCCCAGGCGAGGATGCCGGCGATGTTCATCAGCACATCGAGCTTGCCGAAGGCGGCGATCGTCTGGTCGACGAGGCTGCGGCAGGAGTCGGCATCACCCGCGTCGTAGCGGATGGCCAGCGCGCGGATGCCATGCTGCGCCTCCAGGTCGCGGGCCAGTGCCTCCAGCCGATCGCCCTGGACGTCGCCGAGCGCGAGCGTCGCGCCCTCCGTCGCCAGCCGTTCGGCGACGCCGCGGCCGATCCCCGCCGCCGCGCCGGTGACGAGCACCACCTTTCCCTCGTACCGCCGGTCCGTCATGCCTTCGCTCTCCTCTGCTGCCCCGGATGCTCAAAAGGGTCCGTAGGCGTCGTAATAATCCCGGAAGCAGTCGCGCACGCTAGCCTCGGTCAGGCCATATTCCTCCAGCGTGTAGCGATGCTCGCCATGCTTGCCGGGCGGATTGGCGGCGACCCAGGCCTGCATCGCGCGCTCCACCTCGGGGATGAGCACCAGGCCGAAGCGGTCGTAGATGCCGCGCACGACGGCGAGCGGATCGCGGACATAGTCGCCATGGGTGACGTCATGGAACTGGTCGGGATGGCGCGCGCGGGCGGCGAGCATCGGCTGCGTGCCGCGCGACCAGACCTCCACCTCGCGCGGCCCGGTGTTCTTCGATGCCGCCGGCCCCTCCGCCATCTGGTGCGCCATGTGGATGAGGCTCGCGACCGAAGGCATGGATTTCAGGGGATCGCGATGGGTGTAGATGATCCGCGCATCGGGGAAGACCGCAAGCAGCGCGTCGATCGCGTAGATGTCGCCGGGATTCTTGAGCAGCCAGCGCCGGTCGGGCTCGCGCCCGCCGATCAGGCGCAGCACGTCGGCATAGCGCCGGAAGGAGGCGGTATCGTCCTCGGCCATCCACCAGCGATCATAGCTCGGCACCGGGAAGTTGCAGCCGAAGCGGTTGCTGACGAAATCCTGGCGGAGCACCTCGATGCACTCCTCCATGTCGTCGACCGCCATGTCGTGCACCATGCGGAACTGTGGCACGGTGTCGAACCAGCGCTGCAGCCGCTGGCCTGTGCGGCGGAACGCGGCCAGCCGTTCCCACTCCTCCCGCGGCGGGCGCGGCATGGGAGCGTTGGTGAGCCAGCTCTCCAGCCCCTGGAACTGCGGATCGACCGCGAGCAGCCGGTGCAGCACGGTGGTGCAGCTGCGCGGCAGGCCGGTGATGACCAGCGGTGCGTGGATCGCGGTCTTCAGCAGCTCGGGATTCTCCGTCCAGCCGCGCTGCGTGGCGAGGCGGGCGTTGAGCGTCAGCACCAGCTCGAAGAAGGCGAAGTCGCGGCCTTCCGGCGTCAGCCGGCAGTCGCTGTCGAGCGCCTGGAGCAGCACGCGCAAGCCCGTGAGGTAGCGCGTATCGCCGAAATCGCTGCAGCCGCTCATCTCGATCGCAGTCGCGCGCAGCGCATCCTCCGCGTCGACGAAACGCTTCGGCACCGCGAGGCGGCTGCCGTCATCCTTCAGGATCGCGCTCATGCCCAGGGATCCACCATCAGCTTGCAGTGCGAACTGCCCTTGCGCAGCCCCTCGAACGCCGCCGGCAGCGCATCGAGCGAGACGGTGCCGGTCGCCATAGCCCGCGCCTCGACCGCGCCTCGGTCGAGCGTGCGCGCGGCCTCCTCGAACTCCGCGGGCGCATAGACCACCGCGAAGCGCAGGATGACCTCCTTGAACAAGGCGAGGCTCGGCATGATCGTGTCGGGCTGCATGCACAGGCTCAGCACCACCACCGTGCCGCGATAGCGCACGAGCCCGATCGCCTCGCCGAGCAGGCCGGGGCGGCCGACGCATTCGAACACTACGTCGGGCGGCCCGCCCAGCGCAGCGAGCGCGGCCTCCGCCCGATCGGCGGCGGGATCGAGGAAGGCGGAGGCGCCGAGCGTCATCGCCAGCGTTTCGCCGCGCCGGGAGTGCGCGGCGACGGCGATCCGCCGCGCGCCCGCCTGCCGCGCCCAGAAGACCGCGCCGAGGCCGACCGGGCCGGCGCCCAGCACCAGCACGCGCGTGTCCGAGCCGATCTCGGCCTGGTTGGCGCCGTGCAGGCTGCAGGCCAGCGGCTCGATCAGCGCGCCGTCGGTCATCGACAGCGTCTGCGGCAGAGCCCTGCAGATGCGCTCGGGCACGCGCGTATATTCGCCGAAGCCACCATCGAGCCCGCGCATCTCCGCGCAGATCAGCGGAGCGCCCGCGCGGCAGGCGTCGCAATCGCCGCAGCCATAGACCGAGATGGCGGTGATCCGCTCGCCCACCCGGAAGCGCTCGACACCGCGGCCGATCGCGGCGACCTCGCCGGCCAGCTCATGGCCCGCCACGGTGCCGATCGGATAGCTCGCCTCATGGCTCTCGGTCATGTGCAGGTCCGTCCCGCACACGCCGCAGCGGCCGACCTTGATGATCAGTTCGCCGTCGCCGGGCTCGGGATCGGGAAGCGTCTCGATCGCAAGGGGCTTTCCCGCGCCTTTGAACACCGCCGCGCGCATCGACTCTCCAGTTTTGCTTATAGGACGGCACGTTCGCACAGGATTCCGGCCCGAACAAGCAAAGCGAATCCCGGTTTCGTTGTGCCGAAACGCCTATATTGCGGATTACAAGGCCAGGGGCCTTTGGTACGATCCGATCCGTAGAGAAGAGAAGGAGAGACGGCCATGATCGACGCGCTGGACCGCAGCCGCACCGCGTCCGCATCCGGATGGCACGGCCTTCTCGACAGGCTGCGTCAGGGCAGCGAGCTGGCCGCCCTGCTCGAGCATCCGTCCGATCCGCAGATGCGCGCCGAGCTCGAAAAGCTCATGCTGATGACGCTCTCGCAAGGCTATCCGATGATCTTCCATTCGGATCCCGACCATCCCGATCTGGTGCCCTTCCTCAACGCCACCTTCAACTCGATGGGCCCCAATCCGGACAATGTGTACCTGATCTCGGCGATCCGCGGCGAGGGCGTCTACCGGCTGCACGGCAATCGCGGCAGCGTGCATTTCTGCGTCGTCACTATCGGCGCGTCGGCGGGCACCGGCCGCGGCATCTGGATGGAGGATTCGCCCGGCGCCTGCGTCGGCCAGACCGATCTCGACGCGATCGAATGCGGCCCTGACGGATCGTTCGAGATCCTGATCAGCCGCGAGCGGCCCGACGGCTATCGCGGCAACTGGCTCGCGCTCGATCCGCGTGCCGACCATCTGCTGGTGCGCCAGGTCTCCTACGACTGGGACAATGAGGAGGATGCCTTCGTCGCGCTCGACCGCGTCGACAAGCCGATTGGCCTGCCCTTCATGACGAAGGAGAAGATCGAGGACAATATGCGCCTGATCGGCAATTTCGTGCTGAACGGCGCCAAATACTGGCTCGACTTCATGAACACGCTGCGCAACGAGGCGCCGCGCAACACGCTGAAGATCACCCACAACTGGGATTCGGGCGGCCTAGGCAGCCAGGTCTATATCGACGGCTTCTGGGAGATCGCCGAGGACGAGGCGCTGCTGATCGAGACCGAGCTGCCCGAGACGGCACGCTACTGGAATTTCCAGCTCGCCGATGCGCTGTTCTGCGGCATCGATCTCACCAACCGGCAGAGCAGCATCAACGGCAAGCAGGCGCATGTCGACGAGGACGGCAAGTTCCGCGCGGTGATCTCCGCGCGTGATCCCGGCATCGCCAACTGGCTCGATACCGGCGGCTTCCCGCAGGGCTGCGTCGTCGGCCGCTGGCTGGAGGCAAGCTCCTCGCCGACGCCCGCGATGCGCAAAGTGAAGCGCGCCGAGCTCGACGCGCTGCTTCCCGCCGGCACACCGCGCGTGACGCCTGACGAGCGCCAGGCGGCGATGCGCCGCCGCCGCGCCGCCGTGCAGCGGCATAGGCGGTGGTGATGTAAGATGGCCTATACCCCGACCCGTTCGGGCTGAGCTTGTCGAAGCCCTCCCTTCTTCTTTCGTTGGGTGAAAAGCGAAGAAGGAAGGAAAGGGCTTCGACAAGCTCAGCCCAAGCGGAAGTGGGGCAAACCCCAATCCACAGGAGAGGAAACCCATGCCCACCTATCGCTACCTGATGTTCACCAACGCCGCCGAGGGCAAGGATGCCGAGTTCAACGACTGGTATGACAGCATCCATATCCCCGACATCATGGCGGTCGATGGCTTCAAGAGCTTCCAGCGCTTCAAGGTGATCGATTCCCCGCATACGCCGGGCCGTACCCATAATTACGCCGCGCTCTACGAGCTGGAGGGCAGCGATCCCAATGCAGTGCTCGACCGCCTCGTCGCCAGCTTCACCGAAGGGCGAATGCGGATGAGCGACACGATCGATCTCGCCACCGGCAAGCCGGTGCTGCTCGAATCCTTCGACTGACGGGCGGGGCGGCATGGCGAGGCTCGCAGACAAGGCGGCGCTGGTCACCGGCGCCAAGCTCACCCCGGACGGCCCCAATATCGGCGGCGCCACCGCGCTCGTCATGGCGCGGGAGGGCGCGCGCGTCCTCGTCGCCGATCCCGATCTTGCCGGGGCGCGGGCGTTGG
The DNA here is from genome assembly GCF_009755815.1 of Flavisphingomonas formosensis. Taxonomy (GTDB): domain Bacteria; phylum Pseudomonadota; class Alphaproteobacteria; order Sphingomonadales; family Sphingomonadaceae; genus Flavisphingomonas; species Flavisphingomonas formosensis. Next base: position 196,789 of record NZ_WRPK01000001.1, read on the forward strand.
CCGAGACGATCCGTGCGGGCGGGGGCGCGGCCGAGGCGGCCGGGATGGACTTCGCCGACCACGCCTCGCTGGAGGCGGCGGTCGAGGCGACCGTCGCCGCCTTCGGCCGGATCGACATCCTCTCGAACAACGCGATGGTGCTGTTCACCGAGGATTATGAGGCGCTGGACTGCTCGCCGGCGGCGTTCGACGGCAGCCTCAGCCTCAACGCCACCGGCTATTTCGTACTGTGCCGCGCCGCGATCCGGCACATGATCGGGCAGGGCGGCGGATCGATCGTCAACGTCTCGTCCAACGCCTCGATCGCGGGCGATGCCGGGCGCATCGGCTATGCGGCGTGCAAGGCGGCGATCAACAGCCTCACCCAGTCGATCGCCACCCAATATGGCAAGCGCGGCATCCGCTGCAACGCGATCCTGCCGGGCCTGATCCTCTCGCCCAGCGCCCGCGCCGCGATGGACGACCGCGGCCGCGCGCTGTTCCTGCGCCATGTACTGACGCCGCAGCTCGGCGTGCCGGAGAATGTCGCGAACACCGCGTTGTTCCTGGCGTCGGACGAGGCGGCCTATATCACCGGCCAGCTGATCTGCGTTGACGGCGGCCAGCTCGCCCACCATCCTTCCTGGGCGGATCAGGTGGCGACGCCGGTGGGCTCGCTCGGCAGCACGGATCATCCGCCGCAGCTCGAAAGGATCGCATGACGGCCACCCTCATCGATCGCAGCGCGCCGCGCGGCATCGCGGCGATGGTGCCGACGATCTGGCCGGTCGGACGCACCCTGCCGCCGCCGCGCGAGTCGATCGAGGAGGAGCGGCTCTACCGCAAGCAGCGGCTGGCCGGCGCGCTGCGCATCTTCGCGCGCTTCGGCTTCGACATGGGCGGGGCGGGCCATATCACGGTGCGTGATCCGGGCGATCCCGACCGCTTCTGGGTGAACCCCTATACCGTCGCCTTCGGCCATGTCCGCGTGTCGGACCTGCTGCTCGTCGATCATGAGGGCAAGGTGGTCGAGGGCGAGGGCCGGCTGAACCGCGCGGCCTTCGCCATCCATGCGCGGCTGCATGCGGCGCGGCCGGACGTGCTCGCCGCGGCCCATTCGCATTCGATCCACGGCAAGACCTGGTCGACGCTCGGCCGCGCGCTCGATGCGCTGACCCAGGACAGCTGCGCCTTCTACCAGGACCATGCGGTCTATGCCGATTTCTCGGGCGTCGTGACCGCGACCGAGGAGGGCGACCGCATCGCCGCGGCGCTCGGCACCGGCAAGGCGGTGATCCTCCAGAATCACGGCATCTTCACCGTCGGCGGATCGATCGAGAGCGCGGTGTGGCGCTATATCGGCCTCGAAAATGCCTGCCAGGTGCAGCTTGCCGCCGAGGCCGCGGGCAAGCCGATCCCGGTTCCCCATGAGGTCGCTGTGAAGGCGCGCGGCCAGGTCGGTTCGGAAATCAGTGGCATATACGGCTTCAAGCCCTATTGGGACATGGTGGTGCGCGACGAGCCCGACCTGTTCGATTGAGAGCGTTTTGACCAGCCAGGATAGTTTCGATTTCATCGTCGTCGGCGGGGGGACGGCGGGCTGCGTGCTCGCCGCGCGCCTCTCCGAGGATCCCGCCGCGCGCGTGCTGCTGGTCGAGGCGGGCTCGCGCGATCGCTCGCCGCTGCTCGCCGTGCCTGGCGCCGCGCTCAAGGTCGCCTATGATCCGAAGCTGAGCTGGGGCTATATGACCGAGCCGCAGCCGGTGATGGAGAATCGCCGCTTTTCGCTCACCCAGGCGCGCGTGCTGGGCGGCGGCAGCTCGATCAACGGCATGGTCTACACGCGCGGTGCGCGGGCGGACTATGACGCCTGGGCCGCGACCGGCTGCTCCGGCTGGGGTTATGACGAGGTGCTGCCCTGGTTCCGCCGTTCACAGGCGAGCGATCGCGGCGCCGGGCCCTGGCATGGCGGCGACGGGCCGGTGCGCACGGTGCGCGGCACATCGCCGCTGCCGGTGGTCGATCGCGTGCTCGACGCGCTGGCCGCCGCTGGCTTTCCGCGCATCGACGATCTCAACGTGCCGGAGCCCGACGGCTTCGGCAATTTCGACTGGAATATCGACGACGGCCGCCGGGCGAGCACCGCCGCGGCCTATCTGCGGCCCGCGCTGAAGCGTCCCAATCTCAGCCTGATCTGCGACGCCACCGTCTCGAAGATCCTGGTCGAGGGCGGCCGTGCGGCGGGTGTCGAGCTGCTCGCCGGCGGCGCTCGGCGCACGATCCGCTGCGGACGCGAGGTAGCGCTGACCTCCGGCGCGATCGGCAGCGCGCGGCTGCTGCTGCTCTCCGGCATCGGCCCGGCCGATGCGCTGCATGGGCTCGGCATCGATGTGGTGCTGGATCAGCCGCATGTCGGCGCGCATCTGCAGAACCACGTCGCCTACAAGCTGGAGTTCGGCATCCGCGAGCCGATCAGCGCCTATCGCTATACCAAGCCGTGGACGGGCATGGTCGAGGGGCTGCGCTACCTGTTCGGGCGCCGCGGCTTCCTGTCCAACGGCGCTTCGGCGGCCGGCGGCTTCTACCGCAGCGATGCCTCGCTGCCCGAGCCGGACATGCAGATGTTCTTCGTCCCAGCGCTGATCGGCGGCGGCGAGGGCGCGTTCGGCAAGCTGCCGCGGCGCGACGGCTTCTCGATGATGATCAACCAGGGCCGGCCGTGGAGCCGCGGCAGCGTCACTCTGCGCTCTTCCGATCCGGCGGAGGCGCCGGCGATCGATCCGCGTTATCTCAGCGACCCGCGCGACCTCGGCGCGCTCGCCTCGGGCGCGGAGCGGCTGCGGGAGATCGCGAACGTGCCCGCACTCTCGAAGCTGATCGACGCGCTGATCGTGCCCGGCCCCCAGGTGCGCAGCCGCCAGGCGCTGGCCGACGACATCCGCCGCCATGCCGACAATTATTACCATGTCTCCGGCACCTGCCGCATGGCCCCCTCGGCGGCCGAGGGCGTGACCGACCCCGCGCTCTGCGTCCACGGCATCGCAGGGCTCCGCGTCGCCGATGCCTCGATCATGCCGAACCTCGTCAATGGCAACACCAACGCCACGGTGATGATGATCGCGGAACGCGCGGCCGCGATGATGCGGGGGAAGTAAGAGCTCCTTTCCCCCGTCGATCAATGGCCGAAATGCCGCTCCACATCGTGACGGCCGTGCAGAATGGCGATGATCTCGATGCGATCGCCGACATAGCGGAAGAAGATGACATAGCCCTGATGCGGCGTGCTGCGGATCTCGTCCCCCAGTTCGGGGCGCGGCGTTCCGAGCAGGCCGGCAGGGCCGCCAGCCTCATGCACCGTTCGCGGAGTTTCCCTACGAACGCAGCACCGATCGCAAGGCTGCCGCTCTCCTGCGTCACATAACGAAGTATATCGGCCAGATCGTCCTGCGCGGAGAGGAGATAGACGAGCCGACGCACTCAGAAGCCTTGGGCGGCCAGTTTCTCCATCTCCCTGGCCAGATGGTCGGCAACCTCGTCGTCCGTTCGCTCGCCGCCGCGCGCGATCGATGCGTTCAGCGTTTCCCGCAGCGCATCCAGCTTGGCTTCGCGTTCCTCGACGAGCCGCAAACCTTCCCGCATCACCTCGCTCGCCGAGCCATAGCGGCCGGTCCTGACGATCCCGGCCACGAAATCCTCCCAACGTTTTCCGATCGATACGTTCATGGCCGCCTCCCGATTCAGCACATCGATAACAGCTATTGTGCATTTATTGTTATTGCCCGGGGTTGTGAAGGGCGGAGCCAGAAAATCGGGCTCGCCGGCCCCCCTCCGGATGAAGGAGGCCCCGACTACGCAGCAAAATGCAAAGCGCCGCGGCACAAGCTGCGTCCCCTCGCCGCCGGGCGTCCGCGAACCTATTGCCCGGGAGCATGGCTTTCCCGCGCGTCGGGAGGCGCGGTTCATCGATTCTGGAGCGATCGGCATGGCATCCCTCAATCCCGAAACCCGGCTGTTCATCGACGGCAAGCTGGTCGAGGCCGAAGGCGGCAAGACCTATGAGGTGATCGACCCGGTGACCGAGGAGGTGGCCGGCGTCGCGGCCGATGCCAGCGTCGGCGACGCCGAGAAGGCGATCGCCGCCGCGCGCCGCGCCTTCGACGAGACCGACTGGGCGACCGACACCGCGCTGCGCCTCAAGGTGCTGCGCCAGCTGCGCGACGGTATCCACGCGGTGCGCGAGGAATGGCGTCAGCAGGTGATGGCCGAGAGCGGCTGCACGATCGGCGTCACCTACGGGCCGATGCTCGACGGGCCGATTGCGAGCATCGACTATGCGATCGAGCTGCTCGAGACGTACCAGTTCGAGCATGAGATAGACGATCTCGGCAGCATGGGCGGCCCGACCCGCCGGCTTGTGGTGAAGGAGGCCGCGGGCGTCGTCGCGGCGATCACGCCGTGGAACGTGCCCGTCCAGATCAACATCGCCAAGGTGATCCCCGCGCTCGCCGCGGGCTGCACGGTGATCCTGAAGCCCGCGCCCGAGACGCCCTGGTCCGCCTCGATCCTCGGCCGCGTCGCCGCGGCGTGCCCGGATCTGCCGGCGGGCGTGTTCAACGTGCTGACCTCGGCCGACAAGCGCGCGGTGGGCGAGCTGCTGACCGGCGATCCGCGGGTCGACGTCGTCTCCTTCACCGGCTCGACCGGCGTCGGCCGGCGGATCATGGAAAATGCCGCGCAGACGATCAAGAAGGTGTTCCTGGAGCTCGGCGGCAAATCCGCGCTGATCATCCTCGACGATGCGGACTTTACGCAGGCGCTGCAGAATGCGGCGGTGGTCTGCTACCATAGCGGCCAGGGCTGCGCGATCACCTCGCGCCTGCTGCTGCCGCGCTCGCGCTACGAGGAGGCGCTGGCCATCCTCGAGCCGATGTTCACCCATTTCCCCTATGGCGACCCCACCGATCCCACCCAGATCATGGGCCCGCAGGTGAGCGCCGTGCAGCGCGACCGGGTGCTCGGCTATATCGAGAAGGGCAAGGCCGAGGGCGCGCGCGTGGTGGCCGGCGGCGGGCGTCCGCCGCACCTGCCCAAGGGCTATTATGTCCAGCCGACCCTGTTTGCCGACGTCACCAACGACATGACGATCGCGCAGGAGGAGATTTTCGGCCCGGTGCTCGTCGCCATCCCGTTCGAGGATGACGAGGATGCGATCCGCATCGCCAATGATTCCATCTACGGCCTGTCGGGCGCGGTGATCTCCGCCTCGCCGGCGCGCGCGATGAAGGTGGCGCGGCGCATCCGCACCGGCACGTTCAACGTCAACGGCGCCAACTTCTTCGCGCCCAACGCGCCGTTCGGCGGCTACAAGCAGTCGGGCGTCGGGCGCGAGATGGGGGTCGAGGGCTTCGAGGAATATCTCGAGACCAAGACGATCGCGGTGCCGGCGGACATGGATCTGGCGGCGCTGGCCTGATCCGGGGACCATGGGCCGCAGCGGTGCCGATAGGACGCGACGCTGCGGCGAATGGATCCTGACTTTCGTCAGGATGACGAGAGGATCGCCCCGCTTGATCGAAGACAGCGGCGGGTGCAAATTGCGCGGATGCTTCGTCCCCTCTGTGTGCTCGCCGCCCTGATCGCAACCATGCCTGCCATGGCCGCCGAGCCCGCGCCGGACTTCTTCGGGGCGGCGCTGTGCCAGCCGCCTTATGCGATGGATAGCGCGACCGCGCTCTACGAGGCGGCCGAGAAGCTCGCCAAGCCGGACACGTCCGGGCTGGGCGCGGCGGTCTATCATCTGCCGAGGCCGATCGAGCGGGACGGCTTCGTCGCGCAGGACGTGGTGTTCGCCGGCACCGCGGTGGGCGTGCTGCTGCAAGGCGAGGTCGCGGCGCAGGCGGCCAAGCGCTACGGCCTCGCGCCCGAGACGAGCCGGCTGTTCGGCGCCTCCACCCTCGGCTTCGCGCGCCCGCTGCCGGACGATCAGCAGGCGATGAAGGAGATGGGCCTGATCTCGATCGTCGCGCGGCAGGGGCCGGCGATGGAGGGCAAGACGCTGCTCGCCTGCGAGTTCGTGTCGAGCGAGGATCGCCAGGCGCTGGAGACATATGACACGGGCGATCACTGACGGCTCGCTCGAGCGGGCCTTTGTGGTCGCATCGTTTGCGCGGAAAACCGGTTCCCACTTTTCCGCACGATGTTCTAGCCGCTGGCAAGACCGGAGCAGAATGACGATCGGCGCAGCGATACTCCTCATCGTTCTCCTCGGGCTCTACATCGGGTTCGAACTGGCGACGGTGGGCTTCATCAAAGCGGTTTTCCGACGGCTCGATCGCTGGATCGAACGCCGAGATCGCGCTGCGCTCGGTCTCCCGCCGAAAGACGAGGAGGACGGTTCGCGGTAGCGGCTATCGCCCCTTGCCCGTCCCGCCTTCGCCGCCGGGCATGACGCGTCCCGTCCGGAGGGCGTGGGCCCAGCTGGGCCTGCCGGCGCGCTCGGCCTTCCGGGCGGAGCGTTCGAAGTCGTAGGCGGTCGCCACCAGCTCGATCGTCCACCGGCCCGCCACGCGCTCGGCGACGAGATAGCGGGCGTGGGGCGTGCCGATTTCGACCACATGGTAGCTCGGCAGATCATCCTCATAGGCCGGGAGGCCGACGCTGCCCGGATTGGCGACGATGCGCCCGTCGGCGAGGCTCACCGCGCGTGGCAGATGGGTATGGCCGCACAAGGTGAGTGCGACGTCCGCGGCGTCCGTCTCGATCTCGCGCAGCGTCGCCTCGCGCATCGCGCCGCGCCGGCCGCGGTGCAGCCAGTAGCGATGATCGCTGGCGGGCGTGCCGTGGCAGAGAAGGATGTCCGGCCCATAAGCGAGCGAGGGTGGTAGGCCGCGTATCCAGTCGCACACCGCGGGGGTGAGCTGCGGGAAGGTGCCGGCGTCGGTGATCCCCATTTCCGCGACGCTCTGGGTGAGCAGCTGCCGCTCATGATTGCCGGCCAAAGTGGGCCAGCCGAGCGCCATCAGGCGCTGCGCGGTCTCCAGTGGCCAGAGCGGGCCCGACAGGCAGTCGCCGAGGTTGACGACCGTCCCGATGCCACGCGTGGCGATGTCGGCGATCACCGCCTCGAGCGCGGGCAGATTGCCATGGATATCCGAGACCGCAGCGAACCTCATGGATGGAGAAAGCGTCCTGTCGCGCCGATTTGCAACGAATCATCTCTTTAGGGTGCGATATCGGGGGTAAGCGCCATTCTCGATGCCGGAGGATCATTCGTCATCGTCATCGATGAGGCCGGCCTCGTCCCAATCCTCGTCCGGGGGCGCGGGTTCGGCGCGGCCGGGCGGGGCGCAGCCGTGGGTGCGCCAGTGGCGGCGGTGGAGGTCATATTCGGCGACGCGCTCACGGGTCTCGGCGATCAGGCGGGCGGCCTCGGCGGGATCGAGGTCGAGGCGCTGGCAGTGGTGCGACCAGCGGTCGGTGCGGCGGAGCAGCCAGAACCGTGCCGCGAAGAGCGAGGGTCGCAGCTCGGCCCGGCTTTCGGTGCGGAGCAGATCGCCGTCGTCGGTGAGGAGGACTCGCTCGCGCATATAGGTGTAGCCGATGGCGCGGGCGAAGAGGGCCGCTTCGACGGCATCGTCGGCGACGGCAGGGGCGAGGCGGCAGGCGGCGCCGAAGGCGGTGTGGCGGAGCGTCCATTGGCGCAGGGTGGTGGCGCTGATCCCGAACGCGCGGGCGAGATCGCGGTCGAGCGCGCCGCCATCGGCGAGCTGGCGGGCGAGGGGGATGAAGGCGGGATCATATTGCGGGCCGGGCGGGGGCGGCGGGTCGATGTCGATCGGGTTGACGGGGATGGCTTGGGTGAGGCCGGGCAGCGGGGGGTGTATGCGATGAGGGAGGGTATCGCGATCCGGCGCGCACTGCCCGTCATCCCAGCGAAGGCGCGTTGACGTCGACTTATCTCCACCGTTCGGTTCGAGCCCTTCGACTTCGCTCAGGGTAAACTTCGGCCATTCGGCCGAAGTCGAGAATCCAACCCGAGCGAAGTCGAGAGTTTCCACGTCGGCTTTCTCGACTACGCTCGAAACGGGTTCTCGACTGCGCTCGAACCGAACGGGAAAGGTGGAGACGGCGTTCGCGGGAGAGCCTCGGGGCTCGACACCCACGAGAGGATCGCCCTCGTCCACGGGCGCGCCGGGCCCGGGATCGAGCGCATCGATCCGGGCCATCGCGTCGTCGTCGCCGTCAATCTCCGGCCCGCCATCCTGCGCGGCGCACATGGCCTCATAGGCAGCCTCCTCTATGTCGCGCAGCGCCTCCTCGGTGGATGAGAGGGCGTCGTCCCCGGCGCGCAGGATCACCGGCGGGGGCGGACCCCAGCGCTCGGGACGGCGGACGCGCAGCCAGAGGGTGGCGGCCTTGTCGCAGGGCGGGACATGCTCGGTGACGGTGGTGCGGACGAGCGTGCCGTCGCGCAGAAAGACGCGCTCGGTCTCGCGGTCATAGCCGGTGGCCTTGCGGAACAGGGCGCGCTCGACCGCTTCGTCGGCGGCGTCGGGCGGCAGACGGCAGGCGGCGGCGAAGTCGGGATGCACCTGCTTCCAGGCGCGGATGGTCTGGAAGGGGACGCCGAAGGCGATGGCGAGATCCTTGTCGAGCGCGCCGCGCGCGGCGAGGTTGCGGGCGGCTGGGATCAGGGCGGGGCTGTAGGGACGCGTGTCGGTCATGGCAGCGAGGCTGGCATGGGCGGGGGGATTGCCGGGAGGGCGCCTTGCGGCCGTCCATCATATTCCACCATATTGGGACGAAAGGTGCGTTGGCATGAACAAGCCCATGACCCTAAACATACGCATCGGTGGCGCGTTGAGCGACTTCGTCGCTTCGAACGTCGGGGATCAGGGCGCCTATGACAATGTCAGCGAATATGTCCGCAACCTGATCCGGCGCGACAAGGAGCGGGCCGAGGCGGAGCAGTTCGCACGCCTGAAAGCGGAGCTGGACCGCGCCTTCGCTGCGCCCGAATCCAGCTATGCCTCGCTGGCGCCGAAGCCGTTATCACGCGCAATCGCCGGGACTGAGATGGCCCTCTTCCTGGTTTCAGGATCACAACCACTTCATCCGTTTGAAGCGGGCGTAGAGCGTGGCGCAGATCACCGCGATCACCACCAGCACGACGAAATAGCCATAGGTCGTCTTGAGCTCGGGCATATGCTCGAAATTCATGCCGTAGATGCCGGCGATCGCGGTCGGCACGGCGAGAATCGCGGCCCAGGCGGCGAGCTGGCGGGTGATCGCGCCGGTGCGCTGCCCCTCGAGCAGGTTGCTGAATTCGAACACCGAGGTCAGCACCTCGCGCAGATCGTCGACCATCGTCTGGACGCGGCGGACATGATCGAGCACGTCGCTGAAATAGGGCCGCGCCGCGGCATCGATGCAGGGCAGCTCCATCCGCACGAACTTGGCCGCGACCTCGCTCATCGGCCCGAGCACGCGCTGAAAGCGCATCAGCTCGCGGCGCAGCGCGAAGATGCGGTTGATCTCTTCACGCTCGAGAAACGTGTCGACCGCCCGGCGTTCCATCATCAGCACTTCGTCCTCGATCGTCTCGACCATCGGCAGATAGCCGTCGACGATGAAATCGAGAATCGCGTGCAGCACATAGTCGACGCCGTGGACGAGCTGCGTCGGCACGGCTTCCAGCCCGGTGCGCAGCGTGGTGTGCGCCCGCGCCGAGCCATGGCGCACGCTGATGATATGGCTGTGCCCCACGAAGATCGCGGTTTCGCCATAGGCGATGCCATCGTCCTCGAGATGCGCGGTCCGCGCGACGACGAAGAGCTGGTCGCCATAGATATCGACCTTGGGAAGCTGATCCGCCTTGAGCGCATCCTCGACGGCAAGCGGGTGCAGGCCATAGGTTTGCTGCAGCGTGCGCAGCTCGCTTTCCAGCGGGTCGGCGATGCCAACCCAGATGAACTCGGACTTGTCGTGCGCGCAATCGACCTTCTCGTCGATCGCGATCTCGCGGACGCGCTTGCCGTCACGGTAGAGATAGGCGGCGACGACGGTCATGGGATCTCCCGATTCTCTTCGAGGGGCGATCCTATCCGGTTGCGGGCGATGCGGGAATGTCAGCGCGGCAGGTGAATCGATCGCGGTAGAGGGTGAAAATGCTGTGGATTGACAACCGTCTCCCGTCTGGCAGGGCAGACTCCTAAGGCGCGAACACAGCGGCAGGGGATCATTTGGTGAGAGCTTTCGCTGCGAGTTTACTGGCGGTCGTTGCGGCCGCTCCGGCAGCGGCGACGCAGCAAGGCACCGAGACAATCTCCAAGGCTATCTCGGTTTGCGAGCAGTCAGCCGCAGGCGGACAGGTTGTCGTCCCAGCCGGCGCGACTATGTATGTTGACCTTCCACCTTCGGGGAGCACTCAACCGCTGTCGGCTGTTCCCGACCTCCTAAAGCGATATGTTCGGTCACGAACCCAGGCGGCTGTCGATTTTAGAAACACCTTCTTCCGCTTCGGCGGCGAAGGCGGTGAAGCGTGGTCTGTCGTCACAGCCTCGACCTGCGATGTGGTCGCAACCGGGTTTCGCGGTGCTCAAACCGACCAAGAACTGCTCGACGCAATGGTCTCGCAGGGCTGGGCTACCCACGTCGCACGAACTGCAACCTCAGCGAATGGCCTTTCACAATATATCATGCGGAAAACACTCGACGCAGCCGCTAATCCCCCGCTTCTGGGGCGGGCTCATATAAAAAGCCTAGGTTTTGACGCGAGCTTGGCAGAGGGCGTGCAGATGGAAATCAATATAGTCGCGGGGCATCTTCCGGCCTCGACGCAATGAGATAAAAGTAATTATGGTGACAGACCTTCGGCAGTCACACCGTGGAGGATCGGCATCACCGAATCAAACCTCCCTCAGAGCGCCGTTCACACCATCACCGTTATTTAGAATTCACCATCACATACATGCTTTCTTTAGCAGCTCTTATCTCTTAATGAGCAACTTCGTCAGTGCGGTCCAGCTTTCGACAAACTGTTTTCGTTCCTCTGGCGTCTTGAACATCTTGAAAGTCTCGTCGCCTCTTACGGACCATGCTCCAGTAGTAAGGCGCATAGACTCCCAAATCCTTAAGTCCCTGTCCGGAGCAATATCTGAGCAAAGTATGATCTTTAAATTTGTAAAATCATAATATGGCCGTATAGACGATTTAAATATATCAGGCATTAACCGCAAAATGCTTGGAGGAAATGGTTGTATTAATTTTAGTAGAATTTGATGATTTGGAGGAACTTCCCGTTCCATATCTTCTTTATTCATGAATGCGTGTGGCAGTCGCGTTTCCACCTTCTCCATATTGCCGTTATCATGTGACAGCGTAATAAATCCTTCTATCGCGCGAATTTTGAACGGTATCGCTCCGAAGTTTAGGACTGTTAGATAAATGCTGGGTGACGCGCTCTCTTCATGGTCAAAGTGTGGGACCATGTTCCCCAGCCAAGCGCGAATTACCGGCTCGTCCGATAACACCGTCTCACCTCGCTTTAGTACATGTTTTCGGAAGCGCCGGGAAAGCGCATCCCAATATGCGAACAGCAGAGACCCACATACAAACCCGAGCCCAAATGAGCTTGGGACATATGCGCTCATGTCTGATAGCCACGTCACAACAACGCGGCCATGAACAAAGGCCTTATCCACATTCCCCTGTTGAGCCAGATTTTCGACGTTGAGATTCCAGATAGGTTGGATGATGAGTTGCCAAGCGGCGTAAGCCGTTGCTAGCAACAGGGCGGTTGGCCGCTTCTTGACTTCCATCTGGCTATCATGCCGCAGTCATTCCGACTTGTGGAGTCGGATATCAGGTGCGCACTGCTTTTGATACACTCGCAGCGCTCCGGCTTCCTAAAAGCAAATATGGCCGCGTACCCAAGCTAATGGCATCTACTTCGGTTCGCGCCATTGAATTGTGCATCGCTACAGCAAAGCCGGAAATCCAGATACCTATTACGGTGACGTGCATTTATTTAAACTTCAGCCCGCGCCGCCCTTGAGTGGAGGCGCCCCTACACCGTCCCGCGTGCCTGTGCCTGATCGAAGCCACCGCCGATCGATAGGCTTGTCGCAGGAGCCACGTTTCGTCCTCCGCTGTTTCGAACAGTGCTGCAAATCCGATAGCAAGGCCGTTAAGGGCTAATTAGTGCACTGTCACCGTAATTCCCGCAGGGCCTTCGTCCGTTGCCTCGCGGGGATGGGTGCCCCCGGTTTGTTTTATGCGTGCGAGCCGGGGGCATCCAAATTGCTTGCGTTGGGCCAACAGCCCCCAGTCCTTCGGGATCGGGGTTTTTTCGCCTTGCCGGAGGTTCGATCGCATTCGTCGCACCAATTGGTTCAAACCATATCGCCATACCATATCAAACCGTTTGACGTATGCGGCACATTCAGTCATACGGTTCGCATATGGAGCGAAGCGGTCGCGCCGAACGATTTGGCGAAGGGGCAAGACGATGACGAACCGTTTGAAGGAAATGGGCGAAACCGCTTCGTGGCGGTTGATGGTGAGCGCAGCCGTCGAAGGCGCGAAGAAGGCGGGCTATTCGATGAAGCGCCAGCCGGGGCGCGGATTGAGCAACGTGTGGGAAGCGTCGAAGGGCGGCGAAATGAAGGTCGCGTCCATCCGCACGACGCGCGATCGTTGGATCGCCTTCCCGCCGCTCGATAACGGAACCCGTTGGAAGACGCTGGATGATGTTGAACTTGTGATCGTGTCCGCCGTGGACGATCACGAAAACCCGCAGAATGTAGACGTGTATCTGTTCCCGGCGGACGTAGTTCGCCAGCGGTTCGACGCATCCTATGCCGCGAGGATCGAAAATGGCCATACCGTTCGTGACGATTTCGGCATGTGGGTGAAGCTGGACGCAGCGGACGCCGATCTTCCCACGCAGGCGGGGGCGGGCTTGGCTGTCGAGTATCCCGCAATCGTCCGGTTCACGATTGACGAACTGGAAACCGGAACGCCGGTCGCGACCGAGAAGGCTGTTGCTGAAACGCCTGTCGCACGCGAGGAAGTGAACGAAGCGCCTGCATTCTCAACCGTGGGCGACGTGCTGGCATTCGCCCGAAGCGAAATCGCCCGCCTGTCCGGCATGTCGTCGGATTCGATCAAGCTGGATTTGAAGATCGAAGCCTAACCGGCGCGATCGTCGCGAACGTCAAAAGGGCGGGCTTCGGCTCGCCCTTTTTCGTATCTGGCGCGGAAATCGCCGAAACGTCCTTTGCCGGTCCTTGGCAGTGACCTACCGGCGAGGCTGGGCCTACCGGCGATTCCCCTACGGGGATGATCTAAACCACTGTTTTACTAGGGAAAAATGGTGCTGCCGGTGAGGATTGAACTCACGACCTCAGCCTTACCAAGGATGCGCTCTACCACTGAGCTACGGCAGCACCGGATTCGACCCCTGTCGGGGTGAGGCGGCGCTATGGAGAATGTGGACGCGTCCGTCAAGGCGCTTGCCGCGATGCCGTCGACGGCCCTATCGAACGGGTCATGCCGACCAAGGATGAGGAACGCGCCGCGCGGCTCGCCGCGGCGCTCAGGGAGAATCTCCGGCGCCGCAAGGCCCAGGCGCGGGGGCGGGATGTCGTGTGCGGGGATGAGCAAACGCCGCGCTTTGGGACAGGCCCCACCCCCGTCCCCTCCCCTAAAGGGGAGGGGTGAAAGGTTACGCCTTCTTCGGAGGGGCCTTCAGCGCCGCCTCGATCGCGCCCGTGACGCTGGGGTCGCCCGGCGGGGTCTTGGTGCCGAAGGCGGCGATCAGCTTGCCGTCGCGGCCGACGAGATATTTGTGGAAGTTCCAGCGCGGCGTCTTGTCCGGGCCGAGCACCGCCGCTGCCCAGCGATAGACCGGCAGCGCCTTGGGGCCGACCACGTCGCCCTTCTCGGCCAGCGGGAAGTTGATCCCGAACTTCGCCTTGCAGAAGCCCGAAATCTCCTTGTTGGTCTTATATTCCTGATCCATGAAATCGCCCGAGGGCACGCCGATCACGGTGAAGCCCTTCGCCGCATAATCGGTCTGCAGCTTCTGCAGCCCCTCATATTGGGGCGTGAAGCCGCAGAAGCTGGCGGTGTTGACCAGCAGCACGACCTTGCCGGCATATTTGGAAAGCGGCATCGGCGCGCCGTCGATCGCCACCAGGTTGAAGCTGGACAGCGTCTTGCTGGCCGCGCCCGCGAGCGGCGGGGTCGGCGGGGCGACGGGGAATTCGGCCCAGGCGATGGCGCCGCCGCCGAGGATGAGCGCCGCCGCGGCGGACAGGATCAGGGTCTTCTTGCGCATCGTCAGTTCCTCTCGAAAGTCGGTCGATTTCATCGTCAGCAGGCGGATTTTCTCGTCATCCCAGCGAAAGCTGGGATCGCTCTCTAAACGCGCCCGGCTCGAGGTTGAGAGTGATCCCAGCTTTCGCTGGGATGACGGTGAGTTTTCGTCGCCATGCTAGAGCGGCCGTGTCACCTCCGCCAGCCAGGCGCGCGTGTCCTCGGGCACCAGCGGGCCGATCTCGGCGAGGACGCGGGCGTGATAGGCGTCGACCCAGGCGCGCTCGGCGGGGTCGAGCAGGGCGGTGTCGATCAGCGTGCGGTCGATCGGCGCCAGGGTGAGCGTTTCGAAGGCGAGCATCGCCTTTTCCGCGCCGGGAATCGCCTGCGGCGTCACCAGCACCAGATTCTCGATGCGGATGCCATATTCGCCGGCCTTGTAATAGCCGGGCTCGTCCGAGAGGATCATGCCGGGCTGCAGCGGCTCGTCGCCGCCGCCGAAGGTCGCGATGCGCTGCGGCCCCTCATGCACGCCGAGATAGCTGCCGACGCCGTGGCCGGTGCCGTGGGCGTAATCGAGGCCGGCCTGCCAGAGATATTGGCGGGCGAGGATGTCGAGCTGGCCGCCGCGGGTGCCCTGCGGGAAGATCGCGCGGGCGAGCGCGATATGGCCCTTGAGCACGCGGGTGAAGCGATCGCGCATCTCGGCGGTGGGCGTGCCGATCGCGATGGTGCGGGTCACGTCGGTCGTACCGTCCTGATACTGGCCGCCGGAATCGATGAGGAAGAGCGAGCCGGGTTCGATCGGCCGGTTGGTCTCCTCGCTCACCCGATAGTGGACGACCGCGCCGTTCGGGCCGGCGCCGGAGATGGTGTCGAAGCTCAGATCCTCGAGCCGGCCGGTCTCCTCGCGAAAGGCCTGGAGGCGGGCGGCGGCGGTCAGCTCGTCGAGGCCGCCCTCCGGCGCCTCCACCGCCATCCAGTGGAGGAAGCGGGTGAGCGCCGCGCCGTCGCGGTGATGGGCGGCGCGGGTGCCGGCGATCTCCGCCTCGTTCTTGATCGCCTTGGGCAGCACGGCGGGATCGCGCGCCTCGATCACGGTGGCGCCGGCCTTGTCCAGCGCCTCGAAGATCGCGGCGACGGCGCGCTCGGGATCGGCGATGACGCGCTTGCCGGACAGGCCGGCGAGATGGCCGGCAAAGGCATCCCGCGGATGCAGCCGCACGGCATTGCCGAGATGCTGGGCGACATCGTCGCTGAGCTTGCCCGGCTCGACGAACAGGTCCGCCGTGCCGTCGGCACCGACGAGGGCGTAGGCGAGGGCGACGGGGGTGCGATCGACATCCTTGCCGCGAATGTTGAACGTCCAGGCGATCGAATCGAGCGCGCTGAGCACGGCCGCGTCGGCCTTCTGCGCGGTCAGCCATTCGGCGATGTCCTGCCGCTTGGCGGCCGCGCTCTTGCCGGCCAGCGCGTCGGGATGGACGACCAGCTTGGCCTCGGACGGCGCCGGCCGGTCCGGCCAGATCGCGTCGACCGGATTGGTGTCGACCGCCACCAGCTCGGCGCCCTTGTCCTTGAGCGCGGCGCGCGCCTGCTTCACCCAGCCTTTGGTGTGGAGCCAGGGATCATAGCCGATCCGCGCGCCCTCCGCGGCATGGCCCTTGAGCCAGCTCGCCACGCTCGTCTCCGGCACCGACTGGTAGCTCCAGTGGCTGCCGTCCACCTGCTCGCGCACCTGCAGCGTGTAGCGCCCGTCGACGAAGATCGCGGCCTCGGCAGGCAGCACCACCGCCGAGCCGGCCGATCCCTGGAATCCGGTCAGCCAGGCGAGGCGCTGTGCATAGGCGCCGACATATTCGCTCATATGCTCGTCGGTGAGGGGGACGACGAAGCCGTCGAGCCTGCGTTTGGTCAGTTCCTCGCGAAGCGCCTGCAATCGATCCTGGTAAGTGGACATGAACTCATACCTGCCTAAATGCGTGGGATAGAACATAGGCGCGTCCGCCTCGCCGCGCCAGACAAGGAACCCTCGCCATGATCCTTCCCGCGCCGCCCACCGCCCCGTCACGCCCGCACAGCTTCACCCGCCATGGCGTGACCGTGGAGGATAATTGGGCCTGGCTGCGCGATCCCGGCTATCCGGCGGTGGAGGACAAGGTGATCCTCGCCCATCTCGAGGCCGAGAACGCCTATTTCGCAGGCGCGATGGCGCCGCGCGCGGCGCTGGTCGAGACGCTGTTCGAGGAGATGAAGGGCCGGCTGAAGCAGGACGAGGCCAGCGTGCCGGTGAAGGATGGCGACTGGCTGAGCTGGTGGGCGTACCGGCCCGGCGAGCAATATCGCCGCTGGTATCGCCGCCCCGTCGCGGGCGGGCCGGACGTGCTGATCCTCGACGAGCCGGCGCTGGCCGAGGGCAAGGCCTATTTCCGCCTCGGCGCGATGGCGCAGAGCCCGGACGGCCGGTTGCTCGCCTATGCGGTCGACGACAATGGATCGGAGCGCTTCACCCTGCGCATCCGCGACCTGGCGACCGGAGAGGATTTGCCGGACGTCATTCCCGGCACGCTCGGCGGCGTGGTCTGGCGGGCGGATTCGGCGGCGCTGGTCTATGGCCTCGTCAACGACAATTGGCGGATCGACGTCGCCAGGATGCATCGCATCGGCACGCCGGTGGACAGCGACGTGGAACTCTACCGCGAGGCGGACGAGGGTTTCCAGGTGGGCATCGGCCACAGCCAGTCGCGCCGATTCCTGATCCTTTCGACCGGCGATCACGTCACCAGCGAGGTGCGGCTGGTGCCGCTGGCGGATCCCGAGGCGGCGCCGATCCTGGTTTCGCCACGCCAGCCGGGGCGCGAATATGAGGTGGAGGAGCATGACGGCACGCTCTTCATCCGCACCAACGACACTCATCCCAATTTCCGCATCGCCGCCGCACCGCTGGAGGCGCCGGGCGACTGGCGCGAGGTGATGGCGCCGTCCGACCATTTCTACGTGCGCGGGCTCACCACCTTCGCCGGCTTCTACGTGGTGTCGGGCCGCGAGGACGGGCTCGATCAGATCCTGCTGCGCGGCTATGCCGACGGCGAGACGCGCATTCCCTTCCCGGAGGCGAGCTATGTCGCGAGCCTGGCCGCCAATCCCGAATATGATGTCGGCACGCTGCGCCTCTCCTACCAGTCGATGGTGACGCCGCCGACCGTCTATGACTATGCGGTGGCGACGGGCGCGTTCGAGACGCTGAAGGTGCAGGAGATACCGAGCGGCTATGACGCGTCGGCCTATGCGACCGAGCGGCTGCACGTGCCGGCGCGCGATGGCACGCTGGTGCCCGTGTCGGTCGTCTATCGCAAGGATTTCGCCAGGGACGGATCGGGGCCGCTGCACCTCTACGGCTATGGCGCCTATGGCATCGCGATCCCGCCCGGCTTCTCGACCGTGCGCCTCTCGCTGCTCGACCGCGGCTTCGCCTATGCCATCGCGCATATCCGGGGCGGCGACGATCTCGGCTATCGCTGGTATCGCGACGGCACGCTGGCCAAGCGCACCAACACCTTCACCGATTTCGTCGACGTGGCGAAGGGGCTGATCGCGGCGGGCTTCGCCGCGCCGGGGCGCATCTCCATCTCCGGCGGCTCGGCGGGCGGCGAACTGATGGGCGCGGTGATGAACAGCGATCCCGATCTATGGGGCGCGGTGGTGGCGCATGTGCCGTTCGTCGACGTGCTCAACACGATGCTGGACGACAGCCTGCCGCTCACCCCCGGCGAATGGCCGGAATGGGGCAATCCGATCACCGACAAGGCCGCGTTCGACCTGATCCTCAGCTATTCGCCTTATGACAATGTGCGCGCCCAGGCCTATCCGCCGGTGCTGATCACCGCCGGGCTCAACGATCCGCGCGTCACCTATTGGGAGCCGGCGAAATGGGCCGCGCGGCTGCGCGCGACCAAGACCGACGACAATATCCTGCTGCTCAAGACCAATATGGGCGCGGGCCATGGCGGCAAGTCCGGCCGCTTCGAGCATCTGCGCGAGGATGCGGAGGAGCAGGCCTTCATCCTGTGGCAGCTCGGGATGGCGGGGTAAGGGTGGACGTCTGTCGCCCCCTTCTCCCGTTCGGTTCGAGCGAAGTCGAGAACCCCCTTCGAGCGAAGCCGAGAAGGGAAAAGAACCCTCGACTTCGCTCGGGCGAGGTTCTCGACTTCGCTCGAACCGAACGGGTGTGGGGTGTGAGAGTCGTCCTGGAGGCGAATCGATGACGCGAGCGCTGCCATGACGCCGTTCGAGCAGGAGATCGTCGCTGCGGCGGAGGACATCGACGAACTCGGCCATGTCAACAATGCGGTGTGGGTGCGCTGGATCCAGGACGTCGCGACGGCGCATTGGCTCGCCGTCGCCGATCCGGCGCATGTCGCGGCGTGGCTCTGGGTGGTGACGCGGCACGAGATCGATTATCTGCGCCCGCTGCGCGAGGGCGAGCGGGTGACGGCGCGCACCTGGATCGCCGAGCCGCCCAAGGGCGCGCGCTTCGACCGGCATATGGAATTCGTCGGCACCGACGGCCAGTTGCATGTGCGGGCACGCACGACGTGGGCGATCATCGACCGGGCGAGCGGCCGGCCCGCGCGGGTGCCGGCGGAGGTGGCGGCGCCGTTCCTGGCGGGATGACCCGTCCCGGATAAGGTTCAGCCGGCGAGCGCGCCGATCATCGCGGCCAGCGCGTCGGGCGCGCGGACCATGCCGAGATGGCTGCAGCCGACCTCGATCGCCGCGTCCCGCTCATGGGTTTCGCCGCGGGCGCAGGCGGGATCGATCACACCGTCCCGGGCCGACCAGATGGCGACGGTCTGCACCGGCGGCTTTTCCGGCAGGTTCACCGGCAGCGGCGGCGCGTCGACGGGGTGACGGGCGATCAGCTCGTAGAGGCGCCAGACGCGGTTGCCGCGCGGATCGCCGGAGAAGGGGCTGCCCATGGTGATCACCCGGGTGACCGCATCGGGGCGCTCCTTGGCAAGCTCGCGCGCGAACAGGCCGCCGAGGCTCCAGCCGACCAGCGCGACCGGCTCGCCCGCTTCGGCGCGAACCTGGTCCAGCCGGGCGGACAGGCGCACCAGCGTATCGGCGCGCGTGCCGAAATTGATGCCCATCCGCCAGCCATAGGCGCGATAGCCAGCCTGTTCGAGGGCGCGGCGCATCAGCACGGTGGACAGATCGGTGGCGAGAAAGCCCGGAATCACCATCACCGGCTGCCCGCGGCCGCGGACCACCGCCGGCGCGAATCGCGCCGTGGCGGGCGATGACGCTACGGCATGACGCTTTTCGGTCCTGGCAGTGACAATTTGATGACGGGCCATGGCCTCTTCAAACGGCAAATCGGCTTTCCCGTCAATGAACGAGGCCCGGTTTGCCCCCGGCTGCACCCGCTTTTCCGGCCCCGCCGATCTCCGCCGCCGGCATCGCATGCGGCTTGATGGTTTCGCCGGAGCGAAAAGCGCTCTAGGGGCGCGGCGATGGCCCCGCACGATCCCCATCGCCGCCACCTCGAAGGCCTCGCCCGCCGCGATCGGCTGCGTGCGCTCGCGCCGCGGGCCGGGCTCGACTTCGCATCCAACGACTATCTCAGCCTCGCGACTTCCCCCGAGCTGCGGGCGGTGGCCGAAGCGGCGCTGGCGCGCGGCGTGCCGCTCGGCTCGGGCGGATCGCGCCTGCTGCGCGGCAACCATCCCGAGCATGAGGCGCTGGAAGCCGAGGCCGCGGCCTTTTTCGGCGCGGAAAGCGCGCTCTGGCTGTCCAGCGGCTATGGCGCCAATTCGATGCTGGTGGCGACCCTGCCGCAGCGCGGGGACCTGATCGTCCACGATGCGCTGATCCACGCAAGCACACATGAAGGCCTGCGGCTGACCCGCGGCGAAGCCGTGCCGGCGGCGCACAACGACGCGGACGCCTTCGCCGATGCGATCGCCGCCTGGCGCGCGCGGGGCGGCATGGGGCGGCCGTGGATCGCGGTGGAGAGCCTCTACAGCATGGATGGCGATCGCGCGCCGCTCGCCGCGCTGGCCGCGATCGCGGACCGGCACGAGGCATATCTGCTGATCGACGAGGCGCACGCCACCGGCGTGTTCGGTGCGGATGGGCGGGGGCTCGCCGGCGCGCTGGAAGGGCGCGAGAATGTCGTCACCCTGCATACCTGCGGCAAGGGGCTGGGCTGCGAGGGCGCGTTGATCGCGGCCCCGCGCGTGCTGACCGACTATATCGTCAACCAGGGACGCGGTTTCATCTTCTCGACCGCGCCGTCGCCGCTGATGGCCGCGGTCGCCCGCGGCGCGCTGGCGCTGGTGCGCGACCGGCCGGAGCGCCGCGACCGGCTGGCCGCGCTGGTCGCCGCCGCGGCCGCGCTGTTCGAGCACGAACTGGGCGTCGCGGCCAGCGGATCGCAGATCCAGCCGGTGATCCTCGGCGACAATGGCCGCGCCATGCGGGTCGCGGGTGCCTTGCAGCAGGCGGGCTTCGACGTGCGCGGCATCCGCCCGCCGACTGTGCCGGACGGCACCGCGCGGCTGCGCGTCTCGCTGACGCTCAACGTATCGGAAACAGATGTCGCGGCGCTGGTGGCGGCGATCGGGGCCGCGCTGTGAGCGATCCGCTGTCCGCCTTCGGCCGGGCGGAAGCCTATGACGCTTATGCGCAGACGCAGCGCCACGTCGCCGAGGCGCTGGCCGGCCGGATCGCCGCGCTGCCCCTCCCGAAGGCGCCGCGCGTACTGGAGATCGGCTGCGGCACGGGATTCCTCACCGCGGCGCTGCGCCCGCGTATCGGCGGCGACTGGACGGTGACCGACCTCGCGCCGGAAATGCTCGCCCGTTGCCGGGCGCGTATCGGCGACGGGCCGGGTCTGTGCTATCGGCTGCTGGATGGTGAGCGTCCCGATCTCGCCCCCGAATCCTTCGATCTCATCTGTTCGAGCCTCGCCTTCCAATGGTTCGCGGATCTGCAGGGCGCGCTCGAGCGGCTCATGGCGCTGCTCGCGCCGGGCGGCCGGATCGCCTTTGCGACCATGGCGGAGGAGAGCTTCGCGGAATGGCGGGCCGCCTTCGTTTTCGCCGGACTGGAGCCGGCGACGCCGCTCTATCCGTCGATCACGCAGCTGGCGGCGCTGTCCGACGCCGCCATTGCCGAGGAGCATATCGTCGAGCGGCATGCCGACGCGCGGGCTTTCCTGACGGCGCTGCGCGGGATCGGCGCGCAGAGCCCGCGTGCGGGGCATCGGCCGGCGACGGCAGCGGAACTGCGGCGGGTGATGGCGGCGTTCGAGGCGGGCGGCGCGAGCGTGACCTATCATGTCGCCTATGTGGTGGTGGATGGAGAATGAAGGGCTTCGTTGTTACCGGCACCGGTACGGGCATCGGCAAAACCGTGTTTTCCGCCGCGCTCGTGGGCGCCCTGGATGGCTTTTACTGGAAGCCCGTCCAGTCCGGGCTCGAGGAGGCGACAGACAGCGAGACGGTTGCCTCGCTCGCCGGCCTCGCGCCGGAGCGCATCCTGCCGGAGGCGTGGCGGCTCAAGCTGCCGGCGTCGCCGCATAGATCAGCGGCGGTGGAAGGGGTCGAGATCGATCCCGGCTCGCTGGAGCCGCCGTCCTGTCCCGGCCTGCTGGTGATCGAGGGCGCTGGCGGCCTGCTGGTGCCGCTGACCCGCACCACGCTCTTCGCCGATCTGTTCGCGCGCTGGGGCTGGCCGGTGGTGCTGTGCGTCGGCACCGGGCTCGGCTCGATCAACCATGCGCTGCTGTCGGTGGAGGCGCTACGCGCACGCGGACTTTCCATCCATGGCCTCGCCTTCATCGGCGAGCCGCATCAGGATGACGAGGAGATCATCTGCGCGATCGGCGGGGTCCGGCGGCTGGGCCGGCTGCCGCGCGTCGACCCGCTGAACCGCGAGCGGCTGGCCGCCGCCTTCGCCGTCCATTTCGACATCGGGGATTTCGCCGCATGAGCTCGCCCGTCTGGCACGCCTTCACCCAGCATGGCCTGCGCGAGCCTATCCCGCTGGTTACGCATGCCGAGGGCGCGACGCTCCACACCGCGGATGGCGGCCGCTTCGTCGACGGCATCTCTTCCTGGTGGGTGACGACGCACGGCCATTGCCATCCGCGGATCATGGCGGCGATCCGCGCGCAGACCGAGCAGCTGGACCAGCTGATCTTCGCCGGCTGGACGCACGAGCCGGCCGAGACGCTGGCGCGCGGCCTGATCGACATCATGCCAGCGCCGCTCGCCCATGTCTTCTTCTCGGATTCGGGCTCCACCTGCGTCGAGGTCGCGATCAAGATGGCGCTCGGCTACTGGGCCAATATCGGCGCGCCGCGGCACCGCCTGATCGTCATGGAATCGAGCTATCATGGCGATACGATCGGCGCGATGTCGGTCGGCGAGCGGGGGGTCTACAATCGCGCCTATGCGCCGCTGCTGTTCGACGTCGACAGCATCCCCTTTCCGGTCGCGGGAGCCGAGCAGGCGACCCTCGACGCGCTCGAGCGGCTGTGCCGCGCGCCCGAGCGGCCGGCGGCCTTCATCGTCGAGCCGCTCGTCCTCGGCGCGGGCGGCATGCGCATGTACGGGCCCGCCGTGCTGCGCGAGATGCGCGCGATCTGCGCCGCGCACGACGTGCTGTTCATCCTCGACGAGGTGATGACCGGCTGGGGCCGCACCGGCACGCTGCTGGCCTGCGAGCAGGCGGGCGTCGCGCCCGACATCCTCTGCCTGTCGAAGGGGCTTACCGGCGGTTCGGTGCCGCTGGCGGTCACGCTCGCCGCCGCGCCGATCTTCGAGGCGCATCGCTCCGAGGACCGGTCTCGCATGTTCTTCCATTCCTCCAGCTACACCGCCAATCCGATCGCCTGCGCGGCGGCCAACGCCAATCTGGCGATCTGGCGCGAGGAGCCGGTGCGGGAGCGCATCGCGGCGCTGGGCGCGATGCAGGAGGAGAGGCTGCGGGGACTTGCCGGCCACGATCGGCTGGTCGACCTGCGCCGCTGCGGCACGATCGCGGCGATGGAGATGGCGGTGGACGATGGCGGCTATCTCGCCGGGCTCGGCCCCCGGCTCACCGCCTTCTTCCGCGATCGGGGGCTGCTGCTGCGGACGATGGGCAACACCATCTACGTCATGCCGCCTTATTGCATCGAGACGGACGATCTCGATCGCATCTATGCGGCGATCGGCGAGGCGGCGGAGCGGGACTGGGCATAAGCGGCCTTCATCCTCCTGCTGCTGCGGGGCAACGGGGGACGATGGTTCAGAACATCCAGGCGCCGCCGCCGACGCTGACCAGCTGCCCCGTCATGTAGCTCGACCGGTCGGACGCGAAGAACAGCGCGGCATAGGCGATGTCCTCCGGCCGGCCGAGCCGCTTCAGCGGCAGGTTGCTGATATTGTGCAGCGTGCCCTGCTCCATCGACTCCACCATCGCAGTGGGCGTGCCGATGACATCCTTGCCGAACCGGTTCCAGAAGCTGCCCGGGCCCATCTGGTCGTCCTCATAGGGCACGATCCAGCCCGGCGCGATCGTGTTGACCCGCACGTTGCGGTTCGCCCATTCATAGGCGAGCGCCTTGGAGAAGCTGTTCACATAACCCTTGGTCGCGCCGTAATTGACGGTGCCGTTCGCCGCCTCGCCAAGCAGCGAAGCGTTGGACGAGATGTTGACGATGCTGCCCTGCTGGCGGCCGAGCATGTCCTGCGCCACCGCTTGGCAGCAATTCACCACGCCGTCGATGTTGAGCGCGATCTCCCAGCGGCGGCCCTCCTCGTCGAAATCCTCGAAGGGCGCGGGATGGGCGACGCCGCCGGCATTGTTGATCAGCACGTCGACCGGCCCGAACCGCTCATGCGCGACGGCGACCATGGCATCGACGCTCTTGCGATCGGTGACATCGGTGGCGACCGCGACGATCGTGCCGGCCAGGCCCATGGCGCGGGCTTCCTCGGCGATGCCCTCGCCGGTCTTCTGATCGCGCGAGGCGCTGACGACGTTCAGGCCTTCGCGCGCGAACTCGATTAGCAGCCCGCGTCCGATGCCGCCGCTGCCGCCGGTGATGATCGCCGTCTTGCCGGCCAGACCCAGATCCATGATTGTCTCTCCCACATGCGGCCGACCGACCAGGCCAACCGAACCGCGAAACCGCAAACCCGTTTGGGCTGAGCTTGTCGAAGCCGTTCCTTCTTCCTTCGACATCGGAAAAGAAGGGGAGTGCTTCGACAAGCTCAGCACGAACGGGAAAATGTGCCCTGTGACGTCTAAATGCCGAACCCGCCGGCCACCGAGATCTGCTGCCCGGTGATATATCCCGCCTTGTTCGAGGCGAGGAAGGCGACGGCGTGGCCGATCTCCTCCGGCTGGCCCCAGCGCTTGAGGCAGAGCAGCTTCTGCACCTCGTCGGTCCAGGCCTGGTCGAACACGCCCTGCTTGGTCAGCTCCAGGAACATGCCCGCCTCGATCACGCCGACCAGCACGCTGTTCGCGCGGATCCTGTTGACGCCTTCCTCCTTGGCGATGCCGCGGATCAGCGCCTCGATCGCGCCCTTGGGCGCCACCGACAGCGCATCCTTGGGCGGCCAGTAGAGGTCGCCGGCCGAGCCGAGATTGACATAGGATCCGCCGCCCGCGGCGCGCAGATGCGGCAGCGTCGCCTTCAGCACGTTGAAGAAGCCGCCGAGATCCTGCTCGACCGCCTCGGTCCATTGCGCGTCGCTGATATCGGCGATGTCGACCTGCTCGGTGAGCATCGCCGCGGCATAGACGACGGTGTGGATCCGGCCATGCGCCGCCACCGCTTCCTCGACCGCGGCCGCCACCGACGCGCGGTCGCCGGTGGTGAGCGCGTGGCTCGTCACCTTGACGCCGATCGCGTCCATATCCTGCTGCGCTTCGTCGGCCTTCGCCTTGTTGCGCCGATAGGTGATGGCGACGTCGCTGCCGGCGCGCGCCAGCTCCTTCGCCACCACGCTGCCGATGCCGCCGCTGCCGCCGATCACCAGCGCGCAGCCCGCGGGAAAGAGCGCCTCGCCCATCCTGTCTCCCTCGATTGTCCTCATGGCGGCGCGGGTGCGGCCGCCGCTCGCAATTGCGCGGGCACGCTAGGCGCGCCGCTTCGGCCGGACAAGGAAGCGGACCACCCGATCCCCTGCGCGTCCGCCCTGTTTCGGGCGCGATCGAACGAAGTGGCCCATTCTCAAAACATCGCGGCCCTCGTGTCGCCCGGCGCCAGCCCATAGAGACGGACGGATACAGCAGAAGAGGATGACGCATGGCCGATCTCTGGTCCTACAAGGGCAAGCGCTGCGTGGTGGTGGGCTGCTTCTCCGGCATCGGCGAGGCGACGGCGCGCGAGCTGGTGCGGCTCGGCGGCGAGGTGCACGGCTTCGACATCAGGCCCTCACCGGTGGAACTCGCCTCCTTCCAGAGCTGCGACCTGCGAGACCGCGCGCAGATCGATGCCGCGCTGGCCGCCGTGCCGGGGCCGATCGATGCGCTGTTCTATTGCGCCGGCCTGCCGCAGACCTTTCCAGCGATCGAGGTGATCCAGGTCAATTTCCTGAGCGTGCGCTACCTGATCGAGCAGGCGCTGCCTAAGATGCCGGAAGGCTCCGCGATCGCGGTCATCGCCTCTACGGCGGGCAATGGCTATATGCAGCGGCTCGATACGATCCGCGAGCTGATCGCGACGCCGGATTACGACGCCGGCCTCGCCTGGGCCGAGCCCCGCCTGGCGGAGCTCGGCGATCCCTATACCTTCGCCAAGGAGGCGGTGATCGTCTGGGGCCTGCTCCAGTCGCAGGAACTGATCAAACGGGGCGTCCGCATCAACCTCTTGAGCCCCGGGCCGACCGAATCCGGCATGACCAAGGATTTCGAGGCGGTCTCCAGCGCCAAGATGATCGACGTCTTCACCCGGCCGATCAACCGGCGCTCCTCCTCGGCCGAGCAGAGCTATCCGCTGATCTTCCTCAACACGCCGGGCGCGAGCTACGTCAACGGGCTGAACCTCGTCGCCGATGCCGGCTTCACCGCGGGCGCGATGATGGGCGTGTTCGATCCGATGGTCCTGCTCAAGGAGGCGATGGAGGCATGAGCCATAGCGACGAGCGCCGCGATCGCGGCGAGGCGATGTTCGGGAAAATCTATGGCGATGTCGTGCCGCTGCCGCCGCGCGAGGGGCGATCGGACTATGTCACCAACACGATCGAGCAATTGTTCGCGGAGGTCTGGTCGCGCGACATATTGAGCGTGCGCGACCGGAGGCTGATGATCTTCGGCGTCGCCGCGACGCTCGGCGATGCCGGCATATTGGAGATCCAGCTGCGCGCCGCGCTCGCCAATGGCGAGCTGACGCCGGAGCAGGCGGAGGAGGTCGCCGTCTTCCTCGTCCATTATGTCGGCCATCCGCGCGGCTCGACCCTGCTCGGCGTGCTGCGCAAGGTACTCGACGATCACAAGCAGGGCTGAAGCCCGCCGGGAGACTGTAGATGAAGATTTTGCTGGTTGGCGGCACGGGCATGATCGGCGCGCATTGCGCCACCCACCTGAAGTCGCTCGGTCATGACGTCACCCTCGCCGCGCGCAACGCGCCGTCGGCAGGGACCGAGCTCGTCACCTTCCCCTTCATCAAGGGCAGCTATCTGGACGGCGATTTCACCGTCGACCAGCTCAAGGGCTTCGACGCGCTGGTGTTCGGCGCGGGCAACGACATCCGCCACATCCCCGAGGGCGCGGACCCGTCGGCCCATTATGAGCGCGCCAATTCGATCGGCGTGCCCAAATTCTTCGCGTTGGCGCGCGAGGCGGGCATTCCCGTCGCCGTCTATATCGGCAGCTATTATCCGCAGGCCGCGCCGCAGCTGATCGAGACCAACGACTATGTCCGCTCGCGCCATCTCGCGGACGAGGGCATCCGCGCGCTGAACACGCCGGAATTCCGCGTCACCAGCGTGAACGCGCCGATCGTGGTCGGTTCGATCCCAGGCCTCGCCGTCTCCTTCTTCGATTATTACATCAGCTACGCGATGGGCCAGTTGGAGGGCATTCCATACTTCGCTCCGCCGGGCGGCGCCAACTGCATCTCCACCCAGTCGCTCGCCGAGGCGGTGGCCGGCGCGCTGGAGCGCGGCGAGCCGGCCAAGGCCTATCTGGTCGGCGACGAGAATCTGTCCTGGCAACAATATATCCAGATGTTCTTCGACGCGGCGGGCAGCGACGTGACGCTGCCGGTGATCGACCAGGAGCATCCGCTGTTTCCGGACGCGACGATGTTCGCCGGCCGCGGCGGCACCATCTATTATGACCCGGATCCCGCGGAGACGGCGCTGCTCGGCTATCGCCGCAACGACATCCGCAATGCGGTCGAGTTCCTGGTGGGCGACTTCAAGGCGCGCAACGGGATGTA
This sequence comes from Flavisphingomonas formosensis, assembly GCF_009755815.1. Classification (GTDB taxonomy): domain Bacteria; phylum Pseudomonadota; class Alphaproteobacteria; order Sphingomonadales; family Sphingomonadaceae; genus Flavisphingomonas; species Flavisphingomonas formosensis. The sequence goes on from NZ_WRPK01000001.1 coordinate 224,534, forward strand.
GGTAACGCTACCCTCATTCCCGCGAAGGCGGGAATGAGGGGTTGGACGGATTAAAAACGGAGACGTGAGAATGGCCGACAAGACAGTGGCGATCGTGACGGGCGCGAGCCGCGGTGCGGGGCGGGGCGTTGCGATCGGGCTGGGGCAGACGGGGGCGACCGTCTACGTCACCGGCCGTACCACCGCGGAGGGCCAGTCCAAGTTCGCCGGCACGATCCGCGAGACGGCCGAGGCGATCACCGCCGCCGGCGGCAAGGGCATCGCCGTCGGCGTCGACCATCGCAACGATGCCGAGGTCAAGGCGCTGATGGACCGCGTCGCCGAGGAGCAGGGCCAGCTCGATATCCTCGTCAACAACGTCGCCTATATCGACGACGATCTGATCAATCCCGGCGTCTTCTGGGAAAAGCCGCTCGCCCTGGTCGACATTCTCGATGTCGGCCTGCGCAGTCAATATGTCGCCTCTTATTATGCCGCGCCGCTGATGGTGAAGCGCCGCCGCGGGCTGATCACCTTCTCCTCCTCCTTCGGCTCCGCCTGCTACATGCATGGCGCCGCCTATGGCGCGCAGAAGGCCGGCGTCGACAAGTTCGCCGCGGACATGGCGGTGGACCTGCGCGATTTCGACGTCGCCGCCGTCTCGATCTGGATGGGCCCGCTCAAGACGCACCGCACCGACGTCGCCGCCAAGGCGCATCCGGAGCAATATGAGGAGTTCATGAAGGTCGCGGAATCGCCGGAGTTCACCGGCCGCGTCATCCGCGCGCTCTACGACGACCCCGAGCTGATGACGCTGTCCGGCCAGACGCTGATCGGCGCCGAGATCGCGCAGAAATACGGCATCACGGACGACAATGGCGTCGTGCCGCCTTCCTATCGCGAGATGCTCGGCGAGCCGCGCATCCCGCATCCGGCGATCGTGCGGTAAGGCACGGGATATCCCATTACCCGTCATTCCGGACTTGATCCGGGATCCATTCGCCGCAGCGGTGCCGATAAGACGCGACGCTGCGGCGAATGGATCCTGACTTTCGTCAGGATGACGGACGTTGGTGGGACACCTTAACCCGCCCCGCCCGCCGCAGCGCGATGCGAATCCCGGTCATCTGCGGCATGGCGTTGATCGTCTCGCGCCGTTCGTCGTCGAGCAGCAGGTTGGTCGACACGCCGTCCTGATAATAGCCGCGATTGCTCGCCGCATCCGGCAGACCGCCGAAGCCGTGCGCCAGCGTCACCACCCGCCGGCGCAAGGTCGCGTCGGACTCGGCCACTGCCACCACCGATCCGCGCGCCGAGCTGATCTCCACCTCGTCGCCGGCGCCGATCGACAGTACGGCGAGATCGTCGGGATTCATATACGCGCGGTTGTAGGGAACGCGCTTGCGCGTCGTCGGCAGGTCGCGGCCGACCGAGTTGAACGTCTCGCGCAGCCGCCGCACGGCAAGGCGATAGAAGAAGCGCCCGTCCTCGTTCTGCTCGCCTTCGCGGCGTGCGGCGTCGAGCTCGGCGCGGACATCGTCCGGCATCACCGTGAAGCGGCCGGTCCAGCCCGGTTCGGCCGGCTCCACATATTGCGGCTCGCCATCGACGATCAGCCCGCGCGGATGGCGCTTGATCTCGTCGAGCGAGACCGGCGCGTCCTTGGCCGCGATCGCCAGCATGTCGTCGACGCTCGGCGACGTTTCCATGTCGAGCGGCACGCCCCGCCAGGTGAGGGGGATGCCGAGCCGCTTCGCAAGGCCCCAGAATATCTCATGATCATGGACCAGCGCGGCGCCCTCGGGCGGCGCGGCCACCGCCGGCGTGTAGCGGGTATAGGCCTCGTCCTGGTAGATCATATATTCGTAGAGCCAGAAGGGCAGGTCCGGCCGCTCATATTGCATGTAGGGCGGCAGGATATAGTCGGCGAGCTCCGCGGTGACCGACATGGTCGGCTCGATGCAGACGAGCAGGTCGAGCGAGCGCAGCGCACGGACGATCTTGCGCTGGTCCGGCACCGACGAGGCGGGATTGCCGCCATGGACGATCAGCGCGCGCACCTGGCCCTCGCCCGGCGTCAATATCTCGTCGGCGAGCACGCCGGTCATCATCTCCTCGGCGAGCATGCCCGATCCGTCGATGCGGCTCTTCGGGCCATGGTCCCACCAGCGCGGCGCCGGGATCGCCTGCGCGCGGCGCGGATAGCGCGGCAGGATCGCACCGGGATTGGGCACCGGATCGCCCGCGCGCAGGAAGCGCCCGCAGACCACGTTGATCGCCTCGATCAGATGCGCGGCGAGATTGGAGAAGGGGCCCATGTCCGGCCCGGTCGAGCTGCCGGCGATGCCGTTCAGCCCGGACGCCGCGAACAGCCGCGCCGCCTCGACCAGATCCTTCGCCTTCACGTCGGCGCGGGCCGCAGCATAAGCGGGCGTGAACGGCGCGACGGCGGTGCGGAGCGTCTCCAGATCGGCGACATTGGCCTCGCAGAATTCCCTGTCCTCCCAGCCATTGGCAAGGATGATGTGGAGGATCGCGGCGAGCACGGACACGTCCTCGCCGGGCAGCGGCTGGATCAGCAGGTCGGCGAATTGGGCAGTCTCGGTGCGGCGCGGATCGATGACGATCAGCTTCATGCCCCGCGCCTTGGCCTCCTTCATCCGCTTCACCGGATTGCGCACGTCGAAGGGCGGATTCTGCGAGACGAGCGGGTTGGTGCCGAGCAGCATCAGCACCTCGCACTGGGCGATCGTCGGTTTTCCCGGCGGCCACAATCCGATCCGGCCGGCCGTGACCATCTTGGCGGACTGGTCGATCGTCGCGGAGCTATAGGCCTTGGGCGATCCCAGCGCCTGCAGCCATTCGATCAGCAGGGTGACGGCGGAGGAGGTGAAGAAGCCGCCGCCGCCCTTGTAGCCGGCGATCGCCTCCGGCCCATGCGCCTTCCGGATCGCGGCCAGCCGCTCGGCGATCTCGTCGAGCGCCTGCTCGATGCCGATCTCGGCAAAGGCGCCGTCCGGCATCCGTTTCAGCGGCCGCAGCACGCGGTTCGCGCTGTAATGCGCCTCTACCGCGCGCAGGCCCTTGAAGCAGGCGAAGCCCAAAGTCTGCGGATCCTCGCGGTCGGCGCGGATGTCGACGAGACGGCGCTCCTCGTCGAGCGTCACCACCATGCCGCACGATCCCATGCAGATGCGGCAGAAGGACAATGCTTCGCTGCGGCTCATCGGCCCTCTCCGGTTTTGTATCGTGACGTCATTCTAGGCTCTGACAGTGAACACCTCCAACACCGTTCGGGCTGAGCCTGTCGAAGCCCTTTCCTTCTCCTTCTGTCTTCCCGGGAACCGAAGAAGAAGGGAGTGCTTCGACAGGCTCAGCACGAACGGGGAATTATGCCCATCGTTTCCGACTGCCAGCTTAGTCTCGCTTCGACTCGCCCAGCAGCGCCATGTCTTTTGCCAAGCGGCCACCCTTGTCCTTTCGGACGCAAAGCCTCCTCGCCGCCCTTGATGTGCCCGGTGCTGCCCCTAGTCTAAGCTCGCTCCGTGAAAGACGGCCGGCAAGACGCCGCGGCACGACAGGCGAGCGAGGGGAAGGGCCGGATGCTGGTTGCGGAAGAGATCGCCGGATTGGGCGCCGGCCTCCAGCCCGTGCTGCGCTTCAACATGAGCGGCGCGGCCGAGACGCGCTCGGGCGAATCCGATCGCTATCGCACCGCGATCGAGATGGCGGCCTATGCCGACGCCAACGGCTTCGCGGTCGTCAATGTCGAGGAGCATCATGACGCCGAGATCGGCTGGATGCCCTCGCCGCTCGTCCTCGCCGCCGCCATGGCCTCGCGCACCGAGCGGATCGGGCTGCGCGCCTCCGCCATCCTCGCGACGCTCTACGATCCGATCCGGCTGGCCGAGGATATCGCGGTGATCGACCTCATCAGCCGCGGCCGCTTCAGCTTCGTGCTCGGCCAGGGCTATCGCGAGAGCGAATATCATGTGATGGACCGCAACTTCGCGGCGCGTGGCGAGGCCACCGATTTTCTGATCGATACCTTGCTCAAGGCCTGGTCGGGCGAGCCGTTCGACTATCGCGGCCGCACCGTCCATGTCTCGCCGCGGCCCTACACCGATCCGCACCCGCCCTTCTGGTATGGCGGGATGAGCATCTCCGCGGCGAAGCGCGCGGCGCGTTGGGGGCTGCCCTTCCTGCCCGGCCAGCCGATGCCCGAGATCGAGGCGATCTATCGCGCCGAGGCCGAGCGGCTGGGCAAGCCGGCGCATGTCTCCTCGTTCAGCGATCTCTCGATCCTCTTCGTCGATCCCGACCCGGACCGCGCCTGGGAGGAGATCGGCCCGAACATCCTCAAGGAAAACCGGCAATATTCGGCGTGGAGCAAGGCGCGCGTGAAGCGCCACTACGCCACCGACAGCGGCTCGATCGAGGAGCTGCGCGCCAGCGGCATCTTCGAGATCCTGTCGCCCGACCAATGCCTGGAGCGCGCCCGGCGACGGCTCGACGAAGGCGCCTTCCGGCCGATCCTGCATCCTCTGGTCGGCGGCCTGTCGCCCGAGCGCGGCTGGCGCTGCCTCACCCTCTTCGTCGAAGAGGTGATGGGGCGGCTATGAGCGGCATCGTCCTCGTCACCGGCGCGGGCGGCTTCCTCGGCAGCCATGTCGTGCGCAAGCTGGTGGCCGAGGGGCGCAGGGTGCGCGCCTTCGTGCGCAGGTCGACCAACGTCGAGGGCATAAGCGACCTGCCGGTCGAGTGGGCCTATGGCGACGTCACGGATCGCGAAGCGGTGGCCGCCGCGGTCGCAGGCTGCGAGAGCCTGTTCCACTGCGTCGTCAATACGCAGGCCTGGCTGCGCGATCCGGCGCCGATGCACCGCGTCAATGTCGAGGGGCTGCGCAACGTGATGGACGCGGCGCTGGCGGAAGGGATCAAGCGCTTCATCTTCACCAGCACCATCGCCACGATCGGCATCAACGGCACGGGCGTGTCGACCGAGGAAGACCGGTTCAACTACGGCAGGACCGCGGGCAACTACATACGCTGCCGGGTCGAGGCGGAGGAGCTGTTCTTCGGCTATGTGCGCGAGCATGGCCTGCCCGGCATCGCGATGAACGTCGCCAACACCTATGGGCCGGGCGACTATGCGCTCACCCCGCACGGCCGGCTGCTCTCGGCCGCGGCATTTGGCGAGCTGCCCGTTGCGATCGACGCCGGCCTTGCCTGCGTGGGCGTCGAGGATGCGGCCGAGGCGATGCTGCTCGCCGAGAAAAAGGGGCGCATCGGCGAGCGCTACATCGTCTCCGAACGCTGGCTCACCCAGCAGCAGCTCTACGAGATGGCGGCGGACCAGGCGGGACGGAAGGTGCGTTTCCGCAAGATGCCGATCTGGATGCTCTATGCGCTCGGCTTCGGCGCGGACGTCGTCTCGAAGCTGCGCGGGCGCGACAGCCAGCTCTCGGTCGAAAGCGCGCGGCTCAGCCACATCCTGCCCGACATGGATGCGAGCAAGGCGCGGCGGGAATTGGGCTGGTCGCCGCGGCCGGTGGAGGAATCGGTGCGCGCAGCGGTCGATTTCTACAAGACGCGGCGGGGATACGCTCATCCTCCCCCAAAGGGGGAGGGGGACCGCGCGTAGCGCGGTGGAGGGGCCGCCGCCCACCCCAAGCGAACGGCATCGATTTCAACAAGCGGCTCGCCCCTCCACCACCAGCCTGCGGCTGGCGGTCCCCCTCCCCCTTCGGGGGAGGATGTAGAAGGATCAGCCGCCTTCTAGCACCTTGCCGCTGCGTCCCACGGGCCGCAGCATCATGAACTCATAGGTGACATTCGACGGCAGGTCGAAGATGTGGGCGATCTCCTCGCCGACCGCCTCTACCGGCATCATCCCGTTCCAATAAGGCCCGCGCTCCATCCAGTCGGCATAGGCTTCCTGCACCACGTCGGGATCCCAGCCGGTGCCGAAGCCGGTCGAGGTATCGCCGGGGATGAAGCTGGTGACGGCGATATTGTCGCGCTGCACCTCGTAGCGCAGCTCGTCGGTGAAGCGCTCCAGCCCCGCCTTGGTGGCGCCGTAGATGGAGAGGAAGCTGAACGCGCCCTCGACATGCACCGTCGCCGAGGAGACGTTGACGATGCGTCCGCCACCCCGCGCGCGCAGATGCGGGATGATCGCGCGACAGGCGAAGATCGGGGCGAGCAGATTGATCGCGGTCTGTTCCAGCACCTGATCGGGATCGAGACTTTCGACGCGGTTGGGATAGGCGACGCCGGCATTGTTCACGATGCCGTCGATCCCGCCGAAATGATCGGCGACCTGCGCGATCGCATCCTCGATCTGGGTTCGCTCGGACAGTTGCGCGGCAATGGTGAGCACGTCGCTGCCCAGCTTCCGCTTCGCCTCGGCCAGCGCCTCTTCGCCGCGCGCGATAATGGCGACCTTGGCGCCGCGGCGGACGAGGCCGGCGGCGCAATGAAAGCCCATGTTGCGCGCGCCGCCGGTGACGATGACGACCTTGTCCTTCGCGCTCATGCCGCCTCCAGTGCCACGGTCTTGGTCTGCAGATATTCCTCGAAACCCTCGACACCCATCTCGCGGCCGAGGCCCGACTGTTTGTAGCCGCCGAAGGGCGCGTCGGCGGCGAAGTAGTTGGCGCTGTTCACGTTGACGCCGCCGGTGCGGATGCGCCGCGCGACGGCGAGCGCGCGGTCGGGATCGGCGGACTGCACCGCGCCGCTGAGGCCGTAGACGGAATCATTGGCGATGCGCACCGCATCGTCGTCGCCGTCATGCGGGATGGCGACCAGAACGGGGCCGAAAATCTCCTCCTGGGCGATGCGCATATCGTTGGTGACGTCGGCGAACAAAGTCGGCTTAATATAATAGCCGTCCAGCCCCTCGGCGACGCCGCCGGTCACCAGCCGCGCGCCCTCCTCGACGCCCAGCTCGATATAGCCGCTGACGCGATCGAACTGGGATTGCGAGATCACCGGGCCGAGGATCTGCTCGGGGCTGGAAGGATCGCCGAACGGGATGCTCTCATAGATCGCCTTCAGCGTCTGCACGCCCTCCTCGTAGCGCGAGCGCGGCAGCAGGATGCGGGTCGGCAACGCGCAACCCTGGCCGGCATGGTAGCAAACCGCGGCGGCGCCATAGAGCGCGTCGGGGAATTTGGCGTCGTCGAGCACGATGTTCGCCGATTTGCCGCCCAGCTCGAGGAAGACGCGCTTGAGCGTGGGCGCCGCGGCCTCGGCGATGCGCCGGCCCACCCCGGTCGATCCGGTGAAGGAGATGACGTCGACGCGCGGATCGGCGACGAGCTGCTCGCCGAGCGTCGCCTTGTCCGCGCTGGTGACGATGTTGAGCACCCCCGCGGGCAGGCCGATGTTCGCGGCCGCCTCGCCGATGATCGTCGCCGTCCAGGGCGTGTCCGGCGCGGGCTTCAGCACCATGGTGCAACCGGCGCCGAGCGCGGCGGTCAGCTTGGCGAGGTTGATCTGCACCGGCATGTTCCACGGCGTGATCGCGCCGACGACGCCGGCCGCCTCCTTGAACACGAGGCGGCGGCTGGGCGTGCCCATCAGGCTGGTGACGCCGATGTCACGGCGATATTCGTAGCGTTCGGCGAGATCGATCGTCCATGTCATCATCTCGATCGGGAAATAGAGGCCCGGCCCGGCGATCACGCCCGCGGTGGCGCCGGTCTCGGCCGCGATGCGGTCGCGATAGATGTCGGCGAGGCGGCGCAGCTCGGCCTGCAGCTTGCGTAGCATGGCAACGCGCAGCGCAACATTTGTCGGCCAGTCGCTCTGGTGGAAGGCGCGGTGCGCCGCCGCGATCGCCTCCTCCATATCGGCCTGCGATCCGTCCGCCGCGCGGCCGACCGGCTTGGCGGTGGCTGGCGCGATATTCTCATAGGTGCGGCCGTTCTCGGCCGGGCGCTGCACGCCGTCGATGTAGAGCAGGGAATCGGGAAAGTCGCTCATGGTCCGATCCTTGGTTTCGGGGATGACACCTCTCTTTCGTCATCCTGACCCTTCGACTTCGCTCAGGATAAACTCGCCTGCGGCGAAGTCAGGATCCACCAGCTGCAGCATTGCGCCTTATTGGCAGCGCTGCGGCTAATGGATCCCGGATCAAGTCCGGGATGACGAAGAAGAAGCACTGTCTCGTCTTCACACATTCGCCCGCGCGACATGCCGCGCGGCACGGCGGCCGGAGAAGACGCAGTCGGCGAAGGAGAGCCCGCTGACATAGGTCTGCGAGGCGATGCCCACCGCGGTACGCCCTGCGGCGTAGAGCCCGGCGATCGGCTGGCCCGCCTCGTCCAGCACCTGGCCGGTGCGCTCGTCGACGCGCAGCCCGCCGAAGGTGATTACCGGCAGCGGCAGGAAGCGGCTCGTGATCGAGATGTCCATCGCATAGAAGGGGCCGGCCTCGATCGGCTGCATGTCGGCCACTTCCTTGCCGAAGCGGTCCGGCTCCTGTCCCTTGGCAGCACGGTTATAGGCCGAGACGGTATCGAGCAGGGTCGCCTTGTCGAAGCCCATCTTGTCGGCCAGCGCCTCCAGCGTCGGAGCCTTAGTGTAGTTGAAGGTTAGGTTGAGCAAGGTCACGTCGCGCTGGAAGGGGACGATCAGCGGATCCATCGCCTGCTTGCGCGCCGCGGTGCGGCCCTTGGCGTCGTAGATGATGTAGCCGTGGCCGCCATGATGGTCGACGATATGCTCCCCCATCGTCGCGCCATAGACGGTCTCGTCGACGAAGCGCTCGCCCTTGGCATTGACCACGATCGCGTCCGACCACGCCTTCGGCGGGTTGATGAAGCGCCATGAGCTCACCTTGCCCATCAGCGCGGTGGATCCGCCCGCGGTCATGCCCATGATGATGCCCGCGCCCTGGTCGCCGAGCGTGCCGTTGGGCATGCCTTTCGCATAGGCCGGGGCATAATGCTCGACCATCTTGTGGTTCATGATGAAGCCGCCGGAGCTCAGCAGCAGGCCTTCCCGCGCGCGCAGCCAGCGCGTCTGGCGGGCATGCGCCTCGATCTTCATCGCCTTTTTGAGATAATGGTTGCCGATCCCGATCGTCACCGCCGCGAAGGGCAGCGAGGGGGGCAGCATCGCCAGATATTTGTCGGCCGTGGCGATATAGGCCGCGAACTTCTTCGCATCCTCGCTGCCCTCAGGGATGGTGAGCACCTTCACGCCGATCACCCGCCCGGTCTTGTCGAGTGCGAGCTGCCGCGCCTCGGTATGGCGCAGGAATTTGAGGCCGAGCTTCAGCGCGGAATCGCGCAAGGGGTTGTAGATGCCACTGCCCAGGCCCCACGCCTTCTTGCCATTGCGGGTATGCGCCCGATGGCCACGCGCGGCTGGCTTGGCCTGCTTGACGTAATTGGCGACCAGCGAATTGTCGGGGTGATAGAGGAAATAGTCGAGCGGCGGGTAGGACGCCTTCTTCTTCCACACCTTGCTGTTGAGCTTGCCGCCATGCTTCAGGATCCAGTCGACGGTCGGCGCGCTCTCGTCGACGAAGCGGCGGATCGTCTCGTCGGCGACGACATTGCCCGCCTCGATCTTGAGATATTTGTACATCTCCTCGGGCGGATCCTCCTCGCCCGCTTCCTTCTGGATGGCGGTGCCGCCGCCGGCATAGAAGATGCCGCCATTGGCGGCGGTGGAACCGCCGCCTTCATAGCGATCCACCGCCAGCACACGGACACCGCGCTCCAGGCCTTCCAATGCAGCGGCGACGCCCGCGCCTCCCAAGCCGACGATGACGAGATCCGCCTCATCGTCCCAGGGATGCGCATCGGGATCGTCGAGGATCAGCGGATCCTCGACCTCGAGCCCGACCTCGCGCGCCCTCGCTGATATGGTCATGGCCTCAGACCCCGAAGCCGCCGGAGACGGAGATCTGCTGCCCGGTCACATAATTGGCGTCGTTGGAGGCGAGGAACACCGCCGCGGCGCCGATGTCCTCGGGCTGGCCCCAGCGCTTGAGGCACAGCGTCTTCTGGACCTCGTCGGTCCAGGCCTGGTCGAAAACACCCTGCTTCGACAGCTCCAGGAACATGCCCGCCTCGATCACGCCGACCAGCACGGTGTTGGCGCGGATGTTGTTCTTGCCTTCTTCCTTGGCGATGCCGCGGATCAGCGCCTCGTTGGTCGCCTTGGGCGCCACCGACAGGCCGTCCAGCGCCGGCCACCATTTGTCGCCGGCCGAGCCGAGATGGACGAAGGAGCCGCCTCCGGCCACGCGGAAATGCGGGATGGCGACCTTGGTCGCGGTGAAGAAGCCGAACACCTCGATCTCGACGGCGCGGCGGAACTGCTCTTGCGTGGTATCCGCGATGAACACCTGATCGACCAGCGGCCCGGCGCCCCAAACGACGGTGTGGACGCGGCCATGCGCGGCGATCGCGGCATCGAGCGTCGCCTGCACCTTGTCCTGTTCGCGCACGTCTACCTGATGGGCGGTTGCCTTCACGCCCAGCGCGGACAATTCGGCCGCCGCCTTCTCCGCCGCGTCCTTCTTCGAATTGTAGCAGATGGCGACGCCGGTGCCGGCGCGCACGAAGGATTCCGCTACTCCCAGACCAATCCCGCCGCTGCCGCCGAACACCAGGGCGGCGCCATCGGGAAATTTGCTCGTCATATCGATCGTCTCCAACAGAGTTTGTGCGGCACTATGGAGCGCGCCCGTATCAGGCAGCCTGTGCCGGACGCTGTCCGCCGCAGATCACGTCTGTCACGAGCTCGGTGTCCATGAATTCCTTCATTTGCGTGATCTTCCCGTCGCGCAGGCGAAACAGGAAATGGTAGTGATTGGCATATTCGCGGCCGGATATGTGGGTGGCCTGCGATGTGGCCTCCATCGCCACGCGATCCTCTTCGGCGGTGAGGTTCAGGATGGTGAACTCCACGCCTTGGGGAAAGGCCTCGAAGATGCGGCCGGCGGCCATCGCCACCTGCTCGCGCGAGAAGCGGCCGGAAATCAGGGTGCGGCCCATCGTCTCGCAATAGCCGTCCTCGGCATAGCCGGCGATGATCCCTTCGACGTCGCCCTTGCTGATCGTCTTCATGAACTCGGTGACGATCGCCTTATTCTCTTCCGGCGTGGCCATGGCGCTCTCCTGTAGCGGGCGGGCCGCCCTGTTCTTTCCTGCGGCCTGGTCGTTCGTTTATTTCGGGTCGAAGCGCAGCGGCACATGGGTGAAGCCGCGCACGCTCGGCGAGTGCATCCGGTCGAGCCCGCTCTCGTCCACCTCGAAATGGCCGAGCGCGGCGATGATCTCCTCCATCGCCACCTTGGCCTCCAGCCGCGCTAGCGCCGCGCCCAGACAGGCATGGAGGCCGCCGCCGAAGCCGAGATGGTCGCGCGCGTTGCGGCGGATGTCGAAGCTCTCGGCATCCTTGTACTTGCGCTCGTCGCGATTGGCGCTGGTGAAGATCAGCGCCACCTTGGCGCCCGCCGGGATGGTCTCGCCATGCAGCGACACGTCGCGGGTGGTGGTGCGCGCCATCATCTGCGTCGGCCCGTCGAAGCGCATCACCTCCTCGATCGCCGAGGGCAGCAGCGCCATGTCGCTGCGCAGCAAGGCCGCCTGGTCGGGATGCTTGTGAAGCTGGTAGCAGATGTTGCCGATCAGCTTGGTGGTGGTCTCGTTGCCGGCGATCGAGAGGATGTAGATATAGCCGACCACATCGTCATGCTTCAGCCGGCCTTCCGCCTCGGCCTGCATCAGCATCGCGATGATATCCTCGCGCGTCTGCCCTTCGGCGCGCTTGGCCATGTCCTGGTTGAAATAGTCGTAGAGCTTGAGCGTGGCGTGCATGCCCTCGTCGGGCATCTCGAACTTGCCCTCCTCCCGGTGGACGACGCTGTCCGTCCAGGCGCGCAGCATATCCTCGTCCTCGCGCGGGAAGCCGAGCAGGCGGCAGATGATCGCCATCGGCAGCTTGGCTGCGAAATCGCCGATGATGTCGATCCGGCCCGTTGCGAGGTGCGGCGCCAGCAATTCGCGCGCCATCTGGCGCACGGCATCCTCCAGCGGCGCCACCTGCTGCGGGGTGAACAGGTTGCTGATGAGGTGCCGGAGCTTGGTGTGCACGGGCGGATCGGTGTTGATCAGATATTCGACCTGCGCCTTCAGATCCTCCAGCGAGGTGCCCTGCGCGCTGGAGAAGGTCCGGAAATCCCGCGCCGCGTTGGCACAATCCTCGTAGCGGGAGAGCGCCCAGAAGTTGAACTTCTTGTTGTGGAAGACGGGCGCCTCGTCGCGCAGCCGCCTGTAGACCGGATAGGGGTCGTCATGCAGCGCATAGTCGAACGGATCGTAATTGACCGGTTCCCGGGAGAGTGTCGTCGTAGCCATGTCGCACCGATTTCTGATGGGGCGCCGCGGCGGGATAAGGGTCCTCCATCGCGGCTGGAAAACGAAGTTGAGCCTATAGTGACGGCAAAGCCTTGAAAATCGCCCTTTGCTCGACGGTGTCGCTGCCTTTTCGCGATCCGGCCAACAATGGCCTGAACGATGGCCCTTCCGGACAAGGATTATGAGCGAGCCTCTTCCCCGTTCGGGCTGAGCTTGTCGAAGCCCTTTCCTTCTTCCTTGCTTCCAACACCAAAAGAAGCAGGGAGTGCTTCGACAAGCTCAGCACGAACGGTGATCGCGGGGTGCGGCCCACGGCCTCCGCCCTTACGCCCGCATCGTCGATCCGCCGTCGATCGCGATCACCTGACCCGTGATCCAGGCGCCGTCGTCCGAGAAGAGATGGGCGACCATCGCGGCGATGTGGCGCGGCTCGCCGACCACGGGGATACGCTGCGCCGCCGTCACCATCTCCATGAAGCCTTCGGGCAGGGCGCTCGCATCGCGCCGCCCGAGCACGAAACCCGGCGCCAGCGCGTTGGCCCGCACCCCCTCCGGCCCCCAGCGCGTGGCGACATGGCGCATCAGCGCGTTCACGCCGGACTTGCTCATGCCGTAGGAGAAGCGGGTGGGTTCGCCGATATAGGCGGAGCCCGAGCCGGTATAGACGATCGCGCCGCGGCTCTTCACCAGATGCGGCATGGCGTGCCGCGTCACCAGCACGAAGCCGCGCAGATTGATGTCCATCGTGCGGTCGTAGATGGCGAGATCGGTCGCGACGGCGTCATAATCCTCGCCCGCGACGGAAAGATCGGCGGCATTGGCGTGGACGAAGTCGAGCTGGCCGAAATGGTCGACCGCGGTCTGGACCAGCCTCTTCACCGAGGCGTCGTCGCCCTGGTCATAGGCCGTGGCGATCACCTCGACGCCAGTCGCCCGGCTGATCTCCTCGGCGTCGGCCTCAGCCTGGTCGAGAGCGATGTCGCCGAGCAGGACGCGGCAGCCGTCCTCCGCGAGTCGCCGCACCGTCGCGGAACCGATCGATCCGCCGCCGGCTACGAGGGCGACCTTGTTCTCGAGCCGCTTCATGTCCAATCCCTTCTACTTTCATCCTCCTCCAGAGGGGGAGGGGAGCCGCGCCTGGCGCAGTGGAGGGGTTCCGCTCACCGCAGACGCATCGCTCGTTGCCGGCCTGAACCCCTCCACCATGCTGCGCATGGTCCCCCTCCCCCGCTGGGGGAGGATGAGAAAATCAGCTCAGCGACGCCACCTCGCTCGCCACACGCGCGCGCACTTCGCCCTCCGGCGCCTTGCCGGCGCGCACCGCATCGATCACCTCATCGCCGAACAGGCCGCGCGCCATCGCGGTGAGGTCCGGATTGCGGCGCAGCTCGTGCCCGCCGTCGATCGCGAAGCTCTGCCCGGTCATCCAGCCCGATTCCGGGCCGGCGAGGAAGCGCACGCCGCGGCCGATATCGTCGGGCACGCCGGTGCGGCCCATCGGGATCTGATCGAGGAAGGGCTGCACGACGCTCTGGGCATCGAACATCGCGCCGGTGCTTTCCGTGCGCGTCATGCCCGGCCGGATCGCGTTCACCCGTACCTTGGCGCTCGAAAGCTCGTCCGCGGCGGAGCGCACGAACTGCTCCAGCCCGCCCTTGGCCGTGCAATAGGCGGCGAGCCACGGGAATGGCATGATCGCCGCCGTCGAGGAGACGCAGACCACCGTGCCGCCGTCCTTGAGCAGCGGCACGCCGTAGCGGATCACCAGGAAGGCGGTGATGATGTTGATCTCCAGCTGCTCGCGGAAGGTCTCCGGCGTGTGCATCAGGATCGGCATGAAGCCGCCGCCGCCCACCGTCGGGATCAGCATGTCGAGCGTGCCGTCCATGCGGTCGGCAATCTCCAGCCCGCGCTGGACGTCATCGGCGGAGGAGGAATCGCCGGAGAGGATCTCCACCCGGCCGCCCGGCACCTCTTCCAGCAGCATCGCACGGGCGCGCTCCAGCGCATCCTGACGGCGTCCCATCAGCAGCACGCCGGCCCCGTCCTGCAGCAGGAACTTGGCCGAAGAGCTGCCGATCCCGCCGCTGCCGCCGGTGATGAAGGCGGTATGGCCTTCGAGGACACCACCCGCCATCACGCGACCTGCGGCTGCGGCGCAGCCGCCGCCTCGGCCTGGTTGCGGAAATGCGGGATCAGTGTCTCGCCGAGATTGCGGATCGTCTCCATGATCGCCCAGTGCGGGATGGTGCCCATCTGGACGAGGAAGAGGATCTCGTCCGCGCCGGAATTCACCAGCCGCTGCACATAGTTGATCGCATTGTCGATCGTGCCGTAGGCGTCCTGCTCGACATGGTAGTTGCCGGTCTGCAGGTCGGTGATCTCGATCTTCTCCTCGCCGAGATAGGTGACGAGATTCTCCTTGTCCTTCTCCAGCAGCGCCATCTGCTCGTCGAAGGAGAGATCCTCGATCACCGGGGCGGGGCCGCCGCGGTAGAAATGCTCGATCGCCTGGATGAAGAAGCGCTGGCCGCGCAGGCCCATGCGCCGCGCCTGGTCGCGATCCTCGAGGATCACCGCCGGGCACAGCGCGGCGAGATGCTGGGTCGGGCGGAAGCCGACTTGGTCCTCGGGCTTCCGGTTGGCGAAGGCATCGCGGTAGATCTTGTTTTTGCGGGCGATCTCCTCGGGGCCGGTGAAGCCCATGACCAGCGCGCCGATGCCGCGCTCGCCCGCGGTCAGCAGCGAATCCTCGCGCGAGCAGGCCATGTACATCGGCGGATGCGGATCCTGGTACGGCTTCGGCCAGACCGCGCGGCGCGGGATCTGGATATATTCGCCCTCATGCTCGATCTCCTCGTTCACGAAGATCTTCGGGATGAGGTACATCGCCTCGTCGACCATCGGGCCGATCTCGCTCACCTTGTGGCCGAACAGGCCGGCCTCGGTGTCGGTGCCGCCCTTGCCCACGCCGAAATGGACGCGGCCGTTTGAGAGCTGGTCAAGCATCGCGACGCGCTCGGCCACCTTGGCGGGATGGTTCATCTTGTAGGGCAGGCAGACGACGCCATGGCCGACATGGATGCGCTTGGTCATCCCCGCGACGAAGGCGAGGAAGGTCTCCGGCGCCGACATATGGGCATATTGGGTAAGCGCATGATGCTCGACCGCCCAGATGCAGTCGAAGCCGAGCTCCTCGGCCAGCTTCACCTGCTCGATCATGTCCTGGAACATCTGATGCTCGGACTCGCGCGACGTGTCCGTAAGCTGCGCCTCATAGATGATCGAAAACTTCATGCATCCATCTCCCGGAATTCTTTATCCTTGGGCTACAGGAGCTTGAGGCCCCGTTCCACAGGGGCACCCGGCCGTCGCAACTTAACGTCCATATCCAGCAAGCCGTCTCCATCGACATGCTGGCTCCGAAATGCTTCCCGCTTTAGCGTCGCGCCGAGCACAAACGTGCGCGCAATGATCGAGAGGATGGCGGAAAATGGCGGATTTCGAGGGCAAGGTCGCGCTGGTCACCGGTGCAGGCAGCGGCATCGGCCGCGCGACGGCGGAGCTGTTCGCAGCCCGTGGTGCCAAGGTGGTGGTGTCGGACGTCTCGGCCAAGGCCGGCGAGGAAACGGTCGCGCAGATCAAGGCGAAGGGTGGCGAGGCGAGCTTCGTCGCCTGCGACGTCAGCGACGAGGCGCAGGTGAAGGCGATGGTCGCCCATGCCGTCTCCACCTATGGCCGGCTCGACCATGCGGTGAACAATGCCGGCATCGATCCCGAGCTGGTGCCCGAGGCCGAGTGGCGGCTCGATCATTTCGACAAGATCATGGGCGTCAACGTGCGCGGCGTCTTCCTCTGCATGAAGGAGGAAATCGCCCAGATGTTGAAGCAGGGCGGCGGCACGATCGTCAACATCGGCTCCTTCGCCTCTTATGCAGGCGTGGTGAACAAGCCAGCCTACAGCGCCAGCAAGCACGCCGTGCTGGGCATGACCAAGGCCTCCGCGCTGCAATATGGCAAGCAGGGCATCCGCATCAACGCGATCTGCCCGGGCGGCGTGAAGACCGCGATCATGAACGACAATATCGGCAACAACTTCGCCGAGGGCGAGAAGATGGTGGCGGCGAACCATCCGGTCGGCCGCGTTTCCGAGCCGTCCGAGATCGGCGAAGCGGTGCTGTTCGCTTCCGGCCCAGGCGCGGCCTTCATGATCGGCCACGGCCTGCTCGTCGACGGCGGCCTTGCCGCTCAATAGGATAGAGACCAGGTTCCAGCTATTCGGATCGCACGAGGCGGCGTTCGGCAAACGTTTGCCGAATGCCGCAATTTTTGCCGAGCGCCCGATCCACGAAGCCGCTATAGGAAGCGCCGCCCCGTGCAACTACTGCGTATCAGAGTTGCATAATTGACACTTGTGTAAGCAAGCTCCCCGTATCATGGAGCGCAGCAAGGGGCCCGGCGCTTTTCTGTGGGGATCGATGCATGCGCTTGCTGTGTTGGCTGAAGGGGCATTCCGTTCATCGCAAACGCGTCCGCTATGACGGCAATGTCTATACGGGCAATTGCCGCCACTGCGGCCGGGTACTGGTGCGCGAGCCCCACGGATGGGTCCTGCCGCTCGCTTTGCCGAAGGAATGAAGCGCGGCGCCGAGCGTGACGGCAGCTGATCCGGACAGCTGCGCGGCTGACCCGGGTCGAATCGACCACGCGCCGGAACCGGCGGGGAAGCCAGCTTTGCTGCGTCGGTCGCCCGAAAGCCAACAGTCTGCTCATGGCCCAATCGCAGGCATCGCTGTCCCGCTCGGAGCTCGATTGAAGACGACCCTTATGCAGAGTTGAGCGCCAGGTAGCGGTCCCGTCCGGTCTTGATGAAGGTTTGCATCGTTTCGAAGACGTGGAAGGAGTCCTTGCGCGCGAAGCCGTCCGAGATCGCTTCCATGAGCTTGAGCGCTACGTGCTGCGTCTCGAAATCATGCATGGTGAGGACACGCACCGTGTTCACATGGTCATAGTAGCGCGAGATGACCGAGACCAGTCGGCCGTTGGGAACGACGCCGACCCAGATGTCGCGGAAGTCGGCATTGGCGATCATGATCTCGGGAACGCAGGCCTCCAGAGTCGCACGGCGCGAGCGTTCCAGGGCTTCCGAGAGGCGAACCAGGTCTGCCTCGGTCAGCGCCTGCGTCGCGGCTGCCGCCGCGCGCGGTTCGAGCGCGAGGCGGATCTCGAAGATCTCAAGGATGTCGGCGCGCGTCAGGTCGGGCAGGCGGAAGCCGCGAGTGGAGCCGACGAGATAGCCTTCATGGACCAGGCGGATCAGCGCCTCGCGCGCCGGCATGCGCGACATGTTGAGTTCGGCGGCAAGCACCTTGTCCACCAGTCTGTCGTCCTGGCCGAGCTCGCCGCGGCGCAGTCTGGCGCGCACTTCGGTATAGGCGATGTCCGCACTGCTGGTTCGCGTCGTGTCGTCGTCGGTCGACGTCGTCATTGCCTAGTCCTCTCCAGATGGGGCGGTTGCCAATGACGGCCATGCATGCGTCACGCCAGCAGACGCGCCGCGAAATTCGATCATGCGCCCCGGCCCTCGTGCCTGATCGCCGATTCCATAACGCCCGAGGCGAAGCAACCCCGCGGTGCGGTGTCGCGAGCGTCAGGCGGAGCAATCGCGATCGGCGCGCGGCCGCATGGGCAAGATCGCCAGCGCCAGAAGCGATATCGCGCACACCCCGACCAGGAAGCCGGCGACGGGCACGGGATCGCGATAGTGCGCATAGAGCGCCGTCGCGATCACCGGCGAGAGGCCGACCACGAGCGAGGAGACCTCGTGCGCCATGGCAAGGCCCGAATAGCGCACGCGCGCCGGGAACAATTCGCTGAACATGGCGGGCTGCACGCCGATCATCGCCGCATGGCAAAGCCCGTTGCCCAGCACGAAGGCGAGCAGGACCAGCGGCGTCGACCCCGACGAGAGCAGCAGAAAGAAGGGATAGGCGAACAGGGCCATGGCCACGGCCCCGCCGGCATAGACGCGGCGACGGCCGAACAGGTCGGAAAGCCAGCCGAAGACAGGCATCATCAGGCTGTCCACCAACATGCCGAGCGTCACGCCCAGTACCAGAATATCGACCGGCACGCCCACGACCTTGCCGAAGGCGAGGGCAAAGGTGACGAAAAGGTGCGAACCGCAGGTCTCCGCCAAACGCGCGCCGATGCCCACGAGCAGTTCTTTGGGATGTTCACGCAGGACCGTGGCCAGGGGCGCGTGATCCACCCCCTGCACGGTTTCGGCGTGGGCGAAGTCGCTGGTCTCGTTGACGCGGAGGCGGATGTAGATGCCGACCGCGAAGATCGCGATGCTGACGAGGAACGGCAGGCGCCAGCCCCAGTTCATGAAATCCTCGGGCGAGAGCTGGCGGGCCAGGTAGAAGGCGAAGGAGGAGAGCACGAAGCCAAGCCCGACGCCGGTCTGGCTGAGCGCTCCGAAAAATCCTGCGCGCTTCCGCGAGGCGTTTTCGGTGATGAGCAGCACCCCGCCGCCCCATTCGCCGCCCGCCGCGATGCCCTGGAGGATGCGCAGGACCACCAGCGCTGCCGGGGCGGCGATGCCGATCCGGGCATAGCTGGGCAGCAGCCCGATCAGGAAAGTCGAGATCCCCATGATCGCCAGCGTCCAGAACAGCGAGGCCTTGCGCCCCACCCGGTCGCCCACATGGCCGAAGATCAGCCCGCCCAGCGGCCTTGCGGCAAAGCCCACGGCATAGCCTGCGAACGAGGCGAGCGTGTTCATCAGGGGATCGGTGCCCACCGGGAAGAACACGTCGCCGAAGACCAGCGCCGCGGCGGTGGCATAGAGGAAGAAGTCGTACCATTCGAGCGTGTTGCCGACGATCGACGCGGCTATGGCGCGTTTCAGGACGATATCCGGCTTTTGCGCGGTCTGCATGGAAGTCACGGTCTTCAGTCCTGTGATCGAGGGCGGGCGGACGGATCGGCGAGGACGACAGCCTCGATGGCATGGCCGCCCGATGCCGCGCGAAGGCTCACCCGTTGGCCGATGATCGCGTCTCGCGGCACCAGCACGATCATGCGCACGCTTGATTCCAGCGCAACCGTTCCGATGCGCAGGGGAAGGGATTTGGCGAAGGCACCGGGATCGAGCGAGCGGTGTACGGTGGCCGCGGCGACGAGCGTGCCGATCGCCTCCATGGCACGAGCCTCCAGGGCTTCGGACAGGCAGGTGCGGCACACCGATCTTGGCGGATACTGTGCCGTTCCGCAGCAGGCGCAGACCTGCAGGTCCAGCGTCACGTCTCGCCCTCCAATATGGCGGCAGCGGTGGCGAGGCAGCGATCGTAGGTCACCATCCCATAGCCGCTGGCAAGGGCGACGCGCGCGCCGGGCACCTGTCGGCCGAGGGGCTGGCCGGTGACCTGCCGCAAGGCCTCGACGATGGGCAGGAAGCCGCCGGCGGCGCCGGCCTGCCCGCAGGAAAGCTGGCCGCCGCAGGTGTTGAGCGGAAAGTCGCCTTCGATGCGCAGGTCATGCTGGCGCAGGAAGGCGGACAGCGCGTGCTTGTCGCAGAAGGCGAGATCGCTGATCTGCATGGCAGCGATCACCGGATAGTCGTCGTAGGTCTGCACGCAGTCCACGTCCGCCGGGACGAGGCCGGCTTGTGACCACAAGGCATCGGCGTCCATGCTCCAGCCGCCGCGGATCGCCACCGGATCCTCGTGGAATGCGTTGTGGCGTTCGACGGAGCCGGCGATGCGTGCGCTTGCGAGGCCGAGGTCGTTCGCGCGGTCCCGGCTCATGACGAGGAACGCTTCCGCTCCCGCGCAGGGCATCACGCAATCGAACAGGTGCAGCGGCTCGACGATCGGCGGCGCGGCGAGATACTCGTCGAGGCTGAGCGGCTTCGCGCCGAGCAGGGCATTGGCATTGCCTGCGGCATTGGCGCGCTGGGCTACCGCTATCCGGCCGAGATCCGCGCGTTCCAGGCCGAAGCGGCGCAGAAAATGTTCGGTGATGAGCGCGAACGGACCGTTGGGCCCGGGGTTGCCATAAGGGGCGACGGCGGCGGTCGAGAAGGTACTGAAGTCGTCGACCAGGCGCGCAAAGCTCAGCGGGTCGGCGGTGTCGGCGCCGATACAGGCGACCACTTCGGCGTCGCCGCACTGCACGGCCCGGGCCGCGCGCCGCAGCGCCATGATGCCGCTCGCGCCCCCCGTCGGGATCCATTCGATCCACCTCGGCGTCATGTCGAAATGTTCCGTGAGCGCAATGGTGGTGTCCGGGCCCATGGTGAAGGAGGAGACGGCGAGCCCGTCGATATCCTCCTTGGCGAGGCCGCTGGCCGCGAGCAGGCCAGAGAGCGCAAGGCCTACGAAGCCTGTCGCGCTGCGCGTGCTGGTGCGCGTGTAGGGGACGGTGACCGGACAGGCCACCGATACGCCGGTATAGGGCAGGGAGACGGGCATGGCCGATGCCGCTCAGCCGCGCTTGCGCTTCAGGTCGCGCAAGTCGAACGCCGAGCCCGCCGCGACGAGATCGCGCCCCAGCTGACGGAGAGCGCCGCGCTGCAGCTTCTGCGAGGCGGTGGTGGGCAGGGCATCGACGAAGGCGATGTAGCCCGGCACTTTGTAATAGGCGAGGCGGCTGGCCGCGCCAGCGGCGATCGCGCGGGCGCGGGCCTCGTCGGCCGGCGCGCCGGCGAGCTGGATGAGCGCCATCACTTCCTCGCCGCGGATCTCGTCGAGCACGGGCAGGACGCAGCAGCCCGCCACCTGCGGCTGTTCGAGCAGCGCGCCTTCCACCTCGATCGCGGCGATGTTCTCGCCGCTGCGGCGCACGATGTTCTTGAGCCGGTCGACGAAATAGAGGCTGTCCGAGGCGTCGCGGCGCACGATGTCGCCGGTGTGGAACCAGCCGCCCGCCCAGGCCTCCTCGGTGGCGACGGGGTCGTTGTGGTAGCCCGAGAAGAAGCAGCGGCGAGGATCGGCGCCGCGGGCCCGCACCAGCAGCTCGCCCGGCTCGCCCACGGCCGCGTCCTCACCGCTTTCGCGGACGATGCGCCAGTCGAGGTTGGCCGGAGGCTTGCCGAAGCAGCGCGTGCCCACGTGGCGCGGCTCGTGGTTGGCCGTGATCCAGGCGGCGGCGCCGGTCTCGCTCATGGCCCAGGCCTCGATCAGCGGAATGCCGCTGCGTTCCTCGAAGCGGCGGTGGTGGCGCGGGTCGACGCCCGCACCGAAGGCGAAGCGCACCTGGTGACCGCGCCATGCCGCCTCGCCGTCGTCGCGCTGGAGCAGGATCGCCGGCATCACGCCGAGATAGTGGACGATGGTCGCGCGTGTCTCGGCCAGCGTGCGCCACCAGCGGGAGGCATGGAACCGGTCGAGCTGGATGAGGCAGGATCCCGAATAGATCGCGGCCATGAAGGTAACCACCAATGCGTTCATGTGGGTGACAGGCAGCGGGGTGAGGATGCGGTCCTCGCCGAGCCTGAAGGCGCAGAGCCCGCCCATGGTGGCGTAGAAATGACCGACCTGCGTGAAGTAGGCGTTCGAGAGGATGCAGCCCTTGGGCGTCCCGGTCGAGCCCGAGGTGAACAGCAACGCGGCTTCGCTGGCGGGCCCCGGCTGTTCATCGCCGGCCGCGCGTTGGAGCGTCGGCACCTGCTCCGCGTCCGAGCGGCACAGGGAAATGCGGCCTTCGCACAGGGGCGCAAGGCGCAGTGCGGCGGCTGGGGAGGCGATGACAAGGTCGAGTTCGGCGCGCACCAGAATGTCCGCCAGTTCGGCATCCTGCATGCCCTCGTTCAGCGGCGCGACGCTGGTTCCCAGCGCATTGAGAGCGAGGAAGTGCAGGAAGAAGGCCGGGTGGTTGCCCATCGCGATGCCGACGCGATGCGAAGCATCGAGGCCGGCAGCGCGATAGCGCGCCTTGAGCGCTTCGACGTCGGCCGCCGCCTGCCCGAAGCTGCGCGCGAAGGCGGGTTCGCCGTCGAGCGCCTCGGCGGGCGTAAAGAGGAAGTCGTGGTCCGCCCAGCTATCGCAGGCGCGCTGGAAGGCAGCATAGACAGTCGGCGTATCGATCTGTGTCATCGGTCCGTGAGAAATCTCATGAAGGGCATGGCGAGCTCCCGTGAATGCATCGCCACGCTGGGGTAAAAGGACCGCCGGGCCGGATGACCGGACCCGGCGGCAGGCCGTCAGAACTTGAAGCTTAACGAGAGGCCAACTTCGCGCGGATCGGTGGTCACCACGCGATCCGGCAGGCCGGGGACCTGCTCCACGCGCCAGGTCGTGATGCCGCGCACGTTGGTCAGGTTCTTGGCGTAGATGGCCGCGCTCCAGCTGTCGTTGTCGATGCCGGTGCGCAGGTTGACGATCGCATAGTTGCCGATCGTCCGGTAGGTCGGGTCGCGCGGATCGAGCGCGGTATGGCCCTTGCCGGTATAGGTGGCATCCACGTGCACGAAGGCGGGAAGCTGCGCGAGGGTGAATTCCTGGTCGACCGAGACGCTGCCGCCCAGCTTGTTGGAATAGGGGATTTCCTGGCCCTTCAGGCCATAATAGGTTCCCACCGCCGGATTGTCCTCGGCCAGCTTCTGGACCGAGTAGCGTCCAGTGAGGCCGAGCGTGAAGCCGGGCAGCGCGGAAGGCCGGAGCGTCAATTCGAGTTCGCCGCCGTCGAGCGTCGCCTTGCCGCCGTTCGAGGTGTAGGTGTAGGCGCCGGTGCTGTCGTTCTGGCTGACCTGAATGCCGGTCCAATCCATGTGATAGATTGCGCCGTTCACCGTCAGCTGGCGGTCGAACCACTGCGTCTTGAAGCCCAGTTCATAATTGTCCACGAAGTCGGGATCATAGGCGGCCGGATAGCTCGCGCCCGGGAAGACGGTGTTCGCACCGCCTTCGCGGAAGCCCTGCGAGAATACCGCATAGGCCATGACCCGATCGGTGAAGTTATAGCTGAGCTGCGCCTTCTTGACCGATCCGGTGTTCTTCGAGCTGCTTGGATCGCCCCAGCCGGTGGTTGCATTGAAGAAAGAGTTTGCGGTGTAGGTCCGCGATGCGCGTTTGATCTCGAAGAAGCGGATGCCGACTTCCAGCTTGAGCGCGTCGGTGATCGCCCACGTGCCGTTCAGGAAGGCCGCCTTGTTGCTCGAACTGCTTACCGTATGGGTGCGGTACCATGATGGGATGCCCGCATAGGGAAGACCGGTGGCGGGATCGACATAGGAGCCGAACACGTCGGCGGTCATCCTGGACTTGTTGTAGAACAGGCCGCCGGTCACCTGTACCGGGAAGTCCCAGCTGGAGGCGAAGCGCAGTTCGCCCAGGTCCGAATTGCTGAGCGCTTCCTGCTGCATCACGCCGTAGCGCAGATCATAGTCTGCATATTGCGGGGGCAGGTAGATGGATGCGTTGGGAGCCGGCAGGTACTGGCTCTGGTCGAAGTTGTAAGAATTGCGGCGGCGGATGTGCGAGTAGGTCGCCGTCAGGGTGCCGAAACCAAGATTCTGTTCGGCCGTGGCGCTGGCGATCAACAGCTTGTCCCGGAACGGTTCGAGCACCGGATTGCTGCGCGTGTCGGAATGCGGCAGGACCCGCCCGGTATCGGCCAGCTTGATGTCCTGATAATGCACCGAGGCCGTAATGCGGGTATTCGGCGAAGGCTTGAACAGCAGTTCCGCACGGCCGCCCATACTGTTCTCATTGTCCGAATGGTTACGGTCCAGCGAGGGAATCCGCACGAAGCCGTCCACGTGGCGGGCGAACCCGGCGACGCGCAGGCCCAGCACGTCGTCGATGACAGGCACGTTGGCCATGGCGTTGACTTGTTCCTTCGCGCCGCCGTTGCGGGCGCGCAGGCCCGCATCCAGCGAGAAAGCCCCCTCGTAGCGCTGGAGGTTCGGCTCGTTGGTGATGTAGCGGACGGTGCCGGCCTGCGATCCGGCGCCATAGAGCGTGCCCTGCGGGCCGCGCAGCACCTCGACACGGGCGATGTCGAACAGTTCGGGCGCGGTCTGCGCAACGGATGCGTTGCCGGCCGCGGGAAGCAGCGCTTCGTCCAGGTAGATGCCGACTTGCGCGGACCCCTTCTGCGCGGCCAGGCCGCGAACGACCACGGTCTTGTTGCCGGTGTTGCCGCTCACGTTCACGCCGGGAACCTGGCGCATGACATCGTCGATGGTGGTTGCCGAGACTTTCTTGAGCTGCTCGTCGCCAATTGCGGAGATGTTGAGCGGGATCTTCTGGATGCTGGTCGCACCGGTTTTCGAGGCGGTGACGACGATGTCGCCGCCGGTTTCATCCGCCGCCGCGGTTTCGGCGCGGTCTGCGGCATAAGCGGGGCGGATGGCCAGTTGTGCGGCGGCGAGTGCCAGGGCGCTGGTGATGGCGATGCGCGCAAGGCGCGGCGTGACGGTGTAGAAGTGGAAAAGCGTGCTAGGTGTCATGGCGTCAACCTCAAAACCCCCTATGGAGATGACCTTCATCCCGAAGCGTGCGCCCGGGCCGGACGGCGATGCCTCGCCGGTCTTCTGACAGCCGTTTTCAGTTTTTAGTTTTGCTCTTGCTGGAGACCGTTGGCGGTCTTCTCTATGAGATCGAGTTTGGCCTTCTGCGGATCGGCCTGGAGGCCGATCGTGCCGTCCGCCGCAAAGGTCATGATCGTGGCGGTGGACTGGCGCAGATCGGTCCATGCGCCGGCGCCCGTGCCCCCCGGAGAACCGGTGGCGACGAAGCGCGCTACGTAGGAACTTGTCTGGTCGGCAACGTGCCTGTCGCGGGCGGTGGCAAGATTGCCCAGAAGCTGTGGCGCGGTGCCCAGGAAATAGGCGGTGTCGGCGCCGTGAGGGACGCCCGGCCATGTCGTCTTCTTCGAATCCGAGACGTAGCCGAAGCTGTAGAGGTAGGTCGGCTGGCCTGCTGCGGCCATCGTGCGCGCGGCGAAGCGGGCGGGCTCCACCAGCAGGCGGTCACGCGTGATCTCTTCGCGCAGGGCTGGCAGGGGCACGGTGCCTTCGGGATCGAAGATCGCGCGGGCCTGCGCGGCCAGTGGACCGAACGCGGCGAAGAGCTGGTCCTTGTCCTGACCCGTCTGCACCGACAGGTCGGCGCTGGTCGACCCGATCATGACCGGTACGCGGGCCTGATCGCCGCGCGAAAGAGCAAGATCGGTGATAGCGCGCTTGATCCGGCCATCCACGATCGGGCCGCCCACATGGGTGCCGAAAAGCTCTGGCAGGCTTGCCTTCACATCCCCATCGATACGCATCGTCGCGGGTGCGAGCCCGGCCATGAGGCGTTCGGCCGGCAGGCGGCGCAGGGCCGCCAGCGCCTTGGCGCCGCGTCCGGTGATGCCTTGCGACCGGGCGAAGGCAAGGCCGACCTGCTCTGCCGTTCCCGGCGCGACCCGCTGACCCCGATCGCCGAAATCGCTGGCAGCGATGGCGCCGTCGAGGGGCCGGTTGCTCATCGCCGCCCGGCCGCCTCCGGACATCACGATGGCTTGCCTGAACAGCCCCCTGGCCGCGGGTGAAGTGAGCAGGTCGAGCACCGAGATGCCGCCTGCCGATTCTCCCATGATAGTGACGCGGCCGGGATCGCCGCCGAAGGCCGCGATGTTGGCCTGGACCCAGTGAAGCGCCGCGATCTGGTCGAGATAGCCGTAATTGCCGAGCGGCCCATGGGCTTTCGCGCTCAGGGCCGGATGCGCGAAGAAGCCCAGGCGGCCAAGCCGGTAGTTGAGACTGACGAAGACCACGCCCTTGCGCGCCAGAGGCTCGCCGTCGAACTCGGGAAGGGCGGTGCCGCCGCTCACGAAGCCGCCGCCATGGATCCAGACGAGCACCGGCGCGCCGGCCCCGGGCTTTGCTGCGGACCAGACGTTGAGATAGAGGCAGTTCTCGGAAAAGCGGCGCGTGGCCACGCGCGGCAGCCAGGGCGAAGGCAGCTGAACGCAGTCGTCGCCGAAAGCTCCGGCATCGCGCGGCTCGCTCCAGGGCCTGACCGGCTTCGGCGGCATCCAGCGCAGCGCGCCGGTGGGCGCGGCAGCGTAGGGTATGCCGCGGAAGCTTGCGATCATCCCGTCCGCACTTCGCCGGCCGATGACGGGGCCTGACGTCAGCTCGACCCGCGGGCGGGGATCCGCTTGCGCACCGGCTATGCCCGGAACACCCAGGCTGAGGGCGACGCAGACGCGAGCAGCGGCCGGAAGGCGGGTCGCCCAAAGGGTGCGGACTCGAGCCATCATGGTAGATCACTCCGGGACGCAGGGCGCCCATTCTGCGGGGAACGAACGATGCGGGAGCGATTCCAACCTCTTTCCCAGGAGGGGCACGCCATCGCCTTTTAGGAATTCATATATCTAAAAAAGTGAATACATATTGTGCGGCGCATTCGGCCGTGTCAAGGTCAAAATGACCGAATTCCCGCAGATATGTAGCTTCGAATTCAAAATTCAGTGCCCATCTGAATGCAGATTTCCGGCCTTCTGAAACTGATGCCCGTCATTCGCCCCAGATTACAGTTACTTCCGTTTTTGAGGTGCGTATGCCAGCGAGCGCGAGGGGGTATCCGCGAGGCCTTCACGCTTTGAACATGCTGGTGTGACCCTCGACCAACCGATCCATGCCGAACGTGAGGCGCGGGACGGAACCGCCGACCGAACCGATCTTACGGAGCGGGTGGGGTGCGGCTCCGCTCATCGACGGTGCCACCGGCAATCTTCGAGCTATCCGGATGAATATCCTGCCATCGACATGGAGGACGCTTCTGATCCTCGCCGAACGGGCTGAGATTTGATCGGCGCTGGGCCTGTGCAGGATCGGCACGGCCTGGGCGTGCTGGCGGTGCCACGGGGTGCGTCGCTGATCAGCTTAGCCATTTCAGGCGACGATAAATGGCAGAAATCTGAGGATCTCAAGCTTCAATAGGAGATGATGAGAAGCTCCGAAACGGGGGAATGGTGCCCAGGGGCGGAATCGAACCACCGACACCGTGATTTTCAGTCACGTGCTCTACCAACTGAGCTACCTGGGCAGGAGCGTTGGGAGCAGCGCCTATAAGGGGGACCGGCCCCCGCTGTCCAGCCCATCCGTGTCGATTTCGTTGCCATCGTCATCGGCGGGTCTTCCAGCGACGCGATAGGCGTCTCCCAGCCAGTTCAGAAGGTCGCGATCGCGGCAGCCCTGGCTGCAAAAGGGCGTATGCTGCGGCACCGCGGGCCGGCCGCAGAGCGGGCAGGCGTTGCGGTCGCGCTTAGCTGTATCGGGCTTCGACATGTCCTGCGGATATGGCGAGTGCGGCGTCGCCGCGCAAGGCGACGGCCGTGCCAATGCGGCGGGCCAGCGTCTCGCGCCACTCCGATTCGCGCTCGATCCGGGCGATCACCGCCGGATGGGCGACCAGCGTGCGCATGCCCATGCCCGGGGTGCGCTCCGCAAGGCGCAGCAGCGCGCGCGCGGAGGCGCCTGCCGGATCCGCGTGCAGCATTTCCGGGATCGAGGCGCGGAACCGCCGCCGTACCACCTGCAGGAAACCGAAGCCGTTCACTGCCGTCCGCTCGAACGGTTGGGGCAGTACGGCGTCGAGCGCCGCCGCGGCAGCCTGCCGGGCCGCCTTCGATTCGACGGTAGGCAGGTCGATGCCGATCGATCCCGTGATGTCGAACAGCATCATCATCCGCGCGGCTGCCTCCGCACCGTGCAGCGCCAGCTCGGCCGGGGCGAGCGCGCCATCGACGTCGAACAAGGTCATGGCCGGCGTCACCGCCATCTGAAGCGCCCCCCAGGGGAAGGCGATGTCACCGTCACGTGCCTGCTCGAGCCGTTCGGACCAGCCATGCTGTTCGAGAAGATCGGGCTGGTGGGGATGAAGCTGGGTGACCGGGAGACCGCTGGACGCGATCTGCTGCCGCAGATCCGGTCCCGGTGCGGGGCTGCTGCCCTCGGCCGCCACACGCGCCTTGGCAGGCTTGAGGCGGCCGCGCTCGGCGATCGGCTCGCGCACGATCTCGACGACCAGCTTCGCACCTTCGTTCAGGCCGCGGGTCGGCGCTTCCAGCAGCGCTTCCGTTCCGCCTTCCAGCGCCACCAGCGCGCGTCCGGTGGCATCCGCCCCGCGCAGCATTCGCGCCGGCACGATCGTGCCGAGGCGTGTCGCTTCATCCGGCCATTCCAGCCGCATCGCGACGATCTCGTCCTTGTCGATCAGCGCGGCGCGCGCTTCGCCGATCCCATCCTCGTAGAGCCACTCAGCCAAGCGCGTAGCCGGCCGCGATCAGCAGCGCGCGGGTTTCGAGCAGGGGCAGGCCGACGACGCCGGAATGACTGCCGCCGAGAAAACGCACGAAGGCTTCGGCACGGCCCTGGATGGCGTAGCCCCCGGCCTTGCCCTGCCACTCGCCGGAAGCGAGATAGGCGACGATCTCCGCATCGGGGATCTGGCGGAAGGCGACGACGCTGGTGGAGAGGCGATGACGGGCGCGGCCCTGCGCGTCGATCAGCGTCACCGCGGTCATCACCCGGTGGCGTCGGCCGGAAAGCAGCGCGAGGCAGGCGCGCCCCTCATCCTCGCGCTCAGCCTTGGGCAGGATGCGGCGTCCGGCAGCGACCACGGTATCGGCCGCGAGCACCAGCGCGCCGGGCTGGCGGCCGGCGACGAGCGCGGCTTTTGCGGCAGACATGCGTGCAGCATAGCGGGCCGGCGGCTCCGCTTTTTCGGGTGTCTCGTCGATGTCGGCAGGATCGATGGCGTCGGGCGTGACGCCGATCCGCGCGAGAAGATCCAGCCTGCGCGGGCTGGCGGAAGCGAGCACGAGGCGCATCGCGGCCCCGGCCGTTTATTTGAAGCGGTAGGTGATCCGCCCCTTGGTCAGATCATAGGGCGTAAGCTCGACGAGCACTTCGTCGCCGACCAGCACGCGGATGCGGTTCTTGCGCATCTTGCCGGCGGTATGGCCGAGAATTTCATGGTCATTCTCGAGCCGGACGCGGAACATGGCATTGGGCAGCAGCTCGACCACTTGCCCGCGCATCTCCAACAGTTCTTCCTTGGCCAAACAGGACCCCTTTATCAGCAATCAGGTTGAAATTGCGCGCCGCCATACGCCTCCACCGGTCAAAAAGAAAGCATATGCGGCGAGTTTTGCGAAAAGCCCCGCCCGGACGAACCGGACGGGGCGATTTCGGCAGACGGCGCGGGCTTATACCGCCGAATGCGCCGCCAGCGCCGCGAGCAGCAGCAGCGCGACGAGGTTGGTGATCTTGATCATCGGGTTCACGGCCGGGCCGGCGGTGTCCTTATAGGGATCGCCGACGGTGTCTCCGGTCACGGCCGCCTTGTGCGCGTCCGATCCTTTGCCGCCATGATTGCCGTCCTCGATATATTTCTTGGCATTGTCCCACGCGCCGCCGCCCGAGGTCATCGAGATGGCGACGAACAGGCCCGAGACGATCACGCCGAGCAGCAGCGCGCCCAGCGCGGCGAAGCCGTTGGCCTGGCCGGCGACCGCGGTGATCACGAAATAGACGACGATCGGCGCCAGCACCGGCAGCAGGCTGGGGACGATCATCTCCTTGATCGCCGCCTTGGTGACGAGATCGACGGTGCGGGCATAGTTGGGACGGCTGGTGCCCGCCATGATGCCGGGATTGTCGCGGAACTGCGCCCGGACCTCCTCCACCACCGAGCCAGCGGCGCGGCCCACCGCGGTCATGCCGAACGCGCCGAAGATATAGGGCAGCAGCGCGCCGAGCAGCAGGCCGACGATGACGTAAGGATTGGACAGCGAGAAATCGACCGTCAACCCGCTGAAGAACTGGCTGAGATCGGTCGTATAGGCGCCGAACAGGACGAGCGCGGCGAGGCCGGCCGATCCGATCGCATAGCCCTTGGTCACCGCCTTGGTGGTGTTGCCGACGGCATCCAGGGCGTCCGTCTTGACGCGCACGCTATCCTCCAGCCCGGACATCTCGGCGATGCCGCCGGCATTGTCGGTGACCGGCCCATAGGCGTCGAGCGCGACCACCATGCCGGCCAGCGCCAGCATGGCCGTGGCGGCGAAGGCGATACCGATCAGCCCGGCGAGCTGATAGGCGACGATGATGCCGACGCAGATCACCAGCGTGGGCAGCGCGGTCGATTCCAGGCTGATCGCGAGGCCCTGGATCACGTTGGTGCCATGGCCGGTCTCGGACGCCTTGGCGATGCTCTTCACCGGCCGGTAGTTGGTGCCGGTATAATATTCGGTGATCCACACCAGCAGGCCGGTGACGGCGAGGCCGACGAGGCTCGAATAAAAGAGGTGCATCGCCGGGAAGGCGATGGTCGCGCCGCCGGCGCCCTGCAGCGCGACATCCTGCCCGAGATCGCCGAGCACGAATTTGAACACGCCGAAGATCGCGAACACCGAGAGGACCGCGGTGGTCCAGAAGCCCTTGTACAGCGCGCCCATGATCGACTGGTTGGAGCCGAGGCGCACCATATAGGTGCCGATGATCGAGGTGATGATGCAGACGCCGCCGATCAGCAGCGGCAGCGACATGAGTTGTGAAAGCTGTGCCGCCTCGCCGACGAAGAGCAGGGCGGTGAGCACCATGGTGGCGCCGACCGTGACGACATAGGTTTCGAACAGGTCGGCAGCCATTCCGGCGCAGTCGCCGACATTGTCGCCGACATTGTCCGCGATGGTGGCCGGGTTGCGGGGATCGTCCTCGGGAATGCCGGCCTCGACCTTGCCGACGAGATCCGCGCCGACGTCCGCCGCCTTGGTGAAGATGCCGCCGCCGAGACGCGCGAAGATGGAGATCAGCGAAGCGCCGAAGGCGAGTGCGACGAGGCTGTCGACGATCACCCGATCGTTCGGCGCATGGCCGCCGGGCCCGGTGAGATACCAGTAGAAGACGGCGATCGCGAGCAGCGCGAGGCCGGCGACGAGCATGCCGGTGACGGCGCCCGCCCTGAACGCGGTGGTGAGGCCCGACTGGAGCGACTGGCGGGCCGCTTCGGCCGTCCGCACATTGGCGCGGACCGAGATGTTCATCCCGATGAAGCCGGTCACGCCCGACAGCACGGCGCCGATCAGGAAACCGATCGCCGAGATCGGCCCGAGGAAATAGAAAACGAGAGCGGCGACGATCACGCCGACGATCGCGATCGTCCGATATTGCCGGCCCAGATAGGCCTTGGCGCCCTCCTGGATCGCGCCGGCGATCTGCTGCATGGTTTCGTTGCCGGCGGAGGCCGCAAGCACCTGTCGACTGGTAATGATTCCGTACAAGACAGCTATCAGGCCACACGCGATGGCCAGCACCACGACGTTCATAGCAATCCTTCCCCAAATTATATATTCGCGCCGATAATGCCGACGCTTTGGGCAAGGTATAGGGTGCTAAATCGCGGCGGCGCAAGCCATCCGCCCGGAATAGAGGTAAAGCTATGCCGCCGGATGCCGACTCCGGCGATCAGGCGGCGCTCGCGCCTTCCGCCGGCGGCCTCACCATCGCCGCCGGACCGGCCAGGATCGCTGCGCTGGCGATACCGCACAGAAAGCCGGCGATCAAAATCACCAGGCGCCGCCTACGAGTGCCTACCATGTTCATATCCCAGCCTTTCCGGAAGCGGCACCTCGCCCGCTTCGTCGCTCACCCGCAGCCCCGCGCCGGACGCGAAGCGCCCGACCGGGGTGAATGTGGCGTTCAAGGTTGAGGAAAGGGTTAACAGCTTTTCCGTCTTTTCCTCCGGGGCCGCGAAGAGCAGCTGATAATCGTCGCCCGCCGTCGTCGCGCGCAATCGCGCAGCGCGGTCGGTGCCGAAACCGGCTGCCTCCGGGGAAAGCGGCACGGCATCGAGATCGATCGCGACGGCTAGGCGGCTCGCGCCCGCCATGCGATCGGCGTCGATCAGCAGGCCATCGGAAATGTCGGCCATGGCATGGACATGAGGCGCCAGCGCCTGGCCTTCGGCGAGCCGGGGCATCGGCAGGCGATAGGCCTTGAGCAGCCGGCGCGGCCCATCGATCATGCCGCGGGCGATGACGAGGCCGAGCCCGGCATCTCCGATCGGGCCGCTGACCCAGAGCCGATCGCCCGCGCGGGCGCCTGCGCGGCTCGGTGCCTGGCCTCGCGGTGCCTCGCCGATCGCGGTCAGCCCCAGGCTGCGTGGCGAACCCGGCGGCAGCGCCACGGTGTCGCCGCCGAGCAGGGGCACGGCGAAATGTTCGCAGGCGCGCGCGAGCCCTGCGACGAAATCCGTATCCCAATCGGCATCGCCGGCCAGCGTGTAGCCCATCAGCACGCCGAGCGGCCGGGCGCCCTTGGCGGCAAGGTCGGACAGGTTGACGGCCAGCAGCTTCCACGCGACGTCGCCGGCGGGATCGGAGGGCAGATAATGGATGCCCTCGACCAGCATGTCGTGGGTGAAGACGAGATCGCGGCCGATCGGCGCGGCCAGCACCGCGGCATCGTCCTGCAGGCCGCGCGCCGCAGGATGCGAGGCAATGCCGCGCAGGCTTTCGATCAGGCGCTTCTCGTCGCTCATGGAACAGGGCTTAGGCCGTGCGGCGTTGCACGGCTATCGCCATCTATTCCCCTCCGCCCCCGCGAAGGGGACGATGTGCAAATGCCATGGCGCAGGCGGGGAGCGAAAAGCGTAGCGTCAGCTGCGCACCGCCCTGGCGACACCGTCGAGCAGGCCGTTGACGAAACCCTTCTCGCGCTTGGCGTAGAAGGCGTCGGCGACATCGACATATTCGCTGATCACCGTCGCGGTCGGCACGTCGATGCGGGCGATCAGCTCATAAGTGCCGGCGCGCAGGATCTGGCGCATCGGCCGATCGAGCCGCTCCAGCGTCCAGCCGGAGGCGAGCTTCGCGGAGATGGCCGCGTCGATCTCGGCGCGGCGCGCATCGACGCCCTTGACCAGATCGTCGAAGAAATCGGGTTCGGCGGCGGCATAGGTCACATCCTCGATGGTGTGGCCGAGCCGGTGGAGGTGGAATTCGTCGAGCAGGCGCGGGAGCGGAATCGATTCCATCTCCTGCTGATACAGCGCCTGCACGGCGGCGAGACGCGCTGCGGAGCGCGAGCGGGCGCGTTCGTTGATCTTGGGCATGGCCGCGCGTTTAGCGGCGGCGGACATAAAGGCAAGGCCCGGCAGCTGTCGGCGCGATCAGAAGCCGTGCGCGCGGGGGCCATCTTCCAGCATCGGACGCAACAGCACGAGGACGAGCGGCAGCGCGAGCGCGCCGGCCACGATGCCGATCAGCAGATCGCCGAAACTGCGCGCGGTGAGCCCGGCGACGAGCAGCGCGGTGAGCGCCGCAAGCGCCACTGCGATCAGGCGATGGGCCTTGCCGGTGCGAATATGCGAAATCATGTCAGCCTCCTGTTCTGCTGCGCGCGGCATGGCGTGTCCCGCCGTTCCCCGATGTGAGGGCGGACACAGGGTGCGAAAATCTTTCGGGCCTTGGCCTCTCCCACATGGGGGGAAGGCTTGGTGGTCTAGCTGAGCCGCGTGGGCACGGGCTCGTCGGGGAGCGGGATGAACTCGCTCTCGCCGGGCACGTCGGCAAAGCGCCGTGCGCGCCAATCCTGCTTCGCCTGTTCGATGCGATCGGCCGAGCTGGAGACGAAATTCCAGTAGATGTAGCGTTTCTCGGCGAAAGGCTCGCCACCGAGCAGCATCAGCCGGGTCTCGCCGACGGCGGTCAGCACGATCTCCTCGTCCGGCCGGAAGATGACCAGCTGCGCGCTCTCGAAAACGCCGTCCTGACCGGCGACGCTGATCGCGCCCGAGACGATGTAGACGGCGCGTTCGACATGCTCGGCATCGATCCGCAGGCGCGCGGACGGCGCAAGGCGGATCTCGGCATACATCATGTCGGACAGCGTCTGGACGGGCGAGGTGACGCCGAACAGCGTGCCGGCGATCACCCGCGCCTGCATGTCCGCATCCTGCACGAAGGGCAGCGTTTCCGCGCCGTGATGCACGAAGCTGGGCGCCGTTTCCTCATGCGCGGTCGGCAGTGCTACCCAGCTCTGGATGCCGTAGAGCGGACCTCCGGCTGACCTTATCTCCGGCGCGGATCGTTCGGAATGGACGATGCCGCGGCCGGCAGTCATCCAGTTGACTGCACCCGGACGGATCGGCTGGACCTCGCCCAGGCTGTCCCGGTGCAATATCTCGCCGTCGAACAGATAGGTGACGGTCGACAGGCCGATATGGGGATGCGGCCGCACGTCGAGGCCATGGCCGGCCGCAAGGTCGGTAGGCCCCATCTGGTCGAGGAAGATGAAGGGACCGACCATCCGCCGCTGGCGCGACGGCAGGGCGCGGCGGACGGTGAAGCCATCGCCCAGATCACGCAGGGGTGGGATCAGAGCGAGCTGGACGGGGTCTGTCATCGATCTGATCCTTTCCGGCGATCAGCGCTGGGCGAGCATCGCCACGGCGGCAACCTGACCCTTGCTGAAGCCGAGTTCAACCAGCTTCCGGCCCAGATCCGCCGCTGCTTCCGCGTGGCCCCGCGCGGTGCAGACGAAACGGCGCAGCGTTTCGAGCTTGGGATCGGCCAAGGGCAGCTGGCCCTGATAGCCGGTGAGAATGCGAAGCACGCTGCGGAAGAAGGTGCCGACGCGCGACGGCGGCGTATAGCCGCCGCAGCCGCGATCGCCCGCCTCACGCAGGGCGAGAGCCACCACCTTCCACTCCAGCGGGGAGAGCTGGGGCGCTTCGAAATCGTGGGTCATCGCAGTCATCTCAAACATACTCCTTCGAAGCGCTCCGTTAGGCTCAGCCGAACAGCTTCGCTGTGACTTCCGCCACATGACGGCCCTGGAAGCGTGCACCCTCGATCTCATTGTCGCTCGGCTGGCGCGATCCGTCGCCGCCGGCGATGGTGGTGACGCCGTAGGGCGAGCCGCCCGTCACCTCTTCATGGCCGAGCTGGCCCTGGAAGCTGTAGGGCAGACCGACCACCACCATGCCGAAGTGCAGGAGGTTGGTGATGATCGAGAAGAGCGTGGTCTCCTGTCCGCCATGCTGGGACGCGGTGGAGGTGAAGGCCGAGCCGACCTTGCCGTTCAGCGCGCCCTTCGCCCACAGGCCGCCGGCCTGATCGAGGAAGGCCGCCATCTGCGAGGACATGCGGCCGAAGCGCGTCCCGGTGCCGATGATGATCGCATCGTAATTTTCGAGATCGGCGACAGTGGCGACGGGCGCCTCCTGGTCGACCTTGAAATGCGCGCCCTGGGCGATTTCCAGCGGCACCGTCTCCGGCACCCGCTTCACGTCCACGGTGGCGCCGGCACTGCGCGCGCCCTCGGCGATGGCTTGCGCCATCGTCTCGATATGGCCGTAGCTGGAATAATAGAGGACGAGGATCTTGGACATTTCAGAAACTCCCGGCGAGATAGTGGAAAAGGCGGAAAAGGAAAGATCAGGCGGCGTCGACCAGAACGATTTCGGCGTCATCGAGCGCCGTGACGTCGATCGTGTCGACCGCGGTGATCGCGGCGCCGTCACGCGCGTCGATACGCACGCCGTTCACCTCGATGCTGCCTTTGGCCGGCACCAGATAGAGATGGCGATCGCCGCTGGTCGGATAGGCTGTGCTCTGCCCTGCCTTCAGCGTCGCGCCCAGCACGCGGGCATCGGTGCGGATCGGCAGTGCGTCGGCATCCTCGGCGAAGCCGCTGGCGAGAGTGACGAAGCGGCCGGCGCGATCACCCTTGGGGAAGGGTTTGGCGCCCCATGACGGCGCGACGCGTGGGCGGCCGCGGTCGGGCACGATCCAGATCTGGAAGAGCCGGGTTTCGACATCCTCCAGATTATATTCGCTGTGCGCGATGCCGGTGCCGGCGGACATCACTTGGACGTCGCCCGCTTCGGTGCGGCCCTTGTTACCCAGGCTGTCCTGGTGGGTGATCGCGCCTTCGCGGATATAGGTGATGATCTCCATATCGGCATGGGGATGCGGCGGAAAACCGGTACGCGGCGCGATCGCATCGTCGTTCCAGACGCGCAGCGCGCCCCAGTGCACCCGATCGCCATCATGATAATCGGCGAAGGAGAAATGATGATGAGCGTCGAGCCAGCCATGGTTCGCTGCGCCCAGTGTCTCGAAGGGTCTGCGTTCGATCATGTCGGAAACTCCCGAGCGGCCCGGAGGCCTTGCTTGGCAGTCCAGATAGGCGTTTCCGATCGCATCAGAAATAGATATGATGGAAAAGCATCGTTTCGGATTTAATCATAATGGCCAATCTTCCCGATTTCGAAGCCTGGGCGGTATTCGCCAAGGTGGCGGAGCGCGGCTCCTTCTCCGCGGCCGCGGCTGAACTGAACCTGTCGAAAGCCACCGTTTCCAAGGCGGTGGCGCGGCTGGAGGAGCGGCTCGGCGCCCCCCTGCTGCACAGAAGCTCACGCCGCCTGTCGCTCAGCGAGACAGGGCGCATGTCGCTGGAACGGGCGCAGCGCATCCTCGCGGAGGGTGAGGCGATCGAGGAGGAAGCGTCCGAAAAGGCGGCCGAACCCCACGGCCTGGTGCGCCTCGCCGCGCCCATGTCGTTCGGCGTGCTGCATCTCGGAGACCTGCTGCCGGATTTTCTGGCGCTCTATCCGAAGGTCTCGGTCGAGGTGCATCTGTCCGATCAATATGTCGACCTGATCGGCGGTGGTTACGACGCGGCCCTCCGGATCGGTGCGCTGGCCGATTCCGCGCTGCGCGCCCGGCGGCTGTTCACGATGCGCGCGCCGCTGGTCGGCTCACCCGCCTATTTCGCGCGCCACGGCCGGCCGCAGCATCCGCGCGAGCTGGAGAATCATCAGCTCATCCGCTACTCGCACCGCACCAATCCGAGCATGCTGACTTTCTATCATCCGCTGGAAGGCGAATGCACGGTGCGTGTCGACGGGCGGATCCTCACCAACAATGGCGATATCGTGCTGCCGTCGCTGCTGGGCGGCATCGCGATGGGGGTGCAGCCGGAATTCTTCGTCTGGCAGCATCTGCGCGACGGGCGGCTCGAAGAGGCGCTGGCCGGTTGGTCCGGCGCGCCGGCGGCGCTCCACATCGTGACGCCGCCGGGCTCACGCCGCCCGGCACGGGTGCGTGCGCTGATCGAGTTCCTCGCGGACCGTTTCCTGCAGGCGCCGTGGGCGCATGGGGTGTCCGTGAAGGAATAGTTCGGAAAATCGTCGGTTCGGTTCGAGCGTAGTCGATAACCCGGACCGAGCGAAGTCGAGGTTCCTGACCTTCTCGACTTCGCTCGGATCGAATGGGAAGGGCTATGATCGTCGAGCGATCTTGCTCTTCGAACTCACTCGAATTCGAGGATCACGGCGTCGACCGCCAGGCTGTCGCCCGGCTTGGCTTCCACCGCCTTGACGGTGCCGGCCTTCTCGGCGCGCAGGATATTCTCCATCTTCATCGCCTCGACCACCGCGAGCGGCTGGCCGGCCTCGACCTTGTCGCCGACGCCGACATGCAGCGCGGTGAGCAGGCCCGGCATCGGGCAGAGCAGGAAGCGCGAAAGATCCGGCGGCACCTTCTCGATCAT
Source organism: Flavisphingomonas formosensis (assembly GCF_009755815.1). GTDB lineage: Bacteria > Pseudomonadota > Alphaproteobacteria > Sphingomonadales > Sphingomonadaceae > Flavisphingomonas > Flavisphingomonas formosensis. The sequence continues at coordinate 262,460 of NZ_WRPK01000001.1, forward strand.
ATAATTGGCGAGGCGAGCGACATGCGGATCCAGCACGCGCGCCGTGAAGGTCGCGCCATGGGTGGTCAGCTTCCAGAACAGCCCCGCGCGCTTGACCTTGACCGCCAGCGGCTCGCCGTCGATGGTCGCCTCGATCAGGCGCTGGCCGGGCACGAACGGCGCGTCGAGGACGATCTCCGTCCCATCGACGCGGATCGCCTCGCCTTCCAGCACGACATGGTGATCGGTGTCGCCGATGCGCACGACCCATTCGTCGGGTGCCGGAATCGGGCCGTTGAGCTGGCCGTCGATCAGGCTGGCGCGCGCCGCGGTTGCGGTCGCGATGCGGGCGGCAATGGCCGAGAGCGAGCGGATCAGGCTGGCATCCGCAGGGGCGCCGACAAAACCCTCCGGATATTCCTCGGCGATGAAGCCGGTGGTGAGCCGGCCGTCGCGGAAGCGCTCATGCTGCATGATCGCGGAGAGGAAATCGATATTGTGGCCGATGCCGTCGATCTCGAACTGGTCGAGCGCGGTGATCTGCTTGTCGATCGCTTCCAGGCGGGTCGGCCCGTAGGTGATCAGCTTGGCGATCATCGGATCGTAGAACATCGAGATTTCGGAGCCTTCGCTCACGCCGTCGTCGATGCGGACATCGTCGGCCGCCAGCGGCGGGCTGTAGCGGACGAGGCGGCCGGTCGACGGCAGGAAGCCGCGATAGGGATCCTCGGCATAGACGCGATTCTCTATCGCCCAGCCGTTGATCGGCACCTGATCCTGGGTCAGCGCGAGCTTCTCGCCATAGGCGACGCGGATCATCTGCTCCACGAGGTCGAGGCCGGTGATATATTCGGTCACCGGATGCTCGACCTGCAGGCGCGTGTTCATCTCCAGGAAGTAGAAGCCCTGGCCGGTGGTGTCCGCGCCGCTGACGATCAACTCGACCGTGCCGGCGCTGTAATAGCCGACGGCGCGGGCCAGAGCGACCGCTTGCTCGCCCATCGCCTTGCGCATCTCGGGCGTGACGAAGGGCGACGGCGCCTCCTCGACCACCTTCTGGTGGCGGCGCTGGATCGAGCATTCGCGCTCGTTGAGGTAGAGGATGTTGCCGTGCTTGTCGCCGAGCACCTGGATCTCGATATGGCGCGGGCTCTCGATGAACTTCTCGATGAACACGCGATCGTCGCCGAAGCTGGCGAGGCCCTCGCGCTTGGTCGCCTCGAAGCCCTCGCGCACGTCCTGCTCGCTATAGGCGAGGCGCATACCCTTGCCGCCGCCGCCGGCCGACGCCTTCATCATCACCGGATAGCCGATGTCGGACGCGATCTTCACCGCATCGTCGGTGGTGGCGATCTCGCCCAGGAAGCCGGGGACGACGTTGACGCCGGCCGCCTTGGCGAGCTTCTTGGATTCGATCTTGTCGCCCATCGCGGCGATTGCGCCGACCGGCGGGCCGATGAAGGCGATGCCGGCCGCTTCCAGCGCCTCGGCGAAGCTCGTCCGCTCCGAGAGGAAGCCGTAGCCCGGATGCACGGCCTCGGCGCCCGTCGCCTTGCACGCCTCGATGATCTTGTCGGCGAGCAGATAGGATTGGCCGGCGGGCGGGGGGCCGAGATGGACGGCCTCGTCCGCCATCTCGACATGCTTGGCGCGCGCGTCGGCATCCGAATAGACCGCGACGGTCTTGATGCCCATGCGGCGTGCGGTCTTGATTACGCGGCAAGCGATTTCGCCGCGATTGGCGATCAGGATTTTCTTGAACATTCCCCGTCCCGTTATTCGGCCGCGATGGCGAGCGGTTCACGCGCCAGCGAAGGTTTGAGCCCCAGTTTGTCGAAAAGCTTGGCGTCCGCGTTGGAACCGGCATTGCCGGTGGTCAGCAGCTTGTCGCCCGTGAAGATCGAGTTGGCGCCGGCCAGGAAGGCGAGCGCCTGTGTCGCTTCCGACATCGATTCGCGCCCGGCGGAGAGGCGGACCACCGAGGCCGGCATGGTGATGCGTGCCACCGCGACGGTACGCACGAACTCGATCTCGTCGATCTGCGCTGCCGGAATGCCCTTCAGCATGTCGCCCAGCGGCGTGCCTTCGATCGGCACAAGCTCGTTGATCGGCACGCTGCCCGGATGCTCGGGCAGCGTTGCCAGCGCATGGATGAAACCGACGCGATCGGCGCGGGTCTCGCCCATGCCGACGATGCCGCCGCAGCACACGTTGATCCCGGCGCCGCGCACGCGCTCCAGCGTCCGGAGGCGATCGTCATAGGTGCGGGTGGTGACGACATCGCCATAATATTCGGGCGAGCTGTCGAGATTATGGTTGTAATAGTCGAGCCCGGCCTCGGCGAGCCGTTCGGTCTGCTCGTCGCTGAGCATGCCCAGCGTCATGCAGGTCTCCAGCCCCATCGCCTTCACCCCCTCGACCATCGCGACGATGGCGTCCATGTCGCGATCCTTGGGCTCACGCCAGGCGGCGCCCATGCAGAAGCGCTCGGAGCCGGCGGCCTTGGCCTCGCGCGCGGCCTCCAGCACGGCATCGACGGCCATCAGCTTCTCGGCCTTGAGGCCGGTGTCGTGGCTGGCGGACTGGCTGCAATAGCCGCAATTCTCCGCGCAGCCGCCGGTCTTGATCGAAAGGAGGGTCGAAAGCTGCACCGCATTGGCGTCATGATAAGCGCGATGCACCGTCTGCGCCTGCCAGAGCAGATCGTTGAACGGCAGATCGAAGAGCGCGGCGATCTCTTCGCGGGTCCAGTCGGTACGAGGCTTGACCATGCCAACTCCGTTGAAAATATAGGATTTCATTGAAGACCCTGCGCCTTCTTAAACGCCTTCACGTCGCTATTGAACAAATCATCAACAGACGGGCGTTTCTGTTCATAGTCGGAGTCCTTCGTATAGATACTATACGTTCCGTCTCCATTTTCACTGATGTAATAGATCGCCTTAAAGTCTTTAATGGAGCCATCTGAAAACCCAGCGCCGGAAATTCCTGAACAATAGAAGGGGCCGTTCGAGCTTGACACACTATAAGATCGCTGCCGAATACCCTTAAGCACACGAATAGTCTTGATTATTCCTTGAACACTTGAATCGGCAAAGCCTGTATCTTTGACGATTCCTGTAAATTTTCCGAGAACTATAACTGCGCTTCTCGCGGAATAATCCCGCATCTCCCAAGCGGGTGGCCTTCGCGCACAGGCGCTGGCACTTTCCCCGATACACAGACCGGCAAATAACAGAATAAAGGCAATACCAGATTTCACTCGGCAGCCTCGTCGATGCCCTCTGGGGGCAGATTGTGTCCGAGCAGCCGTAGCACTTCGCCGGCGGCGGTGACCAGATTGGTACCCGGGCCGAAAATGCCCTGGACGCCGGCATCGCGGAGAAACTGATAGTCCTGCGCGGGGATGACGCCGCCGGCGACGACCTTGATGTCCGGCCGGCCGGCGTCGCGCAGATGGCCGATCAGCTCGGGGATCAGCGTCTTGTGCCCGGCGGCGAGGCTGGAGGCGCCGACCACGTCGACATCCGCCTTGATCGCCATCTCGGCGGCTTCCTTGGGCGTCTGGAAAAGCGGGCCGGCGAGTACGTCGAAGCCGAGGTCGCCGAAGGCCGAACTCACCAGGTTCGCGCCGCGGTCATGGCCGTCCTGGCCCATCTTGGCGACGAACAGCTTGGGCTTGCGGCCCTTGCGCTGCGCGATCGCATTGACGCCGTCCACCAAATTTCCCCAGCGCGCTTCCTCGCCATAGGCGCCGCCATAGATGCCCTTCACCGGCGTCGGGCTGGTGCCGTAACGGCCGAAGACATCCTCCATCGCGGCGGAGATCTCACCCAGCGTCGCGCGTTTGCGCGCGCATTCGACGGCGAGGCCGAGGAGATTCTCCTTGCCCCTGGCGCCCTCGCGCAACGCATCGAGCGCGGCCTGGCAGGCGGCCTCGTCGCGGCCGGCCTTCACCTTCTGGATGCGGCGGATCTGCGCCTCGCGCACGGCGTGGTTGTCGACATCGAGGATCTCGATCTCGGCTTCCTCGGCGAGGCGATATTTGTTGACGCCGACGATCACCTGCTCGCCGCGGTCGATGCGCGCGGCGGTGGCGGCGGCGGCTTCCTCGATCATCGCCTTGGGCCAGCCGGCGGCGACCGCCTTGGCCATTCCGCCCTCGGCCTCGACCCGCTCGATGATCTCCCAGGCCTTGTCGACCAGCTCCTGGGTCAGCGCCTCGACATAATAGGAGCCACCGAGCGGATCGACGACCTTGGTCATGCCGGTCTCTTCCTGGATCACGATCTGCGTGTTGCGCGCGATCCGGGCGGAGAAGTCGGTGGGCAGCGCGATCGCCTCGTCGAGCGCGTTGGTGTGGAGCGACTGGGTGCCGCCCAGCATCGCCGCCATCGCCTCGATCGTGGTGCGCATGACGTTGTTGTAGGGATCCTGCTCGGTAAGCGAGACGCCCGACGTCTGGCAGTGGGTGCGCAGCATCTTGGAGCGCTCGTCCTTGGCGCCCAGCCTGGTCATCACCCGGTGCCAGAGTACGCGCGCCGCGCGCAGCTTGGCGATCTCCATGAAGAAGTTCATGCCGATCGCGAAGAAGAAGGAGAGGCGGCCGGCGAACTTGTCGATGTCGAGGCCGGAGGCCACGCCATATTTCACATATTCCATGCCGTCGGCGATGGTGAAGGCAAGCTCCTGCACCTGCGTCGCGCCGGCTTCCTGCATATGGTAGCCGGAGATGGAGATGGAGTTGAATTTCGGCATGTTCGCGCTGGTGAAGGCGAAGATGTCCGAGATGATCCGCATGCTCGGCTCGGGCGGGTAGATATAGGTGTTGCGGACCATGAACTCCTTGAGGATGTCGTTCTGGATGGTCCCGTCGAGCTGGGCTTGCGACACGCCCTGCTCCTCGCCCGCGACGATGAAGAAGGCGAGGATCGGGATGACCGCGCCGTTCATCGTCATCGACACCGACATCTTGTCGAGCGGAATGCCGTCGAACAGGATCTTCATGTCGTCGATCGTGTCGATCGCCACGCCTGCCTTGCCGACGTCGCCGGTCACGCGCGGATGATCGCTGTCATAGCCGCGGTGGGTGGCGAGATCGAAGGCGACCGAGAGGCCCTTCTGCCCCGCCTTGAGGTTGCGATGATAGAAGGCGTTGGACGCCTCGGCGGTGGAGAAGCCCGCATATTGGCGGATCGTCCACGGCCGGCCGGCATACATGGAGGCGCGCACGCCGCGGGTGAAGGGCGCGAAGCCGGGCAGGCCCGGATCGATCCCCGCCACATCCTCGGCGGTGTAGAGCGGCTTCACCGCGATGCCCTCGGGGGTGTTCCAGGTCAGGTCCTGGCCCTTGACCTCCTTGGCGGCAGCGGTCTGCCAGTCGGCGATCGTCTTGTCGGTCATGCTCTTTCTCGCGTGCTCAGGACACGGACGACGAAGATGCCATCATCGTCGATCGTGTAGATGAGGAGATATTGGAGATCGCGGAGGAGATATTCGCGCGTGCCGGGAATATCGCCGATGCGAGCGGTGTAGGGGGCGGACTGCCAGTGCGTCGGCACGATCCTCGATGATGGCGACCACGGCGTCGGCCCGATCGGGATCGCGGTCGGCATGAAAATGCCAGATACGCTCGAGATCGGCGCGCGCGTTGAACGCCCAGCGGACCGCCACCTAGCCGCGCTGCGCGAAGAAACGGCGTTTGACCTCGGCCATGTGATCGTGGAGCTCTTCGCTGCTGATCGTGCGCCCCGCCCGGATGTCGTCGAGACCTTCCTGGACCGCAGCGGCGAAGGCGCGCTGGCGCTCGACATAGGTGTGCACGGCGTCGCCGAGCAGCTCATCGAGCGGACGCTCGCTGTTCCGCGCCCATTGCTCCAGCTCGGCGAGCTCCTTCGCCGGGATCTGGAGCTGCACTGCCCTGGTCTCTTCGCCCATGCCGCCTCCATAGCCCGAAACGCCGATGATGACGAGATCATGTTCACCGGCCCTTGAACACCGGCGGGCGCTTCTCGGCGAAGGCGGCGATGGATTCCTTGAAGTCCTCGGTCTTGCCCGAGGCGCTCTGGTTGTCGCGCTCGATCTGGAGCGTCTCCGGCAGGGTGGCGGTCAGCGCCGCGGCGATCTGCTTGCGGATGCGGCCGATCGCCTGCGTCGGTCCGGCGGCGAGCTTGCGCGCGATCGCGGTCGCCTCCTCGAGCACCTTCTCGTCGTCGACGACGCGGGTGACGAGCCCGGCGGCCAGCGCATCCTCGGCCATCAGCCGCTCGCCGAGCAGCGCCATCTCCAGCGCCTTCACCCGCCCGACCGCCTTGGCGACCATCCAGCTCGCGCCGCCATCCGGCACCAGGCCGATATTGACGAAGGCGAGCAGCAGATAGGCCGAGCGGGCCATGACGCTGATGTCGCCGGACAGCGCGTAGCTGCAGCCCGCGCCCGCGGCGAGGCCGTTGATCGCGGTAACCACCGGGATGTCGAGATTGGCGAGCTTGAGCGCCAGCGGATTATAGCATTCGTCGACGATCGGGCCGAGGTCCTCGGGCAGCCCGGTCTCGCCGCGCGCGGTGAGATCCGCGCCCGAGCAGAAGGCGCGGCCCTCGCCGGTCAGGATCAGCGCGCGGGCGCCGTTGGTCACCGCCTCGTCGATCGCGGCCATCGTCTCGGCGAAGAGCTGCGGCGTCAGCGCGTTCAGCCGGTCGGGCCGGTTGAGCGTGAGCGTCGCCACATTCTCGGCAAGCTCCAGCCGGATGGTCTCGTAGCTCAATGCCCGGCCCCCGGCTTCGGCGTTTCCATGATCTCGGTCAGCACGCCGTTCATGTCCTTGGGATGGACGAAGAAGATCAGGGTGCCGTGCGCGCCGATGCGCGGCTCGCCCAACACCTTCTTGCCGAGCCCTTCGAACCAGGCCTTCGCCTCGTGGATGTCGGGCACCTCATAGCACATGTGATGCTGGCCGCCGGCCGGGTTCTTGGCGAGGAAGCCGTGGATCGGGCTGTCCTCGCCCAGCGGCTCGACCAGCTCGATCTGGGTGCCCGCCGTGCCGTTCTCGCCCGGCGTGTCGACGAAGCAGACCTTCACCTTCTGCGCCGGCATGTCGAACGGCTCATGGATCTTGGTGGCGCCCATGATGTCGCGATAATAAGCGACCGACGCCTCGATAGAGGGCGTGGCGACGCCGATATGGTTCAAACGGCCGAGTTTCATGAGCAGCTTTCCATCTTGCCGTTGCGGTTCTGGCGAATGAACTGCCCATCCGAAAATATGTAATGGGCGACAAAGGGGAAGGACCCTTTGTAGATCACATCGAATGACTGTCCTTTGCGAATATTTGCGATCTCGCCGGTAGTCGATATCACCTTGCTTCCGTCTTCTTCTGAGCCTTCATTATCATGGTGCAGATAGATGGTCCCAAGATTCTTTGGGCCGCTCTCGTCAAGTTCGGTCAGAGTTGCCCAGGCGCAGGTATCCCCTGCGCTCGTGCCGCTACCTGCCGCGTAAAGCACCTTTCCATCGACGAACTTGTCGCTGACGTAAAAGTGATTGACCGCGCCATGCATGCCGGTCTGGACAAATTTCAGATCGGCTTTCTTGATCGAGAACGTATCGTTCCGTCTGGTCAAATAGTGAGCCGCAATCCGTCCTTCGGTCTGGGCTCCGAAATCGACTGCTTCACCATCCGACAGCAAGACAGGGCCGAACTTGGTCTCCACAAGCATTGCCGGCATGTATCGGTATGTCGTCCCGCCGGGGTGATCCGTTATCGTCGCAGAACCGCTCTTCCCAAAGGCTGCACGGAAAGCTTCGGCCAACTCCGCCTGCGACCCCTTCGACCCCGCTTCATGGGTTGGCCGACCGGGCGTTGAATGCGGGGAGAGGCTTGCCTCGGACGTGTTGACGTTTTCCGCCCCATCTCCACCCTGCTGGCATCCGCTTGCCGCGAACAGGACAAGCGCACCGAATGCGCCGCCCGTCAGCCCCCTGGGCTGCGGACGGAAGGATACGGATGTCGGCGCGGCGTAGACCATGACCAATACCTAGGATTGCCGCGCAGCGTGGCGGCTTTGCCGAGGGAAAGAGGACGGTTTCGTCACAGCGGAATATTGTCGTGCTTCTTCCAGGGATTTTCGAGGCTCTTGTTGCGGAGCTTCCGGAGGCCGAGCGCGATCCGCTTGCGGGTCGAGTGCGGCATGATCACCTCGTCGATGAAGCCCTTGCTCGCCGCGACGAACGGGTTGGCGAAGCGCTCCTCATATTCCTTGGTGCGCGCCGCGATCTTGTCGGCATCGCCGATATCCTTGCGGAAGATGATCTCCACCGCGCCCTTGGCGCCCATCACCGCGATCTCCGCGGTCGGCCAGGCATAGTTGAAGTCGCCGCGCAGATGCTTGGAGGACATGACGTCATAGGCGCCGCCATAAGCCTTGCGGGTGATCACGGTGATCTTCGGCACGGTCGCCTCGGCATAGGCGAAGAGCAGCTTGGCGCCATGCTTGATGATGCCGTTATGCTCCTGCGCGGTGCCCGGCAGGAACCCCGGCACGTCGACGAAGGTGACGATCGGAATGTCGAACGCGTCGCAGAAGCGCACGAAGCGGCCCGCCTTGCGCGCCGAGGAGATGTCGAGCACGCCGGCCAGCACCATCGGCTGGTTGGCGACGATGCCGACGGTGCGGCCCTCGATGCGGCCGAAACCGATGATGATGTTCGCCGCGTAGGAAGGCTGCACCTCGAAGAAATCGCCCTCGTCGACGACCTTCGTGATCAGCTCCTTCATGTCATAGGGCTTGTTCGCGCTGTCCGGGATCAGCGTGTCGAGGCTGTCCTCGATCCGGTCCCAGGGATCGTCGGTCGGACGGACCGGGACATGCTCGCGGTTGGAGAGCGGCAGGAAATCGAAGAAGTCGCGGGTGGCGAGCAGCGCCTCGATGTCGTTCTCGAACGCATTGTCGGCAACGCCGGACTTGGCGGTGTGGCTGACCGCGCCGCCGAGCTGCTCCTGCGTCACCACCTCGTTGGTGACGGTCTTCACCACGTCCGGGCCGGTGACGAACATGTAGGACGAATCCTTCACCATGAAGATGAAGTCGGTCATCGCCGGCGAATAGACCGCGCCGCCCGCGCAGGGGCCCATGATCAGGCTGATCTGCGGCACCACGCCGGAGGCGAGCACGTTGCGCTGGAACACCTCGGCATAGCCGCCGAGCGACGCCACGCCCTCCTGGATGCGGGCGCCGCCCGAATCGTTGAGGCCGATCACCGGCGCGCCGGTCTTCAGCGCCATGTCCATGATCTTGCAGATCTTCTGCGCGTGCCGCTCGGACAGGGAGCCGCCGAAAACGGTGAAATCCTGGCTGAACACATAGACCAGGCGGCCATTGATCGTGCCCGATCCGGTGACGACGCCGTCGCCCGGGATCACCTGGTCCTGCATGCCGAAATCGACGCAGTTATGCTCGACATACATGTCGAGCTCCTCGAAGCTGCCTTCGTCCAGCAGCACGTCGAGCCGCTCGCGTGCGGTGAGCCGGCCCTTCTTGTGCTGGGAGTCGATCCTGGCCTCGCCGCCGCCGAGCTTGGCCTGGGCGCGCTTGTCTTCCAGTTTCTGCAAAATCGAGAGCATCCGCTCCACTTCCCTATTGTCGGCGCGGCCGTCCCCTGAGGGCCGCCAGACTCCCCCTTTCCAAGCTTTGGCCGATTGTGCAAATGCGAATTTGCGAAGTTGCGAAGGCTGTCTTTGCAAATTATAGGAGGCCCGTCATGGCCCGAACACCCCGCCATCGCCTGTTCGCCGGCGCGGAGTTGCGCGGGCTGCGGGCTCGTGCCGGCCTTGGCCAGGCCTCAATGGCGGAGCGCATCGGCCTCTCCGTCTCCTATCTGTCCCAACTCGAGAATGGCGATCGGCCGCTCACCGCCAAGGTGATCGAAGCGCTGAGCGCCGCCTTCCCGCTGGACTGGCGGCTGTTCGAGGCGAATGACGCCACGCAGCGCATCGCGGCGATCCGCGCGGCGGCGGCCGATCCGCTGTTCGCCGATCCGCCGATTCCACTCGAGACCCTCTATCGCGCGGTGGAGCAGCAGCCGGCGCTTGCCGATCGCTTCGTGCAGCTGCATGCCGCCTATCGGCGCAGCGAGGAGCGGCTGCAGATCGTCGACGACGCCATATCCTCGGGTGTGCCCGGCGCGGACCGGCTGCCGTGGGAGGAGGTGCGCGACTGGTTTCACGACGAGGGCAATTATGTCGATGCGATCGATCGCGCGGCGGAGGTGCTGGCGGCGCGGCTCTGTGATGCGGACGGCCCGTCCGAGGCAATCCTTGCGGCGCATCTGCAGGAGGCGCACGGCATCACGGTGGCGCTGGCAGGCCATGAGGAGGCGCGCGCGCCCCTCCGCACCTTCGAACGCGCCGCGCGGCGGCTGGTGGTCGATCGCGCGCTGCCGCCGGAAAGCCGGCGCTTCCTGATCGCCCATCAGCTCATGGCGGTCGAAGTCGAGCCGGTGATCGCCGATCTCGCTACTCATGCACCGCTGCGCACGCCTGAGGCACGGCGGCTGCTTTCGGTCGGCCTCGCCAATCATGCGGCGGGGGCGTTGCTGATGCCTTATGAACGCTTCCGCGCGGCCGCGCGTGCGATGCGGCACGATATCGACCGGCTCTGCCAGCGTTTCGGCGTCAGCTTCGAGCAGGCCTGCCATCGGCTGTCCACGCTGCAGAGACCGGATTCGCGCGGCATCCCCTTCTTCTTCTGCCGGGTGGACATGGCGGGCAACATCACCAAGCGCCACTCGGCGACGCGGCTTCAGTTCGCCCGTTTCGGAGGCGCTTGCCCGCTGTGGATCGTGCACGAGGCGGTTGCCATCCCCGACCGCATCCTCGTGCAACTGGCCGAAACGCCCGACGGAGTCCGCTACGTCTCGATGGCCAAGGGGCTAGTGAAGCCTTCCGGCAGCTATGCACGCAGCCCGCGCCGCTACGCCGTCGCGCTCGGCTGCGAGGCCGAGCACGCCGCCGAGTTCATCTACGCGGACGGGCTCGACGTCGCGAGCCGGGCGGCGGCGACGCCGATTGGCATCTCCTGTCGGCTCTGCCCGCGGCCGGATTGCGAGCAGCGCGCCTTCCCGCCCGCCGACCGGCCGATCGCGATCGATCCCGACGTGCGGGACGTCGTGCCTTACAGGGTTCTGTGAGGGCGGAAAGGCGCTCGCCACGATGCGATTTTCCCCTCCGGTGCCTGGCTGCGAGACACAGGCATTGCAGGTTCTGCCCTTCTTCGTCAGCCGGGCTCAGCGGGACGCTTCGCTGAGCCCGCCTTCCGTCGGGATTGACGTCAACAACCGCGATCAAATCGACGCATAAATCCGGCAGTCTCGCGGCGGGGGAGAGGCTTCTGGTCCTAGCGGCTCTCGATCAACGGCCGCCGCGGCGCGGCGGTGGTGCGTTGTCGCCGCCGGATGGAGGCGCCGGCGTGGCGCGCGGAGCTGGCGCCGGCCGCATGCCGCCACGGTTGCCGCCCCAGTTGCGATACCAGCCCGAAGGCGGCTGCGGCCGACCGTTGCCGCCGCCCTGCCACTGGCCACCGCCCGGCCGCGGCTGCGGAGCGCCCGGCGGCGGCGGGCCACCATGGTCGCCGCCGTGATCGCCCCCATGATCGCCATGGCCGGGTCCGCCGGGTCCGCCCGGGCCGCCCTGCCATCCACCCGGCCGCCCTGGATTGCCTGGCCGTCCGGGCCCGCCCGGACGATTGCCGTGCCAATGATTCCAGTCATTGTCGCGCATCCGCCGACGGTGGCCGCCGCGATCATATACCCAGTAGCCGTAGCCCGGATAATAATAGTCGTTATACCAGCCATAGCCGGGATAGCCGCCATAATAATCGTCATAATAGCCGCCGCCATATCCGACGCCGACCGAGCCATAGCCATAACCGCCGCCATAATCGTCATAGGCGCAGCCGCCGAGGGTAAGCGCAGCGGCGAGAGCGGTGCCGGTGACGGCAAATTTACGGGAAATGCGCATTTTCTTTCCAGTCCCGATAAGGGTCCATCGACCTGTCAGTGTGCATGAAACGCTTGAATGAGGACTGAATTTCCCTGGGTGACGGGGCATCTTGCGGAAAAGTGGGCGCCGGATCTTCGCACGAACGATGCGGCCCTCACAAAGCTGGGGCGAGCAGCCTCGTGCCGCCGCAGCCAAGCCGGCTTTCGTAAGATCGCCTCGCAGCGTGACTGGCCGGTGCTACCCTTTCCCTTGCAGCAGCCCCTCGCTATAGCGCGCGTGACTCTTGACATACGCAGCATAGGGGAAGCCCGCATGACCGCCGTCGGACAGGATACACTCGAGACCCGCGCAACCCTGGACGTCGGTGGCAAGCCTTATGCCTATTATTCTCTGCCGGCCGCGGCGCAGAAGCTGGGCGACATCTCCCGCCTGCCTTTCTCGATGAAGGTGCTGCTGGAAAATCTGCTGCGTTTCGAGGATGGCGTGACCGTCACCGTCGAGGACATCCAGGCAATCGTCGACTGGCAGAAGGACCGTACGTCCGAGCGCGAGATCCAGTATCGCCCGGCTCGCGTGCTGATGCAGGATTTCACCGGCGTGCCCTGCGTCGTCGATCTGGCCGCGATGCGGGATGCGATCAGCAAGCTCGGCGGCGACGCGCAGAAGATCAATCCGCTGGTGCCCGTCCATCTCGTCATCGATCACTCGGTGATGGTCGACAGCTTCGGCACGCCGAACGCCTTCCAGGAGAATGTCGAGCTCGAATATGCGCGCAACGGCGAGCGGTACGAGTTCCTGCGATGGGGCTCCAAGGCGCTGAACAACTTCAAGGTGGTTCCGCCGGGCACCGGCATCTGCCACCAGGTGAATCTGGAGCATATCGCCCAGGCGGTGTGGCACTCCGTCGATGATTCGGGCGCAGCCGTCGCCTATCCCGATACCTGCGTCGGCACCGACAGCCATACCACGATGGTCAACGGCCTCGGCGTGCTGGGCTGGGGCGTGGGCGGCATCGAGGCCGAGGCCGCGATGCTGGGCCAGCCGGTCAGCATGCTCATCCCCGAAGTGGTCGGCTTCAAGCTCTCGGGCACGCTGCCTGAAGGCGTTACCGCGACCGACCTGGTGCTCACTGTCACGCAGATGCTCCGCGCCAAGGGCGTGGTCGGCCGCTTCGTCGAATTCTACGGCCCCGGCCTCGATGCGCTGAGCCTCGCCGACCGCGCGACCATCGCCAACATGGCCCCGGAATATGGCGCCACCTGCGGCTTCTTCCCGATCGACGACGCGACGCTCACCTATATGCGGCTCACCGGCCGCAGTGCCGAGGCGATCGCGCTGGTCGAAACCTATGCGAAGACGCAGGGCTTCTGGCGCGACGCGACCGCGCCGGACCCGGTGTTCACCGACACGCTGAACCTCGACATGAGCACAGTCCAACCCTCGCTCGCCGGCCCGAAGCGCCCGCAGGACCGCGTGCTGCTCGGCCATGTCGACGAGGGCTTCAACAATGAACTCGCCTCGGGCTACAAGAAGGGTGACGAGGCCGACAAGCGCGTGCCCGTCGAGGGCAAGGATTTCGATCTCGGACATGGCGACGTCGTGATCGCCGCGATCACGAGCTGCACCAACACCTCCAACCCCTCGGTGCTGGTCGCCGCGGGCCTGGTGGCGCGCAAGGCCAATGCGCTCGGCCTCAAGGCCAAGCCCTGGGTGAAGACCAGCCTCGCGCCCGGATCGCAGGTGGTGACCGACTATCTTACCAAGTCGGGCCTGCAGACGGATCTCGACGCGATCGGCTTCAACCTGGTCGGCTATGGCTGCACCACCTGCATCGGCAATTCGGGCCCGCTGCCGGATCCGATCTCCAAGGCGATCAACGGCAACGACCTCGTCGCCTCGGCGGTGCTCTCGGGCAACCGCAACTTCGAGGGCCGCGTGTCGCCCGACGTGCGCGCCAACTATCTCGCCTCGCCGCCGCTGGTGGTCGCCTATTCGCTGTTCGGCACGACCGCGAAGGACATCACCGAGGAGCCGATCGGCGAGAGCAGCGAGGGCAAGCCGGTCTATCTGAAGGACATCTGGCCGAGCACCGCGGAGGTCGCCAACACCGTCGCCTCGGCGATCGACAGCGCGATGTTCTCGAACCGCTACGCCAATGTCTTCCAGGGCGACAAGCACTGGCAGGCGATCGACGTCGAGGGCTCGGACACCTATACGTGGCGCGCCGGCTCCACCTATGTCGCCAACCCGCCCTATTTCGAGGGCATGGAGATGACGCCGGCACCGGTGACCGACATTCGCGATGCGCGTCCGCTCGCCATCTTCGCGGATTCGATCACCACCGACCACATCTCGCCTGCAGGCTCGATCAAGGTCGACAGCCCGGCCGGCCGATATCTGATGGAGCATCAGGTCAGCAAGGCCGACTTCAACAGCTATGGCGCGCGCCGCGGCAACCATGACGTGATGATGCGCGGCACCTTCGCCAATATCCGCATCAGGAACGAGATGATCCCCGGCATCGAAGGCGGCATGACCAAATATGTGCCGACCGGCGAGGTGCTGGCGATCTATGACGCGGCGATGAAGTACAAGGCGGACGGAACGCCGCTGGTCGTCGTCGCGGGCAAGGAATATGGCACCGGCTCGTCGCGCGACTGGGCGGCGAAGGGCACCAACCTGCTCGGCGTGCGCGCCGTGATCGCCGAGAGCTTCGAGCGCATCCACCGCTCGAACCTGGTCGGCATGGGCGTGCTGCCGCTGCAGTTCGCCGAAGGCGTCGACCGCAAGACGCTGAAGCTCGACGGCACCGAGACCTTCACCATCGAGAATGTCGCCGAGCTGCGTCCGCGCCAGACAGTGCATGTGACGCTGACCCGCGCCGACGGCAGCAGCGAGACGTTCGAGACGCGGTGCCGTATCGATACGGTCAACGAGCTCGAATATTTCCTGAACGGCGGCATCCTGCAATATGTGCTGCGCAAGCTCGCCGCCTGATCGGACCTGAGAGCCGGCGACGCTCCGGTTGGGAGCGTCGCCGCTCGCCATCGCTCCTGCCTCGCAGGGGCGATGGGGTCATAGCCGGTCTATCGATCTCATCCGCAGCGCGGGCCCTTCACCGTCGTCGCCGCTATCCGCGTGATCCGGCTCCCCCGTGCGGTCCCGATCCACACTTCGCCTCCCACCGGCGCCGCGACCGTCGCGAAGGAGGCCGCCACCGGCCGGGCGCAGCGTACCCGAAAGGCCACCGGGTCGATCACCGCCACCGTGGAGGGCAGCGCGCAATCGCCCTTCGCCGACATATAGCAGTCGACGACATCCGAGACGGCGCCGCGATGTCCCGCCGCGAGGATCGTGCCGTCGCCGGCCCAGCGCAGATTGTCGGGCAGGAAATCGACATCCAACGTCCGCCGGCTCGTCCCGTCCGGCCCCAAGGTCAGCTCGACGATCTCGCGCTTCGGCCAGCTGCTGACATAGAGGCGGCGGCCGTCCGGCGTCGCGACGATGCCGTTGGGACCGGCCATCTCGCTGCCCGGCACCGGCCGCCAGCCGCGGGTCGGATGCCAGGACCAGACCGCGCCCACGGCATTCTCGGCATGATCCTCGAGATCGCTGCCCTGCCGATAGTCGGGCGTCAGCGTGACATAGAGCGTGCCGCCCGCGGTGACGGCGACGCTGTTCTGCATCTGCTCCTTCGGGGCGCGGGTGCAGTCCTCCCAGCGGATATAAGGCGGCGAGGCTGGCGTGCGCCCCGGCAGGATGGTGAAGATCTCGATCGATTCCCGCTCGCCATGGTTGACCACGTAGAGCGTGCCGCCGCCGCGCGAGACCGGCCAGAAGGCGAGGCCGTGCGGCGCGAAGGCGGAAGGCTCGACCCCGCGCCCGCAGGCTGGCGTCTCATGCTCGCGCGGATCGCGGGAATCGGGATAGAGGCGCACGCTGCGCCCGGTGGCGGCGTCGACGGCGTAGAGCGCACCCGATCCTGAAGGCCCCGCCATGCTGCTCGCGATCACCCAGCGGCCACCCGGCAGCGGCGCCAGATCCTCGGCGTTGCGGATGGAGATGCCGGCCGGCGTCGGAGCCGGACGCGCGCCGATGGCGGTGCCGGCGGCGAGCAGCGCAAGCGCCGTGAGCGCGGCACGAAAACGGATCATCTGTCCCTCTCCCCTGTTCGGTGGGGCGCACATCGCCTTATCCTTCGTCATCCCGGACTTGATCCGGGATCCATTCGCCGCAGCGGTGCCGATGAGATGCAACGCTGCGGCTATTGGATCCTGACTCTCGTCAGGATGACGGTCGGAAATGGTGCAACTGCCGAGATGCGCGCATTGCCCCTCCCTGTCCCGCAGGAAAGCTAGCCCGAATCAGCCCGCGGTCAAAGCGTCGCTCAGCCAGGCGGGCAGGATGATGGCCGGATCGGTGGCGATCTCCTCGCTCCGCCGCCGTGCGACGGCGAGGCCGAGGTCGGTATACCAGATGCTTGCCGCCTCGCCCGGATCCTCGTCGGCGCGCAGCACCACCAGGCGGCGATTCACCTTCTGCCGCCAGTTCATCCGGGCGGTGTTCTCCTGGCCGACATAGCAGCCCTTGGCGAAGCTGACGCCATTGAGCTCGACCGCGTTCGCCTCCAGCCACAGCGTCTTGTCCGCGCCCAGCTCGGACACGCCCTCGGTGACGCCGAGCGACAGGCGATGCGCCCGCCAGCCCTCGGTCGGGGGGGCCGGCGGCGCGATCCAGCGGCGGCCGAGCGCGGGCAGGCGCGGATCGGAGACGCCCAGCTCGCCCTCCTTCGCCCAGTGCACGGCCAGGCTCTCGTCGCGCGCGATGGTGATCGCCCGGCGCAGCCGATAGAGGGTGAGCCGCCGGGCGAGCGCGTCGGCCTGTGTCGCCTCGCAATCGATGAGGATATCGGCGCCGTCGGCCCAGATCAGGAAATCGAACAGCGCCTTGCCCTGGGCGGTCAGCAGCCCCGCCCAGACCGGCAGGTCGCCGGCGACGTCGTTGGTGACGAGGCCCTGGAGGAAACCACGGACATCCTCGCCGGACAGACGGATCAGGGCGCGATCGGCAAGGGTGGTTCCGCTCATGAGGGGCAGATAGGGCGGGCCGCAGGGCCGAACAAGCCCGCCGGGCTCGCCATCGGCGTCCGCTTGCGGCATGGGACGGCCGGCGCCCTTTCTGGCCATCGATCGGAGTCGACATGACGCACAGCTATGACCTCCTGCTCCGCAACGGCACCGTCTGGACTCCCGGCGGGCCGGTTACCGCCGATGTCGGCGTTCGCGACGGCAGGATCGCGGAGATCGGCGTGCCCGGCGATGCCGGCGAGACGATCGATTGCACCGGCCTCACCGTCCTGCCCGGCGTGATCGACAGCCAGGTGCATTTCCGCGAGCCGGGCCTGGAGGCGAAGGAGGATCTCGAATCCGGCAGCCGCGCCGCCGTGCTGGGCGGCGTCACGGCGGTGTTCGAAATGCCGAACACCAAGCCCAATACCGACAGCGCCGACGCGCTGAACCATAAGCTGGTACGCGCGCGCGATCGGATGTGGTGCGATCATGCCTTCTATGTCGGCGCCACCTCGGCCAATGCCGAGGCGCTGGCGGAGTTCGAGATGCTGCCCGGTGCTGCGGGCGTGAAGATCTTCATGGGCGCTTCGACCGGCGACCTGCTCGTCTCGGAAGATGCCGAGCTGGAACGGGTGCTGCGCTCGGGCCGCCGGCGCGTGGCGATCCATGCCGAGGACGAGGCGCGCATGCAGGCGCGGCTGGCCGAGCGGATCGAAGGCGATCCCTCGTCCCACCCCGTGTGGCGCGACGACGAAAGTGCGATGCTGGCCACCCGGCGGATCATCGCGCTGGCCCGCAAGACCGGACGGCGCATCCACATCCTCCACGTGACCACGCCGGCCGAGCTCGAATATATTGCCGGGCACAAGGACATAGCGACCTGCGAGGTGACGCCGCAGCATCTGACCCTGGCGGGTGAGGATGCGTATCCGCGGCTCGGCAGCTACGCACAGATGAACCCGCCAATCCGCTCGGGCGCGCATCGCGACGGGTTGTGGCACTGGCTCAATCAGGGCGTGCCGGACGTGCTCGGATCGGATCATGCGCCGCACACGAAGGACGAGAAGGCCAAGCCCTATCCTGCCTCGCCGAGCGGCATGCCCGGCGTGCAGACCCTCTTGCCGCTGATGCTGGATCATGTCGCCAAGGGACGGCTCAGCCTCCAGCGGCTGATCGAGCTCACCTCGGCCGGGCCGCAGCGTGTGTTCGACCTGGTCGGCAAGGGCCGCATCGCCGCAGGCTATGACGCCGATTTCACCATCGTCGACCTCAAGGCCGAATGGACGGTGGAGGAAAGCTGGCTGGCCTCGCGCTGTGGCTGGTCGCCTTTCACGGGCATGCGGCTCACCGGCAAGCCGGTCGGCACGATCATCCGCGGCCGGCGCGTGATGTGGGAAGCCCAGCTCGCCAACCAGGCCTCGGGCCGCCCGGTGCGGTTCGCGGCGACATACCAGCCTTAGCGGCCGTTACAGCGGCATCCACTTCGACGTGCGGGTGAACTTCATATAGCCGACATTGGCGCCCAGCCGCCAGCCGACGCCCAGCCGGATCGGGATGAGCACCACGTCGCCGCGCCGCAAATAGCTCGCGGTAAAGCCGCCGACGACGTAGACATTGCCTTCAGCGGCCGGGAAACGGTGGAACAGTTCGGCACTGTCGTAGAGATTGTAGACGAGCACGAACGTCTTCGCGCCGTTCGCGCCGAGATCGAAGCCGAGCGACGGGCCCGTCCAGTAGACCGGCATGTCGCCCTCGATCTTGTGGTGCAGCGTACCCGAGCCGTAACGCAGGCCGACGACCACCGCGCCGCCCGCTTCGCGTCCGGCAATGTAGCCGTTGGGCTCGCCCTGCTCGCGCAGGATCTTCTGGAGCAGCTTGGCGAGGCCTTCGGCGCCCTTGCCGAACACGCCTTCGGCGGCATCGAGCACGTCGCCCTGCTGATAGGTCTTGTTGCCGCTGGTCGCCGCGGTCGACGAGGAGGCCGCGCCGGCTGCGTCAGTCTGCAGCGACGGCCCCGGCGGCGGGCCGTTCTCCGCCGGCATGGTGGTGCCGTAGCCCGAATCGGACGCCGGCGGCGGAGCGAAATCGCTCTGCGCAGCGCTATTGGGATCCACCGTGCGCACCTGCGCCGTGGCGGGGGCGGCGATCAGCGCGAAACTCGTCCCCAGGGCGATAGCGTTAACGAACCAAGATGACGACATGCCGACAAACCCCCGCGACCGTGATCGGCTTGGTTAAGCCCCGAGCACCTGTCGCATCAATGAACGCCGCGATGACCCGAGTCGATCTTGAGCCGGACGGCTGCGGAAAGTTCGAAAAGGGCGAGTTGATCCCGCGCCAACGCCTCGCTATAGCCGCCCGACCGGCCTTCCCGGAGACGTGGGTGAGTGGCTGAAACCAGCGGTTTGCTAAACCGCCGTACGGGGATTACCCGTACCGAGGGTTCGAATCCCTCCGTCTCCGCCAAAACCAGTTGAAATCATTAGATTTTTTCTGGTTTTTGTTGGTTCGTCCGGGTCTCCGTCCGGGTTTATGAGGCGGATTTCTGCGAACCGCTGCGACCACCCGATCAAATTCTGAGACGAGCCGCACGGCCGGCGCGCCTGGCAATGGGAAAGCGTCCGGGAATCTACGCATCTCCCAGGATTCCAAGTGAGCCTAATATCCCTTCAGCGGGAGAGTTTTCACATGGGCATTCACGACATTCTACTGCAGCTTCGCAGTGCGCCAGAGCACTCGCCGCGCTGGTCGATCGATGCGGCAATATCCCTTGCCACAACGCTCGATGCTCGACTGTCCGGTGTGGTCTGTCAGATCGTCATCCCCCGCGTATCGAACTGGCTTGCCGACAAGCTGGTGCATGCCAACACACTGATCGCGGAGGAAAATGCCAAGAGCCGGGAAAGCGCACGACATCTTCTGGATGAAATGACCACGCGAATTCCGGCCCAATCCCGTGGTGAACAGACCCTGATCGAGTGCACGGAGTTCGCCATGTCCCGCGAACTGACGAAACGCGCGCGGTCTCACGACATCACTGTCGTGCCCATCGATGAAGGGCTCGATATCGCGTTCGTGGTTCAAGACCTTGTGTTCGAGTCCGGGAGGCCGATCTACCTGCTGCCGCGAAGTGGCGGCGGTGGACATCGGCTCGACATCGTTACTGTCGCCTGGGATGGTAGCCGTGCGGCCGCCCGCGCCTTGGCCGATGCGCTCCCATTCTGCAGCCTCGCCAAGACGGTGCGTGTGGCCTGGGTGTCGGGTGATAACGATAAGACAATGTCGGGTTCCGCTGCGGATATCTGCCGCAATCTTGCGTGCCATGGGATCGAAGCGGAAGCGGTCGATATTCCCGCCGATGGCCGCGATGCCGGCACGGCGCTGCTGGCGGATTGCAAGGCTTCGGGAACTGACCTTCTGGTGATGGGCGCCTACGGCCATTCGCGCGCCCGTGAGTTTGTCCTTGGCGGCGCGACTCGCTCCGTCCTGGCATCACCGGATCTTCCCATCATATTATCGCATTGATGACGGCTGAAAGCTGGCCTGGAGACGAGCGGTGACCCTGTTCAAAGCGCTTTTTGCCAGACCTCACCGCACGGCGGGGCAGCCGCACTTTCCGGCCAATTATGACGGCACGGGATGTTGGTGGTTCGAGCGCGGCGTCTTGCCGCTCGGCGCCGCCCATGGATTCAATGTTGATCTGGTCGGCGAGATGCAATGGCAGGACAATCTGAGCGCTCTGACCGGCGGACGTTGCGAAGAGGGGCATAATTGTCATTTTCCGGCCCAGCTCGTCTTCGACGATAATTCGCGCGATCCAAATGCGCTCGGCGTGATGATCGACCACCGCGCGGTGGGCTGGGTTCCATCCGAGATATCGGCCGACCTTCGGCCGGCGATCCTGCGGCTCAATCCGGAGGGCAAGCCGGTCACTTGCAAGGCAAAGGTGATGGGAGGTTGGGACCGTGGGCCTGATGATCGCGGATATTTCGGCGTGAAGCTCAGCATTTCGATGCCAGTGAAAAGGGCCGTTCTATCCACAGCGACCGGGCCGGCCTGAGATAAGGTCCAGGATAAGTATACATACCAAGTGTCGGGCTCGCTGGTTCGACCTAGCGGTGTTCCATGGACCTGAGCAGCAGCGTGGCAGCATGACCGAGAAACTCACGCTCGCCTTTCACGGAGCCGCGCGCACGGTCACTGGCTCCTGCATGGAGTTCACACATCGGGGAAAGCGCGTCCTCGTGGACTGTGGCCTCTTCCAAGGCTCGCGTACGCTGGAGACGTTGAACCGCAGCGCATTCGCGTTCGACGCACGCCATGTCGATGCCGTCATCCTCACGCACGCGCATATCGACCACAGCGGTTTGCTGCCTCGGCTGGTGGCCGAAGGCTTTACCGGCGACATCTGGTGCACCGAGCCGACCGCCGCACTGCTCGAATTCATGCTCGCCGATGCCGGGCGCATCCAGGAGAGCGACGCCGCCCGGCGCAACCGGCGCAAGGATCGCGCCGACCTGCCGGACATCGAGCCGATATACACCGAGCAGGACGCGATGGCTGCTTGGCGACAGACGCGACCGGTAGCGCTCGAAGAATGGTTTGAACCCGTTCCCGATTTCAAGGCGCGCCTTTGGAACGCCGGGCACATATTGGGATCGGTTTCGGTCGAGCTGCAGGTCGATGGCACCCATATCCTCTGCTCAGGCGACATAGGGCCTGAGCACAAGGCCTTCCACCCCGACCCCGAGAGTCCCGCCGGCTTCGATCATGTCATCTGCGAGTCCACCTATGGAGACCGCAAGCGGGAAGACCTGACGATCGTCGATCGCCGCGCCCTGCTGGAGGAGGAAATCACCCAGGCGCTGGCCCGCGGCGGAAACCTTATCATCCCTGTGTTCGCGCTCGAACGGACGCAGGAACTGCTGCTCGACATGGCCGCGCTGATCGACGCGAAGCGTATCCGGTCCGTGCCCATCTTCGTGGATTCACCCCTGGCCAACAGGGCCACGAGCGTCTTCGCGAAATATGCGGACACACTGGAAGATACGAACGGCGAAAACATCTTCCGCAACACGGCCTTCCATTTCGTCGATGCCACCGCGGAGTCTATCCGGCTCAACAGCGTCTCGGGCGCGATCATCCTGGCCGCGTCGGGGATGTGTGAGGCGGGCCGCATCCGGCACCACCTCAAGCACAATCTGTTCAAGCGGGAAGCGACGATATTGTTCGTCGGCTTCCAGGCCGAGGGAACGCTGGGCCGGGTGATCCTCGAAGGCGCCGAGCGCGTGCGTATCTGGGGCGAGGACATCGTTGTGCGGGCGCAGATTCGCCATATCGAGACCTACTCCGCGCATGCCGACCAGGATGGCCTGCTCGCCTGGATGGAGGCTCGCCGTCCTGTTGGCGGCAGCGTCTTCCTCGGCCATGGCGAAGCCTTGTCGATCGAAACGCTGCGCCAGCTCGCCCAAACCAGGCAGATCGCACCCTCGATTCTCGTGCCAGAGATCGGAGAGGCCTATCACCTTGCGCCGGCGAAGCCCGCCGCGCGAACCAGGACCGCCGATCCGAAACTTCAGGACGTGATCGGACCCGACTGGCAAAACAGCTATGCCGATTTCGCCACCAAGCTGAAACGAGAGCTCGCGCAAATCAGCGACACAAGGGCTCGCGAGCATGCCGTCGCCGACATGCGAGCGGTGCTCGAAAGCTACAAGCATGCGCGCGCGGAACAGTCGGTTCGACGCCACGGCCACGGAAATCTCCCTGCGGCCATCGGCTGATCTGGACGGGTGAGGGTCCGGAGAATCCCGTAACGACTCCGTATCGGATGGGCGCCACCGTGTTCGTGCGGAGGTGACCCATGGACAAGTTGGAAATTCCCTATCTGCTCAAGCGAGCGTGCGCGCATCGGCTCCTTGGCCAGGTTGCGCAATGCACCGAGGCGCGGTCGATCCACCGCACATTCGTCAAGAATTACCAAGGGCTTCTCCTCACGATTCGCCGCATGCGCATGCCGCCGATCATCCGTCAGGAGACACTGAAGAAGCAACGTTTCGTTCTGCCCGACGAGATTGCAACCATGATCGCCGACAGGAAGGTGGGCTGATGCCGGACAAGAAAGAGGCTCGTAGCCATTTAACGGAGAGACTTGCCACGTTGATGTCGCAGGTTGGGCGTATCGAAGCCGAACTGGACCGACCGCTCGACGACGACTTTGCCGAACAGGCGGTCGATCGGGAGGATGACCAGGCGCTGGACACTTTGGAAAGCTCGACGCTCGCCGAGATCGAGCTGACCAGGAACGCCATCGCTCGGCTTGACGCGGGCGGCTACGGAATCTGCACAAGTTGCGGCGATGTCATTGCGGCCGAGCGGCTGAACGCATTGCCCGCGGCTGCGGAGTGCATCAGCTGTGCCAGCGCGCGCCATATCGCCAGGCCGTGAAGGAAGACCGGAGCGCGGAAGTGCTTTGCCAGCGCAAGGATGTTTTCAATTTCGTACGGCCCCCGATAACCTGCGTTTCCTCAAAACGGCGCGCGCTCGACATGATCGATGATAGATGAACACGGCCCCCCTGAGGTCGGGGAACGGCAACAGTGGAGAGATTGATTGGGGGCCACCAGCATTGACGCGATCGGAGCGATTGGCCTCTCGCTCGCCCTTGGCCTGCTGATCGGCGTCCAGCGCGGATGGACGTTGCGTAAAGAGCAGCCGGGCTCCCGCTTCGCAGGCATTCGCACATTCGGTCTGCTCGGGCTGGCAGGTGGCATGGCCGGTGCCATGCATTCAGGCGACAGCATTGTCGCAACCATCATCCTCGCAGGAGCGGCCATCCTGATCCTGCTTGGTTATGCAGAGTTAGCGCGGCGTAGTGGCAAGGTCAGTGGGACAGCGAGTTTGGTGGGCCTGCTGACCCTCGGCTGCGGGTATCTTGCGACGACCCAGCAAGCGATGCTCGCCACGATCATCGCTGTCGTGATCACCTTGGTACTGGCCTTGCGCCCGCAGCTTCACGGCTGGGTCGAGAGGTTGAGCGAAGCCGAAGTGAACGCGATCGCGCGGTTCGCCCTGATAGCCATGGTTATCCTGCCGCTGCTTCCAGATCGTACCTATGGCCCCTTCGATGCCTGGAACCCGCGTCAGCTATGGATGGTCGTCGTGATGGTGTCGGGCTTCTCGTTTGCCGGCTATGTTGCCAGCAAGCGGTTGGGGGCATCGCGCGGCACGATCGCGACGGCGGGTGCCGGAGCAATGGTTTCGTCGACCGCGGTGACGGCGGCCCTGGCCACCAAGCTACGCAATATCGACGAGAGCGCTCCCATTCTCATCGCCGGAATCGCAACCGCCTCGACGGTCATGTTTCTGCGCGTACTCGTCCTGGTGGCGGTGCTCACACCCTTTGCATTTCCCACGCTAGCGCTGCTTGTCGTTCCCGCCGCGCTCGTGAGTGCGCTGGCGGCGCTCTGGCACCTGCGCATTGCGATGCGGCGTCCGGCCCGGCCGACCGAGGAAGTCGCGGTACGCAACCCATTCGACATCCTGCCAGCCCTCACCCTGATGGCGCTGGTGATGGTACTCTCGCTGGTCTTGCGCTGGGTGTTGCGTAAGTTCGGCGATGCCGGGCTTGCGACCGTGCTTGCCCTATCCGGCATAGTCGACGTCGATTCCGCCATCATCACCATGGGCGGGTTGCCGTCCGGAACACTTGATGCGCGAACCGCAGGCCTCGTGCTCGCAGCGCCCGTCATGCTCAACACGCTCTTCAAGGCAGGAGCGGCGATCAGCCTCGCTGGCTGGACCAGGGGCTGGCAAGCCGCTTTGCCGCTCGTGGCAAGCGTCGCCGCCGGCCTGCTCATGCTGCCGATCGTGCTGCGTCAGGCTGGCTCGTGAGGGCACATCTTGCTTCGGCGGCGCGGCCGCATCTGGCGGCGACATTCGAGCACCATGCGCAATGCCATGATATACGCGAACGGGGATATCGATGTTGAAGATCAGGCGCGTGGCAGTCGATACCTATCCTGAAAACACAGCATTCCTGCTACGCTCGGCCGACGGCTATGGCGCGGAGCAGTTTCAAGCCATGCGCAAGATCGAGATCGCCGGAGGCGTCAGCGGCATTCTCGCAACGCTGGCGATCTGCGACGATCCGCATATCGTCGGCGACGGCGAAATCGGCCTGGGCGAGCAGGCCTTCCGACGACTTGGGCTGGCCGAAGGCGAGAGCGTCTCGATCGCGCAGGCCAAGCCGCCCCGCAGCCTGGAGGCCGTCCGGCGCAAGATCGGCGGCGATGTTCTCAGCGACAGCGAGATCGCTGCCATCATCACCGATGTCGCGGCCTATCGTTACTCGCCGATGGAGATTGGCGCTTTTCTGGTGGCCTGCGCCGGCTTCATGACGACCCAGGAAACACTCGCGTTGACCCGCGCCATGGCCGATGCCGGCGACCGCTTTGACTGGCATGCTCCGCTGGTGGTCGACAAGCATTGCATCGGCGGCATCCCGGGAAATCGCACGTCAATGATCGTCGTGCCGATTGTCGCGGCGCACGGTCTCATCATGCCCAAGACATCGTCGCGCGCGATCACCTCGCCATCCGGGACAGCCGACACAATGGAGGTGCTTGCAAACGTCGATCTGTCGGCGGAACGCATGCGGGCCATCGTCGCGACCGAAAAGGCCGTCCTTGCCTGGGGCGGGCGGATGAACCTGTCCCCGGCCGACGACGTGCTGATCTCCGTCGAGCGGCCACTCCGCATCGACACGTTTGAACAGATGGTCGCATCGATTCTGTCCAAGAAGCTCGCCGCCGGTTCCACCCATATGGTGATCGACATTCCAGTGGGTCCCACCGCCAAGGTCCGTTCGCAGGGCGAAGCCGTGCGACTACGCAAGCTCTTTGAGTATGTCGCGCACAAGGTCGGACTGACGGTCGATGTCGTGCTGACGGACGGCTCGCAACCGATCGGACGCGGCATCGGGCCGGTGCTGGAGGCCCGCGACGTGATGGCCGTGCTGCGTAACGATGCGGACGCCCCCGATGACCTGCGTGAGCGGGCGCTGCTGCTGGCCGGACGCGTGCTCGATTTCGACCCGGATCTGAAGGGTGGGCGCGGTTATGCGCGGGCGCTCGACCTGCTGGCATCGGGAAAGGCGTTGGCGGCAATGGAACGCCTCGTTGCGGCGCAAGGCGCGCAGACCCAGACGTTCCGTCCGGGCGCGCTGCGCAGCGAAATCCTCGCGGACGAGGACGGCTCGGTCGCTGCGATCGACTGTCACCTGATCGCGCGCATCGCCCGGCTGGCAGGCGCGCCGATGGACAAGGGCGCGGGCATCGATTTGCTGTGCAAGATCGGTGACAGGGTTCGCAGGGGCGCGCCGCTTTACCGGATCCACGCGCAATCGGAGACCGGCCTGCGCTTTGCCTGCGATCTGGCGGCCGAGGGCTCGGGCTACCGGCTGCTGTCATGATCGCGACGATCCATCATTTCGCCGAATCTCGCCAGGCGGCTCACCGCCTCGCCGACCTCCTCGGTATCAACTGCCAGGCGGTCAACGTCCGTCGCTTTCCCGATGGCGAAAGCCTCGTCCGGGTTGAGGATACGCAGCGCACCGCAATCCTCTATCGCTCGCTCGACCATCCCAACGAGAAACTGGTCGAACTGATGCTGGCGGCTTCGGCCCTGCGGGACCGCGGCGCGAGCCGCATCGTCCTGGTTGCACCCTATCTCGGCTATATGCGCCAGGACATCGCGTTCCAGCCTGGCGAAGCAGTCAGCCAGAAAGTGATCGGCACGCTGCTCGCGGCGCATTTCGACATGCTGGTGACGGTCGATCCGCATCTCCACCGAACCGCCTCGTTAGCGGCAGTTGCCCCGGGGATCGATGCAGTCGCAGTGTCGGCTGCGGAGACATTGGTCGAATTGCTCCGGCCGGAGATAACATCAGCCGTCATGCTGATCGGCCCGGACGCTGAATCCCGGCCCTGGGTCGAAACCGTCGCCGCTCCATTGGGTCTCCAGGTCCTGGTCGGTGAAAAGCGGCGGCTCGGCGATCGTCATGTCCAATTGGAGATAGCCGGTATCGAGCGGGTGCAGGGGCGGACCGTGGTGCTGATCGACGATCTCATCTCGAGCGGTGGCACCCTGGTGCGATGCGCCGAACTGCTCCACGCCGCTGGCGCAACACGCATCGAGGCGGTCGCCACACATTGTCTGGCCAGTCCTCACGATCTCGCGAAACTCGCTGCTGCGGGGGTGGCGCGAGTTCGGTCCACCGATACCGTGGCAGGCCCAACCGCAAGCGTCGCTATCGCGCCAGCCCTTGCCGCAGCGCTTGTGCGATGGGCCCCGACCGCCGCGCAGTGAAAAGAATTGCCGCCGCGCCTGTGCCCGTAAACTCGGCGGGCAGCGCGAACCGTCAGGGCCGAACCGCGACCTTCAACACACCATCCCGCTGGTTGGAGAAAAGTTCATACGCGCTCTCGATGTCGTCGAGCGCGAAACGGTGAGTGACAAGGGCCCCGGTGTCCACGCGCCCTGAAGCCACGACGTCCATCAGCCGCCGCATCCGTTCCTTGCCGCCCGGGCAGAGCGTAGTGACGATCCGGTTGTCGCCGAGGCCCGCGGAAAAGGCATCGATCGGGATGCGAAGATCCTCCGAATACACGCCGAGCGAGGAGAGCGTGCCGCCCGGCCGCAGCACGCGCAAGGCTGCCTCGAAAGTGGCCTGCCGCCCAAGCGCCTCGATCGAGACATCGACTCCGCGGCCGTCGGTGATCCTGCGAATTTCATCGACCGGGTCGACCTTGCTGAAGTCGACGACATGATCCGCCCCCATCGCGCGGGCAATCGCCAGCCTTTCGGGCAGGGTATCGACCGCAATGATGGTGGTCGCGCCCATCAACTTTGCGCCAGCGGTGGCGCACAGGCCGATAGGCCCCTGCGCGAATATGGCGACCGTGTCGCCGATACGGATGCGGCCCGATTCTGCGCCGCTGAATCCGGTCGAGAGGATGTCCGGGCACATCAGCACCTGCTCGTCGGTGAGGCCGTCGGGCACCGGCGAGAGGTTGGCCATCGCATCGGGCACGAGCAGGTACTCCGCTTGCGCACCGTCGATCGTATTGCCGAATCGCCAACCTCCCATCGCTTTCCAACCATGATCATGTGCGCCGCCGCATTGCGAGTGGAAGCCACACAGAGATGCATTCGAGGTGCCCGACGGCGTGATCGCGCCGGCGATCACGCGCTGACCCTCGCGATAGCCGACGACCGCCGAGCCGAGCTTTTCAATGATGCCGACCGGCTCGTGTCCCACCGTCAGGCCCCGCGCAACGGGATATTCGCCCCTTAGGATATGGACGTCAGTCCCGCAGATCGTGGTGGTCGTCACTCGGATGAGCGCATCCAAAGGCCCGACATCCGGCACCGGTTTTTCCCCCAGGATGATTCGACCGGGTTCGAGGAAAATGGCGGCTTTCATCTTCAGTGCCATGAGTCAGGCCTCCATCGACGCGGACGAACCGCACATTGGCTTATGTCCAACGCCACCCCGGGGTCTCTACGTGACGTTGCGTAGCCCTTGGTCTGCGCTTCCACACTTCCCAGCACGCCGTGAGACTACGTATGCCCGGCTGCTGAGCGAAGCGGTAAGCCATCCCTCAACAAAGAGGATTCGAACTTTTCGGTCCCTTCCACATCTTGTGAATTGCAGCGCCAGCCGGCGGCGGGCGTCCCCGCAGTGAAGAGGATCAAGCCACGTCATGAACGACAGTTCGCTGACCAGCGTCCCACAATTTCTGGTCGAGCCCACCCGTTTCCTGTTCTTCACGGGCAAAGGAGGCGTGGGCAAGACATCGATCGCAAGCGCAGCCGCCCTTTCGCTTGCCGATCGCGGCAAATCGGTCCTTCTCGTCAGTACCGACCCTGCCTCCAATCTCGACGAAATACTGGTCGTACCCTTGACCAATCAGCCGGTCGCGGTGCCAAATGCTGTCGGTCTGGACGTCCTGAACATCGATCCGACCGTCGCGGCAGAAGCTTATCGCACGCGCGTGCTTGCTCAGATGGAGGCCAATGCGAGCGCTAAGGAACGGGATACGGTTCGTGAGCAGCTTTCGGGTGCCTGTACGACCGAGATTGCGGCATTCGACGAATTCGTCGGCCGCCTTGCCGATGCTGACGGCACCTATGATCACATCATCTTCGACACCGCGCCGACGGGGCATACGCTGCGACTGCTCAGCTTGCCCAAGGCGTGGAGCGGGTTCCTCGCGGAGAATGACCAGGGCGCCTCGTGCCTGGGACCGCACTCGGGACTCAAGACGCAGGAGGAGCGCTTCAGAAAAGCCATGGCGAGGTTGTGCGATCCGGCAGCCACAACCGTCATACTCGTGACGCGCCCGGAGCGCGGCGCGATCGCCGAAGCGGGCCGAACCTCGACGGAGTTGGCGGTGCTGGGGCTCAGCAACCAGCATCTTGTTGTGAACGGCCTGTTCCGCGCCAGCGACCCATCCGATGCGACAGCGGCATCGCTGGAGGCGCAGGGACAGCAGGCGCTGGCAGAGATGCCAGCCGTGCTCCGAAAGCTTCCACGCGACGACATACCGCTGCGCCCCTTCGAGATGATGGGGCTGGACGCTCTGCGTTCAGTCCTATGTTCTGGCCAATTGTCGGGGAGCCTTGGCGGATCCGCCGTCCCTGCGCCCTGGGTCGGCGACTTGCCCGGCCTCGATCGACTTATCGACCTGCTCGCAGCGGACGGCAAAGGGCTGATCATGGTGATGGGAAAAGGCGGCGTGGGCAAGACGACCATCGCCGCCGCCATAGCGCTAGGTCTCGTCGAGCGTGGCCACGGCGTGCATCTCAGTACCACTGACCCCGCCGCTCACCTGGCAATGACGATGACCGGGAATGTCGCCGGGCTTCGCGTCGACCGAATCGACCCCAAAGCGGAAACCGAGCGGTACATCGCCAAGATCATGGAGCAGAAGGGCGGCACGCTCGATGCGCAGGGCAAGGCCCTGCTGCGCGAGGATTTGGCATCGCCTTGCACGGAGGAAGTCGCCGTCTTCCATGCCTTCTCGCATATCGTCACCGAGGCGCGCAGTGCGTTTGTCGTGCTGGACACGGCCCCGACCGGTCACAGCCTTCTGCTCATGGATGCCACCGGTGCCTATCACCGACAAATGACACGGCAATCGACCTTGCACGACCTTGCCGGCCGCATCACCACGCCGCTGATGAGGCTCCAGGATCCCCACTATACGCATATCCTGCTGGTTACCCTTGCCGAGACCACACCTGTCTCGCAGGCCAGCGCATTGCAGGACGATTTGCGGCGCGCGCAAATCGAGCCTTTTGCCTGGATCATCAACAAGAGCCTGCTGGCTGCTGGCTCGAGCGACCCTCTGCTGCGCCAACGGCTCAGCGGTGAGCTGAAGCAGGTCGATCGCATACGCGGATCTATGGCAAAGCGACTATTCTTCGTACCCTGGCAAGCCACGCCGCCGGTGGGCGTCCCCGCGCTCGCACAGCTCGCCCACGACGGTGCTCCCCACAGCAATCAACCGTCGCGGCCCGGTGAGGTTGTGTAGCGCGCCGAGCCGTGATCTCTACGGCGAAGATTAGCCGGGAGGCAGGTGCTGGTTGACCCAACTGGTGATGGCGCGTTGATCCATAGCGCCGGCACTGCGCGCGATCTCCCGTCCGCCTGAAAACAGGATGAGCGTTGGAATCGACCGAATCGCGAACCGGGCGGCAACCGCCTGGTCTGCTTCGGTGTCGACCTTCAGCAAACGCACTCGCGGCTCGAGACTCTTCGCCGTAGCGGCAAAGGCCGGAGCCATCGCCCTGCATGGACCGCACCAGCTTGCCCAGAAATCGACGAGGACGGGTAGCGAACCGGCCATCACATGGCGATCGAATGCCTGGCCATTTACGGCAACCGGCACACCTTGAAACAGCACCTGGCTGCAGCGCCCGCATTTCGGGCTTTCCGAGATGCGGGTGGCGGGAACACGATTTGCCGTCGCGCAGGAGGGGCAGATGATGACGGCAGGATCAGCCAACGCTGCATTCATCTCGCAATTCTCTGTAATTGCTGTGCCTTGCCCGCCTCCAAGGGAAGGCCCGGAGTCATTCCCTTCGGGCGCACCGGAAGCCATGTGGCCCATCGTCTCGACATTCCCACGAGCAAATCCTCAATTTCTCGCTTACATCTGTAATGTAATCGTGTAGGAAATAGTGCCAAGATGCGTGAGACGGAATTTTCCGAAATGGCAGAAACATCGGCCGATATGGGCGGCACCCCACAGTGCCTGCAGATCGGCGATCCGGCCCCCAATTTCCAGGCGCGAACGACGATGGGGGTGGTCAACCTCTCCGACTTTCGCGGCCGATGGTTGATCCTGTTCTCGCATCCTGCCGATTTCACCCCGGTGTGCACCAGTGAGTTCGTCGCCCTGTCAAAGGCGAGCGACCGATTTGAGGCGCTCGACTGCGCGCTGCTCGCGGTCTCGGTTGACAGTCTCTATTCGCATCTGGGCTGGATCCGCGCGATCCGCGACGGGTTCGGTGTCACGGTGAGCTTCCCGATTGTCGAGGATCCATCGCTGATCATCGGACGGGCCTACGGCATGATTTCGGATCGCTCGCCCGACGCCGCCACAATGCGATCGACCTATTTCATCGATCCCGACGGGATCATCCGCGCGATGATCTGCTATCCCGCGACGATCGGACGCTCGGTCGATGAGATGCTCCGGGTATTGGCCGCCCTGCAGATTGTCGATGCCGATCATGTCGTGACCCCGGAAGGCTGGCATCCCGGCGACGCGGTGCTGTTGCCGCCCCACCAGGACCAGGCTGCTCTGCTGGCCGCGGCGGATGACCCGCTGTGGTTTTACCGCAGCAAGCCGCAGTCGCAGAAAGGGTAGGCGATGGCTGACACTTTGCCCGCCCCGGATCTCGAAGTGCTCGCCGAAGTGATGCGCACCTTGGGCCACGATACCCGCCTCCGGCTGATCGCCACCCTGCTCGCGCAAGGTGAGAAGTCGGTCGGCGAAATCGAGGCTTTGACCGGCATTGGGCAACCGGGGCTGTCGCAGCAGCTCGGCGTGCTGCGCAAGGCTGAATTGGTTCAGACCCGGCGCGCCGCAAAGCAGGTCTATTACAGCGTGGCGTCGGATGCGTTCATCGCGGCAGCGGCCTTTCTCGCCGCGCTTGCAAGGACTGGACCTGTCGAAATGGCAGCTCGGGCTGGCCGAAAGGCGGCGTCGCCGGCACGTGGATCGGCTGCCATGTTCGCCAAGATCCTTTAGTTCCCCCGGCGGCCGGTTGTTGGTTACGGTGCGCGCTCTGCAGCGGGCACGCCGGTGACTTGCTCGCCGAACTGATCACACAGGAAGGCCATCAAGGCCTGCACCCTGACATCGGCAATGCGGTAGAAGATCGTGGTGTTCTCGCGCCTGGTCTGGACCAGGCCGCCCTCGCGCATGCGGGCGAGATGCTGCGACACGCTCGACTGCGACAGGCCGCACAAGCCGACCAACTCGCCGACCGATGCCTCGCCTTCGCGCAGGCGGCAGAGCAGGAGCAAGCGCTGTTCATTGGCAACGACCTTGAGAAACGCGGCAACCTCGGTCGCGCGTTCGCACAGCATTTCCACCGCACTGTCGGTCACCGTCATCGTCATCGTCATCGTCATTTGCTTGCCGGCCTCCCGTCATCACGCAGCACCACGTAAATGGCGGGGATAACCAGCACGGTAAGCAAGGTCGATGAGGCGAGACCGAACAGGAGCGAAATGGCGAGGCCCTGGAAGATCGGATCAGTGAGGATGACCGCGGCGCCGATCATTGCGGCCGCCGCCGTCAGGACGATCGGTTTGAAGCGGATCGTACCCGCTTCGATCAACACGTCGCGCAGCGGTTTGTCGGGGGTAGAGGTGTGGCGGATGAAATCGACCAGCAGGATCGAGTTGCGCACGATGATGCCCGCCAGCGCGATAAAGCCGATCATCGAGGTGGCGGTGAATGGCGCGCGGAAAAGCATATGGCCGATCACGATGCCGACCAAAGTCAGCGGGACCGGCGTGAGGATGACGAGCGGAAGCCTGAAACTGCGGAACTGGGCCACGACGAGGATATAGATAGCGAGCAGCGCGACCATGAACGCGCCGCCCATGTCACGGAAGGTCACCCAGGTGATCTCCCATTCGCCGTCCCAGAGCAGGCTGGTCGCCTTTTCATCGGTCGGCTGGCCGCTGAACCGGATGACGGGCTTCTCCAGCCCTCTGGCGGCCCAGTCATAGCTGTCGATCGCGCGATCGACCGCGAGCATGCCGTAGATCGGCGCCTCATAATCGCCCGCGAGTTCAGCGGTCACCATATCGGCATAGTGACCGTCGCGCCGGAAGATGGCCGGGCTGCTCTGCTCCTGCCGCGCATCGATGATCGTGCCGAGTTCGATCAGTTTTGGGCCGTTAGCGCTTTGCGAGACCGTCACCGGCGTACTGGCAAGCGTCTGCGTCCAGCTTCGCGCGGATTGCGGGAGGGCGATGGTGATCGGCAGCGGCGTGCGTTCATCCCCGCGCGGCGCATAACCAACCGTCTTGCTGCCCAGCAGCGCGCCGATCGAGTCGTTGATGTCGCGGGCCGAGAGGCCGTAATAGTCGATCCGGTCGCGCTGCGGGATCAGGCGCAGCTTGGGTCGCGGCTGGCCGAAGCTGTTGTCAACATCGACGATATAGGGGATCGATTTGAAGATCTTCTCCAGTTCGGTCGCCGTCGCGCGGCGGCTCTGGGCGTCCGGGCCGTAGATTTCGGCGAGCAAGGTGGCCAGCACTGGCGGGCCAGGGGGTGTCTCGACGACCTTGATCGACGCGCCCTCTGGCAGTTTCAACGCCTTGAGCTTTTGGCGCAGGTCGAGCGCGATCTGGTGGCTCGACCGATCGCGATCGCCCTTGGGCAGCAGGGTCACCATGACATCGCCCATCTCCGGGCGGCTGCGCAGGAAATAGTGGCGCACGAGCCCATTGAAATTGAACGGCGCCGACGTGCCCAGATAGGCTTCCATCGCGGTCGCTTCGGGGAGTTCGCGGGTCAGGCGGGTGACATCTTCGAGAACGCGGCCGGTGCCTTCGAGGCTGGTGCCCTCCGGCATATCGACTACGACCTGGACTTCGGACTTGTTGTCGAACGGCAGCAGCTTGACCGTTACCGCCTTGAAATAGAACATCGAGCAGGCGACCAGCGTGGCAATGCCAACCGCGATGAGGAAATTGCGCGCTGACTTCCGGTTATCGATGATCCGGTGGGCGACCCGCGCATAGAGGCGGCCGAGCTTGCCGCCGCTCGCATCATGCCCGTTCCCGTGATCGCCATCCGCGCCATCGGCTGCCAGCGTCTTGCGCGCGAAGCGGATCATCAGCCACGGCGCGATCACCACCGCGACGAAGAAGGAAAAGACCATCGCGGCCGACGCATTGACCGGGATCGGCGCCATATACGGTCCCATGAGGCCCGACACGAACAGCATCGGCAGCAGCGCTGCCACCACGGTCAGCGTGGCGACCACGGTCGGGTTGCCGACCTCGGCGACCGCTTCAATCGCGGCCTCGGTACGGGTGCGATCATCGGGCATCGCCCAATGGCGAGCGATATTCTCGATCATCACGATCGCGTCGTCGACGAGGATGCCGATCGAGAAGATCAGCGCGAACAGGCTGACCCGGTTGATCGTGTAGCCCATCAGGTTCGAGGCGAACATCGTCAGCAGGATCGTCGTCGGGATCACCACGGCGGTGACGCCGGCCTCACGCCAGCCGATCGCGAAACCGATCAGGATGACGATCGAGACCGTCGCGAGCGCGAGGTGGTAGAGAAGCTCATTGGCCTTTTCATTCGCGCTTGCGCCGTAATTGCGCGTGACCGCGACATCGATACCGTCGGGAATGAGGCTGCCCTTGAGGCTTTCGAGGCGTGCGAGCACCGCCTCGGAGACGACGACTGCATTGGCGCCCGACCGCTTGGCGATCGCGAGACTGACCGCCGGCGCGTTCGACCAACGCCCGTCGTTGCGTGCCCAGCGCCACGCGCGGGCCTGATCCTCGCGGGGCCCCTGGGTGACCGTGGCGACATCGCGCAGATAGACCGGCGCCCCGGCGACTGACCGGACGGTGAGCATGCCGACGTCCTGCGCCGAAGAAAGCGTCTGGCCAGCGGTGACCGCGACGGCTTGCCCGCCGTCGCGAACGCTCCCGGCGGGGAAGCTGCGATTGGCCTGCGCGGCCGCATCGATCACGCTGCCGAGCGGTACGCCATATTGGTTGAGCTTGCCGGGATCGGGCGCGATACGGATCTCTTCGGGGCGCCCGCCGGTCAGGAAGGTAAGCCCGACATTGTCGACCTTGGCGATCTCGGTCCGCAACCGGGTGGCAAGCGCATAGAGCGCCTGGTCGTCATATCGCCCGGCCGCGCCCGGCTTGGGCGACAGCGTCAGGACGATGGTGGGGACATCGTTGATCCCGCGCACCGTGACCTTTGGATCCGGGATACCTACCGGAATGCGGTCCCAGTTGGCGCGCAACTTCTCGTCGATCCGGGTCGCGGCGTCCTCTGGGTTCGATCCCACCAGGAACCGTGCGGTCACCATCACGCCATCGTCTTCGGCCTGGGTATAGACATGCTCGACGCCATCGACACTTTTCACAATCGTCTCGAGCGGGATGCCGACAAGCTGGACGGCGTCCGGCGCGGAAAGGCCTGGCGCCATCACCTGGATGTCGACCATCGGCACGCTGATCTGCGGCTCTTCCTCGCGGGGAATCGTGAACAGGGCCAGAAGGCCGATCGCGATCGCGGCCAGTAGAAACAAAGGCGTCAGCGGCGAGGTGATGGTCGCGCGGGTGAGGCGCCCCGATAAGCCGAGATTCACTTACCGCGTCCGGGAGAGAAGAGGATATCGCCCGCCGTGACGCCCCCCAGGATTTCGAGGTTACCCGGATCGCCCGTTGGCGCGGTCTGGACCGCCACCGCGCTGATGCGTCGATCGGGGGTGACGACATCGACATAGTCGATGCCGTAGCGGGTCGAGATGAAGCGGCGCGGCACCACCATGGCCCGGCGCTGGCCGACCTCGATCGTCACGCCAACCCGCCGCCCAACCAATTCGCTGGAAAGGCCAGGCACGGTCGCGTCGACCTGCACCCGGCCTCCGGCGATGGCAGGATAGACCTGTGCCACCTGTCCCTGGCGCGACCCTTCCGGCAAATCCCCTTGAGCAACTATGACCCGCGTGCCGACACGCACGGCGTTTGCCAGCGACTCCGGCAGATCGATGCGGAGAACAGGCGGCCCCGCCGTAACCGTTGCGATCGACATGCCCGGCGCCACGACCGAGCCAGCGGGAATATCCGCACGCAGGACGCGGCCCGAGGCGGGCGCGAGGACCGCGCCCTGCCCGGCGACGCTGGCGCTCGCATTCTGCTGCGCGCGGGCGGCTGCCACCTGGGCATCGGCGGCGCGCGACATCGCGACCGACTGATCGAGGCGCGCCTTTGCATAGACATTGTGATTGTAGAGATCCTGGACACGAACAAGGTCGCCTCGTGCGCGTGCTGCTTCGGCTTGCGCGGCGGCAACCTGCGCGCCCGCCGCACTGGTTTCGTAGCCAAGGCGCGAATCGACGATCGAGCCGATGCGCTGGCCCTTGGTCACCATGTCGCCGGCGCGAACCGAGAGACTGACCAAGGTGCCGGGAATACGGGCAAGCGCCTGGGCCTGGTCGCGGGTCGTTATCTCGGCTCCGACCGCCTTCATGTCGGGGGTCTCTGCGAGCGTGACGGCCAGCCGCTCGCCGGTGGGCAACGCGGCGACTTTTTGTTCACTCGGCGCACTCTCACCGCAGGCCGTCAGCGTCAGGGCCGCGCCAGCGACCATCCATGCCCATTTTGTCACTGCCGATGGCTCCCCTGTTGCATGGCCCTAGCCGCGTTCGACCGGCAAGCCAGCCGCCTTCCAGGCGCCGATGCCGCCCGCGAGATGCGTATCGATGCTCGACTGCGCGCTGGCGCAGCGGTCGAGCGCGAGGCCAGACCGTTTGCCGCCAGCGCATTGGAGCACGATCGTTCGACCCGCTGCATCCGGAACATTACGTGGTGCGAATGTCGAAAGCGGGGCGTTTACTGCGCCCTTGATATGCTCGGCGGCAAATTCGTCGGGTTCCCGCACGTCGATGAGGAGCGCTGAACCATCGGCCAGCATTCCGTTGAGAGTCTGCGCGTCGATTTCCCGGTGCGCCTTGGTCTTGCCGAATCCGAACATGGTAGATCTCCATCGCCGAGTCATTAATTTGTATATTGCGTATATTGTGTAATCATCATATTCAGTCAAGTGAGATATTCGAGGCGAGAGGAACAGGCGTCATGAACAAGCCGAAGATCGTGGTGCTGGGCGCGGGCCTGGGCGGCACCATCGCCGCCTATGAAATCCAAACGGCTGCCAAGGGACGGGCCGAGGTGGTGATGGTATCCAATTCAGACACCTATTCCTTTGTGCCTTCCAACCCTTGGGTCGCGGTTCGCTGGCGCGAGCCCGAAGCCATTCAAGTGCATCTGCCGCCCATCTTCGCCAGGAAGAAGATCGGCTTCACTGCCGTCGGCGCGAAGCGCTTGCATGCGGTTGAAAAACGACTCGAGCTCAATGACGGCAGCAATATCATTTACGACTATCTCGTAATTGCAACCGGGCCTGATTTGGCATTTGACGAAATCGAGGGACTCGGGCCGCATGGCGGTCACACCGTCTCGATCTGCCAGACCGCGCATGCCTCGGCCGCGGCCGACGCGTTCGATCGCTTCGTCGAAAATCCCGGACCGATCGTGGTCGGCGCGGTGCAGGGCGCGTCGTGCTACGGGCCGGCTTACGAATTTGCGCTGATCCTCGATACTGAGCTGCGCCGCCGCAAGATCCGCGACAAGGTGCCGATGACGTTCGTCACCGCCGAGCCCTATATCGGTCATCTCGGGCTCGACGGCGTCGGCGACACCAAGGGTCTGCTCGAAAGCACACTGCGCGAGCGGCACATCAAATGGGTCACCAATGCGCGCGTCGCCAGGGTCGAGGCGGGCATGATGCATGTCGAGGAAATCGCCGAGGGCGGCGCCGTGGCCCGAACTCATGACCTGCCGTTCGCTTTCTCGATGATGCTCCCCGCCTTCCGGGGCGTGCCCGCCGTTCGCGACATCCCCGGCCTCACCAATCCGCGCGGCTTCATCCTGATCGACAAGCATCAGCGCAACCCCGCCTTCCCGGAAATCTTCGCGCTGGGTGTCTGCGTGGCGATCCCGCCGACCGGGCCGACGCCCGTACCGGTTGGCGTTCCCAAGACCGGCTTCATGATCGAAAGCATGGTGACCGCGATCGCGGCCAATCTCGATGCGATCCTCGACGGCAAGGAGCCAACGGCCGAAGCCAGCTGGAATGCCGTCTGCCTGGCCGACTTCGGCGATGGCGGCGTTGCCTTCGTGGCGCAGCCGCAGATCCCGCCGCGCAACGTCAACTGGGCGGCTAGCGGCAAGTGGGTCCATCTCGCGAAGATTGGCTTCGAGAAATATTTCCTTCGCAAGGTGCGCAAGGGCGAGAACGAGCCCTTTTACGAGAAGCTCGCGCTCCACGTCATGGGCATCAAGAAGCTGCGGATGTGACCGCCTCGTTCGACACGAAAAGGAACTGCACAATGACTCTCGATCGCGCCGTCATGATCTTTGCAGGCACTGTCGTCCTCTTGGGGATCGTCTTGTCCTTCACCGTCCATCCCTGGTGGATCGGCCTCAGCGGCTTTGCCGGGCTCAATATGATCCAGGCCGGCTTCACCGGCTTTTGTCCGGCAGCGATGGTCTTCAAGGCGATGGGCGTCCGTCCGGGCAACGCCTTCAAATGATGGTCAAGCGCCGCCTTGCGCGCCTGATGCTGTGGCTTGCCGCCCCGCTGGCGCTGAGCACCACGGCGCACGCGACGACGCTTGAGGAGGCGCTTGCCGCGGCCATCGCGCATGCGCCCGAGATTGCTGCAGCCGACGCGGATGCGGATGCCGCCAATGCGCGGCTCGAGCAGGCGAAAGCGGGCCGGCTGCCGACCGCGACGCTCAGCGGCACGATCGGCTACGGCCGCCTCGATCCGCGCGGCTTCTTCGGACTTGACGCGGCGAACGTGACCCCGCGCGCCGCGCAAATAACGGTCGAGCAGCCCCTATTCACCGGGGGCAGGGTCAGCGCCGGGATCGATCAGGCCCGCGCCGGGATCGCCGGCGCGGAGGCGGGGCAGATCGGCATTCGCAGCCAGCTCGTGATGGCGGTGACCCAAGCCTATGGCGACGTGCTGACCGCCGCGCACATGGTCGATCTCTATGGCCGCCTTGTTATCCAAACCACCGAGATCGAGCGCCAGGCCCGGCTCAAGTTTCGTGCGGGCGAGAGCCCCAGCACCGACGTCTCCCAGGCGGGCGCCCGTCTTGCCGAGGCGCGCGCCGGGCTTGCCCGCGCACAAGGGATGCAGGTCTCGGCGCAGGCGCATTTCCGTAACCTGACAGGGCTTGAGCCCGTCGATCTGCAGCCACTCCCGCCCAATCCCGTGCTGCCCGCCACGCTCGACGAGGTGATGGATGCGGCAATCCGCAGCAATCCCGCGCTGGCGCAGTCCGAAGCCAGCCTGCGCGCCGCTCAGGCCGCAGCACGCGGTGCGCGCGCGGAGCGCCTGCCTACGGTCGGTGTCTTCGTGGAAGGCGCCACGGTACGCGATCAGTTCTTTCCCGACTATCGCGCGGACAGCGCGACCGTGGGCATCCGCGCGCGCTGGGAGCTGTTCAGCGGCGGCCGGGTGTCGGGCAAGGTCGCCGAGACGGATAGTAGTGTCCGGGCAGCCGACGCACGGGCAAGGGCCATGCGGATGCAGGTCCAGGAACAGGTCATCTCCGCCTTTCAGGATGTTCGTACGGCGCAGTTCGTCGAACAGGCGGCTACGGAGCAGGCCGCCGCCGCTGCGCAGGCGCTCGACAGCATTACCCAAGAGGTTCGGGTTGGCATGAAGCCGCAGCTCGACCTGCTCGACGCCGAACGCGAATCCATAGCCGCCGAGGCTGGCGCGGCGCGCGCGGGTACCGATCGTATCGTCGCCGCCTACCGGCTGCTCAGCCTGCTGGGTCGCTACTGAACGAAAGGATCGCCGCTATGAATAAGGATTGGCCGGAAATGGCCGCGCAACTAACCGGCGCGATCAAGGAAGTCCGCCTTGGCAGCCCAGAGGTCACAAAGGCCTTCTCGGCGATGGCCAGGGCTGCGACCGAGGCGGGAACGCTCGATACCAAGACCAAGGAACTGATCGCGCTTGCCATCTCTGTGGCGATCCGGTGCGATGGCTGTGTCGCCTTTCACAGCCAGGCGGCGGTCAAGCGGGGCGCGACGCGCGAGGAGATCATGGAGGTGATGGGCATGGCGCTATACATGGGTGCCGGACCAAGCCTGATGTATGCCGCCCAGGCGGTTGAGGCCTTCGACCAGTTTGCGGCCCAGGCCGGCACCGAGCCTGGGAGCGCATGAGGTCGTGGCGGTGGAGCACGACATGATCGACTTGCCGCTCGAACAGGCCGTCCGTATTGTCGAGGGTGCGGCCGCCGGCGACGTTGCCGTGCACAGCGTCTTTGACGAGGCGACCTTTACCGCGACCCACGTCGTCAGCGATCCGGCAACCCGCAAGGCGGCGATCATCGACAGCGTGCTCGACTTCGACCCCGCGTCGGGACGAACCTCGCGCGAATCCGCTGATCAAATCATTGCCTATGTCGAAGCCGAGGGTTTAGAGATCGAATGGCTGCTCGAGACCCATGTCCATGCCGACCATCTCTCGGCGGCGCCCTATCTGCAGCAGCGCCTGGGCGGCACGCTCGCGATCGGACGCGATATCCTGACGGTGCAATCGACGTTCGGCGCGATCTTCAACGAGGGGCCGGACTTCGCGCGGGACGGATCGCAATTTGATCGCCTGCTACTCGATGGCGAACGCTTCCGGCTGGGATCGCGCGAGGGAATCGCGCTCCATGTCCCTGGGCACACACCCGCCGATATGGCCTATGTCATCGGTGACGTCGCGTTCGTCGGCGATACGCTGTTCATGCCCGATTATGGCACTGCTCGCGCGGACTTCCCGGGCGGCGACGCCCAGACATTGTTCCGATCGATCCACCGGCTGCTGGGGCTCCCGGACCGGACCCGGCTGTTCCTTTGTCATGATTACAAGGCGCCGGGGCGTGAGCATTTCATGTGGGAGACGACGGTGGCGGCGGAGCGACAGGGCAATGTCCATGTCCATTCAGGCGTCACCGAGAAGGCGTTCGTCGCGATGCGTGAAGCGCGCGACGCCACGCTTGGTATGCCGCGGCTGATCCTGCCTTCGATCCAGGTCAACATGCGCGGCGGCAACCTTCCCGAGCCCGAGGACAACGGTACGCGCTATCTCAAACTTCCCTTGAACAGTCTCTAACGCGCGCATGCTTGAGTCTGTCCAATATCTGCTGGGCGCCGCTTCGGGCTCCGTCGTCGGTTTCACGCTTGGTCTGGTCGGGGGCGGAGGCTCGATTCTGGCGGTGCCCCTCATGGTCTATCTCGTGGGCGTGGCGTCGCCGCATGTCGCGATCGGCACCAGTGCACTTGCGGTCGCTGCCAATGCCGGCGCCAACCTCATTCCCCATGCCCGGCAGGGCACGATCAAATGGCGCTGCGCAGGCATGTATGCGTTCGCCGGTGTGCTTGGTGCCTATGGCGGTTCGACGCTGGGCAAGGCGTTCGACGGGCAGCACCTGCTCTTTCTGTTCGCGCTGCTCATGCTGGTGGTCGGCGTGCTGATGCTGCGCAATCGCGGCAATTTGGGAAATCCCGACGTTCAGTGCCGGCGCGAAAATGCCCCCAAGGTCATTGCCTATGGCAGCGCGACGGGACTGTTCTCGGGCTTCTTCGGCATTGGCGGCGGCTTCCTGATCGTGCCTGGCCTCATGGCTTCCACCGGCATGCCGATGATCAATGCGGTTGGCTCCTCACTCGTCGCAGTGACAGCCTTTGGCCTGACGACGGCGCTCAACTACGCCTTTTCCGGGCTGATTGATTGGGGCCTGGCCGCGACCTTCATCGGCGGCGGTATCATCGGCGGTGTCATTGGGGCAGCCGCATCCAAGCAGTTGTCCGCCCGCAAGGGTCTTCTCAACAGTGTCTTCGCCGTGCTGATCTTCTGCGTGGCCCTCTACATGCTCTGGAAAAGCTGGTCCGCAATGTGACATCTGCGTCAGGAGGATCGTCGAGGAACCCGTCCGTTCCCGCGCGCCGATCGTCGAGAGAACGGGCGAAAACCATTTACGTCGCCTGGGAGTACCCAGCCGTCTGCGGTCGGTGGATGAGATGATTGGACACAACGGGTTGCGGTGGGTGACGAACGAACGCTCGCCTTGCGATGTTCAATGCTGATGCCGGCTGCACTCCGATTCTGGTAATGCGACGCCAAGACCGTTGGTGTTGCTTCTCGGAATCAGGGTGTTAGTCTGGCCCCGCGTCGCGAGGGCGGCGCCGAGGCTTGAGAACCTCGCTTGGGAAAATTTGACCCGCCATCGACGCGGCCGGGTGGCCGACGCGCATGTCCAAGCCGCTTGCGGCCAAAGGCGTCGGCGCATGTCTCAAGCATGTTCTCTACACCCGGCTTTCGCCGGCATCGCCTCGAACGACTGGG
Organism: Flavisphingomonas formosensis; assembly: GCF_009755815.1. Classification (GTDB taxonomy): domain Bacteria; phylum Pseudomonadota; class Alphaproteobacteria; order Sphingomonadales; family Sphingomonadaceae; genus Flavisphingomonas; species Flavisphingomonas formosensis. The sequence goes on from NZ_WRPK01000001.1 coordinate 305,275, forward strand.
CGAGCCGGATGAGCGTTGGACTGAAGCGATTTCGTCGCGCGAGCGACAGGGCCTGCATCGCGGATCGGGGATCCCGATGCGGCTGATCCCCGACGTCCTGAAATCGCTGGCCTCGCCAAGGCTGGTCGAAGGCGACCCGTTGCCCCCCGACGACCGCGTGGTGACTGGGTCGGTGCTCGCCCTGAACGATCTTTACCAAACCCAGGCGCCGAAGCTGCTTCGCTACTTCGCGCGGCGAGCCGACCGCCAGGATGCGAACGACCTCATGCAGGAAAGCTTCGCTCGCTTCGTCGATGCAACGGCGGCGGACCGCGTAATCGAACAGCCCGAAGCCTATCTCAACCGGATCGCGACGAACCTGCTCCGCGACCGCGCCAAGACAGCCCTGCAACGCTCGCTCGCGCGGCATGTACCCGCCGACGAGGAGACGCTGGCTGGACCGGATATCGTCGCGGGGCTCGAGGCGCGTGACCTGCTCAACCGGATCCAGAATGCCCTGATGCGGCTCGGCCCCAAGACACGCGAGATATTCCTGGCGCATCGTGTCGACGGCTTCAGCTATAGCGACATCGCCAAGCGCACGGGATTGAGCGTAAAAGGCGTCGAGTGGCACATGACGAAGGCGATAACCCATCTCGACCGCGTGCTGAGGTCCCGTTGATGTCCGAAGCCGGGAGGGAGGCGCGCACGGACGAGATCGTGCGCGCGGAGGCCATTGCCTGGCTGACGAGACTGCGCTCGCCGGACGGTGCGGACGATCACGAAACCTTCCAGGACTGGTACGCCGCCGATCCTCGACATGCCGACATCTATGATGATGTCCTCGGCACCTGGGACAGCACGGCCCTGGCGGCCCGGACACCGGCTGGCGAGATGCCGCGGCGGTTCGACTCAAAACCTACCCGGCCGCGGTACCGAATGGCGGTCGCCGCTGTTGCCGCCCTTGTCCTGGTGGTGCTTTCGGGCATCGGCTTGCAGCGGTTCGGCGCCTTTGGACCAGGCCGGACGGACCCGGCCGAAGTCGCCAGCCGGATAGGCGAGATCCGCACCGTCACGCTGGCGGACGGCTCGCGCGTCACGCTCGACACGAACAGTGCCCTGGCAATCGCCTACACCGCCGGGGAACGCAGATTGACGCTCGAGCATGGGCGTGCCCGCTTCGACGTGGCGCATGATCCAGCGCGCCCGTTCGTCGTCACGGCCGGGAGCGGCATGATCATCGCGCACGGAACGCTCTTCGACGTCGACCTGCAGCAACGTCGCGTGACGGTGTCGCTGCTGCGGGGGTCGGTCGAAGTGAGAAACGAAGCGGCCGGTCGGGTCGAGACGGCAAGGACCGGACGGCTGCTTAAGCCGGGCCAGCGGCTGGCACTGGAACAGCACACACCGATGGGTTCGCCGGTAGCGCTCCGCGCCAGCGAAACGCGATGGCCCTCGGGTATGTTGTCGTTCGAGGACGCGTCGCTGGCCGAGGTCGTGGCGGCCGCGAACCGCTATAATTCCGCGCAGATCATTCTTGCCGACCGAGCCATCGGCGCCCTCCGGTTCACCGGCACCTTCGCCGCGAGGGATGCACAGGGCCTGGCCCGAATGCTGTCCGCAACGTTCAATCTTGACCTGTCCCACGACGATCACGGCAGCCTGATCCTGGCGCCGCGTCGATAGCCGCAAAAAAATCCCAGGGTAAAACGCACCTCGGCTGTCGAGGTCCCCAAGCGATGCCGCGTCGGAGCGTCGCACGGGGAGTTCATAATGGGAATATTGCGTTTTGCGGTGATTGCCGCCTCGATGTCGACGAGCGTGGCGGCGTCTGTTCTGGGAGCGACGGCTGCCCAGGCCAGCGAAGTCGAGCGGCACAGCTATCATCTTCCGTCGCAGCCGCTGGCAGCGTCGCTGCGCGCGGTCGCGACTGCCTCCGGTCGCAGCATCGTCGCCCCGGCGAACCTCGTGAAGGGCAAGCGCGCGCCAGCGCTCGATGGTGATTTCACGTTGGAAGATGCCGTCGCATTCCTGCTTGCCGGGTCCGGCCTGCAGCAGCGCGCCGTGGCCGATGGCCTGATCATCGAACCGAATCCCTCGAGCGAGCCTCAGGCCATGACAGCCGTTTCCGACGGGTCGGACATCGTCGTGACGGGAAGCCGCATCCGCGGATCGTCGGTCGCCTCCCCCGTCATCCGGCTGAGCGGGGAGGATATCCGGGATTCGGGCCAGGCCAGCCTGGGTGATGTCGTGCGCAGGATTCCCCAGAGCTTCGGCGGCGGTCAGAACCCGGGCATCGGCATGAACGTCCCTTCCGCCAGCGGGGTGGATGTCGGCGGCGGCTCGTCAGTCAATCTGCGCGGCCTCGGCAGTGACGCGACGCTTACCCTGCTCAACGGGCATCGGCTGGCCTATACGGCGGTCAAGCAGAGCGTCGACGTATCGGGCATCCCGACGAGCGCCGTAGACCGCATCGAAGTCGTGCCGGACGGCGCGTCGGCAATCTATGGCTCGGACGCGGTCGCCGGTGTCGCCAACATCATCCTGCGGCGCGATTATGACGGACTGGAAACCAGCGCGCGCCTCTCCGCCACGACTGATGGCGGCGATTTCCAGCAGCAATATGGCGCGGTCGCGGGCAGGACCTGGCCGGGCGGCGGCCTGATCGCAGCATATGAATATGGCAGCAACAGCGCAATCCGGGCGAGCCAGCGCTCTTATGCAGCCGGTCGCTCGCCGGGCCTCGACCTGTTCCCGGCGCTGCGCCACCACAGTGTCCTCGCGAGCGGACACCAGTCGCTTGGCGGATGGCTCTCCTTCGAGATCGATGGCCTCTACAATATTCGCTGGAGCAACCTCACCTTTCCGACGGTCGCGGGCGGCAATCTCGACGAAGGCAGGGCGACCTTCTCCTCGGTCGACAAGTCCTTTGGCATCGCCCCGTCGCTCAAGCTCGAACTCCCCGGCAACTGGCGAATTGCGCTGACGGGCACCTATGGCAAGGAGCGGGTCGACTATCATCAGGTGGAATGCGCGTTCGCCGCGTGCACCGACTCCGGGAACAGTTTCTACCGCAATACCGCCAAGTCGATCGAGATCGACGGCGATGGCGACCTGTTCCGCCTTCCCGGCGGAACCGCGAAGCTCGCGCTCGGCGCGGGCTATCGCGACATCGGCTTCCGACGCTTTGTCGGCGCGGGCAGCGCAGTCAATACCGCGCACTCGCAAGCCAGTCATTTCGCATTCGGCGAACTCAACCTTCCCCTGATCGGCCCGGACCAGGACCTGCCGTTCGCCAACCGCATCGATCTCAGCGCGGCTGTCCGCTATGAGCGTTATCCGGGCATCGGCGAGGTTGCCACGCCCAAGCTGGGGCTTTCCTGGGCGCTGAGCCGGGACATCGCGATCAAGGGCAGCTGGGGCGAGTCCTTCCGGGCGCCGACGCTGTACCAGCAATATCAACCGCGCGCGGTTTACCTGTTTCCACCCTTTGCGCTGGGCGCGACCGGCATGCCGGCGACCGCCGGCACCATCCTTATCCTAGGCGGCAATCCCGACCTCAAGCCCGAACGCGCGACGACCTGGTCGGCGACCGTGGCGCTTCATCCGCGATCGTTGCCCGGGGCAAGCCTCGAGATCAGCTATTTCAATGTCGCCTACCGAAATCGCATCGTCGCGCCGATCACGCTCACCCAGCAGGCGCTGAGCAATCCGATCTACCGGGACCAGATCATCCTCGATCCGAGCGCCAGCGCGCAGGCCGCGGCGATCGCGAGCGCGGGCACGTTCCTCAACATCACCGGCGTGCCCTATGACCCGGCCAATGTGATCGCGATCGTCGACGACGCCAACGTCAATGCCGGACGCCAGGCCGCGCGGGGCGTGGACATCCTCGCAAGCTACACCGCGTCGATCGCCAACGGCCAGCAGCTCCGATTGTCGGCCGACATCGCCTATCTGACGAGCGACCAGCAGCTCAGCGCCGGCCAGCCCGTATCGCCGCTCGCCGGCGTCATCTTCAATCCGCCGCATTGGCGCGGCCAGGCGAGCATCGGCTGGACCGGCGGGCCGCTGACGCTGACGGCCAACGGAAACTATACGGGCGGCGTCAGCGATGTCCGCTCCAGCCCGGCGGTCCGGGTCGGCGCGATGACGACGTTTGACCTGACGGCGCGCTACCGGGTGGAAGCCGCGTCAGCCGCCCTGCGCGGCATCGAAGTGACGCTCTCGGTCCAGAACCTGTTCAATGCCAAGCCCGACCCGATCGCCACGTCGATCCCGTATGACACACCCTACGACTCCACCAACTATTCGCCGGTCGGGCGGCTGATCGCCTTCGGGCTGACCAAGAAATGGTGAGGCTATCCGGAGTGCGCACGATGTCCGCCTTCGCGATCCTGCTGGCGTTCCCGACGGTCGCGCACGCGCGATGCGACGACATCATCCCGGCGCCGACGTCGGAAACGCGGCCGAAGCGCCCGATCACGGCGGTCGATCTGATCGGACTGCGCGATATCGGCGATCCGGATTCCGCGTCCTATGCGGGTCCGAGCCCGTTCGCGGTCTCGCCCGACGGCAGCCGCGTCGCCTATATCCTCAATCGCGCGGACCTTGCCACCAACGGCTATTGCCGAGCGCTGGTCGTGAACGAACTCCGAGCGCCCGGGCCGCCGGCAGTGCTCGATCGTGGCGGCGAACTCATCAAGATCCTCGACGTCCAGCGCGGATTCTATCTACCGAGCGGCGCGACCCGGACGATCGTTCCCAGATGGTCGCCGGATGGACGAGCGCTCGCCTATCTGCGCCGGGACAATGGCGTGACCCAGGCATGGGTGGCCAATGCCGATGGAAGCGGCGCGCGCGCTGTTTCCCATTCAAGCATTGACGTTGATGTGCTTGCCTGGAGCCAGGACGGCGCGCGCCTGCTCTTCGGCAGCCGTCGGGACGGGGCCGCCGCGGACGCGGCGATCGACCGCGAAGGCGAGGCCGGATGGCTTTACGACAGGCGCGTTTCGCCGGAAATCTCGGCACGGCCGCTGACACCGGCGACCGACGAACTGGATGTCGTTGCCGTGGAGGTCCAGTCCGGACGAACCATGGTGGCCGATTCCGTCGATCGTGCCGCGCTTCAGGCGGCCATCGCGCCCGATCTGCCCGCCGACCCCGTGGCGGTCACGGCCGACGGTCGCAGGGCATGGGCCGAGCGTGCCGTTTCGTCGCCCCTGGCGCCCGCAAGACTGAAGGCGACCGGGCGTAACGGCGAGACGGTGCAGTGCGGCGCCGCCGCATGTGCCGGGGGCATCCTCTCCATCTGGTGGGACGGCGATGCGGTGCTGTTCCTGCGACGCGAGGGCTGGGACAAGGGTGACACCGCGCTCTATCGCTGGTCGATGGACGCACGGGCGCCCGGGACGGTGCTGCGGACCGACGATGTTTTTCACGGCTGCGTGAAGGCGACCACCATGCTGGTCTGCACGCGGGAGAACAGCCTGACACCACGCCGGGTGGTGACGATCGACGTCGTGACCGGCGCGGTTCGCGAGATCTTCAACCCGAACCCCGAATTTGCCGGTATCCGGCTGGGGCAGGTCGTCCGGTTGCGGTGGCGCAACGATCTCGGTCTCGAAGCCTGGGGCGATCTCGTCCTGCCGCCGGACTATCGTGCCGGCACGAAGCTGCCGATGGTCGTCGTCCAGTATCACAGCGATGGTTTCCTGCGCGGCGGGACCGGGGATGACTACCCGATCTACCTGTTTGCCCAGCGCGGGTTCGCCGTCCTCAGTACCGAGCGCCCGACCTTCTTCGCCGCAGCGTTTCCGAAGCTGAAGACATGGTACGACATCAATGCCGCCAACCAGAAGAATTGGGGCGAGCGACGCAGCCTCCTGTCTTCTGTCCTGACCGGAGTCAGTCTCGCCGTCGATCGCGGTTTCGCGGATCCCGCGCGGGTCGGAATCACCGGCCTCAGCGACGGCGCGTCGACCGCGGCTTTCGCGCTGATCAACACGCGCGCCTTTGCCGCTGCCGCCATGAGCACCTGCTGCATGGAGCCCAACACGACCGCAACCTATGGCGGCATCGCCTGGGCCGACTGGCTGCGTGGCATGGGCTACCCCCCGGCGACCGCCAACGACCGCACCTTCTGGCGCGAAACGTCGCTTGCCCAGAATGCGGCACGGATCGACACGCCGCTCCTTTTGCAGCTTGCGGACAATGAGTTTCGGCTTGCGCTCGAGGCGTTCGGCGCGCTGCGCGAGCAGCGCAAGCCGGTGGAAATGTACGTCTATCCCGACGAATATCATGTGAAATGGCAGCCTGTGCATCGCCGGGCCGTTTACGAGCGCAACCTCGACTGGTTCTCCTTCTGGTTGCAGCATCACGAGGATTCCGACCCGGCCAAGGCCGCCCAATATACCCGCTGGCGTGCGCTGCGATCGCCCGGTCGGAGCACGCCGCAACCGCGCCCGACCCGCTAGTCCTGCGCGCTGGCCCAGGCCTCGGCATCGACCAGTTCCATGATCCGGACGAAGCGAAGATCACGGACAGGTCCGGCGATATCCAGCGCGCGCTCGACCGCGTTCACATCGAGGATTCCGAGCACGGCCAACCTTCCACCAAGCAGCATGTCGCGGATGGCCAATCGATTCCGATCGAAGATGGACGCAACGAAGCTGGTAGGCGTCCCCTTTGAGCGCCGGTGGAATATCTCTGGTGGCAGGACAGGCTTGAACGCCCGTCGCGCCGCCGCCCTGTCCAGGCCGGGCTCCAGCCACAACCAGCTCGGAACGCGGAGGCAAGCCTCGATCACCGGTTGAGTGATCAGGGGCGAGATCGCATGTGCTGGCGCCTGGGCGTTGATGGCCTCGGCGAGATTCTGCGCCGGCACGAGCAGCGCGATGTGACTCGCGCGGCCCGGGAGGACATGCCGGGGAGGCATGAGCCAGGGGTGGGGCGTCCCTTCGGCGATGGCGGCTCTGACTGCCCTGGTCAGGAAAGCCGTCCCCGCCGCCAGCCGTGGTGCCCGCGAGCGGAACCACGCACGATAAGCGGCCTTGCGCGCGAGCGCGAACATGCTCGTCTGGCCAAGGTCGCCGAGCGTTCGCGTCGCGGCCCAGAAGCGTCGATCGAAGCCGCCTGCGATCAGGCAGTCCGCCAGGATTGTGACGGTGCGCACGGCAAAGAAGACATTGTCGCCACCGCCACCGTCGAGAATGGCCTGGGCACCCTCCTCGTTGGCGACCTCCATCGCCACGCTGTCCTGCGCCTGGGTAAAGCAGCGATGGACGGGATAGGGCATGTGCGCGGCGCCGGATCGCCGCACATCGATCCGCTCCAATTCGAACCGTCGCGTCAGCAGCCCGGCACCGACGGAGTCAGCCACCAGGCCGGCATAATGCCGCTCGTCGCTGGCGGGGTCGTCGCCGACAAGATTGAGGCAGACAAAGTCCGCACCGATACGTGCCAGGCTTGCCGCCACGATCGCAGAATCCAGGCCACCCGACAGCAGGAGCAGTGTGCGGTCCCGGCAGGCGGCCCGCGCGCGGACCCCGAGGTGGACCGCGTTCCTGATCGCCCGCGCCGCTTCGTCGGGATCGTCGATCATCCGTTCATCCGCGGCGAATGCCCAAGGCGACCACAAGGTCTCGCAGCGCATGCCGGCCGCCGAGACGGTAAGCCGGTCTCCGCCGCGAAGCTCACCGACGCCATCGATGCAGGTTTCCCCCGACCGCCACTCCGGATAGGCGATATGGCGCGCCAGGGCCGGCATGCTGATGCGCCGCGCCCGACCGGACGCGGCGAGGAGCAATGCAAGATCGGATGCGACGATCAGCATGTCGCCGGACCGCGCATAATAGCATCCCACGTCGCCAAGCGGCGCGCGTACGATGCTCACCTCGCTGTCGCCGACGATGAACGCGACATAGGCACCCCAATATCGTTCGACGAGGGCCAGCCCGCGCGACTGCCGGATGCCGGTCCACTCGGTTTCCGTGAGCGCATGCGCGGGTTGCGTGTTGCCGCGGCCGAAGAGCTCGCCGACGACCGCCTCTCCGGCTGTGTCGGGACCAGCTATTCCAAAGTTGCTCAAGACCGTGAGACGGTCGCCGCGGACCAGAACCGGCAGCGGCTCGGCGGTCGCTGTCGCACTGTCCGGCCGTTCGACCACCCCCGCGTCCGGCCCAGCGAGGCGAATGACGGCGAGGAAGCGCGCGCGCATCAGATCACGAGGATCGGCGTGAACGTACGAACCATGTCGAAGCGGTCGTTGACCAGGCGGTTCTCATACTGAACCCAGCAATGGGCATTGAACGGACCGAGCCGCACGCCCAGCACGACGTCCGGCCCGAGCCCGCGCGCCAGCATGTCGTGGGCGATGGCGATCGACTGGCCGAGGCAGTTATCGAGTATCGTCGCGACCCCGGTTGCCCGACCGAAGCCGGCCATTGTCCGGCAGAGCAGCATGTCCGGGTTGCCCCTAACCGGCTCCAGGCGCGCCTTCATCACGCTGATCGAGGTCAGGGTGCGCGCCAGCCCGGCGATCTTCAGGCGCAGTTGGACCGCCGTAAGACGACCCAGGGCTCCGACCGCTTGCCGCAAGCTTCCGCGCGGCAGCGGCTGGTCGAGCACGCTCTCCTCCGGAAGCGGTGGGAGCGTGCATGGCCTGAGCGGAACGGGCGTCGGCGCCTCGACGAGCATGCCACGCGAGATGAGCGCATCGAGCGCATCCTTGCGGTCAGCGACCCTCCCGCCGGTCCCGACGAGCCCGAGAAAGCATTCCTCGGCGCGTGCCGACAGGCAGAAATAGCGATCAGCGATCACGTCCAGGAATAGCAGGCGCCCATCGACGCAGCAGAAGGAAATGCCGGTGCGAAGGGCGAGGTGCATGGCTGGATCTTGCAGATCGACGCGCGGCCCCGGACGGGACCGCGCGCCGACAGGGTCAGTCGTCAGCGATGCCGAACGGCTGCTGGCCGTTCTTGGCATCGATGACCAAGCCTGCGCCGCCCTTGGTCTCGACGCTCGCGGTGCCGAGTTCGATCACGTCGTCTTCGCGTTCCATGATGCACTCCTTCTGTCATGCTGCGAAATGCAGCCATGGCAGTCTATGGAGCGCGGCCGGCTATCCGAACTTTATACGGATTCTATATCGAGTTTGTTTGACGCACCGGGGCGGTCGCCGTTCAGCCGGCGCGGTACACGGCGCGCACGATATCGGCTGCGGCGCGGCGGCGGCGGCGATGATAGGACGCGCTGATGCGGCGGAGCGTGTCGCGCGCGCCCGCGGCTACTGCCGATGCCACTGCGGCGAGTTCGTCATCCACCTGGTCGAGCACCTGCGGCTCGACGGTCCGGATCGCGTGCAGACGTGCGTTGAGACGATCAACAGCGCGTTGGTGCTCGCCGTTTGGCGAACGCCGGGCGATGGACAGAAATATCGCTGCGGTGCGTTCGGCGATCGATCGATCGTCCTGGCCGCTGCCTTGCGCGATGGCCGCAGCATCGGGGCCCGGCCATCCACGGGTGGCGAGCGCCAGCAGCTGCGCGGACCAGTCATAGAGGTCCTTCAGCGCCGGCTCGTCGAGCGCGGGAATGTGGAAGCCGCCGCTGGTACGGGTCTCGACCAGTCCTTCCCCGGTCAGCAAGTGGAGCGCATCGCGTACCGGTGTCACGCTGGACGACAGCGGTGCGGCGAGCACCGCCGGGTCGAGCCGGTCGCCCGGCCGGAATTCGCGGCTCATGATCCGGCGTTTCAGCGCTTCATGGACGCGTTCGGCGGTTGCACCCGAGTTCACGACACCGCTCGCCGTTCTTGTTCGTAAGCATCGACTATTGCCTGCTGGTCCGGGCGGAGCGCGTCGATCGCGCCGAGCGGGAGGTCCGCTCCGTTGCCGAGCAGCACCGACGGGCACTGGCCTTCAAAATTGCCGAGATTGGGACGATGCTGGCAGTAGCCGACCAGCGCGGCGAGCTCCGGGGCAAAATGGCGCGCGACGTCTGGGGGATAAGCGAGCCACTGGTTCTCATAGGGCTTGAGCCAGCCGAGCGAATAGCCGACGACCAGACCACGCCGCACCGCGCCCGTCCGATTGGTGCCGGCACCATGCAGCGTTGAGCCGAGGAAAATGAGCGCTGCGCCCGGCGCCATCTCGACCGCGAGGGGCGACTCGACCGGCTCGGGCTTGAGCGCGCTGGAGCCGTGGCTCCGTGGCCACACCATTGTCGCGCCATTGTCGTTCGTGAAGGGCGTCAGCGGCCACATAACGTTGACGAGATACTCGATCTCGCCAACCGGCCCCCGCCACATATCCTGGTCGCGGTGGGGAAGCTGCGCCGGAGCACCGGGATGCACGGCGATCGCCTGGGTGGTGTTGAGCTGGAGGCGATCGCACCAGGGCGACAGCACCCCTTCGACTATGCCGAGTATCAGGCGGTGCTGGACCAGCGCCGCCGTGTGGGGCGAACGGAGGAGAAGCCGGCCGAACCGCTTGGTCGTCGTGCCGTAGAAGCCGCCTTGGCCGAACGGGGTGCGGTCGAAGTCGCCCGCGAGGTCGTTGTCGAGCGCACCGATTGTCGCCAGCGGCAGCGCGCCCGGGATAATGCAATAGCCATCGGCAAGGAGGTCGGCGGCGTGGCGCGCGATCTCGCCGGATAGGTCGGGTGTGTCGGTCATGTTCCGTCCCCCCCGCGTCACGCCGCGACGCGTCGGTCGACGCGCAGCGCGGCTGCCGTGGCACGTCCGGACTCGAGGAGGCTCGGCGTTTCCGGGGTGATTTCGATGCGGAGCGCCGCCAGCATCGTGCCATCGATGACGCGCGGCAGCCCGAGCGGCATGCAGCGCCAGCCAAAGGCGAGGATCTGCTGGAACCAGCCCGTCTCCGCGATCGCGCTATAGGCGGTGATCCCCGTCGCCAGCGCATGATCGACCAGCGCGGTTACCAGCATGTCGCGCACCTGGCGGCGCTCGCGCGCGCTCAGCCCGCGATCGAGGCAGAAGCGCGTGATCTCGAAGATGTCGGCGGACCGCGGCGGCGCCTCGTCGCACAGTTCTGCATAGAGGCTGTCGAGGATATGCGGCCGCGTCGTCGGCAGGAGCCGGGCCGATCCGAGATGGGTGCCGTCGGGGTCGGCGAGGATCAGATAGGTTGCGTGGACATCGTCGAACTGGTCGATCTCATAGCGGCCATCAAGGACCGGTACGTCCCACTTTAGCAGATCGACGAAGACCGACTTGCGGGCGGCGAACATCGAACGCAGGACCGCGCCTGATGCCGACTGCGCGGCGGATTGAACAATATGCAGCATGTGACTGGCTCCTTGACCGTGATCGGCCAAGGGTCGCCCTGCTGCGGGTCAGCCCGCTATTCCGGAAAAGGGTAATATCGGCTGCGAAAGATATCGGAGAAGGTCAGCGTTCCGTCAAAAAGCGTCAGGATCACCAGATATGTCCGCTTGTTCACGCCGTAGCGCTCGCAGGCCTGCTTGATATGCCGGGCGATCGTCTCCTCGCCGACACCGAGGATCAGGCTGATTTCCCAGTCGCTCTTGCCCCGCGCGACCCAGAGTACGCAGTCGCGCTGGCGGTCCGTGAGGACCGGCCGCGGCGGCATCTGCAGCCCTCCGCGCATCACCCAGAGCCGCCGCGCGCCCTCGAACGCGAACATTCCCGCGAGCTGCGCCATCGGCAGCATCTCGTGCGGCATCGGCCGGCCCGCCTCGTTCGCGAACGAGCAGGAGCCGCGCGCCTCGCCGGGCACATGCGCCGGCACCGTGAAACCGTCGCCGATACCCTGGTCGCGGCCCAGCGACAGCACGCGGTGGTCTTCGCGGGTCATCGGGATCATCTCGGACATCCGCGACCACGGGAAACCCAGGCTGGTCATATGGCTCGCGCGGTGGACCGGATCGGAGACGCCGAGCGCATTGCGGTCATAATAATCGGCCCAGCGCGCCGGATAATTGTGGAGGCGAATGGCGCTGCCGCTCGCCGCGACAATGTCGACATGATGCGTCAGCGCGAAATATTGGAAGCCCAACTGAGCAGTCACCGCCGCCATTGCGGTGGTGAGATCGTCCGCGCTCGCCGCGGCCTCGACAACGCGCATAAATTGCGTCGCCATGCTGTGCATGCCCATGGGGCCGCTTCACGATCGCCGGCGATGTCTCAAGTCACCGCAATTCCGGTGATCGCCCTTTCCCGACACTTCGGGCCGGACTCTGGTGTCTCACGTCAGTGTCCGACGGCTCCAGTAATAAAACTGTCATATCACGGAGGCTTTTCGCGAAAAAGCGCGACTCAACTCGATCCGGGACCGCCAAGTCGCAAATTGACCGTTGCATCCATTTTGGTTGTTCTTGATCGCCGCCCCGATTGCTTTGCCAGGGGTGGCCGATGAGCGTGCCAACTGGCGAGCAACCCTCGCCGGACTGGCGCGACGCGGCGGGGTATGCGCGACTGCGCGGAATCGATCGCGCCGGATTGATGTGGGAATGGGTGCGCCGCGATCCCGACTATATTGCCTGGCATGTGCGGGCCAGCAGCGTCACCCGTGGCGTCCGTCCCGAACCGCTTGCATGGGGGCTTCACTTTCGCCGAGAATCCGAGCCGCGCTGCGCCCGAGGCCCGGATCATCTGGCATGTCGATTTCGATCCGGCAACGATTTCCGTCGCCGCCATTCCCGCGGATCGGGCGGATCCCGACAGCCTGGATCTTGACCTCATCGCGCCCTGGCTCGCCATCGCGATCGACGCGGACGAACGCGAACATGCCGTCCTTTCCGATGGCTGGCATCACATCCGTTTCGATGTCGAGGAAGGCCGCCTGTCGGGACAGCAAGCCGTCCTGCTGCACTTCAGATTGCGGGGCATAGTGTCTTCGGAGCGGAAATTGCTGCCGCTGCGCCGACTCCTCGACCTGTCTCGCAGGCGACGGTTCGCGCGCTCATTGTTTCCGCCCGATCCCCAGATCGCGCGCCTTATCGATATGCTCCGCGTCCATGATGCGCTCAGGGAAGGTGCCAGCCAGCGCGAAATTGGAGCCGCTCTGTTCGGCGATGAGCGGATTGCACGAGAGTGGAACGCTGCGTCCGATTCACTTCGCTCGCGGGTCCGTCGCCTGGCGCGCGAGGCCGGCGTTATGGCAGTGGGCGGGTATCGCTCATTGCTCGGCAAATCACGATAACGAGTTCGCTTGTATGTCCGCGGCGCTAAAGACGCTCTCGGATACTCGGGCCAGATCCAAAGACGGGCCGACTCGCCTACCGTTCGCTGCCAATTGCGATGGCTTAACGATGGCGGGGCGCATCGTTCGATTACGTTCTAATTCGGTGCCGACCAGCTCGGGGGAAGGCGGTCGGCACCGAGCGCTGGCTTATCGGGGCGACAGTTTCGCCAGCGCAGCCTTGTAGGCTTCGTAATGCATGCCTTCGTCGACCGCGATTTGGCGGAACATAGCTGCGACCTTGGTATCGCCATCGGCCTCGGCCTGCCTGGCGAAATCGATATACATGGTGACGTTCTCGTAATGCTCGCCGGCCATCGCATCTTCGAGATTGGCGCTGTTCGCACCGCCGAGTTGCAGTGCCTGGGCCTCGCGGTCGAAATGCTCATTGGCCTCGATGTTCGCCGACTCTCGGAACAGCCTGGCGAGTTCCGGCTTGCCAGCAGCCTCGGCCTGGTCGGCGTAGCGAAGATATTTGAGGTTGGCATAGGCCTCGCCGTGCATCGCGGCCTCAAGATTGGCGCGCGTCTGTGCCGAAAGCGGCTTCGGCTCGGGAGGAGCGGCCATGGCACCGGTGGAGAGAAGGGCGGCGGCGCAGGTCGCCGCCGAAAGCAGGATTCGGTTCATATTGAAAACTCCGGGTTGCGCCGAGAGCGGCGACAACCGGCATCTCGACCGAAGTCCTGACGCATCCCTGACGTTGCTTCGAAAATAACTCCGAAGTGCTGGTCGATTTCTATTTCACCGCCGTGTCAGCATTTCGTCAGCAGCGGGGACCAGATCGATCGAACCGGGCTCATCGCCCTACCTCCGACGATCAAGGATTGCCCCATGAAACCTTCTCTTATGCTCAAGCTCGTTTTGACCGCATCTGCCCTTTCCATCACTTCCATCGCCGTTGCAGCGCCCTTGTGCACCAGTGTGCCGCAGGCGAAGTGGCTGACGCCGGCGCAGATGAAGGCGAAGATCGCCAAGATGGGCTACCGCGACATCAAGGTCTTCCAGGTTTCGGGTAGCTGCTACGAAATCTACGCCCACACCAAGGACGGCAAGCGCGCCGAAGTCTATTTCAACCCGGTGACCGGCGCCGTCGTTCAGAACAACGTCGATTGATCATGGCTGAGGTTGGCGCCGCTCCGCTCGCCGTCCCTGCTGTCCCGGGCAAAGTTCGGGTCAGAGTGTGGGATCCGCTCGTCCGCATCTTTCACTGGACCGTCGCGGGCGGCGTCATCGCCAATCTGACCTTCCTGCGCCACGAGGAGGCGCCGCATATCTATGTCGGATATGCCGTCGTGGCGGCGCTCGCCATTCGGCTCGGCTGGGGCTTCGTGGCGCGCGGACATGCCCGCTTCGCCAGCTTCGTGCCGGGGCCGCGACGGCTGCTCGGCTATTTCGGAGCCATGATGCGGCATCGCGAACCGCGTTACGTCGGCCATAACCCCGCCGGCGCGGCGATGATCGTCTTGCTCATGGCGCTGCTCGCCACGGTTGGCACGACCGGGTGGATGATGGGTCTCGATGCCTTCTGGGGTATCGTCTGGGTCGAAACGCTGCACGAGGTCACAGCCAACCTGCTGATCGGTGCGGTCGCGCTGCATGTGATCGGCGCTATCGTCGAGAGTGTGCGTCACCGCGAGAATCTGCCGCTCGCAATGATTACCGGCTACAAGCGTGCCGCGGAGGGGACGGATATCGATCATGCGCCTGTTGCTCGTTGAAGATAATGCCCGGCTGGCGAGCCTGATTCGCGAAGGCCTCGACCGGCAGGGCTTCGCGGTCGACTGGTGCGAAACCGTCGACGGCGCCGAGCATGCGCTCAGGATCAATGATTATGATCTGATGCTGCTCGACCTTGGTCTGCCCGATGGGGAAGGCCTCGATCTTGTTCGATCCTTGCGCCGGCGCCAGGACATGATGCCGATCCTGGTCCTAACTGCGCGCGGTGGGCTCGATGATCGGGTGATGGGTCTCGATGCCGGTGCGGACGACTATCTGGTCAAGCCGTTCCAGATCCCCGAACTGGCGGCGCGTTGCCGTGCCTTGTTGCGGCGCCCCGGCGCTTCGCTCGGCACCCATCTGACCGTCGGCAATGTCATCCTCGATTCGGCCGAGCGCTCCGTGACGGTCGGGGGAATACCGGTCGACGCCACGCCACGCGAAGTCGACCTGCTCGAATGCCTGCTCCGGCGCGCGGGGCATGTTGTTGCCAAACCGGCGCTCGAAGGCGCGCTTTATTCGATGGATGCCGAGGTTACGCCGAACGCGCTCGAGACGTGCGTGTCGCGGCTGCGCAAACGCCTGACCTCCGCCGCCGCTGACGTGCAGATCCGCACCGTCCACGGCGTCGGCTACGCCTTGTTCGCCCCTGCCACCGCCCATGGATAAGGCCGGCAATCGCAAGCGAGGGCCGACGGGACCGACCCTGTTCCGTCAGATTGCGACCCGGCTCGCCGGGTTTACGCTCCTATTTGCGTTGCTCGACGTTGCGATCGTCGTGTTCACCTATAGCAGCCAGCCGGAATCGCTCGCGCAGGAACTGCTGACGCTGGAGGCCGGAAAAGCGCAATCCGCGACTGCCCTGGCACCCGATTTCCTTGCCGGCCCGCCGGGGGCCGAGCACTGGTCAGCCCGCTATGTCGACCGACGGGAGGTAGCTGCGGCGCAGCCAACGATTGGGTCGGTCTCTTCCCCCGGCACCCTGATCGATTGGACAAGGCGGGAGCGGGTGCCGGCCGGCTACCGGATAACGGGCGTTCGCTCGGTTGTTCAGGACGGCCAACGACACTGGCTGTTCATGCAGTTCGAAGGCGACGGCATCCGGCCCTATGTTCCCGTTATCGTCAACGAGATCGTCCAGCATGTCGCGCTGCCGCTGATCCCGCTGTCGGCGCTGCTGTTGCTGTTCAACGTCGTCGCGGTCCGGCGGGTTCTCACGCCGCTCAAGCGGGCTGAGGCGGAAGTCGATGCTCTTGATCCCGAAAACGGTCTGTCGCGCTTGTCGGAGGTGACCGAGCCGCGCGAGGTGAATGCCCTTGTGCGTGCCGTCAACCGAGCGCTGACACGCCTTGATGAATCGATGGCGATCCTGCGCGGGTTCACCGCCAACGCCGCCCATGAACTGCGCACGCCGCTGTCGATCATGCAGCTGTCGCTCGACCGGCTGCCTCCGAGCAAGGTGCGCGACGAACTGCAGGCCGATACCCAGCATATGACCCGTCTGGTCGGCCAGATGCTCGATCTGGCCCAGGCCGACGCTCTGGCGGTCGAGCCATGTACGCTGGTCGATCTCGCCGAGATTGGGCGCGATGTCGTGGCGATGATGGCGCCGAAGGCGTTCGCCGCAAACCGCGACCTGCGATTCGAGGCGGTCGGCGAGACCAGGGTGCTGGGCCATGCCGAAGCGATCACCCGCATCTATCGCAACCTCATCGACAATGCGCTCGCGCACGCGCCTGGCGACACCCCGATCGACGTGACCGCAGGCCCTGGTCCCCAGCTGAGCGTGCGCGACTATGGGCACGGCATCGCTGACGAGGATTTGCCGCACATTTTCGAACGGTTCTGGCGCAAGGAGCGCCGGAAGACCGATGGCGCGGGCCTCGGCCTCGGCATCGTGCAGCGTCTCGCACAGGCGCATGGCGGCACCATCACCGTCGAGAACCAGACAGGCGGCGGCGCGCTCTTCCGGGTTTCGTTCGCTGCGCCCGCGCAGGGCTGATAGAGCGAGGCGCAATCGGCAATCGAGGCTTACCTGCTGCCCTATATTCTTCTTTTTGCCGTCGTTCTCGGCGTGAACCTGATGCCGGCATTCGGCCCGCCGACATGGTCGATCATCGTCCTCTTCGGGCTCGGCACGCAGATGTCGACACCGGCGATCATCCTGACGGGAGCGGTCGCGGCAGCGTCGGGCCGGTTCCTGCTCGCGCTTGGCTTCCGGCTTCTCGGCAACCGCGTGTCGGTACGAACGCGGCGCAACCTTGCGGCAGCGCGTGCCGCTTTGGAACGGAACAAGCGCGGTGGCCTTCTCGCGCTGGCACTCTTTGCACTTTCGCCGGTACCGTCCGCGCAACTTTTCGAAGCCGCCGGCTTGACCCGCGTCCGACTGGCCGGCTTCACAATTGCTTTCTTCGCGGGACGGATCATTTCCTATTCGATCTACGCATTCACCGCGAAGAGTATTCAGAAAACTTCTATGGGCGACGTTCTTCTCGATGCTTTCAGCAGCCCGGCCAGCATCGTCATTCAGGTTCTGATGATCGTCGCGCTCGTTGGCCTGACCCGGATCGACTGGGCGCGACACCTTGGGGGAAACGCTCCGACAGACCGCCAATAGCGCCCGGCGTCAGGTCTCCGTCAGAAGTCGAGCCCAGGATCACCGCACCACGGAGGTGATCATTCTGACATATCGACTGCCAATTCACAGCCATCAGCAACGATCCGCGTTTGGGATCTGCCCGTGCGGCTGTCCATTGGCTGCTCGTCGCCACGATCCTGGTGGCGTTCCTGTCCTCGGAAGAAGACAGCGCGCTTGCGCCCTGGCATGTCCCCGCGGGCTGGGTCGCCGCCGTGCTTATCGCATTCCGTCTCGTCTGGGGTCTTGTCGGCGGCGAACACGCCCGCTTCGCCAATTTCCTGAAGCCCGGGCAGATCGCGCACCATCTTCGTGGCCTGTTCGCCGGCACGCCCGAGCGGTCGATCGGGCATAACGCGCTGGGCGGCCTGGCGATTGTCGCCTTGCTCGGTACGGTCGGCGGCATCGTCTATACCGGCGCGACGATGCAGGGCGAAGGCGGCGAAGGCCTCCACGAAGCGCTGGCGAACATCCTTCTCGGCCTGATCGCGATGCACGTCGTCGCGGTCATCGCCATGTCGCTCATCACGCGCGATAACCTGATCCGCGCATTCATCACCGGCCGCAAGCCAGCGGCCCTGCATCCGGGCGTGCCCGACGCCCGGCCGCCCGCCACGCTGGCTGCTCCGCTCGCCGTGGCCGCCATTGGTGCTTCTACTTATGGAGCACTGGCGCTCGACCCCCTAGCCTTCACCCCCGGTGCGCATGCCGAGGCGGGCGAACGGGGCGACGGCGCGGCTGCGAAGGGCGAACAGGACGATGACTAGGCTTCACCTCAATCCCGAACGTCATCTCGTCTCGCGAATCGGCTGGCTTCGCGCGGCGGTGCTCGGCGCGAACGACGGCATCGTCTCGACCGCGAGCCTGATCATCGGCGTCGCGGCGGCGGCCGCGAAACCGGCAGACATATTGGTCGCGGGCGTTGCCGGCCTCGTCGCAGGTGCGATGTCGATGGCCGCGGGCGAATATGTCTCGGTCAGCTCCCAGTCGGATACCGAACGAGCCGATCTCGCGCGCGAGCGCGGCGAACTGGCGGGCAATGTCGAGGCCGAGGTGCACGAACTCGCAGGCATTTATGTCAAGCGCGGCGTCGATGCGGCGACCGCCGACACCGTCGCGCGCCAGTTGATGGCGAAGGACGCGCTTGCCGCCCATGCCCACGACGAACTCGGTATTTCGGAAATGACGACCGCGCGGCCCATCCAGGCAGCGCTGACTTCGGCCGCGACGTTTACCGCCGGCGCCGCCTTGCCGCTGGCGATCGTGATCATCGCGCCCGGCGGCTGGCTGATCGTGATCGAAGCGATTGCCTCGCTCCTGTTCCTTGCTCTGCTCGGCGGGGTTGGCGCGCGCGCGGGCGGAGCGCCGGTGTGGACCGCAACGCTGCGCGTCACATTCTGGGGTGCGCTGGCGATGGCGGCGACTGCGGGGATCGGATTGATGGTCGGAACGGCAGTATGATGCCGTCGCGCCATCCCCGCGGCCTTGCCACCCCGCCGCCCACGCGCTTGCTCGAGTGACAGCGCTCGCGCTTCTCGGCTATATTTCCGCGGCCCTGCTGGTTCAGGTGGCGCTTGCCATCGCTATAGCGATTCATCGCAGAGCTTTGACATCAAGGCAGGCTGCCGCGGTCGATCCCCACCGCCCGGCCGGGAGCGGGGCGGCCTGGGCCGGCCTTCGCGCGTTTCGCGTACGTCGCCGAGACTATGAAGACGATGCGCTCGGCCAATGCTCCTTCTATCTCGAGCCGGTCGATGGCGCTCCGTTGCCACCCTACAAGGCCGGACAGTTCCTGACCGTTCAGCTTGACCTGCCCGACCCTCGGGGCACCTTCCGACAGGTCACGCGCTGCTACTCGCTGTCCGATAGCCCCAATTCGGATAATTATCGCATCACCATCAAGCGTATCCCGCCCCCCGTTGACCGGCCCGAACTCCCGCCAGGGCTCGTCTCCGGGCATTTCCACGATCACGTCTTTCCTGGTTCGATCGTGCAGCTGCGCGCGCCGGCTGGCACCTTCGGCCTTGATGATGAGCCCAATGTCCCCGCCGTCCTGATCGCCGGCGGCATTGGTATCACGCCGCTCTTCGCCATGGCGCGCGAGGCGCTTGCCAGGCAGCCCGATCGTGCGATCCATCTTGTCTACGGCGTGCGCGACAGCCGCGAGCTGGTGTTCGAAGCAGCGATCGATGCAATGCGCACGCAGCATCCCCATTTTCGGGTCACCATCGTCCAGAGCTGCCCATTGTCCGGTGAAGCGGGTGGGCCGGATTGTCAGGCGACGGGCTTCATTGATATTCCGCTGCTGCAGCGCGTTCTGGCGCAAGGACGCCACCATTTTTATGTCTGCGGACCGCCGCCGATGATGGCGAGCCTGGTTCCCGCCTTGCGCGTCTGGACAGGGGACGACGCCGCGGTGCGATATGAGGCGTTTGGCCCCGCATCGCTTGCGTCGGCTGAGGCCATCGCCGCGATGCCGCTCGATCGGCCGCTGGCGGTGCGTTTTTCCCGGTCGGGGCGGACGCTGAGCTGGACCGGAGAGGAGACCAACCTGCTCGACTTCGCCGAGCACCACGGGGTCGAGGTCGAGTCCGGCTGCCGGTCGGGCAGCTGCGGAACATGCGAAACCACGATCGGCACCGGCGAGGTCCGCTATGCGCAACCACCGTCCTTCGAGGTCGCCCGCGGTCGCTGTCTGCTCTGCGTCGGCGCGCCGGTCGGCGATCTGGTGCTTGAGGCATGAGCGGATGGCGCACCAGCCTGATGAGCCGGGAGGTCATTCCCTTCTACGTCTCGCTCGCCCTGCTCGGCGGCGCGGCGCTGGCGCTCGATGCGCTGCTGCACCTGTCGAACATGGTCTGGGTCGGACGCTATCTCGGCATACCCGGCGTGCTGCTGATCATCGCCTCGACCGGCTATTCGCTGCGCAAGCACAAGCTGATCAATTCGGGCAAGCCCGCCACGCTGCTGCGCTGGCACGAACGCCTCGCCTGGGCCGGGTCGCTGCTGATCCTCATCCACGCCGGCATCCATTTCAACGCGATCCTCGCCTGGCTGGCGGTCTGGGCGATGCTGATCAACGTCGCCAGCGGCCTGACCGGCAAATTCCTGCTCGGGCGGTCACGCAAGCGACTCGAGGCGACCCGTGCCGGACTGCGGGCGCAGGGCCTGTCGTCGGAAGAAGTTGATGACCGGACTCACTGGGACAGCCTGACCTTCGATGCCGTCAAGCAGTGGCGGGTCGTCCACCTGCCCATCACGCTGGCGTTCGCGGTGCTGGCGCTTGCCCATATCATCGCGATTTTCCTGTTCTGGGGCTGGAAATGATGCGCCGCTGGGGTTTGATCCTGATCGCCCTCAACCTCTGCGCGTTGATCGTCCTGGCCTTTACCCGCCCGCATCTGATGGTCGCGCCCGGGGCCCTGACCCCGGCACATAGCGCGATCACGCGGGACTGCTTTGCCTGCCATGTCCCGTTCAAGGGCGTGTCGGCGGACCGCTGCACCGCCTGCCACAAGGTCGCGGATATCGGCATCCGGTCCACCAAGGGCGTGCCGCTGGAGGCGGGCAAGCGTCGCATCACCTTTCACCAGTCGCTCGCTCAGCCCAACTGCCTGGCCTGCCACAGCGATCATAGCGAGCCGCAACTGGTGAAGGCGTCGCAGACGAGCTTCGCGCATGAACTGTTGCGGGCCGACCTGCGCACCCGGTGCGCGTCATGCCATCGCGCCCCGCAGACCGCTCTCCATGCCCAGGCTGGCAGCAACTGCGCGCAGTGCCACACGCAAAAGGGCTGGAGACCCGCAAGCTTCGACCACGCGCGCTTCTTCGCGCTGACCGGACCCCACAATACAAGCTGCGCCACCTGTCATGTTGGCGGCAATCTCTCCCGCTACACCTGCTACAGTTGCCACGAACATCAACCCGACCAGCTTCGCGCCAAGCATGCGGAAGAGGGCATCCGCAATATCGACAATTGCGCACGCTGCCATCGCAGCGGCTCAGGCGAAGGCGGCGAACGCGAAGGGGGCGGGCGCGAAGGGGGCGGGCGTGACGATGATTGAGGGCATTCGACCGGCCGGCCTGACCGCCGATGCGGCGCGCGCGCGACTGGCGGCAGACGGACCCAACGAGCTGCCACGGGCCGGACAAAGGTCCATCGTGCGCATCGCACTCGAGGTCCTGCGCGAGCCGATGCTGGCGCTGCTGCTGGCCGGCGGGGTCGCCTATCTGCTGCTCGGAGACATGACCGAAGCGCTGATCCTGCTTGGCTTCGCGACCTTTTCGGTCGCCGTCACCGTGATCCAGGAAACCCGTACCGAGCACGTCCTGGAGGCGTTGCGCGACCTGTCGGCGCCGCGTGCGCTCGTCATTCGCGATGGCACGCGCGTTCGCATCCCCGGGCGCGAGGTGGTGCGCGATGACCTGCTCGTCCTCGAGCAGGGCGATCGTATCGCCGCCGATGCGGTGCTGGTCGAGGCGGCCGATCTCCAGACCGACGAATCGCTGCTGACGGGCGAATCGCTTCCGGTCGGCAAGGTCATCGCCATGCCCGATGTGACGGAGGCGACGCCCCGCCCCGGCGGAGAGGGCCAGCCTTATGTCTATTCGGGCTCGCTGGTTACGCGCGGGAGCGGCATTTCCCGGGTGCTTGCGACCGGACCGCGCAGCGAGATCGGCCGGATCGGCCAGTCGCTTGCGACCCTCGATACCGAGGCGCCGCGCCTGCGCCGAGAAGCAACGCGGATCGTCACGTGGTGCGGTATCGGCGGCGGGGTCATAGCACTGCTGGTCGTCTTGCTGTTCGGACTGCTGCGCGGCGGCTGGATCGAGGCGGTGCTGGCCGGCATCGCGATCGGCATGTCGATGCTGCCGGAGGAGTTCCCCGTCGTCCTGACGGTTTTTCTCGCGATGGGTGCGTGGCGGATCGGCAAGGTCGGCGTCCTCACCCGACGGGCCGCGGCGATCGAGACGCTCGGATCGGCAACCGTGTTGTGCACCGACAAGACCGGCACGCTGACCGAGAACCGCATGTCGGTCACCGAACTCTGGCTGCCATCCGGGGAGATCCACATGATCGGCACCGACGCGGTCCCGGATGCCTATCATGGCTTGATCGAGACGGCGGCGCTCGCCAGTGCGGCTGAGCCGACCGACCCGATGGAGATCGCGCTGCACAGTGCTCACGGCGCGATCCGGGGAGCCGCGGTATCCGCCGGTACGCTGGCGCATGCCTATGCGCTGCGTCCCGATCTGCTGGCGATGTCGAACATCTGGGACGATGGCGCTGCGTTGAACCTGTCCGCCAAAGGCGCGCCGGAGGCGATCGCCAGCCTGTGCCACCTGCCCGCGCATGAACATGCGGCGATGACCGCCGCGGTTGAAGCCATGGCGGCGCGCGGCATTCGCGTGCTCGGTGTCGCGACCGCAACCCCACACGATCGAAGCTGGGCCGAGACGCAGCATGATTATGACTATGTGCTCACCGGACTGGTCGGGCTCGCCGATCCGATCCGCGCGAGCGTGCCAGGGGCGGTCGCGGAATGCCGCAGCGCCGGCATTCGCGTCGTCATGATCACCGGCGACTATGCCGCCACCGCACGATCGATCGCGACCCAGGCGGGGATCGCCGATGGCGACGTGCTGACGGGAGCTGACCTGGCGGCGCTCGACGACACACAGCTTGCCGAGCGGTTGAAGACCGTCACCGTATTTGCCCGCATCATGCCAGAACAGAAACTGCGCATCGTCCAGGCGTTCAAGGCCGATGGCGAGATCGTCGCGATGACTGGCGACGGCGTCAACGACGCGCCCTCGCTCAAGGCGGCCCATATCGGTGTCGCCATGGGCAAACGCGGCACCGATGTCGCGCGCGAGGCTTCCGCCATGGTCCTGCTCGAGGATGATTTTGGATCGATCGTGCAGTCGGTCCGGCTTGGGCGGCGGATCTACGACAATATCCGCAAGGCGATGGCCTTCATCTTCGCGGTCCATGTGCCAATCGCGGGGTTGGCCCTGCTGCCCCTGTTCTTCGGGCTGCCGATCCTGTTCGGGCCAATCCATATCGCGCTGCTTGAAATGGTGATCGACCCGGTCTGCGCGCTGGTGTTCGAAGCCGAGCGCGAGGAGGATGACATCATGCGACGCCGCCCGCGCGATCCCGCCGAGGCCCTGTTCTCGCTGCCGATGATCGTGTGGAGCGTCCTTCAGGGCGGAGCTGCCTTTGCAATGCTGGCCACCGTCTTTCTCGTCGAGACATGGTCGGGGATGCCCGAGATGGAGCTCCGCGCGCTGACCTTCTTCGCGCTGATCGCCGAGATCGTCGCGCTGATCCTGGTCAACCGGTCGTTCAGTGCCTCGCTTGGCGAAGCGCTTATCCGGCACAATGCCGCGCTGCGCTATGTCGGCGCTGCCATCACGACCGTGACCGCCCTGATCCTGTTCCTGCCACAGGCGCAGGCTTTGCTGAAATTCGGGTCGATCGCCTGGAGCGACATGGTGCTGGCGATCGGCCTTGGGGTCATGCTTCTGGTGCTGCTCGAAGGCTGCAAGCCCCTGGGCCGGAGGTTGACCGTTTTCGCCCCGCGCCAGGGACGCGGCCTGGTCTCGGTGCCATGAGCGAGCGCTCACCTTCCGGCATGTCGTTGGGGCGCACTTTCCTTCTCGCACTGGTCGCCGTCGCCACGCTCGCCTTCCTCTGGCTTGTCGCGCCGTTCTCTGGCGCGATCCTCTGGACGGTGATCGCAGCCGTGCTGTTCGAACCGGTCAATATGCGGCTGCTGGCCGCGATGCCGCGGCGTCCCGGGCAGGGCGGCTCTCGCGACCCTCCTCATCATTGTCGTGGTGGTGGTGGTGCCGGCAATCCTGCTGGGCGCGGCACTGCTGCGCGAGGCTGCCGACTTGTACGCCCGCGTGCAAAGTGGCGAGATCGATCTCGGACGGCTGTTCGTCCAGACGCAGGGGCATTTGCCAGCCTGGGCCAGAAGCTGGCTCGCCGACATCGGCCTGGACGACGTCGGCGGCCTGCGTTCCAAACTCAGTCAAGGTTTTGCGAGCAGCTTTCGCGCGGTAGCCGTTCAGGTGCTCAGCATCGGTCAGGGAGCGTTCGGCTTTTTCCTCGCCCTCGGCGTGATGCTCTACCTGACCTTCTTCCTCCTGCGTGACGGGCACGCACTGGCGGCGCGGGTCGAGCGCGCTATTCCGCTGAGGCGCGATCAGCGCGCGGTGCTGGTCGCGAAATTCGTCGCGGTCATTCGCGCGACGATCAAGGGCAGCCTGATCGTCGCCATTCTGCAAGGCACCGTCGGCGGCATGACTTTCTGGTTGCTCGGGCTCCCCGGTGCCCTGCTCTGGGGCGTGGCAATGGGTGTGTTTTCCCTGTTTCCGGCGATCGGCACCGGCCTCATCTGGGTGCCCGTGACGGTCTATCTGCTTGCCACAGGGGCGATCTGGCAGGGCGCGATCCTTTTCCTATGCGGATTCTTCATCATCAGCAGCGTCGACAATATCGTGCGCCCGATCCTGGTCGGGCACGATGCCCGTATGCCCGATTATGTCGTCCTGGTCGCCACGCTTGGGGGATTCGAACTGATGGGGTTCAACGGGTTCGTGATCGGACCGGCCATCGCCGCGCTGTTCATGGCGGCGTGGGAGATCGTCGGCGACGCCGAACCCCATGCCCCTGCGATCGAGTCCGACGATCGCGCCTCTCCCAGAAGGAGGATCGGCGAATGAACAGCAAGAAAGCTCCTGGCAGTATATCATCGGTCGTGACAATGCCGGATGAAGTCGAACTCAAGCTGACGCTGAGTCCGCGGCACGCCGATGTCCTGGAATCCGCCGGCTTGATGGCGCGCACGCCGAGGAAGACACGTCAACGGTCGATCTACTTCGACACATCCGATCACCGGCTGTTGCAGGCAGGTCTTTCGCTGCGCATCCGCCGCTCCGGGCGCAAGCGGGTTCAGACGATCAAGGCCGGCGGCGCGCCGGCGGCCGGCCTGTTCGCACGGCCGGAATGGGAGCGAGCGGTTGCCGACGACACGCCCGTCATCGACGACACCACGCCGATCCCGGCACTCCTCGGCGATCTGGCTTCCGGTCTTGCGCCTGTCTTCAAGGTCAACGTCGAACGCCGGGCCTGGGACATCAACGAAGGTGGCGCGGTCATCGAACTGGTTCTCGACCGCGGCGAGGTGGTGGCCGGCGATCGTCGATCGTCGTTCTGCGAGGCCGAGTTGGAATTGAAGAGCGGTGAGCCCGCTGCCCTGTTCGCGCTCGCGCGCAAGCTTGATGCCGCCGCACCTGTCCGCCTGGGCATTCAGACAAAGGCCGAACGCGGCTACGCGCTGCTCGCGCCGGCCGTGACGGCGTTCAAGGCCGAGCCGGTCTTGCTGAACCACGATATGACGGCAGCGCGGGCATTCCAGCATGTCGTCCGCGCCTGCCTGCGTCAGTTCCGGTTGAACGAAGACCTGTTCCTCACCGGCCACGCGCCGGAGGCGCTGCACCAGGCCCGCGTGGCGCTGCGCCGACTGCGGTCGGCCTTTTCAATCTTCAGGGCGCTGGTCGATGACGGCGTTGGCGCGGGCCTGCGCGATGACCTGCGTTGGCTTGCGGCGGAACTGGGCGAAGCGCGTGGCATCGATGCCCTGCTCGAGCGTGCTCCGTCCGGTGCGCTTCGGCACCACCTCGAGACCGCGCGGCAAACCGCCTATGTCCATGTAGACGCAACCCTCGGCTCGCCCCGCGTACGCGGGCTGATGCTTGATCTGACCCAATGGAGCATGAGTGGCGCATGGTTGGCTGCGGCCGCCGCCGCGGACGTGCGCGACGCGCCGGCGCGCGTGTTTGCCGGCGCCGCTCTGGATCGTCTCCGTCGCAAGGTGAAGAAACATGGTCGCAATTTGGCCGAAGCGGACGACCCGGCGCGTCACGAGGTCCGCAAGGACGCCAAGAAGCTGCGCTACGCGGCCGAGTTCTTCATCGCGCTGTTCGATCGCAAACGCGAGCGCCGCCGGTACAGGCATTTCATCGCGGCACTCGAGGGTTTGCAGGACGAATTAGGGAACCTCAACGACTTGGTGACAGCGCCCGCTGTCCTGACCGGCCTCGGCATTGGCGATCCGCCGGATGCTATGGCCTTGCTCTTCCCGGGCAGCAAAACGAAGCTGCTCGACGCGGCCGGCGACGCCCACGCGATGCTGATCGACGCCGCGCGATTCTGGCGCTGAGCGGAACGGGTTCCCCCACAACGCGCAGCGTATCTCGTGCGCTGCGTCGCCCGCCTACCAGCCGCGATGCGCTTCGCTGTCGATCCATTGGCCGATGCGATCATAGCGATAGGCTATGTCGCCGATTGCCCGGCGGTCGCCCTCGCGGCACTCGCGACGCTGCCGGTCTCACATGGAAGGGGTGTGGTCAAGGCATTCTCTTCGTTAGCGTCGACCGATGGCGATCGCCAAGTGATCCTCGACTACGGCGACCGGCTTGCCGGTCGCCTTTCGCTCCGAATATCGGTCGACGAGCTGCACCGCGTGGGGGCGCATCAGCACGGTGATCCGTACCAGCTCCTCCATCACGTCGACGATCCGGTCATAGTAGCTCGACGGCTTCATGCGGTCGGCCTCGTCGAATTCCTTGTAGGCCATCGCGACCGACGACTGGTTGGGGATGGTGAACATCCGCATCCAGCGGCCGAGCAGGCGCAGCGTGTTGACCGCGTTGAACGACTGCGATCCGCCCGACACTTGCATGACGGCGAGTGTGCGTCCTTGCGTCGGCCGCATCCCCTTCATCTCCAGCGGGAGATGATCGATCTGCGCCTTCATGATGCTGCTGACCTGGCCATGACGCTCCGGGCTGCACCAAACCTGGCCTTCCGACCACATCGACAGCTCGCGCAGCTCATGGACGGCCGGATGATCGTCGCCCTTCACCTGGTCGGGCAACGGCAGATCGGACGGATCGAAGATGCGCGTCTCGGTGCCGAAGAGCTGGAGCAACCGTGCGGCCTCCTCGACCGCAAGCCGCGAGAAGGACCGCTCGCGCAGCGATCCGTAGAGCAGCAGGATGCGGGGCGGGGGCTGATCGTCACCGATACCCAGCGCCGGCCGGTCGATGACGAACGCCGGGTCGAGGGCGGGGAGGTGATCGGGATCGGAGAGCAGGCGGACGCGGGTCATGCGATGTCCTTGACGAGATAGGAGGCGCTTGCGGGGCAAACCGCGCTGAATTGCGCCGTCGCCTTGATGGCGCTTGGTGCCGAGCCGCGCTCGGCAGGTCGATAGCCGCGCAACCGGAAGAAATCGGGGACGGTCTGGGTGAGCAGATGAAGGCGCTCGACCCCCTCCTGCCTGGCGAATGTCTCGACATGAGCGACGAGCAGTCCGCCATAGCGTTGGCATTTGCGGCTCGGGAGAACGACCAGCGACCGAAGCAGGCGATCGGCGCCCGTGCCTTCGAGACCGATGAAGCCGATCGGGCCGGCCTCGTCCGACAGCTCGAAGAACTGGCGATCGGCTTCCATCAGGTCGTCGGTCGGCAGCCGAGCGGCATCCAACGCGAGTTGGAACACGTCATAGCTGCCTACCGGCAGGGGCGAGAGGGTCACGCGGCTCATGCCATGGCGCGGCACTCGTACCATCCCCGTGTACGCTTCACGATCGAGACCACGGACAGCATTACAGGCACCTCGACTAGCACGCCGACCACCGTTGCCAGCGCGGCACCGGATTTCAGGCCGAACAGCGAGATCGCCGCGGCCACCGCTAGCTCGAAGAAGTTGGAGGCGCCGATCAGCGCGGCGGGAGCCGCGACGCACCACGCGACCCCGAACTGACGGGACAGGACGTAAGCGAGACCCGCGTTGAGATAGACCTGGATGAGGATCGGCACGGCAATAAGCGCGATCACCAGCGGCTTGGCGAGGATCTGCTGGCCCTGGAAACCGAACAGCAGGACCAATGTCGCGAGCAGCGCGCTGAGCGAGATCGGCCCGAGCGCCTTGAGCAGGCGATCGAGCGCGGGCTGACCCCCGGACGCTATCAGCGAGCGTCGGACCACCTGAGCGACGATTACCGGCACAACGATGTAGAGGACGACCGAAATCAGGAGCGTATTCCACGGCACGCTGACCGAGGCGACGCCGAGCAGAAGGGCGACCAGCGGCGCGAACAGGAACACCATCAGCACGTCGTTGAGCGCGACCTGGCTCAACGTGAAGTTCGGTTCGCCATCGCACAGGTTCGACCAGACGAAGACCATCGCGGTGCAGGGTGCGGCCGCCAGTAGAATCAGGCCGGCGATGTAGGACGGGATTTCGCCGTGCGGCAGGAGCGGCGCGAACAGCCACGCCAGGAAGACCGTGCCAAGCGCGGCCATCGAGAAAGGCTTCACCGCCCAGTTTATGAACAGCGTGACGCCGACGCCTTTCCAATGCTGACGAACCGACCCGAGCGCGCCGAAGTCGATCTTCAGCAGCATGGGGATGATCATCAGCCAGATCAGTACGGCGACGACGAGGTTGACGTTCGCCACTTCCGCCGACGCGATCGCCGCGAAGGCGCTGGGCAGGACATAGCCGAGCGCGATGCCGACGACGATGCAGAGCGCCACCCACACACTGAGGTAGCGCTCGAAGAAGCCGATCCCGGGACGCGCCGACGTGTCGATGGTCTTGGTTGCGGTAGCCATATCGTCCTCAGGCCGTCACGCGGTTGCCCGCCTCGTCCACGACACGCTCGCCATCTTCCTTGGCAAAGGCGCCGAGCTGCGCCGTCGGCAGGATCTCGAGCACGACCTCGGACGGCCGGCACAGGCGCACGCCCAGCGGAGTCACGACCAGCGGCCGGTTGATCAGGATCGGATGCCCCATCATCGCATCGACGAGGGCATCGTCCGAGAGCGACGTGTCGCCGAGGCCGAGTTCGGCATAGGGCGTGCCCTTCTCGCGCAGGAGCGCGCGGGGGCTCATGCCGGCCCGCTCGACGAGCTGGACGAGGAGCGCGCGAGACGGCGGGGTCTTCAAATATTCGACGACATGCGGCTCGATGCCGGCATTGCGGATCATCGCCAGCGTGTTGCGCGAGGTGCCGCACTCGGGATTGTGATAGATGATGATGTCGGTCACGCGATGGTCTCCGGTTGGGCGGCGCCGATGGCGGCAAGCCGCTCCTTGAGGGCAGGTCCGCTCAGTTCGTCGAGTGGCAGGGACAGGAGCTGTTCGAGGCGCGCCGTGAGCACGCGGGCCGTCTCGGCGAAGGCCGCGTCGTTTTCGGCTTCGCTGCTGCCGGCGTCCGCCGGGTCGGGCATTCCCCAATGGGCGGTCGACGGCTTACCCGGCCAGATCGGGCAGACCTCGCCAGCGGCGTTGTCGCAGACCGTGATGATGAAATCGAACGCGACCGCATCCGGCCCAGCGAACTCATCCCAGGATTTCGAGCGGAAGCTCGTCGGATCGAAGCCGTTGGCCTCCAGCCATCGGACCGCGCCGGGATTGACCACACCCTTGGGCTGCGAGCCGGCCGAATAGGCTTGGAGCCTGCCTGCGCCGAGCCGGCCCGCCAGCGCCTCGGCGAGGACCGAGCGGGCGGAATTGCCCGTGCAGAGAAAGAGGATCTTGCGGCTCATTGCTTCTCTCCGAGATCGCCGGCGTCCGCTGCGCAGCTCAGGGCGGACCCCACGACATTTGCCAACCGACTGCACACCTCGGGCCGCCCGTCGCAGCAATCCTCGACGAGGAAGGACAGCAGCTCCGAGAAGGCGCCATAATCGGCGGAATAGATGACGGATCGACCATCACGCCGCGAACGGATCAGGTTCGAGCGCTGGAGGATAGCCAGACTCGTCGACATCGTGTTGGCGGGCGTATCGAGCCGGCGCGCGATCTCGCCCGCCGGTAAGCCTTCCTCGCCGGCCCGGACGAGCAGGCGGAAGACGTCGAGCCGTGCGCCGTGTGCCAGTGCTGACAGGGCCTCGACGGCGTTGGGTGCTGTGAGAATGCTCAAATGTCCGTCCTCAATGCTGCACTTCGGTCGTCCAGTAGAGGGCGACGCGGGCCGCCAGCTTCTGTGGCAGGGGAACATAGCCGAGGGCGGTCGCCTGCGGCTGCCCCTTGAACAGGGCATATTCGAAAAGCTGAAGCAGTGCTCGCGTGCGGGTGAAGTCGTTGATGTGGCGCGGCACCAGGACGAAGGTCGTGGCCGTGATCGGATAGGCGTCAACACCGGGGGCATCGGTCAGCACGAGATAGAAGTCCTGCTTCGGATCCCATGCCGCACCGGCGGCGGCGGCCTGAAAGCTTGCCTGGCTCGGCGCGATGAAGCGGCCGGCCCGGTTCTGGACGGATGCCCAGGCCAAATGCTCGCGCGCCACGTAAGCCAGCTCGACATAACCGATGCTGTTTGCTGTCGACTTTATCGCAGCAGTGACGCCCTCGTTGCCGTTGCCGCCGACGCCGACCGGCCATTTGACCGTGGTGCCTTCGCCGACCGTCGCCTTCCAGCGCGGATTCTTCTTGCTCAGGAAGTCGACCCAGTTGAAGGTCGTGCCCGAGCCGTCGGAACGATGGACCACCGTGATCGGCGCATCCGGGAGCTTGGCGCCGGGATTGATCCGGACGATGGCCGGGTCATTCCAGCGCGTGATCGTGCCTTGATAGATGTCGGCGAGGACGGCGCCGGTGAAGCGAAGCTGGCCAGGCCGGATGCCGGGTATGTTCACGACCGGAACGACGCCGCCGATGACGAGCGGGAACTGAGCGAGATTGGCCTGGCGTAGCTCGGCCGGCGGCAGCGGCTTGTCGCTCGCACCGAAATCGACCTTGTGCGCCTTGATCGCCTCGATGCCGGCACCGGAGCCCACCGACTGATAGGCGATCTTCGTCCCGCCGCTGATGTGGAAGTCCGCCATATAGTCGGTCGTCCACCTCGTCAGGATCGGCGTCACGAAGGTCGATCCCGCGCCTGTTACCACCGTCGCCGGTGGTGCCTTATCCGCCATCAGCGGGACAGCAATCAACACCAGCAGTGCGGCTCTCCGGCCGATCTTCAATCCTGCCCCCATGTCATCATCTCCATTATTCGACGAATCAGGAAATATAGAAATATATGGGACATGACAATCCGTGCCGGAACGCGTGTGGCTCGCACCAGCGCAGGAATGATCTCAGGTGTCCGTGCCCCGCATCACAATCAGTCATGTCAGCGGGCAATTTTTCGAGCCTTTCGATAGGCAACTCCAAATAGCGATCCAGGCCAGAGTCATGTCCACGGCCAGGCGAGCATGCTCACCAGTCCAACCTCACATACGGTCGCTGCTCAAAGCAGCCGCACCAAGTCCCCGAATCTGTCGGGCAGGCTCAGAGGGAACGGGACCATTCTTCGCGGGCGGCATTTGAAGCCAGCGGGGGTGTCGGTCCGTTCACCCGGATCCGCCGGCTCGATCGTGCCGGCGAACTGGTAAGCGACGCTATCAGGCGGTCTTCAGGACCGCGCCCTCGATAACGACGCCGTGACGTGCAAACTTCCAAAGCGCGATGAGCAGCTTTCGCGCGAGCGCGATGATCGTCACCTTCTTGCGGCGACCGCCATCGAGCTTCACCCGCTCGTGAAACCAGCGCGACAGGTCGGACTCCGGCTGATGCAGCAACCAGAACCAGGAAAGCTGGACCATGATCGATCGCAAGCGCGGATTACCCGCCTTCGATATGCCCTGCTCGTTGCTGATCGAGCCACTTTGCCACGGGGTCGGCGCCAGACCGGCATAGGATGCGAGCTGCCGGCGATTGTCGAAATGCCGGTACAGTCCCTCCGCCCAGATGATCTCGGCGAAGTCCGGCCCGACGCCTCGCAACGATTTGAGCATCGCCGGGCATACCGGATCCTCGACCTCGGCCGACGAATGCGATGCCAGCTCGTCGCGGGCTTTCTCTACCTGCTTGAGCTGCTGCAGGATAAGTTCGATCCGATCGAGGATCCGCATGATCGTCGCGCGCATATGCGGCGCGATCTCGTGGCCGTCGCCAGTCGTTAGCGCTTCGAAGCGCTCGCGCCGGTCTCGCTTCAACGGTTCGAAGCCACCGATGCCCTGGCTGTAGAGCAGCCCTTTGATTCGGTTGACGAGGGCGACGCGCTCGCGGATGAGCGCTTGGCGCTCCCGGCTGATTCGACGACGATCCTCTTCTTCCGTCGTTGGCACCACGACCATCGAGCCGCGCGCGGATCGCCGCGTTTGAACGCGAGCAGCGTGCGAAGCAGCGTCTCACCATCGAGCCTGTCGGTTTTCGCGCGCCGTCGCCGGCGCGACGTGGCAATCGACGCGGGATCGACGACATGGCTTTCGATGCCCTCTTTCTCGAGGAGGCGATGAATCCAGAACCCGTCCAGCCCAGCCTCCTGAATGGAGACCATCGGATAATGCTGGCCGGTCTTCTGATGCGCCTTCTTGCAGACCTTATCGAGTTGCTCGAACAGCCCCGCGACATCGCCGGCAACGAGCACATGCTTCGACATTCGCTCGCCAGCACCGGGCGCCGGATAGGTCACCAGCCATTTCGATCGGCTCAACTCCATCGAGAAGAACACTGCGGCAAGGGTGGTTTGAACGACCTGATCAACGCTCTGCTGACTCTGCACTGAAACCTCCTAAATCGACTCCGACGACTATGATGACGGCCCGGCTATTCTAGCCGGGCATGCGGCCATCGCGTGCCGCGATGGCGTTGTTGGAAGCCTGACTCGGTCGGGGGTTGGGCGGTGCTTCCTGCTAGGCCCGCTCCGGCGTGCCGCAACGTTCGCTTCACTCACGTCCTCCACTTCGTTTCGGCCCTTCGGGTGCAGCCCGCCGCACGCCGCGGGCCTCTCCAGTCGCACCTGCCGCCCAACCCCCTCTCCGGGGTCAGGCACGCGGGATTTGGTGTCGCGCGTGGAGACTGACCGGCCCCTCCCATGGGGTCTTCCGGGGGAGGCCATGGTGGTTTGGGGCGGTGCAGGAGGTGAACGATGCCTGTCTCCCCGAACGTCCGCGCGCGCGGCAAGCGTGGCAAGGACAAGGCGGCCAGTGCCGCGACCAAGCCTGCCCATGCGCCGATCAGCGCCAAACCGGCCCGCGCCAACCTGTATGACGAGGTGACGGGGCGGATCATCGCCGAGCTTGAGGCGGGCCGCTTTCCGTGGGTTCAGCCTTGGGGCCGTCCCGAAGTCGGCGGCAGCACGGCAGCCCCCGGCCTGCCGCGCAACGCGCTCACCGCGCGTCGTTACTCGGGCGTCAATGTGCTGATCCTGTGGGGTGCGGTGATCGAGCAGGGCTTTCCTTCGCAGGGGTGGCTGACCTTCAAACAGGCGCTGGAGGCGGGCGGCTGCGTCCGCAAGGGCGAGCGCGGCACCACCGTTGTCTATGCCGACCGCTTCACCCCCGAGGCCGAGAGGGCGCGCGCCGTAGAAACCGGCGGGTGCGAAGGCGATCCGGGATCGCTCCGGGGGAGCGATACCCGCCGAGCCAAGACCATTCCCTTCCTGAAACGCTTTACCGTGTTCAACGTCGCGCAGTGCGAGGGACTGCGCCCCGGCCTCGCGCCTGAACCCGTGCCGCTGCCCGAACGCCAGATCGTGCCGGTCGCCGAGGAAGTGATCGCGGCGAGCGGCATCGAGTTCCGCGTCGGCGGCAACCGCGCCTTCTATGTGCCCGCGCAGGATTATGTGCAGGTGCCGCCGCAACCGGCCTTCTTCGAGCAGATCAACTATTACCGGACCTGCCTGCACGAACTTTGTCACGGCAGCGGCCACAAGTCGCGGCTGAACCGGAACCTCGTCAACAGCTTTGGATCGAAGGATTATGTTCGCGAGGAATTGATAGCTGAAATGGGTTCGGCCTTTCTCTGCGCGGCCCTCGGCATCGTCCCGACCGTCCGCCACGCCGATTATCTCGGCAGTTGGCTGGACGTGCTGCGCGAGGATAACCGCGCGATCTTCCGCGCCGCCAGTGCCGCCAGCAAGGCCGCCGACTGGCTGCTGGCGCGACACGCCGCCGCGCAGGTCGAGGTAGTTCAGGCCGAGGCTGCCCAAGACGACATTGGCGAACGGAGGGCGGCATGATCTTGTTGACCCCCGAGCTTCACGCCGCGTTGTGCGTGAATGCCCATCGTTCCGCCGAGGTCGATCACGATCCCGCGCCGGTCGTCAAATTCTTCAACCCGCTGGGCGCGGCGACATGGCTTGCAACCGAGCTTTACGAAGACGGCGACACCCTGTTCGGATTGGCCGACCTCGGGTTCGGCTGTCCCGAACTTGGCTGTTTCAGCCTGTCCGAACTGGCGGGCATCCGCTTGGCCGTAGGCCTCGGCATCGAGCGCGATATCGGCTTTTCGACCACCGTCAGCCTGTCGGTCTGGGCCGAAACCGCGCGCCGGGCCGGTTCGATCAGCCAAGCCCAATCCATCATCTGGCGCATCGAGTCCGCGCCGGTCCCCGAGCTTCCGACCGATCCCGAAGACGGGAAAGGCGGATGACGCGCGGCGCGTAACGCCGCCTATCGTAAGCCGGTCCGCCTACCCGGAAAGATCGACGGACCGGCACTCACAAGGAGTGCTGACCATGAAACTCGATTTTATCCCGCTCGACAAGCTGGTCGTGAGCAAGGCCAATATGCGCTACGGCAAAAAGGCCCCGGACGTGTCCGATATCCTGCCGACCGTTCGCAGCCGTGGCGTCATCCAGCCGGTCATCGTCCGCCCGAACTGTGCCCCCGATGGCTATGAGATCGTCGCCGGAAGCCGCCGCTTCCATGCCGCGAAGATGGTCGCCGAAGAACGGCGCGCGGCGGGCGATGCGACACCCGAGCCGATGCCCTGCGCGATTCTCGACGACGGCGACGATGCCGCCGCCATCGAGGCGTCGATGATCGAGAATATGGCGCGGCTCGACCCCGACGAAGTGACGCAGTGGGAGAATTTCACCCGCCTCGTCCGCGAGGGCCGCAAGGTGGAAGACATCGCCGCGACGTTCGGACTGCCCGACCTCACCGTCAAGCGCGTGCTGGCGCTCGGCAATCTGCTCCCCGCCATCCGCGACCTTTACCGCAAGGAACGGATTGACGCGGCGACCGTGCGCCATCTGACGATGGCGTCCAAGAGCCAGCAAAAGGCGTGGCTGGCGCTTGCCGACGACGAAAATGCCTATCTGCCGACCGGCCACCAGTTGAAATCATGGCTGTTCGGCGGGCAGTCGATCCCGGTGAAACATGCGCTGTTCGACGTGGACGCGAGCGGGCTTGCGACCATCGCCGACCTGTTCGGCGAGGACCGTTATGTCGCCGATGCCGATGCCTTCTGGACGGCGCAGAATGCCGAGATAGAGGCGCGCCGCGCGGCCTATGTCGAACAGGGCTGGGCCGACGCGATCGTCGTGCCGCCGTCCGATCATTTCTCGACATGGGAATATGAGAAGGCGGGCAAGCGCAAGGGCGGGCGCGTCTATATCGACGTGCGCGCGACCGGCGAGGTGATCGTCCACGAAGGCTATGTCTCCGGCAAGGAAGCCCGCCGGATCGCCAAAGCCGAGGGATCGGAGAATGGGACCGGCCAGAAAGCGGCGCGGCCCGAGGTGACATCGACCATGCAGACCTATGTCGATCTGCATCGCCACGCCGCCGTCCGCGCCGCGCTGACCGGCCATCCGGCCATCGCGCTACGCTTGATGGTGGCCCATGCCATCGGCGGTTCGCACCTCTGGCGCGTCACGCCCGAGCCGCAATCCACCCGCAACGACGACGTGCGCGACAGCCTCGACAACAGCAAGGCCGAGGCGGATTTCGACGAGCGCCGCCGCGCGGTGCTGGCGGTTCTCGGCTTCTCCGCCGAGGAACCGACCGTGACCGGCGGCAATGGCGACGACTATGGCGTCGTCGGCATCTTCCAGCGGTTGCTCGACCTGCCCGATGCGGTGGTGCTGGAGGTGATCGCCATCGTCATGGGCGAAACGCTGGCGTCGGGCAGCGCCGCCGTCGAGGCGGTGGGCATGGAGATCGGCGTCGATATGGCCCGCTGCTGGCAGGCCGACGACGCCTTTTTCGAGTTGATGCGCGACCGGGAAGTGCTGACCCGGATCGTCGCCGAGGTGGCGGGCGAAACCGTCGCCAGCGCCAACCGGCAAGAGAAGACCAAGACCCTGAAACGCATCGTCCGCGACCACCTCGACGGCACCAACGGACGCGACCGGCGCGAGAATTGGGTGCCGCGCTGGATGGCGTTCCCGCCCGCCGCCTATACGGCGCGCGGCGGCGTCGGCACCGTCGCGGCCCATGCCAAGGCGCAGGCAGCGCGCGAAATCGAACGGCGGATGCCGGGCGACGACGAGCCGGACCCCGGCGCGCCGGGCTCTGTCATGGCCCTGCCGGACCCCGACGACGAGGGCGAGGCCGAACGCCTTGCCGCTTGATCGATGAAGGCCGGGCGGCATTATGCCGCTCGGCCGATTTGCGCCCGGACCCTCATATCCGGCCGCGCGCCCTCGCCCTGGCGGGCTCGGGCGCGCGGTATTAGTTTGTGGTTGCCACCATGCAGGCTCCAGCCCACGGAAGACAAAAGGGGGCTGCGATGACGGTATTTGATGATGTCGAGCGGTTTGTTTCCCGGCTCTCGCCCGAGCCGGTCTGCGACGACTGCATCACCGAAAAGCTGGGGCTATCCATCCGACAGCATGCCAATCACAAGACGCGCGAGCTTGCCGGATCGAACGGATTCGAGCGGCGCAAGGATCTCTGCAGCCTGTGCGGCGTCACCAAGCTGGTGATTCGCCGACACTGATCCACCTGTCTGCCCGGCTCAACGCCGGGAGCGCGCACCAGTTCGGCTTGCGCCGCCAGCGCGGCCACCAGCGCGCGACGCCGGTCGCCACCAGTTCGGAACCGGCATCGCGACCGGCCAGCCTCACCCGCGCGACCGTGCGATTATAGCTGGTCCCGACCCGAATGATGGTGATGGTCTGGCCCTCGAGCAGTGTCCGGGCACGCGCGGTCGCAGATCGTCCGAGCGCGATCTCGCCCCTGCATTTCGCCTGTCCTGCATGTGTTTCCGGCGCGACGATCCCGGCGATGCGAGCGCCTAGCCGCTCTCCAGCCGGAAGGTATCCCCATCTTGTGCCTAGCCGGCGCGCTCCTGGCGCGTCGGCGCGGCGGCAATCAGCAGGAGTGCGGCGCAGCTCACCGGCAGGCGGATGGCGATCATCGACATGGTGCTGACCTTGCCCGCCTTTCGTACCGCACCGGGAACCCTGGCCCGTCGTTGTCCGCCCAACCGGCAATGGCGGCAGCGTCGCCGTGTGTGCCCTGGACGATCGATCCGATGGCGCGATGATGCGTCCGCGCAGTCCACGACCAATCCATCGCGAGAGTTGAACCGGCGGCATTGTCGTCGTTACCACTGCCGTGTCCCGCACCGTTTTCGGCTCCTCGGGCGCATGACCTGGGACGGCCGCAGTCCCGCGAAATCATCGCCGTGCGGCTTATTTCCCCGCCCGCGCCCACCCCACGCGGCACGCCTCGTGGGGACCCCGAGCTTGCGGGCTCCTCGCGGTCGCTTAGCTTCAAATAAGCCTTCGGCTCCGGTCCTCCGCTGCCGCTCCGGCCTGCCGGTTCGCAGGCCTGCCGTGACCGTCCCTCCGGTCCGCCCATCGCCCGGAAACGGTTCGGGGCGACTTTTCAGGAGACGAACAATGCCCGCCATCGGTTATGTCACTCGCGACGGAGAAGGCTTCAAGGGCCAGCTCAAGACGCTCTCGATCCGCACCGACATCGAGATCATTCCCAACACCCGCAAGTCCGGCGACACCCAGCCCGACTATCGTGTGTCGGCGGCAGGTGTCGAGGTCGGGGCCGGATGGGTCCGGCGCGGCGAAATGAGCGGCAAGGACTATGTGTCGCTGTCGCTCGCCGCCCCCGAATTCGGCCCGCGCCGACTCTACGCCAATCTCGGCCGCGCCGCCGGGCAGGATGACGACGACGCCTTCGCGATCATCTGGAATCCCGCCGATTGAGCGAACCGCCCCGCGTCCGCCAAGGGCGCGGGGCATAAAGCGGTGCGCCGGATTTGCCATTGCTCGCGAGGGACTCTGCAGGCGGGGGCGTCTGCGCCGTCCGCTTTCCGTCGCACGGACGAAAGCCCGTGCCACCCGGTTCAACCTACACCGCTTTATACGACATCGAGCCTCAGGAACCGAGCCGACTGAACTCAGCGCCCGGCGTCCCGCAAGGGCCCGGGGCATCGGCACCGGCCCGAAACGAGGGGGGTCGGCATCGCATGGGTCGATTTGCGACCCTGCCGAAGACGGCCGGATCGATCCAATCCGCGCTCATCAGCCGGCGCACGATGCGGCGGCGCGGGTGGACTGGAATCATGGACGACACAGCCGAACGCGCGCAGGCCGCGCGCGAAACCTGCCCCTTCCTCACCGCCAAGCAGGCGGCCTTTCATCTCGGCCTTGCCTACTCGACGCTGAAGCGCCTGCGCCAGACGGGCAAGGGTCCGAAATGCCGCCTGCATGGCCGCACCTGGCGCTATCATATCGACGATATCGAGGCGTGGTCGGCGGCCCGCGCGCGGGGAGGCGACCGTGGTTGAGCGCCGCGACCTACCGCTTTTCGCCTGGGGCAACGCACTGCGCGCCGCCCGCGCACGCCACACGAGATTGCGCCGCGGCGCCGCGCTGCTCGGCGCCGGCATCGCCTGCCTCGGCATCACGATCGCGCTGCCGCCGCTGCCCCGACTGGTTTGGAACGCCAGCGCCAGCGCACCCATCGGCCTCTATGCCGTGTCGCCCGGCGCGACGCTCAAACGCGGCGACATGGTGATCGCCTGGCCACCGGCCGAAGCGCGGCAACTGGCCGCGAGCCGCCGCTATCTGCCCAGCAACGTGCCGCTGGTGAAGCGCGTCGCCGGCATTGCCGGGGACACGATCTGCGCGGTCGATCGCGCGGTGACGGTGAACGGCCGGCCGGTTGCGGTGCGCCGTGCCGTCGACTCTGCGGGCCGCCAGCTGCCCGCGTGGCAGGGATGCGTTCGGCTCGGGCCGGGCATGCTGTTCCTGCTCATGGCGGAGACCCCGGACTCGTTCGACGGACGCTATTTCGGGCCGACACTGGCGCATGATGTCATCGGCAAGGCGACCTCGCTGTGGCTGCGCTGAAACCGTTCGCGCTCGCCGTCGCATTGCTGGTCGCGCGCGCCGCCGCTGCCGATCCGGTCGATCGCTGGCGAGCGGAGATCGCCGAGGCGTCCGCGCGGTTCGGGGTGCCGGTGGCGTGGATCGAACGGGTGATACGCGCCGAAAGCGGTGGTCATACCATGCTTGACGGGCGACCGATCACATCCCACGCGAGCGCGATGGGGCTGATGCAGTTGATGCCGGCGACATGGGCGGCGATGCGCGCGGCGCACGGTCTGGGCGGTAATCCCCACGATCCGCACGACAATATTCTCGCAGGCACGGCCTATCTGCGCGCGATGTATGACCGCTTCGGCTATCCTGGGCTGTTCGGTGCCTATAATGCCGGTCCCGGCCGTTATGCCGCCCATCTGGCAACAGGCCGGGCGCTGCCGACCGAGACGCGCGCCTATCTCGCGCAGGTGTCGGGCACGCCTTCGGTGTCGTTGCCATCGCTTTCGCAGCAGCCGCCACCAGCATTGTTCGTCGCGCTTCGGACCAGCAGTGAACCCGACTCTCCATCACCATCGCGCGCGCCGGACGAGCCGCCGGATACCCTGTTCGCGGTTCGCGCACCCCGCTGACCCGGCATATCCGGCAGCGTCAAACGGTGCCGGTTGACAGGCCACTGCGCGACGGCGGACGTTGGAGGGGCTCGTCTCGGCAAGGCCCAGCATGACGGGCGCCGAAGCGGCTGTGCAAGGCCGGCGGCCCCTCCAATTTTGCTGCGAGCCGGAGGCTGCTGCGCAGCCGATTCTTTTGTTTCCAACGCAACAAAATCGGTTCCTCCGCCGCCGCTTACGCGGCGCTTCCGGCTTCACCTCCAGCGGCCCTGACAGCCGCTCCGCCACCCGTCTTCGGAGGGCTGTCCTCAATGAGGAGGATTTCAAGCGAAGGAGGCGATCATGACCATGTTTCAATCCATTGGTGCGGCGTCGGACCGCGTGGTGACAACGCTGGTGGCGGGGCTCGAGATCGAGTTCGGATGGGGCGCGGGCGAGGCGCTGGCACAGCGGTTCCTGGAGGCCGAGGAGAGCGATTTCCTGTGGGATGCGCGGATGTCGGAGCGCTGGCTCGGGGCTTACGAGAGCATCGACGAGGAGGATTTCGAGCTTGATCGGGTGGCGATCATGGGGCGGTTGGATGGCCGCTGGTTCGTCACGGTGAGCATCGTCGATGGCAATGGCAACGCGCATGGATTGATGGGGCGGCGCAGCTTCAGGAGCGAACGCCAGGCACGCGAAGCCTTTGCAGCAACGCATTGATCGGTAGCTCGGAAACGCCGGGACAGGGTGCCGGACAGGCATCGTGTCCCGGGTCTTTTTTGCCTCGGCTCGGGCGACATCGGCGGGCAGCAGGACAGCTGGAATGGACGATTGGAGCGGTTCAGGCGGGAGGGCGGCGTAAGGCAAGATAAAGCTATGGCACTGCGTATCCATAAGCCTTTGTCTGCACATCGTTATTTGGCCAGATTGACGGCACTGCCCTTGATATGCCGGTGCCATCGCCCGCGAAATTGGCGGGGTTCTGCCACGGTCAGTGGCACCGGTTTTCATCTGTTCCGGCGCGGGTCATGCTCGCCCGCCCAAGCCTTTCGGAAGCAGGAAAATGGCCGACGACGACAGTTTCGAGCCGCGCCTCGGGCGCCAGCGCAGCCAGGGCGTCAAGCGCCCCCGACGCTATCTCGGCCGCGTGCTCGCTGCAGCCAATCTCGCGCGCGGCAGCGGGGTTGGAAGCAGGCCTGTCACCGGCAGCTTCACCGGCAATCGGATCGGGCGCGGGGCGGGCGTGGGACGCCTGCTCGGCAGCCGTGGTGGCCATGCTGCCGCGAGCCGTCGCCGCGTCATCGTCAAGGCGAGCGTGGTCAAGCTCGTCGGCAAGGGCGCTTCGGCCGCCGCCGCGCACTTGCGCTATCTCCAGCGCGACGGCACCACGCGTGAGGGAGAACGCGGCGCGCTCTATGGCCGCGACGCCGATGTCGTCGATGGCAACGCGTTCGGCGAACGCGGCGCCGGTGATCGCCATCAGTTCCGCTTCATCGTTTCGCCGGAGGACGGCGACCAATATGACGACCTCAAGCCCCTGACCCGACGGATCATGACGCGGATAGAAGAGGATCTCGGGACCAAGCTCGACTGGGTGGCGGTCGATCATTTCAACACCGGCCATCCGCACACCCATATCGTCGTGCGCGGCAAGGACGACCGCGGCGCCGATCTGATCCTCGCCCGCGACTATATGACCACCGGCATTCGCGAGCGCACCGCCGAACTGGTCGATCTTGATCTCGGGCCGCGCACGAGCCGCGAAATCCAGCAGATGCTGCGCGCCGAGGTGGAGCAGGAGCGGCTGACCTCGATCGACCGCTCCCTGCTCAAGAGCGCGGACGCCGTGCGGGTGGTCGCGAGCCATGCTCGCGATGGGTTCGACCAGACGCTGCGGGCTGGCCGCCTGGTGAAGCTGTCGCGCCTGGGCCTCGCAGAGCCAATTGGTGCCGGGCGTTTTCGGCTTGCGTCCAACCTTGCCGACACGCTCCGGCGCCTGGGCGAACGCGGCGACATCATCCGCACCATGCAGCGAGAGTTTTCCCGCGCCGCGATCCACCGGGAGCCGGCAGACCAGGCAATCTACGACCCTGCTGCACCCTATGCCCGCCCACTGGTCGGCCGCGTGCTGGCGCGCGGGCTCGCCGACGAACATGCCGATCGTCATTACCTGATTATCGACGGCACGGACGGGCGCAGCCACTATGTCGCGATGGGCCGAGGGGCGGAAACCGACATGAGTTTGCCACAGGGTGCGATCGTGCGGATCGCCCCCGTCAGGCGGGAGGTTCGTGAGGTCGATCGCACCATTGCCAGCATCGCCGCCGCCAATGGCGGCCGCTACGACGTGGACGCCCATCTGCACCACGATCCGACCGCGACTGAAGCCTTCGCCGAGACCCATGTCCGGCGGCTCGAAGCGATGCGACGCACGAGCGGCATCGTCGAGCGTGAGCCCTCGGGCCGCTGGATCATTGCGCCCGATCATCTCGATCGAGTGGAAGCCTATGAGGCAGCGCGCCTGAGGGACCGTCCAGTCGCGATCACCTTGCTGTCGAAGCAGCCGCTCGATCGGCTGGTCGATGCCGATGCCGCCACCTGGATCGATCGAGAATTGGTGTCGGGTGCGCCCGAGCCCCTACGCGATGCCGAGTTCGGGCACGATCTGCGTGAAGCTCAGTCGCGCCGCCGGCAATGGCTGGTGGTGCAGGGATTTGCCGAAGAGACCGGCAGTGGCACGATGTTTCCGAACGGTATGATCGCATCGCTGCAGCGGCGCGAGCTGCTACGGGTCGCAGAGCAGCTTTCCGAGGAGCTCCAGATGTCGTTCCGGGAAGTTGCCGAAGGTGCCCGCGTCGAGGGCGTTTATCGCCGGCCGGTCGATCTCGTCAGCGGTCGGTTCGCGCTGATCGAACGGTCGCGGGATTTCACTCTCGTGCCTTGGCGCCCGGTGCTGGAGAAGCAGGTTGGGAAAACGGTCTCGGGATTGATGCGCGGCGACGGCATCAGCTGGTCGGTCGGCCGAGGACGGAGCGGGCCGGCGATCTCATGATCGCATGAGGTTTACACGCGTGCGCAGTGTAGGGTGAAAGCCGCTTAAAAGCAGTTGTTCAGAAGCTCGGGATGCGATCCGAACCTTTGCCGATCATTCATTTCCCGCCAAGATTAACTCGGCAAGCGAGTCTAGCTCCCTTTTAGCGCTCTGCCAGTCAAGCATGTGTTTAGTAAGCAAATCGAAAAATCTCTTACTGTGGTTATGTTCGATCAGATGGCAGAGTTCGTGTAAAATAACATATTCGATGCAGTGACGGGATGCCCTTATGAGTGCAGGATTCAGGTAGATAACCCCTTCGGGGGAGCAACTTCCCCATTGCGTTCTCATACGCATAAGTTTGAAAGGTGGCGGGGCGCTAATCCCACTAAACCGCTCCGAGATTTCGCCAACCTTCTTGCTCAAATATTCGGTAGCCCGATCACTATACCATGCATTCAGTCTGCGTCTTACGGCGGTTGGATCCGCCACTGGCAACGAAACTTCGAGTTTGCCTCGCAAGAGTTTGACTTCCGAGTGCCGCGATTTGCTCTCATGGACAATGAGCTTGTGCCGCCGCCCAAGATAGAAGTGGGTTTCGCCGCTTACATATTCGCGCGGTAGCGCCATTCGTCGCGCGGAGATGGCTGCGTTCCGATGCTGGAAAATCCATCTTGCACGTCGCTGAGCCGCCGCCCTGATGTGATCTGCTTCCTTATCTTCGGGAGCTTCAATTTCGACATCACCGTTGGGGTAGACGTGGATGCGGATACGGCCCGTGACAGCAGCGGTTTGTCGAACGAGGCACGACACTTCTTGATCGCCGTATCGAACAATCATGCCTTCGCGCCATTACCACGAGCAAGACCGACACGGGTGACCTCGACAACCTTGTCGGTGATGACTTTGGCCTTCTCCAAGCCGGTCAATCCGAAGAGACGCGGCAATAAGGCTTTACGGATGGCCGCTTCGATGTTTGCTGGATTCAGCGAGTTTTCCGCGATGGCGTTCTCGACAAACTTCTCCATATCCAGCGCTGCGTGGATGAACTCCTCTTGTTCAACCGCTTCAGCGACCACATCCCCCATCTCCAGCCGGATAATCCCGAAATAGGCGCTGGCGTGGCGGTGACCTTCGAGGCCTTTGGGCAGATCGTCGACGGTCTTGGCAGCGAGCTTTTCCTCCAAGTCTTTGAACAGAACATACTGTTTGTAGGGGTGATCGAACAGCGCGGACGCCTCCGCAATGGCGCGCTTGAGAAGGTCGGAAAAAAATAGCTGCGCATAGGGATCGTCAGCCAATTCCTGCTCAATCGTCTTGCGCACTCTGGATCGGATGATATCGGTTTCGTTGCGGGTTTTCTCAGGAGACCAGGTTTCGGCGGCCGGTTGATTCCCGAGCTCGTTGACGATCAGAACGCCGCCCACGTTCTCCACGTCCTCGCCCACAACATAGCGATCGACCAGCCTCCTGATCTGGTCT
The DNA here is from genome assembly GCF_009755815.1 of Flavisphingomonas formosensis. GTDB lineage: Bacteria > Pseudomonadota > Alphaproteobacteria > Sphingomonadales > Sphingomonadaceae > Flavisphingomonas > Flavisphingomonas formosensis. The sequence goes on from NZ_WRPK01000001.1 coordinate 350,079, forward strand.
TCGTAGGCGCTGTAATCGACGGCTTCCTGTGCGTCCTGCTTCACGATCTTGCGAAGGTTGGTAAAGAACTTGAGGTCGCGCTTGTATTCCGCAATTTGCACCTCGGTGATCGATGTGTCTTCGAAGAAGGAACGCGATCCCAGAGCGATCTTCAAACACATGCCGTAGGCTGTCAGCGCCTCGTAGAAATCCTCCCTGATCTTCTGGTTCAGGTCGATAGGTGATCCGCCCTCGCTCTCGCGAGTCTGCGGTACCAGCAGCTGCCGATACTGCTCGATATCGGCCCTGTTCTTGACCGGCCTGAAAATCGCCCAGAGCTCGGCGTGGAGGCTTGGCAATCGCTTATACTCGGTGCTGACATCGGCATAGAGTTGGTCGATGTCGTCGAGATCGAAGCCGCCCTGAGTGCGTTCAGCGAGGTCCTGATATTCCGTGAGCGCGGTATCCAGCGCCTTCAGAATGCCCCGATAGTCGATGAGCAAACCGTACTTCTTTTGCTCATGCAGCCGGTTCACGCGGGCGATGGCCTGGATCAGATTGTGCTGTTCGAGCTTCTTGTCGATATAGAGGACAGCGTTGCGCGGTTCATCAAATCCAGTGAGCAACTTGTCGACCACGATCAGGATGTCGGGTCGGCCCTCGGTCGAGAAATCCTCGATAACTTGGCGCTCGTAATCCTCGGGCTCGCCACGCACGTTTTCCTTCCACCATTGCAGCACCTCGGGCAGCTCTGCCTCATCAACTTCCGAATGGCCTTCGCGGGTATCAGGAGGCGAAATAACGATGGCGCTGCTGACCAGACCGGTTGCATCCAGCGCCTTCTTGTAGCGGATAGCTGACCGCTTGGAATCGGTAGCCAACTGCCCCTTCAGGCCGAGATCATAATCCTTGAAGTTTTCCTTGAAGTGGGTCGCGATATCGAGTGCGATCAAATTGATTCGGTCGCCAGAGCCATAGACCGCGCCCTTGGTCCCGAACTTCTTCTTGAGATCGCCCCTTTGCTCATCGGAAAGGCCAGCGGTTACCTTCTCGAACCAGTTGTCGATTGCGCGCTCGTTCACGTCGAGGATCGGTTTCCGTTCCTCGTAGAGCAGCGGCGTCACCGTGCCGTCCGACACGGCGTCCTTCATCGTGTAGGCGTGAACGATCCGCCCGAACTTGTTGGCCGTCTTGTCGTCCTTCAGCAGCGGCGTGCCGGTGAACGCAACATAGGCGGCGTTTGGCAGCGCCTTGCGCATCCGCTCGTGGTTCTCGCCGCCCTGGCTACGGTGGCCTTCATCCACCAGCACGATCATGTCCGCGCTATCGTTGCGGCATTCGGCGTGGCGCGCTGCGCTGCCGAACTTGTTGATGATCGTGAAGATGATTCGCTCGGTGCCCTTGCCGATGCGCTTGGCCAGATCGCGGCCCGATTGCGCCTTGGCCTTGCCCGCATCTTTCGAGCCTATGTCCGAACCGAATGCGCCGCCGGTCAAGAAGTTGCCTGCCAGCTGCTTTTCCAGATCGCGGCGGTCGGTTACCACGACCAGACGGCAGGCCTTCAACTTCTCGTGCAGCAGCAGCGCCTTGCACAGCATCACCATCGTGAAGCTCTTGCCCGAACCCGTGGTGTGCCAGATTACCCCGCCCTCGCGCGCGCCGTCCGGCTTGATCCGGCTGATCTGGTCGAGCAGCGCGCGAATGCCAAAGAATTGCTGATGGCGGGCGACGATCTTGTCCACCTTGCGGTCGAACAGGACGTAGGAGCGCACGAATTCCAGCAAGCGCTCGGGCGTGCACAAGCCGATCAGCAGGCGGTCCTGCGCGGTCACCGCTTGCTCGTCGCTCCACAGGTGCTGGAAGTGATCGCGCACGTCGCGCACATGGTTCTTCAAGATCGCCGCGCGCGGATCGATTTCCTTTGCGGCGTTCTTGATCTGGCGGAAGTGATCCTCGGAAAACTCCTCCTCGCGCCATTGCGCCCAGAACTTGCGAGGGGTCTTGGTGGTGCCATAGTGGCCATCTGTCATGCCGATAGACATCAGGAGTTGAGCGTAAGCGAACAGGTGCGGAATTTCCTCCTGCCCCTGGTTCCGGATCGTCTGGCTGATCCCTTCGTCGACCATCGACTTGTTGGGATTGCCGCTGTCGGGCCGCTTGGCTTCGATCACCAGCAGCGGGATGCCGTTGACGAAGCCGACGATATCAGGCCGCCGCGTGTGGGTGCCCGGTACGGCGAGCACCTCCATCTCATCATTGACAACAAAGCTGTTTGCCAGCGGGTGCGCCCAGTCGATGATCGGCACAGTGACGCTGTGCTTCTTGCCATCGACGAATTCGGTGACGGTGATGCCCAGCGTGATGGCGTTGTAGAGCTTTTCGTTGGCGGTGATCAGCCCTTCATTGAGCGCGGGCGACGTCAGCTCACGGACGATCTGATCGATCGCATTGGTCGAAAGCGGATAGGTCCGCCCCTTGTAGTCGAAGGTCCGCCGCCGCAGCTGCTCGACCAGCACATCCCGCAGGACGACTCCCTGATTACCACCGCGCGCGGCGCGGCAGGCCTCGGGCGAGAGATAATCCCAGCCCAGCGAAACCAGCGTTGCGAGGGCCGGGATATGGGAGCTGTAGAGCTCGGCGGTGTTGGGTGTCACCACGATAACCGCTCAGATTGCGCGCTTCGAATTGGTAACGTAGCGCAAACCACTGAGAGGAGCTTCATAGAGGCTGTCATCCAAGAAGCGCAGAAGCCGACGAATTTCCTGCTTGTCGTTTGGGAAGACAATCTGGCCATTGGCGATATTGACCACCAATCCAGTTGCGTTTGCCTTGGTCTGGATATCCAGCGGGGCGTGCGCATCAAGGACGCCGGTACTCGCAAGCTTGTGGATCAGCTTGCGTTCCGTCTGCGTGACAAGTGCCTTCAGTGCTGGAACGTCGGCGATTGCGATTGAGGCGTGTCCAGCGAAATCATCGATATCCTCGTCGGTCGCTGCGGCGAAAAACTCGACCACGTCGAAGACGGCCCGAAGCTTGTGATAGCTCTCAAACTTGATCTGCCCGCCTTCGATGATGCAGGTGAGCGAAGTCGCGAGATTGAACGCCGGATCAGTGATCTTGCTGAACTGGTTGTTGTTGGCGATCATCGCAAACTTGCGGCTTAGAACCTGGGCTGCGGTGAAGCGCTGAACGAGCAAACGAAGTCCCGTGCCCGTGTTTACTCCCACAAACAGGGCCTTGATGTTCTCAGCGTCGAAATTGCCAGCGTTGATCGTCGGCAACGCCAGGACATTGCCGGAAGCTGCGGCGACCATCGCATTCGCTTCGACGGTGGCGTCGAGAACGAGAATCTCGTCGTCGTCCGGGTTCCAGTCCCCATCGAACGCAACCTCGTTGGGCCGATCGGCACGGAACGCAGCTTCCTGGTCGGAGAAAATCTGCATCACGGGATTTTGCAATGCCCCGTCCAGCGGGATGCGTTTGATCGTGATGCCATTGGCATCACGGCACAGTGCAAGGAGATTCATACTGAACCACCTCCTTCCTCAATATCGATGACGATGTACTCGGTGAGCTGTCCGACTGTCAGACACTGCTTCGCGGAGCGCAGCTCCTTCTTCGTGATCAGGACGTAGGTGACGCCTTCCTCGGTGCCGACCTTGTAGAAATGCCACCCCAACAGGCCGAGAAGCGGATTAAAATGATATCCGTAGCCAGTGCTGATCACGAGCACAAAGACGATCATGGTCGGCACGAGTATGTGCCAATTCAAATCGCCGAACTGGGCGGTGAACAGCGGTGAGAGGTAGAGCAGGATAAAGGTGATATACTCCCGATCCGCCGCCTCGATCGATGTCACTTTGAACTTCGACCGCTCCAGATGCTTCCGGCAATATGCGAGCAGGGCAATCATCACGACAACGAGCGCGGCTGCCAAGCCGACAAGGCCCAGCGCAGTTTTGCCCTTACCATCCGAGTAGAGCACCCACGCATAAACGAGGGCAATCGGGGCAAGCGATGTCCCGGTGAGCATGAGCTTGGCAAAGCGGCTGAGCATCAGGCCACCTCGCTTTCCGGGAGTTTGACCCGCCGTTTGCCGGTGAGAAGTTGCTGCATCAGCGCGGCCTTTTCCTGGCGGAGGGCGGTGAGTTGGGCTTGGTGGGCCTGCTCTTCGGCCTCTGCCGCGTTGATGACTTTCGCGATGGCGGCTTGCTCGCCCGGCTGTGGGATGTGGAGCGAGGTCTCGAAGAACTCTACGACGCTCACATTGAGCAAGCCATGGTTGCGCGCGCCTTCCTGCGCGATTGCGGCGATCTCGCGGTTGAAGAGGCCTGCTTCGAAATAGTGCCGGAAGAAATCGTGGTCGAAGCCACGCCTGGTCAGGCGGAAGCAGATATAGAGGCTGGAGACGATGCCGCTGTCGTAGCGGTCGAGCGGCTTGATCGCTCCCATCGGATAGCCATCGGAATAGCTCTTGTTGTAGGCGAAATCACCGCGCTGGAGCAGCGAGTAACCTCGGACGTCATCACTCGCGACGGACTTGTTGAAGTACTCGACTTGGCTGATGAGGCCATGCTGCGCTGAAATCGTGAGCACGTTCGTGTTGCCTTCGGCATTCTTGGTTCTGACCCGCCCAAAAATGTCCGCAAAGTCAGCCCATTCCCACGGCTCTGAGAAGCCTGGCAAGCGCCGATGGCCGCTGAGCAGCTGCTGCATCAGCGCCTGCTTCTGCGCGCGGGCGTTGGCGATCAGCGCCTCGACCGTCTCGATGGCACGGTCCCATGTTGCCAGAGTATTGGCGATGTAGCGCTGCTCGCACATGGGGGGGAGCAAGACGCTATGCTGATCAATGTCCGACTTTTTGACGTGAACGAGCGTTGCCTTGAAGCCATGAGCCTTGGCTTCAATCCGGTCGGTCACATGCCGTAAGGCAACGTATAGCCAATCCTTATCAACGCCTTTGGCGGGGAAGACCTTGAAGATATGCTGGTTGAGTACCCCGGTAGGGCCATTCCAGATCGTCGGGCCGAAAGATGCTCCTTTGGTGCCAGCCCATGCAAACAGGATTTGGCCGGGTGGCACCAACCACTTCTGCTCGGGCATGCCCGCAAAATAGTTGAAGTTTTGGCTTCCGTTTAGATTCTGGATGCGAATGATCGGATATCCGCTTTCGGACCAATCGGGCGGACGAAATCCGTGTCCATTCTGCAATTTGCAAATGTCGGAAACTGTCGCGACTTGCCAGCCTGCAGGAATCATTTCGCGCCACCCTTGCCCTTGGCGGGCTTGCCAGCTGCGAGCGTTTTCACCTTGGCGGTGGCCTCGATGAAATGCTGCTCGACCGCGCTCGGCGCATTGATCGCGCGGTTGTGCCAGCGGTCGTATTCGCTATCCACATGGCGCTGCGCCTGTTTGGCGGAAACCCGGCCCGCACCATCGAGCAACGGGTGATCGCCCAGCTTCAGGAAGTCGTCCAGCTTGGCGATCCAGTCGGCCATGTGCATCGGCTTGCGGCTCTTCGCCATCGCCTCGGCAAATTCCAGGAAGGCGACGGTGATGCGGTTCAGCGTTTCCATCTCGCCATCCTGCAGATAATTCTTGGCGATCTGCGCGTCCTGCTTGGTGGGCAGGCGGCCCTGCTTTTCGCCGGGCCAGCTGGTCAGCCCCATCATCGGCTTGGCGGCATCGGCGCGCGCCAGCTTGGTTTCCGCCGCCGTCTGGCCGTGGGCGGCGTGGTGCACCTTGTTCTGCACGGTCTGGAAGAACTGCTGACTCGTTTCCGCCTTCGGATCATAGTCCACGGCGGTGGCGTAGATATCGAGCACCTTCTTGTAGAACAGCTTCTCCGACGCCCTGATGTCGCGGATGCGGGCAAGCAGCTCTTCGAAATAGTCGTTATCCGGCTCCTTGAGGCGCTCGTCATCCATGACGAATCCCTTGACCAGATACTCGCTCAGCTGCTCGGCTGCCCACCGCCGAAACTGAACGCCTCTTGCGGACCGAACCCGAAAACCAACCGCCATGATCATTGGCAGGCTGTAATGCAAGGTGCGGTACGCTTTGCCGTCGGCGGCAGTTGTCAAGTATTCCTTGACGACTGAATCCGCCTCCTGCTCGCCGTCGGCGAGGATGTTACGGATATGCAGGCTGATATTCTGCTTAGTCGCCTGGAACAGCTCGGCCATGTCCGCCTGGCTAAGCCAGACGTTGCCATCGCGCGCCTGAAGGCGAATGACGGTGACGCCATCCTCCGTCTGGTACTGGATGATCTCGCCAGCCATCAGTAGCCAAGCTCCTTGAGGTAGCCGTCCATCTTGTCTTCCAATGCGGCAAGCTCGGCCTTGAGCTTCAACCGCTCGGCGCGGACGGCAACCAGGTCGATCTCCTCCTCTTCCTCGAAGGTGTCGACATAACGCGGGATGTTGAGGTTGTAGTCGTTCTCGGCCAACTCCTCGGGCGTGGCGAGATAGGCATATTTGTCGACGCTCTCGCGCTTGCGATAGGTATCGACGATCTTCGCCAGATGGTTTGCATCAAGCTGGTTCTGGTTCTTGCCCGCCTTGAACTCGCGGCTGGCGTCGATGAACAGCACCTTGTCGTCCGTCTTTGTCTTGCGGAAGATCAGGATGCATGCCGGAATGCCGGTGCCGTAAAACAATTTCTCCGGCAGGCCGATCACCGCTTCAAGCAGGTTTTCCTCAATCAGCTTCTGCCGGATCGTGCCTTCGCTCGATCCACGGAACAACACGCCATGCGGGGCGACCACCGCCATGCGTCCGGTCTTCGGCTTCATCGTCTCGATCATGTGGAGGATGAAGGCGTAATCACCCTTGGTCTTGGGCGGCAGACCGCGACGGAAGCGCCCGAACCGGTCATTCTCCGCAGTATCGATGCCCCACTTGTCGAGGCTGAAGGGGGGGTTAGCGACGACCACATCGAAGTGCTTCAGCCGGTCCCTGCTCGGTTCGAGCATATTATTTGCACGGCGAGGATCCACTTCGAGCAGCTTGGGGTTGCGGATGGTGTCGCCCCATTCGATGCGGTGATTGTCCTCGCCGTGCAGGAACATGTTCATCTTGGCGAGCGCCCAGGTGCTGCCGATCGATTCCTGCCCAAAGAGCGCATACCGCTTTGAGCCGCCGAATTTGGCCTGCACGCGGCGACCGCACTTCATCAAAAGCGAGCCAGAACCGCAGGTGGGGTCGCATGCCTCTTCGCCCTCAGCCATGTCCATGATTTCGGCCATCAGTTCGGACACTTCGGGCGGCGTATAGAACTCGCCCGCCTTGCGCCCTGCATCGGCGGCGAAGTTCTTGATGAGGAATTCGTAGGCGTTGCCGATCACATCGAGGTTGCCGATGCGCGAAGGGCGCATGTTCAGCTCGGGACGGGAGAAATCCTCAAAAAGGTGACGCAGGATGTCGTTCTTCTGCTTTTCCTCACCCAGCTTGTTGGAGTTGAAGCTGATATCTTGGAACACGTCGCGCAGCTTGCCGACGTTAGCCTCTTCAATGGCGTGCAGCGCCTTGTCGATCCGCTCGCCATTCCCCGGTTCATGCCGCGCCTTGTAGAGCGTGGTGAAGTTGGCAGATTCCGGTAGGACGAAACGCTCGCTCGTCATCAGCTCCGCGATAAGTTCGGGCGTGTCGCCATACTGCTTCTTGTACTCGTCGTAGTGATCCTGCCAGACGTCCGACAGGTACTTCAGGAACAACATGGTGAGGACGTAGTCCTTGTAAACGTCGGCAGAGACTGTCCCGCGAAAGGTGTCGCAAGCGGCCCAAACGGCCTTGTTCACTTCGTCCTGTTTAATCTGGTCGTTCACGATGTTCTCTGCTCCGAGCGCTGAAAGGCAGGTGCAAGCAGCTGCCGGGCAATGGCCGCCATTTCGGCGGCTCTGTTGTCGATAAGTTGGGTGAGGATCGCACGTTCGCTGCGCATTGCCGCATCCAAATCGACAATGTGCTGCTGCTGCGCCAGCCGTGGGATCGTGATCGGCAGGGTCTCAACCACCTCGCGTTTGAGATTGAGGATGTAGGAGCCGGTCGCGCCCGCTGCGAAGTGGTCTTGCGCGGGTTTCTGCATCATCTGCCAAGCCAGGAATTGGGGCAGGATCGCACTTGTCATCACGCGAATGACGAAGAAATGCGGCGAGCAAACGATCTGCTCGTCGCGTTCCTCGATGTAATAGGGGAAGTTGCGTCCACCGCGCGTGGACAAAATGATGTCGTCGGGCCGAAGAAATGCTTTTGTGGATGGGCGTGGCAGCTCGATGCGCGAAAGCCCATCCCAATCGATCCCAGTTTCAGGATCGGTATTGCGCATTTGTATGACGGCGACCCCGCCTTCCGGCAGTGCGTCGATCTTGCCGCGAAAAGGGTAGCCTGCAGAGATTGACGCGAAGCCACCCAAAGCACCAGAATCATATGCATCAAAGCGGTTCATGCGTCAGATAATGATTTAGCGGGCGAAGTTTGTCAATCCATCCTGCATTAAGGCGCTTGACGCACCAAAAATGTGGCGCGCGGTCTAGCTACGTTGATCGTGTGCAATCTCGGCAACGTACCTGCGATACCATCGAGCGGTCGGAATAGCGGCTTCTGGCCTTTGCATTCTGCAAGGGAGACGCTCCGGATCGTCCGACCAAGCTGTCGTCAGATGGTTCGTGAGGGCAACGGCTCGGTACCCTCGCTGAGGATCGCAAGATATCGGCGGTAGCCGAAAACGCGGCCACGTCGCTTGCCGGTGATCTCTTCAACTATACCAAGACGTTCGAGGTCTGCGAGTGCCGCATTGACCGTTGGCGCCGACAGGCCAGTCCGTTCGACCAGTTGGTTCGCATTGAGGAACGGGTTCTGCTGGAAAAGGTCATGGACCCTCAGGGCTGAGCCGGCACGATCACTCCCGGTCGTTATGCGTTCGCGATCCTCCTTGAACAGATCGACGATGCGGGTGGCAGCGTCAAAGGCCTGATTGGCGGTATCGGCCACGCCGGCGAGGAAGAAATCGAGCCAAGCCTCCCAGGCGCCCTGTTCGCGGACCTCTTGCAGCAATCGGTAATAGTCGTTCCGGTGGGTCTTGAGATACAAGCTGAGGTAGAGCAGCGGCTTTCGAAGGACGCCGTTGACGCACAGGTACAATGTCACCAGCAGCCTGCCGATGCGGCCGTTGCCGTCGAGGAAGGGGTGGATCGTCTCGAACTGGACGTGAAGCAGGCCCGCCTTGATGAGTGCCGGCAACCGGGATTCGTTTTCGTGCATGAACCGCTCGAGGGCATCGAGACAGGCGTCGAGTTCCGAAGTCGGAGGTGGCACGAACAGCGCGTTGCCTGGGCGAGTACCCCCGATCCAATTTTGTGATCGCCTGAATTCGCCGGGGCTCTTGGTGCCACCTCGGCCGCTTTGCAGCAGGCGCTCGTGCATCTCGCGGATGAGGCGAAGCGAGAGTGGCATTTCCTCCAGGCGTTCGAGGCCGTGCATCATGGCATCGACGTAGTTCGATACCTCGCGGATATCGTCGATCGGCTGGCCGGCCTGCGCTTCGGTTTCGAAGCGGAGCAGGTCAGAGAGTGTCGATTGCGTGCCTTCGATCTGGGATGACAGCACCGCTTCCTTCCTCACGTACATGTAGAGGAAGAGTTCCTGGCGTGGCAGCAGCATGGTGATGCCGTCCAGGCGACCCAAGGCGCGCTCCGCGAGGCTGAGCCGGTCGAGCAACGCCAGCACGTCGATAGGCGGTGCCGGCGGCAGCGGGGGCGGTACGAATGCCCTGACCATCTCCGCGGCGACGGGAGTCTCCACGAAACGGCCCAGCCGCGGATTCGGTTCTGGATCAGCCATGCGCGCCAATATGCATGGCACGCCTTATTTAAGCAATCGCCACTTCACTTAATTAGCAAATGCGCTAAGATAAGCGGGCTTAAATAAGGAAGGCGGCAAGGTGCGCGATCATCTGGAACACACGCTGGATAGCGTTCGTGCGTGACGCGCGATCATCGGCGCACCCGTCGATGTGGTCAAGGCTTGCCAACGTCATGGTCTGCCGCGAGAATCCCCTTCGTGCGGAGTGACATCGACCATCTGCCCCCGGTCCAGCAAAGCGAACTGGACCGCGTGAAGCAAACGCTCATGGGCGAGTTTGCCGATGCGATCGCGCGCGCGAACCAGCCGTGGAAGAAGAACGGCAAGATCCTCAAGATCATTCTGTTCGGCAGCTATGCCCGGACCGACTGGGTGGATGAGCCGGAGAATGGCTACCAGTCAGACTTCGATCTGCTCGTCATCGTCAGCCACCTGGATCTCACCGACGTCGCCGATTACTGGTATGTCGCCGAGGACAAGATCCTGCACGACAGTGCGATTGCACGACCGGTGAACATCATCGTCCACACGCTGGACGAGGTGAATCAGGCACTGAGCCGGGGCGAGTATTTCTGGACAGACATCGCCCGCGATGGGATCGTGCTCTACGAATTGCCCGGCAGCGCGCTCGCAATGCCTAAACCGCTGACCGCCGCCGACGCCTATGAGATGGCATCAGCCTATTTCCATGATTGGCTGGCTAAGGTCGACAGCGGTATCAAGCTGGCATCATTTGCGATCCGAGAAGGCGAAAGCAAAGATGCAGCTTTCCTTCTGCATCAGGCGACCGAACGTGCCTATATCTGCTTCCTACTCGTCTGCACCCTCTATTTCCCCCGTTCGCACAACATCAAGTTCCTGCGCTCGCTTGCCGAAGACAGCGAGCCGCGTCTGATCGAAGCTTGGCCCCGCGCCACTAGACTTGACCGCCGCCGGTTCGAACTTCTGAAGCGCGCCTATGTCGAGGCCCGCTATTCGGCGAGCTATGAGATCGGCAATGACGACCTCGACGCCCTGTCGCAGTCGGTCCGCGCCCTGCGCGACATCGTCGAGACTGTCTCGCGCGAACGCCTCGAAACACTGAAAGCCGACGCCGGCCTCTAACCGCCAGGCACCCGCTCCCGAATAGCCTTCCATTCCGGCATCCGACCGGAACAGACCGACGCGAGCCCATCTGCGCCCATCAGCACCGTTCAATTTTCGGCGCCTGTCACGGAGTCTGAAACCGCCCGAACCGGTCCTGTCCGGCGGGCGGGAGCCTCGACGTGACACCCACCAAACTACTCATCGGCCAGATCATTGTCGTCTTCGCCATCGTCCTGCTGGGCATCTGGGCGGCGACACAATGGGCGGCAGCCATGCTGGCCTATCAACCCGAACTGGGTGCGCCGTGGTTCCGGCTCGATGGCGTGCCGGTCTACCATCCCTGGGCGCTGTTCCCATGGTGGTATCATTACGACGCCTATGCCCCGCATGTCTTCGACCGCGCGGGCATGTTCGCCGGCGCCAGCGGCTTCATCGGCTGCGCGGCGGCGATCTTCGGCTCGCTGTGGCGCGCGCGCCAATCCAGCAACGTCACCACCTACGGCTCTGCTCGCTGGGCAAACACCGGCGAGATCGAACGCGCCGGACTGCATCGCGACGCCGGCGTCATGCTCGGCTCGCTGCGCGGCAATTATCTGCGCCATGACGGCCCCGAGCATGTCATGGCGTTCGCGCCGACCCGTTCTGGCAAGGGCGTTGGGCTCGTCGTCCCGACCTTGCTCTCCTGGACCGGCTCGGCGGTCATCCACGACATCAAGGGCGAGAACTGGACGCTGACCGCCGGATGGCGCGCGCGGTTCTCGCACTGCCTGCTGTTCAACCCGACCGACGCCGCGTCGGCGCATTACAATCCGCTGCTCGAGGTTCGGCGCGGCGTGGACGAGGTGCGCGATGTCCAGAACATCGCCGATATCCTGGTCGATCCCGAGGGCGCGCTCGAACGCCGCAACCATTGGGAAAAGACCAGCCATTCGCTGCTGGTCGGCGCGATCCTCCACATCCTTTATGCCGAGGAAAAAAAGACGCTCGCGCGTGTCGCGACCTTCCTTTCCGACCCGCAGCGCAGCTTCGTCGCCACGCTCCGCCGGATGATGACCACCAATCATCTCGGCGACAACAAGAATCCCAAGGTCCACCCCGTCGTTGCCTCCGCCGCGCGCGAACTGCTCAACAAGAGCGAGAACGAGCGCTCGGGCGTGCTGTCCACCGCCATGTCCTTCCTCGGCCTCTATCGCGATCCGACCGTCGCCGAGGTCACCTCGCGCTGCGACTGGCGCATAGCCGACCTGATCGAGGCCGAGCGGCCATTGTCGCTCTATCTCGTCATCCCGCCCTCGGACATCAGCCGCACCAAGCCGCTGATCCGGCTCGTGCTCAACCAGATCGGCCGTCGCCTGACCGAGCGGCTGGATCAGCCCGGCACTTCCGCGCGCCGGCACCAGCTCCTGATGATGCTCGACGAATTCCCGGCACTCGGCCGTCTCGATTTCTTCGAGACGAGCCTCGCCTTCATGGCCGGCTACGGCATCCGCGCTTTCCTGATCGCCCAAAGCCTCAACCAGATCGAGAAGGCTTATGGCGAGCACAACGCCATTCTCGACAATTGCCATGTCCGGGTCGCCTTCGCGACCAATGACGAACGTACCGCCAAGCGCATTTCCGACGCGCTCGGCACCGCGACCGAGCAGCGCGCCATGCGCAACTATGCAGGCCATCGCCTCGCGCCCTGGCTCGCGCACGTCATGGTCAGCCGCCAGGAAACCGCCCGCCAGCTCCTGACGCCAGGCGAGGTGATGCAGTTGTCGCCCGACGAGGAGCTTGTTCTCGTATCCGGGCTCGCGCCGATCCGGGCGCGCAAGCTGCGCTATTTCCACGACCGCAACTTCATCATGCGCGTGGCGTCGCCACCGATGCTGGTGCCCGGCCGCTATGCCGATTGCCCAAAGCAGCGAAGCAATGACTGGTCCGACCAGGTGCGCGGCATCGATGCCCGGCTGCATCAAGCCGAGGATGCCGCGGGTGGCGAGGACGATGGCGGCATGCAGCAGCAGCGCCATCCCGGCCTTCCCGAGCAGGTTTCCAGGGCAACTGACGCCGCTGAAACGCGCGATCAGCAGCTTGTGCCGGACGACGACGATGTCGCCGCCGACAAGCGCGCCATGGACCAGGCGCAGGGCCTGAGCGCCGTTGCCCGCGGCTATACAATCAACGAGGGCGCCCACCGCGACCTCCTGCCTGGCCTGTGAGGCGGCGATGAAGATCCGCCAGAACCTCTATATCGACCGCGAGATCGGCGATGCGCTCGAGGCGCTCGCAGCCGGCAACCGCGGCAACAAGAGCCGGCTGGTCAACGACGCGCTGAAGGACTGGCTGGCGCGACGCGGGACCAGGGAAGTCGACGACCTCCTGAAGGTTCGCCTCGACAGGCTGTCACGCGAACTAGAGGGCGCACGGCGCGACATCGACGTCCTGCTGGAAAGCCTGTCGCTGTTCGTCCGCTACCAGTTGATGGTGACGGCGCCGCTGCCCGAGGCCGATGCCGCAGGCCGTGCCATCGGGCGCGACCGGTTCGAATCCTTTGTCGCCCAGGTCGGCCGCCAGATCGCCGGAGGCACGCGCACGCTGGCGCCACCCGAAACGAAGGGAGGCAGGTCGTGATGCCGGCCGGACCCGATACCGTTTCCGCGGAGCGCCGTCGCGCCATGCTGCGCACCGCGATGGGGCCGGCGATCGCCGCCGCGCTCTCCGATCCCCGCGTCATCGAGATTATGGTCAATCCCGACGGCGCGCTCCGCGTCGATATCCTCGGCGAAGGCCGGGTCGATACCGAGGTGAGGCTCGATGCGCCCCAGGTCGAACGGATCATCCGACTGGTGGCGTCGCATGCCCGTGCCGAGGTCCATGGCGAGCGCCCGATCGTCTCGGCCGAGCTGCCGCCGCATGGGCAAGGTGCCGGCGAACGCTTCGAAGGCATTCTGCCGCCGGTCTCGATCGCGCCGTGCTTCTCGATCCGCAAGCCGGCGGCGCGCGTCTATACGCTCATGGACTACGTAGCCGACGGCGTCATGTCGGCGGAAACCGCGCGCCTGCTGTCGCTCGCGGTGGTCGATCGCCGGAACATATTGATCGCCGGCGGGACCAGCTCGGGCAAGACGACGCTTGCCAATGCGCTGCTCGCTGAGATGGCGCATCTCGATGAGCGGGTCATCCTGATCGAGGATACCCGCGAGCTTCAATCGCCCGCCCACGACACGGTCGCGCTCAGGACAAGGGCGGGCGCCGTCACGATGGGCGACCTGGTGCGCTCGACCCTTCGTCTTCGGCCCGACCGCATCATCGTCGGCGAGGTTCGCGGCGGCGAAGCCCTCGACATGCTCAAGGCCTGGAACACCGGTCATCCCGGCGGAATCGCGACCGTCCACGCCAACAGCGCGTCTTCCGCGCTCTACCGGATCGAGCAGCTCATCCAGGAAGCCGTGGTCACCGTGCCGCGGCGCCTGGTCGCCGAGGCGATCGACATGATCGTCTTCATTGCCGGCCGCGGCACAGCGCGGCGCATCGAGACGGTTGCCCGCGTCGCGGGCCTCGACTCCGATGGCGGCTACGCCGTCGTCGATCTCTCTCCAACCCCTGACAACACAGGAGACTGACATGCGCATCTTTCCCATTCCCAATCGTGACCGCTTTTTCCTGACCGGCCTGATGCTCGGCCTTTCGCTCACCCTGACCGGCACGGCCCGGGCCAGCGGTTCCGGCATGCCCTGGGAGCAGCCGCTCCAGCAGGTGCTGGAATCCGTGCAGGGACCCGTCGCTAAGATCGTCGCGGTGATCATCATCATCGTGACCGGCTTGACGCTCGCCTTCGGCGAGACGGCAGGCGGCTTTCGGCGGCTGATCCAGATCATCTTCGGCCTGTCGATCGCCTTCGCCGCCTCGAGCTTCTTCCTGTCCTTCTTCAGCTTCGGCGGCGGAGCCCTCGTCGCATGAGCCACATCGAGGGCTTCGAGGCGCCGATCCATGCCAGCCTGGGATCGCCGATCCTGCTCGGCGGCGCGCCTCGCGGGATCGCGATCGTGAACGGCACGGTCGCGGCGGCGGTCGGCCTGGGCCTCCAGCAGTGGCTGGTCGGCATCGCGTTGTGGGCAGTCGGCCATAGCGTCGCGGTGTTCGCCGCACGCCGCGATCCTGATTTCGCGCCCGTGCTGCTCCGCCACCTGCGCCAGAAGGGGTATCTTGCGTGCTGAGCCTCGCCGAATATCGGCCACGCGCCGACCGCCTCGCCGATCATCTCCCCTGGGCCGCGCTGGTCGCGCCGGGCGTCATCCTCAACAAGGACGGCAGCTTTCAGCGCAGCTTCGCCTTCCGCGGTCCCGACCTGGAGAGCGCGACCGAAGCCGAGCTCGTCTCGGCCTGCGCGCGCGCCAACAACGTGCTCAAGCGGCTCGGTACGGGCTGGGCGCTGTTCTTCGAAGCCGAGCGGCGCGAGGCGCTGGGCTATCCGGAGAGCGCCTTTCCCGACGCCGCATCCTGGCTGGTCGAGCAGGAACGGCGGGCCGGGTTCGAGGCCGAGGGCCAGCATTTCGAGAGCATCTATCACGGCACGCTGACGTGGCTGCCGCCCGCCGACAGCAGCGATGCCGCCGGGCGGACACTGGTCGAACGGCCCGACGATGTGCAGGGCCGCGATTGGCGTGCGAGCCTCGCCGGCTTCGTCGCCGAAGCCGACCGCATGCTCGACCTTCTTTCCGGCTTCATGCCGGAGGTGCGCGCGCTCGATGACACCGAGACGCTGACCTATCTCCATGCAACGGTTTCCAGTCGCCGCCACGCGGTCGCGGTGCCGGAAACGCCGATCTATCTCGATGCACTGCTCGCCGACACGCCGCTGGTCGGCGGGCTCGAGCCCAGGCTTGGGCAGATCCATCTCCGCACGCTGACCGTGCTGGGATTCCCGAACCTGAGCCGGCCCGGCATCCTCGACGCGCTCAACCACCAGGACTTCGGCTACCGCTGGGTCACGCGCTTTATCGCGCTCGAAAAGACCGATGCGACCAAGGCGCTGACGAAGATCAGGCGGCAATGGTTCAACAAGCGCAAGTCGATCACCGCGCTGCTGCGTGAGGTGATGTACAACCAGCCGGTCCAGCTCCTCGACACCGACGCGGACAACAAGGTGGTCGATGCCGACCTCGCGCTGCAGGCCTTGGGCGGCGATCATGTCGCCTTCGGCTACCTGACCACCACGATCACCGTCGCCGATGCCGACCGGGCGCGAGTGGGAGACAAGGTCCGCTCGGTCGAGCGCATTGTCAACGGTCTTGGCTTCACCTGCGTTCGCGAAAGCCTCAACGCGGTCGAGGCCTGGCTGTCTTCGCTGCCCGGCCAGGCTTACGCCAATGTACGCCAGCCGCTGGTCCATACACTCAACTTGGCCCATCTCATGCCGCTGTCCTCGGTCTGGGCAGGACCGGCGGCCAACCGCCATCTCGGCGGGCCGCCGCTGCTCTACGCGCAGACAAGCGGATCGACGCCATTTCGCGTCTCGACCCATGTCGGCGACGTGGGGCACATGCTCGTCGTCGGGCCGACCGGCGCCGGCAAGTCTGTGCTGCTCGCACTGATCGCCCTGCAGTTCCGGCGCTACGCGAGAGGCCAGGTCTATATCTTCGACAAGGGCTTCTCGGCACGCGCGGCCGTGCTGGCGATGGGCGGTGCGCACCATGCCCTGGGGCTCGGCGCGGACAGTGGCGAAACCCTGGCGTTCCAGCCGCTGCACCGCATCGATGATCAGAGCGAACGCAGTTGGGCGGCGGAATGGATCGCGGCGCTGCTGGCGCACGAGAAAGTCGCGGTCACGCCCGAGGTCAAGGACGCCGTGTGGTCGGCGCTCGGCAGCCTCGCCTCGGCGCCGCCCCAGGAGCGCACGCTGACCGGGCTCGCCATGCTGCTCCAGTCGAACGCGCCCCGCACCGCGCTGACGGCCTATACGCTCGACGGACCTTATGGCCGCCTCCTCGATGCGGCCGAGCAGAATCTCGCGCTGGCCGATGTCCAGTGCTTCGAGACCGAGGTGCTGATGGGGCAATCCGGGGTGGTCGCCCCAGTGCTGACCTACCTCTTCCACCGGCTCGAGGAACGCTTCGACGGCCGTCCGACGCTGTTGGTGCTCGACGAGGCCTGGATCTTCCTCGACCATCCGCTCTTCGCCGCCCGCATTCGCGAGTGGCTGAAGACGCTGCGCAAGAAGAACGTCGCGGTGCTCTTCGCGACGCAGAGCCTCGCCGACATCGCCGACAGCAGCATCGCACCCGCCATCATCGAGAGCTGCCCGCAACGGATCCTACTGCCGAACGATCGCGCGATCGAGCCGCAGTCCCGTGCTGCCTACGAGCGGTTCGGCCTCAACGACCGGCAGATCGAGCTGATCAGCCGCGCCACGCCCAAGCGGCACTATTATCTGCAATCCGCACGCGGCAACCGCCTGTTCGAACTGGGCCTGGGTCCGGTTGCGCTGGCCCTGTGCGGTGCTTCGGATCCCGCAACCCAGGCGCGGATCGACGCTCTGCTGGCCGAGCATGGCCCCAAGGATTTCGCCGCCCGATTCCTTGAGGGAACCGGCCTCGATTGGGCCGCCGATCTCCTCGCCGATTTTCCCGTCCCCCAAGCCAAGGAGTAAAGTGTGATGCGTATTCCCACCCGCAAACATCTGGTCGCGTCCGCGCTCGGGTTTGCAGCCATCGGTTCGCTCACAGTCACGCTGATCGTGCCGAGTGCGCCCGCCCATGCGCAATTCACCGTGTTCGATCCGAGCAATTACAGCCAGAACCTGCTCACCGCCGCGCGAACCCTCCAGCAGGTCAACAACCAGATCCGCTCGCTTCAGAACCAGGCCCAGAGCCTGATGAACCAGGCAAAGAATCTCACCACGATCGGCTTTCCCGAGATCCAGGCGATCACAAGCACGCTCCAGCAGATCGACCAGTTGATGGGCCAGGCACAGGGCATCCAGTTCCGCGTCGACGGTCTCGACCAACAATTCCGCCAGCTCTTTCCCCAGAGCTTCAATCAGGCGCTGACCATGAACGGCCAGGTTGTTGCAGCGCGGACCCGGCTCGACACCGAGATGGCGGCCTACAAACAGACAATGGGCGTGCAGGCGCAGGTCGTCGAAAATGTCCAGGCTGACGCCCAGACCCTGGGTAGCATCGTATCGCGAAGCCAGGGCGCCGAAGGCGCGCTGCAGGTCAGCCAAGCCACCAACCAGTTGCTCGCGTTGACCGCCAAGCAGCAGTTCCAGATCCAGAATCTGATGGCGGCGCAATATCGCGCAGAAGCCATGGAAGCCGCCCGCCGTGCCCAGGCCGAGGCCGAGGGACGTGCTGCCACGACGAAGTTTCTCGGTACCGGCACCGCCTACACGCCCCAGTAGTCGGACGCCGGACAGGCGGCGGCGGTTTCGCCTCCCGCCGCCGTCGCCGCGGGCGGCGTGATGCTCCCCTTGCGCTCCCCGCGGCACCCCTCTTGATGGAAAAGTTACGTGAACGACCTCAGCGTCATCGACCGGTTCATGCAGGCCTTCATCCGCTACATCGACAGCGGGTTTGGGTTGCTGGGCGGCGACGTCCACTTCCTGACCGTCACGCTGATCGGCATCGACATCACGCTGGCCGGTCTGTTCTGGGCGATGGGCGGCGAAGACAATGTCATCGGTCGCTTCATCAAGAAGATCCTCTACATCGGCGCGTTTGCGTTCATCCTGAACAGCTTCTCGACCCTTGCCGACATCATCTTCAAGTCATTCGCACAGGCCGGCCTCACCGCCGGGGGCGGGACCCTATCGGCGGACGATCTGCTCAGGCCCGGCCGCGTCGCCTCGACCGGATTCTCGGCCGCGTGGCCGCTGCTCCAGCAGGCGTCGAGCATGATGGGGTTCGTCAGCTTCTTCGAGAATTTCCTGACGATCGCGGTGCTGCTGTTCGCCTGGGTGCTCGTCATCCTCGCCTTCTTCATCCTCGCCGTGCAGATGTTCGTGACGATTATCGAGTTCAAATTGACCTCGCTGGCCGGCTTCATCCTCGTGCCCTTCGCGCTCTGGAATCGCACCAGCTTCCTCGCCGAACGCGTGCTCGGCAACGTCGTCTCGTCGGGTATCAAGGTCATGGTGCTCGCCGTGATCGTCGGCATCGGCTCCAATTTCTTCGCCGAGTTCACGACCTCGATGCAGGGGCAGGAACCCGATCTCGGCGTCGCGATGAGCCTGACGCTCGGCGCGCTCTCGCTGTTCGGCCTCGGTATCTTCGGCCCCGGCATCGCCTCGGGCCTCGTGGCTGGCGCGCCGCAATTGGGCGCAGGTGCGGCGGTCGGTACGACCATCGGCGCGGCCGGCGTCGTCGCGCTTGGCGGCGGTGCCGCGATGGGCGCGGCCCGTGCAGTCGGTGGCGCTGCGCTCGGTGCGATCCGGGCCGGCACGACCATGGGTTCGGCGGCTTCAGCCTCCTACCAGCTTGGCCAGACCGCCGCTGGATCGTCGAGTGTCGGCGTCGGCATCGGGGGCATGGCGCAGGCAGCGGCGGGCGCGGCCCGCCAGAAAGCATCGACAGCGATGGGATTGGGCGAGGCTGCCGAGCGCGGTCGTGACGCCGCCTGGTCCGCGCTCAACGGCGGCGCCAATTCGAGGGGACCGGCTTCGGACGTCGCCCCCGACGGTGCTCCCTCCTGGGCACAGTCACTGCGTCGCCAGCAGGACTCCCGCCACCACCGCCATGTCGCCATGCAGACGCTGAAGGAAGGCGATCGCGGCGGCGCCTCCGCCACCCCCGACATCAAGGAAAGGGAAGATTGAGCCATGATCTTCAAGCCCCATGTTCTTTAAGCGCGCCGTCCAGCGCTACGCGCAGACACCCGAGCCCGAGACGCCCTATCAACGCGCCGGCCAGGCTTGGGATGACCGCATCGGATCGGCGCGTGTCCAGGCTCGTAACTGGCGGTTGATGGCGTTCGGCACGCTATCGCTGTCGACCGCCATGTCGGGCGCGCTCATCTGGCAGTCGCTGCAGAGCCGGGTCACGCCCTATGTCGTCGAGGTCGATCGCCTGGGCGAGGCCCGGGCAGTCACCGAGGCTGAAGCGGGCTATCACCCCACTGATCCCCAGATCGCATGGCATCTGGCGAAGTTCATCGAAATTGTCCGCGGGGTCTCGCTCGACCCGGTGCTGATGCGCCGCGATTGGCTGTCGGCCTATGACTTCACAACGACGCGAGGGAGCCAGTTCCTCGGCGATTATGCCCGGGCCGCGGACCCGTTCGCGAGGATCGGCGAGCGCACCGTGTCCGTTCAGGTGACAAGCGTCGTCCGAGCATCGGATCGCTCCTTCCAGGTCAAATGGACCGAGACGGCCTATGAGCGTGGAAGCGAGGCAGGCTCCTCCCACTGGACTGGCATCCTGACGATCCTGACGAAGCCGCCGGTATCGGCCGACACGCTCCGGAAGAACCCGCTCGGTATCTACATCGACGCCATCGACTGGAGCCGCGAACTCGAGCCCGCGGCATCGACTGCTCCCGCACGCTCCACGCAGCCGCCCAGCAACGTGCCGCTCGACCCGAACCTTGCCGCTCAACCGACCGTCAATACGGAGACCCAGCCATGAATCGAATTCGCGCAGCCACCGCGCTGCTGGCGCCTTACCTGATCCTTGCTGCCCAACCCGCAGAGGCGACTGCACACAAAACCACGCCGGTGGCCGCCGCCAATCGCGCAGCAACGATCGAACCGGTCGCGCAGGGCTTCATCAACGCCGTGCAGGTCTATCCGTTCGCCGACGGCGCCATCTATCATGTCATCACCGCCCCGGAGCGGGTGACGGACATCGCGCTGCAACCGGGCGAGACGCTGGTCGCCGTCGCCAGCGGCGACACGGTACGGTGGGTGATTGGCGATACCACCAGCGGATCGGGCGCGGAAAAGCGGACGCATGTGCTGGTGAAACCGTTCAGTGCCGGCCTGTCCACCAACCTTGTGATCACGACCGACCGGCGCAGCTATCACATCGCGCTGACCAGCATGACGAAGACGGCGATGGCCGCGCTCTCCTGGACCTATCCCCAGGATGCGCTGATCGCATTGCGGCGCGCCGCCGCCGCGACCGAAGCGGCGGCTCCGGTGGCGGCAGGGATCGAGGTTGAGCAGCTTCACTTCAACTATGCCGTATCGGGCGATCGACCGGCTTGGCGGCCATTTCGTGCTTTTGACGACGGGCGGCAGACGTTCATCGAATTCCCGGCGACGCTGGCCGTCGGCGAGGCGCCGCCGATTTTCCTGGTGGACCCAAAAGGCGAAGCCCAACTCGTCAACTATCGCGTGAAGGGACGCTTCTACGTCGTCGATCGCATCTTCGACGTTGCCGAACTTCGCTTCGGGACAAAGCACCAGCAGATTGTCCGCATCAGCCGGGTAGCGGAAAGCGCGCCCAAGCGGAGGGGATCATGACCGTCGAGGCGGCCGTGCCACCGGCACCCGAGACCCTCGCCGCACCGGGCAAAATGGACCCGGAAACGCTGGCGCTTCGCGCCCAGCCGGCGCGGGCGATCCGCTTCAAGCGGGGAGCCGTGGTGGCGATCGCGGCGCTCGGCTCCGTCAGCCTGATCGCGACCGCCTGGGCGGCGTTGCGGCCGTCCGCGCTGCACCTCGCCGGTCAAGCCGACGATCAGACGGCCACGGCGAAGGCGCCGGCTGATACACTGAGCGGGCTTCCGGGCAGCTATGGCGACGTGCCGAAGCTCGGACCACCCCTGCCGGGTGATCTCGGCCGGCCGATCCTCGATCATCAGCGTGCGATGGGCATCGAGCCGGCCAGCGGCGAAACGGCGCGCGCGGACCAGGCCGCTGCGACCGAGCGCGATCGACGGGCTGCGGAGTTGAAGGCGGCGCGCGAGTCGGGATTACTTGTGCAATCCGGCAATCGCACCGATCCGACCCGCAGCGCGGATGCGACACCATCCTCGCCACCGGTCGCAGCCACCGATGCGTCGCGGCTCGCGATCGATCCTGATCGCGATCCTAATGCCCAGCAGCGCAAGGCCGACTTCGTCGCGGCGCGCGATACTGGCGGCGATGTCAACGAGCATCGGTTGAGCCCGCCAGCGTCGCCTGACATGCTGTCCGCCGGTAGCGTGATCGCGGCGAGCCTGATTACCGGGCTCAGGTCCGACCTCCCCGGCCTCGTCACCGCCCAGGTGACGGAGCGGGTCTTCGACAGCGCGACGGGCAGCATTCTTCTCATTCCGCAGGGCGCGCGGCTGATCGGCAGTTACGATAGCGTCGTCGCCTTCGGGCAGAAGCGCGCACTGGTCGTGTGGCAGCGGATCATCTTCCCGGACGGCAGCTCGATCCGGCTCGACAACGTGCCCGCGACCGACCCGTCGGGCTATGCCGGGCTTGCCGACAAGGTCGACTTCCACACATGGGCGCTGCTCAAGGGTGTTGCGATTTCGACCCTGCTTGGCGTGGGCGCGAACGTGACCTTCTCCGGCGAGAGCGATCTGGTCCAGGCGATCCGCGAGTCCACCCAGCAGAATGTGTCGCGCGCCGGTGACCTGATCACGTCCCGCAACCTGCAAATCCAGCCGACGATCACGATCCGCCCCGGCGCCCCGGTCAGGCTGGTCGTGCATCGCGATCTCATCCTGGCACCCTGGAAGGAATAGGAACCTGATATGACCGATCTCAAGCTTCCTCGACTGCCCGACAGGACGCCGATCAAGTTGACCGTCAGCATAGCACCAGACCTACATTTGGCCTTGGCGGACTACGCGGCGATCTACCAGCAAGCATATGGCGACGAGCAGGCAATTGCCGATCTGGTCCCGCACATGCTCGCCTTCTTCCTCGCGAGTGATCGCGGTTTCGCAAAGGCGCGTGAAGGGCTCGCGGAGCGGCGCAAATGACCGTCGAACCCGACGCAGCGCAGCCGGAGAGATTGCTCAGGTTGGCGGAGGTTCGCCATCGGGTAGGTTTGGGCAAGACCATGATCTACGCCATGATTGGAGAGGGGCGCTTCCCGAAGCCATGCAAGATCACCGCCGCTGCGGCACGCTGGAGCGAGCGCGAGGTCGATGCCTGGATCGCGGGCGTCGTTCGCGATTCCCGGGCAAAATGATTGTCGATCAGGCGGCTTGGAGCATCGCGGGATCAGTGTCTGCGTGGCCAGCATTGTTGCGCTTCGCGCGGGCATTGAGCTTCTGGGTCGGCAGCAGGAAGTCCTGCCATTCCTGCATGAGCGAACGCCGCTTGATGAACGCGTCGCCACGGCGATAGGCCCGGGTGGTCTCGTCGCCGATCTGGTGGGCCAGCGCCTGCTCGACGAGCGACTCCGGATGATCGGTCATGTCGCCCATATAATCGCGGAAGCAGCTCCGCATGCCGTGGACGGTGAAATGTCCGAGGTTCATCCGTCGGAGGACCATCGTCATCGCCATCTGCGATAAGGGCTTACCCGGCTTCTGGCCCAGGAAGACATAGGCATCGGGTGCCTGATTTGAGACTTTTGCCTGTGCCTTGAGCAGCTCGACGGCTTTGCCGGGCAAGGGCACGCGATGCTCGATGCCCATCTTCATCCGATCGCCCGGCACGGTCCACACGGCCAGTTCGAGATCGAGTTCCGACCAGGTCATTTTCAGCGTTTCGTTGGTCCGGGTCGCGCACAAGATCGTGAGTTCGAGTGCCCGCGCAGCAGTCGCGGGGCGTCGTTGCAGCTGTCTCATGAAGTCCGGCAGATCATCATAGGGCATGGCCGCGTGATGCTTGACCTGGGATTTCTTTGGCCGGCGGGGCAGGAGATGCATCAGATTGCCGCGCCACCGGGCAGGGTTCTCCCATGGGCTGACGATATGCTTGGACGCCTTCGCCGCATCGAGGATGTTCTCGATCCTGCCCCGCAGGCGACCGGCCGTCTCGGGAACCTTGCGCCAGATTGGACGAAGGACGGTGACCACGTCGTCCGATGTGATCGTATCGACCGGCTTGTTCAGCAGCGACTTGGCATGCGTCTTGATCGTATTGCGCCACTGCTGCCGATGCTTGGGATTCTTCCAACCGTCCTCGTGGGCATCAATGTATGTATCGGAGAACTGGCCGAAGGTCGGAACGCCGGGAACCTCGTCCACGGCATCGTCGGTGGCTGCGGGAGCTTCCTGCTCAAGGTCTTTCGCGCGGCGCTCTTCGATGGGATCGAGCCCCTGTGCCAACAACGCACGAGCCTCGGCAGCGAGTTCACGGGCCGTCGCAAGTGTTATCTCGGAGGCGGCGCCCAGCCCCATCTCCCGGCGGCGTTTGGATCGTTCCCAGGCGAATACCCATTTCCGAGAGCCGCTGTTGTCAATGCGCAGCCAAAGGCCGCCGCCGTCACCATGCCAACCTGGTGCCTTGATCGTTTCCGCGCGACGGGCGCTCAGCTTGTGCATTGCGCGAGACATTCGAATCCTCCTTCGTCCTTCCATCGGCTTCAGTCCGGGTCCGTCCGGGTCTTGTTCGAATCCCGATCCCTCCGCCGACAGGCTCAGTCCGGGTTTCCGTCCGGGTTTGAGTCGCGGATTGGTGCGATCCACTCCGAACCGGTACGACCCGAATAATCCGATTGGACTTAGAAAAGCCGTTGTTTTACAAAGACTTTAGAGCATAAAAACGGCGGATTTGCTAGGCCGCGAAAAGGGGGGTACGAATCCCTCCGTCTCCGCCAAAAAAGGCGATGTTTTCAGGTGGTTAGCGTGGTGCCAATGGCTAGTGCCCACTCCAATGCCCACTTTCGAACGAGCGGTAGTGAGTTCGATTAGGTAAACGCGAAACGAGCCCCTGCCACGCGCTCCGATTCACGCCAGAGCACGGTCGCAAGGCCGACAGCGTGATTCACGCTACAGGCTATCGCGAACATCATGAATCGAACGGCCCGATCCGGGTGAACCTTCCGTCTGGAGCTGGGCCGCTTGCCGACTGTCCAGTTAGCCAAGGCCAAGCCAGGAAAGCTGCCTACCGTTGCTCTGCGTCGCCGTCCGAGGGTAATGCTGCGCACCGGTAAAGGCGCGCGGCAACAGGATCGTCGTGTTCAAGGCGGTTTCGAGTCAACCGTGCCATCTTTGCCCGGAGAGGGCCTCAATAAACGGCGCGGGATCGCCGGTCCTTGATCGACGTTGCGTGCGTAGCTTGCGGCTATTGGGCCAATACGGAGGAAAAAGGCTGGTGCAACTTGCCCAAGCTTGCCTATAGTGGTTCCGGGGGAAACAGGCGAAAGCGACCAGGGTGCACGGCGTCTTCCTATCGACGAGAGAGGATCCCGGTCATCCGCTGCCATCGCGCGCCGCTGCTTTTCGTTCATTGGCCGCTCAGTCCCGCCCGTTCATCAAGTATGTCTTGACGGCGTGGGCGGAGCGGGCGCAGCATCGAAAGGCGCAAAGCTCGACCCGAAGCCAAAAATTAACGCATTTTTGGGGGTTCTATGGCACTCATCCCACATCAGCTAGTTGTGGACCTAATATGACGGGCAGGCGTGCAGATCGCCGTGGCGACACGGCACAGCACAACGAGGGCGACCTTGTCGCTTTCGTTAGCGGCGCGCCCCCGGCCGATCATGGCGTCGTGACCATTGTCTTCACCGACGAGCAGATCGCGTACCTTGACGAGCGAATGCGTCTCGCCAGCCGCATCCGGCCGATGGGCCGGGTCGGCGGCTCAAGCTTGCGTCGCCACTGCCTGGATGGCTTGCAGACCCATTGACCTGGACCGCATTGCCGGTTCTCTCGCGCGTCGTCGGGTGCGAGGCTCCGTATTCCTTTTATTTCAGCCTGATCGAGCCGTTCTGGAAGTCGACCTCTAGCGACAGCGCTCCGCTGCATCGTCTAACGACGCTCGCCCGCAAACAGGGGGCTCGTGCGTTGCTGATCGAGGACGCGTCGGAGTTGCCGAGCGTCGCACAGGAGATTGCGACGCTCGATGAGCGGATGGGCGGTGGTGGCACAGCCGAAGCCATGCTCTTGTCGTTCCTGAACGAAATGCCCGAGAAGGAAGATATCCAGACGGTGGGCGATGCCTGCCTCATCGGGCAGTGCGCCCTGATAAATTACCGGCCAAGAGACGCCGTTGAATTCCAGACGACGTTTGTCTACGAAGCCTTCTTCGCGACCCCCTCGCTTGATAGCGGCACCCGGCTTCTCAACAATTTCATCAATTGTGAAGCCGTCTTTGAGGTCGCGGTGCATGGCCGGAAGTTTTGCATCAAGGGCCTGTATTATGCCCAGCAAAATGGAATCACTTCTGTGTGCGCGCATGCCTGCATTCGCATGGCGACGCGAACCCTCCATCCCAGCCAGCCGTCCCCGAGCACCGAGGAGATCAACAGGCTCGTGGGTGACCCGCCCCCCGCCGATGGGATGCTCGTCGAGCAGATCTCGAGCGCGCTCGCGACGATAACGCAGCGCGAAGTCGCGTTGGTTGACTGCACGTCGATCGAGCCGTCCGAATATGTTTCGGTGCTCACGGCTGCCGCTGACTCTGGCGATATCGCTTTGCTTGTATTCGAGACGGGCGCGCCGCCGCGCGACGGCGACGGCGAGGATCGCGCTGACGAGCCAGACGGTAGCGCCAACGACGACGCACCGGCGGAGATATCGCCGACCAACCATGTCGTGGTCGTCTACGGCTACACGCGAAACTCGGACGAGTGGCACCCCCAGGCAATTCCCGAATATACCGGTGAACCTTCGGCGCGGCATTGTCCGTCGAGTGCCTGGGTCGACCATTTCGTCATCCACGACGACAATTTCGGTCCCTACCTCGCACTGAGCAGCCGCGCCCTCGAAGCCGATCCGACGTTGCGTGCCGAGAAGATCCTGATCGTGCGACGGCTTCCCACGACGCTTGAAGCCCATGTCGCCGAGGCGGCCAGCGCGATCATCATGGGGCAGGCGACCCAAATGTTCGTCGATGACGCGCACGACAACAAATGGCTGAACTACCTGCTTCGCTACCGTAAGCCTCTCGTCACCCGCCCCGTGCTGCTGACCCGCGAGGAATATTGCGCGCACATCGGCGCCACGGTCGGGCACGACGGGTCGCACCTCAACGGGTCGATCCAATCACTCGGCGAGGCGCTCCCGGAAGTGATGTGGATGGTCGAACTCACCTTGCCCGACCTGTTCACCGGCAATCATTCCAAACTTGGAGAGATCCTGCTCGAAGCCGGTCATTCGGGCGGTGATTCCTTCTCGGTGGATCGCGTCCGCGGCGTCCGGCTGCCGTCGCGCTTCATGCTCGCCCACGGCGGCGAGGCGCGCAATCTTGGCGAGTTTCTTCAGGCGGGACACGGCGAGCCGCGGGATGTGCGCAACTTCCCGCTGACGAGCCATTCGCCGCTTTACGAGCGCCACCCGCCGGAAAGGCAGTGGTAGCTTGTCTGGGAAGCACATCGCGATCGTTGGTGCGGGACCGAAGGCTGCGGCGATCGCTGCCAAGGCTGATATCCTCAATCGCGTTCAGAAACCTCAGCTGCAGGTCACGATTTTCGAGCAATCCGCTGTCGCAGCGAACTGGTCTGGAAGGTACGGCTACACCGATGGCGAGGCGCGGCTGTGCACGCCTGCCGAACGCGACCTCGGCTTTCCTTATGACGCAGGCGTGTTCGATCCCCGGATCGCGGCGGCCATGTATGCCGAATATTCCTGGGGCGCCTACCTGCTCGAGCATGTCCGCGCCGACGCGCAATCCGGCTTCAATAACTGGGTGAATCGCGGCCGGTCGCCTCCGACGCATGCCGAATTTGCCGGCTACGTCGAATGGGCGATCGCGAAGTCGTCGGCTACGCTCGAGATCGGCACCGTGACGCGGCTAGAGCCCACGCCACATGGCTGGCGGATCCATCGCCGCGGGCCTGGCGGCCGCAGCCGATCGCAGGGCCTCTTTGACGGCGTCGTCTTCACTGGACCGGGCGCGCCGCTGCACCGGGTCGAGCGCCTCGGTACAAGCGCCCGGATCACGGACGGCCGCGATTTCTGGAAAGATCCCGACGGTTTCCTCGCCCAGCCGACCGCTTCCGACGAGCCGGTCATCATCTTGGGCGCGGGCGGCACTGCCGCGGCGATCGCGGCGCGGACGGTACGGGCACGGCCGCCGCGCGACATCCTCATCATCGGCGACCAGGCCGCGCTGTTCACGCGCTCGGAAGCATTTTTCGAAAGTCAGATCTTCACGGACGATGCGATCTGGGAGCGCCTCGAGCCGAACACGCGCCGCGGTTTCACTGACCGTCTCAACCGCGGAGTTGTATGGTCGACCATCTCCGACGAACTGGCGCGCTCGCCCAAGGTCCGCTTCGAGCCCGGCCGCGGCGAGAAGATCGAGGTGCGCACCGGCCTGGCGGGCGAGGAAATTCTCGTCGAATATCGCCGTTCGGGTAAGACGATCGGCACCTATGCGTCACTGGCGATCGACGCCTCGGGCTTTGACACATGGTGGTTCGCGACACTGCTGCCCCCCGCCATGCGGGACAGGCTGACGGCCGCGAATGCGAAGAAGCAGAAGGCGATGCGCGAAGCGGTGGCCGACGGAATGAGCAAATATCTCGAATTGTTCAACGAAGCTCCAGGACCTATCCACGCGCCGATGCTGTCACAGGCAGTCGGTCCCGGCTTCATGAGCCTGATGGCGCTGGGGGCGATGAGCGATCGAATCCTCGATCGCTATCTTCCATCCTATATCGCGTCTTGATTGGGGTGTACATATGTATATATAGGCGACTATGACGAACACCGCGCACAATCATGACGAGGACCAGGAGACAATGGTCCTGCGCACCGTGTACCTCCCCGCCGGTCTTGACGAGGAGTTGAAGAAGCTCGCCTTCCACGCATCAACCAGCAAGGGCGCCCTGATTCGTAAGGCGTTGCGCAAACTTGTCGATAACGAGGCTGCGCTCGCCGCCGCGAAGCAGCCGTCTGCCAAGAAAACGGCTGCCAAGGCGGCGAAGGCCGACTGACGCGTTCGCCGGACGCGTCAGGCCGTCTTTTCCTTGCGCGTCAGCAGGATTGTTCCGGCGGTGTTGAAGCCTAGGTCTTCGCGCCGCTGCGTCCAGTATTCGCCGCAGAGAGTATCATTGTCGCTGTCGTAGCGGATGATACCCGCGCCGAAATGGCGCCGGGAATCGGTGGCGGCCACCCGGCCCGGGTCGATTTGCTCGTAGACATAGGCAAGCTCGGGCAGGTCCGGCTTACTCCAGCGCGGGCGCACGAATTGGCTGCGGCTGATCCGCGCCGACCCGTGGGGCTCCAGTCGAAGAGAAAACAGGATGAGCGACGAGCGAATGACCACCGAGGCCCGGATCACGCTCTCCGCCTCTTCCTCAGCGCTCAGCGTGTCGCGTAGCGCATCGAACCGTGACGCTTTGCTGAGTGCAGCCTCGTGCATCTTGCGGATACGCGGCCAGTTCGAATGAATCTCCGCGTCCCACTCGCCGTCTAGCAGAGGGAACCACCAATATCTGGCGAAGCTGATCCCGTGCGCGAGCGCGAAGACGCGTGGGATGCACAGCGCGCCGATCACCAGGTTCACCGCCAGTATCACCGACCCGCGCCTTGCCCAGATTTCCCCCGACGAGGCGCCGCCATCGACGAGCACGATTGCGCAGATCAGGCCGACGACGAGCGTCACGCCTGCCACGATCAACATTGAGCGGTTCAGCGCAAATACCATTGCGGGGCACTCCTTCCTGTTCCACGCTTGTTCTTGCAAGGGCTGGCAGAACGTGTATATATGTACATATATACATAGGCAAGGACGCTCCGGTGGTCACCAAGTTGAACCTGCACAAGCTGATGGGGACGGACGAAGGCTATCTCGCCGAGATCCGCGTTCCCGAAAGGGATCGCGTGGTGCTCACCACCGCGCGCGAGAAGATTCGCGACACATTGCGCAGCGCGTTTCGTAACTGGCACCATTTCGTGTCGCGCATCGAACTGCAGGATTCGCTGGTTGTCGCCTCGGCGACCCCGCGCCTGCCGACCCCGAAATTCCGCATCCAGGGCAGCTTCGCCTATCACACCGCCAACGACTGCCAGAACCCGCCCGACCAGCAGATCGACCAAGACGATGGCGTCTATCTCCCGATCTCCTTCGTCACCGTGAATGGCCGAGCCCGTCCGACGATCGCCTCCAGCACCTACTTCCGGATCGTCGAGCGTGCGCTCGGCCCGCTGTGCGAGGCCCAGGGCTGGAGGCTCAATCCGGGCAAGGCCAAGAACTCGTGCGTGCGCGTAGAGATCGATTGGCGCCTGCACATCGATCTTCCGCTCTACGCGATCCGCGACGAAGCCTTCGAGCAGCTCGTTGAGGTCGCCGCGGTCGCGAAGATGGCCAAGGCGAGCGAGATCCGCGATTCGCGTGAACTCGACGAGCGCATCTACCGCGACCTTGCCGCCGCCGAAATCATCCTCGCGCATCGCAGCAGCGGCTGGATCGAATCCGATCCGCGCCGTCTCGAGAAATGGTTCCGCGCGGCGATCGACCTTTACGGTTCCCAGGTCCGCGACCTTTCGCGCTGCTTCAAGGGGCTGCGCGACGCCAGGCTCGACGATGGCCTGAGCTCGATCTGCATCATGGCGAGCGTCGTGCGCGCAATCGAGAATCTGGGCGGTCTTGATGCGGGAAGGCTCGATCTCGCCATCGTCAGTGCGGCACGCGAAATCGCGCGGCTGGCGGACCAGCCCGTCGAGAACCCGGTCTTTCCCGGTGATGCCGCCAAGCATCTCTGCTTGGGCTGGACGCCGCAATATCGCAAGCGGGTCCGGAGCTTGTTCGCCGAGGCGGCGGACGAGCTGGAGGCGGCAATCGATGGTACGTTTCACAAGACGATCGCGCTTGCCCGGGCGCGCAAGGCGTTTGGTGCCCGCGTGCCCGAGCGGGAGGATCTGATCGCCGCGGTAGGCGCGGTCGAGATGGTGCGCAGCACGCCCGCGCAGCGCCAACCCGCCGCGCTGGTGCCGCGGACCAAGTCGGGATGAACATGGAGACCATCCGGCCGGTCATCGATGCGGCCGCGCAACTCGGCTTCAAGCCGCGGCTTACCGCCGACGGTCTCGACTTGGTTGGGCAGGTTGCGGTTGGGCCCGCCATGGTACCCCTGCGCGCGCGCTTCGCGGATCTGGCCCTTGCCGATGCGCCTCGCTTCTACCTGTCCGATACGACGATGCTCGGCCGCAAGGTCGTCCCGCATGTCGACGAAGCCGGCGAACTCTGCGTCGTTGACCGGCGAATCTATATATTCGACCGCTATCAGGCGCCGGAACAGGTGCTCGGTCTTATCGTTCGCGCGGGCGAAGTGCTCGAGCGCGGAATGACCAAGGCCGGGACGCGGGAGATTGCCGAGGAATTTCTTTCATACTGGTCCAGCACCTATCTCGAGCTCCCGAGTGCCAGGGGGACCAAGGTGCCGGCGAATCTGGCGCACCTTACCACCGCCGCCACGCTGTCGTTCGAGGCGCATCAAGCCAAGCCCGGCACGCTTGGCGAACTGCTCGACTGGGCCAGCTTCTGGGACGCTACGCTCGCGGATAAAATGGTCACGGGGTTGGCGCGGCTCACCGCGCGCGATCCCGCAATCGCGCTGAGCGCGCCGAACGGAACGATCGTCGCCACGGTGATGGTCTCGGCCCGCGGCGCCAAGTTCAGGGAGACGCTCGGCCGGCCCCAGGCATGGCAGCGCTTCGTGCGATCGACTGCCGCGCGCAGCTTGCCGATCGAGCGCAGCGAAGGCCGTCGGACCGACCTCGCCAGCCTGTTTGGTGTCAACGGTCCCAATGGGACCGCACCGCTCGCGGGGCGCACCATCGTCCAGATCGGCTGCGGCGCGATCGGCGGCTACCTGGCGCGAATGCTCGCCCAGAGCGGCGCCGGCGTTGGCGCGCGGTTTGCCATCATCGATCCCGAGAAACTCGACCGGCCTAATGTCCGCCGACATCAATTGGGTCTGGGCGAGGTCGGGCGCTACAAGGCAGAAGGTTGCGCCGAGCTGGTCGCCCGCGACTTTCCTGGCGTCGACATTGTCCCGATCTGCACAGCGGCACAGGATCAGGCAGCGGTGCTCGCCGCTGCGGATCTGGTGATCGATGCAACCGGCGAGCAATCATTCAGCGACTGGCTGAACGCCTGGGCATTGCAGCGGCGAGCTGCCGAACAACCATGCCCGGCGCTGCTCTACAGCTGGATCGCCGGGCATGGCGCGGCGACGCAGAGCTTTTTAAGCGTCGATGAGAAGCATGCTTGCCTCCGCTGCCTGCAGCCCGACCTCTCCAAACCGGGGCGGTTTGATCCCTTAAAGGAGCCCGTTGCCGAACCCGTCGCGGCCTGCGGCACCCAGCCCGTCTCGCGCTATGGCCCGGCAGCCTCAATGGCGGCCGCGAGTCTCGCCGCAAGCCATGCCGAGGACTGGGGGCTCGGTCGGCCGCACCATCTGCTGCGCACCGTCCGAATCGATTGGGAAGCGAGCGTCCGGCGCGATCCTAAAAGTCCGGACCGTTCTCCAGCCTGTCCCGCCTGCGCTGCCCTGTGACAGCCTATGTCCTGCTTCCGGCGTGGGTCATGCGCACCATCCGGACGGAACGATCACTTCATCTTCCCAACGAGACCGGCGGCTTTCTGATCGGCATACGACGCGGGCCCCATATCGAGGTCACCAGCCTGACCAGGCAGGGGCCGCTCGACCGCGCGAGCGGCATCAGCTTCGAACGCTTGTGTCCGTCGCACCGCGACCAGATTCACGCGGCTTGGGAACGCAGTGGCGGTATCGAGAGCCTCGTCGGCGATTGGCACTCGCATCCGCACGGGACCGCCGATGCTTCCGGGGTCGATCACTCCGCATGGCGGACCCTGGTGCGGACATCGAGTCGCCCGATGCTCGGGCTGGTGGATGCCGGGTGCGCGACGCCCAATCTCTATTTTGCGGCCGCATGGCTTCGCTCGTTCGCGGTTGAGCTGGGGCTTGCCGATCAGGATGCAGGGCATCTGATATTTGCCGCACCGGAGGTGGATGAAACCAAGCGGCCGGTCACCCGGACCCTGTTCTGGCGAGGAATTGGCGGCGCCGCGCGCTGACCGGCGTTGGGTGCGCGGGATCAGCGGAGCGCACGCCGGCTCTTCTGCGAAGCCGCCGGGGATCGCGGGCTTGATTGCCGCGCACAGCACGCTGGTTGGGGCTTGGGCGCGGCAGCGGCTGGCGCAAAGTCGCGCGCTGCCAAGGCGTCGACCGTGACAAACCTCAGTGCCGGCGCTGTAGGTGACCTATGTCACGGGACGGACCGACGCCATTGAGCAACGACGCCCAACTGTCCTTGCGTATCGGCCAGGCCGTAGCTTTCGAAGGCACGATCACCATGAAGGGCATTTTTAGGGATCATCGTAGTCGTCTCGGCAGCCTTAATCGGTTCTGCTGCCATCGTGATAGCCGCGCGAACCCGCGTGCGGCAGCTCCCGGGATCACCTACGCCGATCTCTAGAGCGGGATAACACTACCTTGATCCATAACCGGCGTTGGCGAGGTAATTGCGGCATTCGGCTGGGCTGAAGGCCTCGAGCAGAGAGCCGATGCGCTGTCAGGTGGCATCGCGAGTGCGCTCGGCAGCCTTTCGCATGAGATGCTTGAGCTTAGCGAAGACCTGCTCGATCGGATTGAGATCGGGACTGTAGGGCGGCAAGAACAGGAGTTTGGCGCCAGCGCTGCGGATCGCCTTACGGATGGCAGGCCGCCTGACCGACCGGCGCCCAGCCGCGCTACGGCGTCATGTTGGTCTTCGCCCAGGTTTCATCGATGAAGACGAGCCGCGTCGGATCAAGCTGGCCCTGATACGTCTTCCATTGCTCGCGCCGACGAGTGATTGCCGGCCGAAGCTGCTCGGCGGGCAGTACGCTTTTTTGAAGCTCAGCCCCTCGGCATGAACGAAGCGCCAGACCTGCACGTAATCGACCTTCACCCCACGCTCCGCCAACTCGGCTACCAGCCCGCGCAGCGTGAAGTCCGTCATGATCCGCTCCAGCAGCCAGGTTCGATTATCGCCCGATAAAATGTTCGGCTTGTAGCCGCCTATCTTCCCCGGCGCGGCGCTCCCCGTCTCCCGGACACGCCGGACCCATTTGATCGCCGAACTCGGCGCCACGCCAAAGCGCGCCGCCGCCCGCTCGCGCAAATCCATCGAATAGGGCTTTGCCATGCTTGCCGGCCTCCTCAGCCCAGCAAACATCTTGAATCAGAAAATCACAGCCAGCGGAATCCCCCTCGATTCAGCGAAACATCATCTCGCTCTAAGGCCTGAGTTAGGGCGCGTAGCCGCCAGTCGATGATAGTGCACTCCGTTAGCAGCTACCGGGCGCTATCCGGCGCTTGACGGACTCTGGCTGGCGAGCAATGATCAGGCATGGCACGCCGGAACGTCCTCCTGAGCATTCGCAGCGCTTCCTGCGCCGCAGAACTGCGCGCCTTCAACCCGTATCCTCACGCCCAGGCTGCGCCATAGTCGGACCCATTCCTAGCACCCGACCATGACCGCAGCCCCGCCGAGCCCTCGACGGGGCTTTTTCATACCTGGATCATTCCATGCTCCTGACGATCACTACGACGCATCACCCCGCGACCGATCTCGGCTTTCTACTGATGAAGCACCCCGACAATGTGCATGTCGTCGATCTGAGCTTCGGCAAGGCGACGCTGTTCTACCCCGAGGCGACGGAGGAGCGCTGCACCGCCGCGATCACGCTTGAAGTCGACGCGGTCGAGCTGGTGCGCGGCAAGGGCAGCATCGAGGATCAATATGTCAACGACCGGCCCTATGCAGCGTCGTCGCTGCTGTCGGTCGCGTTGGGGCGACTGCTCAACACGGCGATGGGTGGGCGTTCGAAGATTCGGCAGGAGCTGGCCGATCAGGCGATCCCGCTCGAGGCGATGATCACGCCATTGCCTGCGCGCGGTGGACTGGCTCTGCTCGAGCGCATGTTCGCGCCGCTCGGATATACGGTCGAGGTTGACGCGATCCCGCTTGATCCCGCGCATCCCGATTGGGGCAATAGCCCCTATGTCACGTTGAGACTCAGTGGTCAGGTGCGGCTGGCCGCGCTGCTGACGCACCTGTTCGTGCTGATCCCGGTGCTCGATAACAACAAGCATTATTATGTCGGTGAGGCCGAGGTCGAGAAGCTGCTCCGCAAGGGCGAGGGCTGGCTCGAGACGCACCCCGATCGCGAGTTGATCGTGCGTCGCTATCTGCGTGGCTTTGGCGGGCTCGTGCGCAAGGCGCGTCAGCAGCTCGATGAGCGCGTCGAAGCCGAGGAGGTCGAGGAACATGCCGTGCGGGATTCGGCCGAGGAGGCGATCGAGAAGCCGATCCGCCTCAACGACCAGCGGATGGAGCGCGTGGTCGCGATGATCCGCGAGCTTAGTGCTGTGAGCGTGGTCGATCTTGGTTGCGGCGAGGGCCGGTTGCTGCGCGAACTGCTCAAGCTTCCGGGGCTCAGCAAGATCACCGGGGTGGAGGTGGCACCGCGCGTGCTCGCCGGCGCCGGCGATCGCCTGAAGCTTGACCACATGCCCGACATGAAGCGCCAGCGGATCGAGCTGCTCCAAGGCTCGCTCGTCTATCGCGACGATCGCCTGAAGGGGTTCGACGTCGCCGCGGTGATCGAGGTGATCGAGCATATGGAGGCCGAGCGGCTGCCCGCGTTCGAGGCCAATGTGTTCGGCCATGCGCGGCCAGGCGCGGTGATCGTGACGATGCCGAACCGCGAATACAACGCGCTGTTCGAGGGCATGAAGCCCGACGCGATGCGACACCCCGACCATCGCTTCGAATGGACCCGCGCCGAGTTCCGGCATTGGGCGGAAAGCGTGGCGCTCGCCCATGGCTATGCCATCCGTTTTGACGGAATCGGCACTGAAGACCCCACTCATGGCCACGCGACCCAAGTCGCCATTTTCACGCGCATGGATGAAGCGAAGACCGCGGCATGAAGATCGAGATTCCCGAATTTGCGCTCGTGCTGCTGGTCGGTGCTTCTGGCACCGGCAAGTCGAGCTTTGCGGCCAAGCATTTCCTGCCGACCGAGGTTATCTCGTCGGACCGGATGCGCGGATGGGTCGCCGATGATGAGACCGATCAGGACGCGACCGGCGACGCGTTCGATGTGCTTCACTATGTGGTGGAGAAGCGGCTCAAGGGGCGGCGCCTCACGGTGGTGGACGCGACCAATGTCCAGCCGGAGTCGCGCAAGACGCTGATCTCGCTTGCGCGTAAATGGCATGCGCTGGCGGTCGCGATCGTGTTCGATCTTCCCGTCGAGCTGGCCGTGGCGCGCAATAAGGAGCGCCCGGATCGCCAGTTCGGCGACGGTCCGGTGCGTCGCCATGCACAGGCGCTCAAGCGATCGATCGGCGGCATGAACCGCGAAGGCATTCGCTATGTCCATCGGTTGCGCTCGGTCGAGGAAGTCGACGCGGTCGAGATTACCCGCACGCGCCTGTGGACCGATCGCCGCGAGGAGACCGGGCCGTTCGATATCATTGGCGATATCCATGGTTGTGCAACCGAGCTCGAAACGCTGCTCGGCGAGCTCGGCTATGCGGTTGCCTGGAACGGCAAGGAGGTGCAGGTCACGCCACCCGAGGGGCGTCGCGCGGTGTTCGTCGGCGACCTGGTGGATCGCGGCCCGCGCTCGCCCGACGTGCTGCGCGTCGCTAAGCACATGGTCGATAGCGGAACCGGCCTAGTCGTGGTCGGGAACCACGACGACAAGCTCAAGCGCCATCTCGACGGTCGCAACGTCAAGGTCAGCCATGGCCTTGGCGAGACGATCGAGCAGTTGGCGCAGGAGCCGCCCGAGTTCCTGGCCGAGATGCGTCAATGGCTCGGCAGCCTGATCAGCCACTATGTCCTCGACGGAGGCAAGCTCGTCGTCGCGCATGCGGGCCTCAAGGAAGAGATGCAGGGCCGCGCATCGGGCGCGGTGCGCAGCTTCTGCATGTATGGCGAGACGACCGGCGAGATCGACGAGTTCGGCCTGCCGGTGCGCTGGGACTGGGCGGCGGATTACAAGGGCAAGGCCAAGGTCGTGTACGGCCACACGCCGGTGCTGGAGGCCAACTGGGTCAACGGCACGATTTGCGTCGACACCGGCTGTGTGTTCGGCGGCAAGCTGACCGCGCTGCGCTATCCTGAGTTGGAGCTGGTTTCGGTGCCGGCCGAGCGGACCTATTATGAACCGATCCGCCCGCTGGAGGCTCCGGCGGCGGACACGGGGCTGGGTCAGCATCAGCTCGACATTGGCGACGTACTGGGCAAGCAGGCGATCGAAACGCGGCTCTATGGCTTCGTCACGGTGCGGGAGGACAATGCCGCGGCGGCGCTCGAGGTGATGAGCCGCTACGCCGTGGACCCGCGCTGGCTGATCCACTTGCCTCCCACCATGTCGCCGGCTGAGACCAGCGTCATGGACGGCTGGCTTGAGCGGCCCGAGGAGGCGTTCGCTTACTATGGCTCGAAGGGCGTCAAAACGCTCGTGGCCGAAGAGAAGCATATGGGATCGCGCGCGCTGATCGTGCTCGCGCGGAACCAGAGCGTCGCCGAGAAGCGCTTCGGCGTCCATGACGGCTCGCGTGGTGTTATCGTTACGCGAACCGGACGGCGCTTCTTCAACGACGCAGCGATCGAGGCGGCGGCGATGCACCGACTCGACGCAGCGATGGAGGCATCGGGGTTGTGGGAGGAGCTTGGCTCCGACTGGGTGCTGTGGGACGCGGAGATCATGCCGTGGAGCATGAAGGCCGGGTCGCTGGTCCGCGGCCAATATGCGGCGGTGGGATCGGCTGCGATCGCCGGGCTGGATGCGGCGTCACAGGCACTCGCGGCGGCACGGGCACGCGGTGTCGCGGTTGAAGATCTGGCCGAGGCTGCTGCCACGCGCTTGGACGACGCGGTGCGCTACCGGGCGGCCTACAACCGCTATGTTGCGCCCTTCGCCGGGATCGACGACCTGCGCATCGCACCCTTCCACCTGCTAGCCAGTGAAGGCGCGGTGCACGATGCGCGCGATCATCTCTGGCACATGGCGATGGCGCACCGTCTGGCGGCGGCTGACCCGGCGATGCTGGTCGCGACCGACTATCGCCAGATCGACCTCGAAGACCCTGCGAAGGTCGCCGATGCCATTGCCTGGTGGGAGGGGATGACCGCGGCCGGCGGCGAAGGCATGGTGGTAAAGCCGCTCGACTTCATCGCGCGCGGGCAAAAGGGTCCGCTCCAGCCGGCGATCAAGTGCCGTGGCCGCGAATATCTGCGGATCATCTACGGCCCTGACTACGACCGGCCCGAAAACCTGTCGCGCCTCAAGAAGCGCGGACTCGGCCACAAACGCTCGATGGCGATGCGCGAGTTCGCGCTGGGTTTGGAAGCGCTACACCGCTTCGTCGAGCATGCACCGCTGACGCGGGTGCACCAAGCGGTGTTCGGCGTGTTGGCGATGGAGACGGAGCCGGTCGATCCCCGCCTCTAGCTGGGATTGAACTGACACTTAGCCGGGTTTTCTCCGGGCCGCTTATGGCCCGGAGGAAACGGCTCCTTACGTGACGCGAAGGGCAGCTTTTAGGTGTGCTCAACGAGCACCGGAACGACCGGATGTAGGGCGCATTCCCGCTGGTCCGCTGTCCAGCGACATCTATTCCCCCTGCTCGGCAGAATAGAACATGGGATTGCGCATCCAGGCGGCGATGGCGGACTCGCGCCATCCGGCGCAGCGGGTGCTGATCGCGATCTGCCTGGGGAACGTGCCCTGCTGGATCTTGCGATAGAGCGTCGCCCGGCTGAGCCCGGTGCGGTCGAGCACCGCGTTGAGCCGGAGGATGCGGTCGGGGGTTTCTGACATCGGCTGGGTCTCCTTGCACTGCTGTCGTCCCCCGCGAGCAGGATCGGGATCGGATGAGTGGATGCAAGAGGCGTGGGATCGAGATTCCCCGTGGCGCGCCGTGGTGCGCCATAAAGGTCCCATCAAGGCCATCAGCGGATTGGGTCGGTCTCGGGCCTGACGTCCCAGAGCATCTCGGCGGTCGGCGCGGTTGCTGCCGTAGCGTCGATGATTCGCTCGAGTCGCTTTGCGCGACTCGTCGACTTCCCTGTTCAGGCCTTGCTTCGCTGCGGCATGCGGACAGCGCGCCAGGCGCGCTGGCGTCGGGTGCCTCCGGCACCGTGTCGGCGGGTGGGCGTCGCGGCCCTGTGGTCCCGCCGCGGCGGGCTGCAACCCCGGCAGGCCGGGGTCCTCCATTGCATTGCGGCCATGGACCCACCCCATTGCGCAAGCGCAACGGGGACCCCGGAGGTGCGGCCCGCCTCTGCCGGCGGGACCGTCGGTTCGCTCCTGCCGCCCACCCGC
The DNA here is from genome assembly GCF_009755815.1 of Flavisphingomonas formosensis. Classification (GTDB taxonomy): domain Bacteria; phylum Pseudomonadota; class Alphaproteobacteria; order Sphingomonadales; family Sphingomonadaceae; genus Flavisphingomonas; species Flavisphingomonas formosensis. The sequence goes on from NZ_WRPK01000001.1 coordinate 389,403, forward strand.
CGATCCGGCGCCGGTTGCGGTGGTTTTGGAAAGGAGCAAGGACGATGGACCGCAAGATCGACCGGCAGAGCCTCTGTGCCCCGAGCAGGCGGCCGACCATCTGCTGGCCTCGCACTGGAGGCAGCGTGATGGCGCAGCATCTCACCGAGGCTGAGCATCTCGAACGGATGGAGCAGGCGCTGCTGCGCATGCCGAACATCCGGCGGCAGATCTTCCTCGCTGCCCGGCTCGATCATATGCCATTCGCCGAGATCGTGGAACGCACCGGGCTCTCGCGCCGACAAGTGGAACGGCAGTTCCGTATCGCCATTCGGCAGCTCTGCGATGCGATTGACGGATACCCACCGGTTCCGTGGTGGCGGCGCCTGTTGCGATGGATCGGCCGCAGGAATCGATCCTGATCAGGAGGGTCTCGCCGGCCGCAACCGGCGAGACTGTCCCAACCGGACCCGAGCGGTTAGGAAGGCCTTTGTGATGCAGACCAGCCTCGACCATCTGCCGGCGACCAAGCAGCGCGAGCTTGCCGATATCGTGCGCATCCTGTTCGAGGAGTTCGACGAAGCGCTCGCCCGCGCGACCCAGCCCTGGAAGAAGAAGGGGCGTATCCTCAAGCTCATCCTCTACGGCAGCTATGCGAGGGGCGACTGGGTCGACGATCCGGTCGGCGGCTACCAGTCCGACTATGATATCCTCGTCGTCGTCAATGACGAGCGGCTGACCGATGTGGTGGATTATTGGGCGGCGGCCGACGACCGGCTGATGCGCGAGACCAGCATCACGCACAGCCTCAGCGCACCGGTCAACTTCATCGTCCACAGCTTCACGGATGTGAACAAGCAGCTTGAGCGCGGGCGGCCCTTCTTCATCGACATCGTGCGCCAGGGCATCGCGCTCTATGAGGCGGAGAATTTCGGATTCACGACGCCGCAGAAGCTGCCGCCCGCACAGGCGCGGGCAGAGGCGCAGGAGTATTTCGACCGCTGGTTCGCGACCGCCGCGAGTTCTCTCGCGACGGCCGAGTGGCAACGAACCCAACCGGATACGGCGACCTGGCATCGGAAGGCCGCGTTCGAGCTGCATCAGGCTACCGAACAGCTCTATCACTGCACGATGCTCGTGCTGCGGTTGTACTCGCCCAAATCGCACAAGCTTAATTTCCTGCGCTCGCATTGCGAAGAGATTGCCGGCGCTGATTGCGGCTTGGCCGCGCGAGGACAAGTTCAGCCGGCGCTGCTTCGAGCTGCTGCGCCAGGCTTATGTGAACGCCCGCTATTCGCCGCACTACAAGATCAGCGACGAGGAGCTGGACTGGCTCGGCAAGCGCGTCGCCATCCTGCAGGATCTCGTGCGCGCGATCTGTGAGCAGCGGCTCGCCGAGAGCTAACCACACTCAGCCGCCGTCCGCCTTCGCCTGCGCATCCTCTTCGAACGCGCGCTTGCCGCGTCGCCGCCAGATCAACAGCGCCTGCTCTCGTTCTTCGCCGCTCAGCTTGCCGGCGACCTGAAGGAAAGCACCGAACAGGACGGCCCGGTCATCATCGGTGAGGTCGATGAGCCCGGCCTTGGCGACCAGCCCGCCCAGCTCGATCAGCTGCCGGGTCCGCTCGCGCCGCTTCACGATCCATTCGCGCGCATCATGACGGGCGCGGGTCAGCTCGATCCGATGCCGCCGGGCCGTCAAACGGCAAAGTGCCGCTCTGTTCCGGACGAGAGCGGCGATCATCCTGCTTCGCTCCACCGCTCCCGCCGCGAAAGAAGGCGGCGCCGCGCTGGCGCCACGCCTCCTTGGCCTGGGCGTTGGCGTCCTTCGCGGCGAGCAGCGCGCCCGCGAGCTGCTCAGGACCGAGTCCGTCGGCTCTGCAGGCGATCACCAGCTCGCCGAGCTGGCGGATACGCTGCGCCTTGAGCTGCTTCGCCTTGGCGTCGAGCACCCGGAGCTCGGCGGCATAGTCGCGGGGTTTGCGCATGGTTGGTCCTCCGTTAGAGTGGAGAGGACACACCAGTTATCGGCCGGCTCGATCAGCGGCAACCGCCTGAAATCTCCTGGGAAACCGCCGTCCCGAGACAGATGAAATCTTTCGAGGGCGCGCTTATACGTCGTGCCGACGTCGCTTCGTGGGAGTAAGTGGACGATCGCCATGGCGATCTATCACTTGTCCGCCAAGCTGATCGGCCGCGCCAGCGGATCGAGCGCCGTGGCCGCGGCCGCCTATCGCTCGGCCAGCTGGCTGCCCGACCAAAGGCTCGACCGCCACCACGACTTCTCCAACAAGGCCGGCGTCGTCCATAGCGAGGTGATGCTGCCGGACGGCGCGCCGGAGCATCTTTCCGACCGGGCGACCCTGTGGAATGCGGTCGAGGCGGCCGAGATCCGCAAGGATGCGCAGCTTGCCCGCGAGGTCGAGTTCGCCATTCCCCGCGAGCTCGACCAGATCGAGGGCATCCGCCTTGCCCGCGAGTTCACCGAACGGGAGTTCGTCGCACGCGGCATGATCGCCGATCTCAACGTTCATTGGGACATGGGCGCCGATGGCGAGCCCAAGCCCCATGCCCATGTCATGCTGAGCCTGCGCGAGGTGAACGAGGCGGGGTTCGGCGCCAAGGTCCGCGACTGGAACCGCACCGAGCTGCTCTCCCATTGGCGCGAGGCCTGGGCAGACCATGTGAACCAGCGCCTCGCCGAACTCGATATCGACGCCAGCGTCGATCATCGCAGCCTCGAAGCGCAGGGCATCGCCCTCGAGCCCCAGCACAAGATCGGCCCGGCGGCTTCTCGCATGGCCGGTCAGGGGCTGGAATCCGAGCGGCTCGAAGAGCATCACGCTATTGCCAGGGCCAATGGCGAGAGGATTCTTGCCGATCCCAACATCGCGCTCGATGCCATCACCCGCACCCAGGCGACGTTCACCACCCGTGACCTTGCCCTGTTCGTCCATCGCCACAGCGAGGACAAGGAGCAGTTCGACCGGGTGATGGCGGCGGTCAAGGCCGCGCCCGAGCTGATGAAGCTCGGCCGCGACGGTCGCGGCGAGGAGCGGTTCACCAGCCGCGACATGATCGCCACCGAGCAGCGACTGGAGCGCGCCACGGTCGGGCTCGAATCCCGGCGGAACCATGGCGTCGGTGACAATAACAGAGAGGCAGCGCTCGCCCGATCAGCGGCGCGCGGAATGACCCTATCGACCGAGCAGCGCTCGGCGTTCGAGCATGTCACCGACGCGAAGGGGCTGAGCGTGGTGATCGGCTATGCCGGCACCGGCAAGTCGGCGATGCTGGGGGTGGCGCGCGAGGCATGGGAGTCGGCCGGCTATCAGGTGCGCGGCCTTGCCCTCTCCGGCATTGCCGCGGAGAATCTGGAGAGCGGATCGGGCATCGCCTCGCGCACCATCGCCAGCCTCGAGCATCAATGGGCGCAGGGCAGGGAGCAGCTTGGGGTGCGTGACGTGCTGGTGATCGACGAGGCCGGCATGATCGGCACGCGCCAGATGGAGCGGGTGATCGCCGAAGCGGAGAAACGCCGGGCGAAAGTGGTGCTGGTCGGCGATCCCGAGCAGCTCCAGGCGATCGAGGCGGGCGCTGCGTTCCGCAGCATCCATGAGCGCCATGGCGGGGTCGAGATCACCACCATCCGACGCCAGCGCGAGGAGTGGCAGCGCGATGCCACCCGCCATCTCGCCACCGGCCGCACCGCCGAGGCGATCCAGGCTTATGATGATGCCGGCCGTGTCCATGCAAAGGAGACCCGCGAGCAGGCGCGGGCTGACCTGATCGCGCGCTGGGATCGGGATCGGACAGTGTCACCCGATGCCAGCCGGATCATCCTCACCCACACCAATGACGAGGTGCAGGCGCTCAACCTCGCCGCACGCGACAAGCTCCGCGGAGCGGGCGACCTCGGCGACGACATCGCCCTCAACACTGAGCATGGCGAACGGCCGTTCGCCAACGGCGACCGGATCATGTTCCTACGCAACGAGCGCAGTCTTGGGGTGAAGAACGGATCGCTCGGAACGGTGGAGAGCGTCACGCCCACGCGCATGGCGGTGATGCTCGACGATGGGCGCAGCGTCGCGTTCGACGTGAAACATTATGCCGCGATCGATCATGGCTATGCCGCCACCATCCACAAGGCGCAGGGGGTGACGGTCGACCGGGTCCATGTGCTGGCGACACCAGGGCTCGATCGCCATGCCGCCTATGTCGCGCTGTCCCGGCATCGCGACACGGTCGATCTTCATTATGGCCGGGACGACTTTGCCGATCAGGGCAGGCTGGTGCGTGCGCTCAGCCGCGAGCGCGGCAAGGACATGGCGTCGGACTACACGCGGGACTTTGCCGACCGGCGCGAGATCCGAATGCCGGAGGCGATCATCGAAAGGCAGGCCCGAACCCGCGATCCGTTTGCGGGCATCAGGCTGCGGCCGGTCGGTCCGGCGCAGCGTGACCTGTTCGAGGGCATGCAGCTCGGCGGCACGGCGGCAACGCCCACCGCCGGCCGACCCAATCTCGGTATCGCCGTGCAGCGGTTCGCTCGCGCGAGCGCCGACATCGTGCGGATGCGGCGGGACGGTTATGAGGAACTGCCGCATCAGACGGCAGCCTATCAGAAGGCACGCCGCATGCTCGATGCGGTGCGGCCGGAGGCAGCCCGCGATCTGCGCGCGGCGTTCCTGCGCGACATGGGGCTGATCGACGAGGCCGCGCAGGGCCGTACCGGCAATGCCATCCGCGCCATGGCGCTGGAGGCCGAGATGCGGATCAGCCCCGAGCTCAGGGCCGACCGGTTCATCGAGGATTTTGAGAAGCTGGTGAGGCAGCATCGCAGGCTGAGCGAGTCTGCCGAGGATAGCGCCAAACGCGCGATCGAGAAGCAGATGAGCGGCATGGCCTGGAGCATGGAGCGCGATGCCCAGGCCGAGTCGCTGGTGCGCAGGAAGCTGCCCAAGCTCGGTATCGAGCCGCGGGAGGGCGCGTCCTTGTCTCATGGCATCGAAGAGTGGCTCGGCCGCTCGCGTGGGTTGGGCATCGGCATGTAAAAGCCGGTCGATGGATCAGGACAGCAGCAACGAGGGCGATACCGGCACGGCCGCTCAGGCCTTTGCGGAGCTGCGCGCCGAGGTGAGCTTGCTCCGCCGAGGCATAGAGCGGCTGACCGACGAGCGGACCGCGCAGCCGGATTATGCGCCGACGCTCGAGGCGATGGCGAAGAGCATCGACGATATCTGCACCTGGGCGCGACGCGTGTCGGAGCGGCCGGCGCTCAGGCTCACGCCGGAGAGCCTGGCGAGGGAAATTACCGCGGCTGCGGCTAACAGCCGCGCCGAGGATCGCAAGATGCTTGGGGAGGTGGCAGGCGCCATGAACGCTGCGGTCGGTCGCATCGATGGTATGGTTGCGCGGTCGCGATCGGTTCGCGAGCAGAAGCGCTTGCTGAACGGGAACCGTGCCGGGTTCGCGGCCGCAGGCATGCTGTTGTGGGCGATCCTGCCCGGAGTCGTCGCGCGATCCTTGCCTCAGAGCTGGGCGGTGCCCGAGAGGATGGCAGCGCGGGTGCTGAGGATGGATATGGGGCAGGCTGGGCGGAGGATGATGGCAGCGGCCGATTTCAAAAACAGGGCGCCCTGGCAAAACCGAGCCGATCTGCCACGTCCAGACAGATAGGCTTGGTCGATTCACAGCATCAAGGGTGAGACGGGGCTTTCGGCAATCCCCCGGACGAAGCGAGCATGTTCTCGTTTAGTTCGGAGTGGCCTTCGATGCATGAGCTTGCCCAACATGTACGTGATCTGATGGTCCTGTGGACCGGAGCGGTGACTGCCTTCCATCTCGCTCGGGATATCCGGCGGTGGCTATCGAGACAGCGGAGCTGACCCGACCGCGACATGGGTAAGCACATTGTCATGACGGAACCCCGAAAATCTTTCCTTCCGTTTCAACTAGTTGATCGGCGTCCGGCATTTTTCTCAAAAAAATCGCTAAACGGATTTGCGGATCTTTGGACCTTGTCATTGAGGGGGCGGTGTCGTTGCCCCTGGGGATGACGGGGGAATGGCATGGTAGCGATCGTCACGGGCAACGGGCTTGGCGTCGAGCGGACGTCGGGGTGGTTGCTGGGCTCGCGCGGGCAGCTGGGCGATGCGGCGTTCGGTCGGCTGGGCGAGAACGTCACCCTCAACGCGGCGACCGGCAACCTGGTGATCCAACGGACCGACGAGATGCTGATGGGGATCGGCCCGGACAGCGTGATCTCGCGGGTGTACAACAGCAAGGGCACGTTCGACGCCGACGGCAATGGCGACAACTGGCAGCTCAACGTGCAGCGCCGGGTGATCGGGCTGACCGGAACCGCGAACACGACCGGCAGCACGATCACGCTGATGGACTGGGACGGATCGGATGTCGTCTACAGCTATGATGCGGCGAGCGGTAAATATGTCAGCAAGGAGGGCGCGGGCGCCTATGACACGCTGAGCTATAACAGCGGCAGCAATGTCTGGACCTGGACCGACGGCGACAGCCAGGCGACCGAGACCTACGCCGCGGCGAGTGTCGGCTGGCGGCTGACCCAGAGCCGCGACCTCGACGGCAATACGCTGACCTACGCCTATACCGGCGACCATCTCACCAGCATCACCACCACCGACAGCCTGACCGGCAGCCGGGTGGAGCAGGTGCTGTTCACCTGGGACACGGCGAGCGGCAAGCAGAACAACCTGTTGTCGGTGACCACCTCCTACTGGAACGCCTCGGGCGACACGGCGGCGAGCTCTATCACCCGGGTGAGCTACACCTATGACTCGCAGAACCGGCTGTCGACGGTCACCACCGACCTGACGCCCGGCGATACCAGCGACAGCTCGGCGGTGACCACCACCTATTATTATGACGGCACGAGCGATCGGGTGACCTCGATCCGGCAGACCGGCGGAGCGCGGGTCGACTTCACCTATACGCTGACCACGGGCACGACGGACGATTACCGGGTGACCGCGATCACGCAATATACGGCGAGCGGCGTCACGCGGCAGACCACGATCAGCTATGACGACGTCAATCACAAGACGACGATCACCGATCCGAACAACCAGGCGACGGTGCTGACCTATGGCGCGACCGCGACGACGACGAACCTGCTGACCCAGGTCGACCTGCCGCCGGCGCAGGCGGGCACACCCGCCCAGGTCCTCAAATATGCCTATTATGGCGACCGGCATCTCAAGACGGTGAGCGATGGGGTCAGCAACCAGGTGCTGGCCTATTATGAGTATGACGCCAACGGCAATGTGACCCTGCAGCGCGATGCGGCGGGCAACACGGTGACCCGGACCTACAGCGCGACCAATGCGCTCTTGAGCGAGACGCGCTACACGGTGCCCGATCCGGACGGTACCGGCGTGGGGCAGCCCTCGGGTCCGTTCACGACCTCTTATGCCTATTCGACCGACGGCAAGCAGCGGTTGCTGTTCGTGGTGAGCCCGGAGGGCGAGGTCACCGAATATGGCTATGACGCCAAGGGCCAGCGCACGGCGACGATCGTCTACCGGGACATGGTGACGACCAGCGGCACGGCCTCGCCGGCACCGGCGCTGGGCAGCGATCCGACGAGCTGGGCGGCGGCGCTGTCGACCTGGCGCGACGGACTGGATCGCAGCACGGTCGAGCGCGCCGACGTCACCTACGACTATCGCGGCAATGTCGCGACGGTGACGACCTATGCGACGGCCTCGACCACGGGCGCCGGGACATCGACCGGCAAGACGGTGGTCACTTACACCTATGACCAGTTCGGTAAGCTGCTGACCCGTCAGACCAGCGGCATGACCAACACCGAGGTGTTCGCCTATGACGGGCTGGGGCGGCTGATCCACGCGGTCGACCTGAACGGGGATGCCGTCGACACGGTGTTCACCGACACGACCAACAAGGTGGTGGTGACGCTGGCGAGCGGGGTGGTGCAGACCTCCACCTATAATCTGGCAGGCGAGCTCACCAGCTTCGTGGAGGCGGACAACACGCCGCCGGTGGCGACGACCAGCTATAAATATGACAGCCTCGGCAAGCTGCGGATCGAGACGAGCCCGACCGGGATCAAGACCTATCATCTCTATGATGCAGTGGGCCGCAAGGTCGCCGATATAGCGGCGGACGGCGCGCTCGTCGAATATGTCTACGACAAGCGCAACCGGATCGTGGCGACGATCGCCTACAGCAACCATGTCGACACCTCGGCGCTGGTCGATGAGAGCGGCAATCCAATCGAAGGACTGGCGCTCGCCACGGTGCGGCCGACCACCGACGATACCAAGGACGTCTATGCCTGGCGGGTCTATGACAATGCCGACCGGCTGATCGAGACGATCGACGGCACCGGCGTCGCGGTGATCTACGCCTATGACGGCATGTCGAACCTGGTCAGCACGACCTCCTACGTCAACAAGCTCACGAGCTCGCTCGCCACCTACCGGACGACGCCGCCGGTGACGCTGCGGGTGCCGACCGCCAACAGCGGCGATGTCGTCACGCGCAACTTCTACGACGGCGATGGCCGCCTGGTGGGTGTGCTCGACGGCACCGGCCATCTCAGCGAGATCCGCTACAATGCGGCCGGCGAGAAGATCGAGACGATCGCCTACTGGACCGCCTCGACCGGCGATCTTGCCGGCGGCACGCTGGCGGCGCTGCGTCCGGCGGACAATGGCAACGACCAGCATGTCCGCTATTTTTACGACAATAAGGGGCAGCTGCGCTACCAAGTGGATGCGTCCGGCCAGCCGACCGAGTTCGCTTATGACACCGCCGGTCATCTGCTGCACAGCTATGATTATCCCGGCACGATCGCGGCGCCGGCGAGCGGGGGCTGGACGCTGGCCTATGTGCAGGGCCAGATCGGCACCAACTGGCCGGCGACCAATACGACGCCGCGCAAGAGCTTCTCGGTCTATGACCCGGCGACGGGCCAGCTGGCCTTTTCGATCGATGCGACCGGCGCGGTCACGAGCTACGGCTACGACTCTCTCGGCCGCGTGATCAGCCAGACGCGCTATGCGACGCTGCGCACGACGACGAGCGATGCGCCCTACGCCACGATGGTGACCTGGGCCTCGACGGCTTCGACGAACACGGCCAACCGCACGACCTATATGGTCTACGACCAGCTCGGTCAGCTCAACTACACGATCGACGCTGAAAATGGCGTCACCCGGTACAGCTATGATCTGGAGGGCCGGAAGACCTACGAGTATCGCTACTCGACACTCTATGCCGGAACGGTTCCGCCGGACCTGGCGACGATGGACAGCTGGTCGACCAGCAATGCCGACGCGTCGACCACGCGTTATGTCTATGATGCGTTCGGACGGCTGAGTACGGTCACGGCGGGCTATGGCTCGTCGGCGGCGACGACGACCGCTTATGGCTATGACGGTCTCGACCGGGTGTCGGACGTAACCGAGGCGAGCGGTGCGACCGACGGGTCGACCTCGGTCACCCACACCGAATATGACGGGGCGGGACGAGTCGCGAGCGTGACGCGCGGCTATGGCGCGCCGGAAGCGTCGACCACCAGCTACGCCTATGACGGGTTCGGGCGGGTGAACAGCGTGACGGTGGGCGCCGGGACGGCGGACGCGGCAACGACGCGGACCACCTATAATGCCGCGGGCCTGGTGGCCACGGTGACGCGCGGCTACAGCACGAGCGAGCCCGAGCCGTCGACCACCGCCTATCTCTATGACGCGTTCGGGCGGGTGACGGACGAGACGGTGGCATCGGGCACGAGCGATGCGTCGACCACCCATTATGTCTATGGCGCGGATGGCCGGGTGGCGAGCGTGGCGCGCGCCTACGGCACCACGGACGAGGCCGCGACCAGCTATCTCTACGACGCGTTCGGCAATGTCCTGAAGGCGACCGATGCGCTCGGCGGGGCGACCTACAGCTTCTACGACAAGCTGGACCGCAAGACGCTGGAGGTGGATGCCGAAGGCTATGTGACCAAGACGACCTATACGCTGGGCGGATCGGTGGCCTCGATCATCCGCTATGCCACGCGACTCGATCTCGTGGCCAATCCGATCACGCCGGGCGTGGCCCCGACACCGGTCGTGACCAGCGGGGAGGATGCGACCACCAGCTTCACCTATGACAGGCTGGAGCGGCTGACCAGGAGCACGGACGCGCTCGGCAATTACGAGCAATATACGCTGGATGCCTATGGCAACCGGGTCCAGGTGCGTAACAAGCTGGGCGGGATCACCGACAATGTGTTCGACAAGCTCGGCCGCCTCCTGAGCGAGACGAAGACGATCACCACGGTGAACTCGGACGGCTCGGCAGGGCCGACGAGCCAGATCCGCACGAGCTACAGCTACGACAAGCGCGGCAACCGCACCAAGATGATCGAGGCGGACAGGCTCGATCCGCCCAACAACAGCGCCAACCCCGAGCAGCGCACCACCATCTATGTCTATGACAAGCTCGACCGGCTGACCAGCACGGTCCACGACCAGGTCAAGGTCGCCGACGGGACCACCTATGTGGATGGGTCGAGCTATGTCGACGTGATCGAGACGCTGGTCTACGACGCACGCGGCAATGTGATCGAGAGCGACGACGCGACAGGCGGCCGCACGCTGTTCTTCTACGATCACCTCGACCGCAAGATCGCCGAGATCAGCCCGACCGGCACCTTGTCGACCTGGAGCTATGACGATGCCGGCAACGTCAAGACCGCACGGGTCTACGGCACCAGTGTGACGCTGCCGGCGAGCCCGGGCGGCACGCCGCCGGCGGGCGACGCGAACAATTACCGGATCACGACCTATACCTATGACAAGGCCGGCCGGATGACGTCGGCGACGAGCAGCGGGTCGACCAAGATCGGCACCGCTGCCGCCACCACCGGGGTCACGATCGGTTCGGGGGCGGTCGATGCGACCTCCTACACGATCACCCAGAATACGACGCTCACGACCCAGACCTTCTACGACAAGCTCGGCAACATCACCCGTCAGGTCGATGCCAACGGCAACTCGACCTATTATTATTACGACAAGCTCGGCCGTAAGATCGCCCAGGTCGATGGCGAGCGCTATTATACCCTCTACACGCTCGACGCCGACGGCAATGTCACCCGCGAGGAGCGATCCGCCTACAAGCTCGCCAGCGTCCCCGCCACGGTCGACGGCCTCTACGCCAACCGCATCGCCTACAGCCAGTTCGGTTCGGGCACGACCGGCTGGACCACGGGCTATAATCCGGCCGGTATCGTGCAGAATGGCGGCCAGCCGGTGTCGGGGAGCACGGGCGGGGTCGGCTACGTCAAGGACCAGTTCGTCGCGACCGCGTCGGGGCAGCAGGTCTCGATGGCCACCGACGACAATAACTGGTGGTCGGTCAGCGAAGGCGAGAGGCTGGCGGTCCAGGCAGGGGTCGAAGCCGTGGGCGCGGTCGGGAGCCTCAGGCTGACGGTGTGGTTCCAGGATCCCAACGGCGTCTGGAGCTCGGTCGACGTCGCGACGCTGAGCGGCGCCCAGGCGTTCAACAGCAAGATGTCGGGGTTCGTCACCGTCCCGGCGGGCGCCGTCAAGGCGCGGCTCGAACTCTACATGACCACCTCCGGGTCAGGCAGCGGCTCGTTCAGCCTCATACAGCCGATGGTGACGGCCGTGTCCGCGAGCCAGGTCGACCAGCCGGCCTATGTGGCGGGCTCGAACGGCAGCGTGGCGCTGGAAGCCAGCCGCATCACGACGTTCACCTATGACAAGATGGGCCGGCGGCTCACCGAAAAGCGGCTGGGGGTCACGGCCGGGACGGTGAACGCCTCGACTGGCGCGCTGAGCGTGGCGGCGTCGACGGCGACGATCAGCTACACCTATAATGCGCTGGGCGAGGTGACCCAGAAGAAGGAAGCGACCGGGGACTATACCGACTATCATTATGACGATGCCGGGCGCCAGGACTGGAGCCGGACCTCGGCGTTCACGGCATCGGACGGGGTGACCTCGGCGAGCGTCAAGCAGCTGACCCGCTATGCCTATGACCGGCTCGGCAACCTGTTGAGCACCACGATCAACGCGGAAGGCGCGACCAGCGGCGACCGGGTGACGAGCTACACCTATGGCAAGGGTGGCCGGCTCGCCACCATGACCGATGCCAGCGGGTTCACGCGCACCTATTCCTACGATGCGGCTGGGCGGCTGCTGAAGGAGCGCTGGTCGCGCCTGACGAACGCCGGCAGCGTCATCGAAGCCAATGTCTATCAATATGACGCGGCCGGCCGGGTGGTGATGCAGTCGGTCGCGACCCAGCAGTCGGACGGCACCTTCCTCGCCGGCGACCAGAACCAGGTCCAGTATAATGCCTATGGCGACGTCTCGGCGCAGGGCGTGAACGGCCTGCAGGAGACGTTCAGCTACGACAATGCCGGCCGGGCGTGGAAGTCGACCGCCGACGACGGCACGGTCAAGCTCTATCTCTACGACGGCAATGGCAACCAGACGTTCGTGATCCGCTCGACCGGGGCGGATCTGTCGGCGGCGACCCAGGCCAATGTCGTGACCTATGCCAATGCCCTGCGCGCCGGGTTCGTGGCCGACAAGGTCGGAACCGAGATCGTCTATGACGGCCGCAACCAGGCGGTGCAGACGCAGTCCCTGTTCCAGCAGCAGACCGGCGCGGTCACCGCGACGACGCTGGCCTCGCGCAGCTACAATGCGTTCGGCGAGGTGGCGAGCGAGACCGCGCCGATCACCGATGCCAATGGCAATCCCGCGGTCACCACCTACAGCTACAACACGATGGGCAAGCTGGTCCGCACCGAGCTGCCCTATGTCAGCTGGACCAACGAGGCCGGGGTGGACGCGATCGCCCGCCCGACCCGGCTCAACTATTACGACATATCGGGTCGCCTGGTCGGCGTGCGCGACGAGAATGGCAATCTCAACACGCTGAGCCTGCTCGCCAATACCGGCCATGGCGGCTCGGATGCGCTCGTGCTCAAGGAGTTCCATGCCGACGGCGGCATCTTCGAGAACCGCTACGACGTGTTCGGCGACAAGCGCTACACCAAGAATGAGATCGGCCGGCAGGAATATTACATCTATGACGGAATGGGCCGGCTGATCGAGCAGGACCATGAGGTCCGCACCTCCGGCACGCCGGGCTACAGCACCACAGCCAGCAACCAGCTGATCGACTATTATACCTATGATGGGCTCGGCCAGCGCATCAAGCACACCAACTCGCTGTTCGGGACGGGAACGCGCGAGACCACCGATTACGACGCCCAGGGCCGGGTCACCAAGATGGTCGACATGGGCGGCAACATCACCAGCTACAGCTATCAGTGGGACGGCAGCATCGCGACCGGCGGGCTCGGCACGTTCGGCGGCTGGGTCAAGACGACGGCGTTGCAGACAACGATCGCCGGCGGCACGGTGGTGAACATCCGCGATCCGGAGACGGAGACACTCGACCGGTTCGGCCGGACGGTCGCGAAGCACGACTTCGGCAGCAACGACTATGCCTACACCTATGACAAGGGCGGCCGGCTGGTCTCGATGGCGATCGGTGGCGATACGACCACCTATGGCTGGTACAATAGCGGCCTGATCGCCCAGACCGTCTCGGACGACATAACCACGGTCTATCCTGGCTTGACGCGAGACGACCGGTCGACGGCGAGCTATGGCTATGATGCCATGGGGCGGCGCATTGCCGAGAGCTACAAGGCCGAGTTGTTCTGGAGCGGTTCGACCACCGCGGCAAGCATCACCCAATATGAAAATGCCACGGTGACCTGGGATGCGGCAGGGCGGATGATCACCCTGAACGACAGCCGGGGCAGCGCGGCGGGCGACGAAGCGAGCATCAGCTGGAGCTACGATCTCGCCGGCAATATCCGCCACATGCATGCAAGCTACTACAACATCAACAATGACGGCAGCTATGGCTCGCTCGCCAATCCGCCGCAGGACTTCTGGTACAAATATGATGCGATGAACCGGTTCGTGACGACCAAGGGCACGCTCTCCGGCGGCCAGATCGTGCGCGGCTATACCGGGACCGACATCGGCTACGACAAGGCGGGCCAGCGCATCTCGGCGACCAGCACGATCAGCTATCTCACCAATCGCCGCGAGGATTATGGCTACACGGCCGACGGCTATCTTGCGACGGTGCGGGTGGCGACCTGGGCGGTCGGCGGTACCGAGCCGACCACCTCGACCGCCGATACCAAGCTCCAGGCGAACTATGTGATCGACACGCTTGGCCGCGTGACTGCGCTCACCGAATATGGTCCGGACGGGGTGACGGCCTGGTATACCCGCACGCTCCAGCTCAACACCAAGGGCCAGATCATCGGCGACACCACGGCGACGCGCGAGGATGACGGCCACTGGCGCTGGAGCGACACCGACTATTATTTTGACTCGAACGGGGACGGCACCGGTCTCTATCAGGGCGGCGCGACCACCCGCATCGTCAGCAACACCTGGCGGACCGACTCCGCCGATCGCCATGACGACGTCAGCGACTACAAGACCGGGGTCACCACCAACAGCTATGTGTGGCGCGACAGCGCGATCCAGTCTTCCTCGGCCTATGACAGCGACGTCACCGACAGCGATCCCTCGGTGGTCACCACCAGCTATATCTATGACGGGTTCGGGCGGCTGAAGCAGACCTCGGCGAACCAGCCCGGCGACACGGTGACCACCAATTTTGTGACCGACGCGAACGGGGTGATCCTCGAGCGGCGGGAAATCCACTCCTCCGACACCGGCCGCCAGCCGCGGCAGGTCTATTATTATTTTGATGGCACCGCGGTCGGCGACATATCGAACAACGGCACGTCGGACGTCGATTATGTGACCTCGATCAGCCACCGGTTCGACCAGGGCTACAAGCACGGCATCTTCCGCTACGGCACCAGTTCGGGCCAGCCCTATGCCGACTTCGACCAGAGCTACGACCCGATCAACGGGTTCAGCTATGACGAAACCGCCAGCCGCTACACGGTGCGCACCGGCGACACGCTGCAGTCGATCGCCCAGACGGTGTGGGGCGACAGCTCACTCTGGTACAAGATCGCCGACGCCAACGGGCTCGACGGCACCGAGACGCTCGCCGCAGGCCGCACCCTGCTCATCCCCAACAAGGTCGCCAACATCCACAACAACGCCTCGACCTATCGGGTCTACGACCCGAACGAGGCCATCAGCGGCGATATCCCCACAACCTACGTCAAACCGCCCAAAAACAGCTCCAAATGCGGCGTGTTCGGACAAATATTGCTGATGGCGATTGCGGTGGCGGTTATCGTCATCTCGCATCAGTATGAGTTGTTCTCCGCCCTTGGTCCGATCGGCGGTGGCGCGGCAACAGGCGCGCTTGCCAGCGTCGTCAGTCAGGGCGTCGGGGTAGCCACGGGGATCCAGGACAAGTTCTCGTTCAAAGGCGTGGCGATAGCCGCGATTGCAGGGGGAGTCTCGGGCGGCCTGGACAAACTCGGCGGTTTCCTGAGCGGCTCGGGTGTCGCCAACGTAGCCGCACGCGGGGTTGTCAGTAGCCTGGCGACCCAAGGCATTGCGGTGGCTACCGGACTACAGCACAGTTTCGACTGGGCAGGCGTGGCCGCAGCCGGCGTCGGCGCTGCAGCCGGCGGCGTCATCGGTGGCGGCATATTGGGCAATGTGGCGGACGGCCTCGCCAGCGCGGCGACGCGGAGCTTGATCACCGGCACTGACTTCGGTGACAATATCATGGCCGTCCTGCCCAGCGTCATCGGCAATACCATCGGCAGCTTCGCACAAAAGGCGCTGAAGAATGTGGGACAGAAATCGACGAGTCAGTCCGGTCAGCGGCCGCCCGATGATGGTCTATATTCAACGCGTTACCTCGATGGCCCCGACGGTGTGGGTGGGCCGGCCCAGTTAACGAATGCGCAGCTATTATATGGTGGTGGATATAACGGAGAAAAGGCATCCGGCGTTCTGAGAATGCCGCTCGATGAGGCACGTGCCCGATATCCCAATGGGGCGTGGTTGGACGACGGGTCCGGCAACGGATATTATACGGATTGGTCGCAGTCCGCGCCGGTGGCGGTGGCGTCTGCGCCAATAGCGGTGGCGTCCACTCCTGCGTTTACTGCACCGGTCGATACGGCCGCCGTGGGAGCTGCGCTAGAATCCACAGAGCTAGTTGTGCAGGCTCAAGTTCTGGCAAACGCGCCGGGAGCCCAGCTATTTTCCGAAGTTGCGCCGGCACTACAGCGCTTCCTGGGTGGAGAAGCAAGAACACCGGCTGCCGTAGCTGGTCTGGTACTGGGATTTGGAGGGGCGTATCTTGCCGGCACGCTGAATACGTCGACTGATGGCGTGCCGAATGGCCCGGATATCGAGTTCTTCCCCAGCGATGGCCCTCGTACGCCACTGTCAACCGGTCACCCCATCCCGGTTCCGCAGCTTCCCGACGTCGAATCCCTTCCTGGCGAAATTATAGTGCCCACGCCTTTCGCCGGTTATCCTGCGGTAACCCAAGGGCCCACTATCCTCTCCACGCCAATGCCAAGTAGCCCATTGGGGCCAATTACGTTGACCGCAGAGGCCGCAGAGACGGAAGTACCTCTTACCGCCGGTCAATTGAGAGGCGCTCCTGGTGTCGCTACGGCTAGCGGTGATCTGGCGCCGGCCTCTGGTCGTTGGCTTGACCCCGGCGTTCCAACGCCGATTCCCGGTCAAGTCGCGGATGCACTTGTCGGCAGGAATTTTAACTCGTTCAACGACCTACGATCGGCTATTTGGGAGCAGATAGGCGGTAACGCGGAGCTGAATGGAGGCTTCTCACGAGGCAACTTGGGGCAAATGAATGCTGGCAATGCGCCATTTGCACCGAGTGAATATCTCGCTGATTCCGGAGCCTTTGGGGAGCGTTTCAATCTCCATCATATAGACCCGATCGCAAACGGTGGACCGGTCTACGATCTAAGTAACTTGCGCATTGTATCTCCTAAGGTGCACTATTCAATACACTACGGCCCCGGATTCTAAGCTAGGTGAAGATGATGAGCAATCTATTGAGCCGGCAGGAACTACTCCAACTGCTGGATAAAATCATGAGGCCGAAAGCGTACGGCCTCAATGAAAAGCAAGGTGACGAAGTCCTGCTTGCGTTCTGTGCCGGATGTCCTGATCCGGTCGGTGCGCGCTGGCTGGTGGTGGAATGCCTCGATCCAATGACCGATGAAGAGCTTGTGGATCGGGCGATGAACATGGCCCACCGAAACCCTGCCGATGTTCCAACTTCGGAACTACCTGCGGGTCACCCACTGCGCGGAATCGCGGACTAGATGTTTGGTCCCGGGATTTGATGTTGCGGGTCTGATGTGAAGCGCTGGGGTTCTTTTGTCCAGCATTTGCAAATAAACTCATATGGTGTGAGGCCCTGAAGGGTCTTCAGCCGCTTGGCGAAGTTCTATGCGGCGACGAAGTTGGTGAGATGTTCACGCAGTTGGTCGTGCGTTTCGTAGTAGAAGTGAGTAGTCCCTAGTTTTCTAGACGCCTTCGGCTTTCAAAATCTGCTGCCGTTCGAACTCGACGGGTGACAGCATCCCGTTCCTGACCTGCTTGCGAACCGGGTTGTAGAACATCTCGATGTAATCGAACACGTCCTGCCGGGCTTCCTCGCGGGTTTTGTAGGTCCGGCGCCGGATGCGCTCGCGCTTGAGCGAGGAGAAGAAGCTCTCGGCCACGGCATTGTCATGGCAGTTGCCCCGTCGGCTCATCGAGTGCTCAAGATTGTGAGCCCGGATGAAGGCAGCCCAGTCCATGCTGGTGAACTGCGCGCCCTGGTCCGAGTGGATCAGCACCCGCTGCTTCGGCTTGCGCCGCCATACCGCCATGTGCAGCGCCTGTAGCACCACATCGGTGGTCTGCCGGCTCTGCATCGACCAGCCCACCAGGCGGCGCGAGTAGAGGTCGATCACGACCGCCAGATAGGCAAAGCCTTCCAGTGTGCGAATGTAAGTGATGTCGGTCACCCAGGCGCGATCGGGCGCAGCAACATCGAACTGGCGATCCAGCATGTTGTCGACCACTAGGGATGGCTTGCCACCGTAGCTGCCAGGCCGGCGTTTGTAGCCGATCTGTGCTCTGATGCCCGCCAGCCTGGTTAACCGCGCAACGCGGTTGGGGCAGCAGGTCTCGCCGTGATCCAGCAGGTCATTGTGCAGCTTGCGGTAGCCACAGACTTTGCCGCTGTCGTTCCAAGCCTTGCGGATCAGATCGGTCTGCCGAGCGTCCTCCCGAGCCCGCTGGCTAAGCGGGTTCTTTTGCCAAGCATAGAAACCGCTGGGCTGCACAGCGAGGCAGCGGCACATTGCCCGTACGCCAAAGCGATCGCGATGCTCGGCAATGAACGCGTATCTCACTTTGCATCTCTGGCGAAATGCGCGGTGGCTTTTTTTAGGATGTCGCGCTCCTCGGTCACCCGAGCCAGCTCGCGCTTCAGCTGGCGGATCTCGGCATCCTTGCCAGCATCGCCGGATACGACCTTCGCCAGCTGCCGCTTCCACGCATACAGCGAGTGCGCACTGACCCCGAGCCGCTGCGAGACCTCCGCTACCGGATACCCGCGCTCGGTGATCTGGGCCACCGCATCACGCTTGAACTCATCACTGAAATTGGGCTTCCCCATCATCGCCTCCTGTCCTCAAAATTAGGATAGAAGGCGTCCAGAAATCTAGGGACTACTCAAAGCGCTTGACGGTCGCTTCCTTGATGGTGCGGTTCATCCGCTCCACCTGTCCGTTGGTCCAGGGATGCTTGGGCCTGGTGGTACGGTGATCGATGTCGCTGAGCGCGCAGGCATATTCGAAGGCATGAGCGCGGAAGAGTTCGCCGTTGGCGATCGCTTCCTTGATGAGCGGCACGGCCGAACTGAACCGCGCCGGGTCTGCCGGAGGCGCTGGGGTGTGAGTCACGCTGCCATATCGAGGTTGTCCGCGGCAGCATAATATTGCTCTTCGGCTTCGGGCGGCGGGATGTTGCCGATGGGCTCCAGCAGCCGACGATGGTTGAACCAGTCGACCCATTCGAGCGTGGCGTATTCGACGGCTTCGAAGCTGCGCCACGGCCCATGCCTGTGGATCACCTCGGCCTTGTAGAGGCCGTTGATCGTCTCGGCCAAAGCGTTGTCGTAGCTGTCCCCGAGGCTGCCGACCGACGGCTCGATCCCGGCTTCGGCGAGGCGCTCGGTATACTTGATGGACACGTATTGCGACCCACGGTCGCTATGATGGATGAGGCAGCCCCGATGGGCCGGCCGTCGATCGTGAAGCGCCTGTTCCAGGGCGTCGAGAACGAAGCTGGCATGCGCCGTCCTGCTGGCCCGCCAGCCGACGATCCGCCTGGCGCAGGTATCGATGACGAAGGCAACGTAGACGAACCCCGCCCAGGTCGCGAAGTTGGTGAAGTCTGATACCCAGAGCATGTCCGGCGCTGGCGCGTAGAACTTGCGATTGACGTGATCGAGTGGGCACGGCGCTGCTCTGTCGCTGATGGTCGTACGCACCGGTTTGCCCCGGATCACCCCTGCCAGGCCCATCTCGCGCGTCAACCGCGCGACCGTACAGCGGGCGACCGGAAAGCCCTCCCGCATCATCTGCCGCCAGACCTTGCGCACGCCGTAGACCGCGAAGTTCTCGGCAAATACGCGCGCGATCTCCGGCTTCAGAATGACATCCCGCTGCGCCCGCGCCGACAGCCGTGTCGGGTCCTGCCGCTGCGCGACGCGCTCATGATAGGTGGATGGGGCGATCGGCAGAACGCTGCAGATCGGCTCGACCCCATAGGCATCGCGGTGATCGTCAATGAAAGCGATCATCGCCGGAACGGGCGGTCGAGCTCCGCCTACGCAAAATATGCCGACGCCTTGCGGAGAATCTCGTTGGCCTGCCGCAGCTCACGGACCTCGCGCTCCAGCGCCTTCACCTTGTCGGCAACCTTGGTCGGGACGCCCGCCCGGTTGCCGCTGTTCACCTCGGCCTTCTTCACCCACTCCAGCAGCGTGTCCTGAACAACCGATCTTCTCGGCAATGGATATGATCGCTGCCCATCGTGACAGGTGATCGCGCTCGTGATCCAGCACCATCCGTACCGCTCGCTCGCGGACCTCAGGTGCAAACTTGTTCGTCGTCTTGCTCACACAGGCTCCACCTTCTCAGGAGTTGGAGCCTCCGGCAAACCCGGTGCGGTTCAATCAGGCTGCATCGTGATGGCCAGATAAGGCAACGGTACTGTTGCTACAGAGAGCGCAACAAGGCGCCTTCGACCCCGGGTGACATGCATTTCCCGACAGCAGAGGACGCGCTCGCTGAGGCCTTGGGGCGCCGCGGCATCGACCCGAGCACCGTTGAATTCACTCCACAGTACGGGAAGAATATGAATCTAAAAGGACCAAATGGCGAGCCTTGGGAAGTAGTCTCTGGACTGAATTCGAACGGAAATATTGTCGAATTTGACCACCACCCGTACGGACACTTTTCCGCAATAAAAACGAGTTCGAATTACCTCACTACCACGGGCCTAAGGATGAACACTTGACCTATCCGGGCGATTCTATAACGAACTACTAACTGATATACTAAGGAAGAGATTATGAATAACTCGGGATTATATTGGAGCGCGCTATGCGAGTTGGTAGCGCAACTCAACTGTTGGGTTCGGATGGCATGGAGAGAGGGCGGATTGACGGTCGAGGAACGGTGGGGACAACTTCTGATAATCCCAACGAGTGGCTATCTAGAGGCGTCTGGTGGACCAGTGCCACTCCGGGACGTCGAATGGGTCGAACTATCGACGAGCCGCATCAATGGCGGCATGGCCGGACGGCCGCTGCAATTTATCGATACAACCGACGAGATACTGGCGGCCTTACGAGATACAGAGGTCCATTGGGAAATTCAGGAGAGCACGTGGTCGAGGGAAGGTGTCTTCACAGATGAGCCCGTTCGAGTGGTTCATTTCGTGAACCCATTCGGACCTACACCAAGGCAGTAATCGGCAATATCATCGGCGGCCTCGCACAAAAGGCACTGAAGGATGCCGGCCAAAAGGCTACCAGCAAATCGGCTCATCCCTTGGCAGACGATGGCGCAGGCACATCAGGGCAGCGTGGAGCGCAAGCAATCGCTGATCAACAAGGCGGCGGACTGGTTCAATATGCAGATTTCATACCGGGGCAGCAAGGTCGAGGCATCTATCTGCGAAATGGGGCCGAGTCTGACTGGGTGGTAGATCCCGGTGCGGCCAATAATCCCAATGGATAATTTCAACTAAATCAAGAGGGCAACTTCTACTGGGTTCCTCCACAGGGAGCGAGCGTTCCAACAATAGCAGTTACTTCGACGCCCGCGATTGCCTCGTCGGTTGATACGGCCGCCGTGGGGGCTGCGCTGGGATCGAACATGTCCGTGCTGGCGAGCGCGCCGGGCGCCCGGCTCTTCTCGGAATTTACGCCCGCACCGAGTCGCATCATCGGCGTAGAAGGCAAGACTGCACCAGCGATGTTTGGTTTAGGTGTCGGGTTCGTCGCTGCTTACGGGGCGGGACGCATCTTCATGAATCAAGGCCCCGATAAATCGGTTGAGGGCCGTGCGCTCACTCCCACAGACATCGCCAACGGGCTAAGAAACAGGTCAGGCCATTGCTGCAGGCGCGAGCGGAGCGCCAGATCCACGACGATCGCCGACGAAACATGAGGAGGAAATAGGCGAGTTATGGAAATCGGAAGGCGATGATATCATTCTGCGTGGGGAGAATAGCCCGGACCCGATGCGATAAGGAACGGGGAGTATTGGGATATAAAACGGGTAACGGGTACGGGAACGCTTCAGAACTCCCTACGAAGTGCAAAGGATAATTTTTCCGGACAATATGCAGTTGAAGAGCTTGGATTGACGAGGGCAGACACGAGGGCGCTGCTCGATGTGCGTGAAAATCCTGTATGGGATGATGTAGCAAAAATTCTGGCGGAGGTTGTGCGATTGGAACGAGGTAACGATCTAGCACATATGGCTGGCTTTGAAGTTAGGGCGACGAATGCCATTATCAGATGGACGCCAAAGTATGAGCACTAATTATTTTATGATTTGCATGGATTACAACAGGGGCGTTAAGTTAGGTAAGTCAATATTAGTGAAGTACGATGAATAAGATGAGAAATCATTTGGTTTTCTTCTAATGGATTTAACATTGATGGCCGCTGGAATGCTGATTCACGAGGATGTTCTGCGCTTCAGCATTTTCTCATGAACACAGGCTACGTGAGATTAGAGTACTTCCTGAGTACGCAAATATATATGCCAATGGAGTTGATTTACCTGCAGGATTTCCAACTGATGATCCAACCGATGACAACTATAGTTTGGGAAAAATTTGCTTGATCCTGTTAATCCTTCCAATGCATAATTCGAAGCAGAAATTCTTGATGAGAAATTAGTAACTTTAATCTCTAAAATAGAGGAATCGGGTGCTATCAGGACAATGCCCCCCCCCCCCTGGATTGAGATTAAGATTACGGTGAAGATTACTGAAGATCGAAGCAATTAATTACGGCAACAGTTTACTAATTGGCCAGCGTTTGTTGACATTCCCCCGCGGGAACGATCCTGAGCGCCTATGGCGAGATCGCGGCGAAGGGCATCAACGGCTATCAGGAGACGTATAGCTACGACGCGGCCGGCCGGGTGTGGAAGTCGAGCGGCGACGATGGCACGGTCAAGCTGTTCCTCTACAATGCCAATGGCAACCAGGCCTTCGCGATCAGCTCGACCGGCGATGACCTGTCGGGTGCGACCCAGGCCGATGGGGTGACCTATGCCAATGCGCTGCTGGCCGGGTTCGTGCCGGGCAAGGCGGGCACGCTCACCCTCTACGACCGGCGCAACCAGGCCACCCAGACGCGCTCGCTCTATCTGCAGCGCAGTGCGACGAGCACGGCCTCGACCGTGTTCTCGCGCAGCTACAATGCGTTCGGCGAGGTGGCGAGCGAGACCGCGCCGATCACCGACGCCAATGGCGATCTGGCGCTGACCAGCTACAGCTACAACACGATGGGCAAGCTGATCCGCACCACTGCCACGCCTCGACATGCACCGACCACCAGGCGCGCTTGGCCTTGTTGGCAAATATTCGACGCGGCATCAGCCCACCTCCCCATCGGAAAGCGGATCACATGGGACATCGTCATGCACCGGAACAATGTGCGAACTTCGGACGGGTACAAGTTGTCAAATTAAGAGGGCAAGATAAAAGGATCGGCTCAACCTGTGGTGAAACCTGTGACGTGATGGCGTGGAAGATCCCCGCTGTCTGATCACCTCGGCTGCGATCCGCGCGTGTCGCCGACTTTGACCTCGATCGCGACCCATGGTACGCTTGGTAAGAATGATCTGAGCCGCCGCGGTTATCCACTCGGGAGCCCTTGGCATGAGTCGGACAGATCCTGATCGGATGGCGCATTGCCCAATTGCGCCTGGATCGAAATACTGCCACTCCTCCTCACATTTCCTCGGCCGCGCGCCGAATAGTCAAGGTTGAAGAACCGTGCAGACTCAACGCACCGAAGCCATGAGCCAGATGCATCGGCTCCTGGGCTTCCTCGAACGGGATCCCGCCAACCCCCGCCTGCTGGCCGATGCCGCGACGGCGGCGTTCGAAGAGCGGGATCCCGACCGCACCGAGGCGCTGCTCGCCCGGCTGGAGCAGGCGGCGCCGCCGCTTCCTCCCCCCTTGGTCCATCTGCGTGGTCTTGTCGCCCTTCAGGCCGGCCGGTTCGATGAGGCTGCTGCCGCATTCGAATCCGTGCTGGAAGCCGGATCGGCCGATGCCGCTGTGCGCTTCAACCTCGCCTGGGCGCATGCAATGCGGAACCGCCACGAAGACGCGCTCGCCCTGCTCCACGACGAGGTGGTTGCCGCCTCGCCGCGGGCACCGTCGCTCAAGGTCCAGATGTTGCATCATCTCGAACGCTATGAGGAAGGGTTGGCGGCAGGGGTCGCGCTTGCCGAGCGTTTTCCAGACAATGCCCCGCTGATGGCAGCGCTCGCCACCCTCGCTATAGATGCCGGGAAGGGCGACCTCGCCCGGCATTATGCCGAGCGGGCCGGGGATGATCCGGAGGCGCTGGCGGCACGCGGCGTGCTGGCGCTGGACGGCTCCGAGCCCGGCGAGGCCGAAGCTATGCTCGACCGATCGCTGGCCGCGAGGGCGAACAACCCGCGCGCCTGGGTCGGCAAGGGGCTCGCGCGGCTGGCGGCCGGCGATGCCGCAACGGGGGCCACGGCGATCGATCGAGGAGCGCAACAGTTCGGCGATCATCTGGGATCGTGGATCGCCGCCGGCTGGGCGCATTTCGTCGCTGGCGACGCGGCCGCGGCGCGCGCGCGGTTTGAGAGGGCGATCGCGATTGATGCCACGTTCGGCGAAGCGCATGGCGGCCTTGCAGTTCTCGATCTCCTGGCGGGCGATACGGACGGCGCACGGCGCCGGACCGAGACTGCGCTCCGGCTCGATCGTGCGGGTCTCGGGGGGACTTTGGCGAAGACCATGATGCTCGATGCGGCTGGCGACAGCAGCACTGCCCAGGCGCTGCGAGAGCGCGCTCTCCATCTTCCGATAGGGCCGGACGGGCAGACCATCGCCCAAGCGCTGGCACGGCTCAGTTTCAGGATGGGTGGTTAGCCTATCCGCTCGACCGGGCGCCAGTGGATCAGCGCGGGCGCAGCTGCGCGATCACCTGATCGATGAGCGAGGAGGCTTGGGGATCAGCCGCGATCGTGTCGCTGACCCTCGATACGATCTGCTGGAACTGGGCATCGTTGATCAGCGCGGCTCCGAACTGCTCGGTAAGCAGGGCTTGCACGCAGGCGCGCCGAAGCTGGGATGGCTCGGCTCCCTGCAACGCCGCAAGCGTATCGAGCCCGGACGGGGCTTTCTCCTGCTGCTTGCCCGCTTCGGGCCGTCCACCGCCTTTCGCCTGCGTCCTTTCGAGCAGGCGCCGGCGCAGGACGGCAATCAGGTGATCGGCGCTGGAGACCGGTTCCATCAGGGGGCGTCCTAGTGTCGGGTCGGCTTGAACGTCGTCTGCCGCAGCAGCAGTGATGCGGCCGAAAGCGGTTCCCCGTCCGATGGCGGCTGCTTGTTCCGCATCTCGTCGATGAGCAGTCGCATGTCGCGATTGAGCGGCAGATTTTCGGTGTTGCGCGTTATGCCGCGCTCAAGATGCTCGATCGCCTCGTCGAACTCGTCCCGGATCATATGGGAGAGCCCGCGCGCGAACAGACGCAGGGGTTCCTCGTCGGGCAGGCCAAAAAGGGGCCCCCACGCTTCCTGCGCGGCATGCGCCTCGCCGGAGGTGAGGAGAAGGAAACCGAGCTGGAAGCGCGCGATGGCAAAATCGGGCGCGATGTCCACGGCCTTGCGCATTGCCAGGCGCGCCTGCGCATAGTCCTGCCGGGCGGCGAGGAGCGAACCTTCGAGAAAATGCAGCCGTGGATCCCTGGGAAACTCTCCGAGCAGGACGGGCAAGCCGCGCTCGTCTCCCGCTTCGATCGCGCCGAGCAGCGCGGTCATCCGATCGTCCGGGCACAGGGTGATGGTCTCGCTCATCGGCTGTCCTATCGTTGAAGGGTGAAATGGCCGCGTTGCGTCAGGCGCTGCCGCAAGCGAACGAGGGCGGCGCGGTGTAATTGGGAGATGCGCCCCTTGCTCAGGCCGAGAAGATCCGCAATCTGTTCGAAGCCGACTCCGGAAAGATAATGATGACGCAGGATCATGCGTTCACGCTCGGGCAGCGCCGCCAGTTCGGCGTGCAGCCGGCCGATGAGCTCACGCCATTCCGCGCTGTCATAGGCGGAGGGCTGCGGTGCGGGCTGGCCAGCCTCGTCATCGACGTAGAGCGAGGTTCCTTCGAGCATGAATCCGATCGCCAAGCTGCCGATCAGCTCGGCCAGTTCGATGATGGCATCCTTTGCACGCGGAGGAGTCGATGGGGCGAGCGAGTGCAGCCGGTCGCGCTCGGCCTGTGCGCGGGACGCGATCTGCTCTCGCACCTCGCTCATCTGGTTGATCCCGTTCAATATGCTCCCCGATATACGCCGTGTGGCATAGCCGCGGAAGGGTGTGCCATGATCCGGATCGAACCGGTCGATCGCCTCCAGAAGCCCCGAATAGGCCCATTGCCTGAGATCGGCGAGATCGAGATCGCCCCGATCCCTGAGCCGATGATGGCGCCGGGCGATGGCCAGCGCGAAGCCGTGATGCCGCTCGAACAGGCGCTCGCGCGCCGCCTGGGAGCCTGCCCGGCAAGCGAGCCAAAGGCTGGCCTCCGCGTTCCCATCGGCAAGGGCGCTGGCCATGGCGGCTAATGGAAGCTTCCCATCACGCCCTGGAGCACGAGGCTCCAGCCATCGATCAATACGAACATCAGGATCTTGATCGGCAGCGAGAGGGTCGACGGCGGAACCATCAGCATGCCGAGGGCCAGCAATATGCTGGAGACGACGAGATCGATCAGCAGGAATGGGAGGAAAACGACGAAGCCGATGCGGAATGCGACCCGGAGCTCGTTGAGCATGAAGGCGGGCACGAGCTGCATCAGGCCGACATCGGCGGCGCGCGCCGGCAATGGCTTGCGGGCGATCGAGTAGACGGCCGCGATATCCTGGTCCCGCACCTGCCGCAGCATGAATGCCTTCAGCGGCGCACTCCCTTCGTCCATCGCCTGGCTGACGGTCAGCCGGCCGTCGAGGAAAGGTCGGAGCGCCTGGGTGTTGAGCGCATCGAAGGTGGGGCCCATCGAGAAGGCGGTGAGGAACAATGCCAACCCGATCAGCACCTGGTTGGGCGGCGTCTCCGGCATGCCGAAGGCATGGCGGATCATCGAGAGGACGATCACGATCCGGGTGAAGGATGTCATGCAGATGATCAGCGCCGGCAGCACCGCCATGAGCGTCAGCGTTAGCGCGATCCGGATGACGCCGGAGGTCCGGGAGAGATCTTCGTTCGCCGCGAGCGCCTGGACGGTGGCCGGAGCCACAACTGGCGGTCTGGGCGGTGCGGCAGGGGCCGCGGCCAGAGCCGCTCCGGCGAGTCCAAGCAGGGCAAGGGCGAGCAGCAGGGTGGCCCAAAGGGCGCGCGGATTGATCACGCGCATGCTCGACCGTCGCCCTCTTGTGCAGGGAGTGGGAGTGGGAGCGAGCGCAGGACGGTCACGCTCTGCGGCGTCGCGGCGACCAATAAGTCCTCGCCGTCGCAGCGGATGATGCAGAGCTGCGTCTGCGGATTGAGACGGATAATCTCGATCAGCCTCAGTCGCCGCTCGCGTCCCTGTTGCAGCATGCGGGGCAGCGGGTTCGCGCCGAAGCGTGCGCGCAATGCGAAGGCGCCGCCGACGGCCAGGGCCAGGCACAGGATCAACGAGGCAAGGACGCGCCAATAGGAAATTGTGTCGTCCGCCACCGCATTGCCGAGGGCAAGCGCCGGCGTCGCGACGGAGGCTACGGCCAGTCCGGCGAGCCATGGGCGTCGGCCGGGCCGAAGGCGGGCGCTGGTCACGATGAGGCGATTTCCACGATTCGGATGCCGAACCGGTCGCCGACCGCCACGATCTCGCCGCGTGCCACGCAGGCGCCGTTGACATAGAGGTCGACCGGATCGGCGATATCGCGATCGAGCGGCAGAACGCTGCCGGCCCCGAGCGCCATGAGCGCCTGGATGGTGAGCTCAGCCGAGCCAAGACGGGCTTCGACCTCGACCTTGACGTCGTCGAACAGCGTGCGATCGATCGCGACGAGGCCGGGCTTTGCGGCAGACAGGCCGCCGGACATTTTTTCGGAAGCTTGTTTTGACACGATGAAGCTTTCAGAAGCTGAGGATGCGGCGGCCCTGGTCATTGCCGAGCGTAGCCTGCGCCATGATGGCGCCCGAGGGCGGGAAGCTGAGGGCGGCGCGTCCGTTCACGGCCCCCTCGAGCAGGACGACGTCTCCGACCGCGAGACCCTTGAGCTCCTCCAGCGACAATTGCGCCCGTCCGGCGAGCGCGACCGCTGCGACCGGCTGGCCGCCCAGTGCCTGCCAGCGGCCGGTCAGTTTCGGGGGCTGTGCCGCAGGCCGCCGCGCGCGGCGGATATGGGCGATGATCAGCGTGTCCGCGCAGTCCAAGTGTAGGAGCTCGTCGCGGCCATGGGAAATTGTGAGGCGCAACGACGTTGCACCGGGTGCCGGAGCCTCCCCTGAGGCGCCGAGCCGGTCGAGCAGGTCTTCGCAGATCCGCCGGGCGAAGGCGTCGAGTAGCCGGTGGTCATCCTCGCTGACCGTCACGTCCGAGAGAGAGATATCAAGCACGGCTTCGATAAGGTGGCGCTTCCCGCGCGCCGGCAGAAGGATCGCGCTGGTCGAGGTGGCGTGCGCGATGCGTACGGTCGACTCGGGAACGGCGGCGAGACGTGCGGCGGGTTGGCAGGCTGAAAGGGTGATCGCAGCTTGCGCGAACCAGCGCTGCGTCCACGCATCGAGCGGGGCCGCAAGCGCCGCCCGCACCCTCTCGACGCTTAGGGCCGAGGCTGGCAGCCAAGGACGGACGCGATGGCTCACCCTTGGCCCCTGATGCCGAAAAGCTGCTGGATCATATCGTTCGAGACGCTGACGACTTGAGAGGACGCCTGGAAGCCGCGCTGGATGAGGATGAGCTGGCCAAATTCCTGCGAGAGGTCCACGTTCGATGCCTCGGTCTTCTTCGACTGGACAGTACCGGCGCCATCAACGCCGCTGGCGACGAGATGGGGAGCGTTGCCGCCCGTGCCCCGGAAAAGTCCGTTGCCGATCCGCTCAAGGCTTTGCGGATCCCGGAAATCCGCGATGACGATGGCCCCGAGTGTCTCGGATTGCCCGTTGGTATAGTTGAGCTTGACACGACCCTCATCGTCGATTGTGATCGGCGATGTCGCCGTCAATGTGCCCACCGCATTTCCATCCGGCTTTGCTGAAAGGTTCGATTCGGTGCCGGCGAAGATGGTGATTCCCGACGAGAAATCCAGCGTGACCTGGATGTCGCTCGCGTTTGCCTGGTGGCTGACGAACACTGGCTTGGCCGTCGTCGGATCAATGATGCCGCCCGTCAGCTTTATCTGGGTAGTCAGGCCCGACTGACTGGGTACGTCGACGCCGTGTTCGTCCTTGATAGTGACGTTCCACGTATCGACGGTCCCCGTCGTCGTGTCGCGTGTCAGCTTGACCGTCCAGACATGGGAGCCGCCATTGTCGTCATAAACGGTAATGTTCGAGATCGACGGGTCGGTGCCGCGCACAAGATTGCCCGTGATGGCGATGGTCGTTGTGGCTTTGGGTGGGTTGAGGCGCTTGGTGTCGATCTGGAGGGCGGTCGCGCGGCCGCTCTCGTCCAGCACGGCGAGACGATAGTCTGTTCCCTGCTCGGTGATGAAGCCGTCCGTGCCCACCATGAACTGGCCGGTTCGGGTATAATAGGTCTTGTCGCCGTCGAGCAGCATCAGAAAGCCATTGCCCTGGATCGCCAGGTCGAGATCATTGTCGGTGCTGCGCAGTTCACCTTGGGTCATGTCAATATGCGGTTTGCCGAAAGCCACCCCGCTACCGCCATTTTCGTTCGGATTGCTTGAAAGCGACGTGCCGCTGCCGCCATAGCTGAACAGATCCACGAAATTCACGTCGGAGGATTTGAAGCCCGACGTATTGAGATTGGCAACATTGTTACTGATCGTCTGCAGCCCCTTTTGATAGGCATCCATCCCGCTCAGCCCGATATAGATTGCGCCCAGCATGTCGTTCGTTTCCTCAATCAGCGGATCTGCGTGACGGCGCCGAGGGTGACGCCGGAGATTGTCTGGCCGTCTGCAACTTGCAGTGTCAGGCGTGGCTGACCGCTGCTGAACGACACTGCGGTGACCTTGCCAGACACATTGCCGGTGTCGGACGACAGATCGACCGTTTTGCCTAGCAAACCAGTCGCCTGCGTGGCTGCCTGAGCTGACAGCAGGCTGGTAATCTGATCGTTGAGCGTCTGGCTTTGCTGAAGTTGCGAGAATTGCGCCAGCTGCGAGACGAACTGGAAATTGTCGACCGGCTTCAGCGGATCCTGATAAGTCAGCTGTGTCAGGATGATCTGGAGCAGCGACTGGAAATCCAGTCCGAAGGCGTTCTGTGCGCTGCCCGTACTTGAGCTAACGGGGGCTATGGCCATGGATTCCTCCGGTGGGCGTGGCGGACGGCTGTCCGGACGGGGTAAATACGAGATCCGTGACGGTCACCCCGAACTGCTGGGCCAGCGCCTGCACGCGCCGGCGGAGCTCGCCTCCATCGACGGTGCCGCTTGCGACATGCGCGACCACGGTGAGCGCCGTGTCCGGCCCGGTCAAGCTGATGAGCGCAACGGATGGACGCGCCTGCAACATTGCCCGTCGCAAAATTCCGGCTGGACCGGCCTGTGAAGGTTCTGGCGACGGAGCCTCGGCGCGCGTCGCGAGCGCTTGTTGACAGGCTGCGATCAGCTGTGACGATGGGCCATCGGCCGCCTTCGATGCGGCGGGCGCGTCGACCGGCGAAACCGCGGTCGACCGGACCCGGTTGCCGTCCCGGCCCACCAGAGTGAGATCCGGTGTCGCGGGCGCGCGGTCGATAGGATCGGATATGATGCTGTCGGCGGTTTGGTCTACGCCGCCGGACCCATTCGGCGGCAGCGTCTTCGTGGCGGGCATCTTCGCGGCACCATGGCGGCCGAACATGCCGCGCTCGCCGAAAGCGGCTGCCGAACCCGAATCGGCGCTACGCGCCTCGCGCCTGTCGAGAAGCGCATCGAAGGCGCGTCCGTCAGCGATCGCCCTTGGAAGCGGTCGGATCGAGACGAGGGAAGCGGATGGCAGGCCGGTCGGCGGACGGACTGCGGTCATCTCGATCGCTTCCGGGCAAGGTGGAGGTCCGATGCCTCTTTAAGGGCCCGTTCGTCGCGTTCGGCCCGATCCTGTCGTTCGAGCGTATCCCGGTTCGCCTGAGCTGCGGTCTCCCGTACGAGCGCGACCTGCCAGGCCTTGCGATGGTCGAGGAGCGCAGCCTGCGTGGTCCGCAAGCGATCCTCGGCGCGGGCGAGGGCGTGAGATTGGCCGCGAATCTGCGCGCTCCACGCCGGAGCGAGTTCGGGCAGGAAGGTGGCGCGACTAACCGCGGCGCGCCATTCGGCCTCGAGATCCAGCAGCTCGTCGGCCGCCACCGAGCGCTCGCGTTCGGCTGCCGTCCGCTTCTCCACGGCGACGCCGACATCTCGGGCGCGGGCGAGCGACTGAAGATGCCGCACGACAGCTATCTCTGTCGCTTTGCGGGTTTTGATCGAAGTGGTCATGTCGCGTCTCCCGCGACCGCGTCGAGCCGCCTATGCGTCTCAGCGAGCAGGACGTGCTGGCGCCTGTCCTGCCGGAGAAACTCCATCACAGCGGCATGGCGTTCGAGCGCACGATCGGTGGCGGCATCCTGTCCGGGCACGTAGAGGCCGCTCTCGCGCAATGTGCGCGACGCCTCGTGGAGGCTGAGCCACTGGACGAGGCGGCGTGCCTGGCCGGCTTGCCTGTCCCCGACAAGTCCTTCCGCCTGCCGGCTGACGCTGCGGCAGATGTCGATCGCCGGGAAATGCCCCTGTTCGCTCAGAGCGCGCGACAGCATCAGATGGCCGTCAAGCAGGGACTTCATCATCTCGGCTATGGGATCGTCGCCCGCATCGGTCTCGCTAAGCACCGTCACTATGGCGGTAATCGCGCCGCCGCTGCGCAGCGCGCCGCAGCGCTCGACCAGTCGCGGCATGGTCGCGAACACGTTGGGCGTATAGGCGCGGACGGTTGGCGGCTCGCCGGCGGCCAGGCCGATTTCGCGCAGGGCCATTGCGAGGCGGGTGGCCGAATCGAGCAGAAGCAGCACATGCTTGCCGCGCGCGCGCCAATAGTCGGCAAGTGCCAGTGCCTGGAATGCAGCGCGCGCGCGCAGCGCGGCCGGCTGGTCTGAGGTCGCCGCGATCAGTGTGCTGCGCGCGCGCGCCGCGACGTCCAGCCCGTCGTGCCACAGCGCGTCAACCTCGCGCCCGCGCTCGCCGATCAGCGCGATGATCGTCACGTCCGCTTCGGCCTGCCGGGCGATCTGCGCGATGAGGCTGGTCTTGCCGACGCCGGCCGCCGCAAAGATCCCCACCCGCTGCCCTTCGCCGAGGGTCAACACGCCATCGATCGCACGCACGCCAGTTTCGAAGATTTGGCGCGGCGACGCGCGCTCGAGCGGCGATGGCAAAGGGGCCTCGAGAGGGTGCAGTTCGTGGGCCGGCGCCGCCGGCCGGCCATCGAGCGGGCGGCCGAGAGCGTCGAGCACCCGGCCGAGCAGGGCTGGTCCGGCTGCGATACGATCCGAGGCCGGCAGGGCGGTCACGGTTGCGCCGGCATAGGTGACGAGGCCCTGCTCCAGCGGCGCGAGCATGACCCGTTGCGTGTCAACCGCCACCACTTCGGCCAGCATCGCGCTGCCGGCACCCCGCGCTTCTATCTCGCAGAGCGTGCCCAGCGGGACGTTGGGGCCATCGGCTTCCACGACCGTCGTGCGTATGGCGTTGACGCGCCCAGTCCTGCGGACCGGGTCGAACGCGCGCAGCCGGGCGGACCAGCGATGGCTCACGCGGCCAGCGCTTCGGGCGCGGCAAGCTCGCCGAGCAGTTCTCGCAAGGCAGGCCATTGCTGATCCAGTCCGATTTCCATCCGGCCGAGCCGGACCACCACCGTGCACTGGCCGCTTGCGAGCCGGGGATCCCGCAGAAGGGTGAGCCCACCATCCGGTGTCAGCCGGTACGCGAGCTGTTGGATGAGCACCTCTTCCGGGAAATCGGACGCCGAGACCCGAATCTCGAGGATCATCGCGCGGTCGATCTGCTCCATCTGATGGCGGATCAGACGCTCGACGTCATCCTGGCGGTTGCTGGCGGCTCCGAACAAAATGTCCAGGCAGTCGCGCGCGAGCAGGACCGCGAGACGCTCGGTTTCGCGCATCCGCGCATCGACCTGATCACGCAGAGCCACGAGCGCGTCGCGCAGCAAGCTGAGCCTTTGCGCATCCTCCTTTTGAGCTGCATCGCGCCCCTCGTCGAATGCATCTTCTCTAGCCTTGGCCAAGGCACGCTCATGCTCGGCTAGCAGAGCCTGCTCGGCCTGCCGCCGCTCGGTGAGTTGTGTCTCCAGCGCCCGGATACGCGCCTGAGCGTCACGCAAGGCCTGATCCTCGCGTGAGATGTGTCGCGCGGCGTCCGGAGCGATGGAAGAGGCGGCATCTTCGGCCTTGATCAGCATCGTCATCGCGGCAGCGCCCAGGAGGTCAGGCGTCCGAGCAGACTTGCGGAGGGGCTTGGGCCGGCGGTCGGCGGTACCGGAAACAGCTCGGCGGCACAGTGCCGCAATGTCTCGCGCGCTTCGTCTGTCATCCGTCCCTCTTCCCGGAATCGGCCCACAAGCCAGAGCGACACGGGGCTGTGCGGCACCGACGGCGTTCCAGCAGCGAGACCCAGATATCCGCCAAGCAGCCGCTCGACCGTCGCACGCTGGTCCGGCTCGAGCTCATCGAGTACCGCGGTGCGGTCATCCGCGCGCAGGCGGGCCAGGCGGATAACCAGGCGGCGCAGGCTACGATCAGAGGCCATGGGCGGCTCCGTTCTCGGTGTCGAGCGCGTGGCGAAGCCGGGCGGCGAGGTCCGCGCGTTCCGCATCGCTGAGCGTCGTGGCCGCCCGCCCGCGCAGGACGAGGATAAGGACGAGGACCAGGCCGATCGCGATGGCCGGCCAGAGCACAGAGTGCAGCCGCCACTTCGGCTCTTCCGCTTGGTCGTCCGGCAGCGGCACCGATGCCGCGGCGTGTCTGGCGGATGCGGGAGGGGCGAGCGCAGCCTGTCCCGCCTGTGGCAGGGTTCCGAACCGGATGCTGTCGCCGCGGGAGGGGTCGGCACCGATCGCGCTGGCCACACGGGTCCGCAGGTCCGCCTGTGCCCCAGCGTCGAGGCTTGTCTTCGGCGCAAGAATGATGGCCAGCGGGAAACTGCGTGCCGCGGGATCCCAATGATCCGCCTCGCCGGCCTCGCCGAAGATCGGAGTGACCGAGACGCCGATCATATCGCCGGGGTAGCTGGCTTCGATGGCCTCGCGCACACGGGCTTCATAATATTGGCCGATCGCCAGCTGTTCGGCGGTCGCCGGTGTGACGGCCGCGACAGAGGACGGTTGCGCGGCGCTGACCACATCGCCGGCATAATCGAGGATGACGACGGCATCCGTCTCGAGCCGCGGCACGGCTGCCGCGATCAGCCGCTGTAGACCCGCCGCCGTCGCCTCGTCGATCGCTGTGCCGTCGCGTGTCCGGATCGTCACGGAGGCCTTGGGCGGGACCCGATCCTCGCGGAACAGGCGATCTTCGCCAAGTGACAGATGAACGCGGGCGGACTCCACATTGTCGAGCGACATGATGGTCCGCTCGAGCTCGCCTTGCAGGGCGCGCTGATAGTTGATCCGCTGCGCGAAATCGGTGAGTCCCATGTCCGATTTGTTGAACAGTTCGAACCCGACCGTGCCCTTCAGCGGCAGATCTCCGGTCATGACACCGAGCCGGGTCTTTTCGACGGCATTTGCTGGTACCAGGATGGTGCTCCCGCCATCCGCGAGGCGATAGTCGATCTTGCGCTTGTCGAGATCGGCGACGATCGTCGCCGCGTCCGCTGGCCGCAGGCGGGTGAACAGCGGCCGATAGGGCTCGCGCAGCAGGAGCCAGGCGACTAGCATGAGCGCCAGCAGCACGGCGGACAGTGCCGCGACGAACAGCA
Organism: Flavisphingomonas formosensis; assembly: GCF_009755815.1. Lineage (GTDB taxonomy): Bacteria > Pseudomonadota > Alphaproteobacteria > Sphingomonadales > Sphingomonadaceae > Flavisphingomonas > Flavisphingomonas formosensis. Next base: position 424,326 of record NZ_WRPK01000001.1, read on the forward strand.
TCTGGGCACGCGGCGAGGCACTGCGGAAGCGGTCGAGCATCCCGGTGGCCTAGAGCTGCATGTTCATGAGTTGTTGATAGCCCTCGACCAGCCGGTTGCGCACCTGCAGCATGAGCTCGAGCGACATCCGGGCCTGCTCGAGCGAGAAGCTGACCTGATGAACCGGTATCGAATCGTCGAGCGCGAACCGGCGGGTGAGGTCGTCGGCGGCGCGCAGCTTGGCATCGACGCCGTCGATGCCGTTCGTGAGCAGGCTGGCGAAACCACCGTTCGGCGCTGGCGCGATCGGCGGCGCCGGCTGGACCGGGGACAATATGGGAAGGGCGTCGGCGATCGGAGTGATCGGCAATATGCTCATCCCCGCATCCCCAGCTCGAGCGCCTTGGCGTACATCTGCCGTGCAGTGTTCATGGCGACGATATTGGCTTCGTAGACACGGGCCGTCTTCGCCATCAGCACCATCTGCTCTGCATGGTTGATCGCCGGATAGGTCACGAACCCGTCTGCGTCGGCTTGCGGGTTGTCAGGCTCGTGAGCGCGGCGCGGCGGCGTCGCGTCCGGCTCGATCGCATAGACCATGACGCCGTCCAGCCGCTCGTCCTGCGCGGTCGCCGAAGCGTGGGAGCGATCGAGATAGGCGGAGAATTCGCCGCGCGGCCCGGAGATAAGGTGCCGCGGCTGATAGGCACCGCCGCCGGCGGTGCGTACGGTGCCCGCATTGGCGAGATTTTCCGAAATCACCTCGAGCCGCCGCCATTCCACCTCGAGCCCGGTGCGGCTGATTTCCATCGCGTGCATAATCAGTTATTCCCTCTGACGGCGAGCGCCTCAAGCTGCATCTGGCGTCCCAGCATGTCGATGAGCGCACCGTATCGCAGCGCCGTGGTAGACGCCGCCGCGAGCTCGAGATCGAGCCGCTGGTGTGCCTCGGGCGCGCCGGCCGGCACCGGGGCGATCGTCGGAGCAAGCGCCCGGACCGCCTCGTCCCCCACCAGAGCGGCATCGCGCAGCGCCTGTTCGAAGCGGAGTCGGAGCGGACGGTAGTTGGGCGTGCCGGCATTGGCGATATTCTGTGCGATCACGGTGCCGCGCGCGGCGAGGCCATCGAGCGCCTTCAGCATGATCACGATGTTATCGGCTGCCATGAAGAATCCTACTGGACGATGATTTCGGCGTGGAGGGCGCCTGCTGCCTTGATCGCCTGGAGGATGGCGATGGTGGAGCGGGTGCCGACGTGGGCGCGGTGCAGCGCCTGGACGAGATCGGCGACAGTGGTGCTCGGAAAGCGGACCACGGCGTCGTTGCGGGCTGATTCGGTCACATCGAGCTTGGTGTTGGTGACAACGAGGCTACGTGCCCCCGGCGCATAGCCGCCGAAGATATAGGGTTGCGAGGCCTGGTTATCGACGCTGACCGAGACTTTGATGTCACCCTGAGCGATCACGACGCTCGAGATCTGGACCGGGCCGCCCGCGACAACGGTTCCCGACCGTTCGTTGATGACAATACGGGCAATCTCGTCAGGCTGGACATTGAGGCCTTCGATGCGGCTGATCAGCGAGACCGTGTCGAGCCCGGCAAGATTGCCGTCGATGACAACCTTGTCGGCGCTCCTGACACTTGCGATCCCTGTCCCGAACGCGCCGTTGATACCGGCGGCGACCCGGTTGGCGGTGGTGAAATCGGGATCGCGCAGCACGAAGGTCAGCCGGCGGTCGGGGCCTCCGACGCCAGATTCGACCGCGGTTTCGACCGTCGCCCCGCCCGGAAGGGTCCCCGACGTCGGATAGTTTTTCTGGCGCAGGTTGAGGCTGTCCTCGAAATTATAGCCGCCGACGACCAGCGCTCCCTGGGCCAGCGCATAGGGTTTCTGGTCGGGGCCCAGCAACGGCGTCATCAGCAGCGTGCCGCCGACGAGGCTGCGCGCGTCACCGATCGAGGTCACCGTCGCATCGAGGCGGTCGCCAATATTGGAATCGGCCGGCAGTGTTGCCGTGACGATGACGACCGCGACGTTGCGGCTCTGGACCTGATCTGGAAGGATGGTGGCGCCCAGCCGGCTCAACACGTTGCTCAGCGCCTGCCGCGTCGCTCCGCTGCGCGGCGAATCGCCGGAGCCCGCGAGACCGGTCACAATGCCGTAACCCACCAGCGCATTGTCGCGCCAGCCTAGGAAGCGGCCGAGCTCCTTGATGCGCACCTCGCCGCCGGTCGCAAGAGCCGGCGGGGCAAGGCAGAGCAGGAGCAGCGATGCGAACAGGCGCAGGATCATAGAATGCCGAGCCAGTTGAAGACCCGGGTTATGATACCTGGCTTGCCGCTCCGCGACACGAAGCCAGTTCCGTCATAGTCGATCATCGCATCCGCGAGCCGGGTGGAAAGGACCGCGTTCGATGCCGAGACGTCCGCCAGTCGGACACGACCGCGCACCTTGATATGCGTGCGTTCGCCGTTTATCCGCATCTCCTGCTGGCCGGCGACGATCAGGTCGCCGTTGGGCAGGACGGACTCGACCAGGGCGCTGATCTGCGCAACCATTTGGCCGGAGCGGCCGGTGGTGCCGTTCGCCTGCGACGATCCCCCCATGTCGAGCCCGGCCGACTTGTCGAAATGGGGGCCGTGGACTGAGCCGCTCAGCGACGTTCCCTTGCGCGATCCCGTATTCGCGCTATTGGTCGCGGTCGCGCTCTCATAGACCAGGATGGTAATGGCGTCGCCGGGCTCGCGCGCGATGCGGTCCGACGCGAGCGCCGCCCAATTGCCGCGCGCATAGAGATCCGTCGCGGTGGCGGGAGACGCCAGGGCCACGAGGAGGCACAGCCAGCCACGACGCTTCATCGCCGGGCCTCCCCATATCGCGCGGAAACAACCGAACCGTCCTCAGTGCGAACGAAGAGGCGTTGGTGCGGCCGTGCGTCCTGCAGGGCCTCGACCACACGGCTCACCCGGACGACGCCGCTGTTTGAGACCAGCGTGAGCCGTTCGGTGCGATGCGCGCCGCTCGCTACGGGCGGGTCCCGGCGGCGTATCGAGGGTGCGGGTGAGCGCAATGTCACCCGCACCCTCGATACGCCGCCGGTGGATGCTGCGAGCCAGCAGGCAAGCGCTGGCATCTGCCCGCGGCCCCGAGCGGCGATCCAGCCGGATGCCAAGTCGAACTGCCGCTGGCGGCCCGGCAGGCGGAGAAGTGGGAGCGAGGCCGCTCGCTTCCGCAACGCGGTCGGCAGCGCTTCCAACTCGGCGACATCGCCGAAGCGCAGCACGGGCTGCTCGACCGAGACGTTTTCATGGAAGTGGATGGGCGGCACTGCCGGGCAGGCGGCGGAACCGCTTGCCAGCGCCACCAGCAGGAGGGTCATCGGCGCAGCCCGTTGACCAGAGCCATCAACTGATCGCCAGCCTGCACCACCTGCGCATTGGCGGCATAGGCCCGCTGCAGGAGCAGGAGCGTCACCATCTCGTCTGACAGGCTGACGTTAGCCTGTTCGAGGACGCCCTGACGGAAGACACCTGCTCCTTCGGAGCCTGGTTCGGCAGATTGCGCCTGATCGTCCTCGGCGATCTCATAGGTTCCGGCACCGCGATCGATGAGCTGATCGGAGTCGCGCACGGTGACCAAGTCGATCCGGCCGATCTCCCGTGCGCCGGTTTCGCCGTCGACCGTCGCGGACAGGACGCCGTCCCGGCTGATGGAGAGATCGGTGGCTCCCGCCGGGACGGCGATCATCGCCCGTAGCGGCGTTCCGTCGGCTGTGGCCAGATAGCCATCGCCATTGACCTTGAGCGTGCCGCCCCGCCACAGCAGCATTTGGCCGGAGGGGCCCATCAGCTCGACGAAGCCCTCGCCGTCGATCGCCAGGTCCATGGCATTGCCGGTCTGGCGCAATTCTCCTTGCGTCCAAACGTGTGGGGTGGCCTGGACCGTCACCCCCTGGAGCGTGCCCGTCCGGTCGGACAGCGTGACGGGCAGGTCGTCCCGATCGCGCGGCGTCGCCATCAGGTCGGCGAAGCGCGCCGCCGAGCGCTTAAAGGCCGGCGTGTTGATATTGGCGATGTTGTTGGCAATCGTGTCGAGCGCGCGCTGCTGCGCGTCGAGCCCGGTCGCACCGATATAGAAAGCGCCGTTCATGATTGCCCCGGATTGAAGCTCGTGATCGCCTGTTGAACCAGGTCGTCATAGGTCTGGACGAGGCGCTGGCCGGCCTCCGCCGAACGCATCACCTGCATCAGGGCCAGCATCTCGCCTGCCTGCGAGACGTTGGAAGCCTCGACCATGCCTTGCCGAACGACCGGACTGGCCACCTCCTGCAGCTCCGCCGTTTCGACTAAGAAACGCGCGCTTCCGGCTGGCCGCAAGGCTGCCGGGTTTGCGACATCCATGACCATGATGCGACCGATTGAACGGCCGGACTGGCTGATCGAACCGTCCGGAGAGACCAGGACTTCACCCTGTGCGAGCACCGCATCGCCGTGATCGGTCTGGAGGATATCGCCATTTGCGGTCAACAGTCGCCCGAGATCGTCACGATGGAATTGCCCGGCGCGGGTCAGATACTGTGCATCATCCTTTCGCACGACGAAATAGCCGTTGCCGGCAAGAGCCAAATCCAGCGGGCTGCCGCTCTCGATCAGCTTGCCCCTGGTCGCGTGAGTCGGGAATAAGGCCTCGCTGGTGTCGGCATTGGCCGAGCTCTCGGGGTCGTCGACGGTGACGAGCCGCGCGAACGAGCCGACCGACCGATAGCCCGGCGTGGCAAGGTTCGCCATGTTCTGGGCAATGACCGCCGCGCGCTCTTCCGCACGCGCGAGGAGCGTGCCCCCGATGTGAATGATGCCTCCCATGGCTTTTCCGAATATGTACGGTCGATGAACATTGCAACGGGGGCGAAGCACGGCTCACCGCAAATATGCTCAGTTGCATTCAAATCGGATCAGTCGATTTTAAGAACAGAAAAAGATGCCAGATCAACCGTATGCGGGACCTCGCTGACCGACAGGATGGCGAGCCGTGGCACGCTGCGGCGGGTGAACGTCTTCAGGTGACGGCGTATCTCAGGGCTGCAGAGCAGCACCGGAGCGAGGCTCTGCCGAATCATCGTCTCGACCATCGGAATCAGCTTGCGGATCAACTGGTCGGCGAGTCGGGGATCGAGCAGGAAGCCGGCGCCTTCGCTGCGGCGAAGGCTTTCGGCAATCTGCCCTTCGGTGCGCGGGTCGAGGCTCAGCACCGCCAGCTGGTCATGGTTGCCACGCAGCGTATCGCAGATGCTGTAGCTCAGCCGCTGCCGGACCAGCTCGGTGAGCTCGGCCGGATCTTTCGCTGCGCGTCCACAGTCGACGAGGGTTTCCGTGATGAGGTCCATGTTGCGGATCGAGACCTCCTCGGCGAGGAGGTTTTGCAGAACGCGCTGGACGTCGGATACGGTCATGATCGCGGGAACGAGTTCTTCGATCAGTCCGGGTTGCCGTGCGCGCACGCCTTCCAGCAGCGCGAGGACGTCGGCGCGCGTGAGAAGCATCGCCGCCTCGCGGCGGAGAGTCTCACCGAGATGCGTCATCAGCACCGTGACCGGATCGATCAGCGTGTAGCCGTCGCTGCGGGCCTGCTCGTAGTGGCTTTCCTCTATCCATGCCGCGGGCAGGCCAAAAGCTGGATCACGCGTTTCGACGCCGGGCAAGGCGCGCCTGTTTCCTTCGGCGGGCTGGATTGCGAGCATCTGGTCGGGATGGAGCTCGCCTTGGCCGTGGCGCACTCCGAACAGGGCGATCTCATAATGCAGCGGCTTGAGGCCGCTGCCGTCCTGGAAGACCACCGACGGGAAAGCGAAGCCGGAAAGCTGCTCCTGCTGGCTACGCAGGGTAGCGATCCGCTCGGAAAGGAGCGGCTTGATCGCGACCCACTGCTGGCCGAGCTCCTTGCCGAGCCGGACCTCGACGGGGAGCACCGGTGCACCGGCTTGGGACTCGGCCGCATCGGCTGCGGCTTCGAACAGGCCTTGGCCATCCTCCTCCGCGCGCTGGCGCCGCCGGACTGCGAAGAAGGATGCTGTCGCCAGCATGGCGATCAGGATGATCGGCCACTTGGGCATACCGGGCATGGCGAGCAGCAGCAGCAACGCGGCGAGGACGATCAGCGGAATCTTCGGCACGGAGGTCAGCTGGCTGAACACTTCCGTGCTGAGCTGCCGATCGGCGGAAGAGCGGGTGACGATGATGCCGGTCGCGACCGAGATGACCAGGGCCGGGACCTGAGTGACGATGCCGTCGCCGATCGTGAGCAGGGTAAAGGTCTGGAGCGCCGCGCTCCAGTCCATGCCCATCTGGGCGACGCCGACGATCCAGCCGGCGATGATGTCGATCAGCAGGATGATGATTCCGGCGATGGCGTCGCCCTTCACGAACTTGGATGCGCCGTCCATCGCGCCGTAGAAGGCGGCTTCCTTCTCGAGATCCTTGCGCCGGCGCTTCGCCTCGTTCTGGTCGATGAGACCCATGTTGAGGTCGGCGTCGATGCTCATCTGCTGGCCCGGCACCGAGTCCAGCACGAAGCGAGCCGCGACTTCCGAGACGCGCTGCGCGCCGGAGGTGACCACCACATATTGGACGACGACGAGGATGAAGAAGACCACCAGGCCGATCACGAAATTGCCCTGCACGGCGAAGGAGCCGATCGCGCCGATCACCTCGCCGGCATTGGCTCCGGTCAGGATGAGCCGCGTCGCAGCGACGTTCAGCGACAGCCGAAACAGCGTCGCGACGAGAAGCAGCGAGGGAAAGGTCGAGAAGGCCACCGGCCGCACGACGTAGAAGGTGAGCAGGAGGATCGTCAGGCCGAATGCGAAGTTCACGATGATCAGCAGATCGAGCAGCGCCGGCGGAATTGGCGAGAAGAGGATGAGCAGGATCGCGATGACCCCACACACCAGGACAAGATCCTGATTCCTGCCGAACACGGACTTCAACACGCCTTGGTCCACCTTCCTAGAAACGACCCTGCTTCTGCAGTCGGTTGTAGACTGCGGCCACCGGCCGGAAATTGGCTTCCGGTATCGGCCGGCCGAGCGCACTGCCCTTGAGCAGCGCCCGGGCGAGTTCCCGGTCTTCCACGACCGGAATTCCGTAGAGAAACGCAAGGCGCTTCAGGCGAAGCGCCAAGCGATCCGTCCCGAGCGATACCACCTGCGGCGCGGCCATCTGCCGCGGATCGTACCGCAGGGCCACGGCGACGTGGCGCGGATTGACGATCAGCACGTCCGCGTCCCGAATCGCGCGCAAGCTAGTGCTCATCTTGACGAACTCCGCATGGAGTTGCTTGCGCTTCTGCTTGAGCCGCGGCTCGCCTTCCCGGTCGCGCGCTTCGCGTTTGACCTCGCGCCGGCTCATCCGCATGCGCTTTGCGAAGGCGCGGCGGTTGATGATCTGGTCGAGAACGGCGAAGAAGATGGCAGTCAGCGCGAAAGCGGCGAGCAGCCTGAGGCCGGTTCGCGCAAGCAGCAGGCCGAGGCCGAGAGCCTCGTCGGCGCGATTTCTGACGGCCCATCGAATAACCAACCATCCGACCAGCGCATAGACGAACAGCTTCAGGGCGTTCTTGGCGGTTTCGATGAGCAGCTTGAACGTGAACAGCCGTTTCAATCCCTGGATCGGATTGAGCCGGTTGAAGTCGGGCTTCAACGGCTGCGAGGAGAAGACGATGCCGGTCTGGAGTATCTCGAACAGCAGCACGACCAGCAGAACGGCGCCAGCCAGCGCGGCTACGGGGCGCCAGATCATCTGGACGAGCATTCCCGCCGCCGCGGCCGCCGCGTGGGGATCGTCGGCAAGGCCGGGGGCGCTGACAAGCGCTCGTCGCATCATCTCGCTGAGCGATGCCCACAGGGCGGGGCCGGTCATCCACATATAAGCGAGGAAGGTGGCGAGGCCGGTGAGGAAGCCGAGGTCCATGCCCCGCGCGACCGTACCTTTGCGGCGCGCCTGGTCGAGCTTGAAGGGGGTCGCAGCCTCGGATTTGTCCTGTTCGGTCTCTTCCATCGGTCAGATCAATCGCGGCAGCGTTTCGAGGGCGATGGCGAGCATGCGGGCGAGGAGCGCGGCGCTGAGGCCGAAAACCAGAGGGAGCACTGCCAGCAGGGCAAGTGTCTTCACCTGGAAACCGAGCACCAGCACGTTCATCTGAGGCACCGTCCGAGCAAGCAGGGCGATCACAACGTCGATCAGAAAGAGCGCAAGCGCGGCCGCTCCGGCGAAACCGAAGGCAATCAGCGAAACAGTCGAAAGGAGACCGGCGAGCCGGTCGGTTGGATCGGCCATGACCCAATTGCCGAGCGGGACTGCGTCGAGCGATGCGACGATGAGTCTGAGCAACTCGAGATGGCCGTCCGTCGCGAAGAACACCGCTCCAGCTGCATAGGCAAACAGCGTGCCGACGAGCGGCGTTTGCGTTCTCGTGGTCGGGTCGACCAGCACGGCTAGCCCGAAGCCGGCCTGGATATCGATCGTGCGGCCGGCGAGGTAGAGCGCGGCAAAGACCAGCTGAAAGGCGAGCGCGAAGAGGCCGCCGAGCAGAAGTTCGCGGGCCGATCCAAGGAGCAGGCTTGCAAGCGAAAGATCCCGGACCAATGCCGTTGTCGGCATCGCCGCTGTGGTCGCCGCCGCCAGTCCGAGCGCGAGCAGCAGGCGGACGAGCAGCGGCGCGCGGACCAGGGAGAATGGCGGTCCCCAGGCGAAGGTCGGCGCGATGCGGAGGCTAAGCAGCAGGCAGGACGCCAGCCAGGCAGAGATGGCGGTCGCAGGCACGATTGGTTAGCCAAGCTGTGGGATGAGTGCGATCATGGTGATGGCGAATTGGGTGAGGCGGGCCAGTAGCCAGGGGCCCAGCAAAGCGAGCATTAGTGCGCATACGAACAGCTTGGGTACATAGCTGAGGGTCATTTCCTGCAGCTGCGTCGCAACCTGCAGCACGCTGATGACGAGGCCGGTTACGAGCGCAGCAATCAGAATCGGTCCGGAAATGACAAGGCTGTTCCACAACAGCGCATTCATCAGGCCGAGAGCCTTGTCACCATCCACCGAATTTCCCCTGTGCCCCAACTCCAGCATAGAGCCACGCGAGGCAGATGCCAATGTGATCGTGTTGAACATCGCACCGTAACAATCTGCAGCTGGAACAGATCGTCCGGGTGAGATGACGTTTTCCGCTTTGTTCGGAGCACAGTTGCTATCCTGGATCGCCCTGCCAAAGCGCAAGTGAAAAATCACCTAAACGGAGGCCTTCGGTCTGAGTGTTTTTGCGACACACACCTTTGGATTCCGGAAGCGCAGGAGCGGGTCTGATGGTAAGCCGGAGGTGTAGCGGCGCCAATCTGGGTAAGCGGCTTGTCCAGTCATCGTTCGCTGTCAGCTAAGCAGCTGAACGACTGGCATTGGGTCGCGTTGAGGCTGCCGGTCGTCAAGCAGGAGGCAGATGTACAGCTATCTGGCTGAAGCGAGCCTAGCGGGTCGTTGATCCGGTGAGATAGTGTTCCCACGCATCCATCAGTCCACGCCGTCGCTCGATTGCGGTTCCGCGACGATAAGCGCGCTCGGCTTTGTTGCTGATGGTGTGGGCCAAAGCCTGTTCCACGAGATCCCGTGGGAACTCGGTGGCATCGCCAGCCCAGTCCCGAAAGGTGCTCCGCATCCCATGGGTCGTGACGCTCTGGCCCATTCGTCTCAGAAGCATCGCCATGGCCATGTTGGAGCGGGCAGCACCACCGACCGCGAAGATGAGGTCCGTTGCCGCTGGCGCTTCCGGCTTCAGTTCCAGTAAGAGCGCGATGGCCGCACCGGACAGCGGAACCACATGCTCCGCGCCGGCCTTCATGCGTTTGGCCGGGATCGTCCAAAGCTTTTGATCGAAGTCGATCTCGCCCCACGTTGCACCAAGCGTCTCGCCCGACCGTGCAGCGGTCAGGATCGTGAATTCAAGCGCTCTCGCCGCCAAGGCGGTGCGCTTGCGCAACTGCGCCATGAAGGTGGGCGCATCGCGCCAGGGGAGCGCCTCGTGATGACCTCGGGTGAGCTTCGGACGGCGCGGGAGAAGGACATCCAGATGGCCCTTCCATTGAGCCGGATTTGGGGCGTCGAGAGGGCGCAATCCGCGGGCCTTGGCAGCAGCGAGGATCCTTTCGATTCGGCCCCGCACCCGGCTGGCGGTTTCGGATTTGGAGAGCCAGATGGGTTGCAGCACCGCAAGGACATCCTCCGTGCAGATATCCTTGATCGGCTTGTCCTTGAGGCTTCCGGCATGGTCGCGGAGTGAATTACGCCATTGCTGGCGATGGATATCGTTGCGCCACCCCTCTTCCACGCTCGCGATATAGGTCTCGGCGAAGGCTCCGAAGGTGATGACCTCCGGCGCCGGTGTCAGAGGCTTGGGCGCGATGACCTCGCGCGGATCGATGCCGGTGGCGACAGCTTCGCGCATGTCCGCTGCCAGCTTGCGGGCGGTGACAAGCGGGATGGCAGCTTCTGCGCCAAGGCCGATCTCGGTGCGCTTGCCATGACTCGCGGTCATGAACACCCAGGAACGTGCGCCACCCGGCGTGATCCGCAGATACAAGCCTCCACCGTCAGCATGGCGTCCCGGCTCCTTCAGGGAGGCGACCTTGCGCGCGGTCATTCGGTTGAGGGCTCTCGACATGAATGCGTCCTTGTCCGTCGAACCATCGTAACCGAAATCCGTGCCCACTTCCATGCCCACTTTGAGATGCGCTTCGGTGGGATATCGTGGTATAAGGTGAGCAATCGCAGCGGCAGTACGCTATGAATAAAATGTATGTAAATCAGCTAATTGCTTAGAAACAGACGGTGTCATGGGAGAGGATGAGTTCTCTCTAATTCTAAGGACTCCGTCTCCGCCAACCGCCTTCCGCAATATCCTGATTATAGACGAAATTCGGACAAAGCCGGATCTCACCCAATCCTCTTCGAACTCGTCGGCTCACGCTGGATGATCGCTGTGCGTTATGGAGCTGTCAGCGTCCGGTCATGAGCGTCGGTGAAGCAGGCTATTCACCGGAGGGCGCAGTTCGTAGCATAGGGCATGACATCGCCGACCGCCCCTGGTTACGAGCTACTTGATCCGCGCATCAACGCAGCGGAGGCGCCGTACACTTTCTTCCTCCCTCGGGAAGCGGAGTTGGCCGCCATCTCGGTGGGGGATCATGTACAATTGATGTTCGAGCACATGCCTCCTGACCAGAAGTGGGGCGTTGAGCGGATGTGGGTGAGCGTAGAGGAAGTGAATAATGATCAGTTGGGCGGTGCGCTTGCGAGTAAGCCGTTTGAGCCGACTGCTACGGTCAAACTCGGCGATAATGTCCAGTTCGCGCGATTTCAGATAATCGGGATAGATTGGCGGGACCCGGACGAGCGCCTCTATTGAGCGGGGTGTCAGATATCCTGTAAGGATTGGAGAGGGTCTCATTCTTGAGAAGAAGGGACTCGACGATGCCAGGAGAGAGCAAGCTGGAGCTGTTGGACGGGCTGCTATCCCGGCTGAGCAAGCCCGAGGATTTGCTGGTGCGGGAGGATTGTTCCGGGATCTGGAGAAGGCTCTGAGGGAACGGGCGCTTGGTCGATGAAGCGCACGCCCGTCAGTTTCTCCGAGATCTCCCAGAGGCGCGCAGCGACGCTTTCATCGAGTGCGCGGGATGGGATTTTGGCAGCGCCCGGATAACCGCGGATGCCACCCAATCCGTTCGGACCGCAATAACCCCCTGGCTTTGCTTCGGGCGCCGTCGCGGCGAACAGCGTCGGGAGTGCCCCTCGCGAAGCTGATTGAAAGAGAAAGGGCAGGTAGGTTCGGATGCGACCCTGTATGCTGTCCGGACCTGCCCCGTTATGGATCAGGTCGGTGCGGGAGAGTCCCGGATGGGCCGCAATGCTCGCTATCCTCCACCCGGCGGCAATGCTGCGGCGCTGCAGCTCGAATGCAAACAGAAGGCACGCGAGCTTGGATTGCGCGTAACTTACCATGGGGCGATAAGCGCGTTCGGCGTTAAGGTCGTCGAAGGCGATCACGCCCTGAAGGGCCGCCACGCTCGATACAGAAATGACGCGCGAAGCCGGGCTGCGGCGCAGCACGGGAAGCAAGTAAGCCGTTAACGCGAAATGGCCGAGATAATTGGTCCCGAGCTGCAGCTCAAAACCATCCGCGGTGACCTTGCGCGTCGGAGGCACCATCACGGCCGCGTTGTTGATGAGGATATCGAGCCGCTCGTGCTCACGCGTCATCTTTTCGGCGAAGGCGGCGACGGACGCGATTTCCGCGAGGTCGAGCAGCTCGAACCGCGCCTTCGCATTTGGTACATGCGAGCGGATCTTTTCGAGCGCCTCGGCCCCTTTCCGCGGGTTGCGGCCCGCTATGATCGTGTCGCAACCCGCGCGGGCAAGCGCGAGGGCATCTTCGAATCCCAGGCCACCCGTGCCCGTCACCACGGCCACGCGGCCATGTTGCGGAGGGATATCGGACTCGGTCCAACGTCTCATGATGTTCGCCTTTGCTGAGGAAGTTGCGCGGCATTTTCCTCACAAAGCTAAGCCCCGGCCGCCAAAGCTCCATGCCTGAACCCGGAACTTACTTGCCCAATCCTCCATCCGCTGCCGCTCTGGCGGCCGTCGTTAGGATCAGCGAGGTGTGGCCTGCGCCAACAATGCCTTGAAGTTCATCACGTCGCGCTTGGGCGCCGTGCCGAACGAACGCGTATATTCCCGGCTGAACTGGGACGCGCTTTCATACCCGACCTGATATGCGGCCTCGGAGACATTTGCAGCATCGGACAGCATCAGGCGGCGGGCTTCAAGAAGGCGCAGCTGCTTCTGGTACTGCACCGGCGTCATCGACGTCATGGTCTTGAAGTGGTGGTGGAAAGACGACGGGCTCATCCGAGCTACCTCGGCCAGATCCTCGACGCGCAGCGGTTCGTTGAAATGATCTCGCACATGGTTGATCGCCTTGGCGACGCGCTCCGCATGCGTGTCGGGCAGCGCCAGCTTTGCGATCTCGCTTCCGTAGGGCCCGACCAGCAGCCAATAGTGGATCTCGCGCATGATGGAGGGGAAAATAACGGGGATCGCCGGGGCGTTCTGCATCAGCCGAACAAGCCGCGTCAGACAATCCGCAAGGGCTTCATCGACCTTCCCGACGAACACGCACGGGGAAGATCGGCTGTTCGGCACCGGGGGCGTCGCGATCTGCTGCAGCACGTCCCGCAGGATGGCGGTGTCGAACTCGATCGTGATGCCGAGATAGGGATTGTCCGGCGTTGCGCCTACCATCCGCCCGATTGCCGGAATCTCGACGCTGACGACGAGACACTCCATTTCCGTATAGTATAGCGTGGTCTCGCCGAAGAGGATTTCCTTGGCGCCCTTGAAGACGACGCAGAGCGAGGGCCGATACATGTTCGCAATCGGCATAATGGTCTGGGAGGAGCGGACCAGATTGACCCCAGCCATACCGGTCTCGAACAGGCCCTGTCCTCCACCCCTTTGCTCGATCAGATCCAGGACGGCCGACATCAGGGCTGGCGGCGTGGGAGTCCGTGGGCCGTCGACCCCGCCTGGAGGAAAAGGCAAGATTTCTGCGGTATTCGGTATTCTGATCATCGACCGATCCCTCTAGCTTGAACGTGCCCGATCAAGCGAGAAAATCAAATTATGCCAAGTCAGCCGAAAGCGTCAAGGTCCTTCGGCGATAAAAATAGATAAATGCGTCGCCATAACGACGCAAAATTCTATCTGTCATCCGGTTTATTGCACATATTCGTGACAAAACTGAGTATGATACTCGATATGATCTGCAATTTGTACTATAGTTACTTTATGTGCGCGTAAAATATGCTGCATATAATGTAAATTATTACATAGACATGCGCCGGAATTGACGCAAAGGACGCTTTTGCGAGCGCGGCGCAAAGCCGCTGCTCGATGGTTTGTGTCCATAAGGGCGAATTCCGGTACGAGGCCCATTCGGGCGTGCCTCGGCCCGTCCGTCGTGCGCTGCCTCAGGTCGGCGCTCGGTCGCCGTGGGCGGTCTTCGTCGCAACCGGGAGCGCCAGCTACGCCGCGCTTCGCTAAAGCCGGACCGCTTTCCCTCGGTGGGACATACAGGCGACTTGGGTCCATTCCGATTACACCCGCACCTATTTTCGGCATTGTGCCCGCGGAGGTCGCACAAAGCGTTTCGCGGCTTATAAGGCCATGACTAGTTGGCCGCAGCATAGCTGCAGCCGCTACCCGCGCGGGTACAATGTTAATTAATGTACCCTATCGACGGATTGGTTGATGAGAATGGACTTCAATGATTAGAGTGCGCCTGCAAGGGCGTCGCAGCGGGATTCGTGAGAGGCAATGGACGAGTTTTTCCTGCGGTGGGGTGGAATTATCATCGCCGTGTGCATGCTTTTGGCGGTCAGCATGATCGCCATGTGACGGAACGGAGGCTTCTCGTCCGATCAATTTTCCCCCGGCACCACTCCGGGGGGCTCACTCGGCGCCTCATCATGCGATTGCCCTTCATCGATGTCGGCAAATCGCGCGACGAGCGTGGGGCGACGCCATTATGATACGTGCTTCGGCCGGTCCGGCCACATCTTGGCTCGATCACCCTGTCGATTTGCCCAGGCAAGGGCCGGTATCATTGCCCGCACTTTATTCAGTCGGCCGTCCGCCAGCAGGAGATATGACGGCGCTGACGAAGATCGCAAATAGAATGAGACCGGCTTCGTTGCTCACTTCTATTCGCCAATCCTCGCCCTCCCAGAAGGAGTCGCCTTGCTCCCGAAGAAGATCGCCAGTGAGTTTCGGGAGGTAGTTTCTGGCCGCATTAGGGCCCTCAAGTTCGATACTGACATGATCCGAACTCGGCCTGCCGTCGAATATCCTGAAATGATAGCGCGGCATCGACCACCCCTGGCACTGCAAGGCTCCCAAAAGTGAGTCACGGTATAAACCGAATAACCCATGTTAGTTCCCCAAAAACAAAGAGCTCTTGGTGCGCATGCCTGCCGGGACGGCGAGGCTCCGTGACACGGTGCTGATCCACGCGGGGCATCTCAATCCGACACGCATCTGACGGTTGCCGGGCGGGCGTGACAGCGGCCTTTTGCCAGCATCGGACCCGCTGAACCTGCAGATCATGCGGTATTGCCACCGCTGCGAACAGATCGATATCAAGAATGATGAGATTTACGAACACCGTGTTGCTGAAGCTGTTCGGCCGCCGCGCCGCCGTCATGAAGGGGCAGGTTCATACCGTAACGATCATTTTTGAATGCGAAGCATTGGCGGGAGGCAGCTTGCGGCGTTGCGACACGAGCGCGCTGGAGAAAGAAATTCAGGCGGTGATGGGCGATGCCGGCGAATGCGATTGGTTCGAGCAACGGCCTGCCGAATGCAGGCTGCATCTGCGTGGCCCCGACGCAAACTCGATCTTCTCACGCATAGAAGGCGTGCTTCGGCAAAATCCACTGACGGCGCAGGCCACCGCAGTCCTACGGAAAGGGGGTGTCGGCGCACCAGAGCAAAGGATAAGCGTAGGAAAGTTGGCAAAATCTCGCGAGGCGGGACCGGTCCATTCCGACGGGATGCCCCAGACGTAAACATGGGTGCTTCGGCCCGGGGAAAGCTGGGATGGCAGATCGTCCACCTTCCACTCAGTGAAGGCGGGCCGCACCATTATCCAGCAACATATCGACGGTTCGAACAACCTGGGTCAGGCCGACAGGTTTTTCGAGAAGAGGAATATCCCTGAATTCCGGGGGAATTGCCCATTGATCATAGCCGGTGAGGAAGAAGAAGGGGATGCCCTCCTTCCGAAGCGCCCGCGCGGCGGCAAAAGTTTGCCCGGCGCCGAGGTTGAGATCCAAGATCGCCAGATCCGGCGGTGTGCGGTTAATCGCGGTTATGGCGCTGGCTTCGGAACCGAACGGACCGATTATGTTGGCGCCGGAATTCTGCAATGCCTGGCTTACTTCGCTGGCAATGAAATAATCGTCTTCCAGAACGAGGACATATCTGCCGGTCAAACCAAATTGATCCATGATTTTACCCTTCGGGTCAAGTGACCAGAATTGGCTATAATATTTTGGAATTCTAGCCCCGCAGCTACCGAAATATCGGACTTCAAGCAATTAATCCGCTATAATTCTGCAGTATATCTACGGGCGATGTCAGTTTATAACGACCATAAACAATCCTTTGCGAGATTATTATGGATCCGTAATGTATTAAAGGTCCAAACCGGATGTAGATTTGGTCGTGCCGTGTGGCTGCTCGTTCGAGATCGATTTTCGAGCTTCGCCGGAAGTCGTCCATCGTCATGAAGCAAAATTCAGTTTCTGTAGGGATATAATGTCACATACGGCCGGCTAACATCATGGCAGGTCGCGTTGCGTGAAAAGATAAAAATCGGGTCGTGGGGATCTATGTATTTTGTCCGGAAATTATATCGCGCGGTGCGAGGCTGCGCACGGGTCGGGCATCTGCCCGACAGGAATAGAGTCAGGAAAAGAGCAGGCGACATCTACTCTCGCTGCGATGTTTGTGGCGTAGAGCTGATTCGCTTCGGGCCAGGCGACTGGCGCCCTTCCGCGATCGAAATCGACCGGCAACCTCGCCGGTCCGCTTAAATTCGCCGCGCAGTTGCCGGCAGCGGTATCAGCATGCTCGCATCCTGCGCACGGCCTTACCACGGAATCCGTGGCGGCAAGAAACTCAGGGAAATTTCAGCCTTAACCTGAGTTATGTCTCGGTCTGAACTGGAGGACCCGTGGTGACGAGCACCATCCCGGCGACGTCACCGGCCGCCGCCACGCGCGATGGCGACCTGAGACGGTCCAGGCGGGCGCTTCAATCGCTCAATTTCTTCATGGCCGATATGCAGGCTGGCATCGGGCCCTTCCTTGGAGTCTTCCTACAGCAGCGAGGTTGGACATCGGGGCCGATCGGCACCGTCATGACCGCTGGCGGCGTCGCAGGCATGTTGATGACAGCGCCGGCAGGTGCCTTCATCGATCACACGCACCGAAAACGGTGGATCGTCGTCATCACCGGCATCTGCACGGTGCTGGCCTCCTTTCTCATCCTCTGGTCCCAATCGTGGCAGGTCGTCACTGTCAGCCAGATCGCCACCGCGATCGCCGGCGCCGCTATTGGCCCGGCGGTCGCCGGCATGACACTTGGCATTTTCCGGCAGAAGGGTTTCAACGCGCAGAACGGTCGGAACCAAGCCTATAACCACGCCGGCAACATGGTGGGTGCGGGGCTCGCCGGCTGGCTGGGCATGAAACTCGGCATACCGGCGATCTTCTGGCTGGCGGCGGGCTTCGGTGTCATTGCCATCGCTTCGGTCCTCTCAATCCCCGAGCGTGCGATCGATCATCAGGCCGCCAGAGGACTGGAGCACGGCCGGGAGCACGACGGAACTGATGAAGCAGAAGGCTTCAAGGTTTTAGCGCGCAACAAACCCATGCTCATTCTGGCCGCGGCGCTCGCCTGCTTTCACCTTGGCAACGGAGCGATGCTGCCGCTCTATGGTCTTGCTGTCGTCGGCGCGGGCAAGGGCGATGCCGCGATGTTCACGGCAACGACGGTCGTGGTGGCGCAGGCTGTGATGATCCTCGCCAGCATCGCGGCGATGAAGGTTGCTGCCGGACGCGGCTATTGGCTGGTGCTGCTCGTGTCCTTCGCGGCGCTGCCGGTTCGCGGCGTAATTGCAGGTACCTTCATCGAACATTGGGGCGTGTGGCCGGTACAGGCCCTCGACGGCATCGGGGCGGGGCTGCAGAGCGTTGCGGTGCCCGGGCTCGTCGCCTGTCTGTTGAACGGCACCGGTCGCGTCAATGTCGGCCAAGGCGCGGTCATGACGGTGCAGGGCGTGGGAGCCAGCCTGTCCCCCGCGATCGGGGGCTGGCTCGCGCAGGAACTGGGCTATCCGGTCGCCTTCTACATCCTCGGCAGCTTCGCCGTCGCCAGCGTCGCGCTATGGGTAGGCTTCGCGAACACGCTGCGTCCCGCCTGCAGGGCAAGGGCCACCGACGCTTCTGCAACCAGGACGAGCGTGTCCGGATGACGGCCGCGATCGGCGCGACGTGGGCGATTGCGGGGATCTCCACCGCGGGTGTCATCGGACGCCCGATGCGCTGGCCCGAATGGATCTGGGCGGTGGCGGGCGCCATGCTTCTCGTTGGCGCGGGGCTGATGCCGGTAGAAGCCGCAGGTGAAGCGATCGCCAAGGGCCTCGACGTATATCTCTTCCTCACCGGCATGATGTTGCTGAGCGAGACAGCGCGCGAAAATGGGGTCTTCGACTGGGTGGCAGCGACTGCCGTGAACCACGCACACGGATCGACGGCCCGCTTGTTCCTGCTCGTCTACATCGCCGGCGCCGTGGTCACTGTCTTCATGTCCAACGACGCCACGGCCGTCGTGCTTACGCCCGCCGTCTTCGTCGCGGCTCGGAAGGCAAGAGCCGATCCGTTGCCGCTGCTGTTCGCCTGCGCACTCATCGCCAACGCGGCGAGTTTCGTCCTCCCAATCTCCAACCCGGCCAATCTGGTGCTCTACGATGGGCAGATACCGCCGCTCGCAAAGTGGATCGGTTCGTTCGCGCTCCCGTCGCTGGCGTCTATCGTCGTCACGTTCCTGGTTCTCCGGCTGGTCGAGAAGAAACGGATCCGCGGCAACTGCGAATATGATGTGGCTCGGGGACCGTTGTCGTCCGGCGGCAGGCTTTCTATTGCCGGCATCATCTTGACCGCGATCGGCCTGATCGTGGCGTCCGCTCTGGACAAGCAACTCGGGCTGCCGACCGCGATCGCTGGATTCTCGACGGCCCTGTTCGTGAGCCTGACCGGGCGACGATCCCCGATCCCGATCGTTCGGTCCGTGTCCTGGGGAGTGCTGCCCCTCGTCGCGGGGCTGTTCGTTCTCGTCGAAGCGCTCGATCGAACGGGAGCGATCGCGATCATTTCAGATCAGCTGAAGGGCATGGCAGCCAATCCGATGAAAGCCGCGGCCTCCTCCGGAGCTGCGCTTGCCGTTGCAACAAACCTGATAAACAATCTGCCGGCAGGCCTGATAACGAGCACCGCCGTCGCCCGGGCGGCTCCGCCGCGAATCGTAACCGATGCTCTGCTGATTGGAGTCGATCTCGGTCCCAACCTGTCGGTTACCGGTTCCCTGGCGACGATATTGTGGCTGCAAGCCATTCGGCGCGAAGGCGAGGACGTCAGTTTCTGGCGTTTCCTGAGGGTGGGTATCTTCGTGATGCCTGCTGCACTGGCCGTCGCCCTTAGCGCACGAATTTTGACGGGATGAAAAGGCGCTGGGCGACCATACAGGACAAAATCCAGCTGCATCCCCGGCTCGCTTTCAGATTGAGAACCTCTTTCCGAGACGGAATGGATCCCGATCGAACAACACGCGCCGACGGAGGTAAAAGAGCCGACACACCTGACGATGCGCCGGCTCTTCGCTTGGATCTGTGGGAATCGATCAAAGCGTCGTTCTGATGACACAGAAGCGATCCCGGAAAAAACTATATCGACTGTATAGTTCTTAATCGCTCGTCCCTATCCGAAAGAGGTAGGGAGGCTATCCCGAAGAGGCCTT
Source organism: Flavisphingomonas formosensis (assembly GCF_009755815.1). GTDB lineage: Bacteria > Pseudomonadota > Alphaproteobacteria > Sphingomonadales > Sphingomonadaceae > Flavisphingomonas > Flavisphingomonas formosensis. The sequence continues at coordinate 443,982 of NZ_WRPK01000001.1, forward strand.
CCCTATTGGACGATAGTTGCCGGATTGCTGACGGGAAGCGGCCTTTCCCTTCGTGAATCCCGGAGTGCTGCATGATCCTTTGGATGTAGGGCGGTATCGGCAGGCTTGAATCGGCCTCTTGTCGCCTGCCGGGTGCGCGCCCGAAAGGCGCTGGCCCGCTCCATCGAAACGACATCGGAATATAATGACATGGGTTATAGTATGAATGATAAGATCAATGCTTGGTGACAATAGAGTCAGTTGGCGCGATAATCTTTTCTGGTTAATTCCCATAATTTAACATCATATAGTTTCCTTGCGCCGCAATAGCCCTTACAGTCGCTTTGCGACCCGAAGGGGGCCTTCAACAGGGGCCTTCTTCTCTGGACCCGGCGGAGCATAAGTCCGCCGGGTTCTTTTTTCGATCGGTCCGCCGCGAAATAGGCTGCGCCGGGGATGCAACGGACATCCCTGCCACTGTTCGTCCCGCGTCGCAGCGGATGGCAACGCAGTCTATATCGCAAGCATGCATGCTCGACGGTCAGGCCGCGGCCTGGCCTGGTCTGCGCGGTGATCCTCCAATCATGGCCAATCTCCCCTGGCGGCGACGCGATTACGGATCGGGCATGCCGTGGAACCCGATCGAGCGTCTTCGGCCGACCGTCGCTGGCCGCGTGGATGGAGCCATGCTTCGAAAGGGCGTCGATTCCGAACGGATGGCCTAATTTTCCTCCGGGCCGGAGGGAGTGCTGCTCGACATGCGCCTTCTTAGGGCAGAGGATGGTCATGACGATTTGGCTAAGGAGCAAGGGCTCTTCGGGTCGCGCCACCCTTGCAAGCAGGACCGGGTCGATCGCGGCCGCTGCCTGATCGACCCGGTTTACTGCGCCTTCCGACAGTCGCGGATGCGGCTATTCGGCCTCGACGCGGATGCGCACCAGCTTGGTCGAGGCGATACGCCAGCCGATCGCGGTCTTGCGATAGGTGTCGTGATAATGGCCCCAGCCGTTGAGCTTGCGGAAGGGCAGGGAGGAAGCCTCATCCTCCACCCACAGCCAGTCCTCCATCGGCCAGATGCCAGTCGCCTCGGTTTCGGAGCGCAGTGCGATTTCCGGACTGTGGCCGTGATGGACGGTGACGACGCCGTTCAGCAGCGCGAACAGGTCATCGACGAAGGCGTCGGGATTCCGCTTGAGCTGCGTATCGTCGTCGCTCTGCGTCGAATCGCGGAAATCGGTGATCGCATCGTCGGTGAACACGCCGCGCAGCAGCGCCCGGTCACGCGTGTCGATTCCGCGCCAGTAGCGTGCCTTCAGCGCCTTGATCTGTTCGATCGCGCGCAATTCTTCCGCAATGTCCATGGATCCTCTCGCTCGGTGTTCGCTTTCATGATGCCGTGCCCAACAGGCGGCGCTGGTGCAAGCGCCGTCCGCCGGCGAGGCTCGCCAGCAGATGCGCACGTTTGAGGTAGAGATGCGCGTCGCACTCCGCGGTGAAGCCCATGCCGCCGTGGATCTGGATGTTCGCCCCGGCATTGGCGAGTGCCGCCGTCTCGGCGAGCAGTGCGGCGGCGGCCGCCTCGATCCCGTCGTCCAGCCCGCGCCCGAAGGTCACCGCCGCATGGAAGCATTGCGCTTCGGCCGCCGCAGCGCGCGTCGCCATATCCGCGGCCATATGCTTGATCGCCTGGAAGGCGCCGATCGGCTGGCCGAATTGTTCGCGCGTGATGGCATAGGCCACCGCCATGTCGCGCGTCGCCTGGGCAATTCCGGTCAGATAGGCAGCGAGCAGCAACAGCGCGCGATCCGAGGCGGCATCGCGCGGCGCAGCCGGAAATGCGGCAAGCATGCGGGCGATCCGCACCGTCTCGTCGATCGCGTCGACCGGCTCGGGGCTGCCGAGCGCATCGATGCCGATCAGTGCGACGCCGCCGGCCAGCAGCACCGCATGGGATGCGCCCGCGCCGTCGATCAGATGGCCGCCCGCCTCGCCGATCCGGTTGGCGAAGGCGGCGCGCGTCTCGCCGGCCACCAGCGCGGCGCGCAGCGCATCGTCCGGCGCGAGATGCGGCGCGATCATCTGCGCCACCACCGACGGCGAGACGAGATGGAGGCCAAGCGCGCGGGCGACCAGCGCCTCCTCGGCGAGGCCAAGGCCGAGGCCGCCGCGTGCCTCGTCGAGGCCCAGCCCGAACAGACCGAGCGCGGTCAGCTCCGCCCAGGCCGCCGCTTCGGCCGCGCCGCCCTGATGGGCGGGCTCGCGCAGCCGCTCGACCGGCAGCCGGTCGGCCAGGAAGGCGCGCACGCTCTCCTCGATCATGCGCTGGTCTTCGGTGGGATGGAGATCGACGATCATCGTGCAGAAGGTCCCTTGGGGAGGCCGAGCACCCGTTCGCCGATCGCATTGCGGCGGATCTCGGAAGTGCCGCCGCCGATCGCCCATTTATAGGCTTCGAGATAGTGGAGCGGCCAGTCATGGTCGCCGCCGCGCTCCAGCCCACGCGGGCCGAGCAAGTCCAGCGCGGCGGCGTGCACGCGGCGCGACAGCTCGCCGAACCAGAGCGCGACGATATTGCCCTCCGCGCCCGGCACCTCCTCGCGCATGCCGCGCGAGACCGAGGCGGCGGTGAGCGAGCGCAGCGCCAGCACCTCGGCCCGCAAGGTGGCGAGATCGGCGACCACCGCGCCATCGTCGATTACCCGGCCGCGTCCGTCGGCGGCGGGCAGGTCGCGCGCGGCGGCGATCAGCCGGTCGACCGTGTTGGAAAGCTCGATCTGGTGCGCGATCGTGCCCGTTCCGCGCTCGAAGCCGAGCGTCGTCATCGCCACCCGCCAGCCGCCATTCACCTCGCCCACCACATTCGCGAGCGGGATGCGCACATCGTCGTAGAAGACCTGGCAGAAATGGGTGAGGCCCGACATCGCCTTGATCGGGCGGATGTCGATGCCGGGCGTGCGCATATCGCAGATCACCCAGCTGATCCCCTTGTGCCGCGGCAGATCGGGATCGGTGCGCACCAAGAGCTCCTGCCAGGTGGCGAGATGGCCGTAGCTCGTCCAGATCTTGGTGCCGTTCACCACCAGATGGTCGCCATCAATCACCGCGCGGGTCTTGAGTGCGGCGAGGTCCGACCCCGCGCCCGGCTCGGAAAAGCCCTGGCACCAATTCTCCTCGCCCCGGAGGATCGTCGGCAGATGGCGCGCCTTCTGCGCCTTGCTGCCGGAGACGATCAAGGTCGGCCCGGCATGGCTCAGCGCGACGAACATCGATCCCGAGGGCGGCGCGCCGGCGCGGGCATATTCCTCGTGCCAGACGAGCTGCTCGAGCACCGAGAGCCCGCGCCCGCCATAATCCTTCGGCCAGGAGACGCCGGCCCAGCCGCCCTCATATTGGCGCTTCTGCCAGGCAAGGTCGAAGTCGCGCATCGCCGGCCCTTCCGGCGGCCGTTTCTCGCGCGGCACATTGTCGGCCAGCCAGGCGCGGCATTCGTCGCGAAAGGCGTCGAGTTCGGGGGATTCGATGATCTTCATGCGAAGAGGGCTTTCACGTCGGCAAGCGAGATCTTCATTGAGGCGTTGCGCGGCAGCGTGGAGACGACGCGGATCTCGGCCGGCACCTGATAGGCGACCAGCCGGTCCTTGAGCCAGGCGCGCAGCGCCGCGCCATCGGCGGAGCCGCCCCGGCGCAGCTCGACCGCGGCGACCGGCAGCTCGCCGAGCCGCGCGTCGGCCACGCCCACCACCGCGGCATCGGCGACATCGGGATGCGCCTTCAGCATCTCGGCCACCATTTCGGGCACTACCTTGAAGCCGCCACGGTTGATCGCCGCATCGGCCCGGCCGTGCAGGAACAGGAATCCGTCGGCGTCGATCGAGGCGAGGTCGGTGGTGCGGATCCAGTCGGGCCCGATGCGGTCGACGCGCGCCTCCAGCAGCCCGATCTCGCCGGGTGGCAGCGGCGTGAAGCTCTCCAGGTCGACCGTGCGCAGCGCCACGCCGGCGCTCGCCCGGCCGGCGCTGCCGCGTTTAGCAGCGCCCCATGCGCGATAGAGGTCGAGCGTCCAGTTGGCGATCACGCCACCGAATTCGGTGGCGCCGAAGGCGGTGAGGATGGGGATGCCAAAACGCGCCTCGAACGCCTCGTGCAGCGCGATGTCGAGCTTGCCGCCGCCCACCGCGACGAGGCCGAGGCTTGCCAGGTCCTCGCGCGGCACGTCCGAATCGAGCAGCATGCGCACGCCCGCCGGAGGGATGGTGCCGCGCGCCGGGCGGTAGCGGCGCACCGCGTCTGCCCAGGTGGCTACCTCGAACTTCTCGAGCAGCACCAGCCGCTGGCCGAAGGCGATCGGCGGCGTGACATAGGCCAGGCCCGCGACGTTGCCGAGCGGATGTACCATCACCTGCGGCGCGCCGGTCGTGCCGGTGCCGGCATAGGCCGCCTGGGCGCTTGCGACGACGGCGGTGATCGCGTCCCAGCTCAGCGGCACGCGCTTGGGCGCGCCGGTGGTGCCGGAGGAGAGCAGCTCGAACGCGGTGTCGGGTGCGAGGGTACGGAACGGACCCTGACCGTGGGGGGCGAGGCGGACCGCGATCCGCTCCGGTTGGCCGTCATGGATGGCGATCGCCGCCGTCCCCGCCTCGCGCGCGGCCGCCAGCGCCGCGTCGGACCAGTCCTCGGCATCGGCGAGGATGGCGGGCAAGCGGAGTGCGGCGATGTCCGCCGCGAGTCCGGCCGGGGTCTGCGCCGCATAGAGCATCACCGTCGCGCGCCGCGCCATCACGCCGGCCGCGAAGGCGGCGACATGCTGCGGCCGGTTGCGCGCGACGAGCCCCGTGGCGGGCGCCTCCCCGATCGCCTCGTCGATCGCGCGCGCGGCCTCGCAGAGCCACGCCCAGCTCCGCCAGCGCCCGCCGAACGCGATCGCGTCGGCAGCGCCCCCGGCGGCGATGCTGGCGCGCACCGTGGCTGGCAGGTCGAGGGGCATGGCGATGGGTTCAGCGGCCGGTGAAGACCGGCGGGCGCCGCTCGACGAAGGCATGGGTCGCCTCGCGATGGTCGGCGGACATGTAGGACATGGTCTCGTAGCCGAGATGCGCCTCGATCTGCGTCGCCATCAGCTGCCGCAGGCCCATATTGACCGATTTCTTGGTGAGCCGGATCGCGACGGCGGCGCCATTGGCCAGCTCCTCGGCGATCTCGGCGACGCGCGCGTCGAGCCGTTCGGCCTGCACCGCCTCCGACACGAGGCCGATCCGTTCCGCCTCGGCGCCGGTGATCGGCTCGCCGGTCAACAGATAGCGCTTGGCCTTGGCGTAGCCGATCAGCGCAGGCCAGATCACCGAGCCGCCATCACCGGCGACGAGGCCCACCTTCACATGCGGATCGACGATTTTCGCCGTGTCCTTGCAGACGACGATGTCGCAGACCAGCGCCAGCGTGGAGCCGAGGCCGACGGCATGGCCGTTCACCTTGGCGATCACGGGCCGATCGAGGTCGATCACGCCCATCAATATGTCGCGCGCTTCGCCCATGCTCTCCACCCAGCGGGCGGGATCGTCGAGATTGCGCTTCATTCCCGCAATGTCGCCGCCGGCGGAGAAGCTGTCGCCCTCGCCGGTGAGGATCACCACATGCGCCTCCGGGTCCCGGCCGATCTCGGGGAAGACGCGCACCAGCTCCTGGTGCATGCGCGCATTGGTGGAGTTCTTCACCTCCGGCCGATTGAAGCTGACGGTCACGATCTTGCCCTCGCGGACGACCTTCAGCGTTTCATACCCTTCGTACACTCTGGCAGCCCCTCCACAATGCGCGGCCCTTGTTGGCCAGTGCGGCAATAGATATTACTCAATTCAGACGAGAGGGGAAGAGCCGATGGCTGAGACCGACGACGGATTGCTGCGCAACAGGATTACCGATGAATCCGTCGAGCTCATGCGCCGTCGAATCGGGTTCCCCAATCCCACATTGCGTACCGGTGCGATCGACGAGCCTTGGAACATCAGCTGCACGGACGACGCGGTGCGGCGCTTCTCGATCTGCATCGGGGACGACAACCCCCTGTTCTGCAGGCCGGATTATGCTCGCCGTACCCGCTGGGGCGGGGTGATCGCGCCGCCCGCTTTCGAAAAGTCGATGGGGCTCAACCGCAATCCGGAAATGGATATCGAGGAAGCGCGGGCGACGTCCAAGGCGCTGCGCGGCATTCAGCTGTTCCACTCCGGCGGCGAGAATTTCTACTATGCGCCGATCATGGAGGGCACGACGTTGCATCGCTCGCGCTGGGTGGCCAATGTCGAGGATAAGAAATCGGAGTTTTCGGGCCGTTCGGTGATTGTGACCAATGGTCTTTGTCTGTGGGATCAAAAGGATCGCGTACTGGTCGACGGGGTCGATTGGTTCATCCATGCCGAGCGACGCAGGAAAAGCGAGAAAACGGACAAATATGTCCGCGACGAGCCAGCCCGCTATACCGACGAGCAGCTTGCCGAGATCGAGGCGGCCTATGACGTCGAATATCGCCGCGGTGCGGACACCTTGTGGTTCGAGGATGTCGTGCCGGGCACCGTTCTGCCGCGCATGGTCAAGGGACCGCTCACCGTCACCGATCTCATCAACCTGCACATGGGCGCCGGCTGGCTGGTCTACGGCAACTGGCCCAATCGCCTCGCATACGAGAATCGCAAGAAGCTGCGCGGCTTCTACAGCCGCGACGAATATAATGCGTGGGACACGGTGCAGCGCGTCCATTGGGACAAGGATCTCGCCCAGAAAGTGGGCGTCCGGATGATGTATGACATCGGCCCGGTCCGGCAGTTCCACATCAGCAATTATCTCACCAACTTTGCCGGCGACGATGCCTGGATCCACCGCATCCGATTCGAATTCAGGCGCTTCAATTACATTGGCGACATCACCTGGCTGACCGGCGAGATCAGCGAAGCGCGCATCGACGAGACGCTCGGGCCGCTGATCGAGGTGACGATGCGCGGCACCAATCAGCGCGGCAGCGAGAATATCCGCGCGACCGCCACGATCCTCCTTGCCTCGCGCAGCCACGGGCCCGTGAAACTGCCGCAAAGCCCGCCGCCGACGCCCCATCGCGCGAAGGGGTGATCACCCCGTCGAGCCTGTCCCAGCCGGTTTTCTTCCATTTCGTTCGAGCCACCGTGGCTTAGCTTGCCTAACAAAGAGATTCGGGGGAGAACGAGGATGCAGCATCTTGCCGGAAAGGCCGCGCTGGTGACCGGCGGGGGCAACGGCATCGGGCGTGCCATTGCGGAGGCGCTTGCTGCGCGGGACGTGCGGGTGCTGATCGCCGATATCGATCCTCATGCTGCGGCCGATGCTGCAGCAGCGATCGCCACAGCGGGCGGCGCGGCGATCGCCGTCGCCTGCGACATCGCCGAGCCCGATTGTTTCGAGCGGCTGCGCGATCGGATGATCTCCGCGTTCGGACGCACGGATATCGTCGTCAACAATGCCGGCATCCTGCTTTCCGGCCTGCCGCTCGAAATCCCCGTTGCCGAATGGCAGCGCGTGTTCGACATCAACCTGATGGCGGTGGTGCGCAGCAATGCCGCCTTCCTGCCCGGGCTGATCGCGCAGGGCGCGGGGCATCTCGTCAACACCGCCTCCTTCGCCGGGCTCTATGGCTATGCCTATGACCGACTGCCCTATGCCGCCAGCAAGGCGGCGCTGATCTCGCTGTCCGAAGGCCTCGCCCTCTATCTGCGTCCGCTCGGCATCGGCGTCACCTGCCTCTGCCCTGGCCCGGTGCGCACCACCATTATGAGCCGCGCGAAATTCCTCAATGCCGGGCTGGAGATACGCGCCCCCGGCCCGCAATTTGCGTTGCAAGAGCCGGAGACGGTCGGTGCGCAGGTGGTGGAGGCGATCCGAGAGAATCGCTTCTTCCTGCCCACCGATCCGCAGGTGCGGGACGTGCTGATCCGGCGCGCGACCGATTTCGACGGCTTCGTCGAGCACCAGATCGCCCATCCGCACATCGTCGTGCCGGCGCGGACTTGAGGAGGAAATCATGGGCGATCAGGCGGACGCCGCCTTGCTGCACGATCTGCTGGCGCGCGAAGCGGTGCGCGAATTGCGCGCCCGCTACGGCTGGCATGCAGCGCGCGGCGACTATGAGGGCATCGTCGGCCTGTTCGCGCCGGACGGGCTGTTCGAGCTGACGTTCGACGGCGCCCGCCGCGCGCTCCGCGGCCGCGAAGAAATTCGCACCTTCCTCCAGGCGACGATGGTGCCGGGCATGGTCTTCCCGATGATCCACAACGATATCGTGACGGTCGACGGCGACGAGGCGCACGGCAGCTGTGCGATGGAAAGCCGTTCGCCGGACGGCAAGGGCGGTTTCTCGGGCTATTATCACGACAAGGCGCGTCGCTATGACGGACGCTGGCTGTTCAGCGAACGGCGCTGGTTCTTCTACGTGCCGGTGTTCGAGCGCAGCGGCCTCGGGCTCGATGGCAAGCCTGAGACGGGGCTGGCCGCGATCCACGACCGCAAGCTGGGCCAGACGGCTTAGCCAGATCGATTCCCGTCATGCTGACGAAAGTCAGCATCCGTTCGCGCTTCGATGCCCATCCAGGCGGAGCGTCAATGGATCCTGACTTTCGTCAGGATTTGGCCTCAGATCGAGGCCTTGCCCACCACGATCGGCATGTTGGTCCACTCGCCCTCGGGCGTGCGCTGGAAGACATTGCCGTTGAAGCCGCCGCCGTCGACGAGAATGCACGATCCCGTCACCCAGGCGGAGAGCTCCGTCGCCAGGAAGATCGCCGCGCCGGCATGGTCCTGCGGCCGGCCGAAGCGGCCGAGCGGGATCGAGCGGTCGGCGATGGCGCGCTTGCCGGCGGGGATCACCTTGTCGAGCGGCACCTGCTCCGAATCCGTCGTCTCCGGCCCGATCAGGTTCACCCGGATATTGTCCGGCGCCAACTCGGTCGCGAGGCCGCGGGTGAGGCCGGTCACCGCATGTTTGAACGTCGTGTAGAGAACATTGTAGGGGAAGCCGCGGAAACCCTCGATCGAGGAGAAGTTGATGATGCTACCGCCCTCGCCGCTGCGCTTCATCAGCGGGATCATCGCCCGGCAGACGACGAACATGTGCCTGAGGTTGATCTCGTAGATCGCCTCCCAATCCTCCTCGCGCGATTCCGCGAGCGGCCCGGAGATGCCGAGATGATGGCCGACATTGTTGACGAGCACGTCGAGCCGACCGAACCGTTCCGCGATCCGGTCACACAGCGCCTCGACCTCGGCCACCTTGCGCACATCCACCTCGGCGATCAGCGCGTCCGGCATCGCCGCGCGCAGCGCATCACATTTCGCGGCGTCGATCTCGGCGACGACGATCTGCGCACCGATCTTTGCGAATTCCTCGGCGATGCTCTTGCCGATGCCGGCACCCGCTCCCGTCACGAGCGCCACCTTGCCGTTCAGATCCATCCTCATCGCATGCACCCTTCTTCCGATCCGGCACCAACGCTTAGGCAGCATGCAGCAGCGAGAATAGAAGTGACCCTTTTGCACAATGGCAAAGGCACATGCGAAGCCGCCCGGCTTGCCCTGCCCCGAGTGGCGGCATAGCCTCCTATCGGGAGGAGGCCGGCATGGCACAGGGGAGTTTCAACGTGTCGCGCCGGATCGAGGCGCCGGGCGTGCGCATCGAGCTGCGCCATTATGCGCCCGGCGCACCGCTCTGCCAGACGAGCGTGCAGCCGGTCTACACGCTCGGCCTGCGCAGCGGCGCGACCGCGGTCCGCGCGCGCTATCCCGACCTTGCCGGCGGGGAGGATTTTCGCGGGCTGGGCTCGGTCGTCTTCCGCCCTGCCGCGCGGCCCTGGCAAGTCGAATCGCCGGGCGCCGGCGCACGCGTGCTGCTGTGCGCGATCGATCCGGGGCGCTTCGAAACGCTGGTCGGGCAGCGGCTCGCCGAGGATCCGGACGCGCTGCTCGGCAGCTTCGATATCCGGTCGAGTTTCATCGCCGAATGCCTCGCATTGCTGGAGCGCGAGGCGATCGATCCGGGCGGCGAGAGCGCGATGCTGATCGATCGCGTCACCGATGCCATGCTGCTCGAGCTCCGCCACCATCTGCACGCGCGGCCAGCCGATCGCGCAGGCGAAGGGATCGATGCGCTCGCGCTCGGCCGCATCGAGAAGGCACTCTTCGCGATGGAGGACGCCTATCCGCGCGTCGAGGATGTGGCGGCGCTGACGGGCATGAGCGTGCGCGCGCTACAGGTTCGCTTCCGCGAGACGACAGGGGAATCGCTCGGCACCTACATCGACCGCATCCAGTTCCGTAAGGCGGCGACCCTGCTGCGCACCACCGATCTGCCGCTGAAAGCCATCGCGTGGCGCGTGGGCTTCGGCCATGCGGGCAATTTCAGTACGGCCTTCCGCCGCCGTTTCGGGGTGACGCCCTCGGACTATCGCCGCTCGCATTGAACGAGCGCGATGGGAAAGGGTCAAAGCGCGCCCGGCGGCGCCACATCGTCTTCCGGCAGGAACATCCCCACCCGCCACCCGGCATCCGGATCATTCTTGTAGGGGGCGAAATCGCGCACGCCTTCCCCATATAGGAAGCTGTCGTCGATGAAGAAATTGCCGGTGCATGCGCGCGCCGGCTTCAGGAAGATGGCGTGGGCCGCGTCCGCCATGATGTCCGGCTTGCGGCATTTGCGCAGCTCCTCGGCATTGCCGACGGCGAATTCGATCGCCGCCGTGGCGATGCCGACGCGCGGCCAGAGCGCGTTGAAGGCGATGCCTTCCGCCGCATATTCGCGCGCCATGCCGAGCACCGTCATCGACATCGCATATTTGGAGATCGTGTAGGCGACGTGTCCCGAGAACCAGCGCGGATCGAGGTTGAGCGGCGGCGAGAGCGTCAGCACATGCGGATTTTCCGCCTGGCGCAGATGCGGGATCGCGGCCTTGGCGGTGAAGAAGCTTCCGCGGGCGTTCACCTGCATCATCAGGTCCCACCGGCTCATCTGCGTCTCTTCGACCGGCGTCTTGGAGATGGCGGAGGCGTTGTTGACGACGATGTCGATGCCGCCGAAACGGTCCACGGCGGCGGCGACTGCTGCGTTGATCGCCGCCTCGTCGCGCACGTCGACCACGATCGGCAGCGCGCGGCCGCCTGCCTGCTCGATCGCCGCGGCTGCCGAATAGATGGTGCCCGGCAGATGGCGGTGGGCCTCGGCCGTCTTCGCCGCGACGACGATGTTGGCCCCATCGCGCGCGGCGCGCAGCGCGATGGCGAGGCCGATGCCGCGGCTCGCGCCGGTGATGAACAACGTCTTGCCCGCCAGGCTCATTGCCGTCCCCTTTCCCCGTTCGGTTTGCACCAGGGGAGTCACGCGCCGCAATATTGAATTACCTCTTTTGCTGTGCCGCCCGACTCGACTATGCAGGGAGACCATGTCGACAGCGAAGCCCAACCCCTCCCGTTCCAAGCAGCCTCCCTCCGCCGTGCAGCGTGCCGCGTCCGTGCTGCGTGACATGGCGATGACACGCGAGGTCGGCGAGCTGCTCGGATCCGAGGAGGAATTGATGGCGGGCCTCGGCGTGAGCCGGCCGACCCTCCGCCAGGCGGCGGCGCTAGTGGCGCAGGATCATCTCATCAACATCCGCCGCGGCGTGAACGGCGGCTATTTCGCCGCGCTGCCGAGCAGCATGACTGTGGCCCGCATGGCGGCCATCTATCTCCAGTCGCGCAAGGCGGGCCTTGCCGAGGTGATCCATGCCGTCGATCCGATCCGCACCGAATTGGCGCGTCTCGCCAGCCGCAACCGCGATCCGGAGGCGCGCCAGAAGCTCGAAGCCTTTCTCGAGCATGAGCAGCAGGCGGACGATAGGCGCGAGGATTACCGCGCCTTCCTGCGCGCCGAGCGCGCTTTCGGCCGCGTGCTCGGGGCCATGAGCGGCAGCGAGGTGCTCTCGCTGTTCCTCGGCATCGTCTACGACCTGTCGGCCCTGATCGGGCGGGACGTCGACGTCTATCACAACCGGCCCGAGCGCGTGGCGCTGTACCGCGCGCACCGCAACCGCATGGCCGCCGCGATCCTGGAGGGCGACGAGGAACTGGCGGTGCTCGCCACCAAGCGCTGCACCGCGATCGTCACCGAATGGATGCAGGAGGACATGGCCGGCCACGGCTTTGCCGGCGGCGAGGGAGAGGCCGCCCGCGCCGGGCCGCGATGAGCCCGGCCGGGGCGGCGGCGGATGCCCTGCTGCAGCCCGCCGATCTCGATCGGCTGGCCGCGTTGCTCGCGGAATGCCCGCGCCGGCCCTCGGAATATAGTCTCGCCAATCTCTGGCTCTATCGGCGCCGTCACGCCTATCGGCTGTGCGAGGTGCCGCTTCCGCACCTCCTCGGGCGCACCTATGATAGCGAGCGCCACGCCCTGCCGCTCGTGCCGCTGGACGCGCGGGATGCGGTCCGGCTGCTCGACGAAGCGGATTGCATCTATCCGCTCGACGAGGCCGAGGCAGTAGCGCTCGCATCGGCCGGCCGCTTCGCGCTCGACTGGCGGGAGGCGGATTCGGATTATCTCTATCAGGCGCCGCACCTCGCCCGGCTGGACGGCGCCAAGGCCAAGCGGGCGCAGGCGCGCGCTTTCGCCGGGGAGGCGGCGCCGGAGCTGGTGCCGCTCGATCTGGTCGGCGAAGCGGCTGCGCTGGCGGTATTGCAAGGCTGGCTGGCCGATGTCGGCCGCGTGCCCGACGCCACCGATGTCGCCGAATGCCGCGAAGCGATCGCCCTGCGCGACACGCTTGGCCTCGACGGCCATGTCGTACGAACCGGCGACGGCGATCCCGTCGCTTTCCTGCTCGCCGGCCACGGCGCCGGGGACAGCCGGATCGTGCATTTCGCGAAGGGACGGCGCGCCTTTGCAGGGGCCTATCCTTGGATGTTCGCACGTTATGCTGCGCAATGCGGCGCAGCGTGGATCAATTTCGAGCAGGATCTCGGCAAGCCGGGTTTCGCCCAGGCCAAGCGCGCGCTCGCGCCCGCCGCGCGGCTGCATAAATATCGGGTGAGGAGAGCGCGATGGACCGGCTGATCGCCGATGTGCGTCAGGAATATGCCGATCTCGACGCCTTTCTGCAGGGCGTGACGCCCGATCAGTGGGATCGCCGGACGCTCTTCTACGGTTGGACGATCGCGGACGAGGTGATGCACCTGCATCAGGTCGACGAATTCGGGCGGGTGGCGCTCACCGATCCGGCGTCCTTTCCCACGCTGGTCGCCGATGTGCGTGCGGGGCAGGCGCAGGGGATCGAGCTGAGCCAGCGCATGCGCGCGGATTGGGGGCATCTGCCGCCGCGCGATCTGCTCGATCTGTGGCGCGCCGGGTGGACCAGCCTGTGCGATCTGTTCGCGGCGAGCGATCCGCAAGCCCGCATGCCGTGGTTCGGGCCGGAAATGAGCGTCGCCTCCTTCGCGGCCGCGCGCCAGATGGAGGTCTGGGCGCACGGCCAGGACATTTACGATCTGCTGCGCGTGCGCCGCACCAACGGCGATCGCATCCGCGCCATCTGCGATCTCGGCGTCCGCACCCATGGCTGGTCTTTCCGCAACCGTGGCCTCGAAAAGCCGCCTGCGCCGCAGGTCCGGCTGGCGGCGCCGTCGAGGGCGGAGTGGATCTGGAATGCCGGGGCGTCCGAATCGATCGCAGGCCCGGCCGAGGATTTCGCGCTGGTGGTGACGCAGCGCCGCCATGTCGACGATACCGCGTTGCTGGTGCGCGGCGAGGGAGCACGCGCCTGGATGGAGATCGCACAATGCTTTGCCGGCGCCCCCGCGACGGGGCCAGCGAAGGGAGTGCGCGTTGGTAATCCTCCCCCAGAGGGGGAGGGGGACCGTCCGTAGGACGGTGGAGGGGTTCCGGCCTGAGGAGAGCGGAACCCCTCCACCATTCGCTCCGCGAACGGTCCCCCTCCCCCTCTGGGGGAGGACGAGAAGAGGTTACACCGCGCCTGTTTCGACCAGCTTTTCGATCTCTTCCGCCGAGAAGCCCAGCCCCTCCAATATCGCGCGATTATGCTCGCCCACCGTCGGCGGCGGCGTGCGGATGTCGGCGGGGGTGGCGCTGAGCGTCACCGGCACCTTGGTCAGCGGCGCGGGGCGATCGGGAAGGCCGGGATAGCGCACGTCCTGGAACAGGCCGATGCCCTGGACCTGGGGATGCTCCAGCGCTTGCTGGGGCGAGAGCACCGGGCCGGCCGGAATGGCGGCGGCGGCGAGGGCGTCGAGGGCTTCGGCGTTCGTCCGCTCGCCGCACCAGCGGGCCATGCGCTCGGACAGGATGGCGCCGTTGAGCCCGCGCAGCGCGTCATTGGCGAAGCGCGGGTCGTCGAGCCAGGCGGGCTCGCCGATCAGCTTCACCCAGCGGCGGTAGAGCGGGTCGCCGACCACCTGGGTCACGATCCAGCCGTCCTGCGTGGCGAACAGGTCGGTCGGGCCGTTGACGAAGCTGCGGTTGCCGATCGCGGTGCGGCCGATGCCGGTCAGCGCCTGCTCGATCAAATAGGTTGAACTGAATGCCATGGCCGAGCCGAGCAGGCTGGCGTCGACCTGCTGGCCGCGGCCGCTTCTGCCGCGCTCGATCAGCGCCATCGCTATGCCGATCGCGGCATAGAGGCCGGCGGCATGGTCCACCCAGGTGATCGGGGTGCGGAAGGGGCGGCCCTCCTCGCCGCTCAGATAGGTGGAGCCGCACATCGCCTGGCCGACGCTGTCGAAACCGCCGCGGTCCTGCCAGGGGCCGCTGGTGCCGAAGGAGGAGACGTTGGCGAGGATGATGTCCGGGCGGATGGCGCACAGCGACTTATAGTCGAGGCCCATCGCGGGGAGCGCGGTGGACGGCACGTTGACCACCACGACATCGGCCCCGGCGATCAGCCGGCGGCGGATCTCGGCGGCTTCGGGGTGGCGGGGATCATAGGTGAGCGAGCGCTTGTTGCGGTTGATCTGGAGAAACAGCGAGCCCTCGCCGTACGGGGTGACGGGCACGATGGTGCGATCCTCGCCACCGCCGCGCCGCTCGATCCGGATCACGTCCGCGCCGAAGTCCGCAAGGATCGTCGCGCAATAGGGGCCCGCGACGAAACGGCCGAAATCCAGCACCCTTATTCCATCCAGCACCCCGCCCATCCCGCCTCCTTCGCACGCCCGATCCCGTTTCCGGGCCAGCTCTGCCGCCATTTTCCATCGCATAGGGGGCACAACGGATTTTCTCAATGAGGTAGTTCTATTCCGAGCCAAGCTATGGCAGAGACGATGCCGATCCGGGATATGAACGCGTCTGGGGGGGGTGATGTCCGAAGAAGTTCTGCTCGAGCGGCCATCGGACGGCGTCGCGCTGATCCGGCTCAACCGGCCGGAGGTGCTGAACGCGCTGAGCGTGCCCGTCCGTCTCGCGCTCGCCGCGCATATCGATGCGCTGTCCGACGATGCGGAGGTCCGCGCGATCGTGATCACCGGCGACGAGAAGGCGTTTGCGGCCGGCGCCGATCTTGCCGAGCTGCGCAAGCGGACGGTGCGCGATGCGCAGACCAGGGAATCGGTTTCGGCCTGGGTGGCGCTGCGGGCGTGCCCCAAGCCGCTGATCGCAGCGGTGAACGGCTTCGCGCTCGGCGGCGGATCGGAGCTCGCCTTCCATTGCGACATCATCGTCGCGGGCGAGGGGGCGAAGTTCGGCCTGCCCGAGGTGAAGGTCGGCATCATGCCGGGCGCGGGCGGCACGCAGCGCTTCGTGCGCGCGGTCGGCAAGTATAAGGCTGCGCGCTACCTCCTGACCGGCGACTTCATGTCGGCCGCGACGGCGAGCGAGATGGGCATCGTCTCCGAGGTGGTGCCCGATGCCGAGGTGGTGCCGCATGCGCTGAAGATCGCGTCCAAGATCGCCGCGCTGCCGCCGCTCGCGGTCGCTGCGCTCAAGGAGGTGATCGCGCTCGGCCCCGACGCCTCGCTGGAAACCGCGCTGATGCTGGAACGCAAGGCCTTCCAGCTGCTCTTCACCACCGAGGACCGCGACGAGGGCATCGCCGCCTTCCTCGAGAAGCGCAAACCCGTGTTCAAGGGACGCTGACCATCATGACGGACGTGACCACCCTGGGTGTCGTCGGCGCGGGGCCGATGGGTGCGGGCATCGCGCAGATCGGCCTCACCGCCGGGATGCGCGTGATCCTCCATGATCTGAGTGGCGAGGCGCTGGCCAAGGCGGGCAAGGACATTATCGCCCGCATCGCCCGGCTGGTCGAGAAGGGGCAGCTTCCCGAGGGCTATGCCGCGGAGGCCGAAGCGCGGCTGACGCTGGCCGAAGGCATGGCGGCGTTCGCCCCCTGCGAGGCGGTGGTCGAGGCGATCGTCGAGCGGCTGGAGCCCAAGCAGGCGCTGTTCGCCGCGCTGGAGGCCGTGGTCGGTCCGCGCGCGATCCTCGCCAGCAACACCTCCTCGCTCTCGGTCGCGGCGATCGCGGCGAGCTGCAAGGACAAGAGCCGGGTCTGCGGGCTCCATTTCTTCAACCCCGTGCCGCTGATGAAGCTGGTCGAGGTGGTGGTGGCTCCGGGCACCTCGGCCGAGACGGCGGAGCGCGCGACGGCGCTGTCCAAGGCGATCGGCAAGGTGCCGGTGACGGTGAAGGACGGCCCCGGCTTCCTTGTCAACCTGCAGGGCCGCGCCTATGCGACCGAGGGGCTGGCGATCGTGCAGGAGGGCGTCACCGATGTCGCCACGCTCGATCGGATCATGCGCGACGCCGCCGGCTTCCGCATGGGCCCGTTCGAGCTGATGGACCTGACCGGCATCGACGTGAACTTCGCGGCGACGACCTTCATCTACGAAGGCTATCAGCATGATCCGCGGCTGAAGACGACGACCTTGCACGAGCTGATGTTCCACGCCGGCCGCTATGGCCGGAAGACCGGCCAAGGCTTCCACGATTATCGCGAGGGCGCCGCGCAGGAAACCGATCCCGCGCCCGAGATCGGGGACGCGCGGCCCTTCTCCGCCACGATCGGGGAGGTGGCGGCGGGCTTCGATCTTCTGAGGCAGCATGGCCTGTCCGAAGGCGCCGGCCCGGTGCTGATCGCGCCGGTCGGCGAGGATTGCTCCACCGCCTGCCATCGCCTCGGCCTTGATCCGGCGAACACTGTCGCGATCGATTTCACCGCGGCCGAGCGCCGGCATCTCACGCTGATGACCGCGCCGGGTGGCGGTGCGGCGGCGCAGGGCGTGGCGGAATGGCTGCGCAGTCATGCCTTCACCGTCGAGGCGATCAAGGATTCGCCCGGCTTCGTGCTGCAGCGGATGCTGGCGATGATCGCCAATCTCGGCTGCGAGCTGGCGCAGATAGGCGTGGGATCGCCCGCCGACATCGATCTCGCGATGAAGCTCGCGCAAAATTATCCCAAGGGCCCTCTGGAGTGGGCGGCCTGGCTGGGCGAGGCCAAGACCTTCGCCATCATGAGCCAGCTCCATGCCATCACCGGATCGGACCGCTACCGGCCGAGCCTGTGGCTGCGCCGCCGCGCGATGCTCGGCCTGCCGGTGCACCAGGCGGATTGAGCGGGCGGGAGGGGATCGGCACGATGATCAGCGAGGCACAGCTCGCCGAATGGCGCGGCGCGATCGGACGGAGCTTCACGCGGACGCAGCTGCTCGACACGGAGAGCCTGCGCCGCTTCTCGGTCGCGATCGGCGGCGACGGCAAGGTGGAGGAGGCGCAGCCGCCGCTCGGCCATTGGGCCTGGTTCCTCGAGACCAGCGCGGATGCCGAGATCGGCGCCGATGGCCATCCGCGCCGCGGCGCCTTCCTGCCCGACATCCCCGAGCTGCCGCGGCGCATGTTCGCCTCCACCGCGATCCGCTTCGAAGCGCCGCTGCTGCTCGATGCGCCGGCCGAGGCGGAGACGCGGATCGGCGACATGCGCCACAAGGCGGGCCGCTCGGGCGACCTGTTGTTCGTCGATGTCGACCGCATCCTGACGCAGCAAGGCGCGGTGCGGGTGAGCGAGCGGCAGACGCTGGTCTACCGCGCCGAGGCGGGCGAGGTCGCACCGCTGACGATGCCGGTCGAGGCCGAGGATGCGCGCGCGGTGCCGGCGGGGGGCGAGCTGTGGGAGCCGGGGCCGGTCAACCTCTTCCGCTTCTCGGCGGTCACCTTCAATGGCCACCGCATCCATTATGACGCGCCCTATGCGACGGGGGTGGAGGGCTATCCCGCGCTGGTCGTCCACGGGCCCTTCTCCGCGGCGAAGCTTGCCGCGTTGGCGGCGCGGCAGGGGCCGCTCGCGAGCTTCGAGTTCCGCGCGCAGGCGCCGCTGTTCGCCGGCCAGCCGGTGCGGCTGGTGCGGACCGAGGCGGGCGAGTTCCACGCGCTGCGCTGCGATGGGGCGACCGCGATGGTGGCGAAGGCGGGGTATGTCGGGGGCGGAAATGGCTGATCTATCAGCCCCGTTTGGGCTGAGCTTGTCGAAGCCCTTTCCTCCCTTCTTCGGCGAAACGGGAAGATGGAAGGGAGCACTTCGACAAGCTCAGTGCAAACGGTTTGGGGTTTGTATCTAGGGTATTGCCAATGAATGAGTGGATCAGTCTAGCCCAGTCCGCCGCCACCGCAGCACGCACTTTCGCGACCGCTGCGAAGGACCGCGTCCGCGCCGTGGTCGCGCCCGACGGCAAGCCGGATTCCGCGCTCGCCGATCGCGAGCAGCGGCTGGTGCACGGCTTCGCCTGGATCGCGACGACCGCCGAGGCGCTGGCCGCGACGGCGGACTGGGCGCGGCGCAGCGAAGCCGCCGGGCGGTTCGGTGCGATCGAGGCGCTCATGCTGCGGATCGGGTTCGGCGAATATCTGGCGCAGCTGATCGGCGGCGTGCCGATGAGCCAGAACGAGTTCGTCCGCCCCCATGAGCTGGGCCTTGCCGATGCGGCGGCGGCGCTCGCCACCGATCCGGCGGCGCGGCGCTTCCTCGATGACGGCAACACTGCCGCCACCCGTGCGGCCTTCGCCGAGCGCCTCCGCGATGGCGAGCGGCCGGACGAATCGCTGGACGACGAGACGCTCGACATGGTGCGCGACCAGTTCCGCACCTTCGCGGCGGAGCGGATCGCGCCCAATGCCCATGCCTGGCATCTCGCCGATGTGCTGATCCCGGACGCGGTGGTCCGCGAGATGGCCGATCTCGGCGTGTTCGGGGTCTGCATCGATCCCGCCCATGGCGGGCTCGGCCTCGGCAAGATGGCGATGTGCGTCGTCTCCGAGGAGCTGAGCCGCGGCTGGATCTGCGCCGGCTCGCTCGGCACCCGATCCGAGATTGCGGGCGAATTGATCGGTGCCGGCGGCACGCCCGAGCAAAAGGCCTATTGGCTGCCGAAGCTCGCCTCGGGCGAGGTGCTGCCGACCGCCGTGTTCACCGAGCCCGACACCGGCTCCGACCTCGCCTCGCTGCGCACCCGCGCGGTGCCGGCGGACGATGGCGGCTGGCGGATCCACGGCTCCAAGACCTGGATCACCCATGCCGCGCGCACCGACCTGATGACCCTGCTGGTGCGCACCGATGCAGCCAAGCCGGGCCATGCCGGCCTCTCGATGATGCTCGCCGCCAAGACCCGCCAGACGCCGGATGCGGCCTTTCCCGACGAGGGGCTGGAGGGCGGCGAGATCGCGGTGCTCGGCTATCGGGGAATGAAGGAATTTGTCCTGTCCTTCGACGGCTTCCGCGTCGCCGCCGACGGCCTGCTCGGCGGGGTCGAGGGGCAGGGCTTCAGGCAGCTGATGCGCACCTTCGAAGGCGCGCGCATCCAGACCGCGGCACGCGCGATCGGGGTCGGCTGGAACGCGTTCGATCTCGCGCTGCGCTATGCCGCCGAGCGCCGGCAGTTCGGCCGGCCGCTTGCCGACTTCCCGCGCGTGTCGGACAAGCTGGCGCTGATGGTGGCGGAGCTGGTGATGGCCCGCGAGCTCACTTATGCGGCCGCCCGGCACAAGGATAAGGGCGAGCGCTGCGATATCGAAGCGGGTATGGCCAAGCTCCTGGGAGCGCGCGTCGCCTGGAGCAATGCCGACCTTGCCGTGCAGATCCACGGCGGCAACGGCTATGCGCTGGAATATGAGGCGAGCCGCGTGCTCTGCGATGCGCGCATCCTCAACATCTTCGAGGGCGCGGCGGAAATACAGGCCCATGTCGTCGGACGAGGCCTGATCGCGGGAGGATGAGGCATGACCGTGAAGGCGATCGCATTGTTGAAGCGCAAGCCCGGAATAAGCCGGGAGGCGTTCGTGAAGCATTATGAGACGTCGCACGTGCCGCTGATGATGGGCTTGCTGCACGGCGTGACCGATTATCGCCGCAACTATGTGAGCGGCGTCGACAGCGTCGCCGGGCCGGCCGCTGCGCCGTTCGGCTATGACTCGGTGACCGAGCTGTGGTTCGAGGACCGCGCCGCCTTCGACGACGCGATGCGCGTGATGGCCGATCCCGAGCGCGGGCCCAAGGTGGCAGCGGACGAGGAGCATTTCATCGACCGGCCGGCGACGCAGATGTTCCTGGTCGAGGAGCATGGGCCGGACCGGTCGACGGGGCGGTAGCCTCCTCCCCGTCATCCTGACGGAAGTCAAGATCCATTAGCGGCAGCGTTGCGCCTTATCTTCATCGCTGCGGCGAATGGATGCCGGATCAAGTCCGCGATGACGCAGAAAATAGGGAGAGACGCATGGCAAGGCTGCAAGGCAAGGTGATCGCCGTCGCGGGCGGCGGCGGAATCGGGGATGCGCTGGCGCGGCGCTTTGCCGCGGAGGGCGCGTCGGTGGTGCTCGGCGATCTCGACGGCGCGCATGCGCGGGCTGTGGCCGACGAGATCGGCGCCGCCGCGGTGGGAACGGAGCTGAACGGCGCCGACGAGGGATCGGTCCAGGCGCTGGTCGCGCTGGCAGTCGAGCGCTTCGGCGGGCTCGACGGCTTCCACGCCAATTTCGCGAGCTTCAGGGACGGGCTGATCGACCTGCCGGCGATCGAGCTGCCGCTCGACGTCTATGACGAGGTGATGGCGATCAACGCGCGGGGCTATCTGCTGTGCACGCGCCATGCCGTGCCGGCGATGATCGCACGCGGCGGCGGATCGATCGTCTATACCAGCTCGGGCGCGGCGCATGTCGCCGACGATACCCGCGCCGCCTATTCGATGAGCAAGGCGGCCGGACATGCGCTGATGCGCCATGTCGCCGTGCGCCATGGCCGCGACGGCATCCGCGCCAATGCGATCGCGCCAGGGATCATCATGCATGCGAAGCTCGCGGCATCGGTGCCGCAGGGCTTCGAGCAATGGGCGAAGAGCCGCACGCCCTACAAGCCGCGGCTCGGCGGGCCGGAGGACATCGCGGCGCTGAGCGCGCTGCTTATGTCGGACGAGGGGGCCTATATCACCGGGCAGGTGTTGAGCGTGGATGGTGGGTCGTCGATGCGGCCGTGACTTCTTCGTCCCCCTCGACAGAGGGGAGATGAGATCGCTCACACCGTCGCGACCGGATTCACCGGGGAGCCGACGCTGCCGGGGAGGCGCCACGGGGGGGCGGTGAGGAGGAAGGCGGTGCGGCCGTGCGCCTGCAGCCAGGCCTTGAGCTCGGCGAAATGCCACATCTCGCCGAGATGGATGCCGAGCTTGAACAGGCAGAGCTCGTGCAGCGGCAAGAGCGTATGGTCGTGCGGGTCGCCGTCAGTGCCGACGAAGTCGGTCTGCTCGACCGCTGGCGTGTCCGAGCAGAGCGCGGCGATGCCGCTCTCGTCGATCCAGCGCAGCAGCCTCTGGTCGCGGCCGTCGAGGCCGGGGGAGGCGAGGACGCGCGGCTTGTCGGGATCGCGGTTCATCGAGAGGATCAACTTGTCCGCGCCCGAGTGGAGGCAGAGCATGTCGCCGGCGCGGATGTCGACCCGCTGCGCCTCGATCGCGCGCATCAGTGCGTCATAGTCCACCCAGGAGGGCTGGCCGACCAGATCGAGCAGTACGCCGCGGCCCTGCACGCCGGTCGCTGCCAGATGCTCCATGCCGAGCGCTCGGGCATAGGGGCCGCCCTCGGCCGGGCCGACGAGATGCTCGCCGGCACGATAGCCGTTATAATAGACTTTCTCCGGCACGCCGTCGCCGTCCGCGTCGAACAGGCCGCCCCAATGGGCGAAGCTGTCCCACTGTGTCGAATATTGGCTGTAGATCACGACCGCGTCGTCGCAGCTGATGTCGCGGCTCGGCAGCTCCTCATAGCCGACATTATACGGATAGAGGCCGTCGGCGAACTCGGGCGCGAACAGCTTGGGCGGCTGGCGCACGCCGCCGCTGAGCAGCGTGCCGCCCGGATAGTCGAGCGGCAGGCTGAGCGAGAAACAGATCCCTTCGCGCGCCTCGGCAAGGCCGGCGCGGCGGCGCTCGGGGGTGATCAGATTCATCCGGCCAAGCTGATCGTCAGGGCCATAATCGCCCCAGTTCGATCCCTCGGGGCGATTCTTCCATCGTGGGCCGCCGGCATTCATGCTTTTCCGCTCCTCGAACCGGTCATTCCTTGTGGCAGCGTCCCTTCCGCCGGAAAGCGGGTTTGACGCAGGCCACGGGGATGGGCTCGTAAAACGGATCGGGTCCGCGCGGAACCGTCCAAGGCTTTTGATACCGGGATTTTCCGAGATGCCGGCACGGACCGGGGCGCGGGAATCGCTGAGGAGAGGTAACGATGAAGACAGTGCGCATCGGGGGCGCGTCCTCCTATTACACCGACAGCACGACCTCGGTGCCGCAGCTGCTGAAGGCGGACCCCTGCCCGCACTATCTAATGTTCGACTTCATGTCCGAAGGCACGATCGGATCGATGGCGCGCTCGATGGCGAGCGATCCGGACGGTGGCTATGCGCGCGACCTGATGACCATCCACATCGCCGGCAGCCTGCACGACATCGTCGCCAAGAAGGTGAAGCTGATCGCCAATGCAGGCGGCATGAACCCGAAAGGCTGCGCCGAGGCGATCGAGGCGATGCTGAAGGAGCGCGGTGTCGCGCTGAAGGTTGCCTATGTCGATGGGGACAATCTCCTCGCGCGCGAGGCGGAGGTCCGCAAGATCGCGCCGACCGAGATGTTCTCGGGTGAGCCCTTCCCGGAGAAGGTGGACAGCATCAACGTCTATCTCGGCGCCTTCCCGATCGCGCAGGCGCTGGCCGAGGGCGCGGACATCGTCGTCACCGGGCGCTGCGCGGACAGCGCGCTCGGCCTCGGCCCGCTGATCCACGAATTCGGCTGGAAGGCGGACGAGTGGGACAAGCTGTCGGCCGGCACCTTGGTCGGCCATCTGCTCGAATGCGGTTGCCAGGTGACCGGCGGCACCTTCACCGACTGGGAGGACGTGCCCGGCTGGGAGGATGTCGGCTTCCCGATCGCCGACGTCTCGGCGGACGGATCGGCGGTGATCACCAAGGCCGAAGGCACGGGCGGCCTGGTCAGTGTCGGCACCGTCGCCGAGCAGCTGCTCTACGAAGTCTCCGATCCGCAGGCCTATATCGTCGCGGACGTGGTATGCGACTGGTCGGGCGTGACGCTCCGGCAGGTCGGCGAGAATCGCGTCTCCGTCTCCAATGCGCGCGGCTATCCGGCAACCGACACGTACAAGGGCGTAATCAGCTACGAGGCGGGCTGGCGCGGCAGCTACAGCCAGGTGATCATCGGCATGGACGCGGTGCGCAAGGCACAGCGGCAAGGCGAGGCGCTGGTCGAGCGCGGCCGGCGGCTGCTTCGTGGCAGCAACCTCGGCGAGTTCCTGCGCACCGACGTCGACCTGGTCGGCGCCGAGACCGCCTATGGGCCGCATGGCCGTGCCGCCGACGTGCGCGAGGTGTTCATGCGCGCATCGGTCGACCACAAGGAGAAAGCGGGGGTCGAACTCTATTGCCGCGAGGCGCTGGCCTCCACCTCGGCGATGGCGGTGGGATCGACCGCAACGATCAGCGTCGCGATCACGCCGCTCTCCAAGCTGTTCCTCTTCCTGATGCCCAAGAGCGCGGTGGAGGTGAGCATCGTCGTCGCCGGCAAGCGCATGGCTGCGCCACAATATGGCGGCCAGCGCTTCGATCCGGCTGCACTGGTCCGTCCGGCGCCGCCATCCGGCGCCGAGACGTCGGACGACATGACCGAAGTGCCGCTGATCAAGCTCGCCTGGGGCCGCAGCGGCGACAAGGGCAATCTGTTCAACGTCGCGGCGATTGCGCGGCGTCCGGAATATGTGCCTTATATCCGCGCGTCGCTGGATGCGCAGGTGGTTGCGGATCGCTACGCCTTCCTGTGCGATGGCGTGCAACCCAAGGTGTCGACCTTCGAGGTGCCCGGCTTCCATGCGGTGAATTTCGTCGTGCATGCATCGATGGACGGCGGCATCCTGATGTCGCCGCGGATCGACAATGCCGCCAAGGGCATGGCGCAGCAGCTGCTGGAAACGCCGATCAAGGTGCCGGCAGCCCTGGTGGGTTAGGTCCGGACCGAAAACGGCTGCCCAATTGGAAAGGACGGAGAGGTGGACCCCCTGCCGTATCGGCACTTCGCCGGCGGGAGAAGAAGCGATTGCTACGAAAAGCATGAAAAATTTGAGATCGGCGCATCAAATTGCGTATTGATGCCCGTTAAATCGATTTGGTGCCCCAAGACCGCGGTGTCGCGACGAGAGGAGAAGGTAGAATGACCGTGACCGTGGAGGATCTTGCCCGACGCGTGGCCGCGATGGAGGACGTCGCTGCCATCACCCAGCTCAAGCACGTCTATCTGCGCGCCTGCGATCGCAAGCAGCCCGAAATCGTGCGCGCCTGTTTCATCCCCGATGCGGTTATCGATTTCGAGGGCTTTCCGGTCTTCACCAATCGCGACGAGTTCGTCGACCTCTATGCACGCTTCGGCTGCGTTCCCAACGTGATGGACATGCATCACATGCAGAATCCGATCGTCACGCTGACGGGACCGGATACCGCCGAGGGTCTTTTCGACCTCTATTTCTTCCAGATCGATACCAAGGCGCGTACGCTGATCCAGCTCGCATCCTCCTATGAGGACAGCTTCGTAAAGCGTGACGGCAAATGGCTCTTCGCGAAATCCAAGTCGCGCCGGCTTTCCTTCCTCTCCGAGGAGGTGAGTGCGGACGGCATCGTGCGCGTCACCGGGCTGGGCGAGCAGACCGGCGTGGCATTCGGCCAGGCCGCCGACGCGGCCTAGGCTCTCCGAGTTCGTTCCGGTCGCCGTCCCCGCCCGGAAAGCGCGGTATGGAAAGAGCTGGAGCGGTCGATCCGATGCAAGCGGATCGCAAACCGCGCTAGCCGATCGTCTTCAGCTTCGGACTGGGTGGCAGCGGCGTCACGGGTTCCAGCACGACGAAGGGCAATTCTCGTCCGTTACGCGCCGTTTCCTGCGCATAGGCGCGCACGAAGGGCTGCTCCTTCGCCATGGCATCCAATATCTGCTCGCGCTCCTCGCCCGCCGCGACGTGGCCGATCGCGTCGTAGCGGCGGCGGCCGAAGCGAAAGGCGCAGAGCGGCGTCTTGCGGATGTTGCTCGTCCAATGGGGATCGGTCGGGCCGCCGCCATTGGATCCGGTGAGGATCAGCTTCCCTTGCCAGACATAGAAGGGCAGCACTGTTTCGCGCCGGCGGCCGGATGCACGACCGATGGTGGTGAAGAGGATCACCGGCGTATAGCTGCCGCCGCGCGCCTTGGCATATTGCCAGGTTACGAACGAAAAGCCGGTCCATCGCACGAGCAGGCGATCTATCGCGAGCCCCCACTGGCCGCGCAATATGATCCATCCCGTCCGGCCGCCCGACGAAAAGCGCTGTCGTTCCTGAATTTCTTCCGCGGTCAATGCCATGGCCATCCTCCCGCATCCCGTTGTCGAATGCTGTTGGACTCAGTCTAGCATTGAGAGAGCCGTCCGGCGAGGTCTCGTCCGACGGTCCGGCTACGCTCGCTTCCGGATCGTCCGGCCGCTGCCGATCAGGCGAGACATGACGAGGTCCGTGGCGGCCCCCGGCCGGATCCGCGCCGTGCCGGGCCGTACCGAAAGCGCCGCACCCAGCGAGAATTTGCCGGAGCGCAGGCTGGTGCGTGCGAGCTTCCACCAGAGACGTGAATTATAGTCCTGGATCAGCGCCTCGCTGACGTCGTCGAACGGCCGCCTGCGGGTCAGCGCCGCATAGACGCGAAAAAGCACGCTGTTGATCCTGTTGAGCGTCTCGATGTCCGGCACCGGCTGGCCGCCAGAGACGTGGAGCGTGACGAGCCGCGCGGCCTCGGCCGATCCTTCGCCGAAGATCGGGGCATAGACGCCGGTCAGCACGGCCTCGGCGCTTTCCATCATCTTGGCGGTGAACGCCTTGGAGGCACCGCCGGGATGGCAGCGATAGAGCAGCAGCGGCTCGTCTATGCGCGCGATCGTGCCGAGCTTGCCGATGCGGTGATAGAGATCGAAATCTTCGGCGAACAATATTTCCGGGCGCGTGAACGGGCTCAGCGCGCGCGCCGAGGCGCCCCGTATCATCGCGGTCGACCATACCAGCGGATTGCGCAGGTGGCTCAGCCAACGCAGGAAACCGGGCGTCGTGACGGGCGGCCCGTCGTCGGGGCGCCGGCGCCCCTGGATCAGCTTGTCCGCCTTCGCGGCGACGATCACCGTTTCGGGGTGGGCATCGAGATAGGCGGCCTGGCGGGCAAAGCGGTCCGGCAGGCATATGTCGTCCTGGTCCAGCCCGGCGATGTAGCGTCCGCGGGCGGCCGCGAAGGCGCGGTTGCGCGTCTTCACCGGCCCCTGATTCTCCTCCGCCTCGATCAGGCGCACGCGTGGATCGCGGGTGTAGGTGCGCAGCACCTCGCGGGTATCGTCGGGCGAACAGTCGTCGACGACGATCAGCTCGAAATCGCCCATCGTCTGCGCGAGCACGCTCTCGATCGTCTCGCCGACCAGCGTGGCCCCGCGATAGGCGGGCATGATGACGCTGACGACGGGATCGCGGCTCATGCCACCGCCCGCGCGACGGGCAGCGGCGCCGGGCGCCGCGCCTGCTGCGCGAGAAGCTGCTCCACGATGCGGAAGCCGACGCCGTTCTGCCACAGCCAGAGGCCGTTGGCCTGGCCGGAGAAGCTCGGTTCGCCGCCCAGATCGCCGTGCGGCACGAAGCCGGCGGCCAGACCGATGCCGAACAGGTCGGGCACCGGCTCGCCGTCCGCGTCCACGATGCGGCACTGATTGTCGACCATCGCCGGGCGTCCCAGGCTTTCCGAAGCGAGCGCGATCGGCTGGCCGTCGCTGCCGAACAGCGGCAGAGCGTGCGGCCGATAGCCCAATGCGGCGACGATTAGGTCGGCCCGGTCGAGGATCGCCACCGCCTCGTCGTCGGCCGGCCCGGTGATGCGGTGAAGCCGGAAGCGCGGATCATTCTGCCGCCCACCAATGCCGAGCGCTTTCATCACCAGCTCGCGCGCCTCCAGCCGGAAGCCGGCGAGCCGGTAGACGAAGCCGCTGACCGGGCAAATGTCCTGTGGCCCGAAATCGTCATAGCCCTCGGCCAGCGCGGCCGAGGCGGAGGGGTAGAAGGGTCGCAGCGGACGGCGGTGGAGCAGGGTGACGGAGCCTTCGGCAAGCTCCAGCGCAGGCTCGCCCTTCAAGAGCTTGTTGGCGGCGGTGACGGCACTGGTCGATCCGCCGATGATCGCGATGCGCGGCCGTGCGCGCCCCGCGATCCGGCTGCGAACGGTTTCGAGGCCGCTCAGCGAAAGCACCTCGTCGGACTGGACGAGCTTGTCCTCGTAGCGGTCGGCCAGCGGCACGCCGGCGACATATTCACCGCGCAGCTGCGACAGCGGCTGGTGGCCGCCGGTCGCGATCACCAGCGTGCGCGAGAGGATCTCCGCTTCACCGCCGGTCGCGCGATCGCGGATGCGCGTCTTCCACAGGCCCTGGGCGGTGCGTTCGGAGCGCAGCACCTCCTGGCCGGTGAGTACCGAGCCGCCGGCCCCCTCGACCAGCGCGTGCAACCTGTCGCCGAGCACGTCGAGGAAATCGCCGACCTTGGTCAAGGGCACGCCCAGATCGCCGATATGGCCCGAAATCTGGCGTGCCGCGCCGTGGCTGGCCAGCGAGGAGATGGACGGGAAGGTCGAATCCTTGATGCTGGTCAGGAAGGTTTCGGCGGTGCTGTCCGAATTGATCGCATAGCCGCCGAGCTTGCCCGCACCGATCCGCTCGTTGCGGTCGATGATCGCGAGGCCGGCCTGGGCGAGCTCGCCGAGCCGGCCGAGCTTGGAGGCGGCGGTGAGCAGCGCAGTGCCGGCAGGGCCGCCGCCGACGATGACGGTCTGGAGTACGGGATGGAGAGTCATGCGCGGCCTCCTGCTGCGCGGCGGGGAAGGGAGACGTCGGCCGGATCGGCAAGCCTGCCGGTTGCGGCCTCGAGACATGTCGTGCGCAGCGCGTCGCAGATCGCGTCCACATCCTCGATCGCCATCTGATCGACGATCGGCAGCGAGAGCATGCGCGCCGCCACGGCATCGGTCACCGGCAACGGGCCGAAGCGGCAGCGCTCGCGGAACCAGGGCTGCTCGGCCAGATGCGGGCTGAAATAAGTGCCGACGCCGATGCCCAGCTCGGCCATCCGCGCCATGATCGCGGCACGCTGCGGCGCCAGCGCCTCGGGCAGCAGCAGCGGCATGAACTGGGGCGACTGCGATTCGCCCAGCATCTGCTGCAGCTGGAAGTCAGGCAGGCGCGCGCGGTAGCGGCCGGCGAGCGCCGTGCGGTGCGCGACGACGGCGTCGATCTCGCCCAGTTTCTCGAGCGCGAGCAGCGCGTTGATTTCGCCCAGCTTGGCATTGAGACCGGGCATCGTCGCGGTGCGCGGCTCGCCGAAGCCGAAATTCGCCATCTCGCGCAGGGTGTGGATCAGCTGGGTGTCGGCGCTGTAGATCAGGCCGCCTTCCGCCGTCGCGAAGGTCTTGGTGGCATGCATCGAGAAGACGATGGAGAAAGGCGCGCCGGTGCCAAAGCCGAGCCCGCGCTCGTCTCGCGCGCCGAGCGAGGCAGCGGCATCGACCACCACGCCCGCCTCGTGCCGTCGGCCGAGCCAGATGTAGCGATCGAGATCGATCGGGTTGCCGAACGTCGCATAAGGCACGATCACCGCGACGCGCCCGCGATTCTGGCGCAGCAGCCGTTCCTCGGATTCGGGGGAGGGGCACCAGCTATCCGGATCGATGTCGCAGAACATCGGCGTGAGGCCGGCCCACATCGCGGCCTGCGCCGTCGCGGCGAAGGTGAAGGAGGGCATCAGCGCGATGCCGCTGTCCTTGGAGCGGACATGCGCTTCATGGCGGATGGCGAGCATCAGGCCCAGCGTCGCATTGGCGACGCCCAGGCATTCGCCGCGTCCGCCAAAGAGCCGGTCGCGAACCTGGCTTTCGAATCGGCGCAGCACGGGGCCGTTGTTGCTGTAGATGCCGGAGTCTTCGAGCGATTCCAGCGCGCCGCGCAATTTGCTCAACTTGGGCGGGTTGGGCCTGATCAAAGGATAACGCATCGCATGTCTCTCCGTGCGGCGCGTCGGTTCTCGATTAGGATGGATGGAGGCGCCCCACTGGTGTGACGCTATGCTCATCTATGTTTAATAAAAAGTTTAGAATTTGACATTAACCCTGATTTTTCGGGGTGTTCGCGCTTCCCGCCGGAGCCCGGAGGCCCACACGGCCGCGCAGCGCCAGTTCCGCCTTCAGATCCGCCGGTTTCGGTGCCCACAAAAAACCGAAGCTCACCGCGCCTTCGCGCGATTCGACCGCATGGTGGATGCGGTGCGCCTGCACGATTCGCTTCATGTAGCGGCTGCGCGGCACGTAGCGGTGGGCGATTCGACGGTGCACGATGACGTCGTGGAAGCCGAAATAGATGGCTCCATAGGCGGCGATTCCCGCGCCAGCCCAGGCATAGCCCGTCCCCCAGCCGAGTCGCACGCCGGCGAGCAGCAGGAGAATCGAGGGTATGGCGAAGATCACCGCATACCAGTCGTTCGCCTCGAACGGGCCGGTGCGCGGGCGATGATGGCTTGCATGCAGGAACCAGCCGGGGCCATGCATGATCCAGCGGTGGGCGACATAGGCGAAGAGCTCCATCGCGCCGATCGTCGCCAGGAAGAGAAGGATGCCGCTGGCAATCGCCATGGCGGCGCTATAGCCTTGCCCGACGCCCAGGGCGAGCCGTTCCGTGCGCGGCGTTGCTTGTGTTCAGCACAGGCTCAGCCGGGAAGCGGTTGATGCGCGCTTTTCCGCTGGGGATCGAAACCGATGCATCGTCTGCTCTTGCTGGCTCTTCCCATCTTGGCCCTGTCCGCCTGTGCGACGATGAGCGTCGAGCAGCGCGTGGAGAACAAGTTGGTCGAAGCGGGCCTCAATCCGCCCATGGCGCGTTGCATGGCGCACCGCATGGTGGACAAGCTCTCGGTCAGCCAGCTTCGTCAATTGTCTCAGTTTGCAGGTCTGCGTCACCAGGACGGCAGCACGCTGACCGTCGACGAGCTCGCCTATAGGCTGCGCGCGCTGAACGATCCGGAGATATTCGCTGTGGTTGCTTCGGCCGGTCTCAAATGTGCAATTGCAGCATGAGGTGAGCGGGCGGGCTTTCCATCCCCGCCGGGTTATGCTTTAGGCCCGGGCGGAATCGGAATCATTGGGGAAAGCCACGCGATGAATATCCATGAATATCAGGCCAAGGAGCTGCTGGCGAAATTCGGTGTGGCGATCCCCGCCGGCTATGCCGCGCTGACCGTCGATGAAGCGGTCGCCGCCGCGGGCAAGCTCCCCGGGCCGCTTTATGTCGTCAAGGCGCAGATCCATGCCGGCGGCCGCGGCAAGGGCAAGTTCAAGGAACTCGGGCCGGACGCCAAGGGCGGCGTACGCCTTTCCAAGACGCTCGACGAGGTGCGGGCGAACGCGACCGATATGCTCGGCAACACGCTCGTCACCGTGCAGACCGGCGAGGCCGGCAAGCAGGTGAACCGCCTCTACATCACCGATGGCGCCGACATCGCGAAGGAATATTATCTCTCGATGCTGGTCGACCGGAAGACCGGCCGCGTCGCCATGATCGTGTCCACCGAGGGCGGCATGGACATCGAGCAGGTGGCGCACGACACGCCCGAGAAGATCCGCACCATCACCATCGACCCGGCCGAGGGCTTCCAGCCGCATCACGGCCGCGCCGTCGCCTTCGCGCTCAAGCTGAAGGGCGATCTCAACAAGCAGGCGGTGAAGCTCGCCGAGCAGCTCTACAACGCCTTCGTCGCCACTGACATGTCGATGCTCGAGGTCAACCCGCTGATCGAGACCACCGACGGCAAGCTGCTGGTGCTCGACGCGAAGGTGAGCTTCGATTCGAACGCGCTGTATCGCCATCCCGACATCGTCGCGCTGCGTGACGAGACCGAGGAGGATCCGGCCGAGATCGAAGCGAGCAAGTACGACCTCGCCTACATCAAGCTCGACGGCGATATCGGTTGCATGGTCAACGGCGCCGGCCTCGCCATGGCGACGATGGACATCATCAAGCTGAACGGCGCCTTCCCGGCCAACTTCCTCGACGTCGGCGGCGGCGCGACCAAGGAGAAGGTCACCGCGGCGTTCAAGATCATCCTGAGCGATCCGGCCGTGAAGGGCATCCTGGTCAACATCTTCGGCGGCATCATGCGCTGCGACATCATCGCCGACGGCATCGTCGCGGCGGCGAAGGACGTCAGCCTGTCGGTTCCGCTGGTCGTCCGCCTCGAAGGCACGAACGTGCAGCAGGGCAAGGACATCCTCGCTAATTCCGGCCTGCCGATCGTGGCGGCCGACGATCTCGGCGATGCGGCGAAGAAGATCGTCGCGGAAGTGAAGAAGGCCGCCTGATCCCCCCGGGGGGCAGCGAGCCGCGGAGTATTGAGGAGGTGAGGCCATGAAGGTCCTGGTGCCCGTGAAGCGGGTGATCGATTATAATGTGAAGCCGCGGGTGAAGATGGACGGCAGCGGCGTCGATCTCGCCAATGTGAAGATGTCGATGAACCCGTTCGACGAGATCGCCGTGGAAGAGGCGATCCGCCTGAAGGAGAAGGGCGTCGTCACCGAGATCGTGGCGGTCTCGGTCGGCGAGGCGAAGGCGCAGGAAACGCTGCGCACTGCGCTGGCGATGGGCGCGGACCGGGCGATCCTGGTGGTGTCCGAGGGCGAGGTGGAGCCGCTGGGCGTCGCCAAGCTGCTCGCCAAGATCGTCGAGGAGGAGGCCCCCGGCCTCGTGATCCTCGGCAAGCAGGCGATCGACGACGATTCGAACCAGACCGGTCAGATGCTGGCGGCGCTGACGGGCCGTCCGCAGGGCACTTTCGCCTCGAAGGTCGAGGTCGAGGGCGACAGCGTGAAGGTGACGCGCGAGGTCGATGGCGGCCTCGAGACGGTGAGCCTCAAGACGCCGGCGATCATCACGACCGACCTGCGCCTCAACGAGCCGCGCTATGCCTCGCTGCCGAACATCATGAAGGCCAAGTCCAAGCCGCTCGCGCAGAAGACCCCGGCCGACTACGGCGTGGACGTGACGCCGCGCCTCAAGACCCTCAAGGTGTCCGAGCCGCCGAAGCGCGTCGCGGGCGTGAAGGTTGCGGATGTTGACGAGCTTGTCGCCAAGCTCAAGGCGATGGGAGTTGCGGCATGAGCGTGTTGGTCCTGGTCGAGCACGACAATGGGTCGGTGAAGGACGCGACCCTGGCCGCGGTGACCGCCGCGGGCAAGCTGGGCGAAGTCCATGCGCTGGTCGCAGGCTCGGGCGCGCAGGGCGCGGCGGATGCGGCGGCGAAGATCGCCGGCGTCGCCAAGGTGCTGCTGGCGGACGATCCCGCTTATGCCAATGCGCTGCCCGAGAATGTGGCGCCGCTGGTGGTCGATCTGATGGCGGGTTACGACGCGTTCGTCGCGCCGGCCACCGCCAATGGCAAGAACATCGCGCCGCGCGTCGCCGCGCTGCTCGACGTCATGCAGATCTCCGAGATCCTGTCGGTGGAGAGCGCCGACACCTTCACCCGGCCGACCTATGCGGGTAACGCGATCGCCACGGTGCAATCCTCTGACGCCAAGAAGGTGATCACGGTGCGCGGCACCGCCTTCGAGAAGGCGGCGAAGGAAGGCGGCAGCGCGGCGGTCGAGGCCGTTGCGGGCAAGGGCGATTCTGGCCTGTCGAGCTTCGTCGGCGCGGAAATCAGCAAGTCCGAACGTCCCGAGCTCACCTCGGCAAAGATCATCGTGTCGGGTGGCCGCGCGCTGCAGAATAGCGAGAACTTCCACACCATCATCGAGCCGCTGGCCGACAAGCTCGGCGCGGCGGTCGGCGCGAGCCGCGCGGCGGTGGATGCGGGTTATGTGCCCAACGACTATCAGGTCGGCCAGACCGGCAAGATCGTCGCTCCGGAAGTCTATATCGCGGTCGGCATCTCCGGCGCGATCCAGCACCTTGCGGGCATGAAGGACTCCAAGACCATCATCGCCATCAACAAGGATGAGGACGCCCCCATCTTCCAGGTGGCGGACATCGGCCTCGTCGGCGACCTCTTCAAGGTTGTCCCGGAACTGACCGGCAAGCTGTAAAAGGCCGGGCCGGTGATCGCGCGACGCCTGCGGGTCACCGGCCGGGTCCAGAATGTGTTCTTTCGCGACTGGACGGCCGAACAGGCCCGCGCGCTCGGCATAGACGGCTGGGTACGCAACCGTAGCGACGGCAGCGTCGAGATCTACGCGATTGGCGCGCCGGAATTGATCGAGACCTTTGTGGCGCGCTGCCACGAGGGCTCGCCTGCCTCGCGCGTGGCCGAGGTGGTGATCGAAGAGGACGAGGTCCGGCCCTGTGAGGGCTTTTCCAAGATAGCGACGGTTTGAGCCTTCATCCTCCCCGGAACGGGGAGGGGGACCGCGCATAGCGCGGTGGAGGGGCCGCCGCCCGCAACAAACGAGTCGCGCGTGGTGGGCGTTGGCCCCTCCACCACCCTACGGGTGGTCCCCCTCCCCCGTTGGGGGAGGATGAGATGAGACTGCTCGCAGCAACATATATCCACCGATCGCCGACAGCAGCGATCCGCCCAGCACGCCGATCTTCACCTCGTCGACCAGCAGCGGGTCGCCGAAGGCGAGGCCGCCGATGAACAGGCTCATCGTGAAGCCGATGCCGCAGAGCATGGCGAGGCCATAGACCTGCAGCCAGCTAGCGCCCGCCGGGCGCTCGGCGAGGCCAAGCGCGACGGTGAGGCGCACGCTGGCGAAGATGCCGATCTGCTTGCCCGCGAACAGGCCGAACGCGACCGCGAGCGGAAGCGGCGACAAGATCCGGGCCGGGCCGATCCCTGCCAGCGAGACGCCGGCATTGGCGAAGCCGAACAGCGGCACGATGGCATAGGCGACCCATGGGTGCAGCCCATGCTCCAGCCTGTGCAACGGTGAAGGCGTGTCCTGCGACGCCGGCCGGATCGGGATGGTCAGCGCGGCGAGCACGCCCGCAATGGTGGAGTGGACGCCTGACAGCAGCACCGCCAGCCACAGCGCCGCGGCGAGGGCCAGATAGGGCCAGAGCACGGTGATGCCCCGTCGGTTGAGCGCGACCATCAGAGCGAAGATCAGCAGCGCGGCGGCGAGGGCGGCGAGGTTCAGCG
This sequence comes from Flavisphingomonas formosensis, assembly GCF_009755815.1. Taxonomy (GTDB): domain Bacteria; phylum Pseudomonadota; class Alphaproteobacteria; order Sphingomonadales; family Sphingomonadaceae; genus Flavisphingomonas; species Flavisphingomonas formosensis. The sequence continues at coordinate 478,703 of NZ_WRPK01000001.1, forward strand.
AGGCGGTGTAGAAGACCGCGATGATCGCGACCGCGCCCATGTCATCGACGATCGCCACCGTCGTCAGAAACAGCTTCAGCGAGGCGGGCACGCGCGGGCCGAGCAGGGCGAGCACGCCGATCGCGAAGGCGATGTCGGTGGCGGCCGGAATTGCCCAGCCGCGGACGAGGCCGGGCTCGCCGCCGGCGATCAGCAGATAGACGAGCGCCGGCAGCGCCATGCCGCCGGCCGCGGCGAGGATCGGCAGGATCCGGTCCGACGGCCGGGCGAGATCGCCATCGACGAACTCGCGTTTTATCTCCAGCCCCACGAGCAGGAAGAACAGCGCCATCAGTGCGTCGTTGATCCAGTGGTGCACGCTCAGAGGGCCAAGCTTGGCGTGGAGCGCGTGGAAATAGGCGTCGGCCAGCGGGCCGTTCGCGACGATCAGCGCCAGCGCGGCGGCCACGATGAGGATGATACCGCCCGCGGCCTCGCTGCGCAGGAACTCCTGCAGGGGCATGCTGCGGGTGGGGGCAGGGGGTGCCACGCTTCCTCCGTTGGGATAGGCCTGTCGAGACTAGGCCATAACCACTGTCATGCGGCTCGTCATCCCGACGAAAATCGGGATGACGGGGTTAAGCGGCATGCGCTCTCCTTCGAGGGCGCCGTTTTCGCTGAGAAATCTCAGCGCACCGTGAACAGGATCTGGTCGACCGGCTTACCAAGCGCGTCGAGCAGCGTGATGCGATGGAGGCCCGGCCCGGCGAGCACCAGCGGGCGGGCGTCGGCGGGGCCGAGGTCCTGCCGGTCCATGGCGAGGCGATGGCCCTCGACTGCGCCGGTCACGTCGATGCGGATGCGCTGGCGGTCAATCGGGATGTCGGGATCGAGCGCATAGACCGCGCCCGAGACGGGATCGGCGATGCGGGGGCGACGCGCGCTGCCCGGTGCCTGGGCGAGCGCCGCCTGGCCCATGCCGGCGAGGAAATAGTCGCGCCGGGACTGCTCGATATTGCCGGCGAAATGCACCAACCGCTGCTCGACGCCGGCCGGGCGGGGCGGCTCGGCGCTCGGGCGGTCGCGGTGCAGCGCCAGCATCACCTCGCGCCAGACCGGGGCGGCGCCGCTGGTGCCCGAGACCGCCTTCATCGAATCCCCCTCGAGATTGCCGATCCAGACGGCGACCGTGTAGCGATCGGAAAAGCCGATGCACCAATTGTCGCGCATCGCCTTGGACGTGCCGGTCTTCACCGCCGCCCAGAAGGGCAGGCGGAGCGCGGAATCCAGGCCGAAGGTGGCGGCGCGCGCACCCGGATCGGCCATCATGTCGGCGACGATCCAGGCGGCCTGGGGAGAGAAGACGGCGCGCGGCGCGGGTGACGGATCGTCGGTGCGGATGCGGAGCGGCGCCCAGCGCCCGCCATTGGCCAGGGTACGATAGGCATTGGCCTGTTCGAGCAGGGTGACCTCGGCCGAGCCGAGCGCCAGGCTGAAGCCGTAATAGGCGCCGTCCTCGGTGAGACCGCGATAGCCCGTGTCCCACAGCCGATCCCGGAAGGAATCGACCCCGGCGAGCAGCAATGTGCGCACCGCCGGCACGTTGAGCGAGCCGGCGAGCGCGCTGCGCACCGAGACCGGCCCCTTGAACTCGTGATCGTAATTTTGCGGCACGTACAGGCCCGAGGCGGTGTCGAGCTGGACGGGGCTGTCGTCGAGGATCGAGGCGGGGGTGAGATAGCCCTTCTCGATCACCTGTCCATAGAGGAAGGGCTTCAGGGTCGAGCCCGCCTGGCGATAGGCGTCGGCGCCGTCGACCTGCGCCGCGGTGGAGGCGCCGCCGATGCCGCCGACATAGGCGAGCACGTCGCCGCTCCTGTTATCCACCACGACGACCGCCCCGTCGCGGGCGCGGTCGGGGCCGAGGCCCTGGAGCTGGCGGGCAAGCGCGATGGCGGCGATGCGCTGCGCCTGCCGGTCGAGCGTCGTGGTGACGCGCATGCCCGGCGCGGTCAGCAGCTTGCGCGCGAGATGGGGAGCGAGGCCGGGATCGAGGGCGAGGCGCCGCGCGGAACCGAGCATCGCGAAGGCGGCTGCCTGTATCGCGCGGCAGTCGGCGATGCGGCCGATCGTGCAGGCGCGGCGGGCGACCTCGTCGGGCCCCGCCTGAGGCGCGGGCAGAAGGGCGGTGAGCAGCAGCGCGTCCTGGCTGGAAAGCGCATCGGGCGCCTTGCCGAACAGGCCGTAGGCGGCCGCGCCGATGCCCTGGGATTCGCCGCGATAGCCGGCGAGGTTGAGATAGGCCTCGAGGATCTGCGGTTTGGTCCAGCTCTGCTCGATGCGCATCGCGGCGCGCATCTGCCGGGCCTTGTCCCACCAGCCGCGTGCGCCGGGCCTGGCGAGGTCGGGCGCGAGGAAGCCGGCGAGCTGCATCGAGAGCGTGCTCGCCCCGCGCTGCGGCCCCTTGCCTTCGATGCGATCGCGCAACGCCGAGACGATGCCGATCCAGTCAACCCCGCGATGCCAGAGGAAGCGCTTGTCCTCGGCGGCGATCAGATCGGTGCGCAGCGCCGGCGCGATCTTGTCGAGGGGCGTCCAGGCGAGGCGGCGGACGTCGAAATCGACGCGCTCGCTGTCGATCAGCTGGCCATTGCGGTCGTAGAGCCAGGCTTCGCTGGGGCGCCAGTTGGCCCTGACCTCGACATAGGAGGGGAGCGATGGTGGGAGGGTGACGATCCAGAGGGTCGCGAGAATGAGGGCGAGGAGGGCAAGCGCGGCGTAGATCGCCTGGCGCCGGCGCGAAAGCGCGGCGAAGGCGTGGAGGCGGGTGCGGAAGGTCATGTTGGGCGAGACGGGCGCCTCTCATCCTCCCCCAAAGGGGGAGGGGGACCGACAGCCGAAGGCTGGTGGTGGAGGGGCGAGCCGGTGCGGAACGTGATGCCGCTTGCCTGGGGTGGGCGGGAGCCCCTCCACCATGCTGCGCATGGTCCCCCTCCCCGTTCCGGGGAGGATGAGGAAATGGCTCACCGCATCGCCACCGTGACGGGCCGGTTCGGCAGGGCGCCGCGGATCTGGGGGGAGTACATCGCTTCCACCCGGGTCGGCGGCATCTGGAAGGTGCCGACGCCGTTCAGCCGCACGGCATATTCCACCGTCGCCTTGCCGCGCGGCAGCCAGTTGAAATAGGCGCGCCAGGCTTCCTGCGAGCGTTCGATATAGCTGGGCGACCAGCCGTCGCCCCCGCTCGCCTTGTCGCTCAATATCTGGGACTGGCCACCGAGGCCGCCGACGATGGTCGCGCCCGCGGGGATGGGATCGTTGATCACCACCCAGCTGCGCGCGGCATTGGCTTCCACCGTGATGCGGACCTTGAGCACGTCGCCGCGGGTGAGCTGACCGGGCTTGCGGCGCTGGAGCACGCTCACTTCGCGGGTGATGCGATAGCCGCCGAAGAAGGGCTGGGTGAGCGGCACCGCGGCACGCACCGATACCATCGCCCAGGGACCGGCGCCGCCCGACTGGCTCAGCAGCAGCGGCGTGGCGCTGCGCGGCAGGGCCAGCGACAGCGGCGCGGCGTTGGCGGGCATCGGCCAGCTCTGGCTGCGGCTGGCCGCGCCGAGGCTGGCGGTGGTCGTGCCTGCGATCGCGGTCGCCGGATAGATGCTGGCGAAGCGCCGCGCGAGGATCGTGCCCCAGGCATTGGCCGGGGTGGTGTCCCAATGGCCGCGCTGCTGGCGGGTGGCGATGCCGATCATCATGCGCGGCCCCTCCTGCTGCCAGCCGGGGCGGCCGAGTACGGCGAGCAATGCCTTGATCGCCATCTCGTCGCCGGAGATCATCATCCACCAGGGCGGATCGGCGGTGTCGGTGAGGTCGAGCCGGGCGCCCTCATAGGTGATGCGGGTGCGCAGCACGGCCTCGGCCTGCTGGCGCAGCGCCGGATTGGCGCCCTTAGTGCGATCGATCGCCGCCATCCACTCGGCGAGTACTGCGGTCGGCATCTCATTGGGGGCGATCCCGGCCTGGCCGAGCAGCTCGGGCGTCGAGGCGCCGTTGCGGGCCAGCGCGGCGAGCGCGGCGACCTTCAGGAAGCGTTTGTCGCCGCCATAGTCGCTGGTGCGGTCGATCCGCCCGTCGACGACGCCCTTCAGCGCCTCGATCATCCTGGCGCGCCCGCCCTCGGGCACGGGGAAGCCGGCTTCGGCGGTGATCGACAGCGCATAGGCGGTGAGTTCGGGCGAGCCTTGCAGCGTATCGCCCGGGAAGTAGCGGAGCAGCCCGTCGCCATCGAGATAGGTCGGCATGTCGCCGGCAAGCCGCGTCCAGGCGCCGAGATCGCCCGCCACCACGGCTTTCGACAGCCGCTGCTCGAAGCAGCCATAGGGATAGGCCGCCATATAGTCGCGCACGCCGGCCAATGGCGGGGCGAGCGTGTCGGTGAGGCGGATGTCCACCGCGCCGCGGCCGGGCAGCGCGCCGGCGGGCGGCGTGATCGGCAGCGGCCCCTGTTCGCCGACGCGGGCGAGGGTGGCGGCCCAGGTCTCGACCGGAACGGCCGGCACGATGGTCTGCATCGCGGTCATCGCGTCGGCGTTGCGGCCGTCGGCGGTGCGGGCATTCACCTTCCAGGTGACTTGGCCGACGCCGGCCGGGGCGGGCACGTGCCAGGTCACCGGCGCGGCGCCGCCCGGCGGGATGGTGACGGTCAGCGGCGGGGCGCGGCCGATGCGGGGCATGGTCTCGGCATTGGCCGTGACCGTCATCGGCCGGTCCGATCCGTTGCGCAGGGTGAAGCTCGCCCCGTAGAAATCGCCGGTGCGCACCACCGGCGGCACGCCGGAATAGATACTGAGGTCCTGCGTCGTGCGGATCGACAGGTCGCCCGTGCCGAAGCGGTTGGCACCGGCGGTCGCGATCGCGACCAGCTTGAACGAGGACAGCGAATCGCTGAGCGGCACGGCGATCCGTGCATGGCCCGTCGCATCCAGCGGTACGCGCGCCTTCCAGAGAAGGACGGGGCGGAAATCTTCGCGATTCATCGCCGCCATGTCGCCGCCGCCACCGCCGCCCGCGGCTACCGCCTTGCGGCCATAATGGCGCTTGCCGACCACCTGGGTCTGGGCGGTGGAGGTGAGCACGGAGAGCGGGCGATCGCCCATCATCGCATCGATCAGCTTCCAGCTCGGATTGGGCTGGAGCTGGAGCAGCGCCTCGTCCACGGCGGCGAAGGCGATCTCGGCCTGGGCGGGCGGCTTGCCGCCCTCGCCGCGCACCGAGACCTGCACCTCAGCGGTATCGCGCACCCGATATTTGGGCTTGTCCGCCTTCACCTCGACGGCGAGCTGATGCGATTCCCAGCCGACATTCACCTCGGCCATGCCGATCCGGTAACTGGGCTTGGCGAGATCGACCAGCGCGGTCGGCCGCGCGCCCTCGCGGCTGAAGAAGGGCAGATGCCAGCGCCGGGCGAAGTCGGCGAGCCACAGCCGCCAGCCGGCGATGCGGCCGCGCACCGCCATCACCGACACATAGACGTCGGGCGCATAGCTGCCCGGCATCTTCACCTCGACGACCGGATCCTTGCCCGACAGCTCGGTGACGAAGCTGGAGAGCACGCCCTCGCGCTCGACGGTGACGAGCGCGGTGGCCGAGCGGAACGGCATGCGCACCTGGAAGCGCGCGGTCTCGCCCGCCTTGTAATCCTTGCGCTCGGGGATCAGGTCCATCCGGTCGCCATTGTCGCCGCCGAACCACCAGTCGTCCGCCCCGGCCAGCCAGACCGAGGTCACCGCGCGAGCGACATTGCCATTCTCGTCCGTGGTGGTCGCGACGGCGTAGACCTCGCCCGAGACGGCCGGATCGATCGCGCAGCTCGCCAGGCCCATCTCGTCGGTCCGGGCCGAACAGTTCGCATCGATCTTCGTGGTCTTGGCGTTGTTGTCATAGGCGTAAAAGCCGCCGATCAGCCGCCGCCGCGCGGACAATATCTCGCGGCTGTAGAGCGCGACGCTGATCTTCTGGCCGCGGATCGGATGGCCCTCGGGATCGATCGCGACCAGCTTGAGGCGCAGATCGTCGGCCTTCATCATCCAGCCGTCGGTCTTGATGCCGAGCCGCACCGCGGACGGATAGAGCGGGATGCGGCGCGAGGCGGTCAGCGTCTCGCCATTGGCGTCCTGATAATCCATCTCGACCGTCATCAGCGTCGGATCGTCGATCGCCTGCGGAATATCGACGGTGGTGCGCCCCGTGCCCTGGCTGTCGAGCGTGACCGGCAGGGTCTGCGCATTGGGCAGCGGCGGCGTGATCGCGTTGTTGTCGCCATCGAGCGGCTCGGTGCCTTCCTTCACCGCGCGGCCGCCGAAGGTCCAGCCGTCCCAGCCTCTGGGCGATTCATAGTTGGTCGAGAAGGCGGTGCGGATGCTGACCGGCAGCGAGGCCGCGCCGCCGCCGGAGAGATAGCCGACATAGAGGTCGAGCGGCATCGAGGTCGGCCGCACGGCGGGCTGCTTCGGCCCGGTCACCGTCGCGCGCATCGTCGGCAGGCGATATTCGTCGACGCGGATCGACTGGCTCGAATAGATGGTCTTGTCGCCGATGATGAAGCTCAGGTCATAGTCGCCGAGCGGCGCGCCCTTGGGGGCCGCCCAGGTGGTCGCGCCGATGCCGTCGACGCCGATCAGGAAGGGCATCTCGAACTGGGTGTCCGAGCCGCGATGGCTGAGCCGCAGCGTGCCCTTGAGCGCGCCGGCATAGGTGAAGCCGGTGGCGATCGGCCGGCGCAGGATGTGCTTCATGTTCACCGTCTCGCCCGCGCGCAGCAGGGTTCGGTCGAACACGGTGTGGAGGATGTTGCTCGCCTTCTCATAGCCGAAGCTGAGATCGAAGTCATAGGGGCGGATGCCTTCGCCCCAGTCGGTGAGGGTGAAGCTGAAATCGTCCGCCTTGCGCGCCGAGACCATCAGCGCGTGATTGTCCTTGTCGTCGCAGCTGCTGTAGGTCTGCGGTTCCGGCAGGCCGCCGGCGGGGATGAGCAGCCGGCCGGTGCCGTCGGTGGTGCCGCGGGCGAGCGTCCGTCCCGAGCAGCTGTCGGTCACCGCGACCTGGGCGCCGGCCACCGGCTTGCCGCTGTCGAGCGCGGTGACCCAGGCGAGCGAGGCGGCGCGGCCCCATTTGAAATGGACCGCCATATTGGTGACGAGCGCGCCGGCGGAGACGTAGCGCGGCGCGTTGCGGCCGAGCAGCGCCTTGCCGAGCCGCGGCGAGGCGAGCTCCACCACATAGAAGCCGGGCGACTTGAGAGGAATGCCGACCACCTCGAACGCCTTGCCCTGGCCGGGCAGCGCGAGGTTCAGCGGGCTCGCATTGCCCTGGGCAGTGAGGATCGAGGCATCGCCGGTGTGGTTGACGGTGACCGACTGGCCGCCATGCTTTTCCTCGCGGAAATCATTCTCGTTCGCCTTGGCGATGGTGCGCAGCCAATTGGCCACCGCGCCATCCGACGCGGCGACGCGGGCGACCTTGCCGCCGACGCCTGCCAGCTTGCCGGCCAGCGCCGGCTCGACGTTGCGCACGGTGACCGGCAGCACGGGATCGCCCGCCTCGATGATGCCGAAGGGGGCGGCGAACTTCACCAGCGGCGGCGCCTGGTCGATCCGCACGTCGAGCGGGAAGCGCTGCGCATTTGCGAGCGGCCGGCCGCTCTCGTCCTTGACGCCGCCCGGCAGCAAGACGCGCGCGGTGATCGCCTCGGGCAGCGGCGCGGCGAACTTGACCTCGGTGACGGTCGCGGAGGTCCTGGCGTCGCCGCGTTCCTCGTCGTCGTCGCTGCTGGCGGAGAGGGTGGGCGCGATCGTCTTGCCATTGCCGACGTCCAGCCGGATCTGCTTGGCGAGGCTGGTGGCGATCGGCGCCGTGAAGCGCAGCCAAGCCGCCTCGACCGGGCTGCAGCCGGCCTGCGGATTGACCCGCGAGCATTCGAAGCGCGCCTCGAACGCCTTGCGCACGGTGAAGTCGAAACGCTGGTCGGCACCCGCGGTGCGGCCGCCCGCGCCCTTGATGCCGGCACCCCAGACGAGTGCCATGTCCCGCCCCGGCGGCAACGGCCGCCGGCATTTGAGCGCGACGATCGAGGATGTGGCGCGCGCCTTGTCTCCCGCGGCGGCAGGCAGCTTCTCGGGCAGGCCGGCTTGGCTCAGGAACTCGCGCGCCTGCCATTGGCCGCCGAGGCCGTCGATCACCTTGCCGGCCGTGTCGGCGGGCAGCAGGTCGACGGCGATCTTCTCGCCGATGCCATCCACCGCACAATAGGCGTTGGCCGCGACCGAGGCGGGATCGGCCCGCACATTGGCGGCGACGAGGAAGACCTGATCCTCCTCGATGTCACCATTGTAGCGGCTCGGCAGCACCGCACGCGCGGTCGGCCCGCCGGTGTCGACCGTGAAGCGGTTCTGGCCGGTGACGGCGAGCCCGTTCACGCTGGCGAGCCCCGGCCGCAGCGTGAAGGCGCAGGTCACGCCGCCGGGCAGCGGCTTTTCGAACTCGTAGACATAGGTGGTCTGGTCGGTCCAGCGGCCGGTGCCGCCGGTCGGGCAGGAAACGGCGAACGGCCCCTGCGCGCGCGGATCGCCGAGCGGCACCATCGCGTCGGAGAAGCGCACGGTGAAGCGGTCGATCGTGCCATAATCGCCGGTCCCCGGCGTCGCCATCACCACCTGCGGCGCGGTATCGCCCGAGGCCGCGACAGGCCCCAAAGCGAGCGCCATCACCGCCAGACGAATGAGCCAATCGCGCATCGATCCCCTCGCCCCTGTATCTTGGGGGCGGAGATTGGCGGCTAATGTGCGGGGAATCCAGTCGAAACGATCGGGGTGGGGCGATACACCCGGAAATCCACTCGTCTCCCCGCCTGAATGGGGGCGATGATAGTTGATCCGAAGCGGAACTTCGCGCCTGTGCTCCACCCACCGGGTTTCGCGGGCGGGCAGAAAGCGCTACGCCTTGCTCCGCCTATGCACATCTACCTGCCGATAGCCGGGCTGTCCGTGAACGTGCTCGTCATCGTCGGGCTCGGCGGCGTCGTTGGGCTGCTTTCCGGCATGTTCGGCGTCGGCGGCGGCTTTCTCACGACGCCGCTGCTGATCTTCTACGGCATACCACCGACGGTCGCGGTCGCCTCCTCGGCGACGCAGATCACCGGCGCCAGCGTCTCCGGCGTGTTCGCGCATATGGGGCGGCAGGGCGTCGACTTCCGCATGGGCACGGTGATGGTGGTAGGCGGCGTGGCGGGGTCGATCGCGGGGGCGGGCGTGTTCCGGCTGCTCCAGGAATCCGGCCAGATCGATACGGTGATCGCGCTCGTCTACGTGATCCTGCTCGGCGGCATCGGCCTCCTGATGGCCAAGGAAGCCGCGACCAGCATCGGCGCGCTGCGCAGCGGCAAGCCGGTGCCGAGCTCCGGGCGGCGGCACCATCCGCTGATCGCCAGCCTGCCGATGCGCTGGCGCTTCTATCGTTCCGGCCTCTACATCTCGCCGTTGGCGCCGTTGGCGCTCGGCTTTCTGACCGGCGTGCTGACGGTGACGCTGGGTGTAGGCGGCGGATTCATCATGGTGCCGGCGATGATCTACATGCTCGGCATGTCGACGCGCGTCGTGGTCGGCACCTCGCTGTTCCAGATCCTGTTCGTGACGGCGGTGACGACGATGGTGCATGCCGTCACCACCCAGGCGGTCGACATCGTGCTGGCCGGGCTGCTGCTGATCGGCAGCGTGACCGGTGCGCAGATCGGCGCGCGCATGGCGGCGAAGACGCGGCCGGAATGGCTCCGCCTGTTCCTGGCGCTGATCGTGCTGGCGGTGGCGCTGCGCATGGCGCTGGGGCTCGGCTGGCGTCCGGACGAAATCTATTCGGTCGATCCGCTGTGACGCGGCTCGGCGCATGGCTGATCCTTGCGCTGGCGCCACTGCTGCTCGCAGCGAGCGCAGACAAGCCGCGCCTCGTGCCGGACGTGTCCCAGCGCGAGATCAGCATCGCCTACAGCTTCACCGGCGCGGAGCTGTTGCTGTTCGGCGCGATCCTCTATCCGGACGGGCGCATGCCGGACAAGGCGCCGGACATCGTGGTGGTACTGAAGGGGCCGTCCGATCCGATGCTGCTGCGCGAGAAGGCGAAGGTGCTCGGCATGTGGGTGAATGCGGAGAGCGCGCGTTTCCGGTCGGTGCCGGGTTTCTATGCGATCGCCTCGTCGCGCCCGCTCAAGACGCTGGTCGACGAGCGGACGGCGGCGATCTACGAACTCGGCCTCGCCAATCTGCAGCTGTCCCCCTCCAGTGGCGCGCTGCCCGAGGATCAGGCGCGCTTCCAGGCGGGGCTGGTCGATCTCATGCGCCGCCGCGGCTTGTTCGACGAGCAGAGCGGCAGCGTCGAGATCACCGATCGGGTGCTCTATCGGGCACGGCTGTCGATCCCGGCGCGCGTGCCGGTGGGCGCCTATACGGCGGAGACCTTCCTGATCCAGAATGGACGCGTCGTGGCGGTGGCGGTGCGCGACATCGTGATCGACAAGTCGGGATTCGAGCGCTTCGTGGCCAATTCCGCCCAGCGTTGGCCGTTCAGTTACGGGCTGGTCGCGGTGCTGCTCTCGCTCCTGTTCGGCTGGGCCGCCTCCGCCGGGTTTCAGCGTATGCGCCGTTAACCCTAAGAGAAATCGTTAATCTCTTGGCGCTAGGCCGTCCGATACAGGGACGGCTGATGCATGAATGAGATGAGCATGATCGCGGCGGGAAGCGCCGAGTCAGCCCGCACGACGGAGATCGGGCGGCTGCTTGAGGTCGCGGGATCCGCCTCGCAGCTGAGCTTCGATCGGGGCATCGTCGCCGCGCTTGCCGACCATCCCGATCCCGGCATCGCAAGCGCGGGCCAGATCGGCAGCCAGGTGAAGCTGCGCGTCGGGCGCTTGTGGCTGGTCGCCAATGTCCGCTCGCTGCGCATGGCGGATACGCAGAGTGGCATGGTGACGGCGTTCATCGACTTCCTCGGCGAGGCGGAGGAAGCGGCAGGGGACGGCCGCCTCTCCAACTTCCGGCGCGGCGTGACCCGCTATCCGATGCCGGGCGCGCCGGTCTTTCCCGTTTCCGCCGCGGACATGAAGCAAATCTATGCCGCCGACGAGCGTGCCCATATCGAGATCGGCACCGTCTATCCGTCGGAGGATATTCGCGGCGCGCTCTACGTGGATGCGATGCTAGGCAAGCATTTCGCGCTGCTCGGCTCCACCGGCACCGGCAAATCGACCGCGGCCGCGCTGATCCTCCACCGCATCTGCGACGCGGCACCGCAGGGCCATATCCTGATGATCGATCCGCATGGCGAATATGCGGCGGCGTTCAAGCAGCGCGGCCAACTGTTCGACGTCGCCAACCTTTCCATCCCCTATTGGCTGCTCAACTTCGAGGAGCATTGCGAGGTGATCCTCACCTCGGAAGGGTCGGACCGGCAGATGGACGCCGACGTCCTCGCCAAATGCCTGCTTGCTGCGCGCGCCAAGGGAAGGATCGGCCAGGCGCTTTCGCGCCTGACCGTCGATAGTCCGGTGCCCTATCTGCTCTCCGACCTGCTGGGCTTCATCAATACGGAGATGGGCAAGCTCGACAAGGCGGGCGACAGCGCGCCCTATATGCGGCTCAAGACCAAGCTCGAGGAACTGCGCTCCGATCCACGCTATTCCTTCATGTTCTCGGGCATGCTGGTGTCGGATGGCATGGCGAAGTTCCTGGGCGACATCTTCCGCCTGCCGGGTGAGGGCAGGCCGATCTCGATCATCGACGTGTCCAGCGTGCCCTCCGAGATCACCTCGACGGTGGTGGCGCTGCTCTCGCGCATGGTGTTCGATTACGCCATCTGGTCGCGTGGCGAGCCGCAACGGCCGATCCTGCTCGTCTGCGAAGAGGCCCACCGCTACATCCCGTCGGACCGGATGACCGGCGCCTCGGCGGTGCGCAAGATATTGGAGCGGATAGCCAAGGAAGGACGCAAATATGGCGTCTCGCTGGGCCTCATCACGCAGCGTCCGTCGGACCTCGCCGAAGGCGTGCTGTCGCAATGCGGCACGATCATCGCGATGCGGCTCAACAATGATCGCGACCAGGCGCATGTTCGCTCGGCGATGCCCGAGGGCGCACGCGGCTTCCTCGACGTGATCCCGGCGCTGCGCAACCGCGAATGCATCGTCTGCGGCGAAGGCGTGGCGATCCCGATCCGTGTCGCGCTCGATACGCTGGAGCCGGAGCGGCGACCGGCCTCCGAGGATCCGCTCTTCTCCGAACTGTGGAAGGACAGCGGCGGCGAGGCCGAAATATTGCAACGGGTGATCGCGCGCTGGCGCAGCCAGGGGGCGTGAGGGGACGCTTTTCGCATTTGGACGACCACACCCGTTTGGGCTGAGCTTGTCGAAGCCCTTTCCTCCTTTCGAGCTCGGACAAGAATGGGAGGGCTTCGACAAGCTCAGCCCAAACGATGGTGGGGATACCGCCCCGATAGCCGCTATGCCTCGCCCCCGCGCGCCGCTATCCGGCTTCGCACGGCAGCGGAGCAGAGATGGCGCAATGATCGGGTTCGAAGATGTCGGGGCAGCCGCCCAGCGGATCGCGGGCAAGGTCGTCCGCACGCCAGCGATCCACAGCGATGCGATCAGCCGGCTGACCGGCGCGGACGTCTGGCTGAAGCTCGACACGCTGCAGGTGACCGGCGCGTTCAAGGAGCGCGGCGCGGCCAATCGGCTGGCGCTGCTGACCCCGGAGGAGCAGGCGGCCGGCGTCGTCGCCATGTCGGCCGGCAACCATGCCCAGGCGGTGGCGCGCCACGCCGCGCTGCTCGGCATCCGCGCGGTGATCGTGATGCCCGCTTTCACGCCCGCCACCAAGGTGACGCGCACCGCCAAATGGGGCGCGCAGGTCGTCCTCCATGGCGCGACCCTGGCCGAGGCGGCGGCGCATGCTCATGAGCGGGCGGAGAAGGACGGGCTGGTCTTCATCCATCCCTATGACGACGATGCGGTGATCGCGGGGCAGGGCACGCTGGCGCTCGAGCTGATCGAAGACGTGCCGGCGCTCGACATGCTGGCAGTGCCGGTGGGTGGCGGTGGGCTGGTCGCAGGATCGGCGGTCGCGGCGCTGGGTGCGGGCCGCGCGATCGAGACGGTCGGCGTCGAGGTGGAGAGCTATGCCGCCATGGCGCAGGAGCTGGCGGGGCAGCCGGTGGACGTCGGCGGCGCGACCATTGCGGAGGGCATTGCGGTGCGCGATGTCGGCCGGCGGCCGCTGGAAATCCTCCGCACTCTCGGCATCCGGATTCAGACCGTGCTGGAGCATCAGATCGAGAATGCGATCGCGCTGCTCGCCGAGGAGGCGAAGATCGTCGCCGAGGGGGCCGGCGCGGCCGGCGTCGCGGCGCTGCTGGCAAGGCCAGAGCTGTTCCGCGGGCGCACCGTGGGCGTGCCGATCTGCGGCGCCAATATCGACAATCGCGCGCTCGCCAACGTGCTCCAGCGGGTGATGATCCGCGACGGACGGATGATGCGGCTGGTGCTCGACATTCCCGACCGGCCCGGCGTGCTCGGCGAGATCTCAACGCGGATCGGTCAGGCGGGGGCGAACATCATCGAGGTGTCGCACCACCGGCTGTTCACCTCGCCCAGCGTGCAGGCGGCGCGGCTGGAGGTGATGTTCGAGGCGCGCGACGCGACTCACAGCGAGGCGGTGGTCGCCGCGCTGCAGGAACATTATGCGGTGACGCGGCTGTAGGGGGGAGGGGAGCGAGACATTCCCCGCTCCGTTTGTCCCGAGCGTAGTCGAGGCCGGCGACGGCGCACCTTCTCGACTTCGCTCGGGACAAACGGAGCCGGGTTGTGTCAGCCCTTGGCCCGCTGCTTGCGCGGCGCCGTCTCCGGCATGAGGATCGCCGCGACGAGCGCGATTGCCACCATCCCGCTCACATACCAGAAATAGCCGCTCTCCATGCCGGCATGCTTGAAGCTCAGCGCCAGCGTCTCGGCCGAGCCGCCGAACAGCGACTGGCTGACCGCATAGGGCAGGCCGACCCCGAGCGCGCGGACGTGGACGGGGAAGAGCTCCGCCTTCACCACCGCGTTGGTGGCGGTGGCGCAGCTCATGATCGCGAGGCCGGCGACGACCAGCAGGAAGGCGGTCGTTGGATCGTGGGTGGCTCCGATCGCGGTCATCAGCGGAACGGTGCACAGCACGCCCAGGATCCCGAATGCATATTGCAGCGGCTTGCGGCCGATCCGGTCTGACAGGGCGGCGATCGGCGGCTGGATCAGCAGCGCGACGAAGATCGCGGCGGCGCAGATGGTGCTGGCGACCGGCTTGGTGAAGCCGGAGGTCACCACCAGATATTTCTGCATATAGGTGGTGTAGGTGTAGAAGGCGACGTTGCTGCCCATGGCGAGCGCGAAGGCGATCAGCACGGAACGGCGATGCGATCGCCAGAGCTCGCGCACGCCGCCGGCAGTGCGCTTCCTGCCCTTTGCCTCCGCCTCGAAATCGGGAGTTTCGTCGATGCCGCGGCGGATCCAGAAGACGGTGAGCGCCAGCGCCGCGCCGGCGACGAAGGCGACGCGCCAGCCCCATTCGGAGAGCGCCGCCTCGCCGAGGCCCGCCGACTGCATCGACAGCAGCAGGCCGAGCGCCAGCAGCTGCCCGCCATAGAGCGTCACATATTGGAAGCTCGACCAGAAGCCGCGATGGTCGGGATGGGCGACCTCGGTCAGATAGGTCGCCGCCGCGCCATATTCGCCGCCGAGGCTGAGGCCCTGGATGATCCGCGCGAGCATCAGCAGGAGCGGCGCCGCGATGCCGATCTCGGCATAGCCTGGCGTCAGCGCGACGAGCAGCGAGCCACCGCCCATCAGCGTGACCGACCAGGCGAGCGCGGTGCGTCGGCCGTGCCGGTCGCCCACCCGGCCGATCAGCCAGCCGCCGATCGGGCGCATCAGGAAGCCGATCCAGAAGATGCCGCTGGTCGCCAGGAACTGGGCGGTCTGATCGGTGCCGGGAAAGAAGGTCTTGGCGAAATAGAGCGAGAAGGCGGAGTAGACGTACCAATCGAACCATTCGACGAGATTGCCGGCCGAGCCGCCGAGGATCGATCGGATACGGGTCACGCGGCGATGTCTCCCACATCGAACAGGCCGATCCGCGCCACCTCTGCGGCGGTCAGGCGGATGCCGAAAATCTCCGCCAGCGCATGGCGCCATGCGTCCGGCGTGTCGAGCGTGCGTTCGATCGAGCCGCTCGCATCGCGGATCGAGAGGGCGCGTTCCATCAGCGTGGCGTGGCCGCCGGGCAGGACGATGCCGGCGATGCGCCAGCCGGTGAAGCGGGATTCGGGAGCGGTCGCGATCCAGTGATTGGCCTGGACGAAGTCGCTCGCAAAGGCCGGCGCGGTCTCGAAGCTGTACTGGCGCTGCCAGCCGGTGGCGCTGCCGCCGTCCCGCTCCAGCATCCAGCCGAATTGCGCGTCGCGGCGCAGGCGATGCAGCGCGCCATCGTCGGTGCGATGGACCCGATCGGCCTCGAGCGGCATCACCGGCATGTAGGCGCCGCCGAAGCCGGCATCGGCGATCCATTCATGGCCGGCGAGCGTGACGAGATTGAGCGTGTGGGTCTGGCCCGGCACGTCCGTCGCCATCAGCCAGACGCGTGCGATCAGCGGGCGTGCGGCGAAGCCGAGCGCGATCAAGGCGCGGAGGAAAAGCTGGTTCTGCTCGAAGCAATAACCGCCGCGCCGGGCGGTTACGAGCTTGGCAAACACGGCGTCGGGATCGAGGCTGATGCCGCGGCCGAGCGGGATGTCTAGATTCTCGAAGGGAATGGCGAGCCGCTGCGCACGCTGGATCGCGGCCAGCCCGTCTTCCGTCGCGGCGGGCGCGGCGGCTAGGCCGATGCGGTCGAGATAGCGTTCGAGGTCGATCGGTGGCGCGTCCGTCATCGGGCAGCGCCGCCCCGTTCCGCCGCCGCCGGGGATGCGGCGGCGAAGTCGAGGCCGCGCGGTTCGCGCGCGTGGGCCGTCATCAGGCGGCTGGCATCGTGTAGGCGCAGAGCTTGTTGCCGTCGAGATCGCGCATATAGGCGGCATAGAAGAAGCCGCCGCGATCGCCGGGCGCGCCTTCGCAGCTGCCGCCGAGCGAGAGCACCTTGGCGTGAAAGGCGTCGACCGTCGCGGGATCGGAGAGCTGCATCGCCACCATCGAGCCGTTACCGGCGGTCGCGGGCTCGCCGTTGAACGGCCCGAGCACGCCGAACTGGATCTTGCCGTCCTTGGCGAAGACGGTGCCGCCGCTCGGATGATCGAACAGCTTGGTCATGCCGATGTCGCCGAGCAGATCGGCGTAGAAAGCGTTGGCCTTGGGAAGATCGTTGGAACCGACGGTCACATATCCGAGCATATGTCTCTCCTCTCGCCCGGCCGTGCCGGCGAGTCCGGAACGGCCGGGGTCGTCTCTAAAGGGCGCTTGGCGAACTGTGTACCGATAAATCCAGCCCTGATGTCGTGCGCGGCACCATTGGTCCATCGATCCGCGTCATGCTGGACGCGTTCAGCCCCAGGGAGGGTGATCGGCATGCCAGCCAAGCGCTCGCCGATTGCGATCGAAGGGTGGGCAGCCCATATTCCCCCTCATGGCGATCCAGATCCGCACCAGCCTCGAAGAGCCCGAGACCGGCCAGACGTTCATCCCCCACCGCCCGCAGCGCCCGGACAAGAGCGAGGGCGGCAGGCGGTTCAAGATCGTATCCGATTACGAGCCGTCGGGCGATCAGCCGACGGCGATCGCCGAGCTGGTGGCGCAGGCCGAGGCGGGCGAGCGCGATCAGGTGCTGCTCGGCGTCACCGGATCGGGCAAGACCTTCACTATGGCCAAGGTGGTCGAGCAGCTGCAACGCCCGGCGCTTGTGCTGGCGCCCAACAAGATCCTGGCGGCGCAGCTCTATGGCGAGTTCAAGAGCTTCTTCCCGGACAATGCCGTCGAGTTCTTCGTCTCCTATTACGACTATTATCAGCCCGAGGCCTATGTGCCGCGGTCGGACACCTATATCGAGAAGGAAAGCTCGATAAACGAGGCGATCGACCGGATGCGTCATTCGGCCACGCGCTCGCTCCTCGAGCGGGACGACGTGCTGATCGTCGCTTCGGTCTCCTGCCTCTATGGCATCGGCTCGGTCGAGACCTATTCAGCGATGATCTTCGATCTCAAGAAGGGCCAGACGGTCGATCAGCGCGAGATCATCCGCAAGCTGGTGGCGCTGCAGTACAAGCGCAACGACGCGGCCTTCGCGCGCGGCACCTTCCGGGTGCGCGGCGACAATCTGGAGATCTTCCCGTCCCACTATGAAGACAGCGCCTGGCGCATCGCCTTCTTCGGCGACGAGATCGAGGAGATCACCGAGTTCGACCCGCTGACCGGCAAGAAATCGGTGAGCCTGGACAGTGTCCGCGTCTTCGCTAATTCCCACTATGTGACGCCCGGGCCGACGATGAAGCAGGCGACCGAGGCGATCCGCTTCGAGCTCGCCGAGCGGCTGAAGGAGCTCAATGCCGAGGGACGGCTGCTCGAGGCGCAGCGGCTGGAGCAGCGCACGAATTTCGACCTGGAGATGATCGCGGCGACCGGCTCCTGCGCCGGCATCGAGAATTATTCGCGCTTCCTCACCGGCAGGCTGCCGGGCGAGCCGCCGCCCACCCTGTTCGAATATCTGCCTGAGAATGCGCTGCTGTTCGTCGACGAGAGCCACCAGACGGTGCCGCAGATCGGCGCGATGGCGCGGGGCGACCATCGCCGCAAGATCACCCTTGCCGAATATGGCTTCCGCCTGCCCAGCTGCATCGACAACCGGCCGCTGCGCTTCAACGAATGGGATGCGATGCGCCCGCAGACGGTGTGCGTCTCGGCGACGCCCGGGCCGTGGGAGATGGAGCAATCGGGCGGCGTGTTCGCCGAGCAGGTGATCCGGCCGACCGGCCTCATCGATCCGCCGGTGGAGATCCGCCCGGTCGAGAGCCAGGTCGACGATCTGGTCGGCGAATGCCGCGAGACGGCGGCGAAGGGCTATCGCACGCTGGTGACGACGCTCACCAAGCGCATGGCCGAGGACCTGACCGAATATCTGCACGAGGCGGGGCTCAAGGTCCGCTACATGCATTCCGACGTCGAGACGCTGGAGCGTATCGAGCTGATTCGCGACCTCAGGCTCGGCGTCTACGACGTGCTGGTCGGCATCAACCTACTGCGCGAGGGGCTCGACATCCCCGAATGCGGGCTGGTCGCGATCCTCGATGCGGACAAGGAGGGCTTCCTGCGCTCCGAGACGTCGCTGATCCAGACGATCGGCCGCGCGGCGCGCAATGTCGACGGGCGCGTGATCCTCTATGCCGATCGCATCACCGGATCGATGGAGCGGGCGATGGCGGAGACCGACCGCCGTCGCGCGAAGCAGGAGGCTTATAACGACGAGCATGGCATCACGCCGGCGACGATCCGGCGTTCCATCTCCGACATCGTCGGCCATCTCGCGTCCAAGGATCAGGTGACGGTCGACACCGGCATCGAGGATCGGCCGCACATGGTGGGGCACAATCTGCGCGCCTATATCGAGGATCTCGAGAAGCAGATGCGCAAGGCCGCCGCGGACCTGGAGTTCGAGGAGGCCGGGCGGCTGCGCGACGAGATCAGGCGGCTGGAGCAGGAAGAACTCGGCCTGCCGGTGGAGGAGCATCGCGCGCCGGCCAAGGGCCGCGCGAGCGAAGGCAAGCCGGGCACGCGCAAGCTGCGCTACGGCAAGACGCAGCGCAAATGGGGCCGATAGCGCCAAGCGGCTGCAGCCGTTGAAAAAGGGTTTGGCGAGGGGCTGATCCGGCAGACGGCGCGGGCGCGCCGGGGAAGCGCCGTCCATCGCGTCGATTGCGGAACCAACCCCTATTATCGGTGGTTTTCGCGCCATATCACAATGAGGAGGCATCGATGACCGCGAGGTTGGCGATGACGGTGGCCTTCGCGGCGGCGCTCGTCGCGATGCCCGTTGGTGCGAACGCGAAAAGGGCGGCAGCGTTCGAAACCCGGATGCCGGCCAAGATGATCTTTACTGGATTGACTGCCGTCGGTCGCGAGCCCGCCCGCAGCCGCTACATGCTGATCGACGACCTGCCTGAAACCTATGGATCGAAGCCGCAGGGCGTGCAGGTGCGCTGGCGCGTCAACCGGGTGAAGGTGAAAGTGCCGTTCGCGCTGAACTGATCCGGTCGGAACGGGATCTGGCCGGTCTGCGGCATGAGGGGCTTTCCCTCGTCGGGCGGATCGGCGAGGATAGGGCGATGCGTATCGTCCTTCCGTCCGCTCTCGCCGGCGCGCTGCTGCTGTCTGCCTGCGTGCCACAAACCACCGAGCAAGGCCCACCGCCGCCCCGATTGCCGGTGGTGCTGCCCGAAACGCCGCCCCCGCCGCCGGTGGCAAGCGAGGATTGGCGGGACATTCCCGTGACGCCCGGCGGCTGGACCTGGCGCAACGACGCGCGCGGATCCGTAGCCATGTTCGGCGTGGCCGGCCTCGATGCGCAACTCGTGATACGCTGCGATCGCGCGACCCGCCGCATCTATGTTTCGCGCCCGGGCGCCCTGGCCATCGGGCAGGAGGCGATCATGGCTATCACCACCTCGGCCGGCACCGCCAGCTATCGCGCGCAGCCGACCGGCGGCACCCCGCCCTATGTGGCGATACAGCTGGGCACGACCGACCCGTTCCTCGACAAGATCGCCTTCAGCCGCGGCCGCTTCGTGATCGCGACCACCGGCTTTTCGCGCCTGGTGGTGCCGAGCTGGCCCGAATTCGGGCGAGTGGTGGAGGATTGCCGGAAATAAGCGGCGCGCGGCTCGTTTCCTTTCCCGGCGGGCGGGGAAGGAGACGCAGGCCATGATCCGCAAGCTGAAATCCGGGGAATACAGGCTCTACTCGCGCAAGACCGATCCCAAGACGGGCAAGCGCCGCAACCTCGGCACCTTCGCCAGCCGCGCGGCGGCGGAAAAGCATGAGCGCGAGGTGCAGTATTTCAAGCGCCATTGAATGAGGGAGAGTGCCCGCGGCGCGGATGGCGCGGAAGCCTGAGATGATTGCCAGGAAAATTTTTTAATACAAGTCTTGTTCGGCGACTCGCGATGATTCACCATCGTCCTCGTTAGCAATTTTGCGAAAGGAGGTGATCCGATGTCTCATGGTTCAGCTGAGAGGTCGGCTCGGTCCGTTCGGGGAACGCGGTTCTAAAACCGCCAGGGTTTCCCGGGCCGGCACCTTCCGGCCGCTGACCATGTTAGGGGATCGCCGGGGTGAGAGCCCCGGCGGTCCTTTTTCGTTTTTGCGGATGTTCGATGTGTCCGTGCTTAGGTGCGAAGTCCCAAAACACGCGGCATCAGCGTCTTTTTTCTTCGTCATCCCGGCTCGCCGGGTCGCCTCGCTGATCCGGGATCCATTAGCCGCAGCGTTGCCGATAAGACGCTACGCTGCGGCAAAATGGATCCTGACTTTCGTCAGGATGACGGGTGGAATTGTGGCCGAACCGATGGGCACCCTAGCGGCAATCCCTGTGGCAATGGGACGAGTTGGCCATGCCAAGAGTCCCACACCCCGATCCGCTCTATCCCGTCGTCTGGGCTGATACGCCCAACGGACCGGATAGACCCCCAACCCCCGCCGTCTCCGGCCTGCCGGACGATGACGATCCGTTCCAGCTCAACCTCGACGAAGCGCTGGTGCGCAAGGCCGACAATGACACGGTCGACCGCTGGAAGACCTTTTCCGGCCCGTGGTTCGACGCGCGCGGCGAGGAGGCCGCGGCACGCTGGAAGGACATCGAGCAAGGGCTGAACGAGATCGTGCGTCGGCCACTCGGCGAGCTGGCGACCACGCGGCAGCGGAACATGTACCGCGACATCATGGCACCGCGGCTTTCGGCCTGGGGCGACGAGGCGCGCGCCCATGGCGAACGCGAGACCCAAGCCTTCAACGACAGTGAATCCCGCCGACGTCAGGATCTGGCCTTGGCAGCGATGCGCCGCGGCGCGCGATTGAATGACATACGCGCCGTAGCGGACGGCGAGCGGCGCCTCGTGGGCGAAGTGCGCGGGCGTAGCCGCCGGCAGGGCCTCGATCCGGACACGGCAAGCGTGGCGGAGAAGGATGCACGAGCTGCGGCGCATGCGGATGTAGTCGAGCATCTGGCGCAGCATGATCCACAGCGGGCGCAGGACTGGCTGAACGCGCGCGCCGGAACGATCGGCGATACGGCGAAGGTGGATCGGCTGCACAGCATGCTGCAGCCCTATGTGGCGGAGCAGCAGGAAGACGGGTTGGCCGACCTGATCCGTGGGGAGGTCAGCGATCTGGCGGCTCAGTATGTCGCCGTGGATGCGAGGGGGCTCGACGCGGACACCTCGAAACGGCTGAAAGATCGTCTCGCAAACAAAGCTGCGCGAGGTGTCCAGCCGTCGGGCGATATGTATCGTAGCGGAAGCAAACTTCTCCGCGATTCTTCGGCAGATTCTGATGGCGGGGAAGAAGCGGCTACGGCACCCGGCGGCCCGGAAGGTGCGCCCGATGTCGCAAACCCGCTTGCCCATACTACGGAAATAGCCGATTCGAATGCCGCAACGGAGTCTGCGAAAGAAGCTGGCCCGATTCGGCTGTCCGGCGGTTCCCAGGGAGGAATCATCGTTCAAAGACCCGAATATCGCGTTCAGCCGCCCCATTATGAGCAGTTGCCCGACGGCCGATGGGTATTCGGCCGATACGAAGGTCTACCGGGATCGGGTGAGGCCCATTTTGAGGAATATGAGGATCCGGATCTTGCAGCCTGGAAAAGCGTGACCTCCTTCGCGGGGGACATGCTGCCGATATTGGGCTCAGTAAAATCCGTAGAGCAGCTTATTACGGGAAAGGATTTGATCTCTGGCGAACCGATTAATCGTCCGATGGAAGCAGCCGGACTGGCGTTGGGGATCATACCTGGCGGAAAATTGGCTGCGAAAGGTTTTAGGACGCTCGGAAGAAAGCTTGGATCAAGAGCCTCTCAGAAGCACGTCGCGAAATATGTAGCTCAAGGCTTTACTCTCAAGCAAGCGGAGTATCTCGCCCAGCCTTATAAGGGAATGGGTCATCATTTTATTCCTCGAAGAACGGGGCTTCCTAAGAAACTAAGCGACAGCTCCCTTAATGTTCTGAAGCCGCGAGGCATGACCCGCGGTGAGTTTTACGAATTGCATTTCAAAGTCGATCCGAAATTTTTCGGCGCCCGATTTCCAAAACGGGTAGGCGGTAGCTGGAGCGGCCGCCGGCTTGGGCTTGAGAAATATGATCGCGCCGGAAGGCTTTGGCATGGCAGTCCTTCCCCGCTTAAAGCTACTGTCGGCGGCGCCGCTGCCGGCGGTACCGGGGCGTATCTTTACGGGGACAATGAGCATGAGTGAGCTTCGCAGCTTCGCCACATTTGAGGCATCATTTCCGGACGATTTATCCGAATCGGAAGATGAAGACGAGGTGACGCCGGGTGGCAGAAATATCTGCGTTGCACTGCGGGGCATGCTTCAGAGTCTGGGTCTCAGCGTTTCCGCGGTCGACCAGTATCAATTCTATGGCTGGGAAATGGTCGCCTCAGACGGAAAATATAAATACTGGCTCATGCTTCAAGGTGCAGAGCCGTGGTTGCTTATGGCAGAGCCCCGAGGCGGTTTTTTAATGCGGAAAGCGCCGGCACAGGAGGCATTGCGCCAGCTGCTCATTAAATTAAACGCGGAAATTGGTCGCGACGCGCGCTTCGGGGATGTGCTCTGGTACACCCCCGAGGAATATCAGACCGGAGAGACGGGCGGCGCGCGAACGCCCTGATCGGTAGGAGGCGCGAGATCCTAGCAGCAATCCCCGCGGCAATGGGACGAGTTGGTCATGCCAAGATTCCCACACACCGATCCGCTCTATCCCGTCGTATGGGCTGATACGCCCAACGGACCGAGTCCCGCAACCCCCGCCGTCTCCGGCCTGCCGGACGATAACGATCCGTTCCAGCTCAACCTCGACGAAGCGCTGGTGCGCAAGGCCGACAACGACACGGTGGACCGCTGGAAGACCTTTTCCGGCCCCTGGTTCGACGCGCGCGGCGAGGAGGCCGCGGCACGCTGGAAGGACATCGAGCAAGGGCTGAACGAGATTGTGCGTCGGCCGCTGGGCGAGCTGGCGACCACGCGGCAGCGGAACATGTACCGCGACATCATGGCACCGCGGCTTTCGGCCTGGGGCGACGAGGCGCGCGCCCATGGGAACGCGAGGCGGCGGGCCTTCAACGCAGCGGAATCGCAGAGGCGCCAGGATATCGCGCTGGCGGCGATGCGGTGCGGCGCGCGGCTGAACGATATGGGCGCCGTGGCGGATGGCGAGCGGCGGATTATCGGCGAGGTACGCGGGCGCAGCCGCCGGCAGGGCCTCGATCCGGACGCGGCGAGCGCACTGGCAAACCGTCTTTCGTGATAAGCGCGGATGGATCGCGTCTCTGGGAGATCGGGCGGGATAATAACGAAATATCGATACGATCGGTGGGAGATCCGAAGCGTCCGGGACGCTGGGAAAAATTTCAGGAAAGCGCCGCGGACTACAGATATAATCGGGAAACGGGGCGTTGAGTCCCGTCTTGGATTGTCCGGATTCCATACATTCAATCCTGACCTGCCACGGTCTCCCAAAGCTGTGCGAATCGGCTTGATATGTTCCCTGAATGTTCTAGAAATATTCGCCTATCCGGGGAAGCTCTGGCTGGTTGCCGGTGAACCACGAAGGGAGAGAGGCAATGAATATTGTCAGTGCGCTGTTCGCGTTTCTGCTTGCGACCAGTGCAAATGCCCCTTCCCCCTCAAATGATTTGACGCTCTTCAAGGGAACGATCGAAGGCGCAACGTTAATAAATATTGATTACGGCGAGGAAGGTCAGGAGCTTATTCTGCCACCAGTGGTTATTGATCTATATCTCGTAAAAATTCGAAATATATCTGGAATCAGGATAAATGATCACGCTGTGATAAGAGTGCTGATGCACGGCATGCCTCGTAGCAACGTACAAATTTATATTCTTGCGAGAAAGCAACCTGATGGAGAATTGAAAATTATTACATGGGATTTCAAACGTAATGGAATATGTATTTATAGTGATCTTGTAGAGGAGGAAAATTTACAGATTATTTTTCAGGATGTATTAAAAAATCATCGAAGCATACTGCGTAAGAGTTGCCTTGAGTAAAATACTGTCTGAGTTTCCGTGGGTGGGGCAAGTATGTTTGGGGCATGTGTCTCATCGATTGGCGCACACCATTATAATGTGATCAAGGCAACCAATTTAGTTTAAGAAAAGAATTTTTGAACATACCCACACGATCGTGGGGATATGACCTAAGGTCGTGACTACGGACCGTCAAAGATAAGCTTCAAATAACCTACGACGTTCGTCATCGCCGATCAGGTTGTTGGCGCGAACGATGAAACCAGTGCCGCTACAGAAACTTCAGTATCGCCTTGAGCGTCTCTTCCGGCGCTTCCTCCGGCAGGAAATGGTCGCTGTCGATCGATCGGAAGGTGGCGTCGGTCGCCTGTCCCGTCCAGGCGGCGGGGACGTCGAAGAGCTGGCCGGTGGAGAGCGAGCGTGAGCCCCATAGGATCAGCAGCGGCGCCTCGATCGGGCGGTCGGCATCCGCATCGTCATGCGCCATGTCGATGCTCGCGCCGGCGCGATAATCCTCGCACATGGCGTGCAGGCCCTCGGCATTGCCGTTGGTCTCCAGATAATCGGCGAGCGCATCGGGATCGTCGCCCATCAGCTTCGCGCCGCCGGCGATGAGCATTTTGGGGTCGAGCATCATTTCGGGCAGCGGCTCGGGCCGCGGCAGCAGCACCCAGATCCACAGGTTGCTCGCGACCTTGTAATCCATGTTGCGGTAGATGTGGGTGGTGGGCACGATGTCGAGCAGAATGCCGCGCTCCACCCGGTCGCGATGATCCTTCATCAGCCGCCGCGCGACGCGGGCGCCGCGGTCATGGCCGGCGACGCAAAAGGTCGAATGGCCGAGCGATGTCATCAGCGCCGCCATGTCGGCCGCGCTGCGCCGCTTGGAATAATCGCCGCGCGCCGGCTTGTCGCTGCGCCCATAGCCGCGCAGGTCCGGCAGGACGAGGGTGAAGCGTTCGGCCAGCCTCGGCGCCTGGTGGCGCCACATGATATGCGATTGCGGCGCGCCGTGGAGCAGCAGCAGCGGCGGGCCGGACCCGCCGGTCACATAATGGATGCCGGTGCCGTCGTCGACGGTGAAGCGCCCGGCCGTGTAGCCGGGGAAGAAATCGACAGCGGCCATCGCATCCTCATCCATGGACCGCCTCTTGCTGGGCGGATCCCGAGCAGAGCATGGCGGCCCGAAGCCCGGCAAGGAGTGTTGTCTGTGAGAACGGGCTTTCAGCGGGATTGCGCCGGACCGGCCTGCGGCGTTAGGGGCTAGGGGTACGACTCCGCTGCATCCGCAGCCCGCCTTTCGGGGATTCGAATGACCGTCATCATCAAGGAAGCCGACCTGATCGAGAGCGTCGCCGACGCGCTGCAGTTCATCTCCTACTATCACCCCATGGATTATATCCGCGCGCTCGGCGTCGCCTATGAGGCGGAGCAGGGCCCGGCCGCCAAGGATGCGATCGCGCAGATCCTGACCAACAGCCGGATGTGCGCCGAGGGGTATCGTCCGATCTGCCAGGATACCGGCATCGTCACCGTCTTCATCAAATGGGGTCAGCAGTGCCTGCTGGAGAGCGACAAGAGCCTCCAGGAGGTGGTCGACGAGGGTGTGCGCCGCGCCTATCTCCACCCGGAGAATCGCCTGCGCGCCTCGATCCTCAAGGATCCCGCGTTCAGCCGCGTCAACACCAAGGACAACACGCCGTGCGTGCTCAACGTCGAGATGGTGCCTGGCCATCATGTCGACGTGCAGGTGGCGGCCAAGGGCGGCGGATCGGAGAACAAGTCCAAGTTCGCGATGCTGAACCCGAGCGAGTCGATCGTCGACTGGGTGCTCGAGATGGTCCCGAAGATGGGTGCCGGCTGGTGCCCGCCGGGCATGCTCGGCATCGGCATCGGCGGCACCGCCGAGAAGGCGATGACGCTCGCCAAGGAATCGCTGATGGGCGATATCGACATGGCGCAGCTCAAGGCGCGCGGGCCGCAGACCGACATCGAGAAGCTGCGCGTCGAGATTTTCGACAAGGTCAATGCGCTCGGCATCGGCGCGCAGGGGCTGGGCGGCCTCGCCACCATCCTCGACGTCAAGATCCTGGATTATCCGACCCATGCGGCGTCCAAGCCGATCGCGATGATCCCCAATTGCGCCGCGACCCGTCACGCGCATTTCCACCTCGACGGATCGGGCCCGGCCTATCTGGAGCCGCCGAGCCTGGACGAATGGCCCAAGGTGGAATGGGCGCCCTCCAAGGAGTCGATCCGCGTCGACCTCGACACGCTGACGCCGGAGATCGTCGCCTCGTGGAAGCCCGGCGACCGGCTGCTGCTCAACGGCAAGATGCTCACCGGGCGCGACGCCGCGCACAAGCGCATCCAGGACATGCTGGCCAGGGGCGAGGAGCTGCCGGTCGATTTCAAGGGCCGGGTGATCTATTATGTCGGCCCGGTCGATCCGGTGCGCGATGAGGTGGTCGGCCCCGCCGGCCCCACCACCGCGACGCGGATGGACAAGTTCACCGAGATGATGCTGGCCGAGACCGGGCTGATCGCGATGGTCGGCAAGGCCGAGCGCGGCCCGGTGGCGATCGAGGCGATCAAGAAGCACAAGGCCGCCTATCTGATGGCGGTCGGCGGCGCGGCCTATCTCGTCGCGCGGGCGATCAAGGGCGCGAAGGTCGTCGGCTTCGAGGATCTCGGCATGGAGGCGATCTACGAGTTCGACGTGAAGGATATGCCGGTGACGGTGGCGGTCGACGCCACCGGCGAGAGCGTGCACCACACCGGCCCGCTGGTCTGGCGTGAGAAGATCGCGAAGGAGCGGCTGCTGGAGCAGGCCTGATGCGCCGCTGGCTGAAGCGGCTGGGGGGCGCGCTGCTGGCGCTGCTCGTCCTCCTGCTGCTCACGCCGATCCTCCTCCCGCCCTTTCTCGACCGGGTCTATTATACCGGCCCCAAATCCGCGCATTTCGACGGGCAGCGCTTCTTCAATCCCGATGAACCCAAAGGGGGGGCGCCGAAATATTTCAACCCGGCGCGCATCCTGCGTTTCGTAACCGGTGGGGAGCGGACGCCCTGGCCGCGGCACGTGCCCGTCCAGCCGGCGCATCCGCCGCGCAAGGTGACGGGCGATACGATGCGGGTGACCTGGATCGGCCACGCGACGGTGCTGATCCAGACGCAGGGGCTGAACATCCTTACCGATCCGATCTTCTCGGAACGGGCCTCGCCCTTCCCCTGGTTCGGCCCGCTCCGGGTTCGCGAGCCGGGCGTCCGGTTCGAGGATCTGCCGAAGATCGATCTCGTCCTCGTCAGCCACAACCATTACGATCATATGGACCTGCCGACCCTGGAGCGGCTATGGTCCCGCGACCGGCCGCTGATCGTCACCAGCCTCGGCAATGACACCATTCTCGGCTGGCACGGCATCACCGCCATCGCGCGTGACTGGGGACAGAGCGTCGCGGTGAAGCCGGGCGTCGCGGTGATCCTCGATCGCGTGCATCATTGGGGCACGCGCTGGGGCAAGGATCGTTCCCGCGCGCTATGGTCCGGCTTCACGATCACGATGCCGCATGGCGGCAACGTCTTTTTCGCCGGCGATACCGGTCCGGGCGATATGCGCTGGCCGCTGGAGGCGAAGGCACATGGGCCGATCCGATTCGCGATGATCCCGATCGGCCCCGAGCGGCCGCGCGCGATGATGCATCCCAATCATGTGGATGGCGCGGATGCCGTCCGCGTGTTCACCTTGCTCGGTGCGAAAAGCGCGCTGGCGATCCACTGGGGCACCTTCCAGCTCGGTGCCGATGGGATAGACGAGCCGGTGGACTCGATGCACAGGGCCGAAGCGGCCCAAGGCGTCGATCCGCAGCGCTTTCGCACCACCGGTGCGGGCCAAGCCTGGCTCGTGCCGAAGGTGCGATAGCGGAGCGACCTGCGTCGCGATCAGGTCCTTCTCCACGCTTTCGGAAGAGGCCAGTAAGCCCTCAGGCCTTCTCCAGCGTACATTGGAGCGGATGCTGGTTCTGACGGGCGAAGTCGATCACCTGACCCACCTTGGTCTCGGCGACCTCGTAGGTGAAGACGCCGCACACGCCGACACCCTTCTGATGGACGTGCAGCATGACGCGCGTCGCGTCCTCGATGCTCATGCGGAAGAACCGCTGGAGCACGAGCACGACGAACTCCATCGGCGTGTAATCGTCGTTCAGCATCAGGACGCGATAGGGCTGCGGCTGCTTCGTCCGCGTACGGGTGCGTGTTGCGACGCCAACGCCGGTGCCGCCTTCCGCATCACCGTCCTTGCGCGTGGCCATCGCCTGAGGGGCAAGCGCGTGGTGCATATTTTCCATGAATCTCCGTGGCACAAAGATATGGTGCGTCGGCCCCGGGGGCAAGAGCGTCGCGCGCCATTCGTCGGACATGCGAAAACGGCCGCCCCGCTGGAGCGACCGTTCCTGCTATGCAAACCGCGCGGAGTGCGCGGGAAGGCGCTGCCGATTAGAGCGCGGTAGCCTTCAGCTTTTCCATCGCCACGGTGTAGCGGGTCGAGATCGGCTGGAAGATCTCGCCGGCGAGCTTCACCATATGCTCGCTGACCTTCGATGCTTCGGTGATCGCCGAGTCGAACGCGGTCTTCGCATAGTCGCTCTGGAGCTGATACAGTTCCGACGGCGACTTGGCGCCGGCGAAGCTCTTGAAGGTCGCGGTCGCGGTCTCGAAGCTCTTCTTGCCATATTCGACGGCTTCCTGGCCCAGCGTCTCGGCGCCCTTGGCGGCCACGCGCGACGAGGTCACGATCGCCTCGACATTGCCCTTGGTCAGGTCCGTAAGCTCCTCCACGAACTTGGAGCTCTTTTCCATTGCAGCCTTGGCGCGCTCGTTCAGATCACCGAACATCGCCTGCACCTTTTCCGTCGCCATAATCTTCGTTCCTTTCTGCGCCGGCGCGGACGCGATGGTCACGCCTGCCGTGGTCGTGGGAGTAGCAGCCTCAGTTGCCTCACTCGCCGAGGCGACTTTTGCCGCCTTCGTCTTGGGCTGCGCGACGACGGCCTCGGGGGCCGGCGGCTCGACAGCCGGGGATGCGGCGAGGGTTTCGGCCGCAATTTCCACGGCATCGGCCGGAGCCTCCGCCGCAGCGCTTGTCGCCTCCGCCGGGGCTTCGGCCTGGACAGAGGAGCTCACGGGAAGCGCGTCCTCGGCGGAAGCCGTCGCCTTGCGAGGACGTTTCGCCGCGGGCGAGCCCGGCTTCTTGTCCGCTGGGGTTTCGGACATGCACTGCTCCCGAGATTCGATGTTGCAATGCACAAATAGAGAGTCGGGGGGGAATTGCAAGAAGTTTTTGTGCACTGCAACAAAGTCGTCACAGCCACCCTGCGCCGGGGCGGACGGCCCCTGCGTCAGCGGGTTCTCACATATCGGCCTGGCGCATCCTCGATCGCCGGAAAGGCTCCGTTGCCGGGAATGCGCGCGTTTTCGGCCACAACACGGGCGCTTGCCTGATCCTCGATCCATTGGATCCAATCGGGCCACCAGCTCCCGGCCACTTCCTTCGCGCCCGCAACAAACTCTTGAAGCGTCCGATGGTTTCCAGGATTGGTCCAGTATTGATATTTTTTTGCCGAGGGCGGGTTCACCACGCCGGCGATGTGACCTGACCCGGCAAGCACGAAGCGCTTCGGCCCGGCGAGATGGTGCATCAGCTTCCATACGCTTTCAGCCGGCGCGATGTGATCCTCCCGTCCGGCTTGGATATAGCTGGGCGTCTCTACGCGGCTGAGGTCGATCGGCGTGCCGTCGATCGTGACGCCGCCGGGCTGGACCAGCTTGTTGTCCCGATACAGATCCTCGAGATAGGCGCGGTGCCATTTGGCCGGCAGGTTGGTGTAGTCGCCATTCCAGTGGAGCAGGTCGAAAGGCGGATATTCCTGGCCGAGCAGATAGTTGTTGACCACATAGCTCCAGATCAGGTCGCGCCCGCGCAGCAGGTTGAACGTGGCCGCCATATAGCGCCCGTCGAGATAGGCGCCTTCACTGGTGAGCATCGAGATGAGCTTCATCTGATCGTCGTCGACGAACAGGTTGAGATCGCCCGCGCCCGCGAAATCCACCTGGGCGGTGAAGAAGGTCGCGCTCTTCACCTTCTGCGCCTCGCCCCGCGCCGCGAGCAGGGCAAGCGTCATCGCCAGCGTCGTGCCGGCGACGCAATAGCCGATCGCATGCACCCCCTCCACGCCGAGCAGTTCGCGCACCGCGTCGATCGCGTCCACCTGGCCGCGCAGCACATAGTCGTCCGCGGTGATGTCCGCCATGCTGGCATCGGCCGATTTCCAGGAGACCACGAAGACGGTCAGCCCCTGTTCCACTGCCCAGCGGATAAAACTCTTCTGCGGCGAGAGATCGAGAATATAATAGCGGTTGATCCATGGCGGGAAGATGACGAGAGGCGTCTCGAACACCGTCTCGCTGGTCGGTGCATATTGGATGAGCTGGTAGAGCGGCGTCTCGCGGACCACCTTGCCGGGCGTCGCGGCGATGTTGCGACCGAGCTCGAAGGCGTTCGGGTCGGTCTGGGTGAGCTGGCCCTTGCCGAGATCGGCCAGCATATATTCGAGGCCCTTCAGCAGATTCTCGCCGCGCGTCTCGATCGTCTTCTCGAGCACCTGCGGATTGGTGAGCGGGAAGTTGGACGGGCTCATCGCGTCCGCGAACAGGCGGGTGACGAACCGGATCTGCTCGCGCTGGCGCGCGTCGACGCCGCTGATCGCATCCACGCTGCTCAACAGATGCTCGCACAGCATCAGATAGGTCTGCCGAATCAGATCGAACACCGGATTGTCGCGCCATTGCGGGGCGGCGAAGCGGCGATCCTTGTCCGCGGGATTTGCTGGCGCCGTATCGGGCGCGGGTGGGGCGAGAAAGCGCTGCCACAGGCGGATGCTGTCGTTCCAGAACGCATTCTGCACCTCGGCCGCGCGATTCGGGTCGAAGAACAGGGTGGCCAGCTTCTTACCGTCGCCGCCGTCCGCCTGGCTCATCGCTTCCATGACCATCTGCTGGGCGCGGCCGATGATCCAGGTCCAGTGCTGCAGTTCCTCCAGCGAAGGCATGTCCGGGATGGTTTTTTCGCTCGCGTCGGCCATCGCCCTTCTTCCGCTGACAGTGGGTGCTTTCCGCCCTATAAGGCCCCCACGACGCACAGGCGATCCCCGCCGCGTCGAAGAGGAACCCATGAACGACGATTTCTACCGCATCCGCAGACTGCCCCCCTATGTCATCGCCGAAGTGAACGCGATGCGGGCGGCGGCGCGCGCGGCGGGTGAGGACATCATCGATCTGGGCATGGGCAATCCGGACCTGCCGCCGCCGCCGCACGTCATCGACAAATTGTGCGAGGTCGCGCGCAAGCCCGACGCGCACGGCTATTCCGCTTCCAAGGGCATTCCTGGCCTGCGCCGCGCGCAGGCAGGCTATTATCAGCGCCGCTTCGGGGTCGAGCTCGATCCCGAGAGTGAGGTGGTGGTGACGCTCGGCTCCAAGGAGGGGCTGGCCAACCTTGCCCAGGCGATCACCGCGCCGGGCGATGTCGTGCTGGCGCCCAATCCGAGCTATCCGATCCACACGTTCGGCTTCATCATCGCCGGCGCCACCATCCGCTCGGTGCCGACCACGCCGGACGAGCGCTATTGGGACGCGCTCGACCGGGCGGTGAAGTTCACGGTGCCCAAGCCGTCGGTGCTGGTGGTCGGTTATCCGTCCAACCCGACCGCCGAGGTGGTCGACCTCGCCTTCTACGAACGGCTGGTCGCCTGGGCGAAGGAGCATCAGATCTGGGTGCTCTCCGATCTCGCTTATTCCGAGCTCTATTATGACGGCGTGCCGACGCCCTCGATCCTGCAGGTGCCGGGCGCAAAGGACGTGGCGGTGGAATTCACCAGCATGTCCAAGACCTACAGCATGGCGGGCTGGCGGATGGGCTTCGCGGTCGGCAACAAACAGCTGATCGCGGCGCTGACTCGGGTGAAGAGCTATCTCGATTATGGCGCCTTCACGCCGATCCAGGCGGCGGCGGTGGCGGCGATCAACGGACCGCAGGACATCGTCGATCAGAATCGCGAGCTCTACAAGCGCCGCCGCGACATATTAGTCGAGAGCTTCGGCCGCGCCGGCTGGGAGATTCCGCCGTCGCGCGCCTCCATGTTCTGCTGGGCGCCGCTGCCGCCGGCGCTGGCACATCTCGGCAGCCTGGAATTCTCCAAGCAGCTCCTCACCCATGCCCAGGTCGCGGTCGCGCCGGGCGTCGGCTATGGCGAGGATGGCGAAGGCTATGTGCGCATTGCGATGGTCGAGAATGAGCATCGCATCCGCCAAGCGGCACGCAACGTGAAGCGTTATCTGCAGAGCATGGGCGTCAACAGCGTGGCGAAAAAGGCCGGCTGACACGCCATCCCGGAAATGCTGGCGCATCCGGGATTGTTGCGCCCAATATTGCGGCGGCCGCCCCTGGCGAGGGGCGCCGCCGTTCAGGCATCCACCGTCATCCGTTCGATCAGGGGAAAAAGCTCGCGATTCTCGCGCACGATGCGCACCGAGAGCGCATCGAGCAAATCCTCCGTCTCGGCGCGAAAGGCGTCCCAGCCGCGGGTGATCGCATCGTGAGTCCAGATCGCCATCCAGACCTCGACACTGTCACGCAGGCCGCCCACCTCGCGGGTGAAATCCTCTGCGGTTTTGGCGAGCTGCGGATCCGGCCCGTCGATCAGCCGTGGATAAAGCATGTCGTCTTCGCGCTGGAGATGCGCGGTGAGCAGTTTGTAGAGGCGATCCCGGCACAGCAGCAGCTCGTCGTTGCGCGCGGCATGCGCCGGATAGAGATGCATGCGGAGCTGATGGGATAGTCGAATCAGCTCGGCATGTTCCGAGCGTAACTGACACGTCGGCATGGGTGCCCAATTCCCCCTCTTAAAAATTGGCCCCACGAGTCGTCACCATTGCGGAGGGCCGTAAACGAAAAATTACCGTCGATACGAAAAGCGGGTGTCAATGCGCGTGCAGCCCCCGGACCGTGCACGGGCTGCGCTCAACCGAGCCGGTCACCATCGGTTTGCGTATCGCTCCGTCGGCAAAGCTGCGCATCGCGACCGAACTTATCCTGCTTGTCGTTCATGGCTTTCCTTTTTCCGGAGCGGCGGAATGCTCCCGTGGACGACGAAAGCAACCGCTGCGGTTGCCGGCGCGTTCCTGCGGCTGGCGGCCAATGTGTTGGAAACACGATATTATGCCGGCGTAACGGCCTTGCCCTTGCGCCCGCATCCACCTGATGGCTTATAGGCGCGGCTTGCCGCTCCGTATCCGGAGGACTGTCCCATGCCGATCCGAATTCCCTTCCTGGCCTTGCTGATCGCGGCCGCCGCGCCTCTGCCGGCGCTGGCCGGACCGATGGAGGCAGTGGTCGCCCGCGCCGTCGCGGCGCCTGGACGTCCGGCCGACATGGTGGCGCTGGACGCGGGGCGGCAGCCGGCCAAGGTGTTGGATTTTCTCGGGTTGAAGCCGGGAGAGCGGGTGCTCGATTTCGCAGCCGGGGGCGGATATTATACCGAGATCCTGGCCCGTTCCGTCGGCCCCAAGGGCATGGTGATCGGCTTCGAGCACCCATCCTTCGTCGAGGAGGAGAAAGCGAGGAAGGGCTGGGAGGCTCTACTCGCGCGGCAGAAGAATGCGCGGCTGATGTCCGTGCCGATCGGCCAGTTCGCCGCCGCGCCGAACAGCTTCGATTTCGTGCTGTTCCACCTCGTCTATCATGATCTCTACTGGGAAAGCGAAAAGTACAAATATCCGCGCATCGATCCAGCGCGGGTGCTGTCGATGTTATTCTCGGTGGTGAAGCCGGGCGGCATCGTCGGCGTCGTCGATCATGTCGGGCCAGCAGGTGATACGCGCGAGGTGGTGGAGAAATTCCACCGTATCGATCCCGAGACGATCAAGGCGGATTTCGCCAAGGCGGGATTCGTGCTCGACGGCGAATCGGATCTGTTGCGCAATCCTGGCGATGCGCACGACAAGCTGGTGTTCGATCCTGCGATACGCGGCAAGACCGATCGCGTCATCCTGCGTTTCCGCAAGCCGGGTTGAGTGCGCTGTCGCATCCGCTGATGTCCGAAATCGCCGTCTCCGATATCGCGCATACCATCCAGCTCGCGCTCGCCCCTGTCTTCCTGCTCACGGGAATCGCCGGCTTGCTGAACATGCTGGCCGGGCGGCTGGCGCGCGTCGTCGATCGCGCGCGCAAGATAGAGGGTGCCTTTACGCCCCTCGATGATCCGCGCCATCCCGATCAGGTAGCGGAGCTGCGCATCCTCGATCGCCGCATCGCGCTGGTGAACATGGCGATCCTGCTCTGCACGACGAGCGCGGTCGCCGTCTGCGTCGTGGTGGCGGCATTGTTCGTCGCCAGCCTTGCCGGGCTCGGCTTTGCGCGGACGATGGCGGGGCTCTTCGTTTTCGCGATGGTGCTGCTCATTGCCGGGCTCTGCTTCTTCCTGGGCGAGATCCGCATCGCAGTGCGTTCCATCCGCATCCGCGATGAGCTTCTGGAGCGCGGCGAGCGTCCTTGAGGGACGCGCGGCTGTGGCAATGCAGCTCCTATCGCCTGCGCCGAGCGTCTCGAAGCGCTCCTCACATCTTGAGCGTCGCGAGTAAATCTGAGCCGTCATGTCAGCGGAAGCTGGAATCGCTTTCGAAAAGGCGCTCTGCTCGTGGCAGAGCGCGATCCCGAGCTTGCTCTAAGCCTTTGCTGTCGCATCGTTTCTGCGGAAAACCGGTTCCCACGTTTCGTCACGATGCTCTCGCTGGGACGACGTGTTTCGAGCCATCGCCATTTTCACAATGGCTCCCAGCGTGGAGGATCACTCTCCGCGGCTGCGACCTTACGCCGCTTAGCCGAAAACCGTCCGTGCCGAGATGGCGTTGGCCAGCGGCCGTCGCGATTCCGCGTCGGCAATGTTGCCCAGGGTGGTGCGGGCGATGCTGGTCAGCGCTTCTTCGGTGAGGAAGGCCTGATGGCCGGTGACGAGCACATTGGGGAAGGTCAGCAGCCGCTGGAAATCGTCATCCTGGATGATCTCGTTGGAGAGATCCTCGAAGAACAGATCTGCCTCCTGCTCATAGACATCCAGCGCCACGCCGCCGATCCGGCGGCTCTTGAGGCCTTCGATCAGCGCGCGCGTATCGATCAGGGCGCCGCGGCTGGTGTTGACGATCTGTAGCCCCGGCCGCGCCGCTTCGACGGCCGCGGCATCGATCAGGTGATGGGTGTCGGGGGTCAGCGGGCAATGCAGCGTCACCACATCGCTCGAGACGAGCAGCGCATGGCGATCGACATAACGCACCCCGATCGCCAGCAGGTCTGGATCCGGCCGCACGTCATGCGCCAGCACCTCGCAGCCGAAGCCGAGCCGCAGCGAGCGGGCGACCAGCGCGCCGATCCGCCCCGTGCCGACAACGCCGACGACGCGGCCGTGGAGATTCCGGCCGATCAGCCCGTCCAGCGCGAAATTATTCTCGCGCACCCGTGCCCAGGCGCGTGCGATGTTGCGATCGAGCGCGAGCAGCAGGCCGATGGTGAATTCGGCGACGGCGTGCGGTGAATAAGCGGGCACGCGCACCACCGCGATGCCGAGCGCTTCTGCCGCGACCAGATCGACATTGTTGAACCCGGCGCAGCGCAGCGCGACGAGACGGGTGCCGCCGGCTGCCAGCTTCTCGAGGGTGGGGCGGTCCACACGGTCGTTCACGAAGACGCAGACTGCGGGATAGCCTTGGGCCAAGGCGGCGGTGCCGGCATCCAGCCGCGCCTCGAAGAAGGTCAGCGCATGGCCGAAATCGCCGTTCGCCGCCGCGAGGAAGCGTTCGTCATAGGGCTTGGTGGCAAAGACGGCGACGCGCATGGCGACAGAACAGCCGGCCCGCGCGGATTCGTCAATTGCCCCGCGAAAGGATCAGGCCCGGGTCCGGGCGGAAGCGTCGGTGGCCGCGCGTTGGTCGCCCGCGTCCATTTCGGCGCGGGAGAGGGCGATCGAGACGCCGATCCGGTCCATCATGTGGGGAATGGGAGGGTTTGCCTTCCACACGCCGATCGCGATCGCGTCGATCGCGGGGAAATGGTGCATCAGGCCGCGGGCGATCGCTTCGGCGAGCGCTTCCAAGGTGTGGAACGCAGCGCCGCCTGCCATCTCCACAATCGTACCGGCCATCGCGTCGTACCGTACCGAGGCATCGAGCCGATCGTCGTCATGCGTGGCGACTGGGGCGAGGTCCGCATCGATATCGAAGACGAATTTCTGGCCGAGCCGGCGCTCTTCCTCGAAGATGCCGTGATAGCCATAGACCTGAAGGCCCTTGATCTGGATCGTCGTGCGCATCACGCCGACTCCTCGTGAATAAAATGGGTCGGAAAATCCGACGGCCCAGGCGCGCGGCACGATTACGCCCCGCGCTGCCCGATGGTAGTCCATCCTGAACGCCAGTCACGCGAGGCGGCTCGCCTCTATCCGAAGCCGCGGAAAAGCTCAATCGGCGAGAAGAAAGCCCGTCGCCGTAATCCGCCGCGCGTTGCGGCGCCTGGGCTGCGGCCTAGGCTCGGCGGTGGACCAGCCCGCTGCACCGAGCCGGCAACCGCCTGAAAGGAGCCTACGATGAGCGACATCGATCCCGAAGCCTTTGCCCGCCTCGCCCGCGAGGTACGCATCCTCACCGATATCGAGGCGATCAAGCGACTGCGCTACGCCTATTGCCGCTGCATGGACACGGCGCGGTTCGACGAGTTTCGCGAGCTGCTGACCCCCGAATTCTCGTGCCGTTATATCGGCGCCTCCTATGAATTCGTTGCCAATGGGCGGGACGAGTTCGTCCAGATGATCCGGGAGAGCTTCAACACCAAGGTGGGCGCCACGCATCAGCTCCACCATCCCGAGATCGACATAGTCGACGAGACCCACGCCGAGGGCCGCTGGTATCTGCAGGACGTGGTCTACAAATATCTCACCAACGAGCTGATCTACGGCACGCTGATCTATGACGATCGCTACGAAAAACGGGCGGACGGGTGGAAGCTCGCCCACAGCGAATATTATCGGGTGATCGAGGTGGTCGAATTCCCGCCGCGGCCGCCGCGTTTCACGGGGCGGTATCTGGAGGAGCATGGCTATCGCTTGCCGGAGTAGGGAGGGGTTCCCTGGTGATGCACACGCCACAGGCGGGAGATTCTGCTTCTTCGTCATCCCGGCTCAGCGGATCGCTTCGCTGATCCGGGATCCATTCGCCGCAGCAGTGCCGATAAGACGCGACGCTGCGGCAAAATGGATCCTGACTTTCGTCAGGATGACAGGGAAGTCGCCCGGATCGGGTGATTACAGTCTTTTGGCGCGCGGACGCGCGCACCCACCCCTGCCCCCTCCCTTGGCAGGGAGGGGATGAGGTCGCTTACTCCGCGGCTTCGAGCACCACCGTCTCTTCTTGCGAAGGCGCGACGAAGGTGCCGGGGCGTGCGCCGGTCGCTTCGCCATTCTCGAAGGTGACGACGCCGTTGACAAGCGTGAGGCGGGTCGGCGCCGCCGAGCGGGTCCAGCGCCACGTCTTCCGGCCATCTGCTTCGGGCACGTCGTAGACGCGTTCCCAGTCGGCCACCTCGATCTCGTCGAGGTTGAACACGGCGACGTCCGCGCGCTTGCCGACCCTGATCTCGCCGCGATCGGCGAGGCCGAAATGGCGGGCGGGGCGGCCGGTGATGGCGTGCACCGCCTCTTCCAGGGTCAGGAGGCCCTTTTTGTGGAATTCGGTGAACAGCATCATGTTCTGGCCGACGCCGCAGAACATCTGGCCGTGCGCGCCGGTGTCGTTGATGTTGCCGACCGCGAAATCGTCCTTGTAGAGCTTGACGACCATCTCGTCGTCCTGCGTCCAGCCCTCGAGGTGGATCGCCGATTCCAGGCCGTTGTCGAGGAACCAGTCGGCCATCGCGTCGGAATAATGGACTCCGCGCTCGCGGGCGACCTCGCCGACCGTCACCTTCACCGGGCCGTGGCCATTGTCCGAGGCAAGGAAGATCAGCTTGTCGGGATTGGCCATGTTGGACTGGCGATAGACGTCCTCGTCCAGCGACTTGCGCGCGCGGGCGCGCCATTCGGGGTCGCGCAGCAGCTTGGCCTTGGCCTCGTCACCTTGCGCCTCGACCACCTCGTTCCAGGCCATCGAGCCGGACTGCGCCCAGACCAGCGAGTGCTGCACGCTGATCGTGAGGGTCGGCGAGACATGGGCGAAGGCCGTCCAGAAATCGCGGCCTTCCGCCTTCATCCGCTCATGGAACTGCTCGAGCGGCTGCTGCGTGCCCATCGCCTTCTGGAATTCGAGCGTCGGCAGGCCGCCCCACTGGACGCGCACCTTCTTGCCCTTGGTGAGGCGCGCGATGCGTTCCATCTGCTCGAGGCCGGTCATGCGCAGGAAGATGTCGAGCGCGATCTCCATCTGCGCATTGGGGTAGCGGTCGAGCACGTCGATCAGCGCGGCGAATTCGGCGTCGTCCGACAGGAGCGTCGGCACCGGGCGGTTCTGCCCGTCGAGGTCGAGCAGGTTGGTAGACAGGCCGAGCGCGCCGGCCTTCATCCCGTCGTCCAGCATCGCGGCCATCTTCGCGATCTCGTCCGGCGTCGCCACCCGCTCCCACGCCTCCAGCCCCATCACCGCGAAGCGCAGCGCGAGATGGCCGACATAGGCGCTATAATTGACCGGGAGCTTGAGATTTCGCTCCATCGAGGCCTTGTACTCGGACCAGCTGTTCCAGTCCCACGCGACATTGTCGAGGAAGGGCTGGATGGGGATGTCCTCGAAGAAGGAGAAGATCTTGATCATCTCCATGCGCACTTCGGGATCGTGGGAGAGCGGCGCACAGGTGAAGCCGCAATCGCCCATCACGATCGTGCTGATGCCATGGCCGGGCAGCGGATCGAGATCCGGCTGCCACCACATGATGCCGTCATAATGGGTGTGCGGCTCGATGAAACCCGGCGTCACGACGCAGCCGGACGCGTCGACGACGCGCTCGCCCGGCTGGGCTGCAAGGCCCGGGCCGACCTCGGCGATCAGGCCGTCCGCCACGCGCACGTCGGCCATCGTCGCGGGCGCACCGGTGCCGTCGACCAGCTTGCCGCCCTTGATCAGGAATTTGCCCGTTTCCGCCACCATCTCTCCAGCCTCCTCATCCTTGCGGAGTTATCCCGTTGCGGCCGGCAGGCTATGCCTTTGCAGGCGAATCGTAAAGCGGAGACTTGGTGTAACAGATTGTGATGGCCAGGGCCCACCGTCCGCCACAGCCCATATTCGCAAGCGCGCGCACAGGCGCGGGCGCGCGTGAAATCGGGTCACACAATGTGATCGGGACATGATCGCGGGATATGAATTGACGCCTCCCACGCGACCGTCAATCCTCCGCCACCTGAGTGCGTAGGACCCATCGGGACAGGGGAGGGCCAGGACGCCGAGCATCCACAAACGACGGACCTGACGTGAGATCGCGCACCCGCAAAGCGGGGCGGAGATAACGAAAACGAACATTCCTTAGGAGGGGAAATCATGGCCTGGAACAGGACTATGCTGCGTCATGCGCTGTGCGCGGGCGCGGCGGGCTCGGTCATTGCCGTCGCGCCGGCAGCGCACGCCCAACAGCGCGGAACCAACATGCAGACCCAGGGGCTGGAGGACATCGTCGTCACCGCCCGCAAACGCGAGGAAGCCTCGCAGCGGGTGCCGCTCTCGATCACCGCCATCTCAGGCGCCGCGCTGGAGCAGCGCAACTTCAAGTCGATCGACAATCTCGCCTCGGTGGCGCCGAACCTCACCATCACCCAATCGGCCTCGTCGATCGCGGGCGTCAACATCGCGATCCGCGGCATCATCGACGCCAATCCCACCGTCTATACGAACGATCCGCCGATCGGCCTCTATCTCGACGGCGTCTATCTGGGCCGCACGGCGGGCGGCATCTTCGACATCGTCGACGTGCAGCGCGTCGAGGTGCTGCGCGGTCCGCAGGGCGCGCTGTTCGGCCGCAACACGACGGGCGGCGCGGTCTCGATCACGTCCAGCAAGCCGTCCGATCATTTCGGCTTCCAGCAGAAGCTGAGCTACGGCTCGTTCGACGAATGGTCGTCGCGCACGCGAGTCGATTTCGGCGAGCTGGCGGATACCGGCCTCACCTTCCGCGTCACCTACCAGCATCGCCAGCGCAACGGCTACACCAACAACATATTGCAGCCGGACAATCGCGATCCCGGCGCGCTGAAGACCGATACGGTGTTCGCCTCGCTGCATGGCGAGTGGGATTCGCTGAAATGGGACGTGCGCGGCGACTATCAGGCCCGTCGCGGCGTGCCGGCGGCGATGCAGCTGACCGGCGCGTCCGCGCTGGTGCAGCAATATTATGCGCTCTCGCCGCTGCTCGGCGGCCGAACCTTCCAGATCTCCGACACGCGCCAGAAGGACCAAGCCTATGATTTCCGCGGCTTCAGCCACAGCCGCGTCTGGGGCATCTCCAATACGCTTCAATATGATCTTTCGGACGCGATCACGCTGAAATCGATCAGCGCCTATCGCGGGCTCAACAATCACGAATTCTCCGACCTGTCGGGTCAGACCGGGATGAGGGGGCTCGTGCTCAATCCGGTCGATTTCTCGGTTTCGGTGCAGCCGGTCTCGCCCTTCCAGTCCAGCAACCGATCCCACCAGCGGCAATTTTCGCAGGAATTGCAGCTCATCGGCACCAGCGACCGGCTGAACTA
Organism: Flavisphingomonas formosensis; assembly: GCF_009755815.1. Lineage (GTDB taxonomy): Bacteria > Pseudomonadota > Alphaproteobacteria > Sphingomonadales > Sphingomonadaceae > Flavisphingomonas > Flavisphingomonas formosensis. The sequence goes on from NZ_WRPK01000001.1 coordinate 519,833, forward strand.
TACCGCAGGCCTCTACTATTTCCGCGAGCGCGTGGGCCAGGTGAACCCGCAATATTATACCTATGTCTTCTCGCCGGGTCCGGGCCTGCCGCCGCTCGGCTACAATCTGCAGCGCAGCCCCACCTATACGGGCACGTCCAAATCCTATGCGGCCTATGGCCAGGCGAGCTACACGCCGCCGATCCTGAACGACAAGCTGGAGCTGACGGTGGGCGGCCGCTACACCAAGGACAAGCGGATGATCGATCAGGACGACACGCAGTTCGGCTTTCCTGCGACCACGCCGCCCTTCGCGCGCAAGCTTGCCAAGAGCTGGCAGAATTTCTCCTACAACGTCTCGGTAGCCTATAAATTCACCGAGAATGCGAATCTCTATGCGCGCTACGCCACCGGCTACAAGTCGGGCGGGTTCAGCAGCCAGGACATCAACGATGACGGCTATGGCCCGGAGAAGGTGAAGAGCTACGAGATCGGCCTCAAGTCCGAATGGTTCGATCGCCGGCTGCGCTTCAACATCGACGGCTTCTATACCGACTACAAGGATCGCCAGCTCACCGTGTTCGTCGCCTCGGCGAGCGGCGGGGCCGGCACCACGACGCAGAATGCCGGCCGTTCGACCTATAAGGGCATCGAGGCGGAAATCACCGCGCTGCCGGTGCGCGGCCTGCTGCTCGAAGGATCGATCGGCTATGTCGATCCCAAGTTCAAAACCTACCTGTTCAATCCCAATCCGGGTGATCCCGCGTCGCAGCCGATCAACGTCGCCGATCAGGCCCGCTTCGGCTATGCCAGCAAGCTGACCACCCACGTGGCGGCGCAATACACCTTCCCGGAGACGGGCTTCGGCACGCCTTCGGTGCGGGTGGACTATGATCATACCGGCAAGCGGTATTTCCAGCCGCTCGACATCGTCTCGCCGCTCCAGTTCAAGACGGTCGATCCCGGCTTCGATGACCTGCGGGCGCAGATTTCGCTGACCGGCATACCGCTGACCGAACGGATCAAGGCCGATCTATCTGTCTATGGCGCGAATCTGCTCAATGACACCAAGCATGTCGTGAGCGGCATCGACTTCGGCTCGCTCGGCTTTTCTGAGGTGCAGTATCAGATGCCGCGCAGCTTCGGCGCGAGCCTGACGATCGCCTACTGATCCGTCTGCGGTTCGATGCATGCTGCGCCCGTCCGAGATTTCCGACGGGCGCCCTTGCGTTTCGAGGCTCAGGCTGCTGTCCGGTCCTTCCAGTGGAGCAGATGGCCGATGTCGCGACGCTGGTCGCGCGGGAGGCCAGCGCGTGCGAGGCTGTGCGCCGTGATCTCGATACCGTCCCGCAACGGCTCGAACGCTTCCCAGACGCGGTCGTAAGATGTGCTGGAGATCTTCCAAACGCCATCCCGCCGGACGTAGCGATCCCGGTAGATCAGGCAGCCCATGGTGATTTCGCGGCGATCGAGCGAGATGTGGAAGTCCTCGCAATACCAGGTGCCTTCGGCGCTGTCGGGGCCGGTGAAGGCGATGTCCGGCAGATGCGCATGGTGCATGGTGATCATCTCGGAATGATGCGCGTTCAGCAGGAAATCGAGCATCTCGTCCACCCCGCGGCAGATGGCGGTATAGGCGCCTCCGCGATAGTCGACGGTCACGTCCGGCGTGAACAGCGCGCGCAGCATCGCGACGTCGCACAGGTCGGTCGCGCGGCAATAGCGGCTCTTGAGCTGCTTGATTTCTTCCAGGTCGGACAATTGCTGCGGTGTAAAGCCCATTTCGTTCCCCTCTCGCAGGATGGTCACGGCCAGCAGGGTTCAGCCGCGATCCGGCGGCAGCATAGGCTCGGCCCCCGCCTCCGAGACGGACGGCGGTATGTTCCGGGCTGACGGGTTCGATCCATCGCGCCATCTTCCGCGCCGTTGCGATCGCGCTTTCGGGCAGGTTGGCCTGCTTCGCGCCTGCCCTGGCCATTCAGCCTGCCGACAGCGACGGGAGCGTAACCAACGATCATGGATTTGACCCGTTCGCGATACGAAGATCGTCGGCTGCGCGCCACGCTGATCCAGATCGGCTGTCTGGTGCTTTGCTGTTTCTGGGCCGTGGCGGGCGTGCTGACGGTGCGGGAATTGCGCGCGGCGCATGCGGGCGCTTTCATGGTGGCCCACATGCATATCCACCCGCTGGCAACGTCACGCTCTGCCGAGGCCCGGCGCGCCTAGAGCATCGTGCGGAAAAGCGGGAATCGGTTTTCCGCGGAAAGGATGCGACCACAAAGGCTTGGCGCAAGCAGTGCGATCCATAGATCGCGCAGCTTCTCTAGGGCGCGATGAAACGGCGCCTCGCTGCCGCGAGATACCTTCTTTTCCGGATAGCTGCCTTCAAGGCAGGCCCCCCTCAAATCCCGGTCAAGCCGCACGGCGCCCCCGTAGGGGCGCCGGCCTGGCTCAGCGCGCGATGCCGCCGGCGGCGAGCACCGCCAGCGTCACGAGCTCCGATGCGGTGGATGCCATGGTGGCGATCTGCACCGAATGCTGCATGCCCACCACCATCGGGCCGATCACCGAATCCCCGCCCAGCTCACGCAGCAGCTTGGCCGAGAGATTGGCGGATTGGAGGCCCGGCATGACCAGCACGTTGGCAGGCCCCGACAGGCGGCTGAAGGGGTAATATTTCTTCATCGCCGGGTTGAGTGCAACGTCCGGCGCCATTTCGCCTTCATATTCGAAGCTGGGCTGGCGCGCGTCGAGGATGGCCACCGCCTCGCGGATATTCTCCAGCCACGCGCCCGGGGGATTGCCGAAGGTGGAATAGGAGAGGAAGGCGACGCGCGGCTCATGGCCCATCTTGCGCGCCACCGCCGCTGTCTGTTCGGCGATGTCGGCGAGATCGGAGGCGCTGGGCCGCTCGTTCACGGTGGTATCCGCCATGAACACGGTGTGGCTGCGGCCGACCAGGATGTGGATGCCGAACGGCTTGCGGCCGGGCAGCGGATCGATCACCCGGCGTACCTGGCGCATCGTTTCGGAATAGGTGCGCGTGACGCCGCTGATCATCGCATCGGCTTCGCCGAGTGCGAGCAGCAGGGCGCCGAAGATGTTGCGATCGGTGTTCACCAGATGCTGCACGTCGCGGCGCAGATAGCCGCGCCGCTGCAGCCTCTCGTAGAGGAAGTCGACCATCTTCGGCACCAGCGGCGAGATGCGGCTGTTGTGCAGCTCGAAGCTCGCCGGATCGTCGACGCCGAGCGCCTTGAGCCGTTCGGGCACGTCGTCGCGGCCGACCAGCACGGGAATACCGTAGCCGCCGTCGCGAAAGGCGATCGCGGCCCGCAGCACCGCTTCTTCCTCCGCCTCGGCGAAGACGACGCGCTTGGGATGCTGGCGCGCGCCTTCATAGGCCATGCTGAGCACGCCGGTGGTCGGGTTGAGGCGCGCCTTCAGGCTGTCGCGATATTCCTCCATGTCGAGGATCGGACGGCGGGCGACGCCCGAATCCATCGCGGCCTGCGCCACCGCCGCGGGCACGATCTCCATCAGCCGGGGATCGAAGGGTGCGGGGATGATATAATCTCGGCCGAAGCTGGGCGCGACGCCGCCATAAGCGAGCGCGACCTCCTCGGGTACCTGCTGGCGCGCGAGCTCGGCAAGCGCGCGGGCCGCGGCGATCTTCATCTCATCGTTGATCGTCGTCGCCCGTACGTCGAGCGCGCCCCGGAAGATGAAGGGGAAGCCGAGGACGTTGTTGACCTGGTTCGGATAGTCCGAACGGCCGGTCGCGATGATCGCATCCGGACGCGCCGCACGGGCAGCCGGCGGAGTTATCTCGGGATCGGGATTGGCCATTGCGAAGATGATCGGCTCCGGTGCCATCGCCTTGACCATCTCGCCGGTCAGCACATTGGCGGCGGACAGGCCCAGGAACACGTCGGCGCCGACGAGCGCCTCGGTCAGCGTGCGGCGATCGGTCTTCACTGCGTGCGCCGACTTCCACTGGTCCATCGATTCCTGGCGGCCCTGATAGATCACGCCGGAACGATCGCACATGATCACCCGATCGGATGGCACGCCCATCGCCTTGATCAACTCGGTGCAGGCGATCGCGGCGGCGCCCGCGCCGTTGACGACGACGCTGATGTCCCGGATGTCGCGCTTGGTGAGATAGCAGGCGTTGATCAGGCCGGCTGCGGTGATGATCGCAGTGCCGTGCTGATCGTCATGCATGATCGGGATGTTCATCCGCTCGCGCAGCGTCTGCTCGATCATGAAGCATTCGGGCGCCTTGATGTCTTCGAGGTTGATTCCCCCGAAGCTCGGCTCCAGCAGCGCGACCGCGTTGATGAACGCTTCGGGATCCTCGGTCGCCACCTCCAGGTCGATCGCATCGACGTCGGCGAAGCGCTTGAAGAGGACGGCCTTGCCTTCCATCACAGGCTTGGAGGCGAGCGGGCCGAGATTGCCGAGGCCCAGGATCGCCGTGCCGTTGGAGATCACCGCGACCAGATTGCCTTTCGCCGTATAATCATAGGCGGTCGCCGGATCCTCCGCGATCGCACGCACGGGCACGGCCACGCCCGGCGAATAGGCGAGGCTGAGATCGCGCTGCGTCGCCATCGGTTTGGACGCGATGATCTCGATCTTGCCGGGACGTCCGGTGGAGTGGAATAGCAGAGCCTCGCGCTCTGAAAATTGAACGTTGCTGCCTTCGCTCATTGTCGTCCTCATGGCGGCCCCGCGTCGCAGAGCCGTGACATCGCTCCACCCCGGTGGATCGACCCGCGCGCACAATTCAGGCACGAGCCGGAACAAGGTAAAGCGGTTGATCGGAGCCGAAACGCTCTAGGCCATTACCGGGCCACGGCAAGCCGATATCGGCAGCTTTCTCGCAGGAATCGCAACGACCGTTCCATAGTGCGGAACGGCCGGTGCGATTGGCATCGTTGCTGAATGAGCATGCCTGATTCGCAGATCGGCGTCGTGGTGCCGGATGGCTGTGTTTTTATGCGATCCGGGGTGTAGATCGATACGCGAATGCGCAGTCGAGTGGGGTTACGCGCGGCTTCTGGACGGGCGGCCTTCGCCGCTTCCGCGGGCCGATTGCAGCCCGTGCAAAGTCGGTTCCGCTCTCCGGTCAAAAGCCCTATCGCTGCCGCCCATGTCTTCCCGCTCGCACGCTTCCGAACCGGCCGCGACGCCGATGATGGCCCAATATCTGTCGCTGAAGGCGCAGGTACCGGATTGCCTGCTGTTCTACCGGATGGGCGATTTCTTCGAACTGTTCTTCGACGATGCGAAGGCTGCCTCGGCGACGCTCGACATCGCCCTTACGGCGCGCGGCGAGCATCAGGGCCAGCCGGTGCCGATGTGCGGGGTGCCTGCGCACAGCGCGGAAGGCTATCTGGCGCGGCTGATCAAGGGCGGCCACCGCGTCGCCATCGCCGACCAGACCGAGACGCCCGCGCAGGCCAAGGCGCGCGGATCCAAGTCGCTGGTCGGCCGCGCGATCGTGCGCGTCGTCACCGCGGGCACGCTCACCGAGGAGGCGTTGCTCGATTCCCGTTCCGCCAACTGGCTGACCGCGATCGCGCCGGTCGGGGGCGTGGTCGGCATCGCCTCGGCGGATATTTCCACGGGCCGGTTCGAGTTGGCCGAGATTGCACCCGCCGCGCTCGATGCCGAACTTGCCCGGCTCGATGCGGCCGAGTTGATCGCGCCGGACAGCATGGCCGAGGCGCCGGCACATGCGCTGCCCTGTCCCGCCGGACGGTTCGACAGCGCCGCCGCCGAACGGCGTCTGAAAACGCTGTTCGGGGTTGCGACGCTGGACGGCTATGGCGGCTTCTCGCGTGCCGAGCTGGCGGCGGCCGGCGGCCTCATCTCCTATCTCGACACGGCCGGGCAGGGCAGCCTGCCTTTCCTGCAACCGCCCGAGCGGCGCCGGTCGGGCGATCACATGATGATCGACGCGGCCACCCGCGAGAGCCTGGAGCTGACCCAGGCAAGCGGCGGCGGACGGCGCGGCAGCCTGCTCGACGCGATCGACCGCACCGTCACCGGCGCGGGCGCGCGGCTGCTCGCCGCCGATGTCGGTGCGCCGCTCACCGATCGCATCCGCATCGAGGAGCGGCTGGACCTGGTGGCGCTGTTCGAGCGGGACGGGGGCCTGCGTGAGGCCATTCGCGGCCGGCTGAAATCCGCGCCGGATATCGGCCGTGCGCTCGGCCGGTTGGTCGCCAAGCGCGGCTCCCCGCGCGACCTCGGCATGCTGCGCGACGGCCTCAACGAAGCGCGCGACCTGCATGACCGACTGGCGCGGATCGAGGCGCGGCCGGCACTGCTCGATCGGCTGCTGCCCCGCCTGACCGGCCATGGCGCGCTCACCGATCTGCTCCGCCGTGCGCTCGTGCCCGCGCCACCGATCGATACCGCGCAGGGCGGCTATATCGCAGAAGGCTATGACGCCGCGCTCGACGATCTGCGCGGCCAGGGTGGCGAAGGCCGGCGCGCCATCGCCATGCTGGAGGCGCGCTATCGCGAGAAGACCGGCATCGCGTCGCTCAAAATCCGGCACAATGGCGTGCTCGGCTATCATATCGAGGTGTCGGCCAAGCATGCCGATCCCCTGATGGCGGCCGATTCGGGCTTCACCCATCGCCAGACGCTGGCGGGCGTCGTCCGCTTCAACGCGCCGGAACTGCACGAGCAGGCGACGCGGGTGGGGCAGGCGGGCGCGCATGCGCTCGCCGCCGAGGCGGCGCATCTCGAAGATCTGATCGCCACCGCGCTCGATCGCACCGTCGAGATCGCGGCGACGGCCGAGGCGCTTGCACGGCTCGACGTCGCGGCGGGCCTTGCCGAGCGTTCGGCGGAAGGTGGCTGGTGCCGGCCGCGGTTCGAGGATCACAATTGCTTCGAGATCGAGGGCGGCCGCCATCCCGTCGTCGAAAGCGCGGTCGCGCTGACCGGCGGGCGCTTCGTCGCCAATGATTGCCGCCTTTCCGAGGATTCGCGGCTATGGCTGATCACCGGCCCCAATATGGGCGGCAAATCGACCTTCCTCCGGCAGAATGCGCTGATCGCGGTGCTGGCCCAGGCGGGTAGCCCGGTGCCGGCGACCCAGGCGCGCCTCGGCCTGGTCGACCAGTTGTTCAGCCGGGTCGGCGCGTCGGACAATCTCGCGCGAGGCCGCTCCACCTTCATGGTCGAGATGGTCGAGACGGCGGCGATCCTGGCCCAGGCGACCGAGCGGTCCTTCGTCATCCTCGACGAGGTCGGCCGCGGTACATCGACCTATGATGGGCTTGCCATCGCCTGGGCAGTGGTTGAGGCAGTGCACGACAAGAATCGCTGCCGCTGCCTGTTCGCCACCCATTATCACGAGCTCACCCGGCTGGCGGAGCGGCTCGACGCGCTCTCGCTCCACCATGTCCGCGCGCGGGAATGGAAGGGCGATCTCGTCCTGCTGCACGAGGTGGCGCGCGGGCCGGCCGATCGCAGCTACGGTCTCGCTGTCGCCAAGCTGGCTGGCTTGCCGCCGATCGTGCTGGCGCGCGCGAAGGAGGTGCTGGGGCGTCTCGAAGCTGGCCGGGCGAGCACCGGTGGCCTCGCTGCGGGCCTCGACGATCTACCGCTCTTCGCCGCGGCCGCAGTGCGGGAGGAGGCTGCGCCCGACCCGCTGCGCGCCGCACTCGACGCCATTTCCCCCGACACGCTCAGCCCGCGCGAGGCGCTGGATCTGCTTTATCGGCTGAAGGCGATCGTGGCGGAATGAGCCTGCGCCGGGGGTTGGAGCTCCGACGCGCGAGGTCCGTAGCGCCAGCGAGGGCGACGCCCTTTGCATGCGGCGACATCCGTTCGGCATGACTGTCGAGCAATGCAAAAAGAGTGCGGTTTCAGACCGCTCAGCCTAGCTCTTTTAACTATTCGTCCCTAGGTGAACGGGCATGGCGACGCGTTTCGAAGCCCTTCATAATCGGCGTGCGATCATCGATCGGCGCAAGCTGGCGGATGCCCTGGTTGAGCTGCTGCCGGACAGCAGCGATGTGTCCGCGCTGCGCCGCGAGGCGACGGCGATGCTGAAGAGCGCGCTGGAAACTGGCCGGCGCGAGATTGCGGCGCGGCTGACGGCCAATCCGACGCGCGGCAGCGAGACAGCGGCCTCCTATGCCTTTCTCACCGATCAGGTGCTTCGCCTGGTCTATGATTTCAGTACGCAGCGCCTCTACCCGTTGAGCAATCCCACCGCCGCCCAGCGGCTGACGCTGATCGCGGTCGGCGGTTATGGGCGCGGCGAGATGGCGCCGTTTTCGGATGTCGATATCGGTTTCCTCACACCCTGGAAGCAGACCAGCTGGGCGGAGCAGGTGATCGAATCGATGCTCTACATGCTGTGGGATCTGGGGATGAAGATCGGCCACAGCAGCCGCTCGCTCGACGACATGGTGCGCATGGCGAAGAGCGATCTCACCATCCGCACGGCGCTGCTCGAATCGCGCTTCGTGTGGGGTGACGAGGCGCTGTATGACGAAGCCGCGCGCCGCTTCGACGACGAGGTGATGGCCGGCACCGCGCGTACCTTCATCACGCAGAAGCTGGCGGAGCGGAATGCCCGCCACCAGCGCATGGGCGACAGCCGCTACGTCGTCGAACCCAATCTCAAGGAAGGCAAGGGCGGGCTGCGCGATCTCCACACGCTGTTCTGGATCGGCAAATATGCGCATCAGGTGCGCACCGTGCCGGAGCTGGTGAACAAGGGGCTGTTGACCCCGGAGGAGCTGCGCCAGTTCCAGAAAGCCGAGAATTTCCTGTGGGCGGTGCGCTGCCATCTGCATCTCGTCACCAACCGTGCCGAGGAGCGGCTGACCTTCGACGTGCAGCGCGAGGTGGCGGAGCGGATGCGCTATGCCGATCGTCCGGGTCGCTCGGCGGTCGAGCGCTTCATGCAGCATTATTTCCTGGTGGCGAAGCAGGTGGGCGATCTCACCGGCCTGTTCCTCGCGCATCTGGACGAGCTTTTCGCGGCGCGCGGGCGGCGTTTCGGTCTCGCCGGGCTGCGGCGGCGGCCCCGCAATCTCGGCGGTTTCCTGCTCGACCGCGGCCGGCTCAAGACGCCGAGCGACGACTTCTTCGAGGAGGATCCGCTCCGCCTGCTGGAGCTGTTCGCGCTGGCCGACAAGCATGGGCTGGAAATTCATCCGCTCACCATGCGTCAGGCCAATCGCGACGCGCGGCTGATCGATCATGCGGTGCGGCGCAATCCCAAGGCCAATGCCTATTTCATGGACGTGCTCACCTCGCCGCGCGATCCGGAAACCGTGCTGCGCTGGATGAACGAGGCCGGCGTGTTCGGCCGCTTCGTGCCCGATTTCCGCCGGGTCGTCGCGCAGATGCAGTTCGACATGTATCACCACTATACGGTCGACGAGCATACGGTGCACGCCATCGGCCTGCTCGCACGGATCGAGAAAGGCGAGCTGGCGGAGGACCATCCGCTCGGGACCAAGCTGATGGAGCGTATCGTTTCGCGCCGCGTGCTCTATGTCGCGGTGCTGCTCCACGATATAGCCAAGGGCCGCGGCGGTGATCATAGCGTGCTGGGCGCGGAGGTGGCCGAGAAGCTCTGCCCTCGCTTCGGCCTCACGCCGGCGGAGACTGACATGGTCGCCTGGCTGGTGCGCCACCACCTGCTGATGTCGGCGACGGCTTTCAAGCGCGACCTTTCCGATTTCAAGACGGTGCTGGATTTCGCCGAAGCGGTGCAGAGCCCGGAGCGGCTGCGACTGCTGCTGCTGCTGACGGTAGTCGACATTCGTGCCGTTGGGCCGGGCGTATGGAACGGCTGGAAACGACAATTGCTCGCCGATCTTTACGAGTCGGCCGAAGAAGTGTTGCGGCTCGGCCACAAGCAGAAGGGCCGGCGCGAGCGGATCGATGTGAAGCAGGCGGAACTCGGCCGGCGGCTGGGCTGGGCGCAGGCCCGCTTCGCCAAGCTCGTCGAGCGGCTGCCGGAATCCTATTGGGTGGCCGAAGCGGACGATATCGTCGAGGCCAATGCCCGGCTGATGGAGGCGGCGGACAAGGCGCATAATCCGCTTTCGATCGCGGCGGTGCCCGATCCGGAGCGTGGTGCGACGCTCGTCACCGTCTATGCGGCGGATCATCCCGGCCTCTTCTACCGTATGGCCGGGGCGATCCACCTGGCCGGCGGCAACATCATCGACGCCCGCATCCATACGACGCGGGACGGCATGGCGATCGACAATCTGCTGGTGCAGGATCCGTTCGGCCGGCCGTTCGACGATCCCGATCGCCTGCAGCGGCTGAAGCTCACCATCGACGATGCGCTGGCGAACCGTAACCGGCTGGACGACCGGCTGGCGGCGCGGCCGCTGCCGCGTACGCGCGCGGAGGCCTTTCCGATCCAGCCGGTGGTGCTGATCGATAACAAGGCGTCGAACCGCTATACGGTCGTCGAGGTGAACGCGCGGGATCGGCCCGCGCTGCTCAACACGCTCGCCCACGCACTCTTCCAGTCGAAGGTGACGATCCATTCGGCGCATATCGCCACCTATGGCGAGCGCGCGGTCGACACTTTCTATCTGACCGATCTGACCGGCGACAAGATCACCAGCCCCAGCCGCGTCAAGACTCTGGAGCGGCTGCTGCTGGAAGCGGCCGGCAAGCCTGCGGCGAAGGTTGCGGCGTAGAGCCAAGAGCGTTGACGTCAGGCTTGGAAGCCGAACGGTCACGTGGCCCCTCGGCTTCGCTCAGAACAGCCTTCCCGCAACCGATTGATAGCGCGAGCGCTTCAGCTCGCGCCGGGACGAAAGAAGAACGTTCTTTCTTCCTTGAACGGGTTCGGCATGGATGCCCGAGAAAGCCTTACTGGCCGCCGGTCGGGTTATCGGCGGTGCTGCCCGAGGTGGTGCCGCCGACGCGGCCGATATTGCCGAACAGATCGCGGAAGAAGCCGCGCTTGCGGCCCAGCGTCGGCGTCTTGTCGCCATTGGGCGTGATCGAAACGACGCGCTCGAGCCCCGACCTCTCGACCGCTGCGACGTTGCCCGCCGGATCGAAATGCACCGTCAGGAGGAGCTGCTTTTCCACGCGCGGATTGGAGAAGGCGAGGGCGCGCGTATCACGCGAAAGATAATACCAGTCGCGATCGCTGAATTGGCCGGCGAAGGTCGGCCGGCCCAGCGTCTTCGCGACGGAATCGCGATTGTCGATACCCGGCTGGATCGAAGAGATCAGCGCCGAATCGACGACATAGCCCTTATGATCCTTGATCCGTGCACAACCGGCGAGAGACGCTACCAGCACGAGCGCCAGCGCAGAGGCGGCTAGCGGCGGGGTACGGACCATCAACGACTCCATCCAGAGCGATTCCGGTACAGGGCTGATCCTGCATCTCCGAAATCGCACATCACAAACCCGGACCGGTTCCGGACGTCGGAACTGTTCCCGGGAGACGCGCGGCATTGCATCGGCGCTCGCCTGCCTCAATATGCGCGGATACCGGGCCTAGGCAAGCGCGGCGTGCCGCGATCGGCCTGTAAGGGGATGAGACGTGTCTTTCTTGAAGAAGCTTTTCGGTGAAAAGGATGAAAGGCTGGCGCTGGCGCCGCTCTATCAGGCGGTAGTGGCGCGCGCGCGAGAGCCCTTCTGGTATGCGCAAGGCGGCGTGCCGGACACGCTCGACGGCCGGTTCGACATGATCGCGGTGATCCTTTCCACCGTTCTGATCCGGCTCGAATCCGAAGGCGAAAAGGGGATGGGGCCGGCCGCGCTGGTCACGGAGCTGTTCATCGACGACATGGACGGTCAGCTTCGCCAGATCGGCATCGGCGACATCGTCGTCGGCAAGCATGTCGGCAAGATGATGAGCGCGCTGGGCGGCCGCCTGTCCGCCTATCGGGAAGCGCTGACCGGCGGCATCAGCCTGGATGCGGCGCTGACCCGCAACCTTTATCGCGGCGAGGCTCCCGAGCCTGCCGAGCTCGCCCTCGTCGAGGAGCGGCTGCGCGGCTTCCACCGCGCACTGATGGCGAGCCCGTTCGATCGGGTGATCGACGGGGTGCTGCCGCAGCCATGAATGGCATCAACGAATTTTGCCGCCCTTACCGGCTCGATACGCTGGGCGGCGCGCGCGCGGTTCACGTTGCGGCGGACGAGAAGGAGCGGGCGGCGCTGGCGGAGCGGTTCGGCCTGCTATCGCTGGCGAAGCTGGAAGCGGATGCCACGCTGCGGCGCGAGGGCGACGTCGTCTGGGCCGAGGGCGAGGCGACTGCCGATTACGAACAGGCCTGCATCGCGACCGGAGAGCCGCTGCCGGCGCACCGCCTCGTGCCCTTTCGGCTGCGCTTCGTGCCCGAGGCGCAGAACGGCGGGGGCGAGGAGGAGATCGAGCTCAGCGACGAGGATTGCGACACGCTGGAGCATGACGGCGGAGCGATCGATCTCGGCGAGGCCGTTGCCCAGACACTGGCGCTGGCGATCGACCCGTTTCCACGCGGCCCCCATGCCGATGCCGCGCTGCGCGATGCTGGCGTGATCGGCGAGGAGGATGCCGGCCCCTTTGCCGCGCTCAAGGCGCTGCGCGACAAGCTGTAGACGTCTCTTCCCGCGTCACCCCAGCTTTCGCCGAGGAGACGGAAGAAAGGCTGACGTGACCAGCCCGGTCTCAGAAGGGGACGTCGTCGTCCAGATCGCTGCCGAAAGGATCGGGCTGGCGCGACTGGCCACGACCAGCGCCGCCTGTGCCACCGCCGAAGCCGCCCGAGCCGCCGCTGCCGCCGCCGAATCCTCCGCCGCGGTCGCCATAGCCGCCATCGTCGCCCCAGCTGGAGCCGCCACCGCCACCACCACCGGAACCTCCGCCCGTACCCTCGCCACGGCCGTCGAGCATCACCATGACGCCGCTGAAATTCTGCACGACGATCTCGGTCGTATAGCGATCCTGGCCGGACTGATCCTGCCACTTACGGGTCTGCAGCGAACCCTCGATATACACTTTGCTGCCCTTGCGCAGATATTGTTCTGCGGTGCGCGCGATGCTCTCGTTGAAGATCGCGACCGAGTGCCACTCGGTTCGCTCGCGCCGTTCGCCGCTCGCGCGATCCTTCCAGGTTTCGGAGGTCGCGATGCGCAGGTTCACCACCTTGCCGCCGTTCGAGAAGCTGCGCGCTTCGGGATCGCGGCCCAGATTGCCGACGAGGATCACCTTGTTCACGCTGCCTGCCATTCATGATCTCCTGACGCACGCACGGGCTAGCCGGCGGCGATTCACTTTCTGCAAAGCGGATCGTTTAAAGCATCGGGCGGATGCGTGGGAACCGCCTTTGTCCGAAAAATATGCGTGCGCTGCGGCGGCGGTTCAGAGGCCCAGCGCCGTCGCTGTCCAGAAGGTCGCGCCGGCGGCGAGCCAGGCGAGCGCAAACAGATAGCCGAGCGCGAAGAGGGGCCATTTCCAGCCATTGGTCTCGCGCCGCATCACCGCGATGGTGGACATGCATTGCGGCGCGTAGGCGAACCACATCAGGAAGGCGAGCGCGGTCGGCAGCGGCCATTTGCCGTGCAGCCGGTCGCCGAGCGCGCGATCGGCATCCTCGCCCTCGCCCTGGATCGCATAGACCTGCGCGAGCGCGGACACCGCCACCTCGCGCGCCGCCATGGCGGGGATGATCGCCACCGACATCTCGTGGTTGAAGCCGATCGGCTTCACGATCACGTCGATCACGGAGGCGATGCGCCCGCCGATTGAATATTCCAGCTGGTTCTCGCCCGCCGGCGCCTTGGGCAGGTTGAGCAGCACGCACAGCGCCAGGCTGACCGAGAGGATGATCGTGCCGGCGCGCTTCAGGAAGATCGTGGCGCGGGTCCACAGCCCGATCGCGATGTCGCGCACGCTCGGCCATTGATATTTGGGCAGCTCCATCAGGAAGCCCGAATGGGCGCCCTTCGCCACCGTGCGGCGCAGCACGAAGGCGGCGAGCATCGCGGTCAGGATGCCCACGATATAGAGGCCGAACAGCACGAGGCCCTGCAGTCCGATGCCCAGCCCCACGTCGCGCGCCGGGATGAAGGCGCCGATGATCACGGCGTAGACCGGGAGCCGCGCCGAGCAGGTCATCAGCGGCGCGATCAGGATGGTGGTCAGCCGGTCCTTGGGATCGTCGATGGTGCGCGTCGCCATGATGCCGGGTATGGCGCAGGCGAAGCTGGAGAGCAGCGGGATGAAGGCGCGGCCGGAAAGGCCGACCCCGGCCATCAGCCGGTCCATCAGGAAGGCGGCGCGAACCATGTAGCCGGTCGCTTCCAGCAGCAGGATGAAGAAGAACAGGATCAGGATCTGCGGCAGGAAAACGACGACCGAGCCGACGCCCTCGATCACCCCGCTGACGATCAGCGTGCGCAAAAATCCCTCCGGCAGCGCCTTCTCGACTGCAGCGCCGAGCGCCGTCTTGCCTGCGTCGATCATGTCCATCGGCGCCTGCGCCCAGCTGAACACCGCCTGGAACATGAGGAACATCAGCGCGGCGAGCAGGAGCGGTCCGAAGATCGGATGCAGCGCGATCGAATCCACCCGATGCATCCAGCGGCGGGCGCCATGCTCCTCCACCGTCGCGGCGAGCGAGATGGAGCGGGCGCGGCGCTGGAGCGCGGCGATGTCGGTCGGCACATGCTGGGATGAGCGGATCGTGGTGGCGCCGTTGCCGACCAGCGTGCCGAGCACGGCCTTCAGCTCCTCGATACCGCGCTTGCGAACCGCCACGGTGGCGACGACCGGCACGCCCAGTTCGCGCGAGAGCGCTTCGGCATCGATCTTCAGCCCGTCCCGCTCGGCCATGTCGTACATGTTCAGGGCGAGGACGACCGGCAGGCCGAGGGCGATGAGCTGGAGCGCGAAGCGCAGATGATTGTCGAGATTGCTGGCGTCGACCACGATCACCAGAGCGGCGGGCAGTCTTTCGCGGCCCTGCTTGCCCATCACCACGTCGCGGGTCACGGCTTCGTCGGGGCTGACTGGATCTAGGCTGTAGGTGCCGGGCAGATCGACCAGCTCCACCGGGCGGCCATCCGGCAGGGCGAGCCGGCCGGATTTACGCTCGACCGTGACGCCGGGATAGTTTCCAACCTTCTGGCGCGCGCCCGTCAACGCATTGAACAGGGCGCTCTTGCCGGCATTGGGATTGCCGACCAGCGCAACCAGCGGCGAGGGGTTCATCAGGCTTCGGCCGGCTCGACCGAAATCGCTGCGGCCTGCGCGCGGCGCAGCGCGATCGTCATGCGGCCCACCTTGCAGGCGATGGGATCGCGGCCGACCGGCCCCTGATGCAGCGCTTCCACCTTGACGCCTTCGTCAAAGCCGAGTTCCCGCAGCCGGCGTGCCTCGTCGGGACGCATGGCCGACCAGTCGATCACGGCGACATGGGCGGGTTTGCGCAGCGGTAGTTGATCGAGACGCACGGCTTCGGATTCCAGTTCGCTATATCAATGCGACTGATTATCAATAACCGTGCGCTTTTGCCAGCATGTTAATATGCGGTAGTCCGATAGCTCCGCTTGCCTTCGCAACCGGTGTCCATCCTTGCTCGAACTGGCGGTACCGTCTCGGTTCAACGATTTGACACAGGCGGCTGGCGGACCGGTGAAACTCTCAGCGGACCGGATAGCGTAGCCGGCCGAGCAGCCGGGCCGGGCTGAAATGGCGATCGCGATCCGGCCGCAATTTGGCCTTCAGCGACTCGAATCGCATGACGCCGTCGATCCGCCGATCGAGGAAGGCATGCGTATCCGCATCTCCCTCGCTTTCATCGTCGATCCAGGCGAGCAGCGTCGCCGCATATATGGCGGCCAGCGTGCTGCGCTTGCTGTACCACGCAAAATCGGTCGACTGGTCGCCGGCCAGCCGCCACATCGCGTCCGCGGACCGCCAGCCGATGCGCGCTGCCGTGGCGAGATTGCCGGGCAGCGCCAGCAAGGCGAGTGCGCGGCGCAGCGCCTCCTTGTTGGGCGCGGCGATCGCAAGGCGCGCCAGAACCATCGCGCGGATGCGCTCGCGAATCTTCATCGACGCCAGCCTGTCCGACGGCAGCCGCTGCACCATTTCGGCATCGACCAAGCCGATCCAGGCATCGATCATGCCGATCGGACCATCGGGAAAGGCCAGCTTCGCGCGATCGGCCGGCACCCCGATCTCCGCCGCAGCGGAGGCGAGCGCGGCATCGCTCCAGCCGTCGAACGCGGCATGCGCGGGGATGCGAGGCGCCAGGGCGGCGCGCAGTTCGTCCAGCGTCATCTCATCGGGCATGGTCATGGCGTCAGCATAAGGCGGCTGCCCGCCGCTGGAAACCGCCTTCCTGCCGATGTTGCGCAGCATGAGCGCAAAACCGCGCTTTTCCGGGTGCCCTGCGCAGCTTGTACCGTCTGCGACACCGCGTCTCGTAAAGCCAATGACAGACCGTTTCTGCTGCGCTACGATCCCTGCCTGTCCGGGTCATAACCGGACCAATCAGGGGAGCGAGCGAAACCATGGCAAAATTCTTCGGCAATCTCGGCGCAGTAATCGGGGTCTCCGTACTGCTCCTGCTCGTCGTCATTTTCGCACTGCATCGAGACGTTGTCGATGCGTCCTACATGCGTAGCTTCGTTCTGTTCCTGCACGTCCTGTGCGGCGTCATGTGGATCGGCCTGCTCTATTATTTCAACTTCGTGCAGATCCCAACCATGCCCAAGGTGCCCGCCGAGCTGAAACCGGGCGTGTCCAAATATATCGCTCCGGAGGCGCTGTTCTGGTTCCGCTGGGGCGCGGCGTTGACAGTGCTGATGGGCCTGATCATCGCCGGCACGCCGTGGCCGGGGCGCGACGCCTATATTCTGCAGGCGCTGATGTTCCAGTCGCCCTATCGCGTGATCGGGCTCGGCATGTGGTTCGGCCTCATCATGGCGTTCAACGTGTGGTTCGTGATCTGGCCCAACCAGAAGAAGGCGCTGGGCCTGGTCGAGGCGGACGCCGACACCAAGGCGAAGGCGGCGACCACGGCGATGATGTTCTCGCGCACCAACACGCTGCTTTCTATTCCCATGCTGTACTGCATGGTCACCCAGGCCTATCTGGGCGTTTGAGCCGGAGGCCGATCGGGACGGCGCACCAATATCATCGCCGTTCCGATCGCCGCCGCCGCCGATCAGATCCAGCACGGAAAGCTGCTCGCGATAGATCAGCCAGCCGATGGGCCGCGCTGATTGCGGGTTGCCGGCAGGCCCGCGCCGAAGACCACCGGTGAGAGGTGGCCGAGCGAGAAGATCATCAAGCCCTGCCTGGCACCTTGCCGCCAAGCGCCAGCAGTATCACCGGCAGCCAGTTGCCCGGCACGATCCGCTCGCCCACCGTCCAGGCGAAGAGCAGCAGCGGCGAGCCCCGCGAAGGTGCAATGGTGAGCGCCGGCGGCGGCGACAGCGCCTTGCGCGCCCGGTTCATCGCGGCGAGACGGGCGGTGTAGCATGCCAGCAAACATGCACATCGCATCGCTCATCAGGTTGCGGCCCGAGCCGCCAGAAGTTGGAGGCGACCGCCCCGACGGCCCGCCCTTCGCCCGACAACCGCACCCGCCAGGGGCCGCAGGCCAAGCAGATATTTCCCAATGCATTGCCGCAAGGGAGAAGCGTGCCGGGCTTGGCGCGGACAAAGCTTTTCTTGGAAGGGACGAGTCGTGCATCAGTCCCTGCATCGTCCTATCTGCCGGCAGTACCGTTGCAAAGGGAAACGCAAATGGCTTCCTTGTTCGATCCGATCCGCCTCGGCGCCATCGACGCGCCGAACCGCATTTTCATGGCGCCGCTGACGCGCGGCCGGGCGACGCGCGAGCATGTCCCGGTGCCGATCATGGCGGACTATTATGCGCAACGTGCCGGCGCCGGGCTGATCATCACGGAAGCCACGGGGATCAGCCCCGAAGGCCTCGGATGGCCGTTTGCGCCGGGCCTGTGGAGCGGCGAGCAGGTCGAAGCCTGGAAGCCGGTGACCGGCGCCGTGCACGACAAGGGCGGCCGGATCGTCGCCCAGCTCTGGCACATGGGCCGTGTCGTGCATCCGTCCTTTACCGGCCACGCCCCGGTCTCGTCCTCGGCGACCACCGCCCCGGGCAGCGCGCACACCTATGACGGACGCCAGCTCTACACCGAGGCGCGCCCGCTGGAGCTGGCCGAGATCCCCCGCGTGCTCGACGATTATCGCAGGGCAGCGCGCAACGCGCGGGAGGCAGGGTTCGACGGGGTGCAGCTCCATGCCGCCAATGGCTATCTGATCGACCAATTCCTGCGCGACAACGCCAATTTCCGCGACGATGCCTATGGCGGATCGATCGAGAACCGCATCCGGCTGCTCATCGAGGTGACGCGGGCGCTGATCGACGTGTGGGGCGCGGATCGGGTCGGCGTACGGCTTTCGCCAAACGGCGATTCCCAGGGGGTCAATGACAGCCAGCCCGAACTGCTCTTCCCCGCAGCGGCTAAGGCGCTATCCGATCTCGGTATCGCCTTCCTCGAGCTACGTGAGCCGGGCCCTGGGGGCACGTTCGGCCAAGCCGATCATCCGCCCGTGCATCCCCTCATCCGTGCCGCGTTCGATGGGGTGCTGGTGCTCAACTCGGATTATGACGGGATTACCGGTCAGGCCGCGCTCGATCGCGGCGAGGCGGACGCGATCGCGTTCGGCCGGCTCTTCCTGTCGAACCCGGATTTGCCGCGCCGCATCGCCGAGAAGCTGCCGCTCAACCCGAACGACATGGCGACCTGGTATGGGCCGGGCACTGCCGGTTATACGGATTACCCGTTGTACGAGGCGGCTTAAGGCGCGCGCCTCCCTCTCCCCCTCGCGGGCTGCGGTATTCATACGTCTTTGATTTTGGCGATTGTTCTTCGTCACTCCAGCGGAGGCCGGGGTCCTGCTCAACGGTCACCCGGCTGCCTGTCGAGAGCGATGCCAGCTTCCGCTGGCATGACGTGGAAAAATGAAATCAAACCGATGCGTGAAGCCGGCAGCTCTTGCGCGAGGGGGAAGTCGTATGTCTGCCTTTCAGGCGAAGCGCTGCTTGAGGTCCAGCATGGCGAGCGCGGCCTTGGCTGCCTCGCCGCCCTTGTCCTTCTCCGTCGGCCGGGCGCGGGCGAGGGCCTGTGCTTCGTTCTCGACGGTCAATATGCCGTTGCCGATCGCGAGACCGTCGAGCGTCAGCGCCATCAGCGCGCGGGCGCTCTCGTTCGACACGACCTCGAAATGATAGGTCTCGCCCCGGATCACTACGCCTATCGCGACGAAGGCGTCGTAGCGCCCGGTTTCGGCCGCGAGCGCCACCGCGCCAGGAATCTCCAGCGCGCCCGGCACGGTGATCGTCTCATGTCTGTGGCCGGCCTCCTCGATCGCGGCGCGGGCGCCTTCGATCAGCAGGTCGTTGAGATGATCGTAGAAACGGGCTTCGACGATGAGGACGCGGGCCATCAGTCCAGCCCTTCGGGGATTGCGCGCTCGCCGGCGATATTGAGGCCGTAGCCCGCGAGCGCGACGAGCGTGTGATGCGAATTGGTGAGCAGCACCATGTCATGTACGCCGAGATCGGCGAGGATCTGGGCGCCGATGCCATAGTCGCGCAGGTCCATGTCCGGTTCGCCGTCGCCGATGCTGGCTCCGATCGAGCGCGGCGCGAGCAGCACGATCACGCCAGCGCCCTCGCGGCCGATCTCGGCCATGGCACGCTGGAGCAGGCGTTTGCGGTCGCCGGGCTGGCCCAGCATGTCGCCGAACAGCGAGATTGCGTGGACGCGCGCGAGGGTAGGCGTGCCGGGGGTGACGCGGCCTTTCTGGAGCACCAACGTCTCGGCGCCATCCACCTTGCTGCGATAGGTGAGCACCCGCCAGTCCCCGCCATAATCGGAGGTGAAGGGCGCTTCGCGCACCCTTTCCACCAGGTGATCATAGCGGCGGCGATAGGCGATAAGGTCCCTTATGGTACCGATCTTGAGGTGGTGCAGCTGCGCGAAGGCGACGAGATCGTCCATTCGCGCCATCGTGCCGTCATCCTTCATGATCTCGCAGATCACGCCCGAAGGATTGAGGCCCGCGAGCCGCGCGACATCGACTGCCGCTTCGGTGTGGCCGGCGCGGACGAGCACGCCGCCCGGCCGCGCAACGAGCGGGAAGACATGGCCGGGCGTCACGATCTGGTCCGCGCCCTTGGAGGCGTCGATCGCCACGGCGATGGTGCGCGCGCGGTCGGCCGCCGAAATGCCGGTGGTCACGCCTTCCTTCGCCTCGATCGAGACGGTGAAGGCGGTTTCGTGCCGGGTGCCGTTGTTGCGGCTCATCAGGCCGAGGCCGAGCTGATCGACGCGCGACTTGGCCAGCGCGAGGCAGACCAGGCCGCGGCCATGCCTCGCCATGAAGTTGATCGCGTCCGGCGTCGCCATCTGGGCGGGGATGACGAGATCGCCCTCATTTTCCCGGTCTTCGTCGTCGACGAGGATGAACATCCGGCCGTTCTTCGCCTCGTCGATGATCTCCTCGGGCGAGGAGAGGAAGCCGTGGCGGAGGCGGGGTAGCGATTCAGCGGACATGACGAAGCTGCTCCATGCGCCCCAGATAGCGGGCGAGTGTGTCGATCTCGATATTGACCCGGCGGCCGGGGGCGATGCCTGCGAAGCTGGTCATCGCCACGGTATGGGGAATGAGGTTGATCGAGAAGAGCACTCGCGCCTCCTCATCCTCGACGAGGTTGACCGTCAGCGAGACGCCGTCGATCGCGATCGAGCCCTTGGGCGCGATATAGGGTGCCAGCGCGCGCGGCGCGGCGAACAGCACGCGGTGCGAATCGCCCTCCATCTGCACGTCCACCACGTCGCCGACGCCGTCGACATGGCCACTGACGATATGGCCTCCGAGTTCGTCGCCTACCTTCAGCGCGCGCTCG
This sequence comes from Flavisphingomonas formosensis, assembly GCF_009755815.1. GTDB lineage: Bacteria > Pseudomonadota > Alphaproteobacteria > Sphingomonadales > Sphingomonadaceae > Flavisphingomonas > Flavisphingomonas formosensis. Next base: position 540,778 of record NZ_WRPK01000001.1, read on the forward strand.
AGGTTCAGCGGGGTGCCGGCGCTCCACATGCCTTCCGCCGATCGCGCGATGCTTTCCGCCGAAATGTCCACCGCGAACCAGCCCGGCCCCTTGTCGACCACCGTCAGACACACGCCCGAGCAGGCGATCGACGCGCCGAGATCGATTGTCGTCGTGTCGAACACGGTGGAGATGCGCGCGCGCAGGTCGCCGCGGCGTTCGATGGCCTCTATTGTGCCTACGTCGGTGATGATGCCCGTGAACACTTGTCCATCCTCAGTCCCGGACGCGCTCGTAGACGTCCAGACGGTCGCTGCCAAGCAGGCGTGAATCCGCGAGCCGCCAGCGGCCATGTGCATCGGCGAGGTGGTCGAGGCCGATATCGCCCAGCGCGGGCCGCGCCGCGCCGATGAGGATCGGCGCGCGGTAGAGCAGCAGCCGATCGACGAGATCGGCGCTGAGGAAGGCCGATGCCGCGCCTGCGCCGCCCTCCACCAGCACATGGTCGACAGCCGCGCGGGCGATCGCCCCCGGGCTGGGCAGTGTCAGCCAGCCGTCGGGCGCCGCGCCGCGAGTCAGCACCGCGCGGAGCGGCGAGCGCGCCTCAAGGCCCGGCAGGCGCACGTCGAGGCGTGGCGCATCCGCCTCCAGCGTGCCGCGGCCGACGACGATCAGCCCGGTCCGGGCGCGCTCGAGATGGCCATGCGCGCGGGCGCGGGGGCCGGTGATCCATTGGCTTTCGCCGGACGTGAGCGCGATGCCGCCGTCCAGCGAGGTGGCGAGCTTCAGCGTCACATGCGGGCGCCCGCGGGCGAGGCGGGAGAAGAAACCCTCCATCGTGTGCGCGGCCTCGGCGGCGCGGCCGTCGAGGAAGACGGCGTTGCCAAGCCGCGCTGCGCCCTGTCCATGGGTGCGCGGATCGGGATCGATATGCGCGATGACCACGCGTCCGATGCCGGCGGCACCCAGCAGGTCGGCGCAGGCCGGGCCACGCGGCGAGACATGGGCGCAAGGCTCCAGCGTCACATAGGCGGTCGCGCCCTTCGCCGCCGCGCCGGCCTCGATCAGCGCCATCGCCTCGGCATGGGGCCGTCCACCCGGCTGCGTCCAGCCGCGCCCGACGACGCGCCCATCCCGCACGATCACGCAGCCGACCGACGGATTGGGGTCGGTTTGCCCGCGCCCACGGCCGGCCAGCGTCAGCGCGGCGCCCATCCAGCGCGCGTCGTCGGCGCTCACATCCCGAGCCGCTTTTCCAGCTCCTGGAACTGACGCTGCCGCTCGCGCCGTATCGCGTCGCGCTTGGCCTGGTCCTTCTTCTGGTCGGCCAGTATCTCTTCTTCACTGCGATTGGCCGGCCAGCTCTCGACATAGATGATCTGCGGCTGCGGCTTGATGTTGGCGTCGATCGCGAAGCCGACGATGATCAGCATGGGCATCGCGATGGCGAGCAGCGCAAAACCCACTCGCGTGCGATCGCGGGTGGCGAGGAATGCACGCAAATCTCGCCAGGCGGCGGCGGGCGAGGAAGGCCGGGGGAACCACATCGTGCCTAGATAGGCGGAGCTTCCCCCCGAAGAAAGCCCTCTCCCGTGCCGTGCGGGAGAGGGAAGAGCGCTCACGCCTGGAGCTGGAAGCGCACCGTCATCGTGCGCCAGCTCTCGACGGGCACGCCGTCACGCGTCGCCGGCTTGAAGCGCCAGTGGCGCAGCGCCTGCTGCCTGGTCGCCTCGAAGAAGCCGGGATCGGTGGAAGAGACTTCGTCCACCTGCTTCACCCGCCCGTCGATGCCGATCAGGATGCGGATCTCCGCCTTGCCTTCGATCTCGGCGCGGGCGAGCGCGGCGGGATAGGGGGGCTGCATCGCATCGGCGCTCATGTTTGGCCGGGCCTGCACGAACACCGGATCCGATATTGCGATCTGCGGTATCGTACCGGTGCTCGGCAGCAAGGGTGGGAAGGTGGGTGTCTGGTCGACCTTGAGAACCGTGTCGGTTGCGTCCCGGGTGGGGACTATGACGTCAGGCTTGGTGATCTGTTCCGGCTTGTGCGTCGGCTGTTGTCTCGCCTTTTCCTGATGTTTTTCTATCGGGGGCGGCGGTGTCGTTTCGTCGACAGGATAGACTGTCAAAATTGGAATCCGGTGCTGAATGAACTCCGGCGGCGACAAGATAATCGCGGTCAGCACCACCGTGTGGGCGGCGATGACGGCACCCATGCCGAACGGGTGCCTGGATCTGGCGTCGAGGAAACCTCCTTGCTGCATGCTATCCTCCATCCCTCGTTGAGCGGCTTTTGCGCCGTCTGGAAGAGGATGTTACAACATATCGATACGATATCATATATCCTATTTACGATTCAGCCTGTCTCATTTCGGTGCTGTTTTTAAGATATTGGTAAACGCTCCTGGGCGAAGATTAGCATGCGGGTGCGGGCGACCCGAATCTGACGAAACGGATCGCGATGCGGAACTCGACTGCGCTGATTTTATCGGAAGCTTCGGCGCCGCAGCGCCGTTGGCTCGGCATGTCGACAGCGATTATCTTCCTCGTCGTGGTGATGATCGCCACGCAGATTACCGGCTTCGTCTATACGCGCGGACAGCAGCAGGATCTGATCGGCCTTCGACAGGGCACGCGCGAACTGCGCATCGTGCAACAGGCGCTGGTCGATGCGCGCGGCGGCGTCGAAGATTATCTCCTCACCAACGAGGAAGGTTATCTGCAGAGCTATTTGTGGGCGGTGGACGCGATCGAGTCGCGGCGCACCACGGCACTGCGCGCCCTCGACGACGTCACAGCGCCGCAGGACGTGGCGCGTGGCCAGCGCCCGGCGCTGGTGGCGATCGACCAGCTCGAAAATGTCTGGCGCGAGGCGATCGCGCTGGCGCGCTCGGGCAAGCGAGACGAGGCTCAGGCGTTGCTGATCGACGGCAATACCCGCCAGCTCGTCGTGCAGGTGCGCGGTGCGGTCGCGCGCTATCTCGACATCACCAACAACAAGGGCTCGGCGCTTGAGGAGCGCATCTCCAATGGCAGCAGCCTGGTGATGGCGCTGCAGGCGACCGGTGGCGTGTTGACCCTGATCTGCCTGATCTACGCTTTCTACAATGGCGCACGCGAGGCCCGCGGGCGCAGGGAGGCGATGAATGCGGCCATCGCTGCGCGGCGTCAGGTCGAGACGCTGTTCGAGATGACGGACATGCTGCAGAGCGCGTCCGGTTATAACGACGCCAACGCGGTATTGCGCGCGACGGCGGACCGGCTGCTGCCGGATTTCGGCGGGGAACTCTACATCTTCAACAATTCGCGCGATCGTCTCGATCTCGCAACCTCCTGGGATCTGCCGGAAACGGTGGTCACCCAGCCCACCGTGTCGCCCAATCATTGCTGGGCGCTGAAGCGCGGCAAGCCGCACATCAACCGCCCCGGAAACGGCGCGCTGCATTGTGAGCATCACAAGGACGGCGGCACCGTATTGGAGATGCCGATGATGGCGCGCGGCGAGGTCTTCGGGCTGCTGCGCGTCCATGCCGACGGCGCGGATGCGGCGGACCGGCTTGAATCCGTGCAGGCCATAGCGACGGCGCTCGGCGATGCCATGTCGCTGGCGCTGTCCAACATTGCGCTGCGCGAGAAGCTGCGCAACCAGGCGCTACGCGATCCGCTGACCGGCCTCTACAATCGCCGCTTCATGGAAGACACGATGGATCGGCTGGTCCATCTCGCCGATCGCAACCAGAGCCCGATCGCCGCGGTGATGATCGATCTCGATCACTTCAAGGCGCTCAACGACCAGCATGGCCATGCGATGGGCGATACCGTGCTGCGCGCCGCGGCCACCGCGATCACGTCCGTGCTGCGGCAGAGCGACGTCGCCTGCCGCTATGGTGGCGAGGAGCTGATCGTGATCCTGCCTGATTGCGACCTGGACGGCGCCGAAGCCAAGGCGGAGACGCTGCGCCAGCGGATCGAGGCGCTGTCCGACGTCCATGGTGCGCGCATCACCGCGTCCTTCGGTGTCGCGGCGATCCCCGAGACGGCGAACCAGGCGGGTGACCTGATCACCATGGCCGACACTGCGCTCTACCGCGCCAAGCAGGCCGGGCGGAACCGTGTCATGTCCGCACCGCGCCGCTCCGGCGAGGCCCCCTCGGATGACGGACGCGGCGAGCCGGACCTGCTGAAAGCCGCCGAATAGCTTGAACCGGGGCCGGTTCCCCTCCATCTTGGCCGCGACAGACGGGGTGGAGACTGTGAATGGCGACTACGGCGACCGCGACCGAAACTGATCTCGTATTGACGCCTCCGGCGCCGGTTCCGGCGGTTGCGCCGGAAAAGGCGGCGGGGCTGGTGCCGATCACCGAAGCCCAGAAGACGCAGCTCGATCAGCGCGTCGAGGGTTTTGTCGCAGAGCTGGTGGCGCTCGATGCGAACAGCCCGGATTTCGGCAAGAAGGTGGACCAGATCACCAATATGGGGCGCGCCGAGATCCGTGAGGCTGCCGGCCAGTCCAACCGCTTCCTCGATCGCCCGGTGCGCGCCATGGACCAGGAGTCGGGCGTCGGCGCCGATCTCGCCCAGTTGCGCCGCACCATCGAGGATCTCGATCCCGGCAAACAGGGTGACCTGATGGCGCCGCGCAAGCTGTTCGGGCTCATCCCCTACGGTTCGAAGATCCGCAATTATTTCGACAGCTACAAATCGGCGCAGAGCCACATTGCTGCCATCCTCGAGAGGCTGGCGGGCGGCAAGGACGAACTGATCAAGGACAATGCCGCGATCGATGTCGAGCGCCAGAGCCTGTGGGCGGCGATGGGCCGGCTAGAGCAGATGATCCACGTCTCCAAGGCGCTGGACGCGAAGCTCGAATCCACCGCTGCCGACCTTGAGATCACCGATCCCGCCAAATCCAAGGCGATCAAGGAAACCGCGCTCTTCTATGTGCGGCAGCGCACCCAGGACCTGCTGACCCAGATGGCGGTGACGGTGCAGGGCTATCTGGCGCTGGACCTCGTGAAGAAGAACAATGTCGAGCTGGTGAAGGGCGTAGACCGTGCTTCGACCACCACCGTCTCGGCGCTGCGCACCGCCGTCACCGTCGCGCAGGCGCTCACCAACCAGAAGCTGGTGCTGCAGCAGATCACAGCGCTCAACACTACCACCGCCAACATCATCGATTCGACGGGGGAGATGCTGCGCACCCAGACGGGCGAGATTCATGCCCAGGCCGCGGCCTCGACGATCCCGCTCGATACGCTGCAGCGTGCCTTCCAGAATATTTATGCGACCATGGATTCGATCGACACCTTCAAGCTTCAGGCATTGGGATCGATGAAGAAGACCGTCGACGTGCTGAGCCAGGAAGTCGAGAAATCGCGCGGCTATATTGCACGGGCGGAAGGCGCCGCTCAGTCGCAGACCGAGCCGTTCAAGCCGGTCGAGGGCTGATGGTCGATTCGAGCCGGGTAATCGAGCAGGCGGAGGCGATGCTCCGCCGAATCTCGCCGGAAGGCCGGCGCCAGGCGCGGCGCGCGCGCCAGCGCCGGTTCGAGGCGTTGCTGCGCCGCTTCTTCCGCGCGGCGGTGGCGGCCCTGTTGATCACCATCGGCGTCGGCGCGTTCGGCCTGCTCGTCGAGCCGATCGGGATGACCGGCCTGCTGCTCGCAGCGCTCGCCATCGCCTTCGTCGCCGCGATGATCCTTTTCTGGCCGTCGCCCGCGCCAACCCCGGAAAAGCTTGCCACGGCCGATCTCACCCTGCTGCCGCAGCGCACCGAAGAATGGCTGGAGCGGCAGCGCCCGGCCCTGCCCGCGCCAGCCGCGCGGCTGGTCGATGGGATCGGCGTAAAGCTGGAAGGGCTCGCGCCGCAACTCGCTGGCCTCGATCCGCGCGAGCCTGCGGCCGTCGAGATCCGCAAACTCATCGCAGAAGAACTGCCCGAGCTCGTTTCCGGCTATCAGCGCGTGCCGCAGTCGCTGCGTCGCGAAGTGCGCAACGGGATCTCCGCGGACAAGCAACTCGTCGACGGGCTGACCGTCGTCGATTCCGAGCTTGCTCGCATGACCCAACAGCTTGCGACCGGCGATCTGCAGAAGCTGGCGACGCAGGGCCGCTATCTCGAACTCAAATATAAGGGCGACAGCGAGTTGGGAAACTGAGGCGACTCCCGCCCAGCTGCGCGGTTTTTCATCGTTCGGTGGGGGCGAGAGGACGGAGGCGCCCCTCGCCCATATCGTCGTCTCCGGCCACAGCCCAGTAGCGCAAAGTCATCGCTTCAGCTCCGCTGCCGCGCTCCAGATGAGCCGGATAAACGCTACGAATCCAAGCGGTTGCTCTTCTCCATGGCGCCGCCCGTCCACACCGGGAAGAAACGTGGAGATTTTCGTGCAGGTCCGCTACGCAGCGCTCAGGCAACCACCCCCTTTCCCCCCGGCGAAACGGCGACTAAGAGGCCGCCGGGCGGATTACAGGATACGCACATGAAACTTTTGTCCGGCAATTCGAACCTGCCGCTCGCGCAGGCAATCGCCGACTATCTCGAGATCAAGCTGACGGATGCCAGCGTGCGGCGTTTCGCCGACGAAGAGGTGTTCGTCGAAATCCATGAAAATGTGCGCGGCGAGGACGTGTTCGTCGTGCAGTCCACCGGCTTTCCAGCCAACGACAATCTCATGGAACTGCTGATCTGTATCGATGCGCTGAAGCGCGCGTCAGCCAAACGGATCACGGCCGTCATTCCCTATTTCGGCTATGCCCGGCAGGATCGGAAACCCGGTCCGCGTACGCCGATCTCGGCCAAGCTGGTCGCCAATCTGATCACCGCCGCGGGTGCGAACCGTGTGCTGGCGATGGATCTGCACGCCGGCCAGATCCAGGGCTTCTTCGATATCCCGACCGACAATCTCTATGCGGCGCCGGTGATGTCTGCCGATATTCAGGCGCGCTTCTCGGGCAAGAAGCTCACGGTCGTCTCGCCCGACGTCGGCGGGGTGGTACGTGCCCGCGCGCTCGCCAAGCGGCTCGAAAACGCGCCGCTGGCGATCGTGGACAAACGGCGCGAGCGTCCGGGCGAGTCCGAAGTCATGAATATCATCGGCGACGTTTCCGGACGCTTCTGCATCCTGATCGACGATATCGTCGATTCTGCCGGCACGCTGTGTAATGCCGCTGCGGCGCTCCTCGAAGCGGGGGCCGAAGGCGTCGTAGCCTATGTCAGCCATGGTGTGCTTTCGGGCGGCGCCGTGGCGCGCGTCGAGGGCTCGGCACTGACCGAGCTGGTGATCACCGATTCGATCGGCGTGCCCGACGCGGTGGCCAAGGCGGGCAAGATCCGCCGGCTCACGATCGCGCCGCTCTTCGCCGAAGCGGTGAAGCGCATCGCCGACGAGACGTCGGTCTCCAGCCTTTTCGACTGAGGGCCGTTAGGAAACGCGAAGGATCGCGTTTCCGAGACGGCCTTCGACCCGCTATCCGGTCGGCGTGCCGCCTGTCGATCGAAAACGAAACGGCCCGGCTTCCTGTCCAAAGGAGGCCGGGCCGTTCCTTATGGCCGGAGCGGCCTTGCGGCCGCTCGGTGCTATTCCGCCGTCTTTGCGGCGGCAGGCTTGCGTCCGCGCTTCGCGGGCGTCTTGATGGCGCCCTCGGCGGGGGCCGTCGCACGCGGCTTGCGCGGGGCTTTCACCTCGACCGGCTCGCTCACCTTTGGTTTGCGGCCGAGACCGATCTTGATCGCCAGTGCCTTGCGCTGATCGGCATAGTTGGGCGCCACCATCGGATAGTCCGCCGGCAGCTTCCACTTCGTCCGATACTGGTCCGGCGTCATCTGATAGTGTGTCATCAGATGCCGTTTCAGCATCTTCAGCTTCTTTCCGTCTTCGAGGCAGACGATGTAGTCCGGCTTCACAGAAGAGCGCACCGATACGGCCGGCGTCAGCGGCTGCGGTTCGGGTTCGCTGGGCGAGCCAAGCCCGCTCAGCGCATTGTGCACTTTTTGAATGAGGCCCGGCAGATCGCCGACCGGTACATTGTTGTTGCCGACATGCGCGGCAACGATGTCTGCCGTCAGAGCCAGCAGCGTTTCCTTCGATTCATCCGTCATGCTCGACCCTCCGTCTGGCAGATGACCCATATTCTGCAATCATCGCCACCGATGGCCATGAAACCTTTCCGTTTCCTTTCCAGCCGAAAGAAGCATCCGCCAATATTTCAGGCGGCTGCCTTCGACTTTCCGCGGCTCATTGAAGCGACGATGCTGTGCATTGCAGTCCTGCTATCGCACCACATCTCAAGCAAAATTGCAACGGCAGATCAGGCAAGTTAATCCTATTTGATCTTGCGGAACGTTGCGTCCCGACATCTCCCAGGATGCTTGCGGCCGGATATGCATTGCCGACGCGGAAATTCGGATTCCGGAACCTGCCGCCGACGGATGATTTTGCTTCTGCGTCGCACGGAACACGCCAAGAATTTTTCCGTTCGTCGGACGCTTCTACTTCGACATGGAAGATGAATTTTTGCCAATGATTGCGGAGTGCTCCCTTCACAACGCGTTCGTGTCGCAAAATGAAAAAGCGGTGCCGCCGGGGGGTGGCGACGCCTATGATCGCCCCGCTATAGTATAGCCACACAAACGCGTGGCCGGCTGCGGTCCAAGCCATGCAAAAGACTGGCGTGGCCGGCTCTGGGAGAGGGAATGCGTATGAAAGCGGTGCGGGTCCATGGGCCGGGCGACGTCAGAATCGACGAGGTTCCAACTCCCGATATCGGTCCGAACGACGTGCTCGTGCGCGTGGTGGCATCGGGTATCTGCGGGTCGGATGTCACCTATGTCACGACAGGCGGCGTGGCAGCGCCGGCTGCCGAACCGTTCGGCCTCGGCCATGAATTTGCCGGTGTCGTCGAAGTCGTGGGCGCGAACGTCGCCGCGATCGCGCCGGGCATGCGCGTGATCGTGAACCCGATGGGCGACGGCAACGGCGTTGGCAATGGCGGGCCGGACGGTGCCTTCGCGCCCTTCGTGATCGTGCGCAACGCCACCCGTGGCAGCAGCATATTGCCGATCCCGGACGACATGCCGTTCGATCGCGCCGCGCTGGCCGAGCCGCTGTCGGTCGGTCTCCATGCAGTCAACCGCGCCGATCCGGAGCCCGGAGACAAAGTGGCGGTCTATGGCGCCGGGCCGATCGGGCTCGGCATCTGCTTCCACCTGCTGCGTCGGGGCATCACCGAGCTGGTGTCCATCGATATGTCGGACGAGCGGCTGGCACGCGCCCGTGCGCTCGGCGTCCGCCATACGATCAATCCGGGGCGCGAGGACGTGGCGCAGGTGCTGGGCGACCTGCACGGCCGGGATTCGCTGTTCGGCTGGTCGGTGATCGGTACCAACATCCATATCGAGGCGTCGGGCGCGCCGCCGGTCATCCCGCAAATTATCGGCATGGCGCCCCATGCGGCAAAGCTGATCGTAGTCGCCGTCTATCACAAGCCGGTGCCGGTCGATTTCCAGATGGCGCTGGGTAAGGAGATGTCGATCATCACTTCCTGCGCCTATCCGAACGAGTTCCCCGCGGTGATCGAGGCATTGGCCGACCCGGCCTTTGACCTGACACCGATGGTAAGCCACCGCTTCCCGCTCGACGATTTCATGGAAGCCTTTGCCACGGCCAAGGACAAAGACCGCTCCGCCAAGGTCCTCATAACCTTCGATCGATAAGGACTGCGCTTCCATGGCAACGGCGTTCAAACCGGAAACCATCCGCCTGACCGATCTGGCGGAGCCCCGGCTCACCGACCTGCAGCGTGCGGCGATCGCGGGCGCACCGGATGTGGAGCTTTCCGTCGAGGCGGTGCTCGGTGCGGCGCGCGCGGCGACCGGGCTCGACGATTTCGGCGCGCCCGATTTCAAGGAACGTCTCGCCGTCTGGCTGCAGAGCTTCGATGAGGATGCGGAGTTGGGGCCACTCGGCCGCGCCGGACAGTTCGGCGATTGCGTGCGCTATGCCTCGACGCGGTTGCGCGTCGAGGATCTCTACAAGCGTCATCCCGAGATCGAGCAGGTGGCGATCGATCGGCCGATCATGGTCGCCGGCCTGCCGCGATCGGGCACGACCCATCTCGTCAACATCCTGGCAGCGGACCGGCGGCTGCGCTCGATGCAGCTGTGGGAATCGATGGAGCCGATCCCGGTGCCGGGCGAAGGCGGCGATCCCGATCCGCGCTTCGTGCGGACCAGCGCGATGTGGGGCACGTTCGAGCAGATCCTGCCGCTGATGCCCGCCATGCACGGCATGGCGCCGGATCATGTGCATGAGGACATCGATCTGCAGGGTGCGGATTTCTCCTCCTACCTGCCCGAATGGCTGAGCCGTCCCTATCGCTGGCGCGACTATTATTTCGCGCACGACCAGACGCCACATTATGCCTATGGCAAGCGCGTGCTGAAGGCGATGACGTGGCTGCGCGGCCCTAATCGCTGGGTGATGAAATCGCCGCCGCACATGGAGAATTTCGGACCACTGATCCGCACCTATCCGGATGCGATCGTGCCCATCACCCATCGCGATCCGGTGGCCGTGATCCAGTCGGCCATCACCATGATCACCTATGGCGACCGTATCCGCCGCACGCGGATCGATCCGAACGCAACCGCCAACTACTGGATCGACCGGATCGAGGCCCTGCTGCGCGCATGCGTGCGGGATCGCGACTTGCTGCCGCCGTCGCGGTCGATCGACATCCTCTTCCACGAATATATGGCCGACCAGAAATCGGTCGTCGCGCGGGTGCTGGCGATGGCCGACCTGCCGATGACGGCACAGACGGAGAGCGACATCGACCGCTTCCTCCATGCCAATCCGCGCGGCAAGCACGGCCAGGTCGTCTATGACCTGATCGGCGATTTCGGCGTGGATATCGGCGCCGTCCGGGAGCGCTTCCAATTTTATTATGATCGCTTCCCCGTGCGGATCGAGCGGGTTGCGGGAGAGAAGGCATGAGCGCGGAACAAAGGCTGCTGTCCGGCCAGGCGTGGGACGATTTTTGCGAGCAGGTCCGCCAGGTCGGCCATATGGTCGATCAGTTCGGCGACGATGCGGATAGCCTCGACAAGGTCGAATGGTATCGGTTCGTTACCCGGCTGATGCGCAACGGCTTCGAACGCTATGTCGAGAATTGCGAGCCGGAGCGGCCGCGCCTGCGCGATGCGCCCTGGCGGCAGGGGATCAATTTCCAATCGCCGGACCAGGATCACCTGCTGACCGAATTTCCGGACGGCACGCACGACTATCGCATCACCGGCAATCGCGGCACCTTGCCCTATTTCGTGATGGCTGCCTGGACGGCGCGCCAGCCGGCCGATGCCGGCGCGCGCGACTGGGCGCATCGCGGCACGCAGGGGCTAGAGGAGTTCGATCCGGCCATGCTGCGCACTACCAGCTTCCTCCAGAGCGACGCGATCCGCTTCGATGCCAAGGGCAATTTCGAGGTGATCGTGAGCCAGGAGAAGCCGGCGGACGGCAAGGACTGGCTGCCGATCACCGCGGATTGCGTCGGCCTGCTGGTCCGCACCGTCTATCATGAGCGGGACAAGACCGTCCCTCCGACGATGACGATCGAACGCATCGACCGGCCCGCGCCCCGCCCGGCCGATGCGGACCTCATCGCCGGCGGCCTCGCCAAGGCGGGGCAGATGACGCTCGCTTATGCCGAGCTGGTGCGCAGCTGGTGGCAGGACAATCTCGGCAAGCGCCCCAATCGTATCCGTTTCAGCCGCGCCGTCTATCTGTCCAACGGCGGCGTGCCGGATCGGCATCACGGTTTCGGCACCTGGCAGTGCGGGCCGGACGAGGCGCTCGTCCTCTCCTTCATGCCCGTCGCGTGCGACTACTGGATCTTCCAGCTCTGCAATATCTGGCAGGAAAATCTGGACAATTACGAGGACGGGCAAGGCTATATCCAAAAATATACCGCCCGCTACGAGCCCGATGGCTCGATCCGCATCGTGATCGCGGCGCAGGATCCTGGCATCGGCGGCAATCACATCGATCCCTTCGGCCATGCCCATGGCGGAATGAGCTTGCGCTTCATCAAGACGGCGGGCGATCCGCCGCCGGTGACGCTGCACCGGGTGCCGCTTGCGGCGCTGCGCGAGAAGGGGCTTGCGGCGCTGGAGGATATCGAGCCGATCGTCAGCGGAGAGATTACCGACTGATGCTCGGCCCGGACGATCTGGTGCTTTGCGGCGGCACGCTGCAGTTCACGCCGCTGCTCGATCGCCTGGCGCCGACGGCGGAGGCCGGCTTCGCGGGCCTCTCGCTGTTCGCCGCCGATTGCGAGCGCCTGGCGGCGGACGGAGTGGCGCTGCGCGACATCCGCAGGCGGATCGATGATCACGGGCTCGCGATCACCGATGTCGAGATCATCGGCAATTGGCTGCCCGGCCGGGCGCAGCCGCCAGGCATGCCGACATGGATGGCCGAGCTGCTCGATCGGCTCACGCCCGAGGCCATGCTGCCGATCGTGGTGGAGCTCGGCGCCAGCGTCGTCACCGTGGGCGAGATGTTCGAGGTGTCTTATGACGCCGAGCTGATGGCGGAACGCTTCGCCGCGATCTGCGATCTCTATGCGCCGCACGGCATCGACGTGGCGTTGGAATTCATCGTCGGCGGCGGCATTCCGTCGCTCGGCAAGGGATGGGAAGTGGTGCGCCGCGCCGGCCGGTCCAACGGCAAGCTGGTGCTCGACAGCTGGCATCTGTTCCGCAGCGGATCGACCCTGGAGGAGCTGGCGCAGATCCCGGGAAGCGCGATCGGCAGCGTGCAGATCAACGATGCGCCGGCTCGAGCGAGCGACGATCTCGCCCGCGAGATGATGCGCGGTCGCCTGTTGCCCGGCGAGGGCGGGTTCGACGTCGCGGGCGTCGTCCGCACGCTGGACGCGATCGGATCGCGCGCGCCGATCGGCGTCGAAGTTTTTTCGGAGCGGCTGTCCGCGTTGCCGCCTGGCGAGGCGGCGCGGGAATGCGCCCAGGCAGTGCGGGCCCTGATCGCCCAGACAAGGAGCAAGGCACAATGAGCGGATCGGACATGCCCGGCGCAGTCGTCGTCGGCACGGGCTTCGGCCTGTTCACCCATGTGCGCGCGTTGCGCGATGCGGGCTTCGAAGTGCGTGCCATCGTCGGCCGGAGCCGCGCGCGTACGGCCGAGCGTGCCGCTCCGCTCGCCATTCCGCTGGCGACTGACAGCCTCGCCGAGGCGCTGGAGGACCCCAGGGTCGAGCTGGTGACCGTCGCGACGCCGCCGCACGCCCATTATGACGCGGTGATCGAGGCGGCACAGGCGAAGCGCCACATCGTCTGCGAAAAGCCCTTCGCGAAGGACCTCGCCCAGGCGCGCACGATGCTGGCCGCGGCGGAGGAGGCAGGCATCGTCCATATGCTCGGCGCCGAGTTCCGCTTCGACACGCCCCAGGCGCTGCTGCGCCGCGTGATCCAGGACGGCGCGATTGGCACCCCGCTCCAGTTCCTGCGCATCTATCATCAGCCGGGACTGCAGGATCCGAACGAAAAGCTGAGCGACTGGTGGGAGGACGCCGATCAGGGCGGAGGCTTCCTCGGCGCGTTCGGCTCGCACATGATCGACCAGGTCCGCTCCTCGCTCGGCGAGATCCGTACGGTGAGCGCGCTGCTCCAGACGATGGCGCCGGGCCGGCCGACGATGACCGCGGACGACTCCTACAGCCTGCAGATGCAACTCGAAAATGGCGCGCATGCGATCCTGGTGGCGGCGATGGCGGCCCCTGGCCCGCTGGTGATGACCACCAAGGTGGTGGGTACCAGGGGTGGCGCCTGGATCCAGAGCGGCGCCACCTATGGCGATCCCGAGGAGGTTTGGGTCAGCGATGCGCAGGGATCGCGGAAGATCGACACGCCCGCCGATCTCGTCAATCCGCCGGCGACGCCCTTCCCGATCGCCGAGTTGATCCAGACCGAGCAGGACCGCTGGCACACCATGGGCATCGACGTGCCGCCTTATGCGCGCCTGTTCCGCGAGATGAAGACGCGGATGCGGGGTGAGGTATGGACCGAACGTGAGACGGCCGGGACCTTCCGTGACGCCGCCGCCGGTCAGGCCGTCATGGACGCCGCCCGGCGATCGGCGAAAGAGGGGCGTGTCGTCGAGGTCGAACGGGTGTGAGGGATGGATTTCCCCTCCTTTGCAGGGAGGGGAAAGGGACTTAATCCACCAGCTTGGCGACGGGCACTTCCATCACCGGCACCGATTCCGGCAGGCCGCCCAGGCTGACCGCACAGCGCGAGGAGAGGTTGAAGGTGACGAGGGCCACCGCCATCTGCGCGATCTCCGCTTCGCTGAACTGGCTGCGGATCCGGGCGGCCGTCTCCGCCGGGATTGCGGCGGGATCGCCGAGATAGGCGTCGGCGAAGGCGATGGCCGCGCGCTCGCGGTCGCTGAAGCCTTCGTCCATCCTGTCGCTGTTGAGCTGCGCGATCCGTTCCTCGGTCAGCCCGTCCTGCTTGGCAACGTCGTAGCGCACGGCCTTGCAGACCGTACAGTTCACGCTCTTCGCGTTACGCAGGCGCAGCAGCTCCAGCAGCGTCGGGGAGAGAGTGCCGTCCGTCCACACGCCGCCGCTCAGCGTCACCAGCGTGTCGAGCGTTTCGGAGGCCAGCGCCAGCGCGCTGTCGCGGATCAGATTGCCGGTGCCGGCGGGTGCAGGCGCCGAAATGCGGGAAATACCGCCCATCACTTGTCCTCCATCGCGTTGAACAGCAGCGCCAGCCGGATCCGCCCGTCGATGACGCCCAGCGCCTCGATCAGCGTCACCAGCCCGGCGTCGCCGAAATGGGAGATCACGGCCGCGGCCGCGTCATCGGTGATCGTATCCGGCTCGATCGCATAGAGCTCGGCGAGGTCGAGCGCCGCGCGTTCGCCGGCCGTGAACAGCGCCGCGTCGGACCAGTCGCCGGCCAGCACCGCCGCTTTCTTCGCCGCATCGACCGGCACTTTGCCGGCGCTGCGTTCGCCATCGGCCTGGTGCATGCGTGCGATCAGCAGGCGGCACAGCTCGAGCAGGGGGGCGGGGATGCGCGGCTGCGTCCATACCGCCTGGGTGAATGCCTCGAACGCAGCGGCGGTTTTGCCAGCCGGGCGCAATCGCTCGTCCAATGTCAGGCTCGTGTTCATGCTCGCTCTCCGTTTCCTTTTAGGTCGAACTTACCCCGCAACCTGTCCGCCATCCACCGAAAGCAGGGCGCCGGTGATGAATCTGGCCTCATCCGACGCGAGGAACGCGATCGATGCAGCGATATCCTCGGGCGTTGCGATCGGCCCCAGCTTGGGCCTCAGATGATCGAGCAGCTTCTCCTCGATCCCGTCGATCATGCTGAACCCACCGGCGATCAGCGGCGTATCGACCGAGCCCGGGCAGACCGCGTTCACCCTCACCCCGCGCGAGGCATATTCCACCGCGATCGAGGTGGTGAGCCCCACCACGCCATGCTTGGAGGCGGCATAGGCGACTGCATAGGGTGTGCCGACCAAGCCGGCTGCCGAGGCGACGTTGACGATATTGCCTTTCACTGCCGCGAGATGCGGCAGCGCGAATTTGGACAGGTGGAAGACCGAGCCGAGATTGATGTCGACGAGGCTGCGCCACGTCTCCTCGCTCGTGTCGGTGACATGGCCGAAACCGCCGATGCCGGCAATATTGGCGAGGATGTCGATTCGGCCCTGCCAAGCGAGCGCAGCCTCGGCCAGCGCGGCGCATTGCGCGGCGTCGGCCGCGTCGAAGCGCAGTGCAAGCCCTTGGCGCGCCAGCATGCCGCGCGTTTCCTCGGCGCCGGGCAGGTTGCGGTCCGCCGCGACGACCAGCGCGCCTTCCTCGGCCAGCCGGATCGCGGTCGCCCGCCCGATGCCCGATGCCGCGCCGGTGACCAGCGCGACCTTGTCCCTGAGACCCCTCATCCTCTCTCCTCTGCTTTCATTGCTTCCAGCTGCGCGCCGCGCGTCTCGGGCAGGGCCAGCCAGATGAGGGGCAGCGCGGCGAAGGCGCTGAAGCCGAGCAGTCGTGCTGCCGCCCCGGTAGTGCCCAACCGCGCAGCCAGCCAGCCAAGCAGCAGCGGCGCTGCCACCATGCCCCAGCGGCCGATCAGATTGTGGCACCAGCCATTGGCGGCGGCGCGCACCTCGGTCGGGAACAGCTCCGAATTCAGCGTATATGCGATCGTCCACAGGCCGAGCATCGCCTGCAAGCCAACCCAGCAGGCGGCGGTCACCCGGTAATCCACATTGGAATAGGCGGTGACGGTGAGCGTGCCGAGCATGACGAAATAGAGGCTGGCGGCGACGCGGCGGCCGAGCAGGTCCATCAGATAGCCGGACGCGACATAGCCGCCGGCCGCCGCGGCAAGGCCGAAGGGCGCGATCAGCGCGAGGTCGGCGGCCACCCAGCCGCGCTCGTTGAGCACGTAGAAGGAAAAGAAGGCGGTGCTTGCGATCGAGGCGAAATTGGTGACGAACCACAGCGCGCTCATCGTCAGGAAGCGGCCGCGCAACGCTGGCGCGACGAGCAGGCGCAATTCGCCGATCAGCGACGGCCGCGCCCGATCCGGCCGGAAAAGTGGTGTCTCGCGCAGCCGGGCAATCAGCAGCGGCAGGAGCAGCAGCGGCGCGCCGCCGATCACGAACAGCGCTCGCCAGCCGAGCGGGGTTTCGAGTGCGGGTGCCAGCAGCACGAGCGGCAGCGCCGCACCGAAGCTGCCGAACGCGCCTAAAAAGCCGTTGGCCCGACCGCGCCAGGCGGGCGGCAGTGTTTCGCTGACGATCAGATAGGCCATCGCGATCTGCGAGACGAGCAGGGCGCGCGTGACGAACTGCAGCGCGGTGTAGGCGATCAGGTCGCTTGCCAGCATGGTGGCCAGAGACCCCAGCGAAAAGCCGCCGGCCGCGATCAGCAGCACCGGCCGCCGCCCGATCCGGTCGGCCAGGCGGATCAGGAACCAGGCGGCAATGGCACCGAGGCCGATCACCGAAAGGGCGCTGCCCAGCTGTGCTGCGTCCGCTCCATAGGCCTTGCCCGCATAAGGCAGCACCACCCCCGTCAGGCTGATGTCGAATCCCTCGAACATCACGACGAAGGCCAGCATGGCGATCAGCCCGGCATGGGTGGCGGTGAAGCGCTCGGCAGGGGCGGAAAGATCGATGCTGCGTTCGGCCATGCTCGCTCGTTTAGCAGCATGCGTAATCGAAGCGCAGGATATATTCGCAAAGCAAAATGAAATCCGGCCAGATTCGGGTGGCTGCTCGCTCCTCCCGCCCGGCGCCGCCCGGCTATTGCAACACCGGCACCCCGTTCATCCGCCGGGTGCGGTAATGGCTCGGCGTCTCGCCGAAGCGGCGGCGGAACGCGGTGGCGAAGCTGCCCTGGTGATCATAGCCGAGCTCCGCGGCGATGGCCTTCAGCGGCATTGCGGTTTCCGCGAGCATCCACGCCGCGCGGGTGAACAGCGATCGCTCGACATGGTCCATCACCGTGCGGCCGGTCGTCGCCTTGAAGGCGCGCATCAGGTGGCGGCGCCCGACGCCGCACAGCTCGGCCAGCTCGCCCACGTCCGGCGGCGGGCGGGTGCGGTCGGCCAGCCGCTCGTCGATGCGCCGCATCTGCCACGGTGCGAGATTGCCCACGTGCAGCCCCTCGCCCCCGCGCACCGTGGCGAAATAGCGGGCCAGCTCGCCGAGCAGCATCAGGCCGAGTCCCGCGATCACCGTGTCGCGTGCGATGCTTGGACGCGGCAATTCGATCGACAGGCGTTCCAGCAGGTCGAGCACCGCCGGCGCGCGGATGTCGACGCAGGCGGCCAGTTCCTCGCCGCTCGACTCCGGGCCGATCCGGGTCAGCTCGCGAAAGCGATCCTCGTCGAAGCGCGCGATGATGAACTCGCGATTCGGGAAGCCGGGCGAGATGACGTGCAGCGGTGTGCGCGCCGGTACCACGATGGCGGTGCCGAACGGCGAATAGGTGCCGCCCTCGCCCAGGCAGCCCCTGGCGGGCGAAGTGAAGGGCGGCGGCATGTAGATCAGTGACGGCTCGTCGATCTCGTGCGTGCGCTGGAACGGGCCGCTGCTGTGCTGGCTCAGCACCTCGAGCCGGAAATTGGCGAGCTGCAGCTCGGCCGCAGTCCAGAATTCACCTTCCATGCGTCCCTCCGCGCGCTTTTCGTCGCGTCGTTCAGATCGCGTCACTTTAGCCGATCCACGTCTCCATCGCCACATGCGTAGCGATTGCTGCCCGCTGCCTGCGCAGTAGAATGAGCGGAGAACCGACGGAGAGGATATGAACAACCCGATTGCGACCGAGGAACAGGCCCGCTTCGAGCGCGAGGCGCTGCAGGTGCTGGCCGATCCGCGCATGCAGGCGGCGATTGCCGACCGGCGCGCCTACTGGCTGGACAAGGCGCAGCCGCGGCCCGGCATGCGCAAGGCGTTCGACAGCAAATATGACGAGGTGGTGTTCGGCGCGATCATCTGGTCGCTCAACACCGATGCCGAGCGGCCGGCGGTGGTGACCATCAGCCGCATCCCGCACAGGCTCGGCGGGCTCGACGTGCCGGGATCGCGCTGGGGGCTCGACAATCCGGACTCGGTCTATCGCGTCATCCCGATCAGCGGGGCGGAGCGGTACGTGATCCGCGGTCGCGTGCCCGAGCATCGTCTGACCGAGAATTATTTCACCTTGTGGAACGCGCATATGGGCACCGTCGACGTGCTCGACGGCAAGTCGCTGGTGCTGGATGCTGACGGACGGTTCGAAATCGCGGTGGACAGCGATTCGAGGGGTGATCGGCCCAACCATGTCCGCTCCTCGCCCGAGGCGGTTGAATTCTACATCCGCGACGTCGTGACCGACTGGGCGCGCGAGCGGCCCAACGAACTGTCGATCGAGCGGCTGGGCGGCGCGCCGCAAAAGCCCGAGCGTAGCTTCGACCAGAAGGTCGACGACGCCATCGCGATGCTGACCAGGAATATCGACAACACGATGCGCTGGAACGCGCAGGCCACCAACAAGCCTGCCAATGCCTTCGATTTCACCATCGATCGCGACAGCGACGGCGCGTTGCGCAACCAGATCTACGTCATGGGCTATTTCGATCTCGCAGAGGATGAGGCGCTGGTGATCGACGTCAATCTCGGCGGCGCCGACTATTTCCTCGCGCCGATCACCAATATCTGGGGGACCACCAACGACATCGTCCACCGTACCTCCAGCCTCAATCTCACCCAGGCCGTGCGCAA
Source organism: Flavisphingomonas formosensis (assembly GCF_009755815.1). Taxonomy (GTDB): domain Bacteria; phylum Pseudomonadota; class Alphaproteobacteria; order Sphingomonadales; family Sphingomonadaceae; genus Flavisphingomonas; species Flavisphingomonas formosensis. The sequence continues at coordinate 560,066 of NZ_WRPK01000001.1, forward strand.
CGCGGACGGCACCGTGACCTTCGTCGTCTCGGAGCGCGATCCGGGCGTCCACAACTGGCTCGACACCTGCGACATGCCGGAAGGGTTGCTCACGCTGCGCTGGGCCGAGTTCGCCAACGGCCGGCCGGACGAAGGCTTCGGCGCCAGGAGCCGCGTTGTAAAACATGCCGCGCTGAAAGATGCGTTGCGGGCGGAAACGCGCTGGGTGAGCCCGGACGAACGCGAGGCGCAGCGCGCCGCGCGCGCGGACAGCTATGCATGGCGGATCGCCGAATGAGCGGGCGCAGCTGGATCGTCACCGGTTGCTCGACCGGCATCGGCCGGGCGATCGCCGAGCATATCGTCGCGCTGGGCGACAATGTCGCGGTCACGGCGCGCAAGCCGGCGGACGTCGCCGACATAGTCGCGGGCCGTGACAATGCGATCGCGCTGGCGCTCGACGTCGCCGATCCGGAGCAGGTGAAGGCCGCCGTCGAGGCGGCCCGCGCCCGGTTCGGCCGGATCGACGTCCTCGTGAACAATGCCGGCTACGGCTATGTCGCTTCGATCGAGGAGGGCGACGAGGCCGAGGTGAAGGCCATGTTCGACGTCAACCTGTTCGGCGCAATCCGCATGGCCAAGGCGGTGCTGCCAGAAATGCGTGCGCGGCGTAGCGGGCACATCATCAACATCTCGTCTCTCGCCGGGCGCATCGCCAATCCCGCCACCGGCTATTACAGCATGTCCAAGCACGCGCTGGAGGCGATGGGCCAGGCGCTGGCGCGCGAGGTGGCCGAGCTCGGCGTGCGCGTCACCTCGATCGCGGCCGGCATGTTCCGCACCGATTTCTCGGGCCGCTCGCTGAAGAACGGGGAAGAGGGTATCGCCGATTATAAGGACGGCGTGCATGCCCGCATGGCGCTGGTCCGCTGGGTGGACGGCCGGCAGCAGGGCGATCCCGCCAAGCTTGCCGAGGCGGTCGTCGCCGTGGCTGACATGGCGGCGCCACCCATCCAGCTGATCCTCGGCCCGGACGCCTTTGCGGCGATCGAGGCCCGGATGGCGGAGACACGTGCGTCGATGGAGGAACACCGCGCTTTGACCCATTCTACCGACTTCGTGGCATGAACCACACAGTGCGTAGTGATTATGGGATTCTTTTGCGCGAAGACGATTGAAAATCACAAAAGCTCTGGATATGCGCAGCGGCGAAAACGACATGCCGCCAGCGCTTTTGCTCCGCGCGGCTAAGGAGGGAATTTTCGAATGATATTCAAAAAATCTGCCCTGCTGACCTGCGCTGCCACCCTTGCCGTGGTTGCCGCTTCGGGCAGCGCCTGGGCGCAGGATGCCGCGCCAGCTGCGGCCGCGCCGGAATCCGGCGGCCTCCAGGACATCGTCGTGACGGCACGCCGCACGTCGGAATCGCTCCAGAAGACTCCGATCGCCGTTTCCGCGCTGAATTCGTCCGCGCTCGAGAAGATCAACGTCCAGCAGGTCGACAAGATCGCGCAGGTCGTGCCGAACCTGGTGATCAGCCAGCAGTCCTCGGCGCTGTCCGCCTCGTCGATCATGATCCGCGGCATCGGCCAGACCGATCCGTCGCTCGGTCTCGACACCGCGGTCGGCGTCTATCTCGACGGCGTCTATGTGGCGCGCAGCGCCGGCTCGATCTTCGATCTCGTCGATCTGGAGCGCATCGAGGTGCTGCGCGGCCCGCAGGGCACGCTGTTCGGCCGCAACACGACCGGCGGCGCGATCCAGCTGGTGTCGAAGAAGCCGTCGGACGAATTCGGCCTGACGGTGAAGGGCGGCTACGGCACGCGTAACAACTGGTACGGCCGTGTTCGGATGGATACGGGCAAGATCGGCAATTCGCCCTTCTCTGCCGCCTTGACCTATTATCACCGCCAGAAGGACGGCTATTTCGACAACACGTTGACCCCGAAGAGCAAGGATCCGGGCTCGCTGAACGTTGACGCCTACAACATCGCCGTTCGCGCCGATCTGGACAATGTCCAGATCAACTATAGCTATGACTATGACAATCGCACCGGCGCTCCAGGTTTCTTCCAGACCGTGGCGCTGAGCGATGCGGCGCTGGCTTATTACAGCCGGTCGGCTTCGCTGGGCGGCGCGCCGCTGCAGTATGTCGGCGCCGACACGCGCCTCACCAGTGGTCAGCAGCAGCCTGGCTTCGACAATCATTACACCTCGAAGACCGTCAGCCAGGGTCACAATCTGACGGCGAGTTGGCAGGCGTCGGACGCATTCACGCTGAAGTCGATCACCGGCTACCGCAAGCTGCACCTGTTCAACGTGCTGGGCCTCAGCGGGCAAGGCGATCTTAAAGGCGTGGTCTTCGATCCCACGTCGCCGACTTTCACCTCGGTGCAGTCGGTAACGCCTTATAACGGCTATAACGGCCCGCAGAATCAGAAGCAGTTCTCCGAGGAACTTCAGGCGCTCGGCAAGGTGGGAGACTTCAGCTACGTCGTCGGTCTCTATTATTTCCGCGAGAAGGTGAGCGAGGACAATCATCAGTTCCTCACCGCCGTCCTGCCCGGCTCCACTTTCGGCCTGCCGCTCGATTATGTCGGCCTCAACCTCAATCCCGAGGCCAAATATCATCAGACCTCGAAGTCCTACGCCGCCTTCGGGCAGGTGAGCTGGCGGCCGCAGGCGCTCGACGAGAAGCTCGAGGTGACGGGCGGCATCCGCTATACGAAGGACAAGAAGTTCCTTCGTCTCGAGAATAGCACCTATGGCGTGCCGAACGTAAGCAACACGAGTGGCGGCGTCAGCTTCGACAACGTCTCATTCCTCGGATCGGTCAGCTATCAGGTGACCCCGCAGGCGCTGACCTATGCCAAGGTCTCGACCGGCTACAAGTCGGGCGGCTTCAATCCCCGCGCCGACGGTATCTGCAACGCGCCGGCACCCGATGGCACCTGCCCGACCGGGGTCGGCTATCACCTGAACACCTTCAAGCCGGAGAAGCTGACCTCGTTTGAGATCGGCGCCAAGACCGACTTCTTCGATCGTCACCTGCGCATCAATGTGGCGGCCTTCTACAGCAAGTATAGCGACCTGCAGGTGCCGCAGTTCGCCTCCGGCAGCGGCGGCGCGACCACGCTCCTCGTCAATGCCGGCAAGGCCGACTTCAAGGGCGTCGAGCTGGAAGTGACCGCCATTCCGGTACGCGGGCTGACGCTGAGCGGCTCGCTCGGCTACACCGATCCGAAGTACAAGCAGTTCCTGTTCCTTGATCCGGCCACCAACATGGTGACGGATATCGCGAGCTCGGCACGCTTCCCGGCGGTTGCGAAGTTCAATTCAAACGTCGCGGCGGAATATGATTTCGAGCCGATGTCCTTCGGTCAGCTCTCCGCGCGGGTGTCCTACGCCTATCGGAGCCACGTCTACTTCTACCCGAACGATGCGGTGAACCCGTTCCAGAAGCAGGTGGCGTCGCCCGCGACCAACAATGTCGATGCGCGCATCGCGCTCAGCGACATGCCGGTCGGCAACCGAGCCAAGGCGGAGATCGCGGTCCTTGGCGAGAATCTGCTCAACGAAGATCAGGTCGTCTACGGCATCGACTTCGGCGGCCTCGGCTTCGGCGGCAAATTCTACAGCGAGCCGCGCCGCTTCATGGTCGAGTTCAAGCTGACCTACTGATCCCTTTCGCAGCGGGGGCGACGAAGATCCTCGGAGGCCTGGCCTCCGGGGATTTTCGCTGTCTGGCGTTCTTCGGGTCCGCCCTGTCGCGGCGATATTCGCAGGTGATATTGTAATCCTGCGCGGTTTCAGCATCATCGTAGGCGCGGCAGGAAGACCGCAAGGGGTGGAGGGCGGATTGCGGTATCAGAAGCAGGCATTTGGCGAAGGCGAGAAGGTTGCGCTCGACGGCGCGACGTTCACGGCCTGCAGCTTCTACAAGACATGCTTCGAATATAGCGGCGGCGCGCTGCCGGAGTTCATCGATTGCCGCATGGAGGATTGCAACCTGAAGCTCACCGAGGCCGCCGGGCGTACCGCGGCCTTTCTGCGCCGGGTCTCCGAACGCAATTCGGGCGGCGCCAATGCCGTGCTCGGCATCCTCGGCATCGATCCGGCCGCCACCCCGGTCAGCAAGGCGCCAACACAGAGTTGACGGCGCCCCGGCGCGGTTCCAAGGCGCAGCGATGCGCTTCTTTTCCGACAATGCCGCCCCGGTCTGCCCCCAGGTGATGGAGGCGATCTCCCGTGCCAACCATGTCGATACCGCCTATGACGGCGACGCGCTGAGCCAGGGCCTCGATGCGGCCTTTAGCGCGCTGTTCGAGACGGAGGTGGCGGTGCTTTGGGTCACGACCGGCACCGCGGCGAACGCGTTGGCGCTTGCTGCGCTGTGCCCGCCGCACGGCGCAGTGGTCACGCATCGCGAAGCCCATATCCAGGCCGACGAATGCAATGCGCCGGAATTCTTCACCCATGGCGCCAAGCTGCTGCTCGCCGACGGCGAGGGCGCCAAGCTGACACCGGCGGCGGTGACGGCGGTGCTCGATTCGGTACGCGCGGACGTCCATCGTGCGCAGCCGGCGGCGCTCTCGATCACCAACGCCACCGAATATGGGCTGGTCTACACGCCGGACGAGGTCGCCGCGCTGGGTGCGTTGTGCCGCGCGCGTGGGCTCGGTTTCCACATGGATGGCGCGCGGTTCGCCAATGCGATCGCCCATCTCGGCTGTCATCCCGCCGACGTGACGTGGCGCGCGGGCGTCGATGCGCTGAGCTTCGGCTTCGTCAAGAATGGCGGCATGTCGGCAGAGGCGCTGGTCTTCTTCCGGCCCGAGCTGGCGGCGGCGACGCACTATCGGCGCAAGCGGGCGGGCCACCTGCTCTCCAAGGGGCGCTATCTCGCCGCCCAGATCCATGCGCTGCTCGCAGACGGGCTGTGGATCGAGAATGGCCGCAAGGCCAATGGCGGCGCCGCACGCATTGCCGCTGCGGCCGGCGACAGGCTGCTCCATCCCGTCCAGGCGAACGAAGTCTTCCTGCGTCTCACGGTCGGGGAAGCGGCGGCGCTACGTGCGCAGGGCTTTGACTTCTACGATTGGGGGCCGGGCGAAGCGCGTCTCGTCACCTCGTGGAGCCAGCCCGAAACCGAGATCGCGGCGCTGGCGGCCGCGATCTCGGCGTTGTGAGCGAGACGCTCACCGGCGAAGCGCCGATCGGCGCGCGGACGCAGGCGCGCGTCCTGATACCCTTCGCGATCGTCACGCTGGTCTGGAGTTCGACCTGGCTGGTGATTCGCGATCAGCTCGGCACGGTGCCGCCGTCCTGGTCGGTAACCTATCGCTTCGCACTCGCCGCGGTCGCGATGTTCGCGGTGGCGACGCTGCGGCGCGATCCGATCCGGCTGCGCGGGCGTGATCAGGCGCTGGCCGCGGCGGTGGGGATCGCGCAGTTCACGATCAACTTCAATTTCGTCTACCGCGCCGAACATTATGTGACGTCCGGCCTCGTCGCGGTGGTGTTTGCGCTGCTCCTCGTGCCCAATGCGCTGCTCGCCTGGATCTTCCTGGGCCAAGGCATTTCTCGCCGCTTCCTCGCCGGATCGGCGGTGGCGATCGGTGGGCTCGCAATGCTCTTCCTGCACGAGATCCGGGCATCGGCTCACGGCGCGACATCCGTGCTTAGCGGTATCGGCTTCACCCTCGCGGGCGTGCTGTTCGCATCCAGCGCCAACATCCTCCAGGCCACCGATCGGGCGCGCGCGCTGCCGATGACGACGATGCTCGCCTGGGCCATGCTGTGGGGCGCGCTTGCCGATTTCATCTGGGCCTGGGCCACGGTCGGGCCGCCGCAGATCGAGACGCGGCCAAGCTATCTGCTCGGCATCGCCTATCTCGGCCTCATCGGATCGGTGCTCACCTTCCCGCTCTATTTCGGCGTGATCCGGGTAATCGGCCCGGCCCGCGCGGCCTATTCGAGCGTGCTGATCCCGCTCTTCGCGATGGCGCTGTCCACCCTGTTCGAAGGATATCGCTGGACATGGGAGGCGGCGGCCGGTGGCGCGCTGACGCTGTTCGGGCTGGTGATCGCATTGAGAGCACGCAGCCCGGCGCGATAGTCGGGATAGCGCGGTGCCCAGCCCAGCAGGCGCCGGGCCTTGCCGTTCGCGACCCGGCGATTCTCCGAATAGAAGCCGCGGGCCGCTGGCGACAGGCCGGCATCGTCCAGCGCCAGCAGCGGCGGCGGCGCCATGCCGACTAGGTCGCAGGCCGCCTCGATCACCGCATTCTGGCTGGCCGGACGGTCGTCGGCGAGATTGTAGATGCCCGCCGGCCCTCGATCGATCGCGGCGAGCACGCCCGAGACGATGTCGTCGACATGGACGCGGCTGAACACCTGGCCGGCCAGGTCGATGCGATGCGCCTTGCCTTCGCGAACCCTGTCCAGCGCCGATCGACCGGGCCCATAGATGCCGGGCAGGCGGAAGACGCGCACGTCGGGGCGCAGCGCGGCCCAGGCGCTGTCCGCCTCGACCCGCGCCGACCGGCGGCCGCCGCCGATGGGTGCGCTTTCATCGACCCAGGCTCCGCCCGTATCGCCATAGACGCCGGTGGAGGATATATATCCGCACCACGCCAGCGGCGCCCCGGCAATGATCGCGCCGTAACGGGCCAGCACCGGATCGCCGTAGCCCTCGGGCGGTACGGAGGAGAGGAGATGGGTCGCGCTGCCGATCGCCGCTTCCACCGCGGCCGTATCGTCGAAGGCGCTGTCGCCATCCTCCGTGCGGCGCCGCGTCGCGCTGACGCGCCAGCCGCGCCGGCGCAGAGCGGCGGCGATGCGGCCGGCGGTGTAACCCGGTCCGAAAATGTGCATATGCATGGCTCTGTCCTCCCGCTGCACCGGCACGTCCTGCCGCCATTGAATCGGCCCTGCTCGCCGCGTACATCGGCTCCATGCTTGATATCCAGTCCGCCGCCGCCGAGACTCCCCACCTCATCCGCCGCGAAGACTATCGGCCGCCCGACTGGCTGGTGCCGGATATCGCCCTGGATTTCGTTCTGGACCCCTCGGCCACGCGGGTAAAAGCGGTGCTCAGCCTCGTACGCAACGGCGCGCATGCGCGGCCGCTGCGCCTGGAAGGGGCGGGACAGGAGCCGCTTGCACTGCGCCTCGATGGCACACCGCTGGATGCGGATGCCTGGCGGCGCGACGGCATGGCTCTGCTGATCGACCTGCCCGGCGATGCCCACAGGCTTGAAACCGAAGTGGAGATCGTTCCGGAGACCAATACCCAGCTTATGGGTCTCTATGCGTCGGGTGGCCTGCTCTGCACCCAATGCGAGGCCGAAGGGTTCCGCCGCATCACCTATTTCCCCGATCGGCCGGACGTGCTCAGCCGCTACAAGGTGCGTATGGAAGCGGATAAGGCGCGCTTCCCGGTGCTGCTCGCCAATGGCGATCCGATCGCCCAGGGCGATCTGGAGGGCGGCCGGCACTGGGCCGAATGGCATGATCCCTTCCCCAAGCCCTGCTATCTGTTCGCGCTGGTCGCCGGCGATCTCGCGGTCAACCGGGACAGTTTCACCACCATGTCGGGCCGCGCAGTGACGCTCGGTATCTGGGTGCGCGAGGCGGACATAGGCAAGACGCATCATGCCATGGCCGCGCTCAAGGCCTCGATGGCATGGGACGAGCGCGTCTATGGCCGCGAATATGATCTCGACGTGTTCAACATCGTCGCCGTCTCCGATTTCAATTTCGGCGCGATGGAGAATAAGGGCCTCAACGTCTTCAACTCGCGCTACATCCTCGCCGATCCCGATACGGCGACCGATGCGGATTACGATGCGGTGGCAGGTGTCGTGGCGCACGAATATTTCCATAACTGGTCGGGCAACCGCGTCACCTGCCGGGATTGGTTCCAGCTGTCGCTGAAGGAAGGCTTCACCGTCTTTCGCGATCAGAGCTTCTCGGCCGACCAGGGCTCGGCGGCGGTCAAGCGGATCGAGGACGTCCGCGCGCTGCGCGCTGCGCAGTTCCCGGAGGATGGGGGGCCGCTCGCCCATCCGATCCGGCCCGAAGCCTATATGGAGATCAGCAACTTCTACACGGCGACCATCTACAACAAGGGCGCCGAGGTGATCCGCATGCTTTCGACCATCCTGGGTCCCACGGATTTCCGAGCCGGCTGCGATCTCTATTTCACCCAGCATGACGGCACCGCCGCCACCTGCGAGGATTTCGTTGCCGCGATGGAGGAAGCGTCGGGCAAGGATCTCGCCCGGTTCCGCCTGTGGTACAGCCAGGCCGGCACACCGCGCGTGCGCGCTTCGATCGACTGGGAAGCGCCGGGCGGCCGCGCGCGGCTGAAGCTCGCGCAGGACGTGCCGGCGACGCCGGGCCAGCCGGTGAAGGAGCCGATGCCGCTTCCGCTCAAAGTCTCGCTGTTCGGAGAGCTATCGGGGGAGAGCTTCGGCGGCGAGCGGCTGGTGATGCTCGACGAGGCGCATCAGGAGGTGTTGTTCGAGGGCGTGAGCGAGCGCCCGATTCTTTCGATCAACCGCGGCTTCTCCGCGCCCGTGATCGTCGAGACCGACCGGTCGGCGGCCGATCTCGCCTTCCTGTCCGGCCATGATGACGATCCCTTCGCCCGCTACGAGGCGATGCAGCAGCTCATGATCGACACGCTGCTCAGCGCCGTTTCCACCGGCGAGGCGGACCATGCCCCGGTGATCGACGCGGTACGCCGCACCCTTACCAACAATGCGCTGGACCGCGCCTTCATCGCCGAGGCGGTCCTGCTGCCGACGGAGGCGTTCATTGGCGATCAGATGCTCGTGGTCGATCCCGATGCGATTCGGCGGGAGCGGGATGCGCTGCGCATCGCGCTGGGCAGCGAGCTGATCGACGAATGGCGCGCTGCCTACGCTGCCAGCAAATCCGGGCCGTTCGAATATTCGCCCTCGGCCAAGGGCGCGCGGCGGCTGCGCACCGTGGCGCTCGGCTACATCGCGGCGGCCGGTGTGCCGGATGCGCCCAGGCTCGCCCTTGCCCAATATCGTGGGGCCGATAACATGACCGACCGGCAGGGCGCGCTCGGCGTGCTCGCCAACGGTACCGCGGCGGAACGCGAGGAGGCGCTCGCCGATTTCTATGGCCGCTACAAGGGCGATGCCCTGGTGCTCGACAAATGGTTCACCACCCAGGCCCTCTCCACACGGGACGACACGGTCGAGGTGGTCGAGGCGCTGGCGCAGCATCCGGATTTCACCCTCGCCAATCCGAACCGCCTGCGTTCGCTGGTCGGTGCCTTCACCGCCAACCAGCGCGCCTTTCACGACGCGTCCGGCCGCGGCTATCGCTTCCTGGCGGACATGGTGATCGCGGTCGACCGGCTGAACCCGCAGACCGCGGCCAAGCTGATTCCGCCGCTCGGCCGCTGGCGCCGCTTCGATACCCATCGCGCCACGTTGATGAAGGCGGAGCTGGAGTGGGTGCTGGCGACACCGGGGCTCTCGAAGGACGTGTTCGAACAGGCTTCGAAAAGCATCGTCTGACCGGCTATCCCAGTTTCCGCTGGGATGAAGGAACGGAGCTGCCTCCGGCCGTGACGAGCGATCGATATAGTGCCGCATAGGCCATGGCCTGGCGATCGATCGAGAAATGCTGCGCCCGTCGCCGGGCGGCCTCGCCTAGGGTGCGTCGCCGCTCCTCATCGTGCAGCCCTGCCAATGCGTCGGCCAGCGCGGCCGGACGCCTGGCCGGGACGAGCAGCGCGCCGTCGGGACCGACCAGGTCCGGCACGCCACCGACCGCGGTTGCGACACAGGGCAGTCCGCTCGCCATCGCCTCGATCAGCGCTAGCGGCATCCCTTCATGACCGGAGCACAGCAGAAAGGCGTCGATCCGCGCGAAGAACGCCGCGCTGTCGGTGGCCGGCCCGGCCAGCTCCACATGCGGCAATCCCCTCGTAGCTGTGCGCAGCCTCGCTTCCATCGGTCCGTCGCCCGCGATCGCCAGCCTGGCATCGATACCCCGGGCGCGCAGCAGCGCCACCGCGGCGAGGGCATCCTGATGGCGCTTCACGGGATGCAGCCGGCTGAGCATGCCGATGACGAGTCCTTCGCCTCGCCGCGCCGGCGCCGGCGGATAGCGGGCAAGATCGATGCCCGTGGCGATCGTCAGCGGCCGCCGCCCGGCCAGCGGCGCGAAGCGGCGGGCGAGATCGTCCGAAACGGCGGCGAGCGCGTTCATTCGCCGCAGCGCCCGCGCGATCGGCAAGGCCCAGCGCCAGGCCATGCCCGGCGCGACATGCAGCGTCGCCAGCCGAGGCACTGGCAGATGCGCCGCGTGGATCGCCGTTACATGGCCGTGGGCGTGCACCAGCTGGGTCCCGCGGCTCTCGAGCACCGCGCGCAGCCGAGCGTCGAAATCACCAGCCCGGCTGTCCAGCGCGACGTGAGGCACCGCGCCGGGGGAAAGCATCGCCCGGCCTTCCGGCGCGCGCTCATGCGTGATCAGCAGCGGCGCGATGCCGAGCGCGGCGCCGGCGCGGGCAAGCTCGATCGCAGTCCGCTCTCGTCCGCCGATCTCCAGCGTCGGCAGGAGATGGGCGACCCGGATCATGGCTGAGTGGCAAGCGTCCTGGCGGCTTCGGCGTAGCGACGGAAACTGGGGCCGTGCTTTTCCACCCGTGCACCCCGTTCGCAATGGCAATTGGGGCAGTTGAGCTGGAAGGCATTGCGCGCCGCCTCGTGGTGCGCGGGTGTGTAGAGCATCTGCGACAAGCGCGTATCGTGCAGATTGCCGAGATCGAAGGCGACGTAGCAGAGCTTCACGGAGCCGTCCGCGCCGATCCACAGCAGCTTGCCGGCATCGCAGGCGATCCGCATCTTCTCCTGCCGGAGCGCCCAGTCGCCGATCGAGGCCAGGCTCGCCGGTGATTCGGTCAGGATGTGCGGCTGGCGCGCCTTCACCTTCACCAGATGTTCGACGAGGCGAGTCACGCGCTCCTCGTCCTCGGGACGGAACTGCAGGTCCAGTTCGGGACCGTCCTGGAAATAGGGCAAGGAGTAATGGACGATATCGATCTGGACGCGTGCGTCGTAGCGTTCCGCGAAACGGCGGACATGCTCGAAATCCTCGATCGTGGCGGTCTGTCGGCTCAGCAGGAAATTGAATTGGAGATCGAGCCGATCGGGTCCGTAGGCCGCCCGCACGGCATCGAGGCTTTCCACGAGCCGGGCATGGCGCCCCGGCCGTTGGACATAGCGGTCATAGGCGTCGCCTTGTCCATAATAGCCGATCGTCACCTTGCGCAGGCCCGCGGCGTGGAGTGCGTCGATCTTGCGGTCGAGCACCAGCCCGTTGCTCGTCACATAGGCGCCGATGCCGAGCCGGCTTGCCGTCTCGATCATGCGCGGCAGCTCCGGATGAAGCAGCGGCTCGCCGCCATAGAGACGCACCGCCGGGATATTGGCCTTCGCTGCATCCTCCAGGACGCCTGCGACCAGCGCATAGGGCAGTTGTGATCCGGGCATGAAGTCCCGCCCATAGCGGCAGCCGGTGCAGCGCAGGTTGCAATGAGCGGTGATCGCGATCGTGATCTTCTCGGTGCGGGCGCGTACCAGATCGGGCCATATCTGATTCAGGCCGCCGCGCAGCCGGGCGCCCGATCGATGAGCGGCCTTGAGCATCGGTGCGGAGGCCGGCACGGCATGCGCCAGCTTCCGTCCGAACGACTGAATGTCCATCGCAGGCCCCCTGATTCCCGTGGAAGCGGCGATCCTATGGAAAATGCAACGTTAACTCACCGAAATAGAGGGTTAATTGGAGCATGGCTGCAAATAGTTCGGCGCGGGAGCCTAGATCAGCTCGATCGTTCGGCCGGGTTCCGCTTTCTCCATCGCACGGCGGAAAGCGGGCCGTTCGGCGATGCGACCGAGATAGGCGACCAGATTCGGATAGGGTGTCAGCTCCCGCCCGGTGAAGCCACGCATCGCGGTGAGCGGGAAGAGCATCATGATGTCGGCCGCGGTGAAGGCCTCGCCCGCGAAGAAGGGTGCCTGAGCCAGTCTCTCCTCGACGATGCGGTAGCCGCGGTCGATGCGATCCCCGATCCAGGCTGCGGCTTCGGGCGGCGGGCCGCCGGTGGCCATGCGGACGGCGAGGTCCATCATCATCGCCGGCTGCATCGATCCGTTCGCGAAATGGAACCAGAACAGATAGTCGGGGTAGTTGGCCGCGTCGGGCCGCACGGTCAGCCGGCCTTCGCCATATTTGGCGACGATATATTCGATGATCGCCCCCGATTCGCCGAGCGCGAGATCGCCGTCGGTGATCGCCGGTGCCGTGCCATAGGGGGTCAGCGCCTTATAGTCTTCCGGCGCGAAGCCGGGCGCGCGCTGATACAGTTTCAGCTCATAGGCTATGTCCAGCTCCTCGCAGAGCCAGACGATCCGGTCCGACTGGGAAACACCCAGATGATGGACGGTGAGCATGATGGCGATCCTCCCTGTGTCGCCCGACCCTACACCGTGCAAGCTCCTGCCGCGCCCGCAAAAGATTGTGGCGTTCCTCCGCGTGGTCGCAACCTCGATCAATGGACAGCGCCGCACATGGAACATATAAGGAACAAATGGCCCAGCTCGATATCAAAGAAAAGCTCGCCATTCTGGCCGATGCCGCAAAATATGACGCGTCCTGCGCCTCGTCCGGCACGAAGCAGCGCGACAGCGCGGGCGCGAAGAGGGGTATCGGATCCACCGAAGGCATGGGCATCTGCCACGCCTATGCGCCGGATGGGCGCTGCATCTCGCTGCTGAAGATCCTGCTGACCAACAGCTGCGTGTTCGATTGCCATTATTGCATCAATCGGAAGAGCTCGAACGTACGCCGCGCGCGTTTCACGGTGGAGGAGGTGGTCAACCTCACCCTCTCTTTCTATCGCCGCAACTATATCGAGGGGTTGTTCCTCTCCTCGGGCATCATCCGCTCGTCCGACTATACGATGGAGCGGATCGTCGCCGTCGCGCGCAGCCTGCGCGAGGAGCACGGCTTTCGCGGCTATATCCACCTCAAGACGATCCCGGATGCGGATCCGGATCTGATCCGCCTTGCCGGCATCCATGCCGACCGTGTGTCGATCAACATCGAACTGCCCACCGCGAGCGGCCTGAAGCGGCTCGCGCCCGAAAAATCCGGTACCCGCATTGCCGGCGCGATGGCGGGAATGCGGGCCGCGATCGAGGATGGCCACGATGCCCGCCGACGTTACAGGTCCGCGCCCGACTATGCGCCAGCCGGCCAGTCGACCCAGATGATCGTCGGCGCGGACAGTGCGAACGACGGCGAGATCGTGCGCACGGCGCGCCGTCTCTACGATCGTTACGCCCTGCGCCGCGTCTATTATTCCGCTTTCAGCCCGATCCCGGATGCGAGCGCGATCCTGCCGCTGCGCCGCCCGCCGCTGATGCGCGAGCACCGGCTCTACCAGTCCGACTGGCTGATGCGCTTCTACGGATTCGGCGCGGAGGAAGTGGCGCAGGCGGCGGGCGCGGATGGGATGCTGCCGCTCGACATCGATCCCAAGCTGGCCTGGGCGCTCAAGTTTCGCGAGCATTTCCCGGTCGACGTCAACCGCGCGCCGCGCGAGGCACTGCTGCGTATTCCGGGCCTTGGCATCAAGGCGGTGGACGCCATCGTGGCGGCGCGGCGCGTGCGCATGTTGCGGCTCGACGATCTCGCCCGCCTCACCGTGTCCATCGCCCGCATCCGGCCTTTCGTCACAACGCCGGATTGGCGGCCGACAACATTGACCGACCGCGCCGATCTGCGCCGTGCGCTCGCATCGCCGGAGCGACAGCTCGAGCTGTTCAGCGCGTGATGTGGCGGCGAAGCTATTCTGCGGCGGCCGTCGCCGGCGCGGCCGTCGCCGGCGCGGCCGTCGCCGCGGTCCGGCGGACGAACAGCAGTGCGCCCGAGATCAGCATCACCGGCACTTCGAACATCAGGCACATGCGGGTGAAGCTCTGGTCGCCATGGTCGAGCGCCAGCCCGATCAGCCGGCCGAGCACAATGAGCGCGAAGATCACGAAGCATAGCCACAAGGCCCAGCGCGGGTCGCTGCGGCCGAGCGCGGCCGGGATCAGGAACAGGCCGATCGCGATCGGGAAGGTGCCGTACATGACGCGTACGTCGGTATGGGCCGCGGTGGCGACCAGTGCCTGTCCGTTGGCCGCGAAATTGGTCGCCGGATCGATGAGATAGAGCAGGCTGGGAACGATGAAGAACAGCGCCATGAGCGCAAGCCAGATGCGTACCATGTCCGTCTCCCGCGATCGCCCGGCAGCTTTGCTGCGCTTTCGTGCTGCGATCGCCCGGTCATCCTATCATCGCCGGCGGGCTCCCACCATCACCGGGAAGCCGTGCCATGGCTGAAATACTGCATCGGGTGACGCTGGCGGCGCAGGACGATTTCGAGGGCTGGCGCGAGGCGGCGCGAGCGCTGGTGATGCACGGCGTCCCGCCCGAAAGCGTGGTCTGGCAGGTGGCGGGCGAGGGTGGCGATCTGTTTTCAGCCGTCGCCGCGATGCCGTTGCCGCCCGTTGGCGGGGACGGCGGGTTCAACGTGCCGCGCGGCTTCATCGATATCGCCCGGACAGCCATCGCGCATCGCGATCCTGAACGCTTCGCCCTGCTTCATGCATTGCTCGGCCGGATCCGGGATTGGCCGGGCGCGCTTGCGGATCGGGCCGACCCCCTGGTGCGGCGCGTCGAGACGATGGCGCGGCAGGTGCGCCGCGACATGCACAAGATGCATGCCTTTCTGCGTTTTCGCGAAATAGCCGAACCCGATGGAGCCGTCCGCTTCGTCGCCTGGTTCGAACCAGATCATCATATCGCCCGGATGAATGCCGGGTTCTTCGTTCGGCGCTTCGCCACGATGCGCTGGTCGATCCTGACCCCGGAGGTGACGCTGCACTGGGACGGCGCGTCCTTGTGCGAAGGGCCCGCAGCGCAGCGCGCCGACGCGCCGGCCGGCGATCCCGTGGAACAGGTCTGGCGGACCTATTATGCGTCCATCTTCAACCCGGCCCGCCTGAAAATCGGCGCGATGCTGAAGGAGATGCCGAAGAAATATTGGAAAAACATGCCCGAAACCGCGTTGGTGCCGGAGTTGATCGCAGGTGCGCAGGCACGGGAGGCCGGCATGATCAGGACCGCAGCAAAGCCGCAGCAAGGCCATGATCGCAAAGCCGCGCTCGCCGCCCTGGCCGAAGAGGCGCGGGGCTGCACGCGCTGCGATCTGCATCGCCATGCGACGCAGACGGTGTTCGGCGAAGGTCCGGCCAACGCACGGCTGATGATCGTCGGCGAACAGCCCGGCGATCAGGAGGATCTCGCCGGCAGGCCCTTCGTCGGCCCGGCGGGCCAGCTTTTCGATCGGGCCATGGCCGACGCGGGGCTCGATCGCGGGAGCGTCTACGTCACCAACGCGGTCAAGCACTTCAAGTTCGTGCCGCGCGGCAAGCGCCGGCTCCACCAGAGCCCCAATGGCGGCGAGATAAAGGCCTGCCGCTGGTGGTACGAGCAGGAAAGGCTGGTGTTGCGGCCGCGGCTGACCTTGGCGATGGGTGCGACCGCGGCGCGCCAGATGTTCGGCAAGATCGTCACCATATCCGCGGCGCGCGGCCGCGCGCATCGGCTAGAGGATGGCGGCGAGGGCTGGGTGACGGTGCACCCGAGCTTCCTGCTGCGTGTCCAGGATGAGGCCGACCGGCGCGAGGAATATGCTCGCTTCGTCGAGGATCTCGTGCAGGTGAAGGAACGGTTGACGGCCTTGGATTGAGGACGGGCCAGCGCCACATCGATCCGCTGACGTCACACCGGCCACACCGACATGATCAGCGGCACACCCGCCAACACGACGAGCAGAGAAAGCGGCGCGCCGAGCCGGGCATAGTCGCCGAACTTGTAACCGCCGGGACCCATGACGAGCGTGTTGCACTGGTGGCCGATCGGTGTGAGGAAGTCGCAGCCGGCGCCGACCGCCACCGCCATCAGAAAGGCATCCGGCCGCAGATGGATGTCGTGGGCGAAGGTCGCCGCGATCGGTGCCATCACCAGCACCGTCGCGGCATTGTTGAGGAAGGGCGTCACCGCCATCGCGGCGACCAGGATGAGCGCCACCGCCCCCCATGCGGGTAAGGTCGCGGCCAGAGTGGAAAGCCAGCCGGCGATCAGGTTGGTGCCGCCCGTCGCCTGCAGCGCCTCGCTGACCGGAATCAGCGCGCCCAGCATCACCAGAATCGGCCATTCGACATGCTGATAGGCCTCGCGCGGGGGCAGCGCGCCACTAAGCATGACGAGCGCCGCGGCGCCGAAGAAAGCGACCGCCACCGGCACCAGCCCGAAGGCCGTCAGCCCCATCGCCACCGCCAATATGCCCACCGGCAGCAGGCCGCTGCGCACGTTGCCGAGCCGCAGCGGACGTTCGGCGAGCGGCAGGCAGCCGAGCTCGCGCAGCTGTTCCGGCAGCATGTCGAGCGGCCCCTGCAGAACGACGACGTCGCCCGCGCGCAGCGGTGTATCGCCAAGGCCGCGTATCTGGCGCTGGCCCGATCGGGAGAGGGCCAGCAGGTTGACGCCGAACCGCTCGTGCAGACCGATCCGCCCCGCCGCACGGCCGACGAGCAGTGACTGGGTGGTCACGACCGCCTCGATCACGCCGATGTTGTCGGCGGGCGTGTCCGTGACGGCGGCACGATCTTGTCCTTCCAGCGCAAGGCCGCCTGTCGCGATGGCGCGCTCCAGCGCATCGGGTTCGCCGCGCAGCAATAGCACGTCGCCTTCCTCAAGCGCCGCACCGCGCATCGCGACGCGCTGCCGCCGGGAGCCGCGGAGGATCGCGCCCACCTCCACCTGCTGCTCCTGCGCGAAGGCTGCGAGATCCTTCTCGATCAGCGCGCTTCCTTCGGCAACGCGCGCCTCGGTCATATAATCCTTGATATCGAGCGCATCGCCCATCGTCGGCGCCGCGCGCCTTCCGCGTGGCAGCAGCCGATAACCAAAGCGCAGGAAGATGATTCCGATCAGTGCGAGGCCGAGACCCACCGGCGTGTAGTCGAACATCCGAAAGGGCTCGCCGGTCATCTGCTCGCGCACGCGCGACACGATGATGTTGGGTGAGGTGCCGACCATCGTGATCAGTCCGCCGAGCAGTGAGCCGAACGACATCGGCATCAGAAAGACGGAAGGGGACGCGTTGGACTTCTTCGCCATCTTCAGGGCCGCCGGCATCAGCATGGCCAGCGCGCCGATATTCTTGACGAGGGCCGACAGGAAGGTGACGGATGTTACGAGTACGGTGAGCTGCCAGCGCACGCGGCTGACATGTGCGGAGATGCGCCCCAGCAGAGACTCGATGATACCTGATCTTTCGACCGCCGCGCTGACTACCAGCGCGCTGGCGACGATGATCACGATATCGTCGCTGAAGCCGTCGAATGCCTTCTTCGCCGGCACCGTACCGACGGCGACCGAGACGAGCAGGGCGAGCACCGCCACCAGATCATAGCGCAGCCTTCCCCAGATGAAGAGCACCATCATCCCTGCGAGGATGGCGAAGGCGGCAATCTGAGGTCCGGTCATTACCGCTCCGCATTATGTGTCGGCGAGCCAACGCGCCGCACGCGATTTCGCCGCACGCGCTCGCAGTCGGGAGAGGATTTCGGCTTCGCGCGTTTTGCAGCCATGATCGAGACTGATCGCCACATCGTCGCGGAGGCCCATCGCGAACTGGCGGATAGTGCCGGCGAGTTGAAGGACAGCGCCCAACAACAGGCGGACAGTGCGGATCGGCGGACCGTGCTCGCGGCGGATCGTACGGTGCTGGCTGGCGAGCGGACCTATGCCGCCTGGGTGCGGACCGGGCTTGCCGCGCTCGCCTCCGGCATCGGCGCGCGCACGCTGCTCGACGGGCTGATGTCCCATTGGCTGATCGGCGCCGCTGGCAGCCTCCTCGTGCTGTTCAGCGGCTTCTGTTTCGTCGCCGCGGTTTGGCGCGCTCTGATGCCAGGCGCTCCGCCGCCTCGCCCGGATACGCGCCGCGTGCCGGAATGGTTGCTCGTCGCCGTCAACGGTTTCTTGTTGCTCGTCTCGCTTGCTGCGCTGATCGGCATATGGTCGCGCTGACCGCCATATCGACAGGAGAACTCGCTATGCCGTTTACCGGAAGCTGTCACTGCGGAGCTATTCGTTATACCGTCGATGAAGATCCGCCGAGCAAGGCCGTCATGTGCAACTGCTCGATCTGCCGGCGCAAGGCGCAGCTCCATCATTTCACCACGCCGGACCGTTTCACGCTGGAAACGCCGCGCGATGCGTTCGAAACCTATCGTTTCAATCATCATGCGATCGCTCACCATCACTGCCGCACCTGCGGCTGCTCGCCCTTCGCCGAAGGCAAGACTCCGCAGGGTGAGGCGATGGTGGAGATCAACTTGCGCTGTGCGGACGAGATCGATGCCGACGCCCTGGAAATCAGCCACTTCGATGGCGCAAAACTGTAGAGGATCTGAAACCGGTCGGACTACGGTGCAGCCTCGCAGACGCAGGCGCATCCGGCCCTGATTGCGTTTGGGTGCGTCGCGGCAGAGAATGGGTCAGGGAGAGGTCTCCGACGTGATCGAACGACGGAACGCCGCGGAAAGGCGCCATAAGACCGGCCATTGCCCGTCCAGGCGGCTGGTCAGGGGCGCATGGCGAGGGGGCTCTGCCATTCGTCAGCAGGGGGTAAAGCCTGCATCGCAGCTTGTGGAAAGGTGCAGAGACGGAGAGGAGGCTATTGTCCGATCCAGTCGGCCACCTGCACGGCTACCTGATTAGCAGCCTGATTGAGCGCCGCGCCGACCGGAGCCGCTCGTTCGTCGGAAACCGGCACATGCGCTTCGAAGCGGCGTGTTTCCAGCTGATCCTTGCCGGATCGGGAGAGCGTCGCGTCGAAGATCACTACCGCGCTGCCCGACGGATGGTCGAGACCGAACGCCTTGATCCCGCCGCTGAGTCTGATGCCTGGCGAAACCGAGAATTGCCGCACGTCCAGGACGACATGGCTGGTCCGCGCTGCGATAGTCTCGGCCAGCAGACCGCGAAACATCTTGGCCGGCGTATCGGTCCACTGTGCATCTTTGAGATAGGCGATCTCGGTCGCGCTTGCCTGCACTGGGACGCGCAGAGTGGAGAGCGGCGCGGGTGCGCTCGGCGTGATCACCACAACGGCCTGGCCATCCGTCGCGTTGCGCGCCGTATCCGCGGGCAGGGTGGCGGTCGGCGTAAGCGTCAGCAGCGATGCCGGTGGCTTCGCGCCGAAGCTCAGGCAGGCGGCCAGAGGCACGGCGGCCGCGAGAGCCAGGAGGGAGCGCGCCTTCATCATCTTCCTTTCGGCTTATAATCGGGCAGCTTGCTGCCGCCGAGCACGGCGCCTGCGCCGCCTCGGTCGAGGCGGTTGGCCACGCCGGTCAGCGCTTCGGACATTTCGGTGAGGTCTCGCACCAGCTGGCTGATTTCCGGTATCGTCTGCGCGGAGAAGGCCCTGAGTCCCGGCTTGGCCTCGCTGACCGTCGAATCGATGCTCTCGAGCGTGTGCTTGGCAGCGGCCACAGTCTGGTTGAGATTGGCCAGCATCGGCTTCACGTCGCTCTGCATCGCCGCGTTGGTGGTGTCCGCCAGCGCGCCAATCTTCTGCGCGGCATCTCCCGCCTGCTGCACGGCGATCCTGGTTTGCGCCAGCGTTGCGGCAATCTCGGGACCGCGCGCGGCCAGATCTCCCGAAAGCTTGTCGACATTGGCAAGAATGCCGGTGATCGATTTCTGATTCTGGTCGGACAGCAGCGAGGTCATCCGCTCGGTGAGCGTCGTCAGCCGCTCCAGCAGTTGGGGTGCCGTGCTGAGAAGTGCGCCGAGCCCGCCCTGTCGTGTGGGGATCACCGGTTTGCCATAGGGGCCCGGTTCGGAGATCGGCGGGGCTCCCTTGATGGCGCCATCGAGGTTGATCTGGGAAACGCCGGTGAAGCCGACGCCTGCGATCGATGCCGTGGTGCCTTGCAGCACCGGCACGCCTTCGTCCACGGAGATGCGCACGCGCACAAATTCCGGGCTATCCGGCATCAGCTTGATCTCTTCCACCTTGCCGGTCGGCACGCCGGAGAAGGTGACCTGCGATCCCTTGGCGAGCCCGTCCACCGATTGCTTGAAGAAGATGTCGAACTGCTTCCGGTCGGGATTCCCGATGTGCATGATCCAGATGATCGTGGCGAGCGTCAGCACCAGGAGGCCCAGCACGACGCCGCCGACGAGAACATGGTTGGAGCGGGTTTCCATCAGCGTCTCATCGTTTTGCGCCGAGCGCGGCGCGCCCGCGGGGTCCGTTGAAATATTCCTGAATCCACGGATGGTCCAATGCCAAAAGTTCCGGGATCGTTCCAACCGCGATCACTTTGCGATCGGCGAGCACGGCGACGCGGTCGCAAATGGCGTGGAGCGTGTCGAGATCGTGGGTGATCAGGAATACGGTGAGGCCGAGCGTTTCCTTGAGGTTCTTGGTCAGTTCGTCGAAGGCGGCAGCCCCGATCGGATCGAGGCCCGCCGTAGGCTCGTCGAGGAACAGCAACTCTGGATCCAGCGCCAGGCTGCGCGCGAGACCTGCGCGCTTCTTCATGCCGCCGGACAGCTCGGACGGGAATTTGGGCGCGGCCTCGGCGGGAAGGCCCGACATCATGATCTTATAAGAGGCGATCTCGTCGAGCAGCTGCTGGTGCAGCTCCGGATAATATTCGCGTAGCGGCACCTCGACATTTTCGGCGACGGTCAAGGTCGAGAAGAGGGCGCCGCCCTGGAAGAGCACGCCCCAGCGCTTGCGCACGTTGGTCGCCTCGGTGTCATCCCGGCCGATCATCGATTCGCCGAACACATGCACCTCGCCTGCCACGGGGTGCTGCAGTCCGATGATCGATCGCATCAACACGGATTTGCCCGTGCCGGACCCGCCGACGACGCCGAGAATCTCGCCGCGATGCACATCGAGGTCCAGCTCGTCGTGAATCACCTGCTCTCCGAACGCGTTGCGCAGGCCACGCACGGAGATGACGATTTCGCCGTCCGTGTCGCTCATACCCAGCCGATGCTCGAGAAGAAGACGGCGAAGAAAGCGTCGAGCACGATCACGAGGAAGATGCCCTGCACCACCGCGGCAGTGGTCCGCAGGCCCACTTCCTCGGCATTGCCTTCTACCTGCATGCCCTGGAAGCAGCCGGCCATGGCGATGATCAGGCCGAACACCGGCGCCTTGAGCAAGCCCACCCAGAGGTCGGTGATCGGAACCACCTCGCGGATGCGCTGGAAGAAAGTGATCAGCGGGATGTCGAGCGAGATCCAGCAAAACAGGCCGCCGCCGATGATCGCAACCAGCGCGGCGTAGAAGCCGAGCAGCGGCATCATGATCACCGTCGCCATCACGCGGGGGATGACCAGCGCCTCGATCGGCGAGACGCCGATGGTGCGCATCGCATCGACTTCCTCTGCCAGCTTCATCGATCCGAGCTGTGCCGCGAAGGCGCTACCCGATCGACCGGCCACCATGATCGCCGTCATCAACACGCCGAGCTCGCGCAGCGTTATCCGGCCGATCAGGTTGATCGTGAACACCTCGGCGCCGAACTGGCGCAGCTGTACGGCGCCCTGCTGCGCGATAACGATACCGATCAGGAAGCTCATCAGACCGATGATGCCCAGCGCATCGACGCCCACCACCTCGAACTGACGGGCGATGGCATTGCCGCGAAAGCGCTTCGGATCGCGGATTATGTCCCAACAGGAAATGAGGATCGCGCCGAAGAAGCCGAGCAGCCCATAGAGCATGCGGAAGGCGGAGACCGTAGCGGCCCCCATCTGGGCCAGCACGCGGATGAAAGGGGGCGTCGGATCGGGCCGCATCTGCAACGGCTTGTCGAGCTGGCTCACCTGATCGATCAGCCGTTTCGCATCCTCGTTGGCGCCGGTCACGTCGGCATCGCTGTCGCGCGCAAGCCGGTGGATGAGCCACGCCCCCACGGTGTCGATCCGCTCGATGCCCGACAGGTCGATCGCACGGGGCTGCTTCGCCAGAGTTTCCAGCCGTTGCGGCAGATTGCCGAGCCGCGCGAGCACCAATGCGCCGGAGAAGCGCAGGGCATCGTCCTCTTCGGTGAAATCGGCCGGGCTGTTCATGCGGGGCGCACAGTGGTCCAAACCGAGGGCATCGGCAAGACGGAACGCCTTGAAGGCCAGACGGTTGCACCGGGATGAAACCGGCGCCGGTTCCTGCTACGTCGCTCGCCATGGGTGTCGCAACATCGCAATATCGCTGTTCGGGAGCTCGTGACGAATGAGGCGGACGGCATTGCTCCTGGCCGGGAGCCGCCCCGGCATAGATCGTCTCGCCGCCATGCGCGGCGGCCGCCTGAAGGCGCTCGTTCCGGTGGCCGGCAGGCCGATGGTGGCGCGCGTCGCCGAAACGCTGCTTTCCTGCCCGGAGATCGGGCGAGTGCGTGTGCTGACGCAGGATGTCGATGCCATCGCCGCCGTGCTGCCGGCGGACGAGCGCATCAGTTTCGCGATAAGCGGAGGCGGCATCTCCAATTCGATCGCGGCGATCGCGGGTGGGCCCGACGCGCCCTGGCCGATCTTCGTGACGACGGCGGATCATGTCCTGCTGCGTCCCGAAACGATTTCGACCTTCCTGTCGGCCACGGCCGGTGTCGACGTCGCCGTTGGCGTGGTCGAAAGGAAGGTGGTGCAGAGCCGCTTTCCGGACAGCAAGCGGACGTGGCTGCGTTTCCGCGGCGGGCAATGGACGGGCGCCAATCTGTTCGCCTTCAACGGCGTCGCGGCACGCGAGGCGCTGGCGATCTGGAGCGAGATAGAGGCGGATCGCAAGAAGGGCTGGAAACTGATCCTGCGCTTCGGCCCGATGCTGCTCCTGCGCGCGCTCACCCGCACCATTACGCTGGAAGGCGCGCTCGACAAAGCCGGCCGCAAGCTCGGCGTACGCGTGAAGCCGGTCGCGCTCTCCGATCCGCTGGCCGCGGTCGACGTCGACAAGCTGGCGGATCTCGAGCTGGCGGAAGAGGTGTTGTCGGGGCGCGCATGATCGAGCTGGCCATTTACGACATGGACCGGACAATTACCCGCCGGGCCACTTACGGACCGTTCCTCGCTTATGCGCTACGCAGACGAGCGCCCTGGCGGATCCTCTTCCTGCCCGCGGTGCTATGCGTCTCGCTTGCTTATGCGCTCAAGCTGATCGACCGCGCCCGGCTCAAGGAGATCAACCAGACGCTGCTGCTCGGCCGTCACATCTCGCCCGCGCATCTGGCCCCGCTGGTCGCGGGTTTCGCCGAGCACACCGAGCGGACAAACATCCATCCCGGCGCGCTCAGCATGATCGCGCAGGACAAGGCCGCCGGCCGGCGGCTGGTGCTCGCCACCGCGTCCTACAAGCTCTATGCCGCAGAGATCGGCCGGCGGCTCGGCTTCGACGATATCATCGCGACCAATTCGCTGATCGGCCTGGACGCGCGCGTCAGCGCCAAAATCGACGGTGAGAACTGCTATGGCCCGGCGAAGCTGCGGATGATCCTCGCCTGGATGGCCGCGGAAGGGTTGAAGCGGGATCAGGTGCATGTCCGCTTCTATTCGGACCATGCCTCCGATGCGCCGGCCTTCGAATGGTCGGACGATGCCTTCGCGGTGAATGCGCATGCCGAGTTGCGCAGCCTCGCGCGAACGCAGGGCTGGCCGATCCTCGACTGGCGCTGAGGTCGGCTGCGTTTGTTGCATCGCAGCATCGGTCCGTCACTTGCCGGGCCCATGCGGACAGCTTTCGATTGACACCTCGCCGTACGCCTCTATGAGCCGCCGCGGGCCACGCCGTCCCAACGCGGCGCGTGCTCTCTGTGAGGAGAGTCAGACATGACGAACATTGCCCGCCCCGGCACGAAGCCGGCGCGCCCCTATTTTTCTTCCGGTCCTTGCGCCAAGCCGCCGGGCTGGGCCCCCCAAAAGCTCGCCACCGAATCGCTCGGCCGCTCGCACCGCTCCAAGCTGGGCAAGACGCGGCTGCAATATGCGATTGATCTGATGCGTGAGCTGCTCCGCTTGCCCGACACGCATCGCATCGGCATCGTCCCGGGTTCCGACACCGGCGCTTTCGAAATGGCGATGTGGACGATGCTCGGCGCCCGTCCGGTGACCGCGCTCGCATGGGAGAGCTTCGGTGAAGGTTGGGTCACCGATGCCGTCAAGCAGCTCAAGATCGATCCGACCGTGGTTCGCGCCGATTATGGCCAGCTGCCCGCGCTCGATCAGGTCGACTGGTCGCACGACGTGCTGTTCACCTGGAACGGCACGACCAGCGGCGTGCGCGTGCCGAACGGCGATTGGATCCCTGCCGACCGCGAGGGGCTGAGCTTCGCCGACGCGACCAGCGCGGTGTTCGCCTACGACATTCCGTGGGACAAGATCGACGTCGCCACCTTCTCCTGGCAGAAGGTGCTGGGCGGCGAGGGCGCGCATGGCGTGCTGATCCTCGGTCCGCGCGCCGTCGAGCGGCTGCAGAGCTACACGCCGTCCTGGCCGCTGCCCAAGGTGTTCCGCCTGGTCTCCAAGGGCGCGCTCGCCGAGGGCGTGTTCAAGGGAGAGACGATCAACACCCCGTCGATGCTGGCCGTCGAGGACGCGATCTTCGCGCTCGAATGGGCCAAGTCGATCGGTGGCGCCGAGGGCCTGATCGCCCGGAGCGACGCCAATGCGGCAGCCCTGGACGGCATCGTCGAGGCGCGCTCCTGGCTCGGCCATCTCGCTGCCGATCCGGCCTCGCGCTCCAAGACCAGCGTCTGTCTGACGGTCGAGGGCGCGGACGAGGCGCTGATCAAGAAGATGGCCTCGCTGCTCGAGAAGGAAGAGGCGGCCTACGACGTCGCCGGCTATCGCGACGCCCCGGCGGGCCTGCGCATCTGGTGCGGCGCCACGGTCGACACCGCCGACATAGAGGCGCTCGGGCCCTGGCTAGACTGGGCCTACGAGACGGCCAAGGCCGGCTGAGCTTGCATCGTTACCCTGCAAGGGACCTTCCATAATCCACGTCATGCCAGCGAAAGCTGGCATCGCTCACCAAAGGCGGTTGGCCCGCGGTTGAAGGCGATCCCAGCTTTCGCTGGGATGACGTTTTCGAAAGCACTCGAAAATGCCCAAAGTCCTGATTTCCGATAAGATGGATCCCCGCGCGGCGCAGATCTTCCGCGAGCGCGGCGTCGAGGTGGACGAGATCACCGGCAAGACCAAGGACGAGCTGATCGCGATCATCGGCCAGTATGACGGCCTTGCCATCCGCTCGGCCACCAAGGTCACCAAGGAAGTGCTCGACGCTGCGACCAACCTGAAGGTCGTCGGCCGTGCCGGCATCGGCGTCGACAATGTCGACATCCCGGCGGCCTCGGCCAAGGGCGTGGTCGTCATGAACACGCCGTTCGGCAACTCGATCACCACTGCCGAGCACGCCATCGCGCTGATGTTCGCCCTCGCGCGCGACCTGCCGGAGGCGGATCGCTCCACCCAGGCCGGCAAGTGGGAGAAGAACCGCTTCATGGGCGTGGAGCTCACCAACAAGACGCTCGGCCTGATCGGCGCCGGCAATATCGGCTCGATCGTCGCCGATCGAGCGCTGGGGCTGAAGATGAAGGTGGTCGCCTATGATCCCTTCCTGACGCCGGAGCGCGCGGTGGAACTGGGCGTCGAGAAGGTCGCGCTGGACGACCTGCTGGCCCGCGCCGACTTCATCACGCTGCACACGCCGCTCACCGATTCGACCCGCAACATCCTCTCGGCCGAGAATATCGCCAAGACCAAGAAGGGCGTGCGCATCATCAACTGCGCGCGCGGCGGTCTCGTCGACGAGGCGGCGCTCAAGGCGGCGCTCGATTCGGGTCATGTCGCGGGTGCCGCGCTCGACGTGTTCGTGAAGGAGCCGGCGACCGAATCGCCGCTGTTCGGCACGCCCGGTTTCATCTCCACACCGCATCTCGGCGCGTCGACCACCGAGGCACAGGTCAATGTCGCCATCCAGGTCGCCGAGCAGATGGCCGATTTCCTCGTTTCCGGCGGCGTCACCAACGCGCTCAACATGCCGAGCCTGTCGGCCGAGGAAGCGCCGAAGCTGAAGCCGTACATGGAGCTGGCGCGCCAGCTCGGCAGCCTGATCGGTCAGCTGGAAGGCGATCGCATCAAGGGTGTCGCCATCGAGGTGGAAGGCGCGGCTGCCGAGCTCAACCAGAAGCCGATCACCGGCGCGGTGCTGGCCGGCCTGATGCGCGTCTATTCGGACACGGTGAACATGGTGAACGCGCCCTTCCTCGCTCGCGAGCGCGGGCTGGACGTGCGCGAGGTGCGCCATGACCGCGAGGGTGACTATCACACGCTGGTGCGCGTGACGGTGAAGACCGATGCGGGCGACCGTTCGGTGGCCGGCACGATCTTCTCCAACGCGACGCCGCGCCTCATCGAGATGTTCGGCATCAAGGTGGAGGCCGATCTCCACGGCGCGATGCTCTACATCGTCAACGAGGACGCGCCCGGCTTCATCGGCCGCCTCGGCACGACCCTGGGCGAGGCGGGCGTGAACATCGGCACCTTCCACCTCGGCCGCCGCAGCGCCGGCGGTGAGGCGGTGCTGCTGCTCTCAGTCGACACGCCGGTGGTCGAGCCGCTGCTGTGGCAGGTCTGCCAGCTGCCGGGCGTGAAGACGGTGAAGGCGCTGACGTTCTGAGGTGAGACGGAAAAGCCCTCTCCCCTGCGGGGAGAGGGTTGGGAGAGGGGCGTGCGCGAACCAATCGACCCTACGCTTAAAGCGCACGCCCGCGCCCTCCGGACAAACATGACGCCGCCCGAAGCAACGCTATGGGCCTTGCTTCGCGCTCACCGCTTCGACGGCGTCAAATTCACCCGCCAGGTTGCGATAACCCACTATATCGTAAATTTCGCGGCTCGCTCGCGGCGGCTGATCATCGAAATCGACGGGGATACACATGGCCGCCAAGTCGAGTATGACGCCGCGCGGACACAGTATCTCGAACGACAAGGATATCGGGTGATTCGATTCACCAATGGCGACGTGATGGACAATCCCGAGGGGGTGATCGAGGCGATCGGCGTGGCTTTGGCTGCGGCGTCCCCTCTCCCCACCCCTCTCCCCGCAGGGGAGAGGGGGCAGTGACCATCGCACCCGGCCTGCTTCCCGAAGGACTCCGTGATCGCCTCCCGCCCCAGGCAGAGGCTGCGTCGCGGCTGCTGCATCGCGTGATCGTGGCGATCGGCCGGCATGGCTATGCGCGCGTCGCGCCGCCGCTGGCGGAGTTCGAGGAGGGGCTGATCGGCCGCCTCAAATCCGCGCGGGCGCAGGACCTGTTGCGTGTCGTCGATCCGGTGTCGCAACGCTCGCTGGCTTTCCGGCCGGACATTACCGGGCAGGTGGGCCGCATCGCCACCACGCGCATGGGCCATCATGCCCGTCCGCTGCGCCTGGCCTATGGCGGCCCGGTGCTGAAGCTGCGTGCGACGCAGCTTCGGCCGGAGCGCGAGTTGGTGCAGGCGGGGGCCGAACTGATCGGCAACGACAATATCGCGGCAGTAATCGAGATCGTGCTGCTCGCCATCGAGGCGCTGGAGGTCGCGGGGGTCGAGGGCATCTCGGTCGATCTCACCTTGCCGGATCTCGTCGAGACGCTGAGCGCCGGGCCGATGCCGGTCACGCGGATCGATGCGGTGCGCGACATGCTGGATGCCAAGGATGCCGGCGGTCTCGCCGCACTGGGCGCCGAGGCCTATCTGCCGTTCATCTCGGCGGCCGGACCGGTCGGCCCCGCGCTAGAGCGGCTGCGCGCGCTCGATCTCGGCCAGGCGCTCGATTCGCGGCTCGAGGCGATCGATGCGGTGGTGGCAGCGGTGGGCAGTCGCGCCGCGCTGACCCTCGACCCCACCGAGCGGCACGGTTTCGAATATCAGCGCTGGATCGGTTTCTCGCTGTTCGGCCGCGGGCTCTCCGGCGAGATCGGACGCGGCGGCACCTACACCATCCTGCGGCCCGACGGCAGCGAGGAGGCCGCGGTCGGCTTTTCGCTCTATCTCGATCCGCTGGTCGATGCCGGTTTCGGCATCGAGCCGCGACGCACCGTCTTCCTCCCGCTGGGCATCGATCCTGCGGTGGGCCGGGCGCTGCGCGCAGAAGGGTGGACGACTATCGCCGCGCTCTCGGATCGGGACGAGCCGGGCGCGCTCGGATGCACGCATGGCTGGGACGGCACCGCGCCGGTCCCGCTGCAGGCGCGCTGAGCCGGGGGCGGAGCGCCTCGGTCACGCGTCGGGCACAGATCAAGAAGGAAGAATAGCGTATGGCCAATGTTACCGTCATCGGCGCCCAATGGGGCGATGAAGGCAAGGGCAAGATCGTCGACTGGCTTGCGGAACGCGCAGATGTCGTCGTGCGATTCCAGGGCGGTCACAACGCCGGCCATACGCTCGTCGTCGGCAACAACACCTACAAGCTCAGCCTGTTGCCGTCGGGCATCGTGCGCGGCACGCTCTCGGTGATCGGCAACGGCGTCGTGCTCGATCCCTGGCACTTCAAGGAAGAGGTCGCCAAGCTCGCCGGCCAGGGCGTGACGATCACGCCGGACAATCTCCACATCGCCGAGACCTGCCCGCTGATCCTGCCCTTCCATCGCGATCTCGACGGGCTGCGCGAGGACGCCAGCGGCTCCGGCAAGATCGGCACCACGCGCCGCGGCATCGGCCCGGCCTATGAGGACAAGGTCGGCCGCCGCGCGATTCGCCTGTGCGATCTCGCCCATCTCGGCGAATTGGAACCGCAGATCGATCGTCTCTGCGCGCATCATGACGCGCTGCGCGCCGGCTTCGGCGAGCCGCCGATCGACCGCGCCCGGCTGATGGACGATCTCGCCGGTATCGCACCGTTCATCCTGCCCTATGCCAAGCCGGTCTGGGTGACCCTCAACGAAGCGCGCCGCCGGGGCGACCGCATCCTGTTCGAGGGCGCGCAGGGCGTGCTGCTCGACATCGATCACGGCACCTATCCGTTCGTCACCTCGTCCAACACCATCGCCGGCACGGCTGCGGGCGGTTCGGGGCTCGGCCCATCGGCGGCCGGCTTCGTGCTCGGCATCGTCAAGGCCTATACCACGCGGGTCGGCGCGGGGCCGTTTCCGACCGAGCTGGAGGATGAGACGGGCGAGCGGCTGGGCACGCGCGGCCACGAATTCGGCACGGTCACCGGGCGCAAGCGCCGCTGCGGCTGGTTCGATTCGGTGCTGGTGCGCCAGTCGGCCGCCGTGTCGGGCATCACCGGCATCGCGCTCACCAAGCTGGACGTGCTCGACGGCTTCGATGAGGTGCGGATCTGCACCGGCTATCGCATCGGCGACCGCACCTATGACTATTTGCCGCCGCATGCTGCCGACCAGGCCCGCGTCGAGCCGATCTACGAGACGATGGACGGCTGGCACGAATCCACCCAGGGCGCGCGCAGCTGGGCACAGCTACCCGCCCAGGCGATCAAATATATCCGTCGAATCGAGGAACTGATCCAGTGCCCGGTGGCGCTGGTCTCAACCAGCCCGGAGCGCGAGGACACCATCCTGGTGCGCGATCCGTTCGCCGACTGATCGACCGCATTTGGCCGGTCTTCCAATGGGAGACCGGCCGCGGTGGCCTCGGCGGCGTTTTCGAAGGGTTTATTGCGGCGTAGTACTGCTTCCGCCACTGGTCCCAGTCCCAGTCCCAGTCCCAGTCCCAGTCCCACCGGTGTCCGTCGGCTTGCTGGTGGTGGTTCCCGTGCCGACGCCACCTTCATTGGTCGTCCCGGCACCGGTAGTGCGGCCGTCATTCATGGTGCCGGTTCCCATTCCGGTTCCGGTCGTCGAGCGATGCGTGCGATCGCGCCTTGAGCTGCTCGGGTGGTTGCCGTTCGGATTGTTCGAGTCGGGTGTCTGTGTTGACGTGGCCATGCCCGTGCCCGTGCCCGTGCCGGGCTGGGCGGAGCCACCCGACGATCCATAGCTTGTGCCGGATGTACTCGTCTGGCCCGTCGCACTCCCGCTGGTGCTGGTGCCGCCGCTCACTTGGGCGTGAACCGCGCAGGGAAGGGCGACGAGTAGCGCAGTAATCATCATCGACTTCATCTCAGCTCTCCTCATGATGCTGTTCTTGCGGCATCAACAGGGGGGCTCAGACCGGTGTTCCGTCACTTTCCCTGAGTTAATGACTTCTTGGTTCGCGCTCAGCCGATCTGTGCGCGGTGAAGGAGCTTTTGATCGGCCAGCACCAAAGCCATCATCGCCTCCACTACGGGCGCCGCCCGGATGCCGACGCAGGGGTCATGGCGCCCTTTGGTGCGGATATCGGCGGCCTGGCCATCGCGTCCGATCGTCTCGACAGGTGTGAGGATGGAGGAAGTGGGCTTCAGCGCCGCGCGGATCACCACCGGCTGCCCGGTCGCGATTCCGCCGGCAATGCCGCCGGCATGGTTGGCAAGGAAGATGGGCTTGCCGTCATTGCCCGGCCGCATCGGATCGGCATTGGTCTCGCCGGTCAGCCGGGCGGCGGCGAAGCCGTCACCGATCTCGACGCCCTTCACCGCGTTGATCGACATCAGCGCGGCGGCCAGCTCGCTGTCGAGCTTGGCATAGAGCGGTGCCCCCCAGCCCGCGGGCACGCCCTCCGCGACGCATTCGACGATCGCGCCCACCGACGAACCGGCCTTGCGCGCGCCGTCGACGATCGCCTCCCAACGCCCCGCCGCTGCGGCGTCCGGGCAGAAGAAGGGGTTGCGGTCGATCTCGCCATCGTCGAATG
This sequence comes from Flavisphingomonas formosensis, assembly GCF_009755815.1. GTDB lineage: Bacteria > Pseudomonadota > Alphaproteobacteria > Sphingomonadales > Sphingomonadaceae > Flavisphingomonas > Flavisphingomonas formosensis. The sequence goes on from NZ_WRPK01000001.1 coordinate 591,008, forward strand.
CGTCGCGGTCGATTGGATCGCCGCCGAGCTCGACGAGATAGGCACGGATGCGCACCTCGGGGATCACCAGCCGCGCGACCGCGCCTGCCGCCACCCGCGCCGCGGTCTCGCGCGCGGAAGAGCGTCCGCCGCCGCGATAATCGCGAAAGCCATATTTGGCGTCATAGGCGTAGTCGGCATGGCCGGGCCGATAGGCCAGCGCCACCTCCGAATAATCCTTGGAGCGCTGATCGACATTCTCGATCATCAGGCTGATCGGCGTGCCGGTCGTCTTCCCCTCGAACAGGCCGGAGAGGATGCGCACCTGATCCGGCTCCTGTCGTTGCGTAGTGAAACGCGACGTACCTGGTCGTCGTTTGTCCAGCCAGGGCTGGATATCGGCTTCGGACAAGGCGAGCCCCGGCGGACACCCGTCAACGACCGCGCCCAGTGCCGGCCCGTGCGACTCTCCCCATGTCGTGAAGCGAAAGACGCGCCCAAAACTGTTGTACGACATCGCGCTCAGGCCAGCGCGATGTCCGGCGCGTCCTCGGCCTTCATGCCGATCACATTGTAGCCGGCATCGACATGATGGATCTCGCCGGTCACGCCGGACGACAGGTCGGAGAGGAAATAGACGCCGGCGCCGCCGACATCCTCGATCGTGACGTTGCGGCGCAGCGGGCTGTTCAGCTCATTCCACTTCAGGATGTAGCGGAAATCGCCGATGCCGCTCGCGGCCAGCGTCTTGATCGGGCCGGCCGAGATGGCGTTGACGCGGATATTCTCGGGGCCGAGATCCATGGCGAGATATTTGACGCTGGTTTCCAGCGCCGCCTTGGCGACACCCATCACATTGTAATGCGGCACCACCTTCTCGGCGCCATAATATGTAAGCGTCAGAATCGACCCGCCATTCGGCATCATCGCGCGGGCACGCTTGGTCACCGCGACGAAGGAATAAGCGGAGACGTTCATGGTCAGCAGGAAATTGTCCAGGCTGGTATCGACATATTTGCCGCGCAGCTCGTTCTTGTCGGAAAAGCCGATCGCGTGGACGACGAAATCGATCGTCGGCCAGCGCACGGCCAGAGTGTCGAATGCGGCATCCAGCGCCGCCATGTCCGACACGTCGCAATCGATCAGGAAGTTGGAACCCAGTTCGGTCGCCAGCGGGCGCACCCGCTTCTCCAGCGCTTCGCCCTGATAGCTGAAGGCCAGCTCCGCCCCTTCGGCATGGAGATGCTTGGCGATGCCCCAGGCCAGCGAGCGATCATTGGCAAGGCCCATGATGAGCCCGCGTTTTCCTTTCATGAGCTCGCCCATCGGACCTCCTTCTATTCACTCAGCAGCGCGTTGGCGCTCCCTTTAGAGCATCGCACGGAAAAGAGGGAACCGGTTTTCCGCTTTGACGACGCGACATCGGGAAGGAGGTCGCGGCAGCGTGGCCTTCCCGTCATGCCGGCGGAGGAGGCTGTGCTTCGGGCGATTCCGCCAGCGCGGCGTTGAGATGCGCCGCGATCACCACGCCGAGCCCGATCAGATAGAAGAAGATCAGTGTCACGATGACGCCCGCCAGGCTGCCATAGGTGCGGTCATAGCCGCCGAGTTGCGAGAGTACCCCTGGCAAGGCGACGGTAGTGAGCGACCACCAGGCGGTGACGAAGGCTGGCCCCGGCCATTTCGGCGCGCGCGGCGTCGTGCGGTATTTCATCGGCGTCAGCGTGTAGAACAGCGCGAACAGTGCGCCGAACATCACGACCGCCGGTGCGAGGCGCGAAATGCCCACCCATGCCGCCACCTCGCTGGCAAAGGGCAGCAGCCGGTAAATAAATTGTTCGGCGGCAGTGAGCGCTACCTGCGCGCTGAACGCCATCAGCACCAGTATCACCGAACAGATGGTGATGAACGCCGCCCCGAGCCGATAATGGTAGAAGGCGCGGGACGCCTTGGTGCCATAGGCACGGCGTAATATGTCCCGGATCGTCTCGACGAAGCTGCCTACCGACCACAGGCCGACGAGTGCGCCGAGCCACAGCAGCGAGCCGGTGCGCGCCGCCAGCACGTCGCCGATCGGCTTTGCGAGCAGCTCGGCGACGCTCGGCGGTACGGTGTCGAGGAAGGAGGATACCGCCAGCCGGCTATCTTCGCTGCGGCCGAGGATGCGGGCCAGCGCCGCGGTGACGATGAAGAAGGGGAACAGCGTCAGCAGCGTCAGATAGGCAAGGTTGCCGGCGTGGATGAAACCGTCGGAATAGACGCCGACGGCGACGCGCTTGATTACCGCCAGCGTTCGCGTGCCGGGCCTCAGCCGTTGCAGCTGGTGCCGGGCCGAGGTGCGCATGCTCCGCTCGCGCCGGCTACGCTCCTCGGGCGATTCGGGGGAGACGTCGGGCGTCAGACGCCCAGCCCCGACCTCGGATTGCGTTCCGCCTCCGCATCCCAACCCTCGACGAACGTCTTGAGCGCCTCGTCATCGACGGGGATGTCAATGCGCAGCGTGACGAACTGATCGCCGCGGCCGCCCTCCTTCTTATGGAAGCCCCTTCCCTTGAGCCGCAGCGTCTTGCCGGAATTGGAGCCCTTGGGGACGGTCAGCATCACTGCGCCGTCCACCGTCGGCACCTTCACCGCGCCGCCCATCAGCGCCTCGCGCAGCGTGATCGGCAGGTCCAGGCGGATGTCGTCGCCGTCGCGGCGATAGAAACGGTGCGGCTGTATCTCGATCGTCACGATCGCATCGCCATTGCCGCCGGGACCGGGTTCGCCCTGGCCGGCCAGCCGCATCTGCGTGCCGCTCTCGACGCCGGCAGAAAGCTTCAGGTCGATCGTCTTGCCGCTCGACAGGGTGACGCGCTGCGGCTTCAGCGCGGCTGCGTCCTCGAAGGAAACGGGCAGGCGATAGGCTACGTCCGCGCCCTTGGCGGGCCGGCGCGGGCCGCCGCCGAATCCGGAAAAACCTCCGCCAAAGCCGCCTCCCGGCGCGCCGCGCGCTTTACCGCCCCCGAACAGGCCTTCGAAAATGTCGCCCATGTCGGCGCCTTCGGCCGAAAATTCGAAGCCGCCGGGACCAGACCGGAAGCCGCCTCCGCGCTGGCCACCACCTCTGCCGAACCCGCTGAAATCGGCGAATTTCGGATTTCCCTGCTCGTCGATCTCGCCACGATCATATTGCGCCCGCTTGTCCTTGTCGGACAGCAGGTCATAGGCCGCGGTCACTTCCGAAAAACGCTCGGCAGCCTTGGGATTGTCCTGGTTGCGGTCGGGATGCAGTTCCTTGGCGAGCTTGCGATACGCCTTCTTGATCGCGGCCTCGTCGGCCCCGCGCGCAACCCCCAATCGTTCGTACAGATCGGCCATGAACCACCATTTCGCCCAAAATCAGTCACGCAACAATGCCGAAGCCACATAATGAGCTGTTGCATTTTGGCAACAGTTTAGATGTGGACGGGTGCTGCCAAGCGCAAGGGCACATATCGTCCCGTTGCGCGTTGGGCCGCGGCAACCAACAGGAAATCTTCATCGTGGCTCCCCATGCCTGCCCAAATTGCGCGCGCCTGCTCCATTTCGAGGCACGCGTCTGCCCAAGCTGCGCCTTCACGCTCGGCTACGACCCCGCGAGCGACCAGTTCCTCTTCCTCGGCGACAATGCCACCACCTGGCGTGACGCGCAGGGCGAGGCGCACCCAGTCGTCGTTTGCGGCAACAACAACGAATATGGAGTGTGCAACTGGCTGGTGCCGGTCGAGGGTGAGCGGACGCTCTGCCTGGCCTGCCGGCACAATCGCACCATCCCCGATCTTAGTGCGCCGGTGGTACCGGAACGCTGGGGGCGGATAGAAGCCGCCAAGCGCCGCCTGTTCCACACGCTGCTGCACATGGAACTGCCGATCGAGACGCCGGCGGAAGCGGCCGAAAAGGGCACCGGCGTCGGCCTCGCCTTCGATTTCCTCTATGATCCGGTCGCGGAAGAGACCGGGACGGTGCAGATCACCACCGGCCATGAGGCGGGCCTCGTTACGCTCAACCTGATCGAAGCGGACGATGTGATGCGCGAGAGGATGCGCACCGAGCTGGGCGAGCCCTACCGCACGCTGCTCGGCCATTTCAGGCATGAGGTCGGCCATTATTATTGGGAGCGGCTGATCCAGCATACGCCCGAGGTAGAGGCCTTCCGCCAGCTCTTCGGCGACGAGCGGATCAGCTATGACGAGGCAATGCAGCGCCATTATGGCGACGGCAGCTGCGGCTGGTCGACCGATTTCGTCTCGGCCTATGCGACGATGCATCCATGGGAGGATTTCGCCGAAACCTTCGCGCATCTGATGCACATCGTCGACACGCTGGCGACGCTCAACGGCTTCGGCATGCGGATGACGAAATGGCCGGGCATGCAGGGGCAGCCGTCGGTCGATTTCGATCCCTACCGTGCCGAGACAAGCCAGTTGGTCGCCGAATGGGGCCCTTTTGCGTTCGCCGAAAATGCGATCAATCGGGCAATGGGCCAGCCGGATCTCTATCCTTTCAATCTCTCGGAAACGATCATCGCCAAGCTCGACTACATCCATCGCCTGCTGAAGCGCGCGGCGAAGGGCGGGAGCGTGGAGGAGAAGGAGGAAGCGAAAGCGGCATGAGGCAATCATTGCCTGGATTCCCCGTCATCCCGAATGGCCGAGATGACGGGGGAGCCGGGGTCTATACCGTGATCTTGTAGAGCTGCCGCGCGTTCAGGCTGAGAATCTGGTTGCGTTCATTCCAGCTCAGTTCGGCGAGACCGCTCTTCACGAAATCCGCCGATTCCGGGAAGACGCAGGTCGGGTGCGGGAAATCGGTTTCGAACATCACGCGATCGACGCCCACGGCACGGACCGAGGTAGCGAGGTTGCGCTTCTCGAACCAGAAGCAGCCGTGGAAATTGCGCGAGAAATATTCGCTCGGCAGCATCTTCAGCTTATTGTCGGGTTGGCCGTCCATCACTTGGTAATCGAGCGCCTCGAGCAGGAACGGAATCCAGCCGATGCCGCTTTCGACCGAGACGAACTGTAGCTTGGGAAAGCGATCCAGCACGCCGCTGACGATCAGATTCGCCATCACCCGGCCATTGCCGAAGAACAGCATCACGCCGCCCAATGCATGGCGCATCGGCATGTCCTGCGACGGCCAGGGCATCTCGCCCACCCAGTCGATCGAGGCCGAGCTGGCGCCGATATGAAAGTTGATCGGCAGCTCATGATCCTGGCAGGCGGCCCACATCGGATCCCAATGGGGATCGGCGAGGTCCGGCAGGCCGGGATGGGTGTGCGGATCGGTGTTGATATTGACGCCGCGCAGGCCACGCTTCGCCATGCGTTCGATCTCGGCGACGGCGAGATGCGGATCCCACCAGGGCAGCATCATCATCGGAAAGATACGCTGGCCGGACTCGTCCTGCATATCGGCCATGGCGTCATTGTAGATCTCGACGCTGGCGAGCCTCAGGTCGGGATCCACCTTCGCGCCTTCCTGTCCGCCAAAGCCGAGCACGTTGGGATAGAGGATCTGGGCATGGACATTCACTGCGTCCATCGCCTTCACCCGCTCTTTCACATGCCAGGAGGCGGGGTGGACGTCGTCGATCGTCCAGTTGATGAAGTCGATGCCGCGTGAACGGGTGCCGTCGGGGCGGATGGTGCTGACGGCGGTCGCGCCGAAGCCGATCGACTTGTCGCCGTCGATGAACCAGCTCTTCTGACCGGTCTCAGCATCGACGACCTTCACCTGCGGCACGCGATCCTTGAGCGCGGCCGGAGCGCGCGACGTCCAAAGGTCGTGCGGCTCGCTATAATGGGTGTCGACGTCGATCACGCTGATCCCTTCGAACAGGGGATCCACGGGGCGCTGCGCGATTTCGGCAAAAGTGTCGCTCATCCTATCCTCCATAGGCGCCGCTCGGGCGGACGCCGATTGCAGGACCTTGGCCCTGACTGGTCTGTCAGGCTAGTCGCAGGGTGGGGCGGCGGCAAGCGCGTGGCTGCGCCGCCGACAGCAAATCGGGCCATAAACACATTGATCGCCTTCCCCATGGGGAGCGAGCGAAGGAGCGTCAGCGGCGCTTGCGTGTCGGACGGGGTGTCTCTTCCTCGATCGGCTCGACATCGACGGAGACGTCGACGCGCTGCCCATTGCGACCCAGGAAGATGCCGTCGATCGGCGAGACGTCGGCATAGTCTCGGCCCACGGCGGCGACGATGTGGTCGCCGGCCATCATGATGCCGTTGGTGGGATCGAAGCCGATCCAGCCGCGCGCCGGGCCGCACCAGACGAGTACCCAGGCATGGGTGGCATCCGCGCCGACCAGCCGCTGCTTGCCGGGCGGGGGCAGCGTGCGCAGATAGCCCGATACATAGGCGGCGGGCAGGCCGAGGCCGCGCAGGCCGGAGATCATGATCTGCGCAAAATCCTGGCACACGCCGGTGCGCCGGTCGAACGCATCGATCGGTGCAGTGTCCGTATCGGTTACCCCGCTCTTGTAGCGGAATTCCGCCTTGATTCGCTTCGCGAGTGCGAAGCAGGCGGCAACGATGCCGTCGTCCCGATTCACCGTCTCGGCGCACCAGGTGACGATGCTCGGCTCGATGGGGATCATCGGCGAGGCGAACATGTAATTGGCGGGCGCAGTCATCGACAGATCGCGCACCTGCCGCGCCAGCCGGGCGATCTCACCCACACTGGGATCGTCCGGAAGGATCTGCGGCATCGGCCGGTTTACGACGATACGCGACCGGCTCTCGATCACCAGTTCACTCGCCGGCGCGTCGACCACCACGCGCACCGTGTTCGCCGGATAGCCGGAGGGCAGGGGCGTGCTGATCGTCGCGTGCGGCGTAATATCCAGATGGTACCGCTCGCGCTTCTGGCCGTCCCAGTCGATCGGCCGCAGGCGCAGGTTGCAGCGGGCGAAACGGACCGGCGCTTCGTACAGAAAGCGCGTGGTGTGGCGGATCGCGTAGATCATGCGAGCCGCGTCATGCCAGCCGCGCGCAGCGATTCGCTGCCCTGCAGGAAGAAGCGGCGGCTGATCGCCTCGGACAGCGCATAGAACTTGTTCTCGATCGTGACGATGCGGGTATGACTCAGCCGCGCGGCCGTGGCCGTCGCCATCGATCCGGCGAGATCGGCGGCGATCATGTCGTGCTCCTCCGGCATGCCGTCGTCGCTGAGCTTGGGCAGCACGCCGAGATGCCAGCCGATACGTTCCACCTGATAGGCGAGCGAGCGCGGGTTGAACGGATCCAGCGCGATCAGGTCGCGCACCGGCTCGAGCGCGAGGCCGGAGAGATAGCGCGAGCGGTAGCTGATCTGGCTGTCGCATAGATCAAGCAGGGTGGTGAGATCGTCGGCCAGCGCCTCGTCCGGGGCGAAGGTGCGCAGGAGGCGACAGATCAGCACGCCGCGCTCGATCCGACGGCCGAGATCGTGGAACCGCCAGCCGGCTGTGCGGCCCATATTTTCCGCGGCGAGTCCGGCGAGCGCGGAGAAGCGCTCCTGCAGTCTGGTCGTGCGGTCCAGCAGCGCACCGCTATCCTTGGCGCCCTCGGGCGGCGGGCCGGTGTCCAGGAGTCGCCACACCTCCGCCGACAGGCGGTCGCGCGTGCCTTCGCCGATCGCGCGCACCGTGGCCAGCAGCGTCTTCACGCTGGCGATACCGCGGCCGTCCAGCGCCGCCTCGGCGAGCGCACGCACGTCGCCGTGGTCCGTAATGCCTTCGCCTTCTTCCTTTTCGGGCACGGCGCCCGATGAGACGAGCAGCGTTGCAACGCGCTTCGCGGTTTCCGGCGCCAGCGCCGCGCCGCTGTCCGCATCGATCGTGCCGCCCAGCGCAGCGCGGACGAGACGCAGCGAGGCTTCGCCTCGCTCGAGATAGCGGCCGAGCCAGAAGAGATTGTCCGCGGCGCGGCTCGGCAGGGTTCCGGGATTGCGCCGGATAGCGACCTTGCCGCCCGCCGGCAGGCGAGAGACCTGCTCCACCGGCTTGTGTGCGACGACACATACGTCCGCAGAGAAGGCACCCTCTCCGATTACCGCGGCGCGGATGTCGGCGGTATCGCTCAGCCGCGCGAAGCCGCCGGGCATCACCGCCCAGTTGCCGACCCCGTCACGTGCGGCGAAGACGCGCAGAGTGAACGGGCGGGGCAGGGGCGTGCCCTCGGCCAGCATCGCGGGCATGGTGGAGAGCCGCACCACTTCCTGTCCGACATAATCCTGCGGACGCCGTTCCATATCCTCGATCAGCAGGCGCCTCGCCTCGCCCTCCATCTCCGCACCGAGCCGCGCGCGCCCGTCGCGCAACCCGCCCGGCCGTCCGCCGAAGGCCGGCGCGATCAGCAGATGGTCGATGTCGGAGCGGACGAGCGCATGCTCATTTTCCTGCCCGCACCACCAAGTCGCGATATTGGGCAGCAGCAGATTCTGCCCCGTCAGCCGTCGTGCGAGCACCGGCAGGAATGCTCCCAGCGCGGTCGATTCCACCACACCTACCCCCGGTGCATTGGCGATCACCGTGCCGTTGGCGACAGCGTCCATCAGGCCCGGCACGCCAATCGCGGAGGTGGCATCGAAGGCAAGCGGATCGATGAAGCGCGAATCCATCCTGCGCCAGAGCGCGTCGATCCGCTTCAGCCCCTCGATGGTTCGCACGTAGAGCCGCCCCTCGCGGACGGCGAGATCCTCGCCCTCGACGAGCAGCAGGCCGAGATAACGCGCAAGATGCGCCTGCTCGGCATAGCTCTGATTGTAGCGGCCCGGGGTGAGCAGCCCGATGCGCGGATCAGCGCGATTGCAGGCGGCGGCGAGCCCGTCGCGAAAGGCAGAGAAGAAGCCCGCGAGCCGCTGCACATGCAATCTCTGCTGGAGCGTGCCCATCACGCGCGAGGCGGCGAGCCGGTTTTCCAGCGCATATCCCGCGCCGGTCGGTGCGCGGACGTGATCGGCCAGCACGCGCCATTCGCCGTCCGGCCCGCGGCCGAGATCGGCCGCATAAATGTGCAGTCGGTGGCCGCCCGGCGGATCGATGCCGATCATCGAGCGCCAGAAATGGGGACTGCCGGCGACCAGCGAGGCCGGCAGCGCACCATCCGCTACCAGTTTCTGCTCACCATAGATATCGCCCAGCAAGCTTTCGAGCAGCGCCGCGCGCTGTGTCACGCCCTCGGCGATACCGCGCCATTCGTCCTCGCCGATCAGCAGGGGCAGAGCGGAAACCGGCCAGGGGCGCTCCTCGCTCTCGTCGGGCAGGCGGAAAGCGGTGCCGATCTCGTTGATCTGCCGCTCGACCCGTTCCTGCAGCAGCGCGAGGCGACCGCCGGTCAGGCCAGCAACGCCCTCCAGCAGGCTGTTCCACCAGCGCGCGCCCCGGCCCATGTCGCCGCGCATGACGTCGCCTTCCCCGGCCTGCGCCAGGTAGGATGCGATCCAGCCTTCGACCCGCGTCGGCAGGCCGGGCAGCTCCGCCATAGTCTCACCCCCGAGCATGGCGTCAGCGCGGCGGCGGCGTTCTGAGATCGAGGGTCATCGGAAATTCGCTCGCCTTTTCCTCTGCCGGCATCGCAACCCTGCCGGGTGTGTGGCCATGGGACTGGAAGCGCGCCTTGCGACGCGACTCCGCCTCATAGTCGTTGACCGGCACGGTGTCATAGTTGCGTCCGCCTGGATGGGCCACATGATAGACGCACCCGCCGAGCGATCGACCGTTCCAGCGATCGAGCACGTCGAAGGTGAGCGGCGCCTGCGCGGGCAGCTGCGGATGCAGGCAGTTGGCCGGCCACCACGCCTTATAGCGCACGCCGCCCACGGCTTCGCCGGGCACGCCGGTCTCGATCAACGGCACGGCGCGGCCGTTGCAGGCGATGACGTGGCGCCCACGCACCAGCCCCATCGCACGGACCTGCAGCCGCTCGGTCGAGCTGTCGACATAACGCACCGTGCCGCCGATCGCGCCCGTCTCGCCGAGCACGTGCCAGGGCTCCAGCGCATGGGCGATCTCCAGGGTCACGCCGCCGGCGACGATGCTACCATGCATCGGGAAGCGGAACTGGCGCTGCGCCTCGAACCAGGCGGGATCGAAATCATAGCCGGCCTGCCGGAGGTCGGTCAGCACGTCTAGGAAGTCCTCCCAGACGAAATGGGGCAGCAGGAAGCGATCGTGCAAGGTCGTGCCCCAGCGCACCAACCCGCCCTGCTGCGGCTCGCGCCAGAACCAGGCGACCAGCGCGCGGAGCAGCAACTGCTGCGCCAGGCTCATCCGCGCCTCGGGCGGCATCTCGAAGCCGCGGAATTCGACGAGGCCGAGCCGCCCGGTCGGCCCGTCCGGCGAATAGAGCTTGTCGATGCAGATCTCGGTGCGGTGCGTGTTGCCGGTGACGTCGACGAGCAGGTTGCGGAACAGCCGGTCGACCAGCCAGGGCGGCGGTGCCTCGCCTTCATAAGGCGCCGGCACCTGCGCCAACGCGATCTCCAGCTCGTAGAGCCCGTCGTGGCGGGCCTCGTCGATGCGCGGCGCCTGGCTGGTCGGGCCGATGAACAGGCCGGAGAAGAGATAGCTGAGCGCGGGGTGGCGCTGCCAGTAGAGCAGGAAGCTCTTCAGCATGTCGGGCCGGCGGATGAACGGCGAATCGTTCACGCTGCGCCCACCGAGCACGATATGGTTGCCGCCGCCGGTGCCGATCGAGCGGCCGTCGACCATGAACTTGTCCGCCGTCAGCCCGCATTCGCGCGCCATGGCATAGAGCGATTCGGTGATGTCCACCGTTTCGCGCCAGCTTCCCGCCGGCTGGATGTTCACCTCGATCACGCCCGGGTCGGGCGTCACCTTCAGCACCTGCAGCCGGGGGTCGGGCGGCGGCGCATAGCCTTCGATGCGCACCGGCATGCCGGTCGCCTCGGCCGTCGCCTCCACCTCGGCGATCAGCTCCAGATAATCTTCGAGCGTCTCGGTCGGCGGGATGAACACGGCGAGATGCCCGCCGCGTGGCTCCACCGTGATCGCCGTGCGCACCGCGCCCTGGATGATGCGCTGCTCGACCCGGTCCTGTCCGGCGAAGCTTTCCGCTTCCGCCATACGCTCGACGCGCTGCTCGCGAAAATCGGGCAGCGGCTCGCGCGGCTCGGTGGTGTCGCGGACGTGCAGATAGGGATATTGGGATGGCGGCACATAGGGCAGCGAGCCCAGCGGCAGGCGATAGCCCAGCGCCGAGTCGCCGGGCACGACGAACAGCTTGCCGCGCCGCACCTTCCATTTTTCCGATCGCCAGCCGCGTCGCGGCCCGCGCATCGGCCCCGGCCGCACCTGCGCCTGCCAGCGCTGGATGGGCAGCACGTAGCCGACCGGTTTGGAAAGACCGCGCTCGAACGCCTTGACCATCCGCTCGCGCGCTTCGGGATCCTCGATCTTGGGATCGGTGGGATCGACATTCTCCGGCAGCGAGGCTTCCTTCACCGCCCACTCGATGCCGTCCTCATAAGCCGGCTCGACGAAGCCGCCGCCGACGCCCAGCCCGTCGGCCAGCGCCTCGAGGAAGCGGCCCGCGGCTTCGAAATCGGGCCGTGTCTCGCTGTCCCGCGCGATCAGGTCCAGATCGCGCCACACCGGGACGCCGTCGGTCCGCCAATAGACCGAATAGCCCCAGCGCGGCAGGCTCTCGCCGGGATACCATTTGCCCTGGCCGTGGTGGATCAGCCCACCCGGCGCGAATCGATCGCGCATCTTGCGGATCAGCCGGTCGGCGTAGAGCGCCTTGGTGGGCCCCACCGCATCGCCATTCCATTCCGGCGCCTCCGGATCGTCGGCAGAGACGAAGGTCGGCTCGCCGCCCGTGGTCAGCCGTACGTCCTGCGCCACCAGATCGGCATCCACCTGGTCGCCCAGCGCCATCACGGCCTGCCAGCGCGCATCTGTGAACGGTGCGGTGATGCGCACCGCCTCGGCAATGCGCTGCACCTCCATCTCGAAATGGAATTCGCTCTTCGCCGGTTCGCCGATGAAGCTGAAGCTGCCGTCGATCGGGGTCGCCGATCGATAGTGCGGCGTCGCCGCCAGCGGGATATGGCCTTCGCCCGCCAGCAGGCCGGACGTCGCATCCATGCCGATCCAGCCGGCGCCGGGGACATAGGCTTCCGCCCAGGCGTGCAGGTCGACCACGTCCTCCGCCACGCCCTTCGGGCCGTCGAGCGCCACCACGTCGGGCTTGAGCTGGATGGAGTAACCCGAGACGAAACGTGCCGCAAAGCCCAGCCGGCGCAGCAGCTGGACCATCAGCCAGGCCGAATCGCGGCAGGATCCGGTGCCGATCGACAAGGTCTCCTCGGGCGACTGGGTGCCCGGTTCGAGACGGATGATATAGCCGACCTTGCGGTTCACCGCCTGGTTCACGGCGACGAGAAAGTCGACCGTGCGGCTCTCCACGTCGAGGAATTCGGCCACCAGTTCCTCGAACTGCGGCCCCTGCGGCTCGCACTCGAAATAGGCGGCGAGATCGGCGGACAGCGCCGGGGTGTAGGTGAAGGGGCGGTTCTCGGCATAGTCCTCGACGAAGAAGTCGAAGGCGTTGATCACGACCAGGTCGGCGATCAGGTCGACGGTGACGCTGAACTCCGTCGTCGGCTCCGGGAAGTTGAGCCGCGCCTGCCAGTTGCCGTGCGGATCCTGCTGCCAGTTGATGAAATGATTCTCGGGCGCGATCTTCAGCGAATAGCTGGGAATGTGCGTGCGGCTGTGCGGCGCGGGCCGCAATCGGATGATCTGCGGGCCCAGCATGATGGGCCGATCGTAGGTGTAGGATGTGACGTGGTGGAGCGCCGCCTGGATCATGACGAGATATAGAACATGGCTCCTGTTGCAGCGCAACATTCCTGTCGCGAAAGACACGGCTGCATGCAAAGAAATCGTGACACAGTTTCCTCCCGCCCCGAAATCCCTGTAGAGGGAAGCAATGAGCATGGAGCGCACCGACCCCGACGATCTTTTCGAAATCTGGCTGGCGGAGGCCGTCGCCAAGGAGCCCAACGATCCCAATGCGATGGCCGTGGCGACGGTGGGCGCCGACGGCCAGCCTTCGGTGCGCATGGTGCTGCTGAAGGGCCATGATGCGCGCGGCTTCGTCTTTTATACCAATCTCGAAAGCCGGAAGGCGGGCGAGCTGTTCGCCACGCCACGGGCGGCGCTGCTGTTCCATTGGAAGTCGTTGCGCCGACAGGTCCGCATCGAGGGCCCGATCGAGCGCGTGAGCGATGCGGAGGGGGACGCCTATTTCGCGTCGCGGCATCGTGATTCTCAGCTCGGCGCATGGGCGTCCGATCAATCCCGGCCACTCGCCTCGCGCGACCTGTTCGAAGGCCGCTTTGCCGAGAAGGAGGCGCGGTTCGCCGGCAAGCCGGTGCCGCGGCCGCCGCACTGGTCCGGCTTTCGCGTCGTGCCGGAGCGGATCGAGTTCTGGACGGACCGTGCCCACCGTCTGCACGAGCGCCGGCTGTTCACCCGCACGGGCGCGGGCTGGGGCGAAGGGCTGCTCTATCCATGACGCCGCGCGCATGAGCAGCATCGCCGCCCGGGCGGCGCTCGCCAGCGTCGCCGTCGCCGTGTTGCTGATCCTGCTCAAGGCGCATGCCGCGCTCACGACCGGCTCGGTGGCGATGCTCGGCTCGCTTGCCGATTCGGGGCTGGATCTGGTCGCCTCGCTCGTCACCCTGTTCGGCGTGCGCGTGGCGGCGACGCCGGCCGATGACGATCATCGCTTCGGCCATGGCAAGGCAGAAGCGCTGGCTGCTCTGTTTCAGGTGGTGCTGATCTCGCTCTCGGCGCTCGGCATCGGCTTTCGCGCGATCGAGCAGCTGGCGGCGGGGGCACAGACCGGCCATGCCGAATATGGCATCGTCGCCTCCGTCGTCGCGCTGGCCGCCACCTTCGCCCTCCTGTCCTATCAGCGGCGGGCGATCGCGGCGACCGGCTCGATCGCGATCCGTGCCGACAATATACACTATAAGAGCGACGTGCTGCTCAATGGATCGGTGATCGTCGCGCTGGTCCTCGATCAATATCTCCACATTCGGGCGGCGGATGCACTGTTCGGCGTCGGCATCGCATTGTGGCTGATGTGGGGGGCATGGCGCGCCTCGGCGACCGCCATCGATCAGCTGATGGATCGCGAATGGCCCGAGGAGAAGCGGCAGCGCTTCCTCGCCGCCGCTGCGCGCCACCCCGAATTGCGCGGCATCCACGATCTGCGCACACGCACCAGCGGCACGCGCGATTTCGTGCAGTTTCACGTCTGGGTCGCCCCCGAAATGACGGTGGTCGACGCGCATCGCGTGATGGACGAGATCGAGGCTAAGCTGCAGCAGGAATTTCCGGGCGTGGAAGTGCTGATCCATCCCGATCCCGAAGGCTATGACGGCCGCCTCGCGGGGTCTTGATCGGCCACCGGCATCTCATGTTTCAGCATTGAAATCGACCGGCAAGGCCGCGCGATTAGATATGGCGGCATGATGAGGGGAAACGGGGCGGGCCTCATGCCGGCCTTTGCGCGCGAAGCATCCGCATGTCCGCTATTTCAGGCGGCGAAACGCGTGATGTTGAGCTATCGGTCGTCGCGCGGAGGAGGCAATAGATGAACAGGATCGCGGTCGTTTCGCTCATGGTGCTGGCGCTTGCTCAGGCGGGGCCGGGACAGGCCAAGAAAAAGAGCGGCCCGCGCTGCTCGCCCAATGCCCAGCAGCTCTTTCTTTCGCCGATGGGCGAGCCGTTCCGCGCGGGGCCCGGCGTGCCCTATCCGGTGGCGGCCTGGTTCGCCAAGGCGGACACGGATCATGACGGCAAGCTGACGGTCGGCGAGTTCGTCGCCGAATCGGACGCCTATTTCAACACGCTGGACCTCAATCACGACGGGGAGATCGATCCCGCCGAGATCAGCGCCTATGAAACGAAGGTGCCCGAGGTGGCCCAGTTCCGCATGGGCGGCGGACCTGGCGGCGGGCGTTGGAAGGAAGAGCAGAGCAAGGCCAGCGATTCCGACAGCGAGGCGCCGCCGGAGCCGGCCTATCCGGTGTTCGAAGGCCCGATGGGCGCGGGCAGCTGGTCTTTCCTCAACATTCCGCAGCCGGTCGCTTCGGCCGATTCCGATTTCAACCGCGGCGTTTCCGCGCGGGAATTCCATGCTGCCGCGATCAGGCGCTTCGGCCTGATCGACACGGCCCATGTCGGCGTGCTGACCCTCGCCACCCTGCCGCACACGCCGGCGCAGGAAGAGGGGATCGCCTGCGCGGCCAAGCTGCAGCAGCAGGGCGGCAAATGAGCGACGGCGCTGCCGCCCCGCGCGTGCTCGTCGTCGACGACGATGCCGATCTGCGCGGGCTGGTCAGTGAATTTCTCGGCAATAACGGCATGATGGTGGAAGCGGCCGGCAACGGCGCGGAGATGGACAGCCGTCTCGCCCTGGGCCGGTTCGACTGCGTCGTGCTGGATCTGATGATGCCCGGGGAGGACGGCCTGTCCATCCTGCGACGGCTGCGCCGCCCGGGCGGCCCGCTGGTCGTGATGCTGTCGGCGATGGGGGAGGATACCGACCGGATCATCGGGCTGGAGGTCGGCGCCGACGATTATCTCGCCAAGCCGTGCAACCCACGCGAATTGCTGGCGCGAATCCGCGCGGTGCTGCGCCGGCGCGAGGAGGCGCAGGCCGGCGGCGGCGGGCCGATGCGGCGCTTCGGGGACTGGACCTTGGATCTGGTGCGGCGCGAGCTGCGCTATCCGGGCCGTGCCACGGCTTCGCTCACCGACGCCGAGTTCCGCATCCTCAGCGTCTTTCTGGACAGGCCGCTGCGCGTGCTGACCCGCGACCAGATCATCGAGGCCGCCAAGGGCGCCGACAGCGAGGTGTTCGATCGGGCGATCGACGTCACGATCAGCCGGCTGCGCAAGAAACTCGGCCCGGACGATCCGATCCGCACGCTGCGCAACGAAGGGTATATGATGACGCTGAAGGTGGAGGGCGAATGAGCCGCCGGCGTCCCGGCGGATTTCCGATCTTCTGGCAGACGCTCCTGCTCCTGTTCGCCAGCCTTGCGGTCTCGCTGATCGTGGCGACCTCGCAAATCCTCTTCCTTCCTCCGCCACGCCCGGATTTCAATCGCCTGGGCGATGTTGCCGAAGCGTTGATCGGACAGGATCGGGGCGATCGCGGGGGCGGGGAAAGGGGAGGACGTGGGGAACGCGAGCGCGGGCTCATCATCACCACGCAGCGCCTCGCGCCGGTCCTGGCGGACGGCATGACCAGCCGTCCCGATTTCACCGCGCGTCTGGCCGATCGCATGGGCGTCGGCACCGATCGGGTGCGCTTCTTCTACGAGCCGGATCAGCGCAGCAGCTTCCCGTTCAGCCGGCTGGGCAGCGATCCGGTGCCGATGCGCCGCGGCGAGCCGATCTTCTTCAACACCATCGTCGCGGCCTACGATACCGGAAAGGGCTGGCGTGTCGCGCAGACGCCGCCCAAGCCGGCGCTCAGCAACTGGCAGAAGCGCACCATCACCTGGTTCGCGCTCTCGTCGATGCTGCTGCTGCCGGCCGGCTGGTTCTTCGCGCGGCGGCTGACCCGTCCGATCCGCCGCTTCGCCGATGCCGCCGACCGGCTGGGCAACGATCCCTTCGGCCCGCCGGTGCCGGTGGAGGGGCCGGCGGAGCTGCGCGTCACCGCCCATGCGCTCAACCAGATGCAGCAGCGCCTGGCCGACTATGTGCGGGAGCGCACCGCTATGATCGGTGCCATCGCCCACGATCTGCGTACGCCGCTCGCCCGCATCGCCTTCCGCATCGAAGCAGCGCCCGAGGGCGTGCGCGAGAAGGTACAGGCCGATATCGAGCAGATGCGCGCGATGGTTGCCGCCACGATCGGCTTCGTCAAAGGCACCACCTATGTTGCCGAGCGCGTGCCGATCGATCTGGCGGATCTGATCGGCAGGCAGATCGCGGTGGATCGGGAAATGGGTCGTCCAGTCCATTTTGCGGCGCAGGGGCGTGGCCATATGCTCGGCGATCCGGTCGCGCTCGCCCGGCTTTTCCAGAACCTCTTCGACAATGCGCTCTCCTATGGGCAGGAGGCGGAGATCGCACTCCAGGAGACTGGCGGACGCATTGCCGTCACCGTGGCCGATCGCGGCCCGGGCCTCGCCGAAGAGGAGCTGGAGCGCATGTTCCAGCCCTTCGAGCGGGGCGATCCGTCGCGCAATCGCACCACTGGGGGCATCGGCCTCGGTCTCACCATCGCCCGGTCCATCGCCGCCGATCATGGCGGCACGCTGACCCTCGCGAACCGGCCCGGCGGTGGCCTCGTGGCCCGTTGCGAGCTGCCCGGGCTGGAATGAACCGGCCTGCCGGGCCGCACCGGTTTCAGATAGAGCTTGAAATATTATGCCACTGTGGGGTAATTATATTTCATGACGCCGAATCCGGCGTCCGCACGTTGACGCAGGCGCTACGCGGGGCCCAGAATCGGAAACCGGCGTTGCGCGACGGATAGGTGAGGATGACAAGCGAAGAGCCACGCCGCAATTTGCGGCCTCTCTCCCTCCATGTCCCGGAGCCCCGTTTCCGACCGGGCGATCCGGTCGATTTTGCGGACTTCGATCGCGGCCGGGCGGGGGCGGTGCCACGTCCCGACCCGGATGTGAGCCCTGAGGCGATCCGGGAGGTCGCTTATTCGCTGGTCCGGGTGCTCGACGATGAAGGGCAGGCCGTCGGTCCCTGGAATCCGCGCCTCGCGCCGGAACGGCTGATCGGCATGCTGCGCCACATGGCGTTGACCCGGGCATATGACGACCGGATGTACCGCGCCCAACGGCAGGGCAAGACCAGCTTCTACATGAAGTCGACGGGCGAGGAGGCGACGTCGGTGGCGGCGGCCTATGCGCTGGACCGTGACGACATGTGTTTCCCTTCCTATCGCCAGCAGGGCCTGCTGATCGCGCGCGACTGGCCGCTCGTGGATATGATGAACCAGGTCTATTCGAACCGCGGCGACCGGCTGAAGGGCCGGCAGATGCCGATCATGTATTCGGCGCGGGCGGCCGGCTTCTTCTCTATCTCGGGCAATCTCGCCACCCAATATCCGCAGGCGGTAGGCTGGGCGATGGCCTCCGCCTCCAAGGGCGATACGCGAATCGCGGCTGCCTGGTGCGGCGAGGGATCGACCGCCGAGGGCGATTTCCATTCGGCGCTGACCTTCGCCAGCGTCTATCGCGCGCCGGTCGTCCTCAACGTGATCAACAATCAGTGGGCGATCTCCTCCTTCTCGGGCTTCGCCGGCGCGGAAGCGACAACCTTTGCCGCGCGGGCGATCGGCTATGGCATTGCCGGCCTGCGGGTCGACGGCAATGATGCGCTCGCCGTCCACGCAGCGACCGAATGGGCGGCCGACCGCGCCCGCGACGGCCATGGCCCGACGCTGATCGAGCATTTCACCTATCGCGCCGAGGGCCACTCCACCTCGGATGATCCGAGCAAATACCGCTCGGCCGAAGAGCGCTCGAAATGGCCGCTGGGCGATCCGATCGCGCGGCTCAAGCAGCATCTCATAACGATCGGCGCCTGGGACGAGGAGCGGCAGGCGGCGATGGACCGCGAGGTCGCCGAAGAGGTCCGCGCCGCCGCCAAGGAGGCCGAGCAGAACGGCATACTCGGCGAAGGGCTGCATTTCCCCTTCTCCACCATGTTCGAGGATGTGTTCGAGGAAATGCCCTGGCACCTCGAGGAGCAGCTCGGCGAGATGACCGAGGAATGGAAGGCGTCGGGACGATGAGGGCGCTTTGCTCAGACAGTCATACTGACGACAGCCAGGATCCATCCGCCGCAGCGTATCGTCCAATCGGCAACTCTGCGGCTGATGGATCCCGCAACAAGTCCGGGATGACGAAGAAGGGATGCGGATCGAACGGAGCGCATCATGACTGACGCCCCCGAAACCCGCACCATGAACATGATCCAGGCGATCAACTCCGCGCTGGACATCAAGATGGGCGTCGATCCCGACATCGTCGTGATGGGCGAGGACGTCGGCTTCTTCGGCGGCGTCTTCAAGGCGACCGAGGGCTTGCAGAAGAAATATGGCAAGACCCGCGTGTTCGACACGCCGATCACCGAATGCGGCATCATCGGCGTCGCCGTCGGCATGGCCGCCTATGGCCTGCGCCCGGTGCCCGAGATCCAGTTCGCCGACTATATCTATCCGGCGCTCGACCAGATCGTGTCGGAGGCGGCACGGCTGCGCTACCGCTCGGCCGGCGAGTTCACCGCGCCGATCACGGTGCGCTCGCCCTTCGGCGGCGGCATCTTCGGCGGCCAGACGCACAGCCAGAGCCCGGAAGGCATCTTCACCCATGTCTCGGGCATCAAGACGGTGATCCCGTCGACCCCCTATGACGCCAAGGGACTGCTGATTTCCGCGATCGAGGACAATGATCCGGTGATCTTCTTCGAGCCGAAGCGGATCTACAACGGCCCCTTCGACGGCCATCACGACCGGCCGGTAACGCCCTGGGCGCGCCACCCGGCCAGCGCGGTGCCGACCGGCCATTATCGCATCCCGCTCGGACAGGCTGCGATCGTGCGACCCGGCGAGGATGTGACGATCCTGACCTACGGCACGATGGTCCATGTCGTCGCCGCCGCCGTCGCCGAGAAAGGGCTGGACGCCGAGATCATCGACCTGCGCACCCTGGTGCCGCTCGACATGGCGACGATCGAAGCCTCGGTGAAGAAGACCGGGCGATGCATGGTGGTGCACGAGGCGACCAAGACCTCGGGTTTCGGCGCCGAGCTCTCTGCGCTCGTCCAGGAACATTGCTTCCACCATCTCGAAGCGCCGGTGCGGCGCGTCACCGGCTGGGACACGCCTTATCCCCACTCGCTGGAATGGGCCTATTATCCCGGCCCGGTCCGCCTGAGCCTCGCGCTCGACAAGATCATGCAGGACTGACGACCATGGCCCGTTTCGAATTCAAGCTGCCCGACATCGGCGAGGGCATAGCGGAAGCCGAGATCGTCGCCTGGCACGTCGCGCCGGGCGACGTGGTGGAGGAAGACGCGCCGCTCGCCGACCTGATGACCGACAAGGCGACGGTCGAGATGACCGCGCCGGTCGCCGGCAAGGTGCTCTCGATCGCCGGCGCGGTCGGCGACCAGATCGCGATCGGATCGGTCCTTGCCGCGTTCGAGATCGAGGGCGACGCGGAGATTCAGGAACCGCTCGTCGAGGTAGCGCCCAACGAAGCCGCCCAGGTGGTGAAGCCGGATCCCGACCCAAAACCCTCTCCCCAGCGGGGAGAGGGCAGGGAGAGGGGAGAGACGGCGACGTCAGCCGCGCCGCCTGAATCCGTGACAACCGGCCTTCTCCCTTCAAACAGCCATCCCGGGCTGTTTGAACCTCTCCCCGGAGGGGAGAGGGAGCAGAAGGAGCAGAAGAAGGTCCTCGCTTCCCCCGCGGTCCGCGCGCGCGCCAAGGCGCTCGGCATCGACCTTGCGCAGGTGAAGCCTGCGAATGGCGACCATGTGCGCCATGCCGATCTCGATGCCTTCCTCACCTACAACCAGGGCTATCGCCCCGCTGCCGCGGCGCGCCCCGACGAGACCGTGAAGGTGATCGGCCTCAGGCGCCGGATCGCGGAGAATATGGCCGCCTCCAAGCGCGCCATCCCGCACTTCACCTATGTCGAGGAAATCGACGTCACCAAGCTGGAGGCGCTGCGCGAGGATCTGAACGATACCCGCGGCGACAAGCCCAAGCTCACCCTCCTGCCGCTGCTGATCGTCGCGCTGTGCAAGACTCTGCCCGACTTCCCGATGATCAATGCGCGTTACGATGACGAGGCCGGCGTGGTCACCCGCCATGGTGCGGTCCATCTCGGCATGGCGACACAGACCGATGCCGGCCTGATGGTCCCGGTGATCCGCGACGCGCAGGATCGCAACATCTGGCAGCTCGCCTCCGAGATCCGCCGCCTCGCCGAAGCCGCGCGCGGCGGCAAGGCGAAGAGCGAGGAACTGTCCGGCTCCACCCTCACCCTCACTTCGCTCGGCCCGCTCGGCGGCATCGTCACCACCCCGGTGATCAACCGGCCCGAGGTCGCCATCATCGGCCCCAACAAGATCGTCGAGCGGCCGATTCTCCGCGACGGCGAGATCGTCGCGGCGAAGCTGATGAACCTCTCCATGTCCTGCGACCACCGTGTCGTCGACGGATGGGATGCGGCCAGCTTCGTCCAGGCCCTCAAACGCCTTTTGGAAACACCAGCGCTGCTCTTCGTGGACTGAGCGCGCACACCATAACGGTGTTTGCGGCTCCCCGGGCCTGTTCTATCCAGTCGGGCATGACCCAAGACAGTCTCACGCTCTATGGCATGGGCAGCCCGAACGTCCGCAAGGTCGGCATCATGCTGGAGGAACTCGGGCTCGCTTATGAGCTGCGCCATGTCTGCGTATTTTCGGGCGAGCAGTTCGATCCTGCCTTCCAGGCGCTCAATCCGCTCGGCAAGGTGCCCGTGCTGGTCGATTCCGCTGCGGGCGCGACGATCTTCGAATCCGGCGCGATCCTCTTCTACCTGGCCGAGCGTCACGGCGCCCTGCTTCCCGCCGCCGGCCTGGCCCGCTACGAGACGATGCAGTGGCTGATGGTGCAGATGGCCTCGATCGGCCCGATGTTCGGCCAGCACACCCATTTCTCGCTGCTGCCGGCGGGCAGCGAGCCCTATTCGGCCGCGCGCTACAAGGCCCAGGCCGAGCGTCTCTACCGGCTGCTCGACGATCGCCTGGCGGTGCGAGACTGGATCGCCGGGGATGCCTATTCGATCGCCGACATCGCCACTTATCCCTGGGCGCTCTATCTGGAACGGCACGGCTTCTCGCCGGCGGATCATCCCGCCCTCGGGCGCTGGGCGGAGCGGATCGGCGCCCGCCCGGCGATCGCCCGGTCCGCCGCGCGCTTCGCCGAGGCCTTCGACGTGCCGACGCGCGACGATATCCGCATCGCCACGCCGCGGGAGCTCGACCGATTCTTCGTCCGCCCGGCCGATGCGCCGGTTGTGGACTATGCGAGCGCGATACGCGGCGGCTGATCAGATCCAGCCGGCATAATGCGCGATGAAGGTGGCGAAACTCGCGGTCAGCCCGGCCAGGAAGACGCGATAGGCCCAGCCGAGCAGGCGATATTTCTTGGCCGCCAGCACCCGGCCATTCTGGTAGATGTCGCGTGCCATGGTGCGGCACACGCTTTCGTCGCTCGCCAGCGTGTTGACGATCCGATCGATATAGTCTTCTTCGTCGAGTTGCGAAAACGAACCGAAAAACAAGAGGTTGATCGGTCGGCGTGAAGATGGTCCGACGGCCGGGATGATCGCCAGGACGGCGAGTACCGCGGCGAAGAAGGAAAAGCCGCCGAGCACCAGCAGGGGCAGCGGAGTCGATGCGCCACGCGCCTGGCCGATCGTGATGGTGAACACCACGAAGGTGGCGCCCATCAGGATGCTCGCCTTCTGGTCCGCCATCTGGGAAAGCTGAACGTGAATCTGCTGCGTCGTGCGCACCAGATGAATCGCGTTCGATACGATGGGCTTAGGCCCTTCAATCTCGCTCTCGGCCATGGCGTCAGCCATGCCCGAGCTTTACGGTCTTGCCAAGCGGAGGCCGCTTTCCCGCCGCAATCGCTTGGCAAGGGCGGGCGCGACCGCTTAAGGACCCTCGCATGACAGACAGACAAGAAATCTTCGCCAAAGTCGCCGAGCAGATTGCGCCGTTCAACAAGAAGGGCATCGCGCTCGCCGAAGGGACGACCTTTGCGGGCGATCTGGAGTGGGACAGTCTGACGGTGATGGATTTCGTGGCCGCCATCGAGGATGAGTTCGACATCATCATCACGATGAACATGCAGGCCGAGATCGAGACGGTCGGCCAGCTCGTCGACGCGGTCGAGAAGCTCCGAGGCTGAGCATGGGCGATCTCTTCTCCAAATTCGATCCGCTTATCGCGGAGCGGCAGGCGCTGCTGGACACGGGCGTGCGCGATCCTTTCGCGATCGTGATGGACGAGGTGAAATCGCCGACCCTCGCGGTGATCAAGGGCAAGGAGACCATCCTGCTCGGCACCTATAATTATATGGGGATGACCTTCGATCCCGACGTCGTCGCCGCCGGCAAGCGCGCGCTGGACGAGTTCGGATCGGGCACCACCGGCAGCCGCGTGCTCAACGGCACCTATCAGGGCCACAAAGCCTGCGAGGATGCGCTGCGCGACTATTACGACATGGATCATGCCATCGTCTTCTCGACCGGATATCAGGCCAATCTCGGCATGATCTCCACCATCGCGGGCAAGGGCGACTATGTCATCCTCGACGCGGACAGCCATGCGTCCATCTATGACGGCTGCTTCCTCGGCGATGCCGAGATCGTCCGCTTCCGCCACAACAGCGTCGAGGATCTCGACAAGCGGCTCGGCCGGCTGCCTGCCGAGCCGCATAAGCTCGTCGTGCTCGAGGGCGTCTATTCGATGCTCGGCGACATCGCGCCGCTGCCCGAGATGGTCGCCGTCGCCAAGAAGCACGGCGCGATGGTGCTCGTCGACGAGGCGCACGGCATGGGCTTCTTCGGCCCCAACGGCCGCGGCGTCTATGAGGAGCAGGGCGTCGAAAAGGACGTCGACTTCGTCGTCGGCACCTTCTCCAAGTCGGTCGGCACGGTCGGCGGCTTCTGCGTCTCCAACCATCCCAAGTTCGAGGTGCTGCGCCTCGTCTGCCGGCCCTATGTGTTCACCGCCTCGCTGCCGCCCTCGGTGGTCGCGACCGCGGCGACCTCGATCCGCAAGCTCATGCATGCCGGCGAGAAGCGCGCCCATCTCTGGAAGAACAGCCGCCGCCTCCACGCCGGGCTGCGCGAGCTCGGCTTCACGCTCGGCACCGAGACCGCACAATCGGCGATCATCTCGGTCCTCCTGCCCGACCAGGAGATCACGGTGCGCATGTGGCAGGCGCTGCTCGAGCTCGGCCTCTACGTCAACATGGCCCGCCCGCCGGCCACGCCGGCCGGCATGTTCCTGCTGCGCTGCTCGCTCTGCGCCGAGCATACGGACGAGCAGGTCGGCGACATATTGGGCATGTTCGAAGCCGCGGGCCGCGCCGTGGGGTGCATCGGGTAGCGAGCTTTTTTCCACCACCACCTCTTCCTTGTGGAATGGGATCAGGAGGAAATTTGCGGCGACATGGCGGACATGCCGGTACCGGAGGAGTCCGACCTCGCACCCCCTCCTTATCGCCACGGCGTTCGTCCATCGTTGATTTGGCGCTTTCTTCCTCGTCACCCCGGCGCAATCTGGGGTCGCTCTCCACGGTCACCCCGGCTGCCGGTTGAGAGCGATGCCAGCTTCCGCTGGCATGACGCCGAAAAGCGCGACCAGATAATGAGCGATCCCCATGCCCTTGCGGGAGGGGCGCAACTACACTGTCCCTATCGCTCGATCAGCCGCGTGTAGAGGTGCCAGGTCGCGTAGCCGAGCACCGGCATCACGACGGCAAGACCGATGAACAGGGGAATGCTGCCGATCACCAGCAGCGCCGCGACGATCAGGCCCCAGAGCGCGATCGTAGCCGGATTGTGCACCGTCGCGCGCAGCGAGGTGGCGGCGGCGGTGGCAGCCGGCACCGGCCGGTCGACCAGCATCGGGAAGGTCACCACGCTCACCGCGAGCGCGATGATCGCGAAGCCGAGGCCTACGAGATTGCCGAACAGGATGAGCTGCAAGCCCGCGGCAGTGGTGAACATGTCGGCCAGGAAGGCCTGGATGGTCAGCGCGTTGTTGAAGCCGAAGCTGTGCTGATAGAGCTGGGCCGCGACGTCGAGCCATGTGAGGAAGAGCAGCGCCAGCGCGATCGTCGAGACGAGCAATTCCTTGGCCGCCGGGCCCCGCCACGGATCGAGGAAATGGGTCCAGCCCGATTCGAGCCCTTGCTCGCGCCGGCGCGCCAGTTCGTAGAAGCCGACCGCAACGGTCGGCCCCATCAATGAGAGTCCCGCGATGAGCGGAAAGAGCAACGGCATCAGCGTGCCGTTGAGCGCGAAGGCGGCAGCCATCAGCCCTACCAGCGGATAGAGGAAACCGATCATCAGCAGATCGCCGCGATGTTCCTTGAAATCGGACCATCCTTCGGCCAGCGCCCATCGCAGATCGGCGAGCCCTATGGAGCGCACGTGCGGAACGGTATCGGTGGTGGTCGGTACGGTATGAGCCATGGCAAGCCCTCCTCGACGCGGACGGGCACAGGTCCGTCCTCAGCGATCGATGCCGCCGGGGCCGGGGCTCGGCCTCCGGAACGACCGGCGGCGAACAGGCGATAATATTACGCCTTTCGATACGGGATACAAAGCGCGAAATTAGCCCGGAATTTGGGGGTTTTCACCGCCTGGGCGGCCATGAGGCGAATCGAAATTACGACGAATGGAGTATCGTCAAGCATATTTATCGTCTTGCGCCCCGCTGTGGTTGAGGCACAATGTCTAGTGTTCGCAGCAAGGGGGCGACCCTAGACATTGTAGCACCTCCCGGCCCACGGTTTCGTGGATGGGTATCGTTTTGCCCTGTGGAAAGCGGGGAAAAACGCATGTCACGGGCTGCAATGTGGCTGTCGGCGCACTATGTTGGGGGGCTCTGCCCCAGTTTGAACGGAACAGGAACAGGGGTAGCGTTATGGACCTTTCCACCAGCAGTGAAGTGAGCGCGAACGACGTGGCCACCATGATCGAGACACCGCCCGCCCAGGCGGATACCGCGATGAGCGTGTCCTCCAGGGGCGTGCTGGCGAAACCATATCCGGTCGAGGTCGATCATGGCCGCGACGCGCTGCTCACCGATTTCGGCAAGGAGACGCTGCGGGACCGCTATCTGCTGCCCGGCGAATCCTATCAGGACCTGTTCGTGCGCGTGGCCTCGGCCTATGCCGACGATGCCGCGCACGCCCAGCGCATCTACGATTATATCTCTCGGCTGTGGTTCATGCCCGCCACCCCCGTTCTGTCGAACGGCGGCACCGGGCGGGGCCTGCCCATCTCCTGCTATCTCAACTCGGTGGACGACAGCCTGGAAGGCATCGTCAACACCTGGAACGAGAATGTCTGGCTCGCCTCGCGCGGCGGCGGCATCGGCACCTATTGGGGCGCGGTGCGCGGCATCGGCGAAGCGGTCGGCCTCAATGGCAAGACCAGCGGCATCATTCCGTTCGTACGCGTGATGGACAGCCTGACGCTCGCGATCAGCCAGGGCTCGTTGCGCCGCGGCTCGGCCGCCTGCTATCTCGACATCTCGCATCCCGAGATCGAGGAATTCCTCGAAATCCGTAAGCCGAGCGGCGACTTCAACCGCAAGGCGCTGAACCTTCATCATGGCGTGCTGATCACCGACGCCTTCATGGAGGCGGTGCGCGATGGCGCCGAATGGACGCTGCGTAGCCCCAAGGACGGTTCCGAGCGCGGATCGGTCGATGCGCGCGCGCTGTTCCAGAAATTGGTCGAAACCCGCCTAGCGACCGGCGAGCCCTATATCGTCTTCGCCGACACGGTGAACCGGATGATGCCGAAGCATCATCGCGAGCTCGGCCTCAAGGTCTCGACTTCGAATCTCTGCTCGGAAATCACGCTGCCGACCGGGCGCGACCAGCATGGCAAGGATCGCACCGCGGTCTGCTGCCTCTCGAGTCTCAACCTCGAGACTTGGGACGAGTGGAACGGCGACAAGCAGTTCATCGAGGACGTGATGCGTTTCCTCGACAACGTCCTCACCGACTATATCGCCCGTGCGCCGGACGAGATGGCGCGGGCCAAATATTCGGCGGAGCGCGAACGGTCGGTCGGCCTCGGCGTGATGGGCTTCCACAGCTTCCTGCAGGCCCGCGGCCTCGCCTTCGAGGGCGCGATGGCCAAGAGCTGGAACCTCAAGATCTTCCGCCACATCGCGCAGAAGGCCGAGGAAGCCTCGATGCTGCTCGCCTCGGAGCGCGGGCCGTGCCCCGACGCTGCCGAGCGCGGCGTGATGGAGCGCTTCTCCTGCAAGATGGCGATCGCGCCCACCGCGTCGATCTCGATCATCTGCGGCGGCACATCGGCCTGCATCGAGCCGATCCCGGCGAACATCTACACCCACAAGACGCTGTCCGGCAGCTTCTCGATCAAGAACGTCTATCTGCAGAAGCTGCTGCAGGCGAAGTCCAAGGATTCGGATGCCGTCTGGAACTCGATCCTGGAGAAGGGCGGCTCCGTGCAGCATCTCGACTTCCTGACCCAGGAAGAGAAGGACTGCTACAAGACCAGCTTCGAGATCGACCAGCGCTGGCTGATCGAGCTGCAGGCGGACCGCACCCCCTATATCGATCAGTCGACCAGCCTGAACCTGTTCATCCCGGCCGACGTCGACAAGTGGGATCTGCTGATGCTCCACTATCGGGCGTGGGAATTGGGCATCAAGTCGCTCTATTATCTGCGGTCCAAGTCGGTACAGCGTGCCGCCTTCGCCGGTGGAGTGGAAGCGGACAACACGCCGGACCTTCGCCAGATCGAAGTCGAGGCGAAGGATTATGACGAATGCCTCGCCTGCCAGTGAGGCGGGCCGGGCGATGACCACGATCGACGCGCTCGCGGCGCGGCTGGCCGCTCTGGAGGATGAGCGGGCGGTTCGCGCTCTCATCGAGCGCTATGGTCACCTGATCGATTATGGCCGCGACGCCGAGTGGGTCGCGGCCTTCACCTCCGACGGCGCCTATGAGCTGATCTTCCGCTGCGGCGTGCCGCCGGCGATGGCCGAGGCTTTCCCGCACGCCATCCTCGCGGCGGACCGTTTCCGGGTGGAAGGCGCCGAGGCGCTGGCGGGCTTCATCGCCACCCACACCTATGCCCCGAATGCCTGGCACAAGCATGTCGTGGTCGATCCGCAAATCACGATCGATGGCGATGACGCGACGGCGGAAAGCTATTTCCTGCGTATCGATCTGATCGAAGGGCGGCGCGAAATCCTCTCCTTCGGCCGCTATCGCGATCGCATTGTCCGCGGCGCCGACGGCATCTGGCGTTTTGCGGAACGGGTCATGGAAGTCGAATCCGCACCCGGCGATCCCGCCTGACCGAAGCGTATCCGGGCGCGCACCGCAGCGGCTTGTGATACCGCGATTGCAAGCCGGCAGGCGAGTCCACCTGCCTCGAAGTCGCGCTAGAAACCTGCCACCGCCGTCTCGACGTGGCCGACCTGCGGAGCCGCGGCGAAATAGCCGCCCACGAGCCCGCGCCACTGATCGAAGGCGGGAGATTCACGAAAATGGACCATATGGTCCTCGACCGTATCCCAGGCGACGACCAGCATATAGGCGCCCAGCTCCTCGATCGACCGGTCGAGCCGCATCCCGCGGCACCCCTGCGCCGCGCGGAACAGCGGCACGGCCTCTGCCACGGCTGCCTCGAAGCTCTCCCGATTTTCGGGTGCGATGCGGATATGGGCGATCTCGTTCACGCTCATGCGGCAGCTCCAGCAATGGTGATGCCGCCGCCTATCATGTCGGTATCGGTCGAGGCCAGAGCATGGTCTCCCCCTTCCCTAAACCACCGCCTGCCCGCGCGCTGCTTCACGCTGCAGCAGCGCCTCCAGCCGCGCGAGCGCGCGGCGCAGTCGCTCATGATCGATCGCCCCGCCGATCGAGATGCGCACGGCAGGCGCCGCCTCGCCCTTGCGCACCGCAAAGGCTTCGCCCGGCACGATCGAGAGACCGGCCGGCCGCACTGTCGAGGCCAGCTCCGCCGCGCTGATCGCGCCGCCGAGCCTCAGCCAGATGTGATAACCCTCCGGATGCGCCGAATAGTCCGTCTCGGCGAGATGATGTGCGGCGATGCGCTGGCGGGCGATGCCTTCCGCGCGCACCGCCTGCACCAACTCGGCGAAGGTGCCGTCGCGCATCCATAGCGTAACCAGCGCGGCATTGAGCGGTGGCGCCATCACCGCCGTTTCATGCACGTCCGCGGCCAGGCGCCAGGCATCGCGGGCGGAAGGCGCGCGAACATGGGC
This sequence comes from Flavisphingomonas formosensis, assembly GCF_009755815.1. GTDB lineage: Bacteria > Pseudomonadota > Alphaproteobacteria > Sphingomonadales > Sphingomonadaceae > Flavisphingomonas > Flavisphingomonas formosensis. Next base: position 620,091 of record NZ_WRPK01000001.1, read on the forward strand.
GACGCGCAGCACCGGCGAGATGATCTTGGAGACACTGGCGACGTGCCAGCTGCGCTCCGGCGCGAGCGCTGCAAAACTCGGCAGCGGCGCCGCGGGCAGCTGGCCATAGGCATCGTCCTCGATGATCGTGAGCCCGTGGCGGCGGGCGATCGCGGCGATCGCCTCGCGGCGGTCGAGCGGCAGGGTGGCGGTGGTCGGGTTGTCGTTGGTCGGCACCAGGTAGAGCGCCTTGGCGCCATCCGCGGCGCCCCGGTCGACCGCCTCGGGCAGTAGGCCCTCGCCATCGCTCTCCAGCGGCACGACGCGCAGGCCGAAGCGCGCGGCGAGCGCCAGCATGCCGGGATAGGCATAGCGGCCGGCCAGCACGGTGTCGCCCGGTGCCAGCGTCGCTCCGAAAATGGCATGCAGGGCGTTCTGCCCGCCTGCGGTGATCAGCAGTTCGTCCTCGCTGGCCGGGATGCCGCGCGCGTGGAGCGCCGCTGCCGCCTGCCGCCGGTCGTGCGCGCTGCCGCCGGCCGGCTGATATTGCAGCAGTGGCGATTGGCCGCCGGCACGCAGCAGCGTCGCCGTGCCGACGCGGATCGCCTCGGGCAAAAGCGCGAAGCCAGGCTGCGGCGGCATGTTCATTCCGGTATCCGCCTCGTCTGCCGGCGGCGGCGCATCCGCGCCGTTTCGCACATAGCTGCCGAGCCGGCCCGCGCCTTCGATCAGCCCGGCATCGCGCGCCATCCCATAGGCGCGCGTCACAGTCGTCAGGTCGACATCGAGCTGCGCCGCCAGATCGCGCTGCGGCGGCAGTCGCTCGCCCGGCCGCAGCGCGCCCGTCCGCACCGCCTGCTCGATCGCCTCCGCTATGGCGAGATATTTGGGGCCGGGGTGGCCGTCGAGCCGCGGCAGCCAGTTTTGCATGGATCGATACCCTGTCTATGTATGGTTGATTGTATCCATACATTATACATACATTGTGGCCAATGAATTTCGCGGGAAGGACATGTCCGATGCCACAACAAACAGTCACCGATCAGGCGGCCGAGGCGAGCGAGCGCGAATGGCCGAAACGCGAGCCGATCCAGACCGGCATACGCGGCCGCTGCCCCCGCTGCGGCGAGGGGCATCTTTTCAAGGGCTTCCTGACGTTGCGCGAGGAATGCGAGGTATGCGGGCTGAGCTACGCCTTTGCCGACCCTGCAGACGGGCCGGCCTTCTTCGTGATCTGCTTCGGCTGCGTGCCGGCGGTGGTGTTCGCGCTCACGCTGCAGATCAAGTTCGATCCGCCGACATGGGTGCATCTGTTCACCACGCTGCCCTTCCTGCTGCTGACCTGCCTGCTGCCGCTCCGTCCGCTCAAGGGGTGGCTGGTCTGCAGCCAATATTTCTTCAAGGCGGGCGAGGGCCGGATCGCCGAGCCCTGGTATCCTTATGGCCCGGCCGGCCCGGCCGTCGCCGTGCCGGAGCGCCAATGGTGAGCAACTCGGCTGCCTTCGTCGACGATGCGCGCCGCGCGGCGGGCCGCATGTTCATCGATCGGGGCTATCGCCACGAGGCCGAGATCGTCTTGTCCGGACATGGCGACGATTTCGCCGAGGTGCGTATCGCGCTGGCGCTGCTCGAAGCACAGGCGCGCCGGCAGCGGAGCCTGCTCGATACGCTTGCCGCCTATGCCGATCCGGATTTCTGGGACAATCTGGAAGACGGCACGGCCCCGGCGGCCGACGATCGCGGCGCGATGGCGCGCGCCGCGCTGAAGGCCGCGGCAACGCGCTGAGCGCGGCACATCCGATTTGACGAAGCGCCTCGCGGATGGGACGGTGACGCCCGGTGCTGCGATTCCGGTCGCGGCCGATAATCGGAACAGGGCGAGCGGCGATCCCGGCGATGACGGACCAGAATAGCGCGGCGATCGTCGATCAGCTCGACAGGCTCTATACGGCATCGGTGGATCGGCTCCGCGCCGCGCTGCGCCGCTATGTCGAAACCGGCGAACGGCCCGACAGCGCCGCCCGCGCGGCCGGGGCCTTCGCCTATCCCGAGCTCCGGCTCCATTATTCGGGCAACGGCCCCGCCGATCACCCCGATCGCTCCTATGCGCGGCTCACCCGCGAGGGCCTCTATGCGATCAGCATCACGCAACCGTCGCTCTTCCGCGAATATCTGACCGAGCAGCTCGATTTCCTCCTCGCCGATTTCGACGTGCGGCTGGAAGTCGGCCACAGCCGCCAGGAAATCCCCTATCCCTATGTGCTGGACGCCGAACATGGCATCGATCTGAGCGGCGCCGCCTCGGTCGACATCGGCCGGGTCTTCCCCTCGACGATGCTGAGCCAGATCGGCGACGAGGTGGTCGACGGCCTGTGGGACGCCCCGGACGAGCCCCGCCCGCTTGCATTGTTCGACGCGCAGCGCGCCGATTTCAGCCTCGCGCGGCTGCGCCATTACACCGGCACACCGTCCGGCCACATCCAGAAGTACATCCTGTTCACCAACTATCACCGCTATGTCGACGAGTTCGTCCGCTGGGCCTGCTCGCAGCTCTCGGCGGACGGGCCGTATCGGCTGCTCAGCTGCTCCGGCGGGCTGGAGCTCGGCCCCGGCGCCGATCCCGACGAGGCGATCACCGACAGCGCCTGGCGGCGGCACCAGATGCCGGCCTATCATCTGGTCGCGCCCGACCGCTCCGGCATCACCCTGGTCAATATCGGCGTCGGCCCGTCCAACGCCAAGACGATCACCGATCATCTCGCGGTGATGCGGCCGGAAGTGTGGCTGATGATCGGCCATTGCGGCGGCCTGCGTCCGAGCCAGCGGATCGGCGACTATGTGCTCGCCCACGCCTATCTGCGCGACGACCATGTGCTGGACGATGTGCTCCCGCCCGAGATTCCGATCCCGGCGATCGCGGAGGTGCAGCTCGCGCTCGTCGCGGGCGCGGAGGCCGTGTCGGGCGAGACGCAGGAGCGGCTCAAGCGCCGGTTGCGCACCGGCACGGTGGTGACCACCGACGACCGCAACTGGGAGCTGCGCTACACCCGCTCGGCGCTACGCTTCAGCCAGAGCCGGGCGGTGGCGATCGACATGGAATCGGCGACCTTGGCCGCCCAGGGCTATCGCTTCCGCGTGCCCTACGGGACGCTGCTCTGCGTCTCGGACCGGCCGATCCATGGCGAGATCAAGCTGCCCGGCCAGGCCAATCGCTTCTACGAACGGGCGATCAGCGAGCATCTGCGCATCGGCATCGCGGCGATCGACGAGCTGCGCCGCACCGGCCACCGCCTGCACAGCCGCAAGCTGCGCGCTTTCGACGAGCCACCCTTCCGGTAGGCCATGCCGGGTGATTGGTGGCAGCGGAGCGAACGCTATTCTCACCTCCCTCGAAGGAAGGGAGCGAAGCAGGCGCTCAATCCTCGTTCGCGGGCTCGCTGCGGCGGGACGCGCGCTTCGCTTTCGGCTTGGTCTTGTCCTTCTCGCCCTTGTTCGAACGGTTATAGTAGAGCAACGCGGCGGCGATGGCAGCCGATCCGATCGCCGCGCCGGCGGCCGCGAGTCCGATGATCTTGCCGCGCCCGGCACCATCGCTCTTGTCCAGGCCGGCCGCCGTCAGCGCCTCTTCCTTGGCACTCGCCTGCGCGTCGGCATCCCGGGGATAGGGCGAGACCGCCTGTTCCGGGAGCGGCTGTTCATGCGACATGGGCAATCTCCGTTGAGGACAGGAAGCGAAAGTCTATCGTCCAACCCGCCGTTCGCCCAGTGCGTTCCACACCTCTGCCGTTGCGAAGGCGCAACGGACCAGTTCCGCGCGCTCAGCGGAAGCGCTTGCGCAAGGTGATGCGGAAGGTCCGCCCGGTCGGGTTGAGATAGGATTCGGTGTAGGCGAGCGGCACCGTGCCGCTCGAATCATGCGCCCTGGTATGCGCTCCCAGCAGATTGTCGGCCGAGAGGTTGAGATTGCCGCGCAGCCAGGGGAGCAGCCCGGTGAGCCAGCGCTGCCTGGCCAGGTTGATCTGCAGGCGCAGGTTGAGCGTGATCCCCTGCGAATAGGTGATCCGGCCCTGCTCCAGCACGCCGGTATCGGCATGGGTGTGGGTCTGCCACTCGGCGTTGATGTCCGCGCTCCACGCAGCGGTGGAGACCGTCGTTTGAAGATCGATCTGCTGGGTGGGCGTGCCGCCCATGTCGCTGATCACGTCGCCGTTCAGCAGGTCGAGCCGCGACTCGCCATTTCGCAGCACGACCTGGTCCTGAATGCGCCATGTGTCATAGAGCGCGATCTGGAACTGGTTGCGGGTTGGCGAGCCGTCCTTGGCCTTCCGCGTCGCGCCGAACGGCGTGGAATAGGTGAGGCCCCAGCGGATCTGCTGGCGATCGCGCCGGTCGAGGTTGACCGGGGTCACGCTCATGGCGGTCAGATAGCCTCGATCGGTACGGGCGAAGCGATCGGGAAAGGCATCCATCGCAGCCTCGGTCGCCGCGGTGAGCGCGACGATCGGATTGCGGATATGCTCGATCGTATATTCGCCGGACAGAGTGAGGTCGGTGGAGCGGATCGGGCTGATCTGCACCCGCAGCTTGCCGATCCTGGAGGTCTGGCGCTCGAGACCGGGGTTGCCGCCCTCGATATGGCGGACGAGGGCGGTGGTGTCGTTGACGAAGTCGAAAACGCGCAGGTCCGGCGTTTCGAGTGTAGCTTCGCCGAGCTGCATCAGGCTCGGCGCCTGCTCCGCGCGGCTGACCGAAGCCAGGATATTCATCGGCCGGACGGGCGACCATTCGACGGTGGATCCGATCGTGGAGAGCGTGCCGAAATCGGAAAGCTGATGAATCTCGCCATTGATGCCGACGGTGAGCTTGCCGATCGGCGCGCTGCGCATGGTCAGCGGGATATCGAGGTTCGCCCGCGCATTGCCCTCGTTGCGCGTGAGCCGCGTCGCCTGGCCGGCGGGCGGCGATTCACTGTGCAGGCCCGAAAAGGCGAAGCCCGCCCGCAGCGCGGCGGTAACGTCGCCGGCGGGCAGCGGGAACAGCTTGCCGTTGAGATAGAAATCACCGCTGGCCGTGCGCGTGGTGGTCGACACGCATTCGGGATCCGAATCGGAACAGCTTTTGCCGAGCAGCGTCGGCGAAGGCAGCAATATGGTGTCGAACCCGCCCGCGCTTGCGGTATCACCGGTGCGAGTGATGCGCGTGGATTCTTCGAGCGCGCCGATGAACGACCAGCGCCAGCTCTCGAGCGTGCCGTTCAGCGTCAGATTGGTGCCTGCATCCACGGTGCGGTCGACACGCTTCAGCGGGCCGGCGATCAGATCGGAAAGCCCTTCCTGTTCCAGCAGCGCGCCGTCCTCGTCGGCGAGGCCCGGCCGGCTTTGCAGCGCATCGAGTTGCACGCGGCCGGTCAGTTCGGCGGTGATCGCACCGAAGCTGCGCTCCGCATCGCCGCTCATCGTCAGATGATCGCCCTGCATGGCGAGTGTATGCGCGGGAACGGCGGCGGCCGCTTCCGCCGAGCCCGGCGGCCCGGCGAGCGTCGTGTCCGCGAACAGCGGATCCTCGTGGCGATAATCGAGATCAAGGCTCCAATGGGCGTTCTCGCCGATGCGGACCAGGTCCGCCTTGGCGCGATAGATGCCGCGCCAATTGTCCGGCGCGATCGTGTAGCGGCCGAGCAGGGTGAGCGCATGATAGTTGCTGCGCAGCACCACGTTCACCACCCGCTGGTCGGCACCATAGCCATATTGCAGCGCGACTTTCTCCGGAAAGATCTCGATGCGGCGGATCGCCTCCGGTGGCAGATCCTTGATCGAGGAGAAGCCGGCGATGCGCTGCCCATTGACCAGCACGATCGGCGTCGGCGCCGCCTTCCCGGCTTCGGCACCGGTCCTGATCTCCGGGGCGAGATCCTCGAACACCTCCTGCAGATCGGCGGCGCCGAGGGCGCGGATCGCGGTGGAGTTGAGATTGACCTCGGGCGGAATCTGCGTGGCGACGGCGCCATGCTGCTTCTGCGCGGTGACGAGTATCTCGTCGCGGGCCTCCTCGGCTTTCTCGGCCGCTTCCGCGGCATCTGCCGAAAGCTTCGCAGGACTCCTGGGAGGCGCAGTTGCCGTCTGGGCTTGGGCGATCCCGGCGGAGAGGCTGCAGATCAGCGTCAGCGCGGTGCCATATCCCCAATGGGATGTGCGCATTGCCGCGACATCCCGATATCCGTCCCTCACGCGCAAGATAGTCCGCCTCGTTGCTGCCCTGGTGCATCGCGTGACGCATTGACAGCCACGGAACCCGAGGCCGTGCGCATGGAAGCCGGCTGATGGAGAAAAGCTGTGCGCAAGACTAAGTTTTGTTCATGTTGGCATCCGGCAGCGTCCGGATCGCGCGCGGCCGCAGCCACGGCGTGATCCGAGGGAAAGCCGTTCGGGCGGCGGGAGAGAGAACGATCGGTGCGACGGATGTCCGGCTACCGGCCGGCACCCGCCACGACGGGATCAGCGATGGCGATAATAGCCGTGGGGTCGGCCATATCGTCCATAATAGCCGGGCCGGTAACCCGGGCGTCCCCAGCGATAATGGTGATAATACCAGACATGATAGGGATAGGGCCGATAGGTCCAGACCCCGCCGTAGAAGAGCCAGGGATCGTACCAGTCGGGCGCGGCGTAGACATAGGCCGGGCCGTCATAAGCGAAAGGTGGCGCCCCCGACCGAACGACATATCCCGGCGGGCAGCCGGGGCTCGTGGCGTGGCTGGCGCTGCTGTCGGCAATGGCGGCACCGCCCACGGCGCCGACGCCCGCACCGAGGATCGCCCCCGCCCCGCGATCGTGGCGCCCCGCCACGCTGGAGCCGAGCAGGGCGCCGACGGCGCCGCCCAGCACCGCCGCGGCCTCGCTATTGGCGTGCGCCTTGACGCAATTCGCCTGCGCCCATTGCTGGGTATAGTCGGCATAGGCGCGGTCCTGCGCTTCCTGTCGGTCGTCATCGGGGCCGGGCGCATAGCCGGGCGGCGGCGGCGGGATCTGCGAGCCGTCATAGCCGGGCGGCGGCGGTGGCGGCGCAGCCATCGGCATCTGCCCAGCATAGCCGGGCGGCGGCTGATCCGGCGGCGGATTGCCGTCGTCCGGATAATATCCCGGCGGAGGCGCCTGATCGTCGTAGCCGGGTGGCGGCTCTGCATAGGGGGCGGCCTGCTGTGCCTGCGCCGCGCTGAGCGCTGAGGGAAGAAGCGTGCTCATGCCGGCAGCAAGGAGCAGGCGCCGAAATTGTCCGATCATCATCATCCAACCCTAAACGACAGGTCTCGGGCGATGTTCGGCAGAACGAATGAATGCCTGCTGTCCAATGTCACCGGAAACGGGCGACGAAAGGCGTGGCGGCTGGTTCCAAAGTCGTTGAATGAACATGATTTAATCGAAATCCACCGCCACGTCGACGGCCCGCTCGAACCGGTTCGGCGCGCATGGCCGGCGGCGGTGCGAGCTGATGCGAGCAAAGCAAGGCGGGCGCTGGTCCGCACGGACGCGGAGGCTCAACGGACATTGGCGCGCCCGGCAGGATTCGAACCTGCGACCCCAAGCTTAGAAGGCTCGTGCTCTATCCAACTGAGCTACGGGCGCCCGCCTTGGGCGCTCTAGCGCGGATCCTATCCTGCGGTCTAGGATGCTGCAGTGCGCCAAGGGGAGGAAAAATTGAGCCAACAGGGATTGCAGACGGTCACGGCCGCGGAGCTGGCGGGCAGGCCGCTGCGCTATTTCGATTTCGTCATGGCGGCGTTCGTCACCATCCTGCTGCTCTCCAACGTGCTCGGCGCTGGCAAGGTCGCGCAGGTGACGCTGCCGGGGATCGGGCCCTGGCCATTCGGCGCCGGCATCCTGTTCTTCCCGGTCGGCTATGTGCTCGGCGACATCATGACCGAGGTCTATGGCTATGCGCGTGCCCGCCGATGCATTTGGGCAGGTTTTGCCGCGCTCCTGTTCATGGCGTTCATGAGCTATGTGGTGGTGGCATTGACGCCGGCACCCGACTGGGGCGGACAGGCCGCCTATGAGCAGGTGTTCGGGCAGGTGCCGCGCATCGTCTTCGCCTCGATGACGGCCTTCTGGGCCGGCGAATTCGTCAACAGTTTCGTCATGGCGAAGATGAAGCTGATGACCCAGGGCAAGCATCTGTGGACCCGCACCATTGGATCGACGATCGCGGGCGAAGGCGTGGACAGCCTGATCTTCTATCCGCTCGCCTTCCTCGGCGCCGCCGGCTGGACGACCGGCCTGGTGTTCAAGGTGCTCGTCACCCAATGGGTGCTGAAGGTGAGCTGGGAAGTGATCTTGACGCCGGTCACCTATCTCGTCGTCAACGGGCTCAAGCGCCGCGAAGGGCTCGACGTTTATGACGAGGGCACCGATTTCACGCCGTTCCGCGCGAAGCTCTGACCGCCGCTCGAAAGGCCGTCAGCGCAGAAGCTCGGCCAATATCACGCGCCCGATATCACGCGTATCGCCCCATGCCTCATGCCGCCACTGTTGCACCATAAGGCGCGCGCGTGGCGGCCGATCAAGCGACGGCTTCGAGCAGCCCCTCAAACAGCCGGCGGCCGTCGGTGCCGCCCTGCGCGGTTTCCATCAGACGCTCCGGGTGCGGCATCATGCCCAGCACGTTGCCGGTCTCGTTGATCACCCCGGCGATCGAGCGCGCCGAGCCGTTGACCTCCTCGGCGTAGCGGAAGGCGACGCGGCCTTCGCCCTCGAGCCGGTCCAGCGTCGCGGCGTCGGCCTGGTAGTTGCCGTCGTGATGGGCGACGGGAATGCGGATTCCCTCCCCAGCCGAATAGCGGTTGGTGAAGATAGACTGGCTGGTCTCGACGGTCAGCGACACGTCGCGGCAGACGAAGGACAGGCCGGCATTGCGCATCAGCGCGCCGGGCAGCAGCCCCGCCTCGGTGAGCACCTGGAAGCCGTTGCAGATCCCAAGCACCGGCACGCCGCGGCCGGCGGCGTCGGCGATGGCGCGCATGATCGGCGAACGCGCGGCCATCGCGCCGGAGCGCAGATAGTCGCCATAGGAAAAGCCGCCGGGCAGGGCGATGAGGCCGATATCGGCCGGCAGCTCGGTCTCGCGATGCCAGACCATGGCCGGCTCGCGGCCCGTCACGTCGCGGATCGCCACCGCCAGATCGCGGTCGCAGTTCGATCCGGGGAAGACGATCACGGCGCTGCGCATGGGCTCAGCTCCCCCGCTCGATGCGGTAATTCTCGATTACGGTGTTGGCGAGCAGCTTGCGGCACATCGCATCGATGTCGGCCTCGGCGACGCCGTCCTCCAGATCGAGCTCGATCAGCTTGCCGGCGCGCACATCGTTGACGCCGGAGAAGCCGAGGCCTTCCAGCGCATGATGGATCGCCTTGCCCTGCGGATCGAGCACGCCGCCCTTGAGCGTGACATAGACGCGCGTCTTCATCGCTACTTCCTGCGCATGGTCGAGAAACTGGCGCCCCTATGGCCCCCCCGGACGGGAGGGGCAAGGGGGAAGGGTCATTTGCCGCGATTCTTGCGATGCGATTCGAGGTCGAGCACGGTCGTGTCGACGCCGTCGGGCAGGAGGCCGAGGCGCCGCGCCACCTCCTGATAGGCCTCCACCTCGCCGCCGAGATCCTGGCGGAAGCGATCCTTGTCCAGCTTCTCGCCGGAATTCATATCCCACAGGCGGCAGCCGTCCGGGCTGATCTCGTCGGCCAGGATGATCCGGCTATAGTCATTGTCCCAGATCCGGCCGAACTCGAGTTTGAAGTCCACGAGGCGGATGCCGATGCCCGCGAACAGACCGGACATGAAGTCGTTCACGCGGATCGCCATGTCGGCGATGTCGTGCATCTCGTCCTGGCTGGCCCAGCCGAAGCAGGCGATATGCTCGTCCGTCACCATCGGATCTCCGAGCGCATCGTCCTTGTAATAATATTCGATGATCGTACGGGGCAGCTGCGTGCCCTCCTCGATCCCGAGTCGCTTGGTCAGGCTGCCGGCGGCGACGTTGCGCACCACCACCTCGATCGGCACGATCTCGACCTGGCGGATCAGCTGCTCGCGCATGTTCAGGCGGCGGATGAAATGGGTCGGCACACCGATATTGCCGAGCAGGGTGAAGACATGCTCGGAAATGCGGTTGTTGAGCACGCCCTTGCCGTTGATCGTGCCCTTTTTCTGGGCGTTGAAGGCAGTGGCGTCATCCTTGAAATATTGGATGAGCGTGCCGGGCTCGGGGCCCTCGTACAGAATCTTTGCCTTGCCCTCGTAGATTTGGCGGCGGCGGGTCATCGGCTTGGCTCCAATCCGGAGTCTTGAAAATAGAGGCGCCCCGGCGCCGCGTCGAGAATGAACGCAGCTGGCCGGGGCGGGCGAGGCGGCTCCATACAGCATGGCGGCGCGAAGGGCAATCATATGGGCTCGACCGGCCTTGCCGCGTGCTTGCGCCCGCCTCGATCGGCATGAGAAGGAGGCGTTGGGCAAGAGGAGAGGTGCGCATGAAGACCGAGACCGTCACCTACGCAGCCGACGGGCTGACCATGAAGGGCGAACTTTACTGGGACGAGACGAAGGCCGGCCCGCGCCCGGGCGTGCTCGTCTTCCCTGAGGCGTTCGGCCTCGGCGAGCATGCCAAATCGCGGGCGCGCCGCCTTGCCGAGCACGGCTATGTCGCGCTGGCCGGCGACCTGCATGGCGATGGCAAGGTCTTCACCAGCCTGCCCGACATCATGCCGACGATCATGGCGCTGCGCGACGAACCGGCGCGGATCCGCGCACGGGCGAAGGGCGCGCTCGACGTGCTCGCCGCGCGGCCCGAGGTGGATGCCGCGCGCATCGCCTCGATCGGCTTCTGCTTCGGCGGCACCATGTCGCTGGAGCTGGCGCGCAGCGGCGCCGACATCGTCGCCGTCACCGGCTTCCACAGCGGGCTGGAGACCAAAGCGCCGGCCGAGGACGCCAAGGCGATCAAAGCCAAGATACTGGTCTGCATCGGCGCCGATGACCCCGGCATCCCGCTCGAGCAGCGTGCGGCGTTCGAGCAGGAGATGAAGGGCGGCGGTGTCGACTGGCGGCTCCACGTCTATGGCCGCGTGGTGCACAGCTTCACCAATCCCGATGCCGACAAGGTCGGCATGCCGGATTTCGCACGCTATGACGGCAGCGCCGATCGCCGTAGCTGGGGCGAAATGCTGGCGCTGTTCGACGAGGCGTTCGCTTAGAGCATCGTGCGGAAAAGTGGGAACCGGTTTTCCGTAAAAGCGATGCGACCGTAAAGACTTGGAGCAAGCCGCGCGATTTGCCTGTCGCGCAGCTTGCTCCCGGATCTCCTTCCGTCACCCCGTCGCCGGAAGTGCCCCGCCCTGTTCGGCGATGAATGCGCCGAGCAAGCGGGGAGGTTGCCGAAAGCTCAATGCCCTGCGGACAGGACCGGTTCGACGCCGCTGGCCGCCAGCTGCGCGTTGATCTGTTCCATCAGCCGGTCGAGACCGGCCTGGTCGGTCGCTTCGGCACGGGCGACGAGCACGTCCTGTGTGTTGGACGCGCGCAGCAGCCACCAGCCGTCCGGGGTGTTCACGCGCGCGCCGTCCGTGCGGTTGACGTCGGCGCCCTCCGCCTCGAGCCGGGCGAGCACTTCCTCGACCACCTTGAACTTGCGGTCTTCGGACGACTGGAAGCGCAGCTCCGGCGTGTTGACCATCGCCGGCATCTGGTCCTTGAGGCCCGTCAGCGATCCACCCAGTACGCGCACCGCGCGGATCAACCGGATGGCGGCATATTGGGCATCGTCGAAGCCGTAATAATCGTGCGCGAAGAAGATGTGGCCGCTCATCTCGCCGGCGAGCGGGCTGCCGGTTTCCTTCATCTTGGTCTTGATGAGGCTGTGGCCGGTTTTCCACATCAGCGGCTCGCCGCCCAGGGCGGCGACGCGGTCGAACAGCGCCTGGCTGGCCTTCACGTCGGCGATGATCGTAGCTCCTGGCTGCTCCCGCAGAACCGGTTCGGCCAGGATGGAGAGGAGCTGGTCGCCCCAGACGACGCGGCCCTTGCCGTCGACCGCGCCGATGCGATCTCCGTCGCCATCGAAGGCTACGCCGAAATCCAGGCCCTTTTCGAGCACGAGAGCCTTCAGATCCTCGAGATTCTTTTCCTCCGTCGGGTCCGGATGATGGTTGGGAAAGCGCCCGTCCACTTCGGTGTAGAGCGTGTGATGTTCGCCGGGCAGCAGCTTCACCAGCCGCTCGACGATCGGGCCGGCCGCGCCGTTGCCGGCATCCCAGCCGATGCGGAAGGCACCGCCGGCATAGCCCTGCATCAGCCGGTCGACATAGAGATTCATGACGTCGGCATTGGAGGTCGATCCCTCGCCTTCCTCCCAATCGGCGTCGATCGCCATCTGCCCGAGCTTCTGGATGTCAGGCCCGAAGAATGGGCGGTGCTGCAGCACCATCTTGAAGCCGTTATAGTCGGCCGGGTTGTGGCTGCCGGTGATCTGGATGCCGGCATCCACCTCCAGCGTGGCCTCCGCATAATAGAGCATCGGCGTGGGGCCGAGGCCGGTGCGCACCACGTCGATGCCACTTTTCACCAGACCTTCGATCAACGCGGCTTCGAGCACCGGCGAGGAGACCCGCCCGTCATAACCCACGGCGACGCGTGTGCCGCCGGCGCGGCGGACCAGCGTGCCGAAGCCGCGGCCGATCGCATAGGCATCGGCCGGACCCAGCGTCTTTCCGACAATGCCCCGGATATCATATTCGCGAAGCGAGGTCGGATCGAAACGATGGCTCATCGGCTGGTCTCCCTGTGAGTGAAGGCGTTGGCGGCGCCGTGCGTCAGGACGCGCGAGGCGTGGTCTGGTTCAATTCCGCGATCAGCGTGTCGCGCGCGATGTTGACGCGCCGCGCCAGTTCCGCCGATCCGCCGGCATCGGGATGGACGCGCGCGATCAGGCGGCGATGCGCGCTGCGGATCGTCTCGGCGGAAGCGCCGCGCGGTACGTCCAGCAGACGGCGTGCCTCCGCGAGGGGCATCGCAGCCTTGCGCGCTCCATAGCGACGGCCCCGCCAGATCAGCCAAAATCCGATTCCGATCCCGAGCAGGATCAGGTTCAAAGCTGCACCATCTGCTTCTGCGGCGACCAGTCGGGAAGGCCGAGGCCGGACACCATTTCGCGCAGCTCCTGCCGAGCGGCGACATGACTGAGCCCGACCTCGCCGATCTGGCCGATATCGAGCAGGGTGATGCCCTTGGGGAAGAATTCGCGATAGATCACGCGTTCGGACAGGCCGGGGATGACGCGGAAGCCGATCCGGCGGGACAACTCGTCCAGCGCCGCCCCGACACGGCGCATGTTGCGCGCCTCGAGCTGTTGCAGGCGGTTGCGCAGCACCACCCAGTCCACGGTCACGCCGTCGGCCTTCGCTCGCGCCTTGCGCGCATCCCAGATCATCTCGGCATAGAAGCTCGGCCGGCGGATGCGGTAGGTTTCGGGGTCCACCTGCCCGATCAGATCGAGATCGATGAAGCTGTCGTTCATGGGTGTGACCAGCGTGTCCGCCTTGCTCGCCGCCAGGCGCGCCATCGCATCGTCGCGGCCGGGCGTGTCGATCAGCACGAATTCCGAAGTTTCGGAGAGGGGGCCGAACTGATCCTCGAACGCCTGCGCCGAATCGCCCCGCAGCACCTGGAAATGCGGCGTAACCAGTTGCGCACCGGTGCGTTTCACCGTTTCGGTGCGGTTCTCGAGATAGCGGGCGACCGTCTTCTGCCGCGTGTCGAGATCGAGGACGGAGACGCTGCGGCCGGCTACGGCGAGCGCGACGGCCGTGTGGACGGCCGTTGTCGATTTTCCTGTTCCGCCCTTTTCATTAGCGAAAACAATTAGATGCGCGGAAGCGGCCATAGTGCTGTAAGAATCCTGCCCTCTTGATTCCCGCCGAAGCGCCGCCCAAAGACGCGCGCATTCGCGATTATAAGAGGCCCCGGCTTCGTGCAAACGGTTCGTAGCATTGATGCGCTCAGAAATGTGCTGGCGGAATATCGCGCCGAGGGGCGGACGGTGGCGCTGGTGCCGACGATGGGCGCGCTGCACGCCGGCCATATGGCGCTGATCGAGGAGGCGCGAATCCGCGCCGACCGGGTGATCGCCTCGATCTTCGTCAATCCGATGCAATTCTCGCCGAGCGAGGATCTCGACAGCTATCCCCGGCGCGAGGCGGCGGACGTCCGCATGCTGGAGGAAGCCGGCTGCGACCTGTTGTGGGCGCCGACGTTGGACGTCATGTACCCGGAGGGATTTGCCACCCGCATCGCGGTGAGCGGCGTGACCGAGGGGCTGGACGGCGCTGCCCGGCCCGGCCATTTCGATGGCGTCGCGACGGTGGTGAGCAAGCTGTTCAACCAGGTGCGGCCCGACGTCGCGCTGTTCGGCGAGAAGGATTATCAGCAGTTGCTGCTGATCCGCCGCATGGTGACCGATCTCGATTTCGGCATCACCATCATCGGCGTGCCGACGCAGCGCGACGATGATGGCCTCGCCCTCTCGTCGCGCAACGCCTATCTCTCCCCCGAGGAACGCAGCGCCGCGCGGGCGCTGCCGCGGGCGCTGGGCGAGGCGGCCGCGGCTATCCAGAAGGGCACGCCGCCCGCGGCCGCGATTGCCGCGGCGATCAAGCGGCTGAACGATGCCGGCTTCGATCCGGTCGACTATGTCGAACTGCGCGATGCCGAGACGCTGGAGCTGGTCGACACGCTCGATCGCGAGGCGAGGCTGCTGGCCGCAGCGAAGCTCGGACGCACCCGGCTGATCGACAACCTCGCGGTGCGACCGGCCGAATAGTCACTTCGTCGTTAACCATTTCTTCGCACCTCGGGCGCAATGTCCCTGTCGACGAATGTCGCAAGGGGTGCAGCGAACATGGGACAGAGCCTCTCAAGTGCACAAAGTCTGATGGACAGCCGGCTGGCCAGGGCGGCCGCCGGTGATCTCAACGCCTGCTTCGATCTCGGCATCGCCTATGCCTCGGGAGGCGATGGCGTCGACGTCGACCTGATTCAGGCGCATAAATGGTTCAATCTTGCCTCGATGGGCGGCAGCGAGCGCGCCCAGGCGTGGCGTGCCGAAATCGCCGAGGAACTGACGGCGCGTGAAGTTGCCGAGGCACTGCGCCAGGCGCGTGCCTGGCTCGCCTGCACGACGCGACAGGCCGCCTGAGCCGTCTATCCCCGCTTGAATGGGGTGAAGTCGTCGAGCGCGGCGATGTCGCCGGCCACTGCCTCGCGTTCCCGCTCCAGATAATCCGCCACTGCGCGCCTGAAGCGCTCGTCGGCAATATAATGGGCCGACCAGGTGGGCGTTGGAGTATAGCCGCGGGCCAGTTTGTGCTCGCCCTGCGCGCCGGCTTCGACGCGGGCGAGGCCGCGGGCGATCGCCGCGTCGATCGCCTGATAATAGCACAGCTCGAAATGCAGGAACGGCACGTCCTCGGTGCATCCCCAATAGCGCCCGTAGAGCGTGTCGGCGCCGATGAGATTGAGCGCGCCGGCAATCGGCTTGCCGTGCCTGAGGGCGAAGATCAGCAACACCTTGTCCGCCATCCGCTCGCCCAGCAGCGAGAAGAAGGAGCGGGTGAGATAGGGCCGGCCCCATTTGCGCGCGCCGGTATCCTGGTAGAATCCCCAGAAGGCGTCCCAATGGGCCTCGGTCAGCGCGGCGCCGGTGACATGCTCGATCGTCAGGCCGTCGACGGCCGCGGCGCGCTCCTTGCGGATCGCCTTGCGCTTGCGTGAGGCCAGCGCGTCCAGGAAATCCTCGAAACGCGCATAGCCCTGATTCGTCCAGTGGAATTGCCGGTCCACCCGGATCAGCCAGCCCGCCGCCTCGAACAGCGGCACCTCCTCAGGCGCGATGAAGGTGGCATGAGCCGAGGACAGGCGATGCTCCGCCACCACCGCCTCGGCCGCGCCGATCAGCGCCGGCGCATAGGCCGGATCGCGCGCCAGCAGGCGCGGCCCCGGCACCGGTGTGAACGGCACCGCGATCTGCAGCTTGGGATAATAGTTGCCGCCGGCGCGCTGCCAGGCGTCGGCCCAGCTGTGGTCGAACACATATTCGCCCTGGCTGTGGCTCTTGGCATAAGCGGGCATCACTGCGATCGGATGGCCGCCCGGCCCGTCGATCGCGATCGGCACCGGCTGCCAGCCGCGCTGCGCGGTGGCACTGCCAGAATCTTCCAGCGCCGAGAGGAAGGCGTGGCTGACGAAAGGATTGGCGGTGCCGGCGCATGCGTCCCACTCTGCCGCCCGGAAGGCGGATAGGCCGCCCGCCATGCGCGCCACGGCATCAGGGTCATCGCGATCGCTGTCGCTCATCCTGCCTCCGGCCGTTCGTAGATGATCTCGTCCGCATGGGCCAGGCCGGTTGCCTCGGTGGCAGCATCGCGCACCGTCCACGTCAACAGCGGCAGGCCGCGATCGCGTGCGGTGGCCGCGAAGCGGGACGGCAGGTCGCGCACGTCATAGGCGAGGAAATCGGGCTTGGCCCGCCACAGCGCGGCACGCCGGCGCAGCCGTCCGGCAAGGCCATGTGCCTCTTGCTCGGTCACCACCAAGCCGCGTGCGATCCGCGCGGCGTGATCGGCGAACCAGCGGCTGACGTCCGGATTGAACGACATAACCGCCACGTCACCGCGATATCCCTCCAGCGCGCGACGTACCGCAAGGCAGAGCGCGCCGGCATTGGTCTCCCGGGTCTTGATCTCGATCAGGATCGGCACGCGGCCGGCGACGAGTGCCAATATCTCATCAAGCCGAGGCAGCGTCTCGGCGCTGCCAGCCAGCGGGATCGCCGCGAGGATCGAGCCGGGGCGGCGGGCCAGCGGGCCGCTCTCATCGGTCAGCCGGTCGAGCTCCTCGTCATGGAAGACGAACGGCTCACCGTCCCGGCTGGCTTGCACGTCCAGTTCGATGCCGTGGCCGGCGGCGACCGCCGCCGAGAAGGCGGCGCGGCTGTTTTCGATCCGTCCGGCGCCGTGCAGCCCGCGATGGGCGAAAGGCTGTGCGGTCAGAAAGGCGACGCGCCTGCGCTGGGGCGCGGGCGCGAAAAAGGCGTCAAGCCGGGCGAACGGCGACGATCGCATCGACTTCCACGGCCGCGCCGAGCGGGAGGATGGTGACGCCGACGGCGCTGCGCGCGTGACGCCCCGCTTCGCCGAACACCGACTCCATGAGTTCCGACGCGCCGTTGGCGATCTTCGGCTGGTCGGTGAAATGGTCGGTCGAATTCACGAATACGCCGAGCTTCACGATCCGCTCGACGCGATCGAGGTCGCCGCCGAGCGCTTTCTTCATCTGGGCGATGAGCATCAGGCCGCAGGCCCGTGCGGCATCCTGGCCGAAACCGATGTCGCGATCCTCGCCCAGGCGGCCGACCATCAGCACGCCGTCGCGGAAGGGAAGCTGGCCGGAAATATGGAGGAGCCCGCCCGCCTCGACCGCCGGAACATAGGCAGCGACCGGCGCCGCAGCCTCGGGAAGCGCGATGCCGAGTTCGTTCAGGCGATCTTCGATGCTCATATGTGCCTTTCTTGGTACGGCGATGGGAAGCGTCAAGGGCGCTGGTCGTTCAGGCGCCGAGCTTTTCGAGAATCCAGGGCAGGGCATCCCGCCAATCGTCGATGCGGGCATGCGCATCGGCGGCGGCCGGGATGTGATGGGCGAGGCGCGGCTCAGCGATCATGTGCAGCCGCCAGACGTCCGGTGCGCGGCGGGCCACCGATTCGTGATGCTGCGGCAGATCGTCGATGAACACCGTGCTGGACGGCGCATATTCCTCGATCAGCGCGGCGACCGGCGTGCCTTTGCCGCCCTGGTTGCACATCACGCGGTGGCGGATGCCGACCGCTTCGAGCTGGGCGATGCGGTCCATCCTGCACTCTTCGAGCAGATTGGTCAGCACGACGATGTCCGCAACCTCGGCGATCGCGGCCAGCGCCTCGCGGGCATGCGGCACCAGCGTCTGGCGGTGCATCTCGCCGGGGAAGAAACCCTTGAAGAGCGGCCAGATCTCCTCGATGGACAGCGCCGTGCCGTCCCGCCGGCGGATTGCGTGCACGAACTCCTGATGCTCCAGGGCGAAATCAAGATCGTGGGTTTCGTCCAGATAGTCCCGAAAATGGCCGACCATATGGAGGAGGACTTCGTCGCAATCGGTGATGAGCAACGGACGGCTCATGCTTCAAGCTCCATGCGGGCGCGCACCAGCGCGTCGGGTGTCGATTCGATCGCAGCGGCGCAGGCGATCAGATCCGGCTCATGCGCTTCCAGAAAGCCCAGGACCGCGGCGAGCAGCGCCGGTTCGTCGGCACGGGAGCGTAAATCGGCGGGAGTGAGCCCGGTGAGCGCGAGCAGCCGCTCTGCTCGATCGGACTCGCCGAGCGACCAGGCCAGCGCGGAAAGGGCCAGCGCTGCATTTGTATCCGCCAATCCCATCGCCTAAGTCTGCCTGCCGAACATGCGGGGTGGTGCGTGGCGAAAAAAATCCTCGTTGTCGAGGACAACGAACTCAATCTGAAGCTGTTCTGCGATCTGCTCGCCGCGCATGATTATGAAGCGGAGCCGGTGCGCGACGGGCGCGAGGCGCTGGCGCGCGCGCGATCCTTCCAGCCGGACCTGATCGTCATGGACATCCAGATGCCGCATGTCAGCGGGCTGGAACTGATCGAGCAGCTGAAGGCGGACGAATCGCTTCGCGCCATCCCGATCATGGCGGTCACCGCCTATGCCGCGCATGGCGACGAGGAGCGGATTCGCGCGGCGGGCGCGCAGGGCTATGTTTCCAAGCCGATCTCGGTGATGCGCTTCGTCGAGGCGGTCGAGGCGCTGGTCTGAACGCTGGCGCAGCGGCTTCGGTCGGACGTCATGGTCACGGCGAAAAACGGCGCGGGCCTCGGCCCGGCCGCTTCTGGCCGCATCGACAATCCTCCCGGCGCGAGGCCGGGGGGGGGGCGACTTACTTGATCTTGGCTTCCTTGAAATCGACGTGCTTGCGCACGACGGGATCATATTTGCGGAAGTTCAGCTTCTCGGTCTGCGTGCGCGGATTCTTCTTCGTCACGTAGAAGAAACCGGTGTCAGCGGTGCTCACGAGCTTGATCTTGACGGTGGTCGGCTTTGCCATGGCCCGGGAGCCCTTCTGATCTCTATGCTGTCCAAAAAATAAAGCGGCGTCGCCGCCGCTCCCTACAAGCGCGGGCCAATGCGCGACCGAGGGCGCGATGTCAAGCTTCACGCCGTTCGGAGCTGCGCTTAATCGCATCTTTACCGCGCGCGCGCATGGTCTTCCGATACCGTTCTCAAGGTGGGGGTGTCATGGAACTCAGTGCCGATATGCGCCGCGCGATGCGGGACAAGCTGTGCGACCGGATCGATCGAATCGCGATCGCACTGCCGCGAATGACCATGGCGAGCCTGGGCGCGGAGGTGGATGGGGTACGTCGCTTCGCCCGCGAATTCGGATTTATGCCGGTGGCCGATATCGCCCGTGCGCTGGAGAGCGCTATCGGGCATGACGAGCATGTGATGGCGCTGCCCTATCTCGATCTGATGCGCGAGGCCGCCGGCTGCGAATGCTGCGGCGAGGATGCGGGCGAGGCCTTCCTCGCCAATGTCTCGGTCCGCATGGGCTGATCCGCCGACGCGGCGATGGATGCCCTGCTTCCCACCTTTCTCGCCGCCCTGCTCGCGGAATTCGGAGACAAGACGCAACTGCTGGCAATCGTCCTCGCCCTGCGCTTCCCGCGGCGCGAGGGGGCGGTGCTGGCGGGAATCGCAGTCGCGGCGCTCGCCAACAGCCTGATCGCGGCGGGGGCGGGGCAACTCATCCACCAGATGATCAATTTCCGGGCGATCACGCTTATGATCGCCGTTGCGCTGCTCTCCGCCGGCGTCGGCTCGCTGATGCGACAACGGCGGCCCGACACGGCCGATTCGTGGAAGCTCGGCGCGTTCGGCACCAGCGCCGTCTCCTTCGGCATCCTCGCCTTTGGAGATACCACCCAATTCCTCACCATGACGCTGGCGGCGCGCGCCGATTCGCTGCTGCTCGCCGCTGCCGGGGCCACGGCCGGAACGGTAGCGGGTGCCGCTGTCGCGGTGGCTTTGGCAGACCGATTCGAAAAATCGCTGCCGCTCCGGCCGTTGCGCCACGGCATTGCGGGTCTGTTCCTCCTGATCGGATTCGTCACCGCGATCGGGGCGCTTCGTCTGATCTGATCGCTCGATTTGTGCGATCGGAACAATTTCGCAAAAAGAGCGTAGCGCCGATGCGGCAAGCCGCCGTATTCGTTCGTTACGCACGCACATCCATCGACTCGACAACGGGAGCCAAAGACATGGCCAAAGCCGCCAAGGAAAAACTCAAGACCCCTACCGACATTGCTTCCAACGCGGCGATGACCGTTGCGGACGCGCTGAACAGCATCCTCGCGGATAGCTACGCGCTCTATCTGAAGACCAAGAACTTCCACTGGCACGTCTCGGGCCCGCATTTTCGCGACTATCATCTGATGCTCGACGATCAGGCGACGCAGATTCTCGGCACCACCGATCAGATCGCCGAGCGTGTCCGCAAGACCGGCAACACCACGCTCCGCTCGATCGGCGACATCGCGCGCCGCCAGCGGATCAGGGACAATGATTCGGAATTCGTGAGCGCTGCCGACATGCTGTCGGAACTGCGCGAGGACAATCTGAAGCTCGTCGAATCGCTGCGCGAGGCGAAGGACATCGTCGATGCGGCAAAGGACAACGCGACCAGCGGCATCCTCGATGACTGGACCGATCAGGCCGAGGAGCGCGCCTGGTTCCTGTTCGAAGCCAGCCGCGCGGCCTGATCGCGGTCAACGCTCCGCCGGACCGAGGGTGATGAGCCAGAGGTCCGGCCGGGCGCCATAGCGCAGCGGCACGATGCTCGTTCCAAGGCCGGCGCTGACGATCAGCGTGCGGCCTTTTTCCTGCACGAGACCACAGAGATAGCGTTCGCCATAGAGCGAACCCGTGGCGAGCGGGCCGATCAGCGGCAGCCGGATCTGGCCGCAATGGGTATGGCCTGCCAGCGTCAGCGCGATCGCCTCCGGTGTCCTTGGAAACGCGTCGGGGCTGTGGCTGAGCAGCAGGCGGGGTCCGGGCATAGCGGTCATCTGCGCGAACAGTGAGGCCTGGCGGGCGTGGCCGGTCACCAGATCGTCGAGCCCGCCGATGGTCAGTGGCCCCAGCCGAATCGCTTCGTTGGTGAGTATACGAACGTGGTCCGCATCCAATGCGGCGCGGATGTCGGCGGTCTTGCTCCAATGGTCATGATTGCCGAACACGGTTACCGCACCCAGCGGCGCGCGCAGGCCCGCCAGCGGCGCGAGCGCCTTGGCCGGCGGGTTATTTGGCAGGGCGATCGATTTGGTGCTCATGAAATCGCCCGTGATCACTATCAGGTCCGGGCGGAGCGCATTCACTTGTGCGACGATTCGCGCCAGTCGGGCCGGACTCAGGTCCGGCCGCGAGGCGTGGATGTCGGATAGCAGGGCGACGCGCAAAGGCGCCGCGCCCGACGGCCAATCTGGAAAGCCGATGGTCGCGTGGCGGACGATGGGATCGGCCATGGCGCCGACTACGCCGTAGCCCAACAGGGCAAGTGCCAGGGCAAGCACCGCCAGCCCGAATCGCTTTATCACCCGCATTCTCGCATTGCGCGAAGGCCCGGCCCGCCGAAGCGGACCGGGCCTTGCGTCACTCGCTACCCCGAAGGGTCGAGGCTTATTGCAGCGGCTGCAGATTCACCGCGGCATATTTGCCGCGACGATCGACTTCCAGCTCGAACTCCAGCCGATCGCCTTCGTTCAGGCTGGTCATGCCGGCCCGCTCGACAGCGGAAATATGGACAAAGGCATCAGGCTGCCCGTCGTCGCGCTGGATGAAGCCGAAGCCCTTCATGGCGTTGAAGAACTTGACAGTTCCCGACGCCTTCTCGCCCGTCAGCTGGCGCTGCGGGCCACCGGCGCGCTCGCCCGCGCCGCCGGGGGCGGGACCACGCGTGCTGACAGGAAGCGGCTCGCCCTCGATCTTGAGATCGGTCGCCGACACGCGGCCGCCACGATCGACGAGGGTGAAGTCCAGCGGCTGACCCTCGGCGAGGCCGGTGAGGCCTGCCTGTTCGACCGCCGAAATGTGGACGAACACGTCATCGCCGCCATCATCGCGGACGATGAAGCCGAAGCCCTTTTGCGCGTTGAAGAATTTTACGACGCCCTTGCCTTCGCCGATGACCTGGGCTGGCATGCCGCGACCGCCGCCGCCGCCAAAGCCGCCGCCACCGCCGAAACCGCCGCGGCCACCACCACCGCCGCCGTAACCGCCGCCGCCGCCGCCGAAGCGATCGCCGCCGCCGCCATAACCGCCGCCACCGCCGAAGCGATCGCCGCCGCCGCCATAACCGCCGCCACCGCCGAAACGATCGCCGCCGCCATAGCCGCCGCCGTAGCTATCCTCGCCGAAACCGTCGCGCTTGTCCCTGCCGCCGCGCTGTCCGCGCCGTCCACGATCGAAACTCATGCCCTGTCTAACTTTCCCGGATCGCCCCTAATTTCATCACTCAAGACTCGCGCAGCGGGGGCGTGCACATGTCTTCTGACGCGAGGCCGTACCGCGCCAACTTATCCACATAACGGAAAATACCAGGGTCTGCGAGAGGTTTTGCCACTTTTTCGACTTATTGCCTGCTGGGAGCTGAACGAAAGCTGAGCTTGCGACAAGATGACGCGTCCGGCAGAGGTGTATTATGAACGAAAATTTAGAGATCTTCGCCGATCCGGGCGTCTGGGCCGCGCTGGCGACGCTGATCGCCATGGAAGTCGTCCTCGGCATTGATAACCTAATTTTCATCTCGATCCTTACCAACAAGCTGCCCGACGCGATGCGGCCGAAAGCCCGGATGGTGGGCATCGGACTGGCTCTGGGCCTTCGACTCGCGCTGCTGTCGCTGGTGGCGGTGATCGCGCGGATGACGCGTCCGCTGTTCGAGGCGTTCGGGCACGGTTTCTCCGCGCGCGACCTGATCCTGATCGCGGGAGGGCTCTTCCTTGTGTGGAAGGCGACGACCGAGATCCACCACAATGTGGACGACGACGCGCATCGCGAAGAGAGCGGCCCGGGCGCCGCGACGGTGAGCATCACCTTCGGCGCCGCGATCGCGCAGATCATCGCGCTCGACCTCGTTTTCTCGATCGATTCGATCATCACCGCAGTGGGCATGACGGATCATATCCCGGTGATGGTGATCGCGGTGCTGGTGGCGGTGGGCGTGATGATGACGGCGTCCGGCCCGCTCGCCCGCTTCATCGAGCGCAATCCGACGGTAGTCATGCTGGCGCTCGCCTTCCTTTTCATGATCGGCATGACACTGATCGCGGACGGCTGCGGCGTCCATGTGCCCAAAGGCTATATCTACGCGGCGATGGCCTTCTCGGCCTCGGTCGAGGGCCTCAACATCTTCGCACGCCGCCGGCGCGAGCGTCGCCGCCGAGAGGACGCGGCGCCGCGTTGAGCGCGCCGCCGCGGCGGCCCGTGCGTCGAGCCCATTGAGCCGCGCGCGGCGCGCGCCTATGGCGTTCGGATGACCGTCTATCTGCATGAAGAAGATCTTCCGGCGGGCGTGCTCGCGCCCGGGCCGGTTGCCGTGGACACCGAGACGATGGGACTGATCACGCCGCGCGATCGGTTGTGCGTCGTCCAGATCTCGGACGGAAAGGGCGACGAGCATCTCGTCCGATTCGGCCCCGGCAGCGATTATGCCGCGCCCAACCTTCGGGCGGTGCTCGCCGATCCGCAGCGGTTGAAGCTCTATCATTTCGCGCGTTTCGATCTGGCGGCGATCCGCCATTATCTCGGCGTCGTTGCGGCGCCGGTCTATTGCACCAAGACCGCCTCGCGCCTGGTGCGCACCTATACAGACCGACACGGTCTCAAGGATCTGATCCGCGAGCTGCTCGGCGCCGAAATCTCCAAGCAGCAGCAATCGTCGGACTGGGGGGCACCCGAGCTCAGCGACGCGCAGAAGGAATATGCCGCGTCGGACGTGCGCTACCTGCATGCCTGCCGCGAGAAACTGGACGAGCGGTTGGCGCGGGAAGGACGCACCGCGCTGGCGCAGGCGTGCTTCGATTTCCTGCCCTCGCGCGCCGAGCTCGATCTGGCGGGCTGGCCGGAGGTCGACATCTTCGCGCATGTCTGACGCTGCCGAGCGAAATCGTATCGGCCGCCAGCAATGGGCGGCGCCGGGCAGCCAGCACGATCGCGTGATACGGATCGCGCAGATCGTGCTGCCGACGGCGATCGTGATCCTGATCGTGATGCTGGCGATCGCGCCGATCACCTCGGGTCGCGACATCTCGTTCATGCTTTCCAAGGATCATGTCGCGGTCGCCAGGGAGCGGCTGCGCGTGTCCGACGCGCTCTACCGGGGCGAGGATACCAAGGGGCAGCCTTTCGCGCTGCGCGCCGAATCCGCCGTCCAGCAAACGTCGCGTGATCCGGTCGTGAAGCTCTCCAATCTGTCCGCACGCATCATGCTGAACGATGGGCCGGCGAATATCGTCGCAGGCAAGGGCCGCTACAACATGACGACCGAGCAGGTGCTGATCGACGGCCCCGTGAAACTGCAGACGCAGGGCGGCTATCTGCTCAATACTCACGACGTGACCGTCGACATGAAGACGCGGCACGTGACCAGCGGCGCTCCAGTCGATGGGCTGATGCCGCTCGGCACCTTCCAGGCGGGGCGGATGCAGGCCGATCTGACCAACCGGATCGTGGTGCTCGATCAGCGCGCCCGCTTGCATATCGTTCAGGGGCAGTCCAGAGGAAGGCCATGAATCGCGCCGTCCCGACCGGTTTCGCTCTCGTCCTTGCCGGCCTGGTCGCGGGTGGCATTGCGCATGCGCAGGTGATGAAAAGTCACAACAGCAATGCGCCGGTCGATGTCACGGCGGATCGCATCGAAGTCCAGGACAAGGCGAATCGCGCTATCTTCACCGGCAACGTGCATGCCGTGCAGGCGGACATGACGATCGATTCCGCGCGGATGACGGTGGCCTACGCCAAGGCGGCGACGCCGGGCGCGAGCCCGCAGATCCAGCGGATCGATGCCGCCGGTGGCGTGGTGGTGCACAATGCGACGCAGACTGCGCAAGGATCGATGGCGATCTACGATCTCAACCGCAAGCTGATCACCATGCTGGGCAATGTCGTCCTCAACCAGGGTGGATCGCAGGTTCGCGGCGGCCGGCTGGTGATGGATCTCAATACCGGCCGCTCGACGATCGACGGTAGCGCCGTCGGTGCCGGATCGACCAGCACCGGGCGGGGCGGCCGCGTAACCGGACACTTCATCGCGCCCCAGCGCAATAATGGCGGCGGTGCCACCAAGACCAACGCCGACACGGGCAAGACGACGAAGCCCGCCACCGGCAAATAGGCAGCGGTCTGGCGGCAATCCGCTCCATTTTCGGGGCGATTGCCAACAAGTCACTCGACCAGCTTTCCGCGCGCATGCAATAAGCCTGCCAGATTTCGTCAGAAGCACCGGGGCCGCACCGGCCCATGTCAGCGTCAAGGCAGACCCGAATCATGAATGATACGATGACCCTCGATCGCCCCCAGCCCGATGCGGGCCGCGACGGGCTGGAACGCGGGCTGTCCATCGTTTCGATCGCCAAGGCCTATGATCGCCGGCAGGTGCTGTCCAACGTGTCGCTGGAGGTGGCGCGCGGCGAGGTAGTCGGCCTGCTCGGCCCCAACGGCGCGGGCAAGACGACCTGCTTCTATTCGGTGATGGGCCTCGTCCGCCCCGATGCGGGGCGTATCCTGCTGGACGGCGACGATATCACCGCGCTGCCGATGTATCGGCGCGCGATCCTGGGCCTCGGCTATCTGCCGCAGGAAACTTCGATCTTCCGCGGGCTTACCGTCGCGCAGAACATCATGGCCGTGCTCGAAATGTCGGAGCCGGAGGCGGATGTCCGGCAGGAGCGGCTGGTGCAGTTGCTCAAGGAATTCCACATCGATCATCTGCGCGATTCGTCGGCGATGGCGCTGTCGGGCGGCGAACGGCGGCGCTGCGAGATTGCCCGTGCGCTGGCCGCGAGTCCCTCGATCATGCTGCTCGACGAGCCGTTCGCCGGCATCGATCCGATCTCCATCTCGGACATTCGCGACCTGGTAAAGGATCTGAAGCGGCGCGACATCGGCGTGCTGATCACCGATCACAATGTGCGCGAGACGCTCGACATCGTCGACCGTGCCTGCATCATCTATGATGGTCAGGTGCTGTTCTCGGGCAGTCCGGAGGCGCTGGTCGCCGATCCCAACGTGCGCCGGCTCTATCTGGGCGAGGGTTTCGAATTATGACCCCTGCCTCGGACATGCGCGGATAGGGGCCATGGCGATGGGTCCGCGTCTCGATCTGCGGCAGTCGCAATCGCTGGTGATGACGCCGCAGCTCCAGCAGGCGATCCGCCTGCTCGCGCTCAGCAATCTCGAGATCGAAAGCTTCATCACCGAGGAACTCGACAAGAATCCGCTGCTCGAATCGGGAGCGACGGAGGTCGAGGATACGCCCGTGCCCGATGGAGATAGCGAAAGCGACGGCTTCGGCGAGGAGGAGCCGGCAACGGCAGACCGACTGATCGAGGCTGGCGACGGCGTGGCGGACGCGCCGCTCGACGTCGATTATGGCGAGGAGACCTTCCATCACGACAGCGCCATAGACGGCGCGCCGGGCATGGACGGCGGCCTCGCGCTCGACGGCATGGGTGGCGGGCTGGCGACCGGCGAGGCACCGGATTTCGAGGCCATGCTCTCGGCCGGCCTGTCGCTGCACGAGCATCTGATGGCGCAGGCCGGCGCCGCCCTTTCCGGCACGGACCTGCTGATCGCCGAACATATCGTCGACCAGATCGACGAAGCCGGTTATCTGACCGTCACGCCGCTGGAGCTCTCGCACCGGCTCGGCGTGCCGCTGTTCCGGATCGAGCGCGTGCTTGCGGTGATCCAGGGGTTCGAGCCGAGCGGGGTCGGTGCGCGCAGCCTTGCGGAATGCATCGCGATCCAGGCGCGCGAGGCCGATCGCTACGATCCGGCGATGGCGCGGCTGATCGACAATCTCGACCTGCTGGCGCGTGGCGCGCTCCCGCAGCTGCGCCGCATCTGCGGCGTCGATGAGGAAGACATGGCGGACATGATCCGCGAGCTGCGCGGCTATGATCCCAAGCCGGGGCTGCGCTTCGGCGGCGAGCCGGTGCAGGCTGCGGTGCCGGACATCTTCGTCGCCCGCACGCGCAGCGGCGGCTGGGCGATCGAGCTCAACGGCGCGACCATGCCGCGCCTGCTGGTCAACCGCAGCTATTATGTGGAGCTGGCACGCGGCAATCGCGACAAGGCGAGCCGCACCTGGCTGTCCGATTGCCTGACCAGCGCCAACTGGCTGGTCAAGGCGCTGGACCAGCGGGCGCGCACCATCGTGAAAGTGGCGACCGAGCTGGTGAGCCAGCAGGAGGCCTTCTTCCTAAACGGCGTCGAGCATCTGCGGCCGCTGACGCTTCGCGCAGTGGCGGACGCGATCGGTATGCACGAATCGACGATCAGCCGCGTGACATCGAACAAATATCTGTCGTGCGAGCGAGGCCTGTTCGAGCTCAAATATTTCTTCACCAGCGCCATCCAGTCTGCGGACGGCGGCGAGGCTGCCTCGGCCGAGGCGGTGAAGAGCCACATCCGCACGCTGATCGCGGCGGAGGATCCGAAGGCGATCCTTTCCGACGACAAACTCGTCGAACTGCTCAATGCGAAGGGCTTCGATATCGCGCGGCGCACGGTCGCCAAATATCGCGAGGCGATCGGGCTGGGGTCGTCGGTGCAGCGGCGGCGGCAGAAGGCGCTGGGCCGGGCGGCGTAAGGCTCGCTCCCCCGCTTCTTTCCCTTCCCGGTTCGTACGGCTGCATGCTTGCATGCCGTCACCCTTCCCGCCGCAGCGTGGCGGCCCCCTCCCTCTCCCCGCACGGGGAGAGGGGAAAAGGGTATTTACAGTTTCTCGATGAAGGCCTTGACGTCCGGGCCGATGTCGGCGCGCTCCAGGGCCAAGGCGATATTGGCCTGGATGAAGCCGGCCTTGTCGCCGCAATCGTGGCGGTCGCCGTCGACGGTCAGCGCGTGGAAAGGCTGTTTGCCGATCAGCTTGGCCATGCCGTCGGTGAGCTGAATCTCGTTGCCCGCGCCACGCTCGCCGGCGGCGAGGATGCCCATCACGTCCGGCTGGAGGATGTAGCGGCCGATGATCGCGAGGCGCGAGGGCGCTTCGGCGGGCTTGGGTTTTTCGACGAGGCCCTTAACCTCGGTGACGCGCCCTTCGACCGTGCCGGGCGAGACGATGCCGTAGCGGCCGGTATGCTCGTGCGGCACTTCGAGCACGCCGAGCACGTTGCCACCCTTCGCCTCGTAGGTGGCGACCATCTGCTTGAGGCAGGGATTGCCAGGATTCCACAGCAGTTCGTCGGGCAGCAGCACGGCGAAGGGCTCGTCGCCGACGATGTCGCGCGCGCACCAGACGGCATGGCCGAGGCCCAGCGGTTCCTGCTGGCGCACGAATACGGCATCGCCGGGATCCAGGCGGCTGCCTTCCAGCGTCGCCAATATGTCGGTCTTCGAACGCGCGGTGAGCGTCGCTTCCAGCTCATAGGCGATGTCGAAATAATCCTCGATCGCGTTCTTGCCGCGGCCGGTGACGAAGATCATCTGCTCGATGCCGGCGGCATGCGCCTCGTCGATCGCATATTGCACCAGCGGCTTGTCCACCACCGGCAGCAACTCCTTCGGCACCGCCTTGGTGGCGGGCAGGAAACGGGTGCCGAGACCGGCGACTGGAAAAACGGCCTTGCGAACAGGCTTCATCACTTACTCCCCCACGAGCCAGGGCGGCAGGCGGTCTGCCGCGATCAGCGCCTCGATCGGCTGCCTCTCCCGCACTATCGCCCAATCGTTACCATTCACCATCACTTCGGGCGTAAGTGCCCGGGAATTATAGGTGTTGGCCATCGTCGCGCCATAGGCCCCCGCCGTCATGAAACCGACGAGATCGCCCGGTTCGACGCATTCGAGGTCCCGTCCCATGGCAAATGTGTCGCCGCTCTCGCACACCGGACCGACGACGTTGGCGGTGAAGCGATCTCCGCGTGGCGCGATGGCCCGGATATCGTGCCAGGCGTCGTAGAGGCTGGGACGGAGCAGGTCGTTCATCGCGGCATCGACGATCACGAAGGGAGCGGCGCTGCCCTGCTTCACGCGAATCACGCGAGAGAGCAGCACGCCGGCATTGCCGACGATCACCCTGCCGGGCTCGAATGCCAGGCGGACCTTCCAGCCGGCGCTGACGCGGCGCACCATCGCACCGTAATCGGCCGGACTCGGCGGCAGCGGCTTGGCCGGATCATAGGGCACGCCGAGACCGCCGCCGAGATCGGCGACGCTTACCGGATAACCGTCCGCCTGTAGGCGTTCGATCAGTGCGCCGATGCGCGTGAAGGCTGCCTCGAGCGGTGCGAGATCGGTGAGCTGGCTGCCGATATGGACGGCGACGCCGCGGATCGCGAGGCCGGGCAGGCTGGCGGCCAGCGCATAGGCATCCGGTGCCTTGTCGTAGGCCACGCCGAACTTGTTCTCGGACTTGCCCGTGGAGATCTTGGCGTGGGTTCCGGCGTCGACGTCCGGATTTACGCGGAAGGCGATCGGCGCGGTCAGCCCCAGCGACGAGGCCACCTGCGAGAGCATCTCGGCTTCGGGCTCGGATTCGACGTTGAACTGGCCGATGCCTTCCTTCAGCGCCAGCGCCATTTCCTCCGCGGTTTTGCCGACGCCGGAAAAGACGATCTTGTCCGCCGCGATGCCGGCGGCGCGGGCGCGCTTCAGCTCCCCGGCGGAGACGACGTCGGCGCCGAGACCGAGCCGTGCCATGGTGGCCAGCACCGCGGCATTGGGATTGGCCTTCACCGCAAAGGCGATCAGCGGATCGCCCAGCCCCTCCAGTGCGTCGCGAAATACGCGCACATGGCGCTCGATGGTCGCGGTCGAATAGACGTAGACCGGTGTGCCCACAGCATCGGCGATTGCCGGCAAAGACACGTCCTCGGCGTGCATCGCGCCGTTCTTGATCTCGAAATGGTCCATGAAGCCTCAGCCCGGCGGGGGAAGATCGAAATGGTCGTCCTTGCGCGGTGCCGATTTGGTCAGCGGCTCGTCGCTGCGGTCGGGACGCGCATTGGTGGGTATGGCGAGCAGCTGGTCGACCGAAGGCTGGCCGGCTGCCATGGCCGGCTTCGGCGGCAAGCTCTGGCCGGAGGCCGGCTGCAAAGCCTCGCGCTTGCCGCATCCGGCAAGCGCGGCAGCCAAAGAGAGGGCGAACAGCGCGCGCTTCATCATGCGATCCCCAATGCGGCGCGCGCCTCGGCGATGCGCGCGCGGACCTGATCGGGCGCGGTGCCGCCATGGCTGCGGCGGCTGGCGACCGACGCGTCCACCGATAGCGCGGAAAAGACCCGCTCGTCGATGCGCGGATCGATCGCGCGCAGCGTCTCGATCGAGAGCTCGGAGAGGGTGCAGCCGTCCGCCTCGGCCCGCTTCACCACTGCGCCGGTGATGTGATGCGCCTCGCGGAATGGGATGTCGGCAACGCGGACGAGCCAGTCGGCGAGGTCGGTCGCGGTGGAATAGCCCGCTTCGGCGGCGGCGCGCATGCGATCGGTACGGAAGCGGACCGTCTCGACCATGCCGGTCATCGCGGCGATCGAGAGGGCGAGCAGGTCGTGCGCCTCGAACACCGGCGGCTTGTCGTCCTGCATGTCCTTCGAATAGGCGAGCGGCAGGCCCTTCATCGTGATGATCAGCGCGGTCATCGCCCCCGCGATCCGGCCGGCATGGCCGCGCACCAGCTCGGCCGCGTCCGGATTGCGCTTCTGCGGCATGATCGAGGAGCCGGTGGAATAGGCATCCGGCAGGGCGACGAAGCCATAGGGCTGGCTCGCCCAGATGATGAATTCCTCGGCGAGGCGCGACAGGTGCAGGCTGCACTGGGTGGCGGCCATCAGATAGTCGAGCGCGAAGTCGCGGTCGCTGACCGAATCGAGCGAGTTGGCGGTCGGCCCGTCGAAGCCGAGCGCGGCGGCAGTTGCGAAGCGGTCGGTCGGAAAACCCGTGCCGGCGAGCGCGGCGGCGCCGAGCGGGCAGCGGTTGAGGCGGGCGCGGGCATCGGCGAAGCGGCTGCGGTCGCGCGCGATCATCTCATAATAGGCCATCAGATGATGGCCGAGCGTGACCGGCTGGGCGACCTGGAGATGGGTGAAGCCCGGCATCACGCTGTCGGCATGCTCGCCCGCGCGGGTGACGAGCGCGGTCTGCAGTGCGGCGAGGCCGGCTTCCACCGCGTCGATCGAATCGCGCACCCAGAGGCGGAAGTCGGTCGCCACCTGGTCGTTGCGGCTGCGCGCGGTGTGCAGGCGCCCGGCTGCCGGGCCGATCAGCTCGGCGAGGCGGCTCTCGGTCGCCATGTGGATGTCCTCGAGCGCGAGATCCTCCGGCACGCCCGTCTCGGCATATTCGGCGGCGACGCGATCAAGCCCTTCGGTGATCGACGCGGCGTCCTCAGTCGTCACGATCCCCTGTGCCGCGAGCATGGCCACATGCGCCTTTGACCCGGCGATATCCTGTCGCCATAGACGCTTGTCGAACGGGATCGAGGCATTGATCTCGCGCATCACCGCGGCCGGGCCTTCGGCAAAACGCCCGCCCCACATGGAATTGGAGCTTGTCGTGCGGCTTTCGATTGTACTGCTCCTCGCGCTGGCGCTGGCGGCGTGCGATAAGCAAAAGGGAGAGGCGCCGCAAGCGCAGCCGCAGCAGCAGGGCGCGCCCGCATCGGGCATCGGCAAGCTCGACATCAGCCACCGCGGCGGCGACATGCCGGCCATCCCGTTCCTCGGCCCGACCGACGGGCCGGCGACGCTCACCCAATATCGCGGCAAGCCGGTGCTGCTCAACCTCTGGGCCACCTGGTGCGCGCCCTGCGTCGCCGAGATGCCGACCCTGGACGCGCTGGCCGGGCGTGAGAAGGACCGGATGAAGGTGATGGTGGTGAGCCAGGACATGGAGGGCCGCCGCGCGGTGGGGCCGTTCTTCGCGAAGGAGAAGTTCGCGGCGCTCGAGCCCTATCTCGACAAGCAGAATGTGCTGATGACGGCGCTGAAGGTCGGCGACACGCTGCCCACCACCATCTTCTTCGACGCGCACGGCAAGGAGCAGTGGCGGATCACCGGTGCGATGGACTGGACAGGAGACAAGGCCAAGGCGCTGATCGAGGGATCGCTGAACGGGAAGGCGCCAACAACGCTTTGACCTTCTTACCCTCTCCTGCTTGCGGGAGAGGGTAGGGAGAGGGGTTGGGTCGTCACGCCACTTTCGGCAGTCCCAGCCTGGGGATGTCGATGGCGGGACAGCGGTTCATCACCACCTTGAGGCCGGCGGCCTCGGCGCGCGCGGCGGCGGCTTCGTTGATCACGCCGAGCTGCATCCACACCGCCTTTGCGCCGGCGGCGATTGCCTCATCGACGGCATCGCCGGCGGCTGCACTGTTGCGGAAGATGTCGACGAGATCGATCGGCTCGCCGAGCTGCGAAAGATCGCGCCAGATATATTCGCCATGGACGTGCTCGCCGGTGATCTGCGGATTGACCGGCAGCACGCGATAGCCGTGATCCTGCAGAAACCGCATGACGCCATAGCTCGGCCGGTCCGGCCGGTCCGAAGCGCCGATCAGCGCGATGGTGCGCGTTGTGGACAGGAGGTCGGCGATCTCGGCATCGGTGGTCAGCGGCATGGCATTTCCTTTCCGTGGGGCCGGCACTGCCAGCCGGCGGAACCCGCCGAAGCGTCGGACCCGGCTCGGATCGGGCCAGAACACTTCGGCAAGCCCAGCACGAACCGGCGCGGCGCCGGCACGTTCCAGGGCGCTAGATGGGAAGCCGGGCGTCCAGGCTCAACCGGCCCGGAGCGAAAGACTCCGAATGAGCTGCGCGGCGATTTCGGCGAAGGCGGCGCCCTGCGGCCCGTCCTCAGCCGCGGGAGGGAAGCCGGCATCCGAGGCGCGGCGGATCGCGATGTCGAGCGGGATGCGGCCGAGGAAGGGAATCTCCATCTCCCGCGCCGCCGCCTCCGCGCCGCCGGCACCGAACGGATCGGAGATCTCGCCGCAATGGGGGCAGGCATAGCCGGCCATATTCTCGACCAGACCGACGATCGGCACATCGGCTTGGCGGAACAGGTCGATCGCGCGGGCAGCGTCGATGAGCGCGAGATCCTGGGGAGTCGAGACGATCAGCGCGCCGGCGGGACGATGCTTCTGGATCATGTTGAGCTGCACGTCGCCCGTACCGGGCGGCATATCCACCACCAGCAGCTCCGCATCGCCCCATTCGGCATCGACAAGCTGGCCGAGCGCTCCGCCTGCCATGGGCCCGCGCCAGGCGATCGCCTGGCCCGGTTTCACCATTTGTCCCATGGAGAGCATCGGAACGCCGAATGCCGTCTGTACGGGGATGAGCTTCTTGTCCTCCGCGGTGGGCTTGATGCCCTCACTGCCCATCAGCCGGGGCTGGGAGGGACCGTAAATATCCGCATCGATCAGGCCGGTGCGGATGCCGGCGCGTGCCAGCGACACCGCGAGGTTGGCCGAAAGCGTGGATTTGCCGACGCCGCCCTTGCCGCTGCCGATCGCGAGGATGCGGCGGCTCGGCTTTTCCGCGGTCATCGCGACGCGCACTTCGCGTACGCCGCCGAGCCCGGTCAGCTTGCCGCGGATCGCCCGCTCGATCTGCGCGCGGGCATCGCCTGAAAGGCCCGAGACGTCGAGGATGACGCTCGCGGTTTCGCCATTCACGCGCGGCGCCGCGGCACGGCCGGATTCGACGAGGCCGCGCCCGCTCACCGGATCCGCTATAGCGTCCAGCGCGGCGGAAAATATGTCATTCTGGCTCATGATAGGGCGCCGCATAGGACAGCGCGTGGGCAATGGCACTGTTTTTCCGCGACTCGGCTTCCTATAATGGCCGGATGGACGAGACAGTTGGGCGGGGAGCCGAGATCCACACGATGCTGAACGAAGACGGCGGCGGCCCCTGGGGCGGACGCGGTAGCGGCGGTGGATCGGGCGGCGGCAATGGAGACGGCCTCGGGCCGCGCAATCCGTGGAATCAGCCGCCGCGCAAGCGGCCGCAGCGCGGCGGCCCCGGGCCGAGCGCTCTGGAGAAGCTGCTGACCGAAGGCCGGCAGCGGTTCGGAGGACGCGTGCCGCGGCCCGACGGCAAACCGATCTGGCTGGCGGCGATCGGCCTTTTCATCTTGCTGTGGGTCGCGTTGACCAGCGTCCATCAGATCAATTCGCAGGAGCGCGGCGTGGTGACGCGGTTCGGCCGCTATGCCGGCACGCTCGGGCCAGGCGTCAACTTCACCTTCCCCGCGCCGATCGATCATGTCCGCAAGGTGGAGGTCGAGAATATCCGCATCATCGACATCGGATCGACCGCAGCGAACGATCCCACGCTGATGATCACCGGCGACCAGAACATCATCGACCTTGCCTATTCGGTGCGCTGGAACGTGCGCGATCCCGAACTATATGTGTTCGAACTGGCGGATCCGGACGATACGATCCGCGAAGTCGCCGAGAGCGCGATGCGGGCGGAGATTGCCCGCGTGAGCCTTGACGACGCGATCGGATCGCAGCGTAGCCAGATCGAGGGCCGCGTCGCGCAGCGCATGCAGGAAATCCTCGATAGCTATCGCGCCGGCGTGGCCATCCAGGGCGTCGCGATCAAGCAGGCCGATCCGCCCTCCGCGGTCAACGACGCGTTCAAGGAGGTGTCGGCCGCGCAGCAGGAGGCCCAGAGCTATCTCAATGCGGCGCGCGCCTATGCCCAGCAGCTGACCGCCAAGGCGCAGGGCGAGGCGGCGGCCTTCGACAAGGTCTATGCGGAATATAAGCTCGCCCCGGGAGTCACCCGCCGGCGCATGTATTACGAGACGATGGAGAAGGTGCTGGCCAAGAGCGACAAGACGATCGTCGAGGCGCCCGGTGCCAACACCTATCTGCCGCTTCCGCTGGCCAAGAAGGGAGCGGGGCAATGAACCTCACCGATCGCATGTTCCGCAACCCGATCGCCTGGGCGATCGCGGCGATCCTGCTGCTGCTGATCGGCAGCAGCGTCTTCTCGGTGGTGCCCGAGACCAAGCAGGCGCTGGTCGTGCGCGTCGGCAAGCCCGTGCGCGTCTACAACAGCTATAAGAGCAACGAGGATTTCGGGAATACAGGCGCGGGCCTGATCGCGCATATCCCGTTCTTCGAGCAGATCGTGTGGGTCGACAAACGCGTGCTCGATTTCGACATGCAGCGCCAGTCCGTGCTGTCGACCGATCAGCTCCGCCTCGAGGTGGATGCCTTCGCGCGCTATCGTATCGTCAATCCGCTGCGCATGTACATGAGCGCGGGCAGCGAGCGGAAAGTGGGCGAGGCATTGCGTCCCATCCTGGGATCGGCACTGCGCAACGAACTGGGCAAGCGGCCCTTCGCCGCCCTGCTCAGCCCCGAGCGCGGCCAGGTGATGGACAATATCCAGGCAGGGCTCAATCGCATCGCGCGCCAATATGGTGCCGAGATCGTCGATGTTCGGATCAAGCGCGCCGATCTGCCGGACGGCACCCCGCTGGAAAGCGCGTTCGAACGGATGCGCACCGCGCGCGAGCAGGAGGCGCTGACTATTCGGGCGCAGGGTGCCAAGCAGGCGCAGATCATCCGTGCCCAGGCCGACGCGGATGCCGCGCGCATCTATGCCGAGAGCTTCAACAAGGATCCGGACTTCTACGATTTCTACCGCGCCATGCAGTCCTACCGAGTGACGTTCGGAACGGACGGGAACGATGCGCCGGGTGCTTCGTCCATCATCCTGTCACCCGACAATGACTATCTGCGGGAGTTCAAGGGCCGGAAGTGAGCCGTTCAATCCCGGTTCAGCCGTTTCGTCCCACGAGCTTTGCCGCTCGTACGAGAGAATATTAGGAGACCGGTTATCGTGCGCTATGCCTACGCCATCACCGCCGCCCTGCTGGCCGGCGGCACGACCGCGACACTGATGCTGCAACAGCCGGTGGGCGCGCAGGTGGCCCAGAATGCGCCCGGCACGATCCAGTCGGCGGCTCCGAAGCCCGGCGCGCCGATGAGCTTCGCGGATCTTGCGGCGCGTCTGCAGCCGGCGGTGGTGAACATCTCGACCACCCAGCATGTGAAGGTGCAGCAGAATAATCCGTTCGCCGGAACGCCGTTCGGCGATCTCTTCGGTCAGTTCGGCTTCGGCGGTCAGGGCGGCGGCGACAGTGGTGGCCAGCCTGTCACGCGCGAGGCGACGTCGCTCGGTTCGGGTTTCATCATCTCGCCCGACGGTTTCGTCGTCACCAACAATCATGTGATTTCCGGTGGGCAGCAGGGCGCCGTAGTTGATTCGATCACAGTCACGCTCACCGACCGGCGGGAATATAAGGCGAAGCTGATCGGCCGCGATCCGGTGTCGGACCTCGCTGTGCTGAAGATCGACGCGACCAACCTGCCCTTCGTTGAATTCGGCGATTCCAGCCGAGCGCGCGTCGGCGATTGGGTACTCGCCATCGGTCAGCCCTATGGCCTTGGCGGCACCGTCACGGCTGGCATCGTTTCGGCGATCCATCGCTCGATCAGCCCCAATGGCGGCGCCTATGATCGTTACATCCAGACGGACGCGGCGATCAACCAGGGCAACAGCGGCGGCCCGATGTTCGATCTTCAGGGCAATGTGATCGGCATCAACACCGCCATCTATTCGCCGACCGGCGGCAATGTCGGCATCGGTTTCGCGATCCCGGCGGAACAGGCCAAGCCGGTGATCATGGCGCTGAAGGCGGGCGGCAAGGTGAAGCGCGGCTATCTCGGCGTCGGCATCCAGCCGATGAGCGAGGATATCGCCGGCTCCCTCGGTCTGCCGAAGGATCGCGGCGAGATCGTCGCGCGTGTCGAGCCCGGCTATCCGGCGGCGCGTGCCGGCATCAAGCAGGGCGACGTGATCGTGAAGGTGAACAACCAGGACGTCACGCCGGATCAGACACTGAGCTATATCGTCGCCAATCTGCCGATCGGATCGAAGGTACCGATCGACCTGATACGCAACGGTCAGCGCATGTCTGTGGTCGCTGTGGTGGGGGAACGCCCCGCCTCGGCGGACCAGCTCGGCGAGGCCGACGATCAGGGCGATGACGACCAGGGCGCAGGCCAGGGTAACCAGCCTGCCGTTCCGGCGACCAAGGATTCGATCGGTCTGTCTCTACAGACCCTGACCCCGGAAATCGCGCGGCAGCTGGGTCTGCAGCCGGCTACGCGGGGCGTGGTCGTGTCCCAGATCGATCCGTCGAGCGACGCTGCCCAGCAGGGTCTGCAGCGCGGCGACGTGATCCTGTCGATCAATCAGGTGCCGGTGGGATCGGCGGCTCAGGCGGCGTCCGCGGTCGACGCGGCGCGCAAGGCCGGGCGACAGAGCGTGTTGCTGCTCGTGCAGCGCGGCACCCGCCAGGCGACTTATGTGGGCGTGAAGATCCAGACCAAGAAGTAGCCTTTTCCGGCTCCGGCCGAAAAGCTACCAGAGACCCGTCGGAGCGAATGGCTCCGGCGGGTTTTTATTGTGCGTCAGGGGAGAGTGAATCATGGCCGGCGACGACGGCATTTTCATCGGTGCGGGTCCCGGCGGCGCCCATCCGCAACTGCTCAACCTCAAGCGCGCCAATCGCCATGGACTGATCGCGGGGGCGACCGGCACCGGCAAGACCGTGACGTTGCAGGGCATCGCCGAAAGCTTCTCGAAGATCGGCGTGCCCGTGTTCGTCGCCGATGTGAAGGGCGATCTATCCGGCCTCGCCATGGCGGGATCTCCGACGTCGCCGCTGCATGACGTCTGGTCCAAGCGGGCACAGGAGATTGGCTATACCGATTGGGTCTATGCGGACACGCCGGCAATATTCTGGGATCTTTTCGGCCAGCAGGGCCAT
The DNA here is from genome assembly GCF_009755815.1 of Flavisphingomonas formosensis. GTDB lineage: Bacteria > Pseudomonadota > Alphaproteobacteria > Sphingomonadales > Sphingomonadaceae > Flavisphingomonas > Flavisphingomonas formosensis. The sequence goes on from NZ_WRPK01000001.1 coordinate 658,302, forward strand.
CCGATCCGCACGACCGTCTCGGAGATGGGTCCGCTGCTGCTCGCGCGGCTGATGGACCTCAACGACGTGCAGGAAGGCGTGCTGCAGATCGCCTTCCGCTATGCCGACGAGCAAGGGCTGCTGCTGCTCGATCTGGCGGACCTGCAATCGATGCTGGCCTATTGCGCGGAGAATGCCGATACGCTGAGCGCGCGCTACGGCAACGTCACCAAGGCCAGCGTCGGATCCATCCAGCGCCAGCTGCTCTCGCTGGACAGCCAGGGCGGCGCCAATTTCTTCGGCGAGCCCTCGCTCGATATCCACGATTTCATAGCGCTGGATGAAAAGGGCCGTGGCCGCGTCAATATCCTCGCCGCCGACAAGCTGATGGCGAGCCCCAAGCTCTACGCCACCTTCCTGCTCTGGCTGCTGTCCGAATTGTTCGAGGTGCTGCCCGAGGTGGGCGATCCGGAAAAGCCGAAGCTCGTCTTCTTCTTCGACGAGGCCCATCTGCTGTTCGACGACGCGCCCAAAGGGCTGCTGGACAAGATCGAGCAGGTGGTACGGCTCATCCGGTCCAAGGGTGTCGGCGTCTATTTCATCACGCAGAATCCGATCGACGTGCCGGACGATGTGGCAGCGCAGCTCGGCAATCGCGTCCAGCATGCCCTACGCGCGTTCACGCCGCGCGACCAGAAGGCGGTGCAATCCGCCGCGGACACCTTCCGCGCCAATCCGGACGTCGACGTCGCCAAGGCGATCATCGAGCTGAAAGTGGGCGAGGCGCTGGTCTCGCTGCTGCAGCCGGATGGTGCACCCTCACCGGTAGAGCGCACCCTGATCAAGCCGCCTTCCTCGCGCGTCGGGCCGCTCACCGCGCAGGAACGCGGTGTGATCGTCTCCACCTCTCCCTATGCCGGCAAATACGACGCGGCGATCAACCGCGAATCCGCGCAGGAGGTACTGGCGGCCAAGGCGAATGCCGCCGTTGCCGCTGCCGCGAAAGCCAAGGCCGACGCGGACGCCGCAAAGGCACAGGCCGAGGCCGACAAGGTTGCTGCCAAGCAGCAGGCGGAGCAGGCCAAGGTCGACGCGCGCGCGCAGGCGGAGGCTGCGCGGCAGGCGGCGCAGCCGAGCGTGCTCGACAAGGTGATCGCATCCGCGGCGCGATCGGCATCCTCCTCGATCGGACGGCAGGTTGCCAACGAGATCGGACGCGAGGTGTTCGGCAGCGGCAGCCGGCGATCCTCCTCTTCGTCCGGCGGGATCGGTGGCGCGATCGTGCGCGGCATTCTCGGCAGCTTGTTCCGCGGGCGCTGAGATGCCGCTCGCCTCGCTCTCGCTCCGCGACGATCCGGCATCCTTCGCCGCGGCGCTGGGTGAGGCGTTCGCGCGGCACGGCTTTGCGATCGTCGCAGACCACGGCATCGATCCGGGCATTATCGCCCGGGCAGAAGCGGAGATGCGCGCCTTTTTCGCATTGCCCGTTGCGGTGAAGCGGCGTCATCATCTCGAGGGCACGGGTGGCGCGCGGGGGTACACGCCTTTCGGCATCGAGACCGCCAAGGACGCCGACGACTTCGATCTCAAGGAATTCTGGCATGTCGGCCGGGAATTGCCGCCCCGCCATCCCTATGAAGGCGTGATGCAGCCCAACGTCTGGCCTGGGGAACTGCCCGGTTTCCGCGACGTCATGCTGCGCCTCTTCGCGGCGTTCGACATGGCGGGCGCCCGCCTGCTGGATGCGATCGGCCGGCACCTTGGGCTTTCGCCGCATTTCCTCTCCGACGCCACGCGCGACGGGAATTCGGTGTTGCGCCTGCTGCACTATCCTCCGGTGCCAGCAGGTGCGTTTGGCATCCGCGCTGGGGCGCATGAGGATATCAACGCGATCACCTTGCTGCTCGGCGCGGAGGAGGCTGGGCTCGAGATTCTCGATCGCGAAGGCAATTGGCTGCCCGTCGCGCCCCGGCCGGGCGAACTGGTCGTGAATGTGGGTGACATGCTCCAGCGTCTGACCAACGGCCGGCTGCGTTCGACCACCCACCGCGTGCGCAACCCGGCGCCCGAACGGCGCGGCGTCTCACGCTGGTCCATGCCCTTCTTTCTACATTTTCGGCCCGATTTCCTGATCGAGACGCTGCCCTCCTGCATCGGCCCGGACGGCGATCATCCTGCACCGATAACCGCCAACGACTATCTGCTCGAGCGGCTGCGCGAGATCCGGCTGCTTTAGGGAGGTGACGAGCTCTCGCGTGGTTTCTTCTCGTCCCTCCCGGCTTCCGCTGGCATGACGTAAATTTGCGCAACGATCCCGGAACGAGGAGGATCGAAATGTCCGCGTCCTCCGCTCAGCGCAGGAGCGTTTCTGCGAACCGGTCCATGTCGCGCAGCTTCTCGTCCAGAGGCATGCGCGCCGCCCGGCCGTCCGGGCCGAGGAAAGCGCTCTTGTGGATCTGGGTGATGCCGAGATCCTCGGCGCGCTTCACCGTGTCCGGGCTATAGTCGTAGAGGCTGCAGCCGATCTCGAACGGCTCCTTTTCCCGCCCGATCGCCGCACGTTCGCGGCGCAGTGCCTCCACGAAGGAGGGGATCTGGCCGAGCTCCAGCTGGCCGCCGATCCATCCATCGTGCCGCGCCGCACGCTTCATTGCCGCTGAACTGGTGCCGCCGATCATCACCGGCATCATCGGCACGCCCGGAGACATCTGCAGCGGCGGGAAATCATAATATTCGCCATGATATTCCAGCATCTCGCCGGACATGAGCTGCGGCAGCAGCGCCAGCATCTCGTCGGTCCGCTTGCCGCGATTGTGGAAATCCTGCCCGACCAGATCGAACTCGTCCTTCTGCCAGCCGACGCCGATGCCGAGCACGACACGATTCTTCGACAGATAGGCGGCGGTCTGGATCGCCTTGGCCGCGGCGAAGGGATCGCGCATCGGCAGCACATAGACGGTGGTGGTGAATTTCAGCGTGGTGGTCAGCTGCGAAAGCGCGCCGATCTGGACCCAGCAATCCGGCCAGTGGGTTTCCGGATACCACAGCACCACCGCATCCTTGCTGTAGTCATAGGCCTGATACTGGCTCTGATAGGTGATGAAATGATCGCCGAGCGCGATCCCCTCGAAACCCAGGGCCTCGGCATGCTGCGAGAGTGGGCCGAGATGATCCATCTCCACCAGCGCCAGGACCTGCCAGAATTTCATGCCGTGCCTCTCCCCACCTGATCGATGGGCAGGATGACGAGCCGGTCGGGGCGGGGGAACGGTGCCGCTTTGTGCGAAAGTGGCGTTTTCTGAAGCGGTTCAGCCCCGGCCGCGATAGCCGGGCACGTCCTGAGCGGGCAGCCACATGCCCTCGGGCGGCGTGCCCGATTGCCAGAAGACGTCGATCGGGATGCCGCCTCGCGGATACCAGTAGCCGCCGATGCGCAGCCATAGCGGCTGCATCTCCGCCGTCAGCCGTTCGCCGATGCCCACGGTGACGTCTTCGTGGAAGCCGGCATGGTTGCGGAAGGAGCCGAGGAAGAGCTTGAGCGACTTGGATTCGACGATCGTCGTCGCGGGTGCATAGTCGATCACCAGATGCGCGAAATCGGGCTGGCCGGTGACCGGGCAGAGCGAGGTGAATTCGGGGGCGGTGAAGCGGACGAGATAGGGCCGACCGGTGCGCGGATTGGGCACATAGTCCAGCACCGCCTGCTCCGGCGATGCGGGTAGCGGCGTCTGCTGGCCGAGTTGGGTGATGCTCATGCCGCCCCTTTAGGCAGCGGGGCAGACGCGTGCAATCGCGGCGCCTCGACGCGGCCCGGCCCCGGCGCTAGGCAAAGGCGCATGAGCGACAAGGGCAAGACAGCGCAGCGCGGGACGGGCACGAGGCTGGTCGAGGCGGGGCGGCGGCGCGAATGGACGCAAGGCATCGTCAATCCCGCGATCTGGCGGGCCTCCACGATTTTGTTCGATACGGTCGCGGACCTGCGTGCTGCGGTGAAGAGGCCCAATGACGGCCTCTATTACGGCCGCCGCGGCACGCCGACGCAGTGGGCGCTGGCCGAGGCGTTGACCGAGCTGGAGCCCGGCGCGGGCGGGACCATGCTCTATCCTTCCGGTGTCGCGGCCATCGCCATGGCGCTGCTCGCCGTGCTGAAGCCGGGCGACGAGTTGCTGATGGTCGATTCCACCTATGAGCCGACGCGCGCCTTCTGCCGCAGCGTGCTTGCCCCGATGGGTATCGCCACGCGCTTCTACGATCCGATGGCCGGCGCCGGCATTGCCGATCTGATCGGGGAGACGACGCGGGCGATCTTCCTCGAAAGCCCCGGCAGCCTCACTTTCGAGGTGCAGGACATACCGGCGATCTGCGCGGTCGCGCGCGAGCGGGGGATCGTCACCCTGCTCGACAATACTTGGGCCACGCCCTTGCTCTTCCCTGCGATCGCCAAGGGCGTCGATTTCTCGATCCTCGCCTGCACCAAATATATCGTCGGCCATTCCGACGCGATGCTGGGATCAGTGACGGTCGCGCCGCAATGGCTGGAAGCGCTGCGCCGGACGAGCTTCCTGCACGGCCAGTGCGTCAGCCCGGACGACGCCTGGCTTGGCAGCCGGGGCCTGCGCACGTTGAAGGCGCGGCTGCGCCAGCATGGCGAGGGCGCTCTCGCGGTGGCGCGCTGGCTCGCCGATCGGCCCGAGGTGGCGCGGGTGCTGCATCCTGCCTTGCCCGGCTGTCCGGGTCACGACGTCTGGCAGCGTGATTTCGCAGGCGCGTCGGGCCTGTTCAGTTTCGTGCTGAAGGGCGGGGACGATGCGGCCCGCGCCGCGCTGATCGACGGGCTTGAGCATTTCGGCATCGGCTTCTCCTGGGGCGGCTTCGAAAGTCTCGCATTGCCGATCGATCCCGAAGGATTACGCACCGCGACGCATTGGCAAGCGGAAGGCCCGGCTGTGCGCCTGCATGTTGGGCTGGAGGATCCGGAGGATCTGATCGCCGATCTGGCGGCCGGGCTGGAGCGTTTCGCGGCGCTGGTCTGACGGGAGTCTTTAGCCCTCGCGGCACAGGGAAAAGGTCTGGCGCCGCGGTTCGAGAATGGCGACGAGCGCCTGGATGGAGCGGCGTAGCTCGTTGGCGAGCAGGCGTGCTGCAGCCGGAGTGCCCTCTGAGCCACGGATCCGCATCAGCGCCGAGACGCCGGCATCGGCATAGAAGGCCGTATCGTCGGCGAGCGCATCGAAGCGGCGGCGCGCGACCGTGGGTGCATCGGCATAGGCCATGCTGAGCCGGGCGGCCTCGTCCAGCGCCTTGTCCGGCGTCTCCGAACCGGAGGCGCATTCACCGAGCCGCTCGACCGCCGCCAGCATTCCGTGCAGGCGGGCGATTCGCTCCCCGGCATCCGCGATTTCGGTGAGTTCGGTGGCGGTGGGCTGATAGCGCGACATGCCACGGGCATGCCATCGCGCAGCCTAACGAAAGGCTAATGGCCGCCCGATTTTACGGCACCAACTGGTAGAATCGTTATTTTTCCGCGTTGAAAATTGACTACGCAACTCCTGGAAACATTCTGTTGCGGCGCGGCAACACTTTGTCTTGGATACAGCTCACCCCCGACATTTTGCATTGTGCGGTGCCCATCGCTGTAGCAAGACAATCGCGCTTACTGTCCAATCCGGCACGTCGGGCGCCAAGAAAGCGCCAAGAAACAGAGGCCTGGGTGGTGGTGCGCAGGGGAACGGAACCTGAAGACTTTCAAGGGGAAGAGACCATGCTCAAATCCATCCTCGGCCTGTCGGCCGTCGCGCTCGCTGCTGCTCTTGCGACGCCCGCCTTTGCCGACGACGATAATCTCGGACTGACGATCAACGGTGGAGCGACCGTCGTCAGCGATTATCGGTTCCGCGGTATTTCCCAGACCAACAAGCATTTCGCCATTCAGGGCACGCTCACCATCTCGCATACGTCGGGTTTCTATGTGAGCACCTGGGGTTCTTCGATCGACGATTATGTCGCCAATGGCAGCGATCAGGAGATCGATCTGATCGCCGGCTATAAGAAGACTTTCAGCGGTGTGACCGTCGATGGCGGTGTGCTCTATTATTACTATCCGGGTTCGGGCGGCATCAACAGCGACTTCGTCGAGCCTTATTTCTCGGTCAGCGGCGCCATCGGCCCGGTCACCGGCAAGGTCGGCGTCGCCTATGCGCCGAAGCAGCATGCGATCGCGTGGGATCATGAGCGCGACGACAATCTCTATGCCTATGCCGAGCTGTCCGGCGCGATCCCGGGAACGCCGCTCACCATCGGCACGCATCTCGGCGTGAACAAGGGCCGCAGCTTCCTGACCGCAGGCCTCAAGGATTATGTCGATTGGAACGTCAACGTGAGCTACACGTGGAAGAACCTGACGTTCGGCGTGACCTATGTCGACACCGACGCGCCTAAGGATCGTTTCGTGTCCTTCACGGGCCGCGACGTCGCGAAGGCGGGTTTCCTCGGATCGATCGGCGTATCTTTCTGATCTGATAACCTTTTCGATCTAGAAGGGAGCCGTGGCCGCGAGGCTGCGGCTCTTTTCGTTTGAGACGCGCCTCCCGACCTTGTGAGGAAATCCGACGGGCCTGCGACGACGCAGCACCCGGCGGGCCGTGGGGGGATGACTTTGCGCAGGCGTTTGCTCGCCCTGTTCGCCGCAGCCTTGCTGACCGGTGGGGGCCCCGCCGTAGCCGGTGCGATCGGCGATACCGGTCTCAACCTGTCCGGAACGGCCACATTCGTTTCCGACTATCGCTATCGCGGCGTATCCCAGACGATGGGCGAACCTGCCCCCCAGTTCGGGCTGACGGTACGGCAGAAGGACGGCTTCTACGCGGGCGCCTGGGCGTCCTACGTCCGCTTCTATCCCCGCAGCTGGGATGGCTATTCCAACGGCGCGCACACCGAACTCGACTTCTACGGCGGCTGGACGGGTAAGGTCGCACGGAACACCGCGATCGATGTCGGCTTCACCTATTACAGCTTTCCGGGCGTTACCGGCGACAACGACCTGGGCGAGGCTACGCTCGTGATCGTCCAGGCGATCGGCAAGGCGGAGGTGAGGATCGGCGGGGCTTATGACTGGCGGCAGGGCGCCATGGCCGATCGCGTCACCTACCTGTACGGCGAAGGGGTGCTGCCGATCATCCACGCGCGCTTCGCGTTGCGCGCGCACGCTGGCCGCACCCTTTACGGGCCGCGATACCAGGATACGCAGGATTATTGGGATTGGTCGCTGGGGGGCGAGGCGCGCTTCGGCCGCGTCACTGCCGGGCTGTCCTACATCGACACCGATCTGCGTGACGTGCCCCACGCGGGCGCGGGCGTGATCGCGTCCGTCGGTTTCGCCTTCTGAGGGAGGCGGTCACGTGCTGGCGGCTACCAGTCGCTGCGTGACGGGGTGAGCGGGCGCGGCGATGATGCGCTCCGTTGGCCCTTCCTCGACGATCCGGCCGTCATCCATCACCAGAATGCGATGGCACAGCCGCCGTGCCGCGGCGAGGTCGTGGCTGATCATCAGCAGGGCGAGACCGCGCGTGCGCTGTAATCGCTCGAGCAGCGCAAGCACCCGGCCGGCGACCAGCACGTCCAGCGCCGAAGTGGCCTCGTCGAGCAGCAGCAGCTCCGGATCGGCCACGATGGCGCGTGCTATCGCCACGCGCTGCGCCTGACCGCCCGAGAGGACATTGGGCCGGCGATCGGCATAGCCCGTATCCAGCTCGACCTCGCCGAGCGCTCGCATGACCCGGTCGCGGCGCGCGGCGGCGTCGAGTTCCGGGCGCAGATGGTGGAGAGGTTCCGCGACTATGTCCGCGACCTGCCAGCGCGGATCGAGGCTCGCTACAGGATCCTGGAAGACCGGCTGGATCAGTCGGCGCAGGAGCGGCGTCATGCGCGTTCGCGACGGCAACGGTGTGCCGCGCCAGTCCACCGTCCCATGATCGGCGGGCCCAATGCGCGCAACGGCACGGGCCAGCGTGGATTTGCCCGAACCCGATCCGCCGACCAGCGCGACGGCTTCGCCCTCAGCGATGCTAAGCGCGGCATTTTCGACCGCGACGGCACGGCCGCGCCGCCAGCCGGGGCGCGGGAAGGAGACGCGGACGTCCCGCGCAGCCAGCAGCGTTTCGCCGGGCGCCGGCAGCGCCGGTGCAGGATCGTCGAGACGAGGCGTAGCGGCGAGCAGCGCGCGGGTATAGGCGCTGGCTGGCGCTGCCAGCAACTGGGCCGCCGCGCCGCTCTCCTCCACCCGGCCCTGATTGAGCACGACGATTCGATCGGCGTGATCGGCCACGGATGCGAGATCGTGGCTGACCAGCAGCAGCGCAAGTCCTTCCTCGCGCCGCAGCCGCGTCAGCAGCGCCATCATCTCGCCGCGCAATATGGCGTCCAGCGCGCTGGTCGGCTCGTCGGCCACCAGCAGCCGCGGGCGGTGTGCGATCGCCATGGCAATCAGCACGCGCTGGCGCTGTCCGCCGGAGAGGCGGTGGGGATGGTGGTGCAGTCGTTCCTCCGGCCGATCGAGCCCGACGCGCGCCAACGCCGCCGTGAGTTCCCCTCGACCGGGGCGGGGGGCGCCCGCTTGCATCCAAGCCTCCGCAAGCTGCGCACCGATCGTCAGATGCGGTGTCAGCGCGGTCAACGGCTGCTGGAAGATGAAGCCCGCTGCGCGGGCGCGGATTCCGGCCAGCGCGCGTTCCGGCCGGCCGATAAGTTCTTCGCCGATCAACCTCGCAGAGCCGGTGGCGCGCATCGGCGTGAGGCCGAAGGGGGTGAGGCAGGTGAGGCTCTTGCCGGAGCCCGATCCGCCGATCAGCGCGACGCATTCGCCGCGCGCGATCGCGAAGCCGACATCCTGCACCAGCGGCGTCTCGCCATGGAAGATGCGCAGCCTCTCGACCGCATAGACGGTCATGCGCCCACCTGATCGCGCAGCCGTTCGCCGGCGAGGGTGAGGCAGACGAGGATCGCGACCAGCAGCAGTCCGGGGACGAGCAGGGCGTGCGGCGCGATGTCCATGTCGTCCGCGCCATCCTTGACGAGGATGCCGAGCGAGGTCAGCGGCTCTTGCACACCGAGGCCGAGGAATGAGAGGAAACTTTCCACCATCACCACCTGCGGCACGGTGAGCAGGAGATAGGCGAGTGCGATGCCGGCGAGATTGGGCAGCACATGGCCTATGACGATCCGCACCGGCCGCGCGCCCGCGGCCTCCGCGGCGATGACGAAGGGACGTTCGCGCAGGGCCAGTACCTGGCCGCGCACGACGCGCGCCATGGTCAGCCACTCTACCGCACCGATTCCGAGGAAGACGAGCAGGATGGATCGGCCGAACAGCACCATCAGCAGGATCACGACGAACATGAAGGGCAGGGCATAGAGCGCATCGACGATGCGCATCATCGCCTCGTCCGTCCGTCCGCCGATCCAGCCCGCCGCCGCGCCCCACGCGACGCCGATGACGAGCGCGACCAGTGCCGCTGCGGCGGCGACCGCCAGAGTGACGCGGGTGCCGACAAGCGTGCGGGCGAGCAGGTCGCGCCCGACGCTGTCGGTGCCGAGCAGGTGGCCGGGGCTGAGCGGCGGCGCCCGCACCGCGCTCCAGTCGATCGCATCGTAGCGCCAGGGCAGGGCGGCGGGGCCGGCCAGCGCGGCGAGCAGGACCAGCGCGAGCAGGACCAGCGGCACGCGCGCCCTCATGCCCGGATCCTCGGATCGAGCCAGCCGTAAAGCAGGTCGGCGAACAGGTTGAAGAGGATGATCAGCCCGGCGTAGAGCGTCACCACCCCGAGCACGAGCGGATAGTCCCGGTTGAGCGCGCCCTGCACGAAATAGCGGCCGAGCCCGGGCAGGGCGAACACCGTCTCGATCACGACCGCGCCGGTCAGCAGGCCGGCGGCGGCCGGACCGAGATAGGAGGCGACGGGCAGCAGCGCCGGGCGGAGCGCATGGCGGATGAGGATACGGGCCGGGGAGAGGCCGCGCGCGCGGGCGCTACGGATATGATCCTGGCCGAGCACGCCGGCGAGGCCGGCGCGGGAGAGCTTGGCTACGGCACCCGCGACCGGCAAGGCGAGGGCGATCACCGGCAGGACGAGATGCGCCGGATCGCCGTCCGCCCAGCCGGAGACGGGAAGCCAACCCATGCCGAGGCCGAAGACGAGAACGAGCAGGGGGCCGGTGACGAAGCTGGGCAGCGCGGTGAGCAGGGTGGCTGCAAGCATCAGCAGCGCATCGGGCCAGCGCCCGGGCCATGCCGCGGCGGCGAGCCCGGCCGCGAGGCCGAGACCAAGCGCGACGAGCAGGGCGAGCGCGCCGAGCGTCAGCGAGACCGGCAGGCCCTGCCGGACGAGATCGGTGACCGTGAAATCGCGGTAGACCAGCGAGGGGCCGAAATCGCCCCGGGCGAGGCGGCCGACATAAAGCACGGCCTGTTCGGGAAGTGGCTTGTCCAGTCCGTAGCTGCGCTCCAGCGCGGCGCGGGTGGCGGGATCGAGCGGCCTCTCGCCGTCGAACGGCCCCCCCGGCGCGATACGCATCAGCAGGAAGGACAGGAGGATCACCGCCGCCAACGTCGGCAGCGCGGTGAACAGGCGGCGTATGATCAGGCGGAGCATGCTGCCAGCCGGTCTGGGATCAAGTTTGCATTAGCAATCGCTTCATCCTCGCCCAAAGGGGGAGGGGAACCACGCATAGCGCGATGGAGGGGCGAGTCGCCCTCAAACAGCGTTGTGCATGCCGTTAGCGGGGCCCCCCACCATGCTACGCATGCGGTCGAGCGAGATTGTGTCCCCCCGGACACAATCTTCGCGCTGGGAGCATGCCAAAGCTCGAACGCCCTCTCCCTTCGAGGGAGGATGAGGGCTTCCGCCGATCGCCGATCACTGCGGCGTGGAAACCGTCGCTTCCGGAGCGTTGTTGCCGGCAGGGGCGGAGAGGATGTCCTTTGTCACGGCGCCCTTGTCGACGACCGCCGTGTCGGGATCGCCGACATTCGAGCGGATGCCGGTGGCGGCGTTTTGGGCGCCCGCCTGGTTCAGGATCGCATTCTCGCCGGCACCGCGGGGCGCCTGGCCGCCGAACATCGCCTGCAGTGCCTGGGTGGAGCTATCCGCCTCTTGCGGACGCGGCGCCCCCGGCTTGGGTGGATTGAGCGCATAATCGGGCGGGATCACCAGCGGCGCGCGACGCCCGACGGCGAATTCGTCCAGCCCCGAGCGGCCGAACACGCCCTTCTTGCCGCCGCCGCAGCCGGTCAGCGCAAGGGCCCCCGCTACAAGGGCCAAACCCAAAACCGCCTTACGCATGCAAATCCTCCGCCGGGCCGGGCTTCTGGCGAGTCAGCAGCGCACGCAGAAGCAGAAGCAGGACGCCGATGGTAATGGCAGCATCGGCGACATTGAAGACCAAAAAGGGATGGATGTCCCCGAAATGCAGATCGAGGAAATCGACCACGAAGCCGAAGCGCAGCCGGTCGAGGATATTGCCCAGCGCCCCGCCGAGCACGAGACCGAGCGCGAACGCATCTCCACGCACCTTCTCCCGCCACAACCAGACGAGCACGCCCGTCGCGATCGCCGCTGTGAGGCCGACCAGCAGCCAGCGGCCGAGCGGCGTAGTCGCGGTCAGGAAACCCATTGAGACGCCATGATTTCCGACCCAGCTGAGCTGGAAGATCGGCAGCAGCTCGATCGTGCCGCGGAATGGCAGTTGAAGATGCTCGACGACCAGCCACTTCACGAGCTGGTCGACGAAGAAGACGAAGCCAGCGGTGGCGAGGCCAAGGGTGCGGCCGTTCATGATTGTGCTCCCGTCATCCCAGTGAAAGCTGGGATCGCTCTCGACAAGCGAACGGCATGAGGGAGTAGGCGACCCCAGCTTCCGCTGGGGTGACGGCGAAGGTTGACCTCGGGATTACCCATGCACGGCGCCTTCGCAGCGGTTGCACAGTGCGCCGTCCTGCTTCACCTCGCGCAGATGGCGCCAGCAGCGGCCGCACTTCTCATATTCGGTCTTGCGCGCCTCGATGCGGACCCAGTCCTCGGCATCCAGCGGCAGATCGCCGAGCTGCTGGGTCACGGCGGGATCGCCGTCGCAGACTTCGACCTTGGCGGTGATGGCGAGTTCGGCGAAATCGACGCCGTTCAGCAGCTCGGTATAGGCGGGGTGGTAGCTCAGCACCGTCAGATCCGCCTCCAGGCTGGATCCGACGATCTTCTCGCGCCGCATCGGCTCGATCTCGCGCGTCGCCTGGCCGCGCACCGAGCGCAACCGCCGCCAGCGCTGATCGAGCGCGGCGTCGTCCCAGGCAGTGTCGATCGCGGGCCATTCGAGCAGGTGGACGCTGCCGCCCTCGGGGAAGCGCGTGCCCCACACCTCTTCCGCGGTGAAGCAGAGGATCGGCGCGGCGTAGCGGACCAGCGCGTGGAACAGCATGTCGAGCACGGTGCGATAGGCGCGCCGCGTCGGCGCGTCGGGCGCGTCGCAGTAGAGGCTGTCCTTGCGGATATCGAAGAAGAAGGCGGAGAGATCGTTGTTGCAGAAATCGGTCAGCGCCCGCGCATAGCGGTTGAACTCGAATGCCGCGGTCGCTTCGCGCAGTTCCTCGTCCAGCTTCGCCAGCAGGTTGAGGATGTACCGCTCCAGCTCCGGCATCGCCGCCGGCGCCACCCGTTCCTCCTCGCCGAAGCCGTCGAGCGCGCCGAGCAGGTAGCGGAAGGTGTTGCGCAGCTTGCGATAGGCGTCCGAGGTGCCGGCGAGGATCTCCTTGCCGATGCGGACATCCTCGAAATAGTCGGTCGAGGCGACCCACAGGCGCAGGATGTCGGCGCCGCTTTCATTGATGATCTTGAGCGGATCGACGACATTGCCGAGCGACTTGGACATTTTGCGGCCCTGGCCGTCGAGTGCGAAGCCGTGGGTCAGCACCGCGTCATAGGGCGCGCGGCCGCGCGTTCCGGCGCTTTCGAGCAGCGAGGACTGGAACCAGCCGCGATGCTGGTCGGAGCCTTCGAGATAGAGGTTGGCACGGGTGCCGGCGCCGTAGCGTGCCTCGATCACGAAGGCGTGGGTCGAGCCGCTGTCGAACCAGACGTCGAGAATGTCGGTGACGGCCTCATAGTCCGCCGCGGCATAACTGGGGCCGAGCAGCGCCTGATGGTCGGCGGTGAACCAGGCGTCGGCGCCGCCGGCCTTGAACGCCTCGACGATGCGGGCATTGACCGTCGGATCGCGCAGATACTCGCCGGTCTTGCGGTTGACGTAGAGCGCGATCGGCACGCCCCAGGCGCGCTGGCGGCTGATCACCCAGTCGGGGCGCCCCTCCACCATCGCGTGGATGCGGTTGCGGCCCTTTTCGGGCACCCAGCGCGTCCGCTCGATCGCATCCAGCGCGATCTCGCGCAAGGTCGGCGCGTTGGACTGCTGGCTGGCGAGGATCGCTTCCTCCTCCGCACAGCGCGGCGCGGCGCTGTCCGCCACCGGCTTGTCCATCGGGATGAACCATTGCGGCGTGCAGCGGAAGATCACCTTCGCCTTGGAGCGCCAGCTGTGCGGATAGCTATGCTTATAGTCGGCGCTGGCGGCGAGCAGCGCGCCCGCCTCGCGCAGGTCCGTGCAGATCGGGCCTTCGGGCGCGTTGAGCTTGGGCGCGATCACCGAGCCTTGGCCGCCCATCCATGCCCAGTCGTCGCGGTAGAAGCCGCTGTCGGTCACCGCGAAAACGGGATCGATGCCATGCGCCTTGCACAGCAGGAAATCGTCCTCGCCATGATCGGGCGCCATATGGACGAGGCCGGTGCCGGTGTCGGTGGTGACGAAATCGCCGGGCAGGAAGGGGCGGGGCTTGGCGAAGAAGCCGCCTTTGGCGTGCATCGGGTGACGCGCGACCGTGCCGGCAAGGTCTACGCCCCTAACAGCGAGAGGAACCCGATCCGAATCGCGATCTCGAGACTCGAAAGTGCTTTCATCGATATCGATCGTGACACCGCGAGCACCGAGAGCGGACAGGTCGAGTTTTGCAAGCTGCTGTTCAAGCCGCTCCTTGAAGGGCTTCACCAGATCGTGAGCTATCAACATCCGCTCGGCGAGCAATCCGGAGCTTACTAGATGACGATCGACGGCGACACGAACATCTTCTGGATTCCTGCCGTCAAGAACGTCGACGACATCCAAATTGAGAACCAAAACGACGTAGATAACATCCGGCCCATAGGCGATCGCTTGGTTGACCGGGATCGTCCAGGGCGTCGTCGTCCAGATCACCGCATGGGCGCCGACCAGCTCGGGGATCGGGCTCTCGACGATCTCGAACGCCACGTCGATCTGGGTGGACGTGATGTCCTCATATTCCACCTCGGCCTCGGCCAGGGCGGTCTTCTCGACCGGGCTCCACATCACTGGTTTGGCGCCGCGGTAGAGCTGGCCGCTCTCGGCGAATTTCAGGAGCTCGCCGACGATCGCCGCCTCGGCGTCATATTTCATGGTGAGATAGGGATCGTCCCAGTCACCCATCACGCCGAGCCGCTTGAACTGCTCGCGCTGCACGTCGACCCATTTCTCGGCATAGGCGCGGCATTCGGCGCGGAACAGGACGGGGTCGACCTCGTCCTTGTTCAGCTTCTTGGCGCGGTATTGCTCCTCCACCTTCCATTCGATCGGCAGGCCGTGGCAGTCCCAGCCGGGCACATAGGGCGCATCCTTGCCGAGCAGCGACTGGCTGCGGACGATGATGTCCTTCAGCACCTTGTTCATCGCATGGCCCATGTGGATGTCGCCATTGGCGTAGGGCGGGCCATCGTGGAGGATGAAGCGCTCGCGTCCTGCGCGGGCGGTACGCAGTGTGCCGTAGAGATCGTCTGCGGCCCATTTGGCGAGGATCGCCGGCTCCTTCTGCGCCAGGCCGGCCTTCATCGGAAAGTCGGTCCTGGGCAGGAAGACGGTGCTGCGCCAGTCTTGTGTGTTGGGCTGGTCGGCCATGATGTTCTCAGGCGTTCTGGGACATGGCGGCGAGGCGGCGGCGCGCCTCGTCGCAATCATGGCCGATCTGGGCGATGAGCGCGTCGAACCCGTCGAAACGCGCCTCGGGGCGGATATAGCTGGACAGCTCGACCTCGATCACCTGATCGTAGAGATCGCCGGTGAAATCGAAGAAATGCGGCTCGAGCAGCTCCTTGGGCACGTCGAACTGCGGGCGGACGCCGAGATTGGCCGCGCCGTCCAGCGTGCGCCCGTCCGGCAGATGGCCGCGCACCGCATAGACGCCATAGGCGGCCCGCAGATAGTTGCCGAGCGCCAAATTGGCGGTGGGGAAGCCCCAGGTGCGGCCGATCTTGTCGCCCTGCTGCACCACCGCCTGAACCGCGAAGGGGCGGGTGAGCAGGCGGGCCGCCTCGTCACAATCACCGATCTTCAGCGCGTTGCGGATGCGGCTGGAGGAAATCGGGCCCTGATCGTCGCAGACCGGGGGTACGGCCTCGGTGCCGATGCCATATTTGACGCCGAGCGATTCGAGGACCGAGACATTGCCCTCGCGGCCCTTGCTGAACGTATAGTCCTCGCCGGTCACGACGAAGGAGGCGCCGGTCAGATCGACCAGCAGGTCGCGCACGAATTCCTCGGCGGAAAGCGCTGCGAGATCGGCGTCGAAGCGGAAGATCAGCATCGCATCCGCGCCGGCCGACGCGAACAGGCGTGATCGCTGCTCGACGTTGGTGAGCGCAAAGGGCGGCGAATCGGGTTTGAAGAAGCGTACAGGATGCGGATCGAAGGTGGCCACCATCACCGGCCTGCCGTCCTTGCGGGCCTGCTCCACGGCTCGCGCCACCACGGCCTGATGGCCCTGGTGGAAGCCGTCGAAATTGCCCAGCGCCAGCACGCTTCCGCGCAGGTGATCGGGTACGCGCGCACCGCCCGTCAGTCTTTCCATGGCGCGCCTATAGGAAAGGCCGGCGCCGCGGGCAATCAGCGCGTGCGCGCAAGTGTCACGAAATCGAAATCGGATCCGCCCATCTCGCGATGCGAAACACGCCAGCCGGCGCCGAGCGGGGGCATTTTGGTATCGCCCTCGACGATGCGGTGCACCTCGGTGAGCTCGATCCGGTCGGCGCGGTCCATGAACAGGGCGTAGATTTCCGCGCCGCCTATGACGGCGATCTCGTCCACGGCGCCGGCCAGCGCGATCGCAGCCTCCACGTCATGCGCCACCTCGGCACCCGGCGCGGACCAGCTGCGGTCCCGCGTCAGCACGATGTGCCGCCGCCCGGGCAGGGGTTTGGGAAAGCTCTCGAAGGTGCGGCGGCCCATCAGCATCGGCTTGCCCATGGTCCGCTTCTTGAAATGCTTGAGATCCTCGGGAAGGTGCCACGGCAGGGCGCCATCCCGGCCGATGATGCCATTGTCGGAGCGGGCGACGTAGAAGACGATTTCCGGGCTGTTCATGGTTTCTCGTCTCCCCAGCGAAAGCGGGGGCCGCCTGCGACCGGCATCCGGCTCGTGGTGGGGAGTGATCCCAGCTTTCGCTCGGATGACGGCTTGAGGCTCACACCGCCACCGGCGCGGCGATATGCGGGTGCGGTTCGTAGCCGAGTATCTCGAAATCCTCATATTCATAGCCGTCGATCGTGTCGGGCCGGCGCAGGATATGGAGGCGGGGCAGGGGTCTCGGTTCGCGGGCGAGCTGCAGCCGGGCCTGGTCGAGATGGTTGGAATAAAGGTGGCAGTCGCCGCCGGTCCAGACGAACTCGCCCGGCTCCAGATCGCATTGCTGGGCGAGGATGTACGTAAGCAGCGCATAGCTCGCGATGTTGAACGGCACGCCCAGGAATACGTCGCAGCTGCGCTGATAGAGCTGCAGGCTGAGGCGGCCATTGGCGACATAGGTCTGGAACAGGAGATGGCAGGGCGGCAGCGCCATGGTCGGCACGTCCGCCGGATTCCAGGCCGAGACGATCTGGCGACGCGAATCGGGGCGGTTGCGAATCATCGCGATCAGATCGGCGATCTGGTCGATATGGCGTCCGTCCGGCGATACCCAGTCGCGCCACTGCTTGCCGTAAACGGGGCCGAGATCGCCATTCTCGTCGGCCCATTCGTCCCAGATGCTGACCTTGCGGTCCTTCAGCCAGCCGATGTTGGTGTCGCCGCGCAGGAACCAGAGCAACTCGATGATGATCGAGCGCAGATGCAGCTTCTTGGTGGTGACCAGCGGAAAGCCCTTGGCCAGATCGAAGCGCATCTGATGGCCGAAGACGCTCAGCGTGCCGGTGCCGGTGCGGTCGGTCTGCGCCACGCCCTCGTCGAGGATGCGGCGCATGAGATCGAGATAGGGCTGCATGATCGCACTTATGGCGATTGGTCCGGCGATCGCCAAGGGCTGCGCTGAGCGCCGTTGCACGGCGGCATCGGTTGCCAAAGGCTTTACCAATAATTTTTGGGCGGATTGAACCTGTTGGAGGGCACGAACGTTTCCGACGTAAAGGGTGTATGAGGGGCTTTCGTTGAGCGTTTTGCCGCGACGGGAGGAGCGGAGCGACGGGCAGGGCTTGCGCCGTGGCCTTGCGCGCATGTTCATCGCGGGCGCCATCGGTCTTGCCGCATGGCCAGCATTAGCCAATCCGCTTGTCCAGGAAGGCTGGGAATGCGTGCCCTTCGCGCGCGCCATTTCCGGCATTCAACTCTATGGCGACGCCTGGACATGGTGGGAGAAGGCGCGTGGCCTCTATGCCGAAGGCCGGCGGCCCGAGCAGGGCGCGGTGCTGGTGTTCAAGCCGCATGGCGTGATGAGCAAGGGCCACCTCGCCGTGGTCAGCCGCATCGTCACCAAGCGCGTGGTGATGGTCACTCACGCCAACTGGTCCCGGATCGGCGGCGTGCGGGGCAGGGCCGAACAGGACGTGACGGTGATCGATGCATCGGCAAACAACGACTGGAGCCTGGTGCGTGTCTGGTATCGCGACAATACCGGCCTTGGTGGCACCACCTATCCGACCTATGGCTTCATCTATGGCCGCCCGGTCGACGGATCCAAGGCTCCGCTTGCCCGGCCGGCGCCGCAGCTCACCGGATCGTCGCCCGACTATGTCGGCGCGATGATCGATTCGGTCGGCTGATATCGGCCCGCGGCGCTCACGCGAAATCCGTGGCGGATGCGTCAGCATCACCGAGATCGCATATGATGCCCCGACAATGGCTGGGAACGGCGTCGGGTCTCAGTTCGCTTCGGTAGCCGCGTTGCTTTCTTCGGACGGCGCGGTCGGAGGGGGCGGTGCCGGTGCCCGGCAGGGGACGATCGCCTTCGGCTCCGGACGGGCACCGCTTGCCTCGTAAAGGGCGATATAGCTGTCCTGAGGCATTTTTTCCCTGGCGACGCGGCGATAGCCGACCGCCGCCATTTCGCAGTCGAGCAGGACGGGCGGCGTACCGTGCTTGGTGGTCGGCCGATCGGCATCGACCACGACGACGCGTCCGTCGGGGCGCAGCGCCGGGCGCATCCGCCACAGGAATTCGTAGGGCGAACTGATCTCATGATACATGTGGACCATGAAGATCCGGTCGAAGCTCGCCTCGGGCAGCATCGGATCGGAGGGTTCGCCGAGCTTGACGCTGACATTGTCGAGCGCCTCGCGCGTCACGCGATCGGCCAGCTTGTCGCGCACCGCGGGCACGACGTCCTCCGCCAGCACGCGCCCCTGCGCACCGACGCGGGCGGCGAGGCGCACGGTATAATAGCCCTCGCCGGCGCCGATATCGGCGACCGTCATGCCGTGCCGAATGCCCGCCCGATCCATCACCATCGATGCTTCGCGCAACCGGTCGCGCGCTTCCTCGGTGGACCAGGCGCTGGCGACGATCGGCGCGACGGGGCGTGCAGCCTGCGGAAAGTCGCTGGACTTGGGGCCGTCGTCCTGTGCGTGCGGGGCGCACGCGCCAAGCGCGAGCAGCATCGTCAGCGCGGCAAGGCCCCCCTGGCGCATGGTTATTCGACGTCCTCCACGTCCACCTTCTCTCCGGTCACCCGCTGCGACAGCGCGGCCGCCATGAAGGGATCGAGCGCACCGTCGAGCACGTCCGACGGCGAAGTGGAGGTGACGCCGGTGCGCAGATCCTTCACCAGCTGGTAGGGCTGCAGCACATAGCTGCGGATCTGGTGGCCCCAGCCGATATCGGTCTTGGTGGCGTTGACCGCATTCGCCTCGGCCTCGCGCTTCTGCAGCTCATGCTCGTAGAGGCGGGCGCGCAGCTGCTTATAGGCTTCGGCGCGATTCTTGTGTTGCGAACGCTGATTCTGGCAGGCGACGACGATGTTGGTCGGCAGGTGGGTGATGCGCACGGCCGAATCGGTCGTGTTGATATGCTGGCCGCCCGCGCCGGACGAACGATAGGTGTCGATGCGCAGGTCGCTCTCGTTGATCTCGATCTCGATCTCGTCGTCGATCTCGGGATAGACCCAGACGCTGGCGAAGCTGGTGTGGCGGCGCGCCGAGCTGTCATAGGGCGAGATGCGCACCAGACGATGAACGCCGCTCTCGGTCTTGGCATAGCCATAGGCGTTCTCGCCGCGTACCATCATGGTGGCCGACTTGATGCCGGCTTGCTCGCCGGCATGATAGTCGATCAGCTCCACCTTCATGCCGTGCCGTTCGGCCCAGCGCGTGTACATGCGCTGAAGCATCTCCGCCCAATCCTGGCTCTCGGTGCCGCCCGCGCCGGCGTTCACCTCGATATAGGTGTTGTTGCCGTCAGCCTCGCCGGCGAGCAGCGCGGAAACCTTGTCCTTCTCGGCCTTTTCGGCGAGCGTGGCGAGCGAGCCGACGGCATCGTCGACCATCGCGTTGTCGCCTTCGGCCTCGGCCATCTCCATCAGCTCGACCGTGTCGTTGAGCTCGGTCTCGATCGCACGCGTGGCCGCGATCGCCTCGTCGAGACGGCGGCGTTCGCGCATCACGTTCTGCGCTTCCTTGGGATTGTCCCAAAGCTTCGGATCCTCGACCCGGGCGTTCAACTCGTCCAGCCTCCGCAGTGCGCGGTCCCAGTCGAGGAAACGACGGAGCAGAGCGAGCGCGGCCTTGATCTGGTCGACATGGGCTTGCGCTTCGGCGCGCATGGGAATTCTCCAGTTTCTCTGTTTGGTCATTCCGGCGGAGGCGGGTTCCATATGCTCTGCCGCGGGCCCCTGGATCAGGGGGCTGGAGAATATGGCGTCCCGCCTCCGCGGGATCGACAATGCCGCTTGCGCGGGAATGACGCTTGGCGGCGGATTAGTAAATCCCGCCCTGCCTTTGCAAGAAATCACTATCGCTCTGGCGGTTCGAGGTCGCCGCCTTGGCGGCGGGACGTGCGTCGATCTCGTCCTTGCGGATCGTGCGGCGTGGCTCGCTCTCGGGCTTGAACGCCTCCCAGATCACTGGGGACTTGGGGTCGCTCGTCGGCCAGCTCCCGAAAACACGACGGCCGCTATGGCGGTCGATGCGGACCATGCGGATGCCAGACGCGGCCTTGAAGGGCACGACCGGCATGTCCTTCATCGCGATCTTGGCGAACTGCTTGAAGATCGGCGCGGCGAGCGTGCCGCCTTGCGCGTAGCCGCCGAGTGGGCGGGGATGATCATAGCCCATGTAGACGCCCGCGACGAGATCTGCGGATCCGCCGACGAACCAGACGTTGGTGGGCCCGGATGTGGTGCCGGTCTTGCCGAACAAGGGGCGGCCGAGATCGCGCAGCACCGTCGCCGTGCCGCGCTGGACGACGCCTTCGAGGATATGGACGACCTGGTAGGCGGTCATCGGATCCATCGCCTGTCGTGTGCGCAGCGGCGGCCGCGGCATCGGCTTGCCGTCCCAGTCGGGCAGGTTACAGCGATCGCAGGGGCGGGTATCGGCGCGGAAGATGGTCTTGCCGTCACGGTCCTGGATGAGGTCGATCAGGGTCGGCTTCAGCTCCTTGCCGCCGTTGACCAGCATCGAATAGCCGTTGGTGATGCGTTCCACCGTGGTCTCGCCGGCACCGAGCGCGATGGCGAGCACCGCGGGATAATCACCGACTCCCATCGCCTTTGCGGTCTTCACGACCTTGTCCATGCCGGTCTGGCTGGCGGCGCGTACCGTCATCAGGTTGCGGGATTGCTCCACGCCCCAGCGCATCGTCTGCGGGCCGGCATAGCCGCCCGAGAAATTGCGGAAGCATTTGTTGCCCAGCCGCGCCGATTGATAGACGCAGAACGGCCCGTCGACGATGATCGAGGCCGGCGTCATGCCATTGTCCAGCGCGGCGGCATAAACGAAGGGCTTGAACGTCGACCCCGGCTGGCGGAGCGCCTGAGTGGCGCGGTTGAACGAGGCGCCGCGCGAATCGAAGCCGCCCTGCATCGCGAGGATCTGACCGGTGTGCGGATTTTCCGCGATCATGCCGCCCGAGATCGCCGGAATGGTGCGCAGCGACCAAGCGCCGCCATCCTTCTTCACGACGAGCACGTCGCCCGGCTTGATCGCGTCGAATGCGGTGCCGCCGACGCCGGCGCGCGGCATGGACGCGTTGCCTGCCAGAAGCTGGCCGGTGCTACCGTCCTCGAAGCCGAGCGTTGCGCTGCCGCCGCTTTTCTGCAGCACCGCCGCGGCCAGCCAGTCTTCATAGCCGGTGCCGGCATTGAGCGCGATCAGGCGCGTCCGCCAGCCTTCGCCGGGATCGATCTCGCCGATCGGGCCGTGCCAGCCCTTGCCGTGATCATAGCGCACCAGCCCGTCCCGCAGCGCATTTTCGAGCGCCGACTGGATGCGCGGATCCAGCGACGTGCGCACCCACAGGCCACCGGAATAGACGCTGTGCGGCCCGTCCTTCGCATCCTCGCCATATTGGGCGATCAGCTCGCGGCGCACCTCTTCGAGGAAATAGCCGCCGGTATCGTTGACGTCGCGTGCGACCTGGGCACGCGGCACGATGCCCAGCGGCGCGGCCGCCGCATCGGTGCGTTGCGCCTGGGTGATGAACCCGTTCTGCGCCATTTCACCCAGCACCCAATTGCGCCGCGCCAGCGCCCGATCGGCATTGCGCTCGGGCGTGTAGTTGGACGGCGCCTTGGGCAGGATCGCCAGATAGGCGCATTCGGGCAGGGTGAGCTGATCGACATCCTTGTTGAAATAGGCGCGCGCCGCGGACTGCACGCCATAGGCATTGCGGCCCAGGAATATCTGGTTGAGATAGAGTTCCAGTATCTGCTGCTTGCTCAGCGTCGCCTCGATGCGGCGGGCGAGGATCGCCTCGCGGATCTTCCGGCTCACCGAATATTCGTTCCCGACCAGCAGATTTTTTGCAACCTGCTGGGTGATGGTGGAGCCGCCCCGCGCGCGCTGGCCCGATCCAAGCTTCGATACATAGTCGAACACGGCGCCGGCGAGGCCCGGATAGTCGATGCCGCCGTGGCTGAAGAAGGTCTTGTCTTCGGCCGAGATGAATGCGTGGACGAGCTGCGGCGGAAATTCGTCATAGGCCAGCTCGACACGGCGTTCGCGCGCGAAGGTGCCGACCGGCGTACCGTCATAGCCGCGCACATTGGTCGGCAGCGGCGGCTGGTAAGTGAGCAGCGTATCCGCCGATGGCAGGCCGCGCGCGACGAAGAACCAGAGAGCGAGCCAGCCGAAAAAGGCGATGCCGGCGATGCCGAGCATGACCTTGCCCCAGCGCGAAGCGCCGAAGCGCCGAAGCCAGGCGAGCGCGCCGCCCGCGTCCCGGCGAAGTCGGAGGGTGAAGCTGCTGTCCGCCGGGCTGTTCATGACCGGGGGGTCTCTAGCACGTCCTGCCGGGCATTCCAGCGAAAGCTCTCACCGGCCGCGGCGATCCGGAGGTGACGTAGCACGGGCGGCCGCACGCCGCGCACGGCCGGTCGGGTCAGCGACCCGAAGCCAGCCGTTTGGCGAAATGCGTCTCGATCGCGCGGCGAACGCCCTCGGCGATCGCCCGCTGCCCCGGACGCGAGAAGAGGAATTGCGCGTCGCCGATATTGGTCATGTAGCCGGTCTCGAACAGCACGGAGGGCGTGTCCGCGGCCTTCAGGACGCGAAAGCCGGCGAAGCGGTGCGCGTCCGAGCGGAAGGAGACGGCGCTGGAAGTCTCTCGTTGCAGCAGGCTTGCGAACTGGGCCGAGACGTTCATCGTCTCGCGCTGGCTGAGATCGAGAAGGATGGATTGGACGTCGCTGCTTTCCGCACCCAGATCGACGCCGTTGATGATGTCGGACTTGTTTTCCGCCGCCGCCAGCCGGGCGGCCTCCTTGTCCGACGCGACGTCGGAAAGGGTGTAGACGGTTGCGCCATGCGCGTCCGGATTGGGTGCGCTGTCGGCGTGGATGGAAATGAACAGATCCGCTTTCAGCCGCCGCGCGACCGCCACGCGTTCCGGCAGCGGCAGGAAGGTGTCGTCGTCGCGGGTCAGCGCCACGCGCACGCGGCCGGATTTGACCAGTTCGTCGCGGATCGCCTTGGCGATGGCGAGTGTCGCCGCCTTCTCCTGGCGCTGACCGAAGACCGAGATGCTGCCCGGATCGTGGCCGCCATGGCCGGCATCGATCACCACCAGCGGCCGGTTGGAGGCGCGCGTCCCCGTCACGGGCGGCAGTGGAGTCTGATCGATCGGCACCGGCGGATCCAGTGGGATGCTGACGCTGTTCTTGTCTCCGCCCTTGGGCGGGCGGGCGCGGAATGCATATTGGTCGCCCCGATCGGATGGATTGTCGGCGGCGCGGTCATAGACCTGGCGCGCGCCGACCCGGGCGGCGCTGGTGAAGGCGACCTGGGTGACCGGGCGCAGGCCGAGCGTCAGCGAGCGTCGATCGGACGACAGCGCCCCGCCGGTGACGATCGCCGGCGCCGACAGATCGAACACGACGCGGGCGGTGCCATTGCTGAACTGGCCTTGTCGCGCACGCGTGACGGGGCCGTTCAATGCTGCCGCGGCGGCGCGCCCTGGCGAGGCGCCGGCAACATCGACGGCGATCCGGCGCGGTCCGTCGAGCAGGAAGGCCGAAGCGCCATCGACCGGCCCGTCGAAGTTGAGCACGATATGGCTGGCGGATACCCGCACGTTGCTGATCGCGGTTGCGTCCACCGGCGGCGCAGCGAAAAGTGTGGCGAAAAGCGCAAGCGTAAGCGACATGACGCCACATTGCCGCGCCCGGCGCCCGCCGGTCCAGTTAAAATACATGTAAGACCTACCCCGCACAGACTGCCCTACCGAGGCAAGAGGTAGGACGTGCGGTTCAAATTAAGGTAAATCATTAAGGCTAATGACACATTAACCATTTGGAGGGCCGAGGCCGTCGAGGTTATGCGCGGTGCATTGCCAGTGAGACGGGCAGGTGCTAGCACCTTGTTACCGGACGGGGCGTTCATAGATAGATGTCGCGACACACCGCCCGGCAAAGGCGCCGGTACGTTCATGTGCCGGACTTCTAGGTTGACGCTGCATGATCCATTTCCGTCCGAGCCCCGATCGCACGCGAGTATCTCGCGGCGCATGGGCACGGAGCTTTACCCCGCCGCACCGCTGCGGGGATGGGCATGCGGCAGAGGCACATTTCGCACACATTACACGAACCGGGGCGACCGCCGCTTTCCCAGACGGGAACGCGCCGCCCTTCATCAATTGCGCGCGCCACTCTTCCGTGAGCGAGAGGGCGCGCGTCCGGAGATATAAGAATGAACACGCGCATGCTGATCGACGCGCGCCACCGGGAAGAAACCCGGGTGGCCGTCGTCAAAGGGAATCGCATCGAAGAATTTGATTTCGAATCCGCCGAACGCAAACAACTCAAGGGCAATATCTACCTTGCAAAGGTGACCCGCGTCGAACCGTCGCTGCAAGCGGCGTTCGTCGATTATGGCGGCAACCGCCACGGCTTCCTGGCGTTCAGCGAAATCCATCCCGACTATTATCAGATCCCCAAGGAAGATCGCGACGCGCTGCTGCGCGAAGAGGCCGAGCACGCCGCAGAGGAAGAGGCGCTTCGCGCGCGCGAGGAGGAAGCCGAGGACGCTCTGGATGAGGGCGAGCCCGACGAAGACGAGGCCTCCATCGAACGTTATGAAGATGACGGCGGCCACGAGACGCGCGAAGAGCTGGAGGATCAAGGCATCCCCGCACCGCGCGAATCCGTGAATGGCGCCGGCGGCGACGACAACGCCGTCGAGAATCTGCGCCAGCGCCGCATGAACCTGCGCCGCCGCTACAAGATCCAGGACGTGATCCGTCGCCGCCAGGTGCTGCTCGTCCAGGTCGTCAAGGAGGAGCGTGGCAACAAGGGCGCGGCGCTGACCACCTATCTGAGCCTGGCTGGCCGCTATTGCGTGCTGATGCCCAACACGTCGCACGGCGGCGGCATCAGCCGGAAGATTTCGAACGCGGCCGACCGCAAGCGGCTTAAGTCGATCATGGCCGAGCTGAACCTGCCCCGCACCATGGGCTGCATCGTGCGGACCGCCGGCCTCCAGCGGACGAAGACCGAGATCAAGCGGGACTTCGACTATCTCGCCCGGTTATGGGACGAAATACGCGAGACGACGCTGCAATCCTCCGCTCCCGCGCTGATCTACGGCGACAGCGACCTGATCAAGCGGGCGATCCGCGACATCTACAATCGCGATATCGACGATGTGATCGTCGAGGGCGAGGAAGGCTATCGCCTCGCGCGCAGCTTCATGAAGCTGCTGATGCCGAGCCATGCCAAGAAGGTCCGCGCCTATGCCGACGCCGTGCCGCTGTTCCAGCGTTTCGGCGTCGAGGATCAGCTCGCCGCGATGTACCAGCCGCTCGTGCAGCTCAAGTCGGGCGGCTACCTGGTCATAAACCCGACCGAGGCGCTGGTTTCGATCGACATCAACTCGGGCCGCTCCACGCGCGAGCATAATATCGAGCAGACCGCGACCGCGACCAATCTCGAAGCTGCGCAGGAAATCGCGCGCCAGCTGCGGCTGCGCGACATGGCCGGCCTTATCGTCATCGACTTCATCGACATGGAGAACAACTCCAACATCCGCAAGGTCGAGAAGGCGATGAAGGAGGCGCTGAAGAACGATCGCGCCCGCATCCAGGTCGGCCGCATCTCCAGCTTCGGCCTGTTCGAGATGAGCCGCCAGCGGCTGCGCACCGGCGTTCTCGAAGCGTCTACCCGGCAATGCCCGCATTGCGAAGGTACCGGCCTGATCCGCACCGCTTCGTCGGCTGGCCTTTCCGCGTTGCGCATGCTGGAGGAGGAGGCCGCCCGTGGGCGCGCCAGCCGTCTCACGCTGCGCGCGGGCCAGGAAGCCGCGATCTATGTGCTCAACCGTAAGCGTGACGAACTCGCCGAGATCGAGGATCGCTACGGCGTGATGATCGAGGTGCTGCCGGATGCCGGACTGGAGGGCGCGCGGATGGCCGTGGAGGCCGGCGGCCCGCCGCCCGCGCATCCGCCCAAGATCGCACCTATCGCGCTGATCGAAGCCGAGGACGACGCCGACATCCCGGACGAGGAGGATGAGGAGGAGATCGAGGAGACTCCCGAGACCGAAACGGCGGAGGTCCGCGAGGCCGGCGAAGAACGCGGCGGTGGCCGCCGTCGCCGTCGCCGTCGTCGTCGGGGCGGGCGCCGCGAGGAAAACGAGGCTCCCGCGGAGGGCGCCGAGACGGATGATGTCGGCGAAGAGGAAGCCGGCGAGGACGAGGCGGAGGCTGTCGAGGCCGAAACCGAAGTCGTTGCCGAAGGCGAGACTGTCGCTGCCGACAAGGACGAAGGAGGTGCGCGGCGGCGCAGCCGCCGTGGCCGTCGTGGCGGACGCCGCCGCAACGGCGAAGGCGTGGAGACCGGCGAGTCGACTGAAGGTGGCGACGGCGAGGAAGCGGTAGCCGAAGTGTCTGCGGAGACGGTGACGAAAGCGGTTCCGGAGCCTGCGGCAGAGCCGGTCGCCGAAGCGGCCGAGGCTTCGCCGGAGGTCGAAGCCAAGCCGAAGGCGCGCCGCCGTCCGCGCGCTCGCAAGGCCGAAGCGGCCGAGCCAGCGTCCGAATCCGAGCCCGTTGTTGAGGCCGTGGCCGCGCCCGTGGAGGAGCCGGCGGCCGAGCCGGCGCCGAAGCCGAAACGGACCCGCGCCCGCAAGGCTGCCGCACCGGTAGAGGCGCCTGCAGAGGCGGCAGAAGCCGCTGTGACGGAAGCGGCGGCCGAACCAGCGCCGAAGCCGAAGCGGACGCGTGCACGAAAGGCTGCGGCGCCTGCCGCAGCCGAACCGGTCGCGACCGAAGAGGCCGCCGCGCCTGCCGAGCCCGAGCCCGCCGAGGCTGCCGCACCGGCAGCGGAAGCCGAAGAGGGTGCGCCGCGACGCGGCTGGTGGCAGCGCACCTTCGGGAACTAAGCCCGTCGATGCTTCAGCCGCGCGACGTGCCATCATGTTGAGTCGGCCGAAATGCCTTTGCCCGCGCCTCGGTGCGGAAGGCGTTTCGGCCGCGACGGCAGGCGGGATGCTTTCATCGCCCGTTCACCGCATCGCGGCGATGGTGATGCCATGATGCGCGCGCTGTTTGCCCGATCGCGGGCATTGCAAGTCTGGCAGCGCCGGCTCCGCGCCTTTCCGCGGATGCTGGCGCTGCTGCTTTTGTCCTTCGCGCTGGTGATCCAGCCGGCAGCGGCGCAGTCCGTTTTGCGCGATGCGGAGACCGAGGCACTGTTCGCCGACATGGCGCGTCCGCTGGTGATCGCGGCTGGCCTTCAGCCGGGCAACGTCAAGGTCGTTCTGCTTCAGGATCCGGAGATCAACGCCTTCGTCGCGGGTGGCCAGACCGTCTATCTCCAGTCCGGCCTGATCGACGCAGCCGACAATATCGATCAGGTGCAGGGCGTCGTCGCGCACGAGATCGGCCATATCACCGGCGGCCACGTGATCCGCTTCAATGAGGGCGCGAAGGTGGCCACCGGCATCACCATCCTGTCGTTGCTGCTGGGCGCGGCGGTGATGGCGGCCGGCGGCGGCGAGGCGGGCATGGGCATGATGATGGCCGGCCAGCAGGCGGCGATGGGCAAGTTCCTCGCCTTCAGCCGCACGCAGGAATCGAGCGCGGATGCTGCCGGCGCGAGCTTCCTCGAAAAGGCGCATATCTCGGGCAAGGGCATGCTCGATTTCTTCGGCAAGCTGCGCAAGGACGAGTATCGCCTTTCTTCAAGCTATACCGACATCGATCCCTATGCGCAGACCCACCCGCTTTCGGCGGATCGTATCGAGGCGCTGAGCGGCACGCTGAAATCCTCGCCCTGGTGGAACGCGAAGACCGATCCCGTGCTGGAGGCGCGCTTTCAGCGGGTGAAGGCCAAGCTTTCCGGATATGTGAATGATCCGGACGTCACTTTGCGCAAATATCCCGAGAGCGACCAGAGCATTCCGGCCATCTATGCGCGCGCCTATGCCTGGCATAAGTCGGCCTATCCCGACAAAGCGGTGGCCGAGGCGGACAAGTTGATCGCCGTCGCGCCGCATGATCCCTATTTCCTCGAGCTCAAGGGCCAGATCCTGCTCGAATCGGGCAAGCCCAAGGATGCCGTTCCGGTGCTGCGCGAGGCGGTGCAGCGATCGGGCAATCAGCCGCTGATCTCCAGCCTGTTCGGCCATGCCCTTATCGCGACCGAGGATCCGGCCAACTATGCCGAGGCCAAGCAGATCTTGAAGGTGGCTGTCGCGCGCGATCACGACAATCCCTTCGCCTGGTATCAGCTTGGCGTCATCTATGCCCAGCAGGGCGACATGTCCCGCGCCGCGCTCGCCACTGCGGAGCGCTACAGCCTGGAAGGGCGGAGCAATCTGGCGCTGCCCAATGCCGAGCTGGCGCTCCGCAACCTGCCGCAGGGATCGCCCGACTGGATCCGGGCGCAAGATATCGCGCTTGCCTCGCGCAACGAGATGCAGGGGAAGAAGAAACGCTGATGACTGAGCCGAGCGAGTGGCGTCCGCTTCCGGGGCATGCGGCGCATGACGATGAGGAGTCCCGGATCGCGCCCGCCTCTGGGCTTGCGGCGGAGCAGGGCGTGGAAGAGAGACCGGCGCAGGGCATGGCATGGCGCGAGCGGCTGGCGACGTTGATCGCGGCCGGCGTGGCGTTCTTCGTGGCTATCTGGAATCGTTTGCGCGCGTTCGCGAGCGAGGTGGCGGATCGTTTCAACGATTTCACGTCTACACTGATCGTGAAGAAGCAGCCGCCGGTCGCTCCGACCTGGCAAGCCGCATCGCCGCGAGCAAAGGCGTCGGAGCCGGCCAGGGCAGAGCCGGTTCCTCTGCCGCTGCGCGAGACGTCGCCGATCGCCCGCGAGGCGATGCCCATGCCGGCGCCGATGCCGCCCGCGCCGTCCGTGGTCGCTCCGCCGTTCCCGCCGTCTGTGATCCAGCGCGAACTGGCGTTCGAGCCCGATGTGGCCCCTGCGGGCAAAAGCGCGCATGAAGCCGAGTTTGAGAACCGGCCTTATTATGGGGTACCGCCGGGCTATCCCGTCCATCCGCGGCCTGAGCTGCTGCTGACGAAAAAGAGTTCACGTTTTCGGATCATCTGGTCCGATCCCAAATCGGGCGAGCCGCTGCTTGGCCGGGTTACAGCGCCGCTCTGGGCGGCGAGCGACTGGATGGAGGCGCGCTTGCGCGGATTACGCTGGCTGGAAGACCGTCGTTCGCGCATCGTTGCAGCCGGCGCAGGCCTGCTCGTCGGCGCGTCCGCCATAGCGCTGGCGACCGTGCCGGGCAGTAGCGGGACCACCGTGGCGCTGGCGCCTGCCGGCGATCCCAAGCAGGCCGCGCTGGAACAGGCGATCCACGATTATATCCTCAACCATCCCGAGATCATTCCCGAGGCGATGGAGCGGCTGCGGGCCAAGGAGATGGCCAAGACCATCGGCGAGAACCGCGCCGCGATCGAGACGCCTTTCGCCGGTGCCTGGGCGGGCGCCAAGGACGGGGACGTCACGCTGATCGAGTTCTCGGACTATTCCTGTGGCTATTGCCGCGCGAGCGTCGCGGACGTCGACAAGCTGCTGGCCGAGGACAAGCGGCTTAAGGTGGTCTGGCGCGAGATCCCGATTCTCGGCGACAAGAGCGAGCAGGCCGCGCGGCTGGGCCTTTCCGCCGCCCGCCAGGGCCGCTTCCTGGATTTTCACCGGCTGATGTACGCTACAGGCGTGCCGGACAAGCTCAGCATGGAAAAGGTGCAGAATACGGTCGGCATGGATCCGGCAAAGACGGCCAAGGACATCGTCGATCCCGCCGTCCAAAGCGAACTGGACCATAATGTCGACCTCGCCCGCACGCTGGGCATCTCGGGCACGCCGACCTTCATCATCGGCGATCGACTGCTTTCCGGCGCGGTCGGCTATGCTGCGCTCAAGCAGGCGATCGAGGACGCGCGCGCGAAGAAGGGTTGAGACTGCGGTCCTCCCCGGGCGCGGGGAGGATCAGCCAAGCTACCGTCCGCCGTCGATGTCGAACAGGCCGGCGAGCTGCTCGACCATCGTGCCGCCGAGCTGCTCGGCGTCCATGATCGTCACCGCGCGCTGATAATAGCGGGTGACGTCGTGGCCGATGCCGATCGCGATCAGCTCGACCGGCGAGCGGTTCTCGATCCAGTGGATCACCTGGCGGAGATGCTTCTCCAGATAGCTGCCCGAATTGACCGACAGCGTCGAATCGTCGACCGGTGCCCCGTCCGAGATCACCATCAGGATCTTGCGGTCCTCCGGCCGGCCGATCATCCGATTGTGCGCCCAGAGCAGCGCCTCGCCGTCGATATTCTCCTTGAGCAGCCCCTCGCGCATCATCAGGCCGAGCGACTTGCGTGCGCGCCGCCACGGCTCATCGGCCTTCTTGTAGACGATGTGCCGGAGGTCGTTGAGCCGGCCGGGGGAGGGTGGGCGGCCCTCCGCCAGCCATTTCTCTCGGGATTGGCCTCCCTTCCAGGCGCGTGTTGTGAAGCCCAATATCTCGGTCTTGACGCCGCACCGCTCCAGCGTGCGGGCGAGGATGTCCGCGCTGATCGCCGCGATCGAAATTGGCCGGCCGCGCATGGAGCCCGAATTGTCGAGCAGCAGCGTCACCACCGTGTCGCGGAAATCGGTATCCCGCTCCACCTTGTAGGACAGCGAATGGCCCGGGCTGACGACGACGCGCGCGAGCCGCGCGGCATCGAGCAGGCCTTCCTCCTGGTCGAAATCCCAGCTCCGGTTCTGCTGCGCCATCAGGCGGCGCTGCAGCCGGTTGGCGAGCTTGGTGACGGCGCCTTGGAGGTGGACGAGCTGCTGATCGAGATAGGCGCGCAGGCGCGTCAGCTCTTCCTCGTCGCATAGTTCGTCGGCGGCGATCACCTCGTCGAAGGCGCTGGTATAGGCCTTGTAGTCGAAATTCGGGGTGAGATCGGAAAAGGGCCGGTTGGGGCGAACGGGGATCATCCCCTCCTCGCCTTCGTCGCCGAGATCGCTGTCCGTGTCGGACATCGCATCCTGATCGGCCTGGCGGGATTCACCCTGATCCTCGCCCTCCTCGTCGGCTTCGGCGCGGGTTTCTACCTGGCTGTCGGAGGCGCCGGCATCGCTGCCGTCCTCCTGATCCTCGCCCTCGTCGCTTTCGTCCTGCTCCGGGCCGTCCGCCTCATCGCCGCCTTCCGGATCCTGTTCGGGCAGCATCTGGCCGTCGATCAGCTCGAGATCCTCGAGCAATTGCGTGGCGAGCTTGGCAAAGGCCCGCTGATCGTCGATCGAATAGGCGAGGGCGTCGAGATCGGCGCCGGCTTTCTCCTCAATCCAGTCGCGCACGAAGGAAAGGCCGTTCTGGGCGATGGCGGGCGGCGCGTCGCCGGTCAGCCGCTCGCGCACCATCAAGGCGATGGCGGAGGACAGGGGCACTTCGTCGCGGCTGCGCGCGCGGGTCAGCGGATCGGATTTGAGCCTGAGCGCCAGCGCGTGGCCGAGGTTGGCGCGCACGCCCGCCATGGCGCGAGAGCCGATTGCCTCGATACGCGCCTGCTCGACCGCGTCGAACACCGCGCGCGCCACCGCATCGCCAGGCGCGCCGCGGGCGTGCAGCCCGGCGTCGTGATGGCGCAGGCGCAAGGCGAAGCTGTCCGCGAAACCGCGCGCCTCGGCCACCTGGTCGGCGGGCAGCGCACGTCCCGGCATCGGCACCTTGAAGGATTTGCCGGCCGCGGCCGGCGCATCGGCGGTGAAGCCCAGCTCCACCTCGGCGTCGTGCGCCATTGCGCGCGCGGTGCCGCCCAGCACGGCGCGGAAGGCTTCGATCGGGGACTGCTCAGCCATGTTATTCCAGCAGGTTGGCGCGCATGCGCGCGATATCGGCGTCCGTCAGGCCCAATTCGGTCTTGAGATAGCCCTCGACCGACCCGTAGCGTGCGTTCACCCCGTCCAGCATCGCCTCGATATAGGCGGGATCGGATTTGAGCAGCGGGGTGATCACCGCGTCCGGCAGTTTCGCGAAGGGCGAATTGGATTGGGACGCGAATGCCTTACGGAAATCGACCACCTTGTCGGACAGGGCATAATCCTCGACCACCGTGGCGCGCGGCACGCCGAGCGCGGAGAGGATCAGCGCGGCGCCCACGCCAGTGCGGTCCTTGCCGGCCGAGCAGTTGAACGCCACCGGCACCTGTCCGTCGACCAGATGGCGGAAGATCGCGCGATAGGCCTCGCGATGGGTTTCCGGCAGCGTGCGGTAGAGGTCCATCATCGTCGCGCGGATCTGTGCGCCGGTTACATTCGCGCCGGGTGCAAGCAGGCGGCCGAGATCGCCGCCGGAGGACAGTGTGTCGCTCGTCCAGTAATCGGGCTTGTGCGCGCCGCCCCAGACGGTCGGTTCGGCGGTCCGCTCGCGCCCGGTGCGCAGGTCGCAGACGAACTTGATGTCGAGCCTGTCCAGATAGGCATAGTCGGCCGGGGTAAGACCGCTCATCGCGCCCGAGCGGAAGAGAAGGCCCCAGCGCACATGATGGCCGTCCGAGGTGGCATAGCCGCCCATGTCGCGGAAGTTGCGGCCGCCCTGCAGCGGCAGCACCCGCTGATGCGCCGCCGGCTGGAGCGCGGGGGCGGGCTGCGCCGGCAGCATCGCCGGAATCGCGGCAAGTGCGAGAAGCGGAGCGGCGAGCAGGGCGATAATCGGCTTCATGCGTCCACCAGTCGTTCGCGCAGCATCGTGCGTTCCGCCGGGCCGACGCCCAGTTCGGTCTCCAGATAGGCGGACAGCGATCCGCTGCGGCGCTCTACCGAATCGAACATCGTCGCCAGATATTCCGGATCCGCGGCGAACAGCGGCTTGGCCGCTTCCGGCGGTAGATCGACGAAGTTGCGGCCGCGCGTCTGCTCCATCAGGAAGGCGAAATCGGCACGGGCGGTCAGCAGATAATCCGCCATTATGGTCTCGCGCGGCACATCCAGCGCGCTGAGCACCAGTGCGACGGCGGTGCCGGTACGATCCTTGCCGGCCGAACAGTTGACCACCAGCGGCACCTTGCCTGCGCCGAGCAGCGCGAACAGCGCGCGATAGGAATCGGCATGCTCATAGGCGATGCCGTCATAGAGGCGCAGCATCCGCGCCCGCATGTCCGGACCGGCCGAGATGCCGGTCTCCGCTGCTTTCACGAGATCCGCCGCGGTGTCGCCATAGTCGCGCGACCACAGCTCGACCGGGAGCTCCTCGTGCCAGCGTGTCGGTCTGCGGCTGCGTTCGCGCGAGGAGCGCAGGTCGCAGATGGCTGCAATGCCCAGCGAGGCGAGCCGCGCACGGCCTTCGCCCTCGACATAGGCCATCACGCCCGACCGGTAGAGCATGCCGCGACGGACATGTCCGCCATCTTCGGTCGCATAGCCGCCGAAATCGCGGAAATTGAACCCGCATTCCTGCGGCAGGATGCGCTCTTCGTCGGTCAGCGCCTTCTGCATCCGCATCACGCCTTGCCGACGACGCTTTCGGGCAGATCCTTGCCGAACACGCGCTGATAATATTCGGCTACCAGCGAGCGCTCGGCCTCATCGCACTTGTTGAGGAAGGAGAGACGGAAGGCGAAGCCGACATCGTTGAAGATCAGCGCGTTCTGTGCCCAAGTGATCACCGTGCGCGGGCTCATCACCGTCGAGATGTCGCCGGCGATGAAGCCCTGGCGGGTGAGATCCGCCACCTTCACCATGTTGTCGACGATCTTCTTGCCGTCCGGCTTGTCATATTCGCCCGACTTGGCGAGAACGATCTGCGCCTCCACCGCGGCGGGCAGATAGTTCAGCGTCACGACGATGTTCCAACGGTCCATCTGGCCCTGGTTGATCTGCTGCGTGCCGTGATAGAGGCCGCTCGTATCGCCCAGACCCACGGTGTTGGCAGTGGCGAACAAGCGGAACCAGGGATTGGGCCGGATCACCCGGTTCTGGTCGAGCAGGGTCAGCTTACCCTCGGTCTCCAGCACGCGCTGGATCACGAACATAACGTCCGGGCGGCCAGCATCATATTCGTCGAAGACGAGCGCGGTCGGCGTCTGCAGCGCCCAGGGCAGCAGGCCCTCGCGAAATTCGGTGACCTGCTGGCCGTCGCGCAGCACGATCGCGTCGCGGCCGATCAGGTCGATGCGGCTGATATGCGCGTCGAGGTTGATGCGGATGCACGGCCAGTTGAGCCGCGCGGCCACCTGCTCGATGTGCGAGGATTTGCCGGTGCCGTGATAGCCCTGCACCATCACGCGGCGGTTGTGCGCGAAGCCGGCGGCGATGGCCAGGGTCGTGTCCGGATCGAACACATAGGCCGGATCGAGATCGGGCACGCGCTCGTCCGCTTCGCTGAACGCCGGCACTTGCATGTCCGAATCGATGCCGAATGCATCCCGCACCTTCACCATGCGATCCGGCGCTGAGAGCAGCGTTTCGCTGCGGCTGTCGGGCTGGATGTTGGGCAGGTCGGTCATGACGGAATCCTGATGCTTCGCGGTTGCAAAATGCGGTAACTCGTCAGGCGCCGCAGGGCAACGCCATAGGCTATTGGCGCATTGCCTTTTCGGGCAGGGGAAAGAGCGTGGTGAAGCGCTCGGCAAGCGCCCTGTCTCCCTCGATCGCGAGCGCGCCGGCGGCCTCCAGCGCTGTCAGGGGTACGCCGCCATAGACGGCCGCGGCCATGACCCGCGGCTCTCCCGTGAAGATCAGGTCGGCGCCTTTCACCGGGCCGCGCACCACGACGATCCCACCGTCGGCGATCGTCGCCAGGAAGCTCTCCTCGCCGAAGCGGAAGCCGATGCGGGCATCGATTCCTGCCGCCCGTCTGGCATCGATCATCGTGCGAAAGGACAAGAGGCAGGATGCGGCGCTGAACGGTCCGGTGGGATCGTGCATCGGCGACATCGCGCCCCAGCGGCCTAGCACCTGAAAGATGGGTTCGCTGGCATAGCCCCAGGCGGTGAGTTCATAGACCCAGGCGGAGGCGGGCGGCGGCAGCTTGTGGCGGAGGAGCACGCCCGCCTCCTCCAGTCCCTCCAGCCGCTGCGTGAGCACATTGGCGCTGATCGCAGGCAGGTCCCGCCGCAAGTCGGAGAAGCGCTTGGGCCCGAACATCAACTCCCGCATCACCGGCAGGGCCCAGCGATCGCCCACCAGATCCAGTGCATGCGCCGTGGCGCAGGCGTCGTCATAATGACGCTTCTCTGCGGTTTTCGGCGGTTTACGGGCGGCTCGGGTATCGGAAATTACTTTTTCTGATTTCATAGTTGTTTTTTCTAACTAGAAAGTTCAGGTTCGTCAATGTCGACGATTCGCCGACAGCAGCCAAGGAGAGAGGCGATGCCCAAGATGATCTTCCTCAACCTGCCCGTTGCCGACGTGGCGAAGTCCGCCGCCTTCTACGAAGCGATCGGCGCCGTGCACGACACCAGCTTCTGCAAGGGGCCGGAGGCGGCGATGCTGGTCTGGTCCGACACGATCAGCTTCATGCTGCTCGATCACGCGCGCTTCGCCGATTTTGCGCCCAAGCCGATCGCCGACGCGCATCGGACGAATGAAATGCTGATCTGCCTGTCGCTGGACAGCCGGGAGGCGGTGGACGCGATCACCGAGGCGGCGATCGCCGCCGGCGGCAAGGGCGATCCGAGCCCTGTCGACGATCATGGCTTCATGTACGGGCGTAGCTTCGAGGATCTCGACGGCCATTGTTTCGGCCCGATGTGGATGGATGTAGCCGCAGCCATGGCTGCCCAGGCGGAACCGGCTGCGGCGTGAGAGGCGCATTTGGCCTCCTTCGGGGAGAAGGATGAAAGGCTGCCAGGCCGGGGGCCGATCACGGATTGGCTTCTCTGATCGGGCATGATGTCGGCCGCCGATTTCGGCGAAACGGTCGCCACCCCACGTCCCCGCATCCGTTGAACCTGCATCCGGCAATCGGGAGAGGAACTGCCATGAACGCTGAAGTCGCAATCCCCATCATCACCACCTACCGCTGGGTTCCGCCATTCGCTCGCGGCCTCGTGCGCGAAGTGCGTGCCCGCTGGGCCTTCGAGGAAGTGGGAATGGCCTATCGGGTCGATCTCATCGATCTTCCTTATGCCAAATCCGAGGCGCATCGCCGCTTCCAGCCTTTCGGCCAGATTCCGACCTATTCGGACGGCGCGGTCGAGATATTCGAATCGGGCGCGATCGTGCTGCACATCGCGCGCCAGGCGCCGGGCCTGTTGCCAGACGATGCCGCCGGGCAGGCGCGCGCAATCCAGTGGGTAATCGCGGCGCTCAATTCGATCGAGCCGTTCGTGATGGACCTCGCCGTCGTCGACGTGTTCGAAGCGGACGCGGCGTGGTCACCGGCGCGGCGGCCGACGGTCGAGCAGAAGCTGCGCTCGCGTCTGGCAGATCTGTCCGCCGCACTGGGCGAGCGTCCCTATCTGGACGACGCCTTCTCGGCCGGCGACCTGATGATGGCCTCGGTGCTGCGCGGCGTGCCGCACAGCGCCATCCTGGCCGATTATCCCAATCTCGCCGCTTATAGGGCGCGGTGCGAGGCGCGGCCGGCCTTCCGCAAGGCGCTGGCCGATCATCTGGCGACGTTCGACGATGCCGGAGAGGCGCCGGCCGTCGCCTGAAACCCGCATAATCGGGGCAGTGAACGGGGACTGACAGGAAGAGGAGAGACGATATGGCATATGTCGAAGGGTTCGTCGTGCCGGTGCCGGCCGACGCGAAACAGGCCTATCATGATCTGGCCAGGCTCACCACCGATCTGTTCATGGATCATGGCGCGTGCCGCGTGGCGGAATGCTGGGCCGACGACGTGCCCGACGGCACGGTCACGGATTTCAAGGGCGCGGTGCAGGCCAAGACGGGCGAGATCGTGGTCTTCTCCTGGGTAGAATGGGCGTCCAGGGCGGCGCGCGACGCCGGGATGGAGGCGTTTCTGGCGGATCCGCGGATGCACCGGTTTCCCGATCCCATGCCTTTCGAGGGGCAGCGGATGATCCATGCCGGCTTCGAGCCGATCGTCGACGAAGCGAATCCGGCAGCGATGGGCTATGTCGACGGCTTCCTGATCGCCGTGCCGAAGGGCAATCGCGAGGCCTATCGCGTAATGGCGACCAAGGCGGCCGCCGTGTTCCAGGAGCATGGCGCGACCCGCATCGTCGAAGCCTGGGGCGATGACGTGCCCGCCGGCAAGGTGACCGACTTTCGCCGCGCGGTTAAGGCGGAGCCGGACGAGGCGGTGATGTTTTCCTGGGTGGAATGGCCCTCGCGCGCGGCGCGCGATGCCGGCAACGCCAGGGTCATGGCCGATCCGCGCATGCAGCCCGGCACGAACCCCATGCCGTTCGACGGCAAGAGGATGATCTATGGCGGCTTCGCGCCAATCCTCGATGTAGCGGAGACGGCGCATGCGTGAGATCGTCCCCTGCCTCTGGTTCGATCGCGATGCCGAGCAAGCCGCACGCTTCTACGTCTCGCTGCTGCCCGATTCGCGGATCGAGCGGATCGACCACGCCGCTTCGGACTATCCGGGCGGCAAGGAAGGCGATCCGCTCGTCGTCGAGTTCACGCTGATGGGACGGCGCTATCAGGGGCTCAACGGCGGCCCGCATTTCACCTTCAGCGAAGCCGTGTCCTTCGTGATCCGAACCGAAGACCAGCCGGAGACCGACCGGCTCTGGGACGCGTTGATCGCCAATGGCGGCTCGCCCGGACCGTGCGGCTGGCTCAAGGATCGCTGGGGATTGTCCTGGCAGATCGTGCCGATCCCGTTCGAGACGATGCTGAGATCGTCCGATAGCAACGCCGCGCGCCGCGTCAACCAGGCGATGTTCTCGATGCAGAAGATCGACCTTGCCGCGGCCGAGAAGGCGTTCGCGGGCTGATCTTCTTGGCCCTCCCCGGAACGGGAGGATGAAAGGCAAAGGCTAGCCCATGTCCCGTTCAATCCTCACCGATCTTGAGGATCATCTTGCCCTGGTTGGTGCCTTCGAACAGGCGCAGGAAGGCCGGGAAGGCATTCTCTATCCCCTCGTCGATATGTTCGTGCGAGACGAGGCGGCCTTCCGCCAGCCAGCGGCCGAGATCGGCATAGGCCTGCCCGATCTCGGCCATGAAATCGGTCGCGATGAAGCCGGACATGCTCGCCGACTTGACGATGAGCTGGAACAGGTTGCGCGCACCGA
Source organism: Flavisphingomonas formosensis (assembly GCF_009755815.1). Lineage (GTDB taxonomy): Bacteria > Pseudomonadota > Alphaproteobacteria > Sphingomonadales > Sphingomonadaceae > Flavisphingomonas > Flavisphingomonas formosensis. The sequence continues at coordinate 696,963 of NZ_WRPK01000001.1, forward strand.
CCGGGCCCGCGGCGCTGTTATATTCGCTGATCATTCCGCACAGGGCGACGCGCGCGCCATGGTTGAGGTTGAGCAGCGCGGCGTCGAGGACGTCGCCGCCGACATTTTCGAACACCACGTCCACGCCGTCCGGCGCCGCGGAAGCGATCTCCGCGGCGAGCTGCTCCACCGATTTGCCGCGATAGTCGATCGCCGCATCATAGCCATAGGCCTCGATCAGCCGCCGGCCCTTCTCGGCGCCGCCCGCGATGCCGATCGCGCGGCAGCCGTGGATCTTCGCGATCTGGCCGGCGAGCGAGCCGACCGAGCCCGCCGCGCCGGACACCAGCACCGTCTGCCCGGCTTCGGGCTTGCCGACGCGCAACAGGCCGAAATAGGCGGTGAGACCGGCGCCGCCCATGATCGACATGTAATTGGTGACCGAGGGGACCAGCGTCGGATCGATCTTCATCTGGAAGCCGCCCGCTCCGCCGAGCGAATAATCCTCGATGCCGTTGAGCCCCATCACCCAGTCGCCCACCGCATAAGCGGGATCGTTGGAGGCGGAGATGCGCCCGATGGTGCTCGCCCGCACCGGCGCGCCGATCTCGACCGGCGGCATATAGGAAGGCTTGTCGTCCAGCCAGCCGCGGATCGCCGGATCCAGCGAAACATAGACGTTGCGTACCACCGTTCCGCCCGGCCCGGGCTCGGGCACAGGAGTTTCGATCAGTGCGAAATCCTCAGGCACGGGCATGCCGTGCGGCCGGCGGGCGAGGGTGAACTGGCGATTGCGTGTCATGCCGTAACGATATCGACGTTCATTTCGGCCACGAAGGGAGATTTATTGTGACGAACGATGCCGTACTCAACGAATTGTCGGTCACCAAGCTGATCGATGCCCCCCGCGCCACGGTCTATCGGGCCTATACCGAGCATATGACCGAATGGTTCGCGCCGCGGCCCTGGACGACACCGTCCGCCGAGCTCGACCTTCGGCCCGGAGGCTTCAATCGCATCACCATGCGCTCTCCGGAAGGGCAGGACATGCCGAACGAGGGCGTGTTCCTGGAGGTGGTGCCGAACGAGAAGCTGGTCTTCACCGATGCGTTCCGGCCCGGCTGGGTTCCGGCCGGCCCGTTCATGGTGGTGATCGTCACCTTCACGGAGGAAGGCGGCCAGACCCGTTATACCGCCCGTGCGCGCCATTGGACCGAAGAGGCCTGCAAGCAGCACGAGGCGATGGGCTTCATCCAGGGCTGGGGTATCTGCGCCGAGCAGCTCGCCGAGGTCGCGGAGCGGCTTGCAGGGCGGGTGTGAGCGCTGGATTGACAACTATTCCGTTCATCCCGAGCGAAGTCGAGGGACGAGGCCGAGCGGAGCCGAGGCCGCCGACGGTGCAATTCTCGACTTCGCTCGAATGGGTCCCTCGACTTCGCTCGGGATGAACGGCTAGAGGCCGCCCCTGATCCGGCTGTCAGACAAACGCTGGCGCACTTTTAAGGTGGGTGTAGGCGGCGATTACGTCCTGCAACGCTTTTTCGAAGCTGCGGTCGCCGCCATTGCGGTCCGGATGGTAGCGGCGCACCAGCTCGGCATAGCGGGCGCGCAGCGTGCGGCGATCGGCGTCCTGGCCGAGACCGAGCACCTTCAGGAAACGTCGGTCGGCATCGCTCAGCGGCCGGCCGTCTGTGCGCGGGCGCTTGATGTCCTTGAAGCGTGCGCTGATCGCATCCAGCGGATCGGTGAAGTCCGCCCAGCGCGGGGTGCTGCCGGCATTGGCGGAGAAGGCGCGCGTCTCGCGTTCCCACCCGGCATAGGGTCGCTGCTGATCGGCGATCTCGTCCGGGCTCATGCCCTCGAAATAATTATAGCCGCCGTTGAAGGCGCGGACATGATCGAGGCACAGCCAGCGCCAGGCGCCCGGTCCGTCGAACCCCGAGCGCGCGCCGCGCTCGGCCGGCGCCCGGAATTCGCCCGGCTCCGGGCAGCCGGGATGCTCGCAGCGCGCCTGCTGGCCTGCAACCCGCCCGTGAAACCTGTCCCGCCGTGCCCGTTCCGCTTCGCTCGCCAAAACTCTGCCTTCCGACTCTTTCCCGCCCTATATAGGCCCCATGACCGATTATCCCACCGGCCCCGTAGCCGCCGAAATCACCCGCCGCCTCACCTCCGCTCTCGCTCCGTCGCATCTCGCGGTGATCGACGACAGCGCCATGCACCGGGGTCATGCCGGTCATGATGCCCGCGGCGAATCGCACTTCACCGTCGAAATCGTGAGCGCTGCCTTCGAAGGCAAGAACCGGGTCGCGCGGCAGCGCGCGGTCAATGCCGCCCTCGCCGATCTGCTGGCGGAACGGATCCACGCGCTGGCGATTAAGGCGAAGGCGCCTTCGGAAGACTGAACGGCGTTCCCACGCGGGAGCGAATGGCGATGTATGATCTCTGGTACTGGCCGGGAATACCCGGTCGCGGCGAATTCGTGCGGCTGGCGCTGGAAGCCGGCGGCATAGCCTATCGCGATCGCGGTTGCGACGAGGGTGCCGAGGCGCTGATGGAGGATATGCGGAGCGCCCGCGTTCAGCCGCCCTTCGCGCCGCCCTATCTGGTGGCCGGGAACGAGACGATCGCGCAGACTGCGAACATCCTGCTCTTCCTCGCCGATCGCCACCCGCGGCTGGCGCCTGCTGATCGCCGTTACTGGGTCCATCAGCTCCAGCTCACCATCATGGATGCCACGCTCGAAGCGCACGAAACCCATCATCCGGTCGGCGCCGGCCTCTACTATGAGGATCAGAAGCCCGAGGCCGCGCGCCGCGCCAAGGAATTTCGCGAAGAACGCATCCCGAAGTTCCTGCTCTATTTCGAGCGGGCGCTGGCACATAATGGCGCATGGCTGACCGGCGAGACCTGGAGCTACGCCGATCTTTCGCTGTTCCAGCTCGTCGAAGGCCTGCGTTTCGCCTTTCCCCGGCGCATGGCGATGGTGGAGCGGGATTGCCCGAAGCTCCTGGCGCTGCGCGATGCGGTCGCCGCGCTGCCGGAGCTTGCATCCTATCTCGCCAGCGATCGGCGCCAGCCCTTCTCCGAGGGGCTCTTCCGCCATTATCCGGAACTGGACGGCTGATCCTTCCGGCCATTGCGCGGCAGTCGGTGCGTCGGTAAAGCCGCCCCGCCATGGCCGAACCGATCATCCTCGCCATTCCCAAGGGACGCATTCTCTCTGAGGCGCTGCCGCTGCTCGCACGCGTCGGCATCGTGCCGGAAGCGGCTTTCTCCGACGAGAATAGCCGCGCGCTGCGGTTCGCTACGAATCGGCCCGATATCGCGATCATCCGTGTGCGCGCCTTCGACGTCGCTACCTTCGTCGCCCATGGCGCTGCGCAGATCGGCATCGTCGGCTCCGACGTGCTGATGGAGTTCGATTATTCGGAGCTCTACGCTCCGGTGGATCTCGATATCGGTCATTGCCGCCTGTCGATCGCCGAGCCGGCGGCGATGGCGGCTTCGGACGATCCGCGCGAATGGAGCCACGTCCGCGTAGCGACCAAATATCCCTATCTGACGCGCAAGCATTTCGAGGCACGAGGCGTGCAGGCCGAATGCGTGAAGCTCAATGGCGCGATGGAGATCGCGCCGGAGCTGGGCCTTGCCGGCCGCATCGTCGATCTCGTCTCCTCCGGCAAGACGCTGAAGGAGAACGGCCTCGTCGAGGTCGAGGTAATCACCCAGGTCTCCGCTCGCCTGATCGTCAACCGCGCGGCATTCAAGACCCGCGCCGAGACGGTCGTCCCGCTGGTCGAGGCTTTCCGCGCCGCCGTGGGGCAAGCCCATGCCGCGTGAAATACGATACCTCCCTCTCACGCTGGCGGGAGAGGGCTAGAATGACCCTCCGCCTCTCCACCGCCGATCCCGATTTCGCGGCTGCGTTCGCTGCGCTCGTCAATGCGCGGCGCGAGGCGGATGAGGATGTGTCGCGGGACGTGACCGCGATCGTCGCTGCCGTGCGAGCGACGGGTGACGCGGCGGTTGCCGATTATACGCGCCGTTTCGACCGGCATGATCTGGACGTCTCGGGCTGGCAGGTGACGCGCGAGGAGCGGCAGGCGGCGCTCGCCTCTCTAACGCCGGACCTGCGCGCCGCGTTGGACCTCGCGGCGGCGCGCATCCGTGCCTATCACGCCGTGCAGCGCCCCGCGGACAGCGAAACGGTGGATGCCGCCGGCGTGCGCATGGGCGCGCGCTGGAGGGCGGTCGAGGCTGCAGGCCTCTATGTGCCGGGCGGCCGCGCGGCCTATCCCTCCTCTGTCCTGATGAACGCCATTCCGGCGAAGGTTGCCGGCGTCGGCCGGCTTGCGATGGTGACGCCGACGCCGGACGGGACGATCAACCCGCTGGTGCTTGCCGCGGCCGAAATCGCCGGCATCGACGAGGTCTGGCGGGTCGGCGGTGCGCAGGCGATCGCCGCGCTCGCTTACGGCACCGATCGGATCGCGCCGGTCGACGTCATTGTCGGCCCGGGCAATGCCTGGGTGGCCGAGGCCAAGCGCCAGCTCTACGGCGTCGTCGGCATCGACATGGTGGCGGGCCCTTCCGAGATCGTCGTGGTCGCTGATGGCGCCAACGATCCCGAGTGGATCGCGGCGGACCTGCTCAGCCAGGCCGAGCATGATCCGACCAGTCAGTCGATCCTGTTCACCGACGATGCCGTGTTCGCCGATGCGGCCGCAGCCGCGGTTGCGCGCCAGCTCGATACTCTCTCGACCGGCGCGACCGCGAAGGCGAGTTGGGGCGACAATGGCGCGATCATTCTCGTCTCGACGCTCGATGAGGCCATGCCGCTGGTCGATCGGCTCGCGCCCGAGCATCTCGAGCTCGCCGTCGCCGATCCCGAGCCGCTGTTTACGCGCGTGCGCCATGCCGGCTCGGTGTTCCTCGGCCGTCACACGCCCGAGGCCGTGGGTGATTATGTCGGCGGGCCGAACCATGTGCTGCCCACCGGCCGGCGAGCGCGCTTCTCCTCGGGGCTGTCGGTGCTGGATTTCATGAAGCGGACCAGCTTCCTCGCTTGCGACGCTGCGAGCATCGCCGCGATCGGGCCGGCCGCCGTCGCACTGGCCGAAGCCGAGGGTCTGCCTGCGCATGCCGCCTCTGTGGCGGTAAGGCTTAAGCGGTAGCTTCACACTCTTCATCCGACGAAAATCGGGATCCGTTCGGCGCTATGCTGCAGGATGGGCGCGGCGGTGCGCCTGCCATCGTCCGGCGTGGATGGACCCCGACTTTCGTCGCGCTGACGGGGCGGCGGTGGCTACCATGCCTTTTCTTCCCAGGAATGCCGTTGTCGCAACGGGAAATCACGATTGCATTTAACGCAATTGACGGTGACGCGTTCTGCGCTTGCGACGAAGCGTTGGAATCCCCATCTGAGTTGTGCAGTGCACAATGGCGCTGAACGGGGCGGGGATGCCCCATTTGGGAGTAAAGACAGTGAAGATGTTCGAGCAGGCCGCGACCTTTGCGATCGCGGTAGCGGCGCAGATGTTGGCCATCGGAGTCATCCTGACCAACTGAGCGACGCTTGGGGTCCCGCTTGCCGCGTAGCGCGGCGGCGGGATATTCCCTTTCCCCTCCCGCTTATTTTGCAATGCAGCGTGATCTCAATTCGCTGCTGCTCCGATCACCGAAACGTCTAGATCCGCTCCGCCTGCGAGACCGCATCCGCCGCCCGCAACGCCGCCAGGATGCGCATGACATGCTGGCGGTCATGCACTTCGATGCTCACCTGATAGGTGTGGAAGCTTGGGTCGCGGTGGGTGAGCGCCAGGTTCACGATATTGGCGCCGTGCGCGCCCAGAATGCTGGCCATAACGCCCAGCGATCCCGCCTCGTTCTTGACGATCACCGACAGCTGCGCCGTGCCGCCGTCCGCCTTGTCGCCCCAGGCGAGGTCGACCCAGTCGGCGTCGACGCCCTCGGCCAGCTGCGGGCAATAGATGGTATGCACCTCCACGCCCTCGCCTGGACGGCGCAGGCCGACGATACGGTCGCCCGGCACCGGATGGCAGCAGGGCGCGAGGGTGAAGGCTACGCCTGGCGTCAGGCCCTTGATCGAGATCGGTGCGCGCTGCGAGCGCAGGCTGGCAGGCGCGTCCGCACCGGCGGAGCCCGGCATCAGCGCTTCCATCACCGCGGCATCAGTGAGCGTCTGGCGCGCTATGGCGATCATCAGCGCGTCGGCATCGGGCAGGTTGAGCCGCTTGAGTGCATGGCCCAGTGCCTCGGGCGCGAGCTGCGCGGGCAGGCGGCGGACGATCTCGTCATAGAATTTGCGGCCGAGCGCGACCGTGTCGTCCCGCTCCTTGTGGCGCACGAAGCGGCGGATGGCGGCGCGTGCCTTGCCGGTGACCACGAAATTCATCCAGGCTGCTTCGGGTTCCTGCGCCTTGGAGCGGAGGATCTGCACCTGATCTCCATTCTCGATTGGCGTGCGTAGCGGCACCACGCGGCCGTTGATCTTCGCGCCCACCGTCTGGTCGCCAAGGTCGGTGTGCAGCGCATAGGCGAAATCGACCGGCGTCGCCCCCTTGGGAAGCTGGATCAGCTCGCCGGTGGGCGTGAAGGCGAAGATGCGATCCTGATACATCGCCATGCGGGTATGCTCGAGCAGCTCTTCCGGGCTCTCGGCATGGTCGAGTATCTCTATGAGATCGCGGATCCAGCTCGTCTGGCCATCGGGCTTTGCCGCCTTGATCTTGTAGGCCCAATGCGCCGCGAGGCCATATTCGGCCTGGGCATGCATCTCCTCGCTGCGGATCTGGATTTCGATCCGCGCCTTCTCGTTATGGATGACCGAGGTGTGCAGCGAGCGATAGCCATTGCGCTTGGGCGTCGAGATATAATCCTTGAAGCGGCCGGGCACCATCGGCCAGCGCTGATGGATCACGCCGAGCGTGCGGTAGCATTCGGCCTCATCCTTCACGATCACGCGGAACGCCATCACGTCGGAAAGCTGCTCGAAGCTGATGTGGCGCTCCGCCATCTTGCGCCAGATCGAATAGGGGTGCTTTTCGCGCCCCGTCACCTCGGCCTTGATCTGCGCACGGCCGAGCAGCAGCCGAAGTCCCGAGCTGATCCGTGCGATCTGATCGCCGCCGCCCTCGTGCAGCTGCTCCAAGCGCTTGGAGATGGAGGCATAGGCTTCCGGTTCCAGCTCGCGGAAGGCGAGCGTCTGCATCTCCTTCATGAACTCGTACATGCCGATCCGCTCGGCGAGCGGGGCATAGATGTCCATCGTCTCGCGCGCGATCCGGCGGCGCTTGTTCGCGTCGGGGATGAAGTGGAGCGTACGCATGTTGTGCAGCCGGTCGGCCAGCTTGACCAGCAGCACGCGGATGTCGTCCGACATGGCGAGCAGGAACTTGCGCAGATTCTCCGCCGCGCGCTCATTTTCGGTCTGCGCCTCGATCTTCGAGAGCTTGGTGACGCCGTCGACCAGCCGGGCGACGTTCGGGCCGAAGCTCTTCTCGATCTGCTCCTGCGTGGCGACCGTATCCTCGATCGTATCGTGCAGGATCGCGGTGGCGATCGTCTCGTCGTCGAGATGCAGGTCGGTCAGGATGCCCGCCACCTCGATCGGATGGCTGAAATAAGGATCGCCGCTCGCGCGTTTCTGGCTGCCGTGGGCCTGCATGGAGAACACATAGGCGCGATTGAGCAAGGCCTCGTCGGCCTCCGGATCGTAGCTCAGCACACGATCGACGAGTTCATATTGTCTCAACACGTTATTATGATGTGGCGGCGCGCGGCCGGTATGCAACTCTCGTCACTCTTTTCCCCGTCCTGTTGCAAAAATTCCACGCAAAGGCGACATTTCTCACCGGAGCGCGTTCCCCATTTGTGACGATTTTGCAACCCAGGCAAAAAAGGCCTATCTCAATCACCATGACGATGCCGGATGAAAGCCGATTTGCGGCGCTGCGCTGCAGCTTGCCCGTTGCCCTGGAGGCGATGGGTGAGCGCTGGTCCTTCCTGATCCTGCGGGGCGCCTTCAACGGCCTATGCCATTTCGAGGAATTTCAGGCTGCGCTCGGCATCGCACGGAACATTCTTTCGAACCGGCTCGCGAAGCTCGTCGAAAGCGGCATATTGGAACGGCATGGCTGCATCGATCGCCGCAAGGTGGAATATCGGCTGACCGAGAAGGGCAAGGCGCTGCTGCCCACGCTGGTCGCGCTGCGGCAATGGGGCGAGCGCTGGGGCAATTGCGCGCCGGGCAACATGGTGCTCGTCGATTCGCGCGACGGCCTGCCGGTGGCCGAGATGGCGGTGCTGGCGGCCGATGGGCGCCAGCTTTTGCCCGAGGAGCTGCTTTGGGTGGATCGCGATCGCGTGCTGCCCTGCGGCCAGCGCGCGCTCGAGGACGTGCACGCCGCCGTCGGCTGAGGAGCCGCAGGGCGGAATTAACCGAAAGTCATGATGATATCCGGCCATACCGCTTCGATGCGGCCAATGGCGTCATAGCGCCCCGGAGTGGGCGCCGCTCCCCGGAGAGTGGCGCCGCCGGATTTGCGGATCAGTCGTAATCCGGGCCGATATTCTGATTGCGCGGCGGCGCGGCGGCGGTAAGCCGAAGCGCTTCGGCCGAAGCCGCGAGGCTGCCGATCTCGTCCGGAGCGTCGTCGTCGTCGATCTTCACGCGCTGCAGGCTGGAAATCACAGAATCCTGCAGGCGATCCGGCGTGATCGTCTCTTCCGCGATCTCGCGCAGGGCGACGACCGGGTTTTTGTCGCGATCGCGATCGAGTGTCAGCTCTGCGCCGCCGGAAATCTGCCGGGCGCGCTGGGCTGCGAGCAGCACCAGATCGAACCGGTTGGGAATCTTGTCGACGCAATCCTCGACAGTGACGCGCGCCATTCGAACGCTCCGCTTAAACAGGGATAGTGGAAAGGCTGGGCCGCTATCAGCCGGGGGACGGAATGTCAATGAAAGGCGCGGCTTGCCCGTTGCGATCGCGCGGCGCATGGCGGTGCGGGTGTCGGAGAGGTGCGTGTGGGCGAGGTATTCGAGGTAGAGGGAAACCGGCTCGCGCTGCTCGTGGAGGGGCCGGAGCGGCTCGAAGCGTTGATGGCGCTCATCGCCGAGGCGCGCGAAAGCCTTCGTCTGCTCTATTACATGTTCGAGCCCGATCGCGTGGGTGCCCGGGTGCGGGACGCGCTGATCGCTGCACTGGGACGGGGTGTATCCGTCTCGCTGGTGGTCGACGGCTTCGGCAGCAGCGCATCGGATGGCTTTTTCCTGCCGCTCAAGGACGCGGGCGCCCGCGTCTGCCGTTTCGTGCCGCGCTGGGGCCGCAGATATCTCCTGCGCAATCACCAGAAAATGGCTATTGCGGATGGCGCGCGAGCGATTGTCGGCGGCTTCAACATCGCGGACGATTATTTCGCCGCCCGGCCGGGGCACGAGTGGCGTGACCTCGGCCTTGCCATCGATGGGCCGGAAATCCCGACGCTCTGTGGTTATTTCGACGCACTGGCGGATTGGGCGCGGCGCCCCGGCGCGACGATGCGTGGCCTGCGCCGCGCACTCGATCGCTGGAGCGAGACCCGCGGCCGGACGCGCTGGCTGCTCGGCGGCCCGGCGCGCCGCCTCAGCCCGTGGGTGCGGGCGATGAAACATGATCTCAGCCGCTGTCGCCAGCTGGACATGATCACCGCCTATTTTGCCCCCAATCCGGCGATGCTTCGGCGGATCGAAAAAATCTGCGACCGCGGGGGCCAGGCACGCATCGTGACGGCCGCGAAATCGGATAACGGCGCGACGGTCGGCGCCGCGCGGCATTGCTATGCGCGGTTGTTGCGCCATGGCGTGTCGGTCTGGGAATATCAGCCTGTGAAGCTGCACACCAAGCTCTTCGTGGTGGACGACATAGTCCATCTCGGCTCGGCCAATTTCGACATGCGCAGCCTCTATCTCAACCTCGAGATCATGCTGCGGATCAAGGACAAGGCCTTTGCGGATCATGTCCGCGCCTATGTGGAGGGCGAGCTCGGCTTCTCGCAGGAAATCACGCGGGAGGCGCATGCCCGCGCGAATGGCTGGTTCAACCGCCTGCGCTGGGGGATTGCCTATTTCATGGTCGCCGTGCTGGACTATGGCGTCGCGCGGCGGCTGAATTTCGGGATCGAGGGCTGATCAGTCCTTCCACGCCCAATAGAGCTGGGCAGGAGGGATGTTCCACAGCTCGACGTCATGGTCGATCCGCTCGAATTCCGGATCGAGGAAGTCGCGGACCTTGGGCGAGAATTGGTAGACGAGAAAGGCGCCGCCGACGCGCAGCGCGTTCGCCGTTTCAGCCGCGATCTTGGGGCCGATGCCGGCGGGAAGGGTCGAGAACGGCAGGCCCGACAGAACATAGTCGGCATGCTCGAAACCGTGATGCGCGATGATCTCGCGTACATCGGCCGCAGAGCCTTCCACCGCCACGAAGCGGGAATCGGTGATGCGGCGGCGCAGATAGCTTATGAAGTCGGGATTGGTGTCGATGGCGATCAACGTCGCATCGGGCGCCATGCGCTCCAAAATATGGCCACAGAAAGTGCCGACGCCGGGGCCATATTCCACGAAGAGCTTCGTGTTGGCCCAATCGACGCGGCTCAGCATCTTGTCGATCAGCTTGCCGGAGGAGGGGATGATCGAACCCACCATCACCGGATGCTTCAGAAAGCCGCGGAAGAACATCACCAGCGGGTGTTCGCCGCCTTCCAGCGCCTTGCGATTGCGCTTGCGTGCGGCTTCGGCCGGGGATGCGGTCATGACAACTCCGTGGCGGACTGAATTGCCGTCCGTTGCAAATCATTGAACCAAAGGCAAGCGGCGTTGCCATGCGGACACGGTGAAACGAGGCCGCAACACCATGGTTCCGACGCCGGGCCGATCCGCCAAGGGGTTCAAACTCGTCCCCTTTTCGGATCGGCCGGGCGCCAGCGCCTATTCGTCCGGCGCCACGGCCCCGTTGCGCGGCTTCAGCATGCCGGGCGATACGAAGCCGATCGGCGACAGGGCAGCGGCCTCCTGCTTCAAGGTCGCCGCGATCTGTTCATAATCGCGTTCCATTTCGGGCGTCACGCTGGCCCGGGTCTCCTTCAGCGCCTTTTCGAAATGGGCGGCCGTCACCTTCTGCGCGTCCAGGGAGGCGCGTAGCGCGTTGAGGCCTGCACGCCGGACGAGATCCTCGAGATCCGCTCCGGTGAAGCGCTCGGTACGCTTCGCAAGATCGTCCAGGTCGACATCGTCGGCCAGCGGCATCTTGCCGGTGTGGATCGAAAGGATACGCCGCCGGCCGCCCTGATCGGGAACGCCGACATAGACCAGCTCGTCGAACCGGCCCGGCCGCAACAGCGCCGGATCGATCAGGTTGGGCCGGTTGGTGGCGCCGATGACGACCACCGACTGAAGCTCTTCAAGCCCGTCCATTTCGGCGAGGATGGTGTTCACCACCCGCTCCGTCACCTGCGGCTCGCCCAGGCCGCCGCCGCGGGCGGGCACCAGGCTGTCGAGCTCGTCGATGAAGATCACCGTCGGTGCCACCTGCCGTGCGCGCGAGAAGAGCCGTGCGATCTGCTGCTCGCTCTCGCCATACCATTTGCTGAGCAGGTCGGACGATTTGGTGGCGATGAAGTTCGCCTCCGCCTCGCGCGCGACCGCCTTGGCAAGCAGCGTCTTGCCGGTTCCGGGCGGGCCATAGAGCAGGAAGCCCTTGGCGGGACGGATGCCGAGCCGCCGGAACGCGTCGGGATCCTTGAGCGGCAGCTCCACGCCCTCGCGCAGTTTCTCGCGCGCGTCGTCGAGACCGCCGACGTCATCCCAGCGCACCGTCGGCGCCTGCACCATCACCTCGCGCATCGCGGAAGGCTGGACGCGCTTGATCGCCTCCTGGAAATCCTCGCGGGTGACGGACAGCGTGTCCAGCACCTCGTGTGGGATGGTCCTTTCCTCGAGGTTCAGCTTTGGCATGATCCGGCGCACCGCCTCGATCGCCGCCTCGCGGGTCAGCGCGGCGAGATCGGCTCCGACAAAGCCGTAGGTCATGCGCGCGAGCTCGTCGAGATTCACCCGGTCCCCCAGTGGCATGCCGCGGGTATGGATGCCGAGGATCTCGCGCCGACCCCGCTCGTCCGGCACGCCGACGATGATCTCGCGATCAAATCGGCCTGGCCGGCGCAACGCCTCGTCGATCGCCTCGGGCCGGTTGGTCGCGGCAATGACGACGAGGTTCGCACGCGGCTCCAGCCCGTCGAGCAGGGTCAGCAGCTGGGCGACGAGCCGCTTCTCCGCCTCGCCGGTCACCTGGCCGCGCTTCGGCGCAATCGAATCGATCTCGTCGATGAAGATGATCGAGGGGGCGGCCTTCGTCGCCTGCTCGAACACCTCGCGCAGATGCTTCTCGCTCTCGCCATATGCCGAACCCATGATCTCCGGGCCGGCGATGTGGAAGAACTCCGCGTCGCTTTCATTGGCCACCGCGCGGGCGAGGCGCGTCTTGCCGGTGCCGGGCGGGCCGTGCAGCAGCACGCCCTTGGGCGGATCGACGCCCAGGCGCTGGAACAGTTCGGGATAACGCAGCGGCAGCTCGACCATCTCGCGCAGCTGGTCGATCGCGCCGGTCATGCCGCCGAGATCGTCATAGGTGACGTCGGCGCGGCGCGACTCGCGCGCTTCCTCATATTCGGGCCTGAGCTCGACTTCGGTATCCGCGTCGATGTGCACGATGCCCTTGGGCGTCGTCGATACGACCGTCAGCCGGATCTCCTGCAGAGAATAGGCCGGCGCGTTCAGCATCTGTCGCAGCTGCGGCGGCATCTCGCGATTGTCGACGCGTTGCTGGCCCGCCGTGGCGACGATGTCGCCGGCGGTCAGCGGCTTCATGCCGAAGCTGCGCTTCAGCGCTTCTCCCGATCCCTGCAGCCGCAGATTCTGCTGGGCGGGCGCGAACACCACGCGCTGGGCCGGCTTGGACTCGGCCTTGCGGATCTCGACGAAATCCCCTGAGCCGATGCCGGCATTGGCACGTTGGAGACCGTCCAGGCGCAGAATGTCGAGGCCCTCGTCCTCGGCATAGGGAAGCACCGCGCGCGCCGGTGTGGAACGCTTGCCGATGATTTCGACCACGTCGCCTTCGGCAAGGCCCAGCGCATTCATCATGGAACGCGGCAACCTGGCGAGCCCGCGTCCCGAATCATCTGGTCTTGCGTTGGCGACCTGCAGCCGCCGGGCATTATCTTCGCTGTCTGCCATAGCTAATTTCTCCGCTCAGCAGCGTAGATAAGCTCTCTCGAGGCGATTGCGATCCATAGCGATACGTCGGCGCAACAAAAAAACGGGCCGGTCCCTTGGGGCCGACCCGAAAGTTTTAGGAGAGGATGCCTGAAAGGCCCGCTCTATGTGCGCTGCAGCGTATTTTTGTGCAAGTGCGAAGAGACGTAATACGATTGCAGATTACGCAATCATAAAAGTGCCTGATTTGGTGAATAAGATCATCGGGGTGCCGCTAAACTGGGGGATGCGGCGCACAATGCAGGTGTAGGAATCAAGGCATTCCTGGAGGGTTGGCATGCGGCGGTTGCCCCCGCTTACGACGGTGGAAGCATTTGTGCAGGTTGCGCGGCTCGGATCGGTCAAGGCCGCAGCCGACGAATTGGCATTGTCCTCGCCTGCGCTCAGCAGGCGGGTACAAGCGCTCGAGCGGTTCATCGGCCGGCAGCTCTTCGAGCGGCGGCACCAGTCGATGAAACTCAACATGGAAGGTGAGATCCTGCTCAGCCGGATCGCACCGGCGCTCGATGCCCTGGCCGAAGCGATCGATGCCACCACGGGCGACAATGAGCATCTTCGCCTGAAGCTCAGTGCCTTGCCGTTGTTTGCCCAGCAGCGGCTGATGCCTCTGCTGCCGGAGCTCAAGGACAAGCACCCCGAACTGCACATCGACATCGACACCAGCGGCCACGGCCTGTCCCGCCTGGGCGAGGGCATCGACGTCGCGATCGTGCTGTCCCGCGAGATCGATCCGACCCTCTATGCCCGCCGGCTGGATCGCAACCGCGTGTTCGCGATCGGCGCACGCTCGCTGAGCGAGGGACGCAGGGCGCTCCGCAAGCCGGAGCAATTGCGGGAGCATACGGTGCTGATCCACCGCGACATGCCGGAAACGTTCGAGACCTGGCGGGAGGCGCTGGGCGTGCCTGACCTGGAGCCCGCCGGGATCAATCTGTACGATTCGGGGCAGCTCATGCTGGAGGCCGCGGCGCAGGGGCTCGGCATCGCCTTCATGCTGGAAAGCCACTACAGCGGCGCGCACGACAAGCGCATCGTCCAGCTGTTCAGCGCCGAGGACGTCGACAGTCCGTATAATTACTGGTTCGCCTGCAAGCGCCTGGCGCTCGGGCGGCGTCCGGTTCGGCTGTTCCACGACTGGCTGCTCGACAATATGCCGGAGGCGCAGCCGGCCTGAGTATCGCCGGAGCTTTGGGCTTCTTTGTCGTTCGTCATCCCGACGAAGGCCGGGATGACGAACATATCGCAATGTCCGGGAGGCGATCAGGCGTCGGCGAGAATCTTGGCCGACACGATCTTGCCCGGCGTGCGCGGCGGCTCACCCTTGGGCAGCGCGTCGACATTCTCCATGCCCGAGACCACCTCGCCCCAGACGGTATATTGCTTGTCGAGGAAGCGGGCATCCTCGAAGCAGATGAAGAACTGGCTGTTGGCGCTGTTCGGGTTGGAAGAGCGCGCCATCGAGCAGATGCCGCGCACGTGCGGCTCGGCGTTGAATTCGGCCTTCAGGTCCGGCTTCTTGGAGCCGCCCATGCCGGTGCCGGTCGGATCGCCGCCCTGGGCCATGAAGCCGTCGATGACGCGATGGAAGACGACGCCGTTGTAGAAGCCTTCACGGGTCAGTTCCTTGATCCGCTCGACATGGCCAGGGGCCAGATCGGGGCGCAGGCGGATGACGACATCGCCGGTATCGAGGCTGAACACCAGCGTGTTTTCGGGATCGTCGGCCATGTCTTCTCTCCTTTCGAGGGGATTGGGTGATCGCGCCGATTAGGCTGCCTCGGCGGCCGGCGCTAGAGCCGTCGGCTCTTTCTTCATGATGCCTTCATGATGCCGCATCGCTTTCGCCAAAAACGGGTTGCCGCTTTTCTGAACGAAGCCCGAGTGCGAATTCGTCCGCGATCAGCTGGTAGGAGCGCCGTCGTGCGACGTGATCGGGCATGATGTTGACCAGCATCATCTCGTCCGCGCCATATTCGTCGGCGACGACTTCGAGCTCGCGACGGCACTCCTCGGCCGATCCCAGCACGGTGCGCCGGCGGCGCAGCGCCGCGGAGGGATTGTCCGCGATCCAGGCCAACGCCTTCTCGACCGGCGGCACCGGGATCTGGTTGCCGGACATGAGATGGGCGAACATCATCGTCGCCGGCGCCGCCAGCTGCTCGGCCTCCGCGCGGTCCTGGGCCGCGATCGTCCAGACCGCGGCCATCACATAGGGTTCGGCAAGCCGCGGCGAGGGACGGAAGCGCCGCCGGTACTGGGCGGCCATCTCCGCACCGTCCGAATTGATGAAATCGGCGAAGCAATAAGGCAGGCCGGCTTCCGCCGCCCACAATGCGCTGTCCATCGACGAACCGAGCAGCCAAACGTCCGGCGATCCGCCTCCGCCGCTCGGCATGGTGGCATGCAGCGGGGCGAAGGGATGGTCGCTCGGCAGCCCCTCCTCGCCGAGATAGGCGAGCAGCTCGGCCAGCGCATTCGGGAAATCGTCGGACGGGATGCGACGGCTGCGGTCGCGCTGCAGGGCGAAGGCGGTCCTGCCGTCGGTGCCCGGCGCACGGCCGAGGCCGAGATCGATGCGCCCCGGAGCAAGTGCTGCGAGCAGGCGGAAGGTTTCGGCGACCTTGAACGGCGAATAATGAGGCAGCATGATTCCGCCCGATCCTACGCGGATCCGTTGCGTCGCCAGCGCGATCGGCCCGATCAGAACTTCCGGTGCGGCGCCGCCCACGCCGGGCGAGGCGTGATGCTCGGCGAGCCAATATCGGTCATAACCCAGCTCATCGCAGAGCCGGGCGAGATCGATGCTGTTGGCCAATGCGTCCGCCGTCGTCGATCCTTCGGCAATGGGCGACTGATCGAGAACGGACAGGCGAAAGGATCGGCTCATATGGGGTATCTAGGAAATGAATGCGCGGTTGAAACCCCCAGCAGGAACGTGCTCCTTGCTTCGACCACCGGTTTTGCGAAGCCCCGGCTGCTTCCAGCCGGATTGAAAATGCTCTAGCGCTGGGCTGTGAGCACCTCGGCCTCCTCCATTCCAGCCCCGTCGGCGATGTCGAGCGGCAGACGAACGCTGTTGTCGATCACGGTGATGGTGGCGACGCTGATGCAGGTGTTGGACACGACGATCGCGAACGTCGCCCTGCCGCACATGCAGGCCGCGCTCGGTGCGTCGCAGGATACGATCGCCTGGGTGCTGACCTCCTATATCGTCGCGTCCGCAATCGCGACGCCGGTGACAGGCTGGCTGGAATCCCGCTTCGGACGACGCAGGCTGTTCGCCGTCGCCATCGCCGGCTTCACGATCAGCTCCGCGATGTGCGGCCTGTCCGTCTCGCTGGGCATGATGGTGCTGTCGCGTGCGCTACAGGGGGTGTTCGGCGCGTTCATCAGCCCGCTTTCCCAAGCCGTCATGCTGGATAGCTATCCGCCCGAGAAGCGCGCGGAGGCGATGATGATCTGGGGCATGGGCATCATGATCGGTCCCATCATGGGGCCGGTGCTCGGCGGCTGGCTCACCGATTCGTTCAATTGGCGCTGGGTGTTCTTCATCAACGTTCCGTTCGGAATCGTCTGCACGGCCGGTCTTTGGCTGCTGATGGACGAGCAGGGCCTGCCCAAGCGCCGCTTCGACATGACCGGTTTCCTGCTGCTCGCCGTCGCGCTTGCCGCCTTCCAGATCATGCTGGATCGCGGCACCCAGCAGGACTGGTTCGATTCGGTCGAGATCATCGCGGAGACCGGCATCGCCATCGCCGCTTTCTGGATGTTCCTCGTCCATGCGGCCACCTCCAGGAATCCACTGATCGCGCCCGGGCTGTTCCGCGATCGCAACTTCGTGATCGCCAATGTCTATCTGTTTCTGGTGATGGGCACGTCGATGGCGGGTTCCGCGCTGCTCGCGCCGATGATCCAGAACCTGCTCGGCTACGATACGATGCAGGCCGGCATCGCCATGGCGCCGCGCGGGGCCGGCATGATGGTTGCGATGATGGCCGGCGGACGGCTCTCGGGCAAGGTGGACAGCCGGATTCTCATCATGTCGGGGTTGGTGCTGGTCGCTTTCTCGCTGCACATGCAGAGCCGGTTCAGCCTCGATATCGGCTGGCATGAGCTGGCCTGGTCCGGCATCGTCCAGGGCTTCGGCATGGGCCTGGTCGTGCTGCCGCTCAACCTGCTCGCCTTCGCGACGCTGAGCCCGGCGTTGCGCACCGACGGCACCTCCTTCTACAGCCTCTCGCGCAATATCGGCGGGTCGATCGGCATTTCGGTGGCGAGCGCCATGCTCGCGCGCAATACGCAGGTGAGCCATTCGGATCTCAGCGTGCACATGACCGATCAGGTGCTGCCGCTGCTCAGCCCTTCCGTGGTGCAGGGCATGGCGCCCACCGGCATGCTGAGCGCGATGGCGGACCTGGAGGTCAACCGCCAGGCGCTGATGATCGCCTATCTCGACGATTTCTACCTGATGATGTGGGCGACGATGATCGCAGTGCCGCTGATCATCTTCATGCGCGGCGCGGGCAAGAAGAACAGCGAGGATACGCCGATGGTGATGGAATAGCGCGGTTGCGCCGATTCCGGGATTTTTCGCTTGCATTGAACCGTCGGTGAGGAGAGGGCCGCCGCGGCACGGCGAAAGGGCGACGGCATGAGCGACATCGATCTGGACACGCCACCAGACACCGCCGAAACCAGTCTCGACGAGGATGACCGGCTGAAGCCGGAATTCGTCCGCGACGTGCTCGACCGCGTCGGGGAGGGCGATGCGGAAGGCGCACGCGCGCTGGTCGCCCCGCTCCATCCTGCCGACATAGCCGACCTGTTCGAGCTGGTGCCGTCCGAGATGCGGCGCTCGCTGGCGGCGGCGCTCGCCGACCTGCTCGACGCCGACGTGCTCGCCGAAATGAACGAGTGGGTGCGCGACGAGCTGATCGACGCGCTGGAGCCCCATGAGGTTGCCGAAATCGCGACCCAGCTCGATACCGACGATGCCGTCGCGATCATCGAGGAGCTGGAGGAGGAGGACCAGCGCGCCGTCCTGCGCGCGATGGAGCCCGACGACCGCGCCGCGATCGAAGAGGCGCTATCCTATCCGGAGGAATCCGCCGGCCGCCTGATGCAGCGCGATCTGATCGCGGTGCCGGAGCATTGGACGGTCGGCGACGTGCTCGACTATCTGCGCAAGAACGAGGATCTCACCACCGATTTCTGGGAGGTGTTCGTCGTCGATGCCGGCCATCATCCGGTTGGCACCTGCAAGCTGAGCTGGATCCTGCGCACGCCGAGCAGCATCGCGATCGCCGACGTGATGCAGCGCGAGCAGACGCTGATCCCGGTCGACATGGACCAGGAGGAAGTGGCCCTCCGCTTCCAGAAATATGCGCTGATCTCGGCCGCGGTGGTCGATCAGTCGGACCGGCTGGTCGGCATGATCACCGTCGACGACATCGTCCACATCATCCAGGAGGAAGCGGGCGAGGACGCGCTGAAGCTTTCGGGCGCGGGCGACGGCGACATCAACGAGCCGATCCGCTTCACCGTCCGTACACGCCTGGTCTGGCTGGTGGTCAATCTCGGCACGGCGATGGTAGCAGCCTCTGTCGTCGGCCTGTTCGACGACGAGATCGCCCATTTCGCGATACTCGCCGCGCTGATGGGCATCGTCTCGGGCATGGGCGGCAATGCGGGCACGCAGACGCTGGCGGTGGTGGTGCGCGCATTGGCGACCAACCAGCTCACCACCTCGAACACGATGCGGATGATCGGCCGCGAATTCCGGATCGCCCTGTCGAACGGGCTGTTGCTCGGCTTGCTGATCGGCTTGGGATCCTGGCTGCTCTACGGGCGTGCCGATCTCGCCTTCGTGTTCGGCACGGCGATCCTGATCAACAATCTGGTCGCGGGCCTTGCTGGCGTGCTGATCCCGATCTGTCTCGATCGGGCGAATGTCGATCCAGCGGTCTCGTCCGCGGTGTTCGTGACGATGTGCACCGATTGCATGGGCTTCTTCTCCTTCCTGGGCCTTGCCACGCTCTTCCATCTGCATTGAGGTTGCGCCGTGCGCCGCGGCGGACCACATCACGCCCATGGCGCTTCACATCACCAAGGTCGCGGTCGGCTGTTCCAGCCTGGAGGTGCTGCGTGAGCGTATCGCGGCGCATGCCGAAAATGCGGTCGCGCGCGTCCACACCCGCTTCAAGCCGAAGCGGGCGGACGCGCTGATCGGCGGATCGCTTTACTGGATTATCGCCAGCAAGCTCGTCGCCCGCCAGCGCATCATCGGATTCGGCGAGACCGCGGATGGCCGCAAATGCGTGATCCAGCTCGATCCCGAGCTGATCCCGGTGACGCCTCAGCCGCGCCGCATCCACCAGGGCTGGCGCTATCTCGAGGCGGTCGATGCGCCGGCCGATTTCGGCGAGAGTGGCGACATTTCCGCCCTGCCGCCCGCAATGGCGGGCGAACTGGCGAGCCTTGGCCTGATCTGACGCTTGCGCGCCGCCCGCGCTGCGGCGATGACGGCGCCATGACCGAGAATGATATCGCGCTCGCCCATCGCCTGGCCGATGCTTCCGCCGCTGCGATCCGGCCCTTCTTCCGTGCCCGCTTCACCATGGAGGCGAAGGCCGATGCCTCGCCGGTCACCCAGGCGGACCGTGCCTCGGAGGCGGCGATGCGCGCCATTCTCTCGCAGCAGCGGCCGCATGACGGCATCATCGGCGAGGAATATGGTGTCGAGCGGCCTGATGCCGAGCGCGTCTGGGTGCTCGATCCGATTGATGGCACGCGCAGCTTCGTCGCCGGGCGGCCGACCTTCGGAACCTTGATCGCGCTGATGGAGGCGGGCCGGCCGGTGCTCGGCGTTATCAACCAGCCGATCGCGAACGAGCGCTGGATCGGTGCCAAAGACCGGCCGACCATGCTGAACGGCGTTGCGACCCGTACCCGGCCCTGCGCAACGCTTGCCGGGGCGCATCTCGCCACCACCGGGCCGCTGCATTTCACCGAGGAGGAAAAGCCCCGCTTCGATGCGCTGGGCACGGCGGCGCGCGACATATTATGGGGTGGCGACTGCTATAATTATGCGCTGCTGGCGAGCGGCCATCTCGATCTCGTCGTCGAGGCGGGGCTCAAGCTCTATGATCTGGCGGCGCTGGTGCCGGTGGTGGAGGGTGCGGGCGGCCGCATGTGCGACTGGCAGGGGGCGCCGCTCACCTCCGAAAGCGACGGCCGTGTGCTCGCGGCGGGCGATCCGGGCTTGGTCGAGGCGGCGCTGCGGGTGTTGGCGGCATAGCTGCTTCATCCTCCCCGTTCCGGGAGGAGGAAGGTCACAAATCCAGCGCCATCACATGGTCGACGAAGGGCACCGGGCCGACCATGAAGCATTGCTCGCCGATCCGCCGGAAGCCGAGTCGGCCGTAAAAGGCTTGGGCTGCCGGGTTCTTTTCATAGACGCTGAGCAGCATTCGCACGGCGCCGCGGGCGCGCGCTTCGGCCATGGCCGCGTCCATCAACGCTCGCCCATGGCCGCCCCCCTTCCAGCCCGGAAGGATGTAGATGCGCTTGAGTTCGATATCGCCGGGCCGCAGCGGCACGTCCGCCGAGGGCGGCGTCAGCATCGCGAAGCCTACTGGCGTACCCACCGGCGATTCGAGGATCCACACTGCATTGGCGGGATCGGCGAAGATCGCGTGATAGGCGGCTTCGCTATGGTTGGCTTCCATATGCGCGCGGATCGCGTCGAACGGATGATCCTCGGCGAAGCTGTCGAGGAAGGTTGCCGTACCGAGCATCGACAGCTTCGCGGCATCGCCTGCATGCGCGCGGCGCACCGGCAGCGTCGGCCGGGTCATGCGATCGCATCCGGCCCCAGTGCCGAATCGATGTCGCGCGGACGTACGAAGCGGGCGATCCGTCCGCCGCCCGGCTTGATGTCCGCCCAGTGATCGACGTCGAATTGCAGCTCGGCCACACTGGCCGTCGGGAACTTCTCTTCGACACGGTCGCGCGTGGCATCGTCGTCGCGATCGGGCACGAGCAGCAGGATGAGTTCTTCCATCCCCGGATTATGACCGCTCAGCAGCAGGCTCGATGCTTCGTCGGGGGTTTCCTGCACCACGTCGAGCAGGGTTGCGGCGGAGGCGAGATAGATGCGCCGGTCATAGTGCGGATCGAGCGTGCGGCCGTAGCCGGTCCACACCTCGCCCAATGTTTCGACGACGCGTAAGGCCGGAGAGGCGACGACATGATCGAAACGCATGCCGAGATCGCGCATATGCTGGCCCATCGCGCGTGCGGCACGATGGCCCTTGCCGTTCAGCGGGCGATCGAAATCGCGCGAGACCGGGTCGTCCCAGCCCGACTTGGCGTGGCGGAGCAACGTCAGCCGCTTCATCCTATCCCCGGAATCAAGGTCTCAACCATCGTAATGGCGCCTGATCCGCGCCTTCGGCGGAAGCGGGTGGCGCTTCCCCTTCAGACGATCAGGCCCCGGCCCAGCTCCTGATGCCGGAATTGCGTGTCGGAAGAAAGGCGGCCCGCCACCATTTTTACCGCCTCGTCCAGGGTTACGCGCCGGATCGGGACACCCGCCGGGAAGGCATCGAGCAGGCGCGATGGCATGGCGGCGGAGAGCAGCACGAAGACGCCGCTGTCCTCCGCCCGGCGGATGAGCCGTCCGAACGCCTGGGCGAGGCGAGCACGCACGATGGCGTCGTCGAAGGCGGAGCCGCCGCCCGCTGCGCGGCGGGCGGCGTGGAGCACGGTCGGGCGCGGCCAGGGCACGCCCTCCATGATCACGAGGCGCAGCGATTCGCCCGGCACGTCGACGCCGTCGCGCAGTGCGTCCGTGCCCAGCAGGCTGGCGCGGGGATCGTCCCGGAAGATATCGACCAGCGTGCCCGTGTCGATCGGATCGACATGCTGGGCGTGCAGCGGCAGCCCGCCGCGCGCCAGCCGGTCGGCGATGCGCGCATGCACCGCCTTCAGCCGCTGGATGGCGGTGAACAGGCCGAGCGCGCCGCCCCGCGCTGCCTCGATCAGCCGGCCATAGGCACCGGCCAGCGCGGGCAGGTCGCCGCGCTTGAGATCGGTGACGATCAGCACTTCGGAGCGGGCGGCATAGTCGAATGGGCTCGGCACCTCGAAATAGTGGGCCGGCGCGTCGAGATGCGCGGCGCCGCTGCGCGCCTCGGCATGCGTCCAGCCGGTCGCGCCCGCGCCTTTCAACGTCGCCGAAGTCACCAGCAGGCCGTGCGCCGGCTGCAGCACGATCTCGGCAAGCGGACGGGTGGGATCCAGCCAGTGGCGATGCAGGCCGATGTCGAGTTCACGCCCTTCGATCCGGTCGACCGCCAGCCAGTCGACGAAATCGGGATCGGCGGGACCGCCGAGTCGCGCGAGCAGCGCGATCCAGGCAGCCAGGGTGCGCGACCGGCTGACGATCCCGGACAGCGCGCCCTCGACGCGCGCTCGCGCCTGACCGTCCAGCCAGTCCGGCCCGTCCTCGGTCAAGGCCTCGAGCCGCTGGCGCAGCCGCGCGAGTGGACGGACGAGGCCTTCCAGCGCGGCCGCAGCCGGCGCGGCGGCCTCGATCAGCGCGCCGTCCAGTTCCGCCGCCTCGGTTTCGAGCCCATAGCCGGCATCCTGCGCGCTCGCCCGAGCGAACACGCTGGCGCGCACCGCGGCGAGCAATTCCTCGATCGGACCCGAGGGAGCATCCTCGGTGACACGGCCGATCCAGCCATCGGCGGGCAGCGCCCGTGCGGCCTCGATGGCCGCTTCGATCGCCAGCGCACCCTCGTCGTCATAGGAGGCGACGTCGGAGAGCCGCGCCGAAAGCCCGCGCCGGCGCCCGCGCGATCGGCTTTCCGGGCCGATGATCCAGCGCCTGAGTTCGATCGCCTCCTGGCCGGAGAGGATCGCGGCGAAGGTCGAATCGGCGGCGTCGAACAGATGATGGCCTTCGTCGAACACGATCCGGTCGAGCGGCCGGCCTTCCGAGCGGCGCCGTTCGGCGAGCAGCATGATCAGCGCATGGTTGGCGATCACCAGGTCGGCGCCCTCGGCCGCGCGCACCGAACGCTCGATGAAGCAGCGGCGATAATGCGGGCAGCCGGCATAGACGCACTCGCCGCGCCGGTCGGTCAGCGCGGTGGCGCCGGCGCGGCGGAACAGCGTCGGCAGCCAGCCGGGCAGATCGCCGCCCACCATGTCACCGTCGCGGGTGAAGGCGGCCCAGCGCGCGACGAGCTGCGCCAGGATCGCTGCGCGATTCTGGAAGCCGCCTTGCAGGGCGTCCTCGAGATTGAGCAGGCAGAGATAATTTTCCCGGCCCTTGCGCACCACCACCTTCTCGCGCCGGATGGCGGGATGGGGGAAGACGCGCTCGGCCTCGCGGTCGAGCTGACGCTGCAGGGCCTTGGTGTAGGTGGAGATCCAGACCGTGCCGCCAGCGCGTTCCGCCCAGAGCGAGGCCGGCGCAAGATAGCCCAGCGTCTTGCCGATGCCGGTGCCGGCCTGGGCGAGCAGCATGTTGGGCCGTCCTTCCGCGATCCGCGGCGCGAAGACCGGTGCGGCGGCGCTGGCATAGGCGCGCTGGCCCTCGCGCGGCTCGGCGTCGCTGCCGACCAGCGCTGCCAGCCGCTCCACGCTTTCCTCGGCAGCCAGCAGGATCGGGCGCGGCTGTGGCCGGCCGGCAGCCTCATCCCATTCGGGCAGCTTGGAAAACAGCCAGCGTTCCGCCTCGCGCGGGCGCGGGATGCGCCCGGCGACGGTAGCCGCCCAGGGCCAGCGCAGGCGGAACAGGCTCTGCGCCGCCGTCCAGCCGCCTTCGCGCTCGGGCCATGCCGGATCGCCGAGACGATCGAGCAGGGCAGCCGCGGCCCGGATCAGGAACGGTGCGGACTCGGCGTCGCTGGCCGGCGGCTCCAGATCCAGCGCCCGGGCAATGCCGCGTGGGGTCGGTACGGCGAAATGGGCCGGATGGACGAAGGCGAACAGCTCCAGAAGGTCCAGCCCCGATATCTCGCCATAGCCGAGCCGCGCCCCGATCACCGGGGCGTTGAGCAGCACCATCGGCGTCTCGGCGGCGCGCGCGATCGCCTCGCCGCGCTGCACCTCGCGCACCTGGCCGTCGGGCGCGGCGATCCAGATGCCGCCGTGCGTCGCATGCAGCGCTGGAAAGGGGAGGAGCGGTTCGGTCACGTCTCGTGCGGTTCGGTTATGGGCGGGATCAGGCGCGCCGCAATGCCGCCACGAAGGACGCGGCGTCGGGCAGCCGATCGAAATGGATGTTGCCGTCGATATCGGCGGCTGGATCGTTCGGCACAAGTATCATCATCGCATGGCCGCGGCCGCGGGCGTTGACCATGCCGAGCTCCCCGCCGAGCACGCGCCGCCGGTCGATCTCCATCAGCGGCTGGTCCATCCACGGCAGCGACCAGATCACGCGCCGGTCCGTCACCGTCAGCCGGATGAACGGCGCGCGCACCAGGCCGAGTGCGAAGCCCGGATTGCGCCGGATGACGACGGTGAGGATGCCCGCGACGAGCGCGATCATCACCGCCGTTCCGCTGAGGGCGAAGACCAGCATGCCCGTGGTCGTCGGGGCCGGCCACCAGATCGCCCAGAGCAGCACGAAGGAGGAGACGATCTGCGGCGAGATGAAGGCGAGGAAGGTGAAGGTGCCGGTCGGCAGCGCCAGCAGGCCGGGGCGGGCGACGTAGAGCGTCCGTTCCGGCACGGCCTCCAGGCGCCGGACGACCGGAATGGGGAGCTGGGCCTGGCCTTCGCGCATCGGCGCCTCCGATCACTTATCCCTGCGGCGCTGCGGCCGTTTCGGGGCAAAAGCGCTTTCCAGCGCCGTCACCCTTGCTCTAAGGCCGCGGCGAAAGATTATTCGAGACAAGAACAAATGGCAAACGACGATTCCCTTCGCGCGGCTGCGCTCGCCAGCAAGGCCTGGCCCTATGAGGAGGCGCGCAAGCTGCTCAAGCGCTATCCCGATGGGCCGCCCGCGAAGGGCCATGTCCTGTTCGAGACCGGCTACGGCCCCTCGGGCCTGCCGCATATCGGCACCTTCAACGAGGTGCTGCGCACGACGCTGGTGCGCCGCGCCTATGAGGCGCTGTCGGACGTGCCGACCCGGCTGATCGCCTTCTCCGACGACATGGACGGCTTGCGCAAGGTGCCGGACAACGTCCCCAACAAGGCGATGCTGGCCGAGCATCTCGGCCGTCCGCTCACCCGCATCCCCGACCCGTTCGGCAAATATGAGAGCTTCGCGCATCACAACAACGCGATGCTGCGCGAATTCCTCGATCGTTTCGGCTTCGAGTATGAGTTCGCCTCTTCGACCGAATATTATGTCAGCGGCCGGTTCGACGAGGCGCTGAAGGGCGTGCTGCGCCACTATGACGCGATCATGGGCGTGATGCTGCCGACCCTGCGCAAGGAGCGGCAGGCGACCTATTCGCCGGTGCTGCCGATCAGCAGCAAGTCCGGCATCGTGCTGCAGGTACCGGTCGAGGTGGTGGATGCCGAGGCCGGGCTGGTGCGCTTCGAGGATGAGGGCGAGACGATCGTCCAGTCGATCCTCGGCGGGAAGGCCAAGCTGCAATGGAAGGTCGACTGGGCGATGCGCTGGGTGGCGCTCGACGTCGATTACGAGATGTCCGGCAAGGACCTCATCGATTCGACCATCCAGTCCGGCAAGATCGCCCGCGTGCTCGGCGCCCGCCCGCCCGAGGGCTTCAACTACGAGATGTTCCTCGACGAGAAGGGCGAGAAGATCTCCAAGTCCAAGGGCAACGGCCTCAGCCTCGAGCAGTGGCTGACCTACGGGCCGGAGGAGAGCCTCGCCTTCTACGCCTATCGCGAGCCCAAGAAGGCCAAGCAGCTCCACATGGGCGTGATCCCGCGCGCGATTGATGAATATTGGCAGTATCGCGGCAATTATCCGAGCCAGCCGATCGAGCAGAAGCTCGGCAACCCCGTGCACCACATCCACAATGGCGACGTGCCGGCGGAGGGCCTGCCGATCAGCTTCGGCCTGCTGCTCAACCTCGTCGGCGTGCTCGGCGAGGCGGATCGCGACATCATCTGGGGATATCTGCGCAACTATGTGCCGGACGCAACGCCGGAACTTTATCCCGCGCTCGACCGGCTGATCGATCATGCCGTCGCCTATCACCGCGATTTCATCGCCCCGACGCTCCAACGCCGGAAGCCGGAAGGCCTCGAAAACGGCGCGCTCGCCGATCTCGACGCACGGCTGGCGGCGCTGCCGGCGGATGCGGATGCCGAGACGATCCAGAACGAAGTCTATGAGGTCGGCAAGGCAGCCGGCTTCGAAAATCTGCGGGACTGGTTCAAGGCCCTGTACGAGACGCTGCTCGGCTCCACCCAAGGCCCGCGGATGGGCAGCTTCATCGCGCTCTACGGCGTCGAAAATACGAGGCGGCTGATTGCCGAAGCGCTGAGCTGAAGCGAACGCCGCGCGTCCCGCCGTCGGCCCCGCTTTCGCGGGGACGACGGCATGGCCGCTACTTCCCGCCCGCCTTGATCCAGGCGTCGATCTTGCTCTCCAGCACGGTCATCGGCAGCGCGCCGGTGTTCAGCACCTGATCGTGGAACTTGCGCGGATCGAAGCCTGAACCGAGGGCCTTCTCGGCTGCCGTCCGCTCCTTGCGGATGGTGAGCTGGCCGACCTTGTAGGCGAGCGCCTGGCCGGGGATGGCGATATAGCGTTCCACTTCGGCGGTCGCGTCGGTGGGCGACATCGGCGAGTTGTCGAGCATATATTTGATCGACTGATCGCGCGTCCAGCCCATGGAGTGGATGCCGCTGTCGACAACGAGCCGCATCGCCCGCAGCATTTCGTCCGAAAGGCCGCCCATGCGCTGATAGGGATCGGTCTCCATGCCGAGTTCCTTCCAGAGCGATTCGGCATAGAGCGCCCAGCCCTCGACGAAGGCGGTGTTGCCGCCGAAGCGCATGAAGGCCGGCAGATCGGCATTTTCCTGCGCGAGGCTGATCTGGAAATGGTGCCCTGGAACGGCCTCGTGGAGGTACAGCGTTTCCATGTCCCACTTGTAGCGGGAGGGAAGATCGTAGCCATTATAGTAGAAGACGCCGGGCCGCGATCCGTCCGGCGTGCCCTGCTCATAATAGCCGCCGGCCTCGGTCTTCTCCTTATATTCCGGCACCGGTCGGATCACGAGCGGCGTCTTCGGGATCACCGCGAACTGGGAGGGAATGGCGAGGTCCACCCGCTTGCCGATCGCGGTATAGCCGTCGCGCAGCTCGTCCTTGCTCTTCGGCTTGAAGCGCGGATCGCTGCGCAGGAAAGCGAAGAATGCCTTGAGGTCGCCTTTGAAGCCGACCTGCGCCTTGGCCGCTTCCATCTCGCGCGTGATCCGGGCCACTTCGGCAAGGCCGAGCCGATGCACCTCGGCCGCGCTCATCGGCAGGGTCGTGTTCTGCTCGATCATATAGGCGTAGAGCCTGTCGCCGCCGGGCATGCCGCCGAGCCCGACACTGTCCCGCGCGACGGGCAGATAGTCGTTCTTCAGGAAATCGCGCATCCGTACATAGGCCGGGAAGATGTCGTCGCGGATCGTCGCGGCATAGGCGGCCTTCAGCCGCGCCTGATCGGCCGCGGAGATGCCGTCGGGGAACTTCGTCACGGGCTGGTAGAAGGTCGAGCCCTCTACGCCCTGTTTGAGCTGCACGTCGAACTGCTCGATCATGTTGCGCACGACCAGCTTGGGCTGGACGACGCCGCTCTTCATGCCTTCGCGAAACCGGCCGATCGCGCGATCCAGATAGACGACATATTCGTGATGGCGCTTGAGGCCATTCTCATAATCCTCGACCGTCTTGAACGGAGCGGCGCCGGTGCCTGAGGAGAGATCGGGATAGAAGGTCTGGATGCCATAGAAATGATCGAGCGGACGGACCACGGTCAGCGCCAGCATGTCGGGGGCTAGCCCCTTGAGATTCACCTCGGTCTGCCACTTGAAGACGTCGTAGGCGATCTGATCGGTGGGGCTCAGCGCAGCGCGGTCGATCGCTTGCAGCCGCTTGAGGTCGCTCTCGGCCGCCGCGCGCTCGGCATCGAAATAGGCATCGCTGATCAGGTCGCCGAGATGGTCGGCATAGCGCAGATCGCCGCGGAACAGCGCGTTCAGCGGATTGCGCTTGAGCGATGCTTCGTCACTGTCGGCGAAGAGCTGCTTCAGGGCGGCGTCTGCGGTCGTCACGACTGCCGCCGCCGGCGCCGGGACGGGCGCTTCAGATGCGCGGCGCGGCGCGGCAGTGGCACCGGCGGAAAGCAGGAAAAGGCCCGCGGTGCCCGCGAGCAGGAGAGGACGGAAACGCATGGAAAACTCCGAAGAGAGACATGCCGCCTGTCCTAACCCTGTAACACAGTTACGACAAGGCGCCCGGATCGCGGGGATCCGGGCGCCTCTTCCGGGAAGCCGCGGCGCGACTTACCAGAAGAAGTCGCGATGGACGGTGATCACCCGACCGGTGCGGATGTTCACCAGCACGACGTCATTGCCGTAGCGGATCCAGCGCTGCGGGCCGGCAACGCGCGGCAGACGGTAGGTCCACGGATCGCTGATCCAATAGCGGCTGTGGTAATAGCGGGGCGCGAAGCGATAGCCGACCGGAACCGGCCGATAGGCATAGCCGCGCGGGCCGACATAGGCGCCGCGCCGATAGACGTCGCGATGCGCCTGACGATAATCCCGCCAGTCCTCGCGATACTCGCGACGGGCTTCTCGCACGTCGCGCTGCTGCTCGCGAATTTCGCGCGGATCGCCACCGCGACGGGCATTGTTGAGCTGCCGTTGCTCCTCGTGGATCATGTGCCGATCATGGCGCAACTCGCCCGCCGACTGCGCCGAGGCGAGCGAGGGCACCGCGGTGGCAGCGATGAGCCCCAAGATGATAAACTTACGCATATTCTTACTCCTCTGTCCGACGGCGCGTCCCTAGGCGCCGTGTCCCCTCCGACCACCGGCTTCGCATGATTCGGCTGAACCGCGCGCGAATCCGATTGTCAGCAAACAGAAAGGCCGAGCGGCGAGAGCGTTCCCGCAACGACAACGGCCCGGAGCGTTTTCGCGCTCCGGGCCGCCATGCCCCTGGCAGGGAAGGAAGAGCCTACCAGAAGAAGGAATAGATGATGTCGACGATCATACCGGTGCGGATGTCGACCAGCGCCACGTCGTCATAGTAGCGCACCCAGCGATAGGGACCGTAAGCCGGGGGCAGCCGATAGGACCAGGGGTCGCTGATCCAGTAGCTCTGGCCATAGAACCATGGATCCAGGCGATAGCCCGGCGACCAGCGTCGATAGGCATAGCCACGCGGCGCATAGTAGCGCGGCAGACGGAAGATGTTGCGGTTGTACTGCCTGTAGTTCTGCCAATCGTATCGGCGATCGCTGCGCCAGTTATTGTTCCAGCGGCCGCGATCGTCACGCCAGTTACGATCGTTGCCAGGCCGGTTGTCGCGCCAATCGCGGTCGTTGCCTGGGCGGTTGTCGCGCCAGTCACGGTCGTTGCCGGGACGATTGTCGCGCCAGTCACGATCGTTTCCGGGCCGGTTATCGTGCCAGTTGCGATCGTTGCCCGGTCGATTGTCGCGCCAGTCGCGATTGTCGCCGCGCTGATCGGGACGGCCTTGCGGGCCGTCGTTGCGGCGGTCCGGGCGATTGCCCTGCCAGCCGCCGCGCGCGTCCGGGCCGCCGGGAACGGCACGATTGCCGGGGTTCGGCGTGTCGCGCCGGTCCTGCCAACCACCGCCGGCGCGCGGATCGGCGCCGCGATCCGGCCGACCCTGGAACGCCGGTGCCGCGCGGTCCGGCTGGGGCCGTTCGGGCATCGGGCGCGGTGCGTCGGCACGATCGGGCGCACCGCGTCCGCCACGATCCTGGCCGCCACGGTCTTGCCCGGCGCCGTGATTCCACTGCGGCCGATCATTGTCGCCCGGCGCGGCAAGAGCCGGAACGGCGCCGGTCACGAGCAGCATTGCAATCAGACTCTTGCGAATCATCGAGGGATCTCCTGTCGTCTCGCGGCATTCGCCACGTTGATTTGGTGATTACGCGCGACGCAATGACATGATCCTGAATTGCTTCGTCAGCAATCAGACAGATTCGCTCGTCATTTCTTGCCCGGCGCGACGGGGGTGAGCGCCGGCACGGCGTGGGCGGCGTCGGCCGGATCGATGCCCGGCGGCGGGGCGGCGGCAAGATCCTCGGCGCCGCTGGCGACCCGCGCGGCCTGCCGGATCGCCTTGCGGACGCGCGGATAGGTGCCGCAGCGACAGATGTTGGTGATCGCCGAATCGATCTCGTCGTCGGTGGGATTGGGCTTCTGGGCAAGCAGTGCGGCCGCAGCCATGATCATGCCGGACTGGCAATAGCCGCATTGCGGTACGCTCTGCGCCACCCAGGCCTGCTGCACCGGGTGGCTGCGATCGCGCGACAGCGCCTCGATCGTCGTCACGAAGCTTCCCTCGATCGAAGCGATCGTTACCTGGCAGCTGCGCACCGCGACGCCGTCGATATGGACCGTGCAGGCGCCGCAAAGCCCAGCGCCGCAGCCATATTTGGTGCCGGTGAGGTTGGAGGCGTCGCGCAGCGCCCAGAGCAGGGGCGTCTCCGGATCCAGCTGATAATGGACGGGCTGGCCGTTCACCGTGAAGCGCGTCATGACGCCGCGGGTGTAGCGAAGCCGGCTGGCGGACGCCAGCCGGCACCACATAGCGCTTGCGCTTGAAAAAGCGGTGATCCGCTGCTATCGGGCCGCCTTCCGCCGCGGAACGGGTTTCGCGGTGACTCATTTTGTTCGCGCTGCGACTCGATTGGTCCGTTTTTTGGGACGGGCAGGGACGCATCGCCTTTTGATCGGAGTGTGACGGACTTTATGCAGATCATCGTTCGCGACAACAATGTCGACCAGGCGCTGCGCGCCCTGAAGAAGAAGCTGCAGCGTGAGGGCGTCTATCGCGAGATGAAGCTTCGCCGTCACTACGAGAAGCCGTCCGAGAAGCGTGCCCGCGAGCGTGCGGCCGCAATCCGCCGCGCCCGCAAGCTGGAGCGCAAGCGGATGGAGCGCGACGGCGTTCGTTGAGCTTGATTGCCTGCCCATGAACGGGCAGGAGCAGCCTGACCTCAACGATTAAGCGAGCCTCGATTCATGTCCGAAGTGACCGCCGTACCGCTACGTCCGATCGCCAAGGGCTCGCTCACCAAATTGTGGCTCGGTGTCGGCCTGCTGATCGTGATCGGTGTCGGCGCTGCCTATATGGGTACGTCGAAGCAGGTCGCGATGGCGCAGCCGGCTGCGGAGTTCCTCGCGTCCAACGGCAAGAAGAGCGGTGTCGTCACCACCGCGTCTGGCCTGCAATATGAGGTGCTGAAGCCCGGCAAGGGTCCGCACCCCAAGCCCAGCGACGTCGTGATCGTCAATTATGAGGGCCGGCTGGCCGATGGCGAGGCGTTCGATTCGAGCGCGCGCAGCGGCGGCCCGGCCACTCTGCCGGTCGGCGGCCTCATTCCGGGCTGGGTCGAGGGCATCCAGCTGATGCAGCCGGGCGCCAAATACCGCTTCTGGATCCCGCCGGAGCTTGGTTATGGCCCAATGGGCGCCGGCCAGGGCGTGATTCCGCCTAATGCCCTGCTGGTGTTCGACGTCGAGCTGCTGGCGACCGCGCCTGCGCCGCGTGGCATGGGCGGCATGGGAATGCCGGGCGGTGCGGAAGCCATGCCCGGCGGTGCCGAGGCGATGCCCGGAGGCGGCGCTCCGGTTCAGTAACTTTCGAGCTGTTTCGAAGCTTTTCGCCCCTGCCCGGGGCCGCATCGAGCGGCGCTCCGGCGGGGGTTTTCTTTGCCCCCACCACTAACGGTCGTCCGCGATGTGACGCTGGCATTGCCCTCGCGTTGGAGCATCGCGCGGAAAAGGGGGAACCGGCTTTCTGCGCAAACGATGCGACCGCAAAGACCTGGGGCAAGCTGGGTGATTCATATATCAGCGGGGAAGGAGCATCCGCTGTTTCCGACAACAGACCGGTCAGGCTCGCGCTGCGGCCTCTGCTGCATTTTCCGAGCTTTCCTCGAGCGCGACCTTGATCATCGCGACGATCGAATCGGCGAGCGCGAGACCCATGATGCCGAACAGCGCGCCCATCAGCAGCTGGGCACCCAGCACCAGCGCGGGGGCGAGGTCGACCGAGCGGCGATTGACCATCGGCACGATCAGATAGCCGTCCACCGTCTGCACGACGAAATAGACGCCGACGGCCCATAGCCCCGTCTCGGTGCCGGCCGAAAAACCGACCAGGACGAGCAGCACGCCCGAGATGATCGCGCCGATATTGGGCAGAAAGGCGAGTAGGCCGGTGAGGATGCCGAGCAGTGCGGCCATCGGCACGCCGCCGATGCTGAGCAGGATCCAGGTACCGACGCCTTCCACCGCCATGCCGGTCAGCCGGCCGGCCATCAGACGGCGCAGCGTGTAGCCCATCTTCTCCGATACATCGTAGAAATTGGCGCGGCTCTTCATCGGCAGCATCCAGGCGATGCCGCGTTCGTAAAGACGTGGTTCGATCGCGATGAACACGCCGATGACGAGGATCATCGCCAGGCTCGAAATCGCGCCGAGCGCGGTGCCGACCGCCGAGGTGACCTGGCCGATCGAGCCCATCAGCTGATGGCCGATATCGCTTGCCGCGCCTGGCCCGAGCAGCTTCATCGCCTGCGCCCAGGCGAAGATCCGCGCCACCTGGGTCTGCACGACGGTGCGCAGCGTATCGAATTGCGCGCCGATGGAGGAGCCGGCGAAATAGAAGGTCCAGATCAGAAAGGCGGTGACCGCCAGGCAGACGATCAGCAGCCGCAAACTTCGTCCGATCGGCAGCACCCGGCCGAGCAGACGCGTGCCGCCGTCCAGCATCGTGGCTACGACGAGCCCGCCGAGGATCAGAAGGATCGGTTGGGCGAGCAGCCAAAGCAGCGCGATGGCCAGCGCCAGGCCGATCCAGACCATCGCGCGCTTCAGTTCGCGCGCGACGATCGGATCCTGGAAATCGGCCGGCCCCGGTTCCTCTACGTGGCGGCCGTCCTCGCTCATTCGCCGGTCCGCGCCGGATGCAGGCTGGTGCCGGCGCGGCCGCTGCGCATGGCGGTGAACCAGCTTATCGGATTCCACCACGCGGACGTGCCGTCCAGCGAGAAGGTGATGAATTCGGCGCGGCCGCCGAGATTCTCATAGGGCACAGGGCCGCCCAGGCCCTTTTCTTCCATCGGTACGCGGCTGTCGGCCGACTGGTCGCGATTGTCACCCATCAGGAACACCTCGCCCTGCGGGATGGTGATCGCGGGATAATAATCCACCGCGAAATCGCCGAGATCGATCGTGTCGTAGGAACGGCCATTGGGCAGCGTCTCGCGCACGATAGGCAGCTGGCAATAGGGCTTGCCGTCTGCCCCGATCACGCGATGCGGCTCGAGCTGGCCGGCGCAGGGCGAATTGACGTCGATCGGGATCATCCTGGGCGGCATGGCGACGCGCTTCACCGGCACGCCGTTCAGGATCACCGTGCCCGCACGCATCTCCAGCCGGTCGCCCGGCAGTCCGATCACGCGTTTGATATAGTCGCTGTTCTGATCCATCGGCTTGACGATCACGATGTCGCCGCGCTCCGGCATGCGCCCAAACAGCCGCCCGTGGATGAACGGCAGGATGTGGAAGCTGGGCGACACATAGGACCAGCCATAAGGATATTTGGTCACCACCAGCCGATCGCCCGTCAGCAGGGTCGGCATCATCGATTCGGACGGGATATAGAAGGGCTTGGCGACGAAGCTGTGGAAGCCGAGCACGGCGAGGACGAGCCAGAAGATACCCTTGGCCTCCGCCCACCAATCGGTGCCGGTCTGCTTGGGCTTCGCCTGGGGTGCGGGGGGCGGGGCAGGGGGTTGGGTGATCTCGACAGTCCGATCGCTCACGCGATCATCTCCTTACTGCGTTCAAAGCGGGCGCGCATAGAGGATGACGAACGCCTGCGCCCAGGGATGATCGTCGGTCAGCGTCACATGTATCTCCACCGCGTGGCCCGGCGGGGTGATCGCGTCAAGCCTCAGCCGCGCCCCGCCGGTCAGGGCGAGAGTCGGTGCACCGGACGCCATGTTCACAACACCGATATCCTTCATGAACACACCCTGACGGAAACCGGTTCCAACGGCTTTCGAGAAGGCTTCCTTGGCGGCGAAGCGCTTGGCGTAGGTTGCGGCTCGGGTAAGCGCGCGGCGCTCCGCCTTGGCCTGCTCCACATCGGTGAAGACGCGCTGGATGAAGCGCTCCCCGAACCGGTCGAGCGAATTCTGGATCCGCTCGATGTTGCAGAGATCCGAGCCGATGCCGACGATCATGAGCATCCTCCCCCGCAGGGGGAGGGGGACCGTCCGAAGGACGGTGGAGGGGCCGCCAGCTTGCGGCAAGCGAGACGCATGATGAATGCGGCAGCCCCTCCACCGGGTTTCACGCGGTCCCCCTCCCCCTGCGGGCAGGGCAATCGCATATGGCGAAATCGCTGCATGCGGGCCTCCTCATCCTCCCCAGCTCTGCTGGGGAGGGGGACCAGCCGAAGGCTGGTGGAGGGGAAATACCGTGCATTTGCAAAGTGCGAGCCGTTGGCCAGCCGCGCATTTCCCCTCCACCGCGCTGCGCGCGGTCCCCCTCCCCATCTGCGATGGGGAGGATGAAGAACTCTGCCGTTCATATGCGATAGCCCTGCCCCTGCGGGGGAGGATGAGAGAGCGCTCTCACCGCGCTGCGTCCATCGCTTCGCGCATCCGGCGCACGCTGGCATCCAGGCCGATGAAGATCGCCTCACCGATCAGGAAATGGCCGATGTTGAGTTCGGCGAGTTGCGGGATCGCCGCGATCGGGCCGACATTGTCGTAGGTGAGGCCGTGGCCGGCATGCGGCTCGATTCCGTTCTTGGCGGCCAGCGCAGCGCCGTCCGTGATTCGGCGCAGCTCCCCCGTGCGCGCTTCGCCCTCGAGATATGCGTAGGCGCCGGTGTGGAATTCGACCACGGGAACCTTCAGGCGGATCGCCGCCTCGATCTGGCGCGGATCGGGCTCGATGAACAGGCTCACCCGGACGCCGGCCGCGCCGAGCCGCGCGACAAACGGCGCCAGGTGGTCGAACTGGCCGGCGGCATCCAGGCCGCCCTCCGTGGTCCGTTCTTCCCGGCGTTCCGGCACGATGCAGGCGGCGTGCGGTCGATGGGCGAGTGCTATCGCCAGCATCTCTTCCGTAGCCGCCATTTCGAGGTTCAGCGGAATCGCGAGCGCCGCCGTCAGCCGATCGATGTCGGCATCGGTGATATGGCGGCGATCCTCGCGCAGATGGGCAGTGATGCCGTCCGCGCCGGCTTCGGCCGCCATGATCGCGGCGCGCAGCGGATCGGGATGGGGGCCGCCACGAGCGTTGCGAATGGTGGCGACGTGATCGATGTTGACGCCGAGGCGCAGCTTCTGGGTCATGGATTGGGTGCCGTAGGTGCGGGACAGAGAGCGGTGGAGAGGAAATCGTAAGAGAGGCCCTTGCCCTGCCAGATCTCTCCAAAATCGACAGCGGCGCGGTTGGTGAGCAGGATAACCGCGATTCGCGCGGAAGGCTCGAAGAAGTTGCGGATCTGGATGCCGCCGATCGCGCCGCGCCGTTCGACGAGGGCCACCGGATCGGGGCAGCCCGCGAGCGCCACCGTATAGCTCCACGCGCCGAGTGCGGTCATGCCGATCGCCGGGTCGCCTTTCCACATCTCCGCCGTCGCTGCCGCATCCAGCAGCGTGCCGGCCATCAGCGCGCGATCGAATCGCCAGATGTCCTGCGGCGTGCCGAAGAGCGAGCCCGCCGCGCCATACACGCCGAGGTTGAGGCGCGGGCCCGGCCGACCTTCGGTATCATAGCCCGGCATGGTGGCCGGAGAATCGGGTCGGGCGGGCGAAAAGAGACCGAAATGATCGAGGCCCAGCGGGCCTGCGATCCGTTGCTGGACGAGATCGGCATAGGATTGGCCGGTGATGATCTGCAGCAGCGCGCCGAGGACGAGATAGTCGCAATTGTTATAGTGATATTCGATGCCCGGCGGCGTGCGGGGCTTCAGCGCGCAGTAGCCCGCCGCGTTGCGCATCGGCGAGGCGAGCGCCCCGCGGGCGCGATAGAAGCCGGGAACGCCCTGCGCGTCCTTAGGGCTGTCCTCGGGATCGGCCAGGCCGCTCATATGCTTGAGCAGCATCCGAATCGTGATCTGGCCGGCATGAGGCGACGGCCAGGTCGGCCAGTAGCGGCTCACCGGCGAGTCGAGGTCGATCGTCCCGGCCGCCACCTGCTGCATGACAAGCAGCGCAGTCACCTGCTTGGTGAGCGAGGCGAGGCGCCAGACCGAATCGGTCCGCATCGGCACGCCGGGCGCTTCTTCGCCGATCGCGCGGGAATAGGCGATGTCGTCGTCTCGACCGATCAGCACGACGCCGTC
Source organism: Flavisphingomonas formosensis (assembly GCF_009755815.1). Lineage (GTDB taxonomy): Bacteria > Pseudomonadota > Alphaproteobacteria > Sphingomonadales > Sphingomonadaceae > Flavisphingomonas > Flavisphingomonas formosensis. Next base: position 733,840 of record NZ_WRPK01000001.1, read on the forward strand.
GAAATGCCTGTCGCGATGAGCCAACTCGACGAGCGCGTCGAGTCGTGGAGCGAGCGTTGCCGCGGGAGCCGCGCCGACAGCCAGCAAAGCCAGCAGCAGCGCGGCCAGGGGCCTCACGCGGGCTTGGCCCGGCTGCCTGGCTTGACCGGCGGGATCGCCGCCAGTTCCGGCGGCAGCGCGTCGGGGCTGTAACTCGGCACGTCCAGCCGGATCAGCGGGAAGAAGGGTACGCCCAGATCGACCTTGCCGTTGGAGCGGTCGACCAGCGAGGCGGCGGCGATCACCTTCGCGCCCGTCTTCTCGATCGCGACGATCGCCTCGCGCGATGAAAGGCCGGTGGTGACGACGTCCTCCATCATCAGCACGGCCTGGCCGGGCTCCAGCCGGAAGCCACGGCGCAGCTCGAACGTGCCTTCCGGCCGTTCGACGAACATCGCGTCGATTCCGAGCGCGCGGCCCATCTCATGGCCGGCGATGATTCCGCCCATGGCGGGCGAGACCACTGCGTCGAGGCGCTCGCGGATGTCGGCAGGGATGAGTTCCGCCAGGGCGCCGATCAGGCGTGCGGCGCGATCCGGGTTCATCAGCACGCGCGCGCACTGCAGATACCGCGAGCTGCGCAGCCCCGAGGACAGCAGGAAATGTCCTTCGAGAAGCGCCTCCGCCGCCCGGAATTCGGCGAGAACGTCCTCATTCGTCATCCGCATGTCCCCCTAGTCAGGCCGTGAGCCAGATAGGCCGACAAGTCACTGGCTTCAACGGGCCAAATTCCCTTGCCCGTACGCTTGAGGCATGCAAAAGCGCCGCCTATAAGGCGCCAAAATTATGGATAGCCCTGAATGAGGCAGCCGTGCGCGCGCACGGCGTAAACGGGGGTGAGATGAAGACGTTGAAAACCTTGCTCTTGACGCTGGCCGCGATGCCGGCGGCCGCGTTGGCCCAAGGCGCGGCCACCGGCGGTGCGGCCGCGCCCGCAGCTCCCGCGCCGCAGCTCTACGCGCCGACGCCGGGCATCGGTCAGCCGATTCCGGGATCGATCGGCATCCAGCCGCAGGTGACGGAAATAGGTCAGCAGGCGCTCTGGATGCACAACGCGCTGCTGATGCCGATCATCACGGCGATCAGCATCTTCGTGCTCTTCCTGCTGCTCTGGGTGGTGGTCCGCTATCGCAGGGGCGCGAACCCCGTTCCGTCGAAGACCTCGCACAATACCGTGATCGAGATCGTCTGGACGCTCGTCCCGGTCCTGATCCTGCTGGTGATCGCTGTTCCCTCGATCAAGTTGATCGCCGCGCAATATGATACGCCGAAGGCTGACCTGACCGTGAAGGTGATCGGCCATCAATGGTATTGGTCCTACCAATATCCTGACAATGGCGACTTCGAGATCGTCTCGAACATCCTGTCGGACGAGGAAGACAAGAAGCGTGGTGAGCCCCGCCTGCTCGGCGTCGACGAGCGGATGGTGGTGCCGGCCGGCAAGGTGATCAAGGTGCTGACCACGTCGGATGACGTGATCCACAGCTTCGCGGTTCCCGCCTTCTGGACGAAGATGGACGCCGTTCCCGGCCGTATCAACGAGACCTGGTTCAAGGTGGATCGCGTCGGCGTCTATTACGGCCAATGCTCGGAGCTGTGCGGCGCCAAGCACGGCTTCATGCCGATCGCGGTCGAGGTCGTGACCCCGGCGCAGTTCGCGCAGTGGGTGGCGAGCAAAGGTGGCACGATGCCCGGCGCCAAGCCCGCCGCCGCGCCCAACGCTCTGGCTCCGGCCCCGGCCTCCTCGTCGCCCGCTCCTGCGGTTCCGGCCCCGGCGGTTGCGGGCACGGCCGAAAAGCCTGCCACGACCGCGCAGGCCGCGACGCAGAACACCACGCCCCCGGCGCAGAACTAAGGCTCGCTCCGATGACCGATACGACAGCAAACGCAGCCCATTTTCAGGCGCACGAGGATCATGGTCACCACCATGACGCGGATCACAAGCCCGGCTTCTTCGCGCGCTGGTTCATGTCCACCAATCACAAGGACATCGGCACGCTCTATCTGATCTTCGCGATCTGCGCGGGAATCATCGGTGGTGCGATATCCGGCATGATGCGCTTCGAGCTCGCGCATCCCGGCATCCAGTATCTCAATCACTGGGCGGGCGTCGCCAGCCCGACCGATCCGGCGGCCCTCCATCTGTGGAACGTGCTGATCACCGCGCACGGCCTCATCATGGTTTTCTTCATGGTGATGCCGGCGATGATCGGCGGTTTCGGCAACTGGTTCGTCCCCATCATGATCGGCGCGCCGGACATGGCGTTCCCGCGCATGAACAATATCAGCTTCTGGCTGCTGATCCCGGCCTTTTCGCTGCTGCTCGGTTCGACTTTCGTGTCGGGCGGCACCGCCAACGGAGCGGGCACGGGCTGGACGGTGTACGCACCGCTCTCGACGAGCGGATCGGCGGGCCCCGCGGTCGACATGGCGATCCTGTCGCTCCATCTTGCGGGCGCCAGCTCGATCCTCGGCGCGATCAACTTCATCACCACCATCTTCAACATGCGCGCGCCGGGCATGACGCTGCACAAGATGCCGCTGTTCGTCTGGTCGGTGCTGGTCACCGCCTTCCTGCTGCTGCTCGCCCTTCCGGTTCTTGCCGCGGCGATCACCATGCTGCTCACCGACCGCAATTTCGGCACGACCTTCTACGATCCGACCGGCGGCGGTAACCCGATCCTCTACCAGCACCTCTTCTGGTTCTTCGGGCATCCCGAGGTGTACATCATGATCCTGCCGGGCTTCGGCATGGTCAGCCACATCGTCTCGACCTTCAGCCGCAAGCCCGTGTTCGGCTATCTCGGCATGGCCTATGCGATGGTTGCGATCGGCGTCGTCGGCTTCGTCGTGTGGGCGCACCACATGTACACCACCGGCTTGTCGGTCGACACGAAGATGTACTTCACCGCCGCGACGATGGTCATCGCGGTCCCCACCGGCATCAAGATCTTCTCGTGGATCGCGACGATGTGGGGCGGCAGCCTGACCTTCAAGACCCCGATGGTCTGGGCGCTCGGCTTCATCTTCATGTTCACCGTTGGCGGCGTGACAGGCGTCGTGCTCTCCAACGGCGGCATCGACAACTATATGCAGGACACCTACTACGTCGTGGCGCACTTCCACTATGTGCTCAGCCTCGGCGCCGTGTTCTCGCTGTTCGCGGGCTTCTACTACTGGTTCCCGAAGATGTCGGGCCGGATGTATAACGAGCTGCTCGGCCAGCTGCACTTCTGGGTGTTCTTCATCGGCGTGAACATGCTGTTCTTCCCGATGCACTTCCTGGGCCTCGACGGCATGCCCCGCCGCTACCCGGACTATCCGGATGCCTATGAGCATTGGAACAGCTTCGCGACCCACGGTTATGAAGTGATGGCCGCAGGCATGGCGATCTTCTTCATCAACCTGATCTACTCGCTGGTTGCCGGCCCGAAGGCGCCCGACAACCCCTGGGGTGAAGGCGCGACGACGCTGGAATGGACGCTGTCCAGCCCGCCGCCCTACCACCAGTTCGAGACGCTGCCGCGGATCAGCGACGATCACGGCCACTGAGGACTAGAAAGACTTCCAAAAGGGACGCCGCTGCGACGATGAGGTCGGGGCGGCGGTCCTGTTGGAGGCCAGGTGAACGAGACGATGGCAAGCAAGGCGTATCTTCCGGCTGGCACGATCACGGCCGAATGGCGTGATTTCCTCGCGCTGACCAAACCGCGCGTGATGACGCTGGTCGTCTTCACGGGCCTGTGCGGGCTGCTGGCCGCGCCGCAGTCCATCCATCCCGTGCTCGGTTTCACGACAGTGCTGTGCATCGCGCTCGGCGCGGGCGCGGCCGGTGCGCTCAATCAATGGTATGAGGCGGATATCGACGCGGTGATGCGGCGCACCGCCGGTCGCCCGCTCCCCGCAGGACGGATGGACCGTCAGTCCGCGCTCCATTTCGGCGTCGGCCTCGGCGCCTTCTCGGTGATCCTGCTCGGCTTGGCGGTGAATCTGCTCTCCGCCGCGATCCTGGCCGCATCGATCCTGTTCTACGTGCTGATCTACACGGTCTGGCTCAAGCGCCGGACGCCGCAGAATATCGTCATAGGCGGTGCCGCCGGTGCTTTCCCTCCGCTGATCGGCTGGGCCGCAGCGACCGGCCGGATCGAGGTGCTGCCGGTCCTGCTCTTCGCCCTCGTCTTCCTATGGACGCCGCCGCACTTCTGGTCGCTCTCGCTGTTCGTCCGCTCGGATTATGCAGCGGCAGGCGTGCCGATGATGTCCGTGGTCGCGGGGCCCAAGGCGACGCGCACCCAGGTCTTCCTCTACACCCTGCCGATGGTCGCGGTCGCGATGGCGCCTTGGGCGCTTGGCCTGACCGGCGCGATCTACGGCGTCTCGGCGCTCGGCCTCAATGCGATCTTCCTGCTGTTCGCCGCGCAAGTCGCGGTCAGCCGCGAGATCGATCCTGCCGCGATGAAGGTGGAACGGCGGTTGTTCGCCTATTCGATACTCTATCTGTTCGCGCTGTTCGGCGTGCTCGTTGCCGATCGGATGATCGGATGAACCCGGACGACAAGCTTTCCGATAGCGAGATTCGCCGCCGGCAGCACTCCCGCGCCACTGCGATGGCGCTGGTACTCGGGGCGCTGGTGATCCTCTTCTTCGCCATCTCGATCGTGAAGATGAGTTGATTCGATGACCGCGCTCGCCCATCGCAATCGCCGCGTCGGCCTGATCGGCTTGCTGATCGTGCTGGCGATGATCGGACTCGGCTTCGCCAGCGTGCCACTCTACCGAATCTTCTGCGAGGCGACCGGATTCGACGGAACGACGCAGCGCGCCAAGAGCGACGATGCGCCGGGCGCTACGGGCCTGATCATCTCGGTGCGTTTCGATGCCAACGTCGCGCCCGGCATGGGTTGGACCTTCGGGCCGGAGCAGGAAACCGAGCGCGTGGCCGTGGGCGCGCGCGAGATGGCGTTCTTCAACGCTATCAACAACACGAATCACCCGATCACGGGCAGCGCCACCTTCAACGTGACGCCCACCCAGGCGGGGCAGTATTTTACCAAGATCCAGTGCTTCTGCTTCACCGAGCAGACGCTGCAGCCGGGGGAGTCGGTGCGCATGCCGGTCGTCTATTATGTCGACCCGGCCTTCGCGACCGACAAGGACACGAAGAATATCCCGGAGATCACGCTTTCCTACACATTCTATCCTGTGGACCAGTCGAAAACGCGCGGCTAGAGATGCCGCGATACAGTTGAGGGGCAGAGAATGGCCGGCGCCAAGAATCACGATTATCACATCCTATCGCCCAGTCCCTGGCCGCTGATCGGATCGCTGTCGGCCGGCGTCATGGCGACCGGCGGCATCATGTGGATGCACAGCGCTGCCTATGGCGGCTGGGTGTTCATCCTTGGCCTGCTCGGCGTTCTCTTCACCATGTACAGCTGGTGGTCGGACGTGATCCGCGAGGCGCATGCCGGCGATCATACCCCGGTCGTCCAGCTTCACCTGCGCTACGGTATGATCCTGTTCATCGCCTCGGAGGTGATGTTCTTCGTCGGCTGGTTCTGGGCGTGGTTCGACTTCTCGCTCTTCCCATCCACCGCCGAAGCAGTCGGCGGCGTCTGGCCGCCCAAGGGCGTCGAGGTGCTCGATCCCTTCGCCTTCCCGCTGCTCAACACGCTGATCCTGCTCTGCTCGGGCACCACCGTCACCTGGGCGCACCATGCGCTGCTGCACGGCGATCGCGAGGGGCTGAAGAAGGGCCTGTGGTGCACCATCCTGCTCGGCCTGCTCTTCTCGTCGATCCAGGCCTATGAATACGCCCATGCGCCCTTCGCCTTCAAAGGGCTGAACTATGGCGCGGCGTTCTTCATGGCGACCGGCTTCCATGGTTTCCACGTCATCGTCGGCACCATCTTCCTGGCGGTGTGCCTGATCCGCGCCTATCGGGGCGATTTCACGCCGAAGCAGCATTTCGGCTTCGAGGCGGCGGCCTGGTACTGGCACTTCGTCGATGTCGTGTGGCTGTTCCTCTTCATCTCCATCTATGTGTGGGGCGGCTGGGGCGCACCGATCCACGCCGGCTGATCGAAGACGATAGAGCCGCGTGGGCCTCTGCGCGGAGCGATACGGGCGGGCCGGGCGATCCAGTGATCGCGCGGCCCGTTCGCTTTGAAAGGGACACGGGCTGGACATCGTCGCATGCCGGAGTAGGGATCGAACATGATCAGCGAGACGATCCGGTGACCGAGGCTCCTCCGCAACCATCGCCACCGGCGATCCTGTCCGGGGTGCGAGGGCTTTGCCCGCGCTGCGGCGCGCAATCGCTCTTTTCCGGCATTCTCGCTTTCGCGCCGCGTTGTCGGGCCTGCGGGCTCGATTACGGCCAGTTCAACGTCGGCGACGGGCCGGCGGCCTTCCTGATCCTGATCGTCGGCGCGATCGTCACGGTGCTGGCGATCACCGTCGAGCTCAGTTTCAGCCCGCCTTGGTGGGTGCATGTTCTGCTCTGGCTGCCGCTGACGTTGGTGCTCACCATGGGCTTGTTACGGATCGGCAAGGGCGTGCTCCTCGCGCTCGAATATAAAAATCGCGCTCGCGAGGGCCGCTTGGTAGAGCCCGACCGGTGAAGCGCATCCCGATCCTGCCGTCGATTGTCGTTCTCGTCGCCGTCGGGATCATGATCGGCCTCGGCATCTGGCAGCTTCAACGCGCGATATGGAAGGAAGGGTTGCTGGCCCGTTATGCCACCGCAAAGGCCCTGCCTACGATGGCATTTCCGAGCGTGCCGGATTCGCGCAGCGAGGAACTGCTGTTCCGCCGGGCCGGCGCCTTCTGCCTCTCGGTCACGAAGTGGAATGCGCGGGCCGGCGAGAACCGGGCTGGCGAGCCCGGCTGGCGCCACCTTGCCGACTGCCGCCGCGGCGGTGCCGAGGGACCGGGGATGCTGGTCGACATGGGCTGGTCCACGACCGCCGATGCGCCCGCTTGGAAGGGCGGCCAGGTGAATGGCGTGATCGCTCCGGACAGCCGGCGCCGGATCATGCTTGTCTCGGACATCGCCGCACCGGGTCTCCAGCCGAGCGCGCCGCCCACTCCGGCGCAGATCCCCAACAACCACCGCGCCTATGCCTGGCAGTGGTTCCTCTTCGCCGCAACCGCGCTGACAATCTATGCGATCGCGCTGCGCCGCCGGATTCGACAACGGTCTAGCTGATGGTCCTGGCGACCGCCTGTCGACCACCAGTCGGTATCGCCCTGCTCCCTTTTCCGCCCAACTCTGAGGCGGACGCTACACATTGTCGCCCATTCAGCCGCGTGCCATAAGCCGCGCGCCGCCGGCCCGAGGCCGGCAGGAAGGGGAGAGATTATGGCGCGGCTCAAGGTCGATGGTGCGATTTTCCGGGGTGGCGCCAATCTCTACGAAGGGGATCTCAGCGACGTGCCGGAGCGGGCCCGCGCCATGGAAGCGCTTGGTTTCGACGGACTGTTCACGCTCGACACCACGGTCGATCCCTTCCTGACGTTGCTCCTCGCCGCAGAGCATAGCAGCCGCGTCGAGTTGATGACCGGTGTCGCCATCGCCTTTGCCCGTTCGCCGATGACGCTGGCGCTCCAGGCGTGGAATCTGCAGCGCTATTCCAGGGGCCGTATGATCCTCGGCCTCGGCTCGCAGGTGAAGGCGCATATCGAGAAGCGCTTCTCCATGCCGTGGGGGCCGCCCGCCGCGAAGATGCGCGAGCTGGTGCTGGCGATCCGCGCGATCTGGGAGTGCTGGGGGCGCGGCGCCAAGCTCGATTTCCGCGGCCATTATTATCAGCACAGCCTGATGACGCCGACCTTCAACCCGGGTCCGAACGATCAGCCCGATCCGAAAATCTATCTCGGCGCACTGGGACCAAAGATGGTCGAGGTTGCGGGCGAAGTAGCCGACGGCCTTTATTCCCATCCGTTCATCACCATCCCGTTCATGCGCGATGTGCAGCTGCCGGCCCTGCGTGAGGGCTTGGCGAAATCCGGCCGTACGCTCGCCGCGTTCGACATGCCGGCGATGATCATGACGATCACTGGCGAGGACGATCGCGCCATCGCCGCGGCGGATCGCGCGATCCGCAAGCTCATCGCCTTTTATGGATCGACACCCGCTTATTTCTCCGTGCTCGAGCATCATGGCTGGCGGGATCTCGGGCCGCGGCTGAATCAGATGTCCAAGCAGGGCGAATGGGACGCGATGACCGGGCTGATTACCGACGAGATCGTCGAAGCCTTCGCGGTGAAGGGGCGGCCGGACGAGATTGCCGACCGGATCGAGGAACGCTGCGAAGGGCTGGTCGACCGGGTGACGCTCTACACGCCTTATGCGCTGTCGGATGCGGTGCTGCCGACGATCGTGACGGGCATCCAGGCGAAAGAGGGGAAACGGGCGTAAGCCTCTGCCTTCCCCTCTTTCATCCTCCCCCGCAGGGGGAGGGGGACCGCGCGTAGCGTGGTGGAGGGGCCTCGCTCACCACCCGCGCATCGCGTGTTGCAGGTGTGAACCCCTCCACCGGCTTCGCCGGTCCCCCTCCCCGTTCCGGGGAGGATGAGGAAGGGGACGCAGCTTTACTCCGCCGCCTCTGCCAGCACCGGATCCGCCGGGCCGATATATCGGCCGGGGAAGAAACCGCTGAACATGCCGTCGTCGAAGGTGGGAACGCCGTTGACCATGGTGAGGCGCATCGGCGCGGGCGCGCGGCTGTAGCGATAGGTGCGGCCGCCCTCGCCATCGGGCACGTCATAGACTTTCACATCCTTGCGCCGCTCGATCTCGGCCAGGTCGAACACCACGATGTCCGCCTGCTTGCCGACCCTGATCTCGCCGCGGTCGGCGAGGCCGAAATGCTCCGCATTCTTGCCGGTGAGGATGTGGATCGCCTCCTCGATCTTCAACTCGCCGAGATCGCGGACATATTTGGTGAGCAGCAGTACGTTGTCGCCGATGCCGCAGAACATCTTGCCATGCGCGCCGCTGTCCGTGTTGACGCCGATCGCGCGCGGATCGCGCAGCAGGGTGCGCATCGTCTCCTCGTGACGATCCCAGTCGGAAAGGCGCAGCGTCGAATGGATGCCGTTGTCGAGCAGCCATTCGGCAAGCGCATCGGACGGATGGTCGATGCCGCGCTCGCGCATATAGGCGGCGAGGTGGACACCTTTCGGCCCGGCGCCGGTCTCGCTCTCGAACAGCTCGATCGTCTCCGGATTGCCGAGCGGCGAATGGGAGAAGGTCTTGCCCCAGCTCTCCCGCGCCCGCGCGCGCCATTCGGGGCTTTCGAGCAGCGCGAACTTCGCCTCCTCCTCCTTCGCCTCGATGATCTCGTTCCAGACATAGTTGTTGGACTGGGCGAAGGTGAGGGAGGAAACGAAGCTGATCACGGTGGTGATCGAATTGACGCCGAAGCTCACCCACATGTCGTCGCGATTGTCCGCCTTGCGCTTCTCGTGCGCGGCGAGCGCGCCGGGAATCATCGGCGCCTGGAACTGCAGGGTCGGCACGCCGCCGGTCACCTGCACGCGTACGCCGGCTTCCTTGGCGAGCGCGGCGATACGCTCGATCGAGGCGGCGCCGGTCATGCGCATGAAATAGTCGACGATCACCTGCACCGTGCGGCCGGGATGGCGCGCGACCACCGCCAGCAGCGCCGCCCATTCGGCGTCGTCCGCTTTCATCGATGGGACCGGCCGGTCCTTCTTATCATGATCGAGCAGGTTGGAGGAGAGGCCGAGCGCGCCCGCCGCCAGCGCATCCTCCAGATGCGCGCACATCGCCTCGATCTCCGCTGGCGTCGCGGCACGATCCCAGGCGTCCATGCCCATCACCGCAAGGCGGATGGCGATATGGCCGACGAAGGCTGCGTAGTTCACCGGCAGCTTCACGTTGCGCTGGAGCGAGGCCTTGTATTCGCTCCACCTGCGCCAGTCCCACGGCAGCAGATCGAGGAAGGGCTTTTGCGGAATATCCTCGAAGAAGGAGAAGATATCGACCATCTCCTTACGTACGACCGGATCGTCGTGGACGGGGGCAGCCGCGAAGCCGCAATTGCCGTTGATCGAGGTGGTGACGCCATAGCCGGGCATCGGCTCCATCGTGGGCATCCACCACATCGGCCCGTCGAAATGATTATGCGTCTCGATGAAGCCGGGCGTGACGTAGCAGCCGCTGGCATCGATCACCCGTTCGCGCCGTCCGGCTTCCAGATCGGCGCCGATCTGCGCGATCACCCCGTTCGCCACGCGCACGTCCGCCTGGAACGGCGCTGCGCCCGTGCCGTCGACGACGGTGCCGCCCTTGATCAGATAGCTTCTCTGCATCGCTCTCTCCTCCGCGCTCGTCTCGCGAGTCGTCCGGGGGAATCTATTATGTGAGACACACCTTGTATATCACGTAGCGTCGGCTTCGCCTGCCCTACTTTGTGGCAGATGGTGGCGGAGGTCCGCGAGGCCATCGGCGAGGAGGCGGGCCAGGGCCTCCATCCGTCCGAAGCAGCGCGAGACCGGGCCGGCGATGGTGAGTGACAGGAGCCGCCCGCCGAGCGGCACCGGCAGGGCGACGCCGAGCAGATCGGGCGAATATTCCGCGATGCTGCGATGATAGCCGCGCGCCGCCGCCGCGGCGATCTCCGCCTCCACCGCCTCGGCGCCGGGCGGTGCGTCGGTGTGCCGTTCGAAGCGGATCTTGCGGTAGAGCGAGTCCCGTTCCCGCCGGCTCATCTGCGTCAGCAGCGCCCGGCCGGTGGCCGTCGCCTGGATGGGCAGACGGTGACCGGGCTGCGCGAAATAGCGGATCGGCTGCGGCGATTCGACGACATGGATGAAAATCGCGGACGTGCCCGCGGGTGCCCCGATCGCGGTCGTCTCGCCGCTCTCGACCGCGATCCGGTCGACTAGCGCGTGCAGCGCATCGGGCAGCGGCTCCGCCTCCGCCGTGGCCCGCGCCATGGCGAGCCAGCGTGGGCTCGGATAATAGCCGCCGCGCGGGGCGGGCTCATAGAGATAGCCGCGATCGGCCAGGGTGCTCACGATGTTGAATGCGCTCGATCGCGGCCAGCCATTGTCGTCGGCAATCTCGGCGATCGTCGCCGGCCGCCGCCGCCGCGCGAAATATTCGACGAGATCGAGGACGTTGGCGGCCTGGCGGTTCAGCATCGGCGATTGCTCAGGGGCAGAGCACGGCGCGGCCGACGAACTTGCCGTCGCGCAGGTCCATCAGCGTCTCATTGGCGCGATCGAGCGGGAAGCGGCTGACGGGGATCGGCTCGATCCTGCCTGCGCGAACCAGATCGATCAGCTCGCGGCATTCCTGCAGCGTGCCCACCAGATTGCCGACGATGCTGATCCCCTTGAGCGGGATCATCGCCAGCGGCCAGGTGGCGATGTTGCCGAACAGGCCGACCAGCACCAGGGTGCCGCCCTTGGTGAGCACGTCGAAGCCGAGCTGCGCGGTCTGCGGGCTGCCGACCAGATCGATCACCGACAGCGGTGCCGATCCCACCGCCTGTTGGACTTGTGCCACTGCGTCGGGCGCGGCACCGTCCACCGCGGCCAGCGCGCCGGCCTCGACCGCCTTGTCCCGCTTCACCGGATCGATATCGACCACCACCGCACCCGCGGCGCTCAGCGCGCGCAGGATCTTGATTGCCATCAGCCCCAGCCCGCCCGCGCCGATCAGCACGACCGGCTGGCGCGCGATCCGGTCGCCGAGCTTGCGGATCGCGCTGTAGGTGGTGACGCCCGAGCAGGCATAGGGCGCGATCTCGGCCGGATCGAGATCGCCGATCGGCAACAGGTAGCGCGCATGCGGCGTGCGCACATAGTCGGCGAAACCGCCGTCGCGGTGCACGCCGATGTTGGATGCCTTCAGGCAGTAATTCTCAAGGCCCTCGCGGCAGACGTCGCAATCGCCGCAGCCGATCCAGGGAAAGACCAGGCAGGTCTCGCCGATCTCGATGCCGTCCGCGTCAGGACCGAGCGCCACCACTTCGCCCACCGTCTCGTGGCCCGGCGTCAGCGGCAGGGTGACACCGCGATCGCGCAGCGAGAGTTTGCGATCATGGCCGAGATCATAGCCGCCCTCCCAGATATGGATGTCGCTATGGCAGACGCCGGCTGCTTTCACCTTCAGGATCACCTCGGCGCCCTGTGGTTCCGGCGTCGGCATCTCGCGCAGCGCCAGCGGTTCGCCGAACTCGAAAATACCATAGGATTTCATGGCGTTCCTCTCCGTTATTTTTCGATCCCTTTTTTGACCGGCGTCAGGATGCGGGCTGCTCGGCTTCCGCCGGCCTGCCCTTCATCAGCGCCGACCGCTTGCAGACCGCCACGATCTCGCCGCGCTGGTTGGTCATGCTGTGTTCGAATTCGACGATACCTTGTCCGGGGCGCGACTTGCTCTCGCGCTTGCCCAGCACGCGCGTGTGGGATTGCAACGTGTCGCCGTGGAAGACCGGCTTCGGGAAGTTGACGTCGGTCATGCCCAGATTGGCGACGGTCGTACCGAAGGTCGTGTCGTAGACCGACATGCCGATCATCATGCCGAGCGTATAGAGGCTGTTGAACAGCCGCTGGCCGAACTCGGTGCCCTCGGAGAAGTGGGCATCGATATGCAGCGGCTGCGGGTTCATCGTCAGCAGGCTGAACATCGTATTGTCCATCTCCGTCACCGTGCGCGTGAATGCATGGTCGAACGACTGGCCGATCTCGAATTCCTCGAAATAAAGTCCGGGCATGGGATCCTCTCGCCTCCGGGATGGGGTCATCCCCTAATTCACGATCGTGACTGGATGAGACAGGATCGTGAATGAATCAATCCGGTCTCTTTCGGATGATGGACAGCGCCGCCGATATTGGCGACGGTGGCCTGCTGGCCGGTTTTACCGGGACCGGGCTCGAAAAAGACAAGGGGGTCGCGCAAGATCGGGAGGATGGGGCTGTGGCTGGCGTCACAGCCGCGCGGCCGTCCTGCGTCTAGGGGCGCTCGCTCGATATTGTGCGCGAAGGCGAGAGGACGGTGATGGCGGGGTGCTATCGATGGTCATTGGGATCGGCGACATTGCTTGTCGGGCTGGTCGCGCCGGATGTGGCGGATGCCGCGCCGGTGCAGCGCGCACAGCCGGTAGCGGGCACGATCATCGCGGCCAAGGGCGGCGAGCAGGCGGCGCTGGTGCCCGATCCGCGCCTGCGCCCAGCGGAGGTGCGACAGGACCTGAAGCCGGGTGACGTGCTGCGCACCAATGCCGCGGGCACGCTGGCCATCGTCTTCGCCGATCAGACGCAGATCCGCCTCGGCCGTAATTCCACCCTGCTGGTGAAGCAGGTGTCCGGCGGCGCGCCTTCGGCGCTCAGCTTGTCCAGCGGTTCGCTCTGGGCGCGCGCGCCGCGCGGGCGCACCCAGCTTTCGATCGAGACGCCGTCGGCCACAGCCGCGATCCGCGGTACGGACTGGGCGATCAGCGCCACCGATCGCGAGACCAGGCTGGAAGTGTTCGACGGGCGCATCGAATTCTTCAATCAGCAGGGCACGCTCTCCGTTGCCGGAGGGCAGGCCGCGGTAGCCGAAATTGGCAAGGCGCCGTCGCGTCTCGTGGTGGTGAATTCGAGGGAGCGGGAGCAGATGCTCTATTATTTTCCGCTCGACGCCGCTTTCTCGATCTTCTCGCCCAGCCCGCTCTCGGCGCGCGCGGCGCGAGCGGAACATGCGCGTCTGATGGCCCTTCCGGCCGAACGGCGCAGCGCGGAGGATTGGCTGATGCTGGTCGAAACAGGCCAGAACGTCGTCCCGCGCGCGCAGGTGCGGGAGGATCTCGCGCGGGCGCGGGCGGCGGGGCTCGATGCCGCGCAGGCGTCACGCGCCGATTTCCTCGAAGGATGGCGGCTCGCCGAGGACCGCCAATGGCCGCAGGCAGTCGCCGCGCTCGACCGTGCCCGTCCGGGTCTTGCCGGCCATCGAGCCGCGGTAGCCGACTATCTGCGCTTTATCGCCGCGCGCCGCGCCGATCCGGACTCCGAGGCGCCACTGCCGCCTTTCGACCGGGATGAACCGGCGGCGTGGCTCGGCCAGGCCTATCTTGCCGCCTATGCCGGCGATCTCGATCGCGCGAAGCGGCTGGCCGCCGAGGCTGCCGCGCGCTTTCCCGAGGATGCGGAGATTGCGAGCATCGAGGGGTCTCTGGGCGTGATGCTGGACGATCGTGCGATGATCGAACGTTCGGTCGCGCGCACGCTCACGCTCGATCCCGATCATCCGGAGGCGCTGCGGCTGCGTGGAAATCTCAAGGCGGCGTTCGCAGGCGATCCCGACGCCGCGCTCGTCGACCTGCGCCGTGCCGCCGCGCTGGCGCCGGCGAACGGCACCGGCTGGTCGGATCTCGGCAATGCGCTGTCGGAACGCAACGCGATGCGTGAGGCATCGGCGGCGATGCGGCAGGCGATCGCCGCCGAGCCGAAGGATCCGCTCGCCCGGGTGAATCATGCGATCGTCCTGCTCGACCAGAATCGGCTGGAAGAGGCGAAGGCGGAACTGGATCGCGCACTGGCGCTGGATCCAGGGCTTTCGGCCGCGCACAGCATGATCGGGCGCTACCATCTCCAGAATGGTGATGCGAAGCGCGCGCTCGACGAGCTTCTGGCTGGATCCGCGGCCGATCCCGCTTATTCGGAGGGGCTCATGCTGCTCGGCGCGGCCTATTATCGCCGCGGCGAATATGCCGTCGCGCTGCAGCAGATCGATGCGGCCGATCGGCTGGATCCGGCCAGTGCCACGCCCGCCCTGATCCGCGCAGCGATCGCGCTCGATCGTTACGATCTCGACACGGCGATCCGGAGCGCGCGCGAAGCGTTGCGCCGCTATCGCGCGAAGGGCGGCATCTACGCCAACCTCTCCGAGAATCGCGGTACCGGCAGCTATGTCGCCGGCGCCTTCCGCTTCCTCGATCTGGGTGACTGGGCCCGCTATTATGGCGATCGGGTGTTCGACAGCTTCACCGCCTCCGCCTATTTCGACCAGTCCAACGACGCGCCGGACGATCCCTTTCTCTCCGCCCAGTCGCCCACCGGGTTCGATCCGCGCACCGGCACGGACACGGTGCTGTCCAGCCTGATGCAGGGCCTGGCGCTGCAGCCGCTCAGCGTCGCTTCGTCGAACCGCTACCTCCAACTGTTCCAGGAACGCTTCTTCGAGGTCGATACGATCGGATCGGTGACGGGCGCCAATGGCGATGCGCGCGGATCGCTCTCGGTCAATGCACTAGGGCTCGCTTTCTCGCCGCTGCCGATCGCCTATTCGATCACCGCCAGCCGTTCGGCCACGCACGGCCCGGCCGGCGACCGCAACGATGCGCGTGACACGTCGCTCACCGCGCTCGTCGGCGCCGAGCTCACACCCTACGACCGGCTCACCCTGTTCGGCCAGCATGACGAGCGTCGCACAGAGGCGCCGGGCGATTTCGGCGATACGCGGCTGGGTGGCTTCGGTCTGGTGCGCCAGCGCAGCGACACGCTGTACGGCGTCTATTCGCATGAGTTTGGCTATCGCCACATGCTGCTCCTCGGCGGCTCCTACGGCACCTCCCTCGTCCGCACGGCCCGGCGCGACGGCCTGCTCTATGCCCCGCCGGTGGAGGCAGTGATCGACGGCAGCGATCGCCAGCGCAGCCGAGCCTGGTCCGCGACGGCCAGTTGGGCCTATGGCTTCAGGGATGTGGATCTGCGCGCGGGTGTCGATCTGGCTGGGGTCAGGCAGCGGGTCGCCAACGCTGTCACCTTGCGCCTCAACGGCACGCCGCTCGCCACCGCGCAGACGGAGGAGAAGATCGCGCGCAGCTTCGATCGCGCGTGGCTCGATCTGCGTGCCACGCCGACCCGCTCGATCATCCTGCAGGGCCGCATCGCGCGCAGCGAGGCGACAGTGGGCCATCGGCTGGACTGGCAGGCCGGCCTCGCGATCGAGCCGGCGGCGGGTCAATGGCTGCGCGGCGCCTATGTCAGCGCCACCCAATTCCCGATTGCCTTCACCCTGGCGCCGCCGCGTGTCGCCGGGCTGGTGCCGAACATGGCGCCGGTTCCGCTGGGCGGGAAGGTGAAAAGCGGCATCGTGCGCTGGGATGCGGAGTGGACGCCGCACCTCTTCACAGCGGTCGAATATCAGCACCAGCATTATCAGGCGATCCGCTTCGATCGGCCCGACATCCTCATGCCGCTCTGCCTCGACGATGCCTGCGTGATCGGCCCGGCGGACTATGATTTCGGCGCCGGCCATAGCGATCGGCTCACCGTTTCGGCGAATATCTGGCTCACCGGCAATTGGGGTCTCAATGCCAGCTATGCGCATAGCCGGTCGGCGCTGGAGGGGCCGTCCGGCGATCGCGGCGCAATCCCCTTCCTGCCGCGCCACTATGCCCGGCTGGGCGTGACCTGGACGGATCCGCGCCGGATCAAGCTCAACGCCAGCCTCGCCTATGTCGGGTCGCGGCGAAGCGAGCAGTTGACCAGCCGCCTCGGCGACTATGTCAGCCTGGATGCCGGCGCGAGCTGGGAATCGCCCGATCGCCGCTTCCAGCTCGATCTCGGCATCACCAATGCGCTGGATGCGCACCCGCGCGTGGCCACGGGCGTACCAGGCTGGGGGCGGGCCGTGACAGCCACGCTGACCACCCGATTTTGAGGCTTCGCGCCCGGGCGACGGCGCCGGTGCTCGACCGGCGGCGGGACCGGCCGGCGATGCGCTGGGCGCTCGCCGCGGCCATCGCGCTCGCCCTGCTCGCGTTGCGAACCACCGCGAGCTGGCAGCAGCTGGACGCGCGCGCCTTCGATCTGCTCTCCACCTTTGCCCCGGCGACGCCGCGCGCACCCGGCGCGGTGATCGTGGCGATCGATGAGCCGAGCTTCTCCGCGCTCCAGCAGCAATGGCCCTGGCCGCGCGACGTCCATGCCCGGCTGCTGGCGGCGTTGCGCGCAGCGGGGGCCAGGGTGGTCGCGTTCGACGTGGTCTTTTCGGAACCGGGGCCGGGCGATGCCATGCTCGCCGCCGCCGCGGGACGGGACACCGTCTTCGCCGCCGACGAATCGCTGATCGAGACGCCGCAGGCGAGCTCGCTGGTCCGTACCGAGCCGCTGCCGCTTCTGCTCGGGCGCGGCGCACGGGCGGGCATCGCCAGCGTGCGCGTCGACGGGGACGGCGTGCTGCGCCGCATGCCGGGTTATCCGGACGGCTTCACTCGCGTCATTGCGCGCGCTGCGGGCGCAAAACCGCGGGAGACGGGTGGCCTCATCCAATATTTCGGGCCGGCCGGCGTCTATCCACGCATCTCCTATTATCAGGCGCTGGATCCCGCCCATTTTCTGCCGCCGCATTTCCTGGAAGGGCGTATCGTCATCGTCGGCTACAGCCTGCAGGCGACGCCCGATCTGGCGGCGGGCAGCGCGGACGCGTTCGAGACGCCGTTCACGCTGCGCACCGGCCTGCTCACGCCCGGCGCCGAGATCCAGGCGACGATCCTCGACAATCTGATCCACGGCCTCGCCATCCGTGCGTTGCCCTCCTGGCTGGCGGCGATCACGCTGCTGATCGGGGCGGCGGGTGCGGTGCTGCTGTCCGGCGGCCGGCGGCCGGCGTTGCGCCTGCTGGGCGTGGCAGGGACCATCCTGCTCTGCATGCTCCTCGCCTGGCTGGGTCTGCGCTTCGGCCGGGTCTGGCTTTCGCCGCTCGACGCGGCTGCCGGGCTCGCCGCGATATGGGCCGGGCTCGCCATCCGCGATTATGCGCGCGAACTGCGCTTGCGCCGCGACGTGCAATCCGCCTTCGCGCAATATCTCGCGCCCGAAATGGTCGAGCGCATCCTGCGCGATCCCGGCCTGCTCAAGCTGGGCGGGGAACGGCGCGAGATGACCCTGTTGTTTGCCGACATTCGCGGCTTCACCTCCATTTCCGAGGCGATGAAGGGCGATCCGCAAGGCCTCACCCGGATGATCAACGGCATCCTGACGCCGCTGTCTGAGATCGTTCTGGCCGAAGGCGGGACGATCGACAAATATATGGGCGACTGCATCATGGCCTTCTGGAACGCGCCGCTGGACCAGCCCGATCATGCGGCGCGCGCGTTGGCCGCGGCCGAGGGGATGGAGCGCGCGCTGCCGGCGATCAATGCGGCCATCGCCGCCCAAATGCCGGCCAGTGCGGCGGTGCCGGCGATCCGCATCGGCATCGGCCTCAACTCGGGCGAATGCGTCGTCGGCAACATGGGATCGGCGCAGCGCTTCGATTATTCGGTGCTGGGCGATGCGGTGAATGTCGCCTCGCGCCTCGAGAGCCTTTCCAAAGATTATGGCGTGCCGATCGTGATCGGCGAGGCCACGGCGCGGCATCTGCCCGATGCCGAGTTGATCGAGATCGATCGCGTCGCGGTGCGCGGCAAGCAGGAAAGCATCGGGGTGTTCACGCCAAGCCGCTTCCGGTCGGATCCCACGGCGGCCGTGCTGTAATAACGGCGTCATCACCGCGTTCTAGCGGGTCCTCCGGTAAACAGGGGGAACCGGATCATGAGCAGACTTCACTATGGCGCGCTTGCCAGCGCGTTGGCGATCGCTGTCGCCACCACGCCTGCCATGGCCGCCGACGTCGTCGTCGCTGGCGGCACCACACGCAGCGCCCAGGCGACGGTCGGCGGTACCGACACCGTGACGGTGGAGGCGGGGGGCACCTTCTCCAGCGCCAGCGACCCCGCGATCAAGTGGAGCAGCGCGTCCACCGGGCTCGTCATCGACAATGCGGGCACGATCGAATCCACTGCCAGCGCGGGCCGCGCGATAAATGCTTCGGGCTCGGCCAATCCGCGCTCGATCACGCTGAACAATCAGGCGGGTGCGGTCATCCAGTCCGAAGACGATGCCTTCCGCATCAATCTGGACGTCACGTCGGGCACGATCATCGTCAACAATGCCGGCACGATCCGCACCACCAATGGCGGCCAGGCGATCGATTTCGATGCGATCGCCAGCAGCGGGGCCACCATCCAGATCAATAATCTGGCGGGTGGTGTCATGCAGTCCTACGGCCAGGACGCGATCCGCTCCGGCCAGGGAAGTGTGATCGACAATGCCGGGCTGATCTATTCGGACGGGGCGCTCGGCAGCAGCTATGACGGCATCGATATGCAAGGTCACAGCGCGACGGTGATCAACGAGGCGACCGGCGTCATCTCCGGCCTGCGCCACGGCATCACCAGCGACGTCGATCTCACCGTCACCAACTATGGATCGATCACGGGCCGCAACGGCTCGGGCGTCGGATCGGACGGCAACGGTACCGTCGTCAACCACGGTACCATCACCGGCGCCTATAATGGCGTCAGCGCCAATGGCGATGGCGATGGCGTCGATATCGACTTCATCGGCACCGTCACCAATTACGGCACCATCCAGGGCACCGGCGCAGCCGGTGTCGACAAGGGCGGCCAGCCCAATTCCAGCGAGGGCATCGCGATGGGCGGCGGCACCATCGTCAACGCCTCGGGCGCGACGATCAGCGGCCTGGGCCGTGGCATCCTGATCGACGACGGCTCGGCGGGCAGCGCCTATGGCGCGACCACGATCATCAATGCCGGCACGATCAAGGGCCTCACCGGGCCGGCGATCTCACTGGTCGGCAATTATGACGACAGCATCACCAATTCGGGCACGATCGGCGGCGGCAACGGCATCGCCATCGAGATGGGTGCGGGCAACGACACGCTCACCTTGCTGCCCGGCTCCACCATCACGGGCAGCGTCGATGGCGGGGACGGCAACGACGCGGTCGTGTTGGCCGGCAGCGGATCGGGCAGCTTCGCCGGTGCGATCAACTTCGAAACGCTGAGCGCCGGCTACGGAAGCTGGACCTTCACCGGCGATTCCACCTTCTCTGGCGGCACCACCGTTGGCGGTGGCGCGCAACTCTTCGTTACCGGCGTGCTCCGCTCGGCCGTGACCGTCTCCAGCGCCGGCACGCTGGGCGGTACTGGCACGGTCAGTGCCGTCTCCGTGCACTCCGGCGGTGCGATCGCGCCGGGCGTGAACGGGGTCGGGTCGCTGCGCGTCAATGGCAATTACGTCCAGCAAGGCGGATCGATCTACGCGGCGGATATCACCGCGGGCGGCGCGGCGGATCGGCTGTTCGTGGCCGGCACGGCCACTTTGCAGTCGGGGGCGATCCTGTCGGTCACGCGTGCGGCGGGCAGCTATACGCCCGGTACTCGCTACGTGCTGCTTTCGGCCACGAACGGAATCGCCGGCACCTATCAGCTGCAACAGGCGAGCGATCCCGATACCGAACTGCGTCTCGGCAGCGACGGCAGCTATCTCTACGTGGATGTGGCGCGCACCGGCGGATCGCTGATCCGGCTCGGCACCACGCCCAACCAGAAGGCGGTGGCCGCCGCCTTCGTGCCGTTCGGTATCGCCAATCCGGCTTATGCGGCGCTGACCCTTACGCCATCCGACGCGGCGACGCGCACCGGGCTCGACAAGCTTAGCGGTGAGCTTCACGCGTCGGTGCGCACCGCCTTGGCGCATGACGCGCTGGCCGCGGAGGGCGCGGTGAAGAGCCGGCTCGACAGCGCCAGCGACGAAGGCATCTCGCTGTGGGGCCAGTTCCTCGGCGGCCATGGCAAGGACGATCGCAGCGGCGTCTCGTCCAAGGCGGATCGCTATACGCTCGGCGGCGTCGGGGGGATCGACATGGCGCTGGGCGAACATGGCCGCATCGGCATCGCCGCCGGCTACACCCGCACGCGCCTGCGCATCGACGATCTCTCCAGCAGCGCGCGCGTCCGCAACGGCCATGTGCTCGGTTATGCCGGTGGTAGCTTCGGGGGCTTCGCGCTGCGGGCGGGCGGCGGCTACTCCTGGGGCCGCATCAGCACGCAGCGCAGCGTGGCCTTCACCGGCTTCTCGGATCAGGATGCGGCGCGCTACGATGGCAACGTCCTGCACGGTTTCGCCGAAGCGGGCCATGTCATGAGCTTCACCGGCGGCACGGCCGAGCCTTATGCCGGTTTCACCGCGCTGCGCGTCCATACCGACAGTTTCGTGGAAAATGGCGGAGTAACGGCTTTGGCCGGGCGTGCGCGCATGGACTCGGTCGAATTCGCCAATCTCGGCCTGCGGCTGGGTTTCGATCTGGGCCGTAAGGTCACCTTGCGCGGCAGTATGTCGTGGCAGCATGCCTTCGATACGGTTCGGCCGGATGCCGTGCTGAACTTCGTCGCCGGCAGCACGCCCTTCACGGTGCTCGGAGCGGCACTTTCGCGCGACGCCGCCGCGCCGACCGTGGACTTCACATTCCGCCCGGCAGCCAAGCTGCGCCTCGCAGCAGGCTATTCCGGGCTGATCGGCAATGCCGGCACCAGCCATGCCGGTCGCGTGACGTTCGGCTACGCCTTCTGATCGCCGGATCCGCGCGTCATCCGGCGCGCGGCCCGGCATGCCGCTCCGCCGCTGTCGATCGGGAACGCGCCGATCGACGCGTCAGGATTTGCCGTCGTCGACGTCCTCGGCAAGACGGTCGATCTCGGCGGGTGTGCCCTTGCCGATCATCGCGAATGCCTGATCGCCCTTGCGCCAATAGGCGACGGTCTCGCCTTCGCGTTCCACCACCACCGGTTCCGGCGGCGCCTCGATCGGCGATCGCACCGCGAACATGGAGAGCAGGCGCCTGTCTTCGGTCTCGATCGAAATCTGCAGCGCGGGCCCTTCGTCGGACGGGAATATCTGCGCGTCCATCACCCGCCACTTCGGGGGCAGGCGGGGCACCTTGATCCGCGCCGTGCGCAATATCTCATTGGCGTTCACCACCGGAGACTCGATCTGCGACGCCATCTCGGCGCGCAACTGCGTCGTGCGATGGGACTGGAGGGCATCCTCCACATAGGAAGGCGCGGCGGCTGCCCAGCCGCCGCGGCCGAGCCTCGGATTGCCATTGAGCGTGAAGAAGGACAGCGCGATCGCCGCAGCGGCGGCCAGCGCCGGCATGCGAACGCGCTTCAGCAGGCTGCGCTGGCCGAGGCCGCGGGCGAGCCGGCCCGCCGCCTGGCGATGGCCGGGCCGCAGTTCGAAGCGGGGAGCCATCAGGCGCAGCGCATGGGCATCGCGCAGATCCGCCATCACCCGCGCAGCCGCCTCCGGATGGCGGGCGAGATGATCCTCGATCTGCACCGCGCGCGTGCCTTCCAGCTCGCCGTCCACATAGGCCTGTAGCTCGATCTCCGAGACCGGCTGCATGATCAGTCCTTCTCCTTCACCAGACGGAGTTCCCCGCCAAATCCTTTCGGCTCGCGCAGCAGCGCACGCGCCCGGCTCAGCCGCGACATCACCGTTCCCACCGGTACCTCCAGCGCCTCCGCAGCGTCGGCGTAGCTCAGTCCTTCCACCGCCACGAGGTGCAGCACCTCGCGCTGTGCTGCGGGCAGCGTGTCGAAGCGTTCGGCCACTTCGGCGAGCATCGCGGCATATTGCTGCCCGCCCGGATCATGGTCCGGCTGCAGCACGCGCAGCGAGTCGATCCGCGCCACCTCGCTGCGCCGGCGCCGCCCATTGTCGATGTAGCTGTTGCGCAGGATCGCGAAGAGCCAGTTGCGCAACGGCCGTCCGGCGACATAGGTCGCCCGCCGTTCGTGCGCACGCAACAGCGTATCTTGCAGCAAATCCTGCGCATCGTCCTCATTGCGTGTCAGCACCCGCGCATAACGATACAGAGCAGGCAGACACTCGATGATCTCATCCTGGCCCATCTCGTCACCTACGATGCAGGCGAAAGATTATTCCGGGGTGCTTTCCGGACGCGGCAGGCTGTACTTTGTCGCAATGCGGGCGGCTGGTCCAATCGGGATGGTGGCGCGCTTGCTCCCGGCACCGAACGGCCGCACGAAGAGGGAATGGATCGCATCGATGCACTGGTGATCGGCGCGGGGGCGATCGGGCTGGCCGTGGCGCGCAGCCTCGCCCGCGCCGGCCGCTCCGTACTGATCCTCGAGCGGGAAGGGCGGTTCGGAGCCGTCACGTCGTCGCGCAACAGCGAAGTGATCCATGCCGGCCTCTATTATCCGCCGGGCTCGCTCAAGGAGCGTCTGTGCATCGCCGGGCGGGAGCTGCTCTATGCCTATTGCGCAGAGCGGGGCGTGCCGCATCGCCGCTGCGGTAAGCTCGTCGTCGCCACGGATGCGGCCGAACTGCACGCGCTGGAAGCGCTCGCCGCGCAAGGTCGCGCCGCGGGCGTCGCCGGCCTTGCACTGGTCGACGCCGCGGCGGTCGGCGTGCTGGAGCCCGCGCTGCGCTGCCAGGCTGCCCTCCATTCGCCGCTGACCGGTATCGTCGACAGCCATGCGCTGATGGTCGCCTTGCTTGCCGAGGCCGAAGATCATGGCGCGCTGATCGCTTATCGCGCTCCGGTGGAGGCGATCGATCGCCAGGCTGGCGGCTGGCTGGTCCGGGCCGGCGGCACGCGGCTGCTTGCGACGATGGTCGTCAACGCCGCCGGGCTGGATGCGCAGGCGGTCGCAGCCCGCATCGATGCGCTCGCGCCCGCGCTGATCCCGCCGCTCCACCTCGCAAAAGGCCGCTATTTCACCTATTCCGGCCGCGTCCCCTTCACCCGGCTGATCTATCCGCTGCCGGTGCCAGGCGGACTCGGTACCCATCTCACGCTCGATCTCGCCGGTGCCGCCCGTTTCGGGCCGGACGTGTCCTGGGTGCAGGCGATCGACTATGTGGTCGATCCGGCCGAACGCCCGCGTTTCCTGGCGGCGGCCCGGCGGATCTGGCCCGATATCGACCCCGATCGCCTCCACCCCGGCTATGCCGGCATCCGCCCGAAGCTGTCCGGCCCCGGCGAGCCCGCGGCGGATTTTCGGATCGACGGTCCGGCGAGACATGGCCTTCCCGGCCTCGTCAATCTGTTCGGAATCGAATCGCCGGGGCTTACCGCTTCGCTCGCCATCGCCGGGGAGGTGATGGCGCAGCTGGGCATCGAGGCGTGATGGCCCCTGCCGTTTCAGGCTTTTGGAGGAAGACAAAGGACGACGGGTGATCGATGCTCGCCCGCTGGAGAGATAGAGAATGGGGACAGTGCAGCATCAACGGCTTCGCATTGGCGGTGCCTGCCGTCGATCGCGCTACGTGCCGATGTCCTGAGCGGTGATGGCATCCTCTTCCCTCATCGCCGCGGGCGCCGCGCTGCTCGCCTCGGCAGCGCCGGATGCGGCGGATGCGCCGGTCGAGCCCATGCAGGCGGCATCGGACGGGACCGACGAATCCGGTCCCCCATTCTCCTTCGGCGCCTCCTACACGGCGGACCTCTGGAGCAATGCCCGCGGCGGCATTCGTCGCGGCATGCGCTACCTCGACAATCTCTCGGTCTCGGCGGAGGCGGATCTCGATCGCCTCGTCGGCCTCGGCCGCACGCGTGCCTTCGCCTCGCTGCTTTATAACAACGGCACGCATTTCAGCGATGCGCTGGTCGGCGATGCGCAGACCGTGTCCAACATCGACACGGGCGTTCGGGCGCTGCGCGTCTACGAAGCCTGGCTGGAGGCGGGTGATCCCGATCGCTTTTCGGTGAAAGCCGGGCTCTACGATCTCAACAGCGAATTCGACGCGATCGAGAGTGCGCATCTCTTCCCCAACAGCGCGCACGGCATCGGCACGGATATCGGCCAGACCGGCGTAAACGGCCCATCCATCTTCCCGGTGACGTCGCTCGCGGTGCGCGTCTCGGCCCGGCTCTCGCCGCGCTGGTCGGTACGGATCGCGCTGCTCGACGGGGTGCCTGGGGATCCCGATCATCCGGCGGCGACGGTGATCGCGTTGCGCCGGGGCGAGGGCGTGCTCGCGATCGCGGAGGTCGAGCGGGAACTGCCGCGCGGCAAGATATTGGTTGGCGGCTGGGGCTACAGCGCCCGCTTCGCTGCGCTGGACCAGCCGGATCGACAAGGGCGCGGCAATCGTGGTGCCTATGTGCGCGGAGAATGGCGGCTGCTCGGCACGGAGGCGCGGGGCCTGACCGGATTCGTCCGGCTCGGCACCGCGGCCGGACGCTATAACGGCTTTTCCCGTTTCCTGGGCATGGGAATCGTGGCCAAGGGCTGGCTGGGCGGCGAGACGGGAATAGCGCTGGCCCACGCCGCTACCTCGCCCGCCGCCCGCCGAGCCGATCCGGGCGTGGTTCGCCGGGGCGAGACCGCGATCGAGCTGACCTATCAGCGGAGGCTCACCCGCTGGCTCACCGTCCAGCCCGACATGCAATATATCGTGCATCCGGGCGCGGACGCCTCGCTGCGCAACGCGCTCGTCTTCGGCTTGCGGCTCATCGCCACGATCGGCCGCTGAGCGGCGAGGCGTCCCGCCGATCACCAGCTGTAGCGCAGCGATCCGATCACCGTCCGTCCGGCGCCGAAATAGCAGCTGTTGGTGAACGGGCAGGCAGTCACATGGCGCTTGTCGAACAGGTTGGCGGCGTTCACCGCGGCGCTGATCCCGTCGAGCGACGGCGAAAGTCGCCCGAGATCATAGCCGATCAGCGCGTCGATCAGGGTGAAGCCCCTGGTGGTGAAGCGCTGAAAGGTGGTGACGTTGTTGATCACCGCATAGCTGGTCGTGCCGTCCGATCCGCCCACATAGCGCGCGCCGGCGCCCAGGCTGAGCCCGGCGAGCGGCTCCGAAGCCTGGGCGCTCTTGCCGAAATCATAGGAGAGGAAGGCCGATCCCTGCCATTTCGGCGTGCCGAGCTGGCGCGTGCCGCTGGTGGTCGGCGTGCCGCTGTTGGTCGCGGTCGGCGGGACGGCCGGCGTGCCCTTGGTGATGATCGCGTCGGTGTAAGTGCCGGCCACGACGACGTCGAAGCCCGGCACGATCTCGCCGCGCCCTTCGAATTCCACGCCGCGCACCCGCACCTCGCCGATCTGGACCTGCGCGTTCGAGGGAATGCCCGCCGTGCCCGCGCGAGGATCGCCCACCGGCACTTTCTGGCGCCGCAGGTCATAGGCGGAGAGAGTGAAGATCGCCTGGGTGCCGAGCGGCTGATATTTGAGGCCCGCCTCATATTGCCGGCCGGTGACCGGTACGAAGGGGATGCCGTCATAGGTCGTGCCGCTCTGCGGCTCGAACGATTTCGAATAGCTGGCGAAAGGCGCGAGGCCGAACGGCAGCTCGTAGAGCACGCCGAAGCGCGTCGTGAAGGCGGTCTGCTCGAGTTTCGTGACGGTGCCGCCGGGCTTCTTGTTGAGGGTGGTCTGATCATACCAGTCGTAGCGCCCGCTCGCGATGAGCTGCAGCTTGCCGATGCTGATCTGGTCCTGGAAATAGATGCCGGTCTGGTTGCGCTTGCTGAAGGTGTTGACATAATTTGCCGACAGCAGCGTCAGATCGAAGCTCGGCAGCGTGCCGCCATAAGAAGGTGCATAGAGGCTGAGATTGGGGATGCTGGTCAGCGGATTGCCAGTCTGTCCGGTATTGAACTGCTGGAAATTCTCGCCGCTGATGTGCTGATAATCGATGCCGACGAGGACGGTGTGCTGCAGCGGTCCGGTGGCGAACTTGGCGCTCAGGCTGTTGTCCAGGGTGAGCATGTTGAAATCCTCGTCGGCGCCGCCGCCGCCACGGATGATCGTCGAATAGTCGCTGTTGCGGTTCGCCCCGGTGCCGGTGGTGGCGAAGCCGGCGACATAGAGTTGCCGATAGCTCAGCTTGTTGTTCTGGAACCGCGCGCTCGAGCGGAAGGAGAGGTGCCGGTTGAAATCATGACGGAACAGCGCCTCCACCGATTTGGCGCGATGGTCGTAGCGTTCATAGCCCGGATCGCCGGTATTGATGTTGCTTGGCAGGGCGCCGTTCGGATTGGGCAGCACCGAGCCATAGGCCGGCACGCCCGAATAACCTCCGCCGCTCGGTGATCGCTGATAGGCGGCGATCAGGGTCAGGCTGGTGGCGTCGCCCGGCGCGAACGTCACCATCGGGCTGATGTGCCAGCGCTTGCTGTGGGTATATTTCGTGAATCCGTCCGATTTCTGCCAGCCGCCGACGATCCGGGTGAGGATGCGGCCCTGGCTGTCCAGCGGCATGTTGACGTCGCCCACCGCGCGCAGCGCCGCATAGTTGCCGGCCTGCAGCTCGAACCGGCCGGACGGCGTCGGCTCCGGCATCTTGCTGGCGAGGGCCACGAGGCCGCCCGGCGTTGAATTGCCGTAGAGCACCGAGGCGGGGCCTTTCACCACGTCGATATGATCGATGCGGTTGAAGTCGATCTGAGGCATTGAATAAGGTCCGGCGAGCAGGCGCATCCCGTCCAGGAACACGCCAGGCGTGAAGCCGCGCAGGACGAGCTGGTCGTAGCGCGTGACCATGCCGCCCCGCTGGTTGGCCGCGACGCCCGCGACATAGCTGAGCGCCTGGTTGATCGACAGCGCGTTGCGGCGGGTGAGCTCGTCATTGTCGATCACCGAGATGATCTGCGGTGTCTTCATCAACGGCGTGTCGGTCTTCGTGCCGGCGCCGGTCTGCCGTTCCTTGAGGCCGGTGACGACGATGGTCTCACCCGGACTGTCGGCATCCCGGTCGGCATCGGCGGCAAGGGCCGTACCGGGGGCGAAGAGGGCGGAGAGGAACAGGGCGGATCCGAAGAGGGGTAGCCGCGATGGCCGCGCAAAGGAGCGCTGATTCACGTGCATCGTTACGAAGTCCCTTTTTGATATTGATAACGATTCGCACTCGCTGTTAGGGGGCGATATGGGACAGCGCAATGGCCAATGCGGAGGGCGAACAGGGTGATGAGCATACGCAAGGCGAGGGGCGGGGGCTGGCAGATGGCGGCGCGCTGCCTCACCGCGCTGCTCGGCGGCTATGCGGCAGCTGCGGGCATCGCTTCGCTCGGCGCGCGGCTGCTGCCGATCGCGACAGCGGAGGCGACGGCCTGGGGAATGATCCTCTCTTTCCTCATTTTCGTTTCGCTCGGGCTGTGGGCCTTTCACGAGCACCGGCTGACGCGTATCGCGCTGGTGATATGGGGCAGCGCCGCGGCAACGATCGGCGCGGTGCTGTTGATCGGTCCGCGCGCATGAAGGCGCGCGCCGGCCTGCGCCAGCCCATGGCCTGGATCCATAGCTGGCTGGGCCTCGTTGCCGGCTGGATCCTGTTCGCGATGTTCCTGACCGGCACCGCCAGCTATTTCCGGCCCGAGATCACGCGCTGGATGCAGCCGGAGCTGCGCACCGAGGCCGCGGCACCGGCCGAGGCGGCGCGCTCCGCCATCGCCTGGCTACAGGCGAATGCGCCGCATGACGAGCAATGGTATATCTATCTGCCGGACGATCGCACCACCGCGACGCGTATCTTCACGCGCCCGCGGCCCGATTCCATGACCCCGGCCAAGCGCCGCCGGGAGGAGATCCGCCTCGATCCCGCGACCGGCGAGGCGCTGGAGGCCCGCGACACGCGCGGCGGCGAGCAATTTTATCGATTCCATTTCCAGCTCCAGCTTCCCCATCCTTGGGGACGCTGGCTGGCCGGGCTGTGCGCGATGTTCATGCTCGGCGCGATCGTCTCGGGCGTGGTCACCCATAAGCGGATCTTCGTCGATTTCTTCACGCTGCGCTGGGGCAAGGGTCAGCGCAGCTGGCTGGACGCGCATAATGTAACGGCGGTGCTCGCGCTGCCTTTCCATGCGATGATCACCTATACTGGCCTGATCACCCTGGTGCTGATGTACATGCCCTGGCCGATCGCGGCCAATTACGCCAAGCCCGCCACCTTCGCCGTCGAAGCCTATGGCAATGATCCGGAGGGGGCGGCATCGGGGCGTCCAGCCCGGCTGGTGCCGATTGCCCCGCTGATCGCCGCGGCGACGGAGGAATGGAAAGGCGGGCGGCCCAGCACGCTGATCGTCCGCAATCCCGACGATGCCGCATCGAGCGTCACCATCCTGCGCGACGGAACCGACGCGCTCAACGCGCGCGGCGGATCGATCACCTATGCCGGCGCGGACGGCAGGCGCCTCGCGGCATCGCCCCCGCCCGGTCCCGCGATCGAGACGGCGGGGGTGATGCTGGGCTTGCACATGGGCAATTATGCCGGGCCGGTGCTGCGCTGGACCTATTTCCTGCTCGGCCTTACCGGCAGCGCCATGGTGGCGACCGGGCTGCTGCTCTGGACGGCGAAGCGGCGCAAGCCCGGCGCCACGCCATTTTTCGGCTTCCGCGTCGTCGAGCGGATGAACATCGGCGCGCTCGCCTGCCTGCCTGCCGGCATGGCGGCTTTCTTCCTCGCCAACCGGCTGATCCCCGCCGCGCAGCCCGGGCGTTCCGGCCTCGAGGTGTCGGCTATGTTCTGGATGTGGTTCGGCCTCGCCGTGTTGTCGCTGCTGCGTCCGGTCCGGCGCGCGTGGATCGAGACGCTGGCGGTCGCCGCCGTAGCGTTCGCGAGCGTCCCGGTTGTCAATGCGCTCACCACGGATCGCGGCCTGATCCGGTCGATCGCGTCTGGAGACGGTTTGTTCGTAGCGTTCGATCTGGTGATGCTGAGCGTCGCCGCCTGTCTCGGTTTCGCCGCGTGGAGAGCCGCCCATATCGCGCCCGTTGCGCCCCGCCAGCGCCGCCACGCCGGACCTCCCGCCTCTGCCGGCAAGGAACTCGCCGATGCCGCTTGAAACCCTTCTGCTCGGCTATGCCGCGCTCGCCAATCTGGCGCGGGCGAGCGGCCGTCCGCAGCGCGTGGCCGATGCGATTCCGCTGCTTCGTCCAGTGCATGCGAAGATCGCTGGCATCGCGCTCGCTTTGCTCTCGCTCGTCGCTAGCTTCTGGCGCTTCGGGGCCTATCAGGGTCTCGTCGCATGGCTCGGCCTCACCAGCCTCGCGGGCGTGGCGCTGGTGCTGCTGCTCTCGCGCTGGCCGGTTGCCGCGCTGCGCCTCTGGCTCCCGGCCATGGCGCTTGCTGTGCCGATCGATCTCGTGGGATTTTGATCTTCGATCATCCGCCCTGCCAGTCGATCCATGCGCCATGAGCCTGGCAGTCCGCCAGCCGGCGCGCGATGCCGCCCGGCCACCGGGTCAAGGTCAGCCCGGCGCAGTCGCGTGCCTTGTCCCATTCGAAGGCGATCCAGGCGAGGGGGCGCTGCGCCGTGGCGCGGGCGCCCGCCGCCTCGATCGTGGCGCGCACCCGTTCGCGCCGTTCCATCGGCAGATATTGCATCACGATCGAATGGAAGACGGCGCGCGCCACGCCCTCGGCCTGCGGCTCGGCAAGGCGCGCCTCGATCCAGTCCGCTGCATCCGCGCGGTCGATTCGGGGCGGATGCGCCTCGGCGATGGCGATCGCTGCGGCCAGCCGGGCGGCGCGCTGCCGATCGTCTGCCCAGACGAAGGCGGTCAGCCGCTCGCGTGCCTGCGCCTCGCGAATATCGAGCGGATCGAGATCGGCGCCCCGCGCGGCGAGGATGCGCACCTCCGCCGACTGCGGCGAGGGCCCGCGCCATTGCGGGCGAAGCTGCACGGGTGAGGCCGGATCACCGCCGCGGACTCCACCGAGATCATAGCCATAGCGCATCAGATTGAGGTTGAGCCCGGCGCTGGAACCCAGCTCCAGCAATTCGAACGGCAGATCCATGTCCCGTGCCGCCGTCATAAGGGCGGCCCAGATCGCGGCGCTCCGTCCCACCTCGTTCGTCTGCGGCGGCCCGTTCAGCCATTCGGCGATCATGGCATCCTGCTGGGCCAGCGCCTCGCCGATCGCCGCGTCGAAATCGCCGGCGAGCTCGCGGTAGAGCGCGGTCAGCGCGGGAGTAACGCCACGCCGGGCAAGGGCATGGAGCGCGCCGTTGACGCGTAGCGCGACCGCATCTGCCATCCGGTCGCCTGGCCATGCGGCGATCCGTGCTGCGGTGCGAGGCGCCATTGCGATGTGGCGCCGCGCCGCCTCCAGCACCTGCGCGACGAAGGGCGACCCCATGTCCCGCGCCATTGCCGCCTGCCGGGCGAACTCGCCGCCATCGTCGATCGAATCCGCCATGCACAGATCTCCGTTACGGCTGGTGCCGCATTCCTATCGCTTCACGCCTCCGGTACCAGATGCGCAGTCTCCGCAACCGGGGTGAGCGGCTGGCCGGTAGCGAACCAGCTCTCCAGATTGTCGACGACGAGCTGGCCCATCGCCGCACGCGTATGGGCCGAGGCGGAGCCGAGATGCGGCAGCAGCACGACATGGTCCGTGTCGATCAGCGCCTGCGGCACGCGCGGCTCGTCGTTATAGACGTCGAGCCCTGCGGTAAGGATGGTGCCGTTCCGCAGTGCCTCGATCAGCGCGTCTTCGTCCACCACGCTGCCGCGCGCGACATTGATCAGGATTCCGTCGCGGCCGAGCGCCTGCAGCACCGGCCGGTCGATCAGGTGCCGCGTCGCCGCCCCGCCGGGCACCATCACGATCAGAACGTCGCAAGCCTGGGCAAGGCCGATCAGCGTCGGATGCCAGGGATAGGGCATGTCCGGCTGCTTGGTGCGGCCATGATAGGCGATGGCGACATCGAAAGCGGCCAGCCTGCGGGCGATCGCCTTGCCGATCGCACCCAGCCCGACGATGCCGATCTTGCGTCCGCGCAGGGTCGGCGAAAGTGGGAAATTGCCCTGCAGCCAGCGTCCGGCGCGCAGATAGCGTTCGGCGGCCGGGATCTGCCGCACGGTGGCAAGCAGCAGCCCGACGGCGAGGTCCGCCACCTCCTCGTCGAGCACGCCCGGCGTGTTGGTCACCACCACGCCCCGCTCGGCTGCCACGGCGACGTCGATCTGATCGTAGCCGACGCCGAAGCTGGCGATGATCTCGAGCTGCCGCAGCGCGCCGATCAGCTCCGCATCGACACGGCCATAGAGCGTGCTCGTCGCCATGCCGCGGATGCTGGGGCCGATTTCACGCAGGAAGGCGGCCGGATCCGGTGCCTCCCATAGCCGATGCATCGTGAACCGTGCCTCCAGCGCGGCGATCACGGCGGGTTGCATCGGAGCGGTCATCAGGATGTCTGGCTGGGTCATGCTGCCGGGCTATCGCCGGTTCTGTCCCGAAGCGAGTGCGATTTCGGCCCGCGCCAGGTGCGGCGCGCTCAGCCCTGCGTCTGGCTCTGGGAGAGGCCGACGCGCACGCCCACGTCCAGCTCCTCCACGCCGCCGCCGATGCGGCTGCCGGAAAGCGGCGCGGCATCGCGATAGTCGAGGCCGATGGCGACGCGGATATAACGATCGTCCGGGCAATGATCGTGGGATGCGTCAAACGCGATCCAGCCATAATCGGGGATATGGGCCTCGGCCCAGGCATGCGCCGCTTCCTGCAGAGCCGCGCCGTCGTCGCGGTAGAAATGGCCTGACACGTAGCGGGCGGGGATGCCGATGGCGCGCGCCGCCGCTACGAAGACGTGCGCGAAATCCTGGCACACGCCATGGCTTTCGCTGAACGTCTCAATCGCGGTGCGGGTGGCATCCCGCCGGCCCGGATCGAAGGTCAGCCGCTCGTGCAGCGCGCCCATCAGCAGATGCATTCGGTCCAGCGCGTCGTTGCCCTCGGCTTCGATACCGCGCGCGAAATCGATGATCGCCTCGTCGGCCGTAGTCAGCCGGGTCGATTGCATGTAGAGCAAGGGCGGCAGCGTCTCGGTCGCGCCCTGCACCATGCCGGCTTTGTTCTCGGTCAGCACCGATCCGTTCACCGTGATGCTGATCCGGTCGATCGGTCCATCGACGTAGAGCATCGTCGTCTCGTTGCCATAGCCGTCGCGCCCGCTGCGCAGCCGGGCGTTGCAGTCGACGTCGATCCGCCAGTCGACGACATTCTGGCCGATGAAGGATTCGGGCGTCAGCCGCAGCAGCTGCACGAGGCGCGCCTGCGGTTCGCTGAAGCGATATTCGGTGAGGTGGTGGACGTAGAGTCGCATCGCCCGTCCCTTCAGAAGCGGAACTGCTTGGCGATCGCCTGATCCAGGCGGACATTCTCGCTGACGAACTCGGTCAGATATTCATGCAGGCCCTGCGCGAAGATCCTGTCGGTCGTCACCGCGCTGATCGCGCTCTGCCGCCGCCGTGCCAGCCGGTCCGCCTCGCCTTGCAGGCCGGTGCGTTTGCCGAGCAGGTTGAGCAGGTTTACCGTCTCGTCCGCCGATGCCGCCATCGAGCGCGGCAGCTCGGACCGCTTGATCAGCAGTTCGGCGACCAACCAGGGCTTCAGTCCTTCGCGATAGAGCCAGCGATAGGCGGTGACGGCCGAAACGGTGTGGAGGATGGTGGTCCACTGATCGCGGTCGATCGGCCCGCCGATCTTCTCGCCCTCAGGCAGCAGCAGATGATATTTGACGTCGGTCAGACGCGCGGTGTTGTCGCCGCGCTCGATCGCCATGCCCAGCCGGATGAACCAGTTGCTCTCGTTGCGCAGCATGCGGTGCAGCGCACCTTCGAAACCACGCGCTTCCGCCTTGATCGCTTCGGCGAGGCTGAGCGTGGATTGGCTGCCGCCCGTGGTGGAGCGATCGCGCAGACCCAGCCATGCGCGATTGATAGCCTCCCAGGCCTCGCGGCTGAGCGCGGTACGCACCGATTTCGCGTTCATCCTCGCCATATCCAGGCAGGATCGGATCGAGCTCGGATTCTCGCGCGAGAGAGTGAGGTAGCGCGCGACATTGGGCGCGGTCAGTGCGTCGCCCGTTGCGGCGAAACCTTCCTCGCCGCCCGCGACCGAAAGCGCGCTCGCCCAGGCGCCGGCACCGGCGGGGCGGGGAGACAGCGAATCGAGGCGCAGCGTCGCCTCGATCAGCCGTGCCGTGAATTCGGCGCGCTCGACATAACGGCCGAGCCAGTAGAGCGAGGCGGCAGTGCGCGAGAGCATCTAGCGCCGCTCCCCCGGCAACAGGGCCCCGTGGCAGGCGGAACTGGAAGATAGGTCGTTCCTCATCCGAACCGTTTCTGCTTTCGCTCTCACAATCCCCCCGAAGCTCAAAGCCTGCCTCCCCCAGGTCCGTCCGCCAGTATCAGGCTGTCCTTGGTGCCGCCGCCCTGGCTGGAATTCACCACCAGCGATCCTTCCTTCAGCGCGACGCGGGTGAGGCCGCCGGGAATGATCGTCACGCCGTTCGCGCCGGAAAGCACGAAGGGGCGGAAATCGACGTGGCGCGGCGCGACGCCTGCCTCGGTGAGGGTCGGCACCGTGGAGAGGGCGAGCGTCGGCTGCGCGATGTAGCGATAGGGCTCGGCGATCAGCGCGGCGCGGAAATCCTCGATCTGCTGCTTCGTCGCGGTCGGGCCGACGAGCATGCCGTAGCCGCCCGATCCGTCGACCAGCTTGACGACGAGCTGCTCCAGATTGTCGAGCACATATTTCAACGCCTGCGGTTCGCGGCAGCGATAGGTTTCGACATTGGGCAGCTTCGCTTCGCCGCCAGAATAATATTTCACGATCTCGGGCATGTAGCTGTAGATCGCCTTGTCGTCGGCGATGCCCGTGCCCGGCGCGTTCACCAGGGTGACGTTGCCGGCCATATAGGCGGCGATCAGGCCCGGCACGCCCAGCAGCGAGTCCGGCTTGAAGACCAGCGGGTCGATATAGTCGTCGTCGATGCGGCGATAGATGACGTCCACCCGGACGCGCCCGTCGATCGTCTTCATCCAGACGATGTCGTCGTCCACCTCCAGATCCGCCGCCTCGACCAGCTCGATGCCGATCTGGTCGGCCAGGAAGCTGTGCTCGTAAAAGGCGCTGTTGTAATGGCCGGGGGTCAGGATCACGCACACCGGATCGCTGGAGGTGCGCGGCGTTACCGAGCGGAGCGTCTCGTGCAGCGCGTCGGGATAGCCGTCCACGGGCCGAACCGGGAACTTCTCGAACAGCTCGGGGCAGAGACGCAGCATCGCCTCGCGATTCTCGAGCATGTAGGACACGCCGGACGGCGTGCGCGCATTATCTTCCAGAACCCAGAATTCGTCCGGCCCGGTGCGGACGAGATCGATGCCGCAGATATGCGCGTAGATGCCGTGCGGCGGCCGCGTTCCCGAAAGCATCGCGCGGAACTGCGGATTGCCGAGGATGAGCTCCGCTGGCAGCACCCCGTCGGCCAGGATGCGCCGCTCGCCATAGACGTCGGCGAGGAAGGCGTTGATCGCCTCCACGCGCTGTACCAGCCCTTCGGACAGCTTGGCCCATTCGCGGCCGGTGAAGATACGCGGCACGATATCGAAGGGGATGATCCGCTCCGCGGCTTCTTCCTCGCCATAGACGGCGAAGGTGATGCCGAGCTGCCGGAAGGCGGCCTCCGCCGCCTTCTGCCGTCGGTCGAGCTCGGTAGCCGGCGTCTCCGTGATCCATTGGGCGAGCTCGGCGAATTCGGGCCTCCCGGCCCGGTCGTTGTCCGAGCCCCAGACTTCGTCGAAAGCGCGCCTGCCCGCCATAGGATCCTTTTTGTGTAGCGGTTTTTCTTCGTCGGAAAGACTGCAACGCTTTGCTGCGCCGCACAAGAGGGGCAGCACATGAATTTCTCGGCGTGGCAGAGATTCCTCCCAGGAATGCCACAACGCCCTTCCGGCAGGATTGTTGCACGGTCGGTTGCGTCCGTCACGCAGGCTCGGGACAGCCCGGCGACGTGGACATTTTCTCAGTCCATCACGCTATATCGTCTCTTGCCCGGTGCGGCTGCCCGATTGGCGTGCGGGATCGAGTCCGCGCCTTTTCGTTCGGGTAAACGAAAGGGCCGCCGGCATCGCGCCGGCGGCCCTTACCCCCGCATCAAGCCATTGGCGTCGGCTCAGGCGACCTGGGCCATCGCGTCTTCGTCGGGATCACGCAGCACATAGCCGCGGCCCCAGACCGTCTCGATATAGTTTTCGCCGCCGCAGGCCAGGCTCAGCTTCTTGCGCAGCTTGCAGATGAACACGTCGATGATCTTGAGTTCGGGTTCGTCCATCCCGCCATAGAGATGGTTCAGGAACATCTCCTTGGTGAGCGTCGTGCCCTTGCGGAGCGAGAGCAGCTCCAGCATCGCATATTCCTTGCCGGTCAGGTGGACGCGGGCTCCATCGACCTCCACCGTCTTGGCATCGAGGTTGACGGCCAGCTTGCCTGTGCGAATCACCGATTGGCTGTGGCCCTTGGAACGACGGACCACCGCATGGATGCGCGCCACCAGCTCTTCGCGGTGAAACGGCTTGGTGACATAATCGTCCGCGCCGAAACCGAGCGCGCGGACCTTGGAGTCCATTTCGGAAATGCCCGAGAGGATCAGAACCGGCGTCTGCACCTTGGCGACGCGCAGCTTCTTCAGCACGTCGTAGCCGTGCATATCCGGGAGATTCAGATCCAGGCAGATGATGTCGTAATCATAGAGCTTACCCAGGTCGAGCCCCTCTTCCCCCAGGTCCGTCGTGTAGACGTTGAAGCCCTCGGCAGAGAGCATGAGCTCGATGCTCTTCGCGGTGGTCGGCTCGTCTTCGATCAGCAGCACACGCATCTGGCATATCCCCTGTCAACGGACAACTCATGCCTAACCAGACAGGCACAAACTGTCGAGACACGTCATTAACCATTTCAGATGTGAACGCAAAAGGTTAAACGGGGGTTAACTGGCGGGCACGCTTTCTTAAGATTCGTTACCAACGGTCGCGTTGCGCAAAAGCCGCACCAGATCCATATGCGCACGATGCTTCTTGCGGACCGCATCCTGTTCATCGACGCCGAGGCGATGGTGATCGACAAGCCGTCGGGCCTGCCCGTCACGCCCGTGCGTGACGGATCGCTCAGCCTGGAGAATCATCTGGACGCTCTGCGATTCGGATTCAAGCGCTGGCCGAGCGCGGTCCACCGGCTGGATCGCGACACCTCGGGCTGCCTGCTGCTGGCGCGTACGCCCAAGGCGCACAAGCGCTTCGCGGCTGCGTTCGAGTCGGGCGAGGTGGAAAAAACCTATCTCGCCGTGTTGGAAGGTGTGCCGGCCGATCGCGAGGGGCTGATCGAGCTGCCCCTGCACAAGGTTTCGACGCGCGAATCAGGCTGGCGGATGATCGTCGATGCCAAGGGCAAGCCTGCGCGTACGCAGTGGCGCGTGTTGGCAGAGCAAGGCGGCCGTTCGCTCGTCGAGTTCGGGCTGCTCACCGGGCGGACCCATCAGATTCGCGTGCATGCGGCGACCGGCCTCGGTCTGCCGGTTTGCGGCGATCCGATCTATGGCGGTGGAAGCGGGCCGACCCTGCTGCACGCCTGGAAGCTGCATCTCGCCCGCGAGGGCAAGGCGTCGGTCGCAGCCGAGGCACCGCTGCCGGAACGCTTCGCAGCGCTGGGCTTCGCTTTGCCGCGGACACTCGAAGCCGACGCCTGATCCGCCGTACCGCGGGTCCTTGCGTCGATCCGCTTGGTCCGCTCCGGTTACTTGCGCTAAGCCGCGGACATGGTTGCGATTCCCGTCACCCGTTCGATCTCGATCGACAGCGATGAGCTTGTCGAGACATTCGCCCGGTCGTCCGGGCCTGGCGGGCAGCATGTCAACACGACGGACAGCGCCGTCATGCTGCGCTTCGACGTGGCGAATTCGCCGAACCTGCCTGATGCCGTTAAGCAGCGTCTCGCGGTGCTGGCGGGCTCGCGGCTCACCCGCGAAGGCGTCCTCGTCCTGCGCAGCGAGGGTGCACGATCGCAGTTGATCAATCGCCAGGAGGTGCGCGAACGCCTGATCACGCTGATCAGGGAGGCGACCTTCATCCCGAAGAAGCGCCGCCCGACGAAACCGACCAGGGCGTCCCAGCAGCGGCGCGTGGAGGGCAAGGCGAAGCGTGCGGCGGTCAAGGCCGGTCGGTCGAAGGTTCGCGAATGACCGGCGGAGAACCGCTTGCGCCGGCGAGGCGGCTGGCGGAACGGGCCGCCTGAGCCCATATCGCCGCCGGACGCGTCCGAGACCCGCGCTCCCGAGCAAAGGAAAGGCAGCATGTTCGAGTTCGATCTCGCCGCGACGGCGGACAAACCAGCTTTCTATCGCGATCTCCATGCCGCACTGGGTGGGCTGACCGCGGGCGAGCCGGATGCGATCGCCAACATGGCCAATGCCGCCGCGCTGCTCTGGGAATATCTGCCTGACATCAACTGGGCGGGCTTCTATCGCGCGGTCGCGGACGATGAACTCGTGCTCGGCCCGTTCCAGGGCAAGGCCGCGTGCATCCGCATCCCGTTCGGTCAGGGCGTCTGCGGCGCCGCTGCGGCCACGCGAGAGGTGCAGGTGGTGGCGGACGTCCATGCCTTTCCCGGCCACATCGCTTGCGATGCGGCATCGGCGTCGGAACTGGTCGTGCCGATCGTCGTCGAAGGGCGGCTGATCGGCGTACTCGATCTCGATAGCCCGCATCCCGGCCGTTTCGATGCGGAAGACGCCGTGGGTTGCGCGGCGCTGATGGCTTTGCTTGGGCCGCGCATCGCCGGCTGACGCCGGCTCCGAACCTGCTTCAATTCGCTGCACCAGAACGGGACATGGCCGCGCTTTTGCGTGTGTAGCGGCGTGGAACCAGAAATGTTAATCTGACGTATACCATGATGTATCCCGCGTCCGCGGGGTGCTGTGCGTCGGACAGGGAGGTTATCCATGCGAACCCGTGCTCTTCTGGGAATGGCTGCGATGCTCGCGGCGCTTCCCGTGGCGGCGCCGGCGGCCAATGGTCCCTCCGGTGGCATGCGTTCAGCGCCTGCGCCCATGGTCGCGCCGCCGGCACCTCGGCCGGCGCCACATTGGGGCGGTGTGCCCAATTATGGCTTGCAGGCGCCGCAAGGCCGGCCGGGCGGCTGGACGCAGGGTGGCTGGCACCCCGGCGCTCCGGGTGGCCCGCGGCCGGGCACGCCGGCGGGCTGGCAAGGCGGTAATGGTCCGCATCCCGGCAATGGCGGCTGGCAGGGCGGCAATGGCGGGCCGCGCCCCGGCAATGGCGGTTGGCACGGCGGCGGCTGGCAGGGCGGTGGCGGCTGGAGCGGCGGTCACGGCAACTGGGGCGGCCATGGCAATTGGGGCGGCGGCTATCATCGCCCGTTCCGCGGCTGGCGCATGCCGAGTTTCTGGCTCTCGCCCACTTATTACATCCCAGACTACGGTTATTATGGGCTGCCCGCGCCCGGCTACGGCCAGAATTGGGTGCGCTATTATGACGACGCAGTGCTGGTCGGCCCTGACGGTCTGGTTGCCGATAGCGTCCCGGGGCTCGACTGGGATGGCTACGATCGCGGCCCGGTTTCCGACTATGCCGGTCCAGGGCCGGGCTATGACGACGGCCCTGGCTATGACGATCAGGTGACCTGGGGCGGCCGCTATCCGTCTGGCAGCACCGTCTATGTCGCACCCGGCACGACGACGACCATCATCGTCCAGAGTCAGCCGGTGGTTACCACCACGACCCGGACGGTCGTCGAGGAAAAGACCGTCTATGTGAAGCGGCCGGCGCGCAAGTGGCGTCCGCGGGCCCGCGCCTGCACCTGCTATCGGTGAGCTGATTGTGGGGGGAGACGATCCCGGTTCGCGCCGGGATCGTCGATCGCCGCGTCCCGGCGCCGGCCTTTGAGCGATTTCAAAGCGGGTAGACTCGCCTGCTGGCTGGGAAATCGCGATATCGGAATCTGTTAACTCAGGCGGTCGAGCGCCTCGTCGCTCAGCGATCCGGGAATGATCATCACGGGGCAGGGCATCGTCCCCGCCGCGGCACCGGCGAAGTGGACGACGAGCGGACCCGGCCCGTCCGCCGCCGCGCCGAGCACCAGCGCCGCAGTTTCCGGCCGTTCCTTCAAAATCTTTCGCACGATCGCAACCGGCTCGCCCTGCTGGACGGTAATCGAGGGACGCAGGCCCGTCTCGTCGATCAGCTCGCCGGCCACCTGCGCCACCAGCGCTTCGGCGCGCAGCTGCGCCTCTTCCTCCATTGCCGCCTGCACGCCGCCCCACTGGACGAACTCGGGCGGCGCCACCAGCGCCACGATCTCGACCGCGCCGCCGGTCTTCGCCGCGCGCCGCGCCGCGAACCGCAAGGCGACCCGCGCTTCGTCGCTCTCGTCGATCACCACCAAATAGGTGCGCACCGCACCGTCCCTCCCTGTTATGCCGACAGGATGTGCGTCATCCCTCGCAGCTTCGCAAGCGGCGGCCTTGACCGCGCGACCCACGATGTAAGATTGGAAGGGCCATCCTCCCCCCGCGGAAAAGCTCCGAAGGACACCCCATGCCCATCGAACTGAAGATGCCTGCCCTCTCGCCGACCATGGAGGAGGGCACTCTCGCAAAATGGCTGGTGAAGGAGGGCGACACGGTAAAGTCCGGCGACCTGCTTGCCGAGATCGAAACCGACAAGGCGACGATGGAGTTCGAAGCGGTCGACGAGGGCACGATCAGCAAGATCGTCGTCGCCGAAGGAACGGACGGCGTGAAGGTCGGCGACGTGATCGCGATCATCGCCGGCGAGGATGAGGACGCTTCCGCCGCGCCGGCCCCGAAGGCCGAAGCCAAGCCCGAGCCGAAAGCCGATGCCGCCCCGAAAACCGCGGCCAAGCCGGCGCCGCAACCCGAGCCCGAAGTCAGCGCCAAGGCGCCTCCGCCCGTGCATGCCGATGGCGACCGGATCAAGGCGAGCCCGCTTGCTCGCCGGCTGGCGGCGCAGCAGGGCATCGACCTTGCCGGGATCAGCGGCTCCGGCCCGCATGGTCGCATAGTGAAGGCGGATATCGAGGGGACGCCTGTCGAAGCCGCCGGGACGGTGGAAGCGAAGGCGGCCGAGGTGCCGGCTGCTGCGGCCCCGAAGACCGCGCCCGCTCCCGCGCCGGTCGAGCCCGGCGACATTCCCCACGAGATCGTCAAGCTCAGCAATATGCGCAAGACGATCGCGCGCCGTCTCACCGAATCCAAGCAGCAGATCCCGCACATCTACCTCACCGTCGACGTGCGGCTCGATGCGCTGCTGAAGCTCCGCGGCGAGCTCAATGCCGCTCTCGAAGCGCGCGGCGTCAAGCTGTCGGTCAACGATATGCTGATCAAGGCGCTCGGCGTCGCGCTGATCGAGGTGCCGGAGTGCAACGTCTCCTTCGGCGGCGACACGCTGATCAAATACAGCCGGGCCGACGTCTCGGTCGCGGTTTCGATCCCGGGCGGCCTGATCACGCCGATCGTGGCAGGTGCGGACACCAAGAGCCTGTCGGCCATCGCCACCGAGATGAAGGATCTCGCCGAGCGCGCGAAGGATGGCAAGCTCCAGCCGGCCGAATATCAGGGCGGCACCGCCAGCCTCTCCAACATGGGCATGATGGGCATCAAGCAGTTCGAGGCGGTGATCAATCCGCCGCAGGCGATGATCCTGGCGATCGGCGCGGGCGAGAAGCGGCCCTATGTGGTGAAGGACGAGCTGACCGTGGCGACGGTGATGAGCGCCACCGGCAGCTTCGATCATCGCGCGATCGACGGCGCGGACGGCGCCCGGCTGATGGCCGCCTTCAAGCGGCTGGTCGAAAATCCGCTGGGAATGCTGGCCTGATCCGCGAAAGGCGCGCCCTATGCCCGTCATCAATGAAGCGCCGCCGGCACGGGAACCTGCGGTCCGGATCATCGCGATGCCGGCGGATACCAACCCTTATGGCGACATCTTCGGCGGCTGGCTGATGAGCCTGATGGACTCGGCGGCCGGCTCGGTCGCCGCGCGCCACAGCAAGGGCCGTGCCGTCACCATCGCGGTCGACGGCATGGCGTTCCTGCGCCCCGTCGTCGTCGGCGACGAGGTCTCGGTCTTCGCCGAGCTCATCTCGGTGGGCAATACGTCGATGAAGATCGCGGTCGAGGCCTGGCGGCGCACGCGCCACGACGATCGCTCCTACCGCGTCACGAAGGCGGATTTCACCTTCGTCGCGATCGGCGAGGATCGCCAGCCACGCAGCGTCCCGCCTTTGGCCTGAGTGCCGGCGGGACTCGGAATATACAGAACACCTCGAGGGAAAGACGAAAAGCATGGCCGATACCTACGATCTCATCGTCCTCGGATCGGGACCGGGCGGCTATGTTGCCGCCATCCGTGCCGCCCAGCTCGGGCTCAAGACCGCCATCGTCGAGCGCGAGCGGCTCGGCGGCATCTGCCTCAACTGGGGCTGCATCCCCACCAAGGCACTGCTGCGCACGTCCGAAATCTATCATTATATGACGCACGCCGCCGATTACGGCCTGACGGTCGAGAAGCCGGGCTTCGATCTCGCCAAGATCGTTGAGCGCAGCCGCAAGGTCGCCGGGCAGCTCAATGCCGGTGTCAAGGGGCTGATGAAGAAGAACAGGGTGACGGTGGTCGAAGGCACCGGCACCATCACCGCCAAGGGCAAGCTCAGCGTCAAGCAGGGCGACAAGACGGTGAACCTGGAGGCGAAGAACATCATCGTCGCCACCGGCGCCCGCGCCCGCGATCTTCCCTTCGCCAAGGCCGACGGAGACAAGATCTGGACCTATCGCCACGCGATGGTGCCGCAGGAGATGCCGACCAGACTGCTCGTCATCGGATCGGGCGCGATCGGCGTCGAGTTCGCGTCCTTCTATTCGGACATGGGCGCCGAGGTGACGGTCGTCGAGATGCTGGACCGCATCCTGCCGGTCGAGGATGCCGAGATCAGCGAGTTCATGACCAAGGCGCTCACCAAGCAGGGCATGAAGATCGTGACCAAGGCCGGCGTCGAGAAGCTCGAAGCCGGCGCCAAGGGCGTCACGGCCGCGATCAAGGACAAGGATGGCAAGGTTTCGACCGAGACGTTCAGCCATGCCATCGTCGCGATCGGCATCGTGCCCAATACCGAGGAGATCGGGCTCGAGGCGCTGGGCGTGAAGACCACCAGGGGCCATATCGACACCGATGCCTATGGCCGCACCAATGTGGACGGCATCTGGGCGATCGGCGACGTCACCGGGCCGCCCTGGCTGGCGCACAAGGCGAGCCATGAGGGCGTCGTCGCGGCCGAGGCGATCGCCGGCTATAAGGGCGTCCATC
This sequence comes from Flavisphingomonas formosensis, assembly GCF_009755815.1. Classification (GTDB taxonomy): domain Bacteria; phylum Pseudomonadota; class Alphaproteobacteria; order Sphingomonadales; family Sphingomonadaceae; genus Flavisphingomonas; species Flavisphingomonas formosensis. The sequence continues at coordinate 776,904 of NZ_WRPK01000001.1, forward strand.
CGATGAAGACGGACAATATCCCCGGCTGCACCTATGCGCGCCCGCAGGTCGCCAGCGTCGGCCTCACCGAGGCCAAGGCCAAGGAAGCGGGCCGCAAGGTGAAGGTCGGCAAATTCCCCTTCATCGGCAACGGCAAGGCGATCGCGCTCGGCGAGGCGGAGGGTTTCATCAAGACGGTGTTCGACGAGACCACTGGCGAGCTGCTCGGCGCGCACATGGTGGGCGCCGAGGTGACCGAGCTGATCCAGGGCTATGTCATCGCGCGCGAGCTCGAGACCACCGAGGAGGAGCTGATCCACACCATCTTCGCGCATCCCACGCTCAGCGAGATGATGCATGAGAGCGTGCTCAGCGCCTATGGCCGCGCGCTGCATTTCTAGACTTCCTCATCCTCCCCCTGCGCTACGGCATTCACACATCGTCCCGCTGTACCTTTTTCTTCTTCGTCATCCCGGACTTGATCCGGGATCCATTAACCGCAGCGTTGCCGATAAGGCGCGACGCTGCGGCTAATGGATCCTGACTTCCGTCAGGATGACGTCGGAAAACGCGGCCAAACCGATGTGTGAATCCAGTCGCCCTCCTGCGAGGGAGGATAAGAAAAATCACCGCCCCATATAGTCCGCCACCAGCGGCCCGAACTCCTCGATCGCCGGTTGCGTCTCGAAGCTGTGCACCACGGGGAGGTTCGCCCAGGCCAGCTTCTCGCTCGTCCAGAATTCGGCGAACGGCTCGAACCAGCTCGCATCGTCGAGCATCGTCGCACGGACGTTGACGAAACCCATGTCGGGCTCGACGCGGGTGAAGACCCAGCTCTTGCAATAATCGCAGTGGAAATGGTGGATCTGCTCGCCATGCAGGCCGCCGATCACCGGTTCGCCCTGGAGCAGCTCGAAGCCCTGTGTCGGCACGGTGACGGTGATCGAGAAGGCGCTGGCGGTCATGCGCTGGCAGCCGGTGCAGTGGCAGGCAGCGGTGAGCAGCGGCGGCGCGCTGATCCGGACGCGGATCGCGCCGCAGCGGCAGCCGCCTTCGGCCGGCAGCGTGGGGGCGGCGGTCATCTTCGGGCTCCTCTCTCCGGACTGGACAGATGATGGCCTTATCGCCCAATCCCGTCGTCGGGGACGAGGAGAAACGGGCGATGATGATCAAGGATATTCTCTGGCCGACCCTGCTGCTCGTGGGGCTCGTCTTCGCGGTGTGGATCGTCCTGTTCGCGCAGCGCGGCGCGTTGCTGCGCCGTTCGCCGCCCACCCCGGAGGATTTCGCCACCGGCGAGGCGGCGCTGCGCTATTTCCAGCCCGTGGAGATGCCTGCGAACAATCTGCGCAACCTGTTCGAGATGCCGGTGCTCTATTTCGCGCTGGTGCCGCTGCTGATCGTTACTCACCACGCCAATCGCATCCAGCTCATGCTCGCCTGGGCTTATGTGCTGTTGCGCATCTGGCACAGCATAGAACATGTCGTGGTGAAGCAGGTGCCGCGCCGCTTTCTCGCCTATCTCCTGTCTTGCATGGTGCTTTCTGCGATGTGGATCGGGTTCGCGGTCGATCTGGCGGCGGCGGGCTGAGCGATGGTGGATCTTCCCGTCAGGCGGCTGGTCGCCGCCCTGTCGCTGATTCTGCTGGGCGGCTTCATCGGCTGGCTCGGCATCTCCGGTATCGCGGCCGGCTTCGATGCCGGCCTGCTGCGCGTCCTCTCGCCGCGCGACGGGCGCTGGGCGCTCTGGTTCGCGGCGATGCGCGGTTTGACCGAGGCGGCGAGCGTGCTGCCGCGCGTGATCATGATCCTGATCGCTGCCGGTATCCTCGTCGCCCGCGGGCGGGCGCGTGCCGCGGCGATGCTGATCGTCACCTGTGCCACCGGGGCGCTGCTGGTCGAGGCGATCAAGGATGTCGTCCAGCGTCCGCGGCCCCTGCTGCTGCCGCATCTCGACGCGGTGCACTCGTTCAGCTTTCCCAGCGCGCATGCCTCGAACGCGACGATCGTCTTCGGCGCGATCGCCATCCTCTTCGCCGCGCCGCGGCATCGTCTGACGGCGCTGGTCACGGCGGGTACCGTCGCCTTTTTCACCGGCGTGTCGCGCCTCGTCCTTGCGGTGCACTGGCCGACCGACGTGCTCGCCGGCTGGTGCATCGGCTCTGGCTGGCTCATCCTCTGCTTCGCGCTGGCCCGGCGCCGGATGATCTGACGCGCCCAAAATGTTGGCGGGCAGGGAACAGTGCGCAGCGACCCATTGGAAACTGTTCCCGCCGCCGCCATCTTCTCCCCGAATCGATTGCAAGCCGCGCGGGGCGCGGCGTGGAGGAGTGACAGATGACGACCCAGCCGACCCTGTTCATCCCGCACGGCGGCGGCCCGTGCTTCTTCATGGATTGGACGATGGGACCGGCCGATACCTGGGACAAGATGGGTGCCTGGCTGCGCAGCCTGGCCGACGGCCTGCCCGAAAAGCCGAAGGGCATCGTCGTCATCTCCGGCCATTGGGAGGAGAAGGCCTATACCGTCGCCTCCGTGTCCAAGCCCGAGATGATCTTCGATTATTACGGCTTCCCGCCGCACACCTATCAGCTGAGCTATCCGGCACCGGGCAGCCCGGAACTGGCCGAGCGGGTGCGTCAGCTGATTGCCGAGGCTGGCCTGCCTGCCGCGATCTCCACGGATCGCGGCTTCGATCACGGGGTCTTCATTCCCTTCCTGCTCGCCTTTCCGGACGCAGACATCCCGGTGGTGCCGCTGTCGCTGCGCACCAACATGGATCCGGAGGAGCATCTGGCGGTCGGCCGCGCGCTGGCCGCGCTGCGCGAGGAGGGGATCCTGATCGTCGGCTCGGGGATGAGCTACCACAATATGCGCGGCTACAACACGCCGGGCGCCGCGGGTGTTTCCGCGCGTTTCGACCAGTGGCTGACCGATGCCGTCGAGTCGCCGGATCCCGCTGACCGCTGGCGCAAGCTGGCCCATTGGGAAGAGACGCCGGAGGGTCGGCCGAGCCACCCGCGCGAGGAGCATCTGCTGCCGCTGATGGTCGCAGCCGGCGCTGCCGCAGGGGAAAAGGGTGAGAAGATCTTCTCCGATCAGGTGATGATCGCCACCGTGTCGGCCTTCCGCTTCGGCTGAACCAGCCCGGAAAACGGAGGAAATGGGGTCGACTCTAACCGTTGACCCCCTCCTGTTCCAACGCTATAGGCCGCCCCTGCTCGCGAGCCGGTAATGGGCGTTCGCCCTGTGCCGATTCGACTGCGGGCAGAGCTTGGACATTGCCGATGTGCGTGAAGGCCTGGGGGGCCAATGCTGGCCGCCGGGGTTTTCTGCATTTCCCGCAAGGGCGAGCGCATAGCGGTAAAGTAACTTGAAAAGGTGAAGGGCTTCATGCCGACGATCAACCAGCTGGTCCGCAAGGGCCGCGACCCGCAGAAGGCCAAATCCAAGGTCCCTGCGATGGAGGCTAACCCGCAGAAGCGCGGTGTTTGCACCCGCGTCTATACGACGACTCCGAAGAAGCCGAACTCGGCGCTGCGCAAGGTGGCCAAGGTCCGCCTGACCAATCAGCGCGAAGTGATCAGCTACATTCCGGGCGAAGGCCACAATCTGCAGGAGCACTCGGTGGTGCTCATCCGCGGCGGCCGTGTGCGCGACCTTCCCGGCGTGCGCTACCACGTCCTGCGCGGCGTGCTCGATACCCAGGGTGTTAAGGACCGCAAGCAGAGCCGTTCGAAATACGGCGCCAAGCGGCCGAAGTAAGGATCAGAGACAATGGCTCGTCGTCGTCGTCCCGAGAAGCGCGAAATCCTCCCCGATCCGAAGTTCGGGGATATCGTGCTCAGCAAGTTCATGAACAGCGTCATGCTCGACGGTAAGAAATCCGTCGCGGAGAGCATCGTCTATGGCGCGCTCGACACCGTCGAGGCGCGATCCAAGAAGGATCCGATCCAGGTCTTTCATGACGCCCTCAACAATGTGAAGCCGGGCATCGAGGTCCGCAGCCGCCGCGTTGGCGGTGCGACCTATCAGGTGCCGGTCGAGGTCCGTCCGGACCGCAGTCAGGCGCTCGCTATCCGCTGGCTCATCACCGCCGCCCGCAACCGTTCGGAGAACACAATGTCGGCGCGCCTGTCGGGCGAGCTGATGGATGCCTCGAACAACCGCGGCAACGCGGTGAAGAAGCGCGAGGATACGCACCGCATGGCCGAGGCCAACCGGGCGTTCTCGCACTACCGCTGGTAACTTTCATCACCATATAGTCGGGAACGGGCGCTTCTGCCCCTTCCCGACATCGGAGTTCAGATCATGGCCCGCAGCCATCCGCTCGAGAAGTATCGCAACATCGGCATCATGGCGCACATCGATGCCGGCAAGACGACCACGACCGAGCGTATCCTCTACTACACCGGCAAGTCCTACAAGATCGGCGAGGTCCATGAGGGCACCGCGACGATGGACTGGATGGAGCAGGAGCAGGAGCGCGGGATCACGATCACGTCCGCCGCGACGACCTGCTTCTGGAACGACCACCGCATCAACATCATCGACACGCCCGGCCACGTGGATTTCACCATCGAGGTCGAGCGTTCGCTGCGCGTTCTGGACGGCGCGGTCGCCTGCTTCGACGGCGTCGCCGGCGTGGAGCCGCAATCCGAAACGGTGTGGCGCCAGGCGGAGAAGTACAAGGTACCGCGGATGTGCTTCGTCAACAAGCTCGACCGCACAGGCGCCAACTTCCATATGTGCGTCGACATGATCCGCGACCGCCTGGGCGCCCGTCCGCTCGTGCTCTATCTGCCGATCGGCATCGAAGGCGGCTTCAAGGGGCTGGTCGATCTGGTGAACAACCGCGCGATCATCTGGCTCGAGGAATCGCTCGGCGCGAAGTTCGAATATCAGGACATCCCCGACGATCTGAAGGATGAGGCCGAAGTCGCTCGGCTGGCGCTCATCGAGGCTGCCGTCGAGCAGGACGATGCCGCGATGGAAGCCTTCTTCGAGGGTACGGAGCCTGATGCGGACACGCTGAAGAAGCTGATCCGCAAGGGCACGCTGAACTTCTCCTTCGTGCCGGTGCTTTGCGGCTCGGCGTTCAAGAACAAGGGCGTGCAGCCCCTGCTCGACGCCGTCGTCGATTATCTGCCCAGCCCGCTCGACATTCCGGCCGTGCAGGGCGTGAAGCTCGATGGCGAAACGCCGGACACGCGCCCGGCCGACGACACCGCGCCGCTCTCTGCGCTCGCGTTCAAGATCATGAACGATCCGTTCGTCGGCTCGCTCACCTTCGCGCGCATCTACTCCGGCAAGCTGGAGAAGGGCACGTACCTGAACTCGGTGAAGGACAAGAAGGAAAAGATCGGCCGCATGCTGCTGATGCATGCGAACAGCCGCGAGGACATCGACGAAGCCTATGCCGGCGACATCGTGGCTCTGGCTGGTCTCAAGGAGACGACCACTGGCGACACGCTCTGCGCGCCGTCCGCGCCGATCATTCTGGAGCGCATGGAGTTCCCGGATCCCGTCATCGAGCTTTCGGTCGAGCCGAAGACCAAGGCGGATCAGGAGAAGATGGGCGTCGCCCTCAATCGGCTGGCCGCGGAGGATCCGTCCTTCCGCGTCTCGACCGACCATGAATCGGGCCAGACGATCATCAAGGGCATGGGCGAGCTCCATCTCGAGATTCTGGTCGATCGCATGAAGCGCGAGTTCAAGGTCGAGGCGAATGTCGGCGCGCCGCAGGTGGCGTATCGCGAATATCTCGCGAAGCCGGTCGAGCTGACCTACACTCATAAGAAGCAGTCGGGCGGCTCGGGCCAGTTCGGCGAGGTGAAGGTCAAGCTCGTTCCCGGCGAGCGTGGCTCGGGCTTTCAGTTCATCGACGAGATCAAGGGCGGCAACATTCCGCGTGAATATATCCCGTCGGTCGAGAAGGGTATGCGGGAAACCGCGGAGTCGGGTTCGCTGATCGGCTTCCCGATCATCGATTTCGCCGTGCACCTGATCGACGGTAAGTATCACGACGTCGACTCGTCGGCGCTCGCTTTCGAAATCACCGGCCGGGGCGCGATGCGCGAAGCGGCGCAGAAGGCCGGTATCAAGCTCCTCGAACCGATCATGAAGGTCGAGGTGGTGACGCCCGAGGACTATCTGGGCGATGTGATCGGCGACCTCAACAGCCGCCGCGGCCAGATCCAGGGAACCGACAGCCGGGGCAATGCCCAGGTCGTCGAGGCCATGGTACCGCTGGCGAACATGTTCGGCTATGTGAACCAGCTCCGCTCGTTCACCCAGGGCCGGGCACAATACACGATGCAGTTCTCGCACTATGACGAAGTGCCGGCCAATGTGGCGGAAGAAGTCAAGGCGAAGCTTGCTTAATTCGTAACAGACAGTAACAGCACGCACAGAAAGAACGAGGGTTAGTCACATGGCCAAGGCTAAATTCGAGCGGACCAAGCCGCACTGCAACATCGGCACCATCGGGCACGTCGATCACGGCAAGACGTCGCTCACGGCCGCCATCACCAAGGTTCTCGCCGAGACCGGCGGCGCGACGTTCGTCGACTATGCGAACATCGACAAGGCTCCGGAAGAGCGCGAGCGCGGTATCACCATCTCGACCGCTCACGTCGAGTATGAGACCGCCGACCGTCACTACGCGCACGTCGACTGCCCGGGCCACGCCGACTATGTGAAGAACATGATCACCGGCGCGGCGCAGATGGACGGCGCCATCCTGGTGGTGTCCGCCACCGACGGCCCGATGCCGCAGACCCGCGAGCACATCCTGCTCGCCCGCCAGGTCGGCGTGCCCCAGCTCGTCGTGTTCATGAACAAGGTCGACCTGGTCGACGATCCCGAGATTCTCGAGCTCGTCGAGCTGGAGATCCGCGAGCTTCTCTCCAAGTATGACTTCGACGGCGACAATATTCCGATCGTCGCCGGTTCGGCCGTCGCCGCACTCGAGGGCAAGACCCCGGAGATCGGCCATGACGCGATCCTGAAGCTCATGCAGGCGGTCGACAGCTGGATTCCGCAGCCGGAGCGTCCGCTCGATCGTCCGTTCCTGATGCCGATCGAAGACGTGTTCTCGATCTCCGGTCGCGGCACGGTCGTCACCGGCCGCGTCGAGTCGGGCGTCGTGAAGGTCGGCGAGGAAGTCGAGATCGTCGGCATCAAGGATACCCGCAAGACCGTCGTCACCGGCGTCGAGATGTTCCGCAAGCTGCTCGATCAGGGTCAGGCCGGCGACAACATCGGCGCGCTTATCCGCGGCGTGGGCCGTGAAGAGGTCGAGCGCGGCCAGGTTCTGGCCAAGCCGGGCTCGATCACCCCGCACACTGAGTTCAAGGCCGAGGTCTACGTCCTGTCGAAGGACGAGGGTGGCCGTCACACGCCGTTCTTCGCCAACTATCGTCCGCAGTTCTACTTCCGCACCACGGACGTGACCGGCGAAGTGACGCTGCCCGAGGGCACCGAGATGGTGATGCCTGGCGACAATGTGCAGCTCGGCGTGAAGCTCATCGCCCCGATCGCGATGGACCAGGGCCTCCGCTTCGCCATCCGCGAAGGCGGCCGTACGGTCGGCGCGGGCGTGGTCGCCACGATCACGAAGTAATTTGGTTGCAAATGCCGGCGGGCTCTCGTAAGGGCCCGCCGGTATTTTTTCGCCCCGCCCTCGGGGCTCGGCTCTTTCGCATCGGTAGAGAAAATGGAAACGCAGAATATCCGTATTCGCCTGAAGGCGTTCGATCATCGTGTGCTCGATCAGGCCACCGGCGATATCGCCGACACTGCCCGCCGTACCGGCGCGCTGATTCGCGGTCCCATTCCCCTCCCGACGCGCATCGAAAAATTCACGGTCAACCGTGGCCCGCATATCGACAAGAAGTCGCGCGAGCAGTTCGAAGTGCGCACCTACAAGCGCCTCCTGGACATCGTCCAGCCCACCCCGCAGACCGTCGACGCTCTTATGAAGCTCGATCTCGCAGCGGGTGTTGATGTCGAGATCAAATTGGCCTAACAGGCCGCCTCCTGCCGGGATGATTCGTCCCGGCGTTGTCGTTCCGGATCGATTCGTTCGGTTCCGGATCGATGGAAGAGCAGGGATACCGGCCAGCATGCTGGCGCCTGAGTCCCCGTCTTTCGCTTTATGACGAAGCGGAAAACTGGCCCTGACGGGGGCACTTGTACTTTTGGGCCAGCTCCCCGACCGAATCGGCTGGGGGGCTTTTTCATTGTCACGCTCGCGGGTGACCGGAAACGGGAAGCGGCGAGCCTCTGAAAGAAAGGAACCAGATCATGCGCACTGGCGTGATCGCGAAGAAAATGGGGATGACCCGGCTGTTTCAGGAAGACGGGCGCCATGTGCCCGTAACCGTCCTGCAGCTCGACAATGTTCAGGTGGTGGCGCGCCGCGAAGCGGATCGCGACGGTTATGTCGCTGTGCAGCTCGGCGCCGGCACCGCGAAGGCGAAGAATGTCGCCAAGCCGCAGCGCGGCCATTTCGGCAAGGCCGAGGTGGAGCCCAAGGCTTTCATCGCGGAATTCCGCGTCGATGAGGACGGTCTGCTGGACGTGGGCGCGGAGATCTCCGCCGACCATTTCGTCGCGGGCCAGCTGGTCGACGTGTCCGGGCAGACGCAGGGCAAGGGCTTCGCCGGCGCCATGAAGCGCTGGGGCTTCGGCGGTCTGCGCGCGACCCACGGCGTCTCGGTCTCACACCGTTCGCATGGTTCGACCGGCAACCGCCAGGATCCGGGCAAGGTCTTCAAGAACAAGAAGATGGCCGGCCATATGGGCGATCGCCAGCGCACGCAGCAGAATCTGGAAATCGTCCAGACCGACGCGGAGCGCGGCCTGCTCTTCATCAAGGGTTCGGTGCCCGGCTCCAAGGGGGGCTGGCTGCTCGTCAAGGACGCCGTGAAAGTGGCTCGTCCTGCCGATGCGCCCTATCCGGCGGGCATCAAGGCCGCCGCCAACAGCAACAGCGCTCCCGCCGAGACGCCGGCCCCTGCGGCCGAAGCTCCGGAAGCCACCGAAGGCCAGGAGGGCTAAGCCATGAAGATCGAGGTCAAGACCCTCGACGCGCAGACGTCCGGAGACGTCGAGCTCGCCGACGACATTTTCGGTCTGGAGCCGCGTGCGGATATCCTCCATCGCGTCGTCACCTGGCAGCTCGAGAAGCGCCGCGGCACCGCTCGCGGAACGCGCGAGCGTGCGGACGTCGCCCGTTCGGGCAAGAAGCTTGGCCGCCAGAAGGGCGGCGGTGCTGCCCGTCACGGCGACCGCCGCGCTCCGGTGTTCGTCGGCGGCGGTAAGGCTCACGGTGCCCGCGTTCGCGACTTCAACCCGTCGCTGAACAAGAAGGTACGCAAGCTCGGCCTGAAGATGGCGCTGTCCGCCAAGGCGAAGGACGGCAAGCTCATCATCGTCGAGGCGCTGGACGGCGCGGATCTGAAGACCAAGGCGCTGGCGGCTCAGATCGCGGCGCTCGGCTTCGGCAAGAGCGCGCTCGTCATCGACAATGCGGCGGTGGAGAGCCCCTTCGCCCTCGCTTCGTCCAACCTGAAGTCGGTGAACCTGCTGCCGGTGATCGGCGCCAATGTTTACGACATCCTCAAGCACGAGACTCTCGTCCTGACGCGCGCGTCGGTCGAGACTCTGGAGGCGCGGCTCAATGGCTAAGAAGAAGCAGGAAGCGGTTGCCATCCGCCACTATGACGTGGTGCTGGCCCCGCACATCACCGAGAAGTCGACGCTGCTCAGCGAGCATAACGCGGTCGTCTTCAAGGTCGCGGGCGACGCGACCAAGCCCGAGATCAAGGCGGCCGTCGAGGCGCTGTTCAGCGTCACGGTGACGGGCGTCAACACGATCGTCCAGAAGGGCAAGACGAAGCGCTGGAAGGGGCAGCCCTACACGCGCACGGACGTGAAGAAAGCGATCGTGACGCTGGCCGAAGGTCAGTCGATCGACGTGACGACGGGGATCTGACGCCATGGCGCTCAAGCATTATAACCCGACGAGCCCGGCCCGCCGCGGCCTCATACTCGTCGACAAGTCGGCGCTGTGGAAGGGCAAGCCGGTCAAGGCGCTGACCGAAGGCAAGCGCAAGTCCGGCGGCCGCAACAACCAGGGCCACGCCACGGCGCGCGGCATCGCGGGCGGCCACAAGCAGAAGTATCGCATCGTCGACTTCAAGCGCCGCAAGTGGGATCAGCCCGCGACTGTCGAGCGTCTGGAATATGACCCCAACCGTTCGGCGTTCATCGCGCTGGTGAAGTATGAGGATGGCGAGCTCGCCTACATCATCGCGCCGCAGCGCCTCGGCGTCGGCGATCAGGTGGTCGCGGGCAAGAAGACCGACGTCAAGCCGGGTAACGCGATGGAGATCGGCCAGGCGCCGGTCGGTACGATCGTCCACAATGTCGAGCTGAAGCCCGGCAAGGGCGGCCAGCTGGCGCGCGCGGCGGGCACTTATGTGCAGATCGTCGGCCGCGACAAGGGCATGGTGATGGTTCGCCTGAACTCGGGCGAGCAGCGCTATGTCCGTTCGGACTGCATGGCGACGGTGGGCGCGGTGTCGAACCCCGACAACGCCAACCAGAACCTCGCCAAGGCCGGCCGTAACCGCTGGCTCGGCAAGCGTCCGCTCACCCGCGGCGTCGCCAAGAACCCGGTCGACCATCCCCATGGCGGTGGTGAGGGCCGGACCTCGGGCGGCCGTCATCCGGTGACCCCCTGGGGCAAGCCGACTAAGGGTGCGCGCACCCGCCACAACAAGGCGACGGACAAGTTTATCATCCGTTCGCGCCACGCGAAGAAGAAGAGGTAATCATGGCCCGTTCCGTCTGGAAAGGTCCGTTCGTCGACCTGCACCTTCTGCGGAAGGCGGAGACCGCGCAGGAAGCCAATGGCCGCGCGCCGATCAAGACCTGGTCGCGTCGTTCCACGATCCTGCCGCAGTTCGTCGGCCTGACCTTCAACGTCTACAACGGCCGCAAGTTCGTGCCGGTGACGGTCAATGAGGACATGGTCGGCATGAAGCTGGGTGAATTCGCGCCGACGCGCTACTTCCCCGGCCACGCCGCGGACAAGAAGGGCAAGCGCTGATGAGCAAGCCTGCATCCCCCCGCAAGGTCGGCGAAAAGGAAGCGCTGGCGGTCGCGACCACCGTGCGCGGTTCGGCCTATAAGCTCAATCTCGTCGCGGGCCTGATCCGCGGCAAGAAAGCCGGCGACGCACTGAACATTCTCACCTTCTCCAAGAAGGCGATGGCGGTGGACGTGCGCAAGGTGCTCGCTTCGGCGATCGCCAATGCCGAGAACAACCACAATCTCGATGTCGACGCGCTCGTCGTGAAGGAAGCGTCGGTCGGCAAGTCGATCTCGATGAAGCGTTTCGCGACCCGCGCCCGCGGCCGCTCCACGCGCATCGTGAAGCCGTTCTCGCGGATCCGCGTGGTCGTGCGCGAGCAGGAAGAGGCATAAGATCATGGGTCAGAAGTCAAACCCGATCGGCATGCGGTTGCAGATCAACCGCACCTGGGACAGCCGCTGGTATGCGGATGGCCAGGACTATGGCCGCCTGCTGCTCGAGGATCTCAAGATCCGCCAGCACATCATGAAGTCGATCCCGCAAGCCGCCATCTCGAAGGTGGTGATCGAGCGTCCGGCAAAGCTGTGCCGCATCTCCATCTATGCCGCGCGCCCTGGCGTGATCATCGGCAAGAAGGGCGCGGACATCGAGAAGCTGCGCCGCGCGCTCGGCAAGATGACGACCTCGGACGTCAGCCTCAACATCGTCGAGATCCGCAAGCCGGAGATCGACGCGAAGCTCGTTGCCCAGGGCGTCGCCGACCAGCTCGAGCGCCGCATCGCCTTCCGTCGCGCGATGAAGCGCGCGGTGCAGTCGGCGCTGCGTCTCGGCGCCGAGGGCATCCGGATCACCTGCGCCGGCCGTCTCGGCGGCGCTGAGATCGCCCGGACCGAGTGGTATCGCGAGGGCCGCGTGCCGCTGCACACGCTCCGCGCGAACGTCGATTATGCCGAGGCCGAGGCGCACACCGCCTATGGCGTCTGCGGCATCAAGGTGTGGATCTTCAAGGGCGAGATTCTCGGCCACGATCCCCTCGCGCAGGACCGGCTGATGATGGAGGCTCAAACCTCCGGCGTCCGCCCGGCGCGCTGATAGGAACAGGACAATGCTGCAACCGAAGCGCACCAAATTCCGCAAGGCCCATAAGGGCCGCATCCACGGCGACGCCAAGGGCGGCACCGCGCTGAACTTCGGCGCGTTCGGCCTGAAGGCGCTGGAGCCGGATCGGATCACCGCCCGCCAGATCGAGGCGGCCCGCCGCGCGATCACGCGTCATATCAAGCGCCAGGGTCGCCTCTGGATCCGCATCTTCCCGGACGTGCCGGTCTCGTCGAAGCCCGCCGAGGTTCGCATGGGCTCCGGTAAGGGCGCGCCCGAATTCTGGGTCGCCCGCGTGAAGCCCGGCCGCATCCTGTTCGAGCTGGACGGCGTGCCCGGTCCGCTCGCCCGCGTCGCTTTCGAGCGCGCGATGGAGAAGCTGCCGATCAAGACCAAGGTCGTCGCCCGCCTGGGCGAGTCCGTGCACGAGGCCGCCTGACATGAGCATTTATTCGGATCTGGTCGCCAAGACCGACGATGAGCTCGCGACCCAGCTCGGCGAGCTCAAGCGCGAGCAGTTCAACCTGCGCTTCCAGGCCGCGACCAACCAGCTCGAAAAGCCGAGCCGGGTTCGTGTCGTCCGCCGTACGATCGCGCAGATCAAGACGCTTCAGACGCAGCGCGCGTCTCAAGCGGGCAAGTAAGGAGGATCGCACGATGCCGAAGCGTGTGCTGACGGGAACGGTGGTCTCCGACAAGACCGACAAGACGGTGGTGGTGCTGGTCGAGCGCAAGGTGAAGCACCCGCTCTACGGCAAGATCATCCGCCGTTCGAAGAAATATCATGCCCATGACGAGGGCAACGTCTTCAAGGAAGGCGAGACCGTCCGCATCGAGGAATGCGCGCCGATCTCGAAGCTGAAGACGTGGCGCGTCCTGGACAAGACCACTGCAGCCGCCTGAAGGAGGACTGAACCATGATCCAGATGCAGTCCACCCTCGACGTCGCCGACAACTCGGGCGCCAAGCGCGTCCAGTGCATCAAGGTGCTCGGCGGCTCCAAGCGGCGTTTCGCGACCGTGGGCGACGTGATCGTCGTCTCGATCAAGGAAGCGGCGCCGCGCGGCAAGGTGAAGAAGGGTGACGTGCACCGCGCGGTCATCGTGCGCACCGCCAAGGACATTCATCGTCCGGACGGCAGCACGATCCGCTTCGACGGCAACGCCGCGGTGCTGATCAACAAGAACAGCGGGGAGCCGATCGGCACCCGCATCTTCGGCCCGGTCGTCCGCGAGCTCCGCGGCCGTGGTCACATGAAGATCATTTCGCTCGCGCCTGAGGTGCTGTGATGTCCGCGCTGAAGATCAAGAAAGGCGACAAGGTCGTCGTCCTGTCCGGCAAGGACAAGGGCAAGCATGGCGAGGTGACGCGCGCTTTTCCCAAGGAGGGGAAGGTGATCGTTTCCGGCGTCAACGTCGCGACGCGTCATCGCAAGCCGACGCAGGCCAACCCGCAGGGCGGGCTGGAGCGCATCGAGGCGCCGCTGCACGTGTCGAAGGTTGCGCTTGAGGATCCGAAGACCGGAAAGCCGACGCGCGTCCGTTTCGAGGTCCAGGACGGCAAGAAGGTCCGTGTGGCCGTCCGGTCCGGGGAGAAGATCAATGGCTGACGCTTACAAGCCTCGTCTCAAGAAGCTGTACGAGGACAGCATCGCCAAGGCGATGACCGAGAAGTTCGGCTACAAGAACGTCATGGAAGTGCCGAAGATCACCAAGATCGTCCTGAACATGGGCGTCGGTGAGGCCACCCAGGACAAGAAGCGCGTCGAGACCGCGGCTCAGGAAATGACCGCGATCGCCGGGCAGAAGGCCGTGATCACCAAGGCGAAAAAGTCGATCGCACAGTTCAAGCTGCGCGAGGGCATGCCGATCGGCTGCAAGGTCACCTTGCGCCGCGAGCGCATGTACGAGTTCCTCGACCGCTTCGTCACGATCGCGCTGCCGCGCGTCCGCGACTTCCGCGGGCTTTCGGACAAGTCGTTCGACGGCCGCGGCAATTACGCGACCGGCCTCAAGGAGCAGCTGATCTTCCCGGAGATCAGCTACGACAAGGTCGACAAGATTCGTGGCATGGACGTGATCGTCGCGACCAGCGCCAAGACCGACGAGGAGGCGCGCGAGCTTCTCCGCCTGTTCGGTTTCCCGTTCCCGCAGCCGCAGGCTGATCAGAAGAAGGCCGCCTGAGGGCGCTAGAGGAAAGAGAACTTAAGTCATGGCGAAACTGAGTTCGATCAACAAGAACGAGCGTCGCAAGAAGCTCGTGAAGCAGTATGCGGGCAAATATGCGCGGCTGAAGGCGATCGCGGACGACGAGAGCGTCGACGAGACGGAGCGCCTCATCGCCCGCCTGAAGCTCGCCGAGATTCCGCGCAATGCGAACCCCACGCGGGTGCGCAACCGCTGCGAGATGACCGGCCGCCCGCGCGCCTATTACCGGAAATTCCGGCTGTGCCGCGTGCAGCTCCGGGAACTGGCCAACAAGGGCCTCATCCCCGGCGTCACGAAGTCGAGCTGGTAAGGATAGCATAGATGGCTCTGACCGATCCCCTGGGTGACCTGCTCACCCGCATCCGCAACGGCCAGCGCGCCCGCAAGGACAGCGTGGTCACGCCCGCGTCCAAGCTGCGTGCCCGCGTGCTCGACGTGCTGAAGCGCGAAGGCTACATCCGCGGCTATGTCGAGGAAGATGTCGCTGGCCACGCCGGCCTACGCATCGAGCTGAAATATTTCGAAGGACAGCCCGCGATTCAGCATCTGGCTCGCGTGTCCAAGCCCGGCCGCCGCGTCTATTCGGGCAGCAAGGAGCTGCCCCGCGTGCGCAACGGCCTCGGCATCACCATCGTGTCCACGCCTCAGGGCGTTCTCTCCGACGCGGAAGCGCGCGAGAAGAATGTCGGCGGCGAGGTCCTGGCGGAGGTATTCTGATGAGCCGCATCGGCAAGAAGCCGGTCCCGGTGCCCGCAGGGGTGACCGCGACGATCGAGGGCGGAACGCTCTCGGTCAAGGGCCCGAAGGGCACCCTTTCGATGCCGCTGGCCGATGAGGTCAGCTACGCGCTCGAGGATGGCAGCATTTCGGTGCAGCCGGCGAACGACACCAAGCGCGCCCGTTCCTTCTGGGGCATGCAGCGTACGCTCGTGCAGAACCTGATCACCGGCGTGACCGAGGGCTTCACCAAGACCCTCAACATCACCGGCGTCGGTTACCGCGCGAACCTTCAGGGCAAGAATCTGAAGCTGCAGCTCGGCTACAGCCACGACGTCGATTTCGCGGTGCCCGAAGGCATCACGATCGCGACGCCGGATCAGACGACGGTGAACATCTCAGGGATCGACAAGCAGAAGGTCGGCCAGGTCGCCGCCGAGATCCGCCGCTGGCGCAAGCCCGAGCCCTATAAGGGCAAGGGTATCAAGTACGCGGGCGAGTTCATCTTCCGCAAGGAAGGAAAGAAGAAGTAAGATGGCCAAGCTCTCTCTCTTCGCCAAGCGTCGCCAGCGCGTCCGCACCGCGCTCCGCGCGCGCAGCGGCAGCCGCCCACGGCTGTCGATCCATCGTTCGGGCCGGCACATCTACGCGCAGATCATCGACGATGCGCAGGGCCGTACCGTCGCTGCAGCCTCGACCCTCGACAAGGACGTGCGCGGCCAGACCGGCGCGACCTCCGAGGCTGCGGCCGAGGTCGGCAAGCGCGTGGCCGAGCGTGCCGTGAAGGCCGGCATCACCCAGGTGGTGTTCGATCGCGGTGGCTTCCTGTTTCATGGCCGGGTGAAGGCCCTGGCCGATGCCGCCCGTGAGGGCGGACTGGAGTTCTGATATGGCAGACGAAACCGAAATCCAGGCGGCTGCGCCGGCCGAGGGCGGCGAGCAGCAACCCGAGCGTCGCGGTCGCGGCGGTCGTGGGCGCGGCCCGGGCGGTGATCGTGGCGGTCGTGGTCGGGACGGCCGTGGCCGTCGCGACGATCGTCGCAACAACGAAGAGCAGGGCGAGGAGCTCATCGAGAAGCTCGTCCACATCAACCGTGTCTCCAAGACGGTGAAGGGCGGCAAGCGCTTCGGCTTCGCGGCGCTGGTCGTCGTGGGCGACGGCAAGGGCCGGGCCGGCTTCGGCCATGGCAAGGCGCGCGAGGTTCCGGAAGCGATCTCCAAGGCGACCGCGGCCGCCAAGAAGGCGATGATCCGCGTTCCGCTGCGCGAGGGCCGCACTCTGCATCACGACGGCAACGGCCATTTCGGCGCGGGCCGGGTGACGTTGCGCACGGCGCCCCCGGGCACCGGCATCATCGCGGGTGGCCCGATGCGCGCCATCTTCGAGAGCCTGGGCGTGCATGACGTGGTGACCAAGTCGGTCGGCACCTCCAACCCTTACAACATGATCCGTGCGACCTTCGAGGCGCTTACGGAGCAGACCAGCCCCAAGTCGGTGGCGCAGCGTCGTGGCAAGAAGATCGCCGACCTCCTCGGTCGCGGTGGTTCGGCTCCGGAAGTTGCCGAAGCCGATGCGGCGGCCGTCACGGAGTAACAGACGATGGCGACCATCAAGGTGACGCAGGTCGGTTCGCCGATCCGCCGGACCAAGGATCAGCGCGCGACGCTGATTGGCCTCGGCCTCAACAAGATGCATCGCACCCGCGAGCTGACCGACACCCCCGAGGTGCGCGGCATGATCCGCAAGGTGCAGCATATGGTGAAGGTGGAGGGCTGAAACCCTCCATCATCCCAGCGAGAGCTGGGATGTTCCGCCAAGAGGGCATTGCTCTTACGGCAAGCGGCCCCGGCTTTCGCCGGGGCGATGGCCTGATCGCTACCGGCGGTCAGGCCTTGCGCGACAAAAGCGAAAGCGAGTGCAGACGATGAAACTGAACGATATTCGTGACAATCTGGGCGCCCGCAAGGATCGCGTCCGCGTCGGCCGTGGCATCGGCTCCGGCCTCGGCAAGACCGCCGGCCGCGGCCAGAAGGGTCAGAAGAGCCGCGAGGGCGTTTCGATCAAGGGCTTCGAGGGCGGCCAGATGCCGCTGCACATGCGGCTCCCGAAGCGCGGCTTCAACAACATCTTCGCGAAGGATTATGCCGAGGCCAATCTCGGCGCGATCCAGAAGCTGGTCGACGGCGGCAAACTGGCCTCCGACGGCGTGATCGATCATGCCGCGCTCAAGGCGGCGGGTATCGCGCGCGGCGGCAAGGACGGCGTGCGTATCCTCGCCAAGGGCGAATTCTCGGCCAAGCTGAGCTTCAAGGTCGCTGGCGTCTCCAAGAGCGCCCGCGAGGCGATCGAGAAGGCGGGCGGTTCCGTCGAGGTGATCGAGGTGGTTCCGGCCGCCGAGAAGGCCGCGGCGAAGAAGGGCACGGCCAAGGCTGCGAAGAAAAAGGCCTGAGCGCTGCCTCGGTTCGCCTTAGACAAGCGCGGGCCGGACACTATATGAGGCGGCGGGGGGCGAGACACGCATCCCGCCGCCGTTTCATTTCCGGGGTCGAACGTACATGGCATCCGCAGCCGAACAGATGGCCGCCAATATCAGCCTGGCGAATTTCGCCCAGGCGACCGAGCTCAAGAAGCGGCTCTGGTTCACCCTCGGCGCGCTGATCGTCTTCCGCCTGCTGAGCTTCATTCCGCTGCCGGGTATCGATCCGCGTGCGATGGAATCGCTCTTCTCGACCACGCAGGGCGGCGTGCTCGATTTCTTCAACACCTTCTCGGGCGGCGCGCTGTCGCGCATGTCGCTGATCGCGCTCGGCGTGACGCCCTACATCACCGCCTCGATCGTGGTGCAGCTCGCCACCTCGCTCTCGCCGGCCCTGGCCGCGCTGAAGAAGGAAGGCGAGGCGGGCCGCAAGACGCTGAACCAGTACACCCGCTACGGCACGGTCGCGCTCACCGCGATCCAGGGCTATTTCATCTCCGTCGGGCTGGAGAGCTGGGGCGCCTCGTCGGGCGCGTCCGCCGTGATCGATCCGGGCCTCCTGTTCCGCATCACCACGGTCATCTCGTTGATCGGCGGCACCATGTTCCTGATGTGGCTGGGCGAGCAGATCACCAGCCGGGGCATCGGCAACGGCACCTCGCTGATCATCATGGCCGGTATCGTGGCGCAGCTTCCGCACGCGCTCGCTGCGCTGTTCGAGAATGGCCGCACCGGCCAGATGTCGGCGCCGCTGATCATTGCGACCGTCGTGGTGGTGTTCGGCCTCATCCTCTTCATCTGCTTCATGGAGCGCGCCCAGCGCCGGGTGTTGATCCAATATCCCAAGCGGCAGACCCAGCACGGCATGCAGGCCGAAAAGAGCCATTTGCCGCTGAAGATCAACACGGCTGGCGTGATCCCGCCGATCTTCGCCTCCTCGCTGCTGCTCATGCCGCTCACCATCGCGCAGTTCGCCGGCAAGCACACCGCGGGCGAAAGCCGGTGGGGTGACATCATGATCACGGTGACGACCGCGCTGCAGCACGGCGCGCCGCTGTACATGCTGCTCTACGCGGCCGGGATCATCTTCTTCTGCTTCTTCTACACCGCGGTGGTCTTCAATCCGGAAGAGACGGCAGACAATCTGAAGCGCTACGGCGGCTTCATCCCCGGCATTCGCCCAGGCAAGAGCACGGCCGACTATCTCGATTATGTGCTCGTCCGCATCACCGTGATCGGCGCGATCTACCTCACGCTGATATGCCTTGTGCCGGAGTTCGCGATCTCCAAGCTCGGCATTCCCTTCTACCTTGGTGGGACTAGCCTTCTGATCGTGGTCAATGTCACAATGGACACCGTGACGCAGATCCAGAGCCATCTTCTGGCGCTGCAATATGACAGCCTGATCAAGAAGGCGAAACTGAAGGGCCGCAACCGCCGGTGAGGCAAAAACCGGCGGGTATCTCCGGTCTTAAGCAGTATCGCCTCATCCAGGAAACTAGATCGGTTCCGCGCAGGCGGAAAGCGCTCTAGACAAAATAGAAACGACAGGGACAGTGGAAGGCATGAATATCATCTTGCTGGGTCCGCCGGGGGCGGGGAAGGGCACGCAAGCGAGCCGGCTGGTCGCCGACCATGGCATGGTGCAGCTTTCCACGGGCGACATGCTGCGCGCGGCCGTCAAGGCGGGCACGCCGATCGGATTGCAGGCCAAGGCGGTGATGGATGCGGGACAGCTCGTTTCGGACGAGATCGTCTCCGGCCTGATCGGCGAGAAGCTCGACAGCATGAAGCCCGACGAAGGCGCGATCTTCGACGGCTATCCCCGCACTGCGGCACAGGCCGAATCGCTCGACGGCATATTGGCGTCCCGCGGCCGGACACTCGATCACGTCATCGAGCTGGAGGTTAACGAGGACGCGCTGGTGGATCGTATCACCGGCCGCTTCTCGTGCGCCAAGTGCGGCGAGGGCTATCATGATCGCTATAAGCTGCCGAAAGTCGCCGGCGTGTGCGACGTGTGCGGCTCGACCGAGTTCAAGCGCCGCCCGGACGACAATGAGGAAACCGTGCGCACGCGCATGGCCGAGTACCGCGCCAAGACCGCGCCGATCCTGCCGATTTACGAAGCGCGCGGCCTCGTGAAGCGCGTCGATGGCATGGCCGATATCGAGCAGGTCAGCGCCCAGATCGAAGCGATCCTTTCCGGCAAATAGCCCACCGCCGGGGGGCAACTCGGCGTTTCGCAATCGTCGTTCTGGCGGCTCCCGTCCGGCAGTCCCGGTCAGCCCCAGGATCGTGGTGGCGGATGCAGGCGGTTTCGATGTTGGCGACGCCATAGCCATTGCGGCTCCTCCCGCGGCCGTGTGGACGCCGCTGCTGAGGTCGTTCACGTGATGGAACCCGTAGCATAAATGGTCGGGCGACGCGGGCCGGCTTGGTGTCGGTGGGTACGCCGGCGGCTGTTTATGCGAATCGCTGCCGTCGGACGGTAGCGATTCGCATCTCACCGTCGCCGGCCTCGGCTTGGAGGGTGACGGTCAGGGCACCAGTCTCTCCTGCCCACGCCCGTGCGAAGATGACTTGTCGGCAAGTCGATGCTCATGAACTCGCGGGTTACAGGAGTTTCATGTTCCGGCCACGCTCCGGACCGCGCCCCAAACCTATATCTTTGCCTACAGGGCGCCACTCTTCGCACCCTGTTCGGGCCGATGCCGGAACGACCGCCGATGCTTTTCGCGCGGCATCGCCGGGAACTCCGGGATCGGCCTGATGAAGTCCCTGTCAGTCCCTGCGCCCGACGGATCGCAAGATCCGTCGGGCGATTTGGATCAGGTCGTTAGTGTAGAGTCGTTAGAGTAGACTTGCCGTGCGGAAGCGATCGGACCTATGCCCGGCGTAGCGGAGACGGGAAACGCCATGGGCCGTAAAATCCTTCTTGTCGAAGACGATGACGAGACCGCCGATTACATCGTCAAGGGCCTCGCCGAGCAGGGCCATGTCGTCGATCATGCCGCCAACGGCCGCGACGGCCTGTTCCTCGCCAGCGACGGCAGCTTCGATCTCGTCATCCTGGATCGCATGCTCCCCGGCCTCGACGGCCTCTCGCTGATGCGCGCCCTACGCGCTGCGGGGGTCGGTACGCCGGTCGTGATGCTCTCCGCGCTGGCCTCGGTCGACGATCGGATCGAGGGGCTGGAAGGCGGCTCGGACGATTATCTGGTCAAGCCCTTCTCCTTCGCCGAGCTGCTGGCGCGCGTGAACGCGCTGCTCCGCCGCAGCGAAGGGGCGGCTGCCTCCACCGAAACGCGACTGACCGTCGGCGACCTCGAGATCGATCTGCTGGCGCGCATGGTGAAGCGCAGTGGCAAGACGATCGAGCTCAAGCCGCGCGAATATCTGCTGCTCGAGTATCTTGCGCGCAATGCGGGCCGGGTGGTCACCCGCACCATGCTGCTGGAGCAGGTGTGGGACTATCATTTCGATCCAGGCACGAACGTGATCGACGTGCACGTCAGCCGGCTGCGGCGCAAGCTGGAGGAGGGGTTCGATCTGCCCATCCTGCACACCGTACGCGGCGCGGGCTATCGGCTGGATGCCGCGGGCTAGGGTTTGAACCCCGCCATTAGCCTGCCGCGTCGCCGATCCGGCCGGCCATCGCAAGGCGAGCCATCGGGCGCCGCCGCAGGCCGCGCCCGATGCGCCGTACCGGGCGTGTTCTGATGCTCGGCCGTCCGATCCCTACCACCGTGCGCGTCGCGGCGCTGTCGATGCTGCTCGCGCTGCTCTCCAATCTTGCGCTCCTCGGTTTCATCCACATCCGCACCCACGATGAATCGATGGGCGGCCTGCGTCAGCGGGTGGAAGAGGAGACGCAGGCGCTGAGCCACGTCTATCGCGTCGGCGGTCAGGACGCGCTGAAGGCGGCAATCCGCGATGCGTTGCGCGCGCGCGATCCACAGCTGGTGCTCAGTCTGCTGCACGGACCCAACCAGCAGATCATCGGTAACGTCACCACCCTTCCGCCGCCATCTACGCGGGATCATCTCGAGTTCCAGATCGTAAAGCTGCGCGTCCGCGGGCGCGCGACGCCGATCGAGGCCGGCGTCGTGATCCGGCCGCTTGCGAACGGGGACTGGCTGATCACCGGGCGCAACCTGAACGAAAGGCTGAGTCTGGAACGGACGCTGGAGCGGTCCCTGCTGCTCGCCCTCGCTATGTCCGTGCTGCTGGGCATGATCTGCGGCCTCGTGCTCGCTTCCTATGTCGGGCGGCGCGTGGAGGAGATCGTGCATGTCGCCGATCGCGTCGGCGGCGGCGACCTGTCCCGTCGCGCGCCGATCAGCGGGGCTGGCGATGCATTCGATCAACTCTCTGCGCGGATCAACCTCATGCTCGATCGCATCGTCGGGCTGATGGAAGAGATCCGCCTCCTCACCGACAGCCTCGCCCATGATCTGCGCTCTCCGGTCAGCCGGCTGCGCGCGCGGATCGAACGCGCCATGACGGTGTCCGACGAGGCGCAGCGCGAGGCCGCGCTGGGTGGTGTCATCCAGGAGGCCGATGCGCTGATGCGGATCCTGTCGACCGTCGTCGATATCGGCCGGTCGGAGGCGATGGCGGGACGCAAGCAGTTCGCCTGGCTGGATCCCGCCGAACTGCTGACCGAGCTGGCGGACATGTATGAGCCGCTGGCGGACGAGGCGGGCGTGACGCTGATCCTGGATTGCGCGGGCGTGCCGCCGTTGTTCGGTCATCGCCAGCTTCTCGCCCAGGCGATCAGCAACCTCGTGGACAATGCCTTCAAATATGGCGGCCGCGGCGGCACCATCCGGCTCTTTGGCCATGGCGGGGATGAGGTGCGCATCGGGGTGGCGGACAGCGGCCCCGGCATCGCGCCGGGCGATGAGGCGGAGGCGCGGCGCCGATTCGGCCGGCTTGATTCGTCGCGATCGACCCCGGGGGCCGGCCTCGGGCTTGCGCTCGTCGAGGCCGTGGCGCATCTGCACGCCGGCCAGCTGGTGCTGGAAAGCAATAATCCCGGGCTCCGCGCGGTGATCGCAATTCCCGCGAGTTCGGCGCTTGACAGTCCGGTCCCTGCATCCTAGGTGCGGCACCTCCCAAGAGACCGGCCCCGGCGGCGCTTCGGCGTGCGCCGTTTTTTCGTTCCCTCTTGGGACTGAGCGTCGAGATGGGGCGGTACGCCAATCCGCCCCGTGGAGCAGGAGAAAGAGAAAGTGGCACGTATTGCGGGTGTCAATATCCCGACCAACAAGCGCGTCGAGATCGCGCTGACCTATATCCATGGCATCGGCCCGGCCAAAGCCAAGGAGATCACCGAGAAGCTCGGCATCGCGCGCGAGCGCCGCGTGCAGGACCTGTCGGACCAGGAAGTCCTTCAGATCCGCGAGACGATCGACGCCGGCTACACTGTGGAAGGCGATCTTCGCCGCGAAGTCGCGATGAACATCAAGCGCCTGATGGACCTGGCCTGCTATCGCGGCCTGCGTCACCGCAAGGGCCTGCCCGTCCGCGGCCAGCGCACGCATACCAATGCGCGCACCCGCAAGGGCAAGGCGAAGCCGATCGCCGGTAAGAAGAAATAAGCGCGGGGCGCTTATGTCTCCGCCGGAGGCAGGCCGCCCTTGGCGCCGTCCCGGCGTAACGCACATCAGGGTCAGGATTCGATACTATGGCACGTGAACCGCAGCGCCTTCGTCGGCGCGAACGCAAGAACATCACCGCCGGCGTCGCCCATGTGAACGCCAGCTTCAACAACACCATGATCACCATCACGGACGCGCAGGGCAACGCCATCGCCTGGTCGTCCGCCGGCATGATGGGTTTCAAGGGCAGCCGCAAGTCGACGCCCTATGCCGCCCAGGTCGCGGCCGAAGACGCCGGCAAGAAGGCCGCGGAACATGGTGTCCGCACGCTCGAAGTAGAGGTGAAGGGCCCGGGTTCGGGCCGCGAGTCGGCGCTGCGCGCGCTGCAGGCGGTCGGTTTCCACATCACCTCCATCCGCGACGTGACGCCCATTCCGCACAACGGCGTGCGGCCGTCCAAGCGCCGCCGCGTCTGAATCTGTTTGCGGAAGGGGTCGCCTTCCGCCTTATTGTCCCGGCCTGGGACGGACGCGTCCCGGCCCAAACCCCCAAGGGGAAGTCCATGGCTGTCAACGCGAAAAACTGGCAGGAACTGAAGAAGCCGAATGGCCTCGAGAAGAAGGCCGGTGGCGATGGACGTCGCCGCGCGACCTTCGTCGCCGAGCCTCTGGAACGCGGCTTCGGTCTCACGCTCGGCAATTCGCTTCGCCGCGTTCTCCTGTCCTCGCTGCAGGGTGCGGCAGTCACCTCGATCAAGATCGAGAATGTGCTGCACGAATTCTCCAGCCTCGCCGGCGTGCGCGAGGATGTGACCGATATCGTCCTGAACGTGAAGCAGATCGCGCTGAAGATGCAGGGCGAAGGCCCGAAGCGGCTTCAGCTTTCGGCGACCGGCCCGGCCGAGGTCACCGCCGGTCTGATCGCGACCTCCGGTGACATCGAGGTGATGAACCCCGATCTGGTGTTGTGCCACCTCGACGATGGCGCGACGCTGAACATGGAATTCACCGCCGATGTCGGCAAGGGCTATGTCCCGGCGGCGTCCAACCGTCCGGCGGACGCGCCGATCGGGCTGATCCCGGTCGATGCGCTCTATTCGCCGGTTCGCCAGGTCGCCTACAAGGTGGAGAACACCCGCGTCGGCCAGGAACTGGATTATGACAAGCTCACCATCACCATCGAGACCGATGGCACGGTGACGCCGGAGGACGCGCTCGCTTATTCCGCGCGCATCCTGCAGGATCAGCTCCAGCTCTTCGTGCACTTCGACGATCAGCTAGTCCCGGCCACCGTGCCCGCGGGCCTGCCGGCGATGTCGGGCGGCGGCGAGCCGGAAGCCGATTCGAACCAGATCAACCGCTATCTGCTCAAGAAGGTGGATGAGCTGGAGCTTTCGGTCCGCTCGGCCAACTGCCTCAAGAACGACAACATCATCTATATCGGCGATCTGGTCGGCAAGACCGAGGCCGAGATGCTGCGCACGCCGAATTTCGGCCGCAAGTCGCTCAACGAGATCAAGGAAGTGCTTGCCTCGATGGGCCTGCGCCTCGGCATGGAAATCCCGGGCTGGCCGCCTGAGAACATCGAGGAAATGGCCAAGAAGCTCGAGCAGGAATTCTGAGCATTTCCCTTTCTCCCTCAAGGGAGAGGGCGTGGGCTTTGGGCGGTGGCCCCCGTTTGCACCGCCTGGCTTGGGGTACCTTGGACGGCCCCCTGACGAACGAAGGAAGATAGCATGCGTCATCGCGTCGGCGGTCGGAAGCTTCAGCGCACCGCCTCTCATCGTACCGCCCTGTTCCGCAATCAGGCGGCCGCGCTCATCAAGCATGAGCAGATCACGACCACGCTCGCCAAGGCGAAGGAGCTTCGCCCCTATGTCGAGAAGCTCGTGACCTTGGCCAAGAAGGGCGGCCTCGCCAATCGCCGTCTCGCCCACGCCCGACTGCTGGACGATGCGCAGCTGGTGAAGCTGTTCGACGTGCTGGCCGATCGTTACGCGTCGCGCGCCGGCGGCTACACCCGCATCGTGAAGGCGGGTATCCGCGCTTCGGACGCGGCACCGATGGCGATCATCGAGTTCGTCGATCGCGACGTCTCGGCCAAGGGCCAGGATTCGGGTCCGGTGCAGGGCGACGAGGATCTCGACGAAGCGGCCTGATCGGCACGTCTTCGCTTCATCGCAAGGCTTGAGAAAGGGGCCGCGGCTGTTACGCTCGCGGCCCCTTTTCCATGTCCGGAGGTTGCCGTTGCGTACCGCCCTCATCCTCCCGCTGCTTTCCTTCGCCGTCGCGGCTTTCGCCGCTCCCAACGAGAAGCCCGTCATGCCGCTGCCCTATCCCGACACCAAGCGCGCCGACGTCGTCGAGACGCATTTCGGCATCACGGTCCATGATCCCTATCGCTGGCTGGAGAATGACGTGCGTACCGATCCCGCGGTGCGGGATTGGGTGACGGCCGAGAACAAGGTCACCGACGCTTATCTGGCGACCCTGCCGGGCCGGGCCGCGTTCAAGGCGCGATTGGAGCAGCTCTGGAATTATGAGCGATTCAGTGTGCCCGAAAAGGAGGGTGCAAACTATTTCTACACGCGCAACAGCGGCTTGCAGAATCAGGCGGTGCTGTTCGTGCGCTCCGGACTCGACAGCGCGCCACGCCAGCTGATCGATCCCAACACATGGTCGAAGGACGGCGCCACCGCGCTCGCCGAGTGGGTCGCCTCGCATGACGGCAGCAGGCTTGCCTACGCCGTCCAGGACGGCGGCACCGACTGGCGCACCGTGCGTGTGCTCGACGTTGCAACCGCCCAGCCGCTCGCCGACGAGCTCAAATGGGTGAAATTCTCCAACATCGCCTGGGCGCATGACGGGACGGGTCTTTATTATTCGCGTTTCGCCGAGCCGGCGTCCGGCCAGGCCTTCCAGGCGCTGAACGAGAATCAGGAGGTCTATTTCCACCGTATCGGCACGCAGCAATCGGCCGACAGGCTTGTCTACCACACGCCCGACCGGCCGAAGCTCGGCCATTTCGCGGAGGTGACGGACGATGGCGCCTGGCTGGTGATTACCTCCTCGGCGGGCACCGACGATCGCTATGAGATCACGGTTCAGGACCTGCGCAGGTCGGATGCGAAACCGATCACCCTCATCAAGGGACTCGACTATAATTGGCACCTCGCCGGATCGATCGGCGATACCCTCTATTTCATCACTAACAAGGACGCGCCGCTCCAGAAGATCGTAGCGATCGATGCTGCGCATCCCGCCGCGGCGCCGCGTCCGATCGTGCCGGAGGCGAAGTCGACGATCGACGGTGCCGCGCTAGTCGGCGATCGGTTGCTCGTCTCCTATCTGGTCGACGCCAAGAGCGAGGTGCGCCGCTTCACGCTGGAGGGCAAGGCGGACGGCGTCGTGCCGCTTCCCGGCATCGGATCGGTCGGCGGCTTCGGCGGCAAGGCCGGCGATCCGGAGACCTTCTTCGCCTTCTCCAGCTTCAACGTGCCGGGTACCATCTATCGCTATGACGTGGCGAGCGGCGCGGTGACGTCCTTCGCTGCACCGAAGGTCGCATTCAGCCCCGACGATTATGTCGTCGAGCAGCATTTCTACGCCTCGAAGGACAGCACGCGCGTGCCGATCTTCGTCGTCCACAAAAAGGGGCTGAACCTCAAGGGCGGCGCGCCGACGCTGCTTTATGCCTATGGCGGCTTCAACGTCTCGCTGCCCCCGAGCTTCAATCCCGCCAATCTCGCCTGGATGGAGCAAGGCGGCGTCTTTGCGCTCGCCAACATTCGCGGCGGTGGCGAATATGGCAAGGCGTGGCACGATGGAGGCCGTCTCGCCAACAAGCAGAATGTTTTCGACGATTTCATCGCGGCCGGCGAATATCTGATCGCTCAGGGCATCAGCGCCAAGGGCAAGCTCGCCATCCGGGGCGGCTCCAATGGCGGGCTTCTGATAGGCGCGGTGGTCAACCAGCGGCCGGACCTGTTCGCGGCCGCGCTGCCGCAGGTCGGTGTGATGGACATGCTGCGCTTCGATCGCTTCACTGCCGGCCGCTATTGGGTCGACGATTATGGCTATCCCGATCGCGAAGCCGATTTCCGGACGCTCTATGCCTATTCGCCCTACCATAATATCCGAGCGGGCCAGGATTACCCGGCGATCCTAGTCTCGACGGCGGACACCGACGACCGTGTCGTGCCGGGACACAGCTTTAAATATGCCGCCGCGCTGCAGGCGGCCGAAATCGGCGCTAAGCCCCACTTGATCCGTATCGAGACGCGCGCCGGCCACGGCTCCGGCAAGCCGACCGACAAGATCATCGAGGAATTCGCCGACATGTGGGCCTTTGCGGCCAAGTGGACGGGGATGAAGACGGAATAGGTCGTCGCCCGGCCTTCAGCCGGTGCACAGATCGATGAACCGGTTCGTCCTTGATGCAGACCGGTTCATCGTGCCGACAGCCACGCTATCCTAACGATCCAGGGCGACAGGGCGCATTTGCCGCGCTGCAGCGACTGAGAGGTTCTTTTGGCAATGGCGAAGGCGCGCAGGTTGATCGGGACGGTGGCGATCGCGGCGATGCTCGTCGGGGCGGCGGCTCCTGCGGCGGCGCGGCCCTGGGGCTATTACCCGCATCGTCATTGGCATCGCGGCGGCGGCGATGGTTTGGGCAATTTCCTGCTCGGCGCGATCGTGGCCGGCGGCGTGATCGCTGCCGTCTCTTCGGCCAACAGGAACAAGGTCGCCGGCCAGGCCGAGCGCGGCTATGACGACGTGCCGCCGCCGGGCGGCCCCTATGCGGACGATGGCCGCGGAGACGCGCCGCGCACCGAAGAGGATGTTGCCGTCGATGCCTGCGCCGATGCGGCCGGCGCACAGGCGGCCACCCGGTACGATCGCGACGCGCGCGTCGACGACATCACCTATTCCGGCCGCGACGGCCAGGGCTGGCGCGTCGAGGGCAATGTCGGCACCGGTTACAAGGGCCAGATCCGCCATCACTTCGTCTGCGGCGTACGCTCCGCACGAGTCAATTTCATCCAGTTCGTCGATCAGTCCACCGAGCGCTGATCGACGAGGGCCGGGTCGCCCGCGCCGTTCCCTGTCTGGCGGCGGGCGGCCCGGCTTTCATAAGCTGGACAAGCGGCGGGCGGGCTTTTATCGGCTGCCCATGACAGTCCAGCCCAACGAATCTATCCTCATCGTCGATTTCGGCAGCCAGGTGACGCAGCTCATCGCGCGCCGCGTGCGCGAGGCCGGCGTTTACAGCGAGATCGCTCCGTTCAATGCCGCCGAGGCAGCATTCGATCGGCTGAAGCCCCGGGGCATCATCCTCTCCGGAGGCCCCGCCTCGGTGGCCGAGGCCGGCTCGCCCCGTGCGCCGCAGCATTTCTTCGAGGCGGGCATTCCCATCCTCGGCATCTGCTATGGCCAGCAGACCATGTGCCAGCAACTCGGCGGCTCGGTCGCTCCGTCCAGCGACGGGCGCGAGTTCGGCCGCGCCTTCGTCGAGGTCAAGGCGCGCTCCGCCCTGTTCGACGGGCTCTGGAAAGAGGGCGAGCGCCATCAAGTGTGGATGAGCCACGGCGATAAGGTGGATGCGCTGCCATCGGGCTTCGCGCCGATCGCGGTGTCGGAGGGAGCGCCCTTCGCCGTCACTTCGGACGAGAAGCGGCGCTTCTACGGCGTGCAGTTCCACCCCGAGGTGGTCCACACGCCCGACGGCGGCAAGCTGATCGCCAATTTCGCGCGCCATGTCTGCGGCCTGCGCGGCGACTGGACGATGGCCGAGTTCCGCGAAACCAAGATCGCCGAGATCCGCGAGCAGGTCGGCTCCTCGCGCGTCATCTGTGGCCTCTCCGGAGGCGTCGATTCCGCGGTTGCCGCCGTGCTGATCCATGAGGCGATCGGCGACCAGCTGACCTGCGTGTTCGTCGATCACGGGCTGATGCGCATGGGCGAGGCGGATCAGGTGGTGAGCCTGTTCCGCGAGCATTACGGAATCCCGCTCGTTCACGTGAATGCCGAGACGCTGTTCCTGAACGGCCTTGCCGGCGTCACCGACCCCGAGGCCAAGCGCAAGTTCATCGGCAAGACCTTCATCGATGTGTTCGAGGCGGAGGCGCGCAAGATCGGCGGCGCCGATTTCCTGGCCCAGGGCACCCTCTATCCCGACGTGATCGAGAGCGTCAGCTTCACCGGCGGCCCCTCCGTCACGATCAAGAGCCACCATAATGTCGGCGGTTTGCCCGAGCGGATGAACATGAAGCTCGTGGAGCCGCTGCGCGAGCTGTTCAAGGACGAAGTTCGCGCTCTCGGCCGCGAACTCGGCCTGCCCGAGATATTCGTCGGACGCCACCCTTTCCCGGGTCCGGGCCTGGCCATCCGCATTCCGGGGGAGGTGACCAAGGCGCGCTGCGACATATTGCGCAAGGCCGACGCCATCTATCTCGAGGAGATCCGCAACGCGGGCCTTTACGATGCGATCTGGCAGGCCTTCGCCGTACTCCTGCCGGTCCGTACCGTCGGCGTGATGGGCGACGGGCGCACCTATGATTCCGTCTGCGCGCTACGTGCGGTCACCTCGACGGACGGCATGACTGCCGACGTCTATCCCTTCGATGCCGCATTCCTGAGCCGTGTCGCGACGCGGATCGTGAATGAGGTGAAGGGCATCAACCGCGTCACCTACGACTATACGAGCAAACCGCCGGGCACGATCGAGTGGGAGTAAACCGGAAATAGCGGACGCGCGGGGCGCGTTCGCCCGGTTTACTCGGCGCCGCAAGGCGCCGCGGGACCGGAAATAGCGGATGCGCGGGGCGCGTTCGCCCGGTTTACTCGGCGCCGCAAGGCGCCGCGGGACCGGAAATAGCAGATGCGCGGGGGTCTTCTCCGCGACGACGGAAATTCACGCGCCATGATAGTCGCGGTACCAGGAGACGAAGGCCGGCACGCCGACGTCGATCGTGGTGGTGGGCGCGAAGCCGAGATCGCGCTGGATGGCGCTGATGTCGGCATAGGTTGCCGGCACGTCGCCGGGCTGGATCGGCTGATAGTCGCGCAGCGCCTCGCGTCCGCAGGCGGTCTCGATCAGGCTGATGACCTTGGTCAACTCCTCGGATCGATGGTTGCCTATATTGTAGAGCCGGTGCGGGGCACGACTGCCGCCCGCCTTTTCTGCGCCGTCGTCGGGCGGCGGATTGTCGAGGGCGGCGACGACCCCGGTCACGATATCCTCGATATAGGTGAAATCGCGCTGCATCCGCCCGTGGTTGAAAACCGGAATGGGCTGGCCGGCAAGGATCGCCTTGGTGAAGATCCACATCGCCATGTCGGGCCGTCCCCAAGGCCCGTAGACGGTGAAGAAGCGCAGACCGGTCAGCGGCATGCGGTAGAGATGGGCATAGGTCTCGCTCATCAGCTCGTCCGCCTTCTTGGTGGCGGCGTAGAGCGAGAGGGGATGGTCCACCCGGTCCTCGACGCGGAAGGGCAGCGTCTCGTTGCCGCCATAGACGGAGGAGGAGGAGGCATAGACCATCGGCACGCCTTTGCGCGCACGCGCTACCTCCAGCATGTTGACGTGGCCGACCAGATTGGCCTGCACATAGGCGCGCGGATTTTCGAGCGAGTAGCGCACGCCTGCCTGCGCGCCGAGATGGACGATGCCGGTGATGTCGGCATCCGTCAGCGCCGCGTCCAGCGCCACATGATTGGAAAAGTCGACCTGCGCGAAGCGGAACAGATCGCCATAGCGCTCGCGTAACCGTGCGAGCCGGTCCTGCTTCAGAGCGACGCTGTAATAGTCGTTGAGACTGTCGATGCCGATCACGGCATCGCCGCGGGCCATCAACCGCTCGGCGACATGAGACCCGATGAAGCCCGCCGCACCCGTTATCAAAATCGCCATCGATCCGCCCATTGCCCTGTTCAGTGCCGCTCCTCTAATCGAAGGAGGTTAAGGCTTCATCGTGATTCCGGCGTGCGGCGGGATCGTGGCTTTCGGGAAGGGTGCCGATGGACGCGTGGCTGCCGACCCGGCGCCAAAAATTCAATGTTGAAATCCATCGAATAAAATCCGCTGCTAGGGGGCAGGAGTGGGACAGGCATACGGGGTTATTTCCGCGTGATCAGATTGCGTGCGTCGACGGCAATGATACTGCTGGCCGGCGCGATACCGGCCGCGCTTCAGGCGCAGGGGGGAGCAGAAGGACAGCGATCGTCCGCGCACAAGCCGTCGACGGACTATGAGGATGAGGATACCATCGTCGTCAACGGCGCGGGGCAGAAGCTGCCCGGATCGGTGATCGGCGATATCCCGCCCGAGGTGACGATCGGGCAGGCCGAAATCCGCTCCTACGGCGTCAGCACGATCACGGATCTGCTCAACGAACTGTCGCCCGAGACCGAAAGCGGCCGGGGGCGGGGCGGGGAATCCCCCGTCGTGCTGTTGAATGGCAAGCGCATCTCCAGCCTGTCCGAAATTCGCGACATCCCGACCGAGGCGATCATGCGCGTCGAGATCCTGCCGGAGGAGGTGGCGCTCAAATATGGATATCCGGCGAACCAGAAGGTGGTGAACGTCGTGCTCCGCCGCCGCTTCCGCGCGCTGACCGGGGAGTTCAACGGCACCACCACGACCGACGGCGGCGGGGAGACGGGCAAGGCCGATGCCAGCCTGCTGCGCATCCGCGGCGACAACCGCTTTACCCTGGACCTCAACTATCAGGCGAGCGCGCGGCTGCTCGAAAGCCAGCGTGACATCGCGGATCAAGGCCGCTCGCCCTATGCCTATGCCGGCAACGTCACCGGTGCCGGAGGTGGTGCGATCGATCCGGCGCTCAGCGCGCTCGTTGGAGGGGCGCCCAGCATTGCCGGCGTGCCGAACACCATGCCGACGCTCGCCGATTTTGCGGCCACCGCTGGCCGGGTCGATATGAGCGACATCACCCGTGCGCGCACGCTCAGCCCGGCCAGCGACCAGTTCTCGGCTAATGCGGTGCTCGCCCGCACCATCTTCGGCAATGTCTCGGCCACGATCAACGGCAGCTTCGGCGCCAGCGGCAGCACGGCGTTGCGCGGTCCCGCAAGCACGTTGCTGACCGTACCGGCGGGCGATCCCTTCTCGCCCTTCTCGAACGACGTCCTGCTCAATCGATATCTGGACGGTACCGCGCTGCGCCAGCATGTAGCCGGCGAGACGGCGCATCTTGGCTTCACGCTCAACGGCGATCTCGCGAAATGGCGCTGGACGGTCACGGGCAATTACGATTTCAGCGATACCCGCACGACTACGCAGCGTGGCGTCGACGTCTCCGCCATCCAGGATCAGCTCGATGCGCTCAGCCTGACGCTGAACCCCTTCGGCGCGTTGCCGTCGAACCTGATCGGCATGCTGCCGGCGGACAAGGCCCATGCCACGTCGAACACCGGCAACATCCAGGCCGTGCTAATGGGCAAGCTGGCTTCGGTGCCGGCCGGCGATCTCTCGACCTCGATCAAGTTCGGCAACGAGGCGAGCTGGTTCGACACGCGTTCGACGAGGTCGGGCACGGTCAACCTGTCGCGCAACGATGCCAACGCGCAGATCAACCTTGACCTGCCGATCACCAGCCGGCGCAACAATTTCCTCGCCGCGATCGGCGACCTCTCGGCAAATTTCAACGGCGCGATCGATCGTGTCTCGGATTTCGGCACGCTCACCACGATCGGCTACGGCGTCACCTGGAAGCCGCGCACGAACCTCACCCTCATCTGGTCGGTGACGCACGACCAGGGCGCGCCGACGGTGCAGCAACTCGGCAACCCGCAGGTCGAGACGTTCGACGTGCGCGTATTCGATTATGTGCGCGGGCAAACGGCCAGCGTCACCCAGATCGATGGCGGCAATGCGTCGCTGAAGCATGACGATCGGCGCATCACCAAGCTCGGCTTTACCTTCAAGCCGTTCAAATCCACCGATCTCAGCTTCACCGCCAACTATATTCGCAGCCGCATCCGCAACGCGATCGCCTCGCTGCCGGCGCCGACTGCGCAGATCGAGGCGGCATTCCCCGATCATTTCATCCGCGACGATGAGGGCAATCTCGTCACCATCGACAATCGGCCGGTCAATTTCGCGCGCGAGGATCGCGAGCAGCTGCGCTGGGGCTTCAATTTCTCGAAGCGATTGAAGACCAGCCAGAAGGTGATCGACGCTTTCCGGGCGCTGCGCGAATCCGGCGCATTGCAGTTCCCCCGGCGCGATGGCGCGGAAGGTGGACCACCCGGCGGCGAAGCCAATCGCAATTTCGGCGCGGGCGGCTCCGGTTCAGGCGGCAGCGGCACGGCAGGCGGCGGCCAGGGCGGTGCAAATGCCGGCGGGGGGCCGGGCGGCGGAGGCCCGGGCGGAGGCGGTGGCTTTGGCGGCGGGCGCGGCGGCTTCGGCGGGCGCGGTGGCGGTGGGGGCGGCGCGCTGCAATTCGCCGTCTATCACACCTGGCTGTTCCGCGACGACATGCTGGTGCGCGAAGGCGTGCCGGTGATCGATCTGTTGAACGGTGGCGCCACCGGCAATTCGGGCGGCGCGCCGCGCCACAAGGTGGAGGTGCAGGCAGGCTATTCCAACAACGGCCTCGGCGCGCGACTGAGCGTGAACTGGCAGAGTGGCACGACCGTCACCGGCGGCACCGGCAGCAGCGCGCTCGGCGATCTGCGTTTCTCCTCGCTCGGCACGGCCAATTTGCGGCTCTTCGCCAATCTCGGTCAGATACCCTCGCTGATGAAGAATCGCTGGGCGCGGGGCATGCGGGTGACGCTGTCGGTCACCAACCTCACCAACCAGCGCATTCGCGTGCGCGACGCCTCTGGCGAGACGCCGCTCAGCTACCAGCCCGACTATCTGGATCCGCTTGGCCGGCAGATCCGCCTGTCGATCCGCAAGCTGCTGTTCTGACCTGCTCAGCCTTTCAGGCTGGCCGGGTCATAGTGGTAGAGCCAGGTCTCGCTGAGCGTCCGGTCGCCCAGCTTCAGATAGAGACGCATGTCCACCGGCCCGGGGCCGGCGGGTGCGAAATCGAATTGCGCGCGCCAGTGGCCGGCGACGCCGTCCGGCACGGCCTCGGTGAACACGTCGGAGAAGCTCCCGGCCGATGAGGAGAGCACCGCCTCCGGCAGGGTGCCAAAGGGCAGACCTGCCAGTGTCTGGCCGTAAAATTCGACCACGAACTTCTCCCGGCCCTTTGGCCGCGGCTGCCCCGGCTGGCCGCCGCGCCCGATCCGCGTCGCGACGCAGGTTGCGATGTTCGGCGGGAAGGGATCGTTCGCCGTCCAGTGGAGCCGATAGCGCAGATGATAGCTCGATCCCGCCCGCGCCGGCGCCTTGGGCACCCACGCCAGCACGATATTGTCGTTGATCTCGTCGTCGGTCGGGATCTCGATCAGCTGGACGGAGCCTTCGCCCCAATCCTCGAGCGGCTCGACCCAGAGGCTCGGCCGGTTCTCGTAGCGCACGCCATCCTGATAATGATCGAACAGCCGGTCGCGCTGCATCAGCCCGAAGCCGCGCGGATGGGTGTCGCCGAAGGCGGACGCGGTGGTCGCCGGCGGATTGACCAGCGGCCGCCAGATGCGCTCGCCGCCTCCGGTCCAGAGCGCGAGACCATCCGAATCATGGACCTCCGGCCGCCAGTCGATCGCGGTCTGCTTCACCGTCTCGGAGAACCAGTACATGGAGGTGAGCGGCGCGAGGCCAAGCCGTTCGACCGCACGGCGCAGGAAAATGTGCGCCTCCACGTCCGTGACCACCGCCTTGTCGCGACGCATGGTGAAGCGATAGGCGCCGCTGATGCTCGGCCCCTCGAGGAAGGCGTGGACGACGACGGTGTCGCTGCCGTCCGCCGGCGGCTCGAAATAAAAGCGGGTGAAAGCCGGAAACTCCTCCGGGCGGTCGGGCACGGCGACGTCGATCGCGATGCCGCGCGCGGAGAGGCCATATTGGTAGAGCTCGCCGATCGCACGAAAATAGGAGGCGCCGAGAAAGGCGACCCAGTCGTTGCGGCGCCAGTCCAGCGCCTTCTGGTCGCCGTGCCGGCTTTCCTGGAAACGGAAGCCGGCAAAGCCCGCATTCGTCGGCAGCGCGTGCGCGGGGCTGTTCGCGGGCATGGAGAAATAGCTGCTGTCGTAGACGATCTCGCGCGCGCTGGCGCCCGCGCCTGCGCCGCTGAGCGCGTACATCCGTACCGGCGTGCGGAAGAAGCGGCCGAGCGTGAAGAATGTGACCGGGAACTGGCCGGGGCCATCGCGATAGAGCGCGTGATCGGTATCGAACTGGATATGGCCGAGCGCGGCATAGTCGATCCGGTCGAGCAGCGCGTCGGGCAGTGCCGCGTGGGGCGCCGCATAGGGCTTGCCGGCCGCGGCGCGCGCTTCGGCGATCAGTGTGTCGAAAGAGAAAGGCGCCGGCTTGCCATAGCGCAGGCCGCCGCCGCGGGCGGCTTCGGCGATGCCGCCGAGCGAGGCGGCGGCGAAGGTGGCGCTGGAAAGAGCGAGGAAGGTTCGGCGGTTCTGCATAGGTCTCCGTCGGCGGTTCGGGCGTCGGGGGCGGCCCCTTGCGCTGCACAAATGCGCGGGGGTGGTGAAGCCTCCGCGCGCCCTTGTCGAGCGGGGACACGGCAGTCGACACCGCAAATCTCGCCCACATGGCGCAAAAGAAGGGCCAGATTGCCGAATGCGCCTACCGGCGACATAGATGGGGGAGCGGCAAACCGGAAGAATCGGCGCCGCGGTCCGGCGTGAGCCGAGGGAGAGAGATATGGGCCTGCTGGAGACCGTGACCTGCGTCGACACGCCGTCCTGCCGCTTCGAGCTGGCGCAGGCGGAATGGCCGAAACCTGTCGAGCTCGCCTGGACGGCGCCGCAGCCGGTGCTCTCGATGATGTTCATGCCTCGCTCCTATCGCCAGGAGGGCCGCTTCGCCGGTTCGCGCGGATCGGGTTATGCCGAGATCGGACGCACCTTCATCCTGCCGCCGGACCGTGAGCTGCTCGGCCGCGGCACCGGCGGGCGGATCAAGGCGGCGCGCTGCATCTTCGATCGGCGGCTGTACCAGGAGCTGCTGTCGCCGGCCGAGGAGTTCACCGATGCCGAGCTGTGTCGCGCCCTGGACGTAGGCAACGTCGCGATCGGCGCGCTGATGCGGCGGTTGATCCAGGAGGCGCAGCATCCCGGATTCGGCGGCCAGATCGTAATCGATTCGATCGCTTCGCTGCTGCTGGTCGAATGCGCGCGGCAGATTTTTCGCGCCATTCCGTCGGATCTGGCCAATGATCGCCACGTCATGGAGCCCCGCCATCTGCGCATGATCGAGGAATATCTGGACGCGGTGGAGGCGGGTATGCCGCAGCCCGCCGACCTGGCCCGGCTGTGCGGCTACAGCACCCATTATTTCGCCAAGCTGTTCCGCCAGACGACGGGCCAGAGCCTCGGGCGTTATCTCATCGAATGGCGGCTGCTGCGGGCGCAGCAGCTGCTGGCGGAGGGCGATCTGCCGCTCAAGGAAATCGCGTGGCGCCTCGGTTTTTCGAGCGCGGCGAACTTCTCCACCGCCTTTCGGCACGAGACCGGACAGACGCCTGGACGTTTCCGGTTTCTGCGCCGGTCCGAATCAGGCAGCGGCGCGGCCGGGCGGCTACACTGATTTGCCGCGCTTTCCGCCCATGCTCGGCGAGCGGGCAGACACATCGCGTGGCATAATTGCAACGACGTGCAATTTTAACGGTTATTATTGCAACGTGGTGCAGTTTTTTTGAGTCAGTAAATCATTTTGATAGGATGATGACGGACCCAGTCCGGTTGACGTAGGGGCATGTCATCGTCCATCGGAACCATGTTGGGGGGGAGACATGCGTGTCGAACACATGGCCCCGAGCAATTCGAGGTTCGCATGGTGGATGGTTTCAATCCAGACTATCTCTTCGTCTTCATGCTGGCGGCCTTCCTGGGCTTCCAGCTTATTAAGCGTGTTTCGCCGCTGTTGCATTCGCCGCTGATGTCTCTCACCAACGCCATTGCGGCGGTGGTGATCGTCGGCGCCATCACGATCACGGGTGAGGAAGGTGCGACGCCGCTGGCCAAGACGCTCGGCTTCGTCGCCGTGCTCGCCGCGACGATCAACCTGGTCTCGGGCTTCCTGATCACCGATCGCATGCTCAAGATGTTCAAGCGGAAGGACGGCTGAGATGGAACAGCTCATCGTCCAGCTCTCTCTGATCGCCACTTGCGCGCTGTTCATCCTGGCGCTGATGTGGATGAGCCATCCATCGACCGCGCGCCGAGGCGTGCGCGCCGGCGAGATCGGCATGGTGATCGCGATCATCGGCACGCTCGTCCATCATGAGATCGTCGA
This sequence comes from Flavisphingomonas formosensis, assembly GCF_009755815.1. Taxonomy (GTDB): domain Bacteria; phylum Pseudomonadota; class Alphaproteobacteria; order Sphingomonadales; family Sphingomonadaceae; genus Flavisphingomonas; species Flavisphingomonas formosensis. The sequence goes on from NZ_WRPK01000001.1 coordinate 814,477, forward strand.
TTACAACCTGATCCTCATCGCGATGGCGATCGGCACGGTCGTCGGCGTACCCATGGCCTATCTGATGCCGATGACCGCGATTCCGCAGCGGACCGCGATCAGCCACGCCTTCGGCGCGCTTGCCGTCGGCCTGATCGGCGCCGCCGAATATTATAAATATGCGCACGTCGCGGCGCCGGGCAGCTTCGTCTTCTGGGCGCTGATGCTCGAGATGCTGCTCGGTTTCCTCACCTGCACGGCCAGCGTCATCGCCTTCGCCAAGCTTCAGGAGATCATGCCGACCCGACCCATCATCTTCGGCGGGCAGCGGGTGGTGAATGCGCTGATCGCGGCGGCGGCGCTCGGCGTTGCGATCACGCTGATCTTCGCGCCGACCAACACGGCCCTGTTTCCACTCTTCGTCGGCCTGGCGCTGCTGTTCGGCATCCTGCTGGTGATCCCCATCGGCGGCGCGGACATGCCGACCGTGATCGCGCTGCTCAACAGCTATGCCGGCCTTGCGGCCAGCGCGATGGGTTTCGCGCTCGGCAACAAGCTGCTGATCGTGGCGGGCGCGCTGGACGGCGCGTCTGGCTTCATTCTCGCGGTGATCATGTGCCGCGCGATGAACCGTTCCTTCGCCAATGTGATGTTCGGCGGCTTCGGAACGCTCGCGGCAGGCTCCGCCGGCGGCAAGGACGATCGCCCGGTCCGTTCGGCCTCGGCCGAGGAAGCGGCGATGGTGCTGGAGAATGCGGACAGCGTCGTGATCATCCCCGGTTACGGCATGGCCGTCGCCCAGGCGCAGCACAAGGTGAGCGAGCTCTATCAGGCGCTGACCAAGAAGAAGGTCGACGTGAAGTTCGCGATCCATCCGGTCGCAGGCCGCATGCCCGGCCATATGAACGTGCTGCTGGCCGAAGCGAACGTGCCCTATGAGCAGCTCGTCGAGCTGGAGGACATCAATCCCGAGCTGCCGCAGACCGACGTGGCGCTGATCATCGGCGCCAACGACACGGTGAACCCCTCGGCGCGCGACGATCCGAAGAGCCTGATCGCGGGCATGCCGATCATCGAGGCGGACAAGGCCAAGACGGTGTTCGTGATCAAGCGCAGCATGAATGCGGGCTTCGCCGGCATCGACAATCCGATTTACTATAATCAGAATACCCAGATGCTGTTCGGCGATGCCAAGGCGGTGACTGCGGACATGGTGAAGGAGCTCGCCGGCGGCGGAGGCCACTGAGCCCGCGCCGCAGGCACAAGCTCCGCTATTTCCATCGAAGCGGCTCTCGCCTCGCGCGGGGGCCGTTTTTTTGCACCCAATCGCGGTGCCGGCAAATCGCCGAGGCCGGAGCAGCGGAGCAATCGCCTGCGATCCCGGCTTCGCGTGGAGGTAGCGCGCCGCTCCCTCTACGATAGGGGATACCATGACCGGTCGCAGGCCCGCAGGCGGATGCGGCCCTGATGGGCTTGCCGGCCATCATAGCCTACCAATGAGGCTCCACAGGCGCGTGGCGGTCTCTGCGTCGGGGTCCGGCTGGCCAAGGGCGCATCGGGGGTACGGGCAGCCGCAGGCCGATCATCGGCGCCACAAGGATATACTGCGGTCTGCGGCGTGGCCGAAAGCTTGAAAAGGGCGGGATCAGGGCCGCTTCCCTGCACGCTTCCCAAGCGAAGCGGCAGGAAAATGGTCGGGGAGAGAGGATTCGAACCTCCGGCCCCTGCCTCCCGAAGACAGTGCTCTACCAGGCTGAGCTACTCCCCGACGGAGTCCGGTCTGAAGTGGCCTCGGGAGCCGACCGGTTGAGCCAAGAGCGGCGCCTATAGCCGTGGCTTCCGCGCCGTTCAAGCACCTTTCTTCAGCTTCTTGCAGCCAACATTTCGGCGACCTCGACGAACTTCTCGCGCGGCGCGCCATCGCGGGCGCGCGCATTCTCCGCGGCTTCGATCTTCTGCCATTCCTCGAAGCTCACCTGGTCCACGCCCCGCTCGCCGAGCAACGCGTCCAGGCCGGCGCCACCCTTCTTGCCGGGCGTTGGCGCGGGCTGATCGGCGGCGATCGTCTCGGCGATCATGAAGCCGTCCGGCCGATTGGTGCCGATCGTGCCGGTCGGGCCGCGCCGCGCCCAGCCGACGCAATAGAGATTGTCTGCTATTCGCCCGTCGGTGTTCGCGAATCGGCCGGCGCGCTCGTCATAGGGCACGTCGGGAATCGGCGGCGTGCGATAGCCGATACAGGAGACGACCATGCCGCAGTCTATGGCGTAGATCTCGCCCGTGCCCTCGGCATTGCCCTCCGCGGTGAGATGCGTCCGCTCGACGATCAGACGCTCGACCTTGCCGTCGCCCTCCACGCGCAGCGGCTTGGCGAAGAAATCGAAGATCACCTCCACCTCCGCCGCGCGCGGATGGGCGGCAAAATCGCGCAGATGGTTGACCGACTTGCGCTGGCCCGGCTCCAGTGCGGCATCCGCTTCTATCGGCGGCAGGTCAGCGGGGTCGACGAACGGTGCGGCCCGGGTGAGATGGCCGAGCTCGCCCAACTCCTTGGGTGTCATCTGGATCTGGTGCGGACCGCGCCGGCCGACGAAGGTCACGCGCTTCACCGCGCTCTTTCCCAGCGCGTCGAAGGCGTGTTTGACGATGTCCGATCCGGTGAATTCCTCGGGTGTCTTGGCGAGGATCCGGCCGACATCCAGCGCCACGTTGCCGTTGCCGATCACCGTGACGTCGCGGATGTCGAGCGGCGGATCGAGATGGGTGAATTCCGGATGGCCATTATACCAGCCGACGAATGCCGCCGATCCGATCACGCCCGGCAGATCGTCGCCGGGGATGCCGAGCGGCCTGTCTGCCGGAGCGCCGGTTGCCAGGATGACTGCATCGTACAGCTCCTTGAGCTCCGCGATCGAGACATGCTCGCCGACCGAGACATTACCGGCGAAGCGGACATTGTTGCTGAGGGAGACCGCCTCGTAGCGCCGCGAGACGGCCTTGATCGATTGATGGTCCGGCGCGACGCCGAAGCGGATCAGGCCGTAGGGAACCGGAAGCCGGTCGATGATATCGATGGCGACGTCGCCGCCGAACTGCTTCTGGCAGGCTTCCGCGGTATAATAGCCCGCGGGGCCCGAACCGATTACGGCGATCTGGCGCATGCCGGTTGCTCTCCTCTGCTTTTGGCACGGATGCTAGACCCGCGGCCCGGGAGGGCAAGCCGGCATTTGGCGAAACATTGTCTGCGGCCGTGCATTGATGGCCACGGAGGCATAGCATGGCCAAGGAACTGCATAAGGGCGACGCGGTACGCTGGAAGAGCCATGGCGGTACCGCCGAGGGCAAGGTGGTCCGCAAGCAGACCCGCCCGATGACGATCAAGGGCCACAAGGTGGCCGCATCGAAGGACAATCCCGAATATATCGTCGAGACTGGCGACGGCAAACGAGCGGCGCACAAGGCTAAGGCGCTCAGGAAGGCCTGACGCCGCGCGAACAGATTCTGGCAGATCATCTTTCTGCGGGCATCTTTCTGCCGTGGATGCGCGCCCGTTGCGCGACGGGCTTACCCCCGGCGCGCTTTTACGCTAACGGCCCGCCATGACTCCACTCGACAAGATCCGTAATTTCTCGATCATCGCGCATATCGACCATGGCAAGTCGACCCTGGCCGACCGGCTGATCCAGCGCACCGGCGGCCTTTCCGAGCGCGAGATGTCCGCGCAGGTGCTCGATAACATGGATATCGAGAAGGAACGCGGCATCACGATCAAGGCGCAGACCGTGCGCCTCGACTGGAAGGGGCATGTCCTCAACCTGATGGACACGCCCGGCCATGTCGACTTCGCCTATGAGGTGAGCCGCAGCCTCGCCGCCTGCGAAGGCGCGCTGCTCGTCGTCGATGCGGCGCAGGGCGTGGAGGCGCAGACCCTCGCCAACGTCTATCAGTCGATCGAGCATGACCATGAGATCGTGCCGGTTATCAACAAGATCGACCTGCCTGCGGCCGAGCCCGAGAAGGTGCGGGCCGAGATCGAGGAGGTGATCGGGCTCGACGCCTCGGAGGCGGTGCTCGCCAGCGCCAAGACCGGCATCGGCATCGACGAGATACTCGACGCGGTGGTCGCCAAGATCCCGCCGCCCAAGGGCGATGCGACGGCGCCGCTCAAGGCGATGCTGGTCGACAGCTGGTACGATCCCTATCTGGGCGTCGTCATCCTCGTGCGTGTCGTCGACGGCGTGTTGAAGAAGGGCCAGCAGATCAAGTTCATGAACGCCGGCACCACGCATCTCGTGGACCGCGTCGGCTGCTTCCGCCCGAAGATCGAGCAATTGACCGAGCTGTCGCCTGGGGAGATCGGCTTCATCACCGCGCAGATCAAGGAAGTCGCGCAGACGATGGTCGGCGACACCATCACAGATGCGCGCAAGCCCGCGGCCGAGGCGCTGCCCGGCTTCAAGGAAGTCCAGTCGGTGGTGTTCTGCGGCCTGTTCCCCGTCGATGCCAACGATTTCGAGAAGCTGCGCGAATCCATCTCCAAGCTGCGCCTCAACGATGCCAGCTTCACCTTCGAGATGGAGACCAGCGCCGCGCTCGGCTTCGGCTTCCGCTGCGGCTTCCTCGGCCTCTTGCACCTGGAGATCATCCAGGAGCGGTTGACCCGCGAATATGATCTCGACCTGATCACCACCGCACCTTCGGTGGTCTACCGCATCGTGCTGACCCACGGGGCGGGCGAGCTGGAGCTGCACAACCCGGCCGACATGCCCGATCCCAGCCGGATCGAATCGATCTACGAGCCGTGGATCGAGGCGACCATCTACGTGCCTGACGAATATCTCGGCTCGATCCTCAAGCTCTGCCAGGATCGCCGCGGCATCCAGAAGAACCTGACTTATGTGGGCGGCCGTGCGCAGGTGACCTACGAACTGCCGCTCAATGAGGTGGTGTTCGATTTCTACGACCGGCTGAAATCGATCACCCGCGGCTATGCGAGCTTCGACTATCACCAGACCGGCTATCGCGAGGGCGATCTCGTCAAGATGTCGATCCTCGTCAACAACGAGCCGGTCGATGCGCTCAGCATGATCGTCCACCGCTCCGCGGCCGAGGCGCGCGGACGGCACATGTGCGAGCGGCTGAAGGACCTGATCCCCAGGCACCTGTTCAAGATCCCGATCCAGGCGGCGATCGGCGGCAAGGTGATCGCGCGCGAGACGATCGCGGCGCTGCGCAAGGACGTGACCGCCAAATGCTATGGCGGCGACATCACCCGCAAGCGGAAGCTGCTGGAGAAGCAGAAGGAAGGCAAGAAGCGGATGCGCGAATATGGCAGCGTGCAGATCCCGCAGGAGGCCTTCATCGCCGCGCTTCGCATGGGGGACGAGGGGTAATTTCTTCTCGGCGCCAAGGGCGCTCTACAGAGAATCGGTATCAATAGAGACCCGGCCGATCCGGAAATTCGATCAGTTCGCGTTGTTCGACTTCGTCCGGATGAGGCAATGCCCGCAGCCGCTCGACCAATTCGTGTAGCTTGCGCTTCTCTCCGGCCGGGTCTTTCAGCGGCCGGATCGTCGGGACATCGCCTTCGGACATCACATTCCACGGAGCAATGGCAGCCCCTCTTTGCGGGGGAGCGTCAATGCCACGTCGGTGAGAGCAATCCTGGCATTGCAGCGCGCCTCGTTGGTGCCGACGTCCCGCAGCGCATCGACCATGGCTTCATGCGTGAGCCCCGCTTGCTTGGCAGCGGCGTCGAGCACTTTCGTCGATACCGAGAATTGCCCATTCGTTGCCGGTAGGCTCCCGCCATCATCCACTTTCAGCAGCACCTGTGCCACGGCGGACCTGTATCGCTTCAACAGTTCGTCCGAAACGACAAAACCTAGATACGGCCGGCCGCTCAAGACGGCGTCGCAAGTGTCCCAACCATTTGTTCGTGCCAGCTTGAGCCGCTCCAGGGAAATGCGACGATACTCAGAAACGAGAGGATAGGGAGCGCGGTCGAGATCGGACCGGAAGCGGGCGAATAGCAATTTCCCGATCTCGTCGGCGAAATCCATGCGCGATCGGCCGGCTGCCGCGGCGGTGGACCACCGGTCATCGAGAAGCGCGTACAACTTGGGATTGTCGTCCCGGAGCGTCGATGCATTCAGCGCGTCGCCGAAATTCTGCTCAAGCGCCACGTCGATGTCGGCATAGCGGGCTTCCAGACCACCGGAGACGGGCGGTGACGTGACGGGCTGCGAAGGCGGATGGGATGTGTCGTTGGCCGCGATGCGAATGATCGTGAAGAGGATGTAGAGCGCGACCGCCAAGCCACCGAACTTGCCGGCGGCGGGAATATCCTTTTCCCACATGGCGACGCGATACCAGTCGAAATCGCTTTCCAGGCTGGGATGATCGCGGCGGATCGTCGCGAGGAACTGCCGCACTTTCTTGCGGGACAGGCTCCGGTTGCGCTTCGAATGTTCGTTGGCCGGCGTCGTCAGCTCGCGCCATTCGCGGTGATACGGATGGCTGCGCTGGCTCATCTCGTCGCGGAAGCGCAGCGTCTTCCGCCGGGCGATGTTCCAGGCGATCTCTGCCGACTGGTCCACCGTGTCGGCGTCTTCCGACCAGCCGAAATGGCTTGCCGCGCGTTCGAGCAGCGCGTCCGATCGCGGCGCGGCGCGCGCGATCAGGCCGGCGAAGAAGCGCTCGGCTTCGGCGAAGAAGCCGATCTCCTGCATGCGCGGATCGCCGAGCAGGGTGGTGAAATGATGCTGCATCGCCGATTGCTCGGCGAAATCCGCGGCAGGATGCTGTTCGTCATTGGGCCGCAGGATCGCAAGGAGCGCATCATAATGGGCCTGATAGTCGGTCGCCTGCTCGCGCGGGGCGATGATGATGTCGCCGGGCGCGAGGCCGGTGGGATCCACCGTGGGCGCGGTGAGCCGCAACCGATTTGCGAGAGGCGTCGGCTCGATTTCGCCCTCCGCCGCATGGGCCACGGGCTCGCGCCGATACAGCCATTCTCCGTCCGGAGGCGCGGCCGGCAGGGCAACGCGAAGCCCCTCCGGCAGCGATCCGTAGAAGGCCAGCAGCGTGGGCGTTCCGAAGCCGCTGACGACGACGATCGGGGGCAGGGTGGCGAGCAGCGTCGGATCGAAGCGGTTCGGGACTTGCGGGACCTCGATCCCGGCATTGTCCTGGTCCGCATGGCCGCCGACGTCGATCAGACCCGCTGCGGCGGCCGCGAGCGCCGCGTCGCGCGCATCGCGCAGCGCGATATAGGCGTCCGGATCGGCGTCCATGTCGATCTGCTTGAGCCGGCCGGCATAGGCGCGCTTGATCGCGCGCGCATCGTCGGTGGGATCGATGCCGAGCTCGGCCCAATAGCCGCCGCGTCTCACAGGAAACGCTCGCCTTCCAGGGCATCGAGCTGGCGGGTCAGTTCCTCGCGCGCCTGGGCGATGGCGCGCAGATTCTGTCCGTCCAGCACGGCTTCGAACGCCGTGATCCACTGGCCGATCGCGTGGCGCGCATCGCCCAGGAAGGATTCGTAGCAGCGGGTGGCGCGTGCCAGCAGCGCGGCATTCTCCTGATCCTCGCGCGGGTGGATCTTGAGCGCGGCCAATGTCTCGCGCCGCTTCTCCAGCTCTGCCGGCGTCATCGCATCCGCCTCGTCCGCGATCAGCAGATTGTGGGATTCGCCGGTCAGCGGCACGGCGACGTCCACCTCGAGCAGGCCGCTCGTATCGTAGCTGAAGCGGCAATCGACGACCACTTCGCCGGCCCGCCGGGGCGGCACCGGGATGCGGAGCGATCCCAGCTTCACATTGCCGGATACCTCGCGCGCCTCGCCCTGGTAGATGTTGAAATGGACCTCGCGCTGATTATCGGAGATCGTCCGATATTGCTTCATCCGGCTGGCAGGGATCGGCGTGTTGCGCTCGATGATGGGCGAGAACAGCCCCTGATGATAGTTGCCGCGCGCGTCGATCTCGGTGTGGTCGACGCCGAGGGTGAAGGGGCAGACGTCGGTCAGCCGCACTTCGTCCAGCGCACTGTCGCGCGCCAGCAGACCGGCCTGCACGGCGGCGCCGAGCGCGATGGCGTGGTCGGGATGCACCGCCGTGTTGGGGAAGCGGCCGAACATGCGGGTGATCGCGCGCCGCACGATCGGCATGCGGGTGGCGCCGCCGACCAGCACGATCTCGCTCAGCGTCTCGACGCGGATGCCGCTGTCGCGCAGCGAGCGCAGCACGGGCTCGCGCAGGCGTGAGATCAGCGGTTCGGCGGCGGTTTCGAACTCGGCCGCGGTCACTTCGGTGCCGAGCCGATGGCCTTCGGCAACCACGATGCATTCGGCCCGGTCGGCCTCGCTCAGCGCACGTCGGGTACGCTCCGCCGCCGCGGAAAGCAGGGCCGTCTGGTCGGCCGCGGGCAGGCGGTAGAGTATCCCGTCCGGATCCATGCGTGGCCGCGCTATGGCGGCGACGCAGGCGTTGAAATCCTCTCCGCCCAGCCGGTTGTCGCCGGCCGAGGCGCGGACCTCGACGATGCCGTCGAACACCTCGACGATCGAGACGTCGAAGGTGCCGCCGCCCAGATCGAAGACCAGGAAGGGCTCCTTCTCCTCCCGGTCCTGAATGCCGTAGGCGAGGGCGGCGGCGGTGGGTTCGTTGAGCAGCCGTTCGATCTTGAGCCCGGCCAGCTCGCCAGCGCGGCGCGTCGCCTTGCGCTGCTTGTCGTTGAAATAGGCCGGAACGGTGACGACCGCACCCGTCACCGTCTCGCCTAGATAAGCCTCGGCATCCGCCTTGAGGCTGCGGAGCACCAGCGAAGAGAGATCCTCGGCGGTGAATTCGGTCTTGCCGAGCTTCACCGTCTGCTGCGTGCCCATGCGGCGCTTGAAGGCCGTGACGGTCCGGCCGCTGTGCGTTGCCATCCGGTCGCGGGCGGCGATGCCGACGAGCACGGTGCCGTCCTCGGTGAGGCTCACTGCGGAGGGCGTAAGCAGATCGCCCTGCGCGTTGGGAATCAGTTCCGCCTTGCCGTCGCGCCAGATGCCCACGGCACTGTTCGTCGTGCCGAGATCGATTCCTATGATCATCGAAACCCCTCGCCCCGGGGCCGGTCTAGCCGGAAAGCCCCCGCGGGTCAGCCCGAAAATGGCGCGAAGATGGAGGGATTTCGTGCTTATTCCATATGGTTCGGGTTAGCAGGGGCGGCCGCGCTACCATCCGCCGCCACCGCCACCCCCGCCGCCTCCGCCTGAGGAACCGCCGCCGCCCGAGCCACTGCTGCTGCTTGGCGAGGCCGAGGCCGAGGAGATGGTGCTGGTGAGGGCGGAGCCGACGCTGTTCGCGAAATCGCCCGGATCGCTCCAGACGCTGCTACCGTCGCCCGAATACCAGCCCATGCCATGGGCAGCGGCGCCCGTGGCCGCTGCCGCGGCAAGGACGCCGGCGAAGCGGTCCGCCCAGCGATTCTCCACGTCGAGCGCGATCGCATAAGGAAGATAGCGTTCGAACAGCTCCGGTGTCTTTTCCGGAGGATGCAGCGTTTCGAGCCGGTCTTCCTCTGTGATGCCGAGATAGTGGCGGAAGCCAGCGATGCGATCCATCACCTCGCGTCCCTTCGCGGTCGGCGCGTACATCCAGACGAAGGCGGAGAGGGCAAGGGGGATCGCGATCAGCGGCAGCAGCACCGCCCATTGGCCTGCGCCAAGCGCGGCGATCAGTGCCGTCAGCGCCAGGATCGAGCCGAAGGCGAGGGCGAGGACGAGGCCCAGCCAGGCGAGCAGCTTCGTCCCGCCCGAGGCACGGGACGAGAAGCTGAACAGCCACCACGCGGCGCCGAGCAGCGCGATGCCGCCGAGCGCCGGCATCGCCGCCCCGCCGCCGCCATCCGGCTGCACGAGGATCGCGATCCACGACGTAGCCAGCACGGCAAGCGGAATCAGGAACAGGCCATAGATCGCCCAATCGCTGTTTCGCAGGAATAGCGGGCCCAGATACTCCGCCTCCAGGCCTCGCTCCAGTGCCCGGCGCGCACCCTGCAGCGTGCTGTGATTGGCCTGCTTCAGTTCCAGCGTGTCGCCGCTGCCCGGGAAGAGCGCTCCGAGCATCGCCTCTTCCGGCGGAGGCGCGGTACCGTCGCCGGGCTGGCGTTCCAGTGTCGTCGTGCCGGTGCTGAGCCAGCCGTCCTTCGCCTTGCGGATGTGCAGCCGGCCGAGCACGCCCAGCTGGACGATCGCGGCGGTGAACGCGCGATTGTCCAGCTTCATCCGGCTGATGTAGCGGCAGGCGGCGGCGCTGAGCCCGTCCGGCGGCGTGAACAGCGGAACCACCGGGCCTGGACGGGGATTGCGTCCCGCCTTGGCCCAGGCGCGGAGATAATAGCCGGCGATGCCGGTCAGGGAGAGAAGGGCTGCGCCGAAGGCTGCCCAGTCCTGCAGCCACCAGCCGAGCCGGCGATCCGTGCCCGGCCTGTCGAGCACGCCCTTGGGAAAGGCCGCGGCGACGGTGAGCCCCTCATGGCTGTCGAGCGGCCGGGTAGTGCGGAAAACGATCAGTCCCGGCTGCTCCACCACCACCGCGGCATTGTGGTCGGTCGCGCCTTGCGGTCCGGTATAGACGGCGCGGTTTCCGAAAGGGACGGCGGAGGGCAGGCGGATACGCGCCTCGGCGCTGTCGATCGGGAAGATCCAGCCATTGCCGGTGACGTTCCAATGGAGTTCGTCGCTGTCCCTGCCATAGGCGATCTGCCGCGTCGTCCGGTAATGAAGCACATAGACGTGCTCGCCGTGCGGCACGAGCCGATCCTTGTCGCCGATCAGGATGTGCAGGCCGTTGGAAGCATGTTCCACTCTGTAGGGCTCGGCAGCACCGTCTCGCTCGACCGAGGCGAGCGCGAAGCCGACATGCGTGCGCTGGCCATATCGGCTTGTGTAGCTGGTCGGGAAATCCCGGTAGATGCCGTGGTTGATCCTGTCGCCGAGCGCGACGACGCGGATCGTCTCGGTCACATCCAGATCGCCGTTGCGCGCGATCGAAACGTCGCTTTGGAAGGAAAGGATGCGCTCGCTCCCGGCGGTCTGCCCGCCATCGTCGGACATGTCCTGCGCGCGCGCCAGCCCGGCGAGCAGCAACAGGACCGCGGCGATCAGCCGCGCGATGACGCGCACGGCTCAGCTCTTGCCGCTGCCGAAGCGCACCTGCGGGGCGGTCTGCAGCGCCACGACGTCGTCCGCATAGGGCTCCTCTTCGTGGAAGCCCATCGGTCGTGCGATCAGGATGTTGGGAAAGGATTGCACGCCCGTGTTCAGATCGCGCACGGTGGCATTGTAATAACGTCGGGCGCCGGACAGCTGCTCCTCGATATCCGCCAGCTCCTGCTGGAGCTGGCGGAAATTGGCATCTGCCTTGAGCTCGGGATAGGCCTCGGCGACGGCCACCAGCCGCCCCAGCATGCCGCTCATCTGCGCGTCCGCGCGTGCAGTGGCATCCACCCCCTTGGCCGCGATCGCATCTGCCCTGTGCGCGGTCACCTGCTCGATCAGTTCGCGCTCATGCGCGGCATAGCCCTCTACGGTCGCGACGAGATTGGGCACCAGATCGGCCCGGCGGCGAAGCTGCACGGTAATCCCGCTGAACCCTTCGCGTACCAGAGCGCGGAGCCGCACGAGCCGATTATAGATCGCCACCAGGTAAAGCAGCAGCAGAACGACAATGCCGATCATTATCCAACCGATCATCGGCTTTCCTCTCCCCGGATCAATACAGCCCTACAGCCTGGCCGAGCATCGCCCGTTCCAGCGGCAGATGTAAATGACTTTGGTAACAGTCGGATACGCCGTCGGGGATTACGGAGCGGTTCGGCCTGCTCTTGTGCAATCATCCCGCTATCGCGCCGATCCGTGCGGCAAGGCCCATGCCCCACGCATGATCGAGCCGCAACTCCGCCGCGCCGTTGAAGGAGCCGTGGCCCCGACCGCTCATCACGTTGAACGATGAAATTGTTCGCGACGCGCGCTTCACCGATGTGGGCTGGCAGATTCCCCGAGGCATATCGAACCGGAGAGACGGGGGCGCACGGATCTTGATTCGTAGCATGGCACGCGCAACCCTGGCGGCAATCCGCGGCTCGGTGGGACGAGTTGGCCATGCCAAGAGTCCCACACCCCGATCCGCTCTATCCCGTCGTCTGGGCCGACACGCCCACCGTGCCGGATAGCCCCGCAACCCCCGTTGTCTCCGGCCTGCCGGAGGACGACGATCCGATCCAGCTGCACCTCGACGAGGCGCTGGTGCGCAAGGCCGACAATGACACGGTCGACCGCTGGAAGACACTGTCCGGCCCGTGGTTTGCCGCGCGCGGCGGGGATGCCGCGTCGCGCTGGAAGGATATCGAGCAGTCGCTGAACGAGATCGTGCGCCGGCCGCTCGGCGAGCTGGATACGGTGTGGCAGCGGAATATGTATCGCGACATCATGGGTCCGCGCCTTTCGGCCTGGGGCGACGAGGCGCGCGCTCATGCGGAGCGCGAGACCCAGGCGTTCAACGATGCGGAGTCGCAGAGGCGCCAGGATATCGCGCTGGAAGCGATGCGCCGCGGCGCGCGGCTGGGCGATATGCGCGCGGTGGCAGAAGGCGAGCGGCGCCTCGTCGGCGAGGTGCGCGGGCGCAGCCGGCGGCAGGGCCTCGATCCCGATGCGGCAAGTGCGGCGGAGACGGACGCGCGCGGCGCGGCGCATGCGGATGTAGTGGAGCATTTGACGCAGCACGATCCGCAACGGGCGCAAGCGTGGCTGAACGCGCATGCCGGAATGATCGCCGATCCGGTGGAAGTGGATCGGCTCAGCCGGATGATGCAGCCCTATGTGGCCGAGCAGCAGCAGGAGGGGTTGGCCGACTTGATCCGTGACGAGGGCGGTGACCTGCCGGCCCAGCATGCTGCGGTGGATGCGATGGGGCTCAACCCGATGATTGCCGATGGTCTCAAGCAGCGGTTGACAAATATGTGGTCAGCGAAGTCAGCGAATGAATACGCTGGCGATATGAGCTTCGGCGAGTCGAAGCCAGAATTGGACGGCAATAATTTAGAATTATCGTCCGATTCAGATTTTCACCAAATTGGCTTTCGTCCACGAGGAGGGTTGGCGGGCCTCGTGCGCGAAGCGCTACGTGAAACCTTTAGGTACGCCATGCCAAAGATCAAATTTCCCACCAACGGCGCTGGAATAGGTCAAGCTGAATTTGGTAGCCTTGCGGGTCTTTCGAAGGCGGACAGAGGGTGGAGGGTTTTTACGCGAGCGGAAACCGAAGCTGGGATAAGGAGGCTGAAAAGTGCGGGAATTACGAAAAGCGAAGTGTCAAAGGTTGCCGATTTTTATAGTTACACTGCCTTCCGCGACATAGGCAACGAAGCAGCGGCGTTTAGAAGCTATTATTTGCAGCAGATAGTAAGAAGATGGTGACCTATGGGTGAAATATGCCGAGTGATTAACAGGCGCGATCACCAAATTATAGTAGCGATCGAGCCATGGGGGACGCAATATGATGTTCAATCGCAATATTATCTTAGCGTTTATATAGATGAAGACCGTGGATTTATCGAAATAGAATCAGATGATGATGGGTCCATGAGTATATATTTAAGCGAATGCACCTTTGATGATATTTCGACGAAGGTGGAGCGTATCAGGGTTTATGAATAAATGCCGGTAGCAATCGAGCGGCGGCTTAGTCAGCCATTTTGATGAGCTGCAACGTGGAACGCCTGGGAGATCATATTGCAAGTTCCGTTGTCTGCCTTGACGCTGCTGTTGATGCTGCTGGCACCGAACGAAACGACGCCGGAATCCGCCGCGGCCGTGCCTCTTGCCTTGCGGATCGAATGGGATGGACCGGCCTGCAATCCCGACGGAAATATCCGGGCGATCGTCCGCAACGTGGGCGACAAAGAGCTGGCTCTGCCCAGGAACGGCGGTGTTGGTTTTGGTTCCCTGTTCACCGCCAGGATCCTGGTCAAGGGAAAAGTAACGAGCACGATCGGCGATGGCTACAACATCCCCTATCTCCTCGAAGCCATGAAGAAAGAGGATGTGGTGCTTCTTCGAAAAGGAGAAGAATTTTCCTATCAACTCACGTTAAGAGATAAACATCCGTTGCCTCTCGATAAATTTTCCCAGGAACATAATTCCTATAATGAGCGTGGGGGGAGGATAGGCTTAATATATAATCTTATAAATTTCCGAAAAAGCGGACAATATCTCTATCCATTCTATTTTGTAAGATATGATCTGGATCCATTCATCACTTCAAACACGTTGATATGTGTAAAAAAATGATCGGGATCGGCGCGCGAGGCGCGTCCCCCAGGGTCAAAACACAGGCTCAAAACACCGGCTTGCCCTCCGCCTCCGGCAGGCTGACGCCGAGCACCCGCGCCAGCGAGGGGGCGATGTCGCGCATGTCGATCTCGCCGAGGTCACCGTGGCGGGCGAGGTCGGGACCGGTGACGAACAGCGAGGAGCGCATCGTCGCCGCCTCCGGAAAATAGCCGTGCATGCCCTTGTAGCCGCTCGGGCCGGCGATCGGGCCGGCGGGGTTGCGGCCGGTCTCGTAGCCGGGCTTGAGGTCGATGAAGAAGCTCGCCTCGCGCGGGCCGCCGCGGCGGGCGATCTCGGCGCGGTCGATCACGCTGGCGATGCCATAGGCAGGATCGGCCTTGATCGTGTCGAGCAGCGCCCGCACCTTGGCGACCAGCGCGGCGTCGTCGGGCCGCGCCAGCACGACGCCGGCCGAGCCGCCGGCAAGCCAGGGCTCGGCGTCCCAGCCGGTCACCTTGCCGGCCGCGTCGATGCGGATCAGCCCGGCCTGGACGAAGGGCGCGAACAGGTTGACGTCGGTCTCCACCGGCTGGAAGCCATGGTCGGAGACGACCGCGATCACCGTCGTCCGATCGGCCTTGCGCGCCGCGTCGACGAGCTGGCCGACCAGCGCGTCGGTCGCCTCGATCGCCTGCTTGGCTTCCGGAGAGCCGGGGCCGTGGAGATGCTCGATATGGTCGATGCCGGCGAAATAGACGGTGGTGAGTGCGGGATGCTTCTCGGTAATCAGTTCGGCGGCGAAGCGGGTGCGGACCGCGTCGCCTTCGACCGATTCGTCGATGCCCATCGCATAGGGCCCGAGCTTCGCCTCGAGACTCTTCACCAGCCCGGGTGTCGCGAGGGCGGTCAGCAGCTTGCGGTCGTCGTCGTGGCCGGTGCGCCAGATCTGCGGCAGATTAAAGTCAGCCGCACCGCCGACACTGACCGGCCAGTGGACGTTGACCGAGACGAGGCCCTTGGCCTTTGCAGCGTCCCACAGGGTCGCGACGCGGAAATCGCTGGCATACCAATCCCAGCCGATCTGATTGATGCCGGTGGGATCGAAGGTGAGATTGTTCGAAATGCCGTGCTTGCCGGGGGCGACGCCGGTGATCAGCGTCGCGTGGCTGGGATAGGTCAATGTCGGCAGCACGCCGCGCACGCCGCTGGAATAGGCGCCTTCGGCCATGATCCGGCGGAGCACGGGTACCTTGATGCCCCGCGCGTCCGCCTCGATCACGTCGGCGGGCCGTAGCCCGTCGAGCGAGACGAGGAGGACCGGCGCGGCCTCGGCCGGGCCCGCGCCTGCCGCCGCCGCAAAAGCGGCGAGGGCAAGCAACGCGTGTGGTAAGAAGGCACGCGACTGGCGCTTCATTTTCAGAAACCCTTGCGCACGGTGACGAACCATTGGCGCGGCGCGCCCGGCAGCAGCGTCTGGGCATCGCCCCGCGCGCCGAAGCCGTTGGAGCCGATCGTCGAGATGTAGCGCTTGTCGGTCAGGTTGGTGACGCTGCCTTCGATCGAGAAGTCGCCGATCGGGCCGACGTCGGTGAAGCGATAGCCGATGCTGGCATCCACCAGCACGCGCCCGCCGACCGACTGGTCGTTCTCATAGGTGTAGAAGCGCTTCGACATGTAGTTGGCGCCGATCCGGCCCATGATGTGGCCGTCGTCATAGCTGATCTCGGCCGTCGCCATGTTGCGCGGGCTGTCGACGGTAGTCTTGCCCTTGGTGGCGGCGATCAGCTTGCCGCTTTTGTCGATGACATCGTCCTGATAGGTCGAGTGGTTGTACGAATAGGTGCCGAGCAGCGAGAGCACCGAGTTCAGCTTGTAGAGCAGCGAGAGTTCGGCGCCGTAGCTGTGCACGCCGCCGACATTCTGCAGCACGGCGGGATTACCGAGGATGCCCGCGCCATTCTGGAAGGCGAGCAGGCGGTTGGTGAAGTTCACATAATAGCCGGCGATCGAGGCCTGGAAGCCGCCTGCGCGGAAGCGGCCGCCGAACTCATAGGTATCCGAACGCTCGGGCTTCAGCGTGTTCTTAATGTTGTCGAAGCCCGCCTGGGTGGTCGAGAAAGGGCCGCCCGTGGCCGCCGAGACGAAGGCGCGCATATTCTGGGTGAAGGTCGCGAACAGCTCGGCATCGTCGGTGACGTGGAAGACGCCGCCGACCTGCGGCAGGAACCAGTCGGTCGCGTCGATCCTGCCGGTGGCGAGACCGCCCGAGACGATCGGATTGGCGCTGTTGGTGACCTTGTAGCCCTTCCAGCCGCCGGTCAGCGTGACGCGACCGAGATCCAGTCTGTCCTGCACGAAATACTGGATCGTCTCCGTATCATATTTGATGTCCCACTGGGTTGCGAACGGGTTCTTCTGGAACTCCAGGCTGTCGCGCGAGACGGTGTCGGCATCGGTCAGGCCGTAGAAGCGCCGGGCGTTGCGGAAGCTGTTGCTTTCGTACCAGCCGCCGACTTCGAGACGATTCCGCCCGGTTTCGACGGCGACCGAGGCGATCGCGCCGCCGCGGGTGATGTCATATTCGGTGGTGCGGACCGAGATCGGCGCCGGATTGGTGATCACCGATCCGTCCTGATTCTGCGCGCCCGGCAGCGTGGGGACGTAGGGCGTGAACCAGATGCCCTGGCCTTCATTGTGGTGGGCATAGCCGGTCAGCTTGGCGGAGACGGCGTCGGTCAGGTGCGATTCGAAGGTGACCGCGCCGATATAGTCCTTCCGGAGGCCGGCTGCGTTGAAATAGGCGTCATCCACGGTCTCGATCGCGCCTGGATAGGTGGTGCCGAGCGAGGGATCGGGATAGCTCGCCACGTCGCCGCGATTGGCCGCGATATGGGCGATCCGCTTGGCCAGCGCCCAATCGTCCGAGATATTGTCCCAATTATAGCCGAGCCGCGCGATCATCGCCTTGCTCATGTCCTGATAGTCGTTCTCGCGGCGATCCGAGAAGTTGAACCAGGCGGTGATGCTGCCGCGGTCGAGCTCCTGGACGAGCTTGGCGTTGACCTGGTGCTGGCGCTGCTTGCCGTCGCCCTTCCACTTGTCGGTGCCGAGATAGGAATAGCTCAGATAGCCCTTGAGGCCGTGGCCGGTGAGATCGCCGGTATCGAGGCGGACATAGCCGCGGATCGTGTCGTCGCTGCCATAGGTGCCGCCGGCGGCGACGTCGAAATGGTCGCCGGGCTTGCGCGAGCTGAACTGCAGCGTGCCGCCGAGATTGCTGGTCGATGCGGTGCCGAGCGAGCCGGCGCCCTGCGCCACCGTCACCGCGCCCAGATTTTCGGAGATGATCGCGCGGCTGATGTGCAGGCCGTTATAGTTGCCGTAGCTCATGTCGCCGAGCGGCACGCCATCGAGCGTGAAGCCGAGCTGATTCTGGTTGAAGCCGCGCAGCGTGATGCGCGTCGACCATTCATAGGCGCCGAACGCGTCGGCCGACTGGAAATTGACGCCGGGCAGCTTGGAGATCGCCTTCAGCGGGCTGCTGCCGGGGGTCAGCACCGCTATGTCCTTCGCGGCGAGCGTCTGCACCTGGCGGGCCTGGCCGAAGCCGAGCACGACGATTTCGTTCTGCGCCCCGGCATCGGACGCATCCGCGGCGGCCAACTGAACCGGCGCGTCGGATTGCGCATAGGCGTAGGCCGGAACCAGCGCGAGCGCGGTCGCGCCGAGCAGGCGGGCGACGGTGGACAGCATATTGTCTCATCCCTTTTGCAGTGCAGCGCGATCATCGCGTGCGCCGCCGCCTTGGGGATGGGAGGTTGCTTCGTCGTGACGCCTCCGTGACTATTGAATGATAGTCCGGTTATGCATTTGTGATGATGCTGCGGCGCAACGGCGGCGCGCCAGCCAAGTTCCTCAGATACGGGCCTTCGCTTCGATCGCGTCCCAGATCAGCGCGGGCGTGTCCGTGCCGTTGAACCGATCGATCGCGACGATGCCGGTGGGCGAGGTGACGTTGATCTCGGTGAGATGCCCCGCGATCACGTCGATGCCGACGAAGAGCAGGCCGCGGCGGGCGAGTTCCGGCCCGATCGCCTCGCAAATCTCCAGCTCGCGCGCGGTGAGCTCGGTCGCGGCGCCGGTGCCGCCGACGGCGAGGTTGGAGCGGATCTCGCCCGGCTTGGGCAGGCGGTTGACGCCGCCCGCCGGCTTGCCGTCGACCAGCACGATGCGCTTGTCGCCCTTGGAGACGTCTGGCAGGAAGGCCTGGACCATGAAGGGCTCGCGCCAGACTTGGCCGAACAGCTCGGTCAGCGCGGCGAGATTTGCGTCCTTGCGGCCGACGTGGAACACGGCCGAGCCGGCATTGCCGTAGAGCGGCTTCACCACCACCTCGCCATGCGCCTCGTGGAAGGCGCGGGCTTCCTCCAGCCGGCGGGTGATGATCGTCGGCGGCATGAATTGCGCATAATCGAGCACGAACAGCTTTTCGGGCGCGTTGCGCACGGCGGCGGGATCGTTGACCACCAGCGTCTCCCCCTGGATCCGCTCGAGCAGGTGGGTGGCGGTGATATAGGCCAGGTCGAAGGGCGGATCCTGGCGCATCAGCACCACGTCGACGTCGCTGCCGAGATCCAGCGTCTGCCAGTCGTCATAGGAGAAATGGTCCCCCGCCACGCGCTGCACGGTGACGGGGCGTGCCGGCGCGACGACGCGGCCGTCCCGATAGGTGAGGTCGCCCGCGCTGTAATGCCACAGCCGATGCCCGCGGGCCTGCGCGCCGAGCATCACGGCAAAGGTGGAATCGCCCGCGATGTTGATGGTTTCGAGCGGATCCATCTGAACGGCGACACGAAGCGACATGGGCAGATCCTCAACGGGGCGTTGCGGGTCCGTTCGGGCGAACGGAAGGGGAATGACGGTGATCTAGTGTCGGCGGGTCAGCCGTGCCACACATTTTCGAGATGGCGCGGCCAGCGGCCGGGGGCGAGCAGCATCACGTCGATGCGGATCGCATCGTCGGCGCGGGCGAAGCGCGGCGCGAGCGCGTTGGCCGCAGCCGCCACGCGGCGCAGGCGATGCTGGTCGATCGCCAGCGCCAGTTCCATCTCGCTGGCGCGCGCTTTCACTTCCACGAAGGCGAGCGTGCCGCCGCGCCGGGCGACCAGGTCGATCTCGCCCAGCGGCGTGCGGACACGGCGCGCGACGATGCGATAGCCCTTGAAGCGCAGATACCAGGCCGCGAGCGTTTCGGCCGTCCGGCCGCGCCTCTCGGCGGCCTGGCGGCTCACGCCTCGTCCTTCATCGCCAATGCACGGGCGTATAAATCGCGGCGGGGAAGGCCGGTCGCCTTGGCGACTTCGCTCGCCGCGCTGCCGGTGGACATGCGCGTCAGCGCTTCGCGCAGCAGTGTGTCGGCATCGTCGGCGGAGGCGGCGGGGCGGGGTCCGGGCGGCGCGACGACGATCACAATCTCGCCCTTGGGCGGGGCCTCGGCATAGCGCGCGGCGAGCGCGGAGAGCGTGTCGGTGACGCATTCCTCGAACGTCTTGCTGATCTCGCGCGCGACGCCGGCCTCGCGCTCGCCGAGCCCGGCGGCGAGCGCGGCCAGCGTCGCGCCGAGCCGCGGGCCGGATTCGTAGAAGATCAGCGTCGCCCGCACCGCGGCGATCTCGGCGATCGCCTCGCCGCGTGCCTTTTCCTTGGCGGGCAGGAAGCCGACGAAGAGGAAGCGATCGGTCGGCAGGCCGGTGAGGGTGAGCGCCGCGACGGCCGCGCAGGGGCCGGGGATGGTCGTCACGCGATGGCCCGCGGCCCGCGCGTCGCGCACCAGCTTGAAGCCGGGATCGGAGATCAGCGGCGTGCCGGCATCGGAGACCAGCGCTATCGCCTCCCGGCCCATACGCGCGATCAGGCCGGGGCGCACTTGATCGGCATTGTGATCATGATAGGGGGTCATCGGCCTTTTGGTGCCGATATGGTGGAGCAGCTTTGCGGTGACCCGGCTGTCCTCCACGGCGATCAGATCGGCACCGGCAAGGACGGCGGCCGCCCGTGGGCTAAGGTCGCCGAGATTGCCGATCGGGGTCGCGACAATGTAGAGGCCGGGCTCCAACCCGGCGTTCGAGGGGTCGTTCATAAGATGGATGTCATGGCAGAGCAGGCCACCCGGCCGCAACCGAGACGGTCGTTGCTGAAATTTGCGGGGCTTGCCTTCGCGCTCTTCCTCGCCGGCTGCGGCGGCATGATCCCGAAAGGGCATGGCCCCGGCACGCAGGCGCCGCCGCCGCCCAAGCAGACCGGCCCGGTGGGCGCCCTGCCCGAAGACAGGGAGCGCCAGCGTGTCGCCCTGCTCGTGCCGCTGACCGGCCCCAATGCTGCGGTCGGCCAGTCGATCGCCAATGCGGCCAATCTCGCAATATTGGATACGGGCGGCCGCAAGGTGCGCATCACCACCTATGACACCAATGCGGGCGCGGCCGCGGCGGCGCAGCGGGCGGTGGCTGAAGGCAACAGGCTCTTCCTCGGCCCGCTGCTTGCCGACGACGTGCGCGTCGTCGCGCCGGTGGCGCGCCAGTCCGGCGTTCCGGTGATTGCCTTCTCCAACGACGCCACGGTTGCCGGCAATGGCGTCTATCTGATGGGGTTCACGCCGAACCAGTCGATCGACCGGGTGGTGCGTTACGCCCGTTCGCGCGGCGCGACGCGTTTCGCCGCGCTGGCGCCGACCGGGCTCTACGGTCGCAGCGCCTCCACCGCGATGATTCGCGCGGTCGAATCCTCGGGCGGCAAGATGCTGGCGCTCGAAACCTATGACCGCGCGCCGCAGTCGATCAAGGCGGCGACCCAGAAGCTCACCGGCGAAGCCGATTTCGACGCGCTGCTGATCGCGGACGGCGGCCGCATCGCGGTGCAGATCGTGCCGCTCGTCCGCAAGGGCGGCGATGTCGCGGCGCATATCATGGGTACGGAGCTGTGGAATGCCGAGCCCGGCCTCGCCGCCCAGCCCGCGCTGAACGGCGCCTGGTTCGCCAGCGTGTCCGACGGCCTCTACCGCCAGCTTGCCGCCAAATATCGGGCGCGCTTCGGCAAGGCGCCCTATCGCCTGGCGAGTCTCGGCTATGACGCGGTGCTGCTGACCGTGCGCATCGCCGCCGATTGGAAGATCGGCGACCGTTTCCCGGCGCAGCGCCTCACCGATGCCGACGGCTTCTCGGGCGTCGACGGTGCCTTCCGCTTCGGCGACAACGGCATTGCCGAGCGCGCGCTGGAGGTCCGGCAGATCGAGCCCGGCGGGATCGTGGTGGCATCGCCGGCGGCGAAGAGCTTCGGGCAGTAGCTGGGATTTCCCCCTCTTCCGCTCGCGAGAGAGGGCTTCAGGTCAAACCCCGACCAATTCCGCGGCGATCCGGTCGAGCAGCAGCATTCCCGCCTCGCGCACCACGATGCGCGCGGGCTCGCGCCGGATGAGGCCGAGCCTTTCCAGCCGCGCCGCCGCATCGGCGTCGATCGCCTCGCCGGCACCCGCGGCACGGACGCGGGCGAGGTCTAGCCCCTCGTTCAGCCGCAGCCCCATCAGGATCGCCTCGCGCGCCTGCGTGACCGCATCCAGCGGATCCTCGCCGGCGATGCCGTGCCCGCTCCCCTGGACGGCCCCCAGCCAGTTCTCGGGCTTGCGGTGGCGCAGCGTCGCGCGCGATCCGCGGCGGCCATGCGCGCCGGGGCCGATGCCGGCATAATCGCCGTAGCGCCAATAGGTGAGATTGTGCCGGCTTTCTTCGCCGGGGCGGGCATGATTCGAAATCTCGTAGGCGGGAAGGCCTGCGGCGGCGGCGCGCTCGCGGGTCAGCTCGAACAGGTCGGCGGCGAAATCGGGATCGGCCGGCGTGAGCTTGCCCTCGCGCGCCAGGGTCGCGAAGCGCGTGCCGGGCTCGATGGTCAGCTGGTAGAGCGAGAGGTGGCCGGTGCCGAAGCCGATCGCCCGCTCCAGCTCCGCCTCCCATGCCTCCCCGCTCTGGCCGGGCAGCGCATAGATGAGGTCGAAGCTCACCCGCCCGAAATGGCGCTGCGCGGTGGCGAGCGCGGCGAGGCCTTCCTCCACGCCATGCGCGCGGCCGAGGAAATGCAGCGCTTCATCGTTGAGCGATTGCAGGCCGAGGCTGACCCGGTTGACGCCGGCGGCGGCGAGATCGGCGAAGCGCGCGGCCTCGACCGAGGAGGGGTTCGCCTCCAGCGTGATCTCGATATCCCCGGCGAAGCGCCAGTGGCGGCCGGCCGCTTCGATCAGCGCGGCGACCGTGGCGGGCGGCATCAGCGAGGGGGTGCCGCCGCCGAAGAAGATCGAGCCCAGCGTCCGCCCCGGCAGCAGCGCCGCCTCATGCGCGAGATCGGCGAGCAGCGCGGCCCGCCACGCCGCCTGGTCGACGCCCTCGCGGACATGGCTGTTGAAGTCGCAATAAGGGCATTTGGACACGCAGAAGGGCCAATGGATATAGAGGGCGAGCGGCTCGGTTATGATGGCATCCATCGGCTGGAAAGGACTCGGGGAGAGGATGGGCAGGCGCTTTAGCGTCCTCTTGGCGCTGTGGCCAATTTTCGGGGCAGCGTCGCCGGCGCAGGCCGCGGACCAGCTGGTGCAGCAGCCCTGGACCGACACCCGGCCGCAGCCGCGCGGGCCGGCGCTGCTCCGCCAATCCATGCTCGCCGCGCATAATGCCGCGCGCGCCGCGGCCGGCGTGCCGCCGCTGGCCTGGAGCGAGGCGCTGGCGCGTGATGCGGCGGCATATGCCGTGCAGCTCGCCCGCGAACGCCGCTTCGCGCACAGCCCGGTGCCGCGCGGTACGCCCAGCCAGGGCGAGAATCTGTGGATGGGGACCCGGACGGCCTACAGCTATGACGAGATGATCGGCGGCTGGATCGGCGAGCGGCGGCTGTTCAAGCCGGGCCGCTTCCCAAAGGTCAGCCGCAACAGCGACTGGACCGCCGTCGGACATTATACGCAGATCGTATGGCGGACGACGACCGCGGTCGGCTGCGGCACCGCCGCCAATGCGACCGATGATTATCTCGTCTGCCGCTATCTGCCGTCGGGCAATGTCGTCGGGCGCGATCCGTTGACGGGGATGCCGTGAGGGAGCGTGAGCACGTCATCCCAGCGAAAGCTGGGATCGTTCTCTGCTGTCAGCCGGTTGCCGCAGGAGAGCGACCCCAGCTTTCGCTGGGGTGACGGGTCACTCTCAAAACGCCGCCTTGACCAGCTTGGCGAAGGCATCGGCGCGGTGGCTCATCGCGTGCTTCGCGTCGGGATCCATCTCGCCGAAGGTGACGGCGTGGTGCCAGGGCTGGAACATCGGATCATAGCCGAAGCCGCGGTCGCCGCGCGGCGGCCATACGAGCGTGCCGTCGACGCGGCCCTCGAAGGTCTCGACATGGCCGTCCGGCCAGGCGAGCGACAGGGCGCAGACGAAATGGGCGTCATGGCCGGCATCGGGCCCGACCGCGAGGATCGCGTCCTGCACGCGCTGCATGGCAATGCGGAAATCCTTGGTCGGCCCGGCCCAGCGCGCCGAGAAGATGCCCGGATCGCCGTTCAGCGCCTCGACGCACAGGCCCGAATCGTCGGCCAGTGCGGGAAGACCCGAGAGATCCGCCGCCTGCCGCGCCTTGAGCTCGGCATTGGCGGCGAAGGTGGTGCCGGTCTCGTCCGGCTCGGGCAGCCCGAGCGCGCCTGCCGAGACCGGCTGGATGCCGTAGGGGCCGAGCAGCGCCTCGATCTCGCGCACCTTGCCCTGATTGTGGCTGGCGATGACGAGCTTGCCGGGGGCAAGCTTGCGGTGCGGGATCTCGGCGCCGCCGCTCACCGTCCGACGGCCCGTTTCTGCGCGGCGAAGATGTCCGTGCAGCCGATGCGGGCGAGCCGCAGCAGGCGGAGCAGCGCCTCCTCGTCATAGGTCGCGCCCTCGGCCGTCGCCTGCGCCTCGGCGATGTTGCCATTGTCGAGCAGCACGAAATTGGCGTCGGCATGGGCGTTCGAATCCTCGATATAATCGAGGTCGAGCACTGGCGTGCCTTCATAGATGCCGCAGGAGACGGCGGCGACCTGCGCGACGATCGGATCGACGGTGAGCTGGCCGCCCGCGATCAGCTTGTCGACCGCGAGGCGCAGCGCCACCCAGGCGCCCGAGATGGAGGCGGTGCGGGTACCGCCGTCGGCCTGGATCACGTCGCAATCAAGCGTGATCTGGCGCTCGCCGAGCTTCTCCAGATCGACGACGGCGCGCAGCGAGCGGCCGATCAGTCGCTGGATCTCCTGGGTGCGGCCGGACTGCTTGCCCTTCGCCGCCTCGCGGCTGCCGCGGGTGTGGGTGGCGCGGGGCAGCATGCCATATTCGGCGGTGACCCAGCCTTGGCCCTTGCCGCGCAGGAAGGGCGGCACGCGCTCCTCGATCGAGGCGGTGACGAGCACCCGCGTGTCGCCGAACGAGATCAGGCACGATCCCTCGGCGTGGCGGGTGAAGGCGGTTTCGATGCTGATGGCACGCATTTGATCGGGCGCGCGGCCGGAGGGGCGCATGAATTTTCCTTCTTGGGTCTCTGCAGTCGGCAGCCCCTAAGCGTTTCGCGGGCCGTGCGCCAGCCGTCGCGTGCATATCCAGGCGCCTGATCATCTGATCATCCTCCCCGTTCCGGGGAGGATGATGGGGCAAGCGCGGCTCGCCCAGAGCAAAAGGACTCGTCCGGAAACAACAACTCTCCCGCCTTGAACCAGGATCGGCTCCGGAAGGAAATATGCCCCGGACAACGGCGATCTGCCGCAAAGACGAACGAGGCGAGAGGACGGAACATGGCCAACGAACCCATTCGCGTGATCCAGTGGGGCACGGGCGCGATCGGCAAGTACAATATCAACGAGACGCTGCGCCGGCCGGACCTCGAGCTCGCCGGCGTCAAGGTCTTCTCCGAGGCCAAGGACGGCAAGGATGTCGGCGATATTCTCGGCACCGGCCCGGTCGGCGTCACCGCGCGGATCGACAAGCAGGCGATCCTCGACACCGACGCCGACGTGGTGCTCTACACGCCCTTGTTCGTCGATCTCGACGACATGTGCGACATCCTCGCCTCGGGCAAGGACTTGATCACCCCTTCCGGCTTCTTCTACCTCGTCGAGGGAACCGAGCGCCGCAAGCGCATCGATGCGGCCTGCGCGAAGGGTCAGTCGACCCTGTTCGCCTCGGGCATCCATCCCGGCTTCTCGGGCGACCGGCAGGTGCTGGTACTCTCCGCGCTCTGCAACAAGATCACCAAGGTCACCATCTACGAGCTGGTCAGCATGGCGACGATGAGCGAGAGCCCGGACATGGTCCATGCCCTCGGCTTCGACATGGACAAGGAGACGGCGGACAACACGCCGCCCTATCTGCTCGAGACGATGAGCAAGATCTTCATCGAGACGATGCAGACCGTGGCCAAGGGGCTCGGCTGGCGGATCGACGAATATCGCACGCGCCACGAATATGCGCTGACCCTGGAGGACAGCCCGACCTCGGCCGGCGTGATCAAGGCGGGCCGCGTCGGCGGGCAGCATTTCAATTATGAGGCGATCGCCGACGGCAAGACGATCATCGAGTGCAAGACCTATTGGCGCATGGCCGACAAGCTCGACAAGAAATGGGATTATCCCATGACGGGGCTCAACTATGTCGTCGAGATCGAGGGCTCGCCGGGCGTCCGCTCCGAGATCCATCCGCTCGGCGAGGTGCCCGCCGAGGATGGCCTCGTGTGGACCGCCAACCTCGTCACCAACGCGATCAACGAGGTGGTCGAGGCCTCGCCGGGCTTCAAGAGCATCCTCGACATGCCGACGCTGAAGGCCAAGCACGCGGTCGAGCCGCGCGGGGATATCGCGTGGAGCAAGTATGATTCGTAAGGCTGCGATGAACTCTCTTCTTCACCGTCATCCTGACGAAAGTCAGGATCCATTCGCGCTCCCTCGAAAATGCAGGCGGAGCGTCAATGGATGCTGACTTTCGTCAGCATGACGGACAGGGCGGCCGACAACGATAAAAGGATAAGCGAATGAACGGGAAGCTGGACGGCAAGGTCGCGATCGTCACCGGCGCGGGGCAGGGCGCCGGCATGGGCGCCGCGCTGGCGCTGGCGGCGGAGGGCGCCGCGGTGATCCTGTTCGGGCGGACCCTTGCCAAGGTCGAGAAGGTCGCCGCGCAGATCGATGCGCGCGGCGGCAAGGCGGTGGCGTTCGGCGGCGACGTGACGGTGGAGGCGGATCTCCGGCGCTCGATCGATCTCGCGATCGAACGCTTTGGCCGGCTGGATATCCTCGTGAATGCCGCCCAGTCGCCCGAGATGCGCACCGCGCCGCTGCTCGAGATCGACCCGGCGGTGGTCGACGAGCTGTGGCGGTCGGGCGCGGCGGCGACGCTCGCCTTCATGCGCCTCGTCCATCCGCACATGGTGAAGGCCGGCGGCGGCAGCATCATCAATTTCGGCAGCGGCGCGGAGTTCGGGCCGGCCAATTACGGCGTCTATGCCGGCGTCAAGGCCGCGATCCGGTCGATCAGCCGTGCCGCAGCGGTGGAATGGGGCAAGGACAGGATCCGCGTGAACGTGGCGGTGCCGATGGTCGAAAGCCCCGCCAACGACGCCGACCCCACCGATCACGACCAGCTCGTCCAGTTCATCCCGCTCGGCCGGATCGGCGATCCCGAGGCGGATATCGGCCGGCCGATCGCGTTCCTGGCGAGCGACGACAGCGCCTACATGACCGGCTGCACCTTCATGCTCGACGGCGGGCTGACCTTCATGGGCTGAGCGGCGCCGAAACCCAAGACAAGATGGAGAGGCGGAATGGCGAAGACCAAGGCGGGCGGCCCGATCAGGATCATCCAGTGGGGCCTCGGCGGCGTCGGCTCGATCGCGCTGCGCGAGATGCTCAGCAATCCGATGTTCGAGGTGATCGCGGTGAAAGCCTTCTCGGCGGAGAAGGCGGGCAGGGATGCGGGCGAGCTGGTCGGCGTCGGCCCGATCGGCGTGCCGGTGACGGTGGATATCGACGCGCTGCCCTTCGATCGCGCCGACTGCGTCATGTATTGCCCGCGGATGACCGATTATGACGAGGTCGCGGCGATGCTGCGCAAGGGCGTCAACGTCGTGACCATCGCGAGCAACGTCTACCCGCTTTATTATGGCCAGGCGGTGTTCGACACATTGAACGACGCCGCGAAGGAAGGCGGCGTCTCCTTTCACGGATCGGGCATCAACCCCGCCTTCATCAGCGACCTGATGGCGATCACCATCTCGGGCGTGGTCCACCAGGCGACGCACATCAACGTGCAGGAAATCTCCGACGTCACCGTCTATGCGATGGCTGCGCCCGAGATCATGTTCACCCACACCGATTTCGGCAGCCGCCCGGAGGATGTGAAGGGGCCGGACACTTTCCTGAGCGGGATGGACGATTATTTCAGCGAGTCCATCCGGATGATCTGCGACCATCTCGGCGTGACGCTCGACCGGATCGAGCATGGCCACGACTGGGCGACGACCAACGTGCCGATCACCCTGCCCAATGGCCGGGTGATCGAGAAGGACACTATCGCCTGCCGCCGTTTCCAATATTTCGGCGTGATCGGCGGCGAGCGGCGCATCCGCCTGGCCACCGCCTGGAAGCTCGGCGCGGACCTGACGCCCAATTGGGACGTCTCGACCTCGGGCATGGTGGAATGGACGATCACGGTTGAGGGATCGCCCTCCTTCCAATGCAAGGTGGCGACGGCCAAGAGCTTCAATCCGGACTCGCCCGACTATCTCAAGGGCAGCGAGGATGCCGCGCTGATCGCCACCGCGGTGCATGCGATCAACGGCATCCCCTATGTCGTCGATGCCGCGCCGGGGGTGAGGACCTTCCTGGATCTGCCGCCGATCGGCAGCCAGGGTGCATTCCGCAGGCCTTTGGGTTGAGGCGGGACGATACCGACACGCCGTTCGTGCTGAGCCTGTCGAAGCACTCCCTTCTTCAAAGAAAGCGGTTGAAGGCAAAAAGGAAAGTGCTTCGACAAGCTCAGCATGAACGGCTGAGATAGATCACCGTCCGTGATGCCTGGTGGCGCTGGACGATCATCCCAAGGCCGAACGATGCGGGGAGAGACGCAGTGAGATTCTCGATCATCTACGAAGCGCAAATGGTGGATACCTCGCGCGAGGCCGAGGCGCAGGCGTTCCACGACATCATCGAGCAGTGTCTGCTGGCGGAGGAGCTGGGCTTCGACTGCATCTGGTCGGTCGAGCATCATTGCCTCAGGCAATATGCCCATCTCTCCGCGCCCGAGAGCTTCCTCGCCTTCGTGGCGGGCGCCACCAAGCGCATCCATGTCGGCCATGGCGTCGTCTGCCTGCCGTTCAATATGAACCATCCGATCAAGGTGGCCGAGCGCGTCGCGACGCTCGACATACTCTCCAAGGGCCGGATGCATTTCGGCGTCGGCAAGGGATCGACCGTCCAGGAAGCCGGCGCGTTCGGCGCGGAGATGAGCCAGATCACCGCGCAGGTCGACGCATCGATGTACATGATCCCGAAGATGTGGATGCAGGAGGAGTTCGAGCATCACAGCGACCTGATCACCATCCCCAACCGGCCGATCAACCCCAAGCCCTATCAGAAGCCGCACCCGCCGATGTACATGGCCTGCACGCGCGACGAGGCGCTGGAGGTGGCGGGCAGCCGTGGGCTGGGCGCGCTGGTGATGGGCTTCTCCGGGCCGGACGAGGTGGCCCGCAAGAACGCCATTTACCGCAAGGCTTTCGCCGAGCGGAAGGCCGAGGATCAGGTCGGCTATCGCCCCAACGAGCATCTCGCCGCGCTCTGCCCGACGATCATCCTCGAGAATCGCGAGCTGGCGCGCCGCATCGGCCTGCGCGGCCAGCGCTTCTTCGCCGAATCGATCAACCACTGGTACGGCGGTGGTCCGCCGCCCAGCACCGACGATCTCGATCCCGAGGCGACGATCCGCGAACTCAAGAAGGACGAGGAGCGCTTCGTCGCCTTCCTCGGCCAGGAGAAGATCGAGGTCACCGAGCTGCACACGCTCAACTTCCACGTCGAGGACGACGCCTATGGCACTGTCGCCGATGCGATCTGTCAGGTGCAGCGGCTGAAGGACGCGGGCGCGGACGAGATATTGTTCCTGGTCCAGATGGGCACCATCCCGCACGAGGCGACGATGGAGACGATCCGCAACCTGGGGAACCATGTGATCCCGCATTTCAGGGGGCAGTGACTTTCTCATCCTCCCCGGAACGGGGAGGGGGACCGTTCGCGAAGCGAATGGTGGAGGGGCCATCGCTCACCGCACACGACACGCTGGTTGATGGCGGCGGCCCCTCCACCATGCTACGCATGGTCCCCCTCCCCGTTCCGGGGAGGATGAGGCGTCACGGTATCCGCGCGAGCATCGGCAGCGCGCTGTAGGACGGATCCTCGCGATCCGGCCGGCCCACCACCGTCCCCGGCCGCGGCGGCCGCAGGCTTGCTGCCGAGATCGCGGCCGCATCGCCCCAGTCGAGCACCAGCGAGCGATGGAGGAAACGCCAGATCCCGTCGCGCTTCGCATAGCGATCGAGATAGCGCCCCGTCGCGGTCAGCGCGCGCGAATCGGGCGGCGGGGTGCGGTGCGTCGCCACTACGACCAACTCGCCTTCCGCCATGTCGCCGTCGACGACGAACACCATGTTGGCGATCATGTGCAAGGTCGCCTCCCAGCGCTGGAGCATGGAGGGCAGCCAGGCGATATAGTCGTCCGGGCCGCCGCGGAACATGGTGCCATGATCGTCGATCGCGTCGTCATGATAGAGGCTGCGCAACAACGCCAGGTCGCGTCGGTCGACCGCGCGGCAATAGGTCCAGACCAGCTGCTGCAGGGCGACGATGTCCGCTGCTTCCTGCGCGTCGACGACATGGGGATAGAGCGTCCTGGCCATGATCCTGCTCCCGAAACCGGCATTGAGTCCGCTCCTTCCTATGCCTAGATTTCGTCCATGCTTCGAAAAGTCTTTGTGATCGCTGCCTCGCTGCTCGCCGGATGCGCTTCGACCGGGCCTGCGCCGGTGCCCGCCCCGATTCGCGCCATCACCTATGAGACCGGCGCCTGCTTCGGCACATGCCCGGTCTACAGCGTCACCGTCTCGTCGGACGGCGCCGGCCGCTTCGAGGGCCGCCGCTTCACTGGCGCGACCGGTCCGCAGAGCTTCACCGTCACGCCCGCCCAGTTCGCGGCGTTCGAGGCGGCGCTCGCCCCCTATCGCCCCAAATCGGGCGAGGTGGATTATTCGGCGCCGCCGCTCTGCGGGCGGATGGCCACCGACATGCCGTCGGTCGACGTGCGCTGGGACGAACCTGGGCGCGCCCATCTGCATTATTATTATGGATGCGACCGGGAGAAATATGCGGTGATGGCGGATGCATTGCGCCATGCGGTTGACGCGCTGCCGATAGCCGCGTTCATCAGAGCGCCATGACGACGAGCCCTTCGATCACGGAGCTTTCCACCCGCGCACGGGACGTGTTCCGTCTCGTCGTCGAGAGCTATCTCGGCACGGGCATTCCCGTCGGTTCGCGCACCATTTCCAAGCTGGCCGGGCTCAACCTCTCGCCCGCCTCGATCCGCAACGTCATGCAGGATCTGGAGGAGCTGGGCCTGCTCGCCGCGCCGCATACCTCGGCCGGCCGGATGCCGACCGAGACCGGCCTGCGCCTGTTCGTCGACGGCATGATGCAGGCGAGCGAGCCGTTGCCCGAGGAGCGCGCGGCGATCGAGCAGCGGCTGATCGGCGGCGGGCCGATCGAGGACGCGCTGGCCGCCGCGACCGCCACGCTGTCCGGCCTTTCCGCCTGTGCGGGCATCGTGCTGGTGCCGAAGCGCGAGCTGGTGCTGCGCCAGTTCGGCTTCGTGCCCCTCTCGCGCGAGCAGGCGCTGGCGGTGCTGGTGGGCAATGACGGAACGGTCGAGAATCGCGTCGTCGATCTGCCCGCCGGCATGACCCCGGCGATGCTGGGCGAGGCGGCCAATTATATGAGCGAGCGGCTGGGGGGGCTGACACTCGCGCAGGCACAGGCGCGGCTGGCCGCCGAGATCCGGCAGGGCCGGGCGGCGCTGGATGCGGTGGCCGCGGAGCTGATCGCGCGCGGCCTCGCCGTCTGGTCGGAGGACGGCGCCTCGCGCCCCGTGCTGATCGTGCGTGGGCAGGCGAATCTGATCGACACTGTCGCGGCCGCCGATCTGGAGCGGGTACGCCAGCTGCTCGACGAGCTGGAGGACAAGGAGGAGATTGCCCGCCTGCTGGACGGCGCCCGCGCGGGGCAGGGGATGAAGATCTTCATCGGATCGGAGAACAAACTATTCTCCCTTTCCGGCTCATCCGTGATAGCGGCGCCCTATCACAATGCGAACGGCCAGGTGGTAGGGGTCGTTGGCGTGATCGGGCCGACGCGGTTGAACTATGCGCGCGTCGTTCCCATGGTGGATTTCACCGCTCAGGCACTGACGAGATTGATGGCATGACTGACGAGACGACGACCCAGGATAACGAGATCAACGAGACCAAGCCGGCCGAAGCCGCGCCCCAGGCCGAGGCGGCTGCGGAAGAGGCGCCCTTCGCGAAGCTCGAGGCGGAGCTGGAGAAACTGAAGAGCGAGGTGCTCTACGCCCAGGCCGAGACGCAGAATGTGCGCCGCCGGCTGGAGAAGGAGAAGGCCGATGCGCAGGCTTATGCCGCCACTGCCTTCGCGCGCGACATTCTTTCGGTTGCGGACAATCTGACCCGCGCGCTCGCCGCGATTCCCGAGGCGCTGCGCGAGGACGAGAAGATGAAGCCGCTCGTCACGGGTCTCGAGATGACCGGCAAGGAGCTGGAGAACGTATTCCAGCGTCACGGCATCTCGAAGATCGAGGCGCTCGGCGGAAAGCTGGATCCCAACCGCCATCAGGCGATGCTGGAGGTAGAGAGCGAGGCAGAGCCGGGCACGATCGTGCAGGAGCTCCAGGCCGGCTATCTGATCAAGGATCGGCTGCTGCGGCCGGCGCTGGTGAGCGTCGCCAAGGCGGGGTGACCCACTTCCCCCTCTCCCGCGATGCGGGAGAGGGCTAAAAAGGCAATATCGCCTCATGCTCGGCGGCCGTCGCGGCGCAGGGCACGGCAAGCCCCCGGCGCATCATCCAGGTGTGCTGCACGATCTCGGCCTGCTGCTCGATGCCATAGGCGGCGAAGGGCTTGCCGGGTTTCATCCGATAGGCGTAGCGGCAGAAGGGGTGGCGCATCAGCGGCAGATACCAGCTGCCGCCGCGCTGCGCCTGCCAGACATGCGTCATCTCATGGATGAACAGACCCTGGAGGGGCAGCGGCGCGGCACCGAAATCGGCGCGCCACAGGCCGCCTTCGGGATGGAACCAGATATCGCCGTCCGGCGCCATCACCACGTTGCGCGGTTGCAAAGGCCACCAGCAGCGCCGGTGGATCCGCACCCGATCATATGCGAGCGCCTCGCGGAAGATCTCTGCGGCGAGGGCGCGTTCGGCCACGGTCAGGGGTCGGCTGGACGGTCCGCAGCGATTGCGCCGAATCATGTGCCGCCGGGTCTTTCATCCTCCCGCTTTCGGGAAGGATGGGCATCGCCCCTGCCGCCGTCGCGGATCGGCCTAGTTCGCACCGCTCCCCTCCGGCGCAGGATCGGCCGCGCCGACCACCGGTGCCGCTACGACGAAGGTACGAAGCGTGGCGAATTTGAATGAAAGCGCCAGCTTCACGCCCGGCTGCACCTTGGGATCCACGCCGAACAGCATGGCGTGGTTGCCCCCCGGCTCGAACCGGACGGTGGTATCCGCGGGGATGGGGACGGACGCGATCGGCTTCATCGTCATCATGCCGTCCATCTTGCCGCCCTCGTGCAATTCGATCGTGGCGACGGGATTTGCGCTGACCTGGACAAGCGTGTCGGGGATGCTGCCGCCCTTGATGGTGAAATAGGCCGCGGCCGGCCGGCCGGGTACTGCACTCAGCCGAACCCATGCCTTTTCCACCGAAATCTGCCGCACCTTGGCCTCCTTGTGGCAGGCGGCGAGGGCGAAGGGCAGGACGAGGGCGATTGCTGCACGGCGCATGGGCCAGTCACTCCGGCTTGAAATCCGGCATGGCCTTACGCGTGCATCCGGCTTGCAGCAACGCAAACCGCCCCTATATCGCCGGTCTACGTGAATCTCCGCGACCTTCGCTTGGGTTTCGAGGGGGGCAGCGGATCCCGCAATCATATTGGGGTGTGAAGAGGATAATATGGCAAAGGTTATCGGCATCGACCTCGGGACGACCAACAGCTGCGTCGCCGTCATGGAAGGCGGCAAGCCGAAGGTGATCGAAAATGCGGAAGGCGCGCGTACCACGCCCTCCATCGTCGCATTCGCCAAGGACGGCGAGCGCCTGATCGGCCAGCCGGCGAAGCGCCAGGCGGTCACCAATCCGGACAACACGATCTTCGCGGTGAAGCGCCTGATCGGCCGCCGCTTCGACGATCCGATCACCAAGAAGGACACCGAGCTGGTGCCCTACCACATCGTGCGCGGCGCCAATGGCGATGCGTGGGTGCAGGCGGGCGGCAAGGATTACAGCCCTTCGCAGATCTCGGCCTTCATACTCCAGAAGATGAAGGAGACGGCGGAGGCCTATCTGGGCGAGACCGTCACCCAGGCGGTGATCACCGTTCCGGCCTATTTCAACGACGCCCAGCGCCAGGCGACCAAGGATGCCGGCCAGATCGCCGGCCTCGAGGTGCTGCGCATCATCAACGAGCCGACCGCGGCCGCGCTCGCCTATGGCCTCGAGAAGAATGACGGCAAGACGATCGCGGTCTACGACCTCGGCGGCGGCACCTTCGACATCTCGGTGCTCGAGATCGGCGACGGCGTGTTCGAGGTGAAGTCGACCAACGGCGACACCTTCCTCGGCGGCGAGGATTTCGACGCCAAGCTGGTCGAATATCTGGCGGCCGACTTCCAGAAGGCCGAGGGCATCGATCTCACCAAGGACCGGCTCGCGCTGCAGCGGCTCAAGGAAGCCGCCGAGAAGGCGAAGATCGAGCTGTCCTCGGCGCAGACCACCGAAGTGAACCTGCCGTTCATCACCGCCGACGCGACGGGCCCGAAGCACCTCGTCAAGTCGATCAGCCGCTCGGATCTCGAGCGTCTCGTCGAGCCGCTGATCCAGCGCTCGATCGAGCCGGTGAAGAAGGCCCTGGCCGATGCCGGCATGAAGGCGGGCGACATCGACGAGGTCGTGCTCGTCGGCGGCATGACCCGCATGCCGAAGGTCCGCGAGGTGGTGAAGAGCTTCTTCGGCAAGG
The DNA here is from genome assembly GCF_009755815.1 of Flavisphingomonas formosensis. GTDB lineage: Bacteria > Pseudomonadota > Alphaproteobacteria > Sphingomonadales > Sphingomonadaceae > Flavisphingomonas > Flavisphingomonas formosensis. The sequence continues at coordinate 849,177 of NZ_WRPK01000001.1, forward strand.
AGCCGCACACCGGCGTGAACCCGGATGAGGTGGTCGCGATGGGCGCCGCCATCCAGGCCGGCGTGCTACAGGGCGACGTCAAGGACGTGCTGCTGCTCGACGTCACTCCGCTGAGCCTCGGCATCGAGACGCTGGGCGGCGTGTTCACCCGCATGATCGACCGCAACACGACGATCCCGACCAAGAAGTCGCAGACCTACTCGACCGCCGACGACAACCAGTCGGCCGTCACGATCCGCGTCTTCCAGGGCGAGCGCGAGATGGCCGCGGACAACAAGCTGCTCGGCCAGTTCGACCTGATCGGCATCCCGCCAGCGCCGCGCGGCGTGCCGCAGATCGAGGTCACCTTCGACATCGACGCGAACGGCCTCGTCAACGTCAGCGCCAAGGACAAGGGCACCGGCAAGGAGCAGCAGATCCGCATCCAGGCCTCGGGCGGCCTCTCGGATTCCGACATCGACCAGATGGTCAAGGATGCCGAGCGTTTCGCCGAAGAGGACAAGAAGCGGCGCGAGTCGGCGGAAGCCAAGAACAATGCCGAGAGCCTGATCCACACCACCGAGCGCCAGCTCCAGGAGCATGGCGACAAGGTCGACAGCTCGCTCAAGGCCGAGATCGAGACCGCGATCGCCGCTGCCAAATCGGCGGTCGAGGGCGGCGATGCCGGCGCGATGACCGAGAAGGCGCAGGCGCTGGCGCAGGTCGCCATGAAGCTCGGCCAGGCGATCTACGAGAAGGAGCAGGCCGGCCAGGCAGCTCCTGGTGCCGGCGCGGGCTCCGCGCAGGATGACGGCGTCGTCGATGCCGAATTCTCGGAAGTGGACGACAACAAAGCGTAACGGTGCGTAATCGTCCGCGTCGCCGTCCGTTGCCCGTGATCCCAGCGAAAGCTGGGGTGACGGCTTGGGATGCGGCGCGGACCAGCGCCTGGGGGCAGTGTGGCTGATATCGATTTTTACGAATTGCTCGAGGTTGAGCGCACGGCGGACGACAAGACTATCAAGTCGTCCTACCGGCGGCTCGCGATGCTGCACCATCCGGACCGCAATCCCGGCGACAAGGAAGCGGAAGCGCGTTTCAAGGCGATCAGCCAGGCCTATGACTGCCTGAAAGACCCGCAGAAGCGTGCAGCTTATGATCGCTTCGGCCATGCGGCGTTCCAGAACGGCGGCGGGGCCGGTGGCGGACCTCAGGACTTTTCGGGCTTTTCCGACATATTCGAGAATATCTTCGGCGAATTCATGGGCGGTGGCCGCGGCCAGCGCGGCGGCGTGCGCCGCGGTGCGGACCTGCGCTACGACATGGAGATCACGCTCGAGGATGCCTTTCACGGCAAGACCGCGGAGATCGAGATCGATGTCTCGCAGTCATGCGAACCGTGTCAGGGTACCGGCGCCAAGGCGGGTACCGCGGCGCGCACTTGCAGCACCTGCAATGGCGCCGGCAAGGTGCGGGCTCAGCAGGGCTTCTTCGTGGTCGAGCGGACCTGCCCGTCGTGCATGGGCCAGGGACAAACGATCGCCGATCCTTGTCCGAGCTGCCGCGGCGAGGGCCGTGTCGATCGCGAGAAGACGCTTTCCGTAAAGATCCCGCCGGGTGTCGACGAAGGCACCCGCATCCGGATGACCGGGGAGGGCGAGGCCGGTGCGCGCGGCGCACCCGCGGGCGATCTCTATATCTTCATCCATGTCGCGCGGCATCCGGTGTTCCAGCGCGACGGCACCACCCTGTTCGCCCGTTGCCCGGTATCGATCACCACGGCGGCGCTCGGCGGCACGATCAGGGTGCCGGGGCTCGACAAGGCGGCCTATGATATCCGCATTCCGGCTGGCATCCAGTCGGGCAAGCAGCTGCGCCAGCGCGGCGCGGGCATGCCGGTGCTCAACGGGCGCGGCCATGGCGACATGGTGGTGCAGATCGACGTCGAGACGCCCACCAAGCTGACGCAGCGCCAGAAGGAATTGCTGGAGGAGTTCCGTGAGCTCGAGACGGGCGAGGAATGCCCGCAATCCTCCGGCTTCTTTTCGAAGCTCAAATCGATGTGGGACGATCTGACGGAATAAACGGCGTACTCATCCTCCCCGGAACGGGGAGGGGGACCGCCGAAGGCGGTGGAGGGGGCCCGCTCACTGCAGAGGTGTCGCCCGTTGTGCGCGGGAACCCCTCCACCACCCTACGGGTGGTCCCCCTCCCCGTTCCGGGGAGGATGAGCGAGGCCCTTGAAGCCCTGCGCGATCACATACCATTCGGACGAATCCTTGCGGCTCGCCGGCGGCTTGGCGTGCTTGACGCTGGAGAACATGCGCTTGAGCGTCGCGACCAGATCATTGTCGGCGCCGCCCGCCAGCACCTTCGCGACATAGGCGCCGCCCGGCCGCAGCACCTGGCCGGCGAAATCCGCGCCCGCCTCGACCAGCGCCATGGTACGCAGATGATCGGTCTTGGCGTGGCCGATGGTGTTGGCAGCCATGTCGGACAGCACGAGATCGGCTTGGCCGCCGAGCGCCTCCGCCAGCAGGTCCGGCGCGCGATCGTCCATGAAATCCATTTGGAACAGGGTGACGCCCTCGATCGGGGCGACAGGCAGCAGATCGATGCCGACCACCACTGCCTTGGGCATCTTCTTGCGCACCACCTGTGCCCAGCCGCCCGGTGCGATGCCGAGATCGACGACGCGCTGCACGCCGCCGAGCAGGCCGAAACGCTCGTCCAGCTCGATCAGCTTGTAGGCGGCGCGGCTGCGATAGCCCTCCGCCTTCGCTTGGCGTACATAAGGATCGTTGAGCTGGCGCTCCAGCCAACGGGTCGACGCCGCGCTGCGATTGCGGGCTGTGCGTACGCGCTGGCGCCCGCCGGAACCGCCCCGACTCATGCGAGGCGGCCGCCGCGAGCCATCAGCGTGCGCAAAATTCCCTCGCGAATGCCGCGATCCGCAATGCCGAGCCGTTCGGCAGGCCAGATATCCAGAATAGCCTCCAATATCGCGCAGCCTGCGACGACAAGATCCGCCCGTTCGCCGCCGATGCAGGGAAGCTGCGCCCGCTCGGCGACCGACATCGCCGAAAGCCGGCCGCTGATGTCGCGCATGGCCGTGGCAGGCACGACGAGACCGTCCACCGCGCGCCGATCATAATTGGGCAGGCCGAGATGCAGGCTCGCCAGCGTGGTGACCGTGCCGCTCGTACCGAGCAGCCGCACAGGCGCGATATGGTGCTTGCCGAGCGTCTTGGCGAACCCACCGAACTCGTCGGCGATGCGCGCACGCATGCGCTGATAGGCAGCGAACCGTTCCTCGCGCGTGGGGGCATCGCGCGGCTCGCTTTCGGTCAGCGAGACGACGCCCCAGGGCGCGCTGTACCAATCCAATATGGCTGGCTCGCCGCCACGATCATCGATCAGGATCAGTTCGGTCGAACCGCCGCCAATATCGAAGATCAGCGCCGGCCCGTCGCCAGGCTCGAGCAGCGCGTGGCAACCGATCACCGCCAGCCGCGCTTCCTCACGTGGAGGAATGATGTCGAGCGCGAGGCCCGTCTCGGCATAGACGCGTTCCACGAACGCACGGCCGTTGTCGGCGCGGCGGCAAGCCTCGGTAGCGACCGAACGGACCAGCGAGACATGGCGCCGGCGGATCTTCTCCGCGCAGATAGCGAGCGCGGCGACCGCGCGGTCCATCGCGGCTTCGCTCAGACGCCCGCTGCCGGACAGGCCTTCGCCCAATCGAACGATTCGGGAGAAGGCATCGACCACCACGAAGCCCTCGCGCGCCGGCCGGGCGATCAGCAAGCGGCAATTGTTGGTGCCGAGATCCAGAGCCGCGTAGGTGCGGCGCGAGAAGCCCGCATGGACAGGAGGGGAGGGGGCCGCACCGGACGGCGCATGGCCGAGCCTGGGCGGCGCAGTCGCGAAACCTTGCACCATGCATATGCACTCATTTTTTCCGCCGGCGAGCGCCGTCGGTACTTGGCGCCGAGACTAGCCACGGACTGCGCGACGAGCAAGTGGAGCGGCGTTGACAGCCCGCCCTCATCCCCTTATCTGCGCGCTTCCGATTGCCCCGTCGTCTAAAGGTAAGACTACGGACTCTGACTCCGTCAATCGAGGTTCGAATCCTCGCGGGGCATCCACATCGGCGCGCCGAAGGGCCTCTTCAGCAGTTTGTGCGTGGGCACTCGGTCGGGAGATCCGCGCCAATCCTAGGGCCGGCTTTCACATTAGCTTCCTAGCCACATTTCTAGCGGTACGGCTGTCGCGAATCGGGGCCGCCGATTTGCTCCGTCACTTGGCATGCGGAGCCACTGGGTTGAGCAGAGTAGGGCAAGCTGCTGTCTCATGGGAAGAGGGCTAGGCGGCGCACTGGCGTGGCCATTTCGGTGAGCGAAAGATGCCGCTGCGTCAGTATCGCATCGATGTTCTCGGGGAGCAGAAGGCTATGGCTGCCACGGCGACGTAGCTCGTCCTCGATCGCAGCAATCAGCCTGCGCGCCGCATCCCCACAGGCGTCATCCCGATAGCCGCAGAGATTCTCCGCGCCCAGCGCCCACATCTCTTCGAGGGCCTGTTCGGTCGCGTCGCGAAGAAAGCCGGACACCCACGGGCTGAGCGGGTTCTGTCGAATGAGGTTAAGCGGGCGCGAGTTATCGTGCACGGAATCTCCTTGCTCCACGGCTTTGCTCCAGATTGCAGTTCGGTCGCCATGATGGTGAATGAGAACAAATATGGAACGTGGAATCCGAGTCGGTCAAGCGCTGGGGGGAATGATTTAAAGTATCTGCGTTTTACCGTGCCACGGCGATGGTCGGCGAGCCGAAGCGCCCCGTTGGCGGACATAGCCAGGGCAAAGTTGCTCACAGCAGTGCGACGTCATATCTCACGTTCATGATCCAAGATGTCTTGAAAGACCTTCTGGTGTCCTTCGCGGGTGATGTCGGCAAATACTTCGCCGGAAGGTTTTGGAAAAACAAAGCCAAACGCGGCGACGCCGCTATGCGTTCAGCATCAACCGAAAGATACAATAAGAGGCGGGCTCAGCGGCAGGCTCGATCACGTAATCGCGCACGCCGTTAAGATCTGGCGGATCCCACAAAAAAACGCATTTATGCCTGCGAAGCGGAGCAATGCCACGGTAGCAGTTTGTCCTTAAGCGCCCGGCGATCAGCGTTGTATGGTGCCTACACTGCACAGCTGGCCGGGGCCGGACGAGCCGGTCAGGCGGATGCCGTAAATATATCCGTCGATGAGCGCGTCCGTCTTGGCAAATTGGGCAAAGGGCATCGTGAGCAGCATCGCACGACTTTCGGTTCGACCGTTCTGCGTACCAAATCGGTGGACTTTCTTGCGGTTAGCTGATCTTCTTCCCGCCTCGACATATCAGGAGAGATATAAGATGGCCGATCAGCCGCGGGATCAGACGGAGACGGGCGAGACCGAGAGTGGCGTGGACGATACGCGTCGTGCCGCGCTGGGCAAGCTTGGCAAATATGGCGCCGTCACCGGCCTTGCGCTGCTCGGCATCATGACGGCCAGCAAGACGCCTGCGGCGAGCCCGGTGCCGGTGTGATCCATCCCATGCCGTCGCGCTAGGGATTGCGCGATGACGTGGGGAGCCGGCCGTCTGCCTTCACTGAAGGAAGACCGCGCGCGCTTGGCCGGCCGCATGCGCCAGACGTCGGGACGGCATGCTGCAAAGGCTTGGAAGCGGATTACATCGCACCGCCGGCCGGCGGCGTTCCATCTGTCACGAACTCTCCACGATAGAGCTGCTGCTGGGCGGTGACGGTGCAGGACACGGTCATCGCACGCGCGAACGGATTGCCATAGACGCACGTGCCCGAACCGGGCCGGGTGTCGAGCTTCTCGGGATCCTGGTCGGGATGCGCGAGGCGGATGGTGTCGATCGGCTGGGAGGCCCGCTCGCCCGCAAGGCTGGTCTGGTCTTCGCCGCGGCCGGAAAAGGTCAGCATCATGTCGCCGACAGTGAAGATGAAGCCGACTCGGCCATTGGGCGTCGTGAAGCTGACGAGCTTGCCGTCGCATTGCGAGGCGAGATCATTGCCATCGATCGTCATCACGCCGCAGGTGCCGGTAAGCGCATAGACTTGCGCCCCGTCCGCCGCCTGCGAGGGCGAACCCGTAAGCGCGACGGCCAATGCCAGGGCGATTCCCGTCGATCGAAGCATCATCTCGTGCATTTCCCCCTTTTGTTCTTTGGCCCTCCTTGCGCCGGCTCTCTTCGAAAAGCGAGGGTAATGCTCTGTTTTGGAGCAAATGGCGGGCGCGGAGGACGCTGTCCCCGGCTGTCAGCCCTCGCGCTGGAGAGCGGCGACGCGTTTGCGTTCCTCCGCCGGGATCAATCCTTCGAGCACCTGCCAGAAACCGGCGACCGATCCCTGGCCGGCCTGCGCATAGGCCGCCGACAGTTTCTCGCGAAGCGATTCGAATAATTCGGCTTCCAATGCCTTCCCTTCGGGCGTCAGGAACAGCAGCCGCTGGCGCCGGTCCACTTCGCCGGTGCGCGTTTCGACGAGGTCGCGGGTCGTGAGCTCGCCCAGAACGCGGCCGAGCGATTGCTTGGTGATGCCGAGCAGGCGCAGCAGGTCGCTGACCTTGAGGCCGGGCTGACGCGCGATGAAATAGAGTGTGCGGTGATGGGCGCGGCCGAGGCCCTGGCTCGCCAGCCCCTCGTCGATGCCGCGCAGCAAGTGGCTGTAGCCGAAATAGAGCAGCTCGATGCCGCGTCGTATCTCCGGTTCGCGCAGGAACAGCGGCGATGCGGCCCGCGGCGTTTCGGAGGGAAATTGGGCAGCCATGTTGACGTATCTTGCCACCGCGACTAATCACGCGCAACCCGATCAGACGAGGAAAAAGAGGACGCGATGGCGACTGCGCTGACCCTTCCCTTCGAAGTCCAGGCGCATCCGGCGCCGGTATCCGACGCAGAGCGTACGCGCCTGATCGCGGACCCCGGCTTCGGCAAGATCTTCACCGATCACATGGTGGTGGTGCGCTATTCCGTCGACAAGGGCTGGCACGATGCACAGGTGAAGCCGCGTGGCCCGATCGCGATCGATCCCGCCTGCGCCGTGCTGCATTATGCGCAGGAGATTTTCGAAGGCCTCAAGGCCTATCGCATGCCCGACGGCAATGTTTCGCTGTTCCGTCCCGAAGCCAATGCGCGCCGCTTCGCCGATTCCGCGCGCCGCCTCGCCATGCCGGAAGTCCCGGAGGAACTGTTCCTCGAGTCGATCCGCGCGATCGTCGAGGCGGATCGCAGCTGGATCCCGACGGTGGAGGGCGGCTCGCTCTATCTGCGGCCGTTCATGTTCGCGAGCGAGGTGTTCCTGGGCGTGAAGCCGGCCAGCGAATATTATTACATGGTCATCGCGTCGCCGGCGGGTGCCTATTTCAAGGGCGGCGCGCCGGCGGTCAGCCTGTGGGTGTCGGACGATTACAGCCGCGCCGGACCGGGCGGCACAGGCGCTGCCAAGTGCGGCGGCAACTATGCCGCAAGCCTGCTGCCGCAGAGCCAGGCGATCGCGCAGGGCTGCGACCAGGTCGTCTTCCTCGACGCTGCCGAGCATAAGTGGGTCGAGGAACTGGGCGGGATGAACGTCTTCTTCGTATTCGAGGACGGATCGATGCTTACCCCGCCGCTCGGCACCATCCTGCCCGGCATCACGCGCGATTCGCTGATGACGCTCGCCCGCGACGCTGGCATCGCGGTGCGCGAGGAGCGCTATTCGATCGACCAGTGGAAGGCGGATGCCGAGAGCGGACGTCTGCGGGAAGCCTTCGCTTGCGGCACTGCGGCGGTGGTGACGCCGATCGGCGCGGTGCGAGGCACCAGCGTGGATTTCAAGATCGGCAATGGCGGCCCGGGCGTGCTGACGTCCGAACTGCGCGCTAAGCTCGTCGCGATCCAGCGCGGCGAAGCCGCCGATCCGCATGGCTGGGTGAAGCGCCTGTTCTAAGCACGGACGGGAGGCTTCCGCCGGGACCGCACTCGTCCCGATGTTGCCAGCGTGCTGGGGTGTGTTCGGATAGCCCGTCGACCACAACTGAGCGGCGATGACGGGCTATCTCCCGTCGCGAGACCAAGCGTTATCGCTAACGTACAACCGTGCCCGCGCGGCGGCGCCAAACATGTCACCTTGGGAGCGGCACGCTGCAGTTCGCGTCAAGGATGAATGATATCGTCGCCGCGCCGTCAGTGACGGACGGCGACGAAGCATTCGATCGCCAATCAATCCGGCGCGTAATTGGTTTCCATGTCCAAATCGAGGTTCGATCCGAGCTTGCCGAGCGTGATGTCCTCGATCGCGACCACGGTCAGGATGGGCCGGCGCCACTGCGCTTCGCCGCCAGATGCAGTCGGATTTTTCGAGTCAAGCTTATCCATGTCCCCTGTCCCTTCAAAACTGGCCTAAGCCAACAACCTCAAGCCTCGTCCGTTGCGAGGCGTTCGATCGCCGATCATTCCGAGAAGTTGTTTTCCATGTCCAAATCGAGGCTCGATCCGAGCTTGCCGAGCAGCGTGATTTCCTCGATTGCGACGACGGCCAGGCTGGGCCGGCGCCACCGCGCTTCGCCGCCAGACGCTGTCGGATCTTTCGATTCAAGCTTATCCATGTCCCCTGTCCCTTCAAAACTGACCTAGGCCTACAACCCCAAGCCTCATCCATTGCATTATGCCTTGCTCCGCAACGGATGCTTCACGATATAGCCACAGCGGTTGATCGGTATCAACTCTTTCTGTTGGGCCGATAATTCCGCTTCGTGGCGATGATTGTCTCGCCACGCCGTCAACTGTCGGCTATGCGACCCCGATGGGGCGGCTCTTCGGTTTTTTTCTTCGTGGCAACGATGCATATGGTCTGCGCACGCGCCTCGAGGCGGTCGGCCGCACGCGTCGAGGCCCGCCGGTCTATGCCGACGAGCGGGTCTTGCTCTGGGGGGATGCGGCTGGTGCTGCGGACGATCGCGCGGTGCCAGTCATCGGATGGGGCACGGTGCATAACCGGGTGGAGTTGGCCCGCGCCCTCGAATGCGGCCCAACGGTGCTCGACGATGTAGCGTTGTTGCGGGATGCTTTTGCGCGTTGGGGAGCGGCGGCATGCGAGCGGATCCAGGGTGACTGGTGCGCCGCAATGTGGGACGCGTCCGCGACCAGCCTCCTTCTGGCGCGCGACCGGCTGGGCAGTAGCGCGCTCTATTATCATGACGGCCCGGACGTTTTCGCCTTCGCCACCGCGCGCGAGGATCTGATGGCGCTGGATCTGGCGCCTGCGGTGCTGGACGAGCTGTATGTCGCCCAGACGTTGATTTCATGGCCCGCCCACCATGGGAGCCGAACCACCGATAAATCGATAGCGCGGTTGCCGCCCGCGCATTGGCTGCGCGTGACGCCGGATCGGCTGGAAATCCATTATTACTGGCGCCTCGAGGATGTTTGGGAGGCGAAGCTGCCGCGGCGGGAGGATTATGTCGTCCGCTTCCGCGAACTGTTCGACGAGGCTGTCCGCATCCGCGTGCCCGCCTCCGGCGCCGTCGCCACGACGCTGAGCAGCGGGCTCGATTCCGGATCGGTGGCCGTCACCGCTGCGCCGTTCCTGGCATCGCGCGGCAGGCGGTTGCCGGCCTATGTGTCCGTCCCGGTGCATGATCCGGCGCCGTTCATGGGAGCGACCATCGGCGACGAATATCCTCTGGCCGCCGTCACCGCCCGAGCCGCCGGCACGATCGACCTCCGCCGTATCGAGGCGGCGGATGCATCGCCCGTCGCTGCCATGCGCGAGGTGCTCGCCATCACGCGCGAGCCTCAGCACGCTGCGGCGGCCTATTATTGGATGCTCGATCTGCTGCGCACCGCCGCGCGAGACGGCAATGAAGTGCTGTTGATCGGACAATTGGGCAATGGCGGCATATCCTGGAGCGGAGATTTGACGTCCCTGCCGCTGCGGCACGAGCGGTCCCGCCACGGGCTTGGCGGCATGGCGAGGCTGCGGGCGCGCCGCATGCTGCCCTGGCCGGTGGAACGCCTCTATCGCGGGCTCCGCATGCCCCGCGATTTTCCCACATCGGCCATCCACCCGGAATTCGCCCGGCGGATGAGGCTGCGCGAGCGGCGGCTCGACGATCCCGTCGAAGGCGCCTATCCGACTCCACGGCAGGAGCGCTTCCGTTTCATCCGGCCGGGCTCCCAAAAGGTTGGCGCCGTCTTCGCCGAACTTGGCGAAGCGACAGGCATAACGATGGCCGATCCCACCGCCGATCCCGCATTGCTCGAATTCTGCTTTTCGGTGCCCGACCGCATCTATGTGGATCCGGAGACGGGCATGCGCCGCTGGCTGATCCGAGAGGCGATGAAGGGCCGGTTGCCCGAGGAAGTGCGCCTCAATCGCATGATGGGCCGACAGCTCAGCGATCTCGTGCCCCGCCTGCGGCGCTTTCCCGCTGATATGGAGGATGCGCTCGATGATGTGGAGCGCGGGGCGGGCGCGGCCTATGTGGACGTAGCGTGGATGCGGACCGTCTGGCAGCGCCTCCAGAGCGAGGAGGGAAGCCGGATCCTCGATCTGGCGACGACGGTGCTGATGCGCGGCCTGATGGCCGGCCTGTTCGTCAACGGCTTCGGCACGCGATATTGAGGCGCCGCACGATGGACGAGAAAGCCGCGGCACCGGCCGGGCAGCCCGCAAGGGACGAGGCGATGCCGCATCTCCACCGCGCTCACGGCCTCGTGCTGGCGCTTCCCTTCGACTGCCCGGAACTGGAGCCGGCCGATCCCGCGGACGTGCCCGATGTCATCGTGCGAGCGGGGTCGGTTCCCGCCGCGCTCGATGCGCCGGGCTTTTCGGATGCGATGCAGGATATGACCGCCGCGGCCTATCTGTATCGCAGCGCCGCCGTCGGCAGGTTCCTGGCCGAACGGGGCGAGCGCATCGTCTTCGCGCCCGTCGCCGGCTGCGACGAGGCCCTGCTTCGCCACATCCTGCTGCATCCCGTGCTCGCCGCGCTGTTGCGGCAGCGTGATCTGTTCGTGCTGCATGCCTCGGGGGTCGTCTCGCCTGGTGGTGTCGTGCTGCTTTGCGGAGAATCCGGCGCCGGCAAATCGACCACCGCCGCCGCCCTGGCTGATCGGGGCTGGCCGCTGCAGACCGATGACATCAGCGCGCTGCGCCTCGATGCAAGCGGCGGCATCGAGATCCCGGCCGGCGGGCGCCATGTCGCGCTTTTCGAAGGGGCATCGCAGGCGTTGGGCCTCGACACGCAGGGCCTGAGGCAGAATGCGTGGCATCGCATGAAAATGGCCGTGCCCGCGCGCATCGACGACGTGCGCTCGGCGCGGCGGTTGTGCCGGATCGTCCATCTCGAACGCGGCTCCGGGGCCGCCGTGCAGGTGGAGCGGGTGACGGGGCGGGCGAAGCTGCCGCTGCTCATGCACAGCGTCTACGGCCCCTATCTGGCCGAAACGGTGGCGGGGCGGGTGCTGCTCGTGTCGCGCGCACTGCAGGATATCGAGATGCTGCGCATCGTGCGCCCCGATGGCGATTGGACGATGGACGCGGTGCTGGCCGCGATCGGCGGCGATTGATGCGCTGCGCCGATGACATCGATGCAGCGGGGGACCGATTCTCTCAGGCCGGCGCGGGGTCGGTCTGCTGCCATCCACGAGAAATTACAGACGGCGGGCTTTCGTGAGCGGGGCAATCAACGGACGGGATGAGGATATGACAATTCGACAAGCAGCGATCGGTCCGGATACCATCGTGGTCCGCAACCCGGACATGCCGGCCACGTGCGTGGACGAGGAACTGGTGATCCTGAATGTGGAGACGGGCCGCTATGTAGGCCTCGACAGCATAGGCCGCCGCATCTGGGATGCAATCGAGATGCCGACGCGCGTCGGCGATCTGTGCACCTCCTTGGCCAGGGAGTTTCGCGGCGATGCGGCAGCGGTCGAGGAGGACACCACCGCTTTCCTCCACGAACTGGCCCGGGAAGCGCTGATCGGCATCCAGGCCTGAGCATCACGGTCGACGGGCGCGCCTCCGGCTGGCGGCCTTATCCGAACAGCGCGAAATGATCCTCGGCGAAGCGGCGGACGCAGTCGATCCGGAAGCCGAGATCGTTCGGGTCGCCCGCGTAGAAATACCAGGGCATCACGATCAGGTCGGTCATTCCGGCATCCGCCAGGCGGCGCAGATCGTCGACCTTGGTCGAGCTCGGAAAGGCCTTGATTTCGAAGCCGTCGGCCTTGCGTTCGTTTGCGGCCAGATAGTCGCGGAGCGCGGCGACGATCGCCGGGAAATCGGCAAGCCCACTCTTGGCGTTTTCCCACCAGATATAGCCGTCGCCGAGCCGCGCGGCGCGTTGGAAGACAGCATCGACCAGCCCGCCGAAATAGATCGGGAAGGGATCCACCGCCGCCGGCGAGATTTCCATCGAAGGGATCGTATAATGCTCCCCTTCATGCTCGAATCGCCCGCCGCGCGAGATGCCGCGGATGATCTCCACCATTTCGGCCGATCGCGGCCCGCGGCTGCGCCAATCCTCCCCCAACACGTCGAAATCCTCTTTCCACGGGCTGAGGCCGACGCCCAGTCCGAAGCGGCCCTTGGTCAGGGCCGACGCCGAGGTTGCGGCCTTGGCGACCAGCAGCGGGTGGCGCACGGGAAGCTTGAGCACGTTGGTGTAGAAGGCGATCCGCTGCGTTACCGCTCCCATTGCCGCCACCACCGCGAAGGGATCGAGGAAGGGCGTGTCGGATGGCCAGAAACGGTGTCCGTCGGCCGAATAGGGATAGGGCGAGGATTGGGTGAAGTAGAAGAGCCCGTCCGGCACGCTGACCGCGTTCCAGCCGCTGGCGTCGCCGGCCATTGCGAGCGGCAGATAATGATCGACCGGGCAGAAGCCCACACTCAGCGTAAATTTCATCGGCCCGCTCTCCCCGCCGGCTCCGGATGATCTCTCCGGATCGTGGTGGCCTTGTTATCGTCAAGCGGCTTCGGACAGAATTGGCCGTCTCGAATGCGGGCGGTGTTGTGGCCGCTTCGCCACGATTGTCTCGGATTATGGGTCGGGCATCCCGCCGGACGCAGCCATGATGGTCTTTTCCTACGTCCTTAACGAGCGATGCCATGACGCTGCCCCCCATCCAGCTCCGTTTCGACATGCGCTGCCCCGATTGGGGCGCGCCGCGGGAGGCACTGTACGCAGCGGCGATCGAGATGGCGGCCTATGGCGATGCGCACGGCTTCACCGCCGTTTCGCTGGCGGAGCATCATGGCGTCGAGGATGGCTATTGCCCGTCCTCGATCACGCTGGCCGCCGCGATCGCCGCGCGCACGCAGCGGATCCGGCTGAACCTGTCGGCCATCGTCGTGCCGCTGCACGATCCGTTGCGCCTCGCCGAGGAACTGGCGGTGCTCGACATCATTTCGAAGGGGCGCACGGCGCTGGTCGCGGTTGGCGGTTATGTGCCGGCCGAATTCGACATGTTCGACCGCGATTTCGCGACGCGCGGCCGGGCGGTAGAGGAGTGTATCCAGGCCTTGCGCGCCGCCTGGACGGGCGAGCCCTTCGACTTTCGCGGGCGCACGGTGCGCGTGACGCCGCGGCCCGCCAGTCCGCATCTGCCCATCTATATGGGCGGTGCGAAGCCGGTGGCGGCGAAGCGAGCCGGGCGGCTTGCGGACGGCTTCATCACCCACGATCCGGCGTTGCACCGCATCTATGTGGAGGAGGCGCGGCGGCTCGGCCGCTCCTGGGAACCGATGGGCCCGACCGGACCGGCCGCGGTCTTCGTCACCGAGGATCCCGAGGCGACCTGGGATCGGATCGGCCGCCACGCGCTGCACGAGACCGAGAGCTACGGAAAATGGCAGAATGCGCAGCAGGTGACGGGCGCTTATTCCTATGCGGCCACGCTGGAGGCGGTGAAGGCGACGGGCACCTATTCGGTCGTGACGCCGGACGAATGTATGGCGATGTTGCGCGCCGACGTCTCCGTCATGTTCCATCCGCTCGTCGCGGGGCTCGATCCCGCGGTCGGCTGGGAAAGCCTGCGGCTGTTCGTCGAAAAGGTGCTGCCGCACGTGGCAGCGGGATGACGTGAACTCGCCTTCGCTCCGGCTTCTTTATCGCGATTTCCGAGCCGGTGGGTGAATCCGCCTGCTTCGAAATCGTTCTAGCCCCGCGCGGCCGTCCGCATCAGCCGTACGATCTGCTCGTCCAGTGCGGAGAGAAAGCGCGACCGGTCCGCCTTGCTGAAGGCGGGCGGGCCGCCGATGATGTCGCCGCCGGCACGCAGATCGGCCATGATCGCGCGGGTTGCGATCGCGCTGCCGATCATGTTGGTCGTGAAGGGCCTGCCGTTCGGGGCCAGCACCGCGGCGCCTGCCTTCAGGCAGCGATCCGCCAGCAATATGTCCGCCGTGACTACGATGGTGCGTGGGCCGGCGGCCGCCGCGATCCAGTCGTCAGCCGCATCGAACGCGTCGCTCACCACGATCCGCTCGATCTGCGGATGGGCCGGGACGCGCAAATGGCTGTTGCTGACGATGGCGACGCCGGTGCCGTGCCGGAAGGCGACCTTGTAGATCTCTTCCTTCACGGGGCAGGCATCGGCATCCACCAGGATCCGGATGCCCGCGCCCGTCACCCGCGCGGGCCCTTGCCGAGCGGGCGGGGACGATGGCCGCGCGGGCCGGCCTTGGGCGGCTTGCCGCGATGCGGGCGCGCCTCGTGGCGCGGTGGCGCATCATGGCCGCGCTCGCGATCGCCTGAGTCGTTGGAGCGGCGCGCATTGGCGCGCGTGGTCTCGCCCGGCGCTTCGGAAGGCTCGATGCGGATGCCGCTCTCGTCTTCTGCGCCTTCGCGCGCGGTGCGCTGCAGGGCCGAACGGAATTTCGCCCCGATCGCACGCGGCACCTGAAAGAAGGTCTCGCTTGCGCCGATGCGGATCGCGCCGATCTCGTTGCGGGTGATGTGCCCGCGGCGGCATAGCAGCGGCAGGATCCAGCGCGGATCGGCATTGTGGCGGCGGCCGATGTCCATGCGGAACCAGACGACGTCATCGAAGCCGGCGCGATGATGGGCATTGGCCTGGCGCGCGTCGCCGTCCCGCGCGGAAAGGTCGATCAGCTCCTCGGGATCGGGCAGTGCCTTGCGATGCGCGCGCACGAGCGCGAGGGCGATCTCGGCCGCGTCCTTCTGCTCCAGCAACCGCTCGGCGAGCTGCCGCTCGTCCTCGTCCGCCTCGATCGGCTCCATCAGCGTAGCGATCAGCCGTTCCTGGTCCCGCGCGCGAATCAGTTCGGGGGTCGGTACGTCCACCCATTCTGCGGCGATGCGCGCGCCGCGCAGCATCGATTCCACGCGCCGGCGGCGGGGATAGGGCACGATCAGCACAGCGACGCCCTTGCGTCCGGCGCGACCGGTACGGCCCGAGCGATGCTGCAGCACCTCGGCATCGCGCGGGATCTCGACATGGATGACGAGGCTCAGCGTCGCCACGTCGATGCCGCGCGCGGCGACGTCGGTGGCCACGCACACGCGGGCGCGCCCGTCGCGCAGCGCCTGCAGCGCATGGTTGCGCTCATTCTGGCTGTGCTCGCCTGACAGCGCCACCGCCGCGAAGCCGCGTTCCACCAGCGCCGCGTGAAGATGACGAACATTGTCGCGCGTCGCGCAGAACAGCATCGCCGTCTCCGCCTCGTGGAAGCGCAAGAGGTTGATCACCGCATTTTCGATGTCGGCGGGCGAGACGGTGACGGCCTGATAGGAGATGTCGCCATGGCCGCGATGATCGTCGACCATCGAGATGCGCAGCGCGTCGCGCTGGTAGCGGCGGGCGAGCGCCATGATCGGCTTCGGCATGGTGGCGGAGAAGAGCAGGGTGCGCCGTCCCTCCGCCGTCGCGTCGAGAATCTCCTCGAGATCGTCGCGAAAGCCCATGTCGAGCATCTCGTCCGCCTCGTCGAGCACGACGAAGGCGATGGACGAGAGATCGAGGGCGCCGCGTTCGAGATGATCGCGCAGGCGACCCGGCGTGCCGACCACGATATGCGCGCCCTGTGCGAGCGTACGCCGCTCCCGGGAGGGATCCATGCCGCCGACGCAAGTAGCGATGCGCGCACCCGCCTTCGCGTAGAGCCAGCCCAGTTCCCGGCTCACCTGCAGCGCCAGCTCACGCGTCGGCGCGATCACCAGTGCCAGCGGCGCGCCGGCGGAGGGCAAGGGGGCGCCCTCCGCCAACAGATCCTGCGCCATGGCGAGCCCGAAGGCGACGGTCTTGCCCGAACCGGTCTGTGCCGAGACGATGAGGTCGCGGCCGCGTGCGGCCGGTTCGGCGACGGCCACCTGGACGGGTGTCAGCTCGGCATAGCCGCGTTCGGCCAGCGCTTCGGAAATCGGCGAGGGGAGATCGGGAAAGGTCATCAGGCTCGATATGGCTATGCTGGCGTACCAGTGGGGTTTCAGGGCGTCTGCCGGTCCGATGACTCGGCCCGGGTCGCGTCCCGCGGCAAGTGTCGGTTCGCGCCCCCTAGCGGTTTCGGCCGCGTGCCGCCACCTCAATCGCCGCCGGTCGGGCGGCCGTGTGCCCGCGGCGGCTGATTTGCAGGTCCGGCGCTCGACCTCGAAACGATTTCGATTGGCGCGCGGCGCCGGTCGGTGCGCAAAGGTCAACGGTGTTCGCGTTTGCGAAATTTGTCTGGATTTTGGCGCCGAAGGGCGTTGGCATCCCCGGCCGGCACCCTATTCTGCTCTTCACGGGCAATATTGGAGCCTATGGTTGATGGATCAGCGAAGCCTGTCTCCGGCCCACGGAACTGCGGACGCGCAACATGCCAAATTCGCGATCGAATTTGGCAATCGTGCCAGCGTGGTTGGCGAGGTGAGGATCACGAGCGCCGGCATCCTCGCTATAGGTGCGCTGATGTCGTCGATCCTGCTCTCGACTGCAGTGATCGTCCGGGCCGCCCGTCAACCGCGCAAGGCGCATGGGAAAATCATCTGACCGGCTGACTCCTGGTTTGGACGCGGCCCGCGGGCTGATCGCCGATCACCCCGACGTCTTGCCGTCACTGATGTTCGAGCATGATCGTGCCGGGGACATCTGCACGGCTGCACCAGGAAATTGGCACTCGCTCTGGCAACGTAGTGCTCGGTTTTCGGAAACAAATGGTTCCGATTGTCCTATCTCGACCGAATTGAGCCGGCGGGTCGGGGGTTCGAGCCCCGCCATCCGGGCCTGACACTCCGTCGAGCCCCGCGCGCCGGTGACGCGCGGAGCCCTGCCGGATTGCCAGGAGTGCGGGTCGTCGCTGGATCAGCAGCCGTTGCGGCGGTTCTGCGCGGCGTCGTGCTTCTTGTCGAGATGCTTGCCGAGCAGAGCGCCGCCTGCGACGCCGGCCACAGTGCCGATCACGCCGCCGCCCAGAGCATTGCCCACGACGCCGCCGCCCACGCCGCCGAGGATGGCGCCGGTGGTGCCGCTGCTGCGCTTGCAACGATAATGATAGTGGCGATGATGCTTGCCATAATAGCTATGGTTGTCGCGGTCTCGGGCGATGGCCGTTCCCGGCATCGCCGCGGAAACCGACATGATCGCCGCCATGGCGACCGCAGTAAGCTTCATCTTCATCGGAAAAACTCCTCCGTTACGAACCCGTCTTGTTAGTCATAACAACTTTGGCAGCGTAACGTTTCAAGCTGAACTTGCGATGACGCGGCTTTGGTTGGATGGACCTATTTCTCCACTCTTTGCTAACGGTCTTGTGACAGGTTCGAGCGAAGTCGCCACGTACGGCAGCGCTGGAGCATAGGGGCACCATGGAGATGGGGCGCTCATTGAGGCTAGAGAGGGTGGCGCTGCCATTGCCGCCCCTTTTCCTCCTTGCGCACGGCGCGGCGCTCTTTTTTGCCGGCACCCACGCGAAGGTCGTATCGCTCGTCTTCCTCGCGGCTGCTCCGCTGCTGGCCGGGCTGGTCTGCGCGTGGCGGGGGTGGCGCGATCGCCGCATGGAGGGCTGGGCCGCGCTTGCTTTGGCGATGCTGCTCTGGTCCCTCGCGATGGTCGCCAACATCATCGGCACGCTGCTGGCCGCGGCCAGCAGCGTCGGCGCGGCGACGATGCTGCTCTTCGTGCTCTATGGCGTGCCGCTGCTCTTCTCGGTCGCCAGTCCGGAGGGCGAAGCGCGCCTCGTGCGGCTCGTCGACGCCGTGCTTGCGGCGGCGCTCGGCTATCTCTTCTTCGTTTACACCTTCGCTTTCGCCACCATCGCCGACGCAAGCGACGAGGGTGTGCTCAGCCTGCGCCTGATGTTCGATATCGAAAACGCGTTCATCCTGCTGTTCGCGCTGGCTCGCTGGCATGCGAGCCCGGATGCGGAAAGCCGCCGCTTCTTCGCGACGCTCGTGCTCTATGGCGCACCCTATATGGCGACCGCATTCTACATCAATCATTACCAGATGGAGGTCGATTACGGGGGGACGATGGATCTCCTGATCGATCTGCCCTTCCTCCTGCTCGCGGCGATCGTGTTGCGCGGCGTCCCGGCGGCGGCGCAGGCGCCAGCCGTGCCGCAGCGGCTCGAGCGGGCGGTGCGCGCGGGCAGTCCGTTGATGCTTCCCGCCATGCTGATGATGGTGTCGAGCCTGCTGGTCTTCCAGCATCCCGCGCTTGCCATCATCGGCTTCATCGCCGCGACGCTGGGCTATGGCGTGCGCAACGTGCTCGTCCAGATGCGAAGCTTCGACGAACAGGACAAGCTTGCCCATCTCTCGTTGGTCGATGCGCTGACCGGCCTGCCCAATCGCCGCCGTTTCGACGAACGGCTCACCGATGAATGGGCGCGCGTAGCGGACGGCGGACCGGGCCTCGCGCTGCTGATGATCGACATCGATCATTTCAAGCTGCTCAACGACGGGCTTGGCCATCCGATGGGCGACGCGCGGCTGCGCGCGGTAGCGGCTGCGCTACGCGGCAGCCTCCGGCGCGGTGGGGATCTCGTCGCACGTTATGGCGGGGAGGAGTTTGCCGCGATCCTGCCGGCGACGAGCCTGGCCGACGCGGCAGCGATGGCCGAGGCGATGCGCGCCGCGGTGGAACGGCTCGCACTCTCCACGCCCGCGCCGGCGGGTGTCGTGACCATCAGCATCGGTGTCGGCCATGGCAATCCGGCCCAAGGAATGACGGCGGAAACTCTCGTGACCCTGGCAGATGCGGCACTCTACGATGCCAAGCAACGGGGCCGGAATCAGGTTGCCGTGCGCCGCACGCCACTCCCTCCGCCGCAGCTTCGGGTGGCTGCTACCCCGCAATAGCGGATCCCGGCCGGAACGGATCAATCGAGGCTTGTGTTGCCGCCCCCGATGCACGCAGGCCGGCGGATACCGGCCGACTCGCCGGCGAAGCGGGGGCTTGACCATGTCTGTCTGGAAATTCGTCGTCGCGCTGCTGGGCGCGGCTGCCATCACGTCGCAGGCGATCGCCGGGGCGGCGCTGCTGCCGAAGCCCTATCGCGTGGGCGAGGAAACGGCCCGCTACGATCGCGGCGTGCCCACGGTGATGCTCGAAAAGCCGAACGGGGCGGTCTCGATA
This sequence comes from Flavisphingomonas formosensis, assembly GCF_009755815.1. Lineage (GTDB taxonomy): Bacteria > Pseudomonadota > Alphaproteobacteria > Sphingomonadales > Sphingomonadaceae > Flavisphingomonas > Flavisphingomonas formosensis. Next base: position 868,783 of record NZ_WRPK01000001.1, read on the forward strand.
ACGCCGTTGCCCATGGATCATGGCAGCATCAGCTTCATGGTCGTCGTCTATAATGACAGCGATCGCGTCGCGGATTTCGACAGCGCGAACATCCGGGCCACCGTGGGCGGCCAAATGCTCGCGGCGTTCACCGAGGACGAACTGGAGCGCGCCGCGAAGAAGCGCGCGACATGGTCGGCGATCGGCGTCGCGCTGCTCACCGGTGCGGCCGCGGCGGCAGCGTCCACCGCGCACACTACCGATCATTATTATGGCCGCATGCGCACGCCGAACGGCACCTATTCCTGGCACACCGCTTATCGCGACAATTCGATCGGCATCGCCGGGGCCACCGTGGCGACGGCGGCGGGTGTCGCCGGGGTGATGAGCATCCAGGATCGGCTCGGCCGCACCCTCGCCATGCTGGGCAACGAAGCGGTGCAGCGCACGACGGTCGATCCGGATTCATCCTATGGCGGGCGCGTCGTGATGCAGAAGATCAGGGGCGAAGCGCAGGATCTCGAGCACGCGATCGACTGGAACGGCGAAACCTACCGGTTCGGCCTCCATATCCCGAAGAAGGGCGATGCGCCGTTGGCGGAAGTGCCGCCGGCCGCAAGCCCCGGACGGATGGCGCGTGGCGCCGTCCTGCCGTCGTCGCCCATGGCTGGGTCGGCGATCGCTCCGGTGGCTGCGGTTTCGTCCACGCCGCCAGTGCCAGCCGGGCCGACGGCCGCCGCGCTTCCCACCGCGCCCGGTCAGCTGCCGCGGCCTGCGCCGGGCAACTGATCGGCGGCGGTCACGCGAAGCTGGCCGCCTCCAGCACCGCATCCGCAAAGGCGGCCGGTGCCTCTTGTGGCAGATTATGGCCGATACCGCCGCCGATCAGATGGTGCGCGTATCTGCCCCGGAATTTGGCGGCATAGGCTTCGGGTTTCGGATGCGGCGCGCCATTTGCATCGCCCTCCAGCGTCACTGTCGGCACGCCGATCGGTGGCAGATCGGCCAGCTTGTGCTCCAGCGCGTCGTAGCGCGCCTCGCCTTCGGCCAGGCCCAGCCGCCAGCGATAATTGTGGATCACGATCGCGACATGGTCGGGATTGTCGAACGCGGCTGCCGAGCGTGCGAAGGTCGCCTCGTCGAACTGCCAACGCGGCGAGGCGCTGTGCCAGATCAGCCGCGCGAAATCCTTGCGGTTGCGATCATAGCCGATCCGCCCGCGCTCGGTGGCGAAATAGAATTGATACCACCAGGCGAGCTCCGCCTCGGGGGGCAGCGGCGCTTCGTTGAGCTTCTGGCTGCCGATCAGATAGCCGCTGACCGAAACCAGCGCACGGCACCGTTCCGGCCACAGGGCCGCCATGATGTCGGCGGTGCGCGCGCCCCAGTCGAAGCCGGCGAGGATCGCCTGACGGATGCCGAGCACATCCATCAGCGCGATCATGTCCACCGCCAGCGCCGCCTGCTGCCCGTTGCGCATCGTATCGGCGGAGCGGAAGCGGGTGCTGCCATAGCCGCGCAGATAGGGGATGATCACGCGGTACCCGGCCGCCACCAGCCGCGGCGCCACCTCGACGAAGCTGTAGATGTCATAGGGCCAGCCGTGCAGCAGCAGCACCGGCTGCCCGCCGCGCGGGCCTGCATCGACATAGCCGACGTCGAGGTCTCCCGCCGCGATCTGCCGAGTCGTGAACCAGGGCTCGGGCACGGCAGCCGCCACGGCTCGGGCGGCGTTGCCGATCAGGCCGGCCGGCATGGCCAGCCCGGCTGCCGCGGCGATGCCTAGGAAGCGGCGCCGGCTCTCGTCGACGGCATCATTCTTGTCTTCGCTCATTGTGCGGCTCCATGCTGGCTGTCACCGGCGGCGGCCGGCACCGTGAAGGATAAGTCGTCCGACCTAGCGGAGCGCGGGGTCACCCGGGTGCGCGACAATCTGATCCGCCATATGCAGGGCGGTCGCGATCCGCAGGCGGAGAGTGATTAACCACGAAAATCCTCTGCGTCGAACGGAAATCCCTGAACAATTGCGAAGGCTTGTCGGTTCTTGGCGGATCAATTCGGAGGAAAAACATGTCCGCCAATCACGACATCAGCAAGATCGACGATCTCATCACCACGTTGATCGACAGCATCAAGGGTTATGAACATTCAGCCGAAAAGGTAGACTCCGCCGATTTCAAGGCGCTCTTTCTCGATCTGGCCGCCGGGCGGCGCGGTTCCGTCGAACTGCTGCAGCAGACCAGCCGCGCGCTGGGCGGGAAGCCCAATGATTTCGGATCGGCGGCCGCCACCATCCATCGCCGGATCGAGGATCTGCGCGTTGCGCTGGGCGGCGGCGACGCCGCGATCGTCAAGGAGATCGAGCGCGGCGAGGATTATCTGAAGGAGGAATTCGGCCGCGCCCTGCGCGACGATGCGATGGGCGGCGAGGCGCGCGACGCGATCGCGCGGGCCTATGAATCCGTGACCCGCGGCCATTCGGCGATGAGCGCGCTGAAGCATCAGCTCGCCCACTGAGGCCGGACGCGCCTTTAACGCGCCCCTCCCATCATGGGAGGGGCGAGCATTCGCTACGATGTTCGTTCTCCGCTCAGTGGCGGAAGTGGCGCATGCCCGTGAAAACCATGGCCAGGCCCGCCTCGTCGGCGGCGGCGATGACTTCCTCGTCGCGGATCGAGCCGCCCGGCTGGATGACGGCGGTCGCGCCCGCCTCGACTGCCGCGAGCAGGCCGTCGGCGAAGGGGAAGAAGGCGTCCGACGCGACCGCTGAACCGATCGTGCGCGGCTCGGCCCAGCCGGCCTTCTCCGCCGCGTCCTTGGCCTTCCAGGCCGCGATGCGGGCGGATTCGAGGCGGTTCATCTGGCCCGCGCCGACGCCGGCGGTGCTGCCGTCCTTGGCGTAGACGATCGCGTTCGATTTGACGTGCTTGGCCACTGTCCAGGCGAACAGGCAGTCGGTCAGCTCCTGCTCGGTCGGCGCGCGCTTGGTGACGAGCTTCAGCGCATCGCGCGTGATTTGGCCATTGTCGCGCGACTGGACGAGCATGCCGCCCGCGATCGTCTTCATGGTGAGGCCGCCGCGTGCCGGATCCGGCAGCTCGCCGGTGATCAGCAGGCGCAGATTCTTCTTCTTGGCGAAGACGGCGCGGGCCGCCTCGTCCGCCGCGGGGGCGGCGACCACTTCGGTGAAGATGCCGGACATCGCCTCGGCGGTTGGGCCGTCGAGCGGCCGGTTGACCGCGATGATGCCGCCAAATGCCGAGACGCTGTCGCAGGCGAGCGCGGCCTCATAGGCTTCGATCAGCGTGTTCGCGCTGGCGACGCCACAGGGATTGGCGTGCTTGACGATGACGACGGTGGGCGGCCCGTCGCGGAATTCGCTGACCAGCTCCAGCGCCGCGTCGGCGTCGTTGTAATTATTGTAGCTGAGCTCCTTGCCCTGCAGCTGCTCGGCCTGGGCGATGCCGCGCGCGGACGGGCCGATCGGCAGATAGAGCGCCGCCGACTGGTGCGGATTCTCGCCGTAGCGCAGCGCCGCGCCCTTGCGCAGCGGCACCGACAGCGTCTCGGGCAGCGCCTCGCCCTGGTCGGCGAAGGCGAACCAGGAGGAGATCATCGCATCATAGGCCGCGGTGGCCGCGAACGCCTTGGCGGCGAAACGCCGGCGCGATTCCAGCGTCGTCGCGCCGTTGTTGGCATCCAGCTCCGCGATCAGCCCGGCATAGTCCGCCGGATCGGTGACGATCGCGACGAAGGCGTGGTTCTTCGCGGCCGAACGGACCATGGAGGGGCCGCCAATGTCGATATTCTCGATGATCTCGTCGCGCTCGGCGCCTTTGGCGACCGTGGCGGCGAAGGGATAGAGGTTGACGATGACGAGATCGATCATGCCGATCGCATGCTCGTCCGCCGAGGCCATGTGGCCGGCATCGTCGCGCACCGCGAGCAGGCCGCCATGCACCTTGGGATGCAGCGTCTTGACGCGCCCGTCCATCATCTCGGGAAAACCGGTGAGATCGCTGATATCGCGCACCACCAGCCCGGCGTCGCGCAGCGCCTTCGCGGTGCCGCCGGTGGACACCAGCTCCACGCCATGGCGGGCCAGCGCCTGGCCGAGCTCGGCAAGGCTGCTCTTGTCGGAGACGGAGAGCAGCGCGCGTTTGATCTTTACGGTGGACATGGGCCTCGTTCCCTGGAGGTGGCGGATCGCCGGGGCCTGCGATTCCCCGTGCATCCGATGGCGTTTGCTTGTCGGCGGGGCTCTTAGAGCATCGCGTCGGAAAGGGGAAACCGGTTTTCGGTTCGGCTTGCCTTCATCCTACCTGCCGCAGCGTCGCATCTCATCGGCAACGCTGCGGTTCATGGATCCCGGATCAAGTCCGGGATGACGAAGGGGAAAAAGTTGCTCTGGCAGGATGATACGGGTTCAGCCTGCGCGGCGGAGCAGCCAGGCGACGCTGGCGCCGCCGGCGGCCGTTTCGCCTGCGACGACGAGCTGGGTGGAGGGGCGCAGCCGTCCCTGGCCGTCGATCCAGAGGCTGTCCTCCACGGAAAGCGCGCCGCCGCGGCAGCGGAATTGCCATAAGGCGCCGCCGTCGATGCGCAGCAGCGCGCCGAGGCCGTCCGCAGTGCTCGTCGCCTCGACGCCGGGTGCGAGGTGGAAGCGGATGACGAAGCCTTCCGGCTGCGGCCGCCGCCGCTGTTCGGCGGGCAGCAGCACGTCCTCGCCGCGCACCTCGCGCCCGTCCACCGAGAGCGCGATCTGGCGGCGGTGGAGGAAGCCGAAGCGCTTGGCATAGCCGTCATGCGTCACGTCGATGCGGCTGCCCGCCTCGGTCTCCTGCCGGTCGAGCGAGACTTCGGCGACCCCGCGGCCGAGCGAGCCGTCGGGATGCAGCGCGGTCGAATTGCTGTCAGCGATGATCAGCGTCGAATGGGCGGCGCTGGTGCGCAGCGCGTCGACCAGGTCGGGCGGCAGCGCGCTGGTGGCCCGCGCGCCGCCGCAGTTGACGATCAGCCTATGCGTGCCGTCCGACAGCTCGAACGCCAGGGTGGAGGCGCAGCCGCCCTCGGCCAGCCGTGCGATCGGCGGCGGCGCGGCATCCACCACCACCACCGTCTGGCCGGCGGCGAGCCGCTGATAGCCCCAGTCGCGCGCCTGGCGCAGCGGCCGGGTGCGCACGCCGGAAGCCTCGACGATCGCATCGACCCGTCCTGCCGGCAACGGGCCGCCGCCTTGCCAGCTCGACAGCCCGCCATCGCCGAGGGTAACGCCGAGCAGCGCTGGCACCGCGCGGGCGAGCGCGTGCTCTATCGCATGATGCGGCTCGCGCCGGCGCACGGCATAGACTGCGCGCAGCTGGGACAGGATCTCGATCAGGTCGAGCTGGGCGACCGGCGAACGGCTGGATATGCCGCCGTCGCTGTAGACCGCCTGGGAAAGAGCGCGCGCGAGCCCGGCCTCGCCATGTGCCAGCCGCGGATCGCCGCCCGGGATGATCAGCCCCGCCGCGACCACGCCTGCCCAGGCGGTGATCCGCGGCAGGCCGAGCGGGGCCTTGTCCGCGCTGCGATCGAGATGCCGCGCGGCGCGGGCGATGCCGTTCAGCACGGCCGAGCGGTAGACCAGGTCGGAGGAGGAGAGGATCAGCGGCGCATAGGCCATCCAGAAGAGGATGCGCCGTGCGGCGAGGTCCGCGCGCCAGCCGGCCTCCGTCACCGTGCTGCCGCACACCGCCAGCCACTGCCGCACGATCAGCTCCGCCATCGGTGCCGCCGTCTCGCGCGGGGCTGCCGCGCCGAGATCGCGCAGCCAGGCGAAGCTCTGCAGATGGTCGGCAAAGCCGGGCGACACGCCGAGGTTGCGGAAATCGAGCGTTTCGAGGCCGAGCGTCTCGCCGCGGAAGCGCATCTCGCCTTCCTCGATGATCGCACGGCCGATGCGCGCATCGCCGGCCACCGGATCGGGAGGCACGGCGAGCAGCTTCAGCGGATAGCGCCCGCGCAGGCGGAAGCTGTGCAGCGGCGTGCGCCAGGCGAGCTTGTGCAGGCGTACGGCGATGCGCTCGCTCAGCGACAATCCCTTGTCGCCGACACGGATGAGCCGCTTGCCCGGCTCGATCTCGTCGGGTGTCTCGTCGTCGACGATTTCGGGCCTATTGGGCGCCGGCGAGTTCATTGATCCCCCGCAACGCGCGGATATTGTCCGCATAGGCCGACGGGCCGCCCCGGAAGGTCGCGGTGCCCGCGACCAGCGCCGTCGCGCCCGCGTCGATCACCAGCCGGCTCGTCTCGCGATCGATCCCGCCGTCCACCTCCAGTTCGATCGGCTTGCCGAGCTTGTCGATCGACCTGCGCAGCGCCTCGATCTTGCGGAGCTGGCTGGTGATGAAGCTCTGTCCGCCGAAGCCGGGATTGACGCTCATCACGAGGACGAGATCGACATCCTCCAGCACATAGTCGAGCATCTTCGCCGGCGTCGCGGGATTCAGCGCCACGCCGGCCTTCTTGCCGAGCGATTTGATGTGCTGGATGGTGCGGTGCAGGTGCGGCCCGGCCTCGGGATGCACGGTGATGATGTCCGCGCCGGCATCTGCGAACGCCTCGAGATAGAGGTCGATGGGTGAGATCATCAGATGCACGTCGAACGGCTTCCGGGTGTGGGGACGCAAGGCCTTCACTACGCCGGGGCCGATCGTGATGTTCGGCACATAATGGCCGTCCATGACGTCGATATGGATCCAGTCGGCGCCGGCTTCGTCGATCGCACGGACTTCCTCGCCCAGACGTGCGAAGTCTGCGGAGAGGATCGAGGGAGAGATATGAACTGTCGGTTGCATTAACTTTGCGGGAATAAACATGCCCGCGGAAAGGGGCAACCCGAGACGCATGGCCGGCCGGCGATGTGGTTGCGAAAGCGCGACGGATCATCCGGCCTCGTGCGCGGCAAGGCTGCGGCCGCGCCCTTCGCCTCGCGTACCGGGATCCGGATGAGAACGATTCTCGTCGGGAACGCATCCGGCGGCGAGCGGTATTGCGTTCCAGGCGCGGCCCGAAAGCCGCCGAGGAGAGCGCAAGATGAACGAGACGACCAAGATCGAGTCGAGCTTCCTGAGCGACGTGAAGACTCTGCGGGAAAGGGCACGGCAATCGCTGACCGACGGGGCGGTGGTGGCGACCTATCAGGGCGACGTCGCCAAGACGATCGAGCTGCTTCAGGCGGTGGTGGCGACCGAGCTGGTCTGCGTGCTGCGCTACCAGATGCATGCCATCGCCGCGGAGGGCATCCATTCCGAGAGCGTCGCCGCGGAGTTCCAGGAGCATGCCGACGTCGAGCGCAAGCATATGCTCGATGCCGCCAATCGGATCGATCAGCTCGGCGGCGTGCCGAACTTCAACCCGGATGGGCTCGCGAGCCGTTCGGCGACCGAATATGGCGAAGGCGGCAATCTCGTCGAGATGATCAAGCAGAACCTGATCGCCGAGCGCATCGTGATCGAACATTATCAGGAACTGATCCGCTATTTCGGCGACAAGGATCCAACCACGCGGATCATGCTCGAGGGCATATTGGCCGATGAAGAGGAGCATGCGGCCGATATGCACGACCTGCTCGTCGCGCATCAGGGCAAGCCGTTCCTTGAGGAATGAACCGCTCGAAGAAGCGCGTTGATCGCTGCGTGTGATGGGCCGGTTGATGTCGGGGGGCGGCGAATGGCGCCGCCCCTGCCGTCAATTGGTCGGGGCGACAGGATTCGAACCTGCGACCCCCAGACCCCCAGTCTGATGCGCTACCAGGCTGCGCTACGCCCCGACCTAGGCGGCGCGCTTTAGGGGGGCTCGAGCCACTTGGCAAGCGGCGGTTGCGTGTCGGCCATCGAACGTGATAGGCGCGCGCCTTCCCGAAGCGGCCGATGGGCCGGCCGCTCAATCTTTTTCAGGCAGCCGCAAGACCATGTTCGCTACCCCCGCCTTCGCACAGAATGCAGCCGGCACCGCAGGCGCTCCGGCCGGCGGACTGGCCGGTTTCCTCGCCTCGCCGCTTCCGATGATGATCGCGGTCTTCGTGATCTTCTATTTCCTCGTGATCCGTCCCCAGCAGAAGCGGGCCAAGGAACAGCGGGCGACGATCGATGCGGTGAAAAAGGGTGACGAGGTCGTCACCGGCGGCGGCATCCTCGGCCGCGCGACGAAGGTCGACGCCGATTCGGTCGAGGTCGAGGTGGCGCCGGGGGTCAAGGTGCGGGCGCTGAAGTCCACGCTGCTCGAGGTCCGCGCGGCCGGCAGCAAGCCCGCGAACGACTGAGCCGCAAAATGCTGGATTTCCCGCGCTGGAAAATCTGGTCGATCAGCCTCCTGCTGCTCGCCGGCGTGTTGCTCGCCATTCCCAGCCTCATTCCCGAAGCGCAGGTCGCGCGCTGGCCGGGCTGGATTCCGGCGCCGCGCGTCAATCTCGGCCTCGATCTCGCCGGCGGCAGCCATATCCTGCTCGAGGCGGACACCGCCGATCTCGCCAAGCAGGAACTGGCCAAAATGACCGAGAATGTGCGCACCGAGATGCGGCGCGCCGATCCCGCGATCGACATCGGTGACATCTCCACCAGCGACGGGCGCCTCGCTTTCTATGTTCGCAACATCGCACAGCTCGATGCCGCGGTGGAAAAGGCGCGCACGCTGACGACCGCGGTCGGCGTCACCGGCCAGCGCGACTGGAACGTCGCGGTCGTCAATTCCAGCCAGGTGGTGATGACGCAGACCCCGGCCGGCCTCGATTCGGCGACCGACGCCGCGATGAAGGGTGCGACCGAGGTGGTCCGCAAGCGCATCGACGCGCTCGGCACCAAGGAGCCGACGATCATCCAGCAGGGCAAGGATCGCATCCTCGTCCAGGTGCCGGGCCTCCAGGATCCGCAGGCGCTCAAGGATCTGATCGGCAAGACCGCCAAGCTGGAATTCCGTCTCGTCGACACCACCGCCAATCCGGCCGACCTGATGAAGGGCCGCGCGCCGATCGGCAGCGAAGTGGTGCCCTATCCGGGCAATCCACAGGGCATTCCGGTGATCGCGCTGCAGCGCCGCGTGCTGATCACCGGCGATCAGCTGATCGACGCCAAGCAGGCCTATGACCAGAACAACCAGGCGGTCGTCACCATCCGGTTCGACAGCGCCGGTGCCCTCAAGTTCGGCCAGATCACGCAGCAGAACGTCAACAAGCCGTTCGCCATGGTGCTGGACGGCCGCGTTCTCTCCGCGCCGAACATCAACGAGCCGATCCTCGGCGGCACCGCGCAGATTTCCGGCAACTTCAATGTCGAAAGCGCCAACAATCTCGCCATCGCGCTGCGCTCGGGCAAGCTGCCGGTCGCGCTGAAGGTGATCGAGGAGAGCACGGTGCGCGCCGAGCTCGGCGCCGATTCGATCCGTGCCGGCGTCACCGCCTCGATCATCGCGGTCGCGCTGGTCGTCGCCTTCATGCTGGTCAGCTACGGTCGGTTCGGCGTCTATGCGAACCTCGCCGTCATCATCAACGTGTTCGTCATCCTTGGCGTGATGGCGTTGCTCAATGCGACGCTCACCCTGCCCGGCATCGCCGGCTTCGTGCTCACCATCGGCACCGCGGTGGACGCGAACGTGCTGATCAACGAGCGCATCCGCGAGGAGAGACGCCGCGGGCGCAACGTGTTCTCCGCCGTCGAGAACGGCTATAAGGAAGCCAGCCGAACCATCTTCGAGGCGAACGTGACCCATGCCATCGCCGGCCTGATCATGCTCGTGCTGGGCTCCGGCCCGGTGAAGGGCTTCGCCGCGGTGCTGCTGATCGGCATCGCGACATCCGTGTTCACCGCGGTGGTGTTCACCCGCATGCTCGTCGCGTTGTGGATCCGGCGCAACCGGCCGACCGACATCACCATTTGAGGCGGAACGGACCATGCGCCTGCTGAAGATCGTCCCCGACAATACCAATATCGGGTTCGTCCGCGTCCGCCACTGGGCGTTCGCGATCACCGCCATCCTGACCATCCTCGCCATCGGCGCGGTGGGCTGGCGCGGCCTCAATCTCGGCGTCGACTTCGTCGGCGGCGTGATGATCGAGAGCCAGTTCCAATCACCGCCGCCGCTCGATCAGGTGCGCGCGACCGTCGACGAGCTCGGCCTCGGCGAGGCGCAGCTCCAGCAGTTCGCGGAGGCGACGCGCGTCGCCATCCGCCTGCCGCTGCCGCACAGCAGCGATGATGGCGCCACCAATGCGATGGTGAAGAAGGTGCAGGCCGCGGTCGCCGCCAAATTCCCCGGCGTCAGCTTCCCGCGCTACAACACCGTGTCGGGCAAGGTCTCGGGCGAGCTGGTCCAGAACGGCATCCTCGCCGTGGTGCTCGCCGTGTTCGGCATCGCCGTCTTCTCCTGGTTCCGCTACGAATGGCAGTTCGGCGTCTCGACCTTCGTCGCCATCGTCCACGACGTGCTGATCACGCTCGGCTTCTTCGCGGTCACGCAGATGGAGGTTGATCTCAACATCGTCGCCGCGATGCTGACGATCGTCGGCTATTCGATCAACGACAAGATGGTGATCGACGATCGCATCCGCGAGAATATGCGCAAATATCGCCAGATGGACATGCGCGCGCTGATCGATCTGTCGGTGAACGAGACGCTGCCGCGCACGGTGATGACCTCGCTCACCATCATGCTCGCTTTGGGCTCGCTGCTGCTGTTCGGCGGCCATGTGCTGCGCGGCTTCACCTGGGCGATGATGCTCGGCATCGTCGTCGGCACCTATTCGTCGGTCTATGTCTCCTCCTCGCTCCTGATCACGCTCGGCGTTGGCCCGCACAGCTTCGTGCCGCGATCGGACTCGCGCGCCAGCGGGGCCGAGCGGATTTCCCGCCGGGAAGGCTGATGCCGAAGCTGGATCGCGAGGCTACGGGCGAGGGCCCGATCGTCCAGGGTTTCACGGGCAACGGCTTTCGCATATCCGGCGACGTCTACCCGACCGGCGCCTTCCTGACGCCGGAGTGGGTGCGTGAATGGCGCGCGCCGGAGGTGATCGAGGCGATCGATGCCGAGATGCTGATGCCGGTGCTCGCGCTCGATCCCACCCCCGAATTCCTCCTGCTCGGCACCGGGGCCACGCTCCGCCGCCCGGCGAGGCTGCTGATCGACGCGCTCGAACGGCGCGGCGTCGGCATCGAGATCATGGACAGCCGCGCCGCCGCCCGCGCCTGGGGCGTGCTGCGCGCGGAGGAACGCTGGATCGCCGCGGCGCTGATGCCGCTGCTCTGATCCGAGGTCTTTCTTTCCTCCCCCGATACGTCGATCCCCTTCGCTGGGCATAGGAAACCGGATCCACCGAAGGGATAAAGCATCGTCATTGCGCATGGCCCGGCGTTGCCGCACATCTCTTCCAAACAAAGGGGAAGGAGCCGGGCATGCTGCAGGATCTGATCGATCCGCTGCCGCCGATCGCCGCGGAGGAGCTGGATCATGTCGGCGCGGGGCTGATGTTCCTCGATGCGCCGGTGGATTATCTGCGCGATCTGCGCGCGCGCCACGGCGACACCTTCTTCGTCGATCTGTTCGGCTTCCGCCTGCTGATGACCTTTGCGCCCAAAGGGCTCGAAAGCCTCTACCGGCTGGAGGAGGACAAAGCGAGCTTCGGCCTCGCCACCTTCGATCTGCTCGGTTTCAAGACGCCGTCCGAAATCTTCGCCGATGCCAGTACCGAGCTTTTCTACGATCTGCTCGCCAACCGGCATGTCGCTGGCCACGTCCGCACGATGACCGCGATCGTCGACGATCATCTTGCCGGCTGGCCGGACGAGGGCGAGATCGATCTGTTCGATGCGGTCCGCACCCTGGAACAGCGCGTCGGCTATGCGCTCTGGATCGCGCCCGAGGCCGCCGCGCCCGGCCGCTGGCAGGCGCTCAAGGCCGAGTTCGACATTCTCGATCAGGAAACCGCCTTCGTGAACCCGGCCGATACGCTGGCGACGATCCGCAGCGGCAAGGCGCGCGAGCGCGGTGCGGTGGCCGCTATCCGCGCGATCGTCGAGACAATACTGGGCGAGCGTACGGCACATCCCTCGCCCGCGCCGGCCGCGCTCGATTTCTATTGGGATCGGTTCGCGGAGCAAGAGGAGGCGGTGCGCCGCCGCAAGACGATCCACAGCGCGATCAACGTCAATCAGGGCTTCCTCTCCAATCTCTACGCGGCGATCGGCTGGACGCTGGTCAATCTCGTGCGCCAGCCCGCTGTGCGGGCCAAGGCGGAGGCCGAGATCGCCGCGACGGCCGCTGCCGCCGATGGGGATTTTCGCACCGATCCGGCGGCGCTCGATCGCATGGCCTGGCTGGAGCAGGTGACGATGGAGAGCATACGCCTGGCCCAGACCTCGATCACCCTGCGCAAGGTGATCGCCCCGGTCGATTTCGACGACGGGCATGCGATGTATCATGTGCGGCCGGGCGTCTACATCGCCACGCTGCTCGGTGTCGGCAATCGCGAGGGGGCGGAAGCGCGGCGGTTCGACCCCGACCATTTCGTGCGCAGCCGTCCTGCGCCGAGCCTCGGTCTGCCGCTGCGCGAGGCGATGAGCACCTTCGGCCATGGCCGCCATGCCTGCCCGGCGCAGCGCTTCTCGCATCACATGACGAAGATCCTGGTCTCGACGCTGCTGCGCGATTTCGAGATCGAGCCGTGCTTCGCCGCGGCCGAGCCCGCGCGCCGCCAGATTGGCGGCGTCGCGCGCCCTGAAAATCCGGCGCGCGTGCGCCTGCGCAGAAGGAAAGGAGCGTGACGATGGCGCCGCAGGATGCGTTCGACGAGCTGGCTCTCTCGCGGCTGGTCGACCTTTATGCGCGCGCGATCGACCGGCTCGATCTGGTGCTGCTGCGCAGCCTCTATGCGGACGACGCGATTCACGATCATGGAGCGATGTTCCGCGGCGGCCCGGACGCCTTCGCCGAATTCGTCGGCGCCTCGATGCGGAGCATGCGCACCCATCATTTCATGGGCAACCGCCTGTTCGCGATCGCGGGCGACATGGCCGAAGGCGAGACCTACGCGGTCAACAGCCATGTGATCGACGCAGGCACCGATCGCGCGCGCGACTATATCGCCGGCGGCCGCTACCTCGACCGTTTTCGCCGTACCCCCGAAGGCTGGCGCATCGCCCATCGCACCCGCGTGATCGACTGGAGCCAGGAACGCCCGCATGTGCCCGGCGCCACGGCGGCGGGCCTGCCCATCGGCGGCAAATGGCCGGACGATGCGTCCTGCGCGATGCCGCTGCTGGCGGGGATCAGGCCCTGATACTCCCCTCCCTGCCGATTCATCATCCTCCCTGTTCCGGGGAGGATGATGAATCGCGAGCGGACCGGCTCACCCGCTGATCTGCGCCAGGCCGCCGGCCTGCCGGTCGAACAGCCGGCGGTAGCGCCCGTCCGCATTGGCGAGCAGCGTGGGATGGTCACCATCCTCGACGATCCGGCCGCCCTCGAACACCAGGATCCTGTCCAGCGCCTGCACCGTGGCCAGCCGGTGCGCGATCACGATCGCGGTGCGGCCCTTCATCAGCCGGCCCATCGCCTCCTGGATCGCTGCTTCCGATTCCGAATCGAGGCTGGAGGTCGCCTCGTCCAGGATCAGGATCGGCGCATCGGCCAGGAAGGCGCGGGCAAGGGCCACGCGCTGCCGCTCGCCGCCGGACAGCTTCACGCCCCGCTCGCCGACCATGGTGCGATAGCCGCGCGGCAGGGCGGCGATGAAGTCGTGCGCATTGGCGAGCCGCGCCGCGGCTTCGATCTCCTCCTGGCTCGCATCCGGCCGGGCATAGCCGATATTCTCGGCCAGGCTGCGGTGGAACAGGATCGGCTCCTGCGGCACGATCGCGATCTGGCTGCGGAGCGAGTCCTGCGTGGCGTGCGCCACATCCTGCCCGTCGATCGTCACCTGGCCGCCGGTCACGTCGTAGAGCCGCTGGATCAGCTTGACGAAGGTCGTCTTGCCGGAGCCGGAGGGCCCCACCAGGCCGACGCGCTGGCCGGCCGGGATGACCACGTCCAGCCCTTCGTAGAGCGGGGTGCCGTGCCCGCCATAGCGGAAATCGACCCGATCGAAGCGGATCGCGCCCGCCTCGATCCGGATCGGCCGCGCATCCGGCCTGTCCGCAACGCCGAGCGGTTCGTCATGGAGGCGGACCAGTTCCTCCATCTCGTTCACCGCGCGCTGCATGTGGTGCACATGCTGGCCGATGTCGCGCAGATAGCCATGCACTACCAGATAGGCGGTCAGCACATAGGCGACGTCGCCGGCTGATGCCTGGCCGCGCCACCACAGCCACAGCGCGGTGCCGGTCACCGCGGTCCGCACCAGCCACAGCAGGGCGAGCTGGCCGGTGCCGGCCCAGGTGTGCAGCATCCAGGTGCGCGAGGTGCGCCGCCGCCATTTGGCGATGGTCACCATCAGCCGCGCATCCTCGCGTGCTTCCGCGCCGAACGCCTTGACCACCGCATTGGTGCCGATCGCGTCGGCCAGCACGCCCCCGATCCGCGTGTCCCACTGATTGGAGAGCCGCGATGCAGGCGCGATCACCCGGGTCGCCAGGAGCACGGTGAGGGCGATGTAGGCGATCGATCCGACCGCCATCACCAGACCGAGCACCGGCCAGTGCCAGCCGAGCAGCAGCATCGATCCGGTCAGCACCACCAGCGAAGGGAGCAGCGCCAGCAGCAGCACATCGTCCAGCGTGTCGAGCGCCCACATGCCTCGCGTGATCTTGCGCACCACCGATCCGGCGAAGCTGTTCGCATGCCAGTCGGTCGAGAGCCGCTGCACCCGGTGGAAGGCATCGCGCGCCATGTCGCGCATGATGCCGAGGGTCAGCGGCACGATGCCCCACCAGGCGAAGTGGCGGAGCAGCAGCATGGCGAGGCCGAGCGCGATGATCGTGCCGAACGCGCCGAGCGCGGCGTCTCGCCCTGCCATGCCGCGTGACAGCGCGTCGATGAGATGGCCGGCATAGAGCGGTACGAACACCTCGGTCAGCGTCGACAGCGACATGGCCGCGGCGATGCCGAGCACGAGCGGCTTGCGCCGCGCCCAGTGGCGGAAGGTGAAGGCGAGGACGAGGCGCATGGCGGATGCGTCGTCGCGTTTGAGCGGCTGGGTCATGATACTATCCGCGCGCCGGAGCACGCATCCTCGATAGAATGGGGAAGAACGGACGGCGGCGGAGCGTTCCGCCGGACGGCGTCAGCGGCGGCGCGAGCCCTGACGCGGGAGCGGCATGTGCATGACTGTCATCAAAGCCCCTCCTTCGAAAGCATGAGTGCTGCGGCCGACATAGCAGATCGGGCGCGAAATGCCAGCCGTGCGGGCGGCGCCTCAGCCGGCCAGTCGCACCAGCAGCCAGAGATTGGCGACGACGATCAGCGCGAACAGCAGCCAGGCGGCGATTCGCCAGACGAAGCCGGTCGCATATTCGCCCATGATCGATCGGTCGCTGGTGAAGCGGATCAGCGGATAGAGGGTGAAGGGCAGCTGCGCCGAAAGGACGACCTGGGTGAGCACGAGCAGCCGGCCGACGGCGTGATCCCCCATCAGCATGATCCCCGCCAGCGCCGGCCCCAAGGCGAGGCCGCGCGTGATCACCCGCCGCTGCCAGCACGGTATCTTGAGGTCCAGGAAGCCCTCGAGGATCACCTGGCCCGCCACCGTGCCGGTGAACGTCGCGCTTTGGCCGGAGGCGAAGAGCGCGATGCCGAACAGCAGCGCGGCCGCCGCTGCGCCGGTGATCGACTCCAGCAGGCGATAGGCGTCCTCGATCTCGGCTACGCCCTGGTGCCCGCTGGCATGGAAGGTCGCGGCCGCCAGCGTCAGGATTGCGCCGTTGACGATCGTCGCGAGGATCAGCGCCACGACGATGTCCGCGGTCGCGAAGCGGATCGCCTCGCGCTTCGATCCGGCGACGCGGGTCTGCACCACCGCGCTGTGCAGGTAGAGATTGTGCGGCATCACCGTCGCGCCGAGGATGCCGATCGAGAGATAGAGCGCGTGCGGATCGCGCAGTGCGGGCAGCGAGGGGACGAGGCCCCGTGCCACGGCGGGAAGGTCTGGCCGGGCGATGATGAGCTGGACGAGGAAACAGATGCCGATCGTCGCGATCAGGCCCAGCACGATCGCCTCCAGCTGCCGGAAGCCATGGCCCTTGAGACCGAGCACGATGATCGTGTCCAGCCCGGTCAGCAACACGCCGGCCCAGAGCGGAACGCCGAACAGCAGGTTGAACGCCAGCGCGCTGCCCAGCACCTCGGCGACGTCGGTCGCTACGATCGCCAGTTCCGCCAGCACCCAGAGAAAATGCGTCGCCGCCGGGCTGTAGCGTTCGCGCGCCATGCGGGCGAGGTCGCGCTCGGCGACGATGCCGAGCCGCATGGCGAGCGACTGGAGCAGGATCGCGCCCAGCCCGCAGAGCAAGACGACGAACAGCAGATCATAGCCGTAGCGCGATCCCGCCTCGATGTCGGTCGCCCAGTTGCCGGGATCCATATAGCCGACCGCGACGAGCAGCCCCGGCCCGGCGAAGCGCATCAGCTTGGCCGGCAGCGAGAGCCCCTCGGGCACGGCGACGCTGCCGCGCACTTCGGATGGGCAGAAAGGCGCGGTAGCGACGCGGGGGAGGCTGAACGGCATGCGCGTGTCTACGCGCCCCGGCCGGCGGCCAGCCCCGCCAGATGTTCGTACAGGGCCGCGCTGTTGGCCGCCCAGGTGAAGCGCTCGGCCGAGGCGCGCACGACATCCTGGAGGGGCGGGGCGGCGAGCAGCTCGCGGATGCCGCGGGCGATGGCCGCCGGTTCACGCGCCACCAGCCGGCCGATCTCCGGCCGGTCGACCACCTCGCGCGCGCCGCCGACGTCCGGGATCACGATCGGCGTGCCGCTGGCGAGCGATTCCACCCAGGCATTGGCGAGCCCCTCGGCGGCGGAGGCGAGCACCATCATGTCCGCGGCGGCGATCAGCGCCGGCATCGCCTCGTGCGGCTGGGCGCCGAGCAGGCGCACCCGCTCGCCCAGGCCCTCGGCCGCGATGCGCGCCTCGAGCGCCGGGCGATGAGGCCCCTCGCCGGCGATCATCAGCGTCGCCTCGGGCAATTCCCGGATCGCGTCGAGCACGAGATCATGGCCCTTGAGCGCGATCAGCGCGCCGACGCTCAGCAGCAACGGCCCCTGCACGCCGAGCGCTGCCTTGGCTGCCGCGCGGTCCGTCGCAGGGCGGAAGCGATCCATGTCGACGCCGGTATAGTGGACGCGGATCTTCTCCGCCGGCATGCCGATCGCCACCATGTCCGCCTTCAGCGCGCCGCTGACCGCCAGCAGCCCGTCGGCAGCGCGGGCGGCCGCGACGATCGCGCTGCGCATCGCGGGCTGGTGCATGCGTTGATGGATGTCGCTGCCGCGCGCCTTGATCGACACGGGCACGCCCAGCGCCCGGCCGAGCCGCACCGCAGCCGGCCCGTCGGGCCAGAAGAATTCCGCGTCGATCACGTCGAACGGAAATTCCTTCCGGATGGTCTGCAGCACCGGCAGCAGCGCACGCGCCATCAGCCGTGCCGCGAAGCGCTCGCCCATGCGCGGGATCACCGGGAAGGCGGGGCGGTGCACCTCCAGCCCCTTCCACGTCTCGCGCGCCGGCAGCGCGGCCTGCGCCCGGTAATGGACATGGCGTTTCAGCGGGCCGGGCGGCAGGCCGATCGGATTGACGACACGCAGCGCCACGTCGCGATGTGCGGCGAGGCCGAGCGTCTGCCGCTCGACGAAGACGCCGAACACCGGCCGGACGGCGCTGGGAAACAGCGAGGCGAGAGTGAGCACGCGCAGCATACGGCTTTCTTCCCACGCCTGGCTGCGCTTTTCCACCGCGAGCTGCGGCGTGACATCGTGCACAGGGCTGCAAGGTGGGTTCGATGCGTCCGGCCGGCCGCGCATCTCCGGCTTGGCGAGGCCCGAAGCCTCGGTTAAGAGCTAAAGTCATGACGCGTCTCTCACCCCGCCCGTTCGCGCTTGCGATCGCCGCCGCCCTGGTCCTGCCGTTGGTGGGATGCGCCAAGGACAAGAACAAGTCCGACACCTCCTATGTCGCGCATGACGTGGACACGCTGTACAATGCGGCGCGCGAGCGGCTGAACCGCGGCCAGTATAAGGTGGCTGCGGCGCTGTTCGACGAGGTCGAGCGGCAGCATCCCTATTCGGTGTGGGCGCGCCGTGCGCAGCTGATGAGCGCCTTCTGCTATTATCTCGGCCGCGATTATCAGAAGTCGATCGACAGCGCGCAGCGCTTCCTCTCGATCCATCCGGGCAACAAGGACGCGCCCTACGCCCTCTATCTGATCGCCGTGGATTATTACGAGCAGATCCAGGACGTGAATCGCGACCAGAAGATCACCCAGCAGGCGCTCGATGCCATGGGCGAGCTGATCCGCCGCTATCCGGACACCAACTATGCCGCCGACGCGCGTGTGAAGGTGGACCTGATCCAGGACCATCTCGCCGGCAAGGAGATGGAGGTCGGCCGCTTCTACCAGCGCCGTGCCGACTGGCTCGCGGCCGTGCTGCGTTTCCGTGTCGTGGTCGACAAATATCAGACCACCAGCCATGTGCCCGAGGCGCTGGAGCGCCTGACCGAATCCTATCTTGCGCTCGGCGTGCCCGAGGAGGCGAAGAAGTCGGCGGCGGTGCTCGGTGCCAACTATCCCGGCTCCAAATGGTATGAGCGGGCCTATACGCTCATCCGCAAGAAGATGCCCGAAGCCAAGGCGAGCTGAGCCAGGGAGCGTAGGCTCTGGATCGACGCGTCATCCCGGCGAGAGCTGGGATCGCTATCGGCAGGCAAACCGCTCGAAGTCGATAGAGATTCTGGCTTTCGCTGGGACGACGACTGTCGTGCGAACTTACGCCATCATGCTCCGGCATGGGCTCCGCCTTACCCGTTCGGGGTAGGGTGAGGTTGCAAGCAGTTGGCTGAAGCCGGGGGCCGTTCCATCGGATCTGGTTCCAACCCCCTCCGGTCGTCCTGAGTCGTGATCGTCAGCCCAGCGAAAGCTGGGCTCGCCCTCCATAGTCAACCGGATGCCTCTTGAGAGCGATGCCAGCTTCCGCCGGCATGACGCGGGAAACGCATTCACGGATATTGCCGGCGCCGCGGACGCAGCCGGCGCCAGCCCAAAAAAGAGGGCCGGTGGATTGCTCCACCGGCCCAGTCGTTCGCAGGAGGAACCCCTGGAGGGGGCGGCCTGTCGGGCCGCTCCCCAAACTTGTCAGTAGTGGTAGGCGCGCTCGCCATGCTCGGAGATGTCGAGGCCCTCGGTCTCGGTCTCGACCGAAGCGCGCAGACCCCAGGTCTTGTCGATGACGAAGTAGAGGATC
The DNA here is from genome assembly GCF_009755815.1 of Flavisphingomonas formosensis. GTDB lineage: Bacteria > Pseudomonadota > Alphaproteobacteria > Sphingomonadales > Sphingomonadaceae > Flavisphingomonas > Flavisphingomonas formosensis. The sequence goes on from NZ_WRPK01000001.1 coordinate 888,181, forward strand.
GCCGAGATGCCGCCGGACCACACGAGGGTCAGGGCCACCGCCTTGATCTGCGTGATCACCTGGCTGACCATGTCGTAGCTGCCGACCTGCAGCGTGCCGGGCTTCGAGACATAGTCCGCGATGCCCTGACCGCCGAGCGCCGGATCCACCAGGATGCCGGTCATGATCGCGCCGAAGATGCCGCCGATGCAGTGCACGCCGAACACGTCGAGCGAGTCGTCGTAGCCGAACTTGTTCTTCACCGTGGTGCAGAAGAAGAAGCAGATCGGCGACACCAGGAAGCCGAGGACGACCGAGCCCATCGGGCCGGCGAAGCCCGAGGCCGGGGTGACGGCGACGAGACCGGCAACCGCGCCGGTGACGACGCCGAGCAGCGAGGGCTTGCCCTTCACGACCTGCTCCAGGAGCAGCCAGGAGAGGCCCGCGGCCGCGGTGGCGACGAAGGTGTTGATGAAGGCGACGCCGGTGACGCCGTTCGATTCGAGGTTGGAGCCCGCGTTGAAGCCGAACCAGCCCACCCACAGCAGGGAGGCGCCGATCATGGTCATGGTCAGCGAGTGCGGCGCCATCACGTCCTTGCCGTAGCCGGTGCGCTTGCCGAGGATCAGGCAGCCCACGAAGCCGGCGATGCCCGCGTTGATGTGAACGACGGTGCCGCCCGCGAAGTCGAGCGCGCCCATCTGGAAGATGTACCCGGCGTGGCTGTTGACTTCGTCGATGGCGGCCGGGCCCTTGAGGGCGGCGGCGGCCATGGCGTCAGGGCCATCCCAGCACCACACCATGTGCGCGATCGGGAAATAGACCAGCGTCACCCACAGCGCCATGAACAGCATCAGCGGGGAGAAACGCACGCGCTCGGCGAAGCTGCCGATGATCAGCGCCGGCGTGATGCAGGCGAAGGTCATCTGGAAGCAGACGTACACATATTCCGGAATGTAGACGCCGTTGGAGAAGGTCGCCGCCTGGGTGGTCCCGTCGACGCCCTTCAGGAAGAGCTTGGAGAAACCGCCGAAGAAAGGGTTGTTCGCGGTGAAGGCTTCGGAATAGCCCCATGACACCCAGATCACCGCGACCATGCAGGTGATCGCGAAGCACTGGGTGAGCACCGACGCCATGTTCTTGGTGCGGACGAGGCCGCCGTAGAACAGCGCCAGGCCCGGCACCGACATCATCAGCACCAGCGCCGAGGAGACGAGCATCCAGGCGGTGTCGCCCTTGTCGACGGTGGCCGGCGGGATCGGTGAGGCCGCGGCGGCTTGCGCGAAGGCGGGCATGGAGGCGAGGGCGGCGATGCCCAGGGCCCCTATGCCAGCCGCTATCTTGCTAGAAAGCTTCATGTTTCCCCCTTTCCTTAGAGCGCCGTCTCATCGGTCTCGCCGGTACGGATCCGCACCGCCTGACCAATGTCGAGCACGAAGATCTTGCCGTCGCCGATCGCGCCGGTGTTCGCAGACTGCTGGATCGCTTCCACGACACGTCCCGCCAGATCAGACGTCGTCGCTACCTCGATCTTGATCTTCGGCACCATGTTCGTGCTGTACTCGGCCCCCCGGTATATCTCCGTCTGGCCCTTCTGCCGCCCAAAGCCCTTCACTTCGGTCACGGTCATGCCCTGCACGCCAAGGCTGGACAGTGCTTCGCGCACCTCATCCAGCTTGAACGGCTTGATTATGGCTATGACGAGTTTCATTTCGCCTCCCTCGCATTTGGCGATGCCTCGTCTCGCAAGGGGCGTGCCAAATCGGGCAGCTGCCGGATTCCGTTGCGTTGCAACAGCGTGTCGCACCGCACCGCGGCGAAAATCGCTTATCGATTAAGCAACGAAACGTATCTGCCTAGAAACTAAGCAGCAACAATTGCCTAAATTCAGGGCGCGCATCTCGATGCGAAGCAGATGTCATGGCGAAGGGCGGGCAGGTGCCGCTCAGGCCGCCAATTCCTCCGCGCCGCGGCTTTCGCGCAGGCGCGCCGCGTCGCGGGCCGGAGGGTGGCCGAACATGCGCGCATATTCCCGGCTGAACTGCGACGCGCTCTCATAGCCGACGCGATAGGCCGCCCGCGAAGCCTCGCCGTTGCTCACCAGCAGGCGCCGGGCCTCCTGCAGCCGGAGTGCCTTCTGATATTGCAGCGGGCTCATCGCCGTCGCCGCCTTGAAATGGCGATGGAAGGAGGCGGCGCTCATGCCGGCGCGCGCGGCGAGTTCCTCGATGCGCAAGGGCCTGTCGAAATTCTCGCGGATCCAGCCGATTGCGCTGCGGATCTGGGCCAGGCGGCCGTCGCCGCGTGCTGCCTGGCGGGCGATGTCGCCTTGCGGGCCTTGCAGCAGCCGATAGAGAATCTCGCGCTCCAGCATCGGAGCGAGCACCGGCGCATCCTGCGGCGCCTCGAACAGGCCAAGCATGCGGAGCCAGGGATCGAGCAGCTCCGGCGTCATCGCGCTGACGCCGAAGCCGGCGAGACCGGCGGACGGGGTTTCCGGCACCGCGCAGAGCAGGTCGGCCAGCGTGGCGCGATTCAACGCCATGCTGACCGCGATATAGGGGCGCGCGGCGCTGGCCTCGACGATGCATCCCGTCGCCGGCAGCTCGAGCGTTGCGACGAAATAGCTGGCCGGATCGTAGCGCAGCACGCGATCCCCGATCATCACCTGCTTGGCGCCTTGCAGGACGACGCAGAGCATCGGCTCGTAGAGGGTCGGGACCGGCGTGGTGGGCTTGCATCCGGAGTGAATGGCGACTCGTGGCCCGGCGAGGGGGAGGGTGCGTCCGGCATGGCGGGCGGCCAATGCGAGAAGGCGGGAGAAGCTGTCCGGCATGGCCTGAAGATTGGCGGCCTGGACCTGCAATGCAAGGCGGGCAAGCCGCGCTTTGCGAGGATCGGGCAAGAGAAAGAGGCGATCGGGCGTACGGCACAACCCATTGCGCGCCAGATAGGCAGCGCAGCCAGGGCCACTTCCGTGCCCGGCTTCCCCATCATTCAGGAGACTCCCATGGCCAGGACGTTCGGCGAGGAAAGCACCACAGACGAAGTATTGGACGGCATGGATCTGACCGGCAAGCGGGTGCTGGTAACAGGCGTGTCGGCCGGGCTCGGCGTCGAGACGGCACGCGCGCTGGTGGCGCATGGCGCCGACGTCGTCGGTACCGCGCGTGACGTGGAGAAGGCGCGTCGCGCGACCTCCGGGATCGAGCCCGGGTCGGCCGGCGGTTCGCTGGCGCTGCTGGCGCTCGATCTTGCTTCGCTCGCCAGCGTGCGCACCGCGGCGGAAGCTCTGGTTGCCGACGGCCGGTCGTTCGATCTCGTCATCGCCAATGCGGGCGTGATGGCCTGTCCCCAGGGTACCACCGCGGACGGCTTCGAGACCCAGTTCGGCACCAACCATCTCGGCCATTTCCTGCTGGTCAATCGTATTGCCGGGCTGATCGCGGCGAGCGGCCGGCTGGTGAACCTCTCGTCCGCCGGGCATCGTTTCTCGGACGTCGATCTGGAGGATCCGGGTTTCGCGCGTGGCGGCTATGAGCCCTTTATCGCTTATGGCCGCTCCAAGACCGCCAATATCCTTTTCGCGGTGGAGTTCGATCGGCGTCATCGTGCGCGGGGCGTCCGCGCGACAGCGGTGCATCCGGGCGGCATCCGGACCGAGCTCAGCCGTCATCTCGACGAGCAGGCGGTGCAGGCGCTGATCGAATCGATCGACGAGGCGCAAGTTGCCGCCGGACGGCCTGCCTTCCGCTACAAGAGCGTCCCGCAGGGCGCTGCGACCTCGGTCTGGGCCGGTATCGTCGCCGATGCGGACGCGGTCGGCGGGCAATATTGCGAGGATTGCCATGTCGCCGAGATCGAGGAGGGTGAAGGCATTCGCGGCGGCGTGCGCTCCTATGCGCTGGATCCGGAACGCGCCAAGGCGCTCTGGGCGCTGAGCGAGGAGATGGTGGGCGAGCGTTTCTGACGCCGCCCGGCGGCGCTTGAATTCAGGCGGGCGATTTGGCTCCGCTCTTGATTTCCGGCCGAAAGCAATGCCACCACCCCATTATCGTGCTGCGCTTTCCGCGGCACGGATTGGGATGGCGGGCATGGCTGCTGTCGGTCGATTTCAGGGCGCCTGTCTGCTCGTGCCGTTTGTCCTGCTGACCGCCTGCCACCGCGAGACCGGCAATCCCGCGCCGCCGCGCGAGGAGGGGCCGGCGGTCTTTCCCCAGCAGGTCTCGACGATCGTGATTCCGGTCTCCGCCCGGCTCGCCGATCTGGAGGCGCGGGTAAACCAGCGCGTGCCGACGGAGCTCTGGCAGATCGATCGATACGAGCAGCATTGCGTGCCGGCGCAACGGGTGAAGATCCTCGGCCGGGACGTGAAGCTCACGCCGGCGCTCGGCTGTCGCATCGTCGGGCAGGTCCGTCGCGGCACGATCCGCCTCGGCGGCAGCGGCGACAAGCTCGTCATCACCATGCCCGTCACCGCGACGATCAGCGCGCATGACGTCGGCGGCATCCTCAAGAAGGAGACGGCGACAGGTGCCGCCCAGGTGCGTGCCCAGGCGAGTTTCGGCATGCGATCGGACTGGACGCCGACCGCGACCGTCTCGATCGCTTATGACTGGACGGAGCCGCCTGGCATCGATTTCCTCGGCCATCGCATCCCTCTCATAAGCAAGGCGGACGAGCGGCTGAAGGCGGTGATCGCCCGCCTTCAGCGCGAATTGCCGGCGGCGCTGGCCGCGCTCGATTCGCGCCGGCGGCTCGATGCGCTGTGGGTGCAGGCCTTCACCTCGATCGAGCTCAACCGCGACAAGCCGCCCGCCTGGATGCGGATCACGCCGCGGCGGCTGGGCGTCGTCGGCTATCGCGTCAACAAGAACGAATTGCAGATGATGCTGTCCGCCGAGGCGCTGACCGAGACCTTCGTCGGTGATCGGCCGTCCGATCCCGTACCGCGGCCCTTGCCGCCGCCCACGCCGACTCCGGGGGCGGAAGGCCTTCACATATCCATTCCGGTGCTGGCCGACTATCGGCAGATAGAGCCGGTCGTCGATCGGGCGCTGGCCAAGCTTGCGGCCAAGGGGATCAGCCTGCCCGGCATCGGCCCGGTCGAGGCGAGCTTCGGCAAGGTCACCCTCTACGCCACCAAGGGCGGCCGCCTTGCCGTCGGCATTCCCACCGCGGTCCGCGCGCGCGATCATGCGCTGGTGCGGGCGCGGGGCACCGTCTGGCTTTCCGCCGCGCCTTATAATGATGCCAATTCGCAGCTGGTGCGCTTCCGCGACCTTCGCATCGCCCAGCGATCGGACAATCGCGCGGTTGGGCCGCTGTTCGCCTTCTTCGCCAATCAGCAGGTGTTGGACGAGATACAGGACGCGCTCGCTCATGATTTCGCAAAGGATTACGACAAGGTGCTCGCCGCCGCGCGCAAGGCGCTGGCCGAGCGGCACGAGGGCGATTTCGTGCTGAGCGCATCGATAACCAGTATTTCCAATGGATTGGTCGAACCCACCGGCCAGGGCCTTTTCCTGCCGATCCGCGCAGACGGCGAGGCGCGGATCGACTATCGACCGCACTGATCCGTACGGCATCGCGCCGCATCGCGGGCTTGGCCGCAAGCGCCAGCCGTGCATAGCATGGCGTGATGAGCGATATCGACCAAAGCCATGACGACATACGCGACGCCGTCCGCAAGCTGTGCGGGGCGTTTCCAGGCAGCTATTGGCAGGCGCTGGATCGCGAGCGCGCCTATCCCACCGCCTTCGTGCAGGCGCTGAGCGAAGCGGGTTTCCTCTCCGTGCTGATCCCCGAAGCCTATGGCGGCTCGGGTCTCGGCATCGGTGCGGCCTGCGCGATCCTGGAGGAGGTGCACCGGTCGGGCTGCAACGGCGGGGCCTGCCACGCCCAGATGTACACGATGGGCACGCTGCTGCGGCACGGCAGCGCGGCGCAGAAGCAGCGCTATCTGCCCGAGATCGCACGTGGTGTGCTGCGTCTGCAGGCGTTCGGCGTGACCGAGCCGGACGCCGGCACCGACACCACCCGCATCACCACCTTCGCCAGGCGAGTGGGCGATCGCTATATCGTCAACGGCCGCAAGCTCTGGATCAGCCGCGCCGAGCATTCGGACCTGCTGCTGCTGCTTGCGCGCACGGCACCGCGCGAGGCAGAGGGTGCCCGGCCGAGCGACGGGATGAGCGTGTTCCTGATCGACATGCGCCAGGCGGTCGGCAACGGCCTCACCATCCGGCCGGTGCGCACCATGCTGAACCATGCGACGACCGAACTCAGCTTCGACGATCTCGAAGTGCCGGCGGACGCTCTGATCGGCGAGGAGGGGCAGGGCTTCCGCTACATTCTCTCGGGCATGAATGCCGAGCGGATCCTGATCGCATCCGAATGCATCGGCGACGGGCGTTTCTTCATCGAGCGCGCCTCGGCCTACGCGAAGGAGCGCCGCGTGTTCGGCCGCGCCATCGGTGAGAATCAGGCCGTGCAATTCCCGATCGCCCGTGCCCATGTTCAGATCAGCGCAGCGGCCGCTATGGTGGCGAAGGCGGCCGCGCTCTACGATGCGGGCGCGTCCTGCGGCACGGAGGCGAACATGGCCAAGCTGCTGGCATCGGAGGCGAGCTGGTTCGCGGCGGATATGTGCGTGCAGACCCATGGCGGCTTCGGTTTCGCCGAGGAATATGACATCGAGCGCAAATTCCGCGAGACGCGGCTCTACCAGGTCGCGCCGATCTCCACCAACCTGATCCTCAGCCATGTCGCCACGCATGTGCTGGGGCTGCCGAAATCCTTCTGATGCCGGGCGACGCATCCGAGCCGCTGGCCGGCCTGCTCGTCGTCAGCCTGGAGCAGGCGGTGGCCGCGCCGCTGTGCACCGCGCGGCTGGCGGACGCGGGCGCGCGGGTGATCAAGGTCGAGCGGCCGGACGGTGATTTCGCGCGCGGCTACGATCATCTTGTCAATGGCGGCAGCACCCATTTCAACTGGCTCAACCGTGGCAAGCAATCGGTGCGCCTCGATATCAAGGATGGGGGCGATGCGGCCCTGCTCCGTCGCATCGTCGCGCGGGCGGACGTGTTCGTTCAGAATCTCGCGCCCGGCGGCGCGGCGCGGGCGGGCTTCGGCTCGGCGGCGTTGCGGGCGGCCCACCCGCGCCTCGTGACCTGCGACATCTCGGGCTATGGCGAGGACGGTCCGATGCGCGATCGCAAGGCCTATGATCTGCTCGTCCAGTGCGAGACCGGGCTGGCGGCGATCACCGGATCGCCCGAGGGGCCTGGCCGTGTCGGCGTGTCGATCGCGGATCTCGCCTGCGGACTCAACGCCTATGGCGGCGTGCTGGAGGCGCTGCTGCGCCGGGACCGGACGGGAATCGGCAGCGGTGTTGCCGTATCGCTGTTCGATGGCCTCGCCGATCTGATGGCGGTACCGCTGCTCCATCATGATTATGGAGGTGCGGCGCCTGAGCGCGTCGGCATCGCCCATCCCAACATCACGCCTTATGGTGTCTTCCGGACCGCGAACGGCGAAGACGTGGTTCTCGCCATTCAGAACGAGCGCGAATGGCGCTCCTTTGCCGCGGACGTGCTGGGCGATCCGGGTTTCGCCGCCGATCCCCGTTATGACGGCAACTCGGCACGTATGGCCCATCGCGCCGAGGTCGACGGCCGCGTCGCGGCCGGGTGCGCCGCGCTGACGACCGAGGAGCTGATCGGCCGCTTGGAGGCCGCGCACATTGCCTTCGCGCGCGTCAACGACGTTGCCGGCCTGTCGCGCCATCCGCATCTGCGGCGGGTGGTCGCAAAAGGTCCGGAAGGTCCGGTCAATCTCCCTGCACCGCCGGTCCGCTGGTCCGATCGCCGGTCCGGCACCCGCCCGATCCCCGCGCTGGGCGAACATGACGCGGCGATCCGCGCGGAGTTCGCATAGCGGAGAGGCTCTGTCCGACTTTTCATGATCGGGATTGCAGCCCCGGCCTGCCGGGCCGCGCCGCGGCGCGACCTTTTCTCCTGTGCACATTGTTCAGTTTGCAGAAAGCCGTCGGGCCGTTCTGACCGGCCAGCAACGGTGCGCAACGCTGCAGATCATCCAGGGCATCACCGCGGAACGACCGCCGGGGATGGGGGAGAAGCTATGCGTAGGATATTGAGCGCCACCAGTTGTTTGACGCCCGTCGCACTCGCGACGCTGGCGCTGCCTGCCCATGCCGCCACGGTGACGATCACCGGCGCGCGGACGGCGGGCATCACCACCGCGACCGTAGCGAGCGGATCGACGTCCGACATCAGCATCTCGAGCAGCGGCAGCGTGACGCCGACCGTGTCGGGCGCGGCCGTCACGATCGACAGCGACAACAGCGTCGACAATGCCGGTTCCATCACCTTCACCGGCGTTGACGATGCGAGCGGCATCCTCGCCAATGACGGCGTCACCGCGACGATCACCAACAGCGGCACGATCACCGTCAGCGAGAGCTATACGCAGAGCGATTCCAACGGTGACGGCGTGGTCGACGGCGCCTTTGCCGAAGGATCGGACCGTTACGGCATCCGCACGCTCGGCGCCTTCACCGGCGATATCGCCAACAGCGGCACGATCACCGTCAAGGGCAACGACAGCGCGGGCATACTGCTCGGCGGCACGCTCACCGGCTCGCTGACCCAGTCTGGCACGATCACGGTCACGGGCGACAACAGCGTCGGCATCTCGGGCGGTGCGATCAGCGGCAATGTCGACATCACCGGCTCGGTATCGGCCACCGGCCTGAATGCGTCGGCGGTGGTGCTGGACGGGAATATCGGCGGCAGGCTCACCATCCAGAGCGCGCTCGGCTCGACCGGCTATACTTCGACGACGCTGCCGAGCAGCACCTCCTCGCTTGGTGCGGACAATCTGCTTCAAAACGGCCCGACCCTGTCGATCGCGGGCAGCGTGGCCGGCGGCGTGATCCTCACCGCAGCGACCAGCACGACGGATTCGAGCGGCAGCACGGTGACGACCACCGCGAGCAGCATCACCTCTTACGGCACCGGCGCCGCCGTCCAGATCGGCTCGGCCGCCAACGCCATCAGCATCGGCGCGCTGTCGGGCAACAGCAACGGCTACGGCTTCGAGATGGACGGCACCATCACGGCCAGCGGCGTCTATAGCGGCTATGCCACCCACGGGCTGGTGATCGGCGGCCTTGGCGGTACCGTCGACATCGCCGGTGGCGTCGGCATCACCGGCGCGATCACGGCGACGTCGAACGATGCGTCGGCGACGGCGATCGAGATCGGCAGCGGGGCCAGCGTGCCCGTGCTCGACATCTCGTCGACGGTCTCTGCCACCGGCGCAGTCGATTCCGGCCAGACCAACACCGCGGTCCGGATCGACGCGGGGGCCAGCGTGCCGACCGTGACCAACTCCGGCACGCTCAGCGCCTCTACCAGCGCGACGACCGTGAATGCGGACAATGTCGCGTTCGTCGACAAGTCCGGCACGGTCGCCTCCTTTACCAATAGAGGCACGATCACCGCGACCGGCGGCGTCACCAACACCGCCCTCGATTTCTCGGCATCCACGGCCGGTGTCAGCGTCACCCAGGCGGCACCGAGCAGCGGCAGCACCACGCCGTCGATCACCGGCGACATCCTGTTCGGCTCGGGCAACGACACACTGACCGTCAGCGACGGCACGGTGACCGGCAATGTGCGCTTCGGCGCCGGCACCAACAGCTTCGCCCTGTCCGGCAGCTCGACCTTCACTGGCGATGCGGATTTCGGCGGCAGCGGCAGCGGGGCGCTTTCGATCGGCAGCGGCTCGACCTTCACGGGAACGCTCGCCAACACCGGTGGCGTGGCTCTCGGCGTCGCCGGCGGCACGCTGACGCTGACCAATACCGGCACCGTCGCGCTCGGCTCCCTGTCCGTCACCAACGGCGGCACGCTGGGCGTGACGATCGACGGATCGACCGGATCGGCGACGCTCTACTCGGTGACGGGTGCGGCGAGCTTCGACACCGGATCGAAGCTCGCGCTGCATTTCCAGGATATCAACTACACCGCCGGCACCTATGCGGTGGTACAGGCCGGCAGCCTGAGCGGCACCGACAATATTTCCGTCACCAGCTCCGCCTTGCCCTATCTGTTCAAGACGGCGCTGAGCGATAATGCCTCCGCCGCCACCCTGACCCTCCACGTAACGCGCAAGACGGCGGGCGAGCTCGGCCTCAACCGCAACGAGAGCGCCGCCTATGAGCCGATCTTCGCGGCGATCTCCGGCGACAAGAATCTGGGCGACGCCTTCCTGAACCTCACCGATGCGGCCAGCTTCAAGAGCGCGCTGCGCACGCTGATGCCCGATTATGCCGGAGCCTCGTTCGACAGCGTCACCCTGGCGTCGCGGGCGAGCATGAACTGGCTCGCGGATCCGTCGGCGCCGGTCTACCAGGCAGGCCCCTGGGGCCTGTGGATCCAGCAGGTCGGCTGGCTGCACAGCAAGGCGATCGACGATACCGCCGGCTACCGGGTGGCGGGCTGGGGCATGGCGGGCGGCGGCGAGCGCTCGCTGGGCAAGTTCGGCCGCGTCGGCGTGTCGCTGGCCTATCTGGTCGGCACCACCAACGACAAGGACACGGCCAACAAGGTCACCAACAACCAATATGAGTTCGGCGGCTATTGGCGCAGCGACTGGGGCCGGCTGCACGCCTATGCGCGCGCCAACTATGCCTTCATCAGGTTCAAGAGCACGCGCAGCTTCACCGGCAGCGACGACGGCACGGATTTCACCCGCACCGCCGTCGGCCGCTGGAACGGCCGCCTGCTGAGCGGCGCGGCCGGCCTCTCCTACTCGGCGAATTTCGGCGCCTTCTCGCTGCGTCCGCAGGCCTCGATCGACTATTACCGCCTGTCCGAGGGCGGTTATGGCGACAAGGGCGGCGGAACCGGCATGGACCTGATCGTCGATTCGCGCCGCAGCCGGGAATTCGCGGCCAGCCAGGCGCTGGCGCTCGGCTATCGCATCTACGACGATGACGCCAATGACGGCGGCTATCTGCGCGCCGAACTGGAGGGCGGCCGGCGTGAAGTGATAAACGGCTCGCTCGGCGCGACCACTGCCGCCTTTGCCGGCGGCGATTCCTTCACGCTCACGCCGGACGCCCGCAAGGGCGCCTGGACCGGCGCGTTCCGGCTGAAGGGTGGCAACGGCGACTTCACCGTTTCCGGCGAGGTGGATGGTGAGCGCCAGCAGGGCACGACTGCGCTCGGCCTGCGCGTCGGGCTGCAAATGGCGCTCTGACCGGACTTGACGCTCCGCCGGCATGACGGTTCAGATTTCGCGCTGGACGCGTTAGCCTGATGACATGATCCCGATCCTCACCACCGCCCGTCTGACGCTCCGGTCTCCCAATCCCGACGACCTGGAGGCGAGCGCCGCTATGTGGGGCGATCCCGCCGTCTATGCCATGATCGGCGGGCGCTCCTTCGCGCGAGAGGAAGTGTGGCAGCGCCTCCTGCGCTATATCGGCCACTGGCAGACGGTCGGCTATGGCAGTTGGACGGTGATCGAGACGGCGAGCGGCCGCTATGCCGGCGAGGTCGGCCTCATGGATTCGCGCCGCGCCAGCGAACCCAGCTTCGAAGGCACGCCCGAGGCCGGGTGGGCACTCGCCCCCTGGGCGCATGGCCGCGGCTTTGCAGGCGAGGCGGTGGGCGCCATGCTCGATTGGGCGGACGAACAGGGGATTGCGCGCACGGTCTGCATCATCGATGCGGCCAACACGGCATCAGTCCGTGTGGCGGCGCGGGTCGGCTATCGCTTTCTGGCCACCGCCCGCTATCGAGACGCGCTGGTCGACCTCTATGAGCGGTTGCGCCCCGTCACGGCTTGAGCTCCCCGAGGGCTGCCGCCACAGTCCGGCCCGCTAGGAAGAGGGGCGAAGATATGGTGGAGGGTGCGCAAGCGGGTGGCGAAGCCGAGGTGCCGCTGCTGATCGACGCGGCCGATGTGCCGGAATGGGCGGCGGGCGCGGATCTGGTGATCATGGGCTTCGGCATGGCTGGCGCTTGTGCCGCGATCGAGGCGCGCGCGGCCGGCGCGTCGGTGATCCTCGTCGAGCGGACGAGCGGCTGCACCGGCAGCACCTCGGCCGCGGCCGGCCATTTCTATCTGGGCGGCGGCACCGCGGTGCAGAAGGCCTGCGGCTTCGAGGACAGCGCCAAGGAGATGGCGCGTTATCTCGAGGCGGTGGCGCTCGATCCGGACCTGGAGAAGATCCGCCTCTATGCCGACGGCAGCGTCGCCCATTTCGACTGGCTGGAGGCGCAGGGCGTGCCTTTCGACCGTAGCTTCTATCCGCAGAAGAATGTCGTCCAGCCCGGCCGGGACTGCCTGATCTGGACCGGCAACGAGCAGGTCTGGCCCTATCGCGATCAGGCCAGGCCTGCGCCGCGCGGCCACAAGGTGGCGTTCGACGGGGAGGAGGGCGGCGGTGCCCTGGCGCTGCGCATCCTTTCCGGACGCGCAGAAGCGGCCAGCGCCACGGTAATGGCTGACAGCAAGGTCGAGGCGCTGGTGCGCGAGGGGGGCCGCGTCGTCGGCGTCAGGGTGCGCCGCTTCGGCGAGACGAGCTATGTCCGCGCCGACAAGGCGGTACTGCTGGCGGCGGGCGGCTTCGGCCAGAATGCGGAGATGGTGGCCGAGCATGTGCCTGTCCTCGCCTCTGCCTATGTGCAGGGCAGCCCTTATGATGACGGCCTCGCCATCCGCCTGGGCACGGCGGCGGGCGGCGTGCCGATCCACATGGGGGAACCGTTCCTCACTTCGCCCTTCTATCCGCCCGAGCAGCTTCTCAAGGGCATCCTCGTGAATGGCGAGGGCCGGCGTTTCGTGGCGGAGGACAGCTACCACAGCCGTTCCGGCATCTTCTCCTCGCGCCAGCCGGGCGGGACCGTCTATCTGATCGTTGACAGCGCGATCTTCGCCTATCCTCACTTCGCCTCGCTCACCAACCAGAGCCTGATCGATGGTTTCGAGACGATTGCGGAGATGGAGGCGGGTCTGGGCCTGCCGGCGGGCAGCCTCCAGGCGACGATGGCGGCCTACAATGCTCATGCCGCCCAGGGCGAGGATCCCGAATTCCACAAATATCCGAAATGGCTCAAACCGCTCGACGAAGGCCCCTTCGCCGCCTTCGACCTGTCGTTCGGGCGCGCCGTCTATACCGGCTTCACCCTCGGCGGACTCAGCGTATCGGCCGACGGCCAGGTGCTGGACGGTACGGGCAGGCCGGTGCCGGGCCTCTATGCCGCGGGCGCCTGCGCCTCCAATATCGCGCAGGACAGCAATGGCTATGCCTCCGGAACCTGCCTCGGCGAAGCCTCCTTCTTCGGCCGCCGGGCCGGGCGCCATGCGGCGATGGCGTGAGATCGCGGCGGAGAGGATGAATCGTGGTGTCCGAAGCGATTGCCGAAATTCTCGCCCTTGATGCAGCGCGTGCCGATGCGCTGGTACGGATCGACATCGCCTTTCTCGATCGCATCACGAGCGAGGATTACACCCATGTCGAGAGCAGCGGGCATACGCGTACCAAGGCGGAGTTTCTGGATGGGCTGCGCGAAGGCGCATTCCGGTTCGAAACTTTCGCGATCGACGAGAATCATGTCCGCCTGTTCGGCGACACGGCGATCGTCACCGGCCGCTACCATAACGATATCCGCACGCCGGCCGGTCTGCAGCCGACCAAATATGCCCGTCACATCCGCGTTTATGTACGCAGGGGCGGGGCATGGCGGAACGTGGCGCATCAGGCGACCGAGGCGCCTCGGGATTGGAGCAGTTGATCCGATGTAATGGACCGACCGCACCAGCTTATCCAACGAATGCGACCTTCGGCATCGCGCTCCATTAAGCCCCGGTCGGTTGAAGGCGCGCCCAGATCGGCAGATGGTCGGATGCGCGCGTCGCCTTGGCGGAGTGATGCACGCCGGCCGAGAGGATGCGCAGGTCCGGCGTCACCATGATCCGGTCGAGGCAGGCGATCGGCCGGCGGCTGTGATAGCTGCGGCCGGTCTGCGCGAGATGGAAATCGGGCAGGAACTCGCGCAGGCAGCCGCCGTGCAGCGACCATTCGTTGAGGTCTCCCATCAGCACGGTCGGCAGCGGCCGGCGATAATGGCGCGCATGGGTGATCACCGCGCGCGCCTGGCGCCGCCGCCACAGGCCCGAGAGATCGAGGTGCATGCCGATGATGCGCAGCTCGGTGCCACGGATGCGGATGTCGGCGAGCACGGCGCCGCGCGGCTCGAGCATCGGAAGGTCCAGCGGCGCGCGATCCAGTATCTCGGCCGACTTGCGGATCAATATGGCGTTGCCGTGCCAGCCGATGCCACCCGGCCGCACGTCGAAGGGAACCGGCTTGAACGGGGTGTGATCGGTGAGATAGTCGAGTGGCAGCGCGCTCTGCCGCGTGCCGAAGCGTCGGTCGGCCTCCTGCAACGCGATGACGTCGGCATCGATTTCATGCAGCACGTCAATGATGCGGAAGGGATCGCGACGCCGGTCGGTGCCGATGCCCTTGCGCATATTGTAGCTTGCGACGGTGATCATGCCTGAGGCCCAACCCGGCATGGGGGCGTTGGTTGCGCTACCATTGGCCGCCCTGTGCGATCGCTTCGGCTTCGCCCGGTCGATCGGCGCGGCCGAGCGCGGCGTTGCGGTGCGGGAAGCGGCCGAAGCGGGCGATCATCGCGTGATGCTCGCGCGCATTGTCGAGCGAATTGTCGTCGCCCAGCGCCTCGAACAGCGCGAGCGACCAGAGCTGATCGGCCATTTCCTCGCTGTGCATGAAGGGCATGTAAACGAAGATACGCGGCGCGGCGGCGATCTCCCGGTCCAGGCCACGTGCCACCATCGCGCGGGCAACGGCGCGGGCGAGATCGTCGCTGGCGAAGGCGCGCGCGTCCTCGCGGAAGAGGTTGCGGCCATATTGGTCGAACAGCAGCACGGCTGCGAAAGCGCGCGATGCCGATCCCAGGAAGGCGTCCGCCGGCCGGTGTCGCTCGCGCTCCCAGAGCGTTGCGAAGCGATCGGCGATCGCTGCGTCGACGGTGGCCGAACGCGTCCACCAGCCCGCCGGCCCGACCTCGTCGAGCCAGAAATCGAGGATGCCGCGCGCCTCGGCCTCGTCCATGCCGGTCAGGCGGCGGTGCCGCCGACGGTGAGCCCTTCGATCAGCAGGGTCGGCTGACCGACGCCGGCCGGGACGGACTGGCCGCCCTTGCCGCAAATGCCGACGCCTTCGTCCAGCGCCATGTCGTTGCCGATCGCGCGGACCTTGGTGAGCACCGAGGGGCCGTCGCCGATCAGGGTTGCGCCCTTGATCGGGGCGCCGAGCTTGCCGTTCTCGATGCGATAGGCCTCGGTGCAGGAAAAGACGAACTTGCCGGAGGTGATGTCCACCTGGCCGCCGCCGAAACTCTTGGCGAAGATGCCGGACTTCGCGCGCGAGAGAATCTCGCCCGGATCGTCGTTGCCGCCGAGCATGAAGGTGTTGGTCATCCGCGGCATCGGCGCGTGGGCGAAGCTCTCCCGCCGGCCGTTGCCGGTCGGCGCGACGCCCATCAGCCGCGCATTGAGCCGATCCTGGATATAGCCCTTGAGGATGCCGTCCTCGATGAGCGTGGTCGCCTGGGTCGGTGTGCCCTCGTCGTCGATGGTCAGCGATCCGCGGCGGTCGGCGATCGATCCGTCGTCGAGGATGGTGACGCCGGGCGCGGCCACCCGCTCGCCGATGCGGCCGGAGAAGGCGGAGGTGCCCTTGCGGTTGAAATCGCCCTCCAGCCCATGGCCGATCGCCTCGTGCAGCAGCACGCCGGGCCAGCCCGGCCCGAGCACCACGGTCATCTCGCCGGCGGGCGCGGCGACCGATTCGAGGTTGATCAACGCCTGGGCCAGCGCCTCGTCGATCGCGCGGTTCCAGGTCGCCGGATCGAACAGCCGATCGTAGAGGTAGCGGCCGCCGAGGCCGAAGAAGCCGCTTTCGCGCCGGCCGTTCGATTCGACCACGATCGAGACGTTGAGCCGCACCAGCGGCCGCACGTCGAAGGCGACGAAGCCGTCGGGCCGCACGATCTCGACCACGCTCCACGATCCGGAGAGGCCCACCGTCACCTGCGCGACGCGCGGATCGCGCGCGCGGGCGGCGGCGTCCACCTCCTGGCAGAGCGCGACCTTGCGGGCGAAGGGGATGAGGCCGAGCGGATCGTCTCCGGTGTAGAGCGACGTGTTGGTCCGGCGTGGCGGGGCAGGGCGATCGCCCTTAGCCGGATCGAGCAGCGTCATCGTCTCGCCGGCTCGGCGGATCGCGGCTTCCGAAATCTCGTTGGCATGGGCGAAGGCGGTGGTCTCGCCCGACACGCCCCGCAGGCCGAAGCCGGCCTGGGTATTGAAGTCGGCCGTCTTCAGCCGGCCGTCGTCGAAGCCGAAGCTCTCCGAGGCGGTATATTGCAGATAGAGCTCGCCATCGTCGCAGCCCCTCAGCGTCTCGGCGGTGATGCGAAGCGCGCCATCGGGATCGAGCTGGCCATCGCGATAGAGGAAGCGGCGGGGATCGAGGATTATGCTCATACGGTCGATATAGGCGGGAGTTGGCGCTTTGGCAGCCCCCGTCGTCGGATCATTCCGTCCGCGATAGGCCGTGCCTAGTCCGATCGGAGTATGCGGCCGCAGCCGGGCGCGCTTATGCTCGGCCTGGCGGCCGACAGCAGAGAGGCCGCACCGAGAGGAGAGCGCATGTCCGAGACAGCCGCAACATCCAGCGAGGCCGCCGCCGGCTGTCCTTTCCACCGTTTTCTGGATTTCGACACATTCGCTGCAGGCACCCCCCGCGCCTATCTGGACGAGTTGCGCGAGGGGCATCGGATCCTGTGGGAGACGGACGACCATGCCACCGGAGGGCATTGGCTGCTCTTCCATCAAAGGGACATCGACCACGTCCTGCAGAGCCCCGATCTGTTCACCAATAATTTTGGGCCCATCCTGGACGATTTCCCGCCCGCTCTGCTCGCCGAGCAGCAGGAGAGCCTGACCTTCATGGATCCGCCGCGGCACCGGCAGTATCGCGCGCTGGTCGATTACGCCTTCCGTCCTGCGGCGATGCGCGCGCGAGAACCGATGATGCGCGCGCTGGCCACCGACATCCTCGATGCGGTGCTGCCGCGCGGGGAGTGCGAGTTCGTGAACGAGGTGGCGATGCAGTTCCCGATGCGCGTCATCTATGCGGTGCTCGGCGTGCGCGAGGAGGACTTCGCCTATGTCGCCGATCTCACCAACACTCTGACCCTCGCCGACGATCCCGAATTCGCCGAGAATCGCGAGGCCGGCTTCATCGCCTCGATGAAGCTCATGGAGTTCGGCGCCGCGCTTGCCGCCGACCATCGCGTCCACCCGCGTGAAAGCCTGACGATGGACGCGCTCGGTTCTGAAATAGAGGGCCGCTCACTCAGCGACGTCGAATATGGCCGCTTCTTCAACAATCTGATCGTCGGCGGGATGGAGACGACGCGCAACACGCTTGCCTGGGCGATGGTCGAGTTCATCCGCAATCCGGATCAATATGCGCTGCTGCAGGCCGATGCGGAGCTGGTCGTGGGCGCGGTGGAGGAGGTGCTGCGCTTCCGCAATCCGGTCGTCTATCTGCGCCGCACCGCGACGCGCGACCAGGAACTTGCCGGCCAGCGAATCGCGAAGGGCGACAAGGTGGTCTGCGTGCTCGGCTCTCCCAATCGCGATCCCGCCTTCTTCGCGGATCCCGGCCGGTTCGACATCCGTCGCGCGGTGCCCAACACGCGCCGTAACTACCGCACCTTCGGCGCGGGGCCGCATTATTGCCTGGGCATCCAGCAGGCGCGGTCCAACCTGACCGTGATGATCGGGGAAATGGCGCGCCGTATCCACAATCCGCGCCTCCTCGCCGAACCGCGCCATGCGCGCTCGATCTTCATGGACGGCTTCAAGGAGCTGCGCATCGCCTTCGATGCGGAGGAACGGTAGGCCGGAGTGACTCCGTCATCGGGGGGCATGCTGAAACGCGTTCAGCATGACCATCGATGCTTCCCCGGCCTCAGCAGGGGACGGGCGATCAGTGCGCCGCGGTCTCGTCCGCCGGGCCGCCGGCCAGCACGAAGCGGCGGTCGCAATAGCCGCAATCGGCATAACCCTTCTCATCGATCTCGATGAAGACGCGCGGGTGGCCGAGCGCGGCTCCCCCAGGGATGTCGCTGGCGCCGTCACAGGCGACGCGGGACGAGGTGGTGCGGACGATTTCGGGCGCGGGCTGCATGTGATTCGCCCTAGCGCAGCCGGGCCGGCTCATTCAAGCGGTCGCGCTGCGTTCAGGCGAGCAAATGCTCGGCGGATGCCTGCATCATCAGCGCCAGCACGGCGGCGGCCGCCGCCGCAACAAGCAGCGCCCGGCGCGAGCGGGGCAGGTGGTAGACGGCGTAGAACATCGCTCCGTCCTGCGCATCGGAAGTAAATGCGTGCTGAATTTTTGTGGTAAATCGTGGCTTTGCGCGCCGGCGCCTCGCGCCATAGCATGCGGATGAGCGAGAGCGGATGAATGCGCGCTGACTGGGCGTCGCTAAAGCGGCGCTTCCATCACCACGACTTCTCCCCTATGCGCGGGCCATGAGCGACGCGGCGATCAGCATCCAGGGGCTCTCCAAAATCTATGCGGGCGGCAAGCAGGCGCTGACGGACGTCAGCCTTGACGTGCCGCGCGGCCAGATTTTCGGGCTTCTCGGCCCCAATGGCGCGGGCAAGTCCACTCTTATCAACATCCTGGCCGGCATGGTGCGCAAGACCTCGGGCACGGTCTCGATCTGGGGCTTCGACATCGATGCCGATCCGCGCAACGCCAAGGCATCGATCGGCATCGTGCCGCAGGAAATCCTGTTCGATCCCTTCTTCACGCCGTTCGAGGCGCTGGAGATCCAGGGCGGCCTTTACGGCGTCAAGCCGGCGCAGCGCCGTTCGATGGAGCTGCTGCGCGCCGTGCATCTCGAGGACAAGGCGCACGCCTATGCGCGGACTCTTTCGGGAGGCATGAAGCGTCGGCTGATGGTGGCCAAGGCGATGGTCCACACCCCGCCCGTGCTGGTGCTCGACGAACCGACCGCCGGCGTCGACATCCAGCTGCGTCAGCAGCTCTGGGCCTATGTGCGCGAGCTGAACGAGGGCGGCGTCACCGTGGTGCTGACCACCCATTATCTCGAGGAAGCCGAGGAGCTGTGCGACCGCATCGCGATCATCAACCACGGCAGGGTGATCGCCAACGAGACCACGCGCACGCTGGTCGGCATGGCGCAGGAGAAGGCGGTGGAGGTCACGGTCGACCGTGACCTCGCCCAGGCGCCCGCCGCAGCCTGCTTCGAGAAGATCGAGCTCAAGGGCGAACGCACCGTCGTCGTCACCTACAACAAGCAGAAGGTGAATGCCGGCGAGGTGCTGGCCGCGCTGCAGGCGGAAGGGCTCGGCATCGTCGACGTCTCGACGCGCGAGGCGGACCTGGAGGACGTGTTCCTCAATCTCACCCGCGCCGCGGCCTGATTTCGCTCTTATCGTGAGTGGAAGCGCTCAATTGCACCCACTGCACTCCCGTAACAATTCCGTCGCACTTGCCCTCGGGGGCCGCGCCGCCTAGCTACCGCGGCATTCGGAGCTCGGGCACAGGGCAGGTGAGGATTGGCCAGCGTCGCGCATACCCATGACGTCCTGATCGTCGGATCGGGCGCAGCCGGCCTCACCGCCGCGCTCAACCTCGCCGATCGCTTCCGCGTCGTCGTGCTCGCCAAGGGCAAGCTTTCGGACGGGTCGACTGCCTGGGCACAGGGTGGCATCGCCGCCGTGCTGGAAGAGGGCGACACCTTCGAAAGCCACATCGAAGATACGATGATCGCCGGCGCGGGGCTCAACAACCGCAAGACGGTGGAGTATGTCGTCGAGAATGCTCCTGCCGCGATCGAGCGGCTGGCGCAGCTCGGCGTGCCGTTCAATGAAGGCGACACCGAGCGCTGGCATCTGACGCGCGAGGGCGGGCACAGCCATCGCCGCATCGTCCATGTCGACGACGCCACCGGCTGGGCGGTGCAGCAGGCGCTCGAAAAGGCGGCCGAGGCGCATCCCAACATCACGCTCGTGCCCGACATGGCGGCGATCGATCTCGTCACCGGGCGGCACGGCCGGCGCTATTCGGGCGAGGGCCATGTGTGGGGCGTCTATGCGCTCAACCGGCGGACCGATCGCGTCGAACTGTTCACCGCGCGCGCGACGATCCTGGCGACCGGTGGGGCGGGGCGCACCTACCTCTATTCAACGGCCCCGCGCGGCGCGACCGGCGACGGCATCGCCATGGCGTGGCGCGCCGGTTGCCGCGTGTCCAACATGGAGATGATGCAGTTCCACCCGACCTGCCTCTACAATCTCGAGGTCAAGAATTTCCTGATCACCGAGGCGGTGCGCGGCGAGGGCGGCCAGCTCAAATTGCCCGGCTCCGGCCACCGCTTCATGCCCGATTTCGATCCGCGCGCCGAGCTCGCTCCGCGCGACGTGGTCGCCCGTGCGATCGACCATGAGATCAAGCGGCTCGGCCTCGACTATGTCCATCTCGACATCAGCCACCGGCCGCCCGAGTTCGTGAAGGAGCATTTTCCGAACATCTACACCAAGCTGATCGGGCTCGGCATCGACATCACCAGGGAGCCGATCCCGGTGGTCCCCGCGCAGCATTATACCTGCGGCGGCATCATCGTGGACCTCAAAGGCCGCACCGACCTGCCCGGCCTCTACGCGGTGGGCGAATGCACCCAGTCCGGCCTGCACGGCGCGAACCGGCTCGCGTCCAACTCGCTGCTCGAATGCTTCGTGTTCGGCGAGGCGGCCGCAGCCCATATCGGCCGTCATTGGGACGAGCTGCCCGAGCCGCCGCCGATTCGCGGCTGGGACGAGAGCCGCGTCACCGATTCGGACGAGGAGGTGATCGTGCAGCATAATTGGCGCGAGATACGCCGATTCATGTGGGACTATGTCGGCATCGTGCGCACCACCAAGCGGCTGGAGCGCGCGCACCACCGCATCCGCCTGCTGCGCCGCGAGGTCGAGGATTATTACGGCAATTTCCGCGTCACCGCGGACCTGATCGAGCTGCGCAACCTGATCGAGGTGGCGGACCTCATCGTCCGCTCGGCGCTGCGCCGCAAGGAGAGCCGGGGGCTGCACTACACGCTGGATTATCCGAACATGCTGCTCGACGCGCAGGATACGGTCCTGACGCCGTGACAACGTCGCCCCTGCGAAGGGCAGGGCGACGTTTGGTCCGTTGGTGCGGTTACCAGCGCCGGCCTGAAGCAAGCGTGGGAAAACTGGCTGAATTCCGGCCGGAAACGGCCTTGCCATATGAACCGATCGCTTAACATTTGTGCAGAACCGGCCCTCCGTGGCCGCGTGTGACGCGAAGCGCTTTCCCGCCGCACGATCAGGCTCTAGATACGCGCGATGGCTTCGAACCATCTCTATCTCGTCGACGGCTCCGGCTACATCTTCCGCGCCTATCACCGGCTCCCGCCGCTAACCAACGTGCGTGGCGAACCGGTGGGCGCCGTCTATGGCTTCACCACGATGCTCTGGAAGCTGGTCGACGAGCTCAACAAGGCGGATGGGCCGACCCATCTCGCGGTGATCTTCGATGCATCCTCGAAGAGCTTCCGCAACGAGATGTATGATCAGTACAAGGCGCACCGGCCGCCGCCGCCTGAGGATCTCGTTCCGCAATTTCCGCTGATCCGGGTCGCGACGCGGGCCTTCTCCGTGCCCTGCATCGAGGAAGAGGGGTTGGAGGCCGACGACATCATAGCCTGCTATGCCGAGGCCGCGCTGGCCGAGGGCTGGCAGGTGACGATCGTCTCCTCAGACAAGGATCTGATGCAGCTCGTCCGCCCCGGGCTCGACCTGCTCGACACCATGGCCAACAAGCGCATCGGGCGCGACGAGGTTATCGAGAAGTGGGGCGTCCCGCCCGAGCAGCTGGGCGAGGTGCTCGGCCTGATGGGCGACAGCGTCGACAATGTGCCGGGCGTCCCCGGCATCGGCCCCAAGACCGCGGCGCAGCTCATCCAGCAGTTCGGCGACGTCGCGACCGTCCTCGCCTCGGTCGACCAGATCAAGAAGCCCAAGCTCAAACAGTCGCTGATCGACCATGCCGACAATGCCCGGCTCAGCCGTGAGCTCGTCCGCCTCAAATGCGATGCGCCGCTGCCCGAGCCGCTTGCCGATCTCGCCCTCAAGGGCCTTCCGCCCGAGCCGCTGCGCGCCTTTCTCGAGGATCAGGGCTTCAAGTCGCTGCTGCTCAAGGTCGGCGGTCCCGCTGCCGGCGGCGCAAAATCCGCGGCCGGAGCACCTGCCCCGGCTCCCTCGCCGCCGCCCGAGGACGAGCCGCCCTTCGATCACAAGGCCTATGAGGCGGTGACGAGCGAGGAGGCGCTGGATCGCTGGATCGCCGCATGCCGCGCCGTCGGCACGATCGCGGTCGATACCGAGACCGACAGCAAGGATTGCGTGCGCGCCACGCTGGTCGGCATCAGCCTCAGCCATGCGCCCGGCATGGGCTGCTACATCCCGATCGCCCATAGCGGTGACGGGCTGCTGAGCGCACCGCCGGAACAGCTGCCGCGCGATCTCGTTCTGGCGAAGGTGAAGCCGCTCCTCGAGGATCCGGCAATCCTCAAGATCGGCCAGAACCTGAAATATGACCTGATCATGTTCCGCCGCAACGGCATCGACGTCGCGCCTTATGACGACACGATGCTGTTGAGCTACGCGCTCGACGCCGGCCTCCACAATCATGGCATGGACGAGCTCAGCGAGCTGCACATCGGCCACCGTCCGATCGCGTTCAAGGATGTGGCAGGCAGCGGCAAGTCGCAGCTCACCTTCGACAAGGTGCCGCTCGACAAGGCGACCGAATATGCCGCCGAGGATGCGGACGTCACGCTGCGGCTGTGGAAGAAGCTCCGCCCGCGTCTCGCGCGCGAGGCTGCGACGCGCGTCTATGAGCTGGTGGATCGCCCGCTCGTGCCCGTGCTCGCCGAGATGGAGCGCGCCGGCATCAAGGTCGACCGCGAGGAGTTGTCGCGGCTTTCCGCCGAGTTCGCCGGCGAGATGATGCGCCTCGAAGGCGAGATTCATGGCATCGCGGGCGGCCCCTTCACCATCGGCAGTCCCAAGCAGCTCGGCGAGGTGCTGTTCGAGCGGATGGGCCTGAAGGGCGGGCGCAAGGGCAAGACCGGCGTCTATTCGACCGACGTGACCGAGCTGGAGCGGATTGCCGCCGCCAAGGACGGCAGCCCCGGCGTGGAGATCGCCGCCAAGGTGCTGGAATGGCGGCAGGTCTCCAAGCTCAAGAGCACCTATACCGACGCACTCCAGGCGCAGATCAATCCGGCCAGCGGGCGCGTGCACACCAGCTTCAGCATGGCGGTGGCGGCGACCGGCCGGCTCGCGTCGACCGATCCCAACCTGCAGAATATCCCGATCCGCACCGAGGTCGGCCGCCGCATCCGCGACGCGTTCGTCGCGGAACCGGGCAATGTGCTGCTCTCGGCCGATTACAGCCAGATCGAGCTGCGCCTCGCCGCGCACATGGCGGACGTGCCGGCGCTCAAGGATGCGTTTGCGCGGGGCAACGACATCCACTCGATGACCGCGATGGAGCTGTTCGGCGAGGTCAACCGCGATACGCGCGGCCGCGCCAAGACGATCAACTTCTCGATCCTCTACGGCATTTCGCGCTGGGGACTGGGCGGCCGGCTCGGCATCACTGCCGACGAAGCGCAGGGAATGATCGACCGCTATTTCGAACGCTTCCCCGGCATCAACCGCTACATCGCCGAGACGCTGACCCATGCGCGCGAGCAGGGCTATGTCTCGACCTTGTTCGGCCGCAAGACGCATTTCCCGCGCATCCGCTCGGCCAACCAGTCCGAGCGGCAGGGCAGCGAGCGCGCCGCGATCAACGCGCCGATCCAGGGCACGAGCGCGGACATCATCAAGCGCGCGATGGTGCGCATGGGCCCCGCGCTCGCCGCGGCGGGCCTTCCCAATGTGCGCATGCTGCTGCAAGTACATGACGAGCTGGTGTTCGAACTGGCCGAAGGGGATGTCGAGGCTGCGAGCGCGGTGATCCGCCAGGTGATGGCGGGCGCCGCGGAACCTGCGGTGACGCTCAGCGTCCCGCTCGACGTCGAGATCGGCACCGGACGAAGCTGGGGCGCCGCACATTGAGCGCATCGCCTGACGTCACCGAGCCCGGTGGCGACATCAAGGCGCTCGCCGCCGGCGGGCGCACGAATTTTTTCGGCTTCCTGATCCGGCTGGCGGCGCGGCTGCCCTTCCTGTTCATCGCCGGCCGCATCTATGGCGCCGACGCGCTCGGCCGTTTCGCGCTGGCGACGATCACCATCGAGTTCGCGGCGCAGCTCGCCACGCTCGGCCTCAAGCGCGGTCTGGCGCAGCAGCTCGCCCGGACGTCCAGCCCGCATGTCCATGTGGTATGGGACGGGATGCTCGTCGGCATGGCGGGATCGGCGGTCGCGGCGACGGTGCTGATCTTCCTGCCCGGCCTCATGTTCCCGAACAGCCAGATCAACGGGCTCGACTGGCTGCTGCCGCTCACCATTTTCGGTTGGGTGGGATCGGATATCGCGCTCGCAGCGCTCGCCTATCGCGGCGATATCGGCGCGACGGTGAAGGCGCGGGCGATCGTCGAACCCTGGACGATCAGCATCGGCGCCGCGCTGCTCGCTTTCTATTCCCATCGCGATGGCCTGATCCTGGCCTATGTGCTCTCCACCATCGCGGCGCTGATCGCCTCGATCGTGCCGCTGATGCGCAGCTATGGCTGGCCCTCCGGCTGGCGGCCCGAGCCGCTGCACCTCGCCCGGATCGCGTTGCGCAACCTGCCACTCGCGGGCGCCGACGCGATCGAATGGGGATCGCGCCGGCTGGATATCTACATTCTCGGGCGTTTCTTCCTGCCGGACATCGTGGGCATCTATTATGTCGCGCAACAGGTCGCCTCGCTGCCGCAGAAGCTCAAGACCAGCTTCGATCCGATATTGGGGCCGGTGATCACCCAGAATCTGGAGGAGGGCAACAAGCTGGCGGTCGCCAGGCAGGTCCGCCAGGTCGGCTTCTGGATCATCGCTGCGCAGCTCGGCATCGCGCTGGCGCTCGGCATTCCGGGCAAGGCTGTGATGGGACTGGTCGGCCCCAGCTTCGTTACCGGTACGGCGGCGCTCGCCTTCCTGCTCGCCGCGGAGGCGATCGCGGCGACGGCGGCGGTCAGCGAGGCGGCGCTCATCTATGTCGCGCGGCTGCGCAACCTGCTGATCTCCTGCGCGATGATCGTCGTGCAGATCGTGGTGTCGATCGCGCTGATCTACGTAATCCGCGATTTCATGCCCGAATATCAGGCGATGGACCTGCCGGCGCCGGGGCCGGGCGGGTTCGGCAACGATCCGGTCTCTGCCGCGGGCGTGGCGATCGGCCTCATGGTGGCGCTCGCCTTCGCCTCGGTGTTGAAGGCGCGTCTGCTCTCCAGGCTGCTCGGCGGCCGCGTCTCGGGCTGGCGCTGGGCCTTGGTGCCGGCGACGGCGGCGGCGCTGGTCGTCGGCGCCGTGGCGACCCTGCTGCCCGAATGGCTGGAGCTCGGCCTCGGCGTGCCGCTGATCCTGGCCGCCTATGGCGTGGTCGTCTGGTATCGCGGCTTCGGCCATGAGGATCGCGAGCTGTTCCGCATGCGCAAGAAGGACGGCGACGAGCCCGTGGCCGCCAAGGCCTGACGACGCCGTGGCGCCGGCTCGCACCAAGCTTTATTTCGACGGCGGCTGCCGGCCCAATCCCGGCCCGATGGAGACCGCTGTGGTGGTGCGCGGCACGAGCCATGTCCGCACCGATCTCGGTATCGGCGGCAGCAGCGAGGCGGAGTGGCTGGCGCTGGTCCACGCTGCGGAGACGGCGATCGCGCTCGGGCTGGTCGACGTCTCGTTCATCGGCGATTCGCTGCTGGTGATCCGTCAGGCGAGCAGAGCCTGGAAATGCCGCGCGCCCGAACTGCGCCTGCATGCGCAGCGCTTCGCCGCACTCACGCTCCGGCTCGGGCGGTTCGGCCTGCGCCATGTGCCGCGCTCGAGGAATCTCGCGGGCATCGCGCTGGCGCGGCGGCACGCAGGGCTCGGCGTGGTATGACGCCCACGGTGATCCTTGCCGTCGACAATCTTTAGCATCGATATGCCCTTTCCCCCCGTCCAGCCCAAGCGACGGAAAATGATCAGGCCGTCGGCAG
This sequence comes from Flavisphingomonas formosensis, assembly GCF_009755815.1. Classification (GTDB taxonomy): domain Bacteria; phylum Pseudomonadota; class Alphaproteobacteria; order Sphingomonadales; family Sphingomonadaceae; genus Flavisphingomonas; species Flavisphingomonas formosensis. The sequence goes on from NZ_WRPK01000001.1 coordinate 914,549, forward strand.
CGCCATCATCTCCCGTGACACCTCAAGGAAGCGCGTGACGGTCGGCCTGCTGTCATCGGTGCGCCAGCACAGGCCCGTCTCCAGCATCGGCGTCGGGCCGGCGAGGTCGACATAGGCGACGCCGGTTCGCGAAAGGTTGCGCAGCGAGGCGGGGACGAGCGCGATGCCCATGCCGGCCGAGACGAGGCTGATGATCGTCTGCATCTGGATGGCCTCCTGCGCGATCCGCGCGCGGCCGCCATGTGCGGCGTAATAGCCGGTGACGAGATCGTGGAAGGCGGGTGCGCTCTGCCGCGGAAAGAGGATCAGCGGCGCGCCGGTCACCGCCTCCGGCGCCAGCCGCCCCGCTCCGTCCGGCCGCATCTGTCCCTCCGCGATCCAGCTTTCGGGTACTGCCGCGACCAGCGGCTCCGTCACCAGCGGCAGATAGGCGAGCGGATCGGGAAAGGCGGCGGCCGGCGGCGGGATGACGAGGCCGACATCGCCCTTGCCCTCGGCCAGCGCGGCGATCTGCACGTCGCTCGTCGCCTCCGTCAGCGTGATCGCGACGTCCGGGAAGGCGGTGGCGTAGCGGCGCACCAGCTCCGGCAGGATGCCATAGTCTGCGGTGCTGACGAAGCTGAGCGCGAGCTGACCGCTGATTCCCTCGCGCAGCCGGCGGGCAGTCTCAGGCAGCGCCACCATCCCATCCAGTACCGTGCGGACATGCGGCAGCAGCGCGACGGCGAACGGGGTCAGCGCCACGCTGCGCTTGGTGCGCTCGAACAGCGGCGCGCCCAGCTCCCGCTCCAGCGCCATGATCGACTGGCTGAGCGGCGGCTGCGTCATGCCCAGCATCTCGGCAGCCTGGCCGAAATGCAGCGTCTGGGCGACCGCCGCGAAATGGCGGAGCTGGCGGATGTCCATATCTGATATCCTCTGCGACCTAATTAGGGCAGAGTAATATATTTCCCCTTGATCGCGAAGCGGGCTATCTCCGCCGTCAAAGCAACGGGCCCCATAATGGGCCAACGCGACTCGGGAGTGTCCCTCATGCCTGCCTATCGTTCCCGTACCACCACCCATGGCCGCAACATGGCCGGCGCCCGCGGCCTCTGGCGGGCGACGGGGATGAAGGACGAGGATTTCGGCAAGCCGATCATCGCGGTGGCGAACAGCTTCACCCAGTTCGTGCCGGGCCATGTCCATCTGAAGGATCTTGGCCAGCTCGTCGCGCGCGAGATCGAGGCGGCAGGCGGTGTCGCCAAGGAATTCAACACCATCGCGGTCGACGACGGCATCGCCATGGGCCATGGCGGCATGCTCTATTCGCTGCCCAGCCGCGAGCTGATCGCCGACAGCGTCGAATATATGGTCAACGCCCATTGCGCCGACGCGCTGGTCTGCATCTCCAATTGCGACAAGATCACGCCCGGCATGCTGATGGCGGCGATGCGGCTCAACATCCCGGCGGTGTTCGTCTCGGGCGGGCCGATGGAGGCCGGCAAGGTGGTCGTGAAGGGCGAGAAGCGCGCCCTCGACCTGGTCGACGCGATGGTCGTCGCCGCGGACGAGTCCTATAGCGACGAAGAGGTGAAGACGGTCGAGCGCTCCGCCTGCCCGACCTGCGGCAGCTGCTCGGGCATGTTCACCGCCAATTCGATGAACTGCCTGACCGAGGCGCTTGGCCTCTCGCTGCCGGGCAACGGCTCGGTGCTCGCGACGCACGCCGATCGCGAGCGGCTGTTCCGCGAGGCGGGGCGGCTGATCGTCGATCTCGCCAAGCGCTGGTACGAGCAGGATGACGAGACCGCGCTGCCCCGCGGTATCGCCACCTTCGCCGCCTTCGAGAATGCGATGAGCCTCGATATCGCGATGGGCGGATCGACCAACACGGTGCTCCACCTGCTCGCCGCCGCCCAGGAAGGCGGGGTGGATTTCACTATGGCCGACATCGACCGGCTGTCGCGCCGCGTGCCCTGCCTGTGCAAGGTCGCGCCGGCCAAGGCGGACGTGCATATGGAGGATGTCCACCGCGCCGGCGGCATCATGTCGATCCTCGGCGAACTGGAGCGCGGCGGGCTGATCGATGCGAGCCGGCCGACCGTCCACGCCCCGACGCTCGCCGACGCGCTCGCCCGCTGGGATATCGGCCGCAGCGACAGCGAGGCGGTGCGCAGCTTCTTCCGTGCGGCGCCGGGCGGCGTGCCGACGCAGGTGGCGTTCAGCCAGTCGGCGCGCTGGGAGGAACTCGACACCGATCGCGAGGGCGGCGTCATCCGCTCGGTGGAGCATCCTTTCTCCAAGGATGGCGGCCTCGCCGTGCTGTTCGGCAATCTCGCGCCGGAAGGCTGTATCGTGAAGACCGCGGGCGTCGACGAATCGATCCTGACCTTCACAGGCAAGGCGCGCGTCTATGAGAGCCAGGACGCAGCGGTGGCCGGCATCCTCGGCAACCAGGTCGAGGCCGGCGACGTCGTCGTCATCCGCTATGAGGGGCCGAAGGGCGGGCCGGGCATGCAGGAAATGCTGTACCCGACCAGCTATCTGAAATCGAAGGGGCTGGGCAAGGCGTGCGCGCTGATCACCGATGGCCGCTTCTCGGGCGGAACCTCGGGCCTGTCGATCGGCCATGTCTCGCCCGAGGCGGCGGAAGGCGGGCTGATCGCGCTGGTCGAGACCGGCGATCCGATCGTGATCGACATTCCCAATCGCGTCATTCGCCTCGATCTCGACGACGCCGTGATCGCCGAGCGCCATGGGACGATGGAGGCGAAGGGCAAGGCGGCATGGAAGCCGCTTGGCCGCAAGCGCGCCGTTTCGCCGGCGCTGCGGGCCTATGCGGCGATGACCACCAATGCGGCGCGCGGCGCGGTGCGCGATGTCAGCCAGGTCGAGGACTGAGATCGCGTCCGGCCGGTAAGGTCTACACATCGCTAACCAATAAGGCTAACTTGCCCCCGGGGAAGTGACACCCGGGGGGTAATGTGGCGTTAAAGGGGGCTGCGTGCGGCGTGATGCTGTGCGCCATGATCGGATCCGGGCCGGCGCTGGCCGCGGATGGGGCAAGCACGGAGACGGCGCCGGCCGAGGACGTGACGATCGTCGTCACCGGCGAGAAGCAGGATCGAACGCTGCAGCAGACGCCGTCCAGCGTCGCAGTGGCGACCGGCAGGACCATCGTCGACCAGAATCTCATCAGCGTCTACGACGTGCTCGATCGCATGGCGAACGTCGTCGTCAATGGCAATCGCACCAGCTTCTCGATCCGCGGCATCGATGCATCGAACGTGCTGGGTGGCGGCGATGGCGCGCTGGCGAGCGTCTATCTGGATGGAGCGGTGTTGCCCAAGGCGGCGCTGGTCACCGGCCCGCTCGATCTCACCGACATCGCGCAGGTCGAGGTCTTTCGCGGCCCGCAGTCGACGGTGCAGGGGCGCAACGCGCTGGCCGGCGCGGTGATCATCCGCACGGCCGATCCCAGCTATGACTGGTCGGGCCGCGCGCGGCTGCTGCTCGCGGACAAAACGGGTGAGCGGCGGGCGAGTGCGGCGATCGGCGGCCCGATCGTCGACGGGCAGATCGCCTTCCGGCTCGCCGGGGAGATCGCCCGCAGCGATGGCCTCGTCCGCAACGTCAATGCCGGCGGCGATGCCGATCGGCGCAAGTCGGAGACGCTGCGCGGCAAGCTGCTGTTCACGCCCGCCGCAGTTCCGGGGCTGCGCGTCGTCGCCACCTACATGCACGATCGCCATCGCCGCGGCGGCCTGTATGTCGAACTCCAGCCGCCCTACGCGCCGGAGGATCGCGTCTCGACCTCGGATCTGATCGACGTCACCGAAGTGAAGAGCGACATCGCGACGCTCGACATCGGCTATGATCTCGGATCGGGGCTGACGCTCAAGGCGGTCGGCAATTACAGCCATATCCGCAGCCACTATGCCTATGATCCCGACCATAGCGCGGATCCCGGGCAAATCGCGGTGATCGACGATCCGAACAAGACCTATCAGCAGGAACTGCGGCTGAATGTCGACTGGAACTGGCTGCAGGGCCTGATCGGCGCTTATTATCTGCGCGACGACAATCGCGGCTATTTCTTCGGTGCGACGCAGAATCTCTCGCTGCGCCGACTGGGCGTGGATCAGTCGCTGCTCAAGCTGGGTCTGCCCCAGGCGACCGTCGACACGGTGATCAATCTCTACGGCAGCGGCGTGCCGATCGTGAACAGCCTCGATCAGCCGAGGGTCACGCAAAACCATGCCGCTTTCGCCGATTTCACCGTGCCGATCACAACCCGCCTGCGGCTGCGCGCGGGCCTGCGCTACGATCGGGAAAGCCAGCGGCGCGGCATCGACCAGCGCGTGGCGATCGACAAGCCGCTGCCCGATCCTGCCGCCTATCCGGGGCTGGGGCCGATCATCGGGCAGATCAACGGTCTGTTGCAGGCGACGGCTGCGGCGGCGACCAGCTACCAGCCCGAACGCACGGTGCGCTACCATGCCTGGCTTCCGAAGATCGGGCTCAGCTATGACGTCATGCGCGACATGACGCTGAGCCTGACCGCGCGGCGTGGTTATCGCGCGGGCGGATCGGGGCTCAACCAGCAGCGTGGGCAGGTGTTCGTGTTCAATCCCGAATTCACCTGGAATTACGAGCTGGCGCTGCGTTCGGCCTGGTTCGACCGGCGGCTGACGTTCAATGCCAACCTCTACAGGATCGACTGGAAGGACCAGCAGGTCTCCGTCCAGCTGACGCCCGGCTCGGCCTTCGACAAGCAGGTGATCAATGCCGGTCGCTCGCGGCTCTACGGGCTCGAGGCGGAATTCAGCGCGCGGCCGACCGCCACGATCAGCCTCGGCTGGGGCGCGGGCTACAGTCGCACCAAGTTCACCGATTTCGACGTCGGCATCGGGCAGGTGCTGCAGAGCGCGGCTGGCAACGAATTCCCCAATGCGCCGCGCTGGACGCTGTTCGGCAGCGTCACCTGGCAGCATCCCAGCGGCCTCTTCGCCAACATCAACGCCCGCTACCGCAGCGCCTTCTATCAGAGCGCACTGGTGCAGACCCACCGCGACATCCGCCCGCTGACTCTCGCCAATGCCAAGCTCGGCTGGCAGGGCGAGCATCTCGGCGCCTTCCTGATCGTCTCGAACATCTTCAACGTCGAGAAGCCGGTGACGAGTGCGCTCGATCCGGATGGTCGGCTGCGCGGCATGGTGAGCGAACCGCGCGTGATGGGGCTGAGCTTCGAGGGGCGGTTCTAGAGCACCGTGCGGAAAAGTGTTTTCCGCAGAAACGATGCGACGCCTTTCATCCTCCCCCGCGGGAGAGGATTAAAGCGCCAATTCTCTCTCGATCCGCTCGAACAGCACGCCGGTGCCGTGTATGCGCTCTTCGAGATCCTGATGGCCGTCCAGCAGGGCGATCTGCTCGATGAAGGTCATCCGCGTGCCGGCGGGAGTGGGCGCGAACAGCACGGTGACGAGCGAGGCGGAGAGGCGGACGTCGTCGACATGGATGTCGTAGGCGTAGATGATCCGCTCGTCCGGCACGATGTCGAGATATTGGCCTTGGAACAGGTGCACATTGCCGCCCGGACCGACGACGCGGCTGATCTCGCTTCCATAGGGGCGGAAATCGAGACTGAAATAGGTGTTGGTGGTGAGATCGTCACACGCCGCCCAGCGCTTCTTCGCCTCGGGGTCGGACCAGGCTCGAAAGACGCGGGCGGGATGCGCCGCCAACTCGCGCTCCAACGTGAAACTGCGATGATCGACGCTGCGTGCAGTCATGGCAGTTTTGCCTCCTCTTCCGCCAGAAAGGCGTCCAGCCGGTCGAAGCTGCGGCTCCAGCGGGCCTTGCGAAGCTCTACCCAGCGATCGATCCGCGCCAGCGCATCGGGCGCGAGGCGATAGGTGCGGACCCGGCCGAGCTTGGCGGATTCGACCAGCCCGCCCGATTCCAGTACGGCGAGATGCTTCATCACCGACGGCAACGCCATGGCGAAGGGGGCCGCAAGTTCTTTTACTGACGCGGGGCCCGTGCCCAGCCGGTCGATCATCGCGCGGCGGGTGCCGTCCGCCAGCGCGTGGAACAGGCGATCGAGGGCGCCCGCATCGCCCGCATCCTGGATCATGCCGCTTGCCGGAAGCGGGCGGGGATATCTGCGTTGAACGGATAATATTCGAAATAGGGCTGCGCCTCGGCGATCACGTGGCGAAAACTGGGGCGCTCCGCCAGTCGCTCGAAATAGGCGGCGAGATGCGGGTGATCGGCAAAGGGCCGAACGATGCCGGCGTAGAAAAGGCCCGGCGCGGCCGCGCAATCCGCCATGCTGAACGCGTCGCCTGCGGCCCAGCGCCGGTCGGCCAGATGCGCATCGAGCATCGTATAGGCGGTTGCAAGCGTCGCCTTGGCATCGGCGATGCCGGCGGGATCCTTGGCGTCCGCCGGGCGCAGATGATCGCTGACGAACTTCTGCATCGGCACCTGGACATACAGGTCGAAGAAGCGATCCCATAGCCGCACCTCCAGCCGCGCGTCGGCATCGCCGGGCAGCAGCGGCAACGCGCCGGGATGATGATCCTCGAGATATTCGATGATGATCGAGGTCTCGGGGATGGTGCGGCCGCGCGCGGCATCCACCAGCACAGGCATCTTGCCGATCGGCCAGAGGGCGAGATGATCGGCGCGAGACTGCGGCTCGCCGAGATTCACGATCACGCCGTCATAGGCGAGGCGTTTCTCCTCGAGCGCCAGCACCACCTTCCAGCAAAAGGAGGCGAGCGGATGGTGGTGCAGGGTCAGCGTCATAGGTCTCTCCTAAAACTTATCTCATCAGCTTACTATTGAGGAGGGACGCTAGCCGCAAGAAAAAATAAGCCGATCGGATAACTATGCCGCCGACACCGTCCGGGCTGCCACGATCGCGGCGGCGGTGCTGCAGCCGCGGCAGGCGGCGGGCACTATGCCGCGGTCCAGCGTGCCCACCAGCGCGGCGCGCCGGGCGTCGCCGCCCGCGCGATCGGCGGCGGCAGCGAAGGCGTCCGTTTCCTCCTTCATGAAGCAGCATCCCGTCACGGTACCGGTTGCGTTCAGATAGGCGCCGTGGTCGAGCCAGGGGCAGGTGGCGCGGGCCGGATCGAATCCGGCGTAGAGCGCGTGATAGAAATAATCCTCCGTGCGGCGAACCGGCAGCGCCTGGCCGAGCGCGGCGCGCAGCGCGAGGAAGCGCCGCCAGTCTTCGCCGGCCAGTAATTGTGCGGTCATCGCCGGATCATAGCGATCGGCATAGGACGCCATGGTCTGCAGTGGCTGAACGAGCAGTCCACCGTCCAGCCGCTCGGCCATGTACAGATCGCAAATACCCTGCAGCGCGCCGATCGTCTCGCGCAGCACGGTGACGGCAAGGCCGATCACCGGCTGCGTCTGCCCCCGCGCGCGGCGGCGCGCGGCGAGCCTCGCAATGCCTTGGCGCACCTTGGCGAACTTGCCGCCGCGGATGCGCCGGAACTGGTCCGGATCGGCACTCTCCATCGAGATGTGAATGGAAGCCAACCCGGCCACCAGCAGTCGTTCGATCCTCTCCTCGTCCAAGAGGCTGCCATTCGTGATCAGCCCGACCGCGATGCCCCGCGCTCGGCATTCCGCCGCCATGTCGAAGAAGCGAGGATGCAGCAATGGCTCGCCTTCGCCCTGCAGTTCGACATGGAGGAGGCCGGGATGGGCATCGAGGAAGGCGACGAAAGCCTCCCACGCCAGATCACCCTGCCGCATCGATCGCCCCGCGCAGAAGCCGCATGCGAAGTTGCAACGCGTCGTCGGCTCGATCTGGGCATGGGTGACGTCGGCCACGGTGACGAGCCTAACGCTGTGCTGCCAAAAGCAAAGCCCCGCGCTTGCCGACCCGCAGCCGGAACATGACAGTCAGTTAATTGGACTGTCAATGTTGCGTACCATATCCGGCCTCTCCGAGAGGAGCGGGGCGATGATCGAAGAAGTCCCCTGGTACGACGCGATCGCGCTGCCGGCGCTGCTGCGGCACGCACGCACCACCTACGGTGCCGCGATGCGGCATGCACTGGTCGAGGCCGGCTATGACGACATTCCGAAAAACGGCCTCTATGTGATCGGCGGCCTCGCGCTTGGCGCGGGCGGCGTACCGCTCGGCCAGCTCATTCGCGAGCTGGGCGTGGCCAAGCAAACGGCCGGGCAACTCGTCGACACGCTGGTGTCGCGTGGCTATCTCGCACGCACGGTTGACGGCGAGGACAGGCGTCGGCTGACGGTCACCCTCACCGAGCGCGGACATGCGGCCGCGGCGGTGCAGGGGGCGGCACGCGCGCGGATCGATGCGGCGCTTGCCGCCGCGGTCGATGCAGGAGATCTGCGGCGCACCCGCCGCACGCTCGCCGCGCTGATCGAAATCGGCCGCAGCGAAAGAGCGCCCGCGGAGCATTGAGCGATGTGGGTGCCGGGCGGCCTCAGCCGGTGACGCCCACTGCCGCTTCCGCCGCCTCGAAGCCTATCTTCGAATGCTGCCCGTCGCAGAAGGGCTTGTTCACCGACGCGCCGCAGCGGCACAGGAAGACGCGGCTCTTGCCCGCCACGTCGATCAGATTGCCGTTGCCGTCGCGCAGTTCCAGCGCGGTCAGATCCCCCGTCACCAGATAGGGGCCGTTTTTGGTGGTGACGATATCGATGGCCATGGTTCGTCTCTCCGTTACGCCATGAGCGTGGAGCGTCCGGACCTGTGGGCCGTGGCGCCTCACCAAAGCGAGCATACACCGATGCGCGTGGCGATACAGCCTCGTCCGGACGCGCCGGTGCGCGCATCCGGCTTGCATCGCCGGGGCGGTGCGGCGACGCTTCCGCCGGAAGGGGCATCGCCATGGATCTGCAACTGACGGGAAAACGCGCCATCGTGACAGGCGGCAGCCGCGGCATCGGCCGGGCCATCGCGCGGGCGTTGCTGGACGAAGGGGTGCGTGTCGCGATCGGCGAGGGCGTGAGAGCGGCGGCGGCGGTGCTCACATCCGAAGGCGGCGAGGCGCATGGCTTCGCGGTCGATACGCGCGACGATGCGTCGGTCGATGGCTTTGTCGCGGCGGCCGCAGCCGCGCTCGGCGGCATCGACATCGTCGTGAACGCCGCGGCGCAGCCCGCCTCGACCGCGCCGACGGCGGGGATCGCGGGCGTCTCCTCCGCTGGGGCCGGATCATCAATATCAGCGGCCTCAACGCGCGGCTTTCCAGCAATATCGTCGGGGCGATCCGCAATGTCGGCGTCTCCGCCCTGACGAAGACGCTGGCCGACGAACTGGGGCCGCACGGCATCAACGTCACCGTCGTCCATCCCGGGCAGACCCGTACGGAGCGCACCGCGGCGATCGTCGCGGATCGCGCCGCTGCGGACGGCACGTCGAAGGCCGAGGCGGAGAGGGCGCTCTATGGCGGCTCGCTGATCGGCCGCATCGTCGAGGCGGAGGAAGTGGCGGACGTCGTCGTCTTTCTCGCCTCGCCCCGCAGCGTCGCGATCACCGGCGATGCGATCGCGGCGGGCGGAGGATTACGCGGTTCGATCCATTATTGAGGGGCTTCCTTTATCCTCCCCGGAACGGGGCCACCGTACTCGCCCATCGTTGATTCGGGACTTTTTTCGTCCCCCAGCTCCCGCTGGCATGACGCGCGAAAAAACGCGGCCGGATCGATGCGGGAATCCGGGAGCTCCCCTCCCGGGGGGGGGGGGGACGAACTGAGAGCTACTGCCCCTCGCCGCCATTTGCCGCTGCACCGGCATCGCCGTCGCTGCCGCGGTCGGTGCGCGCCGTCATGCCGGTCGCGTCGGCATCGTCGAGCACCTGCTGGTCGGGCATGACTTCGGGCGGCGGCGGGGCTTTGGGTGCTTCCGCCTTGGGCGCCTCCACCGGCTTCTCGACCTTGGGCGCGGGCGGCGGCGCGGGTTTCGCCGGCTCGGTGACGTTGCTCTCGTTCGCCGCGGGTTCTTCCGGCTTGTGGCAGGCCGCGGCAAACAGGGCGAGCAGCGTCGCGCCCGCGAGTATCGGCAGTCTCCGCCGCATGGTGCTTTCTCTCCTCATCGTGCGGCCATCTGCTGCTTGGCCCGGTCGGCGCTGGTCTTGAGCCGGTCGGCAAGTGCGCTGTCCCAGCTATAGGGATCGGCGAGGAAGCTCACCCGCCCGTCGGCGCTGGCATAAGCCGTCCAGTAGAACAGGAAGACGGCGATCCGCTCGGGCAGCGGCGCACGCACGGTGCTGCCCTTGGCGAGCGCGGCATCGACGGCGTCCGGCGTCCAGTCGGTCGAGCCTTGCAGGGTCAGCTTGGCGAGGTCGACCGGATGGGCCAGCCGCACGCAGCCATGGCTGGCCAGCCGGCTGTAGCGATCGAACGTGCCCTGCGACGGCGTGTCGTGCAGATAGACGCCATAGGGATTGTCGAAATCGAACTTCACCCGGCCGAGTGCGCTCTTGGGACCGGCGGCCTGCTGCAGCCGCGCCGTCGGGCCGGATCCGATCACGCGGTAGCCGTGCGATTTCAGATAGGCGGCCCCCTTGGGCCACAGCTCGCGCTTGGCGATCGAGGTCGGCACGTTCCACGGCGGGTTGAAGACGATGCTGTGGATCATCGAACTCAGCATCGGCGTCTCGTCGCCGGGCCTCCCGGTGACGGCACGCATCGACAGCACGGGCTTGTCGGCATCGAACACGGTGAGCACGGCCGCGGCGATATTCACCTGGATGCGATGCTGCGGCAGTTCCGCCGGCAGCCAGCGCCAGCGTTCCATGTTCGCCTCGATCTGGCGGACGCGGTCATGCGCGGGTACGTTGAGCGCGGCGAGCGTCGCCTTGCCGACGCTGCCGGTCGGCTCCAGCCCGTAGCGGCGCTGCGCGCGCTGCACGGCGGCGGTGACGTCGGCATCATATTTGGCCGGCCCCTCGGGCAGCGCCGAATCCTCGATGGCGAGACGGGTGCGTAGCGCGGCGACCCGGTCTCCGCTCGCCCCCGGCACCAGATCGGTGCCCTCGGACAGCGTATCCCAGCCGCCCGCCTTCTCGATCTCGCGATAGCGGGCAAGCGCCTTCTTCAGCGTGTCATAGCCGGCATAGGGCGGCGGCAAGCTGTTGAACCAGGCGGTCAGTCGATTCTTCTGCACCGCGTCGAGAAAGCCCGGCCAGGGATCATATTCGGCGGGGCGCAGCCCCCAGTCCTTCATGAACTCCTCGGGCGCCAGGCGGCCGTGATGCACCGCCTTGGCATAATCCAGCGCGGCGTTGATCAGCGTTGTCGCATCCTGGCTGGTAGGCGCGGCGCTGGTCGCGTCGGAAGGGGCGATGCCATTGGCATCCGCCGTGTCGAGAATGGCGCGCAGCTCGCCGAGCTGAGCATCGGTAAGGCGCGGCATCGCTCTTGGCGGCGCCACGACCGGCGGTGGCGCGACCACCGAGGGCGGTGGCGGCGGGCTCTGGATAGTGGGAACCGCCTGGGGCTGGGCGGCCGCAAGCAGAACGGGCGCTGTGAGCACGGCAAGCGCCGGGCGGCGCGGAACTCGGATCAACGGAAGCACACTCCAACTGGATCTCCCCCCAGCTATGCCCCGCGGCCCGCTTCGTCAAAAGCGATTTCGTAAAATATCTCGAGGACGGGATGCCATGCGATGGCGGGGGCATTGCATGACAGAGAGATTCCTTGCCCCTCCGAAGATGGGAGGATGGGGAGTGGGGATGGAGGAGGGCCGTCTGAAACGGCCTTTGCCCACAACATTACTCAATCGAACGCGTCATACCGGCGGACTGGCGCAGCACGCTTCTGTCGAAGCAAAGCCGCGTCCAGACCTGCGGACAGACAAAAAACGGCGGGTTTTCCGGAAATTTATGAAGCTGCTTCGGCTATTCAATTCTTCTGCCTATGACATGGCTGTCGATCTCGGCACAGTGAATACCGTCATCTATGTTCGCGATCGCGGCATCGTGCTCAACGAACCTTCTGTGATTGCGATGGAAACGCTTGGCGGCATCCGGCGCGTAAAGGTGGTCGGCAACGAGGCCAAGCTGATGATGGGCAAGACGCCCGCCAACATCCAGGCGATGCGGCCGCTGCGCGATGGCGTGATCGCGGACATCCACGTCGCCGAGCAGATGATCAAGCATTTCATCGACAAGGCGCTGGGCGGCAGCCGGATGGGCCGACGGCATGAGATGGTGATCTGTGTGCCGTCCGGATCGACGATGGTGGAGCGGCGCGCCCTGCGCGACGCGGCTTCCAATGCCGGCGCCTATCGTGTGCAGCTGATCGAGGAGCCGATGGCGGCGGCGATTGGCGCGGGCCTGCCGGTGAAGGAACCGCGCGGCGCGATGGTGGTGGATATCGGCGGCGGCACGACCGAGGTGGCGGTGCTTTCGCTGCGCGGCATCGCCTACGGCAATTCGGTGCGGGTCGGTGGGGACAAGCTGGACGACGCGATCGGCTCCCATATCCGCCGCGTCCACAATCTGCTCATCGGCGAGGCGACGGCGGAGCGGGTGAAATGCGCCATCGGCGCGGCCACGCTGCCCAATGGCGAGGATCAGCAGATGATCGTCAAAGGCCGCGATCTCGTTACCGGACGCCCTTCGGAGATCATGATCGCCGGGGCGGAGATCGCGACCGCGCTGGCCGAGCCGGTGGGGCAGATCAAGAGCGCCGTCATGTCCGCGCTGGAGCAGACTGCGCCGGAGCTTGCGGCAGACATCATCGAGGAAGGCATCACCTTGACCGGTGGCGGCGCGCTGCTCCGCCGGATCGACGAAGCGGTGTCGGATGCCACCGGCCTGCCGGTGAAGGTTGCCGACGATGCCCTGATCTGCGTCGCGATGGGTGCCGGCAAGGCGCTGGAGGATTCGAGCTATGATGGCGTGCTGATGGCGTCCTGACGGCCCTTCCATTGCCAATCCGGGCGGATTGACGCAGGTTGCCCCCCGATCAGCCGGAAAAAAAGCGTCGGAGAGGTCGCATGGCATTCGGTATCGTGAAGCCGCCCGCTTGGTATTGGATCGTTGCGGTCGTGGCGCTGCTCTGGTCGCTGATGGGTTGCTTCGCCTGTTATTCGCAGCTCACGATGAGCCCCGCCGATTTTGCCAGGTTGCCCTCTGCGCAGCAGGAGACGTGGCGGTCCATGCCGGGCTGGGTGAAGGCGGACTATGCCGTCGCGGTGATCGCCGGTCTGCTCGGCAGCCTGGGGCTGCTGATGCGGCGACGCTGGGCGCGCCCGCTCTATCTCGTCTCGCTGATTGCGGTGGTGTTGCAGTTCGGCTGGGTATTCCTCGCCTCGCCAGTGCTGAAGCTGGTGGGGCCGTCTGCGATTCCCTTTCCGGCGTTGATCGTGGCGCTGGCGGTGCTGTTCTTCTGGTTCTCGGGTCTTGCGATCCGGCGGGCCTGGGTACGCTGAACCTGTTTCGTCGTGATGGCAGGGCTATCGCAGGGGCGGCGGGAGCGGCTATGCGCCATGCCGCCGGATAGGAGCAAGGAACCCGCATGACCCCCGTGATGTACGGCATCAAGAATTGCGACACGATCAAGAAGGCGCGCGACTGGCTGGCCGGACACGGCGTCGCCTATGAATTCCATGATTACAAGGCGTCGGGCATCGATCGCGCGTCGCTCGCATCATGGTGCACCGAGCATGGCTGGGAAGCGATCCTGAATCGCGCAGGCACCACCTTCCGCAAGCTGCCCGAGGCCGAGCGCCAGGGGCTGGACGAAGCGAAGGCGATCGATCTGATGATCGCGCAACCCTCGATGATAAAACGGCCGGTGCTGGATCTGGGCGATCGGCGCATCGTCGGCTTCAAGGCGGATCGCTACGAGGCCGCATTCGCATGACGCCGACCGCGAAAATCCTGCTGCTCGGCTCGGGCGAGCTGGGGCGCGAGTTCGTCATCGCCGCCAAGCGGCTCGGCTGCCATGTGATCGCCTGCGACGCCTATGCCGATGCGCCGGCGATGCAGGTCGCGGACGAAGCGGAGGTCTTCTCGATGCTGGATGGCACCGCGCTCGGCGCGGCGATCCACAAGCACAGGCCCGATCACATCGTGCCGGAGGTGGAGGCGATCCGCACCGAGGTGCTGAAGGAGTATGAGGAGCGCGGCTTTTCCGTCGTCCCATCCGCCCGCGCGACGATGATGACGATGAACCGCGATGCGATCCGCGATCTCGCGGCGAGCAGATTGGGGCTCAACACGTCGCGCTATCTCTACGCCGAATCGTTGGAGGAGATGCGCGCCGCCGTCGCCGATCTCGGCCTGCCGGTGGTGGTGAAGCCGGTCATGTCCTCGTCCGGCAAGGGGCAGAGCACGGTGCGGGCGGCCGACGCGGTCGATGCCGCCTGGGACTATGCGGTTGCCGGCATGCGCGGCGATCGCAAGCGCGTGATCGTCGAGCAATTCATCGCCTTCGACTATGAGATCACCCTGTTGACCGTGCGCACGCGTGAGGGCGTCGTCTTCTGCGATCCGATCGGCCACCGCCAGGAGCGGGGCGATTATCGCGAGAGCTGGCAGCCGACGGCGATGTCGCCCGCCGCGCTGGGCTCTGCGCAGGCGATGGCGAAGGCGGTGGTCGACGATCTCGGCGGCTATGGCCTGTTCGGCGTCGAATTTTTCGTGAAGGGCGAGGAGGTGGTTTTCTCCGAGCTGTCGCCGCGGCCGCACGACACCGGCATGGTGACGCTGATCTCGCAGGACCTCACCGAATTCGATCTGCATGCGCGCGCCATCCTCGGCCTGCCGATCCCCGGCATCGTCCAATATGGCGCAGCCGCGTCCGCCGTGGTGCTGGCCGATCGCGACGCCGCCGACTTCCGCATCGGCGGCCTGGCCGAGGCGCTGACGCCGTCGGCGCCGGGCGTCCGGATCGACCTGCGCGTGTTCGGCAAGCCGACGACGCGGCCCTGGCGCCGCATGGCCGTCGCCCTCGCGCTCGCGCCCTGCGGCACTACCGACGAGGCGCGCGCCGCCGCGGTCGAGGCCGCCTCGCGCCTCACCATAGATTATGGAAGCTGACGCCATGGCACGCACGCTCGTCTCCTCGGGTTCCCCCTTCGAGAAACAGGCCGGTTACAGCCGCGCCGTCGTCCAGGGCGACTGGTGCTTCGTCGCCGGCACGACCGGCTATGATCCGGAGACACGAGCGATGCCGGACAGCGTCGCCGAACAGGCCACCAACGCCTTCCGGGTGATCGGCAAGGCGCTCGCCGATGCCGGCTTCGCCCTCGAGGACGTGGTGCGCGCCACCTACATCATCACCGATCCGGCCTATTGGGAGCAGGCGACGCCCGCGCTCGGCGCCGTGTTCGGCGAGATCCGGCCGGCGGCGACCTGCATCGTCGCGGGGCTGATCAAGCCGGAGATGAAGATCGAGATCGAGGTGACGGCACTACGCCAGTCTTGAAGGAGAAGCTGGTCGTCATCCCGGCGTGTCCGAAGGGCACGTGCCTCCCAGGCGAGGTCGGAATGACGAGTTTGAACAAGATCCCGCGAAAGCTGGGATGACGGATACCCGAGGAGGATCCCTGAATGTCCGCCACCTATACGCTCGACACGTCCACCAGCCGCGCGAATCCGACGCCCGCGCCGATGAAGCGGTTGACCGTGCCGGCTATCCAGAAGCGCAAGGGCGGCGAGCCGCTGGTGATGCTCACCGCCTATACGGCCCGTATGGCGCAGCTGCTCGATCCGCATTGCGATCTGCTGCTGGTCGGCGACAGCCTCGGCCAGGTGATCTACGGCCTGCCGTCGTCGGTGCCGGTGAGCCTCGACATGATGTGCGCGCATGGTGCCGCGGTGGTGCGCGGCAGCTATCACAGCGTGGTGATCGTCGACATGCCGTTCGGCAGCTACGAGGCCTCGCCGCAGGCCGCCTTCGCCAGCGCGGCACGTGTGATGAAGGAAACCGGCGCAGCCGGCGTCAAGCTGGAGGGCGGCGAGGCAATGGCCGAGACGGTCGCCTTCCTCGCTGCCCGGGGCATTCCCGTGGTCGGCCATGTTGGCCTCACCCCGCAGGCGGTGAACGCGCTCGGCGGCTATGGCGCGCGCGGGCGCAGCGAGTTGGAGCGCGGGAAGATCCTGAGCGATTCCCGCGCCATTGCCGAGGCCGGTGCCTTCGCGATCGTCGTCGAAGGGGTGATCGAGCCGCTGGCGATTGACATCACCCGGGCCGTCGCCTGCCCGACCATCGGCATCGGCGGCTCGGCCGAATGCGACGGCCAGGTGCTGGTGATCGACGACATGCTCGGCATGTTCGAACGTGTTCCGCGCTTCGTGAAGCGCTTCGACGATCTGGCAACGCGCATATCCGATGCCGCCGCAGCTTATGCGGCCGAGGTGCGTGCCCGCACCTTCCCCACTTCGGAACAAACCTATCAGCGGAAGGATTGAGGCGCTTCCGCTCCGCCCGACTCGTCGCTAAGGTCCGCGCCGCCGAAACTTTGGAGACGTTGCTTGGCCGTCACGCCGCAGAATAACGATGCCTTCTTCCGCGAGGTGGACGAGGAGCTGCGCCGCGCGCAGATGACCAGCCTTTGGCAGCGCTATGGCCGCCTTGCCATCGTGGTCGTCGCGCTCGGCCTCGCCGCGCTCGCCGGCTATCTGTGGTGGAACAATCATAGCCAGCAGCTGGCGGGCCAGGATGGCGAGAAACTGAGCGGCGCGCTGCACGATCTCGGCGATCGAAAGCCCGAGCGCGCGCGTCCTGTGCTGCAGGCGCTCGCCGGCTCGCC
Source organism: Flavisphingomonas formosensis (assembly GCF_009755815.1). Taxonomy (GTDB): domain Bacteria; phylum Pseudomonadota; class Alphaproteobacteria; order Sphingomonadales; family Sphingomonadaceae; genus Flavisphingomonas; species Flavisphingomonas formosensis. The sequence goes on from NZ_WRPK01000001.1 coordinate 931,298, forward strand.
ACGCGCCGGATATCGTGCTGCCGCCGATCTTACGCTCGCCGGCATGGCCCTGGAGGGCAATGACGTCAAAGGAGCGGTCGCCGCCTATCAGCGCGTCGCCGCCGACACGAAGTTGGGCGAGCCGACTCGCGATGCCGCGCTGTTGCGCGAGACGATGGCGCAGTTCGACACGCTTCCGCCTGCTCAGGTCGTAGAACGGCTGAAGCCGCTTGCCGAGGCTGGCAACCCCTGGTTCGGAACCGCCGGCGAAATGGTCGCGATCGCCTATCTCAAGATGAACAAGCCGGAGCTTGCCGGCCCCCTATATGGCGCCATTGCCAAGAATAAGGATGTGCCCGACAGCATTCAGCGGCGGGCCCTTGAGATGGCGAGCATGCTCGGGGTGGACGTGGTCAAGGAAGCGAGCGCGGCGGCGAAGGAATGAATGGAATGAAGCGTAAGATTCTGACGACGGCCGCGCTGTGCACCGTCGTGGCGCTCGGCGGTTGCGGTATCTTCAAGGGCGGCGGAGGGCACAAGCCCAAGACGCCCGTGCTCGGCGAGCGGATTCCCGTGCTCAGCAGCGAGACGGACGTGGAGGTGGATCCTTCGCTGGCCGGCATCATGGTGACCGTGCCGGCGATCGCCGCCAACGCCGATTGGCCTCAACCCGGGGGCAACCCGCAGCATGCGATGGATCATGTCGCGCTCGGCTCCGCCCTGTCCAGGGCCTGGACGGTCAGCATCGACGGCGGTGGCAAACGCGCGCGCCTGGCCGCGGCGCCGATCGTGGCCAACGGCAATGTCTATGTGATCGACACCAAGGCCGTGGTGCACGCCTATGAGGTGCAGGGCGGCGGAGAGCGCTGGAAGGTTTCGCTCAACGACGGCAAAGAGAAATCGGAAGTGCTGTTCGGCGGCGGCGTCTCGTTCGACAGCGGCAAGCTGTTCGCCACTGATGGCATGGGTGATGCCGTGGCGATGGATCCCTCGGATGGCAAGATCCTCTGGAAGAAGCGTCCGGGGGGACCATTGCGTGGCGCGCCGACGGTCGCGAACGGCAATGTCTATGTCGTGAGCCAGGACAACCAGATCTTTGCGCTCAACGCCGAGACCGGCGAAACCGTGTGGACGCAGGCTGCGACGGTCGAGACGGCCGGCGTGTTCGGCAGCGCATCCCCGGCGGTCGGCCAGGGCACGGTCGTCGCCGGCTTCTCCTCGGGCGAGCTCAATGCCTATCGCTACGAGAATGGGCGCACCGTGTGGCAGGATGCGCTGTCGCGCACTTCCATGTCGACCTCGGTCTCGAGCCTCGCGGATATCGATGCCGATCCGGTGATCGATCAGGGCCGCGTCTTCGCCGTCGGCCAGGGCGGCCGCATGGTCGCGATGGAGATGGTGACCGGTCAGCGCCAGTGGGAGCTCAACATTGCCGGCATCTCGACGCCATGGTCGGCCGGCGACTGGCTGTTCGTCGTCACCGACGAAGCCAAGCTGCTCTGCATCTCCAAGCTCAACGGCAAGATCCGCTGGATCACGCAGCTCGAGCGCTGGAGGAACGACAAGCCCAAGAAGGGTCCGGTCACCTGGGTGGGTCCGATCCTGGCCGGCGGACGCCTGATCCTCGCCAATTCCGAAGGACAGCTAGTCAACGTGGCGCCCGATACCGGTTCGATCGGCACGGTCACCAAGGGCGGCGGGCCGATCTATCTGCCCCCAGTGGTGGCGAGCAACACGCTCTTCATCCTCGACAATGACGGCAAGCTCAGCGCCTGGCGGTGACCTTTTTACCCTCATCCTCTCCGCAGCGGTGTCGGGGAGGACGAAGGTGGGGGGAGTGGCGGTTTCCGCATCGATAGGTTAGGGGGCGCAATGTCCCGCCTTCCACTCGTCGCGATCGTCGGCCGACCTAATGTCGGCAAATCGACGCTGTTCAACCGTCTCGTCGGCAAGCGTCTGGCCCTGGTCGACGATCGTCCCGGGGTTACGCGCGATCGGCGAGAGGGGGATGCCACGCTGCTCGGTGTCGATTTCCGCGTGATCGACACGGCCGGTTTCGAGGAAGACGATCCCCAGACGCTGCCTGGCCGCATGCGTGCGCAGACCCAGGCGGCGGTGCGTGAGGCGGATGTCGCGCTGTTCCTGATCGATTCGCGTGCCGGGGTCGTGCCGCTGGACGAGGAGATCGCTCGCTGGCTGCGTAGCGAGGATACGCCGGTCGTGCTGGTTGCCAACAAGGCCGAAGGTCGCGCGGGCGATGCCGGCCTCTATGAGGCATTCGGCTTCGGCTTCGGTGATCCGGTGCCTCTGAGTGCCGAACATGGCGAGGGCATAGCGGACCTCTTCGAGGCGCTGCTGCCTCATATCGATCGCGAGGATACGGACGAGGAGCAGGGGGATGAGGAGGAAGCGGCCGACGCGCCGCTGAAGCTCGCCATCGTCGGCCGGCCGAACGCGGGCAAGTCGACCCTCGTCAACCGGATGCTGGGTGAGGATCGCATGATCACTGGCCCGGAGGCCGGCATCACGCGCGATTCGATCGCCGTCGATTGGCAGTGGCAGGGCCGCGCGGTACGCCTGATCGACACGGCCGGGCTGCGCAAGAAGGCGAAGGTGGAGGACAAGCTGGAGAAGCTGTCCGTCGCCGACGCACTGCACGCGGTGGATTTCGCCGAAGTGGTCGTGCTGCTGCTCGATGCGACCAAGGGGCTGGAGGCGCAGGATCTGCGCATTGCCGACCGGGTGCTACAGGAAGGCCGCGCGCTGATCATCGCGCTCAACAAGTGGGACGTGGCGGAAAATGCTTCCTCGCTGTTCCAGGGCGTGCGCGGCGCGCTTGACGAGGGGCTGGCGCAGGTCAAGGGTTTGCCGCTGCTGACCGTTTCGGCGGCGACCGGCAAGGGCATCGACCAGCTGTTGCAGGTGGCGTTCGAAACCCGCGAGGCGTGGTCGCGGCGCGTCTCCACCGGCCAGCTCAACCGCTGGTTCGAGGCGGCGGTGGAAAAGAATCCGCCGCCTGCGCCGGGTGGCAAGCGGATCAAGCTGCGCTATCTTACCCAGGCCAAGACGCGCCCGCCCGGCTTCGTCCTGTTCGGTACCCGTGTGGACCAGCTTCCCGAAAGCTATCGGCGCTATCTGGTGAACGGCATAAGGCGCGAGCTCGGCTTCGGCGCCGTGCCCGTGCGGCTTACCCTGCGCGCGCCGAAAAATCCCTACGGCCGGTGATGCTGGTCGATACCCGCGGCATGCGTTGCCCCTGGCCGGTGATACGGCTGGCGCGGGCGATGCGATCCGTTGCGCAGGGCGAGGCGGTACGCCTGCTGGCGGACGATCCGGCCGCGCCGGGCGAAGTGTCGGCGCTGGTCGCGGAGCGGGGGTGGACCGTGGACAGGACCGAGGTGGTGGACGGCCTCGACTGGGTGATCGTCAAGATCTGACAGGTGTGCCTGCCGCGTCCAGACGAAGGTCGGGATCCGTTCGGGATCGTCGCATGAATCATCGCCATGCCAGCGAAAGCGGGCATGGCTCGCAAGAAGCCCGCTGTCGTCGATCCCGGCTGTCGCCGGGATGACGCATTTCGAGGCTACCGGCCTTTCGCAGACGATTCCTTGAAGGGAGCCAATTACCTCTATTCTTCCGCCGGCTTCGAATTGAGCTGGATATAGTTTTCGATGCCCATCTGGCGGATCATGTCGAACTGGCGCTCCAGCGTATCGACATGCTCTTCCTCGCTGTCGAGGATGCGCTTCAGAAGATCGCGGCTGATATAGTCGCGGACCGTCTCGCAATGGGCGATGCCGTCGCGCAGCAGAGGGATCGCCTCATTTTCCAGCGCGAGATCAGCCTTCAGCACCTCTTCCACGCTCTCGCCGATCTTGAGGCGACCGAGCAGCTGGAAATTGGGCAGGCCGTCGAGGAAGAGGATGCGCTCGGCGAGCGCATCGGCATGCTTCATCTCGTCGATTGATTCTTTATACTCGAACTTGGCGAGACGCTCGACGCCCCAATGTTCAAGCATGCGATAGTGAAGAAAATACTGATTGATCGCGGTCAACTCGTTCTTGAGGACCTCGTTCAGATATTCGATGACCTTGGCGTCACCCTTCATCGTCTTTCTCCGGCGGTTGTGATCGTCCGGATAGACTAAAAAGAGCTCGAAAGCAAAACGGCTTTGCTCAGAAAATGGCGGAAATCAGCCAGTTATTGCTAGGCAATCGCACGCTCTTCCGCAATGATCTGCCGTGCGAATGGTACGCATTGGCCGCAGCGCGCACGCCGCCCGAGCGCAGCATAAGCAGTGCAGGGGCTGTCCGCGCCACTTCGTGCGGCGGCCCGAACGTCCTTTTCCTTGATCGCGTTACAGATGCAGACGACCATGCGATTCTCTCTCCTGTAGCGCCTTGATATGGCTACTGAGATTAATTCGCAATATTCATTTGCACGGTTCGTCGCATGGGTTGCGGATGCAAGCGGACCAGCGATCGCCACGCCCATTCCAGCGGGCCATAGGCGAAGCGATCCAGCCAGGGACGGCTCCAGAGGAGGATCAATCCCCAGATTGCGAGTACGACGAGGTAAAGCTGGGCCCGTCCGAGCGCGCCGTAAAGGCCGAAGCCATAGCCGTAGAACAAGGTCGTCGCGATCAGCGTGGTGCCCAGATAGTTGGATAGCGCCATGCGTCCTGCCGCGGCGAGGCGCGTCACCAGCCAGCGCATCCGGCCGGACTGCACGAGGAGGATGAGGCCGCTGGCATAGGCGATGGCGAGCCAGGGGCGCAGCAGCAGGCTCGCCGCATCGGCGAGCGGCAGGAAAGCAGGATCGAAATCATGCGCCAGGATCAGCCGCACCACCGGCAGGTAGAGCAGGACGGCAACCCCGCCGCCGGCGAGCAGCAGGCAGTACAGCCACGCCGGCGCTGCCCCGGACAGGAAACCGCTGCGATAGAGCAGCAGCCCGAACAGCATGAAGCCCAGCGTGTCGCTGATGGCTGCGGGCAGCAGCTCGGATTGGAAATACATCGTCATCGGCGCGCGGATGGCGAACACGTCGGCGAAGCTGCCGCGATAAGCGGCGATTTCGTGCGCCAGCTTGACCGAATCCGGCGTCGCGAAGGCGAGCACCTGCCCCCAGTCGGCCCGCACCACGGCTCCGGCGCCCGGCGCGGTCGCGGCGGCCTTCAGCGCCGCGAGATCGTGCCAGCTCATCAGATCTTGCGCCAGCGATGCCGCCAGCAGCACCAGCACCGCATAGAGCAGCGCGCTCTTCGGCCAGCGCCAGGCAATGAAAGCGAAGGCACCGCCGATCGCATATTCCACCAATATGTCACCATACCAGAAGAGCCAGGCGTGGATCATGCCGATGACGAACAGCCAGCCCATGCGCCGGTAATGGATCGCGGCGGGGCCGGGTTCACGATCTTCGGCACGGTCGGCGATGATCGCCATGGAGGCGCCGAACAAAATGGTGAAAAGGGCGCGCATCTTGCCGTCGGCCAGCACATAGGCGGCAGCCCAGGCGAACAGGTCCAGGCCCGTCGCGCCGCCGAAATAATGCGGATCCACGGTCGCATAGGCCGGCATTGCCAGCGCGAGGATGTTCATGATCAGGATGCCGCAGACCGCAAAGCCGCGAATCGCATCTATGGTTTCCAGGCGGTCGCCGTCTGCCGTCGCGATAGGGCCGGGAACTCCGCTGTCTGCCGAGGGTTTAATCGTCCACATCTCCAGGCACGGTTACAGGAGCGCAGCATGGCGAGCAAAGCGCAGGATTCGACGTCAGACAGCCCGACCGGTGACACCGGCCCCCGCAGCCGCACGCGGGCGACACGCAAGCCCGCGGCCGCTGCCAAGCAGGCGGAACCTAGGTCTGCAGCGAGCTCGGCGCCGCGTAAGCGTAGCACTGCCAAACGCCCGACGCGCAAGGCGCAGGGCGGACTTGGCACGGTATCCATGATCGGTGTCGCAGCGGCCGGCCTCGCGGCCGGTCTCGTGGCCAATCTGGGCCGCAAGGCGGCCGTGCAGGCGCCGAGCGCGCTCGCGGGCGACTGGTTCGAGGCGCTGAAAGGCGAGCATAAGGCGACGCTGGCTATCTTCGATGCGATCCAGGCGACTGCGGACAGTCAGACGATGCGTCGCTCCGTGCTGCTCGTGCAGCTCAAGCACGCGCTCGCCAAGCATGCCTTCACCGAGGAGAATGTGGTCTATCCCGCGCTGCGCGATGCTGGCCAGGCGGGGGATGCCGACAAGCTCAACCACGAACATGGCTATGTGAAGCAGCATCTCTACGATCTCGACGGCATGGCCAAGGATTCGCCGGACTTCCTGCCGCTGGTAGCGAAATTCCGCAGTGAGCTGGAAAGCCATGTCCGTGAGGAGGAAGAGGAGATCTTCCCGGCGCTTCATGCCTCGCTAGGCGAGGAGAAGAATCTCGCTGTGACGCGGGCGGCGAATCGGGAAGGCTTCAAGATCGCGTAGTCGAAACAGCTGCGCCTGCCGGTAAGGGTTGGGGCACTGGCCGCCGAGCCGCGCCGGTGCCTGCCACCGCTGTTGCCATCGCCTGCGAGATAACCCGCCGGCGCAGACAAGCATTTTCCTCTCTCCAGGGCTGGAGGGGAGAAAAGAGGCAGCCTTCCAGGCTCAGCGCAGACTGGAAATGGTGACCGGCGCCCCTTTTATCCCATCAGCCGCGGGAAAAAGGCCTCGTGCGCGGTCCGCAGATCGTCCAGCGCTACGGCGGCGATCTGGCCGGTAGCCTTGAGATCGAAGCGCAACGCATCGCCGCCCGTCGCACCGATCGCTATCGCACTCACGCCCGCCGCCTCTGCGCGGGCGGCGAGCGCAGCGGGATCGGTGGTGGTGACGATGTAGCGCGCCTGGTCCTCTCCGAAAAGGAGGGCGGTCGGGTCGCCGGCTTCCGCCACGGCGACGATCTCGGCGCCGATGCGGCCGGCCAACGCCATTTCGGCGAGGGCGACAGCGGCACCGCCATCGGCGATATCGTGCACCGCGGTCGCGATGCCGTCCTGGATCAGCGCACGGACGAAATCGCCATTGGCCTTCTCGGCGGCGAGATCGACGGGCGGCGGCGGGCCGGCATCCCTGCCGTCCAGACCGCGGACCTCGCGCAGCCACAGCGACTGCCCGAGATGGCGATAGCTGTGGCCGACGATGAACACGCTCTCGCCCGGTGCCTTGAACGCGATCGTCGCGCTCTTCTCATAATCGGCGAGCAGGCCGACGCCGCCGATCGCGGGGGTCGGCAGGATGGCGCTGCCGCTGCCGTCGTCATTCTTGGTCTCGTTGTAGAGGCTGACATTGCCGCTGACGATCGGGTAGCCGAGCGCGCTGCAGGCCTCCGCCATGCCCTCGATGCAGCCGACGAACTGGCCCATGATCTCGGGCCGCTGCGGATTGCCGAAGTTCATGCAGTCGGTGGCCGCCAGCGGCGTCGCGCCGACGGCGGTCAGGTTGCGCCAGGTCTCGGCGATCGCCTGCTTGCCGCCTTCGAACGGATCGGCATAGCAATAGCGCGGCGTGCAGTCGGTGGTGACCGCCAAGCCCTTCCGCGTGCCGTGGACGCGCACCACTGCGGCGTCGCCGCCGGGCCGCTGCACCGTGTCGGCGCCGACCATGTGGTCATATTGCTCCCAGATCCAGCGGCGGCTGGCGACATCCGGCGATCCCATCAAGGTGACGAGATCGGCGGCGATGTCGTCGCTGGGGACGATGTTGCCGGCGGGCGCGGGCGGCGCGGTGCGCACCCAGGGGCGATCGTAGCAGGGTGCATCGTCGGCCAGCGGCGCGAGCGGGATGTCGCACACCGTCTCGCCATTGAACTTGAGCACCATATGGCCGGTGTCGGTGACGTGACCGATCACCGCGAAATCCAGCTCCCATTTGCGGAAGATCGCCTCGGCCTCGGCCTCGCGGCCGGGCTTCAGCACCATCAGCATGCGCTCCTGCGATTCGGAGAGCATCATCTCATAGGGCGTCATGCCGGTCTCGCGGCAGGGCACGGCGTTCATGTCGAGCTCGATTCCGACACCGCCCTTGGACGCCATCTCGACCGAGGAGGAGGTGAGCCCGGCCGCGCCCATGTCCTGGATCGCGACGATCGCGTCGGAGGCCATCAGCTCCAGGCACGCCTCGATCAACAGCTTCTCGGTGAAGGGATCGCCCACCTGCACGGTCGGGCGCTTCTCCTCGCTCTCCTCGGTGAAGTCGGCCGAGGCCATGGTGGCGCCGTGGATGCCGTCGCGGCCCGTCTTGGAGCCGACATAGACGATCGGATTGCCGACGCCCGAGGCCGCCGAATAAAAGATCTTGTCGGTCTCGGCGACGCCCACGGTCATCGCATTGACCAGGATGTTGCCGTCATAGGCGGCGTGGAAATTCACCTCGCCGCCGACGGTCGGTACGCCGACGCAATTGCCATAGCCGCCGATGCCGTGGACGACGCCCGCGATCAGGTGGCGCATCTTGGGATGGTCCGGCCGGCCGAAGCGCAACGCGTTGAGATTCGCCACCGGCCGCGCGCCCATGGTGAACACGTCGCGCAATATGCCGCCGACACCGGTCGCCGCGCCCTGATAGGGCTCGATATAGCTCGGGTGGTTGTGGCTCTCCATCTTGAAGATGGCGGCCTGTCCATCGCCGATGTCGACGACGCCGGCATTCTCGCCGGGGCCGCAGATCACCACCGGCCCGGTGGTCGGCAGCTTCTTCAGATGGATGCGCGAGCTCTTGTAGGAGCAATGCTCGGACCACATGACAGAGAAGATGCCGAGCTCGGTGAGATTGGGCTCGCGGCCCATCGCGTGCAGCACGCGCTCATATTCCTCGGGGGAGAGGCCGTGCTCGGCGACGACCTGCGGCGTGATCGGATGGTCTGACATGCGCGCGCGTCTAAGCGATCGTTCGGCATTTGTCGAAGGGGGAACGCATCGGATAAACTCGCGTCATTCGGTTCCCTGCGGTCAGGAGGATTCGGATGAGCGTGCAAAATTCGCCCGGGGGCTATCACAGCGTGACGCCCTACCTTACCGTCGACGATGCCGCGGCGGCGCTGGATTTCTATGCCAGCGCGTTCGGAGCGATCGAAAAATTCCGCATGCCGATGGGCGACAGGATCGGCCATGCCGAGATGCTGATCGGCAATTCGCACATCATGCTGTCGGACGAGTTTCCCGAGCGCGATGTGCTCGGTCCGAAGAGCCGGGGCGGCGCCACGGCCGCGCTGATGGTCTATGTGCCCGATGTCGATTCGGCGTTCGATCGTGCGGTTGCCGCCGGCGGCAAGGCGATGATGCCGGTCGCCGATCAGTTTTACGGTGATCGTTCGGGCACGCTGATCGATCCGTTCGGCCATAAATGGACACTCGCCACCCATGTCGAAGACGTCTCCGAGGAGGAGATGCAGCGGCGGCTGGACGAGATGACGGGCGCTTAGGGCCGCCCCCGTCGCCGTGACGGTTCACCGCCTGCGCAAATGCCAATGAAAAAGGCCGGCGGATAGCTATCCGCCGGCCCGAAGGGTTGGAAGGGGGACCAGGAGATCAGGCCTTGCAGGTCTGTTCCTTCTTGCCGGGCATGGCCAGCTTCACGTTGTCGCCGGTACCGGTCAGCGTATAGCCGTCGGCGACGAACGGCTTGTCCTTCTCCGGCGCGGTCAGCACGGTGGGCGTGCCCGACTTGTCCTTGCGAACATGGGCAGTGACGTTGTCATTGAAGAAATCGATGTAGACGAGGCTGTTGTCGTCGCAGCGATAGGTTTTGCTGGCGGTCATCATCGGCGGCAGCTTCACCGGCGCGCCGGCAGCATTGTCCGCGCCGGCCATGTCGTCGGCTGGGCCGGACGTGATCGTCTCGGGCTGGGAATTGCAGGCGGCGAGGAAAAGCATTCCAGCGCAAGCGGCGGCTTGAAGCAGCATCAGGGGTTTTTGCATAGCAACAAAAGCTTTCGCGTCGGAAGGTTACGCAGTCAAGTCAGACGATGCTGGTTTCTCGATGAAACGGACATGAACGGCGTCATTCGTGGAATTCCGCCATCTCGGGTATGCGTCCGAACGCGATTTTCGATCCGACCCGGTCGAGCCGGCCGCCGGTCAGCGGGCCGAGCGTCACTGCGTTGCGCCCGAAGCGGCCGTTGATTCGATCCATCGCCTTGCTGAGCGATAGCCGCCTGGCCTCGCGAGCGAGCGGCGTGTCGGGGTCGAGATGGGCGAAGAGAGTGCCCTGCTCGGCCTCCAGCGGCGCGATGTTGGCGAGCGTGATGCCCACCATGCGCAACCGGAAGCCGCCATTCTTCGCACATGCAGCAACGACGAGCCTGGGCCATGCCTCCTCCAGCGCGCGGAGCACCGCGAAACTGTCCTGCGTGGCGGCGAGCTTCACCGCGGTCCGCCAGTTCGTCTTGTCGGCCTCGAAACGGGCGTGGAGCACCATCAGACGAGTCGAATAGCCTTCGCGGCGCAGCCGGCTCGCCGCCTTCATCGCCAGCCGCCGCGCGGTCAACCGCGCGCCCTCGGGCCCGCGCTGCTTCGGAGAAAGGACATGGCTGTGGCCGATGGTGCGATGCTGGGTCGGCTTGTCGGGCAGCTCATAGCCGTGAAGCAGATACCATAGCCGGTCGCCATTGATGCCGCCCCAGGCCTCGCCGGCATCGCGCGGCCGGCGGGCGCAATAGCCCTCTATGTCGAGTATGCCCCGGCGGGCGAGGCGCCGCTCCATCTTCGCGCCGATGCCGGCGATGGCGCGCAGCGGCTGATCGAACAGCCGCTGCGGCAGCTCCGCGGCGGTTAGGATGACGAGCCCGTCGGGCTTCTGCATGTCGCTGGCGAGCTTGGCGAGCAGCCGGTTGGGCGCGATGCCGATCGATGAGGTGAGGCAGATGCCGACATTCTCGGCGATGCCGCGCTTGATTCGCAGCGCCAGCGCACGGGCCTGATCGGGTTCATTCTCATTGTCGAGCAGGCGACAGGCGACCTCGTCGATCGAGCAGACGCGCGTGACCGGGATGTGCTTCCAGATTTCGTCGAGGATCGCGTGGTGGAACTCGACATAGCGGTGGTGCTGCGCATCGACGACGATCAGGTCGCGGCAGCGCTGCTTCGCTTCCCATACCGGCGTGCCCGTGCCGATTGCGAACGCTTTCGCCTCGTAGGAAGCGGCGATGGCGACGGTGGTATCGCTATGTACCGGCGCGACGATGATCGGCCGCCCGCGCAAGGCTGGATTCAACTGCTGCTCCACGCTCGCGAAATAGCTGTTCAGATCGAGAAACAGCCAGCGCAGCGGACGGAGCGACTCAGGGTCCATGCGGGGAGGATAGCATGGCGAACGAAGAGGGAACAAATGGTGCGTCGATAAGCCGTTCGGTCCGAGCGAAGTCGAGGACCTCCTTCGAGTGAAGCCGAGAAATCTGCCTCGTCTACGCTCGGACCGAGCGGAAGTTACAGAGCTATACCTTTATTCCGCCGCCTCTGCCTGGGCCTCGTCGTCCACCGGCAGTTCGTTCCAGATGCGGTGAGCACGCGTCGTGTCGACGGTGTCGTCCACCTCCCGGACCCCGAGCACCTTGCGCGCCTCAGCGGGGGTCAGATGGAAGACATCCTCGTAGCGGGCGAGGACGAACAGGTCGGAGGCCTTGCCGACGCGCCGGCCGCGCTCCATCGCGCCGAACATGTCGTGCCAAACCTCGGGATAGTGGAGGACGGTGCGGGTGAGGAAACGGAATGCCCCGAAAAAGCCCATCACCGTCAGCTCCGAGGCGAGCTCGGGGCTGAAGAATTTGTGGACGTTTTCGAGCCGCGCGAAGGCGGTCACCACCTCGCCGGGCGAATCGAACGGGCCGCCGGTGATGATATGCTCCATGTCATGCACCTGGCCGGAGCGGAGCAGGTAGAGTTCGTAATTGTTCTTCGGCTCCCAAGGGGGCACGATGTCGACCTGATAATCGCCCTCTGTCATGATCTTGTAGAAGATGCCGGCGACGGATTCGGGCGGATAGGCTTTGAGATCGTCGCGCGTGTAGGTGGAGACGAAGCCTTCGGACAGGAACTGGTCGAGCTGCGGCAGGCGCTTGCGTTCTTCCTCCAGCATGGCGCTGATCGCGTCGAAATCCTGCATGTCCTTGATGATGCCGGACAGGCGGAACGCGCCCGACGGCACCGGCAGGTCCTTGCCGTTACGGCGCAGGAGCTCCTGGCTCAGCCAATCGCGCAGCGCGGGATTGTTGAGATATTTGGACGAGCTGATCAGCGTGCTGCTTTCGGTGGTGAGCTGCGTGATGCCGCGCAGCAGATAAGGGATGTCCTGTGCCATCGTCATTCTCCCGGGGCGGCTTCCTGCCGTTCCGCCTTTCCTGGTCCGTATAACCGGTTCGTGAACGGATTAGCGGACAAAATTGGCCGAATGATGTGATTTCTTGACCGGATCAGGAAAGATGGGCCCCGGCATTGACGCTATGCGCTGGAAAAGCCCGGTCGGGGGACGCATGACGCGAGCCATGGCTGATCCGCTTTTTTCTCCCTTTTCGATCGGGCTCCTGCATCTGCCCAATCGCATCGTCATGGCGCCGATGGGGCAGGGCAAGGCGCCCGGCGGCATGCCGGATCCCGGCTATGCCGGCTATTTCGCCCGGCGTGCGGAGGGCGGCGCGGGACTGATCGTATCGGGCGCGACCTCGATCGATCATCCTGCCGCGGCATTCGACGAGAATGAGCCCCATTTCCATGGCGACGCGCTGGAGGAATGGCGGCGCGCGGTGGAAGCCGTGCACGCCGCGGGCGGGCGGATCATGCCGCAGCTCGCCCATGCCGGGCTGCAGGGCCTGGCGCCCGTCGCGCCGCCCTGGCCGGGCATCGGGCCGTCGGCGGTGTGGATGCCGGCCGCGCAGCTCGGGCTCGAGGCGGGTCCCGAGCGGATCGAGGGCGAGCCGATGACGCTGGCCGACATAGAGGCGGTGGTCGCCGCCTTCGCGCGTGCGGCGGCGGACGCCAAGCGGATCGGTTTCGACGGGATCGAGATCCACGGCGCGCACGGCTTCCTGATCGATCAGTTCCTGTGGGCGCGCACCAATCGCCGCAAGGACGATTATGGCCGCGATCGTGCGCGTTTCGCAGCCGAGGTGGTGGCGGCCTGCCGTGCCGCGGTAGGCCCGATCTACCCGATCAGCTTTCGCTTCTCCCAGTTCAAGATGACCGATTATGCGGCGAGGCTCGCCGATTCGCCGCAGGCGCTGGAGGAGCTGATCGCGCCGCTGATCGAGGCCGGGGTGGACTTGTTCGACTGTTCGCTGCGCCGGTTCTGGCGGCCCGAGTTCGAGGGCAGCACGATGAACCTCGCCGGCTGGGTGAAAAAGCTCGGCGGACGGCCGACCATCGCTGGCGGAGGCATCGGCCTCGCCAAGACGGCGAAGGAATATGGCCAGGATGGTGTCTATGCGACGGTCGCCGAAGCCTCGATCGCGCATCTGGACGAGGTGCGCGATCGGATCGTGAAGGGAGAATTCGATCTGATCGCGCTCGGCCGCTCGATCCTCGGCGATCCCGCCTGGGCAGCCAAGGTGGCGGCCGGCGCGCATGAGACGCTGCAGCCCTATCGTCCCGAAGTGCTGATGGGCCTCAACTGAGGAAGTCGTTGCTATCGGCCAGCGCGCAGGAACAAGCCGGGTCGTCCGAACAGGCTGGGGAGATGCGCAGTCAGCGGTGCGTGACCGCCCTGCACGCCGACGAGGCCGAGCGGCCCGATCACGACGTGATTCGGTTGCTGCGGGCGCACATGATCATGCACGAGATCGGCGGCGCTCAACGCGAACAGGATGATCGCGGCCGTCTTCAACATGATGGACATGCGCTTGAGGATCGCCCCCAGGCTCATTCTTTCCCGATCCCGCCCCGTAAAAACACATTACCCGTCCAACGCGCGAAGCGCGTGCGGGTTCGCCGCACTGCGGAAATTGTCCGCATTATATATGCAAATAGATCGCAATTGGCCACAGCCTGCCTTTCTTGCAGAGGGCATGGTGGCATGTGCGCGATCCAACCACTAACTAAGCCCCGCCTCATCTCGCAGAGCCGGAGCCATCGATGACCGATACCGCTTCCTACACACCCCCCAAGGTCTGGACCTGGAACAAATCCAACGGCGGCCGCTTCGCCAATATCAACCGCCCTATCGCCGGCCCCACGCACGACAAGGATCTGCCCGTCGGCCGCCATCCGTTGCAGCTTTATTCGCTGGCTACGCCGAACGGCGTGAAGGTGACGGTGCTGCTGGAGGAGTTGCTGGCGCTCGGCCATGCGGGCGCCGAATATGATGCCTGGCTGATCCGCATCAACGAAGGCGACCAGTTCGGCAGCGGCTTCGTCGCCGTCAATCCCAATTCCAAGATTCCCGCGCTGATGGATCGCAGCGGGCCGGAGCCGGTGCGCGTGTTCGAATCCGGCGCGATCCTCCTTTACCTCGCCGAGAAATTCGGCGCCTTCCTGCCGGCTGATCCGGCGAAGCGCGCGGAAGTCTTTTCCTGGCTGTTCTGGCAGATGGGCAGCGCGCCCTATCTCGGCGGCGGTTTCGGCCACTTCTATGCCTATGCGCCGAGCAAGATCGAATATGCCATCGATCGCTTCACCATGGAGGTGAAGCGCCAGCTCGACGTGCTCGACCGGCGGTTGGCCGAGAGCCCCTATCTGGGCGGCGCGGAGTACAGCATCGCCGACATGGCGGTGTGGCCCTGGTACGGCGCGCTCGCCAAAGGGCTGCTCTACGAGGATAGCGGCACCTTCCTGCAGGTCGACGAGTATAAGCATGTCCAGCGCTGGACCGACGCGATAGCCGAGCGCCCCGCGGTGCAACGCGGCCGCATGGTCAACCGCGTGATGGGCGAACTGTCGAGTCAACTCCACGAGCGGCACGAAGCCAGCGATTTCGAGACGAAGACGCAGGACAAGCTGCAAGCCGCCGACTGAGCATTTTCCCTCTCCCCTCCGGGAAAGGGCGAGGTTCGCCGCGAAGCGGTGGGAAGGGAGGGCATGTGGATCTGCGTATCCTGGCCCTGTCACGATGCCCTCACCCGCTCCCATTGACGATGCAATGCCCTCCTCTTCTCTCGGAAGAGGAGGGGGCAGGAGAAAGGATTCGTCATGACGATTGCTATTGCCGGTGCCACCGGCCAGCTCGGCCGCCTCGTCGTCGCGGGGCTCGGTGCGCGTGCGCCTGCCGCGCAGATCGTCGCCCTTGCGCGCGATCCTGGTCGTGCGGGCGATCTCGGCGTGCCAGCGCGTCTGGCCGATTATGACCGGCCCGAGACGCTGGCGCCCGCATTGGCCGGCGTCGAAAGCCTGCTCTTCATCTCCTCGAACGATGTCGGCCGGCGCCTGCCGCAGCATGACGCGCTGATCGCGGCGGCGCAGACGGCCGGGGTGGGACGGATCGTCTATACCAGCCTGCTCCATGCCGACGTCTCGGCGATCGGCCTCGGCGCCGATCATCGCCATACCGAGGCGGCGATCGCCGCGACCGGCATCCCGCACGTGATCCTGCGCAACGGCTGGTATGGGGAGAATTATGCGGGCGCCGTTGCCGGGGCGCTGGCCACGGGTACGCTGATCGGCAGCGCCGGTGCGGGCCGGATCAGTGCCGCGGCGCGGCGGGATTATGCCGATGCGGCGGTCGCCGTGCTGACCGCCGAAGGCGAAGACGGGCGCGTCTATGAGCTGGCCGGAGACGAGGCCTTCACCCTCGCCGAACTGGCAAGGGAGATCGGGCGCCAGACGGGGCGCGACATTCCCTATCGCGACCTGCCGGTCGCCGATTATGCCGCCGCGCTGGAAGGGGCTGGCCTGCCGCCGGCCGTCGCGCAGATGATCGCGGGATGGGAGGTGCCAATCGCCGCCGATGCGCTGTTCGACGAGGGACGGCAACTCTCCGCCCTGATCGGCCGGCCGACCGCGACGCTGGCCGAAATGGTGGCGGGGCTGATCGCGGGTGGGTGAGCTGCGATCCGATATTCAATGCCAGCCGGAGGGTTTGCGGCGCAGGCGATAGACGTTCGATTCCGCCAGTGCCGGCGTCAGCTTGGCCAGGAATTCTTTGAGCGCGCCGGGATGCCGGCCCTCGATCCGACGGACGAGGACGGCGGTGTCGCAGCGCGCGTCATAATAGCAATGAAGCTTGATGTGCCGTTCGATCCGGATCGGCAGCGCGCCGGAGGTGAGCGGAGCCTCTGCCGCCGGCCGGGTTGCGGCCTTGGCCACGGCGCGGCGCAATTCGGTGGTGCGAGCGTCGGCCGACGCGTCGGATCCGAGTTGGCTTATGGAGTCGCCATCGTCCGGTCGCCGCTAGAAGGACGGCCAGCCCGACGGCCCTATGCCGGCGCGATCGGCTTGCATCACCCGGGCTGCGAGCTGGAAGCCATGCGGGCCGATCTCCACCGCATAGGGCATGTGCACGGTCGACGCGAAACTGGAGAAAAGATAGGCTGAGCTATAGTCACTGGTCCGCATTACCGGGCGGGAATAACCCTTCAATCTTACGAAAATGCCCCGTCCGGCGTCGAGCGTCTCGAGCCGCGTCGCCTCGACGCGCGTTCCGGAACGACGAAATATCATGGCGGTGCTGCAGCAATGTGCGCCGCCGCTTCGGAACCATGTGATGAGTTCCGGCCGGCCGTCGCCGTCCAGATCCATCGCTGGCGCATGCTCGGCGAGTTCCCAGTACATGAGATCGTTCCGATGGAAGTGTCGAACCGGTCGGCCATGCCGGCAGAAGGCCAGCTCGATTGGACCGTCGAAATCCTGGCGGACGGTACGACGAACGTCGAAGCCCTGCCAATGGATAAGCGAGTCTCCCTTTCGGCAGACATCAGCCGTGTGCGTTGCACCTGCCAATAGCTCATCAGCAATCCGCCCATCGACATCCCCGTCTTGACTCCCCTGCCCCTTGGCAGGGTATAGAACAAAACAGGAACAATTAATATGGGCGAGTCGATGGAGCAGCTTGCCGCGCTCCGGCGCAGCATAGCCCGGATCGAGCACCGGACGCCAGCGGAAGCGGCGAGCCTGGTGGCGACCGGTCATGATGCGATCGACCGGCAGCTCGGCGGCGGGTTGGTGCGTGGGCGTCTGCATGAGGTTTTTGCGAGCGAGGCCGGCGATGCGAGCAGCGCCGCGGGTTTCGCCGCGATGCTGGCGGTGCGGCTGGGCGGGGCGCTGGTCTGGCTGCGCACGGACGAGGCGGAGGCGCAGGGCGGCGGCCTCTTCGCGCCGGGGCTGGGCGAGATCGGCATCGATCCCGGCCGGCTGCTGCTTGGTGTGCTGCCCGATCCGCTGGCGCTGCTGCGGGCGGCGGCGGAGGTGGTGCGCTGCCCGGAGGTGGGCGTGGCGGTGATCGAGCTGTGGCGCAGTCCGCGACCGCTCGATCTCACCGCCAGCCGGCGCCTGTCGGTGGCGGCGGAGGCATCGGGCGTCACCGCCTTGTTGCTGCGCGTCGCGGCCGATCCCGTGCCGAGCGCGGCACAGACGCGCTGGGCGGTGCGATCGGTCGTCTCGAAGGCGCTGGAGGCCGGTGCGCCGGGTCATCCGGCGCTGGATGTGGAGCTGTTGCGCCAGCGTGGCGGGCCGGGCGGCCAGCGCTGGCAGGTGGAGTGGAACCGTGATCGAGCCTCTTTCCACGAATCCGGATGCGACGAAACGGCGCTTCCTGGCGCTCTGGTTTCCCCTGCTGCCGGCGGACCGGCTGGCACGGGATGGCGCCGCACCGGCTGACATTCCTGTCGCTTTCGTCGAGAAGCAGCGCGGCGCGATGCGCATCGTCGCGCTTGATCGCCGCGCGCTCTCGCTCGGGCTGATGCCCGGCATGATGCTGGCCGATGCGCGCGCGCAGGTGCCCGATCTCGCCGCGGTGGATCATGATCCGCTGGCCGACGATCGCCTGCTCGAACGGATCGCCGACTTTGCCGATCGCTACACGCCGCTGGTCGCGATCGATTCGCCGGAGGGCATCACGCTCGATATCACCGGCGCCGCGCATCTGTTCGGCGGCGAGGGTGGCATGGCAGCGGATGTCGAGCGGCGGCTGGAAGGGCTGGGCCTCACCCTCCGCCACGCCCTTGCCGATACGCCGCAGGCGGCACAGGCGCTCGCCCGCTTCCAGTCCGCGCCCTCGGCCGACGAGGCGATGGCGATCCGGCGGCTGCCGATCGCAGCGCTGCAGCTGGAGGAGGGGGCGGAGGTGGCGCTGCGCCGCGCCGGGCTCAAGACGATCGGCGATCTGGCCGCGCGACCGACAGGGCCGATCGCGGCGCGCTTCGGCGAAGAGGCGACGGCGGCGCTCGATCGACTGCTCGGCCGTGCCGACAGCCGGTTGAAGCCGCGCCGCCCTGCGCCCGCTCTTTATTGCGAGCGCCGCTTCGCCGAGCCGATCGGCCGCACCGAGGATGCGCTGCGCGTGATCGCCGATCTGGCCGGGGAGGCGGCGGTGGTGCTGGAGGAACGGCATGGCGGCGGCCGCCGTTTTGCCGCGCGCCTCTATCGCAGCGACGGTGCGCTCAGCGATCTGATGGTGGAAACCAGCCTGCCGGTGCGCGATCCTGCCGCGATCGAGCGGCTGTTCCGCGAACGGATCGACGCGCTTGCCGATCCGATCGATCCCGGCTTCGGCTTCGACATGATCCGCCTCGCCGTGCCGCGGATCGAGCGGCTGGCACCCACCCAGCTCCAGCTCGAGGGTGGCGCGATCAGCGACGATGCGATGGCCGCGCTGGTCGACCGGCTGAGCACGCGGCTGGGCCGGGGGCGCCTGCGCCGCTTTGCCCCGCGCGACACGCATCTGCCAGAGCAGGGCGTGCTGGCGCTGTCCGCAGTGGATGCCGAGCGGGCCGAATGGGACAAGCCCGAGCCCGGCGAGCCGCCGCTCCGCCCGCTCCATCTGTTCGATCCGCCCCAGCCGATCGACGTGATCGCCGACGTGCCGGACGGCCCGCCGCACCGCTTCCGCTGGCGACGCGATCATCATGAGGTGATACGCTGCGAAGGACCGGAGCGGATCGCGCCGGAATGGTGGCGGCGGCACGATCGCAGCGGTTTGACGCGCGACTATTATCGGGTGGAGGACAGCGCAGGGCGGCGCTTCTGGATCTTCCGCAACGGGCTTTATGGCAAGGAGCAGTCGCGGCCGGGCTGGTATGTGCATGGCTTGTTCGCGTGAGGCATCTTCATCCTCCCCCCCGCAGGGGGAGGGGGACCATGCGAAGCATGGTGGAGGGGCGGCCACTCCCAATCGACGACACGCTTGCAGTGAGCGGCGGCCCCTCCACCATTCGCTTCGCGAACGGTCCCCCTCCCCCTTTAGGGAGGATGAAAAATGACCCCCTTCGCTGAATTGGTCGCGGCGACCAATTTCTCCTTCCTGCGCGGCGCGGCGCATGCGCAGGACATGGTCGGCGATGCGATCGCATCGGGCATGGCGGCGATCGGCATCGCGGATCGCAATACGGTGGCCGGCGTCGTGCGGGCTTATGTGGCGCTGCGCGATGCGCCCGAGCGCGCGCGTTCGCGACTGCGCGAGGCGAAGAAGGCGAGGGGCGAGCCGGAGACACTGAGCGCGGAGGAAGAAGCCGGGTGCAGGACCGATCTGCGCCTGATCGTCGGTGCGCGGCTGGTGTTTGCGGACGGCACGCCCGACATCGTCGCCTATCCCGCCACCCGTTACGGCTGGGGACGGCTCACCCGGTTGCTGACGCGCGGCAATCTCGCCGCGGTGAAGGGCAGCTGCATCCTGCGCTTCGCCGATCTCGTCGAGCATATCGAGGATCTGCAGCTCATCGTACTGCCCGCGTCCAGCGCGGAGGCGGAGGATGCGCATCGCCATCCCGTCGCCTATGATTTCGGCCGGGCGCCGGTGCCCGGCCGCGCACTCTCGCTGGTGCCGCCCGCCGCGCCGGACGGGCTCGGGCTCACG
Source organism: Flavisphingomonas formosensis (assembly GCF_009755815.1). GTDB lineage: Bacteria > Pseudomonadota > Alphaproteobacteria > Sphingomonadales > Sphingomonadaceae > Flavisphingomonas > Flavisphingomonas formosensis. The sequence continues at coordinate 951,232 of NZ_WRPK01000001.1, forward strand.
CTCGTGCGGCTGGCGGAGGCGGCGCCGGGGCGGGTGTGGCTTGGCGTCGCCATGGCGCGGCGCGGGGACGATGCCCGCCGCCTTGCGCGCATGCGGCGAATCGCGGCGGAGGCCGGCGTGCCGCTGCTCGCTACCAACGATGCGCTCTATGCCCGCCCCGAACAGCGCCCGCTTCACGACGTGCTGAGCTGCATCCGCCTCGGCACGACGATCGCCGATGCGGGGCGGCGGCTGGAGGTGAATGCCGAGCGCCATCTGAAGGGGCCGGCCGAGATGGCGCGCCTGTTCCGCGCCTGTCCGGAGGCGATCGCGGAGACGATCCGGTTCATCGGCCGGATCGAATTCACCCTCGATCAGCTCCGCTACGAATATCCGCACGAGCCCGTGCCGGAGGGTTGGGAGCCCAATGATTGGCTGGAGCACCTCGTCACCGAGGCGGCGCATGCCCGCTATGGCGCGGCCCTGCCGGACAAGGTGCAAATCTCGCTCGCGGAGGAGTTCGCACTGATCCGCAAGCAGAATTACGCTTATTATTTTCTGACGGTGCACGATCTGGTGAAGTTCGCCCGCGCGCAGGATCCGCCGATCCTGTGCCAGGGGCGGGGCTCGGCCGCCAATTCGATCGTCTGCTTCCTGCTCGGCGTCACCTCGGTCGATCCGATGAAGCATGATCTGCTCTTCTCGCGCTTCGTTTCCGAGGATCGCAACGAGCCGCCCGACATCGACGTCGATTTCGAGCATGAGCGGCGCGAGGAGGTGATGCAATATGTCTATCGCCGCTACGGCCGCCACCGCGCCGGCATCGCCGCGACGGTGATCCATTACCGCTCGCGCAGTGCGGTGCGCGAGGTGGCGAAGGTATTGGGCATGAGCGAGGATGTGGCGCTCCGCCTCGCCGGCACCGTCTGGGGCAGCCATTCCGGCGACATGGAGGATCGCCGCTTCACCGAAGCCGGCTTCGATATCGCCAATCCCGAGATCGAGCGGCTGCGCTTCATCATGGACCAACTGCTCGTCGCACCCTTTCCGCGCCATCTGTCGCAGCATGTCGGCGGCTTCGTGCTGACCCAGGACCGCCTCGACGAGACGGTGCCGCTGCACAATGCGGCGATGGCGGACCGGACCTTCATCGAATGGGACAAGGACGATATCGATGCGCTGAAGCTGATGAAGGTCGACGTGCTCGCGCTCGGCATGCTGACCTGCATCCGCAAGGCCTTCGAGCTGATGAGCGCGAACGGGCTCGGCGAGCATAATCTCACCGTCGATATCGCGGCGGAGGATCAGGTAGTCTACGAGATGCTGGGCAAGGGCGACAGCATCGGTGTGTTCCAGGTCGAGAGTCGCGCGCAGATCAATATGCTGCCGCGGCTGAAGCCGATATCCCTTTATGATCTGACCGTGCAGGTCGCGATCGTCCGGCCCGGGCCGATCGAAGGCGACATGGTGCATCCCTATCTTCGGCGACGCATGGGAAAGGAGAAGCCCGATTTTCCTTCGCCGAAGCCGCCGCACGACAAGGATGAGCTCAAGAAACTGCTCGGCCTGACCTATGGCGTACCGCTTTTTCAAGAGCAGGCGATGAAGCTCGCGATCGTCGCGGCCGCCTTCTCACCTTCCGAAGCCAATCAGCTTCGCCGCGCGATGGCGACCTTCCGCAACGTCGGCACTATTCACAAATTTCGCGACAAGATGATCGAGGGCATGGTCGGCCGCGGTTACGATCGCGACTTCGCCGAGCGTTGCTACAAGCAGATTGAAGGCTTCGGCAGCTATGGCTTTCCGGAGAGCCATGCTTTGTCCTTCGCGCGGCTGGTCTATGTCTCATCGTGGATCAAATGCTATTATCCGGCGGTCTTCGCCTGCGCTTTGCTCAATTCCCAGCCAATGGGTTTCTATGCGCCGGCGCAGATCGTGCGCGATGCGCGGCTGCATGGCGTCGAGGTGCTGCCGATCGACGTCAATGCGAGCGGTTGGGACAATGGGCTGGAGCCGCATCTGCCGCCCAGGATCGCGCCGGACGACGAGATGGCGATGCCGGGGATCAAGCGCACGCCACGTCGCGACGGCAGCTTCGCGTTGCGGCTGGGACTGCGCCAGCTCGACGGCTTCCGCCAGGACTGGGCCGATCGCCTCGCCGCCGCGCGCGGCAACGGCTATGCCTCGATCGAGACGCTGGCCCGCCGTGCCGCGCTGCCGCAACGTGCGCTGCGCCTGCTGGCGGATGCGGATGCCTTCCGCTCGCTCGGCCTCTCGCGCCGCGATGCGCTGTGGGAGGTGCGCCGCACGCCCGATGCCGAGCTGCCCTTGTTCGCCGCGGCAGGCGGCACGGAGCTGGGCGTCGAGCCGGACATGGCGCTGCCGCTGATGCCCCATGCCGAACAGGTGACGATCGACTATCAGGCGACGCGCCTCTCGCTGAACGGCCATCCCATGGCCTTTCTGCGCCCGGTGCTGGCGGAAGAAGGCGTGCTGAGCTGCCGGGAGACGACCGAGAGCCGCAACGGCGCCCGCGTGCGCGCTGCCGGTGTCGTGCTGGTCCGCCAGCGGCCTGGCAAGGGCAATGCGATCTTCGTGACGCTGGAGGACGAGACCGGCATCACCAACGTGCTGATCTGGGCGCGGCTGTTCGAGCATTTCCGCCGCCCTGTAATGGCCTCCCGCCTGATGGAGGTGGAAGGCGAGGTGCAGCGCAGCCCGGAGGGCGTCGTCCATCTGATGGCGGCACGCGTCGTCGATCGCAGCGATCTGCTCCACCGCATCACAGATCGCGGCACGCTGCAGCCGCAGCTGGCGCATGGCGACGAGGACGCGTCGTCGCCTGTCCCGCCTGCCGGAATGGCACGCCATCCTCGCAATGTCCGTATCCTGCCGGGATCGCGCGATTTCCATTGAGCGTGGCTGGCGCGATCGGCGATCGCGCCGTGCCTCGCCTCACCCCTTCTCGCGGGCAAAGGCGCGCAGGAACATCCCGGAATAGGCGATGGCGTCGGCTTCGCGACTGGCCTCGTCTCCTGTGCCAACGCCCCAGAGCCGTTTGTTCTGGCGGCTGGCGCACAGGCCCAGCAGCAGTTCGGCCATGCGCGGCGCGCTCTCTTCGCGCAATTCCCCGCTGGCGATGAAGCGCGCCAGGAATTGCGCGAGCGTCGTTTCGGTCAGGCGCACGGCGCGTTCGTAAAAGATGCGGCCGACCTCGGGAAAACGGCCGCTCTCGCCCGCCACCAGCCGCCAGGCCGCCACCGCATCGTCCGCGTCGAGCCGGCGCAGGAAACTGCGGCAGAAATCGAGCAGGCTGCGCTGCAAATCATCCGATCCGGTAAGCAGCTGGGATAGCTCGGCCCGGAACGATGACGTGACCTCTTCTATCACCGCGGCGAACAATTCCTCCTTGGATCGGAAGTAGGACCATAATGTCTGCTTCGATCCGCCGAGCGTATGGACCAGCGCCGACATCGAGGTGCCGGCATAGCCATTTTCGAGAAACGAGGCGCGGGCGGCCTGTACGATGGCGTCGCGGCGGTTCTGCTTGCTCTGTTCGCGCCGGCTTATTGTCGGCTTATCGGTATCGTTCATAGCTGTACCATAGAGTACGAATTTGCATTGACAATAGCATCGCGCTGAGGCAATCACGAATCGTACCACTAAGTACGGTTTTGATTCATGACAATTCAACTGCGCTCCATGCGGGGCAGCGGGCTGTCGCTTGTCGGCCTGTTGCTGCTGCCCGCTTGTGCCCCGATGCCGAAGCTCGGCCCGGCTCCGGCGATCGCGCCCGTTTCGCATTTCGCGGCGGAGCGGACGCTGGCATCCCCGGCCTCTCCGGCCGCGCGCCCTACCGCCGCGGCCGACTGGCCGGCGGGCGCCTGGTGGCAGGCCTATGGCGATGCCCAGCTTGACGCGCTGATCGCGGAAGCGCTTGCCGAAGCGCCGGATCTGGCCGCCGCGGCGGCCAGGCTGCGCGCAGCCGAAGCGGCGGCACAGGTTTCGGGTGCAGCGCGTTTGCCCACGCTCGACGCGGAGGGCAGCGCCGGCGTCGCCAAGCAGAGCTATCATAACGGCATTCCCGCCGATTTCGTGCCGCACGGCTGGAAGAATACGGGGCGCGTCGCCGCCGATTTCAATTTCGATCTGGACCTGTGGGGCGCGAACCGGGCCGCCTATCGGGCCGCGCTGTCCGATGCCGAAGTCGCCCGGCTGGAGCGGCAACAGGCGGCGCTGATACTCTCGACCAACATTGCGGACGCCTATGCCGATCTGGCGCGGCTGTTCGCGGAGCGGCAGGTGCAGCTTGCCGCGCTCGAGATCCGCAGCCAGACGGCGGCGCTCACCGCCGATCGCGTGACCACCGGCCTCGATACCCAGGCCGAGCTCAAGCAGGCGAGCTCCGCCGTCCCGGCCGCGCGCGCCGATCTCGCCGCGACTGACGAGCAGATCGGGCTGACGCGCAATCGCCTCGCCGCGCTGCTCGGCAAGGGGCCGGATCGCGGCCTGGCGATCGCGGCGCCGCGCGCCATCGTGCCTGCACGGGGCCTGCCCGCCGACGTCACCACCGACCTCATCGGCCGCCGGCCGGACGTGATCGCGGCGCGCATGCGGGTGGAGGCGGCGGCCAGCCGGATCAAGGTCGCCCGCGCCGCTTTCTATCCTGCGGTCAATCTCAGCGCGGCGATCGGCTTTCAATCGCTCGGCTTCGCCAATCTGCTGAAGGGCGGATCGGTCTTCGGCAATGCCGGTCCTGCGCTCAGCCTGCCGATCTTCCACGGCGGCGAGATCCAGGGGCGCTATCGCGGCGCGCGCGCTGATTATGACGAGGCGGTCGCCAATTATGACCGCGCTGTCGCCGACGCCTTCCACGAGGTCGCCGATGCGGTGGTCAGCCGCAACGCGCTGGCGACCCGGCTGGCGGAATCGCAGCAGGCGCTGGACGATGCCCAGGCGGCCTACGCCATCGCCCGCCAGCGCTACCAGGGCGGCCTCTCCACCTTCCTCGACGAGCTGACCGCGCAGGACCGCGCCCTCCAGGCGCTGCGCACCGTAACCGACCTCAAGGCCCGTGCCTTCACCCTCGACGTGGCGCTGGTGCGCGCGCTTGGCGGCGGCTTCGCCCCGCCGGCCGCGTCCGCTGCCGAACAGACCAGCAAGGATAGCGATCATGGCTGAAGCCGATCTCCCCACCGCCCCCAGCCGCTCCATCCCGCTGGAGGTCGCGCCCGAAGCCGTGCCGAAATCTGCACCCGCGATGGCCGATCGCCGCAAGAAGCTGCTCGCGGGCATCGCCGGTGCGGTGCTGCTGGCCGGCGTCGGTTATGGCGGCTGGTATGTCGCCATCGGCAGCCACCATGTCGAGACCGACAATGCCTATGTCGGCGCCGACACCGCCGAGGTGACGCCGATGGTGGCCGGGCAGGTCGCCGCCGTGCTGAAATCGGACACGGACAAGGTGAAGCGCGGTGACGTGCTGGTTCGGCTCGACGACAGCGATGCGCAGATCGCGCTGAGCCAGGCCGAGGCCGATCTCGCCAAGGCCCGCCGCCAGTTCGGCCAGACCAGCGCGACCAGCCAGGCCCTGCAGGCGCAGGTGCAGGCCCGCGCGGCCGAGATCACCCGTTCGCGCGCACAGCTCGCCGCCGCCCAGGCCGCCTACCAGAAAGCCCAGATCGATTTCGATCGGCGGCAGAAGCTGTCGGCCAATGGCGCCGTCTCCGGCGACGAGCTGACCAGCGCCACCAATGCGCTGGCGTCCGCGCGCGCCGCGCTGGAGCAGGCGAAGGTCGGCGTCGTCCAGGCCGAGGCGACCCGCAGCGCCGCCTTCGGCGATTTCGCGGCGAACAACGCTCTGATCGAAGGCAGCACCGTCACCACGAATCCCGACGTGCTCGCCGCCGAGGCGCGCGTGCGTCAGGCGCGCCTCGATCTGTCGCGCACCGTGATCCGCGCGCCGGTGGACGGCATCGTGACCAGCCGATCGGTCCAGGTCGGCCAGCGGATCGCGCCGGGCGCCACGGTGATGCGCGTGGTTCCGGTGGGTCAGCTCTATGTCGATGCGAACTTCAAGGAGGGCCAGCTTTCGGCGGTGCGCCCTGGCCAGCCGGTCACGCTCACCTCGGATCTCTATGGCGGCCGCGTGACTTATCATGGCCGCGTCGTCGGCTTCTCCGGCGGCACCGGCTCATCCTTCGCGCTGATCCCGGCGCAGAATGCGACCGGCAACTGGATCAAGGTGGTCCAGCGGCTGCCGGTGCGCGTGGCGCTCAATCCCGCGGAACTGGAAGCGCATCCGCTGCGCGTCGGCCTGTCGATGACGGCCGAGATCGACACCTCCAACTAGGCCGCCCGCATGACCCAGGACAAGGACGCGCTGCCGGCGCTGACCGGTGTCCCGTTGCTCCTGGCGGGCCTGGTGCTCGCGCTCGCCAATTTCATGGTCGTGCTGGACACCACCATCGCCAATGTCTCGCTGCCGCACATCGCCGGCTCGCTCGGCATCTCCTCGTCGCAGGGGACGTGGATCATCACCTCCTATGCGGTGGCCGAGGCGATCTGCGTGCCGCTGACCGGCTGGCTCGCCGGGCGGTTCGGGGCGGTACGCACCTTCATCGTCGGCATGATCGGCTTCGGCGTCTTTTCGGTGCTGTGCGGCCTTTCCGGCAGCCTCGCCATGATCGTGCTGTGCCGGGTCGGGCAGGGGCTGTGCGGCGGGCCGCTGATGCCGCTCAGCCAGACGCTGCTGCTGCGCATCTTCCCCAAGGAGCAGCAGGGCCAGGCGATGGGGATCTGGGCGATGACCACCGTCGTCGCGCCCGTGATCGGTCCCATCCTCGGCGGCACGCTGAGCGACAACTGGTCCTGGAACTGGATCTTCTTCATCAACGTGCCGGTCGTGGCGCTGTGTGCATTCGGCGCGCTACGGCTGCTGTCGCAGGCGGAGACGCCGACACAGCGGCTGACTGTCGACGGGATCGGCCTCGCGCTGATGGTGCTGTGGATCGGCGCGTTGCAGGTGATGCTCGATCTCGGCCGCGAGCATGACTGGTTCGGCGACGGCTTCATCGTCGCGCTCGCCGTGATTGCGGCGATCGGTTTCCTCGTCTTCCTGGCATGGGAGCTCACCGAAACGCAGCCGATCGTCGATCTCCGGGTGTTCCGCCATCGCGGCTTCAGCGTCGGCGTGGCGAGCCTGTCCTTCGCGTTCGGCGCCTTCTTCTCGACGATGGTGATCATCCCGCAATGGCTGCAGTCGAGCCTCGGCTACACCGCCACCTATTCGGGCTATGTGACGGCCTTCACCGGCGTGTCCGCGGTGGTGATGTCGCCGATCGTCGCCAAGCTGACCGAAAAGGTGGATCCGCGCCTGCTGGTGTGCCTCGGCATACTCTGGCTCGGCCTTGCGTCGCTGATGCGCGTGCACTGGACGAGCGGCGCGGATTTCTGGACGCTGGCGCTGCCGCAGCTGATGCAGGGATTCGGCCTGCCCTTCTTCATCGTGCCGACCACGATCATCGCGCTCGGCGCGGTGGAGCCGGAGGAAACCGCCTCCGCGGCCGGCGTGATGAACTTCGCGCGCACCATGGCGGGCGCGATCGGAACCTCGCTCTCGTCCACTTGGTGGTATGACAGTGCCCGCGTCGCCCGCAGCGAGATCGTCGGATCGCTGCATAGCGTGCCCACCCAGACGGCGCTGGAGGCGGGCGGCTTCTCGCTCGGCCAGGTGCGCAGCACCGTCGAGCGGCTGGTGGAGCAGGAGAGCATGGCGCTGGCCACCACCCATCTGTTCCTGGTGGCGGCGCTGATCTTCGCCGGTGCGGCGATGCTGATCTGGCTCTCGCCGCGGCCGACCCGGGAAGTGGATAGCAGCGCGGCGCATTGATCGGATCTCATCCGATCCGGGCGCGCAGCGCCTCCGGATCGGGGGCGGGGGCGCCGCGCTGGAAGAGCAGCAGGTCCAGCGGCGGCGGCTCCCGGCCGGTGAGGATCGAGCAGCAGCCATGCGCCTGGCCGCGATGATGCGTCTGATGGTTGAAGACATGCAGCAGGATATCGGCGACGCGCTGCTCATGCGGATCGCCGCGCGTCGTGCGATAGGCGAGGATATCCTCGAAATCGGCTTCGTCGCGGGCGGCAACATAAGCGATCAGCCGCGCATCCGCGGCGATCCGCGCCTGCGTGAGATCGGCCATGTCCGCGCACAGGACCGCATCCACCCGCTTCGGCGCCTCGCCCTCGCCGGTCAGGCGGCTGAGCCAGATCCGGTCCGCGGTCAGCAAATGGCTGAGCGTGCCGAAGAGGCTGCCGAAGAAGACGCCGACGGGGCGGCGCAGCGCCTCTTCCGGCAGGGCGAGCGCGGCTTCGTAGATCCTGGCATTGGCCCAGCGATTATAGCCGGCGAACTGTTCGAACAGGGGCTTGATCATGGCGCCAGCATAGGCTTTTGGAGGCCGACAAAGCGTGAGATAATCTCACCCGTCATATCGGATCGGAAGGCGTCGCGATGCTGCCGTCGGTCAAGGGATTGCAGGCGCTCGCCGCGCTCGATCGCGCTGCCAGCCTGTCGGCGGCGGCGGTTGCGCTCGGTGTCACCCGGTCGGCGCTGTCGCATCGCATCGCGGATCTGGAGCGGCAGCTGGGCGTCACCCTGGTCCGTCAGGCCGGGCGTAGCGCAGAGCTGACCGACGATGCGCGCGCTCTGCTGCTGGTGATGGGCGATGCGCTCGATCGCATCGAGGCGGCGGTGGAGCCGTTCCGCCGACGGCGCGGGGAGCTGCGCATCAGCACGGTCGCTACCTTCGCTTCGCTCTGGCTGATCCCGCGGCTGGCCGACTGGCAGCGCCGCCATCCCGCGATCGCGCTTGCCATCGCCACCTCCACCCGCCCGATCGATTTTGCCGCCGACGATTTCGATTGCGCGATCCGTCATGGGTTCGGCGGCTGGCCGGGCCTTTCCGAAACGCTGTTGTTCCGCGAGACGCTGCTTCCGGTTGCGCGGCCGGGGGTGCCGCCGCTTTCGCCGGCCAGCGTGGCGATCCGCGCCCGCTCGCGCTTCCGTGACTGGCATCGCTGGTGGCAGGGAGCGGGGCAGGCCGGCGTGCCGCCGGAGCGCGGCATCATCGTGGAAAATCGCGGCCAGGCGATGGAGGCCGTGCTGGCGGGCGCCGGCGTCGCGATGATGGACGCGGCCTATGCCGCGCCGCATCTCGCCGACGGCAGCCTCCGCGCGCTCGGCCCCACCGTGACGCTGCCCGAGGGCTATTATCTGGTCGCACCCGTTAGTGGCGCGCGCAACATAGGGGCGGTCGGTCTGCTCCGCGACTGGTTGGCGGAACAGGCAGCCTGATCAGTCGCGCTCGACGTTCGGCAGAAAGGCGGTGAGCAGGCCGATCGCCGGCAGGAAGGCGCAGAGCCGGTAGACCGTCTCGATGCTCGTCATGTCCGCGATCCAGCCGAGCAGCGCTGCGCCGAGCCCGCCCATGCCGAAGGAGAAGCCGAAGAACAGGCCGGAGATCATGCCGACCTTGCCGGGCACCAGTTCCTGCGCGAACACCACGATCGCCGGGAAGGCGGAGGCGAGGATCAGGCCGATCACGATGGTCAGCGGCGCCGTCCAGAACAGGCTGGCATGCGGCAGCAGAAGGGTGAAAGGCAGCGCGCCGAGGATCGAGAACCAGATCACATATTTGCGCCCGAACCGGTCGCCGAGCGGGCCGCCGGCGATCGTGCCGACCGCCACCGCCGCCAGGAAGACGAACAGGTGAAGCTGCGCATTCTGCACCGAAACGCCGAAGCGGTGGATCAGATAGAAAGTGAAGTAGCTCGTCAGGCTGGCGAGATAGACATATTTGGAGAAGATCAGCGCCAGCAGGATGGCGATGCCGCGCGCGGCGTGGCCGCGGGGCAGCGGTGTCGTTCCTCCGCTCCGCCGGCTCGCGTTCAGCCGGCCGAGACCGTGGTGGCGATACCAGAGCGCGACGTTCCACAGCACCGCGCCGGAAAGCAGCGCGAGCAGCGCGAAGAAGGCGAGGCTCGACTGGCCCCAGCGCACCACCACCAGCGCCGCGGCGAGCGGCCCCAGCGCCTGGCCGGCATTGCCGCCGACCTGGAACAGGGACTGGGCGAGACCGTGCCGCCCGCCCGCCGCCATGCGCGCGACGCGCGAGGATTCGGGATGGAAGACCGAGGAGCCCATGCCGAGCAGCGATGCGCCGACCAGCAGCAGCCAATAGCTGTGCGCGGCGGACAGCACGGTGAGCCCGGCGAGCGAGAAGAGCGTGCCGCCCGGCAGCGCCATCGGCGTCGGCCGCCGGTCCGCATAGAGGCCGACCAGCGGCTGCAGGATCGACGCGGTGATCTGGTAGACGAAGGTGATGAGGCCGATCTGGCCGAAGCTGAGCCCGAGATCCGATTTGAGCCCCGGATAGATGGCCGGCAACAGCGACTGCATCATGTCGTTGAGCATGTGGCAGAAGCTGATCGCGAGGATCACGCCGAACACGGTGCCGCCTGCGGCTTCTGCCGTATCGTTGCGCGCTATCGTCTTGCTCATCGTCATTCCTCTCGCAAGCAGCCGATAGTCGCTTTCTTCCTGTCCCGCATCGGAATATGGGTCATTCGATTTCGAGAATGGGACAGCGATGCCGGCGCGTTATCCGGACGATCACGAGCATGTGCCGCGCCCGGTGGTGGGCGTCGGCAACGAATATCCGCCGTCCTTCGAGTTGGCTGAGCATCGCCACCAGCGCGGCCAGTTCCTCTATGCGGCGCGCGGCGTGGTGGCGGTCAGCACGCCGGAAGGCGCCTGGGTGGCGCCGCCCGAGCGCGGCGTATGGATACCGGGCGGCACGCCCCATTCCGTCCGCATGGTGGGTGCGGTGCAGACGCGCAGCGTGCTGATCGATCCAGCGGCGTCGGGCGCGCTCGGCCCTGCCTGCCGGGTGGTCGGCATCTCGCCGCTGCTGCGCCAGCTGCTCGTCGCGGCATCCGAGGTGCCGGTGGAATATGAGGAAGCGGGGCGCGACGGGCTGGTGATGCAATTGCTCGTCGCCGAGATCGAGCGGGCGCCGCTGATCCCGCTCGCGGTGCCCTTCCCGGCGAGCCCGGCGCTGGTTGCGCGCTGCCACGCCTTTCTGGAGGAGCCGCGCGCGAACGACACGATCGACGCATGGGCCGATGCGCTGGCGATGAACCGGCGCCGCTTCACCCGCCTGTTCCGGCGGGAGACGGGAATGAGCTTCGCCGAATGGCGGCAGCAGGCCTGCCTCTCGGTGGCGCTGCCGCGGCTGGCGGCGGGCGATCCGGTCACCGCGATCGCGCTCGATCTCGGCTATGACAGCCCGGCCAGCTTCTCCACCATGTTCCGCCGCGTGCTGGGCGTGCCGCCGAGCCGCTACCGGCTCTGAGAAGCTGGTCTGATTGAGGTTGCGGGTGGAACGGGAGACTTACCTCCTTGCGGAGTCTCGACAGCTTGTGTCGAGAGGCTCGCGGTCAGATACCGCACCGCTACCGGTGGAATGTCTCTGGACGCACTCTGGGGAGCAGTGATGACAACATGCTGTGTAATGTAGGTGCAGGCCACGCGATCCGCCGCACTGCTGCCGCTAGTAGCGGTGATTTCGCATGTCGTAACGTGTCCGGTCGCGCCAAATATAATTTTAGCTTTAACAGGGGATCGGTAGCTTCGAGGAATAGATGATACTTGTAATTCTATATCGATGGAAGTTGTAGGCTGGTGATCGTTTATGCCCCAGCTAATCGCCGATCGATACTCTCCTTCGACTGGAGAGCCGGATGCATTCTTCGCAGGTTCGAATTGAGCTCGCTTTTTAAGTAGAGAACACGTTGTCATGTCGAGTATAGTCGAGCCACTACTCTCTGTAACATCGCAGGAAGTCACCCGTCCTTCAGTCGACACACGCAGAAATATGGTTGCGATGCCGTAGTCTTTCCCAGGCGAAGCCTCTGCTGGGTAATCCCAGGCCGTGATCGGCGCTTGAGGGTTACGCAGCCGGGGCGGTTGACTGAGGTCGGTCGCCGTAGGTCCTTGCGCAACCTCCAGCGCCGCAATCATCAACATGCTGAACATCGCAGGGCCCCTATCACAGCGGGCTCACGATGACGCGGGCGGTCAATGAACGCAAGCCGTCCGGCCGCCCATGCGGGATGCTGCTGGGAGCTTGGGTGGGGTATGAGCGGAACCGGCTAAGGTTTCAGCGATGCGCAGAATCGTCGGAGAGCCGGTGGAGGGTGGTGTCGCGCAATGCGCCTCTGGCGCATTCTCAAACAGGCTCAGAACGAGCCGTCCCGGCAGGGCGGCGGAGTCAGTCCGGCTGCCGGGCCATCGGCTCCAGCGCGACCAGCTTGAAATCCGGCCGATCCGCGGCGAGCAGCGTGTGCTGGCGGAAGCAGAGCCGCCCATCCTCGGGATGATCGAAGCGCCGCCGTCCGCCCTCGCGCTCGGCGACCGATTGCGCATCCCAGGCGCGGCGGAACGGCTCGCTTTCACCGGTGAGCCAGGTGACGATCGCGCGGGCGCGCGGATCGGCGAGATTGCGGCCATAATCGGTGCGGAACTCGGCGAGGATGCGGCTGGCCCGCGCCTCCCAGTCTGGCAGCAGCTGCCGTGCGGCGGCATCGGTGAAGACGTAGCGCAGCAGGTTGCGATGCCCCTCCGCGCGATCGAGCAGGCCGACGAGCAGCCGCGCTGCGGCCGCGTTCCAGCAGCAGATGTTCCAGGCGGGATCGAGCCCGTAGGCGGGGTGGGGCAGGGCCTCGACCAGCACGCGGATCGAAGCGGGCGCATCGCTGCCGCCGCCTGCGAAGGGATTGTCCGGATCGTGCCGCCCGGCAAGCTCGAACAGATAGAGGCGTTCGGCCCGCGTCAGGCGCAGCGCCGCGGCGAGCCGGGCCAGCGCCTCGGAGGAGGCGCGCACGGTGCGGCCCTGCTCGATCCAGCTCAGCCAGGTGACGCTGATCCCGGCCCGATCGGCCAGCTCCTCTCGGCGCAGGCCCGGCGTCCGGCGGCGCCGTCCGGGCTCCTCGGGCCGCAGCCCCTCCCGCCGGGCGCGCACGAAGGCGCCGAGCAGCATGCGTTGTTCGTCCGTCTGCATGGCACAGCTTATACCAGGATAAACGCGCATATTGTAACAGGGTGAAGCCAGGCGCATCACGATGGCGGATAAGGAGCCGACCATGACCCAGACCCATGATATGATCGTCCGCCGCCAGTTCGGCGAGCAGGCCGCCGCCTATGTCGAGAGCAGCGTGCATGCCGGCGGCGAGGATCTCGACTGGATCGAGCAGGTCGCGGCACGGGCGCGGCCCGCCCATGCGCTCGATCTCGGCACGGGCGGTGGCCATGTCGCCTATCGCCTCGCCCGGCAGGCGGGGCGGGTGACGGCCTCCGACCTGGCCGGGGAGATGGTCGCCGCGGTGCTGGCGACGGCAGAAGGCAAGGGGCTCGCCAATGTGGCGGGCGAGATCGCGCCGGCCGAAGCGCTGCCGTTCGCGGACGCCGCCTTCGATCTGCTCGCCTGCCGTTTCTCGGCGCATCACTGGCGCGATTTCGAGGCGGGGCTGCGTGAGGCGCGGCGCGTGCTGGCGTCGGGCGCTCCGGCGCTGTTCGTCGACGTCGTCGCGCCGGAGCGGCCGAGCCTCGACATGCATCTCCAGGCGGTCGAGCTGCTGCGCGATCCCTCGCATGTGCGCGACTATCGGGTGAGCGAGTGGATCGCAGCGCTGGGCCGGGCGGGTTTTGAGATCCGCGATCTGCGCAGCTTGCGGTTGCGCATGGATTTCCCCAGCTGGACGGCACGGATGCGGACCAGCGAACTGCACGTCGCGGCGATCCGTTCGCTCCAGTCGCTAGCCTCGGCCGACGTGGCGGGGCATTTCGCGCTGGAAGCGGACGGCTCCTTCACCATCGACACGGTGGCGATCGAGGCGATCTGACCGCCGTTGAGATCGGCCTATCCGATGGTGATGCTGTCGACGCGGTCCGGATAGAAAGCGAGATGGTCCTTTATCTCCGCGACGGCGGGGAAGGGATGCTCGTAGCTCCAGACCGCGTCGCTGCGGCGTTCGCCGTCGATCGCGATGCTGAAATAGGAACAGTCGCCCTTATAGGGGCAATAGGTGCGGTGGGTGCTCGGTTCGAGCAACGTCATGTCGACGTCGCTGCGCGGGATGTAGAGCACCGCGGGATAGTGTGATTCCTTCAGCGTCAGCGCGCTGCGGCTGTCGGCGACGATGCGATCGCCGACGCGGATCACGACATGCGTGTCACCGGGCGTGACGGTGATGGGGTGATCGGGGCCGGGAACCAGCCGAGGCCTGCTGCTCATCATGCTCTCCCCAATGGGACGGGTGATGGCAGAAATGGGTATGTGGCGGGTGCGCTGCAAGCGCCGCGCAGCCGGTCAGCCAGCGCGAGCGGCCTTCAGCAGGGCGGTGAGGTCCGCGCCGTCGAGCGTCTCCTTGCTCTCCAGCCCTGCGAGAGGGAAGGGGCCGCCGGAGAAGCTGGCCGCGGCACGGGCCGCATCGTCGAGCGGCTCGATCTCGGTCAGGGCGGCGGCGAGCGACATCGCCTCGGGCAGGTGATGCGGCCCGATCGTCAGATATCCGCGAATGGCGTGATGGTCGGTCATGCGGGCTCCGCCGTCGCTGCTGCGATCATCCGGCGATCGCAACGCTGTTGATCGTGAGGGAGGTGTCGCCGGATTCGACCGGCGGGCTGATCGTCAGGCTCAGCTGCTGATAGGCGCAGTCGTCGGTCGGTATGGTGAAATCGAAGTTGACCAGCGTCGCGCCCGGTGCAGGTGTCATGATCGGCATGCCGAGCCGCTGTTTGCGCGCGGGCAGGCACACCAGCTTCCATTGTAGCGTATCGAGCTGATCCTTCCGGCCCGAAACATTTATCGCCAGACGGTGGGCACCTGGCGCCAGGTGCATCGTCTGATACAGGAAATTCGCGATCAGATCATAATTGCCGTCGAGGATTACCGTCCCCTTCGGGCCGAAATGCGGCATGCTCGCCTGATCTGTCTTGAAATTCCATTCGAACGGCATCTGATCGGCATTCGGGCCGGCGATCTGGCTGGCGAGCACCGCAGCGGCGGTGAAATGGGGGTCGTACGGCCAGCCCGTCGCGTGACCCTTGAGACTGGTCTGCCACACGCGATAAGCGCGATCATAGTCACGCGCGCGCATCAGCCCGTCGAGATAATACCACAGCTCGTGCCGGGACGGAGGGGTCGTCGTTTTCTGCAGCGCGTTGACGATGGCTTCCATGCCGGACGCCTCGGGGGCGGACAACGGCGTCGCGCCGATCTGGAACAGCGCCTGCCGCCAGTTGGGCTGGGTTTCGAGCGTGTCGAGGATCGCGTGCAGCCCGTCCGGATCGTTCGCTAGCTGGCGCAGGATCGCCAGCACCTGATCGGTGCCCTGATCACGCCGCATCAGCGCATCGGCCCGTTGCATCGCGGCCGGATAATTGGCCGCCTGGAGCGCGGCTATCATCAGCCAATATTGGGTCGGGGTATCGCGCCAGCCGAGCTGGCCGGCCAGCATCATGCCTGGCCCGACGATGCCGTCGTTGGGATTGCGACCGGCATGGGCAAGGGCAAGGGTCCGCAGCGCCTTGACGTTCAACAGCGTGCGGTCGAGCGAGCGGGCGGCGTAGAAATTGGCCGCATCATATTGCTGCGCCTTCAGCGCGTCCTCGGCGGCCCCCGCATTGGCCGCAGCGCCCCAGGGCATGAAGCCCACCGCGGCTTCGGGATCGTCGTCGCTGAGCTTCTGGAAACCGAGGTTGACGCTGACGGCCAGGGCGGCGAGCGCGATGCCCACAACGCCCAGGCCGATCCGTGGAATGAGGCCGGATGCCATGGGTCTGCCGCCCTGCCGCCTGTCTGGACTGCCGCCTCAGCTCGCCTTGCTCGGCTGATTTCCGTAGCTGTAGCTGTAGCTGTAGCCATAACCGTAGCCATAGCCGTAGCCGCTCGCCTCGGCATCGAACTTGGTCAGCAGGATACCCAGCAGTGGCGCATGGCTCGCGGCCAGGCGGCGCAGCGCGATCTTGGTGGCACCGCGATGGCCGACGTTGGAGTCGATCACGAACACCACGCCTTCTGCCATCGACGAGATCTGCAGCGAGTCCGCGAAACCCATGACCGGCGGGGAGTCGACGATCAGGATGTCGTAATGCTCGAGCGCGCTCTGGAAGAAGCGCTGCAGTGCGTAGTTCGTAAGCAGATCCGTCGGGTTCGGCGGCAGCGGGCCGGACGACAGGAAGTCCATGTTCGAATTGTCGGACTTCTGGACGACCGTCTCAAGCGGGTTCTGGTTGGTCAGCACGCTGACGAAGCCGCCATTGTTCTTGAACGGAAGCTGGCGGTGCAGCGAGGGCAGGCGAAGGTCGGCGTCGACCAGCAGCACTTTCTTGCCGATGCGCGCGAGATTCTGCGCAGTGGCGATCGCGGAGGTGGATTTACCTTCCGAAGGCCGGCTGGAGGTGAAGGTGAGCACCCGCGGCAAGCCCTCCGGCGTGGAGAATTCGAGCGCGGTTCGCAGCGAATAATAAGCTTCCGAGAGGCCCGAGCGCGGATCGTTGATCTCGTCGATCGCCGACTGGCCGCCCTTGAGCACCGGGATGGTGCCGAGCACCGGCACCCCCAGCTTGCGGCGGACGTCCTCCGGCGTGCGGATCGCATCGTCCAGCATCTCGCGGCCGATCACGAACAGACCCGCCAGGGCGACACCGACGAGCAGCGCCACCGCGATGTTGACCAGCGGCTTCGGCTGGATGGGCGATTTCGGCACGTCCGCACGGTCGATGACCGAGAGATTGTTGCTCTCGATGCCGGCAACCGCGCTCAGTTCCTTGAAGCGCTGCAGCAGGCCGTCATACAGGGTGCGGTTGGTATCCACCTCGCGCCGCAGGATGTTGAGCTGGATTTCCTTGCCCTGCTCCTTCAGCGCATCGCCGCGTGCGTTGGAGACCGAGTCCACGAAGGAGTTTTCCTGCTTCAGCGCGACCTGATACGTCTGGTAGAAGCCGTTCTTGATGTCGGTGGCCATGCGCGTCATCTGCGCGTCGATCTCGGCGATCTGCGCGTTGAGCTGCACGATGGTCGGATGGTCGGACTTGTAGCGCTGCTTCTGCTCCTGGAGCTGGGCGCGCAGGTCGGCCTTCTTCTGCAGCATGGACTGGATGGCGGCGTTGGACATGACGTCCGGAATGTCCATCAGCGGCATCTTCTGGATCGCCTGCCAGCGCTGTTCCGCCTTGATGCGCTCGGTGCGCGCATCGCCATAGGCCGAGTTGAGCTGCATCAGCGTGTTGGTCGTCAGCGAGCCGCTGGCGGTCGTGTCCGTGCCGTTCGTGGCGCTGCCGCCGCCGGCGCTCATGATCAGGCCGTTGTCGCGCGCATAGTTGATCGCGTTGCGCTCGGAATCCTCAAGGCGCTGGCGGGTGGTCACCAGCTGCTGCGCTAGAAAGGAGCGGGCATAGGCCGAGCTGTCGAACTTACGCTCGAGATTGTTGGCGATATAGGCGTCGGCATAGCCGTTCGCGATCGTGGCCGACAGCTTCGGATCCGGGGAGTCGAAGCTGAGCGTCGCGGCGCGGCTGTTGCCGGGCAGATCGACCGACATGTGCGCGCGCAGCTGACCGACTACCGCATCGCGCAGCGTCTGCTGGCCCTGCGGCGACTTCGGATCGGCGCTGATGCCGGATCCGCCCATCTGCACCAGGAAGCTGTTGTTGAAGAGCTTCAGCCGCTCGGCCACCCGCTCGGAGAGCGAGCGGCTGTTGAGGATGGCAAGTTGGGTCTGCAGAAAGCGGGAGGAATCGGCGATGGGGGTCGCACTCTCGATCGACTGGGTGTCGACGATGTTGGCCGATTGCTGTTCGATCTGGACGACCGAGGAGCCGCGGTAGATGCGCGTCGAAAGCAGCGTCTTAACGATGCCGAGCAGCAGACACACCGCAATGATGGCAGCGATTGGCACCGCATTGCGGCGCAGCGTGCCGAGGATCAGCGGAACGTTGATGCTGAAGCCGCCCTCGTCGGCATCGCCATCACCCCCCGCATCGACATAGCCGGACCTGCCGGCATAGCTCCGCGTCCCGTTCCAGGGGCGGTCTTCACCCGTCGCGTTCACACTCGTGTCGGTCATATACCCACCTGACTGAATACCGATTGCATCGCCGCCATCAGAACCGCGTGAAGACGCCGATGATCGGCGCCGCCTGCAGGAAGTCGCGCCATGCCGACTTGATGTTCGAATAGCCTAGAACCACCGTGTCGTCGGACATGATCAGCGGATCGGGCGCCTCGCCGCGGCGGATCGCCGCCACGTCGAACAGTGCGCCCATGCGCTGGCCCTCGACTTCGCGGAAGATCACCACCTGACTCAGCTTCGCAGTCCGCGTCGGACCGGCTGCGAGGGCGATCGCCTCAAGCAGCGTCGTCTGGCCGCTGCGAATGTCGTAGACACCAGGATTGGTGACCGAGCCTTCGACGATGACCTTCGGCGCCGACGGCGTGACGACGTTCACCGTCACATTGGGCGAAACGAGATAGCGGCTGGCCAGGCGGCGCGTGATGTCCTGCGCAAGCTCGGGGCCGGTCTTGTTCAGTGCGGACACCTGGCCGATCAGCGGCATGGCGACATAGCCGCCGCTGTCCACGCGAAGATTGTTCGTCGACAGGTCCGGTTCCTGGAAGACGTTCACGGACAAGGTGTCGCCGCGGGTGATGCGATATTCTTCCTTGCCCGGAGGCGCCGGTATGGCCGACTTGAAAGTGGCCTCGCCATGCGGAAGCTTAATCGGGGCCTGGCAAGCCGAAAGGACAACGAAACCGAGGGCCGCGAGCTTTCTAGTCATTACGTCCTCATTCCAGATGCGATGTTCGGGTAAAACCCCCCGCCGCCGCACTTCGCACTAGCAGCATGAGGTCATAGCATGATTGTCGCGCTGCGCAATCGGCTTGTCCGGCCGTTATGATTACCGCAACTTGGCGACTTTATGAGGGATTTGTTGCCTCAGATTCATATTGTCCCCCAGCATCATTCGGTTGCGGTTCGCTATCTTTTGCGTCCCGCGCAGCGATCACCACCTGTGCGCACAAAAAGGCGAAGACGGTCTCGAGCGCAAGTGTGCGCAAGGGATAGTCGACGATAGAGTGCAGCATCAGCAGCAGAATGCCGTAAATCCCCATTATCGCAAGTGTCCGGCGTATCGGATCAAGCCCCGATGCGCGCATCCGTGCTGCAGCGTAGATGAGATATGCGACGAACATCAGGATCACGATCGGGCCGACAATTCCTGTTTCGACCAAGATCTGCAAGTAATCATTATGTGCGTCGTTCACATAGGCGGTGCTGACGATCGAGAGCTGCTCCACCGTCTTGAATGCGGGATCGAACGCGCCCATGCCGGCGCCCAGCGGGAAGAAGGCCTTCACCGCATAAACGACGTCCGGCCAGAATTCATAGCGCGCGTCGTGGGACGACTGATAGCGATCCAGCAGCGTCTGCACGCCCTGGGTGAAGAACAGCAAGGTAACGAAGGCGACGATCGCCAGCACGACGAGCAAGGTGGGCAGCGGCCGCGCCCGCGTGCGCAACTTGGTGTACCAGGAGACGGTGAGGCCGATGGCAAGAACGAGCAGCGCCGAGGCGGTGCGCGAGGCCGTCGCCAGCGTGCCGACCGCGCAGATGGCGAGCGTGCACCATAGGGCGATACGCACGAATGCGGCTCGGTCCGGCCCGCGATCCCGGCGCGTGCGCCGGCGCGACGAAGAGGCGCGGGAGCCATGTTCCTCGGCCTGGAGCTGGTCCGCGGCCGCGGCCTTTGCGGCGGTGCTCTTGTTGAAGCCCGAAGAGATCGCCGCCGTCGCCAGGAACGCCATCACCAGAAAGGTGCCTTGATGGTTTCGGTTCGCGAAGAAGCCGGTCGCTAGGCCCTGATGGGACGTAAGGTAGAGATAGGCGGTGCCGTTCGGACCCATGGCGAGCTGCACCGCGCCGAGCGCGATGCTGACCAGCGCTATGCCGATCGTCAGCAGCATCAGGATATGCGTCTCGCGCACGTCCAGGCGCAGCGCGGCAACGAACATGGCGATGCCCGGCAGCAGCGACAGCGCGCTACGCAGCGTCATGTCGGGATCCAGCGAGAGTGGCCGGAAGCCGCCGGCGTCGCCGAGCAGCTTGGCGATCTGAGCGGTCACGCCGCGGCCCGGCAGGCCCGTCCACAGCGCGGGCGGCAGCGGCACGAGTTGGATCAGCGGCACCAGCAGGATCAGGCCGAGCACCGCGAAGGCGAGCAGCACCGGCCGGGTCACGCGGCTCCAGCGCATCCGCGAGAGCTCGATCATCAGCACGGCGATCGCTACCAGCTCGACGAGCAGCTCGGTCGCGGGCGATTCCGCGCCACCGCCGCCGAAAATCAGGGCGACCACCAGCAGGACGGCGGACGGGACGAGAGACCAATAGTCGATCGAATCGCGGCGCGGCGGCGCGCGATGACGGCGGCTGTCCTGCCCGTGCGAAGCGAACGCGGTACGCAACCTCAGCATATGCGATGCCTAATCAAGAATGCGCGTGCTGGCGAGGCACTTTGCGATGGCCAGCCGTCCGCCGCGCGCATAAGGGATCTGTCGATCCCGGCCGTTCGGCCGCTTGAGGGGGGTGCGACGATATCATGGGACTGGCGCGATCGCTGCTGGACAAGGGCCGGCTGTTCTTCCTGCTGCGCAAGCAGAATGACAGCGCTGCGCTGCGCGCGCATTTCGCCGCGCGGCACGGGATCGAGGTAGGCCTCTATTCCTACGGCTGCTTCGATCGCTGGCGCATGCCCGGGCCGCTCAAGATCGGCCGTTATTGCTCCTTCGCCAAGACGGTGCGCGTCGTCGATGCGAACCATCCGGTCGAGGCGCTGACCACGCATCCTGCCCTTTACGAGAAGCAGTTCGGCGTGGTCGACAGGGATCTGATCCACGCCGCTCCCCTGATCGTCGAGGACGATGTCTGGGTGGGTCACAATGTCGTGATCCTGCCGGGCTGCAAGTTCATCGGCCGCGGCGCGATCATCGGCGCCGGATCGATCGTCACGCGCGACATTCAGCGTTACGAGATCGTGGCCGGCGTGCCGGCCCGCCACCTGCGGCAGCGCTTTTCGGAGGAACTTGCCGCTGCGGTCGAGGCCACGCGCTGGTGGGAGATGGACATGGCACAGCTGCGCGAGCTCGTCGCTACGCATCGCGACACCGTCTATGCGCCGACGGCCGAGACGCTGGCGGCTGCCTTCGCGGATCGGCGGCCGTCCCGCTGATCGAGGCGGGCGCACGCTCAGCCCTGATCTCCTGCCGGCAAGGTTAGGCCGTAGGGATTGGCGCCGAACCGGGTCTCGATCGTGTCGAAATACAGCACGCGTTCGCTGATTCCGGGATCTGCGCCATGATAGCCCCAGTGGGGGACGTAGACGCCGGCCTTGAGATAGGGGCCGATCAGGTCGCGATGCGCATTGGGGCCGCGGTCGTTGACCACCAGCGTATCGCCCAGCCAGCCGAGCACGCTGCCCTTGCCGCTCACCGACCAGTGGACGCGGAAGGTCCAGCGCTGCCAATGCCCCTTCACCACCGGGACAGTGCCGATCTGGCTGATGCCTTCGGTGTTGCCGAACGCCGATCTGGTGGTGATGATGCGGGTATCCCAGCTCTTCTTGATCACCCAATGATCGTTGGTGATGTTGAGCTCCAGCGGCGGATATTTACCCGGTTCGAGCAGGAAGAAGTCCTTGGAACCGTGCCACTGCATCGCGATCACCGGCGTCGAGGCGTTTTTCCAGTCGGCCGGCACGAAGATGTTCGACCGATACCAGACCGTCCAGCCCACCGGTGTCGGCCGCATGCGCAGTTCGCTGCGGAAATTGCCCTTCACCTTGCTGTCGGTCGGCCTCACGCGGAAGCCGCGTGCGGTTCCCGCGTCACCATCCAGCCCCTTCACGGTGAAGGTCGAACCCTCGCAGCACGCCTGAATGGCATAGTCGGCATGGCCGCGGAAAAGCGCGCTTTCGGATCGTACGAACTGTTCGTCCGGCTCGAACGTGAGCGTCACGGGCGTGCCGTAGCGCATCGAAAGAACCTTGTTGGCGATCAGGTGTGCGCCCAGCGCGGCGACTCCCAAGGCAAGCGCAAGCCAACCAAAAACCCGCCTGAGCATCACTCGCATGAATGTCCCCGCCACCGATTCTGTCGCGACCATATGCTTCGCCGCGCAGCATTTCGCATGAACTATTTTTGCATTGCAAGAAAAGGCGTGGCTGGTAAACCGCAGGTGGGTGGATCGCAGCCCGAACGGCTGTGACAGCGGCGACATAGGGGGTTCGAGCGCGAATAATGCCGGACATGTGCGCTTTATCACACAGCCTATCCCGTCGAATCGCCTAATTCGGGGCTGACATGCTCTTTTTCACGTGGCCGTTTGCAGCATTTTTCGCGATATTCTATCCGATCTATCTGCTCAGCCGGCGAACCGTTCTCTCGCGGAATCTCGTATTCATCATCGCGAGCTACTTCTTTTATGGTTGGTGGAACGTTCATTTCCTGGCGTTGCTGGCGTTTACCACGGGCCTCGACTATCTGACCGCGCTCGGCGCGGCGGGGCGACGGCTCGATAGCCAGCAACTGGCAAAAAGCTGCGGTTTCCTGCTGCTCATATCGGGAATCGGCTTCGCGCTGAACGGCCTGCGCCAGGCGGAATTGCTGCTGCTGCCTCCCTTTGCTGCATGCGCACTCTTCGCACTTGCAACATGGATTCTGAACCGCATCGAAGATCGCCAGCGTCGCGCCAAGACGTGGCTGCTGCTCTCGATCGTGGTGAACCTCGCGGTGCTTGCCTTCTTCAAATATGTGAACTTTTTCGGCGAATCGCTGGACGAGGCTTTTTCCGCGCTGGGCGTGCATCTCGGCTTCGTCGCGCTGAACATCGTGCTCCCGCTCGGCATCTCCTTCCACACCTTCCAGTCGATCGGCCGGACGGTGGACACCTATCGCGGCAAGCTGGAGCCATCGACCGGCTTCATCGAATTCGCGGCCTTCCTCTCCTATTTCCCGCAGATCCTGGCCGGTCCGATCGAACGGGCGGGGCACATGCTGCCGCAGTTCCGCACCATTCCGCCGATCACCTGGGCGCTGATCCGCTCGGGCGCGATGCTCTTCCTGTGGGGCCTCGCCAAGAAGATCGTGGTGGCGGACAATCTCGCCGCGATGGCGAATCCCATCTTCGCCCATCCGGAACGGTTCAGCTCGGGTGAGCTCACCGTCGCTCTGCTGGCCTTCACCTTCCAGATCTATTGCGATTTTTCCGGCTATACCGACATGGCCCGAGGCCTCGCCAAGATCATGGGCTTCGATCTCCGGCTGAACTTCAACCTGCCCTATTTCGCGCGCACACCCTCGGAATTCTGGCGGCGCTGGCACATCAGTCTGTCCGAATGGCTGCGCGACTATCTGTACATCAGCCTCGGCGGCAATCGCGGCACGCAGTTCATGATGTACCGCAACCTGATGCTGACCATGTTGCTCGGCGGGCTGTGGCACGGCGCAGCCTGGACGTTCGTGATGTGGGGATTCCTGCACGGCGCGGTCCAGGTGATCTATCGGATGCTCAACATCGACGACCGGCTGAAGCGTGTGGACGACGGCAGCGCCAAGGGTGTGATCGCCAATCTCGCCGCCTGGGCGGTATTCATGCCTATCGTCTGCGTCACCTGGGCCTATTTCCGGGCGGAGACCATGGCGCAGGCGAACATGATGCTTGCCCGCATCGCGCGGTTCGACGGGATGACGTCGGGTGCCTGGTCCACTTTGGCCTTCTACGTCGTGCCGCTGTTCCTGATCGAATGCGGGCTGCGGTTCGCGCCGCTGCGTATCCGCTACGAACGCTCGCCTTTCCTGCTGCGCTATACGGCGGTGATCGGGCTGCTTTACTCCGTGATGGTGCTGACCTCCTCGCAGGGGCAGGCCTTCATCTATTTCGATTTCTAGGGATGGGCTGGTGACGGGCGCGAAGATCCTCCGCAAAACGGCGATCGTGATCGCGCTGGCGCTGTGGACGCTGGCCTTTGGCGAGCTGTTCATGCGCCTGATCGAGCCGCAGGCGCTGATGCCGCGCTACGTCACCGGCACGCCCTACGGCATTCGCGGCAACATCCCGGGCGCGACCTACCATCACTATACGCCCGATGTGAGCGTGGAGTATCGCATCAACCGGCAGGGCATGCGCGACGATCGCACCTTCGCAGATGCGAAGCCGGCCGGCACCTGCCGCATCGCGATGCTCGGCGATTCCTATTTCGTCGGCTATGAGCTCGACCTGAAGGACACGATCGCGCACCGCATCGAGGCGGGGTTGCGTGCCGCGGGCTATAAGGTGGAGGTGCTGAACTTCGCCGTCTCCGGTTTCGGCACGGCGGAGAATCTGATCGCCTATCGCAAGGAAGCGCGCGCCTTCCATCCCGATCTCGTGCTGATGCAGTGGCAGGTGACGGATTATGATGACAATGTCCGCTCTGGCCTGTTCGCGCTGAAGGACGGCGCGCTCGTGCAGACCAGCGATCGTTTCCTGCCCGGCGTCGCCACGCAGGACAAGCTGATGAAATCGGCCCTCTACCGCACGCTCGCCGATCACAGCCAGCTCTACAATTTCCTGCGCGAGCAGATCGGCTGGCGTGCCAAGCAGCTCCTGGCCTTCGTCCGAAAGCGCGAGGCGGGGCCGGCCGGCGGCGAGGAGGTGGAGCAGAACACCTATCTGATCAGCCCGATCCAGGTGCGGCTCGCAGCCGCTCTGCTCACCGAGGCGAAGGCCGAGGTGGAACGGGACGGGGCGCACATGATGGTGGTCGATATCCCGAACCGCACGCCGGAGCGGGTGTTCAGCTCCTCCTACGATCTGATGCCGCCGGAGGTGAAGCAGGCCCTGCCGCCAGTGGATGCGATTCCCCTGTTCCGCCAGGCGTTGAAGAAGGACGGCGCGACGCTCTTCTTCCCCCACGGCGCGCGCCACCTGACGCCGACGGGCGCGGCGCTGTTGAGTGGGGAAGCGATAAGACGCATAGAGGAAAGCGGCACGCTCCGCGGCTGCCGCTAAAGCGATGCGATTGCCTCGCCTCGGCTTTTGCGGGTGTGGGGAAGAGGCGCCGAAGATCGCGGTGCCGGAGTGCAGGTGGGAGTTGGTGAGATGAACCAGGCTATCGCATATCGGCGGCCAGCGGCGGCTCCGGCTAAGCCCCTGCGTAAGCGCTCGGTGCATCAGCTCTTGATCCTGGGGTTTCTGATCGTTCTTTGTACGCCGATCACGATAGCTGGATATGTGGGTGGTGTGCTTATTACGCCTTATCGCGTTTACGTGATGATACTGTTCCCGTATATGCTTTTCAAATTCTTTACGGATAAGTCTATTAAGCCTGGGCCGGCTGACTTATTGGTTTTTGTTTACAGCGCGTGGACTATCATGTGCGTTGTAAATAATATTGAAGACGGCGTGCAGCGTGCTGGGCAATATTTTTTAGAAACAGTCTGCGCATACCTGCTTGCCCGAGTGACTATCCGATCAATGGATGATCTGCTTCACGTTGTTAAGTTGATATTCTATTTTAGCTTGGTGGCTTTTATTCTCGCTGTACCAGAAGCGATAACGCGAAAAAAGTTCATAATGGACACTACCTCTGCGATGACAGGCATGCACTATGCTCAGTATGCCGAGGGCGCCGACGTTCGATTGGGTATGAGACGGCCTCAAGCTTTCTTTTCCAATACTATTCTCTATGGCCTCTTCTGCGCAAGTTGCATTGCATTGGTTTGGTATACAGCCAAAGATAAAATGACGCGCTGGTTTCGGTTTGCGATACTCGCTGCTGCAACGTTTTTTTCGCTTTCTTCAGGACCTTTGCTTGCAATGAATGTGCAGCTCTTGATGATCTTTGGAGAGTACGTGACAAGAGGCGTGAAAGGGCGGGTTCCTATAACGCTAACATTAGGTGCAATTGCCACCGTCGTAATGAATGTGACTACAAATTCTGGGATCGTAGGCTTTATTGTTAATCATCTTACATTTAATTCCGCTTCAGCGTTCAATCGTATCCTTATATGGAATTGGGGAGTTTTTAATATTCAGCAACATCCAATTTTCGGGCTTGATGCTGATAACTGGGTACGCGCGCCATTTATGAAGCCTTCATGCGATAATTATTGGATTGTAATCACGATGCTTGGTGGCTTGCCGGCCTTGTCATTTTTGATCCTAGCGATTCTGACTACGATGTGGAAGTTTGCTAAGATTGATACTCGCCGGCTGCCTCCCATTTATTCTCAATTTCGCACGGGATGGTTTTTCGCATACATTGCATTCGCTTTTACTGGCTTCTCGGTGATGTTCTTTGGCGGGATTCAGCCCCTCTTTTTCTTCATGCTTGGCATCGGTGGTTCGGCGATCCCGATCTATCAGCGGATGCTACGCAATTCGCAGAGGGCTGGCGTCGGAACGAGTGCTTTGGCGTAATCGCGTGTTTAACCAGGTGACCGCCAGTCACGGTCTTGTTGGAGGTCCTAATGGGTTTTAATCGGCCTCTACATGGCCTGCGTGGCGTTGCCTCACTGATGGTATTTTTTGCTCATATTTCCTATGGTTATTATGATCATTTTTATCATCAGAACGCGACGATGGCTTCGGTGGCGGCTTACTTCGCCAATTTCGGGACTTTTGGTGTCGAATTATTTTTCATAATCAGCGGTTACGTGATCACGTCGAGCTGTCTGAATTATCCTCCTCGCGAATTTTTTGGGCGGCGATTCTGGCGCCTTTATCCATTGTTTGCCATGTTTACGCTCCTCTATTTTGTGCTCAATCATTTTTATCCGCAAGATCCAGGTCGTGGCCATTTGGCGAGCTTGGTATCCAATCTCCTATTTCTCGACATTTTCCTCGGCACAGTGCCGTTGACGCCGAACGCTTGGTCGATCTCGTTCGAGGTTTGGTATTACGTTGCTACCTATATGCTGGTGTATAGTGTGATCCGGCGCGCCGACCGATTTAATCCGTTCTTGGCCGTGGCAGCTATCGCCTTCGCCGGCTTCATGGTGGCTGCTTTCGATATCACAGTCTATTTTGTAGGCGGCGCATTCCTATTCTTCATCAATAGCCGCATCATGCGGGACCGCTTCGAAATGCATGCAAAGACGTTGGCTGTTACAGCGGTGCTCATCGTTGTCTCTGTCATCGCAACGCTTTGGGATTTTCCTCCCAAGACCTATTTGGAGGTGCCCGGCACCGAGCTCGCCGGCTTGGCCCTGGTGGTATCGACGCTCTTTCTCGTGATGCTGTTGTTGCATGAGGATAACATTTATTCACGGCTCTTGCTGAGCCGGCCGCTCCGCTTCATGGGCACGATCAGTTACTCACTCTACCTCACGCATCCGTATACCTATTTGGTGATCCGCCAGATTGGCTATAAAATCAAACTCGGCTCGTACCCGTGGTTTGTGACCTTCCCTGTTTACCTGCTTGCGAACATGATCCTTGCGCTGACGGCTTCCTGGATTATCCACAAGGTTGTGGAAGTTGGACCCTACAGGCTTATCTACAACAGTCGAATTTATCGGCAGCCGGATACTAAAATGGCGTGAGAGGGAGTTGGTTTTCTCTCTGGCTCCCGTGGAAAGCTCGCGTCAACTGGCTCTGGTGAAGCCGCTACGTAGCTAGGTGAGAGGGCTATCTCGTTTGTTTTGATCCGCGAGAGCGTAGAGGTGCCTTAACCCATCGGGTTTTGCTTGCTGCGCGCGCGAAGTGCAAGTTGACGTCAGGAAATCTAGCTATTACGCAAGATGGATTTGGTGGGAGTGCGGCGAATGGGATTTTTGCTACTTCGGCCTGGCGCATTCCGCCTTCTATTGGCCGGACTGGTCTTGATAAGTCATTTGAGTAGCTTTTCGACGGGCCGAATTGGAGTAATATTGTTTTTTCTTTTGAGTGGCTATTGGATATCTGATCTTTGGCGTAGGCAAGGCGTATATGGGGCTCGCCTTTTTTTTATTAACAGATTTCTGAGAATTTGGCCGCTTTATATTATAGCTGTGTTGGTAGCAGCCGCGTTATTAG
Organism: Flavisphingomonas formosensis; assembly: GCF_009755815.1. Taxonomy (GTDB): domain Bacteria; phylum Pseudomonadota; class Alphaproteobacteria; order Sphingomonadales; family Sphingomonadaceae; genus Flavisphingomonas; species Flavisphingomonas formosensis. Next base: position 979,381 of record NZ_WRPK01000001.1, read on the forward strand.
GTCGAAATCTACACATTTGGAATTTTACGATCTTCGGCGTTGCTTCCGCTCCGGACATTAAGCCGCTGGGAGTAGAGTGGTCGCTGGATATTGAAGCCCAATTCTACCTCTTATTACCGTTGCTGTTGACGATGCGCCCGTCTGCTTGGCTAATTGTGCCTGCGACTTTAATTGGGTGGACGGTTGTTTACTATACAGGAATACATAATGTATTCATGTATATTCCTGCATTCTTTGCAGGTATGCTTCTATACAAATATCGGGAGGTGCCACTTCCGGCGTCTGCTATGCAGGCTCTTCTAGCATTTTGTGTGCTGACGGGTATCTTCGCTGTATTTCCGGCGGGACGGGCAATGCTGAGCAACAAAATACCTGACGTTATGAATGAAGATATATTTGCAATGATTTGGGCAGTGCCGCTCGTTGTGTATATTGGTCATTCTCTGCGTTTGAGATCGGGAAAGTTCGATCGCCATTTAGGTAATCTGTCTTATCCTTTGTACCTCGTACACGAGCCAATCATACAGTATGTTAATCCCCATAGTTCGGTCGTAAAATTGGGTATAATTGCGGGCGCGATCTTGATCGCCGTGTTGTTCTATGTGGTATTGGATATTCCGATCGAGAATTTCCGCCACGCGCTGTTAAAGCGGCTTGAGGCGCGTTCGATACAGAATAAGGAAATATGATGGTCCGGATGTCATTGATCGAAGCGTGACACCGACCACAAGATATGTCTCTTGCTCACCCTCCGGCTTCAGTTCGGTATTCTCATCTTCATTGGCCCGTGGCGATCTGCGAAATTGATTTTTACCGCAGACCGCCTACGGGATTGTGGTCCTCGATGAACTAAGGTGCTGGTGACGCAAGCTATTCGGCCGGCACATCTGCTGTCGATTTAAAAAGATCACGCTTGGTTCCTAAATTCTTTAACTTGAGCGCTGGCTTTTCGATGAAATGCCATGACAGGCTGGCGGGTATGAGAACTAGGGGGAAGGCGGTTAGGGCGTGAAGCGCTGGGGTTAAGCCGGGCGTTTTCATTATTAGGAACTGCTGGATCGGAAACGCGTAAATGTAGATGCCATAGGAGTAATCGGGCCAACGGCTGATGCGGCGTAATATCTGACTGGGTACGAAAGCCAGCCACAGCACGAACGCTGCCAGGGCGGCGGAAAGAGTGAGATCATAGAAAGGGGTCGCAGCAGTCAGCCAGGAAATGAGGCCCAGCGCGGCTGCGTGCCATATGCGAAGTTTGAAGCGATTGCCGAAAGTGGCGTAGGCCATGCCGAATATGAAACACGCGTCGAGGCGAGACATTAAGAGCAGCCGCGTCGAGATCCCGCCAGAAGGCCGGTGAGCTTGGAAAGCGACGAAAGCCAGGATCATGAACAGGCTGACAGCGAATGTCGCGGCCCGCCGGCTATCGCTTCGGAGCAGGCCCAAACCGCTGGCGAAGGCAGCCAGAATATAACAAATTACTTCATAGGGCAAAGTCCAGAGTGAGCCGTTTACGGCTGGCATCGGGTTATGTTGGAATACACCCGGAAGAATATATTGTATGGATAGGAGGCTTATGTTGCCGACTGCAAACCGGAGAGTTTGAACATCGGTAAAATAATCGACCAGAGGGCGAGAGGTTGCGAAGATCCCCAAAAATACGATCGATAAGAGGATACATGCGCTAAGCCCTGGGAATATGCGCAGAGCCCTTGCCCGGGCAAATTTGACCAGGTTCGCCGAGCGATTGAGCGAATTCATGATCAAGAAGCCACTCATCGTAAAAAATATGCTAACGCCCGTCCAGCCCATCGTTCGACCGATCAGTTGAAAGAGCGGATCTTTTATCGCGGGCTGGTTCAACAGGTCGTAGGCGTGCGCTACGATGACCATCGAGGCTGCAACGAACCGCAAGAATGTGAAATTGTTATCGTGCCGCTCGGTCATTTGCCCCATCTCAATGCAAGCTTAGCCATTCCGAAGTCCGCAATCGCTTATCAGGCTCAAGCAGAATCTTCATCAAAAAGCGGTTTCCTCGCTATCCATAATCGCATTTTGTATCGCATATGCGAAGGCCAATCCAACGCGACGCTGCAGTCTTCAAGTAGCGGCTCGAAAATAATCCATGCTCGGTGTGGAGGTCATGGAGGCGCTTCTAACCATAGACTTAGCATCTGCCAGCCGTGCGGGCGTGTCAACGAAGGGGATGCCGTTCAGAAAAATATGCCGCAGCGCAGCAGGGGCCCGAGGCGCCCGTTGTTTCCAAGGTGGGGGGCGCTTTCGATCTTGCCCCACTTCAAGGCCGCATTTGGTTCTCCCGTCGTGCGCGATCGTCAATGCGGCTTTCGGCGTAGCCAGCAGGCCGGGCGCACCTGCGCCGGCGATCTACCTTCAGCAGGTTCGCACGAATGGTGTGTGTCATTGCGGGCGATCTTCCGACGGGGGTACGATCGCCGCGGCTTTCGCCACGGCCGTATCCTTGAGCGCCGTGGCGCTTCCGCCGCCCGCGAGCAGCAATCCCATGCCTGTGCCGAATTCGATGATGTTGAATCTGTGGTCGATCAGGAGGTGCGCCCCGGTGAAGGAGATGCCCGCTGCCACCGACGCGAACCAGCAGAGCCGCGCGACATCCAGATGCCGGTTGCCGATGCCCTTGAGGAAATTGAGGGTCACCGCGCCAGCTCGAAATGCGGCCCGTCGAAGAAATCGGGGCCGGGATGGCGGGTGCAATATTCGCTCACCGCCTTTTTCAACGACGCGGGGCTGCGGCCTAGCTCCAAAAGTGCGCGATCCCAGACGCCGCCCCAGCGCAGCGAAACGCCTCGTTCGGCCGCCGCAGCCCGCATTGCGGATGCGATCGGATAGATCAGCGGCCATTCCCAGCGGTTAGCCCCTTCGATCCACGGCACGAGATCGACGGCGTGGCCATAGCCATCCGCCTGCTTCATATGCTGACTGAACTTCACCTTCGTGACGCCTCGCCCGAGATAGGCATCCTGCGTCGCCTGCGTGCGCAGCCCTTCGTAGACTGAGAAATCCTGTTCGGTGATAGTGATCGCGCGGCAAACGACGTGCGCGATAGCCGGATGCACGCCGGACAGGTTGGCAAGAGATTTTGCACCGAGAGAATAGGTCATGACATTCCTTTCGGCGGCGCCTGCGTGGCGACGGGTGCCTTCTGGGTTTCAGGCACCGTGACGATGCCGGTCGCGATAAGGAGGAGGAGCATGAATGCAGACAGAGCCGCGAACACAGGCCAATAGAAAATGACTGCTTTGCGCGCGCCCCGCATTCCGGCCTCGTAGTCGTGCGCCGATTCGAGTTTGTCGACGCGGGCAGTCAGAGCCTCGCCCCGCACCTTGAGATCCGCCAGATCCTCGTTAACACGGTTCGCTTCGATTTTCGCCAAGCGTTCGAGCATGCCCACCTGTGTCTGCTGAACCTGGCCAATGGTGCTGGTCAGCCGCTCCACGCTGGTCGCAGTCTGTCGCACGCTCTCCGCAAGATTGCGGATAACCTCATATTGGAAGCGGACGTCGTTGGCTTTGGGTGAGGCGTGGCCGTCAGGCATGTTCAAGGCTCACTTGTCGGCATGAGAGGGGGACGGGCCAAGATAGACTCGCGCAATGCATTTGATTACAAAAGGTAGCGCCAACCGTCCTGACTTGGCGGGGGGTGTGGTGATTACGGGGGCCGACTGTGCACATGCTGCGCCATATCTTCACAGCCTTGGCGGATTGGCTGTCTTGCAAGAACGCCACATGTTGGCGCTGCGGCGAGCCTGCTATCCCAGGCAGGCTGGAATGCATGGAACATGAGCAGGGAAGGCCAATGTAGGGCACAGAGCGAACGGGTCGCGCCATCAGCCGCTCACATAGTCGCCGAGGCCGGCGGCTTGATAAAAAGGTTGGATAGGAATGCTCGGCAGGCCACTATACTGGCCGACGAGCATGGAAGCCAGGTTGGCCATGTCGTTCCGGACGTCGGGCAACTTGTCGTAATTGAAAGGCTCGCTGCCATAAGGGCCGCTCACGAACGCCGCGCCTCCGGAAAACGGCGTGTCAGAAAACGAATAGGTGATCGCCTGTTTCCCTGCCACTACGGCGCCTATGCTGTGGCCGGTGGGATTATAGGTGGTCGCGAAGCTGGACGAACCGCTGAACCTCAAGCCGCCGCGCCGATCGCCATGAGCGGCCGCGTTGAGCAACGTTACGCTATCCGCGCCGTTAAGGTCGATCGTCACTGTACACTGGCCGTCGTTGTTGCGCGCGACGCTGAACAGCTTCGGCCCGCGCAAATCCTTCACGCTCTGGCCACGCATCAGGTTCCAGAGATACGCGAGACGGCGCATTTCCTCGTCGTAGCCGCCATTTTCAAAGTGGTACTGGTCGCCCGACACATGCTTGATGTCGAGCAGGTACGGGCCGAGGAAGAACAGGTCCGGATTGTCCTGACATGCCTGCCATATTGACTTGTTGAGCGCTTCGAAGCGGACGTCATCAGCGCCCCATACGGAGGTGCAGGGCACGAGCAACCCTTTGACCGGCCGTCCCGTCACCGCCATGAGCGCCTGCACTTCCGCTTTTACATTGGCGGTGTAGGCGGTCGACTTTGCGGTATCCTGTAGATCATACTGGCCACCGATGTAGATGAAGCTGCCGAAATCGCCGCCGGCATGATCGATGCCGTCGAGCACGGCGGAATAATTGTCGCTGCCAGGCGCGCGCTGCGTCGCGTCGGTCGCCCCGCGACCGCCGATGATATTGCACATCGGAAAGGCGGAGGTAAGGTTCTGGGCCGTCGCGCCGAAGGTCGCAATCGGCGTGTTGCTGGCGGGGATGAACTGCCGCCGGGTGTCCGGTGTCGGCCAACTCATGTTCCCGACCTGCGTTCCGATCAGGCCATGGATGGCCCAATAATCAGCAGGTGCAGCAAGCGCTCCTCCACTGGTCGCCAGCAACGGATTGACCTCAAGGCTCTGCCCGAGCCAGAGGATCACCTCGCCAGCCTTCGCGATCGGACTCGGCGGCGAGACCGCGTGGCCCGAGCTGACTATATCGTTCCGTTGCACCCGAAAGACGATGCCAGCACTTGGCGGGGTGTCGATCGTCGGCGCGTTGCCTTTGAAATTCAGCTGGTCATCGGTGCTGAAATTGCTGAGCGTTGTCCAGTCGAACAATTGGCTGCCGCTCGCGTCGTCGATCCGACACTGAAGACTTCCGGGGTTCTGCACGGTCAGCTTGCCGCGCACCTTGAGGTTAAGCGAACCATTAGCCTCGCGCTGAAGCACGCGGTTGGGCGCGAACAGGCGCGCCATGAGCTGGCTGTTGGGATCACCCACTGTAAATTCGCTGGCGCTAGAAGCCGGGATGCTCCCACGGAAGCCATGCTTGTAGGTAAGCGGCGCCGCTTGCGACAGTTGCGTCGCCACCACCTGATTTCCGAGCCGGCGGCCATTATGGTAGAGGGTGACGATCTTGTCGGATCCGGACGGTGCCCATTCGAGGCAATAGCTGTCATCGTCCAGGCCGGTGTCAGACGTGGAGAATGCCCCTCCGGCGGCCGTGCCGCCGCCGGCATTGACTGTGCCATTGAGGAATGCTCGCAACGAACAGCTTCCCGCAACGCCCGCGGCGCCGGTGCGCAGGAAGGCGTAGCCACTCAGGCCCGCCGTGCCGCCGCCGGCGGCGATGGTGAGATGCTGCGGACAGAACAGACCGGACCCGATCGCGGAACCGCCGGTGTAAGTGCTGATTTTCCCGGTATAGGTGATCCACTGGCTGTTCGACGTGTCCGTCTGGATCGTGACGAATGTGCCATTGGCCGCCGAACCCTGGCCACCCGAAAGCCGCCCGCTGCCATCCGTGGTGATCGGGTTATTGTTCGATCCGGTGTAGGCTGTGGCCGCCCAAGTCTTGCTGCCTTGAGTAGTTGTCCGAGCTGTGATGGTCGAGGAAGATCCCGAGAAATCGTCAAGCACCGCGGGATTGCCGACGGGCGGCGGCGGCGGCGTATAGATGCTGGTAAGATCGCCATACGCGATGCCGCTTGCGGCGGAGGTCTTAAGGACGGTGAAGACGCCGAACTGCAGATTGACGTTGTTATACCCGCTCTTGCTGTTCACCGTCACGCCCGCGACAGGTTTCAGGTGGATGGTTGCAGGGCCATATTGCTCTACCTCGGCATACCAGCCATCACGGTAAGAGGCCGGATCGAAGCGTACTTCTGCGTCAGCATTGGCGTTCACCCGCACATGGAACCCAAGGTCGCTGTCGAGCAGGGAATAGTTACCCGACACTGTCTTGATCGGCTTGCCGCTAATCGTCGCCGCGACGGCCTGTTGCGCCGCCTCGCGTGCAATGCCCGCATCTTCACGCGCACCCGATGCAGCGCTCAGGAGATCACTATAACTCGCGCCCACCAGCAACTCGCCCGTATCATCGAAGCCCAGCACCTTGCCTGCGCGATCGGCGGCTACCGGTGCGTTTCCGACGGTTTCCCCCGGCGGCATCAGGATGGCGCGCTGGAGCAGGCCGTTCATGTAGATGTCGCGTGCCGCCGCGCGGTCCAGTGCGTTGGTCACGACTTCGGGCAGATAGGGCGCCTGGTTGCTGAACGCGATCTGCTGCTTGAACGAGGGGGTGGAGAGGATGAACAGCGGGTCGCCCGGTGCGGGCGCCGTGGCGAAGCGGATCGTGCCGCCCTGATCGCCGGGGATCACGCTGTACAGGCCGGGATCGAGGATCGCGCTGCTCCCGTCCTCGGCGATGCGCGCCACTGCGATGCCGGGGGCGCCGTCGGTGACAAACATGTCGAACGCGAAGGGAAAATCGGTGACGACGCCGTCCGGAGAGAACGGCCCCGCATGGGATTCGATGTTGGAAATCGGCATGACGGCCCTTTCGGTGGAATATCGAAAGGCTAGGGAGGGCAGGGGGATTGCCGCCAGCCCTGTCCTCGCCCGTCCCGCCAGATGCGAAAGGCGGGAGCGGGAGGAGCCTGTTATCAAGGCGCGACGTGGCCGATTCATCGGGCCTTGATAGGAACCCGTGCGGGGCTCGAGCGAAATCAGCGCTTGATACGCCGGCATCTTCGGGATTGCGTACAAGGCGCGCCATCGATGCTGGCGTACGCCCGGGTGCTCCGGGCGGGCGCGCCGTTCTGGCACTGCGCGCCCACCCTACCCCACAGATCGGCCGGCCGCGTGGAGCCCGCGCAAAGAGGCGTCTCGTCCGCCGGAGCCCCAATTCCGCATCGCGGCGTGCGGCATCCTCGGGCACACGCTGCATTGTCGGGATAACTATCTGGAGGGCATATGCTTTATTACGCGAGGACGGCTTTTGCCGTTCCGTGGCGCCGGTTAAGCGCGATGATCGGGATTTTGCAATGGATGCGGCAGATTCACGCAATCTTCTCCGTTTTCGGCTACCTGCTTTCGCCCTATCTCCCTGTGTAATCAGGGCTTTGGTCAGAATCGGCGCGGGCGGCATGGCGAAGGAGCAGGACGAGGCGCACCGCATCACCGATCCCGAATTCGGCGTCCCCTATATCACAGCCGAAACGATCCGCGCACATCCGCGTTTTGCTGAGGCGCGCAGCCTCTATCTGCAGAATCTGCTCACGCTCTATGGCGACGATCCGTTCCTCAACAAGCTGTTGCTGGAAGCGGCGCGCACCGTCGTGTTCGGTGGCATTATATGCCTCGTCGCCGCGCAGGACCCGGCCGATCGCACCACCTGGCCGACCCTCGCAAATGTGAAGCGCCTGCTCGAGCCGTTTCGAATGAGCAGCCCGCGGCGAATCGAGCAGATCGTCTCGCGCCTGATCGCGGTCGGCTATGTTGTGCAGCGCAGCGCGCCGAACGACGCGCGCGTGCGGCTGCTGGCGCCGACCATGCCGATGCTGCGCCATGACCAGGATTGGCTCGCGGCCTATTATCAGCCGCTTGCGCTGCTGTATCCCGGCGCGCTCTACGAACGGCCGCTGGCCCGCGATCGCGCCTTCCAGTTCGCGCAGCGCCGCGCCGCCTTCGCCTTCAATCCGCGCTCGGCGCAGGTGCTGGTCGGCAATCCGGACATGATGCTGTTCGCTGGCCGCGACGCCGGCGCGCTGATCCTCGCGCAGGTCGTGCAGGATGCGCAGCACGGGCGGAATAGCTCTTTCGATGCGATCGGCCGCCGCTTCGCGGTCTCGCGCACGCATGTGCGGCTGCTCCTCCAGGATGCCGCCGCGCGCGGCCTGATGCGGCTGCACGGCCGCGGCGGCCAGCAGGTGGACCTGCTGCCGCCGCTATGGTCGATGCTCGACCGCTTCGTGTCGGACGGCATGTCCGCCCACGATCTCACCGCCGCCGTCGCCCGCCGCGCGCTGGAAAGCGAGGCGCGGCTGCGTGAGGTGGGTTAGGGCGCGGGATCAACCTATGCCATCGTAACCTTACCTGGAAAGGCTGGCGGTTTCGGGATTTTCTCCCATTTTTCAGGGCTGAATTGTTTGGAGAAATTGGTCGCTCCGCCAAGAATGCTGCTCGCGGTGCCGAATGCAGCATCCAGCATCGTTCCTCGTGCCGCGGCCCGGTTCCCGATGGCGCTGGCGCGATTGCTCCAGCCGTCGACGTCATAGCCGCGGATCTGGCTCGCAGTGCCGCGTCGCTGCCGGTCCAGCGCATCCTGGCCCAGCATCGCGATGTCGTCCTGCGCCTGTGCGGCCGATCCGAAGCCGACGTCCAGCCCGCTCGCTGCCGCCGCCGCGCGTTGCGCGCCCATCTGCTGCGCGGTCTTGCGCTGCAGGTCCCGGTCGGCGAGTTGCCCTTCTGTGATCGCGTCCTTGGCTTGGTCGGCGGCGAACTTCGCCCTTTGGTCGGCCACATTGGCGGCATAGCGTTGCTGGCTGGCTTGAACCATGCCGGAGGTCAGCTTGCTTGCAGCGGTCACCGCTGTGGATGCAATGATCAGTGTTGCGGGGTCGCACATCAGCGTTGGCTCCAGAAAAAGTGAAAGGGTTGGTTGCCGATCATGTGCAGGTCCGGCTCGACGACGAATCCCCAGCGTTTCAGCAGCCGGATCGCCGCTCGGTTGCCGCAGGACACGGCATTGTCGAGCCGCGGGAAATCGGCGTGCATGCGATCGAGAAAGGCGGGTCCGAAGCGCAGGAGCGCCCGCCCATGGCGCAGCACGGCGTCCGATCCGAGAAACCAGGGGATGCCGCTGCGCTCCAGCGCCGATCGCGGCGAGACGCCGAACATTGCCTGCGGTTCGCCGTCTACCAGCGCGCTCCAAGCGACGGTCGCGCCCGCAAGGCCGATGGCAAGCGCGGCGTCCGGCGCATGTCCGGCCGCGGCACATTCCAATCGGTCGATCGTCCGCATCCGTGCGGCAATGGGCGCGACATGGCCGGGCGCGGCCTCGATGATGGACAGGATCATGCGTCCTCCGTCACGATCGGGTCGAGGAACGCCGCCGTCAGCGTGAAGGGCAGCGGATAGCTTTGGCGGATGATGAGGCTGCTCTGATTGGCCGCCACCGGCTCCATGTCCACCTCCACATCCTCGCTCAGCAGATGAGCCGGCTCGCCCCACGGCTCGTCCAGCCGCGGCTTGAGCTCGTAAAGGCTGTCCTGGTCCGGCCCCGCGAAGAGGCCGCGCGTGTTGACGAGGCGCAGCACCGCGCGGCCGACCATCTGTTGCTTGCCCATGTTCGTGCCGTCGAGCGGGAAGCTCAGCGGCAGCGTTTCGACCGTCGCCGTGTAGGGAATGCCCGCATGGATCACCTTCGCGGCGACGGGTAGGAAGGCCTTTCCATCCGTCACTATGAGCCCATCCTGCACGTTTCCGTCCGCCAGCGCGCTGATCGTGCGGCCTTCGAGATGATGCAGGTTGGTCAGCGTCTGGGTCGGCTCGTCAAAGGCATAGGAGACCGCGCAATCGAGATGGCAGGCGTCGATGACATTTTCCCAGGAGGGCGAGGCCATGCGTTCGAGGAAGCGCTTTTCCCCGTCCCCGAACGCCCGCCGCACCACCAGATAGAGCCGGTCCTCCGTGCGCTGGGTTTCGGTATCGATGATCTCCGATATGACGCATAGCTGCTCGACGAAACCGTCCGTTTCGCAGATCGTCCAGCCCCACACCTCCTGCTCGGCCTCCCAGGTGAAGCAGAGCAGCTTGCCGTCGTCGCGCGCCGCCCAGATGCAGGAGAGCGGATCCTGCGCATAGGCCCAGGAGGTGATGTCCATGTTGCGGAACAGATGCGGCGAATAAATGGCGACGTCGTTGGACGAAAAGCCGTTGATCTCGAACTTGAAGCCAATCGCGCGCACCGAGGTGCCGACCTTCGGCTTGAAGAACACCGCACTGTCGATCACCAGCGGATTGAGGCGGGAGGAGCCGCGTCCGGATTGCTTGCGCGCCACGATCTGGGTGGCGGAGAGATAGCCGCCGGCGTCGTCGCCGCCATTGACCTTGATCAGCCCGTCAGAGGTGAGCAGCAGCAGATCGGTGAATGAAACGAGCTGGTTCACCGAATTGACCTTTTGGCCCACCGCCACGAACGACAGGGAATCGTCCGCCTTCAGCGGCGTCGAGGTGTCGAAATTCTCGAAATCGGCGGATTGCGATCCCCACACGCCGTTGGGCTTGTTGATCGTGCGCCCCAGCATCAGCCGCTGCTCGTGGAAGGTGACGGTGGAAGGATAATCGCCGGAGGCCGCGAACGGATTTTCGCCCTTCGGCGGGCCGTCGGTCAGGTCCGGGCCGATATTATCGTCGCGGAAGGCCGTCGATTCGGTGGTACCGATATAACCGTAACTGCCGCTATTGTCGGCTTTGTAGACACGATAGCGCTCGGCGCCGGTCACTCCCGTCCAGCTCAGCGAATTATAGTTGCGCTTCAGCGTGAGATCGTTGGTGAAGGTGACGGAGTTGGACGCGCGGCTTTCCTGGCCGCTGTCGTCGTCGACCGCGGTCACGACATAGCTGGCGGGCTGCGGGAAATAGCTGTTGCCGTCATTGTCGTCGTCGGTGTTCGGGATGTAGGCGACGCCGGTCAGTCCGGTGGGCGGTGAGAGCGTAGGGCCGAACGTGACGTCGGCGAAGCTCCAGCTGGTATGCCCGCCCCGCACCAGCTTGGTGACCGGATAGTTGAGGTGCGCGAGATACATGGTGTCCGCCGTCTGCTCATAATCGACCTCTTCGAGATCGACGGCGTTGTACGGCGAACCGACTTTGTAGAGACGTGCGATACCCATCAGGGAAACATCCTGTGCAAGATGTCGGCGAAACTGCTGCCACCGCCTACGACGACGGGCGGCGGCGGCGTGACCACGGGGGGCACGACGGGATCGGGCGGCGGTGGCTCGGGCGCCGCGGTCCGGGTGATGCCGCCGGTGGATCCGGTGAAGGCGCCGAACCCCGTGCCGTCCACATCGATCGAGAAAGTGTCGTCGTCGATCGCTGCCAGCACGCGGAAGGCGCGATCGTTGAGTTCCGTCATGCCCTCGATGCCCTTGAAGAAGACGTCGTCGCCGGGCGCATAGCCGTGGAAGGCGGCGGTGATGACGATCGGATTTGCCTGCGTCGCGCCCGTGACGATCAGCTCTTCCTCGAGCACTATGCCGCCGAGCGCCGCGGGCCGCATATAGCCCTGGCCCATCTCGAGCACGTATGTCTGCTCGATCGAGAATTCGAAGGGGAAGAGCCGCACGGGCTTTGCGAGGTCGCTTTCCCGGATTTCCATGACAAGGCGCGTGCCCATTCGCATCTGCACGCCGCCATATTTGAGGATGACGACGTTGGTCGCCTGCTTGAGACCCGAATTATAGGCGGCGACATCGATCCGCCCCATCAGTTCGGGGGAGATGACGCCCTTGGAGAAATTGTAGAGGCCGGCCCGGAAGCTCATCGTCAGACCCTCCGTGCCCGTGCCGCTTCGGAGACATAGCCCGTCCGGTCGTGCGGCGATCGGTTGAGATCCTGTGCCATGGCGCGCTGCTTGGCATTTTCGCTGGCCTTGATCAGATCACCCTGGCGTGCGCGATTCTTGATCAGTGGCATCACGATCCGTGTTGCCAGATCGAGCGACAGCGCCCGCACGAAGCTTTGCGGAAAGCGGTCCTCGGTCACGCCGGAGCGGCTGTAGGCGAGCACGGCGTTCGGTTGGTCGCTATAAAGAATACCGGCTTCGATCAGATAGGGAATGCGCAGCGCCTCGCCGCCGCCATGGTGCCAGCAGGGCGCCGCCCGCTGTCCTGCCGTCGCGAAGGCGCCCACCGCCAGCGCCGGATCCTGCGGCGGCAGGATGCGCCGCGGATACAGCATGTCGTTCGGCACCGCATAAGCGCAAGCCCATTCGGTCGGACGGTCGTTGGGCACGGCGGCCAGCGCAACGCGCTTCGCCAGGAATTCCCAGTCATGCAGCTCCATCAGCTCGTCGCGGGCTGCCGGATAATGTTCGCGGCATTTCGCGGCAGGGAGCGATTGCTCGTCCAGCGAGGCGATGGATTTGCTCGGAACCTCGACGAGGGCGAGGTTGCAAATGGATATGATTGATGTGGCCATGACGATGACGCTGCCATCGGCATCGGGATTGCCGCCAGCGGATCGTACGGCATCGATTCGTTACAGGCGGAAATCGTCGCCTGTCCTGGTCTCGCGCCGTTATTATGGTCGGCTGCGGCTCATGCCAAACGACGCCCGCTTCAGCGCCCCAGCCTCGGGCCGCATCGTCTGCTGATCCTCCAGAACGGGCAATGCGCGCACCGCAGGAATCGGAGGCTTCGTGCGAGGCGACAGCGTGGCCAGCGCGACCAATGTCGCCGCAACGGCAATGCAGCCGATTAGCCGGGCGAGGCTCATCCCCCAACCCTGCTCATCCTGCCGGTCGCGCAGGAGAAGGGCCAGCGCACTATTCACCTGCCGCAGCCCCAAAGAAGATAAGGCCGGAGATGCCGACAACGGGCCGTGGTTTCAGCCATTGCTCCACCCTCGTCTCGGTGCTGATGCCCCGGCTGCTGAAACCGTGCGCAACGATCCGAAGGAACCGAGGGTCGTGCTGGGCGGTTCCTCTCTGCTGGATCCATATGCGACGAACGGCGCCGTCGATACGATCGATCGCCCACAGAACCAGACCGCTGAAATAAGGTGTTGGGAGGGTGTCGATCATAGGCTTGTCCTGTCGTCCGATGGAAAGACGGAGACGCGGGCGTTCAACCTGATCGAAATGGCCTTTTCCCGGCCGAGGTCTTTTCAGTGCCGGATCGCGAGCAAGTCTGGAGAGGTGTTCTCTCGCCCCGCTTCGGCATAGCGGCTGTCGCCCTGCCAGGGGGTTGCCATCTCCTGGACCGGTGGCGGCACGATGATCGGTGGTGCCGGCTCGGCTGCTTCGGCGCGTTCGGCCGGAATAACATCGGCGTCGAAGTCCGCAGGCTCGGCCATCGAGACCATGTCCTCCGTCTCGCCTGCTTCTTTCACCAGAGGCAGATCCCGTACGGATGGTGTGACCATGCCCGTACTGGAGCGCGCGTCAGGCGTGTAAAGCGGGCCGGATAGGGCAGCCGGCGTCAGCACCGCGATCTGCGGCCCGCTAGGTGCGATCAGCGCGGGATCCGGCGCGCTCGCGGCGAAGGCGGCAAGCGGGGAAGGGGCGGCGGCCCGAGGCGTCGTTGGCGGTAGCATCAGCATGGTGAGCGTCGTCACGCCGATTATCGCCCCCACGGCCTTCCCGGCTCGATGCGTCCAGATCGGGTTCATCGCGCTGCCTCCCGGCCGCCGCCCTCATTGTCCGCCGTCGCCGGCCTTCCCGCTGGCCGCGCTGCCGACCTTGTCGGCCGCATCGGACACGCTCTGGGCGGCGCTTGTAACCGCCTGATCGCGGCTGCTGGTCGAATGCTGGATGTTGAGCAGGTAAATAGCGCCGATCACGATCGCTATGATTAGCGCGGCTGCGATGATGACGGCGCCGCTGCTGGTCTTGCTCTCTACTATCGTCGTGCGGCTGCCATCTGTGTCGGCTGCGCGATAATCGGTCATGTCGTCTCTCCCTCTACGACAGCGAAAACCCTCTTGTCTTTTCCCGGTTCCGGATGATTATTGATTCTGCGCAGTGTGGCCGATGGAGATGAGATGGGTCTCAGCCCAGAAAGAGCGCGCCCGCGATCAGCAGGCCTGCCATTACGATCGCGCCTGCCACCCATTTTCCGGCGTGCACGATCGCATCGGCGCTCGGCGCGCCGGCCCTGTCCGCTGCCGGCTCCGTCTCCAGCCTGTTCACCAGAACGCGGATCAGCCGCGGTGCGTCGTCGCCGATCCTGGCCAGCTCGAGCGCAAGCGCGTCCAGCTTGGCGCTCCATCGATCGGGTGAGAGCCTCTCCATCAGGATGCGCAGCCGCGCCCGTTCGATCGAGGCGGTGAGATCGAAATCCGGCTGGATGGCGACGAGCACGCCGTCCATCGTGATCATCGCCTTGAAGATCAGCAGCAGGTCCGGCGGCAGCATCATGCCCTGCTCGCGCAAGAGTGGAAAGAAGTCGCGGACCAGTGCGCTTAGCACCAGCCGGCCGCCGCTGTGCCGCGCAACCAACCGTTCGGACGCGGCGAGTATCCGCTCGTGCGATGTCCCGGCCCCGCCCGACCAGACGGCGAGCGTATCGGCCAGCGCCGCGGGATCGCCGGCGCGGATGGCATGGATGAAGCGTAGAAATTCCTCGCGTCGGCGCGGGCTCACATGGCCGATCAGGCCGAGATCCAGCAGCGCCAGCCGGTTGCCGGTCAGGCACAGCAGATTGCCCGGATGCGGATCGCCATGGAAGCGGCCGTTGAGCAGCACCATGTCCAGAACCAGGTCGGCGCCCAGATCGGCAATTGCCTGCGGGTCGATGCCGGCCGCGCGCAGCGCCTCGCCGTTGCGCGGCGCGACGCCCGCGACATAGTCCATCACCAGCAGACCGGGTGAGGAGAAGCCCCAGTGGATCGCGGGAACGACGACGCGCGCATCCTTGGCGAAATCCGCGGCCAGACGGTCTGCGTTGCGGCCCTCATGGGTAAAGTCCAGTTCCTCGAGCACGGCCTGGGCGAGTTGGCGGACAAGCGCCCCCGGCGCGAAGCGGCGTGCCTCGGCACTTGTCCGTTCGGCCATCTCGGCGAGATGCGCGATCAACCTCAGGTCCGCCTCCATCCGCCGGCCGATGCCGGGGCGGCGGATCTTCAGCACCACGGCGCGGCCGTCCTTGAGCGTCGCACGATGGACCTGCGCCATCGACGCGGCGGCGAGCGGCGCCGGATCGAAGCTGGCAAAGGCCTGTTCCGGCGGCTGGCCGAGCGCGGCTTCCACGGCCTCGCGCAGCATCTCGAACGGCAGGGTGGGGGCCTGGCTGTGCAGCCGCTCCAGCTCCTCGATCCACTCGTCGGACAGGAGGTCGCGTCGCGTCGCGAGGATCTGGCCGAGTTTCACGAAGGTCGGCCCCAATTCCTCGATCGCGCGTCGCGTACGTTCGGGCAGCGTTCCGGCAGCGCTGCCTTCGCCCTCGTCTCCGTTGCTCAGGCCCAGCCGCGCCAGCAGCGCGCCCAGCCCATAGCGCGCGGCGACCGCGCCGATCTCACCCAGCCGATCGCGATCGCGCGCGGCCACCAGAAGCGTCTTGATCATAGGTTCGACATAGGGTTGCGCCCTGCGCTTGCGAAGGGCATTGGCTGCCCCTGCTCCGTTGTTAGACCCGCGCACGCCCCAGGCCGGAGGACGATCCATCATGTCTCACGCCATGCCCTACGTCGCCGATCCGAACCGTTATGACGGGCGCATGCCCTATCGACGCTGCGGCCGTTCCGGCCTGGATCTGCCGGCGATCTCGCTGGGTCTTTGGCAGAATTTCGGCGGCGCCGACGTTTACGAGACCGGGCGGGCGATCCTGCGCCGGGCCTTCGATCGCGGCGTCACCCATTTCGATCTCGCGAACAATTACGGCCCGCCCTACGGCTCGGCGGAGGAAAATTTCGGCCGCGTCCTGGCAAGCGACTTCGCCGCTCATCGCGACGAGCTGATCGTGTCGACGAAAGCGGGATGGGACATGTGGGCCGGCCCCTATGGCGATATCGGTGGCAGCCGCAAATATCTGATCGCGAGCTGCGATCAGAGCCTGAGGCGGATGGGGCTCGACTATGTCGACATCTTCTATTCGCATCGCGTCGATCCGAAGACGCCGCTGGAGGAAACGATGGGCGCGCTCGCCCATCTTCATCGCCAGGGAAAGGCACTCTATGTCGGCATTTCCTCCTATTCCCCGGCGCTTACCCGCAAGGCGGCGGCGATCCTGGCCGAGGAGCGGGTGCCGCTGCTGATCCACCAGCCCAGCTATTCGATGCTCAATCGGTGGATCGAGGGTGAACTGCTCGCCACGCTCGACGATCTCGGCGCCGGCTGCATCGCCTTCTCGCCGCTCGGCCAGGGCATGCTGACCGATAAATATCTGAAGGCCGTGCCGGAGGATGCGCGTGCCGGTCGGCCCGGCTCTTTCTCGACCCGCCTGCTGACCGGGGAGAATCTGGCGCGGGTGCAGGCGCTCAACGCGATCGCCACGGCACGTGGCCAGACGCTGGCGCAGATGGCAATTGCCTGGGTGTTGCGCGATCCGCGCGTCACCTCCGCCCTGATTGGCGCGCGCACTGTCGCTCAGCTCGACAATTCGCTCGACTCGCTCGCGCGCCTCGATTTCTCCGATGAGGAACTGGCCCGCATCGATGCGCATGCCGGCGAGGGCGGCATCGACCTGTGGGACGTTTCTTCGCGCATCGAGAACCTCCCGGAGGGGCCGGGGCCGCGCCGCTGAAGGCGGCTCAAGTCGACGAAGCGCTCGCGCCATGCTATTGCACACCATCGCCGGCAGGGTTTCGTAAGCGCAGGCGGCTGAGAGACCTGCGCGCTCCCGCTTACTGCCGAAGGCGCGTGGAATGCATCCGAATGAAGGCCATGGCCTCGGGGCGGCGCATGTCGCCCTGGGCGCGCATCCCGCGCTGCAGCGTGCCTATGTCACGCTCCGTAGCGGCGCGGAGTTCGTGATGGCCTATGCGCTCGGCGATGTGGGCGACGACGGCCTGCCGTCCTTCTATCGCACCCGCATGCTCGGCAACCAGCTGCGCGAGTTGGATCGCTTCCTGTCCGTCCTGACCGAGGAGACCGCCCTGTTTCTCGGCGATCCGGGGCATGACGGCGCTGCCTTCGCACGGCTGCGCAATACCGCCAACAAGCTCAGGCAGGTGCGCGCGATGATGGCGCTGGCGAGTGGCGACGATGAGCGTCTGCGGGCGATCGGACGGATCAGTGCGTGCCTTCATCATTGTGCCGGCCGGATCCACGCGGCGGCTCTTCGGCGGGATGTAATGATCGCGCACGGCGACGACGGCCGCATCGCCCGCTTCGATCCCGCCAGCCCGTTGCGGCTGGCGTCGCTGACGCGCATCCGCATCGGCCAATTCTACCGCGGTATCGGCGATATGTTGGTCAGTCAGGCACTCGTCCACAGGCAGGACGTTGACTTTCCGGCGCTTCGCCCCTATTTGGGCGGTGCTAACGTCGCCTGCGACGGAATTTGACGCTTTAAAGCGGATCCTTCCCTTCTCACGCTTCCAGCTCCGCCAATGAGGATTGGCGGGTTCTCTGTTCCGTGAAAGGAAGATCCCATGCCGATCGGCACAGTCAAATTTTTCAACACCGAGAAGGGATATGGCTTCATCGCGCCCGAAGAGGGCGGCGCTGACAGCTTCGTCCATATCAGTGCGGTCGAGCGGTCCGGTATGGCGACCCTGAACAAGGATCAGCGGGTCAGCTACGAGATCGAGACCGATCGTCGCGGCAAGCAGTCCGCCGTCAACCTCCAGTCGGCCTGAGACCATGGCCAAGGAGGATCTTCTGGTCCTCGACGGCTTGATCGACGAGGTTCTGCCGGACGGCCGCTTTCGCGTTCGTCTGGAGAATGAGCACAAGATCATTGCCTATACGGCCGGCAAGATGCGGCGCTTCCGCATTCGGACCGTTGTGGGCGATCGCGTCCAAGTCGAGATGACCCCTTACGACCTCGAAAAGGGTCGGCTCATCTTCCGCGAACGTACGCCCGGCATGGCCGGTCCCGGTCAAAGGAAGGGAGCGCGCCGTTAGCGTTTCCATCGTCAACAAGCATGCGTGCCTGCGCACGCCAAGGATATTATGTACTTCAAGTCTATCGTTACCGAATCCCGTTACCCTTTTTCTCTTTCCAAGCCGAAGCAGCCGGAGCCGCCTTATGCGACCATCTCCCGCCGCGAGTTGCGACGGCTCGTAGCCGAAATGGTCGGCTGACCGATTTTCCCTCTTCCCGGACCTATCAAGGAGCATGCGCATGTCCGCCACCAGCGATTTCTATCTCGCCCGTGCCGAAGAAAGCGCTCGTGCTGCCCGGGAGACCCAGCTGGTCAACGTCCGCGAACGGTGCCTGCGTGCCGAAGCAGCTTGGCAAGCTATGGCGGATCGCCTTTTGCGCAGCGAGGCCGAACGCAGGCGGCAGGCGGTCGAGCGGAGTGATCGCATGGAGGCCGGCCAGTGAGCCGGTCTTTCGTCAAGAAACTCAGCCCCCCGCGCCTTTCGCCCGGGGAGGCCGAACGCCAGGGCCGGGTGTCCAGGCTCGCTCTGGAGGCATTCGGCAGGACCGAAGCCGTCGCATTTCTGAACGCCCATGACGATGAACTGGGCGGAAGACCGATCGATCTCGCGATTGCGGGCCCCGATGGCCTAGCCGCGGTCGAAGCGGTTCTGGTGACCCGTGGGTCCCGATCGCGCTGAGGAGCCTGCGTGCAGGCCCCGTAGTTCGCCTTGCCGACGGTCATCGCGCCGAACGTCATGAAGCTCAGTGTCTCGCCAGCGCGGCCGCGATAGGCACCCTCCGCTTCGGAGAGATGCAGTGCCATCGCAGTGAAGCGCCACGCCTGATCCTCGGTACACTGGATCTCGCGCGTGGTGAGAGCCGCGAGGCCATAGACCTCGCCGAATCGGCGGACCAGCTCGGCCGCCCGGGTGACGGCGGCATGGGCCGGCGGATGATCCCAGCCCCAGCGCCAGCGGGATTCCGTCGGATCATAGCTGCCGATCAGCTGCACCGGCGCCATCAGCAATTCGCCGCCCGGCCTGCTGAACAGGATATGGCCCAGCCTCAGATCGGCATGCCAATGCTCATGATCGCCCAGGCCCCAGCGCGCGGCGTTGCGCTGCTGCTTCAGTTTCATTTCGCGTGTTGCCCGCCGGAAGGTAGCCTCCGGCTCCTCGCCATGTTGTTCGCCGATCATGCTTCCCTTCCCCAGGTGAAAAAATGCCACCGCTGCCCCCGAGCCGCAATGCGCGTGCTCGCCGGCGGAGATGGAAAGTTGGACATGCTGCTGTCGTGAGATTGTCATGAATCGCTGGCTATGCGGTCGAATCGGGTGCCGGCGTTCCTGCGGCATCCCTCTGAGGGAATGATGACCAGCCCGGCTTTGCCCGCGTTCGATCTGCCTGAAAATTGGGAAATAGTGGAGGGCAATATGTCGTTCTCTTCCTTCCGCCTCCGCGACTCGGCAAGTCGCAACGTCCTTGAGGTTTGCGGGGAGATCGATCCGCACGGGTCCCCCGCGACGATCGACGCCGGCCGCTTCGCCGCCGATGCCGCCGTGGCCTTCGGCGGCCGCATCCGGGAAATCACGCGGGTGACGACGCCATATGGCAAGCTCGGCTCGGCGATCTTCGATCTGCGCGATCTCGCTTACGCGCAGCTCTGGTGCCTGCACGGCGCTACTGCGCGGATCCAGGCCAGCTATTTCTGCAATGGTACGCCGAGCGGGCAGGAACTGGCCGAGGTGCGCGGCATCGTGCGCTCGCTGCGTATCGATGGCGGACCGGAGGCGACGCCGAAGAAGCGCTGGTGGCCCTTCGGCCGCTAGCCGCCGTTGATCCTCCCATTCCGGTAAGGGCGCTGGTCTCTGCCAGGATAAGCGAACCCCCAGCACGGCCACATCGCCTATTTCCGCGCGACGCCTAAGTCTCTAGAGACGCCCCGATGAAACTGACATCGCTATGGGGCGGGCGGCCATGACGTCGGGTCAGCCCCCCTTGATCGCCGTCGTCGGGTGCGACGGTTCCGGCAAGTCCACGGTGACGACGATCCTGCGCGACTGGATGGCGCAGGAGCGGCGCACCGCACTGTGCCATCTCGGCAAGCAGACCGGCAATATCGGGCGCCGCATCGCGCGCCTGCCGTTCATGGGCAAGCGGCTGGACAAGACGATCCATGAAAAGGCGCAGGTCGCCAAGACCAAGGGCGGGCCGGGCATCCTTACTGCGCTTGTCATCTATGCCTTCTCGATGCGCCGGGTGCGTCGTTTCCGCCGGATGCTCGCACTGCGCCGGCAAGGCTATGCGATCGTCGCGGATCGTTTCCCGCAGATGGCGGTACCCGGTCCGATGGACGGCATGGCCCTGGCGGATGTCGAGCTGCGCAATGCCGTGGTGCGCTTTCTTTCCCGGCGGGAGCAGGCGCAATATCGCTGGATGACCGCGCATCGTCCCGATCTGGTGATCCGCCTCAACGTCTCGCTGGAAACCGCGCTGGCTCGCAAGCCGGATCATCGGCCGTCATCGCTCGCGCGCAAGGTGGCGGATGTACCGCGGCTCAGCTTCCAGGGCGCGCCGATCGTCGACATCGACGCACAGCGCCCGCTGCCCGAAGTGCTGGAAGAGGCAAAGCGGGCGGTACGGGCGGTTCTCGACGCGCGCGACGGGGCGCCGCAGCCGCGATGAAGCGGTGGTTCGCGGATGGCGCGTTCCGCAGCATCCTTCGCAACGCCTCCTATCTGGGATCCTCCAAGCTGGTCGGTGCCGTGCTGGGCCTCGTCTCGCTCGGCTGCGCCGGACGGGGAATGACGCCGGCGCTGTTCGGCATGCTGGTGATCGTCCACGCCTATGCCACAGGCGCGGGATCGCTCGTCAAGTTCCAGACCTGGCAGTTCGTCGTCCGCTACGGCACCCATCCGCTGCAGGCGGGCGAGGCGGGCACGGTGCGCGATACGATCCGCTTCGCCTTCGGCCTCGACGTGACGAGCGGTCTGATCGGTATGGTCGCGGCGATGATCGCCCTGCCGCTGCTTGGCCCGCGCTTCGGCATCGGGCCGGAGGAGCTCACTCTGGCGCTGCTCTATTGCACGCTGGTGCCCACGATGACGGCGGCGACGCCCACCGGCGTGTTGCGGCTGCTCGATCGCTTCGATCTCATCGCCATGCAGCAGATCGTGACGCCGGCTCTCCGGGCGATCGGCGCGCTGATCGCCTATCATTTCGAGTTGGGTTTTCCCGGCTTCGTCGCCAGCTGGTACATCGCCGATCTGGCCGGCGATCTCACAGTGTGGGGCATGGCGGTGGAGGAACTGCGCCGCCGCTCGATGCTGTCGGCGCTGCGACCCGGCCTGTTCGGCACGGCGCGCCGCCTGCCGGGTTCCTGGGATTTCGTCTGGACGACGAACATCGCCCATTCGGTCTATGCCGCCTGGGGGCCGATCAGCAACGTGATCGTGGGCGCCATGCTCGGCCCCGCCGCTGCCGGCCTGTTCAAGATCGCCGGAACCATAGCGGATTCGGCGGGCAAACCGGCGGACCTGCTTGCCCGCGGCTTCTATCCGGAGATCATGCGGCTGGATCCGGCGACCAAGCGTCCCTGGCGACTCGCGCTGCGCACCGGACTGATCGCGGCGGCGATCGGCGCGCTGGTGCTGCTCGTGGTGTTCGTCGGCGGCAAGCCGGTGATCGGCTTCGTCTTCGGCGAAAAATATCTGCCCGCCTTCGGGCTCCTGCAGATCATGACCGCCGCGCTCATCCTCGAAATGGGCACTTTCCCCCTCGAATCGCTGCTCTACATGGTCGGGCGGCAGCGCGCGGCGCTGGCGGCGCAGCTTTCCTCCGCGCTGATCTATTGCGTCGCGCTGGTCGTGCTGTCGCATCTCTGGGGGCTCACGGGCGCGGGCATCGCCTTCCTGTTCGGTACGCTGGCGACGGCGCTGTGCATGCTGCTGCCGACGGTACAGAGCTATCGGCGGCGCGCCGTCTATGCCCGGCCGGTGCCGCCGGAAGAGGGGGCGCCGGCATGATCGTGCCGGCGCGCTTCGCCTCTGGGCAGGTGGAGGCGCTGTTCGATGCGGTGCTGGTCAACGACGTCGTCGAACCCAATACGAGCCTGCCCGACAGTATCGCTTTCCCGATCGACGACAGGTTGATCCAGGATTGCTTCGCTCTGGTCCTTCAGCTCTGGCGGGATGGAATCGATCGTCGCGAGGCGCGCATGCTCGTCGGTCGGCTGGTGCGCCATGCCGATCTCGATCCGGCGCATCGCGTCGCCTACAAGCATGTCCGCGCCAAGTTCAAGCAGCTCCGCTTCGCCTGCGTGCTCTACGATCGGCGTCATCGCTGCCCGCCGCTGGTCAAGGCGGTGACGACGCTGATGGGCCATGTGCAGGACGCCTTTCGCAACCGGCATCCGATGGCGGTGCGCGGTTATGCGCTGCTGCTGCGCCTTCTGCTTTCGCGCCCGCTCTGGGCACTGATGACGTGGGAGGCGCGCGTGCTCCGGCCGGAAGGCGCCGAGGGTTTCCGCCGCTATCGCACGGCCGAGATGCGCCGTCTTGCCGCGATGCTGGCGGCGCCGCAGCTGACCGGCGACGCCTTTCATGCGATGCGCAAGATCGTCAGCCGCTTCGTCGCCTTCATCGACGTGCTGCGCACGCTACGCCCCGGCGAGGATGTCTACCGCCTGTCCCGCTTCCTCAGCGCGATCAACGGCCTGATGGGTGCGATGCATGACGATCTCGTCGAGCGTCACACGACCGGTGCGCTCGATTACCATAGCGAGCCCGTAGCCCTGCCGCCTGCGATCCGGGACCGCATCGCCGCGCTGGTCGGGCGCTATGAGGAGGACGTGGCGACACTGCGCCACTGAGGCAATCTCTGACGGCGTTTGAGGGCTTTGCTCTTGCTCCCGGCCCCGCCTCAGCGTCCCGCCGCGCGCACCGGTGCGATCACCGTCTCGGCATAATGGTTCATCTCGGCGATCATGCCGTCCAGCGTGCGATGGTCCTCTTCGGCGGCATAGGCGTCGCGAAAGGCGACGAGCACTTCCTGCACGCCCATGTCGTCCAGTCGCTTGATGCTGTCCGGATTATAGACTTCCGGGCCCATCACCTGCATGTCGAACGGCGTGCCCTCGCGGCCGAACGCCTTGCGATAATCCTTCAGGCGATGGATCATGTCGGCCAGCTCGTTCATATGGCCGCCGGCGCTGATCCAGCCGTCGCACAGCTTCGCGGTGCGCTTCAGCGCGGGATCGCTGTGACCGCCATAGAGGATGCGGACCGGCTCGGTCGGCACCGGGCACAGCTTGATCCGCGGGATCTGGTAATATTCGCTGTCCCAGCCGAAATAATCCCCGGTCGAAAGGCCGCGGATGATCTGGATGATCTCCTCCATCCGCTTGCCGCGCGAGTGGAAGTCGGTGCCGGTCGCCAGGAAATCCTCTTCCCACGGCGACAGGCCGATACCGAACACGAAGCGGTTGCCGATCAGCGTATTGAGGCTGGTCAGCTGCTTGGCGAGCAGTACCGGGTGCCGGATCGGGACCTTCAGCACGGAGGTCGAGAATTTCAGCGTGGTCGTGCCGGCAGCCATCCAGGCCGTGACGATGAACGGATCGATGAACGGCACGCCGTCCAGAAATTCGCGCGAACCATCCGTATTATAAGGATATTTGGATTCGGCATGCTCGGGATAGCAGATGCTGTCCGGCAAGGTGAAGGTGTCGAATCCGGCCGCCTCCGCCGCCTTGGCCAGCGGCATGTAGAAGGATGGATCGCACATCGTCGAATGATAGCCGAACCGCATCGGGAGATCCTCTCGCTCGCGTCTTTGGCGGCGTTAGATCATGGCATCCCGCGGCAGGAAAGGGGAGGGCGGCGGCGGATTGGGCGCGCGCGCCCGTTTGCGGCCATCGCGATCAAGATGGCCGTTCAGCCGACTTCGCTCAGGCCGCCTCCGCCGTCCGGCACTCCACCGTCAGATGCGCGAGTTCGTGCACCGGCGCCAGACGGCGGCGGATCTGCTCGCCATCTGCGCCGGGCCGCGTCACCACGCTGACGATCGCGGCATGCGCCTCGGGGCCGACGCGCCAGACGTGAAGGTCGGCCACGCGGGCATCGCCGGGCGCCTCGATCAGCTCGCACACTTCCGCGGCCACATTGCCGTCGGTCCGGTCCAGCAGGATGGCGGAGGTGTCGCGCATCAGCACCCAGGCCCAGCGCGCGATCACCAGGCCGCCGACGATGCCCATTACCGGATCCAGCCACACCCAGCCGAGGAACCGCCCGCAGACCAGCGCGGCGATCGCCAGCACCGAGGTCAGCGCGTCGGCGAGCACATGCACATAGGCCGAGCGCAGATTATTGTCCCGGCTGAGCGCAGCATGGTCATGATCTGCGTGGGCGTGGCCGTGATGATCATGATGGTCGTCATGACCATGGTGGTGATGCCCGTGATCGTGGCCGTGGCCGAGCAGCAGCGCGCTTGCGATGTTCACCGCCAGGCCCACGGCCGCGATCAGGATCGCCTCGTCGAAAGCCACCTTCACGGGCGTCACCAGCCGCAGCGCGGATTCGACGCCGATGCCCAGCGCGATGATGCCCAGCACCAGCGCCGAGGCGAAGCCGGCGAGATCGCCGACCTTGCCGGTGCCGAAGCTGAAGCTGCGATCGGTGGCGTGACGCCGGGCGAAGCCATAGGCCAGCGCCGCGATGGTCAGCGCGCCGGCATGGGTCGCCATGTGGAAGCCGTCGGCGAGCAGCGCCATCGATCCGGTGACATAGCCCGCGACGATCTCGCCCACCATCATCACCGCGGTCAGCGCTACGACCCATATCGTGCGTCGGGCATTCTCGTCGTGGCGCGCGCCGAGATAGACGTGGTCGTGCGCGAAGCGGCCGGGATCGGGCAGGGCGGAGGCGGTCATGGCAGCGGTCCTATTTCGAATAGCGGCGGATCGCCGCCAGCAGCTCTTCGGCCCCCTGAGCCCGCTCGGCGTCGCCGAGCCCGGGCCGCGCGACATGATCGTGGAGATGCGCCTCGATCACTTCGTCGAGCAGCCCGTTGATCGCGCCGCGCGTGGCGGCGATCAGATGCAGCGTCTCGGCACATTCGGCCGCGGATGTGAGCGCCCGTTCGATCGCCGCGACCTGCCCGGCAATGCGCCTTACCCGCTTGAGCAGGGCGTCGTTATGGGAGGAGAGATGAGCCATATAGGTAAGGGGGGTATCCTATATGTGGGGTTGAAGCAATGTCTGGATCATATTTTGTCAGACTCTCCGCTTGACCGACTCCGATTCGATGTTCCACTTTTGTTCTAGAGGGTGGCCAATGGCTGCCGGATCGCAAATCGATGGAGTCCAGTCATGCAGCATGATCAGCCGCGGCGCTTAGCCGTGCGCCCCCGTTATCGTGAACCCGCCGCCTCGTCGCTGCCGTGATGCGGCGCAAGGGCGAGCGGACGATCCCGCAGCAGCTCGATCTCTGGTCGCCCGCGCATCCGGTGGCGCATGCGATCGCGACCGGCAGCGCCTGGTTCCATGCCTGGCAGATGCAGAAATGCACGCCCGTCGTCCAGCTTGCGAAGCAGACCGGCATCGCCGCGGCGCGGCTGGCGGGGATTGCGGCGGGCGATCGGCTCTCCCGCGCGGAGATCGACGCGCTCGCCCGTGCCTGGACGATCAGCGCGGCCGATCTGATCGCATCGCTGCCCGATCCCGCGCTGGTGCGCGATTGAGGAGGAAAGATGATGGAGCGTCGCGGTCATGGCGGATTCCTCCGATCGCTTTTTGGCGTCGCGCCTCAGCCATGTCGAGCATGTGGCCTTGTATCGCAAGAATCTACGCCTGGTCTGTCCGCGGTGCCGCAGGGTGCGGATCCTCAACGCGGCAGGGACATGGTGGCTGTTCACGCAGCGCCGCTGGAACGATTCCCTGAAGGACGCGTCGCAGCGGTTTCACTGTGGGGCCTGTTATGAGGCCGGCCATGGCAGGATCCGCCCGGCGATCCGCATCACCGATGAGGACGAAACCCCCGGCCACCAACTCCCCCCGCCGCCCGAGCGCGATTGGCGCCGGCTGGTGAGCCGGTATCGATCGTAAATCCGGCCTTCTATCTGTCGACGCGATAGCTGAGCCTCGGCGTTGCCGTCACGCTAGGCAAGCCGCAGCATCGAGGGCAAGCGGCGGATTGCCCGCAGCTATATCACGCCGGCGATTGCCCCTTATACACCGCGTCCATCGCCTCCTGGCCGAACATCTGGGTGACGAGGTCGGTCATGTCGGGATTGCGGCGCAGTTCGTGGCCGCCGTCCACCGCGAAGCTCTGGCCGGTGATCCAGGAGGAGTCCGGCCCGGCCAGGAAGCGCACCGCCCTGGCGATGTCCTCCGGCTCGCCGCCGCATTTGCCGAGCGGAGTCTGCTCCGTATAGCGATCGAGGAAGCTCTTCTCCGTGAACATCATGCCCGCCGCCTCGGTGCGGGTGAGGCCCGGGCGGACGGCGTTCACGCGGATGCCGGCGCTGCCCAGCTCCTCGGCGGCCGCGCGCACAAGCCCTTCGAGGCCGCTCTTGCCGGCATGGTAGGCGGAAAGATAGCGGAACGGCATCTTGCCGACATTGGAGGAGATGCAGACGATCGATCCGCCCTCCGTCATCAGCGGCGCGCCATAGCGCATCGCGATGAACGCGCTGGTGATACAGAAATCCAGCGTCTCGCGCACCGTCTCCACATCCAGCATCAGGAACGGCTTGAACGGCCCGCCGCCGACCAGCGGCACGATGATGTCCAGCCGGCCTTGCAGCGCATGCGCTTTTTCAAGCCCCGCGCGCACATCCTCCACCTTGGTGGCGTCGCCGGCATGATAGTCGATCCGCGCGCCGGGAATGTCCCGCTCGATCGCCGCCTTCACCTCGGCCAGTGCTTCGGCGCGGCGGCTCATGATCAGGACGGCGGCACCGTCCGCCGCCAGCACGCGCGCCGTGGCCGATCCGATCGCGCCCGAGCCCCCGGTGATGAACGCGGTCTTCCCCGCAAGCGGCTGCGTCTGCATGGCTGTTGCTCTCCCTTCGCTGCGGAGGCGGAATAGGGGTAAAGCCGCCGCGGCGTCGAGTGTGGCCGCCCTTCCACTCCGGCCATGTGCGGCCAAAGGGCCAGCTTCGGCAGATGCGGCGGCCGCGCCGTTCAGCCTGCCGCCTTGCCGTGCCGGCCATCCCCTTCTGCGGCATCGGCCGCGTCATAGGCCGCTTCGGCCGTATCGATCAGCCGCTTGGCCATCTCCTTGGCGGCGCGGGGCGAGAGCGAAAGGGCGCACCCGTCCGGCCCATCGACGATCACCACGCCATCTTCATGATAGATTTCGCCGGGTTCTTCCTGAATCTTGGGCGCCATGTGCCGCTCCATCACAGCTCGCTGACGGAAGAAAAATGGCCAGCGGTCGTGCCGCCGGCCAAGGCTTCGCTGCTCAGTCCGAAGACTGCGCGAAGATAACGTTAAATACTTGTCATGGTTCCGCTTCGGGCAGGGCGCTACCGGTTCAGGTCAGTGACTCCGTCGCTTGTGGCCACGTGTCGAGGGGAGGATGCTATCCTCTTCGCACGAAGCCCGGCCCCGTTCTTAAGGCACTGGTCCGCCAGCATCATCGTCAGCTTCAGCCGCGCGATCCGTTTGTTGGCATGTTGCGATCGCTGGTCCTGCGAATTGGTAGTGAGGCCGGTCGGCCGATGCGCCGCCCGAACCGCGCTGTCGGTGCGGTTGGCCTGCTGGTGCCGGACCCCGAGCACATCTCCCGACCGATCGATACGCTGCCGTTTTCCTTTCCGTGGCCTCGCAGAACGCTTATAATGTTGCGCAATAAAAGAGTGAGGAGAGGCAAGCCATGCTCGATCCCACGCGCCCCCACTGGGTGCCGTCAGTGGTTGCGCCCTCGCGCGACTGGGATGGGTGGCCCGGTTGTCGCCGTGGCGCCCGCTTCCTGATCAGCGAACGCGATCTGCGGCCCGACTACAGCGATTTTCCTGCCTTCGAGACGCGCGCGGAATGCCTGCGCTGGATCATGGCCCATCGCGCCGATCTCGCCCGCAGCGCCCCTGGCGCGCCGATCGTGCCGGTGGAGCTGGATCGCTGGCTGCTGGGTTTGGCGTAGTCGTTCCTCATTCTCCCCGTTCGCGGGAGGATGATCGCTCCTCACAAGTCGGCGGCCAGCTCAGCCCGCGTTTCCGGGCCAATGCCCGCCATGTGCAGGTAGCGCGGATCGTCGCAGGCGAGGATCACCGGCTCGGGGCTCTCGCGGAACGCCTGCGCCTGTTCGGCGGTGAAGGCGAAGCGCAGGAAATGCACGGCGGAGGTCTTGCCGTCCTCCCGGCTGCGTTCTGCATCGTCTTCCGGCACGCCCTTCACCCGCTCGGCGCCGATGCGGATCTCGAAACGATGCTCCACGCGGCCGAGCCCGGCCAGCACGCGCGCGCGCCGCACCGGATCGTCCACCTCGAACATCACCGTGGCGATCAGCTCGTTGCCCTGCGGGATGAGCGGATTATAGGCCGCCAGCTCGTCGGCGATCTGCGCCTCGCCGCCCTTTTCGATCAGCAGCATCTCCTGGATCTGGAACAGCATCGTCTCGAAACATTCGAAATAGAAGGTGCACCAGGGGCCGAGCGCGATCCGGCGCAGCGATTTCCGGGGCAGCAGCGCGGCGCGCCGGTCCTTGCGCTGCAGGCGGAATTCGGCGTCGGGAAGGATGTCGTCCCGGGTCACCTGGCGTGTTGCGACGGGCATGGGCTACAATCCATAGGCGCGGGCGAAGATCTCGATCGGGCTCGCCTGCCGCGGCGCGGCCTTGCCTTCGGGCAGCTCCGCCGAGACGAGCTGGCCGAGATGCTTGCATGCCAGCGGGCAATCCGAACAGAGCACGTCGCCCTCCTTCTTGGCGATCTGCCGCGCCGTGGGCTTGCCGACCTTCACCGCCGCTGGGCGCGTCTCCTTCATCACGCCGAAAGTGCCGCCATGGCCCGAGCAACGTTCGATCAGCTCGATCGTCGCGTCGGGGATCAGGCGCAGCATCTGGGCCGATTTCGCGCCCATATTCTGAGCCCGCGCGTGGCAGGCATGATGCAGCGTCACCGTCGCGGGCAGCGACTGGAGGCCGGGTGCCAGGCCATGGTCGCGCGACAGCTCGACGACATATTCGCTGATGTCGCGCGTGGCCGCGGCGATGCGCTTCACCGCTTCGTTGCGGGGCAGGATCAGCGGCCATTCGAATTTGAGCATCAGCCCGCAGCTCGCGGTCAGCGCGACGATGTCATAGCCCTGCTCGACGAGCGGCAGAAGTTCGGCGGTCACCTCCCCGGCGCGTTTCGCCACCGCCGCTATGTCCCCGGCCTCGAGCTGCGGCATGCCGCAGCAGGCGGGATAGGCGAAGCGGCTCTCGACGCCCTGCCTGGCGAGCACCGAGACCGCCGCGACTGCGACGTCGGGCGTGTTATAGTCGGCAAAGCAGGTCGCATAGAGCGCCACCTTGCGCTTGCCGAAGGCCGGCCCCGCGGGATCGGGTGCGGGCGGTTTCTTCAGCCGGTCCTCGGCCGTCTTGCGGTGGAATTTGGGCAGGATCGCCTCGCGGTCGATCCCGGTGGCCTTCTCGATCGCCGCGCGCGCCGGCTTGTTGTCGACGTCGCTCAGCCAGTTGGCGAGGCCGGCGACGGGCTTGGCGAGGCGTCCGTTGCGATCCGTCCTGCCGAGCTGCTCGCGCACGAATTCGCCGCCCTCCGCCTTGCGCATCGCCGCACGGTGGCGGAGCATCAGGTGCGGGAAATCGACGTTCCACTCGTGCGGCGGAACATAGGGGCACTTCGTCATGAAGCACATGTCGCAGAGCGTGCAGGCCTCGGTGACCTTGGCGTAATCCTCCTTGGGAATGCCGTCGACCTCGCCCGTCGGCCCTTCGTCGACCATGTCGAACAGCCGCGGGAAGGAGTCGCACAGGTTGAAGCAGCGCCGGCATCCGTGGCAGATGTCGAATACGCGCTCCAGCTCCTTTTCCACGGACGCGAGGTCGTAGAAATCCGGATCCTGCCAGGCGATGGGATGGCGGAAGGGAGCATCGAGGCTACCCTCCCGCGAACCCGCCGCGGGCGGCTTGTCGGCGGCCATGGCTCAGCGCCGCCGCAGCGGCCGGCCCATCAGGCGTCGAGACCGTCGAGGGCACGCTGGAAGCGGCCCGCATGCGAACGCTCGGCCTTGGCCAGCGTCTCGAACCAGTCGGCTATCTCCTCATGGCCCTCGTCACGCGCGGTGCGGGCCATGCCGGGATACATGTCGGTATATTCATGGGTCTCGCCGGCGATCGCGGCCTGGAGATTCTTGGAGGTCTCGCCGATCGGCAGGCCGGTGGCGGGATCGCCGACCGATTCCATGAATTCGAGATGGCCATGCGCATGGCCGGTCTCGCCCTCCGCGGTGGAGCGAAATACGGCGGCGACGTCATTATAACCTTCGACGTCGGCTTTCTGCGCGAAATAGAGGTAGCGGCGGTTTGCCTGGCTCTCTCCGGCGAAGGCGGCTTTCAGATTCTCGAGCGTCTTGCTGTTCGCGAGGGACATGAGGGACTCTCCTTACGGGGCCGCTCCGGCGAAGAGCTCAGGCGGCCTTCCGGCGTCTATCCTAGGGAGACGAATCCGGGCCGTCCAATCGAAAGCTTCGATGCCAGTGAGTGAGTGGCTTCGTAAGTCGGACGAGACGATCGCAGCAAAAACTAGTTGGGCCGGGACGGCAATCGGAGCCCGGCCCAAATGAAGAAAGGCGCGGTTGCGCGCGATCAATGCTTGGCGTGCGATTTGCCTTCCGCTTCGGCCGCCTGGAGATCGGCAGCCTCGTCGCCGTCCAGCGCCTGTTCGGCATCGCGCGCGGCCTTGGCGACACGATCCTTTTCCGAGGCAAAGGCGGCTTCGTCCTTGTCGAATTCGCGGGCGGCCTTGTAATTGCCTTCGCCCATATCCTTCTTGTCCACGCTCATGGCACGGTCCTCTCCATAGCCCCGCCCACGCGCGAACAAGCCACGGATGGCCGAATGGTTCCGGCCGGCTTCGGACCCTCAGGGTCCCTCATCGATCAATTCCGCCACGACGCCATTGGTCCAGCCGAAGCCGTCCTGCAGCGGATATTCGCCCCCGCCGCCGGGTTTCGTCTCCTCGACGTCATATTTCTCCAGCATGCGCCCGCTCGCGCGATATTCGCGCTCTGCGGTGGCGATGAAGCGGGCCGAGAGGGTGTCGGCGGTCTTCCGCTCGCCATAGCGGCGCAGCCCGGCCACCGCGATCCACTGCAACGGCGCCCAGCCATTCGGCTTGTCCCATTGCTGGCCGGTCATGACGGTGGTGGTGCGCAGGCCGCCCGGCGCGAGCAATCGGGCGCGCACCGTCGCCGCCACCGCCTTCGCCTCGGCCGGCGTGGCGAGGCCGGTGAACAGCGGGGCGAGCGTCGCGCCCGACAGGATCGATGTCGCCGCCCCGTTCGACCAGAGGATATCGGCGAAGCGTCCCTCCACCGGGCGCCACATCCAGCGCCGCATCGTCGCCCGCCGCAGCCGCGCCTCGCGTTCATAATCCGCCACGCAGCCGCGATCGCGTTGCTGGCGGCAGGCGGCCGCGATCGCCCGCTCCATGCCGTAGAGCAGGGCGTTGAGATCGACCGGCGCGATCGCGGTCGTCCGGATTGTCGCCAGGGTGCGGCCGTCGGCCAGCCAGCGCGCGCTATAATCCCAGCCGCTCTCCGCGCCCGCGCGCAGATCGCGATAGACCTCCGCCGCCGGCCGCTTCGGTGCCGCCTGCGCTGTCAGCACATCCTCGCGCCAGCTTTCGTCGCGCGGGGTGGCGCGATCGTCCCAGTAGCGGTTGAGCCGGTTGCCGTCCGGCAGGCGCACGACGCGGCCGCCGCGCATCCAATAGTCATGCTCGCGCCGCAGCTCGGCCAGGCGCCGCTGCCGTACCGCCGGCGTGGTGACGCGCGAAAGCCCGATCATCAGCCAGAAGACGGGCGGCTGAGATCGGCTGAGATAATAGCTGCGGGTGCCGTTCGGAATGTGGCCGTAGCGATCGATCAGCGATCCGAAATCGTCGATCATGTCCTCGACGAGATCGTCGCGCCCGTCGCGCGCCAGACCCAGCATCGTGAAATAGCTGTCCCAATAATAAAGCTCGCGGAAGCGGCCGCCCGGCACGACATAGGGGCGCGGCAGGGCCAGCGCGCTGCCGCGCGGATCGGCCGGCGCGGGCGGACGGGTGAGCTCGGGCCAGAGCATGCGGATATGTGCGCGCACCGGCGGGCGGGCGGTGCCGGCGCCCGGCGTCCGCGCTTCGGCCAGGCCCGCGGCCGGCGCGTCGGGCACGATGAAGTTCGCGGCGACGAAGGCCTTGAGCGCAGTCTCGCCCTCCGGCCGCTCGCGTCGCCAGCCCGCCAGGATGTCCGCATCGGGCCGCCGTGCGGTGGCATCGGCGAAGCTTTTCCCGTCGGGAAACAGCCGCGCCATCTGCACCGCCGCGAACAGATCGCCGAACCGCTCCGCCGGGGAGGCGGGCGGCCCCGCATCGCGCGCGGCCGCCGGAATGGCGAATGCCGACGCGGCGATGAGCAGAAGGATACGCATCTGCATGAGGACGATGTGGCGCCAGTCGGCGCGGGAGGCAAGTCCGCCCGCTTCCTCCCCCGAGGTGCAGGATGAGAAAGATCACTTCCCGCCGGTCATGTCCATCGCAGCGTAATAGGAAAACACCATCGAGGTCCCGATCGGCGTGCCTGGCGCGGGATAGGCTTCGCCCGAGGGCGCGGCCATGGTGTCGCCGGCGGCGTAGAGGCCCGGGATGATCGATCCGTCCGCGCGCAGCACGCGCGCGTCCGCGTCCGTGCGCAGGCCGCCCTTGGTGCCCAGATCGCCGAGCCCCACTTGCGCGGCGTAGAAGGGGCCGTCGGTGATCGGGATCAGGCAGGGATTGGGCGATCCCACCTGGGTGGTCGCGGCGAGGCCGAACATCTCCGGCAGCTCGGTGGCGATATAGATGTCATAGGGCGTCTCGCCACGGTGGAAATCCGCATCGATGCCGGTCTCGGCGAAATGGTTGAAGCGCGTGACGGTCGCGGCCAGCGCATCGGCCGGCACGCCGATCTCGCCGGCCAGCCCCGCGAGCGTGTCGCTGCGTTTCCACAATCCGGCGGCCTCATAAGTCTCGAAATCGAGGATCGGCATCGAATTGTAGACGGAGGGGAGGGTGGGGCCGAAGCGCGCGTCCCAGATCCACCAGGCGGGAACATGGCTGACGCCGGTTGCGTCGCCCGCGCGCATCCGCCGGCCGAAGCGGTCATAGGGTCCGGTCTCGTTGCCGAACCGCTCGCCCGCGCCGTTGACGATGATTCCGCCGTTCACCGCGGCGATGAAGCCGGTGCGGCCGTTGGGCTGGACGAGGCCGGGCATGAACCAGCATTCGGAGAGCAGATCGCTCGCCGCCCCGATCGCCAGCCCCGCGCGGATCGCCTTGCCGGTGCCGCCCGGCGCGCCGGCCGACCATGAAGCCGATCCCGCGACGCCATGCTCGTCCCGCATCGCCTGGTTCCGCTCGAACCCGCCGGCGGCGAGCAGCACGCCCCGCCGCGCCCGGAGGCGCAGCCGCCGCCCGCCGGAGACCGCCTCGATCCCGATGACACGGCTGTCCTCGACGATCAGCGCGTCCATCTCGGTTTCGGTTCTCAGCTCGGCCCGGCCGGTGCCCGCCACGGCGAGCAGCAGCCGGCCGACCAGCGCACGACCGCCGCCGAGCGGATCAGGCTCTTCGCGCCCGGCAATGTCCGCCGCCATGGAGAGGCGGAGCTTGCCCTCGAACGGGCCGAGATCGGCCATCGGCAGCGGATCGACCAGCACGTCGCGCCCGCGCGGGTGGGCCGGTGGGCAGCCGATGTCGCCGAAATAATCGGGAAAGGCGAACCAGCTGAAGCGGATATGCGGGCTGCGCTCGAGATAGGCGACCACCTTCGGTCCACCGCGCACGAAGGCGGTCTGCAGCGCGGCCGGGGTGCGATCGCCGACCACGCGCCGGACATAGTCGAGCGCCATGTCGTTGCTGTCGTCCAGCCCCGCGCGCTCGGCGGCGACGCTGCCCGGCAGCCACACCGCGCCGCCCGAATAGCAGGTGGTGCCGCCGAACTTGTCGGTGCTCTCGACGAGCAGGGTGGAAAGCCCCTCCGATGCGGCGACGAACGCCCCGGTCAACGCGCCCGCGCCGCCGCCCACCACGATCGCGTCATACTCCCCGTCCCACATGATCTGATGATCCTTTTCCGCTGGTTCCTCCCTCTCATGCGGGCCTGCGACATGCGCACATCGTTGATTTAGAGCTTTTTCCTCTTCGTTACCCCAGCGGAAGCTGGGGTCGCTCTCCACAGTCCCCCGGCTGCCGGTCGAGAGCGATGCCAGCGTCCGCTGGCATGACGGGGAAGAAACTCTATGGAACCGATGTGTGAATGCCGTAGCCCCAAGGGGAGAGGCCCCTCACTCTGCCGCGCCCGCCAATTCCTCCGCCCACACCTGGTTGGCGTAGTCCGTATCTACCTGCTTCTCGAAACGCTCGACCGACTGGCGCCGCACGTTCGCGCGATCGACATAATATTGGTCGTACCAGGCGCGCAGCCGGTAGACCGGCCCGTCCGCCTCGCAGAGCAGCGGATTGTCGATCCGCGCCTTGCGCTGCCAGATGCGCACGTCCTGAAAGGTCGCGCCGCGCAACATCTCGTAATTGTCGAGATGCCGCCGATGATTGGCCTCGGCATCGAGATCGGGGTGCTTGCGGGTCAGAACGCCCATGCCGAGGCGGAACCTGCCCGGCGTGATCGGCAGGATGCTGAGGAACAGCACCGAATGGAGCACGCCGATCTCCGGAAAGCGCCACCACAGATAGTCGACCGAATAGGCCGGCCCGTGCCAGCTCGATTCCGAGCGTAGATAGCCGTCGATCCGCTCCGGATCGCCCAGATAGGGGGCGTCGCGCGGGTAGCTCGGCGTGGCGTCGTCCGATCCGGATTCCAGATATTGGGTGGCGACCTGCCCGTCGAACACGCATTTGAAATAGCCGGGCTGGCCGCCCTTGCGCTCGCCATGGACATAGAAGAAATGCGCCATGTCGGCGAGATTGTCGATCAGCTCGCGCGGATGGTTCTCCACGATCTCCTCGCACCACGCCCAATCCTCGCTCCAGTCGTCGCCTTCCGTGCCGGCGATATGCGGCAGATCGACGTCCGGCGGCGCGCCTTCGGGATCGTGCCAGATCACCAGATGCTTGTTCGCCTCGTGCGCGATCCAGGATCGGGTGACGGCGCCATAGGGGATCTTGCGGGCATAGGGTACCGCGGTGCAGCGCCCGTCGCCCGCCCAGCGCCAGTCGTGGAAAGGGCAGGCGATCGTGTCGCCCACGATCGTGCCGTCGGACAGATCGCCCCCCATGTGGCGGCAATAGGCATCGAGCACGTTCAGCGTGCCGTCCGCGCCCTGGAAGACGACCAGCTTCGTGCCGAACGCCTCGATCGCATGCGGCTTGCCGTCCTTGAACAGTGAGGCCGGGCCGAGACAGTGCCAGCCGCGCGCGAAGCGCTCCGGCAGCGGGCTGCTCTCGATCATGCGCACGGGGCGCGCCTGCGGGCGGGCGTCAGCTTCGGCCATGGCTCCTCTCCGATCCTTTTTGATAGATACGGTACCGATGGTTTCGTTTTACGGCAGGCGCCGCTACAGTCAATCCGGGCGACGCGAAAAGGGACTGGCGATGACGCGATATCGGACATGGCGCTGAGCGCTGCGGCGGCAGGGGAGCAGGCGGCGGTTCGGCCGCGCGCGGGCCGCCCGCCTGATCCCGAACGGGGCGACGCGATCCTGGCGGTAACGCTCGATATCCTCGCCGAGCGCGGCTTTGCCGGCCTGACGGTGGGCGAGATCGTGGCGCGTGCGCATGTCAGCAAGGCAACCCTCTATCGCCGCTGGCCGACCAAGGAGGAGCTGGTGATGGCCGCCTTCGACCGGCTGCCCCGCCTCGTTCTGGCGGACCGCGGCGATCTGATCGAGGAACTGCTCGACCTGTTTGGCCAATATGCCCGCCTGCTCCATGCGACGCCGTTGGCAAGCGTGCTGCCCGGGCTCGTCGCCGAATCCGCGCGCAATCCCGCCCTTGCCGCAAAGCTTGCCGCCACCGTCGCCGAACGCCGCCGGCCGGGGCGGGAGGCACTGGCCCGCGCCGTCGTCCGCGGCGAGCTGCCGCCCGGCCTCGATCTCGATCAGGCGAACGAGATCGTCATGGCGTTGCTCGTCCAGCGCTCCTTCCTCGATCGCGAGCGGTTGTCTGCAGGGCAGTTCCGGCCGTTGCTGGAGATCGTCGTCGCTGGGTTGCGGGCAGGCGCTTCCTGAGCCCGCCCTCATCCCACCCGTTCGAACGCTACCAGTCGCCGCCCCGGATCCGCGGTCGTCAGCTTGACGCACAGATCGTCGCCGGGGCGCGATCCGTCGGCGGTGACGCGGGTGACGACGGGCAGGTCGCGCAGCTGCATGCGCGCGCCGCGATCGTCCACGTCGGTGACGACGGCAGGAAATATCTCGCCTTCGCGACCGCTCAGCATCACCGCCTCGGCCAGGTCGATCACCGCGCGTTCCACCTGGCCGCTCTTGGCGTCGGCGCGCGCCATCACCGCGGGCAGGCGTCCGAAGGCGTCGGTCACCACCTCCGGCACGGCGTCGCCATTCGCGATCGCCAGCGTCGCGCGCACCACATAGCGGTCGGCCAGCCGGCGCAGCGGCGCCGTCGCCTGGGCGTAGGTCGCGGCCATCGCGGCATGCCAGGGCGTCACCCCCTCGCGCCAAGGCTCGTAGCTCGCGCCATTGCCCGCGCGGCGGATCGCCAGCATGAACGCGGCTTCGCGCGGATCGCGCGCGTCCAGCGTCCGCTCGAACTGCTCCAGCGTCGCATAGGCCGGCCAGTCGAGGCCGAAGGCGACGGCGGTGTGTCGCAGCCGGCCGACGGCGTGCGCATCGGGCGGCGCCATCACCCGGAACAGGCCGGTACGATGCGCGTGCAGCGCGTCCGCGATGGCGAGATTGGTGGCGAGCGAGAGCATCGCGTTGCGGTCCTCCGAGAGGAGCCGCGCGCGGAAGGTGAGGGTGAAGCCGTCCTCCTCCACCTTGCTTACCTCCTGCTCGGGCGGATCGACGCGGGCGGCGCCGCGGCGATCCTCGTTCGCCTGCATGCGCGCGGCGAGCTCTGCAAAGCCCGGCGGCAGATCGGCATCCCGCACGCTGTCATAGGCAAGCTTCGCGGCGCTTCGGACGATGGCGCGTTCGGCGCCGTCCAGCGTCACCGCGCCGTCCGGCGCGATCCGCACGGTGAAGATCACTGCCGGGCGTGGCCCGTCCGGCAGCAGGCTCGCCGCGCCTTCGCTCAGCACGGGCGGATAGAGGCCGGCTTTGCCGTCGGGCAGATAGAGCGTCTCCCCGCGCCGCCAGGCCTCCGCGTCGATCGGAGATCCGTCCTCCACGAACCAGGCGACGTCCGCGATCGCATAATGAAGGAGGAGATCCCCGCCGCTCGGCTCGATCGCAAAGGCCTGGTCGAGATCGGTGGAGGTCGCCGGATCGAGCGTGACGAACCGGGTGGCCGTGCGATCCGCATGCTCGACGGGCGCACGCTTCGCCGCCGCCTCGGCCGCCGCCAGTACGTCGGGCGGGAAGGGGCCGGGCACCTGATACTGGTTGCGGATCGCCTCCAGGCCGGACGCGAGACGATGTTCGGGATCGACGAGCGCTTTCATGGCGCCGTCTTAAGCGATCCGGGTGCAAAGGGAACTTCAACCTCCCTTCATCCCCCCAACGGGGAGGGGGACCATGCGCAGCATGGTGGAAGGGTTCCGGGTCGTTCAGGGCGCGACGTCGAGAACGACGCAGGCGAGAACGCCTTCCACCGTCTTCGGCGCTCCCTCCCCCTCTGCGAGGACGAAGGTGCCATCACGCCGCGATCCGATAGCGCGGCGCGGGCCGGGCGGCGCTCAGATGGTCGCTCATCGCGCGGCGTGCGGCTTCATAGGCGGTCCATTCCGCGCCGTCCTGCAGCGGCGGGATGGTCACCACCTCGCCCGCATCGAGTCCGACCAGCGCGGCGTCGACCATGTCCTCGGCGCTCATCACCCATTCGCGCGGCAGATTGTCGTGGCTGCCGATGCCGGCGATGTTCCAGAATTCGGTGGCGGTCGCGCCCGGCAGCACCGCCTGCACGCGCACGCCCTTGTCGGCCAGTTCGTGCTGCAGCGAATGGGTCAGCGCCAGGACGAACGCCTTGCTGGCGCCATAGACGCCATTGAGGATCTCCGGCGCGATCGCGACGATCGAGGCGATGTTGACGATGGTGCCCTCGCCCCGCTCGGCAAAGCGCGGCGCGGCGGCGTAGGTGAGCCGGGTCAGCGCGGTCACGTTGAGGTCGATCATCGCCTCCATCGCGTCCGGATCGCTGGCGAGCAGTGGCGTCGCGGCTCCGAAGCCGGCATTGTTGACCAGCATG
The DNA here is from genome assembly GCF_009755815.1 of Flavisphingomonas formosensis. Classification (GTDB taxonomy): domain Bacteria; phylum Pseudomonadota; class Alphaproteobacteria; order Sphingomonadales; family Sphingomonadaceae; genus Flavisphingomonas; species Flavisphingomonas formosensis. The sequence goes on from NZ_WRPK01000001.1 coordinate 1,018,039, forward strand.
GTGATGGCCGCATTGTCGCGTAGCACCGCCTCGACGCGGCGCAGGTCCGCGGCCTTGCCGAGATCCGCTGTGATCGCATTCACCGATCGGCCGGTGGCGTCGGTGATGCGGCGCGCCGCCTCCTGCAGCCGGTCGGTGCTGCGCGCCACCAGGACGAGGTCGTAGCCGCGCCGCGCCAGCCGGTCGGCATAGATGGCGCCGATGCCGCTCGATGCGCCGGTGATCAGGGCGGTGCCCTTCGCAGTCTGGGTCATGGATGGTCTCCTTCTCGCTGCCCCGAGGTCGGGGCGATGCGAGACATGTAGGCCGCTTGCTTCATGTCCTGAATGTCGTATAAACGGCAAATCAGGACATTTGATGGGAAAGCGCGATGCGCAAGGTCGGCTTCATAATCTATCCCGGCTATTCGCCGATCGGCTTCGCGGTCAGCACCGCGTTCGAAATGGCCAATCTCGAGCGGGACGAGCCGGCCTATGATATCCGCATGATCTCCCAGCATGGCGGCCTGATCCGTACGTCGCAGGGCTTTTCGGTGATGACCGAGCGGTTCTCGCGCGAATCCTATGATCTGCTGATCGTCGGCGGGGGGATGGAGGATGCCTCGCCCGATACGGTGGCCTTCGTGCGCGAGGCGCCGGCCCATTGCCGCCGCATCGCCGCCACCTGCCTCGCTGCCTTCGTGCTGGCCGAGGCGGGTTTGCTCGACGGGCGGCGCGCGACCACCCATTGGGCGCGCGCGCAGGAATTGCGGCAGCGCTATCCCGAGATCCGGGTCGAGGAGGACCGCATCTTCATCGCCGACGGCAATGTCTGGACGTCGGCCGGCATGACGGCGGGCATCGACCTTGCCCTTGCGCTGATCGAGGAGGATCTGGGGCTGGAACTGTCGCGCGCCGTCGCGCGCAAGATGGTGCTCTATCACCGCCGGGCGGGCGGCCAGTCCCAATTCTCCTCGCTGCTCGAACTCGAGCCGAAGACGGACCGGATGCAGAAGGTGCTCACCTACGCACGCCGCAACCTGACGAGCCGGCTCAGTGTCGAGGAGCTGGCCGAGGTCGCCCATCTCTCGCCCCGCCAGTTCAGCCGCGCCTTCCAGGCCGAGACCGGGCAGTCGCCGGCCAAGGCGATCGAGCATCTCCGGCTGGAGGCGGCGCGCGCGATGATGGAGGACAGCAACCACCCGATCGACGTCGTCGCTCAGCAAACCGGCTTTGCCGATCGCGATCGCATGCGCCGCGCCTTCCTGCGCGCCTATGGCCAGCCGCCCCAGGTGATCCGCCGCAACGCGCGCGGGCTGGCGGTGGCGGCATAGGATCCCTTTTGAGCCTTCTCCCGCTTGCGACAGAAGGCTCAGGGGCGAGCGACCTCACCCCATCCGCATCGAGAGCTCGACGTCCGCCGCGAACGGCACCGACACATAGGCACGCTCCGCCGAACGCACGCGGGCGAGATAGTCCTGGCTCCAGTCCGCATTGTCGGCGACGATCAGCGCGCCGGGGCGCAGCCGGCTCTCCACCCGGTCGAGAATGTCGGGGTAGAGCGCCTTGGCGCCGTCCAGCAGCAACAGGTCGATCGTCTCGGGCAGGTCGCGGCCCAGCGTCTCCAGCGCGTCGCCCTCGCGGATCTCGACGAGGTCGCTCACCCCGCCGGCCACCAGATTCGCGCGTGCCCTGGTCACCTTGGACGGCTCGAACTCGCTCGTGATCAGCCGCCCGCCGCCATTGTCGCGCAGCGCCGCGGCGAGATGCAGCGTCGAAAGGCCGAAGGAGGTGCCGAACTCGACGATCGACCGTGCGGCGATCGATCGCGCCAGCATGTAGAGCAGGGTCCCCGTCTCGCGTGAGACGGCGAGGGCGGCGTCCTTCATTCCCATGTAGACATCGCGATATCCGGTCCGGCTGGTCAGCAGGCGGGTGCGCTCTTCTTCGGTCATGCTGGCGAAGGCAGGCGGAATGGCTGCGAAGGACGCCTCGGCTTCGGCGAACAGGCGATCGAGCAGCGGCGCGATGGGGGCGGTGGTCAGGCTGGACATCATGGGTCTCCGGTGCGGCAAGGCGGTGGCCTTGCGTCGTCCCGAAAAATACGATTAATCATTCGCGTTTCGCTATTCGCATTCCGGAGCCCGATGTGACCGATCGACCAATTCCGCGGATTTCTGCCCGGAAAGGCCCGAAGCAGGCTCGCTCCGCGCAGCTGGTGGCGGACATATTGGCCGCCGCCGTTCAGGTTTTGGAGAAGGAAGGGGCACAGCGCTTCACCACCGCGCGCGTCGCCGAACGGGCGGGGGTCAGCGTCGGCTCGCTCTACCAATATTTTCCCAACAAGGCGGCGATCCTGTTCCGCCTCCAGGCGGACGAATGGCGCGAGACCGGCGCGCTGCTGCGCGATCTGCTCGCGGACCCGTCTCGCCCGCCGCTCGATCGCCTGCGAACCGCCGTGCACGCCTTCGTCCGTTCCGAGTGCGAGGAAGCCGCCATGCGCGGTGCGCTCGACGATGCGGCCCCCCTCTATCGCGATGCCCCGGAGGCACAGGAGCCGCGTCTGGCCGGCACGCGCACCCTCCAAGCCTTCATGGCCGAGGCGCTGCCCGGTGCGCCGGATGCCACGCGCACGCTTGCAGCCGAGCTGGTGATGATGACGCTCGGCGACGTCGGCAAGGCGATCTCCGAACGCCACCGCGCACCGGAAGCGGCGGAGCCTTATGCCGCCGCGCTGGCGGACATGCTGTGCGGCTATCTGGAAGGGCTGCGCGTGCGGTGAGGGCGCAGCCCCACACAGCATCTCAGTCGCCGCCCCGCCGTAGCCGCGGCACCAGCTTGCCGACACGCTGCCGGTAGCGCGCATAATCCGCGCCGAACATGTGCAGCAGATCGCGCTCCTCCAGTTCGATCGCCACCAATATGTAGAGCGACAGGCCCGCCGCCAGCAGCAGGTGGCCGAGCGTCATGTGCGGCGTCGCCCAGAAGGCGATCAGGAAGCCGCTGTAGAGCGGGTGGCGCACGAAGCGGTAGAAGAGCGGCTGCCGCAAGGTCGGCGCGACGCCGTGGGCACCGCGCAGATTGGCCCAGACCTGCTTGAGGCCGAACAGCTCGAAATGGCTGATCAGGAAGGTGCTGACGAGCACGATCGTCCAGCCGAGCGCGAACAGGATCCAGAGCAGCGGAGCCGCCACGCCGCCGCGCAGGTCCCACAGGGCGTGAGGCAATGGTTGCCAGAAGCGCATGAGGACGATCAGCACGATGCTCGAGACGAGCACGTAGATGCTGCGCTCGATCGGTTCGGGCACGATCCGTGTCCACCATGCCTTGAAGCCGCGCCGCGCCATGACGCTATGCTGCAGGCCGAACAGCAGGATCAGCCCGGCATCGATCGCGAACCGGCCTTGCAACGAATGCAGTTCCGGTTCAGGCCCGTCGATGGTGCGGGGCAGTCCGGGAGCATCTGCAATGAAACCGATAAGATAAAGAAAAGTCGCGAAAAAGACAAAATAGGCAGTGACGCCGAAAAGAAGGTAAGACGAACGCGCCATGGCCGGTCTCCCCTTGCTTTATATGAGGCCGGCCAATCTATCATGATTTGTGGCGATAATAAACGAACTCCAAAAGGGTGGGATTTTCCCGCCGCCGATGGAAAGAACCGGAGCGGCCCGCATGACGCGAACCGCTCCGGCAGGCGGGGAGAGCCGGTCAGAGGCCGGTATTCGCCTGAAACTGCGTGCTGCTGTCGGCGTCGATCACGATATGCGCGCTCACCGCGCCCGCGCTGTGAGTACCCGAATTCACATATTGCACGCCGATGTAGCGCTTGCTCGTCTTGGGCAGTACGCGGTCCATGATCTTCGCGCCCGCGGTCAGGCTGGCTTCCAGCGTGGTTTCGCCGAGGCTGATCTGGCTGGGAGAGGAAAGATCCGCATTATCGGATTCGATGATGTTGGGGGTCACGCTGGTGCCGCCGCCGAAGGCGGTATCCACCGTCACGATCACGCGCAGCGGATGGCCGCGGCCAATGTCGCGCGCCTTGCCGAGATCGTAGCTGTTGGTCGAGGCCACCGTGCCGCTGGTCAGCGCCTGCACGTTGGAAAGTCGGGTCTGTGCGTCGGTAATCATGGAAGAACTCCTTGGAATTGGGCGAGGTTTGCCGTCCTCCCCGGCGGGGCCGGGGAGGATGGGAGGATCAGACCACTCGCGCTTCGCTGACGTTGAGCGCGTCGACCCGGCGGATCGGGATGCCGTCGAACGCCATCACCTTGCGCCCGCCAATCTCCTCCCAGGAGAGGAAGCCGTTCTTCTTGTTGACGAGCTGCCGGCGCAGCATCGTGTTCACCACGCGCGGCGCGTAGAAGGCCGCCTTGGTGCCGCCCATCTCCAGGCTCTGCACGCGCTCGGACAGCTGGATGAACACGTCCTGCAGGTCGGCACCGGTGGAGATGTCCTTGGTCAGCGCCGCGCGGCTGATGTTGCAGGCGCGCGCCGCGAAGCGCCAGTCCTTCACGCTGAGCCCGCAATTCCACTCATAATGGTCGCGATAGCCCATATAGGGATTGCCGTTCGCATCGTAGAGCACGGTGCCGGTGGGGAAGCCGTCGCTCGCCGTCGTCACGTCGCTCACATCCTCGTGGAACAGCCCGGCCTTGCTGCCCTTCGGATAGATGCCGCGGATCGAGTTCTCGCCCCACACCACAAGCCAGATCGAGCAATTGTCGCTGCCCGTGCCGCCGCAGTCGAGCAACTGGTCCTTGGTCGTGCCGGTCAGCGACGCATAGCGCGGTGCAAGTCCGGTGAACGCTTTCGGCGTGGTCGCGGCATTGCCGTAGAAGAGATAGCTCGACATTGTCTGGTTCATCGATTCGAAGAAGGCGAGCTGCTCGTTCAGCCGATATCGCGCGACATTGCCCGAAAGGATTGCCTCCTTGCGGTCGACCTCGCTGAAACCTTCCAGCATCGCCGCACCTTCGTCGAACTGGCTGACCGTCGACTTGCTGCGCGGCACGCCTTCGTTGAGCGCGCGGAAGGACACGCCCGGCAGGCCGGTACGCACCGTGGTGCGATCGCCGGTCGGCAGATTGCCTTCCTTCCACACGATATCGTCGAGCACCGCATTGGTCTGGTTGAGCAGTTCCGCCACCCGGGCGATCTTGCCATCGGGATCGAGCTGCCGCGCGACGTCCACCAGCGTCGCGACTGTGTTGCCCTGTGCCGCCATCGTCTATTCTCCTCGTGAAACAAGCGATTGCGAGTTGGGCGCGCAGGCCCGACGGCTCGAAAATCGCGACAAAAGTTGAAGCCTGCCGTCGGTCAGGCGGTTCGGGTCATTCCGGGATAGAAAAGCTCCTCGTCGGTCTTGCGCCCCGCGCTCGGCGTGCCCGGCCGCTCGAAACCGTCCTCGGAGACGGCACGGCCGACGCGGGCGAAGGCGCGGATCATTTCGGGGTGGTTGCCGAGCCCGCTTTCGTCGAGCAGCGCGCGGAATGCCGAACCCTTGGGAAAGCCGAGCATGTCGAGCGCGCGGGCGGCGCGGGCCGTGCTCGCGTCCCAATTGCCGCCGCCGATCTCGCGATCGCCACGCGCGGCCTCGAACCATTCGCGCCGTTGCGCAGCCACCTGTTCCATCAGCTGCTGCTGGCCGCGCTCCTGCAGGCTCTTCGCCCATTCGGCGGCAACGGGCATCAGGCTTTGCGCCTGCTCGTTGCTGAGGTTCAGCGCCTGGAAGGCCGGCGTCGCCATCGCCACCGCGGCATCGTCCAGGCTCAGCCCCTCCGGCGCCTCGAGACGATAGCTGTCGGGTGCGCGGGGTGGACCGCCGAGCACCGTGTCGGCGTCGAAAGCGGAGCCGGCTTCGCCGCCCTGTCCGCCCTCGCGCGTGCCGGCGCCCGCGTCAGCCGGCGAAACGCTCGCCGTCGTCTCCTGCGGGGTCGCGCCGCCGGCTGCGTCCAGCCCCTCCATCCCATTCGTCTCGTCGATCATCGGTCGTCTTCTCCGTCGTGAATTGCAGTTCCTCGCCGAGCAGGCTCGCCCAGGTCGAAAGCGCCTCGGGGTGGGGGAAGGGCTGGCCGGCCTCGGCCATGCGCAGCAGGTCCAGCGCCAGGCTGCGCCGCCCTTCGCGATAGGCGAGATCGCGCCCATCGGTGCCGTAGGCCGGGTGCAGCAGCCCTGCCGCCCGCACCGCGCGCCACAGGAAGCGGCGAAAGGCCGGGAGCGCGAGCAGCTGCGCCATCTCCTTGGCTTCGAGGCTAGCGCTCATCGGGCGGGCCTCCCACCCTCATCCTCCCCATCGAAGATGGGGAGGGGGACCACCCGTAGGGTGGTGGAGGGGAATTGCGGGACCGAAGAAAGGAGCGCTTCCTTTGCTCTTGTCCGGTATTTCCCCTCCACCATGCTTCGCACGGTCCCCCTCCCCAGCGGAGCTGGGGAGGATGAGGGCAGCAAGCCGCTCCGGCCCCTCATCCCTGACCGCCTTGCGCGTCGCCGCCGGCCATCCCGCCCATTCCGGCCATGATCTTGCCGAGCATCGATTCCCCGCCGCCGCCGTCGGTCTCGGACAGCGTCTTGAGTGCATCCGCGCCGCCCTTCATCGCCGGCACCGCTGCCATCGCCTGCTGCATCGCCTGGGCCTGCTGGCGCCCCGCGCGCAGCTGCGCCACGCTCGCCGCATCGCGCAGCAGCCGGGGCGGCGTGCCCGCGCGGTCGGCATATTCGCGCAGCACCGCGTCGGCATCGATCAGGTCCATGATCTCGGGATGGCTCCCCGCCAGGCTGCCGGCGAAGCCCAGCGTGCGCTCGATCTGGCCAAGGCCCACCATCCGCTGCATCTGGGCGAGGATCGAGACGAACTCGATCTTCAGCTCCTGCCCGGCAAGCTCCTTGGGCGGCGGCGGCAGGAAGCCGCCACGCAGCAGGATCGCGAAGGTGCGATCGATCGCGACCTGCAGCTTCTCATTCTCCACCCGCTCGATCACCGGGCCGAGCTGGGTCAGCTTCTCCTCGTTGCGGCTGGCGATCTCCTCCATGTTGCGCGGCTGCACGCCGGGCATGTTGGTGATCGCCATGAACAGGTCGGCATAGGTGGCGACGTCGATCGCCTGCTGGCAGCGGGTGATGTCCTCGCCAATCACGCCGATCGTCTGGTAGGGCACCTGATAGGGTATCTTGATCCCTTCGGCATCGATGCCCGCCGCGGCGACGACGCTGCCCGGCACGCGGCGCAGCTGGATCTGCGGCGGCACGATGATCTCGGGCTTGATGTGCATGTCCACGGCTTCGGACTTGCGCCGCGCCTGCATCTGCAGCTCGCGCATGTCGGCCAGCGCGTCGAAGCCGGGCGAGGTGCCGTAGACCTCGCCGCCCAGCGTCTCCCAGCGCGGCGCCCAGAAGGGCTGCTCGTCATAGCCCGCGACGCGCAGCAGCCGGCGCCGGTCGCTCTCGCCCTCGTCCCACCAGACCGATCGGAACCGCTTGCCCTTGAGGTCGCGCCGCCCGCCGTCCCGGTCCATGTTGGGCTCGATCGCGTGGAAGACGCTGACGATGTCGTCATAGCTGGAGCGGTCGTAGCGATCGCGCACCGATGGGCTCACCGCTTCCAGCCCGAACGCCTGCACGCATTGCAGCGTGGACATCGGAACGCAGCGATAGAGGGTGTCGGCGGTCAGCGCGTCCGATTGCGCGATCCAATATTCGCCGGCGCTGAGGCTGTGGCAGACCGCGCCCGCCAGGGCATGCTCGATCATCACCGTCGCTTCGGTGCCGAACAGGCCGATCTCCTGATAGCCGGCCTGGGCCGCGGTGTAGAAGTTGGTGCGCCCGAGGAAGCGGTAGATCGTCTCCTCGACGGTGCCGAGCCACGCCGCCACCGGGCCGCGGCTGGCAAGGTCGGCATCGGGTAGGGTGATGCGGAACCAGGGGCGCGAGCGGGAGGAGAGGCCCGAGGTCATGCCGCTGGCCAGCGTGCGGAAGGATCGCCGCGCATGCCCGTCGAACAGCGCGCGGTTCGATCGGCGGCGGTGGCCGCGGCTGCCCAGGAAGCGGGAGCGGGCTGGCGCGGCGAGCTGCGCGATCTCCTCCCAGTCCGATTCATAGGGCTGGCGCGAGGCTTTGAGGCCGGCGAGCCGTTTCTCGCATTGCTCGCGGATCAGATCCTCAGCCAAGGGTGGTCGCGCCCCCGGCGCCGGCCGTGGTGGCGGGATTGCCGAGCGTGCCGATCGGGCTCGTCCCGATCGCGGCCGCATAGGCCAGGCGGCGCCGGCGCTGGTCGGCGCTGCGCTGGGTCAGATCGCCGCCGTCCGGCAGCTTCACAGCCTGCCGTTCCGGCATGGTAGGGATATCGGGCGTGCCCGTGCACATCGGCTCGTCTCCGTCGAAGATCACGAGCTGACGCTAGGATTGCTCCGGGGATTGCCGCGAATCGCCGAAGCAGGAACTGCGCCGAGAACTGGCGTGCGCGCCGCGCCTGTGCCAGCGTCGCCGCGAGACGGACGGGGAGGGAAGGCCGATGACGAAGACCGCGACGCTATGGACGGCCGCGCTCGCGGCGCAGGCGCTGGTCGCGGCGTCCGCATTCGGCCAGGGCGCGACGGTTAGCTCCTTGCCGGAGCTCGCCCGCAAGACCGATGCGCTGAAGCCCGGCGAATGGATCTGGGCGCCGGGCATCGCGCCGTCCGGCCCGGTGCTCGTCTATGTCGATCTCTCGCGCCAGCGGGCGACCGTCTATCGCAACGGCGTGCGCATCGGCGTCAGCACCGTTTCCAGTGGCAAGCAGGGCTATGAGACACCCACCGGTGTCTTCACCATCCTGCAGAAGGATGCCGATCACCGATCGAGCAAATATAACAGCGCGCCCATGCCCTTCACCCAGCGGCTGACATGGGACGGCGTCGCGCTCCACGCCGGTGGCCTGCCCGGCTATCCCGAAAGCCATGGCTGCGTGCACCTGCCGATGGCGTTCGCCAAGGCGCTGTTCGGGATTACCTCGCTGGGCGCGACCGTCGTTGTGGAGGGCAACGCCGTCAACCACGTTACGACGACCGACGCCAGCCTGCTCGTCCCGCCCACGCTCGGCGGCGCCGATGCGACGGCACAGCAGAGCCTCGACCGCGCGGAATATCGCTGGCAGCCAGAAAAGGCACCGACGGGGCCACTCACCATCATCATCTCCAAATCCGATCAGGCGATCGTCGTGCTGCGCAATGGCGTCGAGATCGGGCGCAGCGTGGCGCGGATCAACGACGACGATCCGGGCAGCCATGTCATCAACCTGGCGCTCGGCAAGGACGGCAAGCCGCACTGGATCTATGTCGGCCTGCCCGGCCATGACGGAGATGTAGGACGCGAGCTGGACGAGGCCGCGATCAACCGCGTGCTGATGCCGCGTGCCTTCTACGATGCGGTGAAGGCGGAGCTGCGTCCGGGAACCACGATCCTCGTCACCATGTCCAGCGTGGGCGAGGGCAATATGGGAGAGCAGCTGACCATTCTCGACGCCGTCAATCCGCGTCCCTGAACGGCGTTTGGGCATGCGTCTTCGGCGCATGCTCTGCTCCGACGCGGTCTCTCTACCTCTTTGGAAACGGACCTCGGATGGATTAACCCATCCGCATGGTCATCGCTGCATTAGGGAGCGGGTGAGGTTCATCCTTAGAAACGGATTGATCCAGATCGATTAATAGTCTCTTCAAGGCTGTTAAGGATCGTCCGGAAGAAGAAAGGAATAAACCGAGGGGGCAGCATATGAACAAGGCTTCGGAGCCGCCGGCCGGTGCGGATGGCTTGCTGCCGATCCGCATAACGGAACTGGCGGACCTCAGCACGACGGAGATGGCAGCGCTCCGTGGCCTGGCGGATCGGTTCGCGACGCACGCCCGACACGCGATCATCCGCCAGGAAGGCGAGATGCCGCCGGGCCTCTTCTTTCTGCTCGAAGGCTGGGCGGTGAGCAGCGTCACCCTGGCCGACGGCAGCCGACAACTGCTCAAGCTGCATGTGCCCGGCGATCTCATGGGCGCGCCCAGCCTGCCGCTGTCGCGCGCTGCGGAAACGCTGATCGCGCTGACGGACGTGAGTGTCGCCCAGGTTTCGCTGGAGGCGCTGGGGGAGATCTTCGTGCAGCATCCTCGCCTCGGCGCCTTGTTCTTCCTGAGCGCGCAGGAGGAACGGGTGCTGCTGATGGATCGGCTCACCGGCATGGGGCGGCTCGATGCGCGGCACCGTATCGCCTGGCTGTTCGTCCATCTGCACGAACGGCTGCGGCTCGTGGCGAGCGGAATGGGGGCCGCCTTCGATCTGCCGCTGACGCAGGAACAGCTCGGCGATCTGCTCGGGCTGACCGCGGTGCACGTCAATCGCACGCTGCGCAGCCTCGATGCGGAGGGATATCTGAAGCGCGAACGCGGGCATATTGAGATATTGCGCTATGACGATCTGAAGCGGCTGGCCGCCCTGCCGCCGCGCACCGTGCGACGCAATCTCTCCTGGCTTCCTCCGTCCAGGCCGTCGCGCCCGGGCCGCTGAGTATCCCGCGCCCGAGCCGATCCGTCAGCCCGGCCCTCGCACGAATGCGTCCGGTATCTCGTAGCGTTCGGGCCCGATCGTCACCACCGTGATGTCCGGTTCCTTGCGAACGCCGCGGACGAGATAGTCGCTGGATCCGTCAGCCCGGTTCACGTCCGCACCGAGGACGATCCCGCTGGCATCGAAAAACACTGTGCGGGTGCGGGAATCCGGCCAGATCACGGTGACGTCCGCGCCGCCGCCGGGCTTGCGCACCACGCCGGCCGGGCAGTTGCGCACCGGCCGGCCGTCGGCGCCTGCGCAGGGCAGCCATGTGATCGCGCTGAAGCGGCGTCCCGGAATCGCGGTGCCGTTTCCGACTGCCTCGCCGTCCCCGTCCTGCGCAGCCAGATCGTCGGCGGCATTGGCGGGCGGATCCAGACGGATGGAAAGCTTCGGCAGATCCGCGCCCGGCCCGCTGGATGCATCGCCGCTTCCGCATCCGCCCAGCATGGCGAGCAGGATCAGCGTCGCAATCGCTCCGTCGCGCACTGCCGCCCCCTTGGCCGAATCGCACGGGAACGGGGGTCGCACGCCGCTTCGCGGCTGACAACGGCTCGCATGAGCGGTGCGCGCCTCTTTGGGGGCAGTGCCTGTGGCGTGCCCCGCCCCTGATCGTTCATCCGAGGTTGTCAACGCTTTCCTAAAGGGGCGGCTATCGCGCTGCGGTGCGAAGCCGATCCTCCGCCGGCGGTGGGGAGACGGCCGGCGGAACCCCGCTGCCCTGTCTCCCGTTCGCTGGCTATCAAGCACGGGAGTGGATTATGCGAAGGGGAATGGTGCTGGCGGGGCTGGTGCTCGGGCTTGCCGGCTGCTCGGATCGGCAGGTGGGCAAGGATGCCGCACAGCCGGCCGAATCCGCCCTGTCGAACGATGTCGCCGCCGCTTCCAACGCCTTGCTCGCTTCGGCGCCCGTGGATTCCGCCTGCGCCAGCCAGATCGGCGTCGCGGCGACGGTCTGCGCCGATCCTGCGCTGGCGCGCATGGACAAGGAGGTCGCGCGCCTGTTCGGCCTCGTCCGTTCCGGCCCGTCGGTGACGCCGGACATGGTGCCGGCGCTCGATCAGGCCCAGCGTAACTGGACGCTCGAGCGCGATCGCTGCGGCACCGGAGATGTCGCGAAAAACTGTCTGGTGGCGAGCTATGTCGGCCGCATCGACGATCTGCGCAGCAATTATGCCGATGCCCGCGCCGCCCCCGATCCGGCCGCGGCTGACGACGGCACGGGCGAAGCGGACGGTACGCCGCCGCGTCCGGCGTCCAGCGGACCTTTCACGGTCAAGTGCAAGGGCATGACCGAGCCGATCCACGCCGTCTTCGTGAATGTGGATCCCGATCTGGTGCGGCTGCGCTGGGATCAGGATGCGCTGATCATGACGCAGGAGCCCGCTGCTTCCGGTGTGCGCTACACGGGCAAGGGCAGCGCCGGCGACTATGTCTTCTGGACGAAGGGCAGCTCTGCACAGTTTACCCGGCCGCGCGAGAAGGCCGTGTCGTGCACGATGGAACCCGAAACGCCCGCGTCCTGATCGGCGGCTTTTGGGGCGGTTTGCGATCTGAAGCCCGTCCCCTTCAGAGGGGGGGCGCGAACGATCGGAAACCGTCCTAGCGCACGCGCTGCAGCACGCGTTCCGCCGTCACCGTGCCGCCATTCACCTCGTAGCTGGAGGACATGATCAGCCGGTCCCCTTCCACGCGGAAGCCGCGCGTCTGATCGGTGTTGAGATAGGTGGGCACGTTGCCGCCCTCGACATGCATGGTCCAGCGTCCCCGCGCCGGATCCACCGTGTAATGGCCGTAATACGAGCAATACCAGGCGGGCTGGCAGGCATCCAGCCCGGTGCTGACCGTCGGGCCGGTCGGGTTCGGCGGATTGCGCATGATGTTGATCGAGGCGATGCCCTCCGGCCCGAACTGGAAGATGCCGGACGGGTTCTGGCCGAACGGATAGACCGGCGATCCGCCTGCGGGCGTGTCGGAATAGGCCACCAGTCGCCAGGTGCCGACCAGCGGCGATCCCGCATCGCTTCCTTGCGGCGCTGCGCCGGCGCTCCCGGCGGCGGCGATCAGGCCGATGGCGAGAAAGGGAGCGGCGATCTTCATGGCGATGTCCTTTCGCAGGGGCTGCCCCATCCTGCCCGCCCATCGCGCCCGCCGCAATCCCGGCTGACCTCTCGGGAGAAAGAGGAGAGCGAGCGCACGGTGCGTATCTCGTCCCTTCGCCATTTACGCCGCCAAAATACATCTATAGATAGTACAATTGAACCTGAGGGGGAGCACTGGCTTCATGACGATGAAGGATCTGCACGGCGAGATCACCGATTTCCTCGACGCCTATTTCGATGCCTGGAACGTCTATGATGCGGATCGCATGCGGGCGTTGTGGGACACGGACGAGGACCAGGCCATCTATCTGGCCGAGGAGTGCGAACCGCATATCGGCTGGGACGCGATCAACGGCTATTGGGGCGTCGATCGCACGCGGGCGGAACGGCTGCTCACCTGGCGGGATCTCACCGCGATCCAGGCCGGCGCGGACGTCGCCATCGCCTTCTTCCATTGCAACTGGAGCACCTATCTGCCCGGCAACCGCCTCTATCCCAAGCCGTTCGGCGGCCCGGTGCGGATCAGCATGGTGCTGCGCCGCAAGCCCGGCGGCTGGAAGGCGATCCACTATATCGAGGCGCCGCTCGCTTCGCTGATCCAGATCCGCAAGGCGCATGAGGACGCCGTCGATCCGGCCCTCCACGCGCGTCTGGCTGCGAAGGGCGTCATTTATTGAATGCAGGGGGATGGTGTTGGCGCGCTGCTTGTTAACGGATCCAGAAATTGAGCCGTTCCATCTCGCTTGAGACCATCGCCTTGCCCTCTTCGATCGAGATTTGAGACGGTCGGAGGAGATAGTCTACTGCCTTGCCGATCGGGCCGACAATGCGATCCGTCATCTCCTTGAGCGCGGGTGACGTGAGGTCGGATGCTCCTCCCATGTGGGGCTTCAGCTTTATTGAAGCGAAGCTTGCAGCAGTTCGCAGGCCGAACTTGATCTTTTCGGCCCAGCGCTCGCTGGTCGGCATATGCGCGCGGATCTCGATGCGTTCCTGGTCGGCTCCATCAAGGTACCGTTCGACGTAGATGCCCTTCTCATGGTTGCGCAGAAAATCGATATGGCGGTTTTTCGCGTCCTCAAGCGCAATCTCCCGCCGTTCGCCGTTCAAGGCCTTGGCGGCTGCGATATTAACGTGAAATCGTCTGACCGCGTCCGCCATCGGTTTACTGGTAATCAGGGTAACGATCTCGTCCCAGGCAATGCGGTCGGCTTGCGGCAGCAAAGAACTGTGGCTTGCGTCGCGATAGACGCTGAATGCTCGGTTGGAGAGTGCCCCCATACGGATATCATTGGCTTCCTTGTCGAAGCTGCATTCCTGAGTGAAATAGGAAGATATGCGTGCATCGAAGGCGTTGAAGAGCATGCCGTAAACGCAGAAATCCATCCAATCACGAATAATATCTGCATGTTCTCTAAAGATATCTCTGCGCCTCATCCAGTGAGATCTTCGTGACTTCGGCAGATCGGAGTTCATGAATTCCTCAAGAGAGCTACGAATTGATTGAATCTTTTCGTCATTGGCTCCGCGGCGCATTGCGCGATCCAAGGCCATGCTGATATATCTTGAGAAGATAAGTGAATAATCCTGCGATAACATATTCGTTTCGAGATAAACGAACTCGACAGCCGTATTGACGCGCGGCTCGAAGTAGGATCGCATCATTTGTGTGAACTGGAAGATTCGCGGGTTGGATTTTTCCAGAGCCTTTGCGGCCGCCTCATCATCTCCCAGATATACGGCAGCCATGCCTTTTATCATGTCCGTGGAGCTGCTGCCGGCGTCAGCGCTCTCGCTGATCTGTACCAATTCCCGCGGCGGCAGGCCTTCCTGCTTTTCCTTGAGGACGGAACTGCGATAGGCATCGACGAACGCGCTATATCCCCGAAAGCCGTTCCGCCTCCGGTACTGATCCTCCAGCCCGACTTTGAAGAGTTGCAACGGGACGCCGTTGATTTTCCGATATGTCTCCAGCGGCTGTCTCGCGCCGAGATGTATCTCGCTTATGAGGCTTTGAAATGCGGGAGAATCAGCCAGATCATTTGCAGGAACGATGATATCGTAACCGAACAGGAGCGCGATAAGTGTCTCGCTTCGGGCATGTGCGGTATCCACCGAGCGATCGAGTGGCCGGTCATTTTGGAAGCGCGAACTATCAAGTGTCTGCAGGATCGTCCGAATCGGCATAGAAGATATCCCCCTTCTCTATGCGTGCAGAGCCCGTGCCCACTATGTCTGTGGCAGGTACTGATTCGAAACAGCTTTTTCTTTCGATTTGGCGGATTTCGGTTGTCGGTGTCTTCGGGTTTGCGCCCGTAGCACCACGTCAGCGTTCCGCTTTGCGCGGCGCGAGGTCGATCCGCGCCTTTTCCCTGATCCGGCCGCCGGCCTCGCTGCCGAGCTTCGCTGCGTGCGGTCAGCTCGCCGGCATCGGACAGCTGCCCGCCGCGCCGCGCCAGATATCGTCATCCCGGCTCAGCGAGACGTCCGCTCCGCTGATCCTGACGTTCGCCAGGATGACGGGAAAGAAATCGTCATGTGCATCCCATAGGCCTGTCGAGCATGAGGCTAACCGCTTATGTCGGCGAGCGAAAGTGGCGAAGCGACCTGCGGCCGGCTCATCGCCATGGGGACATGTCCACCACCTCGCCATCCTCCTTCACGAAGGCGTCCGGCACCCGCTCCAGAAGATCGAACACCCTTTCGGACGGACGGCACAGCCGGGCCCCCCTGGGTGTCCGCACGATCGGCCGGTTGACCAGGATCGGGTGCGCCAGCATCGCGTCGAGGATCGCTCCATCGTCCGCCGCCGGATCGGTGAGCCCCAACTCGGCTGCCGGCGTGCCCTTCTCGCGCAGTATGTCGCGCGGCCGGGCGCCCATGGCCGCGAGCAGTTCCTCCAGTAGCGCGCGCGTCCAGCCCGTCTGCAGATAGTCGATCACCGTCGGCCGGTATCCCGCCGCCTCGATCATCGCGAGGGCGTTGCGCGACGTGCCGCAGGCCGGGTTGTGATAGATGGTGACGGGAAAGTCGCTCATGCCGGACGCGCCTCTCTGTAGAGCCAGGTGAATAGGGTCCAGCCGGCCAGGGCACCGGCAATCTGCGCCGCGATGAACGCCGGCGCGCTGGCCGGAGCAATGCCGGAAAATGTCGCGGTGAGGCAGCGTGCCACCGTCACCGCCGGATTGGCGAAGGCGGTCGAGGCGGTGAACCAATAGGCCGCCACGATGTAGAAGCCGACTGCAATGGAGACGAATCCGGGCCGAGCGCGGGACACGCCGAGGATGGTGCCGATCAGCCCGAAGGTCGCGACGAACTCGGAAAGGGCCATCGCCGGCCCATCGCGATGCGTGGCGGAAAATTCGATCGGCGGGCGCGCGAACATCAGATGCGCCGTGATCGTGCCAGCGATTGCGCCGGCAGTCTGCGCCGCCGCATAAGCGATGGCAGCGCGTCCATCGATGTCGCGCCGCAGCCAGGCGACCAGCGTGACCGCCGGATTGAGATGCGCGCCCGATATCGGGCCGAGGCTTTCGATCAGCACCACCAGTCCGGCGCCGGTCGCGATCGCGTTGACGAGCAGCGCGATCGCGACATTGCCGCCCGCCAGCCGCTCACCCATGATCCCCGACCCGACGACTATGGCGAGCAGCAATGCCGTGCCCAGCGCCTCGGCGGCCAGCCTGCGCTCGTACCGAATCCTCTGGAGCGGACCATCAGGCGCGGCCGCGCTCATCCGCATGGTGTTTCGAGCGCGGCGCAGCAGGCCGCGGCTTGCGCGATATCGCTCAGCGGCGCGCAGATTTCCGGGCGGCCCGCGCAGCAATCCGCCATCAGGAAAGCCAGCAGGTCGCGCATGCCGTCATAATCGGCGAGATAGATGATCGAACGTCCTTCGCGCCGGGAGCGGATCAGCCCGGCATGCGTCAGGATGGTGAGATGGGTGGAAAGCGTGCTCGGCACCGCGCCGATCTCCCGCGCGATCTCCCCGGCCGGCACGCCCGCTTCGCCTGCGCGTATGAGCATGCGGAAGGCGCCGAGGCGGCTCGGATGGGCGAGGGCGGAGAGCGCCTCGACTGCCGCGGGAATCTGCATCAGCCGCACGCCCTGCCGGCGGCATCGGTCGGGGCGGCGGCGCAGCAGGCGCTGGTGGACGCGGGTTCGGGGATTTCGGCATCTTCGCCATAGTCGGTGGCCGTGCCATGGGTGAAGAAGCTCTCCCAGCGCATGCCGGCCGGATCCGTTACCCAACTCTTGTCGGACCGGGCATAGCAGCAGGTGGTCGCCTCCTGGTCGAAGGTCGAGGCGCCGGCTTCTTTCAGCCGGCCCGCGATCAGCCCCAGCGCCTCGGCGCTGTCTACTTCGATGCCGACATGATCCACGCCTGCCGCCCGCCCGCGGGTCGAGATCGCGAAGTTCACCCGCGGATCTTCCAGCATCCACTTTGCATAATCGTCCTTCGCGATGCTCGGCGGGGCATCGAACAATGTGGAATAGAAACGGATGGCCGGCTCGATCGCCGGGACGCTGAGGTGGAGGTGCAGGCGCTTCATGATAGCCTCTCTATCGATTCGATATTTCCACTATTATCGAATTATCGAATCGGATCAACCCGCATTGATCCTGCGGCTGGGCCGCCGTGCGATCGTTCGCCGGCTATGTTTTCGATCCGACGGCCGAGACCGGATACCCAGCGTTTCCCGCAGCCCGATCACTGCCGCCGAACCACCCTCAATGCACCGTCGGCACCCTCTCGCCCCGGGTCTTCCAGAGCGAGTAGAGCACGCCCGAACCGATCAGCGCGGCGGTGATCGTCAGGCTGGCGAGAGGCGGGAACTTCGCGCCGCCCAGCAGGAAATCCGAGATGAAGATCTTCGATCCGATGAAGATCAGCACCGCCGCCATCGCATATTTGAGATAGTGGAAGCGGTGCACCATCGCCTCCAGCGCGAAATAGAGCGCGCGAAGGCCGAGGATCGCCATGATGTTCGAGGTGTAGACCACGAAATTGTCGGTGGTGATCGCGAAGATCGCCGGCACGCTGTCGATCGCGAACACGATGTCGGCGATGTTGATCACGACGAGCGCGAGCAGCAGCGGCGTCGCTGCCAGCACCCTCCGGCCGCTCTTCGCATCCGCCACGCGGACGAGGAAGCGGGCCCCGTGCAGCTGCGGCGTCACCCGCATATGCTTGGCGATGAAGCGCAGCACGGGATTCTGCCCGATGTCCGTGGTTTCCTCGCGCGACAGCAGCATGCGGATGCCGGTGACGATCAGGAACGCGGCGAAGAGATACAGCACCCAATGCGCCTCGGCGACCAGCGCGGCGCCGCCGGCGATCATCAGCCCGCGCAGCAGCACGACGGCGAGGATGCCCCACAGGAGCGCTCGATACTGATATTTGCGCGGAATCGCGAAATAGCCGAAGATCAGGCTGATCACGAAGACGTTGTCGATCGACAGCGCCTTCTCGATGAAGAAGCCGGTATAATATTTGAGGCCGAGATCCGCGCCCCGCTCGGCCCAGATCCAGGCGCCGAACAGCAAGGCGACGCCGATGTAGAAGGCGGAGAGCTTCAGGCTCTCCGCGACCCCCATCTCGCGATCCTCCTTGTGGAGGATGCCGAGATCGAAGACGGTGAGCGCGGCGACGATGGCGCCGAATGCCAGCCAGAACCAGGCCGGCGTGCCGAGCCAGTCGGCAGCGAGAAATTCGATCATGACGAAAGCCCCGTCGTGAGGGAAAGAGGGCAGCGCAGCTTCATCCTTCCCCGCAGGCAGTGGCGGGGTTCCGGGCTTGCTGCGCGCGCGTCGTCGGTTGTGAGCGGCGGCGCCGCCACCGCGCTATGTGCGGTCCCCTCCAGTTCCGGGGAGGATGAGGCGCCGCCCGACAGCCGCCGATCAGGCGGGAGCGAGCGTGCCGAAGGCCTGCCGCATCCTGTCCTTGATCCGGATCTTGCGCGTCTTCAGCGCGGCCAGGGTCAGGGGGTCGGGCTTGCGGCGATGCCGTTCCCGGCGCAACGCTTCGTCGATCCGCTGATGCAGTTCCATCAGGCGAAACAGGCGCATGGTCATCATAATCTCCTCTTCAAGACCAAAGGGGTCGATCGGAGATCCGAACCGTGGCGTGAGGGCTGAAACAGCGCCGGGCTCATGGCATCGGATCATCCGATGCGGTCCGACATCACGCGCTTTCGCCAAGGGCTGAGGCGCGCCAGAGGGGCCCGGTCCGCGCCACACAGAATAAGGCCCGGCGCGCGAATATCAAGAGGCAGCTGCCAGGATGCGCAAGCAACCCGCCTCCTTGCCGCAATCACACCGCGTCTGTATGAGCTAGTCCATTCATACAGATCGAGGTTCCTGATACAATGAACGCGCAGCGTGGCAGACTGGTGAGCGGTGGCCGGCTGCAGGTTCCTGCCGATATACGCCGCGCGCTCGGGCTCGAGGATGGCGATCCGGTCATGATGCGGGTCGTCGACGGCGAGCTCCATGTCCGCCCGATCCGCGCGGCGCTGGCCCGCGTTCAGGCGCGGCTCAGGCCTTATGTATCGGATGAGGAAAGGCTTTCCGACGCGCTCATCGCCGATCGGCGACGGAGCGCCGAGGATGAATGAGCGCGGCTATGTGCTGGACGCATCTGCATTGCTTGCGGCCATGCTGGGGGAGCCGGGGGCGGAGGAGGTCGCGCGGCTCTTGCCCGAAGCGCGCATCGGCGCAGTCAATCTGTCGGAGGTGATCGCCAAGCTGCAGGAACGGGGCGTTCCGGACGATGCGATTCGGGAAAGCCTCGCCGATCTCGATCTGGACGTCGTCCCGTTCGATTCGGCTCAGGCGGTGCGTGCCGGTTTCCTGCGCGCGGCGACCCGCAAGGCCGGCCTCTCGCTGGGCGATCGCGCTTGCCTGGCCCTCGCGTTGGAAAACGGCATTCCGGCGGTGACGGCGGATGTGGGCTGGGGCGTTCTCGACGTGGGGGCCGAGTTGGTCCTGATCCGCTGATCCTCAGAGCACGCTGATCCCCAGCTCGCCGAGCAGGTCCGCCGCCTGCGCGCGCGAGACGATCGCCCCGCGGAACAGCACCGCGTCGGCAAGCTTGAGGCCGCCCAGATCCGCGCTGCGCAGGTCCGCCCCCTCGAAGCGCGCGCCGCGCAGATCGGCGCCGCGCAGGCTGCACGCCTCGAACTCGGTCGCGCGAAAATCGCATTTGCGCAGGTCCGCATCGCTGAAATCCACCCGGCGGAGCATCTGCTTGCGGAAGGAGAAGCCGGGCAGCTTGGCGTTGACCAGCAGCGTCTCCTCGAACAGCAGGTCGACTGGCCGCGCCTCCGCCAGGTCGGCGCCGGTCAGCTTGCAGCTGCGAAACGCCGCGGCATAGAGGTTCGCGCGCCGCAGCACCGCATTGTTGAGATCGCAGCCGGCGAAGCGCGCTTCCGACAGATCGGCCCCGACGAAGCCGGCGAAGGGGCCGCGGCAGGACTGCCAGCGCGTACCCTCCAGCTTGCATCCCGACAGATCGGCACGGCGCAGGTTGCAGCGTTCGAACGTCCAGCCGGCGAGATCCGGCTGCGCGAGGCTCGCCCCCTCGAGATCGCAATCGACGAGATGCGCCGGCCCGCTGCGCGCCAGCGCCTCGATCTGCGCCCGTCCCACCGCCTGTTCGCTGATCTCCGTCATGGCGCGCTCCGTAGCGGGGAGGGGCGGCCAAGCCAATGGCGTCGGGATCGGGTCCGGTCCATCTCTGCGAGACGCCATGGGCTCCCGGCGCCGCGCTCTTCCGCGCCTTTCCAAACCGGCTCAGGGCCGGCTCACTGCCTGAGGCCCGTCTGCCGCTCCAGGAACTTCACCTGGTTGCGATAGCGGGCCTGCGCGCGGGATTGATGATCGACTGTGCTGCATCCGATCGAAATCACCTCGCGCCGCTGCTCGCCGAAACGCCGTTCGATCGCCTCGACGGCGGATGATCCGCGCAGGGTGACCAGCCGGTCGCGGATGCGCAGCAGCCGCCGGTCCAGCGCCTGCTTGTCCCGGATGAGGGTGAGCGCGCCGGCTCGTACGCACCGAAACGCCTCATGCCGGTTCCACAGCGCGATCCGATAATCTTCGATGACATTGAAGGTCGGTGCGAGCGCGATCGCGCGTCCGCCGTGCGACAGGCCCACCGCCCCCACCGCGATCGCAACCGCCCATATCCTGCAGGCGATCATATGGCTCTCTCCCTCCCCATGAGAAGCCGTTGCCGAAGCCTCACGCATTGAATTCCTACATTCGGAGTAGCCAGAAGGAGTGTGCCGCGGCCGATTCCCTTATACTTTCGGGAAGCCGAGCAGATTTGGTCGCTACCCAGGATGAACGGATCTCGTCTTGCGCCTGATGCCTCAAGTCATCGAGGATGAAGCAATCCGGTTTCCATTTCAAATGATCATTGGATATACTAAATCAGAAAATCTCTATAACGCCGCACTCTTTGTTCGATGCTTCGACCACGCCGGACAGTCTCTTGCGCGGCCGGCGCGACATGCGGCCGCGCCCGTTCAGACGTGGGGCGGCACGACCGGGATGGGATGATCGTCCCCGTCCGTGGCGGAGAGCTTGCCGGAGCAGACATAGTCGAGCGCGCTGCCCTGGGACCGGTCCTCGCCGAGCAGGTCGCCCACCAGATCCGCGGTGGAGTTGGTCACCGATCCGATCTGCGATCCGACCGATACCGCGCGGGACTGGCAATCGAACGTCACTTTCTCGACCATCCGCCCGGTTTCGTCCACCAGCGCGACCGATGCCGTCTTGCGCCCGGCCCCGGCCGAACCGATCGAGCCCTTGTCGACATAGATGGGATGGCCCAGGCTGTCGCGGCCGATGACGATCCAATGCCCCGAATAGCTCTGGGCATCCTCCTGAAGCTGCGCGGCCTCCTTGAACTTTGGCGGCCCGGAACAGGCGACGGCGCACGCGCAAAGGCCGGCGATAGCGATCCGATATGCTGCGTGACGCATCGAAGGCGTGCCTTTCGGAAGGGGCGCGGGCGGGAGGCGCCGAGGGCGGGGGGGATGGCCGGCGGTCAGTTCCAGGGCGTCGCGCCCTTGCGGTGATCGTCTGGCGGCTCCACCACGCCGTGGCAGATCGCGGCCCGCTCGTCATATCCCTTGATCAGCGCCGCCAGCGTCTGCACGGGCAGGCCGCGCGCCGATTTCGCCAGCCCGCGGGCGAAGTCCAGCGCGTCCGCGCAGGCGAAGCTCAGCGCGCCGTCGCCCCAGATCGGATTCGTCTCCTTCGGCCGCAGGCAGGCGGTCTCGGCATCCAGGAAGCCGGCATGCACCGCGGCCGAACAGCGGACCAGCGGATCCGCGGCCGGCGCCGTATCGGTCGCCGCCAGCGTCGCGGCCGCGATCAGGACAATCATCGATGGCTCCATCCCGGGGCAATAATCCCCCGTGCCTATCGCGGCGCGCCTGTCCGCGAAGCCGACCGGAAGATTACAATGCGGAGAGCCGGGGTGGGATGGAGCGCGTCTTTGCGGAAATCGGCGGGCCGCTTTATGGCGCTGCGATGCGCCAGTCCGAACCGATCGCCATCCGCCCCTATGCCGAGGGTGATGCGCCGGCCATGGCGCGGCTTTACTTCGAATCCGCGCGCACGCTCGGCCCGCGCCGCTACGCCGCCGCCCAAGTGGCCGCCTGGGCGCCGGCGCCCGCCGACCCCGCCCGCTTCCATGCCCGTGCCACCGATGGCAGGCTGACGCTGGTGGCGGTCGATCCGGCCGGCGCGCTCCTCGCCTATGGCGATCTGGAGGCGGACGGGCATATCGACCATCTCTATTGCCACCCCGATGCCGCCGGCACCGGCCTCGCCGCCCGCCTGCTCGACGCGCTGCTCGCCCATGCCGCGGCAGAAGCCAT
This sequence comes from Flavisphingomonas formosensis, assembly GCF_009755815.1. GTDB lineage: Bacteria > Pseudomonadota > Alphaproteobacteria > Sphingomonadales > Sphingomonadaceae > Flavisphingomonas > Flavisphingomonas formosensis. The sequence continues at coordinate 1,040,575 of NZ_WRPK01000001.1, forward strand.
GCCGCGCCTCCATGTGGAGGCCAGCGAGCTCGCCCGCTCGCTCTTCGCCCGCAAGGGCTTTCGCGTCGTGCGCCGCCGCGATTTCGAGATCGCGGGCGTCGCCATCCACAATTATGCGATGGAGTGCGATCTGCCCTGATGCCGGCGGCGGTTAGGGTCTCGATCGGCCGAGCCGGCTCTCACCCATGCCGCTGCCCCCGCCCGTGGCTGCGATAACTCTCGCGGGGCTGCTCATCTGCAAGCTGGCCAGAGGCTATTGTCGGGGCCAACGCTCAGGACTAGAACATTTGTCGAACATATCGGTCGCTATTCGAGTCTCGCAGCCGGAATATATAGGATAGGAGAAGCGCATGAAGCCCGTTCGCCGTACTCTGCAGCGCTTCTGTGTCCTGCTCACCTTCCTGACTATGAGCTCCGCCTTTTTCGTCACGCCTTCTCAGGCGGAGCGGAGGCATCGTCTGCCTGATGGTTTCAGATGGGGGCGCTGCCTGCTTGTTGTCGGAGCGCAAACGAGGATCAAAGGGAAGTGTGCCTATCAAATTTCTGAGGGAGGAACATTTGAAATACATGGGCCGCGCCAGATTTATGATGGGATAGACTATCCGGAGCAGGAAATATATGCGGGAGTGCAGTCAAGAGACTACTCTGCTGTTATCTACAGGGACGGCAAGGGTTGGATCGGCAGCGCAACTCCTGATAAGTTAAGCACTCACGGGGAATATCCCTGGAAACTTAGGAAGCAGGGCGCATGCTATTTTGCGCAAGATGATCCACAAGGCAGATTTGTCAAAATCTGCCTGTGGAAGAAATAGAACTGGCTTGCATATTGTGAATTTGATTCAATGGTATTTTTTAGATGAAAAGAAACTGTTATATATATTTTGCGACTCAATGGCTCTTTCATTTGGACCGTTCTTGGCGAACCGGCTGGGTTTTTCATAGCTATTTGTAATGATTCGGGAGGATTCGTCCGGAGTTTTTGCCAAACTGAGCATGGATCCGACTTTTCTATAGGCTCCGTATTTCAGTTCATAAGTTATGAATGCAAGCTGTTGTGTAATCGACGATCCTACGAGGTTTTGCTTAGGGAATAATTTGCTGAAATTTTTGGCTCTTGGTCCATTGATATCCCATTGTGCAAGGCCGTACCCTTTTCCAGGTTTCTGTTTTTTCTGGGGATCGAGAAAGCTTTCGATAGTAAGATTGGCAACAATACCCGCGGCCTGTTCCCGGGACCAACCCCCGCCTGAAGGGCTTGTGAGGAAAGCCAATGCTTGGATTTGTCGCTCCCGGAGCGCAAGAAAGCTCGCCTTTCTAATGTCCTTAAAAAGATACATGGCGTGTTTTCCGCCGGATGCCAGTTCATTGTCCGGAGGAACTTTGAAAGTACCGCCGTTGGCGATTGATTGGGCGACCACTAGATCAAGATATTTGATCACTTGATTCTTAGTATAGTCCCCTCCCGGTGCCAGAGTTGGGCCGAGATTGGCGTACAGACTTTTGTCATCTTGCTGGAGCAGCTTCTTGCTCGCTTCGACCGCTCGGGCAGCGTCTGCGAGGTCCGGATCCCGCAAACGTTGGGAAGGGCTCAATCTTTGCCACTTCTCGGCCAGCGCAGTCTGGCGGGCTCTGGCGGACGGTGGGGTAGCGGGGGTAGCCGGTGTGTAGGCCGCCAACATGAGGGATGCGCCGGTGGGGTCGTTTCCGTGCTCTGCGCCGTCGATCTCGTCCGTCGGTGGCGTCGATGAATCGACCGGAACCTGATGCATGTCGTCCAGGGAAAAGGATCCCTGCGCGACCTTGTCCGCCGGGTTTCGATCCAATTCCGGATTGGCTGCGGGGACTTGGCCACGGAGATTCGCCGCCATGATCGCGCGGATCGTATCCAGCCTTTCCGGCGTCAGCGCGTAATAATCCGCCAGCGGTATGCCGCGCAGCGCTTGCGTTTCCGGATCGAGCACCGAGGTCATAACGCGCGAGAAGGCCGCATCCTGCTCCTTCTCCACAGCCCTGCGGTCGCCTTCCGCCATGTCTGCGAGGCGCTGCTTGAGCCCGTCCGCGATGGCCGGATCGAGCCCCATCGCGTCCACCGCGGCATGCTGGGCCGGCAGGTCGCCGCCCTCGTCGCGGATCAGGCCGGCAAGCCCTTCCTGCTGCTGCTCCGCCACATAGGGCTGCAGCATGCCGTGCAGCCGATCCACCTTCGCCGCATCGCCGATCGTCGCGGCGCGCGCGTTCAGCCAGTCTTGCGCTTGGCGTGGATCGTGCTGCGCCAGATGCTCCACCACATCCGCATGCGCCGCAGCTCGTGCATCCGTTTCCGCCGCGCTCGCCGCATCGGGATCGAGGCCCTGCCGCCGGCTGCGCCCGCGCACCTCGCCGACGAGGCGCCGCTCGCCTTCTGCCACCGCGCGCATATCGCCCAGCCGCGCGCCGCGGCGCATCGCTTCCAGCGCGATATCCTGACGCCTCTGCGACTCCGCATCGTTGAACGCCTGCGTCTCGCGCTCCGCATGAGCGCGCGCCTCGTCGCCCCAGGCCGAAAGGCGCGGTGCCATGATGTCGCGATACATGTTCCGCTGCCGCACCGTATCCAGCTCGCCCAGCGGCCGGCGCACGATCTCGTTCAGCGACTGCTCGATATCCTTCCAGCGCGACGCGGCATCCCCGCCGCGCGCGGCAAACCACGGGCCGGACAGCGTCTTCCAGCGGTCCACCGTGTCGTTGTCGGCCTTGCGCACCAGCGCCTCGTCGAGGTGCAGCTGGATCGGGTCGTCATCGTCCGGCAGGCCGGATATGGCGGGGGTTGCGGGGCTATCCGGTACGGTGGGCGCATCGGCCCAGACGACGGGATAGAGCGGATCGGGGTGTGGGACTCTTGGCATGACCAAGCCGTCCCATCGAGCCGGGGATTGCCGAAAGCGGAAAGCGCATGCGCGCGTTCGTCTTCAAGCCTGTCAAATAAAGGCGAAGACGATCCTCCTACTTCATCGGCCATCATCAAGATGGTTTCGGGAACCGCGCGTCTGTGTCACAGTACAGCCAACGAATCGGCAGCCTGTTCGTGGGGGACGGGATGACTTTCGGGTCGATCCGCCTGTTCCCCTCCGCCTGCGCAAGCCGATCCCGCGTCCGGGTCGCGAACGGAAGGGTGTCTCCGCCTGGGAGCGCCCACGATTCGCTGGGAGGCGCGAACGATGGCGTACAAGGACGATTTTCAGCGGGCGGACGGCTGGTCCGTCGCGGATGTGAGTCTCAGGCTCAACACGGCCAATGGCGGGCGCTTCCTCGCCTTCCTGCGGCAGAGCGGAGTGGACACGCTGGTCCGCTATTATGCCAGCAGCGCGCGGCCCAAGACGCTGACGCCGGAGGAAGCGAAATATCTGTCGAAGGAAGGCTTCGCCATCCTGCCTATCTTCCAGGACAGCAGCCGCGACATTTCCCACTTCTCTGCCGCGATCGGCACCGCCAATGCGAAGAGCGCGATGGATTTCGCGAGGCGCGTCGGCCAGCCCCGGGGCGTCGGCAGCACCATCCTGTTCGCGGTCGATGCCGATTACACCGGGGCGCAGATCGACGGCCCGATCCTCGCTTATTTCAAGGCGGTGCGCGATGCGATCGCGGGCGATTACCGGATCGGCGCCTATGGCAGCGGCGCACTGCTTTCCAAGCTGCAGGCGGAAGGGCTGATCCAGCTCCCCTGGATCTCGATGTCGCGCGCCTTCCTCGGCACCGAGCAATATTTCTATTCCAACAAATGGGCGATGCGGCAGGTGCCGCCGGAGGTCGCCCATCCCGCTACCGGCATCGGCTATGATCGCGATGTCGTGCGCGTGCCGCGTGCCGAGCTCGGCGCCTTCCAGGTGGACGAGGACGGTACCGGCCGGCTGGCCTGGGGCGGGCCGGACGATGCCGTATTGGGTGGCGGCGGCGGTGCGGTCGATCCGCCGGTGCCCGCGCCCGCGCCCGTCCCGCTTGGTGCCAACCGCTATGTGAGCACGGAGGGGCTGCGCCTGCGCGATGCGCCGAGCGGCACGATCCTGCGCGATCTCACCATCGCCGATCCGGTCGCCGATCTCGGCCCGTCCACCGTCGAGGGCTGGCGCAAGGTGCGGGCGGGGGCGGACGACGGCGTCGTCTTCGGCAAATATCTGCGCGCGCCCGATCGGCCGGAGGTGGAGGCGCTGATCCGTGCCGCGATCGACGAATGGCTCCGCTTCGGCAAGGGCACGGGCAGCGAGAAGGCCGATCCCTGGTGCGGCTATGTGCGCGCGATGTGGGCCGCGATCGGCGAGCCCTATGACGGGCGCAGCACCTATGCCAATGGCGAGGACGTGCCCTGGTCCGCCGCGTTCATCTCCTGGGTGGTGCGCAAGGGCGGGCCGGCCTATGCGAACTTCCAGTTCGCGGCGAGCCATTCCGTCTTCGTCAACAATGCGATCAAGGCGCGCGTCACCGGCCGCACCGACAAGCCCTATTGGGGCTATCGCATCGACGAGCAGAAGCCCGCCCTCGGCGACATCATCCAGCGCAACCGCGCCGGCAACGCCTTCTCCTTCTCCTATGCCGAGAACCACAGCCAATATGTCAGCCATTCGGACATCGTCGTGGAGGTGACGCCGGATGTGGTGCGCGTGATCGGCGGCAATGTCGGCAATACCGTCGCGCTGGGCACTGCGGACCAGGAATATGAGCTGGACGCCAATGGCTTCCTGAAGCCGGGCCAGAAGATCATCGCCCTCCTGAAGAACCGCACGGGAGGCTGAGGGCCGCTGCCGCCTCGAAATGCGCGCTTCCGCGCATTTCCAAACAGACTCCGAACCGGCCTGGCGGGCGGTGCGGCCGCTCTGCCGGACGGACGCGGAACAAATCCGGCGGAGCTTCGTCCCTTTGCCGGGCCCGCGCTCGGTGCGACGGGCCAGCCGGGATGGGGATCCACCAATGGCCAAGACGACCACCAAGACAGGCAAGCCCGCCACGCCCGCCAAGGCGTCATCGAAGACCAGCACCAGCACCAGCACGGCCGCGCCGTCCGCCGCCGCCAAGGCACCCGTGGCAGCGAAGCCGCCCGCCGCGAAACCGGCGCCGGCGAAAAACGCCGCCAAGCCCGCCGCCGCGAAAAAGCCGGTAGCGGCCAAGCCCGCTGCCAAAGCCGCGGCACCCAAGGCTGCGGCACCCAAAGCTGCTCCGGCCGCGCCGAAGAAGACGGCTGCGGCGGCAAAGCCCAAGGCGCCGGCCAGATCGGCGAAATCGGGGTTGCCCAGCGTCGCCGCGCTCGCGAAGCAGACCTCCGACGCGATCTCCTCGCTCGCCTCGGACATTCTCGCCGATCGCATCGTGCCGACCCTCGATCAGATCAAGTCGCTCGCGGCCTCCGCGCTCGGCCAGGATCAGACCAAGGGCAAGAGCAAGAAGGGCACGGCCGCGCGCGCGAAGAAATAGCGGCGCTCTCCCTCTGGCCGCGCGGGGATCGGGTCATCCGGCCAGCCGTCGTTGCTGACACTCTTGGCAAGGCGGACCAAGGTCGCGCGCATCCCCTGCGCGGGCTCGCGGCCCAGCGCGGGCATTTCCGAGCGACTGTCCTTGCCTGTCTAGATATCCTGTATATATTTATTGAGCGTTTTTGCCATGGGCTGAGAAATCCACTCACTCCGACTGGCTTCAGTCAAAAATGGCTTTAGAAGTATTTTATCATCGATAGATAAATGTGGTATCCATCCCAAAGAATGCTCTGCCCATTGCCGTGATTCTGCTGAGAAAGTAGATGCGATTAGCTTCCAATAGGGAAAAGGGCTGGAGACCGGCCCGTTTTTAGCGAGCTCTGTGAGCGCAATTTGAGATTCGGAAAAAGGTTTTTCGAGGATTCGCCAAATTCTGAAAAAGTCCTTGATATTATCAAGAGGGAAGCTATTTTTTCCGGATGAAACCGTCCATTTTCCTGCATTGGTAATAGAAATATTGATATTTGCGCCTATATCTAGGCTATCTAAACGATGTTTTATCACTTTTACATTCCTTCGAGGTGAATGTGATTAAACCCGCGGGACCCGCATCATTTCGGAAAACTGGCGACGTATTTCCGGTGTCCAATTTTGCCAGAAGTGGCCGCTCCCTTCATTCGTTACCATGGTTCCATCCTCGCGCCGACTAAATATGCCGCCGACCACTCGATTCTTGTTAGCGTTGATGGCGGCCGCATGTAATCCAGGGACGGTATATATAATTGACACTTCGTCGCCTCACCCGCTCGACGGCGAACGGCCAGACTGTCACGGATCGCCATACCCGGTACTGGCCATCATGTGACGCGACGCTGCAGTCGACGGTTGCCGGTGTTCTTTTCGGACGAGGGCAGGGTCGTTTATCTCGGGGTGCTGGCCGATGCGGCCAAAGCCAGCGGCACGCACTGCCTCGTCTGGTGCCTGATGGACGACGCGCGATGCGGGGGGAGGCGCACCGGCGCTATACGCGCGCTATCAATTTCCGCGAAGGCTCGTGCGGCCAACCCTTTCAGGGGCGTTTTGCGAGCTAACCCTTGGATGACGCCCATCTTATGAACGCGGTGAGCTACGTTGAATTGAATCTGGTTGCGGCACGATTGGTCGACATGGCGTACGAATGGCGCTGGTCGAGCGCGCGCAGTCCTCTGGCGGGGAGGAGCGTTGCGGACGACCCGCTGACCGACGTCGGAGCGCTCGGGGCGCATGTGCGGAACCGGCGCCAGATGTTGCGTCACGGCCTAGCGGCGGGTGATCTCGGCTCCGACGGCGAGCTAGTGGTCAAGGAGATCGAGGCATAGCTTTGCGCTGGCCGGCCGCTCGCCGCTGCCTACTGGATTACGCGGCAGGAAGCGCCGTTGCGCGGGCCGCTGGCTTTGCAGAAGCCGGGTTGACAGCGTCGGCGTTCATCAATTCTGCTTGGGTTTTATTGTGATGGAGACAGATCGTGTTCGATCTCGTTCAGGACTTTGTCTAAACGTCGGGGGACGGGGCTGTCCACATAGGCTTGCGCCGCATCGAAAGGATCTATCATCGCATTTGACCGCACTGGGGCCGTGAACCGGCCGACGACGTATCGCGCGAAAAATTTAGAGCCCTCGACATCGTTTACGAACCAATGGCCGCTGAACTTCTGGGCGAAATACTCTCCGATAAAATAGCCGACCCTGCTGATGAGCCAAATGCGATCCGCGTCATCCTCTGCGACAAGATTTTGGAGGGCTGCGGCGATCGGTTCCTTAAAGGCGCTTGCGTGATTAAGAACTTCATGAGCTGGTTCGATCCCGAGCCTTTTCAAAAAATAAACTAAAGAGGGCATGAGTTCATTATAGAAATTCTCGAACTGATCCTGGCGCCGTTCAAGGGTTGTTTTTGCATCCGGTTGCATGGCATTCACCTGTGAATCACGTGCGCGATGTTGGGCGAGGCGCACCGGCGCCATCAACTTCCACGAAGGCTGGCGGGCCATCTCGCTCAGCGGCGCTTCGTTGGCTAAGCCATATCATTCCGACTCGATTTCCCTAATCATTCTTCCTATTTCGCTCGTATCTAAATCACTTCTGCCGAGCATCTTAATGATTTATAAATTTGCGCACGTCGCCGCAATATTATACTATAATGACAGATCTCGCGTTTCTATATATTAAAAACGTTTTGATTCTGATATTGCGGAATTTATCCAGTCTTCAAAATCTTTGTACGAATATCTGCGACCAGAATCGTCTAATATGAGCATTAATACCGCCGGATTTCCCCCTTTGTCGTCGCCATCCAGGCAGGCTATGTCTCCGCTGCCGTCGTCAATCTTGGCAAAAGGTACCAGGTTTCTTCCATCGTGTTTGCGGATAGTGTAAACCAATCGTCCCGCATTTGAGATTGCGTCTATGAACCACCAAGGGGCGATATTGGGATAATCGCCAGACTCTGATATATGTTTGAGCCGTTTCGGATAAATAAAGCCCGTAGGCAATTGATCCGACTCATAGAGTTTAAAAGCACTATTTTTCATGTCAATACCTTACCACCGGGTCATAGAGTGATCCATAGGGATATCGTGTAGACCATTCCGGATTCATATCCGGATAGGTCGCATTCTGAATTGGTTTGTTGATGCGCAATAGGGCAGCCTCACCCCATGTCTCCGGAACGATTCCTTTCTCCATCAAGGAGGCTTGCCTGATCGGGTCGGTGATAGGATTATGAAAACCTCGAACATTCGCTTGAACATTAATTCCGGATATCCTGGCAGCTAGAACGCGAGTGTTGTCAATCGTTGCGAGTGTTCCATCGGGCATGGATACAACGTCGATCGGTTTGCCGGTCCACCCGCTCTTTCGCATGCTTTTAACCAAGCTATTTAGGTTATAATCTGCACCCATCTTTTGGAATGATACTGAGCTTTGAGTGAAGCTTATCGTCGTGGGGTCCAATGATTGGACCCACATTTTCTCCGAGGACCAGTTTTTCAATTCACGGGCAACGCGATACTCGCCATAGCCGGTGGCTAAGCCGGCGATCGTTCCGGCCGCTTCGCCGATGCCTTGGCTGCGTGCGTCCAGGGTCGCAAGCACGCCGTGCTTATCGAGTATGTCCTTCGTGTCGTGATGTTGGTCCGCGATCGCGCGGCCGGTGCGCTTCGCGAGTGACAGGGTATCGCCGAGGACGTCGGCCTGCCCCATCTGCGTGCGTTCATAGTAATTATTGGCCGCGACCAGCGGATCATAGAGGTTGTGCAGGCTGAAATCGCCGATACGATTTGCGTCGCCGTTCACATCGTTGATCGTGCCGAGGACCAGATTGCCGGCCGCCCGATATGGAAGCTCGGTTACGGTCCCCACGGCGCCCGTGCTGAAACGGCCAAATCCCACCATTCCCGCTTCGACGGGATGCGCAGCATTGTAATCGGACAGATAGTCGAGCAGCTTGTCGCCGACCGCCGCGCAATCGGGGCATTGCAGCTCTCCGGTCGCGGGATCCCTGGCCTTGCCGAACGCGCGAATCTGGAGAATGGCCTTGGTCTTGTCGACGCCGGTGTCGAAGAAGGATCCCGACAGCTCATTCTCGATCTGCCGGGTGAACGGATCCACGCCGCCCAACGCCTCGATCGCCTTCTGGGCATAGCCGGGCAGGTCGGGTGCCAGCTTTGGCTGCTCCTCCGCTATGCTTTTGAACAAGGCGGTGAAGGGCGTGGGCTTTTCACCCGGGCCAGCGCTGCGCGTCGTGATCCCGCCGTTGGAAATCTGTCCGCCCGTGGGCTTCTGAGGATCGGTGGGCCGAGCGCCGGGATCGGGATGGAGAGCGCCTTGCGCGGCGGCTATGCCTTGCGCCGACAAGGCGGCGAGAGCGGCATTCCTCCTCGCGATCATGTCGGGCGTCAGCGCGATCGGCCCCGTCGCCAGGACCGCCGGCCTTGCGGCATCGGCCGATGCATCGCGCCACCCGCCTCGTTGCCAGCCATCCACCTGCCGCCAGTCCCGCAGCGGCAGCTTGCCCCACGCCTGCCGCACGTCGGCGACATCGAGCCTGCCCTGCCGCGCCTTGTCCGCCAGGCTCCGGAACAGTGCCGGATCGGGGTCGGGATCGCGGCCGCGCCGGTTCGCCGCGATCGCCGCGCCGATCCCGGCCTGATGCTCCGGCGGCAGCCGCACATGGTCCGCCGGCGGGATGGCGCGCAGCGAGACGGCGCTCGGATCGAGCACTTTCGCCCAGGACCGGTCGATGACCGCCCGGGTCTCCGCATCGGGCGCCGCCGCAGCGGTCGCATCGGGCCGGCCGGACAAGGCGAGGGGGCCTGCGTCCTGCTCCGCCGCATAGGGCCGCAGCCAGCCGTCGAGCCGCTCCGTCGTCGCCGGATCGAACAGGCCGCGATGCCAGTCGACCCAGCTTCGCGCGCGCTGCGGATCATGCGCGACGAGATGGTTCGCGGCGTCGGCGCGCGCCTTGTTCAGCGCCTCGGCCTCGGCCGTCCCCGCCGCGTCGGCATCGAGCCCCAGGCGACGGCCGCGCCCACGGATCTCGCCGATCAGCCGCTGCTCGCCTTCCGCCACCGCGCGCGCATCGCCCAGCCGCGCGCCGCGAACGATCGCACCCTGCGCCAGATCCTGCCGGCGCTGCGACTCCGCCTCGTTGAACGCCTGCGCCGCGCGCGTCGCATGGGCGCTCGCTTCATTCTGCCAGGCGCCGCGGCGCAGCGCCGCGATCTCGCCATACAGGCGCCGCTGCCGGTCATTCTCCAGCGAGGCCAGCGGCCGGCTGAGCGTCTCGTCCAGCGCCTGCCGGATATCCTGCCAGCGCCGCGCCGCCGTCTCGCCCTGCGAGGCGAACCAGGGCGCGGACACCGCCTTCCAGCCGGACACCAGATCCGCATCCGCCTGGCGCACCCGCACTTCGTCGCGATGCAGCTGCAGCGGATCGTCATCGTCCGGCGGCGTCGCGCCGCTGAGGAGGGAAGGGCCATCCGCCGCGCCGGGCGGATCGGCCCAGACGACCGGATAATCGGAATCGGGGAGCGGGACTCTCATCATCCCCCAGCCGTCTCATCATGTCGGGGAATGCCGAAAGGGAGGGCGGGAGAGGCGTCCGCTCAGCGCTGCGGCGCTATCCCTCCAGCCGCGCGAGGATCGGGCAATCCGGCCGCGCATCGCCGCGGCACCGCTCGGCGAGGTCGATCAAGGTCGCCCGCATCGCCTCGAGTTGCGCGGCCTTGCGCCCCAGCATCTCGGCCCGCGCCAGCGCGAGCGCCTTCACATCCGCGCTCGCCCGCCCGCGATCGGACCAGAGCGAGAGCAGCTCGCCTATCTCCCCGATCGGAAAGCCGAGATCGCGGGCATTGGCGATGAAGCGCAGGCGATGCACGTCCGCCTCGGCATAATCGCGATAGCCGCTCTCCCGCCGCGCCGGCGCCGGGATCAGCCCGATCGTCTCATAATGGCGGATCATCCGCTGCGAGACCCCGCTCGCCTCCGCCGCCTGCCCGATGTTCATGCGAATCTCCTTTTCGTCCCCTTCTCATCCTCCCCCGAAGGGGGAGGGGGACCGTCCGAAGGACGGTGGAGGGGTTCCGCTCACCTCATGCACGCGGCCTGTTGCCGGCCGAAGCCCCTCCACCATGCTTCGCATGGTCCCCCTCCCCGTTCCGGGGAGGATGAGAAGGGGAGAATGAATCCCTCAAACATCCACCCGATTCAGCCTGAGCGCATTGCCCACCACGCTCACCGAGGACAGCGCCATCGCCGCCGCCGCGATCACCGGCGAGAGGGTGATCCCCGCCACCGGATAGAGCAGCCCCGCCGCGATCGGCACGCCCGCCGCATTGTAGACGAAGGCGAAGAGCAGATTCTGCCTTATGTTGCGCATCGTCGCCCGGCTCAGCCGCCGCGCCCGCGCGATGCCGGTCAGGTCGCCCTTCAGCAGCGTCACGCCCGCGCTCTCGATCGCGACGTCGGTGCCCGTGCCCATCGCGATGCCGACATCCGCCGCGGCCAGCGCCGGCGCGTCGTTGACGCCGTCGCCCGCCATCGCGACGCGCCGCCCCTCGGCGCGCAGCCGCTCGACCACCGCGCTCTTCGCCTCGGGCAGCACCTCCGCCTCCACCTCGGCGATGCCCAGCCGCCGCGCCACCGCCTCGGCCGTCACGCGATTGTCGCCGGTCAGCATCACCACGCGCACGCCCTCGGCCCGGAGCGCCGCCAGCGCGTCCGGCGTCGTCGCCTTCACCGGATCGGCGATGGCGATCACGCCGGCCACCGCCGCATCCACCGCCACGAATACCGCGCTCGCCCCGTCGGCACGCAGCGCATCGGCCTCGCCGGCCAGCGCGCCCACATCGATGCCGCATTCCGCCAGCCACGCCGCATTGCCGATCCGCACGCGCCGCCCCTCGACGATCGCCTCCGCGCCCTTGCCGCTCGGCGAGGCGAAGTCCGTCGCCGCCGCCGGCGCGATGCCGCGCGCCGCCGCTTCCGCCACGATCGCGTCGGCCAGCGGATGCTCGGACGCGCGCTCCACGCTCGCCGCCAGCCGCAGCAACTCCTCCTCGTCCCATCCTTCCGCGACGACGATCCGCGTCACCGCCGGCCGCCCCTCGGTCAAGGTGCCGGTCTTGTCGACCACGATCGTGTCGATCGCCTCCATCCGCTCCAGCGCCTCGGCGTTCCTGATCAGCACGCCCGATCCCGCGCCGCGCCCGATGCCGACCATGATCGACATCGGCGTCGCGAGGCCGAGCGCGCAGGGGCAGGCGATGATCAGCACGGAGACGGCGGCGATCAGCGCATGGGCGAAGCGCGGCTCCGGCCCCCACAGCATCCACCCGGCAAAGGCCGTCGCCGCCACCGCCAGCACGGCAGGCACGAACCAGCCCGCCACCCGGTCCGCCAGCCGCTGGATCGGCGCGCGCGATCGCTGCGCCTCGGCCACCATCTGCACGATGCGCGCCAGCATCGTCTCGCGCCCCACCTTCTCGGCGCGGATGACGAGCGCGCCGCTGCGGTTGATCGTGCCGCCGATCACCGCGTCGCCCGGCCCCTTGGATACGGGCAGGGATTCGCCCGTCACCATCGCCTCGTCGATCGCCGAGCGCCCGTCCTCCACCACGCCGTCCACCGGCACCGCCTCGCCCGGCCGCACGCGCAGCCGATCGCCGACCGCTATCGTATCGACCGGCACCTCCTCATCGCCGCCGTCCGCCGCGATCCGCCGCGCCGTGCGGGGCGCGAGGCCGAGCAGCGCCTTGAGCGCGCCCGACGTCCGCTCCCGCGCGCTGAGCTCGAGCAGCTGGCCGAGCAGCACCAGCACGGTGATCACCGCCGCCGCCTCGAAATAGCCGGGCACGCTGCCGTCCATGCCCCGCATCGCCGGCGGGAACAGCCCCGGCGCCAGCACCGCGACCATCGAATAGCCCCAGGCGACGAGCGTCCCCATCGCGATCAGCGTGAACATGTTGAGGTTGCGGCTCGTCACCGAGGCCCAGCCGCGCACCAGGAAGGGCCAGCCCGCCCACAGCACGACCGGGCTCGCCAGCACCATCTGGATCCAGCCGGAGAGGCGCGGGCTCACGAGATGATGCAGCGCCGGCACCATATGCCCGCCCATCTCCAGCACGAACACCGGCAGCGCGAGCGCCAGGCCGATCCGGAAGCGCCGCCCCATGTCGATCAGCTCTTCATTCGGCCCCGCATCCAGGCTCGGCGCCTCGGGCTCCAGCGCCATGCCGCAGATCGGGCAGGCGCCGGGATGGTCCTGGCGGATCTCCGGATGCATCGGGCACGTCCACATCGCCCCCTCCGGCACCGGCTCGGCCGCGCGCGGCTCCCCCAGATAGCGCCCAGGATCCGCGACGAACTTCGCCCGGCACCCGGCGGAGCAGAAATGATAGCTTGCCCCGTCATGCTCGGCATGATGCGCGGTCCTGGCCGGATCGACGCTCATCCCGCACACCGGATCCGTCACCGTCGCCGCCGCGCCGCCGCCACCCCCGCCGCCGCCGTTTCCGCCGCAACAGCCATGGCCCTGGGCCGGTGCGGCCGGGGAAGGGGAATGATGATGCTCCTGCGCCACGCGGCCGTCTCCTTGCTGACGCCGCCCGATATGGGGCCTGACACCATGTCAAGGTCAACCCCCTCATTTCCTCTCCCCGATGGGGAGAGGGTTAGGGAGGGGGCACCGGCGAACGAGGGAGATCCAGACCGAATTCGACCCATCACCGGTTGATCCGCCGCCGCCCATCGCGCACAGACCGCCACGGAGCGCGAGGGGAAGAGGATGGCGATACCGGATTATCAAAGCCTGATGCTGCCCGTTCTGCGGCTCGCCGCGCAAGGCCCCACCCGCGTACCCAAAGCTGCCGACCTCATCGCCGACCAGTACGGCCTCACCGAGGCCGAGCGCGAGGAGAAGCTGGCTAGCGGAAAGCAGCGCATCCTGCATAACCGTCTCCATTGGGCGAAATTCTATCTGTCCAAGGCCGGTCTGATCGACAGCCTCGGCCATGGCCTGTTCGCTGCGAGCGAGGCGGGCAGGGCACTGCTCGCCACCAATCCCGCGACGATCACTGTCGAAACGCTGAAGGCCTATCCCGCCTTCGTTGCCTTCTACACGCCCTCCGCATCAACCAGCCCCGACGAAGAGCCCGCCGCCAAAGCCGCCGCAACGGCCTCCGCCACCCCGGAAGAACAGATCGACGCCGCCCACGCCGTCCTCCACGCCAAGCTCAAGGCCGATCTCCTCGACCGCATCCTCGCCCAGAGCCCGGCCTTCTTCGAAGGCGTGATCGTCGACCTGCTTGTCGCCATGGGCTATGGCGGCTCCCACGAAAACGCCGCCCTCCGCCTCGGCAAATCGGGCGACAACGGCGTGGACGGCGTGATCGACGAAGACCGCCTCGGTCTCGACCGCATCTACGTCCAGGCCAAGCGCTACGCCGCCCATGTCCCGGTCGGCCGGCCCGAGGTGCAGGGCTTCGTCGGCAGCCTCGTCGGCTTCGGCGCGACGAAGGGCGTCTTCGTCACCACCTCCACCTTCTCCAGCGGCGCCACCGACTATGTCCGCCACCTGCCGCAGCGCGTGATCCTGATCGGCGGCGCGCGGCTGACGGAGCTGATGGTCGAGCATGGCGTCGGCGTGCGGACGAGCCGGAGCATCCTGGTGAAGCGGATCGATGAGGATTTCTTTGCGGAAGAGTGAGGAACGATCGGGATCTGTGGACTGGCTGCATCTAGCCGTCCTAAAAACTGCAGGTTTCCGGCAGCCCATTTCGTCTGGCATTTCCGACCGCTGATGAGGAGCGATCGCTATCGACCAGAATGCGACGTTAGGTTGGACCGAACGATCGGCCACCGGCGCGCCGAGCCGCGCGAGGAACACGGTGTGCGGACAATCCGAAGGCTCACGGAATTGACGGTGGATTGATAGCCCTGGCCGTTAGCGATTCCTCGACCGGACGTACTTGCTCCCGCCCGCCATTTGTTCTTAGGAAGTTCCATGTCTTTTTCCGCCCTCAGGACCGATGCCGGGCTCACCGTGGAGGAGGTTGCGTCACAGTTCGGCGTGAGCGTTGCCGAGGTGGCTGGATGGGAAAGCGGCAGCGCTCGCGCTCCTCAGTACGTCTGCCGCGCTCTTGACGTGCTGACGCGTTTCAAACCGACGACGGAGCCTGGCAACGGTGCTGGCGTCACGCCCGGGGGCTCTCAATCGATGGTGAGTATGGGCCCCCAATCTCGCACAAAACAAAGTCGTCCTGACCGCCTGAGCGAAAGTCCCGTTCTGTCCAGCGCCTCCCTGATCAAATCCAAGAAGCGCGTCTCGGATCACGGCGAAGTGTTCACGCCGCCGTGGCTGGTCGAGAAGATGCTCAATCTAGTGCAGGGCGAGACCGAGCGGATCGACTCCCGCTTTCTGGAGCCGGCCTGCGGTAGCGGGAACTTCCTCGTGCCGATCCTCCAGCGCAAGCTAGCCGCCGTCGAGGCGAAGTATGGCAGGTCGGATTTCGAGAAGCGGCACTATGCGCTGCTCGCGCTCACCAGCCTGTACGGGATCGAGCTGCTGGCGGACAACATCGCCGAGTGCCGAGCGAACATGCTGGAGGTGTTTGCGGGATACCTCGGCATCGACGAGTCGGACGAGCTGTACCGGGCGGCCAGCCATGTCCTATCGCTCAACCTGATCCACGGCGACGCGATGAAGATGGTGGCGGCGGACGGTCAGCCGATCCGAGTCACCGAATGGTCATCGGTCGGCAGGGGGAAGTTTAACCGGCGCGACTTTCGGCTTGATTCGCTCACCCGCGCGGGCGAGCTTCGGCAGTCGAGTTTGCGAGAGCAGGCTTCGCTGTTCGGGGGGCTCGGTCGGCACGAGGTGTTTACGCCGGTGAAGGACTATCCGCCGATGACGGTGCGGGAACTGGCGGCGGCGGACGGGGGGATGGAGGCGGATGCTCGATAAGGCTAGTTTCACGCTGCGGGGGCGCAACCCCGACGTTCTGACCTGCATCGCCAACCTGTCGAACGACGAGGTGTTCACCCCGCCCGAGTTCGCCAACCGGATGCTCGACACGCTTGCGGAGGCGTGGGCGAAGGGGAACGACGGCGCGAGTATCTGGGCGGACCCGACCGTGCGGTTCCTCGACCCGTTCACCAAATCAGGCGTGTTCCTGCGCGAGATCACGACGCGGCTGATCGCCGGGCTCGCCGGTTGGAAACCCGACCTACAGGAGCGGGTCGATCACATCCTGACCAAGCAGGTGTTCGGCATCGGCATCACGACGCTGACCGCGCTCCTCGCGCGGCGCAGCCTTTACTGCTCAAAGTTCGCCAACGGCGAGCACTCAGTCGCGAAGAGCTTCACAACTGAAGCGGGCAATATATGGTTCGAGCGGACTGAGCATCGTTGGAGCGAAGCACGATGCACCTTCTGCGGCGCGCCGCGCGAGGTGTTCAATCGGCCCGCCCCGCTCGATAATCACGCCTATGCGTTCATCCACACCAACGACATCAAGGCTCGCATGGGCGAGCTGTTTGGAGCCGACATGCAGTTCGACGTGGTTATCGGCAATCCGCCCTATCAACTCTCCGACGGGGGGCAGGGTGCGAGTGCGATCCCCATATACAACAAGTTTGTGGAGCAGGCGAAGGCTCTACAACCCAGGTTTCTATCAATGGTTATTCCGGCGCGCTGGTTCTTCGGTGGGCGTGGCCTGGACTCCTTCCGGAAGGATATGCTGGAGGATCGCCACATTCAGCAGATCGTTGATTTCCCAGACAGCCGACAGTGCTTCCCTAATGTCGATGTTGCGGGCGGTATTTGCTACTTTCTGTGGGACCGTGACAAACAAGGTGATTGCCGTGTCGTAAGCCACGGCTTCGGTGGGCACGAGAGTGAGAGCATTCGGCCCCTGCTGGAGCCGGGATGTGACATATTCATCCGCAACAACGACCACATCTCGATCTTGAGAAAGATCGTTAGGAAGGAGACCGGCAAAGAGGGAGTAGTCCTTCCTAGGGAGCTGCGGTTCGATCAGCAGGTTAGCGGGCAGAAACCCTTCGGATTGCGAACATTCTACCGTGGGACGCCAGCCAAAGTGAACTTGGACGATTTGGTGGTTCTTCAGAGCGGTGGGCGCGCTTGGGCAGCGCGTACCGAGATTGTCGAGAACACGCACCTGATCGATAGGTGGAAGGTCTTTACATCGAAGTCCTCGGCTGAGCACGCTGGACAGGTAGACCGGAACGGCATGCGAAAGGTGCTATCGCTCTCGGGCGTTTTGCCACCAGCATCGGTGCTGACCGAGACCTATGTCCTACTTGGGACATATGATGATGAAGACAGCGCTAGAAACTGCTTTTCTTATGTGACGACACGGTTCTTCCGGTTTCTGGTTGCGGCGCGCGCGTCGGCTCAAGACCTTCCTCGGGTAGCCTACTCTTTCGTCCCTCTTCAGGATTTTTCTCGACCTTGGTCGGATGACGATCTCTTCGACAAATATGGCCTTACTCCGGAGGAGATCGAGCTGATTACGTCAACGATCCGACTTTGGGAGGCTGGCGTTGTCTAAGCCAGGTATCGATGAAATCCTTACCCCCAAGCCAGAGTCCCGCCCGCGCATCTACGCCTACACCATAGCCGACGCCGCCCACGCCGGCCTCCTCAAGGTGGGTCAAACCACGCGCGACGTAAGGCAGCGCGTGGCAGAGCAGCTGAAGACGGCCGCCATCGCAAACTATACGATCGAACTCGATGAGAGTGGCGAGCGCGACGACGGTGGGATCATCACCGACCATGCCGTCCGCGAGCGGCTGAAACAGAAAGGCTTTGCCAACCCGCAGCTCGAATGGATGCGCTGCACCGTCGCCGATGTGAAGACCGTGCTGGCGGAGCTGCGCTTGGGCCAGCAGTTCACCGGCTCGCACCAGGAGACATTCCCGATGCGGAAGGAGCAGGCGGCGGCCGTCGATCAGACCTACGCCTATTTCCATTCGCGTTGGCAGCAGGACATGCGCGCCGTTCCGCGCTTCCTGTGGAACGCCAAGATGCGCTTCGGGAAGACATTCACCAGCTATCAGCTCGCCAAGGAGCTCGCGGCAAAGCGGGTGCTGGTCGTCACGTTCAAGCCGGCGGTCGAGGATGCGTGGCGGACCGATCTCGAAAGCCATGTCGATTTCGACGGTTGGCAGTACCTGTCGCGTTCATCAGGCCGCGACCCGCGCCAGATCGCGGCGGATAAGCCGGTCGTCTATTTCGGTTCGTTCCAGGACCTGCTCGGGCGTGATGCTGCAGGCAACATCAAGCCGCGGAACGAGTGGATTCACGCGATCAACTGGGACCTCGTGATCTTTGACGAGTATCATTTCGGGGCGTGGCGCGACACTGCCAAGGAGTTGTTCGAGGGCGAGGAAGCGCCGGTGATCAAGGCTGCGGCCAAGCTGGAAGCCGATCTCGATGCGGTGAACGAGGACCTCGAAATGCTGTCCGCCAAAGAGGCGGAGTTCCTGCCGATCACCACGCGCGCTTACCTCTATCTCTCCGGCACGCCGTTCAAGGCGCTTGCCACCGGCGAGTTCATCGAAGAGCAGATTTTCAACTGGACCTACACCGACGAGCAGAGGGCGAAGGCCGAGTTCGCCGCGGCCCATCCCAGCATGCGGAACCCCTATGGCGCGCTGCCCCAGATGCGGCTGCTCACCTATCAGATGCCTGACGAACTGCTTCAGATCGCCAGCGCGGGTGAGTTCGACGAGTTCGATCTCAACGAGTTTTTCCGGGCGAGCGGGGCGGGCGTGTTGGCGCAGTTCGTCCACAAGGACGAGGTGCAGAAATGGCTCAGCATCATTCGGGGAGCTTATGCGCCACAGACGGTCGAGGCGCTAAAGACTGGGACCAAGCCGCCCTTCCCCTACTCGGACGTGCGGCTGTTGCCGTATCTCCAGCACAGTTTCTGGTTCCTGCCGAATGTGGCGGCATGTCGTGCGATGGCTAACCTGCTGGCCGAGCCGCAGAATACTTGGTGGTCCGACTACAAGGTCGTGGTCGCGGCAGGCACTTCAGCAGGTATCGGTTTGGACGCGCTCGGCCCGGTGCGCGATGCGATCGGCGGCGGGTATGACACCAAGACGATCACCCTGTCGTGCGGCAAGCTGACTACCGGTGTGACGGTGCCGCAATGGTCGTCGATCCTGATGCTGCGCAATCTGAAATCGCCTGAGACCTACTTTCAGGCTGCCTTCCGCGTGCAGTCGCCATGGTCAATTAAGAATCCCAACGGCGATAATCCGAACGAGGAGGAAATCCTCAAGCCGGCGTGCTTCGTATTCGACTTCGCCCCCACGCGCGCCCTGCGGCAGCTCTCCGAATACGGCATCGGCCTCTCGCCGGGTGAGCCTAATCCCGAAAGCGCCGTCCGTGATCTCGTCTCCTTCTTGCCTGTGCTCGCCTATGACGGGGCGAACATGACGCAAATCGATGCGGGTGGCATCCTCGACATTGCCATGGCCGGCACTTCCGCCACCCTGCTCGCGCGCAAGTGGGAATCGGCGATGCTGGTCAACGTGGACAACGAGACGTTGCGGCGGGTGCTCGACAACCCGGAGGCCTTGGCGGCGGTCGAGCGGATCGAAGGCTGGCGAAACCTCGGTGACAACATCATCGAGACGATCATCAACAAGAGCGAGAAGGTAAAGGATCTCAAGGCCAAGGCGAAGGGAAAGGACCTTAGCACGGCCGAGAAGCGGGAGCTCACCGAGGAGGAGAAGGAGTATAAATCGAAGCGCAAGCTGGTGCAGGAGAAGCTGATCAAGTTCGCTACTCGCATTCCTGCCTTTATGTACCTTACCGACTTTCGCGAGAACACGCTCCAGGATGTTATCACAAAGCTGGAGCCGGAGCTGTTCCAGTCAGTAACGGGCCTATCGGTGGCCGACTTCCACTTGCTGGTACGACTTAAGGTGTTCAACACCGAGCGCATGAACGAGGCAGTCTTCGCTTTCCGTCGATACGAGGACGCCTCCTTGCGGTACACCGGCCTTGATAGCCACGAGGGGCTCACCAGATACGGCCTGTACGACACCGTGGTTGCGAGGGAGGGTTAGCGAGCCTCAACACCGTGTTAGTCTCGGTAACCCCATCCGGCAAAACGGGTCACAATCAGATTTCTCAGAAACTTAACATCGCGGTTGCCCTTACGATGGCGTTCACGCATGCCCCGCGAGCGCGATCAACAAGAGGCAGCTTGGGGTGGCCGATAAATCGGGCAAACGGGCGCTATTGAGCGCGTGATTGCCAATCTACATCCAACTCCTTGACGGGGATGGCCGTTTAGGGATTGGGGCGGATCGTTGAAACGAACGAGATTGAGCCCATCCCTGCCGCCGCCGCCCCCTCAATCCCACTCCCGCTTCAGCTCCGCATAGCGATCATAAACCCCCGCCTCCTGGCGCCCCCACCGCCCCGGGCTCAGCCACCCCGGCGTCTCCCGCGGCGTCACCGGCTCGGCGAAGGTCAGCGCCAGCGCGTCGCCGTCGTCCGGCTATGCCAGCCCTCGCGCCTTCATATGGGTCTTCTTCTCCAACATGGTCGCGGCGCTCGATCGTTCGAACGAGCATGGACGGTCGCTGAATGTCACGGCAATAGTCGTCGCAGGTCGTTGTCGGGGAAGGCGATCGCTGGGGGGGAGCGGGATTGACGCGGCATTTCTCTTATGACGAGCGGTGGAACGGCGTCGCAATTCCCGCAGAGCACTGGCACTTCCATCGCCGGCTTCTCGATCGCTACGGAGTCGTGCTGGGGCCGGGGGATTTTTCGAACATGATGGACGGGCTGCGTTCCGGCAAGGCCCTGCTGATCCGGGAAAAGGGCAAGGGAAGAGCACTCTACCAGTGGAGAGTGAAAAGCACGGCCGAGCTCATCTTCATAGTCGCTGGCCGCAACAAGGTCTTCACGGCCTATCCCCCGAACGCCTCGTTGCGGAAGTTGGCGAAGCGATTGCATGCGGAGCGCAAGGCGCTGCGCAAGGCGCGCGGAACGGAGCCGAACACAGCACCAGCAGGCGAACCCGAGATGGCCGCGCGATGCCCATGAAATCCCCCACCACCGTCGCCGCGCTCAGCGATTTCGGCCGCGTCCGCCTGTCACAGCATTTCTATATGCGCGATTTCCTCTTTTCGGACATTGCGGCGATCCATGGCCTCGCCAATGTGCCGGACGATCCCGATCTCGCCATCGCCGCCGGCACGCGCCTCTGCACGGACCTGCTGGAGCCGCTGCAGCGCGTCTTCGGCCGCATCGCCATCCGCTCCGCCTATCGCTCGGCAGAGGTCAACGGCCTCGGTAACGCCATGCAGAAGGCGGGCCGCAAAGGCTATAATTGCGCGTCGAACGAAAGGAATTATGCCGGCCACATCTGGGATCGCCGCGATGCGGACGGCCATATGGGCGCCACCGCCTGCATCGTCCTTCCCGAATTCGTTGATGCCTTTCCGAACGATGGCGACTGGACGGCGCTCGCCTGGTGGATCCACGATCACCTGCCTTATTCCGAGCTGCAATTCTTCCCGACCAACTGGGCCTTCAACATCAACTGGCGCGAAAATCCGGTGCGCGCCATCCATAGCTATGCCGGCTGGAAAGAGGAGGGCGCCTGGAAAGCGAGCGGCTATCTCACCCGCTTTGGCATGGCGAACCACGAGGGCTCGCACCGCGCGCAATGGCAAAGGCTGGCAGCCTCCTTTCCGATCGGATAAGGCCCGTTCGCAATGCGGCTGCCTTCGGTTCGGGGCCGGCGGTGCTTGTGGCATTCGTGCTTCTCGGCCGATGAGCGATGAACCGACCCCCTCATTGACCGTTGTCGTTGCCATGCCTACATAGCGCTCAACAACACCCCCCAGGCCTAGAGCTTCGGCTTGCCCAATACCGGGGGGTTACTTTTGGGGCCTCCTCGGGTAACCGGGGAGGCCTCATGCTTTATGACAAGCCCGCCACCACGATTGACGAACAGATTGCGCTGCTGAGGGCGCGCGGGATGCAGGGGGACGAGGCGTTGATGCGCCGCTGGCTCGAAACGGTCGGCTATTATCGGTTGAGCGCCTATTGGCTGCCCTTCGAACTGCCGGCGCAGGCCGATGCCACGAGAACGAAGCTGTTCCCGGACGGCACTAATTTCGAATCCATCGTCGATATCTATGTGTTCGATAGGAAGCTTCGGCTGCTCGTCACGGAGGCGATCGAGCGGATCGAGATTGCGCTGCGATCGCGCTGGACCAATCGCCTCACTCTGGCTCACGGATCCCACGCCCATCTCGACGTCACGGTATTCCAATCCGGATATGATCATCTCGCCTTGCTGTCTGCGCTGGCAATTCGGGCCAGGGAAAGCAAGGAGGTCTTCGTCGAGCATTATCGCAGGAAATATGAGGAGCCATTCATGCCGCCCCTCTGGGTGGTGACGGAACTGATGACCTTCGGTGAATTGTCTCGGTGGCTTCAGGCGACGCGCGATCTGAAGGTCAAGGCCGCGGTGGCCAAAGATCTCGGCCTGCCCAATCGCGAGGTGCTGGAGGGAACACTTCAGCTTTTCTCCTACATCCGCAATATCTGCGCTCATCATGGCCGCCTGTGGAATCGGCAGACCGTCAAGCGTTTGCCGCTCATCAAGCGCTTCAGGCAGGATCTCGTCATCTCGCGGGTCGAGACCGATCAGGGCGTCCAGCATCAGCCCGCGAATTTCATCTATAACGCGTTGGTGGCGCTGGCCCATATGGTCCGCCATCAAAGCGGCGATACGAGCTTCCCCGCCCGCGTCGCCGCGCTGGTGGCAACGCGTCCGGATCATCAGAGGCGGGCGATGGGGTTTCCACAGGATTGGGCAGGTCGCCCCTGTTGGGCTGCCGCGGTCGGGCGGCCATTGTAGCGGGCTGGAAATTCAGCACTTTTCCCTCAATCCCACTCCCTCTTCAACTCCGCATAGCGATCATAAACCCCCGCCTCCTGGCGCCCCCATCGCCCCGGGCTCAGCCACCCCGGCGTCTCCCTTGGCATCACCGGCTCGGCGAAGGTCAGCGCCAGCGCGTCGCCGTCGTCCGGCGATGCCAGCCCGCGCGCCTTCATGTGCGCCTTCTTCTCCAGCATGATCGCCTGGTTCGCGTCATAGCCATATTCCACGCCGGTCAGGTCGTCCTCGATCGCCTGCTCGTCGGGGATGGCGCCGCCGTCCAGCCAGGCGCGCAGGTTGGTCCACATCTCGGCGCGCTTGTTGGCGGTGCGCACGCGGGTGGCGCCGGCCCAGATCGCCTCGCGGCCGCGCCCGCCGAAATGCACCTCGTGCACGTTCATGAGGCCGAGCTGGCGCAGGCGATCGACCACGCCCGCGCCCATCGCGCCCGCGTCGACGAAGATCGCGTCGGGCCGCTCCTGCGCCGCCTCCAGCGCGATGTCGCCCGCCACCTGCATCGTGTCCGCGCCGTGCCAGCGCTTCCACGGCCGGCTGCGCGCATCGCGGCCGCAGCGCTTGGCGAGGGTCGAATGGTCATCGCCGAAGCGGGCGATGTCGACGCCGTAGATCAGCGGATCGCTCGGCAGGCTCTCCACGCCCCGCGCCCGCGCCGCCCCCGCGCCCGCGGCGGAGATGAACTGCAGCGAGGAGGCGGCGGGGAACTGCCCGCGCACGCGCACCTTCACGATGTCGCTCTCCTCGCCATATGTGGCGGCGAGCTCGTCCAGATAGGCGCGGTTGGTGCCCTCCACGCTGCGGCTGTCGATCTGCGCCTTGTGCCACAGCCGCCGGTGCCGGCCGAAGCATTCGCGGAACGCGCCCTTGTTCTGCGTCGGGTTGCCGAACGCGATCCAGAGTATCTCGGTCGCCGCGTCGGTCAGCGCGCCGAGCGTCACCTCCCACACCTTGTCGGCGATGCCGCTCGCCTCGTCATAGATCACGACGATGCGCCGGCCCTGGTTGTGCAGGCCGGCGAACGCCTCGGTATTCTGGGCGGACCAGGTGACGAGGTCCGCGCGCCAGGCCTGCTCATGGCCCTTCGCGGCGCTGATCAGCGCGGTGGCGGTGGGGCGGAACCAGCTTTCGGTCAGCGCCAGGCGGCGCCACTTGGCGATCTCCGGCGCGGTCTTGGTGCGCAGCTGCGCCTCGGTGTTGGCGGTGATCAGGATGCGCGTGTCCTCGCACGTATCCAGCGCCCAGTTGACGATCATCGCGATCAGCGCGGACTTGCCGATGCCGTGGCCGGAGGCGACCGCGATGCGCATCGGCGTGTGCCGCGTGGCCGGATTGGCGAGGTGCCGCCCGATCGCCTCCATCACGTCGCGCTGCCATCGGCGCGGCCCGGGCGCGCCCTTCAGCACGCCCTCGCCCCAGGGATAGGCGAACAGCGCATGATCGAGCGGCGAGAAGGAGAAGCCGGCGACG
Organism: Flavisphingomonas formosensis; assembly: GCF_009755815.1. Taxonomy (GTDB): domain Bacteria; phylum Pseudomonadota; class Alphaproteobacteria; order Sphingomonadales; family Sphingomonadaceae; genus Flavisphingomonas; species Flavisphingomonas formosensis. The sequence goes on from NZ_WRPK01000001.1 coordinate 1,064,974, forward strand.
ATGTCCATCAGCGACGCGGCCGGCGTGGCGGCAGGGGAGGGGGCGCTCATATCGTCCTCATCCTCCCCTTCTCATCCTCCCCGGAACGGGGAGGGGGACCGCCGAAGGCGGTGGTGGGGTTCCTGCTCACCTCAGAGGTGCCGCTTGTCGTGCGCGGGGCCCCTCCACCGGCTTCGCCGGTCCCCCTCCCCCTGCGGGGGAGGATGAAGAGTGGCGACGTGCGGATCCGATAGCCCCGACGGCATGAGACCATGCCCCTCACTCCTCTTCCCCGCCCTGCGCGGGAGGTTCGAAGAGGCTGGGGTGGCTGTTCGAAAGCGGCGCCTCGAGGGCAGGCGTCGCGGGTTCGCCGCGCTCCCCCTCGATCAGCCGCGCCCGCCCGGCGGCGATCCTCTGCGCGAGGTCGGCGACGAGGTTCATCTCGCTGCGTTCGCGCCACAGGTCCGGCCGCCGGTTCTTCAGCCAGAACATCGCGGCGGTCACGTCCGGCGGATAGCGTTCGACATAGGCCGTCTCCACCACCTTGCCGGCGATGGTGTGGATCTTCACCGCATCGTGCGCATAGCCGACCGCGCGGTGGTACAGCGCCTGCTCCACGCGCGCGTCGGCGGCTTCCTTGCCGATGGTCAGCGCCTCGGCGAAGGCGGCATGGCGTTGCTTCCAGTGATGGATGCTGCGCACCGATACGCCGAAGAAGGCCGCCATCTCCGCGTCGGTCAGCCCGATCGCGGCCAGCCGCCGCGCCTGCCCGACATAGCTGGCGCGCCATTTCGGCGCGTTTTTCGCGGTGCCCGGCGGCCGGCCGCGGCGCTTGCCCGCCTTCTCCTCCCCGCTCATCGCCACGCCTCCGCGAAGGGCGGAATCGGGGCGCCGCGCCCCGCCTGCTTGCCATTGCCGAATACCGTCGTCACCACATCCCCTTTCAGCTTCAGCCGCACGCCATTGCCGAGCTTCACCGTCTCGCAGCCGAAATCGGCCGCGATCCGCACCGCCGGCTCATGCGCCATCATCGCGGCGCGTGCGGTGTCGTCGTCGACGGGGGAGACGCGCTCGCGATAGCGGCGGATGGCATGGTCGCTCACTTGCATGCCGCCACACTGCGCCGCGGGCGGGGATTGCCGCCAGCGCGGATGGGAGGAGCGAGCGGCTACCGCTCGATCAGCGCCTTCAGCGCCTTCAGGTCGCGATTGACCCACTTTATGTCCGCGGAAAAGCGCTCCTCGTCCATGCCCGGCTGGCGGAACAGCGTCAGCATCACTTCCGCGCCATCGCCATTCTGCACCACGCGCAGCGGCACATGGATGGCCTGCCCGTCGTCCGTCTCGATGAAATGGTCCATCACGCCATAGTCGTTATGCGGCGTGAAACGGATGCGCACCGGCCCCTCCGCGCCGTCCGCCAGCCAATATCCGTCCGCTTCCCGCAATTCCGATTGGGCGAGGCCCGAGGCCCAGCGCGCGAAATATTCGGGGCGCCAGATGCGTTCGTAGACGGCGCGCCATTCGCGGCGGATCGAGACGCTGAAGGTGCGGGCAGGCAGCATGGCATGGTCCGGGGCTGGGGCGGGAAAGCGGCTGCTACCGTATGGCGGCCGGCCTGTCATGCGCCTTCGCCGATCCCGATGCGGGTTCGTGCGTTGGGCGCTCATGCGCCGGCGAGGGCGCGGGAAGGAGCCTCGATGATCCGCCTGTTCCATGTCAGCGACCTGCATTTCGGCTGCGAGGATCGCGAGGCGCTCGCCTGGTTCAAGCGCCGCACCGATGCCGAGCGGCCCGACGCGGTGATCATGACCGGCGATCTCACCATGCGCGCGCGCTCCCGCGAGTTCGCCGCGGCGGCCGAATGGCTGAAGGGGCTCGGCCGGCCGGTGACGGTGGAGGCGGGCAATCACGATCTTCCCTATTTCGATCTCGCCGCCCGCTTCCTCGCCCCCTATCGCCGCACCCGCGCGCTCGAGGCGATGATCGAGACGCCGCTGGAGGTGAAGGGGGTGGCGGTGGTGCCGCTCAAGACCACGGCGCGCTTCCAGTTGCGGCTCAACTGGTCGAAGGGCCATGTCAGCGCCGGGGCGCTGCGCCGCGCGCTTGCACAGGTCGAAGCGGCCCAGGGCGAGCAGGCGATCCTGGTCGCCGCGCATCATCCCCTCGTCGAGCCCGGCACGCGCAGCCACGCCCGTACCCGCGGCGGGGCGGAGGCGCTGGCGGCGCTGGCCGGGGCGGGGGCGCATGCGGTGCTCACCGGCCATGTCCACGATCCGTTCGACCTGCCGGTCGAGGCGGCGGGCCGCACCATCCGCCTGATCGGCGCCGGCACGCTTTCGCAGCGCGTCCGCGCCGCACCGCCCTCGTTCAACGAGATCCGCATCGAGGGCGGCCACATCGCCGTGAACGCCCGCAAGCTCGGCGAGGAAGACGAGCCGCTGACGCCCGCCGCGGCCGGAGGCGCGCCTATTTGACGAGCGTGGCGATATCCTCGCGGCTGATCATCACCATGTCGCGCGGATTGGCGGGAGGCGCATAGTCCTTGAAACGATCGATCACGATGCTGGGCGGAAAGTTGAATGGCGGCTTGAACAGATCCACCTGCCGGAAATCGCCGGTCACGATATTGCGATTGATCACGTGCGGGCTCGTATGCGTCGTGACCAATATGTATTTCACGGTGGAGCGCGCGAAATTACGCAGCGCTTCATTGATGTTCTTGTAGGAGAAATGAAAGAGTACGTCGCGGCACAGCCACATGTCGGCATCGGGAAAATCGTCCTCGATGATATCGAACACGCGGAAATGCGCGTTTTCTCCCTCGAACTTTGCCTTGGCCGTCTCGACGACACCCGCCACGACGTCGCCGCCGATATAATCGATATCGGTCTCGCTCAATATGTGGCGCATCCAGTGCAGGTCGCCGCAAGGCGCATCGAACAGCGTCCTGATATCGTGCCGCTGCATCAGGAGCGGAAGTTCGCGGCGAATGTCCGCGGTCTGCTCCAGGCTGGATCCCATGCCGCTGACGCTTTCCTTGTCGCCCCAATAGCGGCTGTCGAAAATATGTTCGAAGACCTTCTTATGACCATAACGGCCGAAGCGGACCGCGCGCGTAACCCGGCGCGCAACCGATGCAATGGTCACCATAATCCCGCTCCCTCGCAAGAGCCACGTCGATTCGGCTCGGTTATCGCTCGACAATAGCGAAGTTCGTGGCCGAAATCGTCGAAATACTGCCCGCCCATATTGCAGGTGCCGAATGGATGTGTGCTGTCACGATAATAACATTACTGTCATTTAAATATTTGTTCGACATTGCGTCCAATCGACGCAAACCCGTCATCCACAAGACATGGTCCCGCAACCTTTGCTTCCGGTTGCGTGAGACGGAGATAGGCGGCAAGCCATTTTCCGGCCGCGCAAAATGCACGCTTTCGGCGGCCGGTTATCGAATGGGTAACCTCGGTCGTGTCAGCATTGCGCCATGCAGGGCAGAGGGCGCAGCTTTCGACATGTCGGATCGGTAATGGCCGCGGCAGGCGCCGCGGTTTTGCTCCTGGCGCCTCTGCCCGCGGCGGCGGGCTGCTGGCAGGAGCGCGAGGCCGCAGCCGCCGGCCTGCGGGAGATGCAGACGATGCTGATGGTCGCCACGCTGCGTTGCCGCAGCGCCGGCATGGACATTAGCGACGAATATAACGCCTTTGTCGTCGCGCATCGCCGCACGCTCGATTCCGCCAACATCGTCATCCGCCGCCATTTCATCGTGACCGGCGCGGCACCCGGTGCCTATGACCGGTTCGCCACGACGATCGCCAACGCCTATGGGCATGCATCCACCACGATCGGCGATTGCGCCGAAGCCGGCATGCTGGCCCGCAAGAGTGCAGGCGCCGCACCTGCCACGCTCGTCGGCATCGCTGCGGCCCGCCTCCATTCGTCGCCGCTTCCAGAAGGCCGCTGCCCGACCACGCTCCCGCGCACGCAACTGACCTTCGCGCGCTGACGACCCCCGTTGACGGCATCGGGCATCGGTGGCACTGGCATTCGGGCGCGGGTATAGCTCAATGGTAGAGCACTAGCCTTCCAAGCTTGTGACGCGGGTTCGATTCCCGCTACCCGCTCCATCTCGGAAATCAGCCTTTTTTCCCAACCTTTCAGCACGGGGGGCGATCCGCGGTTTGCGGTGAGAGTGCGGTAGAATGCTCCCGGCGCCAGCTTCTCGATCTCGTCGATGATCGATTCGTGGGGATGGGGTCGAGGCGAACGCGTGGTCTGTCACCCCGACGATTTCGGACGCATCGCCAGCCGCCACGACGGGCTCGCCGCCAGCCCGCCCGGCCGCAATCTGCCGTGCGAAGCAGATTGCGGCCGGGCTTGCGATACGGATCAGTCCCGCCGCGCCCGCCAGGCGAGCACCGCCGCCGAGATTGCGAAATAAAAGGCACCGAAGGCTGCGTAGGGCGCGACGTCGGCGACGCCCGGATGGGCCGATGCATCGGCGGCCATCTTGGCGAAATGGCCGCCCGCCAGACAGGATTGCGCGCCGCTCAGCATCATCGGCCACTGCGCGCCGACGCCACCCCGGCGGCGCAGCGCAGTCGCGAGCTGGAGGAGGCCGGCGAGGATCGCCCACAGGCCGATCACGCCGATCGCGGCATGCAGATCGCGCGTGGCGATCAGGGCGGCCGCGATCGCCAGCGTCACGAGGGCGCTCGCCACCATGTTGACCGCCTGGCTGGGATTGGCGCGCAGCCCGCCGCTGCGCCGCGCGTCATACAGGTTGGCGAGGCTGTCCCACGCCGGATAGAGCAGCAGCAGGCCGGTGCCGATGGCCGGCACGTTCCTGCCGATCGTGAAGGCCAGCGCCACCCAGAGAAGCGAGAACAGCGCGCGGACGGCATAATAGGATTTCAGCCAGCCCTTGTCGGCCGCCGCGGCCCGATGCTGATGCGGATGGGTCATATCGATATCCTCTTTCTGCGAAATGGCAGGACGGGGCCGGCGCGCCCGACCCCGGAGGCTCGGGGGAGGCGCCCGGCGATGGAGCGGGCAGGCAGCCGTGCTGCCGGATATTAGAGGCGGAAGCCCCTGGGCAGGATCCACCGAGCCAGGGCGGCCACGGCAGCGCATCCGGCGAAATACCAGGTGACGACGTAGAGCGGATCGTTGGCCGGACAGCAGAAGGCGAAGACGAGCGCCCCCCAGCCGCCCGCCGCCAGCCCGGCCGCCAGGGCGCTGCCGCCCGGATGCGCCGGCGCACCCCGCCGCAGCAGCACCGCCATCATGCCCATCATCGGCAGGGAGAGGATGACGATGCACAGGCTGCAGAGCAGGCCGTGCACGGGGGACAGCCGCTCCCACAGCGTATCGTTCGCGAAAGAGGAGCCGAGCGGCAGGCCGGCGACCATCGCCGCGCCCGCAAAACCGATGGCGAGGCCCAGGCCCCGGCGCGGCGAGGCGGGCGGCGAGAAGGATCGGAGCGCGGTCGCCCCGCTCAGCAGGACGAAGCCGGCAAGGCCGCCCAGCTTCCACAACATATAGGGCGAGCCGATCATCCGCCCCATGTCGGGCCGCATCAGCCCCAGGCCGAGGAAAAGCGCAAGCTCGATCGCGCCGAGCGCCAGCAGCAATGCCGCCTCGCGCCGCGCGCTGCGCCGCCGGACGGGATCGAGACGGGCGGAAAGATCGAGGATCAGGGCGTCATTCGACATCATGGTTCTTCTCGATGAATGCGGTCAGCCGCGCGAGGCCGCGATGGACGTTGACCTTGACGGCGGAGGGGGACTGGCCGGTCTCGCGCGATGCCTCCTCGATGCTGTATCCTTGGAGCTTCACCAGCCTGATCGCCTCGGCCTCGGCCGGGCGGAGCCGCCGGATCAGGCTGGCCAGAACCGACGCGCTCGTCACTGCCGCCTCATGATCCGCCACCGCGATCTCGTCGGCCGGCATCTCGTCCGGCCGCCGCGCGAGGCCGCGCAACTGGTCGATCCATTTCCGCCGGGCGATCGCCGCCAGCCAGGGCGCGAAAGGCAGGCGGGGATCATAGCTGTGCCGCCGCCGATGGATCGCCATCAGCGTCTCCTGCACCGCATCGTCGATCTCCGCGGGAGGCAGGCGCCGCTGGAAATAGCGCCGCAGCCAGCCCGAAACCTCGCCCAGCAGCCGCCGATAGGCGCCGCCATTGCCATCCTGCGCGGCGGCCATCAGTCCGCCCCACGCATCCTGCGCCGTCACATCGGGCGCAGCAGGTCGCGACGGCGAACGCGACAGCAGCATCGAGAGAGGGCGAAGGCTCATGACCTCCTATTCGGCGCGGCGGCCCGATCGGTTACATCCCGGCGAAACTTTTTTCCGCCTATGACGGTCAGGCGGGAAATATCGGGGGCTGCAATTCAGCCGGCATACAGACGGAATTGGCAATTCCATCTGTACAAATATTTAGACGGATTCAACGCATCCTTCCGTACAGGCGCCGCCGCCGCCTCGAATGCGCTCGTTCGCGCATTTCCAAACACGCTCTCACGCCTTCGCGGCGTCGCCCGTGCGTCCCCGCGCATATTCGTGCCAGCCAAGGCCCACCAGGCGCGACAGGAAGGCGCTCAAGGCCTGGTCGCGCCGGAAGGCTTCGCGCTGGATCTCCTCGGCGAGCGCGCCATAATCGTCGCGCACGATGCCGAAGGAAGGTGCGGGGGCCGCGCCGTCGAGCACCGGGCGGGGCGGGGCGCCGATGGCCTGCGGGGCCGCGATGCGCGCCGCCGCGGCCTTCAGCTGGCGCCAGTGCGGCTGGCGGCTTTCGGGCGCGCGGGTGGAGCGGCCGGTGCGCATAATGGTGATGATCCGCCCGCAGGAGAAGGCTTCCACCCGGATCGCGCCCTTGCGTTCCAGCCGGGCGAGGGTGCGTGGACCGATCGATGGGGTGGCGCCGCGCAGCAGCGTCATGATCGCGCGATTGGTGGGCGCGGGCTCGCCGCGGTCGGCCGCGGCGGCGACGAGATCGTAGACCGCCCGTTCGCGCGGGCTGAGGCTGGCGAGGATGGCATTGCTCATGCGTCGTCTCCGGTAAGAAAGAGGTTGCCGTGCGCATCCTCGCGCCAGCGCGGGGCCGGGCGGCCTCCGGCTTCGGCGGCGATGCGGTCGTTGTAGGTTTCCGAAAGCGGCCGGGCGGTCGCGCCGCGGGCCGGGGCGGGCATCAGCTCGCGGGCCAGCGCGATCAGCTCGCACGCCTTGGGCAGAAAGGGCTTGGCCGTCGCCCAGCGGCCGATCGCGGCATCGAGCAGCGCGGGCGGCATCTCGGCGAGATCGCGCGCCAGCAGCGCCAGCGTCGCGCTATGCGCCTCGATGTCGGTCTGCGAGGTAGGGCGGTAGCGCAGCCCCAGTTCCGAGATCAGCGCCTGGATCCGCGGCGGCACCGTCCGGCCCGCCGGCGTCGCCGGCGTCGCCGGCTTCGTCTGCGTCCGCGGCGAGCCGCCGCTGGGCGTCGCGCCACATATCGAGCGCGGGATCGGGGCGGGGGCCGCGCAGCGCGGCGGGCGTGTTTCGATGTCCATGGTCGCGGGCCTCCTTGCGGGCGCGCAGTTGGCGGAGAGGCCCGTCGAAATAGGCCAGCGAGGAAATGCGTTCGGCGCGGGCGGCGGAGACGGCGCCGCGGATCGCCGGGGTGATCTCCCCGACGGGATCGAAGCCCTCGGCCAGCCATTGCCGCACCACGCCTTGCGCCCGCAGGATCGCCGCGGGCTCTACATGGCGGACGCCTGCTATCCGGCAGAGCTCGGCCGCCAGCGCGATCGGATCCTCGCCCGCGCACGCCGCTTCATCGGCAGCGAGTCTCCCTGTCTCTGTCTCTGTCCCTGTCTCTTTCGGCAGTGCATCGGGCATGGCGGACGCATCGTCCGCGGACGGCGCATGGCCCGCCCAGCGCACTGCTGCGGCCTTGCGCGCGATCGCGCTGCGCTTCTCCTTGCGGGTGCGATAGGCGCATTTCTCCGCCCATGCGGCGTGCACCTGCTCGGCGATCACCGGATGGTAGAGCCGCCCGTCGCTGCACAGGAGGAAGCCGCGCAGCGCCGCGTCGCGGTGCCGGCGCCAGGTGCGCGCGTCGCGCCCCAGCCCCGCCAGCCGCATCAGCGCGGCGTCATTGTCCGGCAGGCTGCCCGCCGGCAGCTGATGCCAGGCCGCGGCCCACAGCAGCACCGCATACCAGCACGCCTCCGGCGCGATCTCCGCGGCCATGCCGCTGTCGCGCAGCCGCGCCACCTGCAGGGGCATGAAGGGGAAGCTGCGCAGATCGCTGTCCGCCGGAGTCAGCGGCGCAGGCGTGCTCATGCCGCATCCTTTTCGCCGAGCCTGAGGCGCAGCCGGGCGCGGCGGCCCCGGCCGCCGTCGCGCAGCGGGCAGCCGGGAAGAGTGCAGTGGATCGCCTCGATACTGACCGTGAGCGCGGTGCAGGCGGGGCAGCGATGCTGGGGAGGGTGATTCGTCATGGGGTGATTATCTGCTACAATCGCATACATGGCGCAAGCGAAAATATGCGAAAATCGCACTTGCTGTTCTGCGTCGATCTGCGATCCTCGTCCGGCCATGACACCCGCCGAGATTCGCCAGCGCATGACCGAGCTCGACCTCACCTTGCGTGAGCTCGCGGCCGCGACCGGCATCGACGAGAACAAGCTTTCCAAGTCGCTCGGCAAGGCCGGGCGGCGGATCACCGTGCCGGAGATGGCGGCGATCGAGGCGGTGCTCTCGGGTGGAGGCGGCGGCGAGCCGGCGGCGCCGGCGCTGCGTTCCATCCCGTTGCTTGGCGCGGTGCCGGCGGGCGGCTTTCGTGAGGCGGTGCCCGAGAGCGGGCGGCGCCATGCCATCGCCGATCCGGACACGCCGCCGCACGCCTTCGCGCTCGTCGTCAGCGGCGATTCGATGGACCTGATCGCGCCGGAGGGGACGATCGTGGTGATCGATCCGGACGACAAGGCGCTCTGGCCCGGCTGGCGCTACGTCGTGCAGACGGCGGACGGCGACACCACTTTCAAGGAATATCAGGAGGGTCCGGCGCGGCTGGTGCCCTGCTCCAGCAATCCCGCGCATAAGGAGATCGTGCTGGGGGCCGAGCCGATCACGATCATCGGCCGCGTCTTCTCCTACTCCTTCCGCGATCTGCCCCGCCGACGGCTGTAACGGCAGGCGTTCGTTCCATCGTCTTCGGCGCGGCGACCGCCGTGCAAAGCCGAAGCGCGGCGCGGCAGCATTGCGTCATCCCGATCCGTCGACCGGGCTCGGCATAGCCCCGCCTGCCGCGAAGTCGGCATGACGGCGAAGCGCGCAACGGACCCGTAGGAGGCCGCCGCTTACGCTCCCTCTGCCCCCTCGCGCCGCTCGATATCCGCCGGCACGCTCAGATAGAATCGCTCGCCATGCCAGGCGCCGAGGCCGAGCTGAATGGCGTCGTGCCGGGCAGTCTCGAGACGGTCCCGCCAGGGGCCGCGCGCTGCGCCCAGCACCGACACCCTGTACCAGATACGCTGCCGCAATGCCCTCTCCCTGCTGACCACGAGTCGTCCCGGACCCATTGGAACATTTCAGGAACATCGGGGCAAGCGCGAATCGATATGCGATCATCGAAGATCGCATCTTGACTCATATTATGCGATAATCGCATATTAGTGTCGCAGATTCGGGCAGGAAAGGGCCTGTTTTGACCGCCATCGAAATCGCGGCCCTGCGCCGTGCCCATGTCGACCGCATCGATCGGGCGGCCGCGCGTGCCGTCGCCCAAGCGGGCGGGCCGCATGGCATGCCGTTCGCGCTCCAGCATCTCGGCGCCTTCCTGGCGGCCGAAGGCGCGGCGCTGCCGCCCTCGGCGGGCGAGCGCGCGTTCGGCATCTGCCCGGCCGACTATGCCGGCGCGCATGCCGACAGCATCGCGGCCGGGGCGGGCATCGCCCGGCGCCTGCTCGCGGCGCTTCGCCGGGGCGAGGATGCCGCGCGCCTGCGCCTCGACGATGGGGAGGAACGGCGCGGCCGCCGTCCGGCCCCGCCGCTGCGAAGCGCCGCCTGATGCCGGATCTGCCCCTCCCCCTTCGAAAGGATCGACCGATGCAGCCTGGCTGGCGCCCGCTCTCCGCCATGTCCGTCCCCGCGCTGGTGCATCACCATGCCGAGCTTGCCGGCCAGGTCACCCTGCTCTCCGAGGCCGGCGACGATCGAGCGGCCCATGAGGCCGACGCCCGCGGCCTCGCCGTTTCGGCGGAGCTCGCCGAGCGGCTGCAGGCCTGGCTCGGCGCGGTGCCGGCCGACGCGTTTCTGAACGCGTTGTGAGGCCCGGTGCGCGGGCGAGCTGAATATCCTGTCATGCGGCCGGTGCGTGAGGAACGGGGCAGGGGGGAAGGAAAACCATCCTCTCCGTCATTCCCGCTTCGTTATCGACCCCTGTCGATCGATCCCCGCCGTTCCGGGATGTCGCAACCATTTCGGTTCTTTTGAAAGCCTTGAAGTCGTCATCGAATCCTGTCTTAGTTTTAATGGGGCATATAGGGGTTTCGATGTGACGGATTCGTTTCGATCCGGACGCGGGGGCGCGTCCGACCAGCATCGGTGCCGCGCGGCACCAGCGGACATCCTGCCGCCCCGTCCCTGACCCAGGCCCTTCCCGCTTCCTCCCTTCGCCGGCGCACCGACGCGCGCCGCAGCCCTCCCCATCGGAGATGATGAGCATGCCCACCTATAACGGCACGTCCGGCAACGACACGATCAATGGCGGCAGCGGCGCCGACGTCATCAACGGGCTTGCGGGCAATGACATATTGAACGGCCTAGGCGGCAACGACACGATCGACGGCGGAGATGGCGCGGATACGATCGACGGCGGCGCGGGCACCAATATGCTGACTGGCGGTGCGGGCGACGACAAGATCACTAGTTCGGGCATCGGCGACACGATCAGCGGCGGCGATGGAAATGACAGCGTTATCTTCGCAAACGCGGCGATCGTTGGTGGGCCTATCGACGGCGGTGCCGGAACTGACAGCCTCGCTTTCAATTCCGCCAAATTCGACACGGGCACGGCCGGCGTGGCCTTTTCCGGATTCGAGACGGTCAGCGGCAGTCTCTTTGGCGGCACGGGTGACGACGTTCTCGATCTCAGCGGCCTGTCTGGCATCACCGGTTCGCTGATCATCTGGGGTGGTCTTGGGAATGACATCATCATCGGTGGTGCGGAGAAGGATGACATTCGAGGTGGCACGGGTGACGACACCCTCTACGGCGGCGCGGGCGACGACACGCTTTCCGGTTATGGGGAAGGCGCCAGCGAAACTGGCACCAACGCGCTCTACGGCGGAGATGGCAATGACAGATTCTCGGGCGGCGGCCGCGTCACGCTCTATGGCGGTGCCGGAAACGATTTCGTCTACATCAACGAGGATACGACCCTGATCGGCATCGTGGACGGCGGCGCCGGCACGGACACATTCAGGGCAGACATGCAGGCGCATTTTGAGGGTGCCGTCACTTTCGTCGGATTCGAAATGCTCGCTGGCTATCTCGAGGGAAGCGCGGGCGACGACACGCTCGATCTCAGTTCGGCATTGAGCGGTTTTGACGGCGTGGGCGGCGGAGCCGGTGCAGATATCCTCTTCGGCAGCCAGGGCCTGGATTATCTCGCCGGCGAGGCCGGTGCCGATACGCTCTACGGCGGTGCTGGCAATGACGAACTCGACGGTGAGGCCGACAATGATGTGCTGAGCGGCGGGGCCGGCGCCGACCTGCTATATGGCGGAGCCGGAGACGACACCATCTCCGGCGGAACCGGCAATGATCAGATGAACGGTGGCACCGGCGTCGACACGGTGACCTATGCGGCTGCGGCAAACGGCGTAGCCGTCAGCCTCGCGACAGGCACGGGCAGCGGCGAGGGCAGCGATACGCTAGCGGGTTTCGAGAGGGTGATCGGTTCGGCATTTAACGACACTCTGACCGGCGATGCGAATGCCAATGTCATCGAAGGCGGTGCCGGCAACGACGCGCTAAACGGCGGAGCCGGCATCGATACGGCCAGCTATGCTGGTGCGACGGCCGGAGTCAGGGTCGGCCTGGGAACAAGCGCGGCGCAGGATACCGGCGGCGCCGGTACCGACACGCTTTCCCAGTTTGAAAATCTCCTCGGCTCCGCCTTCAGCGATACGCTGTTCGGCAGCGCGGGAGCCAATTTGCTGTCTGGCGGTGATGGCAATGACATTCTCGACGGCGTTGCCGGTAGCGACACGTTGGACGGCGGCGCCGGGATGGACACGGCGAGCTACAGGTCTGCCACGGCCGCGGTCATGGCCGATCTTGCAGCGGATATCGGTAGGGTCGGCGGCGACGTCGATACGTTTGTTAGTATCGAAAATCTGATCGGTTCCGCCTTTGACGACACGCTGACCGGAGATGGCTCTGCCAACATCCTCGACGGTGATATGGGGAACGACATTCTCGACGGCGGAGCGGGCGACGATATATTGCGCGGCGGCACCGGCAACGACATGCTGTTTGGCGGCGATGGCGTCGACATGGCCGATTTCAGCGATCTGCCGGTGGGCCTGATCGTCAACCTGCAGACCGGCTTCGTCATGAATGTCATGTACGCCGTCCAGGGGGACTTGGATTTTCTGTCAGGCATTGAGGGCGTGATCGGAAGCGGATCTGACGATACTGTGACCGGGGATGGCGGCGACAATCTGCTTTACGGCGGCGCGGGCAATGACACGCTGAACGGCGGCCTCGGCAACGACACGCTGGCGGGCGGTCTCGGCAACGACATGATCGACGGGGGCTCGGGGTTCGACACGGTAAGCTATGCCGATGCGGCAGCAGGTATCGCGCTGAATCTGGTGAGCACGACCTATCAGAACACCGGCGGCGCAGGCACGGACGTCGTGCGCAATGTCGAGAATGTGATCGGCTCGGCCTTTGCGGATACGCTGACCGGCAACCAGTTCGCCAATGTGCTGACCGGCGGGGCGGGGGACGACGTGCTGGACGGCGGCCTCGGCAACGATATGATGATCGGCGGCGATGGCATCGACACCGCCACCTATGCGCGTGCGGCCAATGCGGTAAAGGTGAACCTCGGCCTCACGGCGGCCCAGTCGACCGGCTACGGCACCGACACGCTGTCTGGCATCGAGAACCTGACCGGCAGCGCCTATGACGACCAGCTCACCGGCGATGGCGGCAACAACGTGCTCACCGGCAATGCCGGCAACGACATATTGATCGGCGGCCTTGGCGACGAGGTGCTGAACGGCGGCGCGGGCAGCGATACGGCGTCCTACGCCAATGCGACCTCCGGCGTGACGATCAGCCTGGCGCTGACGACGGCGCAGGACACGTATGGCGCTGGGATCGATACGTTCCTGTCGATCGAGAACATCGTCGGCTCCTCTTATGACGACGTGATCACCGGCTCCGCGCAGGTGAACAGCATCTCTGGCGGCAACGGCAACGATACGATCGACGCCGGCTCGTCCAACGACACGGTCGATGGCGGCTATGGCAACGATATCCTCAAGGGCGCGGCGGGCGACGACAGCCTGATCGGCGGCGTCGGGCTCGATACGCTCTATGGCGGGGCGGGAGCGGACGTGCTGACCGGCGGGACGCAGAATGACAGGTTCGTCTATCTCGCGGTCGGCGACAGCACGCTGGCCGCAACGGACCGGATTACGGATTTCGCCAAGGGCGACATACTCGACGTCTCGGCAATCGACGCCAGCACGAAGGTCGCTGGGAATCAAGCTTTCGTGCAGGCATCGGCGTTCACCCATAGCGCCGGCGAGTTCACGCTCGCTTATGATGCGGGCACGAACACCACCACCGCTTTGTTCGATATTAATGGCGATGCCAACGCAGACATGGCGATCCTGTTTACCGGTGATGTCACGACGCTGACGTCGAGTTGGTTACTCTGAGCCAAATTTTCTCGCCCGCTTAATTCACCAAGGACTCTCATCATGCCCATCTATAACGGCACATCCGGCAATGACACCATCAACGGCGACAAGTCCGGCGTCGCCGATGACACCATCTATGGGCTGCAGGGCAATGATATACTGAGAGGCGGCGCAAGCTCGGATACGTTGTCGGGCGGTGACGGCAACGATATGCTTTACGGCGGCACGGGCCGCGACTTTCTCTACGCCGGCTCTGGAGACGATTCACTTTATGGCGAAGACGGCAACGACGTCGTCTATGGTGACAATCAGGGCGTCGATCTCCTGTACGGCGGGGCGGGCGACGATCAAATCTATGGTGGCGGCGCTGGGATCATTGATGCCGGGACCGGAAATGACCGTGTCGAACTGCATGGCAATCTCGATGAGGGCGGCACGATTATCGGCGGCGACGGTACGGACAGCCTCGTTTTCGGCGTCACTTTCCACGCGCCTTCCCCAGACCTGACGATCACGGGCTTCGAGGGGATTTCCGGCTCCTTCTACGGCGGTGCCGGAGACGACGCGCTCAATCTCGCCCAAGTGCTGCCCGCGTCGGCGCTGCAAAACGGTGTAATGTTCGTCTATGGCGGCGGCGGCAATGATAGGCTGACCGGATCGGACACCCGCGATGCGCTCGACGGCGGAGACGGCAACGACACGCTCTACGGAGGTGGCGGCAACGATTATCTGAGCGCGGGCAGCGGGATTGACGCGCTCTACGGTGGGCAGGGCGACGACCAAATTGATATCAGCGATTCAGGCAATCCTTTTGCTGCGGGAAAAGTCTATTCGGGTGGTGACGGCTATGACACGCTCTCGATCTTTGGAGATGTGGGGCATCTCAACCTATCGGCGGCGGCGATCAACCCGGACATCGAGGCGATCAGCTATACTGGCTCTCTGGGGGTAGCTGCGGCTGAGGTCGGCCGCTTTTCCTATGACAACATGACTGAGTTCAGATTGACCACAGCAGGCATCGCCGATTTTTCCGGCGTGACCATGCAGGGCACGACCCTCACTTTGAACGCCGGTGGAAACACCGTCATACTCACGAATACGCATACTCTCTACTATACGTTCAGCATAGTTGGCAGCGGTTCGGCCGATACGGTCTTCGGCTCGGCTTCCGACGACACGATCGAAGGAAATGGGGGTGCGGATGCACTCAATGGCGGCGGTGGCACCGACTATCTCTATGGCGGCGGCGGTGATGATAACCTCAACGGTGAAGCGGGCAACGACCAAATCGCCGGCGGCGTCGGAAATGATATTCTGCACGGCGGTGACGGGATCGACCTTCTGGAAGGGGAAGCCGGCAATGACATATTGGAGGGAGGCGCCGGCGCCGATGGCCTGATCGGTGGCGCGGGAGCCGACGCGATCTACGGCGGCGACGGAGACGATCACATAGGGCTCGATCTGCCGTCCGATCTGGCGGCCGGAGAAATCATCGATGGCGGCGCGGGCACCGATCGGCTGTATCTGAACTTTGATGCGTCGATCGATCTTTCCGGTGCGGCGCTCACGAGCATCGAGCAGATCGTCAATGACTATAGCGGCTATAGCGTCGGCCTGACGGCCGCGCAGGCGGATGCGCTCACAGAGATCAAGTCCAGCACCCTCGATATCAAAAGCGGTGGTGCGATCGATTTCAGCGGCGCCGCCGTTTATGTGAACCGGATCAATCTGAGCGCGGCCGGAAACACGCTGAACTTGGCCGGCATCACGAGCCGAGGTACCTCGGTATATGGAGGCGCAGCGGACGATGTGATTGCTGGCAGCGCCGGCAGCGATGCGCTTTACGGCGGCGGCGGGGTCGATACGGTCAGCTACGCTGCCGCAACGGGCGGCGTCACCGTCTCTCTACAGACCTCCTTGGCTTCCGGCGCGGCAGGAGCGGATCGGCTCGGTGAGTTTGAAAACATCGTCGGATCCGCATTCGCGGATGTGCTTACCGGCGACGATGGCAACAATGTGCTGGACGGCGGCCTTGGCAACGACACGCTCGATGGTGGTGCCGGCATCGACACGGCGAGCTATGTCAACGCGGGTGCCGGCGTCACCGCGAATTTGGCGCTCACGGCCCCGCAGAATACCGGCAGCGCTGGCATGGACGCTCTCTTGCAGATCGAGAATCTGCAGGGCTCGGCCTTCGCCGATATTCTGACCGGCGATACGGGCAACAACCGACTGTCGGGCGGTGCGGGGGATGACCTTTTGGTCGGCGGCGGCGGCGACGATGTGCTAGATGGTGGTGCGGGTAGCGATGCGGCCGACTATTCTTCCGCGCCGGCCGCGGTGATCGCCGATCTCGCGCTCGGTGTGGTCAGCGGCGGCGCTGGATCGGATACGCTGATCGGGATCGAAAATCTCGTCGGATCGGCCTTTGCTGACGTCCTGACCGGTGACGCCGGTGTCAACCGGCTCAGTGGCGGCGGTGGAGACGATCGCATCGAAGGCGGTGCCGGGAACGATGTGCTGGACGGCGGCACCGGCATCGATACCGCCTCCTACGCCGGCGCCGCGGCCGCGGTGACGGTAAACCTCGCTGCCGGCCAGGTGTCCGGCGGCGCGGGATCGGACATGCTGTCCAGTTTCGAGAATCTGGTGGGTTCCGCATTCAACGACATGCTCACGGGTGATGCCGGTGCAAACATTCTCGACGGCGGTGCCGGCAACGACCGGCTCGACGGCGGGGGTGGCAATGACACCGCAAGCTATGCCTCGGCCTTCGGGGGTGTGCATGTTAGCCTTGCCGTCGCGACTGCGCAGGCGACGGGCAGCGCGGGTAGCGACACTCTGGTCGCGATCGAGAACCTCTCCGGCTCCGCGTTCAACGACACGCTTACAGGCAATGCGGGCGCGAACATTCTCTCGGGCGGTGCCGGCAATGACGTGCTGATCGGCGGGCTCGGCAATGACCGACTCGAGGGCGGGGATGGCATCGATACGGCCAGCTATGCGGGGGCCGCGGCCGCCGTCGTCGCCAGCCTAGCCACGGGCAAGGCGTCGGGCGGCGCCGGCGCGGACACGCTCGCCGGCATCGAATGGCTGATCGGATCGAGTTTTGCGGACAAGCTGACCGGAGATGACGGTGCCAATCGTCTCTATGGCGGGGCCGGCGACGACATATTGGAGGGCGGCAAGGGCGACGACACGCTGTCTGGCGGTGCCGGTTTCGACATCGCTAGCTATGCCCATGCCGATGCTGGTGTCACCGTCAGCCTGGCCCCGGGGGTGGCGCAGATCTCCGGCAGTGAAGGCAAGGATATTCTGATCGACATGGAGGGCCTGATCGGATCGGCCCATGACGACGTGCTGATCGCCGGCGGCACCAACTATCGCATCGACGGGGGCGCCGGCAACGATGAGATCCGGGCCTATGGCCGCGGCACGGTGATCGGTGGATCGGGCGTGGATACGGTCAGCTATGCCGGCCAATGGCGGTGGATCGTCGCCGATCTGACCGCCGGCACCGCCAAGTTCGAGGCCGGCGGCATGGACATTCTGAGCCAGGTCGAGAATGTCACGGGTGGCAACGGCAACGACACTCTGATCGGCAACGCCTTCGCCAACGTCCTGAACGGCGGCGGCGGCGATGATCTGCTCAACGGCGGGCTCGGCAACGACACGCTCGATGGCAGTGCGGGCATCGACACGGCCACCTATGCCGATGTGGCGGCTGCCGTGCGGGTCAATTTATCGCTCGCTGGGCCGCAATCCACCGGCGGCGGCGGTGTCGATACGCTGATCGCCATCGAGAATCTGATCGGTAGCGCCTATAATGATGTGCTCGGCGGAGATGGCGGCGTCAACCGCATCGACGGCGGCGCGGGCGACGACATCATCTCGGGCGGTGTCGGCGGCAAGGACGTACTGATCGGCGGCGTCGGGGTGGATACGGTCACCTATGCCACTGCGAGCGGCGGCGTGCTGGCGGATCTCATCAACGCGTCCGTGGGCGCGGACAGTCTCAGCGGCTTCGAGAATCTGATCGGATCGGCTTATGCCGACACGCTGATCGGCGATCGCGGTGCCAACCGGATCGAGGGCGGAGCCGGCGATGATTTGATCGAAGGCGGCGTCGGCGACGACTGGATCGAGGGCGGTGCCGGCTTCGACACAGCCTCGTTCGCTTCGGCGACGCGGGGCGTGGCCGTCAGCCTGCTGCTGGCCGGCACTGCGCAGAGCACCGGTGTCGGCATCGATACGTTGGTCGGCATCGAAGCGCTCGCCGGGTCCGGCTACAACGACGTCTTGACGGGCAATGGGGTGGACAATCGCTTGTCCGGCGGCGCGGGCGACGACGTTCTGCAGGGCGGTGCCGGCAACGACATCCTCGATGGCGGCATGGATAGCGACATCGCCAGCTATACCGATGCGACATCGGCCGTCACCGTCGATCTGACGCTCATCACGGCGCAGAACACCGGCGGTGGCGGCATCGATACGCTGATCGGCATCGAAGGCGTCATTGGATCGGCGTTCGACGACACGCTGATCGGCGGCGTGCCTAACGGCCTGACCCTCATCGGCGTGGACATGACGCTCAACGGCGGCGGCGGCGATGACATGCTCATCTACGGCCCGGGAACCTATCCCGGCATCACCCGGTTGGATGGCGGCACCGGCATCGACACGGTCAGCTTCGCCAATGCCAAAGGCGCCGTCTATGTCGATATGACAATCACCGGCATTCAGCAGATCCAGCCGACCCTATATCAGAACATCACGATCAAGGGCGTGGAGAATCTGATCGGAACGGAATATTCGGACGTGCTGATCGGCAACGGTAGCGACAATATCCTCATGGGCGGCGCCGGTGCCGACGTGCTTAACGGCGGCCGCGGCAACGACGTTCTCGACGGGGGCTCGGACGGCGACGTCGCCGATTATTCGACGGCGACCGCGGCGGTCTTCGTGAATCTCGGCATCTCCGGCTCCCAGGATACCCATGGGGCGGGCATCGACACGCTGATCTCGATCGAAAGTGTTTCTGGGTCTCGCTTCAATGACAGGATTACCGGTTCGGAAGGCGATAACAGCCTGTCCGGTGGCGATGGCGACGACACTCTTTATGGCCAGGGCGGAATCGATATCCTCGGCGGCGGCCAGGGAGACGACACGCTTTACGGCGGCGACGGCACCGATCTTCTGACCGGCGGTTATGGCAATGACACACTCTACGGCGGCGATGGCTTCGATTTCGTGCAGTTCTGGAATGCGGACTCTGCGGTCACCGTGGATTTCAGCCTGCCAGTGGCACAGGCGACCGGCTATTTTACCGGCACGGATACGCTGATCGGCATCGAAGGCGCCACCGGATCGAATTTCAACGACGTGCTCATCGCCGGCCGCGGGGGCAATGCATTGCAGGGCGGCGCTGGTTCCGACACGTTCGTTTTCCGTTCGACCCTGGACAGCACCGTGGCCGAGAAGGATTTCATTGCCGACTTTACGCTCAGCGATCGTGTCGACGTCTCGGCTATCGACGCAAATACCAATACCGCCGGCACGGACGACGCGTTTCACTTCGCGAAGGCCTTCACCCACATCGCGGGTGAAGTCACGCTGAGCTACAGCGCCGCTGCCGACCAGACGACCGCGCTGTTCGATACCGACGGCGATGCAGTGGCCGACATGGCGATCCTCTTCGCCGGCAATGTCACGACGCTGACATCGAACTGGGTGCTGTGAGGCGCTCGTCTTCGGTGAAGTGTTCCGAATCGCCAACAGATATCGGCTCGGGGAGCTGCTAAGAGGAAGACGATCATGCCAACCTATTATGGAACGCCAGGCAAGGACACGATCTACGGCGATCAAGGTGGCTTTGCCATCGCGGACTTCATCTATGGCGGCGCGGGGGCCGATTCACTCTACGGCGGCGGCGGGAGCGACTTCCTCTCGGGAGATGATGGCGACGACCTTCTCGTCGGTGGAAACGATACGGACTATCTCTATGGTGGTGCCGGTAACGACACCCTCGACGGACAGGGTGGCGAAGATGTCGCAAGTTATGCCTCTGCAACCGGAGCAGTGAGGGTCGACCTTTCCCTTTCGGGGTCTCAGGATACGTTTGCGGCGGGCGTGGACCAGCTTATCAATATCGAAGATCTTGAAGGATCGTCATATGACGACCTCTTCTATGGCAGCGCAGGCGACAATAATATCGCAGGACTCGGTGGCCGTGACTTCATATTTGGCGGAAACGGGAATGATATTCTCCGGGGAGGTCTGGGGGACGATCTGCTCGAAGGCGGGGCCGGAAACGATATACTTAAAGGTGAAGAGGGCTCCGATACGGCGAGCTACGATCTGGCGACGGCGGCGGTATTCGTCGACCTCAGCCTTTCGACCGCGCAGAATACGATCGGTGCCGGCTTAGATACGTTGAGCGACATCGAAAACCTCACGGGCTCAGCCTATGGCGACGTTTTAATCGGGGATGGCGGCACCAACACGCTCTACGGGTGGGATGGAGACGACCAGATCGACGGAGGTGCCGCGGACGATACCATTACAGGGGGATTCGGGAACGATCTGATGCATGGAGGCGCCGGCAATGATGTATTGGATGGCGGTGCTGGATCGGATACCGCGACCTACTTCGATGCGACTTCAGCGGTTTCGATCGATCTCGGTCTGACGACTGCGCAGGATACGCTCGGCGCAGGCATCGACACATTGATCAATGTCGAAATACTGGCGGGATCGCTTTATGACGATACGCTGCGCGGCAGCAATGGTGACAACGCGCTCTATGGCCTCGACGGTGACGATGTGCTCGAAGGCGGAGCCGGCAACGATATGCTGGACGGCGGCAATGGATTTGACGTCGCAAACTACGGCAACGCCACCGCTGGAGTATCGGTCGACCTCGGCCTCGCCACTGCGCAGAACACGGGGGGAGCGGGAACCGACACGCTGGCGGGTATGGAAGACATTATCGGGTCCGCCTTCAACGATGTGCTCCGTGGCAGTGGCGGCGCCAATTTCCTCTATGGAGGAAACGGGAATGACGGCCTTTACGGTGGTGGCGGCGACGACATGCTGAAGGGCGGCGCCGGCAATGATCTTATGGACGGTGGTGCCGGCTTCGACCTGGTCAATTATGACGAAGCGACGGCGGCGGTGACCGTTGATCTCGGCCTGGCCGGGGCGCAGAATACGGGTGGAGCCGGCACCGACACCTTGGCCGGGATCGAGGATCTCGCCGGCTCGGCATTCGACGATCAACTCAGCGGCAACGCGGCCGCCAACCTGCTCTATGGCCTTGGCGGCGATGACGGGATCCACGGCGGCGCCGGCGATGACGGCATCGACGGCTATACCGGCGACGATGAGCTCAGCGGCGATGACGGCGACGATTTGCTGCTGGGCGGCGATGGCAACGATGGTCTTGACGGCGGCACCGGCAGCGACATTCTCGATGGCGGCGCGGGGATCGATACGGCATCTTATGCCACCGCGGCGGCCGCGGTCGCCGCCAGCTTGGTGAGCGGTGCCGCGACCGTGGGCGTCGATACCGACAGCCTTGTCGCCATCGAGAATCTGGTCGGATCCGGCTTCGGCGACACGCTGACTGGAGACGCGCTGGCAAATCGGCTCGTCGGCGGCGACGGCGACGACAGCCTCTATGGTGGTGATGGCGACGACATACTCGCGGGCGGTGCGGGCGATGACGGCCTCTATGGTGGCGCCGGCGTGGACATCGCCAGCTTCGCCGATTTCGGATCGTCGGTGATTGTCGATCTGTCGACCGGTGTCTTTTCGGGTAGCACCGGCACCGCCACCTTCTCGGCGATAGAGGGAGTGATCGGGACTGGTTTCGACGATGTGCTGACAGGCGATGGCGACGCCAACAGCCTTTATGGCGGCGCGGGCAACGACGTGCTGACTGGCGGCCTCGGCAACGATCTGCTCTATGGCGGCGCGGGCAACGACAAGCTCTACGGCGGCAGCGGCATCGATACGGTGAGCTATGAGGATGCTGCGGCGGGCATCTCGCTGACCCTCGTCAGCGCCAGTTCGCAGAATACCGGCGGAGCCGGCACTGACATCGTCCAGACCGTCGAGAATGTGATCGGCTCGGCGTATAACGACACGCTGACCGGCAATGAATTCGCCAATGTCCTGACCGGCGGGGCGGCCGACGACGTGCTCATCGGCGGCCTCGGCAACGATAGCCTCTATGGTGGCGACGGGATCGACACGGCGAGCTATGCGACGGCCGCTGGCGCCATCCGCGTGAACCTGACGATCGCCACGGCGCAATCGACCATCTCGGCTGGTTCCGACACTCTGTCGGGGATCGAGAACCTCACGGGCGGTGCCTATGACGATCAGCTCACCGGAGACGCCGGTAACAACATCCTCACCGGCAATGCCGGCAACGACCTGCTGATCGGCGGCGCTGGGAACGACATGCTGTATGGCGGCGCGGCCATCGATACGGCGAGCTATGCCAATGCGACGAGCGGCGTGACCTTGAGCCTGCTCCTCACCACCGCGCAGGATACCGGCGGTGCCGGCATCGACACATTCCTGTCGATCGAAAACATCACCGGATCGGCCTATGACGATGTGATCACCGGTTCGGCGCAGGCGAACGTCATCTCCGGCGGCAACGGCAGCGACACGATCGACGCTGGCTCTTCGAACGACACGGTCGACGGCGGCTATGGCAACGACGTCCTCAGGGGCGCGGGCGGCGACGACATCCTCATCGGCAATGTCGGCACGGATACGCTGATCGGCGGTGGCGGCGCGGATACGTTGACCGGCGGCACGCAGAGCGACCGCTTCGTCTATACCGCGGTCGGCGAGAGCATCGTGGCGACGGCGGACCGGATCACTGACTTCGCGTCGGGCGACATCCTCGACGTCTCTGCGATCGATGCCAGCAGCGCGGTTTCGGGCAACCAGGCTTTCGTACAAGCATCGGCCTTCACCCATACGGCGGGCGAGTTCACGCTCAGCTACGATGCGGGTGCGAACACTACCACCGCCCTGTTCGACACCAATGGCGATGCCAATGCCGACATGGCGATCCTGTTTACCGGCGATGTGACGGCGCTAACGAGCACCTGGCTGCTCTAGGCCCGGGAGCTCTGCCGCGGCGAGCGGGCGGCGGTACGGCTCTGCCCGCTTTCGCCTGTAGTGCATGCTCAAAAATCGCGGTAGAGAATCGCGATGAGCGTGCGGGGAAGCTGTCACTGCGGCAATGTGCAGATTGAGTTGCCGACCGAGCCGCAATGGGTGGCCGACTGCAATTGCTCGCTCTGTCGGCGGCTGTCGTGGCGCGTCGCTTATTTCCCGCCGGAACAGGTGACCATCTCGGGCAAGACTACGGCCTATGTCTGGGGCGATCGCATGATCGGCATTCACCACTGCCCGATCTGCGGTTGCGGTACGCACTGGCAGACCCTCGGGGAAGACTTCGGTAAAATGGGCATCAATGCCCGCTTGCTCGATACGTTCGACGAGAGGCTCGTCGAGGTGAGAAAGGTCGACAACGCGGATTAGACTAGGGCGATTTCGAAGCAGGTGGTCTCACCTGCTGGCTCGGAAATCGCGATATCAGACAGAGTGAGAGCGGCTGATCCGATGCAATCGGATCGCAAGCCGCTCTGGAGTATCCTGCGGAAAGGGGGAATCGATACTCCGCGGGAAGGATGCGACCGTAAAGACTTCGCTGCAGCGGGATGGGCTGACGTCATTCCGCTTCAACTCTGCCGTCCGCGCATGATTTCAGGCGCTTCCTCGGCGTGCAAAGCCATCCTCCATTCCGGATCGAAATCGAAATCTTAACCATGTCCGGAAAGAAGCGGACAAGCCGCCGGACCGACTTTGCGCGCACCGCATCATCTTACCGATCAAGGGGTTGGTAGGAAAAACGCGGCTGTTTTTCCGTGTCGCCACATATGTCGGCGGCGTTAGCGCACGGGGGCTATCATGGCGACTTTCACCGGCAGCAACGGCGCCGAAATCATACCCGATCTGATCATCGGCCCCATCCAGGGCATCGGCAACGATTTCGTCGATGCGCTCGGCGGCGACGATATCGCGATCGGCTGGTCCGGCGACGACGTGATCCGCGGTGGCGCCGGCGCGGACGTGATCATCGGCGGCCTGCTCAACGCGGCCGGCATCGTCACCCTCTCCGGCATCGATGCCGCCGATTACACCACCTCGGTGGACGGCGTGATCGTCGATCTGTCGGCGATCGTCAGCCTCACCTTGCCGATGCTGGGCATCAACCTGCAGCTCAACGGCGCGACGCAGGGCTTCGGCGGCGATGCGCAGGGCGATTTCCTCGTCGGCATCGTCAACCTGATCGGATCGAACACCGGTGGCGACATGCTGTCCGGCAGCGCCGCCGCCAACACCATCAACGGCCAGGGCGGCGACGATCGGCTCGCCGGCAATGGCGGCAACGACATATTGCTGGGCGGCGCGGGCGACGACGTGCTGATCGGCGGCGGCGGGGCCGATTCGCTGCAGGGTGGGGCGGGCGCCAACGACACGGCGGATTATTCCGCCTCGGCCGATCCGGTGATCGTCAATCTCACCACTGGCACCGGTAGCGGCGGCGACGCGGAGGGCGATACACTGTCCGGCATCGAGCGGCTGGTCGGCTCGGCATTCGACGACATACTCACCGGTGCAGGCAGCAACGACACGCTCGAAGGCGGCGCGGGCGACGATATTCTCGCTGGCGGCGGCGGCAACGACACGGCGAGCTATGCCGGCGCCGCTGCCGCGGTGACGGTGAGCCTGGCGGCGGGTGTGTCGAGCGGCGGCGCCGGCAGCGACATTCTGAACGGATTCGAGAATATTGCCGGTTCGGCCTTCGACGATCTACTGATCGGCGATGACGGCGCGAACCTCATCCAGGGCGCCGATGGCAACGACGCGATCGACGCCGGCCTCGGCAACGACACGCTCGATGGCGGCGCGGGTGCCGACACGGCGGATTATTCCGCCGCCGCCTCGGCGGTGGTCGTCGATCTGGTGGCGGGCACGGCGACGGGCGGCGCGGGCAGCGACACGCTGGTCTCGATCGAGAATGTGCTGGGCTCGGCCTATGACGACCAGCTGACCGGCGATGCGGGTTCGAACAGCCTGTATGGCGGCGCGGGCAATGACAGCCTCGCGGGCGGCGACGGTGACGACACGCTCTCCGGCGGCGATGGTGACAATCTGCTCGACGGCGGGGCGGGTTTCGACACGGTGGACTATAGCGGCGCGGCGTCTGGCGTGGTGGTCGAGTTCGCGACGAGCACGGGAACGGGCAGCGCGGGCGTCGACACGCTGGTCTCGATCGAGCGGGTGACCGGATCGGCCTATGAGGATCATATCTATGGCGGCAGCGGCAGCGAGGCCGTCCTGGCCGGCGGCGGCAACGATCTCGTCTTCGGCTATGGTGGGGACGACGCTCTGGCCGGCGGCGACGGCGATGACCGGATTCAGGGCGGGGCGGACAGCGATAGCCTCTCCGGCGATGCGGGCGACGACTGGCTGAGCGGCGGCGCGGGCGGCGACAGCCTCGTCGGCGGCGCCGGGACGGACACGGCGAACTATGCGGGTGCCGCCGGCGGCGTGACGGTGAGCCTTGCGACCGGCATGGCGAGCGGCGGGGCAGGCAATGACACGCTGTCCGGCATCGAGAATATTGAGGGCTCCAACTCCGGCGACAGCTTGACCGGTGACGGCGGCGCCAACCTGTTGTCGGGCGAGGGCGGTGCCGACACGCTGGACGGCGGGCTCGGCGACGATGTGCTCGATGGCGGCGCGGGCAACGACACGGTGGATTATTCCGCCGCGTCGTCGGGCGAGACTGTCGATCTGGCGGCAGGCACGGCGACGGGCGGCGCGGGCAGCGATACGCTGGCGAGCATCGAGAATGTGATCGGCACCGCGCTCGACGATAGGATCACCGGCAGCGGCGGCACCAACGTCCTGACCGGCGGCGACGGCGACGACCTGATCGATGGCGGTGCGGCGGCGGGTACCGACTATCTCTATGGCGGCGCCGGCATCGATACGCTGAGCTATGCGAGCTCGCTGGTTGGGGTGCGCGCCAGCCTCGCCGTGAAGGCGGCGCAGGCGACCGGTGCGGGCAACGACACGCTGTCGGGTTTCGAGAATATCACCGGCTCGGCGCATGACGACATGCTGACCGGCGATGCCGGCACGAACCTGCTGGCCGGTGGCGATGGCAATGACGTGTTGGCCGGCGGCCTCGGCGACGACACGCTCGACGGCGGCGCGGGCCATGACATCGCCAGCTACGCCGCGGCGACGGCGGGCGTGATAGCGAGCCTCGTGGACGGCTCCGCGACGGGCGGCGCGGGATCGGACATGCTGATCGGCATCGAGGGGCTGATCGGCTCGTCCGATGCCGATACGCTGACCGGAGATGCGGGCGCGAACAGCCTCTATGGCGGCGCGGGCAACGACAGCCTCGTCGGCGGGCTGGGCGACGACCTGATCGACGGCGGGGCTGGCATCGACACGCTGAGCTTTGCGGAGGCGGGCGCCGGCATCACGCTCACCCTCGCGACCGGCAGCTATCAGGATACCGGCGGCGCCGGCAGCGACGCGGTCCGCAATGTCGAGAATGTCGTCGGCTCGGCCTATGCCGACACGCTCACCGGCAGCGAATGGGGCAATATGCTCGACGGCGGCGCGGGAGACGATGTGCTGACCGGCGGCCTCGGCAATGACAGCCTGTATGGCGGCGACGGCGTGGATACGGCGAGCTACGCCACGGCAACGGGCGCCGTCCGCGTCAGCCTGGCGATCGCCACGGCCCAGTCGACGCTTTCGGCGGGCACCGACACGCTGGCCGGCATCGAGAATCTCACCGGCAGCGCGCATGACGACCAGCTGACCGGCGATGCGGGCAACAATGTGCTGACCGGCAATGCCGGCAACGACATCCTCATCGGCGGCCTCGGCAACGATACGCTCATCGGCGGCGCGGGCAGCGATACGGCGAGCTATGCCGGCGCGGCGGACGGCATCACGGCGAGCCTGGCGCTGGTCATTGCGCAGAATACCGGCGGGGCGGGGATCGACAGCTTCTCGTCGATCGAGAATCTGATCGGCTCCGCCCATGCCGACACGCTCAGCGGATCGGCACAGGCCAACCGGATCGACGGCGGCTATGGCGACGACCTGCTGTCGGGCGCGGGCGGCGCCGACATCCTCCTCGGCGGCGTCGGCCGCGACACGCTGGTCGGGGGATCCGGCGCGGACACGCTGACCGGCGGCGCGCAGGCGGATCGGTTCGTCTATTCCACGCTGAGCGACAGCACGGTGGCGGCGAGCGACCGGATCACCGACTTCACCGCGGGCGACATGCTCGATCTCTCCGCGATCGATGCCGACAGCAGCGCGAGCGGCGACCAGGCCTTCCACCGGGTCGGCACTTTCACCCACAGCGCGGGCGAGTTCACCGTCACCTTCGATGCGGGCACGGACACCACCACCGCTTCGTTCGATGCCGATGGCGACGGCAATGCGGACATGGCGATCCTGTTCACCGGCGACGTAACGGCCCTGACCGGAAGCTGGCTGCTCTGAAGCCGTCTTGCGACGGCCGGGGCAGGGCACATCCGTGCTTTTGCGGGCACAAGAGTTGCTCCCTTGCCGTTGGGACCGCGAACGGGCTATCCCGCCGCGATGCCAGCACCTGTCCCGCCCGCCGCCGATACGCTCGCCCTCATCGGCAACACGCCTCTCGTCCGTCTGAACGGCCCGAGCGAGGCCATCGGCTGCGAGATATACGGCAAGTGCGAGTTCATGAATCCGGGCGGATCGGTGAAGGATCGCGCCGCGCTCTACATCGTCGAGGATGCCGAGCAGAACGGCACGCTGCGTCCCGGCGGGGTG
Organism: Flavisphingomonas formosensis; assembly: GCF_009755815.1. Classification (GTDB taxonomy): domain Bacteria; phylum Pseudomonadota; class Alphaproteobacteria; order Sphingomonadales; family Sphingomonadaceae; genus Flavisphingomonas; species Flavisphingomonas formosensis. The sequence continues at coordinate 1,092,824 of NZ_WRPK01000001.1, forward strand.
ATCGTGGAGGGCACCGCCGGCAATACCGGCATCGGCCTCGCGCTCGTTGCCAATGCCAAGGGCTACAAGACGATCATCGTCATGCCCGAGACGCAGAGCCGGGAGAAGATGGATACGCTGCGCGCGCTCGGCGCCGAGCTCGTGCTCGTGCCGGCCGCCGCCTATTCCAACCCCGCCCATTTCGTCCACACCTCGCGCCGCATCGCGGAGGAGACGGAGAATGCGCTGTGGGCCAACCAGTTCGACAATATCGCCAACCGCATGGCGCATATCCGCGGCACCGCGCCGGAGATCTGGGAGCAGACCGGCGGCCGCATCGACGGGTTCACCTGTGCGGTCGGCACCGGCGGCACGCTGGCCGGCACCGGGCTCGGCCTGAAGGCCTATGACGAGAGCATCACCGTGGCGCTCAGCGATCCGCACGGCGCCGCTCTCTATAATTATTACGCCTGCGGCGAATTGAAGGCGGAGGGCAGCTCCGTCGCCGAGGGCATCGGCCAGGGCCGGATCACCGCCAATCTCGAAGGCGCGCCGATCGATGCCCAATATCGGATTTCGGACGAGGAGGGGTTGGAGCAGGTGCATGCGCTGCTCGCCACACAGGGGCTCTGCGTCGGCCTGTCCACCGGCATCAATATCGCCGGCGCCATCCGCCTGGCCAGGGATCTCGGCCCGGGCAAGACGATCGTGACCATCCTGTGCGACAGCGGGTTGCGCTATCTCTCCACGCTGTTCAACCGCGAATGGCTGGTCGCGAAGGGGCTCGCGGTTCCGCCCTGGCTCGCCTGATCGTGGTAAACGCGTTCGACAATCGGATTGCTCTGGTCTAGCCTCGGACGTTCGTGATGCGTCTGTCGGGCCGCCGGAACGTGGAAGGGAGCGCATGCAAAGGGTACGCGTCGGTCTGACTGGTCTGGCCTGCGTCTTCCTGCTGGTGATTCTCGCGGCCGCGATCTTCGGCGCGTTCAAGCCGGAGGCGGAGCCGACGCTGAAGCCGGATCTGGTCGTCAACGATGACATCGTCACGCTGAACGGCGAACCTTATACCAACGGCGCCAGCGTGCCCAACGATCCGCTGGCCGAGCTCGGCGTCGCACCCGGCAACGCCCCCGGAAAGACGACCCCGCCCCCTTCGCCCGGACAGCCGAAGCCGGCCGCTCACTGAGCGGCGCTTGGCAATGCGCCCTTTGGCGCATGATCGGGATGGCCATGGTTTTTCATCCCACTCAGGGGAACTGCGTCCGGATGAGGCGGAATCGCGTCCGGATTTAAAGCTGGGGATAAAATCCCATCATTAACTCACGGACCGCCCGCTACCGCCGTCGAATCGTGGAATTCGGCGCTTATCGGCGATTCCCCACTGCGCTAGAAGGTTAACGCGGCGCAGTTGCCAACCGCCGGCGCACAGCGCCCACGGAAGAAGTCAACATAGTTATCCACAGGCTTGGAGATACGTACAAAAGAAGAACAACCGCGCTTTTACGCCCTTTTTCTGTGTGGCCGAAATCCAACGCAGACCATTTAGTGCACAGCGGTGGTATGTGGTGGTATTGAAATCCATGTTATCCCCTGATACGCCAGCCTTTGTCATTTGGGGGCAGTGGGCCTTTCCGCGTTGCGTAAATCTCGAGTGCCGCAGTCGCGGTGCCGCACGGAGGGTCTGCTGCCTGGAGGCGGGGCAGCTTGGAGATCACCGATCTCTTCTCAGGCGGATTTCTGAACGCGGTCGACGCGAAGGGACGGGTTTCGCTTCCTTCGCAGTTCCGCAGCCGGATCGCCGCGCGCGCCAAGAAGGCGGCCCTTGCCGGCAACGAAATCGAAAATCCCAAGTTGCTGCGGGTCGCCAAGCACGAGCGCTATACCGCGCTGGAGGCGTATGACGACACCTACATGGTGCAGCGCCTCAAGGAAATCGACGCGCGGGTCGCGGCGATGCCCGACGATGTCGACAAATATGAGATGCTGGAGGATCTGCGCTTCGACGCGCTCGGCGCCACCAGCGAAGTGACCTATGACGATGCCGGGCGGATGGTGCTCTCCGCGGGCCTGCGCCAGTCTGCCCAGATCACCGATCTCGCCTTCTTCATGGGCGGCGGCCTCAGCATCCAGATCTGGGATCCGCGCCGCCTGATGGAGGAGCGGGCGAACAGCCCGCGCGTCATCGCCGCGCTCCAGTCCGCGCTGACCGAGAAGGGGATCACGCTGTGAGCGCCCCCGTCGCCCAGCGGCATCTGCCCGTGCTGATCGGGGAGGTGATGGATGCGCTGGCCATCGCGCCGGGCGAGACCCATGTCGACGGCACCTTCGGCGCCGGTGGGTACAGCCGCGCGATGGTGGCCGCCGGCGCGATCGTCTACGCCTTCGATCGCGATCCCGATGCGATCGCCGAGGGCGCGCCGATGGTCGCCGAAAGCGGCGGGCGGCTGATCCTGGTGCCGGACCGCTTCTCCCGCATGGACGAGGCGCTGGCCGCGCGCGGCGTCCGCGCGGTGGACGGGGTGACGCTGGACATCGGCGTCTCCTCGATGCAGCTCGACCGGGCGGAGCGGGGTTTCAGCTTCCAGGCCGACGGGCCGCTCGACATGCGGATGGAGCAGACCGGCGAAAGCGCTGCGGACTGGCTCAACCGCGCGGACGAGGCGGAGATTGCCGACGTCATATATGAATTGGGGGAGGAACCCAAGGCACGGCGGATCGCGCGGGCGATCGTCGCCGCGCGGCCGATCGCCCGCACCGGGGAACTCGCGGCCATCGTGCGCCGGGCCACCGGCCACAAGCCGCACGAGAAGAAGGATCCGGCGACGCGCACCTTCCAGGCGGTGCGCGCGCATCTGAACCGCGAGCTGGGGGAGCTCGAGGATGGCCTGGCGGCTGCCGAACGCGTGCTGAAGCCTGGGGGGAGGCTGGCCGTCGTCACGTTCCAGAGCCTCGAGGACCGGATCGTGAAGCGTTTCCTGCGCCAGCGCAGCGGCGCCACGCCCGCCGGCTCGCGGCACCGCCCCGACATGCCGGGCGCCACCGGCCCGGTGCCGAGCTTCGAGGACGTGGCCAAACCCGTCCGCGCCGGCGCCGACGAACTGGCCCGCAATCCGCGGGCGCGCTCCGCCACGCTGCGCGTCGCCCGCCGCACCGCATCCGCCCCCTGGTCCACCCCCGCAGAAGGTTCCCCGTCATGATCGCCACCCGCTTCCGATCCGTCGGCTGGGTCGCTGCCGTCGCCACCGCGGCGCTCGGCTGCTACCTCGTGTCGCTGCGCGTCGCATCCGAGCGCAACAAGGTGGAAGCGCTGGACAGCGCGATCCTCGACACGCGGCGCAACATCCAGGATCTCAGGATCGAGATCGCGACGCGCGGCGGGCTCAACCAGATCGAGAAGTGGAACATCAGCGTCCTGTCGCTCACGGCGCCGAAGGCCGGCCAGTTCCTGAAGGGCGAGATGCAGCTCGCCAGCCTCAACATGTCGCCGGCGGATACGGTCCAGGATCGGGTGGGCGAGCCGAAGGACCAGACGCCGGTCGGAACCAAGGTGATCCCGGTCAGCTATCCGGCGCCTGCGCCGGCACCGGCGAGTGCGAGCCCCGATCAGCCGATCCTGCGCTCGGCTACCTACATCCGTCCTGCGGGGGACCGGGTGGTGGATCATGTGCAGAAAGTGGCATTGCTGGATGACGGTCTCCTCGGCGAGCTGCGTCACACCGCGGCGGGCGAGAAGGCGGGAACGCGCAAGGCCCAGCAATGACCGCGATCGTCGTGCGCCCGGAGCGGGCGCGGCAGGCCGATCGCCGCCAGGAAAGCATCGCCCTCTCGCACGTGCGCCTGATGATGGTGCTGCTGCTGTTCGTGGCGGCGATCGGCGCGATCTCGATCCGTATCCTCTGCCTGTGGGCATTCAACCGTCCGTCCGCCGCCTATGATCCCTCCGACGCGCTGCTGCCGGCGCGCGGCGAGATCGTCGATCGCAACGGCGTGGTGATGGCGAGCACGATCAACGCCTGGTCGATCGGCATCCATGCCGATCGGCTGCTGAATCCGCCCGAGGTGCTGGCGCGCCAGTTCGCCCGGCTGATGCCCGAGCATAGCTATGAGCAATATCTGAAGGTGCTGAAGTCGGGCAGGCGCTTCGTCTATCTGCGCCGCCGCGCGCTGCCCGAGCTGGTGCAGCAGATCAATGCGATCGGCGAGCCGGCGATCGACTATCAGCGCGAGCCCGAGCGCCTCTATCCGCAGGCCAGCCTCGCCTCGCACGTGCTCGGCTGGACGGACATCGACGGCAAGGGCGCGTCCGGCATGGAGCGCGTGCTGCAGAGCCGTCTGATCGATCCGGCGCAGCGCGGCGCGCCGGTGACGCTGTCGATCGACACGCGCGTGCAAGCCGCGATGGAGAGCGAGCTCTCCGCCGCCATGGCCAAATTCTCGGCGATCGGCGCGGCCGGCGTCGTGCTGGACGTGCGCACGAGCGAGGTGCTGGCGCTCACCTCGCTGCCCAGCTTCAATCCCAACGCGCCCGGCCACATCCCGATGCCGGAGCCGGGCCAGGTGACGGTGCGCTTCAACCGCGCGACCGAGGGCGTCTATGAGCTGGGCTCGACCTTCAAGCCCTTCACCGTCGGCATGGCGATGGACAGCGGCATCGTGACCAGCTTCGGCCAGATGTATGATTGCCCCAAGGCGCTGCATGCCGGTCGCTTCACCATCACCGATACCCATCCGTTCGGCCGCCGCTGCAGCGTTGCCGAGATCATGAAGGAATCGAGCAACATCGGCACGGCGCAGATCGCCGAGCAGGTGGGCGCGCAGCGCCAGCGCGCCTTCCTGCAGCGGCTCGGCTTCCTCGACCGGGTCCAGGTGGAGCTGGCCGAGCGCGGCCGCACGCTGACGCCGGGCAACAATTGGGGCCAGATCGCGACGATGACGGTGGGCTATGGCCACGGCATCGCGGTGACGCCGCTGCATCTCGCCACCGGCTATGCCACGCTGTTCAACGGCGGCATCTGGCGCCCGGCGACCCTGTTCAAGATCGGTCCTGGCCATCCGCTGCCCGCGGGTCACCGCGTCTTCACCGAGCAGACTTCGCTGAAGATGCGCCCGCTACTGCGCCTCGTGGTGCTGAAGGGCACCGGCAAGAAGGCCGATGCTCCCGGCTTCCGCATTGGCGGCAAGACCGGCACCGCCGAGAAGATCCTGAACGGCCGCTACACCCATGGCGCGGTCGTCACCTCCTTCGCCGGCGTCTTCCCGATGGACGATCCGCGCTACGTGGTGATCGCCATGCTGGACGAGCCGAAGGCGACCAAGGACACCTATGGCTTCCACACCGCGGGCTGGAACGTGGCGCCGGTGATCCAGGGCGTGGTGCGTCGCATCGGGCCGCTGCTCGGCGTGGTTCCGGACGAAAGCCGGGAGGTCGATCTCTCCCAGGTTCTCCCCTATGTGCGCGAAGAGGGGCATTGAGGATGCGGCTCGGCTCCCTCATCGGCACGGACGCGGCAGGCCAGGTGACGGGCTTCGCGATCGATCACCGCAAGGTGGCGCCCGGCACCGTGTTCGGCGCCTTCAAGGGCGCGCGCTTCAACGGCGAGGATTTCATCGAGGCGGCGGTGGCGGCCGGTGCCGTGGCGATCGTGGCGCGGCCCGAGGCGGCCGTTTCCGGGGCCATCCACATCGCAGACGCTGAGCCGCGGCGCGCCTTCGCTCGGCTTGCCGCGCAATTCTTCGCGCCTTTCCCGGACACGACCGTCGCCGTCACCGGCACCAACGGCAAGACCTCGACGGTGGAGCTTACCCGCCAGCTCTGGCGCATGGCGGGCCATAGCGCCGCCTCGATCGGCACGCTGGGCGTCACCACAGCGGACGACCAGGTCTCGACCGGGCTGACCACGCCCGACATCGTCACATTTCTCTCCAACATGGCGGGGCTGCGCCGCGAGGGCGTGAGCCATGCCGCGTTCGAGGCGTCGAGCCACGGCCTCTCGCAGTTCCGCACCGAGGGCCTGCCGGTGCGCGCCGCGGCCTTCACCAACCTCAGCCGCGACCATCTCGATTATCACGGCACGATGGAGGCCTATCTCGAGGCCAAGCTGCGTCTCTTCACCGAGGTGGTGGATGCGGACGGCGCGGCGGTGATCTGGGCGGACGATCCGGCATCCGCGCGGGTCGATGAACTGGCTTTGGAGCGGGGGCTCCGGAGGCTGACGGTGGGTGTGCGCGGCGAGACCCTGCGTCTCGTCACGCGCACGCCCACCCAGCTTGGCCAGACCCTGGAGATCGAGGCGGAGGGCCGCCGCTGGACGGTCAAGCTGCCGCTGATCGGCGCCTATCAGGCGGCCAATGCGCTGACTGCGGCTGGCCTCGTGCTCGCCACCGGCGGCGATCTTGCCCGCACGCTCGAGCATCTGGCGCGGGTGCAGCCGGTGCGCGGCCGGCTGGAACGCGCGGTGATCAGCAAGGCCGGAGCGCCCGTCTATGTCGATTATGCGCACACGCCGGACGGGCTCCAGGCCGCGATCGACGCGCTGAAGCCCCATGCGAAGGGGCGGCTGATCGTGCTGTTCGGCGCCGGCGGCGACCGCGACACCGGCAAGCGTCCGCAAATGGGCGCGGTGGCGGTGAAGCTCGCCGACCATGTGATCGTGACCGACGATAATCCGCGCAGCGAGGATCCCGCCGCCATCCGCCGCGACGTGATGGCCGGCGCGCCCGGCGCGACCGAGATCGGCGGCCGCCGCGAGGCCATTGCGGCGGCGATCGCGCAGGCGGGCGCGGACGACATCGTCCTGCTCGCCGGCAAGGGCCATGAGCAGGGCCAGATCATCGGCGATCGGGTGCTGCCCTTCGACGACGTGACGGTAGCGCGGGAGTGTGCGGCATGAGGTCGGATCATCTCATCCTCCCCGGAACGGGGAGGGGGACCACACGAAGTGTGATGGAGGGGTTCACGCTCGCGACTCGCGCGACGTGGCGCCGTTTCGAGCGGGAACCCCTCCACCATTCGCTGCGCGAACGGTCCCCCTCCCCCTGCGGGGGAGGATGTAAGAAGGGGAGCCGCTTGCAATGACCCGCCCCCTGTGGACCGCGTTCGAGATTGCCGCCGCCACTGACGGCGAGGTCTATGGCAGCTTCGCCGCCTCGGGCGTCGCGTTCGATTCGCGCGAGGTGGGGCCGGGGGACCTGTTCGTCGCGCTGAAGGGCGAGACCACCAACGGCCACCGTTTCGTCGACGCCGCGTTCGAGCGGGGGGCGGCGGGTGCGCTGGTGAGCGAGCCGATCGCCCAGCCGCATGTGCTGGTGCAGGAGGACGAGATCCCGTCCGACCGGATCGGGCGGCCCTATGTACAGGTGCAGGACAGCTATGCGGGCCTGAACGCGCTCGGCCGCGCGGCGCGGGCGCGCAGCGAGGCGCGGATCATCGGCGTCACCGGATCGGTCGGCAAGACCGGCACCAAGGAGGCCCTGTTCGCAGCGCTGGAGCGGACCGCGCCGGGCTTCGCGCACCGTTCGGTGAAGAGCTACAACAATCACACCGGCGTGCCGCTGAGCCTGTCGCGCATGCCGGCCGAGACGCGCTATGGCGTGTTCGAGATGGGGATGAACCACGCCGGCGAGCTCGCCGCGCTGACCCGGCTGGTACGCCCGCACATCGCCATCGTGACCGCGATCGCGCCGGCGCACAGCGCCTTCTTCCCCAGCGAGGAGGCGATTGCCGACGCCAAGGGCGAGATTTTCGAGGGGCTGGAGCCGGGCGGTACCGCGATCGTCCCGTTCGACAGCCCGCACCGCGACCGGCTGATCGAGGCGGCGCGTCCCTGGGCAGGCCGCATCCTGACCTTCGGCAGCGATGCCGGCGCCGACGTGCGCGCCCGCGAGGCGGTGCGCGCGCCGCATGGCGGCACGCTGGTGTCCGCCGTGCTGCCGGATGCGGAGCTGACCTTCACCATCGGCCTGCCGGGCGAGCATTGGGTGTCGAACGCGCTGGCGGTGCTGGCGGCGGTGGACGCTGCGGGCGGCGATCTCGCAGCGGCCGGGCTCGCGCTTGCCGATATGGCCGGGCTGCCGGGCCGCGGCCAGCGCCGCGTGGCGCCGCTGGCGGACGGCGAGGCGCTGGTCATCGACGAGAGCTACAACGCCAATCCCGCCTCGATGGCGGCGACGCTCAAGTCGCTCGGCGAGGAGCGGGGCGTCGGCCGGCGCATCGCCATCCTCGGCGAGATGCGTGAGCTGGGCGAGCAGTCGGCCCGTTATCATGCCGGCCTCGCCGAGCCGATCCTTGCGGCGGACGTCGATTATGCACTGCTTGTCGGCAGCGAAATGCGGGCGCTCGCGAATGCGCTTGAGGGCCGCATCGATTTCGCGCATGTGCCCGACGCCGCTGCCGCGCTCGAACGCCTTCCAGGCCTGATCGAAGCAGGCGACGCGGTGCTGATAAAAGGGTCCAACGCCATCGGGCTCGCCCGTCTCGTGGAGCATCTCGCTTCCGGGGCGCTGGCGGGCGGAAAGACGACATGCTCTATCTGATCGCCGAGCACCTTGGATTTCCCGGGGTTCTCAACCTCATCCGCTACATTACCTTCCGTGCCGGCGCCGCCGCGATCACGGCGCTGCTGATCGGCCTGATCATCGGCCCGAAGTTCATCGGCTGGCTGCGCGTGCGGCAGGGCAAGGGCCAGCCGATTCGCGAGGACGGCCCGAAGACCCATCTCGCCAAGCGCGGCACGCCCACCATGGGCGGGCTGATGATCCTCACCTCGCTCAGCGTTTCGATGCTGCTGTGGATGGAGCTTTCGAACCGCTATGTCTGGGCGTGCCTGTTCGTCACGCTCGGCTTCGGCCTGGTCGGCTTCCTCGACGATTATGACAAGGTGAAGAAGCGCAGCACGGCGGGCGTTTCCGGCAAGATGCGGCTGATCGCGGAGTTCGCGATCGCCGGCGTGGCCTGCTGGATGATCACCCGTGGCAACGGCACCGCGCTCTACCTGCCGTTCATCAAGGGGCCGATCATCGATCTGCACCTCGCCTATGTGCTGTTCGCGGCGTTCGTCGTCGTCGGCTTCGGCAATGCGGTGAACCTGACGGACGGGCTCGACGGGCTGGCGACTATGCCGGTGATCATCACCGCGCTGACCTTCTTCGTCATCGCCTATCTGGTCGGCAACGTGAAATTCGCCAATTATCTCGGCATTCCGCACGTGCCGGGTGCGGGCGACCTCACCATCATGTGCGCCGCGATGATCGGCGCGGGCCTCGCCTTCCTGTGGTTCAACGCGCCGCCCGCGGCGGTGTTCATGGGCGATACCGGCAGCCTCGCGCTCGGCGGCGCGCTCGGCACGCTGGCCGTGGTGACGCATCACGAGATCGTGCTGGGCGTGGTCGGCGGCCTGTTCGTGCTGGAGGCGCTGTCCGTCATCATCCAGGTGTTCTTCTACAAGCGGACCGGCAAACGCGTCTTCAAGATGGCGCCGATCCACCATCATTTCGAACAGCTCGGCTGGGCGGAATCGACCGTCGTGATCCGCTTCTGGATCATCAGCTTCGTGCTCGCGCTGGCGGGCCTGTCGACGCTCAAGCTCCGGTGATCGTCAGCCCCGCCTTCCGCGGCAAACGCTATGCCGTCCTCGGCCTCGCACGCTCCGGTGTCGCGACGGTGGAGGCGCTGCTGGCGAGCGGGGCCAAAGTGATCGCGTGGGATTCGGATGCGGCAAAACGGGACGCCCTCATCCTCCCCGGAACGGGGAGGGGGACCACACGAAGTGTGGTGGAGGGGCTGCCGCTAAACGCACGCGCAGCAATTGCTGCAGGCGGCTTGCCCCTCCACCATCCTGCGGATGGTCCCCCTCCCCCGTTGGGGGAGGATTTGAGTTTCGCCGACCCGCTCGAGATCGATCTTACCGGCCTCGACGGCGTCGTCGTCTCCCCGGGCGTGCCGCTCAACCGGCATCCGATCGCAGCGAAGGCGCGGGCGGCCGGCGTGCCGATCATCGGCGATATCGAGCTGTTCGCGCAGGCGCGGGCGTCGCTGCCGGCGCATCGGGTGGTCGGCATCACCGGCACCAATGGCAAGTCGACCACCACCGCGCTGATCACCCATATCGTCGAGACGGCGGGCATCCCGACCCTGATGGGCGGCAATATCGGCCTGCCCATCCTCGGGCGCGATCCGCTGCCCGAGGGAGGCGTCTATGTGCTCGAGCTGTCGAGCTACCAGATCGACCTCACCTACGGCCTCGATTGCGACGTGGCGGTGCTGACCAACGTCACGCCCGACCATCTCGATCGCTATGACGGCTTTGCCGGCTATGCCGCCTCCAAGGCGCGGCTGTTCGCGATGCAAAGCGAATGCCATGTCGCGGTGATCGCCACCGAGGACGATCCCTCGCGCGCCATCGCGGATACCCTCACTTCCGCTCGGGCTCAAGGTGAGCGGGGCAGAGGGCATCCCGATCTCATCCGGGTCGCCTCCACCGATATCGCCGATCAATCCGCCTGGCCCGCGCTGCAGGGGCCGCACAATGCGCAGAACGCCGCCATCGCCATCGCTGTGGCGCGGGCGCTCGGCATCGGCGAGGCGGCGATCACGGAAGGGCTTGCCACCTATCCCGGCCTGCCGCACCGCATGGAGCGCGTGGCCGAGAAGCAGGGCGTGCTCTACGTCAACGACAGCAAGGCGACCAACGCGACCTCCACGGCCCCGGCGCTCGCCGCCTATCCGGCGATCCACTGGATCCTCGGCGGCCTTGCCAAGACCGGCGATCTCGATGCCTGCGCGCCGCATTTCGGCCATGTCCGCGCGGCCTATACGATCGGCGATGCCGGCGAGATGTTCGCCGCGCTGCTGGCCCCGCACATGCCCGTCTCGCGTGCCGGCACGCTCGAGCGGGCGGTGGGCGCCGCGGCGCAGGCCGCTAAGCCGGGCGAGGTGGTGCTGCTCTCGCCCGCCTGCGCGAGCTTCGATCAGTTCAAGGACTATGAAGCGCGGGGCGAGGCGTTCCGCGCGCTGGTGGGGGCACTGGCATGACGACCAAGGTCACGACCGTCACACGCCGCAACCGGCACAGCGGGCCTCGTCTCGGGCGTGCCGACCGCTCGCCGCTGGGCACCTGGTTCTGGGAGATCGACCTCGTCCTGCTGATGCTGGTGACGGCGCTGATCAGCTGCGGCCTGATCGCGGTCGCCGCCGCATCTCCGTCCGCGGCGGTGCGCTATTCGGGCGGCAACGTGCATGTCGCCCCGCTTTATTATTTCTGGCGCCAGCTGATCTGGCTGGCGATGGGCATTCCGGTGATGTTCGCCGTCTCGATGCTGCCCAAGGATCTGGCGCGGCGCCTGTCGATCGCGGGCGCCGCGATCTTCACCCTGGCGCTCGCGCTCGTGCCGGTGATCGGCGTCGAGGTGAATGGCGCGCGGCGCTGGATCGGCGCGGGCGGCCTGCAGTTCCAGCCGTCCGAATTCCTCAAGCCGCTCTTCGTCGTGACTCTGGCCTGGCTGCTCTCGCTGCGTGCGCAGGATCGTACCCTGCCGGTCTTCCCGCTCACCGGACTGATCACCGGCTGCATCGCCGCGATCCTGATGAAGCAGCCGGATTTCGGGCAGACGATCATCTTCGGATCGATGTGGCTGGCGCTGCTGATGCTCAGCGGCGTGCCGATGCGCTACATGGCCTGGCTCGGCGCAGCCGGCGTCGGCGCGGTGATCGCCGCCTATTTCTTCTATCCGGTGGCGACCGCGCGGATCGACGCTTTCCTGCATGGCGGCGGCGATACCTACCAGACCGACATGGCGCATGCGACGATCACCAATGGTGGCCTGCTCGGCATGGGGCCGGGTGCCGGCACGATGAAGTTCCGCCTGCCGGAGGCGCATACCGACTATATCTTCTCGGTGATCGGCGAGGAATTCGGCCTGCTGGCTTGCCTGGCCATCGCCCTGCTCTACCTCTTCATCGTGATGCGTGTGTTCGTGAAGCTGCTGCACGAGGAGGATAGCTTCACCCTCCTCGCCGCCGCCGGGCTGGTGACCGAGTTCGGCCTGCAGGCGGTGATCAACATGGCGGTGAACACGCAGATCGCGCCGTCCAAGGGCATGACCCTGCCGTTCATCAGCTATGGCGGCTCCTCGATGATCGCGTTGTCGATCGGGTTCGGCCTGTTGCTCGCCTTCACGCGGCGCAATCCGTTCCTCACCCGCTCGCCCTATATCGTGAAGTGGAACACGCGATGAGCGTCACCCGCCATTTCGTCCTCGCCGCCGGCGGCACTGGCGGCCACATGATTCCGGCGCATGCGCTGGCCGAGGAACTGATGAAGCGCGGCCATCATGTCGCGCTGATCACCGATGAGCGCGGCGCCCAATATCCCGGCCTGTTCGCGGGCGCGCAGGTGCACGTCATGCCCGCCGGCCGCGTGGCGGGCGGGCCGGCCGGCTGGCTTCGCGCCGGCAAGGACATCCTGGCCGGGCGGGCCATGGCGCGGCGGCTCTACGAGGTGTTCCAGCCCTCGGCGGTGATCGGTTTCGGCGGCTATCCGGCGCTGCCGGCGCTGCTCGCCGCGTTCAAGGACAAGATCCCGACCGCGATTCATGAGCAGAATGCCGTGCTCGGCCGCGTCAACCGGCTGGTCGCGCGCAAGGTGGACGCCGTCGCCACGGCCTATCCCAAGGTGCAGCGCCTCACCCGACGGCAGGCCGCCAAGGCGCATCTGGTCGGCAATCCGGTGCGCGAGGAGGTGCTGCGGCTGCGCGACGAGCCGTTCCCGGCGCTGAGCCCGGACGGCGTGTTCCGCATCCTCGTCACCGGCGGCAGCCAGGGCGCGAGCATACTTTCGCAGGTGGTGCCCGACGGGCTCGGCCTGCTGCCGCTCAACTTCCGCCGCCGCTTGCAGGTAACGCAGCAGTGCCGCGATGCGGATATCGAGCATGTCCGTGTCAAATATGCCGAGCTTGGCATTCCCGCGGACCTCGCCACCTATCTGCCCGACCTGCCGGAGCGGCTGGGCTGGGCGCATCTCGTGATCGGCCGCGCCGGCGCGTCGACCATCGCGGAACTGACCGCGGCGGGGCGTCCGGCGATCCTGATTCCCTATCCCTCGGCGGCGGACGACCACCAGACATTCAACGCCCGCGAGCTGGCGGAGACCGGCGGCGCGCGGATGATCCCGCAGCCGCGATTCACCGCGGTGGAGATTGCCAAGCAGATGCAGAAGCTCGCGCTGGAGCCCGGCGCGCTGATTAACGCCGCCAAGCGCGCCAAGGCGTGCGGCCGGCCCCATGCCGCTCAGGACCTCGCCGACCTGGTCGAAGGGCTGGGCCGCAAGCCCGTGCAGGACGGCGTGGCGGCGCAGCCGGTCTCGGACGATCCCGCCCCGTTCCCCAAAGGAGCTTACGCATGAAGGGTGTCGCGATCGACATCGGCACCATCCATTTCATCGGCATCGGCGGCATCGGCATGTCCGGCATCGCCGAGGTGATGCACAATCTCGGCTACAAGGTGCAGGGCTCGGACGTCGCCGAGGGCTATGTGATCGAGGGGCTACGCAAGAAGGGCATCGCTGTCGCGATCGGCCACAAGGCGGAGAATCTGGGCGATGCCGCGGTGGTGGTGACCTCCACCGCGATCAAGCGTGGCAACCCCGAAGTGGAGCTGGCGCTGGAGAAGCGCATCCCCGTCGTCCGCCGCGCCGAGATGCTGGCCGAGCTGATGCGGCTGAAGTCCACCGTCGCGGTGGCCGGCACGCACGGCAAGACGACGACCACCTCGATGGTCGCGGCCCTGCTCGACGCGGGCGGCGTCGATCCCACGGTGATCAACGGCGGCATCATCAACAGCTATGGTTCCAACGCCCGGCTCGGCGCGTCCGACTGGATGGTGGTGGAGGCCGACGAAAGCGACGGCAGCTTCCTGCGCCTGGACGGCACCTTTGCGATCGTCACCAACATCGATCCCGAGCATCTCGATCATTACGGTTCGTTCGACAAGGTGAAGGACGCCTTCGTCGAGTTCGTCGAGAATGTTCCCTTCTACGGCGCGGCTTTGCTCTGCCTCGATCATCCCGAGGTGCAGGCGATCCTGCCGCGCGTGCGCGACCGGCGGATCGTAACCTACGGCTTTTCCGCCCAGGCCGACATCCGGGGTGAGAATGTGACGCCTTTCCCAGGCGGCAACCGCTTCGACGCGATGATTCGCAGCCGCGACGGCGTGGTGCGCACCATTGCGGGTATCGAGCTGCCCATGCCCGGCCGGCACAATGTGCAGAACGCGCTCGGCGCGATCGGGGTGGCGCTGGAGCTCGGCATCGCCGACGACGTGATCCGCACCGGCTTCGCCAAGTTCGGCGGGGTCAAGCGACGCTTCACCAAGGTGGGCGAGGTGGGCGGCGCGATCGTGATCGACGATTATGGCCACCATCCGGTCGAGATCCGCGCGGTGCTCGCCGCGGCGCGGGAGAGCGCGGAGGGGCGGGTAATTGCGGTGGTCCAGCCGCATCGGTTCACGCGGCTGCGTGACCTGATGGCGGAGTTCCAGTCCGCCTTCAACGACGCCGACATGGTCTATGTCGCGCCGGTCTATCCGGCCGGCGAGGCGCCGATCGCGGGCGTCGACGCGGCCGCGCTGGTGGCCGGGCTGAAGACGCGCGGGCATCGCGCGGCGCAGGAGATCGAGGGGGCGGACGCGCTGGCGCGCGAACTGGCCCCTGTCGTTCGGCCGGGCGACATGGTTATCTGTCTCGGAGCGGGGGATATCACCAAATGGGCCGCTGGCCTCGCCGGCGCCATCGAGAAGGAAAGGATCACCGCATGATCGACAACTTCACCGGTTGGAAGCTGCTCCAGGACCGCCTGCTGGCGGTGCAGCGCGCGCAGGTCGAGGCCGCGACCAAGCTGATGGGCATGGGCGAAAATTTCGACGGCGCGCTCGAAGCCGCCAAGAAGGTCGCCGATGCCAATGTCCAGGCGTGGGAAAGCTGGATGGCGCTGTGGGGCGTGAAGAAGTGACGGGAGCTGGCCGCCTTCTCATCCTCCCCCAAAGGGGGAGGGGGACCGCGCGTAGCGCGGTGGAGGGGTTCCCGCGCGCGTCATTCTCTTCGTCGCGCTTTAAGTCGGTCGGGAACCCCTCCACCATGCTTCGCATGGTCCCCTCCCCGTTCCGGGGAGGATGAGGAAGAGCAAGTGCAGATGACGACCGCCGCCTCGACTCTCGCGATCGACACCTTGCCCCCTCTGCGGGGCGAGGCGATCGCGCGCGGGTCGCTGGCGGATTTCATCTGGTTCCGCACCGGCGGGCCGGCCGAATGGCTTGTCCGGCCCGCCGATGTGGCGGATCTGTCGGAATTCCTGGCGGCGCTCGATCCGGTCGTGCCGCTGTTCCCGGTCGGGGTCGGATCGAACCTGATCGTGCGCGACGGCGGCCTGCCGGGCGTCACCGTGCGCCTGCCCAAGAGCTTCGCCAAGGTGGCGATCGAGCCGGGTCAGCGGGTGCGCGCGGGCGCTGCGGCGATGGGCATCACCGTTGCCAGCGCCGCGCGCGATGCGGGCATCGCCGGCCTTGAATTTCTCCGCGGCATTCCCGGCACCGTGGGCGGCGCCGTGCGCATGAATGCCGGCGCTTATGGCCGCGAGGCGGCCGATATCCTGATCGAGGCGACGCTGGTGCTGCGCGATGGCACGGTCGAGACCTGGCCGGCCGGCCGGCTCGGCTACACCTATCGCCATTCGGAGCTGCCGCAGGGCGCGGTGGTGGTCGAGGCGCTGTTCGCGGGCACACAAGGCGAGCCGGCCGCGATCGGCGCGGAGATGGACCGTATCGCCGCCGAGCGCGAGGCCAGCCAGCCGCTGCGCTCGCGCACCGGTGGATCGACCTTCAAAAATCCGGACGGGCACAAGGCGTGGGCGCTAGTCGACGCGGCGGGCTGCCGTGGGCTGCGCCGCGGCGATGCGCAGGTGTCCGAGAAACATTGCAACTTCCTGCTCAACCTCGGCGCGGCGAGTGCCGCGGATATCGAGGCGCTGGGCGAGGAGGTGCGCGCACGGGTGAAGGCGCAGTCGGGCATCGATCTGGAATGGGAGATACAGCGAGTGGGGGTGAGGGCGTGAGCGCGGCGGTCAAATCCCTTCACGTCGCGGTGTTGATGGGCGGCTGGTCGTCCGAACGGGAGGTGTCGCTCACCTCGGGCGAGGGCGTGGCCAAGGCGCTGGAAGCGCTCGGCCACCGCGTGACGCGGATCGATATGGACCGCGACGTCGCCCTGCGTCTGCATGAAACCAAACCCGATATCGTATTCAACGCGCTGCACGGCACGCCCGGCGAGGACGGCACGGTGCAGGGCATGCTGGACCTGATGGGCCTCAAATATACCCATTCGGGCCTCGCCACCTCGGTGATCGCGATCGATAAGCAGCTGACCAAGCAGGCGCTGGTGCCGCATGGGGTGCGCATGCCGGGCGGCTTCGTCGTGGCGAGCGAGAGCCTCTATGCGGACGATCCGCTGCCCCGGCCCTTCGTGCTGAAGCCGGTCAACGAGGGGTCCTCGGTCGGCGTCGCGATCGTCACCGATGAGGGCAATTACGGCCGCCCGATCGCACGCGATGCCAAAGGGCCGTGGCAGGAATTCGACGAGCTGCTCGCCGAGCCCTTCATCCGCGGGCGCGAGCTGACCGTCGCCGTGCTGCGCGACAAGCCGCTGGCGGTGACCGAGCTCAAGCCCAAGAGCGGCTTTTACGATTACGACGCCAAATATACCGATGGGCTCACCACCCATATCTGTCCGGCGCAGATCCCGGCGGACGTCGCCGCCGCGGCGATGGAACTGGCCGCGCTCGCCCACCGGCTGCTCGGCTGCAAGGGTACCTCGCGCTCGGATTTCCGCTGGGACGACGAGAAGGGGGTGGAGGGGCTCTATCTGTTGGAGGTCAACACCCAGCCGGGAATGACGCCGCTCAGCCTCGTACCGGAGCAGGCGCGCCATGTCGGCCTCAGCTATGAACGGCTCGTCGAGCATATTCTCGAGGATGCCCTGGAAGGGGGGGAAGCGGCGCGATGACCGCCACGGCCACGATCCGCCGCGGCGCGGCGCCGAAACGCAAGCGCGTGGTCGCCAAGGGCCGCGCGTCTCGCAAGCCCTCGGCGGCGAGCCGCGCGCTCGCCCTCATCCCCGTGCCAGCCGAGACGCTGCGGCAGGCGGGCAATTATCTGCTGCTCGGCCTGGCCGGCATCGCCCTGATTGCTGGCGTGGTGGCGATCAAGCTGCCCCAGATGGTCGGCCTCGAAGTCGGCGAGGCGATCGGCGACATGGGCTTCTCGGTGAAGCGGGTGGAGATCACGGGCATCGACAAGATGGACCGGTTGCCCGTCTATTCGGTGGCGCTCGACCAGAAATCGATGGCGATGCCGCTGGTCGATCTCGGCGAGATCCGCGATCGGCTGATGCAGTTCGGCTGGGTGCAGGATGCGCGCGTCTCTCGCCGGCTGCCGGATACGCTGGTGGTCGACATCGTCGAGCGCAAGCCGGCGGCGATCTGGCAGTTCAACCAGAAGCTGGCTCTGGTCGACGCCCAGGGCCATGTGCTCGCCCCGGTCGATCCGACGCAGATGCCGGACCTCCCGCTGCTGATCGGGCCGGCGGCCAATCTCCAGTCCGGCGCGCTCGCCGATCTGATCGCCGCGGCGCCGCAGATCAAGCCGATGCTGACCGGCGCGACCTGGGTCGGCGGCCGGCGGTGGGACCTGCGCTTCCAGTCCGGCGAGACGCTGGCGCTGCCGGAGGGACAGGACGCCGCCAAGGCCGCGCTCGTCAAGTTCACCCGCATGGACGCGAACGCCCGGCTGCTCGGCCAGGGATTCGTGCGCTTCGACATGCGCCTGCCCGACCGGTTCGTCGTGCGCGTCTCCAAGGAGCCGGGCAAGGAACTCGCCCCCGACAATCCCGCCAAGACCGTCACCTGAGGAGCAACAGCCCATGGCCCAGCCGCGCAGCGAAAACCTCATCACCGCCCTCGACATCGGATCGTCGAAGATCTGCGCGCTCATCGCCCAGGAAGGCGAGGGGGGAGAACTGCAGATCCTCGGTACCGGCCAACGCGAGAGCAAGGGCGTGAAGCGCGGCTACATCGCCGACATGGAACGCACCGAGGCGGCCATCCGCGAAGCGGTGGAGCAGGCGGAGCGGATCGCGGGCACCAATATCGAGGATGTCTGGGTCAGCTTCTCGGCGGGCGGACTGGTGAGCGACATCGCCTCCGTGGAGGTGGAGCTGGGCGGGCACCGGGTCGAGCAGGAGGATATCGACGAACTGCTGGCGGCGGGCCGCGGTTCGATCGATCCGGACGGCCGGATGGTGCTGCATGCGCAGCCGACGCTCTACACGCTCGACGGGCTGACCGGCGTCAAGAAGCCGCTCGGCCTCCATGCCGACCGGCTGGGCGTCGACATCCATGTGGTGAAGGCGGACGCCTCGCCGGTGCGCAATCTCGACCTGTGCGTGCGCAGCGCGCATCTGGAGGTGAAGTCGATCGTCGCCTCGCCGGTGGCGACCGGCATGTCCTGCCTGAGCGAGGAGGAGCGCGAGCTCGGCGTCGCGCTGGTCGAGCTCGGCGCGGGCGTCACCAACGTCTCGCTGTTCGCGGGCGGCATGCTGGTCGGCCTCAGTTCGATCCCCTATGGCGCTGCGGACATCACCGACGACATCGCCTCGGCATTCGGCACGCGCCGCGCGCAGGCGGAGCGGATGAAGTGCTTCCACGGCTCGGCGACGATGAGCCCGCGCGACAATCACGACATGATCGAGGTGGCGCCGCTGTCGAGCGAGGAGGGTGCCGAGCCGGCGCGGATCACCCGTGCGCAGATGATCGCAGTGATCCGCCAGCGGCTGGAACATCTCACCGGCGAGATCGCTACCGCGTTGAAAGAGCTCGGCTTCGCCGGCCCGGTCGGTCGGCAGGTGGTGCTGACCGGCGGCGGCGCGGAGCTGAAGGGCGTCGCGGACTATATGCAGGGCGTGCTCGGCCGGGCGGTTCGCATCGGCCGGCCGCGCGGGCTGGCCGGTCTGCCCGATGCGCACTCAGGCCCGGCTTTCGCCACCCTGGCGGGGCTGGCACAGTTCGCCGCGTCCGATCCGGTGGATCTGCGCGCGGCGGTTCCGGACAGCCAGATCGTCCATCGCCCCTCGGCGGTGAACATGGTTCAGCGGCTGATCACCGCGTTCAAGAGCGGTTACTGAGAAAATCATGGTGGATGTTAACTTTTTGCGTGCGTCGGCGAATCGCTTGATTCATAATCACTCAAGGGGGCGCGTTGCGCTGGCCGTGTATCGGGGAGATTGCAAATGACGATCGAGTTCATTCGTCCGGAAGTGGATGAATTGCGGCCGAGAATCAGCGTGATCGGCGTAGGCGGCGCGGGCGGCAACGCCATCGCCAACATGATCGCCTCGGAGGTCCAGGGTGTAGACTTCATCGTTGCGAACACCGACGCGCAGGCGCTCAACGCTTCGCCGGCGGCGCAGCGCATTCAGCTCGGGCTGCGCATCACGCAGGGGCTGGGCGCGGGTTCGCGGCCGGAGATCGGCCGCGCCGCGGCCGAGGAGACGCTGGAGCAGGTCGAAAAGGCGCTCGACGGCGCGCACATGTGCTTCATCGCCGCCGGCATGGGCGGCGGCACCGGCACCGGCGCCGCCCCTGTGATCGCCAAGGCGGCGCGTGACCGCGGCATCCTGACCGTCGGCGTCGTCACTAAGCCGTTCAGCTTCGAGGGCGCGCGCCGCTCGCGTTCGGCCGATGCCGGCATCGACGAGCTGCAGAAGCATGTCGACACGCTGATCGTCATCCCGAACCAGAATCTGTTCCTGGTCGCCAATCCGAACACCACCTTCAAGGAGGCGTTTCAGATGGCGGACGAGGTGCTGCAGCAGGGCGTGCGCGGCATCACCGACCTGATGGTCATGCCCGGCCTCATCAACCTCGACTTTGCCGACGTCCGCTCGGTGATGGGCGAGATGGGCAAGGCGATGATGGGCACGGGCGAGAGCTCGGGCGACAATCGCGCGATCGAGGCGGCGGAAAAGGCGATCGCCAATCCGCTGCTCGACGGCGTGTCGATGCGCGGCGCCAAGGGCGTGATCATCTCGATCACCGGCGGCGAGGACATGCGCCTGATGGAGGTCGACGAGGCCGCCAACCATATCAAGGAACTGGTCGATCCGGACGCGAACATCATCTGGGGTTCGGCGTTCAACAACGATCTGGAGGGCAAG
The DNA here is from genome assembly GCF_009755815.1 of Flavisphingomonas formosensis. GTDB lineage: Bacteria > Pseudomonadota > Alphaproteobacteria > Sphingomonadales > Sphingomonadaceae > Flavisphingomonas > Flavisphingomonas formosensis. The sequence goes on from NZ_WRPK01000001.1 coordinate 1,113,055, forward strand.
ATCCGCGTGTCGGTCGTTGCGACCGGCATCGAGGCCGACGCATCCAATATGCCCGAGCCGGCCAAGCTGTTCAGCTTCCCGCCGGCGCGCAAGCCGGCCGAGCCGGCCCCGGCCGCTCCGGCCCGCGCGGCAGAGCCGGCTCCGGTTCCGCCGCCGGCCGAGCCGCCCGTGGCTGAACAGGCCGCGGCGCCGCAGGCTGCCGAGACCGAGAAGGGCGGTGACGAGCTGGTGCTGGGCGAGGAGGACGTGCTTTCCCCGGTCGTCAACAGCAATCCGCTGCCGCCGCGCGCCGAGGAACCGGGCTCGTCCGCAGGCACGCGCCGCTGGCTGACGGTGGAAGGCGATAATGCCCGGCCGGCTCCTGCTGCCGCCGCGGCTCGTGAAGGCGGCACGCTGTTCGAGCGTATGTCCAACATCGCTCGCGGCGCCGCCAAGGCGCAGGTGGAAGAGGAAACCCCGGCGCCGCGCACGCGCGATCCGCTGGAAATCCCCCGGTTCCTCAACCGCCAGAACAACCAGTAAGGTTCCGTTCCCCTCCCGAGACGGGAGGGGGCAGGGACGGATTTGCGGCCGGTGGGGCTCAGTGCCTCGCCGGCCGTTTCTTTGCCGCGCGACGCCTCTGCCCGTTCATCTTCGGGTGGGACCGGCTTGCCGCGTCTGGACTCACGTTCAGCTTGCGGCCATCAGTGGGTCCGCTTTTATGCGGCTCATATCATGAAAATCCGACTCACCCGCCCCGCGGCGTTGCTCGCGGCCTCGCTTTTTACAATCGCCTGGTCGGGCGCCCTGCGCGCGCAGGATGACACGCCCGCCGTCCCCGACGATCCGGTGCTGGATGCCCGCGCCGCCGAGGCGCGGGCTGATCCGGCTGAGGCGCTGGCGCGTTACCTGCGCGTGCTGGCCGCCCGCCCGCGGGATCTGACCGCATTGACGGGCGCCGGGCGCGCAGCGCTGGACATTGGCGACGGCAATGCGGCGATCGGCTTCTTCGCGCGTGCCGAGCAGGTGGCGCCGACGGATGGCAAGGTGAAGGCGGGGCTCGCCTCCGCGCTCGTCCAGATCGGCCAACCGCGCGCCGCACTGAAGCTGTTCGACCAGGCCGTGTCGCTCGGCGTTCCCGACGCCAGCATCGCGGCCGATCGCGGCCTCGCCTGGGATCTGCGCGGCGATCCGAAGCGAGCGCAGCGCGATTATGCGCTGGCGCTCAGCAAGGGTCCGAACGATGAGACGACGCGCCGCATGGCGCTGTCGATGGCGATCGGTGGGGATCGCACGGGCGCGATGACGGTGCTCGATCCGCTGTTGCGCAAGCAGGACAAGGCAGCCTGGCGCGCACGCGCCTTCATCTATGCGCTGACCGGCGACCCGCAGGCGGCGAGCGATACCGCCAAGCTGCTGATGCCATCCAACCAGGCGGCCGCGATCGCGCCGTTCCTTTCCAAGATCGGCACGCTGAAGCCGGCGCAGAAGGCGATGGCGGTCAATTTCGGTCAGATTCCGGCGGATGCCGAGACCGATGCGAAGAGCCGCACGCAGCTGGCGAGCGCGCAGGACGTGCTCTCCTCCGCCTCACAATTTGGCGGCGGCCTGCCGCCAGCTCCGGCGGCATCGGCGGCATCGGCGGATCGGCCCGATCGGGCGCTGATCCCCACCGGCAAGCCGCTCGGCCGTACTGCCGAGGCTGCGGACGGCGACGAGGGCGATGCGACACCCTCCACTCAGCCGGTCCAGCCCGTGCAGCCGATCCAGCCGTCGCGGAACGCGCGCGCCCAGCAGCAGCAGCAGCAGCGGCAGGCCAGCCGTCCCTCGCAGGAATTCGTGATCGCGCCCGATGTGTCGCGCATCGGCGCTGCGGAGCGCCCGCCGGCCGGAGCCACCTCGGTGGAGACGAAGCTGGCTGACTCCACGGGCCGAGCCACCTCGCCGACCGCTGCATCGCCGAAGCCACCCGCGCCGAGCGTCGAGATGCGCCTCGCCGACGCCGCCGACCGCGCGACCGCCGGACCGGTCGCGCCGGCCAGCCGGCCGGCGGTATCGCCTGCTTCTGCTCTGGCGGCTGCGTCAGCCGGGGCGCGGCAGGCGGCCAGTTCCGAACCTCCGGCCACGGCAATGCCCGTCAGGGCCGATCCGATGCCGGTCCGCCAGGTCTATGGTCCGCCAGCCGACGGTTCGGACACGCCGGGCCAGCGCGCCCCCGTCCCGCAGACCGTACCCGCGCCTGCGGCCCAAGCTACGGCCATGCCGCCGCGCGCGACCTATGGTGCGCCGGCAGACCCCGGAACGGCGAAGCCTGCTCCGCGCCCGGCCGCGCCGAAGCCGGCCAATCTTGCCGCGATCGATCCGGTCGATCTCAAACCCGCCTCTGCCGCGACCAGGCCGGTCGAAAAGGCAAGGGCGCCGGACAAGACGAAGTCGGCCGCCAGGGACGAGGACGGCGGCAAGGACAAGAGCGCCACCGTCAAGACCAGGGATGAGGACTGCACGCCGGCGACCGCGGGCCGCACGGCGCACAGTGCCCATCGCCGTGGCGCAGCGCCGAGCGCCAAGTGCGCCGCGGGCGACGGCAAGGTGCGCGAGGCGGAGGCCAAGACCGACGCCAAGGGCAAGGCCGCCGGCAAGACCGCTGCCGAGGAAGAATGCGCCACGGCTGCCAAGGGCCGGACCCATGGCCGCAGTGCCAGGCAGAGCGCCAAATGCCTCGCGCTGGCCGCGAAGGACGACAAGTCCGCAAAGGATGCCAAGGACGCCAAGGGCAAGGCCGGCGGCAAGGGTGCTTCCGACAAGGGCGACGATGCCTCCGCGAAGGATGGCAAGTCGGCAGGCGACCGTTTCTGGGTGCAGGTGGCGAGCGGATCGAACAAGGCCAATCTCGGCAAGGCCTGGGATCAGGTGAAGAGCAAGAGCCGCCTGCTGCAAGGCCGGACGCCGTCCTCCACGCCCTGGAAGGGATCGAACCGCATCCTGGTCGGCCCGTTCAAGACCGACGAGGAAGCGCAGGATTTCGTGAACAAGCTCGCCAAGCAGGGCGTGTCGGGCATCCAGTTCACCAGCCGCAAGGGATCGACGGTGGAGAAGATCTCCACGAAGTGAGGGGAGGAGTCTCGCCACTCGCGATTTGGAGTTTTTTCTTCTTCGTCACCCCAGCGGAAGCTGGGGTCGCTCGCAACAGTCATCCGGTTGCCCGCCGAGAGCGATGCCAGCTTCCGCTGGCATGACGGTTCAGATTTTACCGCCGATGTTCCAGGCTCTGCCGCGGAGCATGCGTGTTTGACGCCTTGAAATTCGCCGCGTGCTTGAAACCGCCATCATGAGCAGGCATGGCGCCGGCCATGCCGCATATGCTCGCGCCCTACGCCGCCGATCCCGCTCGCAGCCGGGGGCGTTTGCATGTCGAGCCTGGCGGTGAGACGCGGGGGCCGCGCGATGCCTTTCAGCGGGATCGCGATCGCATCATCCATTCCATCGCCTTCCGCCGGCTGCGCCACAAGACGCAAGTGTTCGTCGCGCCAGGCGGCGATCATTTCCGGGTTCGGCTGACGCACAGCCTGGAGGTGGCGCAGATCGGCCGCACCATGGCGCGTGCGCTGGCGCTCAACGAGGATCTCACCGAGGCGCTGTGCCTCGCGCATGATTTCGGCCATCCGCCCTTCGGCCATTCGGGCGAGGAGGCGCTGAGCGCGGCGATGGCCGATGCCGGCGGTTTCGATCACAATGCCCATACGCTGCGTATCCTGACCCACCTGGAATCGCCCTATCCGCGTTGGCAAGGACTCAATCTGAGCTGGGAGATGCTGGAGGGATTGGCCAAGCATAACGGCCCGGTCGCGGCGCCGGGCTGGGCGCTGCGCGAGGTGGATGCGGCCTTTCCGCTGGATCTCGACAACTGGCCGTCGCTCGAGGCGCAGATCGCCGCGGTGTCGGACGACATCGCCTATGACAATCACGATATCGATGACGGCCTGCGCGCCGGGCTGATCGATCTGGACGAGGTGCTGGAGCTGCCGTTGATCGCGCCGGGCTGGGCGACGGCGCGGGCGCGCTATCCCGATCTCGATCGCACGCGGCTGGTGCCCGAGCTGATCCGCGAGCAGATCGGCCGGATGGTCAACGACGTGCTGGAGGAAACCCGCCGCCGCATCGTGGAATCGGGCGTCGCCAGCGTGGACGAGGTGCGTGCCGCGGGGCGCCCGCTGGCCGGCTTCTCGCCGCAGATCGAGGCGGAGGAGAAGGAATTCACCCGCTTCATGTATGCCCGCCTCTATCATCACCCGGCGCAGCTCGCCGCCGGGGAGAAGGCGCATCGCGTGATTGCGGCGCTGGCCGAGGCCTATCGCGCCGATCCCGCGCTGATGCCCGAAGACTGGCGCCTACGTCTGCCCGAGGACCAACCGGCGCGCGCCCGCCACATCGCCGATTTCATCGCGGGCATGACCGACCGCTACGCCATTGCACGCTATCGCGAGATTATCGGCCCGATCGATCTCGGCGCGGCTTAGGGGGACTCCTTTCATCCTCCCCGTTCCGGGGAGGATGAAGGCGGGCTATCGTGCCAACCCTCCGCACAGCGCCACCAGCCGGTCGATCTCCGCCTCCTCGTTATAATAATGCGGCGAGGCGCGGATCAGGGTGGGCAGGCGTCGGGCCTCGGCGTCGAGGCGGGTGCTGGCGGGATCGGAGACGCCGATGGTGATGCCGGCGGCGTCCGCGGCGCGCACCGCGGCGTCGGCGTCGACGCCATCGATGGTGAAGCTGACGATCGCGCAGGGGTGAGTGCCGAGATCGCGCAGCCGTACGCCCGGGATCGCGGCGAGCCCCGCGCGCAGCCGATCGGAGAGCAGGGCGCAGCGATCGGCGATCGCCTCCAGGCCGATGGCGCGGGCATAGTCGATCGCGGCGGCGAGGCCGAGCCGATCGGCGATGTTGCTTTCCCACGGCTCGAAGCGGCGGGCATCGTCGCGCAGCCGGTAGCTGTCGTGCGTCACCCAGGGCGCACCGGCATGGTCGATCATCGCCGGCTCGGTGCGATCGAGCAGGGCACGGCGCATGTAGAGGAAGCCGGTGCCGCGCGGCCCGCGCAGGAATTTGCGGCCGGTGGCGGTCAGCATGTCGCAGCCGATCGCCTCGACGTCCACCGGCATCTGGCCGACCGCCTGACAGGCGTCGAGAAGATAGGGGATGCCTTGCGCCTGCGCGATCCGGCCGACGGCGGCGGCGGGATTGACCAGCCCGCCGTTGGTCGGAACCCAAGTGATCGCGATCAGCTTCACGCGATCGTCGATCATCGCCTCCAGCGCGGCGACGTCGAGCGCGCCGTCCGCATCGCTGGGGATGACGTCGATCACCGCGCCGGTGCGCCTGGCGACCTGCAGGAAGGCGACGTAGTTGGCGCCATATTCGGCCTCGGCGGTGAGGATGCGGTCGCCGGGGCCGAAGGGCAGGCTGTAGAAGGCGCGCTGCCAGGCGACGGTCGCGCTTTCGGCCAGGGCGATCTCGTCCGGCGCCGCGTTCAGCAGTGCGGCGACGGAGCGATAAAGCCCCTCGATACGATCCGCGACCCGCGCCGCAGCGGCATAGCCGCCGATCTGCGCCTCCAGATCGATATGGGCCTTCACCGCGTCGATCACCGGCCGGGGCATCAGCGCGGCGCCGGCATTGTGCAGATAGGCACGCGGCCCGCAGCCGGGCGTCTCCGAACGGAGGCGCTCGATGTCGATCATGAGGTGTCTCCCGTTGTAGGCGGATTGCGAGGTTCGAAGGGTTTCTATGGCGTCATCCTCGCCACAGGGGGAGGATGAAAAACGACATCCCCGAACCTGCGAGGATAACCAGGGCGACGGATGTCGCCGCCGGCGCCTGAGGCAAGACGAAAAATGGTGCGGGCGGGGGGACTCGAACCCCCACAGGCTTTCGCCTTACGGATTTTCTTACCTGCTACGGCTTTCGCCGCCGCCCCGAAATCCGAAGCGTTTGGGGTCTGGACTATCCCTTCACCATGCGCCGGGGTGCCGGCGTTTAGGTGCTGCCCGTCTAGTCTCTACACCTTCCCGTTGCCGGGCTTGGCTCGGGATTCCCAGAGGAAGGGTTCCCCGACTTTGAGCAGTTCTGCACCGCGGGTTTCCCCACGGGCACTCAGTGTTCGGCCTAAGTCCGTTGCGTCTACCGATTTCGCCACGCCCGCACGGCCGAGGCAGGGCTATAGAGCGCTGCGATGGCACCGCCAAGCATCGATCGGAAGCTGCGCGCGTCGAACCGGCTTTCAGACGTTGAGGCGCGCCCGCATTTCCTTGCCGGGCTTGAAATATGGCACGCTCTTGGCGTCGACCTCGACGGGATCGCCGGTACGTGGATTGCGGCCCGTTCGCGCCGTGCGCGAACGCGTCGAGAACGCGCCGAAGCCGCGCAGCTCGACCCGGCCCCCCTCGGCCAGCTGCGCGTTGATCGCCTCGAAGAACGTGCTCACCACCCTCTCGACCTCTTTCAACGAAAGGTCGGGATTCTGCTTCGCCAGCATTGCTACCAATTCGGAACGGATCATGGCTTCCCCTTCGTCAGTCCGACACACGACCGCTTGGTTGCTCGATGAGACAGACAGCCGAAGCTGGAGTTTCCGTCTCCTCCCTTCGCTCTTAGGTTTTCATGCGACCGTTATATCAGCTGCCCTCTCAGCTGCTCTTTACATAAATCAATCTCACGTTACGGGTCCATAACGCAACAGTCGTATAGCCGTTTTGAGGCGGCGCTTGCGCCGGACCGCCCCATTCAATAGCTGTTCAGCGATCAACGCTCAGAAACACATACGTAAATGTTCGGAGAATCGAATGGGCCGCTTTCTTTTGGTGACGAGTGCCGCACTGTTGGCCGCCGGATTCGCCGGGTCCGCGAATGCCGCGCCCGTCGCCAAGCCGGGCAGCTTTGCGATGTGCGGCGTCTGCCACAAGGTGGACGAAGGCGCGCCCAATGGCGTCGGGCCGAATCTGTGGGGCATCGGCGACCGTAAGGCGGGCACGGTGGCAGGCTACAGCTATTCGCCGGCCATGCAGAAGGCGGGCATAAGCTGGACGCGGGACAAGCTGATCGCCTTCATCAGCGATCCGCGCGGCGTCGTTCCGGGCACGAAAATGGCTTATGCCGGCCAGAAGGATCCGAAGCAGGCCGCTGCGATCGCCGACTATCTGCTTTCGCTCAAGAAATAAGCGATCGCGAGCGCGCCTTCCCCTCCCGCCCGCGGAAGGGGAGACGCCTGCCGCGATGCTATGCGATCACCCTGCTCTGCGGGACGAGCGGCGGTATCACGCGCGCGGATGGGCGTTGCGATATACGTCGAGCAGGTGCGCGGCGTCGACGGCCGTGTAGATCTGCGTGGAGGACAGGCTGGCATGGCCCAGCAGTTCCTGCAGCGAGCGCAGGTCCGCCCCACGGCCGAGCAGGTGCGTCGCGAAGCTGTGGCGCAGGGCGTGCGGAGTAGTTCTTTCGGACAGGCCCAGCCGCGCCCTGGCGCCCCGTACCGCGCGGCGCACCAGATCGGCCGAAAGCGGGCCGCCGCGCGCGCCGCGGAACAAGGGGGCGCCGCGTTCCATCGGCCAGGGGCATTGCCGCACATAATCGTCGATCGCGGCGCGCACCGGCGCCAGCAGCGGCACGATGCGCGTCTTGGCGCGCTTGCCGGTGACGCGCATCGACTCGCCCAGCGGTAATATCTCCCCTGTGAGACCCATCGCCTCCCCGACGCGTAAGCCCGCGCCATAGAGCAGCAGCAGCACCGCCAGGTCGCGCGCGGCGATCCATGGCGCGGAGGCGGATTCGGCCGCGTCCTCGGCCAGCGCGACGGCTTCGTCGGGCGATACCGGGCGCGGCACGCCGCGTTTCACGCGGGGGCCCTTGAGCCGGGGCAGGGATTGTCCTTCGCCCAGCGCGAAGGCGAGGAAGCCGCGCACCGCCGACAGCTCGCGCGCGGCGGACGTGTTGCCGATGCCGTCTCCGCGCCGCTCGGCGAGATAGGCGCGCAGATCCGCGGGCTCGACGGCGGCGAGCATCGCCGCGTCCACCGCCGCGCCGCGGTGGCGGCCGAGAAAGCCGATCAACCGGTGCGCGGTGGCGACATAGGCGCGCGCGGTATGATCCGACCGGCGGCGATCATGGCGCAGATGCTTGTCCCACCGTATGACGATCAGGCGCGCGGGATGATCGTCGAGCGAGGGTCGGGCGGGGGTCAGGGAAGCAGCCACCGCCCCATCATCCGCGTCGTTACGCGGCCAAGGAAGAGCAGCAGCTCCGATCCGTGCCGGGTTTCGAACCCCTGGGCGCGGCGCTGGCCGAGCGCGAGCAGGCCGGAGGGCAGGGGCGCCTCGCCATCGAGGCGGATGAGCGCCTCGGTGCGAATCAGCTCGGATGCGGGGCCGAACAGCGGATGGCCGCGCTCGACGCCGCGCAGCACCACCCCCTCTATCCCGGCGATCGCCCGTTCGATCATCCGGCTCTCGACGAACTGGAGGCCGGACATGTCCGCGCGGATCCCCTTGTCTCCGACGAAGAGGGCGAGCGCGACCGCATCCACGCCGAGCACGTCCGGCCAGTGATGGGTGATGATGTGGATGAGATGATCCAGCCCCTCGGCATCCACCGCCGCTATCACCGCCTCATGGATCGCCGAGACGGCGCCGCTATGGCCGCGGGCGAAAGCGATCAGATCCTGATTCGCTTCCTCGACCTCGGCAACGCGCCGACGCAGCGACGCCATCGCCCGGTCCTCGAAGTCGATCACCTTGCCCATGGACGGAAGTGTAGCGCAGGATGGTTAAAATGCCATGGCGCAGCGCAAAATTTCGAGGCGGGCGCGGTCGCCTCGGGAAGGGGGGACGGGTTCGTCTCCCCTCCTCGCAGGGCCGCGGCATTGACGCATCGTCGATAGGAAGTTTTGTGCTTCGTCACCCAGCGGAAGCCGGGGTCGCTCTCCACTGTCGTCCGGCCGCCTGCCGAGAGTGATGCCAGCTTCCGCTGGCATGACCCAAAGGAGGAAAGCGCGACCGAACCGAAGCGTGAATCCGACAGAGTATCGCGGGCGGGGAGCCGGGACGGTCCTCTCAGCCGATGGCCTGGCCGGTCTTCTGCCAGTCGGCGAGGAAGGCGGCGATGCCGTTGTCGGTCAGCGGATGCTTGAAAAGCTGGCGGATCACCGCCGGCGGGGCGGTCATTACGTCGGCACCGATCTTCGCGCTCTGCAGCACATGGATCGGATGGCGGACGCTGGCGACGAGGATCTCGGTATCGAAACCGTAATTGTCATAGATCAGGCGGATGTCGGAGATCAGCTCCATGCCGTCGAAGCCGACATCGTCGTGGCGGCCGACGAAGGGCGAGATGAAGGTGGCGCCGGCCTTGGCGGCGAGCAGCGCCTGGTTGGCCGAGAAGCAGAGCGTGACGTTCACCATGGCGCCGTCGCCGGTCAGCGCCTTGCAGGTCTTGAGCCCGTCGACGGTGAGCGGCACCTTTACGCAGACATTGTCGGCGATCTTCCGGAGGATCGCGGCTTCCTTCATCATCCCCTCATGGTCGAGCGCGACCACCTCGGCAGAGACCGGCCCTTCGACCAGGCCGCAAATCTCCTCGACCACCTCGAGGAACTTGCGGCCCGACTTGTGGATCAGCGAGGGGTTGGTGGTGACGCCGTCGAGCAGCCCGGTGGCGGCGAGATCCGCGATCTCCTTGGTGTCGGCGGTGTCGACGAAGAATTTCATGAAAGTCCCTTTCCGATTCGTTGGCCGCCCTATAGCGGCCTCGCCTCCGCGAGGGCAGCGCGGAGTGGCCGGATGTCTGCCGCATGCTCCTCATCGGAAATGAGGAGGGGGCGTCCGCAGGACGGCGGAGGGGCGTTCGCGCCCTTTTACAGTGCCGCGAGCCGGGTGCCGGGCAGCTTCGCGCCCGGCGTCGGCAGCAGGAAGCGCACCCGCTTGTTGGCGAAATCGACGGAAACGCGGTCGAAGGTGCGCAGCACGTCCATGCCGAGCAGCAGCGCCGGCCGGCCGGTGAGGCCGAGCGCGTGGAACGGCTTGGCGTCGGCGAAGGCAATCGGCATGTTGTTCACCGTGATGCCGCCGACGCGGACATGCTGCACCTGCGTGTAGACGGCGGGAATCTCGCGGCCCATCACGCTGATGAGATTGATCCGCTGCAGCGATCCGATCGCGTTCGAGCGGGAGAGGCGGCTGCGCAGCGCGGCATTGCCGATGGTGGTCTGGGACCCCGTGTCGATGATCACCGCGACGCTCTCTCCGTCGACATCGGCATCCACCAGGATGAGCTGGCCGAATCGCCGACGGGCGCGCACCACGATCTCGTCGGTCGCGCGGACCTCGGGCTGGTCGGCATCGACGATCGTCATCTGGCGCGCGCGGAAGTCCATCACCACCCGCTTGGCGGCGAGGCTGTCTATGCCGAGCAGGCCCTGCGCGCTCAGGTCCGATTCGGCGAGCATCGGCGCGCGTATGTCCTCCATCCGGTCGGCGCTGAGCTGCAGGCCGGGGACGATCGCGGTGGGCACCTGATCGACGCCGCCCATGCTCAGCATGGTCACCGGCCCACCCGGCTTCAGCGCCAGCGCCCCGGCGAGCTCGCGGGAGATCACGGTGCGATCCGCGCCCGTATCGACGACAAAATGATAAGGACCCTTGCCATCGATGCTGACGGGCACGGTAATGCGGTTCACGGCATCATTGCGGGTCGCCAATATCTGCTCGGAAGCGGCGACCGGGGAGAGCTTCGGCGGCGCGGCGGGGGGCCGAAACGACCAGCCTGCCGTAGCGGAAAGAAGGAATATCGATCCGATCGGAACGGCCCGTGGCAGGCTGCGCATCCGGCGTCTCCTCGCCTCTTCTGGAGGCGCCGAGTCTACGCTTCCTGCCCGCCTGCAACAAGCGGCCGGCTCAACCGATATACGCAATTATTTCCACTATGACGCAGGACATGACACTATGCGTAGGGGCAAGTGTCGGCTATCAATACAAAATGTAACATTGTTCATCGTCTAGAAAGCCTTTCTTGCCCATTGTCCAATACAGGGGACATTGCAAAGGCCGCCCAGGAATCGTGGGGTTTCCGGGGCGCATGCGGGGGAGTCCCTAATGTCGAATGTTCCTGCCGAAGTTCTTCAACAAGCGGCGATGGCGCTCAAGCTGTCGGCCGAGAAGCAGAATGTCTATGTGAGCCTCAATCGGGCGACCTTGATCGTCCGTCCCACCCTGGAAGCGGTGTGGCCGATGCTCGACGTGCAGCGGGAAGATCCGCTGCACGCCTGATCGGGATCATGTTTTTGGTGGGTCCTTCAGTCGCAAGCCTTGTGTAGGCGCCACGCCATCGCCGCGGCGCCTACACTTGCGATTGCCACGAACAGCAGCGTGTCGGCCACCGACACGCCGATATGCACCAGCACGAACAGGATCGCCGCCGCCACCACCATGGCGGCCGAGTTGACGATGTTGTTCGCCGCCACCGTCCGGCCGGTCTGCGCCTTGGAAACGGTGGTGGTCAGGAAGGCGTAGAGCGGCACCACGAACATTCCGCCCGATACGGCGACACCGAACAGGTCGATCAGGACATGCTGGGCACCGGGCATCTGGATGAAGTGCGCGAAATCGACGAGATCGTCGCCAGGCACGGGCCAGCCCTTCACCACCCGGTAGAGATCGAGCACGAACAGCCCCATCACGATCGCCGAGATCGGCGCGAAGCGGGCCGAGACGGTGCCGTTTAGCAAGCGGTTGATCGCCACCGATCCCAGCGCGACACCCACCGAGAAGACCGAAAGGAAGAGCGTTGCGACATGCGCGTCGGCACCCAGCACATTCTTGACCAGCGGCGGGAATTGCGCGGCCAGGATCGCGCCCTGGCCCCAGAAGACGCTGATCGCGATGATCGCGCGGAAGAGCCGCGGCACATGCATCGTCGAGGAGACGAGATGGATCGAGGAGCGCAGGATGTGGAAATCGACGCCCGCGTCACGCGTGTCCGGCGGTGCATCCGGCACCTGCTGGCCGCAGATCCGGCCGATCACCGCGATCAGCAGCACGAGTATCGCCGCCGTCTGCGTCGGGATCACGCCGCCCAGGATGGTGCCCGTCAGGATTGCGCAATAAGTGCCCGCCTCGACCAGGCCGGTGCCGCCGAGCACCTCGTCCCCCTCCAGATGCTGGGGCAGGATCGCATATTTGATCGGGCCGAAGAAGGTGGAGTGCACGCCCATGCAAAACAGGGCGGCGAGCATCAGCGGCACGGAATGGAGCAGCAGCCCCGCGGCGCCGGCCGTCATGATGAAGATCTCCGCCGTCTTCACGATGCGGATGATGCGCGACTTGTCGTGACAGTCGGCAAGCTGGCCGGAAACGGCGGAAAGCAACAGGAAGGGCAGGATGAACAGGCCGCCCGCCAGCGCATTGAACTGCGCCTCCCGGGTTTCGTCCGAATAGATGCCGTAGGTGACGAGAATCACCATGGCGGTCTTGTACAGATTGTCGTTGAACGCGTTCAGGAACTGGGTCGCGAACAGCGGCAGGAAACGCCGCTGGGCGAGGAGCCGGACGGATGCGTGCATGGAGTGGGCGTTGCTCTCGTGGCTTCTCTGTCCGGCCGGGCCATAGCGCAGCCTCTATGCCAAGGTCAAAGTCGTTGGTTTACGTCCTGATTACGCAGGGAAGCGATTCCGGCCATAGCGGAGGTGGTTCAATCGTCGTCGATCCTGTTCTAGGTTGCGCATTCCATGCTGACCTTGCCCAACATCCTGACGCTTTCGCGCATCGTCGCCGTGCCGCTGCTGGTGGCCCTGCTCTGGCAACCCGTCTGGCTGGGGCCGCCCTGGCTCGGCTATATGCTGGCCTTCGCGCTCTATGCGCTGATGGCCATCACGGACTATTTCGACGGTTATCTCGCCCGCGCGCAAGGCACGGTGAGCAAGCTCGGCATCTTCCTCGATCCGATCGCGGACAAGATCATGGTCGCCGCGGTGATCCTGATGCTGGTCGCGACGCAGGACATTCAGGGCTGGCACGTGGTCGCCGCGCTGGTGATCCTGCTGCGCGAGATCGCGGTTTCGGGCCTACGCGAATTCCTCGCGGAAGTGCGCGTCTCGCTGCCGGTGAGCCGACTGGCCAAGTGGAAGACGACCTTCCAGCTCGTCTCGCTCGGCGCGCTGATCCTCGCCGGAGCGCTGACCGGATGGCCGCTGGTCAAGGCGGTCGGCCTGGTCAGCCTGTGGCTGGCGGCAGCTCTTACCTTGGTGACCGGATGGGATTATCTTCGCGTCGGCATAAAGCACATGGACTGAAGAGCTGATGCCCCTCGAGCTTCTCTATTTCGCCTGGGTCCGCGAGGCCATTGGCAAGGGTGGTGAATCCGTCCTGTGTCCCGACGGCATCGATACGGTCGATTCGCTGATCGGCTGGCTCGCCCAGCGCGGCGGCGGCTATGCCGAGGCCTTCGCGGATCGCGCCCGGTTGCGCGCCGCGGTCGACCAGGCGTTCGTGCCGCTCGACGCGTCGATCGTCGGCGCGCGCGAAGTGGCGCTGTTTCCGCCGGTGACGGGCGGATGATTTCGGTCCGCATCCAGGAGGGGGATTTCGATCCCGGCGCCGAGCTGGCCCGGCTCGAAGGCCTCGGCGGCGGCGCGCTCGCCAGCTTCATCGGGCTGGTGCGCAGCGACGGCGGCCTGATCGACATGGAGCTGGAACATTATCCCGGCATGACGCTGAAGGCGGTCGAGGCGATCGTCGCCGAGGCGGTGCACCGCTGGCCGCTGCTCGGCGTGGGCGTGATCCACCGCCACGGCCGGCTCAAGGTGGGCGATCGCATCGTCTTCGTCGGCGTCACCTCGCCGCGCCGCGCCGCCGCGCTGGAGGCCTGCGCCTTCCTGATCGACTGGCTGAAGACCGGCGCGCCCTTCTGGAAGCGGGAGCGATTCGCCGATGGCCGCGCGCGCTGGGTGGAAGCCTGCGCGTCGGACGACGCCGCGGTGGCGCGCTGGGTGGAGGCGTGAGCGGCGCGCCCTCGCTCGAGGAGTTGCTGGTGGCGACCGGGGAGGGGGACAGGGCGGCGTTCCGTGCCCTCTACGAACGCACCTCGGCGAAACTTTACGGCATCATCCTCCGTATCTTGCCCGACAGGCAGCAGGCCGAGGACGCGATGCAGGACGGCTATGTGCGGATCTGGCGCAACGCCGCCGGCTATGATGCCGCGCGCGGCCGCCCGATCACCTGGCTCGCCGCGATCGCGCGCAACGCCGCGATCGACGCGCGCCGCGTGCAGGCGGCGCGCGGCGGCGATCGCCATGCCCCGCTCGAACCCGAGCTGCTGATCGCCCGGCCCGAGGGCGCCTCGGCCGAACTGCTCGCCGCGCTTGCCGCCTGTCTCGGCCGGCTGGAAGAGGGACTGCGCGATCTGATCCTCGCCGCCTATGTCCATGGCGACAGCCGCGAGGAGCTGGCCGGACGGCTGGGCAAGCCGACCGGCACGATCAAGACCTGGCTGCACCGCGGCCTCGCCTCGCTGAAGACCTGCCTCGATGGCTGAGCATCCCGATCTCGACGCCGCCGAGTTCGTGCTCGGCACGCTGGATGCAGAGGAGCGGCGCGCCTTTCTGCTCCGCCTCGCGCGCGAGCCGGAGCAGGCCGCCGCGGTCGCCGCCTGGCGCGAGCGGCTGATGCCGCTCGGCCTCGCCGCGCCCGAGGTGGCGCCACCCGACGCGGTGTGGATGCGGATAGAGCGGGCGATCGGCGATGCGCCGCCCGCCGCGGCCGCCGTTCCGCCGGCCGCGAACGACAATCGTCGCCTCGCCCGATGGCGTGCCGGCACGCTGGCCGCCTCGCTGCTCGCGCTCGTCATGGCCGGCGTCGCGATGCGGCCGCAGCAGCCGGCCGAGCCGATGATGCACGGCTCGGTCGCCGCGCTGACCGAGCAGGGCGGCGCGCCCGCGGTGCTCGTCGCCTATGACCGGACGCGCCAGATGCTGAAGGTGGTGCCGATGGCGATGGCGCCCGAGGCGGGGCGCAGCCTCCAGCTCTGGCTGGTCGCCGGCAAGGCGGCGCCGGAATCGGTGGGCATGCTGAGCCCGGGCATGGCCCCGATGCGGCGCCACATGCCGCTGGATCCGGCCGCCGGCCTCGTCTTCCTCGTTTCGGTCGAGCCGATGGGCGGGTCGCCGACCGGCCAGCCCACCGGCCGCATCGCCTGGTCGGGCAAGATGATGCCGATGGCGCCGGAGACCTGAGCGGGGCGAGGGCGAGCGGGAGAGGGCTTCAGCCGCGCCTATGGACCAAGCCGCCGCTTGCCAGCGGGGCTGCAAGCTGTACTGTCCGGCTATCACACCTGGTACGGACCCCCGCATGCGCCTGTCTCCCTTCGCCGGCCTCGGCCTGCTTCTCGCCTCGATTCCCGCTCTGGCCGCGCCTGTCGTGGTGCCGGATTTCTCCGCCGACGCCTTCCGGGCGCATGTCGCCTTCCTGGCTGACGATCTGCTGGAGGGCCGCGACACCGGATCGCGCGGCCATCGCATCGCCGCTGCCTATGTCGCATCCGAGTTCGAGGCGCTGGGCCTGAAGCCGGGCGGCGAGCAGGGCAGCTGGTATCAGGAGGTGCCGTTCCGCTCCGCGACGCTCGGCGGTCCGGCGCCAAAGGTCGCCATCTCCGGCCCGCGCGGTACGAAGAGCTGGACCAACGGCACGGGCGTGCTGGTCCGCCCGAGCGTTGCCGAGACGCAGCAGGACGTGTCTGCACCGGTGGTGTTCGTCGGCTATGGCATCGACGCGCCCGCGCAGGGCATGAACGATTATGCCGGGCTGGACGTGCGCGGCAAGATCGTCGCCGTGCTCGCCGGCACGCCCGCGCGCCTGCCGAGCGAGCTCGCCGCCCATTTCGGCGACGAGAAGGCGGTGATGGCCGAGCGGCGCGGCGCGATCGGCATCGTCACACTGCCGACCGATCAGTCCGACAAGGCATTCCCCTTCGCCAAGAGGCTGCAATATATCGATACGCCCTCGCTCACCTGGATAGGGAAGGACGGTCGGCCCTATCAGGAGGCGCCGAAGGTAGTGATCGGCGCGGCCTTGGACGTGCCGGTCGCCGAGGCGCTGTTTGCCGGCGCCGCGCGCAGCTATGCCGACGTCCGCGCCGAGGCGGCGAAGGGCCGACAGCCGCGCGGCCTGGCGCTCAAGACCACGCTGCGCGTCACCCGCATCAGCATCCATCAGCGGATCGACAGCCCTGAAGTGGCGGCGATCCTGCCGGGGAGCGATCCCAAGCTGGCCGGCGAATATGTCGTGCTGATGGCGCATCTCGATCATCTCGGTATCAAGAAGGACGCCAAGCCGGGCGAGGATGCCATCTATAACGGCGCGCTGGACAATGCTGCCGGCGTCTCGACCATGCTTGAGGTCGCCCGCGCGCTGGCGACCTCGCCGGAAAAGCCGCGCCGCTCGGTGATGTTCATCGCCAACACCGCGGAGGAGAAAGGGCTGCTCGGCGCCGATTATTTCGCGCACAACCCCACCGTGCCGATCGGCAGCATCGTCGGCCTCGTCGATCTCGACATGCCGCTGCTGCTCTATCCCTTTCAGGACGTGATCGCCTTCGGTGCGGATCATGCCACGGTGGCCGAGACGGTGGCGAAGGCCGCGGGCGAGATGGGCGTGAAGCTCTCCCCCGATCCGATGCCGGAACAGGGCATCTTCACTCGGTCCGACCATTATATGTTCGTGCGCCAGGGCGTGCCGGCGATCATGCTGGCGACCGGCTTCGCCAATGGCGGCGACAAGGCGTGGGGCGGCTTCCTGTCGGGCAATTACCATTCGGTGCGCGACGATATGAGCCAGCCGATCCTGTGGGATCAGGGCGCCCGCTTCGCGAAGCTCAACTACCTGATCACGCGCGACCTAGCCGACGCCGATGCGCGCCCGCAATGGTATAAGGGTGACTATTTCGGCAACCTCTACGCGCCCGGCGCGGCCAAGGCGGACGCGCCGAAGGGGAAATAGCCCTTCTTCATCCTCCCCGGAACGGGGAGGGGGACCGCCGAAGGCGGTGGAGGGGCGAACCGCTCTCAAGCAATGATGCGCGTGCGGTTAGCGGGGGCCCCTCCACCGCGCTACGCGCGGTCCCCCTCCCCCTGCGGGGGAGGAGGTATAAAGGCACGTACCGCGCGACATGGTTGCCGCAGCGCCCGCGCATCGCTATCGCCGCCGGACCATGCGCTACATCAGCACCCGGGGCCAGGCGCCCGCGCTCGATTTCGAGAATGTCACGCTCGCGGGGCTCGCCTCCGATGGCGGCCTCTATGTGCCCGAAACATGGCCGAGCCTGTCGAAGGACGAGATCGCCGCGTTGCGCGGCCTTTCCTATGTTGACACCGCCGTCGCGGTGATGCGGCCGTTCGTGGCGGGCGTCCTGGACGACGCCGAACTGCGCGCGCTGTGCCAGGCCGCTTATGGCCGCTTCAGCCACGCCGCGGTCACCCCGCTCGTCCAGCTCGACGGGCGGCATTGGCTGCTGGAGCTGTTCCACGGCCCGACGCTCGCTTTCAAGGATGTCGCGCTGCAGCTGCTCGGCCTCCTGTTCGAGCGGTTCCTGAGTCATCGCGACACGCATCTGACGGTGGTCGGCGCCACGTCGGGCGACACCGGCTCGGCGGCGATCGATGCGCTCGCCGGCCGCGCCAAGGTCGACATCTTCATGCTCCACCCGCTCGGTCGCGTGTCCGAGGTGCAGCGGCGGCAGATGACGACGGTGCTCGCGCCCAACGTCCACAATATCGCGATCGAAGGGAGCTTCGACGATGCGCAGGCGATGGTGAAGGCGATGTTCGCCGATGCCGCCTTCGCCGGCCGATTCACCCTAAGCGCGGTCAATTCGATCAACTGGGCGCGGCTGATGGCCCAGATCGTCTATTATTTCTACGCCGCCGTTCGCCTCGGCGCGCCGGATCGGCCGGTTGCCTTCTCGGTGCCGACCGGCAATTTCGGCGATGTCTTCGCCGGCTATGTGGCCGAGCGGATGGGCCTGCCGATCGCCAGGCTGATCGTCGCCACCAACGTCAACGACATTCTTCACCGTGCGCTGTCCGCCGGCGATTATTCGGTCGGATCGGTCACGCCCACCGCCGCGCCTTCGATGGACATCCAGGTCAGCTCCAATTTCGAGCGGCTGCTGTTCGATCTGCACGGCCGCGACGGCGCGGCGCTCGCGGCGGCGATGAAGGGCTTCGAATCGTCGAAGACGCTGGCGATCGGCGATGCGATGCGCGCCGAGGCGGCGCTGCGTTTCTTGAGTGCACGGGTCGACCAGGACGAAATGGCGCTCGCGATGCGCTGGGCGTTCGAATCCGGTGAGGTGATCGATCCGCACACCGCGATCGGCCTTGCCGCCGCACGCAATGCCGATATCGCGCCGGACGTGCCGGTGGTGACCCTGGCGACCGCGCATCCCGCCAAGTTCGTCGACGCGGTCGAGCGGGCGACCGGCCAGCGCCCGCCGCTACCGGCCCGCGTCTCCGGCCTGTTCGAGCGGGAGGAGCGCTACGCCACCCTGCCGGCCACGCTGGAGGCGGTGCAGGGCTTCATCGCGGAGCGGGCGACCCCCACGGCATGAGCGCGCGCCTCCATCGCCTGTCCAACGGCCTCACCATCGCGGTGGAGCCGATGGCGGGCGTCGAGACGGCGAGCGTCGGCCTCTATGCCGATGTCGGCTCGCGCTCGGAGCCGGAGGGATTGAGCGGGCTCGCTCACATGGTCGAGCATATGGTGTTCAAGGGCGCCGGCCCGCGCGACGCGCGCGGCATCGCCGAGGCGATCGAGGATGTCGGCGGATCGATCAACGCCTGGACGGCGCGCGACCACACCGTGTTCCACGCCCGCACCCTGGCGGCGGACCTGCCGCTCGCCGTCGACCTGATCGCCGATCTGGTGCGCGATCCGCTGCTCGACGCCGAGGAGCTGGAGCGCGAAAAGCAGGTCGTGCTCGCGGAGCTCGGCGAGGCGCGCGACACGCCCGACGACATCATCTTCGATCATCTCTACGCGGCCGCCTATCGCGGCCAGACGCTGGGCCTGCCGGTGCTCGGCGACGAGACCAGCATCGCCGCGATCGCCCGTGCCGATTGCGCGCGCTGGATCGCGGACCAGTATCGGCCCGAGGGCCTCGTCCTCGCCGCCGCCGGCAAGGTGGACGAGGAGGCGCTGCTACGCCTGGCCGAGGCGCGGTTCGGCGACATGCTGCCGGGCGCGCCGCCGGCCTGGACGCCCGCACGCTTCGCCGCCGGCACGCATCGCGATCGACGCCGCTTCGATCAGGTCCACATCGCCTTCGCTTATCCCGCGCCTGGTCAGCGCGATCCCGATCTCCATGCCCTGTCGCTCTTTGCCAGCGCGGCGGGCGGCGGCATGTCCTCGCGCCTGTTCCAGGAGCTGCGCGAGGCGCGGGGCCTTGCCTATTCCATCTATGCATGGACGCAGCCTTTTACCGACACCGGCCTGTTCGGCGTTTATTGCGCGGCGGCCAAGACCGATGCCGCCGCCGCCTATGCGCTGGCGCGCGAGGTACTGGCCGATACCGCCGCCACGCTCAGCGAGGCCGAGCTGGAGCGCGCCCGCGCACAGGCGAGGGCCGGGCTGCTGATGGGCCTCGAATCCGTGCAGGCGCGCTGCGACCATCTCGCCCGCCAGATCCAGATCCACGGCCGTATCGTGAGCGCGGCGGAATCGGTGGCGCAGATCGAGGCGGTGACGCTGGATCAGGCCCGTGCCGCCGGCCATGCCGCGCTGGCGGGCGGTGCCGCGGTGGCGACCGTCGGCGGCGTGCTGGCGAAAGCGGCGTGATCCCTCTCTTCTTCATCCTCCCCCGCAGGGGGAGGGGGACCGCGCGTAGCGCGGTGGAGGGGCTCCGGCTTGCAACAAGTGGCCCCTATGAAGACGGCGGAAACCCCTCCACCACCAGCCTGCGGCTGGCGGTCCCCCTCTCCCTCCGGGGGAGGATGAACGGTGGGAGGATGTAAGTGCATCTCCACACCCTCATTACCGAACCCTGGCCCGATTACGCGCTGGTCGACTCCGGCCACGGCCGCAAGCTGGAGCGCTATGGCCGCTATCGCTTCGTCCGGCCCGAGCCGCAGGCGATGTGGGCGCCGGCCTCGCCCGACTGGCGCGCGGACGGGGAGTTCGTCGGTGCCTCGGACGAGGAGGGCGGCGGGCGCTGGACGCTGAACCGCAACGTCCCGCTCGATGGCTGGACGCTCGGCTGGCAGGATGTCCGCTTCCGCGCGCAGAACACGCCCTTCCGCCATCTCGCCTTCTTCCCGGATATGGCGGCGCAATGGGCCTGGATGCGCGAGCGGACGGGCGAGGGCGCCGAGATCCTCAACCTGTTCGGCTATACCGGCGTCGGCAGCCTGGCGTTGGCGGCGAGGGGCGCGCGCATCACCCATGTCGATGCCTCGCGCAAATCGGTGGAGGCGGGCAAGGGCAATGCGCGCCTTTCCGACATGACCGACCGGCCGATCCGCTGGCTGGTGGACGACGCCACCAAATTCACCGCGCGCGAAGTGCGCCGCGGCCGCCGCTATGACGGCATCATGCTCGATCCGCCGAAATTCGGCCGGGGGCCGGATGGTGAGGTCTGGCGGCTGGAGGAGGGGCTGCCCGGCCTGATCGCCGACTGCAGCCGCCTGCTCGACGAGAATTCGCGCTTCCTGGTGCTCACCGTCTATGCGGTCCGCATGTCCGCCCTCGCCATCGCCGAACTCGTCACCCAGGCGACCGCGCCTCTCGGCGGCCGCGTCGAGGCGGGCGAGATGGCGGTGCGGGAAGAGGCGCGGGGGCTGCTGCTGCCGACGGCGATCTTCGCGCGCTGGGTGCGGGATTGAGATCGTCGTTGTCGTTCAATCGATGATGCTGAATTTTATCCAGCTATCCTTGGACAATTTGGATGAAATATACTGTATGACCTTATCGTGATCTATGTCTCCGTTGCCATGAATGGTGAGTTTTATAATTAGCAATGTGCCAGTGATGGCCAATATTTCTCTAAGTTATCTTGAGTATATGATAGAAAAATGAATATTCTTCACAACTTATCTCTTATTGTGGGGGGGGTATTTCTGGGAATAATTCTTGAGAATCACTTCCTGGGCGTCTGCACTGGTTTGAGGATATACCTCAAAAACACGCCTGCTCCGACCGCTAATGCCGACGGGATCGTTGCTCCAAGCATTATAACCATTAAAAATCCGAGCCAAGAGCAACTATCATCGTGGCTCCCGAATACGCATCCAGAAGTAAAGCCGGAAATTAGCGTGAATATTACACCAAAAAGACTCATAATCGAGAAAACCAGATATCGCACCCAGCGGCGGCGGATTTGTGGGATCATAAATCCAGATCCTATAAGTATTAACAGGGCGACACCTGTATGTTCTGTTATAAAATAGATGAATTTTGACACCATATTAAAATACCTTATTTTAATGATGGTGGCATTGCCGAGATATTTATGGGTAGGACAGGCGATGCACAAAAGTTCAAGTCATCATAATCTGAATTCGGTCTGCCGGTAGCGTGCAGCGTGAACATGTCTCTTGCTACCCTCTCGGCAATGAAACGTAAAGGGAACATGAAAGGTGTGGCCTAGGTGCGTTCCCCTCAGAGTCTGATTCGAAATTGATCGGATATTTTTAGGGCGTCTAGCGATGCGCCGTGCGAGGAGTTGGACAGGGGCGGCGAAGAGCCAGGCAGTTACGAAAGCGATGGATCGGTCGAAGTCCTTGGCGAGGCGGCGGTCGGTTGAGCTGTGCCAGGGTGCGCTCGACCAGCCAGCTGCGGGGCAGGACTTCGAAGCCATTGGCGGCATCGGATCGCTTGATGATCTCGATGGTCCACTTGCCGATTTTGGCCAGCGCCTGCTGGAGCTTGTCGCCAGCATATCCGCCATCGGCAAAGACATGCTGCAGCCAAGGGAAGGCGTATCGGTGAAGATGTTCCGCTTGCGGCCCTTCACTTTCTTCCCAGCGTCGTAGCCGCGTGGGCCGCCGGCTTCGGTGGTCTTGACGCTCTGACTATCGATGACGCGCGCGCTGGGCGATGCCTCATGTCTGCAGACCGCGCGCGCCGCCATGACGAGATGATGGTTGAGCGTATGCCACAGGCCATCATCGCGCCCCAGATAGAACCACCGCCGTACCGTCGACACCGACGGGAAGCACGGCGGCAGCATCCGCAACGGCAGCCCTCCGCGAAGTAGGTACAGGATGAGAAGATCGGATTCCTCTTTCTATATGATGACGATAGGGTTGAAGAAACTCAGTTTTCTCTCAAGGGAGCGGCGGCCGCCGTCGATCGCGTGAGGGTGCTTGTTGAAGAGCGTCGTAAACGCGGGGATCAACTCTACGATTTTATTCCGTAGATCGGATGAAGGTGCTCGCGCTCGACTGCACTTCGATTTTATTCATACGAAACGAATGGGAGAGCGGAATGGACGAAACGTCGGTTCTTTATTTCGTCGGTATCATCATCGGAATCTATTTTCTCACCTACCATATCGGAAAAATTGCGAACCGACGCAAGCGGCTGTGGGCAATGGTCGGCGCTTTAATGCTTCCTATAGTGGCTGCGATAATTTTTTATCTATCGCTCGTCTGGGGAGTGTGGTGGGATCCCGACTTCAGCTTCTGGGGCGGCTTGATGCTGCTCCTTTTGATGGTGAGCGTGGCGATAGTCCCAATTTGGGCGCTCATGGCGTTGGGCTATTGGGCAGGACGGAAACTCTGATCGCCTCTTCCGATCGAAACCCGATCCGGCCTAGCTCCGCCCCGCCCGGATCGCGGCGCCGGTCGCGAAGGGGGCGATCGCCAGCAGCAGCAGCGAGGCGGCGGCGAGGAGCTTGAGGGCGCCCATGCCGTCGTCGCCGAGCGCGCCCGCGCCGAAGATCAGCACCGGCACGGCCAGCGGCAGCATCAGCAGGCCCGCCAGCGCGCCCGCGCCGCTGAGGCCGGCAGTCAGCGCGGCGGTGGTCAGCGCCAGCGCGGCGAGGCCGGGCGTGCCGATGGCAAGGCCGAGCTCGAGCCGGACCAGCGTCGCGCCCTCCAGCCGGAGCAGCGCGGCGGCGGGCAAGGCGGCGAGCATCAGAGGCGGGCCGAAGCTCAGCCAGTGGGCGGCGATCTTGGCCAGCGCCACCGTCTCCTCGCTGATACCGCGCACCGCATGCTGATCCAGCACGCCCGCCTCGCGGTCCGGCGCGATCAGCCGGTCGATCGGCAGCAGCGCGGCGAGCAGCGCCGCCATCCACAGCGCGCCGCCGCCGGTCCTGGCGAGCAGCGGCCCGTCCGGCCCGACCGCGAAGGGAAAGAGCGTGGCGACGAGCAGGAAGAAGACGAGCGGCAGCCAGGCGCGCCCGCCGGCATAAGCGAGGCGCAGGTCGCGCAGCAGGATGGCGGTGAAGGCGGTCATTCTCTCACCTTCCTCCGTTCGGTTCGAGCGAAGTCGAGAACCGCGCCCGAGCGCAGTCGAGGACCTTTGGCCTCGATTTCTCGCCTACGCTCGAAAGGGGTTCTCGACTTCGCTCGAACCGAACGGGAGAGAGAGGGCATGATTCCGTGCTCATGTCAGCGCGATCTGCCGGGCGTCGTCCAGCCCGAGCGGCTGGTGCGTCGCGGTGAGGATGATGCCGCCCCCGGCCCGATGCGCGGTCATGGCGGCGCTGAGGCGTTCCAGCGAGGCGGTGTCGAGGCCGTTGCCGGGTTCGTCGAGCAGCCAGATCGCCGCGCGGCCGGCGATCACGCGGGCAAGCGTCGCGCGCTTGCGCTGGCCGGTGGAGAGCAGGCGCACGGGCACCGGGGCGAGGGGGGCCAGCGCCATCGCGTCCAGCGCGCGCTCCACCTCGGCCTGGCCGACGCCGTCCAGCCGCGCCCAGAAGCCGAGCGCGTCCGCCAAGGTCGCGTCGCTGTCCAGCGCCGCCTGCTCGGCCGCCAGCGCGGTGCCGCCGAAATGCTCGATCTCGCCCGCTGCGGCGCGCAGCAGGCCGGCGGCGAGCCGCAGCAGGCTGGACTTGCCGGTGCCGTTCGGCCCGGTCACCAGCCCCGCCTCGCCGGGGCCGAGCGCGAAGCTTAGCCGTTCGAACAGCAGGCGGCCGCCGCGCAGGCACGCGACGCCGTGAAAGGCGAGGCGCGCGCTCAGTCCTCCTGCTCCAGCCGGTGCATGTCCGCGTCGGAGAAACCAAAATGATGGCCGACCTCGTGGATCAGCACATGGGTGACGAGCCGTTCCAGCGATTCGCCGGTCTCGGCCCATTCGTCGAGCAGCGGGCGGCGATAGAGGAAGATCATGTCCGGCATCGCACCCGATTCGAACACGCTCTTCTCGCCCAGCGGGCGGCCCATATAGAGGCCGGAGAGCGCGAACGGATCCTCGATCCCCATCTCCGCCAGCACGTCATCCTCCGCAAATTCCTCGACGCGCAGGACGATATCGCTCAGATGCACGCGGAACATTTCGGGCAGCCGCGCGATGGCGTCTCGCGCGATCGCCTCGATCTGGTCGAGGCTGGGGGCCAGGGTTTCGGGCTTGTGGTTCATGATGTGGCCGACATAAGCCATCATCGACGCGGAACAAAGGAGAGCGGGTAGATGATCGAGCAGTTGAACGATACCGAACGCGCCGAGGCCCTCGATGGCCTGCCCGACTGGGATTATGACGAGGCGCGCGATGCGATCACGCGCACCATCACCTTCGCCGATTTCTCCGAGGCGTTCGGTTTCATGACGCGCGTCGCGCTGGCCGCGGAAAAGGCCGACCATCATCCCGAATGGTCCAATGTGTGGAACCGGGTGGAGATATTGCTGACCACCCATGATGCGGGGGGCCTTTCGCATCGCGATATCGCCATGGCGGAAGCGATCGACGCGATGGTGGGGTGAGCGAAGCCGCCATCCGGTTCTATGGGGTGACGAAGCGCCGCGGCGGTCGTGCCGTGGTCGATGCCGTCACCCTGGAGATCGCGGCGGGCGCCTTTGTCGCGCTGGTGGGGACGTCCGGGGCCGGCAAATCCACCTTGCTCAAGATGGTCAACCGGCTGGTCGAGCCGGATGCGGGCCACGTCGCGGCGCTGGGCGCCGACGTGGCGGGGGAGGACGCGCCCGCACTGCGCCGCCGGATCGGCTATGTCTTCCAGAATGTCGGCCTGTTCCCGCATCTCAGCGTGGCCGAGAATATCGCCATAGCCACGAGGCTGGGTGGCGGGCCGGTGGACGTGCCTGCGCTGCTCGATCTGGTCGGCCTGCCGGCGGATTATGGCGCGCGCATGCCGCGGGCACTGTCGGGCGGCGAACAGCAGCGTGTCGGCGTCGCCCGTGCGCTCGCGGGCGGCGCGCGGCTGATGCTGATGGACGAGCCGTTCGGCGCGCTCGATCCGGTGACGCGCGACCAGCTCGGCAGCACCTATCGCGCTCTGCACGACCGGCTGGGCCTTACGACGATGCTGGTCACGCACGACATGGCGGAGGCGCTGCTGCTCGCGACACGCGTGCTGGTGATGGCCGACGGGCGGATCGTCGCCGATGCGACCCCGGCCGAGATGATCGCCGGCCGCGCGGGGCCGGAGGCGGCCGCCCTGGTCGCGGTGCCCCGCGCGCAGGCGGAGCGGCTGGCCATGCTCGCGCGGGGCGAGGGATAAGCGCATGAGCCCGCGCCTTGCCGCCGCGCTGGATCCGCTGCCGGGGCTCGTCGCCAGCCATGTGCTGATCTCGGCCGCCGCGCTGGCGCTGGCGCTGGCGATCAGCCTGCCGCTGGCGCTCGCCTCGGCGCGGCGGCCGGCGCTGGGGCGGGTCGCGCAGGCGATTGCGGGGGTGGTCCAGACGATCCCCGGTCTCGCGCTGCTCGCGCTCTTCTATCCGCTGCTGCTTGCCCTGTCGGCGCTGGTCGGGGGCGGCATACCGGCGCTCGGCTTCTTGCCGTCGCTGCTTGCGCTGGCGCTCTATGCGGTGCTGCCGATCCTGCGCGGCGGCGTCACCGGGCTGACCGGCATCGATCCGGCGGTGATCGAGGCGGCGGATGGCGTGGGGATGACGCGGCGGCAGCGCCTGCGCCTCGTCGAGCTGCCGCTGGCCGCGCCGGTGCTGATGGGCGGCATCCGCACCGCGGCGGTCTGGACGATCGGAGCGGCGACCTTGGCGACGACGGTCGGTCAGCCAAGTCTCGGCAATCTGATCTTCGCCGGGCTGCAGACCGAGAACACGGTGCTGGTGCTGGTCGGCTGCATCGCCGCCGCGGCGCTGGCGCTGGTGGCGGACGGCCTGCTCGGGCTCGTCGAGCGGGGCCTCGCCCGGCGCCGCGCGCTCGGCGCCTGGATCGCGGGCGGGGTGCTGCTGCTCGGCATCGGCGCGGCGCTCGCTACCACGCTCGCGCCCGCGCGGCCGGTGGTTACGGTCGGCGCCAAGAATTTCTCGGAGCAATATATCCTCGCCCGGCTGATCGGCCGGCGGCTGGAGGCGGCCGGCTATGCCGTGCGCTACAAGGAGGGGCTGGGTTCCGCCGTCGCCTTTCGCGCGCTCGCGGGCGGCGATGTCGACGTCTATGTCGATTATGCCGGCACGCTGTGGGCCAATGAGATGGGCCGGCGCGACGTGGCGCCGCGCGCGGCCATGATCGCCGCGATCGATCGCTGGATGGCGGCCGGTGGCAGGGGCAGGCTGGTCGGTCCGCTCGGTTTCGAAAATGCCTATGCGCTGGCGATGCGCGGGGCGGATGCGCGGCGGCTGCATGTCGCGACCATCGCCGATCTGGCGCCGATCGCGCCGCGCCTGCGCCTGGCTAGCGATCTCGAATTTCTCGACCGGCCGGAATGGGCGGCGCTACGAGACGCCTATGGGCTGCGCTTCGCCGACATGCGGAGCTATGCGCCGAGCTTCATGTATCGCGCGCTGACCGGCGGCCAGGCGGACGTGATCTCGGCCTTCTCCTCGGACGGGCGGATCGCGGCGGACGGGCTGGTCGTGCTCGCCGATCCGAAGGGCGCGGCGCCGGGTTACGACGCGCTGCTGCTCGCAGCGCCGGGCCGCGCGCGCGATGCCCGTTTCCTGGCCGCGCTGGGCCCGCTGGTCGGTGCCATCCCGGTGGAGAGGATGCGCGCCGCCAACTATTCGGTCGATCGCGATTCCGCCAAGACGACGCCCGAAGAAGCGGCGCGCCGGCTGGAAGGGGAACTCCCGAATCGCATCTCGCGTTGATCTTCGCTTTCGGGTTATGCTCGGGATGGTCCCGGAGTCGCAGATGCCGGATTTACCGGCACGGTTCCCATAACCCGGGGCTGGAGAGGATGGCGACGCATGAAGACGTTCGTCCGGGCCTTGGCCCTGTTTGCGATGGTGGCTTTACCGACAACCTATGTATGCGCGCAGGCCGTTCCGCCGCTGCCTGCGGATCTGCGCGATGCCGCGGCCGTGGCCTGCGTGCGGATCGACGATCGTGGCTGGGTGTCCGGCGCGTTCCTGATCCAGTCGACCGGGGAGGACGGCAAGGATCGTGAGCTCGTCAACTGGATCCGGCAGTTGCGTTGGCCGCATGTGAAGCCGGGCGAGCAGCGTAACCGCTGGGCGCCGATGCCGATCGCGGTCGGCGATGCCACGGTGCCCAGCGCGCCGCACAGCTGCGCTCCCAAGGCAGTCGAGGCGGACGTCACGACGCTATAGGAACGCTGCCAAGCGATTTCCCTCCGTTCGTCCTGAGCGAAGCCCAGGCCAACAAAGGCGTGTGTTCTCGACTGCGCTCGAAAGGGTCTCTCGGCTTCGCTCGGGACGAACGGCTTGGTGCGATCGACGTAAACCGGACGCCGGCGGCCAAAAAAAAGGCCGACCCGAGGGCCGGCCTAAGTCTTAGGAGAGGATGCCTGAAAAGGCCCGGCCCTGTTGCGGCGCAGCAGGCCGTTTCTCAAGTGCGAAAGATGACGCGCATATTGCGTTGAACGCACGCGATAAAGTGCGATCAACGCATTCCGTAGCGGAAACCGATCCAGAGCGTGCGCGGGGTTGCACGCTCGATCAAATTTGCGCCTGAAATAGTTGCATCTACACGCGTGTTGGTGACGTTCTCGCCGCGCAGCTGGAGGCTGAAATCGTGCCGGAGCGGGACATTCACCACGGCATCGAGCGTCACCGCGTTCTTCAGCGTGCGGCTGTTCTGATCGTCCTCATACTGATTCGCGACATAGCGCAGGGTGAGCGCCGCGGAGGGGCCGAGCGGGCGCGCCCAGCCGAGCGTGGCGCTCGCCTGACTCTTGGGCGTTTGCGCGGGACGCAATCCATCGAGCGGCGCGGCGATGCCCGAGGCGCGTACCCGTGCATCGACATAGGCATAGGATGCGTCGACGCTCCATTGGCCATAGGAGACATGGCCGTCCAGCTCGATCCCGCGCGAGCGGATCGCGTCGAGGTTCAGCCGCTCGCGATAGACGCCGCCGGCTGCGACGAAGCCGACGCCAGGGAAGGTGCCGGGGCCAGTGCCGAGCGTGACGTTGCCGATCGCATCCTCGAGCTTGTTCCAGAACAGGGTGGCGCCGAAGCGGACGGTGGAGATGGGCGAATAGTCCGCCCCGGCCTCGACGCCCTTCATCCGCTCGGGCTTCAGCGCGGCATTGGCGGCGGTGGCGTCGGCGCCCGCGCGGAACGGGCGGTAGAGTTCGTTGAGCGTCGGCAGGCGCCAGCCGAGATAGGCTGCGCTGCGCAGCGTGACCGAACCCATCGGCTTCCAGGCGATGCCGACGCGCCCGGTGGGACGCCAGCCGTGGCGATCGGCGAAATTGGCATTGGTCAGCACCGCGCCGGTCGCCAGCGTATTCTCGTGCAGGAAGCCGTTGTCGATCGCCCAGCGATCGATGCGCGCGCCGCCGGTCAGGGTCAGCGTGTCGCCGGGCATCACGCTCAGCTCCGCGAAGGCGCCGCTGTCATAGGTGGTGCCGCCGGCATTGCGCCGCCGCGTCGGCGCGCCCGCGACGAAGGTGTAGAGTTCCTTGGTCTCGCCATTGGTCCGCCGCCAGTCCGCGCCGAGGCGCAGCTCGATCCCCGTGCCGATCGGCGGGCGTATCTCGAACCGGCCGCCGATCCCGGTCGCCGGGACCGAATATTGATCGAGCGACTGGGTGACGGTAGTGCGCGCCGCGTTGACGCTGGCGAACTGGCTGGAGAAAGCGCGCGTCTGCAGCCAGGCGAGCGCCTCCCAGCCCCAATGCCCCTTGCCGACCAGGCGCACGCTCGCGTCCGCGCCGGTGGTGGCATTGTCGGTGAAATCCGTGCCGCGATCGCGCGTGTCGCGGAAGACGAGGCCGTTGACCTGTAACTCGGTATCCGGGCTGACCGGCACCACCGCGCGGCCGGCGAAGCTGTATTGCTCATAGGGCGCGGCGCGGTCCACGGGGCCGCGATCCTGGCGGATGATCGGCACGAAGCCGTCGCCGCGCGCATAGCTGCCCGAAAGGCTGGCGAAGCCGCCGCCGAGCCGGCCCGAGACGCCGGCATCCGCATCCACGCTGTTGCGGCTGCCATAGGCGAAATCGGCCCAGATCGGATCGAGATCGTTCGGCCCCGCGCTCGACAGCTCGATCGTGCCGGCCAGCGCGCCCGGTCCATAGACGCCGCTGCCGCCGCCGCGCGTCACCCGCGCATAGCCGAGCCGTGTTGCGTCATAGGCAGCCCAGCTCACCCAGCCGCCGAACGGATCGGTCTGCGGCACTCCGTCCAGCAGCACCAGCGCGCGCGATGACGCGTTGCCGCCGAGCCCGCGCAAAGTCGCGCCCTGGCTGGTCGGATGTGCCGAACGTGCGTCCGACCGGCGATATTGGGCGAAGCCGGATGCGTCGCGCAAAATATCCTCCAGTCGCCCGCTTGCCGACTGCGCGATGCGCGTGCGGTCGATGGTGACGACATCATAGGCGGCATCGCCGGCGGCCGGCGCGAGGCCGGTGCCGGTGACGACGATCTCGGGATCGGCGGCAAAGGCAGGATGCGCTGCGAACAGCAGCGGAAGCAGGACCAGGCGACGCACGATTTTCCCCCTTATGTCTTGGCCGATGGCTTGCGCAGTGTGGCTGCTTAGGCGGGGAGGTTCGAAATGTCATGGTCCTGACGCGCACCTCGTTCGAAAGGAGGAGACGGGAAGGGGCAGGCGTTTGACCGCATGGCGGCATGGGCCCTTTCCCTTGATAAGAGGGGCATGCTGCAAGATCGTGAACCGCTCTAGACCCGATCCGGATGCGTCGCCGCAAATGCCTCGATCGCCATCGCGGCCGCCTCGATCGCCAGAAGCGTCGGATATTCGTCGACCGGAACGTGGAAGCGCCGCGCGTTGAAGAGCTGCGGGATCAGGCAGGCGTCGGCGATGCCGGGCGCATCGCCAGAGAGGAAGCGAGTGCCGTCGGCCTGCGCCATCGTCTCCAGTGCCGCGAAGCCCTCGGCGATCCAGTGAGCGATCCACGCATCGCGCGCGGGCGCGTCGGCGCCGAGCTCGTCTTGGACGTAGCGTAGCACGCGCAGATTGTTGATCGGGTGGACGTCCGCCGCGATCACCAGCGCCTTGGCGAGCACGCGGGCGCGCGCGGCCGGATCCTTCGGCACCATCGGCGGCTCCGGGAAGCGCGCGTCGAGATAGTCGATGATCGCCAGGCTCTGGGTCAGCGCCAGCCCGTCAATTTCGAGGGTCGGCACGATGCCCTGCGGATTGAGTGCGCGATAGGCGGATTCGCGATGCGCGCCCTCCAGCAGGTTCACCCTGGCGTGGACATAGTCGACGCCCTTCAGCGCCAGCACGATGCGGACGCGCCATGCCGCGGACGATCGGAAATAATCATGCAGGATAATCGCTTCGGCCATCGCAGCCCCGAATCCGACGGATCAGATGCCGCCGTACCATTCATAGTCGTGGCTGTCCTCCCAATAGCCGCCCTTGCCCTGGCCGATGCCGGCCAGGCTCGCCACCGCCTCCACCCGCATCACATATTTGGCGTGCTTGTAGCCCAGCATCCGCTCGACGCGCAGGCGCAGCGGCGCGCCGTTGGCGACAGGCAGCATCCGGCCGTTCATCCCCCAGGCGAGGATGGTCTGCGGATGGAAGGCATCGATGAGGTCGATCGATTCATAATAGGGCACCGGTCCGAACGTGTCGGCGCAGTGGAAGACGATGTAGCGCGCGCTCTGCCGCATGCCCGCCGCATCGAGCAGCAGCTTGAGCGGCACGCCCGTCCACTGGCCGATCGCGCTCCAGCCCTCGACGCAATCGTGGCGGGTGATCTGGGTGCGCGTCGGCAGGCGCCGGATCGCGTCGAGCGAGAGGGAGAGCGGCCGCGCGACCAGCCCGTCGACTTGCAGCCGCCACTCGCGAAAGCCGCTGGCGAGATGGCGCTGATAGTCGGCCGAGGCGGGCATGCGGTTGCCGTTGGCGCGGAAGATGGGGGACATGTCGGCGGCCGTATATTCGCGGGCCAGCGCGCCGCGATCGGAGATCAGCCGCTGTGCCCGCATCGTCAGCCGCTCGGCCCCGCGCAGCGTCTCGCGGAAATCGTCGTTACGGTTCAGCCGGTCGCAGCCGGCGAGCAGCAGCCCACCGGTGCCGGCGGCGATCGATCCGATCAGGCGGCGGCGGGAGAGGGAGAGGCTCATGCGCCGGCCTCCGGACGGATGCGGTAGCGGCCGGTGATCATCGACCGGATCTCATTATACGGCCCGGCGAGCAGCACCATCGCGAGGTGTACGACGATGAACGTCACCAGACCCATCGCGCAGAGGAAGTGGATCGACCGCGCCGAGGCACGTCCGCCGAACAGGGTGAGCAGCCAGGGCCAGGCTGCGTCCATCGCCGGCGACATGGTGAGGCCGGTCAGCACGATCAGCGGCAGGAGGCCGAACAGCACGCTGCAATAAGCGAGCTTCTGCAGGATGTTGTAGCGCAGCGCCGCTTCGCCGCGGGGGAAGCGCAGCCGGGCATGGTCCTTGACGTCCTGCCAGATGTGGCGCGGCGCGAGTTCGGCCCGCCGCGGCGCGAGGTCGCGGCGGGCATGGCCGCTCGCGAAGCTCCACAGCCAGTAGAGCAGCCCGGGGACGACCAGCAGCCAGGCGAAGGCGAGATGCCAGCGTCGCGCGCCGGCGAGGTCGTAATAGGAAGGGATGGTCGCCCACCAGGGAAAGGCACGTGTCCGCTCCTGTCCGTCCCGGTCCTTCCAACGGCCGAGCACGCCGGTGGTATCGAACCGCCGGTCACCGATCTGCACGATGCCCGTCGTCGGCGTCGCGCCGATCTGCAGCCAGGGGCGATCGAAATTGGCACCATATTGGCCCCAGTAGAGCCGCGGATGGGCGTTGAAGATCATGAGGCCGCTCATCAGCATCACGAAGAGGGTGAGCGCGTTCAGCCAATGCCACAGCCGGGTCGCCAGGCGATGGCGCAGGACGAGCCGGCCTTTCGCGGGCGGCGGCGTTTCCGCGGCCGGTGCCTCCGATGCTGCGCTTGCCATGGTCGTCCTTCCCTCGCTCGTTGCAGCTTAGCATCCTCCAGTACGATGGCGAAGCGCGCTTGGTTTCAGCACGGTCATCGCAGTTGCGTTCTCAACTCGGCAATGCGAGCCTCGCCAGCGCGATTCACGAGGGGGAAAAGCATGGGCTTTCTGCGACGTGCCTGTTCGTCTGTCGTCCCCCGGGGCCTTCTCCCGCTTGCGGCAGAGGGCTTGAGAAGCGCCTTCCTCGGTTTCGCCGCCACCCTCCTCGCCACCCCCGCGCTGGCCGCGTCCGCGCCGATGAGCGTCGACGACATCCTTCGCTACGAAGACATCGCCGATCCGGCCTTCTCGCCCGATGGCGCCTCGATCGTCTATGCGGTGACCTCGGCCGACGCCAAGAAGAAGGCGAGCGTCCAGCATATCTGGCGTGCGCGCTGGGCCGGCGGGCCGGCGCAGCGGATCGACCGGGCAGGTGATGCGAGCGCCTGGCAGCCGCATTATAGCGCGGACGGCCGCTGGATCGGCTATCTGAGCGATCAGAAGAGCAAGGCCTCGCCCGATGACGACAATGCGGCCAAGGCCGCCAAGGCGGACGACGACGACGGCGATACGCAGCTCTGGATCATGCCGGCCGCCGGCGGCCCGGGGCGGCAGGTCAGCCGCGTGCCCGGCGGCATCAGCGATTACAGCCTTTCGCCCGACGGCCGCCAGGCGGTGGTGGTCGCGGAGACCGGCGGCATCGCCGGGGACGAGAGCGATCCGCCGCCGCCGGTCGTCATCGACCGCTTCTATTTCAAGGAGGATGGACGCGACTATATCGACGCGCGCACCCAGCAGCTTTTCCTGGTCGATCTGAAGACCGGCAAGGCGCGGCAGATCACCAGCGGCGCACGCGATTACTGGATGCCCGAATGGTCGCCCGACGGAAAATGGATCGCTGCGGTTGGCAAGGGCAATGACGCGGCCGACCGCACTTTCGATTATGACGTCTATCTTATCCCCGCCTCAGGCGGCGCGCCGCGCCGGATCAGCGACTTTCCAGGGGCGGACAATGATCCCGGCTGGGAATCCCGCCTTGCATGGTCGCCCGATTCCACCAGGCTGGCTTGGGTGGAAGGCGGCGAGGACAAGTGGATCTATTACAGCCCTTATCAGCTCGCCTGGGCGGATGTGGCGACCGGCGCGATCACGCGGCCGGCGCGGATCGACCGCTCCTTCACTCATCCGCGCTGGTCGGCAGACGGCAAGTCGATCTTTGCACTGATCGAGAACAGCCGCGACACGCTGCTCGCGCGCGTGGACGCGAAGGACGGCGCGATTTCCTATCTGACCCGGGGCAGCCGCTTCGCGCTCGACTTCGCGGTCGGCCTCGGCGACCGCATCGCGGTCGGGGACGGCGACGTGAACACTCCGCTCGCGCTGCGTACGGTGGAGTCCGTGCCGAGGGTGCTGAGCGCGCAATATGGCTGGGTGAAAGACCGCCGATTGGCCGAGACGCGTGACCTCTCCTTCGAGAGTGACGGACAACGGATCGATGCACAGCTCGTGCTGCCGCTCGGCTATCAGCCAGGCAAACGCTATCCGCTGATCGTGCGGCTGCACGGCGGCCCGGTCTATCAGTTCAGTCACGAGTTCATGGCCGACTGGCAGATCTACGCCGCGAACGGCTATGCCGTGCTCGGCATCAATCCGCGCGGCTCCTCGGGCCGCGGCTTCGATTTCGCGCGGGCCATCTATGCCGATTGGGGCGGGCCCGACGTCAGGGACATCAAGGCCGGGATCGATCATGTGATCGCACTCGGCATCGCCGACCCGGATCGCATCGGCACCGGCGGCTGGAGCTATGGCGGTATCCTGACCGACTATATGATCGCCAGCGAGCCGCGGCTGAAGGCGGCAATCAGCGGCGCCGGCCTCGGCAACGTCTTCGGCACCTGGGGGGCGGACATGTATGCCCGCGAATATCTGCACGAGCTCGGCACGCCGTGGGGCAATGTGGATACCTACAAGAAGCTGAGCTATCCCTTCTTCCACGCGGACAGGATCAAGGTGCCCACGCTGTTCGAATGCGCGGGCCGTGATTTCAACGTGCCGTGCATCGGGGCCGAGCAGATGTACCTCGCCTTGAAGACCAACGACGTGCCGAGCCGGCTAGTCGTCTATCCGGGCGAGAATCACGGCCTCACCGTGCCGCGCTACATTCGGGATCGCATGCAGCGGAACCTGGACTGGTATGATCTCTGGCTGAAGCGGTGAAGGCCGGGCGGCGGCGCAACCATCGCCGCGATCGCCGCCGGATTCCGAGGACTGGACCGATTCCGAGTTGATCGACCGCAATATCCCCCTAGCATGCGTGCCACACGGGGGTGTGGGCTGATGAAATCCAGGAAGACGAAGGAAGAGCCGATCGGTGGCAAGCTGATCGCGGGGCTGGTGGTGCTGGGGCTGCTCCTGGCGGTCTCGGTCGGACTGTTGCTTGTGCGCGGTGGCGGGCGGGACATCGGCGCGGGTGCGCAGCCGACATCCGCGGCGGAGCTGGCCGCCCCGCTGCAGACGGTGAGCTCGGCAACGCTCGGCCAAGCCTATGCGGCCGACGAGATGGCGGCCAACAAGGCATATGGTGGGCGCCGCCTGTCGGTGACGGGCGTGGTCCAGGGGGCCACGCTGGATTTCACCAACGAACCGGTCATTTCGCTGAACGGCGCCAGCGACAGCGCGCATGTCCAGGTGAGCCTGGACAAGAGCTATGCGGACAAGGTGCGCGCGTTGAAAAGCGGCATGATCGTTACGGTGGCATGCGAGAAGGTGGTGCTGATCATGGGCGCTCCGATGCTCGACGATTGCACGCTCGGCGAAGGCTGAAAGCTTTCCTGGAATGGCGCTGAAAAGCGGATGTCCGAACAGCCTCGATCCGGGTCCGCAGCCCGTCGTTTGGTTGCGACTGCAAAGAGCCCGTTGAGCGGCGTGCAGATTGCAAATTGTTCGATTGCAAAGAAATCATGCGGCATTTTCCTGCAAAACGCCTATAGTTTGCTGCACTGCATCGTAATGGGCAACGAATGCAGACCGGGAAGCGCTATGGGCATCATGACGGAAATCCGGCGTAAATTGCACGGATGTGATTCGGTGGGGCATCGTCCGGTACGGTCGCGCATCAAGAATGACGGCAAGGATTTCCGGAGCGTGTGCCGCGATTGCGGAGTTCCCCTGATCCGCTACGGCAGCGGCGACTGGCGTACCGACACCAGCGTCTGAACGCGCCGGCCGGAGACCTCAGGCCGCTTCGTAGGAAGGCGCGAGGAGTGGGGCGCCGCCGGCAAATTCTTCCATCGTCGGGCCGTCCAGCCGATCGTCGAACATCAGGCCGATCTCGGATCCGGCCGTCCAGCCGACCGTGCAGAATATCCTGACGCGATTGCGTACGAGGATCGCGATCGATCCGGCGGGAGGCGCTGCGGCCAGCGCGACGATCGCACAGTCCGCATCCAGTGCCAGGATGGTGACGGGAATCTTCCCGTCGCTCGAAAAAAGATTCGCCGCCGTTTCGCGTGCCATCCGCATGGTCTGTGTCCCCGTGCCTTGTAGAGAGCGCTGATTGCACGGCGTTGATCAAAGAATGGTTAACACTATCCCCACCATCATGCGCCCCGGGTGCGGGCCGCTCGCGATTTTTCCGTCATGCTGAAACGAGCCGAGCATGACGAAGCAGGCAAATGTCGGACGGCTGCGCTTATTTCACCACCGCGCCGCCTTTGATGACGCCGTTCACATGCTCCAGCAGGGTCACGTCCTTCGTCGCGTCGCCAGCCACCGCGATCATGTCGGCATAATGGCCGGGGCTCAGCGCGCCGACGTCCTTCGACCAGCCGAGCAGTTCCGCCGAGGTGACGGTGGCGGCCTGGATCGCCTGCATCGGCGTCATGCCGTAGCGAACCATATATTTGAACTGGCGGGCATTGAGGCCGTGCGGATAGACGCCGGCATCGGTGCCGAAAGTCAGCTTCACGCCCAGCTTCACCGCCTTGGCGAAGGCCTGGCGCTGCGCGTCGGTGGTCTCGCGATTCTTGCGCAGATAGCCGGCCGGCCAGCCCTCCTTGGTGCCGACCTCCTCGATATAGTCGCCATTATAGACGTCCATGTCGAGGAAGACGCCCATCTTCTTGGCGAGCGCCAGTCCCTCGTCGTCGATGAGCGAGGCATGCTCGATCGATCGCACCCCGGCGCGCATCGCATTCTTGATGCCTTCCGCGCCATGGGCGTGCGCCGTCACCCAGCCGCCATGCTCGGCCGCGGCGACGACGGCGGCATGCATCTCGTCGTTGCTGAGCTCCTGCTGTCCCGGCTCGGTGCCTTCGGCGAGCACGGCGCCAGTGGCGATCAGCTTGATCGAATCCACGCCATGCTGGAACAGATAGTTGACCTTGAGCCGGGTGTCGTTGGCGTCGGTGACGACGCCCACGCGCATGTCGTCCGGCACCTTCACGTCCGGGGCGAAGCCCGTCACCTCGCCGCCGCCACCCGGCACGGTGATATAGGCGCCGACCGTCGCCATGCGTGGCCCGATCACGTCGCCGCGATTGATCGCGTCGCGCAGCGCGACATCCGAAAAGGCGCGAAAGCAGCCGACGTCGTGCACGCTGGTGAAGCCCGCCAGCAGCGTCTCGCGCGCATGGCGCGCGCCGATATAGGCGATCTCCTGCGGGCTGTGCAGTAACGGCTCGGCCACATTGTTGGTCTGGCCCCAGTCGGCGAGGTGGGTGTGCATGTCGATCAGGCCGGGAATCACCATATAGGCCGACCAGTCCGTCACCGGCCCGTCCGCCGGCGCGCCGGACCAGGGCGTGACCGCCGCGACGCGTCCGTCCACCACCTTGATCAGCTGATCGCTGAGCACCGTGCCCTTCTCCGTATCCACCAGACGGCCGGCGTGTACGTAGCTGGTGGCGGCATGCGCGGGCAGCGCGAAGGCGAGGGCGGCGGCGCCCAGCGTGAGAAGACGGGTGAGGCGGGACATGGTTTTTCCCTTTCTGCCTCCTCCCCGTTCCGGGGAGGATGGGCTTTTGTTGTACGCTTGATCAACAAGCAATCTGTGCCATCCTGTCCGTATCAAGCAAAGAGGTTTCTATGCGACCTGTCCTTTCTTTCATGGCGCTCTCCGCCATGCTCTCCGCCACGCCGGCCGCTGCGGCGCCCAGGCCGGATCCCGCGGCCGCGGCCCAGGCACTCGACATATTGAAGCGATCGGTGGCGTTCCGGACACAGGAAGGGGCGGGACAGGTGCCGGCCTATGCGGCGTGGCTTAAATCCGTGCTGGTCGAGGGCGGCTTTCCCGCGGACAGCATCGTGTTCACGCCGCTCGGCGAGACCGGCTCGCTGACGATGACGTGGAAAGGCAGCGATCCTTCCAAGAAGCCGCTGGTCTATTCCGGCCATATGGACGTCGTCGCCGCCGATCCCAAGGATTGGCAGCGCGATCCCTATACGCCGGTGATCGAGGGCAAATATCTCTACGGGCGCGGAGCCGAGGACGACAAGTTCGATACCTCGGTCGCGATCGCCGCGCTGATCCAGCTCAGAAAGGCGGGCTTCAGGCCCTCGCGTACCATCGTCATGGCGCTCTCCGGCGACGAGGAGACCGAGATGGCGACCACCGCCGCCCTCGCCGAGAAGCTCAAGGGTGCGGAGTTGGTGCTGAACGGCGACGGCGGCGGCGGCACCTATTCGGAAGACGGCAAGCCGCAGGTCTACAGCCTCGAGGGCGCCGAGAAGACCTATGCCGATTTCGAGTTCAGCGTCACCAATCCCGGCGGCCACAGCAGCCGGCCGGTGAAGGACAATGCGATCTATGAGCTCGCGAAGATCATCGATCGCATCGCTGCCTATCAGTTTCCCCCGCAGCAGAATGAGTTCACCAAGGCTTATTTCGCGATGACCGGCGCGCGCACGGCCGGCCCGCTCGGCGACGCGATGAAGCGTTTCGCGGCGGACGTGAACGACCGCGAGGCTGCGGATCTGTTGTCGAACGAGGCCGAATATGTCGGCCGGGTGCGCACCACCTGCGTCGCCACGATGCTGAAGGGCGGTCATGCGCTCAACGCCCTGCCGCAGAAGGCGTCGCTCTCGGTGAACTGCCGCATCTTCCCGGGCACGAAGGTCGAGGATGTGCAGGCGAAACTCACCGAGGTTGCCGCCGATCCGAAGATGACCGTCACCCTGCTCAACAAGCCGGTGGCGAGCCCGCCCTCGCCGATGCGCAAGGATGTGATGGACGCGGTGCGCCATGCGATCGATGCGCGCTATCCGGGCCTGCCGATCATC
Source organism: Flavisphingomonas formosensis (assembly GCF_009755815.1). Lineage (GTDB taxonomy): Bacteria > Pseudomonadota > Alphaproteobacteria > Sphingomonadales > Sphingomonadaceae > Flavisphingomonas > Flavisphingomonas formosensis. The sequence goes on from NZ_WRPK01000001.1 coordinate 1,151,866, forward strand.
CCGTCCCAGGCCTCGGGCGCCAGCGATAACATGTATTATCGCCGCGTCGGCATCCCCAGCTACGCGCTTGGCGCGCTGTTCATGAAACCCTCCGACGAGCGCGCCCATGGCCTCGACGAGCGGGTGCTGGTGAGCGAAGTGCCGGCGGGCGTCCAATATTGGGTCAGCATGTTCGACGAATTGGCGAAGTAGGAGGGCGTAACTCTTTCTCGTTCGGTTCGAGCGAAGTCGAGGGCATTCGGGCCTGCTTCTCCGCTACGCTCGAAGGGGTCTCGACTTTGCTCGAATCGAACGGGGAGCGATAGGTCTCGTACGCGGAGCGGATCAGCCGCCCAGCAACGTCTCCAGCCATTTCTCCGCCATCGCGCTCGCCTCCTCGGGCGTGAAGGTGGAGGAATCGAGGCCGTGCTCCAGCCATAGCCCGTCGACCAGCGCGGTGATCGCGATCGCGGTGAGGCGAGGGTCCACGCCGGGCGCGCACCGCCGGACCAGATCCTCGATGCCGACGCGATAGCCGGCATAGATCTGCCCATGCAGCCGGGCGATCTCTGGCGAGGATTTGACGAGGCTCCAGAAAGCGAGCCAGGTGGCGAGCAGCGCGTCGTTCGACACCGGCGGACGAAAGCTGGCGACCACATAGGCGGACAGCCGCGCGCGCGGATCCTCGCCGGCCGCGTCCATCGCCTCGTTCAGCGCGTGATCGACCATGTCGCCGACATGGACATAGGCCGCCGCGATCAGATCGTCGACGCCCGCGAAATAATGGGTGAGCAGGCCCGGCGAGACGTTCGCCTCCTTCGCGATCGCCCGCACCGAGACGCCGGCTGCGCCGTGCGTGGCGAGTGCTCGCACAGTGGCTTCGATCAGCGCCTGGCGGCGCGCGTCCGGGGCGATGCGGTTGCTCATCGCGCAGGCTGTAGAGCGATTCCGGACCGCGCGAAATCTCGGAACGTCCCGTGGCAAGCCGCGGCCGTCACGAAAGTTTTTGTTCTGGGCGCGACCGAATTCGGCTCGTCGCACGTTTCAGCCTCTGTCCGGTACGCCGGACAGGCTATCGAATGAGGATTATCATGCGAAATTATCTGCTGGCTGCCGTCGCCCTGGGTGCGACACTTGCCGCGGCATCGCCCGCCCTCGCTCGGGACGGGTGCGGGCCCGGCGCGCATCGCGGGCCCTATGGCCATTGCCGGCCTAATCGCGGGCCGGGGCCGGTGATCGTCGGCGCGCCGGTGGTCGGCGTCTTCTACGAAGGGCGCGGCTATTGGGACGGCCGGCGCTACTGGCATCATCGCGACCGGTGGCATGGCGGCTGGCGCTATCGCTGATCGGCACGCGCGAAACGGGAGCGCGCCGCACGGAGCGCTCCCATTCTCCCATTCCCACGCCCGCTGACGATTCCTGTCTGTGGGCGCTTGCCCCGCCTCCCGTCTTGTTGTACGTCTGTACAACAATCTACGGAGACGAGCATGGCGACGGCCCTGACCCGCATCGACAGAACCGACCAGGATCAGGCCGACGAGGACTGGAGCCTGCCTGGCTGGCTCTACAATAACGACGAATATCATGCGCTGGAGATGGAGCGGGTGATCCGCCCGTCCTGGCAGATCATGTGCCATGTCTCGGACATACAGGCGGCGGGCGATTATCAGCTGCTGGATTATATCGGCGAGAGCGTGATCGCCATCCGCGGCGAGGATGGCGCGGTGCGGGCCTTCACCAATGTCTGCCGCCATCGCGCGATGCGGCTGGTGGAGGGGCCGACGGGCTGCGCCAAAAAGCTGGTCTGTCCCTATCATGCCTGGGCCTACGAATTGGACGGCCGGCTGACCGGCGTGCCCGCGCGGCGTGACTATCCCACGCTGGATATGGCGAAGAACGGCCTGGCGCCGGTCGAAGTGGAGATATGGCGCGGTTTCATATTCGTCCGTCTGCAGGATGATGGCGGGCCGAGCGTGGCCGAGATGATGGCGCCTTATGAGGCCGAGGTGGCGCCCTATCGTTTCGAGGATCTTCGCCAGATCAGCCCCGTCCGGCTGCGCCCGCGCCAGGTGAACTGGAAGAATGTCGGCGACAATTATTCGGACGGGCTGCACATTCCGGTCGCGCATGACGGGCTGACCCGGCTGTTCGGCAAGAGCTATGCGATCGAAGCGCAGGCACATGTCGACAAGATGTCGGGCTATCTCGTCGATCGGCCCTCGGCCAATCCGTGGGAGCGCGTCTACCAGCAGCATCTGCCGCGCGCCGAGCATCTGCCGGAGGAAAATCAGCGGCTGTGGCTCTATTATAAGCTCTGGCCCAACGCGGCGTTCGACATCTATCCCGACCAGGTCGATTTCATGCAGTGGATCCCGATCTCGCCGACCAGCTGCATGCTGCGCGAGATCGCCTATGCGCTGCCCGACGAGCGGCGTGAGATGAAGCTGGTGCGCTACGCCAACTGGCGGATCAATCGCGTGGTCAACGCCGAGGACACCTGGCTGATCACCCGCGTTCAGCAGGGCATGGCGTCGCAAAGCTACCAGGTCGGCCCGCTCGGCCGCAGCGAGGTCTGTCTGCGCAGCTTCGCGAAGAAGATCCGGCGGCTGATCCCGGAGGCACGCCTGCACAGCGCGCCCGCGCCAGGGTGGAGCCATAAATGACGCCTCCTCATCCTCCCCCGCAGGGGGAGGGGGACCACCCGCAGGGTGGTGGAGGGGCCTACGCACGCCAAGATCGCGCCATTGGAGGTCTAACGAGCGGGAACCCCTCCACCGCCTACGGCGGTCCCCCTCCCCCTGTGGGGGAGGATGAGGCGGCGCCCCATTTTTGAGCGGAAAGAAGAAAGAAGACCCTCTCCCAATCCTCTCCCGCATGCAGGAGAAGGCTTCAGAAAGGGAGAGGGCTTGAAAAGCGAAAGCGGAGCCAATGACCAAGACATATGACGCATTGATCATCGGCGGTGGCCATAACGGCCTCGTCTGCGCCTTCTATCTCGCCCGCGCCGGGCTCAAGGTGCGCGTGCTGGAGCGGCGTGACATCGTCGGCGGCGCGGCGGTGACCGAGGAGTTCCATCCCGGCTTCCGCAACTCGACCGCCAGCTACACGGTCAGCCTGCTGCGTCCCAAGGTGATCAAGGACATGAAGCTGCACGAACGCGGCTGGCGGATCATCGAACGCACGATCAGCAATTTCTTCCCGCATGAGGACGGCTATCTGAAGCTCGGCGGCGGCACTGCGCGCACCCAGGCCGAATTCGCCCGCTTCTCGAAGCGCGATGCCGAAACCTTCCCCAAATATGAGGAAGCGCTGGAGCGGGTCGCCGAGGTGCTGCGCGCGATGGCGCTGAAGACGCCGCCCAATGTCGGCGGCGGCCTCAAGGCGCTGCTCGCCGCGGCGTCGCAGGGCTGGTCGCTTTCGAAGATGGACATCGAGAGCCAGCGCGACGTGATGGACCTTTTCGTGAAGTCCGCGCGCAGCTTCCTCGATAGCTGGTATGAGAATGAATATGTGAAGGCGGCGTTCGGCTTCGATGCGGTGGTCGGCAACTATGCCAGCCCGGATACGCCGGGCTCGGCCTATGTGCTGCTTCACCACGTCTTCGGCGAGGTGAACGGCAAGAAGGGCGCCTGGGGCCATTCGGTCGGCGGCATGGGCGCGATCACCCAGTACATGGCCGAAGCGTGCCGCGAGGTGGGCGTCGAGATCAGCCTGGAGGCACCGGTCGCCAGGGTGCTGGTGGACGGCAATCGCGTCGCCGGGGTGCGGCTGGAAAGCGGCGAGGAGATTGCGGCGGACGTCGTCGCGTCCAATGCCGGCCCGGCGCTGCTTTACCGTCAGCTCGTCGATCGCGGCGACATGCCGGCCGAGTTCGCGCGGCGCATGGACAATTTCAAGGCGGGCTCCGGTACCTTCCGGATGAACGTCGCGCTTTCCGAGCTGCCCGATTTCCGCGTGCTGCCGGGCAAGGAGAAAGCCGAGCATCACACCTGCGGCATCATCATCTCGCCGACGCTCGACTATATGGACCAGGCGTTCACCGACGCGAAGGCCCATGGCTGGTCGAAGAAGCCGATCGTCGAGATGAAGCTGCCGACGACGGTGGACGACAGCCTCGCACCCCCGGGCAAACACATCGCCAGCCTGTTCTGCCAGCAGTTCGCGCCGACCCTGCCGCCCAATCCCGATGGAAGCGCGCGGAGCTGGGACGATGAGCGCGAGGCCGCGGCCGCCGCGATCATCGATACGGTCAACGAGCATGCGCCGAATTTCAAGGCGTCTATCATCGCCACCCAGATCCACTCGCCGCTCGATCTCGAGCGCAAGTTCGGCCTGATCGGCGGCGACATCATGCATGGCCACATGTCGCTCGACCAGCTCTGGGCGGCACGCCCGATGCTGGGCCATGGTGACTATCGGGGGCCGATCAAGGGGCTCTATATGTGTGGCGCCGGCACCCATCCGGGCGGCGGCGTGACCGGCGCGCCGGGCCATAATGCGGCGCATGAGATATTGGCGGATCGCAGCTTCGTGGGCCGCGTGCTGAAGCGGGCGTGACGGAGTTCCCTTTCCCCTGAAGGGAGAGGATCAAACAGTCTGGGGGACTGTTTGATGGGAGAGGGCACAAGGCGTCAGCCGAGTGTCTTACTTCGACTTCGGGACTCCCCTCTCCACACGCCTCTTCCGTCATCCTGACGAAAGTCAGGATCCATCAGCCGCAGCGTCGCGTCTCATCGTAAACGCTGCGGTTAATGGATCCCGGATCAGCGAAGCGACCCGCTGAGCCGGGATGACGAAGAAACATTGGGGAGAGGGTATCACGCGCGCTCACAGCAGCGGCGGCGTCCCCACCCAGAGCATCCTCACCTCGCGCTCGCTGCCGTTGCGCATGCGATAGGGGTGGCGCTGGTCGAAATGAGCGCTGTCGCCGGCGCGGAGCAGGAAATGCTCCTGGCCGAGCCACATCTCGATCTCGCCTTCCATGATGTACCAGAAGCCCTCGCCCTCGCGATGCGCGACGGGGGAGGAGATGCCGGGCGGTATCGCGATCAGCAGCGCCTCCATCTTCCGTTCCTCGTGACGGCCGCTGAGCAGCGTGTAGACGACGGGGGCCCCGCCCAGCTGGAGATATTCCGGCTCGTCGCCGCGCCGGACGATCTGGCCGGCAGAGGGCGCGCCGACGAAATAGCTCATCTCGACGCCGAGCGCGCCGGCGATCGAGGTCAGCGAGACCAGCGACGGCATGGCGAGGTTGCGCTCGACCTGCGAGAGGAAGGGCACGGAGAGGCCGGACGCGTCGGCCAGCGCCTGCAGGGTCATGCCCAATCGACGGCGGCGGTCGCGGATCGCGGCGCCGATCGGCGGCGGCCCGGAGGGCGCTACGGCAGGAGAAACGGGCGGCATAGCGACGCGATCAGCTATGATCGGCGATGATGCGCCAGCCGGCGGCGGTGCGGTGAAAGAGCAGGGTAGTCGGCCCGGTAGCATCGCCGCCGTCCGCCGCCGCGCGATGCAGGTGGAAACGGCCGACGACATAGGCATGGTCGCTGCCGAGCAGGCGCAGGTCGACGATCTCGAGGGTGAGCGTGCCCATCGCCGCTCTCGATCCGCCGCCGAAGCGCTGCGCATACATGTCGCGGATCGCCTGATAACCCTGAACGAAGCGCGTGCCGCTGACATAGCTGGTGGTCGGCGCATTCTCGTAGCAGGTCATGAACCGGTCGAGATCGCCCGCGCTCCACGCCGCGGAGCTGGTATCGAGCACATTCTGGATCGCGGCCCGCTCCTTCTCGGGGACCGGGGCGGCTATCGAGACCGAAGACATGGCGGCGCAGACCACGCCCGCACCACCCAGAAAGAAGTTGCTGTTCATCGCGATCGTCTCCCCGTTGCCCCGATACAATAGGCGGCGGCAGAAAGATAAGCTATCATCAAAAAAATTTGACAAGGCGAAAATGCTCTGGTCCTAAGCCGGTGCGACAACGATCGCGACGGGAGGAGCGGCGAAGGCTCGCTCGAAGGGGAAAGACCATGCAGACCTGCTTGACCATCCTGCTGCGCACCGCCTGTGGCGTGGGCGCCCTTGCCATCGCGACCGCCGCGGCCGCGCAGTCCGAGGCTCCCGATGCGGCGCCGGCGACCGGCAACGAGATCGTCGTGACCGCGCAGAAGCGCAGCGAGACGCTGCAGCATGTGCCGTTCGCGATCACCGCCTTCACCCAGATGGACCTCGAGCGGCGCGGCGTGCAGAGCCTCTACGACGTCTCGCGCATCGCTCCTTCGCTTGCCGTGGTCTCCTCTGGCCCAGGCGAGAACAACCTGATCATCCGCGGCATCTCGTCGATCGCCGGATCGGCCGCGACCGTCGGCTATTATCTCGACGACACGCCGATCGCCGCTTCCAGCAACGCGGCGCTGCTCTCCACCCGCGGCGTGATCGATCCGTCGGCGCTCGATGTGGCGCGCATCGAGGTGCTGCGCGGCCCGCAGGGCACGCTCTACGGCTCCAGCTCGATGGGCGGCACGGTGCGCTACATCACCAACCAGCCGACCCTGAACAAGGTGGAAGGCCGCATCCGCGCGGACCTCTCCGACACCGCGCATGGCGGCTTCAACTATAATTTCAACGGCGTGATCAACCTGCCGGTCGTGACCGACAAGATCGCGCTGCGCGTCGCGGCCTATTATCGCTTCGACGACGGCTATATCGACCGCTATGCGATCGATCCGACCAACTATCTGGCCGCCGATCCGAATGCGAAGAAGCAGAACAACGTCAACACCTACAAGACCTATGGCGCGCGCGCGGCGCTGCTGATCAAGCCGACCGACACGCTGACCATCACGCCCTCCTTCCTCTATCAATATTCGCGGCTCGGCACGCCCTTCACCTTCGATGCCGTGCCCGGATCGCTGAAGAATCCGATCCAGGTCCGCGACATCGACGAGACCAACACCCAGAAGAGCTGGATCGCCAACCTGACGGTGAAGCAGGAGCTCGGCCCGGTCGATATCACCTCGTCCACCTCTTATTATCACCGCACGGTCAACCTGATCGACGACAGCTCGAAGGTCGTGAATTATTTCTTCGGCACGCCCACGGTCGAGCCGATCGCGATGTACGGTAGCTACCGGAACAAGGAGTTCACCGAGGAGCTGCGTGCCGCGACCAATTTCGAAGGTCCGTTCCAGCTCATCGTCGGCGGCTTCTACCATCATGTGAAAGCGCCGCTCGCTTCCGAGATCCCGTTCCCGGACGGCTATCCTTACCGCAATGACGTGCCGTTCGGCAGCTTCTCGACCATCTACGCCGGAACCCGCAATGCGAGCCTGAAGGAATATGCGGGCTTCGGCGAGGCCAGCTACAAGATCACAGACACGCTGACCGCGCGGGCCGGCGTGCGCGTGTTCCAGGTGAACCAGAGCTTCGTGCAGACCGGCGATGGCCTGTTCAACGGCGGCTATTCGATCGTCGAGAACAAGTCGCGCGACCATGGCGTCACGCCGAAGTTCAGCCTGCAGTGGCAGGCGACGCCGGACAAGATGTTCTATGCCACGGTCTCCAAAGGCTATCGCCCGGGCGGGCCGAACAATCCGGCGCCGGAGAGCGTGTGCGGCGCGGCCGTCGCGAAGCTGGGGCTCAGCGCCAGCCAGCTCACCGCCTATGGTCCGGATCATCTGTGGAACTATGAGGTCGGCGCCAAGACGAGCTGGCTCGATCACCGCCTGACGATCAACGGCTCCGCCTTCTATATCGACTGGTCGAAGGTGCAGCAGCAGATCGTGCTCGATTGCGGCTTCAACATCACTGCCAATTTCGGCAAGGCCGTCAGCAAAGGCGGCGAGCTGGAGGTCGAGTTCCGGCCGACCCGCCAGATCACCTTGGGAAGCGGCTTCGGCTACACCGATGCCACGCTGCGCAACGACGTGCCGGGCACGGCGGCGAAGAAGGGCGATCAGCTCCAATATGTGCCCAAATGGACGGCCTCGGCCTCGGCCGAATATCACGACCAGATCACGGCGATGCTGAAGGGCTTCGCGCGGCTCGACTACAGCTATATCGGCCCGGCGAACTTCCTCTACGACACGACGAGCCCCTTCTATCGCCGTGCCGGCTTCTCGATCTTCAATGTCCGCCTGGGCGTCGATCCGGTGCAGGGACCTTGGGAAGCCTCGCTTTACGTCAATAATCTCTTCGACAAGCAGGGCGCGACCGATCTGCCGGTGGCGATCTCCGCCGACTTGCCGACGACCCGCCGCGTCGCACTCAACCAGCCGCGTACCGTCGGCGTCGCGCTCGGCTACCGCTTCTGATCGACCTCACTTCCGACCGCCTGGCTCCTCTGTTCCGAGCGGCATGAGCCAGGTGCCCCTCCCCAATGGGCCACGGCGTTCACACATCGTGGGTTTGGAGCATTTTTCTTCGTCACCCCAGCGGAAGCTGGGGTCGCTCTTCACAGTCACTCCGGCTGCCAGTTGAGAGCGATGCCAGCTTCCGCTGGCATGACGCAGGAAAAACGCGACCAAACCAATGTGTGAAGCAGACAGTCCGACCGGGAGGGCAAGGGGTAGGGAGAGCGCCGCGCCGGGTCCTTCGGGTCGCAAATCCGACGGCGCTCTCCCGCCTTCCCAGGCGACTTTCCCCGCCTTGCTATGACGCCCTGCGGCGGACCAGGAAGTAGATGGGCAGGCCGCCGACGAACAGGATGGCGCCCCAGACCAGCGCCTCGCGGCCCGCGCCCCAGATCGTCCACACCGAATAGAGCGCGGCCAGCGCCGCAACCGGCATCAGCGCCCGGCCGGCAATCGCCAGGCGTCCGGTGCGGCGAAGGCGCATCGCGGCGAGCGCCGAGATCAGGTACATGACCAGCGAGGTGCTGGTCGATAGCAGCACCAGGACCTTGTAGAGCGTCGTCAGCGAGCCCGAATAGGTCATCAGCACGGTGATGGTGAGCAGCACGCTCGCCAGTATATGCGCGCGCACCGGCGTGCCGCGGGCGGATTGCACCGCCAGGAAGCGGGGGAAGACGCCATCCTCCGCCATGGCGCGCGGCATTTCGCCCTGCAGCAGGATCCAACCGGCCAGCGCGCCGATCGAACTCAGCGCCGCGGTGATCGCGATGATCGTTCCGGCCGGACCGCCGGCATAACGCGCCACGAAGTCGGCGAGCGGGGCGGGAGAGGCGCTGACCTGCGCCTCCGGCTGCATCAGCACCGCGGCCGAGCAGATGAACAGATAGGCGAGGCCTGCGAACAGCGTGCCCACCAGCGTGGCGCGGGGGATGGTCCTTTCCGGGTCGCGCACCTTGCCGCCCGGCACGGTCGCGGATTCGAGGCCGAGTAGGCCCCACAGCGTCAACGTCATCGCCGCGGTGATCGAGCCGGGATGGATGTCGGCCGCCACGAAAGGCCGCACGTCCTGCGTGCCGTCGCGGCCCAATATGTAAGCGCCGAGCAGCACGACGGCGAGCAGCGGGATCATCTTGATCACTGTGGTGACGAGCTGGAATCCGCCCGCTGCGCGCGTGCTGAAGCAGTTGAGCAGCGTCAGCCCCCAGATGATCGCCAGCGTCGATCCGGCGGCCAGCGGGGCGCTATGCCCGATGGCGGGCACCAGCGAGGAGAGATAGCTGATCGCCGCCGCGGCGATCGATCCGTTGCCGACCCACAGCGAGACCCAGTAGCTCCACGCCACCATATAGGCGACGAGCGGTCCGAACGCCTCGCGGGCATAGACATAGGGACCGCAGGCATGGGGATAGGCACGCGCGAGCGTCGCAAAGACATGGGCCAGGCACAGCGCCCCTGCGATCGTGATGATCCATGCGATCGAGGCGTTCCAGCCAAAGGGCGCGAGGCTGGTCGGCAGCAGGAAGATCGCCGATGCGATCATGTTGCCGACTACCAGCGCCGAACACATCCAGAAGCCGAGCTGGCGACTGGGCGACGATGGCGCCGGCTCACTCATGGCTATGGGATGCGTGCGTCATGCTCGCCACCTTGACGCCCTTCCAGTCGGAGCTGAAGCAGCCGACAGGAGGTTTGGGGCCGCCTATCCAAGTACTGAACGGCAGCAATTGAGGCGCGCTGCCGATCAGCCGCTTTGACCGGCGCGCACGGTAGCTTCCGTTAAGACCGGCCATTTGCCCAAGGCGGAAAGAGCGACCGGTTTTGGGTCGCTTGTGGGCGATCGCTGTTCGGATGCCAAGCGTAAGGTCTCGACCGCTGGCTATGCTGGACATCCAACCCTCTTCCGCAAGCGGAAGAGGGGGATCGGACAGAGCGTGTGCCCCCTGATCAGAAGCGCTGACCCAGCTTGACGCCGAAGAGCTGCGGCTTGACCGGATAGATGCGATAGTCGCCGCCACAATAGGCTGGTGCGCATGCCGTGTTGCGGCTGAGCTGGCCCCGCTTGTCGAAGGCGTTCTGGATGAACAGCTCGAAGCTGGTCTTGTTGAGCGAGCCGCCCAGCGCGAAATCGAAGGTGGTGAAGCCTTTGGTCGGGCCGATGATCGAAAATTCCTCGTCGGTCAGGAAGGTCCGGGTTCCGCCCTGGTGCAGCGCCGTGCCCTGCACATAGGCGTCGATGTCGCCGAACTTCATATTGTAGCGGGCGTTGATATTGCCCTTGAACTTCGGCTGCACCGGCAGGCGCGTGCCTTTGGGCGCGGCCGGCGCGACGCCGGGCAGGCACACGCTGTTGCCGAGGTCATCGAACGCGCAGAAGGGCGAGGTCAGCTTGGCATCGACATAGGTGCCGGAGCCCGAGAGCACGAGACCGCCGAGGGTCAGGCTGAAATCGCCTTCTATGCCTTTGATGCGCGCATCGCCGGCATTGTAGGTGTTGGTGACACCCTGGGAACCGATCGGACTGAGGCCGAACTGCACATCCTTCCAATCTTCGAGGAAGACGGCGCCGTTGACGCGCAACCGGCGATCGAACCATGTCGTCTTCCAGCCGATCTCATAATTGGTCAGCGTATCCGACTTGAACGGAACCACGCCCTGGCGCCGGTTGACGCCGCCTGGCCGGAAACCGGTCGAATAGGTGAAGTACACCATCTTGTCGGGCGTGATCTTCCAGGTGAGGTTCGCCTTGTGCGTCTCACCGGTCTCGTTCTGATGCTTGTCGACATTGGTGCAGGGGCGGTTGGTTGCGCCGTCGTTAATGCACGTGCTGTCGATGTTGAACGCGAAACCGGAGAAGCCGTAGAGCGTCGTCTTGGTCGCGAACACGCGCACGCCGCCCAGCACGGTGAGATTGGGCAGGATATCGTAGCTCACTTCGGTGAATGCCGCGGCGTCCTTGTCCTTGCGCATCAGGCGGGTGCGGAACACGCTGTCGCCGAACCCGGGGATCGGCGTCGGAAAGGTGACGTCCGGATCCAGATCGGTGAGCGTCGAGATGCCGGCCACCCGATAGTCGGCCGCGATCTTGTCGGTCTGCCGCTGGTAGAACATGCCCGCGGTGATGCGCAGCGGCTGGTCGGCGGGCGAGCTGACCCTGAGCTCGTGGCTCATCTTGGTATATTTGTCGTGCAGGAACTGGTTCTGGGTGGGATCCAGATAACCGCTGCCGTCCTTAAGCGGGAAATTGCCGTAGCCGCTCGGCACCGCATAATCGACGGTGTAATAGGAATAGTCCGTGACGTTATCGACCTTGCGGACGAAATAGCCGCCCGCATAGGTCACGTCCCAATCGCTCAGCTTGCCCTGGACGGTGAGCGCCGCCTGGACCCAGCGATCCTTATTATATTCCGGAATGAAATCATGGACCTTGAGGTCGCCTGCCTTGGGATCGTAGAGGAAATTGCCGTGCGCTTTCTGATACTGGCCCACGACCATCGGCGTGACCGACCAATTATCGTCCAGATCCACCTTCAGCGCGGCACGGCCGCCATAGGTATCGACGTCGTTGAAGTTCTTTTTCACCAGCGCCTTGTTGTTGACGCTGACGTCGGTCACGCCGTCGCCGTTCACGTCGAAATTGCGCTGCTTGTAGGTATTGTCGATATAGCCGCCGTCATGCTCGTAGAATCCGACCAGCCGGATCGCGGCGTTGGATGAGAGCGGGATGTTGACGAAGCCTTCGACGGTGCCGCCCGCCGCACCCTTGCCGAACTTGTTGCCCTGCAGGTCGATTCCCGCTTCGAACTTGCTGGCATCCGGCTTGTTGGTGATGATGCGCAGCGTGCCGGACAGCGAGCTTGCGCCGTAGAGCGTGCCCTGCGGGCCGGACAGCGCCTCGACGCGGGCGACGTCGTAGACATGCAGGTCGACATTGTTGGCGATGGTGGTCAGCGGAATTTCGTCGAGATACAGGCCGGTCGCTGGGGCGGAGCCGCCGTGGAGGCCGTCGCCACCGCTGGTCACGCCGCGGAAATATAGTTGCGACTGGCCGGGCCCGAAGCTCTGGAAGCTCACGCTGGGAAGGAGCTTGGCATAATCGTCGAAGCTGGCCACCTGATGCTGCGCCAGAGTCTCGGTGCCGAGCGCCTGGATACTGATCGGAACCTTTTGCAGGCTTTCCGATCGCTTGGTGGCGGTCACGATGATCTCGCCATAGGCCGGTGCATCCGCCGGTGCGGCCGCCGCCTGCTGGTCCTGCGCGAACGCGGGTGCCGCGGTGGCTAGGCCGGTCGAAGCGAGCAATGCCGTAAATGCCGTCTTGCCGAAAGAACGCATTCGAGAACCCCCTTTTTTCAGTCCCCGCGCCTGCAGATGTTTTTTTCTTGTGCGTAGTTAAATCTTGCCTCGCGAGAGCGGTCAATGGGCACTGTGTTGCTTGTCTGCCACAGCGCGTCCGGATTCAGGTGGATGGCGCGTCCGGATAGGCGTCGAGAACGCTGCCAAGCGCGGATTTCAGCGGTTCGAGCCAGGGCTCGTAATTCTGCCAATGCTCCTTCGCGTCCCTAAATATGGGCCGGCGCACCTGCTCCGAGCTTGCCGTGCGCACCGCGCGCTCTGTCTGGTGGAAACGCAGGCAGGCCTCCTCGAAGGGCAGGCCGCAATAATCGAGAAGTCGCCGTATCTCGCTTTCCGTAGCGTCAACCAGCCGCTCATAGATGACGCGGTGGATCTTGCCGGGCATCACCGAATCGAAATGAGCCATCAGCGCGACATAGTCGGCATAGTAGCGGCCCATATCGTCCAGCGAATAGGAAAAGCCCTGGCCGCGCGCGAAATGCTGCTTGAAGTTGGACAGGCAGCAGCCGAGCGGATGGCGACGCGCATCGATGATCTTCGCATTGGGCAGGATCAGATGGATGAAGCCGGCGTGCAGCCAGTTGTTGGGCATCTTGTCGATGAAGAAGGGGCGGCCGAGCGCACGCACGATGCGGGTGCGCGCCAGATAGTCGCGGCCCAGCGCGGCGAGCGCTTCGGGGTCCAGGCGCGCCAGCGCGTCGGGGTAGCCCTCGCCGCCGGCCGCGCGGTCGCCCTCGCCGAGCCGCTTGGCGAGGATGTCGATGTCGGGCAGTTCCATCGTGCCCTCGACCATCGAATGGCTGGCGAGGATCTGCTCGACCAGCGTCGATCCGGCGCGGGGCATGCCGAGGATGAAGATGGGATCGGGATCGGCGCAGCCCTGACCCGCGCGCGCGGCGAGGAAGGCGGGCGTGAACAGCGCCCGCGCGCGCGCGACGCGGCGGCTGGTGCGATCCGCGTCATAATCGAGCCCTTCGCGGCGCAGCGCATTGCCCGTGGCGTAATGATCGAAGGAGCCGGCATAGTCGCCGGCATCCTCCAGCGCCTTGCCCAGTGCGAAATGGAGGTGGAAGCGATCCTCGGCACCCACATCCTCGCGCGCGATCTCGGCGCGCATAGCCGCGACGTCTGCATCGCTGAAGCGAAAGGTCTTCAGGTTGGCGAGGCTCCACCAGCTTTCGCCGAGGCCGGGCTGTTGCGCGAGGCTGGTGCGATAGGCTGCTATGCCGTCGGCGGTGCGACCCGACGTCTTCAGCGCATGGCCGTAGCTCATCCAGATGCGCGGCTGTTCACGGTGCGCGGCCAGCAGCGCCTCGTAAAGCCCGATCGCGCCTTCATAGTCGCCGATCCTCACAAGGGTCGCCGCCTTGAGCGCGCGATAGCCGGGATTGGCCGGATCGCGGTCGAGCAGCCGGTCGATCTCGATCAGCGCCTCGGCCGCCTTGTTCTGCCGCTGCAGTACGAGCGCATAATTATGGCGCGCCGCTTCGAAGCCGGGCGCCAGCTCCAGGCAGCGTTCGAGCAGGGTCTGCGCATCGCCATAGCGGCCGATGCGGCCGGCGAGCTCGGCGAACATGCGGATCGCCGCGACGTCGGTCGGCTTGCTCTTGAGATGGCCGCGCAGCAGCTGCTCCGCTGTCGGCACGTCGTTGTCGCACAGTGCCGAAGCCGCCCGCATCAGCACCGGATCGTCCACGGACGCACGGATGTGCTGCGCATAGGCGGCGTCCGCCTCGGCCAGTTCGCCCCGCGCGCGCAATGCATCGGCCAGCGCCAGCCACGCCGGGCCATGATCCGGATCCGCGGCGGTGGCGCGGCGCAGCGCCGCGATCGCGACTTCTTCCTCGCCGAGCATGGCGTGGGCCTGGCCGAGTTCTGTCAGCGCCGCCGCCCAGCCGGGACGCGCCGCGGTCAGGCCGGCCAGCGCGGCGCGGGCGGCGACCGCGTCGCCCGTCCGGCGGGTCGCAGCCGCGCGCAGCAGCAGGGCCGCCGGATGGCCGGGCACCGCGCGCAATATCTCGTCGGCCTGTTCGACCGCCAATGCCGGCGCACGCTGCATCAATCGCTCGGTATGGGCGAGCGCCTGTGCCAATGTTCCGACAGGTTCGGGGGCCTGTGCCGCCAACAGGGGCTCCGTTTTAGAGAAGGGGCGAGATTAGGAAGCGACGATGGCGAGGTCCAGCCCGCTTTGGCAAGTGGGTGCGGGTCAGCGGCCGTCACGCAGCAGCCGCAGCCCTTCCGCGAAACGGAAGAAGCGCAGCCGGAACAGCGTCGCCGAGGCGCCGGTGCGGGCGGCCAGCCCCCTGATGTTCCGAGAGCGCCAGACCTGGGCGAGATGCGGCAGCGGCGAGAGCAGCACCGCGACCGAGCGGGCCACCCATTTGGCGCGGCCAAGCCTTTTCTCCGCCATCAGATGATAGGTCTCCCGCGTCGTCCGGCGCCATTTCTTGGTCAGTTCGTCCCAGGTCCGGCGCGCCGGATGGGCGACGATCGCATCCTCGCCATAGACCAGGCTGTAGCCGAGATCGCCGGCGCGGAAGCACCAGTCCATGTCCTCCGCCACCACCGAGCGGAAGCCGCCGACCCGGTCGAAGATGGCCCGCGGCGTGAACAGATTCGCGGTGACCGCGAAGCGCTGCCGCTCGACATAGTCGCGTGTGCGAAAGGCGAAGACCATCTCGAACGCTTCGATGGGATTGGGCCGCTGCGCATCCTGGCAGAAGACCTGTACCGCGCCGCCCACCATGTCGCCGCGCCGAAGCCCGGCCAGGCCCTTTTCCAGCCAGTCGGGCCGGGGCGAGCAATCGGAATCGATGAAGGCGAGGACGGTGCCGCGCGCCGCCGCCACCGCCGCATTGCGCGCGGCGCCGGCGCCTTGCTCGGGCGCGGGCACGACGTGCGCGCGCTCGCCGGCAACCGCGCGCACGGCATCGAGGCCGCACGCGCTGTTATTGTCCGCCACCACGATCTCGAACGAATCGGGCGGCAGCGTCTGCCTGTTCAGCAAGCTAAGGCAATGACCGAGATTCTCGAGGTCGTTATAATGCGGAATGATGACGGAAACCTGAGGAGACATCGATCCTCGCAAAAATGCTGCACCCTGTTCGGCATCTATGCCGCATCAACACTCAGGAAGATATATCTTCGACTTTGACCATGCAGACTTTCTTTCGCGCGCGCAATATGCCAATGCTGCATTGCACAGGGCAGGGGGCGGCAGGCCGTGGACGATCGATGATCCGACCGATGGAATAGCAAGGCCGAGCCCCAGACCGATCCTCCCAAATCCGGTTGCCGCTGATTGAGGAAAAGAATGACCGCTGCCTCGAATGCCATCCATGTCGGGTTGCTCTGGCATAGTTTCCGATCCGAAAATCTGGGCGTGGGCGCGCTCACCATCGCCAATATCAACCTGATCGCTAAGGCGATCGAGAAGGCGGGCCGCACGCCCTTTTTCCACATCCTCGGCGTGCAGGGCGAGACCGACTACAGCAGCGAAACGCCCTATCCGAACGATTTCACCAACATCGGCTACAAGGCGCTGGCGACACCGGGCTCCGCGCTGCACCAGACGATGCGGCGCTGCCACATCTTCTTCGATATCGGCGCTGGCGACAGCTTTTCCGACATTTACGGCTGGAAACGCTACGGCCTGATGATCGGATCGAAGTTCGCCGCGGTGCGCGCCGGAGGAGACCTGGTCTTCAGCCCCCAGACGATCGGGCCGTTCGCAAGTGGCCGAGCGCGCTACGCCGCGAAGCGGGCGCTGAACATCGCCAAGCTCGTCTATGCGCGGGACGAGCCGTCGTTCCGCGTGCTCGGCGAGCTCGGCGTCGCCGACCGGGCGGTGCTGACCACAGACGTCGCCTTTGCGCTGCCCTATGCCGCTACCGACCGGACCGGGCGCGATCTGGCCAACGGCCCGCTGCGCGTCGGCCTCAACGTCTCGGCGCTGCTCTACCGGCGCGACATCGCGGCGGCGGACAAGATCGCGCTGACCGTGGACTATCGCGCGCTGGTCGATCGCATCATCGAGCGGCTGCAGGCGCATCCCCGCGTCGAGCTGCATCTCGTGCCGCACGTGCTGGCGACGCATACGCCCTATGAGGATGATTATGCGCTGGCCGAGACGCTGTGCCAGCGCCATCCGAACATCGTTCTGCCGCCCCGCTTCCATGGGCCATCCCAGGCGAAGACCTATATTGCCGGGCTGGATTTCTTCCTCGGCAGCCGCATGCACGCGACGATCGCGGCGATCTCCTCCGGCACGGCGGTGCTGCCGCTGGGATACAGCCGCAAGTTCACCGGCCTGTTCGGATCGATCGACTATCCCTGGATGGCGGACCTCACCGCGCAGACCAACGATCAGGTTATGGAGCGGCTGGAGGCGGCGCTGGCCGAGGTGCCGCAGCTCACGGCGGACGCAGTTGCTGCAGCCGGGCGGGCGCAGCAGAAGCTCGGCAGCTACACGTCGGTGCTGGATCGCCTCTTCGCGGAGCTGGCAGCGCGCCATGCGTGACGTGAACGACATCAAGGCGGCTGGCCTTTGCGCCGGATGCGGCCTGTGCGCCGGCGTGGGCGATGCCGCCCAGCCCGCGATCGTGATGCGCGATACGTCGCAAGGCTATCGCCGGCCGTTCGTCCAGGCGCCGGTGCCGCCCGCGCAGAAGGCGCTGGTCGATGCCGTCTGCCCCGGCGTCAACATCCAGCATGTCGATAGCGAGATCGACGCGCCCTATCATCCCTCCTGGGGGCCGATCGTCGAGGCGCGGCTCGGCTGGTCGACCGACATGGGCCTGCGCCGCCAGGCGTCGTCGGGCGGCGGGCTATCGTCGGTGCTGCTCCACCTGCTCGATAGCGGCCAGATCGACTATGTGGTGCAGACCGCAGTGTCGGACGACTCGCCACTGCGCAATGCACTACGCATCAGCACCGGGCGCGACGACATATTCGTCGCCGCCGGGTCGCGCTACGCGCCGTCCTCCCCGCTCGAGGATATCGCCGCGCGGCTGGACGCGCCCGGCCGCTTCGCCTTCGTCGGCAAGCCCTGCGACGTCGCGGGGCTTCGGGCACTCGCGCGCCGCGATCCCCGCGTCGCCGAGAAGGTGCCCTATATGCTCGCCTTCATGTGCGCGGGCGTGCCGAGCTATCGCGGCACCGATGCTGTGTTGAAGGCGATGGGCATCGACGATCCGGACGCGGTCGTGTCGTTCCGCTACCGCGGCGACGGCTGGCCGGGTTTCGCCACTGCGGTTCTGCCGGATGGCACCAGCCATCAGATGGATTACAACAGCAGCTGGGGCGGCATCCTCAACCGCCATCTCCAGTTCCGCTGCAAGATCTGCCCGGACGGCACCGGCGAGTTCGCCGACATCACCTTCGCCGACGGCTGGCTGTGCGACGACAAGGGCTATCCGCTGTTCGAGGAGCAGGACGGCCGCTCGCTGGTGCTGACCCGCACGCGCAAGGGCGAGGCGCTGCTGCAGGAGGCGCTGGCCAAGGGCTTCATCGACGTTCAGGCGGTGCCGCTCGAGTCGATCCGCCACATGCAGCCCTTCCAGACGAAGCGCAAAGGCTTCGTCCAGCCGCGCATGGCGGCGATGGCCTCGGTGGGCCTGCCGCTGCCGCGCTTCCGCAACCTCAGGCTCTCCGAAGTGCGGCGTTCGCTCGGCGCCAAGGAGGCTTTCCGCAACTATTTGGGAACGCTGCGGCGGCTGGTCCGCAAGCGGCGTCAGGATTGAAGCCGATGCGCGCCGAAGTCGTCATCGTCGGGTTTCGCAATGCCGAGGAGATCCGGGATTGCCTGCTCGCGCTCGATCGTTCGACCTATGCCGATTTCGGCGTCCACATCTGCGAGAATGGCGGGGATGCCGCCTATGCCGCGCTGTGCGAGGCGGTAGCCTCCATAAGTGACGGGCTGACGGCCGGACAGCCCGAGGGACGCGTGATCGCCCGCCATGCCGCCGCGCTCAAGGGCAGCGGACGCGAGATCAGGCTGCATCAGGCCAATGGCAATATCGGCTATGCGGCCGGCATCAACGTCTGCCTGGAAGCGATCATCGCCGATGGCCGCTACCAGTTCGTCTGGATCCTCAATCCCGACACGATACCCGAGCCCGATGCGATGACGGCGCTTGCCGCGCACCAGCAGAAGGGAAATTACGGCATCGTGGGCGCGCGGCTGGTGCTGAAGGGGCAGGGCAAGATCCAGCTCTATGGCGCGCGCTGGCGGCCGTGGATCGCGCGCGGCTACAATATCGGCCTCGGTGCGCCGGCGGATGCGACGCCGGACGTTGCCGCGATCGAGCGCGAGATGGATTATGTCGCCGGCGCTGCGATGTTCGTGCCGCGCGCCTTCGTCGAGCAGGTCGGCTTCTTCGACGAGCGCTATTTCCTCTATTATGAGGAGACCGACTGGTGCTTCCGCCGCGGCGATTTCCGCCTCGGCTATGCGCATGAGGCGATCGTCGTGCACGCCCATGGCAGCACGATCGGTTCCAGCGTGGTGCGCAAGACCCGCTCGCCGCTGGCAGTGTATCTGGACGAGCGCAACAAGCTGCTGTTCAGCCGCAAGTTCCTGCCGGGCCATTATCCGGTGGTGCTGATCGCCACCTTGCTGCTGATCGGCCAATATCCCAAGGCAGGTGCCTGGCGAAATTTTCGCGTCGCGCTGGCCGGCTGGTGGGCCGGCGTGCGGGGCGAGACGGGCGTGCCGGACAGGTTCAAGCCGAAGGCGTAATGCCTTTATCTTCCTGCCGCACGGCAGGCAGGATGCAGCCTTTCCCGCTACTCAGCCGCTGCGCCTGCGGGAGGCGTATGCACCTTCGGCTTGCCGCCCTTCACCGGCCGCACCTTGCCGGTCGCGACGTTGAGCCCGAGCAGCCGCGAGACGAAGAACAGGCTCACCACGTTACGCAGGATCATGATCGTGGTGATGCTGGTCGCCAGCCCCTCGAGGCCGCCATATTTGGTCGCGAACGGCGCGGCGAGGAACATGAGGCCGGTGCCGCCGATCGAGATGATCAGGTTCAGCCGCTCATTGCCGCTCATCGCCAGGGTCATGCCCGCCGGGCCGATCAGCGTGTTGATGAGCTGGCCGATCACCAGGATGCGCACCACCGGCGCGCAGGCGATGAACTCGGGGCCGATGATCGCGAGCAGCCTTTCCGGGAAGATCAGCAGCACCAGCGCGATCGGCGCGGCGCAGAGTGCCGACACGCGCGTCGCCGAGCGGGTGAGGCGGCCCGTCCAGGCCAGGTCGCCGGCGTGGAAGGAGGCGCTGATCCGCGCCGGATAGATGCTGTAGAGCGAGATGGAGATGACCTGCATCAGCCCCGCCGCCTGCACGGCGACGCGATAGATGCCGGCGCCGGAGGCGTTGAGATAGGTGGCGGCGAGGGTGAGGGTGAACCAGTCGACCGCGTTGATCGACATGTAGACGCCCCACAACGGCAGCGAGCTGTGCAGCAGATTCTTCATCGGCACGGACAGGGTCTCGCCCCGCATGCCGACATATCGCAGGCAGGCGAGCAGACCGATGACGGTGGCCGCGATGCTGGCGATGGCGGTCGCCCACAGCGCCTGACCCGGCGTATGCAACATGCCCGCCGCCAGCAGCAGCGCCACCGCCACCGGGATGATGCTCACCTCGACGATCTGGCCGAGCGTGAAGACGTGCTGGGAACGCAGGACGGCACCGAACAGCCGGCTGCCGCCGCGGCCGATCAGCAGCACCGAAAGAACGAGCAAGGCACTCTTTGGAACGGCATGGCCGACCAGCGGCTGCCAGAGTACGTCGCCCGTCGCCCAGAGCGCCAGGCCGATGCCGACCATCAGCATGATCGAGAGGAAGGAGACCTTGATGAAGGTGGAGAGAGCGATCGGCATCTTGCGGGTCAGGGCTGCCGGAAAATGCCGCACGACGGCAATGTCGATGCCCGCCAGCCCGGCTGTCGACAGGAACATCGCGGTTTGCGTGACGAGCGCATATTGGCCGTTGGCCGCCGGCCCCTGCTTGTGTCCGATGAAATAGGTGATCACGAATCCGGCGAGCAGCGCCGTGCCGCGCAGTCCCAGGGCGACGATCGACGGCATATGATGACGAAGACGCTCTTGGATCTTGGCTGCGGTGCTCATCTGCGCTGCTATGCGGACTCGTCCCTGCTGCTGCAAGTTTCAAATGCTGCAGGTGCGAATTTGCTATTGAAGGGCCTCGCAGGCCATGGGATTAGGGCAGCGCATCTCACGAGATACTGGCGGGAAGAGTGAAAAACCGGATGATCCTGCACATGTTCGACGAATTTGTTGCGATCGGGATGATCATCCGCATATCCCGCGGCGGTTCATGAAATAATTGCAACACGGCGTCTTCGCTATCGCCGGCTGGTCAAGAACTTCGGGTGGGGTGGCAGAACATCATGGCACGAACGATCGACATGTATTTCATGCTGGGCATGCCCGTCGTGAAACGCGGCCCGGCCTATACCGCCATCCGCCTGGCCGAGCAGATGAATCGCGACGACGTGCATTGCCGCGTCTTCGCCTCGATCAATCGGTGGCCCAAGTCGGACATCTCGGTGCCGGTCACAACCGGGTACATTCTCAATGAGAATCTGACCAACCGGCTGCCGCACCGCATCGCCGGACGCTTCACCTATCCGCTCGCGGAGAAGCGTCTCGTAAAGGCGATCAAGGCCAAGGGCGGGCGGCCGCTGGTCTATGGCTGGGGCGAAATCTCGCTAGCACTGGCGCATCGGCTGAAGGACGAGGGCATCCCGGTCGTCCGAGAGAAGGTGAATTGCGGCAAATATGTCGCCAAGACCATCCTCGACGATGCCTATGGCCGGCTCGGCGTCACGCCGGGGCACAGCATCACCCCCGCCCTGGTCGAGAAGGAGCGGGAAGAGCTGCATCTCGCCGATGCGATCTTCTGCCCAAGCCCGATGGTGGCGAAATCGCTGGTCGCGATCGGCCTGCCGGAGGAACGGCTGATCCCGACCAGCTATGGCTGGGAACCGGCCCGCTTCACCGGCACGGACAAGGCGCTGGAGCCGGTCGACGGGCCGACCTTCCTGTTCGTCGGCTTCGCCTGCGTGCGCAAGGGCGCGCATATCCTGCTGGAGGCGTGGAAGCGTGCGGGCATCAAGGGCCGGCTGGTGCTGGTCGGCGATATCGAGCCGATCATCGCCGAACGCTATGCCGACGTGCTGGCGCGTCCGGACGTCAGCTATATGAAATTCACGCCCAATGTCGGCGCGCTGTACCGCTCGGCCGACTGGTTCATTTTCCCGACCCTCGAAGAGGGCGGGCCGCAGGTCACCTATGAGGCGGCGGGCAATCGCGTGCCGGCGATCGTCTCGGAAATGGGGGCGGGCGCCTTCACCCGTGACGGCGTCGATGGTCACGTCGTGCGCAGCGACGATCCCGACGCCTGGGCGGAGGTGATCGCGCGTCTTGGCCCCGATCGCGACACGCGAGAGCACTTTGCGCAAAACGCGCTTGAGCACAGCGCCGATTTCATCTGGGAACGCGTGGGGGAACGCCGCCGTGCGGCGCTGGTCGAGCGGTTTGGGTAAGACAGCGTCTGGGTGAACGATCCTCCGAGCGGCTGGAGGCCGGCCGGAGCTATGTTCGGATCAGGTCGCGCAGCGGCGTTACGGAGCGTTCCGGGAACAGGGTCTGCGCTACCTTGGAGGGGGGCAGGCCGAAATGGTCCGCCACCGCGCCCGAGATCACGGCATGGAGATCGGTGGTGGGCTTGAGGTCGCGGCCGTCCTGCTGCTGGGCGCGCTTGAGGCCGGGCCAGTCGGCGACGACGCGGCCGCCCGCGACCGTGCCGCCGAACAGCATGGCGACGCTGCCGGTGCCGTGATCGGTGCCGCCGGTGCCGTTGATCGAGACGGTGCGGCCAAATTCGGTCGCGGCAATCACCAGCGTGTTCTTCCACATGTCGCCGAGTCCTGCCTGCAGGCCGGTGAGCAGCAGATCGAACTGCGAAAGCTGATTCTTGAGGCGGCTGATCTGCTGTGTGTGCGTGTCCCATTGCTGGGTTTCGATCATCGCGATGCGTGGACCGTTGGGCGCCTTCAGGAAGCCGGTCGTCAGCCGCGCCAGCCGTTCGGCCTGGGTCGCCGTCTTGGGCTCGCCCTGCTGGATGTCATAGGCGAGCTTGCGGGTGTCGACCGCTTCCTCCCAGAGCGGGTGGAGCTGCGCATCGTCGGCATAGAGCGCGCTGACCTTGTCGAGCAGCGGCTGGTTGATCCGGCCGACCGGCGCAGGCTCGAACGAGGCGACGGTGTTGGGGCCGGCCAGCGCCAGTGGTACGCCGGCCGACAGCGAGACCGCGTTGAGCCCCGATTCGAGACCCATCAGCCGGTTCAGCCAGCCATTGTCCATGTCGAACGGCTGGAGACCGCCGCTTTCGAGCACATTCTGCCCGTCGAAATGGGATCGGTCGCGATAGGGCGAGGCGACGGCATGGACGAACAGCGCCTGTTTCTGCGCGTAGATCTTGCCGACGCCGGCCAGCGAGGGATGCAGGCCGAACATGCTGTCCAGCTTCTGCACGCCGGCCACTTCGCCGAGTACGCCGCGCATGCCGCCGAAATCCGGATCGCCGACCGGCGGTACCGCCTGCAGCCCGTCCAGCGCGCCGCGCTGGATGATGAAGATCAGCCTGCGGTCGCCCGGCGGATGCGCGGGCAGCAGCGAAGGCACCGCCAGCAGCAGCGCGCCGCCGGTCAGGCCGGCATAGAGGATCTGGCGCCGATTGACGTTCATCACACTATCTCCGCTGGAATTCGGGAGAAACGAAGAGCAGCGCGAGCTGCTGCGGAGGCGGGGCGCTGGCGATCACCTTGCTGGTCTGCGGCCGCAGCGTGCCCGGCAGCAGGCTTTGCGCCAAGGCGGGCGACATCGGCTGGGGGTTGCGCGCGAACATGCGGGTGGCGGCGTCCACGCGGCGCATCAGCTCGTCCGATCCCGCCCAGCTGGCATTGAAATCGGACCAGCCGGCCGGCGAGCCCGGCTGCCAGACGGGCTGGCCAAGCCGCTGGAGCAGCGACTGGGTGGTCGCCATCATCTCCGGGTCCGCGCCGGCGCCGCGCCATACCGAGATCGTCCAGTCCCAGGGCGTCTTGAACTTGCTGAGCGGCGAAGCCCAGGCTTCGGGCGAGGCGATCAGCGCGCGATAGACGGTTGGCAGGTCGCCGCCGCTGGCGAGGAAGGCCTGCTGCATCCGGGCGACCAGCGGCGCGGGCGGATCGTCCGCCACGAAATGGCGGGCGAGCTTGGTGGCGACGAACTTCGCGGTCTCGGGCCGCGCGACGAGATCGGCGAGAATCGCGCGGCTCTGCTCGGCCTGTCCGGCCGGATAGCGCTTGCCGAGCACGGTGCGCTCGCCCGGCTCGTGGATCTCGGCCATGAAATAGGAGGAGCCGTAATTGCCCGGTGCATCGGCGGCGACGCCCATGCCGACGATGGTGTGGCCGGTGAGCGCCCGCGCGAACTCGGTGACGTCCGCCTGGGTATAGCCCGATCGGACGCCGAGCGTGTGAAGCTCCATGATCTCGCGTGCGAGATTTTCGTTGAGCCCCATCCGGCGCTTGGCGAAGCGCTGCCCCATCGGGCTGTTCGGGCCGACCGACACGGGCTGGTCGAGATAGCTCATCATCACCGGATGATATTCGACCGCCATCACCATGTCGGAGAAGCGCCCGAGCACATGCGGGCGAATCGCCTCGAACTCGAACGGCCCGGCGCCGACCATGATGTCGGCCTTGTTGGTCGATACGGCGAAGTGATTGGCCCAGAAATGGACGAGCCGCTCGACGAAGGGCGTGTCGCTCGCCACCGCCGCGGCGACGCGGGCCTGGACGTGCTGGTTCATCAGCGCACGCAAATTGCCGTTCATCGCGCGGGCATCGGCCTGCGCCTCCGGGCTCATCGTGCGTGCCGCGCGCTGCGCCTCCCGTATCTTCTGCGTCTCGGCGGTGACGGCGGCATAGTCCGGCACGGCTGCGATCGGCGCCGGGCGTGCGTCGAAACGGGTGAGCTGATCCTGGAGCCAGGTCCTGGGATCCCCCGGCGCCGGCTGATTCGGTTTCGCTCCAAGGCCGAAGCGATTGAGCGCGATGGCTTGCTGCATGGCCATTCCCTCTGACATGCCGCTATCTTCTGCCGCGCAACATGAATTGCAAATGAAACGCCGGAAAATCGGCCTTTTGGGCCGTGAAAAAGCCGAAGCGAGCCGTCCTGGCGGCCGGCGGAGCCGCGCCAAACCATTGTGCAGATGCGAAAGACTTTCTAGAAACGGGATTGAAACTGGCTCAGGCAGCCAGGGCGCACGAGGCTAAAAGAGGGGGCGGTTTTGGCAGCACCGAATAATGGCAAGAAACGGCGCGTGCTTATCATCGTCGAGAATCTACCCGTTCCGTTCGATCGCCGCGTGTGGATGGAGGCGACCACGCTCCACGCCGCGGGTTATGAAGTCTCCGTCATCTGCCCGGTCGGCAAGGGCTTCACCACCCGCTATGAGGTGATCGACGGCATCCACGTCTATCGCCATCCGCTACCGGCCGAGGGCAATGGCCTGCTCGGCTATATCGCCGAATATGGCGCGGCGCTGTTCTGGGAGACGGTGCTCGCTTTCCGCGTGCTGTTCACCCGCGGCTTCGACGTGATCCATGCGTGCAACCCGCCGGATCTGATCTTCCTGGTGGGCGCGATCTTCCGCCTGCTCGGCAAGAAATTCCTGTTCGATCATCATGATCTCTGCCCCGAGCTGTTCGAGACCAAGTTCGGTCATCGCGGCTTGCAATATAAGGCCATGGTGCTGGCCGAGCGGGCGACCTTCGGCCTCGCCAGCATCTCGATCGCGACCAATGAGAGCTACAAGAAGATCGCGATCGAGCGCGGCCGCATGCCGCCGGACAAGGTGTTCGTCGTGCGCTCCGGGCCCAACCTCGACAAGATCAAGCCGGGGCCGGCCAAGCCCGAGCTCAAGCAGGGTAAGCCTTATCTGGTCGGCTATGTCGGCGTGATCGGTCGGCAGGAGGGGCTCGACCTGCTCGTCGAATCCGCCGCCTGGCTGCGCGCGCAGGGCCGTGACGACATCCATTACGGCATCGTCGGCGGCGGCCCCGAGCTGGAGGCGATCCAGGCCTATGCGGCGGAGAAGGGCGTTGCCGACATCTTCACCTTCACCGGCCGCGCGCCCGATGCGCTGCTGATGGACATGCTCAACACTGCCGACATCTGCGTCAATCCGGACCGGGTCGATCCGATGAACGACCTGTCCACCATGAACAAGATCATGGAATATATGGCGCTGGGCAAACCGATCGTGCAGTTCGAGGTGAAGGAAGGGCGCTTCTCCGCGCAGGATTCCTCGCTCTATGCCGCGCCGAACGATCCGATCGACTTCGCCAGGAAGATCGCCGAGCTTGCCGACGATCCCGAAAAGCGCGCCGCGATGGGTGCCTTCGGCTTCAAGCGCGTGCACGAGCATCTCGGCTGGGAGCATGAACGGCCCAAGCTGCTCGCCGCCTATGAAACGCTGTTCACCGGAAAGCCGGTCGGCGCGCTCCAGACGTCCGGCGCCTGAGGGCGGGTCATTAAATCCTCCCCGAAACGGGGAGGGGCGCCGCCGAAGGCGGTTGAGGGGCAGCGCTCACGTCAGAAGTGCCGCTTGTCGTGTGCGGGAGCCCCTCCACCATTCGCTTCGCGAACGGTCCCCCTCCCCGTTCCGGGGAGGATGAGAAGGGTTCAGGGCAGGCTGTTGATCGCGGCGACCGGTACGCCATCGAGGCCCAGCGAGGCGGCGTCTCCGCGCGCGTCGACGATCAGGTCGAAACCCGCCTCGACCAGCTGCTCCTTGGTGCGCAGGAGGAGGTTGGTCATCTCGGGCAGATGCGCGAAGCTGTAGCCGAGATTCTGGCCGGTGAGGGCTGACGGCTCGAGCTGCGGATCCCAGATCTTGAGGTCGTAGCCCGCCTGCAGCAGGCGCCGGGCCAGATCGATATAGGGGCTCTCGCGCAGATCGTCGCTGTTCGCCTTGAAGGCGAGGCCGTTGAGCAGCACCTTGGCGCCCGGCGCCGCGCCCTCGGTCGCCTTCTCGAACAGGTAGCGCTTGTGCGCGTCGTTGCTGCGCATGATCGCATCGAGCACGAAGGTCTCGGCGCCGACCTCGTTGGAGAGATAGGTGAGGGCGCGCACGTCCTTGGGCAGGCAGGACCCGCCGAAAGCGCCGCCCGGCCGCAGATAATAAGGCGAGATGTTAAGCTTGGTGTCCGAGACGAAGATCTGGTGCACCGTCTTGGCGCTCACCCCCTCGCGTCCGCAGATGCGGCCGATCTCGTTGGCGAAGGCGACCTTCAGCGCGTGGAAGCTGTTGTCCACGAACTTGGTGATCTCGGCCTCACGATAGCCGACATAGAAGCGCGGCGCCTGGATATTGCCATAGAGTTCGTCGACGGTCGCCGAGGGTTGGCCGTCGATCGTGCCGACGACGATCTTGGGCGGTGCGTAATAATCTTTGAGCGCCGTCGACTCGCGCAGGAATTCGGGATTGTAGACCAGCTCGACCTTGCTCAGCGTGGGCCCATGGAAGCCGCGGAAGATCGGCGCGATCAGCTTGTCGATCGAGCCCGGCCGCATGGTCGAGCGATACATCACGGTCAGCGGCCGCGCGCGCTCCGGCAGGCTGACCGAGGCGACGGCGATCTGGCGCGAGACCTCGGCGATATAGCCCATATTGTGCGAGCCATCGACCGCGCTGGGCGTGCCGACGCAGACGATCGCGATGTCGCAATCCGCCAGGCGATCGCCGATCTCCTGATAGGCGACGAGCCGGCCTTCCTGGACGCCGAGGGTGAGCAGCTCTTCGAGGCCCGGCTCGAAGATCGGGCTCTTGCCCTCGTTGATCATGCGGACCTTGCTCTCGCTCACATCCACGCCGATCACGCTGTGGCCGTCGTTGATCAGGCAGGCGGCAGATGTAAGCCCCACATAGCCGACACCAAAAATCGCTATCTTCACGCCATGTCCCTCACTGGTGAGCGTTTCGGGTTGAATAGGATGTTATGCTGCAACTGCGAAAAGAACCAGACGCAATTGCATTAATCATGCAGCATGATCTGCGAGATCCAGCAGGTAACGGCCATAGCCGGTCTTCGCGAACAGCTTGCCGCGCTCGCGAAGCTGGTCGCGGTCGATGAAGCCGTTGATGAAGGCGATCTCCTCCAGACAGGCGATCTGGATGCCCTGCCGCTTCTGGATCACGCGGACGAATTCCGATGCTTCGATCAGGCTGTCGTGCGTGCCGGTGTCGAGCCAGGCATAGCCGCGCGAGAGCTTTTCGACATAGAGCTCGCCCATCTCCATGTAGAGCCGGTTGAGATCGGTGATTTCCAGCTCGCCGCGCGGGGAGGGCTTGATCTGCGTCACCAGATCGACGACGCGATTGTCGTAGAAATAGAGGCCGGTCACCGCGAAGTTGGATTTGGGCTTGGCGGGCTTTTCCTCCAGGCTGATCGCCCGGCCGGTTCCATCGAGCTCGACGACGCCATAGGCCTCGGCATGCTCCACCTGATAGGCGAAGACGGTCGCGCCCTCGGTGCGTGCGGTGGCGGAGCGCAGAAGCTCGCTCATGCCGGCGCCGAAGAAGATGTTGTCGCCGAGCACGAGCGCGGCCGCGTCGTCGCCGATGAACTCGCGGCCGATCAGGAAGGCCTGGGCGAGGCCGTCCGGGCTCGGCTGGACGGCATAGGAGATGGCGAGGCCGAACTGCTCGCCGGTGCCGAACAGACGCTTGTAATTGTCGATATAGTCGGGTGACGAGATGATCAGTATCTCGCGGATGCCGGCCAGCAGCAGCACCGACATCGGGAAATAGATCATCGGCTTGTCGTAGATCGGCAGCAGCTGCTTGTTGATCGCCAGCGTCGCGGGATGCAGCCGCGTGCCCGATCCTCCGGCGAGGATGATACCCTTCATCGTCATTCCCCCAAAAACAGACAGCGCCGGTGCGGCTAGAGAAGTTCG
Organism: Flavisphingomonas formosensis; assembly: GCF_009755815.1. Taxonomy (GTDB): domain Bacteria; phylum Pseudomonadota; class Alphaproteobacteria; order Sphingomonadales; family Sphingomonadaceae; genus Flavisphingomonas; species Flavisphingomonas formosensis. Next base: position 1,180,591 of record NZ_WRPK01000001.1, read on the forward strand.
TCCAATATGTCGCCGAGCGCCTCGCGCCACGGCCGCGGCACGATGCCGTAGGCGGCGGTGAGGCCGACGGTCGACAGGCGCGAATTGGCGGGCCGGCGGGCCGGCGTCGGATAGTCGGCGGTGCTTATCGCCTCCACCTCCGGCGAGGGGCCGCCCCGCGCGGCGCCGTCGGCGAAGATCGCGCGCGCGAACTCGCACCATGTGGCCTCGCCCGAATTGACGAAATGGAAGGTGCCCGTGGGCGCGTCGGCATCGTCGATCAGGCGATGCGTGACGGTCAAGAGTGCGCCGGCGAGATCCGCGGCGCTGGTCGGGCAGCCGCGTTGATCGTCGACGACGCGCAGCTGCGGCCGCTCGGCACCGACGCGCAGCATCGTCTTCACGAAATTGCCGCCATGCGCGCTGACCAGCCAGGCCGTGCGCAGGATGGCGTGGCGCGGATTGGCGGTGCGCACCGCCTGCTCGCCGCCTTCCTTGGATGCGCCGTAGACGCCGATCGGGCGAACGGGATCATCCTCGAGATAATAGCCCTCGCCAGTGCCGTCGAAGACATAGTCGGTCGAGATGTGGATGATCGGGATGCCGGCCTTCGCCGTCTCGGCGGCCAGCACTGCCGGGCCATAAGCGTTGATCGCCCAGCAGGGCGCGACGTCCGTCTCGGCCTTGTCGACCGCGGTGTAGGCAGCAGCGTTGATCACCGCCTTCCACGGGCGCGCCGCGAGGCCGGCGGCGATGCTCGCCGGATCGGTGATGTCGAACTCCGCGATCGAGGGTGCTACGAGCCCGTCGCCGCCCTGGCGCAGCAATTCGGTGCCGACCTGGCCGCCCAGGCCGAGGACGAGAATGGGATCCCCCCTCATGCCGGTCACGCGGTCTTGAGGCCCAGGCGCTCGCCGGCATAGGCGCCGGACTGGATGGCGCGCCACCAGCCCTCATTGTCGAGATACCAGCGGATCGTCTTCTCGATGCCGCTCTCGAAGCTTTCCTGCGCGCGCCAGCCGAGCTCGCGGTCGAGGCGGCTGGGATCGATCGCATAGCGATGATCATGGCCGGGCCGATCGGCGACATAGCTGATCTGCTCGGCATAACTCTTGCCGTCGGCGCGCGGACGCACCCGGTCGAGCGTCTCGCAGATGGTGGTCACCACGTCGATGTTGCGCCGTTCGGACCGGCCACCGATGATGTAGCTCTCGCCCGGCACGCCTGCCTCGAAAACCCGGGTCAGCGCGCGCACATGATCCTCGACATAGAGCCAGTCGCGCACGTTCAGCCCCTGTCCGTAGACAGGCAGCTTCTCGCCCGCGAGGCACTTGATGATCATCAGCGGAATGAGCTTCTCCGGGAAATGATAGGGGCCGTAATTGTTCGAGCAGTTGGTTAGCAGGATCGGCAGCCCGTAGGTGTGATGCCAGGCACGGACGAGATGATCCGATCCGGCCTTCGACGCGGAGTAGGGCGAGCGCGGATCATAGGCGGTCTCTTCAGTGAAGAATCCCTCGTCGCTCAGCGATCCGAACACCTCGTCGGTGGAGATGTGGTGGAAGCGGAAGCTCTTCTGCGCTTCGGCGTCGAGCCCGCGCCAGTAGTCGAGCGCGGCGGCGAGCAAGGTAAAGGTGCCGACGAGGTTGGTCTGCACGAAGGCAGCCGGCCCGTCGATCGAGCGGTCGACATGCGATTCGGCGGCGAGATGGGTGATCACGTCCGGCCGGAATTCGCCGATCAGCCGGTTCATCGCGGCAGCGTCGCAGATGTCGGCCTTGGCGAAGCGATAGCGCGGATCATGCTCGACGCTCTCCAGCGAGCTCAGATTGCCCGCATAGGTGAGCGCGTCGACATTGAGCACGACATGCTCGGTCTCGCCGATCAGGTGGCGGACGAGCGCCGACCCGATGAAGCCGGCGCCGCCGGTGACCAGGACGCGCAGGGGTTTCGTGTTCGCCATCGTTCGGGTCCCTTTCTTCACGAAGCCGACACGGGAGTCAGCGGGCGGCCGTCATAGGGGAAGGGGCTGTCGAATTCGGCGAGGCGCGGCAGCTTGCCGTCCTTGGGCGACAGGCTTGGCCCGCCCTCCGGCAGCGGCCAGGGCAAGGCGAGGTCGGGATCGTTCCAGGCGATGCCGCCGTCGCATTCGGGCGCGTAGAAATCCGAGACCTTGTAGGTCACCTCGGTATCCGGCTCGAGCGTCACGAAGCCGTGCAGGAAGCCGGCCGGCACGAACAGCTGGTGGCCATTCTCGGCCGAGAGCGTCGCCGCGGTCCATTCGCCATAGGTCGGCGAGCCCTTGCGCACATCCACCGCCACGTCCCAGATGCTGCCGCGGATGCATCGCACCAGCTTGGCCTGGGCGTGCGGCGGCGTCTGGAAATGAAGGCCTCGCAACGTGCCCACGGGACGGGACAGCGAATGGTTGTCCTGACAGAAAGACACATCCACGCCCAAATCGTGAAAGGCCCTCTGATTGTAGGTTTCGGTAAACCAGCCCCGGTCGTCTTCGAAACGTCGCGCTTTGATCAGGACTACAGGCAAGGCTCTTTCCGTTTTCTGCGGGAGGAGATGGAATGCAGGGTCGATCGATACGGCTTACTCTGTGATCGAGGCGCTTTCCTTCCGGTTTCTGCAACGCAGCATAACCCAACTCGGCTTCGCGCTGCCACATCTTTTTCTACCGCGCGGCTTGCCGCAAGTTCGGGCTGCGGACGAGATCGGCAATCACCGGCCGATGATCCGCACCGGGGCTGGCATCGCCGGTCCACGCCGCGACCGGCTGCAGCATGGCATCGACGAAGATGTGATCGATGCGCAGGTAGGGAAAGGCGAATCCGATCCGGCGGGCTCGCGTCGGAAAGGTAAAGCCGGGGCCGCTTCCCGCGACGCGGAAGGCATCGGTCAGCCGTTCCGAAAGCGTACGATAGCTGTCGTTCCAGGGCGTCGCGTTGAAATCGCCGGCGACGATACGCGGGCCGCAATGCGCTGCGACATCCTCGGTCAGCGCCGCGATCTGCAGCCGGATGGCTATGGCGTTTGCATAGCTTTTCACGGCGTGGACGTTCCACACCGTCACCGGGCCGTCCGGCGTGGCGACGGTGGCGCGCAGGAAGGCCCGATTCGGAAGGGTATCGCGGATGGGCCAGGGGGAGGCGACGATCTCGTTGCCGCGCCGCGCCGCCTGCCAGCGCCGGCCGCTCTCCTGCTCCAGCCGGGTGAGAAAGGCTGGGACGTCCGATACCTCCTGCGCGACCAGAATGTCCGGGCGATAGCCGGCGAGCAGCTGGGCGGCGCTCGCCATGTCGCGATTATAGGTTCTGAATGATGCGGTAACCACGCGCAGTGGCTGCGCGGAAGAGGGTGCGGTATCGGCAGCGGCGAGGACGGGCCATTGGCCATGGCAAAGCGCCAGCGCGGCGGCGGCAGCGCCTGTCGCCGCCCAGATCGTGCTGCGCTGCAGCGCGAGGTCCAGCGCCGCGATGCCGGCGGCCAGCCCCCAGAAGAAGCCGAGCGCATTGATGTAGCCGAAGAAAGGCGGCCCGTCGCCGAGCGATAGCCAAAGCGCGAGCCAGAGCCATGTCGCGGCGATGGCCAGCCGGGCCGGGGTGGCGATCCCGTTCAGCATCGTCCGTCGGTCCGCGCGGTCGGTGGCTTTGAGGCGGATCGATCGCGGCGCCCGACCAATCCTCTTGCTGGCAAAGGGGCGAGCGTGCAGAGCGACAGCGCCTCGCCTCTCCCCGTCGGCCAAGGGGGCCGGGGGACAGCGTTGGCAACGACGCGAGGCTGAGGAGACAGCATGAAGATTGCGATGATCGGATCCGGCTATGTGGGTCTGGTTTCAGGCAGCTGCTTTGCAGACTTCGGCCACAGCGTCACCTGCGTCGATCTCGACCAGGGCAAGATCGACGCGCTCAATCGCGGCGAGATGCCGATCTACGAGCCGGGGCTCGACCAGCTCGTCGCCGGCAACGTCGCCGCCGGCCGCCTGTTCTTCACCACCGATCTCGCCAGCGCGGTGGCCGGCGCGCAGGTGGTGTTCATCGCGGTCGGCACGCCGTCGCGCCGCGGCGACGGCCATGCCGATCTTTCCTACATCCACGCCGCGGCCCGCGATATCGCCCGGGCAGTGGACGGCTTCACCGTGGTGGTCACCAAGTCCACCGTGCCGGTCGGCACCGGCGACGAGGTGGAGCGCATCATCCGCGAGACCAACCACGAGGCCGACGTCGCGGTCGTCTCCAATCCGGAATTCCTCCGCGAAGGCGCCGCTATCGCCGATTTCAAGCGGCCCGACCGGGTCGTCGTCGGCATCGAGGACGAGCGTGCGCGACAGGTGATGTCGGAAGTCTATCGTCCGCTCAATCTCAACCAGGCGCCGGTGATGTTCACCGAGCGGCGGACCAGCGAGCTGATCAAATATGCCGCCAATGCGTTCCTGGCGGTGAAGGTGACGTTCATCAACGAAATCGCCGATCTGTGCGAGAAGGTGGGCGCCAACGTGCAGGAGGTCTCGCGCGGCGTCGGCCTCGACAAGCGGATCGGACCGAAATTCCTCCATGCCGGCCCCGGCTATGGCGGCTCCTGCTTTCCCAAGGACACGGTGGCGCTGGTCAAGACCGCGCAGGACTATGACAGCCCGATACGGCTGGTCGAGACGACGATCGCGGTGAACGACCAGCGCAAGCGCGCGATGGCGCGCAAGGTGATCACGGCATGCGGCGGCGACGTGCGGGGCAAGACGATCGGCCTGCTCGGCCTCACCTTCAAGCCAAATACGGACGACATGCGCGAGGCGCCCTCCATTTCGATCGTGCAGGCGCTGATCGATGCGGGCGCCGCCGTGCGCGCCTATGATCCCGAGGGGATGGCGGCCGCCCGGGCGGTGCTGGACGAGAAGGTGACCTATGTCGCCAGCGCCTACGACGTCGCCGACGATGCCGCAGCGATCGTCATCGTCACCGAATGGGACGCGTTCCGCGCGCTCGATCTGGCTCGCCTCAAGGAGCGGATGGCCTCGCCCATCCTCGTCGATCTGCGCAACGTCTACCAGCCCTATGAGGTGCTCCGCCACGGCTTCAGCTACAGTAGCGTGGGCCGCGTCGCCTGAAGCGGCCTGGCGATTCGGAAATTGCGGCCTCGAAGAGGATGAGAGCCGGCGGCCCGATGCGATCGGATCCGGCCGCGCGGCCGCGGCGGGCGTTGCTCAAAATTGCTGAACGATTCGGTTACCTTTTCGTAAGCGGTTGGGGCGTAGCGGGTTGGAAGCGGGCTCTCGTCTTTCCGATGCTGATGCGAGTTTCGGATGGTCGAGCGTTTCGATCTGGAGCCGAAACCTTTTTGGGGGATAATGGATGGCCACCAATGCGGCCAAACGGAACAGGACGCCGGTGCTGGTGACCGGCGGTGCGGGCTATATCGGCAGCCACGCTTGCCTCGCGCTGGTCGATGCCGGTTGGCCGCTGGTCGTGCTGGACAATCTGTCGACCGGCTTTCGCTGGGCGGTACCGCCGCAGGCGACCTTCATCCAGGGCGACGTCGGCGATGCCGCGCTCGTCGCCCGCGTGCTGCGCGATCACGGCATCGGCGCGATCATGCATTTCGCAGGATCCGTGATCGTGCCCGAATCGGTGGCGAATCCGCTTAAATATTATCGCAATAACACCGCCAACAGCGCGTCGCTGGTCGCCGAGGCGATTTCAGCCGGCGTGCCGCATTTCATCTTCTCGTCAACGGCGGCGATCTATGGAGTACCGGAGGAGATGCCGGTGACCGAATCGACGCCGCCGATGCCGATCAACCCTTATGGCCGCTCGAAGCTGATGACCGAGCATATGCTGCGGGACGTGGCGTCCGCGCATCCGATCAACTATTGTGCGCTGCGTTACTTCAACGTGGCGGGCGCGGACCGGGCGGGGCGTACCGGCCAGTCGACCCTCGGCGCGACGCATCTCATCAAGGTCGCGGTCGAAGCCGCACTCGGCAAGCGCGATCATGTCGCCGTGTTCGGCACCGACTATCCGACCCGCGACGGCACCGGGGTGCGGGATTTCATCCATGTCAGCGATTTGGTCAGCGCGCATATCGATGCGCTGGAGGCGCTGATCGCGGCGCCGGAGCGCAGCTATGTGCTCAATTGCGGTTACGGGCAGGGCTTCACCGTGCTCGACGTGCTCGAAAGCGTCGAGCGGGTGGCCGGCGTGCGCATCACCCGTCGGCTGGAACCGAGGCGCATGGGCGATTCGGCAGAAATGATTGCAGACAATTCCGCGATAATCGCGCAATTGCCGTGGAGACCGCGTTTCGCCGAGCTCGATGCTATGGTAGCGGACGCGATCAATTGGGAAAGGGGGCTTGCTGATCTCTTGGCGCACCACGGAACAGCCGGGCGCTGAGCTGGTTTTGCAGACGTTCGTAGCGGACCGATCTTCAGTCTGTTCGGGCGGCTGTCCGGTGTCCGTTATCCTTGGAGCAAAATGTGTCCGATATGATCGTGCCCGTCATTCTTTCCGGCGGATCAGGCACGCGCCTGTGGCCGCTCTCCCGGACACAGCGCCCCAAGCAGTTGCTGAGCCTCACGCACGCCGAGACGATGCTGCAGCTCACCATCCGCCGAGTGGACGATCCCGCGCGCTTTTCAGCGCCCATCGTGGTGGCCAACGCGGTTCATGCCGACATGATAGAGGAGCAGCTGGGCCTGATCGGGGTCGACCGCTTCTCCCTCATCCTCGAGCCGCTGGCCCGCAATACCGCACCGGCCATCGCGCTTGCCGCGCTGGCGGCCAAGCCCGATGATGTGCTGCTCGTCATGCCGAGCGATCATGTGATCAACGACGTCGCTGCGTTCCGGCTGGCGATCGAGGCGGCGACGCCGCTAGTGCGCGAGGGCTGGCTAGCCACCTTCGGCATTTCGCCGGACCTGCCCGAGACGGGCTATGGCTATATCCAGCTCGGGGCAAAGCTGGCGGCGGGCGTGCATCGCGCGCAGCGCTTCGTCGAGAAACCGGATCTTGCGACGGCGGAATCCTATCTCGCCTCGGGCGAATATGTGTGGAACGGCGGCATTTTCCTGTTCCGTGCCGATGCCTATCTGGCCGCGCTGGAGCAGCATTCGCCGGCAATGATCGAGGCTGCGCGAGCCGCCATGGCGTCTGCTCGCCAGGACGGCGCACGTGTCTATCCGGACAAGGCGGCCTTCGGCGCCTCGCCGTCGGATTCGATCGACTATGCCGTCATGGAAAAGAGCGACCGGGTGATCGTGACGCCGGTGGCGATGGGCTGGTCCGACGTCGGCAGCTGGGATGCGCTGCACGCTCTGGCCGAGAAGGACGGGCGTGGCAATCACGGCCATGGCGAAGTGCTGGCGATCGACACGACCAATTGCCTGATCCGTACCGAAGGGCCGCTGGTGGCCGCGGTGGGCGTGCAGGACCTGATCGTGATCGCGACCGGCGACGCCGTCCTGATCCTTCCGCGCGGCTCCAGCCAGGAGGTCAAGCGCGCGGTCGAGGCGTTGAAGCAGCAGGGGCATATCTCGCTCGACCGGCCCTGCTGAGGCGCTGTCTGCGCCTCCGACGCGGGCGGAGCATCGTGCGGAAAATGGGAACCGGTTTTCCGCGCAAAGGATGCGACCACAAGGCTTGGAGGCAAGCTGCTCTATGCCGCGGGTTTCAGGCGATTGGTGAAGAATGGCAGCTCCGGGATCAGCGGCTGACCCTGGGCCCGTTTGCGGTCTATCTCGTGGATCGCTGTCTCCGTCAGCGCGACGCGCTTGGGCCAGCTCGGATGGCTGCCTCCGCCGCTGCCGCCATAATTGCGCGAACGTTCCCAGAAAAGCGGCGCCTGGCGATAATCATAACCTGCCCGCGCCATCAGATAGACGCCGACATAATCCGCTTCCGCTTCGGACTGGCGCACGCTGACGACCTTGTCGTCGATCCGGCCGCCATGGCCCGAGGGATCGCGGTCATGTTGGACGTTGTGGCTCATCTCATGGCCGAGCACCACGGCGAGCTCGTCGTCGCTGCGCGTATAGCCGACCACGGCGGTGGTGATGGTGGCGGTCAGCCCGTCCGCATAGGAATTCATTTCCCGCGACAGCGAAAGATCCGCGCGGGACCGGCAGCCGGAGACCGAGCCGAGCGTCACGCTCAGCGGCTGGCCGTGGCGCAGGATGGAGAGTGTGGCGGCTCCCCGGCCGAGCTCGCGTTCGATCAGATTGGTAAGCCCGGAGATGGCGGTGACGCTGCCGCGCCGACCCGAGGTGACGCCGTCCAGCGGCAGAGCGATGCCATTAATCGCTTTCACCACATCGTCCGGCTGGAGCCCGGCCGTATCGGCGGGGCTGCCAGGCACCACCACCATCACCGATGGTCCGTCGTCGAGATGGAAGAAGCGGGCGGCCGCATCGCGGATATTGGCGCTGAACTGGGATTTTTCCTGCATGACGAGGCCGCTTTGCGGCAGATGCGTGTCGCATAGCGCATCGTTGGCGGTCGCCAGGCGGAAGTTGATCTCGGCCAGGTGGCTTTGCTGAAGTCGGAGCGCGGCGAAATTGCGGTCGAGCTCCGAAGCCGAATCGTCGCTCGTGTCGGTATCGGCGCGAACCGCCGCGGTCGGCGCGATGTCGGCAGCGAGCAGCCCGGCGAGGGCCATGTGAAAGGCGATGAAAAGGTGGAACGGAAGCAAGGGGTGCGCGCGAGTCTTTCTGGGCATGGAAATCAGGCGAGTTGCACCTTGTCCGCGGCGGGACCGTAGAAAGGAAAACGGCGAGGTAGCTATGCTACCTCGCCGTTTCTTAACTTAGCCTCGCGGCCACAACTGAATTTGAGTTCAGTTGTTGCAGCTGCCGCCAGGGCTTTCGCAATGGTCGTGGTGCTTGTCGGTCAGCGCCCAGATGAGCAGACCGGTAGCGCCAAGAGCCGCAGCGCCAGCAACATATTTGCCGCTGTCGTCAAACATGCGGCTGACCTTCTTCGACTTGGTCGACGTGACGCGAGCGTCAGACGCCAAGAGCGAAGTCGAGCCCCAGACCGCAGTGTTAGGACGAACCGCCGTGGCCGCCTGGGCGGAGGCCGCCGAGAGGACCGTGGCGAGCGCCACCACCGAGAGAGTTCCGAGCTTCTTCATAAGTCCTCCACTACATGTACACGCGTTGGACACATGCTGCATTGCCACAAAGAGGGGGTGCCGTCAACCATGACAAGAGGCGTTCGGATGAATTCGCGTCAGTAAAACGGGCCGCTGCTTCCAACCCGACGCGACTTGCCAGGCATGTCGTGGCGACGGCGAATCGCATTCGAGACGATCTACAGTCGCTGCAAGTAAAACCGAGCCTTATCCGATGAATTGATTCGCTCCGATGCCGGCGAATCATAGACGCGGTGGCGGGTGTGGTATTTTCGCCTCACCGCCTATGATTCGACGCGGGTCTATTGGACGAGCGAGAAATAGCTGCGCCCGGTCGTATCGACCGGGCGTGAAAAAAGCAGGACGACGGATTTGGGGCTCGCGGCGCGTCAGAAGGCGTTGCGGTGCACGATCACCCGGAAAGTCGACAGGATGATCGAGATGTCGCGCCAGATCGTCCAGCCAGACAGATATTCGAGGTCCGCCTGCAGCCGGTTGGAGAGATCCTCGCGGCACAGCGTCGCCCCGCGAAAGCCGCGGATCTGGGCGAGGCCGGTCATGCCGGGCTTCACCGCGTGCCGATCCCAGTAGCGGGTGTCGATCTCCCAGAAGAGCGCATCGTCCGCCGTAGAGGCGAGGGCGTGGGGGCGAGGCCCCGCGACGCTCATGTCGCCCACCAGCACGTTCAGCAACTGCGGCAGCTCGTCGAGGCTCGTGCGACGGATGAAGCGGCCGACGCGGGTGATGCGATCGTCGTCCCGGCCTGTGGAACGGCGGCCTTCGCCGTCCAGCGTCTCCGTCCGCATGCTGCGGAATTTGTACATGGAGAACATCCGGTTGCCGCGACCGATCCGCTTCTGCTTGAAGAAAACGGGTCCGCTGCTGTCCAACTTCACCGCGATACCCACCACCGCCATCACCGGCACCACGACAGGCGCCAGCACGGCGAGGATGGAAAGATCGAGCAGGCGCTTCAGCGCCCGGTCGCGCAGGCCCAGCGGTCCCACCGCGACGACCAGCGTGCTCTGCCGCACGAAGCGGCCGGTGCCGAGCGAACCGATATCGTCGAGCTCGGGCGCCAATATCTCGGCGGAGACGTCCGCGCCCTTCAGCGCCATCGCCCAGGCGCGGCGGCGCTCCGGCGGACAGGCGACGACCACGCGATCGACGTTACGCAGGAAATGGCCCAGCCGGTCGAGCATCCAGGGATCGTTGACCGAAGGCTTGATGCCCGCCTGTTCGGCATGGAGAATGAAGGCATCCTCCGGACCATCTATATCCACCCCGTCGCAGATGATGATCTCGCTCAGCGGGCTCTGACCTAGCCAGCGGGGGATCAGCTTGCCCAGCACGGTGCGGCCCGCGACGATGAACAGCGCGCTCGTGCCGATGCCGACGCTGAAGGCGAGGCGGGAGAAGTCCGCGCCGGCTTTCAGATAGAAGGCCATTCCGAGGACCACGCCGATCGTGAACATGAGGCCCAGCGCCGCACGGTAGATGCCGAGGCGGGAATTGGTGAGCACGTCGATCGTATAGGCTCGACTGTTCAGCGCGGTGCCCAGATAAACCGGCAGCACGACCACGAGCATATTGTAGCCCTGCTGGTCGAGCACATCGTTGAAGCGAACCTGATTGCCGAAAAGAAAGCCAAGGACGAGCGACATCGTATCACAGATCAGGAGCGCGAAGTACAGCCGGAGCCGCAGCATCTCCTTGGATCGAGGCGTAGAAACGACACTTCGCGCGTCGAAGTCGGTCTGAGCCTGTCGGACATATCCATAGTGGATATTCACGCAATCACCTCATCTGACATCGAAGGACCGGCTAATGACGCACCGCGTACGCTATTACAATATCACCCGAGCCGTTTACGCAAGAAATATTTTGCACTGCACAAATCTTGGCGCTACCCTCGGCTCACCGTCGGCAACCAGTACGGGATAGCGATGTGATCGACCCCTCGTTGTGATGCAGCGCACAGAAATTACAAAAAGTCGGGTGCAAGAAATGAATTGCGGCGAGTCGTTTAGGATCGGCGACAAGCGCGATGCGCCTTGGCTGTTTCTGCGAGCGAGAACAGCCAATTTGCAAGGGCTTGGCACTTCCGAACCGGCGGTGGCGGCTTTCGAGTCGCAGCGGTCGGACGTCAAGCCAGGGCAGAGCGGAAAAGCGGCGAACTGTGTTGCGTAAGAGGGTGAACCGGTGCTGAAATATCTGAAGCGGCGATGGGCAGCGTCGAGGGCGATGCCCTCCATACCGGAAGGTATGCGGGTTTATGCGATCGGCGATGTGCACGGCCGGCTGGATTTGCTCGAAGTTCTGATCGAGGCACTACGCGAAGATAATGAAGGGCGTGGCCCAGCGGACACACAGATCATCTTTCTCGGAGATCTGGTCGACCGCGGCCCCAATTCGGCGCAGGTGATCGAGTATCTTCTATCGGATGCGATCAACTTTGCATCGGTGCGCTATATTGCCGGCAATCACGAGGAGGCTTTTCTCGACGTGCTGGCTGGGCGCAACGAAACCGCGAACGTCGCCTGGTTCCGTTTCGGCGGTGTCGATACGCTGAAAAGCTATGGCGTCTCCTCGAATGCGATCGCGCAACGGGGCCTGATTCTGTTCGACGAGCTGAACCACAAGGTCCCCCGCCGGCATATCGATTTCATCGAATCGTTCGAGCCGCATATCCAGCTCGGCAGCTATTTGTTCGTCCATGCGGGCATCCGCCCGGGCGTGGCGCTCGATCGTCAGGCTACCCATGATTTATTGTGGATTCGCAAGGAATTCCTAGAGGATGACCGCGATCATGGAATGATCGTCGTGCACGGCCACAGCGTTACCGATGCAGTCGATCGGCGGACCAACCGGATCGGCATAGACACGGGTGCCTATAAGAGCGGAAGGCTGACCGCGCTGGGTCTGCAGGGCACGGATCGCTGGACGGTCTCGACCTGCCCGATGCTGACCCGAAACACCGGGCGCCTGTCCCCGGCGATCGGCGTCGAAACGTCGGACCTGGATCTCGTGACGCTCGCCAACGACGTCGCCTGAGACCGCATATGACGCATTTCGTTACTACATGGTAACGAGATGCGTTTCGGGGGACGCTAATTTTGCCGCGGTGCAGCAGCGCGGCGAAGGCGGTCGTTGATCGCCTCGCCGAGGCCATGCTGCGGCACCGGGGCTACCGCAATTGCTGCAGCATCGGACGCGTCCGCTGCATGCAGCAGTTCAAACAGCTGCGCTGCGGCTTCCACCAGATCGCCGGCCACGGACAGCGTGGCATCGCCCGCTACGGCGCCGAATCCGATCATCCATTCGCCCGGCTTCGCAGCGGCCGCATCCAGCCGAAGCGGCTTGGACGGCGCATAATGGCTGGCAAGCTGCCCTGGCGCCTCGATCCGGCCGGCCGTCGCTGCGGTCAGCGGCAGCCCGGCTGCCTCGGTGAGCCGGGTGAGGTCGACCGGGCCCGGCCGAAGCAGGCGCAGACGATCATGCTCGACCGCGACGATCGTCGATTCCAGCCCGTGGGCGGTGGCACCTGCATCGAGAATCAACGGAATGCGGCCGCCGAGCGTGCGCGCGACATGGCCGGCACGGCTGGGACTGATCGTGCCGCTGGCATTGGCGGATGGCGCCGCGAGGGGGCGGCCGCTCTTTGCCAGCACCGCCCGCATGACGGGGTGCGAAGGCATGCGTAGCGCGACCGTCGGCAACCCGGCGGTGACGATCCCGGCGATCCCCGCTTCCGGCCGAAGCGGCAGGACGAGGGTGAGGGGACCGGGCCAGAAGCGGGCGGCGAGCCGGCGGGCGCTTTCGTCGAACCGCGCAATCGCCTCAGCCGCCGCAAGGTCGGGCACATGGACGATCAGCGGATTGAAGGAGGGGCGGCCCTTGGCGGCATAGATGCGCGCGACGGCTTCGCCCATCGTCGCATCCGCGGCGAGGCCGTAGACGGTCTCGGTGGGGATGGCGACGGGCTGGCCGGCGGCGATCCATTCGGCCGCGCGTGCGATGCCGTGCGCGTCGGCCGGCAGGGTCTCGGTGTCGAACGGATCGGGCATCGAGGCCTTGTGGCAGGCCCTCAAGCGAGCCGAAAGAGAAAAGCCGCCGCCGGACGCGCTTGCGGCGCGTCCGCACGTACCACGCAGCTTATTTCGGCGCGAGGACCATCAGCATCTGGCGGCCTTCCATGCGTGGAAACTGCTCCACCTTGGCGGTCTCGGCCATTTCGGCCTGAACGCGCTGGAGCACCTGCATGCCGAGCTGGCCATGCGCCAGCTCACGGCCGCGGAAGCGCAGCGTGACCTTGACCTTGTCGCCCTCGTCGATGAACTCGTGAATCTTCTTCATCTTCGTATCATAATCATGATCGTCGATGTTCGGACGCATCTTGATCTCTTTGATCTCCTGCGTCTTCTGACTCTTACGGGCGAGGTTGGCCTTTTTCTGAGCCTCGTACTTGAACTTGCCGACGTCGAGGAACTTGCAGACCGGCGGGTCTGCATTGGGAGAAACCTCGACAAGATCGAGGCCGGACTCTGCCGCCTGCTCGATCGCCTCGCGCGTATACATGACCCCCAGATTATCGCCATTCTCGTCGATCACACGCACCTTGGGCACGTTGATAAACTCGTTGAAACGAGGACCATTGAGCGGCATCGGCGGAGCCCCGAGTGGGCGCCTCATCATTGGCGGACGTATAACGCTATCTCCTATGGTTCATTCGCAGGGGCGCGATGTAATATGCATCGGCCCCATTTGGAAGATGTCTGCGCGGCAGGATGGTACGATTTGCACATCATTGTGGCCTGCCGGCCATGGTGCGGCTCTTTTGATCCTCCGCCTGCGGGGAAGATGAGGCGATGTCAGGCGCGTGCCAGATCCGGCGGCGTGCCTTCGCGCACGAGGCGCGCGATCGCCGCGTCGAGGGCAAGGACCTCCTGGCGCGCATCGGCACCGAGCGGGCGCAGCGCGACGGTGCCTTCCTCCGCCTCGCGCTTGCCGATCACGAGCAGGTTGGGCACCTTGGCCACGCTATGCTCGCGCACCTTGAAGTTGATCTTCTCGTTGCGCAGGTCCGCCTCGGCGCGGATGCCGGCCGCTCTCAACTTCTCGACCACCGACAGGGCATAATCGTCCGCATCGGACACGATCGTCGCCACTACCGCCTGTACCGGCGCCAGCCAGGCCGGGAAGCGGCCGGCATGATGCTCGATCAGGATGCCGATGAATCGTTCGAACGTGCCGAGGATCGCGCGATGCAGCATCACCGGGCGGTGGCGCTGGCCGTCCTCGCCGACATAGGAGGCGTCGAGCCGCTCGGGCAGCACCGTGTCCGCCTGGATGGTGCCGACCTGCCAGGTGCGGCCGATCGCATCGGTCAGGTGGAATTCCAGCTTCGGCGCATAGAAGGCGCCTTCGCCGGGTAGCTCCTCCCAGCCATAAGCTTCGGTCGCGCGGCCCGCCGCGGCGACGGCGTCGCGCAGGGTCTGCTCGGCCTTGTCCCACATCTCCTCGGAGCCGAAGCGCTTCTCCGGCCGGAGCGCCAGCTTGATCGCGTACTGCTCGAAGCCGAGGTCGCGATAGACACTGTCGAGCAGGTCGCAGAACGCCTTGATCTCCTCGATCAGCTGGTCCTCGCGCACGAAGATATGCGCGTCGTCCTGGGTGAACTGGCGCACCCGCATGATGCCGTGCAACGCGCCGTGCGGCTCGTTGCGGTGGCAGCAGCCGAACTCGGCCATGCGGATCGGCAGGTCGCGATAGCTCTTGATACCCTGCTTGAAGATCAGGATGTGCGCGGGGCAGTTCATCGGCTTGAGCGCCATCAGCTCGGCCTTGCCGGAGAGGATCGGCCCCTCCTCCTCGGTCGAGGGGATCTCGTCCGGCACGACGAACATATTCTCGCGATATTTGCCCCAGTGGCCCGACTGTTCCCACTGGCGGGCATCCATGAGCTGCGGCGTCTTGACTTCCTCATAGCCCGCCGCATCCAGCCGGCGGCGCATATAGGCCTCCAGCTGGCGCCACAGGACGAAGCCCTTGGGATGCCAGAAGACGCTGCCCTGCGCCTCGCTCTGCAGGTGGAACAGGTCCATCTCCTGCCCGATCTTGCGATGGTCGCGCTTCGCCGCCTCCTCCAGGCGGAAGAGATGCGCGTCGAGCTGCTTCTTGGTGAGCCAGCCGGTGCCGTAGATGCGCGAGAGCATCGCATTCTTCTGGTCGCCGCGCCAATAGGCGCCGGACACGCGGGTCAGCTTGAACGCCTGCGGATCGAGCTTGCCGGTGGAGGCGAGATGGGGCCCGCGGCACATGTCGAGCCAGTCGTGGCCCGATCGATAGACGGTCAGCTCCTCGCCCTCGGGCAGCTCCGCCGCCCATTCCGCCTTGAAGGTCTCGCCCGCGGCTCGCCAGCGCGCGATCAGCTGCTCGCGCGGCCAGACCTCGCGAACGAGCGGCTTGTCCGCCGCGATGATGCGCCGCATCTCCGCCTCGATCGCCGGCAGGTCCTCCTCGGTGAAGGGCCGGTCCTTCGGCGCGAAGTCGTAATAGAAGCCGTCGTCGGTCGAAGGGCCGAAGGTGATCTGCGTGCCGGGGAACAGCGCCTGCACCGCCTCGGCCAGCACATGGGCATAGTCGTGCCGTACCAGCTCCAGCGCATCCGCCTCGTCGCGCGCGGTGACGAGCGCGAGCGCCGAATCACCTTCCAACGGGCGATTGAGATCGCGCAGCTCGCCATTCACGCGCGCGGCGAGCGCCGCCTTGGCGAGGCCAGGCCCGATCGCCGCCGCGATGTCGCCGGGCGTGGTGCCGGCGGGCACTTCGCGGACGGAGCCATCGGGAAGCGTGATCGCATAAAGATCTGACATCGGGCGGTCGTTTCACTCGGTTGGAGGGTAAAAACGGCGCGGCTTATGCCCGCTTACCCGGCATGAGGGCAAGCGCGCTGCGCCGCGGCCGATCGGGCAGGTCGCCCATGCCCAACATAGGGCGGTGTCGGAATTAGGAAAGGGTGGCGTGGAGCGGGGCATGGCCGGCTTGCATTCCGGCGGTCCGGCTGCACTATGCCCGTAAGCCGGCCCGCGCCGAAGCCGGCACGAGGCGATCCGAGGAGAGAGAGGCATGGCCGAGGCGAGCGACTATTTCGCGCTGCTCAACCTGATGCACCGCTATTGCGAACTGATCGATGCGGGCGATTATGACGGCATCGGCATGCTGTTCGCCCATGCAGACGTTTACGGATCCGATCCCGACGTGCCCGTCGTGCGGGCGGGCACCGACAATTATGGCGACGTCTTCCGTGCCTGGACGCGACTCTATCCCGAGACCGGCACGCCGCGCACCCGGCACGTATGCACTAACCACATCATCGACTTCGACGACGACAGCCACGCCCGTGCCCGGGCAAGCTACACCGTCTTCCAGCAGACGCCCGAGCTGCCGCTGCAGCCGATCATCATCGGCTATTACTGGTATCGCTTCGGGAAAGTCGGCGGGGCCTGGGCGTTCACCGAGCGGCGCGAGCAGGTATCCCTGGCCGGCGACCTGTCGGCCCATCTGCTCCAGCAGCTGGAGATGCCGGCTTGACGGCATGGTGCAGAACGGGCCCGGGCCCCGCGCGGTTCGTGACGGTCAGGCGGGGAGCGGCATCGCCTCGGCGGCCGCGCCGCGTCGCAGCAGGCGGGCCACCACCGTCGTCACTGCCAGATCGGCGGTGACGTTGCCCATCGTGACGAAGATATCCGGGATGGCGAAGACCGCGATCCACAGCGGCAGGAAGCCGAGCGGCGCGCCGGCCGCCTGGAAGAGCGGCGCGTCCGCCGCGTAGATGACCGCAGCGCCGGGCAGGCCGACCACGCCGATATTGGTGAGCAGGCTGATCGCGACGATCACGACATATTGGCCCGGCGCCAGCGATATTCCGGCGGCGTGGGCGGCGAACAGGCATTCCATGCAGCCGGTCATCGCCGTGGCGAACCGAAAGCTGCTCGCCGCCAGCGGCAGCGTGGTCGAGGCGATGACGGGATCGAGGCCCAGCCCGCCCTCCGCCGCCTCGATCATCGCGGGCAGCGTCGCCAGGGACGAGCAGGTGCCCGCCGCCACCGCCTGCGGACCGGCTGCGGCGATCGCGAAATGCCGCCAGCCGATACCCCCGGCGACGCGCGCGACGAGATGGCAGAAGGCGATGCCGCCCAGCACGACGATGCACGTCATGATCACCATCTGGCCGAGCATGGTCGCGATCGCGAAGCCGGCCTGCAGCGCGATCTCGAGCGCGAGCAGGAAGATGCCGGCCGGCGCCAGCTTCAGCACGCCGTGGACGATCGCCATCATCGTATCCGCGACGGCCTCGATCGTCGCGACGAGCAGCGAGCGCCGGTCGGGCGCGATCCGCGTGGCGGCGATGCCGAAGATCACGGCGAAGATCACCAGCGGCGCCATCTGCCCCTCCGCCGCGGCGCCGACCGGGTTGACCGGCAGCAGCGCGATCAGCTGGTCGACGAGCGGCACGGACGCCTGTGCCGCTGCGGGCGACGTTCCGGCGAGCTCGGTCAGCGCGATCGGCGGTGTCGGCCACAGCGCCAGCAGGAAGTGGGCGGCTGCCAGCCCATAGGTCGTGCCGATCAGCAGCATCGCCGCGAACAACGCGGCGATGAGGCCGGCCGCGCGTGCGCGCGTCTCGAGCGCGGCGAGGCGGCCGATCGCGCTCGCCACCAGGCTGAAGATCAGCGGGACGAGCGTCATGCGCAGCGCGTTCAGCCACAGCGTGCCGAGCGGCTTCACCGCCGCGGCGAGGGCCAGCAGGGCGGGTTCGCCGGACCCGCGGATCGCGAAACCGGTCGCGAGCCCGGCGGCGAGCGCGAGCAGCGGCCCGCGCGCGCCGTTGCCGGCCTGCGGCTGCGCCGCCTTCCCGCCGGTCTTCGATGCGGCATGGTGCATGGTCTGTTCCCCCGGGCGATATCGGCGCCCGGAGGGGGAGGGTCGCCGGAGCGAGCCTGCAGGGGAAGAGAACAAATTTGATCAAAGCGCGGCGCGCGCTTTGCCCTGGCGGCGTCAGGCCGCGTGCAAGGATTGCGGCTGCGCCCCGCCCAGCGCCGCCTGCATTTTCGCATCGTCGAGTTGCCCCTCCCAGCGCGAGACGACGAAGGTCGCCACTGCATTGCCGATGAAATTGGTCAACGCGCGGCATTCGCTCATGAACCGGTCGACGCCGAGGATCAGCGCCATGCCGGCGACGGGCACGGTCGGCACCACCGAGAGCGTCGCGGCGAGGGTGACGAAGCCCGATCCGGTGACGCCCGCCGCGCCCTTCGAGCTCAGCATCGCGACGAGCAGCAGCAGGATCTCCTGGCCCAGCGTCAGCGGCGTGTTGGTCGCTTGCGCGATGAACAGGGCGGCCATGGTCATGTAGATGTTGGTGCCGTCGAGATTGAAGGAATAGCCGGCGGGCACGACCAGGCCGACGATCGTCTTGGGGCAGCCGGCGCGCTCCAGCTTCTCGATGAGCAGCGGCATCGCGCTTTCGGACGAGGAGGTGCCGAGCACGAGCAGCAGCTCCGCTCGGATGTAGCGCAAGAGGCGCAGGATCGAGAAACCGGTCAGCCGCGCGACGGCGCCGAGCACGATCAGCACGAACAGGATCGCCGTCAGGTAGAAGCAGGCGATCAGAGCGGCGAGATTGGCGAGCGCGCCGATGCCGTAGCTGCCGACGGTGAAGGCCATCGCGCCGAAGGCGCCAAACGGCGCGGCATACATAAGGATATGGACGATGCGGAACACCACCTCGCCGAGCGACTTGAGCGCGGTAGTGAGCCGCGCCCCGCGCTCGCCCAGCATGGCCAGCGCGACGCCGAACAGGATGGCGAAGAACAGCACCTGCAGCACGTCGCCTTCGGCAAAGGCGCTGAAAGGCGTCGTCGGGATGATGTGCATCAGGAAGCCGACGACCGTCTGGTCATGGGCTTTGGTGATATATTCGCTGATCTTGCCGTGATCCAGCGTGCGCGGATCGATGTTCAGCCCGTGGCCGGGCTGGAGCAGGTTGGCGACGATCAGGCCGATGATCAGCGCCAGCGTAGAGAAGAACAGGAAATAGCCCATCGCCTTGAGGCCGATGCGCCCGAAGCTCTTGAGATCGGACATGCCGGCGATGCCGGCGACTACGGTCAGGAAGATCACCGGGGTGATGATCATCTTGACGAGCTTGATGAACGCGTCGCCGAGCGGCTTCAGGCTGGCCCCCTGCGTCGGGAAGGCCCATCCGAACAGCACGCCCAGGGCGATGCCGACCAGCACCCAGAAATAGAGCGTGCGATAGAAAGGGCGGCCGCCGGTCGCTTCCATTTGGATCCTTCCCCCATTGACCTTGTCAGGGCGTCATAGTGATGTGTGCACGGGGACATGACTAGGGGGCATCAAACATGCAGCTCGAAGGGGGCGGGGAGGACGCGTTCGCGTTCACCGGCACGTGGCGCGGCTATCTGCCGATCGCGCTCGGCAATCTGGCGCTCACCATCGCCACGCTGGGCGTCTACCGTTTCTGGGGCAAGGCGCGCGAGCGGCGCTATCTGTGGCGCCACACCTGGTTCCTGGACGATCGGCTGGAATGGGCGGGCACCGGCCGGGAGATGTTCGTCGGCTTCCTGATCGTCATGCTGATCGTCTCGCCGGCGCTGATCTTCCTCAATTTCGGCTTTCAGGCGATGGTGATGCGCGGGCATGGCGTGGCGGCCGGCATCCTCCTGGCGCTGGTCTACGCCTTTCTCACCCTGCTGCGCGGCATCGCCCGTTTCCGCGGGCTGCGCTATCGGCTGAGCCGCACCTACTGGCACGGCATCCGCGGCGGCAGCGAGGATTCGGGCAGCCATTATGCCTGGGCCCATGTCTGGAAGACGGCGGCAGGCTATGCGCCGCTGGCGCTGCTCGTCCCCTGGTCGATGGTCGCGCTGTGGAACCAGCGCTGGCGGGCGATGAGCTTCGGGCGCCAGCGGTTCGAGGCCGATGCGGCATCGCGGCCGCTGTTCGGCCGATACCTGCTCTTCTACATGGCGCCCTTCCTTCTGGTGGCGCTCTCCTTCTTCCAGCTGGCCACTACGGGCGGTCTGCTCGGCGCGGGGGTGATCGTCTACACGGAGGCGCCCTTCTGGGTGAAGCTGCTGCTGTTCCTGGCCGTGACGACTTCGATCTACCTGCTGATCGGAATGATCGGCGTCGCTTATTATTCCGCCTATTTCCGGGAAGCGGTGGCGGGGCTGTCCTGGGGCGACATGCGCTTCTCCTTCTCTGCGCGGACGGACGACTGGGTCTCGCTGCTGCTGGGCGATGCCGTGATCGTGATCGGCACGCTGGGCCTCGGCTTCGCCTTCATCGGCTATCGCCACTGGTCCTTCTTCATCCGCCATCTCGAAGCGCACGGCCCGGTGGACGACGCAGCCCTCGGCCAATCCACGACACGGGCGCCACGCGAGGCGGAGGGCTTCATCGACGCCTTCGACGTGGGAGCATTGTGATGCGCGCTGCCGACACTCTCACCGCCTGGCACTATGACGGGCAGTCTGCGATCCGCCACCAACTGGACGTGCGGCGCGAGGGCGATACGCTCGATCTCGGCAATGGCGATCGCGTCGCCTTCGCCGATCTGCGCGCGGCCGGCGAGCGCGATGCGCCGCTCTACGCCCGTGCCGGGCACGACGGCTGGCAGATCGGCTTCTTCGATCCGCCGCCGGAGGACTGGGCGGCGCTGTTGCCGCGGCAGGAGCGTTTTGGCGGCATATTGGATCGTATCGGCGTGATTCCGGCGGTGCTCGGTGCGCTGCTGCTGTCGGCGCTCGGCGTCTATCTGCTCGCTCATGCCGCCGGTGCAGCGGCGCGGGCGGTGCCGGAGCGCTGGGAGGTCGCCTTCGGCAAGGCGATCACCGGCGACGATTTCGGCGGCAAGGCGTGCACCGGCGTCGCCGGTCAGCGGGCGCTGGACCAGCTTGCCGCGCGGCTGACCACCGATCGCCGGCCGGTGCAGGTACGGGTGATAGACAAGCCGATTGTCAATGCGGTGACGCTGCCGGGGCGGCAGATCCTGCTGTTCAGCGGCCTGATCGATGCAGCCGACACGCCCGAGGAAGTTGCGGGCGTGCTGGGCCACGAAATCGGCCATGTCGAGCATCGCGACGCGATGAGCGGCCTGCTGCGCGATTTCGGGCTGAGCCTGATCGTGGGCAGCGGCGATGCCGGCGCCTTCGCCCAATCGCTGCTGTCGAGCCGCTACAGCCGCGAGGCGGAGCAGGCGGCGGACCAGGCGGCGATGGACAGCCTCGCGCGTGCCGACATATCGCCCGCCGCCATGGTGAAGCTGTTCGACAGGTTGAGCGAGGTCGAGAAACGCTTCCCCGGCATCAGCCGCGCCTTCAGCTACATGTCCACGCACCCCCTGAATGCCGACCGCCGTGCGATGTTCCAAGGCGCGGTGCGGCGCGATCATTTCTACCAGAGCGGGCTCGACGATGCGCAGTGGGTGGCGGTGAAGACAATGTGCATGGCGCGGTGAGGGCGCCGCGTGGGGCTCTCTGTTCCGCTTGCGCTACGGCATTCGCTCCTCGCGGATGTGCTGCTTCTTCGTCATATCGAACTTGTTTCAGCATGACGGGAAGATCGGCATGCTACCTTTGGTATGAGTCCGACAGCCCGCTTGCGGGAGAAGGCTCTTAAAAGGATCGCCCGATGTCTTCCTCGACGACCGTCGCCTATCTCCCCCGGCCGGACGGCTTGCGGCTCGCCTATCGCCATGCGGCGGGTCGCGGGCCGACGATCGTCTTCCTGCCCGGCTACGCCTCGGACATGACCGGCGACAAGGCGGGCGCGCTGTTCGCCTGGGCGGAGAGCCGGGGCAGGGCGGCGCTGCTGTTCGACTATTCGGGCTGCGGCGCCAGCGAAGGGGACTTCGCCGACGGAACGATCAGCGTCTGGCGGAACGATGCGCTTGCGCTGATCGACGCGCTGGCGCCCGGTCCGGTGCTGCTCGTCGGATCGTCGATGGGCGGCTGGCTCTCGCTGCTGATCGCGCGGGACCGGCCGGGGCGGGTGGCGGCGCTGGTCGGCATCGCCGCCGCGCCGGACTTCACCGAGTGGAGCTTTTCCGAGGATCGCCGTGCGGAGCTGCGCCGCGACGGGCGGATCGAGGATCCGACGCCCTATTCGGACGAGCCCTATGTCACTACCCTCGCCTTCTGGGAGGACGGCCAGGTGAACCGGTTGCTGGAGGGAGAGATCGCGATCGATTGCCCGGTGAGACTGCTGCACGGCCTCGACGATGCAGACGTGCCGTGGGATCTCGCGCCGCGCATAGCCGGCCGCCTCCGTTCAGGCGACGTGCAGGTGACGCTGGTCAAGGAAGGCGATCATCGCCTTTCGCGGCCACGGGACATCGCCCTGTTGATCGCGACCGTGGCTGGGCTGCTGGAGAGCATGTGATCCCCTTTCTGCTGTTTCTCGCGGATGCGCCCGCAGCGGCCGGCGCGGCGGCCATCGTAAAGCAGACGCCTGAGCAGACGCGCTACGACGCCTGTGTCCGCCGGGTGAAGGAGGATCCGAGGCAGGCGGCGACGGAAGCGGATGCCTGGCGGATCGCCGGCGGCGGCCTCCATGCGCGCCAATGCCTCGGCCTCGCCTATGTCGCGCAGGGCCAGTGGTCGGCCGCGGCGATCGCGTTCGAGCAGGCGGCGCGCGAGGCGCAGAGCCAGCGCGATGGGCGGGCGGCGACTCTCTGGGCGCAGGCTGGCAATGCCGCGCTGGCCGGGGACGATCCGGCCAAGGCGCGAGATGATCTCACCGCGGCGATCGGCATAGCGGGTGGCATGTCGTCGCAGATGCTGGGCGAAGCGCATCTCGATCGCGCGCGGGCCGGGGTGGCGCTGAACGACACGGCCTCGGCGCGGGGAGACATCAACGAGGCGCTGAAGCTGGTGCCGCAGGATGGGCTCGCCTGGCTGTTGTCGGCCACGCTCGCGCGGCGAATGAACGACACCAGCCGTGCCGCCGCCGATATCGAGGAAGCGCTGCGCCTGGCGCCGGAAGATCCCTCGGTGGCGCTGGAAGCAGGCAATATTGCAGCGATTCAGGGCGCCGCCGAGGCCGCCCGCGTCGCCTGGCAGCAGGCATCGGCGGCGGATCCGAGCGGTCCGGTGGGCGACGCCGCGCGCGCCGCTTTGGCCCAGGCTCCGGCCGCTGCGCCGGCCCGGCCGTTCCAGGTGCCTGCCGCACCTGCACCGGCGGCGGCAAAAAGTACCGACACGGGCCGCTGACCGGTTCAAATCGGCGCCTGCATCGCCTAGATGGGCGCCATGAAATATCTCCACACCATGATCCGCGTCTCCGATCCCGAGGAGACCATCCGCTTCTTCACCCTGCTCGGTCTGCGCGAGGTGCGGCGTCAGGAGAATGAGACGGGGCGGTTCACCCTGATCTTCCTCGCGGCTCCCGGCGACGAGGCGGCGCAGGTGGAGCTTACCCATAATTGGGACGAAAAGGGCTATGCCGGCGGCCGCAACTTCGGCCATCTCGCCTATGCCGTGGAGAATATCTACGAGACCTGCCAGCGGCTGATGGACGCCGGCGTCACCATCAACCGTCCGCCACGCGACGGCCACATGGCCTTCGTGCGCACGCCGGACAACATCTCGGTCGAGCTGCTCCAGGCCGATGGCGTGCTGGAACCGGCGGAGCCCTGGGCCTCCATGCCGAATACGGGAGTGTGGTGATGGCCGGGTCGGGCGGCTGGCGGGATCGTCGCCTGCTCGACCTGTTCGGGTTGCGGGTCCCCATCGTCCAGGCGCCGATGGCGGGGTCCGGCGGCCCAGATCTTGCCGCCGAGGCGATTGCGGGCGGCGCGCTGGGTTCCTTGCCCTGCGCGCTGCTGACCCCCGAGCGCGCCCGTGCCGATGTCGGCGTCGTGCGGCAGCGCGCATCCGGGCCGATCAATCTCAACTTTTTCTGCCATCGGCTTCCGGCGTCGAACGACGATGCCGCGTGGCGTGGGGTGCTCGCCCCTTACTATGCCGAATATGGCGTCGGCGCGCCGGCCATGCCGCCGCCGCTGCGCCGGCCTTTCTCCGAGGAGATGTGCGCCCTCGTCGAGGAGGTGCGGCCGGAGGTGGTGAGCTTCCATTTCGGCCTGCCCGATCCGGCGCTGTCCGATCGCGTGCGGGCCAGCGGCGCGCGGATCATCGCCAGCGCGACCAGCCTGGCCGAGGCTCGCATCCTGGCGGAGCGCGGCTGCGACGCGATCATCGCGCAGGGATGGGAGGCGGGTGGCCATGCCGGGCGCTTCCTGCCCGCCGATCCGGCCGCGCAGATGGGCTTGTTCGCGTTATTGCCGCAGATCGCCGACGCGGTGGACGTGCCGGTGATTGCCGCCGGAGGTATTGGCGATGCGCGCGGCATCGCTGCCGCGCTGCTGCTCGGCGCTTCGGCGGTGCAAATCGGTACGGCCTATCTCAAATGTCCGGAAAGCCTCGCCGGACAGGCGCATCGTGCCGCGCTGGAGGGCGAGGGGGCGGAGCGCACCGTCTTCACCAACCTGTTCAGCGGCGGCCTGGCACGCGGCATTCCCAACCGGCTGATCGAGGAAGTCGGGCCGATCAATGCCGCTGCGCCGCCCTTTCCTTATGCGTCGAACGCGCTCGCCGATCTGCGCAGGGCGGCCGAAGCGAAAGGGGACATGGGTTTCGGCCCGATGTGGTCGGGCCAGGCCGCGCGGCTCGCCCCGGCTCTGCCGGCGCGGGAACTCACCGAAAAGCTGGCGGCCGAGGCGTTGGCGCTGCTGCCATGAACCGGCGGCGCGGCTTTCAGAAGAGGAAGCCGCCGTGCAGGGGCTCGGCCCAGGCGGCGAGATGGAAAAGCGGGAGATGACCGCCATCGGCACCTCCGTCGCTCGCGATCAGATCCTTGCGGGCCTGGAGCATGTCCTGGATCTGTTCGGCCCAGCCGGTGGCCTGGCCCCCGGTGTCGCCCGTATCGAGGATTGCCTCGATACGATCTTTCACCGTCGGCCGAGCATCGCCGTCGCTCGCGGGCTGGCCGAGGCCCGGCTGCGGAAGGCTGAGCAACTCGGCAAAGGGCTGGAGATCGTGCGCGGGCGCGCGGGGCTCGGCAGAAGCGTTGCGAAGCTGGCTCAGCGCCCCACCATTGCGTGCCACGGCTATTCTCTCCCCACGAAACTGGATGGCGGTGCGTCTCGCACGCCTTGCGATAGACTCCGCACCAGTGATTGCGTGAAGGTTAATGTCCTGGCCAAGCGGCGGTCAAGCAAAGCGCCCGCGCCTATCCGGTATAGTTGTTGCTGAACGAGGCCCGCTCCCATGAAGATGATCCAGATCGCCCGCATTCCCGTTCTTTCGGATAATTATGTCTGGCTGGTGCATGAGGCGTCGAGTGGCGAGACCGCGGTCGTCGACCCCTCCGTATCGGATGAAATTCTGGTGGAGGCCGAAAAGCGGCGTTGGCGGATCACGCAGATCTGGAACACCCACTGGCACCCCGATCACACCGGCGGCAATGAGGCGATCAAGGCAGCGACGGGCTGCATCGTCACCGGCCCCGCGGCCGAGGTCGAGCGCATTCCGACGCTGGATCGGCTGGTGGGCGAGGGCGATCGGGTGACGCTGGGCCCGGTGGAGGCGGTGGTGATGGAGGTGCCGGCGCATACGGCGGGCCATATCGCCTATCATCTGCCCGGCGAGCATGTCGCCTTCGTCGGAGATACGCTGTTCGCCATGGGCTGCGGCCGCCTGTTCGAGGGCACCGCCGAGCAGATGTATGGAAATATGCGCCGCTTCGAGGCGCTGCCGGACGATACCGGCGTCTATTGCGCGCATGAATATACCCAGTCGAACGGCCGCTATGCGCTGGTCGCCGAGCCCGACAACCGCGCGCTGCAGGCCCGCATGGCGGAAGTCGACGCGGCCCGCGCGGTGGGCGAGGCGACGGTACCGACCACCATCGCGCTGGAACGCGCGACCAACCCCTTCCTGCGCGCCGGCAGCGTCGCCGAACTGGCCGCGAGGCGATCGGCAAAGGATGTTTTTCGGGGATAGGGCGCCTTAAAATCAAGGCAGGCTGCCGCTATATACGTCATGCAGGGGTAGTGACAGGGGAAGTGACCCGAAAGGACCAGAGTGTCATGCCTATCCTGAAACCGCTCCTCGCCGCCTCGCTGCTTGCGCTCTCCGCGACCGCAATGGCCGGCCAATCCGCCGCCGATCGTGCCGCGGCCGGCGAGGCGAAGCTCGCCAAGGCGCTGCAAGGCCGCGTGGCGGGCAAGCCCGTCAGCTGCATCAATCTGCGCGACATCGATTCAAGCGAGATCATCGACGGCACGGCGATCCTCTACAAGGTGGGCAGCACCACCTATGTGAACCGCCCCAAGATCGGCGCCGATTCGCTGCGCTGGGATCCGATCCTGGTGACCGACACGCACAGCTCGCAGCTGTGCAGCATCGACACCGTGAAGCTGATCGACCGCTCGTCACACTTCTACCAGGGCTTCGTGGGTCTCGGGGACTTCGTGCCGTATCGCAAGCCGAGCTGAGACGCCCGCGCTTCTCATCTATGCCCGGTACAGCGCCTCCAGCCGCTCGGCGTAGACACGACGGATGATGTGGCGGCGGATCTTGAGCGAGGGCGTCAGCATCTCGTTCTCGATCGAGAAGGGTTCGTCCGCGATCAGGAAGCGGCGGACCTTCTCGATCACCGACAGGCCGGCATTGACCCGATCGACCGCCGCGGAGAGTGCGCGGCGATAGGCGTCATTCTCTTGCAGCCGGGCCGGATCATAGACGATGCCATTGGCGTCCGCCCATTCGCGGCTCCATTCCGGATCGGGAACGATCAGGCCGACGATATGCGGGCGCCGGTCGCCATAGACCATCGCCTGCAATATCTCCGGCTCCAGCGTCAGCATGCCTTCGACGCGCTGTGGGGCGATGTTGTCGCCCTTGTCGTTGATGATCAGATCCTTCTTGCGATCGGTGATCACCAGGCGGCCCTTAGGGTCGAGATGGCCGATGTCGCCGGTGTGCAGCCAGCCATCCTTCAGCACCCGCGCCGTCTCTTCGGGATTGTGCCAGTAGCCGCGCATCACCAGCTCGCCGCGGACCACGATCTCGCCGTCGTCGGCGATGCGCACCTCGGTGTCCTTCAGTGGCGTGCCGACCGTATCCAGCTTGATGCCGGTCTTCGGGCGGTTGCAGGAGATCACCGGTGCAGCCTCGGTCTGGCCATAGCCCTGCAGCATGGTGAGGCCGACCGACTGGAAGAACTGGCCGACCTCCGGATTCAGCGGGGCGCCGCCCGAGACCATCGCCTTCAGCCGGCCGCCGAAGCGCTTTGCGATCTTGGGCCGCAGCGTGGCATCGAGCAGGAGCTGCATCGGCCAGTTGGTGAGCGTGCGATCCGGCCCCATCGCGATCGCCCGGCGCATCAGCCTGAGGCCCAGCCCACCCTGCTTCTCGACCGATTTGAGGATGCGCGTGCGCAGCACCTCGAACAGGCGCGGCACCACGACCATGATCGTGGGGCGCACCTCCTCGATGTTGGAAGCAAGCTTCTCCAGCCCCTCGGAATAATAGA
This sequence comes from Flavisphingomonas formosensis, assembly GCF_009755815.1. GTDB lineage: Bacteria > Pseudomonadota > Alphaproteobacteria > Sphingomonadales > Sphingomonadaceae > Flavisphingomonas > Flavisphingomonas formosensis. Next base: position 1,208,326 of record NZ_WRPK01000001.1, read on the forward strand.
TCTGGCCACCTAGCCCGATCGGCAGATGCTGGCCGCCGCTATGCTCATAGGCGTGGCTGAGCGGAAGGAAGGAGAGGAATATCTCGTCCTCCCACCCGAAATCCTCGGCGATGATCGCGGCGCAGCCGGCCACGTTGTGCAGGATCGCGCCATGATGCTGCATCACTCCGCGCGGCGCGCCGCCCGTGCCGCTGGTATAGATGATGCAGGCGAGATCCTCGCGCCCGAAATTGGCCGCGGCGGCGCAGGAGGCGACATCCGGCGTCTCGCCGTCGATCAGCGGCTGCCAGTCGTGCACGGCTACGTCACCTGTCTGGGCGATGCGCAGCGGCTCCATCCCGATCACGTTGCGGCACAGGGTGGAGCGCATCGCCGCCGGCATCAGCGCCTTCACCAGCTTCTGGTTGGAGACGAAGACGGCGCGCGCGCCGCTATTCTCCAATATGTGGAAATGATCGCGCTCGGTGTTGGTCGTATAGGTCGGCACGGTCACGCAGCCGGCCGCCATGATGGCCAGATCGGCGAGACACCATTCCGGCCGGTTCTCGGAAACCAGCGCTACCCGGTCGCCCCGGCCGAGGCCGAGCCGCCGCAGCGCGGCGGCCAGCGCGGCGACGGTGCGCGCCGCCTCCGTCCAGCTGATCGCGCGCCACGCACCGTCGCGCTTGGCCCACAGGAATGGCGCGTCACCCTTCTGCGCGGCACGGGTGAAGAACAGGGTGACGAGATTGGGAAAATGTTCGAGTTGGCGCATATCCTCTCCCGACGCGCGGCTTTGCCGCGTCATCCCTATTCGGCCAAGGCTACACCCTCGCTACGGGGATCGGCGGCGCCGCGCCACCCGTGCGGAGTGCTTTCGATCGCATTGAGTTTGGAGGGCAAATCGGCCGCGACCGCGGTCTCGCCCAGCTTGGCGAGGGCAGGGCGCATCGCATCCAGCGCGGTGCCCTGCTCCACCATCAACCCATTCTTGTTGAAGAAGATATTGGGCAGCGCGATCGCATCCTGCGCAGGCAGCTTCCAGTCGATATAACCGACCAGCGCCTTCATCACATGCATGATGATCCGCTTGCCGCCGGCCGATCCGACCGCCAGCGCTACCTTGCCATCCGGCCCGTAGACGATCGTCGGCGACATGGAGGAGAGCGGGCGCTTGCCCGCTTCGACACGGTTCGCAACGGGCGCGCCGTCCTTCTCCGGCGCGAAGGTGAAATCGGTCAGCTCGTTGTTCAGCACCATGCCGTTCACGACCAGCTGGCTGCCGAACGGCCCTTCGACGGTGGAGGTCATCGTGGCGACGTCGCCCATCCCGTCGGCCGCGACGAAATGGGTGGTTGCCGGAACTTCTCCCGATATCGCCGCGGTGCGCGGCGCGGCGCCCGGCGGGGTGCCGGCCTCATATTTGCCGAGCGTGGCGGAAGTGGAGATCAGCTTCGATCGCACGGCGAGATAGGCCGGGTCGATCATGCCGGCAACCGGCACCGGCACGAAGGCGGTGTCACCGAGATATTCTTCGCGATCGGCATAGGCCAGACGCATCGCCTCGCCGATCAGATGCCAGGCGACCGGGCTGTCCTTGCCCAGCTTCGCCAAGTCGAACCGCTCGATCATGCCAAGCATTTGCAGGATGGTGACCGCGCCCGACGAGGACGGCCCCATTCCGCAGATACGATAGCCGCGATACCGGCCGCAGATCGCCGGTTGCTCCTTGGCCTGATAGGCGGCGAGATCCGCTTCGGTGAGTGCGGTGGGATTATGCTTCGCCTGAGCGACGGCACGCGTGATGGCGGCGGCATTCTCGCCCTTGTAGAAAGCGTCAGGGCCCTCGGCGGCGATCTTGCGCAGCAGCGCGGCGAGCGCCGGGTTGCGGTTCAGCGTGCCGGCCGCCTTGGGTTTTCCGTCCTGCCAGTAGAGAGCCTGGGCGTCCGGGAAATCGCGCCAGAGCGGGGCAACCATGCCGAGTGCCCGGTTGGTCGTCTTGCTGATCGTGTAGCCATCCTCGGCGAGCTTGATCGCCGGATCGAACAGCTTTGCCCAGGGCAGCTTGCCCCAGCGCTGGTGCGCGCGGGCGGCGAGGCGGATATTGCCGGGCACGCCCACCGAATAGCCGCCAGGGAAGGCCTGGACGAAGGGCAGCGGCTGGCCCGCGGCGTCGAGGAAGCGGTTCGGGCCGGCGCTGGCCGGCGCCGTCTCGCGGCCGTCGATGGTTTCGATCCGGCCGGTCTTCGCGTCGTGATAGACGAAATAGCCGCCGCCGCCGATGCCGGAGGATTGCGGCTCCACCACGGTCAGCGCCAGCATCATCGCGATCTCGGCATCGGCGGCGCTGCCGCCTTCGCGTAGGATGGAACGGCCGGCCTCGGCCGCGCGCGGATCCGCAGCGGAGACGACGCCGCCGGCGGCGTGGGCGGTGACGGGGGTGAGAAGGAGGGCGAGGAGGGGAAGCAGGAAACGACGCGACATAGCGGGGACCCTAATCCGTTTCTGCAGCACAGGAAATCGCCTGGCCGGAAATTCACCGAGAGGCGGTGTGCCGCTCACTCGGTGCCGATCGCGTCGCGGACATTGGCGAAACCGTCGCGCGCGAGCAGGGCGGAAAGGCCGCGCGCGATGCGGCGGGCCAGCCAGGGCCCTTCATAGACGAGCGCGCTGTAGAGCTGGATCAGGCTCGCGCCCGCGCGGATCCGCTCATAGGCATGCTCCGCACTGGCGATGCCGCCGACGCCGATCAGCGGCATCGCGCCGCCAGTCGCGCTGCGGAAGGCGCGCAGCCGCGCGAGCGCCATCTGGTGCAGCGGCTGGCCGGAAAGTCCGCCCGATTCGCCCTTCAGCGGCGATTGGAGCGGAGGGCGCGAGATGGTCGTGTTGGTCACGATCAGAGCGTCGATGCCGCGCGCCATCGACACGTCGGCGATATCGTCGATGTCGGCCGGCTCGAGATCGGGCGCGACCTTGAGGAAGACGGGGCGCCGGCCGTCGCCGCGCGCGTCCATCACCGCCGCCAGCAGTCCGTCGAGCGCGCCTTTGTCCTGCAAGGCGCGCAGACCCGGCGTGTTGGGGGAGGAGATGTTGACGGTGATATAGTCGGTCACCGGCCCCATGCCCTGCACGCAGGTGACATAGTCGGCGATGCGGTCAGGCGAATCCTTGTTGGCGCCGATGTTGACGCCGACCACGCCGGGCCGGCCCCAGCGTGCGCGTAGCCGTTCCAAGCCGATCGCCATGCCGTCATTGTTGAAGCCCATGCGATTGATCACCGCGCGGTCCTCCACCAGCCGGAACAGCCGCGGACGGGGATTGCCCACCTGCGGGCGCGGGGTGAGCGTGCCCACCTCGACGAAGCCGAAACCCAGCGCCAGCATCGCATCCGGCACTTCGGCATTCTTGTCGAAGCCGGGGGCGAGCCCGATCGGATTGGGCAGGTCCAGTCCGGCGACGCGTATGGCAAGGCGCGGATCGGCCGTGCCCGGGCCTTTCAGCGGCAGACGCTTCAGCGCGGCGACGGTCATGCCATGGGCGCGTTCCGCGTCGAGCGTGAACAGCAGCGGGCGCAAAAGGGAGTAGAGGGACATGGGCGGGCTATGGCAGCGCGCGCGGCGGGCGTCAAAAGCGCGGAGCCAGCCTTTGGCACAGATGGCAATGCGAATTTTTTTGGAAATGTCGATTCCATCCAATCGCGTTCCATAAGCTTACCGCTAAAGGGATGCCGCGACCCGAAGGACTCCCGGCATGCTGTCGGAGAGACCTTTTCCTTGCGGCCTGGCCGATTTTTCGGCCGGGCCGCTTTTTTGCGGTAGTCACACTATGCATGGCCCTATACAAGGTCGGCACCTCGCGTGGGGCGAGCGTCGACGAACAGGGGGCCTGTATGCGTCGGGTGAGTGAGCCGCCGGTCGATGGCGTGGCGCCGTTCGCGCTGCGCTATTTCGAGCCTGCACCCGATCTCAAGCCGTTTATCGCCTCCTTCTACCTCTTTCGGGCCGATGTCCCCTTTCTGGACGACATGCTGCGCGCCGATCTGGCGCAGCTCCGTTTCATGCTTTCCGGCCAGGGGCTCTACGGCTTCGATACCGGGCGGTCCGCGCACAGCCACGAGATCTGCCTGCTCGGCCCCACGATGGGCGCTACCCATTTCGCGGTGAAAGGGCCGCTGCACGTCTTCGGAGTGAGCATCCTGCCGGCAGGCTGGGCCGCGCTGATACGCGACGATGCCAGCCGGCTGCGCGACAATTCTGTGGATGCGGTGGACGTGCTCGGCTCGTTGCTCAACGATGCGCTGGATGCGATGCGCTGCGCGCTCAGCCCGCAACTGATGGTCTCGATCGCCAATGCCACGATGCGCGCGCTGCTTGCCCGTGCGCAGGAGCCGCCCTTCTGGTTCACGCGGCTGGCGGATAGCTGGCTGACCAGCGAGATTTCGCCGCAGGTGGATGCGTTGATCGCGGACTCGGGCATGTCCTCGCGCCAGATCGAGCGGTTGGCACGGCGCATCTATGGTGCGCCGCCCAAGATGCTGGCGCGCAAATATCGCGCGCTGCGCACCGCATCGATGATCGCGGCCAACAGCGAATGGCCGAGCGCGTGGGATGACGCCTTCTACGACCAGTCCCACTTTATCCGCGAGTTCAAGCAGTTCACCGGGCTGACGCCGAAGCAGTTCCAGATCGATCCGCCCCCGGTGATGCGCCTCACCATCGGCCGTCGTCGCCTTGCGGGCAAATTGCACGAGTTGTCGGCGCTGAGCTGAGCGGCGGCGTTGGCGTAAAGCCGATAGTCCAAAGTGGGCGGGCCGGAATTACCGAACGGAGGCTTTCTCCGCCCGCGACCGCAGCCTTTCCACCGCCAGCGCATGGATGCCGGGCGTCGTCGCCAGCACGCCGAATGCCTCGCCGCGCGTCGAATTGTAGCGCAGCGGGTGGCCGAGCGCGTCGGTGACGGTGGCGCCGGCTTCCTGTGCGATCAGGGCGGCCGCGGCGATGTCCCACTCATGGCCCCAGCGCAGCGTGGCCAGCAGATCGGCTTCCCCCGCCGCGACCATGGCGATGCGCAGGGCGATCGAGTTTGGCTTGAAGACCGGCACGAGATCGCCGTCGCTGCGCGGCAGCACGTCCGCCGGCACGCGCGCACCCTCGATCGTGCTACGCCCGCTGACATGGATAGGTTCGCCGTTGCGGGTCGCGCCCAGGCCGGCGCCGGCCCGCCAATGTTCGCCCCGGGCGGGCGCGTCGAGCACGCCGATCAGCGGCCGGCCGCCCTCGACGAGCGCGATCGAGACCGCCCAGCCCGGGCGGCCGCGCAGATAGTCGCGCGTGCCGTCGATCGGATCGACCACCCAGACCCTCACCCGTGTCAGGCGTTCCGCACTGTCGGCGGTTTCTTCGGAGAGCCAGCCTGCCTCGGGATCGATCGCGCTCAGCCGCTTGCGCAAAAGAGCGTCGGCCTCGATATCGACCTCGCAGACCGGATGGTCCGGCGCCTTCTCCCACCGCCTGAATTCCTGCCCCCAGCGTGCGTGCGCCATCTGGCCGACCTCTGCCGCGACCGCGCTCACCGCATCGAGAAGCCGTTCAGGCACCGGCGACGGTCATCCCTTCGATACGAATCGTGGGCGCGTCCACCGCGCGGCGAAATTCCAGATCGTTGGCGGGGGTGAGGTGCAGGAACATGTCCTTCAGATTGCCGGCAATCGTGATCTCGGCAACCGGCTCGGCAATCGCGCCGTTGCGGACCACGAAACCGGAAGCGCCGCGACTATAGTCGCCCGTCACCGGATTGACACCATGCCCGATCAGCTCGGTGACGAACAGGCCGAGCGTGACGTCCGCCATCAGCGCCTCGGGCGAGAGGTTGCCGGCTTCCATGTAGAGATTGGTCGTGCCCGCGCCCGGAGGCCCGCCGACGCCGCGCGTGGCATGGCCGGTCGGCGCGGCGCCGAGCTGCCGGGCGGAAGCCGAATCCAGGAGCCAGCTGGTGAGCACGCCGTCGGCAATCAGATCGAGCGGGGCGGTAGGCAGGCCTTCGCCATCGAACGGCTTGGAGCGCAGACCACGGTGGCGATGCGGGTCGTCGCGTATCGTGATGCCCTTGCCGAACACCGGCTGGCCCAGGCTTCCGAGCAGGAAGCTGGTGCGGCGCGCGACGGCCGCGCCGGTGATCGCGCCGGCCAGGTGGCCGAGCATGCTCGAGCTGACCCGCGGATCGAACAGGATCGGCATCGCCCCGCTGGAGAGGCGGCCCGGATTGAGCCGTGCGACAGTGCGCTCCCCGGCGCGGCGGCCGATCGTCGCGGCGGCTTCCAGATCGCCGAGGTGGCGTGCGCTGTGATAGGCATAGTCGCGCTGCATGCCGCCGCCCTCGCCGCCGATCACGCTGGCGGAGCAGCCATAGCCGCTGGTCGAATAGCCGCGGGCGAAGCCATGGCTGGTCGCGATGGCGACCACGGTGCGGACCGCGCTGGCGCTTGCACCCTCGCTGTTGGTGATGCCTGGGACGGCGCGCGCTGCTTCCTCGGCCTGCTCGGCACGGGCGCGCAGATCGGCGGGGGAAGGATTGGCACCGTCATCCGAGTCGATGTCCGGGCTGGGGCCGCGCAGCAGCCGATCCTCGGGGGCGAGCCCGGCCCAGGGATCCTCCGGCGCCTCGCGCGCCATCGCGACGGCCCGCTCGACCAGCGCGGCAAGCGCGTCTGCGGAGAGATCGGAGGAGGAGACGCTGGCTGAACGGCGGCCGACGAACAGACGCAGGCCGATTTCCTCGCCCTCCGATCGCTCGACATCCTCCAGCGCGCCGAGGCGAACCTGCACCTGGGTGGAACCGTCGCCAACATAGATGGCGTCGGCAGCGTCGGCGCCGGCCTTGCGGGCGGCGGCGATGAGATCGGAGACGCGGGATTCGGCTTCGGATACGCTGAGCATGGCCGCGGCCTTAGAGCCTGAACGGGCCCGGTGGAAGCGCTTTGCGTCCTTAACGCGCCGATGTCCGATTTGACGCTGCGACGCCCGATGCCGGGCGCTGATCAGCCGGCCATGCCGACCGACAGGCAGGCGAGAAACAGCAGTAGCCCGGCAAAGCGATTCGACCGGAACTTGGCGAGCGCATCCGATGCGTCGGCGACGTGGAGCGCCAATACCTGCCAAACGAGATGGGCCGCGATCGGCAGCAGCGCCGCCAGCGCCAGCGGATCGGGGCGCACTGACCAGATGGCGAGCGACCATCCCGCCAGCGCGGCGGCGTAGCAGGCGGCGATCCCGCTGCGCGCATGCCGGCCGAGCGCGCGTGCGGAGGATTTTACGCCGGCCAGCGCGTCGTCCTCGATATCCTGCAGGGCATAGATGGTGTCATAGCCGATCACCCAGAAGATCGATCCGGCATAGAGGCAGAGGCCGGGCCATGCGACGTCGAGCCAGGGCAGGACCGCGAAATCGGCACTCCGCGCTGCGCACCAGCCGACCGGCGCCGCCCAGGAGAAGACCAGGCCGAGCCATGCCTGCGGCCACCAGGTGATCCGCTTCATGAAGGGATAGGCGGCGACCAGCACGAGGCTGAACAACGCGACGATCGCCGCGACCAGGCTGCCGAGGTTGACGAGCACCATCAGCCCGACGAGGCAGAGCGCGACGAGCCAGCCCCAGGCAGCCTTCAGCGAGACGCGCCCGCTGGCGAGCGGGCGGCTGCGGGTGCGCTCCACCTTGCGGTCCAGGTCGCGGTCGACGATGTCGTTATAGACGCAGCCTGCGCCGCGCATCGCGACGGCGCCGAGCGCGAACCACAGGAAGAGCGGCCAGGATCGCGTCGCCGCGCCCGCCAGCGCGATTGCCCAGGCGCCGGGCCAGTAGAGCAGCCACGCGCCGATCGGCCGGTCGAAGCGGGCGAGCTGCACCAGATCGCGCAGGCCCGGCGGCAGCGACGCCACGATGCCGCGCTGTTCGCTGTCCGGAACGATGACGGGTTCGGCCATGCGCCTCACCTAGCGGCGGAATCGCTACGCTGCCATCCCTTCCGCCGCCTTCCGCCGCGTGTCACCCGCCCGCCAGCACATAGCCCGATCCGCGGACGGTGCGGATCGCATCGGTGGAGAAGCCGTCGTTGAGCTTGGAGCGCAGCCGGCACATGTGCGTCTCGACGATGTTGGTCTGCGGCTCGCTGCGCTGGTCCCATATCTCCTGCAGCAACAGCGCCCGGCCCACCGTGCGGTGAGGATTGCGCATCAGCAACTCCAATATCTGGAACTCGCGTGGCTGCAGGCCGATTGGGCGGCCGCCGCGCGCGACGGTGCGCCGCCTGAGGTCCATCTCCATCTCGCCGACGACCAGCTGCTCGGGCAGGGTGGCCCGCGCCGGGCGCCGGAAGAGGGCGTTCACCCGCGCCGCAAGTTCGGAAAAAGCGAAGGGTTTGCCGAGATAATCGTCGGCGCCGGCTTCCAGCCCGTCCACCCGATCTGCCACGGCGGCAAGCGCCGAGATCAGCATGACCGGGGTCTCGCAGCCGGCCGCGCGCGCGTTGCGCAGCACGGTCAGCCCGTCGATCCCGGGCACCATGCGATCAAGGATGGCGACGTCGAAATGCTTGGCGGTGAGCAGCGCGAGCGCCTCGTCGCCGCGATCGGTGCGGTGCACGATATGGCCGAGCTCGCGCAGCCCGGAAGCGATGAAGCCCGCCTGGCGGGCATCGTCTTCCAGCAGCAGCACATTCATGCCGTTCTGCTCCGGTACACGCCGTCGGGGCAGCCTGCGGCCATCTTTCGGATGCGTGCCCGGCCGAACCAAGTTGCGCAGATCAGCGATGAAGCCGCCATAACCCCCCGACCGCCCGCATTCTCGCGACGGGCGGCACAGAGACGGCACCGCCGATGCGGCACCACAGTCGAAAAGGGCGTCCTGCCGAAAAGAATCCTCGCCGATGCATCCGGAAGCGTCACAAAAATGTTGAACGACGACTGCGGTCCGACAGCTGTCCTGACGTCAGGACAGCGGGAGGGAGACGATATGGTCGACGATGGCAGTTATGTCCTGCATTGCGAGGAAGCGGATACGCGCTTCTTCGAAGAGACGCCGGCCCTGTGCGCTGCCCCCGCGCCAGTCTCCGTCGCCGTCTTCGATCTCGACCGGACGATAACCCGGCGAGGGACCTGGTCTCCCTTCCTCATAGCCGCTGCCCGCAAGCGCGCGCCCTGGCGCCTGCTGATGGTGCCGGCCGTGATCGGCGCAATGGGAGGCTACAAGCTGGGGCTGCTGTCACGGCAAGGGCTCAAGCAGTTCATGCATCACTGCATGATCGGCGGAACGCTGGACCGTGCCGCGGTGCAGCGCCTCTCGGACGATTTCGCCGACCGTGTCGTTGCGAAGGAGGTGCGCGCCGATGCGCTGACGCAGATCCGGCGGGAACAGGCGCGCGGCGCGCGCGTGATCGTGGCGAGCGCCGCCAACTGCTTCTATCTCCGTGCCATCGCGGCCCGGCTGGGCGTGGACGATGTGGTCGGCACCGAAAGCGACTGGACCGGCGATTGCCTGCGGCCGAAGCTGTCAGGCGAAAATTGTTACGGCAAGGCGAAGCGCGATCGGGTGCTGGCCTATCTCGCCGCGCAGGGGCTTGATCGCAGCCGCATACACATCCGCTTCTATTCCGACGATGCATCGGATCTGCCGCTGTTCGAAAGCGTGGACGAGCCGATCGCGGTCAACCCGACCAGCAAGCTGCGCGCCATCGCGCATCTGCGGGGCTGGCCAACCCTGCAATGGGCCTGACGGCCGGCGCTGTTTAGCGCCGAATGCATTGACCGGCGTCAAGGATGTCTGCGCGTGACGCTGCGACCATGGCTGCCGAGCGGCATGCCATCGCCGGCGTGCCGCCGCGGAGACCATGAATGCCAATCACGCCTTTCGATCGTGCCGGCGGCGGTGCCACGCTCGCTCGCCTCGCCGATCGCTTCTATGACCGGATCGAACAGGATGCCCGTTTCGCGCCGCTGCGTGCGCTGCACGAGAGCGACCTCGATCCCGTCCGCCGATCGCTCGCCGCCTATCTTGCTGCCTGGATGGGCGGCCCCGCCGACTGGTTCGAGCAGGCGCGCACGCCCTGCATCCTCTCCCTGCATCGCCGACTTGCGATCTCGCCGGAAACGGCCGGCCTGTGGGTCGAGGCGATGGAACATGCCCTGTCAGCCGAGGCGGCGATCGATGCCGAGCTCGGCGCCGAGATGATAGCCCGATTGCGGGCGATGGCAGGTGCGATGGTCAATCGGCCGGCGACGGTCCCCGCCTGATCCGCATTTTTCTTGTCGTTACGAGCGAGAGAAAATGTTGCCCAGCTGGGCAGAATAATCGGCGTGCTCTTCAATATTGAAGATATATTCCAATCATCGTTGATATCATTCTCGATATATTAATAGATAGCGAGCGAAATAATAATTATATGCTTGGGAATTTATTTTTGGCTACCAATGAATCTTATTGAGCGGGATACGGGATTTCCCCAATAGATACTTTTTTCCGGTAGATGCACAAAAGGCTTGCTATCTGCCTTGGCTCCTCTCCGGCAGGTGGCCTCCGCTCCTCGGGAGCCTGGCTTACCCCTTAGGCCAGGCTCCCCTTTTTTTGGGGGCTCACATCGTCGATTTGGAGCTCGTTCTTTCTGCGGCACGCTGGCGGAGGCTAGGGTCGCGCTGCACCGCCACCCGACTGCCCTTCGAAAGTCATGCCAGCCTTCGCTGGCAGGACGCCGGAAAAACGTGACCGAACCGATGTGTCGATCCGGTAGCCTGCCGGGAGGGGCATCTCACCGACGCATGAAAAAGCGAGCCGGCAAACCGACCCGCAATCCTTGCCGCCGCGTCGGGCGATCGCCTTGGCTCAGAGCGACAATACGACGCGGCCTTCCACCCGACCATCGGCCAGGAGTTGCAGCACGGCGTTCACATTCTCCAGCGGTGCGGTCGTCACCTGGGTACGGATGTGGCCCTCGGCCGCGAAGGCGAGCGCCTCGTCGAGATCGCGGCGCGTGCCGACGATCGATCCGCGCACCGTGATCCGCTTCAGCACGATGTCGAAGATCGGCAGCGGGAAGCTGCCTGCCGGCAGGCCGACGAGCGCGACGGTGCCGCGCTTGCGGACCATCCCGATAGCCTGCTGGAAAGCGGGCGGGGATGGGGCGGTGACGAGCACGCCGTGCGCGCCGCCGCCGGTCTCGCGTCGCACGCGCTCGGCCGCGTCGGCTTCGCGGGCGTCGATCGCGACGTCCGCGCCGAGCTGCCGGGCAAGTGCGAGCTTGTCCTCGGCGACGTCGATCGCGGCGACGTGCAGGCCCATCGCCTTCGCATATTGAATCGCGACGTGGCCGAGCCCGCCGATGCCCGAAATCGCCACCCATTCGCCCGGTCGGGCCTCGGTTTCCTTGAGGCCCTTATAGGTGGTCACGCCGGCGCAGAGGATCGGTGCCATGGCGACGAAATCCGGCCGTTCCGGCAGGCGGCCGACATAGGCGGCGGGCGCCAGCACATAATCGGCATAGCCGCCGTCGACCCCGTAGCCCGTATTATGCTGATGATCGCACAGCGTTTCCCAGCCGGTCTCACAATATTCGCAGCCGCCGCAGGCATCGTGCAGCCACGGCACGCCCACGGGGTCGCCTTCCTTGAGCGTCGTCACGCCGCTGCCCAGCGCCGCGACATGGCCGACCGCCTCATGGCCGGGCACCAGCGGCAATGCGGGCTTCACCGGCCAATCGCCGTTCACCGCGTGCAGATCGGTGTGGCACACGCCGCTCGCCACCACGCGGACGAGCACTTCGCCTGGCCCGGGCACGGGGATGGGGCGCTCCTCGATGGCAAGCGGAGCGCCGAAGGCACGAAGCACGGCAGCACGCATCGTCGTCATGATCGTCTCCTGTCGTAACGGCCGGGCGCTCAGCCGATCAGCGGATAGAGGAACGAGGCGATGGCGATGATGGCCAGGCCGCACAGGCCGATCGCCGCACGGTCGATCCCGCCTTGGCCGAGACGGCCGTTGGTGGCGCGGACTGGCAGGCCCGGTTGTCCGACAAAAATCGGCATGGCGGCATCTCCCTTCATCGACAATATTGCCGGTCTAGGCGTGAGGGGCGATGCCCTCCATCCGCACTAATACGGATGCTCATACGCAATCTCGAATATGCTGAGGCATCCGGACTGATTTCGCTCAGCCGCCACGCGGGCGCATATCAAGGCTCGATGGACCAGTCTCGGCAAGCCTTGGTGTCAGGCTGTCGCGGCGGCGATCGCCTGCAGCACCGTGTCCGAGATCAGATGTTCGCGGAAAGGCTTGTCGATCACGGCCTGGAAGCCCACGGCCTCCGCCTGCGCGGCAAGCTGGGGCGAGGGAAAGGCGGTGATCAGGATCGCCGGGCCCGTCCAGCCGCGATCGCGCAGGCTGCGCAGCAGAGCGAGGCCGTCGAGATCGTCGATTCGATAATCGGTAATGAAGCAGGCGGCATCCAGGGCGTTGGCGTCGGCCAGCAACGACGCGCCGGCCGCATAGGAGCGCACATCGAAGCCGCGCGCCTGTAAGAGCAATTGCAGCGAGCGCCGCACCGCGGGATCGTCCTCGACGAGCAATAGCTTCGGCCGCGTGCCACTGGCGAGGGGCGTGCCTTGTGCGTTGTTCATGGTCGGTTGATTTCAGCCGCGATGGTCAAGGCAGGGTTTCTGGCAGTGACGGCCCTGGCTGTCGCTACGTAAACATCCCGATGAATCCGGCACCATCAGGCACCCAGCCCGGCTGCGAAGGCGATGCGCAGCGCGTCCGAAAGACTGCGCACCTCCAGCTTCTGCATCAGATTGGCGCGATGCACTTCCACGGTGCGGGGCGAGATGCCGAGATCATAGGCGATCGTCTTGTTCGGCAGGCCGCGGGCGAGCCCGTCCAGCACGTCGCGCTCGCGCGGTGTAAGCGCGCCGAGGAGCACGGTCGCATCGGCAGCCCGGGCCGCCTGCTTGTCCGCTGCCTGCAGTCGATCGAATGCGGCATCGATGGCAGCGAGCAGTTGCGCCTTCTCGAACGGTTTCTCGAGGAAATCGACGGCGCCCGCCTTCATCGCGCGTACCGCGATCCCGACGTCGCCATGGCCGGTGAGGATGATGACCGGCAGGGCGACGCCGCGTTCCGCCATGGCCTGCTGCACCTCCAGCCCGTCCATCTCCGGCATGCGGATATCGAGCAGCACGCAGCCCGGCTCCGCGCTGCGCGCCTCCTTCAGAAAGGCGGTGCCCGAAGGCCAGGTCTCCACCGCAAAGCCCGACGTCTTCAGCATGAAGCTTGCCGAGCGACGGATCGCTTCTTCGTCGTCGACGATGTGGATCAGTCGCTTAGTCGTCATGGCTGCTCTCCGCCTCCGCGCGAACGAGGGTAAAATGAAATTGCGTGCCGCCGCCCGGCCGCGGCTCCGTCCAGATGCGGCCGCCATGCGCCTCGACGATCGTGCGGCAGATCGAGAGGCCAAGGCCCATGCCTTCGGATTTGCTGCTCACGAAGGCGCTGAAGAGTTGTGAGGCGAGTTCGGGCGCGACGCCGGCGCCCGTGTCGGCGACGGTTACACGCACATAGCCTGGCGCATCCGGCTGCGTCGCGACGAGCAGCTTGCGTTTCTCGCTGTTCGCCATCGCTTCCACCGCGTTGCGGATCAGGTTGATCAGCACCTGCTGGATCTGCACCCGATCGACCAGCACCGGCGATGCATAGGGATCGAGATCGAAGACCGGCTCGACGCCCTTTTCCCGAGCGCCGAGCAGGCCGAGCACCGCCGCCTCGTTGACCAGCGCCGGCAGCTTCTCGATCGTCTTTTCGACCTCGCCCCGCGCGACGAAATCGCGCAGCCGGCGCACGATATGGCCCGCCCGCAGCGCTTCTTTCGCGGTATCGTCCAGCGCTTCGCGGATCATCGGCAGATCATCGGGATCGGGCGCGCCGAGGAGGTCGCGTACGGCCTCGACATAGTTGGTGACGGCAGTGATCGGCTGGTTGAGTTCATGGGCGAGGGTGGAGGCCATGGTGCCCATCGCGCTGAGGCGGGAGACGTGGATCAGCTCCGATTGCAGCGTCTCCAGCCGCCTTTCGGTCCGCTGGCGCTCGGTGATGTCGCGGATGAAGCCGGTGAAGACGCGCTGCCCGCCGCCGGTGGCTTCGCCGATCGAAAGCTCCATGGGAAAGGTCGTGCCGTCCTTGCGCGCCGCGAACACCACCCGGCCGATGCCGATGATCCGTTTCTCGCCGGTCTCCAGATAGCGGCGAATATAACCGTCGTGGCGCTCGCGATCGGGCGAGGGCATCAGGGCGCTGACGTTGCGGCCGCGTATCTCCGCCGCCCGGTAGCCGAAAAGCCGCTCCGCTGCGGCGCTGAACGACAGGATGACTCCCTCTTCGTCGATCACGATCATCGCGTCCGGCACGGTGGACAGGATCGAGCGCAAATGACTTTCGCTCGCCCGAAGCGCATCCTCGGCGGCGCGCCGGTCGGTGATGTCGGAGACGATCTTGGCAAAGCCGCGCAGCCCGCCCTCGGAATCGCGCAACGCCGTGATCGCGATGCTGGCAAGGAATTCGGAGCCGTCCTTGCGCAGCCGCCAATCCTCTTCCTCCAGCCGGCCCTCGGCCGCGGCGCGGGCCAGATCCGCCTGCGGCTTGCCTGCCGTAACGGCGTCCGCCGGATAGAATAATGCGGCGTGGCGCCCGATCACTTCTTCCTCGCGCCAACCCTTCAGCCGTTCGGCCCCCTTGTTCCAGATGGTCACATGGCCGGTGGGATCGAGCAGATAGATGGCGTGGCCCTGAGTGCCGTCGATCAGCAGGTTCAGTTCCTCGGCGATCTGGTCGGCCGACGCGGCGCGCAGTGCGGCACCGCGATCGCTGGCTTCCATTGCGAGACGCGATCGGCGGACGCTATGGCCGACCAGCATGATGGCGCCGCAGGTGGCGAGGAAGATGCCGCCCTCGAGCAGCGCCGAGGGTGTGGCGTCGCGAATGCCGGCGAACCAGGATCCTGCCAGCAGCGCGACCAGCGTCGCGGCCAGCGCGGCTGGCGTGCCGTTCCACACCGCGGCCGCGAGGATGGCGAGGGTGAAAGGGGAGAAGGCGGCGTGCGTGCCGAGCAGCGGCGCGAGCGCCAGGCGGAGACCCGCGGTGAGCAGCACGAGCGCGACTGCCATGCCGATCGCGGCCGCCAAGGGCCGCGTCATATCCCTGTCCAAGGCTGACGCCCTCCAGCCTGCCGGCTTCGTCCCGCGCTGAGCGGGGCCGGCCGTCATTCGAGCGGTACGATAGCCATTTCCCTTATGCTGTAAAATCCCGGACTCCTCGCGCGTAAGGAGAATTGCGTAGATGCGCCGTCTCTACGCGTCCGGAGCATCGGCGGTCATAAGGGATTCTACGGATGTCGGGATGAGCGGCAGGCGTGACCTGGTTTGGGCGCGAGGCGGCGTTCAGAGCAGGCCGGCGCGTTCCAGGGTGCGGCGCAGGGTCGGCGCGTCCTGGAAATGATGGCCGACGAGGCCCGCGCGCTCGGCCGCTTCGACATTGTCCTGCCGATCGTCGATGAACAGCGCTTCGCCGGCGCCGAGACCGAAGCGGCGCATGGCAAGATCGAAGATCGCCGCGTCCGGCTTCACCATGCGCTCGGTGCCCGAAACGACGATGTCGCGGAAGCGGTCGAACATTGCCGCCTCGTTCGCGCGGAACGGCGTCCAGAATTCCTCGGAGAAATTCGTGATCGCGTATAACGGCACGCCCGCTGCATCCAGCGCCTCGACGATCTCGACCATGCCGGGCAGCGGCCCGCCGATGGTATCGGCAAATCGCGGGCCCCACAGCGCGATCAGGTCGCGATGCTCGGGATGAAGCGCGGACAGCTCGGCGCTCGTCTCCGCGAACGGCCGCCCAGCATCGTGCTGGAAATGCCATTCCTTGGTGACCACGGTCGCCAGGAAGCGGTCGAGCGAGGATCGATCCGGGATCAGGGGCGCATAGAGATAGCGCGGATCCCAGTCATACAGGACGTTGCCGACGTCGAAGACGACGGCGCGCAACGGCTGGATCAGCCCTGGCGCGCCTTGAAGCGGCGGTTCGTCTTGTTGATCACATAGGTGCGGCCGCGCCGACGGATCACGCGGTTGTCGCGATGGCGCCCCTTGAGCGACTTGAGCGAGTTGCGGATCTTCATGGCTTCGGACGCCTGCCTTGTCTGTTAATGCTGTTTCGTTGGAAGCGGTGCCCCTATGCGGGGCGTGCTCCCGAGTCAAGCCGGAAGGGAGAAATCCGCCACGATCCGTTCCGATCGACGCTTTTTGCCCGTCGCCGCTCGATAGTCGTTCAGTCGGCGCTCTCGGCGATCTGGTTTAGATAGTCGCTGTCCAGGATCCGGATCCGGCCCTGTTCCAGCGCGATCACCCCGGCGCCCGCCCAGGCGGAGAGCTGCCGGTTGATATGCTCACGGCTGATGCCGACGAAGCTGCCGAGCTCGCTCTGGCTGATCCCGTGGGTCAGCTTTTCGCCCTCCGCCTTGGTTTCGGTCAGCCGCTTGATGTAGCGCGCGAGGCGTGGTCCGGTCGCGAAGGCGCGGTCGCTCTCGATCGTCGCGTCGGTCTCGCGCAGGCGGCGCGCCATCTCGCGCATCATGCGCAGCGCCATCTTGGGGTGGCGCTCCAGAAACTGCTCGAACGCCGGGCGGCTGAGGCGGAGCATGCGGCCGTTCCACAGCGCGGTCGCCGACGCGGTGCGCGGCAGCCCGTCGAGCAGCGCGATCTCGCCCAGCACTGCGCCCGGCTCGGCATAATCGAGGATGATCTCGCGGCCGTTCGCGGCCACCATCGAGATGCGGACGATGCCTTCCAGCAGGATCACGAGCGCATCGCCATCCTCTCCCTGGCGCAGGATGGTCTCGCGCGCCCGGATAGGATGGACGCTGCCATGAGCCAGCAGGTCTTCCAGTTCCTTCATGTCGCAGGCCGCGAATACGGAGTTCGCAGGAAGCAGCGTTGCCAGTTCGGCGGCGTTCATCGCCATGTCAGTTCCCCATTTGACGAAAGTCTCCGCGCCATCCAACGCTACACGACGACGCGGAGGCCTATTCTCTATCTCCCCCTGGCGCGGCCTCCTGTGATCGCGGACACAGCTTCACCGAGAATCGCGGAGGCGACAAATGGATAATTTCGCGCCGCGCAATTGCGGGCTGCGGAACCTGCGGGCATGGTCCTGCCATGAGACGCTTCTCTTCCTGTCTTGCGGGGCTGCAATTGCTGCTGGCGGCACCGGCGCTCGCCGAGACGCCATCCGACATAGCCGGCGGCTATTTCACGTCGCAGCCGGAGGTCGCGTCCGAGCTGATGCTGAAGCCGGACGGCCGTTTCCAATGGTATCTGAGTTATGGCGCGCTGGACGAGAATGCGACGGGGAGTTGGAAGCGGCAGGGCGATACGGTGCTGCTGACCACCGAGCCTGTGGTGACGCCACCGCGCTTTTCGCTCGACGCAGCCGTGCCCGATCCCGAAAAGGCGTTGAAGATCCGCGTCGCGGGGCCCGACGGCAAGCCGATCGGGCGCGTCGACGTGGCACTGACCGCGGCTGACGGGACGGTGCAGGCGACGGCGACCGACGAGAATGGCTATGCCCTGTTCGCCAAGCCGGGAACCAGGTCGCAGTCGGTGAAGTTGGGTATC
Source organism: Flavisphingomonas formosensis (assembly GCF_009755815.1). Lineage (GTDB taxonomy): Bacteria > Pseudomonadota > Alphaproteobacteria > Sphingomonadales > Sphingomonadaceae > Flavisphingomonas > Flavisphingomonas formosensis. The sequence goes on from NZ_WRPK01000001.1 coordinate 1,226,003, forward strand.
CGGGTGTTCGGCGTCGCGTCCGAGGCCTTTCCAGTGGACTTGGCAAAGGGTAATCTCATGCTGTTCCGGTTCGAGCCCAACGATCTTGGCCGCGCCGATTTCAAGGCGGAGCCGGTGCGTATCCGGGACGGCGCGCTGGTGCTCGATCGCTGGGGCATCGCGCTCACCTATCACCCCGCGGATGCCGAATAGGCCGGGGGCGCTTCATCGCGGCGATGAAATCCTCTAGACCTGCGGGCATGGCAACCGTCGGCCCTCGCGCGCAACCTTTCTTTGCGGACAAGAACCGCGCCTTCTGGATCCTTCAGTCCGCGGGGTGGAGCGGCTATTTCGTCCTGCGGACGCTGGGCGGCCTCGCGAACGCGATGGGCCTGCTCTACGTCGTGCCGACCGCGCTCACCACCGCGACGGGTTATTCGATGACGCTGCTGATGGCCGCGGCCTTCCGCAGGTTGATCCGGCAGAAGCCGGTCGTCACCTGGGGCGTCTCGATCGTGATATTGGTGCTGGCATCGGCGGGCTTCTCGACGATCGAGGTGTGGGCGCATGCCACTTTCTACCGGCCCGGCTCGATGCCGTCCGGGATCGAGTTCTTCGGTGCCATCCTGCTCGATTTCGCGCTGCTGGCTGCCTGGTCCGCGCTTTATTACGGCATAAATTTCTATCTCATGCTGGAGGAGCAGACCGACACGCTTTCGCGGCTAGAGAACCAGGCGAGCTCCGCGCAGCTCGCGATGCTGCGCTATCAGCTCAATCCGCACTTCCTGTTCAACACGCTCAATTCGATCTCGACGCTGGTGCTGCTGAAGCAGACCGATCGCGCCAATGCGATGCTCTCTCGTCTGTCGTCGTTTTTGCGCTATACTCTGGTCAACGAACCCACCGCGCAGGTGACGCTGGCACAGGAGGTGGAGACGCTGAAGCTGTATCTCGAGATCGAGAAGATGCGTTTCGAGGATCGGCTGCGGCCGCGCTTTTCGGTCGATCCGGCCGTATCGCAGGCGCGGCTGCCCTCGCTGCTGCTGCAGCCGCTGGTCGAGAATGCGATCAAATATGCCGTCACGCCCAAGGAGGAGGGCGCCGAAATCACCGTAGAGGCGCGGTTGGCCGGAGGGCGGGTGCAGATCACCGTGTCCGATACCGGCCCGGGCTTGAACGATGGGCCGGTACGGCCCAATTATTCGACTGGCGTCGGCCTCGCCAACATACGGGACCGGCTCAGCCAGGCCTATGGCGGGGACCATAGGTTCGAAATCCAGTCGGACCGCGGGGGCGGGTTCGGCGTCATGATCGAAATACCGTTTCAGACCGAACAGCCCAGGGAAGCCGCATGACAATCAGAACCATCCTCGTCGACGACGAGCCGCTCGCCATTCAGGGTCTGCAGCTCCGCCTCGAGCCTTATGAGGATGTCGAAATCATCGATACCTGTCTCAACGGCCGGGAGGCCATCCGTTCCATCAAGACACACAAGCCGGATCTCGTCTTCCTCGATATCCAGATGCCCGGCTTCGACGGCTTCTCGGTCATCCAGGGTCTGATGGAGGTCGAGCCGCCGTTGTTCGTGTTCGTGACCGCCTATCAGGATCATGCCATTCGCGCCTTCGAGGCCCAGGCGATGGACTATCTGATGAAGCCGGTCGACGAGGGCCGGCTGGCCGACACGATCGACCGCGTCCGCCAGCGCCTGTCCGAGAAGCGCGGCGTCGGCGAGGCCAATCGGCTCAAGGAAGTGCTCGCCGAAGTGGCACCGGAAGCGGCGGGCTCGCTGCCCGACGGCGACGACGCGCCGGCCGCCAACCGTTTCGAGAAGCTGATCAACATCAAGGATCGCGGTCAGATCTTTCGCGTCGACGTCGATACGATCGAGCGGATCGATGCGGCCGGCGACTATATGTGCATCTACACCGGCGACAACACGCTGATCCTGCGCGAGACGATGAAGGATCTCGAGAAGCGGCTCGATCCGCGTCGTTTCCAGCGCGTCCACCGTTCGACGATCGTCAACCTCGATCTGGTCAAGCAGGTGAAGCCGCATACCAATGGCGAATGCTTCCTGGTGCTCGATTCCGGCGCGCAGGTGAAGGTGAGCCGCAGCTATCGCGACGTGGTGGCACGCTTCGTCCACTGAGATGCGGCGCGAGCGAGCGGCTAGTTTCATGGCATCGCCGGCCTGAAGGCCGGCGGTCAGCCCTTGTCCGGTTCCTTCACCACATAGCTGCGCTCGCCCGTCACCGGGTCGTTCCACACCTCGACCGGCTGATTGGTTTCCGGATCGACGAAGCGCTCGCCCGTCGGGCGCCAGCCGGACGGCGGGCGATCTGCGAGCGGCTTGTAACGGCGGCGCTCGTAGACGAGCAGCAGCGTGACCGCCGCGAGCATGATCAGCAGGCCGTACAGCGGCGATCCCATGGCGCAGAGAATCGCGACGAAAGCGAGAAGCACCGCGGCGACGCTGATCGCGGCGACGCGCAGCATCATTCGAGCGGCTCGACCCAGACGGCGGTGCCATAAGCCACGATCTCGGTCATCACCGTGCCGATTTCGGACGAATCGAAGCGCATCATGACCACCGCATTGCCGCCCATCAGCCGCGCATTGGCGGTGAGCCGGTCGATCGCGTGGCGGCGGGCTTCCTCCAGCAGAGAGCTATATTCCTTGATCTCGCCGCCGATGATGGTGCGCAGCGAGGCGAGGATGTTGCCGGCGAGGCCTCGGCTGCGCACGACCACGCCGAAACATTGCCCCTTCACTTCGCGCACCCTGTAACCGACGATATTCTCGGTCGTGGTGACGATCATGTCCGTTCCTCTCGGGCGGATTCGCGGCGGCGGAACCAGCTCCGCCGCGCGCCCCGCGATTTCAGTACGCTCACACGGAATCGCCTCGAGGCCACCCGGATGATGACGGCCACCCAGAGCGCCTGCCAGAGGATCGCCAGCAAATGCGGCCAGAGCATGGCGGACTGCGCGGCGCGCGCCAGCATCACGAGAGGCGAGCTCCAGGGGAAGACCGTCGCGGCGAGCGCCATCGGGCTGTTCGGATTGCCGACTGCCGACGAGGCGAAGGCAAAGACGACGAGCTGGCCCATGGTGACGGGCATGGACAGCGTCTGCACCTCGCGCACCGTGGACGCCTGCGCGCCGATTCCAAGGAAGAGCGCGCCGAGCAACAGATAGCTGGCCGTGAAATAGACGACGCCCAGCAGCACGAACATAGGCCAGCCGATCGCGGGCAGGGGCAGGCTCGCACCGGGGGGCAGGATCGCCAGCGCGCCGAGCGCCGCAACGCCGCCCCACACCGCGATGCCGGTCAGCGACATGCCGAGCATGGCGATCAGCTTGCCGAGGAAGATCGCATCGATTGGCACAGCGGCAGCCAGCACCTCGATCACCTTGTTCGATTTTTCCTCGATCAGGTTTGACAGCAGCATGCCCGCCAGGATCATGGTGAGCATCAGCAGCACGAGCTGGCCGACACGGGCGGTGAGGATGCGGCCCTGCGCGGCGTCGCCGGCGGATCGGTCCACCGGCCTCGTAGCCAGTTCGACCGGCGCGGGCGCCGCCTTGCCGAGCAGGCGGTGCTGGCGCGCATCGTCGAGTATGAGCGAAACGTCGCCGCCCAGATCGTTGATCGCCCCACGCGGGCCCGCCAGCACCGGTTCGTCGAGGCCGCCGGACAATACGGCGACGGTCGCGTCATCCTCATTCTGGAGCAGGTGTCGTACCTGCGCAGCGGCGTCACGCTGCGGAGCGACGAAACGGAAGAGGGGAAGCGATCCGTCGCCGAGCCGATCGGCCAGGCGATTGCGCGCCGCGGTCAACGCGGTGCGCTCGCCGTCGGTCGCGATCACCGCGACGACGGGGCGCGCCGTCTTGTCGACATTGGCGCCGATCGATCCGAAGACGAAGCCGAAGATGATCGGGAATAGCGGCCCGATCAGGAACAGCAGGAAGGTCTTGGAAAAGACGGTGGCGGTATAGTCCCGCCGGGCGATGACCAGCGCGGCGCGAATGAGTTCATTCATGCGGCCAGCGCCCCCGGCTCGTCCATTCTCGCAGCCACGGCCTCGCCGGCGATCGCGACGAAGGCGTCGTGCAGGCCGGGCCGTTCGATCGACAGCGTCTCGATGCCGGCGCCGCCGTCGATCAGCGCCTTGAGCAGCGGCTCGATGCCGCTATCGGGCAGCTCGAAATGCCAGAGCCCGTCGCTGCCGCACGCCGCCTGCGGCGGCAGCGCGCTGCGCCAGGGCCCGCTTTCGGCGCGGGTGCCGAGCCGGACCTGCGGGCGCAGCCGGTCCCGCGCCTCCTGCACGCCGCCCTCGAAACGCACCCGCCCGTCGGCGATGATCGCGATCCGCTCGCACAGTCGCTCGGCATGGGCGATGACGTGGGTGGAAAAGAGCACGGTCACGCCTTCCGCCGCCTGTGCGCGGATCAGTGTCTCCAGCCGCCCCTGGTTGAGCGCGTCGAGGCCGGAAAAGGGCTCGTCGAGCACGATCAGGCGCGGTTTGTGAACCAACGTGCCGAGCAGCTGCACGGTCTGCGCCATGCCCTTGGAAAGGGTCCGGATGGCGCGGCCTGCGGCATCGCCGAGACCATGCGCCTCCAGCAGCTCCCCCGCGCGGCGGCGCCCCTCAGCGAGCGGCAGGCCGCGCAGCGCGCCCATGAACGCGATCGCCTCGCGCGCGGCCATGGCCGGATAGAGGCCGCGTTCCTCGGGCAGATAGCCGACCAGCCGTGCCGCCTTCAGCGGCTCCGTCTCGTCGAGCAGCGTGCGTGTGCCTGCATCGGGATCGATGATGCCGAGCAGCATGCGCAGTGTGGTCGTCTTGCCCGCGCCATTGGGGCCAAGCACGCCGTAGATGGCACCGCCCGGAACGGCGAGATCGATGCCGTCGACCGCGCGCTTGCCGGCGAAATCCTTCACCAGCCCCCGTGCCTCGATCGCAAAAGCGTGCATCACTGCGCGAACCCCATGGCGTTCATCCTGTGCTATCCATAGCCGGATAATGGCCAACAACTCGTTGACGACAGATTTGAAGACGCAGGCCGCGGCGCTTGGTTTCGTCGCTTGCGGCATAGCCGGCGCCGACTCGGTTCCCCTTGCGGGCGACCGGCTGCGCGCCTGGCTCGCCGATGGCGCGCATGGCGACATGTTGTGGATGGAGGAAAAGGCGGACCGGCGCGTATCGCCGAAGGCGCTCTGGCCGGACGTGCGATCGGTGATCATGCTGGGGATGAGCTATGCGCCCGCGGAGGATCCGATGAGGCTTGCCGGGGCGAGTGACGTCGGCCGTGTCTCCGTATACGCGCAAGGTGCCGACTATCATGACGTCGTGAAGCGCAATCTGAAGACGCTGGCGCGCTGGCTGGTCGATCAGGCGGAGGATGTCGGCGTAAAGGTGTTCGTCGATACTGCGCCGGTGATGGAAAAGCCGCTCGCCGCAGCGGCGGGGCTCGGCTGGCAAGGCAAGCACACCAATGTGGTGAGCCGCGCGCATGGCAGTTGGCTGTTGCTCGGCGCGATCTACACGACGCTGGCGCTGGAGCCCGATTCGCCCGGCGGGGACCGCTGCGGATCGTGCGACGCCTGTCAGCGGGCTTGCCCGACCGCAGCCTTTCCAGGGCCCTATCGGCTCGATGCGCGGCGCTGCATCTCCTATCTCACGATCGAGCTGAAGGGGCCGATCCCGCGCGAATTCCGCGGTGCGATCGGCAACCGCATCTATGGCTGCGACGATTGCCTGGCGGTGTGCCCTTGGAACAAGTTCGCTGCCAGCGCCGCCGCAAACCGCGCCTTCCTGCCGCGCGCCGAGCTTGCCGTGCCGTGGCTGGACGATCTGCTGCGGCTCGACGATGCTGCCTTCCGCCAGATCTTCTCCGGATCGCCGATCAAGCGCATCGGTCGCGACCGGATGGTGCGCAACGCCGCGATTGCGGCGGGCAATAGCGGCCGCGCCGAACTGGTGGAACCTTTGGTGAGCCTCCTTGACGACGCCGCGCCGCTGGTGCGGGGCGCGGCGATCTGGGCCCTGGCGCGGCTGGATGGCGATCGCTTTGCGCGGGAGAGGCCGGCCCGCTTCGCCGCCGAACCGGACGAGACCGTTCGCGACGAATGGCAGCTGGCCTGACCGGCTTCCCAGCCTTTCAGCGCAGGCCCTATGCCGCGAGCGGGCTGGCCTCCGTCTCCATCGTGTCGAGCGCATAGAGCGCGCAGGGCAGGATGGTGTCCCGCGCCAGATTATGACGCGAGGCATAGCGGCCGACGGGACGGAAGCCGAGCTTGCGCAGCACCCGTCCGGAGGCGGGATTGTCGATGAAATGGCCTGAGACGACGCGCGGCAGGCGCAGGCTGTCCCGTGCGAGATCGATCACCGCCCGGCCCGCCTCGGTGGCGAAGCCCAGGCCCCAATAATCGCGCGCGATCCAGTAACCGAGCTCGGCCTCGCCGGCGATATCCCGGAAGAGGCCGATGCCGCCCACCAGGCGTGGCGCGCCGCGGGTGCGGGTGAAGATCAGGAAATCGGGCAGCAACGGATCTTGCTGCCGCGACAGATAGGCTTCCGCCTCGGCCAGGCCGTAGGGCAGGGGGACGCGCGCAAGCTTGCTCGCGACGGCTTCATCGCCGATCGCAGCCGCCAGCGCGGGCGCATCTTCCAACCAGCCCGGCCGCAGGAGCAGCCGATCGGTACGAGCGAACATGGAAAAACCCTCCCTCTCGCCGCGTGCAACGCCCCTGCACCGAAAGGGTTACATGGGTGCGACAAAAATTTCGCGCACGGCGAAGATGGTAAGGGAGACAGCAAAAAGGGAGGCGGTGCGACCCCGTCTCCCTCTCGATCCGCCGCAGCAGATCTTCGGGTCGCCCACCGGACGACCCGCATATCGGTCCGTCCGTTATTCGGCCGCTTCGGCCAGCACGTCGACGCTCACATATTTGCGGCCGAGCTTGCCTTCGTGGAAGGTCACGCGGCCCTCGGTGAGCGCGAACAGCGTGTGATCCTTGCCCATGCCGACGTTGCGGCCCGGATAGACCTTGGTGCCGCGCTGGCGGATGATGATGTTGCCGCCGATCACTTCCTGACCGCCGAACTTCTTCACGCCGAGGCGGCGGCCGGCCGAATCGCGACCGTTGCGCGAGGAGCCGCCTGCTTTCTTATGTGCCATTGCCTATACTCCTTGCGTTGCGCTCAGGCGCCGATCGACACGATCTTCAGGATCGTGTGCTGCTGGCGATGGCCGTTGCGGCGACGATAATTGTGCCGACGGCGCTTCTTGAAGACGATGACCTTCTCGGCCTTCGCCTGCGCGATGATTTCAGCAGAAACGACGAGGCCATCGACCGGCTTCAGCTCGGCGCCTTCGCCTGCGAGCAGCACGTCGCCCAGCGACACGGTCTCACCCGCTTCGCCAGCGATCTTCTCGACGGCGATCTTGTCTCCTGCGGCAACGCGATACTGCTTGCCGCCCGTGCGCACGATAGCGAACATGGCCCTCTTCACTTCTTCAGCTATGTGATCCGCACGAAGCAGGGCTTACGGCCCGATTCCCCGTGCGGAAGAAGGCCGGGCGGATAAGCGAAGGTCACCCGGCTGTCAACAATATCCGGCTCAATGCCGGTGTTCGCGCCTCAACATGTAGCGCCCCTTGTGGAAGCCGTCGAAGATTCCCGAAATCGCGGGATGGTCGACCGGCTCCTCGCTTTCGTCCGGTTCCAGATTCTGCTGGCTGACATAGGCGACGTAGCTGCTCTCCGCATTCTCGGCGAGAAGATGGTAGAAGGGTTGATCCTTGCTGGGGCGTACATCCGCTGGAATTGCCTGATACCATTCTTCGCTGTTGGCGAAGACGGGATCCACATCGAAAATCACGCCACGGAATTCGAACAGGCGATGGCGCACCACGTCGCCGATCGCGAATCGCGCATGGGCGATGGGCGGGGCCGTGGGCAGTCCGGCATGGCCGGTGAGGGAGGCGCGTGTGTCCATGGACTTAATTTAAGGACCTTTGCGTTCAACACAAGCACTGGCTTGGCAAGCGCGATTCCTTCGGCTAAGGCGCGCCCTCCATCGGCTGGCCTGCATTCTCGTGCGGGCGTCAGTGTCTCGCGGAGAGGTGCCGGAGTGGTCGATCGGGGCGGTCTCGAAAACCGTTGAGCGTGCAAGCGTTCCGAGGGTTCGAATCCCTCCCTCTCCGCCAAGATCCCTTCCAGAATTTTCCAAAATAGCCTGATTTCGGGGGTTTTTTGCCTCTCCGTTTGCTATGATCTGTCCGGACTGATCCTGATCTGTTCCGCCCTATGCGGGGGTATCGGGGGGTAAGGATTGGGGTAGCGGAAATGGAGGTCGGGGTATGTTGACCGATGCGGCCGTGAGGAAGGCCGAGGCGAGGGACAAGCCATATAAGATTGCAGATTCGGGAGGGCTTTATCTCCACGTCGCCACGAGCGGCTCCAAGTCGTGGCGGATGAAGTTCCGGTTTGGCGGCAAGGAGAAACTCCTCACCTTTGGGCCGTACCCCGATGTGAAGCTGTCCGAGGCACGCAAAAAGCGCGACGCCGCCCGGCGGCAAATCCGCGACCACATCGACCCATCCGGCGCCAGGAAACGTGCGCAGGAGGAGAAAGCGCGGGAAGCCGCCGAGATCGCCAAGCAGGTGACGTTCGAAGCCGCGGCGCGCGAATGGCATGAGCTGCAGAAAGGGCGCTGGGCGCCTGTCCATGCCGAAGACGTGATCATCAGCCTCGAGCGCGACATCTTCCCGACGCTGGGCGAACGGCCCTTGGCCGCGATCGACGAGCCCATGGTGCTGGAGGTGCTGCGTGCTGTCGAGGCGCGGGGATCGATCGAGACGGCGCGCCGCCTGCGCCAACGCATCTCGGCCGTATACCGGATGAAGATGTCCGAGGGCGTGGTGACGAAGGACCCGGCGGCCGTCGTGGTCGACGCGCTCCAGCCCATGCCGAAGAAGACGCGCCAACCCTCGATTACGGATCCCGACCAGGCGCGCGAGGTGCTGATCGCAGCCGAAGCGTCCGGCGCGTCGCCGATCACGAAGCTCGCTTCGCGCTTCCTCGCGCTGACGCAGGCCCGGCCGGGGATGGTCCGCGGCATGGAGTGGAGCGAGGTCGAGGGCATCGATTGGGACGATCGCCAGTTCGGGCCGCATCTGCCCATCTGGCGCGTACCCTCCGCGCGGATGAAGCTCATCATGGACCTGAAGGAGGAAGAGAGCTTCGAACACCAGGTGCCGCTCTGCTGGCAGGCTGTCGAGATCCTGCGCGCCGTGCGCCGGCTCACTGGCCGCAACAAGCTGGTATTTCCCGGCCAGCGCCATGCTCACCAGCCGCTCAGCGAGAACGCGATCGGCTATCTCTATAACCGCGTGGGGTATCATGGCCGGCACGTACCCCATGGCTGGCGCGCGACCTTCTCCACCACCATGAAGGCGCGGGCGCGGAAGGCGGGCAGAGTGGCCGACCTGGAGACGATCGAACTGATGCTCGCGCATGTGCCGCCGAACAAGGTGGCGGCGGCGTACGACAGGCACGAGCATATGGAGCGAAGGCGCGAGCTGGGTCAGGAATTTGCGGATCTGCTGATGAAGGGTATGCAGCCGGCTGCGACGCTGCTCGACGGGCCGAGACGATGAGGGGAGACACGACGATGGCGGAACAGCACATTCAGGATCTCTTCGAGGACCGCGCTCGGAAGGGCGATGGGCAATTTGCCGTCGCATTCGCATTATTGGAATTGGCGCGAGGGCAAGAACGAGTAGCAAAGGCGCTCAGAAGCATCGCGGCGGGAGGTAGCCAACCAGGCGGGCTGGAGGCAGTGGCGCTCGAATTGAAGCACTTGGGCGAGGCGGTCACCCTTCTCACTCGAGAATAGTTTCTGGTAGCCTGATCGCTTGCATCGTTAAGCCATGGAGTTTGACCGGCCGCTGCGCCCGTGGCGCGACACGCTCGCCCTGGCGCACAAGGACGCGATCCAGGCTGGCGTGGCCGTGCGAGATGGCGAGATCGGACCGGTCTATATAATCGTGCCGGCGCGGATCGAGATTGAACGGGAGTGCTAAGCAGCAAAGGTCCATCAAGGCTGCGGCGGCGTCCCACCGGGCGCGATCGTGTGGTCGGGCATCTGCAGTCGCTCGGTGAAATAGAAGAGTCCAAGCAACGTCGAGACGGTCAGATGCGCAAGCCAGACGTTGAAGCCAACCACGAACACCCACTTAAGAGCCTGCCGAGCGCCGTCAGTGATCTCAGGGGCAAGCTGACGCGCGATTAAGTTTGCGATCAAGGATAGGGCAACCATTGCGATCGAGGCGGTCGATAGGTAGCCGAAAAGATACCCTAGGAACCTGCGACGGCTGAGTGGAGCCCGCTCATTGGGAAGGCGAGGTGGATATGCGCCACCCACCGGCTTGGATAGCAACGAATTTCCGCCATCTGTCGTAATCAGGACCAGTGCGGCAATGAAAAAACCGCCGAGAATCGTCAGCAAGGTTTGAAGTTGCGAGAGATATCCCTTGTCTCCAAAGATCGGCACTGGCCGCTTGAGCGCCAGCAATAGCACGCTCAGACCTACCCCGAACACCAGTGGAAGAAAAACATCGTAGAGCGCTTTCGCGCGGTGGCGAATCAGGATGTAGCGGAAAGGCGTCAATAGTGTCATCGGAACCCTCCCACATATAGGCACGCTAAGCCCACATCGCGAGCATCGCCTGCGTCAGCTCAGCGCTGATGGACGTCGATAGATCATCTAGGGGTATTGCCAAATTAACAAATTGCTTCCGGGCGAACAGTGTCTCGCCGATATCCGCCTGGGCCAGATCGATCTTAGCTCGCTCGGTCTGGGAACGAGATAGCGTCCCGGCCGGCACACTTTCCGGCGGTCGCTCCCAGACCACATACATGTCTTCAAACCCCTCCTGCAACGCCCAAGGCTGTATCGATTTGAGAAAATCCTCAAGAGCCATTGCGGCTGGAACGTCTACGGTCAGAAACATCTCTCGTCGGCGCACCTTCGCACCGGCCGGCGGATCAAACCCCTTCGGCGGAGACACGTCGATCAGTCTAAGTTGCTTCAGTTCAGCTTCTCCGCGCGCCGCCGCTCTAAGCTTCTCGCTGGCAACCGTATCGAGCGTGATACGGGGTTTGGCCATCACAGGGTTGCCGGCGGCGTCTGGGATCACAAACCGAGCATCATGGAAAATGGACCGAAATTGGAAATCGAGCATCTGGCGGACGCGCGTTTTGCCCAGCCGTTCCGCGCTCTCAAGCAACACGGCATACGTATGGTCATTTTGTCCCATTGGGCTGAGATCCATAATCACGTGCGCAGAGTAGCCGCGTGCTTCATCTCGCAGTTTTTCAAGGCGGCGCACTCTTCGGGTTGGAAGGTGTATGTTCGCAGCTGCTGCCGCATCTGGATCGGCAAAAGTGAAGAGCATCACCAGAGCCTTGCCCCCGTTCGGCTTAGGTGTGATTTCCGCGTGTGTGATGGCGATCTGATAGCGCTCGGCTTCGACGGGCTGGATGGTCTTGCCGGCCCGTACCCTTTGAATCAGGTGTGCTGCGATAAGCTCCATATCAGGAAGATGACCGGCCGGTGAGGTGTTCACGGTCATGTGAAAATGAACAATCTGTCGTTCGTGCGAATTTTGCATGCGTCCTCCCCCGAGGCGCCGGAGGCTAGGCCGGGCGCGGCCGGGGAGTCAAAGCGCGTGCGCCAATTGCGCCAAAACGGATCAAAACAGCTTGCTCAGCCGCGCAGATACCGGATCGGGCTGTTTGTAGACGCTGACGGGAGATCTTGCCGAACTGCATTATGCGATCCTGCGTAGATGGAGCGGCCCGAGGGGGTCGCGCCGTCCTCGACGCCTTGCGCTACTTGTGACAGCAATGTACCCAGGCGCCCTGCTCGAGAGATACATGGAGGTCGCTATGGCATCGCGAGAGCATGTCGTTCGTTCTGCGAACGGCGTTGATCTGGTGCGAATCGAGCACTGGCACGAAGGCCGTTTCGTGATGAGCTATATCGTCCGTACCCGCGCCGGCACTCATCTCTACGAGGACGCAGCCGCCGCAGATGCCGCTTGGTTGGCGGCTATCGGCGATGATCGCGGGAAAGCATCCGAACTCCACCAAATCCGATGATTTTGAGCGGGCAAGGACTAATCTGCTCGGTATACCGCGCGAATGATGCCGGCGGCAGGATCACTCCTGCGAAGCACCGCGGTCAGTAAGGCGCCACTGGCTCAACTCGGCCTCTGCGTCAACCAGGCTCGCCCGCATCACGCGATCGGCGCTCGCTCTCGCGAGGTCCGCAGGCCAACGCGAGCCAAATGGGGACAGCGCGATCGTTTCGCCCCCAGCGCTTGACCGACTCAGATTCAGTGTTCCATGTTTGTTCTCATCCGCTGGCGTTGGCGGTGAGATGCAATCTGGAGCAGAGCCATGGAGCATGGAGATTCCCTGCGCGATGACGTGCGCGTGTCGGACCTCTCTCGACTGAACCCGCTCAGCCCGTGGGTTTCCGGCTTCCTCCGGGATGCGACCGAACAGGCGCTTGAGGAGATGTGGGCGCTCGGCGCCGAGAACGTCTGCGGCTACCGCGATGATGCTTATGGAGGTGCGGCCCGCAGGCTGATCGCAGCGATCGAGGACGAGTTGCGCCGCCGCGGCAGCCATAGCCTCCTGCTCCCCGAGAACATCGACGCAGTGCTGGCGCAGCAGCGTCTATCGCCTGCAGTGTGGTCGCGCCAGTGCGCCGCCTAGGCTCCTTCCCATGAACCACGAGCTTGACCCGGCCCTGCTGGACGGATTGGCCCCGCTTGCCGAGATGGCGCAGCAAATCGCCGGGTTCGATTATTCGTGGAAGGTGTACCGCTCGAAACGCGGATGGGAAGCCGATGTGAAGGCCGGCCTGAAGGTCGGGGCGCATCTCCAATGGAGTGCCCACGCGCAGACTGCCGATGAAGCCCTTCGGCGCGCGACGTTCTTTGCGTCGGAACATTGGCGGGCCTGCACAGCCGACAGGAGAGCGGCATGAAGCTTATCGATCACCCAAGGGCTGAAGACGGCGCGGCGCCCATCGTGATGCGCTCCGTCGATGGCCCGCCGGACGCATGGCGCGACAAGGACGACCAGTGGCTTGAGGATCGGTTCGCGAAAGCCGTTTACGATTGCGAGCATCCCGCCTTCCTCGCAGTGATTCTGGACGAGCTGCGCAGCCGTGGCAGCACCAGCAGCCTATTGCCGGAGAACAGAGCTGCGCCGGGCGCCTGGCCGCTCTGGGATGACTGATGGTGCGGAGAAAGGGCGAACGCCCGATCATCCGCAGACTGGAGATTTGGTCGCCGGCACATCCGGTGGCGCGTGCCATCGCGACGGGCGATCATTGGTTCGGCGCGTGGCAGCGACAGAACGCGATTCCCTTCGCGAGGTTGGCTCGACAGACGGGTATTTCGGAAGATCGCCTGGAGGCCATGAACCGCGGCGACAGTCTCACGCGGAACGAAGCCGATGCACTGGCTCGCGCTTTTGGCATCAGCACCGCCGACCTGATCGCTTCGATGCCCGATGCGGAATTGGTCCGGGAATGAACGGCGTGATCCATGGACGACTCGGCCGAACGTTTCTTCCGCGCCCGCCTGACGCACATTCAGCACGTTGCGCTCTATCGCAAGAATCTGCGCCTGACCTGTCCACGATGCGGCGTAAGCAAGATTCACAATGGCGCCCATCTATGGTGGCTGTTCCAGCAGAAGCGATGGGACGACAGCATGCGGGTCGTGCCGCTGCGTTTTCGGTGCGGAAATTGTTTCCAGCAAGGCCATGGCAGGATCCGCCCGAAGGTCGAGATCGTTGAGGAGGACGAGACCGGCCCGCAGTTTCCGGCTCCGGACGAGCGGGAATGGAGACGCATGATCAGCCGGTTCCGGTCATGAGGTGAAGCATGTCGAGGCTCTACACCATCGCCGCGCCCATCGCCGACATCGCGAACCATTTCGGAACGGAGCCCGCCCCGAGCCTGGAGGTTCCTACGGAGATGACAGAAGGGCTTAGGGGCCTCGTCGTTATCGAGCGCGACGGCCGCCGCCTCCTGCGCTCTATGGTCTGGGGCTTCCCTCGCAAAGTCGCGCCGGGACCGGAGCACCGTGAAGAGAGCGGCATCATCGGCCTGGTCGCCGACCTTACCAACCCGATGTGGGAAAGGGTCGTAGTGGATCCGCGCTATCGCTGCCTGATCGTCCTCACCCATTTCGCCAACCCTGCAGGCGAGCCGGGATCCAAGCGGCGCACATGGTTTTCGATCGAGGGGCAACCCATCGCCGCATGGGCCGGCTTCTGTCGGGTCACGAGCGAGTTTGGACCAGCCTTTGCCGGCATGACGATGGAAGCGAATGCCGCAATCCCGCCCACCAATGACCGAATGCCGGTGCTGCTCGATCCGGCGAATTACGGTCGATGGCTTCATGGATCAATCGAGGACGTGATCGCGTTCCAGTATGGCAAGCCTATCGATGCGGAGCGTATGCGCGTGGAGCGAACGAAGCATGTCTGGAAAAGCGGCGGGCTGCCGGTGTCCGCCAAACCACAGACGGCGCTCCTGTGAGTCGGCTGTGCCCGCCCTCTATCGTGGCAGGATGAGCCCATGTGCAACCTCTACACCGTGAGGAAAAGCGCCGCCGAGGTGGCAGCCTATTTCGGCGTTGCAAACCCGATCCGATCGAACGCACCCGAGGAGGTCTATCCCGGCACGCCCGGCATGGTCGTTCGACAGGAGGACGGCGCGCCTGTCATGCAATCGATGACGTGGGGTTTCCCGCTGCGGCTCAAGACCATGTCGCCGACCGCCAAGCCGAAGCCGGTCAACAATATCGCGGATCTCCGTAAGGGCATGTGGATCGGGCTGGCGCGCAAACCGCAATGGCGATGCCTCATTCCGCTTACTGGCTTTGCCGAGGCGGAGGGGCCAAAGGGCGGAAAGACCCGGACCTGGTTCAACGTGAAGGACCAGCCCATCTTCGCATGGGCGGGCCTCTGGCGGGTCAGCGACGAATGGGGTCCGGTCTATTCCGGGGTCATGACCGACTGCAACGAGGCGATCCGCCCCGTTCACGACCGCATGCCCGTGCTGCTTCAGCCCGAGGAGTACGGACTGTGGCTCAACGGCGACTTTGACGAGATCGTCGGCTTTCAGGAGCGGTGCTTTCCCGACGAACTGATCGAGATGACGCGGACGAACGAACCGTGGGTCAAGCGGGCGCCCCGCGCCGGGGACCCAGCTATCCTGCTCTAGCCCCTGCACCATTGAACAACGGCGTGCGTTCGTCGTGGAGCCTGCTATCTCGCGCTAGCGATCTTTGATGCATGCTTTGGTGAGCAACTTTAGTGCTCGCCGATGATCGGGGGTTGGTATGTGCGAAAGAGCGCACCGGGGGAAAATCATGAGACGAACTCTAGGCTGGCTCTACGTTGTGGCAGCCATCATGCAAAGTACGCCGCCGGCGGCAGCAGCCAACGACGTCGCGGTTATCACAGGACCATATGGCCCTTGCGTGCCACCCGACACCAAGCCCAAGCCGGGCGTCTTTAACGGCCAATCTGTCAACCGTCCTGCATCCGAGGCGGCCGCACGCCTTACGGAGCGCCTTATGAAAGCCGCTGCTCATAACGACAAACCTGAAATTTCCGCCGTTGTTGCAGATACCTATCTTGGGCTGAGTCGCTCAGGAACGTGTCTGGACGCGATTCGCGCTCTCGAAGCGAGGTGCCACCGGCTGCCTGCTGTGCAGTCTTATGCATCGGACGAGGTCGCTATTACGTGGGTCTGTGGCGGCGCACCGGTCTACAGCGCTTTTCTCACGATACGGAGCGGGCAAGTTACCAACATCTGGAGCCAAGATTTTTCGAAGCCCATTCCGGTCGCACCGCCTCGAAGCGAGCCATCGCAAGGCCCCCATGCGTCAAAGCCCGCGGAGGTTCCGCGATGATGGCATATTGGACCCAGGAGAGTTTCCGCGGTGCTGCTTGAGACCGGTTGAGGCGGCTCCCTCATATGATGCCGCCTTGCCGTTGACGCCCTTTAAAAGATTGCCCACGAAAATGATCACGACCGTGCTTGCCCTGCTCCTCGCCAGCGCTTCACTCGCCTATCCCGATACGATCACAGACCGCCGCGTCACCGATGGCGACACGATTCGCTGTGGTCGAGAACGCATCCGGCTGCGTGGCATCGATGCGCCCGAACTGCCGGGACATTGTCGCCAGGATCGCGACTGCGCACCGGGTGATCCCTTCGCCTCCACCGATAGCCTACGCGCGGCGATGGCGCCGACGATGCGAATCAGGCGGATCGAGCGGGATCGCTATGGCCGGACGGTCGCGGTCGTCTCGGGACCGAAGGGGGACCTGTCCTGCTGGCAGCTCCGCCAAGGGCAGGCGATTTACAAGCTGCAATGGGATCGGACGCGGGTGCTGGCGGGCATCTGTCCAGCGGACGCGCAACGCTAACGGGGCATAACGACCGGCAGTTAGAGCGCGGTTTGGAATGGTAGCAAACGGACGTTCACCGCTCTTCGTGGACTGCCGGAAACGCCCAACCTTCGTAGACGACTCCATAGCAACTTGCGATGGTTCGAAGCCTTTCACTCAACTCACGCAGTGCCTCGTCATCGGACTTTCCCACCCATTCCATAGTGATCGAGGAGCCATCGCAATCGGCGGAGATTCGAGTGATCTCCCACCCGGTCATAACCATGTCCCGCTGAAAATGCTCCAACGAGACGTTCCGTCCACTGAACCGGACAGTGATCGTGCGGTTGGCTTTGGAATCTTCGCCAGACGCACGCAAGGCTTGCAAGGCAAGCGTATCGGCATCGAGCAGGGTCCATGTTCGGGGATCGAGCATAAGCTGCGCATACAAGATCCTGCGGACTTCCGCTATTGTGCAACGTGGTGGCTAAAGCCGGACGGCAAAGAATGGGTTCACTATGCGGGCCAACTGAACGGGCTCTTCTTCGCTAAATTGCCGTTCGATCAACCAAGTGGTATCACGCAGTTCCCAATCGAGCTGTGTTGCTCGTAGCCCAGAGAGTATCTCGCCCTTCCTGTCATTGACAATCTGCAACGGTAATCCCGCCAATCCGCCCTTGAGATAACTCATCGATACGTCGACCCATTCGACGTTCCCAAGCGGCCACGGCCCATCCGGTCCCTCCAAATAACCATCAACTGGTATTCCTAGAGACATGCCCCAGTTCCCCAGGTCGGTCGTATCACCATCCCGCCAAGCAACGCGAACCCAGCAACGGTTTAGCCGCACCACCGCGAGCAATTGCGACCAATATGCCACCGCGTTGTCCATAATGTCTCTCAAAGGTGCTAAATTGAGGCGGATCAGAGCCGTACGTGAGACCTGCTACGTCTACAATCGTGCACCGCTCAGTTTCGACCAAACGAACTGATTTGAGCGTTTCCCGACATTTCCCCGTCAGCGCGCACGGCTTCGTCCGGAATGGCTTGAAGTGGTGGTTTGCGGAACGGCATCTGTGGACGCCCCTTCGGATGCAAGCGGTAAATCGGGGTGGATTGGCAGGTAGTCGGATGCTGTCATCTGTCCGGCCTCGATGAGCAGCGCCATAGCTGCGGGCCAGTATGGG
>NZ_WRPK01000019.1 GCF_009755815.1 Flavisphingomonas formosensis
GCAAATCCTGTGAATAGGCTCGCGTCATCCTCTGCCGGCCTCCTGCCCAGCCAGCAGCTTGAATCATATTTCCAACCCTCACGGAATCCCCTCGATTCCGTCCGTTCGCAACCCGCTCTAGTACGATCGCGTAGAGCATCGTCATCGCAGCCCTCCCATGAGCGCTACTTTAAGCCTTCTCCCACATGAGCGAGAAGGGCCATGCTCAACGAAGCCCCAACACCTTGTGCGTCTGGGTGGACAGCCGCCAGCGCGGATGGGCGAGGACGAAATCGATCGCAGCCAGCCGGTTTTGAGCGAAGACCGGCGAATCCATCGGCGAGACGAGCAAGTGGGCAAAGTCCCAGCTCTCCATTTCCACAGGATCGATTCCTGCCTGCGGCCAGACCAGCTTGAGCTCGTTGCCGCTGCGCTGGACGATCTCGGTGCCCGCCTTGGGGCTGACACAGATCCAGTCGATCCCGTCGGCCACAGCAAATGTACCGTTTGTTTCGATCGCAATCTCGAAGCCGAGCGCCTTGAGCGCCGTGACCAACGCCGCATCCACCTGCAGCATGGGCTCGCCCCCGGTCAGCACGACGAAAGCGCGCTCCGTCAGCTCGGCAAGATCGCGATCCCACAGCGCGCGCGCACGTTCGGCAAGACTCTCCGCATCCGCGAAGCGGCCTCCACCATCTCCGTCGATGCCGACGAAATCGGTATCGCAGAAGGTGCATTCCGCGCGGCGCCGATCCTGTTCGCGGCCCGTCCAGAGGTTACAGCCAGCGAAGCGGATGAAGACCGCCCGGCGGCCGACCTGCATGCCTTCGCCCTGCAGCGTCAGGAACATTTCCTTGACGGCATAGGATGTCATCAGGGCCGCACCGCATAACGCGTTGGATCCGGCAGACCTGCTTCCTCGAAGCCCTTGGCGCGCAGCCGGCAACTGTCGCACAGGCCGCAATGGGCGCCATCCGGCGCCGGATCGTAGCAGGACCAGCTCATCCCGGCATCGAGCCCGAGCCGCGCCGCCTCGCGCACGATATCCGCCTTGCTCATATATTGCAGCGGTGTCTCGATGGTGAAGCGGCTACCCTCGACACCCGCCTTGGTGGCGAGATCCGCCATCGTCTGAAAAGCCGCGATGAATTCCGGCCGGCAGTCGGGATAGCCCGAATAATCGAGCGCGTTGACGCCGATATAGATATGGCTCGCGCCGACCGCTTCCGCCCAGCCAAGCGCCAGCGACAGGAAGATGGTGTTGCGGGCCGGCACATAGGTGACGGGGATGCCGTCGCCCACTCCCTCCTTCGGCACGTCGATCGCATCCGTCAGCGAGGAACCGCCAAAGGCGCGCAGGTCGATCGGCAGCACGACGTGCCGCTCGGCACCGAGCAGGGCAGCGATGCGGCGGGCAGCGGCCAGCTCGATCAGATGCCGCTGGTTGTAGTTGATGGTGAGCGCGAAGAGGCGGTGGCCGCGCTCTCGCGCGATCGCCGCCGCCACCATCGAGTCGAGGCCGCCGGAGATCAGCGCAACTGCCGATTCCGGGCCTGAATTTACGGGAGTCGTCATGGGTTCGCGGCTAGACGCGCCAAGCCCAGGGTGCAAGGCTGAGCACCTAAAAAGCGGGCCGCCCGATAGAGCGGCCCGAGAAGGCCAAATGGCCTGCTAAGGGAGAAGATGTGCCCACGAGCCGGCACGGCCTCATCTATAGTCCCGCGGGGTAAACTTCTCCTGAACGACGAGAAGGCGCCGCCTGTCGGAGCTTCGTGTCAGCCGAGATCGCGCGTGTTGAACGTGTCGCACTGCGCCGGATCCCCGGTGTCGAGCCCCTGGCGGAGCCATTTCATCCGTTCGGCCGAGCTGCCATGGGTGAAGCTGTCCGGCACGGGCACCTGTCCGGCGCTTTTCTGCAGCGTGTCGTCTCCGATGGCGTTGGCAGCCTTCAGCCCCTCCTCGATATCGCCCGCCTCGAGCAGGCCGGTCTGTTTGGCCCACACGCCAGCATAGCAATCCGCCTGTAGTTCGATGCGGACCTGCAGCGCATTGCCCTGCGCCTCGCTCACGCTCTGCTGCCTGCGGTTCACATCTCCCAGCGTGCCAAGCAGATCCTGGACATGGTGCCCGACCTCATGTGCGATCACATAGGCCTGGGCGAAATCGCCGGGCGCCCCGAAACGCTGGCGCAGCTCGTCATAGAAGCTGGTGTCGAGATAGACCTTCTTGTCCTGTGGGCAGTAGAAAGGCCCCATCGCCGATTGCGCTGCACCGCAGCCGGAGATGCCGTTCTGCGAATAGAAGACCAGCGTGGTAGGCTCATATTGCTTGCCCTCCTGCTGGAATATCTTGCCCCAGGTCCTCTCGGTGGATCCCAGCACCTTCAACGACCAATGCTGCACCTGGTTCAGCTGGCTTGCATCGTGGCTCGACGGCGCGCCCTGCTGTGTCGGCGCGATCTGCCCGCCGCCGATCAGGCTGAGCGGATTGACACCCATGACCATCAGCACGACGAGCAAGACGACGATGCCGCCGCAGCCGAACCGGCTGCCGATCAGCGGCAGAAGCAGGCCCAGCATGTTGCCGCCGCCGCCGAAACCGCCGCCTCCGCCACGCTGGACCTCGAAATTGGAGCTTTCCTGTTCGTCGTCGAGCCGCATGCGTTTCGTCCCTGCCTGTCCCGCACGATTAATGCGCTCGCACCATCATGGTTGCAATCCACGCCACCGGATATGAAATCGCTGTCAGGAGCTTGATGCAGCGCAGCAAGACGACCAGATAGGCTGCGATGGCACGCCGCGAGTCGACCTCCACAGACCCCCTTCCACTACCAGACGAAGTCGTATTGGTGCTCCAGGGCGGCGGCGCCCTCGGCAGTTACCAAGCTGGCGTGTATGAGGCGCTTTCCGAAGTCGACATCCAGATCGATCGCGTCGCCGGCATCTCGATCGGCGCGGTCAATAGCGCCATCATCGCAGGCAATCCGCCGGAACGCCGAGTCGAACGGCTACGTGCCTTCTGGGAGCGGATGACCTCGGCACTACCCAGCTTCCCGATCTGGCCCAACGATCAGGTGCGCGAGTTCGTGCACGAATGGTCGGCGGGCTTCGTCGCCACGGTGGGCGTGCCGGGCTTCTTCCATCCCCGCCTCATCCCGGCGCCCTTCGCCATGCCGGGGACCGACGATGCCCTGAGCTTCTATGACTCCAGCGCGCTGGCCGACACGCTGAACGAGCTGGTCGATTGGAACCTGCTCAATGACGGGCCGGTGCGCCTGTCCGTCGGCGCGGTCGATGTCGAGACCGGCAATTTCGACTATTTCGATACGCGCGGCCCGCGCAAGCACCGGATCGACGCGCGCCACATCATGGCTTCGGGCGCCCTGCCGCCGGGGCTTCCCCCCGTCGAGATCGACAAGCGGCTATGGTGGGACGGCGGCCTCGTCTCCAACACGCCGCTGGGCGAGGTGATCGCAGATCAGCGCGAGGACATGCTCGTCTTCCAGGTCGATCTCTTCTCTTCGGTCAACCAAGCACCGCGCACGATCAACGACGTCATCGCCCGCGCCAAGGAGATCCAGTTCTCCAGCCGTACGCGCCAGATCACCGACCAGCTGATGAAGCAGCGGGCCGAGCATGCCGCGATCGCTCGCCTGCTGGCCAAGCTGCCGCCAGACTTCGACCAGGATCCCGACGTCGCCGAGTTGCGCTGCATCGCCAGCGAATATGCGCTCAACATCGTCCACCTGATCTATCGCGCCAATGCGTGGGAAGGCGGCTCGCGCGATTTCGAATTCTCGCGCCGCACGATGCAGGAACATTGGGCCGCCGGACGGAGCGCCGTGGAGGCCACGATCAGCCGCTCCGGCCTGCTCGCGCGAAATATCATCGACGGCCGGTCGGCCACCTTCGATCTCACCAACCACCGCTAGTGCAGAGGAGAAATCCCATGTTCCTCACGGGAAAGACCGCCCTGATCACCGGATCGACCTCGGGCATCGGCCTCGCCTACGCCAAGGCGCTCGCCGCCGAGGGCGCGAACATCGTCATCAACGGCTTCGGCGATGCGGACGCGATCGAGAAGGAGCGCGTCGGACTGGAAGGCATCAGCGGCGCCAAGGCGCTCTACAGCGGCCATGACCTCACCAAGGTCGACCAGATCGAGGCGATGATGCAGGAGGCAACGGATACGTTCGGCGGCGTCGACATCCTGATCAACAATGCCGGCATGCAGCATGTCGCGCCGGTGGAGGAGTTTCCGGTCGACAAGTGGAACCTGATCATCGCGCTGAACCTCAATTCGGCGTTCCACACCACACGCCTCGCCGTGCCTTATATGAAGTCCAGGAAATGGGGCCGGATCATCCAGACCGCTTCGGCTCATTCGCTCACCGCCTCGCCCTTCAAGTCGGCCTATGTCACCGCCAAGCACGGCCTGGCCGGCTTCACCAAGACAGTGGCGCTGGAAACCGCGACCTTCGGCATCACCGCCAACTGCATCTCGCCCGGCTATGTCTGGACGCCGCTGGTCGAGAACCAGATCCCGGACACGATGAAGGCGCGGGGCATGACGCGCGAGCAGGTGATGAACGACGTGCTGCTCGCCGGCCAGCCGACCAAGCAGTTCGTGACGGTCGAGCAGGTCGCGGCCATGGCGGTATTCCTCTGCCGCGACGAGGCGAGCAACATCACCGGCGCCAACATGTCGATCGACGGCGGCTGGACCGCGCAATAAGCCTTTACGCTCGGCCGCCGGAACGGCCGAATTATCGAAGAGACCTGCGTCACGCTTTGGGTGGAGACGCAAAGCGCTTCCACTCAAAACGATCAGGCTCTAGCCTGTGCCTCCTATGCGGATCGCCTTTACCTGGTTCACCGGCTGCGCTGCAGTGATGCTGCTCGGCGCCTGCAGCCATCATTCCACTCCGGCCTGCGCCAGCGATGCCGCACAAATGCGCCATTGGCGATCGATCGCGAGCGAGAATGACCGCGGCCGCCTGCGCGATTGGCGCAAGGCATGGATCGAAGCGCTGGACAAAGCACGCCAGGGCGGCCGCGACGCCGATATCACGCGCGAAGGTGACATGCTGGTGCCGGATCTTGCCCTGTCGGATCCGTTGCCGCCGGCCGGCAACTATCTCTGCCGGATGGTCAAGCTCGGCGGCAAATGGTCCAACGTACCCGCCTATATCTCCTATCCGATCGCGCATTGCCGCGTCTCGCAGCGCGACGATGGTCTTCGCTTCACCAAGCTGGACGGGGCGCAGCGGCCGAAGGGGACCATCTACCCGGACAATAGCGCGCGCGGCATCTTCCTCGGCACGATCGTGCTGAGCGACGAGCACAAGTCGCTTGGCTATAATCTGGATACGGATCGCGACATGGCGGGTATCGTACAGCGGGTCGGCGATCGCAAATGGCGCATCGCCTTTCCCTATCCTCATTGGGAATCGACCCTCGACGTACTGGAACTGACGCCGGCCGACTGAGCTTCCGGCCCGTAGCCGATTCGGCTATGCTGCTCCGCGGGACGTGGAGGGACGGATGATCGGCTGGGCTGTCATGGGGCTTGCGCTGGGAAGCGTGCAGCCGGGTGATGAAATGCTTGCGCAAAACGCACGCTGCGTGCCCGTATTCACCCTGATGGGCGGGGACCTGCAGCAGCAACGGGGGCAACAACGCGTCCCTCTGCCAGGTGAAGCGCCGGCGGCCGGCGACCAGCAGCGCCGCGACGAGCGGCCACGTCTGCGGCCTTGCCTGCATCTCGCCAACGGCTGAGAAATTGTCTGTAAGTCGCCTCCGGCAATGCCCGCCTGGGCCGGCACGGCAATTTTCAAACCGAATCTGATCCCTTTCTTCGCGAACCATTCTTCGGCAGGCTGCACGCCAACGGCTCTTCCGGGGGAAATTCACCGATGAAATCCTTGCTTTGCATGTCCCTGCTGGCCACGCTCGCGGCATCGCCCGCGCTGGCCGATCCGCTGTCCGATGCCGTCAAGGCTGACATGCCCTCGCTGATGACCTGGTACCGCGATCTCCACGCCAATCCCGAGCTGAGCTTCGAAGAGGTGAAGACGTCCGCCAAGCTGGCGGCCGAGGCGAAGAAGCTCGGCTTCACCGTCACCACCGGAGTCGGCAAGACCGGCGTCGTCGCCGTCCTGAAGAACGGCCCCGGCCCCACCCTGCTGCTGCGCACGGACATGGACGGGCTGCCGGTGCCGGAACAAACCGGACTGCCCTTCGCCAGCAAGGTGAAATCGCTTACCCGCGAAGGAATGGAAACGCCGGTGATGCATGCTTGCGGGCATGACACGCACATGTCGTCCTGGGTCGGCACCGCACGCCGGCTGGCCGCGATGAAGGATCAGTGGAGCGGCACGCTGGTCATGATCGCGCAGCCAGCCGAGGAGATCGGCTCCGGCGCCAAGGCGATGATCGACGACGGTCTCTATTCGCGCTTCCCGAAGCCCGATTATGCCATCGCCTTCCACGACGCGGCCAATCTGCCGGCCGGCGTGATCGGCTACACGGCCGGCTATGCGCTCGCCAATGTCGACAGCGTCGATCTCACCGTGCGCGGCCTCGGCGGCCACGGGGCCTACCCGCAGAACAGCAAGGACCCGATCGTGCTCGCCGCACGGATCGTCACCGCGCTGCAGACGCTGGTCTCGCGCGAGGTGACGCCGGGCCAGGCGGCCGTCGTGACCGTTGGCAGCTTCCAGGCAGGCGCCAAGCACAACATCATTCCGGACGAAGCACGGCTGATGCTCACCGTGCGCAGCTATACGCCCGAAGTGCGCAAGCTGCTGCTCGACGGCATCGCCCGCATCGCCAGGGGCGAAGCGATCGCGGCCGGAATACCGGAGGACCGCATGCCGGTGATCACGCTACGCGACGGCATGACGCCGGCCACCTTCAACACGCAGCCGCTGACTGGGAAAATCGCCAGCGTGTTCACCGCCCGCTTCGGCAAGGATCGCGTCCAGGACGTGCCGGCAGCAATGGGTGGAGAGGATTTCAGCCAATATTATCTGGCGGACAAGGACGCGCAGGCCCTGATCTTCTGGGTCGGCGGCGTGCCGAAGGACAAGTGGGACGCCGCCAAGGGCGATACGTCCAAGCTGCCGTCGCTGCACAGCCCCTTCTGGGCCCCGGACGCGCCGGCGGTGATCGAGACGGCCACCGAGGCGATGACCACTGCAGCGCTTACCGTGCTCGCCAGGAAATAGACCGGATTTCCGCCGGAACGCGCTCGACATCGGCCATCGACGATCATGATCCGGCCCCGAACGACAACGTCCGCCGGAGGCCTAGCCTCCGACGGACGCCTTTTCCTCCCCAGGAAAAGCCGGTTTGGCTCAGATCAGGCGACCGAGCCGATGATAGAGATTGGCGAACTTCACCGAATCCGGCGTGTCCTGCACCTGCTTCAGATAATGCGCGACCGCTTGGCGGATGATCTGGAAATCTTCCGTCGAGAAGACGGCGCGGCTACGGGCGGGTTCTGTCATCCTACGTCTCCTGTTCAGCGCGGGCGCGCATCCGTTCAAAATTTACAAGTCCTGCTCATCGCGTGGCGATCAATGGCCGCTGCGAATGCACAGGATATGCGTCGGTTATGCTAAGCCATGCTATCCGGCTTAGGCCAACTTTCGTGTAATGCCGTTCGGGCTATGAGCCTTGCTTCTGTGAATATGTACGGATATTTACAAATCCATGGCTGACCAGAAGATTTTCGCGGGCCATCGCCTGCGCCGCCTGCGCCGATCAAGCGGGCTCACCCAGGCGGCGATGGCCGAAACGCTCGGCGTCTCGCCCAGCTATCTGAACCTGCTGGAGAGGAACCAGCGTCCCGTCACCGCCTCGCTGATGTTGCGCCTGTCCGACCGATTCGATTTCGATCCGCGGCTGCTTGTGGCGGACGAGCCGGGCGGCGGTGCGGATGCACTGCGGCGGCGGCTTGCCGACCCGATGTTCGCCGATCTCGAAATAGACCGGACCGAGGTGGAGGAGTGGCTGGCAGCGGCCCCCGGCGGCGCGGAAGCCT
Source organism: Flavisphingomonas formosensis (assembly GCF_009755815.1). Taxonomy (GTDB): domain Bacteria; phylum Pseudomonadota; class Alphaproteobacteria; order Sphingomonadales; family Sphingomonadaceae; genus Flavisphingomonas; species Flavisphingomonas formosensis. The sequence continues at coordinate 8,026 of NZ_WRPK01000019.1, forward strand.
TCGCCCGAGTGTTCGACCGGCTCGGAGCCGGTACCGGCGCAGGCGAAGCCGAGCGCGACGATGTGGTGTCGGTCGTCAAGCGCGAGATCGAGCGCTGGCGCAACCATTTCGCCGATCTCGACGCCGCGGCCGAAGCGCTGGCGGACGAGCTTCGGCTCGGCGCCGGCGATCTTTACGGTGCCATCGCCGAGCGGCTGCGCGTGCGGCATCAGCTCACCATCCGTATCCTGCCGATCGAAGTGATGCCCGATCGCCTGCGCCGCCTGGATCTTCATGCCCGGCAGCTGCAACTCGGGGAGATGCTCGATTCCGGCTCGCGCACCTTCCAGGCAGCCTTCCAGCTCGGTCAAATCGAGGCGCGGGGGGAGATCGATGCGCTGGTCGCCGGCGCAGCCTTCGGGGATCGCACCGCCGAACGGCTGTTCCGCCGCCATCTCGCCTCCTATTTCGCGGCGGCGGTGATGATGCCTTACGGCCGCTTCCTGCGCGCCTGCGAAAGCACCGGCTATGATCTCGAAGTGTTACAGCGACGGTTCGGCGCGGGATTCGAAATGATCGCCCACCGCCTGACCACGCTGCAACGGGTCGGTGCGCGCGGCCTGCCCTTCTTCATGATCCGCGTCGATCGCGCCGGCCAGTCGAGCAAGCGCTATGCCGGCGCCAGCACCTCGCCCATGGTCGAATCGCCGGATCGCTGTCCGCTGTGGCGGCTGCACGACGCCTTCGACCGACCTGGAACGCTGATACGCCAGCTGGTCGAGCTGGAGGATGGCAGCCGCTGGTTCACCATCGCCCGCACCGTAACGCCGCAGGCCCGCTCCCCCGGCGGCGTCCGCGCGATCTTCTCGCTCGGGCTGGGTCTTGCCGCCGATCTGGCGACCCCGCTGGTCGATGCGCAAGGCATCGATCTGCGCGAAGGAGCGGCAACGCCGATCGGGCTCGGTTGCCGGCGCTGCACCCGGATCGACTGTATCCAGCGCGCCGCGCCGCCTGCAGGCCGCTCGCTCATGCTGAACGAGCGAGAGCGCGGCCTGACGCCTTTCAGTTTCGCGGTGGATTGATCAGGCGCTGGCTTCGTCGAGGCGGGCGAGCTGCTCGGCGTTGAGCGTCAAATGCATCGCACCGATCAGTTCCTTGACCTGATCGAGGGACGTAGCGCTGGCAATCGGCGCCGTCACGGCCGGTTGCGCCGCGAGCCATGCCAGCGCGATCTGCGCCTGCGTAGCGCCGGTTTCGGCCGCGATCGCATCCAGCACCGCCAGCACCTTCGGGCCTCGGCCCGACAGATAGCCACCGAGGCGGCCGCCGCGGACCGACCGGCCGAGTTCTTCGGCCTTGCGATATTTGCCGGTGAGAAAGCCCGCCGCAAGGCCATAATAAGGCAGTACGCCGACGTTCTCGACAAGGCAGAGCTGCTGCAACGGGCCTTCGAACTTCGCCCGCTCGAGAAGATTATAGTGGGGTTGCAGCACCGTGTAGGTCGCAAGGCCCCGTTCCTTGCCGACCGCCAACGCCGAGCCGAGCCGATCGGCGCTGAAGTTCGACGCCGCGATCGCACGCACCTTGCCAGTCGAAACCAACCGATCGAACGCTTCCAGCACCGCGTCCTGCGGCACGTCGGCGTCGTCCTGATGTGCGTAATAGAGATCGATGCAGTCGGTGCCGAGTCGCCGCAGCGATGCCTCCGCCGCAGCCGCGATGCGGGCTGGTGCAAGACCCTTGCCGCCCTCGCCCGGCAGCATGCCGACCTTGGTAGCGATCAGCACGCCCTCGCGCGTGCCGCGGCGACGCAGCCATTCGCCGATCACGCTTTCCGATTCGCCGCCGGAATGCCCCGGCACCCAGGCGGAATAGACGTCGGCGGTGTCGACCATCGTGCCGCCGGCCCCGAAAAAGGCGTCTAGGATCGCAAAGCTCGTCGGCCGATCCGCCGTCCAGTCGAACACATTGCCGCCGAGCACCAGCGGTGGGGTCGCGAGCCCCGAGGAACCGAGCGGACGCAGATCGGCCATGGCAATTTCCTCTTTCGCTAGAGCGTCGTGCGGAAAAATGGGAACCGGTTTTCCGCAGAAACTATGCGACGGCAAGGGCTTAGAGCAAGCTGGGCGATTAACATATCGCCCAGCTTGCTCTAGTGATCCGTCAGACCACTTATGATCGGGTCGTTAGCGGATCAGGCGAATTCCTCCGTGCCGACCAGCGCCTGCATGGACGGCGTGTAGCGGCGGCCGAAGATCGTCTCGCGATTGATGGTCGCATCGAGCCGCGCAGCCAGATCGTCGGTCATCACAACGTCCAGCGCGGCGAAATTCTCCTCGAGATGAGGGATTGAGGTCGTGCCGGGAATGGTGACGAGCGAGGGCTCGACGTGCAGCAACCAGGCGAGCGCAAGCTGGGCCGGCGTTTTGCCGACCTCCGCGGCGATCGCGCGGAACTGTCCGAAAGCCTCGAGGTTGCGGGAATAATTAGGCTCGACGAAGCGCGGCATCTGATAGCGGATGTCGCCCTGCCTGAGATCCGCGGCCTGAGGCGTGCCGTCGGCAAGGAAGCCCCGGCCGACGGGCGAAAAGGCGACGAAGGTGGTGCCGAGCTGGCGGCAGGCATCCAGCACCGCAATCTCGGGATTGCGCGTCCAGAGCGAATATTCGGTCTGCATGGCGGCAATGGGGTGCACGGCAGCCGCCCGGTGCAGCGTCTCGGCCGACATTTCGGAAAGCCCGATCGATCCGATCTTGCCCGTCTCGATGGCGCGGACGAGCGCGCCTACCGAATCCTCGATCGGCACCTGAGGATCCGGGCGGTGCAGATAATAGAGATCGATATGATCGAGACCGAGCCGCTGCAGGCTTTCGTCGATCACACGTGTCACCGTCTCAGGCCGGCAATCGATCACCCGCCGACCGCCTTCGCCGGAATGGATGCCGCACTTGGAGGCCAGGATGAATTGCTCGCGGCGCCCTTTCAGGGCCCGGCCGATCAACGTCTCATTGTGTCCGATACCGTAAATGGAAGAGGTATCGAGGAAATCATATCCGAGATCGAGCGCGCGGTGCAGCAGCGTCTCCGCATCGGCTTCGGCCGGAGGTGCGCCATAGCCGCTGCTCAGCGACATGCAGCCGAGCCCGATGGGCACGACCTCGAACGGACCGACCTTGCGCTTCGCAACCATATCGATGCTCCCATGCCGGCAGCGGCGCAGCGGGACGATGGGCGGCGCCCGATCCGGTAATATCGGTTTACGCCGCCCGGGGATGCCGGACGGCGTCAGGATCACTGATCAGCGGACCCGCGGGCCGCCGAATGGCAGCGGCGGCGGCGGCCGGCGATCACGGCGCGGAAGCTGGGCCTGATAGGCGCTCGCACAATGATCGAGGCAATAAGGGAAACCGGGATTGACCGGTCTGCCGCAGAAATGGAAATCCGGCTCGCCCGGATGGCCGAGCGGCCATTTGCAGATCTTGTCGTTGAGATCGAGCAGGCTCGTCTTTCCGGCAATGTCCGCCGAGGGCTTGGCCGGCACGAGCCGGCGCGGCGGGGCGGGCGGTATCGGGGACTGCTGTTCGCCAGGCGCCTGGCGCTGAAAGCCGCCCGGACCGATCGAACGGACCACGGGTTGCGGTGTAGCCGGCGCCGCCTCGACCGGAGCGGCATCCTCGGCGACTTCCTTCTTTTCGACCACCGTGGCCGGCGCGGGCGCCGCGGCGGGGATCGGCGCGGGCGGCGGGGCTGCTTCTACCTTCGGCGGCGCAGGCGGCGCAGTCTCGGCCGTGCTGGCCTCGCCGGCCTTCACCGGCGACGGTCGCGATTCGAGCCCGAGCCGGTGCGCCTTGCCGATCACGGCGTTGCGGCTGACGCCACCCAGCTCTTCGGCGATCTGACTCGCCGTCATGCCCTGCCCCCAGAGCGTCTTGAGCCGGTTGATGCGTTCCTCGGTCCAGGACATGTAGTTTCCTCAATCCATTCGTCACGGCTTGCAGGCCGAGCCGGTAGCCGATAGGCGATCCGGACATGAACGGCCAGTCTTCAAATGATACGCTTTCCAACCCTGGAACGCCGGTTCTCGCGATCGTCAACTGGGAAGGGCTGCGCACCCTCTATGTGAAGGAGGTGCGGCGTTTCTTCAAGGTGCAGCTCCAGACGATCTGGGCGCCGGCGATCACGACGCTGCTTTTCCTCGTCATCTTCACCGTGGCTCTCGGCGCGCGCTCCGACGTGCATGTCGGAGGCGAAACCGTCCATTTTGCCGATTTCGTCGCGCCCGGCCTCATCATCATGGGTATGATGCAGAATGCCTTCGCCAATGCGAGCTTCTCGCTCCTGGTCGGCAAGATGCAGGGCACGATCGTCGATTATCTGATGCCGCCGCTCTCCACCGCGGAGTTGCTCGCCGCGCTCGTCGGCGCGGCGATGACGCGAGCCGCACTGGTCGGACTCGCAGTATGGCTGGCGATGTTATTGTGGCCGGGCGTGCACGTCACCCCCGCGCATCTCTGGGCGGTATTGTGGTTCGGGCTGATGGGATCGGCGCTGCTCTCCTTCCTCGGCATCCTCACCTCGATCTGGGCCGAGAAGTTCGATCACGCCGCGGCGGTGACCAATTTCGTCGTGCAGCCGCTGTCGCTCCTCTCCGGCACCTTCTATTCGGTCGAGAAGCTGCATGGCAGCTTCCAGGCGATCAGCCACGCAAACCCGTTCTTCTACGTGATCTCGGGCTTCCGCTACGGTTTCCTCGGCGTGTCCGACTCGCCAGTGGTGACCGGCGCGTTGGTGCTGCTCGGCGTGAATCTGGTGCTCGGCTGGCTGTGCTACGTGCTGCTGGCGCGCGGCTGGAAACTCAAGAACTGAGCGGCCGCACCCGGTCAGGCCTCGAGGGGGACGAAGCGATTCCCCCTACTGGACGGAGATCCGGCTGGCTCCGCCGCGCCATTTCCGTTTTTTGTCTTTCAAGCGAATATGATCGGATATTTGCGAGAAGCCGAAACCGCTTGATTCGGCGATGTGCAATCCGCGCGTTATCGGCTGGGGGGCCCGGAATGAAAATCAAGGTCATCGCATGCGGGGCGATAGGCTCCGCCATGATAGCTCTTTCGGCTCCGGCGTATGCAGAAGCGGATGCAAAGGATTTCCTGGCCGAGATCGACAAGGGATCTGAGCTTCATCTCCAGATATTGAACGCCTATGCGAACGGCATAAGCTGGGCCAACACGGTTCTGGCATCAAAGGACCGAACAAAATTATATTGCCCGCCCAGCAAGCTCGCCATCACACCCGAACAAAATGCCGCGATACTTCGCGATTACATCAGGGACGAGCCCTCCGTGGCGTCCGCCCCCGCCGGCCTTGCCATGCTTGCCGCGCTTCAGGCCACGTTCCCCTGCAAATGACGAAACAGCGTACCGTTGCCGACAAACGACAATAGCGCATCGCCCGGCGAGAGGCTGCCGCCCGTTGGCGGTCGGAAGAAGCAGGGGTGCCCGACAAGCGGCGGAATCGCGGGGGTTGCCCCCGGTCCGCGCTGGCGGTAAAAGCCGGCTCCGCTAAGGCGGCCGTTCGGGCCGCCTTTTTGCGTTTCTGGAGTCGATTTTTTCTCGAAGCGAAAGAGGAGCAGTTCCGATGGCCATCACCCCGCTCATGCCCGTCTATCCGCGGTGCGGCGTGCGGCCGGTGCGAGGCGAGGGCTGCTATCTGATCGGCGAGCGCGGCGAGCGTTATCTGGATTTCGCAGCGGGCATCGCAGTCAACGCGCTCGGCCATTCGAACGCGCATCTGATCGGTGCCATCCAGAAGCAGGCGGCAACCCTGATGCACGTCTCCAACCTCTATGGCAGCCCGCAGGGCGAGCATTTCGCGCAGCGGCTGGTGGACGCCACCTTCGCCGACACGGTGTTCTTCACCAATTCCGGAGCTGAGGCTGTGGAGTGCGCGATCAAGACGGCGCGCCGCTATCATTACGCGCAGGGCCGGCCCGAGCGGCACACGCTGATCACCTTCGCCAACGCCTTCCACGGCCGCACGCTCGGCACCATCTCGGCTACCAACCAGCCGAAGATGCGTGATGGTTTCGAGCCACTGCTGCCGGGTTTCCAGGTGGTGCCGTTCAACGACCTCGCCGCCGCCGAAGCCGCGATCGATGAGGAGACCGCCGGCTTCCTAGTGGAGCCGGTGCAGGGTGAAGGCGGCATGACGCCCTCCACTCCCGAATTCCTCAAGGGGCTGCGCGCGCTAGCCGACCGGCACGGCCTGCTTCTAGTGCTGGACGAGGTGCAATGCGGTTATGGCCGCACGGGCGCCTTCTTCGCGCATGAGCATTATGGCATCACGCCCGATATCATGGCCGTGGCCAAGGGCATCGGCGGCGGCTTTCCGCTCGGCGCCTGCCTTGCGACTGAGAAGGCAGCGCAGGGTATGGTGATCGGTACTCATGGCTCTACCTATGGCGGCAACCCGCTGGCGATGGCGGCCGGCGAAGCCGTGCTCGATGTGATCCTGGAACCCGGTTTCCTGCAGAATGTCACGCGGACGGGCGAGCGTTTGCGCCAGGCGCTCGAACAAATGATACCCAATCACGAAGCGATCTTCGAGGACGTGCGCGGCCTTGGCCTGATGCAGGGCATCAAACTGAAGGTCGACAACCGGGCTTTCGTCGCCCATTTGCGCAACAATCACGGCCTGCTGACCGTGGCCGCCGGCGACAATGTGGTGCGCGTGCTGCCGCCGCTGATCATCGACGAGAGCCACATCGCCGAATGCGTCGAAAAGCTGAGTGCGGGAGCGCGGGACTTCACCGTCCCCGAGCCGGCATGAGCACCGTCCTCAATCTCCGGGCCCCGGGAGGCCAAATGGCAGACTATCGTCACTTCATCGATCTCGCCGACGCGGGCGGCGATGCGATTGCCGCTATGCTCGAGGAGGCCCTGACCCGCAAGGAGGCCCGCGCGGGCTGGGCCAAGGGCAAGGCGGATGCCGACGCGCCGCTCGCCGGCCGTACGCTCGCGATGATCTTCGAGAAGAATTCGACGCGCACCCGTGTCTCGTTCGACATGGCGATGCGCCAGCTCGGCGGCAGCACGATCGTGATGGACTCCGGCTCGATGCAGCTCGGCCGCGGCGAGACCATCGCCGATACGGCGCGCGTGCTCAGCCGCTATGTCGACGCGATCATGATCCGCACCGACGATCATGCCAAGATCCTCGAAATGGCGAAGCATGCCACCGTGCCGGTGATCAATGGCCTCACCGATCACAGCCATCCCTGCCAGATCATGGCGGACCTGATGACGGTTATCGAGCGCGGCAAGTCGCTGCCGGGCCTCGCCTGGGCCTGGCTCGGCGACGGCAACAACGTGTTGCATTCGATCATCGAGGCGGCCAGCCTCATGCATTTCAGCGTGCGTGTTGGCTGTCCCGCCGGATACGATCCGTCGATCGAGGTGCTGGAGGCCGCCGCGAAGCGAGGTGCCACCGTACAGATCATGCGTGATCCGGCACGCGCCGTGATGGATGCTGATGTGGTGGTGACCGATACCTGGGTGTCGATGGGCCAGCCCCATGCCGAGGAGAAGCTCGCGGCGATGGCGCCCTATCAGGTCAATGCCGCGCTGATGGGCAAGGCCGCGCCCGAAGCCGTCTTCCTGCACTGCCTGCCCGCCCATCGCGGCGAGGAAGCCACCGACGAAGTGCTGGACGGACCGCAGTCGGCGATCTGGGACGAGGCGGAGAATCGCCTGCATGCCCAGAAGGCGATCCTGCTCTGGTGCTTGGGCGGCCTGTCCGGCGAATGAGACGCGTCCCGCCGGCCGGCTCACTCCGGCCAGCGGCAGCATGCCGCGGGGAGGCGCGCAGTGTGTCGGGACTTGAAATAGAGGGCCGTCGTGCTGACCTTATTTTTGTCCCCACACCCCAGCATAGCCACGCGGCGCATGGTGCGCAGTGGTCCCTGAAGCGAGTTCAGGGGATGAGGAAATATGACTGACAGCTCCAACGGCAATGGCAACGGTCACGGCACCGCATTCGTTCTGCATGTCGACGAGGTGCTCGGCTTCACCATCCCGACACGACATGCGCGCGGTCGCGCGGTGCGGCTCGGCCCGGTTCTCGATGCGATATTGGTCAACCATGGCTATCCGCTGGCAATCGAGCGGCTGCTGGCCGAAGCGCTGACCCTGACCGCGCTGCTCGGCTCGACGCTCAAGGATGCTGGCGGCCAGCTCACTGTCCAGGCCCAGACTCAAGGCGGCGTCGTCGATCTGCTCGTCTGCGATTATCGCGGCGGCGAAATGCGCGGCTATGTTAAGCACGACCCGGACCGGCTGGCCGAGGCGCCGACCGATCCCTCGCTGTTCGCGCTGTTCGGCAAGGGCTATCTCGCCATCACCTTCGATCAGGCGGTTTCCGGCGAGCGTTATCAGGGCATCGTTCCGCTCGAAGGCGGCTCGCTGGCCGAGGCTGCGGAAAGCTATTTTAGCCAGTCCGAACAGATTCCGAGCCTGGTGCGTCTTGCCGTGGCATCGCGCGGCCCGGAAGGCCACGTCGCCGGTGGCATGCTGATCCAGCATCTCGCGGAGGGCGAGGAAGGCCGCGAGCGGCTGCACACGCGGCTCGACCATCCCGAATGGGAGCATGTCCACGCGCTTGGCAACACGATCACGCCCGAAGAACTGACCGATCCGACGCTGCCGCTCGAGACCATCGTCTGGCGCCTGTTCCATGAGGAAGGCGAGGTCCGTGTATTGCCGCTCTCCTCCCTCGCGCGCGGCTGCCGCTGCAGCCCAGAGCATATCCGCAGCGTGCTGGAGCGCTTTCCGCAAGAGGAGCGCGCGGAAATGGCCGACGAAGACGGAATCGTCCGGGTCGACTGCGCATTTTGCGCCCGCAGCTTTCCCGTTTCGCTGGATGTGTGACGACGATCACCCTTCCGGAGAGTCGCCCCGCGGTAACATGCCTGCTATAGGCGACGAGTCGTTGGCGTAGTGGGGACGCCGCCGCGGCAGTGGTAACGCCGTTGCCAGACGCGAGGGATCGCGTGGCTGTGGAGAGAGACGACAAATGCGAATCGTGAACGCCTTGCGAGGTTCGGCCTACGCCTTGTGCCTGATTTCTGGCGTTGCCTATGCTGATGTCGCCCCCCTGACGGCGCTGAGTGACGTACGTCCTGGCCAATGGCAACTTCGCGAGATCGGCGCACCCCTGGCGAGCGCGCAGTCGCTATGCGTACCCAACGCCTACGCGCTGATGCAATTGCGCCATGCCGGCGCAAGCTGCACCCGCCTGGTGATCAACAACGGCAAGGAAGACGCTACGGTGCAGTATAGCTGCCCGCACGCGGGCTGGGGCAGGACGTCCATCCATGTCGAGACGTCCGAACTCGTCCGCATCGATACGCAGGGCATCGCCGACAACGCACCGTTCGAGGCGGCGATCGAAGGTCGCCGTACCGGCGAGTGTTCGGGCAACAAAATCGGCGCACGCTGATCCCAGGGTGCCGGCGTTGAAGAACGAAGAAAAGGGGCCGCCATGTGACGGCCCCTTCCCTGCGCGCCCACGGCCAGCTCAGTACGTACCCGAAAAGCTCCGGTTGAGGTAGTGCGGGCCGTCCGAGGAATCCTCGTCATCCCGCAACCATCGTGCTCGGCTCGAGCTGCGTTCTTCGTCTTTCCAATGGGCGATCGCTTGATCTGCCGTCTTGGAGACATGGACTTTCTCATCCACCCGGTCGATCCAGGACAGCGGGATCGAATGGTGATGACCACCAGCGGATTGATCATTCTTGGTCAGAATGATCCGTTCGTCCCGTACTTTGTCGACCGTGCCGATATGCTTGCCGTCGGAGCCGATCACCTCCTGATGCTCCTTCACGCGATCGAGCGCGGTGCGCTTCTCCTGGCGGCTGGAGCGCCATGTGCCGAAATCGGAATCGAACCGCGATTGGTTTTCTTTCCGATAGGCGTCGTAATCACGGTCATATTCCGCCATCTGGCGATCGCGCCATTCGCGATAATGTGGATCGGCGTAAGAGCGCGAGCCGCGATCCCGAGGCAGGTCGGAACGATAGGAGCCGCCCAACCCAAAGCCGCCAGGGCCGGCACGATAGCGTCCGCGATCATCGTCCCATTCGCGCCCATAGCGCTCATCATATCGCGCATCGTAACGCCGCCGCCGTTCGGCCTCCTCGTCGCCGAACCAGGATCTCACTTCGTCTCCGGCCCGATCGAAAAAGCCGCGCTCGTCATACTCATAGTCGGCGGGCGGACGATCGAAGCGGTCGGGACGGTCGTAACGGTCCTGCCGATCATAATAGCCGTATGTGCGTCGAGAACGGTCACTGTCATACTCGCGCGGGCGAGAGCCATATCCGTAGCCATAGCCCCGATCGCGGTCGAACCGGCGATCATTGCGCTCATAACCCATCGGAACCTCCTGGATTTTTCTGAACGGGATTGCGCCGCAGGAAAGGGGGAAACCGCTGCGCAATCCCATGAAAAAAACAAATGAATCCAAACGCCGTTCCGAGTCGCAGAGGATCAGGACGCACGCGTGGAGCGCTCTATCTCCCCGCCGACGAAACGAATTGGGAATAGATGCAATTGACCCGTTGCATCCCACCAAAGCTCCCGTTAAAGGGGCGCCTCCGAAGGTGCGGGGCTGTAGCTCAGATGGGAGAGCGCTGCAATCGCACTGCAGAGGTCAGGGGTTCGATTCCCCTCAGCTCCACCAACCCGCCTTCGTTGAAATCACTAAATAATGTCGCCTGTCGAATTCAGATAGTTCGGCGCGCCAATCGGTCGCGAGACAACTTCTGCCGGCTGGTCGAGCGAAGGCGAAGTGGGCTCTCGCCGAACGCAGCCTTGAAAGCACGGGTGAAACTGCCCGGATGTTCGTAACCGCACTCAAGTGCGATTTCGATGATCGGCATGTGCGTTTCGCTGACCAGCGTTACTGCCCTTGCTAGCCGGACCTGCTTGTAGAGGCGGCCAACACTCGTGTTGAACAGAAGCTGAAATCCGAACTGCAGCTTTTGGCGGCTTAGCCCGACGACGCGCGCGAGTTCCGGCACGCTCAGTGGATCCTCTAAATTTTCCTCGATAATATCCCTCGCCAAGCGTACCTTCTTCGCGTCGCCTTCGGTGAATATCGTACGATCGTCTACCGGTTGGTCGTCACTGAACGAACGCAGGACCGCGCAAATGATTTCGATCGATTTGGCGATGAGATACATGCGTCTTAGTTCGCCCGTGTAGGGGCATTCGAAGACCTGCGTTGCCGCCAAGCTCGCGGCGCCAGTCAACGGAACGCTGCGCAGGCCTATCGGCGCGCCGCAAACGACATATTCGCGGAATATGGCCGGCAAGGCGTCCGGCTCGAGGCGGCACAGTTCGTGGACCTTGTCGCGACGGAGGAAGACGCTGACCCAGCGCAGCGAACGACCAGGCTCGTAGACAGTTCGAACCGGCTGTCCTTTCCGCAGTCCATAAACGGTGCAGAAGCCGTGGGCGAGTTCCTCGGCCGCGTCCTCAAGTGCATAGATGGTGCTACGGCCTTCGAGCACGGCCGAGAAAACGAGATGGTCGTCATGCCGGTGGACGTGCGAGATCGAACGCGCGGCGCGAAAATCGACCACCGCGATGGAGATGGCATCGGTCAGATAGTGAAATTCCCAACCGCCGTCACCGACGTCACTATTGTACACGTAGCGGAAGCCGGCGCCGGTCCGCAGCGGGCGTCGCCATCCGTCACGCTGCTGGGTCGCCGTCACATGCCGGTCGCCACTTGCCGCGCCGACCATGTCCTCGATCGTCCGGTCGATCCCGCCGATGCCGTTCCAGCCCATTTGCGAGCCGTTCATCCGTCCGCTTCCCCGATTAGATGAAAGGAGAGTATCCGACCCGTCGCCGCACGCAACCCACGATTGCGAATGCGTCGCAGCACCGGTCGCCATCAGTCCGAAAGGCGAAATATCCAGGCCTGCACTGCTAAGCCGACGGGCGCGTCTGCTGCCATATGCGCCGGACGGGAGGACAGATTGGACAGTGCAGCCGCGTGGGAACTGGGATCGCTCGATGCGCATGCCCAGATCGAGTTGGTTGACAAGGGCGACATCTCCCGGGCCGAACTCACGGCCTCGGCGATCACGCGGTGCGAGGACGCGGATCCCTTGCTCAACGCCCTGAGCCTTGCCGCGTTCGATTACTCGCGGGACCGGGCGAAGCGCCTGCCGAACGAGTCCCGATTCGCCGGCCTGCCCTATCTGCTGAAGGATTCGCTCGATTATCCCGGGCTGCCGAGTCGATGCGCCTCGCGCGCTACAAGCTCCACGCCGCGTGAGCGCGGGTTCGCCTTTGTCGAGCAGCTCGACGCCGAAGGACTCATTCCGATCGGCAAGTCGAACATGCCCGAATTCGCCCTGATGGCGGTAACCGAGCCGGTCGCCAACGGCATCACCCGCAATCCGCGTCATCCCGGTTACAGCTGCGGCGGATCGAGCGGTGGCGCCGCAGCGGCGGTGGCGGCCGGTCTCGTCCCTTTTGCGCATGGCAGCGACGGCGGCGGATCGATCCGCATTCCGGCCTCCTGCTGCGGCCTGATCGGCTATAAGCCCGGCCGCGGCTTCAACCTGCGCGCGCGCGGACCGCACATCGTCGAGGATTTGATCGTGGGCGATGCATTGATGGCGCGCAGCGCACGCGATACCGCCTGGGCGGCCCGACTCCTGCGTCCGCCTAGCGCGAAGCCCTGTGCGGTCCCGCGCGATCGGCCGCTCCGGATCGCGATGGTGGAAGCGACGCTGGAAGGACGGCAACCGCATCCGGATGTGGCTGAAGCTGTGCGCCACACGGCGCGCCTGCTCGAGGCGATGGGGCATCATATCGAGGCAGCGGAATGGCCGTCGGCTTTCGGCGACGTGATCGAAGCCTTTCTCTCTATGTGGGCCTATCTGGCACGTGAGGCCGCACTGTCCGTGATCGATCCGAGGTCCGAACAGGCGGACGCACTGCTCGAGCCCTGGACGCTCGGGCTGGCGCGGTCCGTGAATGACGATCCGGCGGCACTCGAGCATTTCTACCGGTCCGTCGCCGACGCCGCCGGTGCCGTCGGGACCTTTTTCGGAGCCTATGATCTGCTGCTCTGCCCGACCGTCTCGTCTCCGCCGCCGCCGGTCGCTCAGCTCGCGCCGACAAGGCCGTATGCAACGCTTCGGCGTGAGATGTTCGACTTCGTTGCCTATACCCCGCTCCAGAACCTGACCGGCCTCCCCTCGGTTTCGGTACCCACTTTCCGCAATTCCGATGGTCTGCCGATCGGATCGATGTTGACCGCCCCGCGCGGCGGCGACGATCTGCTGCTCCGCCTCGTCGCCGACCTCGAAAATGCCGGCGCCTGGTCGACGGCGATCGCGCGGCCTGCCGCTTCCGATCCACAGTGGGCGGCGCTATCGGGCAGTGGCAGCGACGCACGGGGATAGCCAGGAACCTGCCCGACGTGACAAACGACCAGTCGATCCTGCCACCCGATCTCGACGCGAGCCTAAGCTGGCTCGAACGGCTGGTCGCGTTCGACACCACGTCGCGTAATTCCAACCTCGCTCTGATCGATCATGTCGCGGCCTATCTTGCCAGGCTGGGCATCCCGTCTCACCGCGTCGCCAATGCGGACGGCGGCAAGGCCAATCTCTATTTCAGCGTCGGGCCGGCCGTACCGGGCGGCATAGTGCTTTCGGGGCATACCGACGTCGTGCCCGTCGATGGTCAGGCATGGGACAGCGATCCCTGGTCGATCATTATCCGCGACGACCGGATCTTCGGGCGCGGCACTGCCGACATGAAGAGCTTCCTGGCGCTCGGGATCGCAGCCATTCCCGAGATGCTGGCTGCCGGACTCCGCCGGCCGATCCATTTCGCTCTTTCCTACGACGAGGAGGTTGGACTGCTCGGCGCGCCGGCGATGATCGCAGAGATTAGCCGCGTGCTCCCGGCACCTGCCGCCGTGGTCGTGGGCGAGCCGACTGAAATGCGTCTCGTTGACCGGCACAAGGGGATTTTGGGCCTGCGTACCACCGTCATCGGTTCGGAAGCACATTCGAGCCAGACGCATCTCGGGGTGAGCGCCAACATGGTCGCGGCGCGTCTCATGGCGAAGATCGACGAGATGGCTAACCGGCTCGCCTCCGCCCCGTCCGACGCCGGGGTCGGCCTGCGGCCTGCGCACACCACCCTCACCATCGGCGTGGTCCACGGCGGCACCGCGCCCAACATCCTTGCCGGCCGATGCGAGTTCATCTGGGATATCCGGCCAACGCCGGGTGACGATGCGCGGGCCCTGCTCGACGAATTCCGCACTTTTGCCGACGCCTTGCAGACGCAGATCAGGCGGGACTTTCCGGATTGCTCGATCACCACCGAGATCCTGTCCGACGCGCCGCCGCTGCGGGCCGAACCCCAGGGGGAGGCGGCGACGCTTGTCACGAGACTTACCGGCAGCAACGCGCGCCACGCCGTCTCTTATGTCGCCGAGGCCGGCCAGTTCCAGCAGGCAGGCTTCTCGACCGTGATCTGCGGCCCCGGATCGATCGAGCAGGCGCACCAGCCCAATGAATATATCAGCATCGCTCAGTTCGTCGCAGGCCGGCGTTTCATGCGGCGGCTGATCGAAGAATTCGCGCGATGAGGCAGCTTGCCGGCCGCTCGCGCGGCTATGCGCTCGCGATCCTGACGCTGGTCTACCTCGTCAACTTCATCGACCGGCAGATCATGCCGGTGCTGCTGCCGCAGATCAAAGCGGAGTTTGGGGTGAGCGACAGCGCGCTGGGCCTGCTGATCGGCCCGACCTTCGCCTTTTTCTACGCCGTTCTCGGCGTGCCGATGGCGATGATCGCCGATCGGGTGAACCGCCGCACGCTGATCGGCGCTTCGCTGTTGCTCTTCTCGGCGATGACCGCGCTCTGCGGCGCCGCCGCTCAATTCTGGCAGCTGGCGCTGGCCCGGATGGGGACCGGCATCGGCGAGGCCGGGACCGGGCCTGCGAGCCAGGCGATGATTGCCGACCTCTATCCCGTCGCCGAGCGAGGCCGCGCCCAGGCGATCTACGCGACTGGCGTCAATCTGGGACTGCTCGTGGCGTTCGCGCTCGGCGGCCTCGTCGCCGAGCGATTTGGCTGGCGGCTGGCCTTCCTGCTCGCGGGCGTGCCGGGCGTACTGCTCGCCATGCTGCTGTTCGCGACGCTGCGCGACCCGCCGCGCGGCCAGTCAGAGACTTTGAGCGATACCGGGACAGCGCCGCCGCTAGGACGCGTGCTGCGCAGCCTCTGGGCAAGCAAGGCATTCCGCCTTACCACTTTCGGCGCCTGCACGACCTGCTTCACCGGCTATGCGGAGGTCGCCTTTTTCCCCTCTTTCCTTGAGCGCTCGCACGTAATGTCGCCAAGCGAGATCGGTCTGCTGGTCGCCCTGATCGCTGGAATTGGCGGGGGTGCCGCAACTTTCGCGTCGGGCTATTTTGCAGACCGCTTCGCCCGCCGCGACGTCCGCTGGAACCTTTACGTCCCGGCGATCGCCGCCTTCCTGCAGCTGCCGCTCGCCGCCGCGTGCTTCTTCAGCGATCGGCTCTGGCTCGTCATCCTGTCGTCGATCCCCATCCTTGCTCTGACCGCGGCCTTCATCGGACCGACCATCGTCGTCGTGCAGCGGCTGGTGCCGCTTCGGATGCGTGCGACGGCGGTGGCCGTCCTGATCCTGATCGACAATCTCATCGGCCTCGGTCTCGGCCCGCAGTTCGTCGGCATCGTGAGCGACTCGCTGCGCCCGAACCTCGGCACGGATTCCCTGCGCGTTGCGATGTTCCTGGCCATGGGCGGATCGGCTGTCTCCGTAGCGGGCTTCCTGTGGGCGGCGCGACATGTGGCCGCCGAGATCGGCGGCTGACGGATCGAAATGCTAAAACAGCCGCGCGCTCGCGCGAAGCGGTGCGGCACGGCGCACGCTAATCGCCGATCATGGCGAGAGGCAAAGGTCCCGCCGGAACAACCAATCAGACTTTGGGGGAAAAATGTCCAGATCATCGGGTCGAACCTCATCCTGCCTCGCCCTGCTCGTCAGCCTTGCCGCATCACCCTCCTTCGCCCAGGAATATTCCGCGAAGGAAGGCAAGGACCAGGACGCTAGCTCGATCGTGGTGACCGGCCGTCGCCTGGTCTCGACCGCCACCAAGACCGAGGTGCCGCTGATCGAGACACCCCAGTCGATCTCGGTCGTCACCCGCCAGAGCCTGGAATTGCGGAACGTCCAGCGGGTCAAGGAAGCGCTGCGGTTCACCGCCGGCGTCCAGGTCGACAAATATGGCGGAGACACCCGCTTCGATCAGATCGAGCTGCGCGGTTTCTCCGCGACGATCTTCGGTGAATATCGCGACGGGCTGCGTCAGGTGAGCAACGGATCGCTGTTCTTCCGCAACGAAGCCTATGGTCTTGAGTCCGTCGAGGTACTCAAGGGCCCGAGCTCGGTTCTGTTCGGTCAGAACGCCCCTGGCGGATTGGTGAACTACGTCTCCAAGAGACCGACCGCCGCCCGCGTCGCCGAAATGCAGGTCGATCTCGGCAACTGGGACCGCTACCAGGTGAAGGCCGATCTGGGCGGCAGCCTCAACCCGAGCGAGACCGTGCTTGCGCGCGTCACCGTGCTCGGGCGCGACGGATCGACCCAACTGCCGGGCAAGTCACGCGACGATCGCATCTACATCGCGCCCGCTATCACTTTCCAACCCACCTCGCGGACGAGCCTCACCCTCTACACCCAGTTCCTCAAGAATGAGTCGAACGGCCAGCCGTTCAACTACACAGACGCCGGCGGCAATTTCACCAAGGTAAGGACCTACGACCCCAATTACGACCAGCTCTCCCAGCAGCAGCTTCTGGCCGGCTGGACGTTCGAGCAGCGCATCGGTGACGTCCTGAAGTTTCGTCAGAACGCGCGCTACGGCGAAATCGAGCTGCACAGCAAGCTTGTCGGCGCAGAGCCTGCGCCGGTCGGCCAGACGATCATCACCCGCCTCGCCTTCGGCACCGATGCCCGCCTGACCAGCAAGGCGATCGACAATCAGCTCAGTGCAGAGCTGAAGGCAGGCGACCTCGGCATCAACCTGCTCGCCGGTTACGATTATACCAAGACCCGAAGCCGCACGACGCAGGAATTTGCATATGGCCCCGGCCAGGGCGTGCCCGATCTCGACATCCTTCATCCCGTCTATGGCACGGTACCGATACCTACTCCGCCATCGCTTGGCACCACCCGCCGCAGCGACAAGCAGGGCGGCTTCTACGGCCAGGCGCAACTCAAATATTCCGGCTGGATCCTCACCGGCGGGGTACGTCGCGATAAGGTCTCGTCGACCGACAACGAGTCCAACGAAAGTGCTACGACCTTTCGCGTCGGTCTCACCAAATTGTTCGAGTTCGGGCTCGCTCCCTATGTCAGTTATGCGACGTCGTTCCAGATCGTTCCGGGGTTCGACCGTCTCGGCAACGCCTTCGTGCCGTCTCATGGCAAGCAGATCGAGGGTGGCGTCAAGTATCAGCCGCGAGGCTTTCCTGGATTCATCACCGCATCGGCCTACAAGCTCACCCAGGACAATGTCCTGACTCTCGACCCCGAGGCCGCCGGTCTCGGCTTCAGCGTGCAGACGGGCGAGATCGAGGCGAAAGGCGTCGAATTCGAAGCGCAGCTCAATCCGATCCGCGGTCTCGCCGCCGGCGCTGCCTTCGCCTATCAGCATGTCGAAGTCACCAAGAGCAACACGATCGACCTGCACAAAACGCCGCCAGGCACGCCCAAGCTGATTACCTCTGCTTACGCTAACTACGAGGTACCGGACGGCGCACTCGCGGGTCTGGGTTTCGGCGGCGCCGTGCGCTATACTGGCCGTACTTGGGCGGACCAGCAGGAACTGGTCCGCAATCATGACGGCGCGACCTATTTCGACGGTTTTCTGTCCTATAGCTGGACTCGGTTCCGCCTTGGCCTCAACGTCGACAACATGTTCGACAAGCGGCCGGTCACATGCAATTTCGGCTATTGCTATCAGATCGCCGGACGATCGATCCTCGGCAGCATTCGTTATCGACTCTGATGCGTTCGCGCCCAGCTGCGGATCTGCGCGGGATCGTGCAGCTGGGCGCCAGCGATCCGGCCGGCGATGTTATCCATCAGGTCGGGTGACCGGCGCTTGAGATGCACATCGAGAAAAGCGCGCGTCAGCCTGCTGATGGCATGCGACACCTGAACCGGATCCGCATCGCCGAAGCGCGCTGCGGCGTCCGGTCCAGTTATGAGTAGCGGCAAGTCAGTCAGGCCCATATGCCGCGTGCCTTCGATCCTGATCCGCACGACGTCACGCGAGAGACCTGCTTCCTGCCAGCGTTGGTACGACAGATCGTTGGGCGAGAAGCTCTCATCGAACGTCTTCGTTCCGAATAGCGCGTAGCGCGTCCAATCGCTCTGGAGCAGCAACAGCGGTCGACGTACCTGCGTGTCGAACAGCTCGGGCGCGAAATTCTGGCCATCGATGTTGACGGCGGCCGTGCAGGACGGGAGGCGCTCGCAAACTGCCACCGCGATCATGCCGCCCGTCGACATGCCGGTTAGCGCGAGGTTCGCAGTGTCGGCCCTCGCAAGGATGTGACGCACCGAAGCGGGCGTTCTGCCGTGCGCAATGGCATCGATCGCGAACAGGATATCGTCTCGCCATGTCTCGAGCCGTTCGTCCAGCCGCGTGTGTGCGACATTCTCGCGAAATTCGTCGACGGCTTTGGTGGCGACATCGAGATCAGGGCTGGTGGTCATGGCCTCCGAGGATGGCTTAAGCGGCCGATCGCCGCTGAAATCGAAATTTGCGGTTATGGTGCGGCCGTCATCCAGGCGGAGGTCCACCGCGTCGCCGGGGTGCGCGATGGAAAGGACTATATATCCGTTGCTGGCCAACTCCTCGGCCAGAGTACTGTTCTGGGTTGGAAGGCTGAGCAGACCGTGGTTGAAGATCACGAGCGGATAACGGCCGGTGCGGGGTAGCGCATCCTTGATGGCGCTGCCCTTCCCTTGGAGGAGAAGCGCCACTTCCGAAGGCTGATACCGGAAGATACGGACGATGCTGGCGGCCTGGATCGATGCGTCGTCGCCCGGAATGAAGGCCGCGCGCTCTCCTGCGGTCCTGCGCGCCGGATACCACAGATAGGCGGGGAGCACACGCGCTGCATCCGCACGATCTGCGCCAACACCGTGCCGATGATCGGCTACCAGCTCGAAATGACGGAAACCAACGGCATACGGCCCTTCCGGTGCCGGCAGATCGGCAGCGATGACCGGTGACGAGACCGTGAGCAGCGAGGCCAACGTCCACTTGAAGATGACGGAAATGCGCATGACTGCCAGCTCCTCAAAGGTCCGTCATAGCTGAGCGCACGAAATATGACGTGCAAATCGGCCCGCCCGCTTGCCACTTGGGTGCGGGTGAGAGACCACAAGCGTGCCCCCCCCAAACTCGCAATTCTGTCCACATCCGCCGCGATCCCGGTCCCGCACCTTTGGTCAATGCGCTTATGGTCGAGGATGCCGACATCGCGATGATCGATCCGGAAGGAGGGTCCGCTATCGTCCGGATGGCCGCCGGCCGTTTTACGCTCCCGTTCTACTGCGCCGGAGCGTTCCTTTTCGCGCGCACCCGTGCTCGCAGGCTGCACGGCCTTTGCCCGATCCGTATGGTTGGCGGCATTTCCGAACTACATGCCTAGTCCAGGCCTGCGCAGCGTGGCTTCCAGTTCGGGAAAGAACTGGCGCCTTGGGGCTGGCACTCGTCGGTCGTGTCCCGGTTGGTGGTGAGCGCGCAGCCGGTCAGCTTTGCTACCGACGAGCTACACCACCAACCGGGACACGACCAAAATGGCTGATGCGCCTCGGTCCAAATTCCATTTGGGTACGTATATTACCCCATTTTGAATATGCTGACATGGCATCAGCATGCCGCAGATGAAAGCTTCCAACCCAGCCTTCCTGCAATTGCTCCACGGTGCCGGCATATTGGGCTTCATTTGCCTTTTGGCTGCGCCCGTATCCGCTTGGCAATGGAAGGTATTGCTGCCGGAACTGCATCGATGGACGCAGATCGACACGATTCCTCGCCATCATGCCGTCTCGACCCAGGGCGTTCCGGCCCCTTATCGAACGATGCACAATCCGTTACCCCCTTCGTCGACAACGATCGCCAGAGGCGGGGCACTCTATGTCGCGAACTGCCTTTCCTGCCATGGTCCCAGCGGCAAAGGCGATGGTTCGATGGGGCACGGTTTGTCGCCGTCACCCTTTGATATCGAGTGGCTGTCCGAAATGAAAATATCGCGGTTCGATGGATTTATGTACTGGACCATCGCAGAAGGAGGCGTGCCTTTCGAAACCTCGATGCCGTCTTTCAAGAAAAGCCTGACGCCCAACGACATATGGGCGGTTACCAGTTACATTCAGGCCGGTCTTCCGCGAACGACGAGGCCGGCGCGATAAGATGGCGTTCACTGGGAGTTGTCGCGTTCTGACGCGACGGGCACGATCTCGGGCGGGCGCGGATTGGCGGGTTCGATTTCCGGTGAAACAGGCCTTTCAGGTGATGACTGCGGTGTGATGGGGTCGGACAGCTGGCTGCCGGGGTCGGTTGTCATGCTGCTTTCTCCTTGTGTGCCAAGGTTTCAGTCTGACGACAATCCTCAGGATCGGTTTCCGTCAGATGCCTGTCGTCCAAAAACGGGCGCAAATTCACCGGTTCGACGACCAGTTCATTTTCCATCGATCGAGGCTATGCGACCATCGAGCATCGCGATCCTCACATCGGCGGCCTCCGCGATGTTGGGGTCATGAGTCACGCAGACCACGGCACGGTTTTCCTCGTGGGCCAAGGTCTTGAACATTTCGACGACGACTGCCGCATTCTTGCTGTCGAGATTTCCGGTGGGTTCATCGCCGAGGATGATTTGAGGGTCATTGGCAAGCGCCCGGGCGATCGCGACCCGCTGGCGCTCCCCGCCTGACAACCGGTCCGGTGTCTTGCCCTCTTTGCCGGCGAGTCCAACGGCCCCGAGCAGCGTTTGTGCTCGCGCAGCAGCCTGCGGTGCATCAAGCGATCCCAGACGTCGGATCGGCAATAGAACATTTTCGAGCGCGGTAAACTCGGGGAGCAGGAAGTGGAACTGGAAGACGAAGCCGAACCGCTCCAGCCGCAGCAGCGCGCGCGCGTCCCCGCCAAGCGACGTCACGTCCTCGCCGTCAACGAGCAGGGTGCCGCTGGTGGGGCGATCGAGCAGACCCAGGAGATAGAGCAGAGAGGACTTGCCGCATCCAGATGGTCCGATAATCGTCGTGAACCGACCGCGCTCCAGGGCAAGCGAGGCATCGTCGACAAGCGTGGTAGGTGGATCGCCCCCCAGCATGCGCACCACGTTGCGGGCTTCGAGCGCGATCATGCCGCCCCGCGCAGGATATCGACGGGATCGACCCGGGCCGCTTTGCGAGCGGGCAACCAAGCGGCTATAATTCCAGCGATCAGAGACGCTGTCGCCGCAATCAGATATTGCCGCACGCCATGATCGAGCGGAAGATATTGATCCTCGCCCGCGACAGGAAAGCGCAGCGATCCGAGCGCCGACATGAGGCCAAAGCCGAGTGCCCAGCCCAGCACGATACCGATGACCGCGACAATCAGGCCTTCTATGACGAAAACGAGTTGCAGGTCGCTTTGCGAAAAGCCGATCGAACGCAGAATGGCGATGTCGCGGCGCTTGTCCGACACGCTGGTGGACACAGCGGTATAGATACCGAAGCTCGCGACCAGAAGGATGGCGGAGACGACGGTGTACATGATGACGTTCCGCGTTACGAGCACCGAAAGGATATCGGATGAGCGCTCCTGCCAGCTTTGCGCCTTATAGCCGAACCGTGCCTCGAGCCGCTTGGCGACGCTGTCGGCGGCATAGGGGTCCCGCAGCTTGATCCCGATCCGATTGATGATGAAGGGTCGTTCGAGCAGTGACTGTGCTTCGCGTAGCAGGACATAGCCCGAAGTTTCGGCGACTGCGGTCTGGCCGCGCTTCAGCAGCCCGACGATCCTGAGCGACCGGGTCGCGCCCGAGGCCGAGGTCGCAGCCACGACATCGCCCATGCCGACGCCAAGGCGTGCCGCGAGTTCCTCCCCAACGATGAGGCCGCCCTGCGTCGTTTCCAGATCGCGGAGATGCCCGGCACGCAGGTTGCTTTCTATCGTGCTGACCCGGATCTCCTTCTCGGGATCGATGCCGATCACACCGAGTGCTTCGTCATGTCCACCAAGTTTAAGGGTGACACCACCGCTCAGGCTGGCCGAGGCAATCGACCCGGATAGGATCTCGGCGGACGCGACGAGCGCCGGCCAATCCTTGATCCCGCGCGCTTCGGTGCGGGTCTTGAAATGTCGCAGCATCACAGCTCCTTGTCCGAAGACGATTGTCCCGGGCTGAGGCCGTGGGCTCCGGATCTCATCGGTCACTACGATATGTGGGGCTGCGTCGATGAGGCGGGTGATGAAATCGTTCTGGCTCCCGACCATAAGCGCCGAAACAGCCAGAAAAAACCCGACGCCGACAGCGACGCCGATGACGGCGACCACGCTCTGCCGCTTGCGTCTGGCGAGATGTCTGATCGCTATGTAGAGAAGGAGTGGCACTGGCGTTGGCTAGTGGTCTGCGGCAGCGACACGCGCGCCTTCCTGCAGGCGGCCGTCCGGGGTATCGACAATCCGAGCGTTGGGTGCGATGCCGCGAACCTCGCTGCTATGCAGCCCTCGAATGCCGAGCACTACACGCTGGCGATGCGCGCGGCCATTGACGATGAGCCAAACATAGTCGCCGTCGATCGCCGACGAAGGAACAAGCAACCCATCCGCAACGTAGCGCGAGACGATGTTGACCTCGAGACTCAGACCGAGCGGGAGGACGAAGTCGTCGTCGAGCAGGAGTCGCGCCCGGAAAGCGCGCTGCTCCGGATCCCCGGTCGGCGTGATCTCGGCGACATGTGCGCGGATGACGCGGCCGGGCCATGCATCGGAAGAAATCAGCGCGCGTTGCCCAACATGCACGCGGGGAATGTCGCGCTCATCGACGGTTGCAGTGATCCGCGCGCGCCGCGGATCGCCAAGCAGCATGAGCGTTCGCGTCGGGACGGCGAGTTCGCCCGGCTGGATGTCCTGTTTGATCACGATGCCGTCAATGCCCGCTCGCACCACATTCTGGCCGAGCTTGGCGGCGGCCGTGCGTTCCGCAGCGCGAGCGGCCTCGCCGTTGGCAACCGCAGCGTCGCGATCCGCGCGGGTCGTCCAGCCCTGGCCATAGAGAGTGACGATCCTCTGCTCGGTGAGTGTGGCGCCGACACTCTGGGCGTGCGCCTGCGCATAGCTGCCGCGCAGGTCGGTATCGTCAAGTGTGAGCAGGGCCTGCCCCCGACGCACCCTATCGCCCTCCCCCACCAGCACCGCCTTCACCGGCGCGGTAAGCCGCGCGGCGACCGCGACCGGTTGCAGGGGTTCGACGAAGCCGGTTGCATAGACGAGTTCGACGGCAGGACCCCGGTGAGGCCCGACAACCGGGACGCGGGTGGGCCGCAGAAGCAGATACGCCCCAGCGATCAGCAGCAAAGCTACCAGAAGAGCGCCAACGCTCAGCCAGGCAAGGCGCGCGCGCGTCATGGCGCCATCATGACTCCGGAAAATGGAAAGTTGCACGAGAAGGAGGGCGCGCACTCAACCCGCCCTTCCCGGCGGGCTCAGTGTCCAAGAATGAGCGGCAGCTGGGCGTTGCCGAGCATTCGCTTGGTCACGCCGCCGAACGTTTCCATGAACCGCCCATGGCTATAGGCGCCCATCAACACATAATCGGCACCGAACGTGATCGCTTCGGCCTCGATCAACCGATCGGCGGCGTGGAGACCATCCTCGATAATATGCACGGTGGCATGCACACCGTGACGCGACAGATATTCGGCGGCAAGCGTCGGTTCGACCTTCTCGCTGCCGTCCCGCGCCGTGAAGATTTCGACCGCCTCGGCACGCTGCAAGAGCGGCACGCAGGCACGCAGTGTCGCTGCCGCGGACGCCTGGCCATCCCAGGCGACAAGGGCCCGCTCGAGGTCAAGCCTTTTGCAATCATCGGGCATGGCAACGATGGGCGCCCGGGCATGCATCAGGATGCGGCTCGCCACGTCGCGCATGTCGGGATAGGGAAATTGATCGAGCTTACGATTCAGAACGATGACGTCCGAGAGCATCGCGACGTCGCAAACACCATCGACGAAATTGCCCGTGACATCCGTCCAGTCCCAGGAGACATCCTCATGCGCGAGGCGCGCTTCGAGGGTGGTCTTGTTCTTGCCCTCGCGTTCGCGCTCATCGGTGAGCAGCATCGCTTCGGCAATGCCGGGTGAGTAGATATCCCCCACCATCGCAGGAAATAATGCGACGTCGATGCAGCTCAGATGGCCGTCGAGCGCCCGCGTCAAATCCAGTGCCGCCTGCAAGCGGGCTTCCTGACCTTCATCGTCATGCACCAAGAGAAGAATATTCTTCATCACCGCCTCCACCATGACTTGTCGAAACGCTATGGGAGCGCTTTCGTAGTCGATATGCGGGATGGTACTTAGACGGACCGAAACGGATGTATTCCCATCCGTTTGGAAAATCAGACCACTTATCAAAGGCTTAGAGAATAGGCTTGCCGCCCGTAACGGCGATTGTAGCGCCCGAGATATAGCTCGCCTCGTCGGTCGCGAGCATCACATAGGCAGGCGCCAGTTCCCTGGGCTGCGCAGGGCGCCCGAGCGGCGTGCTCTTGCCGAATTCCTTCACCTGGTCGGGCGGCATGGTGGAAGGGATCAGCGGCGTCCATACCGGTCCCGGCGCGACGCAATTCACCCGGATCTTCTTCTGGCCCAGCAGTTGCGCAAGGCCGCCGGTGAAGTTCTGGACCGCGCCCTTCGTCGTTGCATAGGGCAGCAGTGTCGGCTTCGGCGTATCGGCGTTTACCGACGTCGTGTTGATGATGGCGCTGCCCTCCCTCATGTGCGGGAGCGCGGCCTTGGCCAGATAGAACATCGCGTGGATGTTGATAGCGAAGGTCTTGTCCCATTCCTCGTCCGGAATGTCCTCGAGATTTTCGTAGGTCATCTGGTGGGCGGCGTTGTTGACGAGGATATCGACCCGTCCGAACGCCTCGACGGCCTTGTCGACGATCGCGCGGCAATGCGCGGCGGCGCTGATATCGCCCGGAACCAGCACTGCCTCTTGTCCAGCCTGTTCGATCCAGCGGGCGGTCTCTTGAGCGTCCTCGTCTTCGCTCAGATAGGCGATGAGTACATCAGCGCCTTCGCGCGCATATGCGATCGCCACTGCGCGGCCGATGCCGCTGTCTCCGCCGGTTATGATCGCCTTCTTGCCTGCAAGGCGGCCGGAGCCGCGATAGCTTTCCTCGCCATGATCCGGGCGAGGGTCCATTTCGTCCGTGCGTCCGGGAACCTCCTGCCGTTGCTCGGGGAGGGGCGGTTTGACCGCTTCGAGGGTTTCGTCGCTCATCAGCCGGCACTCCTTGACGCATTTGCACGAAGCGTTCCAGCTCCAGCGGAGTTCCCCTCCGAATACTCGAACGAGCAGCGAAGTTGCCGAAGCGTGCGGCGTGCGCGCCCGCCGAATTCTTCGAATTACATAGGTTAGCTGATGTTCTGTGCAGGGAGTGCCGGAACGGCGATAGGTCCACATCAACAGGGAACGAGAAGCCGGGCGGCATTCCTCCTCATTGTCTGGCGATCAGGGAGCGGAGAACCTCGGAAAAATGCTCGACTTCATCCAGGCGGTTATAATGAACCAAGGAAGCGCGAACGGCACCGCTGTCCATCGCGAGACCCAGCCTCCCCATCAATCGTGGGGCATACATATGGCCATCACGTATACCAATTCCCTTGGCCGCCATCGCGGCCGTGACGTCGGCCGGCGCCATTCCGTTCACATTGAAGCTGATCGTCGGCACCCGTTCTTCAACCTCTTGTGTGCCGTAGATGACGGCATCGCAACCGCGGAGCGCCTCCAGCAGGGCAGCGGATAGCCTCCTCTCATATCCCGCGATGCCGGCCATCGCGGCCTCGATCTTGGCGCGGGGATTCGCTGAGGCTCCCGGAAGTAGCAGCTTCCCGCCCAGCCATCCGAGATAATCGACTGCGGCAGCCATACCCGCCACATTCTCGTAGATGAACGTGCCGGCTTCGATCTTGTACGGTGGCTCGTCGGGAATGAAATCCTCGCGGAAGGTGGGCAGGCTGCGCAGCTTTTCGCGGCGCCCCCAGAGGAAGCCCATATGCGGCGAGAACGCCTTGTAGCCCGAACAGACGAGATAGTCGCAACCCCATGCCTGCACGTCCACGAGCGCATGCGGCGTGTAATGGACGCAATCCACGAACATCTCGGCGCCGACCGCGTGCGCCGCCGCGGCGACGGACGTGATATCGACCAGCGTGCCCAGCGCGTGCGAGACTGCGGTGCAGGCAACCAGCCGCGTGCGTTCGGAAAGCAGCGGCACCAGATCCTCGACGTGCAGGCGATAGTCGTCGCGCATGCGCCAGAAGACGATCCTGGCCCCCATGTCGCGCAGCGCCAGCCAGGTCGCCACATTGGCGTCGTGATCGAGATCGGTGACGACGATCTCGTTGCGCTGTGGTGGCAGCGACTGGCCGATGGCGAGGCTGATCGTGCGGATGAAGGAGGTCGCGTTCATGCCGAACGCCACCTCCTCCGGATCGGCCGCGTTGAGCAGCAGCGCCACCTTGGCGCGCGCCTCGGCGATGACCCGGTCGACCGCCTCGCTCTTCGGGTAGCGCCCGCCCCTCTGCACATTGCTGTGCAGGAGATGATGCGTCACCGCATCGAGCACACGCTGCGGGATTTGCGCGCCGGCGGCATTGTCGAAATAGAGAAAAGGCTCGGCCAGCGCCGGAAACTGCGCGCGAACCTCTTCGATCGGGAACGGCGAGGACCGCTCCGCGTCATTGGCAATCTGTTCCTGTCCCACGAAATACTCGCTTTTCTGGTGATGGATATGGTCCGAGACCGAAAGGGCCTCAGCTCTTCGTCAGCTCCTCGATGGAACGATAATCCTCGTCGATGCCGAAGTTGCGCGGCCCGATGACGCAAAGCCCCTCCGGCGTGCGCAGCAGCGGGTCGGCGCTGTAGCCGATCACCTTGACGCGCTGTCCGTAGGCGAGGCGCTCCGCCGTGATCGGCTCGCCGGATTCGCGATCGAGGATCGTGATGAGATCGGGCACGATGGTCACCGTCTCGCCGTTGCGGCGCGCGACGGTGAACTCGTTCTGGATGTCGACGGTGAAGACGTCGTCCGCATCGGACAGCGGCTTCAGCGTCGCCCGCCCCCAATGCCAGCCGCCCCGCGTCTCGTGCGTGACGTCGACGATCTTGCCGTCGAACAGGATCGTGGCGAAGCGGCCATCCTGGTTGAGATGCCCAAGCAGCGTGTCGAACACATCGAGCGATCCTTCCCGCGCCTCGCGGATGCAGCGGCCGATCTCCTGGCTCTTGGTGAGCGTGCCGTTGACGGCCACCCGCTTCACCTCGGCGCCCGTCATCGGATAGAAAGCGCCGAAGACGCTTGCGCCGAGCGCGCTGGTGACCGCGCGGACGACCTTCTCGGCATCGAGATCGTTCACCGTCTCGATAACCACGGAATTGCCGGATTCATCCAGGATCAGGCCCGGCGTCGCCGGGCAGCCATAGATGCTGAAGGTCGACATCTCAGTGCGCGGGATCGCGCGGCCGACGCCGTCGCCATCCAGCACCGGCAGACCGCTGATCGCCGACAGGGCCAGCGGGAACATCGAATTCACGCCGCCGATCTCGCAGCTGATCAGCATGTCGACCGGCCGGCCGTAAAGCCGCTCGGCGCGGCGCAATATCTCCAGCAGCGTCTTCTCGCTGGCCAGATGTTCGAGCATCACGGACGGCGAGCCGATGCCCGCTATGGTAATGACGAGCGCATCGTCCGGCGCGTCCTCCAGCCGCACGACCCGCGGAGCATTGCCCTTCTTGAGCTGCGCCTGGAGGAACAGCTCGCCCACATAGGGATCGCCGCCCCCGCCGGTGCCGAGCAGCACGGCGCCCCGCGCGATGTCCTTGATGTCCGTGGCGTTATCGATCTTGATCACGGGAACCTCGAATGAAAGGAAATGACAGCGTTCAGCGCAGGGTCGCGAGCGGACCGGCGGCGCGAACCCTGATCTGCAC
This sequence comes from Flavisphingomonas formosensis, assembly GCF_009755815.1. Lineage (GTDB taxonomy): Bacteria > Pseudomonadota > Alphaproteobacteria > Sphingomonadales > Sphingomonadaceae > Flavisphingomonas > Flavisphingomonas formosensis. The sequence goes on from NZ_WRPK01000019.1 coordinate 36,355, forward strand.
CGATCCGGCCTTCATGTGGGTGAGCGGCAGCTCGGTCACGTCGACCACCTCGACCGCATCGGGATCGGCGCCCGCCTGGACGGCGGCGGCCAGCGCCTCCTGCTTGGCGGTGGCCAGCGCACCCTCGCGTCCGCCGGAGGACAGGTCGTACAGCCGGTCGACGCGGCCGCTCACCAGGGCGATCGCGGCGCCGATGGCGTTCGCCACCTCGGCATGCTTCGGCCGGAGCACCTGCGATGCGCCCTTGATATCCCGCGAAATCAGGATGTTGCCTCCACCAACCAGGATCAGCGGCATCGGCTGAGAGCTCGTCTTCACCTGATCGATCCCATCGGTCACGGCTTGGTGGATGGCGTCGAGCGCGGCTTCGGTGAACGCGTCATCGAGATGCGCGACCCTGCCGGAGTCGCCGAGCGCAATCCCCTGTGAGCGCACCGCGATGTCGGTGGTGGTCAGCGTGTCGCCTCCGAACACCAGGCCTTCCTGCTGGAGCCGGAAGCCCACCGAGTCGGGACCGACGCGAATGGCTCCATCCGCGCGCTGGCGGACCAAGCTGCCGCCGCCCAGCCCGATCGAGAGCACGTCAGGCATGCGGAAATTGGTCCGCACGCCGCCGATATAGTTGGCCGCCGTCGTCTCGCGCGGGAAGCCCTTGCGCAGGAAGCCGATATCGGTGGTGGTGCCACCGATATCGGCGACGATCGCCTCGCTCAGCCCGGTCAGGAACGCCGCGCCGCGGATGCTGTTGGTGGGCCCGGCCGAGCAAGTCAGGATGGGAAAGCGCTGCGCTTCGTCGGTGGTGATCAGCGTCCCGTCATTCTGGCTGATGAAGATCGGCACATGGATGTCGAGCTCGGCAAAGGCCTCGATGAGCGACTGCACGACCTTCCTGCCCAGATCGGCGAGCGAGGCGTTGACGATCGTCGCATTCTCGCGATCGATCAGGCCGAGGCCGCCGAGCTGGGCCGAAAGAGTGATGGTGGCATCCGGCACCTCCTCGCGGACGATCGCCGCCGCGCGTTCCTCGATGTCCGGCCGCATCGGCGCGAAATTGGCGGAGATGGCGAAGGAACGCAGCCCGCGGGCGGCGGCCTCGCGCGCGGCCGCGCGGACCGCGTACACATCGAGCGGCGCATATTCCTCGCCGGTGTAGAAGGAGCCGCCGCCCACCATGTGGACCGACGATCCCAGCGCCTCCACCACATCGTCCGGCCAGCCCGCCATGGGCGGCACGCCGTCGGCCTTGGGCAGCGACACGCGGATGACCGCGACCGGCGCCAGCCCCCGCCGCTGGACGAACGCGTTCACGAACTGGGTGGTGCCGATCATCACGGCCTCGATCCGTTCGCGCGGGCCGCCCCAGTCGCGAAGGATACGCGATGCGACATCGACGACGCCCGAGCGGACGTCGGCAGTCGTAAAGCTCTTGGCGGTGTGGAGCACCTCCCTGCCCAGCATCAGCACGGCATCGGTGTTCGTGCCGCCGACATCGAAACCCAACCTTAGGATATCACGCATTATATCTGATCCGTTCGCCTATCAGTTCACCAGGTTCTTGAAGATTTCGCCGCCCTTCATGATGAAGGGCGTCCGCTCGGGCCTGCCGAGCACCGCGATATCGGCCAGCGGATCGCCATCGACGGCGATGATGTCCGCAAAGGCGCCAGGTGCGATCACGCCCAGCCGGCCCTCCATCTGCAGCAGCGCGGCGTTGATCGACGTCGCCGAGCGCAGGATCTCGATAGGCCGGCAGACGTCGGCGCGCAGGACGAACTCCCGCGCCTGCTGATCCATCGCATCGCCCACCAGATCCGTGCCGAAACCGATCCGCGCCCCTGCCGTGCGCAGCAGGTCGAGCGAGGCGAGCGCATGACGCGCGACCTCGGCGGCCTTGGCACGCATCGCCGGCGTCAAGCCGAGCTCCGGCCCGCGCCGGCTGAGCACGTCGGTGATCACCAGCGTCGGCACGGCGAACGCATCGCCAGTCGCCGCGATGGCGCGGGCGCCATCCTCCTCCAGGATCGTCGCATGCTCGATCGACCGGATGCCGTTGCGCAGGCAGCGCAGCGCCGCCTCGTTGGTATGCGCATGCGCCATCACATAGACGCGGCGGGACCGGGCCTCGGCGACCGCCGCCTGAATCTCCTCGTCGGACAATTGGTTCATCCACAGCGGGTCGCTGGGCGTCAGCACGCCGCCCGAGACGAACAGCTTGATCTGGTGCGCGCCGCGCCGCAGCTGCTCGCGCACCGCCCTGCGCACCTCGTCGACCCCGTCCGCCACCATCGTCGCCGATCCGCAATAGGCGCAGCTGCATAACGGATAGTGATCCGGCGCGCGCGGATCGCCATGGCCGCCGGTCTGGCTGATCGCGAGCCCTGGATAGAAGAAGCGCGGGCCGCGGATCAGCCCCTGCTCGGTTCCGATGGCAAGCGCGATGTCGCCGCCGGCGGCATCGCGGACGGTGGTGAAGCCGCGGGCGAGCATGTCCTCCAATATCCGGCGTGCCTGCAACGCGCGCAGCGCCGGATAGGTGCGGTCGATGTTGGAAAGATTCCCGTCCGAACCATAGGCATGCACATGCGCATCGATCAGCCCGGGCATCACGAAGCGCCCGCCCAGATCGATGCGATCCTCGCCCCCGGCGAGGGGCCGATCCGCGATTTCCCGGATCAGCCCGTCCTCGACGCGGATCGATCGTCCCGCTCCCACCGTCTCGGACACGCCGTCGAATATCCGGCAATTGTCGAGAATCATCGATCGCGACGCTCCGTTTCCAGCCGGCATCTAGAAGGATGCCTTCACCTCGATCCCGTAGGTTCGAGGCATGTTGAGCAGCTGGCCGTGCACGCCGCTGCCGGCGGCATTCGCCTGGAAGAGTACGGGGAAACGCTTGTCGGTGATGTTGCGCATGTAGAAGGACAACTCAAGGCTATTGTACGACAGCCCGATCCGGCCGTTGAACGTGTCGGCAGACCCCGTCTTGTAATCATTCTGGGCATCCCAGTAGATTTTACCGCGATGATCCCAGTCGGCATAGAAGATCAGGCCGGTCTTTTCCGAGATCTTCGGTGTGTAGCTGACGCTGACATTGCCGGTCTCCGAATAGGACATCGGCGATCGGTTGCCCGATACCGCCGGCGCCGCGGCAAACCTGCTGATGCGGCTGTCGCTGATGCCGAGGCTGGCCGAGACGGTCAGATCGCTGGCCGGGCGGTAGTTGAGCTCCAGCTCACCTCCGTCGATCTTCGTGCGATCGATATTGTAGATGTCGCGCGCCACCGGCGTGACGCTGATGAAGAAGAGCTGCTGATTCTTGAAATCGGTATGATAATAGGTGGCGTTGAGCGTGAGACGGCCATCGAGCCACTTGGTCTTCACGCCGACCTCGTAATTGGTGCTCGTCTCCGGCTTATAGAGGCGGCTGACGCCGAGCGTGATCGTATCCGCATAGGGATTGAAACCACCGCTGCGGAAACCCTTGCCGACCGTGCCGTAGATATTGATGTTGTCCGTCACCACCTTCTTCAGCGTCACCTGCGGCTGGACCGACGTGAAGGTCTTGCGCACGAAGGTGTCGGTCTGCAGCGGATCGAAGGACTTGCGCTGGTCGCTGTCGTACCGGATCGCGCCCGACAGCTCGAAGCCAGCGGGCAGCTTCGCCGTCGCCTGGCCGTAGACCGCCCAGGCGAGGCTCTTGTCATGCTGGTCGCTGTCCTGCGAGACGACGCCGGGAGTGGGGCCCTTAGGATCGCCGAAGACGAGCAGGCTGTTCACAACCTCGCGGCTCTGGAAAAAGCCGCCGACCATCCAGCTTAACGCACCGCTGCCGTTTGATGCGATCCGCAGATCCTCGTTGACCGCCTTCATCGTGACGCGGTTGTTCTGCAGCACGATATGTTCGGCGGTGAAATCGGTATCGCCGAACACCTTGGACGAGGATCGCGCATATTGGGTGATCGACGTCAGTGTCACGCCCGGGAAGACCTTTTCGATCTTCGCCGAGATATCGTTGATCGTATGATTGTCGGTGACGTTCGGATCATTGACGGTGCCTACCGTATCGTAGTCGTAACGATTGGCGTCGGTCACCAGATATTCATAGGAGGCGCCGTCCTTGCCATGCTGATGCCGGCCGTTGAGATCGATCGTGAAGCCGTTGCCGAGATCGAAGAGCAGCCGGGCGCCGACATTGAAGCCATGTCCCGCGTCGGCATAATCGCCCGTCGTGAAATTGGGCTGGAGACCGTCGGTGCGCCGCGCCAGCACCGAGAGGCGGGCAAAGACGCGATCCTGGATCAAAGGGCCGGAGATGACGCCCGTCGCGCGCACGTCGTTGTGCCGGCCGACGAGCAGATCGGCCTTGCCCGTGAAATCGTTGGTCGGCCGATTGGTGTCGATCAGGATGGCGCCGCCGATCGCCCCGCGCCCATAGATCGCCCCTTGCGGGCCGCGCAGCACCTGCACGCTCTGGATATCGTTGAGTTCCTCGTTGATGAAATCCTGGCCCGGCACCTGAACGCCGTCGATCAGCACGGTGACCGGCGGCTCGCCGCCCTGAACCGATGGCACGCCGCGCAGGCTGATCCAGAGCGACCCCTGGCGATAGCCGGAATTGATGCTGAGATTGGGCACCAGCGCGGTGAGATCGGTGACCCGGCGGATGCCGGCCGCCTCGATCGACTTGCCGCTCACCACCGACACAGCGACGGGCACGTCGTGCAACGCCTCCTCGCGACGGCGCGCGGTCACGATGATGGCGCCGTCGGACGCGCTGGCGGATCCGGCCTCGGCCTGCAGCTGTTCGTCTTGCGCGAGGGCCGGCGCCGCGATCAGCGCTCCGGCAATCGCCATCACGCTCGCACCCAACCTCAGAAACACGGTTTCGGATCTGGAATCCGCCATTTTCACACCCCTTTTCATGTTGAGATCTAGAGTGACCCATCGCCGCGCACGCCGCGCAGCGGATCATTGCCAGGCCGTCTTGCGGGCTCGGTCATTCGGTGAAACAGGACATACGTGACGATCGAGATCAGCAGCGAATCGAGCGCGACCATGCCGGTGAGCGAGAAGCCGAGTGGCGATTCGAGCGCGGCGAGCGTCACTCCGACCAGCCAAGCGGCGATGCTGGCACCCCGCCAGGCCACTTTCAGCTGCGGCCTGCCGAGCCACCAATGCGAATAGTAGGAGGACAGATAGACGCCCGCGATCGGCGGGATCGCGATGCCGAGCAGCACGAGATAGGGGGTAAGGCGCACGGCGATGCCGGCCAGCGCCATCACCGCCCCGAACGCGCCGCCGAACGCCGCGAGCCGCCACAGCGGCTGCCGAGACAGCGTGCGGTAGACCAGCGTGATGGCGTAAAGATTATAGGCGTTGCTCGACCAGGCCGCGAGGATCACGACCAGTACCGCAGGCAGCCCCAGCCCCAGCTTCACCATGATTTCGACCAGGTTGGACTCGCCCGTCAGCCGGGCCGGGATGCCGGCGAGGACGAGCACGAGCGGCTGGCCGACCGCGAAGGCGAGGAAGGCGGCAAGCGCCGCCTGCAGGCGCGTCGTCGCAAGCCGGGCGAGGTCGGGCGTCAGCAGCGCGCCGACGATGACACCGCCCACCACGAAGGATACGCCGCCGCCCAGCGTCAGCGCCGGCCGGACCGGTTCCTCCCACAGGCCGGCCGCCGTCGTCCGCGACAACGCCACGCCAACCGTGACCGCCAGCAGGAGAAGCTTGAGCGGCGTCGTGAGCGTCGCAAGTATGTCGAGCGCGCGAAAGCCCATGAGCGTGGTGGCGATCATCAGCACGCATCCGATTGCGACCCATCCTTTCGCGCCCACGCCGATGATGTCCGCGCCGGATTGAAGCGCCGCGTCGCCGAAGAGGGAGGCGACCACCGCGAACCAGCCGACCATGACGATGGAGAGCACGCCGTTGATCAGCTTGCCGCCGGTCTCGCCGAAGGCCAGGACGATCAGCTCGTAGCTGCTAAGACGGGAATGGGCGCCGACGACGGCGGCCGCCGTGGCGATGCAGGCGAGGACGAAGCCGCCGCCGATGCTGGCGACGATCGCCCGCCCGGTGCCGAGCGCCTCGTTGAGCTCGGATCCCATCACGAACGCGGGCAGCGCGATGAGCGCGCCCATCAATATCATTGCGATGCGCAGCCCATTGACCGTCGGCGGAGCGCCCGCGCCTTGCACGGCGCGCGGTGGCGTGGGCGCGCTCATCGCGGCCACCCGACCGGTCCGACGGGCGAACCGGGATGGGCACCGCGCCTGCGGGCCGTGGCAACCGCGTGCATGCGTCTTGACAGGATACCGACCAATATCATTGGATGGGCTGCACTCCTCGAGGCAAAGGATGCACGGCATCCGAACCGATCGGGAAGAGCAAGCTTAGGGCTATCGGCCTAAAGCAGGCATGTGCACCAAGAAAAACGCCTGAAGGAGGGGCGAACTGCAAGCGGTGGGTTGCAAAGAATGGCATCGAAAGAAACGAAATCGCGCATAATAGTGAATGCGCTGGATCTGTTTAACAGATACGGATCGCCAAACATATCGACGAACCGGATTGCGGCGCAGTCAGGCATCAGCAAGGGCAACCTTAATTACCACTACAGCAAAAAGAGCGAGATCATCCTCGATATATTCTCTGAAATGCGCGACGAGATCATCATAGAGTGGAAGGATGATCATCTCAATCCGACATTGGAACATATTGAATTCATGTTCCTTCGTCAGCTGCATATGATTTGGCGATATCGTTTTTTCTATCGCGAGATAGTCAATCTCCTGAAGGATGATCCCATTCTTCGCCACAGGTTCAATGATCTGCGGATCAAGCGAAGGGAATCCTTGAAAGCATTTCTGGTCTCGCTGGTGGACAATGGTCACATGATCCTGCCCCGGAAGGACGCCCACCTCGAGCATCTGATCACCAGCACGTGGGTGCTTTCCGAAAACTGGATCAACTATGTCGACACGCTCCAGGAAACGCCGGACGAGCAGGATCTGCAGGGCGGATATGACGTGCTGATGTCGATATTCCGTCCCTATATCCGGGATAGAAGCCTGACTCTGGTAAGAGCCTGCGGCTGACCGTTTCCGTCCCCCTTCTGCGCATGTCGCCCCTTACGCAGCGAGACGGGAACACGACGTAGCAGGCTCGAATCACAGGCGTTTCTTATATCCGGGATACGGGGTCAGCCGGACCGCAATGCGGTTACGCAGGAGGCCGAAACTGACCTTCCGAGCCTCTTTCCGCCGCTTCGCCACAGAAGCGCCTTGCGACGACACATCCAAAATCATATGCTTCTGTCGATTTTCGCGATCGGCCATCGAAGCTGAGTCGCGTGAGAGAAAAGGGGCGCAATGATGAATCGCAGAATTTTGCGAACTGCCTTCGCGTGCATTCTGGGAACGGCGGCGCTTCCGCTGCCCGCCATTGCGGCCCCTCCCCCTTCGATCATCCACGCCGGCCAGCTGCTCGAGACGCCGGGCAAGGCACCATTGAAGAATGCCACGCTCGTCGTCGTCGAGGGTAAGGTAAAGGATGTACGCCCCGGTTTCGTCGATGCTGCCGCGCTCGGCCTGCCTGCGGACACCAAGGTCATCGACCTGACGCGCATGTTCGTGATGCCCGGTTTCATCGACCTTCACGTGCATCTCTCGGGTGCCGGCGACAGGGGACTTACCCTGCGCAAGCCTGACACCTATTTCGCCCTCGTCGGCGCGAAGAATGCCAACACCACGCTGATGGCGGGCTTCACGACCGTGCGCGACCTGGGATCGACCGGATATACGGTGCTCGGGCTGCGCGACGCCATCAAGGACGGGCTGGTGCCGGGCCCCAAGATCCTCGCATCCGGCGATCCGATCAGCCCGACCGACGGCCATGCGGACAATCACGGCTATCGCGAGGAAGTGATGGCCGCGATGATAAGGCGGGGCGTCTGCGACGGGGCCGACGGCTGCCGCAAGGCGGTTCGCGATGCCGTAAAACGCGGCGCCGACGTCATCAAGGTGATGGCGAGCGGCGGCACGCTCGACGAATCCGACGCGCCGACCGACAAGCAGTTCACCGACGAGGAGTTGCAGGCGATCGCCGAGACGGCACACTCGCTTGGCCGCAAGGTGACAGCGCATGCGCATGGCAAGGACGCGATCGACGCCTGCGTGCGCGCCAACTTCGATTCCATCGAGCATGGCATGTGGGCCGACGCGGAGACGCTGAAAGCGATGAAGGCCAAGGGCATATGGCTGGTGCCGACCGTGTGGCCAATCGACTATGTCGGCGACACACCGGAGAAGGTGCGCAACGGCCCGCTGCGCAATCTTCCGCCGGTCTCGCTGGCCAAGGTGATGCGGCTCGGCAAGCAGCCGAAGATCCTCGTCCATATGGCGCATCAGATCGGCACCAAAATCGCCCTCGGCACCGATGCCGGAGTCTATCCGCATGGCCAGAACGCCCATGAATTCATCGAGTATGTCGAAAATGGCGGGATGACTCCGATGGAGTCGCTCGTCGCGGGAACCTCGGACGCGGCGCTCGCAGGCGGCATCAAGGGCGTGGGATCGCTCGAGCCGGGCATGGACGCGGACGTCGTCGCCATGGCGGTGAGCCCGCTCGACGACATCAAGGCGGTGCTCGACGTGCCGTTCGTGATGCGCGACGGCATCGTCTTCAAGCAGGGCGGGCTCGAGCAGGGCCTCCAGCAGGAAGCGCGCATCGACACGTTCGATGTGCAGGACGCCTATTGATCAACGAACGATAGAGGATAACGCCGATGAAGCGTGCAAAGCTGCTGCTCCTAGGGGCCGCGACCGCCCTCGCGCTGTCCGGCACCGCCGCACGGGCCGCGATCTATACCATCCAGCACGTCACCGTGATCGACGGTACCGGCCGGGCGCCGCAGCCCGACATGACGGTGGTCGTCGACGGGCAGCGGATCACGACCGTCACGCCGAGCGCCGCCGCTGGCGCGCCGCAAGGCAACGTCATCGACGGGACAGGAAAATATCTGATCCCGGGGCTGATGGACGTGCATATCCATCTGCGCGGCTGGCAGCCGGAGAAGAATCCGGACGGCACCCATAAGGTCGACCGCCAGCTCGCCCTCTCCTCGCTGGCTAGCTATATCTACGAAGGCGTCACCACCGTCTTCGACGCGGGCAACCAGCCGGAGAACATCCTGGAGATGCGCCGGGCGGAACGCGCCGGCGAAATCCAGTCCCCGCGCATTTTCGCGACCGGCAATTTGGTGACCTATCCGGGCAGCCACGGCGATGCGATGGCGGTGCGGATCAGCGATTTCGAGAAGGACAAGGCGCTCCTCGACAAGCATATCGCCGAGCAGAAGCCGGACATGCTCAAGCTGACTTATGATGAGGAAGGCTGGGGCGCGCGCCCGATGATCACGCTGATGCCGACCGATCTGCTGCAGCAGATCATCGAATATTATAACGAGCACGGCATCCGCACGACCGTCCATGTCTCGAACGAGAAGCGGGCGATCGAGGCGATCTATGCCGGTATCGACACGCTCGCCCATCCCGACATCCAGGGGCCGGTAAGCGATAACTTCGTTCGATTGATGGCGGCACGCAAGACACCCTTCGCCACGACGCTGACGATCGGCGAGAATTACAGTCGGCTGGTCGAGCATCCCGAATATCTCGACCGGCCCGATTATGTCGCCTCGGTCAGCGCCGCCGAGCGCCAGAAGCTGAAGACCGAGACGCTCGCGCAGTACAAGGCGCGGAGCTGGACCTGGTGGATGAAGCTGATGACGCCGATCTGCGAGGAGAATATCCGCAAGATCGTCGCCGCCGGCGGCGTTGCCGCGCTCGGCACCGATCAGTCGAGCGGCCCCGCCGCGCATCGCGAGATGGAGCTGCTCGTCCAAGCGGGCATACCCGCGCTCGAGGTCATCAAGATCGCGACGCTCAACGGCGCAGTGTTTCTCGGCAAGGCCGACGAGCTCGGTTCCGTCGAGACGGGCAAGCTTGCCGATCTCGTCCTCCTGAACTCCAATCCGATCGACAGCATCGACAATAGCGAGGACATCGCCTTCGTCGTGAAGAACGGGGCGATCATCGACGAAAGCAAGCTGCCGCTTGCCGGAGGCCCCCAGAAGCGGCGCTTCACCGGTCGGCCCTGATCGTCCGGAGGGCCCGCCCAAAAGAGAGGGTCGCTCATTTAGTTTAAGTATAAAGATTTATATCATATGAAATAATATATATTCGCAGGAAGCTTCCCATGGGCAGGGTAGGGGAAACACCGTGACACGAACGAAACGACTGCATGTAGCGACAACGTTGATCCTCTTGATGGGCACAACGGCATATCCGGCGATGGCCCAGGACAGCTCCCGCCAGGCTTCCGCAGACGCGGGCAGCGACATCATCGTCACCGCCCGCAAGCGCGGAGACGAACGCCTGCAGGATGTTCCGGCCTCGATTTCCGCGCTCGGCGCCGACACTCTCGCCAAGATGGGCGCGACGAAGTTTGCCGATTTCGCTTATTCCGTCCCCGGGCTGACCTTCACGGATCAGGGGCCCGGCCTGAAGCGCTACACGCTGCGCGGCATCCAGTCCGCCGGGCAGGAGCAGGTTGCGGTCTATTATGACGAGGTGCCGGTACCCGGCATCCAGAGCTCGAGCGGCGACAGCGGTTCGCAGATCGGCGACCTGCAGCTTTACGATATGGAACGCGTCGAGGTGCTGAAGGGCCCGCAGGGCACGACCTTCGGCGCAAACTCCCAGACCGGCGCTATCCGCTTCATTTCCAAGAAACCCAATCTGGAGCGCGCTGAAGGATCGGCGCAGCTTTCGATCGAGACAGTCGACCACGGCAATGCCGGTGGCAGCGCCTATGCGATGGCAAACGCGCCGATCGTGAACGATCTGCTCGCCATACGGCTCGTCGGCTATACGGTCCACACCGGCGGCTATGTCGACGCGGTCCGCTTCAACCGCAAGAACATCAACAGCGACGACAATTACGGCGTTCGCGCGCTCGCCCGCTTCCAGCCGGCGCCGGGTTTCACCCTCGACGGAATGGTATGGATCCAGCATCGCAGCACCCACGGTGCCAGCGATTACAGCCCCTATGACTCTTATCATGTTTCCGGCGACACGAGTAATCCGGGCTATCTCGACAATCCGCCGGCGTTCACCGCCGTTCCCACGGGCAAGTTCAAAAGCGGCGCCTACGTCCAGACGCCCCGCCCGGACACGCAGCGCATCTTCTCGCTCACCGGCAATGGCGATCTCGGCTTCGCCCAGGCGACGATCACCGGATCGATCTATGAGCGCCGGCTACAATTCTATCGCGACAACACCTTTCAAGTCATCTCGCTCGGGATCGGGCCGGCGGGCGCGAACTGTCCGCCGGCGGGTAATGCCTGCATGCGGCCCGACCTGTTTCCGGAACTGACCAACCAGACGCAGAGCATCAACCAGAAGACCTTCGAGGCCCGGCTCAACTCGTCCACGAAAGGCCCCCTCCAATATCTCGTCGGATTCTTCTATCGCGACCGCAATTCCGACTTCATCAGCTACTCACCGATCGTCGATCAGCAGACGGGGCTCCCCTTCGATCCCGGCTATCCGCCAACCGGCTTCTCCCCGATGCCTGGCGCGGGCATCGAGGGCTGCAATCCGTGCGCGCTTGCCCGCGCGAACACCCGGACTATCAGGGAAAAGGCGGTATTCGGGGAAGTGACCTATGATATCGCTTCCTGGCTGGAAATCATGGGCGGCGCCCGCTGGTTCCGCGCCGATCAGCATGATTATGGCAGCACGAGCTTCAACTTCCCCACATTCGGCTCGACGCTCCCCGCACCGTATGATCGCAAGTTCGGGGAATCGCGCGTCATCAAGAAGGGCCAGATCTCGATCAAGCCGACACGCGATATCACCATCTACGCGCTGGCATCGCAGGGCTTCCGCCTCGGCGGGACGAACCAGTCGGGCGTCGTGCAGGTGCCGATCGGCTACAAGTCGGACTCACTGTGGAACTATGAGATCGGCGTCAAATCCACCTGGTTCGACCGGCGGCTGATCGCCAATCTGGCACTCTACCGGATCGACTGGAACAACATCCAGGTGCAGGGCCGGGATCCGACCAACTCCTTCGCCTTCATCGGCAATGCCGGCGCGGCCCGCATCGAGGGCATGGAGCTCGAACTGCAGGCGCGGCCGACCCGCGCGCTGGAGCTGAGCGGCGGCTTCAACTGGTTGCCCAAGCGCGAGCTGACAGAAAATCAGGTGAGCGACGACATCGCGGCTCCCGGGCGCAAGGGCGACAAGATCCCTCGCATCCCCGGATGGACGGCGAACGCGTCCGCGCAATATACGGTCGCTATTCCGGGCGGCCGCTGGGAAAGCTTCGTGCGGGCCGACTATAGCTACAAGGGTCCGTCGGCGACCGATTTCCGGCCGGGCACGAGCAGCTACCGCGTGCAGCACGGCTTCAGCCTCGTGAATCTCAGGGTCGGGGCGCAGAATCAGGATTCCGGATTCAGCGCGACCGTCTATGTCGAGAATGTGTTCGATAAGGCCGGCGACGTCTATCTCACCGCCAGCCCCTACACGCCCACCACCAAGATCACCAATACACCGCGCACCATCGGTATCGAATTGAGCAAGAGCTTCTGAGCGGGTCGCCGCGGCCGGAAGGGGGAAAACCCCCTCCGGCCATGGCGAACCCAGAGCTCATGCGAGTGCCGCCCCCAACCGGTCCATCGCATCGGCAAGCACATCGGGCCGGCGACAGAAGCAGATGCGGAAGAAACTCTCCGAACCGGGCCCGAAGAACAATCCCGGGGCCAGCCCCACACCGGTCCGGTCGAGGATGTCGAGGCAGGTGGCCCGCGAATCGACGACGCCCTCAATTTCGAAGAAGACATACATCGCCGCGCGCGGCCGCACCGGCAGGCGCACCCTGCCCATCGTTTCGAGCGCGTCGCACACGATATGCATGCCCTGCTCGCAATATCGGTTCATCTCGGCCACGAAAGGCTCGCCATGACGGATCGCGGCAATCGCGCCATCCTGTAGAAACGTCGTCGTTCCGCTGGTCGCATATTGCGTCAGCATCGCCAGCGTAGGCCCGATCGATGGCGGGTGAACCAGCCAGCCCAGCCTCCAGCCGGTCATTGCCCAGGATTTCGAGAAGCTGTTGATCACGAGCACGCGGTCCTCGGCGTCTGCGAGCGTGAGGATCGAGGGCCCCACCCGTTCACCGAATACTAGCCGATGATAGACCTCGTCGGCCAGGATCCATATGCCGCGCTCCCGGCCAAGCGCCAGCAATTGTCGCTGCACGGCGATCGGGATCACCGCGCCCGTCGGATTGCCGGGCGAGGCGAAGAAGATCGCGCGCGTACGCGCGTCGCACGCCCTTGCGACCTTATCGACGTCCAGCTGCCAGCCTTGCGCCCCCTGCTCCAGCCGGACGGAACGGACCTCGCCGCCCACAACCTGCACGGCGCCGGCGATGTTGGGCCAGACCGGATCGATCACGATCACATTGTCACCCGCGCCGACGAGCATCTGGATGGCAAGCATGATCGCCGGCATGCCGCCTGACGTCACCGTGATCCTTTCCGGAAAAAGCGCGGTGCCGAGCAGATCATTGTGATATTCGGCCAATGTCCGGCGCAGCTCGGGTATGCCGTTCTGGTAGGAATAGAATGTATGCCCCGCGCGGATGCCCGCCAGGGTCGCATCGCCGATGAAATCCGGCGTGGCAAGATCACCTTCACCGAACCAGAGCGGGATGATCGTATCCCGGTCGAAGGCCTGCCGGGCGATATTGGCGATATTCTCCAGCGGGATCCCGGCGATCCGCGGCAATATGTCGTGCAAGGCAGGGGTCATGACGCAACAGCGCTCCCGGTGGCGCGGGCGGCAGCCAGCGCCTCGCGCAGCCCTTCCCGTGCGAGCCGGATATCGTCACTGGCGACGACGAAGCGAAAGCCCTGCCCGGCGCGTTCTCGCGCGGCCTCGGCGCTGCCGGTGAAGATGCCGCAGGCCTTGCCGGCGCCATCGCACGCCGCAAGGACGAGGCCGATCGCCCGTTCGAGCGTCATGTCCGCATCCTCCGCAAGCGCCAGCGCGAGATCGCCCGGCCCGATGAACACGAGATCCACCCCCGGCACGGCTGCGATCGCCGCAATGTTGCGGAGCGCCTCGCGTGTCTCGATCATCACCGATACCAGCGTGCCGTGGCGCGAGGCGGCAAGATAGCCATCGAAATCCGCGAGGGGACGCATGCCGCCGCCGGACCTGCACCCGAACGGCGGATAATGGGCGGCGGCCACGGCGGCGGCCGCTTCCTCGGCGCTGTCGACCAGCGGCACGATGACCCCGCCCGCACCGAGATCCAGCGCCTGCCCGATCAGGTCCGGCCGATTGGCCGCGACCCGGACCAGCGGCGTGGCGCCGCGCATCGCTAGCGCGATCGCCGCCGAAAGACCCGGACGATCCCAACAGCCATGCTGCAAGTCGAAGACGATCGCGTCGGCATCCAGCTCCGCGGCGAGTTCGGCAAGCTGCGGGGAGCCCAAGCTGAGCCATAGCGCGAACACGGTCTCTCCGGCGCCGAGCCGGCTCAGCGCCTTGCCGGACGCGCCCGTCACGGCCGCACCCCCGCCTCGCGGAGCAGCGGCAGAACCTCATCCACGAAGAAGGGCAGCTCGCCCAAATAATCGACGAAGCTGAGCGCCGTTCCCGCGAATCCCGCCTGGCGCATCGCGACGATCCTTCCGGCGATCGTCGCGGGCGTGCCGACCAGGGGATAGGTGCCGGCGCCTGCGGCAAAGCGCTTTGCATGCAGCCGATAGGCGGCGGGATCGTGCGATCCCGATGTCGCGCGTTTCATCGCCATATGCCTTTCCACAGCCTCCTTATCCACCTCCCGGACGGCGAAGCGGTCATAATAATCCTCCGCCTCTGCCTGGGACTGTCGGCACACCACGTGACAGGCGGTGTAGACGTCGAGCGATCGGCCCACAGCCTGCGCACGCGCCGTCACGTCGGCGATCGTCCGACGCGCATCGTCGAGCTCGACGAAGGTCGTGAGCAGTATATCGCTGGTCCGGGCCGCAAAGTCCCTGCCGGCCGGAGAGAAGGCGGCGGACATCACGAGCGGGCGCGGACGCTGCAACGCCAGCGGCCGGCCTTCCACGTCGCGCAGCCGGAAATGGGAGCCGTCATGATCGAACGTGCCCTGTCCGGTCAATATTCCGGCAAGCACGTCATACCATTCCCGGCCCAGGGAATAAGGCTGCTCGACCGGCGGGATACCGAAAAGCGCGAATTCCGGTTCGTTCCAGCCGCAGACGATATTGAGGCCCGAGCGGCCATTGGCGACATGATCGATCGTGGCCAGCGCCTTGGCCGCGAACACGGGGTGGACGAACGGCGCATGGACCGTGGCGAAGATCGCCATGCGGCGCGTGACCGCTGCCAGCGCCGCGGCGAGGGTCAGCGTCTCGAACGAATGGCCGCGGGCGTTGGTGGTCCCGCCAAACCCTTTCCACCGCGCGATCGGGAGGAAGAAATCGAGCCCCGCCTCATCTGCGATGCGCGCCACCTCGGCGATGTCCGGCCAGCGTGCCGCCCACCGTTCGGGCACGGTCGTCGCCGCCAGACCTCCGTCCGCATTCGCGCCGAACAGCCCGAGCTTGAACGCATTCTCCCCTGTCATTCCGATATCCCACGCTCTCCCGGCGCCGCTCGCGGCCCCCGTGCCGGCCCCGCATCGCCTCTCGCGATAGCGAAGACTAGGCAGCATCGCGGCGACGCGCAAGATTTCATATGATATCGGATTCAATATCGGTACGCGCCGCCTAGCCATGCCACAGCAGACAGCGGTTGACATATAAATTCACATGATTTTGAATGAAAATGCTTTCTCGGGGGATTTGTGGATCAGGCAAGGATAGCGCAGAGCGAGCAGGGCCTGCACAAAAGTCTCAGCCGGGCTCAGGTGGTGATGATCGGCCTTGGCGGGGCGATCGGCACCGGGCTGTTCGCGGGAAGCTCGCTGGCGATCGGCTATGCCGGCCCGGCAGTGATCCTGAGCTATGCGATAGCGGGCTTCGCGGCGCTGGTGATGGTGCTGAGCCTGTCGGAGATGGCGGTCGTCCATCCGAGCGCGGGATCCTTCGGCATCTATGCCGAAACCTATCTCAATCGCTGGGCAGGCTTCGTCGTACGCTACACCTATTGGATGGCGCAGGTGATCGCGATCGGCGGCGAAGCGACCGCGGCCGGCGTCTATATGAGCTTCTGGTTCCCCGACATTCCTTCCTGGGTCTGGTCCATCGGCTTCTCGCTTCTCGTCGTCTACTTCAACGCGCGATCGGTGAATCATTTCGGAACGATCGAATATTGGCTCGCCTTCATCAAGGTGACCGCGATCGTCCTGTTCATCATATTGGGAAGCGCGGCGATCCTCGGCATCGGCACGCCGGCAGTGGGTGTCCATAATCTCGTCGGCCTGCCCGGCGGGTTCATGCCGCATGGCTTCGCGGGCGTCTGGATGGCCGTGGTGGTCGGCATCTTCTCGTTCAACGGCATCGAGGTGATCGCCGTCACCTCTGGAGAAACGGCCGAGCCCGAGACTGCCATTCCGGCCGCGCTGCGCACCATGGCGCTGCGCCTGTTCCTCTTCTACGTCCTAGCTCTCACGATCGTCGTCTGCTTCGTGCCGTGGACGCAGACGGGCGCGTCGGGAATCGTAAAGATGAGCCCCTTCGTCGCGGTGTTCACGCATAGCGGGATCACCGCCGCGGCCGGCATCATGAACTTCGTCGTGCTCAGTGCGGCGCTGTCCAGCATGAACACCAACGTCTATCTATGCTCGCGAATGCTGTTCTCGCTCGCGCGCGGCGGCTTCGCGCCCGCGCGTTTCGGCCGGCTGACGCGCAACGGCACGCCGCTTGCTGCCATATTGCTTTCGGGTGCCTGTATCCTCGTCGCCGCCAGCATCTCGCGCATCACGCCGCTCGCCTACAGCTATTTGTTCGGCGTCGCGCTGTTCGGCGCGATCATCGTCTGGATGTTCATCCTGCTGAGCCATCTGCGCTTCCGCCGGGTCCATCCGGCGAAGGACCTTCCGGTCCGCATGCCGCTATTCCCCTATATGCAGATCGCGGGCCTGATCCTGCTCGCCGCAATCCTGGTCACGATGGGCCTCGACACGCTGGCCTGGAGCATTTCGTGGCTCGTCGGCGTGCCCTGGCTGATCTTCCTGACGATCGCCTATTTCATCTGGCGGATGCGCTCGGGGAGACCGGCCGCGGAGGGCGCGGTCAACTCCTGACGACGGCGATGCCGCCGCGCGAAGCGTCATTGAATATTCATATGTGTTTGCATATATATCGTTCCACAGACTCGACAGCGTGACGAGAACAAACATGAAAACCACATTGGAGGCGATGCGCGGCGAGTTCCCGCTTCTCGCCAACAAGACCTATTTGAACAGCGGTTCCTATTGCGCGCTCGCAAACGACGTGAAGCGGGCGTTCGAGGCCTATATGGACGACCGGCTTGCGGTCGGCGCGAACTGGGACGTCTGGGTCGCCAAGAACGAGGCCGTGCGCGGGCTGGTCGCCCGGCTCCTGCATGCGCGGCCCGATGAGATAGCGGTGACGGCGTCGGTTTCCGCGGGGCTGAATGCGATCGCCAGTGCCATCGATTTCAGCGGCCCGCGCAACAAGGTGGTGATCAGCGACTTCGAATTTCCGACGAACGCCCAGATCTGGCATGCGCAGGAACCGCGCAATGCCGAGGTGGTGCATGTCAGGGCGGACGAGAGCGGCTATATCCCGCTCGAGCAGTTCGAGCGCGCGATCGACGATCGCACGGCCCTCGTCGCGGTCACCCATGTCTGCTTCAGGAACGGCGCAAAGCTCGACATCGAGGGGATCGGCCGGATCGCGCGCGCGCGTGGCGCTAAGATCCTGTTCGATTGCTACCAGTCGGTGGGATCCGTGGATATCGACGTCACGTCGATGGAGGTCGACTTCCTGGTCGGCGGCATGCTGAAATATCTGCTCGGAACCGCTGGCATCGGCTTCCTCTATGTGCGCGATGCGCTGGTCCGCGAGTTGCTACCCACCCACACAGGATGGTTCGCGCAGGAGAATATCACGGCGATGGACATCACCGCCAACCGGCCTTCGCCCACGGCCAGGCGGTTCGAGGCGGGAACGCCGCCCGTGGTCAACTGCTATGCCGCCGAAGCCGGTCTCGAGTTGCTGCTCAGCATCGGTACCCCGGCCATCGAGGCGAGGATCCGGGAATTGACGCGGCGCTGCATCGAGCGGCTGGCCGCGATCGGCTGGCCCACCGTGACGCCGCGGGACGATAACCGACGCGGCGCCACGGTAGCCATCCCGTCGCGCGACAGCGCGGGCCTCGCCGATGCGCTGATGAAGCGCGACATCGTGACGTCCTATCGCGACGCGAATGTCCGCGCGAGCTTCCACTTCTACAATAACGATCAGGACATCGATGCGCTGATCACCGCGCTCGATGCCCTGAAGCCCCGCTTCGCACCGCAGGGCTGATGTTCCGGCCCGTATATCTTCTCAAAACGGGTAGCGATGCCGCAGCCCTGTGGGCTAATGCAGAGAGCATCACCGGATAGAGGATATGATGGGCAAATCCCGAACCAAGACAACGGAGGGGGCGATCGGAAATCTCGAGCTGGGCGACGGCTGGCTCGAAGATTTCATGCCGTATCAGCTCTATCGCGTGACGAACCGGCTCAACATGCGCCTGCTGAGCCGTTTGCGCGCGATCGGGATCAGCGCGTCGCAATGGCGCGTGCTCAGCGTGCTGCGATCCTTCGGCACGCTGACGATCAGCCGGATCGTCGAGCATACGCTGATGGAGCAGCCGACCGTCAGCCGCGTCATCGACCAGCTCGAGCAGGAGAAGCTCGCCACGCGCCGGACGTCCACGGAGGATTCGCGGATGATCGAGGTTGTCCTGACGCCGAAGGGCGTGGACGCGTTCGAGGCGATCCTTCCCGCGGCGCAGCGCCATCAGAAGGTCGCCATGGACGGCCTCACCACGAAGGAAATCGACACGCTTCGCAGCCTGCTGCGGCGGATAGAGCACAATATCAACGAATTTGACTGAGGCGCCGTTTTCGGCGGCAACGGCACCCCCGACATGCTTGACGCGCCGCAGCATTTCGGTGAAGCTCCCCGCATGCAGGTCCCGCGCGCCCAGCCCGATGCCTGGAACGATGGCCCTCGTCCCGAGCTGGCCACGCAGGGGCAATTTCCCCTGCGCAATCCCGCAGGAATGGCCTATCGCAGCGCGGCGCTGCCGCGCATCAGCGGTGCGGTGACGCTATTCTATTACGACGAGATAGAGACGGCATCCCACTGGTACGAAAATGTGATCGGCTTCGAGAAGCAGGTCGATCTCGACTGGCTGGCGCTGTTCCGGATCGCCGACCAGGCCTATCTCGGGCTGGTGGCGGCCAATGCGGGCAGCCAGCGCCCCATTCCGGGTGCGAACAAGGGCGCCATCCTGTCGATCGTCACGACCGATCTCGAGAAATGGCACCGCCGTCTCTTCGCGGCCGGCGTGGCGGGAACCGGCCAGGGCCTCGAAATCGGCTGCGGCGGATTGAGCATAGAGTTCAAGGTACGCGATCCCGGCGGATACACGCTCGAATTCCTGGAGTGGCTCGAAACATCTCCGATCGGCGGCAGATAGTCGCCGTCATTGCGGCCAGGGATTTTCCGACTTCCAGGCCCGCGCCACATTTCCCAGCGTGTCGAACACCACGCCTTCATGACCGGCAAAGTGGCGGATCACCCGCTCTAGCATCAGCATGCGGTGGCCGCGGCCAATCACCTGCGGATGCAGCGTGATCGTCATGGCGCCACCCGGCACATTGGCATAGCCCCAGTCGAACTCGCCCTTCCATATCTCCTCTGCCACGCTGGGCGGATGCGCCGGAAAGCCGGGCGAGAATTCCAGATAGGGAAAATCGTCAAGGTGCCAGGCGGGTCGTGTCCCCGGTGATGGTGTAGCTCGACGGTAGCGAAGCTAACCGGTCGCGCGCTCATCGCAGGCGCTGTAGCGGCCGGTCAGCTTCGCGGGTGGTCATCGGTGATCTTCGGATAGG
>NZ_WRPK01000026.1 GCF_009755815.1 Flavisphingomonas formosensis
CGCAAATCCTGTGAATAGGCTCGCGTCATCCTCTGCCGGCCTCCTGCCCAGCCAGCAGCTTGAATCATATTTCCAACCCTCACGGAATCCCCTCGATTCCGTCCGTTCGCAACCCGCTCTAAACCATATCAACCCGAGCAGGACAGACGCGAATATGATCGAACAGCCCATCGACGCGATCGACGGGGTGCTGGTCCATGCGCCGGTCAACGTTGCGGGAAGGGTCGGCTCTTATGCACTGACCTATCGCACGGGACGAACGGACTCAGCCTTTGTCATAGGCGGCGTGCGCCGGAACAATGGAGAGGATTAGCGCACCTGCTGGCCGGCCACCTTCGAGCAAGGCCTGCAGGCAATGACGAACGCCACACAGGTGCAGCTTTGCCAGCACGGCGTCGAAGGTCCTTGGGTTATCCTGGTCAGCGTCTATGGTGCGAAGGGCTTCCGGATGATCCTGGGCGACGGCTATCCGACCGCTTTGGCGTTCCGGAACAATGTGCTGCTGGGCCAGCATATCGTTGAACGGATCGACAATGAGACGTTGATGCCGATTGCCGAAGCCTTCTGGCTGCTGTTCGGAGTTCATCGCCCGAACAATCGCGCGCTCGGCGCCGAACGATAGGGCTGTGACCATGGCCGGCGCCAACCGGTAGAATATGCCCGACGCATTCCTCGACATCCGTCGCTCGCTCCAGGCTCGCGAGATTCTCGTCGCGCTGGAAAAGCACGGCCCCAGCAACGACGCAGTCTTCTATCAATGGCTGGGAACGATTGGTCTCGGCCCCTCGCATCGCGATCTGGCCGACCTGCTCGATCGGCTGGAGGTCGACGGGCTCATCGTGACGGAGCAGGTAGACCAATATCGCGTGGTCAGGCCATCCCGCGCCGGGATCGAGATCGCACAGGCGCGCGTCCAGTCGGACTGGATCGCCCGCGTGGACCCGGAATAGCCCGGGTCAGGTCGCTGCCTCCTCCGGGGGCACGGGCGGGCAGAGCCGATGCTGCACGCCGCTGATCTGCAACAGGCGCTTGTAGATCGGGCCTGAATAATCAGATTCGGCACATTGATCATTCTCGCAAAAGAGCACGAATGCCTTGGCGCCATCATGGCGCGAGCTGCGATAGATCAGGCCGTCGATCGGCTGTCCGCCGGCATCGCGAAACACCCGCCGGAGATATTCGGTAACGATCTGGGTCGGCACATATTCGATATGCTCGCGGCCGTTGCGCTTGATCGGCTTGGCAATGTCGCGTGCGAAATCCCACAGGAAACGCATCGGGTGAATAAGATGGTGGTGGTCGGGGTTAAAGACGCTAGGGACCCCCGGCAGGTCGGCAAGGTCGAGAACGCGCAGCGTCTAAGCGCACGAAACGTGCCGATCGACATGGTCTTGCCGGCATCCTTCACAAGATCGCGCGTTTCGGCTTCGGCGGTGGCGGCGTCGAAGGCGCCATAGAACATTGGAATGCCGGCGGGGCTCATCCGGTTCGACTGAATCGCGAACCCGGTCGGTGGCGGGCCGATCTGCGCCGCGCTGTCATGCGGCCCTGCAGTATGATCATGATGATGACCCCGCCAAAGCCAAAAGCGGCCGCCAGGATCGTGGCGGCTCCCTGTAGGACGCCGGCCTTCAGCGTTGAATCCATTGCTGCCCAGAGCGCTTGCATCGTCAACCCTCCCCGATCAGACCAGCGCCACTTGGAAATCGGTGAGGAGGCGGCCTATATGCGGCGCCTTTTCCAACGGCCCCGTGGATCGCGGAGTGAGCTTTGGCACAGCCCGGTCATAGACCGCCAGGTTGACTTCGGTACTGAGCCGTGAGGGATAGATGATACCGTCCACCGCGGCCGGATGCTCATAGATCGCCAGCGACCATTTCCGGGCGAGCGTTTGGGTGCGGCCGCGTACCACGTCGCTCGGTATACCCATCTTCACAGGCCAGTCGCCGCGCAGATCGACGAGGTTCAGCGTGCGGCCGATAGCGATCTCGGAGTAGAGCCGATCGGTGATCTCGGCCTCTTCGATCTCAACCTCGCCGACCACGCCGTCGCGCTGGTCGCGCAGGACCGCCTCGAGGAAGCACACCTTGGACGTTGAGCCGAGATAGAGAACGCCAAACCGGTTGTCCTCGATACGCCGACGGGGATCGCTAAAGCGAGTCGCATTCTTTCCGAACCCCAAGGGGGCAGGATAGGCCGCGCGATGGATGCGGCCGAGGACGCGTCCCGCCCTTATCGTCGCAATTTCGAGATCCACCCGCGCGAAGTCGGGCGTCGGAGACGCCCCTGGCACTATGAGAAGTCACCGCGCGCCACGCTCTGCGCGGCGTCGAGCACTTCATCCATGCGCCCCCGTTTCAAGGCCTCACGCCCCGTCGCCCCGTCGAGTACATTGTGGCGCTGAGTGAGGAATCGATAGACGCCCCACGGGCTCTGACCGAGCCGCTCGAAGAGCGCCGGCAACGCAGCGAGCGCCCTGCCGTCATCATCGACCTGCCAAGCCGGAAAGCGGAAGCCCCGCTTGGCGCCGTCAAGGCCGAGCAACTCATTGCGCTGACGCCGGGCATTGACGGTGACACGCGAGATGCCAAGCCGCTCGGCCATCTGGTCTGCCGACAGCATATCGTCACGGCTCAGAATCTCGGCCGCGCGAATCCGTCCGCGGGCACGGGCCTCGGCGAAAGCCTGCTCGCGCTCGGCCTCAGTCTCGACCGCCTCACCGGCCTGATTCTGGTCGAGTGCGCTGATCGCGGGTTCGCCGTCGGCATCGACCGTAATGATGAAGCCTGCGGTCCGCCCGCTCTGCCGGGCCTCATGATAGATCTTGTTCAGACCCTCGACGACCTTCTTGACCGTCGACTTGTGGGCTCGCAGACCGTTGAGCACGGCGGGTGACACCGCGACTGCCAGACTCGCCGCCGTCTTGGCGCCGGACCGCGTCTCCAGTACGAACTGACCAGTCCGAGCCGACCGCGTCCGAGTCTCTGATTTGCTTGCCATCGAAAACTCCTTGATCGGAACATGGCCACGGTGGGTAGATTCGTCAAGGTCGTTAAGTTCGATAAGTTTGATCGTTGGTGTTTGCCGGCGCCGCCCGCATCTAACATCAGTGATGTTAGATAACGCGTCGCTGTTAGAAGGGCCTGGCGTGCGGCTCGAGCTTCCCTGGGCACGCCACGAGACGCACTCTTATCAAGAATGGTGATTACCCGGTGACTACAATGGCAAATCTAATAGTTAAAAATGTCAAATTTTATGCCGTAACTTCAACTGGATATATCGTTTTTGATGCTGACGTGTGGTAAATTCCAGGATCAAAGCCGGCTGGCTGGTTCACGCAACCCGAACGGCGGGTTTCGTCGAAAGCCGACGCTCACATCAAAGATGCTGAATGTCTTGATCTGGTCGACACCTGCCGGTTAGCGGACGGACCGCAACTAGGAACGAAAAGTTGGCTGCTGAAAAGCCGACAAGGGTCGATATTTTCAACTTGCGCCGCCGATAGCGCCTGGCGCGAGCGCCAGAGCCATCAGGATGAGTGCGATACCGACATAGGCCCATATCCCCATGCCGCGCCAGGCTAGCTGCCAGCCGCTTTCATCATGAACGGTCTTTGCCAACCGGGTCGCATAGATCACGGTGCCAGTCACTGCCATGGCGGTGAGTGCCGCGCCAAAGACGAACCAGACGATCTTCGTCCAGAGGCCGCCAAATGTGCCGAAGTGCAGCGGGTCGGCCATTTCCGAAATGCGCTGATGGACACTGAGGTCGCGCCCATCCAGTCGGGCAATCACCCTCTGGGTTGCCGGATCGATCGCGACGCCATTGGCGCGATCGCGCACAAGCCAGGCAGACGACTGCCCCAGGAGTATGACGCCATGCTCCGGCGTGAAGCGGATTTCCCGAATGTCGAGCTTCGGGTCTGATCGTAGGGCGAGCGCCACGAAGCTGTCCAACCGGGCGCCAACCGGGGGAGCACTGGCGGCGGTCCGCGGTATTTCCGGCACTGGCGCGTTCCCGCCCAGCGTTTCCACCAGATACCAGACGCCTGTCAGCGCGATGAGCGCGACGAACCAGAGGCTCCACAAGCCGATCAGGCGATGCAGGTCGCCGGCCAGGCGCCGCGTGTCGCCCGTGCGCGGTGCGCGAAAGAAGCCGCGCCACCATTTCTTGTACGTGACGACTCCGGATATCAGCGACACTGTCAGCAGTAGAGCCAGGGATGACACCAGGGGAATGCCGACCTTCGTCGGCAACATGAGATGGCGATGCACCTGCCGCAGGAAGCGGTGGACATTGGCCCAGCCGTGCCGGCCAGTCACCTCCGCCGTCCATGGATCGACATAGATCCGGTCGGGCGCACCCTTGCCATGGCTGACCCATGCTTCGGCCGCGAACCACGGATCGATAGGTGCGTAGAGCGTCTGAAGCCGTGCCTCCGGCGCTGCGCGCGTCGCCGCTTCCGCTAAGGCGCCCCAAGAGGCGACCGGATCCGCGCGCGGCGAAACGCGCATGGCGGGTGTCACCAGCCAGTCGATCTCATGGGCGAAGACCGCGAGCGTACCGGTCGCGAGAATGAAGGTGAGGAAGATGGAGAGCTTGAGCCCGATCCAGCTATGCACCACCCACCAGAGCGAGCGGCCTTTCCTGGCGTTCGCCTTGCCCATGGATCAGAAGCTGAAGCGCAGTTCGGCGAGGAAGGTGCGAGGCTCCCCTGGGAAATGACCGCTCTGCGCGGAAAAGCCGGAGGCGGCATAGACCTTGTCAAAGATATTATCGACGCGCAGCATCAGTTCGGCAAAGCCCAGCCCCTTGGTGATGGACGCATCGAAAATCGTATAGGGCTTCACGCCTTGCCCGGACAGGCTGATCCGTCGCGACACATATTCGCCGCCCACGGCGAAGGCCGCGTCGATCGCCGGCACCTGATAGCGGGTCCAGAAGCCGAGCTTGTGCTTGGGCGCATTGGCGAAGCGATCGCCCACGGCGTTGGTGATCGCCTGCCCCGCAATCGTTCCAGTGATCTTTGTATCGTTATAGCCATAGTTGACCAGCGCGACCCAGTTGGCCGTGATGTCGGTAGAAAGGTCGACCTCGAACCCCTTGCTCGTGACCTCGCCGATCGGGCGGAACTGATCCTGGCCGTTGACCGGAGGCAGGCTGGGGTCCGCCTGAAGGATGTTCTTGCGCACGATCCGGTAGGCGGCGAAATTGGCCTGAAGCCGGCCGTCGAACAGGTCGGTCTTGACCCCGCCCTCGAACTGATCGCCCGTCACTGGGGCGAACGGGCCGCCGGCATCGACCGTCTGGCTCGACGCGCTCTGCGGCTCGAAACTCTGCGACCAGCTTACATAGACCGAAACGTCCTTACGCGGCTTGAAGATGGCGCCCGTACGGAAAGTGACGTCATCGTCCCTGTAGAAGCGGTTGCCGACCACGCCGTCCTCGAACTTGTCATATCGGACGCCGCCCACCAGCATGAACATATCGGTCAGGCTGATCTGGTCCTGCAGATAGGCGCCCTTGCGCTTCGTGCGCGTGTCAGTGACGGTGAAGGGCAGCAGCGCCGCCCGGGCCACATCGCGAGCGCTGTTGGTATAGACCGGGTTGCTGAGACTGAGCGGCGTCACACCCGTACGCAAAATGCGGCTGTTGAGCACACTGGTTTCGTCATACCAGTCCGCGCCGGCCTGAAGCTTATGCTGCATCCCAAGCAGGTCGACGCGTGCGGTGAGATTGGCGGAGAAGGAAAGGCCATCCACATCGCGGATCTGATCGCGAAACTCGCGCGCGACCAGATCGCCGCTGCCGGCCACAAAACCGCGCGGCTCGTGATATTGCTGCGTCTCGGTCGCCTTGAAATAGCGCAAGCCAGCGTCGAACGTGACGGCATCGCCGATCGCCGTGGCGTAGCGCGCCTGATAGGCCTGCGACTTCAGATGCAGGAAGTCCGTCGGTTCATTGGCGTTCCAGCGGATGTTGGTCAGGAAATTGCCGGCATTGTCGGTCAACACCCCGCGCAGCCGGTTCGCTTGCAGGTCATTGTCGTAGACCGTCGCCTGGAAGGTCAGCTTGCCGCCTTCGTTCGTCCGGATCGCGACGCCGCCATCGCCGATCAGCGACACATTCTTCGTGTTCAGGCGATAGGGGTTGATGGCTTCATAGAAGCCGCCGAGGCGATAAGTGACGATGCCGTCGCTGTCGATCGGACCCGTTGCTTCGGCCGATATGCCGCGCCGGTCGTAATTGCCGCCGGTCGCGACAAGCCGCATGGCCGTCCTGGTATCCGGTACCTTCGACACATAGTTGATGATGCCGCCCGGCGATCCCGGCCCGAAGAAGAGGCCCGCCGGACCTTTCAGCACTTCGACCCGCTCGATGTTGAAGAGCTGCGGCACGGAAAAGCCGATGAAGGGGTTTCCGCGCATTCCGTCATAGAAGGACTGATCCTGCCGGAAGCCGCGGAAGGTCACACCGGCATAGCTGAAGAAGCTGACCCCCGAGATGTTGCGGTAGATATCCGTCGCATCACGCGCGCCCTGATCGGCGAACAGGTCTTTGTTGATCACCTGCAGGGCCTGCGGAATGTCGAGCGGGTCTTGCGCGCTCTTGCCGACCGTCGTGGTTTCGGTGCGGTACAGGCGTTGGGCGCGGCCGGTGACGATGATCTGGTCCCCCTCCCCCGCTTCTGTGGAGGGAACAGCTATCTGTTCAGCATGGGCGACGGTGGCGCAGAGAGAAGCGGACGCGCGCAGCGCCGCACGAAAGATAGACAAATCAACCCCCTATCAGTGGATTCGCTAATGCGATCCATTTGCAATAGAGTGGCCAAGGCTTTGGCGCAAGGGTCGTCACATCTGAATGGGTTCGGTCGGCGACCGGCAAGTCGTGGGACAAAGCTGATGGGGTGGACGCCCCCCGACGGCATCGATGTGCCAGAGTGGAGGTGTTTGAAGCACCACTGAGGGAGGCGTCCGTGTCGCAAGCTATCACAATCGGGCTGGATATCGCCAA
>NZ_WRPK01000020.1 GCF_009755815.1 Flavisphingomonas formosensis
ATGGCGGCAGGTTGCGAGACCAGGTCTGCTGACATGGCAAATCCTTTCAGAGTGGTTGGTAGCAAACCGACTCTGATCTTCCTCAGGCCGCTATCCAACTCTCATCATGGAATCTTTTCCGTCTCAATGTCCCGGAGGCGCGAGACACTCGCGTTGTTGAGGACTCGTTCGGTATTTTTAAGCGAGCGCATAATCAGCCGCGTGTCCATTTCAGTCGCGTTAAGAAGCGCCCGCTTCACGTTGGGATGTACCGGCGCTTCCTGAGTGGCGATGAAACGGGTGCCCATGTTGATGCCGTCAGCTCCCAGCGCGAGCGCCGCTACGAGGCTGCGAGCATCGGCCATACCGCCGGAGGCGAGAAAGGGAACCTTCAGTTGATCGGCAGCGCGAGGCAGAAGGATGAGATTGGGAACATCATCTTCCCCGGGGTGGCCACCGCATTCAAAGCCATCGACACTCACCGCGTCACAGCCGATGGCTTCTGCCTTGCGCGCGTGTCGGACCGAGGTGCACTTATGAATAACGGTGATCTTTGCGCTTTTGAACGCCGGTATATATTCTTCTGGACTCCGGCCTGCGGTTTCAACAATCGTGACACCGCTTTCAGCTATCGCGCGAATATATTCTAAATATGGTGGACTAGAAAAGGTCGGCAAGAATGTCAGGTTTACTCCGATCGGTCTATCCGTCATCTCTCTGCATCGGAATATCTCGCGAGACAATAGCTCCGGAGTGCGTTGGGTCAGACCCGTGATCATGCCTAGCCCACCCGCATTGGAAACTGCTGCAGCTAGTTCAGCCAAGCCCACGAAGTGCATCCCGCCCTGTACGATGGGGAACTCTATGCCTAACAGGTCGGTAATCCGCGTCCGCATTCCAACACCCTTCCTATATATGCTCTGAACGTTTCGCATTCGAAGCGCTGGCGGAACTTGTGAGACTGCTGCCGCGTGGCAGCAGGTTGAAGAGGCCTCTTCGATCGTGCGCTACAGGATATTGGGGGCGGTCATGGAGGCCGCACTCAACCCGGGCGGCGCTTGCCTTTAGGAGTATCGTTCCCCGATTTCCGCCCACGCCGGCAATCCCATTATGTCTGTGAGGTCTTTGAAGCTGGGCAAGAGCCTGCCCTCGGGAAATTCGCCACGCTTTATGAACTCCAGGCTGTACTGAATTACTTCGATGACGCGGAGAAAAAGGCTGGACGTGTAGAACACGATCGAAAAGCCCAGCTCTTTATATTCATTCGGTGTGAGGATCGGTGTGCCACCGCTCTCCGCCGCGTTGATTATAAGAGGTATATCGAAACTTTTTCCTATGGCTTCCAACTCCTGAATTGATCGTGGCGCTTCGATGAAGAGGCCGGCGATACCCTGATCTGCATATCGTTTTCCACGATCAATCGCGGCCTCAAGACCCTCTATACCGCGCGCATCGGTCCGGGCGATGATCGAAAAGCTCCCGTCGGTTCGCGCATCCACCGCAGCTCGCAACTTCAACGCATGCTCATCGGCCGACACCAGGCGCTTCAGCACACCCATATGACCGCAACTCTTGGGGCTGACCTGGTCCTCCAGAATGATGGCGCTGATCCCCATGTCCTCATACGTCCGGACGGTACGATAAACATTTTTGACGTCGCCATAGCCGGTGTCCGCATCCACGATGAGTGGGATGCTTGTCGCCTGTGCAATATCTCGCACGGCTGCGCTCATCTCGCCAAACCCAACAAGGTCGAGATCAGGCAGACCATACCTAAATCCAACAATGCCGAAGCCACCTAGACCCGCGATGGGGAAGCCTGCGCGTTCTATCAGGCGGGTCGATATTGCATCATAGCCGATTGGTACGACGAGCGGATCCTGCTGGGAAAGCAAGGATGAAAGGCTCACGATCCTTCTTCTCATCGTTTCTCCAACTCCATGGGACGTCCAATATTCGCTACTTCACCGCACGCGTGACAGCCCAGCAAGTTGTTGGTTTCTCATCTCGCCTCTTGGAATCGCCGCCCACTTCAGCTTCGCCGGTGACGGGCCACGACTAACGATGGCCAGCCGCTTGTCCAATAATGTTATCCTCAAAATCGATAGCGCGACACTATCGATCGGATGGTGGCGCAGCTTTCCCAGAGTGGAGCTCTATGCACGGTGTCTGTCCATAAACGAAGGCAGTCATCGCCAGGGTCGCGTTGCTGGCGAACAAGTGTCAAGCCACAGCGCCCGAACTCGCCGGCTAGATTTATAATGCGCGCGGCCTCAGGTGGACCGCTATCGGCGGGTGTCTGTACCGGCAGATCGATACCTATGCATTATCATCCGGCTAGAGAACGCTATTGGACGCCGCCGCTGTCAGGCTTTATCTCCCTCGAAGGTCGCTTCGCAACCTGGTCATAATTACGTGGCAGCGGAAGACAAAAGGAGAGGAGCGGGTGCAGCATTCTATGCCTAGAACTCTTTTTGAAAAGATCTGGGACGATCACGTGGTAGATGAACTCGGGAACGGGTTGTGTCTAATCCATATAGATAGGCATTTCCTACATGAGTTGAGCGGATCTGCGGCGCTGATGAATCTCGACAAGGCGGCGCGCAAGGTGCGCAACCGTGAGCTAACCTTTGCAACTCTTGATCACGTGCTTGAAACCACGCCTGGCCGAGGCATGGCGACGCGCATACCTGGCGGCAACGACTTCCTACGGGAGATGACGGCCCGGGTTGTTGCACACGAAATTCGCTTCTTCGACTTGGACGACCCGCGGCAGGGAATCGTTCATGTGATCGCTCCGGAACTTGGCGTCGTGCTCCCTGGGATGACTTTTATTTGCGGCGATAGCCATACCTGCACCGTGGGAGCCGTTGGCGCATTCGCTTGGGGTGTTGGATCAAGCGATAGCGAGCACGCTCTCGCCACTCAGGTGGTGATCGCAAGCAGGCCCAAGACGATGCGCGTCAATCTTGAGGGGGCGCTCCGCGACGGTGTGACTGCGAAGGACGTGATCCTCGCGCTGATAGGTCGGTACGGTGTGGACGGTGGTTCTGGCTACGCGGTCGAGTTTGCGGGCTCTGTTGTCGACGACATGCAGATGTCCGGGCGTTTCACGCTGTGCAACATGGCCGTGGAGTTTGGGGGAAGAACGGGGCTGATCGCGCCGGACGAAACCACGTTTGCTTATTTGAAGGCTGGGGAGTTCTCACCAAAAGGTGGGGCTTGGGACGCGGCAGTCAGCTATTGGCGTATGCTGCCTAGCGACCCAAACGCGGTTTATGACCTGGAACTGACTCTCGATTGCTCGACCCTTGATCCGCAGGTCACATGGGGTATCACGCCCGAGCAGGTTGGCGGATTAAGGGACCCGGTCCCGGTCCACGCGCGCCGAACTACAAGTGTCGGCCGCGCATCCTATGCTCGCGCGATCGAGTATAGCGGGGTCACGCCCAATATGCCGGTGTTAGGCCTGCCCATCGATGGCGCCTTTATAGGATCGTGCACGAACAGCCGTCTCGACGATCTTCGCGCGGCGGCCGCGATCCTGAAGGGCAGAAAAGTCGCTTCAGGCGTAAAGGCGATCTGCACCCCCGGGTCGACGAGCGTAAAGCGGGCAGCCGAGGCTGAGGGCATAGACCTGATCTTCGTCGCGGCCGGTTTCGAATGGCGTGAATCTGGCTGTTCTCTCTGCGCGAGCGGCTCGGCCGGCGGCGAAAGCTTTGCCTTCGGCGGGCGAGTAATCGCGTCCACGAACCGTAATTTCGAAGACCGGATGGGAACGAGCGTAAAAGCCCATTTGGCGAGCCCGCAGACGGTTGCGGCCTCGGCGGTCCTGGGGCGCATTGCAGACGTCCGCGAACTGGAGGCCGCGGGATGAAGAAGTTCACACGAGAAACGGGGATCGGTGCAGTCATGATGCTCGATAATGTCGACACGGACCAGATCATACCCGGTCATATGATGATGAAGGTTGGCACGCAGGGCTTTGGTGACGGGCTGTTTGCCAACTGGCGGTATAAGGCGGACGGCTCCAACAACCCCGACTTCGTTCTCAACCGACCGCCCTTCGACGAGGCGCTGTTCCTTGTCGCAGGGCATAATTTCGGCTGCGGAAGCTCGCGCGAGCATGCGGTCTGGGCGATAAGGGATTTCGGTATCCGCGCGATCATCGCCCCGAGTTTCGGTGCTATCTTCATGCGGAATTGTTATAACAATGGGCTGCTCCCCCTGGTTCTTCCAGAGGAAGAGGTAGCCGCGCTCTCGAAGGCATTAACCGAGCAGGGCGCCGAAATGTCCATCGACCTTGAAGATATGCGAGTCGTCTCACCGGACGGGAGAGTGACTGGCTTCACCCTTTCCGACATCGATCGGCAGCGACTTCTAGGCGGCCTAGATCAGATCGGTGTGACACTGCTGAGAGACGATAAAATCGAGGAATATCAGCGGCTGGATCATCTTCGCCGACCCTGGGTGTACGACGTTCCTGGATGAGCGGCGAGAACACTGGCTGGGCTGAGAAGACACCCGAAGTGAAAACGCCAGCATGAATAAATTTCGGAGCGGATTGCGTGATTGAAATAAGTTCGTTCTTCGGGACAGACGGGCAACCGTCCATCCAAGGCCATCGCGCTCCTTGCGCCCCCGTGCAGGCGAGAAGCCGATGAACGGGCTGATGCAAGACTATCCGCTCCTGCTGTCGACCCTGATCGAGCATGCCGCTCGCAATCACGGGGCGACCGAGGTGGTGTCGCGTGACTGTGATGGGGTTGTCCGGCGCTCCGATTGGGCGGGTGTTGCGGCGCGGGCGCGTAAGGTGGCAAACTTGCTCGATAGGCTCGGGGTTGAGGAGGGCGACCGTGTGGCTTCGCTTGCTTGGAACACTTCCGACCACCTCGAACTTTACTTTGGCGTTCCCGGATCGGGTCGTGTCCTGCACACTGTCAATCCCCGCCTGTTTCAAGAGCAGATCAACTATGTCATCGATCATGGCGGCAGCCGATTCCTCTTCGTCGATCGCGACCTCCTACCCCTGGCGATCGATATCGCCACGAAGCTACCCCGGATAGAAGCCGTCATTGTTCTGAACGCCCATCCCCCGCACGATGCGGAGGTGACCTGCCTGGATTATGAGGCGCTTCTTTCCCGCGAGACCGATCAATATAATTGGCCGCGGCTGAACGAGGAGAGCGCGTGCACGCTCTGCTATACGTCCGGGACTACCGGAA
Organism: Flavisphingomonas formosensis; assembly: GCF_009755815.1. Taxonomy (GTDB): domain Bacteria; phylum Pseudomonadota; class Alphaproteobacteria; order Sphingomonadales; family Sphingomonadaceae; genus Flavisphingomonas; species Flavisphingomonas formosensis. The sequence continues at coordinate 5,205 of NZ_WRPK01000020.1, forward strand.
ATCCCAAGGGAGTCCTCTACAGCCACCGTTCCACCGTCCTGCACGCATTCGGAGCCCTCATTGCCGATGGCATGGCGCTCTCCGCGCTGGACACGGTGTTGCTGGCGGTGCCGCTATTTCACGTCAACGCCTGGGGTGTTCCCTTCGCTGCCGCGATGAGTGGCGCGAAACTCGTCCTGCCCGGACCGAGGTTGGACGGGAAATCAATTTATACCTTGCTACGTGACGAGAAGGTCACGTTCACTCTCGGCGTCCCTACGCTATGGATGGGCTTGTTCGAATATCTCGCTTCGGACGTCAGCGCGGGAGAACTGAAGGCGCTACCGTTGCAACGTGTTCTCGTAGGTGGATCGGCGGCTTCGGTCGATCTCATCCGGAAGTTCGACAAGATTTTGGGTGTGGAACTGATCCACGCTTGGGGCATGACGGAAACCAGCCCGCTCGTGACGGTCTGCAAACCGCTCCAGCACCATGCTGGCATGTCCGAGGATGATCTGTATGAGTTCCGCGCCAGCCAAGGCCGCAGCTTGTTCGGAGCGGAACTGCGTATCGTTGACGACCGGGGCGATGAACTTCCTCGGGACGGCGTGAGCACGGGCGATCTCCAGGTTCGAGGCGCTTGGATCGCCAACCGTTACTTCGGCGGTGACGAACCTGCCGTAGATGGAGAGGGCTGGTTTCCGACGGGCGATGTCGCGCGGATTTCCGCTGATGGGTTCATGAGGATCACCGATCGTTCGAAGGACGTCATCAAGTCGGGAGGCGAGTGGATCAGTTCCGTCGATCTCGAAAATGTTGCGGTCAGTCATGCGGGCGTTGCGGAAGCCGCCGTGATCGGCGTGCCGCATCCGAAATGGCAGGAACGGCCCTTGCTGCTGGTTCGCGCGGCGGCGGGGCAGGTGCTCAAGTCGGAGGATCTCATGGCATACATGGCCGATCGGCTCGCCCGCTGGTGGTTGCCGGACGATATCATTTTTGTGGACAGTCTGCCTCACACGGCGACGGGCAAGCTCTCGAAAGCCCGACTGCGCGACGCGTACCGGTATCATTTCGCGGCCTGCCGTGACCTGTCAGGAAACTGACCGTCATTCTGCGACGCGACCTCGGCGCTTTGCGCGGAACGGAATAAGCCAGAGCGCGAGCACATCGCGGCCACTAAGATGGAGGGGTAAAATGAAGCACATCATCCAATTCAGTTCGTTCGTATCCTTGTTAGCGCTGGCGGGGACAGCTTCCGCGCAAGGCAACAATGCGGCTACGACCATAGCGGCGGACCAGCCCTCGCAAAGCGAAACCCAAGACATCATCGTCACCGCGCAGAAGAGGTCTGAGCGCCTGCAGGACGCGCCACTGTCGATCAACGCGGCGTCAGGCGCCCAGCTACAGTCAGCCGGCATCACCAATACTGACCAGCTGCAGAAGCTGGTTCCCGGCTTTACCGCCGAGAAAACGGCATTCGGCAATCCGGTCTTCTTCATTCGTGGCATCGGTTTCAACGACACGACTTTGGGCGTCAGCCCGGCCGTTTCGATCTATATCGATCAGCAGCCTCTCACTTATTCGCCGATGGCCCGTGGCGCCATACTCGATTTGGAGCGCGTCGAGGTGCTGAAGGGGCCGCAGGGCACGATCTTCGGACAGAACTCTACCGGCGGTGCGATCAACTACATCGCGGCAAAGCCGACGCGCGAAGTGAAAGCGGGCTTCGATCTTACTTACGGTCGTTTCAACGAGGTGGACGCTGAGGCGTTCTTGAGCGCGCCAATCGGCGAAACCCTGTCCATCCGCGCTGCGGCCCGAAAGGAGTATCGCGACGGCTGGCAGACAAACTATGCCAATGGCAGCACCAACGGCAACACGGATTTCGTGAATGGTCGCCTTTCCCTGAAGTGGGAGCCTATGGCTGCGGTAAGCTTGCTCCTCACGGCCTCGGGATGGCGCGACAGGTCGGATGCCCAGCAGCCGCAGCTGGTGCAATATACACCGCTTCTGACCGGCCCGGGAGCCAACCCCGTGCCGTTCCCGATCGACACCTTCCCGACCGCCCCGCGTAATCCCCGCGCAGGGTCCTGGGGGCCCAACAACGATTTTCGGCTGGACAACTGGCTGTATCAGTTTTCCGGCGACCTCGAAGCCGATATCAACGACAACCTTCATCTAGCGTCGCTGACATCCTATGCCCGCTATCATCAACGCGTGCCGATCGACATCGACGCGACCATCTATCCCGCGGCCTATTCGATCGGACCCGGAGATATCGAAACCTTTTCCCAGGAACTTCGCTTCAACGGCAAGATCGGCGATGCGGTGGCCTGGATGATCGGCGGCAACTACAAACATGATAGGGTCAAGGAGACCGTTATCGTCGATCCCCTTACCACATCGGGGGCGGCACTGTTCGGATTTCCATTCTCCAGCTTCGCAATCGATAATGACCAGAATGTGAAATCTTGGGGCGTATTCGGAAGTCTGGACTATCATATTAATGAACAGTTTACCTTGCAGGGTTCGGCGCGGTACACGAAGGAAGATCGGGACTATGCCGGATGCAGCAGGGATTCGGGCGACGGCACTCTCGCCGCGAGCGTTTCCTTCCTCACCGGCCTCCTGGGAAATCCGCAGACGGTCGCACCGGGCGGGTGCGTGGTTCTGGATAATATGGCCAACGTCCAGCCGATCGTCAGGAATCAGCTCAATCAGGACAATGTTTCCTTCCGCACCAGCCTCAACTGGAAGCCCAATCGCGACACGCTGGTTTATGCCAACATAACGAAGGGATATAAGTCGGGCAGCTTCCCGTCGCTCAGCGGCGCGCTGCTGGTTCAGCAGTTCGAGCCGATCGGCCAGGAATCCGTGCTGGCTTACGAACTCGGGACGAAGCTGGCCTTGGAACGCAAGATCCAACTATCCGGTGCTGTATTTTATTATGACTATCGCGACAAGCAGTTGCTGGGCACCTTCGTGGGCGCATTCGGACCTCTGCCGGCGCTGGTGTCGATCCCCAAAACCCATGTAAAGGGCGCGGAACTTTCGCTGGCTTTTGCTCCTTTCTCGGGCCTCAGCCTCACGCTGAACGGGACGCATATCCTGACGCGTGTGGACAGGGACCCCGTAAATCCAACGGGCCCTTACGGCAATCCCACGAGCTTTGTCGGCCATTCGTTCCCGCTGACGCCCAAATGGCAGGGCACTGCCGACGCCCAATACCGCTTCCCTGTCAGCGGGGCGCTGGAAGCCTTTGTCGGGACCACGATCACGGCACGCACGGGCACAGTGTCTTCGCTTCTCAGCGAAGATCCGGCGGTGGCACCGCTTGAGCGGCTGCTCGAGGTGCCGGGATATGTGCTGATCGACCTGCGGGCCGGGATCAGCTCGCCGGACGAGCAATGGCGGCTGGAAATATGGGGACGGAACGTCACCAACAAATATTACAGCACGGGCACCAGCCGGATTGCGGATTTCACCACCCGGTTCACGGGCATGCCCGCGACCTTCGGCGCGACTTTGAAGTATAGGATGTAAGGCCGCCGAAAAATACCGGCCCGAATGACGATGAACGGGAGGGTATGACCGCAGGTCGTTCCCTCCCGGCGAACGGCCGGCGGTGCTCGCCAGCTGACAGCACCCATTACCGTCGACGGAGTTTCTGGGATGAGCGAGTTGGGTTCGAGGCGGCTGGAAAACAGGGTCGCGTTTGTCTCCGGGGGGGTGCGCGGAATCGGCCTTGCCGTCGTGGAGCGCTTTGTTCTCGAAGGGGCGGCGGTCGTCCTCTCAGATCTGGATGCCGAGGGGAGCCCCGTCGTCGAGGCGGTCTTGTCTCGCCTCGATGGCGCGGCCAGCTATGTACGGGCGGACGTATCGGTCGAAAAGGACTGGAGCGGCGCCCGCGATTTCGTGGAGTCGAAGCATGGCCGGCTTGACATCCTCGTCAACAATGCCGGCATGGGCGTAGCCGGCAAAGTCGAGGCGCTTACGCTGGACGAATGGCGCAGGCAGATGGCGGTCAACGTCGACGGTACATTCCTGGGAACCAAATATTTCATTCCGCTAATGGCGCGGCCTCAGGCCGATGCGCCGCGAGGCGCCAGCATAATCAACGTCAGCTCCATCGCGGGCATGGTTGGCTATAGCGAGACCAGCGCCTATTGCGCGTCGAAGGGAGCGATCCGCACGTTCACCAAATGCGTTGCCGTCGAGATGGCCGCGCGAAAACTTCCCATCCGCGTCAATTCCATCCATCCGGGCTATGTCAGGACACCCTTCCTCGATACGGGATTTCAGCGCTGGGTCGATCAGGGCATGGGCGAAAGTGTAGACGCGCTAATCGGAAACGTCTCGGCGGCGACACCGATGGGGCGTCTTGCCGATCCTTCCGAAATCGCCGGCGCGGCCTTTTTCCTGGCTAGCGACGACAGCAGCTACATGACCGGTTCGGAACTGGTCGTCGACGGAGGCTGGACCGCGCAATGACACATGTTCTGACCAACGTCGTCGCCCTCGTGACGGGCGCTTCCGGCGGGATCGGCCGCGAGCTCTGCAAGGCGATGAAAGCGGCCGGGGCGATAGTCGTCGCCACCGGTCTCGGCGGGGTCGGCAAGGAAGTCGTGGCCGATCATCATCTCGACCATGACGTCACGGATCCGGCTGCCTGGGATCGTATCGCAACCTTCATCGAACAAGCCCATGGGCGCCTCGATGTTCTGGTGAACAATGCGGGCGTGTCCATCGTCAAGAAGTTTGAAGATACCTCGCTGGACGAGTGGCGGCAGATTCAGCAGGTCAATGTCGAGTCCATGGTGATCGGATGCCAGGCGATGCTGCCGCTGCTCAAGGCGGGCGGAAAGGCGCGTCCCGGGGGAGCCTCGATCGTCAACTTCTCCTCAGTCTATGGGCAGCGCGCCTCGCCCCTTAATGCCGCCTACTGCGCCTCCAAGGCGGCGGTTGCGATGCTGTCCAAATGCATGGGGGCGGAGTTCGCCGCCTATGGCTATGATATTCGCGTTAACAGCGTGCATCCCGGCGCCATCGAGACAGCGATGACGGACCACGTCGCTGACCGTCTGATCGAACTTGGCATGTCGCCATCGCGGGATGCCGTTCTTCAATGGGTGAAGTCCACGCATCCTATCGGTCGGATGGGCCGCGCCGAGGAACTGGCTGGCGGCGTGATCTACCTGTGCTCCGAAGCCGCAAGTTATGTGACCTGTTCGGAACTGAACATCGATGGCGGCTTCGCGGCAACCTAGCCGACCGCCATCCAATGAGGATGCCTTTGACGGCCGGATGCCGTGCCGGCGCCAATCCACGACGGATGACAACAGCCATGACAGAAAATCGCCGCTTTATCCTCGCCCGCCGACCGGTGGGAATGCCGAAACCCACGGATTTCCGCATCGAGACGGGGGCGGTGCCGTTTCTCGAAGAAGGTGGTCTGGTTATGGACCAGGCTTGCGATTCTCGTAACCCATTGATGCACCGCCTGAAAATGGGCGACTCCTTTCAGAAGGTGCCGGTAATTGGGATCTGCTCCTGATGCCCAGCTGTGATCATCATGCGTGGTCACCGTGCTGCTCGGTGAGTCGCTTTGATGCACGGCATTGCACCTTATTCTTCTCGTCCCACGCGTCGAGCTCCTCGACAGGATAAAGCACGGCTTTCCCGACTTTCACAAACGAAGGGCCGATTCGCATCGCTCGCCAGTTGCGGAGTGTCCCAACCGAAAGGCCGCCTTGATAGCGTTCCGCCACTTCATCTGGGGTTAGAAATTTGCTGTGCGTCATCAACGCCTCCTTCAGCGTCACCGGGCGGAGCTCGTCTCCAGCTTGGGTCAACATCCGGGCGCAGGTGTTGCCCGGCCCTCTGCGCCCTGGATCACTGCTGGGACCACTTCGATCCGCTGGCCCACGCAGCCTCACGGAGGTTGACGCATTGAAACCGCTCTGAGCGGAAGCGGGTCTACATTGCTATCGGGCAAATGGATACCGTAGGCGGCACATAGGCGGGGTCTCTATTCAGTCTTCGGAAAACAGCCAAGCGAAGCTTCGAACGACACCAAACAGGGGGCGCGCTGTTCGAGACCACGGATTCGTCATGACGCGCGGGCATTCGGCGCGACGGTCGCCGATCGGCAGTAGCGAAGGGGTTACCCCGCGAGCTCGGCCAAACTTGTTGCAGGGCAGGGCGAGCGAGACGCATCGGCTTCGTGAGCCTGAAACACGGACCTTTTCCGTACCTACGAGGCGACTTGCGAATCGGCCATCCCCGCTGCTGCCGCAGCCTCGATGTACATCTGTCTGCCGGCGCTCCGACTCGTTTTTCCGACATAGCCGAGATCGCGCCTGGCCGCTTGGTCGTCGATCGTGAACTCGCGGCCGATCATCCGTACCAATGACCGCGACAGCGGAGGATCCGCCTTGTTGCCGGTCAGCGTTGCGACCACCTCCATGATCCAGCCAATCAGGAAGGCCAGCCGAAACGGTATCGATCGCACGCGGTCAATGGATACGCCCAGGGCGGTGGCGATGAGTCCAATGAAATCCCGGAAGGTGTTCGTTTCCTTATCTTGAATGAAGTAGGGGCGTCCGCCTTCCCCGTGCCCGAGAGCGCATTGAATTGCTTCGATCAGGTTATCGACATGGCACGTGGCGAAAGGATAGTCGCCGCGATGAAAGAACGCGAAACGGCCGGAGGCGATGGCCTGAGGAAGCTGCTTGCTGAACGTGTCACCCGGACCCCACAAGGCAGGCGGCCGCAACGCGATGGTCCGAAAGCCGGGCTTGTTGGCGGCGAGAACAAGGGCTTCGGACTGAGCCTTGCTAGCCACATAGCCCGAAAAACTTTCAGGATAGGTACGCGCGCGCTCATCGGCGTTGCGGATGCGCGTGCCGCCATCATCCATAATCACGCCTGCCGCGCTGATATGGACGAAGGTTTTCACGCCTCCCTGTTCTGCCGCGCGCAAGAGTGTATTGGTCCCTTCGACGTTGATTTTGAAGTAGGGCGCTCTCGGGCCTGCGAAGCGGAAGTAGGCCGCTGCATGCACGACGGCATCGATCTCGGGCAGACGTATCGACCCGCTATTCGCCAAGTCGCCGATGATCGGGTGCGCGCCCTTCGCGGCAAGATGCTCCGCGTCCGCACCTGAGCGGGTAATCGCCACGACTTCGTGGCTGCGTGACACTAGCGTCGGAATGAGACGGCTGCCGAGGAAGCCAGTGCCTCCTGTAACAAGAATCCTCACGGTCTAGCTCCCTTCTCGGTAGGAGACAGGATGGTCTTGAGCGCGCTCTCGCGCAGGTCCGTCAGGACGGCCTCGCCGGGCGCGGGCGCTTTGCGAAGGCGGGCCGTGACATGAAGCAGCGATGCGGCATTCGCGGATGCCCACATCCGGTCCGCCGCCGTCTCGACATCCATTGCAAGACGTCCCTGCCGGTCGATCGCCCGCAACTGCTCACGCAACAGATCGAACGCCTGCTCCGCTGCCGGGATGCGCCCGCCCTGAAGCACTCGGCTCAGCATCGCGGCGTAGAGACGCGGCCGCGCCGCTGCGAAGCGTACATAGTCGTTCCAGCCCTCGATCAGGGCGAGGATGGGATCGGCAGCCCGCTCCGCGGACTGCTTGGCTTTGAGGAACTGCGAGAAAGCTTCTTCAAGCGCCGCGCTCAACATGCCGTCGGCATTGCCGAAGTGGTGGTAGAGCGTCGGGGCCGATACGTCCGCGATCGCGAGCACGGCGCGGGTCGAGAATCTCGCTTCGCCCTCTTCTTCGAGCACTTTCAGGGCGGCCGCTATCAGGATTTCACGCGTGTCCATGCCGTTGTATAGCGCTGCTATAGCTTTGTGTCTATAGCAGCGCTATACGGAAGGGGAGGGTACTTGGTTGCGCCAATGCGGATCTTCGTTCCCATACGGGTCGGGAGGCTGAGCGGCCGTTCAGACGCTGAGAAAGATGCGCGATGCCCCGATCCGCGCCGGCCGAGCATGGCGTTCGTACGGCAACTGTCAGCCGTTGGGCGAATGGATACTGTCGGCAGGGTCTATCCAGTCTTCGGGAACAGCCAAGCGACGCTTCTACCTGAGCGGCAACATCGTTCGATCGCAGGGTCTCCGCCCCATTCATTCGACAATGTCTGGCATCGCGGGAGGTGCACCGCGCAGCGGCCGACGGAAAATCTCGGCGCAGACGACGCCGGCGAGTGCAGCAGCACCACCGATGACATGATATGAACGCACAGGTTCGCCGATCGGCGGTAGCGTCGGCTACACGTTTGTCCGACCATAGCGAGCCGGCGGCACACCCGCATATCGCGCGAAAGCGACGCTGAAGGTGCTGGCGGAACTGTATCCTACGCGCTCTGCGACCTGGTCCAATGTGAAGCCCTGGTCGCGCAGGAGGCGCTTGGCCAGAGCCATGCGCCAGGCCACGAGATACTCCATAGGCGGCATGCCTACGGCCCGATTGAAGCGCGCGAAGAATGCCGAACGCGATAAAGCCGCTTCGGAAGCGAGTTCATGGACTGTCCACGGATGTTCGGGGCGCGCGTGAACGGCGCGTAGCGCAGATGCGAGCCGATCGTCGGCAAGCGCCCGGCCCAGGCTTGGTGCCGATGCTGTCTCACCTCCGCATCGAAACGCTTCAATTAACAGCACCTCCAGCAGCCTTTCGAGAACGAGCTCGCGGGCGGGCCGATGCGCGCGGGTCTCGTCACCGACCAACTGCATCAGTGTCGCAAGCCGCGGTTCTCCGCGTACGAGAGCAACCTGCGGCAGCAGGGGCACGAGCAGCTCCGCATCCGGCGAACCGAAGCAGCAATGCCCGATCCGCATCCGAAGGTCCGCCGGCCCGTCTCCGCGGCCGACGCGAAAACAGCCCTCGGCGATCTCGACCCGTTCTCTGGTGGCTTCCTCCGGCGGCGCGTCCACGCTTGCAAGGATGAGGTCGTGCGGGGCGGGGACCAGCATGAAATCTCCTGCCTGCAATATCGCAGGCGGTTGGCCATCGACCGCTACCTGGCAAGCCCCGTCCAGCACGGCGTAATAGAAAGGGTTTCCTGTCAAGGCGCGGTGGATTTTCCAGGAGCCGGCGCATTCCACCAGCTTGGAGAAGCGGGCCGCGGGTTGGAGCAGTGTGACGACCTCGGCGAGAGGATCTGTGGTCATTGCAGGACTAAAGCTAAAGAAATCGAGACGTTTAAACATAGCTGGTCTCGATCGCCTTGACTAGATTGGTGCGCGGATAATCGAGCGCCTCGTGGCGAGCATGCGGAAAACGTCCGAAGTGTCGGAAGCGATCTGGCGGCTCGCCAGCGATCCGGCGTCGCCATTCCGCGTCGCGGCCGGCGCGGACGCTGAAGCCTGGATGGCCGAAGCGAGCGAGGCGTCGCTAACGGTGAACTGGCCGGCATTGAGGGAGTATTGCATGGCCGGCAAGGCAACGCCGCTCAACGGAGCGCCGGTGAGTTTGGTCACAGGCGCGAACAGGGGGATCGGTCTCGAAACGGTTCGGCGCCTTGTTGGCGCGGGACATCATGTGTTTCTGGCCGCTCGGGATACCGAGCGTGGTCCTGCAGCTGCGGAGGCGGTCGAGGGCTATAGCCTGGGCGGTCAAGTCACGCTCGGGACCACAACGGGCTGGCTGCTGACGCCGCCGACATCGCAAGACGCCGAGAACCAGCTCGTTCGCGACAGCCTGGCGCTGGAGAAGACCGACCCTGCGCATGAGAAGTACCACGGCATCTTCCTGAGCCACACCGGCGTCGACAACCCTTTTGTGCGTCAACTGCGCAAGGATCTGCTCGCGCATGGCGTGGAGCGCGTGTGGCTGGACGAGGCTGAAATTGACATCGGGGATTCGCTGATCGCCAAGATCGAGGAGGGCATGAAGCTGAGCCGCTACATCGCCGTCGTCCTTTCCAAGAGGTCGATGGGGCGCCTTGGGTGAAGAAGGAGCTCGATGTGGCGATGAACCGCGAGATCGCGAGCGGCGAAGTCGTGGTGTTGCCGCTGCTTTATGAGGAATGCGAGCTACCGGAGTTCCTGAAGGGCAAGCTCTACGCCGACTTCTCGAAGCCTGAGGAGTATGAAGCGGTGCTGGCCAAGCTCCTGCGACGGCTTCGGATCGCCTGATGAGTGAGGCGACCGGTCCCAGCGACGCGATGATCTCCGCGATATCGGACCTGTGGCGGCTGCGTCCCCCGGGGCCTGATAACATTCTCGCGTATCCAGCCTTCGAGCGACTGCGCGAAGCCTGTCGCGACGGCTATCCGAACGCTGGCAAGAAGGGACCGGCTTTCGCGCTCTCGACCGCTTTGCGGGCCCTTGGTCTTCCCTGTGGCCTGCAGAAGGAGACGCTCCATCTTTCCTTGCCGGTAGAGGAGGCGGCAAAGGACCTCGATGCGGCGCTGAGGGCGACCCATGCCAAGCGCATCCACCTCGTGCCGCTCGACCTCGCTGCTGACCTGCCGTCGATTGCGTTCGGCTCGGCGAGGTTGGGCCGGCCGACCGCGGACGAACTGCGGACCCTGGTCGATGAGGCCAGGCTGAAGCGGCTCTATCCGCGGCAGGACTTCGACGCCGCGCGTTTTTCTGAGTTCCACTGGCTGGTTGTCGAGGAGACGGTAGCGCTCGAGCACGAACCCGAGGCACGCGCTGTCCCGGTACTGTTCATGGACCTCAGCCGGGACCTGGGACAGATCGAACCCCATAAGGGACGGTTTCCGGTCGCGGTCGAAGAGGCGCTGTTCTTCCTGCTGCTGGCGCCGTGGGAAAGCTGGTCGACCATGGCGGAGGTCGACTGGCGCGGCTTCCGGGTCCCGTGGGTCTACACCGTCGACAGCGACATCTTCGTTCGCCCCAACACGCCCCCGTCGCCCGATACGCTGAGTTGGGAGGATCGGATCTACGACGACGGCTACGGCGGGACCTATGAGGAGGAACGACCGGTCGAGCTGCGCCTCGAAGACGACGTCGCAACCGAATTGCCGATCTGGGACCAGAGCCGCTGGGCGATCGTCGAGCAGGCGAAGCAATCGGTTCTGTTCGAAACGCCGATCACGCACTTTCTGGTCCGCGCGTTCCTGGCCGAAGGCGTCGACGAATTCCTGGCCCATATCACGACGATTGAAGCGGCGCTGGGCCTGCGCGCCGACTATCAGAAGAGCTTCCGGGTGGCACCCGACCGGCACAAGAGATTGCGCGCCACCGATAAGATGCGAGGCCGTGTCGCCGGTCTGCTGGGCGGTCGAAGGTATGCCGATCAATACGAGTGGCTGTTCGACCTGCGCAGCGCGTTCCTGCACGGCCGCGCGATGACGGCCATTTCGACCAAGGAACGGGTCATGGCCCGGTCGCTGGCTCGGCAGGTTGTGGAAGCGCTGATCCTCACCACCCAGGCCGGGCCTATCTCCTCGCGCGAGGACTTTCTCGACGGCCTGCTCGATAAGGGTGCGCCTCTCCTCTAGCCAGCATCACCAGCGCCCGGTTGAAAACTGTCAGAAAACTGCGTATATTTCTGACAGGAGAATCGCGATGGTGCGCTTGACCGAACAGATCCTTGAGCACGCGCAGCGGCTGCCGGAAGGCACGCCCGTCGCGGCTAAGAGCTTGCTCCACCTTGGCAATCGTGCCGCGGTGGATCAGGCCTTGTCGCGCCTTGCTGAGCGGGGGCAACTGATTCGAGCCGGACGCGGCGTGTATCTGCTGCCGGTCACGAGCCGGTTCGGCACCCGGGCGCCGTCTGTAGAACAGGCGGTCGAGGCGCTGGCCGCCCAGCGCGGCGAGGTCATCGTCTCAAGCGGTGCGGCCGCTGCCAACAGCCTCGGCCTTACGACGCAGGTGCCGGTCCGATCTGTCTATCTGACGTCGGGACGGACCCGGAAGATGAGCCTCGGCAAGCAGATCGTAGAGCTTCGCCACGCTCCGCGCTGGCAGCTCGCCATGGCGCATCGGCCAGCGGGACTGGCGGTGCGAGCATTGGCCTGGCTCGGCCCGGAAAGGGCCGAGTCGGCCCTCCAGACCCTGAAGCGCAAGCTTCCACCCGCCGCCTTCAGTGAGTTGGTGGCGGCCGCGCCTCAGCTTCCGACCTGGCTCGCGCGCAGCGTGGGGAAGGTCGCGCATGGCTGACGCCTTCCTCCTCCTTCCGGCCGAGGATCGCCGGGAAGCCTTGAGCGTGGCCGCCGACCGCTCGGGCCGATCGGCGCACCTTCTGGAGAAGGATGCGTGGGTGGTGTGGGCGCTCTCGACGCTTTACGGCTCGCCGCTGGGCGAACACTTGGTCTTCAAGGGCGGCACTTCGCTGTCGAAGGCCTACGGCGTCATCCGGCGGTTTTCCGAGGACGTCGACCTGACATACGACATTCGTGCACTCGCCCCCGACCTCGTCGGAGACAACGGCGAGGCGCTGCCGAAGACGCGAAGCGAAGAAAAACGCTGGACGAGCGAGGTACGCAAGCGCCTGCCGCAATGGGTGGCAGAGGCTGTTCAGCCGGTCGTCGCCGAGGCCTTGGCGGGCGGTCCCCTGTCAGCGGCGGTCCGAGTCGAAGGGGAGAAGCTCTTCATCGACTACGAGGCGACGACGACGGGCTCGGGCTATGTGTCGCCGACCGTCATGCTCGAATTCGGCGCGCGTTCGACGGGCGAGCCAGCCAGCCTGCGGGATGTCGCCTGCGATGCTGCCGGGCTGGTGGATGGCGTCGCTTTTCCAACCGCTCGGCCAAGGGTCATGCATGCCGAGCGGACCTTCTGGGAGAAGGCGACGGCGATCCACGTCTTCTGCCTCCAGGAACGACTCCGTGGTGATCGTTTCGCGCGGCACTGGCATGACGTTGTGCGTCTCGACGAAGCCGGCTTTGCCACCGCTGCCTTCGCTGATCGCGACCTGGCCCACGCCGTGGCCCGTCACAAGACGATGTTCTTCGCCGAGAAGGCCGCGGATCGCTCTCAGATTGACTACGCGGCAGCCGTGAACGGCGGCTTGCAGCTCGTCCCAGCCGGTGACGGCGCCAAAGCCCTCGCAGAAGATTACGCCCAGATGGTCGACGATGGGCTCCTCCTTGAGGAAGCCGAGCCTTTCGAGACGCTCATGGAGCGCTGTGCAGACATGGCCGCGCGGGCCAACAGCGCGGCAGAATAAGAAAACGGGGCTTGGGGGGAAGCAGTGTACATTTCCGAGATCTACGCGAGCGGCTTCCGGTGCTTTGATCCAAATGCCCCGTTGCAGTTGAAGCTCTCACCCGGTCTCAACATCCTCGTGGGACGAACGACGCCGGCAAGAGCGCGATCATCGACGCCGCGCGCTATGTCCTCTGGACGCGCGGCGACGATTATATTCGCCCTGACGAAAACGACTTCCATGTCGGCGCGGACGGCGTTCGTGGATGCGACTTCATCGTGCGCTGCACCTTCGACGACCTCAACGCAGACGAGGAAGCCCGCTTTCTCGAATGGTGCACCAACGAAAAGGGAAAACTTCGGCTGCACGTATGCATGCGCGGCGCTCGGCGCGTCGCACCAGGCGGCGGCAGCATCATCTCCAGCCAGCACCGCGCTGGCGCCGAAGGCGAAGGGCTGCCGCTAGACGGAGAGCTGCGGGAGTATCTGAAGGCTACGTATATGAAATTTCGCCGCCGATAGAGCCTACGTCAGCGGATTAACGGTTTTTATTGCCTATAATCAATAGATTGAAACGCCGGTTGGTGATTGCCCGGTGATTACTCGACCCGAGATGGGTCATAAGGTTTTTTGCTTCGTGCTGCCTCGGCTCGAACGGTTTGAAGGCCGATTTGAAACGTCATCGTCGCAAGACGGGTGGGCTCTTGAAATCGACGAGCTGAAGCGCAGACACACTTTCCGTCCCTTCTTGTACATACGCATTCGAAGACTGAGGGATTTTCCCTGCGGCGCCGCACACATGCGTCGGACGGTTCTTGTGATCAGCATTGTCACCTCCCGACGCTGTCGACCGCTCAGCCGCCAATATTCGATGCCCACGAGCAGACCGTCAGCTTCTCAGCTCTTCACTCCTCAAATAGCCGGTAGGCAGCTTGGTTGAGAGCGCTCGTCGGCCCAATACAGCGCCATTGGATTGTCGATCAGAATTTTGTGCTGCAATTCCAATGTGGGCGCGATCCGCGGTATCATATCTACGAGCGCTCCGTCGTCCGGAATGGCTGCTTCCATTGTGGGATGAGGCCAATCCGTTCCCCACAGGGCCCGGTCGGGATAATCGGCGACCAGCGGCGCGACGGCATGCGCGAAATCATCCCATGGCGGCCCGCAAAGGTCGAGACGATCAGGGCACGTGGCCTTGAAGTATATGTCCGGTCGACTGTCGAGCAATGTGCGGAAACCGCGCATATCCGCACCGGAGGCGCCCTGCGACACATCCGGGCGACCCATATGGTCGATGACCACCGGCACCGGCAGCGCCTCCAGAAATGGTCGAAGCTCGGGCAGGATAGCCGCTTCGAAATAAACAACGACGTGCCAGCCCAGCGGAAGGCGAGCGGCGACGTCAAGGAACTTGTCCTTGGGCGAGTCGTCCACCAGACGCTTGAGGAAGTTGAAGCGGACGCCGCGGATGCCTCCATCGTGAAGCGCGGCGAGTGCGATATCGTCGATCGCAGGATCGACCACGGCCACGCCCCGCGCCGTGCCGTTCGAGCGGGCAATGGCGTCCAGTACGGCGCCGTTGTCAGTACCGTGACAGCTCGCCTGCACGATGACATTGCGCGCGAAGCCGTACCGATCGCGCAATGCGAACAGCAGATCTGGGCCAGCGTCCTGGGGGAGGTATTTGGCCCTTGAACTGAAGGGGTGCAGCGCCTGTGGCCCGAAGACATGGCAATGTGCATCGACGGCACCCGCCGGCGGCTTATAGCGCGCAGGGCTTGGCTCAAGCGTCCAGCTGCGGATGCGGCCCTCGGCATCGACGCTCATGCGAAAACCATTCCGTCCATCAGCTTGCGCGCGGTCCGCAGCAGTGCCGCCGAGATCACCCTGCCTTCGTCATCAGTTTCAAGAACGCAACTCATCTCCCCGGACGGATGCTCGATCGACAGCGTCTTGCTGCGCCCTGCCGGAATCTGCGCCACATCCGCCGCTGGCGATCCAGCGACAAGACAGGCGGTGGCGACCGTCACCGCGCCGAGTACGCCGATGGTAGCGTGCGCACGATGCGGAATGAAGCTGCGCACCGTTACGGCTCCTCCACAGGCGGGCGGCGCAACGAGCATCATTTTCGGAACACTCTGCTCCGTCACGTCGCCGAGGTTCATCAGAGGCCCGGCCTGCAGCCGGATGGTTTCGAGCCTTGCTTTGAGATCTGTCCAGCCATCCAGGGTCTCGCGATCCTCATAGCCCTTCGCCCCCACATTTTCGGCCTTCAACACCACGCACGGCATACCATTGTCGATCAGCGTGCACGCCACACCGTCAATGATGTCCACCGCATTGCCGGTCGGCAGCAGCGCCCCGCAGGACGATCCGCTGGTGTCGCGGAATTCAAGCGGCACCGCCGCGGCTGTGCCCGGCACTCCATCGATCCGCGCATCGCCGGCATAGGTTGGAACACCGTGAGGCGTCTGCACTGTTGCAACTGCGATCTGCCCGGTGTTGACCATGAAAATCGTCACCGGGGTCTTCTCATCCAGGCCGGTCACGAGGCCCCGTTCGATAGCGAACGGCCCGACCCCCGCCAGCAGGTTGCCGCAATTCTGGCTAGCCGTGACGATCGCCTGGTCAACAAATACTTGAAGGAACAGATAATCGACGTCGACCTCGTCGCGCGCAGATTTGCTCACGACCGCCACTTTTGACGTAAGGGGGTCGGCGCCCCCTATTCCGTCGATCTGTCGCGGGTCTGGCGATCCCATGAAACGTAGCAGAAGGGCGTCACGTTCGGCCGGGTCGCCCGGCAGGTCCTCAGCGAGGAAAAACGCACCCTTGGATGTGCCGCCGCGCATCCACATGCACCGCAGGCCGTCATTCATAGCGCAATCCCATCGCCTCGAGCTTCCCCCGCATATCGTAGATGTCGAGCCCGAGTTCTCCTGCCGCCAGCCGGCTGCGTTTCGACTCCTCGTTCTTCTCCCGGACCAGCGCCTTTTCGAGCACTTTTGCAGCAGTTTCCTGCCGAACCACGCACACGCCGTCATCGTCCGCGACGATCACGTCACCCGGCAGGATCGCGGCACCCGCGCAGACAATCGGCACGTTCACCGACCCCAGTGTGGCCTTTACCGTGCCTTGGGCGAAGACGGCTTTGGACCAGACGGGGAAACCCATCTGCGTCAAGTCGCGCACATCGCGCACGCCTGCGTTGATCACGAGTCCGCGACAACCTCTTGCCATCGCGCTGGTCGCCAGCAGATCGCCGAAATAGCCATCCACGCACGGACTGGTCGGTGCGAGCACGAGGATGTCACCCTCTTGCAGCTGCTCGATAGCGACGTGCAACATCCAATTGTCACCGGGCGGCGCGGAGATGGTGACCGCGGAACCGGCGATCCGCGCGCCGGGAAAGATGGGACGCATATACTGATCCAGAAGGCCGGTGCGCCCCTGCGCCTCATGCACTGTAGCGACGCCGCAGGCTGCCAGTCCGTCCACCACGGTTCGCTCGGCTCTTTTCACGTCGCGTACAACTCGTCCGCTCATGCCGTCTCGACTCCTTAGTCTTGATCTGCGGCATGGCGGAACGGCCGGCTGAGAAGAAGTCAGATCCTTTCACGCGGTATAAGAAATTGCTAATAGCGTTGACCCATGAATGCAGAGCATCTCAACCTTCGCCACCTGCGCTCCGTGCTCGCCGTGGCCCGTCGCGGCAGCATCTCGGCAGCTGCGCGCGAGATCCACCTGACACAGCCAGCAATCACCCAAGGTATTGCGAAGCTGGAGGCGACGTTGGGGCAGCGGCTGTTTGACCGGCGCAGCGATGGCATGGCAGCCACGCCCGCGGCCTTGAAATTCGCCGGGCGCATCGAACGTGCCCTGGGCTTGATCAAAAGCGAGCGGGTGACCGCTACACAGGTGCGGGCGTTCCTCGCGGTCGCGAAGGCAGGCAGCTATGCAGGCGCCTCTCGAGCAACCGGGCTCCGCGAGGCCTCGCTGCACCGTGCGGTGGCCGATCTCTCCATCGCGCTGGGCCATCCATTGTTTGAGCGCCGGCACGGCAGGATCATAGCCACGGCGGAGGGCGAGCGGGCAGCGCGCCGCTTCGGCCTTGCACGCGCGGAACTGGCGGCGGGTCTGGATGAGATGGCCGCCGAAACTGGCCGAGAGACTGGACACATCGCGATCGGTGCGATGCCATTGTCGCGCGCGCGCTTACTGCCTCGAACCCTCGCCGGCTTCAGCGAGCGCTTTCCGGATTCGTCCGTGACCATCGTTGAAGGAAGCCACGGAGAGTTGCTGGCTCCACTTCGCAACGGCGATGTCGATTTGCTCGTCGGCGCGCTTCGCTTCCCGCCGCCCGCTCGCGATCTGCACCAGATACCGTTGTTCGAGGATCGGCCGATCATCATCGGCCGGGCGGGCCACCCATTGGCGGGCACCGAACCTGACCTTGCGACAATGGCGCGATATCCGTGGACGCTCGCGGGCCGTGGAACGCCACTGCGAGAGCACTGGGAGCAGATGTTCGATGCAGCAGGAATATCGCGCCCGCGCGTCCCGGTGGAGTGCGGTTCCGTCATGACGATCCGCCAGCTGTTGCGCGACAGCGACTTCCTGACGCTTCTTTCGCCGGATCAGGTTTCGGTGGAACTGGACGCCGGGCTGCTGACCGCCATCGGCTTAGCGCCAGAGGCAACCGCGCGTGTAATCGGCTTGACGACGCGCGCTGACTGGTTCCCCACGGCGCTCCAGCGCGCCTTTATCGCCGAACTTACTGCTGCCTCGGCTGAGAGCCTTTCGTAAAATCTAATAAGAGTGCCACGCTTTCGATTGGTCCGATGCGGGTCTCAGTCGCTAGCGTCACGGGCGTGTCAAGTGTAGCTTTCATCGGGTTTGGAGAAGCGGCGCAAGCCTTCGCTGGCGCGCCGACCTGGCGCGGCGTTGCGCAGACGTTCGACCTCAAGGTGCTGGATGCGAGCAGTCGGTTGGAGATCGAGCGGGCGGGTGAAAGGGCAGGCGTAGCGGTTTGCGCCTCGGTCGGTGACGCATGCTCGAGCGCGCTGCTGATCATCAGCGTTGTAACCGCCGACCAGGCTTTACACGCCGCAGGCGCGGCAGCTCCCTTTCTCGAACCGGGGGCGATTTTTTGCGACTTCAACTCCGTCGCGCCCGATACGAAACGCCACGCGGCAAAGGTCATCGAAGCAATTGGCGGACGATATGTCGACGTCGCTGTGATGGCCCCTGTGTTGCCTGCGCGTCTGGACGTACCGCTCCTCGTAGCCGGTCCCCACGCCCAAGCAGCCGTCGAGGCGCTGGAGTCGTGCGGCTTCGGTCACGTGCGCAATCTCGGTGACGAGGTTGGATCCGCCTCGGCAATCAAGATGATCCGTTCGGTCATGGTCAAGGGCATCGAGGCGCTGAGCGCTGAATGCTTTCTCGCCGCGGAGGCAGCCGGCGTACGCGCGGAGGTAGCTGCCTCGATCAACGCGAGCTGGCCCGGCGTCGATTGGTCGAAGAACGCAGATTATAATCTGGACCGGATGATGGTTCACGGACTGCGCCGTGCAGAGGAGGTCGAGGAAGTTGTCAAGACTCTCGACGCCCTTGGCACAGGTTCCTTCATGTCACGAGGCACGGTGGACCGGCACCGGGCGATCGGTCAGCTTCGCATTTCTCCGCCCGAAGGGTTGCTCGCCAAACTCGCCGTCCTTCTTTCTTCGGGATCAATCACGAACCATCAGTCACAGGATGCCTCGCGACAATGATCATCGACTGTCACGGCCATTATACCACCGCGCCCGCCGCTCATAACGACTGGCGCGAAGCACAGAAAGCCGCTTATCAAGTCGGCGAGGTTCCGCCCTCCTATCCGTATATTTCCGACGACGAGATCCGCGACACGTTGGAGGGTAACCAGATCCGCCTGATCCGCGAGCGCGGTGCGGACATGACAATCTTCTCTCCCCGCGCGTCGGCCATGGCACCGCACGTTGGGGACGAAAGTGTCGCTACGCAGTGGACGCGCGCGAATAACGACCTGATCGCACGTTGCGTCGCGCTGTATCCGGAGACCTTTGTCGGCGTCTGCATGCTGCCGCAATCGCCCGGAGCGGACATGGCGGGATCGGTGGCAGAACTGCATCGATGTGTCGAGGAGCTCGGCTTCGTCGGCTGCAACCTCAACCCCGATCCCGGGGGAGGCAGGTTCGATCATCCTCCGCTCACGGATCGCTTCTGGTATCCCTTTTACGAGGCGATGGTTGCGTTGGATGTACCGGCCATGATTCATGTCTCCGGTTCATGCAATCCCGCGATGCACGCGACGGGGGCCTATTACATCGCCGCCGATACGCTTGCCTTCATGCAGTTGATCGAGGGCGACCTGTTTGCCGATTTCCCGACGCTACGCTTCATCATCCCGCATGGCGGCGGTGCGGTGCCCTATCACTGGGGTCGCTATCGCGGTTTGGCGGACATGCTCAAGAAGCCGGCGCTCGAGGGGCATCTGATGAACAATGTGTTCTTCGATACGTGCGTCTATCACCAGCCGGGTATAAATCTGTTGGCGGACGTGATCGAAACCAAGAATATCCTGTTCGGCAGCGAGATGGTGGGCGCGGTCAGAGGCATCGATCGGAACACGGGTCACTATTTCGACGACACCAAACGCTACGTCGATGGACTGCCGATCAGCGAGGCGCAACGTCACGCAATCTTCGAGGGCAATGCCCGCCGCGTGTTCCCACGGCTCGACGCCAAGCTGAAGGAACGCGGCCTTTGACGCGCAATACCGGAAGACCAGATGACGGTGCACCCGGCAAAACCGGGAGTATCCGAACCCCGAGGCTTGCGGGAAAAGTTGCGCTGGTCACCGGCGTCGGATCGGGGATCGGGCGGGGGTGTGCGCTCGCCTTTGCACGAGAGGGCGCGTCGGTTTTCGGCTGTGACCTCGACCCGGCCGCAGCCGAGCAGTGTCTGGCAGCAGCGGCTGCGGAAGGACTTTCCATCGACAGTTGGCATCCTTGCGACCTGACGATCGACGCGCAGTGCCGCACCCTCCTTGAGCGCGTCCATGCTCGGCACGGCCAACTCGACATCCTTGTCAACGCCGCCGCCATCGCACCCCGCCTCGCTTCCATCGCTACGCTGGAAGAGCACGACTGGATCGCGACAATGAAGGGTGAAGTGGACTTGGTCTATCTGCTTACGCGTCACGCCTGGCCGCATCTCACGGCAAGCGGGGCGGGATCGATCGTCAACTTCGCTTCGGTGAATGCCTTTCGCGGGAGCCGGCTCTTTGGCATGGCCGCGCATTGCGCCGGAAAAGGCGCCGTACTCGCGCTCACCCGACAAATGGCGGTCGAGGGCGGGCCGTACAACCTGCGCGCGAACAGCATCTCACCAGCGATTATAGCAAGCGACGCGACCGCCGCCGCTGGCGCGCTGGAGCCCGGCGAGACGCGCGAGCGCTTGTTGTCACGCATGCTCATCAAGCGACTGGGCACCCCCGAGGATGTCGCGGCTTGCGCGATCTTCCTCGCATCTGATGAAGCAGGCTGGATCACTGGCGCCGACATTCCCGTCGATGGCGGCGTCATGGCCAACTGAAGAGGATGATCGCTATGGCAACAGGCAGCTTGCGCATCATCCGGCATGGCGAACCGGACTATGAAGGCGCCCGTCGTGCAGCCGTCTGGCGGCGGAACGTGCCCGACCGCTATCCTGCTGCGATTGCTCAGGCGCATAGCGCCACCCAGGTCGCCGAGGCGGTCGCTGTCGCGCGCCGGGAAGGGCTGCCGATCAGCGCCTATTCGGGTGGGCACGGCTGGACTTCCGCGCATCTTCGCGACGGAGCCATGCTGATCGATGTTTCACGCCTGCGCGACTGCCGCATCGATGCCGCGACCCGCACCGCATGGGTCGGGCCGGGTCTGAAGGGACGTGAGCTTAACGATCGTCTTGCTGTCCAGGGCCTGATGGCGCCGACAGGGCACCATGACACCGTTGCATGCGGCGGCTTTTTGCTGTGCGGCGGTTTCGGCTGGAATTTCCGCCAGTGGGGCAATGGCTGCGCCAATGTTGTCGAGGTCGAAGTCGTGACAGCGGCGGGAGACATTCTCCGCGCAAGCGCGACACAACATAGCGACTGGTTCTTCGCCGCACGCGGCGGTGGCGCCGGCTTTTTCGGGGTCATCACGGGATTTCGGGTCCGCGCCTATCCGCGACCGGCCGTAATGCGCGCTAACACCTATGTGTTCGATCTGAACGACCTTGAGCCCGTTCTTGACTGGCTGCTTACCGCCGGCCCCGAGATGCCGGCCTATGCCGAGCTGCTTGCCGCCGCGTCCTCCTATGCGCCAGACGGCGGTTGGGCGCCGTCCCGGCTCGTGGTGAGCGCGC
Source organism: Flavisphingomonas formosensis (assembly GCF_009755815.1). Classification (GTDB taxonomy): domain Bacteria; phylum Pseudomonadota; class Alphaproteobacteria; order Sphingomonadales; family Sphingomonadaceae; genus Flavisphingomonas; species Flavisphingomonas formosensis. Next base: position 26,718 of record NZ_WRPK01000020.1, read on the forward strand.
TCAGCTTCTCCAACACAGAAGCGGAAGCGGAGGCTGTCTCGGCGGTGTTCCGGCGCTGCCCCCTTGCCGACCGCGCGGTTTTGAGTAGGATCAACCTGCCCACCACCTTGGAAGAACGCTACGCATTGTCGACGGCCGCCGATCCGCCAGGCCATCGTTATGCCGCCGACAACCTTTATCTGAGTGCAGACGGCGCGCGCCACGCAATGCCGCGTATCGCCGAGTTGTTTAGGACCATGCCGACGCCGCGCAGCCACGTATTCTGGCTGTACCAGGGCAAATCCCCTCTAGGCGAGGACATGGCGCTGTCGGCGTGGGGCGAGATTTACGTGGCCGCCTATGCCATCTGGGATCATGCGGCGGACGACGCGGCTATGGAGAGCTGGGCGACATCCGGAATCGGCGCGCTATCGCCATGGTCACAGGGCGCGCAGATGAACGACGAGGCGATGTTTCTGCGGCCGGATCGCTATCTGTCCGAGCATGCCGAGCACAGACTTAGGACCCTGTCGCGGACACATGATCCGGACGGTCTGTTCCTGGGCTTCCTAACGCGCGAAAGCGCAGCGGCGGAGATGCCGCGATGAGCGTGGAGGAAGCCGAACCGGCTTCGGCACCTACCTTCTGGCATCACCATGGGGGTGTCAGCGTTCCCGATCTTGATGCTGCTGTTGCCTGGTACGCGCGGGTGCTCGGCTTCCAGGTCGAAAAGCGCGTGACACTCTCCAACGTACCCTGCGAAATGGCGATGGTTCGCAACGGCCCCCTCCGCATCGAGCTGTTCGCCGTCCCCGGTGCCAGCGCGCCAGCCGAAGATCGGAGCCAGCCGGATGCCGACCTGCGCACCTGGGGCAACAAGCATTTTTGTTTTGGCGTGGAGAATGTCGAGGCCTTCGCCCAAGCGTTGCGTGCGCGCGGCGCCGACATTGTATGGGTCAAGCGCTTTTCGTTTGGGGCGAACATCTTCATCCGCGACATGGCCGGCAACCTGATCGAATTCGTCGAGGCGAGGCCTGCGCCTTCGTCTGCACACGCCGACTTGCCGTCACACCCCGATGGCTGAACATCGACGCAGCCTGTTTGGCACATCGCCTGATGCTCTATTTCGCGGTTGGCGCTTCCGGATAACGATCTGCAAAGGTATCGGCCACCGACTCGCTGAAGCTGCCCGCCGGGTACGGCAGCATCTGGGCATTCCAGGCGGCCCATTTTGCTTTCAGCTCGGCAAGAACCTGCGGATAGACCTCCTTCAGATCCGCCCGTTCATGAGGATCCTTGCGGACGTTGAACAGATGTTCCTTTCCGCCAAGACGGAGGTATTTCCAGTCGCCCTGCCGAACCGCCCCCTGCTCGCTGGCCTTGAACCTCCAGAACATCGTGCGGGGCGCGTCGGGGGATCGCCCGATCATGTGCGGCAACATGTTTTCGCCGTCCAGCCGAGTAGGGACGGGTGCGCGCGCTGCCGCCGCGAAGGTTGGCAACATATCCATCAAGCTGATGACCTGGTCGGAGCGCGACCCCGCGCGGATGTGTCCGGGCCAGCGTATGATGAAAGGCACGCGAATGCCGCCTTCGAGCAACTCCCCTTTGTAACCGGTCAGCGGCCACATGTTCGAATAACGCTCGCCTCCATTGTCGCTGGTGAAGATTACAATGGTATTTCGTCTTTTCCCTGCAGCGTCGATGGCGTCGAGCACGCGAGCCACGTTAGCGTCCATGTTCTTCATCATGGCTGCGTAGGTTTCCAGCGAACCACCGCTCCGGTCCCATAGGTCCTTCAGGCTTCGCGGACGCTCACCGTCTTCAGGACCTTCCCAAGGCCAGTGCGGCGCGTTGAAATGCAGGCTGAGAAACAGCGGCTTTGGACCGGGAGCACGTATTTGTCTCACCGCCTCGTCGGTCAAGACATTGGTCAGATATCCATCGCGGCTGACCGGTCTGTCATCCTCATATAACCCGAGCGCGGGATCATCGGTCCGGGCTCTTACCTTGTGCGTGAAGTAATCCGCCGCGCCGCCTTTGATACCGAAAAAATGATCATAGCCGTATCTGGTCGGACTGAATTGCGGAATCTCGGTAAGGTGCCATTTGCCGATCAGCGATGTTCGGTATCCGACGCTACGCAGCGTCGAGGCAATCGTCGGCGTCGCCAAAGGCAGTTCCTGGCCGGCCGGGTAGGCCGTGTTCGGTTCGTTCAGGCCGGCGTTGAAGCGCCCGGGATATTGGCCGGTCAGCAGGCTGGCGCGGCTCGGGGAACATACCGGAGAACTGACGTAGGCTTGACTGAACCGTTCACCTTCCGCCGCCAGCCTATCGATAGCCGGCGTCTGATAACCCTGCGCGCCGTAACAGGAGAGATCAGCATATCCCATGTCGTCAGCCATGATGAAAATGATGTTCGGCCGCTCGTCCACAGGCGCCGCAGCAGGCACTCTAGAAGGTGCAGCGAGCAAAATTGCGCCAGCGCACACCGTCCATGACCGCAGCCTAGACGTCATTTTCGCCATCGAGGCATTCCACTCCACGATAAAGGGTCACAAGCTGGACGGAGCATGAACCCGACCAGCTTGTGATCATACATCAAAACTTGAAGTTCGCGCGCAAGCCATACGTACGTGGCGGGCGAAGACTCGCGTAAACGATGTTCAGGATCGGTCGATTTACCGCCTGGTTCTTGATAATCGAGTCCTCGATGTTGTTCACCCAGGCCGTCAGCGACCATACGCGATCCGGCGACCGTAGGGTAATCGAGGCATCCGTCGTGGTCGCGGCCTTCTGATACTGACCCTGAAGATAATCGGCGCGCAGATAGCGGCCGGACTGGAACGCGGTATTCACGCTCGGAATAATGGCATAGCCATTGCTCAACTCGAACGTATGTTCATAGCCCGCGTTAATCGACCATTTGGGTGCGTTCTGGGCAGGCTTGCCACTGCAGTCGATGGTATAGAGCCGAGCCGGAGCGGTCAGGGTGACCGATGGGTCGACCGCCGTGGCGCAGCCAGTCGCCGGCGGCAGCCCGTTTGCGCTTGCGGCGGAGTAGCGGAAATCCGTGTATTTCGAGTTCAAGTAGGAGACGTTTAAGCTCAGCAGGCCGTGGGTGAACAGCTGGTATTGCGCGTCGATGTCAAAGCCGTACATTCTGGCCTGCCCGACGTTCAGCACCTGCTGCGCTGTTATGAAGACTCCCGGGGATGTTTGGATAGGCGTCAACGCCGCAATTTGCTGGTCTTTATATTTCCAATAGAATAATTCGACGTTCAGCTGCAGCTTGTTATCGAGAAATCGATTTTTGCTACCGAACGTATAGGCCGTCAGAAGTTCGGGTTTATAGACGCCAGCGCTGCCCGCCACCGGCGATAAACCGCCGGCCTTGAATCCCGTCGCGACGTTAGCATATATCAAATTTCTTGGTGTTGCCTGATATGTAAATCCAGCTTTCCAGGTGAATTTGTTGAAAGTCGCGCTCTCAATAAACCTGCTATAGGGAATGTTGGGATTTGCGACAGTAAAGACCTTCTGCTGAAGATCTTGGTCCTTTTCTTCTTTCGTATACCGACCGCCAGCAACGATTCGGAAGTTACTGAATATCTCATATGACGCTTCCCCAAAAGCGGCATAGCTCCGTGTCTTGGTGTCGTATATGTTAGCAGTGTTGTTTGTGTCACCCTGGGAGAACAGAGTCTGGGCATTTTGCTGCTGATCGAAGAAGTAGCCACCGACGACATAACGTAGCGGTTGGTTGTCCGGGGACGAGAGACGTGTCTCCAGCGAGTACTGCTTATTATCCTCGTCAGTTAGGCCAAAGAATCCGGTCGAATAATAAAGATAATTGGGAGAAGACTTCCGATAGGCCGGTATGACCGTCAATGTAGCGAAACCGAGGTCAGCCTCGACCGTTGCAGAAACGCCGTAAGTGTCGCCTCGGTTGAAACCATCGGTTTTAGGCGGGCGCACTACTCCGGAATTCAGTAGCCCCGGGAAGGCGGCCCGGACAGCCGCTATGCTGATCGGATCCGCACCGCTTATACGAGCGTCGAGAGGAGGCGCCAGTGGCACGCGGCTGTCAGGCACGACGACGCTGCCCTGCCCCTTAGAATCTTGATTCGAGTAGTCGGCAGCCAGCAGGACCGACACGGCGGATGAGGGCTTCCAAAGAAGCCCACCGCGCACGGACTGGCTATTTTCATCATCATAGCCCTGCGAAATATACCCGTCGTGTCGATTGATCTGGCCCGCGACCCGCAAGGCGAGAGTATCGCTAACGGGCAGGTTCGCCGCCGCTACGACGCGTATATTGTTGTAGTTGCCATACTGAAACGTCAAATCAGCGCCGAGTTCGGAAAGTGAAGGCTTGCGGGTGATGAGATTGATCGCACCGCCCGTGGCGTTGCGGCCATATAATGTTCCTTGGGGTCCCTTGAGCACTTCTACGCGCTCAAGATCGTAAAAGTTACCGGTTACACCGGTCGGCCGCCCGATGAAGACACCGTCGACGGCAAAGGCGACCGCGTTCTCGTTGGCCGGGCTACCCGCCTGACCGCCAACGCCGCGGACATAAAAATTACTTGCGGACCCTCCCGAAGGCTGGACGACCAAAGCGGGTACAAGCTTGGACAGATTGTCCGGCTGGCTGATATCCCGCTTGATCAGATCGGAACCCGAGACCGCAGACACCGCAAGCGCTGCACGTTGCAGATTTTCGCTGCGCCGCTGCGCGGTGACAATAATCTCCTGAAGGCCGGTCGATTCAGCCTGCGCCGGGTTCTCCGCAGCCACCGGTTGCGCTGTCCCATTCCCGCCCGAAGTGCCGTCAGAGGCCTGTAGAACCGAACCGCTGGACGCTTGCGCCCCAGGAGCGGCGACGGTGGCCGATGGTGAAGTCGTCACCAAACCGGTGGCTTGCGCGTGCGCCCCCGCCGCCCAACCAGTGCTAGCGAGCAGCAATGGAAGAAGTGCTGACGTTCTCCGGCTCAATGGCCGTGGACGACGTGTTTCAAGTAAGTTGTTGCCACTCATGGTGATCACTCCTCCCCTAATGTTTATGCTGAAATCGCTGATAGACCGACGTGGGCTACAGGGAGCGGGGTGGCACGGGCCGCCCGTCGCTCCTCCGTCATCTTCTTGTCGAGGTAAGCGCAGCTCTGCTTGCAGCTGCGCGAACTGATCGATGGAAGTTGAGGATTCTTCGCTTGCCGTCACTGGGACGCACCCTCTCGCAAATCGCCATTCTGCCTTGCTCTCGGCATGTGGCTCTCAGATTTCATAGCGGTCTTATTCCCCGTTGCGGGAATAGTCAATTCCCTTAAGAGGGAATAAATACTGAGTGCCATCCGGGCCGGGGAGCGCTTTACGCCCGCCGCTCGGAGTGCCTTATTTCTGGCGACACCGTGGGCGAAATACGCTGATCGAAGCCGTCCGCACGCTCGCCATGCCTGGCGCAGTCACTCGTCAGGCTCCCAGATCGCAGATGGTTCGTAGTGGGTGGAGGACAGGGGCAAGAGAGCTCCCCGCCTGACTATCTCGGCCGGAGACCGTTGATCAGCAGGTCGCAAATAAAGTCCCCATAGGCCTGCTGCATCATTTCAGGATCGTCGTATGGCAGCATAGGCGCGAGCACCGGAGACGCTATGACGAAGAAGTCGCACAGGCCTATCACTGCCATGTACAACATGGCCGCATCGACTTTACGCAGCGAGCCGTCCTTGCTGCCCGCCTCCAGATAGCTGGCATAGCGCGCTATCGCGTTGCCGGCGATTTGTTCGTACAAGGATTTTGAGGCGGGATCGCCGGACCGGGCCGTCTCTTCCATCATCAATCGATGGTAGAATGGGTTATCCACCTTGAACGCCAGCAGTGCCTTGACGCGAGCGCAAACCTGCTCATCGGGCGACAGATCATGGGCCAGCGCGGACGACGCTCGCGCCTGAAGGCGGTCGGTCAGGGTCTCGGCCGCCGCCCGCATCAGGCTGTCCCGGTTTTTGAAATAATAACGGATGAGCCCCGGGTCGACCTGCGCCTTGCGGGCCAGGGATGCGCGTGTGATCTCGCTGGGCGCCTGGTCGCTCAGCAACTCCAGCGCCATTTCGATAAGCGCCTCTCGACCGACACCTCCTGCGGTAGGCTTCGTTGCATCCTTATCGCTCGCTTTGGCGCGAGGCCGGCCGCGGGCTCGTTTCATCGGCGCTTGTTCGTCAGTAATGGCCAGTCCCCCTCACTAAATTTCGCGTCCGGGCGGCGTCAGCCAGCGCCGCCCCCGTGCTGACCGCACCGCAAAGTCCCTTCAAGTTCGGGTTTGTGTTGACGGATCGCTGCATGGTTTGTCGAGTCCTTCCCCATGTACACTCCGCGCTCCCACCTGCGTTTGAGCGGATCGACCACGCCCAAAGTCATTTCGCCGATCCCCTCGATGTGGATCCGCACTGTTTCGCTATCCTGAAGATAACCCAATCCCTCGTGATTGGTACCGCACGAGATCACGTCGCCGGTATTGATAGTCATCAGCTTCGTGGAGAATGCGACAAGCTCGGGCACAGTGTGCTCCATGTCCGAGGTGCTGTAATCGTGGCGGAGTTCACCATCGTTCCAGAAGCGCACATGTAAGTCGTTAGGATTCTCGATCTCGTCGGCGGTGACGATGCACGGACCGAGCGGAGCAAAGGTGTCGAATGATTTACCAAGCCAGCTCATCTTCTTCCAGGTGTAGCGGCCCTCACCACGCGCGGTCACATCGATTGCCGCTGTATAGCCGAATACCGCATCGCGCCATCGCTCCGCCGGTACATCCTTGGAGGGGCCTTTCATGACGAGCGCTAGTTCCGCCTCGTGCATGAATGAACTCGGCTCGTCGAAGTTCGGCAAGCGGATCGTGTCGCCTGGGCCGATCACCGCGTCGGGATTCTTGAGGAACATGTTCAGGGGGCCGGGATCACGATCTCGGTTCTCCCAATAATTCCCGATACAGTTCAGCATCTTGCCGGGGCGTGGCAGCGGAGGGCCAAGCGACACCTGTTTCAAGGGCACCGCGGTGCCCTGCGCCTCCGCTTCCGCCAGTCGGGGACGTAACGTCTCATAGTCGTCGATGATGTTGCACATCGTTCGCTGAGGATCGTGGCCTTTTCTTACCAGATCGGAGATGTCCACAACCCCCCGGTCGGTTAGCAGGCCCGGCAGACGCTCGAGCCCAAGCTCTGCATTATAGAGAACAAATTTCATGATCGCGTCCTGAGAAGAAGAGTTTCTCGCCTGCACATTGGCCTAAACCGGGTCATTCGCCCACAACGCTGGATCCGGCTTCAAAGGCGGATAGGTTGGGGGCCCGGCGATGCGGCCGGTACCCCACTGATCGATGATCTCCGGTGAGCGCGGAAAGGTCCGGGGTTGCCAGTCGTCAGGCAGATGCTCCAACTCAGCGGTATATTCGAGATTATTGCCGGCCGGAGACTGAAAATAGGCAAAGGTGTTGTCTCCCGCCGTGTGACGGCCCGGCCCCCACGTCAACCGCACATCGTTCTTGAGCATGCGCCCCAGGCCGCGCATCATCTCGTCGGCATTGACCATTTCAAACGCTACGTGGTTCAGCGTAGGAGGGCCGACCAGAAAAGCCATGCAGTGGTGCTTGCTGCCCTTGCCGCGCAGGAAGCACATGAACTCGTCCAGCCAGTCGCTGACCCGCAGCCCGAGGTGACGCTCGTACCAGGCCACCGCCTTCTTCACGTCGGGCGTGTGAAACACCACATGAGATAGCCCTTGCGGAATGGCCGCTTTGGCGGCCGGCACTTCGGCAACACGCTCCTTTACGTCGGCCGAAATCTCGACCAGTCGCCCGTCTAGGTCGAAGAATCGAAAACCATAGCCTCCGCCGGGGGAGTGGAGTTCAGCGGGCTCGCCGGCGAGCTTTACGCCGTCGTCTCGAAGGGAGGCATAAAGGTGATCGACATCGGTCCGGTCGCCTACAGCGAACGCGAAGAGGTCGGTGCGCCGGTCTTCGGCCTTGCGCAGCCTGACGATGAACGGCTCTGTCGAGCCTCGGCCCGCGAAGTAGGCGACGCCGTCTTGCGCTGCCTCTTCGTTGAGACACCATAGCTCTTGGAGGAACTGCCGCTCGGCGGCGAAGTCCTCCACCGCCAAGGCAACATAACGGACGTGTGTGATGGGAGTTTGCATCCTCTCTCCTAGCCGATCCTGTGACGCCACAGACAATCCTCCAACAGGCCCACCATATTAGGGCCTTGCATATTTCCTGCATAGAGGAATATACGGCTTGGGTCAATGCGGCTGCGAGTGCCGCCGGCGAGAGGATAGGACTCAGGTGGTGAAGATCGACAGGGTGCTGGTGGTCGGTGGCGGCATCGGAGGCATGTCCGCCGCGATCGCGCTAGCGCAAGCGGGCTACGCCGTTGAACTGGTAGAGGCGGATCCTGAATGGCGGGTGCTGGGCGCCGGGCTTACCGTGCTCGGTTCGACCTTGCGCGCGCTCAGCCACCTCGGCGTCCTCGAGGAGGTCGAGCGCCAAGGCTATTTCGCGCGCGGCAACGATATCTACAGTTTCAAGGGGAACCTGCTGTTCCAGCGCCCCGGGATGCGGATGCCTGACGCGCCGGACCTTCCGAGTGGCGGCGGGATCCTGCGCCCGGTGCTCCACACCATCCTGTCGCAGCGGGTGAAGCAGGAGAATATTACCGTCCGGTTGGGCCTTCATCACACGCACCTTGAGGAAAAGGGCGACGCTGTCCGCGTTACCTTTTCAGACGGGTCCGAGGGACGCTATGGTTTGATCATTGCCGCCGATGGCGTCCAATCCTCGGTGCGCCGGCAGCTGTTCCCCGATGCTCCGGTTCCCACCTTTACCGGACAGGGCTGCTGGCGACTGGTTGTCGATCGCCCAGCGGACATCGTCCGCAGCAGCTTTTACGTGGGTGGCCCCGTCACCGTCGGTGTCGTTCCCGTGTCGCAGCAGCAAATGTATGTGTGGGTGCTGGAACACGTGCCGGACAACCCCTGGGTCGATCCGACAACTCAGCACGAACAGGTGCGCGAACTGCTGAAGGATTTCGGCGGCGGCGTGGCGAAAATCCGCGATGATCTCAATCCCGCATCGATCATCGTGTATCGTCCGCTCGAGGCCGTGTTGATGCCATCCCCCTGGTGCCTTGGCCGCGTGCTGCTTACGGGAGACGCCGCCCACGCAACCACGCCGCACCTTGCTTCAGGCGCCGGGCTGGCGATCGAGGATGGCGTGGTTATCGCTCAGGAACTCTGCCGGGCAGAAACGGTCGAGGAAGCGCTCGCCGCGTTCATGGAACGCCGCTTCGACCGGTGCCGCCTCGTAGTCGAAAACTCGATAGAGATCGGCCGCGTCGAGATGGCGCACCAGCCGGACCGGATCAACGAGATCATGAACGTGTCGCAAGAGGCGATCGCGCAGCCTTTTTGACGGAGCCAAAATGAACGATCACACCTGCGCGTCAACGGCACCACGCACGCCAGATGCGGGGGCAGACCTAGTGCGCCCAATGCCGGTCATCGATGTGCACTGCCACATCGCCACACCGGCGGTCGAAAAGCTGGTCGCGGGGCACCCTGCGCGGGACGCCGAGATGACCACCACTCACGTCCTGCAAGGTGGCCCGTCGACAGAATATAATCGCACTGTGATGCTCCCCGCATGTGTCCGCAGAATGACGGACCTCCCCGGCCGGATTGCGGACATGGATGCGATGGGGGTGGACGTTCAGATACTTAGTCCGTCGCCGGGCCAATATTATTATTGGGCCGAGCCTGATCTCGCCGACCGGATTGTTGCCCTCCAGAACGAACATATCGCCCGGACGGTAACAGACCATCCGGACCGGTTCCGCGGTTTGGCGGCCGTGTCGTTGCAGCATCCCGATCTCGCGGTGCGGCAGTTGACGCATGCGGTACGAAATTTGGGGCTGAGGGGCGTGGAAATCTCCTCGACGGACGGTACGCGCGAATTGGGGGATCCATCGTTCGAACCGTTCTGGGCAAAGGCCGAAGAACTTGGCGCCGTCGTCTTCATCCATCCGCTCGGATCAAGCCTCGGCGCCCGCCTTGATCGGCACTACCTCGCCAACGTCATCGGTCAGCCCATCGAAACAACGATCGCGCTCTCCCACCTCATCTTCGGCGGCGTGCTCGACCGTTATACAGGGCTGAAGATCGTCGCTGCCCATGGCGGCGGGTACCTCCCCACTTACCCGGACCGGTCGGACCATGCGTGGGGCGCACGACCCGACTCGCATAGCATGGCCGAGCCGCTGACGAGCTATCTGAAGCGGATCTGGTTCGACAATCTCGTCTACACCCCCCAAGCGATCAGGGCCCTGATCGATCGGGTTGGCGTCGAACGCCTGGTCGTCGGCACGGACTTCCCCTTCGACATGGGAGCCTACGATGTCCAAGCGGTTGTCGAGCGCGTCGCTGGCCTGAGCTCGGCCGAGCGCGAAGCGATCCTGGGCGGCAATGCACTGGCCTTGTTCGGCCTCGACGAAGCAGGGCTGCACAACGCGCGGTCGCACGCCGGCCGCACGTGCGGAAGCACAAGCTGACCGTTCAAACATCAGGGCCGCGATCTGATGGATCCCACCAGCCCGCAAGGGACAAGAGGAATAGTATTATGGAACCCGTGAGAAGAATTGTCACCGGCCACGACGAGAACGGCAAGTCGATCTTTCTGTCGATTGGCGAGGCGCCGCAGCTTCACCACCGCACCGAGGGGCTTGTTCAGTTTCATGAGCTATGGAGCACGAGCGAGACGCCTGCGCCGATTTACCCGACCGAAAGCGAGCCAAACGAGCGGCTGCCGCTGCGCATACCGCCTGACAAGGGCGGGACGATCGTACGCATCCTGGACATTCATCCGGGCCACCTGAGGCAGATCGCACCGCGCGAGGACGGCCGGCACCCGGGAATGCATCGCACCGAGACGATCGACTACGGCATCATGATCGAAGGGGAGATCACGATGCTGCTCGACGATTCGGAGGTGACGCTGCGGCCGGGTGACGTGGTGATCCAGCGCGGCACCGATCACGGCTGGGAGAACCGCTCGGAGACGGTAACCGCGCGGATCGCCTTCGTTCTGATTGATGGTTATTTCGCCGGCCCGCTGGCGGAACAACTCAAGGATGCAAATCTGATGCATACCACCATTCCGCAGAAAGCAGCCGAATGATGCTGGATCATACCCACGACGCGCATCTGCGCAGTTGGGTGAAGGGGGCGGACGACCACCCTGAATTCCCAATCCAGAACCTCCCGCTGTGCAGCTTTTCCGATGCCTCCTGTGTACGGCGAGGCGGTGTTGCGATCGGCGACTATATCCTGGACCTGCAGGCGCTCGCCGAAGCCGGTCTGGTTGACCGGGAAGACCTGCCGATCGTCGCCACCGCCGCTCAGCCGAAGCTCAACGATTTCTTCGCGCTCGCATCGGCGCAGCGCCGCCAGCTTCGCTCGGTCCTGTCCGGCCTGCTGACGGCGGGTCACCCCGCCAAACACCAGGCGGAACGCCTGCTGGTGCCAATGGACCAGGCGACGCTCCATCTCCCTGCCGACGTTCCCGACTACACCGACTTCTTTGCCGGCATTCACCACGCGATGACGGCAGGTCGCATGTTCCGGCCTGACAATCCCCTGCTGCCCAATTACAAGCACGTCCCGATCGCCTACCATGGGCGCAGTTCATCGGTGCGGGCGTCGGGTCATCCCGTGGTCCACCCGGTCGGGCAACGTGCTGTCCACGGCGGGACCACGCCTGACTACGGACCCAGTCGCCGGCTCGACTATGAACTTGAAATCGCGATCTGGATCAGCGGCGGCAACCAGCTCGGCGAGCCGATCCCGATCGACCGCGCGGCCGAACAGATCGTAGGCTTCGGGCTGCTCAACGACTGGTCTGCTCGCGATGTCCAGGCGTGGGAAACGCAGCCGCTGGGGCCGTTCCTGGGGAAGAACTTCCTGACCACCGTGTCGCCGTTTGTCGTCACCAGCGAAGCGCTGGCGCCGTTCCGCTGCGCGCAGCCGGCCCGCGCAGAGGGTGACCCTCGCCCGCTTCCCTATCTGCTCGACGAGGAGGATCAGGCAAACGGCGCGCTGGACATGACGATCGAGGTGCTCCTGCTCACTCCCGCGATGCGGGAGCACGGGCGTCCGCCGGTCGTGCTCGCGCGCTCTTCGGGCCTCGATCTCTACTGGACGCCGGCACAGATGGTCGCGCACCACAGCTCGAACGGATGCGATCTGCGGGCCGGAGACCTCTTCGGCACCGGCACGGTATCCGGCCCCGGACCGGAAGGTCACGGCAGCTTGCTGGAGATGACCTCGGCCGGCAAGAATCCCGTCACGCTGCCGAGCGGGGAGACCCGAACTTTCCTTGAAGATGGGGACGAGGTGATCCTGCGCGGTTGGTGCGAGCGTGAGGGCTATGCCCGCATCGGTTTCGGCGAGGCGCGCGGCACTGTGCTCGCACCCCTCAGCAAGGAGTTGCTGGCATGATCGTCGACCTTCGTGTCTATACCTACCTTCCGTCCAAGTACCGGAAATTCCTGAAGGGTTATGAGGAGATCGGCTTCGCGCTCACGAGCAAGCATCTCGGCAAGACCCTCGGCATATTCCGGCCGGAGAGTGGATTGCAGAATCGGACGTTCCAGTTCTTCATGTACCGGGATTCGCCCCACCGCGACGCTTGCCGGCGCGGTATGCTGGCCGACCCGGCCTGGGGCGAGTTCGTGCGGATCGATTCGGATGCCTTGCTGGAACAGCGGAATACCCTCTTGCAGCCGACGTCCTTCTCCGCGCTTCAGACGCCGGACGATCTCGCGCCCGAGCCTGCGGCAGACCAGCCGACGCGACTCTTCGAACTGCGCAGCTGGGCGTGCCTGCCGGATCGCTACGACAGCATGGCCAAGCTGCTGGCGGAGGGAGGGGCGGCGCTGCTGGCCCGGCATGCGCCTGACGTGCTTGGGTGGTTTACCGCCACCACCGGCGTCGACCACCGCCTGTTCCAGCTGACCGCCTATGCCGATGCCCTGGCCCGCGACAACAGCCGCACCGCTGCGGGCGAGGACCTCGAGGTCAAGGCTCTCGTCGCCCGCCTGCGGCAGATGACCCGCGAGGAGGAATCGCAACTGCTGTTGCCAATGCCCTATTCACCCACGCGTTGAAGCGGCTTGCACCGGACCGGGTGCAAACCGCTCCTGCGGTGTCGAAAGTACCCAAAAAAGAAGGCCTCCCTCCGGCAATTCGGCGGGAGGCCTTTCGCTTTGCGGTTCCGCAGGATCACACCGGCGCGCGGGCGACCTTGTCGAAATCGAGGTTGATGTCCTTGAAGATGTTGATGGCCGTGTTGCGCCCTGCGCCGAACACGCTGCCGCCGGGATGCATGAAGGGACCCACCAGATAGAGCCGCTCGACCCTGGGCACGCGATAGTCGGAGAGTTCCGCGATCGGCCGCGCACCGCCGTTCTGGAAGAAATAGCCGCCAAGGCCGTGGATGTCGCCGTCCACGAAGCTGTTGGGCGAATGACGTTCCCAATCCGCAGGCGTGTTGACATGCATACCAAGGATGTTGCTGTCGTCCAGGTTGGAGACGAACCGGCGAGCGCCCGCCAGCACGTCCTGCGCAACCTCGTCCTTGATTTCATCCCACCGCGACAGGCCATCGGCCAGCTTGAACGGAACAAATGCCTGGGTGAAGTAGACACCCTTGCCCGGAGGAGCGCGCGTCGGATCGACGCGTGACTGGTCCTGCCCGGAAAGGATCAGGTCCTTCGTTATCTCGCCGTGCCGCAGCGGATCCATTTGTTTCATGAAGTCCGAGAAGCTCAGCGACGGGGCGTAATGCACCATCTGCGTACGCTCGATCTCTTCGCCGGCATAGAAGGTCGCGGGGCGATCCAGCGCCATGTGGACCTGCATGATGTTGAGGGCGGACGGTTTGCCGCGCCCCGCACGCTTGACTAGGCCAGGGTCGATATCTTCGACAAACTGACCGAGCCGCTTGGGGTGGATAGCGCCGATAACCACGTCGCGTGCCGTGTATTCTTCGCCATCGGCGGTGCGGAGCCCGACGGCTCGACCACCGCGGGTCAGAACCTTGGTCACCTCGCGATTCACGTGCACCTCGCCGCCGAAATGGTGGATCGCGGCGACCAGCGCGTCAGCGAAGCGCCCGCTCCCGCCGACCGCCTTGGGCGAACCGTATTTGTGCATCAAGGCCGGGAACATGAACAAGGCCATGCCAGTCCCCATTTCATCGGGGAACTGGAGCAGTTCCAGCGGCGGCCGCAGCACGTGTTGCTTGACGCGATCATCTTCGAACAATTCGTCGACGAAATCGAGCGGACTGCGATTCATGATCTCGAAGATGTCCCGCCCTTGCGGGTTGGACTGCAGCATTGCCATGAAGGCGCCCATCGGCGCCGGCGGGGCGTAAAGGCCCGCCATGATCATGGGCAGCAGCTTGTGACCGATCTGCGCGAACTTGGCGTAGGCGTCGGCATCCTTGCGCGAAAACTGCGCGATCGATTCGCATGTCTTGTCGAAATCGCGGTGCGTGATCAAAGAACTACCGTCGGGGAACACCGAGGCCTGGCACTGGTCGAGAATCTTGTATTCGAGCCCGAACTTGCCCTGAAGCCCCAATTCGTCGTTCGTCATCATCGGGTTACCCAGCAGCATGACGTGTGAGGATGAATGCACGTCATGGCGGAACCCGGGCAAGGTCAGTTCCTGCGTGCTCACGCCGCCGCCGTAGGTCGGCGCGCGCTCCAGAACGAGGACGCTCTTTCCTGCCTTCGCCAGATATGCTGCGGCGACGAGGCCATTATGGCCGCCGCCCATCACCAGCACATCATATTGATTAGCCATCGGTCACTCCTTGCGCCCCCAGAACTGAGGGAATGAAATCGGCGTCAGGGCGCCTTATTGAAATCGGACAGCGGGTCGAGTCCGGCTTGGGCGAAGCGGACGATCGCCGCAGCATATCCCGCGTCGGATGAGATCAGGAATTGACCCGATGCCAGACCGTCGAGAAGAGCGGCCGCGGCGTCGGTCATCGTGCCTGGCCGGGTCAGTTCTTCGGGCACGTCTTTCATCCAGCCCATGGCCTTGGGCTTGGCGCTGCCGTCAGGTGTCGTGCTGGTCAGGCCGGGACAGAACAGCGACACGTCCAGCGGCGTGTCCTTGAGCGCGAACGCAAGCGCGTAGGTGAAGGTCATCACAGCGCCCTTCGAGGTGACATAAGGCATGAGGTGCTGCACGACCGCGTTGGGCCGTATGGCCAGCGAAGACGCGGTGTTGACGATGTGCCCGCGCCCGGCCGCGCGCATTGCCGGCAGGAAGGCATGAACCATGCGAACGTCGCCCAGCACGTTCACCTCGAACGATGCCCGCCAGCGCGACAGGTCGAGTTCGTCGACTCCGCCCGATCCGAACTGCTGGGCAGCAGCGTTGTTTATGAGCAGATCCGGCGCACCGAGCCGCTCGACAACAGCGTCGCGAAAGTGTGTCACGTCCTCGTCGGATCCGACGTCGCACGCCATGCCCACCGCGTCACCGCCGGCTTCACGGATCCGGGCCGCCGCAGCTTCCACGCCCTCGGCGTTGATGTCGCTGAGCACGACCCTGCCGCCGGCCGCAGCCAGTTGCGCCGCGACAACCTCGCCGATGCCGCGTGCGGCGCCTGTAACGATCGCTAGTTCGTAGTTCATGATGTCCGTCATGTCCTTTGCCGCAGTCAGTGCCTGGCTGCGGGTTTGAAAGGAAAGGGCCTAAGCAGCGCGATGCACAGCACCGACAGCGCCATGGTGAAGCCGAACACGTACAGGGTCGGATCATAGCTGCCGAAGTAGTCGCGTATTGCGCCCATCAGGATCAACCCGCAGCCAATCCCGGCGCAAACCGCCAGGTAAGTCAGCCCGAAGATCTCTCCGAAAGACTTCAACCCGAAATAGCGCGAGGTCAGATAAGCGTTCTGCCCCGTCTCGCACCCCAGGCCCAGACCCATCAGCACGCCGCCGACGATCAAGCTCGGCATGCCAGCAGCCGAATGGACGGTCATCAGTCCCAGCCATGCGGCTGCAAAATAGGGCAGGACGACGCGTGGCGAGTTGAATCGATCGACGAGGAAACCCGAACTACTCTCTCCCAGCAGGACACCGACAAAGATGCACGACAATACCGTAGTCGCTGCCCCAGGCGTCAGCCCCCGTTCGATCAGCATCGGCACCGCGTGCTGTAACGTACCGATCAGCGACAGAGATGCTAGAAAGATGCCGAAGAATAGAAGGTAAAAGGTCGGCTGACGCAGTGCCTCCGCACGTGTGAAACCACTCTGTTCGATTTCCGCCAGTCGCCGCGGCATTCGCACATCATGACCTGGCGTCCGGATCAGCAGCGCGATCAACGGCAATCCAAGAAGAAACACAATCGCAGCAATGCCAAGATAGCCACCGCGCCAGCCATAGCCCTGAATAAGCGCAAGGGTGATCTTGGGCATAAGAATCTGCCCGAGGCCCGATCCCATCGCGACGCATAGGCCGAGTACAACGCCGCGGCGCCGATCGAACCATTGCGCCGCCACTTTGGAATAGCCCACCGATCCATGTAACGATGCAGCCACAGCCAACAGGAATTGCAGAGCAAGATACTGCCAGAAGTTCTGCGCTGCCCCGATCGCCGCGAGCGACAGGGCGAAAAGCACGACACCTCCCACGATGAGCGGCCGTGCCCCGTAACGGTCCATGGCGCGGCCGGAAAACGGGACCAGCAGCCCAACGCACCATACGGAGGCCGCCAACGCCGCCGAGATCGCACCCCGCCCGACTTCGAAAGAACGCGCAAGATCGGCCATGAAAATGCCGTTGGTGGATGCAAGCATCACGTTCGGGCCAACCAGGAATCCGATCCACACGCCCAGCGCGGCTCGCACGGCGTCAGGCGTAAATTCGCCTCGCGAGCTGACACATCCCCCTGGCCCGCTCGACGAAGCCACAGACGCCCTAATTTCGATCGGACCGTTACCCACTTGTCCTCTCCACGCTCAACCGCTTTCCACGGGCGGTAACATTATTCCCCATAGAGGGAAATATCATCGGGCGTCAATAACTTTCCCCCACGTGTAGAGGGCCGCCGCCCTGGGGTGGCGATCCTAAGGACCTTGACCGCGATGCATAATTCTTCAACAAGGGAAATTTGAAGGAGGCGCGTGCCATGCGAATGTTCAACGCCGAAACAGGCGAGCTTGTAAGGATCGACAATCTGGAGCGCCGTGGATCGACGCTCATCGTCAAAGGCACCATCTTCGGTGCGATGCCCATGGAAGCTGAACTGCGGCCCGAGGAAGTGCGCAAAGCACTGAAGCTACTGAATTTCAAGCTGGTTTTGTTCTTGTTGACGCTGCCTTTCCGTCGATCCACGGGCGCCGAAACACAAATATCCGCCGACAATGCCGAGTCGATCTGGGCTTGAAGCGTATGGTGTAGCCAATGACTCGGCTCTAATCCTCGGGCAAATACTGTGAACTGCTTGAAGATGACAGAATCATGCCATAATATTACTCGAACTATGCGCCTGAAGACGCTGTTTAAGTCTTCGGGCGTGTGTACCGATAGGTGCTCGGGAGCCGATAACGGAGGTTTGCTTGTAAACCCCTCGTTGCTTCCGGGGAGAGGCAAGGCGATCACCTTTTTAAAAAGCTTAACATTTTCGGCTTGTGCAGCATCGCTGGCGATCGCGTCCGTGTCGGCCAAAGCGCGGCAGCCGGTTTTCATCCCACCGCCCCCCTTGCCGGCGCCCGAGCGCCTTGCCGCTCCTGATGCGCCCAACATCCTGCTTGTGCTGAACGATGATGTTGGCTTTGGTGCGGCAAGCACCTTCGGCGGCCCCATACCCACGCCTGCATATGATGCTTTGGCGCAAGAAGGCCTAAGATTTAACCAGTTCAACACGACAGCGATGTGCTCGCCGACGCGCGCTGCTCTCCTGACCGGCCGTAATCCGCATCGCGTCAACATGGGCACGATCACCAACTTCGCGATCAACGAGCCGGGCTATACCAGTATTATACCAAAGGAGGCGGCGACGATCGGCCAGGTACTGCGGGACGCCGGTTACAGCACCGCCTGGTTCGGCAAGAACCATATCACGCCGGAATGGGACCAGACTGCGGCCGGCCCGTTCGACCGCTGGCCCACTGGCCTCGGCTTCGACTATTTCTACGGCTTCATGAGCGGAGCCACGGATCAGTGGGCACCCGATCTTGTCGAAAACACCGTGCCGGTTGAACCCAAACGGGGGCCCGATTACATCTTGGACAAGGATTTGGCCGACCACCTCATCGACTGGGTGCGACAGCAACATGCCGCCGCGCCGGACAAGCCGTTCTTCGCTTACCTAGCGACCGGTACCGCGCACGAACCTCATCAAGCACCCGCCGACTGGATCGCTCGTTTCAGGGGCAGATTCGACCAGGGCTGGGATAAGGTCCGCGAGGAGACCTTTGCTCGTCAGAAGAACGCAGGGATCATTCCCGCTAACGCAATATTGACCCCTCGTCCTGCCGGTATTCCCGCGTGGGAAACGTTAAGCTCCGATCAGAAGCGGCTGGCTGCCCGCATGATGGAAGTGCACGCCGCGCAACGTGCCTATTTCGATGCCCAGTTCGGGCGTGTGGTTGCGGCACTGAAGGAGAGCGGGGAGTGGGACAATACGCTCGTCGTATACATCGATGGCGACAATGGGGCGAGTGGCGAGGGCGGGGTCGACGGCCACGTCACCGGCGGACTGAACAAGCCCAGCGGCTCGCTTCAATATATGATGTCACATCTTGAGGAACTGGGCGGGCCACGAAGTTCGGAGAATTTCCCCGTCGGCTGGGCGTGGGCGATGGACACGCCGTTCCAATATTTCAAGCAGGTTGCTTCCCATCTTGGCGGCGTTCGCGACGGGTTGGTCATCAGCTGGCCAAAGCACATAACCGATCGCGGCGGGCTTCGAACGCAATTCAGCTACGTGACCGACATCGCTCCTACGCTCTATGAGGCTGCGGGTATCCAGGCTCCCGAAGCCGTGGGAGGTGTAAGGCAAATGCCGCTCGACGGGCTGAGCCTCCTCTACACCCTTGCAAGCCCGACGGCGCCAACCAGGCACCGGAGCCAATATTTCGAAATGCTGGGCAATCGTTCCTTCTACAAGGATGGCTGGATGGCATCTACGATTCCGCCGCGACTTCCTTGGGAAAACAAGGAAGTTCCGCCTGCAGATCAGTGGACATGGGCGTTGTACAATCTGAACGTCGATTATTCGCAGTCGAAAGACCTTTCCGCCAGCCACCCGGAAAAGCTCCGCGAATTGCAACAAGGCTTTGCCGAGGCGGCACGCCAAAACGGCTTCCGACTAGTCGATCTGCGACCCGTGCAAAGGACGAATCCCGAGCTCAAGCCCTTCCTGTCGAATGGCCGGTCGACTTTCACCTTCCATCGTTCAGACCGGCTAATCTCTCAATATGCGTTTCCGGACGTCAAGAACCGGAACTGGTCGCTCCAGGTGTCTGTCACCGCTGGCGCGCGTTCCAACGGAACGATCGTGGCGCAGGGTGGCTATCCGCAAGGGTGGGCGCTCTATATTCTGAACGGGGCTCCAACGTTCGTGTACGCCGATCAACCGGCGCCGGTTGTCCGGATCGCCGCCAGCACACCGCTTCCCCCCGGCGAGCATCTCCTTGCGCTGAACGTGGTCGCGGATGGCCCTCAGACCGGAGGCGCTGCGACGGTCACGCTCACCGTTGACGGCGTTGCAGCCGGAAGTGGTCGGTTGCCTGCGACCGTACCTCGCGCCTTCTATCACGACTGGGTCGGGATCGGGCGCGATATCCAGGTGCCTTTGCTGCCCGATTTGCAGGCCCCCTTTACCTTCGACGGTGATATGGGACCGGTCAGCGTCACTCTGAAGTAGGAACCTGTTGTTCGGCAGGAGGACGCCATGACCGAGGACACCCTTTCATTGAACGTCGAAGGCCGGTTGCTCCAATCCGCGCAAAGCGCGGACGCCATGGTTGTTCTTCCAGGCGGCACCTACTGGATGGGGTCCGACCTCCATTATCCGGAGGGAAGGGCCGGCGAGGCAGGTCCACTTGGACGGCTTCCGCCTCGACCGGACGCCTGTAACCAATAGCGCCTTTGCTTGCTTCGTGGAGGCGACTGGGAGCGTGATTTCAATTAAACACGGTGATTACCCGGTGATTGCAAATCAGGCTTTGCACCGTCAGTGGGCGCAGTTTTGTTTAATCAAAACAACCATTTATCTAGCGATTGTACCCATGGTCTGGTACCTCAAGCCGTTGCGCGACGCGGAACGCGAAATGCGAGCGGGGCGCCGGTCGCGCCTCTCGCGCATCCTCGGCGCGATGCCCACGATGGGGCCACAAAGCAAGCCGGCGGCGCCGGGCGCCAACGCTACGCTCCACGACACGCTCGCTGCCGCGGATGCCGCGGTTCGAGGCAACCCCGCCGCGGGAGGGGTCGCCAGCAGCGTGAACACCGATTTTCTCGACAAGCTGTCATTCGTCGAGGATCGCCTCGTCGCGACGCTGGACCTGGGCGCAGGCGGTTCCTTCAATCAGATCCTGGAACGGTTCGAGCTCTATCTCAACGCCAAGGCAGGCACCGAGCGCGTGCAGCGCGGATTGGGCTACAACAATCTGCTGTTAATGGCGGCCGAGCTGCTGCTGCTTCAGTCGCACCCCGACCAGGTTCCGTTCCTGCTGATCGAGGAGCCGGAAGCGCACCTGCATCCCCAGCACCAGACGCTGTTCATGGAGGTACTTGCAGCCCGCGCCGCCAAACCGGACCCCAAGAAGGGCGAAACGCATCAACAGGTCCAGGTCCTGCTCACCACTCATAGCCCGCAACTCGCAGCGGGCGCCGAGCTTGAGGCGATGACGATGATCGTCGGTCACCGCGCCTTCCCGCTGGCGGCCGCGCACACCCGGCTCGAAGTGGACGATTACGAGTTTCTGCGCCGGTTCCTTGATGCGACCAAGGCCAACCTCTTCTTCGCCCGCGCGCTAATCGTCGTCGAGGGTGACGGTGAGCATCTGTTGCTGCCCGCGATCGCCGAGAAGCTCGGACGTTCGCTCAGCCGATATGGCGTCTCGCTCGTCAATGTCGGCCACCGTGGCCTGTTCCGATACAGTCGGATTCTGCAGCGCAGAACCGGGAGCGCGATCCCGGTGCCTGTGGCGCTGATTCCTGACAGGGACATTCCACCGGCTGAGGCGAAGGCCCTCGTCGGTGATCGGAAGACCGAAAACGAGCTGACGGAGGACGAGGTCGCTGCGCGGCTGAAGACGCTACGGCGCGACGTTGGCGACCCGGTCCGCGCCCCGGGTCAAGCACCGGCGCAGTAGTCTCGTCGGCAAACAGCCGTTCGGATCGGCGCAACTCTTCCAGCGTCCGGTCACGCAATGGCCGCAGATACCATGCTGCCCGACCGACCCAGTCTGCCAGGGTGGAGCGATCGAGCTTGATATCCTGCCGAGCGTAGATCTGAGCTTGCCGATATAGAGGAACATGATCGGCATACTTGGATACGAGCACCTTGGCGATCAGCGCTTCGGTCGGAATCCCGCCTTCGACTATCCGCGCCGGAGCGGGGGCTTGGACGATCGCACCTTCACAGGAGCGACAGCCATAGCGCGGGCGGCGCGTCACCAGTACGCGGAAGGTGATAGGAACGACGTCTAGCCGCTCGGCGACGTCTTCACCGATCTGATGAAGCGGACCGCTGCAGCAGGGACAAGACTTGTCTTCGATATCGACAATCTGCTCGATCCGCTCGAGATGCGTGGGTAGCGAGCCGCGGTTAGTCTTGCGGGGCTGGTCGCTGCGAGACCGCGGTGCGACAGCCTCTCTGGCAGCACGGGCATGCCCAAGGGCGATCTCGACATCTTCCAGCCCTAGCTGGAGCTGATCGGCATCGAGCTGTTCGGACCGGCGGCCGAAACGGTGCCGCATGAAGGCGTCGATAATCGACTGAAGGCGCTCGATCTCAGCGTCTGCCTCGCCCTTGGCAACGCCCAGTTCTGTCAGCCTGGCTTCAGATGCTGTCCGCTCCTCCACCAACATCCGGGACTGCTCCAGAACGAGCGCGCGGAGCGCGTCGATATCGTCAGGCAGGTCCGCTTGCGTCAGCATAGAAAGAGTGAATCAGTAGGGCAAAGCCCCGTCAACCGGCAATCTGCGGGGCCTGCGGCCGACGGCCGCCATGGACCCGGCGCCAGTCCAACCCTTCCAGAAGCGCGCCAAGCTGGGCAGCGGAAAGGCGCATCACACCGTCCTGAATGCCGGGTCACTTGAAGCCGCCTTGCTCCAGGCGCTTCGCCATCAGGCACAGTCCTGTGCCGTCCAACCAGATCAGCTTGATCCGGTCGGCACGCTTGGCCCGAAAAACATAGATAACGCCGGAAAATGCATCGCCGCCATAATCGGCGCTCACCAGCGCCGCCAGGGCATCAGGCCCTTTGCGAAAATCCACCGGGCGTGTCGCCACCATGACCCGCGTGCCCGGACCGATCCCGATCACGGCTTTACCTGCAACGCCTGGATCACCGCCGCCACCAGATCGGCCTTAGCCGTACGTCCAATCCGAACGACGGCGCCTCCTACCTCAACCTCTATTGCGACATCGCTCGACAATGGCTTGGGGCTATCGGCCATGACCGGCACAAACATCGGTTCCGCATGGCTGGTGGCCTGACCCGCTTCCAACGCATAGCGCAACTCCCGGCGCCAAGTGTAGAGCAGCGACGTGCGAATGTCGTGCTGGCGGGAGAACTCGGCGATGTTGCCGCAACGCGCCATCTCCCCGACTATCGCCAGCTTCTGCTCCAGCGTCCAGATCCGTCGCCGACCTGCCATGCTGCGGAGCACCTCAGGGCGGCGGACAGGCTCCAGACCAACTCCAGTGCGAGTGTCCAGTGCGCTCGTAGGCTGTGGGCTTCCATACCGCCCAACGTCTGCCTCAATCACCACGTCGTGCAAGGTGGGTGGGAAACAGCGCTTACGACCTAGTTGGGTTTTAAACAATTGAGTGGGAGTGACGGGTCGTAGATTTGAATAGCGTCGGATACTGTGTCGAAGTTTCGGCGATTTTGCTGCTTCGATAGATCCTGAATGATGCCGTAGATCGGGCTGTTCCCGCCGCCCCGGGCTGTTATGGAAACCTCTATAAGACCGACAGACGGTGTGCGGCGACTGCTCCGCATCAGTCGCTTGCCGCCCTGAGAGCATCGATGACGGCGCGCAATCCGGCCGAGATGTAACGGCGCGTCGGGTAGTAAAGGTAGAGCCAGTCCTCGGGCGTGATCCAGTCGGCGAGGCAGGATATCAGCCGTCCACTTTCGACATAGGGCCTCGCGCGGTCTTCCCAGACATAGGCGAGCGCCACGCCGGCGATCGCGGTCTCGATCATCAGTTCGTGGTCATGAAGCGCTACCGGGCCTGTGACCTCGACGTGGATCTCCTCGCCGTCGCGCCCGAATGTCCAGGGATAGCCGACACCGCTCGGATACATGTTCCGGACGCAGATGTGCCCGGACAGGTCAGCCGGCGTCTCGGGTATGCCCTTCTCCTCGAAATAGGCTGGTGAACCTACCGCCGCGAATTTCAGCCGCAGCTTCATCTTCACCGCGGTCATCCCGTCGCGCAGGCTTTCTCCCAGCCAGATGCCGGCATCAAATCCCTCGTCGACGATATCAACCAGACGGTCGGTGGCGACGATCTCCAACTCCAGATTGGGATTGTGCCCCAGCATGATCCGCGCATGCTGTGGATCGGGCGCATGGCGAATGTTCGCCCAAGCACAGCAGGTTAGACGCTATATCGTTCCTAAAACAGGAACAGTGATTGCCTCAATCGCTGGCTAGCTGGCGCATTCAAGGAACGTCATTTGGTGCATGTCGATCACGTCGACCGACAGTGACATCAGATCGAGGAATTGAACATGTCCTATGACCGCATCACCTCCGAAAACGCAGCAGTGCTTTTCATCGACCACCAGACCGGGCTCGCCAATGGCGTCCAGACCCAGCACCCGGCCGAGTTCCTCAACAACGTGAAGGCGCTTGTGGCGCTGGCAAACGTCCATGGCCTGCCCTCCGTCATCACCACCAGCGCCGCCGATGGCCCCAACGGTCCGATCATGCCGGCGGTGGCGCAGGGTCTGCCGAACGCCGCGATTGTTCACCGCCCCGGTGAGATCAACGCCTGGGATAATGCGGATTTCGTCGCTGCGGTCGAAAAGACCGGTCGCAAGAAGCTGCTGGTGGCCGGCATTTCGACCGAAGTCTGTCTCGCGTTCGTAGCGCTCTCGGCCAAGCAGGCCGGCTACGAAGTTTATGCTGTGCTCGATGCCTCGGGTACTTGGGACAAGCGCGTCGAGGACGCCGCCATCGCTCGGATGGTGCAGGCAGGCGTCATCCCGATGACGTGGGTCGGCGTCGGTGCGGAACTGCTCGGTGACTGGCGCTCTCCCGTCGGGGAAGCGCACGGCAAGCTGATGGGCGAATACCTGCCGTTCTCCGGCAACAACATTGCCGGCTATCTGACCGCGAAGGGCCTTGCCTGACCAATCCTCGCCTCGGGATTGTCGCCGAGGGTTTCCCCGCAAGACGCCGGTCGATCTCTCGACCGGCGTTTCTTGTGTGTGCGGCAGCGTCGCATCTCCAATCCAGCTGTCTTGTGGAAGCAAACAATTCCGGCGCCTATGATCGCCGCCGACACGGATGATGGCGAGCGCAGCGATCTCGATATTGCATGACCGCCCCCAAAGCCGCTTCCTCGAACTCGACACGCGAAGGAAGAGATGGATTGGCTCGCCGCGGCGTGGCGAGCACGGCGGGGACAGCGCCACATCCGTCATGTCCAGCTGCCGGACCTAGCCTGATGTGCCGACAAGATCATTGCCGCCTAGGGGCACCCCAGACACTTTCTTGTCCAGACAAGATCGCAGCGTCCGGCCAACCAGGGCTACGGCGCGGGATGGTTTTCGAATTTTCGCTTAGCGCGGCCGCACCGGGAACGCAGAGCCTGCGAAGGGGCTCTGGTCCAGGAAACGATAGGAATAAGACCGTGGGATGAAACGCTATCAGCGTCTAGGGCGTGAACGAGCCTAGCATCCCAGCTCCGAGCTAGAGCCAGCGACCGGAAAGGATCAGCAGGTATCCGACAAGCTCGAGCGTGATCGTCAGAACCGCCGTGAAAGCCGGCGCCGATATCCCGAATTGCGCCTGCTCAGCGACTGCCGCTGAAAGTCCGGCCAGATGCCCTATGGCCGAGTCGAGTTAGGTCGCTACGATCGCAACACGCACGGCGAACCACGTGCCTCGCCATTCAATACCGATTTCACAGCATGGGGGGTGTCTGTCTCAATTATTTCCTTTCTCCCCAGGGAAGCCTGGCGCAAGCGGGTCCGACTTCAGCCACGCGCCACGTTCCCGCTGAACATCCCGCCCGTGAAGACGGGCGCCTGCGTGTCGGTGGTGAAGAGGACGATGTCGGCATCAGCTAGAGCTCCCACTACCGCCGTGCTGTCACCGAGGTGGTAGAACTCGCCCGCTTCCATTCGCTGGTCGCCGACCCGTACCTCGCCTGAGAAAAGGAAGAGCAGATGCACTATTCCCGGGCTCGACCGCTCGGGCAGGCATAGACAGCGGCCTGCGTCCAGATGGGCATCCCTGACCCATGCCTGCGCCCGGACCTCGAAGGTGGCGTCCTGCGGTGCGACGAGCAAGCGCCAGGCATTTTCGCTGCGCCCGGCGTCCATCTCGTGGAACTGCACTTTTGGCTCGAGGTCGGCCTCGCGAGGACGCAGAAAGATTTGGAGGGCCTGGGTGGGCTCATCGCCGATGACCCGTTCCTCATGCTGGAAGCTATGGCCGGCGTTCATCATCATCAGGCGGCGTGGATTGACCTCTTCTCGATTCCCGACGGTATCGAGGTGAAGCATCCGACCCGCGCGCTTGTAGGTAAAAATCTCGTCGTCCTTGTGCGGGTGCATGGCGATGACGTGGCCGGGCTGAATCAGCGCACGGTCGATGCGACCGATCGCGCCGATGCCACTATCGAAGCGGCCCAGCACAGTGCCCGGATAGAAGACTTCGACGCCGAAGCCGTGCGCCCAGTCGCCGCGCTTCACAGATGATGTGATCTTAGTCGGTTGCATGGTGATCGCTCCTCGTCGGCTCCCTCGGAGAGCTCATGAAAGACAGGTAGCGTTGCCATTTTAGATCAGGTAGCCAGCGGATAAGGGAAGCACCGTTGCTGACTGGGGAACGTTGTGGACGTAGAAGATCTCAAGACGTTTGTGGAGGTTGCAGACGCGGGTGGCGTCTCGCCTGCGGCGCGTCGGCTGGGTCTAGCCAAGTCTATCGTCAGCCGGCGCCTTTCAAGGCTGGAGGATGAACTTGGGGTCCAGCTGCTTGCGCGCACGACCCGCGGCGCAGCGCTGACCGAGGCGGGCGCCGCCTTTCGGGACCACGCGGCCCGCATGTTCGCGGAGTTCGAAGCTGCGCGTGAGGAGATACTCCCCGCGGGCGAACTGCGCGGCCGCCTGCGATTGGCAGCGCCATCGTCGTTCGGGCCCGAATATTTCGCGCCCACACTCGCGCGTCTGGCGAAGCGGCACCCGCTTCTAAGCGTTCACACACGTTTTAGCGATCGCTACGTGGATCTGGTGAGCGAGGGCTTCGACTGCGGCATACGCGTCGGCTACCTTCCTGACTCGAACCTCGTTGCGCGCCGGATCGGCGATTTCACCGTCCACCTGTTCGCAAGCCCAGCCTATGTGTGCGAGCACGGCCCCCCCCGAGTGCCGCACGAGATTGCGGATCATCCGGCCGTGATGATCGCGTCTGAGAGCTGGAAATTCAGCCAGGGGAAGAAGGTGGTCGAGGTCCATCCGCACGGCCGGTTTAAGGCCGACAGCGCGGTGGCGATCGCTGAGGGGACGGCCGAGGGGATCGGCATCGCCGCACTCCCCGACGCGATTGCTGCCGCGTACGTCGAAACGGGGAGGTTGCAGGCCATCATGACCGACTGGGATCTGCCGTCGGTGGGCATCTTTGTCGTGCGACCGCCTGGTCAGCACCTCGCGCGGAAAGTGCGCGTACTGACCGAGCTGCTATTGGAGCAGTTTGGCGAAGCTGGTCAGACCCGCGTTGGACTTTTAACTTAGCTGCTCTGCGAGAGGACTACCACTCGATGCCGATCTTGCCGAAGTGGCCGGACGACTGCTGGAAGCGGAATGCCTCGGGGAGTTGGGCAAGGGGAAAGCGGCGGTCGATAACGGGTCGGATTCCTGCGCTCTCGATGGCGCGAACGAATTCCTGTTGCTGGCGCCGCGATCCCACGATCAGTCCTTGCAACCGGGCTTGCTTGGCCATCAGCGCGGCGGTGGGAACGTCGCCAGCGACTCCGGTCACCGTCCCGATGAGTGCGATATGTCCCCCGACCCGGACGGCCGCTATGGAATTGGAGAGCGTGCCTGCGCCCCCCAGCTCAAGCACATGGTCGACGCCGCGGCCGCCGGTCCAATCGGCGACGGCTCGACCCCAATCCTTCACCTCGCGGTAATTGACGACGTGGTCCGCTCCGAGATCTCGAGCACGCTCGAGCTTTTCGCCGGAAGAGGACGTCACAACCGCCGTCGCTCCCATCGCCTTTGCAATCTGAAGGCCCCAGATCGAAACGCCGCCCGTGCCGAGCAACAGCACGGTATCGCCGGCCTTCAGACCGCCATCGCCAACCAGCGCCCGCCAGGCAGTCAGGCCGGCGGTGGTGATGGTTGCAGCCTCCACCGCGTCGTAGCCGCGCGGCGCAAGCGTGAAGGCGCTCGCCGGCGCCACGGCAAACTCCGTGGCGAAGCCGTCGATGCCGTCGCCAGGGGTCTGTGAGAAATCGCCGATAGTCGGCGCTCCGTCCTGCCAGGAAGGAAAAAAGCAGGAGACGACCTGGTCTCCGACCACAAATTCGGTGACGCCTTCTCCCACCGCTTCCACCGTTCCGCCCGCGTCCGCCAACGCGATGCGCCCGGCAGCGGCCGGCATGCGGCCTGTCAGCACGCCCAGATCATGGAAATTGAGCGAGCTGCCACGCAGGGCGACGCGGATCTCGCCGCGGCCGGGCTGGCCTGGATCGGGCCGATCCGCGAACGCCAGCGTGTCCAGGGTTGCAGGGGAACCGATGACCATCGCCTTCATGTTTTGCTCCTGGCTTCGCGTTAGGGCGCGGTTTGGACGAGCTATGTCGCTTCACCCTGCGGGATATCAACAATGGCACATTGGATGTCCTGCGAGTTGTTCTTGATCGGCGGCACTATGCATGTTGCAGCTCAGTCGAAGTCGGTGGACTCGCTCAATGCACGCCATCGAGCCAGCTCCTCGAGGCGCGCGCTATCGGATGCCTCGATCGCCGCGACGGCGTGTTTCCCAAGCGGAAGCCTGAGCGGTGGTTCGTCTAAGCCCGCGATTTCCAAGATCACCGCCGCGCCTTTGCGAGGGTCGCCCGGCTGCTTTCCATCATAGGCCCGTTGCATTCGGGCGGCAGCCCCGACCACCGCGTCATATTCCGCCCGACCTTCCTCAATCGTCGTCGAAGCCCCTGCGAAGTCGGTACGGAAGCCGCCGGGTTCGACGATCGTTACCCGCACTCCGATCAGCGCCATCTCCTTGCCAAGCACCTCGGAGAAACCCTCTACCCCCCATTTCGCAGCCGAGTAGGGGGCACGTCCCGGTGCGCCGATCCTGCCGCCCACGGATGAGAACTGAATGATATGTCCGGAGCGCTGTTCCCGCATGATCGGGATCGCGGCCTTGGTCATGATGATGGTGCCGAAAAGGTTGGTCTCTATCTGTCGCCGGAAGGAGGCCAGCGTTGTGTCCTCGACGGAGCCAACATCGCCATAACCCGCATTGTTGACTAATACTACAGTTGCATTTGTTGCTGAGTTCTGATTCTCTGTGCGTGGTCGGCGGAGGGTTGGGTGATGGGGATTGCGCAGTGGGCTGGGACGCTTGTTGATTGGCGAGCGGCGCTTGACGAGTTGAAGGTGCATTTGGCTCCGGCGCTGGGCCGAGCGGAGACGCGGGCGTCGGGCGGCGCGTTCATCGAT
>NZ_WRPK01000021.1 GCF_009755815.1 Flavisphingomonas formosensis
CCATAGCGTCTGTGACCCACCCGATCCCATCCCGAACTCGGCCGTGAAACCAGACAGCGCCGATGGTACTATCGCCTAAGCGATGGAAGAGTAGGTCGCCGCCAGGCTTTGAAGCCGGCGCATCATATACCCGTTCAACACGAACCCATTTACTCTGTCGTTGGCCTCAGGCGCCGGCGCCGACATCCGTCGGCTTGGCTCTCGCGCCAATAAGGCGCGGCGGCCCTCGGCCTTGCGGAGCTCCGCTCCGTCCTGCGGCCCCATCGTTGGCGCGGGGTGGAGCAGCCCGGTAGCTCGTCAGGCTCATAACCTGAAGGTCACAGGTTCAAATCCTGTCCCCGCAACCAACAGCACACCACACCGCAGCGTCTCAGCATATCCCTGAGGCGCTTTTTTTACGTCCGAAACAGTGACTTGGCGCCGTATCGCCATGTCGCGGCACGTCTCGCAGCGTCCCTCCGGATGCTGGGACGTCGATTTGCTTTTGGGGGTGTTCTTGGGGGTAGGGTCTGCTGGCCCGCAGGAGATACCCCCATGGCGCTCAAGGAACTGGAAGTGCGCTACGCGACCAAGCGCAGTAAGGATTACAAGCTCACCGACGGCGAGGGCCTGCATCTGCTGGTCCGGCCCAACGGCTCGAAGCTCTGGCGGCTCAAATACCGGTTCGGCGGTAAGGAGAAGCTGCTCTCGTTCGGACCCTATCCCAGGATCAGCCTGGCCGAGGCGCGGCTGCGCCGCGCACAGGCCAAGCTCGCGCTGGCCGAGGGGAGGGAGCCCGGCGCGAAGCCCGAGAGCAAGGCGGTGAAGACGTTCGAGCAGGCGGCGCGGGCGTGGCATAAGAACCGCGCCGATTCGCTCGATCCCGGGCATGCCTCCCGGCTGCTGCGGCGTCTGGAGCGGGATGTGCTCCCCGCGTTCGGGTCGACGGACCTGCGCGCGGTGACCAGCGCCGACGTGCTGGCGATGATCCGCGGGGTCGAAGCACGCGGTGCGCTCGACGTGAGCCGCAGGCTCAAGCAACATGTGGGGCAGATCTACCGGTTCGCGATCCCGCAGGGCTGGGCGGACAGGACCCGGCCGCCGCGCTCACCGACTCGCTGATGCCGAGGCCGCGGGTCCGGCATATGGCGAGGGTAGGGATGGCCGATCTGCCCAAGCTCGTTCAGGCCATCGATCGCTATGACGGCGACGAGACCGCGAAGCGCAGGGCGGTCACGCGGGCGGCGCTGCTGTTCACGCTGCTGACCTGGGCGCGGACCAACGAGACGCGGCTTGCGACCTGGGACGAGTTCGAGGGGCTCGTTACCTCCGAGCCGCTGTGGCGGGTGCCGGCCGCCCGCATGAAGATGGCGCGCGAGCATCTGGTGCCGCTCTCGCGGCAGGTGGTCGCGTTGCTCTCGACGCTGCGGACGCACAGCCGGGAAAGCTATGTGTTCGCGGGCGACAAGCTCGGGCAGCCCATCTCTCAGAACACGATGATCTATGGCTGCTACCGCATGGGCTATCGCGGGCGGCAGACGGTCCGCGGGTTCCGGGCGATCGCCTCTACCTGGGCCAACGAGGCCGAGCTATACCGTCCGGACTGGATCGAGATGGCGCTTGCCCATGCCGATCGTGACGAGGTGCGCGGCGCCTATAACAGTGCGCTCTACCTCTCGCCCCGCAGGCGCATGCTTCAAGAATGGGCTGACGTCATCGAGCAGATGATGGACCCTGTTGCATCGCCGGAGCGGGCCGAGCCGCAGAAATTAGCGCATGCAATGGCTTGACCTGGGCCGACAGGAGATTGTCCGGTTTGCAATGATCGAAAGGCGAAATCTGCCGTTCGGCAGCCCTGAAGGGTTCCGGGCGCCGGAGGCGTACGGACCCTTCAGGGGAGCGGACTTGCGGCTTCCGGGCAGTAAAGCACTATCTCATGACCGTCCTTGCTGCATGAACAAACGGCGGCTTTCGGGCTTAAGAGTCGGGCTGGTGAATCACCGCAATTAGGGCGCTTAGCCGCCGGCAGCTCACGATCCATTTTTCGCCGTTCGGGTGCCTCTTGGTCCTGCCTGAAAGCTGTCGTTAATGCAGCCGGAATAGCTGTTCAGAATTATACGTCATCCGGCCAAGTCTCGCCATCAGACTCAGCCAGGTAGTATGAACAATCTACATAGAAGATTGAGGAAGGGTATGTTGCGTGCTCGTCATCGATGGGCGTGCCTCGAAGCGCTCGAACCATCTCGTAAGCGTGGGTCTTCCGCTTCGCCAATCGCGATCGGGCCAGCGAAAGTCGAGATAGCCGAGGAAGACTGCGACCCCGATCTCTCCGATCAGCGGATCGGCCCGCAGCCGCTCACTTTCCAGCCGGTCCAGGGTAGCCTCGCGTGCGGCGTGAAAACGTTCCTGCATCGCGGTTGGGGGCCGATCCGGCGAGTTGCGCTCATCGGCGAAGAGCCGCCCCATCGCGGTCATCGCTCCGTCAGCCAGGCTCTGAAGCAGGAGCGCTCGCCACCGCTCCGGGCCGTCAACGGGGTGGAGCCGTCGTCCGCAAAGCGCGTCCAGGTAATCGCAGATCACGTCGGACTCGAAGAGCGTGGTCCCGCCCTCAAGCGCGAGTGTTGGCACCTTGGAAAGCGGGTTGATCACCCGCAAATGCTCGTCCGTCCAGGGATCGATTTCGACGAGCGTCAGTTTGCCCGAGAGGCCGAGCTCATGCGCCGCCACGCGCACCTTTCGCGCGAAGGGCGAGGTTGGTGCATACCAGAGTTCCATATGTGAGGCTCCTTAGGTCACCCCGTCCGTCTTCGTGTCGAATGCAGTCCGTTGACGCGACTGCATCAACATGGTGCGACCCGCCTGCATAGCGCCGGGGGAACTCACAGCCTCGCGGCCGCCACGATCGGACCGCCTTTGCCAGTCTGGACGAGAACGGCCGTGCGGTAGACCGGGCTGGGGCTGGCCGGTACGGGGAAGGTGGCGACCTTGCCCGACCAGGTGCCGACCGCCTGAAGCTGGCGAACGATGTTGCGATGGGGCAGCGTGCGTCCGCCATTCTCGCCGGCGCGGATCGGCACGTTGTTGACGCGGGGATCGAACCGAACGACCCACACCGTTGCCGGCCTGGCGCCGCCTGCCGCTCCGATCGAGATCCGGCCGCCCGTCAGCGCGATTTGCGGACCGCCCGAGCGCCGGGCGCCTGCGATCGCCGCCTCGAGCTCCTGTCGGTTGTTGCCGACGATCGTCTGCCGTCCGCCATTGATGACCATCTGCGGCGTCGCGACCTGTCCGCGGCCGGCGCTGCGGGCATAGTCGCACTGCCGCGCCGTGAACTGCGGGCGAGCGAACGTGTCCTTCCAGCCAAGCTGGTCCCAGTAGGTGACCGCGAAGGAAAGCGGGATGACGTCCGGTCGGTCGGCGATCGCGTTGAGATTCGCGTTGGCGGGCGGGCAGGAGGAGCAGCCCTGGCTCTGATAGAGCTCGACCACAACGGGCGAACCGGAGGCTGAGGCTGGAAACGCCGGCATCGCGAAAAGGCTGACGGCACCGGCGGCCGCCAAAGAGAAGGTGGCTGCGATCCAGTGTCGGCTTGGCATAACAGGCTCCGTTTGGGTTCGGTTGACTCTTCAACCTACGCCGGCCGATGTCGCCCAGTTACAGTCGGGAAGGTTCCCTCAATGCGGTGTAACCGCGATTACGCTCGCCCCGTATGGCAGGCATGGTCCACCTCTCCACCGTCTATTCACGCCTCCTGCGACCCACGCAGTCGTTGGTGGGCGCTGCCGCTTCGCGCCTCATCGGCCTCGGCTTCCTGTTTCACGGCTATGCGAAGCTGAGCCCATGGGCCGGACAAGTTCGGCCACATCCTCGCCAGGCTGCACATGCCCGTTCCCGACCTGCTCACATGGCTTACGACCGTGACCGAGCTCTCCGGCGGGCTCGCCATCCTGACCGGCCCCTCGTGCCCCTCGCGGCTCTGCCGATGGCCTTCGTACTTCTGGTCGCGATCGTCACCGTCCACCTTCCCAACGGGTTCGACGGCATCAAGCTGATGGAGTTCGCGTCCAACGGCACGTCAAGTTCGGCAAGCCCGGTTTCGAGACCGACCTCGCCTATCTGGCAGGGCTCGCGGCCCTCGCACTTGGCGGTGACGGTCCGCTTTCCGTCGATCGGCTGCTCCGCCGCCGCGTCGACTCCGCCCATCACCAAAACTGACAAGGATCGCTCGACGATGACAGCTTTGTTCAAGAAACTCGCGGTTTCGCCGCTTCCGATTGCTGCGGGATGGTATGCTATCCCGCTGCGTCTCATCGTCGGCTACGGCTTTTTCACGCATGGATGGGCCAAGCTCGCGCGAGGACCGGACAATTTCGGCGGGATCTTACACGCCATGGGGATGCCGGCGGCCGACCTGCTGAGCTGGGCGACCGTGGTGGTGGAGCTCGTCGGCGGGCTGATGATCCTCGCGGGCGCGCTGGTGCCGCTCATCACGGTGCCGATGATCGTGGTTCTGCTCGTCGCCATCTTCACCGTCCATCTTCCGAACGGCTTCAGCTCGATCAAGCTGATGTCCTACGACGCGACCGGCGCGCATTTCGGACAGCCGGGCTACGAGACCGATCTGCTCTATATCGCCGGTCTGGTCGCGTTGTGTATCGGCGGGGCCGGTCCCCTGTCGGTCGATGAGCGTCTTCGCGCGAAGCGCGATGTCGAGAATGGAACGGGCTGAACGTGCGGCCCGCTGTGATCGGGCATGCTCGCTGAGCCTCACCCGGCGGTTAAAGGCCAGCCCGCCTAGCGGGCCGGCCAACTGCTTTCATCAGTCTCCCTGCCGGCTCAGAACAGGTGCGTTCCGTGGGTGATAGCCCCGCCGGCGCGGATCGCCGCGGCAACCGTCGCCGCTTCCGCGAGCTGCGCATCGGTCGCGCCCGCCTCGCGGGCCTGCTTGTTGTGGATCTCAATGCAGTAGACGCACTGCATCGTGAGCGCGACGGCGACCGCGATGAGCTGCTTGTTGAGAGCGGAGATCTCGCCGTCCTTGAACACGGCTTTGTCGAACTCCCAGAACGCCTTCATCGCGTCGGGCGGCCCCTGCGTCCAGGCTCTTCAGGTTCTTGAGCTTACCCATGTCGTGCATGTCGCGTTCCTCGTCGCAATTCGCGGAGTGCTGGTCGGGCGGCGAACAAGAATTGGTCGCCGCTCCTTGGTCCAGCAAAGTGACATACGGGCGGCGATCGCTGGCGGTTACAGGCGCGAGGGCGGCTGCGCGGCCGGCTCCGGAGCCGCAGTCAACGCCTCCGAAACTTCAAACGGAGTCCGGTGTAACCGATCGGGGGCGGCCTGCGGATGGGCAGCAGGACGCGGCTTGCTTCTCCCGCAAGACCCCCAACCCCTGAACCGGGGACAGGTCGCGTCCGCCATGCCCGCCGCACCTCTCGTGGCAGGCATCCGACGAAACACTCACCATACAAGGATATTCCCATGCGCACGATCATGATGGTTGCCCTGTCCACCTTGGCGCTTGGCGCTGCGGTTCCTGCCGTCGCTCAGGACGCAATGGCCTCCCAAGACAAGATGGCATCGCACGGCCAGATGGCCGCCCAGGACCGTATGGCCTCGGACAAGAAGTCGCCCGGCGCAATGAAGAAGTCCTCGGCGCATGGCGCGATGGCGCACGAGGGGGCGATGAAAGCCCATTCCGACAAGATGAAGCGCGACGCCATGATGAGCGCCGGCCACTGATCGGCGTCCGGGGCGCCGTGCCCTGTACCGGCGCCCCGCAACCTCGGAGCGACTGATGGCTTCCCAACCGATCGACCCGCCTTCCGCGGGCGGCGACCTCATCTATCGCCAGCGCCGCCCCGTGCGTGCCTGGCACTGGCTCAATGCGCTCGCGGTGGTTGTCCTGCTGATGAGCGGCATGATGATCTTCTCGGCTCCTCCAAAAGCTGTTGTTTTAACTTAGAAAAATTGCCCAATAAGGTCGGCAACCCGGTTCACAACCCGGTTTTGCAGGCAGATAAATTGCGGCCAAGCGTGGATTTTTGCGGACGGATTGTCTGTTGGAGCCATAACGCCCTTTCTGCTTGGCACGGGTGTTTGAGAGTCGGGCTATCGAAGCTTGTAACTCTCACCAGATGGCGATTCCTCGTCCATCTGCACGGCAAACTATTCATAAAGCTCAATGTAGCGCACTGACATGGCCTCATGCGCTGCAGCGAGTTCTCAGACTATCCGGCGCGACAGCTGGCAGCACATGATCATGGCCTCGGGTGTCGAAACCCATCCCAATCTTGCGCAGATGGCTTGCCAGACGGTGCGGTTGCTGCGCGGCGATATCTAGCCCGAGCAGTTCATGACGCGTCCGGGCGAGGATGACGGATTCTTCGACGCACAGCATCGCCCGGACGGCGCGGGGTCAGTGGCCTGTGCCGCCGCCGGCAAGCTCCTTCACCATGTCGGCGGTGACCGCCTTGGCGTCGCCGAACAGCATCTGGGTGTTCGGATTATAGTAGATGGGGTTGTCGATGCCGGCGAAGCCCGCATTCATGCTGCGCTTGATCACGAACACCGTCTTGGCCTTGTCCGCCTCGATGATGGGCATGCCCGCGATGAGGCTCTTCGGGTCGTCGCGCGCCGAGGGGTTCACCGTGTCGTTGGCGCCGATGATCAGCGCCACGTCGGTCTGCGGCAGCTCGGGATTGATGTCCTCGAGCTCGACGAGCTGTTCATAGGGCACGTTCGCCTCGGCGAGCAGCACGTTCATATGGCCCGGCATGCGGCCCGCGACCGGATGGATCGCGAACTTCACGTCGACCTTCTTCTTGGTCAGCGCCTGGTAGAGCTCGCTCACCTTGTGCTGTGCCTGGGCGACCGCCATGCCGTAGCCGGGGATGATCACGACGCTGTCCGCATTCTCCAGCACCATCGCGGCCTCCTCGGCCGAGGCCGAGCGCACCGGGCGATCGTCCTTGCCGCCGGCGGAGCCCGCGGCGAGCGTCCCGAAGCCGCCGAACATCACATTGGCGAAGGAGCGGTTCATCGCGCGGCACATGATCACCGCGAGGATGAAGCCCGACGCGCCGTCCAGCGCGCCCGCCACGATCAGCAGCTTGTTGCCGAGCGCGAAACCCATCGCGCTGGCCGCGAGGCCGGCGTAGCTGTTGAGCAGCGCGATCACGGTCGGCATGTCCGCGCCGCCGATCGGGATCACCAGCAGGATGCCGAACAGCAGCGCCAGGCCGACGAAGAGCGGGAACAGGGCGGTGTTGGTCGGCGCGAAGACCAGCGTGACCGCAACGCCGAGCGCCGCCGCCGCGATCAGCGCGTTCACCACCCGCTGCCCGCCGAAGACGATCGGGCGGGTCGGCATGATCTCCTGTAGCTTGGCGAAGGCGATGACGCTGGCGGTGCAGGTGAGGAAACCGAGCAGCATCTCGAGCATCAGCGCCCAGAAGACGAAGCTGCCCGGCGCCGCGGTGTGCGCATATTTATAATATTCGGCGGCGCCGATCAGGCCGACGGCGAGCGCGCCGAAGGCGTGGCTGATCGCGGTCCGCTGCGGGATCGCGGTCATCGGCATCAGATAGGCCATCGGTACGCCGACGACCGTGCCGATCGCCATCGCGATGAGGATCAGGTTATAGTCGACGATCTCGTGATGGACGAGCGTGCCGATGATCGCGATCACCATGCCGATCTCGCCGGCCCGCACGCCGCGGCGCGCGGTCGACGGATGGCTCATCCACATCAGCGCCAGGATGAACAGCGCGCAGGTGGCGATCAGCGAAAGCTGGACGATGAGCTGTTCCATCTCAGCCGTCCTTCCGCTTGAACATCTTGAGCATGCGATCGGTGATCAGGAAACCCGACACCAGATTGATCGTCGCGGCGAGCACCGCGATGAAGCCGAGCGTCTTGGCCAGCGGCGTCGCACCCTCCTCACCCGTGATCGTGATCGCGCCGACGATCACCACCGCCGCAATCGCGTTGGTCAGAGACATCAGCGGCGAATGCAAAAGCGGCGAAACACGCTTGATAAGCTGGAAGCCCAGAAACGCCGCCAGCATGAAGACGAAGAGATAGTCTGGATTGAAGTTAAAATCTGACATTCATCGTTCTGCGGTGAAAGATACATTTCATGATCTAGATTTGCCCAATTATAAAAACAGATTATGAGAATATGTCTATATATGTATCATGAAATGTTCGCCATATACTCGTTGTCACTGTGCAATACTTTTTGAATCGTTGTTGTGGGATCCCAGACTAACGGAAGCCGATCTACGGTGATCACGTGGCCGCCGGTATAGGTCACCTCCGTATCCGGCTTCACGGCGAATTCGGGTATCCGGCCGAGCCATTCCTCCACCATGATCCGCAACTCCAGCCGTGCGAGATGCGCGCCGGCGCAGTGGTGATTGCCATAGCCGAACGACGCATGCTTGATCGGCTTGCGATGGAAATCCACGTCCATCGGCCGCTCGTTCCAACGCTCGTCGAGCCCGGCGACGACCCCCGGCATGAGGATCATGTCGTCGCGCTTCAGCTGGACCCCGTAAAATTCCGTGTCGTGCCGAACGACGCGGGTGCTCATCGAGATGGGAAAACGCCGGAGCAGCTCCTCCACCGCGGTGCCGATCAGCGACGGATCGGCGATGAGGGCGCGGCGATGGCCGTCATGGGTGGCGAGATAGTGCAGGACGAAGCTTGCGAAATTGGCCACGGTGTCGAGCCCGCCGGCCAGCACCCCGAGGCTGACGCTGAGCGCCTCGTCATATGTGATTTGCCGATCCTTGATCCGCCCATTGACGATCTGGGACAATATGTCGTCGCCGTCCTTGCCGAGGCGCTGGTCGAGATGCTGCCGGATATAGTCGAGAAGCCGCCGGGTGCCTTCTTCGGCGCTCAATTCTCCGGTCGGCCGTAGCACCTCGTCGACCGCCTGCTTGAGGCGTGGCGCATCGGAAAAGGGCAGATTGACGAGCATCATGAAGATCTTGAGCGGGTAGATCTCGGCAAATTGCTCGGTGAAGGCGCAATGCCCCGCGGGGCGCAGGCCTTCGATCAGCTCAACCGCGATCGTGCGGATCATGCTCTCCAGACGGGGGACCGCGGTGGGGCCGAGCGAGGGATTGAGCAAAGCGCGGACCGGGGCATGGTCGGGCGGATTGAGCCCGAGGGGAATGTTCGAGAATTTCTCGCCCGTTTCGCGCGGCAGCAGAAAGATATGGCTCGAGAAGCGTTTATGGTCCGAGGCGACCTCGGTCATCGACTTGGCACGCGTCGCGATCCAGTGCCCACCGTTGCGGGGCGTCCACACCACCTCCGGAACGCCGGAATCCTGCAGCACCTTCCACGCGCCGAAAATGTCCCGCTTCCCACCTGGCGGGGCGAACATGTCGAAGTCCACCACGCGATCCTCCGGGACATGCTCGGGACGCGGCGCGATGAGAGGGGTGGTCATGGCTTTCTCTTTCCTATGCTCATAGGCGATGGACGGGATTAAAGGTCGGCGGGGCGTTCCTTGGTTCGGGGGGGCGTCCACGTCCGCCTCCCCGCAAGCAGCCTGGCTAGATCGGGGCTCTTGCCGGCCCGCGCGGCTTCGTCCTGCGTCAGCGTCTGGGTCTCGTAGGTCGGGCGGGGATCGTCATAGATCACCCCCAGCGCCATCGGGAAGGCGCCGAACGGCATTTCCACAAGCATGTGCGCGACCGAGCGGTTCGCCACGTCATGGACCAGGACGCCCGCCGCTTGCCAATCGCCGTCATAGACCTCGACCACCTTCAGCGCCAGCTTCGCCATATCCAGCGCGATACCTCGCGTGCCCTTGTCGAACAGCATGGGCTTGCCTTGCCGGAGCCAGAGCTGCCGGGCTTCGGCGCCCTTGGCGACGGCGAAATCCTCGAAGCGATCCTTGTTGTAGACGATGCAGTTCTGGAAGATCTCGACGAAGGCTGCGCCCTGATGGGCATGGGCGGCCTCGAGCACGGCGGGCAGTTCCTTTGACACATCGAAGCCGCGGGCGATGAAGCGCGCGCCGGAGCCCAGCGCAAAGGCGCAGGGCAAGGCCGGCTGGTCGACCGAGCCGAGCGGCGTCGAGGGGCTCGGCGTTCCGACCCGGCTGGTCGGCGAATATTGGCCCTTGGTGAGGCCGTATATCTCGTTGTTGAACAGCATGATCTGACAATTCAGATTGCGCCGGAGGAGGTGCATCGTGTGGTTGCCGCCGATTGACATGCCGTCGCCGTCGCCGGTCACCAGCCAGATATCCAGTTCGGGATTGGCGAGCTTGATGCCCGTGGCGATGGCGGGCGCGCGGCCATGGATCGTGTGGAAGCCATAGCTTGCCATATAATAGGGAAAGCGGCTGGAGCAGCCGATGCCCGAGACGAACACGGTTGTGGCGGGGTCCGATCCCAGATCGACCATGGTGCGCTGCACCGCCTTCAGGATCGCGTAATCGCCGCAACCCGGGCACCAGCGGACCTCCTGATCCGATTCCCAATCCTTGATGCTGCGGGGACGGGGGCTCATGTCGTTCATGGATGGATCGCCTCGATGCTGGACGGTTGCGTCGCGTCGGCGGTCACGTCCGTGCCGCCGGTATCGTCTCGCTTCCCGTCGAAGACGCTGGCGATCGCCGCCTCGATCTCGGCGATGGCGAAGGGCTGTCCGGAAATTTTCGTCAGGGATTGCGCCTCGACGAGATATTGGTCGCGCAGCAGCGTCTTGAACTGGCCGGTATTCATCTCGGGCACCAGCACGGCCTCATACCCTTTGAGCAGCGCGCCGAGATTCGCCGGCAGCGGCCAGATGTGCCGGACATGGATGTGGCTGACGTCGAGACCGGCGGCGCGGGCGCGACGCACCGCTTGGTGGATCGGGCCGTAGGTGGAGCCCCAACCGACCACCGCGAGCCGGCCGCCTTCCTGGCCGAGGTCGATGTCCTGCGCAGGGATAGCGTGCGCCACGCCGTCGATCTTGGCCTTGCGCGCATCGGTCTGGAGCTGGTGCACGGCCGGCGAATAATCGAGATCGCCGGTGTCGGGCGCCTTCTCGATGCCGCCGATGCGATGCATCAGGCCGGCCGTGCCCGGCGTGATCCACGGACGCACGCCCTGGCCGTCGCGCTTATAGGGGAGAACCCTGTCGTCCTCGCCGTTGGCCTCGGTCAGGAAATCCACCGGGAAGGGCTCGAAATCCGCCGGATCAGGTATCCGCCACGGCTCGGCGGCATTGGCGATGTAGCCATCCGTGAGCAGGATCACCGGGGTCATGAAGCGGGTGGCGATGCGACAGGCTTCGATCGCGCAGGCGAAGGCGTCGGTCGGCGAGCGCGCGGCGATCACCGGCAAGGGCGCATCGCCGTTGCGACCATAGACCGCCTGATAGAGGTCCGACTGTTCGGTCTTGGTCGGCAGGCCGGTCGAAGGCCCGCCGCGTTGCGAGTTGACGATGACCAGCGGCAGTTCGGTCATCACTGCCAAGCCCATCGCTTCGCCCTTGAGCGCAATGCCGGGCCCGGACGAGGAGGTCACTCCCAGTTGCCCGGCATAGGAGGCGCCAATCGCCGAGCAGATCGCCGCGATCTCGTCCTCAGCCTGGAAGGTGGTTACCCCATATTCCTTGAGGTTGGCGAGATGATGCAGGATGGCCGAGGCCGGGGTAATCGGATAGCCGCCGAAAAACATCTTGAGGCCGGCAAGCTGTGCACCGGCGACGAGACCGAGGCTGACCGCTTCGGCGCCATTCACCGTGCGATAGAGACCTGGCGCGCTCGGCGCGGGGTCGAGATTCAGTTTCCTGACCTGCCCACCGATTTCGGCCGTCTCTCCATAGGCATGGCCGGCATTGAGCGCGGCGATATTGGCATGGGCGAGCAGCGGGTTCTTCTGGAACTTGCCGTTCAGCCAGTCGATCAGCGGTTGGCGATCCCGCTCAAACATCCAGAGAGCCAGCCCCAGCGTCCACATATTCTTACAGCGCAGCGCTTCCTTATTGCCTAGGCTGAAAGATTTCACCGCCTCCAGCGTCAGAGCGGAAATATCGAAGGCCAGGAGCGTCCATTTGGCGAGGCTGCCATCCTCGAGCGGGTTCGTCGTATATTTCGCCTTGTCTAGATTGCGCCTCGAGAATTCGCCCGC
Organism: Flavisphingomonas formosensis; assembly: GCF_009755815.1. Taxonomy (GTDB): domain Bacteria; phylum Pseudomonadota; class Alphaproteobacteria; order Sphingomonadales; family Sphingomonadaceae; genus Flavisphingomonas; species Flavisphingomonas formosensis. The sequence goes on from NZ_WRPK01000021.1 coordinate 12,126, forward strand.
GTCGGCGATGATGAGACCGCCAGGCTTCAATGCCTGTACATTGGTCTTGAGCGCGGCCGGATTCATTGCCACGAGAACATCGGGTGCATCGCCGGCGGTGGTCACCTCGATCGAGCCGAAATTGATCTGGAACGCCGAGACGCCGAACAACGTGCCTTGCGGCGCGCGGATTTCGGCGGGAAAATCGGGAAATGTCGCGAGATCGTTGCCGGTCAGCGCCGTCGACAGGGTGAACTGGCTTCCGGTGAGCTGCATTCCGTCGCCAGAATCGCCGGCGAAACGCACCACGACGGCTTCGGGGACGGAAAGAATCGGTGACGAGTTTGGCGCGATGGTGTTACGTTCGATGCCAGATTCCGACATTTCAGATCCTTGCGGCGATCTTGTTTTCGATTGAATTATCTTTGAGGCAGCGGCCAGCCTGGGCGCGGCGACCCTCCTTTCATCCGGCGCTATGCGATGTCTGCGATCAAGATTGGCTCGCCTCTCCGCTTACACGGCGGTGCGGATGTCTCGCGCCTGCCGGATGGACACACTACTACGCGCATGGCGGCATAAGTCAACGATCATGTTGATTAATGGATGTGAATTTGGTGCTGCCCCCTGAATTGCCGGACGGCGGACGGAGTTTGCAGAAGGTAATCAACGATATAGTTGATTAATGTGCATCCTTGCCCTACGCTGTCGTCCACAAGATGCCGAATTGGCCTTCGTGTGCCGCTGACGGGCAATGACGATGAAAACTGGGGAGGGGAGTGCATATGACGCCAACGCATGCCCAGACGGAAGGTCAGCCGGGTCGCACGCTATACCCTCATGTCTTCGCGCCGATCTCTTTGGGGCCGGTGGAAATCCGCAACCGAATCTACATGCCTCCCCATGGCGTTCCACTCGAGGTCGGCGTGCCCGGTTACGGGCCGAATGGCATGCCCGCTGCCGAATTGGCCTATTATTATGCTGAGCGTGCTGCGGGCGGTGTAGGCCTGATCTTCCATAGCATGCTCGTCGCCCCTTTTGCCGCCTGGTTGGGTACGCCCAGTTCGAGTCCTATCCTCCCCCAGGCACTTCCTTCCTACGCCCGCGTGGCGGAAGCGGTGCATGCGAGCGGCGGGGCGATCATGGGGCAGATCTGGTATCATCCTGGCCTGACCCATTTGTGGGAACAGGGTGGCCCACAGGCGCCGCAGCTCTCGCCCTCGGCGACGCAAAGCTTCAACATGCCTTCCACCCGCTATGCTCTGCGTGCGGAGGATCTGCACCATATCGTCGACGTGCATCGCGATGCCGCCCGCAACCTGCTGGTCTGCGGCTATGATGGGGTGGAGCTTCACGTTTCACACGGCATGCTGCTGGAGGCGTTCCTGTCGCCTTATTTCAACCGGCGGACCGACGATTATGGTGGCAGCCTTGCCAATCGTTCCAGGCTGATCCTCGAAGTGCTCGAAGCGGTGAAAGAGGTAACCCAAGGCGGGCTGGCGACGGGCATGCGTTTCACGATCGACCAGATGCTGCCCGGCGGCTGGAGCGAGGAAGGCGGGCAGGAAATCCTGCACTATCTGTCCCGGACGGGACTTTTGGATTTCATCGATCTCGACATAGCGGTCGAGCCAGAGCAGCATCATCTGGCCATTCCGCCTTTTTCGAGAGCAGGCTGCACAATGCCGAACGCGTGGCGCGTGCACGCGAAGCCTGCGGCAATGTGCCGGTGCTGGCGACACCGGGCCGGCTCACCGCAATCGCAGAAGCCGAGGATCTTCTGGCACGTGGCGTCGCGGATGTGATTGGTGTCGCGCGAGGCGTGATCGCCGAACCGCAGCTGGTCAATAACGCGCTGTATGGCCGCGAAAGCGAAAGCCGCACTTGCATAGCCGCCAATCATTGCAGCCCTTACAATCCGGGTCATGGCTGTGCGCTCAATCCGACGGTCGCGAAGGAGGAGCGGTGGGGTGTGCGGCAAAACGCCAAGGCGCCGCGCTCGATGCGGGTCGTCGTCGTCGGTGGTGGGCCTTCGGGAATGGAGGCCGCTCGCGTGGCCGCGATGCGGGGGCACACGGTAACGCTGATCGAACGCCGGGCACGTCTGGGCGGAGCTTTGGCCCTGGTGGCGCGGATGCCGGGGCGGGAGCACATGCACCGCGCCGGCGACTGGTGGGCGCATCAGCTCGACAGGCTCGGCGTTGAAGTGCGCACCGCCACCGACGCCGACGCGGAAACCATCCTCGCGCTAGCACCCGACGCGGTGATGGTTGCTACCGGTGCGCTCTATGCGCGTGAGGGGATGAGCGGCTTTTCCGCGCAGCCGATTCCGGGCTGGGATCAGCCTTTCGTGCTGACCCCCGACGAGGTTCTGAGCGGCGCCAGGACAGCGAGCGGCCAGCTGCTGATCATCGACGAGGAGGGACGAAACGCCGGCGTCGGAACGGCCGAATTCCTCGCGGCGCATGGCTGCCGGGTGACGATCGTTTCCAGCTATGACAGTGCCGCCCCCCATATGGGCACCGCCCGGCATTATATCGGGTTGCGTTTGCGCGAGGCGGGCGTCCTCCTCTCGCTCGGCACCCGGGTCCTGGCGATCGGCGATTGCGAGGTGAAGCTGGAGTTGCTCGCGACCGGAGAGCAGCGGACGGTGCCGGTCGATGGGGTGATCATGTCGACCATGCGCCGGCAGGTGGACGGTTTGATCGATATGCTGACCGGCAAGGTGGCTTATATCTATCAGATCGGTGATGCGCTGGCGCCGCGATCGCTCATCGAGGCAACCTATGAGGGACACAAGTTCGCGCGTCTCCTCGGTGAGGATGTCATGCCCAAGACGGTGATCGACGAACTGTTCAGGATCGCGCCGGGTTTCCGGCCGGCCGAGACGCTGACCGCAATCGATGCCGCTTGATTGTCGAGATGGACGTCGCCGGCAATGAGAGTGGATGCGGAGTCTTGTCAACGTAATCGTTGAAAATCGGCATGACGGTTGGTAGGACAGCTGTATAGGGCTCGAAGCGGATAATGGCGGCAGCAAATCGTCGGCAGGTGATCCCAGTGGACAGAAGGGTATGAATTATATGACGGGCAGCGTACGCCAATTGGCGGGGCTGAAGGCGCTAGTTACCGGTGCGTCATCCGGTCTTGGTGCTCATTTCGCTGAGGTGCTGGGCAAGGCAGGAGCCCATGTGGTGATGGCTGCACGTCGCCGTACATTGCTTGAGGAACAGGCCTGGTATCTGCGTGGAAAAGCGATCGATGTCGAGGTGGTCGAACTCGACGTGACCGACGGCAAGGCGGTGGAGGCTGCTTTCGTCGCTCTCGGGCCGATCGACATCCTGGTGAACAATGCGGGAATGGTGCGGTCGGCATCGGCGCTCAAGCAGACCGAGGCGGATTGGGACGCGGTGATCGACGTCAACCTCAAGGGGATGTTTCTCGTGGCGCAGGCCGCTGCCCGTCAAATGAGGGCTGTGGGGAAGGGGGGCACGATCATCAACGTCGCGTCCATCCTGGGGGTGCGACAGGGCAAGGGTGTATTGCCCTATGCGGTGTCCAAGGCCGGCGTGATCCAGATGACCAAGGCGCTGGCGCTCGAACTCGCGCGCCACGCAATCCGGGTCAATGCGCTGGCGCCGGGATATCTGAGCACGGATCTCAATCGCGAATTTTTCGAGACCGAGGCCGGCCGCGAGATGATTCGCCGTATTCCCCAGCGCCGGCTAGGCGAGTTGGGCGACCTGGATGGGCCGCTGCTGCTTCTGGCCAGCGACGCTTCCGCCTACATGACGGGTTCGGTGATCGCGGTCGACGGCGGACATTTGGTGAGCGATTTGTGAGGCGCATGAATGGCTGAGAAGATCTTTGACGATGCCCGGTCTGCTTTGGCCGGGCTGCTGTTCGACGGAATGACGATCGCGGCCGGGGGCTTCGGGCTCTGCGGCATTCCCGAAACGTTGATCGACGCGCTGGTCGAAGCGGGTGTCGGGAATCTGACGATCATCTCGAACAACGCCGGCGTCGATAATTTCGGTCTCGGAAAGCTGCTGCGCACCCATCAGGTGAAGAAGATGATATCGTCCTACGTAGGCGAGAATCGTGAGTTCGAACGGCAATATCTCGCGGGCGAGCTCGAGATCGAATTCTGTCCACAGGGCACGCTTGCCGAGCGCATACGTGCCGGCGGTGCCGGCATTCCCGGCTTTTACACGCGAACCGGGGTCGGCACGCTGATCGCCGAGGGCAAGGAGCTGAAGGAGTTCGAGGGCGAAAGCTTCGTGCTGGAGCGCGGGCTGGTGGCTGATCTGGCGATCGTCAAGGCGCGGCGCGGCGATCGCTACGGCAATCTGCAGTTCCATAAATCGGCACGCAATTTCAATCCCATGGTCGCCACATGCGGGCGCGCGACCGTCGCCGAGGTCGAGGAGCTGGTTCCCGACGGGTGGTTCGATCCCGATGCGGTTCACACGCCCGGCGTATTCGTTCAGCGCCTGATTCTGGCCACCAGCAACGAGAAGCGGATCGAGCGACGTACCGTGCGGCAGGAGGAGGCGTGATGATCGGTAGAACGGTGAGAGGCTGGACGCGGGAAGATCTGGCAGCGCGGGCGGCGCGCGAGCTGCGCGACGGTTTCTACGTGAATCTCGGCATCGGCATTCCCACGCTGGTCAGCAACTTCATCTCGCCGGACATCGATGTCACGCTGCAATCCGAAAACGGCATGATAGGGTTGGGTCCTTACCCGCTGGAGGACAGAGTCGATCCTGACATCATCAATGCCGGCAAGGAAACGGTCAGCGAGCTGACGCGGACGAGCTATGTCTCCTCCGCCGACAGCTTCGGCATGATCCGCGGCGGCCACATCGACGTTTCGGTGCTGGGCGCGATGGAAGTGGCCGAAGACGGCAATCTGGCGAACTGGATGGTGCCGGGCCGCATGGTCAAGGGGCCGGGCGGCGCGATGGACCTAGTGGCCGGCGTGCGGCGGATCATCGTGCTGATGGACCATGTCGCGAAGGATGGTACTCCGAAGTTCCGAAAGACCTGCAGCCTGCCGCTCACCGGGCGCAACGTGGTGGACATGCTGATCACCAATCTGGCGGTGTTCGAGCGGGCCGACCGGCAATCGCCCTTCGTGCTGAAGGAACTCGCGCCGGGGGTGAGCCGCGAGGATGTCCGGGCCTGCACCGAAGCAGCCTATGGGGAGGCCTGAGCTAGAGCGCGGAGCGTTAAATCGGACCCGCTCATCCTGAGCAGCCATTGAGCGAAGTCGAAATGGCGTATCGAAGGGCGCACTGCATCGCAGGTCCTTCGATAGTGAGGCAGGTCGCCTCATCCCCCGGACGAGGCTGAAACATGCCGGGGGCGTGTTTCACCTGCTCACCTTCTTCGGGTTCCCACGAAAATGCCATTTTCATGGGTGCCCTCCCAAGCTCAGCCCCTACTCAGGATGAGCGGAGCTGATTCAGATTCGACGCTCTACCTCTTTCCGATACCGCGATTTCCGAGCCAGCAGTGAGCCCGTCTGCTCCGAAATCGCTCTAAGGCGCCCCCGAGCTCGTGTCTCTTCACGATAGAAGCCGCGGCCGATCGACGAGCCCTTTTTTTCTGATCAATAGGTGAGGGCCGAGAGATTCATCTCCGGGATGTCCGGCAATTCGCGTTTCCCGGGCGGGAACGCCATCGGCGCCTTCATCCATCCGTTGATGGTGGATTGGCGCGAATATTCGAGCAGGCCTTCCTCGATGATGCGATAATCGGGCATGCGTTCGACCACGCGGCGCAGCACCACCTCGACCTCCGCCCGCGCGAGATGCATGCCCAGGCACATGTGCACCCCCGTGCCGAACGACAGATGCCGGTTGTTCTTGCGGGTCATGTCGAAGCTCAGCGGCGAGGCGAACACCGCGCGATCCTGGTTGGCGGACGTGATCGGCGCATAGATCAGCTCGCCCGGCTTGATGATGCAGTCTCCCAGCTCGGTCTCCTGCACGCAGGTGCGCACCAGCGCCCGGGAGGGCGGGTAACGGCGCAGGAATTCCTCGGTGGCGGCGGGCCAGAGCGCGGGATCGTCGATCAGTCGCTGTCGGTCCTCGGGGTGAAAGTGCATGTGCACCAGTCCCGTGCCGATCGAGGAGGTGGTGGTATCGACGCCCGCCCCGATGAGCACCCGAATCAGGCCGACGGCATGATCCACCGGCATCGGATTGCCGTCGATTTCGAGAGACAGGATGCGACTCATCTCGTCGTCGCGGGGGGACTTGCGCCGCTTGATCAGCTCCTCTCTGATCCGCGTGTCGAAATCGAGAACGGTCCTTGAGCCGCTGGCCCAAGCTTCGCTATGCACCGGCCGGCCTTGCATGTCGTGCCAGGCCTTGCCGAGTTGCCACCATTCGTCCTGGTCTTCCCAGCCCAGCCATTCCATCGTGACGGCGGTGGGAATGGCGACGGCGAAATCGTAGACGGCCTCGCAGAAGCCGCTCTCGATCACGCGATCGATAAAGACATCAGTCCAGTATCTTATACGTGGCAGGAAATGGTCCTGGATCGCCTGGGGCGACATTCCGGGATTGAGCCCGCGACGATAGGGAGTATGCGCGGGCGGGTCGTAATGTGCCATGGGCAGCGTCTCATAGGGGGCCGGCGGCAATGTGTTGCCGCCCGTGACCGAGAAGAACTTGCTTTGTCGGCCTATCTTCTCGACGTCCTCGTAGCGCGTGACGACCCAGAAGCCGCCCTGCGCCTCGCTCCATGCCACCGGGCAGGTGTGGCGAAGCTCCGCGCAGGCGACATCCAGATTGTGGATCTGCGCTGGACGGAGCGGATCGAAATCGACGGTGACATCTTTTCGAGCCTTTACCATCGCCTTCTCCTTTGCGCTTTATCGATCAGTGTCTTGAACGTAACAGAGATATTTCATCAGAAGCTTGATCGCATTTGTCGCTGCCGTAATGGTGATCATTCGGAATAAGTCCGCAGCTATGCGAGCAGATCGATTGCCTCTCTGAATCTCTTCAATGAGTCGATTTGAAAATTGGCCTGCTTTGTCTCGAGATCGTCCGGCGCGGACGATGAGAATTGCGCATGGATATCGCTGGCGCCCATGTCGCGCAGCATCTTGATCTGGTCCGCGACTTGCATCTTGCTTCGTCCGCCCGGCCATATGCAAAGCTCGAGCGGCAGGCGATCGACCGTGCGACCGGCTGCCCTGGCATAGGCGTTGACCCGATCGATCGCCGCTATGGCCGACGGATTGGGTTTGAGCGACGCATCCAGCGCGAAGAGCGGCAGCCAGCCGTCGGCGAGCCGCCCGATCCGCCGCAGGATGCGATCGGAAGGCATCGGTTGATCGAGATTGCCTGTCCCGAACCAGATCGGAATGGGCTGCTGCACGGGCCGCGGATTGATGTTCACATGCTCCAGCGTGTGGAATTGCCCGGCAAAGTCGACGATGTCCTGCGTCCAGAAGGCGCGCAGCACGTCGATCTGCTCCTCGAAGCGGACCGCCCGATCATGGAAGTCGGCATTCATGGTCGCGAACTCGACGGCATTATAGCCCAGCCCGACGCCGAGCTGGAATCGTCCCTTCGCGAGCAGGTCGATTTCCGCCGCTTGCTTGGCCACCAGCGCCGTCTGGCGCTGCGGCAGCGCCAAGACGCCCGTGGCAAGCGTGATGCGCCTGGTGCAGCCTGCAAGATAGCCGAGCAGGACGAAAATCTCCCGGATTTGGCTTTTGACCGTATAGGGCGACTGGACTTCCGGATGCTTCCCGATGTCCACCAGCGTGACGTGGTCGGCGAGGCGGAGCGTGTCATAGCCCAGCTCGTCGGCGGTTCGCACGAACGCCATCATCCCGTCGAAATCGCCGGTGTGATTGAAGCCGTGCGTGCTGGCGGTAAATCTCAGGTCGACCATATCGCTCCCTTGTCCGCGACCGCTGGTCCGGTTGGCCTCCGTCGCAGCTATGCTCGGATCGAGGAGGGCTCGAAGATGCCGGGGCCTATTTGTTCCGGCTTTCGTCCCTCAGCCGGAAGCCGGCGCTGTCATAGCGCGTGCTGGCAGACAGATAGTTCTTGTCGGCATCGGGATATTGCAGCGGAGGCTTCTCGCGCTTCCGCGTAAGCTCGAAGAGATGATAGCTGAGGTCCGACTTGTCGTCCTTGCAGAGATAGACATTCTCGGAATTGGGGATGCGCTCGACCACCGGATCGACACGGTTCCAGCTCTCGATCGTCGTGCGATGGAAGATCCGCCACTCATCGTTGCGTTTTTCCCAGCGATCGACGTAGCGCAGCGACCGGCTGAGGAGATAGGCCACGCCGTTGCGCTCGGTTTCGGCCGTATACCAATGCTGCGCCTCCGAGGTCGCGAGGTCGCCGTTGAGTTCGATCACGAGATTGGTGATCTGATGGACTTGGCGATGCGCGTTATGCTTGCTGACGGTGGCGAATAGCTCCCCTACGGTATCGCCCTTGAACTTGGAATGGCCGTGATCCACCAACGCATCCGGCCAGAATGTATCGCCGCACAGCTCGCCATCGTTGCGATCGATGCCGCGAGCATAACGCATCAGCCGGTCGTGAATATCTCCCTTGTCCAGCAACTCGTCCAGGCGCTTTTCGCGTTTCGCGTCCATCACATTCTCCTCGTGCATATGTTCCGGGGATTGCGCCGCGCTCGAAAGAGGTTGGCGGCTATGTGGAAAGCGATCGTTGCACCCAACGATCATGCCACTATGTCCTCGGTCAAGCGCTCCCGTACGGCTTTGAACCGGATCAGAGATTGAAGAGCTCGAGAGCGGTTCCTCCGAGAATCTTCCTCACATCATCTTCCGATGGGACGTGATCCATGAGTTCCTGAATCGCGGACCAGTTGCAGCCATATAAGCTCTCCGGGTGCGGATAATCCTGAGTCCACATAACGCGATCTGCGCCAATGATGTCGAGCATCTTTAATCCAATCGGATCGGACATGAAAGTAGCGTAGCAGTTATTGTGCCAATAATAGCTCGGACGGTGTTTCAGTTGCGGTTCAAAGATCTTGTTATATACCTCGTACAGAACCTCGGCGTTTTGCAGGGCTCCTGGAATCCAGTTGAGATCCGCCTCGACGAAAACCACCCTGAGATTGGGGTGCCTGTCAAATATGCCGGCGAAGACCAACTCACCGAAATTCTTTCGGAACGGTCCAAAGGTCTGGAACAGGCCGAGGCCGACGCCGCCGGGACCATCCAGTGCAAATTCCCCGACATGGAAGCATAGCGGCATGCCGCTGTCTTCGATCGCTTGCCACATCGGGTTCATCGATTCGTCGCCGTAGCTGAGCGATTTCCGCTCGGCTCCATAGGGATTCATCGGAATCAGGAAGGTCTTGAGGCCCAGTTTCTTCAATTCCGCGATCGACTCGGCGGTGCGCTCCGGCTCCCAATAGTTGATAAGGCCCACGCCATAGAAGCGGCCCGGAGCCTGCTGCTGGAGCTCGCTCATATACTGATTGTAGATACGGAACACCCACTCGCGCACTTCGAGGTCGGGGTAAGCGTAAAAGGCTCCGATCGCGTTGCCGAAGACAATCTCCTTGCGGACGCCCTCGGCGTCCATGTCCTTGATTCGCTGTTCCATCCGGTGATTGCCCGGCACCGAATCATGTGTGCGCAGGATATTGCTTACGGTTCGCGTGAACAGCGATTTGCCGTCGACATGGAAGATGAAGGCGCCATCATCGTTCACCGCCCGCGGAGCGCGGTCACGCAAATGCGCCGGGAAGCGCTCATAAAATATGTCGTCGACAAAGGACCAATGATTGTCGGCGGAAACCACGACCGTGCCGCTCGGCAGATTCACCCTGCCTCGATGCTCGGAGGTGCGCTCCCTAGGCGTGGCAATTCCATTGTAGATGCTGTTCTTGTTCACCAATGCGATACCCATGGGGAATTCTCCTATTTTTGCAAATGCAAGGAGGCCTCGGACGAGCGCTCGAAAGCATCGAGCTTTTCGTGCAGCCGTACTGCATCCGCGAAGCTCGGCGCCGAGCGCGAGCCTGTGCGGATATCCTGTGCGATCAACGCATACATCCGAGCCACATTGCGAACCACCGGGTTATCGGGCCATCCTTCGTACATAGAAGCCGGAGGCGTGAGCGGCTTCATCTCCTTGTCGCCGCCGCGCGCCCCGTGAATGGTGAGCTGCGCCATTTGGCATCCGCCATGCGGCGCCGTCACCTGAATGTCGCCCTCCGTGCCGTTGATTTCCCACAGCAGGTTGGTGCCTCGCGACATCCCGCCCCGATAATGGATGGAAATGGGAGCGCCGCTGGCCAGAACACCCTGGATGAGAACTTGATCGGGCGACGTCTTCGCTATGGTTTCGCCGGTATCCGTCACGCGAGCCGTCGGGCGCAGATTGAAAATTCGCGCTGAAAATTCACTCAGCTCGCCGAGCACCTCCTGCAGGCCTACGAGAGTATGGGCCAGCGGGATGGTGAGCATCGTCGCGCCATTGGCCTTGTCGCATATATAAGCGATCGCTTGCGTCGTCTCTGCGCTGCCCGAGTTGCCTGCGCTTCCGAATAAGGTCGTTGACAGAACATCTCCCACGAAGCCATCGGCCACCAGCTCTCGAAGATATTCTACCTCGACGGCTACCCGCATCTGCGTATCGACCACGGCCACGGCGTCCGTTTCCCGGGCAAGCGCGGCCATCTCGCGGGCCTGGGCAAGATGGGTGCCCAGTGGCCATTCGCAGAAGATATGTTTGCCGGCCCTGAGCGCCTTCGTCACCAGTTCATGATGATGGGGCACCTTGACGGTGATGACGACCAGATCGATTTCCGGCGAGTCGATCAGGGCCTGAGGATCGGAGAATGCGTGCGGAATGCCGAAGGCATCGGCGGCTTTCCGGGCACTCGCAAGGCTGGTGTTGGCCACGCCTACCACCTCAAAATCCGCGGGAGCCCTTCTCAACGCGGGGAGATGGGCCAAAGCCGCCCAATGCCCCAGCGGATTGACGCCAACAATTCCGACTCGGATCGGCCTGTCCGCCATAAGCAATCTTCTCCCGCTTAGTGTCTTGTGCGCTTGGCGCTATCATTGGCTTTCGGCGTCATCTTAGCGATGCGCCGCAGCTTTGCAACGCCTGCGTTGACAAATCTTCGTCGCTCTGATCTTGTGAGTCTCGACAATTAGGGGAGAGGATCCGATCGCTGACGCCCGTTGCGGCGCATGTGCTTCTTGGTGCCCAAAATAGGAGCGATTGCTGCTTGGCGGTGATCCAAGCGAAAGGTGGGGCGAACATTTGGCCGCCGCTTCACGGATCATCTTGCTCAGGTTGATCGCCAAAGCCGGCAAGTCGCGGCTGCTCCAAGAGCGGTGGAGATCTCGCCGTTATCGGAGGGGCTCTTGGGGCCAAGCGTCGCTACGGTCGTTCGGTGGATCGAGGGTAAGCGGGGACGCGGAAGATGCTTCTACAAAATATGAAAATCGTGATCACCGCTGCCGCTGCGGGGATAGGCGCTGGTATTGCGCGCGTCGCGGCGCGGGATGGAGCGGCGGTGACGATCGTTGATATCGCCGACGAGCCGGGCAACCGGTTGGTGAAGGAAATTCAGAAGGCAGGCGGTGAGGCGCTCTATATACACTGCGACGTCACCGATTACGCCCAGCTTGAGCAGGCTATCGATCGGTCGGCCACTCATTTCGGCGGCATCGATACCTTGGTCAACAATGTCGGACTTTTCGACAATGTGATACATCCCGCGCCATCTATTAAGACCATGGACGAAACCCATTTCAGGCGAATCTTGGAGATCAACGTCGTAAGCCATTGGATGGCTGCCAAGTTCGCAACCCCCTATCTGCGCGAGAGTGCCAACGCGTCGATCCTGCAGGCGGGATCGATCGCGTCCTTTCTCGGTTATCCCGGAGGCCCGCTCTACGGCGCCACTAAGGGAGGCGTTGCTCAATTGACCAAGCATCTGGCGGTGGAGCTCGCCGCCGATCGCATTCGGGTGAATTGCTACTGTCCCGGTGCCATCCGCACCGAAGGCTCGATGCGCTTCCTGGAGCAGGCGGGAGAAAAGGCCTTCCTGCAAACGCTCACGGGTCCCAATCTCGTCCCGCGGATCGGGGAGCCGGAGGATGTCGGCAATCTCGTATGCTTCCTTGCCAGCGACCGTGCCTCATTCATCAACGGTGTGGTTTATCTTGTTGACGGCGGCGCGCTCGCATGGCGCGGCACGCTCGATCTGCTTGGTATCGCGCCCGAAAGCTTTCTGTCGTGATGGATATTCGGTCGACCTTCTGCCGCATTGCCTTCCGCGCTGGCGATGCCGGCTGGTCTGGCCTGCTCGGCAATATCGCTGTCGGCAAAGTCGAAGCACGCATAGTTATGAACACATGTGTTGACAACGCGGTTCGGCGTGGCATAAGTCCAGCATATTGAGCGGATAAAAGCTTATCGGCTGAGTTTGACGATCGAAAGAATCCGTCGCTTCAGATCGTGCCGGAATGCGGAGAATCGTCGGGGAGGCCCTCTGTGCCGTCAGGATGGTTGACCAATTCTATGGCGGTCCGCCGGGAAGAATGTTGCGGGCAAGCGCGGGAGGCGATCCGAGACCGCGCTCAATCCGTAGGGGCGGATAACGATATTCGAAAAGACGGTAAATCCAACGCTGCAGCAGATGCCGTGTGGCAGGTCGAAATAGCATTTGGATGATAAACATATCTGGAGGGGAGTGGAAATGAATATATCGACTCGAAATCATGGAATGATTCGTTTGGTTTCGACATCTTCGGTCGTGGCTATGGCGCTCATTTCCACCAGTGCTTTCGCAAATGATGCGCCGCCAGCTGCTGCGTCAAGCGTGCCGGCTGGCGAGGCGGGTGCTTCTCTGGGCGATATCGTCGTGACGGCGCGCCGTGTGGAGGAGAGGCTGGAGAAGGTTCCGGTCGCCATCACGGCTTTCAGTGGTGCGGCTCTGACCGAGCGTCGGGTGCTCGGTGAACAGGATCTGCAACAGGCGGTTCCGGGCCTCACGATCCGCACGCTTAACTCGGATCTGAATACAAATTATACGTTGCGCGGGCAGGGCGTCGATGCGTTCTCGACATCTGCGTCGGCGGTAGCGACATATTTTAATGAAGTGAACAGCTTCGGTTTCAGAACCGTTGAATTTTTCGATATGGCATCTCTCCAGGTTCTGAAGGGCCCGCAAGGCACCTTGTTCGGTCGAAACTCAACCGGCGGCGCCGTGCTTTATGCTAGCCAGGCTCCGGTCTTGGGTGAGCTCTCGGGCTACGGACGTCTTGGTTATGGCAACTATGATACGATCGAGGTGGAGGGCGCGGTCAATATTCCGCTGACGGACAATCTGGCGGCGCGTGTTGCCGGGTTGTACAAGAGCCACGATGGATACCAGACGAATCTGTTCGACGGCTCGCACCCGGGATCGCTCAAGACACGGGATATCCGTGGCACCTTGCTATATTCGTCCGGAGGAATTCGGGACCAATTGACGGTACAATATAGTTCGTGGCGAGGGATAGGTAAATCGCTCGCGCCCTGGTACCAAGATTCGCCTTTGGGCCCTGGTCATGGCGCCTATGGATTTGCCTCACTTGCCTATCCATCGGCGGGTTATGTCACGGCCTTCAATCCCGATGGCTCGCAGGATTATCTTTCGCCGATCACCGAAATTCGGCAGCTGCAGGCGAAATACGGCTTTACGGGCTATGATTCCTACGCAGCATGGGCCAAGGCAAATCTAGGCTTCTATGAAGTGATGAGCCGCAACAAGGATGAGCAGTCCGGCCATCAGATATTGCTGACGAACTCCTTTTCCGCTGATCTAAGCGACGATATCACGCTCAAGAACATTACCGGTTATCAGTATACACGATCGAGCGCGAGCGGCGATAATATCGCGTCGCCGTTCATGGGGCAATTTCTCGGCCAGGTCTCCGTTACAACGGACGCCGCAGGCAATGTTGTACCGCAGTTCAATTATACGCAGCCTTATTATATCGATAAGGGCGTTTCAAACGAGCTGCAGCTTCAGGGAAAAGCTCTGGATAGTAAGCTCAACTTCGTAGTCGGATTATATTATTCGTGGCATAGCGCCGGTCAGAGCGTGCCCTACAACGTGTTCCCGGATTCAAATGTATTTTATCCGGATGGGCAGGGCGGGGTCGATTGGAATCTCGTCGCTTCGGCGAACGGGCGTGGGCTCTTCGACGTGATTTACACGAGCTATGCGGCGTTTGCGCAGGCGAATTACGAGCTTCTGCCTAAGCTCAGGCTTACGGCCGGCATCCGGGAAACACACGATTTGGTCAAGCTGCGCCGCAAAGGCTGCGATGCACCGTTCGGCGAGGGCGCCTGCGACGACAAGGCCAACACCAACGGGCCGTTCAAGATGTCGAATCTGAGCACGAAGTCCACATTGCCGAGCTGGACGGTCGGGCTGGACTATCAGGCTACCGAGCATCTGTTGCTTTACTTTGCCCAGCGGGGAAGCTATCGATCCGGATCGATTAACGGAAGCGCCGCGAGCTTCAGCCCAGAACGCGGATTTTACACGGATCCGTTCAAGCCCGAGAAAACCTACGACTTCGAAATTGGAGCGAAGTTCGGCGGCAGGATCGGGACGATGCCGGCGCGATTGAATGTCGCGCTTTACGACCAGCATATCAAGAATATCCAGCGCTCGGTTTTCTTCGACGATGGCGGCGGTCAGACCGCGCTCACCGGAAACGTCAAAAAGGGTGAGAGCAAGGGCATCGAGGTGGATGCCATGATCCAGCCGGCCGGATGGCTCGAGCTCGGTGGGCAGGGTTCCTACACCCATTTCCGCTACACGGATCCGCGTGCCACCATCGGCTCGAAGACTTTTCTTTTCGGTCATCCGGCGGATACGCCTACCTGGACGGGATCTGCATATGTCAAGTTCAAGCATGAAATGGCAGATAATGCGGGCCGCTTGATTTATACCGTCGACGCTTACGGTCAGACGAGCTCCTTCTTCTCGAATCTCAACAATATCTCGGCGCCGGCAGATCAGTTCATACCGAACGCGAAGCTTCCCGGCTATCATCTGATCAACATGCGACTCCAGTGGGACGGTATTGCCGGTTCGAGGGTGAGCGCGGCGATGTGGGTCAAGAATTTGACCCAGGAGCATTATTATTCGGGTGTGATGCCGATGTATCTGCTCCTTGGCGTGAACGGATCCATGGTGGGCAACCCCCGCACGTTCGGCGGAGAGGTCAGCTTCAAGTTCTAATCGTGCCGACCATTGAGCGATAATGACAGGGAAGGCCGGCGTTTGGGACGGCCTTCCATTCCGGAGGCGACGATTGGGTTAAGATAAAGAGGCCTGGGGGCTTGTTCGGATGGGAGAGTGATATGGACATGGGCGAAGCGGAGGTCGCAGATTTCCTCGATGGTCCACTTCATTTTTGTCGAAAAAATGGATTGGATTGGTTGACCCTGGGGCGGGCCGATCTCGAAAGACTGCAGCTCATCGGCCTCAGGCAGCGGTTCGAGCAATGTCGCGAGAGCGTTCCGGTCCTGAAGCGGCTGGCGGACAATCAGGGAATCCGCGAGATATCGCGTTTGGAGGATGCACTTCCGCTGCTCTACACCAGCCAGACCTATAAATCCTATCCATCGGCGCTCGTCGATCAGCACCGGTTCGATCAGCTTACGAAATGGCTCGACAAGCTGACGATGCACGACCTTTCGAAGGTCGACGTGTCCGGCTGCCAGAGCATCGACAGCTGGATGACGACGATCAAGCGCGAAACGCCGCTGCTGATGATCCACACGTCGGGCACCAGCGGTACAATGTCGTTCGTTCCCTCGACGAAGCGGGAATGGGAAAAATTCGTCGAGCAGTTCGTGCTCTGGCTATTCGGCGATCCGGCCGAGCTGACGCTCCCGCTCGATGTCGATTGCATCTATCCTTATTATCGTGACGGTGGCTGGAGCCATGCCGCGGCCAACGACTGCCTGGTCAAGCTGGTGGCCGGTAATGAGGAGCGCTTCCATGCCGCCTATCCCGGCCGGCTCAGTTCCGACCTGTTGTTGATGGGAATCCGTCACCAGATCGCGACGGCGAAGGGCGAGGTGTCGACCTTCCGCCTGAGCCCCGAAGTGGCCGCCCGGCGGGAGGAGTTCGAAGCGCAGCAGCGGGCGATGCCGGACAATGCGCGGGCATTTTTCGAAACCCTCTGCGATGAGCTCTCCGGGCGCCGCGTCTTCACACAGGTGACGACGAGCATGTTGTTCAAGATCGCGCAGGAGGGTCTGAAAGGCGGCAAGCAGGGCATTTTCTCGCCTGATTCGGTCATCGTTTCGGGCGGCGGCGCGAAGGGCATCGCCCTGCCGCCGGATTGGGAGGAGACGGTCAAGACTTTCTTCGGCGTCAGGGAGATCGCGATGTTCTTCGGAATGTCCGAGATGATCGCGCTCTATCGTCGTTGCGAGCACGGGCATTATCACGCGCCGGCCTGGAGCATTCCCTATGTGCTGGATATCGAGAGCGGCAAGCCGCTGCCGCGCGAGGGACGGCAGAGCGGCCGGTTCGCCTGCTACGATCTACTGATCGACTCCCGCTGGGGCGGTTTCATCAGCGGCGACTATGTCACGATGGATTGGGAGACGAGCTGCGCCTGCGGCCGGACCGGACCTCATATCGTCGACGGCATCCGCCGCGTCGCGGACGTGCAGAAGGAAGGCGCAGGCGAGGACAAGATCAGCTGCGCGCTCACTCCCGATGCCTATGAGGACGCGCTCGATTTCCTCAATGCCGCCGAAACCCTAGGAGGCTGAACCATGACCAAAGTCTATAACGCCGGTGTCGCGATCCGTGGCCGCTGGATCGACGACAATCTGGGTTCCTTCGGTGGCCGCAGCGCCGGGGTCGAGTTTCGCTCGCCCGATCCGAGGGTCATCGTCGGCCAGCTGCCGCTGTCGACGCCGGATGCGCTTTCGGATCTCTACCGGTTGAGCATGGACGAGATCCTCGACTATCTGGAGCGGCTGGGCGAGCGGCTCGATCTGCGGCGCAATGCCTATCTCCAGGAGGCGCTGGAGGCGTCCTGCCTGACCTCGCCGCTGACCGAGACCGTGCAGGCCGCCGCGTATGAATCCCTGGCCCCGATCTTCAACCGCGAGATCGTCTCGGAGATGATCGATACCTCGATCGGCCTAGGCTATCTGGAGGGCTGGGTCGATCGCAAGATGTTTGACGGGCGCACCTTGTCGGTGCGGGCGTTCGGATCGCGCGCCCTGCACATCATCGCCGGCAACGGTGCGCTGATCGCGGCGCTGACGGTGATCCGCAACGCCATCACCCGCAGCGATGCGATCATCAAGAGCCCTTCGAACGATCCGTTCACGGCGCTGGCGATCGCGCGCACGATGATCGAGATGGCGCCGGATCACCCCATCACCCGCCACATTTCGGTGGCTTATTGGAAGGGGGGAGACCAGGCGGTCGAGGAGCAGCTGTACAATCCGCGCAGCCTGGAAAAGATCGTCGCGTGGGGCGGCTTCGCCTCGATCAAGCATGTGACCAGATATTTGCAGCCGGGGCTGCAGCTGATCTCGATGGATCCAAAGCGCAGCGTCAGCATCATCGGGCCGGAAGCGTTCGCTAGCGAAGCCGCGTTGCGCGACGTGGCCATCCGCTTGGCGACCGACGTCGGAGCGGCCAATCAGGAAGCCTGCGCGAGCGCGCGGGTGGTCTATGCCCTGTCGGGGACGGACGATGCCGGCCTCGCCAAGCTTCAGCATCTCGCCCGCGAAACCTATCGCGAGCTGGTGGCGCTGCCCGACGACGTGTCCACGCCCTGCCGGGAAATGGACAGCGAACTGCGCGACTGCCTCGAGGCGACCAAGCTCAGCGACGACTGGTACACCGTGGTCGGCGGCGAAAAGGACGAGGGCGCGGTCATAGTCTCGCACCTGCCTTCCCCGGTTGATTTCGCGCCACGGCTCGGCAAGCGGATCGCCAATCTCGTTCCCGTGGACAGCATGGACGAGGTGATCGCTGCCGTCGACTCCTACACGCAGACCGTCGGCATCTATCCCGACAGCCTGATGTATGAGCTGCGTGACCGACTGCCTCTGTTCGGAGCCCAGCGCTTCACGTCGCTCGGCTATGCCTGCAATCCTTCCTTCTCCGGGCCCTGGGACGCGCTGGAGCCGCTGCGGGAAATGTGCCGCTGGGTGATTCTGGAGGATTGCGATCCGGCCAAGACGCCGCCGATGTGGGAAGCCGGCGTGATGTTCCGCACGACTGAGGCCGCCTGAGCGATGACCATGGTCCCCGCGAAGGCATATGCCGCTCTGCAGCCGGCCGCCCCGCTCGAGCCCTATCGAATGGAGCGGCGTTCGCCCGGCGCGCACGATCTCCTCATGGAAATCCTCTATTGTGGGATTTGCCATACCGACATCCACCAGACCCAGGGAGAGTTTCCCGGCTCGATCTTCCCGATGGTGCCCGGTCATGAGGTCGTCGGCCGGGTGGTGGCGACCGGGGCAGAAGTCAGCACCTACAAGGTGGGCGACGTCATCGGCGTCGGCTGCTTTGTCGACTCCTGCCGGGAGTGCCGTGACTGTGCCGAGGGCGAGGAACAGTTCTGCGACCTGATGGTGCCGACATATAATGGCCTAGAACGGGACGGCAAAACGCCGACCTACGGAGGCTATTCGTCACACATGACCGTCGACGAGCGATATGCGCTCAGAATTCCGGAAGGATTGGATCCCGCCGCGGCGGCGCCTCTGCTCTGTGCGGGGATCACCACCTATTCGCCGTTGCGCCACTGGAATGTGGGCCCTGGCAGCAAGGTGGGCGTCGTCGGCTTGGGCGGGCTCGGGCATATGGCGGTCAAGCTCGCCGCGGCCATGGGAGCGGACGTCACCGTGTTCAGCACGTCCGCCGACAAACGGGAGGATGCCCTGCGTCTGGGGGCTAGGGATTTCGTCTTGAGCAGAGACCCAGACACATTCCAGCGGCTCGCGGGCCGGTTCGATCTGATCATGAATACCGTCTCCGCCAGCATCCCCTACGACTCCTATATCAGCCTGCTGCAGCGCGACGGCACCCTGGTGCTGCTCGGAGTTTCCATGGAACCGATGGAACTCAGCGGATTTCCCTTGATCGCCCGGCGCAAGAAAATTGCCGGCTCACCGATCGGGGGCATTCGCGAAACCCAGGAGATGCTCGATTTTTGCGCCGTGCACGGCCTTGGCGCCGATATCGAGGTCATTCCGATTCAGCAGGCGGATACGGCCTTCCAGCGCGTGGTGAAGGGCGATGTTCGTTATCGCTTCGTCATCGATATGGCGTCTTTGGCGTAGGAGCGGGATCGGTCCGGCGTCGCCTTGGATATCCGGCACATTTCGTTTTGGTGCGTGGGTCTTGGGCAATGGTTCTCACAGATGGACGACATCTGCATTTGTCATCACAATCGTTGACGAAAGTCGGCGGCCGCGGTTAGGGTTCCGCGTAAATCCAGTTCGGAAGCGACGATGATGGGCATGGATCACGCATTGAAAGTGCTCGTCACCGGGGGCAACAGGGGGTTGGGCCTCGGCATCGCTTCCGCCTATGCCGAGCGGGGCGACCATGTGCAGATCACGTGCCGCGACGCTTCGCCTCGACCGGATCGACCAGGCATGGAAACCATTGCCGGCGTCGAGATCACCGACGATGCTGCGATGGGCAGGCTGGGCGAACGGATCGGGGCCGCTCCGCTCGACATCCTGGTGTGTAATGCCGGCGTCAATCTCGATTCACCTGGTCTGGAGGGAATCGACGTCGCCAATGTCGCGCAGGTCTTCGACGTCAATGTACTGGGGTGTATCCGCACCGTGCTGGCCATGCTGCCGCATATGGCAGAGAAGGGGAAGATCATGTTGATCGGCAGCATGGGCCTGCTGCCGTTGGGCATTCTCAGGACAGCACCGATCAGCAATTACGGCTATCGCATGTCGAAGGCGGCGCTGGTCTCTTTCGGGCATGCCCTTGCCCATGAGATCGCGCCGCGGGGGATCGCCGTGGCGATCGTCTCGCCCGGCGCGGTCGATACCGATATGCTGCGAACCGTGGCGGCGCGCAGCGGTGCGCTCGAGGCCGCGCGCAGTTCGGCGCGTGATATTTTCGAGGCGGGGCGAATCCTGCGTGATCGCATGGATCGGCTTACGCTCGATCATTCGCCAGCCTATGACCGCGATCCCGAAGGCAATGCTGCGATTCCCGAAGAGATCAGGCAATCTCTGCTGGTCATCAATTCCGCGCAAACTGCGCAGGCCGGAATGCTGGCGCAACCCGAAATCCGGTCATGATCCTGGATTGCGCACGATGACGATCCGATGCAATTATCGAATAGAGGATGAGAAGATGAAGTCATATGCAGGCAAGCTCGCAGTACTGACGGGTGGCGGCAGCGGCATCGGCCGGGAGCTCGTCATTCTTCTGGCTGCCGAGGGCTGCTCGGTCGCGATGTGCGATCTGAACGGTCCCGCGATGGAGGAGACCCGCAGGCGCGCCATGGCGGTCGCCAAGGATGGCGTGCGCGTCACCAGCCATATTGCCGACATCACCGACGAAGCCGCCGTGGAACGCTTCCGCGATGAAGTGCTCGCCCAGCACGAGACCGATCATGTCAATCTGCTGTTCAACAATGCCGGCATCTTCGGTGCCGGCAGCTTTCTGGAGGACGACCGCGCCGCCTGGGAGCGGGTTTATGCGGTGTGCTGGTATGGCGTCTATTATCCATGCCGTGTGTTCGTGCCACTGGTGGTGGCGGCGGAGGAAGGGCATGTCATCAACACCGCCAGCGTCAATGCCTTGCGCGCGACCCATGGGCCGGGCACGCCCAGCACCTCCTACAGCGCCGGCAAATGGGCCGTGCGGGGATTCACCGAAGCGTTGATCGAGGATTTCAAGACGCACGCACCCCATGTCGGCGTGTCGCTGGTCATGCCCGGCGGCGTCGGCACGGCGATCCGCGCCAACAGCCAGAAGATCATCGATGCAGCGAGCGCCGAGGGCAAGGCTAATTCCGGCACCGGGCATTTGCGCTCCTACCTGGTCGGCATGGGCGTGCCGGTCCAGGATTCGCCGGAATCCACGATCCAGCATCTGCTCACCGTGCAGCAGTCGGACGTCTTCGCCATGCCGCCGCCCCGGGCCGCACGGCAGGTCCTGGATGGCGTGCTCGAAGGACGCTGGCGGATCTTCATCGGCATCGGTGCAGTCGAGCTCGATGCGGCGGTGCGCGCTGAGCCGGAACGAATCTACGACGCCGATGCGCCGTCGCTGATCAATCGCGATCTGTTGATCGGCATCATGACATTGAGCAGTGAGCGCTTCCAACCGGAAGAGGGTGGGCCGGCCGACGGCCTCTATGAATTCCACTTGGACTCGACGCCGATCTTTGGCCGCGTGGCCGGTGGCCGGGCGCTGTTCACGCGCGACTGCGCGGACAAGGCGGACGTCGTCGTGAAGGCTGAGCTTCCCACCTTCAGCGCGCTGATCCTCAAGCAGGAAGATCTGGATAGCGCGATCGCGAAAGGCCAAGTGACGATCAGCGGCGATAAGGCGCGGGTGCAACAACTGCTGGATGCGGTGAGAGTCTGAGCCTCGGCCGAGGCGCGGCATCGGGTCAACTTCAAGATCCGATACGGACGCAGTCGCGCATCGCCGTTTGGGCGCATAAGGAATGGGCACATGGTGAGAATTGGCGCGATCCTGCCGCAGTTGGAGATCGCCCCAGACCCAGAGACTCTCCGTCGATGGGTCGTCGCGGTCGAGGAGATGGGCTTCGATCATCTCGTGGTCTACGATCATGTCGTCGGCGCCGATGTCAGTGGGAAGCAGAGCGATCCGCGCATGCAGAAATGGCCTGCGGGTCATTATAATTATCGTGATCTTTTTCACGAGCCGCTGGTGCTGCTCGGATATCTCGCGGCTGTCACGCGCAAGATCGAGCTTTCCACCGGTATCCTGATTCTGCCGCAACGTCAGACCACCCTTGTGGCCAAACAGGCGGCCGAAATCCAGGTGCTAAGCGGCAATCGCCTGCGGCTGGGCGTGGGTATCGGCTATAATCATCTGGAGTTCGAGGCGCTTGGTGTGCCTTTCGCGCGTCGCGGCGATCGCATGGGCGAGCAGATCGACGTGCTGCGCGAACTATGGGGCCATGAGCTGGTCGATATCGACAAGCCCCAGCACCGATTCGGCGGCGTCGGGCTGAACCCGTTGCCGTCCCAACCTATTCCCCTGTGGCTGGGGGCGACATCGGCCATCGGCTTCGATCGGGTTGTGCGGCAGGCCGATGGCTGGATCTGCCCGGGCGGCGCGCTCTCGCCCGCAGTGCAGGGCTGGCTGGCACAGCTCGATGAAGCGTTGGGCAAGGCACCCCCGCGTGAACGGCCGCTGGGCATGGATGGTCGGCTTGACATGCGCTACCGGGCGGATGACGAGTTGGCGCGAGAAGCGGCACGGTGGCGCGAGCTTGGCGCCACCCACATTAGCGTCAACACCATGGCCCCCTATAACCGTCGCGCCGAGAAACTCGATGTCGACGAGCATCTGGCGATGCTGCGCCATGCGCTGGAGCTGATCAGGGGATAAGGCAGGGGCGTCACCGTCGTGACGCCCAGCTGATCCTCGGCTGGATGAGAGGCATGTTGTGACGCCTGAGCCGTTTCGGATCGCCATAAGCCAGGATGTGCTGGATGACCTCGCCCGGCGCCTCGCCGCTGCCCGCTTCGCGCCCGATTTCGCCAATGAGGACTGGAGTTATGGCGTGCCGACCCGCTATCTGCGCGAGCTGATGACCTATTGGCGCGAGGGGTTCGACTGGCGGGCCCAGGAGCGGACGATCAACCGCCACCCGCATTTTCGGGTCGAAATCGACGGTATTCCGATCCATTTCATGCATATAAAGGGGAAGGGCACGGCGCCGCTGCCGCTGATCCTGACCCATGGCTGGCCGTGGAGCTTCTGGGATTTCGCCAGTTTGGTCGACCCTCTTGCGGATCCGGTGTCGGATGGCGCAGATCCGCTTGACGCCTTCGATCTCGTCATCCCTTCCTTGCCCGGCTTTGCCTTCTCGACGCCGCTGTCGCGCCCCTTTGCCATTTGGGAAACGGCGGACCTCTGGGTCAAGCTGATGGACGCGCTCGGCTATGAGCGCTTCGGCGCCCATGGTGGCGACTTCGGTGTTCTGGTCACAGAGCAGCTCGGCCACAAATATCCAGAGCGCATGCTGGGTGTTCACCTCTCACCTTGTCCGCGCCGGCTGGACATCTGGAACGTGGCGCGCCCTTGGGCCGATCTCGTCGCGGGTCCCCTGTCGGGCGCGGCAGCGCGCGATGGGCGGGTCATCGCATGGGAGGCCAGGAAGGTGGGCCACGCGGTCGCCCAGGCTCTCAGCCCGCAAACGCTGGCGGCGGCATTGCATGATTCCCCGGTGGGACTCGCGGCATGGCTGCTTGAAAGGCGCCGCAACTGGAGCGATTGCGGAGGGGATGTGGAGACGGTCTTCTCCAAGGACCAGCTGCTGACCAATTTCACGCTCTATTGGGCGACCGACAGCTTCGTCACGTCGGCCCGACTGTATCGCGATTCCTGGAAGCAGGAATGGCGTCCGTCGCACACGCGTCAACCGATGGTCGAGGTGCCGACCGGAGTCTCGCTGCTCCTGTCCGACCTGCCACCGGATGCGGACATGCGCTGGCTGCAAGGCTATTTCAACCTCACGATGCTGCGCGAACATGCGGTGGGTGGTCATTTCGCGGCGGCCGAGCGTCCGCAGGCGATCGTGGAGGACCTGCGCGCCTTTTTTCGCCCGATGCGCAAGCGGTCTGCACGAATGATGGCATGTGGAGTCAACACATAAGTTGACATGACTGGGCGATCTGACCAAATTGGCGGGTCGATGAAGCATATGCGGCGAGGACGGCCGGCCCCTCGACAGGGAGAGTATATTGGTAGGCAGGGCGCAGGATGGTTGGCGGGCCCGTGTTGGCTTGGTGATGCCGAGCACGAACACGGCATTCGAAGGCTGGCTGCCGCGCGTGGCGCCCGAAGGCGTGAGCTTCCATTTCGGTCGGATGCCGTTTTCCCGTGCCACCTCGATCGAGAACGCGCTCGAGGAGATGGAAAGCGAGGAACGCGCTGCCGTGAGGCGTGTAATGGATTGCGAGCCCGATGCGCTGCTCTACGCCTGCACGGCCTCCAGCATCCTCAAGGGCGTCGAGGGAGACCGTGCCCTCATCGCGAAGCTGAGGGAACAGACCGGCGTGCCTTGCACCACCATCGCGGAAGCGATCGTGCGTGCTTTCGAGCGGCTGGGTGTCTCGCGGATATGCATCGCCTCGCCGTATCCGGCAAAATTCGACAGGCTGGAGAGTGATTTCTTCAACAGTGCCGGCCTAGAGGTGGTGGATGTCCACGGCCTCGACCTCAACGATCCGGCAGATATGTGCGACGTTCCGCCGGGCGAGATCTATCGCTTCGCGCGATCGGTCTGGAATCCGTCGGCTGATGCGCTGCTGGTCACTTGCGCCGCATTTCGCGGCCAATCGGTGGTCGCAGCGCTGGAGGAGGATCTCGGCGTACCGGTCGTCACTTCGCTCACGGCTTCCTTGTGGGCTGGCCTGCGCATTGCCGGTGTGATGACTCCGGTTCACGGGTTCGGCGCCATTCTCAGCCAGCCCGGCCGGCCCTATGACTGAATGCGCGAAGCCGTTGCTTGGGCGGCGGCGCGGATTTGCGATCGATGACGGTGCCGGGGTTGCTATTTCATGCATATGACGTCTTCCGACAGCAGGCGCACGCGCCGTATCGCTTTCGCGATGTTCGTGGGCACCGCGCTCGAGACCTATGATTTCATGCTCTATGGTCTCGCTGCGCCGCTGGTGTTCACCCGCCTGTTCTTCGTCAGCAACGAGCCCTTCGTGGCGACGCTGGGTGCATTGGGAACCTTCGCGGTCGGCTTCGCGATGCGGCCGCTGGGCGCCATGCTGTTCGGTCATCTGGGGGATCGTTTCGGGCGCCGCAAATGTCTGATCGCCACCATCGCGATCATCGGCATCACCACTTGCCTGATCGGCATGTTGCCCACTTATGCCGTGGCGGGAATCATGGCGCCGCTCGTGCTCACCATGCTGAGGGCGATCCAGGGGATCGCCATCGGCGGCGAGTGGGGAGGCGCCATTGCGCTGGCGGTGGAGCATGCGCCGCCCGATGCACGTGCACGCTCCGCCGCTATGACCCAGCTCGGTGCGCCGATCGGCATATTGACGGCCACTGCCGCCTTCTTCCTGGTTTCGCTGCTGCCGCCGGCGATGTTCGATCTGTGGGGCTGGCGGCTGCCCTTTCTCGCGGCCTTCCCGATGCTGCTGGGCACGCTCTGGCTCCGGCGTCAGGTGGATGAATCCCCGATGTTCGAGCAGGTGAAGAAAGCGCATCACCTATCGCATTTCCCTGCAAGGGAGGTGATCTTCGATAATGTTCCGAGGTTTCTGGTCGGCACCATCGGCTGCATGCTGGGGATTGGCGGATTCTACCTGATGTCGAGCTATGTCATCAGCTACGGCACCTCGACATTGCATCTCCCCCGCCCTTTGTTGCTTGCCGCCTCGGCGGTTGCGAGTGTGGTCCAGATCTTCGTGGTGCTGGTTGGCAGCCGGCTCGGCGAACGCTTCAGCAATGCCGGGGTCGTCGCCGCAGGCGGGGTCCTGACGCTCCTTCTCGCCTTTCCGGTATTCGCCCTGATCGATACCGGGCAGCCATGGGCCGTGATCCTCGGCATCACCCTGGGCACGGCAAGTGTCTACATCCCGGTATCGGTGATTGGGCAATATCTGGCCGAACTTTTTCCCGTCGAGCGGCGATACAGCGGATTGGGTATATGTTCGAACATCGCTGGCGTGTTCTGCGGTTTCGTGCCCATGCTCGCCGCGACAATGCAGCATGCCGCCGGCGGTTCCTGGGCGGTCTCCATGGTCCTCGCCGCATTGGCTCTGATGACGATGGTCGCGGCTCTCGCCGCACCGCGTTTCGCCGTCAGGGGCGAGCTGTTCGTTGGACGCATATCGTAGCGGCGCCTCGCCCGGCGGCGGCCCGTGATCTCAAACAGGCGCTAGGAAGAAGCAGATGAGCGGCGAGCCCAGTCTTGACGACCAGATCGCGGAAATGCTTGCAGAACGTGATATCCGCAATGCCATCATGCGGTATGTCCGTGGCGTCAATCGCAAGGATTGGGCGTTGATGGCTTCCGTTTATCATGCGGATGCGACGGAGGATCATGGCCCCTTGCAGGGAAGCCCGGCCGATCTGATCGCCTGGGTTCAAAAGCGCCACGAGACCATCGAGCAATCGATGCATTTCATCGGCAATTGCCTGGTCGAGATCGCAGGGGAAACCGCCTTTGCGGAAACCTATTGCATTATCGTACAGCATGAGCGCACCGCCGCGCGCAGTATCAGCTCCGGCAGGGATGCGATGGTCCGCACCGTGATGGGCGTCCGTTATGTAGACCGCTTCGAGCGCCGTGACGGCGCTTGGAAAATAGCGCGCCGCATCCTCGTGACGGAATGGATCGAAGAGGGGATGGGCACTACCGACTTCGGCCCGGCATGGACTGCGGCGCTCCGATCGAAGGATGATGCCGTTTACCGGATCCGCGATCAGGATTGACGTGAGGGCGCACCTCGTGGCGCACCTATGCGCCCGGCTTGAATACCGCGCACAGCTTGTTGCCGTCGGGATCGCGCAGATAGGCGAGGTAGAAGCCGGACGAAGCGCGCAGCCCCGGCGGGTCTTCGCATGTCGTGCCGCCATGCGCCAAGCCGGCCGCGTGCCATGAATCGACCATGGCGGGGCTCGACATGGTGAAACCGATGGTGCCGCCATTTCCCGGTGAGGACGGCGCGCCGTTCAAGGGCTTGCCGACCACGAGCATGGCATCGTCATGGACATAGACTATCCGGTCGCCATCCTTGATCTCCGAGCCCGGCATCCCTCCGATCGCCATAAAGAGCCCATCATAGAAGATCTTTGCCCTGATCGGATCGTCGGCACCAAGGCATATATGTGCGAACATGCAGCCTTTCCCTTTCGAGTATTTCGAGCTTGTGGCGTTCCCGGAATGAATTGCGGGCGAGACGGGCACGGCGATGAGCCTATTCTCGCTTCCCCCGGACTTTGCCGCATCCCGCCGGTCGCGCCGTCAGCGGAGCATGGCGCGGCCCAATGAATTATTCAACAATAACGTTGATGTTTTGCGCCGATCGTCTAAATCCTGATCGGAGCCGGCATGTTCAAGCCGGGCAAGACAATGAGCGGCCGCCCTCATGCTCACGGGCGTCGCGATGGAGATGGGCGTACATGAGTCACGATGTAGCCACCGCGGATCGGACGATGCGTGCGGACATGGCGGCCGAGAGCGTTCCGGATGGCGCGGGACGAGTGACATGGGACGGACGTTTCCATTCCTATCGTCCCAAAGGCGACTGGCTGTCGCGCGTATCGGGCGATCTGATGCTGCATGACGCGTGCGACGCAACGCTCGACCCGGTGACATTCGAGGTGATTCGCAACCGGCTCTGGATGATCAACATCGCCCATGGCGAGACGCTGACCCGCATTTCTGGCTCGCCCGTGTTTCAGTCGCTCGATTTCAACATGTGCCTGCTCACAGAGCATGCCGAGATCGCCATGAACGCGCCCTATCTGCAGAATCTCGGGACGGGCACTTCGCTGGCGATCCGCTATATCATGGAGCAGTATAGCGAAGCCCCCGGCATTCACGAGGACGACATTTACGTATCGACCGATCCCTGGATCGGCGCGGTGCACCAGATGGATGTAATGCTGATCGCGCCAGTGTTCGTGGACGGCAAGTTGTTCGCGTGGGTGACGAATGCTGGGCACCAATATGATCGCGGCGGCGTCGTGCCGGGCGGCTGGCCCCAGAACGCTCCGGATGTGTACAGTGACCCCACCATCCTCAAACCCTTCAAGCTGGTCGAGAAGGGCGCGGTGCGCAAGGATCTGGAGGCGATGTACCTGCGCCAGTCGCGCATGCCCGATCTGCTCGCGCTCGATCTTCGCGCCCAGATCGCGGGCTGCCGCTTCGCCGTCCGGCAGATGCGTGATCTCTGTACGCATTTCGGCGCCGGCGTCGTCAAGGCGGCAATGCGGCGGGTGATCGATAACGCCCAGCAGTCCATGCGCGATAAGCTCAGTCGGATTCCCGACGGCCGCTGGTCGCAGGTCCGCTACTTCGACGAGCGCATGCCCGGAGACCGCAGCTCCTATCGAGTCCAGGTCAACCTCACCAAGAAGGGCGATCGGCTGATCGTCGACAACGAAGGGACGGACACGCAGGTCGAAGGTCCGCTCAACTTCGTGTTCGCAGCCTTTGCCGGGCAGTTCCTTGGCGTCGTCGCGGTGACGATGCTGTACGAGCAGATGTTCTCGACCGGCGGCGCCGAGCGCCAGATCGATTTCGAGATGACGCCGGGCCTGATTTCCTGCGCCGACTATCCCGCGGCGATCAGCGGTGGGGTGATGAGCGTCGTGGTGCACACCAACGCGCTGATGCAGGCGATCGGCGCGATGCTGGCCTGCGTCCCGGAGCTCAAGTCCGACGTCATCGCCGCCGGACCCGGCTGGCCGATGCTCGTGCTGGCGGGAAGCAACGATGCCGGCGGCTATTTCGGCACTGCGCTGATGGACGCCGTTGCGATGGGGTCGGGCGCGCGTTCCAACCGCGATGGGGTCGATACGGGGGGCGCGACATGGAGCCCGCTGATGAAGCTGCTCAATGCCGAGGAGGTCGAGCAATTCTATCCCATCGTCTATCTCTATCGGCGCGAGCTCGAGGATAGCGCGGGGGCCGGCCGTTATCGTGGCGGTGTCGGCATGAAATTCGCCTTTACGCCCTATCGTGCCCGTGAGATCAGCGCGATCACCAACACCGGCGGCCAGGACAATTCGACCCATGGCGCCGCCGGCCTGTTCGGCGGCTGGCCCTCGCCGACCTGTCATTATCTGGTGCGCAAGGGCACCAACCTGGCCGAGATGTTCGCGCGCCGGCAAATGCCTTCTGCGATCGGGGATCTCGCGTCCGAGGAGGATCATCTGCTGCGCGGCAAATCGAACGGCACCGTGCTGCGGACCGGCGATGTGGTCGAAGGCACGTTCATGGGCGGCGGCGGCTATGGTGATCCGCTGCTGCGCGAGCCGGAAGCCGTCGCGCGGGACGTGGCGATGGGTTATGTATCCGCAGACGCGGCAACGCGCATCTATGGCGTGATGCGAACCGCGGACGGCGCCGCCGATCCGGCGGCGACCGAGGCGTGCCGCCACGCCTTGCGAGAGAAGCGCAAGCAATGGAAAGCTGCCGGTCCGGGCGGCCGCGGAGCCAGGATCACGCCGGCATCGGGCGAACCGCCGCGGCTGGTGCACGAATATGTCGCGGCACGCGACGAAGGCGGGCAGCGCGTCCTTGCCTGCGCGATCTGTGGACACGTCCTCGGCGATTATACCGGGAACTATAAGGAAGGCCTGCTGGTCAACATTGCGCCGGTCACGGATATCCCGATGGTAGGGGATCCCGCACTTTTCATCGACGAGCCGGTCGAGTTCCGCCAATATTGCTGCCCTGGCTGCCAGACCCAGATGGCCACCGACGTGATGTGCGCCAGGGAGCCGATATTTGCCGAACTGACGCTGCTGTGACGGCACGAAGCGGGCTCGATGAACGACTGTCTCGAATTGCGGGATTCCACGTTGCGCCGAATGCCACGATCGCCTGTTGACCATGACGATCGAGAACAAGCGCGCGCATTTTTTTGATCCGACCAGGCGTCACAGCGAAGGAAAGCGCAGCGGCTTAACCTTCGGTGGGCGCTTCCCGGAGAGGAGGGGGTAAAGATGATCATTGCCAGATCGTTGAGCGCGGCGCTTGCTTGCGGCGTTGCGATGGGTGCGCTTGCCAGTCCGGCGGTGGCGCGGGCCTCGGATGGCACGGCCGCGGCCGGGCCGTCCAATGCCGACGCATCTTCAGCGAAGGAAAGCGGAGAGATCGTCGTAACGGCCACGAAATCGCGCTACGGGACCAGTGTCCAGAATGTGGCAGCGACGGTCAGTGCGTTCGGCGCAC
Organism: Flavisphingomonas formosensis; assembly: GCF_009755815.1. GTDB lineage: Bacteria > Pseudomonadota > Alphaproteobacteria > Sphingomonadales > Sphingomonadaceae > Flavisphingomonas > Flavisphingomonas formosensis. The sequence goes on from NZ_WRPK01000021.1 coordinate 42,295, forward strand.
AGCAAATCCAACAATCGCATATCGAGACCATCACCGATTTCACCAGAATGGTTCCGAACGTCCATCTGACTGGTGGCGCCAACGCCAATCAGAACAATTATACGATTCGTGGTATGGGTGTGTATACGTCCGCGCCGACGACGACGCCGACGGTCGGCGTGTTTCTTGACGGCGTGTATATCGGCATGAGCGGCTCGACGGCGCTCAGCAACATGTTCGATGTCGAGGGCGTCGAGGTCTTGCGTGGCCCACAAGGGTTGCTGTTCGGTCGCAACGTGACCGCGGGCGCGATCCTGCTGCGGACGTCCGAGCCCAGCGAGACCTTCAAGGCCAAAGCGGAAGTAGGGATCGAAAGTGGCCCCCGCTACAACGCCGCAGCGATGGTGACCGGCCCGCTTTCGTCCGATGGGGTATGGAGTGCCAAGGTTTCGGCCTCGGTCGTCCAGGACGAGGGTTGGTTCCATAACGACTTCAACGGCAAGAAATTCGGCAAGAACGATACCACCGACCTCCGGGCGGCCCTGAAATATCATCCATCCAGTGGCTTCGCGACGATATTGCGGCTGGAGGCGGGCAAGCAGAATGCCGATCCCACGCCGATGCATGACAGTGGGCTCTATGGCTATCGGGACTTCACGCTCGATCTCGACCTGACGGGATACACCGATGTCAGCTGGCAGTCCGCCACGCTCGAATCGCGACTGGACGTGGGCTTCGGCAACGGACAGATCATCAACATTGCCGCCTTTCGTCATGCTACCGCGGATGTGGGCGTGGACGAAGATGGCACGCCGACGACCTATTTCAATTTCTACAGTTGGGCTAGCCAGCATCAATGGTCGGATGAGTTGCGATATTCCGGAAAATTCGGGCCAGTAAGTACGACGATCGGAGCCTATTATTATACGGATAGATTTTCCTATCTGGAAAACCGATATTTTGGATTGACCGCATCTAGCCTGTTCGGAGGGGGTGTCCAGAAATCCACGACCTGGGCTTTGTTCTCCAACTTCGATATCGATATCCTGCATAACCTGACACTGAACCTTGGGGCCCGCTTTTCCAACGAGCGGAAATCCGTGAAAGTGGCCGCGATCAAGGCGCTCGGAGCGGGTAATCCCTGTAGGTTGGAGACGGTGAGCTGCTCATATTTTCCTTTTGCCGACAGCAAAAGCTGGAACGCCTTTACGCCGAAAATCGGTATTCAGTGGAAACCGACGCCGGAAACCAACATCTACGCTTATTGGACGAAAGGCTTTCGCAGCGGCGGATTTAACATCCGGCAGACCAATCCCGCCGCGCCTCCGAGCCCTTATGGGCAGGAGGTGGAGAGCACCTTCGAAGCCGGCATCAAGCAGCAGACCGTCGACCGCCGGGGCCGGATCTCGTTGGCGGCGTTCCACAATAAGTTCCACGGTCTGCAGCGCGATATTTCCTTCCCCGATCCGCTCGTGGGTACCATCCAGACAACGGCCAATACCGCCGACGCCACGATTTATGGATTCGAGGGCGAGGCCTCCTTTGCGGTCGTGCCTCAGCTCACCCTCTCGGCCAACTTCGGATATTTGCATGGCAAGATCGACAAGTTGCTGAGGGCCCTGGCCCCGAATGGCGTCATCACGCCGAGCCAGCTCGCCCTGCAAATTCCTTATTTGTCGCCCTGGTCCTATGGATTCTCGGGGGAGTTTCACACCAAGATCGGTGGCAACACGCTTGCGGTGAGGGCGACCTATTTCCATCAGGATCAATCCTTCAGCAACGACATCAACACCACCCGGGTCTATGCCATCAACAACGTCGATGCGGATATCACCTTGACCGTGGCCGGGGGGAGGTTGGGTATCTCGGCCTATGGCAAGAACCTGTTGAACAATGTTGTCAACGGCTTGCAATTTCCCTTGGCTTTCCAGCCCGGGATGATTGTCGACTCGTTGACGGAAAAGGGAAGGGTATTTGGCCTCAAAGCCAGATTTAGTTACTGATATGGCGTGATCCCTGGTGGCGAGGGATGGCGCATCATCCCTCTTCACGATGGCCGCCTATATGAATGGGCAGTGCTTAAGAGTCTTCTCTGATTGGGGCTCATCGGGTCAAGCTGCTCTCTCGTATTCGTGACCGTCCCATGGATCACTCGCTTCTCTCCGCGGTCAGCGCCGGGCTGCCGCATGATGGGGTCAGGAGA
>NZ_WRPK01000022.1 GCF_009755815.1 Flavisphingomonas formosensis
CGTTCTCGCGACGCCTTATGGGATCGAACCGGACAACTCCTCGACCTCTTCCCCGCCCACGAATGTCAGAATTATATCCGTCATGCCGGATATGATCCCGTATGATCACAAAATGCTCTAAGGGGGAGGGGGACCAGCCGCAGGCTGGTGGAGGGGTTCACGCCGCATCATTCGCAACGTCGCGTCTTGAACGACCCGGAACCCCTCCACCGCGCTACGCGCGGTCCCCCTCCCCCTGCGGGGGAGGATGAGAAAAGGTCAGCTCACTACGTCTTTCATCGCCGCCATCTCTTCGGGCGTATATTCGAACGCTTCGGTCTTCAGCCGGTGCGCGATCGTCCACCCTGCCGGCGCCTCGGGCAGCAGGGCAGGGGGATCCCACAGCAGCGCGCCTGCCTGGTAGGCGATGGGCCGGGCCGGATCCATGGTGCTGAGCAGGTCGAGCACCACGCGGGTGCAGCGGATCCCGGCCAGCCACTCACCCAGTCCCGTATCACTGCCGCCGTCGCGCACGAGCAGCAGCAGCAGATGCGGCACACCGGTCTCGGTCCCGCGCGGCGGGCCGCTCACCAGCTTTTCCTCACTCAAGGCGGGGCGGATCATCGGCTGGTCGGTGAACTGGCGCTCATCCTCGCGCATCGTGTCGCCGACCGGGCCCGACATCAGCCCGGCGCCCTTCTCCGGATTGCTGGTCCAGAATTCGCTGTAGCAGTCGAAGCCGGGTTCTCCGGCATCGTCGGTCAGGTGGTTGCGGACATATTTGTCGAAATGGAACCAGCGCAGCGCGAGCTTGGAATGGCGCCGTTCATAATAGTCCCGAAACGCGGCGCGCGACACGTCGTGGCGCCTCGGCATGAGGCAGATCGTCTTCAAGGTCCGTCTCCCGTTTCCACGCATTCGCGTAACATCTTTTGTGATAGGCTACGCACCGTGACAGCATATTGATCTTTCCAAGGCAATGCGCCAGCGATCCCGGACCACAAGCGGAGGATGCGATGATCGAGCTCTTGGGCATGTCCAGCCCCAACGTCGTCAAGATCGTGATCATGCTGGAGGAACTGGGTGTCCCCTATAAGCTGACCCATTTCGACGTCTTCTCCGGTGCGCAGCACGGCGCGGAATTCCGCGCCAAGAGCCCCAACGGCAAGGTGCCGGTGCTGATCGACGAGGATGGTACCCCGGTGTTCGAAAGCGCGGCGATCCTGCTCCACCTCGCCCGCAAATCCGGCCGCTTCATGCCGCCGGAGAGCGATGTCGACGCGCGGCGCATCGCCGATCAGTGGCTGATGTTCCAGACCGCCTCGATCGGGCCGATGTTCGGCCAATATGTCCATTTCTTCCGCTATGCACCGACCGAGACCTATGGTCTCAAGCGCTATGCCAGCGAGGCGGCGCGCCTGCTCGGCGTGCTCGACCGGCATGCGGCGGAATCGCCCTATCTGTCGGGCAAGGATTATGGCCTGGCCGACATGGCAACCTGGCCCTGGATCCGCACCGCCGACCAGATGTTCCCGCTGTTCACCGAGCAAGGCATGTGGAGCCGCCTTCCAGCGCTGCGCGCATGGTTCGACAAGGTGGGCGAGCGGCCGGGCGTGAAAGCCGGCGTAGAGTCGATCGCACGGCTGATGCCGGACGATGCCGCCGCCTTCCAGCGCGCCGACAGCGAGGCGATGGACCGCTTCTTCGGCCGCGGTAAGTTCGACCACGCGCCGGGGGTTGTTGCCTGATCCAACCCCGTTCGGTTCGAGCGTAGTCGAGAACTTCACCCGAGCGAAGTCGAGGGGCTCTTCTGTTGCCTTCTCGGCTGCGCTCGAAAAGCGTTCTCGACTTCGCTCGAACCGAACGGCATGTGCTTATTCCGCCCGGTTGACTGCCTTCGACGTCACGCCGGCGGGGCCTTCAGACAGATAGCAGGAATAGATGCGGTTCGCGACCCGCCAGCCCTCGGCGGTGCGCACCAGCTCGTCGTCGTAGAGCCCCCACATCGAGTAGAGCGCGCCTTCGAATTCGTTCTTGCCGCGATGGACCGCATAATATTGCACCTTGGCCCGGGCGGTGTCGCCGTCCACCGCGATGCGGAAGTTGAGCACATTGTGGTGCGTCGCGGCGCAATTGGAATCCGGACCGAGATTGGCGTGCATCGAAGCGATCAGGCTCGCGCGGTTAGGGCTGATCACGCCGGGCCCGAGCGCCTGCGTGTAATCGCTGGTCGCGTCTTCGGTGAAAACCTCGTGCATGTCGTCGAAAGTCTTGGCGTCCACGATCTCGCAATAGCGGATGTAGACCTGTTCGATGGCATGCTTGTCCATCAGATATTCAAGGGACATCGATTTACCTCCTGGGTTCAATATCGTTCGTTACCCAGCGAAAGCTGGGGTCACTCTCTACAGGCATCCGGCTCGTGGTCGAGAGCGACCCCAGCTTTCGCTGGGGTGACGGGTAAAGCGGTCAGCGCCCGACCAGCGCCAGCGTCGCCTGGGCACGCTTCAAATGCGGAGCGTCGAGCATCTCGCCGTCCATGCCGATCGTGCCGAGCCCCGGATTGGCGGCGAACAGGTCGACGATGCGTTGCGCCTTGGCGACTTCGTCATCGCTGGGCGTGAAGGCGCGGTTGATCGTCGCGACCTGATCGGGATGGATCGCCATCATGCCGCGGAAACCGGCGCTGCGCGCGGCGCTGGCAATGCGCTCGAGGCCCGCCACGTCGCGGAAATTGCCATGAATCGTCTCGATGCCCGGCACCCGCGCCGCGGCCGCGCCGGCGAGGCAGAGCGTGCGGCAAAGCTGGTAGGGATGATCGTAGCTGCCATCCTCCTGCCGGTTGGTCAGCGCGCCGAGCGCGGTCGCGATATCCTCGGCGCCCCAAGTCATCGCCGCCAGCCGCGGCGCGCCGGCATAGCTGCCGATCGAGAACAGCCCCTCGGCCGTCTCCGTCGCCACGATGATGATGTGGATGGAGCCGCGGGTGACGCCGGCCGCGGCCTCCAACGCGGAGAGATAATGGTCGACCGTCTCGACGTCGGCGCGCGAGCGTACCTTAGGCAGCATGATGCCGCCAGGCCGCCCCGGCACGATCGCGGCGAGATCGTCCAGCGTATGCGGCGTATCCAGCGGATTGACCCGCACCCACGGGCGCTCGCCCGTGTCGGGCGCGGCATCGAGGAAGGCGCGCACCGTCTTGCGCGCCTCCGCCTTCACGCCCTCGGCGACTGCGTCCTCGAGATCGACGAGCAGCAGGTCGGCGCCGGCGGCGCTGGCCTTCTCCAGCTTGCGCGGACTGTCCCCGGGCACGAACAAGAGCGAGCGCGCAGTGAAGGCGCGTGCGGGATCAGAGCTCATTTCCCCTCCTGGATGCGGCGCCGCGGCGCGAATCGCGTCAGGACCGAATATGCATTTCGCCTTCGCTGCGCCACAGCGACGTGCGATCGCGTCGCTACATGCCGCATATTATACGCATCGTGCCGCTGTCCGCGCTTTCCGCCCTTGCGGAAAAGCACCGCCTCGGCTAATTTCCGCGCCATAAGCACAGGCGAGTTCTCGCATATAGTGCAGGGCGCACGGCGCCGAGGGATCTCCGAACTTTTTTGGATGGTCGAGGAGAGACTGGATAATGGCTGACATTCTGATTCAGGGCGGTACCGTCATCGACGGGACCGGCGCTGAGCGCTTTGCCGCGGACGTGCGCGTCTCGGGCGGGCGCATCGCCGAGGTGGGGCCGAACCTGAAGGCGAAGCCCGGTGAGGAGGTGTTCGACGCGACGGGCTGCTTCGTCACCCCGGGTTTCATCGAAGGCCATACCCATTATGACGCGACGATGTGGTGGCAGCCGGATCTGGATCCGCTCCCCGGCGTCGGCGCGACCACCGTCATCACCGGCAATTGCGGCTTCACCGCGGCGCCTCTCTCGGACGACAAGGCTGCCCAGCTGGAGATGGTGAAGATCTTCTCCTTCTTCGAGGACATTCCCCTGGAGCCGTTCCTGAAGAACGTGCCATGGGACTGGCGGAAGTGGTCGGAATATAAGAAGTCGGTCAAGGAGAAGGTGCATCTGCCGCTGAACAATGCTGCGTTCGTCGGTCATATCGCGATCCGTCTCGCGGCGATGGGCCTCGAGGCGTGGAAGCGCCCTGCCACGGCCGAGGAGCGCAAGGTCATGGCGGACATGCTCGACGAAGCGCTCTCGGCAGGCGCGCTCGGCCTGTCGACCAACCTGCTTGATCATGATGGCGAGGACCGCCCGATCCCGACGCTGGTCGCCGACGATGCCGAATTCTCGACGCTCTTCGACGTGCTCGAGAAGCACCCGCATACCGTCTTCCAATGCATCATCGACGTGGCGCTGATGCGCGACACCGGGCCGGCGCAGACCGACCGCATGGCGAGGCTGCTCAAGGGCCGCAAGATCCGCACGCAGCTGACCGGCGCCATCCCGACGGTCGCCTACCAGAACTATCTCCTCCAGCCGATGGTCGAGAAGGTCGAGGCGATGCGCGCCGAAGGCATGGATATCTGGCCGGGCTATGCGCATGTGCCGCTTACCGGTCAGCTCAGCATCTACAAGTCGCTGATCTTCGCCCAGTCGAACGACTATGTCTGGCACGAGGTGGTGCTCGAGGAGGATCTGGAGAAGAAGGCCCAGATGCTCGCCGATCCCGAATGGCGCGCCCGTGCGCGGGCCAGCTGGGACGGCGAGGTGCCGAAGCATTCTCCGCAGAACAACCCGAGCATGCTGCTGCTGACCAAGCTCGGCTCCGACAACGGGGCGGGTCCGTTCTGCACGCTGGCGGAATATGCCGAACAGCTCGGCGTGCACCGTTCTGACGCGATGGCCGAATGGCTGCTGCGCAACGGCGTGATGTCGACGGTGCGGATGGCGCCGTTCGACATGGACGAAAAGGTCGTGGTCGACATGATCAAGGATTCGCGGACGCTGGGAAACATCACCGATGCCGGTGCCCACCTCCAGATGCTTTGCGGCGGTGGCGAGAACCTGATCTATCTCATCAAATATGTCCGCGAGCAGAAGGCGATCTCGCTCGAGCAGGCGATCCACACCATGTCGGGAAAGATTGCCGAGCATTTCTTCCTGACCGACATCGGCGAAATCAAGGCGGGCAAGCGCGCCGATATCGTGGTGTTCGATCTCGACGAGATCCAGCAGCACGACATGGAGAAGGTGTACGACGTCACCGACGGCAAGGGCGGCATCACCTGGCGCTATACCCGCAAGGCGGCGCCGATGAAGCTGACCCTCGTCAATGGCGAGGCGACCTTCCGCGACGGTGCCTATACCGGTGCCAAGCCGGGCGACTTCCTGGAGCCGGCCCAGGCCGACGCGGCGATGGCGGTCGCTGCGGAATAGAACGGTCTATCTCATCCTCCCCATTGAAGATGGGGAGGGAGACCATGCGCAGCATGGTGGAGGGTAAAATCCGCGATTGCTCATCTGGAAGCACTCGAGCAATCGTTCCGTATTTCCCCTCCACCGGCCTTTGGCCGGTCTACCTCCCAGCCGAGCTGGGAGGGTAGGCACGGGACGAGATCAGCCGGCGGGCGAATGAATCAAAGCCAAGCGTGACCGGGATAAGCGAGGAGAGCGGAAATGGCAGACATGGTGATCAAGGGCGGCACGGTGGTGGACGGCACCGGCGCCGATGCGTTCAAGGCCGATGTGCGTGTTGCAGGCGGCAAGATCGTCGAGGTGGGTGCCGACCTCGCCGTGAAGGCGGGTGAGGAAGTGTTCGACGCCGCCGGCTGCTATGTGACGCCCGGCTTCATCGAGGCGCACACTCATTATGACTCGACCATGTGGTGGCAGCCCGATCTCGATCCGCTGCCCGGCTATGGCGCGACGACGATCGTGATGGGCAATTGCGGCTTCTCCGCCGCGCCGCTCTCCGACGACAAGGCCGCGCAGATGGAAATGATCAAGATCTTCTCCTTCTTCGAGGACATCCCGCTCGAGCCGTTCATGCAGCATCTGCCGTTCGATTGGCGGAAATGGTCCGAGTACAAGGAGTCGATGGTCAGCAAGGTGAAGATGCCGCTGAACTACACGACCTATGTCGGCCATATCGCGATCCGCATCGCGGTGATGGGCACCGAGGCGTGGAACCGTCCGGCGACCGCCGAGGAGCGGGCCAGGATGGCCGAGCTGCTCGACGACGCGCTGAAGGCGGGTGCGCTCGGCCTCTCGACAAACCTGCTCGATCATGACGGCGAGGATCGCCCGATCCCGACGCTCGTCGCGGACGACGCCGAATTCGTCGCGCTGTTCGAGGTGCTGCAGCGCTATCCGAGCGCCAGCTTCCAGTGCATCATCGACGTGGCGCTGATGCGCGACAATGGCGACAAGCAGATCGAGCGGATCGGCGGCCTGCTGAAGGGACGCGGCATCCGCGTCCAGTTCACCGGCGCGGCGCCGACATCCTCCTATCAGGACTATCGCATCGAGGGCATGAAGCAGCTCATCGCCCGGCTGCGCAGCGAAGGGCTCGACGCGTGGCCTGCCTATGGCCATACCCCGCTCAGCGCCCAGGTGAGCATCTATCGTTCCCTGCTGTTCGCACAGTCCAACGACTATGTGTGGCACGAGGCTGTGAAGGCCGAAGGCGATGCCGCGAAGGAAGCGATCCTGCGCGATCCCGAGTGGCGCGCCCGTGCGCGCGAGAGCTGGGACACCAAGATCTATCCGCAATCGCCGATGGCCAATCCGCACCTGTTGCTGCTGACCAAGCTCGGTTCCGAGAACGGCACCGGTGGCCCGTTCGGCCTGACCCTCAAGGAATATGCCGAGCAGCTCGGCGTGCACACGTCCGACGCGGCGGCCGACTGGCTGCTCGCCAACGGCGTCAACTCCGCCATTCGTATGGCGCCGATGCCGATGAACGACGCGGAAGTGGCCGTGCAGGTGCAGGATCCCAAGTCGGTCGGCAACGTCAACGATTGCGGCGCGCATCTCCAGATGCTCTGCGGCAGCGGCGAGAATGTGATCTTCCTGACCAAGTTCGTCCGCGACAAGAAGCTGATCACGCTCGAGCAGGCGATCCACACCATGACCGGCAAGATCGCCGAGCATTTCTTCCTGAACGAGATCGGCGAGATCAAGCCGGGCAAGCGCGCAGACATCGTCGTGTTCAATTTCGACGAGATCCAGCAGCGCGACATGGAGAAGCGCTACGACGTCGAGGATGGCAAGGGCGGCATCATGTGGCGCTACACCCGCCAGGCGGCGCCGATGCGGCTGACGATGGTCAACGGCGTGCCGATCTTCCGCGACGGCGCCTACACCGGCGAGAAGCCAGGCGATTATCTCGAGCCGCTGAATACCGAGGCGCCGGTAGCGATCGCGGCCGAATGATGGTTCGGGCCGGACGGGTGAGGCCTCGTCCGGCCCCCTTTGAAACAAGCACGGGCGGCTCCGGCCGGACATGATGCGGGCTTCGGCCCAGAGGGATAATCCCCGCAACCAAGAGACGACGGAGCGACGAGTTAATGTCCGACATCCTCATCCGCGGCGGTACCGTGATCGACGGCACCGGCGCGAAGCCCTTTGCCGCCGACGTGCGCGTTTCCGGCAGCACCATCGCGGAGATCGGTCAGGGCCTGAATGCGAGGCCCGGCGAGCAGGTGGTGGACGCCACCGGCTGCTATGTGACCCCCGGCTTCATCGAGAGCCACACCCATTATGACGCCACCATGTGGTGGCAGCCGGACCTGGATCCGCTGCCCGGCATGGGCGCGACCACCGTCATCCTCGGCAATTGCGGCTTCACCGCTGCGCCGCTCTCCAAGGAGAAGGCGGCACAGATGGAGATGATCAAGATCTTCTCCTTCTTCGAGGACATCCCCCTGAAGCCGTTCCTCCAGAACGTGCCGTGGGATTGGGAGAAATGGTCCGAATACAAGGCCTCGATGGCCAAGAATGTCCAGCTGCCGACCAACTATTCCGCCTTCGTCGGCCATATCACGCTGCGCCTGGCGGCGATGGGCCTCGAGGCATGGGAGCGCGCGGCGACGCCGGCCGAGATCGCGCGCATGGCCGAGTTGCTGACCGACGCGCTCGATGCCGGCGCGCTCGGCATGTCCGACAATCTCCACGATCATGATGGCGACGACCGCCCAATTCCGACGCTGCTCGCCGATGACGCCGAGTTCGAGGCGCTGTTCGATGTGCTCGCCCGCTATCCGGGCGTCACCTACCAGGTGATCATCGACACTTTCATGCGCATGACCGGCCCGCAGAGCCTCGAGCGCCTCGAGCGCCTGACCAAAGGCAAGGGCATCCGTATGCAGGTCGCCGGCGCCATCCCGACGCTGGGCTTCCAGAAGGAGGCGCTGGAGCAGATGCGTCCACGCGTCGAGCGCATGCAGGCCGAGGGCGTCGACCTGTGGCCGGGCTATGCCCATGTTTCGCCGACCAGCACGCTCAGCCTGATCAAATCGCTGATCTTCGCCCAGTCGAACGACTATGTCTGGCATGAGGTCGTTCTTGCCGAGACCCATGAGGAGAAGGCGCGCATGCTCGCCGATCCGGAGTGGCGCGCGCGGGCTCGGGAGAGCTGGGACACGATGGCCTGGCCGCATTCGCCGATGAACAACCCGCACAACCTGAACCTGTTCGATTCCGAGAATGGCGCCGGCCCGGTCGGCCTCACGCTGAAGGATTTCGCCGACAGCCGCGGGCTGCATCGTTCGGACGCGATGGCGCAGTGGATCCTCGAGAACGGCACCAGGTCGACCGTTCACATGGCGCCTTTCCCGAAGGACGAAGAGCTCACCGTCAAGCTGATGCATGACGAGAAATCGGTCGGCAACATCTCGGATGCCGGCGCGCATCTCCAGATGCTGTGCGGCGGCGGCGAAAACATCCTGCTCTTCACCAAATATGTGAAGGAAGGCGTGATCTCGATCGAGCAGGCCGTGCATGTGAAGACCGGCAAGCTCGCCAATTTCTTCGGCCTGACCGAGACCGGCGAGATCAAGACCGGCAAGCGCGCGGACATCGTCGTCTTCAACATCGACGAGATCCAGTATCGCGACATGGAGAAGCGCTTCGACGTTCCCGATGGGGAGGGCGGCACCACCTGGCGCTTCACCCGCCAGGCCGCGCCGATGCGCCTTACCCTAGTGAACGGCGTCGCGACGTTCGACGGCACCCGGTCCACGGGCGCACGTCCCGGCGAATATCTCGCGCCGCGCGCCGCGAGCGAGGCGATCGCGATGGCTGCCGAGTAGGCTCCGCTTCATCCTCTCCATCTTCGCTCTCGGATCGGAGATGGGAGGACAGCCGTCTTGCGAGAGGGTGGTGGTTTGAGAGGGCGTCTTGGCGCAGGTCCAGCTGCGCCAAGATGAAACGGATCAAAATCGCGCTTCGACAGCTAATGGCTCGCTGCGGTCTGTGCTGCCCGGAGTGGGCTCAATCGCGTGTTGCCTGAAGGATACTTTCCTCACTCCAGCCGCCGCCCATCGCTTGATAGAGCTGCACCCGTGCGGTCAGCGCGTCTGCCTGGAGCTGGACGAGAGTGAGCTGGACCGACAGCAGCCCACGTTGCGCGTCGAGCTGCTCCAGATAGGGCGAATAGCCTTCCCGATACCGGTTGCTGGCCAGGCGAAGCGCCTCGGCAAGTGCGTCTCGCTGCGCTGCGGCCTGGCCGATCTGCTCGTCCACTCGCTTCGCGGTGGCAAGCGCATCTTCCACCTCGCGCAGTCCGGTCAGCACCGTCCGGCGATAGGCAAAGGCCGCCTGGTCCCTCTGCGCGCCCGCCGCTTCCGCTTGTGCAGTGAGGCGGCCGCCCTCGAACAGCGGCGCGAGCACGCTGCCGCCGGCGGACCAGATGGTGATCGGGTCGCTGAGCAGCGTCGAGATCGCGGCGCCAGCCGCAGCCGAAAGGCGCACCTGCGGCAGGAAGCGCTTCCGCGCCGCCGCCAGCGATTTGTCCGCGCCGGCGAGCTGATATTCGGCCTGGGCGATATCGGGGCGGCGACGCAGCAGGGCCGAGGGCAATCCTTCGCCGATAAGGGGTTTGTGCAGCTTGTCGAGCGACAAGCCGCGGGTGATAGTAGCTGGCGGATCGCCGGTAAGCTGGCTTAGCGTGTTTTCCACGCGTGAGATCGCAAGCTCGATCTGCGGGATGATCTGCGCCGTCGCCTCATATTCCGCCCTGGCTTGCTGCAGTTCCAGCTTGGGCGAATAACCGCGCTCCACCCGGGATGTCGCGACCCGGAGCGATTCTGATCGTGCGGCCAGGGTTGCGCGCGCCACCTCCAGCCGGGCATCGAGCCCGAGAAGCGTGATATAGGCGTTTGCGGTCGCGCCGGCGACGGAGAGGCGCACGCCGTCCCGTGCGGCCTGGCTCGCGAAGTAGATGGCACGGGCTGCCGCCCGCTGATCCGCGAGGCGGCCGAAAATATCCGCCTCCCACGCGATCTGGATCTGAGGTTGCACGGCATTCTGCTCGACCGGCAAGCCAAAGGCGTTGACGCTGCGTGAGCGTGCGCCCGCGGCGCTGACGTCGAGCGTGGGTAGCAGCTGTGCCCGTGCCAGCTGCTCGTTCGCTTGTGCTTCGCGGACCCGACCCATCGCAATGCCGATGTCAGGATTGTTCGCCAGTGCCTTTTCGACCAGCGCGGTCAGCGTGCCATCACCGAAGCCTTGCCACCAGGCAATGTCGATTGGTGCGGTCGGCCCGGCATCGGTCCGCCAGGCCGACGGGGGCGCGAGTGCCGGAAGGCGGGCCGTTTCGACCATGGGTCCGGCGCACCCCGTCGCCAGCAACAGCATGGCAGGCTGCCAGGAAGGAAATCGGACCGTCATCGGCCATTGCCATATGTGCGGACCTTGACCTCCACCGACATGCCGGGCCGCAGCCTTCGGGACGCTTCCTGCCCGGGATCGACGCGGATGCGCACCGCGATGCGCTGGGCGACCTTCACGAAATTGCCCGTGGCGTTGTCCGGCTTGATCACTGCGAACTCCGAGCCCGCTGCCGGTGAGATATTCTCGATATGGCCGCGCAATCTGGTGCCGCCCAGGGCATCGACCTTGAACGTCGCCACCTGGCCGATCCGCATGTCGGCGGTCTGGGCTTCCTTGAAATTGGCAACGATCCACACGTCATGCGGCACGAGGAACATCAGTTGCGTCCCTGCCGTCGCGTAGGCGCCGTTGCGCACGCCGATTTCCGAGAGCTGCCCGTCGACGGGTGCGCGGATCACCGTATTGTCGAGATCGACCTGGGCCAGCCGCAGCGCGGCCTTAGCGCCTTCGACCGCGGCCTCCAATCCCAGGCGGCCGACGACGACGGTGCGCACGTCCTGCGTGCCGATCGCGCGTCCGGCCACCGCCTGGCGGACCGAGGCCTGCGCGGCCAGCAACGCGGCGCGGGTCTGGTCATATTCGCGAGTCGAGATCGATCCATCGGCGACGAGCGCCTGGGCGCGCCGCATGTCGGCTTCGGCGCGGACGAGCTGTGCCTGGGCATTGGCGATGCCGGCATCCTGGCTGGCCGTCGCCACCTCGCGCGATCGTTGCGCCTGGGTCGAGTTCGCCAGGGCGGCTTCCTGTGCGGCAACGTTGGCCCGTGCCTGCTCCACCCGGGCGCGATAAATGCGGTCGTCGATCGTGGCCAGGATCTGCCCCGCATGCACTTCGGCGAAATCCTGGACCGGTACGCTGGTGACATAGCCGCTAACCTGCGGGCTGATGATCGTCACTCGGCCGCGGACATAGGCATTGTCGGTCTTTTCGGCGAGGCCGGCAAAAGGAGGCAGCCGCCAAGCATAGAGGATTGCCAGAATGGCGACGACCGCGATCGCGACGATCGCGATGATCGTAGTCGGGTTTTTCTCCGGTGGTCGCCAGCCGCTCGCAGGCTCCTCCGGCGGCGGCGGCACGGTGGCGGTCTTCGGCTCCGTCGAGGGCGGGTTGCCCGGCTGATCCATCCTAGCGTCCCTTTTTCGCCATGGCTTGCTGTGCTGCCTGAGCCGCCTGCATCATCCTTTGCTGAAGCAGGACGACAGGTGACATTTCGTGGCGCCGCAGAATCGACCAGCGGATCGCAAAACCCCACAGTGTCGCGAGCACGGCGAGCACACCCGCGAGAAAGAATACGTCGTTATAGGCCAGGATATTGGCCTCTCGTGCTACCTGCTGGGCCAGCAGCGCGGCACCTTCCGCGCTGCGCAGCGCCGGATCCCCGACCACGCCTGCGACTGCGCTGCTGCCCGCCCTGATACGCCCGGCGACAAGGGGATCGGTCATCACGATCCGCTGAACCAGCTCGTGCGAATGGAATTTCTCGCGCACGATCTGGAATGTTCCGAGCAAGGCGGTGCCGACCAGGCCGCCGACGCTCTGGCTGATGCTGAACAGCACGACGAAGCTCACGAAATTGCGTCCACCTGCCAGCAGAGTACGCGCAATGCCGATCACCATCGCCTGGCCGAGGAACAGCAGCGAGGCGAAGCCGATCAGCGCCTGGCTGACGTAGAATTGCTCGGCCCGAGTCACGTTCGTCGCGTTCGCGTCCATGAAGGCGCCGATCGCGATCAGGATCGTCGCGACGTTGAGCGGGCTCGCCAGATCTTGCGGACGGAAGCTCAGCACGCCCACGACGAGGCCGAGAATGGATGCGCCGACGATGATCAGGTTCAGGACGATCATCTGATCGTTGAGCAGCCCGAAGACGGTGAGCAGGCCCACCGATCCGAAGGTCTGCTCGGAAAGCAGGATGCGGATCGAAGACGCGATCAGCATCAGCCGGATCATCTCTCGGGTGCCGAGCCAGCGCGTGTTGATCAGCGGATTGGCGCGGCGATGCTCGACGACGAGGGCCGCGGCGATCAGCCCGATGCCGGCGACGAGCGACCAGCCCATCCAGGCGCGCTCGGTCCACCACTCGATGCGCCCCTCCGAGAGCACCGCTATGATCAGCCACATGCCTGGTGCCAGCAGCCCGAAGGTCAGGAAATCGAGCCGCTCGAACACCTTCTCGCGCTCGCTCGGCGGCAGCGGCAGGATCATGACGCAGGCCAGCGTCAGCAATGCCATCGCCAGCTCGAACCAATAGAGCATGTGCCAGTCACCCCAATCGAGCAGGCGCGGGGAGAGTGCGCGAGCCAGCGGGGTCGCAAGCTGCGGGATGCTGATCCCGATCATCACGCCGGCGAGCCGCTTGGGGGCTGGCATGGCCTGCATGAGATAGAGGATCGTCATGGTTGAGAGACCGGCGGCGGCCACCCCGCTCATCGCGCGCACGGCGACCGAGGTCCAGAAACCATGGGCGAACAGATGCAGCAGGGTGGTCGTCGCATAGGCCGCCAGCATGTAGCGGATGAAGGGTTGCAACCCGAATTGCTGGCGATATTTCACCAGCAGCAGGTTGGCCGTCACGTTGGTCATGAAATAGGCAGCGGTCAGCCAGGTGCTCTCGTTGCTGTAGAGGCCGAGCGTCCCCTGCGCGAAATTGAGGTTCACCGTCACCAGCGCGTTGCCAAGGCCCTGGGTGATGCCGATCAGGCAGCCAATCGCGAAATAGAGACGGCGCCGGCTGGATGGATGATCCGGATTGGCGGGAGAGCCGGGAAGCGTCGGCCGTTCGTGCGGCTTGAAGACGTAACCGGGCGATTCGGCCATGAGTCGTGTCGCTCCCCCTGACGCGTTTACCCTAACGGAGATCCCGCCCCTTGCTCAACGGGGATGGGGGATGAGGATCACGCCGTCTCCGCGGGCTGGGTGGTCCAGCCGAGATGCGGCAGGGTGATCGATCGTTTGCCCGATAGATCTGTGCGACACACGAAGAGATCGCGGCTCTCGATATAGCTCAGCAAGCGGCGCACCCGGCCGAGCGAACTCGTGCCGTAGGTCTGCGCGATTGCCGTGTCGCTGGGGCAGGGGGCACCTTCTCGTGCCGCGCGGGCCACAAGCAGGAACGGCCCGAGCATCTCTTCCGGAAGCCCGCGGGCGATTTCGATTGCCTGGGCCCAGTCGCCGTCCGGCCGATCGAATATGCCGGCCCGCGCGCAGGCCAGCCGGCGCGAGAAACCGGGCAGATCCAGTGGCGGCCGGGGCAGGCCCGCCATGCGGCAGCGTATGCCGAAATCCTGGAACAGCGTCGGTACCGCCCGAAACGCGCTGTCGTCGTCCGCTACGATGTCGCGCAGCACCTGTGCGACGATTGCCTCCACCTCGTCAGCGTCCTTGGCGGGCAGCGCGGGCGTGCCATGCTGAACCGGCGGCTGCTCGATCGCTTCCATCACCTCTTCGGCCGGAACCGGCGTGGGAGGAGGTGGCGGAGGCGGTGCCGGCTCTTGCGTGGCAGCGAGCAGCAGCGCCTTCATGTCTTCGCTTCCCGCCTCGGGCAGCGGCACCAGCTTGGGGCTGCCGCTGCGGGCGGAGGTCTCCACCGCAGCGATGCGCACTTCGACCGGACGGCGCGACACGGCCGGGCCGAGGGCCAGGAAGGATCCGCGCTGGAGATCGCGAATCTGCTCGGCCTGCCGCCGCTCCATGCCCAGCAGGTCGGCGGCACGGGCCATGTCGATGTCGAGGAAGGTGCGGCCCATCAGGAAATTGGAGGCTTCTGCGGCCACGTTCTTGGCGAGCTTGGCCAAGCGCTGGGTAGCGATGACACCGGCGAGACCGCGTTTGCGGCCGCGGCACATCAGGTTGGTCATCGACGAAAGCGACGCGCGGCGCACCTCTTCGGTCACCTCGGCGCCCTGCGCCGGCGCGAAGAGCTGTGCTTCGTCCACCACCACGAGCGCGGGATACCAATGGTCGCGCGGCGCATCGAACAAGGCCGAGAGGAAGGTCGCGGTGCAGCGCATCTGCCCTTCGACTTCGAGCCCCTCGAGATTCAGCACCACGGATGCGCGGTGCTCGCGGATGCGCAGCGCAAAGCGCTCGATCTCGCGCTCGGCATAATCGGCGGCTTCCACCACGACATGGCCGTAACGATCGGCCAACGTCACGAAATCCCCTTCGGGATCGATCACCACCTGCTGCACCTGCCCGGCGGAACGTTCCAGCAGCCGGCGCAGAAGGTGCGACTTTCCCGATCCCGAATTGCCCTGAACCAGCAGTCGGGTCGCCAGCAATTCCTCCAGGTCCATGGTGACGGGCTTGCCGGCGGTATCCAGCCCCATCTCGATCTGAACGGTCATGCCGACCAGCATTGGACAGGCTGGGTTGCAGGAGCAAGGCCGTAGGGAAAGTTATCCCCAGGCGATTGCCTCCCTAGGCCTGGCCCGTCACCTTCACCTCGATGTCTCCCCTGCTTGAGGTTTTCGCCGTCCGTCAGGCGCGGGGTCCGCGCTCGCCCGTCAGATAGCCGGTTATCGCAGCCCGGCCCTGTTCGGTCAGCTCCACCCAAACGCGCCTGCGATCGTGCATATCCGAGCTCCGGCGCACGAGCCCCAGTTTCTCCATCTGGCCGAGCCAGCGCAGCGACGTCGTCGGCGGCACGCAGGCGGCGATACCGACATCGCTGATCGAAAGAGCGCGGCCTTCTTCGGCGCTTGCATAGAGATCGAGCAGCATGTCCCATGCCGGTTCGGAGAACAGCGTGGCATCCAGCCAGCTATTGCGGCGCCGTCGTTCCGCATAGAGCCGCCGGGCGGCCGCGCCGTTTTCCGTGTTCGGCTTCCTGCCGTTCGCCGTCAACGCCTCGCGCCGCCTCCGCAGGCTGGAGATGATCGCGTCGATCTGCGCCACAGTCAGGTCGCAAAGCTCGTCGGGGGCGGGCCATCTCTGGCAATCCATCTTCACGCGGGCCCTCCGAGGCGCTTCGTATCGCGCTCGATCATCTCCTCACGCCCGTGATGCACGCCTAGCTGGGTGCGATCGAATGGGCCCAGTTCGTCCCAGGACCCTTCGGGCCGCAGGATCAGCATCGGATCCGCATCGATGGTGATCGCATTGGGAAGTGGATCGAGCTCCAGGCAGACTTCGCGATACTCCACGTCGGCGAACCGAAAGGAGGGGCGCCCGTCGATCAGCTTGCCGCCGAACATCTTCCACAGCGGGAAGAGGTCGAAGCGGGAATGGCCCAGGATGCGATGAAAGCCTTTGCGACGGCAATGCCGAATCGTTTCGCGCGCGAGGCGCGATGCCAGCCGCGTGTGGCGGAATTCCTTCCGAACCGCCACCCGTTCCAGCTTCGCGAAACTGCCGAAATAGCGGATGCGGGCACATCCCGCCGGTTGTCCGTCGACGAGACCGAGCAGCTGGGTCGCGCAGAAATCGTTGCCGTCATATTCTTCGTCATATTGGGCGTGTTGTTCCGCAACATAGGTGGCCGTGCGGACAGCGAAGATCTTCGCCATATCTTCGAAGGTGCGGGCGTGTACGATGTCGATGCGCTCGGTCGTGCGCCGCCGCTCCGGCGGCAGAATCAGCAACCACGCAGGCGCGTTGGGATAGAGGCCGCGCGCCGATATGAAGCCGAGCTCGTCGTGCATGCGCCGGGAAGCGTCGTTGATCGCGCGCGAAAAAAGCGGGATGCCGCGGTCGCAGCAGATCTTCGCCGCCTCGGCGATCATCGCGACCCCGGCGGGCTTCTGTCCGCGCGCCAGCAGCAGCCAGAGATAGATGGCTTCGGGCGTTTCCCCTGGATGGCTCAGCCAGAGCATATCGGGTTGAAGCCCGTTGAACTGCCCGTCCACCATCGCGGCGGCGCCCGCCGCATTGAGCGTCAGATAGGCCAGCATCGGACATTGCTCCAGCGTGGCGTGCCGCCGAACGATGCGGAACCCGTCCGGCTGGCGATGCCAGGCCGCAGCGACCGTCTGTTCATTGGCGACGGTGATCGTCTGCCGTGCGAAGCGCAGCGCAGCCAGGCTTTCCTCGAGGGATGCGTAACAGATGTCGTTCGGGGTGATGCCGGACGCTTCGATCCAGGGCATAAAAGCCATCGGCGCTTCATCGTCGCTGATTATGTGGCTGACCCGTGTAGTTGCCTCTGTTTTCATTGGCCCTCTAAGTCCTTCCCTCTATGGTTAAGACGAAAGGATTGTAGGAAGTGGAACGGCGGCGAGTCGCGATCAAGAATTCTGAACCGCGTGTTACTCCGGTGAACAGGTCTGTCGCGGCGCCTGCACAGCCCCTGCAAAGCCGCGATATTCATGCGTTTTTGATCGTGGCCGAGACAGGTAGCCTGCGCCAGGCTGCCGAGCAGCTGAACATTTCGGTGAACACCGTGCGCAGCCGCATAGAGAGGCTGGAAAAGGAACGACAGGCGAGCCTTTTCACCCGTACGCGCACAGGGGCGATGCTGACGCCGGCGGGCCGGGAACTGCAGGTGATAGCCATGCGGCTGCGGACGGAGCTGTCGCTGCGGAACCGCGCCGTGGACGACAGCCTGATCGCGCCCGGTGAGCTGCGCGTTGGCGCTAGCGAAGCGATCGGCTCAACCTGGCTCACGCCGCACATATTGGATCTGCAGACACAGTTTCCGGAACTGACGATCTCGATCCAATGCGATTATGATCTGAAGCGGGACCGCAGCCATGAACTGGATTGCGGCCTGGTTTTCTATCCTCCGGCCAATCCGGAATTGATCACCGCCAAGATCGCCACGCTGCATTTCCTGTTGTTCGCGTCCAAGCGCTATATCATGCGTAACGGCGCTCCGACCTCGCTGCACGATATGGTGCAGAACCATAAGTTCATCGAGCAGAGCGCGCCCGGCGTGAACTCGCATTTCCTGGATCTGCTGATCGGGCTGGACCGCCCCAAGGGCTT
This sequence comes from Flavisphingomonas formosensis, assembly GCF_009755815.1. GTDB lineage: Bacteria > Pseudomonadota > Alphaproteobacteria > Sphingomonadales > Sphingomonadaceae > Flavisphingomonas > Flavisphingomonas formosensis. Next base: position 17,744 of record NZ_WRPK01000022.1, read on the forward strand.
CATGCCACTGCGCACCAACAGCAGCCTGGCCCTGTTCTGGGCGGTGGCGAACGACATCGGCGTCGCACTGATGCCCACTTATGTGGTGGATCTCACGAACCGGCTGGTCCCGCTCGACTTGCCCGTCCAGTTCCGCTTCGACCTCTATTATTATTATCATCCCGAAGCGCGCGATGCTCCGCCATTACGCGCAACCATCGATTGGTTGAAGCATATGTTCGATCCCGTGCGGTACCCGTGGTTCCGCGAGGATTTCGTGCATCCGCGGGACGTGGACATCCGGCGCCGCGATGGGCGTGTCGTCAATCTCTTCGCATCGATGACGGACGATTGAGGCGACGGAGCGCCACTCGGCTCAGACGAAGCGGGGGATCGGTCCAGGATGCGGCGTCATCCGATCACGCAGATCGAACGCCACCTCGTCGATGTAGCACCAGCCCCAGCCTTCCGGCGGATCATAACCCTCGATCACGGGGTGGCCTGTGGCATGGTAATGCGCCGTGGCATGCCGATTCGGCGAATCGTCACAACAGCCGACATGTCCGCAGACCCGGCAAAGCCGCAGATGCACCCAGGGCGATCCGATCTTCAGACATTCCTCGCATCCCGCGGCGCTGGGCGTCACGTCGGCAACATCGGCGACATGGGGGCAGGCATCCGTCATGGCCTTCATCCTTCGCTATGATGGCAAGTGTGCGCTCAAGCGCCGGTGCGGGCAATCCAGGCTTCGAACGCGTGCAGGAATTGGGTCAGGAACTGGCGCGTCTTTTCCTCCGCGATCGCGCCATCCTCATCGAACAGTGCATCCGAATGCGCCAGATAGATTTCCGGCTGCTGCAGGGTCGGCATGTTGAGGAAGACGAGCGACTGACGGACGGCATGGTTCGCGCCGAAGCCGCCCATCGCGCCCGGAGACTGGCTGACGACCGCGGCCGGTTTGCGACTGAACACGCTCTGCCCATAGGGGCGCGAGCCGACGTCGATCGCATTCTTCAACGGAGCGGGGATCGAGCGATTATATTCCGGCGTCACGAACAGCACTGCGTCCGCGGCGCGCACGGCATCGCGGAACAGCGTATAGGCTTCGGGCGGATCGTCATCGAGATCGGCGTCATATAGCGGCAGGTCCCGGATCGAAACGATGTCGAGCGTCAGCGATGCCGGTGCCAATGCGGCGAGCGCGCGAGCAAGCAAGCTGCTATATCCATCCCTGCGCAGGCTTCCGACCATCACTGCCACGCGTTTGCCTTCGCTCACCCGACTCTCCGCCGTTCATCCGATGACAAGAAGCCTGGATGATCGATGAAAATTGGGCGCGGCGCAATCGGGCTACCATCGCCGCCGCTTCGCCAGCCGTTCCTCAACCACGCACGCGAACCTTCGCTGTAACCGAAAGTCCCGGCCGCAGCGTATCGGCACCGGCCTGTCCCGCACCGAAACGGATGCGCACCGGCACCCGCTGTACTATTTTCGTGAAATTGCCGGTTCCTGGTTCGAAGGGGAGCAGCGCGAAAGTCGATCCCGATCCCGGCGCGATGCTTTCCACCGTGCCCTTGAGCACATCTCCGCCTAAAGCGTCGACATCGATCGTTGCCGCCTGGCCTATACGCATTCTGCTCGTCTGCGTTTCCTTGAAATTGGCGGTTATGTAGAGCGCGTGCAGCGGCACTAGCGTCAGGAGCCGGGATCCCGGCTGAACATAGTCTCCGACGCGCACCTGCCGATTGCCGATAACCCCGTCGATTGCCGCGTAGATGATGGTGTGGCGCTGATCCTGCCGCGCTAGGTCGAGCGCGGCCCGGGCCTGCGCAACACGTGCCTCGGCAATCTGTACCGCGGCCGCCAGACCCGGCCGTTTCGCCTGCGAGACGCCGAGGCCTTGCTGCGCGACGGATAGTTCCGCCCGCGCACGCGCGGCATCCTGTTCGGCGGTGACGGCGGCCGCGGCGAACCGGTCGGCATCGCTGCGTGCCACCGCGCCGCCGGCGACGAGCGCCTGATAGCGGCGCCGATCCGCATCCGCCCGATCGGCCTGGGCCGAGGTCGATCGGATCGTGGTCTGCGCAGCGATGACACCAGCGGAGGCGAGACGTTCTTCCGCCGCTAGGCTCACCAGGGCAGCCTTGGCAGAAGCCACGCCGGCTTCGGCATCGGCAAGATCCGCTTCGGCCGCCGAGACTTTTGCATCGAATTCCTCCGGATCGATCCGCACGAGGGGCTGACCGGCCTTCACTGCCTGATTGTCCCGCACCAGCACGGATGCGACCAACCCGCGCACTTTCGGCGCGACGGTAGTTGCATCGGCGCCGACATAGGCGTCGTCGGTCGTTTCGACAGCGGGCGGTGTTGCGATCCAAGCCGCGCCGGCCAGTGCGATCGCCAGTGCCACACCCGACGCGACCAGCGTTCTGCGCGACGGCAATTTCAGCTTCCGACGGTGCTTCTCCTGCTCGGCCGCCGCTACGCTCGTCATCGCATCCATGAAACCACCCCTTGCGCGAATGATATGACACATATAATATTATAGGTATCATATAACAAGAGGCCATGCTCATGGCGATCGTCGTGCCGATGGCGTCCAATCCTTCCGAGTGGACGACACAGCGCAAATTCCTGGTCTTCGGCATATTGGCGTTCGGCCAGTTCATGGCGCTGCTCGACATCCAGATAGTCGCGGCATCGCTCAACGACGTGCAGGCGGGCCTCTCCGCGGGGCCGGACGAGGTGAGCTGGGTTCAGACCGCCTATCTGATGGCGGAACTGGTGATGATCCCTTTTTCGGCCTTCCTCGGCCAGGCCATGTCGACGCGCTGGCTCTTCGCCGCGTCGGCGGGCCTGTTCACCCTTTCCAGCATCGCCTGCGGCCTCGCCTGGAACATCGAATCCATGGCCACCTTCCGAGCCATCCAGGGTTTCGTCGGCGGCGCGATGGTGCCCAGCGTTTTCGCGGTCGGCTTCACCTTGTTCGAGGGCAAGCAGCGCGCGCTGATTCCGGCGATCCTCGGCATGGTGTCCGTGCTGGCGCCGACATTGGGGCCGACCGTCGGCGGTATCATCACCGAAGCGTTGGACTGGCGCTGGATCTTCTTCATCAACGTCGTCCCTGGTGTCGCGGTGACGGTGCTGACCATATTTTTCGTCCGGGTCGATAGTGCGGATCCCGAGATGTTCGGCCGGATCGACTGGTCGCATCTGCTGGCGATGGCGGTGGCGCTCGGGGGGCTCGAATATGTGCTGGAGGAAGGGCCGCGCAAGGATTGGTTCGGCGATCCGACGATATTAATGGCGGCTTGGTTCTCGCTGGTGGCCTTTGGCCTGTTCCTCGAACGCTCCTTCTTCTCGAGGAATCCGATCGTGCGGCTCACGCCTTTCCGCAATCCTACCTACGCCTTCGCCTGCCTGTTCAATCTGGTGATCGGCTTCGGCATCTATTCGTCCACCTATCTGCTGCCCGTCTTCCTCGGCCGGGTACGGGATTTCGACAGCCTGCAGATCGGCACGACGGTGTTCATCGTCGGCGCGGGCCAGTTCGTCAGCACGATCATCGCCGCGCGCGCATCGCAATCGGTGGACCAGCGCCTGCTGATCACCATCGGCCTGATCGGTTTCGCCACCAGCATGTGGATGACGTCCTATCTGGGCGCAGACTGGGGCTTCGGGGAGCTTTTCTGGCCCCAGGTGGTCCGTGGCCTCTTCGTCATGCTCTGCATCGTGCCGTCGGTGAACATGGCCCTATCGGGCTTTCAGGGGCCTGAGCTGCGCTACGCCTCGGGGTTGTTCAATCTGATGCGAAACCTCGGCGGCGCGATCGGCATCGCCACGGTCAACACCTGGCTGCAGGACAATGCCCGTATCCAGGCGTCGCGCTTCGGCGAGGCGCTGGCGGGATCGGGCCGTACCGCGCAGGATATGACCGCCGATCTGGCCCATCGCCTCGGTGCCCTCACACCCGATCCCGACCGGGCGCTGCTGATGGCCAAGGGACTGCTCGCCCGCATCGTTGGCCGGCAAGCGCTCGTGATCGCGTTCGACGACGTCTTCCGGCTGATGGCGTGGATCTTTTTCGCCGCGCTGCTGATGGTGCCTTTCTGCCGTCCGCCTCGCGGCCCCCGTCCTTCGCCCGCCGATGCCCATTAGGGGGAGCCGCCATGCGCCTGTCTTCGATCCTGCTCGCTGCCACGGCCCTGACCGGTTGTACGGTCGGGCCCGATTATCATCGTCCCACCGTGGCACTTACACCGCATTTCCTATCCGCCGACGCGATCGACACCCGCGGGGTGGATGCGGATTGGTGGCGGGGTTTCGATGATCCGATCCTCGTGGGCCTGGTCGACAAGGCGATCGTCGGGAATACCGATCTCGCCCAGGCTCTTGCCCGGATCGAGCAGTCGCGTGCGGCGGCGCGCGGGGCAGGGGCGGCGCTGCTACCGTCGATCGATGGCACCGGCAGCGCCGGTACGGCCAGCCAGTCGCGCGAGACGCCGGTGGGCAAGGTAACACAAATTCTCGGCCTGCCGCGCGGCTATGACGAATATGCGGTGGGTGCGGAGGCATCCTGGGAGATCGATCTATTCGGCGGCCTGCGGCGCGGGCGCGAGGCAGCGCGCGCCGATCTTGCCGCCAGCCGCGCGGATGCGGGTGCGGTCACGATCGCGGTCGCGGCCGAGACGGCCGATGCCTATCTCGCGCTCCGCGCTCTTCAGGCGCGTCTCGTCGTCGCGGAGGATCAGGAACGGACGGAGCAGGCTCTCGTCGATCTGGTGCGGCAGCGTTTCGATCAGGGCTTGTCCGCCGAGCGCGAGCTCAACCGCGCCACCGCCGAACTGGAATCGGTGCGTGCCGCCAAGGCGCCGTTGCGCGCGGCGATTGCGGCCGAGCTCAACCGTCTCGACGTGTTGGTCGGCGAGCAGCCGGGCAGCAACCGCGCCTTATTGGGCGATGTCCACCCGATCCCCGTGGCTCCGCAACCGGCCGGCAGTGCGGCGCCTGCCGATCTGCTCCGGCGCAGGCCCGACGTGGTTGCTGCCGAACGGCGGCTGGCGGCGAGCAACGCCCGTATCGGCGTCGCGGTTGCGGACTATTATCCGCACATATCGCTCTCCGGCCTTGTCGGCGTCGCCAGCCTCGGGGCGTCGAACCTGTTTACCGGCGGGGCCGTGCAGGCTTCAGGGACGGCAGGATTGCGCTGGCGCCTGTTCGATTTCGGCCGGGTGGATGCCGGGGTCGCCTCCGCCCGCGGGCGTGAGGCCGAGGCGCTGGCGGCATGGCGCGGCTCCGTCTTGCGGGCTGCCGAAGATGTCGAGACGGCGCTCTCCCGTCTTGCCGAAGCGCGGACGGAACGCGATCGGCGTACTCGCCAACTCGCTGCGCTCACCACCGCGCGTGATCAGACGGAGCTGGCCTATCGGGGCGGCGTTGCGGCGCTCATCGACGTGCTCGATGCAGATCGGGAGCGGCTGGCGGCGGCCGATCGGCTGGCAAGCGTGCGTGCGGACGAGGCGCGTGCTGCCGTCGCTGCCTATCGAGCGCTCGGCGGCGGATGGCAGCCGGAGACGACGGGCCGCTTGGCATCTGCGGACCCACGCTCCAAGTAGGAGACGACGATGCGATACGATAGCGAACATAAGGCGCGAACGCGGGGGAGAGTACTCGGCGAGGCAGCCCAGGCGATACGCGTCGGCGGCATTGCCGGCGTCAGCGTGGCCGAGGTGATGGGGCGGGCGGGGCTGACCCATGGCGGTTTCTATGCGCATTTCAAATCGAAGGACGATCTGATTGCCGAGGCGATTCAGTACATGTTCGAAGAGCGTTACGCGCGCTATTTCGAACAGATCGATAAGCAGGACCCGAGCGGAGCGCTCGGTGGTTTCATCGATTCCTATCTGTCGATGCGGCATCGCGATGCGCCCGACCGGGGCTGCCCGATCCCGTCTCTGTCACCCGAGGCGACCCGCATGCCCGAGGCAGCCCGCACGCGCTTCGTGGCCGGCATCACCCGGTTGATCGAAGTGTTGTCCGGTCTCGTCGATCGGCTCGGCATCGGGGATGCGGAGACAGTGGCCAGTTCGGTGCTGGCCGAGCTGGTAGGTGCCATGGCTCTGGCCCGGACGGTCGAGGATCGCGATCGGGCCGAGCGTTTGCTGGACGCTTCCCGCAATGCACTGCAACGACGGTTGGGACTGACGGCAACAGAAGCTTCTTCGGAAGTAGCTGGCGGCGAGGGCTCTGCTACCCGCGAAGCGCGCTAACGATACGCGCTATTGCATGCGGCGATCGTCTTACAGATGCCGCCGATACAGATCCATTCGAGAAGATTATACATATAGTTAGTATCTTATATAATCTACTTCAGACAGGCTATGATAGCGGAAACCACACTCCGCGTTTCGGCGACGTCGCGCACGGCGATGCTGTCGATTCCTGCGGCTTTCACGGGATAATCATTTCCGCCGGGATACATGGCGTCGCCCAAGAACAACATGTCCTGCGCCGCTATGCCGATCACCTCGCTCAGCCGGCGGATCGCATAGGCCTTGTCGATCCCGCGCCGCGTGATGTCCACGGAGGTCGAGCCGCCGACATTGATCGACAGGTCGGGCAGCATGGTTTGCAGGATTGCCTGCAGCTTCTTCCGCTTGGCGAAATCCGGATCCCACGCCTTCTTCGCATCCAGCGGCGCTTCCTGGCCGAGGCCGGAATAGGTGATCTGGCTGCCGCGATCCTCGATCTTGTCGCCCCAGGTCCGGCTGTCGTTCAGCCCGGCTTCCGCGGAGGCCTTGTCGAGTGCGTCGATGATCGTCTTGCGCTCCGCCGCATCGAACACATCGGCATAGACCGCGTGCCAGGCCTCGTTTTCATATCGGTAGAGCTTGGTCCCGGTGGTCGGCATGATGAACAGCCGACTGAGGTCGCTGCCCGCCGGTATATGTGCCACCACCTGGGTTTCGAACTGTGGCCAGTCACCGCCGGAAATGACGGCGATCGCGGCGACGCCGAGCAATTGCTTCAACAGCGTGCCCATCTCCGGCTGGATCGGCTGCTTGCTCTCGGCCAGCGTGCCGTCGAGATCGAAGGCGATCAGCTTTTTCATCTATTCTCTCCCGCGCTGCTTGCCGGACCATCGCCGCTTGCCGGTTCACGCCGTGCCATCGGCAGGACGATCTCGTCGATGGCATGCGCCACGCCGTCCTGTTCGTTCGACAACGTGACCCGCATCGCAGCGGCGCGCACTTCCTCCGGCCCCTGGCCCATGGCGATCGAAAGGCCGGCGCGGGCGAACATCGGCAGGTCGTTGCGCTGGTCCCCGATGGCGGCCACTGCGCTCAGCGGAAGTCCGGCCGCCTGCGCCAGCGCGGCGAGGCCATCGCCCTTGTTGCCGCGCCGCGTCGTGACGTCGAGATAATATGGCTGGGATCGTGCCACCGTGGCTGTCGTGCTCAGCGCTGCCGCCACCGCGTCGTCGAGCTGCGCCAGCAGGGCATGATCGTCGCTCACGCCCACGATCTTGTCGACGCGGGCGATCAGGCCGGAAAAATCGTCGACCAATTGGGGTTCGACATTGGCGGCGAGGCGCTCGCGCGCGATCTTCGGATTGTCGAGGGTGCGGACATACCAGCGGCCATCCGCGAACAGCCAGGGCGTAACGCCGGGCGCGTCGATCAGAGCCAGCGCCCGCGCCGCGCAGGCCGGATCCAGCCGATCGGCGGAAATCACCCGGCCGTCCGCGGTCACGATCGTCGCGCCGTTGAATGCCGCGATCTCGCCGTCGAGCCCCAGCCGCTCGGCGATCCAGCACATGCCGCTCGGCGGCCGCGCGCTTATCAGGCTGAGCCGCAGTCCGGCCGCCTGCAGCCGCGCGACCGCGGCTATCACCGGTTCGGCGAGGCTCTTGTCATGGCGGACGAGCGTCCCGTCTATGTCCGAGACCAGGAGTCGGATGCCGCCGCTCATGCGATCGGGTTCCACCGGCGTCCGTCTCGGGCGATCAGCGCATCCGCGGAAGCGGGCCCGTCGCTGCCCGGATCATAGGGTTCCGGCTCGCCGTCGCTGGCCCAGGCGTCGAGCAAGGGCTGTACCGCGCGCCAGCCGGCCTCGATCTGGTCCGCGCGCTGGAACAGCATCTGGTCGCCGATCAACACGTCGTAGAGCAGGGTTTCGTAGCCGGTCTGATGGCTCACCGGGAAATGGTCGGCATAGACGAAGTCCATGCTAACCGGCACGGTGTCGATCAGCGGCCCGGGCTGCTTCGCGACGAAGTCGAGCTTGATGCCCTCATGCGGCTGGAGCTGGAGGACGAGGCGGTTGGGCGGCAGCTCGTCGACGCCTTCCTCGCGGAACAGCTTCAGCGGCGCGTCCCGAAAATGGATGATGATCTGCGTGTCGCGTGCGCGCATCGCCTTGCCGGTCCGGAGATAAAAGGGCACGCCGGACCAGCGCCAGCTTTCCACCTGCACCTTGAGCGCGACGTAGGTCTCGGTCTTGCTCTTTGGGGCGACCTCCGGCGTCTTGCGATAGGCTGTGATCTCCTTGTCGCCGATCTTTCCGGCCTCGTAGCGGCCGCGCACCGCGTCGGCGGGCTCGATGCGGCGGATGGCGGCGATCAGCTTCGCCCGTTCGCTACGCACCGCCTCCGCCTCGAAACTGTTCGGCGGTTCCATGCCGACCAGCGCGAGGAGCTGAAAGAGATGATTGGGCACCATGTCGCGCAAGGCGCCGGTCGCATCGTAAAATTTGCCGCGAGTGCCCACATCCACGGTCTCGGCTGCGGTGATCTCGACATGATCGACATAGCGGTTGTTCCAGACCGCCTCGAGGTGGACGTTGGCGAAACGAGCCACGAGGATGTTCTGGACGGTTTCCTTGCCGAGGAAATGATCGATCCGGTAGAATTGAGTCTCGGCCGCACGGGCCAGGAGACGCGCGTTGAGGGCTTTTGCAGAGGCCAGGTCGGTGCCGAAAGGTTTTTCGATGACCACCCGGCGGAACCCCTTTTTTTCCTCCAGAAGGCCGGCGTCGGCAAGGCTGTCGACGATCGGCCCGAAAAAAGATGGGGCGGTCGCGAGGTAGAAGACCGCGTTGCCGTCGATCCGCTCGGCTAGCGCCTCGAAGGTCGCGGCATCGGTGAAGTCTCCCTTCAGATAATGGATCCGCTCGCGCAACGTAGCCCACGCATCGTCAGCCTCGATGAAATCGTCGAGTTCGCTGCGCAGCGCCGCATCGTCCTTATCGTGATGGCTGACGCCCAGCACCGTGGTCTGCTCGGCCAGCAGGCCACCGCGGGTGAGGTTGAGCAGGGCAGGGACAAGCAGGCGCCGGGTGAGATCGCCCAATGCCCCGAAAATGACGAAAGTCGCAGGCGGCGCGACGGGCGCCTTCCTCATTGCGGCATCTCCACATGGCCGCCGAAGCCGAAGCGCATTGCGGACAGCAGCTTGTCGCCGAACGTCGATTCCACGCGGCTGCGATAGCGGGCGAACAGCGCGGCGGACAGGACATTGGCCGGCACGGCCTCTTCCATCGCGGCCTCGATCGTCCAATGGCCTTCGCCGCTGTCGGCTACGCGGCCGCTATAATGATCAAGATGATGATCCTTCACGAGGCCGATCGCGCAAAGATCGAGCAGCCAGGAGGAGATTACGCTGCCGCGCCGCCAGACCTCGGCGACATCGGGCAGGTCGATGGTGAAGCGTTCCTCCTCCGGCAATGTCTCGGACGCCTTGCCCTTCAATATATCGAAGCCCTCGGCATAAGCCTGCATCAGCCCATATTCGATGCCGTTGTGGACCATCTTGACGAAATGGCCCGCACCGGCTGGGCCGGCGTGGATATAGCCGCGCTCCGCCCGATCGTCCGGCGCGTCCCGTCCTTCGGTGCGCGGGATCGAGCCATAGCCGGGCGCCAGGGTATCGAAGATCGGATCCAGTCCATCCACGACCGCCTTGTCGCCGCCGATCATCATGCAATAGCCGCGCTCCAGCCCCCAGACGCCGCCCGAAGTGCCGACGTCGACATAGCGGATACCGCTTTCGAGGCAGGTTTTCGCGCGACGAATGTCGTCCTTGTAGAAGGTGTTGCCGCCATCGATTATGATATCGCCTGAGGAAGCGATGCGGCGCAGTTCGGCAATGGTATCCTCTGTCGGTCCGCCCGCCGGCAGCATGACCCAGAAAATGCGTGGCCCGTCCAGCTTGGCAACGACATCCTCGAGCGAGACGGCGCCGGTCGCGCCTTCGCTGGCCAATGTCTCGACGGCCTTGGCATCGCGATCATAGGCGACGATCTCGTGGCCACCGCGCATCAGCCGCCGCGCGATATTGGCGCCCATCCGGCCGAGGCCGATCATTGCAAGACGCATGGTATTGGTCTCCTCATTTTAGCGGCAGATTCTTGACGGCAGATTTCGAGGTTCACTCGTCCCGAACATAGCCCGGGAGTTCATTGGCGGTCTCGCCTTAGCGGCAAAAGGGAGCGACCGTTCGAGGCGGGCCGGCTCTGGCAAGGTGATCAGCTCAAAACGCGCAACAGGGCGGCCTTGAGCGCTGCGATCCCGCCACCGCCTTTCTTGAGATGGACTCTGAGCACACGGCGACCGCGCTCTGCAAGCACGTCCATATCGCCGCGCGCCTGGGCAATCTGGATGGTGCCGAAGCTTGCCTGATGGCCGGGTATGGAGAGGTCCGGATCGGGATCGCGCGTGATCGTCAGGAAGGCGCCGCTATTGGGCCCGCCCTTATAGGCCTGTCCGGTCGAATGGAGGAAGCGCGGGCCGAACCCGGCGACGGTCGCGACGGACTTCGCGTCGCGGACTGCGACCCGCATGGCGCCGATCGCTTCCGCATTGGTCTCGTTGCGTTCGACATAGGCGAGGAAGCCGGCATAGTCGCCCGGTCTGAGGCTCGCGAGATGCAGTTCCAGCAGACGGTCGGGATCGGCAGCGGTCTCGGCCATCGCCTTGGGAGCGAACAGCGCGAAGTCGGCGCTTTCGGCGATCGGGGTCTCGGGCTGCAGATGGCCGGAGCGCTCATAGGCATCGACGAGCTTGCGGGTCGCTACCTTCGCATCCTCCACGTCCGGCTGGTCGAACGGATCGATGCCGATCACCGCACCGGCAATGGCGGTCGCCACTTCCCAGCGGAAAAATTCCTGCCCGATCTGGTCGCGCCGGGCGAGGGTGATGCGGAGAACCGGATGCCCTGCATCTGCCAGGGCTTTCAACTTGTCCGAATTATCATCCTTATCCCCTTGGAGATGGAAGGAAACAAAGATCCGGTCCGCGCAATAATGGCCCGGTCCGCCGAGGGGTTCGAGATCTACCGGCACGATGCCTTTGCCGTGCTTGCCGGTGGACTCGGCGAGCAGTTGTTCCAGCCAGGCGCCCAGCGGCGTGAGGCTGGCAGAGGTGACGATGGTCAGCTTGTCTCGTCCATCCACTGCCGCCTTGCCGATGATCACGCCCAGCCGGACTCCGGGATTAGCCGCGGGCGGCACGTCAGCATTGCAGGCCTGCACCATTGGCGCGGTCGCTTCATAGAAGGCAGCGATATCGAGTCCCATCGCCGCCGCGGGCACCATGCCGAAGACGGAGAGCACCGAGTAGCGGCCTCCGATCGCCTTATCGCCCGCAAAGACGTGAGCGAAGCCATGCTCCGCCGCCACGGCCTCCAGCTTCGATCCGGGGTCGGTTACCGCGACGAAATGGCCGCCTTGCTGCCCCTCTGCGGCATAAAAATAGGCGCGCAGCAACTCCGGCTCCATCGTCGATCCGGATTTCGAGGAAACGATGAACAGCGTCCTGGCCGGATCGATCCTGCTCGCCACGTCGCCGATCTGGCCGGGATCGGTCGTGTCCAACACATGCAGCGTCGGGCTGCCGGGGGCGGCACCGAAGATCAGGGAGAGCACTTCCGGTCCGAGACTGGATCCGCCCATGCCGAGCAGAACCGCATCCCGATAACCTTTTGCTTCCTCGCCGAAGCGCCGGAGCGCTTCGACATCAACTTGCTTGCCTTCTGCCGCCGGCATCCAGCCCAGCCAGTCGCCCTCGTCCTTGCTTGTCCACAAGCTCGCGTCACCCTGCCACAGCCGGCGGGACCAAGCCTCCGCACGCGCTGCCTCGAGCCGCGCATCCACCGCCCGCTCCAGCGCAGGCGGCAAATCTGCCTCCATCGCGTTCAAGCGGTCGCCGAGGAAGCTTGCGCGCTTGGCGGCGACCGCGCCGAGCAGCGCATCTGCCGCATCGGCAAATTGCTTGACGCCATCCTCCACCAGATCGCGCGTGACGCCGGCCAGGTCGAGGCCGAGCCGCTCCGCCTCCGCCAGCACCTTGCGCGCCCCGTCCACATCTTCCGTCAGCGTCAGCCCTATGGTGCCATGATCGCGAAAGGCATCCATCGTCTTGGGAGGCATGGTGTTGACCGTATCCGGGCCGATCAGCGTATCGACATAGAGAGTGTCGGGATAGTTCGGATCCTTGGTCCCGGTGGAGGCCCAGAGCAGGCGCTGCGGCATCGCCCCTTTGGCGGCCAGATCCTGCCAGCGCCTGCTGGCGATCATCTCCAGATACCAGGCATAAGCGAGCTTTGCGTTGGCGATGGCCACCTTGCCGCGCAGGCGCTTCAGCGCCTCGCTTTCTGCATCGCCGTCCTTCACGCGTATATCGATCTTCTTGTCGATCTGCGTGTCGATGCGACTGACGAAGAAGCTTGCGACGCTGGCTATCCGGTCTACCGGCTCGCCCCTGGCGACGCGCGCCTCCAGCGCGGCGAGATAGGCTTCGGCGACCTGCTGATAGGCCTGCTGTGCGAAGAGCAGGGTGATGTTGATATTGATCCCGTCTTCGAGGAGCTGCCGGATCGCTGGCACGGCCTCCTCCGTAGCCGGCACCTTGATCATCAGGTTGGGCCGGTCGACCGCCTGCCAGAGTCGCCGGGCCTCGGCGATCGTCGCCTCCTTGTCGATGGCGAGATAGGGTGACACTTCGAGGCTCACATAGCCGTCCTTGCCGTTCAGCCGATCGTAGACCGGCCGAAGATCGTCGGCCGCGGCGCGGATATCGGCAATGGCGGCATCCTCGTAGCTTGCGGTGACGCTTGCCGGGCCTTTCCCAGCGAACGCTCGGAAGCCCTCGTCATAGGCGTCGCCATGGCCCATCGCTTTTTCGAAGATGGACGGATTGGAGGTGACGCCCGTCGCGCCGTCACGGTCGATCAGTTCGCGCAGGCCGCCCTTCTCCAGGAAGCTGCGATCCACGAAATCGAGCCATACCGCCTGACCGAGGTCGTGCAGCTGCATCAGGCGGCTGGTGACGCCCGGCTTGTCGATGACATCGCTCATCCGTTCTTCTCCATCACGCTGCGTGCGACCTTGACGATATTGTCGACCGTGAAGCCGAACTTCTCCTGCAGCTTGGCGAGCGGCGCCGATGCGCCGAAGGTGGACATGGTGATGGTTGCCCCATCCTGTCCGACGTAGCGATCCCAGCCGATCGCGCCGCCCTGCTCCACTGCCACGCGCGCGCGGATGGCTGGAGGCAGCACGCTATCGCGATAAGCCTGGTCCTGTTTTTCGAAGAGATACCAGCTCGGCAGCGATACGAGACGCGATCGCACGCCTTCCGAGGCAAGCCTTTCATGTGCGGCAGCCGCGAGGGGGAGTTCGCTGCCCGTGGCGATCAGGATCGTCTCGGGATCGCCTTCGTCCGGATCCGCGAGCACATAGCCACCTTTCTCCAGCCCTTCCGCCGCGGCGTATCGCGACCGATCGAGCGTCGGTACCGCCTGGCGCGACAAGATCAGCGCCGTCGGTTCGTGCGTATGCGTGATCGCCACCTTCCACGCGATGGCCACCTCATTGGCATCGCCGGGACGAATGGTGTCGAGACCGGGAATGGCGCGCAGCGTTGCGAGATGCTCGATGGGCTGGTGCGTCGGCCCGTCTTCGCCGACGCCGATGGAATCATGGGTGAACACGAAGATCACCGGAAGTTCCATGATCGCGGCCAGCCGGATCGGCGGGCGCATATAGTCCGCGAAGACGAGGAAGGTGCCCGTGTAGGATCGCAGATAACTCAGCGCCATGCCGTTGGCGATCGATCCCATCGCATGCTCGCGTACGCCGAAATGCATGTTGCGTCCGTCATAATGGCCGGCTTCGAACGCTGCCGCCTCCTTGATGTCGGTCTTGGTCGAGGGTGAAAGGTCCGCAGCTCCGCCCAGCAGCGCCGGGATGCAGGGGGAGATGGCGTTGAGCACCTTGCCGCCGCTGTCGCGCGTCGCGAGCCCCTTCTCGTCGGCTGGGAAGCTGGGCAGCATTTCCTGCCATCCGTCGAGCACCCTGCCGCGCCGCATTGCCTCTAGCTCTTCCGCCTCGGCCGGATAGGCGTCGCGATAGCGGACGAATAGCTTTTCCCAATCCTCTCGCAGGGCCCGGCCACGCTTCGAGATTGCGCCGCCGAATGCATCCGACACACCGTCGGGAACGAGGAAATGCGCGTCCTCCGGCCAGCCATAGCCGCGCTTGGTGGAGCGTACATTTTCTTCGCCCAGCGCCTCGCCATGCGCCTTCTCGCTTCCCGCACGGGGCGATCCCCAGCCGATCACGGAGTGGACGATGATGAAGGTCGGCCGGTCGTCGGTGGCCTTGAAAGTCCGGATCGCCTCTGCAAACGCCTCCGTGTCGTTGGCATCCTCGACGCGCAGTACCTTCCAGCCATAGCCTTCGAAGCGCAGGCGCACGTCCTCGGTGAAGGCGAGTTCGGTCGACCCTTCGATGCTGATCTGGTTGGAATCGTAGATCCAGCAAAGGTTGGCGAGCTTGAGGTGGCCGGCGATCGATGCGGCTTCGCCCGATACGCCTTCCATCATGTCGCCATCGCCGCACAGGGCATAGACGTCATGATCGAAAAGGGTGAAGCCTTCGCGGTTGTAGCGAGCGGCGAGTGCGCGTTCGGCGATCGCCATTCCCACGGAATTGCCACATCCCTGGCCGAGTGGCCCCGTCGTCGTCTCCACGCCGGTGGTCATGCGATATTCGGGGTGGCCCGGGGTCTTGGAACCGAGCTGACGGAAGGCTTTGATGTCGTCGAGGCTCACCGCGGGCTTGCCGGTCGGTTTGCCCTCGGCATCGATCTCGCGGACGTCGGCCAGATGCAGCACGGCATAGAGGAGCATCGAAGCATGGCCGACCGACAGCACGAAGCGATCCCGGTTCGGCCAATCCGGCTTTTCCGGATCGTAGCGCAGGAAATCGCGCCACAGCGTGTAGGCGATCGGTGCCAAGGCCATCGGCGTGCCCGGATGACCGGAATTCGCCTTTTGCACGGCATCCATCGCAAGCGTCCGGATCGTATCGATCGCCAGGCGTTCGGGCGAGCCGTCTTCATGGACGGAGACATGTTTGGTGGACATGGGAGACACCTTCCGCGGTTTCCTGTCGAACGAGAAGCTAAACCAAAGGATGCACCGGCATCGGTCATCCGTCTGCCGTGGGAGGGGGCCTGTCGCGTCGGATCACGCCGTCCCCGTCGCCGAGATAGAGCGCATCTATCTCTTCGACGAACAGCCCGTGGCCGAGCGCGCCGGGAATGGCGCTCAGTGCCACGGCGAGTGCTGCGGGATCCGAGACCGGGCCGAAGGCGCAGTCGAGGATGACATTGCCCTGGTCGCTCCGCGCTGGACCATCCGTGCCGGCGCGCAGATGCGCGGTCCCGCCGAGCAGCGTCACCCGGCGCGCGACGAAGGCGCGGGCCAGCGGCAGCACCTCGATAGGAACCGGCCGCGCGCCGAGCCGGTCGACGAACTTGGATGCGTCGGCGATTGCGATCATTCGGGATGCGGCGCTCGCCACGATCTTTTCGCGCAGCATGGCGCCGCCCGCCCCCTTGATGGCTCGAAACAGCGGATCGATCTCGTCGACCCCGTCTATGGCCAGATCCAGAGAGTCGACGTCGTCCATCGCGACGAGAGGGATGCCCATGCTCAGCGCCGCCGCGGCGGTGCGTTCCGATGTCGCCACCGCCCGCACGGACAGCCCGTCGCGCATACGCCGGGCAATCGCGGCGATCGCGAAGGCGGCGGTGCTGCCCGTGCCGAGGCCGACGGTCATGCCATCGCCGATCTCGGCGGCGGCCGCCTCCGCGGCGGCCCGCTTGCGGCGATCGATCGCGTCGGGCTGGGCGGCCATCGCGTCCTCTATTCCATTGCCGCCAGGATATGATCGATCGGCGCGCTCGCAAAGGTGGTGACCGTGTCGCCGACGCCATAAGGCAGCAGCAGAGTGCGATCGTGCACGAGCGCGCCGCAGCTATAGACGACATTCGGCACATAGCCTCCAGCATCGGCGAAGCTCGGGAAGAGCAGTGGCCGCGCCGTCCGGCCGAGCAGCTTGGAAGGATCGTCCTTGTCGAGCAGGCACGCGCCCATGCAATAGGCCCGGACCATGCCCACGCCGTGGGTCAACACCAGCCAGCCTTCGTCCAGTTCGATCGGCGACCCGCAATTGCCCATCTGGACATATTCCCAGGGCCAGCGCGGGCTGATGATCTTGCGGCCGCCGTTCCAGGTGTAGAGATCGTCGGAGTCGAGCAGCCAGATATTCTCGCTGTCCTGGCGGCCGAGCGCGGCATAGCGCCCGCCGATGCGTCGGGGAAAGAGGGCCATGCCCTTATATCCCGCCATGTCGCCTTGCACCGGCACTAGCTCGAAGCTGTGGAAATCCGGCGTGCGCAAAATTTCCTGCCGGACTTCCGCGCCGCTGAACGCCGTGTAGGTGCCGACGATGCAACTGCTGCCGTCCTCCTCGCTGAGGCGCAGCAGCCGCAGATCCTCGATGCCCTGATGCTGGCTCGGCGTGACCGGAAACAGCACCGCTTCGGAAATGTCGCGTTGTTCCATGCAGGACATGCGAAGCGTGGTTCGCTCGGTGCGGCCGTCGTGCTGCTCGATGGTTAGCGGCACGCCATAGGGGCTCGGTTCTTCGATCGCGACATCGCCGTCGCCATTCCAAACGCCGCGCCGGAAGGTCACGGAAGACACATGGCCTTCGCCGATTCCTCGCAGCGAGAGCAGGAAGCGCACCGCACCCGGCGGTAGTCCGCTCTGGTCGTCGTCCAATATGATGCTCGGGTTGAACAGCGCCGCGGCCTCGAAGGCATATTCCTCGCTGAAATAGGCGCCGATGAGCAGTGCCTGGCGGTCATTTGCCTCGCACGGCCAGATCGCCGGCCGCATTTCCTCGAAGCGCTGACGGAAATAGCGTTCGGCATTGGCGTGACGCTTTGTCATCGGCGTCATCACGGCTGCGATTATGCTTTCTAGCCGGTCTCCATCCAATTCTAGCACGCGCTGCGCGATGCGTTGCGCGCGCGGATGGGCCTCGTCGGCAAATGCGGCCGGGTCGGCAAGGTCGAAGGGGCGGATGACGGTACGCGAAGGATCCGGTTTGAGGACCACTTTGGCATGGGTGAGAATATCGTCGTCTGCCATCCGGTCCCGGCTCCCGCTAACTTAGGTTGCTCTGCGCAACGCTTTTCGCAGCCGATGGGTGCATGGATCGGATGAACAATCGGACAGGTGGCGGATCGCGGCGAACCCCGCGCGAGATGCAGCGAGCGGGCGTCATTCGCATCCTGCCGAGAAGCGACGCGCTTCCTGGACAATCCAGGCCCGGAAGAGTTCGAGCGGCGGATGACGGTCGTGGGTTTGCGGCCAGGCGAGATAATAGCTTTCGGCGCTTTGCATGGGCATATGTATCGCGCGGACCAGTTCGCCTCGCGCCAGTTCCGCGTCGATCAGGAACTCGGGCAGAAGCGCGACGCCCAGCCCGGCCGAGGCGGCCTGGGCGGCTAGCGCGAACTGGTCGAGCAGCATGCCGTGCACTTCGCCGGGATCGATGTCGTTGGTGGCGAACCAGCGTTCCCAGGCATCAGGCCGCGAAACCAGATGCAGTAGGGGGGCGGAGAGCAGGTCGGCGGGAGCCGCGAAGCGATGGCGGTCGCGCAAGGCGGGGCTGCATGCCGGCACGACGGTTTCCCCCATGAGCAGCTCCAGCTCGGCACCGGGCCATTCGGGCAGGCCGAAATGGATGGCGGCATCGACCGAGTCAAAGCCGAAATCGAACGGAACCAGGCGCGTCGTCAGGTTGATGGTGATGCCGGGATGGGCGGCGAGGAAGTCGGGCAGGCGGGGGGCAAGCCACCGTGTCCCGAAGGTCGGCAATATCGCCAGATGCAACGATCCGCCGCTCGGATTGGCCCGAAAGCTCAGCGTGGCGCCGGCGATGCGGGTCAATGCATCGCGTATCTCGCGCGCATAGGCGGCGCCGGCGGTGGTAAGTCGCACGGTCTGTCGCTCGCGATGGAACAGCTCGGATCCCAATATCTCTTCGAGCGCCCGAATCTGTCGGCTCACTGCGCTCTGCGTCAGCGCCAGCTCGCGGGCTGCCGCAGTGAAGCTCTGGTGGCGCGCTGCAGCCTCGAAGGCGGAGAGCAGAGGCGTGGGCGGCAGGAAGCGTCGCGGAAGGCTCATATCATTCCATCGTGGAACCAACTTCGTCCGAAACCTCGCTTGCTGCCTGACGCATCCGTTCGCAAGATATTCCGTGATGGCATGATGTGGCGAGGGGGCGACGATGCGGAAGGGAAGGGGACGGACGGCGCCTGTTTCCTCGCACGGAGAGTGGGGCGTGCGATGAGCGGCGATCCGCTTACGCACGGCCTCTGGGCTGCCTCAGCGCCCGCCGCCCCGCTTGCTTGCCCGTTGGTCGGCGACGTGCGGGCGGACGTCGTCGTTATCGGGGCAGGTTTCACCGGCTGCTCGGCCGCGTTGCACATTGCGGAGGCCGGGCGTTCGGCGGTCGTTCTCGAGGCGCGGGAGATCGGCTTCGGGGCGTCGGGACGCAATGTCGGGCTGGTCAATGCAGGCATGTGGGTGATGCCGGAGGACATGCCGCAGGCGCTGGGCGTACAATTTGGGGAACGGATGCTCGACCGGCTTGGCGCCGCGCCGGGGCTCGTTTTCGATCTCATCGCGCGCCACGGCATTCCGTGCGAGGCGGAACGCGTAGGGACGCTGCATTGCGCGGTCGGAGACGCGGGGCTTCGCGAAATTACCGAGCGGGCGAGGCAGTGGCGCGCCCGTGGAGCCGATGTCGCGTTGCTGGATGCCGGCGAGGCCGCGCGGTGGATCGGCAGCAGGGCCTATTCCGGAGCGCTGCTCGATCGCCGCGCCGGGACGATCCAGCCTCTCGCCTATGTGCGCGGATTGGCCCGGGCGGCAACCGCGGCGGGCGCGCGCATCCATGAGTGGTCCGAGGTGATCGGCTGGGACGATCTGGGCTCCGGATGGCGGGTTCGTACCGCATCGGGCAGCGTCACGGCACCTTGGGTGATCGTCGCGACCGATGCCTATTCTCTGGGTTTCTGCGGAGCGCCGAAGCGCGGGCAGGTGATGCTGCCCTATTTCAACATGGCCACAGCTCCGCTCGACGAAGCGGCTCGGCGCGAGATCCTGCCGGGAAGGCAGGGGGCGTGGGACACGCGGCAGATCCTCTCGTCCTTCCGCCTGGATCGCGCTGGTCGCCTGGTTTTCGGCAGCGTCGGCGCATTGCGGCGCGGTGGAAACTTGGTCCATGCGCGCTGGAGCCGGGGCGAGCTGGCACGACTTTTTCCACAGCTGGCCGAAGTCGAGTTCGAACATAGCTGGTATGGTTTCATCGGAATGACCGACAACTCACTGCCGAATTTCGTTAAATATGATAGAAACATCTACTCCATCAGCGGCTTCAACGGCCGTGGAATAGCGCCCGGCACCAGCTTCGGCCGCGATCTTGCGCGCCTCGCGCTCGGCGAGATCGAGCCCGAACATCTTGCTCTTCCGCTGACGCCCGCTCGCGAGGCCCGCTTGCGCGCCGCGAAGGGCGCCTTTTACGAGATGGGCGCGCAGGTCGCCCATCTCACCGGAATTCGGTTCTGATCTTTATCGTAAGGAATTACCTCATGCCTCTGTCGCTTGCCGCCGAGACCCGTCAGCTCCTGCTTGCGCTCGGCGTCGATGCCGCTCTGTTCGAGGGCGGTACGCTCGCGGTGCATTCGCCGCTCACGGGGGAGCGGATCGCCAACGTGCGGGAAACAGTGGAGGCGGAGGCGGACCGCCTGATCGCGGACGCCACGCAGGCCTTTCTCGCCTGGCGTCGCGTGCCGGCGCCCCGGCGTGGCGAGTTCGTCCGTCTGCTGGGCGAGGAACTGCGCGCCCACAAGCAGGAACTAGGCCGTCTCGTTTCGATAGAGGTCGGCAAAGCGCCGTCGGAAGGGCTCGGCGAAGTTCAGGAAATGATCGACATTTGCGACTTCGCGGTCGGATTGTCCCGACAGCTCTACGGCCTGTGCATAGCTTCGGAACGGTCCGATCATCGCATCACCGAGCAATGGCACCCGATCGGCCCGGTCGGCGTGATTTCTGCCTTTAATTTTCCGGTGGCGGTGTGGAGCTGGAACGCCGCGCTCGCTTTCGTGTGCGGGGACAGCGTGCTCTGGAAGCCTTCTGAAAAGGCGCCGCTCACCGCGCTCGCGGTCAAGGCGCTGGTCGATCGCGTCTGCGCGCGTTTCGGGGACGAGGCGCCGGCCGGTCTGCTCGGTCTGCTGCTCGGCGACCGGGCGTTGGGCGAATATCTGGTCGACGATGTCCGGGTGCCGGTAATCTCCGCCACGGGATCGACGCGGATGGGCCGCATGGTCGGCGAGCGGGTCGCGCGGCGGTTCGGGCGCGCGATATTGGAGCTGGGCGGGAACAACGCCTCGATCGTCACGCCGTCGGCGGATCTCGATCTCACCCTGCGCGCCGTCGCTTTCGGCGCGATGGGCACGGCCGGGCAACGCTGCACCACGTTGCGCCGCCTGATCGTGCATCGCGACGTCTATGACCGGCTGGTGCCGCGGCTGGCTGCCGTCTATCGCAGGATCAGCGTCGGCAATCCGCTGGAGGGCGATGCGCTGGTCGGTCCGCTGATCGACGGCGCCGCCTTCGATGCGATGCAGCGGGCACTGGGGGCGGCGCGTGCGGCCGGCGGAAGGGTCCATGGGGGCGAGCGCGTCGATGTGAACGGAGAGGCGTCCTTCTATGCCCGTCCGGCACTCGTCGAGATGCCGGAGCAGGTGGCCTGCGTGCGCGAGGAGACGTTTGCGCCGATCCTCTACGTTCTCGCCTATGACCGGATCGAGGATGCGATCGCCTTGCAGAATGCCGTACCGCAGGGCCTTTCCTCCTCGATATTCGCCACCGACATGCGCGAGGTCGAGCAGTTCCTGTCCGCATCGGGTTCGGATTGCGGCATCGCCAACGTCAACATGGGCACGTCCGGGGCCGAGATCGGTGGGGCCTTCGGCGGCGAGAAGGAGACAGGTGGGGGGCGCGAAAGCGGCTCGGACAGCTGGAAGGCCTATATGCGGCGCCAGACCAGCGCGATCAATTATGGCCGTAGCTTGCCGCTGGCGCAGGGAGTGACCTTCGATGTCGAGGATGAGGCGGAAGGCTGATCGCGGACGAGCCGGCGCCCGAAAGCGACGACTCGCCGGGTATGGAAATCCGAGATTCGGCGCGGCCGTGCCCGGTGCGGCGACCTGGGGCGTCGGACGGAATCGGCTGAGTGAGGGTCGGCGAATTTCGTCGAGAATATGGGCGGAATGAGGGACATGGAGCGGCGATCATCGTAAAAATGTCATGAAACGATGATTGGGTGTTGACGGGCCGCAGCGCTCCCCATATACCGCCCCTCGTCGACGGCGGCGGGCACATGCGGCCTGCTTCTGCGCCTCACCAGATCGGGGATCCGATAGCTCGATGGAAATCGGGATGGTGGGGTGTCGGCTCTTTCTCATTGTCGGTTTGATGAAGGGACATGTGGGCGGCGGCCCCGTGCCTGTGGGTTTCAAGGCCACGGGTTCACGGTAGCAATAAGCCGTTCCAGATGTCCTATTACACATCCATTTGTGTATTGTGCGGGAACGGCTCCTTGAAATGCCGGCCTGACGCTCTGGTTATTCCGCCGGGGTGTCTGGTTGGACATCAACTTGAGAGTTTGATTCTGGCTCAGAACGAACGCTGGCGGCATGCCTAACACATGCAAGTCGAACGAAGGCTTCGGCCTTAGT
>NZ_WRPK01000023.1 GCF_009755815.1 Flavisphingomonas formosensis
GCGCAGTTGAGCGATGATCCTCTCGTCACGCTGCCGGCTATGGCCGCGTGATCGATCCGGCCTTGCCGGAGATCGGCGTCGCTACGTCGGCGAAGCTACACCATGCGATGGGACACGATCTGCCAGGCGACGGGCATCTCGACCAGCTCCACCTCGCGCCCGAACACATAGGGGCCATCCGCCGAGATCACATCGCCGTCGCGAAGGTAATAAGGATGGAAATCCCTCGCCATGAAGCTAGAATCGTAGAAGAAGCCATATTCCATCAGCAGACCGAGGGTATGCGGGCTGATGTCCCACGCCGGCGAGCGATATCCGGCGGGCACCACCCCGGCGACTGCATGAAGCGCCTCCAGCCCCTGTTCCAGCACGCGGCGCTCCCGGGCCTCGTCGAGGTCGGACGGATTTTCGTGCATCCAGCCATGGTGCAATATCTCATGGCCGGCATCCCGGATCATGCGGACCTCATCGGGATAGGCATAGGCGGTGTGGCCGGGAACGGCGAAGCTCGCGGCGATATCGTACCGATCGAGCAGCGCCAGGATCCGGGGTATGGCGAAGGCGCCGAACTCGCCGCGCGAGATCATGCTCGGATTGCGCGTGCCGACGGTGGTGATCCAGCCTGAGATCGCGTCGAAATCGAAGGTCAGGCAAACTGTGAAGCGTTCCATCGTTGCCCCTTTCCGCCCGTCATCGCCGGGCCGCCGGCATGGTGGCGGCCCGGAGAACGATCAATAGCGAATGCGCACCTCCACGCCCGCCTTCCGGGGGCGAAGTGGGATGACCGACAGCGGCGTCAGATTGCTGGCCTCCTCGATGATGTTCACCGGAGCATAGACGTTGGTGAGATTCTCGGCAAAGGCCATGACGTCCCAGCGCGGGGTCTGGATGCCGATCCGAAGGTTCACGTAGCTGTAGGCATCGATCTTGTTATAGATGGGATTGTTCTTGTTGAACTGCGTTCCCTGCTTGCCCGTATAGAAATAGTCGAGGCGGGCGACACCGTTGCGCCGATCACCCAGCGGCTGCGTATATTGAATGAAGGCGCTTCCCGAGACCCTCGGGACGTTCGGGAACCGATCGCCCTTCGAGCCGGCGAAATAGGTGTTCGAGGAAGGCTGGTCCTCGGTCAGCTCCGCATGCACATAGTTGAACGAGCCACCCAGGTCGAGGACGGGCAGCGGCCGCGCCTCCACCTCCAGCTCGAAGCCATATACCCGTGCCTTGCCGGCGTTGGAGATGAACAGGAAGGCGTTGGAATCGTCCGTAAAGTCCGAGACCTGGATATTGCTCCAGTCCATGCGATAGGCACTGGCATTGATCACCAGCCGCCTCTGGAAGAAGCTGGTCTTGGCGCCGAGCTCATAATTCCACAGCGAATCCGGGCCATATGTCCGGTTCTCCACCGGCAGCGGGATGATATCGTTCTGGTTCCCGCCGCCGATGCGGAAGCCTTGCGAGACCGTACCGTAGAATAGCATCCGGTCATTCGCCTGGTAGGACAGATAGAATTTCGGCGTCACCTTGTGATTCTTGCTGTATATACGCGGCTGCGCCAGCGGCGGCGTGAATCCGCCGAAGGGATGATATGTATCCAGATCGTCATGCTGCTTGGCATAGAAGCCTCGAACACCGGCAAGTGCGGTCAGCTTGTCGGTGATCTTGTAGCTCAGCTCGCCGAACAGGGCATATTGATCGGTCTGATGCTTGGTCGTCTGACCGAAGGCGACTTCCTCTGGCTCGTTCAGGTAGCCGGCCTCGTTGGTGGTCGCCACCCGGGCGTCGAGCGTGCTCTTGATCTGCTGCTGGAAAAAGCCGGCTACCCATTCGAACCGGCCGCCGAGATGCGAGTTCAGGCGGATTTCGTTCGTGAGCAGCGACGTCCGGTCATTGCGCGCGGTGAGCGCATTCGGGGTGCTGAGACCGACGACGTCGGTGAAGAAGTCGGGCCCGAACGATAGATCGAAGAGCGTCGAATCAAAACGATTGTCGAACCAGCGCTTATAGTAGGAAGAAGACCAGGTAAGGTTGGCAAAGTCGAAGCTGTGCTTCAGGGTAAGGTTTCCGATGTAGAAATGATCCCGGTAGGGATCATGGACGAACTGGTCGGTCTTGTAGTGGCCGAGATCGCCATCGGCCTTGACCACGATGTTCCGGCCATCGCCCTGCACGTCCTGATAGAAGAAGTTGGCGGTGAGCGAGGTCGCCGGGCCGATCGACCACAGCAAGGCCGCGTGCGTGCCATAGGTATCATAGGCATTCACGCCGTGCGTCCCCAAGCGCACATTATCGATGAAGCCGCTCTCATGGTCGCCATATCCGGTCACACGAAGCGCCAGCCGGTCGTCGACGAGCGGGACGTTGAGCGTCACCGCCCCCTCATAATTGGCGCCGCCGGACGCGGTGCCGGACACCCGGCCGAGCGCGTCGGCCGCGAGCCCGCGGAAGCTCGGCGGATTGGTGATGGTCCGCAGCGTGCCCGACAAAGAGCCCGCACCGTAAAGCGTACCCTGCGGGCCCCGCAGCACCTCGATGCGCTGCACGTCGTACAGCCTCAGATCGGGCTGACGCAGGTCGCCCGTGATCAATATGTCATCGACATATTGGCCGACCGTCGCGACGCCCGTGCCGGTCGAGTTCACGCCGCGCAGGATATATGTCTTATTCCCCGGCCCGGAATCGACGAACGACAATCCGGGCACGGATCGCGCATAATCGCCGAAATCGGTGACGCCCCTGTTCTCTAGCGTGGCCTGGGAAAGCGCGGTGATCGCGATAGGAACGCGCTGCAGGCTTTCGTCGCCTCGCTTCGTGGCCGTGACGACGATCTCGCTCACACCCTGATTGTCCGTCGCTGCGGCCGCCGAAGTCTGTGCGGCCGCCGGCGCGGACAACGCTGCCACGAGGGCCGCCGCCACCGCTGCGCCCGAAACGCAGCGTCCAATGGCGTCGGCCTGCACTCCAATCTTCCTCATGGTCGATTCCCCCTCTATCGATTCCTTTCCATTTAATATGATATCGGATATAAATGGGAAGGAAATTTTCGTGACAGTGAGGGAATTTCCGATTTTGCGACGAGCGGAAGATGGCCGATACCGGCATCAACCGCGCCAAGGAGGAATCATGCGCAGGGCTTTATGGCTGAAGGGTCGCGTTGCAGTCTTCTCACTCGTGGCAGCGGCGAACGTCGCGCTCGCATATGCCCGGCCCCATCTGGACATGGCCATGCCGGACTGGGCATCCACCGGGATAAATGATCATGACCTGGGCCATGGCGTGCACATGCTCGAAAGTTTCGGTGGCAATAATGGCGTAGTGGTCGGCGATGAAGGCGTGCTCCTGGTCGATGCCGAATATCCGCAGCTGAACGCGAAGATGCGTGCCGCTATCACCCGGATCAGTCCTCTGCCGGTGCGGTATCTCGTCGACACCCACTGGCATTGGGATCACACCGGCGCGAACGGCGAATGGGCGAGAAGCGGCGCCGTCATCATCTCCAGCGAAAAGACCCGCGAGCATATCACCGCGACGCAGGCTGCCGCCCATGCCTTGCCGGGAAAACCCTTCGCACCCGACGCCGCGGCCCTTCCCGCCCTTACCATCGACACCCAGGTAACGCTTCACATCGGCTCCAACACCGTGGACCTGATCCCGATCGCGCCGGCACATACGGACGGCGATGTTGTGGTGCGTTATCGGGAGGCGAACGTCATCCAGACCGGAGATACTTTCTTCAACGGGTTCTACCCGGATATCGATATTGATCATGGTGGCACGATCGACGGAATGATCGCTTGGTACGATCGTCTCTACGCACTGTGCGACGCCAAGACGAAGATCATACCCGGGCACGGCGACGTTGCGACGCGGGAAGACGTCAGGACTTTCCAAGCGATGTTGCGAGACGTGCGCAGCCGCGTCAGCAACGCGATTGCGGCGGGACAAAGCGAGGCGGAATTGATCGCGTCACATCCCCTCGACGATCTCGATGTACGATGGGGCGGCAATGTGGTGAAGCAGCCCTATCTGCTTGCGGTCGTCTATGAAGATTTAAAGAAGCGGCAACGTTGACGGAGGATGTGCAGTCGTCCGGGCCCGTGAAATCAGGAGCATGAGCTATTTGTGCTCGAACCGATCGTCGGATGGCGGGGTTGCTCCAAATCGCACAAGCGCTGCGCCAGCGAGCGTGTCGCCTAGGAGCGTCGCGCGCCAAAACAGAGTCGTTGCCGCCACCACCGTGTCGCGGATATGCGGCGTGGCGGTGGATGCGGGGTCGCGCAGCCCGTCCTGGGCGTTGAACATCATATGATTGGCACCCGCGAGCACCAGCAGATATTTCCCGCCCGGTGGCATAGCCCGGAATGGACGCTCCCGATCCTTGGGCTTGATGTTTGGCACGATCGGTACAGCGTCTTCGGTGCCCGTGATCGAGAAGAACGGAATGGCTATCCCGCCGAACGCGACGGCGTCGGATCCTCGCATCGGCGGCGACGGGCTGAAAGCAATCGCTGCCTTGATGCGCGGGTCGGCGGCGATCCCGGCAATGGGAAAGCGCTGACCTGCAATCGCCTGGGTCGTGTGCGCGCCGAAGCTGTGACCGGACATCCCGATATGGGCGAGGTCCGCGCGTCGCAGGTCGCATACCCCCTCGCGCGGCCGGCGGCCGAGCCGGTCGAGCACGAAATGCACGTCATCGACGCGCGCGACGAGCTGCGCAGGCGCCATCGCCGCGGCGATCCTGCCCGATCCGATGATAGAGCGGTCGCTGCCCGGGTGCTGGAGATTGACGACGATGAACCCTGCCTTCGCCCAGGCTACCGCCCAGTTGGTCCCGCCGTCGAGCGAACCGCCCAGCCCGTGGCTGAACAGGATCACCGGCACCCTGCCCGTACCGGCTGGCATCCGAATGCGTACCGGCACGTCGCGGTCGCGCACGGCGTCGTGCCACTTGGCGTCGCAGGTCATAATCGCCTCGCCGGACGCGGCATGAACTATCGGCGCTGTCAGCAGCGCAGCGGCGAGGAGCAGGGTCTGGATCATGGCAATTCCTCGATTCACGGCATCGCAACCAGCGCGGCTGCTTTTGCGCGCAGCCCGCGCTCACGGCGTAGCTCGACCAGCATCATTGCCCACTCGCCAAATGCGAGCCGGATCGGGTTAGCGATAACGGGCCGATGCGCGAGGCCGTAACGGATCGGCTCGCCACGCTGCTCGCGCGCAAGCGTGCCGAACAGCCGGTCGAACAGGATCAGCATGCCGCCATAGTTCCGATCGATATAGGCATCGTTCGAAGCATGGTGCAGGCGATGATGCATAGGCGTGTTGAACACCCATTCGAGCGGCCCGAGCCGGCCCACGGCCTCGGTGTGCAGGAAGAACTGGTAGCGCAGGTTGAGCGTGAGCAGTGCGACCAGCACGAACGGCGGCAGCCCGAGCAGCACCAGCGGCAGATAGATCAGCCAGCCGGCCGAGAAGAGGTTGGTCCAGCCCAGCCGAAGCGAGGCGAGCAAGGTGAACTGCTCGGCCGAATGATGGACCGAATGGGTCGCCCACATCCAGCGGATGCGATGGCTGGCACGATGGAACCAATAATAGGCGAACTCGACTGCGAGCAAGCCGGCCGCCCAGGTTTCCCACTGACTCGCTGGCGAGTGAAGCGGCGTCAGGCGGGCAGCAGCCATGAAGACGGAGCCGACCACGACCGTGTTCAGCGCCGCGAAGGGGATATTGCCGAGCACCAGCCCGAGCGTGGTGAGCGCGGCGCGGCCGTCATAGCCGCGCCGCTTTACAAGGCGCCAGCCCGCCTCGGCCAGCGCCAGGAGCAGAATCGTTCCCAGCCAGAGGGGAGAGCGCGCGAATTCCACGGTTCAGCGCTGCTTGCGGAGCTCGGCGGCCTTCGTCTTGAAGGCGGCGAGCTCGGCCTGATCGACCTTGCCGTCTTGATTGACATCGGCGCGGTCGAACATCGGCATTGGTGCCTTGGCGATCTCATCGCGCGTGACGCGGCCGTCGCCATTGGCATCGGCTTCGGCGATCAACGCATTGAGGCGCTCGGCTGCGTCGGGCCGGAAACGGGCCAGTCGCTTGAAATCGTCGCGGCTGACCGCGCCGTCATGGTTACGGTCGGCCTTGTCGAAACGAGCGGCACGTGACTGCTGGAATTCGGCGCGGGTGATCACGCCGTCGCCATTGGCATCGGCATCGGCAAGCAGGGCTCCGGGATCGCGCTGCATCCGTGCCAGCGCGGGGCTGGCCGAGAGCAGCGCGACCGATAGGATCAGGAACGTCTTCATGTTTCGGACCTCGAATCGGGGTGCGGCCGCTCCGGGGCGTAGGCGCGGCCGCGCGGCGGGATGGTTACGGGCGGCGCGGGACGGTGCCGCTCACGGTGCGCGTCGCGCCCTGCGGGCCGGTGACGGTGCTCGAATAGCTCGCGGTGCCGTCGCCATTATTGGTGGCGCTGGTCGTCCGGCCGAAGCTGCTGCCGTTGTTCAGCGTGGTGGTGCGATTGCTGTTGAAGCTGCCGTCGCCCCAGTTCGCGTCGCGTGACGTGGTCGCACCCCGCCCGTTGTTGAACTGAGTGCTGCGATCGGCCGAATAATGGCCAGGGCCATAGTCGCGGCTGCGCTCGTGGCGATAGCCACGGCCGTCCGAGGTCTGCAGGCCGCGCCGGATCGTCGCCGACCCGGGCTGGCGCGAAACCGAGCGCCACTGTGCGAAACCGTGACCTGCCGCGCCGCGGCCCGCCACGACATGGCCGCGGCGCACCTGCGCATCGGCTGACCCTCCGGCCGCGACAAGACCGGCGGCAAGCGCGGCGAGGCTCAGAACATGCTTGTACATCTCTACACTCCTTGCACTGGGCGACGGTCCGTCGCCGCTGACCGTGCTTATGGGGGCGAGGTGTAATCCGGCTGCGACCGTCCGGTGACGAAGCGTAACAGAATGTAACGCCTCTGCCGGACGCGTTCACGTCGCTGCCGAGCGGCGCTATCTGTACTGCATGGAAATAAGCTGCATTGCCGTGGTCGAGGACGATCGCGAAATTCGCGCGATGGTCGTCGACCTGCTCAACCGCGAAGGCTTCGAAGCCGTGGGCTGCCGTACCACCCTCGAGTTCGACCAGCTCAACCAGCGACGGCGCATCGACCTCGCTGTGCTCGACGTGATGCTGCCCGGTGAAGACGGCTTCTCGCTGTGTCGCCGGCTGCGTGCCGCCGGCGACATTCCCGTGCTGATGGTCACCGCCAAGGCGGACGATGTCGACCGGATCGTCGGGCTCGAGATCGGCGCCGATGACTATCTGCCCAAGCCGTTCAATCCCCGCGAGCTGGTTGCGCGCGTCCGTGCGATCCTGCGTCGGATGCGCGGCCAGCACCGGGTGGCTCCGCCGATCGCCAATGAACGTTACGGGTTCGGCGGATGGACACTCGACGTCGGCGCGCGCGCAGTCATGGCGCCGGCTGGCGGCGAGATCGAGCTGACCGCCGGAGAGTTCGATCTGCTGCACTGCTTCGTCACCCATCCGCAGCGCGTGCTGAGCCGCGATCAGCTACTCGATTGGACGCGCGGCCGCAGCGCCGGGCCGTTCGACCGGGCGATCGACGTCCAACTCAGCCGATTGCGCCGCAAGCTCGCGCAGGCGCCCGGCGGCGATACAGTCATCAAGACCGTGCGCGGCGGTGGCTACCAATTCACTCTGCCCGTGACGCGCGCATGACCATCGGCTCCAATCTCTCGCTCCGCCTGGCGGCGATCCTGCTGATTGGCTTCATTCTGCTCCAGCTGCTCATCGCAGCGGTGGCGTTGCCGACATCCGGTGAGTCCGGACGGTCCTATGGCCTTCCCAGGCCGGACGAGGCCGCGGCGATCGCCGACGCGCTCGATCGCGCACCGCCTGGTCAGCGCGAGGCGCTGATCGGCGCGTTCGACGGCGGGCTTTATTCGCTCAGACTGGCAAGAGCGCTTCCTGCCCGCTGGCGCTCCTCGAACGAACTCGAGGATCTCGCCCAACGCTATCGGTCCGCGGCACAAGGGCGTGCGGTCAGCGTCGATGGCCGGCGTCCCCGGCTGAGCCGCTGGGTCGGCGATACAGCGCGGCCGGCACGCTTCCTCGCGCCGATCCGAGTGGCGATCGGCCTCAGGGACGGCGAGATCCTGCTCCTCACCAGTCAGCCGTCGGACGACCTGCGCGCCTATCTCCAGGGGCGCGCGGTGATCGGGGCGCTGGGCGCGCTCGCCCTGCTCGGCGTGCTGATGCTGGCGGTCCGGCAGACCACGCGACCGCTCGGCGCGCTTTCGCGCGGCGTCCGCCGCTTCGCCGCCGATCTCGACGCGCCCGACCTGCCGGTGAAGGGCCCGCGGGATGTCCATGAGCTCGCGACGGCATTCAACGACATGAAGGCGCAGATCCGTGCGCTGGTCGCCGAGCGCACGCGCGTCCTCGGCGCGATCGCGCACGATCTTCGCACCTATTTGACTCGCCTCAAGCTGCGCGCCGAGTTCATCGACGATGCCGATCATCGCAACCGCGCGGTGCGCGATCTCGACGAGATGACCGCTTTGGTCAACGACGCGCTGTTCCTGGCCGATCGCGACAGCGCGCCGCCTGCCCGCCCCGAGCATGTCCTGCTCGGCCCGGTTCTCGGCGAAATCGTCGGCGCTCATGTCGAGTTCGGTGACGCGGTGACCTTGATGCCAGTGCCCGAGGATCTCGCGATCGCGGCGACGCCGCTGGCGCTGCGGCGCGTGCTCGACAACCTGATCGCGAACGGGCTGCGCCATGGAACCTGCGTGACCGTCGCAGCGCATGGCCATGGCGCCGCTGTCGACATCGTCGTCGAGGACGACGGCCCGGGGGTCCCGGCCGAAGCGCTGTCACGGCTCGGCCTGCCCTTCCAACGCTTCGATCCCTCGCGCAGCCGCGAAACCGGGGGCGCCGGCCTGGGTCTCGCAATCGTGCGTGCGCTTGCGGGGCGCGACCGCGCGGAGGTGATCTTCGAGCAGAGGGCACCGAACGGGCTGCGCGTCGTCTTGCGCTATCCGCGCCAAAAGGATGATTCATGACGACCTGCCCACTTTTAGCAGCACAGAGACGGCGCCTCACCACGACTAGTTCTGCACAGCACGCCGCGTGAATGGGCCGCCAGGCAATCTGCCACGGTTGCGGCGCGTGGTCCCACAGCGCTTCTACCGCATCATCGACGCCGAAGAAGGGTGTGAGGGGAAGCGATCACCGTCACGGCTTTCACCTCCTTGAATCACTTGTCGGCCATCCTAAATATCATGGGCCGGGCGCCGTGTTCGGGTCCGGTGGGACATAGAGGGCGCCGGCTCTTCGCTACCGGCGTTCCTTGTGCCCAGATCGCTTCAAATGGAGGATTTGGCTATGAGGACCAATTTCGATTTCGCGCCCTATCGGCGTTCCACCGTCGGTTTTGACCGCCTTTTTGATCTGCTTGAGACTGGACTGCGTGGAGAGGCTGCGGACGGCTATCCACCGTTCGACATCGTCCGGGACGGCGGGGATAGTTATCGCATCACTCTCGCTGTAGCCGGCTTTGCTCCGCAAGAAATTGAGATCGTCGCTCAACAGAATCAGCTCAGCATCACCGGCAAGCGCGCCGAAGATGCCGATAGGGGCGACTATCTGCATCGGGGCATAGCGACTCGTACGTTCGAACGGCGTTTCCAGCTCGCTGACTTCATCGAGGTGGGTAGCGCTACCTTCGAAAATGGGCTGCTCTCGATCGCTCTCAAACGCGTCGTCCCCGAGGCTATGAAGCCGCGGAGAATTGAGATCGGCCAGTCGCAGCCAGCCAATGACCGGCTTGAAGGCCCCCAGGGGCAAGCAGCCGCCTAGGCGGGCGATCACGCCCCGCCGCCTTCAACTGACGCGGCGGGGCGCTTCCTGCGGCT
The DNA here is from genome assembly GCF_009755815.1 of Flavisphingomonas formosensis. Classification (GTDB taxonomy): domain Bacteria; phylum Pseudomonadota; class Alphaproteobacteria; order Sphingomonadales; family Sphingomonadaceae; genus Flavisphingomonas; species Flavisphingomonas formosensis. The sequence goes on from NZ_WRPK01000023.1 coordinate 9,919, forward strand.
CCCATGGACACGGCGATTCATATCCATTCGCATGCAGGATCTTCTCAGATAAATTGAGAGGCTGATTGGAAATGTGCGGAAGCATGCATTTCCAGGCGGCACGAGTCCGTTCATGCGCCGAGGGCTCATCCCCGGAGAGACGCTGAATAGGTGGGGTAACACAAACCCGACAGATACGATCGTGCCTGCATGGCGGATCCTATGGCGCAAGGCTGGGGCAATCCGAACGGGGACGGGTCTCGGCAGCCGGCGCGGCCCCGGCGACAGCCGTCTGTTATTCCCGGCGGTTTCCGTCGTGCCGGAAACCTGCCTCTGCAAAATCGCGAAGCGCACGGGCCAGCCTGTTGAAGGAATTCGATATGGACTCGCCCATATGGTCCATCATCTGATCCGCCAGGGGACCGTAGAAAGTATCGCTCGTACGATAGACGCAGCCCTCTGGAGCTTCGTCGAGACGCTGGTCCCGACGGGTTCTCACCTCTCCCTGCGCATAGCCCCAGGCAATATGTTCTGGCCGCTTCAACTCCAACAGACGATGCTCGAATATCGCGCTCTTCCCGGTGATCCCTTCGTCGCTGACCCAAAGCCGCACGGGCTCGCCCAGCCGCAATGAGCATTCGACCCGCGCGCTGAGCGTATTCCAGAGAGGATAGCGGGCAAAATCGGTAAGGATGGCCCAAACGATCTCACGCGGAACCTCTATTAGAATGGGCGAGGATTCCACGATCCGGCTATACGGCATGAGCCCTTCCACCTCCTATTGTCACTGTCCCGATCAAGATCTCACCTAGCGGATCGTCTAAGCCGTGGGGTCAGGCAGGAAATAGTTCAGTCTGACCCCATTTGGATCGAAACCTTCCACATATCCGCGCCGTCGCGGCCCGAACTCTGCGCCGGCGGCCTCCTCGAGCGAATCCACGCGAAAAGCGAGCAGATTGAAACCCCCGCTCGCCGATCCGTCCCATGCCGGATCCTGTCGGGGCTTCGGGTGCAGGAAGGAAAGCAGTTCGACGACATCGTCGCCGTTGCGCATCATCTGGGCGATGGCGCTGCTGTCCACTTCCTCGAACATCCTGTCGAGTTGTCCGGGCGGATCGCGATAATCGAATATCTCAGCGCGCCTGAAGCCCAACGCCTCATAGAAGGAGATGGATTCCTCCAGATCGCGGACGCAGATTCCAGAGTGCGAGAATTTATGATCGATTCCCGGTATGCCCGAGGAAAAGCCGTCCGTGCCATAAGGGACCGTCGACCAGATTTCGACGCGAATGCCGTCCGGATCGGTGCAATAGATCATTGCCATGTCCCTGCCGGCACTGGAATTCGCAATGAGCGTCTCCCGCGCGACGGCGCCCCCGCGATCGCACACCCTGTCGAGCGTCGCATCGAAATCGCGGACATAGAAATTGAGATGGGTCAGCCCCAGGGCGGTCATCGGCCTGCGCTGGCGGAGATTGCGGTTATCCGGCTCGGGGTCGCGGCTCAGGCGGAGCATCACCCTATGGCCGTTGCGCATGAGGATCGAATCGGGTGAGTCACTCCGCAGCGCGCCCACATCAGGCACTGCATGAAAACCCAGGCCTGCGTAGAAATGTGCCGACGCGGCCGGGTTCGAGACGAGAAGACCCCGATATGCGAGCGAAACCGTCATTGCGCTTCTCCATTCCGTCCGGCTGTCAGTTGCCGTCATGGTTTCGAAAATAGGAAGGTTCGGAAAGGCTGCCCCCTGCGCGGCCCGATCCCCGCCCCTATCGCCCTTTCGCAAAGGCGACACACTGTTGTAGTTTTCCAGATTTGGACATAGGCTGACACCACGGAGACACGTACGACCTCCTTAAAAACAAGCGCCGTCGATGATGGCACAAAAAGAAAAAATGGCCGCAAGGCAAAAAATAGGCGAGAGGCTGTCGGAGGACTGAAATGGCTTTGGCGAATGTAAACGGACATGCCGATAAAATCGCTGCGCCACCTTATGGCGAGGTCGAAGATATTATTCGCAAGCGCAACAGGAAGACTACAAAACAACCTGTGGATGGTACGCGGCATAGTCAGAGCAAGCTGCTCAAGAATGTCCTGAAGCAGCAGATCCGTAACCGCGGGCTGCGCTACCAGGACATCGCCGAGCATCTCGGTATCAGCGTGATGACGGTGAAGCGCTACCTCAACTCCGATCGCGTGCCGATCGAAGCGCTCGAAGAGATCGGATCCTGCCTCGGACTGAGCCTGATCGAATTGGCCGAGATCGCCAAGGCGAACGACGGGCGCAACAAGCTGGATCTGGAATTCCAGCAGGAGAGCGCGCTGGCTTCGGACCATGGCCTCGCGCTGCTCAGGCTGCTGCTCTACAGCGGCATGACCGTCGAGGAAATCATCGCCGAATATGGCGTCGACGAGCCGACGCTGATCCAATTGTTGACCCATCTCGACCGGCTCAAGCTCATCGAGTTGCTGCCAGGGAATCGGGTGCGCATCCGCGGCTCGCGCCATATTGAGTGGAAGGCCGGCGGCCCGATGCGGTATGAGATCGAGAACGACATTCGCAACCATTTCGTGAAGATGGATTTCGCGAATACCGAGGAATTTTTCGGCTACGAAACCGCCCGTCTGTCGGAATCCTCGATTCTCCAGATCGAGGACCAGATGCGCCAACTCGTGCGCAACGTCCGTATCCTGCATCAGATCGATCAGACGCTGCGCTCCGACCAGAAGCAATGGTATACCGTTCTGGTCTGCAAGCGCGAAACCAACTGGTGCTTCCCGCTGCGCAGCGGCGAACTGAAGCGACCGCGCTCGCTGGCCCCGGACCGGACACCCTATCCCTATCCTTATCCCGAACGGCGACAATAGAGGATCGCCGCCGCTGGCGCGGAAGGCGCTGTGCCCCGGATGTCCAGAACACAGCGCCTCGCCGGTCGGCGGGATCATAGCCGCCGTCAGAATTTGAATTCCACGTCCAGCCCGTAGGTGCGCGGGCGCTGGAAAGCGCCGACTACGACTGAGCTGAGATCGAGCGCATTCACGATCGTCTTATCGTTGGTGAGGTTCCTCACCCAGGCCGACAACTTGGCCTTGGCGTTGCCCGACAGCGGAATGTCCGCGACGGTCGCCCGCATGTTGAGCAGCCATTGGGAATTGTGGAACAGAACGTCGTCCAGCGCCGGATCATTCGCGATATGCCGCGGTACTAGGCTTTGCGAGCCGCGATACTGCGCATCGATATCGAACGCGACCGTGCCCCAGTTGAATTCGGGCATCGTATAGTTGAGTGCCACGCTCCCCGTCATTTTCGGTCGATTGACCGGAGCATATCGGCCAACGATCCCCACTTTCGGATCGAGTTCTCGATATTTGAAATTGGTATAGCCGATATTGCCGCTGAGCGTGACACCTTCCGCAGGGATCACCGTGGTCTCCGCCTCGAGCCCCCAGATGCGAGCCCGGCCGGCATTGCGCGTCCGCGATCCGTCCACGGTGTCGAACGTGGCGAACTGAAGATCCTTATAGTCGGTGTAGAATGCCGCCGCGTTGAAACGCAGTCTCCGATCGAGGAAATCGCCCTTCAAGCCCGCTTCGTAGGCGGTCACCGTCTCCGGATTATAGGCGACCCCATGGGTCACGCCGCCGGACTGATAGCCCGTACTGATCTTCGCATAGGTGAGCAGGCCGGGGCGAATGGTGTAGGCAATATTTGCGAGATAATCGATCCGGTTCTTCTTGAAGCTCGGATATCGAATGTCGAATTCCAGTATGCGCTTATAATCCCAGGTCGATCTGACGCCGCCGGTGATATCCAGCGTATCCGTCAAATGCCAGGTGAGCTGGGCGAACAGGGCGTTGGATCTAATCTTTGCCTCGCTGTTTCCGGTCGGCGGACCGGGAAAGACGAAATCGGGCGCTGCTGTGAAAGCGACGGTCGCGGGGGGCGGACGCTCCTTGGTGAGCTGATTATAATAATAATAGCCCGCGACGAGGTTGAATTTCTCGGTGTCTACATTCAGCTGGAATTCGTCGCTGAACTGATAGTTCGTCCGCCTTTGCGCGCCGATCACCAGCAGGATGAACGGATCGCCGTCGCATGCCGGGCCGCCGCAGAGAAAATTGATGGCCGGCGTTATGACGAGGCCGCCGGCACCATCGATCTGGTTGGATTTGGTGCCCATCTTCAGGACGCGATAGGCTGCGATATTCTTCAGCGAGACCGTATCGCTGAGCTTCCAACTCGCGGTAAGCGAGTTGTTGAGCCCCCGGATGCGGTTGTTCTGCGACAGCGCGGCATTGACCGCGTCGAGCCGTTTCACGCTGATCAGCGATTCATAACCACCCGGCTGCGCGCCGAGCACGAGCCTCGAGAAGGCGCCCCCGGTCCCGTCAGAAAAACCGAGCACCTGCCGCGCGTCGGGTTCGTCGACGGTATCGAGCCAGTCGAACCGATAGTCGAACCTGAGATCGTCGGTCGGCTGATATTTTACCGCCACGTGAAGCGCATCGCTGTTGCCACCGCCCAGCCGCTTGGGGGATTTCAGCTTGCCTACCTGTCCCACCGTCTGGTCCGTGAAATCATAAACCGTGCCGGCGCCGAGGTTCCGCGTATCGCCGCGGCGTTCCTGATGGAGATAGGTCGCGGCGATGCTGACATGGTTCCACTCAGGCAGGTTGATGGTCGTCTTGAAGCGCCTGGACGCGTAGTTTCCGATCGATATCGATTGCTTGACGCCGAACTGGCCGGTCGGATCGGTGGTGATGAATGAAATCGCCCCGCCAGTCGAATTCCGGCCGAACAAGGTTCCCTGCGGACCGCGCAGGACCTCGATCCGCTGAATGTCCGCCACGTCCTGGATCGCGCCGAAATAATCGCCCTGATATACGCCGTCCACATAGATGGAGACGGGATTGTCCGCGCCCAGGATGCCGCTTCCGCCGGCAAGGCCGCGGATGTTGATCACCGGGATCGGATTGCCGCCGGCGGCCAGCGTCGTGCTCAGATTGGGCACGAGCGCGGTCAGCGCCGTAACGTTGGTGATGCGCGCACGATCCACGGTGGCTGCGGTCAGCGCGGTCACGGCAACGGGAACGCTCTGAAGATTCTGCTCGCGTTTCTGCGCAGTGACGACGATATCCTGAAGTTGATACGCATAATTTTCCGCACCGGATGCTTTATCCATATGATCATGCGAGGCAGATCCACTTTGCGCCAAAGCTCCGCTGCTCATGAAGACGGTCGTCATCATTAAGCCGATACCGTAATGTGTGCCTTTTTTAATTGGCATACCCCACCTCCCCTCGTGATAGATCATTTTTCTTAAACGCTATGGATGATCAAAATCAGGGTCAAGAATGCGTCCCGCCGCTCCTCTGCAAGGACCATAATCTGTTCCCGCAAGTGTCAGATCGCGGCTCTCGCGACTTGCCGGCAGGCAGCTCGCCCGAGAAGCGAGAATGCAATTGTTAAGTCGACATCCTCTCCCCTCCGTTGACGTCGAGCGTCACGCCGGTGAGGGCGCAGGCAAAATCGGAGGCGAGGAACAGCACCGCCTTGGCGCAATCCTCATCGGTCGGGATCCTGCCGAGCGGCATGCGCGCCTTCACGGGTGCGATCAAATCGTCGACAGAGCAGCCATTCGCATCGGCCTGCATCTGCAGGAAGGTCTCGGTCGTGATTCCCCACATCCACCCCGGGCGCGCGCAGTTGACCCGGATATTATACATGCCCAGCTCCGACGCGAGCTGCCGGGTCGCCCCTTCGAGCGCCGCCTTGGCCACCGCATAGGCGGATTGGCCCGGAACGTGCTGTACCGCCGCCTTGGACGAGATGGTGACGATCGCCCCGCCCCCCTGTGCTTTCATGGCGGGCAGAACCGCGTCGACCATCCGGAGCGCACCGAAGCAGGTGATGTTCATGTTGACCATCCACTGGTCGAGCAATGCCTCCTCAAACGGGCCGGACGACGCCGTCGAGAAGGCGTTGTTGACCAGGCAGTCGATCCGCCCGAAGCGATCCAGCGTCGCGGCGGCCAGGGCCTTGCAATCGGCGTCCGTGCCGACATCCGCGACCCGCGCGATCGCCTCGCCTCCGGCGGCGCGAACCTCGGCGGCGATGCGCTCGGGCTCGTTCCGGCTCTGCGCCGCGAGCACGACGCGCGCCCCCTCCCCGGCGGCCAGCAGCGCCATTCGCCGCCCCAGGCCCGGTCCCGCCCCGGCGATGATCAAGACTTTTCCCGGGAGCAACATTCCCATCTCCTTCCCGCGTGCCGGCGTGGATCGAGAGCCGGTCGCTAGACCCTCGGTGCAGCCTCGACTGGCAGCCGCACGCCCATCTGCTCCAGGAGGGGCATGATGCGGTCGCCGAACTGCGGCATTTCGCCGAGATAGTCGTGAAAGCCGATGAACAGCGCATCGACGCCGCATGCCCGCAACTCCGAGATCTGCTCGGCGATCTGTTCCGCCGTACCGACGAGCGTTATGTTGCCGGGAGACATCGCCATGTCCCGCAGGAACTCCTCCTGCTTCTCGGGCGGGACGCCATCGACGTCGACGCCGGACTGGATCGACAGATTCCGGGCGGCGACCAGATCTGCATTGTCGCGCAAATGCCGATGGAAGCGTTTCGCTTCGTCCTCGGTATCGCGGCAGATGACGAGCGCCGTGCAGACGAGGCCGACGTCTGGATTGCCCACCTCCGCCGCGACGGTGCGCAGGTTGCGGCTATGGTCGCGCAGCTTATCGTAGCCCTGGAAGCTGGCGAAGGTGAAATCCGCCTTCTGCGTCGCGAAGCGAACTCCGGCGGGCGACATCGCCGCGCTGATGATGGGCGGCCGCGCCTGGATCGGCTTGGGCTTGCCAATGCAGCCCTGCAGGTGGAAATACCGGCCATCATGGTCGAACGGCTCGTCTTCCGACCAGAGCCGCTGCACGATCTCGAGCCATTCCGCACCATAGACATAGCGGTCTTCCGGTGCATGCGGGCTGAGCCCGAACATCGCCATGTCGGCTTTGTACCAGCCCATCACCGCATTGATCCCGCCCCGGCCATTGGAGATGTGATCGATCGTCGCGATCGCCTTGGCGGCAAGGGTCGGATGGACCAGCGGCAGATGGAGCGTGACGATGGTCAGTACGCGATGGGTGACGGCGGCGATGCCGGCCATATAGGTGAGCGTTTCGTAGGTTTCGCCGGCATAGTCTGTCTGGCCTCCGAAGCCCCGCCAGCGGGACAGGGGCATGAACAGCTCGAAACCCATGTCATCTGCCATCTTCGCGATGGTTACGCTTTGATCCCAGGATACGTCGAACGAACTCGGTACCGTATGAATGCCTGCCGATCCCGACGAATTGGTGCCGAACACGCCAAACATCATCGGTTGCTGCCGATAGCGAACGAACGCACTTTGCTCACGCTGAATCCGACCAAACCCGGCCATCGGTTCAAATTCCTTATTTTGTTCGCCTCACAGCTGCGGGAGGCTTTGCGGGATCATTGGGAATCCACGACGTATCGCAGATCGGTGCCGCAGATATCGGCAAGCACGGGCTCGTCCTGCGGCAGCACGATTCCACGGCTCGCTAGCAGCGCTCGCATTGCCGCAATGTCGGTGACGAGCAGGTTCATGCGAAAGATTCCGTCGCCATGCTTGGCCAGGAAACCGGAGATTCGATCCGCCAGCGGGCTTTTCTCCCCGCTGCCGTCCAGTGCGAAGAAACCCACTTCGCGCAGCCCCCTGCCCCCGCCAGGGGCGGGAAAATGCCCTGACCGCACGCCCGGTGCGGCTGTCCGCGCGGTAGTGTCCGCCGAATCTACGCCCAATACGGCGCGGAAGGTCGCGAGCGCGGCGTCGAGATCCGCCACCGCGAAGTCGAGGCCCATCACGCCCCTGAACAGCCCGCCTTGGGTCTCGTCGCCGAAATCGGACGAGCCGTCCTTGGTGAACATCATCTCGCGGCCGATCTTGTCGCCGCCCGGAATATGACGCGCGACGAAGATTTCGACCCCGTTCAGCGTGCCGAGGGAGTTGCTCTCCCCGACCGCATAGCGCCTCGGTTCGTCATGCAGGAAGGCAAGGCCGCGCCCGGAAATTTCGGCCATGGTCGTATCGATGTCGTCGCACATGATGCCGATCAGAAACAGTCGGTCGTGCGCGACACGGATCGAATCCCCACCTTCCTGAAACATGCCGAGCGCGTGCATCATCTCGCCATTGCCCGGCAGCTGATAATAAGTGGCAACAATTGACTGGCCAGGCGTCATATCCGGATGAATCCAGAGTGGCTCTGTTCCGAAGATACGATCGAGCTGCGGCTTTGATCCATCGAGATCTTTCAAGACATAATCTATAACATAGATGTTCGTTAACATCCGGCCGCCCCTTAAACTTTCGCAAAAATCTATCGGATTAACATCGGCGATTAATCGACGCGGACGGATGGAGTGGCAACCTGTTTCCGATTGGCTTTCCTGCTTTATTCACCTGCAAGTCAGTTACTGTATCTTGCAGTTACAGAATACGGTACCGGTCTTCGGACTCGCCCCTCGGCAAAGCACGCACTGCGTTCTCGAGCCCTCTTATTTCGCCAGGATCATTCTCGATCGACATCCGCCTTTGCGCGGCCGGGATGCTGCTGTAAGGGCGGCCGATGCGTGACGTTGCCCGAAACCTGCCTGCATCGCTTATCCGCGAAGTCGCCAATCAAGCCATGGGCCAGCCGGGCCTCACCGCACTATGGTTCGGCGAGACGGACCAGCCCACCGATCCCATCATCCGTCAGGCGGCGATCGACAGCCTCGCCGCCGGAGAGACATTCTATTCCGCCAATCTCGGCCTGCCCGAGCTGCGCGACGCCATCGCCGCCTATCAGGACGATCGGTTCGGCGGCGCCAGCAGCCGCGACAATGTCGTCGTCACCGTCTCGGGGCTGAACGCGATCCTGCTGGCGCTGTCCGCGATCGTGGATCCCGGCGACGAGGTGGTGGTGATCACCCCCACCTGGCCCAATCTCGCCGCCATCCCAACCCTGCTCGGCGCCTCGGTCCGCCTGGCCGAGCTGACCCTGACGGAGGCCGGCTACCGGCTCGACGCCGACCGCCTGGCGCAGACGCTCGGCCCGCGCACCCGCGCGGTGATCGTCAACTCACCGCACAATCCCAGCGGCTGGATGATCAGCCGAGAGGAATTGAAGGAACTGGTCGATCTCCTGGACCACCGCGGCATCTGGCTGCTGATGGACGAGGTCTACACCCGGCTGGTCCACTCGGGCTCGCCGGTCAGCGTGCTTCCGCTGCGCGACGATGGGCGCCGGATCATCACCGTGAACAGCTTCTCCAAGACCTGGGCGATGACCGGCTGGCGGCTCGGCTGGCTCACCGTGCCCGCAAACGCGATCGGCACGTTCGAAAAGCTGATGGAGTTCAACACCTCCTGCGCGCCCGTCTTCGCGCAACGCGCCGGCATCGCCGCGATCGAGCATGGCGAAGCCTTCGTCGCCGCGCAGCAGCGCCGGCTGATGGAAGCGCGCGCCGCCGTCATCGACGTACTCGGCGCGCATCCCCGCATCCAGCTGCCGCCCCTCGACGCGACCTTCTATGCCTTTCCCCGCATCGACGGGCTCGTCGACGGCAAGAGCTTCGCGCTCCGGGCGATCGCGGAAGAAAAGATCGGCCTCGCGCCCGGAGAAGCCTTCGGCGAAGCGGGACGCGGCCATGTGCGGCTATGCTATGCGCGCGATCCTGCCACCGTGCGCGGGGCGTGCGAACGGATGGCCGCGCTGATCGATCGCCTGCCGGACTGATCCGGCGCCACGCGAAGTCCAGCGATGCGCGGCCCCGGCAAGGCGCAGCATCGACGATCAGTCCCGCTGCAGCTTGTCGGCGATCACACCTCTTACATCAGCCGGTTCACTTCGATGAGCCGGCGATTCAGGTCCGCCGGCCTTTCCGTCGCCGCTTCGACATACGGCTTCGATACCGCGCTGGTTGAAAGCTTCGGCATGCGGCGGACCTTCACGATGCTGCTGACGGACAGCGCCCCACCAACGGCAATCCATCCGATATCATGGAGCTGAAGCCTGAAGCGCGCTGGGTAAATCCGGAAGGTATATGTTGACCAAGCCAAGGTGATTGTGGCACTCGGCAAGCGTATCGCCGACCGTGCCTCCGCAAAATACGGAGCAAAACGATCAGCGGTGATATCGCAAAAAGTGGCAGAAATGCTGTTTTTGCGGGTGTAGCTCAATGGTAGAGCAGAAGCTTCCCAAGCTTACGACGAGGGTTCGATTCCCTTCACCCGCTCCACCTTCCTGTTCCTCATAGACCATGAACGTGCTTGCGAAGCCGAAGGGCAAACCCCAAAGATGGAGCACGCGCTCGGTCTGTTCCCGCTGATGCAGCTATCGGGCGGCAAGCTCTGGCGCCTCGAATATAGGCTGGAGAGAAAAGAGCAAAGGCTTGCGAGCGAGACATACCTCGGCGAAGCGCGGAAGCGACGCGACGATGCTTTGGTCGGCGATCAGCGCCTGACCGGAGTTCGTCGAGTAGAGCAAGTGCAACTGCTGGTCGAGACCGGCGACGCGGACTGGAGGTCCTGCACCTCCCTCATCATCCGGCCGATCTGCTGCAGGGTGCAAGCGGCGGGCGAGAGGCGGCGGCGAACTTGCTTCTCGTGGGGATCCGCAGCACCTCGCCACGCATGGCGATTTCGACGCTGAGGCGAGCTTGCGCAGCGTCATAGAATTAATCTCTGCGATCAGTCACGCCGAGGAAATGAACGCCGGGTTTGAGCGATTGCAGACATATCAGGAGCAGAATCCCCACGGAGAACGCCACCAAAACCATCCAAGGGGATGGCGGGGCGAAATGAAGGACATGCTGAAGCGGGCGTAAGCCGAGGATGGCAGCTGTACCGATGGCAATCCCGCCGAGGATCCATCGCAGCGCAATATTGCGGTGCCCGATCAGTGTCCTGGTCGAGCGTCCAAAACTGCGGTTGGCCAGAACAAGCGCCAACAGGCTCGCGATAAGAGCGAAGAAAATCTGTTCCCGCACCGCATCTGCATTCAGGCCATACCAAAGGCTGCCGAAATACAGAGCGGCCAGCAGGAGGAAAGCGATCACACCCTGCGCTACGCTACGCACGATCATCACAGAGGAGAAAAGCGGTTCGGACGCTGCTCGGGGCGGTCGCGCCATCAGGCCTTCTTCGTCGGCTTCCGCTTCGAACACCAGCGCACAAACCGGATCGATGATGAGCTCGATCAATGCGATCTGGATGGGTCCGAAGAGAAAAGGCAAGCCTGTCACCAGCGGGAGGAGAGCGAGCCCCGCAATGGGAACGTGGACGCTGAAGATGAAGCCCATCGCCTTGCGCAGATTGTCATAGATTCGCCTGCCGAGGCGAATGGCATCGACGATGGCCGAGAAACGGTCATCGACCAGAACCAGAGAGGCCGCCTCCCGTGCGACATCCGTGCCCCGCCGCCCCATGGCGATGCCAATATGAGCCGCCTTGAGCGCCGGAGCATCATTCACGCCGTCACCCGTCATCGCGACGATTTCACCGCCGGCTTTCAGCGCCTCGACGATTCGAAGCTTTTGGGTTGGTCGGATCCGCGCGCAGACCTGCACCTGCTGGAGCTGCTCGGCGAGCTCCCTTTCATCGAGACGGTCCAGATCTTCGCCCGCGAGGACGGTACTCCCGTCCAGGCCTGCCTGGGCGGCTATGCTGCATGCGGTCTCCACATGATCACCCGTAATCATGATCAGACGCACCCCCGCCGCGCGGCACCGGGCAATGGCATCCGCCACGTCAGGCCGGAGCGGATCGGAAAGCCCGATGAGGCCACGTAACCGGTAGCTGCGGCCGGACAATTCGTCGCGAAGCGTGTCGACGGCTGCGCTCGCGTCCGCGATACCGATGACGCGCATGCCGCGGCCCGCCATCGCGCGCGCGGCCATGTCCACTTGATGGCGCGCTTGGCCTTCGAGACCGCAGAGGCGTGCGATGGCTTCAGGCGCCCCCTTGCAGGCAAGCTCCGCAGGGGCGTCTGGATCGCCCAGCCAGGCATTTGCCATGACCAAGGTCGCTGGATCGAACGGATAAGTCCGAATCAGGGTTTCGGACCGCGACGTATCGGAAGGCTGCATCGCCGCAGCCTCATGAAGGGCCACCTCCATGGGATCGCTCGGAAAGGGCGCGCTCGCGCGTGCGGCAAGGCGTACAAGATGATTTCGCGCGCCCACATTCACCGAGAACGGATCGGTGGCCTCGCCTGGCTGCCATAGCTCCGAAACCGTCATGCGATTGAGCGTCAACGTTCCGGTCTTATCGACGCACAGGATGGTTGCCGCGCCAAGCATTTCGATGGTCGCGGCACGTCGTGTCAGGACGCCGGCCTTCGATATGCGCCATGCTCCCATTGCGAGAAACACGGTGAGCACCACCGGAAACTCCTCCGGAAGGAGGGACATCCCGATTGCGATGCCGGCGAGCAGCGCCTCCAGCCAGTCGCCCCGCTTCGCGCCGTACAGCAGGATCACGGCGAGCGTCATCAGCCCGGCGCCGGCGGCTGCGAACCTAACGATCCGCACTATCTGACGCTGGAGCCGGGGGGATTCCATTTCCAATCGGACGAGCGATTGTCCGATCTTGCCAATCTCAGTATTCACCCCAGTTGCCGAAACCTGACCCATACCGCTGCCGCGCGTGATGAGCGTTCCCGAATAGATCCATGACTGGTTGTCGCCGCCGGCCGGGCCGACCGGCTCTGTTTCGCCCGATCGCAGCGCGCATTTGGATACGGACAGCGATTCTCCGGTCAGCAGCGATTCGTCGGCGGCAAGATCGATGGAGTCCAGAACTTGCGCGTCGGCAGCGACGCGGTCGCCCTGCTCGAAAATGAGGATGTCGCCACATACGACGTCGCGGCCGGCGACGCGCACCGGTTGCCCGTCACGCAGAACCAATGCACGCGGGGCCGCGAGATCACGCAACGTCCGCAATACATGCTCCGTCCGGCTCTCTTGCACGACAGTCACGCCCACGGAAAAACAGGCAAATGCGGCAAGCACGAGCGCTTCCATCATCGATCCAAGCAGCAGATAGGCCAATCCCGCCAGCAGCAGAAGGAGCAGCATCGGTTCCTTCAGGACTTCGATCACGATGCTGATATGAGATCGCCCGTTCGAGGACGGAAGCGCATTCGGGCCATCCGCTTGAAGACGTCGAGCTGCTTCGGCACTGCTCAAGCCGACGACAGACATGCGGGCCGCTGACCCGTGGTGCGGGATCGCCGATACTGTTCGCCTGTCTGGTCGCGAGGCGGCGTTCGTTGTGCCGCTATCACAGGGGTCAATCGCGCGGTTCACGGCCTGGCTCCTCCGAAATAATCCGAACAGCGGGCTGGCGTGTTCCTCTTCATGGAGCAGCACCTGCTTCTCGCGAGAGGAACTAGGTACAAGCTGTCGCGCGCCCGCGTAATTTAGCCGCCGCTGCCGGCACTGCGAGCGAAGATCATGCTGCCGCTCACCACAGAACGAACGGTGCATCCACCGACGCCATAATTTGTGGCCGATATCCTATATCAGAGAGCGCATCCCTGCTCGACCCCGCCGCCTGCGCCGTCCCGATGATAGACGTCCGGCAGATAGCGAATCGATCCATCATCGGCTGGTTCCGCGGTAAAGTAAGCGACGTATACGGGAATGGCTGTCGCGAGACTCACCGTGACGGTAGCACCGGTATTGACAGTCGCCTCCAATCGATCTCTGTTCCAGCCTCTATCCGAGAGCAATGCACTGGCAAGACCGAGTGCGTCTCCGACACGCACGCAACCATGACTAAACGCTCTGACGTCCTTTTCGAACAGGCTCTTGGCAGGCGTGTCATGCAGATAGACATTGTACCGGTTCGGCATGACAAGTTTCATCCGGCCCAGGGCGTTTCGGGGGCCAGGCCTTTGGCGATAATGGCCCTGCTGATAGACATAGCCCTGTGCCGCGGCTGCTGCAGGATGCGCCCTGACCATCGCCGCTATCCCTTCACGCGCGATTGCCGGCGGTATCTCCCACCAGGGATTGAGCGTGACGCCTAGAATATCCGCCCGAAAGACCGGCGTCGGCGACCTGGTCTTGCCCACGACGATCTTCCACCTCCCGACGAGATCCGCGCCGCGCCACATCGTTGCTTCGAACGCGGCCGCATTGACCAAGATATAGATATCGCCCAGGCTACGCGGCATCCAACGCCATCGATCGAGGTTGACTGAAAGAACCGCTTTACGAACAGGATCAGTCTCTTTGGCATAGGCGCGCCGAAGCAACATATAGAAAGGATGTGACGGCCGAGTCGTGGCAAAAAGTCGATCGATGTTCCCGTCCCGGACAGCATTGGCGACGCTCAGTTGGCTGTCAGGCCATTGGGAACCATCAGAAATATGCCAAGCAACGCGCGACGCACGATGACAACAGCCGTGCCGATACGCCTCCACTAATTCCATAGCTGCCTTTGTCGCGACCGCGTCGAGGTCCGACTCTCTGGCCTGTGCCATAGCGACCTCGACATCGGCCGCTTTGGCCGCCGTCGGCGCAAGGCCATCATCGGCCGAGGATTTCAACCATTCGACCAGACGCGCCGCCTCGCCGCGTGTCCATCGCGGCATTCCTTCAGCAGTATAGACTTCACCCAACGCGCCTCGTGGCTGCTGAGCCGGTGCCGTGGCCCCGGAAATCATGATCGCGCTCAGACAGGGGACGAGCCATTTCATAAAATGCACCTGCCCGTGCAGCATATTGCCCGCAATCCGTATGATCCCCAATATCCTCGGCGATTTCCGGACTTCCTTTCGGCCTGGTTTTTCTACGACGACAGGTCCGACTGGTACAAGGAGGCTCGGATAAAGCATTCCGACATTCGGCATAGTACGTAGTGTCTTGGTGGGAGCTTCCACTATTATGCACCCAAATGAGACTGCGGAAATGGAGAATTCCGCATTTCGCGGTCACCATGGCAGATATTCGCCGTCGTGCAGGTACCGCTGGGATCGGGCGAGCTTCCAGTTTGGCAGGACGGGTTGCCAGATCGGAGGACAGCATGCCCGCTAACATTGTCCGCCATGCGGTCATCTTGACACACCCTAATCCGCGCAGTTTCAACTCGGCGATTGCGGAGACCTATTGTGAAACGGTGCGTGAATGCGGCCAGTCCGTTGTCCTACGCGATCTTTATCGCATCGGATTCGATCCCGCCTTGAAGGCAGACGAACAGCCCGGACCCATGTTCGCGATGTCGGCCGATGTTCGTGTGGAATGGGACGCGGTCAAGGGAAGCGACATGTTCACGCTGATCTTCCCCATCTGGTTCGGATTGCCACCCGCGATGATGAAGGGGTATGTCGACCGTGTCGTCGGCGCCGGCGTCACGCCGCGGCAGATACAGGAGAGAGACGGCTGTGGGCTGCTGCGTGGAAGCAACCTGCTCAGCATCTCGACCTCCGGCGCCCCCGAAGCCTGGCTCGACGAACAGGGCCAGCAGGAAGCCCTGCGCGACGTGGCGAGTCGCTATCTGTTTCGCGCATTCGCGATGAAAACCGCATCCACCCTCCACTTTGGGGGCATTGTGCAGGATCTACCGAAAAGAGTCGTTGACGAGCATCTCCATACGGTCCGCGAACGAACCAGAAAATTATGTGCGCGCTTGGCAGTGGAAAAACGGGACCGCGCTCTTCCGCCAAAGATATCCTGCTCGGAGCACTGATCGAGAGGCGATCCTCTCGGTCATTCCTTCCGCAGCTCCGCACGATCGCTCAAGCTCCCCATCTCTCCCGGATCGCCTCGCCACCCCGCTCCAACTCGAAGGCGCCGGGATCGATCAATCCGATGCCATCCGCGAGCCGCGATGATTTGATAAGTTCGACACGCTTAAATTTTGTCAATACGGGCTACCGGTCGATAGGATAGTTCGTCTACCCAGCAAGGTCCTTCGGGTCGCACCTGGTCCTCGCACCAGATGCCGGGCATCCAACCAACCTTGGGGGAGCCCCGTATTTCCGCCTAGTGGCCATCCGCTCGCCGAAGGCGTGCATGTTCGCGTGGCAAGTCGTCTTCGAGGCACGGCTGCATCCGGGCTCGCAACCTCGCCTGCGCGCAGGACGACGGCAATTCTCAAAAGGGCAGCGGATCAGCCCCGCGTCCAGTGCTCAACAAATGTCAATACGCGCATCTGGCTGCGCCCTAGACCTGTCAGTCTGCCTGGATCAGAAGCGGATGAGGTGCTGGCCGGATGGGTCGAAAAACACTACGAACCGCTGTTCCAGTCTTCATGCTTGGCGGCGCGATCGGGCAATATGTGCAATTGCTCGATTCGCCTTCTCTGAAGGGTGCGGCAATAGCGATCACCCTATTATCATTTTCCATCATTTGCGGAGTTCGGATCGGATTACGGAGGTGATGCCTGACATATTGTTGCGAGCCGGCAATGGCCTCCGGTCGACCGGCAATGTGGTCGCCTGATTTCCCCTCATTGAAGGCAACCGCCGGCACGCGCACTTTCTCAGCCTCCGCAACGGAAGGAGGGACCGCGCAACAGCCTTATATCTATGTCAGATTGACATTTAAACGCCTAACCCGTCAGGATCCGTCAGAATCTGATCCCGATATCCTGACGGCGCGCGAAAACGGAATACTGCATATTAGCACTTCATTTTCGTCATAAACCTCTATCTTCTGATCTAAATCTACAAATCCTTCAAGCACATCTGCAGATATTATTGCACGCGCTTCTCTTATTGCTTCGTCATTAATCTGCGATCTTACAGAGTATTCCTTGCCATCCGGATCGAGAACCAGATCATGCGTGTTCCGAAGATGAAAATAATATCGCGGCATGCTGCGTCTCCGTCCGTTCGGATCCGACTCGATAGGAGTACGTATCATAACTTATATCAACCATCATGTGATTAATGACTATAACGCCGGGCGTTCATATACCCTGTTACGAGACCGTACCATGTGAGGGGTGGCATGCTCAGCTTATGAACGGTTCAGAAGGTAAAAGTCGGCAGCTGGCTTCGTTCGTGGAGCGATTGCGCCTACACACAGCACTACCCGACGCAGAAGCGGAAGCGTTGATCACGCTGCCCTTCAGGCTGCTGACTCGCGATCGCCATTCTTATCTGATGCGGCAAGGCGACGAACTGCGTCATTGCACTATCCTTCTCTCCGGCTTCGTCGAACGCCACCGCATCGGCCTCAACGGCCGCAAGCAAATACTTTGCTTTTATTTTCCAGGAGATCCTCTCAATCTCGAAAATCTCTACACGATGCGCTCCGATGACGCTTTGCAGGCACTTAAATTGTCCGAAGTGGCCATAATCCAGTGCGATGACCTCCTAAGTCTGATGCAAGATCGCCCCGCGATCATGAAAGCGATCGTGCGATCCCTGCTCATAGACGCGTCGATCTCCCGAGAGTGGATCTTCAATGTCGGCCAGCGCAGCGCAAAAACGCGCATTGCGCATCTGATCTGCGAACTCGGATTTCGAAAGACACTCCAGCCGCACCATTCGGGCGGCGTGACACTGCCCCTTACCCAGGTGCAAATCGCGGAAGCGACCGGACTCACATCAGTCCATGTCAACAGAACGCTAAAAGAGCTACAGTCAGAGAAAATATTATCCTATAAATCGGGAGTTTTTACTGTATATGATATCGACGCACTCGCAGAGTTGGCGGATTTTAGCCCGAGCTATTTCCATTGGTTCCGCCATAACGGCGATGGCGTGGTATAATCGCGAATTCGATCGCGGCGGAGACATTGGTCGCGACGCCTGGAAACACGTACCCGTTGACCATATTCGGGTGTAAATCGCTTCATAGATTCCTGATACAGCCAGATCCAATCTTAATAGGAAATATACGTATCGCATTCCGGGCATCGGAGTTGTTGAACTTGTCGCCTGCGAACTCTCCATCGGGTAAAGTGCGGCATGAGGCAAGTTCGAACGCTGCTGTCATCGGCAAGCGCGCGCGGGAAATCCAGGAAGACAGACGACAACTACGCGCCTGCCGAGCGTCGTTCGAAATGGTCGATTTGGATCATCACATTGATCGTTGCAATCGCCGTGATCGGGGCGACCCATGCCGCGCATGTTGATCAACCTCTAACTGCAATTATCGCCGGGCGCACCCCTGGACAGGCGGCCGATTGCCTACGGCTCAAGAACATACGCTCCTACCGGATGATCAAAGGGTCGGCCATCGTGTATGAGGGGCTGGATGGCTACATCTATGTGAATAAGCCACTCTCGGGAGCCGGTCTCCTGCGCGAAGGACTGATGATAATCACGGATTCGCGCAGCGGCCAATTGTGCGAATTCGACAGTGTACGCCTGACAGACATAAGCACGGGTTCGAACGCAGGAGCGCTGGTACTCGGAAAATTTCTACCTTATGCGAATATCACAAAATAGTTTCGTAGGTCTGCCTAAGAGAATACGCCGCCATCGGTCAAGATCAGGTCTCAAAGTTCTGGCAGATGAGCTCATGCGGCCAATGACCGCTATTGACCAACGCTTATCATTCACCTCAAAGGCTTGAATCCCGCTGACGCAAGCCTGGCTGCTGCTGGAACATTCGACGAGTGGCAGCCACACATGCCGCTTCAGCGCTTCGACGTCAGACACGCAATTGCCAGCCCGCGTGTGCGCAATGAACAAACTGATATATTACAGTTCGCAAACGAACAATCTGCCACGTGTGTCAACGGCCACCGAAGCTTCCACAGATGTGGGCGTTAAAATTCACTATACGGTCGCTTTGATGTGGTGGGCGATCAGCCGTACCCGCCTTCGTTCGGCGGTCGACCGCGGGGTCTCGACGGCGGATTGAATGTGGCGCCTTGCGTACATTTGCAGCACGATACTTAAGCATATATCCGTATGGAAGCACTCTCTCTCCGCGTTCATCAATTCCCTACCGGGAGCGATATGATCGCTGGTGAGTCCCAGGGGCTCGGACCGACTTGTACGGGCGGTTTTCATATCTGCCGTTCGGTATTCATTGCGGAAAGCGATGCGGCATCGATGCCGATGCTGTTCGTACAGATGTGGTTTGTCTTCCGAAAAGGAGATCTCAAGTGACAAAGAGCGACAACGAAATCCAGCGCGATGTGATGGCCGAACTCGAATGGGAACCGCGCGTCAGCCCCGCTGACATTGGCGTTGCCGTCAATGACGGCGTTGTCACCTTATCAGGCTATGTTAAAACCTATCCTGAGAAGATTGCGGCTGAAAAGGCCGCACGCCGCGTGATCGGCGTGCGCGCCCTGGCGGAAGAAATCAAGGTGCGCTTCCCGTCCGATCCCAAGACCGCCGATCACGAGATTGCCAAACGCATTCTCGATATCTTCGCCTGGGATGTGACGATTCCGGACAAGGCGATCAACGTGAAAGTGGAGAAAGGCTGGGTGACGCTCAGCGGCACCGTCGACTGGTATTATCAGAGCGAAGGCGCCCGCAAAGCAGCGGGAAAGGTAACCGGGGTCATCGGCGTCAGCAACCTCATTACGGTGAATAAATTGCCGCATGCCTCCGATATCAAGGAGCGCATCATGGCCGCCTTCAAACGTCAGGCCGATCTCGACGCGACGACAGTGACGGTCGAGACGGATGGAGCCACCGTGAAACTTGGCGGCAAGGTCAAGGCCTGGATGGAACGCGGGATCGCGGAACGCGCGGCCTGGGCCGCGCCCGGCGTGACGAAAGTCGAAGACAATATCATGATCAGTTAATCGGTGCTCAACCAACGCTTATCCCGACGATCGGCCACCGCCTCGCCACCATGGCGAGGCGGCATGCGCTTTCGGAAAGCTTTCCGAACGAGAAACCATCGCGTGGTGCCTGAGACGGGCTAAGATGCTTGACGATGGGCGTTATCCAGGCATGAAAGATCAAGCGCATTCAGTTTCTCTCTTTCACGCGCGAGCAAATCGGAAACAATCTGTCGCTGTCGTGAATCCAATTCGCCGGCGAGCAGCGCCTGGAAGCGCGCGATATTCTGGTTCGCTACAAATCGCTCCATGGAAGCCTCCATCCATGCGCCATGTGCACAGCCAAAGCTTTTGGAAATCCTAGCCTGCTCGCGATCGATGCAAATTGGGGCAGAATCCTAATGACGTTGCGGGAGGAATCCCGAGGCAGATCAAGATTTCAGCCAGCCGTTGCGGAGCGCATATTGCAGGATTGCCGGTCGTCCATCGAGGTGCAGCCGCCTGACGGCCTGGGCTCGGTGAAACTCGACCGTCTTGACCCCAATGCCGAGGCGACGGGCGATTTCCTTGTTCGAATAACCCCACGCCACGAGCTTCAAGACGTCCGCTTCGCGTTGGGTCGGCATTGCCTGCGAGGCGAGCTGCTTTGGAGACGTCGGCGTTGATGCAGCGGAGGTGACGGCATTCACCGCAGCGACGTCAAATCCAAGCCCGTCCGCAGCATCGGTCATTTCGCCGAGCCGCGCAGCGATCAATGCATGGAGCTTATGCACCGCGCCATTGCCGTGATCGAGAGATTGTATGAACAGTAGCCCGCCACCTTGATTGGTAAGTGCAGCGAAAGGCAGCGCAGAAAATTGAACCAGCATCGGCTCACCTTGCGCTGGCCGCAATAGCGCAATGCATTCCCCAGGCACGGGCTGATCAATCAAGGCTTGCGCGTCCGGCCAATGTCCCCGTTCGAGGCGTATGCCATCGGCCGAATATAGCTCCCACCTGTCGAGCGCTGCCATATCCTGGGATGGTATCACCTCACCTAAAATATGCCTCAAGCCGCCATGGTGCATGATTATCTGCCCCACAGCATCGAACAGAGCAAAGGCGATCGGCAGCAGATCGATCATTGCGTCGAACATCATCTGACGATGTTGAGGTGAGACCATTCCAGTAGTCCCCGCACCAGTCACCATCGAGCTCCGCTATCCCAGCTGCCATTCGGGTGCCACAGATCGTTGGAAACCGGGCATTCAGCACGCGATACGGCTTATGTCGTCATTCGTCCCCTTGCGGAAGTATAGGTGGATTTGCGGATGAGGTCACGCCCCTTAAGTATATATCCTACATCGCTGCGCCCCGCCTCGTATTTCACGCTCAGGAACGTGGAATTTACCGTGGGCGCGAGTTTACATCCCGATCTTTCTAGATCGGAACTACCGTATAACTACGGTATCGTTACTTAAATTACATAGGGTGATTGGGGATTAGAAATTTATTCGGCGCCGGGCCGAAATCAGCCGGCTGGTTCAGCGTTCTGGGATAGCGCGTCAGGGTTGATGCGAATCGAGGACATAGACAACCTCGGACGTAGTGCCGGCAGCCGGAAAGCTGAGATTCCCATCGGGGAAGGGCTCGCCGTCGACGGTCGAGTGGGCAGCAGAATCGCCCTCCCCTTGCTGCCTTTTCAGCCGAATATGAAGCGTGCCGGCATTTTTTGCCTTCAAGACGATTCTGACCTCGCGCCAGGCGGAGGGAAGGCGGGGCGCAACATGGACTTTGCCGTCGATCAGACGCAGTCCGAGGATCTCCTCGACTGCCAGGCGCCAGGCCCAGCCTGCCGCGCCGGTATACCAGCTCCATCCGCCACGACCCGTCGCATCGGGAGCGGCGAGTATGTCGCCGGCGACTGCATAGGGTTCGACCCGATACAGTGTTGCCGCACTCGCCGACGCGGCATGGGAAATCGGGTTGATTCGGTCGAAGATCGTCTTCGCCATATCCCCATCACCCAAACGGGCCATCGCAATCCCGAGCCAGGCCGCGGCGTGGCTATATTGGCCGCCATTCTCGCGTACACCAGGCGGGTAGGCCTTGATATAGCCAGGATCGCGCGGTGTCCGGTCGAAGGGTGGATCAAGCAGGCGAACAAGCGCATCATCGGGCCGGACCAAATGATCGAGCGCGGACGCAACCGCAATACGGCTTCGATCGCGATCGGCCGCTCCCGAGAGGACCGCCCATGATTGGGCCAGGGAATCGATTCGGCATTCACTGTCGGACGCGGTGCCGAGAGCCCGTCCGTCGTCGTCGAACGCGCGAACGTACCAATTACCGTCCCAGGCGGAACGCTCGATTGCGGCAACCAACGCTGCCCGGCGGTCGGTCCAGCGCTCGGCCAGCTCAGGCCGCTCTGCTTGCCGGCACAGCTGGGCAAAGGCATCGATCACCACGATCAGGAACCAACCCAGCCAGACACTCTCCCCGCGCCCGCGCGCGCCGATCCGATCCATTCCATCGTTCCAATCGCCAGAACCGATGAGCGGCAGGCCATGCGATCCAAGCCTGTGGCCACGGTCCAGCGCGCGCTCGCAATGGTCAAGCAGAGGAAGCGTATAGATTGTGCTAGGGAACCGCGCATAGCGATCGCCTTCGCCATCCGCGAGCATCGGACCTTCGAGAAAGGGAACCTGCTCACGTAGAACGTCTCGATCGCCCGTTGCCTCGACATAGCGCGCTGTTGCGAAGGGCAACCAGAGCAGGTCGTCCGAGCAGCGCGTGCGAACCCCCCGATCGGAAGGCGGATGCCACCAGTGCAACACATCGCCCTGCTCAAACTGATGCGCGGCAGATACAAGAATATGTCGCCGGGCCGCCTGAGGATCTGCATGGAGGATCGCGAGCACGTCCTGCAACTGGTCACGAAAACCGAACGCGCCCCCCGCCTGATAAAAGCCGGCGCGGGCGAGCAGGCGCGCGCTGATTGCCTGATAGGGAAGCCAGCGATTGACCATGAGATCGAATGCCTGATCGCCAGTCTCCACTCTGACCGCGTCCAGCCGTTCCTTCCAGGTGCCGTCGAGATCTGCCAAAGCCCGCTTCACCTCGTCGAGACTGCTCCAGCGCCGCACGAGGCGATGGACGTCCGCCCGTCCGCTTCCTTCCCCGAGGATGAACAAGATCTCGTTCTCCCCCTCGGGATCCACGTCGAGATGGAGCTGCAACGCGCCGCAACAATCGTGGCCGACTGAGAAGCCCCGGTTACCCAAGTCCCAGTTCAAGAGGCCGTCGGGGGCCGTACGCTCTCCGGATGAACCCAGAAAATCGGCAAGCGACGTCGTAATACTATGCGGCAAGTGGCTTGTCGCTAGGAATGCAACCCGATCGGCAAATTCCTCTTGCCAGGGATTTCGCGCGAGAATCGCGTGTATCTCGGCGTCATAGGAAGAACTGCGCAATGGAGCAGCCTCACTGTGCATCGATCCGAGTAGCCATTCGACAAAATATGTGGCGGTGAGCCTGCGCGCCCGTGCATGAAGATTCCGAACCTTGAGCTTGATGATCTTGACTGGATCATCGGTGGGCACGAATACGAGCAATTCCAATTGGAGGCCTTCGCAGGCGCTCTCCCACACGGTGAATCCGGCGCCATGGCGTATCTGGCAGGCTGTGCCTTGGCCTCTCGGCAGGGGCGTCGGCGACCAGAGCCGCGCATTCTCCTCGTCTCGCAGATAAAGGCATTCGCCTTGCGGATCCCTCACGGGATCGTTCGACCAGGGGGTCAGGCGATTCTCTCCCGCGTTGATCGCCCAGCTGAAGCCGAGACCGGATTCCGTCACGAGGGTACCGAAAGCCTCGTTGGCAAGAACGTTCGACCAGGGCATGGGTGTCGTCTCGCCAGGCGGCAGGTGAATGAGATAATCGCCCTGCCCAGGCTCGAAGCCGCCCCAACCATTGTCGAACAGCAGACCGTCCGACCTCCTCAGCGTGCCTTCGCCCGAAGATGGCGGTGTCGGCCCGACCGGCGCAAATGGCGGGCTTTGCGCAAGCTGCCTCATCTGCCGCGTAACCTGATCAATGAGCCGTCCACCTGCCTCGTCGAGAATGAGCGCCGCGGAGCGTTCAAGCAGCGCCGCACGGTCGGCGCCGGGCGCGTCGATCGCCACCACGAATATGCCGCCGGGCGATGAGAGACGATCGGCCACGCCTGCTTCCCGGAGGATCGCATGAATGCGTTCGCGACCGGCATCGACATAGCCGCCCTCACCGAGATGGGTGACGACCAGGTCGATCATCACGCCACGCAAGCGCCAAAGCTTCTGCGCCTTGAGCAGGAGGCGCAGAATATCGGTCTGCTCCGCCGTGCCTGCACGCAGCAGGAGGATAGGATGGTCGCCCGATATTCCCATCGCCCAAAGGTCAGTCCGGCGGTGGGCTGCGTCGGCGAAACTTCCCATTTCCCTTAGCCCGGGCCGCAGCAAGTGCGACAGTAAAAGTTGCGCTGTGGAAAGCTGATCCGGCGCAAGAGAGAGAGCGCTGCTCTCACGCGCGCTCTCCGTTGCCGCATCGTTCGCCGCCCAGTCGAGCGCGACCAGCGTCGCATAACGTTCTGCGATCGCCAGTGCGGACTCACGCGAAGCCGCAGCGATCGTGAGGAAGGCGAGCTCCCGACGGCCGAGCGCCGGCACTTCAAGCACGGTGTGCAAAGCAGAAATGGGATCCAGCGGCCAGCCAGCCGATCCTGACAGTGGTTTCGATCGCAGTGCGGCGGGATCGATCACACTGCCGTGACGCCCCAGGAAACGATAGCGATCAGTCTCGAACGCCACGGAGATCGGCTCCTGCCCGTCGCCGATCAGCCGCTGAAGAAGTACCGGAGGTCGTTCCGAGGGACCGCGGGGGCGCCGCTGAAACAACAGTCCGCCCAGAGACGGCGGTTTTTCCGCTCCAACGAACAACTTGTTGAAGGCGGGGTGGCGGGCAGCATCGGCCGGCGGCGCGAGCACGATCTCGGCGTAGCTGAAGATTTCGAATTTGCGAGGCCGATCGGCATGGTTGACGAGCGTCACGCGCCGGATCTCAAGATCATCGGCCTTCGCGACGCAAATCACCGTTTGCACGGTCAGCTCTGCCTTCCTCTGGTGAAACTCGACCTTGTCGGCATGAAAAGTTACTTCGCTTTCGATAGTCCCTGGCCCTGCAGCCCCGCCTGTCGCCGACCAGAAGCGATCCTCCTCGTATTCGCGTGCATAGATTGCGTAGGCCGCTTCGACATCGTCAGCATCCGGGTTCGTGAGCGCGCATTGCTGCCATGCCAGCGCACTGCGCCCGTCACTGCGCACGCGGCTCGACAGGCGTCCGTTGCCGATGACGTGAAAGTCATTCTGCCGGTCGGCACGTTGCGGCGTCCAGCCGTGAATGGCAGGAATCGTCTCAGAACCGTTCTTGGACGGCTCCTC
Organism: Flavisphingomonas formosensis; assembly: GCF_009755815.1. Taxonomy (GTDB): domain Bacteria; phylum Pseudomonadota; class Alphaproteobacteria; order Sphingomonadales; family Sphingomonadaceae; genus Flavisphingomonas; species Flavisphingomonas formosensis. The sequence continues at coordinate 35,120 of NZ_WRPK01000023.1, forward strand.
GAATTGCATCCTCTTAAGTTCCGGCGGAAGCTCCCAGGGTATGCGCTCGTTGAGCAGAAGATCGACTGTCTGGATCTGCGCATCTGCATGGAACCATCCTACGATCATGTCGCCGCACAAGGCGTTACCGAGTGCTGCGAGGCTCATGCCATGGTGATGGGCCATGTAGGATCGAACGAGGCGGAACGGTTCGTCTTTCGATTTGCGCTCGGGTGTGAAATCAGCGGCTTCGTACAGGCCGAAACGACCCAACAGCCCCATCGCGCCTAGCCGCTGGAGATTGCGTGTCGCATCGGCGGGCCGGATCGCGAGCGCAAGCGCGCTCGCATAAGGCGCGATGACGAGGTCCCGTCCGAGTCCACGACGAAGGCCGAGTTCGGGCACGCCGAAGGCATGATAATGATAGATGCGATCCTGCCCCATCGATGCGAACGAGGATTCCGAGATTCCCCATGGGATATCGTTGACCCGGCCGAACGCCATTTGGATCGCGATGGCCGTTTCATCGCTCTCGAACAGAAGCGTCCCCGGATCGCTGCGCATGAAAAGATCAGGCATCAAATATTCGAACATCGAGCCGTTCCACGAAACCAGCGCGAGCCCCTGAGCGCGCCTCGTGATCGGCCTCGCCAGCTGAAACCAATGATCGGGTGACACATCGCCCTTCGCGATGGCGAAATAGCTCGCCAACCGCGCCTCGCTTGCGAGAAGATCGTAATGGTGAACGTCGATGCGATCGGCGCTGGCATTGTAACCAATATGAAAAAGCCGGACATCACGGTCGAAGAGGAATGCGAAATCCATGCCGTAAGCGACTGCACGCGCCCGCTTGGCATCGACCTCGAGATTGCGGACGAGGGTTTCGAGCGCTGCTTTTCCACGCCCGAATGCATCGAACAACTCTTCTATCCAGCTGCGCGCAGGTGAGGCCGCGAGCGCATGCGCGGTCTTCTCCAGGTGGCCTTGCTCCCGTACCAAGCGTTCCATCAATTCCGGGAGCGGCAGTTGCAGCGACAGGTTGGCTGTTATCTCGCCAGCCAGTTCGATGCAATCAGATGGCGGTGTGTGCAAAAGCGCCATCCAGGGCAGAAACGCCCTCATATCACGCCGGATCCCGAGCAGATGATGGTCGACGCGTTCTAGCCAGGTTTGCATTTCGACGAGACCGTCGAGTTCCGTCTCGCCTCCATGCCCAACGATCTCATGCGCCATCTCACGCAGCTGAATGACGTCTTTCTCCAAAATGGCGAGACAGGTCTCCCATTGCCTGTCGTCGGCAGGAACCACTGCGATGCGGTTTCGCATCGACGCGACGCGGCCGCGTATCGACGACGTATCGGATCGATCCAGCCGATCTAGCGCTTCGTCGAGAATGTCCAGCACATCCTGCATACCCGCCCAGAGCATGCCATCAAACAAACGTCCGATAGTGGCGTCGTTCAGCGCCTGTGCGGTCACGAGCAGGCTGACGGCGAGATTGCCGCTGTCGACGGTGGACACGTAACGCGGCTCCAACGGCGAAAGCGTTCGCGTGTCGTACCAGTTGAGAATATGGCCATGCTGACGTTCGAGCCGGTCGATGGCATCGAGCGCGTTGCGCAGCCGCAACTCGGTTTCAGCAAGGCCGATATGACCCAAGCGCCACGCCGTGAGGACCGACAGCATCATCATGCCGATGTTGGTCGGCGAGGTGCGATGGGCGACATCCTCGTTGGGCGGCTCCTGATAATTGTCGGGCGGAAGCCAATTATCCTCGGGTGTGGCGAAGGTCTCGAAGAATAGCCAGGTCCGTCTTGCAAGCCGGCGCAGGAATAGCCGATCGGCTTCGTCAATCGCCTCGCCTCGGCGATAGAGTGGCCGGCTGACGCGTATTGCGATTTCGGGAGCCAAGAGCCAGAGCAACAGCAACGGCGCAGCAATTGCGAGCGTCGCGGGTTGCGCGAGGATCAGGCTGGCCGCGATCGCCATCGCGGCGACCGGCGACGCCGCCATGTCTCGCCAAGCGGCGGCACGCGGCGCGCGCGCCCCCAGGCGGAGGGATTGATGCGCTGCCGGCGTCCATTCGAGCAGCATGCGTCCTGATCGAAGTCGCCCCAGCGTGACGAAAATGGCATGAACGGCCAGGGCGGAATCGCTGACGAGGAACGCGATCGCCAGAAACCATCTCCCGAAATGGTCTGACAGCCGGCGCCAGACGCCTTGGATGACACCGCGCCGGCGTCCCCTTGCAAGGCCGGTAACGAGGTCGGTGAACAGATAGGCGCCCGGTGCAGCGAGAGCGAGAAGCGTCCAGACCAGCGGATTGCCGGCAAGAAGGAACCAGCCCGCGAGCAGCAGTGCAAGGATGCTCGGCGGCAACAGGCTTCGACGTAGATTGTCGAAGATTTTCAGACGGTCGAACAAACTCAGGCGATTGACAAGCGAAGCAGCGTCCCGTCCTGGAACGCGGGGAAGAAGCCAGGGAAGCGTCTGCCAGTCTCCCCGCACCCAGCGATGCCAGCGCCAGGCATATTCGAGATAACTCGTGGGAAAGTTTTCATAGATGATGATATCACTCGCCAATCCGACACGACCGCAGAGACCTTCAAACAGGTCATGACTGAGTAAATTATTTTCAGGGACGCGGCCGCTGACACTGCGTACAAACGGTGCGACCTCGTAAATGCCTTTTCCTACGAATATTCCGCTACCAAACAGATCCTGATAAACGTCGGAAACTGCGTGGGAATAGATATCGATCGTGCAATCTCCGCCATAAAATCGGGTGAGCAGCGAACGCCGGCTTGCGTCGGGAGCAATCTCCACCCGCGGCTGCAGGATGGTGTAACCCCGGCTCACACGCCCGGTTCGCGTATCGAAGCGCGCGCTGTTGAGAGGATGTGCAAGAGTGCCCACCATGCGATTGACAACACCGGGGGGAAGACGGGTATCCGCATCGGCCGTGACGACGAAACGGACATTGCGAAGCTCATCGACCGAGCCGGCGCACAGGCTGAACGGGTCGCGGTTCCCGTGCAGGATGAAGTCGTTGAATTGTTCGAGCTTCCCGCGCTTGCGGTCCCAGCCCATCCAGCAAGCCTGTGCGGGGTTATAGCGCCGTGGCCTGTGCATCAGGTGAAACGGCCCACGGCCAGCACCGCCGCCATATCGCAGATTGAGCGCCTCGATCCCGTCGGCCAGGAGTTTCTCGACAAATGCATCGTTTGGCAGCGTCTCGCTCTCAGCATCCACGTGATCGCTGAGGAGGACGAATTTCAGGCACGGATCGGGATTGGCGAGCCGATGGTGCTCCATCTGACGGAGCAGAGCCGTAACATCGCCGGGTGCCGAGATCAGAACTGGCACGACGACCGCGGTCGAGCAATTTTCAGGAATTGCCTTGTCAAAGTCGAGCTTGGCCAGCACCCGCGGTGGCATGAGGTGGGTGAAGAGCCAGTTGATCGCGGTCACGCTCAAAATCGATGCTGGCAGAGCGCTGAGAACAAGCCCGGTGATTTGCCCGGCGGTGGACGCACCCATCGACAGGAGATAGAGCGCGGGCAGGATAAGTCCGGCCATTCCGGCGCCTAGCAGTGACAGCGCGTAGAGAGCAGCAGGATTGCCGAGCAGACGCCGGGTCAAGGCGTCCAATGTCAGCATCTTCAGATCAAGCGCGGCTTCAAATGCCGTCCGTCCCGAATCAACGAGCCAGTAGCCGACATGTCCTGTCGGCAGATCGCCATCGCTGTGGCACTGTAACAGCACCTTCTCAGCCACCTGCCATTCCGGCAAGCGGGCACGCACGCCAAGCTCCTCGATCACCTTGCGATAACGATCCCGTGTCGCAAAATCCATGCAAGGATAGATGCCTGCTGGATCTCGCCGCAGGATCGCCTCGACACGACTGGTGCTGTCGAAGAAATCGTCCCATCGGATGCTGGCGATGACGATCAGATTGGCGATTGCACGCGAGACGCATTCCGTGTCGTCGACATCAGCGCTCTCGAATAAGCGCCGTTCCGGAAAAAAGATTCCATGATGAGAGTTGGATAGCGGCCTGAGGAAGATCAGAGTCGGTTTGCTACCAACCACTCTGAAAGGATTTGCCATGTCAGCAGACCTGGTCTCGCAACCTGCCGCCATCCG
>NZ_WRPK01000002.1 GCF_009755815.1 Flavisphingomonas formosensis
CCGTCACTCCCACCGCAGAAATCATCTCGCTGCGAAGCTCGTCCGCAAGCTGCCGCAACTGCCCAGGCTCCAGCCCCCGCAGATCCTCCGGCGTGTCAACGGTATCAAGAAGCGGCGTTTCGAGACGATCGGTCATCGCGCGGCCTTAGACCAGACACCCCGTGCTGTCGAACGAAAGCGGGTCGCAGATGGGTGAAATGGCCATCGAGATTTCGTGCAGCGCCTGCAATCATTGGGGTAGATTGCGGTTCGCGCGTGATCGTTCAACCGGCCACCGCATAGCGGCCGCGCTTGAGAAATCGATCCCAATCCTCCTCGCCACAAGCGGCCAGAACCGCCTCGTCCTGCGCACGCAACGCATCCAGCGAAGCGACCGCGCGATCGAAGGCAGGCCGTGCCGAAAGCTCGCGATACCAGCGGCCGATCGACGGGTGCGCCGCCGCCAGCGCCGCTTCACCGCCGTCCGCGAACCAGGGGAAGAAGAGGATCGCCCCGCGCACGCAGGGCAGCACGGAGATGTCGGCGATCGAATAGGCATCGCCGCCGAGATAGGGCGCCGCTCCCAGCCGGCGATCGATCACCGCAAACAGATCGCGAACCTGGCTCGTATAGCGATCGAGCGCATAATCGCTGCCCGGCGGCGCATAGCGCAGGAAGTGGACATATTGCCCGATCATCGGCCCGAACGAACTCATCTGCAGCATCAACCATTGCAACTCGGTGGAGCGCGCGATCGGATCCGCGGACAACCCCCATCTCGCTTTCTCGGCGAGATAGATCAGGATCGCGCCGCTCTCGAACACCGTCGCCGGCGTACCGCCGGGGCCGTCCTGGTCGACGATCACCGGAACCTTGTGATTGGGGCTCAGTGCCTCGAACGCGGGCTCGAACTGCGCGCCGGAAAAGATCGCGACGTGGCGCAGGCGATAGGCAAGGCCCGTCTCCTCCAACATGATCGCGACCTTCTGCACATTCGGGCTGACCACCCCGTAGAGATCGATCATGCCGGCTCCCCGAACAGATGCGCCGCGGCCTCCGCCGAGACGACGCCGAAATCCGGCGCCGAGATCGCGCCGTCGCCGCCGACCTGCTCGCTCAGGATGGAATGGCGCTTGAAGAAGAGGCCGGTGATCCACCAGCGTCCGTCGCTTCGCGCATAGCGTGCGTCATAGAGACCGGAGATGCGGATCACCGTGCGCGTGTCATAATTATAGGCGAACATGTGGAGCCGCCAGGTCGCGGTCGCCGCGTCCGGTCCTTCGAAACGGATGATCGGATTGAGCCCGAAATGATTTTCCTGCCGCGCCGGATCCATGCCGAGGTCGATGAAGAACTGCACGAAGGCGTCGCGATCGCGCCAGACCGGCATGTCCTCGAACTCGATATGGATCTCGCCGGGCGCGAACAGATCGCGCAGCACTTCCGGCTGCTTCAGGTCGATCGCGCGCCAATAGCCCTGCTGCAGCTCGCGGATCCGCTCGGCATCCTCCAACTCGCGCACCCGATCCGACAGGCGGGCGACGAGGGCGGCGAGATCTTCGGTCTGCGACATATCCACTCCTCTCATGCTTCCCCTCCCCGTTCGGGCTGAGCCTGTCGAAGCCCTTTCCTTCTTTCTTTCAGTGGCCTGAAGAGAAAGGGAGGGCTTCGACAGGCTCAGCCCCAACGGTGAAACGGAATCTGCGTCACGCCTTGGCCAGCACCCCCTCGGACGCCACCGGCTCGGCCGCGGCGGCCTGGCGCCCCGCCGCCCGGCCGAAGAAGGTCACGTCCGCCACGGACATTCCGCTGGCATAGCCCGCCGAGGTGCGCGGGATGCCCGCCACGGTGCGGCCGGCGGCATAGAGGCCGGGAATGGGTTTGCGCGTGTTCGGCGTCACCACCTCGCCGGTCGCCAGCACGTCGAGCCCGCCGAGCGTGAAGATATGCGGGCTGATGTCGCGCAGATGATAGCTGATCAGCGCATAGGGCGCCGTATCGAAGGGCTGCAGCCAGCGCGGCGCCTTGCGGAACAGCGGGTCCTCGCCCTTCGCCGCATGCGCATTGTAATAGGCTACGGTGTGCTGGAGCATGCCAGGCGGCAGCGGGCTCTCGCGCTCTACCTCCTCCACCGTCTCGCCGACCGCCACGATCTCGGTGCCATTCATATATTCCGGCCGCGCGAAATTGCGGTTGTCGATGAACATATAGGCCTCGGCCCTGTCCTGCTTCAGGATCGCGGCACCGATGCGGCCGATATAGCTGTCCTCGGCGACGAAGCGCTGGCCGCTATTGTTGACGAAGATGCCGTAGGTGAGGTCCGCGGGCGGATAGCTCGCGACGCAGATGAACGCCTCGCCCATGTTGATCGCCTGGCCGCCGGCCGCGACGCCCATCAATATGCCGTCACCCATGTCGCCCGGATTGCCGTGGCGCAGGCCGACCTTGGCATAGGCCGGAATATGCTGCGCGGTCATCTGCTCGTTCATCACGAAGCCGCCGGCGCACAGGATCACGCCGCGCGTCGCCTCGACGAAGACGTCGCGATTGTCCATGCGGACGACCAGGCCGCGAACCCTCCCGTCATCGTCCTGGATCAGCGCAGTGGCGCGTGCGTCATAGCGCACGTCGGTGCCGATGCGATGCACCTCCTTGATCAGCGCGCCCATCAGCACCTGGCCGCCATTATGGTCGGCATCGGCGGGCAGATGCGCGCGCGGCACGGGCTTGGCGACCGCGGAGAAGGGATAGACCCGCTCGTTTCCCGAATATTGCAGCGAATCGCCGGTCATCGCGACAACGTCACGCCCGTCGAACAGGCGGCGGTTGTAAGGGACGCCGTTCGCCTCCATCCAATCGAAATGGGCGGCCGCGCCCTCGACGAACATGTCGATCCGCGCGGGATCGCAATTGTCGCCGAAGCATTCCATCAAATAGGCCCGAAAATTCTCGCTCGTATCCTCGATGCCGAGCGCCTTGTGGATCGTCGTCCCGCCGCTGCCGCCGAGATACATTTCGCAGGCCGAGAGCATGGTCGATCCGCCGCCGCCGCTCGACCGCTCGAACAGCATCACCTCGCGGCCTGCGCGGCGGGCCTCTATCGCCGCGCAGGCGCCCGCACCGCCGAGGCCGACGATCGCCACCTCGGTGGAAAGATCGAACCCATCTATGTCCGCCAGGCGCCGGATCAGGCTCATCATAGTCCTCCCGTTTCCATCGGCACGCCGCACACATGCCCGGCGGCGCGATAGCCGAATGTCATCGCCGGCCCGAGCGTCGCCCCCGCGCCGGGATAATAGCGCCCGGTCACCGAGGCCGAGACGTTGCCGACCGCATAGAGGCCGGCGATCGGCCGGCCCGCCTTGTCCAGCACCTGCGCATTCGCATCGCAGGCGACCCCGCCCTTGGTGCCGATGTCGCCGGCATGGATCTCGATGCCGTAGAAAGGCGGCTCGACGAGCGGCGCAAGGCAGGGATTGGGGCCGATCCGGACATCGCCGTAGATCAGGTCGTAGCTGTTCTCGCCGCGCTGGAAATCCTCGTCCTTGCCGGCCCTGGCAAAGCCGTTGAAGCGTGCCACCGTCGCCTCCAGCGCCGCCGGATCCACGCCGAGCTTGCCCGCCAACTCGCCGAGGCTCGGCGCCTGGGTCAGCAGGTCGCGGCGTACCGAGCGCTTCTGCATCCAGTCGAGATGCATGCCACCCGGCAGCAACGGTCCGAACGGATATTCGCGCCGATAGCGCGCGTCGAACAGCAGCCAGGCCGGCAGGTTGCCGGGGGCGAACATCGCCTGCGCAGCCGCGGTATAGGCGGTCGATTCGTTGAAGAAGCGCTGCCCCGCACGATTTACCACGATCGCGCCCGGCATCGAGCGTTCGGTGAACAACGCGCGGGCGCGGTCCTCGCCCGGCAGGGTGATGGTCGGGCTCCACCAGGCCTCGTCGAGCAGATGCGTGCCGGCGCCGATCGCCTCCGCCGCGCGCAGCATGTCGCCGCGATTGCCCGGCGATGCGGCGGACCAGCGCTCGTCGGTAGGCCGTGGCAGATGCGCCTCGCGCAGCGCCTGATCATGCTCGAACCCGCCCGAGGCGAGGATCACGCCCTTGCGCGCGACGACCTGCACCGGCTTGCCGCCGCGCATCACGGTGAGCCCCGTCACGCGGCCATCCTCGATGGCGAGGGCGCCGGCCGGGCTGCCCAGCCATAGCGGAATGTCGCGGTCGAGCATCGCGCGGCGCAGCCCGCCGACCAGGGCGTTGCCCATCGTCAGCCGGCGCGAGCGCATAGAACGCAGGCGCCCGGGCACGTCGCTGGCATAGCGCCAGACCAGCCCCGCAATGACCTTGCGCCAGCCCGGCGCCTTGCTCAGCAGGATCGCACCCTCGCTGTTGGTATAGCCCATGAGCCCCATGACGCGGACCTGGCGGTGCTGCGCCTGCAACCGATCGAAATCGCGCCCCAGCCGGCGCGCATCGTAGGAAAGCGGATCGATCGAGCGGCCGCCGGTTCGCGATCCGGGCTGCTCCTGATAATAGTCCGCATAATGCTGCATGGCGATGTAGCGGACCTCGGTCGCCTCGTGCAGCCAGCGCAACATGTGGTGGCCGGTATCGACGAAGGCGGCGATGTTCGCCTCGGGCACGTCGTTGCCGGCAAGCGCGCGCATATAGGCCATGGCGGATTCGCGGTCGTCCGGTATGCCGACGCCGGGCATCAGATGATTGCACGGGATCCAGAGTCCGCCGCCCGACGTGGCGGAGGTGCCGCCATAGACGTCCGCCTTCTCGACCACGAGCACCGACGCGCCGAGATCGGCGGCGCGGATCGCCGCCGTCATGCCGCCCGCGCCGGAGCCCACCACCACGACATCGAAGACCGTTTCCGCGCTTGCAGCCACCATCCGGCTTTCCCGTCCGCGCGCCGCCTCATGCCTGTTCCGGCATGTCTAGGCGCCTCTCCCTCGCCGGGGATGTGCCGGGATTCCGGAGGGGCAGCAAGGCCGCCGCCCACCGCGCGATGATGCGCGCGGCGTTCCTTGTCCGGAAATCTTCCTTTGGCCGCTCCGCTTGGGCGGAAGCCGCCGGCCCGTCAGTGCCGGGTCTCGCGGCCTGCGTCGGATGCGCGATGCTGGCGGGTGCGGCGGCGATAATCCTGCGGGGTCTCGCCCGAAAGCTTGCGGAAGGCGAGCGAGAAGCTGCTCGAGCTGGAGAAGCCCAGCCGATAGGCGATGTCCTTCATCAGCCATTCGGTATCGGCGAGCAGCGCCTGCGCCTTCTTGAGCCTTACGTCCTCGATATAGCTGTACACCGTCTTGCCGGTGGTCTGCTTGAAGGCGCGGGTGAGATGGCGGCGGCTGATCCCGGCGATTTCGCTCAGTTCCTGCAGCGAGGGGCTGTTTTCCTGGCCCTCGACGAAATCGGTGATCAGGCGGAGCTGCCGGCGGGACAGGCCGCCGCTGTACAGCGTCGCCTGCGTCGGCTGCTCGTTGAGGAAACGCGCCAGCTCGATGATCACCATGCTGGTGAGGATATCGATCATCGTGCGATGCCCGAGGCCGGGCGTGCGCAGCTCCTGGCCAAGCCGGATCAGCGCATTGGCGACGTTGGTCTGCTTGAGGTCGATATAGCCTTCGAGCAGGCGGCGATCATAAATGTCGATGTCTGCCGCATAGGTGCGAAACGTCTCCTGCGAGAATTGGCAGCTGACGATTTCGTTGGGGCCGCTCGAATGCTGGACTTCCAGCGGCACTTCGGCGGGCAGCAGCATCATTCGGCCGATCTGCTGAAAATCCTGCTTGAAATGCGGCAGCCGATAGCGCGCCAAAGCCATCCGCGGCAGCGGAAGCTGCTGCAGTGAGATGGTATGCAGCGGCATCTTGTAGACGGTATCCACCGTCTCCCGAACGAATTGCGATGTCAGGTCTGCAACTGCCGTTTGCGTAGCAACCCTGACGGTTCTCGACTTGAACGAGACGTCCATCCCAGCTCCTCTGCCCCTTTGCGCTTTTTGGGACAGCTTTTCATTCCGGGCCGAAGACGTCAAGATGCTCACAAGGAGATACGCTTCCGAAACGGCCGGCTGTGGGCCATGTCGGATGAGAACGAGATTGCCATCAACGCAAACGCCATCCCGCCCGGGTTGTTTCGGCGGAATGGCCCGATTCGCGATGGCGGCCTATTCGGCCGCTTCGGCGACCTCCGGCTCGCGCCAGACCAGCACGGGCTTGCGCGCGGCGGCCGTTTCGTCGAGCCGGCGACGCGGCGCGAGATGCGGCGCGCCCTTGAGCGCGGGATCGCCCTGCCGCGCCCGGTTCGCCACCGATCGCAGCGCGCCGATGAACTGATCGAGCGCGGCCTTGCTCTCCGTCTCGGTCGGCTCGACCAGCATGGCGCCGTGGACGACCAGCGGGAAATACATGGTCATCGGGTGAAAACCCTCGTCGATCAGCCCCTTGGCGATGTCGAGCGTGGTGAAGCCTTCGGCCATGCCCTCGTCGGAGAAGAGCGCCTCGTGCATGCACGGCCCGCTCGCGGCGAAGGGCGCATCCAGCACGTCCTCGAGGCTGCGCAGCACGTAATTGGCGTTGAGTACCGCGTCTTCGGCAACCTGGCGCAGCCCGTCGGCGCCATGGCTCAGCATATAGGCAGCCGCGCGCACGAACATGCCCATCTGGCCGTGGAAGGCGACCATGCGGCCGAAGCTGTCGCCATGATGGTCTTCCGCGGTCTCCTCCTCGATCAGCACGAAGCGATCGCCCTGCCGCTCGATGAAGGGCAGCGGCGCATAGGGGGCGAGCGCGGCGGAGAGCACCACCGGCCCCGCGCCGGGGCCGCCCCCGCCATGCGGGGTGGAAAAGGTCTTGTGCAGGTTGATATGCATCGCATCGACGCCGAGGTCGCCGGGGCGCACCCGGCCGACGATCGCGTTGAAATTGGCGCCGTCGCAATAGACCAGCGCGCCGGCTGCGTGAACCGCGTCCGAGATCGCCTTCATGTCGCGCTCGAACAGGCCGCAGGTGTTGGGATTGGTGATCATCACCGCCGCCACGTCCGGCCCGAGCCGCGCCTGGAGCGCCGCGAGATCGACGCGGCCTTCTGCCGTTGCGGGAATATTCTCCACCGCATAGCCGCAGAAGGCGGCGGTCGCCGGATTGGTGCCATGCGCGCTTTCGGGAACAAGGATCACGCGCCGTGCATCGCCCCGCGCCTCCAGCGCCGAACGGATGGCGAGCAGGCCGCACAGTTCGCCATGCGCGCCCGCCTTGGGGCTCATCGCGACGGCGGTCATGCCGGTGAGCTTGACCAGCCATTCGCCGACCAGATGGATCAGCGCCAACCCGCCCTGCACCGTATCGACCGGCTGGAGCGGATGGATGTCGGCGAAGCCCGGCAGCCGCGCCATGCGCTCGTTGAGCCGCGGATTATGCTTCATCGTGCAGGAGCCGAGCGGAAAGAGCCCGAGGTCGATCGCGTAATTCTGCCGGCTGAGGCGGGTATAATGGCGCACGGCCTCAGGCTCGGTGAGGCCCGGCAGACCGATCGGCCGGCTACGCTCCAGCCCGCCAAGCCGCGACGCGCCGCCCGCCGGCACGTCGATATCGACGCCGGTACGCGCCGTTCCGCCAATCTCGAAGATCAGCGGCTCCTCCAGCATCAGCGCGCGATTTCCGGTGAAGGTCTCCACCGCGCCACCGCCCGAGGCGTCGCCCATTTCCGGCCGCCAGCCGCTCGCATTCACGCTCATGCCAGTTCCTCCGCCAGTGCACCGGCCAGGGCCGCCACATCCTCGTCGCTCGCCGTCTCGGTGACGGCCACCACCATGCCGTTCGCAAGGCTCTCGGAACCGGGATAGAGCCGCCCCAGCGCCACGCCTCCGAGGATGCCGCGATCGGCCAGCGCCCGCACCAGCGGCCGCGCCTCACGATCCAGCCGCAACACGAACTCGTTGAAGAAGGGGCCGTTGACCAGCTCGACGCCGGGAACCGCGGCCAGCCGATCGGCCGCTGCGACCGCCTTCAGATGATTGGCCTCGGCCAGGCGGCGCAGGCCGACCTCGCCGAGCATGCTGAGATGGATGGTGAAGGCGAGCGCGCACAGCCCCGAATTGGTGCAGATGTTAGACGTCGCCTTCTCGCGCCGGATATGCTGCTCGCGCGTCGACAAGGTGAGCACGAAACCGCGCTTGCCGTCCGCATCCACCGTCTCGCCTGCAAGCCGGCCCGGCATCTGCCGCACAAACTTCTCGCGCGTCGCGAACAGGCCGACATAGGGCCCGCCGAACTGCAGGCCGACGCCGAGCGACTGGCCCTCGCCCACAACGATGTCCGCCCCCATCTCGCCGGGGGAACGGATCGCGCCGAGCGACACCGGTTCCGTCACCACCGCGATCAGCAACGCACCCTTCTCGTGCGCCCGCGCGGCGAGCTCGGACAGGTCGGCGACATGGCCGAAGATGTTCGGATTCTGCACGACGACGCAGCTGGTGTCGCCGTCGATCGCCGCGATCAGCCGTTCGATATCGTCCCCCGGCGCGCCCGGCGTCAGATCGGGCAGCGCGGTTTCCAACGCGTCGCCGGTGAACTTCGCCATCGTCTTCGCGACCGACACATAATGCGGATGGAGGCCGGCCGAGAGCAGCGCCTTGCCGCGCCGCGTGATCCGGCGCGCCATGCCGATCGCCTCCCAACAGGCGGTCGAGCCGTCGTACATGGAGGCGTTGGCCACCTCGCATCCCGTGAGCCGCGCGACCTGGGTCTGGAACTCGAACAGCACCTGCAGCGTGCCCTGCGCGATTTCCGGCTGATAGGGCGTGTAGGCAGTCAGGAACTCACCGCGCTGGATCAGATGATCGACGCTCGCCGGCACATGGTGGCGATAGGCACCGGCACCGAGGAAGAAGGGCGCATCGCCGGCCGCAAGATTGCGATTGGCCAGCGCCTTGAGCTGCCGTTCCACCGCCATCTCGGAGGCGTGCAGCGGCAATCCTTCGATCGGCCCGGAAAGCCGCGCCGCCTCGGGCACGTCGCGGAACAGATCGTCGATCGACGCGGCACCGATCGCGCCGAGCATCGCCTGGCGGTCGGAAGGCTGAAGAGGAAGATATCGCATCGGCACGTCTCCCCCCTCCCTGCAAGGGAGGGGCTTGGGGTGGGTCGCGGCCGAGCGGGCTCGGTGCCCGCGAGGACGCTCTTCGCTTCGGAGGCCGGAGGCGCGCTGCGCTCGCCACCTACCCCCATCCCCTCCTTTGCGGGAGGGGAGTCATGACATCACAGACTCTCGCAGAACGCCTTGTAGCCGTCGGCGTCCATCAACCCGTCGAGCTCGGACGGATCGGCGAGGGCCAGCTTGAAGAACCAGCCGTCGCTTTCGGGCGCGGTGTTCACCAGCGCCGGATCGTCGGACAGCGCGCCGTTGGATTCGGTCACCGTCCCGCTCACCGGCGCATAGACGTCCGAAGCGGCCTTTACCGATTCGACGACCGCGGCTTCCTTGCCTTTCTCGACGGCGGTGCCGGCCACCGGCACCTCGACGAACACGATGTCCCCGAGCTGGGCCTGGGCATAATCGGTGATGCCGACGGTCGCGCTGCCGCCATCGACGGCGATCCACTCATGCTCCTTGGTGAAATAGAGCGTCATCAGTCAGGCTCCCTTGCGCACATAATTATGGGGGACGAACGGCATCGGCGTGACCGTGCCAGTAAAGATCTTGCCACGCTGGCCGAGGCGGATCGCGGTGCCGGGCGCTGCCATCGCGGCAGGCACATAGGCCATGGCGATCGGCTGCTGCAGGCTGGGCGAGAAGCCGCCCGAAGTGACCTTTCCGACTTCGCCGCCGTCCGCATCCAGCACCACAGCGCCCTCGCGCACGGGCTGGCGCCCCTCGACGGCGAGGCCGACCCGCTTCGTCGCCGGGCCGTCCGCCCGCTCCCGCATGATGCGGGCATGGCCGGGGAAACCGCCCTCCTCGCGCCGCCGCTTGGACAAGGCGAAGCCGAGATCCGCCGCCACCGGGGTTGTTCCGGGATCCAGATCATGGCCATAGAGCGGCAGGCCCGCCTCCAGGCGCAGGGAATCACGGGCGCCGAGGCCGATCGGCTTCACTTCCGGCTCGCCACACAGCAGCGTGGCGATTCGCTCCGCCGATTCGGCGGGGATCGAGATCTCGAAGCCATCCTCGCCGGTATAACCGGAGCGGCTGATCCAGGCGTCGACACCACCGATCGCGAAGCGGCCGCCGGTCATGAAGCCCAGCGCCGCAAGCGGATGATCCCCCGTGACGTGCCGCACCAGCGCGTCGAAGGCCTTCGGCCCCTGCAGCGCCAGGAGCGCGCGGTCGTCCATGTGATTGAGCGTCACCGTCTCCGGCAGATGCTCGTGGAAATGCGCGATATCGTCATATTTCACCGCGCCGTTGACGACGATGTAGATGCCGCCAAGCCAGCGGCTGAGCATGAGATCGTCGAGGATGCCGCCCTCCTCGTCGAGCAGCAATGAATAGCGCATTCGACCGAGGCCGATGCCTTTCACGTCGGCCGGCAGCAGCGCCTCCAGCGCCTCGTCCACGCCCTCGCCCGAAAGCAGCAGCTGGCCCATATGGCTGACGTCGAACAGGCCCGCGGAACTGCGCGTCCAGAGATGCTCGGCGATGATGCCTTCATATTGGATCGGCATCGAATAGCCCGCGAACGGAACCATGCGCGCGCCCTGCGCCCGATGCCAGCCGTCCAGCGGCAGCGTCTGAATCGGAATGTCCTGCTCTTCGCTCACGCGGTTCCTCCATGACGGTCGACGACGGCGGAGGTCCGGGGCCGATATGGCCCACCCTCTTCCATCGCCCCCTCTGTCACGGAACCTGAGAGCTTTCGCGCGGACGCAGGCCCGCGCTTACCCCTTCGGTGGTCCCGGCCATCGGCCGGAACGCTTTCCAGAGTGTCGCATCATGCCCACGCGGTCCTTCGACCTGAGAGATTCCGGGGCGGTTGCTCCTTCGGCGGCTCCGGATCTGGATCCGGAACGCTCTCCCGCGCGGCCATCGGCGGTTCCCCGCCGGCGACGCCTCCACGCTTGGCCCGGCGAACGAGTCGAGTCAACCTCGCGGGAAAGATTCCGGTGGATAAGGCCGTTGCCCCGAAGAATGAGACATGATCCCCCTATCGGCCACGATGGGAGAAAGCCGCTGGTCTCAGCGCGTGGCGTTGTAGGCGAGCTGATCCTGGGTGAGCTGGAAACCGACCAGCAGCTCGAAGCTCGCGCGGCTCACGATCGCCCGGACGGCAGGATCCGACATCGGATCGATCGCGGCATCGGCATCGCCGGCCTTGCGCTTGCGCGTGATCTTGCGCTCCACCTCGTCGGGCAGCGTGGCAGCGGCGCGCGAAACGTCCGCGGTGGCCTGACCGGTCACCGTTGTCCGTAGTTCGCCATCGTTGAAGTGCAGGCGGATCTGCCCGACCTGCTTGGAAACGACGACGGTGCCGGCACGCATCACGGTCGCGAAATAGGGCAGCACCACGTCGCGCGCACCGCTGCCGTTCGCCCGGCGTGCCTGCACCTGGAAGGTGGCGGCGGTGTTGAGATGGGTATCGCCCTCGACGCAATTACCGCGCAGATCCGTGATCTGCGCCACCACGTCGATCGACCGCGCATCGCGGCTGGAGGGCGGATCGAAGAGCGTGATGTCCCCGGTATAGGCCGGCACCGCGAGCGCTGGGCAGGCCGACCGTGTGATCTTCAGCCCCCCCGTCTCGTCGAACATATTGTCACTCTTGCACCCGGCGAGGGCGAGGAGGCCGAGGGAAAGAGCGAGCAGTCTGGGATTGGGCACGGGGCATCCTCAAAATGGCACAGAACGGCGGCCGCCGTCCCGAAACGGCCGGGATCATAGGAAGCGCCTTTCGTGCAGGCAAGCAATCGCGTAGAGCGAGGGCATATGGCCGAAACCTCCACCGCCCTGCCACCGCTCCGGCTGAAGATCGCCGCGCCGCGTGGCTTCTGCGCCGGCGTCGATCGCGCGATCCGCATCGTCGAGCTGGCGATCGAGAAATTCGGCGCCCCCGTCTATGTTCGCCACGAGATCGTGCACAATCGCTACGTGGTCGACAGCCTCCGCGACAAGGGCGCGATCTTCGTGGAGGAGCTGGACGAAGTTCCGGACGGCGCACCGGTCGTCTTCTCCGCGCACGGCGTGCCCAAGGCCGTGCCGAACAAGGCTGCCGAGCGGGGCCTTTCCTATGTCGATGCCACCTGCCCGCTCGTTTCGAAGGTCCATCGCCAGGCGGAACGGCTGGTGGAGGCCGGAAAGCACATATTGTTCATTGGCCATCAGAATCACCCGGAGGTGATCGGCACGTTCGGTCAGGTACCCGAAGGGCGCATGACACTGGTCGAAACCGCCGCCGATGCGGAATCGATCCAGCCCGACGACGTCGCTGCCCTGGCCTTCCTGACGCAAACGACCCTCTCCGTCGACGATACCGCGGAAATCGTCGCGACGCTGAAACGCCGCTTTCCCAGCATCCAGGGTCCTCGCGGCGAAGACATCTGCTATGCGACCTCCAATCGGCAGAAGGCGGTGAAGGCGATCGCCGCGCATTGCGATGCGATGCTGGTAATCGGGGCGCCCAATTCGTCCAACTCGCTGCGTCTCGTCGAGGTGGCCGAACGCAATGGCGTGCGGGCCACGCTGATCCAGCGCGCCAGCGAGATCGATTTCGACTGGCTGGACGGCGTTTCCGTGCTCGGCATCACCGCAGGTGCGTCAGCGCCCGAGATATTGGTGCGCGAGGTCGTCGACGCGCTCGCTACCCGATACCGGATCGTCGAGGACGAGGTCGAAACCACCGTCGAGAACATGGTGTTCAAGCTGCCCCGCATGGTCGAAGCCGCCTGACCCGCGCCACCGGCCTGATCCGTCGGCCTGCGGTTTGCCACCACCTCGATTCTGACGCATAGGCGCCGCGCCGATACGGCGCGCCATAGGCGCCGCGCGATCAGACTGGGGGACTAACTTGGCCGTCTACACGCATGTTTCAGCCGAGGAGATGGAGGCGTTGCTCGCGCGCTACGATGTTGGCACGCTCGTTTCCGCCAAGGGCATCGCGGAGGGGGTCGAAAACAGCAACTATCTGGTGGACACGAGCAACGCGCGCTTCATCCTGACGCTGTACGAAAAGCGCGTCGACGCGGCGGACCTGCCTTTCTTCATGGCGCTGCTCGATCATCTCGCGGACAAGGGCGTCGCGGTGCCGCGCGCGCTGCGGGATCGCGAAGGCGTGCAGATCCAGCAGCTGTGCGGCCGCCCCGCCTGCCTGATCGAATTCCTGCCCGGCGTCTCGGTGAGCCACCCAACCCCTGCCCAGGCCCGTTCGACCGGCGCGGCGCTGGGCCGCATGCATGCGGCGCTCACCGATTTCACCGGGACGCGTCCCAATACGCTCGGCCTCGACGGCTGGCATACGCTCGCGGCGCGCTGCGGCGACGATCTCGATGCTATTTCGCATGGGCTCAAGGCGCGCGTCGATGCGGAACTGGCCTTCCTCTCCGCCCATTGGCCGGCGGGCCTGCCGCAAGCGGCGATCCATGCCGATCTGTTCACCGACAATGTGCTGATGCTGGGCGAAGAGGTCGGTGGGCTGATCGACTTCTATTTCGCCTGCACAGAGATCCGCGCCTGGGACGTGGCCGTCACCCATGCAGCCTGGACCTTCGAGAATGACGGCACCGGCTTCCATGACGATCTCTCCGCCGCGCTGATCGCTGGCTATGAGGAGAGCTTCGGGCTGAGCGATGCCGAGCGTGCCGCTTTCCCGATCCTTGCGCGGGGCGCCAGCCTGCGTTTCCTGCTCACCCGTGCCTGGGACTGGCTCAACACGCCGGCCGATGCACTGGTAACGCGCAAGGATCCGCTCGCCTTCCTCCGTCGGCTGGATTTCTATGCGGAAGGATTTACGCTGTGAGCGATGCCGAGCTTACCCTTGTCGAGATCGCGACCGATGGCGCCTGCAAAGGCAATCCCGGCCCCGGCGGTTGGGGCGCGGTCATCCGGTCGGGCACGCACGAGAAGGAACTTTCCGGCGGCGAGACCCCCACGACCAACAATCGCATGGAACTGATGGCCGCGATCCGTGCGCTCGAGGCGCTGAAGAAGCCCTGCCGCGTGCAGCTTTCCACCGACAGCCGCTATGTGATGGACGGCCTCACCAAATGGATTCATGGCTGGCGCAAGAATGGCTGGAAGACAGCCGACCGCAAGCCGGTGAAGAATGCCGATCTCTGGCAGGAACTGCTCGCCGCCGCTGCGCCCCATCGCGTCGAGTGGACATGGGTGAAAGGCCATGCCGGCCATCCGGACAATGAACGCGCCGACCGGCTGGCCAGCGACGCTGCGCTCGCCGTCGGGCGCCGCTAGCCAGGGCAGGATGACGATCCTTCAGTCCGTCGTCGCCTTTGCGGCAGCGGCAATGCTGCTGTCGATCACTCCCGGCGTCGATACCGCGCTGGTGCTGCGCACCGCGGCAGCCGGCGGCGCGCGCCGCGCTTTCTTGCTGCGATCGGCATCGCACTCGGCTGCCTGAGCTGGGGCGCGGCAGTGTCGCTGGGGCTCGGCGCCCTGCTCGCCGCCTCCGAATATGCCTTCACGCTGCTGAAATGGGCCGGCGCGGCCTATCTCCTCTGGCTGGGCGTCCATCTCGTGCTGAAGCCGCGGGACCGGCTGACCCTCAATTCGGCGCCGGCCACGGGAAGCGGCACGCGCGGAGACCTCATTCGAGGCTATCTGTCCAACATCCTCAATCCCAAGGTCGGTATCTTCTACGTGACCTTCCTGCCGCAGTTCGTGCCGGCCGGGGTGAACGTCGCGGGCTTCTCCTTCCTGCTCGCCTGCATCCATGTCCTGCTCGGCATGCTGTGGTTCGCCCTGCTGATCGCTGCGACCATCCCGCTCGGCCGCTTCCTCGCCCGCCCACCGGTGATCCGCGCGCTGGACCGGCTGACCGGCATCTTCTTCATCGGCTTCGGCATCCGCCTGGCGCTGGCCAAGCGGCATTGAAGATCGCCGGCCGCCCATCAGGTCAGGCACGAAAATCGACTCCCTAGCGGAGCAAATAGCGCGGACGTCGTCCGATACTGCGGCCCCGCGCGCAGCCTATCCGCCGAATCGATCGGGCGCGTAGCGCGCCGCATCGATGCTGCGCACGCTTTCCGGCAGCGTGCCGCCCAACAGCAGCGCAGCACCGATCTGGGCTGCCGCCGGGGCGGTCTGGATGCCGAAGCCGCCCTGGCCGGCAAACCAGAAGAAGCCTGGCACCACGGGATCCGGGCCATAGACCGGGATCCGGTCCGGCGCGAAGCTGCGCAGCCCCGCCCAAGGCCGTTCGTGCCGGACGATTCGCCAGTCGACCGCCTGCTCCAGCCGGTCGATCGCAATTGCCACATCCAGCTCTTCCGGCGCGGCATCGCAGGGCGGGCTCGGCGATTCGTCGTGCGGCGACAGCCAGATGCGGCCGCCTGCTTCCGGCTTGAAGTAGAAGCTGCCGCCAATTTCCTCGACCAGCGGCATGGTCGCCGCCGCAGGCGGATCGACCAGCAGCGGAACCATCGTCCGGCGCAGCGGCGCGATGCCGATCGGGCGCACGCCGGCCAGCGACGCGACCTCGTCCGCCCAGGCGCCGGCCGCGTTGACCAGCCTGTCCGCTTCGATCGGGCCGGAGCGCGTCTCGATCCGCCAGACACCGCCGTCCCGCCTCGCCGAGAGAAGGAGCGAATCGCAGCGCAGCTCGGCTCCGTCCCTCGCCGCCGCGCGCAGGTACAAGGCGTGGAGACCGGCAACGTCGATGTCCCGGCAGCTCGGCTCGGCAAGCCCCGCCACCCAATGGCCCCGCAGGCCCGGCACCGCCGCGTCGAGCTCGGCGCGATCCCGTTCCTCCAGCAGCACGCCGTTCGCTGCAAACTCCTCCCGCAGCGCGTCGAGCCGCGCCTCCTCGCCGAATCGGGCGATGTAGAGCGCGCCGCGCGGCGAGAGAAAACCTTCCCGCTCGAGCCAGGCGCCCGATGCGGCGGTGAGCGGCTGGACGTCCGGCCCACCATAGGTTTCCTGCCAGAAAGCTGCCGATCGGCCCGTGGCGTGATAACCTGGCCGCTCCTCCGCCTCGATCAGAACGACGCGCAGATGCGGCGCCAGAGCCGCGGCGAGGCTGGCACCCGCCATGCCTGCGCCGACGATCGCGACGTCATGGCGCATGGGTAATCGCTACCGCCATGGTTACGGTTTCTAAATTGGTAATGCTTACCGTCACGTCCATGAAAGATCTCGCCGTCGCCCTGTTGCCGTTGCTGCTCGGCTTGCTGCTGCTGGTTGCCGCATGGGGCGATATCCGCAGCCGCACAATCCCAAATGCGCTGAACGCAACCATCGCGTTGCTGGCGGTGCCCTGGTGGTGGGCGACCGATATCTCGCTCTGGCCGGGCGTGCCGATCGAACTGGCGATCGCTGGCGGCATATTCGTGGTCTTCTCGATCTTCTTCATGTTCGGCTGGATGGGCGGAGGCGACGTGAAGCTGCTCACCGCGCTCAGCCTCTGGCTGCTGCCGGCGCAGCTGATGCTGCTGCTCACCGTGATGGCGTTGGCTGGCGGCGCGATCACCCTCGTCATGCTGATCGCCAGGCTGGTCCGGCAATCGAAGGAAGAACCGGAGGTTCCCTACGGTGTGGCGATCGCCTTCGCGGGGCTGCTCATAATAGCCGAACGATATCTTAACCACTTCGCCTGATTAAGCACGATCAGAGCAATTAGGTCGTCAGGGGGACGGTCCGCGTCATGGATGTCAAAAGAATAGCGCTCCTCGTCGGGGCTTTGGTGGTGGCCCTGATTTCGGCCGTCACGGCCCGGAACCTGTTCAGCGGTGCCTCCGCGCCGCTGGCCAGCGCGGTGCCGCAATCCGTGCCGACGGGGCCGGAAGTGCTGGTCGCTACCCGTACCCTGCCGGTCGGCACGATCATCGGGCCGGAGTCGTTCCGGTTCCAGCCGTGGCCCAAGGATTTGATCCAGGACGCTTATTATCTGCGCGGCAATCAGGATCCGCAGAAGCTTGCCGGCACGGTGGTGCGCTATGCCGTCACCGCGGGCCAGCCTCTCACCCAGGGCGCGCTCGTCGCGCCTGGCGACCGCGGCTTCCTCGCCGCAGCGCTCGGTCCTGGCATGCGTGCCGTCACGGTGCCGGTATCCGCGCAGAGCGGCGTGGCCGGCTTCGTCTTCCCCGGCGATCGCGTCGATCTCGTCCTCACCCAGGACGTGACCGGGGGTGGCGATGGCCCGCCGCTCAAGGTGTCCGAGACGGTGATTCGCAACCTGCGCGTGCTGGCGACCGACCAGCGGACGACCAAGGAGGACGCGGAGGGCAAGACCGACGTCAAGACCTTCTCCACCGTCACGCTGGAAGCCACGCCGAAGATCGCCGAGAAAATCGCCGTCGCCCAGACGATCGGCCAGCTCTCGCTCTCGCTGCGCTCGATCGCCGATAACACCGCCGAACTGGAGCGTGCGATCGCCGCCGGCGAGGTGAAGGTTCCTGAAGGCACCGATCCCAAGGCCGAAAAGTCCATGCTGCTCGAAGTGGCCGCACGGCCGAGTGACACCGGCACGACCTACACGGTTGGCGCCGATGTCTCGCGCTTCCAGCGCAGCACCGTCCCGACCAAGGCCCCTGCCGGCTCCGGCCCCGGCCCCGTGGCCGAAGTGAGCGGCCCGGCCGTCCGCGTCGTGCGCGGTGACGCCGTCACCATGGTTCCGCTGAAAGGCAAATAAGATGCTGGCGAAATCCACGCTCAAAAATGGCACGCTCGGCACGCTGATCGCCGCAGGCCTCGCCATCGGACTGGTAGTGGGCGCGTCGAGCCCGATCGGCGCCGTGCCCTATCGCGCCAAGGCCCGCCCGGCCAGCGGCCCGTCCCGTACCGCACCGCCCCGCGAGACGATCACGCTTTCGACCGGACGGGGCCAGCTCATCAACCTGCCCGGGCCGATCTCGGACCTGTTCGTCGCCAGCGACAAGATCGCCGACGTCCAGGTCCGCTCCTCCCGTCAGATCTACGTGTTCGGCAAGGATGCCGGCGAGACGACCGTCTACGCCACGAACAAGGCAGGCGGCGTCGTCTATTCGGCAAATGTCCGCGTCGGGCAGAATATCGGCAGCGTCCAGCAGATGCTGAACATGGCCATGCCCGACAGCGGCATCAAGGCCACGGTGATGAACGGCCTCGTCCTGCTCACCGGCACGGTGTCCGCGCCCGACGATGTCGAACAGGCGCAACGGCTGACCCAGGCGCTGGTCGGCAAGCAGTTCGAGATCGTCAACCAGATCCGCTCGACCACGCCGATGCAGGTCAATCTCCAGGTGCGTATCGCCGAGGTGAATCGCGATTTCGTGAAGTCAATCGGCGTGAACCTGCTGACGCGCGACCGCAGCGGCGGCTTCCTGTTCGGCGTGAGCCGCGGCAACGCCGGCACGATCGGCACGATCACCGACTCCAATTCGAGCACCGGCCTGCCGAAGGGGGCGACCTCCTATGCCTTCAACGCCGCCACCAGCGCGACTACGATCGGCATGGCCGGCCACCTGCTCGGGCTCGACATTCTCTCCACGCTGGATCTCGCCGAAAATGACGGCATGGCCAACGTCCTGGCCGAGCCCAATCTGACGGCGCTGTCCGGCGAAACCGCGAGCTTCCTCGCCGGTGGCGAGATTCCGATCCCCGTGCCGCAATATCAGGGCGTCACCACGATCGAATATAAGCAATATGGCGTCAGCCTCGCCTTCACGCCTACCGTGCTCTCCAACGGCCGGATCTCGATGCGCGTCCGCCCTGAGGTGTCGCAGCTCACCACCAGCTCGGTGACGATCCAGGGCTATACCATTCCCGGCCTCACCACCCGCCGTGCCGAGACGACGGTGGAGCTCGGTTCGGGCCAGAGCTTCATGATCGGCGGCCTGCTGAGCCAGACCACGAACAACACGATCGACAAGGCGCCGGGCCTCGGCGACCTGCCGATCCTCGGCGCGCTGTTCCGTTCGCGCAGCTATCAACGCCAGGAAACGGAGCTGGTGATCATCGTGACGCCCTATCTGGTGAAGCCTGTGTCGGCGAGCCAGATGGCCTCGCCGACCGATGGCTATCGCCAGCCGACCGACGTGCAGGGCGTGCTCGGCGCGCAGAGCTTCGATGGCAAGACGGGCGACAGGCGCCCCGTTCCGACGATGGCGCCGCCGCCGGCAGGCGTCCTGCCGCCCGCTCCCGGTTTCGCACCGCCTGGCGCCAATGCCGATCCCGCGGATCGGCGCAAGAAGACGGCCAGGGAACAGGCTTCGGCCAATCCCGGTTTCTCGATCAACTGAGCCTGCGCAGGGGAGAATCAGTCATGCGTCGCATCACCCTCGTTTCGCTCCTGTCGCTGGGCGCCAGCCTCGGCGCCTGCGGTCCGGTCAATCGCAGCATGGATTCGGTGCATCAGCCGATCGTGAGCCGCAACGATTATATGTTCGACGTGGTCGTCGACAGCGGCGGCGCACTGGCCCCCGGCGAGGACCGGCGGCTCGGCGGCTGGTTCGATTCGATCCGCCTCGGCTATGGAGATCGCGTCGCGATCGACGCAACCGGCATGTCGCGCGGCTATGCCGCCCGCAACCAGGTGGCGCAGATCGCCGCCCGCTACGGGCTCCTGGTCGATACGCTGCCACCGGCCGCCACGCCCGGCGTGCCCACCGGGGCATTGCGGATCGTTGTCAGCCGTGCTGCGGCGGGCGTCCCGCGCTGCCCCGACTGGGATCGCGTCTCCCAGCCGGAATTCGCCGGATCCGCGATGTCCAACTATGGCTGCGCAGTGAATTCGAACCTCGCGGCAATGGTCGCCAATCCCGAGGATCTCGTCCACGGTCAGAATGGTGGCGGGACGAGCGACGGCCGCACCGTGAACCGCGCTCTCAGAGTGTATCGCGACGCGATCCCGACCGCGGTGAAAGAAATCAAGAAGGAATCGACCACGAGTGGAGGTGGCCAATGAACGCGCCGTTCAACCATGGTCGCGCGGGCGTGCGCGAACCTTTCAGCGCCTTCGTGTGCGACGACATGACCGCGGATCTGCTGAAGCCCATCCTCACCGAGATGGGCTGGCAGCAGGAGCGGATCTACCGAGGCGGCCTGCGCAACGCGGTGCAATCCCTGTCCGTATCGGCCAGCCCGAGCATTCTCTTCGTCGACATGTCGGAATCGGGCGATCCGCTGCATGACATCAACGCCCTTGCCGAAGTCTGCGAGCCCGGCACCGTCGTGATCGCCGCCGGCCAGGTGAACGACGTGCGCCTCTATCGCGATCTCGTCGCCAGCGGCATCCAGGATTATCTGCTGAAGCCGTTCAGCGCCGATCAGATGCGCGACGCGATCGCCCATGCGCAGCTCACCCTCGCCGGCCCCAAGCCGACCGACCATGCCAATGACCGGCCGCATCTGATGACCGCGATCGTGGGCGTGCGCGGCGGCGTCGGCGCGTCGACCATCGCGGCTTCGATCGCCTGGCTGTTCGGCGACAAGGCTGGCCGGTCGACCGCACTGCTCGATCTCGACGTGCATTTCGGCACGGGCGCCCTCGCCCTCGATCTCGAGCCGGGCCGTGGCCTGACCGACGCGATCGAGAATCCGAGCCGCATCGACGGCCTGTTCATCGAGCGCGCCATGGTGAAGGCCAGCGACAAGCTCGCGGTGCTCTCGGCCGAGGCCCCGATCCATCAGCCGCTGATGAGCGACGGCAGCGCCTTCTTCCAGCTGCAGGAGGAAATGAAGGCCGCCTTCGAATGCACCGTGATCGATCTGCCGCGCACCATGCTCGTGCAGCATCCGCATCTCATGCACGACGTGCAGGCCACCGTGGTCGTCACCGAGCTGACCTTGGCCGCGACGCGCGATGCAATCCGCATCCTCTCCTGGATGAAGGCCAATGCGCCGCAGTCCAAGGTGGTGGTGGTGGCCAGCAAGGTTCCCGCATCCGGCGCGCCGGAGATCAGCCGCAAGGATTTCGAACAGTCGATCGAACGGAAGATCGACTTCCTCGTCCCTCTCGACGTGAAATCCGCCGCCCAGGCTGCCAAGCTCGGCAAACCGCTGGCCGAGGTGGCCAAGGGCGGAGTGCCCGGCAAGACGCTGTCCACCCTAGCCGAAGAGCTGATTGCGGTGATCGACGCGGGCGCGACGGAGCAGAAAGGGCCCGGCAAATCGCTGCTCGGCAAGCTCGGCGAGCTCAAGTCGCTGCTGCCCGCGAAGAAGGTGAAGTGAGGCGAAGGCGCTGCACATGAGCAGGTTCTTCCAGAAGGTTGACAGGCTGCCATGCCGCTGATGCCGATCCTGATCCTTGCAGGTGGCATGATGCTCGTGCTCGTCATGCTGGTGATGGCCTTCTCGGGGCCGTCGACCGGCAAGGCACAATCGCGCCGGCTGGAGATCCTGAAGGAACGTTACAGCACCTCCAGCAGCGCCGCCGTGCAGGCGCAGATGCGGCGCATCCTTGCCCAGCGGGAGACCACCAAGCTCGACAGCGCAGTGGCACGGTTCATTCCGAACCCCACGCTGATGCGCAAGCGCATCGCGATGACGGGGCGCGACTGGTCGCTTACCCAATATGGCCTTGTTTCGCTGGCGATCACGGTCGTCGTCGCAGCTCTGGTCTGGCTGAAGGGCATGCCGATCGCGATGGCGCTGCTCAGCGGCATCTTTCTCGGCGCCGGCCTGCCCTATTTCGTGGTGGGCATCCTCATCAAGCGGCGGATCGCGGCGTTCAACGCGCGCTTTCCGGATGCCATCGATCTGCTCGTGCGCGGTCTGCGCTCCGGCCTGCCCATCTCCGAGACGCTGGGGGTCGTCGCCAGCGAGGTGCCCGGGCCGGTGGGCGTCGAATTCCGGGCGGTAGCGGACAAGATGAAGATCGGCCGCACGATGGAGGCGGCGCTGCAGGATACCGCCGATCGGATCGGCACGCCGGAGTTCCAGTTCTTCGTGATCACGCTCGCCATCCAGCGCGAGACCGGCGGCAATCTCGCCGAGACCTTGTCGAACCTGTCGGACGTACTGCGCAAGCGTGCGCAGATGAAGCTGAAGATCAAGGCGATGTCGTCGGAATCCAAGGCCTCGGCCTATATCGTCGGCGCCCTGCCCTTCATCGTGTTCGGCTTGGTCTTCTGGATGAACCCCGCCTATCTCAGCGGCTTCTTCTCCGATCCCCGGCTGATCATCGCCGGCATAGGCGGCATGATCTGGATGTCGATCGGCGGCTTCATCATGGCCAAGATGGTCAATTTCGAGATTTGAGAGGGGGACGGAGAGCGGATCATGGGTGAGGTTGCCGGCCCGACCGTCATGGGAATGAGCGTCACGACTGTCGCGACGATGCTGATCGCGGTGGCGACAGGTGCCTTGCTGCTCGCGCTATGGGCTGCATTCACCGTGCGCGATCCGATGTCCAAGCGGGTCAAGGCGCTCAACGAAAGACGCGAGGAACTCAAGGCCGGCATATCCGCGGCGCCGTCGAAGAAGCGCAGCCGCCTCAATCCCACCAACCAGACGACCGATCGCATGCGATCGCTGCTGCAGTCGCTGAAGGTGCTTCAGGACGAACAGCTCAAGCAGGCACAGATCAAGCTGATGCAGGCCGGCATCCGCTCCAAGGATGCCGCCGTGGCGGTGATCTTCGGCCGGCTGGTGCTCCCGATCGTGATCGGCGGTACCGTCGTGGTGGGCGTCTATCTGCTCCACTGGTTTCCGGACTGGTCACCCTTCAAGAAATTCCTGCTGGCTGCCGGCGCGCTGATCCTGAGCTACAAGGCGCCCGACCTTTATGTTCAGAACATGGTCACCAAGCGCAGCACCGCGATCCGCAAGGCGCTGCCCGACGGGCTCGATCTGCTGGTGATCTGCGCCGAGGCGGGCCTTACCGTCGATGCCGCCTTCCATCGCGTCGCGCGCGAGCTCGGCAAGGGTTATCCGGAGCTCGGGGACGAATTCGCCCTCACCGCGATCGAACTCGGCTTCCTCACCGATCGGCGCGCGGCATTTGAAAACCTCGCCCAGCGGATCGATCTCGAGGCGATCCGCGGCGTCGTCACCACGATGATCCAGACCGAGAAATATGGCACTCCGCTGGCCTCGGCGCTGCGCGTGCTCTCGGCCGAATTTCGCAACGAGCGCATGATGCGTGCGGAGGAAAAGGCCGCGCGCCTGCCCGCGATCATGACGGTGCCGCTGATCCTTTTCATCCTGCCGGTGCTGTTCATCGTGATCCTCGGACCCGCGGCCTGCGCGATCTCGGACCAGTTCCTGCATCGCAACGGATGATTCGCAGCACCTGCCGCTTTTTGTTTCGCTGCCGTGACCTGTCGCGCTAGGGTGCGGCGGCGGGCGGCGCAACATATCTGTAACGAACGGAACCGGACGGGGCCGTCGTGCGTTTGCACCTCCCGCTAGGGGAGGTGTCTACATGCTTCAGTTCACGACCAACCAATGGGCGATCCTCGGGCTCGTGCTCGTCCTCGGCTGGCTGCTTGGTCTGCTGTCCCGGGCGGGTGCAGGAAAATGGCGCAAGCAGGCGGAGGAGGAGCAGCAACTGCGCCTCGCCGCGCAGGAACGGTTCGAAGCACGCATCAAGGCCGCCAATGCCCGGATCGCGGAACTGGAGAAATCGCAGCCCCCTGTCGGGGCCGGCACGGGCGCGGCCATCGCTGCGGCGGCTTCGGGCAAGCGAGACGATCTGGCGTTGATCCGCGGCATCGGCCGTGCCGGCGAGACCCGGCTCAACGAATGCGGCGTCACGCGCTACAGGGACATCACGGGTCTCAGCGAGACCGAGGAAGCGGAGCTCGAAGGACGTATCGGCGCCGAGCCTGGCTATATCGCGCAGGAAGAATGGCGCGAGCAGGCCGCCCTGCTGGCCGCCGGCAAGACCGAGGAGCATGCCCGCATCTACGGCACCCCGAGCGGAGTCGCCGCCGCTTGAGAGCGATGAATCCTCCCCCGCAGGGGAGGGCTATCGCATATGAACGGCAGAGTTCTTCATCCTCCCCATCGCAGATGGGGAGGGGGACCGCGCGCAGCGCGGTGGAGGGGAAATGCGCGGCCGGCTAACGGCTCGCACTTTGCAAATGCACGGTATTTCCCCTCCACCAGCCTTCGGCTGGTCCCCCTCCCCAGCAGAGCTGGGGAGGATGAGGAGGCCCGCATGCAGCGATTTCGCCATATGCGATTGCCCTGCCCCGCAGGGGGAGGAACCACCGAAGGTGGTGGAGGGGTTCAGCTCTCCACAGCGCAGACACCGGACATGACACCCAGGCGAACCGCGGCAGCAGTCACCCTCCCCGTCCGGGGAGGATGAAGACCTGAACATACCGCTATATCAGCCCTGCTTCTTGTTGAGCGCCGCCTGTGCCGCCGCCAGCCGGGCGATCGGCACCCGATAGGGCGAAGCCGAGACGTAATCGAGGCCGGTCTTTTCGCAGAAGGCGATCGAGGCCGGATCGCCGCCATGCTCGCCGCAGATGCCGAGCTTGATCTTCTCGCGGGTCTTGCGCCCCCGTTCGGCCGCCAGCTCGATCAGCTCGCCGACACCTTCCACGTCGAGGCTCACGAACGGATCCTTGGCGTAAATGCCCTTGTCGACATAGGTGCCGAGGAAACGGCCGGCGTCATCTCGTGAAACGCCCAGCGTAGTCTGGGTGAGATCGTTGGTGCCGAAGGAGAAGAATTCGCCTACTTCGGCGATCTCGCCCGCCTTCAGCGCGGCGCGCGGCAGCTCGATCATCGTGCCGACCAGATAGTCGACCCGCCGGCCCTTCTCGGCGAACACCGCCTCGGCCGCCTTGTCGATCACCGCCTTCATCAGCTCCAGCTCGCGCCGGGTGGCGACGAGCGGCACCATCACTTCGGGGATCGGCGCGGCGCCGGTCTTCTCCGCGACGTCGACCGCCGCCTCGAAGATGGCGCGGGCCTGCATCTCGTAGATTTCGGGATAGGTCACGCCCAGGCGGCAGCCGCGATGGCCGAGCATCGGATTGAACTCGTGCAGCTCCGCCGCGCGGCGCTTCAGCGCCTCGACGCCGACACCGGCCGCCTCGGCCACCTCGGCGAACTCCTCCTCGGCATGAGGCAGGAACTCGTGCAGCGGCGGATCGAGCAGGCGGATCGTCACCGGCAGGCCGGCCATGATCTCGAAGATCTGCGCGAAATCGCCGCGCTGCTCGGGCAGCAGCTTGTCAAGCGCGACACGGCGGCCCTTCTCGTCCTCCGCCAGGATCATCTGGCGCACCGCGGTGATGCGGGCCGCGTCGAAGAACATATGCTCGGTACGGCAGAGGCCGACACCCTCGGCGCCGAAGGTCCGCGCCACCTTGCAGTCGAGCGGCGTCTCGGCATTGGCGCGCACCTTCAGGCGCCGCACCTCGTCCGCCCAACCCATCAGCGTGCCGAAATCGCCCGCCAGTCCCGGCTGCACGGTCGGCACCGGCCCCATCATCACCTCGCCGGTCGATCCGTCGATGGTGATTACGTCGCCCTCGCGCACCTCGCGCCCGGCGGTGCGGAACAGCTTGGCCTTGGCGTCGATCGCCAGGCTGCCGACGCCCGACACGCAAGGGCGGCCCATGCCGCGCGCCACCACCGCGGCGTGGCTGGTCATGCCGCCCCGCGCGGTGAGGATGCCCTTTGCGGCGTGCATGCCGTGAATATCCTCCGGGCTCGTCTCGACACGGACGAGGATCACCGCATCGCCCATCTCCGCCCGCTTCTCGGCCGTGTCGGCATCGAACACGACGATGCCCGAGGCCGCGCCCGGCGAGGCAGGCAGGCCCTTCGCGATCACGTCGCGCGGCGCCTTCGGATCGAGCGTCGGATGGAGCAGCTGGTCGAGCGCGGCCGGGTCGACGCGCAGCACCGCCTCCTCGCGCGTGATCAGCCCCTCGTCGGCCATGTCCACCGCGATCTTCAGCGCCGCCTTCGCGGTGCGCTTGCCCGACCGGGTCTGCAGCATCCACAGCTTGGACTGCTCCACGGTGAACTCGATGTCCTGCATATCGCGATAATGCGTCTCGAGCAGGTCGAACACCTTGGCGAGCTGGCCATAGACCTCCGGCATCGCCTCTTCCATCGAGGCCGGCTTGGCGCCCGCGGCCTCGCGCGCCGCCTTGGTGAGATATTGCGGCGTGCGGATGCCGGCGACGACGTCCTCGCCCTGCGCGTTGATCAGGAACTCGCCATAATAGGCATGGTCGCCCTTCGACGGATCGCGCGTGAAGGCGACGCCGGTCGCCGAGGTGTCGCCCATATTGCCGAACACCATCGCCTGGACGTTCACTGCCGTGCCCCAGTCGCCCGGAATGTCGTTTAGCCGGCGATAGACCTTCGCCCGCTCGGACTGCCAGGATCCGAACACCGCGCCGATCGCACCCCAGAGCTGATCATGCACGTCCTGCGGAAAAGGCTTGTTCCACTGCTCCTCGACGATCGCCTTGTACTGCTTGACGAGGGCGCGCCAGTCGGCCGCGGTCAGCTCGGTATCGAGCGAATAACCCTTGTCCTCCTTGGCGATCTCCAGCGCTTCCTCGAAGGCGCCATGATCCAGCTCGAGGACGACGTCCGAATACATCTGGATGAAGCGGCGATAGCTGTCCCACGCGAACCGCTCGTCGCCCGACGCGCTCGCCAGCCCCTCGACCGTCTGGTCGTTGAGGCCGAGGTTCAGCACGGTGTCCATCATGCCCGGCATCGACACTCGCGCGCCCGAACGGACCGAGACGAGCAGCGGATCGGACGCATCGCCGAACCTCTTGCCGGTCACCCGCTCGATGTGGGCGATGCCCTCGGCGACTTCGGCACGAAGGCTGTCGGGGAAGCTTTCACCCTCTTCATAATAGCGCGTGCACATCTCGGTGGAGATGGTGAAGCCCGGAGGCACCGGCAGGCCGATCGACGCCATCTCGGCAAGATTTGCGCCCTTGCCGCCGAGCAGGAACTTGTCGCCCTTGCCGCCGTCCGAAACACCGCCACCGAAGCGATACACAAAGCGCGAAGTCGTGGTCGTCATACGTCCATCCCCGTGATGCGCGTGTCATGATACGCACCGGCAGAGTCTATTGTGCGCCGCAGCACGCGCGTCAATATGTCCTGCTTTTCTAAATTGTCCGTATCCGAAAACTCTTGCAAGCGAGGCTTCGGCGTCTCTGGCTCAGCCTTCGATCCGCCCGAAATCCGCCACCTTATGCACCGCCGCACGGATCCGATCGAGCAGCGCTAGACGCGCGGCGCGCTTGTCCGGATCCGAGTCGTTCACGGTCACGTCGGTGAAGAAAGCGTCGATCGGCCCGCGCAGCGGCGCCAGTGCCGCCATCGCCCCTTCGAAATCTTCCGTCTCGACCGCCTGTGCCGCCGCCGGCTCCGCCCGGTCGAGCGCGGCGATCAGCGCCGCCTCGGCGGGTTCGAGGGCATAATCGCCCGCCGGCGCAGCGGCGCCAGCCTCGATCCCCTCCTTCTTGAGGATGTTCGCTGCACGCTTGTAACCGGCAAGCAGGTTGGCGCCGTCTTCGGTCGCCACGAACGCCTGCAGCGCCTTCACGCGGGCGAGCAACCGGACGAGATCGTCCTCACCGCCGAGCGCGAACACCGCGTCGATCAGATCGTGGCGCACGCCGGCTTCGCGCTGCTGCACCTTGAGACGATCGGCGAAGAAATCGAGCAATTCGCCTCGTGCGACCGCAAATCGCAGATCGTTGGCCGTGATGAGCTGGATCACGCCGAGCGCGGCACGGCGCAGCGCGAACGGATCGCGCGATCCGGTCGGCTTTTCGTCGATGCCGAAGAAAGCGCGCAATGTATCGAGCTTGTCCGCCAGGCTTACTGCCACCGTCACCGGCGCGGTCGGCACGTCGTCGCCCTGCCCCGCCGGCTTGTAATGATCGCGGATCGCATCGGCGACGGCATCGGGCAGCCCCTGCGCCCGTGCATAATAGCCGCCCATGACGCCCTGCAATTCGGGGAACTCCCCGACCATGCCGGTGACGAGATCCGCCTTGGCAAGGCGAGCAGCGTTACTGACATTATTAAAAAGGGCAGTTTCTGGTTGCGCTACATCCTCTCCAGGCTTCACGACCTTTGTATCGACCAACCACCGCGCGAGAGCGACGACACGATCGACCTTGTCGGCGACGGTGCCGAGCTTCTCATGAAAGACGATCTGGTCGAGCTTCTTCGCCTGCTCCTCCAGCGGAACCTTGAGGTCCTGCTCCCAGAAGAAGCGCGCGTCGGAGAGCCGCGCCGCCAGCACCTTGCCGTTGCCGGCGACGATCGCCGCGCCGCCATCGCTCGCCTCGATATTGGCGGTGCAGATGAAGGCGGGGGCGAGCCGGCCCTCGGCATCGTTCAGCACGAAATATTTCTGGTTGGTCCGCAAGGTGAGTTGGATCACCTCGCGCGGCACCTCCAGGAAGGCCGGATCGAAGCGACCGAGCAGCGGCACCGGCCATTCGGTAAGGCCGGCATTCTCCGCCACCAGCCCCTCGTCGGGCACCACGCTGAAGCCCGCCTCCGCCGCCAGCGCGGCGGCACGGTCACGCACGATCGCGCGGCGTTCCGCGGCATCGACGATCACATGGCAGGCGCGCAGCTTTGCGGCATAGTCCTGCGCGCTGCCGATCGTGATCGCGCCGGGATGGTGGAAGCGATGGCCGACCGTGGCGGCGCCGCTCGCGATCCCGTCGATCTCGAACGGCACGACATCGTCGCCGAACAGCGCGACGATGCCCTGCAGCGGGCGCACCCAGCGCAGCGAGGCGGTCGACCCCGAGGCGACGCCCCAACGCATCGACTTGGGCCAGGGAAAGGCGCGGACGATCGCCGGGATCGCCTGGGCGAGCACGTCGGTGGTGGCGCGGCCCGGCTTCTCGACAATGGCGAACAGCACGCCGTCACGCTCGACCAGATCCTCGCGCGCGAGGCCGGTCTTGCGCAGGAAGCCCTCCAGCGCCTGCGGCGGCGCCGAGGCACGCGGCCCCTTGGTCTCCTCCCGCACCGCTTCCGTCTCGCCCGGCAGCCCTCGGGCGATGAGGGCCAGGCGGCGCGGCGTCACGAAGCTTTCGATCGCCTCGGCCGCAAGGCCCGCCTTGCCGATCTCCTCCTTGAACAGGCGCGCGAGATCGGCTGCCGCCTTCTCCTGCATCCGCGCCGGGATTTCCTCGGAGAGCAGCTCGAGAAGGAAATCGGTCACGCGTCCCACCCGTTATGATCCATCCACGCCTTGCAGGCGCCCTTCGCCAGCTCGCGCACGCGGCCGATATAGGCCTGGCGCTCAGCCACCGAGATCACGCCGCGCGCCTGCAGCGTGTTGAAGATATGGCTCGCCTTGATCGCCTGGTCATAAGCCGGCAGCGGCAGCGCGGGCGTTCGCTCCAGCAGCGCCTTGCACTCCTCGGCCGCATCGCGGAACCAGCGGAACAAGGTCTCGGTGTTCGCCGCCTCGAAATTATAGGCGCTGAACTGGCGCTCATTCTCCAGGAAGACGTCGCCATAGGTCACGCCCCCCTGATCCTTGGGAACGTCGTTGAAGGCGAGATCATAGACGTTGTCGACGCCCTGGATGTACATCGCCAGCCGTTCGAGCCCGTAGGTGAGCTCGCCCGCCACCGGCTTGCAGTCGAAGCCGCCGACCTGCTGGAAATAGGTGAACTGGCTCACCTCCATGCCGTCGCACCACACTTCCCAGCCGAGGCCCCAGGCGCCGAGCGTCGGGCTCTCCCAATCATCCTCGACGAAGCGGATGTCGTGCAGCAGCGGATCGACCCCGATCGCCGCCAGGCTGCCCAGATACAGCGCCTGCAGGTCGGGCGGAGACGGCTTCAATATCACCTGATACTGGTAATAATGGCCGAGCCGGTTCGGGTTCTCGCCATAGCGGCCGTCGGTCGGGCGGCGCGAAGGCTGGACATAGGCTGCCTTCCACGGCCTGGGGCCGAGCGCACGCAGCGTCGTCGCGGGATGGAAGGTGCCCGCCCCCATTTCGACGTCATAGGGCTGCAGGATCACGCAGCCTTGCGCGCTCCAATAATCGTGCAGGGTAAGGATCAGCTTCTGGAAGCTGAGCGGCTTGGCGTCGCCCACTTTTCGGCCTTTGGTCTTGCGGCAAATGGTGCCGGGGCTTTGGCGCAAGGGGGCTGTGCGGTCAAGTTTCCCACGCCGCCTTCTTCATCCTCCCGGACCGGGGAGAAGGATGAACAAGCAGGAATGACGAGCCAGCGTTTCCCCGCTACGAGCCTCCCATGAAACGCTCCACCCTCCTCGCTTCCTTTCTTGCTCTCGTTTTTGCCGCCCCCCTCCCCGCCAGGGCGCCGGTGCGCGAGACCAGGCCGGCGCTGTGGAAACTCTCCGACGCGGATACGACCATCTATCTGTTCGGCACGATCCACGCCCTGCCCACCGGCACCCATTGGCGGGACAAGCGGATAGACACGGCGCTCGCCGCCTCGCGCGAGCTGGTGCTGGAGGCGGTGTTCGGCGACGATCCGCTCGCGACCGCGCGGCAGCTCTATGCGATCGGCGTGAAGCCCGGCCTGCCGCCGCTGGCCGAACGCGTGGCTCCGACGAAGCGCGCAGAGCTGGAGGCGCTGGTGAAGAGGAGCGGCATGCCGCCCGCGACGCTGGACAAGATGAAGACATGGACGGCCGGCATTCTGCTGTTCGGCCATGTGATGAAGGATCTCGGCATCAGCTCCGACGCCGGCGTCGAGGCCGAGCTGCGCAGCATCTTCGCCGCCGCGAAGAAGCCGATCGCAGGTCTGGAGACGCCCGCGCAGCAACTCGGCTATCTCGACAGCCTCTCCGAGGACGAGCAGCGCATTTTCCTGGAGGGCGTGATCGACGATCCCGCCAGGAGCAAGGCCGAGCTCGACGCGATGCTCGCCGCCTGGCGGCGCGGCGACGAGCAGGCGATCGCGCGCAGCTTCGAAAATGATCCGGAAATGTCGCCCATGCTGAAGGAGGTGCTGCTCAGGCGCCGCAACGAAGCGTGGACGGACTGGCTGATCAAGCGGCTCGACACCCCGGGCACGATCTTCGTCGCGGTCGGCGCAGGGCACCTTGCCGGCCCCGATTCGGTCCGTGCGATGCTGGAAAAGCATGGCCTCAAGGTCACACGGGTGCAGTAGGACGGGCCGAAGGACGCCGCCGCCTTGTGTTCCGGCCCATTCCCCGCTATGCGCCCGCCCTTCCCGTCATGGTCATCCCTGGAGGCGTGACGGGTATGTTGCACAGCCAATTGGAGACATACGATGAGCGACGTGCTCACCCTGTCGGCCGAGGCGCGTGAACGGGCAGGCAAGGGAGCCTCCCGCCAGCACCGCCGCGACGGCCGCGTTCCCGCCGTGATCTACGGCAACAAGGAAAATCCGGTCGCGATCCATCTCGAGGAGCGCGCGCTGGTGAAGATCCTCAACACCGGCCACTTCATGAACAGCGTCGTGATGATCGACATCGGCGGCAAGAAGACCCGCACCCTGCCCAAGGACGTGCAGTTCCATCCCGTCACCGATCGTCCGTTGCATGTCGATTTCCTGCGCATCAGCGAGCATGCCAAGGTGCATGTGAACGTGCCGGTCGTGTTCACCGACGAGGAAGAGTCGCCCGGCATCAAGCGCGGCGGCGTGCTGAACATCGTCCGCCACGAGCTCGATCTGGTCTGCGACGCGGCCGAGATCCCGAGTGAGATCACCATCTCGCTGAACGGCCTCGAAGTCGGCGATTCGATCCACATCTCCAACGTCACCCTGCCCCGCGGCGCCGAATCCGGCATCGAGGAGCGGGACTTCACCATCGCCACGATCGTCGCGCCGTCCGCGCTGAAGTCGAGCGAGGGCGAGGCGGAAGCCGAGGCCGGCGACGAAGCCGAGCCCGCCGGCGAATAATCGTCTCTATCGTCGGGGCCGATCGGGAGTTTGCCCATGCAGCTCTGGGTCGGCCTCGGCAATCCCGGTGCCCAATATGCGATGCACCGGCACAATGTGGGCTTCATGGCGCTGGACGCCATCGCCGAGGTCCATGGATTTTCGCCCGTAAAGAAGGCGTTCCAGGGCTGGACGCAGGAAGGGCGGATCGGATCCCACAAGATCCTGCTGCTGAAGCCCGCCACCTTCATGAACGAAAGCGGCCGCGCCATCGGCGAGGCGATGCGCTTCTACAAGCTCGGCGCCGCAGACGTCACCGTCTTCCATGACGAACTCGATCTCGCCCCGTTCAAGGTGAAGGTGAAGACCGGCGGCGGCACCGCGGGCCACAATGGCCTGCGCTCGGCCGACGCGCATATTGGCAACGATTTTCGCCGCGTCCGCATCGGCATCGGCCATCCGGGCCACAAGGACCGCGTGACCGGCCAC
The DNA here is from genome assembly GCF_009755815.1 of Flavisphingomonas formosensis. GTDB lineage: Bacteria > Pseudomonadota > Alphaproteobacteria > Sphingomonadales > Sphingomonadaceae > Flavisphingomonas > Flavisphingomonas formosensis. The sequence goes on from NZ_WRPK01000002.1 coordinate 32,420, forward strand.
GTGCTCGGCAATTTCGCCAAGAACGAGATCGATCCGCTTGCCGACATGCTGGGCGCGATCGCCGCCGAGGCCGCATGGCTCGCCAATGGCGACGATGCGCGTTTCATGAACGAAGTGGCGCTGCGGCTGGCGGACTGACGCCGCGCCAGCCACAGCGGACCCTGCTAGGTCACTGGCCGTAATTCTTGGGCTTGCCGAAATCGACCTGCCCGCCTTGCGCCCCGAAGCCGCCCTGATGGCTGGCGTCGGCATCGTCGGTGGCGAGCGACTTGGCATGGCGCATGCGGGCGACCTTCTCCTCCGTCACGCGCTCCTCGACGACGGCTTCCTCGTCGGGGTTGGCATGGATGGTGTCCGGTTTGTCGGCCATGATGACTCTCCTTGTCTGATGGACCTATGCCCCTCTCAACGAAGCAGCGTCGACGCCCGTTCCGCAGCCCGGCGCGGATCATGGTGGAATGGTGGCGCGCATACGCCTAAAGGGTCCGCAATTTCCTATCCCGGAGTGATTGCATGGGTTTCCGTTGCGGCATCGTCGGCCTACCGAACGTCGGCAAGTCCACCCTCTTCAACGCGCTGACCGAAACGGCCGCAGCCCAGGCCGCCAACTATCCCTTCTGCACGATCGAGCCGAATATCGGCCAGGTCGCCGTGCCGGATCCGCGGCTCGACGAAATCGCTGCGATCGCCGGCTCGGCGAAGATCGTCGAGACGCAGCTCGCTTTCGTCGACATCGCCGGCCTCGTGCGCGGCGCCTCCACCGGCGAGGGCCTCGGCAACCAGTTCCTCGGCAATATCCGCGAGGTGGATGCGATCGTCCATGTGCTGCGCTGCTTCGAGGATGGCGACGTCACCCATGTCGAGGGCAAGGTCGATCCGGTCGCCGATGCCGAGACGGTGGAGACCGAGCTGATGCTCGCCGATCTCGAGAGCCTGGAGCGTCGCGTGCCCGCATTCGCCAAGAAGGCGGCGCAGGGCGACAAGGAAGCCAAGGCCGCGGCCTCCGTGCTCGGCCAGGCGCTGGACCTTCTGCGCGACGGCAAGCCCGCCCGCCTCACCCAGCCCAAGGACGATGACGAGCAGCGGATCTTCAGCCAGGCGCAACTGCTGACCGCAAAGCCCGTGCTCTACGTCTGCAACGTCGACGAGGGTGCCGCCGCGGAGGGCAACGCCCTGTCGGCCCGCGTGTTCGAGAAGGCGGCGGCCGAGGGCGCCAAGGCGGTGATCGTTTCCGCCGCCATCGAGGCGGAGATCGCGACCATGGCGCCGGAGGACCGGGCCGAATTCCTCTCCGACCTCGGCCTCGCCGAAACCGGCCTCGCCCGCGTCATCCGCGCGGGCTATGACCTGCTGAACCTGATCACCTTCTTCACCGCCGGCCCGAAGGAGGCCCGCGCCTGGACTGTCGAGAAAGGCGCCAAGGCACCGCAGGCGGCGGGCGTCATCCACAGCGACTTCGAACGTGCCTTCATCCGTGCCGAAACCATCGCCTTCGCCGATTATATCGCGTTCAAGGGCGAAACCGGCGCCCGCGAGGCGGGCAGGCTGCGCGCAGAGGGCAAGGATTATCGGGTGCAGGACGGCGACGTCATGCTGTTCCGGACCGGCGCCTGAAATATTTCCGCTTCGGATCCTTGCGTATCCGGAACGGAAATGGATCACTGGGGTTGCGACAGGAACCGACCCCTCGGTCACGCCTTCGGAACGGAGAGTGATGTGACGATTTACCTCGAAGACATCGAGGTCGGGCAGACCTTCTCGTTCGGCTCCTATCCGGTGACGCGCGAAGAGGTACTCGAATTTGCCTCGCGCTACGATCCGCAGGCGTTCCACCTCGATGACGAAGCAGCCGCCGACAATCCGATCTTCGGCCGGCTGGCGGCGAGCGGCTGGCACACCGCAGCGATGGTGATGCGGCTGACGGTCGATTATTGGCAGGAGATCGGGCTGACCACGCTCGGCGCCAGCGGCGTGGACGAACTGCGCTGGCTGAAGCCGGTCTATCCCGGCGACGAGTTGCGCGCCGAGGCCGAGGTGCTCGCCCGACGCGTATCCAGCCGCGCCGATAGAGGAGTCGTCACCTTCCGCACGACCGCGTTCAACAACCATGACGAGCCGGTTATGACGCAGGTCGCCAACGTCTTCATCCCCGCGCGGCCGACCGAAAGCGCATGATGCCTGCCCTCCCATCGGGGGCACGATGATCTTCAAACATTGTCGATCTGGAGCTTTTCTTCTTCGTCACCCCAGCGGAAGCTGGGGTCGCTCGCCAAAGTCACCCGCGGTCAGCTGAGTGCGATGCCAGCTTCCGCCGCAGGCGGAGTTTGTCCTGAGCTTAGTCGAAGGACTGGCATGACGCCGCGAAAAACGGCCAAACCCCTGCGAGAATCCGGTGGTTCGAGGGCATCGTCGGAGTGGAATGCGATCGGGCGGATACGATGCCCCCAAAAGGAGCCTTGAGCAGGGAAAGCAGCGACCATCATCGGCCGCCCTTCTGCCCGATCCTTCAATGCCCTTCGAACGCCACCAGCGTGCCCACCGGCACATCCTCGGCGCGCAGCCGGTCCGCGCCGCCGAGGTCGGGCAGGTCGATGACGAAGCTGGCGCCGGTCACCACCGCACCGGCCTTGCGCAACAGCCGCACCGCAGCGGCGGCGGTGCCACCCGTGGCGATCAGATCGTCGACCAGCAGGATGCGCGCGCCCGGGACGAAGGCGTCCTCATGCATCTCGATCCGGTCCTGGCCATATTCCAGCGTATAATCGACGGCGACCGTCCTGCCCGGCAGCTTGCCGTCCTTGCGGATCAGCAGCAGCCCCACGCCCAGTTTCTGCGCCACGGCCGCGCCGAAGATGAAGCCGCGGGCTTCGATCCCGGCGACGAGGTCGATCGGCCCGGGATGCAAGCCCGCCAGCCGGTCGATCGTCATGGCGAGGCCCGGCCCGTCGAGCAGCAGCGTCGTGATGTCGCGAAAGAGGATGCCGGGTTTCGGGAAATCCGGAATGGTGCGGATCAGCGCCGCGATATCGGCATTGTGCGTGGTCATGCGAAGATCCTCGGGGCGAGATTGGCGAGCCGCCGCCGCGTCTTTTCCGGCCAGGTATCGCGCGCGGTCATCACCGATCCTTCCAGCGCGGCCGTGCAGCCCTCGCTGCAATGGGCAGCCGGCGCGGACAGCCGGGCGACGCTCTCGACCAGCGCCTGCGCATTGGCGACGTTGGCGTTCATCACCCGGATGATCTCGCCGACGTCGACGTCATGCTCCGCCCAGGCATCGAAATCGGTGACCATCGCGACGCACTGGTAGCAAAGCTCGGCTTCGCGGGCGAGGCGCGCCTCGGGCAGGCCGGTCATGCCGACAATGTCGAAACCGGAGGCGCGATGGAGGATGGATTCGGCGCGCGTGGCGAATTGCGGCCCCTCGGTGACCACCATCGTCCCGCCGATGCGATGCGGCAGATGCAATTCGGACAGCGCCTCGCCGACGATCCCGCGTAGCCGTCCGCAGGCGGGCCGTCCGAATGCGACATGGCCGACGATGCCGCTGCCGAAGAAACTGCGCGGGCCACGGACCGTGCGGTCGACATATTGGTCGACGGCGACGAAGGTGCCGGGCGGCAGTTCCTCGCGGAAGGAGCCCACTGCCGAGATGGCAAGAATTTCTGTGCAACCCGCCGCCTTCAGCGCGGCGATGTTGGCGCGGTAGTTGATTTCGTCGGGCGCGATGCGGTGGCCGCGGCCATGCCGGGGCAGGAAGGCGACGTCGCGTCCTTCGATGGCGCCGATGAGGAGCTGGTCGGAGGGCAGCCCCCAGGGGGTTTCGACGGAGATCCACTCCCCGTTGGCGAGAGCGGGCATCTTGTAGAGCCCACTGCCGCCGATGAGGCCGAGGCGGCTGCTCATGGCCGCCGCCTCGTCGTCATCAATGCTTCATGCCCGACCAGATGTTCCGGTAGGCCGCGAAGGCGAGGCCGGTCGCGATCAGCAGGAAGATTACCGCAACCACGCCTGCACGATGGCGGGCTTCCAGCTTGGGCTCGGCCGTCCAGATCAGGAAGGCGGAGACGTCGCTGGCCATCTGCGGCACCGTCGCCTTGGTACCGTCCGAGTAGGACACCTGGCCTTCGGCCACGAGCGGCGGCGGCATCGCGATGTTCAGGTTCGCGAAATAGGGATTGTAGTGCAGTCCCGGAGGCGGAGCGGAATCCGGAAAGCGCTTCAGCAGCTCGGCAGGCGGGTTCTGGAAGCCCGTCAGGATCGAGTCCACATAGGGCGCGCCGCCTTCCCGGGCCTTGACGATCAGCGAGAGATCCGGCGGCAGCGCATTGTTGTTCGACGCGCGGGCCGCAGTCTCGTTGGCGTAGGGGCTCGGGATATAGTCGCTCGGCAGCGCCTTGCGCGTCGTCGCCTCACCCTTGTCGTCCACCGTCGGGACCTCGACTGCCCAACCCTTGGCGATCGCTTTCACCTCAGGCTTGGAGAAGCCGATCTCTTCCAGGTCGCGGAACGCGACGAGGCGGAGAGAATGGCAGGCCGAACAGACTTCCTTGTAGACTTGGAAGCCGCGCTGCAGCTGCTGCCGGTCGAAGCGGCCCAGGGGACCGTCGCTGGCATAGTGGATTTCCTTGGGTTCCCTATGGAACACGCTGGCTGCCGTCACCTCCGGCGCGTCATGTGGGGTAAAGAATACCGCACAGAGCAGCGCCAGGATGAAGCCCAGGCCTACGATGAACCCGACGAACGGAACGGCGAGACGACCCATCGGTCAATGACTCCTGATCTTCAGGCCGGCTGGCCGGTGGTCGCCGGCTCTTCGCCGAGGACGGATGCGGTGATCGACATCGGCAGCGGCAGCGGACGCTCGATGGCCGAGACGATCGGCAGGATGATGAGGAAGTGCGCGAAGTAATAGATCGCGGCAAGCTGCCCCAGGAGCACCCAGACCCCTTCCGGCGGCTTCATGCCGCACAGGCCGAGGACGAACACGTCGAGCACCAGCACCCAGAAGAACCACTTGTACATCGGGCGATAGCGGGCCGAGCGGACCGGCGAGCGGTCGATCCAGGGCAGGAAGAAGAGCAGAGCGATGGCGCCGAACATAGCCAGCACGCCCCACAGCTTTGCCGGGATCCAGAGGAAGTTGAAAGTGAAGGCGCGCAGGATCGCGTAGAAGGGCCAGAAATACCATTCGGGCACGATGTGCGCAGGCGTCGAGAGCGGGTTCGCCGGGATATAGTTGTCCGGATGTCCCAGCGCGTTCGGCGCGAAGAACATCAGGATGGAGAAGATCACCAGGAACACGCCAAGGCCGAAGCCGTCCTTCGCGGTATAATAGGGATGGAACGGAACCGTATCCTGCGGACCCTTCACTTCCACGCCGGTCGGGTTGCTGGAACCCGGAATGTGCAGCGCCCAGATGTGCAGGATGATGACACCCGCGATCACGAACGGCAGCAGATAGTGAAGCGAGAAGAAGCGGTTGAGCGCGGCATTGTCCGGCGCGAAGCCGCCGAGCAGCCATTCGCGGATCGGCTCGCCGACGACCGGGATGGCCGAGAAGAAGCCGGTGATCACCTGCGCGCCCCAGAAGCTCATCTGACCCCAGGGAAGCACATAGCCCATGAAGGCGGTGGCCATCATGAGGAGGAAGATCACGACGCCGAGCAGCCAGACCATCTCGCGTGGCGCCTTGTAGGATCCGTAATAGAGGCCGCGGAAAATGTGCAGATAGACGACGATGAAGAACATGCTGGCGCCGTTGGCGTGCGCATAGCGCATCGCCCAGCCCGCGTTCACGTCGCGCACCGTATGCTCGATCGAATCGAAGGCGACGCCCGCATTGGCGGCATAATGCATCGCCATCACCACGCCCGTGATGATCTGGATCACCAGCGCAGCGCCGGCGAGCACGCCGAAATTCCACATGTAATTGAGGTTGCGCGGAACCGGATAACCGGCGCCGACGGCGTTATAGACGAGGCGAGGCAGCGGCAGCTTCTCGTCCATCCAGCGCATGAGCGGATGCTTCGGCGCGTAATGATTTGCCCAGGGAAAGCTCATGTCTGTCTACCTCACCCGATCTGCACGACGGTGTCGGATTTGAAGCTGTGCTCCGGCACCTGCAGGTTCTTGGGCGCCGGGCCTTTGCGGATACGCGCGGCCGTATCGTAGGCCGAACCGTGGCAGGGGCAGAAATAGCCGCCGAACGGGCCGCGATTCTCGCCTTCGCCCGCGCCCAGCGGCACGCAGCCGAGATGGGTGCAGACGCCGAGCGTGATCAGCCAATTCTCCTTGCCGGCGGTCGTCCGCTCGGCGAGCGTCTGGGGATCGCGCAGCTCGGAGAGCGGCACCGCATTCGCTTCCGCGATCTCCTTCGGCGTCAGGTTCCGGATGAACACCGGCTGCTTGCGCCACAGCGTCTTGATCGCCTGGCCCGGCGCGATCTTCGAGATGTCCACCTCGATCGATGCGAGCGCGAGCACGTCGGCCGATGGGTTCATCTGGTTGACCAGCGGCAGCACCACCGCCACCGCGCCGACGCCGGCGAAGCTCACTGCGGCGATGTTGATGAAGTCACGGCGGCGGACATCATGCCCCTCGCCCGTCGTTTCCGTCTGTTCCAGCGTCGTCATGCCAGACCCTTGCGCTTGGTTTAAGGGCGTACCGGCAAGGTTTGTTTCCGCCCCTCCTGACACGCCACCGCCACCCCATTTTCCCCCGGCGGTTGCCGCGCCTGATAGACTTCAACTTATGCGTTTGCCAACACGATTTTTCGGCGGTTGCGAAGGCATCGCAGCATTCCTATGCGAGTTTCATGCGGATCGCGCTGTTCCAGCCCGACATCGCCGGAAATGTCGGCACCATATTGAGGCTGGGGGCGTGCCTCGCGACGCCCGTGGATATCATAGAGCCGTGCGGATTCGCCTTCTCCGACCGTGCCTTGAAGCGTGCGGGCATGGATTATGCGCCTTCCGCCGAGATGGTGCGCCATGCGGACTGGAATGCCTTCCTGGCCGCGCGGCAGGGGCGGATCATCCTGCTCACCACCCGCGGCGCGACGCCCCTTCCGGAGACCCGATTCCACCCGGGGGACATTTTGCTGCTCGGTTCCGAAAGCGCAGGCGTACCGGATCACGTCCATGCCGCGGCGGACGGACGGGTCCGGATTCCGCTGGCGGCGGGGCTGCGCTCCTTGAATGTCGCGGTCGCCGCTGGCATCGCGCTTGCCCACGCATTGACTGACACCGGAGGCTGGCCCGCATGATCGAACTGGACGAGGAGCAGAGCCGCGCGCGCGACTGGTTCGAATCCCTGCGCGACCGAATCTGCGCCGCCTTCGAAGCGATCGAGCGCGAGGCGAGCAGCGACGCAGCCTTCTCCTACACACCCTGGAATCGGGACGACGATCCCGAGGGTAAGGGCGGCGGCGGCGTGCGCGGCCTCATGAAAGGCCGCGTGTTCGAGAAAGTCGGCGTCAACGTCTCCACCGTCGGCGGCAGCTTCTCGCCGGAATTCGCCAAATCGATCCACGGCGCGGGGGAAGATCCGGCCTTTTTTGCGACCGGCATCAGTCTCGTCGCCCACATGGCGAACCCGCATGTGCCCGCCGTGCATATGAACACGCGCTTCCTGGCGACGACGCGGCGCTGGTTCGGCGGCGGGGCGGATCTCAATCCGCCCATTCCCTATGTCGAGGATACCGAGGCATTTCACGCCGCGATGAAGGCGGCCTGCGAACCGCACGAAGCCGGCGACTATCCCCGCTTCAAGGCTTGGGCTGACGATTATTTCTGGATCCCGCATCGCAAGGTGCATCGCGGCGTCGGCGGCATCTTCTTCGATCATATCGAAGGTGACTTTGAGCCGAACTTCGCCTTTACCCGGGCCGTGGGCGAGGCGTTTCTCGAAGTCTTCCCGCGAATCGTCCGCCGCCGTATGGGCACGCCCGCCAGCGAGGAGGATCGCGCGCAGATGCTCGCCTATCGTGGCCGCTACGCCGAATTCAACCTGGTGTGCGATCGCGGCACGCTGTTCGGGCTCAAGACCGGCGGCAATATCGACGCGATTCTCATGAGCCTGCCGCCGGTGGCGACATGGGGCTGAGCGTCGTTCCCAAGGGCGAGATCGCGACGATCGTCACCTCGCTGGAGATGAAGGCACCCCCGCGTGCCGCGCCGCTGCCGCCCTCACCTTTCCGTCTGGTGCGCTGGCGCGAGCCGAGCGCGGACAAATATCGCGCCCTCTTCCGCCGTATCGGCACGCCGTGGCTGTGGTTCTCGCGCCTCGCAATGGACGATCGCGAGCTGCGCACGATCATTCACGATCCCGCCGTCGAGATCTTCGCCGTCACCGACCGTCAGGGCATCGAGATCGGCATTCTCGAACTCGATCTGCGCACGCAGGCAACTTGCGAGCTCAGCTTCTTCGGCCTCGTGCCGGAACTGGCCGGCAAGGGCCATGGCCGCTGGCTGATGGCGCAGGCGCTGGGCCTTGCCTGGCGCAAGGGGGTCGAGCGCGTCTGGGTGCATACCTGCACGCTCGATCATCCGGGGGCGCTCGGCTTCTACCGGCGCTCGGGCTTCATGCCGTTCGCCCAGTCGGTCGAGACCTTCGCCGATCCGCGCATCGCCGGCCTGCTGCCGCGCGACGCCGCGCCTCACGTGCCGCTGTTCGACCCGGCGAGCTGACGGTAGAGGAATACCGTCACCACGGTGAAGATCATGGTGGTGATGGAATTGACGAAGGCGCCGAGCACGCCGCTCGCCGTCGCGGAGATGCCGGGGCCGCCGAGCGCGTCGAAGATCGTCAACACCGAACCGAGCGCGGCGACCACCACCGAGATCGCGATCAGCGCGAAAAAGGCGAGCGCGCAGAAGCCGAGCAGCTTCAAGGCATGGTCGCCGGTCAGCTGCCAGCTGCGCCGCAATGCCTGCACCGGCCCAACCGGTTCGGCGACGACCACGACATGGGTGACCATCAGGCGCAGCGCGAGCACGAAACCGCCGGCCATCGCCATGCCGACGCCCAGCGCCGCTCCAGCCTTGCCGCCCAACGAAAGGAAGGTCGTGAGCAGCACCATCGCCGCCAGCCCTGCCCCCATCGCGACGAGAACCGCTGCGAGCAGGATCGGAAAGCGATGGATGGCGCGCGACAGCGCCTCGCCCACGCTCACGCCGGGCACCAGCACCAATATGTTGATCGCGAGCTGGCCGAACAGGCCGATCAGGCTCATTCCGAACAGCCAGGGCATCAGCTGCGACGAGGACATCGTGCCGAGATTGGCGGGATCGATCTTCGGCCCCAGAAGCTCCGTCACCAGCCCCGGCATTCCGACGAACGCCAGGGAGACCGGCAGCAGCAGCTTCCATTCCCGCTTGAGGAACGCCGAGGCGCCTTCCCAGGCGTCCCCGATCGACAATGTGGCCACGCACTGCTCCCACTTCAAACTGAGGCCCGCTATAGCGTGCCGCCGCGCCCGGGCAATCGGGCCTTGCGCAGGCCAGCCGTCAACCGCATCTGATGGCCGATGGACAATCCGGCAGACATGATGGCAGGCGACGTCGAATGGACGGTCGCCCCTGGCCTTACCCCCTATCCCGAAGCCCTGGAATCGATGGAAACGCGCGCCGCCGCGATCCGCGCGGGCGAAGCGGGCGAGCGCGTCTGGCTGATCGAACATCCCCCGCTGTACACGCGCGGAACCAGCGCGGACGATGGCGAGCTGCTCGCTCCCGATCGCTTCCCGGTGTTCTCCACCGGACGCGGCGGCCGCTACACCTATCATGGGCCGGGCCAGCGCGTCGGCTATGTCCAGCTCGATCTCGACAAGCGCGGCCGCGACGTGCGCTGCTACGTCCATGCGCTGGAGGGCTGGGTGATCGATGCGCTGGCGCGGATCGGCGTCGCAGCCCGGCGCGCACCGGGGCGGATCGGCATCTGGGTGGATCATGACGGCCGCGAGGCGAAGATCGGCGCGATCGGCGTTCGCGTGCGCCGCTGGGTGACGCTGCATGGCTTCGCCTTGAACGTCGCGCCCGATCTCGGGCATTTCGGAGGTATCGTTCCGTGCGGGATCGCCGAATATCCGGTTACCAGCCTTTCCCGGCTGGGCATCGACATTTCCATGGCGGAGTTCGACGCAGAATTGCGCGCCGCCTTTCCGGCCTTCCTCTCCGGGCTGTCCAATCGCCGCACAGAGAGCTGTGTCGTCTAGAGCATCGTGCGGAAAGTGGGAACTCTCCGTCATCCGATTCCGTCATGATCCGATCGCGGTTCGGGGCTTTGCTTTATGTCAATCCCCTGCCCCGCCCGCCATGCTATCGTTTCGGCATCACCGGCTCTCTGCATGAAGCTCGCCGGTGGCCGGGAGTCCGAGGCTGGTTCCCGCTTCCCATTGGAGGGCCCGCAATGCCCCAGGACCAGATCTCTTATTATCGCCGCCGCGAGCAGGACGAGCGGCAAATGGCGCGCGTCGCGCCAGAGCCGTCGATCCGGCGGATCCACCTCGACATGGCGGCCCGCTACGCCCAGCTCGCCGCCGAGGAACCGCATATCGCGGAATCTTGAGCCCTATTCCGTTTGAAGCTAGATTCCACGGCCGATCCGGCAATCGATCGACGATCGGATCGGCTTGAGACGAGGGAGTTCTACGATGCGCGTTTCCATTTCGCGACTGGCCGCCTGCGGCATGATCGCCGCCGCCCTTGCCGTTTCGGCATGCGGCAAGAAGGCCGACACCAGCGCGGACAACTCGGTGGATGCCAATAGCGGCATGGGCACGATCTCGGACAACTCCGCAATGGAGGATACGATGGGTGCCGACACCAACATGGTGATGGACAACAGCATCGTGCTGGATAATAGTACAAACGCAATGTGATCCGCCGCGGGACGGCGAACGAACGAAGGGCCGCCTGCCGGGCGGCCCTTCGGATTCAAGGGCTTGTTCCGACGTTGCGACCACATTCAGCGACGGTGCAGACGCTGCGCGCGATTATGGCTGCGAGGCGCTGCGAGCGGGGAAGGATAGTGAGAATATGGCCATTCGTTCGCACCGAACCCGGGGCGTCGTTGCGGGATTCGCAGCGCTTCTCTGCCTGCCAGCGCAGGCCAACGCCGCTTTTCTGTTCTGGAATGCGCCCGATTTCGCGGGGGCGCCCGTCAAGGGTGACGAACCGGGCCTCGGCGTACCGCTGCCTGGCGCCACGTCCAAGGAGCTGACGGCCAATCTGATCTGGAACATGCGTGCGGGCCTCAACGTCGCGGCGCTGCAATGCCAGTTCTCGCCTACGCTCATGACCGTGTCGAATTACAACACGATCCTGAAGCAGCACGGCAAGGAATTCGCCGACGCCTATGCGGTGATGGCGGGCTATTTCAAACGCACGGCGGGCAAGGCCTGGCAGGTGGCGCAGGATCAATATACCACGCGCACCTATCAGAGCTTCTCGACGATGCACGCCCAGCGCGGCTTCTGCGACACGGCTGGCTCGATCGGTCGCGAAGCGCTGGGCCGGCCGCGAGGGCAGCTCTACGTCACGGCCGAGAATCGCATGCGCGAATTTCGCAATAGCCTGGTTCCGGCCGCGGACCGGCTGCTCGCCTTCCGCGTGATGCCGTCGACGGTGCCGATGCCCGCGATGGACGATCGCTGCTGGAAGAAGGGCGAGCTCAAGACGGAATGCGCCGTCACCTTCGGAGCCTACGCGTCCAATTGAAGCTTCACCCACCTCCTCGCGGAGGTGTACAAATCGGACCGATTACGTTTTCCCGCCATGCCAGCGGAGGCTGGCATGGCTCTCGACGGGCAATCGGACGACCGTCGGAAGCAACGAGCCTGCGTTCGTGTGACGAAGAAGCGCTCCAGCCCGACGACATGAATGCCCCTGCCCCGCAGAATGGGGTGAAGGAAGTTTCCGCCTCCACCCAATAAAAAGCCCGGCGGATCGCTCCGCCGGGCTTTTCTTTGTCCGATCGCTATCGGCCGCTTAGCGGCGATCGCCCATGAACCGCAGCAGGAACATGAACATGTTGATGAAGTCGAGATACAGCGTCAGGGCGCCCATCACGACCGACTTGCCCACGAAATCCGTGCCGGCGACATGGAAGTAGAGGCTCTTGATCTTCTGCGTGTCATAGGCGGTGAGACCTGCGAAGATCAGCACGCCGACGAAACCGATCACATAGCTCATCGTCTCGGATTGCATGAACAGGTTGATGATCGACACGACCAGCAGGCCGATCAGGCCCATGATCAGGAAGGTGCCGATCGGGCCGAGATCCCGCTTCGTGGTGTAGCCGTAGAGGCTGAGACCGCCGAACGCCACCGCCGTCGCGAAGAAGGTCTGCGCGATCGAGGTGCCGGTGTAGACCAGGAAAATGGTCGACAGCGAGAGGCCCATCAGCGTCGCGAAGGCCCAGAACAGTCCCTGCGCCGCCGCGGTGGAGAGGCGGTTCACGCCGAAGTTGAGGCCGAACACGATCGCCAGCGGCGAGAACACGATCAGATATTTGAGCAGGCCCGGCCCGCCCATGATCTGCTCGGCATAGCCGGAACGCGCGAACAGCATCGCGACGACGCCCGTCAGCAGCACGCCGGACGCCATATAATTGTAGACCGAAAGCATGTAGGACCGCAGCCCCGCATCGAATGCGGCTTCGCCCGCACCGACGCCAGCCGGCCGCGCTACAGCGGTCGTTCGGGGGTCAGACCAGTTTGCCATCGTCAAAGAACTCCGTGGTTACGGCCACAAGCGGCCGTCAAGTGAATAATATCGGGTGAAACGGGGCTATTTCAAGCGAAACCGGTTGCGCTGTGCCAGGGCATGAGAGTTAATCGCACGGCGATGCATCGCCTCTTTGTCGCTATCCGCCCACCGCGCCCGATGCGCGAACGCCTGCTCGGCCTGATGGGAGGCGTCGCCCATGCCCGCTGGCAGCGCGACGATCAGCTCCATCTCACCCTCCGCTTCATCGGCGAGGTCGACCGGCACCGGGCCGAGGACATCGTCGCCGCCCTCGGCACGGTCCATCATCCGGCTTTCGCCCTGGCGCTCGACGGCGTCGGGCAGTTCGATCGCAAGGGCCGGGCCGACAGCCTGTGGGTCGGCGTATCGCCGCCGGAGCCGGCGCGCCAGCTTCACAACAAGATCGATCAGGCGCTCGTCCGTGTCGGACTGGAGCCCGACACGCGGGCCTATCTGCCGCATATCACCATCGCCCGTTTCGGCCGCCTCTCGGGACCGCTCGGCGGGCTGGTCAGCGAGGCCGGCGGCGTTTCGAGCGATCCCTACGCGATGACCGAATTCTGCCTCTACGAAAGCGATCTGGGCCACGATGGCTCGATCTACACCATCGTCGAACGCTACCGCCTCGACTGAGGACGCGCGCTCATGCCGCCGCTTTGCGCATCAGTTCCGCGGCCAAGCCGCGCACGCCCGCGGTGACGTCGGCCCAGGTGGTCTCGAAGCCGTCCGCATCGCCATAATAGGGATCCGCCACCGGCTGGCCGGCGCGTCCGGGCACATGGTCGAGCAGCAGCGACAGCGCCGCGCGCGAACCGGCCGTCGCGATTCGGCGCAGCCCGGCGAGATTATCCGAATCCAGCGCGACGATATGATCGAACCGTTCGAAGTCCCCCGCGGTGACCTGGCGCGCGCGATAGCCGGAAATGTCGATGCCGTGACGCCGCGCAACCGCCTGCGCGCGTCGGTCCGGCGGTTCGCCGACATGCCAATCGCCGGTGCCGGCCGAATCCACCTCGACATCGAGGCCGGCACGCGCCGCCTCCTCCCGCATCGCCGCCTCGGCCAGCGGCGAGCGGCAGATATTGCCGAGGCAGACGAACAGGACGGAGGCGCGCGACCCGCTCATCGCGCGGCGAGGACGCCGCAGGCGATGCGGCCGCCGCTATTGCCCGACGGATCGGTCTTGTAATCGTCTGCCGTCGCGTGGATCACCACGGCGGCGCCGTCGGCATCCAGCAGCGGCATCTCGCCGCCGCTCAGCATCGCATTGGGGATCATCGTATCGAGATGGCCGACACCGTCCGCGCCGATGGTGATATTGGGCAGGTCGCCCATATGCTCGCCCATCGGATTGTCCTTGCCATGCATCTTGTGCGTCGGGTTCCAATGGCCGCCGGCGCTCGCGAAATCGGGCGCCGCGCATTGGCCGACTGTGTGGAGATGAACGCCATGGACGCCCGCCGGCAGGCCCGTCGCATCGACGACGAGACGAATGCCCTTGCGCATCTGGGTGAGCGTCGCGGTCGCCTTCTGTGCGCCGGACGCATCGGACAGCACCGCGCCCGCTTTCTGCGTCGGGGCGGCGATGGCCGTACCGGCGGCACCGGTGAACATGATGGCGGTCGCAACTGTCAGGATGGTGCGCATGGCTTCCTCTCTTTCGGATATCCGTGTGAACGCATTAGCGCGAAACACGTTGCGCAGGCGAATCCGATCGCCGTTAATCGATATTCAAGGCGCATACGGCAGAAACAGCCGCAATCCGGGCGTCCGGCAAGCCGGCGCCCGCTTTGGTTAAGAGGGATATTGAATCGATGACCGCTGCCGGGGATGCACCCCACATCGTCGTGATAGGGCTTGGCTATGTGGGACTGCCGCTCGCCGTCGCGCTGTCCGAGAAGTTTCCGACCACGGGCTTCGATATCGACCGTCGGCGTATCGACGAGCTGCGCGAGGGCGTCGACCGCACCCGCGAGATCGATGGCGAGCGGCTCAAGGCCTCCGGCCTGCTGTTCACCAGCCGCGCGGTCGATGCGAGCGGCGCGGACGTCTACGTCGTCACCGTGCCGACGCCGGTCACCGAGGACAATGAGCCGGACCTGCGCCCTCTCCTCGCCGGCACCAGAACGGTGGGAAACCTGATCCAGGCGGGCAAGCAGACCATCGTCGTCTACGAAAGCACCGTCTATCCGGGCGTCACGGAGGATGTGTGCGGCCCCGAGCTGGAGCGGCTGTCCGGCCTCAAGCGCGGCGTCGACTTCTTCCTGGGCTACAGCCCCGAACGCATCAATCCGGGCGACCGCGAGCATACGATCGATCGCATCGTGAAGGTGGTGGCGGGCGAGAACCCCGACATCACGGCGCGTCTCGTCGAGATTTACGGCGCGATCACGAGCGCCGGCGCCTTCCCCGCCGCATCGATCAAAACCGCCGAAGCCGCCAAGGTGATCGAGAACGCGCAGCGCGACATCAACATCGCCTTCATGAACGAGATCACGCAGATCTTCGCGAAGCTCGATCTCTCGATCTGGGACGTGCTCGAAGCGGCGGGCACCAAGTGGAATTTCCTCAAATTCCAGCCAGGCCTCGTCGGTGGACACTGCATAGGCGTCGACCCCTATTATCTCAGCCACCGCGCGCAGCAGCTCGGCCACGACCCGCAGGTGATCCTCTCCGGCCGCTCGATCAACGACACGATGGGCGCCTGGGTGGCGGAGCAGCTCCACGCCCGGCGCGACGGCAAGGCGGGCAGCGTGCTGGTGCTCGGCCTCACCTTCAAGGAGGATGTGCCGGACCTGCGCAACTCACGGGTGGTCGACGTGATCGAGCGGCTGAAGCAGCTCGGTCATGAGGTGACCGTTCACGATCCGCTCGCCGACAATCGCGAGGCCGGCCACGAATATGGTCTGGCGATCGATCCCGATGCGCTGCAGGGCCGCTATGACGTGGTGCTCGGGGCGGTGCCGCACGCCGCCTACAAGACCCTCGCCGCCGAGGAGATCGCCGCGCTGGCCAATGAGGGCGGCATGATCGCCGATCTCAAGGGCATGTGGCGCGATCGTGCCTTCAGCGGCACGGTCGATCGCTGGACGCTCTGATCCGCATTGCCGTCACAGCGAACCGCGCCTTTCGCCGCGCGGTTCCCTGAATGAAACCGACCCGTCCGGACCCTGCGTTCGGGCGGGTCACGCTTTTGGCGCGGCGCAGCCGGAGCGGGTGATAGCATTCCGCTTATCGGAAATCCGGCCCGACGTTTCTCACCGATACCCGAGCTATTGCCAAGTCGCAGCGCGCCGCCGCCAAGAACAGCGCAAATACTATAAAAGAAAAGGGCCCGACCTTTCGGTCGGACCCCTTCCTGTATCCGTGTGGCCGCTGCCCGAAGGCAGCGCCCTCACACCTTAGCGACCGGAACCCGGGCCGAAGGTGATCTCCACGCGGCGGTTCTGCGGCTCGCGCACACCGTCGGCGGTTTCGACCAGCGGCTTGGATTCGCCGAAGGCTTCGGTCGACATCGCCGAGTCGGGCACGCCCTTGCCAGCGAGGTAGGCCTTCACCGCATCGGCGCGGCGCTGAGACAGACCCATGTTGTACTGGTCCGAACCCGAGCGGTCGGCGTGGCCGGCCAACATGATCGAGGCGGTACCGGTCGTGGCATAAGCCTGCGCCGCATTGTCGAGGATCGCAGCCGCTTCCGGAGTGATCGCCGACTTATCCCAGTCGAAGAACACGATGAACGGACCCGGGGTCTCCACCGCAGGCGGCGGCGGGGGCGGAGGGGGAGGCGGCGGCGGCGGGGGCGGAGGGGGCGGCGGCGGCGGCGGAGCTGCCGGTTCGCCGAAGTTGTAGACCAGGCTGGCGAGCAGGGTGTGCGAGCGGAACTTGTCCTTCGTCTCGAACGGACCGCCGAACGGACCCGGCAGCGAGCCGACATACTTCAGGTTGTCGACGTTGAAGAAGCGATACTTCACACCCACGTCGACATGGTCGGTGATCGGGGCACGGATGCCTGCGATCGCCTGCCACGCGAAACGCGTATCAGAGTCGTTGATCTCCGGGCCGCCGCCATAAAGATCGTACTTGTCGGCCTTGACGCGAGCGACGCCAACACCGCCGCCGATATAGCCGCTGAGGCCATCGTTAGGACCAAAGTCGAGCAAGCCGTTCATCATGAAGCTGAGAGCCGAGGTCTTGCCGTTCATACCCCGGTAGACACCGTCCGGATAACCCGGAAGGTCAACGCCGGAGAGCGTCGCCCGCTTGGTATCGGCCTGCTTGTAGCCGACTTCACCCTCGAGGCGGAACACACCGAAGTCATAACCGATGATGCCGTCGACATCCCAACCAGCGTGCGACTTGACCTTGACGGACGCGCCGCCGGAGTCACGGATGCTGTAGTTGATGTTCTCGACAAGCATGGCGCCGCCTTCGACGCCAACATACCAGGCACCGTCCCGCGCGAACGCCGGCGTGGCCAGGGCGGTGGTCGCAAGCGCCAATGTTAAGGCGAGCTTCCGCATATCAATCCCCTTTCATCGCTGTCCCGTACAGGGACTGTCCAACCACTAACTAAAGCGGAATATCCGCGCAAGCGCTTATATTCCTGAACTGTTGCCGAAATGTCTCATTGTTTGAGCGAAACGCCACCCCAGAAACCCTCGAGCACGCGCAGAACGCCCGGAACACATTTCGGTTTCGTGCATCGCAGAAAAAGTTTGAAAACTCCTTCGGGTTGAGGGGATTGCCCCCATTGTCGATCGCTTCGGCCCAGCTTGCCGCCGACGGCAGAGTCGGGCGCCACAAACTGCCGATGCCGCGCCGCGATGATCCGATTTGGATGAAAATGAGATGAACGCCGTTCGCGTCCAGGCCGCCGTCAGGCGCGATCTGCCTCGGATTCCGCGCGTCGGCGGACCGCTTTTGCGCCAAGGATTGGGCCATATTCCGCATCGCAGCGCCATGATGGTGCGGCGCGCAGGGAAAAACGCATTCAGGCTTGCGCGCAACGCTTTGACACAGGCTTGTCTCTCAACTGCAACACACCACGCGTTCGCCGTGGTGTCGGCCGCATGATGGGTCCGATCATCGCACGACCGTTCGACCCGCCCGGACGCCGTCCTGCGGCGGCGCGAACAGCGCGCTTGCCTCTGCCTTGCTCCCGCGCAGCACGATGACGACACTGTCGCCCGCCTCGATCCGGATGCCCGGTGCCGGCTGGTCGACAGCCTCCTCGCCCCCGGCACGCTCGATCCGCACGATCAGGAAGCGCCCCGCCCCCCGCCGCTCCGCCTCGCCGACGGTCGCGCCGGTCAGGCCGCCATTGGGCGGCACGGCGACCACGCCGACGTCCAGTCCGATCGAGCCGAGGCTGCGCTCCAGCGCCTGCATCTGATCGGATTCGCGCACCAGCCGCATCGCCTGCGGATGGATGATCATCTCCGCGATCCGCTCGGCGCCGATATGCGTGGGCAGCACCACCTTGTTGGCGCCGGCGTGGATCAGCTTGCTTTCGGTGGTCGGCGCCTCGCCGCGCGCAATGATCTCGATCGCCGGATTGAGGCTGCGCGCGCTCAGCGTGATGAAGACGTTGGCGGCATCGTCGGGCAGCACCGTCGCCAGCGTCCTGGCGCGCGCGACACCCGCCGACAGCAGCACCGTCTCGTCGGTCGCGTCGCCCGACAGGCAGAGATAGCCGAGCGCCTCCGCTTCGGCGAGGCGCGCCGCCCCGCGCTCGAGCACGACGAACTTTACCCGAGCGGTCGCCAGATCCTTGGCCAGCATCGCGCCGATCCGTCCGAAGCCGCAGACGATGACATGCCCGTCGAGATGATCGACCTTGCTCTTCATTCGCCCCTGCCCGAACATTTCCTTGAGCTGCACCGCAGTGAAGACCTGCACCAGCGCACCGGTCAACAGGATCATGCCGGTGCAGCCGAGCACCATCGTGCCGATCGTGACGACGTGGAGGTACGGCGTGTCGATCGGCCGCACCTCGCCATAGCCGACCGTGTAGATGGTGAGCATCACCATGTAGAGAGCATCGAGGAAGGGCCAGCCCGCCGCCATATAGGCCGTGGTCGCGATGGCCATGACGATGCTGACGAAGAGGATGATGCTCGCCAGGTTGCGCACCGGCGATTGCAGCACCCTTTCCGCCGACAATCCCGCCAATTGCCGCCCTTCCCCTGCGAAGCCCGGAGCGACTGTGCGTGGCCGCTGCATCTCTGTCCAGCCGCCGATGGCCGGACGATCCGAAAACCGACGGCGGCGGCTCAGCTCTGCCGAATTCCCACACAGTTCGGGGCGGGCCTTTCCCGCGTCATGCCAGCGGAAGCTGCATGACTCACGACGGGCAGCCGGGTGACGGTGGAGAGCGATCCCGGCTTTCGCCGAAGGCGCAGTTCGTCCTGGGCGAAGTGGAAGAGCCGGGATGACGAAGAAGAACGAGCTCCCGATAAAAGCATGTGCATGCCGCAGCCCGCTGGCGAGAGGGAAAGGCGAATTCCTATCGGGCCGGGGACGCCGCTGCACAGGCCGCCGGAGCCCGGTCGGCCGCCGCGGAAACAGGCGCCGGCACGCGCGCGAAGCCCCGTATATCGATCGGATAGTGCAGGCAGCCGGCGATCGGCGTGCGGCCTCGCGACAGGGCGCGGACAAGCCAATCGCCCTGGTCGAAGATGTCGGGCGCCATCCGTATCACCCATATGCGCGGAATCGCTCGGGATCGAGGCGCGTCGGCAATCTCCCGCAACCGCGCCGGCGAAAGGGTGACGACCGCGCGGTTGCCCGTCGGATAGACCGCCCCCGGTCCCGGCTTCAGCACCGGAACGGGGCCGGGTATCGCACGAATCAGCCCGATCAACCCCTCCTCGCCCCGATCGTGCGCGGCATAATGGAGCGGCATCGCCGCATCGTTGGGATAGACCCAGACGGCGTCGCCGGGCCGCACTTGCGACGACAGCCAGTCGGCCGCGCCATACCAGTCCTGGGCCGGCCGACGGCGATGGTCCTCCAGGTCGAGCCGGACGAGCAGCATCAGCATCGCGATCAGCGCCGCCACCGCCGGCCAGCGCCACCAGTCCCGTGCACCCGCGATACCGAGCGCGAGCAGCAGCTGCGCCGGAACGGAGGCGGAGCTCAGCGTGCGCGGGAAGAAGACCGGCGATTTCAGCCACGAAAGGATGATCGACACGCCGATCGGCAGCAGTGCGGCGACCAGCAGCAGCAGGGCCATGCGCCCTCCCTCGCGCTGCTGGCCCAGCATGAAGACCGCACCCGTCGCCACCAGGACGGTCAGCAACAACCCGGCCTTGCCCGGCGCGCCGAGCAGGCGCGAAACGTCCCACAGCAGCGTCGATGTATCGAAATGCAGCCAGGTCGCTGCCGACCAGGTGGCCATCTGGTCGACGATCATCAGCAGCACAGGCGTGTAGAGCAGCACGGCCAGCACGGTTCCGGCGAAGAATATCAGCCAGTCGCGCCGGCGGAGGCCCCGCCCGATCAGCAGCGTCAGCGAACCGATCCCGAGCGCAGCCGCGAACAGCGCGCCGAGATTGTGCAGCCACAGGGTCAGCACGAGCAGCAGCGTGTAGACCGCGAAACTGCCCGTCTCGAGCCGCTGTTCGGCCTGCGCGATCCTTCCGATGCGGATCAGCACGAGCAAGGCCGAGGCGTAGACGAGGATCAGCACGGAATAGGGCCGCACCAGCCGCGTCATCTCGATCATCAGCGACGAGAGCGCCACCAGCGCGACCGCGGCCAGCATCGCGCCGCGGATCCGCGGCGCGCCCCAGCCCAGCGCGCGGCCGATCTCGCGGATCGAAAGGGCCGCGACCGGCAAGGTGGCAAGGCCGGCAATGAGGCCGAGCACGCGCCGGGCAAGAAGGGCATCGCCGAACGCAAGCGTCCAAAGACGAAGCAGTGAATAATATA
This sequence comes from Flavisphingomonas formosensis, assembly GCF_009755815.1. Taxonomy (GTDB): domain Bacteria; phylum Pseudomonadota; class Alphaproteobacteria; order Sphingomonadales; family Sphingomonadaceae; genus Flavisphingomonas; species Flavisphingomonas formosensis. Next base: position 53,098 of record NZ_WRPK01000002.1, read on the forward strand.
ATGGAGGGTGCGTTTCGAATTTCGGAACGATCTGCCAGATAAAAGCGAAATCGCGATCGGCGATATAGGCCGAATAGGCTTCGTCCAGCCAGAGTGGCCGGCTCGCTATCCCGTCGGCGCGAAGCCACATGCCGAATGCAGCGGCGAGCGCGAGCAGAAACCAGGCGATCTTCGGATCAAGCAGCAGCTTCTTCGCCATCACCAGCCAGGAATAATGTTTCGGTAAAAAGGGTTACGAGTCGATTCATGATGAGCGATGCATTGCATCGCAACACTTGCCAACACCAATTCGAGGGTTTGGGCAGCAAAGCGAAAGAGAAGGGATCGCCTATTGGGACGGTCGGCGCGGCCATATTTGTGCAACGCGGCACGACAGGCCGTTTGTTCCGATAAGGTAACGAAATCACGGGATTCTTTTGCCCGGCGAAGCCGCGCCACCTGTCCCGATTAGACGCATGTCAGATTCGTGACTTGCATGCGGCAAGCGCTTGTAGGAAAGGCGCGGGAACCGAATCGGTTAACTAAAAGTTACCGAAGATAGTGCTGCACCGCGGCATGCCGGACCTGGGCAATTCGGCGCGCCTCTGTCATCTCCTGTGGGGACTCGATGATCACCTGCATAAGGGAAGTGCGTCGGGCCAAAGGCCTGACGCTCCAGGAAGTTGCCGATCGCTGCGTACCGCCCACTACGCCGCAGACGATCGGGAGACTCGAAACCGGCACGCGCACGGTTTCGGTGAGCTGGCTCAACCGGATTGCCGATGCCCTCGGCGTGGACGCTTCCGATCTGGTGCGCCTGCCGGACCGGGCGGATTTGCCCGTCGCCGCAATACTCGGCCATGACGGGGCGCATTCGCCTCGGCGCGAAGGCGTGGTGGTCCCGCCATCGGCCTCGCCCGGCCTCGTCGCCGTATCGGTGGAAGCCGGCATCGGCGATTATCGGGCGGGAGACGAGATCTGGTGCGAGCGCATCGTACCGGGCCTGTTCGCCACAGCGCTCAATCGCGACGTGCTGCTGCCCAGGCCGAGCGGCCGATTCCTGTTCGGGCGGTTGATCGGACGGGAGGCAGGCAAGCTGCATATCCTGCCGCTCGGCGCCGGCGCGCGGCAACAGGTGATCGCCGACCCGGCCTGGGCCGCCGTGGCGATTCGCCTCGTGCGGCCGCTCTGATCGAAAAACAGACCCCATCGCGCCAGGCCATGGTGGGCGGTGACGGGCTCGAACCGCCGACCCTCTCGGTGTAAACGAGATGCTCTACCAACTGAGCTAACCGCCCTCGCTCCCGCCGATGCCACTCCCGGCGCCGGAGAGCAAGCGGCTTGGAAGCCGCGCCTGCCGATCGTCCGCGGCCCGGCATTTCGGAACCGCTGCCCCCGTTTTTCCGTTTCTTCCGCTCTACACCGAATGCATCGGGCCGGAAGGAGCGCGAATATGGGAAAATATGAGCCGCGTAACGACCGCGGACACCATCGGATCCGCAGCGACGACCCTATCGCCCTGACCCTGCTGAAGCAGGAACATCATGTTTTCCGATCGCTCTTCGACAAGGCCGAGGAAGCCAGTGGCCGGACACGCACCGCGATCGCGCGCGAGCTGTGCATGCGGCTGTCGATCCACATGACAATCGAGGAAGAGATACTCTATCCCGCGCTGGCTCCCGTGATCGGCGAGGATGAGGTCAATGAAGGCATCGTCGAGCATGCCTCCGGCAAGGCGCTCTGCGCCGAGATCGAGCAGCTCGACGGCGATGAGCCGCTCTTCGCCTCCAAGATCCACGTGCTGGGCGAGGAGACCGTGCATCATATCGACGAAGAGGACGAGGATCTGTTCGAGGATGCGCTCGCCGCGCATGCCGCAGGCAAGCTGGATCTCGATGCCATAGGCGAACGGCTGCGCTCCCGGCAGGCCGAACTCTATGACGAGATCGCCGAAACCGGCGAGATGGGACGAACCCGCGAGGCCCAGGCCGAGGAAATAGACCGGGTCTGATCCGCTGAACGCTCCCATAGTGCCGTGCAGGATAGGAGCTACCACCACCGGGACATGCTGGAGCATCGTGCGGAAAAGTGGGAACCGGTTTTCCGCACAAAACGATGCGATCACAAAGACTTGGAAAGCAGGCCCGGCATCTTCCGGCATGACCGGGCCGATAGATAGTCACCCGTTCCCAACGATCCTGCGGAAGCTTGGCATGCAGAGCGTGCCCGTGCGCTCCTGCCCTTCATGTACGATTTCCCCCCAACGAAAGGCGAGGGTCGCCGCCTTACGGATACGCCCGCTCCTCCTCCCGCTCCCGCTTGCGCGCATCCTTCTCTTCCTTGCGGCGCGCCTTTGCGGCGCGCTCTTCCTGCTTGCGCATCGCGCGCCCGCGATTGCGGTCGGCTTCTTCGCGGCTGGTGGTCGTCCAGTCGACGCCCTTGCCGACGACGCGCACCGGCGCGGTCGCGACTTTGGCGGCAGTGCGCACCACACATCCCGTCAGCAGCAATGCCGCCGCGCATGCAAGGGTAAGCGCCGCGCGCTTCACATCGCCCCGCCGGCAGGCGCCCGTCGTAGCGCATCGCCCACGCGGGTCGGCCGCTCGACGAGCACGCCGCCGCAATTGGGGCAGCGATAACCGAGCACGTCTTCCGCACAATTCGCGCAGAAGGTGCATTCGAACGAACAGATGAACGCCCCGTCCAGATCGGCGGGCAGGCTGCTGCTGCAATGCTCGCATTGCGCTTTCATCGTCAGCATGACGGCATCCTTTCGCTTATCGTTGCTGACTCATGCTACGCCCGCAAAGCGCTGCATTCCATGCCGGAAACGATGAGCCGAAAGGCGGGTGGCGCGGCGCGCCACCGCCGGTCAGCCGAGCAGGCGCGAATTGACGACCTTGCCGTCCCGCGTCAGCGTGATCGCCTGCACGATCTCGTCTTCGGCGGGCAGCACCGGTTCGCCCTTTTCCTTGTTCCAGAACGCGTTCAGGAAATTGAAGAGGTTGCGCGCGAACAGCGAGGAAGCGTCGGCCGCCATGCGCGACGGAATATTGGCATAGCCGATGATCTTGACGCCATGCTTCTCGACGATCTCGCCCACCACCGAGCCCTCGACGTTTCCGCCCTGCTCCACGGCGAGATCGAAGACCACGCTGCCCGGACGCATCGTCGCGATCTGGGCATCGGTGATCAGCCGCGGCGCCGCCCGGCCCGGGATCAGCGCGGTGGTGATCACGATGTCCTGCTTGGCGATATGGCCCGAGACCAGCTCGGCCTGCGCCTTCTTATATTCCTCGGAGGTTTCGGTGGCGTAGCCGCCAGCGGCCTCGCTCTGTCCCTCCACGCCCTCGACGAAGATCGCCTTGGCGCCGAGCGATTCGATCTGCTCCTTCACCGCGGCGCGCACGTCCGTCGCGGAAACCTGCGCGCCCAGCCGGCGCGCGGTCGCGATCGCCTGGAGGCCTGCCACGCCGACGCCCATCACGAACACGCGCGCCGCCGCGACCGTGCCCGCCGCCGTCATCATCATCGGGAAGGCGCGGCCATAGACCGCCGCGCTGTCCACCACCGCCTTGTAGCCGGAAAGGTTGGACTGCGAGGAAAGGATGTCCATCGACTGCGCCCGCGTGATGCGGGGCATGAATTCCATCGCCAGCGCCTGCACGTTCGCCGCGGCATAGCCGTCGACGCGCGTGCGCTCGACGAACGGATTGAGGCCCGCGATCACCAGCGCGCCGGGCTTCACGCCGGCGATGCTCGCCGGATCCGGCCCCTGCACGCCCAGCACGATATCCGCGCCGGCCAGCGTGGCCGCTCGATCGCCGATCGTGGCTCCCGCATCGGAAAAGCTCGAGTCCAATATGGCGGCATTGATTCCCGCACCCGCCTCGACGGCAAGCTCGGCGCCGAGCGCCTTCAGCTTCTTGACGGTCTCGGGCGTCGCCGCGACGCGCAACTCGCCCGCGGCTTGCTCCTTTACGACAGCGATCTTCAAGGAATCGGCCTTCAGCGCGTGATCAGGAAGATGACAAGGATGGTCACGAGCGCGGTGAGCACCGTGCCGACCTTGAGCAGCGAGATGAAGCCGTCGTAGGTCTGCTCATGCGCCTTGAAGTCGCCCGCGCTGTCCGCCATTTCATATCCCCTGATCTGCTGGTCCTTCGGCGGCGGTCTCTATCCGCTGTGCAGCGCCGCCTCAAGCCCCCGAACATTTTGACGTGGCCATGGCGAATTTTGACCGGAAGCGGCTCGAACGCCACTCTCTTAAGAACGCCTTTACCTAAGCGCCGCTATAGCGTTCCGGGCTGAGACGATGGGGACGAAATGGCGCGAGAGACACCGCGAGCTCTGCTGCTGATCGACGACGAACCGGCGCAGACGCGCCTAATCGGCGCGATCGCCGCGCGCGTCGGCTGGCGCATGCACGCCGTCGCGGATCGCGATGCGGCCCGGCAATTGCTGAAAGCCGAGAAGATCGATGCCGTCCTGATCGATTCATGGGTGCCCGGATCCGACGACGGTGCACTCGTCGTCGCGATCCGCGAATCGTACCCCGACCTGCCCGTTCTGATCCTCACGGCCCAGACTTCTGTCGACGTCGCGATCGCCGCGATGCGCGCGGGTGCGAACGACTATCTGGTGAAGCCGATCACTGCCGACCGCCTGATTGCCGCGCTCAGCGCGGTCTCGGCGCGGGAGGACGAAGGCGAATTGCGCCCGCTCAGCGAGAAGATCGGCCAGGTGCTGGGTTTCGAGGAGATCGTAGGCTCCGCCCCGGATTTCCGCGCCGCCTTGGCGATCGCAGCCAAGGCAGCGCGGGCGCGCGTGCCGGTGCTGATCGAGGGCGAACCTGGCGTCGGTAAGGAAGTGATCGCGCGCGCCATCCACGCCGCCTCGCCGCGCGGACGGCGCCAGATGGTGACCGTCAATTGCGCCGCAATCGCTTCCAACCTCATCGAATCAGAATTGTTCGGCCATGAACGCGGCGCCTTTCCGGGCGCGTTCGAGCGACGCATCGGCCGTCTCGTCGCCGCGGACGGCGGCACGCTGTTCCTCGACGAAGTCGGCGCATTGCCGCCCGACACGCAGATACGGCTGCTCAATCTGATCCAGACCGGCGAAGTTCGTCCGATCGGCGGGCGCCACAGCCAGTTCGTCGACGTGCGCATCATCGCGGCCAACGACGCGCCGCTGGCCGACGCCATCGCGAGCGGTCAGATGCGCGAGGATCTCTTCTATCGGCTCGCGGTGGTGCAGCTCACCATTCCGCCGCTGCGTGCCCGTGCAGGCGATGTTCCGGCGCTCGCGCGGCACCTGCTCGCCCGTATCGCAGCCCAGCCCGGCATGCGGCGGCTGGGGATCAGCGACGACGCGCTAGCGCTGCTGATGGCCTATGACTGGCCGGGCAATGTCCGACAGCTCCAGAATGCATTGTTCCGTGCCGCCGTGCTGTGCGACGGCGAACTCCTGTCCGCGGACGATTTTCCGCACATCGCCGAGGCTGCGCAGACCCCGGCGGCGGCGCGCGGCATGGCGATGAACGGCCTGTTGGCCGCCGGATCGGGCATCACTCTCTTCGAAGCCAATGGCCATCTGCGCCCGCTCGAAGCGATCGAGGCGGACGTCATCCGCCTCGCCATCGGCCATTATCGCGGCCGCATGACCGAGGTCGCGCGCCGTCTCGGCATCGGCCGGTCCACCCTCTATCGCCGGCTCGGTGAACTCGGCATCGGCGACGCCGCCTGATCGGCTTTCCGCAGAATTTTCCGGAAAATCGAATCGTTTTGACGATGAAGCCACTGCTTTGATCAATCTCTAGACAATAAATTCGAACCATGCGTATTCGGTCGCCGCAAAATTTACGCATGCTCGCAGGAGGGATTATGAGCAACGACTTTTCCGGCAAGACCGCCCTCGTCACCGGCGCGGCCTCCGGCATCGGCCTTGCCGTGGTGCGTCACCTCGCGGCCCATGGTGCCAGGCGGATCATCATGAGCGATCTCAATGCCGACGGCCTTGCCGCCGCTGCGGCGACGATCGGCGGGGCCAAGATCGACACGCTGGCCGGCGACGTCTCCGACGAGGCCTTTTGGGAGGCCGCCGCCCCGGCGCTGGAGGGGCTCGACATCGCCCATGCCAATGCGGGCGCCGGGGGAGCCAACGTGCCGCTCGCCGATTGCGATCTGGCGGCCTGGCGGCGGGTAATGGCGGTCAATCTCGACGGCGCCTTCCTCACCATACGTTCGGCGATGCGCGCGATGAAGGCGAAAGGCACGGGCGGCGCCTGTCTGATCACCGCCTCTGCCGCGGGCGTGAAGCCCGAGCTCGGCTCGGCCGCCTATTCGGTGGCCAAGGCGGGCGTGATCCATCTCGCCAAATGCGCCGCGAAGGAAGGCGCGCCCGATCGCATCCGCGTCAACGCCTATGCGCCCGGCTGCGTCGAAACGCCGATCTGGGAGCAGCTGGACGCCTTCAAGGAACTGGAAGCGAAGATCGGCCGCGACGCGACCTTCGCCGAATTCGCGAAGACGATGGTGCCGCTGGGCCGCTTCGCCAAGCCCGAGGAAGTCGCCGCGCAGATGTGCTTCCTGCTGTCGGACGCGAGCAGCTATACCACCGGCATGCTCCTGCTCAGCGACGGCGGCTATACGCTGTAGGATGCGTCAGAGCGGGGTCAGTGCCTCGTCGCGCTGGCCCCGCCAGACGCGCAGCGCCTGCACCGTTTCATAGACGTCGTGCACGCGCAGCAGCTGTACGCCCTGCGCCGCGCCAGCGAGCGCGAGCGCGATGGATCCGCCGAGGCGCTTCTCGACCGGCGCCTCGCCTGACAGCGCGCCGACGATCCGCTTGCGGCTCGCGCCCAGCAGCACCGGGCAGCCGAGGCCGTGGAACAGCGAGAGGCCGTTGAGCAGCTGCAGATTGTGGCGCAGCGTCTTGCCGAAGCCGATGCCGGGATCGACGATCAGCCGCTCCCGCGCGATGCCCGCCGCCTCGGCAGCCGCGATGCGGTCCTCGATCCAGTCATAGACCTCGAGCAGCACGTCGCCGTAGCGCGGATCCTGCTGCATGGTCTGCGGATCGCCCTTGTAGTGCATCAGCGCGACCGGGCGGCCGGATCGCGCCGCGACGTCCATCGCGCGCGGATCGTAGGAAAGCGCCGAGACGTCGTTGATCAGCGTGGCGCCCGCGGCCACCGCCGCCTCCATCACCGCCGCCTTGCGCGTGTCGATCGACAGGGCGACGCCCGCCGCCGCCATCGCTCGGATCACCGGCACGACCCGCTCGACCTCGTCGCCCTCCCAGACCGTCGCCGCGCCGGGACGGGTCGATTCGCCGCCGACATCGACGATCGCCGCGCCGTCCGCCGCCATCGCGACGCCCGCGCTCGCCGCCGCCGCGGGGTCGCCGACATGCTTGCCGCCGTCGGAAAAGCTGTCCGGCGTCAGGTTGAGGATGCCCATCACCTGCGGCTGATCCAGCCGCACCACCCGCTCGCCGAGCGTCAGCGCCGGCCGCGGCGCGACGATCCGCCGCCATGCCGCCTCCGCATCAGGATCGCCGGCGATCGCGCGCTCGATCTCGGCGACCGGCACCATCTCGCTGCCGATCCGCCGCCCGCCATCATCGGCGATAATCTCGACCGCGGAGAACCAGACCAGCCCGCCCGCCAGCCGCGCGACGCGGCCGTCCAGGCCGAACGGCGCGTCGACGAAGGCGGTGGGCCGAAGATAGCGTTTCATTCGGCGCCCGGCCTGGCCTATTCGCCCACCTCGACGCGATGGCGTTCGCGCAACGCATCGATCGCGATCAGCGCGCCGGCCTCCTCGACATGCCAGAAGGTCCAGCCGTTGCAGGAGGGCAGCCCCTGCAGCACCGCGCCGAGCTTGTGGATCGATTCCTGCCGCCCCTCGACGACGAGCGAGGCGTCCGCCTGCACCACCGCCCGCCAGCGCCGCTTGGCGTCGGTCAGCACCGCGCCCGGCGCGATCAGGCCGGTCTCGATCAGCGCCCCGAACGGCACGCGCTTCTGCGACTTGCGCGAGGGCATCACCGTCATCGCGCTCTCGTCGAGCGGCAGCGCGCTCTCGATCCGCTCGCGCGCGGCGGCGACATATTTGGGCTCGCGCTCGATGCCGATCCAGCGCCGCTTCAGCCGCTTGGCCACCGCGCCCGTCGTGCCGGTGCCGAAGAAGGGATCGAGCACGATGTCGCCCGGCTCGGTGCAGGACAAGAGCACGCGGTACAGCAGCGCCTCGGGCTTCTGCGTCGGATGGGTCTTGTGGCCGTCATCGTCCTTCAGCCGCTCGGCCCCGCCGCAGATCGGCAACACCCAGTCCGAGCGCATCTGCAGCTCGTCGTTGAGCGCCTTCATCGCCTTGTAGTTGAAGGTGTAGCGCGCCTTCTCGCTCTTCGCGCACCAGATCAGCGTCTCATGCGCGTTGGTGAAGCGCGTGCCCTTGAAGTTCGGCATCGGATTGGCCTTGCGCCACACGATGTCGTTGAGCACCCAGAAGCCCTGGTCCTGCAACGCAGCGCCGACCCGGAAGATGTTATGATAGCTGCCGATCACCCAGATCGTGCCGTCATCCTTCAGCACCCGGCGCGCCTCGGCCAGCCAGGCGTGGGTGAAGCGGTCATAGGCCTCGATGCTGTCGAACTTGTCCCAATCGTCGTCCACGGCGTCGACCATGCCGCCCTCGGGCCGCCACAGATCGCCGCCGAGCTGCAGATTATAGGGCGGATCGGCGAAGATCATGTCGACCGAGCGATCCGGCATCGCCTTCATCGCCTCGATGCAATCCTGCTCGATGATCCGATCGAGGGACAGCAGGCTGAGCTGCGGCCGGCCCGACACAACATTTCCCCGCTTCGCCTCCGCGCGCTTCGCAGCCGCCATATCCGAAATCCCCCGTCTTGCCGCGGAATCCTGAGTCAGCCGGACTCCGCGGTCAAGCTCAAAGACTTGATCGCCGCCGCTGCGGCCGGGCCGCAACCGGCGGAACACAAGGAGTCCGCCACAGCATATGGAGTCCCGCGCCCCTGGCAGGACTCAACTGCTTGTGGTGTGCCCGCGCGGACTCGCCGGCCAACATTTCGTCGCAAAGGGCATCGGGCGGCGACACATCGCGGCAAGCGACGCTTAACCATGATCCTTGCCGCCCTCCGCCGCGTTGCGATAGGCTGTTTCACCGGGAGCATCGCACGATCCATGCGCAAACGGAGCCGGAGCCAGCGAATTGCCGTCCGCGTCGCACGCGCCGCGCCCTGGCTGCTCACCTTGTCGTCGCCGGCCGCCCTCGCCCTGCTCGCCTCGGCGACGGGCGCCCTTGCCGGGCTGGTCATCGTCGGCGACGTCGCCGCGCCACCGCCGCCGCGGCCGGGCTATCCGATCAACCCGGCCCACCGCACCCGCCTCGCCCAGCCGCTCGCCGAGACGCAGCCGGAGAAGCTACCCGCCCTCGCCTTGCCCCCGCCGCCCCGCGTTACCTGGATCGGCCCCACGAGCTTCCCGGGCGCGCAGCAGGCCGGCTTCCGCTGGACCCTGGAGGCGGGCCTGCGCGATGCCGCCCATTGCCCGAGCATCACCGCCGAATTCCACCAGGGCTGCATCGATGCGATCGCGGCGCGCCTGGCATCCGAGATCTGAAATCGCGCCTTCTTCCGGACGCGTTTACGGAGATTTGGCTGAGGCAAGGCCGAGGCAAACGGCCCGCCTCCCTCAGAACGCCCCCTTGATCGTCAAACCATAGGTGCGCGGATCGGCAGGCTGGCCGACGATCAGGCCGGTATTGCCCGACTGGGTGGCCAGCACCTCGTAATAATCCTTGTCCAGCGCGTTGCGGACCCAGCCGAACAGGTCCCATCCCGTACCGAAGCGAAAGCCCGCGCGCAGGTTGAGCAGAGCATAGCCGGCAATGTCGGTGTAGCGCGATCGCGACGGATTGGACGAGAAGGTGGAACGATAGCTGCCGTCCACGCCGAGATAGGCCTGCCCCTCCCGCCCGGCGATCGTCGCCGGCAATGCATATTCGCCGCCGAACGAGGCGGACCAGCGCGAGACGCCGGGCAGCCGCTGGCCGGATATGTCGCACGAGGCCGGGCTGACCCCCGGCGTTCCCGGCGCGGACGGCACCGGCCCGCTGCTGCCACCGGAGAGTTCGGGCGGGCACGGCGCGTCGACGAAGCGGACATATTTCGCGTCGGTGAAGGCCCCGGAGGCGTAGAGGCTCAGCCGGTCCGTCGGCCGCGCCGAAAGATCGGCCTCCAGCCCGCGCGTGCGCACCTTGCCGGCATTGGCGAGATAGCCGCGCAGCACGCCGAGCTGCCCGTTGGTCACGGTCGCCTGATAGTCGCGCACGTCCGTCCAGAAGGCGGAAAGGTTGAACGACAGCCGACGGCCGAGCCACTGGCTTTTCAGCCCAATCTCGAAATGGTCCACCTTCTCGGGCTTCACCGTGGCCGAGGCGAGGATCGGCTGGTTGTTGCCGTCGAGCGGCAGGCCGGAAAGATTGATCCCGCCCGATTTGAAGCCGCGGCCATAGGTGGCGTAGCCCAGCACGTCCGGCGCGATATCGTAAGAGAGGGTGAAATCGCCCGAGACGTTCCAGGCGCTGAACCGCGGATCATAGCTTTGCGGCGCCAGCACGCCGCGCTGTTCGGACGTGAGCACGGTCGATCCGCTGCCGGTCGTCACCGTGGCGACATAGGATCCCGACTTGCGGTCGTAATTGACGCGGAAGCCGGGCTGCAGGCGCAGCTGGTCGGTGACGCGCCAGCCGATCTGCCCGAAAGCGGCAAGGCTGCTGTTCTTCAGCCCGATCGCATTTTCCGAGCGCAGCCCGTCCAGCACCGCGGGATCCTGCGCCGACGCGCTCGCCGGGTTGAGCAACCAGCGGCTCGCCGCGCTGCCCTGTTCCTGCACGCCGCTGGTCTTCAGCGTCTGGCGGAAGGCGAACAGGCCGGCGACGAAATCGATCCGCCCGGCCGTTCCGGCATAGCGCAGTTCCTGCGTCCACTGCCGCTGGCGCGATGGATTTTGCGAAAGGGTGGTGATCGGCAGGCCGGTGAAATCGCGATCGTTGGACGGATCCCAGTTCCAGAATCGCCACGCGGTGACCGAGGTGAGCGTGCCCGGCCCGATCTCCCAGCGCGCGCGCAGCGACACGCCGCCGATCTGCTGCTCCGCGCGCAGCTCGGAATCGAGGTCGGTCAGCCGGTCGAAGGCGTTGGTGCTGGGCGGCGCATAGCCGAAGGCGGCGGCAAGCGCGGCGAACTGCCGGTTCAGCGGCCGCTGGGTAGCGCCGGTGCGTACATAGATTTGCGCGCAGCAGTTCGGCGCCTGATCGTTATAGTCGCCCGAGAAAGTGAGATCGAGCCGATCGGTGGCGCGCAGCAGCAGCTGCGCCCGCACCGCCTTGTTGTCGAGCGAATTGACATGCTGCCGGCTGGTGACGTTGTAGATCGTGCCCCGCCGCGTCGTCACCGCGCCGGACAGGCGCAGCGCCAGCCGGTCTTCGACCAGCGGCGCCGAGAAGGACGCCTTCGCCTGGAGGAACTGAAGATTGCCGGCGGTGAATTCGGCGCGTGCCTCGGGCGTGAAGCTCGGCGCGCGGGTCGTGATGCCGATCGCGCCAGCCGTCGTGTTCTTGCCGTAGAGCGTGCCTTGCGGCCCGCGCAGCACCTCCACCCGCTCGATATCGACAAAATCGAAGGTCGAGGACGCGACCCGGCTGTTATAGACCTCGTCCACATAGATGCCGACACCTTGCTCGATGCCGTCATTGGTAAGGCCGAACGGCGATCCCAGGCCGCGGATGTTCAGCGTCGTGTTGCGCGGATTGGTGGAATAGAGCGTCAGGCTCGGCTGCAGCTGGGTCAGCCGCGCGACGCTGAACGTGCCTGTCCTATCCAGCATCTTGCCGCCGAGCACGGCGATAGCGAGCGGCACCTTCTGCACCGATTCCTCGCGCCGCCGGGCCGTCACGAGTATGTCCGCCTCGCCCGGCTCGGCCATCGCCTCCGCCGGGGCAGCGCACAGCGCGGGCGACGCGGCGGTCGACAGGAAAGCGACGAACACGGATTGCGCGATCGGGCGGCGGTTGGAATATCTGCGCATCTTCAATCCCCTTAATCTCTGCCAGAGAAATAGAGATTGAACCGACGGGCGGTCGACGAACAAAATTTATCGGTGGCTGGATTAGTTCTTGATTCTGGAAATAGTTCGTCACAATTCGGAAAGAGATCGGAATTGTTCGGATATACATTCACCGTCCTGCCGGACCAGGATGACGATAGATCAAGCCATCAGGGTATTTGGTAAACCATTGCACTGAGCTCGTCGAAGTGCTCCCTTCCTTTCATCGCCGGAAGGCGGAAGGGAGGCGCTGAGCTTCAGCCGGCCGTCTCGACGAGTTCAGCCCAAACGGATCTCGGCCGTCCCCCTACAACAGCTTCATCGCCACCGGCGCGAAGCTGCGGCGGTGGAGCGGGGTCGGGCCGAGCCTGTCCAGCGCCTCGCGATGGTCGGCGGTGCCATAGCCCTTGTTCCGGGCCCAGCCATAGCCGGGATGGAGCGCGTCATAGTCCGCCATCATGCGGTCGCGCTCTTCCTTCGCGATGATCGAGGCGGCGGCGATCGACAGGCAGAGCGCATCGCCGCTGACGATCGCGGTCGCGCGATAGCGCCAGCGCGGCAGCCGGTTGCCGTCGACCAGCACCATGCCCGGATCGATGCCCAGCGCATCCACCGCGCGATGCATGGCCAGCATCGTCGCATGGAGGATATTGATCGTATCGATCTCCTCGACGGTCGCGATGCCGACGCCCACCCGCGCGACCTGCCGGATCTCGCCACACAGCGCCGCGCGCCGAACCGCGCTCAGCTTCTTCGAATCGTTGATCCCGTCCGGCACATAGGCGCGGTCGAGCACCACGGCCGCGGCCACCACCGGCCCGGCGAGCGGACCGCGCCCCGCCTCGTCGACGCCCACCACGGGAAGCGGGTGGGGATGTTCCAGGTCGAAAGTGGGTCCGATCACGGAGGATCCGTCAGAATGTGTCGACATCAGCCTTTCTCGTCACCCCGCCGAGAGCGGGATGCCTGCACAAGTCCACCGGCTTCCACATCGTCACTCCAGCGGAAGCTGGAGTCACTCTCGAATGTCGCGCGGCCGCGTCTTCAAGCGATGCCAGGGTCCGCCGGCATGACGAGATAGCCTGTCTCATGTCGTCGTGACCTAATGGCTTGGACGCGCGCGCACCAGCCCCTGGCCCATCGGCCCGTGTCCAGCGCCGAGCCCCGGCGCCGCCATCATCGCCGCGCGCACGAAGGCGCGGGCGCGGCCGACCGCCTCGTCCATCAGCAATCCCTCGGCGAGGCCGACCGCGATGCCGCTCGCCAGGGTGCAGCCGGTCCCGTGGGTCGAGCGGCTCTCGATGCGCTCGTCCGTCCAGTCGAACAGCTTTCCCTGGAAATCGACCAGGCTGTCGACCAGCGCGCCCTCGAAATGGCCGCCCTTGGCGAGCACCGAACAGCCATGGCGATCGACCAGCAGGCGGGCCGCCGCCACCGCCTCCGCCGGGCCGCCGACCGCAAGGCCGGTCAGCGCCGCGAGTTCCGGCGCATTGGGCGTCGCCACCGTCGCGATGTCCATCAGCCGTGCGAAGGCAGCGATGATTGCCCCGTCGGCCAGGGTCGCGCCGCTCGTCGCCACCATCACCGGATCGAGCACGATCGGCACGTCGCGCAGCCGCTCCAGCCGGTCGGCCAGCGCCTCGGACGTCGCCGCCGATCCGATCATGCCGATCTTCACCGCATCGACGCCGATATCGTCGATCACCGCGTCCATCTGCGCGATCACCATCGCCGTCGGCACCGGATGCACTGCGGTCACGCCCAGCGTGTTCTGCGCGGTGATCGCAGTGATCGCGGTCATCGCATGGCCGCCCAGCGTGCTGACCGTCTTGATGTCGGCCTGGATACCCGCGCCGCCGCCGGAATCGGATCCCGCGACGATCAGGATGCGCGGCGTCCTCACGCCGCCCGGCGAACCGCGTCGCAGATGCTGTCGACCACCTGCTCGACCAGCGCGTCGTCCTCGCCCTCCGCCATCACCCGGATCAGCGGCTCGGTGCCGGACTTGCGGATCAACAGACGCCCGGTTCCGTTCAGCCGCGCCTCGCCCTCGGCGATCGCTGCCTTGACGGTCGCATCCTCCAACGGCTTGCCGCCGGAGAAGCGGACATTCTTGAGCAGCTGGGGCAGCGGATCGAACAGGTGCAGCAGCTCATTGGCAGGCTTGCCCGATTCGACGAGCTCGGCAAGCACCTGCAGCGCCGCGATCAGCCCGTCGCCGGTGGTGGCATGATCGGCCAGGATGATGTGGCCGGACTGTTCGCCGCCGACATTATAGCCGCCGCTACGCATCGTTTCGAGCACGTAGCGATCGCCCACCGCCGCTCGCTCCAGCGTCAGCCCCTGCCCGCCGAGGAAGCGTTCGAGGCCGAGATTGGACATCACCGTGGCGACGATGCCGCCGCCGCGCAGCAGCCCCTGCCGCGCCTGGCTGCTGCCGATCAGCGCCATCAGCTGGTCGCCGTCCACCACCTTGCCGAGATTGTCGACCACGATCAGCCGGTCGGCATCTCCGTCCAGCGCGATGCCGATATCGGCGCGCGTCTCCAGCACCTTGGCGCGCAGCGCCTCGGGATCGGTGGAACCGCATTTGTCGTTGATGTTGATGCCATTGGGATTGACGCCGAGCGCGATCACGTCTCCGCCCAGTTCCCACAGCGCCGAAGGCGCGACATGATAGGCCGCACCGTTGGCGCAATCGACCACGATGCGCAGCCCGTCGAGCCGCAGATGCTCCGGAAAGCTCGATTTGGCGGCGTGGATGTAGCGCCCGCGGGCATCCTCAACGCGCCGCGCCCGGCCGATGTCCGCCGAGGCTACGAGCTTCGGCGCACGGTCCAGCGCCGCCTCGATCGCCGCCTCGTCCGCATCGGACAGCTTGTAGCCATCCGGGCCGAACAGCTTGATGCCGTTGTCCGCAAAGGGATTGTGGCTGGCCGAGACCATCACGCCCATGTCCGCCCGCATCGATCGGGTGAGCATGGCGACCGCCGGCGTCGGCATCGGGCCAACCAGCACCACGTCCATGCCGACGCTGGTGAAACCGGCGGTCAGCGCGCTCTCCATCATATAGCCGGACAGGCGGGTATCCTTGCCGATCACCACCCGGTGGCGATGGTCGCCCCGCCGGAAATGCGCGCCCGCCGCCTGGCCGACGCGCATCGCGATCTCCGCGGTCATCGGCTCGTCGTTGGTACGCCCGCGGATACCGTCCGTCCCGAAATATTTCTTCGCCATTTGCTGGATTCCCGCCCGCTGCCGGGGCTGCTCTTAGGATGATCCGCATCAAGATAATCTGAACGGGCCCAGCTTGCCAATCTTCATCCTCCCCCAACGGGGGAGGGGGACCGCGCGTAGCGCGGGGGAGGGGTTCCGCTCACCGCACGCGCATCGCCTGTTGCCGGCGTGAACCCCTCCACCATCCTTCTGATGGTCCCCCTCCCCGTTCCGGGGAGGATAAGAAAGCTATTGCACCCCGTGCATCCAGCGCTTGATCAACGGCGACAGCGCCAGCAGCACGACGCCGATCCCGGCCGCGACCAGGCCGATCGTCTGGAAGACCTGGGCGTAGGTATCGAGGCTGACCTTGAGGTTGGTCACCTGTCCGCCCACCGTCTCGACGCTGGCCACCTGCGCGACCACGCCCGCCACATATTGCGCGACCGAGATGGAGAGGAACCACACGCCCATCATCATGCCCACGATCCGCGCGATCGACAGCTTGGTGATCATCGAGAGACCGACCGGCGAGATGCACAGCTCCGCGACCGAATGGATCAGGTAGAGGCCGGCCAGCCACCAGATGGCGACCTTGAAGCTGGGGCCGACCATGCTCACGCCCCAGACGAGGAACAGGAAGCCGGCGCCGACCAGGATCAGCGCGATGGCGAACTTGATCGGCACCGAAGGCTCGATCCCGCGCCGCGCCAGACCGTTCCACAACAGGCTCATCACCGGCGCCAGCGCCACGATGAAGGCGGCGTTGAAGAATTGCGTCTGGCCCGCGCTGATGCTGAACAGGCCGAAGACGGAGAGATCGGTGTTGCGATCGGCGAACAGGGTGAGCGAGGAGCCCGCCTGCTCGAACAGCGTCCAGAAGACCACGTTGAACACGATCAGCACCATCGCCGCCACCATCATCTGGAACTCGACGGCGCTGCCCTTGGCATAGGACCAGATCAATATGCCCGGCACGCCCACGAGGAAGGTACCGAACAGCAGTTTGCCCATCAGCGGCAGCGACACGATATAGCCGACGATGCCCGATCCCGGCGCCGGCTCGGGCGCGCTCATGAGGTTGGTGTAGAGGAAATAGAAGACCGGCACGACCGCCAGCGCGCAAAGGTAGATGAGCGGCGCCTTGTCCGCGCCTTCGCGCCGCGGCGGCTCGCCATAGCCCGAGAGCCGGCCACCGTCGAACTGGATCAGCAGCAGCGAAACCAGCATGCCGATGGCCGCCAGGCCGAAGCCCGCCCACCAGTCCACCGCGACGGCCAGCCAGGGGCATAGCAGCTGCGAGAAGAGCGAGCCGAGGTTGATGCCCATATAGAAGATGGTGAAGCCGGTATCGCGTCGTCGGTCCCCGGGTGCGTAGAGCTCCCCCACCATCGTCGAGATGTTCGGCTTGAAGAAGCCGTTGCCGACGGAAACCAGGCACAGGCCGATCAGCAGCACGGTCACGAACAAGGGACTGCGCTCGCCGCCCGGTTCGAAATGGCCCTTGGGCAGGCTGCGCGCCACCTGGGCGCCATCCATCAGCGAGACGCTGCCGTCGTCATTGCCCTTGATGCGCAGGCGCTTGCCGCCGTCGACCAGATATTGGGTCTCCGCACCGTCGCCGGCCGTTTCCACCTGAACTTCGTAGCGCTGCCCGTCGATCGTCGCGATCGGCTTGGCGGTGGGGCCGTGGAAACAGAGGATGAAATAACCGAGCGACATCAGAATCGCGCCGAATTTCACGGCACGTTTCGATCCCAGATATTGGTCCGCGAGATAGCCGCCGATCAGCGGCGTCAGATAGACCAGCGCGGTGTAACCGCCATAGAGGCCGGTGGCCGCGCGGTCGCTGAACACGAAATGCTTGGTGAGATACAGCGTCAGCAGCGCGCGCATGCCATAGAAGCCGAAACGCTCCATCGCTTCGGTGCTGAACAGACGGGCGAGCTGGGCGGGGTGGCCGAACCATGTCTTTCCCTCGGCAGGGTTCACATGGCTGATATCGGGCTCGATGGGAGAATCGGCGGTCGGGGTTTCCATGTCGGGAAAAGGCTCCGGAAGGGTGCGGGGCGGCCTCCGCTGTCGGGCCGCCGGTCATGACCGCGAAACTAGCGCCCAATTCGGCGCTGTGAAGACGATTGTTGCCGGGCCCGCCGGCTGGTAGCGGATGCGCATGTTCAACGACATCTCCTCTCCGCTCGCCCTTCTCGCTTCCCGCCGCTCCGGCAAGCCGCGCGACATGGTCGCCCCCGGGCCGGACGATGCGCAGCTGCGCGCCATGCTGGAGATCGCGATCCGTACCCCGGATCACGGCAAGCTGGCGCCCTGGCGGCTCGTCACCGTCGCCACCGACCACCGCGAAGCGCTCTCGACGCTGCTGCAGGATGCCTATCGCGAGGAGAAGCGCGGAGCCGGCCGGCTGGAGCTGGAGGCGATGGACCAGTTCGCCCGCCAGGCGCCGGCGCTCGTCGTCGTCCTCTCGAAACCCGCCCATGCCAGCCATATCCCGATCTGGGAGCAGGAGCTGTCGGCAGGCGCGGTCTGCATGAACCTGCTCCATGCTGCCCACGCGTCCGGCTTCGTCGCCAGCTGGCTGACCGGCTGGGCGGCTTATTCGACGCAGGTGCGCGACGCGTTCGGCGGCCATGACGAGCGAATCGCCGGCTTCATCTTCATCGGCTCGCCCTCCCGCGCGCTCGAAGAACGGCCCCGCCCCGCCTATGAAGCTGCGGTTTCCGCATGGAAAGGCATCCCTGCTTGACGCGCCATGCTGTATTAGGACAGCATATCACCTGATGATCAACGACGACCGCCCCGTCTATCTGCGCCTGCGCGACGAAATCGCCTACGCGATCCTGGAGGGCCGCTACGGCAGCGGCGATCCGCTGCCGTCTGTCCGCGCCTTCGCCGCCGAGCATCGCGCCAATCCGCTGACCGTCGCCAAGGCCTATCAGAGCTTCCAGGAGGACGGCCTGGTCGTCGTGCGCCGCGGAGTCGGCATGTTCGTGGCGGACGGCGCGGTCGAAAAGCTGCGCGCCGCCGAGCGGGAGGTGTTCCTGCGCGACCACTGGCCCCGCATCGCCGCCCATATGCGCCGCCTGGCGCTCGATCCGGCCGACCTCATCGAGCGCGAAAAGGCGCTGTAAGGGCGAGAGCTTCCGCTGGGATGACGAAGAAGAAAGCTCCAAATCAACTCCATCTGTCTTCTGTGCTCGATCAGCCTCAGCTGCGCGTGATCGAGGCGCCACCGTCGATCAGCGAAGCCGTGCCCGTCACGAAGCTCGCATCGTCCGACGCAAGATAGAGCACGGTACGGGCCACTTCCTCCGGCCGGGCGACGCGCTTCAGCGCATGCAGGCCGGTGATGAACGCCTGCTTGTCGGCGGTGTCGTTCATTTCGCGATACATGTCGGTGTCGACCGCGCCGGGCAGGATCGCGTTCACCCGGATATTGCGATCGCCATATTCGGCGGCCAGGGCCTGGGTCAGGCCGATCAGGCCGGACTT
Organism: Flavisphingomonas formosensis; assembly: GCF_009755815.1. Classification (GTDB taxonomy): domain Bacteria; phylum Pseudomonadota; class Alphaproteobacteria; order Sphingomonadales; family Sphingomonadaceae; genus Flavisphingomonas; species Flavisphingomonas formosensis. Next base: position 71,936 of record NZ_WRPK01000002.1, read on the forward strand.
GCTCGCGGCGTAGGCGGCGACGCCCGGGAAGGAGAAGCTGTAGCCGACGAAGGTCGAGGTGAAGATCACCGAGCCGCCGCCATGGCGCGCCATTTCCGCAATCTGGTGTTTGGCGCCGAGGAAGGATGCGGTGAGGTTGATCGCCAGCGTATCGCTGAAGCCGGCTTCCGAAACCTCGCTGCTCGGCCCGCCCTCGCCGAGCGTACCGGCATTGTTGAACGCGATGTCGAGCGTGCCGAAGTGCCGCACCGCGGTCTCGACCAGCGCGCGCTGATACTCTTCCGAGCGCACATCGCCTGCCAGCGCCACGGCACGGCCGCCCGCGGCCTCGATTTCGGCGACGAGACTGTCGAGCTCGCCCTGGCGGCGTGCGCCGACGACGAGGCTGGCCCCTTCCTGCGCGAACAGAAGCGCTGTCGCGCGGCCGATGCCGGCGCTGGCGCCAGTGATGATCGCAACCTTGTTGTGAAGACGATCCATGATCCTGATCCTTGCTTGCGAAGGGCGTCGATCGCCGTTCGATGCGCAATGGATGGTGCTTTTCGATCGTTCGGGCTAGTCACCCAATTCGGGAATTATATTTCGGATTTACCGAACGATGTTCAAGCTCGAGGGAGTGGCCGCCTTCGTCGCCACGGTAGAAGGCGGTTCGATCAGCGAGGCGGCACGCAGGCTGCGGCTTTCCAAATCGGTCGTCAGCGAAAGACTGGCCGAGCTCGAGCGCGCGCTCGGTACCACGCTGCTCCACCGTACGACGCGCCGGCTGAGCCTCACCGAGGATGGCGCCACCTTCCTGAAACGCGCCCGTCTGATCGGTCACGAGGTCGAGCAGGCGACGACCGAGCTGGCCGAACGCCGGGGCACGCTGTCCGGCCCGCTGCGCATCGCCGCACCCGTCACCTTCGGCCGGCTCCATCTCGGGCCGGCCCTCTATCCCTTCCTCGCCGAACATCCCGCGATCGAGCTGACGCTGGATATGGACGATCGCCGCGTGGATGCCGTGGCGGGCGGCTATGACGCGATCATCCGCAACGGTCCGATCGCGGACAGCCGCCTGATCGTCTGGACGCTCGCCGCCAGCCGGCGCCTGCTCGTCGCCTCGCCCGTCTATCTCGAACGCAGCGGCACGCCGCGCAGCATTGCCGAGCTGGAGGCGCATCGCGGCGTCTTCTACACCAATCGCGGCCTTGCCGACTGGCGGTTCCAGACCGCCGATGGTCCGGTGCTGGTCCGCGCCAGGCTCGCGCTCGGCGTGAACAACGGGGATATGATGCGCGACGCCGCCATAGCCGGGCTGGGACTCGCCCTGCTTCCCGCGTTCGTCGCCGGGCCGGCCATTCGCGGCGGCGATCTCGTCGAAGTGCCGCTGGACGCCAGCCCCGAAGGGGAATTTCTCTACATGGCCCATGCTCACGGCCGCAGCCCGCCGGCGAAGCTGCGCGCGCTGGCCGAGCATCTGAAGCGGCGCTTCGGCGATCCGCCTTATTGGGAGGTTTAGGGTATCTGGGCCGGATGCCCTGCGCACCGGCAGGCTGAACGGTCAGCCCGCCTGGGCGTGCGCGATCGCCACGATGCGGTCGAACACCGCAATATGCAGCGGCTGCATGAATTCGCAGCCGATATGCACGTTGCTGGTCCAGGCGACGCGCGTCAGGATCGCGTCGAGGCCGGGCAGCTTGAGCCAGAGCTGCGTGCCCGTGTGGAACACCGAGGCCGTTTCGGCGCGAAAGCCGATCGTCGAGATATCGACGATGGTGACGTCTCCCGCCCGGCCGCCCCGCCGGCGCAGGCTCGCGACGAAACGCACCTCCGCGCGCGCCGCGCGGCGGATTTCCGGGGGCTGCGAACTGCCCGATCCGCTGCCGGGTCGGGACAGATCAGCGGCATGATCCATCGATAGGCTCCGTGATCGCGCGCATTCTACCATCTCGCCTTATCCTGCGATCAGGCTAAGCAAGCGTAAACGGCTCGGGAGTTCATGATGAATGCAAGATCCTGGTGTGCGCCCATCGCCCTGCTGCTGGCCGCCGGATGCGGGTCCGACGGCAGCAAGCAGGCGAATGACGACGCAGCCCAGCAGGTCTATTATCAGATCGCCGCGCAGATGCGTGCGCAGAACGCGAAGATCCTGGCTCTGGAGGTGAAGGTCGCCGATCTTCAGGCCCGGCTCGATGCCCAGGAGAAGACCACCGACGAGATGCTCGGCAAGCAGACCCTGTTCAGGCCGACTCAGCCCTGATCAGCGCAGGCCGAACTGAGCGATGCGCATCGCCTCTTCCGGATAGGCGTCCACCGGATGGCCGCCATAGGTGCCGAAGATGCGGCCATCGGCCACCGTCAGGTCGAACTGCTCGCCCGTCGCGATATTGCGGCCGCGCAGCAGCACCGCCCCTCCCTGATCGCTGCGCTGCACGATATAGCGGACCCCGTCCGCCACATAGGCACGCGGCGCCTGTGCGGCCGAAGCGGCCACCGGCAGGGAAGCAAGCAGAACAGCAGCGAAAAGCGACTTGACCATAAATCCCGTTACCTTGCCGGCGCATATCTCTTGGCAACCGGTCGCAGGCGCATATGGGAAAGCAATGTTGCATTGCAACAGGCGATCGATGGCAAAAAACAACCGTTACAGATGCAATGATTGCAATCGGCACGATCGGCCTCACCCGGGGTGAAGCGTAATTCGCCACAGGGCTGGCGCTCGGCCCGGCCGCTGGCTAGGAGGCGGCGGCATGATATGGGGAATGGAATGACGCAGCCGTTGCGCATCGCGCTCGCCGGGCTCGGCACCGTCGGCGCGGGAGTGGTGAAACTTCTCGACACCAACCGGGCGCTGATCGAGCGCCGTGCCGGCCGTCCGATCGAGATCATCGCCGTCTCGGCCCGCGACCGCACGCGCGACCGGGGCGTCGACCTCGCCCGTTTCGACTGGGTGGACGACGCCACCGCCCTCGCCCAGCGCGACGATGTCGACGTGGTGGTGGAGCTGATGGGCGGCGCGGACGGCCCCGCCCTCGTCCTCGCCCGCGCGACGCTCGCCGCCAACAAGGCGTTCGTCACCGCCAACAAGGCAATGATCGCGCATCACGGGCTGGAGCTCGCCACCGCTGCCGAAAATGCGGATGCCGCGCTGAAATATGAGGCCGCGGTCGCCGGCGGCATCCCGGTGATCAAGGGGCTGCGCGAAGGCGCGGCCGCCAACGAGATCGGCCGCGTCTACGGCATCCTCAACGGCACCTGCAATTACATCCTCACCACGATGGAGAAGGAGGGGCGCGACTTCGCCGAGGTGCTCGCCGAGGCGCAGGCGCTCGGCTATGCCGAAGCCGATCCCAGCTTCGACATCGACGGCATCGACGCCGCGCACAAGCTCTCGATCCTCGCCAGCCTCGCCTTCGGCACCCAGGTCAACTTCGCCGGGGTCGCGATCACCGGCATCCGCCACGTCATCGCCGCGGACATCGCCGAAGCGCAGGCGCTCGGCTATCGCGTCCGCCTGGTCGGCGTCGGCGAGGCCAATTCCAAGGGACTGTTCCAGCGCGTCCACCCTTGCCTGGTCCCGCTCGGCAACCCGCTCGCCCACGTCTCGGGCTCGCTCAACGCGGTAGTGGCCGAGGGCAATTTCGTCGGCCGCCTCTTCTTCGAGGGGCGGGGTGCCGGCGAGGGGCCGACCGCCAGCGCGGTGGTCGCCGACCTGATCGACATTGCCCGCGGCGAATATGGGCCTGCCTTCGCCATGCCCGTCGCCAGCCTCGCGCAGCTGCCACCCGCTGAGGCCGGCCAGCGCCGCGGACGCGCCTATCTGCGCTTTACCGTCGCCGACCGCCCCGGCGTCCTCGCCGAGATCACCGCGGCTATGCGCGACGCCGGCGTCTCGATCGAGAGCATGATCCAGCGCGGCGCCTCGGCCGACGGCGTGATCCTGGTGATGGTGACGCATGAAGGCCCGGAGCGCGCGGTGACCGATGCGCTGGAGCGGCTGGACGGGTCGCAAAGCATACTCTCCAAACCGATGCTGATGCATATCGTCGACGCGTGAAACCGTAACGTCAGGACGATCTCGACAATGTAACGGCGCTCGCTTATCGCCCATTCGACTTAGCAAGGGGACGGCAATCCATGGTGAAGGCAAGCAAGGCGCTCGATCGCGTTCTCGTTCTGGAGATGGTCCGGGTGACCGAAGCTGCAGCCATCGCCGCTTCCACCCTCATCGGCCGCGGTAATGAAAAGGCGGCCGACCATGCCGCCGTCGAAGCAATGCGCGCCGCCTTCAACGAACTCGAATTCGATGGCACGGTGGTGATCGGCGAAGGCGAGCGCGACGAGGCGCCGATGCTGTACATCGGCGAGAAGGTGGGCACCGGCAAAGGTCCCAAGATCGACATTGCGCTCGATCCGCTGGAAGGCACCACCATCACCGCCAAGGCCGGCCCCAACGCGCTCGCGGTGCTCGCCATCGCCGAGCAGGGCGGCCTGCTCAACGCGCCGGACGTCTATATGGACAAGCTGGCGATCGGCCCGGGCTATGAGGAAGGCACCGTCGGTCTCGACAAGACGCCGACCGAGAATGTGAAGGCGCTCGCCAAGGCCAAGGGTGTGCAACCCCATGAGATCATCGCCTGCGTGCTGGACCGCCCCCGCCACGAAAAGCTGATCGCCGAGCTGCGCGAGATCGGCTGCGGCATCATGCTGATCCCGGACGGCGACGTCGCCGGCGTCATCGCAGTCACCGATCCGGATACGACGGTGGACATCTACATGGGCTCGGGCGGCGCTCCTGAGGGTGTGCTTGCGGCGGCCGCGCTGAGCTGCGTCGGCGGCCAGTTCCAGGGCCGGCTGCTATTCCGCAACGACGACGAGAAGGCCCGTGCCAAGCGCTGGGGCGTCACCGATCTCGATCGCATCTATCATCTTCGTGATCTGGTGAAGGGCGACGCCATCTTCGCCGCCACCGGCGTCACCGACGGCTCGCTGCTCGAAGGCGTAAAGCGCCGCAAGGGCGGCTGCATCACCACCGAGAGCGTGGTCATGCGCGCCAGCACCGGCACGGTGCGCTGGGTTAAGGGCGAGCACCACCCCGGCTGATCCGGCGGGGGCGGGGCGGCGGCGCCCCGTCCTTCGCCGCGATGCACGCCAGACGGCTTTGCGATGCCCGGTTAGCCAGAGGTTCAGCCTCGACCGACTAGCGGATGCAGCGTGGTCCGCAATTCCCATATCCTCAACGCCGCGTCGAATCTGCTCGGCATCGCCCTGCTGATCATCACCGGCATACACATCACCAACCAGTCGCAGCGCTCGATCGCCGACGAGATCGCTTGGGCGGCTGCGGTGTGCTTCGGCCTCAGCTGTCTCCTCTCCTACCTGTCGATCCGCAAGGAAGAGGAGAATTCCCGCGCCGAAGACTGGGCGGACCGCATCTTCCTGTGCGGCCTTGCGACCTTGTTCGTGGCCGTACTCGTGCTCGCCCGCCCGTTCCTCTAATCGCGGGACCAATCGGCATCCCAAGCGGTCGCGAGAGAAGCGGCACGCACGGCTTTTTTCCGGCCGCATGTCACACGCATCACGCCTTGCTCGTCATGGCATCGGAACTCATGAAAGGAGCCCGACCATGACTGCCAAGCTCGATCTTTTTGCCGCCGCGCCCCAGCTCATGAAAAGCTGGATGGGCACATCGATGGCCATAGCCGCCAGCCTGGACGCTGCCCTCGTCGAACTGGTCAAGATCCGCGCCTCGCAGATCAACGGCTGCGCCAACTGCATCAACATGCATACCGCCGAGGCGCGGGCGAAAGGCGAGACCGAGCAGCGCATCTACCTTCTCTCCGCGTGGCGCGACGCGCCCTGCTACACGGATCGCGAACGGGCCGCGCTGGGCTGGACCGAAGCATTGACGCGACTCTCGGAAAGCCATGGCCATGCGGCCGAACGGGAAAGCGCCTATGACGCGCTGAACGCCCATTTCACCGAGGAGGAGCAGGTGAAGCTCAGCCTGATGATCAACATCATCAATGGCTGGAATCGTCTCGCCGTGGGCTTCGGGCTGTGGATCGAACCCGCAGCGGCCAAGTCAGCGCAGAAGGCGGCCGCCTGATGGCGAGGGCGGCGCGGGAGACCGCAGACGCAGCGGCGTCCTTCGATCCGTTGCGTCCCCGTCTCATCCGTGTCGCCTATCGCATGCTCGGTTCGGTCGCGGATGCCGAGGATGCGGTGCAGGAGGCCTTCATCCGATGGATGAAGGCCGATCGCGCCGCGGTGCGCGAGCCCGAGGCTTTCCTGCGCCGCACGGTGACGCGGCTCTGCCTCGATCAACTCAAATCCGCGCGCCATCAGCGCGAAACCTATATCGGCCCCTGGCTGCCCGATCCGATCGTCGAGACGGACGAGGAGGATGCGGACGAGGACGTGACCCTTCCGCTGATGCTGGCGCTGGAACGGCTTTCGCCGCTGGAGCGGGCCGCCTTCCTGCTGCACGACGTGTTCGGCCTCGCCTTCGACGAAGTGGCGGCGACGATCCGGCGCGATGCCGCCGCCTGCCGCCAGCTCGCCGCCCGCGCCCGCACCCATGTCCGCGAGGCGCGTCCACGTTTCCGGATCGAACGGCAACGCGGCCTCGCCATCGCCGAAGCCTTTTTCGCTGCATCGCGCAGCGGCGATATGAGCACGCTCGGCGCGATGCTCGCCGCGGATGTCAGCCTCCATTCGGATGGCGGCGGCAAGCGCCCTGCCGCTCCGCAGCCAATTTTCGGCCGCTCCTCGGTGATGAAGGTTCACAAGGGGCTGGCGGTACTGTTCGGCAAATATGGCTCGACCCTGATCCGCGTCGGCCTCATCAACGGCCTGCCCGGCTTCGTAACGCGCGAGTTCGATGGCGAGATCCAGACCACAGCGCTGGAAATCGAGGATGGCGAGGTCGTCGGAATCTATGTGATGCGCAATCCCGACAAGCTCCGCCACGTGAACGAACTGCTCGATCAGGCTGCATCGGCCGCCATGCCCATCGGCGATTCCGATCAAAGCCCCGGCTCACAGGGGTAGTCGTCCATCAACTTCCATGAACCCGACCAGAGACACTGCCAAGCTTACACCGCCGAGAGCATCGGGCTCGCCCACACCATTGCAAATAGCGCAATCGCATCAATTCGGGCACTGCATCCGTTGCGGTGCTGCACATCCAACACGAAACCGGGTAAATCCACGTAGTGCGCAGCGCAGCACGCAGCACCTATCGCCGCCTACCTCTACGGGAGTGCACCCCCTTTCTGGTAATTGCGCCCTCGATCGAACCTCATCAGTTCTCGCCAAGCCGCGATGCGATCAGACACCGCGCGCGGTCAGGAGCCGGCGCATGCCCCCTTGCGTCGGCTCCGTTTGGCCCGCTGCGATGCACGCCGCCAACTCTATCCGATCCGGTCCGGTTTGAATTGCCTAATCCCCTCTCGACCGGATAGTCTTCGCCCCTGACAGGGGAGAATCGAGTGCTGGAATTTCTGGGGGCGGGGGAGAATCTCGCCTTCGTCGTGGCTCTGGTCATCATGTTGCTCATCGGCGCGGTCGAGGCAATCGGCCTTGGCGTCGGTTCGCTCGGCCACGATTTTCACGTCGACACGGATGGCGACTGGCTCGGCTGGCTGGGCTTCGGCAAACTGCCCTTGCTGATGCTGCTCGTCGTCTTTCTCGCCTGTTTCGGGATCATCGGCCTCATCGGCCAGCAGCTCGCGCTCGACCATCTCGGCCGGCTGTTGCCCGCGCTGATCGCCGCGCCTGCCGCCGGCGTCGCAGCGCTCCCCGTCACCGGTCTCGCCGCACGCCTCCTCGCCCGGGTGATGCCGCGCGACGAGACGACCGCGATCGACATCGGTCAGCTCGTCGGCCTGCATGCGCAGATCACCGTCGGCCGCGCCACCCAGGGATCGCCCGCCAAGGCGCGGGTGCGCGATTTCCACGGCCAGAGCCATTATGTGATGGTCGAGCCGGACGATCCCGCCGCCGCCTTCGCCGAGGGGGACGAGATATTGCTCGTCCGCCGCGAGGGCCATGTCTTCCGGGCGATCTCGAGCGACCGCCCGCCTTTCTCGAACTGGATAGCGCGATGAGCAACCTGCCCCAGACGGCCGCCCCCTCGGGCGGCATCCTCGACAGCATCACCAGCCCCTATGTGCTGCTGCCCGGCGCCGCGATCGTCGCGCTGGTCATCCTCGGCATGATATTGGCGCGCCTTTATCATCGCGCCACCAAGGAGATCGCGTTCGTGCGCACCGGCTTCGGCGGCGAGAAGGTGGTGATGAACGGCGGCGCGCTCGTCCTGCCCGTCTTCCACGAGACGATGCCGGTCAACATGAACACGGTGCGCCTGGCGGTGGAGCGCAAGAATTCGGACGCGCTGATCACGCTCGATCGGCTCCGCATCGACGTGAAGGCCGAATTCTACGTGCGCGTCCGCCCCGATCGCGAGGCGATCGCGATGGCCGCCCAGACGCTCGGCATGCGCACCATGCAATCGGAGCATCTGAAGGAGCTGGTCGAGGGCAAGTTCGTCGACGCGCTGCGCTCGGTCGCGGCCGGCATGACGATGAACCAGCTGCACGAGCAGCGTTCGGATTTCGTACAGAAGGTGCAGCAAGTCTCGTCCGCCGATCTCGCGATGAACGGGCTCGAACTGGAATCGGTGTCGCTGACCGGCCTCGACCAGACCTCGATCGAGCATTTCAACGCGAACAACGCCTTCGATGCCGAGGGCCTGACCAAGCTCACCGAGCAGATCGAGCTGCGCAAGAAAGCGCGCAACGATATCGAGCAGGATACCCGCGTGCAGATCGAGGCCAAGAATCTGGAAGCGCAACGCCAGTCCCTGCTGATCTCGCGCGACGCGGAGTTCGCTCGGCTGGAACAGGAGCGCGAGGTCGGCATGCGCCGCGCCGAGCAGGCCTCCGAGCTGTCGCGCCAGGCGTCCGAGCGGCAGCGCGAGGCCGATCAGGCGCAGATCACCGCCAAGCAGCAGACCGACGCCGCCCAGATCGAGGCCGACCGCGCCGTGCAGCAGGCGAAGATCGCTCAGGCCCAGGCGCTGGAGATCGCCCGGCAGGAACAGCAGATCGCGGTGCAGAATAAGAGCCGGGAGGAAAGCCAGGCCAAGGCCGAGGCCGACAAGGCCCGCGCCGCCTCCGTCGCCGCCGAGGAGCAGGTGGTCACCGCGCGCGAGACCGAGGTGGCCGAGCGCGCCAAGCGGATCGAGCTGATCGAGGCCTCCAAGGAGGCCGAGCGCCAGGCGATCGGCATCAAGGTGCAGGCCGAGGCCGAAAAGCAGGCCGCATCCGACCGCGCCGCCGCCCTGCGCGCCGCGGCAGAGGGCGAAGCCGAGGCCGAAAAGCTGCGCGCCGAGGCGGCGCGCGTCCGCTTCGAGGTGGAAGCGGCGGGCCAGCGCGCGGTGAACGAGGCCGCCAACCTGCTCTCCTCCGACCAGATCTCGCTGCAGGCGAAGCTGGAATTGCTGAAGGTGCTGCCGGAGATCATCCGCGAGGCCTCCAAGCCGCTGGAATCGATCGATTCGATCAAGATCGTCCAGGTCGACGGCCTGACCGGCGGAAGCCAGGGCGATGCCGGCGTCGTGCCGAACGGCAGCGAGCAGAATCTCGCCAACTCCGCCGTCGCCGCGGCCCTGCGATACCGCGCCCAGGCGCCGGTGATCGACGGGCTGATGAAGGAGCTTGGCTTCGACGGCTCCTCGCTCGATTCGATCGTCGCCAGCGCTTTGCCGGCGGCTCCGACCGGCACCGTCCCGACGTCCCCCGGATCAGCGCAGGCGGCGACGATCCGCGGAACAATCACGCCAAACAAGGCCGTTCGCGCCGAGCGGGAGTGAACCGGAACCGGGATCGGGTCGGCATGAGCGTTGCCGCCCGGCTATCAGCCCGCGACGGCAATGCGCCGTCTACTCGCCGAGCGACGCAAGCCGGCGAGCAGTCACGAACGTCTGGATCATGAACAGAAGGACGAGGATCGAGCCCACGGCGCCGACCAGCAGATCGAAGCCGGAAATCGCCCCGAAGGCTCCCGGAGCCGATCCGAGACGCAGCATCGCGAGGGTCAGACCGATCAGCAGCAGACGCAGCTCGGTGGGTCCGGCAGCCAGGTAGGAAAGCTTGAACTCACCGGAGACCCGCGCCGACAGATAGGCATGGATCGAGAGGAGCAGATAGCCGGCCAGAGCGAACAGCGCGACGTCCAGCCGCACGAAGGGACTCAGCCCAATTCCGGCAAGGATGAGGATCGTCGCGATACCATCACAGCTGTGATCGATGAAATATCCATATTGGGGCCGCTCGATCGCACGATATCGTGCCAGGCTGCCGTCCATGGAATCGCCGAACCACTGGACCACATAGCCGAGGATAGACAGCCACAGCCACGACGCATCGGCTTGGCTCGCCCAATAGCCGGCGAACACCGCCATGGCCCCCGCCATCCCGCAGGCCGTCAGGCTGTCCGGCGTCACCCACGCCGGCATTCGCGCGCATAACCATGTCAGGAGGCGACGCTCCGACGAGGCCAGGACGTTCGCCTGGATACGCCGGACAGGCCGAGGGCTGGGGCCGGACTTCTTTATCATGCCGTCTTATGGTGAAGTCCGGTCGACGAAGCAACGCGCAGACCAGTCAAGCCGAGCGCTTCACACGCTGAGCTCGAACTGAGGCCCCTCCGGATCGGACGGTCCGAATCGCTACCCGCCTTTCACCAGCGTCTGTCTCGCCACCCGCGACACGGTGGCGCTCAGCCGTTCCAACAGCTTGGCGCCGAGCCGCGAATATTGCCAGTAAAGCGGCATATCCACCTGCTTGCCCGGCATCAGCTCGACGAGGCGGCCGGCATCGAGATGCGGCTGGGCGATGACCAGGGGATGCAGGCCCCAACCCAGCCCGGCTATCGCCATATCGAGAAAACCCTGAGTCGAGGGGATCCAGTGGATCGGCGCGGCAAGCTCGATTCCCAGGCTTCCCCGCACCCATTGCGATTGGAGTATGTCGTTGCGATCGAAACGCAGCACCGGCGCATGCGTCAACGTCTCGGCGGTCACGCCTTCGGCGAAATGGCGGCGCGCGAAATCCGGGCTCGCCGCCGCCACATAGCGCAGCGACCCCAGCGCCAGGATGCGGCAGCCCTGGACCGGCGAAGCATCGGCCGTGATCGCCGCGAACACGTCGCCCGAGCGCAGCCGCTCCGCCGTCAGCTTCTCGTCATCGAGCACAAGGTCGAGCAGCGCGCCGGTTTCCTCCGCGAAGGCAGCGGCAGCCGGCGGGAACCAGCTCGTCAGGCTGTCGCCGTTCACGGCGATGCGGATCGTCGTCGCCGATGCGCCATGCGCTCCCGCAAGCTCCGGCAGGCGCGCGGCCAGCTCACTCTCGAGCAACGCCACATGCTCGACATGGGCGCAGAGCTGCGCGCCGATCGCCGTCGGCGCGCAAGGATGGCCGCGCACGATCAGGACCGCGCCCAGCCGCTCTTCCAGCGCACGCACCCGTTGCGACACCGCAGAGGGCGTGACGCCGAGCGCGGTGGCCGCCCGTTCGAAACTCCCTTCGCGAAGGATGGCGGTGACGGCCGCAAGGGCAGGATAGTCGAGCATAGGATTAGTCATACTTCATCACGTTTAGGAAAATAAGCTGGCCTGATGATCCGCCGCCATGGCAGCGGCGCTTTCACCATGATCGACCCATCCGCCTTTGCCCGGGGCTTCGCCCTCTCCGCCGCCCTGATCGTCGCCATCGGGGCACAGAATATGTTCGTCCTGCGGCAGGGCCTGCGCCGAGAGCATGTCGGCCCGATCGTCCTGTTCTGCGCGGCCTGCGACGCGCTGCTGATCACGGCGGGCGTCACCGGGCTCGGCATGGTGCTGCGCCTCGTGCCCGGCCTCGCGCTGATCCTCTCGCTCGGCGGCGCGTCCTTCCTGGCCTGGTACGGCGCGACCGCGTTGCGCCGCGCCACCCAGCCCGACGCGATGATCCTCTCGGACCAGGCGGCCGCGATGCCGCTCGGCGCGACGCTGGGCCGCGCGGCGGGATTCACCCTGCTCAATCCGCATGTCTATCTGGACACCGTGCTGCTGATGGGCACGGTCGGCTCCTCGCAGGCGGCGGGCACCCAGCCGATCTTCATCGCCGGTGCGGCGAGCGCGAGCGTGATCTGGTTCACCAGCCTCGGCTATGGCGCACGGCTGCTCACTCCGCTGTTCGCACGGCCAATGGCATGGCGCGTGCTCGATCTGCTCGTCGGCCTCACCATGCTAGGCTTGGCGCTCGGCCTGCTGATGCACCTCGTGCGAGGCTGATCGTCGCACAGGCGATTCCCAAGCACCGGGCGATCCGCTAGCGTCCGGCGATGCCTGCACCCTCCGCGCTCAACATCTCGCGATCGATCCTCGGCCAGCCCTGGCGCTGGCGCGGCACGGAGACCGACGGGCGCGATCCCGATTTCCAGCCCGACGATCTCGTCGCCTCACTGCTGCTCGCCCGCGGCGTCACGCGCGAGGCGATCGAAGCGCATCGCCTGCCGAGCATCCGCGGTTTCATGCCCGACCCATCCATCTTCCGCGACATGGATGTCGCTGCCGAACGCATGGCCGATGCGGTCATGCGCGGCGAGCCGGTGACCATCTTCGGCGATTACGACGTAGACGGCGCGACCTCCGCCGCGCTGCTGATCCGGCTGCTCCGCGCACTGGGCAGCAATCCCGCCGCCTATATCCCCGATCGGCTGATGGAGGGCTATGGTCCCTCGGGCGAGGCGCTGGTGCGCATCGCGGCTGGCGGCGCGCGGCTGATCGTCACCGTCGATTGCGGCGCGCAGGCTTTCGAGGCGCTGGAGATGGCCAATGCCGCCGGCGTCGACGTGATCGTCGTCGATCATCACAAATGCGCGAGCGCCCTCCCCCGCGCGCTCGCGCTGGTCAATCCGAACCGGCTCGACGAGGGGGACGGCGCGGCGCATGGCCATCTCGCCGCGGTCGGCGTCGCCTTCCTGCTCGGCGCCGCCTTGCTGCGGACTTTGCGCGGGCGCGGCTGGTTCGCCGCGCGACCCGAGCCCCGGCTGCTCGACCTGCTCGATCTCGTCGCGCTCGGCACGGTGGCCGATGTCGCCCAGCTGCGCGGCCTCAACCGCGCCTTCGTGGCGCAGGGCCTCAAGGTGATGGCCAATCGGCGCAACATCGGTCTCGCCGCGCTGATCGAGGCCTCGCGGCTCGATCGTGCGCCGACCTGCACCGATCTCGGCTTCGCCTTGGGGCCGCGGATCAATGCCGGCGGGCGGGTAGGCAAGTCCGATCTCGGCGTGCGCCTGCTCACCACCGAGGATCGCGCCGAGGCGCAGGCGATCGCCGCCGAGCTCGACCGGCTCAACGAGGAGCGCCGCGCCATCGAGGCACTGGTGCAGGAGCAGGCCGAAGATGCCGCGCGCAGCCAGGATAATCGCGCCGTCATCGTCGTCTCGGGGCGCAACTGGCATCCCGGCGTGATCGGCATCGTCGCGGGCCGCCTCAAGGAAAAGCTCGGCCGGCCGGCGATCGTGATCGCCGATGATGGCGAGGGCACGGGCAAGGGATCCGGCCGCTCGATCGGCGGTGTCGATCTCGGCGCCGCGGTGCTCGCCGCCAAGGACAGCGGTCTGCTCGTCGCCGGTGGCGGCCATGCCATGGCGGCGGGGCTGACCGTCGCCAGCGACCGTGTCGATGCCTTTGGCGAATTCCTCGACGCGCACCTTGCGAACGACGTCGCCCGCGCGCGCGATGATCGCGCGCTGCTGCTCGACGCGGTGGTCGCCCCTGGCGGTATCGGCCCGGCGCTGGTCGAGGCGCTGGAAGCGGGTGGCCCCTATGGCGCCGGCTGGCCGGCCCCGCGCGTCGCCGCCGGTCCGGTGCGCATCGTCAAGGCGGACATCGTCGGCAACGGCCATGTCCGCGCGATCGTCTCCGGCGACGACGGCCGCTCGATCAAGACGATCGCCTTCCGCCAGGCCGACACGCTGCTCGGCCAGGCGCTGCTCGGCGCAGGGAGCGGCCGCCGCCTGTGGGTCGCGGGCCGCGCGCGGATCGACGACTGGGGCAGCCGTCCCGCCGCCGAGCTGCATCTGGAGGATGCCGCCTGGGCGGATTGAACTTCCCGACATTTGCCGCCGCGATGGGGTTGACCCCACCGCCCACCTGCCTTAAGCGCCCCCCACGCCGGTGACGGCCCCTTCGTCTAGCGGTCTAGGACGCGGCCCTTTCACGGCTGAAACACGGGTTCGATTCCCGTAGGGGTCACCAACCTTTTCAATGGTTTAGCAGAACCCGCCAGTTCGATCAGAGCAATGTCGTCGGAAAGGCGGCACGTTCGGCGCCCGCTTTTCGCCGGCGACCTACGGCGAAACCTAGCGGACGATGCGAAGGCAAGCCGCAACATTCCAGGGGTCTCCAAAGACGCCCGCTTGGATCGCTACCGCAAATCTATCGCGACAGTCGACGACAGGCGGCGCAGCTGCCGAGCACCGGCGCATATAGACGATCGCACAGGTTCGCGGATTTTGACCCCGGTCAAAGTGTCCCACCATATGGCAGCTAGATTTGCTCCGGTTCCAGACGACCGGAGACAGACCATGTTGAGCTTCATCGGCACCCATTTCGTCGACCTGATCCTGACCGCAGGCACCCTGTTCATCGGCACGCTGCTTTGGGTGAGCGTCGACGACGCACATCGCGGCGGCGCGTGACCGGACGGCGATTACGGGACAGTACGGATGGCTGCAGTCCGCCTTGCCCCGCTAAGTGCGCACCACGGTCCAACCCGGACCTAATCCCTCAAGGACGGTGCACATGCTTTCCGCAGAGCCGCAGACCCTGAAGACCAGAACCGGGATCGCTATCCGCGTCCGGCCAGCCGAACCATCCGACGAGCCTCTGCTCGCGCGATTCTTCGAGTCCGTCTCGGCGGACGATCGGCGCTTCCGTTTCCTCACTGCAACCGATCATGTCGGCCACAGTCAGCTCGCGCCGATGACGGAATGCGACCATTGGCAGACCGAAACCTTCGTCGCCTTCGAAGAGGGGGACGCCCTGCCCGTCGCCACCGCGATGCTGGCGTGCGACCGCAGCATGACGAGCGCCGAGGTCGCGATCTCCGTGCGTGCCGACCGCAAGGCGCTGGGCATCGGTTGGACGCTGCTCGATCATGTCGCGCGTGCGGCGCAGCGGCGCGGCATCCGCGTGCTCCAGTCGATCGAGAGCCGCGACAATCATTCGGCGATCGAGCTGGAACGGGAAATGGGCTTTGCCGCCCGGCCCGTCGAGGGCGATCCGACCCTGGTGCTGCTCGAAGCCCGGTTCTGACGGACAGAGGCGCCTGACGGATGGTCAGCACTGTGCCAATCCGTTAGGAGCTCGCGCGGCGGCAGCCGACCGTTTGCGATATGGCCGGCACCGGATGGGGAGGATGATGTCGGAACGGTATCGCGCAACCTACGAGCGCAGCATCGTGGATGCCGAGAGCTTCTGGCTCGACGCGGCGAAGGCGATCGACTGGATCGCGCCGCCGCGCACGGCCTGGTCCGATCGATCGGGCTGGTTCGCCGGCGCGACGCTGAACAGCTGCTACAATGCGGTCGACCGCCATGTCGCCGCCGGTCGTGGCGGCCAGACGGCGTTGATCTACGACAGTCCGGTCACGGGCACGATCCGTCATTACAGCTATGTCGAGCTGCTCGACCAGGTGAGCGCTACCGCCGGCATGCTGGAGCGGCTCGGCGTGGGCAAAGGCGATCGCGTCGTCCTCTACATGCCGATGATCCCCGAAACGGCGTTCGCCATGCTCGCCTGCGCACGGCTGGGCGCGATCCATTCGGTGGTCTTCGGCGGCTTCGCTCCGCCCGAGCTCGCCAAGCGCATCGACGATGCCCGGCCGCGCCTGCTACTGACCGCCTCCTGCGGCATCGAGGGCAGCCGGCAGATTGCCTACAAGCCGCTGGTCGATCAGGCGCTGGCCCTCGCCGCCCATGCCGTCGAGCATGTCGTGGTGATGCAGCGGCCGATGCTCGCCGCCGAGCTCACCGCGCCGCGCGATCTCGACTGGTCCAAGCTGCTCGCCGATTCCGAGCCCGTGTCCTGCGTGCCGGTGGCGGCCGAGGATCCGCTGTACATCCTCTACACGTCGGGAACGACGGGCACGCCCAAGGGCGTTGTTCGCGACAATGGCGGCCACGCCGTCGCGCTGACCTGGAGCATGCGGCACATCTACGGCATCCGGCCGGGCGACGTGTTCTGGGCGGCATCCGACGTCGGCTGGGTCGTCGGGCACAGCTATATCGTCTACGGGCCGCTGATCGCGGGCGCGACGACCATCCTGTTCGAAGGCAAGCCCGTCGGCACGCCCGATGCCGGGACCTACTGGCGCACCATAGCGCGCCACGGCGTGGAAATCTTCTTCACCGCGCCGACGGCGATGCGCGCGATCCGCAAGGAGGATCCCGACGCCCGGCATCTCAAGGCCATCGGCACCGGCAACTTGCGCGCCGTCTTCCTGGCCGGGGAGCGGGCCGATCCGGACACGCTGGCCTGGGCCGAGGCGGTGACGGGTCTGCCGGTGATCGACCATTGGTGGCAGACCGAGCTCGGCTGGCCGGCGGCGGCCACCTGTTTTGGGCTCGGCGACACACGCCGCCGTCGCGGCAGCGCCGGCTTTCCCGTGCCGGGATATGTTTTCGATATCCTCTCCGACGAGGGCACGCCGGTGCCGGCCGGCGACACGGGCCATGTCGTGCTGAAGACGCCGCTGCCGCCCGGCTGCTATCGCAGCCTGTGGAACAACCCGGCCGGCTATGCAAAATCCTTCGCCACCTTCGACGGCTATTATGAGACCGGCGATGCAGGCCATGTCGATGGCGACGGCTTCGTGAACATCATGGGCCGGACCGACGACATCATCAACGTCGCCGGCCACCGGCTCTCGACCGGCCAGATGGAACAGATCGTAGCGAGCCAGCCGGAGATCGCGGAATGCGCGGTGATCGGCGTGGACGATGCACTGAAGGGCATGGTGCCGGTCGCATTCGCCGTCACCAAGGCAGGGATCGAGGCGGACGGCGCGCTGCCCGATGCGATCGTCGCGCGCGTCAGGGCCGAACTGGGTGCGGTGGCGGCGTTGCGCGAGGTGCACGTGGTGCGAGCCTTGCCCAAGACGCGTTCCGGGAAGATCCTGCGTGCCGTGCTGCGCTCGCTCGCCAATGGCAAGGATGTGGCGACCCCGCCCACGATCGAGGATGCCGATGTACTGACCGAGTATCGACGGCTCTTCCGCCTGGGCTGAAGGACGCCCCCCTCGCGTGCCATCCGTACATCTGCGGATAGAGGGCCGGCCGCGGAACGCCGATCAGGCCCCTTGCGAGCGGGGCGTTTCCCGCATCAGATGGGGGTGATCGATGTTCGAAACTGCCGGCACGACACGGGATGCGGACGAAACAGCGGATAGCACGCACGGCTGCGAATCCTGCGGCGTGCGTGCCCGCGCGATCTGCTGCTCGCTCGATGGCGCGGCGCTGGCCGAGCTGCATCGGCTCGGGCGTCGGGTGCATGTCCGCCGCGGCCAGACACTCTTGTGGGAAAGCGACGAATCGGTCCTCGTCGGCAATGTACTGGAGGGCATGTTCAAGCTGTCGACGATGACGAGCGACGGGCGCGAGCAGATCGTCGGCATCGTCTTCCCGTCCGATTTCATCGGCCGCCCCTTCGGCCGGGACAGCCAGCAGACCGTGACGGCGCTGACCGACGCCAGCATCTGCGTGTTCCGCCGCGGCGCGTTCGACGGCTTCGCCGAAGAGCACCCCGGCATCCAGCAGGCCTTGCTCCGCCGCACATTGGACGAGCTGGACCGCGCGCGCCGCTGGATGCTGCTGCTCGGCCGGATGACTGCCACCGAGCGTGTGGCGAGCCTGCTGGTCGAAATGGCCGACCGGCTGGGCGGCGCGAGCGGCAGGGAGATCATGCTGCCGCTCAGCCGCCAGCAGATGGGCGACCTCCTCGGCCTCGCCATCGAGACGGTGAGCCGCGCGATGACCCGGTTCAAAGATGCGGGCGTCATCGCCTTGCCAGGCGGCCGGCGGCTCGCCGTGCGCGACCGGGCCGGGCTGCGGCGACTGGCTTCTGCCTGATCGCCGGTCCGCGGGGTCACGTCCCGCGGACCGGATCCGCCTCAGAACCGCATGCCGAAGCCCATGCCGAAGACGAGCGGATCGAGGTGGACGCGCACACGCTCCGTGCCGAGTGCAGCCGTATCGATCGTCGCCTTGGTGCGGATGTCGATATATTTGACATCGAAATTGACGAAGGTCCGCTTGCCGACCGGCACGTCGACACCCGCCTGTAGCGCATAGCCGACGCTGTCCTTGAGCCCGACCTTGGACTTGCCGACCGCATCTTCCAGCGCGCCGGAGGCCTTTTCCGAATAGAAGATGGTGTAGTTCACGCCCGCACCGACATAGGGCCGGATCGGCCCGTCGGGCAGGATATGATACTGCAAGGTCAGCGTCGGCGGCAGCACCCAGCTCGACGCCAGCCGCCCGATCGATCCGGTGGTGCCCGACCGCCCGGAGACATGATGCTTGGTCGTCGCCAGGATGAGCTCGGCACCGACATGCTTGGTAAACATGTAGGTGAAGTCCAGCTCCGGCATCACCGCATCGTTCACCTTCACCTTCTCGCCCGGAAAGCTCGGCCCGATGCTGCCGGAGCTTTCATTGGGCGCGACGACGATGCCGCGCAGGCGTACCAGCAGGTCGCCCTGCTCGGCATGAGCGGGCGCCGCCGCCATCGCGGCGGCCGCGATCAGACCCAGCGGCCAAATGCGTTTCATGACTATCCCTTTCCGTCTTGTCGTGACGGAGCCTGTCTGGACCGTCGTCAGCGTTGACGCCTTGACCCCCGCCAAATCCGCGCTTGATCCCGGTCAAAGGCGGAGCGGCGCAGCATTGCTAGGCAAGGCGCATGTGGCCCTATCGACCCGATCTGCTCGCCCGCGCCGTGCCGCGCTACACGAGCTACCCCACCGCCGCCGAATTCCATGGCGGCATCGGCGAAGCGGATATGCGCCAGGCGATCGCCGCCATTCCCGCGGGCGAGCGCGTCTCGCTCTACGTCCACATCCCCTATTGCCGGGAGATTTGCTGGTATTGCGGCTGCAACACCGGCGCAGCCAACCGGTCGGGCCGCCTCGCCGCCTATCTCGACGCTCTGGACAGGGAGATCAATCTGGTCGGCGCGCTGTTGCCCGCCGGGGTGGAGACGGTGCGCATCGCCTTCGGCGGCGGCAGCCCCAACGCGCTGTCGCCGCTGCAGTTCGCCCGGCTGGTCGATCGCCTCGTCACCCGTTTCCGCGCCGCTGGAGCGACGCTTTCGATCGAGCTCGACCCGCGGACCCTGGATGCCGCCTGGATCGACACGATCGGCGCGATCGGCATCGCCCAGGCCAGCCTCGGCGTGCAGAGCTTCGCGGCGCATGTGCAGCGGGCGATTGGCCGGGTCCAGCCGCCGGAGCTGATCGCGCACGCCACCGCGGCGCTCCGCGCGGCCGGCGTCCGATCGCTCAACTTCGACCTGATGTACGGCCTGCCCGACCAGTCCGCCGCCGATTTCGACGAGACGCTGGAGCAGGCGGAGGCACTGGCGCCAGACCGGCTTGCCATATTCGGTTATGCACATCTGCCCGCGCTGCTGCCGCGCCAGCGCCGTATCGACGGCGCGGCGCTACCGGACGGCGAAGCACGCTTCCGCCAGGCCTGGCGCGCGTGGGACAGGCTCACCGCCGCCGGCTATCGGCCGATCGGCTTCGATCATTTCGCGCGGCCGGGCGATCCGCTGGCGATAGCGGCGTCCGCCCGGCAGCTGCGCCGCAATTTCCAGGGCTTCACCGAGGATCAGTGCGAGACGGTGATCGGCCTCGGGGCCAGCGCGATCAGCCGCTTCCCCGGTTTGCTCGCCCAGAATGAGAAACTCGCCGGTCGCTATCGCATGCGCGTTTCGGCAGGGCGTCTCGCCACACAGCGCGGGACGGCCCGGAGCGCGGACGACCGGCGGCGCGGCGCGGCCATCGAGCGGCTGCTCTGCATCGGATCGGCCCGGATCGACGACGACCTGATCGAGCCGGCCTGGGCGATGCTGCGCCCTTATGCGGAGGCGGGATTGGTGCTTCGCGAAGGCAATCGGCTGATCGTGCCACAGGAGGGCCTGCCCTATGCCCGCAGCATCGCGAGCGGCCTCGACGCCTATCGCAACCAGAGCAGCGGCACGTTCAGCCGCGCGGTGTGAGGGAGCCGCGCCCGGCGAACGAAATATCCGCCTGCCCTCCCTGCGAACGGTTATGGCATTTCCGCTGGTCGATTCGGCGCTTTTCTTCTTCGTCACCCCAGCGGACGCCGGGGCATCAGTTAAACCGCCTTGCCCTCGCGTCCGGCCAGCTCGACCACATATTGCCAGGCGACCCGGCCGGACCGGCTGCCGCGCTGGGTGGCCCAGCTGATCGCGTCCTGCGCGTCGAAGACGAGGCCGAGCTCGCGCGCATAGCCCTCGACCATCGCGACATAGGTCGCCTGATCGCAGACGTGGAAACCAAGGCTGAGGCCGAAGCGATCGGCCAGCGCCAGCTTGTCGTCCACGACGTCGCGCGGATTGATCGGGCTGTCCTGCTCGCGCAGATCCCGCGCGACGATGTGGCGGCGATTGGCCGTGACGTAGAGCCGCGCATTGGCCGGCCGCGCCTCGGCGCCGCCTTCCAGCAGCGAGCGCAGCAGGCGCGGGGCGGAGCTGCCCTCCTCGAAGCCGAGATCGTCGATGAACAAGATGAAGGCGCGCGGCTGGCCGGCGATCAGCGCGAACAGCGCGGGCAGGGATTCGAGATGCTCGCCCGCCACCTCGATCAGCGCGATCGCCGCACCCTCCCCCTGGAGCGCGCCGACGCTCGCCTTGACCAGCGCGGACTTGCCGGCGCCGCGCGATCCCCACAGCAAGATGTCGTGCGCCGCGTGACCGGCGGCCAGGCGGCGGCTGTTCTCGAGCACCGCCGCCTTCTGCGCGTCAATTCCGGTCAGCAGCGGCAGGGCCAATGGCCGGAAGGAGCGCGCCGCCACGAGCGCACCATCGCGCCACACATAAGCGGGATGCGCCAGCGGATCGGCCGGCTGAGGCGGCGGCGGCGCAAGCCGTTCGAGCGCGGCGACAATGCGGGTGAGAGCGTCTGCAGTATCCATGGCTGCCCCCATAAGCGAGCGAGCCGCGGGAGAGAAGATCAGTAGCGGGCGATGAGCGCCTCGGCCTTCGCGCGATCCTGGAAGCCGGGCAGCGCAAGTGCCGCCTGCGCCGCCGCCTTGGCCTGGGCGCCCGCGCCGGTCGCGGCATAGGCCTGGGCGAGGTGCCAACGAACGCCGGCATCGCGTGGAGATTGGCCGGCCGCCTTCCTTAGCAGCGCGAGGCCCTTTTGCCGGTCCCGGCCGGTCTGGAACAATATCCAGCCATAGGTGTCACCCACTGCCGGATTGGCGGGCGCGAGATCATAGGCCTTGCCGGCATAGACCAGCGCCTGATCCATGCGAACTGCGCTGAAATAGGCCCAGGCCAGGTTGTTGAGCAGTGCCGCATCGCGATCGCCGAGCCGCCCGCGCAGCGATTCGAGGATGTTGATCGCCTTGTCCCACTGCCCGTTGGACAGCATCACGTCGGCCGCGAGCAGTTGCGCCGGCACGTCCTGCGGATTCTGACTGAGAAACAGATTCAGCACTTCGACCGCGCCCGCCGAATTACCTGCCCGGCGCAACGCATCGATCAGGCGCAGCGCTACCGGCTCGGTGAAGCTGATGTTGGCGGCATCGCGATAGGCGGTCGCCGCGGCTGCATAGTTGCCGGTCGCGACATAGGCATCGCCGACCAGCACATGCGCCATCGGTGCGCCGCGATTGCGCGCCAGCAGCGCCTGCGACACATCAAGCGCCTCCGCCCCCTGATCGGCACGCAGCAGCGCCGCGATCAGTGCGATTTGCGTCTTGGTGTCCCCGGGGTTGGCGACGGCCGCCGCGCGGAGCGCCGCCAACTGACGGGGATCCGCGACGACATCGAGCGGGCTCGGCTCGGCACGCGTCGGAATCGCGGCCCGATCGAGATAGAGCGCCGCATCCTTGCGCTGCCCCTGCCGCTCGAGCGCGCGGCCGACGATGGTCAGCGTATAGGTATCGGCGTCGGGCCTGTCGGCGATCGGACGCAGCGTATCGATCGCGGATGCATCGTCGCCCTGCCGCCACTGCGCGGCGCCCATCAGCCGGCGCGCCTTCATATTCTCCGGCTGCATCCCCACCAGCCGCGCCAGCTTGTCGATCGCCTGCTCGTAATTGCCGGTCTGATATTCGATGGCTCCCGCAAGCAGCAGGGTGGCGGGCAGATCGTCGAGCTTGCCGTCGGTCCGCTGCAGCAGGCTGCGCGCCAGTGTCCAGTTGCGCGCCCGGGCGGCCAGCACCGCCTGCAGATAAAAGGCCATGGGATTGCCCGGCCGGATCGCGAGCACCTGGCGCGTGGTCGCCAGCATCGCCCGGGAACGGCCGATATCACCCAGCGTCGCGGCCTTTTCCAGCAGCGCATCGAGATTGTTCGGATCGATCGCCAGCATGCGATCGAACCAGGGCAGCGCCGCGGTCAGGCCATATTGGGTGCGGACGAGTTGCCCTTTCAGCAGCAGTGCCTCGACATTGCGCGGATCGAGGGCGACGGCCCGGTCGGCCGCGTCCACAGCGCCTGCCGTCTCGCCATTCTCGATGCGGAAATGGCCGATGTCGGTCCAGACGGCACTGTTGCGCGGCGACAGGCGAAGGGCGAGGTTGAGCTCGGCGGTCGCCGCATCGTCATTGTCGAGCGAAAGCTGCGCCATGGCGCGCACCCGCGCCGCCCACACCGCGAAACGGCCCGGCACATGGCTCGGATCGGCCTCGTCGATCGCATCCTGGGGCCTGTCCTGCAGCAGATAGGCATTGGCCATGAGATGGCGAATATCGTCCGCGGCGATGCCGCTGTCGCGCGCGCGGCCGAACTCCGCCTCCGCCGCCACACCGTCCTTCAGCGCCAGATAGACGCGCCCTTGCAGCACATGCGCGATCGCGTTGTGCGGATCGGCCTTGATCGCATTGAGCAGCACGACCCGCGCGGCCGGGACGTCACCCGCCTTGAAGCGGCCATAGGCCTTGCGGAACAGCGCCATCGAATCGGCGCGGCCATCCGCCTGCGCCGATTGCGGCATGGCGGACAAGGCCAGGATGACCCAGGCGAAAACGAGGCGGATCCTCATGAAACCGGGCCTAGCGGCGAATGGTTAATCCAAACTTATGCGTTCAATTCATATTGCTTCATGAGGTCATAGAGCGTCGGACGGCTGATGCCGAGCAGCTTGGCCGCGCCCGAGACATTGCCCTCGGTCCGCGCCATCGCCTGCCGGATGGCGCGGCGATCGGCCCGCTCGCGTGCCGCCTTGAGATTGATCAGCTCCACCTCCTCGCCCTCATCCCCCACCAGATCGAGATCGGCCGCGGTGAGCAGCTTGCCGTCGGCCATGATCACCGCGCGCTTCATGCGATTCTCCAGCTCTCGCACATTGCCGGGCCAGCCCCATGCATCCAGCGCCGCCAGCGCGTCCGGCGCAAGGCCTTTCACGGCCGGGTTCATCTCCCTGGCGAAGCGCGCCAGGAAATGCTTGGCGAGCAGCGCCGCGTCCCCCGGCCGCTCCGCCAGGGACGGGATGCGCACGACGATCTCGGCGAGCCGGTAATAAAGATCCTCGCGGAAGGTGCCTGCCGCGATCATCGCGTCGAGATCCTGGTGGGTGGCGCAGACGATGCGCGTGTCGACCGCGATCGGCTTGCGACCGCCGATCCGCTCGATGGTCCGCTCCTGCAGGAAGCGCAGCAGCTTCACCTGGAGAGGCAATGGAATATCGCCCACCTCATCGAGAAACAGCGTGCCGCCCTCGGCCAGCTCGATCTTGCCCTCGGTGGTCTTGACCGCGCCGGTGAAGGCGCCCTTTTCATAGCCGAACAGCTCGGCCTCGAGCAGATTTTCGGGAATGGCCGCGCAATTGATCGCGACGAAGGCGCCGCCCCGACGCCGGCTCGACTGGTGCACGCCGCGCGCCAGCAACTCCTTGCCCGTACCGCTGGCGCCGAGCAGCATCACCGACACGTCGGCATTGGCCACGCGCTCGATCGTTCGGGCGACTTTGAGCATCTCCGGCGCGGCAGTGATCATTCCGCCGAGCACGGTGGCATTGCCCGCGCCCGCCTCGGCAAGACGCCGATTCTCGGCCTCTATCGCGTGGAGATGGAACGCCCGGCCGACGATCAGCCCGAGTTCGTCTATGTCCACCGGCTTCTGGTAGAAATCATAGGCTCCCGACGCGATCGCGCGCAGGGCGCTCTCCCGCGCGCCGTGGCCGGAAGCGACGATCACCTTCATGTCCGGCTTGAGCCTCAGCATCGCCTCCAGCGTGGCGAAACCTTCGCTGGTACCGTCGGGATCGGGCGGCAGGCCGAGATCGAGCGTGGCGACGGCGGGCTCGTGCGCGCGCAGCATGTCAATCGCCGCCGCCCGATCGCCGGCAACGATCACCTCATAATCCTCATAGGCCCAGCGCAGCTGACGCTGCAGTCCCTCATCATCCTCGACGATCAGCAATTTCGGTTTATCGATCATGGCCTATCTTCCTGCTCCCTGCCCTGCACACGGCAAAGGGCCGGCGAGAACATGCGGGAACATCCTGGAAATGCTCTCGAAAGAAGGAGAAAACCCCTCACCCTCCCCTCTCCCACGCGCGGGAAAGGTAAGAAGATTCGTCCGTCGAACCATCCGCGAGCGGCAGTACGATGCTGAACCGACTGCCCTCCCCTTCCCGACTTTCCACTTCCAGCCGCCCTCCCATCGTCGCCACGAGTGTGCGCGCTTCATAGGCGCCGACGCCGAAACCGCCCTGCTTGGTGGAGGAGAAAGGCTTGAACAAGCGAGTGCGGACGAAATCGGGCGACATGCCCGCGCCGCGATCGATAATATCGATAGTCGCATCGCCGCCGCGGGGTTCGATCCGGAGGGTCACCGCGACATCGGCCGGGCTCGCATCGACGGCATTCTGGACGAGATGGGCCAGCGCCTGCTCAAGGCGCACCGGATCCGCCTTGGCGATCACGTCCGCGCGGCCTTCCACCGCTATCGCGTGGCCGCCGCGCCGCGGTGCCGCCACAGCCTCCGCCAGCGCCTTGAGAGCGATCGGGCGAGGCTCCTCGGCGCGGCCCTTATTGTGCTGCGACAGGCGGGCGAGCAGATCGTTCATCTTGCCGACCGACGCCTTCAGCGTGGCCACCATGTCCGCCCGGAATTCCGGATTGTCGGCATGGCGTTCGGCGTTGCGCGCGACGAGGCTGAGCTGGCTCACCAGATTCTTGATGTCGTGCATGATGAAGGCGAAACGGCGGTTGAACTCGTCGAACTTCTTGGAATCGGACAGCGCCTCCTGCCCGCGCGCCTCCGCGAGATAGCTCGCCGCCTGCCGCCCAGCGACGCGCAGCAGATCGAAATCCTCCCAATCCAGCGTACGGTCGACACGCGGCCGTTCGAGCAGCACGACGCCGACCAGCCGCTGGAAATGCACGAGCGGCACCGCCGCCCAGGCGCGCGGCTCCGCCATGATCCAGTCGGGCACCAGCGGCGCCTCCCGACGCGCGCCTTCGCCGATCCCCGCGCGCACCATGTCCAGCTCGACGATCCGACCGGTCTCGGCGAGATAATGGACGAGCGCGGCATTCCCGGCATGGGCGGGCGGATGGACCATCGCCCAGTTCCACCGCTCGGCCGTCGCCAAGCCGCCACTCTCCTCGACCGAGAGCAGCAGGCCGCCTGGGGATTCGGTGATGTCCGCGATTGCCTTGATCACACGCTGATCCAGCGGCGCGGCGGTGGTGCCAGGCAGGCCGAGCGTGTCGGTGAAGCGCAGCCATTCGGTGCGATAATCGTAGCGATGCTGGAAGAAATGCTTGGCGATGGTCACTTTCAGCCATGCCCGCATCCGCCCGGACGGCAGCAGCAGGAAGGCGGCTATGGTCATCACGAAGATGGTGACGACGCCGGCAAGCTGGGCATGATCGCCGCCGATGAATTGCATCAAACGGGTGACGATCACCATCGCGACCAGATAGCCGCCGATCGCGACCAGCGAGAGCGTCTGGAACGCGGCCGCGCGCGACAGGCGCATCTTCCACTTGGCGTTGCGCCGGCTGCCCAACGCGAACAGCGGCGCCAGCATCAGCATCGCGATGCCGCGGCCTGCGAACAGTTCGGACGACCAGCCATGAGCCAGATAGGCGACAGTGTAGAGGTTGAGATCGTAGGTCCACATCGCGGCCAGCGAGACCATCGGCAGGCGGATGCCCCAGCGCGCCTCCGGCGCCGCCGCCGTATAGAGATTGTGGACGAGCAGCAGTGCGCCGATCGCGACCGTCATGCGCAGGACGAGGCCGGCGAAGAAAAAGGCCTTGTCCGGCGATGCCCCCTCGCCCACCAACCGCGGCAGCAGGTCGACCACGCATTGAGCGACGATCACGAGGCTGAGCAGCGCATAGAGCAGCACGATGGCCGGGCGGCGATCATCCTCCTGGGCCTTGGTGAGCAGAACCAGCATGAAGCCGAGCCAGCCGAGATTGCGCGCACTTTCGCTGATCTGCGCGGGTATCGCTTGAGGCCCCACCACCGCGACGATGAGCGACCAGGCACATGTGATCGCAAAAGCGAAGGCGAGCATCCGAAGCTGCAGCCCCTGCTGCTGGCGGCGCAGCTGCCATATCGCCAGTGCCGCGTAGAGGGCGGCAGCGGCGGCGTGACTCCACAGGATGATGCCGTCGGTCAGCATTGGCCGCGGCCTCAGCGGGCTCCGTCGGGCCAGAGCAGCACGCGCACCGTCTGCAGCAGGATCAGCAGATCGAGGAAGGGCGTGTAGTTCTTGGCGTAATAGAGATCATATTCCAGCTTGTGACGGCTGTCTTCCAGGCTGGCGCCGTAGGGATAGTTGATCTGCGCCCAGCCGGTGATGCCCGGCTTCACCATGTGTCGTTCGGCATAATAAGGCAGGCTCCGTTCGAGATCCTCGACGAACTGAGGCCGCTCCGGCCGCGGACCGACGAAACTCATCTCGCCACGCAGCACCGTCCAGACCTGCGGCAGTTCGTCGATCCGCACCTTGCGGATGAACTTGCCGATACGGGTGACGCGCGGATCGTCCTTCTGCGCCCAGACCGCCTGGCCGGCGACCTCGGCATCCTGCCGCATCGAGCGCAGCTTCACGATGTCGAAGGTCTGGCCGTAGAGGCCGACGCGCTGCTGGCGGAAAAAGGCCGGGCCCTTGCTCTCCAGCTTCACCAGCAACGCGGTGAGGAGGATGATCGGGGAGGCCAGCACCAGCAGCAGCAGACTGGCAGTGACGTCGAACAGGCGCTTGGCTGCGCTCGACAGGCGACGGCCCGCAGAGAAGCCGTCCGAAAAGATCAGCCAGCTGGGGTTCAGCGTGTCGAGATCGACGCGGCCGGTCTCGCGCTCCAGGAAGGTCGACATCTCATTGACGTGGACGCCGGTGGTCTTGATGCGCAGCAGATCCTGCAGCGGCAGCGCATTGCGCCGCTCGTCCAGCGCCAGGACCACCTCGCCCACCGACAGGCGCACGACATGATCGGCCAGGCTCGGTATGTGATCGCGGAAGATCGCCTCGTCGATCTGACGGTTGCCGTCGCTCATCGCGACATAGCCGACGACGGTGAACCCGGCCGAGGCCCTGGCCTCCAGCTCCTTGATCCGCGCCGCGCGGCGGCCCGCGCCGAGCACGAGCACGCGCCGCTTGAACGCCTCGCCGCCCAGCACCCCGCCGAGCGCCAGCCGATCGAACACCAGCAGCAGGAAAGCAAAACCCATCGCGTAGGCGGAATTGGAGCGCCACAGGGTGAGGCTCGGCAACAGGAAGAAGAGGACGGAGATCAGGATTACGCCCAGCGACACCGCGACGAGCAGCCGCGCCGTGGCGAAGCGTAAGCTCTGCAGCGCCTCGCTGCCATAGACGCCGACGCTGACCATCGCGCATTGCAGCGCGACCGCGAAGGTCACGAGCTGAGGCACGCGGGTGGACGTGGGCAGCACCTCCATGCCGATCTGGTGCGCGCGCAGCACCCAGCCGGCCTCGGCCGCGATCATCAGCATGATGAAATCGACGATGCCGAGCAGCAGCACGGCGTGCGGCACATAATGCTTGAACAGCCTGATCACGACACTGGTCTGCCCCTGCTCCCAAGCGTAAGATATTCCGACACAGGCTGCACTGTCGCCCAAATTGACAAACAAATCCTGAAAATGGCGGAAAGGCGTCGATTTTCTACGCGAGAAGATGGTGGGCGGCGGCCAGCCCGTCAACGCGAGCAAAGGACGGATGCGGATTCGGATTGACAGGCGGCCGAACCTGCCTGCCCCGATTCATCCCCAACTTTCTGTGCGTCACACCCTAGACGTCGTGCCCGCCTCCATGTCACAACACCATCCCTAGTAGGGGCGTAAGACGGAACAGAAAGCCCGGTACGGCGAACGAGGGGGGCGAACGTGGCTTTTTGGCGCGTCATTCCCTATATTCGTCCCACCGATGTTCCTCGGTGCGCCTCGTGTGCGTGCCCCCACGGCTGAACGGGCCAGGGCTTGAACAAGGAAGGATTTAGCCGATGCCGCTTCTCCAGGCCTCCAAGACCTACAAGCCCTTCGAATATCCCTGGGCTTTCGAATATTGGAAGCGCCAGCAGCAGCTCCATTGGCTGCCGGAAGAGGTGCCGCTGGGCGAGGATTGCCGCGATTGGGCGCAGAAGCTGACCGATCACGAACGCAACCTGTTGACCCAGATTTTCCGCTTCTTCACCCAGGCCGACGTCGAGGTGCAGGATTGCTACCACGAAAAATACGGCCGCGTGTTCAAGCCCACCGAGATCAAGATGATGCTGACCGCGTTCAGCAACATGGAAACGGTGCACATCGCCGCCTACAGCCATCTGCTCGACACGATCGGCATGCCCGAGACGGAATATTCCGCCTTCCTCCAATATAAGGAGATGAAGGACAAGCACGATTATCTCGCCACCTTCGGCGTCGACACGGACGAGGACATTGCCCGCACCCTGGCCATGTTCGGCGGCTTCACCGAAGGCCTGCAACTCTTCGCCAGCTTCGCGATGCTGATGAACTTCCCGCGCTTCAACAAGATGAAGGGCATGGGGCAGATCGTCACCTGGTCGATCCGCGACGAGAGCCTGCACTGCGACGGCATCATCCGCCTGTTCCATGCCTTCGTGAAGGAACGCGGCTGCCTGACGCCGGCGGTGAAGGAAGACATTCTCGACATGTGCCAGAAGACGGTGCGGATCGAGGATGCGTTCATCGACCTGGTGTTCGAGATGGGGCCGGTGACCGGCATGACCCCCAAGGACATCAAGAAATACGTCCGCTACATCGCCGACTGGCGGCTCGGTCAGCTCGGTCTGCGGCCGATCTACATGGCCGACGAGCATCCCCTGCCCTGGCTGGCGCCGCTGTTGAACGGCGTCGAGCATGCCAATTTCTTCGAAACCCGCGCCACCGAATATTCGAAGGCCGCGACTCGCGGCAATTGGGGCGAGGTGTGGGAAGCCTTCGACCGGCGCAAGGCCGCCAAGGCCGCGCCTGCCGCCAATGAGGATGCCGGCGGGGACGACATGTTCTCGCGGGCCGGAGTGGCTGCGGAGTAAGATAAGGAGCTGCGGGCGCCGGACGGTTCGATCGGATCGTTCGGCGCCTGGAGCGATTTCCGGGCCGGCAGGCTAAGGCCACGTCCCCCATGTCAGAAGCACGAAAAATGCGGCCGCACCAAAGGCAGCGAGTACGGAAACGTAACTCGGCCGGCCGATCGCAAGAGCCGCTACAGCGGGATCATCCGGATCGTACCATACCGGTACCGTATCACCCGCTTCTATCTCGGGCAGCACGCCGCCATGTTCGAGCTTCATGCTGCCCCGGAACAACTCCCACTGATCGCAGACATAGGACTCTCCTCCAGCTTCGAAATCGACCTTCAGCACGATCGCCGCGCGGCGCGTGCCCTTCTCCGTCCATTCGAGCAGTTGCGCCTCACGCACGAGGCCAGGAGCCGTCTCCATCCGGC
Organism: Flavisphingomonas formosensis; assembly: GCF_009755815.1. GTDB lineage: Bacteria > Pseudomonadota > Alphaproteobacteria > Sphingomonadales > Sphingomonadaceae > Flavisphingomonas > Flavisphingomonas formosensis. The sequence continues at coordinate 102,175 of NZ_WRPK01000002.1, forward strand.
TTGCGCTGTGCTGAAGCAAGCGCTGCTGGGCGAGCCTGATCACGCCGAGCAGCACGCCTGCGAAGCCCAAAACCCCGAAGACGGCCGGCCCGAGCCATGGAAGGTTGAGCCAGTACGCGACGCTGCTGCCGATCCCCATCGGCGCGGCTTATCGTGCGCGGCGCGCGCCGGAAAGCAGGTTCAGCCGTCGATCCTCACGAGCTTGTCGCGCGACGTCTCTCCGCGGACAAGAATGACGCGTGATTTCGCCACGTCCAGCGCCTTGGCGACGAGCGCGATCACCGCCCGGTTCGCCTTGCCATCTTCGGGCGCGACGGTGACATAGACGCGCGCCCGCGGTCCTCCCTCGGCATCTGGTTCCGCCACGATGCGATCGGCCGAAGCCTTGGGCATCACGCGCAGGGAAAGCAGACCATCGGGGCGGACGAGAGCGGCAATGTCGGGTTGCATTGCCCCTCCTATCCGTTTGGTTCGAGCGAAGTCGAGAACCCAACCCGAGCGAAGTCGAAGGCCCTATCTTCTCGGCTTCGCTGAACCGAACGGAATTGTCATCTCAAGGCAGATCCAGGATCCGCGCCGCCTCGGCCGAGGTCGCCGGCGGCCGGCCGAGCGAGCGGCAGAGTTCGGCGATTTCCTCGACCAGCTCCAAATTGGTCGGCATGCGATCGCCGGCATGATCCTCCAGCCCGACGCGCAGATGCCCGCCCCGCTCGATCGCCGCGCGGGCGAGATCCGTGCGGAAGAGGTCGCCGCCCGGCACCGCCACCATCCAGGGCAGGCCGCTGTCCCCGATCAGCTCCAGATAGGCGTCGAGCGCGGTGGCGGTGGGCAACAGACCGAAGCTGAAGCCGCCCCTGCCACCGTCGATGAAATTATGATCGCCGCCGAAATAGAGACGTGCCAGCGAACCGCGCGGCAGGCGGCCTGCCTTGTGATAGGCGAGGATCAGCCGCAGATAGCCGGGCTCGTAAATGCCGAAGGCCGGCCCCGCGGGTGCCGCGGCGATGATCTCCAGCATCGCCTCGATCTCATCGATCGAACTGCCCATGGTAGCGCGCATCGCTCCGGGCAGCCCGTCGATCCCGGTGGTCGAGATATTCTCCACGCCCGGATCGATCGAGGCCATCTTCGCCCCCCGCGCGACGCAGGCCGGCACATGCGACATCGACGTCGGCAGATCGGGATGCGTCACCGTCGTCGGGCACAGGATCGCATCGGGAATCGCCGCCAGGATCGGCGCCCAGCCTTCGGCATAACGCTCCGCCGCTGCCTCGCCGGGCAATGCGATGTCCCCATTGTGATTGTGGATCGAGGCGGCGCCGGCGCGCAGGCAGGCGATCGACTCCGCGGCGATCTCCTGCGGCGTGCGGGGCACGTGCGCGTTGCGCTTCGGGCTCGTCTCGCCATTGATGGCGACTTCGATGATGGTCGGCTGCATCGGCTCTCTCCTGCCTCATTCTGCTCTCGTATCGGGCCGAGCCTGTCGGCTCTTGCCACCCGCACAGCCTATCGCGACAAGGGCGGGGCCGCGAACATGATTCGCTTTGTAAGCCTCGATAAAATGCGCAAGGAGCGGGAAATATGGCCGTAACATTTTCACATCGCGGAGTATGCATAAGCGATTTGGCCGCATCCAAGCGTTTCTATATCGACGCGCTCGATTTCGCCGAGGTGATCGATTACGGCGTCATGGGTGGCGCCCAGATGGAGCAGACCACCGACATTCCCGACATCCGGCTGCACCCGGTGATGCTGCAGCATCGCGACGGGCCACGGCTCGAGCTGCTGCATTTCGAGGCGCCCCCCGCCTTCGGCTCGCGCGAGCGGCGCTCGACCCTGCAATATGGCCTGGTCCACCTCTCCTTCTACGTCGACGACATCGACGCCAGCGCCGAGCGGATCCGCGCCGCGGGCGGCCATGTGTTCGAGGAAACGCGCGCGCATTATCCGGAGGGGCGCACCACCATGCTCTACTGCACCGATCCGGATGGGGTGCGGATCGAGCTGATGCACACCGAGGGCGTGGCCGGCCGCTTCTCCCATTCGGGCATCTGCGTGGAAGATGTCGACGCCTCCCTCTCCTATTTTCAGGCGCTCGGTTTCGAGCCGGTGGAAAATTACGTGCTCGACGGCGGCTATGAATGGCTCGCGACGGTCAACGAGGTACCGGGCATCAAGCTGCGCGCGCAGATGGTGCGGGACAAGGACGGCAATGTGATCGAGCTGCTCAAGGTGTTCGATCCGCCGAGCTTCGGCCCGCGCGAGCGGCGCAAGCTCAATCAATATGGCCTCACCCATCTTGCCTTCTGGGTCGACGATGTCGATGCGGTGGCCGACATACTCGCCGCGCGCGGCGGCACTTGGGCCGAGCAGACGCGCGTCGTGATGCCGGGCATCGAGCTTTATCACGGCGCGGATCCGGATGGCGTCCGCATCGAACTGATGCGCCCGATCCAGGGCTGATGCCAAGCCCGATGAGCCGCCGTCATCGGGCCATGACCCTTCTCAGCGGATCGCCCGTGCCGCTTCACCGGCCATTTCGGCGCCGCCTCGCCCGAAACGCGCATAGAGGGTCGGCAGCAGGAACAGGGTGAGCAGCGTCGCGGAAACGAGCCCGCCGATCACCACCGTCGCCAGCGGCTTCTGTACCTCCGCGCCCGCGCCGGTCGCGACCGCCATCGGCACGAAGCCGAGCGAGGCGACCAGCGCGGTCATCACCACCGGGCGCAATCGGCCCAATGCGCCGCGATAGGCGGCCTCTGCGCGGCCGATCCCGCCGGCTACGAGCTGCTGGATCGACGTCACCATGACGAGGCCGTTGAGCACGGCGATGCCCGAAAGCGCGATGAAGCCCACCGCCGCCGAGATCGAAAAGGGCATGCCGCGCAGAAGCAGCGCCAGCACGCCGCCGACCAGCGCCAGCGGCACGCCGGTGAACACGATCGCGGCATCCCGCACGCTTCCCAGCGCGCCATAGAGCAGCAGCAGGATCAGCGCGAAACAGGCCGGCACTACCAGCATCAGCCGCTGGCTCGCCGCGCGCAGATTCTCGAACTGCCCGCCCCAATCGAGATATTGGCCGGCGGCTAGGCGCACGTCGCGGTCGATCGCCGCCTGTGCGTCGGCTACCACGCCGGCCACGTCCCGCCCGCGCACGTTCGCCTGCACAACCACGCGGCGCTTGCCATTTTCACGGCTGATCTGGTTGGGGCCTTCGGTAACGGCGATGTCCGCGACGCTGGCCAGCGGCACGAAGCCGCCGCCTGGCAGCGGCACCGGCACCTGCCCCAGCGTCTGGAAGTCGGCACGCGCCGCATCGGACAGCCTGATCGTCACCGCGAAGCGCCGGTCACCCTCGAAGATGATGCCGGCGTCTCGTCCACCGACGGCCGCCGCCACTACATCCTGCACCGTACGCACTGACAGGCCGAGCCGCGAGAGCATGTCCCTCCGCGGCCGGATGTCGAGGATCGGCAGCCCCTCGGTCTGCTCCACCCGCACGTCCGCCGCCCCTTCAGTGCGACGCAGGATCGCCGCGATCCGCGCCGCGGTGGCGTTCATCGCCGCGGCATCATCGCCGAACAGCTTCACCGCGATATCGCCGCGCACGCCGGCGATCAGCTCGTTGAAGCGCATCTGGATGGGCTGGCTGATTTCATAGGACCCACCCGGAATGCCGGCCAGCACCCGCTCCACCTTGCCGACGAGATCGGCCTTGGAAAGGGTGCGATCAGGCCACTCGCGCCGCGGCTTCATGATCACGAAGCTGTCCGAGGCATTGGGCGGCATCGGATCGGACGCGAGCTCCGCCGTACCCGTCTTCGAAAAGACCAGCCGCACCTCGGGCAATCGCGCAAGCGCTCGTTCGACCGTGGATTGCATCGCCTGACTCTGATCGATCGAGGTGCCGGGAATACGCAGCACCTGCACCGCGACGTCTCCCTCATCGAGCTGCGGCAGGAATTCCTGGCCCAGCAGCGCGAAGGCGCCGATCGCGGCGAGCACTGCGCCGATGCCGATGCCGATCGTCGCCGCCGGCTGGCCCATCGCCCGGCCGAGACCCGGTTCGTAGCGCTGCATCAGCCACGTCATGATCCGGCCCGGCTTTTCCTTCACCGAACCGGAAAGCCAGACGGCGAGCAGCGCAGGCACGAAGCTCAGCGAGAGCAGGAAGGCCGAGGCAAGCGCGATGATCACGGTCAGCGCCATCGGCGTGAACGTCTTGCCTTCCACCCCGCTCAGGGTCAGCAGCGGCACATAGACGAGAATGATGATCGCCTGCCCGAATACGGAGGGGCGGATCATCTCCCGCGCCGCATCGGCGACCGTCGCGCGCCTCTCTTCGGGCGCGAGCGGGCGACCAAGCCCGTGCTGGCGCTCGCCGATCCGGCGCAGCGCATTTTCGACGATGATCACCGCCCCGTCCACGATCAGCCCGAAATCGAGCGCGCCGAGGCTCATGAGGTTGGCCGAGACGCCGCCGCGCAGCATGCCGAAGCTGGTCATCAGCATGGTGACCGGAATGACCAGCGCCGCAATCAGCGCGGCCCGGACATTGCCCAGCAGCACGAACAGCACGACGACGACCAGCAACGCGCCTTCGGCGAGATTCTTGGCCACCGTCCGGATCGTTGCATTCACCAGGGCGGTGCGATCGAGCACCGGCTGCACGACGACATCCGTCGGCAGCGACGCATTGATCGCGGCCAGCCGCCCGGCCACCGCCGAGGCGACGGCACGGCTGTTCTCTCCTATCCGCATGATGGCCGTGCCGACGACCACCTCGCGCCCGTTTTCGGACGCCGATCCCTGGCGGATCGCCTGGCCGATCCGCACCGTGGCGACCTGGTCGAGCCGGATCGGCACGCCCTCGCGCGTGGCGATCACCGTGCCGGCCAGCTCGCCGATCGAACGGATCCGCGCATCGGACCGCACGGCCAGCCCTTCGCCGCCGCGATCGACCACGCCAGCGCCGAGGCCGAGATTATTATCCTCGAGCGCACGGGCCAGATCGGCCAGGCTCATGCCGAGCGCCGCCAGCCGCTGCACGTCGGGGATCACCTGATATTGCTTCACATGGCCGCCGATCGAATCGACGCCGGCCAGCCCGTCGACCGGCTTGAGCAGCGGCGCGACGATCCAGTCCTGCACCGTGCGCAGATAGGTGGCCTTGTCCGCCTCGCCGGTCAGCCGATCGCCCTCTGGCGTGATGTAGCTGCCGTCCGGCTGGATGCCGGGCTCGCCCGGCCTGTGCCGGTCGTCCGGGCGATGCTGATAATGGACGGTCCACATAGTGACTTCGCCGAGGCCGGTCGCGATCGGCCCCATTTCGGGCGTGACACCGTCGGGCAGGCTCTCCTCCGCCACGCGCAGCCGCTCCGCGACCTGCTGGCGCGCGAAATAAATGCCGGTGGAATCGGTGAAGACGGCAGTGATCTGGGCAAAGCCGTTGCGGCTCAGCGAGCGACTGTGCTCCAGGCCCGGAATGCCGGCAAGTGCGGTCTCGATCGGAAAGGCGATCTGTTTTTCGACCAGTTCCGGCGACAATGCCGGCGCGCGGACGTTGATCTGCACCTGGTTGTTGGTGATGTCCGGCACGGCATCGATCGGCAGTCGGCCGATGGCCCAGCTGCCGACGATCGCGGCAAGGAACGTCGCGAGCAGCACCAGCCAGCGCCGCTCGACGGAAAAGGAGACGATGCGGTCCAGCATGGCTCAATGCTCCCCATGTCCGGCTTCGCCCTTGCCGAGTTCCGCCTTGAGGATGAAGCTGCCCGCCGCGGCGATGCGCTCGCTTCCGTCGAGGCCGGACGTTACGGTCACGCCATCGCCGCCCGGCTGGCCGAGCGTCACCGGCACCGCACGAAACCCCTCGCCCGTCCGCACGAACAAGGTAGGTCGTCCGGCGACGGTCTGAACCGCGTCGTCCGGCACGGTGAACATGCTCCCCGCCGCTTGACCCGGAGTGGACGGAAGGCGGATCGCTGCGGTCACGGGTTCGCCGACCCGCCACTGGCCGTCACGATTGTCGACGATCGCGATCGCCGATACCAGCCGGGTCGCGGCATCGAGCACGGGCGACACGAAGCCGATGCGCGCCGCCGCCCGGCGCTCTCCGGCGGAGATGTCGACAGCCATGCCAGGCCTCACCCTGCCGGCATCGTCCGGGCCGAGGGCGAGTCGCACCGATACGTGCGCGAGATCGGCGATGCGGAACAACTCGGCATCGGCTGCCACCATCTGCCCCAGCACCGCGCTGCGCGCGATCACCCGGCCCGCGATGGGCGCGCGTATCTCCAGCCGGTTGAGCGCAACGCCACCGCCGCCCGCGGCGGAAAGCTGCTGCCGGGCGAGGTGCAGCGCGATATCCGCTTCGGCCGCCGCGGTTCGCGCCGCGATCAGATCCTGCTCGGGCGATACGCGCTCGGCAAACAGCCGCTGCTCGCGGCGCAGCGTGGCCTGCGCGAGCGCCCTTCGTGCCTCCGCGGCGGCGACCTCCGCCTTCAGTGTCGCCGCCTCGCGGCTTTCGATGATCGCCAGCGTCTCGCCGCGCGCCACCGGCTGGCCGAGATTGCGGGTCAGCGCCACGACACGCCCGCCGATCGCGGCGGAGACGAGACGGATAGCGTCCGGATCGCTCTCGATCGTCCCCGGCAGGACGAGTGCGCCGCTGCCCGCCGGTATCGGACGCTCCAGCGTGATGCCGGCCGCCGCGATCTGCTGCGGGGTGAGCCGGAGGAGCCCGTCCTCACCCGTGTGCCCGGCCGCATCGGAAGCCTCCGCTTCGCTTGCCGCCTCCTTCGCGGTGCAGCCCGCCGCCAGCCCGGCCAGCAACAGGAGCGGCATCGCCGCCCGGATCAGAATCGTCATGGTCATTCTCCCTGGGCGGCCGGCGCGCGGGCGGTGAGCCGCTCCAGCTGCGCCTCGGCAATGTGGTAGGCGAGCAGCGCGTCGATCGCGGAAAGCCGCGTGTCCGCCAGCATCCGCTCGGCATCGAGCAGGTCGAGTTGGCCGAACTTGCCCTCGCGATAGCCGATGCGGGCAATCCGGGCGGCTTCCTCCGCCGCGGCCAGCGCCGGGCCGTTCGACGAGGCTGCCAGCGTCGCCGCATTCGCAGCCTCGGCCTGTGCCCGCGCGATCGCCTGATCGGCTTCGATTTCGCGCGCCCTCCGCTCGGCATCGGCGCGCTGACGCTCGGCACTCGCCTGCGCCAACGCGGCCTCTCCACCGTTGAACAGCGGCAGCGGAACCGACAGGCTGAACACCGCGGCCATGTCGTTGGTCGCCGCAAGACGCCGGGCGCCGGCACTCACCGTCAGGTCCGGCACGCGCTGCGACCGGGCAAGCCGCACGCCGGCATCGGCAGTGGCGAGATCGGCTTCCGCGGCGGCCAGCGCCAGGGTTCCGGCGCTGGCGATGGGCCGGATCGGCCCATAGGAGGGGGCAACCCGCGCGAACCATGCCGCATCCAGCGTGCCGCCGAGCGGCCGGCCGATCGCCCGCTCCAATTCGAAACGCGCAACCTCGGCGAGGCGTGCCGCCCGGTCGATCGCGGCATCGGCGTTGATGCGCATCACCCCGGCGCGCTGAACCTCGATCGGCGAGGCACGGCCGGCGCGCACGCGGCTCTCCGCTGCGCGCGACGCCTCCGCCGCAATCCGCCCTTGTTCCCGCGCCGTCGCTAGCCGGCGCTCTGCTGCGATCACGCCGGCATAAGCCCCGGTGACGCGAAAGCGCATGTCCGCCAGCACGATCGCGGCCTGGATCTTGGCGCGGCGGGCGCGGGCATCGGCCACGGCGATCCGTGCGCCGCGCTTGCCGCCAAGTTCGATCGGCATGGCCAGCGAAGTCGTCGCCTCGACGCTCGAAAGACCGCGATAGACGCCCGTACCGGCGATATTTTCAGCCTCGACGGAGAGGCTCGGATTCGGCCGCAGCCCAGCGGCCTTCCGCGCGGCCTGCGCGCCGCCGAGATCGAACCCGGCAGCTTCGATCGCGGGCGACGCACGTCCGGCGAGAGCCAGCGCTTCCTCCAGCGACAAGGTTCCGCCCGCCCTCGCCTGCGGCACGGTTTGCGCCTGCGCGAAGCCCGCGCAGGACGCCGCGGCCAGCAGGGCCGCGTAGATGCGATGCATGATTTTCGTCTCCCGACAGCAGTATCGGCCGGCGCAGGTGCCGGCGGCGATGCGGCCGTCAGGCGGCGGGCGGCCTCAGTGCGGGATCGGCGGTCGATTGCGGCAGCGTCGCGACGATGCCGCGGCCATGCCGCGCGGGTGCACCGCGCCGCATCGGCACGCCGAGGGCAACGATGTCGGCCAGTTCGTGGCCGTGGCAGCTCGAATGGTGGTGCGGCACGCCTTTGTCCACATCGCCGGACACCTCGTCGGCGTCGCCCGGACTATGCTGCCAGGCGAGCACGTCGGTGTCCGCCAGCGGCAGCGCTTCGGCGGCATGCGCGATCCCGCCCGCCAGGAGCGAAAAAACCAGCAGCAGCCAGAGCATCAGGGACCGCATTCGCGACATGCCAGTCGCATCTAGCAGCCTGCGCTATAAAAGGACAGGGCGTGGAGCGACACACCCCTTTCGCCGCAGCGCACAAACGTTTCGACAAAAGAACGGAACGCATCGCCGCCTCATCCATTTTCTCCCCGACATGGATCCTGTTGCGACGGCCCTGACCAAGCCGCCGGCGGTGCTCGCCGCCGGCACAAGCCTCTTTCTCGATTTCGACGGCACGCTCGTCGAAATCGCCGAAAGTCCCGACGCGGTGGCGGTGGATGCGCGCCTGCGCGCGCTGATGATCTGCCTTGCCGAAGCATTTGAAGGGCGCATGGCGATCGTCACCGGCCGTGCCTCCGCCGACATCAGGGCGCTGTTCGACGGCATCCCGATCGCGATCGCCGGCAGCCACGGCGTCGAACTATGCTGGTCCGACGGCCGCATCGAGACGCCCGAGCGCATGGCGGTGCTGGATCATGCGCTCGATCGCATGGTTGCGCTGCGCCTTCGATTTCCCGGCCTGCTGATCGAGGACAAGCCATTCGGCGTCGCCCTTCACTATCGCCAGGCGCCTGAGGCCGAACCGGAGGCGCGCGCGGTGGCGGAGGAGCTGGCGCAAAGCTGCGGCCTTGCTCTCCAGCCGGGCAAGATGGTGTTCGAACTGCGCGCTCCCGGCGCCGGCAAGGGTGGGGCGCTGCGCACGTTGCTCGCCGATGCCAGCATGGCAGGCACCACCCCGATCTTCCTGGGCGACGACGTCACCGACGAATCGGCATTCGCCGCGGCCCGAGAGCTCGGGGGGTTCGGCATATTGATCGGGCCGCCGCGCCCGACAGCGGCGCTCTACGGTCTGCCGGGCGTCAGCCATGCGCTGGACTGGCTCGAAGATGCCTGCGGGAGAATGGCATGACACCCACACTGGATCTCTGGCCGATCGGCAACTGCCAGGTCAGCGCGCTGGTCGATCGCGCCGGCCGCTTCGTCTGGGCCTGCGTGCCGCGCGTGGACGGCGATCCCATCTTCTCCGCGCTGCTCAGCGGCGAGATGCCGGCCACCAGGGGACTCTGGGCGATCGATCTGGAGGATTGCGTCTCCACCGAGCAGCATTATCTGCGCAACACACCGATCCTCTTCACCCGCCATACCGACAGCGGCGGCAACGCCATCGAGGTGATCGATTTTTGTCCACGGTTCGACCGGCTGGGCCGAACCTACCGGCCCGTCGCCTTCGTGCGCATCGTGCGGCCGGTCTCGGGCAGTCCGCGCATTCGCATCAGGCTGCAGCCGACGCGGCGCTGGGGAGATGCAGAGATGCACACCACCAGCGGATCCAATCATATCCGCTACCTGCTAGACGAGACGGTGATGCGCTTGTCCACCAACGCGCCGACCGGCTTGATCGAGGAACAGCGCAGCTTCCGCGTTGAGCGCGAACTGCATTTCTTCCTGGGCCCGGACGAGAGCTTTTCCGGCAATATCCCCGCCACGATCGGCCAGATGCTGCACGACACCACAGTGGAATGGCAGAGCTGGGTCCGCGGCCTCGCCACCCCGCTGGAGTGGCAGGATGTCGTGATCCGCTCCGCCATCACGCTGAAGCTGTGCCAGCATGAGGAGACCGGCGCGATCGTGGCCGCGCTCACCACCTCCATTCCCGAACATAGCGGCTCGCAGCGCAACTGGGACTATCGCTACTGCTGGATACGCGACGCTTATTACACGGTTCAGGCGCTGAACCGGCTCGGCGCGCTCGACGTCCTCGAAGCCTATCTGGGTTATCTGCGCAACATCGTGGACGGCGCGCGCGGCGGCCATATCCAGCCGCTTTACGGCGTGCTTGGCGAAGTGACGCTGGAGGAGCGCTTCGCGCCGGGCCTCGCCGGCTATCGCGGCATGGGGCCGGTAAGGGTAGGCAACCAGGCCTATGAGCAGGTCCAGCACGATGCCTATGGCCAGATCGTGCTTTCCAACGTGCAGGCCTTTTTCGACCAGCGGCTGTTCCGCATGGCCGGCGTAGAGGATTTCGAGGCCTTGGAACGGGTCGGCGAACGTGCCTATGCGCTTTATGACAAGCCCGATGCCGGTCTGTGGGAACTGCGTACCCGGCAGGCGGTGCACACCTATTCGGCCGCGATGTGCTGGGCGGCGTGCGACCGCCTGGCCAATGCCGCGGCCTCGCTCGGCCTCACCGAACGAAGCCAGTTCTGGCAGGCCCGCGCGGACGAGATGCGGGCACGGATCGAAGGGGAGGCATGGCGCGAGGAAACACAGCGCCTTTCCGCCACATTCTCGGGCGACGATCTCGACGCCAGCCTCATCCAGCTGCTCGAGCTGCGCTTCCTCGCGCCTGATGATCCGCGCTTCCGCGGCACGCTGGCAGCGGTGGAAGAAGGCCTGCGCCGCGGATCCTACATGCTTCGCTACGCCACCGAGGACGATTTCGGCCTTCCCGAAACCGCGTTCAACTTCTGCACCTTCTGGCTGATCGAAGCTCTCTATTTCACCGGCCGGCATTCCGATGCGCGCCTGCTATTCGAAGAGATGCTGACCCGCCGGACCGGCGCCGGTCTTCTTTCCGAGGATATCGATCCGGTAAGCGGCGAGCTGTGGGGCAATTATCCGCAAACCTATTCGCTGGTGGGGATGATCAACTGCGCGACCCTTCTCAGCAAACCCTGGAGTTCCGTCAGGTGAGCCGGCTTATCGTCATATCCAACCGCGTTCAGGCTCCGACCGGATCGCATAGCGGCGCGCAGGGCGGCCTCGCCGTCGCGCTGGCCGCGGCCCTGCGCGAATATCGCGGCATCTGGTTCGGCTGGTCGGGAGAACAGACCGACGAATTCACCGGACAGATCAGCCTGCAGCGCAATGATGGCGTCACCACCGCTACCGTCGACCTCGAGGAACAGGATATCGAGGAATATTACAACGGCTACGCGAACCGCACCCTTTGGCCGCTCTTCCATTATCGGATCGATCTTGCCGAATATGAACGCGGCTTCGCGGGCGGCTATCAGCGGGTAAACGAACGCTTCGCGGAGACGGTGCTGCCGCTGATCGAACCCGACGACGTGGTGTGGATCCAGGATTATCACATGATTCCGCTTGCGGCCGAACTGCGCAAGCGCGACTGTCGCAATCGGATCGGCTTCTTCCTCCACATCCCCTGGCCGCCGCGACGCCTGCTTTCCACCCTGCCCGAGGCCGAGGAACTGGTCCGCACCCTCTTCGCCTACGACCTCATCGGCTTTCATACCGAGGAATGGCTGCAATCCTTCACCGACTATGCGACCCAGGAACTGGGCGCGACCCTGGACGAGGCGGGAAGGCTCCTTCGGCTGGGCGACCGCGAAGTGCAGATCATGGCCTGTCCGATCGGCATCGACGCGGACGAGTTCATCCAGGCCGCACGCAGCCCCACCGCACGCCTTACCTTCCGCCAGATGCGCGACAGCGCCGTTGGCCGGGCAATGATCGTCGGTGTCGACCGACTGGATTATTCGAAAGGGCTGGAGGAGCGCTTCCTCGGCTATGAACGCTTCCTGCTGGAGCACCCCGAGGAGCGCAAGGAGGTATTCCTGCTCCAGATCGCGCCCCCTTCCCGCGGCACGGTGGAGAGCTACCAGAAGATCCGTGCAGATCTCGAAGGCCTCGCGGGCCGGATCAACGGCGCCTATGCGGATCTCGACTGGGTTCCGATCCGCTACGTCAACCAAGGTTATGCCCGCGACGTGCTGGCGGGGGTATACCGCGCCGCCAAAATCGGGCTGGTCACGCCGCTCCGCGACGGTATGAACCTCGTCGCCAAGGAATATGTGGCGGCGCAGGATCCGGAAGATCCCGGCGTGCTGATCCTCTCCCGCTTTGCCGGCGCCGCCGCGCAGATGCCGTCCGCGCTGCTCGTCAATCCCTACAGCGCCGAGGACATGTCCGACGCGATCATGCAGGCATTGCGCATGAGACGCGAAGAACGCATCGCCCGTTGGCGGCCGATGATGGACATGATCGAGCGCGAAGACGTGCTCTGGTGGCGACAGCAGTTCACTCACGCGCTGCTCGGCGACAGAGCCGTCGAGTTGCTGCAGGATTCGGACCAGTAGCGCAGCTTTCCAGCAGAATTTTCAATCGCGCGCTTCCACGCCTTCGAGACGACGTCGCGGCAGCGCCTCGGGCATTTCCCGCGAGATATACGCCAGCAGCGCTTCGCGCACGTCGCAGCGCAGATCGAAGGCAGTGCTGGCATCGCTGGCAGTCATCAGCGCACGCACTTCGATCGCGTCCGGTTTCATATCCGTGACCTGCATATTGTAGAAGCGGCCGTCCCAGCGCGTGTTCGCCTTCACGATCTCCCCCAGCTTCTCGCGCAGCCGTGCGATGTCCGCGCGCGGATCGAGATACCAGAGCACCGTCCCGAGCAGCCGGGATGTCTCGCGCGTCCAATTCTGGAAGCTGTTTTCGAGGAATTTCGAGACCGGGACGACCAGGCGCCGCTCGTCCCACAGGTTGATCACCACATAGGTCAGGCGGATTTCCTCGATCCTGCCCCATTCGCCATCCATGATCACCACGTCGTCCAGACGGATCGGCTCGGTGAACGCCATCTGGATGCCGGCGATAAGATTCTTGAGCGCGGGCTGCGCCGCGGCACCGACGGCCAGACCGGCGAGACCCGCCGACGCGATGAGCGTCACGCCGATGTTGCGCACGCTGGGGATGCTCATCAGCATCATGCAGAAGGTGATCAGCAGCACGACGAACAGCGCCACCCGGTAGAGAATTCCTGCCCGCGTCCTGCGCCGACGCGCCCTTAGATTGTCCGCCACGCTGATGTCTGCCCGATCTTGGACGACATCGTTGATCGCACCGAGCAGCGCCACCGCCAGCCAGCCGATCAACGCGGGAACGAGCAGGCCCGAGAGGCGCGACCAAGCGGTCTGTGCCAGCGCGGGCAGAGGCATGAGCGGCTGCACCACCGAAAGCGCGATGGCGACCAGCACCCAGCGCGCGGGGCCGATGAAACGCTTGAGCAGCAGATTGTCGGCATTGGTGGTCGTGCGTGCGACCATCCTCTGCAGGACGAAGACCACCGCCGCATGCACCGCCACGGCGATCGCGACGGCAAGGCCGATCGTCAGAAGGATCTGAAGCCAGGCCGGCAGGCCCTCGATCCATTGGCGGTCCATCCGCGCCTCCTTGCATCATGCTCGATTGTGCAAGTGCGAACGGAAAAACGCACTGTCCGTTCCCGGCGCCGCGGCCGGGTTGAAACACCCCAACGATGAGTTGCGGTCAATAATCCTTGGAATAGCGAATGTTGACGCTGGATCCGCCGAACGATCCGGTTTGGCTCAGCACGCTCAGGGCCTTTGACAGCGATATTTCGAGCTGCGTCGCGGTAAAGCCGCGCGCGTCTGTGATCACCTCCACATAGACGTTCTTGGAGATATACTTGCCCGCAGCCAGCGAAGTGCCGCGGCCGGCATTCTTGTCCTCACCGAGCACGCGCAGCCGGTCGATACCGACGGCCGAGCGCAACTTGCCGAGCGGATTGAGCCCGCCGCCCGAGCCGCGCAACGAGTTGAGCGCCGCCGCCAGCTGGATCGCCTGGGTCGGCGACAGCGACGTCACCGAGGATCCGAACAGCAGCCGCGAGAGGATCTCGTCCTGCGGCAGGCTGGGGGTGGAGGTGAAGCTGATCTGCGGATGCTGGGCATGGCCGCCGATATTGATCGTCGCCGATACGCCCTCCACCGTGGTCGACGCGGAGATATCGAGCTCGGGATCCAGCAGCGGACCATCGAACTGGATGTCGCCATTGTCGTCGAGGTCGAAACGGCGGCCGGCGAAGCTGTAGGTGCCGCGTACCACCGAAAGCTTGCCGACCACCACCGGCTTGGTCGCCGTGCCGGTGATGCGCATGTCGGTGGCGAACTCGGCCTCGAGACCCATGCCGCTCACGAAGATCTGATTGGCCGCGCGGATCCGGATGTCGAGCTGCCACCGGCTCGGAGGCGGTGTCGCCGCGGCCGCAGCCGCCACGCCCTGCTGCCCCTTGCGGCGCACGCCCTCCAACTCGGCCACTTCGGCCGCACCCTGACGCACGATCTGGTAGCGCGCGCTGGGAACGCGCAGGTCGCCCTTGATCAGCGCGCCGTCCGCCTTGCTGTTGGTGACGGACAATGTGCCGGACACGGTGGCCCCGAGCGCGTCGCTCTTGGCGAGCTGCGCCTTGTCCAGCGTCACGGCGAGGCTCAGCGGATAGCCTTGCGCCGCATCCAGGCTCACGGTGCCGCGGCCCGAGATGGTGCCGGTCCCGGCACGGCCGCTGAACGACGGGATTTCGAGGCGCGACTGGGTGAAGCGGCCCTCCAGCACGATGTTCGAGATCACCGTACCGTAAATCTCATTCTCGTAGCGCAGGCCGTTGGCGCGCATCACGCCGTTCAAGGTCGGCTCGCTCAGCGTGCCGCCGAAATCGGCGGCGACCGCGATCGGGCCGGTGACGTTTTGCCGGGCGATACCGGTGGCCGTCCACAGCACGTCGGCGGGGCCGTTATAACGGATCCCGCCCGAAAGCGGCGCGCCGAACAGACGCTGCGCCAGCCCCGCTCCCGAACCGAGCGGGGCGAGGCGAAGCTGCATCCGGCCCACCGTCGCGCCACCGCGGCGGATCAGCGCGCGAATGTCGCCGCCTGACCCGTCGAGCGTGCCGAGCATGGCGACGTCGACCGGCTCGGAAACCACAAAGGACGAGGTGCGGGTCAGGTGTGCGATGTCGAGGCGCGCGCGCAAGGTCGGCACCTCCGCGCCCGGCTTGGTGCTGTAATCGATCGTGCCGCTGGCGCGCCCGTCTATGCCGAGACCCGGCTTCACCATGGCGACCACGGCCATGCTCATATTGTCGAGCCGGGCGTGGATGTCTGTGGTGGCGCCGTAGCGGCCGCTGATCTGCATCCGGCCCTGGGGCACGACCAGCATCACCGGCTGCAGATTCCAGTCCTTCCCCGCCTTGGTCGCAACTGCCGGCTGGGCGAGGTGGAAGGCGATGCCATTCGCGTTGCCCTTCACATTGGCGACGATGCGATCGGGCGAAAGCGCCGCTTGCATCGCCACGTCGAACGGCACGCCACTCTCGCCCGCCGCGGTCATGGCCAGCGTGCCGCGGCCGCTGCGATAGTCGATCCGGCCCTGCGCGCGCCCGATGAGCGTGTCGCCTTGGCGAATGTCGGCGAAACGGAAGGCGCCCGTGACCGAGGGTGCGTTGGGATAGAGTATCGCGGTCGCCTGGATCACGCCGCTGCCGATGGTGATCGGCACCTCGCCGGGGATCTTCGCCGCCTGCGCCTTGACGTCCACGTCAGCACGCTGGTTCGCGCCCGCTGCGGAGAGCTTCACAGCGCCGTTGAAACCCGATCCGGACAGGGTGAGTGTGCCGCCGAACGGGCCCGCCGCGGTCTGGACGAGCTTGCCCGCGAAATCGATGCCTGCGAACCGGGCGCTGGCGACGTCGATCGCGAGCGGCCCCTTGCCCGAATGGATCAGCACGTTGGCGGCGAACGGCCCATAGGGCGAGCCGCCCTTGGCCTTGACGCTGTACCCCTGCGGCACGCCGCGCAGCTCCGCCTCCACACTGCTGAGCTGCACGCCGACATAGGGACGCGGCGCCTTGAGCAGCACCACCGGCTTTTCGAGTGTGCCCGACGCGGTGACCGCCAGCGGGCCATATTGGCGAGAGACCGCACTGGCGCGGAAGGCGATCTGTCCGGTCGCGGTGTTGAAGCTGCCGCCGCCATCGGTGACGCGGAAGGCGGGCGCCGTCATGCGCAAGCCCTGCAACGAGGCGATGCCATTCTCGTCGAAACCGAAGCGAGCGGTGGTGACGGCATTGCCGCCCAGCGTGTCGCGCACGGTGGCGTTGTCGAGCGATCGGGTGGCGACCTTGAACGCGCCCTGGATACCGAAGCCGCCCTTCTTGCCGGGCACCAGCCTGGCATCGGTGGTCAACGCGATGCGGCCGAGCCCGTCGACGTGATAATCGTTGATCCGGCCCTTGATCGCGCCGGTGTAGCGCCCGGTGTTCATGTCCGCGAGGATCAGCGCGGTCGCGTCGATCTGCGAGGACCGCAGATGCAGATTGTCCGACATCAGCCGCCCGTCGGAATAAGCGAGATCGCCATTGACCGAGAGATTGGCGAGCAGGCCGCCGGCCGCGGCGTTGAGGCCCGTCACCCGCTTCGCGGTGGCATTCACCGGGATCAGGATACGCTTGGCATCGATCGTCGCTCGGCCGGAGGCGGCCAGGCCCTCGATGCCGGTATTGCCGAAGCCGATCGCAGCGGCGGAGAGCTTATAGGCGATCGTCGGCGTCGCGAACGGCCCATCGAGCATGGCCGCGAAGCGCACGTCCTTGCCGCGGACATTCTCCGCGATCGCACCGGGCGTCAGCAGCTGCGCGTCGATGGCGAGATTGCCGAAGCGGTTTTCGCCGAGATCGACCAGACCGGCCGCGGTCATCGCCAGCGCGCTGCTGTGCGCCGCCAGCTTGAGGTCGGCCTTGCGCTTGCCCAGCGTCGCGTCGAGATCGATGGTGATCGCCGGTTCGGTCAGCCGCGCGCCCGGGCCGGTCAGCATCAGGCCGGGCACGACGTCGCCCTTGATCAGGAAACGCCCGTCCTTGCCGATCACGCTGAGATCGGCGAGCGAGGCGCCGCCGAGCCGGCCGGCAAGGCGGCCGTTCCAGTTCTTCCAGTCGCCATTGCCCTTGATCGTGAAGGCCAGCGGCTTGCCCAGCTTGGCGTAGCTGTCCACCACGCCGCCCACCGGTGCGTCGATCGTCGCATCGATCAGCAGCCGATTCTGGTCCGGCACCGCATCCAGCTTGACCACCACCGCGTCGCCGCCCGCAATGCCCGGCGCCGCGATGGCGTGCGCATCGGCATCGATACGCGCCCGACCGCCGGCGATGTCGGCGGATCCGGCCAGCGACAGGATATGGCGCTTGCCGGTGACCGGAGGCTCCATCACCAGCCGATCGACCTTGAGCCGGCCGATCGCGATATCGAGATCGGGCAGGATCGGCGCATTGGGCTCCGGCGGCACCGGTTTCAGCGCCGGATTGCGCAGCAGACGCACCTCGGGCGAGAGCAGCGCGCGCACGTCCAGCTTCTTGCCGAGATAGGCGAAGGGCCGCCAGTCCAGCGTCACATGATCGGATGTCAGGAAGGCGCCCTTGGTGTCGTTCACCGAGAGGCCGATCAGTTCCATCCGGTCGTAGATCGATCCGTCGATCCGGCGGATGTGGACGGAGATGCCGCTCTGCGTTTCATAGGCGGCGATCTGGCGGGCGAGGAAGGCCCGGCCTGGCCCGGTGTTGAGAAACAGGACGAACAACAGGAGGAAGGCGAGCAGCGCGGCGACGACCAAGCCGGTCCATTTCGCGATGCGCCACCCCAGCGCGGGACGCTCGCGGACGATGGTCTCTTCCTCCGCCATCAGAAGGCCTGCCCGATCGAGATATAGAGCGCGACCTTGGATTCACCCTTCCTCCGCCCGATCGGCGTGGCGACATCGACGCGCATGGGGCCGAAATTTGTATAATAGCGTCCGCCTATGCCGGCGCCGTAGCGCATGCCCGACAGTGACGGCACCGAGGATTCGCCGACGCGGCCGGCGTCCACGAACGGCACGATGCCGAAATTGCCGAAGCGATAGCGTGCCTCGAACGCGAATTCCGTCACGGAGCGGCCGCCGATCGGATTATTGTCGATGTCCTTGGGTCCGAGCTGCTGGTAGCCGAAGCCGCGCACCGAGCCGCCGCCGCCCGAATAATAGCGCCGCGACGGCGCGATCGCATCGCGCGAGGCGCCGATGATCGATCCCACCCGCGCCCGGCCGGCGAGAACCAGCGAATCCATCGCCGGAAAGTAGACGCTGCCTTCGAGCAACAGCCGCGCATAGCGATCGAAGCTGCCGCTGGTCCGCTTCTGCACCTCGGGGCTCACCCGCGCGGTGAGGCGATAGCCTTTGGTGGGATCGAGCAGGCTGTTCGACCGGTCATAGCCGACCTGCAGCGGCAGCGCTGCGATCAGATAAGTGTTCTTCGTGCGATCCTGCGTCGCCGTCTGGAAGCGGGTCTCCCGGCTGGCGAGCAATTCCGTGCCGACGCTCCAGGTCCAGCGCTTCTGCCAGATCGGCGTGCTGGCACGCGCCAGCGTGCCGGTCAGGCTCACCGTCTCGGCATTATAGGCGTCGAAACGCTGCCGCGCGACGCCGGCGCTGACCGTCAACGTGCGATCGCGCTGGCCGGCATTGGATCGACGGAAGGTGGTGGTCAGGCTCTGCTGCTGCGTGCCGGCAACCGCCTCGACGATCAGCGCCCCTTCCAGCGGGAAGAGATTTCGGTGCGTCCAGCTGCCGGTGAGCTTGATGCCCTCGCCCGTGGCATAGCCGGCATTGGCCGCCAGCGAACGCCAGGGCCCCTTGGCCTGGCTGACCATCAAATCCACCGTCTCGGTGCCGTCGGGCGCCAGCTGTCCGGTATGCACCGGCTCGACCGCGATGGTGGAGAACATGCTGGTTGCGATCAGCGCCTGGCGCAGATCGTCCACCTTGCGGCTGTCATAGAGCTCGCCGGGCTTGAAGCGCCGGAAGATTTCGAGATGGCTGATCGGGAAGACCGCATCGCCCTTGGTGCGCAGGCCGCCGAAAACCGACCGCGCGCCGGCATCCACGGGCAGCGTATAATCCCCGACATGGGTCTTGTCGTCGAGCAAGATGTCGCGTTGGCCGACCTGCACGAAGGGATAGCCATGTTCGGGCAGCCGCAGCGAGACCTCGGCCTCGGCATTCTCGATCGCCGCCGCGACGATCGGATCGCCGGTCTTGAGGTTCAGCGCCTTCAGCGCCAGCGCCTCCGGTTCAGGCGGCGCGCCCGTCACGACGATCTTGCCGAGCCCGTAGCGCGGCCCGGGCGTCGCCGTCAGCGTGACGGTCAGCCGGTTCTCCGCATTGGGCAGCGTGTTGACCGACGCACTGGCGAGCCCGTCATAATAGCCCTCGGAGCGCAGCAGCCGCTCCATCAGCGCCACGTCTTCCGATGCACGCGCCGATACCTGTGCGGCCCCGGCTGCACGCTTCTTGCCCTGCAACAATGTCGACAGATCGCGGAAACGGCCTTCCAGTCCGATCTTGTCGAGCCCCTTCACCACCACCGCGTAGGGAATCTCCGGTACAGTGTCGTCCTTCACCGCCACGTTGGGCGGGGGCATGGTGTCGAAGCTGCCGAGCGGCGGCAGCGGTGTAGAGAGTTCGGGATCCGGCGCCGGTTCGGGCGCGGGCGGCGTGGCCTCGGCAGGCGGCGGCATGGTGGCTTCGAGTGGCGGGAGGCTGGCGTCGAAGGCCGGATCGGACAGCGCCGCGTCGTTTGGATCGGGTTGGGCAACGGCAGGGGCTGCCGCGGCCAGCAGCAACGCACATCCGATCCGTGAAACCCTTTTCGACTGCAAGCCCGCCCCCTTCGTCCCTCGGATATACCCGCGATACGACAAATTTGTTCCTTCGCACCTGCGCAATTCGTCGTCTCTTTGGACCGGCTTCCCCTTCTCACCAATTCGTGACCTTTGCCAAACCATGCTTTAAGGGCAGCAGCAGAAACGAGAGAGATCCGCCGGCTGAGAGCGCATGGAGCAACAGGACGCCAATGGGCTTGAAGCGGTATTCTTCGCCGAGCGCGCGCGATTGCTCGGCTTTTTGCGTGCGCACGGCGCCGGCGAGGCAGCCGAGGATCTGCTTCAGGATTTGTGGCTGAAGATTTCGTCGGCGCGCACCGGCCCGGTCGCCCAGCCGCTCTCCTATCTTTTCCGCGCTGCAAACAACCTGATGCTCGATCGCTACCGCTCGGTGCGCCAGGACGTTAAGCGAGAGCAGGACTGGTCGGATGCAACCGGCGCGACCACGCCCGGCCGATCTGACGAGCCTTCGGGAGAGCGGGTGCTGATCGGGCGCGAATCGCTGCGCAAGGCCGAAGCGGCGCTGGCCGCGCTCGGCCCGCGGGTGGAGCGGATCTTCCGTCGTCACCGTCTCGATGGCATCGGCCAGCGGGAGATCGCGGCGGAAATGGGGATCAGTCTCAGCACGGTGGAGAGCGACCTGCGCAAGGCCTACAAGGCGATGATCGAGCTCAGGAGAACGCTCGATGAGGGTTGAAGCGATCGTCTCCGTCATTGCGGTGAGACGCAGATGACGAAACCGCACGATCAGATCGAAAACGAGGCGCTGGACTGGGTGATCCGGCAGCGCGATCCCATATTCGACGATTGGGACGGCTTCACCGCGTGGCTCGGCGCCGATCCGGCTCATGCCGACGTCTATCATGCCGTCGCGACCGCCGACCAGGATATGGGCGCGCTGCTGCAATCGGCCCCTGCACGCCGGGCCGAGCCGATCCGTCCCGCCCCGGCTTTTTCCCCCGCCCCGCCTCCGCAGCGACGCGCCGTCGGACGACGGGGCTGGCTCGGCGGTGCCGTCGCCGCGTCTTTGGCGCTGGTCGGCGGCTATGGCTGGATGACGACGCGGGCGCTGCCTTATGTCGTGGAAACGGCGCCTGGCGAGCATCGCACGCTGGCGCTCGGCGATGGCACCCGCATCGACCTCAACGGCACGACCCGGCTGACCTTGGACCGCAACCATCCGCGCTTTGCCAGCGTCGATCACGGTGAAGCGCTGTTCACCGTCGTTCACGACGCCAGCCGCCCGTTCACGGTCAGCGTCGGCGGCGCAACGCTGCTGGATGTCGGCACGGTGTTCAACGTGGTGCGCGAGGCGCATGAGACGCGCGTCGCCGTGTCCGAAGGCGCGGTCGTCTACAATCCCGATGCCGAGGCAGTGCAGCTCCCGGCCGGCAAGGCCCTGCGGGCACGCGACGGCGATGCGCCGCTGGACGTGACCGCGGTCGCGCCCGACAGCGTCGCCGGCTGGCGCGAGGGCAAGCTCGTCTATGACGGCGCGCCGATGGCGCAGGTGGCGGAAGATCTCGGCCGCAGCCTTGGCCTGTCGGTACGGGCGGCGCCCGATGTGGCGGCGCGGCCGGTGCGCGGAATCATCACCATAAGCGGCGGCGACAAGGAAGCGATGCTGCGATCGGTCGGCCCGCTGCTCGATATTGCCATCGGCCGCGAGGGCCAGACATGGGTGTTGACCGCTAAAGGACCGTGACCGCACTTCGCCTCGCCTTTGCGTTCACTGCGTCGGTGGCCTGTGTGACGGCCGCCGCGGCGGCTCCCGTACGCGATTTCGATCTGCCGGCCGGGAATCTCGGCACGGCACTCACCCAACTCGGCCGCCAAGCAGGCCTCAGCATCAGCGTCGCCGACGCCGGCCTGTGGCGCAGGCCCGTGCCGCCTCTCAAAGGACGCATGGCCCCGCGCGAGGCGATCGCCCGGCTGCTTCGAGGCATCGACGCCCGCATCGTCGAGATAGACGCGCAGACCTTCCGCATCGTCGCCTTGGCACGGCCCGCCCCCGGCGCGGCTGTCCGCCCCTCTTCCCCGCCACGCACCACCGGCAGCGACGAATCGCCGATCATCGTCACCGCGAGCAAGCGCGACATCCGCCTCAGGGACTATCCCGGCATGGCCAGCGTGCTGGACGGCAAGGATCTGGCGTTCGGCGGTGAGCGCGGCACCGAATCGATCCTCTCCCGCCTGGCCAGCGTCTCCTCGACCCATCTCGGCGCCGGCCGCAACAAGCTGTTCATCCGCGGCATCGCGGATTCCAGCTTCACGGGGCCGACCCAGGCCACGGTCGGCCAGTATCTCGGCGACATCCGGCTGAACTACAACGCGCCCGATCCGGACCTGCGCCTCTACGACGTCGCGTCGGTGGAGGTGCTCGAGGGGCCGCAAGGCACGCTCTACGGTGCCGGCTCGCTCGGTGGGATCATCCGCATCGTCGGCAATGCGCCGCGGCTCGATACCACAGAGGCCAGCGTGTCAGCTGGCGTTTCGGCCACCCAGCATGGCGATCCCAGCGGGGATCTTGGCGGGATGGTGAACCTGCCGCTCTCCCCCCACATCGCGCTGCGCGCGGTCGGTTATGGCATCACCGACGGAGGCTATATCGACGACGTGCTGCGCGGAAAGCACAATATCAACCGCACGGACGTCTATGGCGGCCGCGTTACCTTGCGGATCGACCCGGGCGATGGCTGGACGATCGATCTCGGCGGCATCGCGCAGGATACGCATGGCGACGACAGCCAATATGCCGACCGCGATCTGCCGCCGCTCAGCCGCGCGAGCCGGATCGGACAGGGTTTCGGCGGCCAGTATCGGCTCGGCCAGGTCGTCGTTTCCAAGCAGTGGGATGGGCTGCGCCTGCTCTCCTCGACGGGCTATATCCATCAGCAACTCACCGAGCGTTACGATGCCAGCCTGCCGGACGGGCCGCTGCGCATCTTCCGCCAGCATAACGACACGCGGCTCTTCACTACCGAAAACCGCCTGTCGCGGCCGATGCAGGACGGCTTCGGCTGGGTGCTGGGCTTCAGCTACATCGACAACCGTACCCGTCTCGACCGCTCGCTCGGCGCACCGGAGGAGCCGCTGCCCGTCACCGGCGTCACCAACCGGATCCGCGAGGTGACGGGTTACGGCGAAGTCAGCAAGCTGCTATTCGGCGCCCTCACCGTAACGGTCGGCGGCCGCTACACCCATGCGAAGCTGACCGGATCCGGCAACGACATGCTACCGACGCATGCCCTTGCCTTCGCCGGTACCACCGCGAGCCGCACCGAAAGCTCCTTCCTGCCGTCGGTCTCGATCTCCACGACGCCCCTCGACAAGCTCACTTTCTACGCCCGCTTCCAGGAAGGCTTCCGCCCCGGCGGCCTCGCGATCGACAGCGGCTATGTGCGCCGCTTCCGCAACGATCGCGTCGCTACGCTGGAAACGGGCCTGCGCTATGGTACGCCGGGCCGCGACACTGTCGATTTCAGCGCCAGCGGCTCCTACACGCGCTGGAAGAACATCCAGGCCGACTTCATCGACGAATCCGGCCTGCCCAGCACGGACAATATCGGCAATGGCCGCATCTGGTCGGTCTCCGCCACCGCGGGCTGGCAGCCGATACCAGGGCTGCGCGCCGATGTCGGCTTCACCTTCAACGACAGCCGCGTGACCGAGCCCTCGCCGGCTTATTATGTGGCGATCGCCCGCGCCAACCAGATGGCGCATTTCGACTTCGCCTCGGACGGCACGCTCCGCCCGCTGTCCGACGAAGCGATCGCCGCTGCGAAAATGAGCCGAATTCCGAATGTCGCCCGCTTTGCCGCACGCGTCGGCCTGGACTATCGCACCCGACTCGGCGATGGGATGGACCTGCGCGTGGGCGGCTATGCCCGCTATATCGGCAAGTCTCGCCTCGGCATCGGCCCGGTGCTGGGCGAAGCACAGGGCGATTATCTCGATACGGCGCTCAGCATGCGGATCGGCCGCCCACAGCTCGGCTTCACCCTGACGCTCA
The DNA here is from genome assembly GCF_009755815.1 of Flavisphingomonas formosensis. Lineage (GTDB taxonomy): Bacteria > Pseudomonadota > Alphaproteobacteria > Sphingomonadales > Sphingomonadaceae > Flavisphingomonas > Flavisphingomonas formosensis. Next base: position 126,193 of record NZ_WRPK01000002.1, read on the forward strand.
CCAATCTCACCGACAGCATCGGCAACCGCTTCGCTCTCGGTACGCCTTTCAACACCGGACGCAGCGACCAGATCACGCCGCTTCGCCCGCGTACCATCCGCCTAGGCGTTGATGCCGCTTTTTGAGCGGCCGCGGGTGCGGCGCATCCCCGCTTCTGGATTGCGATCGTCCACCGCGGCATCGTAGGGCCGCCAGCCGCCGGATTCCCGGATCAGCGGCAGTTCGCACCGCTTGCAATAGCTGCGATAATCATTGCCGTTGCGCCATATGCGCCTGCTATCGCGCTCATGGCCGAGCACGCGGCACAATAGTCTGATCATGATACCCCCACATCCGGCGCCGCATTCCCGCAGCCGCCCCACTGCGAATACGCTATCACACCGTGTATATTCCAAAATGGATATATTTTAATGACAGATTTTCAATGCGTTGGATAGGCATTGGCAATTTTCTGCAAAGGCTTTCGACGATCGTCCCCGTCCCAATGCCATGACGGGGGAGGTGCGAGACGAAGAGCGCATGTCCCCTGCCGACTGGATGGATTGGGGAACTTCATGCGTTCGTTGCTTGCTACCACCTGCCTTACGCCGCTCGTCCTTGCGGCGGCCGCCCATGCCGAGACGAGCATTTCCACCGCGATCACCACGCCCGTACTGACCTCCACGGTAAAGAGCGGCACGCCCGATGACGTGCGCATCACCAGCGCCGGATCGGTGAAGCCCGCGGCGGGCGTAGCCGTCACCATCGACAGCGCCAACAAGGTCACCAACGAAGGCACTATTCAGATCACCGATTCCAGCAACGCCACCGGGATATTGGCGAATGCCGGCACGTCGGGCGGGATCACCAACGCCGCCGGCGGCAAGATCCAGATCGACGAGACCTACACGCCGACCGACAGCGACAATGACGGCGATCTCGACGGGCCGTTCGCCACCGGCTCGAACCGCTTCGGCATCCGTACTGCCGGCGCCTATAGCGGCGCCATAATCAACAGCGGCACGATCACGATCGAAGGCAATGATTCCGCGGGCATCAAGCTCGGTGGCGCACTGACCGGCTCGCTCACCACCGATGGCACGATCGGCGTGGTCGGCGATCGCTCGGTCGGCGTCAGCACGGGCGCGGTCAACGGCTCGGTGCGGCTGGCCGGCACGATCACCGCACAGGGCAAGGATGCAAGCGCCGCGGTGATCGGCGGCCCGGTCAGTGGCGCGCTGGTGGTGCAGGGCAGCCTCGCATCCACCGGCTATCGCAACACCACCCCACCCGGCGACACCTCGAAGCTGGACGCCGACGATCTCCTCCAGGGCGGGCCGACACTGCTCGTTTCCGGAGACGTCAATGGCGGCATCGTCTTCGCCGTCCCGCCCAAGGATGCCGACCCCAACAATAATGACGAGGATGGCGACGGCATCGACGATTCCAAGGAAGGGTCGGCCACCGTCACTTCCTACGGCAGTGCGCCGGCGGTGCAGATCGGCGCCACGGACCATGCGGTCGCGATCGGCCCGGTCGCGGGTACCAGCACCGGCTTCGGCATCGTCATCGACGGCAGCATCGCCGGCAACGGCGTCTATAGTGGCGTCAACGGCAATGGCCTTGTCGTCGGCGGTCTCGGCGGCGCCGTGACGGTGGCCGGCGGCATCGGCATCAACGGCAGCGTCACCGCCACCGCTAACGGCGCGAGCGCCACCGCGATCCGCATCGGCAGCGGCGCCACCGTGCCCGAGATCCGCGTCGCCGGCACGGTTTCGGCGGCGGGCGGCGGCACCACGGCCTCCGTCTCCACCGGCATCCAGATCGACAGCGGCGCGAACGTCTCGACGATCCGCAACAGCGGCACGATCAAGGCGACGGCGTCGGCCGCAGACGGCACAGCCGTCGCGATCCGCGACGTCTCGGGCTCGGTGAGCCTCATTGAGAATGGCGGTGCGATCAGCGCATCCGGCGCCGCATCGGATTCGGCCCGCAACATCGCGATCGATCTCTCCGCGAACGGCAGCGGCGTGACCGTGAAGCAGATCGCGGTCGCCGACGGTGTCGCCGCGCCGAGCATCAGCGGCGACATCCTGTTCGGCTCGGGCAACGACCTGCTCGACATCGCCGACGGCAGCGTTTCCGGCACGACCCGCTTCAACGGCGGTAACAACGCGCTCTCCCTGTCTGGCGATGCCGCCTATACCGGCAACACCGTCTTCGGCGCCGGCAACGACACGATGACGCTGGGCGGCACCGCCACCTATACCGGCAGCGCCGATTTCGGCGGCGGTGCGGATTCGCTGACGCTGGGCGGAAGCTCGATCTTCTCGGGCACGCTCGCGAACAGCGGCGGCCTCGCCGTCACGGTCTCGGGAGGCACGCTGCGGCTGACCAGCACCGGCACCACGGCGCTCGGTTCGCTGGCCGTTAGCAACGGCAGCACGCTCGGCATCGCCATCGGCGGCACCGGGGCGAACACGCAGATCCAGGTGGCAGGCAATGCCAGCTTCGCGGAAGGATCGAAGCTGGCCGTGCGGATCAACAGCATCACCCAGTCGGAGGGCCATCACGTCTTCCTGACAGCGGGCTCGGTCAACGGCGGATCCAACCTGTCGCTGAGCAGCGCTCTGCCTTTCCTCTACAAGGGCACGGTGGACAGCAGCACCGCCGGTCAGGTGGCGGTCGACATCTCGCGCAAGACGGCGGGCGAACTGGGTCTCAATCGCTCGCAGGCGGCGGCGTATAATGCGGTCTACGCCGCGCTTTCCAAGGACGCTCAGGTCGGCGGCGCTTTCCTCAACATCGCGGACGGGGACAGCTTCCGCAAGACGCTGCGCCAGATGCTGCCGGATCACGCCGGCGGCGCCTTCGAAAGCGTGACGCAGGGCTCGCGCGCGGTCGGCCGGATCCTCGCCGATCCCAACGCCCCCTTCAGCAACCAGGGAAAATGGGGTTTCTGGCTGCAGCAAGTGGCCTGGGGCACCGCCAAGAGTCTCGGCGACACCGCTTCCTACGACGTCTCCGGCTGGGGCATTTCGGGCGGCGCGGAGATCATCACCGGCGTCGGCAATTTCGGCGTCTCGCTCGCCTATCTCTACGGCAAGGACGCCGATGGCGGCACCGCCAATAAGGTCGATGCCCAGAACTACGAAGTGTCCGGCTATTGGCGCGCGAACTGGGGGCGGCTCAATGCCTGGGCACGCGGCGGCTGGGGCCATGTCCGCTTCAAGGGCACGCGTGAATTCTCCGGATCGACCGGCAGCCAGGATGTCGAGCGTACCGCCAAGGGTCATTGGAACGGCAATCTCGTCTCGGCGTCCGGCGGCGTTTCCTATCGCGTGATCGACGGCCATTTCTCGCTGCGGCCGATCGCCTCGGTCGACTATTATCGCCTGTCGGAAGGCAAATATGCCGAGCAGGGCGGCGGCGACGCGTTCAACCTCTTCGTCGCAAAGCGCAAGAGCGACGAACTGGCCGTCTCCGGATCGGTCGCGGCGGGCCTCAATTTCGGCGGGCAGGACGTCGATTCCGGGTGGTTCCGGATCGAGCTCGAGGGCGGCCGGCGACAGCTCGTCGGCGGCGATCTCGGCGCGACGACCGCCCATTTCGCAGGCGGTGAGGATTTCACGCTGGATCCGGAGAAGCGCAAGAGCGGCTGGATCGGCCGTCTGCGCGCGCAGGGCGGCAACGGCTCGTTCCGCGTCGGCGGCGAATTCGGTGCCGAGCAGCAGCAGGGTCATGCCGCGCTCTCGCTGCGCGTCGGCCTCCAGGTCCAGATGTGAGTTAGCTTCCCTCAGCCCCCTAAGGGAAGCGACGCCGCCGGGATTCCCCACCCGGCGGCGTCTTTCTTTATCGTCGCACGAAGCCCATCGCGCGCAATACGACATAAACCGCGAGCGCAGACCCGATGATCAGGGCGCCAGCGAAGATCGTGCCATGATGAGTGGCGCTACCCGGCAAGCCGCCGGTGTTCATTCCGAAAAATCCGGTGATCAGCGTGGGCGGCAGCATCAATGCGGTCATGATCGACAGCAGGTAGAGATTCTGGTTTGTCCGTTGGTTGATCTCGATGTCCATTTCTTCTCGCAGCAGCCGGAGCCGCGCCTGCATCGCGCCGACGTCGCCGTCGAGTGCGGCGAGACGCTGGGCTATCTGCTCGACCGCCGGACGCAATGCCTCCGGCAGATCCTCGTCCTCCTCGATGCGGTGGAAGACGGTACGTGTGCCCGCCAACATCCGGTGCAGCCGTACCGTGCGCCGACGCAGCGACGCCAGGCCGCGAATGTCGGGAGACAGGCTCTCGTCGAGCAACCCGTCCTCGGCCCGTTGCGCCCGAAGCTCGAGGCCGTGCAGCACCTGCATCGCCACCTCTGCCATCGCCATCACCTGCATCTGAAGCGCGGCGCCAGCGTCGTGGACGGAGACACCAGCGGCGAAGCGGCTGCGCACGATATCCGCCGATCGCAGCGGATGGCGGCGCGCGGTGATCAACAGGCCGGGCCCGACCCCGAAATGGAGCATGCCGACCCGGGTCGGCTCCACCTGTTCGAAATCGCGCTCATAGTCCGGAATGATGCCGCCAACGAAATCACCCTCGACGATCCCCTGCGCATGGCTCTCCTCGGAGAGCAGCATGGTGCGGATCGCTGGAGGCAGTATCGCTGCATTGGCGATCCAGCTGCGGCTGCGCCGGTCGACCAGATCGAAGTGCAGCCAGCGCAGCCCGTCCGCGGGCAAGCTCTCCAAAGCGGCTTCGTCGACGGGGCACGGAGCCCCGCCGACGCAATCCATTCCCCAGATCAGGCTAGGCCGGGCCAATATGCCGAGCGGATCGGCCCCCGGTTCCGGTTCCGCGCTCAGAATATCTGGGAGAAGCAGGCGTAGAGGATGCCCGCCAGCAGGATCGAAACCGGCAGGGTCAGCACCCAGGCCATGATCAGATTGCGGATCGTCGCCATCTGCAGGCCGGATCTATTGGCCGCCATCGTACCGGCGACGCCGGACGAGAGCACATGGGTGGTGGAGACCGGCAGGCCGAAGCTGTCCGCTGCGCCGATCGTCGCCATCGCCACCAGTTCGGCCGATGCGCCCTGCGCATAGGTCAGGTGGCTCTTGCCGATCTTCTCGCCCACCGTCACCACGATCCGCTTCCAGCCGATCATCGTGCCGAGGCCGAGCGCGAAGGCGACCGCGATCTTCACCCAGGTGGGAATGAAGCGCGTGGCCGCGTCGAGCGAGCCCTTGTAGATCGACAAGGTCTTGGTCTCGGTATCGGAAAGGCCCGCCGCCTTCTCCTTGGATAGGCGCTTGATAGCCTCCGAAGCGAGATACATGTCGTTGCGCACGTTATCGACGGCCGCGGCCGGCACCTTGGCGAGCGAGCCATAGCCCTGCACTTGGCGATCGATGTCGGCGACCAGGCTGGACAGTGCCGGCACGGTCGCCGGCGCGAACGTCTTGTCGGCGATATAGCGGGTCACTTCGCCGCGAACGCTGCCCGTCTGCGGCACGCCGCCGCCATGCGCCGAGAAAAGCTGCGTCACCGCGACCGAATGTTTGTGAAAATCGCTGACATAATGTTCCGGTACCGCGCGATTAAGCGCATAGGCGGTCGGCACGGTGCCGATCAGGATCAGCATGATCAGGCCCATTCCCTTCTGACCGTCGTTCGATCCATGCGCGAAGCTGACGCCAGTGCAGGTGAAGATCAGCAGGCCGCGAATCCACCAGGGAGGCGGCAGGCCGTCCTTCGGCTCCTGATACAGGGCAGGGCTTCGGACGAGCACCTTCATGGCGAGGAAGAGCAATGCTGCGAGGCCGAAACCGATCAGCGGCGAGAAGAGCAGCGCTTGGCCGATCTCGGTCGCCTTGCCCCAATCGACGCCCGCAGTGCCGCTCTTGCCGTGCATCATCGCATTGGCCACGCCGACGCCGATGATCGATCCGATCAGCGTGTGCGAACTGGACGAAGGAATGCCGAGCGCCCAGGTGGCGAGATTCCAGATGATCGCAGCGATCAGCAGCGCGAACACCATCGCAAAGCCGGCGTGCGAGCCGACCTGGAGGATCAGTTCGACCGGCAGCAACGAGACGATGCCGAACGCGACCGCCCCGGTCGATAGCAACACGCCGAGGAAGTTGAAGAAGCCGGACCAGACCACCGCGACGTTCGCCGGCATCGAATTGGTGTAGATCACCGTTGCCACTGCATTGGCAGTATCGTGGAAACCGTTCACGAATTCGAAGCCAAGCGCGATGAGCAAGGCTACGAAGAGCAGGAAGAAGGGCAGATAGGCGGTCGCGTGAACGCCGGCTGCGGCTGCGTCGACATAGACGCTGTAGGCCACATAGGCGATCGCAGCGAGCACGCACGCACCAAAGCCGACAGTGCCCATTCCGCCGAGCCCCTTTTCGAGGTCCGGTCGGAAAGCGGCATTCGGCGAGGCGGCAACAGTAGCCATCGGAGGCCTCCGCATTCGAGTGTCGGAAATCGATTAATGCCGCTTGATGACAGTTAGGTGTCGCGCGCGCCCAGTTGCGATCAACCATCCGGGGCGCCACGATCAAGAGCGGCGGACGGCGGCAGGCTAAGACCGCCAAGCTGACCAAGGAGAGGCCTTGATATGACCAATACCCTGATCTTCGTCGATCTCGCTTCGGACGATCCCTCGGCTGCGGGCAAATTCTACGCGGAGGTGTTCGGCTGGCAGAATGATGCCCGTCCGGAGGGCATCTATCACCGCATGGTGCCGGGCGGCTTCTTCAAGCGTAAGGATGGCAGCGACAGCGAGATCGGCAACCTGCATCTCGGCATCTTCGATGCCGGCAATGCCCGGCCGCACCCCGATCCGGCGGGCGTGGAGCCGCGCACCCTCTCCAACGACGGGCGCAAGCCGCGCATCTGGATCCTGATCGGCGACGACGACAGCGCGGATCGGATCCTCGCCACCGCCGAGAAGCTCGGCGCCAAGATCCTGTGGCGCGATCATTATTGGAAGGAGTTCAACGGCTACAACCATGCCTTTCAGGACCCCTGGGGCAATGAGATCATCCTGTGGGGCAAGGCCGGCGAAAATCCCCAGATTCCCGAAAACTACACGCGCGAGTAGGATGTTGTGCCCATTCCCCCTCCCCATCTGGAGGGGGAAGAGAATGAAACAACTTCTAGTACGCGCTGGCGCAAGACCGGACCCCCGCCCCGGCCTAGCCATTTTGCAGCGCAGCAGAGGCGGGAGTTCCAAGGGGTTGTCGTGATGGCGGATCTGATCAGCGCAGAATTCATCCAGAGCCTGTCAAGCTCGACGCGCGATCTGTCCGAGGCGGAGACGCTGCCGCCGGAGTGCTACACCTCGGCCGAATTCTACGAGTTTGAGAAGGAAGCGCTGTTCAACCACGAATGGCTGTGCGTCGGACGTGAAGCCTGGGTCGCCAGCCCCGGCGATTATTTCACCACCCAGATCATCGGCGAGCCGATCGTCGTGACCCGCGACATGAGCGGAACGCTGCGGGCCATGTCGTCGGTCTGCCAGCATCGCGCCATGCTCGTCGCCGAAGGCCATGGCAATGCGCGGGGCTTTCTGTGTCCCTATCATCATTGGGCCTATTCGCTGGACGGTCAGCTCGTCGGCGCACCGGCGATGGGCAAGACCTGCAATTTCGATCGCAAGGACGTCCGGCTGCCGCAGATGAAGGTGGAAGTCTGGATGGGCTTCATCTTCATCAACTTCGATGACGATGCGCCGCCGCTCGCGCCCCGCCTGAGGAACGTCGAAGCCGCCATTTCCAACTTCGATCTCGCCAATGCCGAGGGGCCGCGGCCCGGCCCGGCCGGCAAGTTCCCCTGGAACTGGAAGGTGATGTTCGAGAACAATAATGACGGCTATCACGCCAGCAAACTGCATCACGGGCCGCTGCACGACTTCGTGCCGAGCCATCTCGCCGAATTTCCCGACAGCACGCCGGCCGACGCGGGCTTCCTGCGCTACAACGGCACGCTGCATCCTGATGCCAGCTTCAATGCGACGCAGAAGGCGCTGCTGCCGCTCTTCCCCTCGCTCAGCGACGCGGATCGCAACCGCATGACCTTCGCCAACATTCCGCCGACGCTGTCGCTGGTGATGATGAGCGACATGGTGATCTACCTGATCCTGCGCGCCGACGGGCCGGAAAGCCTGGAACAGGATACCGGCCTCCTCTTCGCGCCGGGCGCGATGAAGGACCCGGGTTTCCAGCACAAGCTGGATATGAACATGGCGGCGGCCGGCGCGATCATCGCGCAGGACATGCATGTCGATGAGCTCGTCCAGGTTGGCCTGCGTTCGCGCTTTGCGCCGCGCGGCCGCTATTCCTGGCAGGAAGGTGCGCAGGGCCAGTTCAACCGCTGGCTGGTGCATCGCTACGACGAAACCTATCGGCGGACGACGCGCGGATGAAATGTCCGCTCGTGCCCTCTCCGGCCCCGAAAGGCCATGGATGGCGCGGGCGATCCGCCGCTCAGATCCCGATTTTCCATCCACTCCGGCCCGCCCGCCCCACCGGCGGCGATCCGGAACGGGCAGACGCGTCCGGAGCAATCGCGTTGCGTTTCGAAGGTAGAAGGGGGACTTAATGGCGCTGATCTGCGATCACGGCACTATTCGTCACGATCTGAAGCCGGGTGCGCTGCACCGGCTCGACGCGACGCCGGAGACCGTCCACTGGGGCTATTTCTCTCCGGACATCAAGCCGGCGCTGACGATCAGGAGCGGCGATCTCGTCCAGGCCCAGGCGGTCACCCACCATGCCGGCGACGCGCCCGACCTGATGATGGACGAATCCGTGAAGCGCATCTTCACCGAGATCGCGCCGGAAACCCGCGCGCCGGGCGTGCACATCATGACCGGCCCGATCTACATCGAGGATGCCGAGCCCGGAGACATGCTGGAGGTGCGTTACTTCCAGATGGTGCCGCGCTTCAACTATGGCTCCAATCTCGCGGCCAATTGGGGGCATCTCTACAAGGAATTCGACGAGAAGGAACGGGTGACGATCTACAAGATCGATCCCAACGCGAACACCGCCAGCGCCCTCTACGCCTATGATTTCCAAGGTAAATATCTGGTCCCGGGCACGATCACCAACTGCCCGGAATGCGATCGCCAACCTGCACTGCCCGGCATCACCATCCCGGCGCGCCCGCATCTCGGCACCGCTGGCGTCGCGCCCGCGGTCAACGAACCGGTGAGCACCATTCCGCCGGGGCTGCATGGCGGCAACATCGATAATTGGCGGATCGGCGCCGGCGCCACCATGTATTATCCGGTGCAGGTAAAGGGCGGCCTCTTCTCGATTGGCGATCCGCACGTAAGCCAGGGAGACGGAGAGATCAGCGGCACCGCGATCGAGGCGTCGCTGGACTGCCTGTTCCAGATCATCCTGCGCAAGGATTTCAAATTCCCCTCGCCGCTGCTCGAGACGCCGAACAATTGGATCGTTCATGGCTTCGGCGACGATCTCGACCAGGCGATGAAGAATGCGGCTTTGGACATGCTTCACCTGCTGACCGAGCATCAGGGGCTTTCTGCCAATGACGGCTATTCGCTGATGAGCGTGGCCGCCGATTTCGGCGTGACCCAGGTGGTCGACGGCACGCAGGGTATACATGTGCGTATCGACCGTAATCTCTTCCCGCAGAAGGGCGTCGTGAAGGACATCTGACGCGTCAGCCCCTCTCCTGCATGCAGGAGAGGGGCTGACGACCCTTCGCGATCCATGCGAGGCTCACCGGTTCTCAGCCTGCGAGGCGCGCCGCCCGGCGCGCCTTTTCTTCGTCTGGCAGTTCACGGCGCCACCGCGCCTTGCCGATATCGCGTTCGTGCGGATCAGCCCCGCACCCCGCGCAACGTGTTCAGCAGCGCGACGGCCGCGACGCCGACAAGGGCCGCGCTGGCCCAGGGCCGTTCCTTGGCGAAGCCCTTCGCCTTTTCCATAAGCGGCGCGTCACCGGAGAAGTGAGTGCGCAATGCCTCCGTGAGCGCAGTCTTGCCATTGGATGTCTGGGTGGGGCTGGCGTCCGTCATGCAAAATCTCCCTCGTCGCGCGGAAACGCGCACGAAGGGCTCAACGCGCGAGCGGCATCGCGGTGCCGCCGCCGCGACCAACCGGCCCTCAAATATGCACCGGCGCCATATCCAGCTTGACCGTCTTTTCCCGATAGGCGGGCAGCAGCAGCAACAGCGCCGCGCCCGCGGTGAGGCAGGCGCCGATGCCGATCAGCGCGTTGCGATAAGTCTGCTGGATATCGAAGAGGTGATCGAGCAGCACTGGCGTGAGCCCCTGCATGATGATCGCCGCCGAATACATCACGCCGATGATCGCGCCGAAACTGCGCGTGCCGAAATAGCGGGCGATAAGCATGGGCATCGCGCCATATTGGGTGCCAAGCCCGACGCCGAGCAGCGCGCCGCCGGCCAGGAGCACCGCATTGCTCTCGCCCAGCTCCAGCACCGCCAGACCACCTACCGCGGCGAGATACATGGGCGCCGTGATCTTCGGCGTCGGGATCTTGTCGAGCAGCAGTCCGCTGCCGACCTGCCAGATTGCGCAGACCAGCGCGAAGGCACTGATAACGAGCGTAGCCATGCCGAGGCTGACGTGCCGTTCGGCAAGGATCGGCACCACATGGCTGAAGATCGCGGTGAGGCAGCCCGCGCCCGACGCGATGGCGACCAGGATCAGCCAGAAGACCGGCATGCGCAGCGCCTCGCTCAGCCGATAGCCGGGCGCCTGCGGTGGCACCTCGCCTGCCACGGCCTCGTAGCGCGGCGCATCGCGCAGCAGGAAATACATGACGGGAAAGCCGAGCCCGGCCGCGATCGCGGCGATGCCGAGATAGGCATCGCGCCAGCCGAAGCTGGTGAGCAGGATCGCGGCGACGGCCGGCATCGCCGTCGATCCGACCGCATTGCCGACGCCCGCGGTGAAGCCGAGCGCCGTTCCGCGCGATCGATCGAACCAGTCGGACACCAGCTTGGAGATCACCGCAGTGCAGGGCAGCGCCCCTGCGATCGCGATCGCCGAATAGCTTGTATAGAATTGCACGAGGCTGCCGTTCGAGAAGGCGAGGCTGGCGAAGGCCGCGGCGAGCAGCAAATTGCCCGCCAGCATCATGCGCCGCGTGCCATAACGGTCCGCATAATAGCCGGCCAGCGGGATCAGTATCGCGCCCGTCACCGCCAGGATCGCCAGCACGCCGGATATGCTCGCCCGCGACCAGCCGAATTCGGTGGAGAGTGGGATCAGGAAGGTGCCGAAGGTGGCATGGACCACCGGGGTCAGGCTCACCATATTGGCAACGGTGCAGGAGACGATGATGCCGAAGCGGGTGCGGTCCATGCTGCTCATGAACCAAGGCTATGGCGCTTTGGACGCCGCTTAAAGCGCCGAAGCGCGGTTGGCGCAGGCCATCAAGACTCTGTGCGCCTTTTGCACATTCGCCCCGCGACAAGGCTTCGTGCGAGCCAAGCCAAGACGCCGGCTGGCGTGTAACGCGATATGATGCGGCGATTCGGGAGTATGCACGATGGGATATGAGGTGCTTGACGTCCGGCCGATGACCAAGCGGATCGGCGCGGAAATTTTCGGGGTGGACCTCACCGCCCCCACCTTGGGCAATCAGTTGCTCAGCGAGATGCACGATGCGCTGATGGAGCATCAGGTGATCTTTTTCCGCGATCAGCCGCTCGATCATGAAAGCCACAAGCGGCTCGGCCGTGCCTTCGGGGCGTTGGCCATCCATAGCGGCGTCGCGGGCATCGCCGATCATCCTGAAATCGTCGCGATCCATGCCGACGAAAATTCGAAGTTCGTCGCAGGCGAAGACTGGCATTCGGATCTGAGCTGCAACGAGGAGCCGCCGATGGGCAGCATCCTGCATCTCCACACCGTGCCGGAAGATGGCGGCGACACGCTTTTTTCGAGCATGTACGCCGCCTATGATGCGCTTTCGCCTACGATGAAGGCATTTCTGGAGCCGCTGACGGCCGTACACGACGGCAATCACGTCTATCAGGCGCTGTTTCCGGATCCCACCAAAAGCTATCCGTGCAACAGCCACCCGGTGATCCGCAGACATCCTGTCACCAAGCGCAAGGCGCTGTTCGTCAACGGTTCCTATACGACCCGGATCAACGAGCTCAGCAAGGACGAAAGCGATGCCGTTCTCGGCTTCCTGTTCGAACATGTGAAGAATCCGAATTTCCAGGTACGTTTCCGCTGGCGGAAGGATTCGGTCGCGTTCTGGGACAATCGCTGCACCCAGCATTTCGCGGTGTGGGATTATTTCCCGGAAGTCCGTTCCGGCTTTCGCGTCACTGTGGCGGGCGACAAGCCGTTCCGCTGAACGTCCGCCGCCAGTGGCGGCGGTCAAATCCACTAGCGCTTGGGGGGCCCTGGCCAAAGCCGGGGCCCCTTGCTGTTGCAAAAGCGCGACATTGCGGCGTCCCCCGCCCTCTGCGATGCTGCACTGCATCAGTGTCAACTCATTGTGCGCGGCGATACAAGACCGAAGACCCGGCCTACAGTGACATTCGGTCACCAGAGAGCCCGGCCGAAGAGTCAGGATGATATTCGCGGCGGAGGGGAAAACCAGAGACCGAAGGGGGGTCCGAATGACGCAGACCAAGACCATCGCCTCAGCATTGCTGTACGCAAGCGCTTCCATGCTTGCCTTAGGGTCCTCGGCCGCGCACGCCGCAGATTCCGCGCCCGCATCCACTGACACCGCGGCGGCGGCCGATACCACCCTCACCGACATCGTCGTCACGGGTGAGAAGCGCGAAACCAAGCTGCAGAGCGCGCCGATCGCGATCACCGCGGTGGCCGGCGATCTGATGCGGCAACGCAATGTCAACGAGCTCAACGATCTCAACGGCTACGTGCCGGGCCTCAACATCGCCAAGAGCGAGGGCGCCGAGCGCATCATCACCATCCGCGGTATCGGCTACGAGACTGCCCAGAACCCCAATTCGCAGCCCGGCGTCGCCTTCCACGTCGACGGCGTCTACATCGCCCACGTCATCGCGCTCAACCAGGACATGCTCGACGTCGATCGCGTCGAAGTGCTGCGCGGCCCGCAGGGCACCGTGTTCGGTGAAACCTCGACCGGCGGCGCGATCAACGTGATAACCAAGAAGCCCGTGCTGGGCGAAGCCAGCGGCACAGCGCAGCTGAGCTATGGCAATTATAATTACGTCAAAGCCAACGGCACGGTGAACATTCCGATCAGCAGCACCATCGCCGCCCGTGCCAGTGTTCAATATCTGCGGCATGACGGCTACGGCTATTCCGTCGGCGTGCCGGGCCGTTCAAAGTACCAGCTCGACGATGCAAACAACATCGGCGTCCGCGGTTCGTTGCTGTGGAAACCGAACGACACCTTCACCGCCCTGCTCGAAGGCCAGATGTTCCATGCGGATCACAATGGAGCGCTGCAGAAGGATATTCGCGACACGACGCCGGGTGCCCGTGCCGTCGATCAGGACTTTCCCAGCGTCTTCAAGCTCAACACGAAGATGATCTACCTTACGCTCACCCAGGACATCGGCGACAACATGATCGCCAAGTCGGTAAGCGCTTATCAATATATGAACAAACATCAGACGAGCGACAATGATCGTCTGGCGAGTCCCTTCTATTTCGACCACATCACCTTGTGGCAGGACAAGAGCAAGACCTTCACCCAGGAGGTTTCGTTGGCGTCAGTCGGCAATACAGCGCTCGAATGGACCGTCGGCGGCTTCTATCTGCGCCAGCGTGCGCTGCAGAACATCTTTGAAGTCGTGACGCCCTTTGCTGCCGCCGTTGTCCTGCCGGACGGCACCGGCGTCAAGTTCCAGACTGATAGCCCCTTCCAGCACACTTCCTGGGCTGGATATGGTCAGGCGACCTATCATGCTACCGATGCTCTAGCCTTCACGCTAGGCGCTCGCTACTCATGGGACAAAGTGACGGCGCAGCCCTATCAATATTTCCAGGTCGTGCCGCCCAGAAAGACCACGAGTTCTGCCATTACTGGCAAGGTCGGCGTCGAATATAAGGTTACGCCGGACAATCTTCTCTACGTCACGGCATCCAAGGGATATAAACCCACAGGATTGAGCTTCGTATCTGCCGAACCCTTTACACCCGGAAGTTTCTCGTCCGGACCACAGTTCGTTCCGTCTAAATTCAAAAAGGAAACTGTCAAAGCACTTGAGATCGGATCGAAGAATGAACTCTTCGACAAGAAATTCCGTTTCAATGCTTCTGCCTATTATTATTGGTATACTAATTTTCAATACACTGCTGAAGATCCTGTTCCATTTGCAGGTGGCACAGACAATATTCCTAAAGCTGAAGTCTACGGCGCCGAATTCGAAACATCCGTCCTACCACTCGATGGACTACGCTTCGACGGCACACTTTCGCTGGGCAAGGGCAAGTTCAAAAGCCACTATCTGGTTCTTGATGCGCAAACAGCCGCCCTTGTCCGTGCGGAAAAATACGCTGAACTCGGCTATCCTTCCGGATATTATTATGATGCCCGTATCGAAGCAGCAGTTGCTGCCGCTCGGCAGGACGTCTACGGCAGGCGCCTTCCGAAGATGCCGGGCGTCCAGGGGCTTTTCAGCACGACCTATACCCATGACTTGGGTAGCGGAGATCTGACCATCCGCGGCGAGCTGGTCTATCGCGGCAAGTTCAACTACCGCCTCTTCGCTGTCGCCGCGCTCGACAAGGTTCCTGCCTATACCATCTACAACGCGTTCATCGAATATGCGCCGCACGACAAGCCGTGGAAGGTCTCCTTCTCGGCACAGAACCTGACCAACAAGACCGGTATCAACTCGCGCTTCTCCGATCCTTATGGATCGGGCACGACCAGCGTCGAATATATCAATCCGCGCCAGGTGTTCGGCACGGTTAGCTTCGCCTTCTGATTGCTCTCTCTCCCCTCGCGCCGGCGTCCTTCTCAGGACGTCGGCGTTTTTTGTTTCGGGGAACGATGTCGATGGGGGGCGTGAAACCCGATATGGCGCCGTGCGCCCGATTGGGGCAAACAGGCGGGCGATGGCGGATTTCGCAACCGATCCGGATTCCGACCTGCTGCCCGCCGCCATGGCCGGCGACCGCCAGGCTTTCGAAACCCTGCTGCGCCGCCATTATGACCGCATCCATGGGCTCGCCTGGCAGTTGACCGGATCGCGGGCCGATGCCGACGATATCGCGCAGGATGTCTGCTGTACGCTGGTCGAGAAGATCGCCGGCTTCCGCCGCGAGGCGAAGTTCGGCACCTGGCTGTGCGGCATCGTGTTCAACGCCTGCCGCGACTTCCGCCGCCGACGGCGTTCGTTCAAAGGCTTTACCGAGCGGCTGGCGGTGATCGCCGGCCTGACTCGCGGCCCAGACGGGCGCGATCTGCACGACGCATTCTGGCTGAAGAGCGCGATCGCCCGGCTGAAGCCCGTCTATCGCGATACCGTGATCCTGGTCGCCGGCCAGCAACTCAGCCATGGGGAAGCTGCCGCCATCCTGGGCGTGACGGAAGCGACGATATCCTGGCGCATGCACGAGGCCCGCCGCCTGATCGCTGCCGAACACGGGGGGAATTGAAACTCCGAAAAAAATTTCGCACCTCTCCCAAGCTTTCCCCTCCGAGCCGCGTCCCAGTGACTGGCGGGCGATCGGCCTGCCGTTGCCAGGGAGAGTATCATGCCTCGCTTCCATCCGGTTCTTGCCCTCGGGCTGACCGCCGCGCTGCTCACCGCCTGCGCCAGGACCGACCTGGACGAGACGGGCGCCGGCAACGGAGCGCCACCGCGCGTCGTGCCGCCGATGGCATCGGTCGCGCCCCCTCCACCACCGCCCCCTCCGCCACCCGTCCTCGCCCCCAACGACGTCGTCATCACGGCGGCGCGAATGGGGCCACCCATGGCCTATGCGCCCGCGCCGTCCGCACCCATGGCGAGGGAAGCCTATGCGCTCCGCCCGCCCGCCTATCAGAATGTCGGGCGCGACCGCTTCACCGCGAAGGAGGAGAATCCAGTCAAACTGGCCCGCGAGGAACCGGTCTCGACCTTCTCGATCGACGTCGATACCGCATCCTACAGCTTCGTCCGGGCCTCGCTGAACCAGAATGTGCTGCCGCAGCCGGCGGCGGTGCGCAGCGAGGAGATGATCAACTATTTCCCCTATGATTATGCCGCGCCGCAATCGGCTGAGCAGCCGTTCAGCACCAATGTGTCCGTATTCCCGAGCCCCTGGGCGCCGGGCCGCAAGCTGGTGCGGATCGGGATCAAGGGCTATGCGATCCAGCGCGCCACGCGGCCCCGCGCCAATCTCGTCTTCCTGATCGATACGTCCGGATCGATGTACGCGCCCAACAAGCTGCCGCTGGTCCAGCAGTCGCTCGGAATGTTGCTCGACGAACTCGCGCCCGACGACCGGGTGGCGATCGTCACCTATGCGGGCAATGCCGGCGTCGCGCTGGCGCCGACTCCGGCCCGCGAGAAGAGCCGCATCCGCGCGGTGATCGATCGCCTCAGCGCGGGCGGCGGCACGGCCGGGGCCGAGGGTATCAGGCAGGCCTATATGCTGGCCGAGGAGAATCTCGATCCGCAGGGCGTCAATCGGGTGATCCTCGCCACGGATGGCGACTTCAACGTCGGCATTACCAACGAGACCGAGCTCAAGGGTTATGTTGAACGTGAGCGCGGCAAGGGCGTCTTCCTCTCCGTGCTGGGCTTCGGCATGGGCAATTACAACGACGCGTTGATGCAGACGCTGGCCCAGAACGGCAATGGCGCCGCCGCCTATATCGACACGCTCGCCGAGGCCCGCAAGACTCTGGTCGACGAAGCAAGCTCGACGCTGTTTCCGATCGCCAAGGACGTGAAGATCCAGGTCGAGTTCAATCCCGCCGCCGTCGCCGAATATCGTCTCATCGGCTATGAGACGCGGATGCTGGCGCGCGAGGACTTCGACAATGACAAGGTCGATGCCGGCGATGTCGGATCGGGCCAGACTGTGACGGCGCTCTACGAGATCACGCCGGTTGGCGGTCCCCGCGCAATCGGGGATCTGCGCTATGCCAGACCGACGACCGCCCCGGTGGAAGCGCACGGCAACGAATATGGCTATGTGAAGATCCGCTACAAGCTGCCTAAATCCGACACCAGCCGGCTGATCGCGACCCCGATCGACCGCGCGTCGGAGACAGCGCGCTTCGCAGATGCGCCGCAGGACGCGCGCTTCGCTACCGGCGTCGCCGCCTTCGCCGAGCTGCTGCGCGGCGGGAAATATGGCGGCGCGATGGGTTATGACGACGTGCTGGCGATCGCGAATGCCGCCCGGGGATCGGACGCGTTCGGCTATCGCGCCGAATTCGTCCAGATAGTCCGCGCCGCCAAGACCGCATCCGCGATGGCCCGGCTCGATCGATGACCGGACGCGGCGGCGATGTGGCCATCGCCGCCGCACCCTCTGAGCCGGTTTGGAAATGGACCTTCGGCACATTATGCCAGTGCCGCCTCGAAGCACGCCGTTTCGCGCGTTTCCGAATGGGCTCTTACAATATTCGACCCACCTGCAAAGGGACGGTATAAGGACGCCAGATGTCGTCCATGTCCTTCCGTCGCGCTTTAATTTCGCCCTGCACCGGCAGGAGCGGTTGAATGGCGGACGACGATCTCCGAGCATCCTTGCCCGATCCGCCGCCGCCGAATGCCTCCCGGCGCGAAGCGGCGATCGGCGAGGCGATGCGGCGCTTCGATGGCCACGCGCCTGCGGCCGGCGTGCCCGCCAAACCCGAACGCACACCCCGTAGGCCGTGGATCCGTCGTCCCCAGTTCGGCGCGCTCGTCACCGTCGGGCTGATGGCGGTCGTCGGGCTGCCCGCTGCCTGGGAAATCGTCTATCGCAATGCAGGCAAGGAGGCGATCCGCACCGCACCGTCACCGCCCCCGGCCGTTACCGTGCCATCGGCAGATACGAGGCGGACCTATCGCAGCCCCGCTCCACCTTCGCCGGAACGCCCCCCGGCCACGGCTGATCGCGCAGCCACGCAACCGGCCGCCCGGGTCGAACCACCGCAGGCCGAGGCCGAACCCGCCGCTCCGCCAACGCCCGTCGCGCGCGCCGCCCCGGTTCAGCTCGCCGAAGCCGGTTCGACGCAAGCGCAACGAAGGGCGCCCGCGTACAGCTCTCGCGCCGCACCTCCAGCTCCTCCACCCCCGCCACCGCCACCGCCGCCCGCCCCAATCGTATCCGTTCCGCCGGAGACCGCGCCCGTCGCCTCGCCTGCGCCGGGGGACGTAGTCGTGACCGCGCGGCGCCGTGAGACAGCGCCTCCGGCCCGTGGCGACTGGAATGCTTGCACGGTGGAGGATCCAAGCCGCATCCTCTCGCTCTGCCAGCGCGCCCTGCCGCTCTCCGCCCGCGGCCCCAAGGGCGTCGCGGCGGCCCATCTCGCGGATGGCCTGACACGCGCCTGGCAGGGCGATATGGACGGCGCCATCGCGGCCTTCGACGCCGCGATCGCCGTGGCCCCCAAATTCTCCCAGGCTTATCTCAACCGCAGCCTCGCTTATGGGCGCCTCGGCGATGACGATCGCGCGCTCGCCGACGCGAATGCCGCGGTCCGCCATGCCCCGCATGCCGCATCGGCCTATTACAACAGAAGCCTCCTGCTGCGCCGCCAGGGCAAGATCGGGGCGGCCCGCGCCGACGAGGACCGGGCGGTGGAGATCGATCCGGACTACGAGGCGGTGGTGGGACGGTAGCGGTCACTCCCTCCCTGCTTGCAGGGATGGGTTGGGGGGTGGGCGCATGCGTCCGCGCGCCGCGCATTTCCAAACAAACTTTAAGCTCGTCTCGGAGCAGATTTTATCTGCTTGAATATCAAAACCGAGAAATAGCCCACAAATGCGATCACGAACAGGAGCGGAGCCGGCATGACGGGAGCGCCCAACGTCGCGTCGAAGTCGGGGTCCCGGATCAGATACAGCATGATTTTCGAACCGGCTAGCAGCGTGATCCCGGCACATGGGGTCACCAGGAGATGGACCACCCAAGTCGCACGCAGGCGCAGAGATAAATGCCAGGATGATACGAAAACCATTATCGGTCCGTATGTAGCGATGATCCAGCCCAGAATGCCGACCATGCACATCGCACCCGAGATTTGATCAAGCTCTTTATAAAGGCGCGCAGCATCCAATGCCCTGGGAGCGAAGAGCAGCGTCATAACGCCCGAAACGCCCAAAGCAGCTTTGTCCAAACGAGTCATCGCAAGCCACCCTGATCTCCCCTTACGCCGTAAACAGGCTCTTCCTGATCACGGCATGCACGCCCCAATTGCCATTGACGACCTGCGTCACGCCGAAATCGACGCCGACCGAAAGCAGCGAGATCGCCTCGTCCTCGCTGAGCCCGCGCGACGTCATCAGGAAACGCCGCGCCTTGCGAAACGCATCGCGCATCGCGAGATCGATCGAGGAGCGCTTATAGACTTCGCTCTGCGCGTCTTCGCCCAGTTCCTTCAAATAGTCCGGATGGCTGAAACCCATGATCACCCATTCGTCGGCCGTTTCGATCAGCGGATAGTCGAGATCGCGCAGATGCCGGTGCGTCGCAGCGGCGGGATGATGGATGATCTGGATCAGCGCGGTCATCGAGCATTCGATCGCCGTGCCACACAATTCGGAATCGCCCTGCGAGGCGTGCGGATCGCCCAGCGACAACAACCCGCCCGCCACCGCCACCGGCAGGAAGATCCGCGATCCCGGCCCCGTGCGCCAATTGTCGAGATTGCCGCCAAATGCCGCAGGCGGCACCGAATCGACGAGATCGCCATGCGCCGGCGCCAGCCCGATCACGCCGAAATGCGGCCGCACCGGTATTTCCACGTCGCGCAATATGTCGAAATTCTTCTCGACCGTGGCATGATCCACCGGCACGCCCGGATAGTCGATCCGCGTATGCACCACGCCGAACGGGTCGGTCTGCGGGGTCCAGCGATAATTATAGACGGCATGGGCGCACGGCCGGCCGTCGTTGCGCTCCACCTCGTAGATGGTGATCACCTCGCGCGGGCGCGGCTCGGTCAGCAAGTCAGAATAGTGGAAGCCCCAATAGGCCGCCGCGTTGCTACCGAAGGCGCGCCCCTGGAATTTGGGATTGCCGCTCGGCCGCGCCTTGATGTCGAGCACCCGCACTTCGATCACGTCGCCCGGCCGCGCGCCCGCCACCGCGATCGGGCCGGTGCAGATGTGCACGCCGAAGCCTTCGCCCGCGCCGCGGCCATAGGCGGAGGCGTCCAGCGGCCCCGCCCCGCGCCGCTCGATCGCCTTGCCCTCGTGCGTCCAGTGATAGACGCTCTCCGCGCCCGGATCGCCCTCGATCATGCGCTCGGCATCGTCATTGCCGTGATGGGTCAGCGTCTCGATCGTCACATAGTCGCCGGAGCGCACCTCCAGCACCGGCTTCAAATGCCGGCTGAAAAAGCCCCAATGCACCGTTTCCGGGCTCACCGGCAGCAGGTGGTGGCGTACGCCCGGCGCCGTATCGCCCGCATCGTCGAGGGTCAGCGGCGCCTCGCTCTCGCCCTCCTCGCCGTCCATCTGCGGAGCAAGCGGACGCATGTCTCGCTTGGCCGCAGGGCTGCCGCGACGCGGCTGCTCGCTGTCAGTCGCAGCCGACGGGCCAGCCTTGCGATATTCGCGTGGAGAAACCCCATATTGCTCGCGGAACGCCCGGCTGAACGAAGCGGAATCGTTGAACCCCCATTGGAAGAGGATGTCGGAGATGGATTTCTGCGCGTGCAGCGGGCTACGCAGATCGAGCCGGCAGCGCTCCAGCCGCCTGAGCTTCACGAAATGGCCGAAGCTCTCGCCGACCGATTCGAACAGCTTCTGCAGATAGCGCGGCGAGATACCATGCTCGCTCGCCACCTGCTGATGGCTGAGCTCAGGATCGGACAGGCGCATCTCGATCGTCTGGAAGATGCGCTCGAGCAGCGCAGCGCGCATGCCCGCAGCACCACCCAGCGCGCGCGGCGGCGCATTGTCGAGCAAGCCGGTCAGCAGGAATTCGGGGAGGCTGAGTTCGATCGGCCGCATCTGATCGGGCGTCGCGTCGATCAGCGTGTCGGCCACGGAGCGGAGCATGCCGCCCAGCACGCGGCTCGCCCCCTGGTCTGCCGCCAGCTTGCCGATCTCCTCGGGCAGCGGCGTGCGCAGCCGGAGAGTGAGCACGGAACGCGGAATCTTGACGATCAGGCTGCGGTTGTCGCCCGAAAAGGCATGGGTCGCCGCGATCTCACCGCGCCCGAACACGATGTCGCCATCCTCGGCGGAAAGCATCGCCTTTCCGCCGCTTACATCGGCGTGGCCGTCGAGCAGCATGGTGAGCCAGAAGAAGTCCGGATGAGCGGTGAAATCGAGCTTCAACGCCTGGGCGGTCGCGGTGACGCGGATGAATTCTATGCCGAGCTCGCTCTTGAAGGCGACGAGCTCACCATAAAGCCCCTCCTCCGGCATTTCGCCCAGCTCGATCGACAGCCGTCGCAGCGCGAAACGCCACGCGTCGCGCCGCTGCTCTTTCGGGTAAGCGTTGGTCGTGAACCTCACGTCCGCGGATTCCATCCTCTGATCGATGAACCCCTCCCCCAATTTCGCGGCACGATCTGTCGCCATGCCTGCCGCAAGGCTAGGCGCGCGAGGGAAGGTTCGTCAACGCGGGCGTGCCTCTTCCAGCTTCCTCTACGCCATGCGATGTTCTGCTTTTTTCTCAGTCATCCCGGCTCAGCGGGTCGCTTCGCTGATCCCGACGTCCGTCCGGATGACGAAGGAAAACGCGACCAAACCGATATGTGCAAGCCATGGCCCCACGCGGGCGATCACGAAAATGGCGTTTCATCCCCATAGACGCTGGTCGCCCCGCCGAAGTCGGGTGCCGCGCCGCGCCCGCAGGTCGCGAGCATGGTCAGCGCGTAGATCAGCGCACTCGATCGCATGTCCTCCGGCGTCGGCCGCCAGCGCGGCATGCCGGTGGTGATCGCCGGGATGCGATGCATGTTGAACACGTTATGGTCGCGCCACATGCTCGAATAGACCGGATGCGCCCGCTCGGAGGGCACGCTACGCACCAGCCGCGTCGCGGCGTCCACCGCGCCGGTCAGCGGCGCCACCGCCCCCGCCTCCGCTTCGAAGCCGTGCCGCACCACAACCGGCTCGATGTCATAGCCTTCGATGTCGACCGTCTTCAGCGCCGCGTTGAGACCGTGATAGGCCTGCGCCACCGTCTGGCGAGGATTGAGGATCACATCGAGATAGAGCGCGCACACCTCGGTGCCCGCCCCGAAGTCGAACGGCGCGCCGCCACGCACCGAGGCGAGCTGCACCTTGGGCTGGGAAAGGCCGCCCGGCGTCTCATATTGGCTCTCCCGTTCCCATTTGAGGCTCCAAGCATGCACCGCCTCGATCACGGGGCCCAGCCGGTAGATCGGATTGGGATGCGCCTCGGGCCGCTCCGGCGCCTCGAGGATCGGCGAGAAGACGCCGCGGCCGTGGATGCGGATCCGGAACAGCGCATAGCCGCAGCCTTGCCAGGTGACGCCAAAATCGGTGCCTTCGGCCGCGATCGCATAATCGGGGGCAACGCCGCCATGATGGAACAGATAATGGGCGCCGATATCCTTCCCATTATACTGGATGCCCTGATATTCCTCGATCGGTTCGGGCCCGATCTCGCCTGGGCAGGCGGTGAGATAGACTTTGCCGGAAAGCCCGATGCCCGCCTTGCGGAGCGCCTTGGCCGCGATCAGGAAGCAGCTCATCGGGCCGCGATCGTTGGAGATGGGATAGCCGCGCAGCTGTCCGTCCTCCACCCAGCAGGTCGTCCATTCCGGATCGGCGAGCGTGGAGGGCCGATACCGGAAGGCGTCCTGATGGGCGATGCCGCTCGGACTCTCGGTATCCAGATGCGCGGTGAACAGCAGGTTGGCGCCGTCGCCGCTGCCGCCATATTCGCCGATGATATTGGGGCGCTCCGGCGTCGCGCCCACCCGGCGGGGATTGAAGCCCTCGCGCGCCATCCAGTCATGGACGTAATTGGCTGCGGCCAGCTCCTCGCGCGAGCGGCTGGGGATATTGCCCAGGGTCAGGGCGAGCGCGACCAGTTCGTCCGTATCTATCGCGGCTGCGATCGCGTCGCGCTCGGCCTCGGTGACGGCATAGGGCGCGCGGGCGGGATCGGCGAAGTCGGTCAACAGTTTCGGTCCTTTCTTCTAACCGTCACGCTGAACTTGTTTCAGCATCCACCGTACGACAGGCCTTGTGTCTACGGCAGAACGCGACCGATCAGCTTCGCATCAAACCAGACACGGTGCCCGCCGATGGGTGGATGCTGCAACGAGTTCAGCATGACGGCGGAGTATGACGTCCGGCCATCAGATATATTCGGGCGCGAGCTTGGTCTCCGCCTCGTCCGCCGCGCGCACCGGCCGGCGCATCACCAGCACAGCCACGACCAGCGCGAAGCCGATGATGGCCAGCGTCACGAACACAGACAGGAAGCTGCCGCTATGATCGCGCACGAACCCGCCCAGCCCTGGCCCCACCGCGGCGGAGGTCGAGACCATGCACATGGTGGAGTAAAGCTCGAGATTGGGCCGCTTGCCGAAATAATCGTGCAGCAGCATCGCCGCAGCGACATAGCTGAAGCCCAGACCGATGCCGATCGAGAGGGCGAACAGGCCGAGCGAGAACCAGCTCTGCGGGATCACCAGCGATCCCGATGCGATCGTCAGCGCCGCCAGCGAGCAGAGCATCAGCCAGCGGGCATGGATCTTCTCGCCCACCACGCCGGCCACCGCCGATGCGATCGCGCCCACCGCGGCGCCCGCGCTGACGATGAACGCAGCGCTCGCCTGGGTGATGCCCCGCTCGCTCATATGCTGGACGACGAAGCTGTGGACCGTGGTGTTGACCAGCAGGCAGGCCGTATAGCCGCCGACGATCACCCAATATTGCGGCATGCGCAGCGCCTCGCGCGCGGTCCATCCGGTTGCTTCGACCATCGGCCGGTCCTTGGGCGCGTGGCGCGGATGGCTACCCCGCGTCACGATCGCCGCGAACAGGCCGACCACGAGCGCGCCGACGGCGCAGAGCACCCAGAAGATTCGCCAGTCGGTCAGGAATTTCTGGATCGCGACGAAGAACAACGGCCCCGCCACCGATCCCAGGCCGCCGGTGGTGAAATAGATGCCGAGCGCGGCGGACTTGCGCTCGAACATCGCGGAGATCACGTGCACCCCGGCCACCGTGCCGCAGAAGCAATAGCCCATGCCCATCAGGGTCGTGCCGACATGATAGGGCAGCACGCCATGGGCGATCGCCAGGCAGCCGAAGCCCGCGGCCAGAAGGATCGCGCCGACGATCAGGGTCAGGCTGACACCGATTTGGCGGATCAGCATGGCGGGCGCCAGGCTGGTGATGCCACAGGCGATGCCGAGCAGCGTGAAGCCGAACCCTGCCTCCGTCCAGTTCATCCCCATGTCGGTGACCATCATCGGCAGCACGACGCCGAGCGCGTTGAAGGTGCCCGCCGAAAGCAGGAAATAGAGCAGGCTCATCGCCGCCAGCACGACGAAACGTGCGCGCCCATGGACGTTCATCGGCCGTCTCCTCGGGAAAGAAGGTAAGCGCGGCGCGGCCGCATCACAACACCGGCCATTCGCAGGGAACCGGCAAGCCTGCGCGGGCGATCACCTCGCCGCCGGCCTGCTGCACATCGGCGAACATCTTCTCTTCGTCGATCAGGGTCGAGCGGTAATTCTCGACCACGCGCTGCCCGTCCACCCACACGCTATGCACGCCGCGGCCGTCCGCCGCATAGACGAGCTGGTTGACGACGTTGAACAGCGGCACCCATTCCGGCCGATCGCGATCATGCAGCACGAAATCGGCTTTCTTGCCCGGCTCCAGCGACCCGATCAGATGGGAAAGCTGCGCGCCGCGCGCGCCGTTCAGCGTCCCCGCCTCCAGCACGCGATAGGCGGAGAAGAGCGTCGGATCGCGGCGCGAATCCTTGAAGATACCGGCCATCACGAACATCGCGCGCATCATGTCGGCGACGTTGCCGTTATTATTGCCGTCGGTGCCGAGCTGGATGTTGACCCCCAGCGCCGCCATCTCGGGAAACTTGCCTGCGGCCGTGGCGCCATAGGCCCCCTTCATCGCCGTCATCGGGCAATGGGTGACGTTGGTGCCGCTATCGGCCAGCAGGCGCACCTCTTCATCGTCGAGATGAATGGCATGGGTGAGCGAAAGGTGCGACCCGAGGACGCCCAGATGCCCGAGGTGCGTGATCGCGCGACGCCCGGTCGTCGCAAGATAATAGTCCGGATCGATCGGATCGGGGCTCATATGCGCGGTGACGCCCGCCCCCTTCTCCTTCGCCAGCCGCGTCGCCTCGATCCACAGCGTGTCGGTGGCGGTGTTGTGGCCGACCAGCGCCGGCCAGGCGGCGATCAGCGGATCGCCCGCGGTCGGATAACGATCGAGCTCGCTCTCCAGCACCTTCAGCGCGCGATCGGTGAGCGCCACCTGATCGTCGTCGGCGGCGAAGGCGCGATCCTGCGCCCATTGGCCGACGCGCGCGCGGATGCCGGTCTCGGCGAGACCCGAGACCACCTCGTCCAGCGCCATGATCGTGCCCGCCTCGACGAAGCAGGTGGTGCCGGTGCGCAGCATTTCCAGCGCCGCGAACTGCGCCGAAAGCCGCTCGTGCCGCGGCTCCTGCGCCATGTCGATCGGGATCAGCCAGTCGAAGACGTTGGTGCGCCAGTCGGTATCGTCGGGCACCAGGCTGCGGGTCAGCGGCTCGCCGGTGGTGTGGATATGGCCGTTGACGAAGCCGGGCGTGACGACGAAGCGGCTGCCGTCGATCGTCTCCTTGGCTTGCACCGCCGCCGTGATCTCGGCGCTCGGCCCGACCGCATGGATGCGATCCCCGACGAGGGCGATCGCGCCGTCGCGGAAGATCCGCCGCTCGCCGTCCATGGTGACGATCCAGGCATTGCGGATCAGCAGGTCGACGGGCGTGGGGGCGTCGGTCATTGCGCCTCTCCCCTCTTGAGCCCGCTCCCGCAAGCGGGAGAAGGCTCCGACGCGCCATATCCGTACCCCATCAGAACGGCGCCCCGTCACCAGCGATCGTCACCCGATAGCCCGAACGGATATGCGGGAAATAATCCCAGATCGCGGTGTGCTGCGCCGCGCGATTGTCCCAGAAGGCGATCGAATGCTTCTGCCAGCGGAAGCGCACCTGGAATTGCGGCTTGGCGCAATGGGCGTGGAGATAGGCGAGCAGCGCCTCGCTCTCGTCGCGCGGCAGGCTCTCGATATGGGCGGTGAACTGCTTGTTGACGAACAGCGCCTTGCGCCTTGTCTCGGGATGGGTGCGCACCACCGGATGGCGCGACTTGGGGAAGGTCTTGTCCGGCGGCGAGAAGGCAGCGAACACCCGCGCACCGTCATGCACCGCGGTGAGCCCGTCGAGATGCGCCTTCATCCGATCGCTCAGCGCCTCATAGGCGGCGACCATATTGGCGAACGCGGTATCGCCGCCGACCTCCGGCACGGTGTGCAGGCAGAGCAGGCTGCCCATCGGCGGCACGGGATCGCAGGTGAGGTCAGAATGCCAGTCCTCCCCGGCCACATATTTGGAGGCGCCGTCGGCATGGATGCGCACGATCTCGGGATGGTCGGGCAGGCCCGCGACGCCGCTATGGATGTGCAGTTCGCCGAACGCGCGGCCGACCCGCTTCATATCCTCGAAATCGAGCGGCTGGTCCCGGAAGAAGATGACGTTGTGATCGAGCAACGCGCGTCGCAGCCGGGCGACATCCTCGGCGGCCAGCGGCTGGCGCAGGTCGATACCGGAAATCTCCGCCCCGATCACCGGGGACAGCGGGTGGACGGCGATGCCGGATTCGGAGGAGCGAAGAGCGGTTGCCATGTCCGCGATGCTCCCAGACCCTCACCCCCCGGTCTTGACGATCCGCGCCCGAACTTTTTCGGGCGTCCATCCTTCGCGGAATGCGCGATAGGCTGCTGGACATAGCGGTGGAGCGTTAGCCGAAACCGCGAAGCCAGTTTGGCGTCCACCTGCTTCGATGCATTGTCTACAACGCAGAGTAAGATAGAACATGAGGTGAACACAACCTCGCTTACTCGAGCGAAGCGCGAATCCCGGAGCGATGAATGATCTCAAAAAGCCAGTGGAGATTTGCGCTCGGCTTCTTGGTCGCCGGTCTCGCCACTTGCACCGCGCATTCTGCAGCCAAGCGGGAACATCGCCTGCCCAAAGACTTAAAATGGGGCCGATGCCTGGCTCAACGTGAATGGTAAAACCAGGATATCGGGAAAATGCGCCTATAAAATAGAGCAAAATGGTGAATTCTACATTGAGGGTCCTCGGCAACTTCACTGGGGCATTGATTATCCCGAGCCCGAAATCCAAGCCGATGAACAGTCACGAGATTATTGGGCATCTATCTACAACGACAAGAAAGGCTGGTGGGGATATGGAAATGAAGACATACTTTCCACGCACGGCGAGGGTGATTCGTGGACGCTTCGACGGCAGGGAGCATGCTACACCGGCACAGGCAAATCCACGAGAAAGGGAACAGTCCGAATATGCTTGTGGCGCAGATAAATTATTTAACCCATTATGGAATATACCGCCCCGGCATTCCCACGTATTGAGAATGTAACGATCTATTTTTACAATTATAATATATTTCGATAATTAATCGATGATTTTATGACGTACACGGCAACCTTAAGATTTATTGTTTTATAAACGCAATATGGTCACGCGTCTCAACAGACCCGTATAAAACACAGATTTCTTTACCACACCAGTTCGATCGATTATTATCCGATGTAACAGAGAAACTCAGATCGTTTCCCGGATAAAATAGAGAACCCGGGCTGACATTTTCAAACATTCCTGCCTGTTTAACAAATCTCTTTGCTTCGGTATGCTTGAAAAAATCTTGGAGTTCGATTTCGATGCCGCCCGGATTCCTGAAACGGCCGTCAAAGCACGCTGAACCGTCACAGAACCGGAAACTGCGATCCGGACGCAACGTCACAGAGTAACCCTGATCGGATCGCCATTCCCCCATTAAATCCGCATAGGAGGCATCCTTGGGATCGCACCCTCCAAGCAGACATGAAGAGATAAGAAATAGAGTATGATAAAATCGCATCAAGGCCGCTCTTTCAGATAGTCTGGGATAGGAACAGACCACTCAAATATGATTTTGACACTCGACAAAGGCCCACTTTTAGGAAGATCTATAAATCTATCTTGCAGAGTAATCAAGTTCCCTCCGGGAAACGACAGCATCGTCATGTCATTGTCAGCCCGAGAATAAATCGATCATCTTTTACATACGCTTCCAATCCATGAGTTATCGTTCCAACGATATCGCCCATTTGAGTACCATCTTTGAACCCTAAAGCACCATCAACAGGGGTGAAATCTCTGAATACGAAATTATCTACTTTATCCCCGTCTTTTAGATACCCCCTTTTCCCCTTCTTATACGCCATATATCGCATGGCTTCTATTTGCTCGCGCTCGAAATACCCTCCGGTCTCTCCGGTAAAGAGCTCCTTTAAACCTTGGGATTGCGGTCCATAATAGAATACTTTCCTTCCCTTCCCACTCAGGAAGCTCCCAAGTACGTCTCTAGCAGATTGCGACGTTTTTGGATCTTTAATCGCCTTTCCGACACTCCACTCAGCAAATCCTCTCCAATTGCCATTCCATTTCCTTCTTGTCCAATCTGCAATACCAGCCCTATCCAATTTCGGCTTTACGATATCAGGATCATATACCGCGCTCTCCAAGTCATTATTGATGAAATTCGAAGAAGATATATTGTCCAATTCTCCACGTTCAGGGGAACTAAAAGGTCGATAACCCGATGGCTTAGACATCTCGCCCTCTGACACAGGGCCAAATAGATCGACTTGTGAATGTGGGAGTCTTTCGAACGTTTTGCGCACCTCGTCGTTTGTCAGCACCCCCCGCGCCGCCCTGTTAGCTAGTGCCCTGTAAAGCCCAGGATTGGCCACTGCTCCCTCGCCGCGCAAATTCGCCGCCATCACGGCGTTCACCATCTTCAATCTATCCGGTGTCAGCGCATAATAATCCGCCGGCGGTATGCCGCGCAGCGTTTGCATCTCCGGATCGAGCACGGCGGCCATTACGCGGGATAAGGCCGCATCCTGTTCCTTTTCCGCAGTCCTGCGGTCGCCTTCGGCCATGTCCGCGAGGCGCTGCTTGAGCCCGTCGGCGATGGGCGCATCGAGCCCCATCGCGTCCACGGCGGCATGCTGGGCAGGCAGGTCACCGCCTTCCTCGCGGATCAGGTCGGCAAGCCCTTCCTGCTGCTGCTCCGCCACATAGGGCTGCAGCATATTCTTCAGTCGCTCGACCTTCGCCGGATCGCTGATCATTCCGCCGTGCGCGTCCAGCCAGCCTTGCGCGTGCTGGGGATCGTGCTGCGCCAGATGCTCGACCAGATCCGCATGCGCCGCGCCGAGCGCGTCCGTTTCCGCTGCGCTTGTCGCATCCGGATCGAGGCCCTGCCGGCGGCTGCGCCCACGCACCTCACCGATGATGCGCCGCTCGCCTTCCGCCACGGCGCGCATGTCGTTCAACCGCGCGCCGCGGCGCATCGCTGCCAGCGCCAGATCCTGGCGCTGGCGGGATTCGCTGTCGTTGAAAGCTTGGGTCTCACGGTCCGCATGGGCACGCGCCTCGTCGCCCCAGGCCGAAAGGCGCGGCTCCATGATGTCGCGGTACATGTTTCGCTGCCGCGTGGTCGCCAGTTCGCCCAGCGGCCGGCGCACGATCTCGTGCAGCGACTGCTCGATATCCTTCCAGCGCGTCGCGGCGTCCTCGCCGCGCGCGGCGAACCATGGACCGGACAGCGTCTTCCAGCGGTCCACCGTGTCATTGTCGGCCTTGCGCACCAGCGCCTCGTCGAGGTGCAGCTGGATCGGGTCGTCGTCCTCCGGCAGGCCGGAGACGGCGGGGGTTGCGGGGCTATCCGGTGCGGTGGGCGTTTCGGCCCAGACGACGGGATAGAGCGGATCGGGGTGTGGGACTCTTGGCATGACCAAGCCGTCCCATCGAGCCGGGGATTGCCGCTAGGATTCATCCCACTTTTCGTCATCCCAGCGAAAGCTGGGATCGCTCACCAATGGCACCCGGTTCGCTGCTGAGGGCGATCCCAGCTTTCGCTGGGATGACGAGATTGGTCCGAAGATAGAGATGGTCGACCTGCGCTCAACCAGCCCACCGCGCGCCCTCACCCCCCGTAGCTGGCGCGGGCCATCTGCTCGATATGCTCGCCGACGGTGAGGTCGAACAGCGCGTCGAACGCGTCATTGGCCGGCACGGTCGGCGCGCGGCCCATCTTGTAGAAATGGTCGAGCTCGAAGAACACCGCCACCGAATGGCGCGCACGGTCGGCCGCGTTGTTGCGGACGCGATGCAGGTTGGCGCGGTAGAGGCCGGCGCTGAACCGCTCCATCATCTGGCCGATGTTGATCACGAAGGTGCCGCGGATCGGCGTTGCCAATATCCATTCGTCGTCGGCGTTCCGCACCTCGAGGCCCGCCATGTCGTCCTGCAGCAGGATGGTGATCGATCCCCAGTCGCTGTGCGCGCCGGCGCCGAGCCGGTTGAACGCCGTATCCGCCGGCTGCGGCGGATAGTGGAGCAGCCGCATGCCGCATTGCGGATCCTGGAGCCCGTCCGCGAAATAGCCGGGATCGAGGTCCAGCGAGGCGGCGAGGCAGCCCATCAGATGGGTGCCGATGCGGATGATCTCGGCCTCATAGGCCTCCATCTGCTCGCGGAAGCCCGGCAGCCCGGCCGGCCAGAGATTGGGACCGTAATTGGGAACGCCCGCCTGGACATGGGGATGCTCCGGCCCGAGCTCGCGGCCGAGCATGAAGCTTTCCTTGAGATCGGGCGGCGATCCGGGATCGAGGATCTGCAGCCCTTCCTCATAGCCGCGCCGGCAGGGCGAATGCGCGATCGCCACCGCGCGCTTGGCCTCGGCCGGCTGCGCGAAGAAGCGGCGCGTCATCTCGATCTGATTGTCCATCAGCGCCTGCGGCACGCCATGGCCGGAGATGTAGAAGAAGCCGGTCTCGCGGCAGGCCTTGTGGATCTCCCATCCCACGCGGCGCAGCGCCTCGGGATCGTCGAAGCTGCCGGCAAGGTCGATCACCGGGATGTGCGATGCGGCGCTGGGCGGGGTATAGACGATCATGATCCGATGGGTGCGCTGATGCGGAAGACGTTGCCGTCGGGATCGCGCAGCACCGCCTGGTGCTGCCCGAAGAAGGTGTCGAAGCCGGGCTTGACCAGCGTGGCGCCGGCCGCGACTGCCCTGTCGGCGCCGGGGCCGACCTCGGCGACGCTGCCCACCGCGAAGGTCAGCACCGAGCGGAAGCCAGTCGGGTTTGCGTCCTCGGCGAGGCCCAGCGTTTCATAGGCGCCGGCATAGGCAAAGCCGATCTTGCAGCCGCCGGCGATCACCTCGCGATAGCGATGATCGCGCGACGCCTCGATCTCCTCGAGGCCGAGCGCATCGACATAGAATTGCGCGAGACGGTCCACGTTGGTTGAGAGGAAGGTGACGTAGGTGAGGGTCATAGCGCCCAACCTAAAACCCGTTCGGGCTGAGCCTGTCGAAGCCCTCCCTTCTGCTCTTCCCGAAGCAAGAAAGAAGGAGAGCACTTCGACAAGCTCAGTGCGAACGGAATGACGAAGACGAAACGAGTCATTTGGCCCACGCCCCGATAACCGCATCGCTCGTCACCAGGAACGCCACATTCTTCTGCAGCGCGTTCAGCGCGCCATAATGGAGATCGTCCCCGAACGCCGCGCACGCATCCGACACCACGAAGACATGATAGTCGCGGTGGAACGCCGCCCGCGCGGTGGAATCGACGCAGCAATCGGTGCTGATGCCGGTGATCACCAGCGTCTCGATCCCGCGCCCGCGCAGCTGTTCGTCGAGGTCGGTGCCGTGGAAGCTGTCGAACATCAGCTTCTCGATCTCGATGTCGCCCGGCTCGGGCTTCACCCGATAATAGTCGGCGCCGCCGTCGTCGGTGCGGCAGATGCCCTGCCCACCCGGCATGCCGCGCCGCTCGTAGAGCGTCTTCAGCGCGTTGGAGTCCGTCTCCGGGCTCGTCACGACACGCATGAAGGCCACCTCCGCGCCGGCCTTCCGCGCCGCTGCGATCAGCCGGTCGATATTGTCGAGCGCGGGTTCGGCAACGCTCATGTCGACGCCATGGCGGCCGAGCAGTCCCGCGGGCGAGGCGAAGTCCGTCTGGATATCGACGACGATCAGCGCTGTCTTCTCCGGCACGATCATCGGCGCGATGGCCTGTGCGTCGAGATGCGGCAGTTCGGCGAGGACGGCCTCAGACATGTGCGGGCTCCTTCACGACCGAAGGAAAGCGTTCCCGCAGTGCCGGCAGCACCTCGGCGCCGAAAATCGGCAAGCTCTTGATATAGTCTGGGAAGATGAGCATCAGCCCGTCGATCTGCGATTCCTCGAGCAGGTCGCTCAACCGCTCGATCACTGTCTTCGGCGTGCCGAGCACATGCGGCGTCTGGAAGGTGGAGCGGCTCTTCTGGACGAAGGCATTCTCCTTGCCGATCTCGGCATCGAGAAAGCCATAGGCCTTCATCATGCCGCGCAGAGCGCCCTCGTCCAGCCCTTCGCGATAATATGCGGCCTCGCGCTCGGCGGCCTCGTCGGTCTCGCCGAACAGGATCGTCATCATCGAATAGGTGCGCATCGCGCGGCCATAGGTGGCGGCGACCTCCTTGGCGTCGCGGCTGGCCTTGTAGAGTTCCTTGGCGTCGCCGCCGGACAGGAAGATCGCGTCCATCTCCTGCGAGGTGAAGTCCATGCCCCGCCGCGACGTGCCGGCGCAGACCAGGAAGGGCCGCGTCGACGGCTTGGGGTCGGACATGCAGTCGTCGAGCGTGAAATATTTGCCCTTCATGGTCACCGAATCCTGGGTCCACAGGGCCTTGATACCCTGGATCCATTCGGTGGCGAGATCGTAGCGCGCGTCATGGTCGACGCCTTCGGGCCAGGCCCCCATCTGGGAGAATTCCCCCTTATACGCGCCGGTGACGACGTTGAGGCCGGCGCGGCCATGGCTGATCTGGTCGAGCGTCGCGATCATCTTGGCGGTGACGGCCGGGTTCTGCAGGATGGTGTGCACCGTCGTCCACACCTTCACCCGGCTGGTCGCCTCGGCAAGCGCGGACATGCAGGCGGTGGCGTCCAGCGTGTAGCGCCAATGCTCGGTCTCGCCGCCATAGCCGCGATACTTCGCCATCGACATGATGAAATCGAGGCCGATCTCATCCGCGAGCTTCGCCACCTTGCGGTTGTACTCATAGGAGCCGTCGATCGGCGGCGCATTCTTGGAGAGAATCCAACCGCCATTGGCGATCGGCATGAACACGCCCAGATCCTTTCCCCCGGTGTCGGACGGAAGCCCGAATGGATCCATGGCCGGCGGAGTATTTCCCATCGTTCCACCCCTATGTCGTTACGCCCGTCAGACTATCCGGGGGCTGGACAAACTCTTGATCGCGCGCGCCCGTTAACTTGGCCGGGCAAGGAACGCCTCGACCTCAGCCCGGCTCGGCATCGCCGGCCCCGCGCCTTCGCGCCCGACGCACAGCGCCGCCGCCGCATTCGCCAGCCGCAGCGCCTGACCCGGCGCCACCCCCTCGTCGAGCAGGGCGGCAAGCGCGCCGCAGAAGCAATCGCCGGCGCCCGTTGTGTCTACCACGGGAACCAGGAAAGAGGGGGCAAATTCGACGTCGCTGGCAGTAACCAGCGCCGCGCCTGCCGCGCCCAAGGTCACGACCGCCGACTGCCCCGGCCGGCTCAGCAGCCGCCGCGCCACCGCCGCCTCTTCGGCAGTGCGCGGCTCGCCGTCGAGGCCGAGATAAGAGGCCAGCTCGGTCTGGTTGAACACCAGCATGTCGCTCGCCTCGAACAGCGCCTTTCCCTCGGGCAGCGCCGGCGCGGCGTTGAGGATGCGCGTGCCGCCGAGGCGCCCCACCCGCTCGAAGAAGGCCGCGATCGCCGGGATCGGCATTTCCAGCTGGCA
Organism: Flavisphingomonas formosensis; assembly: GCF_009755815.1. Taxonomy (GTDB): domain Bacteria; phylum Pseudomonadota; class Alphaproteobacteria; order Sphingomonadales; family Sphingomonadaceae; genus Flavisphingomonas; species Flavisphingomonas formosensis. The sequence goes on from NZ_WRPK01000002.1 coordinate 160,443, forward strand.
GAGCACGATGCGCGCCTCGCCGATCTTGGCATCGGTCACATCGTCACCCGTCACCCGCGCATTGGCGCCGGGCACGACGATGATCAGATTCTCGCCGCTATCGTCGATCGGGATATAGGCTGCACCCGTCGGCACGCCCGCAATCCGGGCGACATGGCGCACGTCGACGCCCGATTCGGCGAGATAGCCGGAAAGGCCCACCCCATAGGCGTCGTCGCCGACGGCGCCGATGATATGCGTCGCCGCGCCCATGCGTGCCGCCGCGATCGCCTGATTCGCCCCCTTGCCGCCTGGCAGCAGCTTCATATCCCGCGTCGTGATCGTCTCGCCCGGCCGCGGCAGCGCGGCGACGCGCCAGATCACGTCCTGATTGATCGATCCCAGGATGCAGACGGACATAGACTCTCCTCGGTTCTTCCTAACCGTTCGGTTCGAGCGAAGTCGAGAACCCCGTCCGAGCGAAGCCGAGGAGCTTCACCAAAGGGTTCTCGACTGCGCTCGAACCGCACGGATAATAAGCGCGTCTGAGCTAATCTTGTCGCCCGGCGCTCGCTTTCCGGCGCCGGCCCACATGCGTATCCAGTCAACTTTTGGAGGCGGGCGCGGCAAGATAGGGTTCCGCCCCAGCGACTAGCGTTCGCTCGGAACAACGAAAGGACAGAGCGTGGCCACCTGGCTCATCACCGGCGTCAGCAGCGGATTTGGAGAAGCCATCGCCAAGGCGGCCCTGGATCGCGGCGATACGGTCTGCGGCACCGTTCGCAAGCCCGAGGCAAAGGCCGCGTTCGAGGCGCTGGCCCCCGGCCGCGCGCACGGCTTCCTGATGGACGTGACCGACGAGGCCCGCGTCCATGCCGCCGTTGCCGAAGCCGAAGCGCTGACCGGCGGCATCGACATCATGGTCAACAACGCCGGCCATGGCCTGGTCGGCGCGATCGAGGAAACGAGCCTCGCGGAGATCCGCGCGCTGTTCGAGGTGAACGTATTCGGCGCGGTCGCGGTGATCCAGGCGGTGCTGCCGGCGATGCGCGCGCGCAAGGCCGGCTTTATCATCAACATCACCTCGGTCAGTGGCCTCGCCCCCTGGTCGGGCACCGCCACCTATGGCGCGACCAAATATGCGCTGGAATGCTATGGCCAGACGCTCGCGCAGGAGGTAGGCGCGCTCGGCATTAAGGTGATGAACGTCGCGCCCGGCGGCTTCCGCACCGATTTCGCCGGCCGCTCGCTGGCGCTGAGCGAGAAGGTAATCCCGGATTATGCAGGCACCGCGCATATGGCGCGCGAGGTTCTCACCACCAATGTCGGGCGGGAGAATGGCGATCCGGCGCTGGCCGCCGCGGCGATCCTGAAGGCGATCGATAGCCCCGAGCCGCCGCTTCACCTGCTGCTCGGTGCCGATGCGCTCCATTATGCCGAGGATCAGCTGGCAGCCATCGCCGCGGATATCGATGCATGGCGCGAGACCTCGCTGTCCACCGCCATTCCCGTGCCGGCATGACCACGCACACGATCCACCTGCCCGAGTGGGCGGTCGAGCGCGGCCGCCAGCTCAACGATTTCCAGCATGTCGATCCCGCACGCACCGCGCTCGTCCTGATCGACATGCAGACGGTGTTCCTCGCCCCAGGCGAGGTGTTCGGCAACCCCTATGCACTCGCCATCGTGGATACGGTGAACCGGCTTGCCGCCGCCTTCCGCGCTGCCGGCTCGCCGGTGATCTGGACGCGCCAGACCGTGGACCACCGCCCGCCGCGCGCCATGCCCGGCTGGCAATATGATCTCTCCATCCCCGAAGTGCGCGAGGCGGTGGAGACGATGGAGGCCGGCACGCCCTCGCACGCCCTCCATCCGGCGATGGCGACGGCGCCGTCGGACATCGTGATCGACAAATATCGCTACGGCGCCTTCTCCTGCCCCGCCGGCGCGCTGGAGGCCGTGCTGAAGGCGCGCGACATCGACACGATCGTCATCGCCGGCACGCTCACCAACTGCTGCTGCGACAGCACCGCGCGCGAGGGCAATATGCGCGGCTACCGCGTCTTCTTCCTCTCCGACGCCACGGCGACCCGCACCGACGAGGAACATAATGCCGCCCTGCTCACGGTGCGGCTGATGTTCGCCGATGTACGGACGACGGAGGAGATGCTGGGCTTGCTGCAAGAGGCCACAGCGGACGCCTGACTCCCCTCCCACTTTTTTTCGTCATCCTGACGGAAGTCAGGATCCATTTCGCCGCAGCGTATCGCCTTATCGGCACCGCCGCGGCGAATGGATCCCGGATCAGCGAAGCAATCCGCTGAGCCGGGATGACGAAGACGTAAGAGCGACGGGTGAGATGTGCGAACAGCGCTGCTCTCCGAGAAAGAGCCGCGCGCCCCTCAAGCCAGGATCGCCCGAGCCTCTTCCGCCAGCTTCGGCCGATGCTCGCCGGTCAGATAGGCTGCGCGCGCCGCCGCGGCCTGCTCGGCCATCTCGGGATGGGTCGGTACCCAGAAATCGCCGCGGGCGATGCCGTCGAGGATGATCTCGCCGGCCTGCAGCGGGGTGAGGCCATGGTCCTTCAGCATTCCAGCCATGATCGCGCGATGCTTGTCGACGGTGCTCGGATTGTTGCCCGCGGGCGCATCGGTGAAGATCCGCGTCGCCACCGGCCCCGGCAGCACGCAGGAGACGGTGATCGGCGCGCCGATCAGCTCCATCTCCAGCGCCAGGCATTCGCTGAACGACAGCACCGCATGCTTGCTGACGATGTAGGGCGTCTGCACGGGCATCATGCCGAAGGAGCCGATCGAACCGAGATTGGCAATCCAGGCCTGCTTGCCCGCCGCGAGCATTCGGGGCGCGAAGGCGCGCACCGAATGGATCACGCCGAGCACGTTGATGGTCAGCGCCTTGTCCCATGTCGCTGCCGGTATCTCCCAGACATGACCGAGCATTTCGATGCCGGCATTGTTCACCAGCAAGGTGACCTCGCCATAGGCGTCATAGGCAGCGTCGGCGAGGCGATCGAGCGCGGAGGAATCCGACACGTCGGTCTGCACGGGCAGCGCCTCGCCGCCCTGAGCGCGGATGTCCGCCGCGACCGCCTCGATGCGGTCGGACGCGATGTCGGCCAGCACCAGCTTCATGCCGAGGGCGGCCGCGCGCCGCGCAATGCCCTCGCCAATGCCGCTGCCCGCTCCGGTGACGACGGCCACGCCGCCCCGGAAGACCTCATCCGCGCTCATATACTTGCCTCCTTGGATCACTCCGCCGCGATGGCCTCGCGCCGCCGCGTCTTGAGCTTCTCCATGTCGGCAACCCCGCCGCGAAGCAACTGGCCGGAATAGACCTCCGTCTGTTTGTCGTCCTGTATCGTAATCTGTCCGTTCACGAACACGTAGCGATACCCGCTGCCGCCCGACACCAGGCGATATTCGTCGCCGGGCAGATCGCGCCGGAATTCGGGGAAATTATAGCTGAGCTTCTCATAATCGTAGACGATGATGTCCGCGATCGCGCCCTCGCGGATCGTGCCGCGATCCTTGAAGCCTGCGCAGAAGGCCGGCAGCGCGGAGAGGCGCCAATGCGCCTCCTCGAGGGTCGAGAAGCCGTGCTCGCGCACATATTTGGCGATATATTCGGTGCCGTAGCTGCCCGCCGCCAGATATTTGAGGTGCGCGCCGCCGTCCGACAGGCCGGGGATGATATAGGGGTTGTCGATCAGCGCCTTGATGCCCTCGATCGTCGTGTCGAACTGGGTGGCGTGGAAGATCGTGCCGAGATCGTCGGCCACCACCATGTCGCACACCACGTCTACCGGATGCTGGCGCGTCGCCTCGGCGATCTCGCCGATCGTGCGGCCCTCGAACCATTTGTAGCGCACGTCGCCGGTCTGGTGCAGCTTGGTGTCCTGAATGCCGTCGATGAACATCACCTTCAGCGGCTCGGCGCGCAGCCTCTCGCGGCACGCCGGATCGGCGAGGTTGGCGAGCTTCTTCTCGCGCGGCACGTCCGGCCCGGCCAGCTCGTTCCACACCGGGCCCCACAGGTCCCAATAGTCGAAGGTGAACAGCAGCGGCGGATTCTGCGTAATGCCCTGGCCGTAAATGCGCAGGCCCTTGTCGTGGCAGCTCTGGAACCAGGCGAAGAGGTCCGGCCGCGCATCGCCGATCCAGCCGCCCGACGGCACCACCGCCTGCCAGATGATCGGCGCGCCGCTCACCCGCGCCAGCTCCTCCCAATGCTCGCGCGCAAGGCCCGCGCCGGAGAGCTCGATGAAGCCTTCGCCCCGCTCGCCGAGCACCCTGGCGAGCGCCAGCCGCGTCTCGTCGTGCATCACGTCGGTCGGCATCGGCGTGCCGTCATAGTCGGACTGCGCCGCCCCGCCGCTCGTCGTCGCCTCGGGATCTCCGGCAACGCCGAGGCACTGGGCGGACCAGCCGCAGGCGCCGGCATCCATCGCCTCGTTGAGCAGGCGGACCATCTCGGCATGCTCTGCGTCGGTCGGCTTACGGCCGGCCTTGGCGTCCTCCATGCCCATCACCCAGATCAGCAGCGGGTTGACCGGCACATAGGGCAGCACGTTGAGCGCCAGCGGCGTGCGGTCCATGCTGTCGAGCATCTCGGGATAGCTTTCCCAATCCCACGGGATCGCCGCTTCCATCGTCTTGATCGGGATCGCCTCGACCTTGGTCATCGACTGCATGGCGCGCTGGCGCAGCTCCTTCTTGAGCGGCGCGAAGCCGAAGCCGCAATTGCCGACGACGACCGAGGTGACGCCGTTCCAACCCGACGTCGTGAGATAGGGATCCCAGAAGACCTGCGCGTCATAATGGGTGTGCAGGTCGATGAAGCCGGGCGCCACGATCAGCCCGGTCGCGTCGATCTCGCGATCTGCGGTGGCGCCGGGCTGGATCCGCCCGACGCGCGTGATCACGCCATCGACGATGCCGATATCGCCCAGAAAGCGCGAATTGCGCTGCCCATCAACGATCATGCCGCCGCGAATGATGGTGTCATAATGTGCCATTGTCTCTCTCCTCGACACGTTTTCTCGGTTTTAGATCTGCCCGCTGCTCAAGCGATCCCCGCCTCCCGCCAGCCTTCCGGCAGCGTCTCTCCACGCTCCGCGGCGACGCCGATCAGCAGCCTGTCGATCACGCCTGCCCAGCCCGGCTCGGCCACGATGCGGCGATAATCATCTCCACAGGCACGAAGCAGGACCAACTCGTCCGCGCCCCGGCCGGCAAAGGCCGCGTCCACCGCCGCATCCGCACCCGCCCGTGCATCCACCGATCGCATCGCCGTCGCCACGAAAGCGGCGCCCAGCGCGGCGGCGCGCATGTCCCGCATCAGCGCCAGCGCATCGGGGCCGGCAAAGCCGCGCAGATGCATCGCCTGCAAATAGAGCTCGATCCCGTCCACCTCACTCTCGGGCGGGAAGCCGCCATTGGCATATTCCAGGATCAGCCCGGGCTGGCCCGCGAAGCTGTCGAAAAGCATCTCGGCATAGGCCCGCGCAAGCCCCGCCCAATGCTGGCCGACATCCTTCGGCGTCATGGAATCGCGCAGATGCGCATCCGCGACAAGGCGCAGCAACTCGCTCCGGTTACGGACATGGCGATAGAGCGCAGCAATCGAAACACCGAGCCGATCTGCCACCGACGTCATGGTCACATCGTCGAGACCGATCTCCAGCGCGGCCTCGATGATCGCACCGCGCGTAATCCGGCTGGGACGGCCCAGCGGACGCGAAGACTCGGCAGTGATCGGCATCGACATAGTGAAACTGTTTCACAAACTCCGGCCCCGGTCAACGCTCTGTGGAGTTGAGTGAAATTGTCGATCACTGGCATCGGACTAAATCATTGGCCGATCAAAACCCTGTGGTTAATACGGGGGCCATGCAGATCGGTGGCGACGCCTTCGCCTACGGGCGCCGCCGCCGGCGGGGGCCGGAATCGCAAACGTTCCTGAGGGGACGTAGCGGTTCCGGCCTTCGTTCGTAGAACGGCCTGCGATCTGCTCGCACTCATCTCTTCCCCGAAGGGGAGGGCTTTACGCATCCGCCTGATCGCAACCCGGGTGCCGCCCTACAGGTCGGCGACGATGTCCAGCTTGGCCGCGATCGCGCCCATATCATCCTGCAGCCGGGCTTGAAGCGAGGCGGAATCCATCGCGGCAAATTCGACCATCTGGGGCATCGAGAGGCCGATGCGCAGCGTGCCGGCATAACCACCCTCGGGCAGCGGGATGCATTTCACGGGCTGACCGAGCCGGATCCGGCGCGCCGCGACGACACGATTCGCCGGGCCGAGCACATTGCTGCCGAGATCGTCGAGCAGCATGCGATAGAGTTTCCGCGATCGCTCGAAGCCGATCTTGCGACGCGTCTGGCCGAGATCCACCGTCACCAGCGTGCGCATTTCCTGCGGCCGCACGCTGCTGTCCTGCCAGTCATTCGCCATTTGTGGGATGGCCCGCACCGCACCGAGCCGGGCGGTGAGCATGTCCACCGCCTCATCGAACAGGTCGAGCGTGCGGCGCACGTCCGCCGGCGTCAACCGCTGATAGAGCTCCAGTTCGTAGATCGAGGCTTCCAACCGCAGCAGCAGGCCGAGATTGGCTCCCTCCGGCAGTCGCTCCGCCCCCGGCCAGCTTTCCGGCCATTCGGCACGGCAGAACAGCCGCTCGAAACCCGGCAGCATGCCTGCCGATTTCTGCATGGCACCGCGCGGCACCAGCGCGACGCCGCTGAACGGCGGCCCGCCCATGAATTTGGATCCGGTCAGGAACACGGTCGCGCCCCGCGCCAGATAGGATGCGACGGTCGATCCGCCGAGCCGGCACTGGCAGGCATCGACGACGAAGCTCAGCGCATCCCCGAATCGGCGGCGCAACGCGTCGATATGCGCGAAGCTGGGCAGGATCAGGCCGGTCTTGGAGCCATGCACGACATGGACCAGCGCGTGCCGCTCCGCCCGCGCAGCGGCATCGACAAGCGCACCGATCTCCAGCAGGAGATCCTCGGACGGCATTGGCACGCCGCCCATGCCTCGCGCCGCCAGCGCGTGCAGCCGCACCCGATCAGGATTGGCGGGATCGATCGCTTCGCCGGGTGCCACCACGAGACCCAATGGTGTCCGGTCCGCGAAGTAATGGCCGCGCGAACTGTGGATGCAGCCGCTGCCTACCTCGTCCGCGCCGAGCAGCATATTGTCGATCCCGGCCGCTCCGGCGCGATGGCCGACGGCGAGGCCGACATATTCGAGGTCCGTGCCGGACGCGGCGAAGACGATCTCGGTGCTCGCCGGCAGACGCAGCGCGCGGCGGATACGCTCGCGCAATCCGTCCAGCGCCGCACGATAGCCCCGGGCGTCCAGCACGCCGTCGGGCGCGATACGCTCCAGCCGGCGCTGCACCTCGGCAAAGGCTGCCGGAGAGATGGCATTGGCGGTGGAGGAGGAATAGGCCATCACGCCGCTCGGCTGCGGTGCCACGAGATAGGGATTGAGGCCCGTGCCGGGATCGACCGCAATGCGCCGGTCACCACCGGTCGTCATCAATCCGGCGGCCAGTTCCGCCCGGTCCATGACCGCGGCCTTTTCGGAAAACATTACGGAAATGACTCTACCCTCGTCCGCCGGCGCTGGCGTTCTGCGGTGAGGCTAGGAAGGGAAAATGACACGATGATGAACTTGGAGTCACAAAAACCGTCATCAAACTGAGGGGCGATCGTAACAGAGAGGGCGTTGAACGGGCCCATGCTCGACTCCGCTCATCTGTGGAAACCCACCGCCGTGCCCGCCGCCGCCAAGGAGCGGCTGCGTATCCTGTTCATCGCCAAGCATGCGCTGTGGAACGGCGAACTGCACCCCGAGGACGGCAACCATGCCGTCTATCATCGCGAGATGCGCGAGACGCTGGAAGGGATCGGCCTCAATCTCACCCTCGCCGACAGCTATGAGACATTGTTCCAGAGGCCGGACGTCGATTTCGTCTTTCCGCTGCTCAACCGCGGCGGCTTCCTGAACTCGGAGATGCTGCTGCCGCTGCTCTGCACGCGCCATGGCATTCCCTTCCTCGGCGCCAGCCCGATCCTGCGCGGCCTTTCCGACGACAAGCATCTCGCCAAGCGCGAGGCGTCGGCACGCGGCATCCGGACGGCGCCCTGGGCGATCTACCGCCGCGGCGCGCCGGTCGATGCCGCCACCTGCCCGCAGGGCGACCGGCTGGTGATCAAGCCCAACGCCTCCTCCGCCTCCTGGGGTGTCGGCGATGCCACCGACTGGGCCGGCGTCGACGCCGCCGTCGCGCGTATCCATGCCGAGGGGCATGACGCGATCGTCGAGCCCTTCCTCGACGGCAGCGACGTCGAGGTGCCGGTGATCACCGTCGACGGCCGCCCACGCATCATGCCGATGATGTTGTTCGAGCAGGCCGATCCCACCCATTTGCGCACCTATTGGGAAAAGCGTGACCTGGTCGACCGCAGCGCCAAATACAGGCTGGTGCCGCTGGAGGACGAGGCGATCACGCGGCGGATCACGGCGATGACCGAGACGCTGGTCGGCATCTTCGCACCGTTCGACTATGGCCGCTTCGAGTTCCGCGTGAATCTCGTGACCGGCGAGGTCAATTTCCTGGAGGTCAACCTCAACTGCAATCTCTGGTCGGCGAAGGTGTTCGGCCGCTCGGCCGCGCTGGCCGGGCTCAGCCAGGCGGAGCTCATCGAGACGATCGTCGCCGAGAGCCTGATGCGCCATGGCCTCTGCTGAAACACCGATCACCGTCCTCGTGCTCGCCGGCAAGCGCGGCGGCACGCTCGATCCGCTCGCCGAACGCGCGGGTACCACCCACAAATGCCTGGTGCCGGTCGGCGGCAAGCCGCTGATCGAGCATTTGCTGGCGACGCTCGACGCCGCGCCCGAGGCGACGATGGTGATCGTCTCGATCGACGATGTCGGCGTGCTCGATCATCTGCCGACGATCCGGTCGCTCAAGGCGCAAGGCCGGCTGCGCATCACCCAGGCGCAGCCCAACCTGGCCGACAGCATCTTCGTCGCTGCCGAGGACGCGCGCTTCCCGCTGCTGATCACGACGGCAGACAATGCACTGTTCACCCACGCCGCACTGAGCACGATGGCGGCGCGCGTGCGCGAGACGGGCGCGGAGATCGCCGCGGCCTTCGCGCGCAAGGATGCGGTGCTTGCCGCCCATCCCGAGGGCCAGCGACGCTTCTACGCCTTCGCCGACGATGGCTATTCCAACTGCAACTGCTATTGGATCGACAGCCGTGACGCGCTCTCCGCCGCCAACATCTTCCGCAGCGGCGGCCAATTTTCCAAGCATCCGATGCGGATCGCCCAGGCCTTCGGCATCCTCAACCTGATCCGCTTCCGCCTCGGCATCGGCACGTTGGAGAACGCCTTCGCCCGCTTCTCGAAACGGCTGCGCAAGCGCATGCGCCCCGTGATCTTCGACGACGGCTCGCTCGCCATCGACGTCGACAATGAGCGCACCTATCGGGTGGTCGAGACGATCATGGCGCAGCGTGCAGAACGCACGATGGGCCGCGCGGCGTAAACTTCTTCATCCTCCCCGGAACGGGGAGGATCAAAACGGATTCCGCAACTCCCGCGCATAGGCCAGCAGATCCCGCGTAAACAGCTCCGGCTGCTCCATCGCGGCGAAGTGCCCGCCCTTGGGCTGCTCGGTCCAGCGCACGATATTGTAGCTCTTCTCCATCGTGCTGCGCGGAAAGCGGGCGAGCTCGCCGGGGAAGTCCGCCATCGCCACCGGCTTGGTCACCCGGGCGCCGGGCGGCACCGGCTCGTCGAACACGCCGCGATAGAGCCAGGAGGCTGTGCCGAAGGTGTTGTTGGCGAGATAGACCATGATGTTGTCGAGTATCTGGTCGCGCGTATAAACCGACCAGAGGTCGCCATTTTCGAGCTGCGACCAGGTGTGGAACTTCTCCACCAGCCATGCTGCGACGCCGAGCGGGCTGTCCGCCATGGCATGGTCGAGCGAGACCGGCTTGGTCGACTGGATCACCATATAGCCGCTCTCGATCCGCCAGACCTCGCCCAGCTTCTGCGCGGCGGCGATCTCCTCGGGCGTCTCCGGCTGCGCGTCCGGATTGGTCCAGCCGAAGGCGAAGTTGAGGTGCAGCGCGGTGCAGCCCTGCCCTTCATAGCCGAGCCAGCCGGAGACGGACGATCCCCAGTCGCCGCCCTGGGCGATATAGTCGTGATAGCCAAGCTCCTCGCGCATCATCGTATCGAACGCCCTGGCGATGGTGCGCGGACCGATCGGCTTGGCCGGCTTGGACGAGAAGCCGTAGCCGATCAGCGAGGGGATCACGACAGTCAGCGCATCGGCCGGATCTCCGCCGAACTTCGCCGGATCGGTCAACCGCTCGATCGATGCCAGGAATTCGACGAAGGAGCCCGGCCAGCCATGGATGATGATCGCGACCTTGGGATCCGGCCCCTTGCCCTTCACATGGATGAAATGGACGTCATAGGGCGCGCCATCCACCTCCACCGAGGCGAGGAAATGCGGGAAGCGGTTCATCGCCGCCTCGCGCGCGCGCCAGTCATAATGGTTCAGCCAATAGTCGACGAGGCTGCGCATCTCCGGCACGCTCGCGCCATAGGCCCAGGGGTCGCCGACCGCCTCGGTCGGCCATTGCGCGTCGCGCAGCCGGCGCTCGATCCAGTCCAGCCGCTCCTGCGGCACCGCGATGGAGAAGGGCCGCACGCTCATGCGTCGACCCTCGCAAAGGCGCCGCGCAGCGCCTCGGCCCCTTCGGCGACCGCCTGATCGCCCTCGGGCAGCATGCCGAACATGCTGGCGAAACCGTGGAAGACGCCCGCATAATCGGCGTAGCGCGCCGGCACGCCTGACGCGATCAGCCGCTCCGCATAGGCCTTACCCTCGTCGCGCAGCGGATCGCATTCGGCGGTGATTACCGTCGCCGGCGGCAGGCGCGACAAATCCTCGGCGAGCAGCGGCGAGGCCCAGGGATGGCCACGGTCCTTCGCATCCGGGATGTAGGAGGAGACGCACAGCTCCGAGAAATCGGAATCCAGGAAATAGCCATTGGCATAGAGCCGTTCGGACTCGGTCTCGCCCGTGAGGTCGGTGCCCGGATAGAAAAGCAGCTGGTGGACCAGCGCCGGCCCACCCTCGTCCCGCGCCCGGAGCGCAGCGACGGTGGCGAGCGATCCGCCGGCGCTGTCGCCGCCCACCGCGATGCGCCGCGTGTCGAGGCCATGGTCGGCGCCATGCGCCGCGACCCAGCGCAGCGCGGTCAGCGCATCGTTAACTGCGGCGGGAAAGACATGCTCGGGCGCGAGCCGATAATCGACCGAGACGATCGCGCATTCGGCCAGCCGTGCCAGCCGGTGGCACAGCCGCTCATGGCTGGAGACACCGCAGGCGATGTAGCCGCCGCCATGGTAGAAGACGAGCACCGGCTCCGCCTCCCCCGCCTCCTCGCGCCGATAGATGCGCACCGGCACGCCGTCCGCATCGGCATCGGCGGAGACGATCCGATCCGCCGGATCGGCGGGCTGCTCCATCGCTCGGGAGCTTTCGCGGAACTGGAGCGGGGTGATTGCCTTCCAGTCGACCGGATTGGCATTGAAATGGGCCAGCATGCCCTGTGCGATCGGCGTCAGCGCCATCGATTCCCTCCTGTAGGCTTTCTTTTATCCTCCCCCGCAGGGGGAGGGGGACCATGCGCAGCATGGTGGAGGGGTTCCGGCCTGAGGAGAGCGGAACCCCTCCACCGCGCCTCGCGCGGCCCCCCTCCCCGTTCCGGGGAGGATTACACGCGTCTCACGCCGCCTTGGCGCGGGCTTCCTTCTTGCGGAAATGGGGGATGATCGTCTCGCCATAATGGGTGAGCGTTTCCATGATCGCCTCGTGCGGCACGGTGCCCATCTGCATCAGCATCAGGCATTCGTCCGCGCCCGCCGCCTCGAGCCGCTCGATATGCGCGATCACCTCGTCCGGGGTGCCATAGGCATGATCGACATTGTACATGTCGGTCGCCGCCGCCGTCACCGGGATCTTGGCCTCGTTGAGATAGGCGACTGTCGCCTCCTCGGCCTTCTTCACCGCGGCGATATGCTCTTCTGACGAGGCTTCCTCGACATCCGGCTTGGCGCCGCCGCCATACCAGTAATGGATCGCCTGGGCGAAGAAGCGCTGGCCGCGCAGGCCGATGCGCAGCGCCTTCTCGCGATCGGTGCTGACGATCGTCGGGCAGCCCACGGCGAGATATTCGTTGGGGAAATAGCCGACCTGCCTGGCCGGATCGCGGTTCGAGAAGGCCTCGCGATAGATGCCGTTCAGCCGCGCCGTATCCTCCGGTGTGCTGAAGCCGAGGATCATCCCGCCGAGGCCGCGCGAGCCGGCGTTGCGCAGCGATTCATCGCGCGTGCAGGCCATGAACATCGGCGGGTGCGGCTGCTGATAGGGCTTGGGATGGATCGGCCGGCGCGGGATCTTGATATATTCGCCGTCATGCTCGATCTCGTCCTCGACCATGATCTTGGGGATCAGGTACATGGATTCGTCGATCATCGGCTGCAGCTCGGCAAGATCGTAGCCGAAGGTCCCGGCTTCCTGCTGGGTGCCGCCCTTGCCGACCCCGAAATTGACGCGGCCGCGCGACAGGATGTCGAGCGTCGCCACCCGCTCCGCCACCTTCACCGGATGGTTCATCTGCGGCGGCAGGCAGATCACGCCATGGCCGATGCGGATCCGTTCGGTCTTGCCCGCGACGAACGCCAGGAAGGTCTCCGGCGAGGACATGTGGGAATATTGGGTGAGCGCGTGATGCTCCACCGCCCAGACCCCGTCGAGGCCCATTTTCTCGGCATAAACGGTCTGCTCGACCGCCTCGTAGAAGGTCCGCTGCTCGGACTCGCGCGACGTGTCCACCATCTGCGCTTCGAAGCAGATCGAGAATTTCATGGGTCTCTCCTCGTGACTCGCGGTCTGCGCCGCGACATGATTTATAGCGTGCTATAACATCAGCGCGCAAGGCTTCCCTCCGCCGACGCGTTGGGGCAATCGGGTAGGCCGAAGGGATGGAATGTGAAGGTACAGGAAGCGATGGACCGGCGGCGCAAGGCTATATTGGCCGCCGCTCGGGCGATGTTGGAAAAGGAGCCGCTATCGATGCGGCGCCTCGCCGAGGCGGCCGGTGTCAGCCAGGCGACCCCCTATAATCTGTTCGGCACCAAGCGGCGGATCTTCCTGACGCTTTATCAGGAACTGAATGACGATCTTCTGGCGCGGATCCGCGCTGGCGACGCGCGCGACGCGCTGGACCGAATGTATGAGGCGATCCGGCTGATGGCGGGCACCCTCGCCGCCGAACCCGGCTTCTTCCGCGCCCTCATCGCCGTCATATATTCGAGCGATGCCGAGGATGCGGACATCGGGACCGCCGATCCCGCCGTGGCGCTGTGGACCGAGCTGATGGGTGCGCTCGCCGGAGAGCGGCTCATCGCCGCCTCGGTGGATATCGCAGCCTTCACGCGCAATTTCGTCTATCTGGTGGGCGGCGCGCTGATGGATTGGACCGACGGGCGCATCGATGCCGACGCGCTGGAAACAGCTGTGCGCTACGGCTTCACCCTCGCCACGCTGGCGGTGGCGACCGATGCGTCGCGTTCGCGGCTCGAACGAGTGCTGGCGGCGGCCCCCCTATCCTCGCCTCCGACCGGCACAGGATAGGATGAAGCCTACGCCTTGCCCGCCTTGCTGGACTCGGCTTTCGCCGCCGGTTTCGCAGGAGCCGGTGTCTCCTTAGGCGAAACTACAGTCGGAACAGCAGGCGGTGGCACCGGATCACGCGGGGCGAGCAGCGCCGCGGTCTCGATAACGTCTAGCGCGCTGCGCGCGGCAGCATAACGGCGCGCCGCCGCGATCCAGCCATTCGCCTTGTCATGCGCGGGCAGCCGCGCGACCTCGGCGAGTGCCTCGTCGACATGGCCGGCCTCGGTCAGCATCATCGCCCGCTGGACCCGCTGGGCCGGTTCGGTAGGCAATGCGCCGGCATGGCGTACGACGATCAGGCTGCCGACCTCGCGCCGCATCGCTGTCCACCAGCTCGATGCGGGTGCCGGCCCGGCCAAAGCAGGGGCTACTTCGGCGAGGCCTGACTGCAACATATCGAGGGTCGTCGGCTGACGCGCTGCACTGATGATCGTCGCCACGGCCTGCGGCTGACCGTCGCCGAAACGGGCGCGCAGCAACGCCTCGATATAGCCGAGCGGAATACCCCGATCCAGCGCTCGGCGTGCGGCGAAAGCCACAAGCAGCCCTTCGGCGCGATCGGCATTGCCCACCGCCGCCTGGGCGCGCACGTCGATCTGACCGATGCGCGCCTCGAGATCGGCAACGCGTGCATCGATCTGCGCGCCATCCTGCGGCGTCGCCAGGAGACGCGGCGCGGGCGGGGGCGTAACGGGCGCCTGCGGGGCCGGCTGGCGCGCCAGATAGGCGGTCGCCTTGTCCCAGTGGGTGAGCACCCATCCCATCGCGATCGATCCCGCCACGAAGGCGATCACGATCACGATCAGCCAGCGCAGCAGGCCACCCTTCCTGGGCTCGGTCATGTCGCTGGCATAGTCGTTCATCGCTGCTTTCCCGTCTGCTCGTCCCTCTAGTCGCACAAGCGCGCGGCGACCGCCAGCAGCGCGTCGTCGGTCGGGACCGCCGCCGCCGCCGCCCGCTCCCAGCCTTCGCCGGACGCAGCCAGCGCCGCCGGACTGATCGCGGCCAGCCGCAGACCGCCACGGCAGACGCCTGCGCGATCCACCAGTTCCGCAAGCATGCGCGCCGCTCGGGGCGAATGGAGCAGGACGATCGGGTGCCCGCCCAGCGCCTCCACAATCGCTGCCGCAGCGGCCGCGTCCCTGTCGGACGCATAGACGATCCGCCGTTCGATCGACACCGAGGCGCGCGCCGCTTCGCGATGCTCGCGTCCGGCGAGATGAAGCAAGCGGCGCACATCCCCGGGCAATGCGGCGACCAGCGCCGCGGCGTCGCCGCGATGTTCGATCACGGTATGAAACCCTGCCGCGCGCGCCGCTGCAGCCGTCGCCGCACCGACCGCATGAAGCGGCAGATGATGATAACGGGTCAAGCCCGGCCCGCCGTGGCGGACGGCATTGGCGCTCGTCATCATCACCGCATCGAAGCCCTCGGCCCGCGGGGGATCCCAGGGCAAACGCCGGATGCGGAAAAGCGGCTGGACGATCGGTTCCAGCCGCAGCGCCCGCGCCCGTTCGGCGGTGGCGCCCGCACCTGGCTCGGGCCGCAGTATCAGGACCGCGCGGGTCACCCGGCGAACAGCGCCCTCAGCACGGGCGATGCCTGTTCGAGCAGCCGCTTGGCGAGCGCGGCCGCGCCGGCATGCCCATCGCCCGCCAGCTGCGCCTCGCCGCCGACGCATTCGGCCCCATCCTCGCTCAATATCTCGGCGCGAAGCCAGAGACCGTCTCCATGCTCCACCGCCAGCGCCGCGACCGGCGAACGGCAATCGCCGCCCAGGGCGGCCAACAACGCCCGTTCAGCCGCCACGCAGCGGTGCGTCGCGCGGTGATCGATCGCAGCGAGCAGGGCGAGCAGGTCCGTGCGCACGGCGAGCGCCTCGATACCGACGGCGCCCTGCGACGGAGCGGGCAGCATCGTCTCGACCGGAATGGCATGACCGATGCCGTCCTTCTTCAGCCGATCCAGGCCAGCGGCGGCAAGCAGGGTCGCCTCCGCCTCGCCTGCTGCGAGTTTCGCCAGCCGCGTGTCGACATTGCCGCGGAACAGTACCACCGAGCAATCCGGCCGGCGGCGGCGCACTTGCGCGCTGCGCCGGGGCGAGGAGGTGCCGACGCGCGCGCCGACCGGCAGCGCTTCCAGCCGCTCGACGCCGATCAGCCGGTCGCGCACGTCTGCCCGCGGGAGCATCGCGGCCAGCGCGATCTCGAGCGGGCGGATGGTCTCGACATCCTTCATCGAATGGACCGCGAAATCGATCTCGCCGTCGCCGAGCGCCCGGTCGAGCTCGCGCGTCCACAGCGCCTTGCCGCCGACCTCGGCGAGCGCGCGATCCTGGATGCGATCGCCGCTGGTGCGGATCGGCACGATCGCGATCGCCTCTTCGCTCCAGCCATGGGTGCGACGAAGGGCATCGGCCGTCATATGGGCCTGGACGAGGGCGAGCGGCGACCCGCGGGTACCGAGACGAAGCGGAAACTGCATGGGGCGCCGCTCTAGAGCCTGATGCTTTTGAGGGAAAGCGCTTCGCGCTCCTGCTGAAAACGGGCGGCGGGTTCTCGTGGAAGCGTAGACGGCTACAGCGTGATCCGCGCCAGCGTCGTGCCGTCGCGATGGCTCTTCAGCTCATAGGACAGCACGGTCACGTCGATCGTGCCGGCCGAGGCGTCCGGCGTCGATCCGGTGATCCGCGCCAGCAGCTCGATGGTCGCGCCCGATCCATATTGCACGCGGTCGCGGATCAGCTGCGCCTGCTGGGGCGGGACGCTCCAGCGCTGCGCCGTCTCGGCATTGTCGAACTTGACGGAGACCTGCTCTCCGAAGCTCTTGAAAGTGACGACCGAGCTCGGCGCGAGCGCGCGGATCGTATATTCGTTGTAGCTCGGATCGAAGTCGCTCAGATCGGCGTCCATCGTCAGGCGGATCAGACCCACATCCTTCGCCGCGGCCAGACCGGCATCGATCTTCTGGCGCAGCGCCTTACGCGCCGCATCCCGGTCGATCGGCTGGGCGAAGCGGACGCTGGTGTCGTTCTCGATCCAACTGTCGACCGGCGGCGTCGCGCCGGAGAGGCTGTAATAGAGCAGCACCATGGTGAAATCGTCGGGACTGGCGAGCTCCCGCGTGCGTCCCGCGAGATTGGCCGGCGGGGCACCCGTGGATTGCATGGATGCCCCGGCCGGCGCGGCGCCCCCGCCCGCGGTCGATGAAGTACCGGCGGCATCGCTTCCGCCGGGCGCAGTCGCATTTCCGGCGGGTGCCTTGCCGCAGGATGCCAGCAACAGGGCCGACGCCAGGAGCAATGCGAGCGGGAGCGATGACGGCCGCATCTGTTCCATCCTCACAGCTTGGGCTTGTCGGCACTCTGCGCCGCACCCTTGACCTCATTCGCCTGCCGCTGCTGGTCGGCCTGCGACAGCGCCTGCTCGGTGTCGTTGATCCGCTTGACGCCTTCCGCACCATTCTGCGCGGTCACGGCGAGGCTATGCGCCAGACCGGGATTGTCGTCCGATTGCGTGATCTGCGCGCCCACCGTCACGCCGCAATCGGGGTTCAGCTGGGTCGAGGCATCAGGCGAGGCCGTGATCATGCACCGTTCATAGAGCGGCGAAGTCTCGGTGACCGGCCGCCCGCTCGGATCATATTCCCAGAATATCTGGCGGACCTTGTTGCCGTCGCGGGCGAGCGAGGGCGACCCATATTTCGCCTTGAGCGCGGCTTCCACGGATTCGACCGTCGGCAGCTTGCCGGCCTCATAATATTCCTCGCGCGCGACGGAGACGACCTTCTCCTGGCCCGGAAGGCCCATGGTGCTGACGAAATAGCGGGACTGGCCGGGCTTGAGGGGCGCCTCATAGGCGTTCATCCCTCGCCGCATCGAGTCCTCCTGCATCTCCTTGACGATGTCCTGCCCGGTCTTCTCGACGCGCGGCTCGGCGAAGCTCGCGAGGAAGCCCTGGCGGATCTTGGTGCCATGGGTGTCGATGTCATAGTTGCGGTCGGCGGTTTCCTTCACCACCAGCAGCGGATTGTCGCACATCACGAAATGCGCGGCCTCGCCCCAGCCCATGCCGGGACGCACGCCCACCACATCGTCCACCGGCGCACCCGCCGGACGCGGCGTCTCGGCCGTAGCGGGACAGCTCACGTCGCCACGCGCCTCGGCGGCGACTTCCTCGGCCGTGGCATTCCCGCTCGCGGTGGTCGCATTGTCCGCGGTCGCTCCGGCGTTGTCGAGGTCCGCCTTCTTGTGGCAACCCGCGAGAAGCAGGAGCAGTGCGGCGCCACCGGCCAGCACGAGAGATTTGTGCACGAACATGCCTCCCTTCAGTCAGATGTGATGATCAGGAACGGCAAGGCGCGGCGCTATTGGCTGCACGCTCCCTTGGTTTCCTCATAGGAACGGAAATCGGCATAGACCCTGCCGTTGAACCGGTAGAGGCTGTGGCAGAAGCCCGGACCGCCTGCCACCACGTCGCGCCAGCCTGCGGCATTCTTGGAATCCTGGACCAGCGGCATCCCCTCGCCCGACGCGAAGATCAGCTTCCAGCCCCCCGGCACCGGGGTGACGATGTTGAAATGCATTCCGACATTGCCGTAGCATTGGTCGCTTTCGTCATAGACCATCACCTCCGGCCGCCCGTCGCCGTTGAGGTCGATCACCGGCCCGTCACCGGCAAGCTGATCCTCCCCGAATATATGGACCTCGCTCACCCCGTCGCACCCGGTCCACTTGCCCCTGATGCGCTTGTAACCGGCAGCCGTCAGGATGGCGGCCAGGTCTCCCGGCGAAATCGCGCCCATGCTGTACGGCGCAGTCCAACCGGCAGTCGGCACGACCCCTGCGGCTGTCCTGGTGGGAGATGCGGGGAGAGCCAGGTTCTTCCTCGCCTCGAGATCCGACGCGTTCGCATAGCGCTGTCCCTCGACATCATGGACGTAGGCGGTAGCGCGCGCGCCCTGCACGATCGTGAGGTTACGCCAGCCATTCGTCGTCCCGTCCGCCCATTTGGGCGAACCATGGACGCTGAGGATATTCTGCCAGATCCCACGGGCATCGCGCATCACGATATCCGCGGTGATCGGCACGGGTGGCTCGCCTGGACATTTGCGCTCGCCAAGCACCATATATTCGGTCTTGCCGTCGCCATTGACGTCGATCTGGGCGACGACCGGGCGGTTTGGCATCTTCGTGTCGCCGCAATAGACGAACACGCTCCGTCCGTCAGGCGTGATCTGATATCCGGCCGCATTGACGATATCGATGCGATCCTTGAGCGGAAGAGCCGACGGAAAGCCGACGCCCGGCCGCACCTGCTGCGCGGGCGCGACCCCGGTCGCCGTCGCAACGACGAGCATGGCAAGCGCGCAACGCTGAATCCACGCTTTAGCAAAGACCATATGCGCATCCCGTTGTCCGGTCGCGTCGCTTGTGCCTCGTCGATCCGCTTGCGACGCCTCCCAAATGGGAGGGAAAAGGCCGTTATCGGCTGCCAACCGATGCGGCGACACTTCGCGCGAGCAATGCCACCGCCTCCGCCTGCCGGCTGGTGCGGGTCTTCGCCAGGATGTTCTTGAGGTGCCAGCGCGCGGTGCCGATGCCGATGCCCTGCCGCGCCGCGATGGCGTCCAGCGGCCGGCCCGCCCCCAGCTCCGCCGCGATCGCGCCTTCGGTCGGCGTGAAGCCGAACAGCGCGCACAGCGTCGCGATGTGGAGCGAAGGCGCCTCGGGATCCTTGACGAAGACGAGTGCCAGCGGACCGGGATCGATGCCTCTCGACCAGCCCGGCCTCAGCGGCGCGACCGACAGCGAAAGCGGCAGGCGGTCGAGGCGCGGGACGAGCAGCGCGGCCGGAGCCCCAGCCGCCGGCCGACCGGCCGCGGCGGCGACGGCATCGCGCACCAGCTGGGCCATGCGGCGGTGCAGCCAAGCATCGTCCAGCTGCAGCCGGCCTCCCACGGTACCGATCCCGTTCCCGCCGCGCAGCAGCGTCTCTGCCAGCGCATTGGCGTAGACGACGATGCCCGGTGCGTCGACGACAAGGATCGCCGTGTCGAGCCGGTTCATCGCCTCCAGCGCTGCCGTCTCGGCCAGCCTCGCCCGCGACAGCTGGCGGCCGAGGCGCACGGCCCGCTCGAGATGGGGTAGGAACAGCGCCGCCCGCCGCCGCTCCTCCTCACCATAGGCCGAGGCGCCCTTGGGCCGGTGGATGCCAAGCACGCCGATCGCCTCCTCCCCGGTCGGGAAGACCGCGCCCAGCATGTGATGGATGTCGAAATGCTTCAGGAATTCGCCGTAGAAGCCGCTCTTGCGCTGCTCGTCGAGCGTCACCAGCATCTCGTCGGTGACGATCCGGTCGAGCCCGTAGGCGACGGAGCGATGCACCCAGAGATCGCGCAGGTGCCAGTCCTGCGCCCAGCCCTGGAGATGATCGGCCACCTCCATATTGTCCGTATGCTCGAGCAGCTGGACAGTGCTGACCGCGTCCTGGAACTTGATGACCGCGCTCGTCGACTCGAACGCGTGGGCAATGCGGCCCGCCATGCCGGACCAGAGCTCGGCATTTACCGCCGCGTCGTAAAGATGGCCGATCAGGTCGACCAACAGCTCCGGTGCCATTCGCGCGAACCCCCTTCTCGCCCGACCAACCGTTCCCGGACGCGCCGCCCCTGTTCCGCCCTCCCGACGAGAGTTCGCCCCAAGCCCCTCTCGAGCGGAAAACAGGTGAAAGCTACGCCGATGCTGCTGCCAAGTGGCAGACTCCAGCGCTTCGAACGATACACGCCTCCGCTCGTTCGGACAAACCTCGGCCCCGAGATCCAAACCCCGGATCATCGCTCTGCCGCCACCGCTTGCTCCCGATGCCGTGCCGGTGCAGGGAGGCGCCAGATGACTCTGATTCTGGGACTTGAATCGAGCTGCGACGAGACGGCAGCGGCACTGGTGACGGGTGAGCGGCGAATTCTTGCCCATCGCCTGGCCGGCCAGGAAGCTGCGCATCGGCCCTTCGGGGGTGTCGTACCGGAAATCGCCGCGCGCGCGCACGTCGAGATGCTGACACCCCTGGTCGCGGCGGCGCTGGACGATGCCGGCATCGCGCTCGATGCCGTCGACGCGATCGCAGCGACCGCGGGGCCGGGCCTCATCGGCGGCGTCATGGTCGGCCTCGTCACCGGCAAGGCATTGGCGCTGGCGACCGGCAAGCCGCTGGTCGCGGTCAACCATCTCGAAGGTCACGCCCTCTCGCCGCGCCTCGCCGATCCTGAGCTCGGCTTTCCCTATATGCTGCTGCTCGTTTCGGGCGGCCATTGCCAGCTGCTGTTCGTGGAGGGAGTGGGTCGCTACCGCCGCCTGGCGACGACTATCGACGATGCCGCGGGCGAGGCCTTCGACAAGACGGCCAAGCTGCTCGGCCTCGGCTTCCCGGGCGGACCGGCCGTCGAGCAGGCGGCGCGGGCCGGCGACCCGCGTGCAGTGCCGCTGCCGCGCCCGCTGATCGGGTCGCAGGAGCCGCATTTCTCCTTCGCCGGGCTCAAGAGCGCCGTGCTGCGCGCGCGAGATGCCGGGCTCCATCGCGCCGAGGACATCGCCGCCTCCTTCCAGCAGGCGGTGGTCGATTGCCTGATCGACCGTACCCGCCGCGCCCTCGCCGTCTCGCCAAGGGCGACCGCACTCGTCGTGGCAGGCGGCGTTGCCGCCAACGGCGCCGTGCGCAGCGCGCTGCAGCGCCTGGCGCAGGAGCGCGACATTCCCTTTTCCGCGCCGCCACTCTGGCTGTGCACGGACAATGCGGCGATGATCGCCTGGGCCGGCTGCGAGCGCTATCGCGAAGGGCTGATCGACACGCTGGACGCGCCCGCGCGGGCACGCTGGCCGCTCGATCCGACCGCCGAGAAGGCGCGCGGCGCAGGCGTGAAGGCCTGAGCCGGACCGACGAGCAGGAGAGAGCGATGGCTCGGACATATGAGACAATCGGCGTGCTCGGCGCAGGCGCCTGGGGTACCGCCCTCGCCCAGGTCGCGGCCGCGGACGGACGCGATACTTTGCTATGGGCGCGCGAGCCCGACGTCGTTGCGGCGATCAACGACACGCACGAGAACGCTGCCTATCTGGCCGGCGTGCCACTGTCGCCCGCCATCCGCGCGACCAACGATCTGACCGCGCTCGCGGCCTGCGACGCGCTGCTGGTGGTGACGCCGGCACAGCATCTGCGCAGCGTGCTCGCCAGCGTGCCGGGTGGCCCGCGTCCACTCCTGCTCTGCGCCAAGGGGATCGAGGCAGGCAGCCGCCTGCTGATGTCCGAAGTCGCCACCGAGATCCGGCCCGATGCGCCGATTGCAGTGCTGTCCGGGCCGACCTTCGCGCATGAGGTGGCCGCCGGCCTGCCGACCGCGATCACGCTCGCCTGCAGCGACGCGACACTCGGCTCCGGCTTGGCCGATCGGCTCGCCCGCCCCTCCTTCCGGCCTTATCTGTCGGAGGATGTGATCGGGGCCGAGATCGGCGGCGCGGTCAAGAACGTGCTCGCCATCGCCTGCGGCGTGGTGGAGGGCGCAGGGCTGGGCCAGAATGCGCGCGCAGCCTTGATCTCGCGCGGCTTTGCCGAGATGAGCCGCTTCGGCCTCGCCCGCGGTGCGCGGCTGGAAACGCTCGCCGGTCTCTCCGGGCTCGGCGATCTCGTGCTCACCTGCTCCTCGACCAGTTCGCGCAACTTCTCGCTCGGCAAGGGGCTGGGCGAAGGAAGGCCTGCGGCAGAACTGCTCGCCGATCGCAGGACCGTTGCCGAGGGCGCCTTCACGGCGCCGGTGCTCGCCGAGGCGGCGCGCGCAGCGGGCGTCGACATGCCGATCGCGGACGCGGTCTGCGCCCTGCTCGCCGGCCGGGCGAGCGTGCGCGAGGTGATCGGCGAACTGCTCTCGCGGCCGATCCGGAGCGAGGCGGAGTAAGGGGCGGTTCGCTATCCGGCCTCGCCCGACGAAAGTCGGCGTGGCGACCTGGTCTACGCCCCCTCGCCGAAGCGCTGCTTGCCTCCCACGAAGGTGTGCAGCACCTTGACGTCGGGGATCTTGAGCGGATCGATTGCAAGCAGATCTCCGTCCAGCACGGTGATGTCGGCATAATAGCCGGGCGCGATCATGCCGGTGCGATCCTCCATGAAGCCGGCATAGGCATTGCTCTGCGTATAGGCGATCAGCGCCTGTTCGGCCGTGACCTTCTGGTCGGGCAGCCAGCCGCCCGGATTGGCTCCGTCGATGGTGCGGCGGGTGATCGCGGCATAGACGCCGGTCAGCGGATCCAGCGGCGCCACCGGCCAATCCGAACCGAAGGTGACGGTCGCCCCGCTCGCGATCAGCGCGTGGAAGGCATAGGTGCCATTGAGGCGCGCCGGCCCGATCCGCTTCACCGCCCAGCGCCCGTCGTCGATCGCATGGAAAGGCTGCACCGAGGCGATCACCTTCTGCCGCGCGAAGCGTCCGATCGAGGCGGGATGGAGATGCTGCGCATGCTCGATGCGGAAGCGCCGGTCCTTCGGGCCGTTGGCGGCGGCGACGGCCTGATAGATGTCGAGAATGTCGTCATTGGCCTGATCGCCGATCGCATGGGTCGCGCAGTGCAGCCCGTGCGCATCCGCCGCGCCGATCCATTCGCGCAGATTCGCAAGGCTGGTCACGCGCACGCCGCGCTGGTCCGGCGCATCGGCATAGGGATCCGTGAACACGGCGGTGCGCGAGCCGAGCGATCCGTCCGCCAGCCCCTTCACGGCTCCCCAGCGCACCCAATCGTCGCCGCGCCCTTCCCGGGCGACGATCTGCACCATCTTCTCCCAGTCGACCAGCGGCACCATCGCATAGAAGCGCAGGCCGGTCTCGCCCGCCGCCCGCAGGCGACGGAGCGATTCGTACGTCTTCCAGTCGATCTCGGGATTGTGGACCTGCGCCACACCCTTGCTGAGGCCATGCGCGATGCCGCCGCGCATCGCCGCATCGGCATCGGCATCGCTGAGCTCCGGGATCACGCGATCGGCGAGTTCCTTGGCATTGTCCTTGAGGATGCCGGTCGGCTCGCCCTTTGCATCGCGCACGATCACGCCGCCGGCCGGATCCGGCGTGTCGCGGGTGATGCCCACCAGCTTCAGCGCCGCCGAATTGAGCAGATAGGTATGCAGATCGGTGCGAGGCACCGCGACGGGCGTATCGCCGGTGGCGGCATCGATCCATTCGCGGGTCGGCAGTTCGCCGCCGAGCCGCTGCTCGTCCCAGGTGCCGCCGAGGATCCACTTGCCCGGCCGCGCCCGTGCCACCGCGCCCAGCCGGTCGGCGAAATCCCGGCGGTCCTTGGCGCTCAGGAGATCGGCCTGTGTCAGCGTCACGGCACCGCGCAGGAAGTGGGTATGGTTGTCGGTGAAAGCCGGCATCACGAAGGCGCCGCCGAGGTCGATCACCCGGGTACGCTTTCCGATCCGCGCACGCACAGGTCCGGCACCGACCGCGGCGATCCGTTCGCCGACGATGCCGATCGCGGTTTCGCGAGGAGCGCCCCGCCGGCCGGTCCAGACGCTGCCGTTGACGAGAGCGATGTCCAGCGTCCCGGACAGCGCCGCATGCAGCGGGGCGGTCAGCGCCAGCGCGGCGCCCGTCCCCAGGAAAGTCCGGCGATCCAGCATCATGTCTCTTGTCCTCCCGGCGACCTTGCCCCGCCAGCTTCATGCTGCACCCAATGGCCGCAACATCCAAATGCCGTGTTCACACGGGTCCAAGCATGGAAAGGGTGCAACCCGCCTGTCGATCGTTTAGGGGACCATCGCATCCGGTTCGGCAAGGAGAAGACGGCGTGAGCGGCGAGCGCTTCTATTCGATCCACGCGCAAGGTCTGGTGCGCGTGGCCGCGGCGACGCCAGCCGCCACCGCCGGGGACGTTCCCGCCAATATCGAGGCAACTTTGGCCATGGCGCGCGAGGGCGCGGCGCAGAGCACCGATATCATCGTCTTTCCCGAGCTCGGCCTTTCCTCCTACGCGATCGACGACCTGCATCTGCAGGATGTGATGCTGGATGCGGTGGAGGCGGGCATCGCGCGGCTCTGCGCCGAAAGCGCCGACCTCGCGCCAGTGTTGGTGGTCGGCGCACCGCTGCGCCGTGCCGGACGGCTCTACAATTGCGCCCTGGTGATCGCGCGGGGCGCGATACTGGGCGTGGTGCCGAAAAGCTTCCTGCCCAATTATCGCGAATATTATGAAAAGCGCTGGTTCGCCCCCGGTGTCGGCCTGACCGGGCTCACGATCGACGTAGCCGGGCAGAGCGTGCCGTTCGGCACCGACCTGATCTTCGCGGCGTCGGATCTTCGGGATTTCGTGTTCCATATCGAGATTTGCGAGGATTATTGGGCGCCGACCCCGCCGTCGACGATGGGCGCGCTGGCCGGCGCGCTGATCCTGTGCAATCTCTCCGCCTCCAACATCACCATCGGCAAGGCGCGCGAGCGCGAGCTGCTGGGCGCCGCCCAATCCGCGCGCGCTATCGCCGCCTATGTCTATTCGGCCGCCGGGCCGGGCGAGAGCACCACCGATCTCGCCTGGGACGGCCAGGCGATGATCCACGAGCTGGGCGAGGCGCTGGCGGAATCCTCGCGCTTCGGAGACGATCCCGAGATCATCGTCGCGGACGTGGACGTGCAGCGGCTGCGGCTGGAGCGCATGCGCTTCGGCACCTTCAACGACGCCGCCGCCGCCGCCGGCCATCCCGAGACGCGTTTCCGCCGTATCGCCTTTACGCACCGACCGGACCATGGCGATCGCGGCCTCAGGCGCGCGCTGCGCCGCTTCCCCTTCGTGCCGAACGATCCGCATCGGCTGGACGAGGATTGCTACGAGGCGTTCAACATTCAGGTGGAAGGCCTCGCCAAGCGCTTCCGCTCGACGCCGGGCGGCAAGATGGTGATCGGCATTTCGGGCGGGCTCGATTCCACCCACGCGCTGATCGTCGCGGCCAAGGCCTGCGACCGCCTGGGCCTGCCGCGCACCGCGATCCTCGGCTACACGATGCCCGGCTTCGCCACCGGCGAGGAGACCAAGAGCAATGCCTGGGCACTGATGCGCGCGCTCGGCATCGAGGCGGCGGAGATCGACATCCGCCCGGCCGCGCGCCAGATGCTGGCGGACATGGGCCACCCCTTCTCGGCGGGCGAGCCGGTCTACGACATCACCTTCGAGAATGTGCAGGCAGGGCTTCGGACCGACTATCTGTTCCGTCTCGCCAATCAGCGCGGCGGCTTCGTGGTCGGCACCGGCGACCTGTCCGAGCTGGCGCTCGGCTGGTGCACCTATGGCGTCGGCGATCAGATGAACCACTATGCGGTGAACTGCGGCGTGCCCAAGACGCTGATCCAGTTCCTGATCCGCTGGTGCGTCCAGACCGGCCAGTTCGACACGGAGACCGACCGGATCCTGACCGCGATCCTCAATACCGAAATCTCGCCCGAGCTGGTGCCGGCGGACGCGACCGGCGCGATCCAGAGCACACAGTCGCGCATCGGCCCCTATGAGCTGCACGATTTCTTCCTGCACTATACGGTGCGCTACGGCCTGCCGCCGTCGAAGATCGCCTTCCTCGCCTGGCACGCGTGGAAGGACAGTGGGGCCGGGCTGTGGCCAATCGGCTTCCCGCTGGACGCACGCAACGCCTATGATCTGCCGACCATCGCCAAATGGCTGGAATCCTTCCTGTTTCGTTTCTTCCAGACCAGCCAGTTCAAGCGATCGGCAATCCCCAACGGGCCGAAAGTCTCGACCCGAGGCGCGCTCAGCCCGCGCGGCGACTGGCGCGCGCCATCCGACGGGACGGCGAGCGTGTGGATCGAGGAACTGCGCGCGGGGCTGCCGAAGGGGTGAGTGTGGAGCAGCACCCCCATCCGTTCGGGCTGAGCTTGTCGAAGCCCTCCTTCTTTTCAAGCTCGCCAGAAGAGGAAGGGGCTTCGACAAGCTCAGCCCAAACGGAGCCGCATTGGCGGACCGATCACGCCGTCGCCGCGTTCAGCGCACCGCCGCCGAGCTGCGCAGGCTCGCCGCGCGAATAGGTGCCGACCAACATGCCGGCGGCGAGGATGTTCCCGGCTAGGGCGCTGGTGATCTCCGACCGCCCCGGATTGGTGCCCAGATCCGGCGTGCTCGCCAGCGCGAAGAGCTGGAACACATAGTCGTGCGAGCCATGGCCGGACGGCGGATCGGGCGGCAGCCAGCCCTCGGCGAAGACGCTGTTGCGGCCGACGTCGCTGCCGTCGGCCCCGCCCTCGCCATCGCGCACGATCGCGCCCTCGGCCAGGCGATGCTCGTCCGGCGGGATCGCCCAGACGATGGCATGGACCAGCGGATTGGGCGCCGGCGCGTCCGGATCCTCGACGATCAGCGCCAGGCAGGCGGTCCCGGCCGGCACCGGCCCCCACACCAGTGGCGGCGACACGCCCTCACCATCGGCGGTGAAGCGCTCGGGCAACCTTCCGCCATTGGCGAAGGCCGGGCTGGACAGGTCGATGACGACGGAGCCCAGCTCCAGCGCGGGATCGGCGATCACCAGCTTCGAATGGCCCGCGCGGATATTGCGCATGAGCGCGCCGATCCAGCGCGGAAGATGTTCGAGCATGCCGGCCTCCTTGCAATTGGCATGAGGATCAACACCCATGCCGTCGCTTATATCCCGTTTCCCTCTCGTCACCATGCCCGCAACCGCGTGGGCGTCCATCCGTTGGTCTACGGATGAAGATCGCGACCTACAATGTGAACGGCGTCAATGGCCGTCTCCCCGTCCTGCTGCGCTGGCTCGAGACGGCCGAGCCCGACATCGTTTGCCTGCAGGAGCTGAAGGCCCCGCAGGAGAAATTTCCGGTCGAGGCGATCGCCGCCGCCGGCTATCAGGCGATCTGGCACGGCCAGAAAAGTTGGAACGGCGTAGCGATATTGAGCCGCGTCGGCGCGCCGGTCGAGACGCGCCGCGGCCTGCCGGGTGATCCGGACGACAGCCACAGCCGGTACATTGAGGCGGCGGTGAACGGCCTGCTGATCGGTGGCCTGTATCTCCCCAACGGCAATCCGCGACCGGGGCCGAAATTCGATTACAAGCTGCGCTGGTTCGACCGGCTGATCGCACATGCGGCCGAGCTGATCGCGACGGACATGCCCGTGATCCTGGCGGGCGACTTCAACGTGATGCCGACCGAGCGGGACGTCTACAAGCCCGAGCGTTGGCTCGACGACGCGCTCTTCGCCCCCGAGGTGCGCGCCGCCTATTTCCGGCTGCTGGAGCAGGGCTGGACCGACGCGCTGCGCAGCCTCCATCCCGACGAGACCATCTACACCTTCTGGGACTATTTCCGGAACGCCTTCGCGCGCAATGCGGGGCTGCGCATCGATCATCTGCTGCTCAGCCCACCCCTCGCCGCCCGGCTGCGCCGGGCAGAGGTCGATCGCGAGGTGCGTGGCTGGGAGAAGACCAGCGATCACGCACCGGTCTGGATCGAGCTGGCCGAGCAGTAGCTCGTCGCCGCTCATCACATCATATCGAACGTCTCTGGATCGGGGCCGAAGCGGCCGGCCGCAGCATCCAACGCCTCGATCGCGGCGATGTCCGCCGCATCGAGGTCGAAGCCGAAGCTTTCGAGATTCTCGCGCAGATGGCCTTGCGACGAAGCCTTGGGGATCACGGATATGCCCTGCTGCGTCATCCAGCGCAGGATCACCTGCGCCGGCGAGCGGCCGAGCCGCGCGGCAATGCCGGCGATCACCGGATCGGCGAGCGCGCCGCCGCGGCCGAGCGGGCTCCACGCCTCGGTAATGATGCCGTGACGCGCATGATAGGCGCGCAGCTCCCGCTGCTGCCAGGCCGGGTGAAGCTCGATCTGGTTCATCGCCGGTACCACGCCGGTCTCGCCGATGATGCGGTCGAGGTGGTGGGGCAGGAAGTTGGAGACGCCGATCTGCCGTGCGCGCCCTTCCTCTTTCAGTCGGACGAGCGCCTTCCAGCTCTCCAGATAGCGATCCTGCCTCGGCACCGGCCAATGGATGAGATAGAGATCGACATAGTCGAGCCGGAGCGCCGCCAGGCTCTCGTCGAACGCCTTCAGAGCCTCGTCATAGCCCTGGCGGCTGTTCCACAGCTTGGTGGTGAGGAACAACTGCTCGCGCGGCACGCCGCAGCCGCGGATGCCGTTCCCGACACCCGGCTCGTTGCGATAGACCGGCGCGGTGTCGAAGGCGCGATAGCCGAGATCGGCCGCCGTCCGCATTGCAGCGGGCACGTCGGCGTCCGGGATCAGCATCACGCCCATCCCCATCTGCGGAAAAGCGCTGCCGTCCGGCAGGATCACGTCCGTGCCCATCTCGATGCTCCTTGCGTCAGTTGCGTTCCTTGGTCGCGGAAAAGCGGATCGCGCGGTTGCGGTCGCTGACATAGCCCAGCTCCCACGTATCGCGCGCCATGAATACCGGCGCGCCGTCGCGGTCCTCCGCGAGGGCGCCGCGGTGCAGGTCGGTGAAGGCCTTGAGCTCCTCGGGCGTCGCCGCGGAGATCCAGCGCGCCGTATCCCAGGGCGACGGCTCCAGCACCGCATCCACCTTATATTCCACCTCGAGCCGCGAGATCAGCACCTCGAGCTGGAGCTGGCCGACCACGCCGACGATCCACTGTCCGCCGATCGAGGGATAGAAGACCTGAATGATCCCCTCCTCGGCCAGATCGTCCAGGGCCTTGCGCAGCTGCTTGGTCTTGGTCGGATCCTTGAGCGCGACGCGGCGCAGTATCTCGGGCGCGAAGTTGGGCAGGCCGGTGATCGTCACCGGCGGCCCGTCGGTCAGGGTGTCGCCAACGCGCAGCGTACCGTGATTGGGGATGCCGATGATGTCGCCCGGGAAGGCTTCGTCCGCCACCTCGCGCTCACGCGCGAAGAACAGGATCGGGCTGTGCACCGCGATCGCCTTACCGGTGCCCATCTGGTTGAGCTTCATGCCGCGGCGGAACTTGCCCGAGCAGAGCCGCATGAACGCCACCCGGTCCCGGTGCATCGGGTTCATATTGGCCTGCACCTTGAAGATGAAGCCGGTGACGTTCGCGTCGTCCGGCGAGATCGGCGCGGGATCGGCCGGCTGCGGCCGCGGGCTCGGCGCGAAGCGGGCGAGCGCGTCGATCAGCTCGGCGACGCCGAAATCCTTGAGTGCGGAGCCGAAATAAACCGGCGTCAGGTCGCCATGGCGATAGGCGGTGTCGTCGAATGGCGCATAGCCGGCCTGCGCCAGTTCCGCCTCCTCACGCAACAGTGCCAGGCCTTGCGACGAAATCAACGTCGCCAGCTTCGCATCGTCCATCCCGCCCAGCTGCTCGACATCGCCTTCGAAGCCCCGCGCATTATCCGCGGCGGGGCGCATCAGCCGGTCATGCTCGAGATCGTACAACCCCTCGAACTGGCCGCCCATCCCGATCGGCCAGTTCATCGGGCTCACGTCCAGCGCCAGCTGGTCGGCGATCTCGTCAAGCAGCGCGAAAGGCTCGCGGCCCTCGCGGTCCACCTTGTTGACGAAGGTGATGATCGGCACGGAACGCATTCGGCAGACCTCGAACAGCTTGCGTGTCTGCGCCTCGATGCCGCGTGCCGCGTCGATCACCATCACCGCGGAATCGACCGCGGTCAGCGTGCGATAGGTGTCTTCGGAGAAATCCTCGTGGCCCGGCGTGTCGAGCAGGTTGAAGGTGAGCCCGTCGCGCTCGAACGTCATCACCGAGGAAGTGACGGAGATGCCGCGCTGCTGCTCGATCTTCATCCAGTCGGACCGCGCCCGCCGCGCGGCGCCCCGCGCCTTGACCTCGCCCGCCGCCCGGATCGCGCCGCCGAACAGCAGCAATTTCTCGGTCAGCGTGGTCTTGCCCGCGTCCGGGTGGGAAATGATCGCAAAAGTACGCCGGTCGGGCCGGTCGGTCGGTCTGATATCCATCGCCGGCCGGTAGCGAATTTCGCGCGCGAAGACGACTCCTCGTGTCGTGATCGGTCTCAAACCTTCCCCCGCAAGCGGGAGAAGGTTAAGAAGCGAGCACTCCCCTCACCTCAGGCCGGCGTCTTCACCGCATCCGGCGCCAGCGCGCGGAGCATGCGATCGATGCCGTCGCGCCAGTCGACCTTGGTCTCTCCGATCAGCGAATGCATCCTGGTGGGATCGATCGCGAGGCCGCCGAACGCCAGCGCACTGTCCTCAAAGATCGGGGTGAGGCCGGTCTTCTCGCCGATATAGGCGCACCATTCCTCGATCGCGACGGCCTGGGATCCGCCGAAATTGGTGGTGACGACGTCCTTGGAGGCGGCGCCGAGCAGATAGGGGATCTTCTCGACATAATCGTCGACATGCAGCGGGTTGTAATAGTTCGGCCGCTCGGGATGCACGGTGATCGGCGCGCCGGCCTGCATCGCCAGCAGGTGATAATAGGGCCAGCCGCCATTGTCACCATAAGGCACGCTCAGCCGCGCGATGATCGTCGGCACGCCGAACGCCTTGGCGGCGAAACGCGCCACGCTCTCGGTCGCGATCTTCGCGATCGAATAGGTCGGCATCATCGAGCGGTGATTGTCGCCGAGCGCGTCCGTCTCCTTGCGCGGACGATGGCCCTCATAGGCATAGACGCCGGTCGTCGAGATGTGGACGAAGGCCTGGACGTTGCGATTCTTCGCGATCAGGTGGCCGACGCCCTCCGCATTCTCCTTGAGGTCCCGCTCGAAATCGCCCGACTTGGCGACCGCCGCGTTCACGACGAAATCCACCTCGGGCAACGAGGCGAGGCTGTCCGGATTGGACAGGTCGATCCGCACCGGCGTCGCGCCGAGCGCGGCGATCGCGTCCCAATCCTCCTGCTTACCGTAGCGCGCGGCGGCGAAGACCTGCGCCTTGCCGGCATAGGCGGCGACCACCGGCTTGGCGAACTGCCCGGTGGCCCCGGTGATCAGGATCCGCTTTCCTTCGATCTCGGCCCGCTTCATCACATCCGCTCCTCAATGCTGTTGCGCACCGATTAGCCGATGGCGCAACCGAGCGGCAAGCGGATGCGCGACCATAGCCGTCAATCGCTACGCAGCAGCGCACAGATCATGGCCCGATTTGACGGGAAGCGCACAGATATGGCCCCAGCAACCCCGAGCCGCGACACGCTTCATCCACAAGCGTTCAGATGGCGTCGCCCGTGCCCGAAGATGCGAGACAAAAAGAGAACATGACTAGCGCATGATCGACAGCTAGAATTGGGCGCATGACAGACACCAAGACCATATCGAAGAAAATGTCATACTGGCTCCGCCACAATCCCGCGGCCGGTCAACTCACGCTCGACGGTGCAGGCTGGGCGGGGACGGCGGACGTGCTCGCCGCGCTCGGCCGCGCGCGCCTCCCCAATGGGCTGGACGATCTCGCCCATGTCGTCGCAACCAACGACAAGAAGCGGTTCGAGCTTTCTCCCGACGGCACGCGCATCCGCGCGCGGCAGGGCCATTCGATCGAGATCGATGCAGAATGGCCCCAGACGCCGCCGCCTGCCGTCCTTTATCACGGCACGGTCGATCGCTTCCTGCCCTCGATCCTGGAACAGGGCCTCGTCCCCGGCGCGCGCCATCACGTTCACCTCTCGCCGGACGTCGTCACTGCGCAAAAGGTCGGCGCGCGCCGCGGCGAACCGGTGATCCTCGAAGTCTTGGCCGGTGCGCTGGCCGACAGCGGCGCCGTCTTCCTCTTGTCGAGCAACGGAGTCTGGCTGACGGCACACGTCCCGCCAGCCTTTCTGCGGCGTTTGGCCGAATAGGGGGCGGCCGTCACGGCCGCGGCAGGACCGTTCCAGGCATCAGCGTCTGCGAACGAACTCGGCACGCAGGACGAGACCCTTGATCCCGTCATATTTGCAATCGATCTCCTGGGCGTCGCCGGTCAAGCGGATCGACTTGATCAAAGTTCCGCGCTTGAGCGTCTGCCCCGCACCCTTGACGTCAAGATCCTTGATCAGCGTCACCTGATCGCCATCGGCCAGAAGATTGCCGACGGCATCACGCACCTCGACCTGCGAAGCGGCCTTCCGCTTCTCCGCCAGTTCGGCGGCCGGAAGCCATTCTCCACTTTCCTCATCATAGACGTAATCATCGTCGGACATGATCCGGCTTCCAATCTGGCTTTGCGACGGCTTCCCCATTGAACCAATGCGAAGCCGTCACTTTAAGGACGATGTCCTTAATAGGCATAGTGCGGCGTGGTGGATAACCCTCCGCCGACGTTCCATGAGGCAGATCGATGCCGAATGCCAGTTTTCCGGGAAATTTTGGCGCACCCAAGAGGATTCGAACCTCTGGCCTCTGCCTTCGGAGGGCAGCGCTCTATCCAGCTGAGCTATGGGTGCGTGGAGGGGCCGCTTAGCAAAGCCCGGCGCCCTCCGCTAGAGCATCGTTCGGAAAAGTGACGAAAGGCAGGGAACCGAGCGGCGTCGGCGCCGCCTGCCTCCGCCTCAACGCGGCGCGCCGGTGATCGGCTGGAACTGGCCGAGCCCGCAGCTCGCGCCGCGTCGCGGGCCGCCGCCGCCCTGGTAAAGCACCGTGATGATGTCCACCGAGCAGAGCTTGCTCAGCGACGTCTCGTAGCTGAACGCCTTCTCGAAGCCGAGCTGCGAACAGCTCTGGGGCAGCACGTTGCGGTACACCTGCTTGCCATTCATGTAGAAATCGATCGTCCGATCGTCCCGCACCCGCGTCTCGCGGATAGCGTTGATCTGCACGCAATCCACGGGAGCACCGGAGGGCGTCGCCGCCTTCCAGTCGTCCTTCGCCTTCGCGATGGCCGCGCCACCGGGAATGGCCAGCATCGCCGCCAGTCCGACCATCATCCATGTCCTGTTCGGGGTCATCCTGCCTTCTCCACATGCCAGCGCCCGAGACGCCGCCTGCATCAACGCTGGAGAGACGGATTCGGCGCCGTCATCCCTTTGCCGTCGCAGGGGGCGGCGTCTTCGGCTTGTACGCGCACAGATCGATCACAGGGCAGCGCCAGCATTCCGGCTTGCGTGCCTTGCAGATGTATCGGCCATGGAGGATTAACCAGTGATGAGCATGGACGCGGAAGGGCGCCGGCGTGTCCTTCTCGAGATGCTTCTCCACCGCCAGCGGCGTCTTGCCGCGGGCAAGGCCGGTGCGGTTGCCGACGCGGAAGATGTGGGTATCGACGGCGAAGGTTTCCGCCCCGAACGCGACGTTCATCACCACATTGGCGGTCTTGCGTCCCACGCCCGGCAATTTCTCCAGCGCATCGCGATCGGCGGGCACCTTGCCGCCATGCTCGGCGATCAGCGCTTCGGAGAGCGCGATGACGTTCTTCGCCTTGGTGTTGAACAAGCCGATGGTGCGGATGTGCTGCTTGAGCCCGTCCAACCCCAGTTCCACCATCTGTTCCGGCGTGGTCACCTCGCGGAAAAGCGCCTTGGTCGCCTTGTTGACGCCGACATCGGTCGCCTGGGCGGACAGGACGACGGCGACCAGCAACGTATAGTCGTTGACCGCTTCCAGCTCCGTCTCCGGCGCAGGGTTGGCCTCCGCCAGCCGGCGATAGAATTCGAAGATGTCGGCCTTCTTCACAGGCCCAGCACGTCGTTCATCGCGTAGCGGCCAGCCGGCTTGCCGGCGAGCCACTGCGCCGCCTTGAGCGCGCCGCGCGCGAAGATCGTGCGGTTCTCGGCGCGATGGCCGAGCTCGATCCGTTCGTCGTCGCCCGCGAACACCACCATATGGTCGCCGGCCACGGATCCTCCGCGCAGGCTGGAGTAATAGATGCCGCCTTCCTCGCGCTTGACCAGGCCCGCTTCCATGCGATCGAGCCGGTTGAGGCTGGAGCCGTCCTCGGCTCCGCGCCCGCGGTTCGCCGCCGCGCCGAGGAGCAGCGCCGTGCCCGACGGCGCGTCGAGCTTGTTGCGGTGATGCATCTCGACGATCTCGATGTCCCAGTCCGGCCCAAGCTTGGCTGCCGCCTGCTCGACCAGCGCCTTCAATATGTTGACGCCGAGCGAGGTGTTCGCGGTCTGCAGCACCGCCACGTCCCTGGCTGCCGCGTCGATCAGCGCATGATGCTCCGGCTCCAGCCCCGTCGTGCCGACCACGATCGGCGTGCCCGCCGCCCGCGCCGCATCCAGATTGGCGGAGAGCGCAGCCGGCACGGAGAAATCGATCAGCACGTCGCACGCCTCGGCCAGCGCCGCCGCGTCGGCTTGGCCGCCGAACACCGCCCCCTCACGATCGACGCCCCCCGCGACGGAGATGCCCTGCGCCTCCGCCACGCTCGCGATCGCCCGGCCCATGCGGCCGGCTGCGCCCAAGATTCCGATCGTCGTCATATGTCTTGCAGTTCCTCCACGGCGCTGCTTCATGAGGGTTATGGCTTCGATCCGCAACATCGTCGTGCTCACCGGTGCCGGCATCTCCGCGGAGAGCGGCCTCGCCACGTTCCGCGGCCCGGGCGGCCTGTGGGAAGGCCATCGGGTCGAGGATATCTGCACCCCCGAAGCGCTCGCCCGGGACCGCGCGCTCGTCCAGAATTTCTACGATCTGCGGCGAGCGGCGCTACGCACCGTGGCGCCCAATCCCGCACATGAGGCGCTGGCCCGGCTGGACCGCGAATGGGATGGCGAACTGCTGATCGTCACCCAGAATGTCGACGACCTGCACGAGCGCGCGGGCGCGACGCGGCTGCTTCACATGCACGGCGCGCTCCACTCCGCGCTGTGCGAGGCCTGCGGCGAGCGGACGGCCTGGACGGAGGCGCTGAGCGACGGCCCGCCCTGCCCCGGCTGCGGCCGCGCCTGGCTCAGGCCCGACATCGTGTTCTTCGGCGAGATGCCCTATGAGATGGAGCGGATCTACGCCGCGCTCCAGCGCTGCGACCTGTTCGTCTCGATCGGCACGTCCGGCGCGGTTTATCCGGCCGCCGGCTTCGTGCAGGAGGTACGTTCCAACGGCATACAGACGCTGGAGATGAACCTGGAACCCTCCGCCGGCAGCACATTGTTCGACGAGAGCCGGCTAGGCCCGGCAAGCATCCTCGTGCCCGCCTGGGTGGAAGAGATGCTGCAGTGAAGGCAGCTCAAGGGATGCGGCCCCCAACCCGTTCAGGCTGAGCTTGTCGAAGCCTTCCCTTCTTTTTCGCGCCGATCGGGAAGAAGGAAAGGGCTTCGACAAGCTCAGCCCAAACGGGATGAGAGGATTACCTCAGCCCCCTCAATCAACCCAGTCGAGGCCGATCTCGCGATAGAGGCCGCGATCCTCCTCCCAGTCCGCCTTCACCTTGACGTGGAGGAAGAGGTGCACCTTGCGGCCGAGCAGCGCGGCGAGCTCGGCGCGGGCACGGCTGCCGATCTCCTTGAGGCGCGCGCCGCGCTTGCCCAGCACGATCGCCTTCTGGGAATCGCGCGCGACCAGGATCTGCTGGTGGATCGTCACCGATCCGTCGCGATGTTCCTCATATTTCTCGGTCTCGACCGCGCTCGCATAGGGCAGCTCCGCGTGAAGCTGCAGATAGATCTGCTCGCGCGTCACTTCCGCCGCGAGCATCCGGTCGGTCGCGTCGGACACTTGGTCCTCGGGGAAATGCCATGGCCCCTCCGGCACGCGGGCGGCGAGATCAGCCTTGAGGTCGGCCACCCCATCGCCCGTCGCCGCGCTGACCATGAAGACCGCCTCGGGCGCCAGCGCTTCGGACAAGCGCACCGCGAGCGCCAGCAGCTCCTCCTTGGCCGTCACGTCCACCTTGTTGAGGATGACGAGCTTGGGCTCGCGCCGCTCCTTCAGCGTCTCGATCAGCGGCTCGATGCGGCGGGTAATGCCAGTCTTGGCGTCGATCACCAGCGCCATCAGGTCCGCGTCCTGCGCGCCGCCCCAGGCGGCCGCCACCATCGCCCGGTCGAGCCGGCGGCGCGGCTCGAAGATGCCCGGCGTGTCGACGAGCAATATCTGGCTCTCGCCCTCCAGCGCCACGCCCATCAGCCGCACCCGCGTGGTCTGCGCCTTGGGGCTGACGATCGCCACCTTCTGGCCCACCAGCGCGTTCACGAGCGTCGACTTGCCGGCATTCGGTGCGCCGACAACGGCGACCAGGCCGCATCGCTGCGTCATTCCTTGTCCTCGATATTTCCGAAGGCGCCGCCCATAGCCCGGATCAGGCCAGCATCGCCAGCAGCTTCTCCGCCGCCGCGGTCTCCGCTTCCTGCTTGGAGGATCCCTCGGCGCTCGCTTCCGCGCGGCCCGGAATCTCCACCTTCACCACGAAAACGGGCGCATGATGCGGCCCGCTGCGGCTGACCAGCGTATAGGCCGGCCCGCGGTAGCGATGCGCAGCCGCCCATTCCTGCAGCGCGGACTTGGGGTGCTTTGGCGCGCTGTCCTGCGTCTCGACGAGGCCGCCCCAGGCGCGATGGATGAAACGCTCGGCGACGGACAGCCCGCCTTCCAGGAACAGGGCGCCGATCAGCGCCTCGACGACGTCACCCAGCACATTGTCGCTGTCCGAGGCGCCGTCGTCGCGTGCCTGCTTGCCGAGCCGCAGATGTTTCGGAATGCCGAGCGTCCGCGCGATGCCGGCGCACGTGCCGCCGGCGACGAGCGCGTTGAAGCGGCGGGACAGCTTGCCCTCCGGCTCGCCCGGAAAGAGCCGGTAGAGCCAGGCCGCCACCGTCACGCCCAGCACGCGATCGCCCAGGAATTCGAGCCGCTGATAGTCGCCCGCGGCGCTGTGGCTCGAATGGGTCAGCGCCATGGCATAGAGCGCCGGATCCAGCGGCCGGTGGCCCAGGATCGATTCCAGCCAGTCGACCGGAACCTCGCTCATCGCATCACCACCCTGCCCGGCCGCAGAGCCGTTCGCACCGCCGGCGGGACG
This sequence comes from Flavisphingomonas formosensis, assembly GCF_009755815.1. Classification (GTDB taxonomy): domain Bacteria; phylum Pseudomonadota; class Alphaproteobacteria; order Sphingomonadales; family Sphingomonadaceae; genus Flavisphingomonas; species Flavisphingomonas formosensis. Next base: position 198,145 of record NZ_WRPK01000002.1, read on the forward strand.
AGGCCTCCTCAAAAGCCCTCGCCGATCCGGCTCCATCGCGCCGCGGTGAACCAGGTCCAAGGCAGGAACCAATTGGCCGATCCGTCGGTCGACCAGAAATTCACTATCGCGCGGCCGACCAGATTCTCTTCCGGCACGAAGCCGATGCCGCCGCCCTCCACGGCGGGAAAGCGGCTGTCGGCGCTGTGATCGCGATTGTCGCCCATCAGGAAGAGATGGCCGGCGGGCACCACATAGACGGGGGTGTTGTCCGCCTGCCCGGCATCGCCCGTATCCAGCACGTCATAGCTCTTGCCGCCCGGCAGCGTCTCGCGGAAGCGCGGATAGCGGCAGACGCTGCTACCGTCCTTCAGCACCTCCTGCTTCTGCAACTCGCCGGGATTTTCGCGGCACGGGCTGTTCGGCGTCACCGGCACCAGGAAATCGGCGACACGCGCCTTGGGCACCGCCTCGCCGTTGAGGAACAGCTGCCCGGCCTTCATCTGCACCATGTCGCCCGGCAGGCCTATCACCCGCTTGATATAGTCGACGTCGTTGCCCGGCGGCGCCTTGAACACGACCACGTCGCCGCGCTTCGGCTCGCCGCCGAAGATCCGTCCGTCGAACAGGTGCGGGCCGAAGGGGAAGCTGTAGCGCGAATAGCCATAGGGCCATTTCGCGACGAACAGATAATCGCCGATCAGGAGCCGCGGCAGCATCGATTCGGAGGGGATGCTGAACGGGGCGAACAGAAGGCTGCGGAGCAGCACCGCGAACACCACGAGCCCGATCACGAACCGGATATTCTCGGCGAGGGTCGCTTCGCGCGCGGGCTTGCGCTTGCGGGAGGAGGAGAGGGCCATGGCCCGCGGGTGTGCTGCGGCGCGCGCGCGAGGTCAAGCGCCGCCGCATCGATACAATTTGCGACACTTTTCCGCGCCGGCCGACAAAGCCTCGCGACAGGCGGGGGCCATTGTCTCCTCAACGCCGCAGACGGCGCCACATTCGAGGAGATTGAAGATGATGAAGAAGATGATCGCCGCCGCCCTGGCCGCCACCACGATCGCCGTCGCCACCCCCGCGATGGCCGCGCCGCACTTCGACGGCCATGGCCGCTTCGAGCAGCGCCACGACCGCTTCGATCGCCGCGGCGACCGTTTCGACCGTCATAACCGTCACGACCGCGTCGATTATCGTCGCTGGAACCGGGGCGACCGTTTCGATTATCGCTACGCCCGCAACTATCGGGTGATCGGAAACCCGCATCATTATCGCCTCTATGATGCGCCGCGCGGTTATCGCTGGGTTCGCTCGGGCAACGACGCGGTACTGGTCGGCATCACCACCGGCATCATCGCCGCCGTGATGGCCAACAGCATCTACTAGAGGTGAACGGGATAAACGCCCCGGCCGCAAAAAGGCCGGGGCTTTTCCCCAACCGCGTCTTCCCGGCGAAAGCGTGGATCGCCCTCGACAGCGAGCCGATCGCGGCTGGAAAGCGATGCCAGCTTTCGCTGGCATGACGACGGCTTTGGCAAGCGCACCGACCAATGACGCGCCCGCCTTTCCCGGCTAGGACCATGCCATGGCAGACGAACCCCATATCCTCCTGGTCGACGACGAACGCGATATTCGCGATCCGCTGGCTTCCTATCTGAGCAAGAACGGGCTGCGCGTCACCAAGGCGGAACATGCTGCGGCGGCGCGGCAGATCCTCAGCGTCCACGCGATCGATCTCGTCCTGCTCGACATCATGATGCCGGGCGAGGACGGCATCTCGCTGGCCGGCTTCATCCGCGCGACGAGCGCGACGCCGGTGATCCTGCTGACCGCCAAGGCGGAGGAGATGGACCGCATCCTGGGCCTGGAGATCGGGGCGGACGATTATGTCACCAAGCCCTTCTCGCCGCGCGAGCTGCTCGCGCGGATCAAGGCCGTGCTGCGCCGGACTGCGGGCGGCGGTGCGCAGGCCGTGCATGCGCCGGATGCGGAAGGATATGCCTTCGGCCCCTGGGTGCTGAAGGTGGGCGAGCGCGAGCTGGTCGATGTCGAAGGCGTCGCCGTGCCGCTCTCCACCGGCGAATTCAACCTGCTCCAGGCCTTCGTCACCCATCCCAAGCGGGTGCTGACGCGGGACCAGCTGCTCGATCTCAGCCAGGGCCGCGAGCTCGCGGCGTTCGAACGCAGCATCGACAATCATATCAGCCGCCTGCGCCGCAAGATCGAGGCCGATCCTTCCGATCCCAAGCTGATCAAGACGGTATGGGGCGGCGGCTACACGCTCACCGCCGACGTGCGGCGGATATGAGCGCGTTTTCGCGCAGCCCCTGGCCGCGCAGCCTGGCGGGGCGGATGACCCTGCTCATCGGCCTCGCGCTGCTCGTCGCGCAGCTCGCCAACTTCGCGCTGCTGCTCAACGAGCGGCAGAAGCTCAGCCTCGCGCAGAATGAGGGGCCGGCGATCACCCGCTTCGCCGGCGTCGCCGCGGACATCGCGCAGGCCCAGCCCATCTTCCGCAGCGCCGTGATCGCGGACAACTCGCATCGCGGCGCGCGGTTCGCGCTCGCTGCCGACGCCGGCATCGCAGCGCAGGATCGTGACGGTGGGCTCGAGGCGAAGCTGCGCCAGGCACTGACCGATGCCGGGGTGCAGGGCGGAGACGTCCGCGCGACGCTGGTCGCACCGGCCGCCCGCCGCGACGGCCGCGCCTGGTCGCCACCGCCGGACATGCGGATGATGCGGCTGGCAGTGAAGGGTGGCGACGGCCAGTGGTTGATCGCGCGGATCGCGACGCCGAAGCGCGATCCCTGGTTCACCGTGCGCATCGCCGCGGCGACGCTGCTGCTCTATCTGATCGTGCTCGGTGCGGCGATCTGGATCGCGCGTCGGCTCGCCCGCCCGCTGCGCGATCTCACCAACGCCGCCGAACGCTTTCGCGGGCGCGACGATCCCGTGGCGGTGGAACCGAGCGGCCCCGACGACCTCAGACAGGCGATCGAGGCGTTCAACGCCATGAACCGCCGGGTCATCGCGCTGCTCGACGAAAAGGATCGGATGCTGGGTGCGATCGGCCACGATCTGCGTACGCCCCTCGCCTCGCTGCGCATTCGTGTCGAGGCGATGGAGCCCGAGGAGGAACGCGAGGCCGCCGTCGCCAAGATCACCGAGATCATAGCGATGCTGGAGGACATATTGGTGCTCGCCCGCTCCGGCCGTGCGCGAGAGGAGGCTCGGCCGATGGATGTCGCCGCGCTCGCCGAGGCGCTGGTGGAGGAATATCGCGAGCTCGGCCAGTCCGTGGAATGCGCCGATTCGCCGCGGCAGGTGCTGGCCGTTCAGGTCAATCTGCTCCGCCGTGCGCTGCGCAACCTCATCGATAACGCACTGAAATATGGCGGTGGTGCGGAGGTCTCGGTCGCCCGCACGGGTGATGAAGTGGCGCTCCGTGTCGCCGATCGCGGACCGGGCATCGCCCCCGACCAGCTAGCCCAGGTGCTCCAGCCCTTCTACCGGCTCGAATCGTCGCGCAGCCGCGCCACCGGCGGCAGCGGCCTCGGCCTCGCCATCGCCCAGGCGATCGCCGAAAGCCATGGCGGGCGGCTCACGCTCGAAAATCGTCCCGAAGGTGGACTCGCCGCGACGCTGCGGTTTCCCGCCATGCGCGCGGCAGGATAGGATCGCTGCGGCGACGGCTGCTTTCGCATTGTCATGAAACTGTCACATAAGCTTGTCACCTCCCCCGAGAGTGGGGCGGGACCAGTATTTTGCGGGAGAGAAGACATGCGCATCATCCGCTTAGCCGCCAAGGGGGCCGCCGTCGCGGCTGCTCTCCTGATGCTCCAGGGCTGCGGCCAGCAAGGTTCGAAGCAAGCAGATGGCGGCGGCCCCGGCCAGATCTCCGGCGCGGGCGCGACCTTCCCTGCGCCGGTCTACGCGAAATGGGCGGAGGATTATAAAAAGGCCTCCGGCGTCGGCCTCAACTATCAGGCGATCGGCTCCGGCGGCGGCATCAAGCAGATCAAGGCGAGCACCGTCGATTTCGGCGCGTCGGACAAGCCGCTGAAGCCCGAGGAGTTGCAACAGGCGGGCCTCTATCAGTTCCCGACCGTGCTCGGCGGCATCGTGCCGGTGATCAACGTGCCCGGCCTCAAGCCCGGCGACCTCAAGCTCAACGGTGCCCTGCTCGGCGACATCTTCCTGGGCAAGGTGACGAGGTGGAACGCACCGCAGATCGCGGCGCTGAACGCAGGCACCGCACTGCCCAACCTGCCCATCTCTATCGTCCACCGCTCGGACGGCTCGGGTACCAGCTTCCTGTTCACTTCCTATCTCAGCAAGCTCAACCCGGAATGGTCGAAGAAGGTCGGTGCCAGCGATTCCGTGGCTTGGCCGGCGGGTCTCGGCGGCAAGGGCAATGATGGCGTCGCTGCCTTCGTGAAGCAGACGACCGGCTCGATCGGCTATGTCGAATATGCCTATGCCAAGCAGAACGGCATGTCCTATGCGCTGATGCAGAATGCCAGCGGCGCCTTCGTGAAGCCGGAAGCCGCCGCCTTTGCCGCCGCGGCAGCCGGCGCGGACTGGACCAGGGCACCAGGCAACTATCTGCTCCTGCTCGATCAGCCGGGCGCCTCCACCTGGCCGATCACCGGGGCCACCTTCATCCTGCTGCACACCCAGCAGGCCGATAAGGGCAGGGCGGCCGCGACGCTGAAATTCTTCGACTGGGCCTATAAGAACGGCGATTCGCTCGCTTCGGGCCTCGATTATGTGCCGCTGCCCATATCGGTGAAGGACATGGTCCGCCAGCAATGGGCCAGCACGATCAAGGCCAGCGACGGCACGCCGGTCTATACGGGGAAATAGCCTGCTTCTTAACCCTCCCCCAAGAGGATCGCTGCACTCTCTCACCGTTCGGGAAGCTGTAGCCTTTTTGCAAGGTCGCTACCGCTGCGACGACACGTTGCCGCCATCGACGATGAACTCGGCGGCGGTAACGTAGCTCGCTTCCTCCGAAAGCAGGAAGCGGACGACCCGGCCGATCTCCTCCGGTTCGCCGAAGCGCTCGAGCAGGATGCGCTTCTCGAAATAGTCGCGGCCGAGCGCGTCCGCGGCGGGCTTGGTCATCGGCGTCATGATCATGCCGGGCGAGATGGCATTGACGCGGATACCGTCGCGGGCCAGCCTGTCGGCCAGAGAACGCACCAGCGAGAGCACGCCGCCCTTCGCCGCCGTGTAGATGGGGTTGACGCCGTTGCCGAGCGTCGCGTTGATCGACGCGGTCGCCACCATCGCCGAGCCCGGATGGCGCCTCATGTCTTCGAGGAAGGCCTGCAGCAGCAGCACGATCGCGCGCAGATGGATCGCGATGCCGTCGTCCCAGCTCTCGATCGTGACGCCTTCCAGCGATCCGGTGTCGACGATGCCCGCGCAATGGACGAGTCCGCCGACCGAAGGCAGAGCAGCACGCGTCTCCTCCGCCGCCAGGGTGATCGCGGCGGGATCGCGCACATCGACGCCAAGCCCGAGCGCGACGACGCCATGGCTTTCCGCAATCTCGGCCGCCGCTTGCGCGGCGCGCGATTCCTGTATGTCCCACAGCGCGACCGGTCTCCCCACCGCCGCCAACGCCCGGGCCGAAGCAAGCCCGATGCCGGACGCGCCGCCGGTGATTACGACGCCCGTGCCCGGCTGGCCGAGCCGCGGCTGCAAATCCATGTTCATGGCATTCCCCCTCCTGTTGCCGGGCTTGTACCGGTCGCGATTCACCCAGACCGGAAGCTGTCTAATCCGCGCCCCCATTTGGCGTAAGCGCAAATCCCCTCTAGTTTCCGCGCCATCCGTAATCAGAGGATGAGACAATGTCCCTCCGACCCCCGGCGCTCGATCGCCGCACGCTTCTCCAATCCGCCGCATCCGTCGCCTTTCTGGCCGTCGTGCCCCGCGTGGCGCTGGCTGCCCCTGCGCCTGCAAGCGCCTTCCGCACAACCATCGATGGCTTCGCCGAACAGATCCTCGCGCTCAGCCCCGAAACGGCGACGTCACTCGGGCTGGACAAGGGCGCGCGCGCGCCCCTGAAATCGCAGCTTTCGGATATTTCGCCGGCCAGCAACGCGCGCTGGACGGAGCAGGTCAAGGCAATGAAGCAGGCGCTCGGCCGGATCGATCCGGCGACGCTCGATGCCGCCGACCGGCTACGCTACGAGACGATTGGCTATGCCGCCGACCGCGGCATCGACGGACTTGCCTTCCCCTATGGCGCAGGCGGCGCGGCCTCCGGCTTCCAGGGCGGGGCCACGCCCTATATCGTCAGCCAGCAGAATGGCGCGGTCAGCAGCGTGCCGGAATTTCTCGATTCCCAGCACCTGATCGCCACGAGGGAGGATTGCGACGCCTATGTCGCGCGCGTCGCCGGCTTCGCGCGGCAGATCGACCAGGAGACCGCCCAGATCAAGGCCGATGCGGCGCGCGGCGTGATGCCGCCGATTTTCATCGCCAAGACCACGCTCGGCCAGCTCAAGGGCTTCCGCGCGACGCCGGCGAGCGAACAGCGGCTCGTCTCCTCGCTCGCCACGCGGGCGCAGAAGGCGGGCGTGGCGGGCGATTGGGCGGCCCGATGCACGAAGCTGCTCGAAACCCAGGTCTATCCGGCGCTCGATCGCCAGATCGAGGCCTTCGCTGCCGCCACCGCTCGTGCGCCGGACACCGCCGGCGTGCAGCGGCTGCCCGACGGCGATGCTTATTATCACTGGGCGCTGCGCCTCGGCACCACCACGACGATGAGCGCGGAGGAGATCCACCGCACCGGCCTTGCCCAGAATGAGGAGTTGAAGGGGCGGATGGACGCGCTCCTGAAGCAGCAGGGGCTGACCAAGGGCACGGTGGGCGAACGCACCCAGGCGCTCAACAAGGATCCACGCTTCCTCTATCCGGACACCGACGCCGGCCGCGCCGAGATCATCGCCTATCTCAACGGCCGCATCGCCGCGATCCGTCCGCTGCTGCCGCAGCTCTCGCATCTCGGCCTCAAGGCCGACGTGATAGTGAAGCGCGTGCCGCCCGACATCCAGGACGGCGCGGCACTCGGCTATATGAATTTCGCGTCGCTCGACGGCTCGCGTCCGGCCATTTACTACGTCAATCTGAAGACGACCGCACTCTGGCCGAAATATCAGCTCGCCACGCTGACCGCGCACGAAGGCATTCCCGGCCATACCTGGCAGGGCGCCTATCTCGCCGAACATCATGCGGAAATACCGCTGATCACCTCGCTGATGGGCTTCAACGCCTTCATCGAGGGCTGGGCGCTCTATGCGGAGCAGCTCGTGGCCGAACATGGCCTCTACAAGGACGATCCGTTCGGCGAGATCGGCTATCTGCAGGCGCAGCAATTCCGCGCGTGCCGCCTGGTGGCGGATACGGGCCTCCATGCCCAGGGCTGGAGCCGGCAGCAGACCGTGCAGTTCCTGATGAAGGAGACGGGGCGCGGCGTCGAGGCGATGACCAGCGAGACCGACCGTTACTGCGCATCGCCCGGCCAGGCCTGCGGCTACAAGGTCGGCCACAACGAGATCATCCGCCTGCGCGAGAAAGCGAAAGCCGCGCTCGGCGCGAAGTTCGATCTTGCCGCCTATGACGATGCGGTAGTGAAGACCGGCGGCGTGCCGCTCACCATCCTCGAACGCGCCATCGACGCCTTCATAGCGGGGTAACACCTCCATCCGGCCTGCGGGAGACGGCCGGGGCGAGAGCGTGAAAGCGGCCCTCTCCTAATTGGAAGAGGAAATACGAAAAAGGGGCGGACCCTTGCGGATCCGCCCCCTCTCCCATCGACCTGCTGCTCGGGTTAGGCCGACAGGAATGCCGCCAACTCGTCCGGCGAAACGCCGCCGTCCTTGTTGGTGTCCGCCTTGGCGAAGGCGCTGCCCGTGGCGTTCAGCACCTTGGTGGCGGCCAGATTCGAGGCTTTGCTCGCCTTGGTCTTCTCGACGGCCTTGGACACGTCGTTGCCCTTGGCGGCCATCACCCACTCGCCGAATTCCAGCGGGGTGAGCTTGCCCGTGTTCTTGGTGTCATAGGTAGCCCATTTGGACTGCACTTCGGCGACGACGCTCGGATTGGGCGTCGGTGCCGCCGTGGCGCTGGCCGTCTGGGTCGTGCTCGGTTCCGGCGCGGACGCCGACTGGTCCGTGGTCGGCGCAGGGGCCGAGGCGGACTGATCTGTCGCAGACGTGGGCGCAGAGGCGGTCGTCGGCTGCGAGGTGGTGGTCGAAGCGGCCGGCGCGGTTGCGCTGCTGTCCGGGGTTCCCTGGCTGGCCGGCATATCCTGGGCGATGGCCACACCAGCGGTCGCGAGCATCGTCGCGCCGGCAAGGGCGATAAGACGATTCATAAATCTCTCCAATCTGATCTGCACCGGAGCGAGGGGGAAGTGCGCTGCGGTCTGGTGTGTCGAACGTACCGATTTCGAATCTGTTGCGGCTCCGTGACCTTCCTCTCCGATTCTCGCCCGTGAATCGTTCAGATTCTGCGACGAACCGACTTTGTTGAAGCCTTCGGGCACCTCTGCTACCCGGCGGGCTGACATTCCCTTTGCAGGACGCACGCATGATCCCCCGCTATTCGCGGCCCGATATGGTCGCCATCTGGACGCCCGAGACCAAGTTCGAGATCTGGTTCGAGATCGAGGCGCATGCGACCGACGCGCTCGCCCAGCTGGGCGTGGTTCCCAAGGATGCCGCCGAACGCATCTGGGCGGCGCATCGCGAGGCCGGCCCCTTCGACATCGAGCGTATCGATGCGATCGAGGCGGAAACCAAGCATGACGTGATCGCCTTCCTCACCCATGTTTCCGAGCGGACCGGCCCGGAAGCACGCTTCCTGCATCAGGGCATGACCTCCTCCGACGTGCTCGACACCTGCCTCGCCGTGCAGCTCGCCCGCGCCACCGACCTGCTGCTCGCCGATATCGACAAGCTGCTCGAAGTGCTGAAGCGCCGGGCCTATGAGCATAAGCTCACCCCCACTATCGGCCGCAGCCACGGCATCCATGCCGAGCCGGTGACATTCGGCCTCAAGCTGGCCGAAGCCTATGCCGAGTTCGCCCGCAACCGCACCCGCCTCGCCGCCGCCCGCGCGGACATCGCCACCTGCGCCATCTCCGGTGCGGTCGGCACCTTCGCCAACATCGATCCGCGCATCGAGGCCTATGTCGCCGAAAAGATGGGGCTGACCGTCGAACCCGTCTCCACCCAGGTGATCCCGCGTGATCGCCACGCGATGTTCTTCGCGACGCTGGGCGTCATCGCCTCCTCGATCGAGCGCGTCGCCGTCGAGATTCGTCACCTGCAGCGCACCGAGGTGCTGGAGGCGGAGGAATATTTCTCGCCGGGCCAGAAGGGCTCATCGGCGATGCCGCACAAGCGCAACCCGGTGCTGACCGAGAATCTCACAGGCCTCGCGCGCATGGTGCGCGGCTATGTGACGCCCGCGCTGGAGAATGTCGCGCTGTGGCACGAGCGGGACATCAGCCACTCCTCGGTCGAGCGCTATATCGGCCCCGATGCCACCATCACGCTCGATTTCGCGCTCGCGCGGCTTACCGGCGTGATCGACAAGTTGCTGGTCTATCCGGCGCGCATGCAGAAGAATTTGGACAAGATGGGCGGCCTCGTCCATTCGCAACGCGTGCTGCTGGCGCTCACCCAGGCGGGCGTGAGCCGCGAGGACGCCTATCGCCTCGTCCAGCGCAACGCGATGAAGGTATGGGAATCGGATGGCGCGCTTTCGCTGCTCGATCTGCTCAAGGCTGATCCGGAAGTGACGGCCGCGCTCTCTCCCACCGAACTCGAGGAAAAGTTCGATCTCGGCTACCATCTGAAGAATGTCGATACGATCTTCGATCGGGTCTTCGGATGAAGCATGGCCCGCGCTTCGCTCTGCGTGACGCGACAGCGGGCTGCCACGAACGGGTCGATGCGGCATTCGGCCGCTTCGACCTGGCCGATCGGGCCGGCTATGGCCGCTTCCTGAGCGCCCATGCGCGGGCCTTTCTGCCCGCGGAGGCGGTGCTCGACGCCGCCGACACCGAGACCGTGTTGCCGGACTGGTCCTCCCGGCGGCGAGCCGACCGGTTGAGGACGGACATGGCGGTGCTGGAGATCGCCGTCCCTCCGCCCCTCGCCTTGCCCCCTCCGGATAACCCGGCCGCAATATGGGGCATGCTCTATGTGCTCGAAGGATCGCGCCTCGGCGGCGCGATGCTTTCCCGCCGAATTGACCCTCGCTTTCCCAAAAAATACCTTAATTCAGATCAAAATGGTGCGGATTGGCGGAACTTCCTGCGCCAGTTAGAGGTTTCGCTGGATTACGCGGCCGCGCTTGCGGCCGCGACGATTGCAGCTGAGACCCTGTTCGCGCTTTTCGAACAGGCGGCATGGCTCGAATGGGAGGCCGCCACCGAGTGACGGAGAGCGCGTTCAAGGTCGATCTCACCAACTGTGATCGAGAGCCCATCCACATATTGGGCGCGATCCAGCCCTTCGGTTTCCTGATCGCGCTTTCGTCGGACTGGCTCATCTCCCGCGTATCGGCCAACATCGCCGGATTGCTCGGCCAAACGCCCGAGGATCTCCTCGGCACCGCACTGTCGCAATGGATCGGCGCGGAGGCAATGCACTCGATCCGCAACCGAATGACGATGCTGCGCGGCGAGGATGCCGCCGAGCGGATGTTCGGTATCGCCCTCGATCCGGGCGGAAGGCGCTACGATATCGCGCTGCACATGGCGGCCGGCGGCCTGGTACTGGAGTTCGAACCGAGCCCCACCAGCGGCGAGGGCGATCCGACCGGCACGATCCGGCAGATGATGAACCGTCTGGATCAGGCCGAGACGCTGCTCGCCTTCTTTCGCGAAGGTGCACGGCAGGTCCGCGCGCTGACCGGTTTCGACCGGGTGATGGTCTATCGCTTCGACGACACCGGATCGGGCGAGGTGGTGGCCGAGGCGGCGCGCTCCGGCATCGGCAGCTTCCTGGGGCTGCACTATCCGGCCACCGACATTCCGCAGCAGGCACGCACCCTCTACGTCCGCAATATCTTTCGTATCATCGCGGACGTCGCGGCGACGCCGGTTCCGATCGTGCCGCAGATCAACGCGCATGGCGCGCCGCTGGACCTGTCGCTCTCGGTGCTGCGCGCCGTCTCGCCGATCCATATCGAATATCTCACCAATATGGGCGTCGGCGCCTCCCTTTCGCTCTCGATCGTGATCGACGGCAAGCTCTGGGGCCTGTTCGCCTGTCATCACTATGGCGCGCGCCTGCCCGGGCTCGAGCGGCGCTCGGTCTGCGAGTTGTTCGGCCAGATGTTCGCGATGAAGCTGGAATCGCGCGAACGCCAGGCCGCGGCGGACTATCTGCGCACCGCGCGTGACACGGCCGACCGGCTGCTGACCGCGGTGGCCGGTGATGCCAGCCTGCTCGACGATCCGGTATGGCTTGGCGAGACGCTGTCGCGCGTCATCCAGGCGGACGGCATCGGCGTCTGGATCGACGGCCGGATAGCACTCTCGGGGATGACGCCGAACGAGGCCCAGTTTCGCGCGCTCGTCCGCACGCTCAACACCGCCGCCGCCGGCAAGGTCTTCTCCACGGACTGCATCTCGGCGATCGAGCCGGGCGGCCAAGCCTATTCGGAGGTCGCCGCCGGCATGCTGGCGCTGCCCATCTCCCGCACGCCGCGGGACTATGTGGTGCTGTTCCGGCAGGAAATCGTGCGGACGGTGCGCTGGGCCGGCGATCCCCGCAAGCCGGTGGAATATGGCCCAAACGGCCCCCGCCTTACGCCGCGCAAGAGCTTCGAGGCATGGTCCGAACTGGTGCGCGGCAAGTCACGCGCCTTCTCCGCCGCGGAAACGCGCGTCGCCGAAACGCTGCGCGCGACGCTGATCGAGATCGTGCTGCGCATGTCCGATCAGGCGCATGCCGAGCGCCAGCTTGCCACCGAGCGCCAGGATCTGCTGATCGCCGAGCTCAATCACCGCGTGCGCAACATATTGAGCCTGATCCGCGGGCTCGTCCGCCAGTCGACCGCCTCGTCCGGTTCGCTCGACGATTATATCCGCGACATAGACGGACGCATCCATGCCCTCGCCCGCGCGCACAACCAGATCACACGCGATCATTGGGGGCCCGCCTCGCTACGCGGCCTGATCGAGACGGAAGCTGCCGCCTATCTCGGCCAGCGCGCGGATCGGGTGGCGATGGGCGGGCCGGAAATCCTGCTCAACCCGCACGCTTTCTCGACGCTGGCGCTCGTCCTGCACGAGCTGATGACCAACAGCGCCAAATATGGCGGCCTGTCCGACAGCGGCCGGATAGACCTGCGATGGGATCTGGACGAGGATGGCGATCTAGGACTCTTCTGGCGCGAAAGCGGCGGTCCCGTGGTGCAGGCGCCTGTCCGGCAGGGCTTCGGCAGCGTGATCATCCACCGTTCCATTCCCTACGACCTCGGCGGGCGGGCTGAGATACGTTATGCGCTGACGGGGCTCGAAGCGGACTTCTGCATACCCGCGCGCCACATCGTGCGCGGCCGGATCGAGCATTCGGTGGAGGAGTTGTCCGTTCCCGAACCCGCCACCGATGCGATCACCGGTGCGGTGACGGCCCAGCCGCTCAGCGGGCTCACCGCTCTGCTCGTCGAGGATAGCCTGATCATCGCTATCGACGCCGAGGATATTCTCTACCAGCTTGGCGCAGCCCGCGTGCTGACCGCGGCAACGATTCGCCAGGCACTGGAGGAAATAGAGCGCGAGCCGCCATCGATCGCGATGCTCGACGTCAATCTCGGCGACCAGACCAGCCTGCCGATCGCCGACTGCTTGGCCGCGCGCGGCATCCCTTTCCTCTTCGCCACCGGCTATGGCGAGCAGGCTGCGCTGCCGCCCGCCTACGCCGCTGTCGAGGTGCTGCAGAAACCCTACACGATCGACGGCATCGCAGCGGCGCTGCGCCGGCTTACACCGCGCTGATCATGTTTCGACATGGATGAAGCATGATCAGAGCCTATCCCCCGAACAGCTCCAGCAGGTTGATCTGCCCGGTATGGGCGGTGACGCCGCCGTCGACCACGAAATTCTGCCCGGTGATGTAGGAGGCGTCCCGGGACGCGAGGAAGGCTACCAGGCCTGACACTTCCTCTACTCGGCCGGCGCGGCCCATCGGGATCTTGCCGTGCCATATCTCGCGAATTTCGGGCGGGGTCTGGCTGGTCGCGGGGGTCATGATCAGGCCGGGGCTGACGCAGTTGATGCGGATCCCGTCCTTCGCATGATCGAGCGCGACCGAACGGGTGAAATTGATCACGCCCGCCTTGGCCGCATTATAGGCATGAAAGCCGTAATCGGCGCCGACGCCGCAGATGGACGAGATGTTGATCACCGATCCGCCCGTCTTGATGATGTGCGGAATGGCGAAGCGGCAGCCGTAGAAGATCGAATCCAGATCGGTCGCCATCACATGATGCCAGATCGCGGGATCGATCGTGGTCACCTTGCCGAGCATGCCCGATCCGGCATTGTTGACCAGCACGTCGATCCGGCCGAATTCGGCGATGGTGAAATCGATCAGCGCCTCGATATCGGCGGGCTTGCTGACATCCGCGACCTTGTGGCGCAGCCCGTCCCCGCCGCCCATTTTGTCAACCTGCTCGGCCAGGGTGGCTTCGGTGCGTCCGGCGAGCACGACGCGCGCGCCCTCCGCGGCGAAACGTTCTGCGATGCTGGCGCCAATGCCAGCGGCCGCCCCGGTTACGATCACCACCTGATCCGTAAATCTGTCCATTCGCCTCTCCCCGGCCGGGTCTGCCCCGTCGCGCAGCACGAAATGCCCGTTCGGGCCGATCGGGTCGAGCCCGCACCTGCTGTGGATCACCGCCATTTTTGCGATTGTCGCGCGAGACGACACCGGGCGGGATCGCCAGAAAAAATCGCCGGGATGGACAGGCTCGTACGAACCGCGTCCATCCTGGTGCAGGCGATCACAATGAGCCCGCCCGGCCATGACCAGCGAAGAGCGGCAAAGTGCAAGATGAGCGAGGCTAAAACGTTCCGCATACGGATCGATCTCGACTTTTCTACGCTGCCGATCGGAGTCCAGCTCTATGATGGGCGGAGATTAAAGCGCTCAAAGGGTAAGAAATAAAAATAATAGGCGTGATGCCGCTCACAGTCCCCTGCGATCATCGTCCGCATAGAGGGCGCGACCGTTCGATCGTCATATATGGGGGACTGCTAGCATGAAAAGGTTCATAGCTGCTCTGGCCGCAACCGTCGGTGCGACTGCCATGATCGGCGTCGCGCACGCCGACACGTTCGTCAACGGAAGCTTCGAGACCGGAACCCTGCAAGGCTGGACCACGGGCGGCGGCTATTGGTACGGCGGGTCCTATCCGGTTCCTCAGGATTATCTGCCGGGCGGCAGCTCCTATTCGTCATCGGTGCAGAACAATACGGTCACGAACGCCGGATTCGACAGCTTCACCGACAATAATCTGCGTCTCGTCTATGCGGGCAACCACAGCGCGCAGGTGAATAATTCCGGCAGCGACTATTCGGTCTCGGTGCTCAGCCAGCGGGTGAACAACTATAGCGACCCGATCATCGCCTTCGCCTATGCTGCGGTACTGCAGGATTCGCACGGGCCGACGGATTCCGATGCGTTCATCATCACGCTGACCGACGCGACCACCAACGAGGTGCTGTACAGCTTCAACCTCAACTCGGCGACGGCACCCGGCACCTTCACCCAAAGCTCGCAGAACTGGTATTATACCGACTGGCTGACCCAGAGCATCGACGTCTCCGGCCGGAGCGGGCATGATTTCATCCTGTCCCTGCTCGCCAATGACTGCCCCTATGGCGGCCATGCCGGCTACGCCTATCTCGATGGCTTCGGCTCCGTCGTCGGCGGCGGCGGCACCGGAACGACCCCGACCGGCAGCTTCCAATATTGGGACGGCAGCGCGGCCGGCAACGGCGGCAATGGCGTGATCGATGGCGGTAACGGCGTGTGGGACGCGACGACGACCAACTGGACGGAGGCGACCGGCGCCACCAACGGCGCCTATACGCCCAATCCGGGCTCCGTCGTCTTCACCGGTACGCCCGGAACCGTCACCGTGGACGGCAGCAAGGGCGCCATCGCGATCAACGGCATGCAGTTCGCGGTCGACGGCTATCACATCGTCGGCGATCCGATCGAGCTGGGCGGCACCGTCGCCACCTTCCAGGTCGGCGACGGCACGGCGGCCGGCGCCGATTTCGTCGCCACCGTCGATGCGCCGCTGACCGGCAGCGGCGGCCTGACCAAGACCGATCTCGGCACGCTGATCCTCGGCGGAGTCAACACCTACACCGGCACGACGACAGTGACGGACGGCACGCTCGTCGGCTCGGCGACCAGCTTCGGCACCGGCGCGATCAACAACAACGCCAATCTGGTGATCGCCCAGCCGACCGACGCCACCTTTGCCAACCGCATCATGGGCGCCGGCAATTTCTACAAGACCGGCACCGGCACGCTGCAGCTCACCGGCATCAGCCCCTTCGCAGGCGCGACCACGGTGACCCAGGGCACGCTGCAGGTCGACGGCAGCCTCGAAAATTCGGTCGTGACGGTCGGCAACGGCGCGACGCTTGCCGGCCACGGCGTGGTCGGCGGCGTATCGGCCCAGGCCGGGTCCTTCGTCGCGCCGGGCGCGGCCTCCCCCGCCATCGCCACGCTGGGCGTCAACGGCAATTTCGCGCAGGCGGCAGGCAGCACCTATCAGGTGGACCTCACCTCGGCCGGCGCGAACGACAAGATCAGTGCCACGGGCAGCGCCACCCTGGCGTCGGGATCGAAGATCGTCGTCACCAAGCTCGACGCCGCCCGCTACCAGCTCGGCAAGCGCTATACCGTGCTGACCGCGGCCGACGGCGTTTCGGGCCGATATGCGCTGTTCGGCGACACCCATGTCTCGCTCTTCTACAATCTGATCGCCGATTATGATCCGACCCACGTCTATCTGGACGTCGCCCAGACGCGGTCCTTCGCGTCGGCCGGCGCAACGCCGAACCAGATCGCGGCGGCACGCGGCGCTGACAGCATCACCGGCCCGCTCCACGACGCGATCGGCTATCTCCAGACCGAAAGCGACGCACGCAGGGCCTTCGACGCCGTCTCGGGCGAGATCCACGCCACCGCCCGCGCCGCGGCGTTCGAGGACAGCCGCTTCATCCGCGAGGCGGTGAACGACCGGCTGCTCGACTCGTCCGATCCCAACAAGCTGTGGTTCCACGGCTTCGGATCCTGGGGCCATATGCGGGGCGACGGCAATGCCGCGCGCTACGAGCGCGACATTGGCGGCTTCTTCCTGGGCTATGACATGATCCGTAGCGGCTCGCTCAGGATCGGCGCCCTGGTCGGCTACGACCACAGCCGCCTCAAGCTGCCGGCACGCGGCTCCTACGCCACCGCCGACGATGCCCATGTCGGCGTCTATGCCGGCATCACCAGCGGCGCGCTGGGCGTCCGGTTCGGCGGCTCCTACACGCTGCGCAACCTGAAGACGACACGCTCGGCCGATTTCTCCGGCTATTCGGACACGCTCAAGGCCAAATATGAGCTCGGCATCGGGCAGGTCTTCGGCGAGGTCGGCTACAAGATCCCATTGGGTTTCGCGACGATCGAGCCCTTCGGATCGGCCGCTTATGTCCACCTGGATTCGGATCATGAGATCGAACGCGGCGGCGCGGCCCGGCTGGACGTTCGCGCCCAGGATTCGCACATGGTGTTCACGACGCTCGGCGCCCGCTTCGGTGCCACGCTGAGCTCGGGCGAAGGAACCACCGTCTCGCTCAAGGGCTCGGCCGGCTGGCGCTACGCCGCGAACGGCCGCAACAACCGGGCGGCGCTCTCCTTCGTCGGCGGCGACATCTTCTCGGTCGCCGCACCGCCGATCGCGAAGAATGTCGCCGCCGTCGATCTCGGCGCGGAGGCGAAGTTCCGTTCGGGCATGGTACTCTCCGTCTCCTATTCGGGGCAGATGGGTGACCGCCTGACCGATCATGGCGTAAAGGCGAGCCTGCGCCTGCCGTTCTGATCGAATAGCGAGAGACCCTCACCTCTTTCACCTTGTGCCGCTCGCGGAACCAGGATGGGGTGATGGTCTTTAATCATTTCCTTTTCTCTTTCCCAATTGCCCTCCACTTCCAGATCATCTTGCGTTTAATCTGGCCTACTCACGTCACCCACGTCACCCCAGCGGAAGCCGGGGTCACTCTCCACAGTCACCCGGCTCCCATTGGAGAGAGAACCAGCTTCCGCCGCAAGTGGAGTTCATCCGGAGCGAAGTCGAAGCACTGGCATGACGATTTTGATTTAAGGCCCGATTCTTTAGCCTCCGTACCGTCCGGCGAAACCGCCCGCCCCTGCCGTCTCGCCCCTCGCCCTTTCGGCAATCCCCGGGGTGATGAGACCGCTTGTCCATGGCAAGCAGTCCTCCCCCCGATCCGCTCTATCCTTTCGCCTGGGCCGATACGCCCGGCACACAGGATAGCTACTCACCACTGAACGGCATCGCCGCGTCGCCGGACGATGACGATCCGCTGCAGCTGCATCGCGACGAAGCGCGGGTGCGCCAGGCGGATGCGGATCTGGTGTCCGGCTGGAAGGCGGTGTCCGCGCCCTGGTTCGCCGCGCGGGGCGAGACGGCGGCGCGGCGCTGGCAGGAGATCCGGCAGGCGCTGGACGAGACGCTCAGCCGGCCGCTGGCTTCGCTGGAGAATGACCGGCAGCGGCGCCTGTATGGCGAGATCGCGGCGCTGCGCCACGGCGCCTGGCAGAATGAAGCGAGCGCCCATGCGACGCGCGAGGCGCAGGCCTTCAACGAGGCGGAGTCGCAGCGCCGGCAGGATCTGGCGCAGGGCGCGATCGTTCGCGGCGCGCGGCTGGGCGATGCGCGCGCGGTGGCGGAAGGCGAGCAGCGACTGATCGGCGAGATCCGCGGGCGCAGCCGCCGCCTGGGCCTCGATGCCGACGCGGCTGGCACGGCCGAGGCCGAGGCGCTGAACAAGGCACGCGCCGACGCCGCGGACCATCTCGTCGCGCATGATCCGCAGCGCGCGCGAAGCTGGGTCGACTGGCATCGCGGCCTGTTCGATCCGGCTACGACGGAGCGGCTCGACGGCTGGCTGCGGCCCTATGCGGCGGAGCAGGACGCAGGCCCCCTCGCCTTGTCCGGCCAGCCCGATGCGGCGGATGCGGCGGCGCCCGATGCGGAGACCCAGGCGGTCATCGACCGGTCCTGGGCGAAAGTGCTCGATCCGAACGCCGTCTCGCTGCGCGTCATCCCGCCGGCGGATCATGCGCGGCTGCCTGCGGAGCATCAGGCCGGGATCGGCGCGGCGATCGCGGCGAACCGGCGCGGCCGCGATCCCGACCCCGATCCGGCGCTGTTCCGGAGCCTGGCGGACAAGGCGCGGCAGGGCAGGCTCGAAGTTGCCGACGTGCGGCAGGCCTGGGGCAAGCTGCCGCTGCGGGACTGGCAGCAGGTGGATGGCTGGCAGCGGGGGAAGCCGGACCCATGGGCCAAGCCCGAAATCTCAACGGACGGAAAAGGCGTCGCCTATTTCGGTGACGAACAAACGCCGTTTCAGGGCCTACGGCCGGATATCGAGCAGGGCTATCTTTCGATCTGGACCGACATGACGTCCACGCCGGAGGATCTTCTCGCCTATGCAAAAGCCAATGGCTTCGAGATCTCCGAGGACGAAACCCGCAAACGCTACGCTCAACGCGATAAAGCGGGCGAAGCAGCCAGCCAGATCGAGTATCTCAACCGCCCCCGAACACTGACCGACCCAGGTGACGGCGCCCTCGGCGCGGCAGCACGCGGCCTCGCAGATCCGTTCAACTTTCTCGACGAGATCGGCGGCATCGTCGACTCGCTTGGCGGCACGAAAGGTCGTGAGAATATCTGGAACAGCGATCGGCGGTTCGGCGATATTCTCTGGGGCAATAGCGAGAAGAACCGCGCGATACTGGGTTTCGACGAGGCCCATCACCCGTGGGCACGCTTCGGGGGCCAAATCGCCGGATCGCTGCTCATTCCCGGCGCAGAGCTCGAAACGATAGGTCTGCGCGCCGCTACTTCAACGATGCGGACGACCGGTTCGCGTTATCTGGCAAAGCAGGCCGCGCGGGAAGCCATCGGCAGATATGTCCTGGGCACCGCGATCGCGGAGGGTGCCCTCAGCGGGCTCGGCGCGGGCGAAGGCAATCTCCGCGAGCGCTATCCGTCCATGGTCATGGGTGCCGCCGGCGGAGCGCTGGGCGGTACGGCCGCCGGGGCGCTGGGGCCGTTGGTCGGCCCGGGGGTAGCGCGCATACGCGGCATGCTGCGCGACGGAAATTCCGCGAGCGACGCCGCTGCGACAGCCATTTCTCCGGAAACGACACCGCTTGCAACTGCCGCACGACCTGCCGAGCGGGTCGCCATCACCGACGGTACCGCTCTCGACGTCACCGAGGCGCCTTCCGCTCCGCCGGTCCATTTTCCGCCGCAAGGAGCCACGGCCTCTTCCTTGCCTCCGGCCAGCTCGATAACGAGAGCGACGGACGACGTCGGCTCAGGTGGGCAAGCCATCATCCCCACCGATGGTAGAAACGAAGCCATCCGTCGCGCCCTGAAGAGCTCGGGATCAGGCCTCGCAGAGACTCCCGCCGTGCGCCACGGCGCTGTGAAACAGGCCCTGCCGATCGAAAACGGGGTGCTTAAAGCCATACAACAGGGGAAAAATCTGTCCAGCAATGCTGGCAACGCCGACACAACCCTACCTTTGAATGGCAAGTCCCTACCACTAGGAGCGCCGGGCGGCGAGGACGTCACATTCGGAAAATCCGTCAATGACGCAGAGGCTTATCCACTTCGTAATCACGAATCCATTCCACCCGAAAGATCGAAAGAATCGGATGACATACGCGTCACCAATCCAGGCCCACCTGCACATCCGAAGGCCTATAGCGTTCTGTTCGAAATGGTACTGGATCCCGTTGATTTTGGGAAGTACCGTGGGCTGCACTTCAGAAGGGCCAATGCCGCTCTCAAAGCATGGCTGGCATCCGATCCCGAAATGACCAAGTTTTTCGACGAGGCTTTCCCGGACTTCAGAGATGCGGTATCCGCCGTGAGAAGAAGATCGGCACCCGAAGGCTGGAGATGGGAGCATGCTTCCACGTCCACCACTAACGGCAGAGTTGGAGTCATGCGTCTTGTCCCTCGCGAGCAACATACGCCTGGCTCAGTGTGGTGGAGGACTATCCATCCGGATCCGGGCGCTCGCGGAGGCTATTCAGAATGGGCCATTCCAGCTGGCGCCCGCAAGAATCGGGTACGGCGCCGCAAGAAGCCATAACTCAATCTCTTCCCTGAATATCTTATAGGATCGTTGCATGTCTCGATATGATGGAAAGCCATTTCTCAAGCTTGTGGATTGCTATGTCTTAAGCTGCATTGGCCATCTCGACGATAAGGAAGAGCATGCCCTTAATTTAATGGCTCCTAAATTATCCAGCCTTTTTGGGATCCGCGGATCATGGTTTGATATAGTTTCGACAAGGATGGAATTTCCTCCAGATTTTCCTCAAAAGATTCAGGAAATTTGGAAACGAGGAAAAGAAAACGCCGCCAGGCAGGGCGTGTCCGTCGACCCACAGGAATTTGCACGCCAGTTCGTCGATATAAATTTTCCGAATATATAGGCCCAATAATATTGAGACATTATAATTCAGATATTGTGGTACATCGCTCCATATGGGCGATGCATGATTAGAGCATCAAGCGTTAAATCTGAACCGTCATGCCAGCGGAAGCTGGCATCACTCTCGACAGGCAGTGATCTACCCCGGGCGGCCTATGCCGAAACGATTTTTGCAACGGGGACAGGCATGCCTGCCCCCCGTTGCAAGCAGCGCGCCTCGCGGCGTAGCTACAACTGCCGCGACTCTAATCAAGGCTGGATGAAAATCCCGGGTCAAGTCAGCATACCCCAACATCAAATTAAGGATCACGGGACGTGAATGCAGGATGGATATTTGAGGTCGAATCCGATCATGGCGCCATACTATTTGTTGTAAGAATAAGCAGTCCGTTGAAGGCTGAGGAGATTATTCGAAAAACCTTCAACATTCCTCAGAAAATCGATTTAATACCAGCAATGCCCCTCTCGGACGGGTTTTTAGATGAATTGAAAATATCACACGGTGAAGCCAATGGGCCAATGTAACTCTTGTGAATTTCATCGCGATCTTACAAAAATACTCAATTATTTTCTTCGAGTTCGGTTCAAGATCCTGCGGGTGCGAGGGTGCATCCGGTCAGCGCTTCGAAATGGGCTATTCAGCGCGATATCGATGGACAGTATCTACATTTAACCCACGCCGGAATCCCGCTTAGGATTTCGAGCCGGATTCAGCGGAGCAAGGGGGTCGCACAATCCGGTTCTCAACGGCGAGCGGCCGACCGGTGCGAAGCCGCGCCATGATTTTCTTGGCCACCACCTCGCTGTCAGATCCGAATCACCCCGGCGAAAGCTGAGGTCGCTCTCCGAAGCCACCCGATCCCATGTGGAGAACGATGCCAGCGGAAGCTGGCATGACGATCAGATTGCCCGCTCGATGCTCTAGCCCAGGCTCGGCAGATCCAGCCCCTGCTCTCGCGCGCAGGCGATCGCCTCCTCATACCCCGCATCGGCATGCCGCATCACGCCGGTCGCCGGATCGTTCCACAACACCCGCTCCAGCCGCTTCGCCGCCTCGGGCGTCCCGTCCGCGACGATCACCATTCCGGCATGCTGCGAATAGCCCAAGCCGACGCCGCCGCCATGGTGCAGCGACACCCAGGTCGCGCCGCTCGCCGTGTTGAGCAGCGCGTTGAGCAGGGGCCAGTCCGACACCGCGTCCGATCCGTCGCGCATCGCCTCGGTCTCGCGGTTGGGGCTCGCCACCGATCCGGAATCGAGATGGTCGCGCCCGATCACCACCGGCGCCTTGAGCTCGCCCTTCGCCACCATTTCGTTGAATGCGAGGCCGAGCCGGTGGCGGTCTCCGAGGCCGACCCAGCAGATCCGCGCCGGCAGCCCTTGGAAGTGGATGCGCTCGCGCGCCATGTCGAGCCAGCGGTGGAGGTGCGCATTGTCGGGCAGCAGCTCCTTCACCTTGGCATCGGTACGGTAGATGTCCTCCGGCTCGCCCGAGAGCGCCGCCCAGCGGAACGGGCCGATGCCGCGGCAGAAGAGCGGGCGGATATAGGCCGGCACGAAGCCGGGAAAGGCGAAGGCGTCGGCGACGCCCTCGTCATAAGCCATCTGCCGGATGTTGTTGCCATAGTCGACGACCGGAATGCCGCGCTTGCAGAAGTCCAGCATGGCGCGAACCTGCATGGCCATCGATTCCCGTGCCGCCTGCGCCACCGCCGCCGGATCGCGCTCACGCCCCTCCATCCACTGCTCCAGGGTCCAGCCCTGCGGCAGATAGCCGTTCACCGGATCATGGGCCGACGTCTGGTCGGTCACCAGGGCGGGCCGTACGCCGAGACGCGCCAGCTCAGGATAGATCTCCGCCGCATTGCCGAGCAAACCCACGGAGACGGGCATCTTCGCGCCGATGACGATGTCCAGCGCCTCGTCGATGCTGTCGGTCATGCGGTCGAGATAGCCGGTCGCGAGCCGCATCTCGATCCGGCTCGGCTGGCATTCGACGGCGAGGCAGGAGGCTCCGGCCATCGTCGCCGCAAGCGGCTGCGCTCCGCCCATGCCGCCGAGGCCAGCGGTCAGGATCCAGCGGCCGGCGAGATCGCCGCCATAATGCTGACGCCCGGCCTCGACGAAGGTCTCGTAGGTGCCCTGCACGATGCCCTGGCTGCCGATGTAGATCCAGGAGCCGGCGGTCATCTGGCCGTACATCATCAGGCCGGCGCGATCGAGCTGGTGGAAATGCTCCCATGTCGCCCATTTCGGCACGAGGTTCGAATTGGCGATCAGCACGCGCGGCGCGTCGGCATGGGTGCGGAACACGCCGACCGGCTTGCCCGACTGGACGAGCAGCGTCTCCTCCTCACCCAGCCGCCGCAGCACCTCGACGATGCGGTCATAGCTTTCCCAGTCGCGCGCGGCGCGGCCGATGCCGCCATAGACGACCAGCTCCTGCGGATTCTCGGCGACGCGCGGATCGAGATTGTTCATCAGCATGCGCAGCGGCGCCTCGGTCAGCCAGCTTTTCGCGCTGAGCGTGGTTCCGGTCGGCGCGGCGATATGGCGTTCATTGTCGATGCGGGTCATGCAGAGCCTTTCGCAAAGTCCAGCGCAGCAACGAGGATGCGGGCAAGATCGCTCCGCAGCGGTGCGGCGAAATCGGGATCATAAGGTGGTGGCCAGTCGGGCGAGGCGGCCAGCTCCGCCGGCTCGCGCAGATAGGCGCGCATCGCGATTTCCATCTGGACCGCGTGGACACCCTCCTGCGGTCGCCCATAATGGCGCGTCGTCCAGCCGCCGCGAAACCGGCCGTTAAGCACATGGCTGCGGCCGGACGCCGCCGCCGCGCCCGTCACTGCTGCCTCAAGAACCGGATCGCAGGTGGCGCCGCGATCGGTGCCGATGTTGAGCTCGGGCAACTCGCCGTCGAACAGGCGGGGCACGCGGCTGCGGATCGAATGGCAATCATAGACCACCACGCGCGGATGCAGCGCCCGCAGCCGCGCGATCTCGCCTGACAGCGCGGCATGATAGGGATCGAAGCAGGCCTCGCGCCGCGCGGCGATGGCGGCCGCGTCGGGCTCGGCGCCGGGCTCATAGAGCGGCACGCCGTCGAACGTCTCGGTCGGGCACAGGCCGGTCGTGGTCTGCCCCGGATAGAGCGATGCGCCGGAGGGGTCGCGGTTGCAGTCGATGATCGTGCGCGAAATATCGGTCCAGACCAAGGTCGCTTCGGCAAGGCCCTCATAGAGCGCGCGGATATGCCAGTCCGCATCGATGGTCGCGACCGCGTCGCGCAGCCCATCCACAAACCGGTCCGGCAACACGCTGCCGCCATGCGGGAAAGCGAGGATCAGCGGCGTCTCGCGCCGCTCGACATGCAGCCAGCCCATCAGGCCACCCCCGGCAGCGGCCCGACCGCCGCGATCAGCGCGGGCGAGCGCATGAGCGCGGTCGCCGCCGCCATGTCCGGCGCCATGTGCCGGTCATGGTCGAGCATCGGCACCTGCGCCCGCAGCAGCGCGCGCACCGCCTCGACCGGCGCGCTCGAAGCGAGCGGCGCGTGGAAATCGCAGCCCTGCGCCCCGGCCAGGAGCTCGATGCCGAGGATCGCCTCGACATTGGCCGCCATCTCGGCCAGCCGCCGCGCGCCATGCGCCGCCATCGAGACATGATCCTCCTGATTGGCGGAGGTCGGAATCGAATCGACGCTGGCCGGCGTCGCGCGCTGCCTGTTCTCGGAGACGAGCGCGGCGGCGGTCACCTGCGGGATCATGAAGCCCGAATTGAGCCCCGGCTGCGGCGTCAGGAAGGCCGGCAACCCCGACAGCGCCGGATCGACGAGCATGGCGATGCGCCGCTCGGCCAGGCTGCCGATCTCGCACAAGGCCAGCGCGATCATGTCCGCCGCGAAGGCGACCGGCTCCGCATGGAAATTGCCGCCGGACAGGGCCTCGTCGCTTTCCGCGAAGATCAGCGGATTGTCCGACACGCCGTTCGCCTCGACGATCAGCGTGTCCGCCGCCTTGCGCAGCAGATCGAGCACCGCGCCCATCACCTGCGGCTGGCAGCGCAGGCAATAGGGATCCTGCACGCGGACATCGTTGTCGCGATGCGAGGCGCGGATCGCCGAACCCGCCATCATCGCGCGCAGCGCATCGGCCGTCTCGATCTGGCCCTTATGGCCGCGCAGCACATGGATGCGATGATCGAAAGGCGCGTCCGATCCCTTCGCCGCCTCAGTGGACAGAATACCGGTGATCAACGCGGCGCGGTAGAGACGCTCGGCCGCGAACAGGCCGGATAGCGCATAGGCGGTCGAGAATTGCGTGCCGTTGAGCAGCGCGAGCCCTTCCTTGGGGCCGAGCGTGGCGGGCGCGAGCCCGGCGCGGGCCAGCGCCTCGGCGGCCGGCAGCCGCTCGCCTGCGACGATGATCTCGCCGACGCCGATCATCGCCGCGGTCATATGCGCGAGCGGCGCGAGATCGCCCGACGCGCCGACCGATCCCTGCGCCGGCACGACCGGCGTCAGCCCGCGCGCCAGCATCGCCTCGAGCAGATCGACCGTCGCGACGCTGACCCCGGAGGCCCCGCGCGCGAGGCTGGCGAGCTTCAGCGCCATCATCAGCCGCGAGACCGGCACCGGCATCGCCTCGCCCACGCCCGCCGCATGGGACAGCACGATGTTGCGCTGGAGCGTCGCGAGATCGCCGGCCTCGATCCGCACGCTCGCCAGCTTCCCGAAGCCGGTGTTGATGCCGTAGACCGGCTTGCCCTTCGCCAGTATCCGCTCCACCGCCGCCGCGCTCTCCGCGATGGCAGGGCGGCAGGCGGGATCGAGCGCCGCGTCGGCGCCCTCATGGATGGCGCGCCAGTCCGCATAGGATATGGCGCCGGGGGTCAGCAGCATCGGCCGTCCTTCACGCGGGCAGAAAGGGGATTGAAGCCGATCCGGTAGACGAGGTCGGCGGGCTCGGAGATGTCCCAGAGGACGAGGTCGCAGGCCTTGCCGGCCTCCAGCGTGCCGATCTCACCGCCGAGCCCGAGCGCACGGGCGGCATGGACGGTGACGCCGCGCAGCGCCTCCTCCACGGTCAGGCCGAACAGCGTCGCGCCCATGTTGAGCATCAGCAGCAGCGAGGTGGTCGGCGAGGTGCCGGGATTGCAGTCGGTCGCGAGCGCGATCGCCACGCCATGCCGGCGGAGGAGATCGACCGGCGGCTTCTGCGTCTCGCGCATGAAGTAATAGGCGCCGGGCAGCAGCACCGCGACGGTGCCCGCTTCCGCCATGGCGCGCACGTCCGCCTCATCGGCATGTTCGAGATGATCGGCCGAGAGCGCGCCATAGGCTGCGGCCAGGCTCGCGCCGTGCAGCGCGGAGAGTTGCTCGGCATGGAGCTTCACCGGCAGGCCCGCGGTCCGGGCGGCGCGGAACACCCGCTCGGTCTGCGCGGGGCTGAAGCCGATGCCCTCGCAAAAGGCGTCGACCGCATCGGCCAATCCCACCGCGGCGGGGATCATCGCCTCGCTCACCAGGTCGACATAGGCATCCGCCCGGCCCGCATATTCGGGCGGCAGCGCATGGGCGCCGAGCAGCGTCGCGGCGACGCGCACCGCCCGCTCGCCCTCCAGCGCACGGGCGGCGCGCAGCATCTTGAGCTCGTCGTCGAGGGTCAGGCCATAGCCCGACTTGATCTCGATCGTCGTCACCCCCTCGGCAAGCAGCGCATCGAGCCGGGGCAGCGCGGCGGCGACAAGCGCCGCCTCGTCCGCCGCGCGCGTCGCGCGCATTGTCGCCACGATGCCGCCGCCGGCCCGCGCAATCTCCTCATAGCTCACGCCTGCGAGCCGCATCGCCCATTCGCTTGAGCGGTTGCCGGCATGAACCAGATGGGTGTGGCAATCGATCAGCCCCGGCGTGATCCAGCGCCCCGCGCAGTCGATCGTCTCCGCCGCATCGGGCGCTCGCGAAGCCGGCCCGACATAGGCGATCCGCCCGTCCCGGCACGCGATCGCGCCGTCCTCGACGATGCCGAGGCCATCGCCGGTCATCGTGGCGAGTCGTGCATGGGTCCACAGCCGATCCATCCATCCAATCTTGCCTGATACGCCCTTTATGTCTAGACATAATCGACAGCGGAGGAGAGGCATGGCGATGGAGATGCTCTGGTTCGACATGGCGTGGCTGCCGGGAGGCTGGGCGCGGCAGGTGCGGATCGGCATGACGGGTGGGCGGATCGCGCAGATCGAGACCGGCGCCACCCCGCAGTCCGGCGACGAACGGCACGCCATCGCCCTGCCCGGTCTCGGCAATGTCCACAGCCATGGCTTCCAGCGCGGCATGGCCGGGCTTTCCGAGCGGCGCGGGCGGCCCGATGACGATTTCTGGAGCTGGCGCGAGGTGATGTACCGCTTCCTCGACCGGCTGACCCCGGAGGATATCGCCGCGATCAGCGCGCAGGCCTATGCGGAGATGCTGGAGAGCGGCTACACGCGCGTCGGTGAGTTTCATTATCTGCACAATGATCCGAACGGACGCCGCTATGCCGATCCCGCCGAGACCGCGGGCGCGATCGTCGCGGCGGCCGGGGCGGCGGGGATCGGCCTCACCCTACTGCCCGTCTTCTACGCGCATGGCGATTTCGGCGGAGCGCCGCCCTCGCCCGGCCAGCGCCGCTTCCTGTCGGACATCGACGGCTTCGCCCGGCTGGTCGAGGCGAGCCGCGCCCATCTGCCCGCCGACGCCGCGCTCGGCATCGCGCCCCATTCGCTACGCGCCGTCACCCCGGAAGAGCTGGCCGCGATCCTGCCGCTGGCCGGCGGAACCGGGCCGATCCACATCCACGCCGCCGAGCAGCGCCGCGAGGTGGACGCCTGCCTCGCCTGGAGCGGTGCGCGGCCGGTGCAATGGCTGCTCGATCAGGCACAGGTCGACGCGCGCTGGTGCCTCGTCCACGCCACCCATCTCGACGCGCGAGAGATCGCCGGGCTGGCAGCCAGCGGCGCGGCCGCAGGGCTCTGCCCGGTGACGGAGGCCAATCTCGGCGATGGCATCTTCCCCGGCACGGCCTGGCGCGCCGCCGGCGGCCGCTTCGCGACGGGCACGGATTCGAACATCGCGATCGACGCCGCAGCAGAGCTGCGCGCGCTGGAATATTCGCAGCGCCTCGCCCATCGTCGGCGCGCGCTGATGGCGGACGAAGCGAGCCCGTCGGTGGGCGAGACGCTGTTCGCCGCCGCGCTGGCCGGCGGCG
The DNA here is from genome assembly GCF_009755815.1 of Flavisphingomonas formosensis. GTDB lineage: Bacteria > Pseudomonadota > Alphaproteobacteria > Sphingomonadales > Sphingomonadaceae > Flavisphingomonas > Flavisphingomonas formosensis. The sequence goes on from NZ_WRPK01000002.1 coordinate 226,171, forward strand.
CGCAGGCTCTCGGCGTGGAGGCCGGTCTCACCCGCGGCGCGCCGGCCGACATCGTGACGCTCGATGCGGCGCATCCCGCGCTGGCCGGCGCCGACGCGGCGACGATGCTCGACCGGTGGATCTTTGCCGGCCGCCCCGGCATCGTCGACACGGTCTGGCGCGGCGGCCGGCGCCGCGTGGCGGGTGGGCGGCACGTCGATGGCGAGGCAATCGCGCTGCGCTACCGCGCCACGCTGGAAAAGCTGCTGACATGACGCTGGAACAGCGCATCCGATCGGATATCGAAGAGCGGATCCATTCGGGCGAATGGCCGCCGGGCACGCGCATCCCGTTCGAGCATGAACTGGTGGAACGCTATGGCTGCGCGCGCGCGACGGTCAGCAAGGCGCTGGAAAGCCTCGCGCGGGCCGGGTTGATCGAGCGGCGGCGCAAGGCGGGCAGCTTCGTCGCGCATCCGCAGGTTCATTCGGCGGTACTCGACGTGCCGGATCTGCCGCAGCTCATCGCCTCGCGCGGGGAGATTTACCGGTGGGACCGGGGTGTGCGCCGCATGGCCCTCCCGTCCGATCTCGCCGATGAAACCGGGATAGGCCGGCCCGCGCTGCTGATTGAGGGGACCCACCACAGCGGCGCCTCCGCCTTCGGCATCGAGACGCGCCTGATCGCGCTTGACGCGGTGCCGGACGCCGCAAAGGAAAGCTTCCTGATGACGCCGCCGGGCACCTGGCTGCTCAGCCACACGCCCTGGACCCAGGCCCGCCACCGCATTCGTGCCGTCGCCGCGACCGGATCGGTCGCGCGGCGGCTAGGTGTGGTCTCCGGAACCGCCTGCCTGGAGCTGCAGCGCTGGACCTGGCGCTCCGGCGTGCCGGTGACGCATGTGACCCAGCTTTTCCCCGGCGACCGCTACGACATCGTCGCCGAGTTCAAGCCGGGGGCACAATAATCATCCTCCCCGGAACGGGGAGGGGAACCGCGCGTAGCGCGGTGGAGGGGCGAGCCGGTTGCCCAAAGCGATGCCGTGGCGACTGGAGCGAGCGGGAGCCCCTCCACCGCCTTTCAGGCCGTCCCCCTCCCCGTTCCGGGGAGGATGAAGAAGCCCTCACACATAATAGCTGTCCTGATATTGCCGCCACTTCATGATCGGCCCGTCGCCGGCGCACAGCCGCGGCTTGGTCAGGTGCTTCTTGAAATTGAGGACGCGGAAGTCCTTCTCGGTCTCATAGGCGGTATTGTCGGCGAAGGGCTTGCCCATCGCGGCATTGGCCTCTTCCGATCCCATGTCGCGCACATAATAGCGGCTGACCTGGCGGAAGGTTTCATTGTCGATCGGCGTCGCCGTCACGCATTGCAGGAAGCCGAAGCCGGGCCCCTCGGTGATCGCCGTCACCATCGACACGCCGGTGAAATTATTCTCGAACCGGGTGATCTGATATTGCTCGCCCCGCGGCGGGACGAAGCGGCACTGCAGGCCGTGGGGCCTGGGCTCGATCGCCTCGATCACCGGCAGGTTCACGCTGTTGTGAAGCTGCTGGACATGCGCCGTGTCGAACAGATTCTCGAACAGGTCGCGATAGGGGCAGGTCGAGATCCACTCGTGCGTGGTGTAGTAGGTCCAGGGCACGCCCGTCTCGCCGGCGCGGGTATAGGGCTCATGGTCGGGCTCGGCGCCCGCCGGATGATACCACATCAGCACCATGCCATCGACCTCGCGGGTCGGATAGAGATCGAGCTTCACGCTCGCCGGCACCAGCACATCGGTATAGGGGATGTGCACGCAGCGCCCGGTGGCGCCGTCGAACTGCCATTTGTGGAAGGGGCAGGTGATCTTGCCGTCCGCAATCGCGCCGTCATGGCTGGCGAGATGCGCACCCAGATGCGGGCAGAAGGCGCCGCTCACCTGCGCCGCACCGTCGGCGGTGCGATAGACGATCAGGTCCTCGCTCAGATACCGCACCGGAAGCATGGTATCGCCGGTGACTTCCGCCGCCTCGGCGACCGCATACCACCCCTTCGGAAATCCGGTATCGGGGGCTCGCAATTGCATCGGACTCGCTTGCAGTGCTGCCGGCATGATGATCTCTCCGCTCTGATCCTGTTATGATACGGAGCGTATCGCAAATCGGATCGAGCCGGAAGAAGGCCGCCACCGCCTATATTTTGTGATGACATGCGATGCGCGGTGGCAATTGGACGAAGGCTTTCGCCGCCGGCCGCGAAGGTCAGAAGGTACTCGCCAACGCGTCGCGCGGAAATCCCGCCGCGAGATGATCGATCAGGGCACGGACCGCGGGCGGAAGGCCCCGGCGGGTCGTGAAGACGAGATGCACGATGCCCTGCTGGCCGCGCCAGGCGGGAAGCACGTGCACCAGCCGGCCGTCCGCCAGGGCCTCGCGGCACAGATGATCGGGCAGCAGGGCGACGCCGAGACCATCGATCGCGGCTTCCCGCACCGTTTCCATGTCGCCGCAGCCGAGCCGCGGTCCGTGTCGCAACAGATGGGCGTGCCCGTCCGCCGTCTCCAGATGCCATTCGATCTCGCCCCCGGCATCGCTGGTCGCCAGGGTCGGTTGCGCCGCGAGCTGCTCCACGGCGCCCAGCTGGCTCGCGATGCGCGGTGCGGCGACTAGGATGCGGATCGAGCGCCCGAGCGAGCGCATGGTGAGCGCGGCGTCGCTGGTGAGCGTCGCCCGCACGCGCAACGCCAGATCGATGCGCTCCTCGATCAGATCGACCGCGCGATCCGTCGCCAGCAACTGAAGCCGCACTTTCGGATAACGGGCGAGGAACGTCGCGACCAGGCCGGACACGAGCTCCATCATCCCGGTCGGACAGCTGAAGCGGATGCGGCCATGCGGTTCGGCCTGCGCCTGCGCCACGACCGCCTCCGCCTGCTCCGCCTCCGCCAGCATGGCCCGGCACCGCTCGTAAAAGGCCTGGCCGACATCGGTGACCCGGAAGCGCCGGCTCGACCGCTCGATCAGCCGCATGCCCAGCCGCGCTTCCAGCGCTGCGACGCGGCGGCTGAGCTTCGATTTGGGCTCGCGCAGCGCTCGGCCGGCCGCGGCAAAGCCGCCCTGCGCGACGACCTCGGCGAAATAGGCATAGTCGTTGAGGTCATTGCGCATCATCGTTCCTCCAATGGAACGCTACGTGCCATATTTGCCGTCTACTCGCATCATCGTTCCGTGAATACCTCCAATGGGCAGCCGGCACAGTGCCGGATCGCATGACGGAGAAAGACGATGAGCAACAGGTTCGACAACAAGGTGGTGGTGGTGACCGGCGGCACGAGCGGCATCGGCCTGGCCACGGCCAAGGCCTTTGCGGCCGAAGGTGCAGCGGTGTTCGTCACCGGCCGCCGGCAGGACGCCCTCGATGCGGCGGTGAAGCAGATCGGCGGCCGAGTGACCGGCGTCCAGGGCGACATGGCGAAGCTCGCCGACATCGACCGTCTCTATGATGCCGTGCAGCAGCGCCATGCCCAGATCGACGTGGTGTTCGCCAACGCCGGCGGCGGCGAGCTCGCCCCGCTCGGCACGATCACGGAGGAACATTATCAGCAGACCTTCGACGCCAATGTGAAGGGCGTGCTGTTCACCGTGCAGAAGGCGCTGCCGCTGCTGCGCGACGGCGCCTCGATCATCCTCACCTCCTCGACCACCAGCATCTCGGGCACGCCCGCGTTCAGCGTCTATTCGGCCACCAAGGCGGCAGTACGCAACTTCGCCCGCAACTGGATCCTCGATCTCAAGGATCGCCGCATCCGGGTCAATGCGATCAGTCCGGGGCTCACCGAAACGGCCGGCCTCAACGACCTGTTCGGCGGCGGTGACCAGGCCGAGGACACCAAGGCCTTTCTCTCTGCCCAGATCCCCGCGGGCCGCATCGGCCAGCCGGAGGAAATCGCCAGGGCCGTGCTGTTCCTCGCATCGGACGACGCAAGCTTCGTCAACGGTGTCGAGCTCTTCGTCGACGGCGGCCAGGCACAGATCTGAACCTGAGGACTTGAGGCTGATCTGCCAGGGATTTCCCGATCCGCTTGCGCCGAGCATGTCGAAGCGCTCGAGCTCGGCGCAAGCGGGATAAGGTCATGATCACCGCAACCTGGCATCCGCAGGCCAAGCCGTGGACGGCCGGCTCAAGCAGGAGGGTCCGGCCGTCCTCCCGCAGAGGCAGCGGAAGATAGGGATATTCCTGATAGGGTGGCGGCTGCATTTGCTGTATACCGATGTTGCAACGGAAGGAGCATCCAATGGCGAGCGCACACTCCCACGCACGCTGGGTCCGGCATCGCGGCAATTGGGGCTGGATCCTCGCTTATGGCCTGGTTTCGATCGGCATCGGCGTGCTGGCGCTGGCCGAGCCGCTGGCGACGGGTTTCGCGACCGGATTGTTCCTCGCTACATTGCTCATCCTCGGCGGCGCGATCGCGCTGGCAGCCGGGTTCTCGACGCGGGGCTGGCATAATCACTGGCTCGACATCGTGACAGGGCTGGTGGCGATCGCCCTGGGCCTGCTCATCATATGGCACCCGTTTCTGGGTGCCATCTCGATCGTCTGGTTCATCGGCGCATGGCTGTTCACCGGCGGTATTCTGGAGCTGGTCGCAGGGTTCAGGGCAACGGAACATCGCGGCATGCTGATCCTGCTCGGGATCGTCGACATGGTGCTGGGCCTCTATCTTTTCCTCGCCGGGCCGCTGACCGCCCTGTTCGTCCTCGCCCTGCTGGTAGGGCTGAGCTTCCTGTTCCGCGGCGCGATGCTCTGCCTGCTGGCGCTGCGGCTGCGGCGGCTGGCGCGGAGCTAGGCCGAGAGGTCCAGCCGACAGCCCGCCTATTCCCCGCTGACCGGCACCACCCGACCCGCCCTCACCCGCGTCTTCAGCAAATGCCTGACGCGCCGGAGGCGGTCATGCATGGTCATGCCAGGAGTGGGAGTTTCGAAACGATCCTGCGGCACATAACCGATCGCCTCTTCCGCCTCGTGCAGCGTGAATCGGGCGTTTTGGTTGCGCGACAGAAGATTGATCGTGCAAACGCCCTCCGGAGTCCGGCCGATCGCCAGTCTCACGCCTTCGCACAGGTCGCGGGAGGACAGCCGTGTCTCGGCATCCCAGCCCTGCGTCAGTCCGGCGACGGTCTCGCCGTCGGCCTTGTATGCGCCGATGCGCAGGATGGTGGTGGCGATGCGGTCCGACAACCAGAAACCATGCGCCAGGCGTTCCGCGAAGAGCTTGGTCGCGCCATAGCGGCTGTCCCCCGGATCGGCATCGCGTGCGTCGATCGCGGCGCGATCGCTCCTTCGCCCGGCACAGACCCAGATCGAGCTCGCCAGCACGATATGGCGAACCCCATGCCGCGCGGCGGCAAGATAGAGGTTGAGCGGCGCATCGATGTTCGGCCCGACCATATCGGGCCATCCGGCCTTGGGATGCGCATTGCCGGCGAAATGGACGATCACATCCACGTCCGCCAGCATGTCGCTCCAGTCCGGCGAAGGGACTGCCATATCCAGCTCAACTATATCTGGATCGCCTCCGCTTCTCCTGTCCAGAAGCCGCAAGGATAGATCGTCGACGCGGGACAGATCGGCGCGCACTATTCTCCCAAGTCGCCCTGCCGCACCAGTGATGAGAATGGTCGCCATGATCCGGTGATGCTCACATCAGTCCTGCGCCCTGACAAGATCGCTCGAAATCAGGAAGTGGCCAAATCGGGACATATTTCACGCATGCTTTTCGGGATCAGGCATTGGACCGCGCTCTCGCGGCAATCCTCGCTCCCATGCCAGCCTCGCTATTATGACCGACACAACATCCTACAGCCCCGCTTTGATCCCTGCCGCCCGCACGCTTGCGGCGCGCGGTGCGCTCGACAAGGATCTCGCCACCGCCTTCGGCGTGTCCTTCACGACCATCCGCGCCTGGAAGCAGCAGCATCCCGACTTCGCCGCCGCCTGCCGCCTGTCTCCGGAGGCGGCCGATGCAGCGGTCGAACGCGCGCTGTTCCGGCTGGCCACCGGCCATGACCGCGAGACCGAGCAGCTCGCCCTGAAGGACGGCGAACTGATCCGCACCACCGTCACCGAACATGTCCCGCCCAACGACAAGGCCGCCATCTTCTGGCTCCGCATCCGCCGCCCCGAGCGCTGGGCCGCGCCGATGGTGATACGAAGGGCCGGACCCGACGATCTCACGCCTACCGAAGAGACGCTACGCGAGATCGAGCATGTCGCCTATGAGGCCTGGAGCGCCGCGATCGACGGCGAGCCGGAGATGGCGGGCGACGCCGACACGCTCGCCCGCGTCGACGCGCTCGCTCCCGCAACTGCGCCTGCCGACGACACCGATCCGCTCCAGATCCTCGAAACGCTCGCCCCACACCCGTCATCCCAGCGAAAGCTGGGATCGCTTTCAACCATCGACCGGTCGCTCGTGGAGAGCGATCCCAGCTTTCGCTGGGATGACGGGAAGGAGGAAAGCGATACCCTCCCTCATCGCATACACCCCCCTCTGCCGGCACCGATCACCGCACCCCTCGTCGAAACCATCGACGCCGATCCGCCCGCACCCGCAGCACGCTACGCCCCCGCCTTCGTGCCCTTGGCCCGCGCCCTCGCCGGACAAGGTGCGCTCGACCGCGATCTCGCCCATGCCTTCGGCGTCACCACCACCACCATCCGCCAGTGGACGCTCCGCCACGCCGCCTTCGGACAGGCGGTGCGCCTTCCCAAAGACGTCGCAGACGATGCCGTCGAAGCCGCCCTCTTCGCCCGCGCCACCGGCTACAGCCATGTCCGCGAGAAACTCCTGCGGAACGACGACGGCGACATCATCCGCACCCGGACCCGCGTCGAGCAGCCGCCCTCGCTCGCGGCCATCCTCTTCTGGCTCTCCCGCTGCCCCGACCATCGCTGGTCACTGAACGCCCGCCCCGATCTCGATCCGGACGAGGCCGCCGCCCTCATCGCCGAGACCCGCGAACGCGTCGCCGACTATGATCTCCACCGCCGCCACTGGCGCACCCATGGCTGCGCCCCGCCGGGGCGTGACGAGCCCGAGCCGCCCGAATGGCTTTGGGACGACGAGGATCTGGCCGGCGATGAGGACGAGGATGCAAGCGGGTTCAATCCAGCCCAAACACCTCGAACGTGCCCACATGCGCCCGATTATGCTTGATGCGCTCGACCATCCACCAATGCCCGCCGCGCCTTTCCCAGCGATCATGATAATCGCCGAGCGTCCGAAAGCTGAGCGCGGACTTGTCGCCCGGGCCGAGATGGATGTCGTTCACATAGCAGCGGCTGGCGGCATGATCGCCGTCCAGGTCGATCACGAGATTGCCGAGCAGATGCTGGGTGGGGCCGCAGCCGTCGAGATATTTGCGCATGTTCGCGACGATCTCGGCCCGGCCGGCAAGCGGGCCTTCGCCATAGTCGCCGGTCGCCTCTTCGGCCACGATCCCGTCCAGCGCCGCCCAGTCGCGCGCGTCCATCGCGCGGGCGAAGAGGATGAGCTGGCGGGCGATGGCGCGCTCCGCGAGAAGATCGGTGAGGGTGAGGTCGGGGGCGGGCGACGAGGATGAGATGTTCATTGCAGATCCATTCACTCGCTTTGGTCGTCCGCACAAAGGCGCAGGCCCCGACGTCAGGGGAGCGATGACGTCAGGGCATCCTCCCTATCGCGACGCGATGGGAAGGACGAAAGGTCACGCCGGCTCCAGTTCGAACAGCTTGCCCACCGCATTGGCAGCGCCGCGCATCGCGCCCTCGATATACCCCACGCCGCGCGCGTCGCCGACGGTCTGGACGGTGAAGCCCGCCGCCGACAGCGTTTCCGCGAGGGTCAGGTCGCCATGCGCGCCCTTGGCGACGATCACATTGTCGGCCGCCACCTCGTGCGCCTTGCCGGCCGCATCGGTGAAGCGCACCGCATCCTTGTCGATGCGGATCTCGGACGATCCCGGGAACAGGCCGACGCCATGCTCGGCGAGCTCCGGCAGGATGCGCATGCGGCGCACCACGGTGAGGCCCTTGCCGAAGCGCGGCAGATCATCGACCACGGTCACGCTGCGGCCACGCTCGGCGAGGAATTCGGCGAGCTCGATGCCGACCAGCTCGCCGCCGACGATCACGATCCGGTCGCCCAGCGGCATCCACTGCCGCGTCGCCTTGCGCACGAAATCGAGATTGGCGGTGGCGCCGGTGGCCGCGCCCACCTTGGTGGCGAGGCGGGTCATCAGGCCGGTCTTGCGCTTCAGCGCGTCCGTGCTCTCGCCGAGGACGAGCGAACGCATGTCGTCGCCGCTGAAGACATGATCGTGATGGACGCCGGGAATGTCCGGCAGGTCGCGGATCGCGCCGGTGGCGACGATCACCGCATCGGGCGACAGGCTGCGCAGCAGCTCCGGCGTCGCCTCGGTGTTCAGGCGGACATCGACGCCCGACGCGCCGATCTGCCGTGTCAGCCAGTCGAGCAGCCGCTCGTTCGCGGCATAGGCGAGCGAGGCGAAGCGCAAGGTGCCGCCGAGCCGGTTCGACCGCTCGATCAGGGTGACCTTGTGGCCCGCCGCATCGAGCATGCGCGCCGATTCCATGCCGCCAGGGCCGCCGCCGATCACGACGAAGCTGCGCTTCGGCGAGGCCGGCAGCTCGGCCGGCATCTCCCACTCGAAGCCGGTGCGCGGATTGACCGCGCAGCGGGTACGCTCCGACGTATAGATCGCGCTAACGCAGGTGTAGCAATAGATGCAGGGCCGCACGTCCTCGAAGCGTCCTTCGGTCAGCTTGCGCGGCAGATGCGGATCGGCGAGCAGCTTGCGGCCCATCGCGATGAAATCCGCCTTGCCCTCGCGGATCACGCTGTCGCCCACCTCCGGTTCGACCCGGCCGGACGCGACCACCGGGATGTTCACCGCCGCGCGGATCGCCGCGGCGGCGGGCAGGTTCGTGCCCGGCTCGTGCGGGATGTTCGAGGCGGAATGGAGCTTGCCCTGGCTGGTGTCGTGATAGGAGCTGCAGGTGATCGCATCGGCACCTGCTGCCTCGATCATCTTCGCGGTCTGGACGGCATCCTCCAGGCGGATGCCATTCTCCTTGCCGACCTCGCGGGAATCGATCTTGACGAGGATGGCGAGATTGCAGGCGGCGCGCACCGCGCGGACGATCTCGACGAGGAAGCGCGCGCGGTTCTCCAGCGGGCCGCCATAATCGTCCTCGCGCTGGTTGGTGTAGGGCGAGAGGAAGGAGGACATGAGATAGCCGTGACCGCCATGGATCTCGACCGCATCGGCGCCCGCCTTCTGCGCGCGCGCGGCGCCGGCGGCGAACTGCTCGACGACGGTCTGGATATCCTCCTTGGTCAGCACCTTGTAATCGACGCCCTTGATGCGGGTGAACGGCGCCGTGGTCAGTTCCTCCAGCAGGAAAGCCTCGAGATAGCCGCCGCCAGTGGAGGGTTTCGGGATGGACGGCGTCCAGACCGGCCGGCCGGCGAGCATGTCTTCCATGCCGACCAGGCCGCCATGATGGATCTGGATGCAATATTTGGCGCCGTGCCGGTGCACCGCCTCGCCCACCGCGGCGAGGCCGGGAATGAAGCGGTCCTCGGAGATCGCGACCTGCCAGCTCTGGTTGCCGCCCACCGGCCAGGCGACACCCGCGACGCCGGTGTTGACCATCGCCGCGCCGCCCCGCGCCTGCTCTTCATGATAGTCGATGATACGCTTGCCGCAGCTGCCGTCGTCCTCCGCGAAATTGACGCCCATCGCGGTCACGGTGATGCGGTTGCGCAGCTCCATGGTGCCGATGCGTCCGGGCGACAACAGATGGGGAAAACGGTTGGACGTCATGCGAGCCTCTCCTCTCGTGGCGTATCGTCGTATCGTTGTGGCAGCATAGTGCGCCTGCGGCCTTCGACACTCAAGCACCGCATGCATCGATCCGTCCCGCATGTCACTACGCAAACACGCAAGAGTTTCTCGAATCGCTGCGCATCCCCAACGATTGACACAGCGCACCATCGCGCGGAGAAGACCCGCGAGCGAAAGGCGTTCGCCATCTGCGGCGAGTCTTCGGGGAGGATGAGAAGAGTGGCTGGATGGATGCATCGGTCGCGGGTTGCGATCGCTCTTATGATCGGCGCGATGCTGTCGCTGGCAGGCTGCGGCAGCGGATCGCACCAGCCGATCGACTATTCGGGGCCGGTCGCGGACTGGACCTTCACCGGCGGCGCGGAAGGCGGCGGCCATTTCTCGCCGCTGACCCAGATCACCGCCGGCAATGTCGGCCAGCTCAAGGAAGCCTGGACCTATCATATCGGGCTGATGACCAACGCGCCCGCGATGAGCTCGCCCACCTTCGAGGCGACGCCGATCGTAGCCGACGGCAAGATGTTCGTCTGCTCCGGCCTCGGCCGCATCGTCGCGCTGGACCCGACCACCGGCAAGCAGGTCTGGGCGTTCGACCAGAAGGCCGATCCCAAGGGCACCTATTTGCTCAACTGCCGCGGCGTGACCTATTATCATGACGCGCGCGCGGCCCCGGGCGCGGTCTGCGCCAGCCGCATCTTCTCCGGCACGATCGACGGCAAGCTGATGGCGCTCGACGCCGCGACCGGCCGCCCGTGCGAGGATTTCGGCCGCGACGGCCGGTTGAACCTGCTCGACGGCCTCGGCAAGACGCAGCTCGGCGATCTCGCAATCTCTTCGGCGCCGGTGATCGCGGACGATCTCGTCATCGTCGGCGGGCGCATCCCTGACAATATGCGCGTCGACGTTCCGGCCGGCGTGGTGCGCGCCTTCGACGTCCATACGGGCAAGCTCGTCTGGGCATGGAACCCGCTGCCCCCCGGCCGCTCGGACAAGGAAGTGGCCGCCGAGGGCGAGCCCTATATCCGCGCGACGCCCAACGTCTGGGCGCCGATGGCGGTCGATGCCGCGCGGCACATGCTGTTCCTGCCAACCGGCAATGCCGCGCCCGACCATGTCGGCATCACCCGTCACGGCCTCGACTATCTCTCCTCCTCGGTCGTCGCGCTCGACACGCGCACCGGCGAGATGAAGTGGCATTTCCAGACCGTCCACCACGACCTGTGGGACTATGACGTGCCCTCGCAGCCGGTGCTGTTCGACCTGGAGCGCGGCGGCCGCAAAATCCCGGCGCTGGCCCAGTCGACCAAGGTCGGCCACATCTTCATCCTCGACCGCGAGACCGGCCAGCCGCTCTTCCCGGTCGTCGAGAAGCCGGTGCCGCAAACCGGCGGCCTGCCGGGCGAGAAGCTCTCCCCCACCCAGCCCTTCCCGGCCAATCCCGCCTTCATCGTGCGGCGCGACCTGTCCGAAAAAGATATCTGGGGCTTCACCCCCTGGGATCGCGGCAAGTGCCGCGACATGTTCCGCAATGCCGACTGGAAGGGCGTGTTCACGCCTCCGTCGACGCGCGGCGTGATCACCTTCCCAAGCTTCATGGGCGCAACCAACTGGGGCGGGGTCGCGATCGACCAGGCGAGCCAGGTCATGATCGTCAACACCACCCAGGTGCCCGCGATCGTCACCATGGTGCCGCGCAAGCAGGCCGACGAGCGCATGGCCAAGGGCGACATGATGCTGCCCGCGATCGGCGCTCCCTATGCCAACACGATGCAGCCGATGCTCTCGCCGCTCGGCGCGCCGTGCATCAGCCCGCCCTGGGGCACGCTGCTGGCGATCGACCTCAAGACCGGCAAGCGCCTGTGGGAGGAACCGCTCGGCACCACCCGCGACGTCGCCCCCTTCCCGCTCTGGTTCAAATGGGGCGTGCCGAACCTCGGCGGATCGGTGGTCACCGCCTCGGGGCTCGTCTTCATCGGCGCGACGACCGACAATTATCTGCGCGCCTTCGACATCCGCACCGGCAAGATGCTGTGGAAGGGCCGCCTGCCCGGCGGCGGCCAGGCGACGCCGATGACCTTCCGCCTCACCAAGAACGGCAAGCAATATGTCGTGATCGCGGCCGGCGGGCACAAATATCTCGGCACGAAGGTCAGCGACACGCTCGTCGCCTACGCGCTGGGGGATTGACGGCATTCCGTCACACGCCGGATTAAGGGAATCCGGGACGTGCTACTCCGTCCCGGAGCGCTGCGCGGCGGGAGACGGAGGATGACGATGCAGTCCGAAAGGCCCGCCGGCCCGATCGCATCCGGCGACATTCCATGGGAGGAGTGGCGCGAGGGATCGCGATTCGGCACGCGCTACCGCCATCTCACCCGCGCGGCCGTTGGCGACGATTATCATGTTGGCGTCGCGATAGAGGAGCTGGCTCCCGGCCGGCAGAGTGTGCCCACCCATTATCACGTCTTCGAGGAGGAGCATGTCTATATCCTCGAAGGCCGGCTGACCCTGCGCTTCGGCACGCAGCGCTTCGCGATGGGGCCGGGCGACTATGCCTGCTTCCCGGCCGGGCAGAAGGCGGGCCACTGCCTCGTCAACGAGGCCGCGGCGGTCTGCCGCTATGTCGTCCTCGGCGAGCGCGATCCGAACGAGGTCGCTGTCTATACCGACTCGCGCAAGCTCCTGGTGCGCGCGCTCGGCCGTCGCGCAATCTTCGATCTCTCCGCGACGCGCGACTATTGGGACGGCGAGGATCTGGGCGAGGCGCCGGGCGTGCCGGAACGCTTCGATGCGATCGCGGCGGCGATCGATGCGCCGGACGATCCCGTGCCGCCGCTGTCCTCGCAAAGCGTGGAATGGAACGAGGAAGGAGATGGCGGACGCTTCGGCGGCCGATCCAGGCACCTCACTCATGCCGCGGTCGGCAGGGACTATCATGTCGGCGTGCTGATCGAGGCGCCGGCGCCCGGCAAGCGGCTCTGCCCGACCCATTATCATATGCTGGAGGAGGAGCATGCGCTGATCCTCGAGGGCGAGGCGACGCTGATCCTCGGCGAGGAACGGCATGCGATGAAGGCGGGCGACTATGTCTGCTTTCCCGCCGGGCAGAAGGTCGGCCACAGCCTCATGAACGCCGGCCCCGGCCCGCTGCGCTACCTGATGATCGGCGAGCGCAAGCCTGACGAGCTGTGCGTCTATCCGGATTCGAACAAGATGGCGGTCGGCGCGCTGCGCGCAGAGGCGGACATATTCGGCATGGACGACGTGCGGAGATATTGGGACGGCGAGAGCGCGGGATAAGTCCAGACGGCGAGGGGCAAACGCCGGGATATTCGCTCAGGCCAGCGCCGCTGCCCGCACCTCATAATCGGCCAGCACCGGCTTCGCCATCGCGTCAGCGAAGGCCTCGTAGCTCCACGGCCAGCTCGCCGGAACGCCGGTGGCGTCGAGATACCAGCTCGCGCAGCCCGATCCGAAGATCGTCGTGCGCGCCGCGGCGATGCGGCGCTCCTCATAATCGGCATGGGCCGCATGGCTCGGCGCGATCGCGCGGGTCTCGCCGCGGCGGAGCAGGTCGAGCAACTGGTCGATATAGCCCCATTGCCGCTCGGCGATGTCGATCAGCGAGAAATTGCCGACCGGCCCGGTCGGCCCGTTGAGCATGAAGAAGTTCGGGAAATCGGGAATGCCGATCGCATAATAGGCCGTCGGACGCACGCGCCACGCATCGTCGAGCGAGGCCCCGCCCCGGCCCAGCACCTGCGTCGGCCGTATGAAGCGATCGGCGTGGAAGCCCGTCGCCAGCACCAGCGTGTCCAGCGCGTGCAGCGTGCCGTCCGCCATGCGCACGCCCTCCGGCTCGATCCCGGCGATGCGCTGCCGCTCGACGAACACGGCCGGACGCTGCACGGCGTCATAATAGGACCAGGAATAGATCAGCCGCTTGCACGCCGCGCGGTAGTCCGGGCGCAATTTCTCGCGCAGGACCGGATCCTTCACGCTGGTCTCCAGATTGTCGAGGCACAGCTGCTCGATCGCCGCGATCTCCGGCCCGTCGACATGGGTGATCGCCTGGGTGAAGCGGTTGATGGACGCCCAATAGTCCTTGTCGTAGCGGATGGCGTCGATCAGCGCCGTATCGCGGCGGAAGGCCTCGCGCTGCTCCTCGCTATATTCGAAATAGGGAACCGGCATGATCCATTGCGGCGAGCGCTGGAAATGCACCAGCCGCTCCGCCCGCTGCGACAGGGCGGACACGATCTGCACACCGGTCGATCCATTGCCGATCACGCCGACGCGGGCGCCGTCCAGCTGCGCCGCATCGTCCCAGCGCGCGCTGTGGAAGGCGCGGCCGGCAAAGCTCTCGAGCCCCGGAATCTCCGGCATGCGCGGATGGTGCAGCACGCCCGAGGCCGCGATCACCACATCCGCCGTCGCCGTGCCGCCATTGCCGAAGCCGAGCGTCCAGCGCGCCTCGTCCTCGTCCCAGACGCAGGAGACGACTTCGTGGCCGAAGCGGATATGCGGCATCAGCCCATATTTCTCGGCCGTCTTCTCGAAATAGCCCTGAATTTCGCCGCCGGTCGCATAATAAGCGCGCCATTCGGCATAAGGCTCGAAGCTGTAGGTATAGGCATGCGCGGGCACGTCGCAGGTAAGGCCGGGATAGCGGTTCTCCCGCCAGGTGCCGCCGAGCCGATCCGCTTTCTCATAGACGGTGACGGCCTCGCCCGCCTGCAAGAGCCGGATGCCGGCGAGAATGCCGGCCATGCCGGCGCCGATCACGGCATAGCGCAGGGCGCGGCTTTCGGTGTGCTTGGCCATTCGGTTCATCCTGTCCCAGTGTGCGATCCGGGATGTGGACCGATCGGAACGGCCGTGCATCGTTCGACCGGACTAGTCTGGATGCGCTATTTCCCTACTTCATCATCCTGACCCTTCGACTTCGCTCAGGATCGGGACTCACCCGGCCAGGAAGCCGCCGTCGATCGCGAGCGGGTGACCGGTGATGAAGCTCGCCCGATCGGAGGCGAGAAACAGCACGCCCTCCGCCACCTCCTCCGCCTGTCCAAAGCGGCGCATCGGGTGCATCTGCGCCATCAGCTCCGCAGCCTCGGGCTCCTGCGCGGCCTGTTGCGTCATCTCGGTCCAGATCGCGCCGGGGCAGACGCAGTTGATGCGGATGCCGTCCGCCGCGTGGCGCAGCGCCGCCGAGCGGGTGAGGCCGACCACCGCATGCTTGGAGGCGCTGTAGCCGGCGCCGGACACGCCCGAGAGGCCGGCGATCGAGGCCGTGTTGACGATCGCGCCCGATCGCTGCGCGGTCATGTGGCGCAGCTCCGCCGTCATGCAGAGCAGCACCGCACGCTGGTTGGTGGCGACGAGGCGATCGTAGATGGCGAGATCGCCCCACGCCGTGGCGACCGCCTCCAGCGCGATGCCGGCATTGTTGAAGCCGATGTCGAGCCGACCCCAGCGCGCGACGATCCCGTCGACCATCGCATCGACCGCGCCCTCCTCGGTCACGTCCAGCCGCTCGCCATAGCCCTCGCCGCCAAGGCGCCGGATCGCCTCGATCGTCTCGCCCGCGTCCTTGAGATCGGCGATCGCCACCTTCGCGCCTTCACGGGCGAAAGCCAGCGCCGTCGCCTGTCCGATGCCCTGCGCGCCGCCGGTGACAAAGGCGATGCGGCCCTGGAGCTGCTTTTCCATCGCCACCGCTCAACCCGCCGCAGCCGGCGCCTGGGCCGGGATCGCGCTCAGCTTGCCGGTGACGATGCTGCTGTCGCCTTCGATCGGCACGCCGGTGGTTTCGAGGATGCGGCAGACGGTCATATATTGGCCGACGGTGAGCAGCACCGAAAAGAGTTCATGGATCGAAAGCTGCCGCCGTGCCTCACCGAGCACCGCGTCGGTCGGGCGGATGCGCAGCACCAGATCGTCGGTGAAGGCGAGCACCGCGCGCTGGCGTGCATCGAGCGCAGGATCCTCCGCCCCCACCGCCGCGGCGGCGATCAGCGTATCGGACATGCCGATATAGCGGGCGAAGGATTCGTGCTGGTAGATCTCATAGGCGCAGTGCGAGAGATGGCCGACGCGCAGGATCGCAAGCTCGCGCAGCACGGGATCGAGCGACGCATTGCTCATCACCGAGGACGCAAAGGCGCCATAGCCTTCGAACAGCCCGGGCGGGATATGGGCGAACATCCGCTCGACGTTCAGCCGGCTCTCCGCCGAATTGCGCCTGATCCCCTCGAATTGGGCCGGGTCCGGATAGGGAATGCGCGGTTCGCCGCCAGCCATCTGCTTCTCCTCTCGCTGTTTTCGAGGAGGGTACACGATGTCGCGGCAACGGGAAGGCGCGGGCCGAACTTATCCGGCCACTTTCACGCGCCCTTGCTCATCGTCCTATCACCCCGTTTCGCTCCAACGCGTCGATCCGCTCCGCCCCGATCCCCCACGCATCGAGCGCCGCCCGCGTGCTCGCGCCCGGCCCCTCGGGCGGAGTGGGCATCGCGCTCGGTGTCGCGGCGAAGCGGGGCGCGGGCGCGGGCTGCACGACACCATCGACGGTAACGAACGTCCCGCGCGCCATATTATGCGGGTGATGAGGCGCCTCGGCGAGGCTCAGCACGGGCGCGACGCAGGCGTCGCTATCCTCGAACAGCGCACACCATTCGTCACGGGTGCGGGTACGGAAGGCGGTGGCGAGACGGGCGCGGAGCGCAGGCCAGCAGGCGGCATCCTCCTGCTCCGGCCAGTCGGCGGGATCGATACCGAGCCGGTCGAGCAGGATGCGGCGGAACTTCGGCTCGATCGGCGCGACCGCCACGTAGAGTCCGTCCGCGCATGCGTAGCTGTCATAATAAGGCGCGCCGGAATCGAGCAGGTTGGTGCCGCGCGTATCGCCGTGCAGCCCGGCGCCATGCATTCCGTAAAGCGAGGTCATGAGCAGCGCCGAGCCGTCGGTCATCGCCGCATCGACCACCTGCCCCTCGCCGGTCGCCCGCGCATGGAGCAACGCCGCGACGAGCCCGAAGGCGAGCAGCATGCCGCCGCCGCCATAATCGCCGACGAGGTTGAGCGGCGGCGTCGGCGGCGCCCCGGCGCGGCCAGTGGCGTGGAGCGCGCCGGTGAGCGCGATATAGTCGAGATCATGGCCCGCGGTCTGGGCGAGCGGCCCGGTCTGTCCCCAGCCGGTCAGCCGGCCATAGACCAGCGCCGGATTGCGCGCGAGGCAGACATCCGGGCCGAGGCCGAGCTTTTCCATCGTGCCGGGGCGGAAGCCCTCGATCAGCGCATCGGCCGAGGCGACCAGGTCGAGCACGCACGCGATCCCGTCGGGATGCTTGAGGTCGATCGCCGCCGAACGCCGGCTGCGGGCCAGCAGATCGTAGCGGACCGGCTTGGCGATGCCGATGCCGGATGCCTCGCGCCGATCGATGCGCAGCACCTCGGCGCCCGCATCGGCCAGCATCATCGCGCACATCGGCGCCGGGCCGATGCCGGCAAATTCCACGACCCGGATTCCCGCCAGCGGCCCCATCCGTCCTCCCCCCTCTTCTTGCCGTACCGGTCAGAGCGGCGGATCGGTCAGCCGAGTGCCGGGATGCTCGATCGCCGCGCGCACCTTCGCGGGATCCGCATAGAGGATGGTGAGGTTGCCGCCCAGCATCTGGCTGAACACCGGACGATAAGGCGCGGCATAGGCCTCGATCCGGGGGCCGAGGCCGAGCGGCGCCAACAGTTCGGCGAAGTCGGTGTCGCCGGTGCGCAGCGGCATATGGTTCCAGGGATCGATCTGCGCTGTGCCGGCCGCACGCTCGAAAGCCTGGGGCGACGCAGGCGTCATGATGATCGATTCGGCGAGGCGGCGGGCGGCATGATCGTTCACCTCGGTCAGCCGGATGCCGTTCGCCTCGGCATAGCGAATGATCAGCGCCAGCGGCCCCGCGCCCCACAGCGTGTAACGATAGGCACGCCCGCCGCGCCACAGCTCGCCGGAGAGGAAGCCCTGCGCGTCGACCTGCTGGAGGCCGTGCCGCCCATCCTCGATGCCGCGCAGGAAGAGTCTCACGTCCTGCGCCGCCACGCCGGCGGTGACAGCCGCAGCGCCCGCCCAATAGACGTGATTGTTCGGATAGCGCGGCGTCTCGCGGATCTTCTGGTACATCTCGTCGTCGAATTTTTCGACCGACCAGGCAAGTGCGGACAACCAGCGCTCGATCGGCCGGGCCTCGGATTTCGAGATGCTGTGATCCTGCTTGAGGACGATCAGCGCGGTCGCCGCGTTGATGATGACGAACCAAGCCCGATTGCTCGACGTCATCATCGAGACGTTGCCGGTCAGCGCCTCCGCCTTCGCCCAGGCCTCCAGATGCGCCACCATGCACCGCGCGCGGGCCGGATCGGGCGTGCGATCGAGCAGCTGATCGCTGGCCAGCCGGCCCATCAGCTGGCCGAAGACGCGCATCGGGCGCACCTTGTCCCTGCCCCGCTGCCATTTCGCCTCGTCGCGCACCGATTGCTTGTCGTCCGTGTAGAAACGCTCCAGCATCGGCAGATCGCGGTCGACGAGGATGAGCGCGGGGCAGCCGCCGAACGGCACGTCCCGCCAGGCGATCGCGCGGCGGCGGGCGGGGGCATCGAACGGCGCGACCAGCGGGGGACCGCGGCGATCGCTCTGCACCGCCATCAGCGCCGCAGCGGCGCGATAATCGCGCAGCATCGGCCACGCGATCGTCGCCAGCCCGGCACAGAGCAGCACCGACAATGCCCAGTTACGCCAACGCCGCAAACGGCCCTCCCTGCGGCCGGCAAACGTCCCGACCGATGCGATCGATCCTAGCGCCAAGCCGGCCCGATGGACAACCGCGCGGCAGATGAAGTCTGCGCCACGCCCTTGACGTGCGGCTTTCATCCAATATCGCAAGCAATCCGGCCGCAACGGGCCGGGAAAGGACCGGGAAAGCGTGGGACGGAACGACGGCGATGCGCGGATTGCCTGATGGCCCCGAGCCATCGCAGCCGCATCGCGCGGTGCGGATCGGCTGGCTGCTGCTCGGATTTGTCTGCGTCGCGCTCGGCTTCATCGGCGCACTGCTCCCGCTGATGCCGACCACCATCTTCCTCATCCTGGCGGCGGGCTGCTTCGCCCGCTCCTCGCCGCGGCTGGAAGCCTGGCTGCTCGATCATCCCCGTTTCGGGCCGACCCTGCGCGCCTGGCGGCGGGACGGCGCCATTCCGAAGCAGGCCAAGATCGCCGCCTGCGCGGGCATCGCGCTGGGCGGGACGATCTTTCTCGCCGGCGCGCGGCCGCGGCTGTGGATCGCCGCGCTGGTGACGCTGGCGCTCGCCGCCTGCGCCGCCTGGATCGTCAGCCGGCCGCTGCCGCCCGATCAGCGATAGGCGTCGATCAGCCGCCGCTTCATCAGCTTGCCCGTTGCCTCGCGCGGCAGTTCGTCGCGGAATTCGTAGCGGCGCGGCGTCTTGACCCCGCCGAGCGCCGCGCGCGCGAAGCGGCAGAGCTCGTCGGCCAGCGCTTCGTCGCCCGCCACGCCCGCCGCCGGCTGGACGACGGCCAGCACCTGCTCGCCCATCTCCTCGTCCGGCACGCCGATCACCGCAGCGTCGGCCACCTTGGGATGCGTCACCAGCAGATTCTCGATCTCCTGCGGGTAGATGTTCACGCCGCCGGAGATGATCATGAAATTCTTGCGATCGGTGAGGAACAGATAACCGTCCTCGTCCACCCGTCCGATATCGCCGAGCGTCGCCCAGCCATTGGCGTCATAGGCGCGCGCCGTCTTCTCCGGATCGTTGTGATAGGCGAAGCGCGGCCCGTCCGCGAAGCAGATATTGCCCTCCTGCCCTGCCGGCAGCAGCCGCCCCTCGTCGTCGGTGATGCGCAGCGATCCCAGCACCGCGCGGCCGACCGAGCCGGGCCTCGACAGCCATTCCTCGGCAGACAGCGCGGTAATGCCGCAGCTTTCGGTGCCCGAATAATATTCGTGCACGATCGGCCCCCACCAGTCGATCATCGCGCGCTTGACCGGCACCGGGCAGGGCGCGGCAGCGTGCACCACGGCGCGCAGCGAGGAGAGATCGTAGCGCCCACGCACCGCCTCGGGCAGCTTCAGCATGCGGATGAAATGGGTGGGCACGAAGGTGCCGTGGGTGATGCGATGCCGTTCGATCAGCGCCAGCGCGCGCTCGGCATCGAAACGCTCCATCACCACCACCGTGCCGCCCAGCCGCTGCACCGTCATCGCCCAGCGCAAGGGCGCCGCATGGTAGAGCGGCGAGGTCGAGAGATAGCGCGTGTCCGGCCCCATCGCGTAGAGATCGCGCCCCATCGCGGCGAGCGGCGTCGGATCGTCGATCGGGCCTTCGGGAAGCGGGAACTTGACCCCCTTCGGCCGGCCGGTGGTGCCGGAGGAATAGAGCATGTCGGTACCCGCGCTCTCGTCCGCGATCGGGGTCGCAGGCTCCTGTGCCGCCAGCGCAGCCCAGTCCGTCCAGCCATGCGGCGGCAGGCCGCCCGCCGCCGCGGCGGCATCCCCGGCGAGGCTGAGATAGGCATCGGAAGCGACGAGCCGCTTCGCGCCGCAATCTCCGAGGATATAGGCGATGTCGGCCGCGCTCAGCCGGTTCGAGATGGAGGTGAGGTAAAGCCCCGCGCGCTGCGCCGCCCAGCCGAAGACGAACACTTCCGGCGCATTGCCGAACAGCGTCGCCACCGTGTCGCCGCGACGCAGGCCGAGGCGGCGCAGCAGATGGGCCGACTGGTTGGATAGCGCCTCGAGCGCGCCATAGCCGATCGTCTCGCCGCTTTCGGCCATGACGATGGCGGGCTTTTCGGGCGTGCTGCGGGCGTGCGCCGAAGGGTGCATCGCGGATCCTCTCTTCGATCGTGCTTGCCGGGCGAGAACGGCTCGCCGGCGCGGATTCAGCAGAAGGCCAGGACGCCCCGCCGCGCAAGCCGCGCGCAGGATTTGTAAAATTCCGGCTGAAACCTGTGCAAAGCCTCCCGGCCCCGATCGCGCTACATCGGGGCCAACGTTCTCGGGTCGCAACCCATGGGCGCCGCTCGAAGCCCTCTCCCGCACGGGAAAAGGCTTACCCGGCGCCTATGGGCAACAACCGGGACATGAGACCACAGAACAGGAGAGGACAATGTCGCACGCTTCCCCCCATATCCGTTTGACGGCGCTGGCGCTGCTCGCCTCCGTCTCGGCGCCTGCCCTTGCCCAGTCGGCCGGCGGCGATGTGCCCACGGCGCCTGCGGCAGCGACCAACGATGCCAGCGGAACGGGCGACATCGTGGTGACCGCCCAACGCCGCGAGCAATCGCTGATGAAGGTGCCGCTCGCCATTTCAGCAGTGACCGGCCAGGGCCTCGTCAACAAGGGCATCACCAATTCGGCCCAGCTCGCCAGCGCGGTGCCGAACCTGCAGGTGAACAGCGCCTATGGCAGCACCCAGCCCAATTTCTCGCTGCGCGGCATCAGCGTCGCCAACGAATATAACAGCAACCAGGCCTCGCCGGTCGGCGTCTATATGGACGACGTCTATCTCGCCAATCGCACCGCACACGGCATGGGCCTGTTCGATCTCGACCGGGTCGAAGTGCTGCGCGGGCCGCAGGGCACGCTGTTCGGCCGCAACACGACGGGCGGTGCGATCAACTTCATCACCAGGCAGCCGAGCCTCAGCGGCACCAACGGCTATCTCCAGGGCGGCTACGGCAATTTCAACAGCTGGACGGCGCAGGGCGCGGTCGAGACGACGATGGTCGACGACCAGCTCGGCATCCGCATCGCCGGCAATTACGAGAAGGGCGACGGCAAGTTCCACAATGTCTATCCGGGCGGCCGCGATCCGGATTCGGTGGACAAGCTGCAAGGCCGCGTCGCGCTGCGCATCCGGCCGGGCGGCGGACCGCTCGACATCCGCATCAAGGCCTATGGCGGGCGCGACCGCGGCAACCAGGCCGCCGTGTTCGGCCTGCAGCCCTATCGCGAAGGCCTCGGCTTCTATCAGGTGAACGAGAACCGGGTCGGCAAGAGCAAGACCGACGCTTGGGGCGTCTCGGCCAATATCGCCTATGAGCTTTCGCCCTCGCTGAAGCTGACCTCGATCACCTCCTATGACGGCGGCAAGCAGAATCTGCAGCAGGCGGCGGACGGATCGCCGCTCGACGTGCTCGACATCAACTGGCGCTCCAAATATCGCCAGTTCAGCGAGGAAGCGCGGCTGAACTATAGCGGCAATGGCCTCAGCCTGGTTACCGGCCTCTTCTATGGCTGGGATCACACCATCACCGACAATCTGTTCAACATCGGCAGCGCGCTGGCGCCTGGCGTCAATGGCGGCTTCTTCCAGCATTACCGGCAGGTTCGCAAATCCTACGCCGCCTTCGCGCAGGGCGACTATAATCTCGCCAGCAAGCTCGTGCTGACTGTGGGCCTGCGCTACACCTGGGATCGCTCGCGCTACGAGGATGGCTATGCCTATCTCTTCGCGGGCGACGTCGGCGGCGCGCAGATCCCGCTTGCCACCACCGTGCCGTGCGACGGCGTGCCGGGCAGCTGCGCCTATGATCCCTCCGCCCGCTACGCGATCCGCGGCCGCAACAATGCGCTGACCGGCCGGGCCGCGCTCAGCTATACCTTCGACAACGGCATGCTCGCCTATGTCAGCTATAATCGCGGCTATCGGTCGGGCGCCTTCAACGGCGGCGGCTACACCTCGTCCGTCGGCATCACCTATATCAAGCCCGAGCAGGTCAATGCCTATGAGGCGGGCCTCAAGGGCCGGTTCTTCGACAGACGCCTGAGTCTTTCGGTCGCCGGTTTCTACTATGACTATAAGAACCAGCAGGTGCAGGACACGCGCGCCGGCCCCGTCTCTTTCCTGGTCAATGCCCCCAAGTCCGAAGTCTATGGTGCGGAGGCCGAGGCGAGCTTCCGGGTCATGCCCAGCCTCACGCTCAACGGCTCCTTCGGCTATCTCCATGCCCAGTATAAGACGCTGACCCTGCAGGGCACCGACCTGTCGGGCAACGCCCTGCCCTTCGCGCCGCGCTGGACGGCACAGGCGGGCTTCGACTGGACGGTGGCGCGGGTCGCGGACGGCGATCTCTCGCTCGCGCCGACGCTCACCTATTTCAGCCGGCAATGGTTCTCGCCGTTCAACGGCGTGAACGCCGCCGGCACCGGCCAGGTCAATTCCGAATTGCAGCAGAAGGGCTATGCGAAGGTCAACGCCTCGCTCGCCTGGACGCACGACAAGCTGACCCTGCGCGCCTGGGTGAACAACCTCACCAACAAGAAGACGCTGGGCTACGGCCTCGATCTGCGCGGCGCCGGCTTCCCCTACAACTTCCTGGTGCCCTCCGATCCGCGCACCTTCGGCGGCTCCGTCCGCATCGCCTTCTGAGAGAAAAAGTGATGCCGATCGCTGATCCCGACCTCAGCCCCGATCTCAAGGATCCCGACCTCTATGTGGGGAGCGTGCCGCACGAGACGTTCGACGCGCTCCGGCGGGACCGGCCAGTCTACTGGAACGAGGAGAAGGACGGCGCCGGCTTCTGGGCGCTGACGCGATACGCCGACATCGTCGAGGTATCGCGCAACCCGGCGCTATTCTCCTCCGCCTATGAGAATGGCGGGCATCGCATCTTCAACGAGAATGAGGTCGGCCTGACCGGAGCCGGCGAGTCCGCGATCGGCATCCCCTTCATCTCCCTCGATCCGCCGCTGCATACCCATTATCGCAAGTTCATCATGCCCGCCGTCGCGCCGGGCCGGCTGGCCGGCATCGAGGAACGCATCCTCGATCGCTGCACCCGGCTGATCGGCGAGATTCCGCTCGGCGAGACGGTGGACATCGTGCCCCTGCTCTCGGCGCCGCTGCCGCTGCTCACTCTGACCGAGCTGTTCGATCTGCCCGCGGAGTTGTGGACAAAGCTCTACGACTGGACCAACGCCTTCGTCGGCGAGGACGATCCGGATTTCCGGCAGTCCCCCGAGGCGATGGCGCAGGTGATGGGCGAATTCATGGCTTTTGCCGAAGCCCTGTTCCGCGAGCGGCGGACAAGCCCCGGCCAGGATCTGGCGACGCTTCTCGCCAACATGCAGGTCGATGGCGAGCCGGTGCCGTTCAAGGAATTTCTCGGCAACATGATCCTCGCGCTGGTCGGCGCCAACGAGACGACGCGCAACTCGCTGAGCCATTCGATCGTCGCCTTCGCCGAAAACCCCGACCAGTGGGACCGGATCCGCGCCGATCCCGACCTGCTCAAGACTGCGGTGCGCGAGATGGTGCGCTTCGCCAGCCCGGTGATGCACATGCGCCGCACCGCCACCGCCGACACCGAGATCGCGGGCACCCGCATCCGCAAGGGCGACAAGGTGGTGCTGTGGTACATCGCCGCCAACCGCGACGCGTCGATGTTCGCCAATCCCCACGGGTTCGATATCGGCCGCGGCAATATCCAGCATGTCGGCTTCGGCACGGGCCAGCATGTCTGCGTCGGATCGCGCCTCGCCGAGATGCAGCTGCGCGTCGCCTTTGGCGTGCTCGCCCGCCATGTTAAGCAGTTCGAGGTCATGGCACGGCCGCGCAGGTTCCGATCCAATTTCATCAATGGATTGAAGAACCTCGACGTCAGGCTGACGCCGGCCTGAAGGAGAGATGCCGTGGCGGAACCGACACGCTGGAACGACGAACATATCATCGCGGACGCGCTGGGCCGCGCGCCGGACGTGACCCTGGGCGCCGACCATGGCCGCTGGCGGCTGTGCCGCTGGCGCCAGTTCGTCGGCAGCTACACGCTGCCGCCGCTGCCCGATCCCATGTTCGTCGTGCACATCGCCGGCAAGCCCAATGTCCGCACCTGGGAACGCGACGGCTGGAGCGAGACCGCATCGCTGCCCGGCTGCGCCACCATCGTTCCCTCGAACCAGCCGACCGGCTGGCTGGTCGACGGCGAGCTAGACGTGGTGACGCTCAGCGTGAGTTCCTCCGATCTCCAGCGCGCGCCCGCGCTCGACCAGTTCAAGCGGATGCGCTTCGCCTTCTCCGATCCGCTCGGCGTCGCGCTGACCCGCCAGGTGCTGGGCGAGCTCTATGCGCCGCAGACGCCGGAGCGCGACGTCTATGTCGGCGCGCTGGTCGATGCGCTGAAGGCGCATATGCTGCGCGGCCCCGTCTCGGCGCCATCGGCGGAGATCCCGACCAGCGCCTTCTCCTCCTACCGCATCCATCACATCATGAACGCCATCCAGAAACGGCCCGAGGCGGAGCACAGCCTGGAGGAGATGGCCGCGCAGGCGGGCGTCACCCCCACCCATTTCTGCCGCATCTTCAAGCGGGCGACCGGGGTCAGCCCGCACCAATATGTGATGCGCGCCCGGCTCGATCGCGCCCAGCAGATGCTGGAGCAGTCCGACGCGTCGATGGCGACCATCGCCGAGGCGCTGGGCTTCACCAGCCAGAGCCATTTCACCCGCGCCTTCCGCCAGTTCGCCGGCCAGACGCCGAGCGACTATCGGCGGCGCGGCCGGGAGACGCTGCAATGACATCGATCCAGGGCTTCTCCGGTCTGGAACTGCCCGAGCTCATCCTGCGCGCGGGCGCCGATCCGATCCGCATCGAGGCCAGCACCGCCGACATCGATCCCTGCACCGGCGAGCGCTTTGCCGATATTCCGGCCGCCTCGCCGGCCGACGTGGATGCCGTGGTCGAGGCTGCGCATCGCGCCTTTCGCAATCCCGCCTGGCGCGATCTCCATCCGCTGGCGCGCGAGCGGCTGCTGCATCGCTTCGCCGACGCGATCGAGGCGGACCTGCCGCGCATCGCCGCGCTGGAGGCGCTCGACACCGGCAAGCCCATCTCGATCGTCGAGACGCTCGACATACCGACCGCCATTTCCTGGCTGCGCGCCTATGCCGGCTGGCCGGGCAAGCTCGCCGGCCGGGCCGCGCCGCTCTCCGCCACGCCCGGCGCGTTCCACGCCTATTCGCGGCGCGAGCCGATCGGCGTCGTCGCCGCGATCACGCCGTGGAACTTCCCGCTGGTGCTGGCGATGTGGAAGATCGCCCCGGCGCTCGCCGCCGGCTGTACCATCGTGCTGAAGCCCGCGCCCGAAACCCCGCTGAGCGCGCTCCGCCTCGTCGAGCTCGCCCGCGCGGCGGGCCTGCCGGACGGCGTGCTGAGCGTCGTCACCGGCGACGGCGCGACCGGCGCCGCACTGGCCGCGCATCCGCGCATCGCCAAGGTGGCCTTCACCGGATCGACCGCCACGGGCCAGGCGATCCTCGCCGCCTCGGTGCCGTCGCTGAAGCGCGTCACGCTGGAGCTCGGCGGCAAATCGCCGACCATCTTGTGCAAGGACGCCGATCTCGCGACCGCAATTCCACAGGCGGCGATGGGCTGCTTCTTCAACTCGGGCCAGATCTGCTACGCGGGCACCCGGCTCTATGTGCACCGGTCCATCTATGACGAGGTGCTGGACGGCATCCGCACGGTGGGCGCGGCGCAGCGCATCGGTCCGAGCGCGGATCGGACCAGCCAGCTCGGCCCGCTGATCAGCGCGCGCCAGCATGAGAAGGTCTCCGGCTTCGTGCAGCGCGCGTCCGATGCCGGGATCACGGCGCTGCCAGCGGGCGGGCCCATCCCCGACGCGGGCTATTATTTCGCGCCCACCCTGCTGCGCGATGTGCCGTCGGATGCCGAAGTGATGCGCGAGGAGGTGTTCGGTCCGGTGCTGGCGACCGCGCCGTTCGACGAGATCGAGGAGGCGATCGCGCTCGCCAATGACAGCGCCTATGGTCTCGCCGCCCATGTCTTTACCCGCGATCTCACGACGGCGCACAAAGCCTCGGCCGCGCTGGAGGCGGGCACCGTCTTCGTGAACTGCATCCTGCTCGCCGATCCCGCCTTTCCCTTCGGGGGGATGAAGATGTCCGGCATCGGGCGGGAGAATGGCAGCGAGGTGCTGGACGCCTATCTGGAGCCCAAATCGGTCGTGATGGCGCTGTGAGCGCTACCCTTCTTCGTCATCCCAGCGAAAGCTGGGATCGCTCTCAAAATGCACTTGGCTCGAGGTCGAGAGTGATCCCAGCGTTCGCTGGGATGACGCGTCGACTTGATGTCATCCCGTTCCAATGATCCCGTCTTCGCAGGGATGACGGAAAACAAATCCCCCTAGGACCCCGCCATGCAGACCATCGCCGCCGTCGCCCGCAGCCCCCACGCCGATTTCTCCATCGAGCCGATCGACCTCGAGGCTCCGCGCGCCGGCGAAGTGCTGGTGCGCATCGTGGGCGTCGGGCTCTGCCACACCGATCTGATCGCGCGCGATCAGTTCATTCCCATCCCCCTGCCTGCGGTGCTCGGCCATGAAGGCGCGGGCATCGTCGAGGCGGTGGGCGACGGCGTCACCAAGGTGAAGCCGGGCGACCGGGTGGTGATCGGCTTCGCCAGTTGCGGCGCCTGCCCGCGCTGCGCCGAGCATCTGCCCTCCTATTGCCGCGAATTTCCGCAGCGCAACTATGCCGGCACCCGCACCGACGGCTCCACCGCCATCCGCGTCGCGGGCACGCCGGCCTCGGGCCATTTCTTCGCCCAATCCTCCTTCGCCGGCCATGCCGTCGCCGAGGAGCGCAACGTCGTTAAGATCGAGGCGGACGACGTGCCGCTGGAGCTGCTCGGGCCGCTCGGCTGCGGCTTCCAGACCGGCGCGGGCGGCGTGATGCGCTCGCTCGCCTGCCCGTCCGGATCGAGCATCGCGATCTTCGGCGGCGGGCCGGTCGGCCTCGCGGCGGTGATGGGTGCGGTGGTGCAGGGCTGCGCCACGATCATCCTCGTCGAGCCCTTCGCCGCCCGGCGCGCGCTCGGCCTGTCGCTCGGCGCGACACATGTCGTCGATCCGGCGGACGGCGACGTGGGCGCCGCGATCCGCGCAATCCTGCCCGACGGCACCGAATATGCGTTCGAGACCAGCGGCCGCGAAGCCGTCATCGAGA
This sequence comes from Flavisphingomonas formosensis, assembly GCF_009755815.1. GTDB lineage: Bacteria > Pseudomonadota > Alphaproteobacteria > Sphingomonadales > Sphingomonadaceae > Flavisphingomonas > Flavisphingomonas formosensis. The sequence goes on from NZ_WRPK01000002.1 coordinate 254,075, forward strand.
CCGCGCTCGCCAGCCTCGCCAGCCACGGCCTGCTCGGCCTGGTGGGCGTGCCGCCGCGGCCGGACAGCAGCCTTTCGATCAATATCGCCTCGCTGATCACTTATGGCCATCGCATCCATGGCATCATCGAGGGCGACAGCGATCTCGACGGCTTCATTCCCGAGCTGGTCGAATTGTTTCGCGCGGGGCGTTTCCCGATCGACCGGCTGATCGAGACCTTTCCGCTCGACCGCATCAACGAGGCCGTCGCGGCGCAGATTCGCGGGGAATGCGTGAAGGCGGTGCTGGTGCCGTGAGCGGCTGCGCTCAGGACGTGCTTTCGTCGGGATGGCAGTGAAAACAATCCGCGTTCCGCTCTTGCTCCATGCCCTCGCATCTGCGATCTACTCGCCAGTATAGAGATGACGGAGTGGTTTTGTGATTTTGACCGAAACGCAGGCCGCGATCCAGGAAGCGGTGCGTAGCTATGCGCAGGAGCGGCTGCGTCCGCAGAGCGCGGCGTTCGAGGCGGCGGGCGGTTATCCGCCGGGCCTGTTCGAGGAGATAGCGGAGCTGGGGCTGCTCGGCATGGTGGCACCGGAATCCTATGGCGGTGCGGCGAGCGACTATGTCTCCTATGCGCTGGCGCTGATCGAGATCGCGGCGGCCGACGGCGCGCTCTCCACCATCGTCTCGATCCAGAATTCGATCATGGTCGCAGGGCTGCTCAAGGATGGGACGGAGGCGCAGAAGGCACGCTTCCTGCCCGATCTGATCGCCGGTCGGATGATCGGCGCCTTCGCGCTGACCGAAACGGATGCGGGTTCGGACGCGGCGGCGATCCGGACGCGCGCGACGAAGGCGGACGGCGGCTGGCGGCTGAATGGCGCCAAGCAGTTCATCACCTCGGGCAAGATCGCCGGCATGACCATGGTGATCGCGGTGACCGATCCAGATGCGGGCAAGAAGGGCTTCTCCGCCTTCCTCGTGCCGACCGACCGGCCAGGCTATTGGGTCGACAAGGTGGAGCATAAGCTCGGCCAGGCGGCGTCGGACACCTGCGCGTTGCGCTTCGAGGATCTGTTCGTCGAGGAGGCGTTGCTGCTCGGCGCGCCGGGCCAGGGCTATCGCATCGCGCTCGCCAATCTGGAGACGGGGCGGATCGGCATCGCCGCGCAGTGCATCGGCATGGCGCAGGCGGCGCTGGAGATCGCGGTCGGCTATGCCAAGGAGCGCCGCTCGATGGGCAAGGCGATCATCGAGCATCAGGCGGTGGGCTTCCGGCTCGCGGACCTGGCGGCGCGGCTGGAGGCGGCGCGGCAGCTGGTGCTGCACGCGGCCAGCCTCAAGGATGGCGGCCTGCCCTGCCTCAAGGAAGCCTCGATGGCGAAGCTGGTCGCCTCGGAAACCGCCGAGGCGGTCGTCTCCGGCGCGATCCAGACGCTCGGCGGCTATGGCTATCTCGAGGAGTTCGGCATCGCCAAGATCTACCGCGACGTACGCGTCTGCCAGATCTACGAAGGCACGTCCGACATCCAGCGCATGGTCATCGCCCGCGCCCTCTGAGCGCGCAGGCATAACGGCACGACAGGCACCAGCAAGGGGAACGGACGGATGCGGATTGACGGCATGGCAGCAATCGTGACCGGCGGAGCCTCCGGGCTCGGCGCCGGCACGGCGGAGCGGCTGGCACGGGCCGGCGCGAAGGTGACGATCTTCGATCTCAACGCCGCGCTCGGCGAGGAGAAGGCGAAGGAGATAGGCGGCCATTTCGCCGCGGTGGATGTGACCGACGAGGACGCCGTGGAGACCGCGCTCGCCGAAGCGGAGGGGTTGCACGGCAAGGCCCGCATCCTGGTGAACTGCGCCGGCATCGGGCCGCCCGCCAAGGTGATCGGCCGCGACGGCAAGGCGATCCCGCTCGGCGACTTCACCAAGATCGTCCGCATCAACCTGTTCGGCACGTTCAACGTCCTGTCCAAATTCGCCGCGCGCCTCCACGATGCCGAACCGGTGGGCGAGGAACGCGGCGTGATCGTCAACACCGCCTCTGTGGCGGCGTTCGACGGGCAGATCGGTCAGGCGGCCTATTCGGCGTCGAAGGGCGGCGTCGTCGGCATGGCGCTGCCGATCGCGCGCGAATTCGCCCGCTACGGCATCCGCGTGATGACGATCGCGCCCGGCATCTTCTGGACGCCGCTGCTCGCCACCCTGCCGCAGGAAGCGCAGGATTCGCTGGGCAGGCAGGTGCCCTTCCCGAGCCGCCTCGGCCAGCCGGACGAATATGCCCAGCTGGTCGAGAGCATCGTCACCAATCCCATGCTGAACGGCGAGGTGATCCGGCTGGACGGCGCCATCCGCATGGCCCCGAAATGAGCCGATACGGGAGCATCCGGACATGAGCGAATCCCCCATCCTCCTCGATGTCGCGGACGGCATCGCCCGGCTGACGCTCAACCGGCCCGATGTCGGCAATGCGATCGATCTCGCCCTGGCGCGCAGCCTGCTGGAGGCGGCGATACGCTGCCAGACCGACGATGCGATACGCTGCGTGGTGCTGACCGGCCGGGGCCGGCTGTTCTGCGCGGGCGGCGATGTCGGCCAGATGGCGGCCGCGGGCGAGCGCGCGGACGCGCTGCTCAGCGAGCTTGCCGGCACGCTCCACATGAGCATGGTCCGGCTCGCGCGGATGAAGAAGCCGCTGGTCGTGCTGGTCAACGGCCCCGCGGCCGGCGCCGGGCTCAGTCTCGCGATCAGCGGCGACGTGGTGCTTTCCGTGCCCACCGCCCATTTCACCGCGGCCTATGGCGCGATCGGGCTCACCCCCGATGGCGGCATGAGCTGGCTGCTGCCCCGGCTGGTGGGGCTGCGCAAGGCACAGGAGATCATTCTCGCCAACCGGCGCATTGAGGCGCCCGAGGCCGAGGCGATCGGCCTCGTCAGCCGGCTGGTCGAGGCGGACAGGCTGACCGAGGAGGGCGATGCGATCGCCACGCAATTCGCGGACGCGGCGGTCGGCGCGGTCGGGGGCGCCCGCGCACTGCTGCACCACAGCTTCGACAGCAGCTACGAGGCGCAGCTGGAGCGTGAGGCGCAGTCGATTGCCGAGGCGGGCGCGACCGCCGAGTGCCGCGAAGGCCTGGCCGCCTTCTTCGCCAAGCGCAAAGCGGATTTCAGGAGCGTCTGACCGAGATCCGTTCCCGGCGAGCCTGTCGCGGCAACCTGCCTCCTCTTCCACGGCAGAAGAGAAAAGGAGGACTTCGACAAGCCCGGTCCGAACGGCAGGCGGAAAGCGGCGATTCCAGATCGTGAAGGGAGATTGACAGATGGCGCTTCGTACACGCTTCACCGAACTGCTCGGCATCGAGCATCCGATCGTGCAGGGCGGCATGATGTGGGTGGGCCGTGCCGAGCTCGCCGCCGCCGTATCCAACGCCGGCGGCCTCGGCATCCTGACCGCGCTCACCCAGCCGACGCCGGACGATCTGCGGCGCGAGATCGATCGCTGCCGCACGATGACCGACAAGCCGTTCGGCGTGAACCTGACCATCCTGCCCTCGGTCAATCCGCCGCCCTATGCCGAATATCGCCGCGCGATCATCGACAGCGGCATCACCATCGTCGAGACCGCCGGCCACAAGCCGCAGGAGCATGTCGATGAGTTCAAGGCCCACGGCATCAAGGTACTGCATAAATGCACCGCCGTCCGCCATGCGCTCTCGGCCGAGCGGATGGGCGTCGACGTGATCTCGATCGACGGCTTCGAATGCGCCGGCCATCCGGGCGAGGACGACATTCCCGGCCTGATCCTGATCCCGGCCGCGGCCGACCGCATCAAGATCCCGATCATCGCCAGCGGCGGCTTCGGCGACGGCCGCGGTCTGGTCGCCGCCCTGGCGCTCGGCGCTGAAGGGATCAACATGGGCACGCGCTTCTGCGCGACCGTCGAGGCGCCGATCCACGACAGGATCAAGCAATTCATCGTCGACAATGACGAGCGCGGCACCAACCTCATCTTCCGCAAGTTCCGCAACACCGGCCGTGTCGCCAAGAACAGCGTCTCGGATCAGGTGGTGGAGATTTCGGCGCGGCCCGAGGCGGTGTTCGGCGACGTCGCCGATCTTGTGAAGGGCGCCAAGGGCCGCGACGCGCTGGAGACCGGCAATATCGACGCCGGGCTCGTCTGGGCGGGCCAGGTGCAGGGCCTGATCCACGACGTACCGACCTGCGCGGAACTGATCGGCCGCATCGTGCACGATGCCGAGACGATCATCGCCGGCCGGCTCGCCGGCTTCCTCACGCAACCGGAGACCGCGGCCGCATGAGCTACACCTATGTCGACGTCGCCCGCGAGGGACGGCTCACCATCGTCACGCTCAACCGGCCCGAGGCGCACAATGCGCTGAACGCGGCCGCCCATGTCGAGCTGCACGAAGTTTTCGACGCCTTCGCGGCCGATGACGAGCAATGGGTGGCGATCGTCACCGGCGCCGGCCCCAAGGCCTTCTGCGCGGGGCATGACCTCAAGCAACAGGCCGCAGGCGGGGGCATGCACATCCCGCCGAGCGGCTTTGGCGGCCTCACTTCGCGCTTCGACTGCCCCAAGCCGATCATCGCCGCGGTGAACGGCGTGGCGATGGGCGGCGGCTTCGAGATCGCGCTGGCCTGCGACATCGTCCTGGCCTCGGCCAATGCCGTGTTCGCCCTGCCCGAGCCGCGGGTAGGCCTCGCCGCATTGGCCGGCGGCATGCACCGGCTGCCGCGCGCGATCGGCCTGACCCGCGCCATGGGCCTGATGCTCACCGGCCGCCGCGTCACCGCCGCCGAGGGGCTGGCGCTCGGCTTCGTCAACGAGGTGACCGACGGCGATGTTTTACCGCTCGCCCGGCGCTGGGCGGAAGAGCTGTTGCAATGCAGCCCGATGTCGCTGCGCGCCACCAAGCAGGCGGTGCTGGCCGGGCTCGACAAGTCGGTCGCCGACGCGCTCGCGGCCGAAGGCACCCTGCCCGCGATCCGGGCAATGCTGGCATCCGAAGATGCGGCCGAAGGGCCGAAGGCGTTTGCCGAGAAGCGCAGCCCGACCTGGCAAGGACGCTGAGGGAGGATCGGGCGATGGCAGAACGGTTGGGTCCGCTGGCGGGCCTTCGTGTCGTCGAGTTCGCCAGCATCGGGCCGGGGCCGCATTGCGCGATGCTGCTCTCCGATCTCGGGGCCGAGGTGCTGCGCATCGACCGGCCGGGCGGCAATGGCTGGCCGAACCCGATCATGGACCGCGGCCGCGCCGTCCTGCCGCTCGACATCCGCTCCGAAGAGGGCCGTGCGGCCGCAGCCGAAGCGGCCTTGCTGGCCGACGTGCTGATCGAAGGCTTCCGCCCCGGCGTGATGGAGCGGCTCGGCCTGGGCCCGGACACGCTGCTCGCCGCCAATCCGCGCCTCGTCTACGGCCGCATGACCGGCTGGGGCCAGGAGGGTCCGCTCGCCCGGGTCGCCGGCCACGACATCGACTATATCGCGATCACCGGCGCGCTGGCGGCGATCGGGCGCCCCGGCGAACCGGCGGTGCCCCCGCTCAATCTGGTCGGCGATTTCGGCGGCGGATCGATGTTCCTCGCCTTCGGCATCATGGCCGCTTTGTGGGAGCGGGAGCGATCGGGCAAGGGCCAGGTGGTCGATGCGGCGATCGTCGACGGCGTCGCCTCGATGATGGGGATGTTCACCGGGCTCACGCCCTCGGGGCTGATCTCGCTGGAGCGGGACGCCAATCTGCTCGGCGGGGCTGCGCCCTTCTATCGCTGCTATCGCTGCGCGGACGGCCGCGAGATCGCCGTCGGTCCGCTCGAGCCCGCATTCTGGACCCATCTGTGCGAACGGCTGGGCGCCCCCGCCTCACTCAGCCAGGACGAGAAGGATTGGCCGGAGACCACCGCCTGGTTCGAACGCACCTTCGCCACCCGGCCGGCCAGCCACTGGCTCGCCCTGTTCGAGGGCAGCGACGCCTGCGTCGCGCCGGTGCTGACTGCCGACAAGGCCCCTTCGCATCCGCATCACGCCGCCCGCGCCACCTATGTCGAACGGGGCGGCCTCGCCCATCCCGCCCCCGCGCCGCGCTTCAGCCGGACGCCCGGGGCGATCCAGGAGGATGCGGATGCGAGCGCTCTTCTGGGCCGGTGGCGGGCGCAGGCGGCGGCCCGGAGCTGACGTTTTCCCCGTCAGTCGCGCGGCTTTCCGGCCAGTGTGCCGCCATCGACGAGATAGTCGCCGCCCGTGCAGAAGGAACTCTGGTCCGACGCGAGGAACAGCACCATGCGCGCCACCTCCTGCGCGTCGGCCATGCGCATCAGCGGATATTTGCCGTACATCGCGTCATAATCCGCGTCGGACCAGCCCGGCCGCTCGATCATCTTGGTCTTGGTCGGCCCCGGTACCACCGCGTTCACGCGAATGCCGTCCGGTCCAAGCTCGATTGCCGCACTCCTGGTCAGGCCCCTGATGCCGAATTTGGAGGCGGCATAGGCGCCGAAGCCCTGCCGTCCCTCCAGGCCCTGCACCGAGGAGAAGTTGACGATCGATCCCCCACCCGCGCGCCGGAGCGAGGGCGTGACGCAGCGTATGCCGAGGAAGGTGCCGACGAGATTGGTGTCGATCACCTTGCGAAAGGTCTCGACGTCGAGCGCCTCGATCGGCGCCACGCGGATGATCCCAGCATTGTTCACCAGCACGCCGATCGGCCCGAACGCCGCCTCTATCCGCTCCACAGCCGACTGCCAGTCCGTCTCGCTGGTCACGTCGAGCGGCACGAACAGCGCCGCGCCGGGATGCGCCGCCTCGATCTCGGCGACGAGCGCCGCCGCTTCCTCGGCACGCCGGTCGGCTATCGCGACGCGTGCGCCCTCGGCGACGAACAGCCGCGCCGTCGCTGCGCCGATGCCGCGTGCGCCCCCGGTAACGAGGGCCACTTTGCCCGCAAGCAGCATCGGATCAGGCGCGCGTGACGATGCGGGTGCCCTCCACGAAGGCGTTCCGGGCCCGGCTGCCCTCGCCCATGATGTTGAGCTGATAGGTATAGCCCTGCTCGAGCCGGTAATTGGCGTGCATCTCGAACACGTCGATATGATTGAGCGCTGCCTTGGCGAAACGCACCGCCGGCGCCTGCTTGGCGGCGATCTGCCTGGCAAGCTCGCGCGCCTTGGGCATCAGCTCCTCGGGCTCGACCAGATAAGCGATCGAGCCCCAGGCATGCAGCTCCGCCGCCGTCGCCGGCTTGCAGGTAAGCGACATCTCGCGCAGCTTCATCGGCGGCACCAGCTTGGCGAGATGCGACGCACAGCCGAGCGCGCCATTATCCACTTCCGGCAGGCCGAAGCGCGCCTTGGTCGACGCGACGATCATGTCGCAGCTGCCGACCAGCCCGACGCCCAGGCCCATGCAGAAGTCGTTGACCGCCGCGATCACCGGTACCGGCGTCTCGTAAATGGCATGAAAGGCGTGATAGCAGGCCTCGCCGGAGCTGATCATCAGCTTCCACTCGTCGCCGGCCGCCTTGTTCGCCTGCATCTCCTTGATGTCGATGCCGGCGTTGAAGCCCTTGCCCTCTGCGGTCAGGATCACCGCGCGCAGATCCTCCTTTGCGCTCAGCTCCTTGAAGAGGTCATGGATCTTCCAGGTATCGCCGACGGTGATCGCATTCACCGGCGGATTGTGCATCGTCACGGTGGCGATCGCATCCTCGATCGTGCAGCTCACGGTCATGAAGCATCCTCATGGGTTTGGGCCGGCCGGTGCCGGAGGGGGGATTGATAATAGCGGGCCACGATCGGCTCGACGAAATAGGCAACGCGGCTAGACCAGCGGCGGCGCGGAAAGGGCGTGCCGAGATATTTGAGCGCCATGGCATCGAGGATGACGAGATCATTGTCCTCGCGCGCCTCCACCACGCGCCCGCGGATGAGCGCCTGCTCATAGGGATCGGCATAATCCGTCACCGAAAGCGCCACGCGCGGATCGCGATCGATGTTGGTCGATTTGATCGACTTGCGATCGGTGGCGATGATCAGCCGTTCGCCCTCGCGCGCGATCCACACCGGCTCGGCCTTGGGCCAGCCATCCTCCATCAGCGTGGCGAGACAGGCGAAGTTCGGCGCATCGATCAGGCGCTTGACGTCGTCGGGTAGCCGCCCCTTCATCCCATCCTCCCCGTCAAGCCCGCCGGCAGCTCACCGAGAGCGCCTCGCCGGTCATGTAGCTGGCATAGTCGGACGCCAGGAAAACCACCGCATTGGCGATCTCCCACGGCTCGGCGGCGCGCCCGAACGCCTCGTTCTCGCGGATCATGCGATCGAGATGCGCCGCGCTGCTGACCTTGCGCAGATGCGGGTGGAGGGCGAGGCTAGGCACGACCGCATTGATGCGGATGCCATGTTCCGCCGCCTCGATCGCCACGCAGCGCGTCATCGCCAATATGCCCGCCTTGGAAGCCGCATAAGCGCTCTGCCCGGCCTCCGCGCGCCAGGCGCAGATGCTTCCCATGTTGACGATCGATCCGCCGCCCTGCGCGATCATCGCCGGCAAGGCGGCCCGCATGCAGCGGAAGGTGCCGCCGAGATTGGTGTCGAGGATCGCCTCCCACTGCGCGTCGCTGGTTTCGGTCACCGCATGGGTGCCGCCGAGCCCGGCATTGTTCAGCAGCACGTCGAGCCGGCCCATCGCCTCCAGCGCCGCGGCGATCAGCGCCGCCACCTGGCCGGCATCGCGCACGTCGCACGCCATGCGATGCACACGCCGGCCGATCTCCCGCTCCAGCGCGTCGGCATGTTCGGCGAGGCGCCGCGTGTGGATGTCGGACAACATGACCACCGCCCCTTCCTCGGCGCAGCGTTTGGCCGTGGCGAAACCGATGCCGCTGCCTGCGGACGCGGTGACGAGCACCGTCCGCCCCGCCAGCAGTTCGCGGCCCCGCGGATAAGGCGGCACGGCGGCGCTCATGCCAGCAGCCCGCCGTCGGCGATCAGCACCTGCCCCGTGATGAAGGAGGCCGCGCCGCTCGCCAGGAACCGCACCGCGCGGGCGATCTCGATCGGCGCGGCGATGCGCTTCATCAAATTGGTCTCGCCCATCTCCGCGACGAAGCGCGCGCGCCGCTCCGGATCGCGGGGCAGGATCATGTCGGTCGCCACCGATCCCGGCGTCAACGCATTCACGCGGATGCCGTCGGGCGCCCATTCCTTGGCCAAGGTGCGCGTCAGGTTGATCAGCGCCGCCTTGCTCGCCGAATAGGCGCCGATGCCGGCCATCGGCACATGGCCGCCCGCCGCGCCGATATTCACCACTGCGCCGGCGGTACTGCCCGCAAGCAGCGGATGCAGATGACGGCACAGGAGCAGCGGCGAGCGGACATTGGTGGCGAAGATCAGGTCGATCTCCTCCCCGCTCACCTTGTCGATGCGGTGGGGCTTCAAGATCGCGGCATTGTTCACCAGCAGGTCCAGCCGGCCGAAGCGCTGCGCGACGGCGGCGGCGAGCGCCTCGGCCCCGCCGGGTTCGGCGGCGTCATAAGCAAAGCCGGCCGCGTCCCCGCCCAGCGCGCGGGCGGCCGCGACGGCCTGTTCCCCGTTCCGCCCGGTCACGATCACGCGCGCGCCGGCGGCGGCGAACTCGGCGGCGATCGCTGCGCCGATACCGCGCGTGCCACCCGTCACCAGGCCAACCAGTCCGTCCAGCCGAAATGCCGCATCACCCTCACCCATGCCCGATCGCCCGTCTCCGTACATATATGCGAATCACAATATTTGTGTTATACAACTTATTGATGCTATCGGGCAACGGGTGACGATGGACGCGCAGGATCCTGGGGTGGCCGCGGAGGCGGCCTTTTCCTTCGACGATTATGACAATGTGATCGGTTTCGTGGTCAGCCAGGCGGGCTATCAGCTGAGCCGCGGCCTGGCCGACGCGATCGCTCGCGCCGGCTATGATCTGCGGCCGCGGGAATTCCCGATCCTCAACCGGCTGCACCAATATGGCCGGCTGACCCAGACCGATCTCGCTGCGCTCACCTACAAGGACAAGCCGGCGATGAGCCGGACGATCGACCGGCTGATCGCGATCGGTCTGGTCGAAAAGATCACCGCGCCGGATGACCGCCGCGCCTTCCTGGTCTCTCTCACCCCCGCGGGCAAGGCGACACGCGATGCGATCGTCCCGCTGATCGTCGCAATGCTGGAAAAGGCCTGTCGCGGCCTCTCTGCGGAAGCGATCGCGACCACCGTCGCCACGCTGCGGACGATCACCGCGCGCATGGCAACCGGCTGACATGGGCCGCCGCGAAAGCCCACAAAAACAAACCCTCGCCCAGTCTATGACCAAGCGAGGGTGTTGGCGCGCCCGGAACGATTCGAACGTCCGACCCTCAGATTCGTAGTCTGATGCTCTATCCAGCTGAGCTACGGGCGCCTGGGAGGGGGGCGATTAGGCGAGTTTGCGAGCGATGGCAATCATCAATCGGCGCGACCCGCCCACATTAATTCATCCCCGCCACCGGGATGCCGGCCGACCTCTGCGGCGGCGCGATGCGGGGACTTGACGCACTGCAACATTTTTTCCTGCAATGGCGTTGCTCCCGCAGATTCCAGCCATTAAGCCATGTTTTGCTTGGCGGGGGCCTATGGACATAGAGACGAAGGAAGAGGCGCATTGGCGCGCCCGAGAGTTTGTCGGCGAGATCGTCACGATGCAGCTCATGGCGGATCTTTGCCTGTTGGCGCAGGATCCGTTGGCGGAAGCGGATCGCAAGGCGGCCCGCATGTTCGACGCACTCGATTTCGCGACCGATGCTGGCGTCGAATCCGAATGGTTTAATCAGTGCGCGCTACACGAGATGGAACAATTCTGGGCGCGAGTGCGACGCGAGATCGAATATCAGCTCAATCGCCGCGAGCAGGACCGCTGAATCCCGAAAAGCGATGATCCGGGCTTGCAGCGGCGGCCTTTGATTGCCATGGAGCGGCCGCATTGCCCCGTCGTCTAACGGTAGGACAGCGGATTTTGATTCCGTCAATGCTGGTTCGATTCCAGCCGGGGCATCCAGTTTTCGAGGCAAGCGCTGCGTTTGTGCGACGGCACTCCGCCGAGCCGTCGATCCGACAAAAATCGCCCGCCGCCCGCGACACGCAAGACCGAGTTCGACGTGGCGATGGCAAGCGGCCTCGCGGTCATGCAGACTCGGCCGGAAATTTGCTATGGCTTTGAACTGGGTTCGAAATCCTTCCCAGCAAGAAAGAACATGTCCACCGTCTTGCCGGCGACGCTCGACGAGAGTTAATCTGGGGCCATCTGGCAATTGGGGCCGACCCATTTGCCCGTCGAGATATCGAGCTCATTGTCCATCATGGCTGCAGTACAAACGGGGTAGCGATCGTCCCCGCGGCGGGCCATGCTGCGATCCCTGTAGCGGCGCACGAGCGTGTCGTGATCGGGCTGGTCACGGTCCTGCTTCAATGAAAGCCGCATCACGCAATTCGCAAACGCATCCGTGCCTTCCTTGAAGCCGAAATTCGCGCACCGCTCCTTGTTCTTCTCGTCCCTTTTGGACGCATTGCCCTCACTGGCACCGCAAGCCATCAAGGAGACGGCGAGGACCCAGAAAGATATTCGGAACAAAGCACGCATTTCGCGACCCTTCGCCGACTGCAATCCATTCGATGGATGCTCCAATGGCCTATTTTTTGCAACCAACCACAGGGCGGAAAGCAAGCGCCGCCCGTCACATCCGAACCCCCGTGGGATTCACTGCTGCGGACGGAAGCCGGGCCATCCATGCTTCGGCTGCACGGGCGGCCTCGGCGTCGCGATCGAGCAGCCGCCTCAGATCGCCAGCATGTGCCTGTGTCCCTCGCGCAGCTCCGGCGCGGAGCGGGCGGAGAGATAGGCGGCCCGGTCGTCAGCCATCTCGGCGAGCATCTCGGGATGGGGCGACACCCAGAAGCGCCCTTCGTCCAGCTGGGCGAAGATTCGGTCCGCCGCCTCGTCCGGCGACAGGCCCTGGGCCAGCATCTCCCCCATGATCGCGCGATGGGCGGCGACCATCGGATCGCCGTCGACACCGGGTGCATCGGTGAAGATCGGGGTGGCGATGGCGCCCGGAAGCACGGCAGAGACCGTGATCGGCGCCGCTTTGACGTCCATCTCCAGCTTGAGGCATTCGGTGAAGGCGAGCACCGCGTGCTTGGTGACCATATAAGGCGCGGTGATCGGCATCATGCCGAGCGCGGCGAGCGAGGCGATGTTGACGATATGCGCCGGCTTGCCTTCGGCCAGCATGCCCGGCGCGAAAGCGCGCACGCCGTAGATCACGCCGAGCAGATTGACGCCGATCGCGCGCTGCCAGGTCTCGGCGGGCAGCTCCCAGGAGAGGCCGAGCGTTTCGATCCCGGCATTGTTGATCAGCAGCGTGACCGCGCCGAACCGCTCCTTCGCCTTTGCGGCGAGCCGATCGAGCGCCGCCGGATCGGTGACGTCGGTCGGCACGCCGATCGCCTCTGCACCCTCCGCAGAAAGCGCATCGACCACCGCCGTGAGGCGCGCCTCGTCGCGATCGGCCAGCACCAGCTTCATGCCCCTGCCGGCGGCAACCCTGGCGAGCCCCCCGCCCAGCCCGCCCGCAGCGCCGGTGATCACCGCAACGCCGTTTCTCACATCCGCCATCGCCACGCTTCTCCTCTCTCTCGTCAGCTCCGCAAAGCCTCGTCCAGCAGGCCGATCGCGGCCAGCGCGAAGCTCTGCATGTTGCCCGCCCGATCCGCCTGGCCGGTCCGCACGATACGGGACAGCTCGACACCCGGGCCAGCGACGGCGATGGCGCTCATCCCCGCCTCGGCCCCGAAGGGATGCTTGCCCGGCCCCGCCGACCCGCTTTCCGCCACGCCCCAATCCGCGCCGAAACGATCGCGGATCGCTCGCGCCTGGAGCAGCGCATAAGGCTCGGTGACCGAGCGCATCCCCTTCAGCGCCTCGGGCTCGAGATCGAGCAGCACGTCGCGCCCTTTCAGCGAATAGATCACGCCGCCGCCCATATAGAATCCGGTCGCGCCGGCTATAGCGAGGAGGCCAGCCGAGATCAGGCCGCCGGTTGCGCCGTCTGCGACGGCCACCGTCTGGCCGCGCGCCTTCAACGTCTCGGCGACACGCGCGGCGAGCGGCATCAACTCTTCCAGCATTGCGGTCGCCTTTCCACAGAAGACCTAATCGGCAGCCGCCACCTCGGCGGGCGCCCGCACGATATAATCATAAGGCGCCACCGATTTCGTCCAGGTCCAATAATCGATCAGCCGGAACGGCATCGTGTTCACGACGACGCCTCGGCGGTTGCGATACCAGTTACGTGCCTCGGGATGCGCCCACACCGAGGTGGCGAGCATCGCGCTCAGCTCCGCGACATGCGCATCATAGCTCGCCGCATCGCACTCGATGGTCGTGCCGCCGCCCTCGACCATCCGGGCCAGCGCATCGAGCATCATCCGCACCTGGCATTCGACCGTGAAGATGATCGATCCGCCAAAGGCAAGGTTGGTGCCCGGCCCATAGAGGATGAACAGGTTCGGGAAGCCCGGCACGGTGACGCCGAGATGCGCGCGCGGCTCGTCCCCCCACAGCGCGGCGAGACTGCGGCCCTCGCGCCCATATATCTCCATCGGCCACAGGAAGCGGTTGGCATGGAAGCCGGTGGCGAGCGCCAGCACATCCACCTCATGCATGATGCCCTTGCCGTCCACGACGCCGTCCGCCTCGACATGGTCGATCCCGTCGGTGACGAGCGTGACATTGTCGCGCCTGAGCGTCGCGAGCCAGGTGCCGTCGTCGACCAGCATGCGGCTGCCGAAGGGCGGGAACACCGGGATCACCTTCTCGTAGAGATCCGGCCGCCCCTCGGTCTGCTGGCGGAACATCGCCTCGAGCCCATCGCGCACCATGCCGCTCATCGCGCTGATCGAGCGATCATGGTCCGGCCAGTCGGGATCGACCTGCGTCGCAGGATGGACCTGATCGGCGGTCGCGTAGAAGAGGAGGAAGCGATACCAGCGCGCATAATGCGGGACGTGGCCGAGCAGCCAACTTTTCCCCTCCTCGACCGGCTTGCGATAAACCGATTGCGGCGTGATCCACGGGGCGTGCCGCTGGAAGACGGTGACATGCTCGGCGATCCTGGCCAGCTCGGGCACGATCTGCATCGCGCTCGCGCCGGTGCCGATCATGGCGACCCGCTTGCCCGCAAAGTCCACCGAAGGATCCCACTGCGCCGAATGCATCATCGGGCCGGCGAAATCGGCGATGCCGGGGATATCGGGCAGGCGCGGCCGGTTGAGCTGGCCGACCGCGCTGATCAGGATGTTGGCCTCGACCGTCTCGCGGCCGTCCGGCCCGGCCAGCGCCGCGCGCCAGAGGCCGGCGTCCTCATCGAAGCGCGCCTCGACCAGTTCGGTGCCGAAGCGGATGCGCTCGCGCAGGCCGAAGCGATCGGCGATCGAGCGGAAATAGGCGAGGATCTCGGCCCCTTGCGAGAAATAATGCGACCAATCGTGATTGGGCGCGAAGGAATAGGCGTAATTGTGGTTGGGCGAGTCGACCCGCACGCCCGGATAGCGATTCTCGAACCAGGTGCCGCCGACGTCCGGATTCTTCTCGACGATCGTCCACGCGATCCCCGCCTGATCCAGCTTGATCGCCGCCAGCAGCCCGGACATGCCTGCGCCGACGATCAGCGCGTGAAAGCCCGGCGGCGGCGACATTTTGGGCGTCGGCAACGGTTCGATGCCGAGTTCGTCCATCGCGAAGGGCGTATATTCGCCCGGCACGTCCTGCCCGAGCACGAAGGCGATGACGCGCTGGATCTGGTCGGCCGAGGGCTTGCGCAAGGGCTCGCGCGGCCCGTCGCGCAGCCTGCCCAGCTCGGCCACGGCGCGATCGATCAGCTCGGCATGCGCCTCGGCGGGCAGCGTGCCGAAGGCGGTGCCCATCGTCGGCGTGGGACGGAACCGCTCGTTCAGAAGCGCGGGATCGCCCGTCAGATGGATCAGCGTCGCAAGCAGCGCGGGCGTGCTCGCTGCCTCCAGCGCCTTGCGGATGAACGCATCGTCCTCGACGATCGGCGCCAGCTCGTCCGCCGCATGTATGTCCATAGCCAGACCTCGCGATCCTCTCGCCTCTGCGGGCGACCTCTCCCGACCCTGTGGATAGCCGAGATCGGCGCGGCAGTCGCGGCCGCATCGCTGTGGCAAAGGGGTATCGGGGCGCCCGACAACACTCTTCAAGGCGGGGTCGGGCCCGAGCAAGAGGATATCCGGTCGACTGCCGGACGGCATTCGTCCATCGCCGATTCGGACCCACATCCTCCCGGCAACGCGGGAGTTCTGCACAATCCGTTGAGAAGCCGGGCAGCCGCGTCAGGCCGTTCGCGCCGCTTCCCTCAGAAGCGCATGCCCAGCGCCAGGCCGCCGCCATGGGTGTCGCCCCACGGGAAGAATTGCACGCGATCGTCGTGGGGATGGGTGATCAGCCAGCCGCTCGCCTCGCCGACTGCGGCGCCAGCCACCACGTCGTACCAATGATGCTTGCGCGCCTTCACCCGTGCCACGCCGACGAAGCTGGCGACCAGCGTTGCCGGCAGGCCCACTTCCCAGCCGTAACGCTGGTGGAGCGTGGCCGCGGCTGCGAAGGAGATGGAGGCGTGGCCCGACGGGAAGCTCTTGCGGTCGCTGCCGTCCGGCCGCCTTTCGGGAAAGGCTTCCTTGAGGATCGCCGCGGCACCGCCGGCGACGACCACGCTGCCGCCCGCCTGCCACACGCCATTCCAGTCGCCCTTCACCGCCGGCATACCCAGCGCCAGCGCGACGAGGCCGACCTCGCCCGCCCGGCTGGCATCGTCCCAGCCCTTTTCGCTGGCAAGCGCCGGCGTAGGAGCCGCGACCAGTGCCGCGCCCGCCGCCAGCACCGCGATCCGTCGCATCGCCACCTCCCATTGCAGATTTGTTACGTCCGCTTCATCTCTCTTCTTTCATTGGGCCGGTCATTACAATCTGTTTAGCAAAAGCTTCATGGCTTGCTTACCATTGCCGACTAGAGCGACCCGATAGGCGTTCGATGGGCAGAAGGATGACGGACAGCGATCCCCGGCCGCGCTCCGCGGTAAGCAACGGCGTCGGCATCGCCGGACTCGTCGGCCTGGCGATCTGGACGGCGATCGCCCGCCATTTCGGACTGGACGGTCCCTATTCGGCGCTCGTCGCGATCCTGCTGTGCGGCATCCCGATGGTGTTCTGGTCGCTGGCGGTGGACAAGGTGCACCGCAACCCCTCGACCGGGATCGACTGGAACAGCCCGCCCCGCCCGCTGCGCGCCGGGCTAGAGACGAGCCTCACCAAGCTCGCCGGCCTCTGGACGACATGGGGCCTCATCGCCGTCGTCTATTGCATCGGCCGCTGGTATTGGGACGGCAGCTATCTGTTCGCAATGCACTGCTTTGCGATCGCAGTGCCCTTCCTCGTCCTGCTGTCCGTACCCTATATGCTCTGGCTCGACCGGCGCCTCGTCGAGCCGCGTGACGGCACCTATGCCTTCGGCCAGTTCCTGCTCGGCCAGGGCAAGGCGGATCGCGAGGCGATCTATGGCCATCTGCGCGCCTGGGCGGTGAAGGGCTTCTTCCTCGCCTTCATGCTCTCGATCGTGCCGGCCAATTTCGCCGACGTGATCCTGCGGCCGACCGGCGAGATCGTCGCGACGCCGGCTAATTTCGCGCTCTGGCTGATCGCGCTGATGTTCATGGTCGACGTCAGCGTCGCGACCGTCGGCTACATGTTGACGATGCGGCCGCTCGATGCCCACATCCGCTCGGCCAACCCCTATGCGGCTGGCTGGACGGCGGCGCTGATCTGCTATCCGCCCTTCGTGCTGATGAGCGACGGCGGCCCCCTCGATTATCATTACGGCACGCAGGAATGGACCTACTGGTTCGACGGCCATCCGATCGTGTTGGCTGCGGTCGGCGCGATCCTGGTCTTCCTCACCGGCATCTACGCGTGGGCGACAGTGGCGTTCGGCCTGCGCTTCTCCAATCTCACCCACCGCGGCATACTGACCCACGGTCCCTATCGCTGGACCAAGCATCCCGCCTATCTGTCGAAGAACCTCTTCTGGTGGCTATCCCAGCTGCCGTTCCTCGTCACCACCCACAATCTCAACGACGTAGTGCGCAACACGGTGACGCTCGGTCTCGTCAGCGGCGTCTATTATTGGCGCGCGCGGACCGAGGAGCGGCATCTCGGCGCCGATCCCGCCTATCGGGCCTATGCGGCGTGGATGGAACGCAACGCGCCGATCCCGCGGCTCCTCCGGTGGATCACCGGCAGCAAGCGGCCGGATGGGCAGCCGGTGGCGGCGGAGTAGCGCTCAAGCCCTCTCCCGCACAGCGGGGGAGGGGGAAGTGGTTAAAAGCTCATCTCGTCATAGATACGGCCGAGATCGCCCTGCCATTCGCCATGATAGCGGTCGAGCAGCCGCTCGGCCGGCGTCTTGCCGCTGGCGACGATCTCGCGCAGCGGATCGAGATAGCCGCTCTCATTGTCGCCGGCGCCGTTGAGCCGCGCGCGGGCGGTGAGGCCGGCGGTCGCGATCTCCAGCACCTCCTTGCCGAGCTCCTGGAAGGTGCGGCCGCGAGGACCGCGCGCCTGGAGGCCGAGCTTGGGCACCTCGCTCCGGATGCGGTGATGGTCCTCGATCGTCCAATGCTTGACCAAGTCCCAGGCGGCGTCGAGCGCGGTCTGGTCGTAGAGCAGGCCGACCCACAGCGCAGGCAGCGCGCAGATCCGGTTCCACGGGCCGCCATCGGCGCCGCGCATCTCGAGGAAGCTCTTGAGCCGCACCTCGGGGAAGGCGGTGGAAAGATGGTCCGGCCAGTCGGAGAGCAGCGGCTTCTCGCCCGGCAGCACCGACAGCTCGCCCTTCAGGAAATCGCGGAAGCTGAGCCCGGCCGCGTTGATGTAGCCGCCGTCGCGGAAGACGAAATACATCGGCACGTCGAGCGCATAATCGGCGTAGCGCTCATAGCCGAAGCCGTCCTCGAACACGAAGGGCAGCATGCCGGTGCGGCCTGGATCGGTGTCCGTCCAGATATGGCTGCGATAGCTGAGATAGCCGTTGGGCTTGCCCTCGGTGAAAGGCGAGTTGGCGAACAAAGCGGTGCCGAGCGGCTGGAGGGCGAGGCTGACGCGGAACTTCTTCACCATGTCTGCCTCGCTCGAATAATCGAGGTTGGTCTGGATGGTGCAGGTGCGCAGCATCATGTCGAGGCCGAGCGAGCCGACCTTGGGCATATGGTCGAGCATGATCGCATAGCGGCCCTTGGGCATCACCGGCAGCTCGGCGCGGGTCTTGTCCGGCCAGAAGCCGAGCCCGAGGAAGCCGAGGCCGAGCCGGTCGCCCACCGCCTTCACCTGGTCGAGATGGCGCGACGTTTCCGCACACGTCTCGTGCAGATTATCGAGCGGCGCGCCGGAAAGCTCGAGCTGCCCCGCCGGCTCCAGGCTGACATTGCCGTCCGGCCCCGCGAGCGCGATGATATTGTCGCCCTCATAGACCGGTTCCCAACCATATCGGGTGAGCCCGATCAGCAGGGCGTGGATGCCGCCCTTCTCCTCATAGCTCGGCGCGCGGTGATCGGACCGGAAATAGACGAACTTCTCGTGTTCGGTCCCGATCCGCCAGCGTTCCCGCGGCTTTTCCCCTTTTTCGAAGACCGCGATCAGATCGTCGCGCGACTGGATCTGCGGGTCATCCCCTTCGGCTGCTTTGCGCGTGCTCATGATCGCGCCATTAGCGATGGGAAAGGCGCTCCGCCAGTATCCAGTTGCACCGTCAACCAGTTTTATTTTGCGACCAGTCTCCCGCGACTGCCATCCAGATCGCGAGTGCAGCGATGGCGGCGGTTTCCGCGCGCAAGATGCGCGGCCCCAGCGAAATGCCCTTTGCCTGCGGCACAGCCCGGATCGCTTCGCGTTCTTCCGGCGTAAAGCCGCCCTCGGGGCCGATCAGGATCGCCGCCGGCCCGGGCGACACGGCATCCCGCATCGGGACACCGCCTGATTCGTCCGCGAAGATCAGCGCACGATCCTCCGGCCAGTCGGCAAGCAGCGCCTCGAGCTTCACCGGCTCCGCCAGTTGGGGCAGCGCCGTGCGGCCACATTGCTCGGCCGCCTCGATCATGTGCGCGCGCAACCGATCGAGGTTGAGCCGGTCGACCACGGTGCGGCGCGTCACCACCGGCTGCAGGCGCGCGGCACCCAGCTCACAGGCTTTTTCCGCGACGAGGTCGATCCGCCCCTTCTTGATCGGCGCCGCCAGCAGCCAGAGATCCGGTACCGGCTCGCGCGGCTGGAGATTCGCGGCAAGGCACAGCATCAGGTCCCGCTTGCCGACCCGGCTCACCGTGGCCAGCCATTCACCGCTGCGATCGTCGAACAGCCGCACGGGATCGCCCGCCTTGAGCCGCATGACGCCGGACAGATAATGGGCCTGCGCGCCCTCAATGCGGATCTCGCTATCCGCCGCGAGCGGCTGGTCGACGAACAGGCGGGGCGTGCTGGCAGGCGGCCAGGCGGGAGTGGCGGGCATGCGCCCTTATATCCGCCGTCCCGGACGATGTCGGTTCTTTCTTCTTCGTCATATTGAAACAAGCTCAACATGACCGGGAAATGGGACGCCAGTCCCGTTCGGTGGAAAGCCCGCCGACATTGGGAATTGCCAATGTTCCCATGGTGGATGGCGGGCCGGATCTTGGCTACCGTGCTGCATCGATCGTGCGTGGAAACGAAGGCCCGATGAAGATCCTGTTGCTCGAAGACGATGCCGCGACCCGCGAGCATGTCGAACGCGCGCTGACCGCGGCCGGCCATATCGTCGATTCCTGCGCGACCGGGCCCGACGCGATCTTTCTCGGCTCCAGCAACAGCTATGCGGTGCTCGTCCTCGATCGGATGGTGCCGGGCGTCGACGGGCTCAGCGTGATGAAGGCGCTGCGCGCGGCGAACAACCGCACCCCCGCGCTGCTGCTCACCGCGATGGACGGCATCGACGATCGCGTCGAGGGGCTGGAGGCCGGCGCGGACGATTATCTGGTGAAGCCCTATGCGGTCAGCGAGCTGCTGGCGCGCGTCCACGCCCTCGCCCGCCGGCCGCCGATCGCCGAGACCGTCGCCACGCTGCGCGTCGCCGATCTGGAGGTGGACCTGATCAAGCGCACGGTGACGCGAGCCGGCCGGCGGATCGAGCTGCAGGCGCAGGAATTCAAGCTGCTCGAATATCTGCTGCGCCATGCCGGCGAGATCGTGACGCGCAGCATGCTGCTCGAAAATGTCTGGTCCTTTCATTTCGATCCGCGCACCAACGTGATCGAAAGCCATATGAGCCGGCTGCGCGCCAAGGTGGACCGCGGCTTCGATCGGGACCTGATCCAGACGGTACGGGGCGCCGGATATCGCATCGATGCGGATTGAGCGGAGCCGGCAGAGCGTCCTGCGCAGCGGCGCCTTCCGCTTCGCGCTGCTGTTCGCCGCCGTCTTCGCGATCGGATCGCTGCTGCTCCTGATCGCCGTGGAGCGGCAGATCGGCCGCTACGCGATCGAGGCGACGGACCAGTCGCTGCGCGCGGAGGCCGGCAATCTCGCCGCGGAATATCGCGCGCATGGCCGGCAGGGCCTGATCGACGCCATTCACCGCCACGCCGCGCTCGGCAAGGACGCGCCCTTCCACTATCTGCTGGTCGACACGCTCGGAACACGCATCGCCGGGGACTTGCCGGTCGATACCCCGATCGACGGCTGGGGCACGGTGCCCGTCGACGAGCATCGGCACCGCGGCAGCCGGCCCTATTTCGAAACCTTCAAGACGCTGGCGACCCATCTGCCCCAGGGGCTGCGCCTGGTGGTCGCCACCGATACGTTCGACGTCCAGGAGCTCACCGACCGGCTCGGCCGCTTCACCCTCGCCTGCGGCATCGGCATCACCCTGTTCGCGCTGGTCGGCGGCTATTTCGTCGGCGGCCTGTTCGTGCGCCGGCTCGATCGGGTGAACGGCTCGGTCGATCGGATCATGGCCGGCGCGCTGGCCGAGCGGTTGCCGGCGATCGGCATCAGCCCGGAATTCGACCAGCTTTCGCGCAACCTCAATCTCATGCTGCATCGCATCGGCAATCTGATGGAGGGGCTGCGCCAGGTCTCGACCGACATCGCCCATGATCTGCGCACGCCGCTGACGCGCCTGCGCCAGCAGCTCGAGGAAACCCGCGGGATGGCCGATCCCGCCGCCTATGAGGCGGGCATCGATACGGCGATCGAGCAGGTGGACGAGATATTGCGCATCTTCCGCGCCCTGCTGCGCATCGGCACGCTGGAAGGCGGTGCGGGGCGCGAGCGGCTGGCCGAGGTGGATCTGAGCGAGGTGATGGACCGCGTCCACCTCGCCTGTCAGCCCGTGGCCGAGGATGCCGGCAAGACGCTTTTCGCGCAGCATGCGCCGGGCGTCACGGTGCGCGGCGACGGCGAGCTGCTGGCCCAGCTCTTCATCAACCTCATCGAAAACGCGCTGGTCCACACACCCGCCGGCACGCGCATCACGACGCGCCTCGCGCGCACCGGGCACGGCATCCTCGCCGAAGTGGCGGACGACGGCCCGGGCGTGCCCGACGACATGCGCGAGAAGATCCTGCAGCGCTTCTACCGCCTGGATCGCAGCCGCAGTTCGCCCGGCGCGGGTCTCGGCCTCTCGCTGGTCTCCGCCATCGCCGCGCTGCACGGCGCGGCGCTGACGCTGGCGGACAATCGCCCCGGCCTGCGCGTGTCGCTCGCCTTCCCCGATCAGGCCGAGCCAGAATGATCGCGGCCGGCCACCGGACCCGCTGATGCCCCGGCGCTGCGACATATGGCGCGTCGGCATCGTCGCGGCACCGGTCGAGCGGATCGCGGCCGCCGGGCTGACGTCCGATCTCCCCATCCGGTGGCTGGATGTCGGGCGGTCCTTCACCTTCGATGCCGATCCCTTCGGCATCTGGCAGGACGACCGGCTTCACCTGTTCGTCGAGCATTATGATTACCGCACCCGCCGCGGCGCGATCGATCATCTCGCGCTCGACGGCCACTATCGCGTCACGCGCCGCACGCGCGTGCTGGAGGAGCCGTGGCACCTCTCCTATCCCCATGTGTTCGCGGCCGACGGCGCGATCTGGATGCTGCCGGAGGCCTATCGGTCGGGCACGCTCACCCTCTATCGCGCCCGCGCCTTTCCCCATGATTGGGAGGCGGTGGCCCGGCTGCCGCTGGACGGCGCCGCGATCGACGCGACGCCCTTCTTCCACGAGGGCCGCTGGTGGCTGTTCTACAGCAGCGCGGGCGACCGGCTGCACCGCACGGGCAGCCTGCACGTCGCCTGGGCGGAACGGCTGACCGGGCCATGGACGCTGCTGCAGCCCGGCCCGGTGCGGCTCGATCGCGCGGGCGCGCGGCCCGGCGGACGGCCCTTCCTGCTCGACGGCGGGATCGTCCTGCCGGTGCAGGATTGCAGCCGCACCTATGGCGGCGCGATCCGCCTGCTGCATGTCAACCGGCTGGATCCGGGCGGCATCACGCTCCGGCCCGGCCGCATCCTCGCGCCCGATCCCGCCTGGCGCCCGTTCGACGCGGGGCTGCACACGCTGGACGGCTGCGGGCCCGTCACGCTGATCGACGCCAAGCGGATCGACCGCAGCGGCCGGGGCTGGCTCATCGATGCGGGGCGCTGGTTCCGTTCCCGGTCAGGACGCGAAGCCGCGCCATGATCGCAGCGCCGGCGCCCGCGAAGACGTCCGGCCCGAATTTCTCCAGCACATGCGCACGCGCGGCCACACCCATCATGTGCAGCCTCTCGGGCGCGCTCAGGCACTCCGCCAGCGCAAAGGCGAAGCCTTCCGCATCGCCCGGCGGAACGACTAAACCGGTGCGGCGATGCTGGATGGTGAAGCCCATCTCGCCCACGGCGCTGCCGATCGCTGGCAGGCCGGCCTGCATCGCCTCATGGACGCCGATGCACAGCCCCTCCGATCGCGACGGCTGCACATAGAGGTGAAGCGAGGCGAGGAAGCCGCGCGGATCTGCGGTGAAGCCGGCCAGCCGCACCTCGTCGCGGAGGCCGGCGGCATCGATCCTGCCCTGCAGCGCGTCCCGCTCTGCCCCCTCGCCCGCAATCTCCAGCATAAACGGCGTGGCCGGATGAAAGCCGCTCGTCTTCAGCCGCGCCAGCGCCTCGATCAGCAGGTCATAGCCCTTCACCGGGTGAAGCCGGCCGAGGCTGCCGATGCGCAGCGTTTCGCCCGGCCGCCAGGCCCGCGCCTGCGGTGCGGCCGCATCGGCGGCGAAGAGCGGCCAGATCGCCAGCCTGTCTTCCGCCACGCCGAGCCGCTGCCGCGTCAGCGCCGCGACGCATTCGGAATCCGCGATCCACAGTGCCGACCGTTTCTGCCGCAGCCGCAGCAGGACGCGGTTGGCCGGTTTCAGAAAGGCCGCATGCTGCCAGCTCACCACCGGCAGCCGGCGCCGCTGCCCGACGATCTGGCCGAGCAGGGTCGCGCGGGTCAGCGACGTCCAGATCACATCGGCCTGCTGCGCGGCGATGCGGGCGTCGAGCCAGTGCAGCGCAGCGCAATGATCCTTCTCGCCATCCGGACGCACCGTCACGTCCAGCCCGGCCGCCTCTATCGCCGCCAGTCCGCGCCGGTCGCGCCCGGTGAGCGCCAGCACGGAAACATCCGCACCCTGCGCGCGCAGCACGGCGCACACCGCCGGCACCGGCGCCGCCGCGCCGCCGCCCTCCACCGAGTTGATCACATAGGCGATGCGCATCAGGCCGGCGCGGCCACTTCGCCATGTGAGCCGCCCCGGCTTTCTCGGAAGACGAACCACAGCATCAGCAAGGAGGCGATCGCCGCCTGCAGCACCGCATGCCAGCCGGCGGAGATCAACCCGAAACGGCCGAGCAGCCACGGCAGCAGCGGCAGCGGGGCGAGATTGGCGAAGAGGTTGGCGCCCACCGACAGCGAGGGCCGGCCCATGGCGATCAGCGCGGCGCTGCACGGCGGGCCGGCCAGGGCGATCGCGCGCGCCAGCGTCAGCCACAGCATCACGCCCGCGGCATCGGCGAACCCCTTGCCGCCGATCAGGATCGCGACGTCCCGGCCGAACCAGACGAGGAGCAGCACGACCGGAACGGCCGCGGCCAGCGCGATGCCGATGCAGTGCAGCACCGCGCGCCGCATCCGCGCGCCATGATCGTGGCGGGCCGCCAGCCGGGCCAGCTCGGCAAAGGCCGCCTGCCCCAATATCTGCGCGGGCTGGGCGATCACCACCGTCGCACGCTGCGCGATGGCATAGAGGCCGACCGCGGCCGGCCCGAGCATCCAGCCGACGATCAGCGGCGCGATGCGTCCGGCAAGCTCGCCGAAGGTCACGTCCGCATTGGCGATCAGCATGAACCGCCAGATGCCCGGATTGTCCGCCCGCACTCCGCGCACCGTGCCGAGCAGGCTCACCCCCCGCAGCGTGCGGCGGGCGACATGGATCGCCATCCCCCACAGCACCGCCCATTCGAGCAGCGCCGCGATCAGCCAGGCGACGAGGAAGCCGAGCAACCCGAAACCGCAGGCCCAGACGATGGCGGCACCGATCAGCCGGGCGAGCGCGGGCACGGCATTGTGATAGCCGAGCAGGTCGAACCGGCCCATGAGCTGCAGATAGCCGGCCGGGGTCGAGCGCACCGATCCCAGCACCGCCAGGCTGTAGGGCAGCGCGAAGGCGAGCGCGGTGGGCGACCAGCCGAGTCCCGGCCCGAGCTGGGGCGCGAGGCAGGCCGCGGTGATCACCGCCGCGATGCCTGCGGTCATCTCCACACTCGCCACGAAACGCAGCAGTCGCATCAGGCGCAGCGGATCGCCCTTCGCCTGCCATTGCGCGCCATAGCGGACGACCGCATGCCAGCCGGGGAACTCGACGATGCCGCCGACCGTGATCGCGAAGGTGTGGACCAGCACGAGCACGCCATAGTCCCGCGCGCCCAGAGCCCGCGCCGCGACGATCATATAGGCAAGGCTGATCAGCCCCGCCGCCGCCTTGCCGGACAGCAGCCGCCCGAGATTTCCGTATATGCGGCGGACGATGCCGCCGGGTACCGCTTCAGCCATGGCTGATTGCAGGCTCTGCCACAGTCTTCCGCCGCCAATCCAGCCCTGCGACGCGCGCGACGGCCTCGGCCGCGCGCTCGGCAGACGGCCGGTCGCCCAGATCGAAGCTGTAGGCGAACAATTCTTCCTGCACCGGCCGGTAGACCGCGTCCTGGTCGCGCTGCGCGGCGGCGAGCGCCGGACCCAGCTCGGCGATGTCGCGAATCACCGGGCCGGCACGCCAATGGGCGAAATTGGGATCGCCCTGCCATTGTGTCTCGTGCGCGTCGACGAACACGCAGGGGCGCGGGCGGATGAGAAACTCGTAGATCTGGCTGCTCACGTCCCCCAGATAGATGTCGGCCCGGTTGGTATAGGCCATCGTCGTCGAGGCGCGGCTGCCGAGGTCGATGTGGATATTGGAAGCGCGCAGATAACGCTCCTCGATCCGCCCGGGCCGATCGATACGCAGCTTGTCGACGGTGACGACGAAGCGCCGCTCGTACAGCATCACGTGCGGCGCGAAGATCAGCTGATACTCCTCATGCTCTGCGAACCAGTCGAGGATCTGCCGCCCCATCGTGAACCAGGAGGAGAGATGCGGCGAGGGATGCGGGTTGTAAACCACGACCGGGCGCTCGTCGTTCGGCAGGCACCGGCTGGTCGTGTCGGCACACAGATCGAATTTGGGATAGCCGACGATGCTGATCTGCGCCGGCGCCACACCCGCGTCGCGGATCAGCCGGTCGCGGATCTTGGGGCCCGAAACCAGCACATGATCGAATTCCGCGCTCTCCCGGTTGAAGCCGATCGCGCGATCGCCGGCGCCGTGCCGGGTGTGGATGATCTTGAGCCGGTCGAGCCCGAAGCGCCGCTTGAGCACCAGCGAGGTCTTTTCCGCCACGACGAGTATGTCGAGCGAGCGGAAGAAATCCAGATTGTCGCCATAGACCAGCAACTTTTCCGCCGGTGCGACGAAATGGCTGAACGCCGCGATCGCCTTGCTGCCGCGCCGGTGCAGCCGCAGCGGATAGAGGCTCAGCCGGTGCCCGATCTCCGCGCCGGCCAGCCGGACGACCTCCGCCTGGACACGCATGTTGGTGGTCGCCAGGATGATCTCAGCGCCCGTGTCCGCCTGCGCGAGCGCCAGCGCGATCGGCAGGCTGTGCGCGACCTGATGCACCTGGTCGTGATTGAAGAGAAAGCCTATTCGCATCACCCAGCGACGTCGCCGGAAGGCGAAAACCGCAGCCATCGCGCGCAGAAAGTGGCGCCCGCACGAGCGGCGGCATGGCCTTCGATACCCCCGCTCATGACCGCTCGGCGCCGGCCAGCTCGGCCGCGCCGAGGCAGGCGCCCACCACGAGATGCGCCGCAAGGATCAGCGACGCCACCAGCGTGACCGCGGCGACGATCGGCAACGTCGTGCCGACCAGCGAGGCTGCGAGACCCGCGAACACGACGTCCTTGTTGGGGATGAGCGGCAGGCGCGACAGGAGCTGGCGCAGCGTCGCGAGCAGCAACAGCCAGCCGGCCGGCACGCCCGGCAGCAGCAGGTGCCACATGACCGCCGCCAGCGACATCATCGTCACGATCCGCACCGCGTGCATCGCGGTGACGAACCACAGCGCGCGGCGCGACAGGCTGAACATCTGCCGGCGCAGTGTCAGCGCGGTGATCGACGAGACCAGCACGACCGCGGCTGAAGCCAGCAGCGTGCCTCCCCCCAAGCCGAGATGGAGCGACCCGAAGACGGGCAGAGAGAGAAGCAGCAACAACAAAGTGAAGGCATTGCCGGCCAGCGCGCTCAATATGGCGACGTCCTTGATCGCGCCGAACGGTGCAGTAGCGGTATCCGCATTGCGCCGCGCCCAGGCGTAGAAATAGACTTCGCCGAGATAGCCGAGCAGTATCTCGTTGCTCACCAGCTTGCGCAGCAGCGCCGCCAGGCCCCGCGGCGGCAATCGCCACAGCCGGCGGAAGATGATCCATTCCGAAAGCGGCGCCGCCAGATAATAGCCGGCAAAGGCAAGCCAGAAGGCGATGCCGGTCGGAACGAGCGCGATCAGCGCCCGATAATCCATGTCGCGCAGCCGATAGGCCGAACAGACCAGGATCAGCGCCGGGACGAGCAGACCCGCCCAGCGCGTCCAGCTCCGGCCCGCCTGCATGAGCGGGGTACGGCCGAAGTCTGAAAATCTCTCGAAACCATTGGAAACAACGCGCGCGATCGTCACAGCATTCCTCGAAGAGCCGATATCCGTTTGTCTTTCGCGCGATACTGAGACGCCGTCGCGGTTCGAGGCCCGCATTGCCTTCCGAATAAAATCATGCGCCGCCCTGCCGCCCCATCAGAACACCATCCGCAGGCTGAGTTCGGCGCGGCGATCCGTCATCGTGCCGGCGCTGGTGCCGGTGGCGATATCGACCAGCGGACGCCGCAGCGACGCGAGTGCCAGGCCCCATTGGACATGGGTGGGCCGACCTTCCCTGCCATGGCTGAGGAAAGCGAGGCGCAGCCCGCTTCCCGGCAGCGGCGCGCCGTCGTCGAACGCCTCGACCCGATCGAGCGTGGAGCGGTACCGGCCCGTGCCGATGTGCAGATAGTCCAGCCGCAGCGAGGGGCCGTCCGTGCGGCCCAGGCCGAAGCCCAGCGTCGCGATCCGCGCGCTCGGCATGTGGGTGAAGCCGGGGCGCATCGCCAGATGCGGCTTCATCAGCGTCAGCATGGCATCGGCCTGCAGGCGCAGCCCATCCCTCAGATCCCGTGCCAGGTCGATACCGCCCGTGCGGATGTTGAAGCGGGTGCCGATCGGAGCATCCAGGCCGCCCTCGATGCGCGGACCCTTGAAGCGAGAGGCGAACAGGGTGAGATCGAAGTCCCCTGCCTGCGCCTGCCACAGATGCGTGCGCGCGCCCGGCAGGTTGATGCGGTCCGCCGGCTTGAGCAGCATCACGCTGTCCATCGGCGGCATGGCCGGCTTGTCCTGCGCCTGCGCAAGCGCGGCCGGGGTGACGATGGGCGGGCGCAGCACCGCACCCTGCCCATGCGCCACCATCGGCATCATCATGATCGCGATCGGGATCAGCGCGGCGGCGCGCTCCGATCCGGTTTCCAAAGCATGGCCCATTGGCTTGCCTCCCACTGACGAGGAGACGGCAGGACGACGGCCGACCACAGTCATTCCCAAGAAAAACAAATTTTCTATTCTGGGACTGCGGCGGCGCAGAGCGCTTGCCGTCCAAGCCTCGACATCGGTCTTGGACGCATCTTCATGCACACTCTCTGGAAGTCGGCCCTGGGCGCGAGCCTGGTGGCTATGGCCGCGCTTACCCTGCCACATTCCGCCCGGGCCGTTCATGCGGTTTCCCCGCCGCACAGATTCGACGGCACGCTCGCCGTGCTGACCTACAACATCAAGGGCCTGCCCTGGCCGGTCGCGCGCGGACGAACCGCTGCGCTGGCTCGGATCGCCGATCGCCTCGGCGCGATGCGGGAAACCGGGCGCGAGCCGCAGGTGGTGCTCCTGCAGGAAGCCTTCACCGGCGAGGCCCGGTCGATCGGGCAGCGCGCCGGCTATCCCTATGTGGTGAGCGGCCCCGCCGCAGCCGACGCCGGCTCCGGAACGATGACCGGCGCGGACCGCCGCTTTGCGGCCGATGCGCGCTGGTGGAAGGGCGAGACCGAGGGCAAGCTGCTTGGCAGCGGGCTCGAGATTCTCTCCGACTATCCGGTCGTCGCGGTCCGCCGCCTCGCCTTTCCCGCCTTCGCCTGCGCCGGCTTCGATTGCCTGGCCAACAAGGGCGCGCTGCTCGTCAGCCTCGCCATACCGGGCGTCTCGGCCCCGGTGGACGTGCTGACCACCCATCTCAACAGCCGCCACGCCTCAGGCGTGGACGATGCCCGCTCCAACTACGCCTATCGGCGCCAGGTGGCGGCGCTGACCGCCTTCGTCCGCACCGCCCACGATCCGGCTCGCCCGCTGATCGCCGCGGGCGATTTCAACCTCGGCTGGGTTGCCCCACGCCGCGCCGCGCTGCTGACGCAGGTGCGCGAGGAGTGGTCGCCCGCCGCGCCGGTGCGCGACGCGCTCGGCCAGTATCGGCGGCAGGGCGGCCTGCTCTCGCCCGATGCCGCCTTCAGCGCCCATCGCGCGCGCGACTGGCAATTCTACGCGGACGGCGCGACCAGCCGGCTGATCCTCACCGGGATCGACGTGCCTTTCGGCACCGAGCCATCGGGCGGCATGCTCTCGGATCATGTCGGCTATGTCGCCCGCTTCCGGATCCAGCAGGACGGGCTCCCGCCAGCGGGAATCATCCAGCAGGCCGACGCGTCCGGACTCACCAGGCCCGCGCGATCGAGAGCGTGACCGTTCTCGGCTTCAGCGGCGTATATTGGCGCGCGGCCATGATCGAGAAGGGATTGCCGAATGCGAAGGTGTCGCCGCGCGTATCGAACAGATTATCGATGCGCAGGCCGAGCGTCAGCCGGTCGCGGCTCAGCAGCCCGCCCATCGACACGGTCGTATACTCGCCCATGTTCCGGTCGAGATTCTGGTCGAAGCTCAGCCGGGCAGAGCCGATGAAATTGGCCTGGGCGGTGATGCTCGCCAGCCATGGCCCGAAGGGATGATCATAGCGTGCCGATGCGCGGGCGGTGGCATTCGGCGTGATCGGTAGCCGCCGGTCATCCAGCCTGGCACCGTCCTCGGTGCGCGTCAGCATCGCGTTGACATAGGTGGCGCCAGCCGACAGCCGCACACGCGGCACGGGCCGCCATTCGGCATTGGCCTCGATCCCGTAGATCCGCCCCCGTCCCGCGTTGCGTGTGGAGACCAGCCCATTGGCGAGCAGATAATCGGACTGGATATGGCTCCATAGCGTGTGGAACAGGCTGAAGCCGAAGGCGACGCCACGTCCGGTCGCCGTCCGGCGGATGCCGAGATCGAATGTCCCGAGCTCGTCGGAATCGAAGCGGCGTGAAGGGAATTCCGCGGCGGGCGCCAGTCCGCCCGGCCGCAGCGCACGGGCATAGCGCAGATAGACCATGGTCCGATCGGAGCGATTCCAGGCGATCGCCACGCTCGGCGACAGCAGGGTCTTGGAGATACGATCCTTGGCGCCCCCCGACTGCTCGACCGACTCGTCCTCCGCGACGGTGCGGAACAAACGCGCGCCCAGCGTCGCCTTCACGCGATCGACGAGCGGCACCGTCGCCTCGCCGAACAGCGCATATTCGGTCACTCTCCGGTCCAGCGTCTCGGCCGTCACCGAGGCCGTGTCGCCGGTCACGACCGCGTCGTCGTGGCTGCGCGCACGCAGATAGGATGCACCGATCAGCCAGTGCGAGGCGCCGCGCGGCGACAGCCGCATTTCGTGATTGACG
This sequence comes from Flavisphingomonas formosensis, assembly GCF_009755815.1. GTDB lineage: Bacteria > Pseudomonadota > Alphaproteobacteria > Sphingomonadales > Sphingomonadaceae > Flavisphingomonas > Flavisphingomonas formosensis. The sequence goes on from NZ_WRPK01000002.1 coordinate 284,668, forward strand.
ATCGTATAGGTCCGGTCGTCGGTGAAAGTTGCCGGCCCGGTGAGCCCGAAGGCGCCGGCCCCCGCCGTGGCGTCGAGCGTATAGTTGACGATGTGCTTCACATAGCTGCTGGTCGCGAGCAGGACGAGATCGCCCAGCCCACCCTGCACGGTGGCGGCCGCCGAGCGGAAATCATTGTCGGTCGGCTCCGCGATCCGCGCCGTCCGGCTCAGCGTGTCGACCGAGGTCACATATTGGCTGTCGCGCGAATCGACGTTCTGCACGATGCCGGAGAGATCCACCGTCCAATCCGGCGCGGGCTGCCAGCGCAACGCCATCCGCCCGCCCAGCGTCTCGGTACGATTGGCATTGCCGGTCCGGCCCACATTGTCGATCCATCCGCCGGCGCTCAGCCGATAGCCGACCGCGCGTATCGCCAGCCGGTCGGTGACGATCGGCTGGTTGATCACCACCTCGCCGCCCGCGCCGGGGCCGCCGTCCGCAATCGTCTCGCCGATGAAACGGATGCTGCCGCTGGGCTGGGCGAGATCCGGCTTGCTCGTCACCAGATGATAGATGCCGCCGAGCGCGCCCGAGCCGTAGAGCGGTCCCTGCGGCCCCTTCAATATCTCGATGCGCTGCATGTCGATCAGCCGGATGTCCGGATCGGGCGCGTCGAAGGTGATGCGCGTCTCGTCGAGCTGTATCGAGACGGTCGCCTGGCTCGGGCCGTTGAAGGGGCTGTCGGCCACGCCACGGATGAACTGGCGGTTGCGGCCGGGGCCGAGATTGGTCAGCGCCAACCCCTCCACCGACAGAGCGAGATCGCGGCTGCCCAGCGAAACGCGCCCGGTGTTCGTCGCGTCCGGCGCCACCACGGAAAGTGACATCGGCACCTGCTGCAACAGCTGCGGCCGCTTCTGGCCGGTGACGACGATATCCGCGCGGGGTGCAACGGGAGCGGGCGGCGCATGCTTGACCGGCGGGCGGGCACTCGGCGACGCGGGCGGACGGCGCCAGTTCGGATCCCGCTCGATCCGGTACGCGGCGGCGCCGACGCGAACCGCCCGCCAGCCGCTGTCGTCGAGCAGGCGCCGCAGCGCCTCGTCCGGGCTCATCCGGCCATGCAGCCGCCGCGTCTGCAGGATCGGCAACGCCCCCGTCCAGCCGACCGACAGCCCGCTGGCCTGGGAGAAGGCGTTCAGCGCCGAGGCGATCGAACCCGGCGGAATGTCGAAGGAAAAGGATCGGTCGCGTGCTGCCGCGTCTGCAATACCGCTATCGGCGATCAGCAGCGCGAATGCGCACGCGATTGCCCTTCTCGTCGTAGGAGACGGCCATGAGATCTGCGAGATTGGCCAAGAGCCGCGACCCATCCCCAATGACCAACACCCCCGAGAATTGCCGACTTCTGATCGCGGGATCCACGCTTACCGTCTTTCCCGTATAGCGCGAGATGTCCGCCGCGACGACGGTCAACGGGGTGTTGTTGTAGACGAGGCGGCCCTGCCGCCAGGCGCCGACATCGCGGGCGTCGACCGTGGCGAGCCGGCTGCCCTGGGCGCCGCGCAGCGCGACGAGCTGCTGTCCCGCCGCCACCTGGGTCGCATCGCCGCCATCCGGCGAGACCGAAACCTGCCCTTCCGCAACGGCAACGGTCACTGCGTCCGCCGCCAGGTTGAGCTCGAAACGCGTGCCGATGTCGCTCACCGCATAATCGCCGGCCTTGATCGACAGCGTGCGCGCGGGATCGTGCGCGACGTCGAAATAGGCATCCCCGGCCGCGAGCTCCAGTCTGTTGGTGTCGCCGCCTCGCGCGATCAGTCGGCTGGCCGGGGCGAGATCCACCGATGCGCCGTTGCCGAGCGCGATCTGACGCGTCTCACCTGCGGATGTGGCAAAAACCTTGTCGGCCGGCGAATGCCACACAGCCGGAATGCCGACCGCGAAAGCGAGCGCGGCGGCCAGCGAGCCGACCAGCCAGCGCCGCCGCGCCGGAGATGCCGGCTCGGGCTCGATCGGCTCGATCACGGTCAGCTGGCGCAGGGTCGGCGCATGCTCCTCCACGATGCGGTCGATCAGCGCGATCTCGTCAAATGCCTCGCGATGGCGGGGATCGGCCTCCAGCCACAGGGTGAAGCCATCCCAATCGGCATCGTCGCCCTCCAGCGCACGATGCCAGGCGATGGCCTCGTCCAGCAGCCGTTCGTCGATGTTCGACCCCGCCGTCATGGCGAATACATACCTCGAAATCCACCTGTCCAGGCCGAGACGTCACACATTCGTCGTCACCTCAGTCACGCAGCGCTCGCCGAAGATATTTCATGGCCACCGCCATATGCTTCTCTACGCCGCTTTTCGATATTCCCAGCCGCGCGGCGACTTCCGCATGGCTCAATCCTTCCAGCTTGTGCAGCTCGAACGCGCGACGGGCGCCATCGGGCAGGGTCGTGACGGCGGAGGCCAGCAGCGCCGCCTCCTCCCGCTCCAGCAGCAGGTCCTCGGCATTCTGGCTGCCGTCGGCCGGCTCCATGCCCTCGGCCGGATGACCGGTGCGATCGTCGGACCAGACCCGCTCGCGCCGCATCCGGCGCTGCCGCTCGCGCAGCCGGTCGACCACCAGATTCTGCGCCATGCGATAGAGATAGGCGCGCCCGTTGGCGACAGGGCCGGCCGGAAGCTGGCGCAGCTTGATCCACAATTCCTGGAGTATGTCCTCCGCCTCGCTGGCATCCCCGGTCCGCGCGGCGAGGAAACGCAGCAGATCCGCGCGGTGCGCGCGATACAGGGCTTCCAGTCCTTGGGTGCTGTCCTCCTCCACGCGGAACTTCTAATCCAGCCCGCTATGTACGGGAAAGCCGGCAGATCGCCGCAGGGGGTGGAAATTCCGGTTCATCATCCGCCGGATACCAGCGCCCCGGCAAGCCGATCCAGAAACTGGTCGCACAGCCCGAGCTGCTCCAGATCGACATATTCGTCCGCCTTGTGCGCCTGGTCGATCGATCCCGGCCCGACGATCACCGTGGAGAGGCCCGCACCCTGGAACTGGCCGGCTTCGGCTGCATAGGCGACGGCGCGCGTCTCTTTGGTCGAAAGCAGGCGCTTGGCCAGCGTCTCGGCATGGCCATCCTCCTCGGGCGCCAGAGCGGGGGCATCCGCGACCACCGCGGTATGCGCCTCCACTGTCGGGAAGGCGGCCCGCAGCGGCGCCATGATCTTGGTCTCGAGCCGCTCTTCGAACCGGGCCAGCACGGCGCGGCCATCGACGCCGGGGATGCTGCGCACGTCCCAGTCGAACGAGGCCCGGCCGGCGAGGATGTTCACCGCCGTGCCGCCGGCGATGCGGTTGATCGAAAGCGTGGCGCGCGACGGTTCGAACCGCCTGTCCTGCCGCTCCGCTGCCAGCTCCTGCTCGATCGTCTGCAGGAGGGTGATCGCCCGCGCGGCGATGCCGATCGCGCTGACGCCGAGATGAGCGAGGCTCGAATGCGCCTCGACCCCGCAAATCTGGGTGCGCGCGACCAAAATGCCCTTATGCGCGTTCACCACCCGCATCGAGGTCGGCTCGCCGATGAAGGCGATCGCCGGCCGCGGTGCCTGTTCCGCCAGCCAGGCAAGCAACTTCGGCGCGCCGACGCAGCCCACTTCCTCGTCATAGGTGAGCGCCACATGCACCGGCCGGCGCAGCGGCGCCTGCGCGAAACGAGGCGCGGCGGCCAGCACGCAGGCGATGAATCCCTTCATATCGGCGACACCGCGGCCAAAGGCGCGCCCGTCGCGCAATTCCACCCGGAACGGATCGCTCGTCCAGTCCTGTCCGTCGACCGGCACGACGTCGCTGTGGCCGGACAGCACGATGCCGCCGTCCACCTTTGGGCCGATCGTCGCCCAAAGGCTGGCCTTAGCGCCGTCGGGCGACGGCAGCACCTGCGCCGCGATGCCGGCCTCGGCCAGCCGCGCGGCGGCGAAATCGATCAACGCACGGTTGCTCCGCGCCGAGACGGTGTCGAACGCGACGAGATCGGAAAGGAGCGCGAGCGTGTCCTCGCGGGGCTGAAGCGGTGAGGCCATGAGCAGGGATAGGCGCTTCGCATCGCCCGGCGCAACTAGCTCACCTGACGTTTGCCCAGCTTTCTTGCCAGGGTACGGCGATGCATGCCGAGCCGCCGGGCGGTCTCGGAGATGTTGAAGTCGGTCTCCGCCAGCGTTTCGTGGATGCGCTCCCACTCGAGCGTCTTGATCGAGGTCGGCCGCGGCGCGAGCGGCGCATCGACATCGCCCTGCCCTTTGGCGAAGGCCGCCTCGATATCGTCGGTGTTGGAGGGCTTGGCGAGATAGTGCGATGCGCCGAGCTTGATCGCCTCGACGGCGGTCGCGATGCTCGCAAAGCCGGTCAGCACCACGATCAGCATATCCGGATCATGCGCGTGCAGGGTCTGAACGCACACCAGCCCGGACGTACTGCCGAGCTTGAGGTCGACCACCGCATAGCCGGGGTCATGGGTTTCCAGCAGAGCCTTGAGTTCCTCGTGATTCGCCGCCGACAGCACGGAATAGCCGCGCCGCTCGAACGAACGCCTCAGCGTGCGGGCGAAGGCCTGGTCGTCCTCGACGATCACGAGCAGTCGTTCCTCGCTCATCGCTCTTCCTCCATCGCCAGCGTGGCGACCGGCATGACCAGCCGGACGACGGCCCCGCCTTCGTCCGCATTCTCCGCCGACACTTCACCTCCGAGCTTGCGCATGACGTTCATCACCAGGAACAGGCCGAGACCACCGCCCTGCCGCCCCTTGGTCGATCGATAGGGCTTGCCGAGATCGGCCAGCATGTCGGCCGCGAAGCCCGGACCACGATCGGTGACCGCGATTTCCAGCATCTCGCCATCGCTCCGCACGTCCATGCCGATCCAGTCCGGAGAGGCCTCGCGGGCATTCTCCAGCACATTGCCGATCACCTGGCGGATCGCCAGGTCCGAGACGATCAGCGGATCCTCGTCCAGCGACTGCCGATAATCCAGCGTGACGGATGGATAGGCAGCTCGCCATTCCTCGACGATCCTGCCCAGGAAAACGCTCAGCCGCGACACTTCGGGCGCTTCGCCGCGCGCCTCCCCGGCCGAAAGCAGGATGCCCGAGAGGATCGTCTTGCAGCGCGCGACCGCGGCCTGCATCTCCCCGATCTCCTCGGCGAGGTTCGGATCCTTCGCCAGCGCGGGCACGCGCCGCCAGTCGTTGAGGATCACCGCCAGCGAGGAAAGCGGCGTGCCGAGCTCATGCGCGGCACCGGAGGCGAGCAGGCCCATCCGGACGATATGATCCTCCTCCGCCGCGCGCTGGCGCAGCGCCGCCAGCCGCGCATCGCGCGTGCGCAGATTCTCGCCGATGCGCCGGACGAACAGCACGAGCAGCACCGCAACGAGGATGAAACAGACCCAGGCGCCGGCGATGTACATGGGGAATAGTCGGTCCTCCGCCGCGGGCGGAAGCGCAAGTGGCCAATAGGCGAAGACCAGCAGCATCGCGAACAGGCTCGTCACCGCCGCGATCATCCAGGCCGACCAGCGATCGAGCAGGATCGCGCCGAGCACGACCTGGAGCAGGAACAGCGAGACGAACGGATTGGTCGCCCCGCCGCTGAGATAGAGCTGGATGCCGAGCGAGATCACGTCGAACAGCAGCGCCACGAACAGCTCGGCATTGGCGACGCGCGTGCGCCGACGCAGGATCAGCAGGCTGCCGACGTTGAGCGCCACCGCGGCGAGGGGCGCGAGCAGCATCGGCACGATCGGCAGGCTGATGCCCATCCCATAATGCACCAATGCGATGGTGAGGAGCTGCCCCGCCACCGCGATCCAGCGCAGCTGGATCAGCAGCAGCATATTGTTGCGGCCGGCCGCTTCCGGGGATCGATCGCGCGGCAGCGGCCCCCGCAGCAGGGTCCGGGCAAACGCGCGGATCATGCCGCGCGGGTCCGCCGGAGCTTATGCTCTTCCCGCATGACGATGATGTAGCCGCCGAGCGTCATGATCGCCAGAGCGAACCAGGTGAGCGCATATTGCAGATGGCTGTTGCGAAACGCGATCACCGTCAGGCCGCCGACCGGCAACGCGCCGCCCTGCCCGCGGTCGGCATCGACGAAATAGGGCGCGACGGCGCCGAGCCGGCGGTGCGCGGCGATCGCGGCTACATCGCGGGAGTACCAGCGATCGGCGGCGGGATCGTTCGCGTGCAGGAAGCCGCCGCCCGGCTCGCTCATCCGGACGAGGCCGACGACGCGCACCGGCCCGGCTGGCGCCGCGAATGCCGTGCGTGGCGTGCCGTCCGGCACGAAACCGCGGTTGACGAATATGCGGAAGCCGCCCGTGTCGAACGGCGTCATCACCCAGAAGCCCCGCCCCTCGTCCGTAACCGCGCGCACCAGCGTGTCTTCGCCCGGCAGATAGGCTCCGGTTGCCGCAACGCGGCGATATTCGTCCCGCATGGCATCGACCATCGGCCAGGCGGCCGGGCCGGGCGGCGCGACGGCAGTGGCGTGGACGCGCGCCTCGACACGGGCGATCAGCGCTTCCTTCCAAGCGAGCCGGTGCAGCTGCCAGACGCCGAGGGCGACGAAGCCCGCCGCGATCAGAAGCGCGGCGAGGGTGATGAAGATAAGGCGCCGCCTCATGCATCCTCCGCAGAAGGGGCTACGGCATCCACACATCGTTGTAGCAGGCCGCCGCTCGTCCTCCCCGGAACGGGGAGGGGGACCGCCGAAGGCGGTGGAGGGGTCCCGCTCACATCAGAAGCGCCGCTTGTCCTGCGCGGGACCCCCTCCACCGTGCTGCGCACTGTCCCCCTCCCCCTGAGGGGGAGGAGAAAAGAGGTCACCTCATATCCTGCATGTCGTGCAGGCCATCGCCGCCGGGCATGGTCGCATGGGGCATCATGTTCGTGTTGAGGTGATACATCACCCACAGCGAGCCGGACAGCGTGATCCCCACGATCACCACGGTGAAGATCAGCGCCATCATCGTCCAGCCACCTTCCGAGCGGGTGCTCATATGAAGGAAGAAGATCATGTGGACGACGATCTGAACGGCTGCGAAACCCATGATGACGAAGGCGGTCAGCCGATTGTCGCCCAGCGCGCCGGTCATCACCAGCCAGAAGGGAATGGCCGTCAGCAGCACCGACAGGCCGAAACCGATCATGTAGCTGCCCATCGTGCCATGCGTCGCGCCGTCGTGGCCGTGATCGTGATCGCCGTGGTGCGCCCCGGCATGCCCGGCGTCGCTCATCGCAGCACTCCCATCAGATAGACGAATGTGAAGACGCCGATCCAGATGACGTCGAGGAAGTGCCAGAACAGGCTGAGGCACATCAGCCGCCGCTTGTTCGCGGCGATCAGGCCGTGGCGGGCGACCTGGGCCATCAGCGTCACCAGCCAGACGAGGCCGAAGGTGACGTGCAGCCCATGGGTGCCCACCAGGGTGAAGAAGGACGAGAGGAAGGCGCTGCGCTGCGGCGTCGCGCCCTCATGGATCAGGTTGGCGAACTCGTAGAGCTCGATCGAGAGGAAGGCGAGGCCGAACAGGCCGGTGATCGCCAGCCAGGCCTGCGTCGGGGCGACCTTGCCCTTCTCCATCGCCAGCATGGCGAAGCCGTAGGTGATGGAGGAGAAGAGCAGCATCGCCGTATTCAACGCCACCAGCGGCAGCTCGAACAGGTCGCGCGGACCGGGACCGCCGGCATAGCTGCCGCCGAGCACCGCGAAAGTGGCGAACAGGCAGGCGAAGATGAGACAATCGCTCATCAGGTAGATCCAGAAGCCGAGCATGGTGCTCGCGCCCTCGGGATGGTGATGCGGCTCCGTCTCGTAGAACACGGGCGTGTCGTCGGCGGAAGAAGGAAGAGTGCTGCTCATCGCGTTCAGCCCTGCGCCGCCAGCAACGCGGTGCGCTGGCTCTCCGTGCGTTCCACATCCTCGGCCGGGATGTAGAAATCGCGCTTGTAATTGAAGCTGTGGCCGATCGCGACCGCGACGAGGCCGACGAAGCCGAGGCCGGCGAGCCACCACATGTACCAGATCAGGCCGAAGGCGGTCGCCGCGCTGAGCCCGGCGAGGATGATCCCGGCGCCGGTGTTGCTCGGCATGTGGATCGGCAGATAGCCGCCGGTCGGGCGCTCATAGCCGCGATTCTTCATGTCCGCCCAAGCGTCGCCGTCATGGATGATCGGCGTGAAGGCGAAATTATAGTCCGGCGGCGGCGACGATGTCGCCCATTCCAAGGTGCGCCCGTTCCACGGATCGCCGGTGGTGTCGCGCAGCCGCTCGCTGTCCCGGATGCTCACATAGAATTGCATGAGCATGCAGGCGATGCCGATCGCGATCAGCAGGGCGCCGAACGCCGCGATCACGAACCAGATCTGCAGCGAGGGATCGTCGAACACCCGCATCCGCCGCGTCACGCCCATCAGGCCGAGTATGTAGAGCGGCATGAATGCGAACCAGAAGCCGACCACCCAGCACCAGAAGGAGCGCTTGCCCCACACCGGATCCAGCCGGAAGCCGAACGCCTTGGGGAACCAATAGTTGATCCCGGCGAACAGGCCGAACAGCACGCCGCCGATGATGACGTTGTGGAAATGGGCGATCAGGAACAGCGAGTTGTGCAGCACGAAATCGGCCGGCGGCACTGCGAGCAGCACGCCGGTCATGCCGCCGACGACGAAGGTCAGCATGAAGGCGATCGTCCACATCATCGGCAGCTCGAAGCGGATGCGGCCGCGGTACATGGTGAACAGCCAGTTGAACATCTTGGCGCCGGTGGGGATCGAGATCACCATCGTCGTGATGCCGAAGAAGCTGTTGACGCTGGCGCCCGATCCCATGGTGAAGAAGTGGTGCAGCCACACCAGGTAGGACAGGATGGTGATCACCACCGTGGCATAGACCATCGAGGTGTAGCCGAAGAGCCGCTTGCCCGAGAAAGTGGAGGTGACCTCCGAGAAGATGCCGAACGCCGGCAGGATCAGGATGTAGACCTCCGGATGGCCCCAGATCCAGATGAGGTTGACGTACATCATCGGATTGCCGCCGAAGTCGTTCGTGAAGAACGCCGTGCCGGCATAGCGATCGAGCGAGAGCAGGGCCAGCACCGCGGTGAGCACCGGGAAGGCGGCGACGATCAGCACGTTGGTGCACAAGGCCGTCCAGGTGAAGATCGGCATGCGCATCATCGACATGCCCGGCGCGCGCATCTTCACGATCGTCACGATCAGGTTGACGCCGGACAGGAGCGTGCCGACACCCGCCACCTGCAGCGCCCAGATATAATAGTCGACGCCGACATCGGGGCTGTAGGCGATGCCGGAGAGCGGCGGATAGGCAAGCCAGCCGGTGCGCGCGAACTCGCCGACGAACAGCGACGTCATGACGAGCACCGCGCCCGCCGTCGTCATCCAGAAGCTGAAATTGTTGAGGAAGGGGAAGGATACGTCGCGCGCGCCGATCTGCAGCGGCACGACATAGTTCATGAGGCCCGTGACCAGCGGCATCGCCACGAAGAAGATCATGATCACGCCATGCGCCGTGAAGATCTGGTCATAATGGTCGGCCGGCAGATAGCCTTGCGATCCGCCGAAGGCCATCGCCTGCTGCGCGCGCATCATGATTGCGTCGGAAAAACCGCGCAGCAGCATGATCAGGCCGAGGATCATGTACATGATGCCGATCCGCTTGTGGTCGACGGTGGTGAACCACTCCCGCCACAAATAGCCCCACAGGCCGAAGCGCGTGATCGCGGCCAGCAGCGCAAGGCCGCCGAGCGCGACCGCGAGGAAGGTGCCGACGAGGATCGGCTCGTGCAGCGGGAGCGATTCCCAGGTCAGACGGCCGAAGATGAAATGGGCGATGCCGGTGCTGTCCATCATGTCCTCCCTCAGCCGCGCCGTGCGGATGCGACGGAGGTGGGCACCAGATTGAGCGTCATGGGTCTGTTCTCGTGATGATGGGTCGGAACGGATGGCTTGGCCGCCGGCCGTTCCTCATGGGACGGATCGTCACGCAGGATGTCGTGGCGCAGGCCTTGGACATCACGGGCCGATTCCTTGCCCGCGCCGCCCTTTGCATCGATCCGCATCAGATCGGACATGCACCGCTGGCCGGGCCGCACGCACATGTTGAGAACCGCGCCGAACAGGCCCGGCTCGGCCGCGGCATAGCGGCGCACCGGCTCCTTCTCGCTCGGCGCCTCGAGCTTCAGATAGGCCTGCCGGTCGAGCGCGCCGCCCCCGGCCTTCACCTGCGCCACCCAGGCCTGGAAGCCGGCGGGATCGAGCGCGTGGAAGCGGAAGCGCATGTCGGAGAAGCCGGCGCCGCTATAATTGGCGGAGAAGCCCTCATAGGTGCCGGGCTTGTTCGCGACCGCGTGGAGCTTCGTCTCCATGCCGGGCATGGCGTAGATCTGCCCGGCGAGCGCCGGCACGTAGAAGCTGTTCATCACGTTGGACGCGGTGATCGAGAAGCGGATCGGCGTATCCACCGGCGCGGCGAGCTCGTTCACCGTGGCGATGCCGAGCTCGGGATAGATGAACAGCCATTTCCAGTCGAGCGCCACCACCTGCACGTCCAGCGGCTTCACCGCCGCAGCCAGCGGCCGCTGCGCGTCGATCCGGGCCAGCGGACGATAGGGATCGAGCAGATGGGTGCTGACCCATGTCACCGCGCCGAGGCAGATGATGATCAGCAGCGGCGCGGACCAGATCACCAGTTCCAGGCTGGTCGAGTGATCCCAGTCGGGGTCATAGTCGGCCCGTTCGTTCGACGCGCGATAGCGCCGCGCGAAGAATATGGTCAGCGCCATCACCGGTATGATGATGAGCAGCATCAGCACCGTGGAGATGATGATGAGGTCGCGCTGCTGGATGGCGATGTCGCCTGCCGGATTCATCACGACCCAGTCGCAGCCGGCAAGCGGCAGCGCGCAGGCGAATATCGTGGCGGACCGCAGCAGGCGGGCGGGAACGGCCGATCGGAGAGGGATCATGCCGCGTCGCCTAGGACCGATTCCCGCTTGCCGACATAGGACACTTTGTCCAATCTCCCGGAGCCGCCGAACGAGGCAAGGACGCATGGCAAGGAGGATCGATCCGCATGGGAGCCTGCCCGCGCGAGGATCGTTTACCCCTCCGGTCCCTGAAGGAGCCTGAGAGTCCATGAGTGCGCAAGCCGCCGCGCCCAATTCGACATCGCTGGAGCGTGACGCGCGCGCCCTGCACCGGCACGGCCAGGGCCACGCTCAGGCCAATGTCCCGCGCGAGATCGCGATCGGCGTGATCATCGGCCGCACGTCGGAGTTTTTCGATTTCTTCGTCTATGCGATCGCCTCGGTGATCGTCTTCCCGACACTGATCTTCCCGTTCGTCGACCGGCTGACCGGCACGCTCTTCTCCTTCGCGATCTTCGCCCTCGCCTTCGTCGCGCGGCCGATCGGCTCGCTGCTCTTCATGTGGATCGACCGCCGTCACGGCCGCGGCGTCAAGCTCACCATCGCGCTGTTCCTGCTCGGCGGGTCGACCGCGGCGATCGCCTTCATGCCCGGCTACGAGACTGTCGGCCATTGGGCGGCCGTGCTGCTCGCCCTGTTCCGCATTGGCCAGGGGGTGGCTCTCGGCGGCGCGTGGGACGGCCTCGCCTCGCTGCTCTCGCTCAACGCCCCACGCGAGAAGCGCGGCTGGTATGCGATGATGCCGCAGCTCGGGGCGCCGATCGCCCTGCTCGTCGCGAGCGCGCTCTTCGCCTTCTTCCTCGATGCGCTGTCGCAGGCGGACTTCATCGAATGGGGCTGGCGCTATCCCTTCTTCGTCGCCTTCGCGATCAACGTCGTCGCGCTGTTCGCCCGGCTGCGCATCGTCGTGACCGAGGAATTCGAACGGCTGTTCGAGAATAAGGATCTCCAGCCCTCGCCGGTCATCCCCACGCTGCAGAAGGAAGGGCGGAACATCATCATCGGCGCCTTCGCGCCGCTGGCCAGCTTCGCGCTGTTCCACATGGTCACCGTCTTCCCGCTCTCGTGGATCGCGCTGTTCACGCAGGAATCGGTTCGCCACTTCCTGGGAATCGAGATGATCGGCGCTTCGGTCGGCATCCTTGCCATCGTCGCGTCCGGCTTCATCGCGGACCAGACGGGGCGGCGCACGTTGCTCGCCGCATCGGCGGCCGCGATCGCGCTGTTCAGCGTCGCCGCGCCGCTGCTGCTGAGCGGCGGCGATCTCGGCGAGGTCGGCTTCATGGTGATCGGCTTCATGCTGCTCGGCCTGTCCTTCGGCCAGTCCTCCGGCGTGGTCGCTTCCAATTTCTCCAGCCATTCGCGCTACACCGGCTCGGCACTCACCTCGGATCTCGCCTGGATGTTCGGCGCCGGCTTCGCACCGCTCGTCGCGCTGCTGCTCACCAGCCGGTTCGGCCTCGCCTCGTCCGGAGCCTATCTCTTTTCCGGCGCTGCCTGCACGCTCATCGCGCTTTATGCCAATAAAGGGCTGGCAAGCGCGGCCGATGGGGATGCGCCGCAATAGCCTGCGCCCCCGGTGAGGCCTTCGGCCGCGTCCTAATCCCGAAAGGGCCTGAAAAGCAACGAAACGCGCGCTGGCGCAACCGGGCATCCCGCACTATCCCCTCTGCCACCGCGCAGAGGAGTATGAGGCCATGCAATATCGCCAGCTCGGCGCAAGCGAACTGCAGATTTCGGCGGTGTCGCTCGGTTCCTGGTTGACATATGGCGTAGGCGTCGAGGCGGACGCCACCCGCGCCTGCCTCGACCGGGCCTTCGATCTCGGCATCAATTTCATCGACACCGCCAATGCCTATGGCCGCGGCGCCGCCGAGACGGTGCTGGGCGAGTTGCTCTCGTCCCGTCCGCGCGACAGCTACGTCCTCGCCACCAAGCTCTTCTTCCCGATGAGCGACACCGATCGCGGCCTGTCCCGCGCGCAGATCCTCAAGCAGATCGATGCTTCGCTCCGCCGCCTGCGCACCGATCATGTCGATCTCTACCAGTGCCACCGCTACGATCCCGAGACGCCGCTGGAAGAGACGATGGAGGCGCTGAGCGAGGTCGTCCGTGCCGGCAAGGCGCGCTACATCGGCTTCAGCGAATGGGCGCCGGAGGAGATCGCGGCCGCCTTCGCCATTCCGGGCGTCGAGCGCTTCGTCTCCAGCCAGCCGCAATATTCGCTGCTGCACCGCCAGCCCGAGGAGCAGGTGATCCCGCTTTGCGCCGCCCACGGCGTGTCGCAGATCGTCTGGTCGCCGCTCGCCCAGGGTGTCCTTTCCGGCAAATATCGTCCCGGCGCGCCCGCCCCCGCGGATTCGCGCGCCGAAAGCGAGACGATGGGATCGATGATGCGGGGCTGGCTGCAGCCGCAGATCCTGGAAGCAGTCGACGCGCTACGCCCGATCGTCGCCGAGGCTGGCTGCACCATGGCGCAATTCGCACTCGCCTGGGTGTTGCGCGAGCCGAACGTCGCCTCCGCGATCGTCGGTGCCAGCCGCCCGGCCCAGCTCGACGAGAATGCCGCCGCCGCCGATCTCGCCATCGATCCGGCGCTGTTCCTCCAGGCCGAGGCGATCGTAGCCGGCGCGAGGCGTGGCCGGTGAGGGCGGAAAGGGGTCCTGGGGAGCCAGCAGATCTCTCCGCCGTCGAGCATCGGCACCGGATGCTCGATACAGCCGTCTCCACCGGTTACGGTCTGTGGGCCGGAGTCGAACTCGTCGAGATGGGCGACGGCGTTGGCCGCGTCGCTTTCACGCCGCGAGTCGAGATGCTCACCCCGTGGGGCACGTTGAATGGCGGCGTGCTCTCCAGCCTGGTCGAGATACCCGCCTTCGTCGCGCTGCTGTCGACGATCGAATCAGGCGAGTTGCCGGTGACGAACGACATCTTCATCCAGCATATGCGCCCGCTTCCCGGCGACACCCGCTACGAGCTCACCGGCACGCTGATCCGCCGCAGCCGGACGATGGCCTGGCTGGAGGTCGCCGCGAGAACGCGTGGAGAATCGGTCAGCCTCGTGCGGATCACCAAATCGATCATCCGGCACGTGGCCTGAGCGATGATGCCGGCGCTCGACTCTCGCGAGGCGTTCCTTTTCTCGATCCAGATTATTGGCATATGCTTCGCAGCCTCCTAACGCAGCCCTCATGATGAGCGCCTTTCAGCGGTTCGGCACATTGTCCGAACGCCAATTCAATCGGCTCGTGCTGACCTTGATGTCGCTCGGTTTCCTTGCGCTCATCGCGGCCGGCACCGCTGCCGGCTGGCTGATGCTGCGCAACCAGGATCACACCCGGTGGCTGGTGCACACCTATCAGGTGGAACAGCAGATCAACCTCTTCCGGCTCGATCTCGAACGCACAGAAACGGCTCGCCGCGGTCTGCTGATCGAGCCTACCGCCCGTTTCCGGCAGGTGTTCGATCAGGGCACGCGTGCGCTCGGACCCGATATCGACCGGCTTGCGACGCTCACCAGCGACAATTCGGCACAGTATGCCGACATCGCCGAACTGCGTCGGCGCGTCGCGGAAATGGCCGGCGTTGCGCGCGCGTCCGTCGCGCTTATCGATCAGGGCCGCCGTGCCGACGCGCTCGAACGATTCTCGCTCGACGGCAGCGTGGAGCGGGTCCGCGCGATCCGCAGCCTGACCGAACGGATGCTGGAACGTGAGCGGGCCCTGCTGCTCGAGCGCGACCGGCAGCAGCGCGACAGCGTGCACACCTTCTTCGTCGCGCTCGGCATCCTCGCGGTACTGCTCGTGCTCGTCGGCATCTCCTCGCTGGTCGCGATCCGGCGCTACACCACCGCTCTTTCCGAATCGCGCGGTGAATTGAAGACGCTCAACGAATCTCTCGAGGATCTGGTGGAGGAGCGCACGTCCGACCTGAAGCGCGCCAATGACGAGATTCAGCGCTTCGCCTATATCGTATCGCACGATCTGCGTTCGCCGCTGGTCAACGTCCTCGGCTTCACCGCCGAGCTCGACGCCGCATTGAAACCGCTCGACGCGCTCATCTCGCGCGCGGACGAGGCCGCGCCGGGCCTGATCGACGATCAGTCGCGCATTGCGGTGCGTGAAGACGTGCCCGAGGCGATCGGTTTCATCCGCTCCTCGACGCAGAAGATGGATCGGCTGATCAATGCCATCCTCAAGCTTTCGCGCGAGGGCCGCCGCACCATCACGCCCGAGCCGCTGGATATGACCCAGCTTGCCCATGGCGTGGCAGACGGCCTGCATCACCGCATCGCCGAGCTTGGCGCCGAGATCCATGTCGCAGCGGAGCTGCCGGCGATCGTGTCCGATCGACTTGCGATCGAGCAGATCATGTCCAACCTCGTCGAGAATGCGGTGAAATATCTCCAGCCGGGTCGGCCGGGCCGGATCGAGATACGCGGCCACCGTATCGGTTTGCGCGCGATCTTCGAGGTGCAGGACAACGGCCGCGGCATCGATCCCAAGGATCATGCCCGCATCTTCGACCTGTTCCGCCGCTCCGGCGTGCAGGACCAGCCGGGCGAAGGAATCGGGCTGGCGCATGTTCGCGCTCTCGCCTATCGCCTCGGCGGAACCATCGATTGCGCGTCCGCTCTCGGCGAAGGCGCAACCTTCCGGCTGTCGTTGCCGTTACGCTACTCCGAAGAACAGAAAGTCACGTCATGACCAAGGAACAGCCAGTCACCATCGTGATGATCGAGGACGACGAAGGCCATGCCCGACTGATCGAGAAGAATATCCGTCGCGCCGGCATCTCGAATGCGATCCGCCATTTCGTCGACGGCACGTCTGCGCTCGATTATCTGTACAATGATCAGAATGGCCCCACCCATGGCGGGCCTGCACTGGTGCTGCTGGACCTCAATCTGCCGGACATGAGCGGGACGGACATCCTCGCCCGCATCAAGGGCGAAGGCGTGCTGAAGCGGACGCCGGTCGTCGTGCTCACCACCACCGACGACAAGGTGGAGATCCAGCGCTGCTATGATCTCGGCTGCAACGTCTACATCACCAAGCCGGTGAATTATGAGAGCTTCGCCGAGGCGATCCGCCAGCTGGGCCTGTTCCTCTCGGTGATCCAGGTTCCGGAAGTGGAAGCTGAGTGAACGACGCGCCCCGCGTCCTTTTTATCGACGACGATGAGGGGCTGCGCCGGCTCGCCGCGCGCATCCTCGGACGGCGCGGCTTCGCGGTCGAGACGGCGGGCAGCGGGGACGAGGGCATAGCCCGGGCCCGCGACGGGGCGTTCGATCTCGTCGCCGTCGATCATTACATGCCGGGCCGCGACGGCCTCTCCACCCTTGCCGAGATTTCGGCGATGCCCAATCCGCCCCCGGTGGTCTATGTCACCGGATCCGAGGAAAGCCGCATAGCCGTGGCTGCGCTGAAGGCCGGCGCGGTCGATTATGTGGTGAAGTCGGTCGGCGAAGATTTCTTCGATCTGCTGGCCAGCGCCTTCGCCCAGGCGCTCGACACGGTGCGGCTGCGGCGCGAGAATGCGCTCGGCGAGCAGCGGCTCCGCGAGAGTCACGCCAGGCTCGAGGCGATGCTGCGCGAGGTCAACCACCGCGTCGCCAACAGCCTTCAGCTCGTATCGGCTTTCGTCCATCTCCAAGCCAATTCGCTGACCGACGGCGCCGCCAAGACCGCGCTCGAAGATACGCAGCGCCGCATCGCCGCGATCGCGCAGGTCCACAAGCGGCTCTACGCGTCGGTCGATGTCGATACGGTCGAGATGGCGGAATATCTCGCCGCATTGGTCGACGAATTGCAGCACACCTGGTCCACGCCCGCCTCGCCGCGGACGATCCTGGTCTCGGCCGAGCCGGTCAAGCTCAAGACCGACCAAGCCGTCTCGGTCGGCATCATCGTCAACGAACTGGTCAGCAACGCCTGCAAATATGCCTATCCGGCCGAGGCGGCGGGGGAGATCCGCGTGGCACTGCGTGTCCCGGCGCTCGGCCGTTTCGAGCTGCGCGTCGAAGACGACGGCTGCGGGCTGCCGGCGGACGGCGCGCCGAAAGGCACCGGCCTCGGATCGCGCCTGATCAACGCCATGGCGTCGAGCCTGAAATCGACCGTGGAATATGACACGGCGCCGACCGGACTGACCGCGAGGCTGTCGGCGAGCTACTGACACCGGTTCCGAGCCTCCTGCAGGACGTGGAAATAGGTGATCGCTCCCAAGCGGAGACGATGAAAATCAGAAATCGGGCAGGGTCTGCTCCGCCTCTCCCCAGCCAGCCAACGCCTTGCTCGCTGCCCGCTTCAGCAGTTCGGCGTCATCGCGGATGGTGAACGGATGTGCATTATCGAGCTTCGCCGCTTCGTCCCAGGTGACGGGCGCTGCCACCGCCGCCGTCTCCCGCGCCCGCGCCGAATAGGGCAGCACCGCCGTCGCGCCGCGCTCGTTTCGCAGCCAGTCGAGGAAGATCCGCCCCTTGCGCTCGGTCTTTCGCATATTGGGGGTGAAGCGCTTGGGATAGGCTTCGGCCACGGCGCGCGAGAAGCGGCTCGCGAAATCCTTGACCCTGGGCCAGTCCGCCGCCCGATCGAGCGGCACCACCACATGCAGGCCCTTGCCCCCAGAAACCATCGGGAAGCTCACCAGCCCCATCTCGCCGAGCAGGTCGCGAAGCTGCGCCGCGGCGTTGCGGACATCCCCGAAATCGAGGCCGACGTCCGGATCGAGATCGAACACCAGCCGGTCCGGATGCTCGACATCGTCCGCCCGCGCACCCCAGCCGTGAAACTCGATCGTACCCATCTGGACGCAGGTCAGCAGGCCCGCGCCGTCGTTGACGACGAGATAATCCTCGGTCTTGCCGTTCTTCTCGCGGATCGGGACATGGTCGACGTGCCCACCGAAGCTGCCGGCGTCATGCTTCTGGAAGAAGCAATGTTTCGCCCGCCCCTGCGGGCAGCGCACGAGGCTGACCGGGCGACCCGCGAGCCAACGCAGCATGGGCTCGGCCATTGCCGCATAATAATGGGCGAGATCGCCCTTGGTGAGCTTCGCCTCGGGATAGATCAGCCGGTCGGGATGCGAGATGGCGATGCCGAACGGCTTGGCCGGGTCACCCGGATCGGCAGGCTTCGCCGCAGGCGGTTCGGCAGCTTTTTCCCGCACCACCTCATCCGCCCCCTTATCCTCGCGCAGGCCTAGGAAGCTCGCATGGCGAACGACATTGTCATGCGTGAATTCGGCGAAGGCGACTTCGGCGACCAGCTTCGGCTCGATCCACTGCGCGCCGCGCGCAGCCGCACGCGGCACTTCGGCCGCTGCCGCCTTGCGGGCGAGCGCGCGCATCGCCGCCATCAGCCGGTCGCGCATGTCGGCATCGAAACCGGTGCCGACACGGCCGGCATAGCGCAGCGTGCCGCCTTCGTTCACGCCGAGCAGCAGTGAGCGCAGGTCGCGACCGGCCTTGTCGCTCTTCGTATAGCCGAGAATGACGAATTCCTGGCGGTTGATACATTTCGTCTTCAGCCAGGCGCGGGTGCGGGCGCCGCGATACGGCGCGTCGGCGCGCTTGGAGACGATCCCCTCATAGCCTTCCGCACACAGCCGCTTCAGCATCTCCTCGCCGCTCGAGGTGAGGTGCTCGGCATAGTGGATCAGGGACGCCGCCTCCCTTCCCTCCAGCAGCGCCGCGAGCCGTGCCTTGCGGTCCGCATTGGGCAGTCGCGTCAGATCCTCGCCGTCCTGCTCGAGCATGTCGAAGGCGAAATAGTGGAGTTCGCCGCCATCCTTGAGCGCCTTCTGCAGCGCCGAGAAGCTCGGCTTCCCGTTCGGATCGAA
This sequence comes from Flavisphingomonas formosensis, assembly GCF_009755815.1. Taxonomy (GTDB): domain Bacteria; phylum Pseudomonadota; class Alphaproteobacteria; order Sphingomonadales; family Sphingomonadaceae; genus Flavisphingomonas; species Flavisphingomonas formosensis. Next base: position 303,479 of record NZ_WRPK01000002.1, read on the forward strand.
GGCGACCACCTCACCGTCGATCAAGGCCGGACCGATATCGAGCGCGGCCATCGCCCGGCACACCGGCGCAAACCGGTCGCTCCAATCCAGCCCGTGCCGCGTATAGGCCTTGGCCGTACCTCCGCCGACGGCGATCAACGCGCGATAGCCGTCATATTTCACTTCGTGCAGCCAGCCCGAGCCGGGCGGCACATGATCGACCAGCGTTGCGAGTTGCACGTCGCGAAACGCGGGTGGCGGCGCGGCCTTGGCGCCCGATTTCGCTGGCTTGCGCCGCGCCGGCTTGCGGCCCGGAGCGTTGGCGGCCTCGGGATCGGCCTTCGCCTTGGCCTTGTCGGAATGCCAGACCGGATCATCGCCATCCGCGATCTGCGCCATCGATCGGCCGCTGGCGACGCTGGTCAGCGCAGTGTCGACCAGTCCGCCCGACGCGCCGGCGTAACGATCGTCGATCTTGCGCAGCAGCCAGTTCTCGCGTTTCTCGCCGGGGCGCGGCTTCATCCGGACCAGCAGCCATTCGCCCTTCATCCGCTCGCCATGCAGGATGACGTGCACATGGCCGTCCTCGATGGTCTTCGTCGGATCCTTGCCGCCGACTGCTTCCCACGTCCCCTTGTCCCACAGCATGACGGTGCCGCCGCCATATTCGCCCTTGGGAATGGTGCCTTCGAACATGGCATAATCCATGGGATGGTCTTCGGTGCGAACCGCGAGCCGCTTGTCCTCGGGATCGAGGCTGGGGCCGCGTGTCACCGCCCAGCTCTTGAGCACGCCGTCCATCTCGAGCCGGAAATCCCAATGGAGCCGGGTCGCGTCGTGCTTCTGCACGATGAACAGATGGCCGCTTTCGGTGCCGCGCACCCCCTTGGGCTCCGCGGTCTTCTTGAAATCCCGCTTGCGGTTGTAGGTGGCGAGCGGATCGGCGCGCGCGGCCATGTCAGGCACTCTTGCGGGCGCGAGGCGAGGCTGCCTTGCGCGCCGCGGGCTTGGCCGTTCCCTTTGTCGCGGCCGTCTTCGTCGTACCCGATTTTGCCGCGGCCTTGCGCGCCGGCGCCTTGCGGCCCGGCCCATTGTCATTGTCCCCCGGCCGGTCGAGCGATTTCTTGAGCGCGGCCATGAGATCGACCACGTTGGACCCCCGCGAAGGCGCGCGCTCCTCGGTGTCGAGCGAGACCTTGCCCGTCTTGGACTTGCGTTTGCGCTCGATCAGGTCGCGCAGCGCATCCACATAGCGATCGTGGAATTCGGAGGCGTCGAACTTCGCCGCCTTCTTCTCGATCAGCGTGGTGGCGAGATCCAGCAGATCCTCGTCCGGCTTGGCATCGCCGATGTCACGGAAATAGCCGGAGGCCTTGTTCACCTCGTCGGCATAGCGCAGAGTCTCGAGCACCATGCCGCGGCCGCACGGCTTCAGGCTGACGACATATTCGCGCCCGCGCAATGCAAGCTGGCCGATGCCGACCTTGCGCGTCTTGCGCAGCGCCTCACGCAGAACGACGAACGCCTCTTCGGCGAGATCGTCGGCCGGAACGACATAATAGGGCTTGTCATAATAAATGGCGTCGACTTCACCCACATCGACGAACTCGGTGAGGTCGAGCGTCTTCTTGCTCTCCAGCTTGACGCCCTCGATCTCCTCGTCCTCGAGCAGGACATATTCGCCCTTCTCATATTCGAAACCCTTGCGGATCTCGTCCGGATCGACCGGGCCGATGCCGTCCACCACCTTCTCATAGTGGATGCGCTTGCCGCTCGGCTCGTGGATCTGGCGGAAGGAGACGGTCGCGCCGCTCTTCGTCGCCGAATATATCTCCACCGGAATCGAAACCAGCGCCAGCCTGATCTGGCCCTGCCAATAGGCACGCGCAGCCATGTCGGTGTCCTCCATCTGGAACCGACTCCACTCAATACCTCAACGCGGCTCAATGTTCCCGTCATTCGGGCGGCGATCCGAATCACAGGGGGCGTGATGGCGGATGTGCCATCACGCCCCCTGCCGGAAAGCCCCGTCAGTTGCGATCAGCCGAAGCGGCCGGTCACATAATCGCGCGTGCGCTGCGCGCGCGGATTGGAGAAGAGATCCTCGGTCGGGCCGAACTCGATCATCTTGCCCAGGAACATGAAGCCCGTATAATCGGAGATACGGGCTGCCTGCTGAAGATTGTGCGTCACGATCACGATAGTGAAGTCCCGCTTCAGCTCCATCAGCGTCTCTTCCAGCTTTGCGGTCGAGATCGGATCGAGCGCCGAGGCCGGCTCGTCGAGCAGCAGCACCTCCGGCTCCACCGCGATGCCGCGCGCGACGCACAGCCGCTGCTGCTGGCCGCCCGAAAGGCCGAGGCCCGACTTGTTCAGCTTGTCCTTGACCTCGTCCCACAGCGCGGCGCGGCGCAGCGAGCGCTCGACGATCGCATCCATCTCGGACTTGCTCTTGCGGTGGTAGAGCTTCACGCCGAACGCGACATTGTCGTAGATCGACATGGGAAACGGCGTCGGCTTCTGGAACACCATGCCGACGCGAGCGCGCAGCTGGGTGAGGTCGGATCCGGCGCGGCTGGCCTGCGGCTCCTCGTCCACCGTCGCGCCCGTCGAGTTGCGGTCGCGCAGCCTCTGGAGGCTCTTGCGATCGGTCAGCATGTCATTGCCGTCCAGCACGATCCGGCCCACCGCGTGCTGGCCGGGATACAGGTCGTAGATCCGGTTCAGGGCGCGCAGCAGCGTGGACTTGCCGCAGCCTGACGGGCCGATCAGCGCGGTGATCTTGTTCCGCTCGACCGGCAGGTCGACGCCGTACAGCGACTGGTTCTTGCCGTAGAAGAAATCGAGCTTGCGTGCCTCGATCACGAGATTTTCGCGCGCGGGCGCGACCATATATTGCTCTTCCGCCTGCGTCGGGGCGGCAATGGAAACGTCGTTCATCGGTGCGTCTCCCGGGCGAGGATGCGCCCGATGATGTTGATGGAAAGGACGGCGATGGCGATCAGCAGCGCGCCCACCCAGGCGAGGCGCTGCCAGTCGTCATAGGCGCTCAGCGCGAACTGGAAGATGGTGGTCGGCAGGCTCGCCATCGGCTGCGACATGTGCGTGTTCATGAATTGGTTGCCGAGCGAGGTGAAGAGCAGCGGCGCGGTCTCGCCGCTGATCCGCGCGAAACCGAGCAGGCCGCCCGTGACGAGACCGGTGCGCGCCGCCTTCCAGATGATCGAGCGGATCACGAATGCGCGGCTTGCGCCGAGCGCCATGCCCGCCTCGCGCAGCGCGTTGGGCTGCAGGGCAAGGATGTCCTCAGTGGTGCGCGTCACGATCGGCGTCGCGAGGATGGCGAGCGCCACCGCGCCGGCATAAGCCGAGAAGCCGTGGAACGGCGCCACGAGCAGCTCGTACACGAACAGGCCGACGAGGATCGACGGCGCCGACAGGAGCACGTCGTTCAGGAAGCGGACGACGTGCCCATAGGTGGTCTGGCCGCCATATTCGGCGAGCCAGGTGCCAGCCAGGATGCCGACGACGAGGGCGATCACCATGCCGAGGCCGCACATCAGGATCGATCCGACGATGGCGTTGGCAAGACCGCCCTCCGAACCCGGCGCAGGCTGCGATTCGGTGAAGACCTTGAGCTCGAGCCCGCCGATGCCCTTGGTGATCAGCGACCACAGGATGAGCACCAGCGCGGTGAGCGCGATGAGCGTGGCGAGGCCGCAGGCGCCGACGAAGATGCCGTTGGTGACGCGGCGGAAGAGTGCGCGATCCATCACTGCCTCCTCAATGCTTCTGGCCGCGGAGCAGCAGCCGCGCGACGGCGAGCACCGCGAAAGTGATCAGGAACAGGACGAGACCCAGCGCGACCAGCGCCGCCGTATGCATCTCGCCGGTGGCTTCGGTGAACTCGTTCGCGATCGTCGATGCGATGGTCGAGCCCGAGTCGAAGATGGAGTGCGGGAAGCCGTGGGCGTTGCCGATGATGAAGGTCACCGCCATCGTCTCGCCCAGCGCGCGGCCGAGGCCGAGCATGATGACGCCGATCACGCCCTTGCTGACATAGGGGACGATGATCGAGCGAATCACCTCGAAGGGCGTGCAGCCGAGGCCATAGGCGGCTTCGCGCACCTGCGCGGGAACCGTCATGAACAGCTCGCGGAACACCGCCGACATATAGGGCAAGATCATGATCGCGAGGATCATCGAGGCAGTGAAGATGTTCGCCCCGTTGGGCACGCCCGAGAAGAGCTTGTCCATCCACGATCCCGGCTCGGCGTTCATCACCAGCGGGAGCTGGACATGCTGGGCGAACCAGGGGGCAAAGACGAACAGGCCCCACATGCCGTAAACGATCGAGGGAATGCCCGCGAGCAGCTCGACGGCGACGCCGATCGGATTGGCGATCGGCTTGGGGCAGAATTCGACGAGGAACACAGCCACGCCGAGCGCCAGCGGCAGCGCGACGACCAGCGAGAGGAAGGCCGTGATCAGCGTGCCGACGATCGGCCCCGCCGCACCATAGACTTCCGTCACCGGATTCCACTCGCTCGACGTGAAGAAGCCGAAGCCGAAGGTCTTGAAGGCGGGCCAGCCGCCGATGACGAGGCTGATCACCACCCCGGCAAGGGCGGCCATCAATAATGTGGCCGCGCTGAAGCAGGCGGCGCGGAACAGCGTCTCTCCCCACGCATTGCGCGGTTTGATCGATGTTTCGGAAACAGCGAGTGCGGTCATGTCACCTGCTCGACGAAGGCGGAGGTGCCATAGCACCCCCGCCTCATTATGCCATGGTCTGGCGAAAGGGATGGCTTACTTGGAAACGTAGACCGGCTTGCCACCCGACTTGATGATCGTCGCCCACTGCTTGCGCATGATATTCTTCACGGCGAGCGGGAGCGGCACGTAATCGAGCTTCGCGGCGTCCGCATCGCCCGACTTGTAGGCCCAGTCGAAGAATTTCAGCACGCCCTGGCCAGCGGCGGCATTTTCCTGCTCGCGATAGAGCAGGATGAAGGTCGCGCCGCTGATCGGCCAGGTGGTGGCGCCCGGCTGATCGATCAGCAGGACGTAGTTGCCGGCCGACTTGCCCCAGGCCGCGCCGGCCGCAGCCGCCGCGAAGTTCGCTGCCGCCGGCAGCACGAACTTGCCGGCCTTGTTCTGCATCGAGGCAAAGACCGCATTGTTCTGCTTGGCATAGGCATATTCGACATAGCCGATCGAGCCGAGGGTCTGCTTCACGAAAGCGGACACGCCGTCATTGCCCTTGCCGCCGAGGCCGGTCGGCCACTGCACCGAGTCGCTGGCGCCGACCTTGGCGGCCCAATCGCCATTCTTCGCGGCCAGATAGGAGGTGAAGATGAAGCTGGTGCCCGAGCCGTCCGAACGATGGACGACGGTGATCGGCAGGTTCGGAAGCGGCAGGCCGCCATTGACCGCCTTGATCGCCGGATCGTTCCAGCGGGTGATCTGGCCGAGATAGATTTTGGCGAGCAGGTCGCCGGTCAGCTTCACCGCGCCCGGCTTCACGCCCGGCAGGTTCATGATCGGGACCACGCCGCCGATCACGGTCGGGAACTGATAGAGGCCGGCCGCGAGGAGATCCTCATATTTCAGCGGCTTGTCCGACGCGCCGAAATCGACGGTCTTCGCCTTGATCTGCTTGATGCCGCCGCCGGAGCCGATCGCCTGGTAGTTGAGGCCGACGCCGGTCTGCGCCTTATAGGTCTCCGCCCACTTCGCGTAGACAGGAGCCGGGAAAGTCGCGCCGGCGCCCGACAGATCGGCCGCCTGCGCAGCTCCTGCGAGGAGCGTGGCCGCGCCGAGCGCGACCGTGAATGTCTTGAACATGGGTTATATGTCTCCGAACGCCGGTTTCCCCCCGGCACGGTAACGCCGTAGTGCGACGCTGTTACATCAATATGACAATCGATTAACACACAAATATCCGTTTAATTTCATATATTTGATCCTGTTGTTTCGAATCGCCCCAGGGGTTGGTGCAGCGCAAAATCGTAAGAATAGCTACATCAAACTGTCACATCCGAGGTCTAGCAGCGCGATGGTTCCGCTCTCGGGTGCGGACCGAATCAAGGGGTTTATTCACAATGCAAAATCGGATGTCCCTGCTCGCGGGAGCGGGGTTGAGCGCGCTCGCCTTGGTGGGCGCGGCGACCGCCGCTGACGCCAAGCCGACGAAGCGCCGCCACGTCGCCGCAGCTTCGTCTTCGCAGGCCGAAGAGATCAAGCTGCTGAAGCAGCAGGTCGAGATGCTGACCGCGCGTCTGGATGCCGCCGAAGCGGCGCAGCAGCAGACCCAGGTCCAGGCACAGGCCGCCAACGATCAGGCCCAGGCCGCGATCAGCCAGGCGCAGGCAGCCACCGCCGCCACGTCCAAGGTTCCGGAGCAGGTCAAGTCGCAGATGGCCACCTGGAAGCCGAAGGGCGGCTGGTGGGATACCACCACCTTCAGCGGCCGGATGTATTTCAACATCAGCAACATCAGCCAGAAGAATGGCGGCATCAAGCCGATCGGCACCACCAACGGCACGACGAACGGCACGGGCTTCAACATCAAGCGCTTCTATCTGGGCGTCGATCACAAGTTCGACGACATTTTCTCCGGCAACCTGACGATGGACATCGCCAACGTCGTCGGCCGCACGTCGAGCACCAACTTCAACAATCTATCGGCACCGAGCGACGCGCAGCTCGTCGGCCGCGGCTTCTATGTGAAGAAAGCCTATCTGCAGGCGAAGCTGAACCCGGCCCTGATCATCCGGGTCGGCGCGGCGGACATGCCGTGGGTCCCCTATGTCGAGAATATCTACGGCCTGCGCCACATCGAAAACACGCTCATCGATCGCGTGAGCTTCGGCACCTCGGCCGATTGGGGCGTGCACGTCCTCGGCGACGTCAAGGACGGCATCCTGAGCTATCAGTTCTCGGTCGTCGACGGCGCGGGTTACCGCAACGTGAAGGTCACCAAGTCGGTCGACTTCGAAGGCCGCGTGTCGACCCAGTATAAGGGCTTCTTCGCGGGCGTCGGCGGCTATGTCGGCAAGCTCGGCAACGACGTCCAGGGCGTGCCGACCTACCACACCGCCAAGCGCTTCGACGCCCTCGCCGGCTACAAGAACAAGATGTTCACGATCGGCGGCGAATATTTCTATGCCAAGAACTACAACAACAACGGCTCGAACTACATCACCTCCGCGACGCTCTCGGACAAATCCGAAGGCTATTCGGTGTTCGCCAACGTCAACTTCGCCCCGAAGTGGAGCGCCTTCGGTCGCTACGACTTCGTCAAGCCGCGCAAGGAGCAGTTCGACCGCGTCAAGGACAACTACTTCAACGTAGGCGTCCAGTACAGCCCGGCGAAGATCGTCGACCTGGCCCTGGTCTACAAGCGCGACAAGGTCGACAACGGCACGATCGCGACGTCGAACGGCAATATCGGCCTCGCCGGTGTCAGCGGCACCTACGACGAGTTCGGCCTGTTCGGTCAGTTCCGCTTCTGATCTCCAACCCTTTCATCGCAAATGGGCCGGCGCGATCCCCTCGCGCCGGCTTTTTTGTTTCTTATCCTCCCCCAGCGCGAGCGATCGGATTCACCCATTGGTTCGGCCACGTTTTTTTTCACACGTCATGCCAGCGGAAGCTGACATCACTCTCGACAAGCCGCAGGTGACTGTGGAGAGCGACCCCAGCCTCCGCTGGGGTGACGAAGAAGAAAGGCCCGATTCTACAATGTCCGCATCCCGTAACCCCGCTGGGGAAGGATGAGAGGGAGGAAGAACTAGCTCAGATAATGCGCCGTCGTCTTGGTGGCGACCTCCTCGGCCGTCACGCCGGGGGCAAGCTCGATCAGCTTGAACGGCGAGTCATGATCCGGACGGCTGAACACGCACAGGTCGGTGACGATCATGTCGACCACATTCTTGCCGGTCAGCGGCAGGGTGCATTCCGGGATGAACTTGGGGCTGCCGTCCTTGGACGTATGCTCCATCACCACGATGATCTTCTTGACGCCGGCGACGAGATCCATCGCGCCGCCCATGCCCTTGATCATCTTGCCGGGGATCATCCAGTTGGCGATGTCGCCATTTTCGGCCACTTCCATCGCGCCGAGCACGGTCAGGTCGATATGGCCGCCGCGGATCATCGCGAAGCTGTCCGAGGAGCTGAAGAAGCTGCTCGACGGAAGCTGGCTGATCGTCTGCTTGCCGGCGTTGATCAGATCGGCGTCGACCTCGTCCTCATAGGGGAAAGGCCCGATGCCGAGCATGCCGTTCTCGCTCTGCAAGGTGACGGTGACGCCGTCCGGAATGTTGTTCGCCACCAAGGTCGGGATGCCGATGCCGAGATTGACGTAGAAGCCGTCCTTCAGCTCCTTTGCGGCGCGCGCCGCCATCTGATTGCGATCCCAGCTCATTATGCCGCCTCCCTCTGGCGCACGGTGCGGAACTCGATCTTCTTATCATAGGGCGCGCCGAGCACGAGCCGCTTGATGTAGACGCTCGGTACATGGATGCAGTCGGGATCGAGGCTGCCGACCGGCACGATCTCCTCCACCTCGGCGATCGTCATGCTCGACGCCGTGGCCGCCGGCGCGTTGAAGTTGCGCGCGGTCTTGCGAAAGACGAGATTGCCCGCTTCGTCCGCCTTCCAACCCTTGACGATCGACAGGTCGGCGCGGATGCCGCGCTCGAGGATATAAGTCTGGCCGTCGAACTCCTTGGTCTCCTTGCCCTCGGCGACGAGGGTGCCGACGCCGGTCTTGGTGTAGAAACCCGGAATGCCCGCGCCGCCGGCCCGCATCCGCTCGGCCAGCGTGCCCTGGGGGCAGAACTCCACCTCGAGCTCGCCCGCCAGATATTGCCGCTCGAACTCCTTGTTCTCGCCGACATAGGAGCTGATCATCTTCTTGACCTGGCGGCTGCGCAGCAGCTTGCCGAGCCCCTCGCCGTCGATGCCGGCATTGTTCGACGCGATGGTGAGGTCCTTGACGCCGGAGGCGACGATCGCGTCGATCAGCCGCTCCGGAATGCCGCAGAGGCCGAAGCCGCCCGCGCAGATCGTCATGCCGTCGAACAGGACGCCGTCGAGCGCCGCGGCGGCATCGGGATAGAGTTTCTTCATCCTTCCCCCAGGGTCAAAGAGGATGTTGCGGTCGCAACAGAGCTACCCGCGCATCTAGCGAATTCTTGTCCCGGGGCGCCAGTTTTTTTCCGTCATGCGAGGCTAGCCCCACACGCACGCAGCCAGCGCACCACAGCCTCGATCCGCGGCAGTTGACGAGTATCGCTGTGGGTGACGAGCCAGAAGCTGCGCCTGAGCTCGACCGCATCGGCAAGCAGCGGGACGAGCCCCGCATCGCGCTCGCCGATGAAGGCCGGCAGGATGCCGATCCCGGCGCCGGTGGCGATCATCCGGTGCTGGACATTGATGCTGGTGCTGCGCGCCACCGGCTCCAGCCCCGCGCCGATCTCGCCCAGATAATCGAGCTCGGGCGAATAGATGAACTCGGGCACATAGCCGATCAGGTCATGGCCCGCGAGGTCCGCCACCGAGCCCGGCGCGGTCCGCGCGGCGAGATAGGCGTGCGAGGCGTAGAGGCGCAGCCGATAGTCGCCGAGCTTGGCCGCCACCAGCCGCCCGCTGCGCGGCCGCGCCAGCATCACCGCGATGTCCGCCTCGCGCCGCGAGGGGTTGAGGAAGCCCGACGCGGTGATGAGGTCGAGCTGGATCGCCGGGTTGGCGCGGTGGAAATCGGGCAGCGCGGGGGCGAGGATCCAGGTCGCGAAGCCCTCCGAGACGCTGAGCCGGACATGGCCGGACAGCCGCGCCGCCTCCCCCGAGACCTCGCCGACTGCGGCAAGCGCAGCGCTCTCGATCGTCTCGGCATGGGCGAGCAGTGTCTGCCCGCGCTCGGTCAGCCGCCGCTCGCCGCCGATCGTCTCGAACAGCGGGGCGCCGAGGCCGTCCTGCAGGCGCGCGAGGCGGCGGCCGATGGTGGTCGGATCGATGCCGAGCGCACGGGCGGCCGGCGCGACGCGGCGGGCGCGGGCGACGGCGAGGAAGATGCGCAGGTCGTCCCAGTCGAAAGTCATGGGCAGCGATCTAACCGCACACCCTCATCCTTCCCATCGGCGATGGGGTGGATGAGAAGAAGGCGCCCGCACGCCCTGCTGCATAATTGCAGATCATGGCTGCGGATATGCCCTCTTGCGTGCAAATCCTCAATGGACCATCCCGCCCGCAACCATTCGGCCAGGAGAGTCTCCATGCGCATCATCGATCATTTCATCGCCGGCGGCAGCGCTTCGGGCGGCAGCCGCCAGGGCGACGTGTTCGATCCGAACAGTGGCCAGGTCCAGGCCAAGGTCTCGCTCGGCACCCAGGCCGAGCTCGAGAAGGCGGTGGCCGCCGCCAGGGCCGCGCAGCCGGCCTGGGCCGCGACCAACCCGCAGCGCCGGGCCCGCGTGATGTTCAAGTTCAAGGAACTCGTCGAAAAGAACATGGACGAGCTTGCCCATCTGCTCTCGTCCGAGCATGGCAAGGTGATCGCCGATGCGAAGGGCGACATCCAGCGCGGACTGGAAGTGATCGAGTTCGCCTGTGGCATCCCGCATGTCCTGAAAGGCGAATATACCCAGGGCGCCGGCCCCGGCATCGACGTCTGGTCGATGCGCCAGCCGATCGGCATCGGCGCCGGCATCACGCCGTTCAATTTCCCGGCGATGATCCCGCTTTGGATGTCGGGCGTCGCACTCGCCTGCGGCAACGCCTTCATCATCAAGCCGTCCGAGCGCGATCCCTCGGTTCCCGTGCGCCTCGCCGAGCTGTTCAAGGAAGCGGGGCTTCCGGACGGCGTGCTCTCCGTCGTCCATGGCGACAAGGAGATGGTCGATGCGATCCTCGATCATCCCGATATCGCCGCGGTCAGCTTCGTCGGCTCGTCCGACATCGCCCATTATGTCTATCAGCGCGGCGTCGCGGCCGGCAAGCGCGTCCAGGCGATGGGCGGCGCCAAGAATCACGGCATCGTGATGCCCGACGCCGATCTCGACCAGGTGGTGAACGATCTCGCCGGCGCCGCCTTCGGCTCGGCAGGCGAGCGCTGCATGGCGCTGCCGGTGGTCGTGCCGGTCGGCGAGGACACCGCCGATCGCCTCCGCCAGAAGCTGATCCCGGCGATCGAGGCGCTGCGCGTCGGCGTCTCGACCGATGCCGAGGCCCATTACGGCCCGGTCGTCACCGCCGCGCACAAGGCGAAGATCGAGAACTACATCCAGATGGGCATCGACGAGGGCGCCGAGCTGGTCGTCGACGGCCGCGGCTTCAAGCTGCAGGGCCATGAGGAGGGCTTCTTCGTCGGCCCGACGCTGTTCGATCGCGTCACCACCGACATGACGACCTACAAGGAGGAAATCTTCGGCCCGGTCCTCCAGATCGTCCGCGCGAAGGATTTCGAGGAGGCGGTCGCCCTCCCCTCCAAGCACCAGTACGGCAACGGCGTCGCGATCTTCACCCGCAACGGCCATGCGGCGCGCGAGTTCGCGGCGCGGGTCAATGTCGGCATGGTCGGCGTCAACGTGCCGATCCCGGTGCCGGTCGCCTATCACACCTTCGGCGGCTGGAAGCGTTCGGCGTTCGGCGACACCAACCAGCACGGCATGGAAGGCGTGAAGTTCTGGACCCGGATCAAGACCGTCACCGGCCGCTGGCCCGATGGCGGCGCCGACGGCTCGAGCGCGTTCGTGATTCCGACCATGGGGTAACCGCATCATCCTCCCCGGAACGGGGAGGGGGACCGCCGAAGGCGGTGGAGGGGCTCTGGGTCGTCCAGGACGCGACGTCGGGAATGATGCGCGCCGGAGCCCCTCCACCACCCTCCGGGTGGTCCCCCTCCCCCTGCGGGGGAGGATGAAGAACGTGGAGAGCGCATGACCCAGTTCGATCTCACGGAAGACCAGCGCGCCATCCAGGAGATGGCGCAGCGCTTCACCGCGGACGCGATCACCCCCCATGCGGCGAAGTGGGACGAGGAGCATCATTTCCCGCGCGACGTGGTGAAGGCCGCGGCCGAGCTCGGCTTTGGCGGCATCTACGTCTCCGAAGAAGCCGGCGGCATCGGCCTGGGCCGGCTGGAGGCGGCGATCATCATGGAGGCGATGGCCTATGGCTGCCCCTCCACCAGCGCGTTCATCTCGATCCACAACATGTCCGCCTGGATGATCGACCGGTTCGGCTCGGCGGATGTGAAGGCGCGCTATCTCCCCGATCTCGTCGCCTGCGATCGCATCGCCAGCTATTGCCTGACCGAGCCGTCCGCCGGATCGGACGCGGCCAGCCTGCGCACCAAGGCGGTGCGCGATGGCGACGACTATGTCGTCACCGGATCCAAGGCATTCATATCCGGCGGCGGCGCCAACGACGTCTATGTGGTCATGGTGCGCACCGGCGCGGACGGCCCCAAGGGCATATCCTGCCTGGTGATCGACAAGGACATGCCGGGCGTGAGCTTCGGCGCGCAGGAGAAGAAGCTCGGCTGGCATTCGCAGCCGACCGCGCAGGTGAATTTCGATGGCGTGCGCGTGCCGGTCGCCAATCGCGTCGGTGCCGAGGGCGAGGGTTTCCGCATCGCCATGGCAGGGCTCGACGGCGGACGGCTCAACATCGGCGCCTGCTCGCTCGGCGGCGCGCAGCGCTGCCTGGACGAGGCGATCGCCTACACCAAGGACCGCAAGCAGTTCGGCCAGTCGATCGCCGATTTCCAGGGAACCCAGTTCACCCTCGCCGACATGGAGACCGAGCTCCAAGCGGCGCGTACCCTGCTCTACGCGGCGGCCGCTAAGGTGACGGAGGGTGCGCCCGACAAGACCAAGTTCGCTGCCATGGCCAAGCGCTTCGCCACCGACACCGGCTCCGCGGTGGTCGACCGCGCGCTACAGCTCCATGGCGGCTACGGCTATCTCCAGGATTATCCCATCGAACGCTTCTTCCGCGACCTGCGTGTCCACCGCATCCTGGAAGGCACCAATGAGATCATGCGCGTCATCATCGCGCGCGAGATGCTGCGGCAGTGATGCGCCTCTCACTCATCCTCCCCCGCAGGGGGAGGGGGACCGGCGAAGCCGGTGGAGGGGTTCCCGCATACCTCATTCGCAACGTCGCGCCTTGAGCGGCCCGGAACCCCTCCACCATGCTACGCATGGTCCCCCTCCCCCTGCGGGGGAGGATGAAAGGGACTCGAAAAGGATAGGAAAGCGCCCGTATGACCGATGACGTCCTGATCTCCGTCGAAGGCGGCGCCGGCCGCATCCGACTGAACCGCCCCAAGGCGATCCACGCGCTGACCAAGCCGATGTGCGACGCCATGATCGACGCGCTCGTCGCGTGGCGCGACGATCCTGCCATCCGCATCGTGCTGATCGACCATGCAGAAGGCCGCGGCTTCTGCGCGGGCGGCGACATCCGCATGATCGCCGAGAGCGGCGCAAGCGACGGCGTCGAGGCGCGCGCCTTCTTCTATCGCGAATATCAGCTCAACCATCTGCTGTTCACCTATGCCAAGCCGATCGTGGCGTTCATGGACGGCATCACCATGGGCGGCGGCGTCGGCATCTCGCAGCCGGCGCGCTATCGCGTCGCAACCGAGCGGACGATGTACGCCATGCCCGAGAGCGGCATCGGCCTGTTCCCGGACGTCGGCGGCGGCTGGTATCTCTCGCGCCTGCCGGGGCGCACCGGCCAGTATCTGGCGCTCACCGGTGCACGCATCGATGGGGGAGACTGCATCGCGCTCGGCCTTTCCACCCATTATGTGCCGAGCGACGCGCTCGACGATCTGAAGGCGCGACTGACCGCGGCGCCGCAGGAGGTAGACGCCATCCTCGCCGCCGTCTCGGCCGAGCCGCCGACCGGGAAGATCGCCGCCCATCGCGAGGCGATCGACCGGCTGTTCGCCGCCGATACGCTGGAACAGGTGATCGCGGCGCTCGACACCGACAGCTCCGAATGGGCCGCCAGGGAAGCAGCGACGCTGCGCTCCAAGTCCCCACAGACCTGCAAGGTCTCGCTCCGCCTGCTCGCCCAGGGCAAGGACCATGCCGACTTCGCCGAGGAGATGCGCGTCGAATATCGCGTCGCGGCCCATATCTGCCAGCGCCACGACTTCATCGAGGGCGTGCGCGCGCTGATCATCGACAAGGACAACAGCCCGAAATGGGATCCGGCAACCCCCGAGGGCGTGAGCCAGGGCCTGGTCGACCAGATCTTCGCGCCGCTGCCCGCCGATGAGGAATGGCAGCCGCTTGCCTTCTGACCCTCACCCCGGCGAAAGCCGGGGTCCATATCAACCGCCGGGCCTGAATCCCGGCTTTCGCCGGGATGACGACGACATGGCCGACTATGAAACCCTCCTCGTAGAGACCCACGGCGCGGTGACCTTGATCCGGCTCAACCGGCCGCAGGCGCTGAACGCGCTCAACACCGACGTGTTGGCCGACCTCATCGCCGCCTTCGCCGCGTTCGACGCCGATCCCGAGCAGCGCTGCGCGGTGCTGACCGGCAGCGAGAAGGCGTTCGCGGCGGGCGCCGACATCAAGCAGATGCAGCCCAAGGGCTTCGCCGAGATGTTCGGAGAGAATTTCTTCGCCGGCTTCGAGCGGGTGACCGCGACGCGCAAGCCGTGGATCGCCGCGGTCGCCGGCTTCGCGCTCGGCGGCGGCTGCGAGCTTGCCATGATGGCGGACTTCATCATCGCGGCGGACAACGCCAAGTTCGGCCAGCCCGAGATCAAGCTCGGCGTCGCGCCCGGCATGGGCGGGTCGCAGCGGCTGACCCGCGCGGTCGGCAAGGCGAAGGCGATGGAGATGTGCCTCACCGGCCGGATGATGGACGCCGCCGAGGCCGAGCGCGCGAGCCTGGTGAGCCGCGTCGTCCCCCTCGCCGAGCTGGTCGACGAAGCGCTAAAGACTGCCGCCGCGATCGCCGAGATGCCGCCGCTGGCCGCCATCGCCAACAAGGAGATGGTCAACGCCGCCTTCGAGACCGGCCTCGCCACCGGCATCCTCTTCGAGCGCCGCCTGTTCAACGGCCTGTGCGCCACCGAGGACAAGGCCGAGGGCATGACCGCCTTCGTCGAGAAGCGGAAAGGCGAGTGGAAGGGTCGGTGACGATCTAAGCCCCTCCCCTTCAGGGGGAGGGGTTTGGGGTGGGGCCTGTCGGCAGCCGCCACGATGCCGGTATTCCTGCTTCGAGGCCAGAACGCTCGCTTGGCTCGCCCCCACCCCATCCCCTCCCCTGAAGGGGGGGCCTAAAAATAAGGAGCACGACATGGCACGCATCGGTTTCATCGGTCTCGGAAATATGGGCGGCGGCATGGCTGCCAATCTCGCCAAGGCGGGACATGAGGTGCGTGCCTTCGACCTGTCCGAGGATGCGCTCAGCAAAGCCCGCCAGTCGGGCTGCACGCCGGTAGGCTCGGCTTCCGAGGCCGTCGCCGGCGCCGAGTTCGTCGTCACCATGCTGCCCGCCGGAAAGCATGTCGATGCGGTCTATGGCGGCGAGGTGTTCGATGCGGTGCCGAAGGACGCGCTCCTGATCGACTGCTCGACGATCGACGTCGCCACGGCGAAGGCGGTCGGCGCCGCGGCCGCCGCCAAGGGGCTCGCCATGGTCGACGCGCCGGTCTCGGGCGGGATCGCGGCGGCCAATGGCGGCACGCTCACCTTCATGGTCGGCGGCAGCGACGCCGACTTCGCGCGGGCCGAGACGGTGCTCGCCAAGATGGGCAAGGCGGTGATCCACGCGGGCGCGATCGGCGCCGGCCAGGCCGCCAAGATCGCCAACAACATGCTGCTCGGCGCGACGATGATCGCGACCTGCGAGGCCTTCCTGCTCGCCAAGAAGCTCGGCCTCGATCCGCAGACCTTCTTCGACATCTCGTCCAAGGCGTCGGGCCAGAGCTGGTCGATGACGAGCTATTGCCCGCTCCCCGGCGTCGGCCCGCAGACGCCCGCCGACAACGGCTATCAGGGCGGCTTCGCGACCGCGCTGATGCTCAAGGACCTGAAGCTCGCGGTCGAGGCGGCGAGCGGCGCCAATGCCAGCGTGCCGATGGGCGCCAATGCCATGGCGCTCTATCAAGCCTTCCAGAATGCCGGCAATGGCGGGCTCGACTTCTCCGCAATCATCCGCATGCTGGGCGAGTGATCGCACCGCCCAAAGACCAGCTCTCCTCCGCCCAGGCCCGCCGCATCGCGCTGGCCGCCCAGGGCTTCGCCGCCGCCCGGCCTCCCGCGCCGGGCGCCGCCCATCTGCGCCGCACGCTCGCGCGGCTGTCGCTCCACCAGATCGACAGCGTCAACGTGCTGGCGCGCGCCCATTATCTGCCCGCCTTCTCCCGGCTGGGCAGCTATGACCGCACCCTGCTGGAGCGCGCCGCCTGGGGAAAGCGCAGCGAGCGCAAGCTGTTCGAATATTGGGCGCACGAGGCCTCGCTGCTGCCGCTCGAGCTGCACCCGCTGCTGCGCTGGCGCATGGCCGAGGCGGACAGCGGCGCGATCGGATGGAGCAGCCTGCGCGCCTATGCCGGCGAACGCCGCGGCGAGGCAGAGGCGACGCTGGCGCGCATCCGTGCCGACGGGCCTCTCGCCGCCTCCGATTTCGAGGGCGGCAAGAGCCGCAGCGGCTGGTGGGAATGGGGCGACACCAAGCGCACGCTCGAATGGCTGTTCTGGGCAGGCCATATCACCACGTCCACGCGCCGCGGCAGCTTCGAACGCGTCTACGACCTGCCCGAACGCGTGATCCCATCCGCGATCCTGGCGCTGCCCACACCCGCCAAGGCCGATGCCCAGCGCCTGCTCACCGAACGCGCGGCGCAGGCGCTCGGCATCGCCACCGAGAGCGACCTGCGCGATTATTTCCGGCTGACCCCGGCGGACAGCAAGGCGGCGGTTGCGGCCCTCGTCGAGGAAGGCGTGCTGATCCCGGTCGCCGTCGCCGGCTGGCGCAATCCCGCCTATCTCCATCGCGACGCGAAGCGGCCCCGCCGCATCGCCGCCCGCGCGCTGCTCGCCCCCTTCGATCCGCTGATCTGGGAGCGCGACCGGACCGAGCGGCTGTTCGGCTTCCGCTACCGGATCGAGATCTACACACCCGCCGACAAGCGCCAGCACGGCTATTATGTGCTCCCCTTCCTGCTCGGCGACCGCCTCGTCGCGCGCGCGGACCTGAAGGCGGATCGCCAGGGCGGGCGCCTCATCGCGCATGCGATACATCTCGAGCCGGGCGCTCCGGCGGAAACGATAGGCGAATTGCACGCAGAGCTGGAGGAGATGGCACGGTGGCTGGGCCTTGATCCTCCCCGGCACGGGGGAGAATGAAGATATCCTATCGCCGAAAACAGCCCTTCACATGATCGTCGACGATGCCGACCGCCTGCATCCAGGCATAGACGATCGTCGGCCCGACGAATGCGAAGCCGCGTTGCTTGAGCGCTTTCGATAGCTGCTCGGACAATTCGGTCTTCGCCGGCGGCGGTCCGCCGTCGCCGCGCAGCACTTTGCCGCCGGTGAAGGACCAGCAGAAATCGGCGAAATCCTCGCCCGCCTCGCGCATCGCCAGATAGGCGCGGGCGTTGGCGATCGTCGCCTCGATCTTCGCGCGCGAGCGGATGATCCCGGCATCGCCGAGCAGCCGCCGGACATCCTCCTCGCCGAAGCGCGCCACCCGCTCCGGCTCGAAGCCCTGGAAGGCGGCGCGGAACGCCTCGCGCTTGCGCAGCACGGTGATCCAGGCGAGGCCGGCCTGGAAACCGTCCAGCATCAGCTTCTCCCACAATGCCCGCGAATCGCGCTCGGGCGTGCCCCATTCGCTGTCGTGATAGGCGCGCATCTGCGGATCGCTGCCCGCCCAGGGACAGCGGCCGACATCCTCCTCGCCGCCCGTCCCGCTCATGGCCGGCCGAGAAAGTCCATCTTGCCGACCGGAACGCCCTTGTGCCGCAGCAGCGCATAGGCGGTGGTGACATGGAAATAGAAATTGGGCAGCGCAAAGCCGAGCACATAGCTCCGCCCGGTGAAGGGGATGGCGCCGTTCGGCGTGGTGAGCACCACCTCGGCCTCCTCGCGCCCGTCCATGCACGTCGCGGGCGCCGCCTTCAGGAAGGCCACCGTCCGCGCGATTCGCGTCTGGAGGTCGTCGAAGCTCGCCTCCTCGTCGGGGATGGCCATATTCTCGACCTGGCCCACGCGCACGACCGTGAACTTCGCCGTATCGCTGGCGCGCTGGACCTGGGCGGTGAGCGGCGCCATGTCCCCGATCAGCCGCGCATCGAGCAGTTCGGCATGGGGCAGGCCCTGCGCGTCGGCAAAGGCCCGACCCTTTTCGAGGAAGGCGGACATCGCATCAAAGGCGGGCAGAAAGGCGGGAACGCTGACGTCGTAGAGCGAAAGAGACATGGATCACCCGTGCTGCGTCGGCGCCGGGGATCGGCGCGCCGACCTGTGTGCGGCTTGTGCGTCAGCGCCGCGGGAAAGTCTCGCGGAATCGCCACGCGCGCTCCGGCGCATTCCGATTCGTCGCAGGCAAAAGAAAAGCCGGCCAGAGGCCGGCTCGAAAAGGGAAAGAGTTGGTGGAGCCGAGGGGGATCGAACCCCTGACCTTCGCAATGCCATTGCGACGCTCTCCCAGCTGAGCTACGGCCCCGTCCCTTCAATTTCCCCGGCTGGGAACCGGGGAGAGCGCGCCCTTTAGGGTAGTCGGCGCGCTCTGGCAACACTCAATTCTCGTCTTCGTCATCCGAAGTATCGAGACCGATGTCGTCGTCCCCGCCGAGGTCGACATCGTCGTCCGGGCTCGGCTCGGCATCCTCGTCGATGTCCAGATCCTCGTCGCCGAGATCGGCATCGCCCTTCTGCTGTTCGACCTCCTTCTTGGGCACGTCGAAGGGCAGCGGCTGCTTCGACTTGAGGACGGGCTCGGGCTCCCACGCCGTGCCGCATTCGATGCAGCTCACGGGATCGTCCTTGCCCAGATCGTAGAAGCGGGTACCGCACTTCGGGCAGGTCCGCTTGGTGCCCCATTCCGGTTTCACCACGATGTGTCGTCTCCGCAAACAAATGGAAAGAGCGCGGCCGGACCCCGTCCGGTCGCGAAACGCCGCGCGCCTTGCCATAGCCGGACGCCGCTGTCAAAAGCCGCCGCCATGCACGGTTCCCAGCCTCACCCCATGCGCTTTCGTGCACCCGGCCCGCTGCGCGGCTCCGCGCGCGTGCCAGGCGACAAGTCCATCTCGCATCGCTCGATCATGCTGTCCGCCCTCGCGGTCGGGGAAAGCCGCATCGAAGGCCTGCTGGAGGGCGAGGACGTGCTCGCCACCGCGGCGGCGATGCGGGCGATGGGCGCCTCCGTGGAACGCGGCGAGGATGGCCTGTGGCGCGTACACGGCGTCGGCGTCGGCGGCCTGCTGCAGCCCGAGGCCGCGCTCGACATGGGCAATTCCGGCACGTCGACGCGCCTGTTGATGGGCCTGGTCGCCAGCCACCCGATCACCGCCACTTTCATCGGCGACGCCTCTTTGTCGCGCCGTCCGATGAACCGGGTGATCGACCCGCTCTCGCAGATGGGTGCCGCCTTCACGCCCAGCCCCGGCGGCCGCCTGCCGCTCATGCTGCGCGGCCTCTGCCCCGCCATCCCGATCGAGTATCGCCTGCCGGTCGCCTCGGCCCAGGTGAAGTCGGCGATCCTGCTGGCCGGCCTCAACACGCCGGGCATCACCCGCGTGATCGAGCCCGTCGCGACGCGCGATCACAGCGAACGCATGCTGCGCGGCTTCGGCGCCAGCCTCGAGATCCACCGCGACGAAGCAGACGACGCCACGGTGATCGAGCTTCGCGGCGAGGCGGAGCTCAGGGCGCAGCAGATCATCGTCCCAGGCGACCCCTCGTCCGCCGCCTTCCCCGTCGTCGCGGCGCTGCTCGTGCCCGGATCGGAGGTGACGATCGAAAATGTCGGGCTGAACCCCACCCGCGCCGGCCTGTTCGAGGTGCTCCGCGCGATGGGCGGCGATATTGCCTTCGCCAATCCGCGCGATGCGGGGGGCGAGCCGGTCGCCGATCTCATCGTCCGCCATTCCGCGCTGACCGGCATCGACGTGCCGCCCGAGATCGCGCCGAGCATGATCGACGAGTTCCCCGCGCTGTTCGTTGCCGCGGCGCTGGCCAGGGGCCGCACCGTGGCGCGCGGGCTGGACGAACTGCGCGTCAAGGAATCCGATCGGATCACCACCATGGCCGAGGGGCTGCGCGCGATCGGCGCCCGCGTCGAGGAGCTGGAGGACGGACTCGTCATCGACGGCACCGACGGCGATACCCTCGCCGGCGGCGCTACCGTCGCGGCGAAGCTCGATCACCGCATCGCGATGAGCTTCGCGGTCGCCGGCCTGGTGTCGCGCGACGCGGTGACGATCGACGACATGGCGCCGGTCGCGACCAGCTTTCCTGGATTCGCCGCGCTGATGTCCGGCCTCGGCGCCGTCCCTGAATGAACCGGTGCCTCATGAACCGGTGCCTCTTCGTCGCGGCGGCCGCGCGATGATCATCGCCGTAGACGGGCCGGCGGCGAGCGGCAAAGGCACCATCGCCAGCCGCCTCGCCCGCCACTACGGGCTGCCGCATCTCGATACCGGCCTGCTCTATCGCGCCGTCGGCCTGGGCGTCGCGAGGGCTGGCGGCGATCCGGCGAGCGCCTCGGACGCGCTCGCCGCCTGCGGATTCGCGGATGCGCTGCTTGCCGACCCTGCGCTCAAGGGCGAAGAGGCCGGCCGCGCCGCCTCGATCGTATCGGCGCACCCCGCCGTACGCGCCGCCCTGCTCGAACGGCAGCGCGCCTTCGCCCGCCAGCCGGGCGGCGCGGTGCTGGACGGACGGGACATCGGCACCGTGATCGCGCCCGACGCGGATGCCAAGCTGTTCGTCACCGCCTCACCGGAGGTCCGTGCCGAACGCCGCCATCGCGAGATGGTCCGCCTCGGCCTTCCCGGGGACCAGGATGCCGTGCTCGCCGACATCCGCGCGCGCGACGAGCGGGATTCGGCACGAAGCGCCGCGCCGTTGCGGCAGGCGGAGGACGCCGTCTTGCTCGATACCAGCGACATGGGTATAGACGCCGCCGTCCAGCGGGCGATTGCGCTCGTGGAAGCCCGGATGGGGCGCGGCGTCTAGCGGATCATGTCCGCCGGACAAACAGCCGGCACCTTGGAGCGAGGCATGCGGAGGAACCGGTGGGGACCGGAGCCTCGGCGTGCCTTTTCGCTTTTCCCTCCATCCGGCGCCTTCCCCGATCGCGGGCGTAGCGCGGGATGCCGCGGCGGCATGAGGCCGACGCGGCAGTTCGGCCAAAAGACCTCCGGAAACAACCGGATGGCCGGAAACACATGAAGTTAGGAAACTGGTATTTATGGCCACTATGGCAAACCCGACCCGCGACGATTTCGCGGCGCTCCTCGACTCCACGCTCGGCACGCATGACGGCTTCGAAGGCCGCGTCGTAAAGGGCACCGTCACCGCGATCGAGAACGACATGGCGGTGATCGACGTCGGCCTGAAGTCCGAAGGTCGAGTCGCGCTGCGCGAATTCGCCGCCCCCGGCCAGAAGGCCGATCTGAAGGTCGGTGACGAGGTCGAGGTTTACGTCGATCGCGTCGAGAACGTCCATGGCGAAGCGATGCTCAGCCGCGACCGCGCCCGCCGCGAAGCCGCCTGGGACAAGCTCGAGACCGAATTCGCCAAGTCCGCCCGCGTCGAGGGCGTGATCTTCGGCCGCGTGAAGGGCGGCTTCACCGTCGATCTCAACGGCGCCGTGGCCTTCCTGCCGGGCAGCCAGGTCGATATCCGCCCGGTCCGCGACGTCACCCCGCTGATGGACATTCCGCAGCCCTTCCAGATCCTCAAGATGGATCGCCGCCGCGGCAACATCGTCGTGTCGCGCCGCGCCGTTCTGGAAGAGACCCGCGCCGAGCAGCGCACCGGCCTCATCCAGTCGCTGCATGAAGGCCAGGTGATCGACGGCGTCGTCAAGAACATCACCGATTACGGTGCGTTCGTGGATCTCGGCGGCATCGATGGCCTGCTCCACGTGACCGATCTCAGCTACAAGCGCGTCGGTCATCCGAGCGAGATGATCAACATCGGCGACACCGTCCGCGTGCAGATCATCCGCATCAACAAGGACACGCAGCGCATCAGCCTCGGCATGAAGCAGCTCGAGAGCGATCCGTGGGAAGGCGCCGCCGCCAAATATCCGATCGGCGCGAAGTTCACCGGCCGCGTGACCAACATCACCGAATATGGCGCCTTCGTGGAGCTGGAGCCGGGCATCGAAGGCCTCGTCCACGTCTCCGAGATGAGCTGGACCAAGAAGAACGTCCATCCGGGCAAGATCGTGTCGACCTCGCAGGAAGTGGACGTGGTCATCCTCGAGGTCGATGCCGACAAGCGCCGCATCAGCCTCGGCCTCAAGCAGGCCCAGGCCAATCCGTGGGAGAGCTTCGCCGAGCGTCACCCGGTGGGCTCGACCGTCGAGGGCGAAGTCAAGAACGCCACCGAGTTCGGCCTGTTCATCGGCCTGGACGGCGACGTGGACGGCATGGTCCACATGTCGGACATCGCCTGGGGCGTCACCGGCGAGGAAGCGCTGGCGCTGCACCACAAGGGCGAGACCGTGCAGGCGGTCGTGCTCGACATCGACTCGGAGAAGGAGCGCATCTCGCTCGGCATCAAGCAGCTCGAGCGTGGCGGTGTTTCGACGGCATCGACCGGCGGCGGCAGCCGCCTGGCGAAGAATGCGATCGTCACGGTCACCGTGCTCGCGATCAATGACGGCGGCCTGGACGTCCAGGTCGGCGACGATGGCGAGACCGGCTTCCTCAAGCGCAGCGATCTCGGCCGCGACCGCGACGAGCAGCGTCCGGAGCGCTTCCAGGTCGGCCAGAAGTTCGACGCGATGGTGACCGGCTTCGATCGTTCGAAGAAGCCGACCTTCTCGATCAAGGCGATGCAGATCGCCGAGGAGAAGCAGGCGGTTGCGCAATATGGCTCGTCCGACTCGGGCGCGTCGCTGGGCGACATTCTGGGCGAGGCGCTGAAGGCGCGCAGCGAGCGCAAATAAGCCCTCGGCCCCATCGAGACAGGAGGCCCGCCGGAGCGATCCGGCGGGCCTTTGTTTTTGTGGGCAAGCCGGGCACAAGCGCTGACGAAGGAAATGCCATGGCGATGGACAGAGACGAGGAATTGCCCGCCATCTGCACCGGCGATCGGCTGGCGCTGATCCCGGAAAGCTTCGCGCGCCTGACCGGAAGACTTCTCATCCCGTCCGCCCGGGATCCGGCTCGGACCTTGTGGGATGCGCCCTGCGCCATCCTGGCCCATGGCACGGAGGCCGACCCGCTCTTCTTCTACGGCAACCGACTCGCGCTGCGGCTGTTCGCCCTGCCGCCCGAGCGTTTCGTCGGCATGCCCTCGCGCCTCTCCGCCGAGGCGCCGCTCCGCGACGAGCGGCTGCGCCTTCTGCAGCGCGTGACGCGCGACGGCTTCATCGACGATTATGCCGGCGTGCGCATATCCGCGACCGGCCACCGCTTCCGCATCGAACGGGCCACGGTCTGGAACCTGATCGACGCCGACGGCCGCAGCCGCGGCCAGGCCGCGACCTTCCGCCACTGGACGCCGCTGGACTGACATTTTCGCCAGTGTCACGTGGCGTAGTGCAGCAAGCAAGTAGCTGTCCAAACGCCGGTGTCTGCCCTCTGGCGCTCGAGCATGCGGTCGAATCTGGTGACGAGGATTCGGTTGTCGGTTTCCCTTTAAAGGATGTTAGGGAGGTGGGCGCATGACCGACGAACCGAAACCCAGCTCGACAAGTTCAAGGACGCCGCCCGCGAGCTAGAGGCGGATGACGACCCCGAGCGCTTCAAGGAGCGCTGGGAGCTGGTGACGCATAAGCCGGTGGAGAGGGAGTCAGAGTGAAACATCAAATTGTCGTACAGACCCCGAACGGTCCGTATCCGTTAGGAGTACGCGACTTCGAAACCACGCCACAGATAGGCACTCTGTTCTCCGCAGAGATCGACGGCATAGACCGTCGGGTTGAAGTTGTGGCTGTGCAGCTTCTTGTGTGATTGCGGTCCCCGGCACAAGCCACCTTCTTGATGCCTTGCAACGGTGTGCGAACCTCAATGCAGCACAGGAAGGGCAGGCTCTTTGGCCATCATTTCAGAGCAAACGCCCACAGTGCCCGGCGGAAGTGACTGTCTCCCCGCATGAAGCACCCGAAGCGCCTCACCCGAGCTTTGCATCATTACCTTAGCGCAGAAGTAGCTGCGGCTCGGCAAGCTTGAGGGTTCTGAAGCATTTGTATCTGACTTCGAACGCGTAAGCATGAATGTGTAGTCTGAGTGTGCGATATCGATATTGGACCAGATCGGCGCCGGCTGAATGATCCAGCTTGATCCTGTTCGTGAGTCCATTCGATAGGCGCGCTGGATAGGGAGGAGCGTCCAGTATGTCCGCGTCTCTCCAGCCGGGAAGTCACGTCGGTTTTCAATGATATTTGCGACTGTGCTTGTCACCAGGAGAGAGGACATTCCACCAAGTAAAGCAAAACAGCATACAGACAGCAGTATTCTCGAAAACAACCTTCCAGATGACTGGAAGAAACAGACAGAAGCTGAGGTAAGAGCAACTGCACCAGCAAACCAGAAACAGTACTCTAGGACATCGGTATGGTCTGGCGTGAGTTCCGTGGTGTTATCGAAGTGACCGAGGGGCCACACCGATACCATCGCGATCCCTAACACTCCCAGCCACCACCACGCCCGCTTTGTAAGCCTCACGCTCGGCTGCTTGGCCTGCTCCTCCATTCGTAATGTCTGCACGAAAAGGCGATGCCAATCCAGCCTTCAGCGGAAAAGCTGGCGGTCGCTTAGCGCCGTCCGGACAACTTGGAGGGAGCAGACGACATCGACCACGACCAGACGGAGCGCCTGATCAGGTGGTATTGTGATTGGGCTTGCCGAGGTTCGAGCTTGTGTCCGAGGTCGGCGCGGAGCCGCCTCACCATGGGTCGTTCGATGGCTGATCGAGGGCTGCTATCTACCTTGGACGGGCTCTGGTGGCACACCGGTTACAGTGCAGTCGCCTCGACCTCGTTCTCTCGGGCTGCCCCCGCCTTGCGGCGGAGTTCGTGAAGGTGGCGCGGAGATCAGGCCATCATGCGACGGCTTCCTCACGCGTCCACCGGAACTCGGTGCCGTCGGCCCAAATGCGATGCATGACGATCACCAGCTTGCGCGCGACCGCGACGATGGCCCTGCGCAGCCCGCGCCGCTTCGCGACAGCCATGCCCCACGCCTTCAGCGTCGACCACCGCTTCGATCGCGTCAGAAGCGCCAGCGATGCTTGGTAGAGCGTCGTGCGCATCAGCGCGTCGCCTGTCTTGGAGATCGAGCCGTTCCGATCCGTCTCGCCGCTGGCGTACTTCCGCGGCGTCATCCCGAGGTGAGCACCGACATCGCGCGAGTGCTGGAAGCAGCTCGGATCGTCGATAACGGCGAGGAAAGTAACGGCTGTGACCGCGCCTACGCCCGGCACGCTCATGAGGCGTCGGCAGGTATCATCCCGCGCGACGGCGTCGAGAAGCATCTTGTGCAGCACGGCGCATTGCTCGCGCAACCCCGAACGCGCGATGAGCATGGGCCTCACCATGGCTGCGAGCCTCGGTCGGTCCTCAACCAGCTCCATGGCGCGCTGCTCGAACTGTCCCGACGCGATCCGGCTTGAGAGCTTGAGCCCGAAGGCGCGGAGCGTGCCGCGCACTTCGTTCTCGATGTCGCCATACTTGACCAGCAGCGTCTTACGGTTGGCGAGCAGCATCCGCAGCTCCTGGCCGACCGGGCTCTTGATGTGGACCGGCCGATACCAGCCGACGCGAATGACCTGGGCGATGGCGCGCGCGTCGTTGCGGTCTGTCTTCACCGGCATAGTCTTGGTCAGGGCGCGTAGCCGGCGCGGGTCGATGCAGATCATCGGGAGTCCACGCTCCGCCAGTTCGGAATACAGCCAGCGCGCCAGGCCGCCAATCTCCAGCCCGACCTTCTCGGGGTGAACGTCATGCTCGAGCAGCCAGTCGGCGATGGCGTTGGGCTCGGAAGGCGCCGTGCCCTCAAACTCGATCGTTCCATCCTCATCGACCACACAGATCGCCACCTCGGCCAACGAGACGTCGAGCCCAACATACTGCAACATGGCACCCCTACGCGTCTGTCGGCCCCATGCCGGCCCAGATCACGGTGCGCGCCGAAAAGAGTGAACCGCAATCACCCCATCTACCGGTCGTGGCGGGCGGCCTCTTCGCGCTTGACGAAGCGTGGGTGATTTGCAGACTGATCCAATAGGTTTGTAAATTACGTAATCGCCACCGACGGCGGGATCCTTTCACGCTACGGTGAACGAAGAAACGCAACGATCCGATTTTGCTGCGGTGGAGCAGTTCGCCGCCCTATCGCGCAGTCACCCCTTCCAGCAGCGCGCGCGTATAATTTTCATAGACTTCCGAGATCGGCCGCCCCTCGGCGTCGATCAGTACGGCCCGATGCTGCAACACATGGTCTGGCATCGCGGTGCCACGCCGCCACAACGTCTTCACCGCTATGGTGCGCCGCGCCGGTCGCAGATCGCGCACCGCCTTTCCGAACGGCGTGTCCGTCCGCTCCAGCAGTCTGTTCATCTCCGGCGTCAGGCGGCCCGGCACATACCAATTATCCGCCTCGGACAGGATAAGGTCGCCGCATCTGAGGCGCACCCGGCGATAGCCGATCGGTTCGTCCGGACCCACGTCCAGCCGGCGGCGCTGTTCGGCACCGGCGGGCTTCACCACATCCTTCACCTGTTCCGCGACGATCAGCGCCTGCGGGGCCAGATGATGCTCGCCGCACCACTGCTCCAGCACCAGCGTCGCGCTGCTGTTGGCGAGCAGCCGGGCATTGAACTCGCGCAGCAGCGCCCAGGCTTCCTCGCGCCGCGCCCGATCCTCGGCGCCCTGCCGAAGCTCATGGGCCGCGCCGGCACTTCCGGAGAGAACGAGACAGGCCGCCAGGGCAAGCATCGAAACGCGCATGTTGCTCCGCTTGGCCCAAGCCGGCCAGGAGCGCAACCACCGGAGGGATTTTTCAAGCTTGCCCGCCTGGTTCCACGCCGGCGTTGCGTCCCAGCCTGGCACAATGGCCGAACCCGCGATTTCCGTGCGAGACAAGATGGTTTTAGAATCGTTAACCTTGCTTATGTCCCACCCGATCCGAAGCGCCCGCCTCGACGCTCGACTGATCCGTCGCCGCGAAACGACGTGGACGCCGGATTGGGCGGAGATTCCGTCCGATGAACTGCGCCCGGCTCCATCCGACGCGACATGGCGGGACGACCTCCAGCTCTTCCTCACCGCCTGGGCGTTCGGCTTCGTCTTCTTCCTGGCTTTCCTGCTTTAATTCCTCACCCGGCTCTTCCCTCAGGCCTCGCCGGCAAGCCCCAATATATGCTGCGCCTGCTTGAGATGGGGCGCGTCGATCATCTTTCCATCCAGGCTCAGCGCGCCCGCGCCGGGATTGGCGGCAAAGGCGGCGACCACGGCACGCGCATGCGCCACCGCGGCATCGGAAGGCGTGAAGGCCGAATTGATGATCGGAATCTGGGTGGGATGGATCGCCATCATGCCGGTGAAGCCGTCACGCGCGCCGCGCACCGCATAGGCCGCCAGCCCGTCAAGATCGCGGAATGCGGGAAACACCGTCTCGATCGCGGGAACGCCGGCAGCATGCGCGCCGAACAGCACCAGCGAACGCACGACCTGATAGGGCGGCGTGTAGCTGCCGTCATCCTCGCGCGCGCTGGCCGCCCCGATTGCGGCGGGCAGGTCCTCCGCTCCCCAGGTCAGGCCGCATAGCCGATCGCTGGAGTTGCCGAAGCTGCCCAGCCCGAAAACCGCCGATGGCGTCTCACTGCCGATCGGCAGGATGCGGGCGCTGTCGTTGCCCGCCTTCGTCAGCAGCGCGTCGAGCGCGGCGATGGAGTTGCCGCCCTCCGCCTTGGGCAGCATGATGCCGTCCGGAGCCGCATCCGCGACCGCTGCTACATCATCCTCGGCCATGCCGGAATCGAGCGGATTGATCCGCACGAACAGCGTCTTCGTGCGCGGGCGCGCGAGGAACTCGGCGATCGCCTGCCGCGCCTCGTCCTTCCTGCTCGCCGCCACCGCGTCCTCGAGATCGAGGATCAGCGCGTCGGCACCGATGCCCAGGGCCTTTTCCATCCGCTCCGGCCGGTCTCCGGGCACGAACAACAGCGATCGCAATCTCATGCAGGGTCCTTCTTGCGGATTATGTAACGATAGACGCCGATCAGGTTGATGATCAGCAGCACGATATTCTGCGTGCCTATGCCCTGCGCGTCCGGCTTGAGGAAACCCCAGCCAATCAGTGTGAGGGACGAGCTGACGAAGATGACGAAGCCGATGCCGGTCCATCGACGCCCGAGATCCAACGATACGATCAATGCCGCGACGGCACCTGCAACCGCGCCATACCATTCCAGCCCCTGGACGATCGCCTGCTGCATCAGCCGCCGGATTCGTTATCCAGCACATTGGCAGGCTCGGGCGGCGGTGCCGGCACCAGCCCGGCCTTGCGCAAGATGCCGAGGCTGAGATCGCGCAGCTTCGGCGCGATCTGGTACCGGTC
The DNA here is from genome assembly GCF_009755815.1 of Flavisphingomonas formosensis. Lineage (GTDB taxonomy): Bacteria > Pseudomonadota > Alphaproteobacteria > Sphingomonadales > Sphingomonadaceae > Flavisphingomonas > Flavisphingomonas formosensis. The sequence goes on from NZ_WRPK01000002.1 coordinate 332,253, forward strand.
GAGCAGCGGCCCCGGATCCTGCGTCGCCTTGGGTGCGAGCGCGGCGTAATGACGCCAGGCTTCACCCGCTTCGTCGCTATTGTTGTTGGCCGCTTCCACCACAGCCATGGTGAGATAATAGAAGGTGCTGGTGCCGCTGGCCGGCGGCGTCATCTTCCGCGCCTCGATCAGCGCATTGCGATAGTCGTGACGCTCCAGCGCCGAATAGACCAGCGGCGTATAGAAGGACGCCGGAGCGTTGGGATCCAGCGCGATCGCCTTGCGCGAAATCGTCTCCGCGGCGGTATCGCCGCAATTCAGCAGCAGCACGGCAACCGTCGCCATCATGTCTGGATCATGGGGATTGAGCTCGATCGCCCGCTCCCCCTCCCGCTTGGCGAGATCGCACGATCCGGAGAAATAGGCGGCCCGCGCAAAGGCATAATGGGCGAAGGGCAGGAAGGGATCGCCCGCAACGGCGGCCCGGGCCAGGCCGAATGCGCGCTCGGTCGGATTGCCGGGTTCGGTGTCATAGCCGAACACCTGCTCGTCGATCGTCAGATAGGCTTGCGCGGCGAGCGCCTGCGCATTGTTGGGATCGATCTCCAGCGTCCGGTCCACGCAGGCACGGGTCTCGGCATGCATCGCCACGCTGCGCTCGCGCTTGTAGCGATAGAGCATCAGTTGACAGGCATAGCCTGGCGCCGGGTTGTCCGAATATTGCGCGCGCTGATCGGTGGCGATCACGCCGTAGGACTGGATGAGATCGGCCAGGATCGGCGACAGGGAATCCGCCACCATCTCCGGCTTATGTGCCAGCGTCACCTGATCGGACCAAAGCAGCACGTCCGATCGGGCACGCCAGAGGCGCAGATAGAGAATCGGCTTGGGCCCCTCGACGATCTCGCCGGTCAGCCGATAATCGACCGCCGGCCCCGGATTGGCCGCAGCACCCGGCTTGGCCGGCGCGGCTGGCACCGAGCGCAGCCGGACGAGCCAGGAGCGCCGCAACCCGTCCAGCAACACCGAATCCGCCATGGCGGCGCTTTCCGCCTCGTCGGGCGGGGCTGTCACGCGGCTGAGTTCCAGCAGCGGCGGGGTCACCAGCGCTTCGCGCGCGGGAACCGCCGCCTGCGGCTGTTGCTGTATGGTGCCGGCGATCCAGACCCAGAGCAACAGCGAGACGAAACCCAGCAACACCAGCAGCGCGCCGATCGCCACCCAGGAGCGGCGCGGCTTGGCTGTTGCCGGCGGCGCAGGCGGCACCGGCCGGGCGAACTGTTCGGCAGGCGGCTCGCTGGGCTCGAAATGGACGCGGTACCGGCCCTGGGGCACGGACAGCCGAATATCGTCGGCCGGCGGATGCTGGGCATAATGCGCCTCCAGCATGCGGCGCAGCCGGCCGACCTGGACACGGGGATAGCTGTCCGACTGCGCGTCGAAATCCGGCGACCGGCCGAGGCCGTCGACGGCGACCGCATAGGCCTTCAGCTCGTCGCCCTGGCCGTTCAGCGTGGCATCGACCAGGAATGAAAGCAGCCGGCGCATGACCGGCGCCCGCTCGAACTCGGCGGTGCCTGAGATCTGCTCGACCTCGGAGAGGATTCGCGCGCGAAAGGGGTCGGGGGTGACCGCGGGGTCATCTGCCATGTTCGATCTGCCCCTCAGCGCCCCGGCTTTTTACGCATACACACATGTTACCGTGAAATGGCACCTTCTGACATCAGCCTATAGCGATCTGGCATTTCCGCCGCCATCCCCTTTTTCCTGCACGGATATGCAAGCTCGAACGCCGTCCGGCTGCGAATATCGATCCGTTTCGCGCATCGGATCCACCCATTGCCGGCACAAAGCAGGCCGATGACAGCGATTATTCACCGTGAAAGACGGTCTCACACTTAATTGCACAACCCGTTTTCGGCACGAGGGTTGTCAAGCGAGGCCATGATCCGAACGGCCGACGATGGTTCTGGTCCCATCCCGGCAGGTTCGATCGCACCGGTCTCGCGTAAGGCTTGGAACGCCCACCAATCAGCTCTCCCCCACAGAGCTGCATGTGCGTTCAGGCCGCTCTCTGGCCCGGCCACGCCACCCCCCACAGGCGTGGCCGGGTCAGTTCTCACCCATCGCTGCCGGTTGATTGCGCGCCGGATGGTGTCTGCCCGATTGGCGGGAGGCGAACGCTCCCCTATCTAGAGCAGCGATGCCACCCGATCGCCCCACAGAACAGCAGAACCCCGCCGATGGCTGGGGGGCGCTGCGCCGCTTCATTCCCTATCTCTGGCCGAAGGGCGAGACGCGCCTGCGGCTGACCGTGGTCGTCGCGCTGCTGCTGGTGCTGCTGTCCAAGGCGGTCACCTTGCTGATGCCCTTCGCCTATAAGGGCGCGATCGATCGCATGGCGCCGGGCCTGCAGCCGGCCGCCGGCCTCGCCATCGCTCTGGTGGTCGCCTATGCCGGGGCCCGCTTCGGCGGCGTGCTGTTCGACAATCTGCGCAACGCGATCTTCGAACGGGTCGGCCAGGATGCCGCGCGGCGCCTCTCGGTCGAGGTGTTCCGCCATCTCCATGCGCTGTCGCTGCGCTTCCACCTCGAACGGCGCACCGGCGCACTGACCAAGATCGTCGAGCGCGGCACCAAGAGCATCGATACGATGCTCTACTTCATCCTGTTCAACATCGGCCCGACGGTGATCGAGCTGACCGCAGTCTGCGTGATCTTCTTCGTGAAGTTCGGCCCCGGCCTCGTCGTCGCCACCGTCGTCATGGTTGCGGCCTATATCCTCTTCACCCGGACCGTGACCGAATGGCGCACCAAGATGCGCCGCGCGATGGTGGAGCATGACAACAACGCCGTCGCCCGCGCGGTGGATTCGCTGCTCAATTACGAGACGGTCAAATATTTCAGCGCGGAGGAGCGCGAGACGCAGCGCTACGGGCTCGCCGTGCGCAACTATGCCGACGCCGCCGTCCAGAACGAGACGTCGCTGGCCTGGCTCAACATCGGCCAGTCCTTCATCACCAACCTGATGATGGCCGGCGCGATGGGCTATACCGTCTGGGGCTGGAGTCGCGGCCAGTTCAGCACCGGCGACGTCGTGCTGGTCAACACCCTGCTCTCCCAGCTTTTCCGCCCGCTCGATCTGCTCGGCATGGTCTATCGCGAGATCCGCCAGGGGCTGATCGACATGGAGGCGATGTTCGGCCTGATCGATACGCCCGCCGAGGTGGTCGATCTTCCCGGCGCGCCACCGCTCACCGTCAACAGCGGCCGCGTGCGCTTCGAGCATGTCGATTTCGCCTATGATCCGCAGCGGCCGATCCTCAAGGATGTGAGCTTCGACGTGCCCGGAGGCGCGACCCTGGCGGTGGTCGGCCCTTCCGGCGCCGGCAAGTCCACCCTCGCCCGCATCCTCTTCCGTTTCTACGAGATCGCCGACGGGCGGGTGACGATCGACGGGCAGGACATTGCCGCCGTCGGCCAGGAATCGCTGCGCAAGGCGATCGGCATCGTCCCGCAGGATACGGTGCTGTTCAACGACACGATCGGCTATAATATCGGCTATGGCCGCGAAGGCGCGACCCAGGCCGACATCGAGGCGGCGGCGCGCGGCGCGGCGATCCACGATTTCATCCTCTCCCTGCCGCAAGGCTATGCGACGCGCGTCGGCGAGCGCGGTCTCAAATTGTCAGGCGGCGAGAAGCAGCGCGTCGCGATCGCCCGCACCCTGCTCAAGAATCCGCCGCTGCTTATCCTCGACGAGGCGACCAGCGCGCTCGACAGCCGCACCGAGGCCGAGATCCAGTCGACCCTCCAGGCAGTGGAGCAGGGCCGCACCACCATCGTCATCGCTCACCGCCTCTCCACCATCGTCCATGCCGACGAGATCGTCGTGCTGGAGGCCGGCCGCATTGCCGAACGCGGCACCCACGCCGCGCTGCTGGCCCGCGACGGCCTCTACGCCGAAATGTGGGCCCGCCAGGCCGCCGAACGCGAAGAAGCCCTCGCCGCGGAATAGCCCTTCCTAAATCCTCCCCCTGTGGAGAAGGATGAGATAAGGCGGCCCCCAGCTTCAAGGAATTTACCCCGCCCCATGCCCGCCCCGCTCGACGTCCTCCACTCCACCTTCGGCTATGCGTCGTTCCGCGGCCGGCAGGAGGAGGTGATCGATCGGGTCATGGCCGGCGCCCACACGCTGGCCGTGATGCCGACCGGCGCGGGCAAGTCGCTCACCTATCAGGTCCCGGCGCTGTGCCGGCGCGGCACGGGCCTCGTCATCTCGCCGCTGATCGCGCTGATGCACGATCAGGTCCGCTCCGCCGAGGCTGCCGGCATCCGCGCCGCCGCGCTCACCTCCGCCGACGACAATCGCGACGAGACGCTCTCGCGCTTCCGGAGCGGCGATCTCGATCTGCTCTACGTCGCGCCGGAACGCGCCTCCACCGAAGGCTTCCAGCGGCTGATCGACCGCGCGGCGCCGCTCGCTTTGTTCGCGATCGACGAGGCGCATTGCGTTTCCGAATGGGGCCATGATTTCCGCCCCGACTATCGCCTGCTGCGCCCGCTGCTCGATGCCCACCCCGAGGTGCCGCGGCTGGCCCTCACCGCGACGGCCGATCGCCACACCCGCGCCGACATATTGGCGCAGCTCGGCATACCCGAGGACGGCCTCATCCTCGCCGGGTTCGACCGGCCCAACATCCGCTACGCGATCAGCCCGCGCGACGGCCTGCCGCGCCAGCTCGCCCGCCTCGTCGCCGAGGTCGAAGGGCCCGGCATCGTCTATGCGCCGAGCCGCGACGCCACCGAACGCATCGCCGCCGCGCTTACCGCCTCCGGAAGGCCCGCCCGCGCCTATCATGCCGGCCTCGATCCCGCCGTGCGCGCCGCCAATCAGCGCGCCTTCGTCGCCAGCGAGGATATGGTGATGGCGGCCACCATCGCCTTCGGCATGGGCATCGACAAGCCGGACGTGCGCTTCGTCGCCCATGCCGGCCTGCCCAAGTCGATCGAGGCCTATTATCAGGAGACCGGCCGCGCCGGGCGCGACGGCGATCCGGCGGTCGCCCATCTCTTCTGGGGCGCGGAGGATTTCGCCCGCGCGCGCCGCCGCATCGAGGTCGAGACGCCGGAGGATCGCCGCCCCGGCGAGCGGCAGCGGCTCAACGCGCTCGCCGCCCTCGTCGAATCCGGCAGCTGCCGCCGCGCGATCCTGCTCCGCCATTTCGGCGAGGATCCGCCGCCGGCCTGCGGCAATTGCGACAATTGCCTCAATCCGCCCACCGCCGCCGACGCTACCGAAACCGCGCGCAAGCTGCTCTCCGCCGCCTTCCGCACCGAGATGCGCTACGGCCTCGGCCATCTCACCGACGTGCTCGCCGGCCGCGACAATGAGAAGGTCCGGAGCCTGGGCCATGACCGGCTCTCCGTCTTCGGCATCGCGAGCGCCGATGATCTGACGCTGATCAAGCCGGTCGCCCGCGCGCTGATGGCCCGCGACGCGCTGCGCGCCGACGAATATGGCGGCCTCAGCTTCGGCCCCGCCGCCCGGCCGATCCTGAAGGGCGAGGAGCGCGTCGACGTCGTCCTGCCGCCGAAGCGCGAGCGGCGCCGCCGCGATCGGGGCGGCGGCAGTGTGGAGGAGCATCCCCACGATCCCCTGTTCGAGGCGCTGCGCGCCGTCCGCCGCGATCTCGCCAGGGATCAGGGGGTGCCGCCCTATGTGATCTTCCACGATGCCACGCTGCGCGAAATGGCGGCGCTGAAGCCGCGCACCCGCGGCGCGCTCGGCACCATCGCCGGCGTCGGCGCCAAGAAGCTCGAAGCCTATGGCGACGCCTTTCTCGACGCCATCCGCCAGTTCGCCTGAGCCGCCCGGCTCTCACTAAGCTGTGATGATTGGAACGCATAAGCCCCTCCCCCGAAGGGCAGGGTTATCGCATATGAACGGCAGAGTTCTTCATCCTCCCCATCGCAGATGGGGAGGGGGACCGCGCGCAGCGCGGTGGAGGGGAAATGCGCGGCTGGCTAACGGCTCGCACTTTGCAAATGCACGGTATTTCCCCTCCACCAGCCTTCGGCTGGTCCCCCTCCCCAGCAGAGCTGGGGAGGATGAGGAGGCCCGCATGCAGCGATTTCGCCATATGCGATAACCCTCCCCTTCAGGGGAGGGGTGAAAGAGTCAGGCTGCACGCAGCTTTCCCTAGAATTCGAATCCCACGTCGATGCCATAGGTCGGCGCCCGCTCGTAGATCACCGAGGCAACCGGGCCGAGCCCGGTGAACTGGGTGATGTTGCGGTTGTTTAAGATGTTCCGCCCCCAGGCTGCGACATAGGCCTTGCTGCCGGCGACATCGATGTCGACCAGCGCGATCCGCGCGTTGACGATCCACTGGAAGGGCGTCGTCGCCGCCTTCACCAGCTTGGGATCGGCGAGCACGCTCGGGATCTGCGCGGCCGTGGTGGCCGCGCCCGGCGTGATGTCGGACGTATGGAGGATGCGGCTGCGGAAATTGCCGTCCGCGCGCAGCACCAGCCGGCCGCCCGCCAGCACCGGCGGCGTCTCATATTGCGCGGCCAGGCTGCCCGTCCATTTCGGCCGCTGGAACACCTGGTAGCCCGGCGCGCCCGACTGTAGCAGCAGGCCCGGGAAGACGCTGCCCTGATCGAACTTCAGATCGGTGAGGCCGACATTGGCCGTCAGGGTCAGGCCGTTCAGCGGCACGATCGTATTCTCCCATTCGAAGCCCTTCGCCTTGGCATTGGCGGTCGAGATCACCGCCTGGGAGAAGGGGAAGGAGCTCGGCACGCCGGTCAGCTGGCCCGAGGTGGTATATTGGATGTTGCGGTATTTGACGCTGAACAGCGCCAGGTTGCTGCGGAAGCGCCTATCGAACAGGTCGGCCTTGATGCCCGCCTCCCAGCTCTTGGCGGTCTCGGGCTTGAAGGTGATGGTGGCGAGCTGCCCGCCGGAAATATAGCCGGTCGCATATTTGGCATAGGTCAGGATGCGGTCGGTCGGCCGGTAGTTCACGCCGGCGAGGAAGGTCGCGTGGCTGCGGCGATATTGGATCGGCGAGGTCAGGCGCGGCAGACTGGGATTCAGCGGCTGGTTGGGCAGATATTCCACGCCATGCTTCTTGTCGCGCGTGATGCGCGCGCCGCCGACGATGTCGAACTGGTCGGTGATATGGATTTCCGGCTGCACGAACACCGCATCCGAAATCACCTTCACTCGGGTATGCTGATAGCCCGGATTGCCGAGGATCACGAACGGCGTTCCTGCCGCGTCGGTATTCTGCCCGGCGATGGCGCGGGAAATGGTGGTGTTGAACTGGCCTTCGAAGCCCGCGGTGGACGCCTTGTCCTCGAAGTGCAGATAGCCGGCGGTGAGATTGAACCAGTCGGTCGTGATGTTGAGCTGCAGCTCGTTGCTCCACTGCTTCTCGGAATGCTCGCCATTGTTCGCGAGGAAGGTATATGGCGCGCCCAGCGGTCCGCTCGAATCGATCGGGAAGGTGCCGAACTGGGTTGGGATGGCGTTGATGAGCCCGCCGAGCCCGTCGAGCTGGAAGGCCGTGCGCAGATAGGCCTTGCGATAGGCCAATATGTCCTTGATCGCGATCGAATCGTTCAGCTGATATTTCGCCGTGAGATTATGCCCGTAGGTTTTGGTGAAGCTCGGTATGTGATAGGCGTTGTTCACCGCCTTCGGCCGCTTGTTGGTGATCGGCGTCATCGGATTCGGGCTGGTGTTGTAGAGCGCGTTGAGGAACAGCAGGTTGGGATTTACGCCGCCATATTGCAGCGTGCTCGAATCCAGGAGATAGGCAACGCCCTGGCCATTTGGCGTATAATGATTTTCCGAATAGTCGAATTTGTAGACCAGATCGAGATCCGCTGTGAAATCGAACTTCACGGCCGCCGATACGGCCTCGACATTGTCGCTGCCCAGCCATTTGGGTGAGGTTGCGACGCCCTGCTTGCCGCCCGATGCCGGTCCGTAATCCCATTTCGTCCCGGCACCGAGATTGCGGATGTCGCCGCGCCGTTCGGAATGGAGATAGGTGAAGGAAGCGCTGATCGGTCCGAATTGGGGCAGGTCGATCCGCGTCTTGCTACGGATCTGATCATAATTGCCGTAGGTGAAATCCTGCTTGATGCCGAATTTGCCGCTCGGATTGCGCGTGATGATGCTGATCGCACCACCGGTTGCATTGCGGCCGAACAGCGTACCCTGCGGTCCTTTCAAGACCTCGATCCGCTCGATGTCGGCGAATTCGAAGATCGATCCCTGCACGTTCTGGACGTAGACGCCGTCGAGATAGAGCGAGACCCCCTTGTCCGATCCCGCGGCGGAGCCGCCGGTCAATATGCCGCGCAGCGTATAGTTGGGCTGTTGGCTGCCGCCGGTAGCGACGCGCACCGTGAGGTTGGGCGCCACGGCGCTCAGATCGCGCACGTCCTGGATGCGGTTGGCCTTGATCGTATCCGCGCTGATCGCGGTGATCGAGATCGGCACGACCTGCAGATTCTGTTCGCGCTTCTGCGCGGTGACGACGATATCCTCGACGCCGCTGATCACGGTGGATGGCGCACCCTGCGCCATGGCCTGTCCTGGGAGGAGGAGTATCGTCGCCGTTCCGAGCAGCAACGCAGCTTTCGACCTTTTCGCTTGATCCGTCCCGCCAATGCGCATGTGACTTTCTCCCCTGTCCGGTAGAGGATCGGTCGATGCTCAGGATTGCATGCCCCTTCTCACGCTTCAGACAATAGGAAGGTTACGCGCCGAAACCGGCGCGTGCGGCACCCATCTGGCAAAGTCCTCACCCCTCATGGCCGGATTTTTGCCCGGCTCATTTGACGCATCCTTTGCGTGGGGCTGAGCATGAGCCTTCCGTTTCACAGGCGCAACCGGGACCGGGCACTGCGGAATTGTTGTAAACAGTGAAAGATTGTTTAGCTTCGTTTTTGCGGAGCGACGCCGTTTTCGCGACCGCGACATCGCCGGAAATCCTCGCTTCCCGGTCAGGCTTGTGAAGCCGAAGGATGGTCCGATGACAGGTCGGACAGACTGAAGCCAGAAACCGGACAGGCTGGAAACATAAGAAAGGGCCGCTCCCCGGAGGAAGCGGCCCGATCAGGAAAGAAGCGTCAGAACGGCTTATCCGATACCGATGGATTGCAGGCCGTTCTCACTCTCCCGCAATCAGAAACGGACGCCGAAGCCCCCGAGCACCTGGTTCCGGTCGAACCGCACGCGGGTGTCCGGCGTGCCGAGTTCATCGGCGCCAAAGCTCTTGAAGCGGGTATAGTCATATTCCGCCTTCAGATAGGCATGGCGGTTCAGGGCATATTCCACGCCCGCGCCCGCACGCCAGCCGTCGCGATTGGCATGGGCATGATAATAGTCGAAGCCGTCGGCAACGGTTGCCCGGATCTGACCATTCACATAGGCGCCCTTGGCATAGACCAGCGCCTGGTTGCCCATCTTGGCGCCGAAGCGGGCGCCGCCCTCGATTTCGCGGCCCGGCCGCACGCACGCAATGGTATCGGCGCCATACAGGCACTGCTTGGCGGTCGAGAAGGAAATGCTGCCGAGCGGACCCGCAACGAAGCGATCGCCGATCGGGAAATCATAGCCGATCAGGGCACCGCCCAGCGCACCGTCCTTATGGCCTTTTTCGGTTATCCGGGTTGCACCGTCATCATAGCGGGCGCGCGCGCCCACCCGGTCCCAGCCGCCGAATATCTCTGCGCGTGGGCCAGTGAAGCTCATGGCATCAGGCGCCGGCGCGGTGTCCTGCGCGAACGCCGGAGCCGCAGCCGCGGCGAGAGCGACGCTGGATGCGAGCAAAATGGTCTTCATTGGTATTCCCCGTAATCTACTGAAATGAAAGCAGCACCGCCTTGGCGCCGCGGGGGGAGAAGCGCCGGGGCCTGGGATCGTTCCGCACAATCGACCACGTCAGCGGCCCTTTGCCGCCGCCTGTGGCCGCGGGGGCACGGTTTCTTTCATCCCGATGAACAAATGGGGCGAACGCGCCTCGGCCATGCGGGATCGGGGCGCCCGGCCGGAACCGCTCTCGCAGTGGACGCCGGCCCGCCGCACGGCTAAGCGAAGCGCCGATCCCTCGCCTTTTTGCAGGCGGGCGGAGATGAGCCGATAAGGAGATGGCCGATGTTCCGCACGCTCGACGATACGATCATGGTCGCCGGTCAGGTGAACCCGGCCGACATCGCAGAAGCGGCCGCGCTCGGCGTCACCTTCGTGATCAACAATCGTCCCGATGAGGAACAGCCCGGCCAGCCGGCGGGCAGCGAGATCGAAGCGGCGGCAAAGAAGGCCGGTCTCGGCTATGCCGCCATCCCGATCACCCATGCCGGCTTCTCGATGAACCAGGTCGAAGCGATGCGCGCTGCGCTGGAGGCCGCGCCCGGCAAGGTGCTCGCCTTCTGCCGCTCGGGTACCCGGTCGACGCTCGTGTGGGCGCTGGCCCGCGCGACGATGGGCGACGCGCCCGACGCGCTCGCCGCCAAGGCCGAAGCTGCGGGTTATGATCTGAGCCCGATCCGCGCGTCGCTGGATACGCTCGCCGCCCAGGGCTGAACGCCCGAGGCCCGGATGAACGCGGGCGGCCCGCCATGACGGCGAGCCGCCCCGCCTCCACAACGCCTCGCTTCCGGAAACGAGGCGCGCAAAGAGCCGCGATCAGGCCGCGATGGCGACGTGACCGGATGCCTCCAGGAAGCGCTCCCAATTCTCGATCGTGACGCCGTCGCGATATTCGCGCTGCATTTCGGGGGTCAGCACTTCGATCATCTGGCAACCCTCGACCCAGAGCTCGATCACACCGAACACGCCGCCGCGCTTGCAATATTTCGCTGGCCAACCCTCGCGCACAGCGATGGCGAAAACCGCATCGCCGTCGAGCATCGTACCGATCGCCGCATGGGTCGGTCCGTGGCGCGGCACGCCGGTCAACAGGCCATAGGCATCCGCATCGCCCGGCGCGCGGCGCAATTCGGTGCCGCGCGGATAGAATTCGATCGCGGTCCGCCGCTCGTCGCCAGCCATCGCGATCCAGCTTCCCGCGATTACAGGCGGAAAGGGAAAGGCGCGGCCACCCCAGAGTTCGGCGATCACGCTCGCGGCATGGCGGGGATCGTCAGCTGCGAGCGAGAGATGGTAAAGCATTCAGGGTCTCCTTGTTCGTCCCCTGCCGGGGGACCTACATCGGAGCGCCGGATGCCTCAGTGACGGCCGTCACACGCTCGATCGGGATAGTCCCTGCGCCCACCGTCTCCGCGGGCTACCATATTCACGCATCGCTTTGGCCGTGTGTTTCCTGCGCCATGCCAGCCCTTCGACTTCGCTCAGGATACCTCCGCCTTCGGCGGAATCTGCATCACCCTCGCCATCCCTCGCCGGGATACGAAGCCGCCGTTCTACCCCCAGAACCGGGCCTCGGCATGATGCATCGTCCCACCCTCGAACCGAAATCCGTCCGCACGATCCTTGGAAAGCAGCAACGGCCCGTCCAGATCCACCCAGCGCGCGCCTTGGGCGGCCAGGAAAGCCGGCGCGATGCCGAGCGACGTCGAAAGCATGCAGCCGACCATGATCTCCAGCCCGCTCGCCCGCGCCTCGGCCGCCAACGCCAGCGCCTCGGTGAGGCCGCCGGCCTTGTCCAACTTGATGTTGATCGCCGCATAGCGGCCGACGCAACGCGCCAGGTCGGTCCGGTCCTGGCAGCTTTCGTCGGCGCACAGCGGCACGGGCGAGACGACGCCGTCCAGGAGCGCATCTTCGCCCGCCTTTACCGGCTGCTCGATCAGTTCCACGCCGTGGGCGGCGAGCTGCGCGGCCTCGGCCGCGACATCGCGTCCCGTCCAGGCCTCGTTGGCATCCACAATCAGCCGCGCGGTGGGTGCGCCGCGGCGTACCGCCGCCACCCGCGCATCGTCGCCCTCTCCGGCCAGTTTGAGCTTGAGCAGCGGATAGCGGCCGGAGGCGCGCCGCGCTGCGGCTTCCATCTCCACGGGCTCGCCCAGCGAGATGGTATAGGCAGTCGTGAGCGGCTGCGGCGTTGCGAGGCCGGCCAGGCGCCACGCCGGCATCCCCGCGCGCTTCGCATCGAGATCCCAGAGCGCCGAATCCAGCGCGTTGCGCGCCGCCCCGCGCGGCAGCAGGGCCTGAAGCGCCCCGCGCCCCGCGCCTGCGCGGATCGCTTCGCCCACGGACTCGACCTGCGCCAGCACGCTCTCTGCGCTTTCGCCATGATAATAGATGGCGGTCGCCTCGCCGCGCCCGATCCGGTCGCCCTCGGCAAGCTCGACGACGACCACGTCGACATGGGTCTTCGATCCCCGCGCGATCACGAAGGCCCCGGCCACGGGCCAGCGTTCGATCCGCGCATCCAGCCTGAGCGGCCGCATCCGCCGATCAGGTCGTCGGGACGGAATCGTCGTCCTGGACCGCAGGTGCCGGGCCAGGAATGTCGCGCGGCGTGCGGGACGGCCAGAGCGACTGGGGCAGGATCCGGGCCGCCTTGTCGAACGCCGTCCTGACGTCGGGCCGCGCCAGCAGGGGAACCCACAGCCCGCGCAGCCGCGACTGGCTCGGCGCCCAGAAGGCACCGTCGGGCTGGAACTGGTCGGTGATGTTGCTCGCGCCCTCGATGCTGCTCAGCGCGTGGACGGCGATCGCTGCGGCCTCGTCCCTGCGGCCGAGGCACAGCAGCCCCTCGACGGCCGCAGCCTCATTGTCGCTTGCCTTGGCCTTGAGCGCGTCACCCTGCGTCGCAGCCTCCGCGGTGCGGCCCAGCGCGCCGAGCGCGCAGGCCCGCGTCCGCGCAAGCCACATCGCGCCATAGTCGCTCAGCGTATCGCGTGCCTTGGCCAGCGCATCGTCCGCCACTTTCAGCGCATCGGCTTCGCGTCCGGCCTCGTCCAGCATCTCGGCAAGGCCGACCACACCGTCCACCGCCTGCGGCGTTTTGCTGAGATCCAGCGTCGTGAAGCCGTTGAGCAGGGCGATCGCCTCGTCGCGCCTGCCGAGCGCGGAGAGCGCTTGTGCGCGGTAGCGGATCACCGCCACCGCATCCTCGTCCATACCGACCGCGATCTTGACGGGCGCCGATTGCTCGATCGCATCCGCATAACGGCCGAGCAGGATGAAGGCGCGCACGCCATCGCGCAGCGCATGAACATCATCCGGGGCATCGGCCAGCCGGGCTAGCCGCGCGGTGGCGAAGCGGTCCACGGCCCTGCCGGAGTTGGGGCCGAGACGAGTCTCGATATCCGGCCAGATCGGCTGATAGACCCGTTCCATCGCCATGCCGGCCAGCAGCTCCGGCATGGTCACGCGGGGCAGCAGTTCCCGCGCTTCCTCGACCTGCTTCTGCTCCAGCAGCGCCTGGATCGCACCCTGCGCCAGAGCATCGCGCATATCGGGTTGGTCGTTCGGCTGCCAGTCGGCGCGGGCGAGCGCGATATAGGCCCGGTTGCGCAGAGTCAGCTTGTCTTCTTCGGTCAGCTTCTGGGAAATACCGCGCCAGATCGCGCCGGGCACCATGCGCAGCGCGTCCGGATCCTGCTCGGCCAGGGTGACGAGCTGCTCGCCGGCATCGTCGAACCGGTTCTGGTTGGCGGCGACGAAGATGCCGAAGCTGCGCACCATGCCGTTATTGGGTTGCGCGACGGCGAGCTCGGCCTGCACTTTCGGCACCTCTGCCGCACGACCCGCCGGGCCGAGGCAGGGCAGGCGCAGCAGTTGCACCATGTCCCGATCGCGGCCGGAGGGCAGGCCGGGCAGCAGCGGATCCAGCTTGGCGAGCGCGCCGCGACAGTCATTGGCCTGCGCCCGCTCGAGCGCCGCCGTGGCGGCGGCACGTACCGCCTCGCTGCGATCCTGGGGCCGCGCGATCGCAGGCTTGGGCGGAGTGACGCTTGCATTGCCAGGTGCAGCCAGCAGCGCCGCCGCACCGATCAGCGGGAGGAGGCTCCCGCTACGCCGCATGCTTCGCGATCCAGTCCTCGACCACCGGCGCGATGACCTCGCGCCAGCGGCGGCCGTTGAAGATGCCGTAATGGCCGACACCCTTCGCCATATAATATTTCTTGAAGCTCTTGGGCAGGCCTTTCGACATGGTGAGCGCCGCCTTGGTCTGGCCCAGACCCGAAATATCGTCCTTCTCGCCCTCGACCGCCAGCAGACCCACGTCGGTGATCGCGCCGAGATCGATCAGGCGGCCGCGATGCGTCATCTCGCCCTTGGGCAGCAGATGCTGCTGGAAGACGACGTCGATCGTCTGGAGATAGAATTCCGCGTCCATGTCGCAGACCGAGCGATATTCGTCGTAAAAGGCCTTGGTCGCGTCGGCGCTGTCCTCGTCGCCCTGCACGAGATGCTTGAACATCGTCCAGTGGCTGATCAGATGATTGCCGAGGTTCATCGCCATGAAGCCGGTCAGCTGCAGGAAGCCGGGATAGACCCGCCGTCCGCCGCCCGGATAGAGGAACGGCACGGTCTGGATCACATTCTGCTCGAACCAGCTGTGCGGGCGTTGCGTCGCCACCGTGTTCACCTGGGTCGGTGCCTCGCGCGTGTCGAGCGGGCCGCCCATCATCGTCAAGGTGCGCGGCCGTGCCGGATTGCCGTCGGCCGACATGATCGCCGCTGCCGCATAGGCGGGCACCGAAGGCTGGCAGACGGCCAGCATGTGTGCGCCCGGGCCGATCGTCTCGAGGAATTCGATCACATAATCGATATAGTCGTCGAGATCGAAGAGGCCGTCTTCCAACGGCACCAGCTTCGCGTCGCGCCAGTCGGTGATGTACACGTCATGCTTGGGCAGCATCCGTTCCACGGTGCCGCGCAGCAGTGTCGCATAATGGCCGGACATCGGGGCGACGATCAGCAGCTTTGGCTGGCCATCGGCCACGCCGTGGCGGCGGAAGCGCTTGAGCTGGCCGAATGGCTTGCGCAGCACGATCTCTTCGGTGACGGCCACGTCCTTGCCGTCGACGATGGTATGATCGAACCCGAAGGCCGGCTTGCCGCGCGGCGCCGATGCATGCGCGAAGACGTCGAGGCCGGATGCGAGCAGCGGGCTGAAGCCGTTATAGGCCAGCGGATTGGCGGGATTTTGCAACCATTCGGAACCGAAATTGGCCATTGCGCTGGCGCCGGCGAGCAGCGAGCGCTGCATTTCATAGGCGTTATAGAGCATGCATGTTCCCTTGCGGCCCGAGGGCCTACTTGGCTGTCCATCTAGAGTGCCCGGCACCCGCTTGCAATGAGACAACGCCCCGCGCAGCCGTGCGTTTCGCGCGAGCGAGCGTGCGTTTCGCGCGAAAAGCTGCTTTGAGTTGAGCGTACCGGCGGCCACTGCTAGGGGCAGGCGCACGCGCGCTCCCTAATTTCCCGCAGGTATTTTCCGCATGGCCGACGCCCGCCCTCCCGCCGATCAGCCCCGCCGGCTCGGCAATCTCGCGCTGATCTGGAGCTTTGCCTCCCGCTATCCGGCGCAGCTCGCTTTGGCATCGGTCGCGCTCGTCCTCGCTGCGGGCGCCACCCTCTGGATCCCGCGAACCTTCAAGCAGGTGGTGGACAAGGGCTTCAGCGGCGCGTCCGCGCCCGATCAGATTAGCGCCTATTTCCACGGGCTGCTGCTCGTCGTCGTGGTGCTGGCGCTTGCGACCGCCGTGCGCTTCTATTTCGTGTCCTGGCTCGGCGAGCGGACCGTCGCGGACATCCGCACCGCCGTTCACACCAACCTGCTCACCCTCGCTCCGCGCTTCTTCGAGGAGAATCGCCCGTCCGAAATCGCGTCGCGCCTGACTGCCGATACCGCGATCATCGAGCAGGTGGTCGGCACCACGGTCTCCGTCGCGCTGCGCAACCTCGTGATCGGCGTCGGCGGGATCATCTATCTCTTTGCGCTCGCGCCGAAGCTCGCGGGGATGCTGCTGCTCGGCATACCGGCGATCATGATCCCGATCATCCTGCTTGGCCGACAGGTTCGCACGGCCTCGCGCGCCAGCCAGGATCGCGTGGCGGACATCGGCTCGATCATTTCCGAAACGCTGGGCGCGATGAAGATCGTCCAGGCCTTCGGACAGGAAAAGCGCGAGGCGGAGCGTTTCCACAGCGCAGTCGACGCGACCTTCGCAACCGCCAAGCAGCGCATCCGCCTGCGCGCGATCATGACGGCGATCATCATCGGGCTGATCTTCGGCGCGATCACCATGGTGATGTGGGAAGGCGCGCGCGACGTCGCGAACGGCACTCTCTCCGGCGGTTCGATCGCGGCCTTCGTGATCACCGGCGGCCTCGTCGCCGGCTCCTTCGGCGCGCTTACGGAAGTCTATGGTGACCTGCTGCGCGCCGCCGGCGCGTCGAGCCGCATCGCCGAGTTGCTCGCCGAAATCCCCGAGATCCGCGCGCCTGCGCATCCGCGTGCCTTGCCCGAGCCGCCGCAGGGCCGGCTCAGCTTCGAACATGTCCGCTTCCGCTATCCCACGCGGCCGGAGATCGCCGCGCTCGAGGATTTCACGCTGGACATCGCGCCGGGCGAGCTCGTCGCCGTGGTCGGCCCGTCGGGGGCCGGTAAGTCGACGCTGTTCCAGCTGGCCCAGCGCTTTTACGATCCGGAGGCGGGCACGGTCAGCCTCGATGGCGTCCCGCTCACCGCAGCGGATCCGGCGGCGGTGCGTGGGCGCATCGCAATGGTGCCGCAGGAGACCGTGATCTTCGCCGCTTCCGCGCGCGACAATCTGCGCTACGGCCGCTGGGCGGCCGATGACGCCGCGCTCTGGGCGGCCGCCGAGGCCGCCAACGCCGCCGAGTTCCTGCGCACCCTGCCCCAGGGGCTCGACACCTATATGGGCGAGGGCGGCGCGCGCCTGTCCGGCGGCCAGCGCCAGCGCATCGCGATCGCGCGTGCACTCTTGCGGGATTCCCCGCTGCTATTGCTCGACGAGGCGACCAGCGCGCTCGACGCCGAATCGGAACGCCTGGTCCAGCGCGCCCTCGAGACGCTGATGGCCGGCCGTACCACCATCGTCATCGCCCACCGCCTCGCCACCGTCCGCAAGGCCGACCGCATCATCGTCATGGACAAGGGCCGCATCGTCGAGGAAGGCACGCACGCTTCCCTTACCGAAACCGGCGGCCTCTACGCCCGCCTCGCCCGCCTGCAATTCGAAGGCGCGCTGGCGTGAAGCGAAAATCGAAGGCCCGGAATCCGGCTCCCTCCGCTCGCCGGGATGCTCTAAGCTGATCCTTTGCTCCGGGGGACAGCCATGGCGTCGCAAGCGGCCGCGCAATCCGAACTCACCCTGCGCGGCATCGCGCTCGGCTTCGCCATCACCCTCGTCTTCACCGCCGCCAACGTCTATCTAGGCCTCAAGGTCGGCCTGACTTTCGCCACCTCCATCCCCGCCGCGGTGATCTCCATGGCCCTGCTCCGCTTCGTGCGCGGCGCGGGCATATTGGAAAACAACATCGTCCAGACGATCGCCTCGGCCGCGGGCACGCTCGCGGCCATCGCCTTCGTGCTGCCGGGCCTGGTGATGACCGGCTGGTGGCACAGCTTCCCCTTCCTGCCGAGCTTCCTGGTCTGCGTGTCCGGCGGCATCCTCGGCGTCCTCCTCTCCATCCCGCTGCGCCGCGCGCTCGTCACCGGATCGGACCTGCCCTATCCCGAAGGCGTCGCCGCCGCCGAAGTGCTGAAGGTCGGCGCCGAGAGCCGCGAGGGTGCCGAGGAGAATCAAACCGGCCTGCGCGCCATCGTCATCGGCAGCCTCGTCTCCGCGGGCTTCGCGGCCATTTCCGCGATGCGCCTCTTCGCGGCCGAGGCCGGCTCCTGGTTCCGTGTCGGCGGCGGCGCCAGCGGCATCTCCGTCACCCTGTCCTTCGCACTGATCGGCGCGGGCCATCTCGTCGGCATCTCGGTCGGCATGGCGATGCTGCTCGGCGTCATCATCGCATTCGGCATCGCCACGCCTTTCCTCACCTGGCTGCACCACACCCCCGGCTCCGCGGCCGAAGCCGCGCAGAGCGTGTTCAGCGGCGAGGTCCGCTTCATCGGCGCCGGCGTGATCGGCATCGCCGCGATCTGGACCCTGGCAAAGCTGGCCAGGCCCCTGGCGTCCGGCCTCGCCGGCGCAGCAGCCGCCTCGCGGGCGCGGCGCGGCTCGGCCGTCGCGCTGCCGGTCGAGGAACGAGACCTACCGCTGGGCATCGGCGGCATCATCCTGGCGGCGCTCATCGTCCCCGTCGGCATCGTACTCTACGGCTTCCTCCAGGGCGGTCCACTTGCGCCGCTCACCTGGCCGCTGATCGCAGGCGCGTTGCTCTACATCCTGCTCGGAGCCGCCTTCGTCGCCTCCGTATGCGGCTATATGGCGGGCCTCATCGGCGCATCTAACAGCCCGCTGTCGGGCGTCGGCATCCTCGCGATCATAGGCGCGGCACTGCTCCTGGCTGGAGTGGTCCAGCCGGTCGCCGGACCGCAGGCGAGCCAGCACCTCGTCGCCTTCGCGCTCTTCGTCACCGCGGTGATCTTCGCTTCCGCCACCATCGCAAACGACAATCTGCAGGATCTCAAGACCGGCCAGCTCGTCGGCGCGACGCCGTGGCGCCAGCAGGTCGCGCTCATGATCGGCGTGGTTGCCGGCTCGCTGGTAATCCCGCCAATCCTCGATCTGCTCAACACCGCCTACGGCTTCGCCAGCGCCGTCCCCGGCGCCGTCCAGCCCACCAATCCTCTGCCGGCTCCCCAGGCGACACTGATCACCGCACTCGCTCGCGGCGTGCTCGGAGAGGGCCTCGACTGGTCGCTGATCGGCGGCGGCGCGGGGCTGGGCGCGGGGCTCATCCTGCTCGATGCGCTGCTAGGCCGGTTGAAGCTGCTCCGCCTGCCCCCGCTCGCCGTCGGCATTGCCATCTATCTGCCGATCAGCCTCACCATGCCGCTGGTGATCGGAGCCGTGGTCGGCTTCCTCTACGAACGCGGCCGCGGCGAGGCAGGAAAGCGGATCGGCGTCCTGCTCGCCTCCGGCTTCATCGTGGGGGAGAGCCTCTTCGGCGTCTTGCTGGCGCTGCTGATCGTCGTGACTGGCAGCGCGACGCCGCTCGCGATCGTCGGCGACAGCTTCGAGACGGCTGCGCTCGTGATCGGAGGCCTGGCGTTCCTTATCGCCCTGAGCGTCTCCTACCGCTGGATCATGCGTCAAGAAGCTGCGGCTTGATCGGCACCCAAGCCGATCCGGCAACGCTGCTGCTCGGCGACCGGCTGCGCTCTCCGGCTCCCATCGATGCGACGCCGGAGAACCGCGTATACCGCCCGCCGATGAGGCGTCAAACTGCCTGCATTACCTCAGCCACCGGGGTCGCAACCCACCCGTCAAGATTCGACAGCCCACAGATCGAGCCCTATGCTCGACACAGCAACCGCGCATAAAAAAAGGGGCGGACCATAGGCCCGCCCCGATATGTCCAACGCGAGCGCGTTATCAGTAGTTGGCGTAGGCCTCGTTGCCCACGAAACCCATTTTCTCCACCTGGGCACGCTTGGTGACGGCGAGCACCTCGTCCACCACCACGTAACGGGCCTGGGGATCCGGCTGCAGATGCAGCTCGGGGATCGGGTTCATCTGCTGCGAGATGTCCAGATACTGGCGCAGCGTCTTCAGATCGATCGGCGTACCGTTCCAGTAAACCTGTCCGGCGGCGTCGATCGTCACCTTGTTCTTATCCGCCTGAACCGGATTCTTTGGTGGATTTGCCTGGTTCGACGGCAAGTCCAGCTTCACCGCGTGGGTCTGGATCGGAATGGTGATGATGAACATGATCAGGAGCACCAGCATCACGTCGATCAGCGGCGTGGTGTTGATGTCCATCATGGGCTCGCCTTCGGCGCTGCCTGAGCTCATGGCCATGGTCAGTTACTCCTGCAGACTAGAGGCGTTCGCTGGCACCGGGCGGAGGTTCGGAGATGAACCCGATCCGCGCGAAACCGGCACGCTGCATGTTGGTGATCGCCGCACCGATGCAGCGGTAAGGCGTATTGATGTCGCCGCGAATATGCGCCTCGGGCAATTCGAGACCCTTCGCGTTCACGCCGCCCTGCTTCGCGATTTCCTTCTTCAGCTTGTCGACCGCACGATCGAGCAGTTCCTGCGGGCCGACCTTGGTCAGACCCCAATAGATCTCGCAGGTCCCGTTCGCCGCTGCCTTAACGGAAAGCGATACGTTTTCGGGCTTGGTGGTCGTCGGCTCGAAGCGAACCTTCGGCAGCGTCATCGGAATAGTCTGAATGACGACGGGCACCGTGATGAGGAAGATGATTAGGAGCACCAGCATGACGTCCACGAGAGGCGTCGTGTTGATGTCGGACATCGGGGTGTCGGTCTCGCCCGTTTCCGAGGGGCCCGCACTCATGGCCATAGGGTCAAATCCTGTCCTGTACTTGTCTTGGGCGCATCATATGACGAGCCCGGTCGGATCGAAGGCAAGGGGCGGGCACGCGGCCCGCCCCGAACCATAGATCAGGCCTTGGTCGGCGCCGGAGCCGGCTTGGCCGGAGCAGCGAGCTTCGCCGGAGCCGAAAGCGGACGCACCGCACCACCGGACATCATGTAGCCATGGATGTCATTCGCGAACGCGCTGAGCGACTCGGCGACCGACTTGTTGCGACGGATCAGCCAGTTGTAGCCGAGCACGGCCGGGACGGCCACGGCCAGACCGAGCGCGGTCATGATCAGAGCTTCACCGACCGGACCGGCGACGGCGTCGATCGAGGCCTGGCCAGCGGCACCGATCTTGATGAGCGCGCGGTAGATACCGATAACCGTGCCGAACAGACCGATGAACGGCGCAGTCGAACCCACGGTGGCGAGGAAAGCGAGGCCAGTGCCCAGCTTCGAGTTCACCGCTGCCTGGCTGCGGGCGAGCGAGCTCAGCATCCAATCATGCTGATCGACGGGATCGGTCAGCTTGGTGTGCTGGTCCTGCGCGATCAGGCCGTCGTCGACGATCTGACGGTAGGCGCTGTTCTTCTCGAGCTTCGCCGCGCCGTCCTTCAGGTTCGGTGCGCTCCAGAAGCCGGCGCGAACCCGCTTCGCCTGGTTGATGATCTTCTGCTGCTCGAGCAGCTTGGTGAACATGATGTACCAGGACGCGGCAGACATCACCACGAGGATGAGGAAGACGGTCCAGGCGATCACGCCGCCCTGATGGAGCGCGGCGAGCAAGCCGTACGGGTTGGAGTTCGCGGCGGCGCCGGCAGCTGCGGGGGTGCTCATGGGGTTAACTTTCCTCTTCTAATTCAGTGCAAGGGGGCGAAAAACTAACGCGGCTCCGGCCAAGGATACGGCCGGAGCCCCGAACAGGATCAATCCTTCGGTACCTGCCAACGCACGCGGTTGGAGTAGCTGAATGCAATCGGGTTGCCAGCATCGTCCTTGGCGGGCGAGAAGCGCGAGCGACGCATCAGCATGCGGCACGCGGTATCATCCAGGGCCGGGAAGCCGCTCGACGAGGTCACCGTGCAGTTGGTGGCCTTGCCATCGGGTCCGACATCGAGACGGAAACCGGTCACGCCCTGATGCTCGGCGCGCATCTCAGCCGCGGGGTAATCCTCCGACGTCACCCAGTCACCCGGCGCGCCTTTCGGCTTGCCCGGGACGGCGATGCTCGGCTTCGGCGGCGGAGCAGGCGGCGCAGTCGGCGTGATGACCGGCGGCGGCGCGACGGGGACCGTCTGGATGATGGGGGCCGCGACGACCGGCGCCTGAACGATCGGCGGCGGGGTCACGACGGGCGGAGGCTGGACCTCGACTTGTTTGGGAGGTGGGGGCGGCGGCGCCTCGGGAGGCGGCGGCTCATCCTCCACATCGAAGGTCTTCAGATCCTGAACGGCCTTCTTGACGACATTATATGCCAGGCCGGTGATGAAAGCGTAGCCGAGAGCCGCATGCAACAGGACGACGATCACGATCGCCACCATGCGGCGGGAGCTCATCGATTGGTCAGCATAAGCCATTAATGAACGACACTCCCTCCGGATTAAGGATTCGCCGAAGCGCCGTTGCGGGCACCCGATCGATCTTTCAGCGCGACCAGCCTCTTGTTTGTTCTTGTCCAAGACACATATGGTCCCCGCATATGCATCTTATATGACCGATCGCGCGGCGGACACTCTCTATCGCGACCGACTTGACGACGCAACACCCCCTTGTGCGCCAAAAAACTTGATTTTGCACATAGGCGCGGCCGTTCCGAATGCTGGCCCACGGGGCGAAATCCATGGTAACGGCATGGGCTCGTGACCCGGGAGGCTGCATGCGTACGCTCTTGTTTCTGGCCTGTTTAACGGCTTTTTCCACCCTCCCAGCCCATGCCGAAACAGTGACGCAACCGCTTGTTAACAATTCCTTTTCATATGCAGATCTGGCGGATATCGCGGTCACCGCGCCGATCGCCGCAGTCGTGCTCGTGGACGATGCGATCCCGCTGAAAGGCGCACAGGCGGCGGATGTCCCGCCAGGCGTCGTACGCCTTTATGTCGAGGCGACGGTGCAGACTCTGATCCGCGGCGCCGATGGTCTGCAAGCCCAAGTGAATTATCTCGTCGACGTACCGCTGGGTCCCTCGAATCGGCCCCCGAGGCTGCGCAAGGCCCGCATGCTGGTGCTCGCCGCACCGGTGCCGGGCCGCCCGGGCACGCTGCAGCTCGTGGCGCCCGACGCTCAGATCGGCTGGACGCCCGAGACGGAGCAGCGCGTGCGGGCGATTCTCGTGGAGGCCGCATCGAAGGACGCACCGCCGCACGTCACCGGCATCGGTAACGCCTTCCACGTCCCGGGCGCGATCCCCGGCGAGAGCGAGACCCAGATCTTCCTCACCACCCAAAATGGCCGCCCCATATCCCTCAACGTGCTGCGGCGGCCTCAGGAGGATCCGCGCTGGGCGGTCGCGCTGGGCGAGATGGTCGACGAGGCGGCGACTCCGCCCAAGCCCGAGACGCTGCTCTGGTATCAGCTCGCCTGTTTCCTGCCCGCGCGCTTGCCGGACAGCTCGGTCTCGTCGATGAGCGACGCCGATGCCGCCGCAACCCGCGACGATTACCAACTCATCCTGCAGCGCCTCGGCCCCTGCGCCCGCACCCGCCAGCCGCGTTGAGCGAAGATCAGAAGGAGGCCAGCTCCACGCCGACGGCCGCGCAGTCCGGATAGACGTCCGGCTTGCGCGTGGAGATGCGCAGGGCGGTGACGCCGGCGCGCGAGGCGACTAGATCGTAAATCTCGCGCGCCAGCGTCTCCTGCAGGTTGAAGCGGCGGCCGGACGTCATCCTACTGATCTCCGTGCGCAGGAAATCATAATTCCACGCAGCCGCGACCGTATCTTCC
Source organism: Flavisphingomonas formosensis (assembly GCF_009755815.1). GTDB lineage: Bacteria > Pseudomonadota > Alphaproteobacteria > Sphingomonadales > Sphingomonadaceae > Flavisphingomonas > Flavisphingomonas formosensis. Next base: position 355,650 of record NZ_WRPK01000002.1, read on the forward strand.
GCGGCGAACGCCGACTCGTCCAGCCAGACTTCCACCGTGACCAGCAGCCGCTGCGGATTGCCGACCTCGAACGCGTGGAAGCCGATGTCGACGGGCAGATCATAATCCTGGAGGATGATCCGCCGCGTCTTCGGAGCAAGGGCCGCCGGCACCAGGCCATCGAACGTCGGAGAAGTGATCATCGGCTTTCCAGGTCCTTGATGAATTGAATGTCGCGCTGCAGCCCGAGAAAGCGCAGGCCGCCGTCCAGGGTAATGGTCTGGCCGGTATAGGTCGGGGTGGCGACGATGAACCGCAACGCGTCCACGATCTGCTCCGGGTAGACGCCATGGCCGAGCGGATTATAGGCGTGGACCGCTGCAAAATTCGCCTCGCTCTGTTCGCCCGACACGAGCGTGACGGACGGCGCGATCGCCGCAACGCGAATGCCCCGCGAGGCGAGCACGCGGGCGCTGAGTTCGGTGAGCCCCGCGAGACCGAATTTGGAGATGGTGTAGCTGAAGAAGTCGGTGTTGGGCGCCGAAAGCTTGGCATCCAGGATGTTGACGATCAGCCCTGGCACCCCGCTCGGCACCGCCCGCGCGAATGCCTGCGAGAGGAGCGCCGGCGCGCGCAGATTCACGTCCATATGCGCGTCCCAGTCCGCGGCCGTGAAATCGTCGAAGCTGTCGAAGACGAAGCCGGAAGCGTTGTTCACCAGCAGGCCGGGCGGCGGCATGTCGCGCGCCGCATCCAGGATCAGCGCCGCCGCCGCGGGATCGGCGAGATCGGCCGCGACGCAATGGGCATGGCCGATCTCGGCCGCCAGCGCTTCGGCCGCTTCGGCCGAATCGCGGCAGTGGATCAGCACATGCCAGCCATCGGCGGCAAGCGCGCGGCTTAGCGCGGCGCCGATGCGTCGTGCGCCCCCGGTGACGATCGCCGTGCGGGGCGACTCTTCGAGATTACCGAATTCGGATGCCATCCATAGGGCGGATAGCGTCTGCCCGAAAAACGGGCAAGGCGAAGCCGGCGGCGCAACGACGGGCCGAATGGGCCGTCGTCCCGCACTTGTCCACAAGCTTCCCCACGCATGGTGGGGATAATTCACACACCGGCGCTGGGACGCTCCGCCATCGCCGCGTGCCAGCGCGCCACGGAAGGCCGCTCCACGCTCTGCAGCTTGGTCGCACGGGCGAACTCCACCGCGACAAAGCCGCAAATATCAGCATAGCTGACGCTGCCCCCGGCGATCCACTCGCTCTCGCTCAGGCGCGCATCCATCACGTCCAGGAAGCGATCCCACATCGCCCGGCCGCGATCGACGAGGCCAGGCAGCTGCGGCATCGCCGGCCATTTTCCGCTGAGCGCACGATCGGCGAAGAAAGGGCGGCTGTTGCGATAAGCATCGCCAACCGCGGCATAGCCCTCCGCCTCGATGCGGCGGGTCCAGGCCTCGATCCGCCCGATCTCCTCCGGCGTGGTGCCGAACAGCGGCGGATCGGGATGCAGTGCCTCAAAATACCGACAGATCGCCGAGGTCTCGTCCAGTACCGTGCCGTCCTCGAACGCCAGTGCCGGCACCGTGCCGCGCGGATTGATCGCCAGATAGGCAGGCGTCAGCTGCTCGTCGGTCTTGAGATCGACCATCACGCGATCGACATGGATTCCCTTCTCCGCAAGATACATGCGGACCTTCCGCGGGCTCGGCGCCCAGGGTGCATCATATAATTTCATCGGAATATCGCTTTCCTTTCGTAGAGCGAACGCTAAAGCGCGCCGCGCCGGGCGTCCACATGGTGCGGCCGCATTCTTCATCCCCTCGCTGCGACAGGAGTATCTGGCAGAGTGATCGAGATCGTTCCCCTTTCCCGGGCCGCGCCGGACGCGGTGGAAGCGGTGTTGGATGCCGCCTTCGGAACCGATCGTCACGGCCGAACCGCCTATCGCATGCGCGCGGGCGTGCATGCGGTGCCGCACCTCTCCTTCGCAGCGTTCGACGGCGACGCGCTGATCGGCACGCTGCAGATGTGGCCGGTGGAACTGGCGCAGCCCGACGGCAGGGCGGAACCATTGGTTCTGCTCGGGCCGGTTGCGGTGATCCCCTGTCGGCAACGCGACGGCATCGGCCGCAAGATGATGGACCATGCGCTGCGTGCGGCCGATTCTTCCGGCGAGACGGCGCTGATGCTCATCGGCGACCCGGAATATTATGGCCGCTTCTTCGGTTTCGATGCAGACGCGACGGGCAGCTGGGAGATACCGGGTCCGGTCGAACGGCGGCGCCTGCTCGCGCGCCTGACCGGCGGCCGCACACTGCCCGCTACGGGGGCAATTCGCCCCCGCCAGGCCGCTCTCGCCGGCTGATCCTCCCGGATTTGCACCTGCGGCCGCAATGGCATAACGCGGATCCATGCCCGAGACCGCACCGCCTCCCGACGATCTAGCCGGCTTGTCGCTGGCCGAGATCGCGACGCGGGCGGCCGAACGGAAGCTGCCTCCGGTCGAGACATGGAACCCGAGCCGCACGGGGCCGAGCGACATGCGCATCGCTCGCGACGGCACTTGGTTCCACGAGGGCTCGCCGATCGGCAGGGCACCGATGGTTCGGCTTTTCTCCTCCATCTTGCGGCGGGAGCCGGACGGGAGCCACGTGCTGGTGACCCCGGCCGAAAAGCTGAACATCGAAGTGGAGGATGCCCCTTTCGTTGCGGTCGAGCTCAAGACCGAGGGCAAGGGCCCGGCGCGGCGTCTCGCCTTTCGGCTGAATACCGGCGACATGGTGGTGGCTGATGCCACCCATTCGCTGCGCTTCGAGTCGCGCGAGGACGGCCCCCATCCATATCTGCACGTCCGCGGCGGCCTGGAAGCGCTGGTCGTCCGTTCCGTCTACTATGAACTTGTCGAGCTCGCGCTCGACGAGAATGCGGCGCCGCCTGGCCTGTGGAGCGAAGGCGCCTTCTTTCCCCTGGAGCCGGACGCATGACGCTTGCCGAACGGTTGCGCGTCGCGCTCGAAGAAGGGGCGCGCCGCGAAACGATTCATCTGACCAGCGATTTTCGCGATCATGAGCCGGACGGCCTGGAACCGTTCGCGCCGGCAGCGGTGCTCGTTCCGGTCACCGACCGATCCGATCCCGGCGTGCTGCTGACGCAGCGGACCGAAACGCTTCGCAAACATCCCGGGCAAATCTCCTTCCCCGGCGGCCGGATGGACCCGGATGATGACGGGCCGATCGCTACCGCGCTGCGCGAAGCCGAGGAGGAGATCGGGCTGCCGCCGAGCATGGTGCAGCTCATCGGCATCGCCGACCGCTACCGGACGGGCACGGGCTTCGAGATCACGCCGGTGATCGGGGTGATCCCGCCGGATCTTGCGCTGGTGCCGAACGATGCCGAGGTCGCCGCGCTGTTCGAGGTGCCACTGTCCTTCCTGCTCGAACCGAGCAACCATGTCGAACAAGCGGTCGAATGGCAGGGGCACGAGCGCCGGTTCTTCGAGCTCACCTGGCAGGATCGCCGCATCTGGGGCGCCACCGCGGGGATCATCGTCAACCTGGCACGCCGCCTCGCCTATCCCGCATGAGTACCGACACCTATCTGCCCGACGCTGAATGGCGCAGCCGCCCGGGCCTTGCCGAACTGCTCGATGTGCTGGGCGGCCGCCAAGGGCAGATCCGTTTCGTCGGCGGCGCAGTGCGCGACACGCTGCTGAGCCTTCCCGTCGCCGACATAGATTGCGCCACCGTATTGCTTCCGCAGGAGGTGCTCGACAGAGTAAGGCAGGCGGGCCTGAAGGCCGTTCCGACCGGCATAGCCCATGGCACGATCACCGCGGTCACGCCGGGCGGCCCGGTGGAAGTCACCACGCTGCGCCGTGATGTCTCCACCGACGGACGGCGGGCGACCGTCGCCTTCACCGAAGACTGGCAAGAGGATGCCGCGCGACGCGATTTCACCATCAACGCCCTGTCGGCGGAGCCGGTGAGCGGGCGCATCCATGACTATTTCGGCGGCCTCGCCGATCTTTGCCAAGGTCGTGTCCGCTTCATCGGCGAACCGCTGACGCGAATCGCGGAGGACCATCTTCGTATCCTGCGCTTCTTCCGCTTCCACGCCCGCTTCGGAAAAGGAGCGCCCGATGCGGATGCCCTCGCCGCCTGCGCGGCCCGCGCCAACGACCTGATGGCCCTTTCCCGCGAGCGGATCGCCGACGAGTTGCTGAAGCTCCTCGCCGTCGAGGATCCCGCCCCTGCGTTCGCGACGATGCTCGAACATGGGATCTGGAGGCCGGTGCTTCCCGAGATCGACCTGCAGGGCCTCGCTCGGCTTCGCGCGCTGATCGAACGCGAACGAGCGGCCGGCCTCGGACCGGACCCGCTTCGCCGGCTCGCCGCGCTGCTCCCCCCGGATCCGCCGCTGGCGACCGCGCTGGCGGTGCGGCTCAAGCTTTCCAACGCGGCGCAACGCCGTCTCGCCGCGGCAGCAGGGCGGACCGAAGAGGTCGAGCCGTTGCGCGCGCTCGCCTATCGGCTCGGCCGGGAGGAGGCGATCGATAGGCTCTTGCTATCGGAACGGGACGTCGCGGCGCTTGCGGAGCTGGAGGGCTGGGATCGCCCGCGCCTGCCGCTCGGCGGCGGTGACCTGATTGCGATGGGGCTACCGGCCGGGCCGGTCGTCGCCAAGACGCTGCAGGCTGTGGAAGCGCGCTGGATCGCCGAGGATTTTCCGGCCCACGCGCGCGCGCTTGCGCTCGCTCAGGAAGCGGTCGATCAGTTGTTGCGGCCGGCCCAATAAGCAAAGGCCGCATCCGCTGTCAGCGGCTCTGAAAAATAGAAGCCCTGCCCGGCCGAGCAACCCAGCGCCGTCAGTGTCTCTGCCAGTTCCACAGATTCGATACCCTCGGCCGTGGTCGACATGCCCAGCGATTCGGCCAGGCTCAGCACCGCGCGCACGATCGCGAGCGAATCGCGATCGGTGAGCATCCGGCCAACGAAGCTCCGATCGATCTTGAGCATGTCGATCGGCAGCTTCTGCAGAAAGGCGAGACTGGAATAGCCTGTGCCGAAATCGTCCATCGCGATCTCGGTATCGATCCGTTTCAGCTCTTCGAGCACGCGATTCGCTCGCTCGGGATCGGCGATGATCGCGCTTTCGGTGATTTCGATCATCAACCGGTCGCCTCCGAGCCCATGCGCGGCCAGAGCCTCGGTAATCGTCGTCGCCATGTCGTCGCGCGTGATCTGGATCGGCGAGACGTTCACCCCCATGCGCACCGGCAGCAGCATGCCTGCGCGTCGATCCCAATCCGCGAGCGTACGCATCGCGGCATCCAGCGCCCAGCGGCCAAGCGGCAGGATGAGGCCCGATTCTTCCGCCACGGGGATGAAGTCGATCGGCGACATCACCCGGCCGTCATCGTGCGTCCAGCGCGAAAGCGCCTCGAAACCGGTTACCCGACCGCTCGCCAGATGGATCAGCGGCTGGAACGCCAGGGTGAGCTTGTCCCCCTCAATAGCTCGCCGCAACTCCGTCTCGATGCTGAAGCGGCGACGGGCTATGCTCGCCTCCTCCGCCTCGTAGATTTCGACGCGGCCCGATTGCTTGGCGCGCTTGAGCGCGAACTGGGCGTTGCGCAGCAGATCCTCGGACGAGACGGTCTCCACGCCGAGCAACGCGCATCCGATCGCGCAATCGACCCGGAATTCCAGTTCGGAAAGGCGGAAGGGCGTCAAGAGCGTGGCCTGGATGCGCTTGGCGGCCTGCAAGGCATCGTCCGGCCCGTCGTGCAGGCGCAGCAGGATGCCGAACTCGTCACCGCCGATCCGCGCCAGCATGTCGCCGCCGCGGAGCACCGACACGAGACGGCGAGCCACTGTGATGATCAGTTCGTCGCCGGCAAGCGACCCCATCGAATCGTTGATCCGGCTGAACCGGTTGAGGTCCACCACCATCACCGCGAAGTTTCCGGCGGCGTCGGGAGCATGCATCGCGGAATCGACCGCACCGTTGAAGGCCGAACGGTTGGGTAGGCCGGTCAGGCTGTCGCGGAGCATTTCGGCGCGCAGGCTGCGCTGCGTCTCGATCTCGGTCGTGCGGTCGACAAGGGACAGCAGACAGCGCCCGTTCCCGCCGCGAGGCGGCAGCTGCGCCAGCCGCACGATGAAATGGCGACCGCTGATCGCGCCGCCCTCTTGCCATTCGAATTCGCGAGCGCCGGCCGAACTCTGAAAAAAATCACGAATCGCCTCGCTCAATCCGCGGCGGCTCAGCAAGGGTATGCTGCCGTCGCTGTCGCCGAAAGCGACCATCGAGCTGCTCACCATGTCGTAACGCGCATTCGCCGCGATGATCGCAGCGCTGCCCTCCATGAGTCCGATCACCGCCGCCGCGATGGGCAATGCATCCAGATATTCCTGCAGCGGCTCGGCATTTCCAGCATCTTCCTGCCCTTGCGCATCGGCGACGGGCGACGGGCGAGCGGAATGCTCTTCTTCCTTCTCGGGATTCTCAGGGTTCCGGCGCGTCGACTGCATCGACCGAGCCTTATCCCAAAGCGGTTAATTTCTGCTTTCGGACAGCTCCGAATTTCCGCATCAGAAGCGGTTGTCGCGCGGGAACCCGATGGGCGGCATACGGCCGCCCGCGCCGCGCGCAGTGCGCCAGGGCGTAAGATCTGTCTCCGTGCGGGTCCGTCCGGTCTCTCCGCCCATCGCCCAGGACAATCCATCGGTGAAGCGGAAGGCGATCGCATCCGAGAGGCCGCCATCGCGATAGCGCTGCAACTGGACGCCCGAACCGCGTGCCATTTCAGGCAGTTCGCCGAGCGGGAAGACCACCAGCTTGCGGTTTTCGCCGATCACCGCTGCATAATCGGCCCCCTCGGGCACAGGCCGAACGACCTTGAGCCGAGCGCCGGTGCGCAGATTCACCACCTGCTTGCCCTTGCGGGTCTCGGCGATGATCTCCTCCATTTTGGCGATGAAACCGCGTCCGTCCGAGGCGGCCAGCAACAGCCGGCCGCCGGTGCGCGTCGGCAGCAGGGCGCTGAAGCCCGCCTCCCCCTCGATATCCACCATCAGCCGCACCGGTTCGCCGAAACCGCGCCCGCCGGGCAGCTTGTCGGCCGCCAGCGTGTAGAAGCGACCATTGTCCGCGGCGAGCAACAGCTTGTCGGTAGTCTGCGCGTGGAAGGCGAAGAGCGGGCCGTCCCCTTCCTTGAACTTCAGCGTGTCGGCAGAGGCGAGATCGCCATGGCCCTTCATCGCCCGGATCCAGCCGCGCTGGGAGAGGATCACGGTGATCGGCTCCCGCTCGATCATCGCTTCCAGCGGTATTTCGCGCGCGGGGCCAGCCTCCTCGATCAGCGTGCGGCGGCGGCCGATCTCCGTTTCCGGCGAATAGCGCTCGCGCAGCTTGGCAAGATCCTTCTTGAGCCGGGTGCGCTGGCGTGCCGGGCTCTCGATCAGCGCGGCGAGGCCCTTGCCTTCCTCATCCAGCTTGTCGCGCTCCTTGCGGATCTCCATTTCCTCGAGCCGGCGCAGAGAGCGTAGGCGCATGTTGAGGATAGCCTCCGCCTGCCGATCGGTGAGGCCGAATTCGGCCATCATCACCGGCTTCGGCTCATCCTCGGTCCGGATGATCTCGATGACGCGATCGAGGTTGAGATAGACGATCAGATAGCCGTCGAGCAGCTCGATCCGATCCTCGATCTTGGCCAGCCGGTGCTTCGAACGCCGCACCAGCACCTCGAACTGGTGCGCGAGCCATGCTGACAGCGCCTCGTCGAGGCTCATCACACGCGGCGTGCGATTGGCGTCGAGCACGTTGAGGTTGAGTGGGACGCGTACTTCCAGATCGGAGAGGCGGAACAGGCTGTCCATCAGCATCTGCGCGTCGACGGTGCGCGCACGCGGCTCCAGCACAATGCGGATCTCGGCGTCGCTCTCGTCGCGGACATCGTCGAGGATGGGCAGTTTCTTCTCGCCGATCAGCGCGGCAATCTGCTCGATCAGCTTGGATTTCTGCACGCCATAGGGGATCTCGGTGACAACCGCAGCCCAGGTGCCGCGGCCGAGATCCTCGACAGTCCAGCGCGCCCGCACGCGGAAGCCACCGCGCCCGGTGGCATAGGCTTCCGCGATCGCCGCGGGCGAATCGACGATCTGGCCGCCGGTCGGGAAATCGGGGGCCTTCACATGCTGCAGCACCCCCGCCAGACCGGCCTGCGGCTCGTCGATCAGCAGTGTCGCCGCATCGATCAGCTCGGCCACATTGTGCGGCGGGATCGACGTCGCCATGCCGACCGCGATGCCGCTGGCACCGTTGGCGAGCAGATTCGGGAAAAGGCCGGGAAAGACCTCGGGCTCCTCTTCCTCGCCATTATAGGTGGGCCGATAGTCGACCGTCCCTTCGTCGAGCCCCTCCATGAGCTCGATCGCGGCCTGGGTCAGCCGCGCCTCGGTGTAGCGATAGGCTGCGGCGTTATCCCCATCGATATTGCCGAAATTGCCCTGCCCGTCGACCAGCGGATAGCGCAGCGCAAAAGTCTGCGCGAGGCGCACCATCGCATCGTAGACCGACGTGTCGCCGTGGGGATGATATTTGCCGATCGTGTCGCCGACGACGCGCGCGCTCTTCTTATACGCGGCGGCCGGCTCCAGCCGGAGCAACCGCATCGCCCACAAGAGGCGGCGATGCACCGGCTTCAGCCCATCTCGCACGTCCGGCAGGGACCGCGCGGTGATCGTGGAGAGCGCATAGACGAGATAGCGTTCGGAAAGCGCGCTATCGAAGGGGGCGTCGACGATCTGGTCGAAAGGATCGGAGGAGGGAGAAGCCATGATCCCGGCTGGTAGCAGGCGCGAATCCGCTTTGGAACCGGGCGCGCGTCACTTCCGTCCTCGCAATCCCTTTCATTCGCCGCGGGTCGGGATCAAAGGCGCCCGGCTTCTCCACCCCTCGGTCAGTGCGAGGAGGCCTGCGCTGCGCCGATGCCGGTCTCGGACCGGATCCGTTGCTCGCGAAAGCCTGCCCTGTCCACCGCTGCGCGGGGAGACCGGTCGAGCGTCGAGATCAGCCAGATCGCAAGGAAGGCGATCGGTACGGAGAAGATCGCCGGCGACGTGTAGGGAAAGGGCGCATGCTCGAGCAACAGGATCTTTTCCCAGATGGCCGGCGAAAGGACGGTGAGCACGAAAGCGGTCAGCAGCCCGATCAGCCCCCCGATCGCCGCGCCCCGGCTCGTGCAGTCCTTCCACATCAGCGACAGGACGAGCACCGGAAAGTTGCCGGAGGCCGCCAGCGCGAAGGCGAGACTGACCATGAAGGCAACGTTCTGCTTCTCGAACGCGAGGCCCAGCAGGACCGCCATTACCCCGAGCAGCACGGTGGTGATCCGCGAGACGCGCAGTTCCTCGGCCGAGGTAGCGCTGCCCCTGCGGAAGACGGTCGCATAAAGATCGTGGCTCACCGCCGAGGCGCCGGACAAGGTGAGCCCCGCCACGACGGCGAGGATCGTCGCGAACGCCACCGCCGAGATGAAACCGAGAAAGGCGTCGCCGCCGATCGCCTGGGCGAGATGGATCGCGGCCATGTTGCCGCCGCCGCGTAGCGCGCCGTCTGCATCCAGATAGATCGGATCGGTCGCGACCAGCACGATCGCGCCGAAGCCGATGACGAAGGTGAGCAGATAGAAATAGCCGATCCAGGTGGTCGCCCACAGCACCGAGGTGCGCGCCTCGCGGGCATTGGGCACGGTGAAGAAGCGCATCAATATATGCGGCAGGCCCGCCGTGCCGAGCATCAGCGCCAGGCCGAAGGAGATGGCAGACACCGGATCCTTGATGAACTTGCCAGGCGCCATGATCGAGCGCCCCTGCGCCGCCGCCTCGTCCGGCGTCGCGCCGCCCGCCAGGGCGAGATTTGTCTTCACCTGCACGGCCCGCGCGAACAGCGCCTCGGGCGAGAAGCCGAAGCGCGCGAGCACCATCACCGCGATGAAGGTTGCGCCCGCCAGCAGCATCACCGCCTTGATGATTTGCACCCATGTCGTCGCGCGCATGCCGCCGAACAGCACATAGGCCATCATCAGCACGCCGACGATCACCACCGCATAGCCATAGGGCAAGCCGAACAGCAGCTTGATGAGCTGTCCCGCGCCGACCATCTGCGCGATCAGATAGAAAGCGACGACGAGCAGCGTGCTGACCGCGGCGAAGCTTCGCACCGGCGGCTGCGCGAAACGGTAGGAGGCGACGTCGGCGAAGGTATAGCGGCCGAGATTGCGCAGCTTCTCCGCCATCAGGAACAGGATGATCGGCCAGCCGACCAGGAAGCCGGTGGAATAGATCAGCCCGTCATAGCCATCGGTGAAGATTTGCGCGGAGATGCCGAGGAAGGAGGCGGCGGACATATAGTCGCCCGCCATGGCCAACCCATTCTGAAAACCGCTGATGCCGCCGCCGGCCGTATAGAAATCAGAGGCGGTACGAGTGCGCTGCGCCGCGCGCCGAGTGATCCAAAGGGTGAGCGCCACGAACAGCGCGAACAGGGCGATCGCGGTCCAGTTGATCGGCTGCCGCTCGGCCTGCCCCTCGACGGCAGCGGCCAACGCAGGCGGCGCCGATCCGGCGATCAGCAGCAGCACGCCGCCCTCGCACAGGTAACGCGGTCCGCGGCTCATGCCTCCACCTCGGCGAGGATCGCCGCCGTCAGCCGGTCGAACGCGCCGTTGGCGCGCCGCACATAGATGGCGGTGAGCAGGATCGCGAACAGGATCAGCCCGAAACCCACCGGGATGCCCAGCGAGGTGACGCCACCGCCGATCGGCATGCCGAGCAGCGCTTTATCGAAGGCGATGAGCAGGACATAGCCGAGAAAGGCCGTGACCATCAGCGCGGTCAGCAGCCATGCCAGCCGCGTCCGCTCGCGCACCAGCGCGACATAGCGTGGATCCGCCTCGATCCTGGCAAGTGCCTCTTCGGTCATGCTCCCCCTCCCTTTTTGGGAAATGGTAGCGCGGCCCTGATCGTGAAGGAAATGTAATATTCCGTGCCGTTCGTGCGAAAATCGGGCTTTGGATCAGCGGCCGATGCCCATGCGCTGGAACTCCGGCTCCTTGTCCAGAAACTGGTGCTTCAGCGCCCCGGCGACGTGCAGGAAGAACAGCAGGTAGAGCAGATAGGCGACCAGCTCGTGCATCTCGCCGAAAATGTCGTGCACCTTCAGCTTGGTCTCGGGCGGCAGGTTCATGATGAAGCCGATGCGCGGCCATTCGAACATATGCCAGAAATACATCGGATGGGTCGCCGCATCCTTCCACGCCGAATCCATGATCCAGCCGGAGAGCGGCATCATGAACATCACCAGATAGAGGCCCCAATGGACGGCATGGGCGCTCCATTTCTCCCATCCGGCATAACCGGCGGGAAAAGCCGGCGGGCGATGCCCGAATCGCCACAACAACCTCAGGAGGGCGAGGCCGAGCACGGTGATGCCGATCGACTTGTGATTGTCGATGAGCGGCCGGACGCTTTCGTCCGCGACATAAGGCCAGGCAAGCGCAAGGCCGACATTGACGATGATGAGCAACGCAATGAGCCAATGCAGGACGATCGCAGTGCGGCTGTATTTCTCGGTCGCAGCCATGGGGGCTCCTCGCTGGGGTCGCGCCCGGAATGTTACGGGCACGGCGCGGCGGGCGAAAGCGGAAATCGGGCCACCTGCGACCAAGGTACCAAACGGGGCTGGTGATGCCGCAGCGCAGCACCTACATCGGCGCGCGCGTGACTTAGGTTAAGGTTGCGCGGAGTAAGTGCTGCTCATGTCCTCTCTCGATACGGCTTTCGCGGCCTACTCGCCGCGACTCAACCCCCGTCCGGTCCCGCTGATCAGCCGGCTGATATCCGCCTCGGTCGTGATCTTCCTGTTGCTGCTGTTCGCGCAGGCCTTCATTCGCCAGGGGCTCGGCGCCTGGGCGACCGGCGTCGTCTACGTGCTCTACGATACGGCGCTGCTGATCTTCACCTTCTGGCAGGTGCGGATCCTCGCGCGGCCGTTGCCTGAGCCTTCGGCAACGAGCCGCCCGTCGTTGGGCGTGATCGTGGCCGCGCACAACGAAGCCCAGGTGCTGGCCGTCACGATCGACACGCTGCTCGCCTCGAACGATCCGCCCGACGCCATCCTGCTCGCCGACGACGGATCGACCGACGACAGCCGCCGCGTGATGATGCAGCGCTACGGGCTGCTGCCGCCCGAGATCGGCATGCTGAGCCCGCCGAGCCCGGACGTGCCGATCCTGCGCTGGCTGCGCCTGCCGCATGGCGGCAAGGCACGCGCGCTGAACGCCGCGCTGACTCAGATCGACACGGACATCGTGCTGACCGTCGATGCCGACACGCTGCTCGAGCCGCAATCGCTGGGCGCGATGCGCCGTGCCTTCGCCGCCGAACCCGCGCTGGTCGCAGCGACCGGGGTCCTCAATCCGATCTGCGACCACAGCCGCTCGGGCCGCTTCTTCCAATGGTTCCAGGCCTATGAATATGTGCGCAACTTCCTGTCGCGCTTCGCCTGGGAGAGGCTGAACGGTTTGCTGCTGATCTCTGGCGCCTGCGCCGGCTTCCGGCGCCAGGCGGTGCTCGACGTCGGCGGTTTCGATCCCGAATGCCTCGTCGAGGATTATGAGCTGATCCATCGGCTCCATCGCTATTCGGCGGATCGCAGCCTGGGCTGGCATGTCCGGGTGATCGGCGAGGTGCGCGCGAGCACGGACGCGCCCGGCACGCTCGGCGCCTTCCTGCGCCAGCGGCGGCGCTGGTTCGGCGGCTTCCTGCAGACCCAGCACTGGAATCGCGACATGGTGGGCAATGGCCGCTTCGGCCTGCTCGGCACGGCGATGCTGCCGGTCAAGGCGCTGGACACGCTGCAGCCAATCTACGGCCTCACCGCCTTCGCGCTGCTGCTCTTCTTTCTCGCGACAGGCCGGACGCATATCGCCGGGCCGATCCTGATGGTGATCTTCGCTAAGATCCTGATCGATCTGAGCTTCCACCTCTGGTCGCTTCGCATCTACCGGCGCTGGACGGGCGCGCGCGAAAAAGCGAGCACACCGCTCGCCGTCCTCGCATCGCTGATCGAGCCGTTCAGCTTCCAGCTCATCCGCCACAGCGCCGCGGCCTGGGGCTGGTGGACCTTTCTTACCGGCCGATCGAGCTGGGGACGCCAGACCCGCGGCGGCATCCACGCCCGACAACAGGTGCCGGCGGAGTGATGTTCAAGCCTCTCCCCGGAAAAGGAGGAGGGGCTTCAGGCCTCCTCAGCGCACCGCGCCCTTGCGCCACAGCCGCGGCAACAGGCTGATCGCGCCGAGGATCGGGAAGCGCCGCTGCCAGGGGCGGATGGCGATCGCGGTGCCGGCGTGGCGATTGATCTTCCAGGCGAGATAATCGATGCCGCCGGCGAAGGTGGTGCTTGCCTTGGCGAGGCGGGCGAGCGTCAGCGCCTTGCCTTCGCGACGCCGCCGTGCCCAGGCCCGCGCGCCCGCCGCACGCTGCTCGGGGGTCAGCGCGTGGATGAAATGCACCTCGCCTCCGGCGGTGATGCGCACCGCCTCGTCCGCGGCCATGAGCGCGGCGGGGGTAAAGCGCCGGTAGCGATCCGGATCGCTATCCACCACCGAGACGGCACGACCGCCCCGTTCGGCACGCAGCTCAGCCGCGTAGGTGAGATCGAAAGCGCCCGCCCACATCGCCACCGCATCGATCCGATCGGGCAGCATCGGCCGCGCGGCGGAGAGCAAAGCGGGCGCGGCCTCCGCCACGGCTGCAACGGCGCGCCGGCGCGCCGGCTCATGCGCCGCCCAGACGAGGCGGGACGGCTGGGCGAAACGCGCCCAGACCGACACGTTGCGCGTGCCGCGCGACGCGAGCCGTGCGAAATCCGCCTCGCTCAGCACGGCATATTTGGCGGCCAGACCGTCATGCTCCATCGGGAAGACGTTGGGCGGCAGCAGCCGATTGGCAAAGGCGCGCCAGCCGCGCCCATAGGCGTCACGATAATCCGAGACGATCAGGTAAAAATCGAGCATCAGTCCGTCGAGCTGCTGCGCGCGCAGACAGGACCCATAGAAGAGCACCGCGCGAGCGGCGGTGCCGTGTCGCGCGGCAAGCGCGACCGCCATCGCCGAAACCCGCGGATCCACCGGCTCGGCAAGCTCCGCAGCCACCAGATCGTTCAGGGAATCCATGAATGACCGCTCAGGCGGCGAGGCGCAGGAACGGGACCGGCGCCGTCTGGGTCAGCACGATCGGGCGGCCGCGTCCGGCCTCGAACAGCTCGCCGTCGAGGATCACGCTGCTATTTTCGCCCTCGATACGGATCTCGTCGCCACGGCCGAGATGGACGCCCGAGAAATGCGCCCGGCCGAGCCGGCCGAAAATGCCCGCAACGATCGCTCGGATAAGTGCAAGCGGCCGCTGATCGACCGCGACGAGCTGCAGCGCGCCGCCCTTCTCGGAATGGACGCGCGTGTCGCCAGCCAACAGCAGCCGCTCCAGCGTGGTCACGATGAGCAGCGCGAACCGCCCCGAAAGCACGCCCTGCCGGGTGACGGAAACCTGGACAGGTCGAGCCTGCGGCGGCAGGAACTTGGAGCGCAGGCCGAAGAACAGCGACAGCAGCACCGCAAACAGCGTCAGCACATGGCTGAGCCCGTTGGGCAGGCCGAGCGGATAGATTTTATGCCGGCAGAACAGCATCGAGTCGGCAAGACCCGCACCGCCGAGGAACATGCCGAGCACCGGGCGGCTGTTCGCCTCGCCATCGGAGAGAGCGATCAACTCGCGCGCGACGATATGATCCGACACATCTTCGCGTGCCAGCTCCATCACGCGCGCCAGCGCCTCCAGCGGATCGCCGACCGCGCCCAGATCGAGCGCGATCAGATTGGTCTTGCCATTGGGCAGCACCGCGACCGGAGGCGGATTGTCGCCGAAATGGCCGCCATGATAGAGTTCGGTCAGCGTGGCCTGGACGGTGCCGTCGCCGCCATTGATGACGAGCACCTTGGGCTCGACCCTCGCGATCGTCTTAAGCGCCTCGCCGATCTGCTCGACGCTTTCGACCTCATAATGAAATATGTCGCTGTGCTGGGCGCAAAAGCTGCGCACGCGCGGCAGCATCGCGCGATTTCCCGTCGAGCGGGGATTGGAGAGAAGCGCGACGCGAGCCATTCCTACCGTTCAGCCGTGTTGACCGGGCCCAGCCTCAGGCCCTGCTTGTAATTCAGGATCACGGGAACCGGAGTCACGCCGTTGCCGATCGAGATCGCGACGTCCTTCACGTCTGGCCGCTGCTTCATCATCGCTTGCCACAGGGTCATCTTCGGATTTCCCGAGAAACCCCCGCCGTCGGATGCGTCCGTATCGCCATTGTCATTGGCGTCGTGCCGCACGTCGAAGGCATATTGGCCCGGACGCGGCAGCGGCACGCAGACCGCCACCTTGCCGGAAGCCGGAGTCGGCACGACGACTCGATCGATCATGCCTTCCTTGCGGAACAGGTCGGGCGAGTTGGCGGGAAAGGCGCGCACGCGTACCGTGCCGATCCGATTTTTGAATCCCTGCACCACGACAAGCGCCGCCGCCTGCTTCGCATCGGCCTGGCAGGCGGCCACGTTCGGCCCGAGAATCGCCGCCTGCCCACTCGCAATCGGAGCCGCAAAAACGGCGATCGCCAGAGCAGCAGCGGACTTCAGTTTCAACATGACCTCTCACCTTACGGAAGCTATAGGCATGCACAAACGCATGGCCTGGAACGCCCAGCCCCCATGTGCTCCGCTAGATCGGCTGCGTTTGCGGCCAAAACATGGTGATGAGGCGTCTGAAATTTGAGATTCTTCACCCTCGTCGATCGCTACCTCGCCCGACTGATCGTGGTGCCCCTGCTCAGCACGCTGGTGATTGCCGCCATGCTGCTCGTGCTGGACAAGATGTTGCGCCTGTTCGATTTCGTCGCGGCACAGGGCGGCCCGGTGAGCGTGGTGTGGCGCATGCTCGCCAACCTCATCCCCGAATATCTGTCGCTGGGCATCCCGATCGGCCTGATGCTCGGCATATTGCTCGCCTTCCGGCGGCTCGCCACCTCGTCCGAGCTCGACGTGCTGCGCGCGGTGGGCAACGGCTATGGGCGGCTGCTGCGCGTGCCTTATCTCTATGCGATCGGCCTCGCCGTCCTCAATCTGCTGATCGTCGGCTTCGTCCAGCCCTATTCGCGCTATGCCTATGAGGGGCTGCGGTTCGAGCTCCGCACGGGTGCGCTCGGCGCAACCATCAAGGTCGGAGAATTCACGCGGCTAGGCCGCCATATGACGATCCGCATCGAGCACAGCCAAAATGGTGGACGCGATCTCTCCGGCATCTTCGTGATGACGGATTCGCCGGGCGGAAAGTCTCTGGCGGTCACCGCGGACAAGGGCACCTTCCTCGCCACCGACGATCCGGACACGATCATCTTCCGCCTGCGCGACGGCGTGCTCGTTCACGATGCCCCGGGCTTCAAGACGCCGCGCGTGCTGAGCTTCGTCGGCCATGACCTGCCGATCGACCTTCCCAAGATAGAGGCGTTCCGCAAGCGCGGCAGCGCGGACGAGGAGCTGACCCTGCCCGAGCTGGTCAAGGTCGGCAAGGATGCCGGCACCGATCCCAAGCTGCGCGCCGCGACGCGCTCCGCCTTCCACTTCCGCATGGTAGAGGTAGCGACAATGCTGTTGCTGCCACTGCTCGCCGTCGCGCTGGCCGTGCCGCCCAAACGATCCTCGTCGGCGCTCGGCGTGTTCCTGTCGATCGTGATGATCGTCACCTATCACAAGGTGAACGAATATGCGCAGGCAATCGCGACCCTCGGCAAGATCGATCCGATCATCGCGCTGTGGACGCCCTTCCTGCTGTTCGCCGCGCTGATCTGGTGGATGTATTATACGCTGGCCCACAAGCCGGGAGGACAGCCGATCGGGGCGCTCGAGCGTGCGGCGGCCAAGGCCTGGATCTTCGTGCGCCGTCTCCTCCCCTTCGCCGGTTTCCGCGTAGCCCACTGACATGCTCCCCAGCTTCTTTCCCTCGCGCACGCTGAGCCTGTACCTCGCGCGCACCTTCCTGCTTCGCAGCCTGGCCGTGCTGGCCGCGCTCGTGCTAGTGCTGCAGGCGCTCGACCTGCTCGGCGAATCTGGAGACATTCTGGCCTATAAGGGCAATGGCGACGCGCAGCTCTGGTATTATGTTTCGTTGCGCGTGCCGCAGATCATCGCACGCTTCCTGCCCTTCTCCGTCCTGCTCGGCACGCTGATCACCTTCGTCACGCTCAACCAGAACAGCGAGATCATCGCGATGAAGGCGGCGGGCGTCTCCGCGCATCAGGTGCTGGCGCCGCTGATCATCGCCAGTATAGGAATCGCTGGCATATCCTTCGCGTTCAACGACCGCATCGTCAGCCACGCGACCGCGACCCTTACAGCTTGGCAGAATGTCGACTACGGGCCGGTGCCGAAGGCGACCGGCATCGTGAGCAACGTCTGGGTGCGCGACGGGGACGATCTGATCCACGTCGATTCGGTCAGCGGCCGGCTGGGCAGCACCACGCTACACGGCATCACCGTCTATGATCGTACCGGCGGCAACCTGCAGAACATCGTCCGCGCGACGCGTGCGATCCAGGCCGAAGGCGGCTGGCGCATGAGCGGCATCAGCCGCTTCAACGTGGCACGCGGCGTGGCGACGCCGCTGGCGCCGCTGATCTTCGCCAAGGGCGTCACGCCGGACCGCTTCACCCTCGCCGACGTCGATGCGGACAGCCGCGGTTTCCTGTCGCTGAGTCAGGCGGTCGGCGATCTGAAGGCCGCGGGCCGGCCGACGGGCGCCCTCGAATCCGCACTCTGGCACAAGCTCTCCGGCCCGCTCTCCTCCGTGCTGATGCCCCTGCTCGCCGCGGTCGCGGCCTTCGGCCTTGCCCGGTCCGGCCAGCTTTTCGTGCGCGCCGTGATCGGCATGGGACTTGGCTTCACTTATTTCGTCGCCGACAATTTCGCTCTGGCGATGGGCAATATCGGCGCCTATCCGCCCTTCCTCGCCGCCTGGGCGCCTTTCCTGCTGTTCCTGCTGATCGGCGAAGCCGTTCTGATCCGTTCGGAAGAATAGCCCGCTCTCGACTTCGCACCCGTATCCGGTGCATGCTGCATCGCAACATAACGGAGGCCAGCCCCCATGCCCCTGCTGCTGACCGTCATCATCCTCGGTATCGTCGAGGGTCTGACGGAGTTCCTGCCCGTCTCCTCGACCGGCCATCTCATCCTCGCCAGCGCGCTGCTCGGCTACAATGACGATCAGTGGAAGGTGTTCAACGTCGTCATCCAGCTCGGCGCCATCATGGCCGTGGTCGTGCTATACTGGCGGACCTTCTGGGCCGTGCTGCAGGGCCTCCTCCGCCGCGATCCGGTCTCGATCCGCTTCGTCCGCAACATACTCTGCGCTTTCCTGCCGGCTGCGATCATCGGCCTCGCGCTGCACAAGCAGATCGAAGCACTGCTCGGTCTACCGGTCGTCGTCGCGATCGCGCTGATCGTCGGCGGCATTGCGATCATCATCATCGAACGCGTCGTCAAGCCGGGCGAGACGGTGGGCGTTGCGGAGCTGCCGCTCAAGACGGCGATCGGCATCGGGCTGGTACAGTGTCTGGCGATGATTCCGGGGGTCAGCCGGTCGGGTGCTACGATCATGGGCGCGCTGACCCTCGGCGTCGAGCGGCGCACCGCCGCCGAATTCAGCTTCTTCCTCGCCATTCCGACGATGCTGGGCGCAAGCGTCCTGGAACTCGGCAAGAATCGGCACGAGGTGCTGAGCGGGGCCGGCGTGGGCCTCCCCATGATCGCGCTCGGCATGCTGGTCTCATTCGTGGTGGCTGTGGTGGTAATCCGCAGCTTCGTGGCGATCGTGTCGCGCCACGGTTTCGTGCCTTTCGCCTGGTACCGGATCATTGCTGGAACGGCGGCACTCATCTGGCTCGTCGCCAAATAAGACCGGATCGGACCAATTTATCTCGGCGGTGGTCTTGGATTTCTTTCGCATCGTTCATCCGTACAGAATAATAGGTCATTGATACTGACCTTTATTGCGTTTATCGCGTGACTTCTGTGGAAAAGTCTGCCAATGGCGGGGCGAGGAGACCTGCGCCATGGCCGACACCCCGATGCTGAAGTTCGTCTCGCTGGAGCAGGCCTATCCGGCCAAGCGCCCAGCGAGTGAACGCACCGACGATTTCGGCGAGATCAGCCCCAGCTATGCAGTAACGGGCGCGGAGGAGCAGGCATCGCGCTGCTCGCAATGCGGCGTGCCCTATTGCTCGACCCATTGCCCGCTGCACAATCACATCCCGGACTGGCTGCGCCTGACCGCCGAAGGGCGCCTGCGCGAGGCCTATGAACTGTCCAACGCCACCTCGACCATGCCCGAGATCTGCGGCCGCATCTGCCCGCAGGACCGGCTCTGCGAAGGCAATTGCGTCATCGAGTTCGCCGGCCACGGCGCCGTGACGATCGGCTCCGTCGAGAAGTTCATCACCGATACCGCCTGGAAGGAAGGTTGGGTCGAGCCCCTGCGCCCCGTGCGGGATCGCAGCGCCCAGTCGGTAGGCGTGATCGGCGCAGGTCCCGCCGGGCTGACCGCAGCCGAGCTGATGCGTCGCCAAGGCTATGAGGTGCATGTCTACGATCGGCACGACCGCGCCGGCGGCCTGCTGACCTACGGCATTCCGGGCTTCAAGCTGGAGAAGCATGTGGTGATGCGCCGGGTCGACCGGCTGAAGGAAGGCGGCGTCGTCTTCCACGAAAGCTTCGAGGTCGGCAAGGACGCGACGCTCGCCGAACTGCGCCAGCGGCACGACGCGCTGGTGATCGCCACCGGCGTGTACAAGCCGCGCGCGATCAAGGCGCCGGGGGTCGGCGCGCCTGGCGTGGTCGAGGCGCTCGACTATCTTACCGCCTCCAACCGCAAGGGCTTCGGCGATGCTGTCGCCGCCTTCGACGACGGCACGCTCGATGCGGCCGGCAAGAATGTCGTGGTGATCGGTGGCGGCGATACGGCGATGGATTGCGTGCGCACGGCCATTCGCCAGGGTGCGAGCTCGGTGAAGTGCCTTTATCGCCGCGATCGGGCGAACATGCCCGGCTCGCAGCGTGAGGTGAACAATGCCGAGGAGGAAGGCGTCGAGTTCGTCTGGCTGTCGGCGCCCGAGGCTTTCGACGGCACCGAGACGGTAGCGGGCGTGCGCGTGGCCAAGATGCGGCTCGGTGCGCCGGACGCCAGCGGCCGCCGCGCGCCGGAGGCCGATCCGGGCAGCGAGTTCCGGCTGGAGGCAGATCTGGTGATCAAGGCGCTCGGCTTCGATGCGGAGGATCTGCCGCACCTGTTCGGCTCGCCCGACCTGTCGGTGACCCGCTGGGGCACGCTGCGTGTCGATCACAAAACGATGCAGACCAGCGTCGACGGTGTGTTCGCGGCGGGCGACATCGTCCGCGGCGCCAGCCTGGTGGTATGGGCGGTGCGCGACGGGCGGGATGTCGCCGAGCGGATGCATGCCTATCTCAAGGCGAAGGCGGTGCCGACCCAGGCGGCCGCAGCCTGATATTTTCGGCGCGCCGGCGCGGGGCCGGCGCATGTGTAGAGAGTGCCGCGTATTTTTGCGGCCCTAGCGGGGGAACGGAGCATGTTCGCCGTCATGATTGCTGCTGCCATCTCGATCAGCCATGCCGACGTGCCGGATCTCGGCACGCCCAGGGCGGCGGCGCAGCCGGCCGATACGGCGGCGCAGATCGCGCACGCCCTGGCGCCGCGCGAAAATTTCCGGTCGATGATCCTGCTGCACCTCAACCGGTCCGAAGAGGGCGCGCACCTCGCTGCCATCTATGGCGAGCAGCGCGCGGCCTCGATGCTGTCGGTGGCGGCCGACACCGTTGCCAATCGCCACGCCGCGGAGTGGGAAGCGAACATGGCCGCCGCCTATCGGCTGGCGCTGAACGGCACTGAGCAGGCGAACGTGCTCGCCGCGCTGCGCAGCGCGACGCCGGACGTTCCCGACGCACTCGCGGGCCGCGTCGCCCTCGCCCTCTATCGTGAGGCCAACCCCCTGCTCGAACGCGCCAGCGCCGAAACGCTGTCCGCGGTCGAGGCGAAGACCACGCATTGATGGTGCACGCATGAGGCCCCTCAGCTTTTCTACGGCGGCAATCGCTGGTTGCATGCTGATATTCACCGCCGAAGACGCGCGTAGTGCGACACCTGCAGCGCCACCGCCCGCAGCGCTGCCAATCGTCGCGCCGTCGTTGCGCGTTAGCGACTCCGATCCCCTGGTGACGGTCGCTGTCGACTGCCTCCTTCCGAAAGACCGGCTCGAAGGTCAGCTGATCAGCAATTTCGACAAGGGTTTTTACGATTCTTTCGACAAGGATCCGCAAGCCGTCGAGCTGGAACGCCAATATCCCGGCACGCGCGCTGCCGCACTGGAAGCCGGGCGAGCGGCTGCCAAGACGGTGCTTCTGCAGGCTTTCGCCGATCTCCGAACGATCTATGTCAGAATGCTGACCGATACCTTTCTCCGCCAGGAATTCGTCCAGCTGGATGCGTTTTTGCAATCACCGGTGGGACGCAAGATGGTAAACCTCGGTGAAAAGGCGGTGGACCCCAACAAACTGATCGATGAAGCGCGCTCGTCCCCCAACGGGCTATCAGTGACCCAACAATCGATCTCGCGGGCTATGAACCCGTTGTTCCTCGACAATATGACGGACGACGAGATCAAAGCGCTCGGCCGCTTTGCGCTTACACCGCCAGGCCGGAAATTCTACGCGCTGACGCCGCGGGTCAAACGCGAGCTCGCTGACTGGATGAGCGGCCTGCTCAACGGCAGTATGGGCGACATCCAGGTCGCAGTCGCGCGGGCCGTTGCCGATCATATTCGAAATCTGAAAGCCGCCAATTAGACATGGGCTGGACCACATCATGACCGATCAGATCAGCAATTGTTCGGAATCCGAACGCGAGCGCATCGCCCGCGAGGGCATGTACCGGCCCGAATATGAAGGCGATGCCTGTGGCGTCGGCCTCGTCGCCGCGACCGACGGCAAGGCCTCGCGGCGCGTCGTCACCGCTGCGATCGACGCACTGAAGGCGGTGTGGCACCGCGGCGCCGTCGATGCCGACGGCAAGACCGGCGACGGCGCCGGCATCCATGTCGACCTGCCGGTGCGCTTCTTCGACGATGCGATCGAGCATGCCGGCCACAAGCCGCTGCCCAATCGCCTCGCCGTCGGCATGGTCTTCCTGCCGCGTTCGGATCTCGGCGCGCAGGAAAGCTGCCGTACGATCGTCGAGAGCGAGATCATCGATTCGGGCTACAAAATCTATGGGTGGCGCCAGGTGCCCGTCGACATCTCGGTGATCGGCGAAAAGGCGATGGCGCTGCGTCCGGAGATCGAACAGATCATGATCGCCGGGCCCCTGCCCGACGTGATGAGCCGCGACGAATTCGAGAAGGAGCTCTACCTGATCCGCCGGCGCATCGAGCGTAAGGTGATCGAGGCGCAGATCCAGGGCTTCTACATCTGCTCGCTCTCCTGCCGCTCGATCATCTACAAGGGGCTGTTCCTCGCCGAGGCGCTGTCGGTCTTCTATCCGGACCTGCAGGACGAGCGGTTCGTCAGCCGCGTCGCGATCTTCCATCAGCGCTATTCGACCAACACCTTCCCGCAATGGTGGCTGGCCCAGCCGTTCCGGACCCTCGCCCACAATGGCGAGATCAATACGATCCGCGGCAACAAGAACTGGATGAAGAGCCACGAGATCAAGATGGCCGCCCTCGCCTTCGGCGAGCAATCGGAGGAGATCAAGCCGCTGATCCCGGCCGGCGCGTCGGACACCGCCGCGCTCGACGCCGTGTTCGAGGCGATCTGCCGCGCCGGCCGCGACGCGCCGACCGCGAAGCTGATGCTCGTGCCCGAGGCCTGGCAGGATGCCGACCTGTCGGAGCCGGTGCGCGACATGTACAGCTATTTCGCCTCGGTGATGGAGCCGTGGGACGGGCCGGCGGCGCTCGCGATGACCGACGGCCGCTGGGTGGTGGCCGGCGTCGACCGCAATGCGCTGCGCCCGCTGCGCACCACGCAGACCGCCGACAATCTGCTGATCATCGGATCCGAGACGGGCATGGTGGTGGTTCCCGAATCCACCATCGTGCGCAAAGGCCGGATGGGCCCGGGCCAGATGATCGCGATCGATCTCGAGGAAGGCCGCCTCTATGACGACCGCGCCGTCAAGGAGCGGATCGCCGCCGAGCAGCCTTATGGCGAATGGGTGCAGAATTTCGCCGAAATGGCGGACCTCGCCGTTCCCGAAGGCGATCACGTGCCACGCTTCGACCGGGCCGAGCTGATCCGCCGACAGGTCGCCGCCGGCCAGACGCTGGAGGACATGGAGCTGATCCTCGCGCCGCAGGTGGAGGACGCCAAGGAAGCGATCGGGTCGATGGGCGACGACGCCCCGCTCGCCGTGATCTCGGATAAGCCGCGGACGATCAGTCACTTCTTCCGCCAGAATTTCAGCCAGGTGACCAACCCGCCGATCGACTCGCTGCGCGAAACCCGCGTGATGAGCCTCAAGACGCGCTTCGGGAACCTCGCCAACATCCTCGACCGCGAGGCGCAGCAGCAGAATGTGCTGGTGCTCGAATCGCCGGTGCTGAGCAGCCGGGACTGGGCGACGCTCAAGGCGCATTTCGGCAGCCAGGCGGCGACGATCGACTGCACCTTCGAATATAGCGAGGACCCCAATGCGCTGCGCGCCGCCATCACCCGCATCCGCGGCGAAGCGGAGCAGGCGGTGCGGGAAGGCAAGTCCGAACTGTTTCTGACGGACGAGACGGTCTGCGCAGAGCGCGTCGCGATCCAGATGGTGCTGGCGGCCGCGGCCGTGCATACCCATCTCGTCCGCAAGGGCCTGCGCAGCTACGCTTCGATCAACGTGCGTTCGGCGGAGTGCCTCGACACCCATTATTATGCCGTGCTGATCGGTGTCGGCGCGACCACGGTGAACGCCTATCTCGCCGAAGCCGCGATCGCGGATCGCCATGCCCGCGGCCTGTTCGGCAAGCTGAGCCTGGAGGAATGCTTCAGGCGCCAGCGCAAGGCGATCGACGACGGCCTGCTCAAGATCATGTCGAAGATGGGCATCGCCGTCGTCTCCAGCTATCGCGGCGGCTATAATTTCGAGGCTGTGGGCCTCAGCCGCGCGCTCTGCAACGATCTCTTCCCAGGCATGCCGGCGAAGATCTCGGGCGAAGGCTATGCCTCGCTGCAGCTCAACGCGACGCTGCGCCACGACGCCGCCTTCGACGAGGCGGTGGTGACGCTGCCGGTGGGCGGCTTCTATCGCCAGCGCAACGGCGGCGAGGCGCATGCCTATTCGGCGCAGCTCATGCATCTGCTGCAGACCGCGGTCGCGACCGACAGCTATTCCACCTATCTGCAGTTCGCCCGCGGCGTGCGCGATCTGCCGCCCATCTATCTGCGTGATCTCCTGGAGTTCAACTGGGCGCGCGAGCCGATCGCGATCGACTCGGTCGAGGCGATCACCGAGATCCGCAAGCGTTTCGTGACGCCGGGCATGTCGCTCGGCGCGCTCTCGCCGGAGGCGCACGAGACGCTGGCGATCGCGATGAACCGGATCGGCGCGAAGGCGGTGTCGGGCGAAGGCGGCGAGGACAAGAGCCGCTACAGCCCCTATCCCAACGGCGACAACGCCAACTCCACGATCAAGCAGGTCGCCTCGGGCCGCTTCGGCGTCACCGCCGAATATCTCAACGCG
The DNA here is from genome assembly GCF_009755815.1 of Flavisphingomonas formosensis. Lineage (GTDB taxonomy): Bacteria > Pseudomonadota > Alphaproteobacteria > Sphingomonadales > Sphingomonadaceae > Flavisphingomonas > Flavisphingomonas formosensis. Next base: position 380,530 of record NZ_WRPK01000002.1, read on the forward strand.
GCCGAGGAGCTGGAGATCAAGGTCGCTCAGGGCGCTAAGCCTGGCGAGGGCGGGCAGTTGCCCGGCTTCAAGGTCACCGAGATGATCGCGAAGCTGCGCCATTCCACGCCCGGTGTGATGCTGATCTCTCCGCCCCCGCATCACGACATCTATTCGATCGAGGATCTGGCGCAGCTCATCTATGACCTGAAGCAGATCAATCCGCGCGCGCGGGTCTGCGTGAAGCTGGTCTCGTCGGCCGGCATCGGCACGGTCGCGGCCGGCGTCGCCAAGGCGCATGCGGACGTGATCCTGGTCGCCGGCCATGTCGGCGGCACCGGTGCCAGCCCCCAGACATCGGTCAAATATGCCGGCACGCCTTGGGAGATGGGCCTGTCCGAAGTCAATCAGGTGCTGACCCTGAACGGCCTTCGCCAGCGGGTGCGGCTGCGTACCGACGGCGGCCTCAAGACCGGGCGCGACATCGTGATCGCGGCGATCCTCGGCGCTGAGGAGTTCGGCATCGGCACGCTGAGCCTGGTAGCGATGGGCTGCATCATGGTGCGGCAGTGCCACTCCAACACCTGCCCGGTGGGCGTGTGCACGCAGGACGACGCGCTGCGCAAGAAGTTCGTCGGTACGCCCGAGAAGGTGATCAACCTGATGACCTTCATCGCCGAGGAGGTTCGCGAGATCCTTGCACGGCTCGGCTTCCGCAGCCTCGACGAGATCGTCGGGCGCACCGAGCTGCTCCGCCAAGTCAGTCGCGGCGCCGAACATCTCGACGATCTGGATCTCAACCCGATCCTCGCCAAGGTCGATGCCCCGGACCATCACCGCCGCTTCACCGGCGGCGCGCTGCGCAACGAAGTGCCGGACAGCCTCGATGCGCAGATGATCCAGGACGCCAAGGCCGTTTTCGAGCGCGGCGAGAAGATGCAGCTCACCTATTCGGTGCGCAACACGCACCGGGCGGTCGGCACCCGCTTCTCGTCCGAGATCACGCGCACCTTCGGCATGTCGACGCTTGCGGACGGCCATGTCCATGTCCGCCTGCGCGGTTCGGCCGGCCAGTCGCTCGGCGCCTTCGCCGTGAAGGGGCTGACCCTGGAAGTGTTCGGCGACGCCAACGACTATGTCGGCAAGGGCCTGTCCGGTGCACGCATCGTCGTGCGCCCGATGGTCTCCTCGCCGCTCGAGACCAAGGCGAATACGATCATCGGCAACACCGTGCTCTACGGCGCGACGGCGGGACGGCTGTTCGCCGCCGGCCAGGCCGGCGAGCGCTTCGCGGTGCGCAATTCGGGCGCGATCGTCGTCGTGGAGGGCTGCGGCGCGAATGGCTGCGAATATATGACCGGCGGCACCGCCGTGATCCTCGGCCGCGTCGGCGAGAATTTCGGCGCGGGCATGACCGGCGGCATGGCCTTCGTGCTCGACGAGCATGACGAGTTCGAGCGGCGGGCCAATCCGGACAGCATCGTCTGGCAGCGCCTGTCCTCGATCCATTGGGAAGCGCGGCTCAAGGCGCTGATCGCCGAACATGCGATCGCGACCGACAGCGCCTGGTCCAATTCCGTGCTCGACGATTGGGATCGCTGGCGCGGCCGCTTCTGGCAGGTCTGCCCAAAGGAGATGCTGAGCCGGCTCGATCATCCGCTGACCGACGAGGAAGAAACGATCGCCGCGGCGGAATAACTGCACTCCAGCGCCACCTCATTCCGGCGAAAGCCGGGATGAGCGTGAATGACAGGGCGGCCCTCTCCACAAGGAGCCGTTGCGAATCGCACATGTTCTTCTTATGTTCCGATCTATCGCTCCAGGAGATCGGATTATGGCGCGCCTCAACTATGTCGAGCTGCCGGTGACGGGCACGGCAGCCGCGCGAACTTTCTACGAAAGAGCGTTCGGCTGGACGCTGACCGAATTCGGACCCACCTATGCCGCGACCACGACCGGCGACACCGATATCGGACTGCAGGCCGATCGCTCGGAAGCTCCGACCGCACCGCTACCCGTAATCGAAGTGGAGGATTTGGAAGCGGCGCTGGCGCAGGTCGAATCGGCTGGCGGACGCATCACCCAGCCGATCTTCACATTCCCGGGCGGACGACGTTTTCAGTTCCGCGACCCATCAGGCAACGAACTGGCGGTCGCGCAGAGCGGCTGACCCGGAGCCATCTATCCACAGGCTGGCGCGAAGAACCCACCATATGGAGTAGCGCTCCGCAGCAAGCACGCTAAGACTGCGCACCCATGTGGCAGATGTTCCAGTTTCCCCTGTGCCCGTTCTCGCGCAAGGTCCGGCTCCTCCTCGGCGAAAAAAGCGTCGGATATGAGATCGTCCGCGAATCGCCCTGGCTGCGGCGCGACGAATATATCGACATGAATCCGACCGGGCAGACGCCGGTGATGCGCGATATCGCCGCGGGCATCACCCTCATCGATTCGGCTGTCATCTGCGAATATTTCGAAGAGACGATCGAGAAGGCGCCGATGATCAGCGGCACGGCAGTCAACCGCGCCGAGATCCGCCGCCTGGTCGCCTGGTTCGACGAGAAGCTGTTCGGGGACGTCGTCCGCCCGCTGATGTACGAGCGGATGGAGAAGCGCCTCGTCCACCGTGCCTCGCCCGATGCGAAGGTACTGCGCGAGGCGATGAAGAACGCGATCAGCCATCTCGACTATATCGACTATCTGCTCGATCATCGCCGCTGGATCGGCGGCCCGGTGCTGAGCCTCGCCGACCTCGCCGCCGCCGCGCATCTTTCCGTCGCCGACTATCTCGGTGGCATCGACTGGCGCGGCCATGAATCGACCCGGAACTGGTATGCCGGGCTCAAGTCGCGCCCCTCCTTCCGCCCGCTGCTGAGCGAGCGAATGGAAGTGATCAGCCCGCCGGACCATTACGACAAGCTGGACTTCTGATTCGGCGGCGCCTCCGTGGCGCGGCTTTCTATACGTATTGGCGGTTCAGATGACGGGCTTGGCGTCCCCGCCCCCGCGCCCCATACGGAGCGAAGGCCCGCCCCCAAAACATGTCGCCAGCGGTTGACCTCGGCGCCCCCGGTCGCAACATGCTCCTACCTGTCCCATTGCCCCGGAGGCTGCCGCGCCTTGGAAACCATCACGATCGTCCTGCTCCTCCTTCTCGCCGTGATCCTCAGCGGAATCCTCTCGCGCGTGGTGCCGCTTCCCTTGCCGAGGCCCTTGTTCCAGATCGCGCTGGGCGGCGTGATCGGCCTCGTCGCCGACTGGCGCGTGACACTGGATCCCGAGATCTTCTTCCTGCTCTTCCTGCCGCCGCTGCTCTTTCTCGACGGCTGGCGGATCCCGCGGGAGGAGCTGTTCAAGGACGGCAAGACGGTGCTGGAGTTGGCGCTCGGCCTGGTCGTGTTCACCGTCGTCGGCATGGGCTTCCTGATCAACTGGATGATCCCATCCATGCCGCTGGCCGTCGCCTTCGCGCTGGCCGCGGTGATCTCGCCGACCGATCCGATCGCCGTATCCGCGATCGCCCAGCGCGTGCCCATTCCCAAGCGCATGATGCACATATTGGAGGGCGAATCGCTGCTCAACGATGCGTCCGGTCTGGTCTGCCTGCGCTTCGCGATAGCGGCCGCGCTGACCGGCGCCTTTTCGGCCCAGCACGCGGCGCTCAATTTCCTGTGGGTCGCATTAGGCGGCATCGCGATCGGCGCTGGCCTCACCTGGTGCGTCGCCCGCGCCAAGGGCGTCGTCAGCCGATACTATGGCGAGGATGGCGGCTCTCAGATTTTGATCAGCCTGCTGATTCCGTTCGGATCCTATCTCGTGGCTGAGCATCTCCACTGCTCTGGCATCCTGGCCGCGGTCGCCGCGGGCCTGGCGATGGGCTTCGTCGAGACGAGCGGCGAACTGGAGGCGACCACCCGCATCCGCCGCAATACGGTGTGGGACACGATCCAGTTCACCGCCAACGGCATCATCTTCGTGCTGCTCGGCGAGCAACTGCCCGCGATCCTCGCCAGTGCGGCCGAAACGGTGCGGATCACCGGCCATCACCAGCCCTGGTGGCTGGCCATCTATGTGGTGGCGATCAACGCGGGTCTCGCAGCGCTCCGATTTCTCTGGGTGTGGCTGTCCTTCCGCCTCACCCTGTTCCGCGCTGGCCAGCCACAGCGCACGCCCAACTGGCGGATCGTCGCCGCGATGTCCTTTGCCGGCGTGCGCGGCGCGATCACCCTTGCCGGCGTGCTCACCCTGCCGCTGACCCTCGCCGACGGTGCGCCCTTCCCAGCACGCGATCTCGCCATCTTCCTGGCGATGGGGGTGATCATCATGTCGCTGGCCGTCGCGAGCGTCGGTCTGCCGGTGCTGCTGCGCGGACTGCAGATGCCCGAGCCGTCGCATCTCGCCGAGGAGGATGCCGCCCGCCTGGCCGCGGCGCAGGCGGCGATCGCGGCGGTCGAGCGTGCCGAGCATGAGATGGCGGAGGGCCGCGACGATGCAGATCTCTATGTGGGCGCCGCCGCGCGGATCATGGACGCCTATCGCAAGCGTATCGAAGGCCGCCAGGGCACCACCGAGGAGCGCGCCACGGTGCGCCTGCTCGAACGGATCGATCGGGACCTGAGGCTCGCCGCGTTGCGCGCCGAGCGAACCGAGATCTACCGCCTTGTCCGCCAGCGCAAGCTCGGCAGCGCTATCGCCCGCAAGCTGGTTCGCGAGCTCGACCTGCTCGAAGCTCGCTTCGCGGGCTGAGATAGCGCCGGCACGAACTCGCGTCCGGCAGCCGAATCCGGCAAATAGTGGCCGCCCATTGATCGGCGCCGGCGGTCGTGGCAGAGCATGCGCCATGACGACCGCCCGCCCCACGAGCCGGAGCTATTGGCGCTTTCTGTAGGAAAGCGCGGCACGTCATCTTCCATGACCCATGCCGTCGCGTCAGGGCGTGCATGGATTCATCACCGGCAATCTCCCGATCGCGGCGGCCCATTCGAAAGGCCATCTCATGATCAGGATCTTCCAGCTTTCCACACTCCGATGCCGCATCGCCCCGCTTGGCATGAGCGATGCCCCCGACATCGCCGAACGGCTCGACATACCCGCCGAGGAGATCGGCGCCATGCTGTTCGGCGCGGGTGAACGGCGCCTGCTGGGCATATATGATTGCGAGGCCGGGCGTCTTCACGCACTGCTGCTCATCGCCCGCACCGCAAGCAGCGTGCTCGCCCTCGGCCTGCACGTCGCGGCCGGCGCACGATCGACGGCGCTGGCGGCCGAAGCCTTGGCGGAAGTGATGCGCGCGCTGGCAGCAGCCCATCCGTTCGACCGGCTGGAGGCACATTGCCTCGGCGAGGATCCGGCGCTCGACCGGCTGCTGGCCGCGCAGGGCTTCGAACGGCACGGCTCTGCCACCCCCTTCGCGTTACGGCACACCAGCCCGGCAGCAGCGCGAATCGACGTGTGCTGACGGTCAGCGCGGCGCGGCGAGGGCCGCCTCGACAAAGATGCGCGCGACGGCGACCGCCTCCTCGAGCGGTTCGCCATAGCCGCCCTCGATCCAGCGCCGCGCAATCCGCATCACCGCACCGACGACGCCGGCCGCGGCCAGCGGCGTGGCACCGGGCGGCGCCAGCAGCGCGGCAATCGCGCTGCCCGCGGCGCGGCCCACTTCATGCACCGCCGGATCGTGCAAATTCAGATCTATGAGGAAAACCCGCGCGAGCTCGGGATGGTCCGCGAGTGCGCGGAACATGCCCGTCAGCCGCGCATCGACGGTCACCCCCGCCTCGCCCATCATGGCGACCAGCCTCTCCGTCACCTCACGAAAGACGGCGAGGAACAGCGCATCCCGGCTCGGGAAAGATTCGTAGAAATACCGTGCCGTAAGGCCTGCTTCCGCACAGATCGCGGTTACCGAAGCGCCTTCCGCGCCGACGCGCGCATAAAGGCGCGCCGCGGCATGCATCAGCCGCTCCCGCCGCTCGGCCACCCGCGCCTCCTGGCTGCGGCCGCCATAGGCTCTCTGCTTGGGTTCGCTCATCGCGCCGCCTTGACATAGCGACACCGAAAGCACAATTTGACAATCATCCTTGTCAGATTAAGGGCGTACCATGTCATCCCCCTCTTCCTTCGCCTCGATCGAGAATCGGCGTGACTGGCGCACCGCCCTCGGCGCACTTCGCCAGCTTCTCGCCAATGGCGACGATACGGCCCAGGTGTTTCGGATCATGCGCGCGCTCAATGCCGGCACAGCGCGGCGCAATTATCTGCAGCTGCTGGACACGCCCGAGGGCGGGCGCATCGCCTATGAACGGGTGGAACTGGCGCGCCGCCTTGCGGAGCCGGCTTATGTCGATCGCTTTGCCGAAGGCACCGTGGGCGCCGCTTACCGGGATTTCCTGCGCTCGACGGGCTATTCCGCTGAGGGGCTCGTCGACGTCAGCAGGACGGGTGGCATGGAGGAGCGCGACGCCGAACATCCCTATGCCTGGTTCGGCCGCCGCCAGCGCGACACGCACGACATCTGGCATGTCCTGACCGGCTATGCGGCCGACGAGCATCTCGGCGAAGCCTGCCTCGTCGCTTTCTCCTACGCGCAGACCCACGGCCTGGGCTGGGCGCTGATCGCGCTCGGCGCGACATTCAAGGCGCTGCGCATGCCGAACGGGCGCGTCTACGCTGCCGCCATCTGGGAAGGCTATCGCCGGGGCCGCAGCGCCAAATGGCTCGCCGCGGAGGATTATGACCGGCTGATGGCCGAACCGCTCGCATCCGCGCGCGAACGCCTGGGTCTGGGGGAACCCATCGTCTATAGGCAGGCCCGGACCAGGCTCGGCGGCACCGGCGCCCGCTTCCGGCTCATGCGCTGACGCGATTTCGAAGCGGATGCCTCCGTCTGGGCCAGATCATTGGAGCATCGTGCGGAAAAGTGGGAACCGGCTTTCCGCAGAAACGATGCGACCGCAAAGGCTTAGAGCAAGCTACGATTCGCATATCGCCCAGCTTCCTCTAAGGCGCGCGCCGCACCGGAGTCGAAGCGTTGCAGACATCCACCGCGCCGGCCGGGCGGACGAAGAAATCGTCCTTGCGGTTGGCGCGAGCATGGATCCATTGCGCGAAGGCCGGGCTCGTCTGGTCCAAGACTTCGAAGCGCGGCCGCTGTTCGGCCGGCAGATCGGCCGCGATCTTCGCGGACCGGATCGGCAGCGCTGACGCCTCGTCCTTGTAGAACCCGAGCGGACCGGTGCCGCGCGGTCGGGCCGAGAGCCACTCCATTCCTTCGACGATGCGGCCGACCAGCGCGATGTTGCGATCCAGATGCCGCGGCGCCTGGCCGATGACCGCATAGAGCTCCGTCCCGTCGCCGGTGTCGGGCGCCATGTCCCGCCCGACGCCCACCATGCCATAACAATGCACGAGCCAGGCGGCACCGCCCTCCCGCGCCACCGGCCAGCCATCGACATGACCCGTCTCGGCGGCATAGCTGTCCCGAAAACCGAGCGGCCGGAACACGAGACCCGCAGCGGGCCGTTCATATTCGGCAGGCGGATGCCGAACCAGCGCCGCGGGCCGCTGCGAACCGGCATCCGGCCGCGCCCATTGCACCACATAATTGTCCTGCACGCGAGTCACCGCCGCGCCGTCGAACCAGCCCGCCCGAACGAGCGTCACGATATTGGCGACATGGATCGGCGCGAAGCGGGGCGTGAGCTGGATCGCCACCTGCCGACCGTCCTCCAGCGTCAGCATGATCAGGAAATGAGGATCGATCGCCTTCCAGGCAGAGGCGGGAGCCTGGGCGACGATGTCATTCGGCGTCGCCGCGGCGAGCGGCGCGGCGAGGGCAGTCAACGCCAGGCATAGCCAGCCCCGGCCTCTTTTCATCGCTCCGCCGCCCTGCCCGGGCTCGCCAACGCCTCCGCGATCGCCCGATCCGCGATCGGCCGCATCATCGCATAACCGTCCCGGTTGGGATGGACGCCGTCATTGGTCAGGGCAGGCTTCATCCCCATTTCGCTGTCGGCCAGCACCGCATGGTAATCGGCATAGACATATCCCTCCCGCGCGGCCATCGCGCGCAGGCGGGCATTCATCGCGACGATGGTCTGCGCGGGCGGCGGCTTCAGCTTAGTATTCCAGCCGAACAGCCGGGCCGGCGTCACGGATCCGATGATCACCCGGATGCCGTGCAGCCGCGCAAGCTCCGCCATGGTGCGGATATTATTCTCCACCGCAGCGAAGGTGGTCGGGCCGCCATTGCCGGCGATATCGTTGGTGCCCATCAGGATCTGGACGATCGTCGGATTGAGATCGATCACATCCTGTCGGAAGCGCAGCAGTCCCTGCGCGGTGGTCTGCCCGCTGATCCCGCGATCGATCACCCGATCGAAAAGCTGCCTGTCGCCGAAGCGCCATTGCTCCGTCACCGAGGCGCCGAAAAAGATGATCCGCGGCTTGCCAGGATCGGGCATGGCCGGCAGTTCCGCATTGTCGCGCCGATAATAGCAGAGCCGACCATAATCGGCGCGGATCATCGCGGCATAATTGTAGGCGGCGTCCGGGGCGGTCGGAGCGGGGACGATCGGCGTCGGACTGGGCTTGATCAGCGCGCTCTGAATCGGCGTTTCGGTTCGGGGGCGGAACCAGGTCGGCAGACAGGGCTGCTCCACGATGCCGCCAGGCACGATGGGAGCCGGAAAGGCCGATGCGCGCGCGATCACGGGCGGGGCGGACTGACGGACAGCCGGCGCCGCATTATTCGCCGATGCAGGCAGCGGCGCCTGTCCTACGGCGACGGCCGGTACCCCCAGCAGCAACGCAAACGCTATCGGCACGCGCAGGCGCGTGATCATTTTCATATCCCCTGTTGCAACCGTCAGCCCGCGACAGCGGTGAGGAAATAATCCACCGAGCAATCCGCGGACAACCTGAAACCGCGCGTCGGCATAAAATCGAGTCCGCGCCGATCGAGGACGCGCAGCCCGGCCGCCGCCATGAGCCCGGTCAGTTCGTCCGGCGTCAGGAATTTGGACCAGTCGTGCGTCTTGCGAGGGATCATGCCCAACCCCTCCCCGAGCGTGATCAGTGCCAGGCGAGAACGGGCGGTGCGATTGGGGGTCGAAACGATCATCAGCCCGCCGGGCGCGAGCGCGGCTGCGAGGCCGGCGACGAAGGCGGCCGGATCGGCGACATGCTCGATCACCTCCATCGAGGTCACGAGATCGTAGCTGCCGGCCTCGCCGTCCGCCGCCGCCAGATCCTCGATACCGCCACAGCGATAGTCGATCGACAGCCGCTGCCCCTCGGCATGCAATCGCGCCGCAGCGACATTCTCCCACGCCGCGTCCAGCCCGGTCACACGCGCGCCGAGGCGCGCCAGCGGTTCGCTGAGCAGGCCGGCGCCGCAGCCGACGTCGAGCGCACGCTTGCCGGAGAGCGGCTTGAGCGTCGTGCCGTCGCCCTGCCAATGGGCATCGATCTGTTCACGGAGATAGGAAAGACGTGCCGGATTCAGCCGGTGCAGCATTGCCGAGGATCCACGTGGGTTCCACCAATCCTGCGCCAGCTTGCCGAAATGCGCGGCTTCTGCGGGGTCGATCGTAGCGGGTATGGGCGTGCTTGCGTTCATGGTTCCGTCTCTCTATCAGGGCCGCGCCCTCGATCCCAAGGGCCTTTTCTCCCTCTCTCGAAGATCCGGTTCATGGCGCGCATCGTAATGAAATTTGGCGGCACCTCGATGGCGGGCATCGAGCGAATTCGCAACGTCGCGAACCGCGTGAAACAGGAAGTCGAGGCAGGCAACCAGGTTGCGGTCGTCGTGTCCGCCATGGCCGGCGAGACCGACCGGCTGGTGAATTTCTGCCGCGAGGCGAGCTCGCTCTACGATCCGCGCGAATATGACGTCGTCGTCGCCTCGGGCGAGCAGGTTACCTCCGGACTGCTCGCGATCGTGCTGCAAGGCATGGGCGTGCCGGCGCGCAGCTGGCTCGGCTGGCAGCTGCCGATCCACACCAACGACGCCCATGCCAGCGCGCGCATCGGCACGATCGATACCGACAGGCTGGATGCCGCGCTGGCCTCCGGCGAAGTGGCTGTGATCCCCGGCTTCCAGGGCGTGACCGACGACAATCGCGTCACAACGCTCGGTCGCGGCGGATCCGATACCTCGGCCGTCGCCGTGGCGGCGGCGATGAAGGCCGATCGCTGCGACATCTATACCGACGTCGACGGCGTCTATACCACCGATCCACGCATCGTGCCCCGCGCACGCAAGCTCGGCCGGGTCACCTATGAAGAGATGCTGGAGCTGGCCAGCGTGGGCGCCAAAGTGTTGCAGACGCGCTCCGTCGGGCTGGCGATGAAGGAGCGGGTGCGCGTGCGCGTGCTCTCCTCCTTCGACGATACGCGCGACGACGAGGGACATCGCGGCACGCTGATCGTCGGCGAGGACGAAATCGAGGAAAGCAGGATGGAACGACAGCTCATCACCGGCATCGCGCACGACAAGAACGAGGCGAAGATCACGCTCGTCTCAGTGCCGGACCGGCCCGGGGCCGTGGCGACGATCTTCTCGCCACTCGCCGACGCCAACATCAACGTCGACATGATCGTCCAGAACGTCGCGCTGGACGGCAAGTCGACCGACGTGACCTTCACCGTGCCGAAGGCCGAGCTCGCCCGCTCGCTTGACGTGCTGGAAAAGTCGCGCCCGACGATCGGCCACGAGCGCGTCATCTCCGACACCGCGATCACCAAAGTCTCGGTGGTCGGCGTCGGCATGCGCAGCCACGCCGGCGTCGCCGCTGAGATGTTCAAGAGCCTCGCCGATCGCGGCATCAACATCCAGGCGATCACCACCAGCGAGATCAAGGTCTCCGTGCTCATCAGCGAGGAATATACCGAGCTGGCGGTGCGCGTGCTGCACAGCGCCTATGGCCTCGACGCGGAAGAACCCGCCGAGTGATGAACAGCCTGCCTTTCCGCGCCGTGGCGACTGCGGCGATCCGCGCATGACGCCGCCCCGTTCGGGCCGTTCGCGGCTGACCGCGCTGATGGCGCGTGGCGCGGAATTCCTCGGCACGGACGTGGCCATATTGGCCGGTGCGATGTCGTGGGTGAGCGAGCGCAATCTCGTCGCCGCCATTTCCAATGCCGGCGGGTTCGGGGTTATCGCCTGCGGCGCGATGACGCCTGCGCTGCTCGATGCCGAGATCGCCGGCACCAAGGCGCTGACGACGAGGCCGTTCGGCGTCAACCTAATCACCATGCACCCCGATCTGATGGAGCTGATCGACATTTGCGGACGCCATGGCGTCGGCCATGTCGTCCTCGCCGGCGGCCTGCCGCCCGCAGGATCGCTGGAGCGGATCAAGGCGACCGGGGCAAAGCTGATCTGCTTCGCCCCCGCCCTCGCGCTGGCGAAGAAGCTGATCCGTTCGGGCGTGGACGCGCTGGTGATCGAGGGTATGGAGGCCGGCGGCCATATCGGCCCCGTCTCCACTTCCGTGCTCGCGCAGGAGATGCTGCCCGAGATCGCGCGGCAGCTCCCCGTCTTCGTTGCCGGCGGCATCGGCCGCGGCGAGGCGATCGCGGCCTATCTGGAAATGGGTGCGGCCGGCGTGCAGCTCGGCACCCGTTTCGTCTGCGCGACCGAATCGATCGCCCACCCAAATTTCAAGAAAGCCTTCATTCGCGCCTCGGCGCGCGATGCCATCGCCTCCGTGCAGATCGATCCGCGGCTGCCGGTGATTCCGGTGCGCGCGCTCAAGAACGCGTCGACCGAGCTCTTCACCGCAAAGCAGCGCGAAGTGGCGCAGGCATTGGACGAAGGCCGCGTGGCGATGGCCGAAGCGCAACTCCAGATCGAGCATTATTGGGCCGGCGCGTTGCGCCGCGCGGTGATCGACGGCGATGTGGAGCATGGCTCGTTGATGGCGGGCCAGTCGGTCGGCATGGTCACGAAGGAAGAGCCCGTCGCGGAGATCATCGCAGCGCTGCTCGAGGAAGCTGCCACGGCGCTGGCGACGCGGGCTTAGCCTTATCCGATTCGTCCCGTTCGGTCGGAAATGCCAACTAAGCCCGTGACGCTGCCGCCCCCTTCCTGCTAGGCACGGCGCATGTCCTCCACGCCCACCCTCGCAGTATCGGCCGCACGCGAGATATTGACGCGCCTGCACGACGTGATGGCGTCGCGCTCCGCCGCGCAGGTGAAGCTCAACCAGGTCGTCCAGATCATCGGCGAGACGCTGGATAGCGAGGTCTGCTCCATCTATCTCCTGCGCGACGGCGTGCTGGAGCTCTTCGCCACCCGCGGTCTCAAGCAGGAGGCGGTGCACGTCACCAAGCTGGCGCTCGGCGAGGGTCTCGTCGGCACCATCGCCGAGCATGTCGAGACGCTGAACCTGGACGAGGCGACCAGCCATCCAGACTTCGCCTACAAGCCGGAAACCGGGGAAGAACTCTATCACAGCTTCGCCGGCGTCCCGATCGTGCGCCGCCAGCGCGCCGTCGGCGTGCTCTGCGTCCAGCACGAGGCGTCGCGCCGTTACGACGATGTCGAGATCGAGGCGCTGCAGACCGTCGCCATGGTGCTGGCCGAGCTGATCGCCGGCGCCGGCCTGATCGACGAGAGCGCGACCGCCAGCCGCGACCCGCGCGAGACCGGTGCGGTGCGGCTCACCGGCCTCAAGCTGGTCGAGGGCATGGCCCGCGGCGTCGCCGTGTTCCACCAGCCGCGCGTCAATATCGAGCATACCGTCGCCGAGGATATCGAGGCCGAGCGGCATCGCGTCTATTCCGCCTTCGCCAAGATGCGCGAGCAGATCGAGCGAATGACGCGCGAGGCCGAGTTCGGCACCGCGGGCGAGCATCACGACGTGCTCGAGACGTACAAGATGTTCGCCTATGACGAAGGCTGGAGCCGGCGGATCAACGAGGCGATCAGCTCCGGCCTCACCGCCGAGGCGGCGATCGAGCGCGTCCAGCAGCGCACCCGCATGCGCATGCGCGAGATTGACGATCCGCTGCTGCAGGATCGCATGCACGATCTGGAGGATCTCTCCAATCGTCTGCTGCGCATCGTCTCCGGCCAGCTCAGCACCGCCGCGCAGCTCGGCCTGCGTCATGATTCGATCCTGATCGCACGCAATCTCGGGCCTGCCGAGTTGCTCGAATATGATCGCCGCCGCCTCAAGGGCGTGGTGCTGGAGGAAGGATCGCTCACCGCCCACGTCACCATCGTCGCGCGGGCCATGGGTATTCCCGTTTTGGGGCGCGTGCGCGACGTACGCCGCACGATCGCGGAGGGCGATCTGCTGCTGCTCGATGGCGTGCAAGGGGCGGTGTTCGTCCGGCCCACCACGGCGATGGAAGAGGCGTTCGATGCCAAGCTGCTGATCGGCCAGAAGCGCCGCGCCCAATTCGCCGCGATGCGCGACCAGCCGCCGGTGACGAAGAATGGCGAGCGCATCACGCTGATGATGAATGCCGGCCTGCGCGACGACGTCTCGACCCTGGACGTCACCGGCGCGGACGGCATCGGCCTGTTCCGCACCGAGTTCCAGTTCCTCGTTTCCGCCACTCTGCCCCAGCGCGAGCGGCAGCAGCGCCTTTATCGCGACGTGATGGATGCGGCCGGCGATCGTCCGGTGATCTTCCGTACCGTCGACATCGGCGGCGACAAGGCGCTGCCCTACATGAATCAGGACGGCGACATCGCCACCGAGGAAAATCCGGCAATGGGCTGGCGCGCGATCCGGCTGGCGCTGGAGCGCGACGCACTGATGAAGGCGCAGGCCCGTGCCTTGATCGAGGCAGGCGCCGGCCGCGTCCTGCAGGTCATGTTCCCGATGGTGTCCGAGCCGTGGGAGTTCGACGAGGCACGCGAGCTGTTCGAGGCGCAACGCAAATGGATCGCCGAACGCGGACGGATGCTGCCGCTCGCGATCCGATACGGCTGCATGCTGGAGGTGCCGGCACTGGCCGAGAGCCTGGACATCCTTCTGCCCAAGCTGGATTTCCTGTCGATCGGAACCAACGACCTCACCCAGTTCCTGTTTGCCGCGGATCGCGCGCATCCCAAGCTGGCCGAGCGTTACGACTGGCTGTCCCCGGCAATCCTGCGGTTCATCTCGCGCGTCGTGCGCGAGACGAAGGCAGCGGACGTACCCGTAGGCGTATGCGGCGAAATGGGCGGACGCACGCTAGAGGCGATGGCGCTGATCGGTCTCGGCATCGATCGGCTCTCGATCACCCCGGCGGCGATCGGCCCTGTCAAGGCGATGATCCGGACACTGGATGCCGCCGCGTTGCGCACGGCCATGGCGGATTGGCTGATCAAGCCGCCCGCATCGATGCGTGCTGTGCTCGAGCAATGGTCGGAGGCAAACCAGGTCGCCATCGCCTGACCGCGTGCAAGGCACGCAATCGCGCCAAATTGCAGCACTTCGTTTGACAAGTAACCACACCGCTTGCGAAATGTGGGCGGGCAAAAGGACGGACCCCGCGGTCCTGGAGGTCGCATGGACGAAGCGGAAAACCGCGAATTGTTTCCTAAGCGCGTCGGCGAACGCCTCGCGGCCGCTCGCACTGCGATGGGTCTCGAGCTGGACGAGGTGGCAGCGCGCACGCGCGTCACCAAGCGGCAGCTCGCCGCAATCGAAGCCGGAGATCATGGCGCATTGCCTGCCCCCACCTACAGCGCGGGCTTCGTGAAGGCCTACGCGCAGGTGGTCGGGCTGGACGGCACCGCGTTGGCCAGCGATTTTCGTGCCGAGCTGGGCGCGGCGCCACCGACGCGCCGTCAGGTCGAGCCGTTCGAGCCGGCGGATCCCGCGCGCATTCCCACCAAATTGCTGGCCTGGACAGCGTTGGCAATCGCAATAGCGATAGCGCTCGCTTATGCGCTGTGGCGCGGGCCGGGTGGTGAAGCCGATCAGCTCGCCGCCGGCACCGGGCCGGACAATGCGGCTCCCGCGCCCGCCCCTGCCCCCGCGCAGCCGCCGACCGTGGCGCCGCCTGCCGCCACCGGGCCGGTCGTGATCACGGCGACCGCACCGGTCTGGGTCCGCATCTATGAGCCCAATGGCGGCAAGAAATATCTCGATCATGAGATGAAGGCCGGGGAGGCGTTCACCGTTCCGCCCGATGCAGTGGATCCCCAGATCCTGACCGGACGGCCGCAGTCCCTGACCATCACCGTCGGCGACAAGGCCGTCCCGCCGCTCGGCCCGGCCGACAAGACCGTGGCCGACGTCAGCTTGAAGCCGGCTGCGCTACTGGCACGCGCGCAGGCCGGCGGCGCGGCGCCAGCCGCCGCTTCGCCCGTTACCGTGCCCCCGCCGTCGACGGTGACGCTGCCGCCGGTCACGGGCGCCGTATCCGCTCCAACGCCACAACGCCGGGAAAGTCGCCGTCGACTGCCGGATAATGGCACCGCGCCAACCACCAACAGCGCGCTGCCGCCCGCATTCGCGGCTCCGTCCGAATCAACGACCACCACGACGCCCGCCAGCGGCAGCGATGGCGCCACGCAGCCCCAGCCTTAATCCTGGCGTCAGCCAGGATCGGGCAGAAGCATGCCGATGACGAACCGGAAGACGGGGGAGAAAATGATGCGCGTGATGCTGATTGCCGGACTGTTGCTCGCGGGAACCGCGATCACGCCAGCGCTGGCGCAGAGCGCGCCCGCCGTCGAAGGCCGCGTCACCAAGCTGGAAAAGGAAATGCGGGCCGTCCAACGCAAGGTCTTCCCGGGCGCCAATCCCGACTATTTCGAACCGGAGATCGCTCCGGCCTCACCGCAGGCGGTGCCGGGCATGGCCGCGACATCGCCCCTTGCCGATCTCAATGCACGCGTCGATGCGCTGGAACGATCGCTCTCGCAGCTCACCGGCCAGGTCGAGCAGGCCAACTTCAAGAATCGCCAGCTCGAGGACGCCTTCGCCAAATATAAGGCGGACACCGACTATCGGCTGAGCGCGCTGGAAGGCGGCAACCCTGCAGCCGGCGGCAAGCCGGGCGGATCGGGGGGCTATCCGCCTCCCGGAACGCCGCCGTTCGGCTCGCGCGAACCCGCCAGCTCTCCCCAGTCCGCCCCCCCTCCTCCGCCGCCCGTTGCCGCGGCAACGCCGCCTTCCCCTTCCACGGGCGATGCCGCGGAGGACGCCTATATGGCCGGCTATAATCTCTGGGCCGCGAAGAAATATCCGGAGGCTGAAACGTCGCTGAAGGCGTTCGTGGCCAAATATCCCAACCATCGCCGTACCAGCTATGCCCAGAATCTGCTGGGCCGCGCCTATCTGGACGACGGCAAGCCGGCCACGGCGGCGGAAGCCTTCTACGCCAATTACAAGAACAATCCCCGGGGCGAGCGGGCGCCTGACAGCCTCTATTATCTCGGGCAGTCCCTGACCCAGCTCAAGAAGACCACGGAAGCCTGCAAGGTCTATGACGAGCTGAACGACGTCTATGGCGCCAAGCTCTCGCCCGCCCTGAAGGATCGGGTGACCAAGGCGCGCGCAGACGCCAAGTGCGCGAGCTGACGGAAGCCTCCTTCGATCGCTTTATCGCCGATTATCGTTCCGCGCTCGGCACGCAGGATGACGGCAGTCCGGTCGGGATCGCGGTATCGGGCGGCGGAGACAGCCTCGCCCTGCTACGGCTGGCTGTCCGGGCCTTTTCCGGGCGCTTGGCAGCCGCCACCGTCGATCATGGCATGCGCCCCGAATCGGCGCAGGAGGCGCAGGCCGTCGCCGACATCTGCGCAACCCTCGGTGTTCCCCACGCTGTTCTTTCCCCCACCGTGCCGATCGCCGCGCCGGGCAACCTTCAGCAAAAGGCGCGCCAGGCCCGGTATCGGGCCTTGTCCGACTGGGCCGTGGAACGGAGCCTCACCCGCATCCTGACAGCGCATAGCCGCGACGACGTGGCGGAAACCTTCCTGATGCGGGCCGCGCGCGGCGCAGGCGTTTCCGGTCTGGCCCGCATGGCGGCCGAGACGGCCATGCCCTATGCCGCCGAAAGCGGCGTGCGGCTCGTCCGGCCGCTGCTGGACTGGTCCCGCGCGGAGCTGCGTGCGCTGGCCGAAAGCACGGGCTGGCCGATCGCCGACGATCCTTCCAATACCAATCCCAAATATGATCGCGCGCGAATCCGGAGGCTTCTCGCCAACGCGCCAGACCTTCCGTCCGATCGGCTCGCCCAGGCGGCACGCAACCTCAACGAGGCGGAGGCGGCGCTGCAATGGCTCGCCGACGAGGCATGGCTCACGCGCGCGACCGTCGATGGCACCACGATTCGGATCGATGCCGCGGAATTGCCGCGCGAGACCCGCCGCCGGCTCGCCGCGCGCGCCATCCGGCAGCTCCGGAACGGTGAGGACTGGCCGGGCGAGGGGCTGGACGGCCTGATCGACCATCTCGATTCGGGCCGGGCGGCCACGTTGGCCGGCATATTGGCACGCCCCGGACCACCATGGCGCTTCGCTCCGGCGCCTCCACGACACGGCCAATCGTGATCGGGCGGCTATCCATATCCGTAAAAACGCCGAAAGCGCGGCTGTTCCATTGCCATTAACCCCTGATCGCCTATCTTGCAGAATAGAAAGGCTGGTACGGACGCATGAACGAAGAAAAGGACCCGCAGGGCAATCCCTGGGTGAAGAGCTTGATGATCTGGGTGGGCATATTGCTCGCCCTCGTGCTCTTCGTCTCGCTGTTCGATTCCAGCGCCCGCAATCAGGGCGGCGATGCGATCGCCTATTCCGAATTTCTGAACCAGGTGGAGCAGGGTTCGGTCAAGAGCGTGGAGATCGGGGACGATGTCGTCGCCGGCAAGTTCACCAATGGCACGAGCTTCCACACCTTTGCGCCGAAGGACACCGGTCTGGTTGACCGGCTGGCCGCGAAGAACGTCGAGTTCCGCGCCAAGCCGCAAGAGCAGGCGAGCCTGTGGCTGATCCTGCTCTATAATTCGCTGCCTTTCCTCGCCCTGCTCGCCATCGCCGTCTTCGTGATGCGCCAGATGCAGAAAAATGCCGGCTCCGGCGCGATGGGCTTCGGCAAGAGCCGGGCGCGCATGCTGACCGAGAAGCAGGGACGCGTCACCTTCGACGATGTCGCTGGCATCGACGAGGCGCGCGAGGAGCTGCAGGAAATCGTCGACTTCCTGAAGGATCCGACCAAGTTCGCCCGCCTCGGCGGCAAGATTCCGAAAGGCGCCCTGCTGGTCGGCTCGCCCGGCACTGGCAAGACGCTGCTCGCCCGCGCCATCGCGGGTGAAGCCAACGTGCCCTTCTTCACCATCTCGGGTTCCGACTTCGTCGAGATGTTCGTCGGCGTCGGCGCCAGCCGCGTGCGCGACATGTTCGAGCAGGCGAAGAAGAATGCGCCCTGCATCGTCTTCATCGACGAGATCGACGCGGTCGGCCGCCATCGCGGCGCCGGCCTCGGCAACGGCAATGACGAGCGCGAGCAGACGCTGAACCAGCTGCTGGTCGAGATGGACGGTTTCGAGGCGAATGAAGGCATCATCATCATCGCCGCGACCAACCGCCCCGACGTGCTCGATCCCGCGCTGCTGCGCCCGGGCCGCTTCGACCGACAGATCGTGGTCCCGCGTCCGGACATCGATGGCCGCGAGAAGATCCTGGCCGTTCACATGAAGAAGGTGCCGCTTGCACCCGACGTCAATGCGCGCACCATCGCACGGGGCACGCCCGGTTTCTCGGGCGCCGATCTCGCCAACCTCGTCAACGAGGCTGCGCTCATGGCGGCTCGCCGCGGTAAGCGCCTCGTTGCCATGGCGGAATTCGAAGCCGCCAAGGACAAGGTGATGATGGGTACCGAGCGCAAGTCGATGGTCATGACCGATGACGAGAAGCGTATGACCGCTTATCACGAGGCCGGCCACGCCATCGTTGCGCTGCACGAGCCGGCGTCGGATCCGATCCACAAGGCGACGATCATCCCGCGCGGTCGCGCGCTCGGCATGGTGATGCGCCTGCCGGAGCGGGACAGCTACAGCTATCACCGCGACAAGATGTACGCCAACCTGTCGGTCTCGATGGGCGGCCGCGTCGCCGAGGAAGTGATCTTCGGTTATGACAAAGTGTCCTCGGGCGCGTCCTCGGATATCCAGTACGCCACCGGCCTGGCGCGCGACATGGTCACCCGCTGGGGCATGTCCGACATCCTCGGCCCCCTGCAATATGCCGAAGCGGACGAGGAAGTGTTCCTCGGCTATTCGGTCAACCGCAGCCGCCAGATGTCGAACGAGACGGCCGTGCTGATCGACCAGGAGATCAAGCGCATCGTCGAGTCCGGCTATCAGAAGGCCAAGGATTTGCTGAACGAGCATATCGACCAATTGCACATGCTGGCCGGCGCCCTGCTCGAATATGAGACGCTGTCGGGCGACGAGATCAAGAAGCTGCTCGATGGCGAAGGCGTGGATCGCGGCGACGAAGCCAAGCGCCCGCCGGTGAACATCGGCCGCGGTGGTTCGGCCATCCCGAAGAGCCGCCGCCCCGGCGGCTGGGGCGATCCCGCCCCGCAGGGCGCTTGATCGCAGCAACCGCCTGCAAGAGAAGCATCGCAAATGTGAGCGCCGCGACCCCTGGTCGCGGCGCTCACATTTGCGTTGAGACCAAGCAGGAGGCCTACACGGTACGACCGTGACATCTTCTGCATCATGCCGAAGCGCGGTCTACATGGCGGAAAAAGAAGCGTCGGCTTCGGATGTTTGCCGCATTGGAGGCCAGAGACGGCGATGGTACCCGAAGCGCGATGTTCGGGGAGACATGGGGCATGACAATTTCTCGGATCTGGCCGATCGCGGCTGCTATGCTCGCAACGTCGAGCAGCCTGACCAGCGCGGAGCCGTCGCGCCTCCAGGCAGCCTATGATGCCGCCCAGACGGCCTATGACAAGCAGGACTGGACGACGGCCGCGGCCGGATTCCAACCCTTGCTGCCTGCCGATCCGCGACGTCCGCTCACACCTTCCCAGGCGGTGATCGCCGCCCGGCTAGCCGACTCCTTGAGCCATCTCGGCCGGTCGGCCGCGGCGAGGCCTTGGCTCACGCGTGCGCTCGCCGGCCTTCCGGCCGACAAGGTGGACGAGCGCGCCTTCGTTTATCTCGCCATGGGAAATGCAGCGCGGTTCGATTTCGACGGGCCGGCCGCGATGGCGGCTTATGAGCAGGCGATAGCGATCGGCAACGCAGCAAATCTGCCGATCATTCGGATCAATGCCACAGTCGGGCTGTCGATCGCGGCCGCGACATCGGATCCGGCTCGCGCCGCAGCCGCGCTGGACGCGCTATTCGCCGATCGAACGACAATCGCGAAAATGGAGAACAGGGACCTTGCCGTCCTTGAGGAGATGCGCGCGCGGGTCGCCGCCAATGCGGGTGACCTCGCAGGCGCCAAGCGGTGGATCGGGCAGGCGCTAGGGCATAGCGGCGGCGCACAGACGACCCGCATCTCGCTGCTCCAGGTCGAGATAAGAGGAGACGCCGCAATCATCTCCCAGTTGCGCGGCGACAGCGAATCGACCCGCCTCTATCTGACCTTCACCGGCGCCGGCCATCTCAAGAACACCGATTGGATCGGCCGATATGACGGAGAATTGCCAGTCTGCGGACAGGATGGCGATATCCGGCCGGAGGACAGCGCCGTCGTGCAGTTCGCGATCGACGCCGACGGACGTATCTCAGGAGCCCAGCCCATCTACGCCAGCCGTTCGGGCGAGATTGGCTGGGCATTTGCGCGCGCGATGAGCGGCTGGCGCTGGGATCCTGCGCTGCTCAAGGACGTCGAGCCTTTCTGGCGGCAATCGGTCCGTTTCGAATTGCGCTGCATCAGCAGGCCAGCGCCGGACAAGCTCGCTAAGCGCTTTACGGACCAGATGTACGCCTGGCTGAGCTCGATCGGCATCGACCCCAACGATATGGGCAGCGCGTCCGCAGGGGCGTTCGGGGACGATCTGCACCAACTTCCTAGTTTACTCGCATATCTTCGCAACCAGGGCGGGAGGCCACAGCTCGACCGGGTATATCGTGCGCTCGAAAGCGCGCGAGCGCCCGCCTCCGCTTATGCGGTCGCCGCCAATCTCTATGCGAACAGCGCCTCCCCAGGATCAATCCGCGCCGCCGGTCGCGCGCGCGCCGACGCGTTCGCTCAGCTTCTCCCCTATTTCGACAGCCATTTTCCGGGTGAGACGGCGACTGCCTGGTTGCGCCTGGAACTGGCGCTCGCGCTCGAAAACGCGCATGACTTCGATCCGGTGCCGGCCCAGCTTGATGCCGTGCTCGCGACGCCGCTGACAGTGCTTCCGGCCGACGATCCGGTTCGCCACGTCGCGCTGCTGCATGCCGCGATCGTCAAGGGTCAACTCGGCGCGCCCACGGCGCAGGCCGCCAATGCAGCGGCGAGCGCCCTGAACGTGGAGCAATGCTCCCTTATCGACACGCATCCGATCCCCGAGAGCGTGGCGATATCGAGCGCGCAATTCCCGCGAACCGCGCTGGACTGGCGCTTCGAGGGCCATGTCGAGGTCGCCTACGACATAGCGGCCGACGGCAGCGTTTCGAACGTGCGCACAATCCTCGCCTATCCACCATTCGTCTTCGGCAAGGGCACGGAAGAAGCGGCCGCGAAGTTCCGCTACCTGCCGCCGATGATCGACGGCAAGCCGGTCGGCTGCATCGGCGAGAAGCAGACCGTGAACTATCGCATCCCGGGATAGGCGGCTATTCGGCGATCTGCTCGCCGGAACCGCCGAATTCCGAGGGAAAATCCCGGAATTTGGGCAGGCCGTCCTTCATCGGCAACACCGTCTCCGCATAGTTGATATGCACGCCGGGCGCGAAGGCGAGCGTCGGAAGCGTTGCCGCGAAGACGTCCACCACGCCCAGCGTCGGATGGTTGGTGAGCAAATGCCCACCGCACCGATCGCAATATTGGCGCTGGCTGAGCGGTGTCTTCTGAAAGACGGCGATATGGTCCTCTCCCGCAGTAACTGTCACCATGTCGGGTTTCCACAAGGTGAAGGCATTGATCGGCCCACCGGACCAGGATCGACAGGAATTGCAGTGGCAATAACCCATGCCCTCGGGCTCGCCGGAGACTTCCAGCTTGACGGTACCGCAAAAGCATTGCCCGCTATAGCTCATCGCGTTCCTCCCTATTCCTGCCACGCAGACGGAGCATGGGTTGCTTCGCCTTGGCATCATCTTCCATGCGCGTGCCGATAATGCGCCGAAATTCACATTCGGCCAAGCAGGCGCTCCAGCCCATTGTACCTTCTGCCAACGGATGAATCGCCGCCCCTCGCGTTGACGTAGCGGCCTCGGACCGCTAAGCGGGCGGGGTCATCTGGGGAGTAGTCGGCTGCCGCAACAGGCAGGCCCCGCGTCAACATATTTGGCGGAGACGCCATGGCGCGGGGGGCGATCGGATCGTCTGGCGAGACCAATGACGCAGGGCTTCCGCTCATGGCCGGGCGGGGGTGCCGTGCGTCGTTGGAAGTCTTGCCGCCCGGCCTGGAGAATAAGCGTGGAAGCCCTGCTCACGTCGACGCTGGTCGTCGCGCTCGCCGAGATCGGCGACAAGACCCAGCTGCTCGCCATCCTGCTCGCCACCCGTTTCCGCCGCCCCTGGCCGATCATCGCCGGGATATTGGGCGCGACTCTGGTCAATCATGCCTTGGCGGCGCTGCTCGGATCCGAAGTCGCCAATCTGCTGGACGGCCCGCTATTCCGCTACGCCATTGCCCTCTCGTTCATCGCCATGGCGATCTGGACGCTGATCCCTGACAAATATGAGGAAGAGAAGGAGCAGGTCTCCCGCCACGGCGCCTTCCTTACTACCCTGGTCGCCTTCTTTCTGGTCGAGATGGGAGACAAGACGCAGGTCGCGACGATCGCGCTCGGCGCGCATTATCATCAGGTCGCGCTGGTCGCGACGGGTACCACCATCGGTATGATGCTCGCCAACGTCCCAGCCGTGTTCCTCGGCGATCGCATCATCCGCATCGTGCCGCTCAACTATGTGCGGATAGGCGCCGCTTTGATCTTCCTTTTCCTCGGCCTCTGGGCGCTGGCCGAAGCCGCGCACCTTATCTGACCTATCGTTTCAGGGGCTTGCCGTTGCCTACGTCCTTGCGCGGCTTACCCTTGGTGGTGCGTTGCGCGGAGGCGTCGGCTCCGGCGAGGACGGGGCCGCACGCCGCGGCCTTTGCGTCGCCGGGATCGACGAAGGCGATAAGCGCTGCGACCGGCGTCGCGACGACGCCAAGCCCGATGCCGATTCCCGCACGCGTCAGCAGCTGCGGGCTGATGATGCGCAGGCCCGGCTTGGCGAAATAGCCGTCGAGCCCGACCGGCGACTGGGCAGAGAAAAGGCTGAACGTCTTGCCGTCGGCGCGCACCGAGAAATCGAGTGATTCGTCCTTGAAGCTGAAGCCGCCGCGGCCGGTGATCACATTCTTGTCGGTATCGATCAGGATCGGATCGGCCGCCGCCACGCCGTCCCGCACGGTGAAGCCGATCAGGCCGCAATTGATCTGCACCGGCTTCTTGAGCTTATGGCCGATCAGCTTGGTGAGGAAGGTGCCGATATCCAGTTCCGAAAGCTGGATATTGCGCGTCCAGAAGCTGCCCTTGGGCAGGATCACGACAATGCGCCCATTGGCGCTCGCCAGCGAATCATGCACGGTATCGCCGCGCCCGCTCATCTTGATGCGCGCCTTCACGACGCCGCTGGTGCCCGATTCATCGACTCCGAAGCCGGCGAGGAGCGTGCCCATCGGCGTCGGCGACAGGCGGATGTCGTAATCAGTGAATGCCGGCCGCTGCCGGGCGTCGAGCACGATGTCGGACGCAACGTGGCCACGCGAGAGATCCATCGTCAGCGGCGAGAGCTTCAACAGGCTATGATCGAGATCCAGGGTCAGCGCGACATTGGAGATGGGCAGGTGCGGCGCCTTTATGTCCGTCACCTTGTAATCGACATGCGCATCGAAGCGCGAGATCGCGTCGACGCGCAGCGGCGCGTCCGGCAGGATGCGCGGATGATCGCCTTTCTGGGCGACTGCGGCGACCACGCCCTTGCTGGCGAGCGCCTGAGGCTCGTAGCCGATGAACGGCCCGATATCGACGATATCGACCGAGCGGGAGGCGAGGTCCGCATCGATCTTCAGCCGGTTGTCGGGCATGGTGATGGTCATGCCGCCGGCGAGATCGCTGTCGCCGAATGCGCCGGCGAGGCGGGTGAACTTCCATGCACCGCCCTCCTTGGTGAGATGCGACCGGAAATGGTAGGCGCGCGTGTCGGGAACGGCGACACCGAGGAAATCGAACAGCCGCGCCAGATTGGGTCCGCGCACCTTCATCGCCAGATCCGCGCCCTCGATCACCGTCGCGCCCGGCAATGCGCCGGAGACGTCGAGGATGTTGCCGCCCGAAACCGCGTGCATCGTAAACTGGTTGCGTCCGCCGGCCAGAGTTTCGTTGGGTGACTGAAGCGCGCCGGACAGCGTAAAGCGGCGATCGCGCAGGTGCCCGTCGCCCGCGAAGCGGATGGCGCCGGCGAACTGAGTGTCCGCCGCCTTGATCGTCTCGAATTGAATGTCGGTCGTCAGCTGCATCATCGGATCGGTATAGTGCAGCGTCGTGCCGCTCATGATCGCGCGGCGGATCACCGGCATCTCCAGCGGCTTGCCTGGTGCGTCGGGATCGCCGAACGTCCACGTGTTGCGCTTGTGCCGCGCATCCCATTCCAGATTCACGTCGCCGTGCAGCAGATCCAGCCAGTTAACCCGCTTGCGCCCGAAGATCAGCGGGATGGAAGCGATTCGCGTGTCGATTCGCCGCGCCTGGAAGAAATAGGGCTTTTTCGCCCAGGCCGGGTTAGAGATGGTCATCCCTTCCGCCACGAACTTCACGTCGATCGGATCGAAATAAAGCTGGAAATCGCCCGGCACCTTGACCACTCGTCCCGTCGAATGGCTCACGATCCGCTCGAACGGATGCTTCAGGAAACGGCCCTTGGTGACGAAAAGGATCGTCCAGGCGAGCAGAATCAGGCCGATGATCGTCGACAGGACCGCGATAACCGCCGCGATCGGAGTTTCCGGAACGCGGCGGATGCGGAGCGCAGGTTCGCGCGGGGGCGGGGGATCCGCATCGGCCATGACTTCGCGAAAACCCCCGGTGGCGAGCTATGTTCCGAAGAGGTTGCCAGCACCGGCTTTCGCCACTATAGGCCCGCGCTTCATGCGATTTGAGGGACTGCCCGGCTGTATGGGCTGCCGTGGCTGTCCGCATACGTCGCGAACAAGGAGACGAAAATGCCCAAGCTCAAGACGAAGAGCGGCGTCAAGAAGCGCTTCAAGCTCACCGCCACCGGCAAGGTGAAGCATGGGGTCGCCGGCAAGCGCCACCGGCTGATCAGCCACAATTCCAAATATATCCGCCAGAACCGCGGCACCTCGGTTCTTTCCGAAGCCGACACGCCCACGATCAAGCTCTGGGCGCCGTACGGCCTGAAGTAAGGAGACCGGGACATGGCACGCGTCAAGCGCGGTACGACCACCAAAGCCAAGCATAACCGCATCTTGGATGCGGCGAAGGGCTATTATGGTCGCCGCAAGAACACCATCCGTATCGCCCGCCAGGCCGTCGAGAAGGCCGGGCAGTACGCCTACCGCGACCGCAAGGTTAAGAAGCGCAGCTTCCGCGCCCTTTGGATCCAGCGCATCAACGCTGCTGTCCGCGCGGAAGGCCTGACCTATGGCGTGTTCATGCACGGCCTCAAGCTGGCCGGCATCGAGCTGGACCGGAAGGTCCTCGCCGATCTTGCCATGCACGAAGGCGAAGCGTTTAGCGCCATCATCGCGCAGGCGAAGGCCGCGCTGCCGGAGGACGCCCGCGTCGCGGCGTAACCTTTAGCAGACAGGCACGCTTCGGGGCGCGGATTGCACAAGCGGTCCGCGCCCTTTTCGTGTTCGGGGCAACCCTCCCTCGTCATTCCCGCCAAGGCTTGATCAAAGGCTTCTCCAGCCGCTACGGGAGCTCCCGTCTCGTCTATTTCGAGATGTTCCAGGACATGCCGAACGCGATCCTACGTGAAAAGCAACACAAGAAATGGCGACGCGACTGGAAGCTGAACCTGATAGAGGGTTCCAATCCGAGCTGGGCCGACCTTGCCGAAGGGCTTGGCGTGAACGGCACATACGGTTGAATTTATGCATCCCCGCCTCCGCGGGGGACGACGAAGGTGGGGCATGAGTTATCTGGAATCGCTTCGATCGAACCTCTTGGCGCTGACCGAGTCGGCGGCCAGCCTGGACGCGATCGAAGAGGTGCGCGTCAGGGCGCTCGGCAAGGCCAGCGACATCGCCGGGCTGATGAAGACGCTCGGCGGTATGAGCCCCGAGGAGCGGCAGGTGAAGGCCCCGCTCATCCAGGGCCTGCGCGCCGAGGTGACCGAGGCGATCGCCGCAAAGAAGCAGGCGCTGGAAGCTGCCGCGCTCGACGCGCAGCTCGCTTCCGAGACGCTGGACATGTCGCTGCCCGTCGCCTCGCTGCCGCAGGGCAGCGTGCATCCGGTGAGCCAGGTGATGGACGAGCTGGCGGAGATCTTCGCCGATCTCGGCTTCGCGGTCGCGACCGGCCCGGAAATCGAGGACGACTGGCATAATTTCACCGCGCTCAACATCCCCGAGAGCCATCCGGCGCGGGCGATGCACGACACTTTCTATTTTCCGGAGGACAAGGCGCGCGACGGGCGGCGCATGCTGCTGCGCACCCACACCTCGCCGGTGCAGATCCGCACGATGATGAACCAGGAGCCGCCGATCCGGATCATCGCGCCGGGCCGTACCTATCGTTCCGATTCGGACGCCACCCACACGCCGATGTTCCACCAGGTGGAGGGTCTCGTGATCGATCGCGGCATCCATATGGGCCATCTCAAATGGACGCTCGAGACCTTCGTGAAGGCGTTCTTCGAGCGGGACGACGTCGTGCTGCGCCTGCGCCCGAGCTACTTCCCCTTCACCGAGCCTTCGGCCGAGGTGGATGTCGGCTTCTCGCGTGAGAATGGCCGCCGCGTGATCGGCGGATCCGACGGCTGGATGGAGATATTGGGTTCGGGCATGGTCCATCCGCGCGTCATCGCCGCCTGCGGCCTCGATCCGAACGAATGGCAGGGCTTCGCCTTCGGCTGCGGCATCGATCGCCTCGCCATGCTCAAATATGGCATGGACGATCTGCGCGCCTTCTTCGATGGCGACCTGCGCTGGCTGCGCCATTACGGCTTCGCCTCGCTCGACGTGCCCACGCTCAGCGGAGGAGTGGGCGCATGAAATTCACCCTCGGCTGGCTCAAGGAGCATCTCGACACCACCGCCGATCTCACCGCGATCACCGATGCGCTGACCCGTATCGGCCTCGAGGTGGAAGGCGTGGAGAACGTGGCCGAAAAGCTCGCCCCCTTCACCATCGCGAAGATCCTGACGGCGGAGCCGCATCCGCAAGCGGACAAGCTGCAGGTGCTCAGCGTCGATGCCGGCACCGGCGCGCCGCTGCAGGTGGTGTGCGGCGCGCCCAACGCCCGCGCCGGCCTGGTCGGCGTGTTCGGAGCGCCCGGCGCCTATGTGCCCGGCAGCGGCATCACGCTGAAAGTCGCCGCGATCCGCGGCGTCGAGAGCCACGGCATGATGTGCTCGACGCGCGAACTCGAGCTCGGCGAGGATCATGACGGTATCATCGAGCTCCCGACCGACGCGCCGGTAGGCCAGGCCTATGCCGCCTGGGCCGGGCTCGACGATCCGGTGATCGACGTGTCGATCACGCCCAACCGGCAGGATTGCATGGGCGTGCACGGCATCGCCCGCGACCTTGCGGCGGCGGGACTGGGCACGCTGAAGCCGGTGGCGGTTCTCCCTATACCCCCCGGCAAGCCAGGCCCGGCGACGGTACGGATCGACGACCCGGAAGGCTGTCCGGCTTTCTTCGCACGCGTCGTCAACGGCGTGAAGAACGGCGCGTCGCCGGCGTGGATGCAGCAGCGATTGAAGGCGGTCGGGCAGCGCCCCATCTCCACGCTGGTCGACATCACCAACTATGTGATGATCGGCTGGGGCAGGCCGCTCCATGTCTATGACCTCGCGAAGATCAGCGGCCCGCTGGTCGCCCGCAAGGCACGCGCGGGCGAGACGCTGACCGCGCTCAACGGCAAGGATTATACGCTCGATCCGTCGATGACGGTGATCGCCGACGACGCCGGCGTGCATGACATTGGCGGCATTATGGGCGGCGAGCATTCGGGGGTATCCGAGACGACCACCGACGTGCTGATCGAATGCGCCTGGTTCGATCCCGAGACGATCGCGCGCACCGGCCAGAAGCTTGGCCTGACCAGCGACGCGCGCAGCCGCTTCGAACGGGGCGTGGACCCGGCGTTCCTAGGCACCGGGCTTGATCTGGCAACACGCATGGTCCTGGATCTGTGCGGCGGCGTGGCGGCGGCCAAGATCGAGGCCGGCACGCCGCCGCTTGCCACCCACACCATCGCTTATGAGCCTTCGCTCTGCGAGAAGCTGGCCGGCATCAAGGTGGCCGCGGCGCGCCAGAAGGCGATCCTGACCAGCCTTGGCTTCGGCCTGGACGCTTCGTGGACGGCGCGCGTGCCGACCTGGCGCCGCGACGTGGATGGCGCGGCAGATCTCGTCGAGGAGATCGTGCGCATCGAGGGGATCGACCATGTCCCCTCCACGCCGCTGCCCCGCGCCGAAGGCGTCGCCAAGCCGACCGTCACCCCGATGCAGCAAACCGAGCGCCGCGCCCGCCGCACCGCAGCTGCGCGGGGCCTCAGCGAGGCGGTGACGTGGAGCTTCGTCTCCGAACGCGAAGCCGCGCCGTTCGGCGGCGGCGAATGGATCCTGGCCAATCCGATCAGCGAGGAGCTGAAGGTGATGCGGCCCTCGCTCCTGCCCGGGCTGATCGCCGCGGCCAAGCGCAATGCCGATCGCGGGCAGCGCTCGGTGCGTCTGTTCGAGGTAGGACGCCGCTACGGCGCCGAGGACGAGCACCCGACGCTCGGCCTGGTGCTGGCGGGCGAGCGGACGCAGCGCGACTGGCGGTCCGGCCGCGCCCAGCCGTTCGACGCCTATGACGCCAAGGCGGAGGCGCTCGCGATCCTCGCCGCAGTCGGCGCTCCCGTCGACCGGCTGCAGGTGATGGAGGCGGTGTCCGCGGTCTATCATCCCGGCCGCTCCGGCACATTGCGGCTCGGTCCGAAGACGGTGCTGGCCGAGTTCGGCATGCTGCATCCAGCCACGGCGCGGGCCTTCGACATCGACGATCCCGTCGCGGCGGCCGAGATCTTCCTCGACGCGATCCCGCAGAAGCGGTCCGGCGGCCATATGCGCAGCGCCTATGCTCCCCCTGCCCTGCAGGCGGTGACGCGCGACTTCGCTTTCCTGGTGCCCGCGACGCTGGCCGCGGATAGCCTGTTGCGCGCGGTGCGGGGCGCGGACAAGGCGACGATCGTCGACGTCCGGCTGTTCGACGTCTTCACCGGCCAGGGCGTGCCGGAGGGCCAGAAGAGCCTGGCCATCGAAGTGACCTTGCAGCCGGGATCGGCCAGCTTCACCGAGGGGGATCTCACCGCGATCGCCGATCGGGTGATCAAGGCCGCCGAGAAGCTGGGCGCGACGCTGCGGCGATGATCCACAGCCTCGCGGCCCGCTTCTGGGACGCCAAGGAATGGGTACATGTGCAGACCGGCTTCAGTCCGGCGCTGCTGCATGTCCATCTCGGCCTGGCGATCTGGCTGCTGGCCGCGCTGCTGCTGAAACGGCCGCTGCGCGACTGGCGCCCGCTCGCGGTGCTGGCCGTACTGCAGGCGTTGAACGAGGTAGGCGACCGCCTTTATTTCGGCACGTGGCGGGGTGACACGCTATGGGATTGCGTCACCACCCTGTTCTGGCCCGCCCTGATCATGCTCGTGGCGCGCAAGCGGCGCTAGGATGCGATGACTTTGCATCGACTCCACGCCATCCTGCTCCGGAAACAGCCTCAGCTTCGTTGCATGAACCATTCCGGATTGGCGAGCGGCGTCCAGCCGAGCGAAGCATAGAGGCTGTGGGCATCGTGCGTCGCCAGCATCCAGCGGCGCAGCCCTTGAAGGTCCGGGCGAGACTGGAGATGGTGCAGCATTGCCCGCGCGAGCCCCCTGCCCTGTTCCTCCTCCAGCACGAACACGTCGGCAAGATAGGCGAAGGTCGTCCGATCGGTGATCAGCCGGGCGAAGCCGACCTGCACCGTGCCCCGGAAGACGCCGATCACCAGCGATCCGGCGATCGCGCGCTCTACCCGCTCGCGCGGCACGCCGGGCGACCAATAGCTGCGCGCGAGATAGCCGTGAATGACGTCGATCTGCATATCCGCCGGATCGTCCGACAGGCAGTAGCCGGGCGGCAGCGCCGGCGGCGTAATCGGGCTATCGCACTCGCTCATGACGATGCCTCGCTAACCCTTTTTGCCGGCCGGGGAAATCGCGCGATGGCCAGATGTGCGCGGAATTGCTGGGATCGGCTTGTCATTGCGGAAACGCTGGCGTAGGCGCGGGGCCTGTCCGAAAGACCCGTCGCTCCTGCCTCCGCCGGGAGCGGCCGCAGGGAAGAACCGAACGCCTATGCCCGCCCCCCAGCCCAAGCCGTGGATCGATGCGATAGCACCCTATGTGCCTGGCCGCTCGACCACCGACGACGGCCGCAAGGTTGCCAAGCTCTCCTCCAACGAAAGCCCGCTGGGCACCAGCCCCAAGGCACGCGAGGCTTTCGCGCAGGGCGCGGCATCGCTCGATCGCTACCCGGACGCTTCCGCCGCCGCGCTGCGCGAGGCGATCGCCGCCGCGAACGGGCTCGATCCCGCGCGGGTGATCTACGGCACCGGCTCGGATGAGGTTCTGCATCTCGCGGCGGGCGCCTTCGCCGGCGTCGGCGATGAGATATTGTTCGTCCGCTACGGCTTCTCCGTCTATCCGATCGCCGCGCGCCGCGTAGGCGCGGTCCCGGTCGAAGCGCCGGACAGCGACTATGGGACGGACGTCGACACGCTGCTCGCCCATGTGACCGAAAAGACCCGGGTGGTGTTCGTCGCCAACCCGAACAACCCGACCGGCACCTATATTCCCCGGGACGAACTGCAGCGCCTGCATGCCGGCCTGCCCGGGGATTGCCTGCTGGTGATCGACCAGGCCTATGCCGAATATCTCGACGAGGCGGACGACGATGGCGGCATGGAGCTCGCCAAGACCCAGCCGAACGTGCTCGTCACCCGAACCTTCTCGAAGATCTACGGGCTTGCAGCCGAGCGGATCGGCTGGGGATACGGCCCGGCGCCGGTGATCGAGGCGCTGCACAAGATCCGCGCGCCATTCAACGTCACCACCGCCGGCCAGTTGGCCGCGATCGCAGCACTGGGCGACACCGCGTTCGTGGCTGCGGCCCGCGCGCACAACGACCGCTGGCGCGATTGGCTGGCCGGCGAGATCGCCTCGCTCGGCAATGCCGGCCTGCGCGCAGTCGCATCCAAGGCGAATTTCCTGCTCGTCCTGTTCGAAGGCAAGCTGACCGCCGAAGAAGCGTATAAGGCGCTGATGGAGCATGGCTTTATCGTCCGCTGGCTGCCCGGCCAGGGCCTGCCGCACGCCCTGCGCATCTCGATCGGCACCGAGGAGGAAACACGCGGCCTCGCCGCCGCACTGCGCGAGATCGTCGGAGCCGCGGCCTGATGCTGCCCTTCGCGCGCGTCACGATCATCGGACTCGGGCTCATCGGCTCGTCGATCGCGCGTGCCGTGCGCCAGCACATGCCTACCGTGCGCCTCACCGCGCATGACGCCGATCCGGCCGTGCGCG
This sequence comes from Flavisphingomonas formosensis, assembly GCF_009755815.1. Classification (GTDB taxonomy): domain Bacteria; phylum Pseudomonadota; class Alphaproteobacteria; order Sphingomonadales; family Sphingomonadaceae; genus Flavisphingomonas; species Flavisphingomonas formosensis. The sequence goes on from NZ_WRPK01000002.1 coordinate 412,426, forward strand.
CACGCGTCGAGGAACTGGGCATCGTCGACGACGTCACCGACACGCCGGGCGTGGCGGTCACAGACGCCGATTTCGTGATCCTGTGCGTGCCGGTCGGCGCCATGGATATGGTCGCCACCTCGATCGCCCCGGAGTTGCCGGTCGACGCGATCATATCCGACGTCGGATCGTCCAAGGCCGGCGTGCTCGCGACGCTGACCGCGGCGCTGCCCGGTGCGACGGTGATCCCCGCCCATCCGGTGGCCGGCACCGAGCATAGCGGGCCGGACGCAGGCTTCGCGAGCCTGTTCCATGGCCGCTGGTGCATCGTCACGCCGCCGCCCGGCGCCGCCGAGGCCGCGGTCGCGCGGGTGAGCGCCTTCTGGGAAGCGCTCGGCGCCAAGGTCGACCTGATGGAGCCGCGGCATCACGATCTCGTGCTCGCCGTCACCAGCCACCTGCCACATCTCATCGCCTATACGATCGTCGGTACCGCCTCCGACATGGAAGAGGTGACACGTAGCGAAGTGATCAAATATTCTGCGGGCGGCTTTCGCGACTTCACCCGCATCGCGGCTTCGGATCCGACCATGTGGCGCGACGTGTTCCTCGCCAACAAGGAAGCGGTACTGGAGATGCTGCAGCGCTTCACCGAGGATCTCACCGCGCTGCAGCGGGCGATACGCTGGGGCGACGGCGACACGCTGTTCGATCTATTCACCCGCACCCGCGCGATCCGCCGCAGCATCATCGAGCAGGGCCAGGACGACGCCCGTCCCGACTTCGGCCGCGCTCACCCCTGATTCTCATCCTCCGCGGGGTGAGGAAGCGTTTCCGTCATTCTTCCAGCGCGTTGATACCCTCGAACACCAGCGCTTCCGCCTCGCGGCGCGGCAAGCCCGGTGGAATCGGCTCGCCGAAGCGAAAGGTGATGATTCCCGGCCGCTTGACGAAGCCGCGCCGCGGCCAGACGCGTCCGCTGTCCACCGCCACCGGCACCACCGGCAGACCGAGGAGTTGGTAGAGCCCCGCAAAGCCCGCACGAATCGGCGGCTTCAGCCCCGGCGGCACGCGTGTTCCCTCCGGAAACAGCATCAGCGGCCGCCCCTCGTGCACCGCCTGCTGCGCGGCGCGGAGCATGGCGCGCAGCGCCGCCGCCTTGCGCGACCGATCGATCGGGATGACGCCATAACGCTTGGCCGCCCAGCCCCAGAGCGGAATGTCGGTCAGTTCCTTCTTGACCACTGCGGCCGGATTGCCGAGCAGCACGACCAGTTCCAGCGTCTCATAGGCCGCCTGGTGCTTCACCGCGTAAAGCACCGGCCCCTTGGGTATAATCCCTTCCACCCGCGGACGGATGCCGAGCAGCACGGCGGCGCACCAGCCATGGAAGCGGCACCAGCCGTGCGCATAATCCTGCACCGCCTTGCGGCCGAGCAAGGCGACCGGCAGCGCGCCGAGCACGGCGAATACGGTGCCGCCGTAAAAGACGACCACGAACAGCACGGATCGCAGGAAAGCGCTCATATCCCCATCTGCCCCGACACCCGCCGCAGCACATATTTATTATATTCGGTCAGCAACGCCAGCAGCCCGGGTTCGCTCGGCACCGCATCGCGGACGATCACCACCTCGCCATCCAGCATGCGGGCAAGTTCGTAGCGGGCACGCGCCATGTGCCAGTCGGTCGTCACCAGCCGGATCGAGCGATATTTGTAGCGCCGCACCCAGTTCGCCGTTTCCTGCGCATTGGAGCGCGTATCCACCGCCTCGTGACCCAGATCGACGCAACAGTCGAACAGGGAGAGCGGCGCATGATATTCGGCGGCGAGCTCGTGCGGCTTCACCTGTCGGTCCACGCCGCTGATCAGCATCCGCTTGGCGCGCTTGGCGCGGATCAGGTCGAGCCCGCGCTCGATCCGGCCGCGACCGCCGGTCAACACCACGATCCCATCGGTCATCTGATCGTCGGCCGGCCCCGGCAGCGAGACCGCGAACCAGGCAAAACCGAGCATCCAGAGCAGCAGCACCGCGGCGACGAGGCGCGAGATCACAGCATCCTCCTCAGCGCGCCTACCACGGTCAGCCGCGCCGCGACCGTCGCCAGCAGCGCGCCGGCGATGGGCAGCATCGTCAGTATACCCCAGGCATAGACAGGCAACGACATCGATCCGAGCAACTCCGAGCCGAGCCCTTCGACCCGCTCGCCCAGCAATAGGATGACGAGCACCGCCACGGCCAGCCCCACCAGCCCGCTGAACAACGCATCCAAAGCGATCCTTCGCTGAAAGAGGCGCGCGATCTGAATGTCCGTCGCTCCCATCAAGTGCATGACGTCGATCACCTGGCGATGCGTGTTGAGCGCCGCGCGGGAGGCCAGCACGACCGCACAGCCCGTTGCCAACGCCATCAACAACACCAGCGCCAGTGCCAACCATTCCAGCGAACGGACCAGGCCGGCCAGCGGCGCCAGCCAGGCGGCATGGTCGTCGATCTTGGCGGCGGGGGCAACATGGGCGACGGCGGCCGCGATCCGATCGATCCGGGCATGGGCGGCGGGCGAAAGCTCGGCATCGATCAGCGCCGGCACCGGGATATCCGGACCCAGCCCTTCCGCGCCGAACCATGGCGCAAGCAGCCGCGCCATGTCCGCCTCGCTCATCCGGCTGACCGCACCGACGCCTTGGGTGCGGTTCAACTCGGTTATCACCGCCGCCACCTGCGCCTCGCGCGCGTCGGGCGAGGCCTCCACGATCTGGACGGTAATCCGGCCGCCGAGCTGATTTCCCAGCGTGTGTGCCCCGACGGCGAGCGACATTCCCGCCGCGGCGGCAAGCACGGTCAGGAACATCATGATCGCGATCACCCAGGGCATGGGCCCGGCCATGCGCCCCTCGGGCAGCAGATTCCGTTCGGCCGCCGTCGGCCGCCAGCCGATATTCACGATACGGCCTGTCCGCGCGGCGGAGGCGGATAGCGCAATGCGCCGGTGGGATCGGAGACACGGCCCCGCTCAAGCCGGATCATCTGCGCATTGGGCACGCGGCTGAGCAGGTGGATGTCGTGCGTCGCCACCACCACCGTCGTGCCGAGCTTGTTGAGCGCATCGAACAGATGGAGCAGGCGCGAAGCCATTTCAGGATCGACATTGCCCGTCGGCTCGTCCGCGACGAGGATTTCGGGCCGGCCGATCACCGCGCGCGCGATCGCGACGCGCTGCTGCTCTCCGCCGGAGAGGGTGGCCGGACGCGCGCTGGCGCGATCGGAGAGTCCGACCCAGTTCAGCATCTCCTGCACCGGCACTTCCAGATCGCGCTCCTCCACGCCGGCGATACGCAGCGGCAGAGCGATATTGTCATAGGCAGACAGGTGCGGCACGAGCCGGAAATCTTGGAAGACCACGCCGATCCGGCGGCGAAAGCCGGGCAGGCGCGCCCGCGGCAGCGTTACGACATCCTGGTCGAACAGACGAATGAGGCCGCGGCTCGGCCGCTGGGCGAGATAGAGGAGCTTCAGCAGCGAGGTCTTGCCGGCGCCCGACGGGCCGGTGAGAAAATAGAAAGCGCCCCCATTCAGCGTGAAGGTGACGTCGGTCAGGGTTTCCGCGCCCGTTCCATAGCGCAGACCAACATTCTGAAATTGCACGATGCCTGCCATCGCGCCCGCGTCCTCGCCCTCCCGCACCGGTTCCTCGCCGGTTCCGCCATCGCACAGGCGCGCGTGCGGCGTAAAGGCGTTGCTGCGCGGCAGCGATGCTTGAAAGCCCGGCGGCTCCGTGCTTAGTCGAAGGCCCTTTCGCGAGCGGACACCAGCCATCGATGATCCTGACCTGCCCAGCCTGTCGAACCCGCTATCTCGTCCCCGACAGCGCGATCGGGCCAACCGGACGTCAGGTGCGCTGCGCCTCGTGCAAGCATAGCTGGTTCGAGGAAACGCCTGCGGCCGAGACCCAGGCCAGCTCGGCGCCCGCGGCCGAAACCACGCCGCCGGGCCCGGCCGCCGCTGCATCGGAACCGGTCGATTCGGCCGCCGCTGCGGCAGCGCCGGCCCCGGCCGAGGCCGGCCCGATCCCGACATTCGTCGATCCCTCGGTCGAGCCGGCCGACAGCAGCTACGATGCCTTCGCGCATGAACCGCCTTTCCGGCCGCGGCGCAATCCCGCGCGGATGTGGACGCGGATAGCGATCGGCGCCGCTATCGCAATGCTGCTCGCCATCGCTGCCCTGCTGCTGTTCGGCCCGGCCGACTTCGCATCCCGCTTCGGCCTCGCGGCGAAGGCGACGCCGCTGTCCATCGAGGTCACCCGCAAGCCGGATCGCAAGATCATGCCGAGCGGACGGGAGCTGTTCGCCGTCACCGGCCGCGTGTTCAACCCGACCGACCAGCCGTTGCGGGTGCCCGACATCCAGGCGGAGCTGCGCGATGCGCAGGGCCGGATCGTCTATGGCTGGACGATCGCGCGGCCGGTCGCGACGCTCGGTCCCAAGACCAGCGCTGAGTTCAACAGCGCGGAGGTGGATGTGCCGATCGGCGCGCGCACCCTGAATCTCAGCTTCGTGAAGACGCCCGAAGGCTGAGCTGGATCATCCGCCCGCCCTGGAGCAGCGTGGCGACCACCATGCCGCTGACCGACGCGATCGCGAGCGCCTCCGCGCCCCAGCCACTGTACACCAACCACCAGCCGAGTCCGCCGGTGACGAGGAAGAAGGCGATGATACCGTTGAAACCGGCCACCACCTGATCGCCGAGCGAGCGCAATGCGTAGACGCAGACCATCTGCACCCCGTCGAAGAACATGAACGGCGCGAAGATCAGCAGCAGCGACGCGGCCAGCGCCTGCACCGCAGGATCGCTTGAAAAGGGCGTGACGACGATCGCGCCGGCAAACCAGTAGACCAAGCCCAGCATGCCCATCACCAGCGTGGTCAGGGCGCAGGCGATGAGCGTCCGGACGAACGCCTGATCGGGCACGCCTTCGCCCACCGCATTGCCGGCGCGGACGCCGGCCGCGGAGGAAAAGCCGATCGCCATGGCAAAGGCGAAATTGTGCAGCGAGAAGACGGTCTGGAACGCAGCCGCCGGTACCGCGCCGAGTTGCGTCGACAAAGCGATCAGCCATGAAAAACCCGCCAGCTCCAGTCCGGCGGAGACTGACGGCACGAAGCCGAAGCGCAGCAGCGCCGGCACGTCGCTCAGCGCGCGGCCCCAGGCCGCTGCGGAGACGTCGCGAATGCCGCGCTCGCGGGCGTCGGGCAGCAGCCAGACCGACGCAAGCATGGCAAGGCCGCCGAAGGTGGACACGCACGCCGTAGCCTGCGCTGCGCCGACGGCTCCGAGCCCCGGCAGGCCGAGATGGCCCGCAGCCCATGCCCAGGCCAGCACGGCATTGACCGGCAGCATCAGCATGTTGATCGCCATCACCCGCCTCGGGTGGCTGATCCCCTCGAGGAAATAGGAAGTAGCGGAGAGCAGCAGCTGCCCCGGAAAGCCATAGGCCATCGCCCGCACTACCGCCGCGCCTTCGTCCGCCAACGACTCCGGCACACCGGCGAAATGGAGGAGCGCCGCCGCCCACAGCCCGAGTATGGCGGTGGCGATGATTCCGAGCCCCAGGCCGTAGACCAGCCCCGCGCGGAAGGTGTCGCCCGTCGTGCCGCGATCGCCAGCCCCATCGGCGCGCGACGCGAAAACCAGCACGCCGGACATGGCAGCAAGGCCCATCACGATGGTGACGAAAGTGATCGTCCGCCCCGCCGCCAGCGCGCCGAGCTCCGCCGTACCGACATGGCCGACCACGGCGACGTCGATGAGCTGCATCAGCGTCCAGTTGAAGCTGGTCAGCACCACCGGCCAGGCAAGGCGCAAGATGCGCTGCGCCTCGGCGGCGATCTCCTGGGTGTCGAGGCGCATGACGCAGGCGATAGAGCATCGGGCAAGCGAGTGGGAACCGCTTTTTCGGGAAGATACGACTTCCCTCCTCTCCGTCATGCTGCTCTGCGTTCGAATCTGCTAGGCTGGCTGGCCAGCCGCAAAAAGGAGAATGCCCCAGATGCGTATAGGACTCCTCACCGGCGGCGGCGACGTGCCCGGTCTCAATCCCTGCATCCGCTCGATCACCCTCTCGGCGATCGATCTCGGTTGGGAGGTGATCGGCTTTCGCCGCGGCTGGGAAGGCGTGCTCACCATCGATCCCGGCGATCCGGCCAGTGTCGCCGCCAACACCCGGCGGCTGGATCGCGAGGCGGTGCGCGGCATCGACCGGATGGGCGGCACGATGCTGCACACCTCCCGCCTCGATCCGCGCACGATCAAGGAAGGCGATCGCACCCAGCATGTGCTGGCGGTGCTGGAGGCGCTGCAGGTCGATGCGATGATCACGCTCGGCGGGGACGGCACGCTACGTTTCTCTGCCCATCTCGCGAACCTCGGCTATCCGATCATCTCGGTTCCGAAGACGATGGACAATGATGTCTTCGGCACGGACTATTGCATCGGCTTCGCTACCGCGGTCAGCCGTTCGGTGGAGGCGATCAACGCGCTGCGCACGACGATCGAGAGCCATGAACGAATCGGGGTGATCGAGCTGTTCGGGCGCCGCAGCGGTGAGACGTCCCTGCTGTCCGGCTTCCTGGCTCAGGTGGATCGCACCGTCATCGCCGAGGTACCGGTCGATCTCGATCGGCTATTGCCGCTGCTCGTCGAGGACAAGCGCTCGCGCCCGGCCAATTATGCGGTGTGCGTGATCTCGGAAGGGGCGAAGATCGCAGGCGATCCAACTGGCGATGCCGAACGTGCCAAATCCGCCAGCCACCGCCACGAAGCCAGCATTGGACACCGATTCGCTCAGGCGATCGAGGAGCGGACCGGCCATGGTACGGTGGTGCAGGCGCTCGCCTACCTGATGCGCGCAGGCGAACCCGACGCGATGGATCGGATGGTCGGATTCGCATTCGGCGGCCTCGCCGTGCAGCTCATCCATTCCGGGCGCACCGGGCGGATGGTGACGCTGAGCGACGGCAAATATGGCCATGTACCGGTCGATACGCTGCTTCACGGAACAAAATCGGTGGACGTGCCGGCGCTCTACGATCGGGAAAATTACCGCGCGAAGATCATGCGCGTCGAGGGCATGCCGATGTTCCTCTACTGAGCAGGAGGGGCGACATGCATTTCGATCGATTTCGGGCATTGCGCACCCCGAAACCCTTTGCTAGAGGCACCCGCCTGCCAGCGCCCCGGTCCTTCGGGGTCCTACTCGATGTGCGGTCGTGGCGGAATTGGTAGACGCGCAGCGTTGAGGTCGCTGTGGCCGAAAGGCCGTGGAAGTTCGAGTCTTCTCGACCGCACCAATATCCTTTGAAAAAGGATATTTTCAGGGGTTTTGCTACATTGCGCATCCCCCCTGAAGTCTGTGAGAGATTCTGCAAACACGCCAAAAAGATCGGCCGAATTCTCATCTGCGATCCTGCGAGAGCAATCGACCCGGACTGACGCAGATTCGCTGTTGACCCCCGCCCATTCGTAGCAGTCTCCGGAACCTGCCTTGGGTCGGGCCAGCGTCGCAACTCGCGGGTCGCGATCGACCGACGCAATAGGTTTGCACCAAATTCTGGATGATACTCCATCTCGCGCTCGGCCTGACTGGCGGTCAATCAGTATCGAAGCGCAGTCTATTGGCTGAGTGGCGCCCCGGTGAGGCCGCTCACCATGCCGGGCCCCCAATAGGCTGCGGTGAAGAACCATGTCGCGACGATCACGAAGACGCTCGCCGTCAGCAGGGCGGTCGCAGCCGCCAGCCTGAGAGTGGATCCGTGGCCGGAATGGCGAGCCTGGATGAAGAGTTCCGCGACGGCGAGATTCGGCAGGTAGAAGAAGAACACCATCACCATGTCGAACCAGCCGGTGAAGTGGCTCGTATGTCCGAACTTCCCGGCCGTAAGGAACCAGAAGCCATATTCCATGCGGTAGAGCCAGGAGCCCACGGTTAGCGCGTAGAGCCGGATCGCCCAGGCGCGATGCCGTTCGGGCCGGCCGGCGCGCGCATGGGCATAGGCAAGCGTCGCCGCCAGCACCATCAGCGCACCGTAGAGACCGAAGCCGACGTCCATCAGCGGACCGCCGATAGTACCCTTCGAGACGATGAAGCCGAGGCCGCCGAGCCCGGCCAGGCCGGCGGACAGGACATAGGCCCTGCCCAGCCAGCGGTGCAGCGCCGGCACTGCCCGGCGGATCGCGCCGATCAACTGGATGGGGCCGAGCAGCAGCAGGATGCCGCCGGTGATGAAGTGCAAGCCGATCGCGAGGGCCGCCAGCGGCAATCTCGCGTCGTAGAGGGCGGGCAGCGCCTCGTTCCAGCGCAGGGTGGTGCCCCTTGCCGCCATGCCGCCAAAGAAAAGGATGATATAGGCACCGAAGATGGCGGCGCTGACCCAACTCGCCGCAACGAGGAGCGTGGCGCTCCAGCGCAGAGCGGAACCCCGAGCGCCGCGAGACGAGGCCCCTGTCGCGAGACCTTGTGATGAAGTGGCCATATGCCTCCAAAAAACCACACGTGCGTCTACCATGGAGCCAAGCCCGAAGAAATCTGCTCGGGCACCGCTCCCGTCAACGCGAGAGCTCACGATCGGCCTTTGGGAGCGGTCCGGAAACGGCACTACGATTGGTTTGGGTAAGCAAAGCGATCACATCAAGATGCCGGATGAGCGGCTGGCTTCCGGAGGCGCAGATCCGAGTGGCGCCCGCCATGAAGACGAGCTGCCCCGCAGATCCTGGCGAATGCGCTCCACGACTTCCGGAAGCCAGGAATATCCGTTTCAGTCAGAATGGCAGGCTAACGGCTACGGGATCGTGCTGGTCAGGGGGACGCGTGATCCGCTAGTCCCCACATCCCGGAGTGGGCGCTTCGATCCTCCGGGATTGAGAAAGCGGGGCGGCTGAGCCAACATCCTGACCGCCTATCCGCTGCGTTACGTGATCCCCTCGAGCCGACCCAGTCGAGCGCTTGCACACACCGCAACTCCGTGCCGGGCGCTGTTGTTCGCCTGCCTACGTCCCCAACCTGTTTTGCCTGAGGCGCGTTGTTTCTCCGTACAACTGCGGATGGAACATGATGAAGGCCGGCGCCAATTTGGCGCACCTCTTCAGCGGAGATGGAATGCGATGGATATGTTCATGGAGCGTTCGGGGCGATGGGCAGTCCGGGTTTCGCGGAGCGATCTCGGCCGAGCTATGATCGGTGCCTGCGGACTAAGCGCAATCGCGCTGGCGTCGCTGGCGCATATTCTGGTCGGCTGATTTCCGATCCGGTCGCGACGCCTTAGCGGCGTTGCCGAGCACCCTCACCTAAGGGAGGTGTCGCGATGGCAGTCTGGTCTCGGCACAGCGTCGTATCCGCCGGTCGCGAGCAAACGCCCTCCCGCACTCTGCGTCAGAACGCTCGCCTCCGGCCGCCCAGCGGCCATGCACGAACCCTGCGAAACCGCGATCAGGCGACCGGCAGAGCGACAGCCTCGGTCAGCGATCTTCCGGGCCTTTCCCGTCGGATCGCTGTCGTCGAAACGCTTCGCCAGCGCCCCCGCTCTTCTGTGACAGCGTTAGGCTCTGCATATCCTTGAGATCACACAAATGGCCCATCTGCGCTCCGCCATCTTCTACGCTTCGGCGGTCGCGCTGCTTCCATGCGGCTGCGCGCCACCGCCACGACCGGCCCGCCTGCCGCTTCAGCTACCCGCCACCTTTCCAGCGCAGTCGGACGATCCCGCGGGATCGTCCGCTGCCGGCGAGGGCTGGCGCAGCGTCTTCGGGGGCGGTGAACTGCAGACGCTGATCGAGCAGGCGCTAGCCAACAACCGTGATCTGCGGATCGCGGCGTCCCGCATCGAGCAGGCACATGCGGCCCTTCGCGCGGAACAGGCCGACTCCCTCCCTCAACTCGGCGGCACGATCGAGATGACCAAGCTCGGCGTGCCGGATGATTTTGCGCTGCTGCTGCGCAAGCATATGATTACCAACTACGACGCGCTCCTCCAGGCGAGCTGGGAGATCGATCTGTTCGGGCGGCTTCGCAGCCTGCGCGCGGCCGCGCTCGAACAATATCTTGCTGCCGCGGAGACACGCCGTGCCGTGGCGACAAGCCTCGTCGCGCAGCTCGCGGAGGCCTATCTCGCCGACCGCGCCTACGCGGAGCGGCTGACGATCGCGCGCGACGCGCTGGCCAATCGCACCCTGTCGCTTCGCCTCATGGTCAGACGCTACGAGACGGGTTCGGGGTCCAAGCTTGAAGTCACGCAGGCCGAGACGCTTCGCGATCAGGCCGCAGCCGAGATTCAGACGATCGAACTCGCACGCGCTCAGACGCTGAACGCGATGGCCCTGCTCGTCGGCGAGCCGATGCCAATCGCCCGGTTCGCAGGCAGCCTCGCCGATGTCGGCCTGAATCGGCCGATACCCGCCGGGTTGCCCTCGGAGCTGCTCGTCCACCGGCCCGATATCCTTGCCGCCGAGCATGAGTTGCGCCGTGCCGAGGCCGATATCGGCGCGGCGCGAGCTGCATTCTTTCCGTCCATCAGCCTCACGGGTGCTGCGGGCAGTACAAGCCAGGCCCTGGACAGTTTGTTCACCGGCGGCACAGGCCTGTGGCTTTTTCGCCCGACCATCACTCTGCCGATCTTCACCGGAGGAAAACTGCGGGCCAATCTGCGCGGCAGCGAGGCACTGCGCGACGAGATGCTGTCGACCTACGAAAAGGCGATCCAGGCCGCCTTTCGCGATGTCGCCGATGCGCTTGCCGCTCGACACTGGCTCGGCGATCGGATCGCAACGGCCGAGCAGTCGCTCGCTGCCCTGCGCGAGCGGTCGCGGCTCGCCCGCCTGCGCTACGAGGCAGGTCGTTCCGCCTATCTCGAAATCCTCGACGCGGAGCGCGATCGCTTCACGGCCGAGCAGAATCTCGTCGAGCTTCGTCGCGCATGGCTGGCGAGCGGCGTTGCGCTCTATGCCGCGCTCGGCGGCGGCTTTCCCGAACCCGAAGACCAGGGCCGCCGATGATGACAGTTCCTCCCACCAAGTGGATAGTTCGCTTCGCCGCAGGGGCCGTGGTGGTCGCAGCCGTGCTGATCGCCGTTCACTATCTTACGCGCGACGCCTTCGGGGAGGGCATCGCAAGCGGTAATGGTCGTATCGAGGCAACCGAAGTCGATATCGCGGCTAAGTCACCCGGCCGAATTCGTTCGATACTCGCTGACGAAGGAGACGAGGTGCGCGTGGGACAGGTGCTCGCGGTAATCGATACCGATTCGCTGCAGGCGCAACACTTCCAGGCGCAGGCACAGGTCCGTGCAGCGGCCACCTCGGTCCAAGCTGCCGAAGCGCAGGTGGCGCAGGCGTTGAGCCAGCGCGCCGCGGCACTCGCACAGCTACGGCAGCGCGAAGCCGACTTCCTGTCGGCGTCTCAGCATTTCGACCGGTCGACCAAGCTCGCCGCCGAGGGAGCCACGCCGAGACAGGAGCAGGAGGACGACAATGCCCGCGTGCAGGCGGCGCGAGCGGCGATCGACGCCGCACGCGCTCAGGTCGGCGCGATCGATGCAGCGGTCGCCACCGCCCGCTCACAGGTTGCCGGGGCCCGGGCCAATGTCGAGGCGGCAGGAGCGACGGTCCGGCGCATCGGCGCGGACATCGACGATGCCGTGCTGCGCGCGCCGCGCTCGGGCCGCATTCAGTACCGCGTTGCCGAACCCGGCGAGGTCGTCGGCTCCGGCGGCAAGGTGCTCAACATGATCGACCTGAGCGATGTCTATCTCACCTTCTTTCTCCCCGAGCAGGCTGCGGGCCGCGTCGCGCTCGGCGATGAAGCGCGTATCGTTCTCGACAGCGCTCCCGATCGGGTCCTCCCGGCCCGGATCTCCTTCGTCGCCGATGTGGCGCAATTCACACCCAAAACCGTCGAGACGAAGGATGAACGCCAGAAGCTGATGTATCGCGTGCGCGCCTCGTTGGAGCCCAGCCTGGTTTCGCGCATCGGCCGGCTCATTAAGTCCGGGATGCCGGGTATGGCCTATGTGCGGACCGATCCGCTCAAGCCATGGCCCGCGAAGCTTGCACCGAAGCCGCCCAAATGACCGGCTTCGCCGCCCGCCTCGCAGGGGTTCATCTGCAGTTCCACCACGTAATCGCGCTGGACGGCATCGATCTGGACTTTCTTGCCGGCCGTTCCGTCGCCCTGATCGGGCCTGACGGCGTCGGCAAATCGAGCCTGCTCGCGCTTGTCGCCGGAGCCCGCATGATCCAGCGGGGACGCGTCGAGGTGCTCGGCAGCGACATGGCCGATGCAGACCATCGGCGGCGAATCTGCCCGCGTATCGCCTATATGCCACAGGGCCTTGGCAAGAACCTGTATCCCACTCTTTCCGTAACCGAGAATATCGACTTCTTCGCGCGCCTGTTCGGCCAAGCCCGGCAGGAACGCGAGCGCCGGACCTCCGAACTGCTGGAGGCGACGGGTCTCGCGCCTTTTCGCGATCGCCCAGCGGGCAAGCTCTCCGGCGGCATGAAGCAGAAGCTTGCCCTGTGCTGCGCGCTCATCCACGATCCCGACCTCCTGCTCCTCGACGAGCCGACCACCGGCGTCGACCCGCTGTCGCGCGTGCAATTTTGGGAGCTCATCGAGCATATCCGGGCGAATCGGCCGGGAATGAGCGTGATCGTCGCCACTGCCTATATGGAGGAAGCCGAACGTTTCGACATGCTCGTGGCAATGGATGCGGGTCGCATATTGGCTACCGGCACAGCCCGCGAGCTGCTCGAACGGACCGGCGCGGACACTTTGGAGGATGCGTTCATCACCCTCCTGCCAGAAAAGCGACGCAATCAGCATCATAGCATCGTCATCCCCCCGCCCGTCGCTCGTAGCGATGATGTTCTGGCCATCGAGGCGCGAGGCCTCACCAAGCGCTTCGGAGAGTTCACCGCCGTCGACCACGCGGATTTCCAGATCGGCCGAGGTGAGATCTTCGGCTTCATTGGATCCAATGGTTGCGGCAAGACCACGACGATGAAGATGCTGACGGGGCTGCTGCCGGTCAGCGAAGGCGAAGCCCTGCTGTTCGGTCGGCCGCTGGATCCGCGGGATATCGAGACGCGCACGCGGGTAGGCTACATGTCGCAAAGCTTCTCGCTCTATGGCGAATTGACGGTGCGCCAGAATCTGGAGCTCCACGCCCAGCTCTTTCACGTACCGGACGATCAAATCGCTGCGCGGGTCAACAGCATGTCCGAACGGTTCGGACTCGCTGACAGAATGGACGTCCACCCTGATCAGCTCCCGCTCGGCCAGCGTCAGCGTCTGAGCCTCGCGGTTGCGATGATCCATTCACCGGAAATCCTGATCCTGGACGAGCCGACGTCGGGAGTAGACCCGATCGCGCGGGACAATATCTGGCAGATGATGCTCGATCTCGCTCGCAAGGACGCGGTGACGATCTTCATTTCCACGCATTTCATGAACGAGGCCGAGCGCTGCGATCGGGTGGCGCTGATGCACATGGGGAAGGTGCTGGCGACGGATACGCCCGCCGAGCTGGTCCGAAAGACCGGCGCGCCGGACCTGCAGGCTGCTTTCGTCGATCTTCTCCGGCTCACCGATGTGGGCACCGCCGCGTCCGCCACCGGGCCGACCTCAGCTTCCCGGACAACCCCAGCGGCCAACCAGCACAGAGGCTTCAGCCTTCGCCGCCTGCTCGGCTATAGTCGGCGAGAGGCGCTGGAATTGCGCCGCGATCCGGTGAGGGCGACGCTTGCGCTCGTCGGCAGCATCATCCTGATGTTCATCATGGGCTACGGTATCAGCCTGGACGTCGAGAATCTCTCCTTCGCTGTCCTCGACCGCGACGGGACGACAACAAGTCAAAACTATGCCCTGAACCTCGCTGGCTCGCGCTACTTCGTCGAGCACGCGCCGGTACACAGCTATGCGGAGCTCGACCGGCGGATGCGAGACGGCGAATTGAGCGTCGTCATCGAGCTCCCGGTCCATTTCGCTCGCGACATCCGCCGCGGTTCTCCGACATCGATCGGCATGTGGGTGGATGGTTCGATGCCCAGCCGCGCTGAGACCGTGCTGTCCTATGTACAGGCCATGCATCTCGCCTGGCTTTCGGATTTCGCGATGCGCGAGCTGGGGACCAGGCCATCGATGGGATCGATGGCAATCGAGACCCGCTATCGCTATAATCCGGACGTCGCCAGCCTGGTCGCGATCGTGCCCGGCGTCATTCCCATATTGCTGCTGCTGATTCCGTCGATGCTCACCGCGCTCAGCGTCGTGCGCGAGAAGGAACTCGGATCGATCGTCAACCTTTACGTCGCTCCCGTGACACGGGCCGAGTTCCTGCTCGGCAAGCAGCTTCCCTATGTCGTGCTCGCGATGTTCAATTTCGCTTTGCTCACCCTTCTCGCGGTTACGGTGTTCGGCGTGGCGCTGAAGGGCAGTCTGTTCGCGCTGGCGTTGGGAGCGCTGCTCTTCATCCTCAGTTCCACCGCGATCGGGCTGATCTGCTCGACCTTCTTCCATACCCAGATCGCAGCCATATTCGGCACGGCGATCATCACCATCATCCCGGCCATACAATTTTCCGGAATGCTGACACCGGTCGCCTCGCTGGAAAGATCCGGACGCTTCGTTGGCGAGATCTACCCCGCCACCTACATGCTGACGATCAGCCGGGGCGTTTTCTGCAAGGCCTTGGGATTAGCCGATCTGCCCTCTGCCTTTCTTGCGCTCGCCGTCACGGCACCGCTACTCATCGCTATCGGAATCATGCTGGTTCCGAAGCAGGAGCGATGATCGATGCGCCCGTCGAACATCTGGCGCCTCGGCATCAAGGAGTTGCGGAGCCTGTGGCGCGACCGGATGATGATGATCCTCATCCTCTGGGCATTCACGGGCTCGGTCTATGTGGCGGCAACGGGTATTCCCGAGACGCTGAACAGGGCACCGATCGCAATCGTCGACGAAGACGGCTCTCCGCTGTCGGAGCGGATTATCAACGCCTTCTATCCTCCCTACTTCACCACACCGGCGCTGATCACCCAGAGGGATGTCGATCCGGCGATGGACCAGGGACTCTATACGTTCGTCATCGACATCCCACCCAACTTCCAACGCGACCTGCTGGCCAGGCGCGAACCGGAAATTCAGCTTAACGTCGATGCCACGCGGATGGCCCAGGCCTTTTCCGGCAATGCCTATGTGCAGCAGATCGTGACCGCAGAAATGAATGGGTTCATCTGGCGGACCGGCAGGACGGAGCCACCGCCGATCGACCTCGCGGTTCGCTCTCGCTTCAATCCCAACCTCACCTCGCTGTGGTTCGGGTCCGTCATGCAGATCATCAACCATGTCACCCTCTTGTCGATCATCCTGACCGGCGCCGCCCTGATCCGCGAGCGTGAGCATGGCACGATCGAGCATCTCCTCGTGATGCCGGTGACACCGTTCGAGATCATGGCCGCCAAGATCTGGTCGATGGGCGTCGTGGTGATCACGGCGACCGGCCTGTCCCTGCTCTTCATCGTGCAAGGCGCGATGGGCGTACCGATCGAAGGGTCAGTGGTGCTGTTCCTGCTGGGCGCCGCGGCGCATCTGTTCGCAACGACGTCGATGGGCATCCTGCTCGGCACTGTTGCTCGATCGATGCCCCAGTTCGGCCTGCTCGTGATCTTGACGATCCTTCCTTTGGAGCTCCTGTCGGGTGGCAGCACGCCCCGCGAGAGCATGCCGCAATTGGTTCAGGACATAATGCTTGCCGCACCGACGACGCATTTCGTCAAGCTGGCGCAGGGCATACTTTATCGTGGCGCCGGATTGACGGTCATATGGCCCCAATTGATTGCGATCCTCGCAATCGGCAGTCTGTTCTTCGCCTTTGCCCTCTTTCAGTTCCGACGCGCTATCAGCAGCATGATATGAGGGCCCCGCTTTACTGGAGGGCACCCCGAACCCGACCCGGTCACGGCGCCTCCGATGCGTGGCGAACGGCGCCCAGCGGCACTTGCGATGATCGAAAGCTGGCGCAGCCAGCAGCGGCTGCCGACCGATCGGCAGGCGCCGTTCGCATCCCGCCCGTCCGTCAAGACGCGCCTGCGCCACGGCTGACCGCCGCCGCCTGATCGTCGACAGCGAAGATGTCGTCGATCAGCCTGTCGGCATTTCCGTTATCGCAAAGATGCGCAGTAATTCAGGAAGCACGATGACGGGCTTCCTCGAGCAGCCGCACGACCTCCTGGTCACTGGTCTGGTCGAATGTGGCGTAGTGCAAGCCTACCGCATGGAAAGGCTCCGGCTGAAACAGACAGACGATCTCGTCGCATTCATCGTGAAGCGCGGCGATCACCTCGGCCGGCGCGACCGGCACCGCGAGCACAATCCTGCCAGCATGTGCCTTGCGCAGGCCCTTGAGCGCCGCCTTGACGGTGCCGCCGGTGGCTATTCCATCATCGACCAGGATGACTGTCCGCCCCTGGATCGGAAGCGGCGCCCTTCCTCCGCAATAAGCCTCGCGGCGCCGCTCCATCTCGGCGAGCTGGCGCTGCATCTCCGTGCGCAAATAATTCGGGCTTGGCGCGAGTTGGCGGACGATGTCCTCGTTCAGGACGAGTTGCGGATCGGCACCGTCGACCACGGCACCTATCCCCAGCTCCTCATAGCCCGGCGCGCCGAGCTTGCGTACGAAAAGCAGGTCGAGATCGGCGTGCAGCGCGCGCGCCACCTCATAGGCGACGGGAACACCACCGCGCGGAAGCGCCAGGACAAGCGGATTTTGCCGCGCGAGATGGCCTAGCGCCTGCGCCAGCCGCTGCCCGGCGGCGCGTCGATCGGCAAAGGCTGGTCGGCCGCCGAACATGATCATTCCTTTCCCAGATGATGAAGGAACCAGCGCATCGCGTGCCGGACGACCTCATCCAGCGTACCAGGCTCCTCGAACAGATGCGTAGCGCCCTCCACTATCACGAGCTCTGTTTCACCACGCAGATGACGCATCGCGATACGATTAAGATCGATGACCGGCAGGTCGCGGCTGCCAACGATAAGCAAAGTCGGCGCACGAACGTGAGCCAAGGCACGTGCGCCCGCCAGGTCGGGGCGTCCGCCGCGGGAAACGATTGCAGCGACCTCGGCGTCGGGCGCGGCGGCGGCAAGCAGGGCTGCCCCAGCACCCGTGCTGGCACCGAAATAGCCAATCGAAAGCCTCTCGAGCTCCGGCACGCGCCGCGCCCATGCTGCCGCACCCGCCAGGCGAGACGCGAGCAGCGGGATGTCGAACACGTTGGCGCGATCCAGTTCCTCGTCGGGCGTCAGCAGGTCGAGCAGCAGCGTGGCCAATCCCGCTCGATGCAGCGCATCCGCCACATGGGTGTTGCGCGGACTGAGGCGGCCGCTGCCGCTGCCATGTGCGAAGATCACCAGCCCGTTGGGGCTCGGCGGCATCCCGAGCAGCCCCTTCAGACCGTCGGGCTGAATGAGCACCGGGACAGGTGCATCGCCACCAATGACAGACCCGGTCATATGCCGAACGGCCACATCTCGGGGGTGCCCTGGGGCCGCTCGGCACCGAGCGGCGTGACCGCCGATGTCTGGTCGAACCAGACCCACGCATCGAATTGCTCGGCGAGGACTGCTTCGAAATAATGGCTCAGCAATTCTGACTCCGGGCGATAGACGACGCCGATTGCGCGTTCGAGCAGCGGCACGCGCAGCAGGTCCGCCAGCACGCGACGGCTGCCGCCTCGCCACTCGGTCAAGGTCCGGGCCAGGCCTGTCCGGCGAAACGCATGCTCGTAGCTATCGGCGCGCGCGGGGCGGACCGTCTTGATCCGCATTTCTCCGCCCCAGTCATCCGCCGCCGCGACGGTGCCCGTGTTGGTTCCGAAGCCGATCAGTACGGCATCGTCGCCATGGGCCATGCGGCAAAGCTCTCCGATATTGAACTCGCCCTGCCAGCCCATGGCGGTCGCGGCCGCATTGCCGACGTGGCTGTTATGCGCCCAAATCACGGCTTTGCTCCCGTCGCCGCCGTGCGCAAGCAACGCTTGCAGCGTCTCGAACATGTGGCGATCGCGCAAATTCCAGCTCTCCGCGGAGCTGCGATACATGGCGCGATAATAGCGCTCGGCGGCCCTCACGATCCGGGCATTCTGGACCGCATCGAACCAGCGCGCGCCATCCTCGGCGATAAAGGCCAGACGACCGCGAAGCAGCACCCGCAGCTGCTCCACCGCGCCGTCCTCGCAGCTGCTCCGACCGCCATGCATCATCACCTGCCCATAGAGTGCAGGATCGTCCTGCCAAGGCGTCAGGCACCCATAGCGTCGCCGCGCATCCGCCGCTTCCGCAGGATCGACGGCATCGAGATAATGGAGCACGGCATGAATGGATTCGCCGAGGCTGTATACGTCGAGCCCATGAAAGGAGACGCGCTGCGCCTCAGGGAACGGCGCGTTGTGGCGACGGAGCCAATCGGCGAACTCCAGCATCTCGATGTTGCGCCACATCCAGGTCGGAAACCGCGTGAAGGGATCGCCGCGTCGCGGGCGCGGCGCCTGGTGACGCACATAGTCGTCGATCCGCCCGGCGTCCGGCCAGTCGGCCTCGACCGCGACAATGGTGAAGCCGTGCTTCTCGATCAGGCGGCGCGTGATTGCTGCGCGTGCCCGGTAGAATTCGGATGTGCCGTGGGTCGCCTCGCCGAGCAGAACGACTCTCGCGTCGCCGAAACGATCGAAGCAGCTTCCGAACTCCTCATGCTGGGCTGGAGGAGGGAGTGGCTCGGCATGGTGACGCAGAGCCGCGACGAGTTCGGCCGATGGTTCCCGGAGAGTTTGGTGAACGGAATGATCTGCCATGACTATTCTCCGGCGATGCATCATGCCAAGCGGCCGGCCGCCATCCCCTGGTCCAACGCCGGCGAACCTGCCCGACTTGCACCAATTTGGCAGACGGCTCACTACGGGACTTTACGCAAACGCCCGAGTTCGAGCGGGAGCCCAGCATCGACCACGCGGATATTGGCGTCGCCGCGAACAATGCGTCCTAATGCTCTCAGCCTATGTCCGATCCACTCGGAGAAGATGGCTGCCGAGAGCGCGCCCTGCGCGGCGCCAACGCCAAGGCATTGCGTAGGAAATCAAGCCCCCCACCGACATGGCACGAGGGGCTCTGTGGCCGTGTCAGGCGGAGAATGCGGACTCCCGGCCGTAGCCAACCCTCCAGTCAAGGGGCGACACCCTGACAGCTCACACGAACACGAAATCTCCCGCAGTGAGGGTGTCCATCGCGACATTGACCAAGGTCAGGCTGTCGAGGGCATCGAACCGGATCACCGTGTTCGCTCCCGACTGAACGGCCGACGCCATCACCTCGTCGAAGCTGTGAAATGGCAAGCCGCTTATCCGGATCACATCGCCCGCCGCATCCCCGGCCGCGAAGTCGTAAATGATGTCGCGTCCAGCTGCCTTGCCGATCAGGAATATGTCGTTGCCGTCACCGCCGGTCAGCCGATCGTTGCCACCTTCACCGAGCAGTTGGTCATCGCCCGCACCGCCATAGAGCGTGTCGCTGCCGTCGCCGCCGCGCATCGCATCCGCGCCGCCATTACCAGTCAGCACATTGGCATTGCCATCGCCCTGCAGAATGTCGGCGAAGTTGCCACCCTTCACATTCTCGATCCCGTTCAGCATGTCGCCGGTGGCATCCCCGCCCGATCCCAGCCCGGTCGACAGACGCACCGTCACCGGCCCCGGCGCCGCGGAATAGTCCACCGTATCGATGCCGTCGCCGCCATAGAGCTTGTCCGCTCCCAGGCCGCCGATCAGCACGTCGTTGCCCGAACCGCCATAGAGGCTGTCGTTGCCCTTGCCGCCATCGAGCTGATCGATGCCCGTGGAGCCGGTGAGGATGTTGGCTAGGTCGTTGCCCGTACCACGGAACGAGGCGCTGCCCAGCCGGGTGAGATTCTCGACATTGTCGGGCAGGGTGAGTCCGTTGAGCGCGGTCTCGATCGTATCCGTGCCCTGGCCAGGCAGTTCCACCACCACATCCTGCTGGCCGTAAATATAAACGTCGTTACCGGCCCCGCCGGCCAGCATGTCCTTGTCGGCACCGCCGTCCAGCCGGTCGTCGCCGTCGCCGCCGTACAGCGTATCGCGGCCGGGACCGCCATCCAATATGTCGCTCATGTCCAGGCCGCTCAGCGTGTCCGCGCCATAGCCGCCGATCAATATGTCAGTACTGTTCCACTGGTCGACCGGCAGCGGCTTTCCTTCCAGCGTCACGCCATTGGTGGAATAGGCCGCGCTCTGCACCTCGAAATGGCTGTCGACAGAATCGCCGGTGTCGCCGGTGGTCTCGTAGGCGAAGAAATCGAGCGTGTAGCTGCTCACATCCGGCGTGGAATCGAGCCCCAGGTGGACCGGCCCCGTGCTGACATGGGGGTCCACTTCCTGCCAGAAGCCGCCCTGGAAATGCTGCGTATTGGACGTTCCGGTCTCGGTATAATCGACGTCCCATTCGGAGGAATAGCGGAACCCGTCATATTCGTCGTACCAGGCCCCGGCGAGCTGATAGTCGATCGTCAGGTCGAAGGTCCCCGTAGCCCGATCGATCGTCTCACGTACATCGTTGATCTGCCCCATGATGCCACACTCCTTCTCTCGCAGGCCGCGATCGTTCGCATGATGGTGCGATGATGCATTGCGGAGTGGGTCGGGTCAGTACGGGATGTCCCTAGTCATTACTGGTGGCGCACTATCAAGTGCATGCCAAGCTGAATGAGCCTGAATGCTAATCGCGCTGCCTAATTCGTTCCCGGAGCCGTAAGGCTGCCTCTTCAAGCACGATTTGTCGTCGAAGCTTCGCAGCCGCATCGACATCGAGCTCGATTCCAGCGCTCTTTTTAGTTGTGCGAGCTTAAGTTGGCTATGCCCATCCATACGACCAGCCCTCACGTGCAGGACGTTTAAACCCGACTCAGCTTAACATTTTTATATCGCAAATCGCCCTTTTTACCGAATCTCCAGGTAATTCCGTTTGATTCAGCCAACTTTTGACAAGTTGAATACAGTTTGGGCAGAGTTGGAGGGTTTCATTCTGCGAGATCATGCCGCTCGCGAAACTCGCGCAATCCGCGATAGGCGCGATTCAAGTGTTTCTCCACAGCGCTTACGCTTATTCCCAACTGGGTTGCGATCTGAGCATGTGACAGCTCGGAAATTCTGAACAGCCTAAACACCAATGCCGCTCTTCTGGGCAACGCATCGATCGCTGCCTGCACGGCCTTCATATAATCACATGCTATCACGATCCGCTCCGGCGAAGGCGCCGCATCAATTGCGAAATATATATCGGATTGGTGATCTGCCCATTCTGCTTCGCGTTTCTCTCGTCTACGGGCAGCTTTCTTTCGGTCGATCAACAGATTATGTGCCATCCGGTAAAGATAGCCGGTGGGCGTCGAAACAGAATCGGCCACGCTGAATGTCTTGAGATAAAGGTCGTGAATCATATCGTCGATCTCGGCGCCGCTCGCCCCTTGGGCAGCGAGGAACCTCGATATCGACGGACGAATCTCGACCAGATTAATTCCGAGCTGGTTTGGATTTCCTCGGGCTGCCATGTCCGACGTCCTCTTTCCGAACGGAAAGTAGGCTGGAGAAAAAGCCACATCCTCACTATACGAATACCTACTTACCCCCACCAGTTTTTATTCTTTGAAGCATCGCTGGTTTGGCGGCTGTATTCGGTACAACCATTGCCGACATAGCACTACGCGGCCGTGCAGGTAGACGGCGATGCGACCACAAAGGCTTTGAGTCTGTTTGGAAATGCGCCTTCGGCGCATGCTCGGCACCGGGCTCTTAGGGCAAGCTGTGCGATCACATATCGCGCAGCTTGCTCTAAGAGCCTGGGGGGAGCATCTTGAGACGCCTCACCCCGCATCGCCGAAAATCGCGTCCAGGTCCCGTCCGGGAAGCGCGCCGTCGAGCGCGGCAAGATCGCCTTCTCGCAGCCGCTCGGCCGCGGAGACTGCAGCGCCCCAGGCAATGCGGGCGAGCGCGCCGCCGACGCTGATCCGCCGTACCCCAGCATCCGCCAGCGCGCCCATGGCAATGCCGCTGCCGACGACGAGGACGTTGACCGGCTTGGGCGCCACGGCCCGCACCATCACGGCGATATCGTCGATCGTGCCGCGCCCGGGCATGCCGATCCCCGGCGCATAGAGGCAATCCGCACCTGCATCGGCCAGCGCGACCAGCCGATCGATCGCATCCGAAACCGTGCCGCCGGTGAGCAGCCCCTCGGTCCGGCCGACGAGCAGGACATCCTCCCCCGTTCCATCGATCGCAGCCCGCGCGGCGCGGATGCGTTCCACCGCCATCTCGGCAGGATAGAGGCTGTCGATCGCCGCCACGTCGCGATCCTCGATGGACAGGCCGGCAATGCCGGTTGCCACCGCAAGCCGCACATTCTCCGCCAATCCTTCCGGCGTCGCCGAAAAGCCGGTCTCGAAATCCGCATTCACCGGGATGTCGACGGCAGCCGCCAGGACAGCGAGATGATCCAGCACCTGATCGCGCGTCACCGCATAGTCGGCAAGGCCCCGCGTCCAGGCATGCCCGCTGCTGGTGGAGGCGATCGCCTCGAAGCCGAGATGCTGCATCAGCCGCGCACTGCCCGCATCCCAGGGATTGGGGAGGAGGAAGCAGCCTTCGGCATGCAGGGCACGGAAACGCGCGCGCCTTTCGGCAATGGTGCGGGACATGGCAGTCTTCCTTTCAGGCGGCGAGCAGGCGGTTCTCTAACGCGAGCAGATGGGCCTTGGCCGCCAGACCGCCGGCAAAGCCGGTGAGCTTACCGGTCGATCCAATCACGCGATGGCAAGGCGCGATGATCGAGATCGGGTTGCGGCCATTCGCCGCCCCCACCGCCCGCGACGCGGTGGGATGGCCGATCTGATGCGCGATCTCGCCATAGCTGCGCGTCTCGCCGAACGGGATGGTAAGCAGCGCCGCCCACACCCGCTTCTGGAAAGCGGTGCCCCGGAAATCCAACGGCACGTCGAACGTCGAACGTTCGCGGGCGAAATAGCTCCGCAACTGCCGCTGCGCCTCGATCAGCACGGGGTGACCGTCATCCTCGCTCATCGCCCCTAGTTGCACGCGCCTCGGATCGTCATTCTCCCAGAGGACGGCAACCAACCCCTTCTCGCCGGCGACGAGCTTCAGCCGGCCGACCGGCGAATCCATATGGGTGAAGCTGCAGGTCATGCTTCGTCTCCTTCCGTTCCGGGAAGACCGTCGATCTTCCTCATAGCCGGACAGATAGCCTCGTCCCCGCCCCGATACGTCCCGAGCCTTGCTTTCAAACTTCTTCATCCTCCTCCGAGGCCTCAATAGGCCGCTTCGGCATCGAT
Organism: Flavisphingomonas formosensis; assembly: GCF_009755815.1. GTDB lineage: Bacteria > Pseudomonadota > Alphaproteobacteria > Sphingomonadales > Sphingomonadaceae > Flavisphingomonas > Flavisphingomonas formosensis. Next base: position 435,870 of record NZ_WRPK01000002.1, read on the forward strand.
GATGGCCGGCGGCCGCTGGCGCGCGGCGATCACGCAGCCGGCGATGATCATCGCAGCGCCGAGCAGGGTCAGCCGTGCCACATGCTCGCCGAACAATAGCCAGCCGAACAGCGCCGCCCACACGAAGGACGTATATTCGCTGGGCGACAGATAATTCGCCTCGCCGCGCGCATAGGCCCAGGCGAGCAGCAGTAGCGAGACGACCGCCAGCACCGCGGCGAGCAGGATCAGGGGCGCATGCCGCACGTCCGGGGCGACCGCGAACCAGGGGGCCCCGAGCGCGAGCACCGCGGCGACGACGAGGCTCTGCGAGAAGGCGACCTCGATCGGACCGGCTTCCTGCGCCTGGCGCCGCATCAGCACGATATTGAACGCATAGCAGAGCGCGGCAAAGAGGATGGCAAGCGCGCCGCGCAGCGCCTCCGGCCCCAGTTCCGCCTGCCATTGGCCGAGCAGGATCACGACCACGCCGGCCAGCGCGATCGACGAGGCGACGATCGCCGTGCGTGCCAGCCGTTCGCCGAGCAACGCGGCGGAAAGGAAGAGCGAGAGCAGGGGCGCAATGAAGGTCAGCGCCACTGCCTGCGCCATCGGCACCCGCGCCAGCCCCCAGAAGAAGGTGACCGCCATTCCCGCGGAGACGACACCGCGCACCGCGTGCAGGATCAGCGCGGCCCGGCTCGGCACGCCGGGCCGCTGGATCGCGTAGAGCAGCCCGCTGACCGCGACGCCCGCGATGCTGCGCCAGAGCAGTGCGACATAGGCGCCGATCGCCAGCACGAGATGCTTCATCACCGCATCCATGCACGAGAAGATCGCGATGCCCAGCACCGCGATCGCGAACACCAGCGGCGGCGGAAGCGTCCGCGTCGACTGCATCATGGAAACGCCCTCTCCTCGCCCCCGCCGCTACACGCTTTCGCGCGCGGCGTCAGCGGGGAGGTTCAGCCCTGGGTGGCGAGAATGTCCGAGAGGACGATGCGGGGGCGCTGCTTGAGCGCCCAGCCGGCCAGCACGTCGTAGGGCATGCTGAGGTTGAAGGCGATGCCGGCGCGGCCATCCTCTTTCCAACGCAGCGATCCCGAGCGTACCGGGAGACCGGCGACGGCGAAGGATACCGACATCTCGACCTCCAGCTCCGGCAGGTCGCCGATCTTGGCGCCGGCAAGGGAGATATCGAACAGCTCGGTCGGAAAGCTGCCCGCCGGCGTCTCGATCGAGGCTTCTCCCTCGACCTGAAGGCGGACCGATTCGGGCAGGAAACGTCCGTCGACCGCGCGGCGCTGCATCGCCAGCACGATGTCGAGATCCGCGACCTTGTCGAACGCGACGCCGATCAGTTCGCCGCGCGTCCAAACGACATGGCCTGGCAGAACGTGCGAGGAGCGGAAGCCGACCGCGACGGGTTCCCCCTCCGAAAACGGGCGGGATGCATGCGCCATGACGCCCGCAGCGGAAATCACACGCAGCAGGCAGAGCGATTGCTGCGTGTCGGTGATCAGCTTGCCGGCCTGCAGCATCGGCAGATGCCGATTGCTCAGCGTCTTCTCGGGCGGCCGCGGCACCACCGGCGAGGGGGAAATGGCGGTAAGTTCTTCCATCAACAAATGCACCTTCTTGCCACCAGCGGCGTCGGTGCGTTTCTCACCTGTCGTCCGGCTCGGCCATATCACAATAACCGGGCCAACGGCCCTGCCCTATGGCCCCCTCCATGCCCAAGCTTGGTGGAGAAATCGTTACGGGCCGTCGATGATCATAATTTAACTATCCAGAACGGTCACGTCATCGCGGCAAGAGTGGTACTCACATCGGCGCGACAAGCCCGCGTTTCAGCGTATCCGAAGGCTCATCGCCGGTCACGGTGCCATCCATTCCCCGCCGTTCACATCCAGCACCGCGCCTGTCACCATCCGCGTATAATCGGAAAGCAAAAGCAGCACGGTACGCGCGCATTCCTCCTCCGGCGGGATGATGCGGAGCGGGATGGAGGCCGCGACCCTCGCCGCGATGGCTTCAGCGGTCGTACCGCTCGCCGCTGCCATGCTCTCGAGCGCCTGGCGCACCGGCTCGCCCCACAGCCAGCCCATCCGCGTCGCGTTGACGCGGATGTTCCAGGGTCCGAGCTCGGCCGCCAGCTGGCGCGAAACGGTAATCAGCGCGCCCTTGGCGATCGCATAGGAGAGCGATCCGCCCGGCAGAGGCTTGAGCGCCTGCATCGTAGCGACATTGACGATCGCACCGCCGCCGGCCGCCTTCATATGCGGCGCCACCGCCTGCGCCATGCGCGCCGCGCCAAGGCAGGCGACGTCGATCGTGCCAGCCCAGCTCTCGACGTCCGCCGTCTCGAACGGCCCATTCTCGCCTGGTGCATAGGCGCTGTTGACCAACCCGTCGATGCGGCCGAAGCGCGCGACCGTCGCCGCGACCAGCGCATCGCACTGGGCACTGTCGGTGACGTCGGTGGAAAGCGCCAGCGCCTCGCCGCCCGCCGCCGCGATCTCGGCGGCGACGTCGTCCAGATAAGCCTGCTTGCGCGCCGCCAGCGCCACCCGGGCGCCCTCCTGTGCAGCGAGCTTCGCCATCGCCTGGCCCATGCCGGGGCCTACACCAGTGATGAGGATCACCTTGTCCTTGAGGATCATCATGTGCTTCGTCCTAGAAAGAATCTGTCAATCGACAGGCCGCCCCCTTCCCCGTTTGCGCTGAGCTTGTCGAAGCGCTCCCTTCTTCTTCAGGCATTGAAAAGGAGGGAGAAATAAGAGGGCTTCGACAAGCTCAGCCCAAATTGGGAAGCGCAAGGGCCCGGTAGCGGCCTGAATCCGCCTTAGAAGCGCAGCCCGAAATCGAGACCGTAAGTCCGCGGCACCTGGAACACGCCGATCACCGCCAGCGGCGCGCCCAGATCGCGCGCGAATTCGAGTTTCTTGTTATTGGTGAGATTCTGCGCCCAGGCCGAGATATTGGCCGTCGTGCCGGCGAGCGGAATCTCGACCAGCCCGAAGCGCCCGTTGATATCGAAGCGCGAGGGCAGCCGGGTGATCGCGCCCGTCGCGCTGTTCGGCAACGGATCGCTGTTGCGCTTGTCCTTGAAGAAGCCGTCCATGCGGAAGGACAGGTAGCTGCCATTGTCGAACTTCGGCAGATCATATTGGCCCGACACGCTGGCGGTATATTTGGGCGCCTGCGACTGGCGCGGCCCCAGATCCTGCGACAGGCGGTCGTGCAGATAGCCGACGCTGGCGTTGAAGGTGAGGCCGTCGGTCGGCACCGCGGTAAGCTCCAGTTCGACGCCGTCGGTCTTCTCCTTGCGAAGCGGCACGAGGAAGGTGCCCGCCGCCGCGCTGAAGCTGAGTATCTGCACATTCTTGCGGATCGAGTGGAAAGCGGCCGCATTGATCCGGAACCTGTTGTCGAGGAAATCGCCCTTCAGGCCGATCTCGTAGCTCTGCATCGTCTCGGGCTTGAACGGCACGCCGCCGAGCACGCCGCCCGACAGATAGCCGGTCGCGAAGCGCGCATAGGTGCGCACCCGGCGATTGGCGATCCAGGTGGCGGTCGCGTCGAAATCCCAATGATCGTTGCTCGCCTTGAACGTCGTCGGCGTGACGATCGAGCCGGCGGCGATCAGATCCTCCTTCCGCTTGTCTTTGGTGTAGCGCACGCCGCCGGCCAGCTCGAAACGCTCGCTCTTGTAACCGAGATGGGCATAGCCGGCGTAGGACCGGTTGTTCACCGAGCCATTGGCGCCCGAGAAATAGTCGTTGCCGGTGCCGCTCAGCGGATTGTTCGTGCTCGGCGTGATCAGCCCGGGCGGGAACGGCGTGAAGATGAAGACCGGGTTGTTGTCCCGCCCCTTCTCGTCGAACCAGAAACCGCCAATCACCCAATCGAGATTGCCCGTCTTGCCGAGCAACTGCGCTTCCTGGCTCCATTGATGCTGATGGCGGTCCTGGATCGAGGCGATCGCCTGGAAGGGAATGCCGCCAGCAGTGAAGGCCGCGCCGTCGATGTCGTTGCCGCCGACGAACTCGTCGAGCTTGCGATAGGCGGTGATGCTCTTGATCGAAATATCGTCGGTCAGCTTGTAGGTCGCGGTCAGGCTGTGGCCCTGTATCCTGAGGTGCGAGGCCGAGGCGAAATCGAGCGGCAGCGCGTTCAGCCGGGTGGTGGAGGCAGGCACGGTCACGCCGCCGAGACCGAAGCCGAGCACGGGATTGACCAGCGCCTGCTGGCCGAGCTGCGAGCTGATCTTGTCCGTATAGTCGAACTTGTAGTCGACGAGAAAGCGGTCGAGATCCAGCCGCACGGCGGCAGATACCGCATCGGTATTCTCGAAGCCGAACGACTTCACCGATTTGATCGTGCCGAAGGGCTGGGCGAAGGTGAAGGTGCGGCCCGGCGTCAGGTTCTTCACATAACCATCATTTTCGTCATGCACGTAGCTCACCCGCGCGCTGAGAGGGCCGAGCGCGGGCAGGTCGATCGAGATCCGGCCCTTGCGGCGATCATAATTGCCGACCGTGCCGTCCATCCGCACCGCGAACTGGCCCTTGGGCGCGGCGGTGATGAAGTTGATCGCACCGCCCGTCGCATTGCGGCCGAACAAGGTGCCTTGCGGCCCGCGCAGCACCTCGACGTGATCGACGTCGGCAAGGTTGAACGCGGTTCCCGCCGGCCGGCCCAGATAGACGCCGTCGACATAAAGGCCGATGCCGGCATCCTGCTCGAACTTCAGCGAACCGGTGGAAACGCCGCGCAGATAGAATTGCGGCGCGCTGGCCGAGCCGAACTGGCGCTGCACGTCGAGGTTCGGCACCGTCTTGCCGATATCGCCGAAGCTCTTGATATCGAGCGCGGCGAGCGCCTTGGCGTTGTAGCCGGTCACCGCGACGGGCACCGCCTGCAGGCTCTCGTTCACGCGCCGTGCGGTGACGACGATGTCCTGCAGCCTATCAGGCGCGGCCCCAGCCTGACCTGCATCCTGTGCGTGCGCCGCCCCAGCTACCGCGATCGCTCCCAACGAACAGGCGAATACCGCAATCCTGCGAACCATAACCCCTCCCCTCGGTTCGCCCGCTTGGTGCGGGCGCTTTTGCGGGAGGAACCTTCGCGCAGCCTTGATCGGCTGCGACACCTACAAATCAATTAGACCGCGGCTCACCGCCTTTTTTTGGCTCGAAGCCGAGCGACGACATCGCGAGCGGGTTTCACCCTGCCGTTGCGAATATCCTGGTCCGCCAGAAGGACGAGCATCAGCAACATTGTCGCGTCGGATATATGGGGACGGTTTCCGTTCATCGGCTCAGCGCCAGCTCCGGCAGGCTTGTGTGGATCAGGTGCACGAGCTGCGATTGCCGGTTCACGCCGGTCTTGGCGAAGATCGAGCGCAGATGGGCGCGGACCGTATTCTCCGCGATGCCGAGCCGCCGCGCTGTCTCGATCACCGAGGTGCCGTTGGCGAGCGAGGCGGAGATGGCGGCTTCGGTCGGCGTCAGGCCGAACAGCTCGCGCAGCGTGTCGCCGCTCACCGCGGCCTGGCGCTCGGGATCGCCGAGGAAAAGCGCCAGCGCCGGCGCGCTGCCGGTATGCATGAAATCCGGGATCGACACAGATCGCACGACGATGCCGATATCGCGCAGCCCCGATGGCCGCTCCACCATGAACACCGGCTGCGTCTTGCCGGCGTCCGCAATCGCGGCCTTGAGCAGCGCCCGGAACTCGCCGTCGCGATGCGCGCTCGCGATCGCCAACCGGTTGCCGATCAGCCTGATCCCGTCCTGCTCGGCAAGGATCGACGCGGCGATCTCGTTCATCTTGAGCACGTTCAGCGCATGATCGAGCATCACTGTGCCGACCGCGAACTGGGCGACCGCATCGGTCATCACCGCCTGCTCGCTGGCCGAGGTCTGGAGCCGCTGATAGATGTCCACCGCCTGGCGCAGATGCGGCACGACGCGTTCCAGCCGTGCGCGCTCCTCCCGGTCGAACACGTCGCCGCCGGGCGCACGGGTGATGCGCAGCCGCGCCTCGAAGCCGCTGCGGAAGCGGATGTCGACGCCCATGACGTGGGACCCGTCGATCCGCTCGAACCAGTCGCGATAATAGTCGCTGTTCTTGAGCTCGCTCTCGCCGACATATTCATAGAGCGCGACCACCTGCCCGTCCGGCAGGCCGACGAAGGGATCGGTCGCCAGGAAGCGATCGAGATATTCGGCCACGTCAGCCGGCGGCGCGCTCGGCGTGATCATCGTGCCGAGCTCCGCCGTGTGGGGAGGCGTCAGGATCAGGGTCGCGTGCTTAGCGTGCAGATGATCGCGCAGCAGAAGGAGGAAGTCGCGCCACGGCTCGCCGTCGACCAGCGCGCCGTTGAGCGCCAGGATGAGCCTCGAAAATGCGGCGGTCGTATCGGCCTTCTCGGCCATGCGGCTTCCCTCTCCCTCCTCGACGCGGCGGGGTAGAGCGAGATCATAGAGGGATGCGCGCGGAAGGGACAGGGGCGCGGCCCTTTCATCTTCCTTCATGCTCCCCGGTTCGGGGAGGATGGAGCTGTCACGCCTCGGCGATCATATAGCCGCCGCTCACCGGCAGACATTCGCCCGTGATGAATGCCGCGCCCGGCCCGGCGAGGAACAGCACCGGCGCTGCAATATCCTCCGGCTCACCCCAGCGGCCGAGCGCCATGCGCTGCGCGGTGCCCGGGCCATAGGCGGGATCGTCGGCATAGCGGATCGTCATCGGCGTGCGCACCGGCCCCGGCGCCACGACGTTGATCCGCACGTTGCGCCCGCCCCAACCCTGCGCCAGCGATTTGGTGAGCAGCAGCAGCCCGGCCTTGGACGCGCTGTATCCCGGAAACATCGAATTGCCGAAATAGGCCATCATCGAGGCGATGTTTACCACCGCGCCGCCGCCGCGCTGGTCGCTCCGCGCCAGCATCGGCAGACAGGCCTGGATCAGCGCATGCACGCCCTTGAGATTGGCATCGACCGCCCCGTCGAAATCCTCCGGCACGGTGGTCCGCCCGGCATTGTTGACCAGTATGTCGAGCGCATCGAACGAGCCCGCGAGCGCCAGCACCGTGTCGCGCTCGTCCAGCCGGAGCGGTGCATAGGCGACGCCGGCCGGCAGCCCGTCATACTCCGCCGCGCTCCCGCGCGTGCCCGTGATCGTCACGTCCGCGCCGGCCGCGACGAAGGCCGTGGCGATCGCCGCGCCGATGCCGCTGGTCCCGCCGGTGACGAGTACGCGCCGGCCGCTATAATCGAACATTTCCTGTCCTCCGCTCAGATCGCCAGCGCGGTCTCGGCCGCATCCTGGATCGCACCCTCGATATAGCCGACGCCGTTCGCGTCCCCGATGCTGCGCACGGAGAAGCCCGCCTCGCGCAGTATGTCGGCGAGGCGCGTGTCCCCGGTCGCGCCCTTGGCGACGATCACCTGATCGGCCGCAATGGTGCGCACCTGGCCGCCGGCATTGGCGTAGGAGACGGTGCCCTCGCCGATCGCGATGTCCTGCGCGCCGGTCAACATCGTAACCCCCAGCTTTTTGAGATCGTCGAGCACCCGCCAGCGCCGGACCACCTGCAGCCCCGCCCCGAACACTGGCGCCTCGTCGACGATCGTCACAGTGCGGCCCCGCTCGGCGAGGAACTCGGCCAGCTCCATGCCGACCAGCTCGCCGCCGACGATCACGATCCGCTCTCCGAACGGCATCCAATGCGCGCTCGCCGCCCGCACGAAACCGGGCCGCGCAGTAAGGCCGGTCAGCGCGCCGAGCCGCATCGCCGCGCGCGTCTTCGCATCCACCTTGCCGGCCAGCCGATCGAGATCCTGGCCGAGCATCAGGCTGCGCATCTCATCCCCGCTGAATACGTTGGCGCGATCGGCACCCGGAATCGGCGGCAGCGCGCGCCGCGCGCCGGTGGCGACCACCACCTCGTCGGGCGCGAGCGTGCGCAAGAGCTCGGGCGTGGCAGTGGTGCCGAGCCGGACGGTGATCGCCTTCTCCTGCGCCACCTGCCGCTTCAGCCAGTCGACGATGCGCTGGTTGGGCGCATAGGCGATCGAGGCGAAGCGCGCCGTGCCGCCGAGGCCGGTGCTCGCCTCGATCAGGGTCACGCGATGCCCGCGCTGGGCAAGGCGCAGCGACACCTCCATGCCCGCCGGCCCGCCGCCGATCACCGCCACATGCCGCGGCGTCGCCGCCGGCTGCAGCGCCCGCTCGCGCTCATAGGCGGTCTCGGGATTCACCGCGCATTTGACGTGGCGGGAGAAGAAGATCTGGCTGATGCAGGTGTAGCAATAGACGCAGGGCCGCACTTCCTCGGGCGTGCCCGCCGCCAGCTTGGCGGGCAGCGCCGGATCGGCGAGCAGCTTGCGCCCCATCGTCACGAAATCGAGCTTGCCTGCGGCGATGAAGCGGTCGGCATCCTCCGGTTCGATCCGGCCGGGGCAGATCACCGGCACGTCCACCGCCGCCTTGATCCGCTCCGCCGCCGGCACGAAGCCGTTGGGAACGTTGGTGGCATGGCCGGTCGAGTAAGTGAGCCCCCGCCCGGGATGCCCGTCCGCCGAGACGTGAATCGCGTCCGCCCCCGCCTCCACCGCCAGCCGCGCGGTCACGATCGCGTCTTCGACGGTGATGCCGCCGTCGATCAGGAAATGCTGGCTGTCGATGCGCGGCCAGATCGGCATGTCCGGGCCGACCGCGGCGCGGATGCCGCGGATGATGTCGCCGAGGATGCGCGCCCGGTTCTCGGCGGTGCCGCCATAGGCGTCGTCGCGTCGGTTGATCAGCGGATTGAGGAAGGAGGAGATGAGATAGCCGTGCCCGGCATGGATCTCGACCGCGTCGACGCCCGCCCCCTTCGCGCGCAGCGCGGCGCTGGCGAACATCTGAACCAGCTCCTCGATATCCTGCGCGGTCATCACGCGATATTTGGGCTCGCCCATCGCGGCGAAGGGCGCGGCGAAGATGGCGAGCTCGTCCGGCAGGAAACCCGCCATCATGTCGCCGTCGCTCTTGCCGACCTCCGGCACCGATGGCGTCCAGATCGGCCGGCCGGCGAGCATGTCGTTCATCGCCACCAGGCCGGCATGCTGCAGCTGCATCGCCAGCTTGGCGCCATGCGCATGGACTTCGTCCGCAAGCGCGCGCACGCCAGGGACGTGGCGATCATGCGAGATCGCCTCGTTGCGGTAATTGCCCGATCCGTCGGGATAGCCGATCGACACCGATCCCATCGTGATCAGCGCCGCCCCGCCCTTCGCCCGCGCAACATAATAGGCCCGCAGCCGCTCGCCGGTGATGCCGTCCTCGTCGGCGAGATTCGATCCCATCGGCGTCATGAAGATACGGTTGCGCAAGTTCATCGCGCCGATGCGCCCGGGGCTCAGCAGGTGACGATAGGCCATGACGACATCCTTCGTTGGTTCGTTTTCCGTCGAGTCGCTTCGCTTATCTTCATCCTCCCCGGAACGGGGAGGGGGACCGTGCGCAGCATGGTGGAGGGGCTCCCGCCAGCAACAAGCGATCCGTCTGCAGTGAGCGGAACCCCTCCACCGCGCTATGCGCGGTCCCCCTCCCCCTGCGGGGGAGGATGAAGATCAGGCGTCTGCCCCACTCCACACCGCCTCGCCGCCCACGACACGCGCGATCACTTGCGGGTTGAGATATTCCCGCCACCGCGTGATCCGCCCGTCGGCGAAATCCAGCACGCTCACATATTTGTTCGAATAGGGCTCGCCGGTCGGCAGATAGATGCTGTGCGAGCTGTATTCGGCGATCAGCCTGTCGGGATCGGCCATGTCGTGGATCGCCTCGATCCGGTAATCATAGGGCGCGAAATTCTGCCAGCTGGCTTCCAGCGAATCGCGGAACCAGCGCGCACCGCGCTGCTCCAGCGGAAAGCCTTCCATCACCGGGAAAGGCCATTCGAGCAGCACGTCCTCGGCCAGGCATGCCTCGAACGCATCGAATTCCTTGCGGCCGAGCGCGCCCAGCATCGTTTCGAAAAGCTGCCGGTTGGCGGATGTGGTCATCGCTCTGTCTCCTCTCGCTCGGAAGCCGTCGCCTTTTCGCGTCTCGCGGCCTATCCCAGCCATGCTGCACCGAAATGCGCAGCGCCGCCTCCTCCAAATCAAGGTGGGCGGCCCGGATCGAACGCGATAGCGGCGGCCGGACAAGGGAGAAGCGGATGACCGGCGAGGACTATTTCCAGATCCAGAATCTGGTGCACAGCTATCCGATGCTGCTCGATCGCGGCGATTTCGACGGCGTCGGCCGGCTGTTCCAGCATGCCCGGGTCCATAGCGGCGGCGCGCTGATGGCGGATCGCAGCGCCGGGCAGATGGCCGCGGCCTTCCGCGACTGGGTGATCGTCTATCCCGACGGCACGCCGCGCACGCGCCATTATATCGCGAACCTGATCATCACCCCGGACGGGCCGGACCGCGCCGTCGCCACCTCCTACGTCATGGTCTTCCAGGAAACCGACGCGGTGCCGCTCCAGCCCGTCATCGGCGGGGACTATCGCGACACGGTCGAGAAGGTCGACGGCGAATGGCGCTTCGTCGAGCGGATCATGGGCAACGACATGATCGGCAATCTCACCGGCCACGGCCGCGATCTCGGCACCATCAAGCGCGCTCGCGCCAATTGAGGAGAGGAGCTTCCATGCGTTTCAAGGACAAGGTCGTCGTCGTCACCGGCGCGGCATCGGGGATCGGCCGAGCCACCGCACGGCTGATGGCGGAGGAAGGCGCGACGCTGATCCTCGGCGACATCAACCAGGCTGGCGTAGAGGCGGTGGCCGCCTCGATCACCGCCGCGACGCCTCCCCTTGCCGTCGCCTTCGATGCCGGCGATCCGGAGAGTTGCCGTATGCTGATCGCCCGCGCCGCCGAGGCCGGGGGCCGCATCGACATGCTGTGCAACATCGCCGGCATCCTCGACTGGGCGCCGCTCGATCAGTTCGGCGACGACCGCTGGGATCGCATGCTGCGCATCAACCTAGGCAGCGTCTTCTTCCTGAGCCAGGCCGCGATGCCGCACCTCCTCGAAACCAAGGGCAATATCGTCAACATCGCGTCGGCCGCGGCGCTCGTCGGCATCGCCTACAGTGAGGCTTATTGCGCCAGCAAGGCAGGCGTGGTCGCGCTCACCAAATCGATGGCGATCGAATTCGCCGCCAAGGGCGTCCGCGTCAACGCGATCTGCCCGACGGGGGTGAAGACGCCGATGACCGGCGAGGCCAAATGGCCGGAAGGCATCGACCTGAACCTGCTGATGCGCAACGCCTCCAAGATGGGCGACATGATCGAGCCGGAGGAAGTGGCCGCCGCGATCGCCTTCCTGGGATCGAACGATGCGCGCACGATCAGCGGCATCGCCATGCCGGTCGACGGCGCACAAACCGCGGGCTGAGGCGACGAGCGGCCCTCACGAGAGCAGGCTTCGTCCGTCACGTCTTTGAGGGTCGCGCCGCCGCAGGCGCAAACGGATCCCGTGGAATAGCAACGGGTCGCACGCTCCCCCGACGCCGAGCCCGAACGATGGGGTCAGCGCATTCGATCGATCTATGCGACGTTGCCATCGCCATGTTTTCCCTGGCGTCCTTAGCCAGCAGTGCCATGGTTGGCCAGAACCGCCGCCTGGCCGATCCTGAATGACTTGTTCCTCATCAGCTTGTCATTCCGCTGCCGCTCACTTCGAAGTGGGTATCGGCTCAAACAGAAAGGCATTCGCGCCGGCTGCGATCCGCGCAGGTCAGGCCCTTCCCGGCTTGATCTTCGCCCTTAACGCTGCACATTTCCCCGCAGAGGGAGAGACGCGATGAACGATCGCACGGTGCGGGCGGCTCTGCAGCGCCACTGGGACGCATCCGACGCCAATGATTTCCCGGCCGAGCATGAGATTTATCATGAGGATGCCGTGCTCGATTATCCACAATCGGGCGAACGGATCCGCGGCCGACGCAACATCCAGGAGAGCCGTTTCGTCCAGCCGAACCGGAAGCGCTTCACGGTGCGGCGGATCATCGGCGGAGGCGATCTGTGGGTCACGGAATTCGTCCTGCGCTATGACGACGTGCCGTCCTATGTGGTGAGCATCATGGAATTCCATGACGGACTGGTCGCCCATGAGACCCAATATTTCGCCGACCGCTTCGATCCCGGCCCGTCGCGCGCGCATCTCGTCGAGTCCATGGTCGACGGGCCGCCGGCGTGATGAATCGCCGCGGGCTCAGCCGCCGACGGGCTCGGCGATCGGACGGCTCAGGAAGGACGATCCCGCCAAACCGAAGCGCCAGGGCGTCTCGACTCCCCGGCTGATACCGATCCGCACCCCGACGCTGACCTGCACCGCTCCTTCGGCTGGCCGCAGCAGGAAGGGCAGCTGGCCGAGCGGCCATCCATCGAGGCGCTTGTCGATGCCGAGCGCCTGGCTGAGCCGGCCGGGGCCGGAGCATAGATGCCGCAGCACCGCGGTCCCGCGCCGCTCCACCATGCGCTCGATGCCTGCGGTCGGCTCGATTGCGCGGATCAGCACGCCGTTCGCTCCGGCGCAGACGAAGTTCAGCAGCCAGTGGATGCCGTAGCTGCGATAGACATAGGCATGTCCCGCCGGCCCGAACAGGCTGGCGTTGCGGACGGTCGGGCCGTTGAAGCTGTGGGAGGCCGGATCGCTGGGATCATAGGCTTCCGTCTCGACGATCGTGCCGCCCACCCCGTCGACGAACAGCCCCGCCCCGATCAGCGCGCGGGCGACCGTCTCGGCATCCTGCGCGAAGAAATCGGCGGTCAACCGCGGGTCATCGTGCATCGGCAGCGTGAAATCCCAGGTGGCCGGAGAAGCGGGATAGACCGCGCCGGCCGACCCGACAAGAAGGCCCTGAAAAGCAGGAAGCGGCTTCGACAGGATCAGCGCGAACGGGAAGCAGGCGCTTTCACCGCAAGCCACGGGAGGCACGGCGGAAAGGATGCGCTAGGATCGGCCCGATGGAAGACACCGACATCACCGCCCGCATCGCCGCCATCGACTGGCAAGCCGTAACCGCCGATCTCGACGCGCGCGGCTGGGCGCGGCTGGAGCGGCTGCTCGATCCGGCGGCATGCGACGCCGCGGCCGCGCTCTACGACGCCGAGCAGGGCTTTCGCAGCCATGTGGTGATGGCGCGTCACGGCTATGGCCGGGGAGAATATCGCTATTTCGCCTATCCGCTGCCGCCGCTAGTGGCCGCACTGCGCGCCGGCCTCTATCCCGGCCTCGCGCCGATCGCGAACCGCTGGCACGCACGGATGGGCATGGACGCCCGCTTTCCCGAGGCCCATGCCGACTTCCTTGCGCGCTGCCATGCCGATGGGCAGCGTCGGCCGACTCCGCTGATTCTCCAGTATCGCACCGGCGACTATAATTGCCTGCATCAGGATCTCTACGGCCCCCACGTCTTCCCGCTGCAGGCCGCCATCCTGCTTTCTGCGCCGGAAGACGACTTCACCGGCGGCGAGTTCGTGTTGACCGAGCAGCGCCCGCGCATGCAATCGCGCGTGGAGGTGGTGCCGCTCGCCAAGGGCGATGCCGTGCTGTTCGCGGTCAATGCACGTCCGGCGAAGGGGGCACGCGGCGACTATCGCGTGGCGATGCGCCACGGCGTCAGCACGCTGCGATCCGGACATCGGCGGACGATGGGGATCATCTTCCACGACGCGGCGTAAGATGCCGCCTTTCCCTTCTCCCGCAGGCGGGGGAAGGCTCACCCCCCTTCCACACATGCTCTTGTAAAGGCGCGCGGAAGGGCCTAGCTGGCGGGATACATCAAGAGTTGGGCCATGCCCGACGCCAACCTGCTTCCCGAGCAAGGTGGCGCTCCCGAAAGGGAGGATGTGGCCGAACCGGCAAACAAACGGGTCTCGCCACGTATCGGTCCTGTCCCCGCAGTGCGGAACCGTGACGATCGATGCCTATCAAGATTCCAGACAACCTGCCTGCCCGCTCGATCCTGGAGGCGGAAGGCGTGATGGTGATGCAGGAAACCGACGCGATCCGGCAGGACATAAGGCCGATGCGGATCGGCCTGCTCAACCTCATGCCTAACAAGGTGAAGACGGAGACGCAGTTCGCCCGACTGCTCGGCGCGTCGCCGCTGCAGGTCGAGCTCACTTTGGTCAAGATGACCAACCACGTGCCGCGCAACACGTCGAGCGACCATATCATCTCCTTCTACCGCAACTGGGAGGATATCCGGTCCGAGAAGTTCGACGGCTTCATCGTCACCGGCGCGCCGGTCGAGACGCTGCCGTTCGAGGAAGTCACCTACTGGGACGAACTGCGCCGCATCTTCGATTGGACGCAGACCCATGTCCATGGCAGCTTCACCATCTGCTGGGGCGCGCAGGCGGCCGCGCATCATTTCCACGGCATGCCGAAATATGAGCTGCCGGAGAAGAAGTTCGGCGTCTACAGCCACCGCAACCTGGCGCCCGCCTCGCCCTATCTGCGTGGCTTTTCCGACGATTTCGCCATCCCCGTCTCGCGCTGGACCGAGATGCGGCGGGAGGACATTCCGGAGGGGCGCGGCCTCAAGGTGCTGATGGATTCGGATGAGGCGGGGCTCTGCCTGATCGACGATCCGGACCATCGGTCGCTGCACATGTTCAACCATATCGAATATGACACGGGCTCGCTGAGCGACGAATATTTCCGCGACCGAGCAAGCGGCAAGCCGATCGCGCCGCCGCACGACTATTTCCCGGACGACGATCCCGAACGCCCGCCGCTCAACCGCTGGCGGAGCCATGCGCATCTGCTGTTCGGCAATTGGATCCACCAGATCTACCAGACGACACCCTATGATCTGAGGGCGATCGGGGAGTAAACATCTCGCCTTCGCCCAGCAGAGGAGCCCACCCATGCCTCATCATCCCGCGATCGCCCGCGATCGGGTGGCCGTGATCACCGGTGCCGCCAGCGGTATCGGTCTGGCCGCCGCCTATCGGCTCGCCGCGGCAGGCATGCGGATCGTCCTGGCGGACATTTCCGCCGAAGCGCTGGCCGCGGCAGGCAAGGCGATCGCCGCCTCCGGCGCGACGATACGCACCGTGACGGCGGACGTGAGCGTGCGCGAGGATGTCGCGCGCGTGAAGGCCGAGGCTGATGCGCTCGGTCCGGTTTCGCTGGTGATGAACAATGCCGCACGCGAAGGGAGCGGCGGGATATTGAGCGGGATCGATCGCTGGCAGGCGACGATGGACGTCAATTTCTGGGGCGTACTCCACGGCGTCCAGCTGTTCGCGCCGGACATGATCGCTGCCGACTGGCCCTGCGCCATCGTCAACACCGGATCGAAGCAAGGCATCACCCTGCCGCCGGGCGACACCGCCTATAATGTCAGCAAGGCAGCGGTGAAGGCGCTCACCGAATCGCTGGCACACGATCTGCTGGCGACGGAAGGACGCGTGACTGCCCATCTCCTGATCCCCGGCTTCACCTACACCGGCTTCACCCGCGCCCGGGGCGTCAGCGAGAAGCCGGCAGGCGCATGGACGGCGGAGCAGGTGGTGGATTTCATGCTGCCGGCGCTGGCCGCGGGCGATTTCTACATTCTCTGCCCGGACAATGACGTGCCCCGTGAAACGGACGAGAAGCGGATCGCCTGGGCCGCCGCCGACATCATCGAAAACCGCCCCGCCCTCTCCCGCTGGCACCCTGACTACGCCGCCGCATTCGCGGACTATATGAAAGGCTAGGATTCCCCCTTTCAGGGCAACGGGATGCGCACGTCGTGGCTCACTTGGCGTTGTTCATCCTCCCCCGGAGGGGGAGGGGGACCACCCGCAGGGTGGTGGAGGGGCTCCGCTCACTCCAGAGGTGCCGCTCGTCGGGCGCGGGAACCCCTCCACCGCCGTCGGCGGTCCCCCTCCCCGTTCCGGGGAGGATTAAAAGGTCCGAACCGCAAAGTGTGAATCCGATAACCTCTGCGGTGCGCACAGGGGAAGCACTCACCCCCGGATGATCGGATGGCGCAGCCGCAGATCGTCGGCAACGCGCTCCACCTCGGCAATCTCCCGTGCGCGTCCGGATGGCGTGATCGCCCAGTTGCAATGCGGATGCGTCTCGACGCTGTAGATCTTTACCTCGCCCATCACCAACCGCCACCCCCGTGCGGTCCCGCCGACCTGGCGGACGAGAGTGCGGACAAAGAGGTCGCGGAGATCGGCAGCGGTCATGACGCGGCTGTTAGCAGGATGGAGCGCGCCGCGCGCGGGTTTCGTCAGAGCAACGCCATAGCGTCTGCCTGATGCGCATCACCGACGATCAACGTCCGCAGCAGCTCTGGACCGTTATTCCGTCACGCTGACCGCCATGCCCCCGAAATGCGCCTCGGCAACCGCGTCGATCGGCCGCTCGATACCGCGCGTGAGAGCCGCGGGCACGGTGACCACGAAGCCGCGGGCGGCAAGGCCCTCGATCGCCCAGCGGACGCAGAAATCGGCAGCGACGCCGATGACCGTCACATGATCGACACCGCGCGCCTTCAGGGCCGCGAAGAAGGCTTCGCGATCCTGCGGCGGGGCCGTGTCATCGCGGGCGTTGCGGATCGCGGCGTCCGGCTCGGCCCACATGTCGAACACGCCTTTCTCCAGGCGCCACACCGGGATGGCCGCCGGCACGTCCGCGGGATCGACGACGAGGTCCCAGCCGGGCGTGCCGCGCACGCAGTGGATCGGGAACTGCGCGCCCTCCGGCGAGGCGGCGTAGCGCTCCGGCTCGTGCGTGTCGAAGGTGAAGAGCACGCCTTCGATCACACGCGCATCGAGCGCGGCCAGCCAGTCCCGCATCGACGCGATCAGCCCCGCCGCTTCCGGGACCGGCAAGGCATGATCCGGCAGCACGAAATCCCGCTGCATGTCCACGACGATGACCAAATTGCGCATGGGAAAACTCCTTATCCTGTCTCCGCCGCTTGACATATGTTCGAATCGAAAATAAGTAAAGTGCATCTTGCATATAAGGTGCTGCGATGCGCGACGACGAAGTCGAATTCCTGGCAGGCTATGACCCCCGGCACTATGAACGTCCGGCCGTGACGGTGGATCTCGTGCTGATGACGATCGCGGACGGCGCACCTGCGGCACTGCTGATCCGCCGCGACGAGCATCCGGACCTGGGCCTGTGGGCATTGCCCGGCGGCTTCGTCCGCATCGACGAATCCCTCGACGATGCCGCGCGCCGCGTCCTTTCCGAGAAGGCTCGGATGGACGGCGCCTATATGGAGCAGCTCTACAGCTTCGGCGCGGTCGGCCGCGACCCCCGGATGCGGATCATCACCGTGGCCTATTTCGCGCTGCTGCCGGCGGAGCGCTTCGCCGCGGCACTAAGGGCCGGCCCCGGCCTCACCCTCGCCCGCATCGCCGCGCCGGGAGCGGACGGCCCCGCAACTGCGACGGACGCGGACGGCCCCCTGGCGCTCGCCTTCGACCATGCGGAGATACTCAGCCTCGCCGTCCGGCGGCTGCGCGGCAAGCTGGACTATTCGCCGGTCGGCTTCGCGCTGCTGCCCGACCTGTTCACCCTGCGCCAGCTGCAGGACGTGCACGAGGCGATATCGGGCATGTCTCTCAACAAGCCGGCCTTCCGCCGACGCATGCTCGACAAGGGCTGGCTGGAGCCGACCGGCGAACGGGAAACCGGCGCCTCGTTCCGGCCAGCAGAGCTCTACCGATTCAAACCCGCAATTTAATCCCAAGGAGGATCATCATGGCACAGATCCGCAATCTCGGCTTCCTCGCCCAGCTCCGGAGCGACGCGAGCAGCCATGTCATCCGCTATCGCAACGGCCGCGTGCGGCAGAGCGGGCGTGGGCTCGTCTTCTGGTTCCGGCCGGAGACGGCGAGCATCGCCGAGCTGCCGATGGACGACCGCGAGACCACCCTGTTTATCAAGGGCCGCAGCCAGGATTTCCAGGCGGTGGCGGTGCAGGGCATGCTCACCTGGCATGTGACCGATCCCGAGCTGCTTGCCAGCCGCGTCGATTTCAGCATCGCGCTGGGCACCGGCAAGCCGCAGGGCGAACCGATCGACCGGATCGAGACGCGGCTCGCGGGGCTCGTGAACCAGGCCGCGCTGGAATATCTCGCCGCGGCGCCGGTACGTGCGCTGCTGGACGCAGGTATCGAGCCCCTCCGCCGGCGGATCGAGACGGCGCTGGCCAATGCACAGAGCCTAGCGGAGATCGGCATCGCAGTGGTGGCGGTACGCATCACCAGCATCGCGCCGAGCAGCGAGCTGGAACGGGCGCTGCAGACGCCGACCTTCGAGGCGCTGCAGCAGAAAGCCGACGAGGCCACTTTCGAACGCCGCGCCCTGGCGGTGGAGAAGGAGCGCGCGATCGCGGAGAATGAGCTGGCCAACAAGACCGAGCTCGCCCGACGCGAGACGCTGCTGATCGCGCAGGAAGCGGAAAATGCCCGCAGCCGCGCGACCGGCCTCGCCGAGGCCAGGCAGGTGGAAGCCGAGGCGGAGGCGGCGCGCATCCGCACGGTGGAGGCTGCGAAAGCCGAGGCCGAGCTGGCGCACATCGCCGTTTATCGCGACCTGCCGCCCGCCGTGCTGCTCGGCCTCGCCGCCCGCGATCTGGCCGGCAAGCTCGACACGATCGAGCACGTCAACGTGACGCCCGACCTGCTCGCCAGCCTGATGGGCGAGTTCCGCAAAGCGGCCCCGGCGCTGACGGCGCGGTAACCTTTCTCATCCTCTCCGGAACGGGGAGGGGGACCATGCGCAGCATGGTGGAGGGGCGAGCCGGGTGCGGACCGTGATGCCGCTTGCTTGGGGCGGGCCGGAGCCCCTCCACCGCGCTACGCGCGGTCCCCCTCCTCCTCTGGGGGAGGATGAAGAAGGCGAAGGAAGGAAATGCATCATGCCCACCAACCCGCCCCGTGCCGTCTTCGTCACGCGCGAAACCGACTATGAGCTGCTGATCGCGCGCCACGCGACGCGGGATCAGGCGCGTTTCTTCCTCGAGACGCGCGGCCAGACGATCGAAGCGGTCGAGGCGCGGCATGCGCACTTCGGCGAGATGCTGCGCACGGCCCGCGCCGCCGTGCCGCCCGAATGGCGGCAGGCGCTGGTCCGGCGTGCGGATTTCGACCGCTTCCTGTTCGCACCGGAGGATGTGATCGTTGCGCTGGGCCAAGACGGGCTGGTGGCCAATGTCGCCAAATATCTTGCAGGCCAGCCGGTGCTGGGCGTCAATCCCGCGCCGGATCTCTATGACGGTGTGCTCGTCCGCATCGCGCCCGATCGGCTGGGCCGGATGCTGCCCGCCTGTCTCCACGGCGATACGGCAATCGAGCGGCGCACGATGGTGGAGGCGGTGCTGGACGGCGGCGAACGGCTGCTGGCGCTCAACGAGATCTTCGTCGGCCACCGCAGCCACCAGTCCGCGCGCTATCGCATCGCGATCGACGGCAGCACGGAAGACCAGAGCTCTAGCGGGCTGATCGTCGCATCCGGCACGGGTGCCACCGGCTGGGCCCGGTCGATCATGCAGGCTACCGGGCAGAGCATCGCGCTCGCCCCCGAGGAGAAGGCCGTCGCCTTCTTCGTGCGGGAGCCCTTTCCGAGCATCGCCACCGGCACCGCGATCGCCGCCGGCAAGCTGACCGGCGCGGGGCTTGCCATCACGTCGCGGATGAACGAGGGCGGCACCATCTTCGCCGACGGCATGGAGCAGGACCATATCGCCTTCGACTGGGGCCGCCGCCTGATCGTGGCGCCGGCGGACAGGACGCTCAATCTGGTGGTGGAGGGATGATGATGATGCCCATCATTCCCCGTCATGCTGACGAAGAAACAGCCAAGCCAACAAGGGAAACGCCGTCATGGCCCTGACCGACATCGCGACGCGCACCTACAACCACAACTGGCGGCTCGATCCGATCGTGCGCAGCCTGCTCGATACCGATTTCTACAAGCTGCTGATGCTGCAGATGATCCGGCATCTCTATCACGATGTCGAGGCAACCTTCGCGGTGATCAACCGCAGCAAAGCGGTGCGCATCGCCGACATGATCGACGAAGCGGAACTGCGCGCGCAGCTCGATCATGTCCGAACGCTGCGCTTTTCCAAGAAGGAGCTGATCTGGCTCGCGGGCAACAGCTTCTACGGCAAGCAGCAGATGTTCAGCCCCGACTTCATCGCCTGGCTCGCCGACTTCCGGCTGCCGGACTATGAGCTCAAGACGGTCGACGGCCAATATGAGCTGCGCTTCCACGGCCCCTGGACGCACACCAGCATGTGGGAGATACCAGCGCTCGCCATCATCAACGAGCTGAGATCGCGCGCGGCGATGAAAGCGCGCGGCCGCTTCGCGCTCGACGTGCTCTATGCCCGCGCCAAGGCCAAGCTGTGGGAGAAGGTGGAGCGGCTGCGCACCCTTCCCGATCTGGTCATCTCCGATTTCGGGACGCGGCGTCGGCACGGCTTCCTGTGGCAGCGCTGGTGTGTCGATGCGCTCAAGGAGGGCTTGGGCGATCGCTTCATCGGCACGTCCAACGTCCTCCTGGCGATGGATGCAGACCTGGAGGCGATCGGCACCAATGCGCATGAGCTGCCGATGGTGCTGGCGGCGCTTGCGCCCGACGATGCCGGCGTCGCGGCAGCGCCCTATCGCGTGCTGGAGGACTGGCGCGATCATTATGGCGGCAATCTGCTGATCGCCCTGCCCGACGCCTTCGGCACCACCAGCTTCCTCGCCCATGCGCCCGACTGGCTGGCCGACTGGACCGGCTTCCGCCCGGACAGCGCGCCGCCGATCGAAGGGGGTGAGCAGATCATCCGCTGGTGGCAGGACAAGGGCCGCGATCCGCGCGAGAAGCTGCTGATCTTCTCCGACGGGATGGACGTGGACACGATCGAGCAGACCTATCGCCACTTCCACGGCCGGGTGCGGATGAGCTTCGGCTGGGGCACCAACCTCACCAACGACTTCCGCGGCTGCGCGCCGTTCGAGACCGCCGGTCTCGATCCGATCTCGCTGGTCTGCAAGGTGGTGGAGGCCAATGGGCGCCCGGCGGTGAAGCTTTCCGACAATCCGGCCAAGGCCACCGGCAAACCGGAGGAGATCGCCCGCTATCTGCGAATCTTCGGCGGCGAGGGAATGGTGGAGAGCAAGGTCTTGGTATGAGCTGGCGGCAAGTCGGCAAGGAGTGATTGGCATGCGCAGCGTCAAGGGCGACCTGATAACATTGGCATTGGCTGGGGAGTTCGATGTGATCGTCCATGGCTGCAACTGCCAAGGTGCGATGGGGAAGGGCATCGCATTGGCGATCAAGCAGCATTTTCCCGAAGCCTATGCGGCCGATCGCGCAACGGAGAAGGGAAGCCGCGCCAAGCTGGGCAGCTTCTCCTCGGCGACGGTCGAAAGGCAGGGTCGCTCCATCGTCATCGTCAACGCCTACACGCAATTCGACTGGCGAGGCGCGGGCATGAAAGCCGATTATGATGCCATCCGCAGCGTCATGCGTGGCATCGCGTTGCATTTCGCCGGTTACCGCATCGGATATCCGAAGATCGGTGCCGGACTGGCCGGCGGCGATTGGGCAAGGATCAGTGATATCATCGACGAGGAATTGGATGGCCTCGACCACATCCTCGTCGAGTTTTCGGGCTGACACATCGGAGCGCCGCGCGGAATCCCGGTCCAGCTTACCGAGAACCCCGTCCGCCAGACGCGTTTGCCGCCTCGAGCTCCACCGGATCGGGCAAAATGGGTTCGCTGTTCACATAATACCGCGCTCGTTCGAAGGCGTACGCAAAAACACGAACGCCTCCGGATCGGCCTCGACGTCGATCGCCTTCAGCCGCGCGCTATAGGCACGGCGGATCGCCGTCTGATCCTCGGTGGCAGGGATACCGAGGGTCTGCCAGATCGATGCATCCATCCGAGGCCGCTATTTCTGCGTGATGGTGATTTCCACGCGGCGGTTGCGGGCGCGGCCGGCTTCGGTGCCATTGTCAGCGATCGGATCGGCCATTCCCATGCCCTGGGTTTCGATGTGGTCTTCCGGGACGCCTTGGGCGATGAGCAGCGCTTTCAAGGTCGTGACGCGCTGCGTAGACAAAGTGAGATTGCGCCCGGCGTCGCCGACATTGTCGGTGTAGCCGGTCAGCCGGATGCGGGTTTGCGGATATTGGCGCAGCACCACGCCGATCGAGGCAAGCGTACCCAGCGTCTCGCGATTGGGATGGGCCGACCAGGGCGCGAATTCCGCTTCCTCGAACCGGAAGGTACGCGGAGCGGGCTCCTGCGAGGCGAGATAATGGGCCATGCGTTCGACCGCCGAGCCCGGACGGGCGGCGATGGTGCCGTTCGGCAGCTCGATGAGCTCGGCCGGACCGGGCTTGCCCTCCGGCTTGGTCTGCACCGGCGACGGGCGGTGACAGGCGGATACCACCGCCAGCGCGAGGAGAGCTGGCATGCCGATACGGATATGTTTCGTCCTGCGCATTGCCTGCCCCACTCCCGCCCCCGTCGCACCTGCAGCATCGTGCATTTTTGGAGAGCCGTCACCCCCCGCCGGCAAAGTCATCGCGCCACATCCGAAACCCGGCCTCTCATCCGGCGCGGGATCAACGGCGCCATTCCAGGGTGATGCCCCAGGTGGCGGGCATGCCAGGCTGACCGACGATCGCGTCGCCATTATGGGCAAGGCTGAGATAATAGAAACGATTGGCGACATTGCGTCCCCAGAGCTCGGCGCGCCAGCGGCCGTCCGGCGCTTCCAGCGCAGCACGCAGATCGAGAAGCGCATAACCCGGCATGCGCAGCTCCGGATTGGCCCCGAAGATGCCATAAGTGCCGCTGCGCGCGGTGACGTCCGCCGCCAGGACGAGCGCCACGCGGCCAAGCGGGCGGCGCCACAGCGCCTCCGCCACGCCCTGCCAGCGCGGGGTGTTCGGGAACGAATCGCCAATGAAGCTGGTCGGCACGCCATAGGCATCGACCGGCATCGGCGGATCCCGATCGACGCGGGAAGCGACATAGGTGATGCCGCCCGAAAGGGTGAAGCGGGAGCCGGGACGCAGGACGAGGCTCGCCTCCGCACCATCGACGGTGGACCGGGGAATGTTCACCAGCTGCGGCAGCGGACCGAATGGCGGCAGCAGCACCGTGCCCATCAGCTGCTTGTTGCGATAGGCATAGTGGAAGGCGGAGAGATCCAGCCGAAGGCGGCGACCAAACAGGCCGAACCGGGCGCCCCCTTCCGCCGCCAGCACCGATTCCTGCGTTACCGGATCGAACTGCGCGGCGAACAGCGCCGGCACAACCGCAAAGCTGCCCGGCTTATAACCCTTGGCGACAGCCACATAAAGCAACGCGTCGGGACGCGGCTTCCAATCGACGCTCGTCCGGAAAGACAGATTATGCTGATCGAGGCGGCCATCCACGATCGGCGGCAGGACGCCGGGCGAGGTCTGCGTCACGCAGCCGCCGGGTGTAGCGGCGACGCCGAACACGGCGGCGATGGCGGTGGCAAGGCTGCCGTCGCCATCGTCGGCGAGGCAGCCGGCGAAGTCGCGATCCTGCCGGGTGTAGCGCAGCGAACCGTGCAGCGCGACGGCCGCGAGGAGGGGTAGATCGGCCGACGCGAAGGCGGCACGGGTCGAGATCGTCTGCCGGCTGCGCTGGACGACGCCGGAGACGAGGAAAGGTCCGACCGCGTTGCTGGTGCCGCCGCCGCTGAGATTGTGCTGTTCCTCGCGCGTGCGATCCCGCGCGTAAAGCCCGCCCAGCGTCCAGCGGAGCGGGCCGGTGCCGCCGGACAGGCGCAGCTCTTGCGAGAGGCTGTCGATATGGCCGATGCGGCTGCTGAACAGATCGGCGTAGGCGGTGCCGTCCAGATCGGTGCGGCTGCGCTCGCGATAGCGGGACACGGCGCCGATCGCGATGAGCTCGACATCCTTGGTCAGTGTCAATGTGGCTCGCAGGGAGGCCAGGGCGAAGCGATCGTGGCGGGCGAGATCGGCACCGGCATCCCAGCCGGCGAGACGCGCATCGTGCGGCATCGGCGCAAGCGTCGCCAGAGCGGCATAGGTGCGCGTGTTGAGGGCGTTTTCGGCCGTATTGGGCGCGAAGGCGGCATAGTGGAAGGCCGGCAGATCCGATCCATCCCGCCATCCGTGAAGGGTGGCCGTCACCGCCAGGCGATCGACGGGCCGCCAATCGATCACGGCGCGCGCGGTGGTGAAGCGGCGGGCACCGGTGCCGGCACCGGACTGCTGTCCGAAACGGGCGTCGTTGGGAAGCCAGGGATGCTGCCAATCGCCGCGATATTCGCGTCGGACGGCGACGCGCGCCTTCAGTCCCGGCGCGATCGGACCGCTGAGGAAGGCCTCGGCCTCGATCGCCGCGAACCGGCCGAAGCCGATCCGCGCGCCCGCGGCGGGCGTATCGGTGGGCCGGGCGGGGATGGCGTTCACGACGCCGCCGGTGGTGCCCTGACCGAACAGGCTGCCCTGCGGCCCCTTCAGCACTTCCAGCCGATCGAGATCGAGCAGCAGCCCGCGCGCTTCCTGCGCATAGGGAATGGGCGCTTCGTCCAGATACAGGCCCACCGTAGGGGTGGATCCGATCGAATAATCGTAAAAGCCGATGCCGCGGATCGCGAACACCGGCGTATCGAAGGAGGTGCTCTGATAGGTGAAGCCGGGCACCGCCGCGGCGAGCTGATCCAGCCGGGCGATACCATGCCGCACAAGCGCCTCTCCCGGCACGGCCGCGACGGCGAGCGGCACGTCGTTCAGCATTTCCTTATGCCGGGTTGCGGTGACGATGATGGCGTCCGGATCGGGCGCTACAGCCTGAGCGTTCGCAAGGAAGGGCAGCCATGCCACGAGGGCCGGCGCACATGCCTTGCACAACTTGCTCCACCTGCCCCGCACGGCTTCGGCCCCCACCGAACTTGTCTTTTGCGAACATGCGGATAGCGGATTCGAATCGATTTGTTCAGCCCTCGGGACGGACTGCAGAAAGGCAACGCAATTCGCTCCGCTGAGGCGCGAACAATATGCATCTGGCCATGTTCGTTTCGCGATCCGGCAAGATTGCGCGGCATGAGGCTGGATTTCGCAGCGCGGACATGCTCCCACTCGGGCATTCGCGAAGGAGAGGAAAGGATGGCCACGACGATGGCGTGGGACGAGGAATGCGACATTCTGGTCGTCGGCTCTGGCGCGGGCGGGATGACCGGCGCCTATGTCGCGGCGCGTGAGGGGCTGCATGTCATCCTTGTCGAGAACAGCGACAAGTTCGGCGGCACCACCGCCTATTCGGGCGGGGGGATGTGGTTTCCCTGCAATGCCGCACTACGTCGGGCCGGCGACGACGATACCATGGAGGATGCGCGCGAATATTATCGCGCCTGCGTCGGCACACGCACGCCGCGCGCGCTTCAGGATGCCTATCTCGATACCGGCGCGCCGCTGATCGACTATCTCGAGCAGGATCCGCTGCTGCAGTTCGTAATCTATCCCTGGCCCGACTATTTCGGGCGCATGCCCAAGGCACGGGCGGGCGGACGGCACATCGCGCCGATGCTGCTGCCGGCAGCGGCGCTCGGGCCGCTCAAGGCGGTGCTGCGCCCAGGCCTGGGCGAGGAGCGGCGCGGCCAGCCGGCCCCGGAGGAATTGTGGGGCGGCCAGGCGCTGATCGGACGCTTCCTGCTGGCGCTTCAGGAAAAGGCCAATGCCGAGCTGCGGCTGAACAGCGAGCTCGTCGAGTTCGTGCGCGAGGGCGATCGGGTGACGGGCGCCGTGGTGCACACGGCAGAGGGATCGCGACGCATCCGCACGCGGCGCGGCGTCGTGGTCGCCGCCGGAGGGTTCGAGCATAATCGCGACATGCGCGCGCGCTATGGCGTGCCGGGCAATATCTCCGGCGCGATGGGGCCACCAAGCAACACCGGCCTGCCGATCCTCGCCGGCATCGCAGTCGGCGCCGACGTGGACCTGATGGACCAGGGATGGTGGTCCCCCGGGCTCATGCAGCCGGATGGGACGGCGAGCTTCACGCTCGGCTTCGACGGGGGCATCTTCGTCAACCAGCACGGGCGGCGCTTCCTCAACGAATCGCTGCCCTATGATCGGGCCGGCCGGGAGATCATCGACCAGATGGCCGACGGGCGGCTCACCCTGCCCTTCTGGCTGGTCTATGACGATCGCGACGGGGGCATGCCGCCGATCCAGTTCCCCAACCTGCCCTTCGCCGATCCGGCCGATTATCGCGCCAAGGGTTTGTGGGTCGACGCGCCGACCCTGGCCGATCTGGCCGAGACGATCGGCGTGCCGGGCGACGCGCTGGCCGAGACGGTCGCGCGCTTCAACGGTCATGCCGACCAGGGCGAGGATCCGGAGTTCGAGCGAGGTGTGGAAGCGTTCGACCGGCTCTTCACCAACGATCGGCCGCCGCTGGCGCCGATCGTGAAGGCGCCCTTCCACGCTGCGGCATTCGGCCTGTCTGATCTCGGCACCAAGGGCGGCCTCAAAACCGACGAGAAGGCACGCGTGTTGGATACCGAGGGCCGCGTGATCCACGGCCTCTATGCGGCGGGCAATTCGATGGCCGCGGTCAGCGGCACGGCCTATCCGGGTGGAGGAAATCCGATCGGGTCGAGCATGGTCTTCGCTTATCTGGCGGTGCTCGACATGGCGGATATGGCGGCAGAGATCCCGGCGGCCTCTGCGGCGGCCTGACGCGGCCGCGCCGGCACGCGAAGCGGAGGAAGGCGGCCCGCCTTCCTCCTGTCCGTGTCAGCCGCGCTTGACCTGACCCGGCTTCATGTCTGCCGGGCAGGCGCCCTTATAATGCGCCTCGATGCTGGTCTTCATTTCCTGCTGCGCAGCGGGGGGAATGTTGGCACCGCTGATCTTCGAACTCATGTCGATCTTATAATCGCTCGAAAAGTCGCCGGAGACGGTGCCCTTGCTGGCCATCGTCATGCCGTTCGACGTGCATTCGGATTCGATGTCATAGCCCGTCGCTGTCTTGGTGACGGCATTCTTGGTGCAGGTCTGGCCCGCGGAAGGCGGTGGCGCAAAGCCGTTTGTACCCGGGGCGGGCGCGCCTACGCACACGGTCATGAGTTGGGGCTGCGGCGCCGAAGCCGCGGTGATCTTCATTTCCCAGAGGCCCTGCTTGGGCGACGCAGGCGCACCGGCATCGGCCGACGGTGCGGATGGAGACGCGGCGGAACTGGCATCCGCAGAAGCGGCCCCGTTGCCCTCCACACTGCCGCTGTCCGATTTGTTGCCGGAGCAGGCACCGAGCAGCAAAACAGAAGCCGCCACGCACGCAAATGTTACCGTCTTACGCATTACAAATCCCCTGCCTGTTTCAGGTCTCGACTGACTATTCGCCAGAAGATCCGTCCACATCCGGCCCGGATCCGCCGACACGATGGATCCTACCGGGCGAATTCGGGCAGGACAACGCCCATCGTCTCCGACGTCAGTCGGGAATTATTGGACGACAGCAGAAAAATGGCGCCAAGATCAGGCGGCAATGCGTATTTTCTCGATCGGACCATCAATGCGGCGAACCCGATCGCGAATGTCATATTTCGCCTTCTCGTCGATCGATCGGGCAAGCACCAGCTCGGCGATCAGCCCGGTGCTGATGAGCTGCCCGCCGAACAGCATCAGCAGGATGCCGAAGAACAGCAGTGGCCGATTGCCGATCGGCCCCATGCCCATCAACCAGAGCAGGACGAGATAGGACAGGCTCAACATGCCCGCCGTCAACATGAGCAGGCCGACCGTGCCGAAAATGTGCAGTGGCCGGGTCGCGAAGCGGGTGGTGAGCATGACCGTCAGGAGATCGAGCGCGCCCTTCACGAGGCGGCCGGTGCCGAATTTTGAGTTGCCGAAACGGCGCGGATGATGCTGCACGGCGAGCTCCCGGATTCGAAAGCCGCGCGACTGCAGCAGCGCGGGCACGAAACGATGCAGCTCGCCATAGAGGTTGAGATTGGCCAGCGCCTCTGCGCGATAGGCCTTGAATCCGCAATTATGGTCGCTGAGCTCCAAGCCGAAGCTGCGATTGACGACCGCGTTGAACAGCCGCGACGGCCAAACCTTTAGCGGCGGATCGTTGCGTATCTTCTTCCAGCCGCAGACGACGTCCGCACCATCGCGGATGGCGGCCAGGAAACGTGGCAGCTCCGCCGGATCATCCTGCAGATCGGCATCCATCGTGACTATGATCTCGCCCCGCGCCTCGCGGAAACCAGCGGATAGCGCGGCAGATTTGCCGAAATTGCGACGGAAGTTGATCAACACCACTTCAGCATGCTCGGTGGCGAGCGCTCGGCACACCGCCTCGCTGCCATCCGTGCTGCCGTCGTTGACGAAGACGACCTCGTAGGAAACGCATTCGCCCTCCAGCACCGCGGCAATCTGTCCGTACAACGCTGCCAATGTGTCAACTTCGTTCAGAAAAGGAACGACGACGGACACTGTCGGTCGCATGCCCGTGAAAGCGTCTAGAGCTGGCTGGAAGGTCATCGATGTCCCCGGAATGATCCCTTCCGGTTCTTAACGGCGTTGCCGTATAACAAGTGTTAACGCTAAGCGGCCCTGCACCTCGATGAAGGATCCGGGACCGGATGCTGATGCCCCTTGCCACCGCGATCGCGGTGTTCGCCTTCCTGAGCCTTCCTGGATGGATCCTCGCAGCGGATCGGAAACGGCCGATCTGGAGCTATGCGGCGGCCGGTTTCGCCAGTCAGTTCCTGGTCGTGCTGCTCGGCGCGCTGATCGCGCTGATGGTGCCCGGCGGGATGGACGTGCGCTGGACGATGGCAGTGACACTCGTGCTGGCCGTGGCGGCATGGCTGCTGCGCGGCAGCGCATCGCTGGCGTGGCCCGAGCGGATCGAACCCTGGTCGATCGTCGTGCCGGCGCTGATCACGATCGCCGCGGCAGCGCTGACCCGGGGCGCGATCGATCAGCGTCCGGACGGTCTGATCGTCCACGCCTGGTTCAATGCCGACGGCTTCAAGCATCTTGGCCATGTCAACGGGATAGCGAATTACGGCCTGCCGGCGCAGGATATCTTCGCCGGAGGTGGGCCGCTCGCTTATTATTGGTTCTTCCATACCATCCCGGCGATCGGCGCGAAGCTGCACGGAGATACGCCCGGCGCGCTGATCGCGAGCGGCCTTGTCCAGACCTTCGCCTTCTGGCTGCTGGTCTACGGGCTGCTGCGCACGGCCGGGACCAGCGCAGGCTGGACAGCGCTGTTCGCCCTGCTCTGCTGGTTGTCGCCGTCGCCTGCGGGGTTTGCGGCGCTGCTGGCCAGACATGGCGACATCTGGGCGGTGGCGACCGAAATGGACATAACCACCATGTACGCCAGACTTCTGAGCGGCTCGTTGCCATTCCGCCTCTCACTTTACACTCCGCATCACCAATGGATGCTGGCGGGACTGCTGAGCTGGGGCCTCATCCAGGCGCAGACGGAGCGCGACGCCAAAGCACTCCATCTGCTCGCGCTGGCCCCCTTGGTCAGTGCAGGTGCGGTCTCGACGCTGTTCGGGCTTGGCTGCTTGTGCGCCTATGCGATCATGCGGTTGCTCGATGATCGCATCCCGCTCGCGCGCCGCGCCGGCGAGATTGCCGCGATGGGGCTACTGGCACTGAGCGTGCCGCTGATTTTCCATATCGTTGGGCCAGGGGCGGGGCAAAGCGGGCTCGCCAGCCCGATCTTCGAGTTCCCTGCATATGTTCTGCCGGCTTGGCAGCGCCTCCTGCTGGCAGCAATCGCATTGCCGCTGCTCTATGGCGTCAGCCTGATCGGTCTGGCCGGGATTGGGCGAGGCTGGAAACGGCAGATCGCAGCGGGAGCACAGCTGCAAATGCTGCGTTTCGCCACGACATTGGTGGCAAGTGGTCTCGTGACACTCATCGGTGTGTCGTTGATCGACAACCCGCGTCTCGTGATGGAATTCCAGCTCCGCGACGCGCTGCTGCCGTATCTTGGCATGACCATCGGCCTGGCATGGCTACTCGACGAAACGGACGGCAAGCAGCGTTTCCCCCGTCAATGGGCGACCGCCGCTACGCCGTTCCTCGCGCTCGGTCTCGCGACGCCGGTGCTCGACAGTATCTGGCTCGTCCATTCCACTGAGTCTTGGCAAGTTCGCATCCCCGCTGACGATCTTTCCGTGCTCAGCTATCTCCGCAACGACACGCCCACCGACGCCATCGTGCTGCAATATCCCGCCCTGCCTTTCGTCAAGCACGGCGTCGACACCTGGGCGGCGATACTGGGCAACCGATCGGTTTATGCGTCGCCGCGTGCGACCCATTTCCAGTCGGAGACGCAGCGTATGGAGCAGGCAACCCGCTATTTCTCGGGCAAGGGGCCGCTGCCGCGCGGACAATATGACTATATTTATCTAAGCCGCACGCTGGAGCCGCAAAGCTACGATCTGCTGAACCGCCGCCTGACGGCGGCAGGCGGATGGCGTGCCGTACGATGCGGACGCAATGCGTGCTTGTGGAAGCGAGAAGGCCTGGCGGCTTAGAATCGAAGCCAAGATCGACGCCGGAGGCGTATCCGCCTTCGGGCGCTTGACAGCCGGGTCCTCCGGAATATTCGTAAGGCATATAAATAACGATTCGGCGGCGCTGGCACAGCTTCGGCGTCCTCCAGCACGAAGGAGAGAGCGATGAATCGCGGATTCCTCATCAAGGGCGGAACGGTCGTCGACGGCACCGGTGCGCCTGCATTTCGGGCGGACGTGCGCGTGACTGGCGACAGGATCGCGGAAATCGGCCCCGATCTGGAGCGCCAGGGCGCCGAGCAGGTCGTCGATGCATCGGGGTGCTACGTCACCCCGGGCTTCATGGAGACGCACAACCATTTCGACGGACCGATGTGGTGGCTGCCGTCGATGGAGCCGATGCCGGGCTATGGCGTCACGACCTCCGTCAACGGCAATTGCGGTTTTACCGCCGCGCCGGTGCATGACGACGCGCGGGTGCGCGAGGAGATGGTAAGCATTTTCTCCTTCTTCGAGGATATTCCCAAGGAACCCTTCCTCAACCGCCTGCCTTGGGACTGGCGGACATGGGGTGAATATCGCAGCTCGCTGAAGCGCAACGTCAAGCTGCCGGTGAACTTCGCCTCCTATGTCGGCCACATCGCGATCCGGCTCGCGGTAATGGGGCTGGAGGCCTGGGAGCGGGCGGCGACCCCGGCCGAGATAGGCCGCATGTGCGAGCTGCTCGACGATGCGCTCGCCGCGGGCGCTATCGGCCTCTCCTCCAACCTGCTCGACAATGACAATCGCGATCGGCCGGTGCCGAGCAAGCGCGCCGACGATGCCGAATGGACCGCGCTGCTCGACGTGCTGGAGCGTCATCCCGGCCGCCAGCTCCAGGTGATCGTCGACTATATTATGCGCGTCGATGCGGCCGATACAATGGCCCGCATCGAGCGGCTGCTGGAAGGTCGCCCGATCCGCGCCCAGTTTGCGGGTGCAGTGCCCAATCTCGGCTATCAGTCCCGCCTGTTCGAGGGCGCCAAGGCGCTGCACGAGAAGCGCAAGGCCGCCGGCTTCGACATCTGGACGGGCTATCATCACGTCGCCCCGACCGTGCTCGTGGGCTTCATCAACTCGCTCGTCTGGGCACAGACCAACAATTATGTCTGGAACGAGATCGTCGAGGCGCCGACCGAAGATGCCAAGCTGGCGCTGCTCGCCGATCCCGCATGGCGCGCCCGCGCCCGCATGTCCTGGGACAGCATTCGCGACGTGTCCCGCGCCAAGAGTCCGGACGCTTTCGAGCTGTTCGACAGCGAGACCAATGCCGGGCCGACCGGCATCACACTGCACCAGTTCATGGAGGAGCGCGGCTACGCCCACCCGTCCGATGCGCTGGCGGACTGGGTGATCGACAACGGCGTCTATTCCAACCTGCGGATGGAAGAAGCGGCGAAGAACGAGGAGGCCATGGAGTATCTGCTCCACGACTCCAAATCGATCGGCAACATTTCCGACGCCGGTGCGCACGGGAAGATGTTCTGCGGGATCGGCGACAATGTGCTGCTGCTCACCCGGTACGTTCGGGATACGCAGCGACTGACGATCGAACAGGCAGTCCATCTGCTCACCGGCCAGATCGCCGATCATTTCGGCTTCCTGCCGGAACGCGGCACGCTCGCATCGGGCAAGAAGGCGGACATCACCGTCTTCCGGCTCGACGAGATCGACCGTCGGCCGGAGTTCAAATCCTATGACGTGCCAGACGGCGCAGGCGGCTGCACCTATCGCTACAGCCGCGCGCCGGCGCCGGTGCGCTTGACGCTCGTCAACGGCGTCGCGACCTTCGCTCGTGGCGAATTTACCGGGCGCTTTCCAGGCGAGCATATCGCACCGCAGCCACCGGGCGGGACCGTCTATGCCGAGGCCGCCGAATGAAGCTGCAGAGCGGAGATACGAACCTTCCCCTGGTGGCCTGAGCCTGTCGAAGCTCGGGCCGGGGCGATCTCGGCAGGCGCAGGACCATCTGCTGCGCGGCTGAAGGAAGGTGCGGACGGATGTTTCTTTACAGCCCGGTTTCGCCTTAGATGGCGTGATGAGCAGCGCCGCAGACCGGACCTTCCCGCCCGACCCCGCCGCGCCACCGGCACCGCGCGGCCGCAGGCAGCGCGGGCGGCCCAAGCTGCTCGACTGCGAACAGATCTTGTCGACGGCGCTGGCGATGCTGGAGGAACAAGGCACCGCTGCCTTCTCCATGGGCAAGCTCGCGCAGCGGCTCGGCGCGTCGGCGATGACACTCTACACCTATTTCCCGAGCCGCGAGGCGCTGCTCGACGCGGCCGCGGGCAAGATCTTCAGCAGCTTCGATCCGCCCGCCGAGACGCTGCCCTGGCGCGACGCGCTGCTCGCCTGGGTGGACCGGCTTTATGCGATGTTCATGCGCTACCCGATCGGCCTGCGGCTGATCAAATGGGATGGGGCGGTGACGCCGAGCTGGCTCAAGGTGTGGATGCCTCTGGTGCGCATCCTGGATCGGGCGGGGCTGTCCGGAACGCCCCTGCTGATCGCTGCCAACTGGGTGGGCCGCGTGTCGATGGCGCTGCTGATGGTGCGGATCTCCGCCAAGGGCGAGGCGGCATCGCTCCACGCCCTTGCCATTGGCGACGACACGCTCGGCGCGCAGGACAAGGCGCTGCTGCTGCGCATGTCCGCCGAGCCCGACGCGCAATGGAGCGGAGCGTTGGACATGTTCGGACGAGAGAATATCATACGCGGCGTGGAGGCACTGCTGCCGATGGATACTGGATCCTGAAGCCTTCTGCGGCTTGCGAGGATCAAGCCGGAACCGGGGCATCGGAACGCAGGCCGAGCAGGCGCAGCGCGACGAGGGCGATCAGCGCATCTCCGGCAAGCATGGCGAGGCGCATCGAAGCGAGGAGCAGCAGCGCCGCCTCCATGCCCATCACTGGCGCCAGCAGCGCGATGCCCGCCGCCTCGCGAACGCCGAGTCCGCCCGGAGCGAGCGGCACGACGAAGCCGGCCAGCCAGGCGAGGAGAAAGAGGCCGCCGGCAGCGCAGAGACCAGCAGGCGGAACGGCTAGGCTCAGCGCCGCGACCGCGGCCAAGGCAGCGACACCTGCGAAGAAGCCGAGCTGCAACGCGGCACAGCGCACTATAAGGCGCCCGGCGAGCGCCCCGCGAACCAGGCGGACGAGCAGCAGCGCCGCAAGCAGGATGGCACCCGCCATCACGGCAAGGCCATGCCGTGGCGCCCCTGCAGCGAGCAGCAGCGGCAGCGCGACGGCGGAGCAACAAAGCAGATGAAGCGTAACCTCGAGGAGCGAGGCCCGGCCCATTCCCGGCCCATCCCAGCCGCGCGACTGCCCGAGCAACTGGCGCGAGCCATATTGCAGCACCGATCCCGGCAGATATTTGGGCAGGATCGAAACGCCATAGACCGCCACCGCCTCGCGCCAGCCGATTGCCCGTCCTCTCGAAGCCGGTACCAGCGACCAGGCCCTCGCCAACAGTCCAAGCAGGCCCGCATAAACCAGCGCGATACCGCCGAGCAGGGCAAAATGGGTGGGATCGAGCGCCGCGAGCAGGATCGGCGCACTGGCCACGCGGACGCTGCGGATCAGGAACAGGGCGGCCAGCGCGAGCAGCAGAATCGCCAGTGCGCGCCGCAGCCTTGGCCGGCGATGGAGCGAACCGAGCGCCGCGTGCAGCCTCTCCCCCGCCCCCATCAGCCGCGCCGATGCGTCATCAGGCTGGTACTGTCCGGATAGGGCACGCAATAGGAGAGGCCGTGCAGCCGACGCTCGGCCAAACCGCAAGCCCCTATGGCGGCACGATAGCGGCTGCGCCCGCTATCGTCGAACAGC
This sequence comes from Flavisphingomonas formosensis, assembly GCF_009755815.1. GTDB lineage: Bacteria > Pseudomonadota > Alphaproteobacteria > Sphingomonadales > Sphingomonadaceae > Flavisphingomonas > Flavisphingomonas formosensis. The sequence continues at coordinate 470,303 of NZ_WRPK01000002.1, forward strand.
AGCAGCCCATCGGTCTTGAGATGGGGGATGGCGGCGTCGAGACAGGCCGTGCGCAGCCGGCCATCGACGACGATGAGATCATGCTGACCGGTCGGCGCGATCGCCCGGACATAGGGCTGGAGCGCGGGATCGCCCATATGGTCAAAGCCCGCGGACAGAAGCGTCACATGGTTTTTGCCGGCCAGGCGCACGGACAGCTTTTCGGCCCAGGCGGCATCATGCTCGACCGAGACGATCCGGGCGGCGCGGCGCGCCAGCCAGAGCGTGCTGGCGCCGCTGCCATATTCGAATACGCTGGCACCGGGCCGCGCCGCGAGAAAGCGTTCGATCTCCACCGTCGCGGCGACGTTCCACCAGGGAATGTCGAGCGCGATCATGCGGTCGATATGATAGATGGCGCCAAGGCTGGCCGCCCATCGCCGCCAGCCATGCGGAGCACGCGCCGCGGACGAAAAGACGCCCCCCGGCGCCAGCCAGCCCGGTGCCGCCTGCGCGAGGCGGATATAGGTTCGTTTCAGCATGTCCGCGCGTGCGCTGCCCATGAAGCGGACATAGCGCAGCTTGGTTAACGACTTGTTCCGGCCGCGCAGCGGCGGACGGTCAGGCGCGTGCCGGACCGCAATCGCGCGCCACGATCAGCGGCAGATCCGCCGCGGTGACGATGCCGGGCGCGGCGGCGCAGACCGCGGGGATCGCATGGACGGCGGGCATCGCAGTGATCAGCGCGGGATCGAACATGGTGGCGCCGACCGGCTCGTAGCGGCAGCGGATATTGGGATCGCCTTCGATCTCGACCAGATAGCCATGCTCGATCGGCCAGTCGGGCGTATGCTTGTAGCCGAGCTTCCAGGCGACCTTGAGCGCGATGAAGGGCTTGCCACCCACCCAGCCCGACCAGGTGCCGCGCAGAGCCGAGATATGGCCCTCCCGGATGGTCATGAAGCCGAGGTCCATCGTCTCGGTCGCTGCGGCGAACTCGACGTCGAAGCGCACCTCGCCATCGAGCCGGACGTCGAGGGCATCGGCCATCATCTCCACCGCCTCATGGAAGGAGGGCGTCGACTGCTTCATGAAGGCGGCGACGGTGGGATCGCCGATCGGCCGGTCGATGCCCATCGCCTCCCAGGTGCCGACCGAGGCGTAGTTGGTGCAATCCACCGATTCCAGCACGGTGACACGGTCGACGCGGCGGCAGCCCTGCGTCGCGACGAGGCCCAATATGTTGGCGAAGCCGGGATTGATGCCCGTGCCATAGATCGATGCGCGGCCGCGCATCGCAGCCGCGGCGATGCGGGCATGGCCTTCCGGGCCGAAAGCACGGCCGTTCATGAAATAGGACGTGGAGACGATGTTGATGCCGGCCTCCAGCAGCCGCGCCATATGATCGGCGTCGGGAAATTGCGGCACATAGAGGACGCAATCGGGCCGGAGCGCGATCAACGCGTCGATATCGCGGCCGGCCGCGATGCCGATCGGATCGATCCCGGCGAGCGTGCCGATATCCGCGCCATCCTTCTCCGCCGAATGCGTCCAGGCACCCACCAGGCGCATGCGGGGGTGGGAATGGATGGCGGGAATGGCGGCGCGGCCGACAAGACCCAATGTCCAAAGGGCGACCGTGATCATGGGCGGCTCCTTGCTCTGCGCGATCCCCGGGATCGATAGCCGGGTGGAGTCGGCCTGTCCGGCGCGGCGCCTTGTGGCAGCCGGCATCCGGCCGATGCTTCCGGTCATCGCCGCGGTCGAAGCTGCTTCCCTGTGCGGCAGTGCGCCGATATCCTCCCCGGCCCACGATGGGAGAGGCCGCTTGTACGTACCGATGCCGATCCTGATCGCACTGGCGATCGTCTTCCTGCTGCTGGCGCTGGCCGCGTTCCGGCGGCAGACGCCGCGGGATCCGCTGATGGGCGCGCGCGGCGCGGAACAACCGCGGATGCCGCTCGCACCCGCCGCGCCGATCCCGCCCACGCCTCCTTCCACATCAGCGGTGGCCGAGGATTTGCGCGCCCGGGTGATGCCGCTGCTCGCCCGGGGACAGAAGATCAACGCGATCAAGCTGGTGCGAGACGAAACCGGCATGGGCCTCAAGCAGGCCAAGGATTATGTGGAAAGTCTCGAATGAGGCTTTCGATCGTCGACGTCTGCCCAGTGATGGAAGGCCGCACGCCACAGCAGGCGGTGCGGGACGCGATCGGCTTCGCACAGGAGGCCGAAGCGCTCGGTTTCACGCGCTACTGGCTGGCCGAACATCATGGCGCGGGCAGCGTCGGCAGCCAGGCGCCGGAGGTGCTGATCCCGGTGATCGCGGGCGAGACGCAGCGCATCCGGGTCGGATCCGGCGCGGTGCTGCTCAACCATTATAGTCCGCTGAAGGTCGCGGAGCAGTTTCGCACATTGGCGGCGCTGTTTCCTGGACGGATCGACCTCGGCACAGGACGCGCCTTCGCCGGGCCCGTGGCGGACGTCGCGCTGATGCGCCACCGCACCCAGCGGCGGGTGGATGACCACCGGGAACAGATGGTGGAACTGGCGGCCTGGGTGGCGCAGGACATGCCGAAGGACCATCCCTTCGCCACCGTTCAGGTGATGCCCGACATGGCCGAGATGCCGATGCTGTGGCTGCTCGGGTCCAGCGATGCGAGCCCGCGCCTCGCAGGGCTGCTCGGCCTGCGCTACGTATTCGCTGGTTTCATCGCCCCCGAGCGGGCCGTGAGCGCGATGCGCAGCTATCGCCAGCATTTCGAGGCCGCCCGCTCACCCGCCGGCGTGCGATCACCGGAGGCGATCCTGGCCGTCCATGTGATCTGCGCGGAAACGCGGGCCGAGGCCGAGCGGCTGGCGATGCCGGTGCGGCACATGTATGCCAGCCTCGCCCAGGGCCGGATCGGAAAGCGGCTGGCCAGCATCGAGACCGCGATCGGAGCGCTGGGCAGCGTGCCGCCGGCCGAGCAGGAACCCTGGCCGCGCTTCGTGATCGGCGATCCGGATGAGGTTCGGGCTCGGCTGCTCGCGATGGCCGGGGAAACCGGCGTCGAAGAGATCATGGTGCAGGACATGATCGTTCCGGGCGACGCACGGCGACGATCATGGCGGCTTCTTGCGGAGGCGTTCGACCTGTCCGGAGCCGCCAATTATCCGGCAAGACCCATCAGAATTCGTGTCCGGAGCCGCGCTTTGGCGCGAAATCCGACCGAAAACGGGCCTTTTCACGGGTTTTCACGCTGCAAGTGCTGGACCTTGCCCGCAATTGGCCGCTAAGCGGCGCGCTGAACACAACAAGGAGGACGAAAAAATGAACGCTGCTGACCTCGCGGACAAGATCGCCACCGCCAACGGCCTTACCAAGACCGACGCGAAGAAGCTCGTCGACACCGCCTTCGCCGCCATCGCCGACGCCGTCGTTGCGGGCGACGAAGTTTCGATCCCGGGCTTCGGCAAGTTCAAGGTGAAGGCCACCGCCGCCCGTGAGGGCCGCAACCCGGCGACCGGCGCCACCATCCAGATCGCGGCCGCCAAGAAGCTCGGCTTTACCCCGGCGAAGGCGATCAAGGACAAGCTCAACGGCTGATGAGCCTGGCCTCTGTCAGCGCCTTCTTCGCGAAGGAGGCGCCTGACGTCGCGATCATCCAGCAGGCGGCCAGCACCGCGACCGTCGCCGAGGCGGCCGCGACGCTGGGCGTCGAGCCGGGGAGGATCGCGAAGACCTTGTCGCTGCGCGTGAAGGACCGGGTCGTCCTGGTCGTCACGCGCGGCGACGCCCGCATCGACAACCGCAAGACCAAGGCTGCGCTGGGCGATCGTCCCCGCATGCTCGGTGCCGACGAAGTGGAGGCGATCACGGGCCACCCCGTGGGCGGCGTCTGCCCCTTCGGCCTCGCCACACCGCTTCCCATCTATTGCGACGTTTCGCTGAAGGCATTCGACCGCGTCTATCCCGCAGCCGGATCGCGTACCGCTTCCGTCTGCCTCGCGCCCGACCGCCTCGCGGCGCTGACCGGCGCCCAGTGGATCGACATCTGCCAGGCCGTCGAAGAGCCGGCTTGAACATTGCCGTCATGCCGAAAACGCGTTCGGCATGACGGAAAAGCGCCCTATTGCGGCAGTATCAGCAGATGGTCGCGCAGATCGCCCTTGAGGTCGAGCATCGAATAGTCGCGGGTGGCGAAGCGCCATGTGCCGTCGACCTTGTCGAAGCTGTCATGATAGCGGCCTGCGGCAATGACCTGGAGCGGGACGATGTCGGTCGCCTGCAGCACCGTGTAATAGGATCGCGCCGTCGCCTTCAAGCGATCGTCGGAGAATTCGACGATCGGGTTGGTGACGACATGCTTGGTGCGCGGCGTGCCGTCGGTATGCAGCTTGGTGTGGGCATTCCACAGCCGCAGCATCGGCCCGGCGCCATGCAGTATCTCGCCGCCGACGGAGACGGCGGCATGCTCGAACAGATCGGCGACCCCGGCGAAATCGCCCGCATCGATCAGCTCCGCATAACGATAGAGCAGGTTGGTGATCGCAATGCCGTCGTCGCTCATGATCCCCTCCGTTTGACTTGCCCTTCGTCGTCCTGACGGAAGTCAGGATCCATTCGCCGCAGCGTCGCGTCTCATCGGCAACGCTGTGGCGAATGGATCCCGGATCAAGTCCGGGATGACGAAATGCGCGAACTCGTCATTTACGGTGCCATCCACTCGCCGCCGTTCACGTCGAGGACGGCGCCCGTCACCATCTTCGTGTAATCCGACACGAACATGAGCACGGTCTTGCCGCACTCCTCCTCCGGCGGGATCACCCTCAGCGGGATGTTGGTGGCGACGCCCTTGACGATGTCGTCGACGCTGGCGCCGCTATGCTCGGCCATGCCCTTCAGCGCGTTTTTCACCGGCTCGCCCCACAGCCAACCCATGCGCAGCGCATTGACGCGGATATTGTCGGGACCGAGCTCGGCCGCGAGCTGGCGCGAGGCGGTGACCATCGCGCCCTTGGCGATGGCATAGGACAGCGAGCCGCCGGGGAGCGGCTTCAGCGACTGCATGGTGGCGACATTGACGATCGCTCCGCCGCCCTGCTTCTTCATGTGCGGCGCCACCGCCTGCGCCATGCGCGCGGCACCGAGCGCGGCGACATCGATCGTGTTCGCCCAGCTTTCGATGTCGGCATTTTCGAACGTGCCGTTCTCGCCGGCGGCATAGGCGCTGTTGACGAGACCATCGACGCGGCCGAACGCCGCCACTGTCGCGGCGACGAGGGCATCGCATTGGGCGCGGTCGGACACGTCGGTCGCCACCGCGATCGCCTGGCCGCCCGCGGCCTCGATCTCGGCCTTCACCTGATCGAGATACGCTTGGCGGCGCGCGCCCATCGCGACCTTCGCGCCTTCCGCCGCCGCGATCTTCGCCATCGCTTGGCCCATGCCCGGGCCGACGCCGGTGATGATGATGACCTTGTCCTTCAAAAGCATCGTCTGTCCTCTGTCTTAAAAATTTGGGGGCGGCCGATCAGGCCGCCGACTGGCGGTTCTCCGCCGCGTGTTTCTCGAACGCGCGCTGATTGGCGCTCATGATCGTTTCGATGAAGCCGTCGCGGTTCTCGCGCGCCCAATCGAAGGATTTCTGGCGGTTGCGATTGTCGCCGTTGATCGCCGGCAGCACGTAGCGCGCCAACATCTCCATCGAATTCTTCTTATGCTCCATGCTCGACCAATTCTTGTCGAGCAGCAGCAGGCAACCGAAATCAGGCACCTTCTGCTCCAGCCGATGGATCTGGGCGATGGCGTCGTCGGGCGTGCCCACGACGATCTCATTGCGCTCGATCAGGTCCTCCAGCGTCAAGTGGGCGGGCGAATCCGGCAACTGCTCGGATTGGTTCTTGATGTAGAGCAGCCACTTCTCATAGCCGGCACGGACCTGATCCATCGCCTTGTCGCGGGTCTCCGCGATATGCATGTCGGTGGCGCAGCGCATGCTGGCCGGCGACATCACGCGTCCATCCTCGGCGGCCTTCTGGCAGGCGATCTGCCAGTTGGTGGTAAGCGCGTCGAAACCGCCGATGCTGGTGGAGGCGAGACAGAGCATGCCGGCGCCATATTTCGCCGCGAGCACGCCGCCATTGGGCGAGAAGGAGCTGGCGACGCATATCTCCATCTCCGGGTTCATCGGCAGCGTCTGGGTGTGCGCGTCGCGCAGATCGTACCAGCCGTCATATTTCTCCGTGACCCAGTCACCGCGCAGCAGCCGCGTAATGACGGAGAGGCCACGATCCAGCTTGTCGCGGGATTCGCGCGCGTCGAGGCCGAGCATGTGCGCGTCGCTGACGAGCAGGCCCGGGCCGGCGCCGAAGATCAGCCGGCCGAAGGTAAGGTGATCGAGCTGGGCGATGCGGTTCGCCGTCATCAGCGGGTTATGATAGGGCAGCGAGATGACCCCCGTGCCAAGCTTGATCCGCTTGGTGCGCTGCGCCGCGGCAGCGATCATGAGCTCCGGCGAGGGGCTGTTCTCATAGGCGCCGGTATGGTGCTCGCCGTACCAGAATTCATCGAAGCCGAGTTCGTCCGCATAGCGGGCAAGCTCCAGATCTCGCTCGAAGGTGAGCGTCGGCGATTCGTCGAGTGGATGGAAGGGCGCCAGAAACATGCCCGCCCGAAGCCTGACTTTCCGCATATCCTTCTCCCCGCTTATCGAAATGACGCATTTCGACACCCAATGCGCCCCGGCCCGTCGGTTTGCGACCATCGCTAACAGCTGGCCTACGACATGGCCATATCTCGCGTGCGCCGGAAGACGCATCGATGGCCCGATTTGCGAGCCGGCGGGATTTCCGGGCGAACGCCGCCGCGGTGGCCGATTTCCGCGGTTTTCGTACCATGCTGTAATGCGCCCGTAAGGCTGCGGTAAGTCGATGGAACTATGCTCGTGCGCGATCCTGCGCTGATCGCCCGGAGTACAGCGACTTCCATGTTGAACACAGAACCGGCGGGTGACCTGCCGCCCGCCCGCACGCTCGGCAAAACCGAGCAGATCCGCCTGCTTGCGATAGGTGCGGCGGTTCTGGTCGCGATCGTGGTGATCGCATCGCTCGTTCACCTGCTGCTCAAACCCGCCGAAGTCACCCCGCCGGCATTGCCGCCCGGGTCGTTCCGCCCGACGCAGGAGCAGCTCGGCGAGCTCAAGATCCAGACGGTGCGCATCGGTTCCAACGCCGGCATGGTGGATGCGACCGGTGTCATCTCGGTGGACGAAGATCATTCGACGCCGGTCGTGCTGCCCTATTCGGGTCAGGTGACCGACGTGTTCGTCCAGGCCGGCCAGCGCGTGACGCGCGGCCAGCCGCTGCTCAAGATCGCCTCGTCCGACTTCGTCGATGCGCGCAACACGCTGTTCTCCGCCGCCGCACAGCGGGCGACCGCCGCCGCGCAGCTCAAGATGGCGGAGGATAATGCGAAACGGCAGCAGGCGATCTTCCAGACAGCGGGCGGCGCGCTGAAGGATTATCGCCAGGCGGAGAGCGACCTGATAGCCGCCCGTTCGACGATGCGCAGCGCCGATGCCGCGCTGGGAGCGTCGCGCGACAAGCTCGCCCTGCTCGGCAAGACTCCGGACGAGGTGAAGCGGCTGGAGGCTGCCGGCGAGGTGGCCGGCATCTATGCGCGCACCACCTATCATGCGCCTGTGAACGGCACGATCGCCACGCGCGACGTCGCCCCAGGACAATATGTCACCGCCGGCGGCGACAAGCCGGTGATGACGATCACCGATCTTTCGACCGTGTGGCTGATCGCGCAGATTTCCGAAAGCGACATCCCCAATGTCCGCCTGGGCGATGGCGTGGACGTGACCACCCCCGCCTATCCCGGCCGCGTCTTCCACGCGGTGATCGACAATATCGGTGCAGGCCTCGATCCGGCGACGCATCGCCTGCCGGTGCGCGCCACCGTCACCAATCCCGGCGAGGCGCTGAAGCCACAGATGTTCGCAAGCTTCGCCATCCGCCGGCCCGCCAGCGGATCGGCGGTGCTGGTGCCGGCCAGCGCGGTGATCCACGAGGGCGATACCGCGCGCGTCTGGGTGCTCGGGCGGGACGGCCTGCTCTATGCGCGGCCGGTGACCGTCACTGACAGCGCCAGCGGCTATGAGACGATCAGCGCAGGCCTCAAGCCGGGCGAGCGGATCGTGACCGCAGGCGCGCTGTTCGTGAACGAGGCAGGCATCGGCGAATGAACCGCGTCGTCGAGTTCGCGCTCCGCCAGCGCATCCTCATCCTGATGCTGCTGGCGACGCTGATCGCTGCCGGCGGCTTCGCCTTCGCCAATCTCAACATCGAAGCCTATCCGGACCCTGTGCCGCCGATGGTCGAGGTGGTGACGCAGAGCAACGGGATCTCCGCCGAGGAGGTGGAACGCAATATCACCACGCCGATCGAGGTGCAGATCACCGGCCTCCCGCATATCACGGCGGTGCGATCCATCTCGCTGTTCGGTCTCTCGGACGTGAAGATCCAGTTCAGCTACGACGTGACCTTCCAGGAGGCGGAGCAGCTCGTCCTCGGCCGGCTCAGCCAGCTCGGCGCGCTTCCCGGCGGCGTGCAGCCGCAAATCTCGCCGACCAGCCCGATCGGAGAGATTTACCGCTATCGCATCACCGCCCCGCCCGGCTATTCGGTGATGGACCTCAAGACGCTGCAGGACTGGGTGCTGCAGCGCCGCTTCAAGCGGATACCGGGCGTGATCGACGTGACCGGCTGGGGCGGCAAGCTGCGCACCTATGAGGTGGTGGTCGACAATGACCGGCTGATCGCCCACGGCGCGACGATCGGGCAGGTGATCGCGGCGATCGGCAAGAGCGACGGCAATGTCGGCGGCCAGACGGTGAATTTCGGCCCGCAGGCCGCGATCGTGCGCGGCGTCGGCCTGATTCAGTCGACCCAGCAGATCGAGAATGTGCTGGTGACGAGCGACAATGGCACGCCCGTCTTCCTCAAGGACGTCGCCTCGCTGAACATCGGCAATCAGCCGCGGCTCGGCATCGCCGGGCAGGATGGCGACAACGATATCGTGATGGGCATCGTGCTGATGCAGCGCGGCGCGCAATCGATGCCGACGATCAAGGCGGTGAAGCAGGAGGTGGAGACGATCAACAGCTCCGGCGTGCTGCCGCCGGGCGTGAAGCTGGAGCGGATCTACGACCGGTCCGACCTGATCAATCTCACCACCCATACCGTCATGCACAACCTGATCGAGGGCGTGCTGTTGATCTTCATCCTGCAGTGGCTGTTCCTCGGCGATCTGCGTAGCGCGATCATCGTCGCGACGACCATCCCCTTCGCGCTCGCCTTTGCAGTGCTGATCCTGACCGCGCAGGGGGAGTCCGCCAATCTGCTGTCGGTGGGCGCGCTCGATTTCGGCCTCGTCGTCGATGCGAGCGTGATCATGGTGGAGAATATCTACCGGCACATGGCGGAGCGATCCGCCAACATCGCCGCGGGCCACGGCCATGCGACGCAGGCCAGCCGATTCTCCGCGATCCTCCACGCCTCCAGCGAGGTGAGCCGCGGCATCTTCTTCGCCGCCGCGATCATCATCGCGAGCTTCCTGCCCCTGTTCACCTTGACCGGCGTGGAAGGCCATATCTTCGGGCCGATGGCGAAGACCTACGCCTATGCCATCGGCGGCGGCCTGATCGCGACCTTCACCATCTCGCCCGTGCTCTCCGCGCTGCTGCTGCCGGACAAGGTGAGCGAGGTGGAGACGCGGGTCGTGCGGACGCTGCGCCGCTGGTACGATCCGCTTGCCGCCTTCACGCTGAACAATCGGCTGCTCACGATCGGCGGCGCGCTGCTGCTGATGGCCGCCGCGGTGATCGGGGTGCGCTCGCTCGGCATCGAGTTTCTGCCGCACCTCGAGGAAGGCAATCTCTACATCCGCGCCTCGCTGCCGCCCTCCATCTCGCTGGAGGCCGGGCAGCCGACGGTGAACGCCATCCGCAAGATCATCGCCAGCTATCCCGAGGTGCAGACCGTCGTCTCGACCCACGGGCGGCCCGACGACGGCACGGACGCCTCCGGCTTCTTCAACGCGGAATATTATACGCCGCTGAAGCCGTTCGACGAATGGCCGAGCGGCATGACCAAGGAAAAGCTGACCGCGGATCTCCAGGCCAGGCTCAGCGCCCGCTATCCGGGCATCGAGCTCGATTTCTCGCAATATATCGAAGACAATGTCGACGAGGCGTCTTCGGGCGTGAAGGGCGCCAATTCGGTGAAGGTCTTCGGCCCCGACCTTGCGACCCTGACCCGCCTCGCCGACCAGATACGCGACGAGATGGCGAAGGTGCGCGGCATCGCCGACCTCGGCATCTCCAACTCGCTCGGCCAGCCGACGGTGCAGATCGAGATCGATCGGGCGGCTGCGGCGCGCTACGGCCTGACGCCGGACGACATCAACACCACCATCGCCGCGGCGATCGGCGGGCAGAGCGCGGGCGACCTCTACGAACATGGCACCGACCGGCACTTCCCGATCGTGGTTCGCCTTTCGGCTGCGCAACGCGACAGCCTGGAAGCGATCCGGCGGATCACCGTCGGCGCGCCCTCGCCCACCGGCCAGGGTTTCGTGCAGGTGCCGCTGTCCGAAGTCGCGAACGTAAGGCTGACCTCGGGCGCGTCGTTCATCTATCGCGAGCATCAGGAACGCTACGTCCCGATCAAGTTCAGCGTGCGCGACCGGGATCTGGGCGGCGCAGTAGGCGAGGCGCAGGCGCGGATCGCGCGCGGCATCCATCTGCCGCCCGGCTATCATCTCGAATGGGCGGGCGAGCTCGGCAATCTCGCCAGCGCTACGGCGCGTCTGGAAATCGTGGTGCCGATCAGCCTGCTGCTGATCCTGATCCTGCTCTATGCCAACTTCACCTCGGTGGTGGACACGTTGCTCGCGTTCAGCGCGGTTCCGATGGCGATCGTCGGCGGCGTGCTGGCGCTGGCGTTGACCGGCACCGCCTTTTCGATCTCGGCGGCGATCGGCTTCGTCGCGTTGTTCGGCATCGCCGCGATGGACGGCATCCTGATGGTGACGACGTTCAATCATGCGATCGACAATGGCGCGGCACGCGGCGAGGCGATCGCGGCCACGGTGCGCCAGTGCCTGCGCCCGGTGGTGATGACCTGCCTCGCCGCGGCGATCGGCCTGCTGCCGGCGGCGCTTTCCACGGGCATCGGCAGCCAGGTCCAGAAACCGCTCGCGCTCGTCGTGGTCGGCGGCATGGCGCTGGCGCCGGCATTGATCCTGCTTGTGCTGCCGACGCTGATCGCCCGCTTCTCGCGCCATGTCGGGCCGAACGAACGCGGCGCGCACGGCCGCTTCGTCGGGCACGATCCTAGCCACCGGCCGGCGGGAGGACGGCCATGAAGCGCGCTGCGATCCCGCTGCTGGCGCTGGCGACCTCGGCCTGCGCGCTGGGGCCGAAATCGCCCACCACCGCCATCTCGCTGCCTCCCCCGGCGAACGCCGCCACCATCCCTTCGGCTGCCGGCCCGGCCCAGCAGGTGGTGCCAGGCGCCGCGGTACGCGCCGACTGGTGGCGCTTGTTCGATGCGCCGCTGCTCGATGCGCTGGTGGATCGCGCGCTGGCCGCGAACAACGATCTCGCCACCGCGGAAGCCAATCTGCGCCAGGCACGCCAGCAGGCCGCGGCGACGGCCGGAGCCTCGCTGCCGCAGATCGACGCCGGCTATCAGGCGCAGCGGATCAGGACGTCACGCACGCTTTCCAACCCGCTGCCCGATCCGGACCAATATCTCTACACGCTGCACAGCGCCCAGCTTTCGGTTGCCTATCCGCTGGACCTGTTCGGCGCCCAACGCAGCAAGCTCCTCTCTGCCCGCGCGGCGGCCGAGGTCGCGCAGCATCGCCTGACCGCCGCGCACACGACGGTGATCGCCAATCTCGTGACCGCCGTGATCCAGCAGGGCGCGCTGGCGGCCCAGATGGAGGCGGCCACCGATGCGATCCACAACAATCGCGACATATTGCACATGATGAAGGTGCGCCAGGCGGTGGGCGAGATCGGCGCGGCGGACGTGGCGGCGCAGGAGACCGCGCTCGCCAATGCCGAGGCCGCGCTGCCGCCGCTCACCCGCCAGCTCGAGCATCAGCGCGCGGTGATCGCGATGCTGATCGGCATTGCGCCGGGATCGCCGCTGCCCAAGCTGCCGGCGCTTGCCGACCTGACCCTGCCCGATACGCTGCCGGTGGCGCTGCCCGCGCAGATCGTCGCCAACCGGCCCGACGTGCGCGCAGCCGAGGCGCAGATGCGCGGTGCCGGCGCGGACGTCGGCGCGGCGATCGCGGCGCGGCTGCCCAGCATACAGCTGAGTGCGAATATCGGCGGTGAAGCGACCCGCTTCGCCGACATGTTCGCGACCGGCAATCCCTTCTGGGCGCTGATCGGCGGCGTGACCCAGCCGATCTTCCATGGCGGTGCCCTGCTGCACCAGCAGAAGGCGGCGGAGGCCGCATTGGAGGCGGCCAAGGCGCAGTACCGCGCCGCCGTGCTGCAGGCCTTTGCCGACGTGAGCGATGCGCTGACCGGGCTGCGCACCGACGCCCAGGCGCTCGACGCGGCGGCGCGGGCCAGCGACGCGGCGGACCGCAATCTGGGCTTCACGCGCCGCCAGCTCGAGCTCGGCAGCGTCGGCACGCTGGCGCTGCTCAACGCCAGCGCCAGCGACGCCCAGGCCAATGCCCAGCTCGTCCAGGCGAAGGCCGCCCGGCTGACCGATACGGTGGCGCTGTTCCAGGCGGTGGGCGGCGGAGTCGCGCCGCAGCGGTAATTTTCTTTCACCCCGGCGTGGCGGGGAGAATGCGCGACGGCGAGGTGCCTCCACGCCCAAAGCTTATAGCGTTGTGTGAACTTTTTTATGACGCCGCACAGCGCCATCCGTCTATCGTTGCGATGGGGAGAGGATAGCGTCTCAAGACGATCGGCCACTCGCATGAGACCTTGCCTGAATATGTTCGGCAGGGGGATAGATCATGACATTCGCTATCGACCGGATTCATTCGACGAAATTCATCCGACATCACGCACTACGATATGCTCTCTTACTGACGACTATAGCGGTCCTGCCCAATCCTGCGGCAGCACAGGAAGGCAAGAGCGCGTCCGCGGATGCCGCCGGCGACGATGGATCGATCGTGGTCACCGCGCTGCGCCGCGCGACGACGGTGCAGGAGACGCCGCTGGCGATCACCGCGATCAGCAGCGATACGCTGGCCAACACCGGCACCACCAACGTCGCCGACCTGGCACGGATGACGCCGGGGCTGCGCATCCAGGACAACGGCCCGGGCCAGCGGCGGCTGAGCCTGCGCGGCATCCTGTCGGCCGGCGAGCCGACGGTCGGCTTCTATTATGACGAGACCCCGATCGCCGGCAATGTCGGCACGGGCAGCGACGCCGGCGGCCGCACGCCGGACTTCTCGCTGTTCGACGTGCAGCGCGTCGAGGTGCTGCGCGGGCCGCAGGGCACGCTCTACGGCGCCAGCGCGATGAGCGGGGCGGTCCGCATCATCCTCAACAAGCCGAGCGAGGAGTATGAAGGCGCGGCCGACGTCACCGCAGGCACCGTCAAGGACGGCGGGCTGAGCTATACGCTCAACGGCATGGTCAACGCGCCGCTGGCCCCCGGGCTGCTCGCGGTGCGCGCGGTGGTCTACCGCCGCTTTTCGGACGGCTATATCGACAATATCCGGCTGGGGCGGAACAATGTGAACAGCTCCGCGGCCAATGGCGGACGATTGATGCTGCGCTTCACGCCGGCCAGCAACCTGACAATCGACGGCAGCGCACTGATCGAGAATACCGACGCCTATTCCTACACCTGGAATCCCGATGTCGGCCGCTACAAGATCCAGAACTATATAGAGCTGCCCTATCGGGATCGCAGCCAGATCTACAATCTCACCGCGCATTGGGACCTCGGGCCGCTGACGGCGACTGCCGTCACCTCCTACCAGCATCGCCGCTTCACCTACACGTCGGGCGACGACAGCTTCACCGTGCTCACCCAGCGCACGCCGGCGGGCTGCGCGCGGATCGTGAACGGCGGCGCGGCCTGCAGCGATGCGCAGCTCCCCGCCTTCTACGCCTATCTGGACGGCTTCATCCCGGTCGCTTTCCAGACGCCGGGCTGGACGAAGGACCGCACGCACGAGCTGCGCTTCAGCTCGAACGGGGATCATTGGCTCAACTGGACGGCCGGCGCGTTCCTCGAGGATCGCAAGAACCATGTCGACAGCGAGGACCTGTCGGCCGATCCCGACAGCGGCGCGGTGACGGGCGATACCGTCTATTATCATCGCTACGTGAACGACCATTATCGGCAGGTGGCGGGCTTCGGCGAGGTTTCGGTGAAACCGCTGGCCAAGGTGACGCTGACCGCCGGCGTACGCTATTTCCACTATGACCGCACCATCACCGGCGGCACCGACGTGCCGTGGAACGTGCTGGGCGCCGTCTATCGGCCGCCCTACAAGGTGAAGACCGACCAGAATGGCTGGCTGTTCAAGTTCAACGGCGAATATCGCGTGACCCGCGACATCATGGTCTATGCACTGGCCGCGCAGGGCACGCGGCCGGGCGGGGCCAATCAGACGATCGGGCTGCCGGATTCGCTGATCGCCTATAAATCCGACAAGCTGTGGAACTATGAACTCGGCGCCAAGACTGCCTTTTTCGACCGGCACGTGACCATCAATACCGCGATCTTCCAGATCGACTGGAAGAACATGCAGGTGAGCGGCACGACGCCCAACGGCTTCTATTCCTACATCACCAATGTCGGCGCCTCGCGCGTGCGCGGCGCGGAACTGGAACTGAGCGGCCGGCCGGCGGAGGGGCTGAACCTGTTCGCCACGGCCACCTATCTCGACGCCAAGCTGACCGAGGACCAGATCAACGATTTCGTCGTCGCGGCGGGACGCAAGGGCGACCGCCTGCCCTTCATCCCGCATTGGACGGCAAGCGCGGGCGCCGAATATCGCCACCCCCTGACCCGCGGCACCGACCTCTACGCGCGGATCGACGCCAATTATTTCGGCACCTCCTATTCCGAGTTCCGGCCGACCAATCCCTATCGGGTGCGCATCGCGGACTATGCGCTGGCCAATGCCAGGCTGGGCGTGGAAGCACCGGACGGCGTGTGGGGCGTCTATGTCTATGCCGCCAACCTGTTCAATTCGGTGGCGATCAACCGGGCGACACGATCGGCCTTCATCAACAGCTATGCGGTGACCAGCGCGACGCCCCGAACGATCGGGGTGAATGTGCGGCGCAAGTTCTGAAATTAGAAAAAGGAAGGGAGGGGTGCCCATAGGTGCTGACCCTCGGGTGGACGGTAGGAGGCGGTCTGTGAGGCGAGAGACCCCCCGTTCGAACCATCTCGACGAAGGATAGCGGGGTTCGGTCAGACGCGGACTCGGCTCACTTAAGCAGCACGTAGGACGGGCGCCGCTACAGGCGGCATCGGTGCAAAGCGATGGTTCGGAGCGGTTGCTTCTGACGCCTTCAAATGGGACCTTCCTGCCGTTCAAAAGCGGCGGGCGGAACGTCAGCTCTTGCCTGGAGCAGACATTCGGCGTTTGTCCCAGTGGCATCGCAGAGCGACAAAAGCTGGGCCGGGTGCAGACTGGCAAGTTTCTAGTGCACTTTGGCGCGAAGCAGACCTAGGCGCACGGACCCCACGCGGCGAAAAACCCTCACGTGCACGGTTACCTTCTCACGGCGATTTCCCATTAGGAGCGCAAGATATATTTAGGGAGAAATTCGAGGTGCCCTCTCCACTACCGTGAAGCGGTTATCCCCCTTCAGAATTGTCACTGAGAGTCTCGCTGCCAACCGTTCAATCGCGTTGGCGAGCATGTCGCGCTCGTGCCAGCCGTCGAGTTCCCGATGCAAATCAACGAGCAGGTCGAGCGCCTCCCGGTCAGCGTGTGCCTCAATGGCAGAAATGCCCGACATCGGAACGTTGGGAAGCTTCGCGCGAACGAAGCGCGCAGCGGTGGCGAGCGGTATCATCACCTTGCGTTTACGGACCGCCCGGATCGCCGCGTTAACAGAATAGCCCATGTCATCATCGTCGTAGATCGGATCGTCGGGATTGACGGCCATCACCTTCTGCTCAAGCTGGGTCATCGAAGCTTCTGAGCCCAAGCTCGAAGCTGCGGCTAGGAGAGAGAGCCTTTGGCTTTCGGTGAGGTCATTCCGGCTCGCCGCTTCCGCAACAAAACCCATGAAATCCGAAACACCGGCGTGGGGCGGTGCCGTCTTGAGCGCCCCGCCAAACATAAAGTCCATCTCATATATGTAGAACATGCCAGTGGTTGCGGCATTCGCAATGCGCGTCACGTCCTTTCCACTCCAGAGGCGCTTGCGCAGTTGCTCCACAGCCGCCAAGGCCAATTCGCGCCCCGGAAAATGGCCGAACAGGGAAATGACCTGTCCGACAAACATCTCTGGCATAATTTGAAATTGCTGGATGAGGTCAGCAAACGCCGCCCTGTTGCCATAGCGCGCTGCGAAAATCTGCATCACCCATCGAATTTCAGCATCGAGCGACGGATCCTTCCTGCATTGCGCGATAAAGGCGGCGCGCTCGGTTTCGTCGGGAAAAATGGTCACGATAGCCCCGGCGAGGTCCTGCTTTCTCTTCTTGTCGAGTTTTGGATCGCGTAGCAGGCTTAGAAGGAACTTCGCCCGATCCGGGTAGAAGGCCAAGGCCTTGTGGGCTGCATAGTGACTGCTCCCTGGTTTGCCACGGAGTACTTTTTCGAGGAGGGGGATGAGACGGTCATCGAGCGGTATAGCCGCGATACACGCGGCTTCGACGCGTATCTTGTCCGGCAGCTTTTCATCCAAGGCAACCGTCAGCGCCAAATCACGCGAAACGCTCCCCGGCGTGAAATGGGCCAGCAGGTCGCCGCAACCCTCACGAGCATCAGCGCTCAATCTGAGTTTCCGCACACGCGCCAATATCAGGTGGAATGCATCGTCTCCTGCCGCACTGATCGCTCCCTTCAGATCGAAGTAGAATGAGTGTCGTTTCGGTCCGCGCTCAATCAGGTAGCGCACTAAGCTTAGCGTGAGCTCCTTGTTCTTTAGCGCCGAAAGAATGTCTCCGGCTCCGTCATGCATCAGCCAAACATTGTGGAGCGCGGCTGCGAGGTCTGGGCTAAGGGGCTCAGTAAACCCGTCGGTTAGAAGTCGCCCAACTTTTTTCCGCGCATCTGTTGGTGCCCCGACCCAGAAAGCAACCAGGCGTCTCTCCACTTCCTGGCGCACTTCCTCATCGACCACCGCCCCGTTGACGATGCATCGACCCACCAGTCGCAGCCCCGTCGCAAAGGCGTCATCCGGACGATCAAGCATTCCCCGGATCACCGGCGTTGGTGCCGGATGCAACTCCAATGCAAATTGGATCACTTGCGCCCAAGGACGCTGGATCGCGTCGTCGATGCGACTGGCAAGCGTATCCGGCCATTCACGGACCAGATGGCAGGCAGCGAGATATTCCTGAACAATTGGAAACGGGAATTGGAGCCTGATCGAACTCTGTGGCCGCAGAATGCCATTGGCCCGAAGGCGACTGAGGATTTGATCAGCGTCAAGGGCTGGCGCAGACCGGCGGATCACGTCAAGGACTTCCCGCTCGCTTGCGCCAATCTCCTGTCGCTCCAACCGCTCGAAGGCGAGTTGCTCGGCGATAGCGCGCAGAGCCGACACGCTTTGATCCGCATGTCCCACCGCCTTATGTTCGTGCGGGGCAAAGAGCGTCTTTAGATACCTCTCGATCAAATCAGCACGAGTGGTGGGAATGCTGCCCGGTTGTTGGGAGATGGCGAGGAGCATCGCCAGGAACAGGGGGATGCGCGCTAAGCGTTCAAGGTCCGGGTAGGCGCGAAGCCGCTCGAGGAAATCCCATTGATCCAGCTTGGGTAGGCGTTTCTTCATCGTTTCCGCAAAGCGGAGAATGTCGTCGTTGGAGAGGGGCGTGAGTTCGATGAGTTCGCCGTCGATCGCGCTTGTGAGGACCGAGGGGTCGCGCACACTGAGCATCCACGGAACGAGAGGGAAGCGCGCAGAGAAAGTGGCAAGGCGATGCAGGACTGTCGGCCGCATAGCGGCTGGGATTTCGTCAAGCCCATCCAAGAGCAGAGTAAGAAGCCCTTGCTCCGCCAGCCTCTGCCAATCCGGGCGGACGCTCATCTCGCTGTTGATGTGCGTGGAGAGGAAATCCAGAATTGCGAGATCGCTTGCGGCCAAAGAGGCGAGCGGAATGATGACCGGTACCTGCGGGGCTAAAGCTAGGCGCTCGGCCACCGCCCACATCAAGGCAGACTTGCCATAGCCGGGGCCAGCGACAACGATACAGCGGTCCATCGAAGGCGAAGGAAATGCCCGAAGATCGATGACGCTATCGTCCGCCGCTTCGCGCCAAGAAAGTTCCTCGTCCTCAAAATCGGCAATTCTGGCGCGATCATAGCTACGCGCGGTAGGCCATACAAAAAGTTCGGTTGTCGGGCCGGACATTCCGGTTCCCGGGATGTCGATGCGCGCGAGCCGGGCGATGGCCGATCTGTAGGCGGGCAGGCCCCACTCCGATGGTTCACCGACTTCAATTCCGTATTCCTCTTGCAGCCTTCGCCGCAGCGGCGTGGCAAGGAATACCGCCCTGGTGCGCCCGCCCCCGCCGGCGATATCCCGAAGGCTGCCGAGAAGGTTGGCGGGAAGTGCAAACGCATCTGCCAAACGACGGCGGTCAAAATCGCTCTCGATCTGTCGGTGTGTCATCACCGTCACGTCGACCTTGCGCAGAAGCTCCAGCACATTCGTCGCGCCAAGTGCAGCTTCAACCGCTTCGAGGAGTTTGGTTTGTGATTGCGTCAGGCGCTCTTTCCATTCCGCATCATCGACGGAGGATTTGGCACGCTCGCATAATTCGATCAGCCCATCGGCTGTTGCGTTGGACTCGCCAAAAACGACAGCGAACCGATCCTCAGTCCGGCCACGCAACCGCTGGGCTTCGAGGCTTTGCCAAAGCCGCTTCCAAGGGTCGGAGCCCGGTTGAACGTTGAGCTTGACGCTCTGAAAGAGGTGATGGCCGTCAGCATAGCGAATGACAATGTCGTCAACATTCTCGGGTGCCTCGACCCGCACTTCGACAACGCGCTCCTTCGGCGATTGAGGACGAAGTTCAAGAAGGTCGGCCAATGCAATCGCCGCCACGCTATTCTGATAGAATATTCCAGCCTGGGTAGTCGGGCCGCCAGCTTCGGTCATCATCTGCTCTCGTTTTGGAACGCGCGAGGGATCGTTTATCAAGTTATGCCAACTGCGATATGCCGTCACCATCCCCTCGGCCTGAGTTTACGCCGTCGCCTGTGGTAAACGCACTTCCTCGGCTCGGCTGCCGCGCCTCATTTGCGAACCTCTCGAAAAAGACGGGACGTCGCGAGCAGCGGCTCTCCACGTCAGCTCAACCGAAATCTGCTAGTCGGCCGTGTCCTTAATCCCGGGATACCCGTTCGCTGCTGGGCGAACGGCAGCTTCAAGGATCGGCTGAACTGGCCAGGAACGACCGCAAGTGGGGCGCCTTCCTGACGGTCCGCTGCGAAGCAGCCCACCGGCAGCTTCTATCAGGAGCAGACATTCACGGTGGCTGATCTGAACGGCTGACCCTGGTCGATTCTGGACGCGCTGCTGCAGGGGGCGGTCTCGTTGAAGGTGGCCTCCCGGTGGACCCTGTGCCATGAGATCGTCATGGCTAATTCCATTCCCGATCGACTGTCCGACCTGCTCGTGGCGGTGAGCGAAGGCCTCGATGTCGAGGTCAAGAACTGGATTGACCTCGACGACCCGGACGGAAAGGCTACATTTGCGAAGGCTGCGCTGGCCCTTGCTAATCACGGCGGCGGCGTGGTGATTTTTGGTATGACCGAGACGTCGGAAGGCATGGTGCAGGCTGAAGGGCGGCCTGCAAGCATGGCGGGCTACGGCCAGGATCTCGTCAACGGGATCATTCACTATTACGCCGATCCGCCGTTTCACTGTGCGGTCCATCTCCGGGCGGGTCCGGATGGTGCCGAGTACCCGATCGTTGTAATCCCCGGCGGCCATCGCGCACCAATCCGTGCGAAGCGCGGTGGCCCCAACGGTCAGATCGTCAAGGACAACAGCATCTACATCCGCCGTCCCGGACCGCGGAGCGAGACCCCGCAGTCTTCACAGGATTGGGATGCGCTCTTGGGCCGCTGCCTCTCCAACCGTCGCGACGAGATGTTCGATCAGATTCGGGCACTGATCACCGGGGCCGTTCCGGTGCCGCCGGCGTCACCGGAGCCTGATGCGCTCGATCAATGGATCGAGCGCTCGATCGAACGTTGGACGACGCTGATAGCGAAGCTTCCTTCCAACTCGGCCTCCCGTTGTCCGCACGGCTATATGTGGTTCGCCTTCGCGCTCGAAGGCCGACGCCGCGCGCTTTCGCCTGGGGCATTCAACACGGCGGTGCGCGCAGCCGAGGTCGACCTCTCGGGCTGGCCGCCCTTCTGGTATCCAACGAGGAAGGAGATCCAGCCCTATCCTTTCGAAAGGATGGTTGAATGTTGGATCGGTGGCGACACGGCTCCGGTCGTCGGCGACCATGGCGCTGGACACTCCGACTTCTGGCGGGTGTCACCAGAAGGGTTTGGCTTTCTCCTGCGCGGCTATCGCGAGGACGACATTGCGGATCGGAGAGGAGGGCCGGGCAAACCGGGAAGTGAACTCGACATCGAATGGCCAGTCGCCCACACGGCCGAGGTTCTTCTTTATATCGGGAGCCTGTCGCGACAGCTGATGGAGGGCGATGTCACGGTCCGGCTCGCTTGTGGGCACACTGGCCTTGCCGGACGGATGCTCGCGAGCATCAGTGGGCGGCGAGTGATCTCTCATCGGCTCAGTCAGCAGGGCGAGATCCGCTCGGACGCCGCCTTCGACGTCGCGGCGATCGACGCCAACCTCGCCGAGATCATTCGTCCGCTTCTCGAACCGCTCTACGCAACCTTCAATTTTTTCGAGTTGCCGGCGGAATTGGTCGCGAATGTCTCGACCCTGGTGCGACAGGGTCGATATGGCTGACTACATTCGCGCTACGCGCCGTTGGGGTGCCGCCGCGGCTGTGAATTTTCAGGCATCACCGCTGGGAAGGCGCTGGGACTAGCGCCGGTGTCTTCGCGGCTGGTCGGAATCTCAGGCAGCGGATGCCATCCACGTTCGGCCAATGGCCTACCAATGTCCGACATCCCGTGACCGAACGGACCCGTGTCAGCGACTGTCCGCTTTGACCAGCGCGAACGGCAGCTTCCGTTAGGATCGGACGTTCAGCGCAGACGTAGAAAACGACTGGCATTGGTCGGAAGCCGCCAGGAGACCGATAACAGCGCATGCCGATATCTGGACGACTATCGACCGGCAGCTGTGACCACGGGGCCGCGCCGCCAGTCGGCGAACCCACTGCGTCAGCACCTGCGGGACGGGGGGTTTCCCTCCCGCGCGATCTTGATCAAAAGCTTTCGCTTCGAGATCGACGTGGAAGACGCACTTGCGCTCGCCGAGAACATAGAGATCCGACCAATCGGCTCCTCCCTTCCGCGAGGAGCCGACTTCACGTCGCTTGACGCGAAACCTTCGTTCCGGACCAAGCACTGAAAGACGGCTCTCAGTCGGAATAGACACAAGCGTCCGCCACGGATGCTGACTTCGCCTTGGCGGATATTGGACCAAGAGCGAAACGGCCACCGCTGACTGGCGTTGTCGACTAGCGCCGCCGGAACCGCTCGCTCTCGTAGGTGCGGACTGCATTGCCACGTTCGAGTTCGCGGTTCTGATCCCACAGTGCCCGCTTGCCTCCGGCTTTTTCCGCGCGTCGTCGATCGTCGAGCAGCATCGCCAGCTTGAGCCGGGCGATCTTCTTGTTGGCGAATTGCGAGCGTTGATCCTGGGACGACGCGACAAGGCCCGTCGGCAAATGCGTGGCACGAACGGCACTATCGGTCTTGTTGACATGCTGCCCACCCGGACCGGAGGCGCGGAAGGTTTCATAGCGAATGTCCTCATCATGCAGGTCCGGTGACTGCTTGCCGGTTCGGACCGGCTGGACGCCTACGAACCAGTTGCGCCGCTTGTGGAGAGGGCGGAACGGGCTGGTTCCGATCCAGCGGATCGTCCCGATGCACGATGTGGCAAAGGCTTCCGCCCCTTCGCCCGACAGGCGCAGCAATGCCGTCGCGACCGGCCCGTCGATCGGCTCGATCGGTTCGCAGGCGAGGCCTGCCGCGTTCCCTTCGCGGCATAGGGCCTTGGCCAGCTCGGCCACGACCCATTCGCATTCCTTCGGACCCTGACCGGAGGACAGGTGCAGGATGATCTCCGTCATGCGCGCCTCGTCTTGTAGGTGAGAAGCGGGCGCAGTGTCGCGATCAGATCGACTAGCCCCGCCGTTTCGAGATCGCGCACGACCTGATGGATGTCCTTGTACGCCTGAGGCGCCTCCTCATAGATCAGGTCACGATCTTCGCAGATCACCCGACTGCCCAGTTTCGTCCGCTCGAGATCGGCGATGCTGAACCGGCGGACGAGCTTGTCCTTCGCCTCGCTGCGGCTCCATTTGCGGCCGGCACCATGCGCCAGCGAATGCAGCGCCGTGTCCGCCTGTTCCAGCCGGGGCCGGATCAGATAGGTCATGTCGCCGCGCGATCCGGGAATGACGACCATTCCCTTGTCCGCCGGCGCCGCGCCTTTCCGGTGCAGCCAGCCGCCCTGATGCGGCGTCACGCTGTTGTGGCAGATATCGAGCAGTCGCTCGCCACTGGTGCCGAGGCGGTCGAGGAACCGCTCGGCGATCAGTTCGCGGTTGAGCGCGGCCCAATGCCTGGCATTGTCGTGCGCGGCCAGATAGGCCGCACAGGCTGGATCGCTGGCAAGCAATCCACCGACATTATGCCGTGCCAGATGCCCGTCCAGGATCGCCTGGCCCAGTCCCCGCGATCCGCTGTGCACCATCAGATAGAGAGCGGCGGGATCAACCGCCGCGTCCCCATCCCCATGCACCGTCTCGACCCGCAGCAGTTCGGCAAAATGGTTGCCGCCGCCGATCGTGCCCAGCGCTTCGCCGGCAAGATCGGACGCCAGCCCCGCCTCGGCCAGGCGCACGGCACCATCGCCCGACCAGGGGGCGTCCAGTCCTCCCAGCTTGCGCTCGGCGGCGTCCAGCCGGAACTTGCGGAGCGGCAAGGCGGAGCGCCACAAGCCCATCCCGCAGCCGATGTCGCTGCCGACCAGGTGGGGGTAGACATGGCTGCGTGACCAGAAGGCCGCGCCGACCGCAATGCCGCGTCCGGCATGCAGATCGGGCAATCCGACGATGCGATCGATACCATCGAGCCGCGCGGTGTTGTGGAGCTGGTCCACCGCCGTCTGCTCGATCCAGCTTTCGGGCGATGCCACGATATGGATGGTTGCGCCGGTCATCGGGCCGCATCCTTCCCTCCGGGGTGGCGCCTGCCGGGCGGGACGACATGCCCCTGATCGCGCCAGAACCACACGCGATCCTTCAGCACGCCGTCGCGCGGATCGACATAAAGTTCCCGGCCACGGCAGTTGCGCAGGTCCGGGCGAAGGATATGGCCATCGTGCAACAGCTCGCCACGCCGCCCCTGCGAGATGCCGAAGATCACGAAATCGCGCAGGTGCTGGCGGACATGCATCTTCACCGTGCTGCCGGTGTCGAGCTGCGCACAGATTTCGCTGAACACGTCATCCCAGCGACGTCCCACCCGCCGCTGAAGGAAGCGGACGAGCGGCGCGAGATTCTCGTTGAGCGATTTGCTATGGTCGGCGCGTTCGCGGACGTGCCTTTTCAAACCGATGTGCTTGAAGTCGTTGTTGTCCTTCTTGAGCTTTACCGGAGGTGCATGACGCGAGCCCCAGCGGGGACACTCGACAATGACCTTGAACATGTCAGCGCGCATCGCGGCCCTCCCCAAAAGCGGAGATACCGATCGGCGGACGTGAAACAGGAGAAATGGATGCGGCACCATGGCCGCGAAAATGGGTCAGGCGACCAAAGTCACCCGCACAGGAATTGCCCATGTGCTATGTTCCTGAACTTGGAAAACGGGAGTGATGACGGGTGCGGTTGCGGCTCGCATGTGCTCACTCCTTTCCTTCGTTCGAGAAACAGTGGTGCGCGTATTATGCCAAGTCACCACGACAATCAATGGCTCGACGCATCCCTGCGACCGCCGGAGAATGGCGATGGTGGTCAGAAGGCGCCGAGAGATCGTTGCCGGGCGTGGCGATATCCAGGCGACTGTTGACCGGCAGCTGTGGCCGTGCACCGCGCCGCCAGCGGACAAGCTTGGAACGTTGGGGCCTGCGGGAGGGGATACCCCCTCCCCTCCCGATCATCGATCAGAAGCTTTCGCTCCGGCGCCCGTCCTCGCCGCGCCGGGATTCGGCGAGTTCGGTCAGCTTCAGGAATTCCTGCCGCCAATAATCCTGCTGCGGGCCGGCAAGGCGGCGCATGTCGGCGAAGCTGAAGTCGCCGAGATAAGTGTCTCCGCGCAGGCGCTGGCCGAAGGCCGCGACGGCGGCGGCGAAGGCCATGTCGCCGTGCGGGGCGGCGGCAGTGCGGATCAGGTCGGCGCCGATCGGCTGCTCGATCAGCGCGGATCGGTCGCCATCGGGCAGCTTGTAGCGCAGCTTCAGCCAGGCGAGTTCGCCGGAACCGTGCGGCGCGGCATCGGCCGTGCGATTGGCGGCGAAGTGCCGCTCGGTCGACCAGCCCTTGCCGCCTGCGGGCACGATCTCATAGATGGCCGTCACCTGATGACCGGCGCCGATATCGCCGGCATCCACCTTGTCGTCATCGAATTGCTGCTCGGCGAGCGCGCGGTTCTCATAGCCGATCAGACGATATTGGGAGACGATAGCGGGATTGAACTCGACCTGGACCTTGACGTCCTTGGCAATGGTGAACAGCGTGGATTGGAGCTCCTCGTCCAATACCTTGCGGGCTTCCATCGCGCTGTCGATATAGGCATAGTTGCCGTTGCCGACATCGGCGATGCGCTCCATCATCGCTTCGTTGTAATTGCCCTCGCCGAAGCCGAGTGTGGTGAGGGTGATGCCGTCGTCGCGATTGCTCTTCACCAACGCTTCGAGCGCGTCCGTGTCGGTCAAGCCGACGTTGAAATCGCCGTCGGTCGCCAGGATCACGCGGTTGACGCCATCGGCGATGCGGTTCTGCCGCGCCAATGCATAAGCGAGCTCGATGCCCTCGCCGCCGGCGGTCGATCCGCCCGCCTGCAACTGGTCGAGCGCCGCCTTGATCGTGGCGGGATCGCTGGTCGGATCCAGCACGACGCCAGCGGCGCCGGCATAGACGACGATCGAAACCCGATCGCGCGGCGTCAACTGATCGGCGAGCAGGGCGAGCGCGCTCTTGACCAGCGGCAGCTTGTCCGGTTCGTCCATCGATCCCGACACGTCCAGCAGGAAGACCAGATTGGCGGCCGGCCGCTGGCTGCGCGGCAGATCATAACCGCGGATGCCGATGCGCAGCAGCCGCGTCTCGGGATTCCAGGGCGTCGTCGCCAGGTCGGTCGAGACGGTGAAGGGACGGCCGCGGTCCGCAGGACGGGGGTAATCGTAGCGGAAATAGTTCAGCATCTCCTCGGTACGGACGGCGTCGGGCGGCGGCGGAGAGCCCTTGTTCAGGAAGCGGCGCACATTGGCATAGCTGCCCGTGTCGACATCCACGGCGAAGGTCGAGACCGGGGCGTCGGCGACGGCCCGCACGGGAGCCACCGGCTTGCCGTCGTAGCGCTCGCCCGATGGCGGGGCGAGCCCATCCTGCTCCCCGGACGCGTAGCTCATCGTCGGGCCGGTGCTCGTCTCGGCAGGCTTGCAGGCGGCGGTGGAGACCAGGAGACCGAGCAGGATCGCGGAACGCAGCTTCATGAGGCACTCTCCTTCGTTGATCGCCCCTGAGCGTATCGACGACAACATTCTGGCGCAATATTGAAACGGTTTGCCGATAAAATGGGTGATGTTGCCAAAATAGCACGCCGTTTTGGGCGTGGTCGCTACGGTGGGCCTGTGATGATTCGACTCGATCCAGGCCCGTTTGCAAGCCAGCCGCGACACCCTGTTCCAGCCCGTCGCAAACACCGGCCCGCCTGGTATATTCGCTGACCATGCGCGCCTTCCTCGATTTCGAAGCATCCTCGCTCGCCAAGCAGAGTTATCCGATCGAGGTTGCGTGGGTGTTCGAGGACGGTGTGTCCGAAACGCATCTGATCCGGCCGGCGCCGGACTGGGACGATTGGGATCCGCGATCGGCCGAGATCCACCATATCGAGCGCGCGACGCTGCTTGCCGAAGGCGAGTCGCACCAGGCGGTCGCGCAGCGGATGGTGGAGGCGCTGACCGGCCACGCGCTGTTCGCCAGCGCGCCGTCCTGGGACGGGAAATGGCTGAGCACGCTGCTGCGCGCGGCCGGACTGCCGCGACACTCCTTGCGGCTGCGCGCGACGGAGGCGGCGCGGATCGAAGCGGCGATCGAGGTGCTGAAACCGGCCGTTCCGCCGGCGGCGCTGAGCCGCGCGGTCAAGGAAACGCTGGTGCTGGCGGAATTGCGCGGCGGGCGCACGCCGCCCCTGCACCGGGCGCTCGCCGACGCGCAACGGGAGCGCGATTCGTGGATGTGCGTGCGGGACGTGGCGCTGGAGCGCGCCGCCGCCGAGCGCGCCGAGGCTCAGGCCGCGCCGGCCAGCACCAGCTCGAGCTGATCGAGCAGCGGCTGCTGGCTCGGCAACATCATCGCGCGCGCATCGGCCAGCCCGAACCAGCGGGCGGCATCCACCTCCGGAAAGGTCTGCATGCGGCCGCTGCGGGGCGGCCATTCGATCTCGAAGGTCATGCTGCGGATCGCATCGGCATCGACATCCTGCTCCAGCAGAAAGGCCTGGACGCGCTTGCCGCCCGCCTGGCGGATCTCCATCAGCGGCTGGAGGTCGCCGGCGAGGGCGATGCCGAGTTCCTCCTCCACCTCGCGCCGGGCGGCGGCATCGTCCGCCTCGTCCGGCTCGATCGCGCCCTTAGGGATCTGCCAGGCGCCCATATCCTTGCTGCGCCAATAGGGGCCGCCGGGATGGACGAGCAGCACCTCAAGACGGCCATCGCGGCGGCGATAGAGCAGCACGCCGGCGCTGCGCGGGTTCATGCCGTGCCGCCCCGCGGGCGCGCATCGAGCGTCAGCCAGGCGACGACACCGGAGGCCATGGCGAGCAGCGCGCAGACCAGGGCTGCGCCGTGGAAGGCCGCGATCAGCGCCGCCCCTCCGCTGGCGATCACGGCACCGGCGAGCGCGGTCGCGATCAGCCCGCCGGTACGCGCGATCGCGCTGTTGAAGCCGGAAGCGGTGCCGGTATGGCGGGCATCGACCGAGGAGAGGACGGCGGTGGTGAGCGGCGCGACCGCGCCGGCCATGCCGAGGGCGACGACGATCATGCCGGGCATCACCCCGTTCCAATAGGATGCGAGCGGATCGAGCCGCGTCATCAGCAGGAAGCCGAGGCCGGTGACGATCGGCCCGATCGAAAGCGGCCAGCGCGGCCCGAGCCTTTCGGTGAGCCGCCCCATCAATCGCGAGGCAAGGCCGATCACGATCGAAAAGGGAAGCAGCGCCGTGCCGGCCGCGAGCGGAGAATAGCCGCCGCCGACGATCAGCACATAGGGAAGCAGCACCAGCAGGCCGCCGAGCGCGCCGTAGAGCAGGAAGGTCAGCACCGTCAGGCCGACGAACGGCCGCGATCCGAACAGGGCGAGCGGCATCATCGCATCCTCGCCGCGGCGATGCTCGGCGAGCACGAAGAGCAGCAGCATCAGCAGGCCCGCACCGACGCCGGCGAGCACGGCGGGCGAGAGCATATGGTGGCTGGACCAGAGGGTGAGCCCCCAGGTGAGCGCGCCGAGCGCACCCGTAGCGAGCAGCGCGCCGGCCCAGTCGAGCGGCTGCGTGCCCGCCGCGCTTTCGGCGACGAAGCGCCGGGCGATGAGGATCGCCGCAGCCGCGACGGGCAGGTTCAGGAAGAAGATGGCACGCCAGCCGACCCCGTCGACCAGCCAGCCGCCCAGCGGCGGCCCCACCGCGCTGGCGATCGCGCCGGCTGCAGCCCAGGTGCCGATCGCCCGCCCGCGCGCTTCGCCGGAAAACGCATTGCCGAGGATGGCGAGGCTGTTCGGCATCAGCATCGCCGCGCCGACGCCCTGGAGACTGCGCGCGGCGAGCAGCACGGGCAGGTTCGGCGCCAGCGCGCACAGCACCGAGGCGAGCGCGAACAGGGCGACACCCATGACGAGCAGCCGGCGGCGGCCATAATGATCCCCGGCCGCGCCGCCGAGCAGCAGCAAGGCGGACAGCGGCAGCAGATAGGCGTTGATCGTCCATTGCAGATTGGCGGGAGTGGCGTGGAAGCTGCTTTCGATCGCCGGCAGGGCGACGTTCATCACCGACCCGTCGATGAAGGCCAGGCTCGACGCGCACATGGTGGCGGCAAGCGTCCAGCCGGGACGGGCAACCGTTCCGGCTTCCGCCGCCTGCGCGGCGGCCTCGTCGCAGGGCGCGGCGAGGCTGGTGCTCATGCGCGCCCTTTCCGTCCCAGGCTTCCGGCCGTCGTTCGACTCATGGCTCTCCGTCCATCCGCCGTCGCTAACCGCATGATGCGCCCGGCAGTTCCCCGCGCAACCCCCGGATACAAAACTTCTCGGCCTGGCGCCCTGAATCGGTGTAGGCACCGGGGGCACGCGAGAAGGGACAGGGGATCAGGCATGGACAATGAGCATCCGGTTGCGGACGCCCCGGCCTCCGCATCGCGCGATCCCTCCACCTGGCCGGCCTGGGCGAAGCCGTCGAGCAACCGGATGGTCGACGTGGGCTGGCTGCTCGAGACCGATCAGGCACGCTTCGTCTGGGGGGAGCCGCGCCGGATCGTGCGCAGCGATCCTCCGCCCGCCCATGCGAAGGCGGTGAGCTACTGCCCGGCGGTCGTCGACCATGAAGGGCGGATGTTCGACATACCCTGCCCGATCGACCTCAAGCTCGGCTTCCGCAAGGACAAGGAGGGCAAGGCGACGCTCGTCAATCTCGACGGCGACCAGTCCTCGATCCGCAACAAGACGCTCAATTCGATGGTCTCGCTGGTCGGCCAGAAGGAATGGCGGCATCCCGAGCGGCCGATCCTGCAGCTCATCACGCCTTATATCTTCCTGTCGGACGAGCCGGTCTACATGACGCAGCTTCCGCCGATGACGCACTATCGGCCGGATCCGTGGCCGGGCCAGCTCATCGCGGGGCGGCTGCCGATCCATATCTGGCCGCGGCGGATGATGTGGGCGTTCGAATGGTATGAGCCCGGCAAGCCGCTGGTGCTGCGGCGGGGCGAACCCTGGTTCCACGTCCGCTTCGAGACGCATGATCCTTCGCGGCCGGTGCGCATGTTCGAAGCGGAGCTGACGCCGGACCTCAAGGAATATCTGGAAGGCATTCGCGGCGTCGCCAACTATGTCGACCGCACCTATTCGCTGTTCAAGGTGGCCGAGGAACGACGGCCGGCGACGCTGCTGAAACGCAAGGCGCGCGGCGCGGCGGCAGAACAGGTGACGCCGGACCTGCGGTAAGCGGGACCGGCCCGACCGCTACTGCCGATAGCCCTTGAGGCCGCCAGCCTCCGAATATTGCTGGTTGAGGAAGGCGCGGACACCGTCGGGCAGGGTCGGCGTCTGAAGTTCGCTGAGGTGGGCGCCGCGATCCCTGGCCATCGCCGCCATCACCTCGGGATGGGTCGATATCCAGAATTGCCTGGCGGCGATGCCATCCAGGATGATCCTGCCGGCCTCCAGCCCGGTAAGGCCGCCCTGCACCATATTCTCCATATAAGCGCGCTGCGCCTCCACGAAATCGCGGGCGCCGCCCACGGGCGAATCCCGGAAGATGCGGGTCGCGACCGGGCCGGGCAGGATCGCCGAAACGTGGATAGGCGCATCCACCGCCTGCATCTCCAGCGAAAGGCATTCGCAGAAGGAGAGGACGGCGTGCTTGGTCAGAATATAGGCGGTCTGCGTGGGCATCATGCCGAGCCCGCCGACCGAGGAGACATTGGCGACATAGCCGCGCTTGCCGCTCGCCAGCATGCGCGGAAGAAAGGCGCGAACCCCGTGGACGACACCGGCGATGTTGATCGCGATGATACGGTCCCAGGTCTCCGCCGACACCTCCCAGCTATAGCCCATGGTCTCGATGCCGGCGTTGTTGATCAGCAGACGCACATCACCCCAGCGATCCTGGACGATCGCCGCGAGCCGATTGAGCGCAGCGGCATCGGTGACGTCGGTCGGCACCGGCATCGCCGTGCCGCCGTCCGCTTCTATGTCCGCGGCGACGCGGGCGATGCGGTCCTCGGCTATGTCGGCGAGCACCACCCTCATGCCCAGCGCCGCCGCGTGACGTGCAATCCCTTCGCCGATGCCGCTGCCCGATCCGGTGATCACGGCAACGCCGCCCTCGAACGCTTCCTTCGCCGTCATCATCTTCTCCCGCCCTGTGCTTGTTCTTCCGGCTGCCCCGATCACCCCTTGCGCAGGGCCAGCCCTTCCAGCGTGCCGGCGTCGCGCCACTGCTCCAGCAGCGCGGAGTAGCCGACCGAACCGCCCCCGTAAAAGCTGCTGCGCAGATCGGCCTCGGTCATCTTGCCTTCGTTGTTGCGATAGCTGGGGGTGCATTCCTCATTGAAGCGCGCGGCGGGGACGGCCATGCGCACGATGGTGTCGCACCACGCCTGCTCCGCATCCTGCGTCACCTCGACGACATGCGCGCCGCGCGCCCGCGTCTCGGCGATGATGTGGGCGATATGCGCGGTGATCTCCCCGACGATGTGGAGGACGTTCGGCGTGCCGCCGACATGGGCCGTGGCCGAGATCAGGAAGGCGTTGGGAAAGCCGTGCACGTGCATGCCGTGCAGGGTGGTGATGCCGTCCCGCCATTTGTCGGTCAGCGTGATGCCGCCGCGGCCGATAATGTCCATCGCCGTCTGCCGCTTGTAGCTGGTGCCGACTTCGAAGCCGGTCGCGAAGATCAGGCAATCGAGCGGATATTCTTTTCCATCGACGACGGCCCCCGTCTCGGTGATGCGCTCGACACCCCTGCCCTGGGTATCGACCAGGGTCACGTTCGGCCGATTGAATGTCGGCAGATATTCGTCGTGGAAGCAGGGCCGCTTGCAGAACTGATTATACCAGGGTTTCAGCGCCTCCGCCGTCGCCTTGTCGGTGACGATGGAATCGATGCGCGCGCGTATCTCTTCCATCTTCCGGTAATCCGCCATCTGCGCAGGCTCGGCGATCTCGGCGGGCATATTGTCGACCAGCACGCCGGGCAGGTTACGGAACACGTCGATCCAGCCGTCGCCGACCAGATCCTCGTCCTGCGTACCGCCGCTCACCAATATGTTGAAATTGTCCATCCGCCGCTTCTGCCAGCCCGGCGTCAGCGTCTTCACCCATTCGGGATCGGTCGGGCGGTTGCCGCGGTAGCCCACCATCGAGGGGGTACGCTGGAACACGAAAAGCTGCTTCGCCCATGCGCCGAGATGCGGAATGCACTGCACGCCCGTCGCGCCCGTGCCGATGATGCCGACAGCCTTGTCGGCAAGGCCGGTCAGCTCGCCTTTCGAGTGGCCGCCCGTATAGCCATAGTCCCATCGGCTGGTGTGGAAGGCGTGGCCCTTGAAGTTTTCGATGCCGGGAATGCCGGGCAGCTTGGGCTGCTGCAGGAAGCCGGCGCCGAGCACGACGAACCGGGCCTTCACCCTGTCTCCGCGATCGGTGGCGACGATCCAGCGGGCGATCGCCTCGTCCCAGCGCAGTTCGCGCACTTCGGTCTGCAGCAGCGCCTGGCGGTAGAGATCATATTTGCGCGCGACCGCCTGGGCGTGAGCGAGAATCTCCGGCGCCTTGGCATATTTCTCGGTCGGCATGGTGCCGACCTCTTCGAGCAGCGGAATATATATGTAGGATTCAATGTCGCAGGCGGCGCCGGGATAGCGGTTCCAATACCAGGTGCCGCCGAAATCGCTGCCCTTCTCGACGATGCGAATATCTTCCACGCCGGCCTCGCGCAGACGCGCCGCCGTCAGCAAGCCACCGAAGCCGCCGCCGACGATCACCACCTCCGCCTCGTCGAACAGCGGCGCCCGCTCGATACGCTCGGCATAGGGGTCGGCCGAAAAATGGGCGAAGCGGCCGGATACCGGGATATATTGCTCGACGCCATCCTCGCGCAGGCGCTTGTCCCGCTCGGCCAGATATTTGGCCTTCAGCGCGATCGGGTCGATCTCATTCCGCACGCCATCCACAGCTTCGCCCACGCAATCCCCTCCTTCGCAACGAAGCCTGCCTGCGACGAATAGGCAGACCCATTTTGACCCGTTCTAAAGGCTTTTGCGGCGGGGCGGAGCGGCGCTATTCACAATTGGCTCGCCAGACTACCCGAATTGGTCAATGAGACGATACTTATCCGTTACTAGCCCAACTGCCTTCTGTCAGGCGACGGCGTCGCCGGCGACAGGAAAGCCGGCCCGATAAGGCTGGATGCCATCACCCAGAAAGACGCTATTTTCTTCGCGCAGGCGCGCGCCGGCATCGTCGTAGAGGAAGGGCAGATAGGCGTAGCGACGGCCGCTGCGCACGGGCAGCGCCTCGTGCAGCATGGAGCAGGAGAAAACGATCGCTCCGCCGGTCGGCGCGCGATAGGCACGCGGGCCATATTCCGGGAAACGGAGCTCGCCGCCTTCATAGTCGTCGGCATTGAGATTGATCGTCACCGCGAAGCGGCGATGCGCGGTGCCCTTGGTCGTATTGTCGCGATGCGGACGG
Organism: Flavisphingomonas formosensis; assembly: GCF_009755815.1. Classification (GTDB taxonomy): domain Bacteria; phylum Pseudomonadota; class Alphaproteobacteria; order Sphingomonadales; family Sphingomonadaceae; genus Flavisphingomonas; species Flavisphingomonas formosensis. The sequence continues at coordinate 503,323 of NZ_WRPK01000002.1, forward strand.
AAATAGCCGCCGCTGCCGCCGTCATAGCAGGCGACGATATGCCGTTCGATGCGCGTGGCATTATATTGGAAGGCGTGCCGCAGGCGCGGCACCAGGCGCACGTTGATCCGGCCGATCAGCGCGCGGCGCAGCAGCTCATCCTCGATATTATAGTCGCTGCGCCGCTTGTGGTTTGCGTCGGTCATATAGACCGTCCTGCCGTCCACCTCGCGCATGAAGCCGGATTCGGCGCCGCCATTGGTATCGTAAAGCTCGATCAGCTTGCGACACAGCTCGGGTTCGAAGATCCGCGGCACCTGCAGCACCGGCGCCCAGAGCTGGTCGCGCGGCCCGGCGATCAGACGCTCGAGATGGGCGATCGCCTCCAGCCCCTCGCCCAGCGGATAGATGCCGGCCACCTGCAGCGCATGATCCAGCACCAGCCAGTGCGGGCGATAGCTGCCGGCGGAGTCCGGATCTGGCACCGCGCCATAGGACAGGCTGACCTGGCGATCATGGTCGAGCAGGAAACGCAGGCCCGGGACTTGCGGCACGATCCGGCCCTGGGCGGAATCCTGCGGATCGATGGTGACACCGAAGAAGCAGGCCGCCACATCGTCGAACAGGGGACGATGCGCGGCCACGAGATCGAGCGCGGCGCGGCACTGGCCATTGGCGGCGCTGCCGAAGAACAGCATCATCACGGGACGGCCGGCCGCGGTATCGAAGACGTAGTTGGGATTGCCTTGCAGCGCCGGTGCGCGGAAGGAAGGCGCGAAATCGCCGACCAGCAACGGAAACTTCCTCGGCTCGACGCCAGACACGATGCAACACCCCCTCACCCTCGGACGCGCGACACGCCCCGCCGCGACGCTACCGCAAGCAGATACGCCGCAGAAAGCGATTATCTTCCATTGCGGTGCAATCGCCCGCCGCCGTTCATCCAGGCATGCCGGCAAGCAACGCGATCAGATCGCTCTGTCGGCGCGTGTCGGTCCGCTGGAAGAGCGAGCGAAGCTGGGTTCGGATGGTCTCGCGCCCGACCTGCCGTTCCGCCGCGATCTCTTCCAGGGTAAGGCCGGCGAGCAGCCCTTCGGCAAGCACGGTCTCGGCCTGGGTGAAGCCATAGGCCTGGCGCAACCGGCTACCGCGGCGCTGTACGTCCCGAGTCTCTTCGGGATCATCGATCAGCAGCAGCGCACCGTCCAGCGGGTCGGTGCCGCCAGGCAGGACGAGCACGCGGTAGGAGCGCCTGAACGACGGCCGGCGACAGAGAAAGGCGGTACGCGTGGCCGGTCCGCGATCGATGACGTCTTGAACGGCGAGGCGGAGCCCCTGCGCGGCGACACCATCCTCGACCGCGAAACAGCCGCCACGCACAGCCAGGCCGTCAGCCGCATCCAGCACCGCCACGGCGGCCGCCGACGCCTGATGGATGCGCAGCTGCCGGTCGACGCGCAGAATCGCGCGGCCGCTGGCGTCCACCATATGGCGCAGCCCCCGCGCCTCGGACCGTTCCCGCTCGACCAGACGGCGCAGGCGGAGGATGCGATCGACATGACCATGCAGCGCACGAAGGCGCTCGGCATCGCCCTCGTCGAATTCGGCAGCACCGTAGGGGCGATGCACGGAGACGATCAACGTGTCGCCACCCGGAGGTGAGAACATGCCGAGACAGCTGGCGGTATCGTCGCCGAGCGGCTTCATCAGCTCATTGTACATCGGCGTCCGCAGGAAGGCGCTCGGCGGCAGCAGCTTGTCGAGGATGATCGGCGTTCCCATGCGCCCCGCCGTCACTGCGGCCTGCCGCCACGGATCGCTTCCCAAATATTCGCTATAGTAACGACCGAATGCCTCGGCCGGCCAATAATTCATCTGCCCGAAGCGCAAGGCTCCGTTCGAATCGAGATGGGTGACGACCGCCGAACGGGTTCCACAAAAGGCGGCGACAGACTCCGAAAGCCCATAAAAGGCGCGGTCATCCTCGATCGCTGCGTAAAGCTGCTCAACATCCCCCATACAGCCCCCACTGTAATTCGGTTAACCGCTTCCTACGCGTTTCACCCGTTCGGGGGAAGACGACAGACAGGATTTTCCTTTCTAATCCAAACAGCGAGGGGGAGTTCTGGCGTGCGCGATCTTGCGATTCGACGTTTCTCGAAATCCGCGGATGATTTGGCGGGGAAGGCCACGTCATTGGCATCTGTCGAGCTGCCCATACCTCCTTCGACGGGCATATGCCGCACTAATAGTCCGGCTTACTTCGAAATTTCGTGGATCCGGAGCGCGCACGCGCCTTAAATTCAGAATCTGTTGTGAGCTTTGAGTGAGGGGCCGCCCGTTCTTCTGACGGATCGAGGCCAAAAACCGGTGATCGCGCGCATATGCGTGCAGCTTCGTTCATCTTGGGGGGATAGGATCATGCCGACCTATAATGGCACGTCGGGCGACGACACGATCTTCGGCGATCAGGCGGGTGCCGCGGCGGACACGATCAACGGCCTGGGCGGCAACGATACGCTCTATGGCGGCGCGGGCACCAACAGCCTGAACGGCGGCGACGGCAACGACAGCCTGTACAGCGACGGCACCGACGACAGCATCGACGGCGGCGCGGGCGACGACAACATCCTCTTCAACAACGGCGCGATCATCGGCGGCGCCATTCAGGGCGGAACGGGCACCGACACGATCAGCTTCAGCAACGCGATATTCGACGCGACTTCGGGCGCAGCGACCTTCGCGGGCGTGGAATCGGTGAGCGGCAGCCTCGTCGGCACGACAGGCAACGACGTGCTGAATCTCTCCGGGCTTACAGATCCCGCACTGGCCGCCTCCTCGCTTTCCGTCTCCGGCGGCGGCGGCAACGACACGATCACCGGCGGCAGCGAGAACGACGCCATCTATGGCGAGGCCGGCAACGACACGCTGAACGGCGGAGCCGGCAACGATTCGCTCTATGGCGGCACCGGCACGAACAGCCTGAGCGGCGGCGACGGCAGCGACGGCCTCTATCTCGACGGCATCGACGACAGCGCTGACGGCGGAGCCGGCGACGACACCGTGTCCTTTTCAAGCACTGCTGTCGTCGGAGGCGCAATTCAGGGCGGCACAGGCGCCGACAGCCTATCTTTCAGCAGCACCCTATTCGACGCCACATCCGGTTCAGCAAGCTTTTCGGGCTTCGAATCCGTGAGCGGCAGCCTGATCGGCACCACCGGCAACGACGTGATCGACCTCAGCGGCCTCAGCGATCCGGCCCTCGCCTCCTCCTCGCTGTCAATCTCGGGCGGCAACGGCGCCGATACGATCACCGGCGGCAGCGAGAGCGACACCCTCTCGGGAGAGGCGGGCAACGACACGCTCAACGGCGGCGGCAGCGGCGACACGCTGTATGGCGGCGCAGGCACGAACAGCCTGAACGGCGGCGACGGCAACGACTATCTCTATCTGGACGGCACGGGCGACAGCGCAGACGGCGGAGCCGGCGACGACACGGTTTCCCTGTCGGGCACCGCGATCGTCGGCGGCTCGATCCTCGGCGGCATCGGTGCGGGCGATGCCCTCATTTTCAACAATAGCATCTTCAATGCGACGTCAGGCAGCGCGACTTTCACGGGATTCGAATCGGTCAGCGGCAATCTGGTCGGCACCTCAGGCAACGATGTCGTCAATCTCAGCGGGCTTACCGACCCGGCACTGTCCGGCTCGTCGCTGACGATCAACGGCAATGCGGGCAATGACACGATCACCGGCGGCGCGGAGAATGACAGCCTGTATGGCGGCACCGGCACGAACAGCCTGAGCGGCGGTGACGGCAACGACGTGCTCGACAGCACCGGCACCGACGACAGCCTCTATGGCGGCGCCGGTGACGACGCCGTCTATCTGGAAAGCGGATCGATCATCGGCGGCGCCATCCAAGGTGGCGACGGCACCGATTCGCTCAACTTTTATGGCGCGACGTTCGATGCGACTGCAGGCAGCGCCACCTTCTCGGGCTTCGAGACGGTCGGCGGTACGATCGTCGGCACGACCGGCAACGACGTAATCGATCTGAGCGGTCTCAACGCCGCTTCACTCGCAACATCGACGCTCAGCATCTCGGGCGGTTCGGGCAACGACACGATCACCGGCGGCAGCGAAAGCGACACTATCTATGGCGAGGCCGGCAACGACACGCTGAACGGCGGCGCAGGCAACGACTATCTCTATGGCGGCGCCGGAGTGGACAGCGTCAACGGCGGCGACGGCGACGACATCATCTATGTCGATACGAACAGTCCGCTGGTGGCCGGCGAGAGTTTCTCGGGCGGCGCCGGCTATGACCAGCTCAACATCAGTACTGGCGCTGCGGTCAACATCAGCTCGGTGACGATCGGCGGCGGGATCGAGGAGATTTATACGGCTGGCCAGGCGCTCAGCCTCGCAGCAGCGCAGGCATCCGCCTTCTCCTATTATAATATCGGCTCCAGCATCACCCTGACGACGACGGGAACGGCCAACTTCACCGGCGCTACCATCAATGCCACCACCATCAACCTCAATGCCGGGGGCAACACGCTGATCCTGACGGGCGTGACGCCTTACGGCTACACCGTGAATGGCGGTGCAGCGGTCGACACCGTGACCGGATCCGAAGGCAGCGACAGCATCTACGGCCTCGCCGGCGCGGACGCGCTGAACGGCGGCAATGGCGATGACTATGTCTATGGCGGCAACGACAACGACACGCTGAGCGGCGGGGCCGGCAACGACAATCTCTACGGCGGCGCGGGCGTCGACAGCTATGACGGCGGCGCCGGCGACGACGTCATCCATTATGACGCCTCCAATCCGCTGGCCGCCGGCGAAAGCGTGAGCGGCGGCGCCGACTATGACCGGCTGTCGCTGGAATTCAATGCGGCAAGCAACATCAGCGCGCTGACGATCGACGCGTCGGTCGAGGAGATCGATACCTATGGCTATGATCTCAGCCTGACCTCCACGCAGCTCGGCAACTTTTCCACCGTCTCGATCGGCTATGCCGCGATCAATCTCACGACGAGCGGCACGGCCGATCTGACCGGCGCCGCAGTCTATGCCAGCACGATCAATCTGAATGCAGCCGGCAACACACTGATCATGACCGGCGTGACGACCAACAGCTACACCATCAACGGCGGAGCCGCGGCGGACACGATCACGGGCGGCGAGAACAGCGACGTCATCTATGGCAATGCCGGCATCGACACGATCGACGGCGGCGGCGGCAACGACACCATCTATGGCGGGGCCGGCGCAGACATATTGAAAGGCGGCGCGGGCGACGATGCCATCACCGTCGACAATGCCGCCGATATCGTGTCGGGCGAGCAATATGACGGCGGCACCGGCAACGATACGCTCTACCTGAACTTCCAGGCGAACAGCGATCTGTCGGCGACCAGCCTGACCGGCATCGAAGGCGTGCAGCAGAATTATTATTATTACGACGTGGCGATGACCGCCGCACAGCTCGATGCGCTCACCTATCTCCAGGGCTTCTCCTTCACGCTGACCACCGCCGGTTCCGTTTCGATGAGCGGCGTCACTGTCGCGTCCAATGGCAGCTTCACCCTCGCCGCCGCCGGCAACACGTTCGATCTGACCGGCGTGCTCGGCCAGAGCGGCTACACGGTCAACGGCGCGGCCGGCGTCGACATCATCACCGGTTCGACCGGCGGCGACACACTCTATGGCGGCGGCAATGGCGACACGCTGAACGGCGGCGATGGCGGCGACGTCCTCTATGGCGGCGACGGCATCGACACGATCGACGGCGGCGCCGACAATGACACCATCTATGGCGGAGCCGGCGCGGACATATTGAAAGGCGGCGCGGGCGATGACACCATTACGGTGGATAGCGCGGCCGACATCGTCGCGGGCGAGCAATATGATGGCGGCACCGGCACCGACACACTCTATCTGAACTTCCAGGCGAACAGCGATCTGTCGGCAACCAGCCTGACCGGTATTGAAGGCCTCCAGCAGAATTATTATTATTACGACGTGGCGCTGACCGCCGCGCAGCTGGACGCGCTCACCTATCTCTACGGCGCTTCCTTCACGCTGACCACCGCCGGTTCCGTTTCGATGAGCGGCGTCACCGTCGCAGCCAGCAGCGGCTTCAACCTTGCCGCCGCAGGCAATACGTTCGATCTGACCGGCGTGCTCGGCCAGAGCGGTTACACGGTCAACGGCGCGGCCGGCATCGACATCATCACCGGCTCGACCGGCGGCGATACCCTCTATGGCGGTGGCAATAGCGATACGCTGTACGGGGGCAGTGGCGGCGACCTGCTCTATGGCGGCGACGGCATCGACACGATCGACGGCGGCGCCGACAATGACACCATCTATGGCGGCGCCGGCGCAGACATATTGAAAGGCGGCGCGGGCGATGACGCCATCACGGTGGATAGCGCGGCCGACATCGTCGCGGGCGAGCAATATGATGGCGGCACCGGCAATGACACGCTCTACCTGAACTTCCAGGCGAACAGCGATCTGTCGGCGACCAGCCTGACCGGCATCGAAGGCCTCCAGCAGAATTATTATTATTACGACGTGGCGCTGACGGCGGCGCAGCTCGACTCGCTCACCTATCTCTATGGCTCCTCCTTCACGCTGACGACCGGCGGCTCCGTCGCGATGAGCGGCGTCACCGTCGCGGCCAGCAGCGGCTTCAACCTTGCCGCCGCCGGTAACACCTTCGATCTGACCGGCGTGCTCGGCCAGAGTGGCTACACGGTCAACGGCGCGGCCGGCAACGACGTCATCACCGGCTCAAGCGGCAGCGACGCGCTGTACGGCGGCGGCGGCAATGACGTGCTCAACGGCGCGGCCGGCACCGATACACTCTATGGCGGCGACGGCGACGACGTGCTGCAGGGCGGCCTCGGCAACGACACTCTCTATGGCGACGCCGGCAGCGACACCGCCAGCTACGCTTCGGCAGCAGGAGCGGTGGTCGTTAATCTGACCGCGGGCACGGCGAGCGGCAATCAGGGCGGCGACACCCTGTCCGGCATCGAGAATATCATCGGCGGCAGCGGCAACGACACGCTGAGCGGCGACGCCAACGACAATGTCATCGAAGGCGGCGCGGGCAACGACACGATCAACGGCCAGGCGGGCAGCGATACGGCGAGCTATGCCGGCGCGGCGAGCGCGGTGACGGTGAGCCTTGCGATCACGGCCCAGCAGAACACGCTCGGGGCCGGGCTCGATACGCTGACCAACATGGAGAATCTGATCGGTTCGGCGTTCGACGACACGCTGACCGGCAATGCCAGCAACAACGTGCTCCAGGGTGGTGCAGGCAACGACACGATCACTGCCGGTGACGGCGCGGACGTCGCCAACGGCGGCGACGGCAACGATATACTCAGCGGCGAAGGCGCCAACGACACGCTGAACGGCGGCGCGGGAACCGACACCCTTTATGGCGGCGCCGGTAACGACGTGATCAATGCGGGAGACGGCAACGACCTGATCTATGGCGGGGCCGGCGCGGACACGATGAACGGCGAAGCCGGCGACGATATTTTCTACGTCGACGGGACGGTGGACACGGGTGATCGCTTCACCGGCGGCGCGGGCACCGATACGCTGCAGGGCCAGACCAACGCGATCCTGAACCTGACCGGTGCCACGATCGACGCCGATGTGGAGCGGCTTGCCGCGCTCGGTGCGGTGGTGATCAACGCCGCGCAGCTCGACACGCTGAGCGACATCTCCGCCGGCGGGACGATCAGCCTGGCAACGGCCGGTGCCGCAGACCTGACCGGCGCCACGGTGGCGGCCGGCACGGTGTTTACGCTCAATGCCGGCGGCAATACGCTGACGCTGACCGGTGTCGCCAATGGCGTGACCGTGAATGGCGGCGCGGGCAGCGATATCGTCACCGGCGGCACCGGCGCCGACACCATTGCGGGGGCAGACGGAAACGACACGCTTGCCGGCGGCGACGGCAACGACGTGCTGAGCGGCGGCACGGGCACGGACAGCCTCTCGGGCGGCGCGGGCGACGATACGCTGGACGGGGGCGCGGGCAGCGACACGATCGACGGCGGCGCGGGCACCGATACGCTGACCTATGCGCTGGGCGGCGCGGGGGTGATCGCCAGCCTGGCGGCCGGCACCGCAAGCAGCGGCGGCGACACGGACACCCTCACCGGCATCGAGAATCTGATCGGCAGCGCCTTCGCGGACGCGCTGACGGGCGATGGCAACGCCAATGTGCTGACCGGCGGCGACGGCGACGACGTGCTGAATGGCGGTGCGGGCAACGACACGCTCTACGGCGGCAACGGGATCGACACGGCATCCTTTGCGGGTGCCACGGCGGCGGTGACGGCGAGCCTGCTGGCCGGCACGGCCACCGGCGGCGCCGGATCGGACACGCTGAGCGGGATCGAGAATCTCGCCGGCTCCTCCTACAACGACGTGCTGACCGGCGATGGCAACGCCAATGTGATCGACGGCGGGGCGGGCAACGACGTGATGAACGGCGGTGCCGGCATCGATACCGCCTCCTATGCCTCGGCGGCGGCCGGCGTGACGGTGAGCCTCGCTTTGGCGACGGCGCAGGCGACCGGCGGCGCGGGCACGGATACCCTCGCCAATTTCGAGAACCTCATCGGCTCGGCCTATAATGACACGCTGACCGGCACGACCGGCGCCAACACGCTCAGCGGCGGGGCGGGCGACGACCTGCTGATCGGCGGCCTCGGCGACGATGTGCTCGACGGCGGAGCGGGCAGCGACACGGCCAGCTATGCGGCGATCACCTCGGCGGTGACGGCGAGCCTGCTCACCGGCACGGCGACGGGCGGCGGCGGCACCGACACGCTGATCGGGATCGAGAAGCTGATCGGCACCAATTACAACGACATATTGACCGGCGATGCCGGCGACAACGTCCTCACCGGCGGCAGCGGCAACGACACGCTCGACGGCAATGCCGGCAACGACACGCTCGCCGGCGGCGACGGCGTCGATACGGCGAGCTATGCCAGCGCGGGCGCGGGCGTGACGGTCAGCCTGGCGCTGACCACCGCGCAGAACACGATCGGCGCGGGCACCGATACGCTGACCGGCATCGAGAACCTCACCGGCTCCGCCTATGACGACGTGCTGACGGGAAGCGTCGGCAACAACGTCATCTCCGGCGGCGATGGCAATGATCTGGTCGACGGCGGCACCGGATCGGGCGCGGACACGCTCTCCGGCGGCAACGGCATCGATACGCTGAGCTATGCCAACACCACCGCCAAGGTGATCGTCAGCCTGGCGGTGACGACCTCGCAGGCCACGGGCGGCGCGGGCAACGACACCATCTCCGGCTTCGAGAACCTGATCGGATCCGGCTTTGCCGACACGCTCACCGGCGACGGCAACGCCAACATCATCACCGGCGGCGCGGGCAACGACCTCATCAAAGGCGGCGCGGGAGCGGACACGCTCTACGGCGGCGCGGGCGACGATACGCTGAACACGATCTCCACCGGCGGCGCGACGCTGGACGGCGGTGCAGGCACCGACATCGCTTCCTTCGCTGGCCTGCTCGCCGCAGTGAGCGTCACCGTGGAGGCGGGAACCGGCGTGGTCCATGCGACGGGCGGGGCCGGCAACGTCACCATGACCAGCATCGAGGGGCTGATCGGCACCGACTTCGCGGATTATCTCGGCGGCGATGGCGGCAACAACAGCCTTTATGGCGGGGCCGGCAACGACGTGATCGACGGTTTCGGCGGCAACGACTTCATCGACGGCGGCGCCGGGAGCGACACCGTCTATTTCAACCATGCGCTGGCCGGCGTGACGGTAAACCTCGCCAGCACCTCCTCCCAGAATACGGGCGGAGCCGGCACCGATATCATCCAGAATGTCGAGAACCTCTATGGCTCAGACTATAACGATATCTTCACCGGCAATGACTTCTCCAACACGCTGACCGGATCGTTGGGCGACGACACGCTCAATGGCGGGCTCGGCAACGACTTCCTCTATGGCGGCGACGGTATCGATACGGCGAGCTACGCCACCGCTACCGGCGCGGTGCGGGTCAGCCTGGCGATCGCGACGGCGCAGTCCACCCTCTCCGCCGGTTCGGACACGCTGGCGGGCATCGAGAATCTGACCGGCGGCGCCTATGACGACCAGCTCACCGGCGATGCGGGCAACAATGTCCTCACCGGCAATGCCGGCAACGACACGCTCGTCGGCGGCCTCGGCAACGACACGTTGAACGGCGGCGCCGGCATCGACACGGCAAGCTATGCGACCGCCAGCTCTGCGGTGACGATCAACCTGGCGCTGACGACGGCGCAGGATACGCATGGCGCAGGCCTCGACACCTTCGTGTCGATCGAGAATGTCACCGGCTCGGCCTATGACGACGTCATCACCGGCACGGCGCAGGTGAACGTGATCTCCGGCGGCAACGGCAATGATACGATCGATGCCGGCTCGTCCAACGACACTGTCGACGGCGGCAATGGCAACGACATCCTCAAGGGCGCGGCCGGCGACGACATTCTCACCGGCGGCGCGGGCACGGACACGCTGACCGGCGGTGCCGGTGCCGACACGCTGACCGGCGGCACGCAGGCGGACAAATTCGTCTACAGCGCCGTCGGCGACAGCACGCTGGCCGCCACCGATCGCATCACCGACTTCGCCAGCGGCGACATTCTCGATGTCTCCGCAATCGATGCCAACACGAAGGTGGCCGGCGACCAGGCCTTCCACCTCGTCGGCGCCTTCTCCAACAGCGGGGGCGAATATACGCTCGCCTATGACGCGGGCACCAACACCACCACCGCCCTGTTCGACACCAATGGCGATGCCAATGCCGACATGGCGATCCTGTTCACCGGCAACGTTACTGCGCTGACGAGCACCTGGCTTCTCTAGGTGCGGCTTCTGAGCAGGGCCCAGCTGTTGGCGCGGAAATCATGGCCGTAGAAGCAGGCATAGCCGTGCGACGTCAGATCGAACCATGATCGTCGCTTCGCCCTTCAACTCGCCGAGAGGCAGTCAAAGAGGAGTGGAGCGACGATAAACCTCGCCCCTCGCAGTCATAAGTTTTTATGAATATGGAACGCCGGTAATTCCGAAGCTTTTTTTGCTAAAGTCCCAACGTTTTGCCGGAATATACATAAGTATCTGTACATGTTATGGAAAACTCAAAACTGCCATTTTAGTGTAATTTTATTGATTCTAACCCAGACATACAAAATATTTCTTTATATACTTCTTTCGAATCAGTCGAAATAGGTAGCGATAGTTCGCCTGTCGTCGCAGCGCGACTGTCTGTCTGGGAGTGTATGCGATGGCGCCAATCAACGGAACAGAAGCGGGCGAGACGCTGGACGGCAGCGCCGCCGGAGACACGATCAACGGCCTGGGCGGCGATGACACGCTCAACGGGGTCGCCGGAAACGACATTCTGCACGGCGGCGATGGAAATGACGTGCTCTACGGGGCCGATGGAAACGACACGCTCTACGGCGAAGCAAACAACGACACCCTCTATGGCGGCATAGGCACCAACACGCTCTACGGCGGGGCCGGAAACGATTCCATCTCCAGCGACGGAAGCGGCGACACGATCGACGGCGGGGCTGGCGACGACACCGTCTCCCTGAACTATGGAGCGCAGATCGGCGCCACAATCCAGGGCGGTGACGGCACTGATACGCTGCATATCTATCATGCCGGCTTCGGCACCGCTTCGATCGGCGGCTTCGAGGCAATCGACTCTGTGGAAAATGTGATCGACGGGACGGCGGGCAATAACAGCCTCGACCTCTCCGGCATGATCGCCACCTCGCTCGCCACCAGCAATGCGCTCTATGTCTATACCGGCGACGGCGATGACAGCGTCACCGGCGGGACCGAAATGGATGTTCTCGAAGGTGAGACCGGCAATGATACGCTCTATGGCGGCCTAAGCAATGATCTGCTCCGTGGTGGTACCGGTACCAACGGTCTCTATGGCGGAGACGGCGATGACCAGATCTATAGCAATGGCGTGAGCGATGTAATCGATGCCGGAGCCGGCGACGATTATGTCTATTTCGACTATGGCGCGATCGTCAGCGGCACGATCAAGGGCGGCGACGGCACCGGCGACATGCTCGCCTTCTCTAACGCGACCGCGACCAACGCCGTCTTTACCGGCTTCGAACTGATCGATGGCGGGTATAATGTGCTGAACGGAACCGCCGCCGCCAACAGTCTCGACTTCTCCGCGCTCACTGCGCCTTCACTTAGCACGAGCGGAGCACTCTTTGTTTACGGCGCCGGCGGCAACGATATTCTCAAGGGCGGTACAGAGTCCGACTTCCTCTATGGCGGAACCGGCACCAATACGCTCTACGGCGGCGCCAGCGATGATATCATCTCCAGCGACGGAAGCGGCGACACGATCGACGGCGGGGCTGGCGATGACACCGTCTATCTGAACGATGCGGCCACGCTCGCCACCTCCATCCAGGGCGGTGACGGCACTGATACTCTGCATATCTACCATGCCGGCTTCGGCACCGCGTCGATCGGCGGCTTCGAAGCAATCGATGCTGGGGACAATGTGATCGACGGGACAGCGGGCAATAATAGCCTCGACCTTTCCGGCATGGTCGCCGCCTCGCTCGCCACCAGCAATGCGCTCTATGTCTATACCGGCGACGGAAACGATACGGTCACCGGTGGCACCGAGATCGACATGCTCTACGGCGAGACCGGCAACGATACGCTTTATGGGGGCCTCAGCGGCGACAGTCTCTATGGCGGCGTCGGGACCAACAGCCTCTATGGCGGCGACGGCGACGACCAGATCTTCAGTAACGGCACAAACGACATCGTAGATGGAGGAGCCGGCGACGACTATGTCCTCTTCGACTATAATGCGATCGTCAGCGGCACGATCAAGGGCGGCGATGGCACCGGCGACACGCTTGCCTTCTATAACGCGACCGCGACCAATGCCGTCTTCACCGGCTTCGAACTGATCGACGCCACGAACAATGTGCTGAACGGAACCGCAGCAGCCAACAGCATCGATCTGTCCGCACTCACCGCCACATCGCTCGCTTCCAGCGGCGTGCTCTACGTCTATGGCGGCGCAGGCAACGATATGATCAAGGGCGGCAGCGAGGTTGATACCCTCTATGGCGGAACTGGCACCAACGCGCTCTACGGCGGCGCCAGCGATGATATCATCTCCAGTGACGGAGCCGGCGACACGATCGACGGCGGGGCTGGCGACGACACCGTCTATCTGAACGATGCGGCCACGCTCGCCACCTCCATCCAGGGCGGCGACGGCACCGACACGCTGCATATCTACCATGCCGGCTTCGGCACGGCGTCGATCGGCGGCTTCGAAGCAATCGACGCTGGGGACAATGTGATCGACGGGACAGCGGGCAATAACAGCCTCGATCTTTCCGGCATGATCGACGCCTCGCTCGCCACCAGCAATGCGCTCTATGTCTATACCGGCGATGGGAATGATAAAGTCACCGGTGGCACCGAGGTCGACATTCTCTACGGCGAGAACGGCAGCGACACACTTTATGGAGGTCTCAGCGACGACAGTCTCTATGGCGGGATCGGCACCAACACCCTCTACGGCGGCGACGGCAACGACCAGATCTACAGCAATGGCGTGAGTGACCTAATCGATGGTGGGGCCGGTGACGATTATGTCCTCTTCGACTCTAACGCGATCGTCAGCGGCACGATCAAGGGCGGCGACGGCACCGGCGACACGCTTGCCTTCTATAATGCGACCGCAACGAATGCAGTCTTCACCGGCTTCGAGCTGATCGACAGTGCGAACAACGTTCTCAAAGGTTCTGCGGCCGGCGACACCATAAACTTTTCCGCGCTCACCGCGGCATCGCTCGCCACGAGCAGCATTCTTTATGTCAACGCCGGCGACGGCAACGACATAGTCACCGGCGGCACCGAACGCGACGCGCTTTCCGGCGAAAACGGAAACGACACGCTCTACGGCGGCCTGAGCGACGACATCCTCTACGGCGGCAGCGGCAATGACAGCCTGTTCGGGGGCACGGGCAACGACATGTTCGACGGCGGGGACGGCAATGACAGCCTCGTCGGCAGCGCCGGCGATGATATGTTCGATGGCGGGGCGGGCATCGATACCGTGACCTACGCTGCCGCTACCGGGGCCGTTACGGTCAACCTCGCAGACGGCACGGCTATCGGCTATGGCAATGACACCCTCGCGAATGTCGAAACGGTCATCGGCTCGGCCTATTCGGACACGCTGACCGGCGACGGCGGCGCAAATACTCTTTATGGCGGTCTCGGCAACGATCTGCTTGTCGGTGGGGACGGCAACGACATCCTCGACGGAGGCGGCGGCGTCGATACGGTGAGCTACGCCGACGCGAGCGGCGGAATTACGCTGAGCCTCATCAGCACGAGCTACCAGAATAGCGGGGGCGCCGGCAGCGACTCGATCCGCAACGTCGAGAATGTGATCGGCTCCGCCTACAACGATAGTCTGGCTGGCAATGATTTTGCCAACAGCTTGTACGGCGGCACTGGCGACGACATGCTCAACGGCGGCCTCGGCAACGACTTTCTCTATGGCGGCGACGGCATCGACACGGCAAGCTATGCCGCCGCTACCGGCGCGGTGCGGGTCAGCCTGGCGATTGCGACGGCGCAGTCGACCATCTCGGCAGGCAGCGACACGCTCTCCGGTATCGAGAACCTCACCGGCGGCGCTTATGACGACCAGCTTACCGGTGACGGCGGCAACAACATCCTCACCGGCAACGCCGGCAACGACACGCTGGTCGGCGGCGCGGGCGACGACGGGCTCTATGGGGGCGCCGGAACGGATACGGCAAGCTACGCCAGCGCCGGGGCGGGCGTAACGATCAGCCTGCTTCTCTCCGGTGCGCAGGACACCCACGGCGCGGGTTTCGATACATTCGTGTCGATCGAGAATGTCACCGGATCGGCCTATGACGATGTCATCACCGGATCGGCGCAGACCAACGTGCTCTATGGCGGCAACGGCAACGACACGATCGACGCCGGCTCCTCCAACGACACGGTGGACGGCGGCTATGGCAACGATATCCTCAAGGGCGCGGCTGGCGACGACATCCTCATCGGTAATGTCGGCACCGACACGCTCTATGGAGGGGCGGGCGCCGACAGCCTGACCGGCGGCACACAGAACGACATGTTCGTCTATCTCGCGGCCGGCGACAGCACCCTCGCTGCGAGCGATCGGATCACCGATTTCGCCAAAGGCGATATCCTGAATGTCTCCGCAATCGATGCCAACACGAAGGTGGCTGGCGACCAGGCCTTCCACCTCGTCGGCGCCTTCTCCAACAGCGGGGGCGAATATACGCTCGCCTATGACGCAGGCACCAACACCACCACCGCCCTGTTCGACACCAATGGCGACTCCAATGCCGACATGGCGATCCTGTTCACCGGCAACGTTACTGCGCTGACGAGCACCTGGCTTCTCTGATCGCAGATGCCTTTTGGGTGAGACGCCAATGAGGGCGAGAAGCGGCCGGCATGCCGCTTCCCGCCTGCCTCCATGTGTTTCCCGATTGTCGTGAAACTGCCAGAGAAGCGAAACGCCGGCGTCACCCTGATGTCATCGCGGGCTCCTATCCCGCGGCGACTTCAGGGGAAATTTCATGAATATTTCGTCTTATCCGACGCTTGCCATGCTGCTCGTGCTCGGCGGCGGCATGGCGGCAGCGCCTGCCTTCGCCGAAGACGCGGCGGCGGGCGACGACACCATCGTCGTCACCGGACAGCGCGCGCAACAGGAGCGTTCGATCGAGGCCAAGCGCGTCGCGATCGGCGTGCTCGACGTCTCTGCCGCCGACGAGATCGGCCGCCTGCCCGATCGCAACGTCGCCGAAGTGGTAGAGCGCCTGCCCGGCGTCGGCGTGACCTACGATCAGGGCGAGGGCCGCTATGTCGCGATCCGCGGCGTGCCCTCCACGCTCAACGGCTACACCATCAACGGCTTCGAGCTGGGCGCGCCGGACGGGCAGACCCGCTCGGTGCCGCTCGACATCATCTCCGGCCAGCTGCTCAACCGCGTCGAGGTCGCCAAGGTGAAGACCGCGGACCAGGATGGGCAAGGCATCGGCGGGACGATCAACCTCGTCACCCAGACCGCCTTCGACTTCAAGCAGCCCTTCGCGCTCACCGTCAACGCACAGGCCGGCTATCAGGACCTCAAGCAGAACAAGGTGCCGATCCGCGGCGACGTCTCGATCGCCAAGCGCTTCGGTGCGGACGAGCAGTTCGGCATCGTGCTCGGCGGCAGCTATTCGGACCGCACCTATACGAGCTACGGCTTCTATCCCGACGATTGGCGCCCGCTGCCCGGCTTCGCCCGCGGCGGCGCGCCGACAAACATCAAATATACCAACTACACGCTCGAGCGCGAACGCATCGGCGCCTCGGGATCGTTCGACTGGCGGCCGAACGACCGGCACCAATTCTATGTGCGCGGCATCTACAGCAAGTTCACAGAGCATGAGATCCGGCCGCGCTACCGGCTCGACTTCGCGACCGACGCTATCGTCAACGCGGGCAATCTCACGCTCAACAATGACGGGCTGACCGGCACGTCGACCGGCACGCAGAATCGTTTCGACCTGCGCCTGGACGACAAGAGCAAATCGACGCTGATGGCGATGGCGGGCGGCAAGAGCCGCTTCGGCGATCTGACGCTGGATTATGGCGCCGCGCGCGTGCACAACCGCGTGACCGACGAATATCCGCTATGGCAGTTCCGCTGCAATCCGGGAACCGTCGACTTCGACTTTAGCAATACGCTCTACACCGCGACGCCCCGGACGCCCTGTACGGCGAGCAAGGTGAAGTTCAACCAGTACAGCTATTTCAACCAGCGCGGCACGGAGAATATCTGGCAGGGCCGGATCGACGCGACCTGGAAGCTCAATGGTATCGGCACCGACAGCGTGCTGCGCTTCGGCGCGAAATATCGCGACAGTGGCCGCCGCTTCGATCAGGACAATGACGTGTGGGGCGCGGGATCGAGCGCGCTGACGCTGGATCAGTTCGGCCTGCAAGGGAAGGATTATATCGTCTCCCCGAGCGACGGCAGCCGCTATCTCAACGGCCCGACGATCGATCCCGCGGCGATCCAGGCCTTCACGCAGCAATATCTGAACAGCGCCTATTTCAAGAAGAATGTCGCGACCAGCCTCGCCAACGACACGCTCAGCGACTTCGACCTGCACGAGAAGGTGAGCGCCGCCTATGGCGAGGCGAACCTGGATTTCGGCGCGGTTTCGCTGACGGCGGGCCTGCGCTACGAATATACCCGGCTCAACGTACAGGGCTTCCAGCTGCAGGACGGCACCATGATCGTGCCCGTGCGCAGCCGCACCCATTATGGCAATGTGCTCCCGAGCCTGATCGTCAAGATCGCGCCCTCCGACGACACCATCTTCCGGCTCGCCTATACGCGCAGCCTCGGCCGGCCCGAATATAGCGACCTTTCGCCGGGCGGATCGCTGAGCACCGCCGACGACACGCTGTCGCTCGGCAATCCTGGGCTCAAGCCCTATATCTCGGACAATCTCGACGCGACAGCCGAATGGTATTTCGCGAAGGGCGGCCTGCTGAGCGTCGGCGTGTTCGCCAAGTTCATCAAGAACCCGATCTTCAGCCGGACGACGATCCTGACCGACACGAATTATAATGGCGAGCATTTCGACACGCTGGAAGTGACCCAGCCATTCAACGCGAAGAAGGGCGACATCGTCGGCATCGAGGCCCAATATCAGCAGCAGTTCACCTTCCTGCCCGGCCTGCTTTCCGGCTTCGGCATCTCGCTGACCGGCACGCTGACCAATTCGACCCTGAAGCTGACGGACGGACGGACCTCGACCTTCCCCAGCCAGTCCAAATATCTCTACGGCGCCGAGCTCTTCTACCAGAAGGGCCCGTTCGAAGCCTCGATCGCCTATCACAATACCGGCAAGGCACTGCTCGCAGTGGGCGACGTCTGGTATAACGACCAGTACAACAACGACCTGCGCCGGCTCGACGCCAAGGCCAGCGTGGCGGTGTGGAAGGATATGCGCGTGTTCTTCGAGGCGCAGAACCTGACCGACGAGCCGACCCGCCAATATCAGGGCGGCAACACCAACTGGATCATCCAGACCGAACGCTATGGCCGTACCTTCTACGGCGGCGTCTCGGCAAAGTTCTGATGATCGCGCTCCTCACCGCCGCAGCCGCCATCCTCTCGCTCCAGGCGAGCGAGGTGCGCCGGCTGCCGGCACCGGATGCAGAGCAGGGTGTCGCATCCGACGGGCGCTATCTCTATGCCGTCTCCAATCGCGTGATCGCCAAGCTCGATGCCAAAAGCGGCAGGCAGGTCGCGCGCTGGGAGGGCGATGCGGCGCATTTCAAGCATATGAACAGCTGCACCGCCGAGGCGGGCACGCTGATCTGCGCCGCGTCCAACTATCCCGACGTGCCGATGCAGAGCCGCATCGAACGGTTCGACGCGCGGCGGCTCACCCATCTTTCCACCCAGCATCTCGGCCATGGCCATGGATCCCTCACCTGGGCGATGCGCCATGACGGAAGCTGGTGGGCCTGCTTTGCCAATTACGACAATCGCGGCGGAGAGCCGGGACGCGATCACCGCTTCACCACCCTCGTCCGCTACGACGAGGATTGGCGCGAGCAGGCACAGTGGCGTTTTCCCGACACCGTGCTGGATCGCATGGCGCCGAAGAGCGCCTCCGGCGGCGTCTGGGGCGAGGACGGCCTCCTCTACGTGACCGGACATGACCGACCCGAGCTTTATGTGCTGCGCGCGCCGCCCGGCGGCGGCACGCTGGAGCTGGTCGCGATCGTCGCCATTCCGACCGAGGGCCAGGCGATCGCCTGGGACGCGCGCGACGCGCGACTGCTCTGGTCGATCGAGCGCAAGACCAGGGAGCTGGTCGCCAGCCGCATTCCCCCAATCGAAGGACGATGACGATGCCGCTCTTCAGCCGACGCCAGTGGCTTGCCGGCGCGATCGCCGCGCCGACCCTGCTCAGCATCGGCGCGAGGGCGGGTTCGGCATCGGCGGAAGGCCCCTTCACGCTCGGCGTCGCCTCGGGCGATCCCGAGCCGGACGGGATCGTGTTGTGGACGCGGCTCGCGCCCAGGCCGCTGGAAGGCGATGGCGGCATGCCGCCGCACGAGGTGCCGGTGCGCTGGGAAGTGGCAGAGGACGAGCGCTTCGCCCGGCTGGTGCGCTTCGGCGACGCGCGAGCCGAGGCGCGTTGGGGCCATTCAGTGCATGTCGAAGTGACCGGTCTCGCGCCCGGCCGTCCTTATTATTACCGATTCATCGCGCAGGGCATCGCCAGCCCGGTCGGCCGCACGCGCACCGCGCCGGCGCCGGGCGCAGCCGTCGACCGCCTGCGCATCTGCTACGGATCCTGCCAGAAATATGAGGTCGGCTATTATGCCGCCTGGCGCCACGCGGTGGAGGAGGATCCGGACCTGATCCTGTTCCTCGGCGACTATATCTACGAAGGCGCCCCCTCCCCCGGCGGCGTGCGCATGCATCTCAACCCCGAGCCGATGGATCTGGCGGGCTACCGCGTCCGCTACGCGACCTACAAGCTCGATGCCTTGTTGCAGGCCGCGCACGCCACGGCCCCCTGGGCCGTGACGTGGGACGATCATGAGGTCGCCAACGATTACGCCAACGACCTCGACGAGAATAATGGCGAGCGCGCGCCTTTCCTGCTGCGCCGCGCCGCCGCCTACCAGGCCTATTGGGAGCATATGCCGCTGCGGCGCCGGTCGCGTCCCCATGGCGCGGCGATGCAGCTTTATCGCACGCTCGACTGGGGCAGGCTCGCGCAGTTCCAGATCATCGACGATCGACAATTCCGCTCCGGCCATCCCTGCCAGCCTGCCGACCTGCTGCCCGCCCACAAGAAATATCTGCCGCTGGTGCCCGACTGCGCCGAACGCCACGATCCCCGCCGCACCATCCTCGGCAGTACCCAGGAAGACTGGCTGCACCGGGCGCTGGGCAGCAGCCGGGCGCAGTGGAATCTGCTGTCCCAGCAGACGCTGATGACGTCCTATGCGCGGCTGGATGCGGATCATCCGGACGAGGGCGCCAGGCTCTATTCGGCGGACACATGGGGCGGCTATCCGGCTGCGCGCGAACGCATCCTGCGCCGCTGGCGCGATGCGCACACGCCCAACCCGCTGGTGCTGAGCGGCGACATCCACGCCTTCGCCGCCTCCGACATGGCCGATCCCGACGACGACAAGCGCATCCTCGCCTCCGAATTCGTCGGGGGATCGATCACCTCCCTGTTCCATGACGCGACGTTCAAGCGCAGCACCTTGCTGAACCCCGGATTCCGTTTCGCGGAGAATGAGATAAAGGGCTATGGCCGCATCGACCTGACGCCCGGCCGCTGCGATGTGGCATTCCGCGGGCTCGCCGATGCCCGCGACGTGAACTCCGCCATCTCGACGATCGCTTCCTTCGTCGTGGAAGCCGGCCGGCCCGGCATGGTTGCGGCTTGATAACGCTATTGCAATGATCCTGCGGACAGCATGACCCACGTGGCGCAGGAGACTCCGCTCCGTTATGAACAGCCGGTGGTTTCAAGCGTGAACGACCCTAGTCCTATGCCGACAAAGGGAGGAAGCGGAAAAGCGTGGCGCAGGAAGTGGAACTGAAGCTGGAGCTGACGCCGGCAGCGGCGGACGCGCTCGAACGGTCCGGCCTGCTGCCGGGCATGCCGCAGATCGTTCGGCAAAGGTCGGTCTATTTCGATACGCCCGATCATGCGCTGTCGGAAGAAGGCATGACGCTGCGCATCCGCCATGTCGGGCGCAAGCGCGTCCAGACGGTGAAAGCGGAAGGCGGCAGCGCGGCGGGCCTCTTTGCCCGGCCGGAGTGGGAGTTCGGCGTCAAAAGCGATACGCCCGTCCTGGACGAGCGGACGCCGATCCGCGCGCTGTTCGGCGCGGCGGCGGACACGATCGTGCCGCTGTTCGAAGTGTCTGTGGAACGGCGGACCTGGATCGTCGAACGCGAGGGCGCGAAGATCGAGCTGGTGCTCGACCGCGGCGAAGCGAACGCCGGGGAGCGCAGTTCGCCCATCTGCGAGCTCGAGCTGGAGCAGAAACATGGCAAGCCCGACGCCCTGTTCGCGCTCGCCCGCCATATCGATGCGCACCTGCCGGTGCATCTCGGCGTGCTCACCAAATCGGAACGCGGCTTTCGCCTGCTGAAGTCGGCCAAGGCAGCGGTGAAGACCGGCCCGGTCGCGTTGAAGCCCGACCTGGATGCAGCGCACGCCTTCCAGCACATCGCGCAATCCTGTCTCCGCCAATTTCGCCTGAACGAAGCGCTGCTGTTCGAACAGCACGATCCGAACGCGCTGCACCAGGCACGGGTGGCGCTGCGCCGGCTACGCTCGGCCTTCACCATCCACAAGGAAATGCTCGGCGACCTCCGCTTTGGCCGGTTGCGCGAGGAGACGCGCTGGCTGGCACTCGCGCTGGCCGACGCACGCAGCATCGACGTGCTCATCGAACAGAATGAGGATCCGGAGCTGAGCACCCGCCTGCTCGCCGCACGCGATCAGGCTTATCATGCCGCCGAGACCGCGCTGCATTCGGAACGCGCCCGCACGCTGATGCTCGATCTGGTCGAGTGGATCGCGCTCGGGGACTGGCTGCGGCAGCCCCTGTTCAAGGAAATGCGCGAGCAGCCGGCCCCCCTCTTCGCGGCGGCCGCGCTCGACCGCTTCCGCGGCAAGGTGAAGAAATCGGGCAAGGACCTGGCGGGGCTGGACGACGAAGCCCGCCACGAATTGCGCAAGGCCGCGAAGAAGCTGCGCTACGCATCGGAATTCTTCCATGCGCTGTTCGACGGCAAGCGTGCGAAGCGACGCTACAAGCGGTTCATCTCCACGCTGGAGGAGCTGCAGGACCGGCTCGGCGCGCTGAACGACATGGCGACAGCCCCCGAACTGCTCGATCGGCTCGGCCTCGCCGACGCGCCGGGCGCGGCGCCGCTGATCGGCACCAGGCACAAGCGCAAGCTGCTCGACACCGCGGCGGACGCGCATGACGCGCTGCTGGATTGCAAGCGCTTCTGGCGCTGATCAACTCCTATCGCCTGGCCAAGCCATGATCGGCCAGGCTGCGGAAGGTGATCGACCAGCGCGGCTCGGCGAGGGGGGCGATGCTGTGCTCCCAATCGCGACGCACTTCGCCGGAAAGCAGATAGGCGGCGCGCGGCACGAGAAGCGCCGCGGCACGATCGAACCCGGCTGCCGTCCGCCGCCTCAACCGCAGCGTCGCCGGATGACCGAGCGAGATGCCGACGACGCGGTCGAAAACCGGCCGGTCGCGATGCCAGCCGATGCCCGCGCCCGGATCGTAGCGGATCAGCAGGGCCTGAACGAGCGCATCGGGCGCCAGCCCCGCAAAAGCCGCGGCGCGCAGCCGGATCGGCTCCAGCCAGTCGGGAATCGGCTCGGCAGCCTCGAACCGGCCGCGATCGAAGTCATAGGACCAGCCGAAGGAGGCGGTGAGCCGCTTGCCGAGCCAACCCTGGAAACGGAAAGGCGCAAGGCCGGCCGCGTCGATCGCGGCGATCAGGGCGTTCTCCTCTTCCGGCGCGATGAGCGCATCCCGTTGTACGAGGCCGGGGACGGCTGGCGGTGGAGCGAGGAAATCGAATGGAAAAAGAGTGGGATCGGGGGACGCGAGCGACATGGCCGCCATATGGGAACCATGCCGCCCGAGCGCCAGGCGCCCCTCCTTCCGCACAAGCGCAAGGAGGAAGCGTCGCTGTCAGGTCTTGGGCGTTTGCTCGCTGCTCGTCTTGATGACGGCCGGCGCGGGAGCCGCGGGCGCGACCGGGGCCGTCAGCACCGCAGGAGCGGCAGCCGCGGGGGCGCCAGGCACCGCCGGGGCGGAACCGAGCGCCACCGGCAGCATGTTGGTGGTGAACGCCTTATATTCGGTGCCCTGTGCGACCACCGCACTGCGGCCGGTAACGAACGCGCCGAAGACCCCTACCGCGACCACGGCTCCCACCGTCGCACCGGTATTGCCCTGCCCCTCGATGCGGTAATGGCCGGTCACGGGGATGGTGCGGCCGTTGAGCTCGATGCCGACGACGTCGAACTCCATCTTCGCCGACTTGCCGAACGCGCCCTTGCCGGTGCGATAGCTGATCTGGCCATAGCCTTTGGTGCCGCGCGGGATCACGATATAATCCCCGAGCATCACGTCGCGCGCGACGGTCATCTCAAACTTCTCGCCCTGTTTGACGCGCTTGGAATTCACCTCGGCGTTGGGGCTCAGCCAGACTTCCGTGTTGGCCGGAAGGCCGACGCTGTTTTCGATCGACGGGCGCGGCACCGCCACTACGGGCGCGACGGTCGATGGCGCCACGGCCACGGGCGCATCAACGGGTTGAACCGGCTGTGCTTGGAGCACGGCAGTGCTCATCAGCGCGGCGCCGAGCGCCGCTGCCTTGCAAATTTTCATGAAAGACCCCCTGTAAGATGTCGCTGAAAGCGACAGCATAGCTCCAAGCCTATTTCCGGGATCGACGCAAGCGATGTTGCGGCAAACCGAATGATCCAAATTGAAGCTATTCGAGGCACTTGGCGCACCGCCTCGCGGCGGCGGTACAAGGGAGATGCCCTGTCCCGGCGGCACAGCCGGCAGGGCTGCTCAGCTCGGATCGGCGGCGATGTGCGTTGCGACGCCCGCCTCCGGAGCCGGATCGGCGGTGGCGCCATAGTGGATGCGCACGCTGGCCGAGACCATCGTCCGCTTCGGCGCAGGCGGCCCATCCGGTGCGGGAACAGCCGCGGGGTCGGTCGCGTCGGCAATGCTGATATGCCTGGCGGAGTCCGCGCCATCGCGGAACACCCGAACGCCGTTTTCGATCGACATGCTCGTCGCACCGGACGCATCCGCGCCGACGGACGCCAGGGCCGGATCCTTGCCCGGCTCGCTGCCGGAATAATCCTGACGGAAGGCGAGCGCGCGCTCCAGCCTGCCGCTCCAGCGATAGAAGATATGCGCGCCGACCGTGACGATGCGTGTCAGGCTGGGCGCCCACCAGGGTGAGACCGCAGTCGTGTGATAGAAGGTCGCCGAACCGACCGGCTCATAGACGCTGCCGTCGAGCGCGGCTTGTGCGACGGCCAGGGCACGGCGCCAGGCGATGCCGATAGGCGCATAAGTGCGCGATCCATCGCAGGTGAAGCTGAACTGGCATCCGGTCGCGCGCTGCGACCCTTGATAGACCACGCCGCAAACGCTGTGGGGGAAGGCACGATCGCGCACCCGGTTGAGCACCACCTGGGCGACGGCGCGCTGCCCTTCGATCGGCTCCGAACGGGCTTCGTAATAGACCGCCTCTGCCAGGCAATGGAGCGCGCGATCGGCGTCGTCGCTGGTCTGCGCATTGTTGACGAAGGGCGGCGCGGCGCCGGTCAGCGCGGCGAGCTTGCTTTCCGGCTCCTCGGCCGCGGCAACTGCGGCGGCCACATCCTTCGGCACGTCGAGCTCAAGCTTCTTGAGCAACGGTGCGGCCTGCAAGACGGGATCCGCGCCTTTGGTCAGCGCGGCGCGATCCGGCGCCACGCACGATGCGGTCAGCAGCAGCGCCGCAACGCCCAGCCCATGTCGCCTCTTCAGGATACCCATCCGCCCCATGGCAGCGGGAATTAACCGCGAGAGGTTATGAAGGGCTTAACTACGCCCCGGTTCGATTTGGAAAAATCCCAAGCGAGTTACTGGAACAAGCCTTTGTGATCGCGTCGTTATGCAGGCAACCACTCCTCATCCGCACGATGCCCTAAGGATCCCGCGAGGAATCGGAGGACGGTGCGAACCCCCTCTCGACCGCCCAGCTATGGTCCTCGATCACGTAGGATCGCACCGGGCGGCCCGAGGCATCCAGGCTCGGGCGGTAGCGGAAACGCTCGCGGATCAGGCGGCAGGTGGTCTGATCGAGATCGGCATTTCCACTGGAACCGGTGACGACGCATTCGCCGACGCGACCGTCCGTCTCCACGCTGAAGCGCACCATCACCGTGCCACCGGCACCGGCAAGCGCCGCGCCGCGGGGATAATCCGAATCCTTGATCCGGCCTTTGATCTGACGCGGCGGGGTATCGTCCCCGCCCTCGCCATCTCCCGAACCGCCGGCGCCAGTGCCCGTCCCCTGCCCGCCCGCCCCGGTGCCGGGGCCCGGGCGGAGCGCGGCACCGGCAGAGGGGTCACTGCCGCGGCCTGCGACCGGGGCGGCAATCACCGGCGGCGGCGCAGGCAGCGGCACGACCGGTGGCTTTGCGACGATCTCCGTGGCACGGGATTTTCGATTGGGCGGCGCGGCGGCGCCCCTGGGCTTGTGGCTTTCGGTCTTGCGCGGGACCGTAGGTGGCGGCGGCGGCGGTGGCCGATCCGGCAGGATGTCGAACAGCTTCAACGCATCCTCATGCTTGACCGGCATGCCGACCGTCAGCCCGACGAGCAGCGCATAGCCGAGCAGCCCCTGCAGCAGGGCCGCGCCCACCGCACCCGTCATCTTTTCGCCTGTCGTCCGATCCAATGCCATGACCACATGCCTCAGGGCCGAGATAGGCATGCGAACGCTTGCCCGCCAGATATGGGTGCATCGGCCCGATGCGAGGGCGGGCGAGTTCACCCTCGCTCATGATGCAGGCAGCACCACCACCGCGCTGTTCGTCGCCAACGGCGCTACCACTGCAGGCAAGACTGTGATGGCGCTCACATTGGCCGGGCTCGCGTGCGACTATATTCTCGGTCAAGTTCCGAATCCGGAAAGATCGGCATAGATCGAATGGCCTGTCATCGAAGCTCATGGAATGGCTTATTCAAAAGCCGGAGACGCATTTTCGATCGGCATTCGATACGCAACCGATCCAATCCCCGGTTTTCGGCTTGGCCTCAGCCGATCACTTAGAAGATATTCTGAACAATTCATGCCAAAATATGAACAATATTTCGCACTACAACGCACCATATTCGGACCATCCGACGGAATCCGGGGGAACCCACAGAAGGGGTGCGGATCAACCGGCCAGCATGACCAAGTTCGGTCGCCAGAAAAGATAATCAATCACCGTATCCGAACATTTCCGATGGGAGATATGTGATGGCTATCAACTACTTCTTCTCAGGCAGCCCCCTGACAGGCTCGGCAAATGACGACGTACTCGCCGATATCGGTCAGTATAATGGCGGGCCGAACAGCATCTATGCCTATGGCGGCGACGATCTGGTCATGGGCGATATCGGCTTTCATTACGAACTGACTTCGTCGACCTCGAACGCCTCGATCGCCACGGCGATCAGCCTGGAGATAGCGAGCATCTGGTCTACGGACGAGAATCCCCTGGTTGCGAACTCCAGCATCCCGCATGCGACAGCGATGGTCGAAGCGACGGCCGGCGAAAGCGAATATTTCTCGGTCGCGGTGGGCGCCGGCCAGACGCTGACGGTAGATATCGATTTCGGCTCCGGATCCGCGATCGGCACCAATGTCGATACGATCGTCGAGATCCGGGACGGCTCCGGCACGATACTCGCTTCGAGCGACGACAGCTCGGTCGATCTCGGCGGGGCGGGATCCGCTTCCGGCCTGGATTCCTACCTGACCTTCGTCGCGCCGACGTCCGGGACCTATTACATCAACGTCCGCCCCTTTGGCGGCTCGACCTTCGCGGGCGGAGAGACCTTCGTTCTCAACACGTCGGTGACCAATCATTCGACCTTTAGCGCCGCGCCGGTCGGCGCCGACACCATCTATGGCGGCGACGGTGACGACAGCCTGTTCGGCGTGGCGGGCAACGACTATGTCTCCGGCGACCTCGGCAACGATACGCTGAATGGCGGATCGGGCGACGATACCCTCTATGGCGGCGACGGCAACGACATCGTCGAAGGCGGCGCGGGCAACGATCTGATGCAGGGCAATGCCGGTACCGACACCGCGAGCTATGCCTATGCGGCCGCGAAGGTCAGCGTCAACCTGGGGGTCAACACCGCGCAGAATACCGGGGGCGCGGGCACGGATACTTTGTCCGGCTTCGAAAATCTCACCGGCTCTGCCTTCAACGACACGCTGAATGGCGACGGCGGGAACAATCTCATCGACGGCCGGGATGGCAATGACCTGATCGACGGCGGCCTCGGCGACGACGTCCTCTATGGCGGCAATGGTATCAACACGGTCAGCTATGGCTCCGCGACCAGCGCCGTGACGGTCGATCTCAACCAGCTCGGCACGACGCAGAATACGGGCGGCTCCGGAAACGACTATCTCTGGCTTTTCCAGAACGTCACGGGATCCAACTATAATGACGTGCTGACCGGCGACGGCAATGACAACACGCTGACCGGCGGCAACGGGAACGATACGCTGGTCGGCGGCGCGGGCAATGACAAGCTGGATGGCGGTACCGGGGTCGACACCGCCGATTATTCGGCCACGGCATCGGCCGTCACGGTGAACCTGCTCAACCATTCGGTGCAGAATACGGTGGGCGCCGGCAACGACCAACTCGTCAGCATCGAGAATGTGATCGGCTCCGCCTATGACGACACGCTGACCGGCAACGAGTTCGCCAACGCCCTCTATGGCGGCGACGGCAACGACATTCTCAACGGCGGCCTGGGCAACGACACGCTCGACGGCGGGCTGGGCATCGACACGGCCAGCTATGCGACGGCGACGGGCGCTGTTCGGGTCAGCCTGGCGATTGCGACCGCCCAATCCACGATCTCCGCGGGCACGGACACGCTGCACGGCATCGAGAATCTGACCGGCGGCGCCTATGACGACCAGCTGACCGGCGATGCCAACAACAACGTCCTCACCGGCAACGCCGGCAACGACACGCTCGTCGGCGGGCTCGGCGACGATACGCTGAACGGCGGCGCGGGCCTCGACATGGCGAGCTACGCGTCGGCGGCAACGGCTGTAACCGTGAACCTGTCGCTCGCCGGCGCGCAGGCGACCGGCGGTGGCGGCAACGACACGCTGATCTCGATCGAGAATGTGACCGGATCGGCCTATGGCGACGTGCTGACCGGATCCGCCCAGGCGAACAGCATCTATGGCGGCAACGGCAACGACATCATCGATGCCGGCTCCTCCAACGATACGGTCGACGGCGGCTATGGCAATGACGTGATCAAGGGCGCGGGCGGTGACGACGTCCTGATCGGCGGCGTCGGCAGCGACACCATCACGGGCGGTGCCGGCGCGGATACGCTGACCGGAGGAACCCAGGCCGACACCTTCGTCTACCTCGCGGTGGGCGACAGCGCGCCTGCCACGGCCGACCGGATCACCGATTTCGCCGCGGGCGACATTCTCGACCTCGGCGCGATCGATGCCAACACCAAGATCGGCGGCAACCAGGCCTTCGTGCAGGCTTCGGCCTTCACCCATGCCGCCGGCGAATTCACGGTCAGCTACGATGCCGGCACGAACACCACGACGGCGCTGTTCGATACCAACGGCGACGCCAATGCGGACATGGCCATCCTCTTCACCGGCAACGTGACCGCGTTGACGGGAAGCTGGGTGCTCTGACCGGGATCAGCTGAAGGCCCAGCGCAGCGTTCGGGCGAGCCCCGACGCTGCGCTGCGCACGATCGGGCGGCCGAGCGTCAGATCGGGCAGGCCATGCATCTCCCGCGCCCAGCGTGGCAGCAGATCCACGGCAGCCCGAAAGAGGATGCGCTGCGCCGGCTCGGCGGAAAGCTTGCGTGCCGGCGTGCCGAGCAGAAGCTGAACCACCTCCTGCGTGCGCGCGTCGCTGACCAGTTCGCCCCGCATCGATGTCATCAAGGCTTCCGCCTCGGCGCGGCTCCGCGGCACCGGATCGGCGCCGAGCGCGTGGGCGATCACCGCAATCTCCGCGAAATAGCGATCCTGGTCGGCGGCCGGCATGGCCGGTTCGCCATAGCGGATCCAGCCATCGAGGAAGCTCACCGCTTCGGTGACGTGCACCCAGGCAAGCAGGCGCGGATCGTTTGCCGCATAGGCTCGCCCGTCCGGCAGCGTGCCGCGCACATGCTCATGGATCGCCCGCACCTGCGCGATTGCCGCCTCCGCCTCCTCGCGCCCGCCATAGGTGGTGAGCGCGATGAAACGGGCGGTGCGGCGCAGCCGGCCGAGCATGTCGTGCCGGAACCGGCTATGATCCCAGACACCGGCCAGCACCGCGGGATGCAGCATCTGCAGGAGCAGGGCCGCGACGCCGCCGATCATCATGGTCGCGACGTCGCCATGCACGCGCCAGATCACCGAAGACGACCCGAACAGGCCGTCCTCGCGCCGGACGACCGGCCTTTCTCCCCGCGCGCGATCGTTGAACGTGTCGCGCACCTCCTCGACCAGCCGATGCTTGATGGCCCGGGCGACGCCCAATTGCGGCAGCGACGGCATCATGCGTCCCAGGCGTTCGGTCATGCTCGTCTCGCTCATGGTCCTACCTACGCCCTTGCCGTGGCTGCGTTCCAAGGGGCACCGTTGCGACTGCACCATCCGGATGCCCGCCTGCGACCGAGATTTCGGGAATGTCCGTCATGGCTTCATCTCCCGCCAGGTTGAAGAGGCTGGTCGCGGAACAGGCAGGTCTGGCGGATGAGTTCGCCGAACAGCGGATGGCAGAGCAGCAGCCGGAAGGCGAAGCGGCCGTCGCCGCGATCCTCATGACTGATCGTCAGCCTGCCTGGGCCGAGCCAGGCGGGGATGCGCAGACGCAGCCTCCCCGCGCCTACGAAATAATGATCGCTATGGAAATGCAGCGCGCTTTCGTCCGCGCTCACCCGCAAAGCGATGCCGCAGCCGAAACCGAGATATTCCTCGAGGCCGGTGCACCCGGCGAAGCGCTTGCTGCTGTGGATCACCTGCGGGAAACCGCGGATGCGCCCGTAGAGCCGCGTCCAGAACTGGCCGCCGCGCGCCGCATCCTCGGTGACGCTCACCACCGCCGGCACGCCGATGTCGCAACCGAGCGGCAGCGGCGCTCCGATCAGCCGGCCGAACTGGGCGAGCAGCCACCCGAGCCGGCTCATGCGGCATTCCGCCACTTCTCCGACATAGGTCACGGCCGCGCCGCCAGCCAGCCGCTTGCTGAAACGGGCACGCACTGCTGCCGGCAATACGGCCCATGCCCCGGCGCCGAGCAGTGTGCGGAAGCGCAGATCGACGAGCGCGGCCTCGCCGGCCCGGCCTTCCCCGGCAGCGATGCTTTCGATTGGCTGTGCCATGTGCCTGTCCCCTGTCTTTGGTATATCCAGTTATTTCTGCAGAAAGAGAAATCACTGCACAAAAAGCGTCAGTCTTTTCCGTCTTTGTCCGCGCCCTTCTTGCCGCGGCCGAAGCTGAGCAGGTTGACGACGCGCGAACCGAGCTTGATGAGCGCCATGATCTTGTTCGGCGGCACCGCCAGCATCTGATCGTACCAATCGTCGAGCGTGGCGACGAAGCCTTGCATGGCGCGCAGCCGATCGCGCGCCACCCGGCTGACGCGGGGATCGTCCTCCGCCGCATCGACGACGTGGCGGAGCGCAGCGACGGCGGGATCGATCTCGCGCTGCTTGCGGCCCTGCGCGATGCGCGTGGCCATCTGCCACAGATCGGTTTCCGCCTCATAATGATCCCGCCGGTCGCCGAGCACGGGCACGCGCCGGATCAGCTTCCAGCCCAGAAGCTCGCGAATGCTGTTCGACACGTTGGACCGCGCCATGCCGAGCGCATCGGCAATATCCTCCGCGGTAATCGGCCGCTCGGCGAGATAGAGCAGCGCATGGATCTGCGCGACGGAACGGTTCACGCCCCACTGCCCGCCCAGATCGCCCCACCGGAGGACGAACTGCTCGACCGCGGGTGCCATGCGCTGCTTATCTACTGTTATTTCTGTCATGACAGAAATATATGACAATCACGAAACGGGGTCAAGCTGCCTGCGCCATCCGAGCGCAAGCTTGCACGATGGATCCGATCCTATGCCCGACGTCCTAGAC
The DNA here is from genome assembly GCF_009755815.1 of Flavisphingomonas formosensis. GTDB lineage: Bacteria > Pseudomonadota > Alphaproteobacteria > Sphingomonadales > Sphingomonadaceae > Flavisphingomonas > Flavisphingomonas formosensis. Next base: position 534,469 of record NZ_WRPK01000002.1, read on the forward strand.
GCGGTCCGCGTTGAAACGGCGCATCCAACGGGTCAGCGCCGCATCGGGATGGCGATCGAGGATGTCCCGCAGCATTTCCGGCCGTTCGTCCTGGCCGAGCTTGAAGCGGCCCTCGATCCGCATCGCTTCGGCGCGGAAAGCGATGATCGCGCGCTCCATCGGGCGATAGCGGGCGCCGAGCGACTCCGTCGTCCAGCCGGTCGGTTCGCTCCTCTCCATGGCAGCGAGAAGCTGGGCGAGCGCGGCATCACCGCCGTTCTCGACGAAGCGTACATCGGCTTCGATGCGAAGCTGCGCATAGTTCCAGGTCGGCCCCCAATCGGGATCGGACACGCGCGCGGGCGAGACATAGCCATGGGGGCCGGTGAACAGGATCAGCGCGCGCGGATCGGCGGCGAGCGCGGCATGAAGCGGATTGCGCCGCGCCATATGGCCGACCAACGCGACCAGCCGGCCCTCGCCATCGGTTTCGGCAAGCAGCGGGAGAAGCGAGGGCAGCCCCGCATCGGCAATGCGCGGGGTGATCCAGGCCATCGGATATTCGCCGATCAGATCGACGACGTCACTCGCCGCGAACCGATCGAAGGGCGATGGAGCATCGCCGGCTGCACGCGTCTCGGTCACCCTAGCCCTCGCCACCTTCAGGAACCCATCGACCATCGGCGCACCGCCGGCCCCCGACAAGCGCCAAGCGGGATAAATGCGGGGGACCAAGATGCAACCTTGCCTCCGGGCGCGGCATGGCTAGGCTGGGCCCTCGTTTTTCGATTTTTAGCCAGGGGAGAGGGGCCAATGCTGCGGCCCTGGAAAGTGGTGCTCGGCGAACGCATCGATCCGTCGCGTTCGACCCCGCTCTATCTACAGATCGCCCATGCGCTGATCCACGAGATCGAGCGCGGTCGTCTCGGCTCAGGCGATTTCCTGCCGAGCAGCCGCGATCTCGCTGCTGCGCTGGGCGTCAATCGCAAGACGGTGGTCCTCGCCTATGAGGATCTGATCGCACAGGGCTGGCTCATGTCGTCCGGCACCCGCGGCACGATGGTCTCCCAGTCGCTGCCCGATCCCCGGCGAACGCCGTCCGGCGATCCCGGCCGGGCGCCGGATGCGGCCGCCATGCCCGACTATCGCTTCCACGCGCCGCCCGCGCGACCGCTGGCGCTGCCTGCCGGCAAATGGCTGAAGCTGGACGAAGGCTCGCCCGACGGACGGCTGTTCCCCGCCGAGATGCTGACGCGCGCCTATCGTACCGCGATCAACCGGGCCTCGCGGGCCAACCGCCTGCTCTACCGCGATCCGCGCGGATCGCCGCTGCTGCGAGAGAAGATTGCGGAAATGCTGAAATCGGAGCGCGGCCTGCCGGTGACCGCGGAGAATATCTGCATCACCCGCGGCAGCCAGCACGGCATCTTTCTCGCCGCGCGTGCGCTCCTCTCGCCGGGCGACACGGTGCTGATGGAGGAGCTGACCTACGAACCCGCCGTCGCCGCGATCAACGCCTGCGGCGCAAAGCCCGTACCGGTGGGACTCGACGAGCAGGGCGCGGACGTCGACCATGTCGAGCAGCAATGCCGGGCGCACCGGGTGAAGGCGATCTTCCTGACGCCGCATCATCAGTTTCCGACCACCGTCGCGCTGCGCCCCGAGCGGCGGCTCCGCCTGCTCGAGCTCGCGCGCCAATTCGGTTTCGCGATCATCGAGGACGATTACGACCATGAATTCCATTTCCATTCACAGCCGCTGCTGCCGATGGCGAGCTACGCGCCGTCGCGCGTGATCTATGTCGGCTCGCTTTCCAAGCTGCTGCTGCCAGCGCTACGCATCGGCTATATCGCCGCCCCGCCCGCTTTCATCGACGCGGTGGCGCACGGCGTCTCGCTTACCGATGGCATGGGCAACACGCTGACCGAGGATGCCGCTGCCGAGCTGATCGAGAATGGCGAACTGCGCCGGCACGCGCGCAAGGCCAACCAAGTCTATGCCACCCGGCGACTCGCCTTCGCGGCGGCGCTCGACGAGGAACTGCGCGGCATCGTCGATCATCGCATGCCGGAGGGCGGCCTGGCCTTCTGGCTGACATTCCCGGATGCCGGCCGGCTGGACCGGATCGAGACGCGGGCACCGGAACTGGGGCTGAGCATCGCCGATTCACGCTCGTTCGCCACCAGACCCACAGCGCCGCGCGGCCTGCGCATCGGCTTCGCCAGCCTGCGCGAGGCGGAGGCGCGTGGCGCACTGCGCTTGCTGGCGCAGGCGGCGGGCTGACCTTCGCACCGGCCTGCCGATCTTGCACGACCATAGACCGAGCCGCATATTCAGCGCGCAAGCAAGGAACCGAACATGAGCATCTTGGACAAAGCACCCTGGATCCGCGAGCATATCGAACTCTACAAGCGCGATCCGATCAAGGCACACGACTTTGCTCCCGCGGGCCAGGGCGATCCCAAGCCCTCGCTGCTGCTGACGACGACCGGCCGCAAATCGGGCGAGAAGCATGATCTGCCGCTGATCTACGGCAAGGATGGCAATCGCTTCATCATCGTCGCCTCGATGGGCGGCGCGCCGGATCACCCCGGCTGGTACAAGAATTTGCGGGCGCATCCGGATGCCGAGATCCAGGTGGCGACGGCGCACCACGCCGTCCACGCGCGCGACGCCGAAGGCGAGGAGCGCAAGCGGCTCTGGGCGCTGATGGCCGACATTTTCCCGCCCTATGACGATTATGCGAAGCTCGCCGCCGGGCATCGCGAGATACCGGTGGTCATATTGGAACCGGCAAACGCCTGACCCGCTGCCGGGCCGAAGGCCCCGTTTCGGAAAGCGGCATCGGCATGAAATCGCAGGTCGCAAAGCCGCGCCTCGGATTTTTCCGATCCCGTCAATTTGCCGTTCAGATTGCCGGGGCTATTCGGCTCGCCGTCGGCCTTCCCCCCCTTTGGCCGACCCCCTGAACCTCGGCCCCGTCGTTGAGCTTGCTCCGACGGGGCCTTTTTTCCAGGCACTTACAGCACCGCGCAGAGGGTAGCCCGACGGGAACCGCGACCATGTCGTAGGGACGAAGTCACTGACGCCGCTGCCGCGCCGCCGGTCGTATCTCGAGATCGCCGCAGCGGGGCGATCATGGGCCTGGGCTATGCCCACGCACTGCGAAAAGAGCTGCGGCAGCCTGCCCGAACCCGACCGCCCGGCACATCGCGGCAACAATCCGCCCGCGTCTCTCAATATGTGGCTGGCTTGTAAAATTTGATGAAAACGCGGCGGACGACACCGTAGCGACTTCGTCAATTTGGCGTTCAGCCAGCCACGCCTAATGCGCTGCTCATCGGCCCTTCCCCCCTTGGGCCGACCCCTGAACCTCGGCCCCGCCGTTGAGCTTGCTCCGGCGGGGTCATTTTTCAAACTCACCAAGAATATCAGAAATCCACGGCGATTCCCTTGAGCTCCCAATCGCCGTAGCGGGTGGGATCGAGGCCGTTCGGATCGCCGTTCGGATTATGCTCGGCCTCCCGCGGCTCCGGTACCGGAGGGCTCTTGGAGAGGTGGGCGGGCGGCTTCACATGGGCAGGACGCTTGGCCATCGGATCGTCTCATTCGGATTGAAGATGAAAGGGCGTATCTCCACATTGTCGCTGCAAGGAGCAAAGGCAAGATGAGCGGTTTTCGGACTACCATGCTGCTGGCGGCGCTGACGGCGCTGTTCATGGGGCTGGGCTATACGCTGGGCGGATCGGGCGGCGCGATGATCGCGTTGGTCGTCGCGGCCGGCATGAACCTGTTCACCTACTGGAATGCGGACAAGATCGTGCTGTCGATGCACGGCGCCCGCGAGGTGGATGAGCAGAGCGCGCCGGATTTCGTCGGCCTCGTCCGCCAGCTCGCGATGCGTGCCGGCCTGCCCATGCCGCGGGTCTACATCATCGACAGCCCCCATCCCAACGCCTTCGCGACAGGTCGCAATCCGCAGAACGCGGCCGTCGCGGCGACCACCGGCCTGCTCGCCATGCTGAACCGGGACGAGATCGCAGGCGTGATGGCGCACGAGCTTGGCCATGTGCGCAACCGCGACACGCTGGTGATGACGATGACGGCGACGATCGCGGGCGCCATCTCGATGCTCGCCAACTTCGGTATGTTCTTCGGCCATGACCGCGAACGCGGCGGCAACATGCTGGCGACGATCGCGGCCATGCTGATCGCGCCCTTCGCCGCGATGATCGTGCAGCTCGCGATCAGCCGTACGCGCGAATATGGCGCCGACCGTGCCGGTGCGGAGATTTCGGGCAAGCCGCGCGCGCTCGCTTCCGCGCTGGCCAAGCTGGCGCAAGGAGCCGAACGCGTGCCCAATCCGGTGGCCGAGGCCAATCCCGCTGCGGCGGCGCTCTACATCGTGCCCGCGCTGAGCGGGCGGGGCGGCGACAGCCTGTTCTCGACCCATCCCGATACCGGCAACCGCATCGCCGCGCTGGAGGAGATGGCCGTGCGGATGGGCGGCCAGCCGGCCATGCCCGGCAGCGCCTCCGTGCCAGTTTCGCGCAAGCGGCGCAGCGCGCTCGATCCGCTTGGCCGCGGCTGAGCGCGCATTTCGCGGCTTGAACCGTCGGGCCGTTCCGGTCCAAGCGCTCCGGCGTGACCAAGGATAAAACCGAACCGCACGGCACGGCCAGCCGCCGCGCCGCGCTGCGCCTGCTCGATGCGGTATTGCGCAAGGGACTGCCGCTGGAAGCGGCGCTGGACGGCGCGACACGCGAGCTCGACCGGGCGGACGACCGCGCCTTTGCGCATGCCATCGCCGCCGAGACGCTGCGCCGCCTGCCCGATCTCGATGCGTTGATCGATTCCGCCACGCAGAAACCGCTGCCATATGATGCCAAGGCACGCTTCGCGCTCCGCATCGCGCTGAGCCAGGCACTGGCACTCGAGACGCCCGCCCATGCCGCGATCGCCACGGTGCTGCCGCTGGTCGACGGCGGCCCGCGCAAGCTCGTGCACGGCGTGTTCGGCGCGCTGATGCGCAAGCAGGCGACCCTGCCTGCCCTGCCCACTCTCCCCAAGCCGGTCGCCGCGCGCTGGCGCGGCAATTGGGGCCTCGCCACGGCCGAAGCGGCGCGCGCGCTCATCGCCGCGCCTCCGCCGATCGATCTCGCGCTCAAAAAGGTCGAGGCCACTGCCGAATGGGCCGAACGGCTGGGCGGCATCAGCCTTGCCCCCGGCCATGTGCGGATCGCCCGATCGGCCGGGATCAGCACGCTGCCCGGCTTTGCCGAAGGCGACTGGTGGGTGCAGGATATCGCCGCCTCGCTGCCGGCCCGGCTGCTCGGCGAGGGTGAGGGGCGGCACCTGCTCGATCTGTGCGCCGCACCCGGCGGCAAGACACTGCGCCTAGCCGCGGCCGGCTGGCGGGTGACGGCGCTCGATCTGTCCGAACCACGGCTTGTCCGTTTGCAGGAGAATCTGGCGCGCACCGGGCTTTCCGCCGAAACGATCGCGGCCGACCTCACCCTTTGGGCGCCGGAAGAGGCGGCCGACGCGGTGCTGCTCGATGCGCCCTGCTCCGCCACCGGCATCTTCCGCCGCCATCCCGACGTGCTTCACCGCGTCCGCGAGCGGGCGATCGGCGAGCTTGCCGAGCAGCAACGCGCCATGCTGCTGCGTGCGGCCGATTGGGTGAAGCCCGGCGGCACGCTGGTCTATGCGGTGTGCTCGCTGGAGCCGCGCGAAGGCGAGGCCGTTGCCGATGCGCTGATCGAGGCGCGGCCCGACTATGCGCTGCTGCCGGTCGAGAATGCGGAACTGCCGGACGGCCTCACGCCCGACCGGTCGGGCCGGGTGCGCGTGCTGCCGGGCATGTTGGCCGATCAAGGGGGCGCCGACGGCTTTTTCGTCGCCCGCTTCCGGCGCAAGGGCTGAGCGCGCCCGAGGCCGAACTTCACAGTCCTCGACGCTGGCGGATTCGCGCTGGGGGCGTCATGCCAGCTCCCGATGGGATCGACTTATCGAGCCCTGGCGTCGGCCTTGCGCGGCGCGCGAAGACGAGGGAGAGAGAAATGCGCTACAGGCTGCACGGGCGATCGGGGCTGCGCGTATCGGAGCTGTGCCTCGGCACCATGACGTTCGGCGAGGGTGCGAGCTGGAGCGCAGACGCGGCCGAAAGCCGGGCGATGTTCGATGTCTTTGCGGAAGCGGGCGGCACCTTCATCGACACCGCCCACATGTATATGAACGGCGAGAGCGAAAGGCTGGTTGGGGATTTCATCCGGGCCGATCGCGAACATTTCGTCGTGGCGACGAAATATACGCCCGATGCGGGGCCCGACATCTCAAAATCCGGCAACAGCCGCAAGGTGATGCGCCGCTGCGTCGAGGAATCGCTCACCCGCCTCGGCACGGATCATATCGACTTGTATCTGCTGCACTATTGGGACGGCACGACGCCGATCGAGGAGATCATGCGCGGGCTGGATGATCTCGTCTCCGCCGGCAAGGTGACCTATATCGCCGTCTCCGACGTGGCGGCCTGGCAGATTTCACGCGCCAACATGCTGGCCGATCTGCGCGGCTGGGCGCCGTTCATCGGCATGCAGATCGAATATAGCCTCTTGCAGCGAACCGCGGAGCGCGAGCTGATTCCGATGGCCGAGGAGCTGGACATGGGGGTGACCGCCTGGTCGCCGCTGGCCGGGGGCATACTTTCCGGTAAATATCTGGGAAGCAGTGAGACGGGGCCGGCCCGGCGGACCCGGGCCGACATTCCGCAGCATAGCCTGGAAGTCGCGGAGCTGGTGGCCGACATCGGACGGCAGATCGGCCGCAGCCCCTCTCAGGTCGCGCTGGCAGCCCTGATGCAGCTGCGGCCCGAGGCGGGCGTGATACCCATTATCGGCGGGCGCACCGCGGCACAGCTCAAGGACAATCTCGGCTGTATCGAATTCCGTCTGGATGCCGACCAGCTCAAGGCCATCGACGGGAAGACCCCGGTGGAGATGGGCTTCCCCTACACCACCATCGATCATCCCTTCATGATCGATCTCGCTTTCGGCACGGGCAATCGGCAAAAGCTCGACAATCATCGCGCGCGCCGGCTGGGACGGCAGTAGCATCGCGACCGCGCAATTTGAAATCTGCTGTCGTGCCGGAAACGAAACGCCGCCGAGTGCGTTGCCCGAACGAACAGAACAGCGCCGGCAGGATTTTTGATGACGAGCCGTTCCGCAGCGATCGCCCGGCGGTGCGCGCGTGCGCCCGTGATCGCGCATGTCGGCTTCCACAAGACCGCGACGAGTTGGTTCCAGCGCATCTTCTATCCCCGCGTCAGCACCCATAGGCTGATCGACCGGGTGGCCGTGCGCGGCGCGATGCTGGCGGGCGACGCCTATCATTTCGATCCGGCCGAAGCGCGCGCGCGTCTCGACATAGATGCCGGTCCGGCGATCCTGTGCGACGAAGATCTGTCGGGCGTGCTCCACAATGGCGGCCTGCTGACCACTTTCCTCGCAAGCGCGCTCGCCGACCGGCTGTACGCCGTCATCCCCGAAGCCGCGATCGTGCTGTTCGTGCGCGAACAGACGGCGATGGCAGCCGCCTGCTACCATCAATATGTTCGCGAGGGCGGCACCGCATCGATCAGTCGCTATCTCTTCCCCGACCAGCATCGCCATCTCGCCAAGGTACGGCCATTCAAGACGCCGCGCTTCGATTTCGCGCAGATGGACTATGCCGGGCTCATCCAGCGCTACGACTCGCTGTTCGGGCGGGATCGGGTGCACGTCTTCGCCTATGAGGCATTCGCCCGCGATCCGGCCGGCTTCCTGGCTGATTATTGCGAGCGGCTGGGCATGGAGGCGGAGCCCGCGTCCGACGGTGACTATGCGGTGAACGCATCCCATCGCCGGGGCACGCTGGCCCTGGCGCGGGTGCTGAACCTGTTCACCGAGCGGTCGGTGGCCGACAAGCGAGTGCTGCTCCACATTCCCTATTGGTACGGGCTTCGCAAAAGGCTGCTGCGAGGGCTCGACGCGCTGCCGCTGATGGGCGCCCGGCCGGAAGCCGAAGCTCTGCTCGGGCCACAGACCACGGCCTGGATTCGCGGCCGCTTCGCACCGATGAACCGCTGGCTGGCCGATCGGATGGGCCTCGATCTCGTCGATCTCGGCTATGCGCTGGATGCCGAACCGGCAGCCCGGCCTGCGCGGCCGGCGATGCTGCGCGCGATGCGCAACTGAAGGCGACGGTGCCAAGCCGCACGGCCGCGGCAAGAACCCGTGTAAAGCCGGGCTTGCTCTAAGCCTTTGCGTGGAAAACCGGTTCCCACTTGGCCGCACGATGCTCTAGGATCGGGCGACAAGCCGCCCGCAGCATGCCCGAAGAACCCGCCCCGCCGCTCCGCAAGATCATCCATATCGACATGGATGCCTTTTACGCGTCGGTCGAGCAGCGCGACGATCCGGCGCTGCGTGGGCGGCCGCTGGCCGTCGGCTACGGCCAGGCACGAGGCGTGGTGGCAGCGGCAAGCTATGAGGCGCGCGCCTTCGGGGTGCGATCGGCGATGCCATCGACGACGGCGCTGAGGCGTTGCCCCGATCTCGTCTTCGTGCCGCCGCGCTTCGACGTCTATCGCGCGGTATCGGGTGAAATCCATCGCATCTTCGCCGATTATACCCCGCTGATCGAACCGCTTTCGCTCGACGAGGCCTATCTCGACGTGACCGAGGATGTACGCGGGCTCGGCTCGGCGCGCGCGATCGCCGTAGAGATACGCGCGCGCATCCGCGCCGACACGGGCCTGACCGCTTCGGCAGGCGTGTCCTACAACAAGTTCATCGCCAAGCTGGCGTCGGACCAGAACAAACCCGACGGCCTCTGTGTCATTCCGCCATCGCGCGGCCCCGATTTCGTCGCGGCACTGCCGGTGCGGCGTTTTCATGGCGTGGGCCCGGTGACGGCGGCACGCATGGAGAAGCTCGGCATAGTCACCGGAGCGGACCTGCGTGATCGCTCGCTCGCCTTCCTTCAGGAGCATTTCGGCAGCCATGCCGCCTATCTCCATGGTGCGGCGCGCGGCGAGGATGACCGGCCCGTGCGGCCCGATCGTCCGCTCAAGTCGGTCGGCGCCGAACGGACCTTCGACACCGATCTGATCGAGCCTGAGGCGCTGTTCGCCGCGCTCGATCGCGTCGCCGAGGCGGCGTGGACGCGGATCCAGCGCTATGACGCCCGCGGGCGCACCGCGACGCTCAAGGTCCGCTTCTCCGATTTCCGGACGATCACCCGCGCGCGATCCACCGCGGGCGGCTATGCGGACTATGCGGCCTTTCTCGGCGCGGGGCGGGATCTGCTGAAAGCGCTCTTCCCATTGACCCACGGGATCAGGCTGCTCGGCCTCACCCTTTCCGGCATCGCGGACGAGCGCGAAGCGGACATGCTGCAACCGACGCTTCCCTTATAGCGGCCGGCTCTAACGCAATTTCGCTATGGACAACCCATCCAGCTTCGCGCGCTCCTTCACCGATTCCTCGCTGCGGGTAAGCGCCTTGGCGATAGCCTTCAGCGCCATGCCCTTCTTGGCCAGCGTGTGGAGCTTCTGGATCTCATCCGGCCGCCAGGGCTGGCGGTGGCGTTCGAAACGATCGCCACTCATAGCAGTTCATTCTCCACGTTCAGAACCTCGATCGCTTCGCTGGTGCCGTTGAAATCGACTCGATCGCCCTCAGCCGCACCCATCAGCGCGCGGGCGAGCGGCGCCGAGAAGGCAATGCGGCTGGTGGCGGGATCGGCTTCGTCTCCGCCGACGATCGACACCTCGCGCACCGCGCCGCCGAGCCGGATGCGCACGTGCGAACCGATGCCCACCTCCCCCTCGGCCGGCGCCGGTGCGATCTGCGCCGTCGCAAGCCGGGTGATCCAATAGCGCAGGTCCCGTTTCAGGGAGTCGCGCGCCTCATCCTTCGTTTCGGCGGCGATCTCGCTCTCCAGCGCCGCCACCCGCTGCTGCAGCAGGGTCAGGCCGCGCTCGGTGACGAGGTTGGGTCCTGGCGGAATGGGGATTTCGAACTTCGGTTCCTTATGTTCGTCGTCGCTCTCGCGACGGAAGGCTACGCTCATCCTCGGTCTTCTTCATCCGCTGCTGCACGGGCCGGGAGCCCGCCGAAACGTCCCTACTGGCGTGGAGTGGAGGCGGCGGCAAGCCGCCCTGACGATCAGGACGGATAAGGCCGGCCGTCGGGATCGCGATAAATCTCCGCCGGCGGAGTGTCTGCGCTGGCCGCCTCCGCCTCGGGATCGTCATCGCCCAGGTCGCGAACGTCCTCGATGCTCTCGGGGAGGCGATCGTGACGCGCCCTCCTGTCCTTGGGCAGCGGATGATGGGGCTTGGCCGTCTCGCTTGGCATCGCATTCTCTCCCTTCGGCCGCATCAACGCCCGGACGGAGCGGAAAGTTCGCGGGAGGCCTGCCGGCGGGCCACGACAGGCCGGTGGTGCGCTGCTAGCGCTGCCCGATGCCCATGCTGCTCCACTCCGCGACCATCTATGTCAGCGCCGCCCTGGCCGAGATCGCCGGCTGCTTCGCTTTCTGGGCGTGGCTGCGGCTCGGCAAATCGGCCCTGTGGCTGATCCCCGGCGGCGCCTCGCTGGCGCTCTTCGCCTGGCTGCTCACCCTGGTCGACAGCGACCAGGCAGGCCGCGCCTATGCCGCCTATGGAGGCATCTACATCTGCTCCGCGCTGCTCTGGTTATGGGTTGCGGAAGGCGTCCGGCCGGATCGCTGGGATCTGGCAGGCGCCGCACTGTGCCTGATGGGCGCTGCCGTCATCCTCCTCGCGCCGCACCGGAGTTAGGGCGCCTCTCCGCCTCTTTCCTGCGTGAAAGCTGAGGAGATCATGAAAACGGCCACGATTTGCGCACGCGGCCGGAATCGGTGGACGGCGGCCTCCCGGCATGCTCGGTTGCGGGAAAAGAATGATAGTCGCGGCCAGCCCGGGGATGGGATTGGGCAAGCAGAGGAGAGACCATGAAGTTCACGCTTTCGGCAGCGTTCACGGCCGTCACCGCGCTGCCGCGCATCGCCATTGCCGCCGACGAGGCCGGCTGGGCGATGATCACGACGTCCGACCACGTCGTGAATCCCAAGGAGCTGAAGACCCCCTATCCCTACACGGCCGACGGGTCGCGCCGCTGGCCCGAGAAGACCGACTGGCCGGACCAGCTGGTGACGATGGGCGCGCTCGCCACCATCACCAAGCAGATCCAGTTCACCACCAACGCCTTCGTGCTGCCGATGCGCAGCCCCTATCTGGTCGCCAAGGCGCTCTCGACCGTCTCGGTGCTGTCGAACAACCGCGCCGTGCTGACCGTCGGCGTCGGCTGGTCGCGCGACGAGTTCGAGATTCTCGGCGAGGATTTCTCGACGCGCGGCAAGCGCACCGACGAGATGATCGAGATCATGCGCCTGCTGTGGACCGGCGATTATGTCGAATATCATGGCAAGCACTACGATTTCCCGCCGGTGGAGATGAACCCCAAGCCCGCGGGTCATATCCCGATCTGGTCGGGCGGCATCTCCGAAGCGGCGCTGAAGCGCGTCGCGCGGGTGACCGAGGGTTGGCTGTCGGACCTGCAGCCGGCCGCCGACATCGTCGCCTCGATCAAGCGGATCCGGGAGCTGCGCAAGGATTATGGCCGAGAGGACGCGCCGCTCGAGGTGCTCGCCTCGCCGATGGACGTGTTCGATGTCGACGGCTACCGGCGGCTCGAGGATGAGGGCGTGACCCACATTCTGATGCAGCCCTGGATGGTCTATCATCCCGGCACGCAGGACGTGGGCGTGATGGTCGACGACATCAAGCGCTATGCGGACGACGTGATCGCGAAGCTGAGCTGAAAAGCAACGTCATCCCAGCGCAAGCTGGGATCGCTCGAAGCAGGCGAACGGCTCGCGGTGGAGAATGATCCCAGCTCGCGCTGGGATGACGATAGACAAGGAGAGGAAAACATGGCCGATCTCGAAGCCAACAAGGCGCTCGCCCGCCGCTATTTCGACCTCTATGCGGGCGGCGATCCGAAGGCGGCGCTCGCGCTGCTGACCGAGGACGCGACCTGGTCGGTTCCCGGCAAGTCCGAGCTTGCCGGCACACAGACGAAGGCGCAGGTCGAGGCGATGCTGACCGGCGAGCTGCCGTTCGACGGCCCGCTGAGCTTCACCTTCCACGACATGATCGCCGAGGGCGACCGCGTCGCCGTCCAGATCGAGAGCCACGGCAAGATCAAGAACGGCACGACCTACAATAATTTCTACGTCTTCATCTTCACCATCAAGGACGGGCGCATCACCCATGTGCTCGAGCAGACCGACACCCTCTATTCCTTCCGCACCCTCATCGAACCCTTTCAGGCAGGCTGATGACCGACCATCCGATTCCCGCCCCGGCCGAGCTGATGGCCGAGGCTTCCAATCTGACCGGCCTTTCCGATTTCGGCCCGAGCGACTGGTTCCTGACCCCGCTCGGCATCGAGGTGGATTCGATCAACGCCGAGGCGCGGCTCAATGAATCCGGCGCGGTGGTGCAGCGCAGCCGGCTGGTCGGCGCGCTCGCCAATCGCCTCCGGCTGTTCGAGGCGATCCGCAGGCATCCCGAGATCGCGACCCAGCCGATCAAGGTCGCCGGCGTGCTGCTCGGCCTCTCGCGCTCGGGCACGACGATGATGCACCGGCTGCTCAACAGCGTGCCGAGCATCACCGCGATGAAATGGTGGGAAACGCACCATCCGGCTACGCTTGAGGACGAGGTGCAGGGCCAGCCGACCGGCAGGCGCGCCCAGGCCCAGGCGCTGTTCGATCATATGCTGGCGACGATCCCGGACCTCATGTCGATCCACCCGATGTCGGTGGACTATGTCGACGAGGAGATCACGGTGCTCGACCAGAGCTTCATGAGCACCACGCCTGAAAGCTTCCTGTGGATCCCGACCTACGCCAAATGGCTGGAAACCGCCGATCATCAGCCCGCCTATGACGAGCTGGTGCTGTGGCTGCGCTATCTGCAATGGCAGGATCCGGCGCGCGAGGGCGCGGTGTGGATGCTGAAGACGCCCAACCATATCGCGGCGACGGCGGCCGCGCTGAAGGCGTTCCCGGACGCGACCTTCATCATGACGCACCGCGATCCGGTGCGCGCCATCCCGTCCTATTGCAGCATGGTCTCCTCGCTCTACCGGATGAGTTCGGACCATGTCGACCTGCAGGCGATCGGCCGGCACTGGCAGCATCGCTGGTCCTCGGCGCTGCGCCAGCTCTTCGCGCTGCGCGACGCCGATCCGGCCGTCGACGCCCGCTTCCTCGACCTGCGCTATGACGACATCGTCAAAGCGCCGATGGAGCAGATCGCCAAGGTCTATGCGCGCATCGGCAAGACGATGACCGCGGAGGACGAAGCCACGATGGTCGCGTGGATGAACGGCAATGCCCGGGACAACCGGCCGGCGCACGAATATGCGCTGGAACAGTTCGGCCTGACCGAAGACGGATTGAAGGAGACCTTCGGCTTCTACCGGAAACGCATGTGGCCGGAGAAATGAGGCAGGCTCGGCGGGTGGAACGCCGCACGACCGGAAGAAGACCGCCTCGCTCCACGACCGCATAATCATGGTAGCTGGCGTCATCCCGGCCATAGCCATTATGGGTGTGGCGGATGCCCGGCGAGTGAGAACATAGGATCCGGCCCCTGGCGCTGCGGCGGACGGCATCGTCCCAGCGGAAAGTGCTGCGGCTCACGATGTTTCAGCCATTAGGAGACAACGCCCACCGGCGCCGGCATTCGGCAGGTCATGGCGGAGAGCTGATCCGCGTGGCTGCGATCATTGCCCGAGCCCGCGCCGTCGCGCCTCGGCCAGGATGCGCTCGCGCGCAATCGAACCCGGCTTGGCCGCGCGATAGGCGCCGCGCAGATCCTCGTCCGTCATATCGGGAAAGCGCGCTTCCAGATCGGCATGATCGGGATTGGGGCCGAGCGCCATCAGCTGGGAGGGAAAGGGCGCCTGCAGTGTGATCGCCCCGTCGAAACCTGCGGAGAGCCAGCGGTCATAATCCTCCGGCTGCAGGATTACGGGCATCGCCTTGGGATGGAGCGGCGCGACCAGCGGATTGGGATCGCAGGTGAGGAAGGAATAGACCGGGCCATGATCGGCATCGGGCTTCCAGATGCCCGCGAAACAGGCGACGGCCCGACCGGGCTGGAGAAACCACCAGTTCAGATCATCGGTCCCTCCGCGCGCGGCGGCTGCCTTCGGCTCGGCGAAGGTAGTGAAGGGCACCAGGCAATGATGGGCGGGATCGGAAACCCACGGTTTCCAAAGGCCGAGGGTGAGATTACGCGCATTGGTGTAATATTTGTCCCAGACCCAGGGAGACTGGCCTTCCTTCGCCTTGGTCTTGCGCGGCCTTTTTCCTTCCGGAAAGCCCCAGACCATGCGCTTCAGCACCAGCCGTCCGTCCTCGCGGACGAGCACCGGCGCAGGCTTGCCTGGTGAGGCATAGACCTTGTCGAGGGCGAGATGCTGCCGCCAGACGTCCTCCGCCTTGTAATAGTCGGGCAGTTCCCAGCCCTTTGTCGGCAGACGATAGAGATTGCACATGACGCGATGTCATGGCTGCGGCGGCGGCGTGTCAACTGCGCGGGGCTGCGCAAGCCTTCGGGCCGTATCGCAAGGCCGCCGATTGACGCGGCCGTGGAGGCGGGAGCGCCCTATGAGCGCTCCCGGTACGTAATCAGAAGCGGTAGCCGATGCCGCCGACAACCTGATTACGGTTCAGATGCAGACTGAGATCCGTGTAGTCGTCGCGAACCGTCTTGTAATGCGTATAGCGATATTCCGCCTTCAGATAGACATTGCTGCTGAGCGCATATTGCGTGCCGACACCAACCCGGATGCCGCCGCGGTTCGCACCCTCGGAGAAGTTGTTGGACGGATACAGATAGTCCTTATAGGTCAGCTTCGCGCGGCCATTCGCATAAGCGACCTTTGCGTAGACCAGCGCAACCTTGCTGACGACCGCACCAGCGCGCACGCCGGCCTCGAAATTGCGGCCAGCCTTGAGGCAAGCCCGGTCGTCGCCATAGACTTCGGTGCATTCCTTGGCCGTCGAGAAATCGACGCCGGCGTAAGGCCCGAATACGAAGCCGCCGCTCTGATAGTCCCAGCCTGCTTCGACACCGTAGTTGAAGCCCGTCTTATGACCCTTCAACGAGTCATAGCCGTCGCTGATCTTCGCACCAATGCGATCCCAGCCACCGTTGACCTCGACGCGGAAGCCGTCGAAGGTGTCGGCAAAAGCCGGCGCAGCCACGAACAGCGCCGCGGCAGACGCAATAGCAAATTTCATCATGTCGAAAAACTTCCCCTGAATCACAATATATTAGCGGCCATTATTGACCTGCGCGCCCCGAGCGGGGCCCTTAGATGCCGCGGCGCATCATTGCAACCCGGTAATATGCCATAACGGATACGAAAGGGCTTTCGCACAATAGCTTACCCGCTCAGCAGCCCCATTTTTCGGCGTTTTGCGGAAAACCGCACCTATCCGCCGCCAAGGTGCCGGAGCAGCTCCCCTTCGGGTTTCAGCACGTCGATGAACAGCCTCTCCGGCGTCTTGCGACATGTCTCTACCGCGGCGCGCCAGCGCTCGTCGAAATCGCGATTGACCTTGCCCATCGCGGAGGGATCCAGTTCGCCCTTTGCCGTGCGGCTCTTGGCGATCATCGAGAAACCGAGCGTCATCAGATAGAAATCGTCATGCGCATCGGCGGGCCAGGTGGCGTACCACCAGTCATAGTCGCGCACCACCTGATCGCAGCGATAACGCAGCACACCGCCGCCCTTGCCCGGCCCCTTGGCATTGCTGAATTCGAACGGCATGCGAACCGGTACCGCGATCGCGGTCCCCGCCGCATCCCGCGCCGGATCGAACAGGCTCGCCTGCGCGGCGGCGAGCGCGGCGGCGTCGAGCCGCGCGGAGCGGGTGCTCAGCGCTATGCTGGCCTCCGTCATGCGCCCGTCCGCGCCGACGATGCCGGAAACGATCGCCTTGCCGAACTCGCCCGCCTCCCGCGCACCCTCCGGGAATTCCGCTTCCGGGCCGGACTTGAAGACGGGCGGTGCCTTCATCGCCGCGCGGTTCGCCCGCGCAGCCGCCATGGCCGCCGTCTCGGCAACGGCGCCCGTGGCAGTATCCGGCGCAGCGGCAGCCAAGACGAACATCAGGAGGCCCGGCACCATCACGCACCATCTCCGACCAGGGTCATCGAAGGCGCAGCATAGCGAGGCGATGCGCGACCGTCATCGTCGGCACGGCCCGATCTTCTGGCCTCATTTCACTATCGACGCCCTGCGGAAACGGCGCTTCGTGGCGACGCGCCCACGAGCGCCATGATATGTTCGGAACGAGAAGCGCCGATATGAACCGGCAAAGCATAGCGAGAGGATGACCCAATGCACGGCACGGTGACGCAGGCCAGCCTTACCATCGTCAATCCCGTCGCGGAGGCGCAGACCGACGTCGATCCGACGACCCGCTTCAAGCCCGCGCCGCGGCCCGCCACGCTCGACGGCAAGACGGTGGCGCTCTACTGGAACGGCAAGCAGAACGGGCTCGACGCGCTGGCCCAGGCCAAGCTTCGCCTGTCCGAGCGGTTCAGGGACGTGCGCTTCATCGAGCTGACCGGCGAAATGGGCGGGGTGCTGCGCTACATGTCGCCCGAGCAGCTCGACCATGTCGCCGCCGAAGCCGATGCCGCCGTCTGCACCACCGCGGATTGCGGCAGCTGTACGAGCTGGCTGATGCGCGACCTCTGCGAGCTGGAAAAACGCGGCGTGCCCGCGGTCGGCTTCACCGCGGTGATCTTCGACGAGGATTCGCGCTTCTCCTGCAAGACCTTCGGCGTGCCTGAGGCGGTGCCGCTGATCGTGCCGCACTGCTTCTCGAACAAGTCCACCGCTGAGATCGGCGAGATGGTGGACGGCGTGTTCGACCGGCTGGTCGACGCGCTGACCGTCGATCGCACGATCATGGAGGCGCCGCCGCAGTTCGACAGCCTCGTCCTCGACAATGCGCCCGAGCTGGTCTTCCACGGCGAGGACCTGATGGACGCGTTCGAGACGATGCAGCGCCGCTTCGTGCGCAACGGCTGGTCGGACGGGCTGCCGCTGATGCCGCCGACCCATGCCAAGGTGGAGGCGATGATCGCCGCATCGGGCCGCGACGGATCCGAGGTGGTCGGCCTGTTCGCGCCCGGCTTCGGCGTCGGCACGGTACGCAAGATCGCGGCCAATGCGGTGATGGCGGGATGCCGGCCGGAGATGATGCCGGTGATCATGGCCACGGTCGATTGCGTGCTCGATCCGTCGCTCGGCCTGCGCACCTGGGCGATGTCGACCGGGCCGCAAGCGCCGCTGATCTGCGTCTCCGGCCCGATCGCCGACGAGATCGGCATGAATCGCGGCATCTGTGCGCTCGGGCCGGGCTCGATCAGCGAGGTGAACGTCGTGATCGGCCGTGCGCTCCGGCTGATCGTGATGAATGTCGGTCTCTCCTACCCCGGCATATCGGACATGGACACGATCGGCTCCTCGATGAAATTCTCCGCCTGCGTGGCCGAGAATGAGGATCGCACGCCCTGGGCCTCGTGGCGCGAGCAGATGGGCTTTTCCAAGGACGAGAGCACCGTCACGGTGAACGTGCCCTATGGCATGACCGAATTCTTCGATTTCAAGAACACGACCTGCGAAGGCTTGGTCGATACGCTGGCGACGCTGACCGCCAACACCTGCGGATCGCCCTCGATGGGCGAGTGGCTGATCAAGAAGGATGCGCCGCTCTCCGCCGGCTATCCCTTCCACGGCAAGGTCTCGAACCTGATGCTGCTGGCGCCCGACCATGCCGACGTGTTCGCGCGCGGCGGTTGGGGGCCGCAGGACATAGCGGAGGCGATCCACCGCCGCACCAAGCTCAGCTTCGCCGACCTGATGCTCAACCAGGAATATGACAGCTTCCGCACATCCCACCCCGAGCTTGCCTGGCTGGAGGATGCGCCCGAGACGCTGGTCAACGTGATGCCCGGCGTCGACAGCTGGGAATTCTTCGTGGTGGGCGCATCGGCCGGCCGCAGCCAATATTGCTTCGGCGGCACCCATTCGGTGACCAAGCCGGTGAAGGCGGCCGGCTGATCGGGAAAACGCGCGGTGAACGCGAACCGCATGGCGATCGAGGCGATGCTGACGGCATGGCAGGGCGGTGATTTCGACGCCCTGCCCGCGCTGCTCGCCGACGACGCGCGCTGGACGATCGCGGGCAGCTCGGTGCTGGCCGGCACGGTGGAGAGCAAGCCCCGCATCCTCGCGCAGATACTCGGCCCGTTTGGCGGGCGTTTCGCGCGATCGCCGGATCGCTTCCGCCCGCGCACCATTCACGGCATCTATGCCGACGGTGACAGCGTCGTCGCCTGGTTCGACGGCGCGGGCATCACCAACGACGGCTGGACCTATCGCAACAGCTATGCCTGGATCATGGCGATGCGGAACGGACGGCTGATACGGGTTACCGCTTTCTTCGACGGCAAAGCGCTCGACGATCTCTGGGAGCGGGTACGGCCTTAAACTATGCGGACCGGCTCAGGCCGCTTCGCGCTCGACCTTGACGCTGAGCGCGGGAGCCTGGGCAGCGAGCACCTCGGCCATCATCGCCTGCAGCTCCACCTCCGGCAGCACGCACACGCCATCGGCGCAATCCGGATCGACACCCGGCACATAGCCGATGCGCACGAGGCTCTCGTCGACGCCGATCAGGCGGATCCGGCTGCCGTCCCGGCGGACCATACGCTCGAAGCGGGAGACGAGGGATTGGGCGACGGTGAGACTGTCTTGCATACGTGCCATTTAACGCGGCCGGGCCGCCAGGACCAAGGCGCGTAGGATATGGCGTCTCGATTGCGGCCCGGATTCGACAGCATGACCTTGCGCCACAAGCGACCGCGCGTCGCAGCGGCACTCGCCAAAGCAGCTCTGGGACAAAAGATAGCAGCGCTTGTGCCGAAATGCGGGCGCTATCGTGATGGGCGAGAACGAACGATGGGATGAGGAGGCTCGGCATGGACGACGGCCAGAGTGCCGGGACGGGCGAGACGGCCCCGCTCGGCGCGATGGGAAAGGCCTCGCTGCTCTTTTCGTCGCTGCTCTCCGTCTATGCGATCGTCGGCCTCGCCGTGGTTCTACCCAAGATCGCCGCGCATTTCGCCGACGTGCCCGATGCGCCGGCACTGGTGCGCTTCCTGTTCAATGCGGTCAGCCTCGCGATGATCTTCGGCGCACCGCTCGCCACGCTCCTGACCGAGCGATATGGGCGCCGGCGCGTGCTGATCGGGGCCGCGATCCTCTACGGCATCGCCGGCATGGCGGGCGCGCTGGTCGACAATATCTGGATCCTGATCGGCACGCGGCTGGTGCTCGGCCTCGTCACCGCCATCAATTCCACGCTGCACATCACGCTGCTGCTCACCGCTTTCGACGAAAGCCGCCGGAACCGCTGGATCGGCATCTTCTCGATGGTCGGCACGCTCTGCGCGGTGGCGACCTTTCCCATCGCCGGCGCGCTCGGCTCGATCGACTGGCGCCTGCCTTTTGCGATGCACCTGATCGCGGTTCCACAGCTGCTGCTGATCCTCGCCGGAGTGCCGGATTCACCGCGCGCCACGCGCCCGACCGACCGCGCCGCGAACCGACGCGCAGCGGCCGGCGCCGGCTTTCCCGCGATGCTGGTGCTGATCGCACTCGTCACCGGCATCGTCGCCGGGGGCCACTCCTCCTTCGTTTCCTTCCATCTGGCGGACATCGGCGTCACCGACACCAACAAGATCAGCCTCGGTCTGCTGATCGGCACGCTGGCTGGCGCCGTGACCGCCTTTGCATTCGGCATGCTGCGCGAGCATGCATCGAACCGGAGCCTCTATTGCGCCGCCTTCGCCCTCGCCGGAGCGGGCGTGATCGGCATCGGCATGGCAGCCAGCCTCGCCGGCGTGATGGCGGCGCAGATCGTGGCAGGCTTCGGCATCGGCCTGCTCTCCCCCTGCCTCTACGCGCTGGTCGCCATCACCGGTCGGCCGGAAGACCGCGCCCGCAACACCGGCTATGCGAAATCCGCTTTCTACGGGGCGCCCTTCATCGCGCAGCTCGGGCTCGAGCCGGTAGCCCGGCTGATGCAGGCGGGCGGCGCGCTGATCGCGCTCGGCTCCTTCGGACTGATCATCGCGGCGCTGCTCCTAGTCGCCAGGCCGGACCGCATCGCCGCTGCTTGAACACCTGGCGCCCGCCCTTTTGGTCCGGAAAAAGCAAGCCTGGCCTTGGACAGGCACGGTGCAGGCGATGCTAAAGGCACGATCGGGGCTATGACCCGACCGGAAAGGATGTGTCCGATGACCGCTTCGCCCGCCCCTCGCGTGATCATGCTCCACGAAGGGCTCTCGAAGCCGCTTGCCGCCATGGCTGACGGCGCTTTCGTGATCGTCGGCCCCTGGATGGCGGACCAGGGCTGGGATGCCTGGCTGGACGCGGGCAACGGCCGCGGCATTCGCGCGGCGATCACCGCCGGCGCCGATCCGTTCGACCGCACGCTGCTCGATCGCCTGCCCGACCTCGAGGAGATCATCGTGTTCGGGGCCGGCCATGAGGGCGTCGATACCGCCCATGCCACAGCGCGCGGCATCCGCATCAACGCGGCGGGGGCCACGCATGCGGGCGATGTCGCCGATCATGCCGTCGGCCTGATCCTCGCCGCGCGCCGCCGCTTGCTGGAGGGCGATCGCTGGGTGCGCGAAGGGCGCTGGATGGAGAGCCGCATCGCCCCCAGCCGATCGATGAAGGGCGCCCGCGTCGGCATCGTGGGCCTCGGCAATATCGGCCGCGCCATCGCCGAGCGGCTCGACGCCTTCGGTTGCGATACGCGCTGGTGGGGACGCGGCGACAAGCCCGGCGTGCCATGGCCGCGCGTTGAATCGCTCGAGCAACTGGCGGCCGAAAGCGAGGTGCTGGCCGTCGCCATCTACGCCCATGACAGCACGCGCGGCCTCATCTCGCGCGCGGTCATCGAGGCGCTGGGGCCGGACGGATGCCTCGTCAACGTCGCACGCGGTTTCGTCATCGACGAGGAGGCGATGATCGCCGCACTGAAGGACGGCCGCCTCGGCCAGGCCGCGCTGGACGTCTTCGCGCATGAGCCGGAGGACGGCAGCCGCTGGCGGGACGTGCCCAACACCATCCTGACGCCGCACAGCGCCGGCGACACGCGCGAATCCTTCCTGGCGCTCTGCCGCCGCGCGGTGGAGGCGGCAAAGGCCGTGACGATCGGTCAGGCGGCGTAGGCGACCCGCGACAGGGCTCTGGATCCGGACGGGATCGTCATTCCTTCGCCGCCACCGGCAGGCGCGGGATCATCCAGCTTTCGCCCGCTTCCATCGTCCGGAAACGCACCGCATCGATGTGGTGGGCGGCCAGGCTGGCGCGCAGCCGATTGGGCGGCCCGTCGATCGGCTCGGGACCGAGTTGGAACGTCCCCCAATGCACGCCGAGCGCATAGGCGGCGCCGAGCATCGAGAAAGCCGCCACCGCCTGCTCGGGATCGATATGGTTTCCAGTCGGCGGGCCGAGCAGCTTGTAGGGCGCGATCGGCAAAATGGCGAAACGGATCGGCGCCTGTCCCCGCGCCTCGACCGGCCAATGCATGTCACCCGCCCCCGTGTCGCCGGCATAGAAGAGGTCGCCGCCGGGCAAGGTCAGGCGAAAGCCGGTCCAGAGCGCTCGATCGCGATCGTTCAGCCAGTGCGCGCTCCAATGATGGGCTCGGGTGAGCCGAATGGGTATACCGCGCAGCATGACCGTCTGGCCCCAGTCCCGCGCGATCGCTGTGAGGCCGTAATCGGCGAGCAGCGTATCGTTGCCGAGGCCGGCGAGGATCGCCGGCTTGTCGCGCTGCGCCAGGAACTGCAGCGTCGGAATATCGAGATGGTCGTAGTGATTGTGGCTGATCAGGATGATGTCGATCGGCGGCAGATCGGAAAGCGCGACGCCCGGCGCGCGCACCCGCTTGGGCCCGGCAAACTGCACGGGGGAGTCCCGCGTCGCCCAGACTGGATCGATCAGGATGTTGAGCCCTTCCGTCTGCACCAGCGTGGTAGCGTGGCCGATCCAGGTGACGCGCATATCCTGCCCGTCGACACGGCGTGGCGGCACGCTGGGACGAATCGGCACCGATGACGGCCAGCCATGATGGCCCGCACGGCCGAGCCCGATTTCGATGAACGCGATCGCGCCATCGCGCTGTGCACCGCCCGTGCCGGATTCTCCGTCGGGATTGAAGAAGCGCTTGCCGTCGAAATGCCCCGACGCCGGCCCGGTATAATAGACCGGCGCCTCACGGCCGCAGGCCGCCGCCAGCAGCGCGCCGGAAGCGGCGAATGCGGCTCGGAAGAAAGAAGAGAAACGGGAAGGGGCGAGCATCGCGGCGCGGTTCATCGCTCCATGAAGCGCGATCCCCGCGGAAGGGCAAGCCTTGCGCCGATATTTCAAGCGGTCGGCATGGTCGCCCCGTGAACGGCCGCCATGTTCGATTACCCGTTTCTTGCCAAACGCATGCACAACCCATCCTAGGGACTAAGGGGAGCGTGCCGTGCGCACCGACAAACAAAGGGCCCAGCAACGCGCTGGGCCCAGGTGCCGGCGATTACCCCTGGCGGGGGGCAAATATGGGCCGGTGACTCGGAGTTTACCCGATCGGCCAACCGGCCGCGCCCCGATCCGAATACGGTAACGGGCAGCGCGACGTCGTTAACCACGAGCGCCTGCGCCGCTGCGTCAGGCCGCTTGCTCCATCGCCTGCGAGGCTTCGAGCCAGCGCAGCTCGGCCGCTTCCAGCTTCGCCTCGACGTCGGCGCGGCGCTTCATCAGCTCGGTCATCGTCGCGCCCTTTTCTTCCGGCCCGGCGGAAGCGGGGTCGAACATGGCGCGGTCGATGCGGGTGCGGTGCGCGGTCAGCGCGGCCATCTCGCGCTCGGCGGCGGCGATCGTGTCGCGCAGCGCCTTGTTCTGCTCGCGCGCCTGGGCCGAGGCGCGGCGGGCGGCCTTGCGGTCGCCCTTGCCCGCATCGCCATTGCCGCCGGCCGGGGACGCGCCGTCGGTCTTGCCGAGCACCATGTCGGTATAGTCCTGCAGCGTGCCGCCATATTCGCGCGCCGCGCCGTCGGCGACCAGCACCAGCCGGTCGGCAACCAGCTCGATCATGTGGCGATCGTGGCTGACCACCACCACCGCGCCCGAATAATCGTTCAGCGCCTGCACCAGCGCCTCGCGCGAATCGACGTCGAGATGGTTGGTCGGCTCGTCGAGGATCAGCAGGTTCGGCGCGTTGCGGGTGATCAGCGCGAGCGCGAGGCGTGCCCGCTCGCCGCCCGACAGGCTGCCCACCTTCTGCGTCGCCTTGTCTCCCGAAAAGCCGAAGCGGCCGAGCTGCGCGCGCACCGCGGCCGGCGTGCTGCCCTTCATCTGGCGGGTCATATGGTCGAGCGGCGTGTCGTCCACGTCCAGCTCCTCCACCTGATATTGGGTGAAATAGCCGACCGTCATCTTGGCCGACGCGGTCATCGCGCCGTCCATCGGCTTGAGCTGCGCCGCGAGCAGGCGGGCGAGCGTCGTCTTGCCGTTGCCGTTGCGGCCGAGCAGCGCGATGCGATCGTCCGGATCGATCCGCAGGTTCAGCCGCTGCAGGATCGGCGTGTCGCCATAGCCGACCGACGCCATGTCGAGCGTGATCAGCGGCGGGCGCATTTCGGGCGGATCGGGGAAGGCGAAGGATAGGCTGGGATCCTCCATCACCGCCGCGATCGGCGTCATCTTCTGCAGCGCCTTCAGCCGGCTCTGCGCCTGCTTGGCCTTGGTCGCCTTGGCGCGCCAGCGATCCACGAAGGCCTGCAGCTTCTCGCGCTGGGCGAGCTGCTTCTCGCGCGCGGCGCTCTGCTGCGCCAGCCGCTCGGCCCGCTGCCGCTCGAACGCGTCATAGCCGCCCGGATAGAGCATCACCTGCCCGCGCTCGAGGTGCAGGATATGGTCGACGACATTGTTGAGCAGGTCGCGCTCGTGGCTGATCACCACGATCGTCGCGCGGTAGTTCTTCAGGAAATTCTCGAGCCACAGGGTCGCTTCGAGATCGAGGTGGTTCGACGGCTCGTCGAGCAGCAGCAGGTCGGGCTCGGAGAAGAGCAGCGCGGCGAGGGCGACGCGCATCTTCCAGCCGCCCGAATAGCTGTCGAGCGGGCGGCCCTGCATCTCCTCGTCGAAGCCCAGGCCGACGAGGATGCGGGCGGCGCGGGCCGGCGCGGTATAGGCGTCGATCGCGTTCAGCCGCTCGTGGATCTCGCCGAGCCGGTCGGGATCGTGGCAGGTCTCGCTCTCATCGAGCAGCGCCGCGCGCTCGGTGTCGGCGGCGAGCACCGTTTCGAACGGGGTCGCGCTGCCTGCCGGGGCCTCCTGCGCGATATAGCCGACGCGGGTGCCGCGCGGCATGTCGACGCCGCCTTCGTCGGGATCGAGCTGGCCGATCATCACGCGCATCAGCGTGGACTTGCCCGCGCCGTTGCGGCCGATCAGGCCGACGCGCGAGCGCGGCGGCAGGGCGGCCGTCGCGCGATCGATGATGACGCGCCCGCCGAGGCGCACCGTGATGCCGTTCAGGTTGAGCATGGGCGGGCCGATAGCATGGGTCGCCGCGGCCGTCATCCCGGGACGCAATTTCGCTTCACCCCGGGGAGGGCCGCGCGCTGATGAGGCAATTAAGTCTACGGATTTACTAGAATAGAATTCGTCAATCCCCGTTCGGCTTGGCCTGTCGCAATAAAGGCTTTTCCGCGCTAAGGGGATCGATCCCCACTCCTTTTCCGGAGCCGACAGAATTTGCTGACCCAACGCGGACGCTATGCGCTGAAGGCGCTGATCTACCTGGCCCAGACCGAAGGGAGCGAGCGGCCGCGCCAGATCGGCGCGATCGCGGCCGAGGAGCAGATCCCGCGCAAGTTCCTGGAGGCGATACTGGTCGACCTCAAGCGCGCCCGGCTGGTGGAGAGCGTGCGCGGCCAAGCCGGCGGCTATCGCCTGGCGCGCCCGGCCGAGGAGATCATGTTCGGCGACATCATCCGCGCGACGGACGGCCCGCTGGCGCTCGTCCCGTGCGTCAGCAAGCTCTTCTACCGGCGCTGCGACGATTGCGTGGACGAGGCGACCTGCGCGATCCGCCATGTGATGGCCGGGGTGCGCGACACGGTGAGCGGCATATTGGACCAGACCTCGCTGGCCGACGCGATCCGCGTCGGCGCGGGCGAACGCGCGCCGCACGCCGGGGATGGAGCGGATGGAGCGGACGCGGCGGATGCAAAGGACGCCGCCGAAACCCTGGCCTGACCCCCTCCTCCACGCGGCCGGCAGGAACGTCGCAGGGCATGCGGCGTTGTAGCGCCACCGAAAGAGGAGGAAGCCTTGAACAAGACAATAAGCATCGCGACGGTCACGTCGCTGGCGCTGGCCCTCGCCGCGTGCGGCCCGAAGGCCGAGCAGACCGCCGATTCCGCCGCCAATGGCGCAAGCAACACGCTCGAAGCCGCGGGCAACATGGCCTCCAACGCGGTCGACGCCACCAAGGACGCGCTGACCCCGACCCCCAGCGGCCAGGAATTCGCGGACAAGGCGGCGAAGAGCGACGCGTTCGAGATCGCGGCCGCCAAGCTGGCGGCGACGAATGCCGCCGCGGCGGGCGTCAAGGAATTCGCCGCGACGATGCTGAAGGCGCACACCGAATCCACCGCCAAGATCAAGAAGGCCGCCAGCGAGGCGAGCCCCGCGATCACGCCGGATGCGACCCTGACCAGCGACCAGCAGGACAAGCTCGACTCGCTCGGCAAGCTGAAGGGCGCGGACTTCGACAAGGAATATGTCGACGA
The DNA here is from genome assembly GCF_009755815.1 of Flavisphingomonas formosensis. Taxonomy (GTDB): domain Bacteria; phylum Pseudomonadota; class Alphaproteobacteria; order Sphingomonadales; family Sphingomonadaceae; genus Flavisphingomonas; species Flavisphingomonas formosensis. The sequence continues at coordinate 560,483 of NZ_WRPK01000002.1, forward strand.
GCAGAAGGACGCGCATGAGGATGCGCTGTCGCTGATGCAGGACTATGCCAAGAATGGCGACGTCCCCTCGCTGAAGACCGCCGCGGGCGAGATCGCGCCGGTGGTGCAGAAGCATCTCGACATGGTGAAGACGCTGGACAAGTAAACGGCGGATGCAGGCCTCCGCGTGCGCGTGGAGGCACGTCGGCTGGTCATTCCAGCGGAAGTCGGGATCCATTCGGCCGCAGCGTATCGTCTTGTCGGCGCCGCTGCGGCTGATGGATCCCGGATCAAGTCCGGGATGACGAAGAGAAGAAATACCGCGCACGCAACATCCCGCAATATTTTGATATTGACTCGCAACAACAGTTTCATAGAGCAGACCCCTCCCGTGCCGCCCGCGGGGCAGTGATGGTGAGGGAGTGTTGCGATGAAGGGGGTTTTGCTCGCGCTGGGAACGGGCGTCGCGATGGGTGCGCTCTGCGTGCCGGCGCAGGCGGCCGATGCGGGAAGCGGCGCGGATGCGGCGGATGCGGCCGCGCCGGCGCGGGGCAGCGAGGATATCGTCGTCACCGGCGCCGCGGCGCAGGAGAGCGTGTCGGCCACCGGCCTGCCGCTGAAGCTGATCGATACGCCGCAGGCGATCACCATCGTCGACCAGCAGCAGATCCGCGATTTCGCGCTGACCAACGTCAACGACCTGCTGGACCAGGTGGTGGGCGTGAATGTGGAGCGCGCGGAGACCGACCGCACGGAATATGATTCGCGCGGCTTCGGCATCACCAATTTCCAGGTGGACGGCATCGGCCTGCCGCTGCTTTCCGACGGCATCCAGTTCGGCAGCCTCGACACGATCCTGTGGGATCGCGTGGAGGCGGTGCGCGGCGCCAACGGGATGATGACCGGCGTCGGCAATCCCTCCGCCACGATCAACTATGTGCGCAAGCGGCCGACCGCGACCTTCCAGGCCAGCCTCTCCGCTTCCCTCGGCTCCTATTCCGACCGGCGGATCGAGGGCGACGTGTCGGGGCCGCTGAACGCCGCCGGCACGGTGCAGGCGCGGCTGGTGGGCGCGCATGAGGACAGCGATTCCTATCTCGATTATTATCATGTGAACCGCACCGTGATCGGCGCGATCGTCTCCTGGGACGTGACGCCGAGGCTGAGGGCGACGGCGGGCTACAGCCGGCAGCAGAACGATGCGGACGGCGTGCTGTGGGGTGCGCTGCCGCTTACCTATGCCGACGGCAGCCAGATCCGCTATCGCCGATCCGCCTCCACCGCGGCGCCCTGGACCTATTGGAACACCCGCAGCCAGAGCGCCTTTGCCGAGCTGCACTATCAGATCGGCCATGGCTGGTCGGTGAAGGGCGTCTATACGTTCAACCGCATCCAATATGAAGCGAAGCTGCTCTACGCCTATGGCTATCCGGATCCGGAGACCGGGCTGGGCATCGCCGGATCGACCGGCCTCTACCCGACCGACTATAAGCAGGACATATTCGATGCCTATGCATCCGGGCCCGTGACGCTGTTCGGGCGGACGCATGACGTGGCGTTCGGCGTATCCACCGGCCGATCGAGCGGGCGGGAATATGAAGGCTGGTCGGACGCGGACTATGCCTATCCCGCGGTCTCGCAGCTCGGCACGGTGGACCTGCCCCCGGCGCATTATCCCGATCCGGTGCTGCAGACCCGGCTGATCGACCGGCTGACGCGCGCCTATGGCGCCGTGCACTGGCGCCTGACCGACCGGCTGACCGCGATCACCGGCTTTGCCGCGACCTCGCTGAAATCGACCGGCTACAGCTATGGCGTGGGCGCGGATCGCAAGAATAGCAAGGTGACGCCCTATCTCGGCGCGCTGTACGACATCACGCCGGCCATCAAGCTCTATGCCAGCTATACCGGCATCTTCAATCCACAGAGCCAGGTGAACAGCGCCAATTCCCGCCTCGCCCCGGCGACCGGGAACAGCATCGAGGCGGGGGTGAAGGGCCAGTGGCTGGGCGGCAGGCTCTACGCCACCGCCTCGCTGTTCCGCGCCAGGCAGAAGAATCTGGCGGAGGCCGCCGGTTCGTTCGAGCCGGGCGACGCCGGGCCGGTGGGCGGCACTTACTATGTGGGGCAGACCACCCTTTCCAAGGGCTTCGAGATCGAGGTGGCGGGCAGGATCACGCCCGACTGGACGATCAGCGGCGGCTATACCGGCTTCTCGCTGAAGACGCCGGCGGGCGACCGCGCCTTCCCCTACATCCCCAACCGGACACTGAAGCTTTCCACCACCTATGCCTTCCCGGCGCTGAACGACCTGAAGATCGGCGCCAATCTGCGCTGGCAGGATTCGACCTATACGACCGACAGCAATGTGCAGGACGCCGCCGGCAACGACGCGGTGATCCGCCAGCGCCATTATGCCGTGCTGGACCTGATGGCGGGCGTGAAGCTGATCGACCGGGTGCGCGCGACGATCAACCTGCGCAACGTGACCAACAGGAAATATCTGAACAGCCTCGCCTGGGGGCAGGCCTTTTATGCGGAGCCGAGGACGGTGCTGGGATCGGTGACGTTTAGTTATTAGGGATAAGGGATGACGGGTCGCCGGTTGTGTCGCAGGGACCTATCCTTCAACGCCCTCCATTGACCGTAAGCTGCTTGGCTGCTTTGGAGGCAGAAGGCCGGAAGCGGACGCTCGCTTGACGACGCGATAAACGGCTGTTTCCGGAGCACTGTCGGCCATTCAGACGCGGATCGACGGTTCCCGAGAGCGGTCATTGAGCGTACGATACTCGCCGTTGAAGTTAAACGACCCCGCCAATGAAGAACGTCCTGTTCATATGCAGTCAGAACCGTCTCCGTAAGGCCACTAGGCCCTTGTAGACGGGAGGGATCGAGGTATGCTCAACGCAACAAGGGCGGAGGTCCGGGATGGACTATGTGATCGACACTGGAGTGCTCGCTGCTATCCCCGAATCGTTCGGAAATAATAATCCAGCCACCCCTTTTCCTGATTGCGTCAGCCTTAAAATTGTAACGCAGCCAAGTGAAAATGGATTATCTAAGGAAGTTCTAGCCCATCTTCGCTTTGGCACTCAGACTCTTACAGCGCATTTGGGGCAAAAGCAGTTTTCATTTAATTTAAGCATATCAAAGGCGAAACTAAGAACTATAGCCATTGAGGGGCTTAAAATAAATGATCTATCTGTGATGGGAGCAAGAAATAGACCGGATGCTGTGAAAATTGTCTCTAGCCTAGATCAAACCAACACGGTATCTCAAGACAGCGTCTCTAGAATAAAAGCTGCCACGCAGGGGGTTAAGAACCCTTTAGATATTATACAGATTATTGCAGGACTTGGGCTTGAGACTAACGAGAAAAATGCCATAAAGACGCATATGGAGTCATCAAACGCGTTTGAGCAGATTGAGGCAGGGTTTGACGATCGCGGTCCAGTTTGGCATATCCTGCCACAGTTTGACATAGCGGAATCGTTTAGGAACGGTGAATCGTCTCGCCAAAAGATGATTTCCGGCCCGGTCATTGATTTTGGGCGAGGCTCACTGTTTAAATATAAAGAATTATCTTCTAACGAGACTGGTTCTCAGGATTGGTGTATTCTGCTCGGAATATCAGCTAAGATCAGGGATGTTAACATCGACATCTTAGACGACCAGGATAATCCATGGTGGCAAGAAAAGCTAGAGCGACTTGGATTTAGAGAGAAGCGCGAAGTGGCGCGAGCGGCACTGCGTAATATTATTGCGAAACGAATATCGCGAGAGTCTCCAGAGCATTTGGATGGCGACCTGCTTTTCGTTGTCGCTGCGGCCGAGCCAGCAGTGTTAGACTGATGAGTAAACGCTCAAACCAAGATTCGCAGAGATTGCTTGATATATTTAATATCGAGTCAGAAGATATTTTTGAGATTTGTGAAGTAGGCGGTATAGATCCTTCATACTCGCTATTTAGGTCAAATCTTTCACACGTAGATTTAACCAATCGATCACTCGATGGATTTGATTTTTCGAGAGCAAACCTCGAAGGTGCCCTGCTCAAAAATTCTTCTATTTTTCTAACAGATCTCGAATTCGCTAAATTATCTTTAGCAGACTTGGCCGGGAATGCCCTCTTCGTCGATTCTGCGATACTACCTGTGGAATTTATTGCGCAACTTTCGGGCGACAAAAGATTTGCAGTCAATCAGAAAACATCAAGGAATATCAGAAACGCTTACAACCTATCCAATGAATCTCAGGATGATTATGAAGGATATGTCGATTCTGATGAATATATTTATAATTTAGCGGTGTTGCTCGACACCGTGGCTGAGGACATGGATCCAAGCTTATATTTATTAGCAGAGTACGTGTTAAATAAACCAGTTAAATGGGATGAGACACCTGATAAAGAATTTTTAGACAGAATAAAAAAATCAGATCACTTACCGTCAAACATCAAGGAAGGAATGATATGGGTTCTCGAAAACAAACTAAGCGTTGCGCAGGTCTACACAAAAGAGGAAATCGATGACAGGCATCTCTATCTACCACCTTTCTTCTGGAGGGAGAAGCTTCATATCGAGCGGTTCGCCATCGACTCCCTCATTGTCTCTGGGCGTCACGAAGAAGCGAACGAGCGCATTGATGCCAATTTGACGTCATGCGCAGGCCGGAACTTAGAATGGAGATGGGCTCAGTTTCGCATGCTCGGCGCAGCCGTAAACGCCTTTGCCGATCCTTCCATAGATGTACTGAGCATCGTCAAGTCCGTAATATCAGCCCTTCCTCAATACAAGAAACGTAATGCTGGAGGCGATGCTGTCTGGGTATTTTATTTGGCTTCCATCCATGCTGATCTCCCGGCCTTCCGGAACCTATTTCGTGATATAGCGTCGAAGTTAATGGCCGAATTCTGGAACGGTCGGAGCATTAACAAGGTTGCTGAAGAAGCTTTGAGCGACCTTACTTATTTCTGGAAGCCTTGAGAAGAGCGATATAATCGCAACATTGCGCGTAGTGATACGGCCCTGATTGTGATTATCGAATATCAGAGATGTGGTGGGCTATCGTCTGAGCAGGCGATCGATCGGAATTGTAGTCCCGTCAGCTTGGCGCTGCCTGCACAGCTAAACCCAAGGCTCATGGCTCGTCTCAACAGCCTCGTCAAACAGTCACTGCTTAGCTCCGCCCTCGCACAGCGATGGTACGGAAACGGTCTCTTTTGCCGCCGGCCTTGGGAATAGATCATCAACCCGTGCGCGTTATACTGCGTCGATGCAGACGGCTATATCTCCCAACTCCGGCCTTCCTCTTCAGGCTTTCTCGGAAGGCACGGCTCGGGTCAACGAATGGAGGGGGCGCTGCCTCGACGCATTGACCCGCATCGAAACGGCAACAACCGAGTGTCTTGCTGCGATGGCGGGGGGGTGAAAGACATGGACAAGGGGTGCATCTGCCTCATCTTGTCGGTCAACGTCTTCAAACGCTCACCGCTGCGATTGGAGCCGGTGGCCCATTTGAATCGTAGGGCCGGTCAGCGGTCGCCGCGCTTGAATATAAGGCGTAAGCATTTTGACCGCTGAACAAATGTGGGCTTTTCGAGCATTCACCCTTCTTATCGCGCTCCCCTTCGGCACGCCATGATCGGATCGTCTGGTCTCAAGGCGCTTCAAAGCCCTGTTGAGCGGCCACAATTGGGGGGCGAGTTGGCTGGCCGGATTAGGACCGGCAACTATACCGCGCCCCGTCACAAAAGCGGCAGAGTAGGAATGTCCCATGACGCGGCGTTCCGCTTCCGGCCGCACGCGACCAATGTCGGTCATTTGGGAGCAGCGGCACAAACGTCCGCTCCGGACAGGATCCGCCATTCGCCTGCCGCTTGGCGCCCTGGCGGCAGCGCGCTTGATGCCCAAGTCAGTTCAAATCTCACCCTCGCTGCAAATCCGAGCCATCACCCTTGGTAATTGACGTCCCAAGGTCTTCGGAGGTTTAGGTCACGACTGCCATAATGTCGGGTTTGGTCATCATCTGGAAAACCCGTCGCGCGTTCGATCCGGCGATGGAAGCGAATTGAGTTCCTCCCAGCGGTCCGCGAGCCTGACCCCATTACTTGTTTGGACTAATTCCGTATCAGATACTTGGGCCAAGCTCGCCAAATCTGTAAGCAGGATTTCGATCCGTTGGTCGTTGACAAATGTTGGGAGGGTAAGTTGGACCACCGGAATGTCGATGCCGCAGGGCCGGACGAACTGGCAGCAGCAGATGCCTTGCCGCCGCCACCTTGGACGTCCGAGCGATCCCAGCAACTCACCAGTCTCTGGAACGATGGACTTACAGCGACACAGATCTCCAACCAGATCGGTGGGGTCAGCCGTAACGCGGTAATCGGGCAGGCCCATCGCCTTGGCCTGAGATCCAGGGCGCTCGCGGCGGACACCGGCGCCGATCCTAACGATCCCATTCTCCCGGTCATCGGGCATTCGGTCGCCGCGCGAGAACTGTACGACTGGATGTGGCCAAACACCAAGATCCGCTACCTGGCACGCGATTTCCGATCGGTGCTGCGCCAAGCGCCTGCGGTCGCACGGGCATCCACGGCCGATGGCACGCCCATTATCAATGCCCAAACGATGCTTGATGCGATCAGCGCCTATACCGGTTCGAAGCCGAAGCGGCCGCTGCAGATCATCCGGCGACACTTTCGGAGCGCGGGACTAGTCGCGGCCGAGATTTCGCCTGCAGTCGAGCTGCCCCCGTCGGCTGACGATACCGAACTCGCAGGAATATCTTGGGGACTGCTGCACTGGGACGTCGTGCAGGCGCTTGCGGTTGGCGCAGTCCTACGAAATCGTATCAAGCGCCGTCCATCCGAACTGCAGATCAATCACTTTCTCTGGGGTTTGGTCCGGACGCCTGCCGCCCTAGCGCACCTCGACCCGATCCCCGATGGTCGCTCCGCCTTCGAATTCCTGCAATCGCTGACTATCGGCATCTTCAACGATCCTGCAACGCCGGCGAACTCAAATCCTCATGCGTGGGCCGAGGCCGCCGTCGAGTTGCAGCGGTTCGCACCGCCCTCGGTCCCGATACGCCCGCGGGCGGGATATTCCACCGATACGGTCCTGGCAGGCCGAGACGCGTTCGGGGCCGTCACCGACGCCCGGGCACTCGCTGATATCGTGCTCCTGCGGTCAGCGGAGCCTCCGCTTGCGATCGGTATCTTTGGGCCGTGGGGTTCAGGGAAGAGCACCTTGCTGGCGGAGCTCAAGGCGGAGATTGGGAGGCAGGCGCACGAGGAGAAGGCAAATGGAACGTCGCTCGCGGCCGGTGACGACGTCGCACGCGTCAGCAATGTCATGCAACTCGAGTTCAATGCGTGGACATTCGCTGACAGCGAAAACCTCTGGGCGTCGATGACCTCGGAGCTGTTCGATCAGATTGCGTCGGGTGGACATGACCGCCTTGCCTTTGCTCCAGGCGCGAAGCTGGTCAGCGAAGTCGCTGCTAGGACCGCGAAGGAGACCGAGCTGATCAGGGCGGCAAGCGGAGAGTTGCTCAGCCATGAGCGCGCTATCAGGGACGCAAGCGAGGATATCGACGCGGCAAAGCGAGACCAGGCCATGTCCGGCGCACAAGCGGCGGCGCAAACCGCTCTCGATCTGCTCGGCCCCGAGAAGAAGAAAGATGAAGAGAGCGGCAAGGCGGCGAGCCACGATACAAAGTCAGCCCAGGATGTTATCCGAAAGGCTATCTACGCCGGCGATGGGACGGATGCCGAGGCAAGGCTTCGCGTGTATGCCGGAAGTGGGTCTACAATGGTCCAGCTGGCCTATGCCGCATGGGATTACATGCGTGGAGGTGCATCCATCTGGGTGAAGCTTTTTGTCGGTCTCTCAATAATCGCGACAATCGCCGGCATTTTTGCCCTGAGTGGCAAAGTTTCCTGGTACATTCCGGGCATTCCCACCCGGCTCGTCATCCTACTACCGATCGTGACGAGCTGGATCGTCAGCGCAGTTAGCGTTCTCCTGCCGTCCTGGCGAGTGATCGCAAGTTTCCGGGCGAATGTGCGCACCCGTAAGGAAGCGGCGCGCAAAAAGCTGGGGGACGCCGAAGAACGCCTTCGCCAGTCCGAATCTGCGCGGGACAAGGCCAGGGAGACGCAGGCAAGCAGTGAAGCCTTCATCCAGCGATACGGCGCCGTTCGCGAGGGGGCCGCGGCAGCGCCCGTACTGATGCTTGAGTATCTGCTCCAGGAGTCTGCCGACGTCGCCACCATCCGTTCGAAGCTCGGCATTCTTAGCGTGGTACGCAAATGCTTCGACCAGTTGAACGCTGTGGTTCAGTCCATGCGGGAAGCCGGGGACGAGGACGCGATCGAGCGGATTGTCATCTACATAGACGATCTCGACCGGTGCAGCGAAAAGCAGGTTGTGGAGGTTCTGGAGGCCGTTCACCTGCTGCTGGCCTATCCCAGCTTCGTGGTCGTCGTCGCCGTCGACGCCCAATGGCTCGCCCGATCGCTCGAGGGGCAGCATAATCTGTCCGGCAATGCCTCCGGTCCCAATGCGTCCGATTATCTGGAGAAGATATTCCAGATACCATTCTGGATCAGACCGATCCGGGCAACTCCAGGCGACTCAGCCGGGTGGGAGCGCCTGCAACTCTATATCAGGCGCCTGCTCGGACGGCCTGCGGAAGACGAACATGACGCTGTCGAGCTAGCTGATGATGCCGACGACGACGCGAATTCCGACGTCGTTGGCGAGATTGTCCACAACCACGGCAATCCCGGATTTTCGGCTTTGGAACCGCGGTCGGCCGATGTGACGTTCATCGAGTCTCGAAGAGCTTTGCGTCTGGAACCAATCGAAATCGACCTCATGGCCGCACTCGCGCCTCTCGCGGCGAAATCGCCGCGGTCGGTCAAACGGATGGTCAATCTGTACCGTCTCATCCGGGTGCGAATTCCGCTGTCTAACCTTGCTGAGTTTCTGTCACCCGAACGCTCGACCCGCGGCGCGAATTTTGCGACCATTCTCTTTGCGCTTGCCTGTGAGGTCGGGCTTCCGCGCCGGCTCGCGGATTTTGTGGCCGACGCGACGCAGTCCATGGAAGGCGCGCATTGGGAAGCCATGATCGAGGCGGTCCTCCGCAACGATGTTGCCCTCACGTTGGGGCGTCAAAATCCTCTGCTGCAGCGACTCGATGTCGAGGGTCTCCTCGACATCTTCGAGACGTCGCTCCGGGCCATCAAGGCTCAGGCACGGACGCTTCCGAGCCAGTGGCAGTTCATCCGCGCTTTTGCGGACGTTCGACAATATTCGTTCCGGCTGCTGTCCGCGGAACAGTCGGCAAACCCACAATCCGGCTGATCCTCCGTCGGGTCCGCTCCCGCTGGAAGCTGTCGTTCGCCGCCGTCGTCAGGGACGGCGGATAAGCCCCAAACCCGGCTGTCAGGGCGGCCCATTTGCGCGGTATGGCGGCGATCAGAGCGGTTCATCGGATCGCATCGGATCAACCGCCCTGTTTTCCAAGTACGATTTACGAGTCCGCGGTTAATTCCACCTGCTTGGGAATCGCTCGAACGCTACGCCGGACAACGAAGACGAAAACCACCAAACAGCAAGACTCGCACACCGCTCAATCCGCACCGCCACCCGACAGCCGGAACAGCTCCTCCGCCGTGCCTTCCGAGCCGGAGGCGGTGATCTTTCGGAAGCGCATGGTCTGGCGGTGGCGGCCGGTGATGCCGGCGAATTCGTCGGTGGCGGCGATGATCTCGCCCCAGCCTTCGGGCAGGGGGCCGCAGCTCATCTCCACATCCATCTCGCCCGACCAATCCTCGCCGCTCTCGAAGACGCGTTCGAACGGCTTCATCAGCGTGCGGCGATTCTTGGTCTGGCGGGTGACGATGGTGCCGCGGCCGGACAGGACGAGCATCGAATAGACTTCGAATGCGTCGCCATCGGAGAATATCTCCATTTCGGTGAGAAGGCCGATCACCTGGCCATCCGCGTCGCGGACCTTGACCACCATGACGAGCTGATTGGCGATCGGCGTGCCGGCGAGCGACTGGATGCCCGGCGGGACCATGCTCATGCTCACGGCGCCGCCGTGGAAGAAGGAGATCATATCCTCCGGCGCATTCCAGAAGACGCGCACATCCGTTTCGCAGTCCATCGGCCTCATCTCTCCATCGCGCGGGCTGATCTCCCGGCCCGATGAGCCCGCCTCATCGCGCCCCGGCCTTATAGGGCGAGCCGCGCGCGGCGGGCAGGGACGGAGGAAGAATGAGGCCGGATCCGTGACATCGGATCGTCGGTCAACATCGGCATGGCGGGGGTTGCGCGACATGGCCGTCGAGCGATCGAGGGGCACGCGGAGGCGGTGGGGCTGGATTTCGCCGGGGCGGCCGAAGCGATGCGTGGATATAGTGGAGCGGAAGCTGGGGTGGCTCTCAACGATCATCCGGTTGCCGGTGGAGAGTGATGCCAGCTTTCGCTGGCATGACGTTCGGCAGGACGGAGGGGGGAGCGGGGCGATCCTGTTGGCGATATTCTTCTGCGCGGATCTGGGCGATCCCGTCGCAGCCTACAGGGCCAGGATAGGGGCGAGAGGGCGCCTGGAAATGCGCGGACGGGCGCATCGCCAAGGCACCGCTCAGCCGCAGCGGGCGGAGGTGATCGTCATCGTGCGATCGTAGCTGACGGTCAGGCGATCGGGGCGGAAATCCATGGTCATCGCGCTGTCCGGCGGGCCCCAGCGCAGGGTGCGGGCGTGCGATGCCTGGAGGAGCGCGGCGCCGGTCTCGCTGCTCGCCTGCTGGCCAATGAAGCGTTCGAGGCCGTCATTGCTGCAGGCGCCCTCGGCCGCGGGCGGCGGGGCCGGGGGCTGGCCGGGCGCGTGGGCGCAGGCCGCGAGCGGGAGGAGCAGGGCTGCGGTCAGGATCGGGCGCATGAGCGGGCTCCGCATGGTTGGGCGTGGCGTTTGATAGCAGAATTCGGGCGGGGCGGGAGGCCAAGGGCATTCAGACATCGTCGATTTGGAGCGTTTCTTCTTCGTTGTCCCGGCGGATGCTGGGGTCGCTCTTCACCGTCACTCAGCTGCCAGTTGAGAGAGATGCCAGCTTTCGCTGGCATGACGCGGACAAGCGCGACCAACGCGATGTGTTTGGAGCACTTCTTCTTCGTCACCCCAGCGCACGCTGGGGTCGCGCTCCGCAGTCATACCGGCTGCCAGTTGAGGGCGATGCCAGCTTTCGCTGGCATGACGCGGGAGAACGCGACCGACGCGATGTGGGAAGCGAAAGGGCGTGAGGTGGGACAGCCGAAGGGGGTGGAGGGGTTTGCGTGCAATGGTGCGCGGCGCCTTTGAGGTGAGCGGGGCCCCTCCACCAGCCTTCGGCTGGTCCCCCTCCCCCTGCGGGGGAGGATGAAGGGGGAGGCTATTTCTTCGGCACGACGGGGAGGCAGTCGAAGCCGCCGACCGCCGCGGTGGCGCAGAGGCGGATGGCGCCGGCGCGATCGGTGGCGGAGCCGAGCTGGACGCGGATCAGGCCGGGGCGGCCGGGCACGGGCTCATAATGGGGCGTATAGTCGGCGAGGCTGGGGATGCGGGCGCGGGCCTGGTCCCAGGCGGCGTGGGCGGCCTTCTCGCCGGTGAAGGCGCCGATCTGGATCCGCCAGTTGCCGCCGATCGCGCGATCGTCCGCCGCGGGCTCCGGCGCCGCCCTGGCCGCGACGCGTAGCGTCTCGGTGCGGTGCGGATTGGCCTGCCAGGCGGCGAGATCGTGGCGATAGCGATCATAGCCGGCGTAGAAGGCGAGGATCGGCGCCTCCAGCCGATCGAGCGCCTGGGGGGCATAGGCCGGATAGTCGGCCGCGGAGGTGGAAACGGCGCGCGGCATCTCGGCCTTCGCCGCCTCGCAAAAGCCGGGCTGGGCCGGCGGCTGGGCGAAGAAATTGTAGAGCTGCGTCATGTGGCGATCGAGCGCGGGCAGGCCGGCCGCCTTGAAATGGGCGGTCTCGGCCGCATAGGCGGCGCCCAGCAGGGGCTTGTGATCCTTGAGGAAGCGATTGTAGTCACGGGTGAGCGCGCCGTCGTCGCGGCAGCTGAGCGCGGCGACGTTGAGCGCGGCGCGGATATGCCAGACCTCCTCCTGCGCGGAGATGCCGCTGTTGATCGTCGTGAAGCTGCCGTCGGCGCCAGGCTGCGGAATCGGCAGGCCGCGCGCGGCGCCATAGGGCGGCACCGGCTCCTGCGCGGCGGGCGGGGGCGCGGGCGGCGGGGCGGGCTCGTGCGGCTTCGGCCGCTTGTGGCAGCCCGCGGCCAGCGCCAGCAGCGCGATCGCCGCCCAGCGGGCGATGCCCGACACCGTTTCCTTACGCATACACGTCCCCCCTCTTGCTCGCTCTGGTTAAAGCCCTTTCGTGCAAGGGGGAATCGCCCGGCGGGCATCCGGTTCCCGGCCCGCCGGAGAAACGGGGCGGCTCACGGCACGGCGGGGCGGGCAGCGCGGCTAGCCGCCGCTCCGCTCCAGCTCCACGATCTCGAAGGCGTAGCTCTTCCAGCCGCGGGTGCGGGCCGCGTCCTCCGCGGCGGCGCGCTTCTTCTTCGCCTCGGCGAGCGACTTGACATGGCCCCAGAAGACCTCGGTCCTGCCGTTGGCGAGCAGGGCGACGATGCGCCAGTAATGGGTGAAGGCGGTGGCGGTGGGGCCGATCGTCTTCACATAGCCATCGGGCAGCGTCGCGGTGAGGAAATATTTCTTCTTCGCCATGGCGGGCTCAGCCAGCGGCTTCGTCCAGCAGATCGAAGGCATCGCGCGCGATCGTCCGGCCGTTGACGATCAGCTCCACCGCGTGGCGGCCCGGATGATGGCGGCGCGTGGTGAAATCGCGGATCGTCTGGCGGATGGCGAGCGAGGCGGCCGCGCCGGCGGCGAGATCGAAGGTGCGCAGCTTGAACACCTTGCCCGCCGTCTTGCCGCCCGCGCGGGCATAGTGGATGCGATAATCGACGACGAGGCGCTGCGTTTCCGGCGCGGTCGAGCGCAGTTCGGCGGCCAGCGCGATCGTCTCGCCGAGCCGCACCGCGCGCGGCGCGACCGAGAAGCCGAGCAGATCGACCGCCGCCCCCTCGCCCACGCCGATCAGCGCCAGCGCGCGGGGCTCGCCCTGCTTGATGAGGGTGCGCAGCGCGTGACGGACGATCCAGCGCGTGCCGGCATCGTCCTGCGGCCAGGCGGCCAGCCGGTCCAGCAGCCAATCCGGCCGATCCTTGGCGATGTCGTTGAGGTGATTGGCGACCGACTTGCGCACATAGGCGCTCGGATCGCGGTTCAGCGCCTCCAGGATCGGCGCGGCCAGGGTGGGATCCGCCTTGATCGCCGGCACCCGCGCCGCCCAGGGCAGGCGCGGCCGGCTGCCCTCGCTGGCGAGGCGGCGGACATGCTCGTCCGCGCTGCCCGTCCAGCCCGCCATGACGGCGAGCGTGCGCTCGCAGTCCGCCGCGAGGAAAGGGCGGATCGCGAATTCGGCCGAGCCGAAGCGGGTGAGATCGGCCAGCGCCGCCATCGACCGATCGAAATCGCCGAGCCCGTGCCGGGCGACATATTCGGTGAGCGCGACCGCCTGGAAACCATGGGTGAGCCGCGGCGCCATGGCGCGCAGGATATCGAGCGCATAGCCATAATCGGCGGGAAGGGCCAGATGGAGCGCGTCGGCGATGTGGCGGACCCGCTCCATGATCGACAGCGCATCCAGGCCATCCGACGCCGCATTGACGAAGGCGATGCGATCGAAGCGGGGCGAAGCGTGGATCCCGGCATCGGCGATGGTGGTCAACGCCTGCGAACCCAATATGTCCTTGAGCAGGGCAGGCTGGCTTGCTTGATCGGTCATACGCTACGGTCCCTCGCGATCGGCCTGCCCAAACGCGGTTACGACAGCGGGGACCGCCGGGCAATGCCGCCGCAGCGATCGGCGCCGATCACACGATTTGCCGTTGGCGCAGGCCGGCGATGGCGGCGGGATCATAGCCGAGCTCGCCCAATATCTGGTCGGTATGCTCGCCGAGCAGCGGCGCGCGCGTGCGGATCGTGCCCGGTGTCTCGGAGAGGCGGAACGGCGTCTCGATCACCGGCGCGGGCCGCGCGGTGCCGGGAAAATCCATCGGCTTCAAGAAACCCATCGCCTGGACGTGCGGATCCTCCAGCACGTCCTGGGGCGAATAGAGCGGCGCGGCCGGCACGCGGGCGGCGTCGAGCGCGGCCATCACCTCGGCCAGCGTCCTGCCGTCGCACCAGGCCTGCATGCGATCGTTGAGGACATCGCCATTGGCGGCGCGCAGATCGTCATTGGCGAAGCGCGGATCGGCGAACCAGCCCTCCTCGCCCACCATCCGGCACCAGCGCTTGAACATCGGCTGCCCAGCGACCTGCATCAGCAGCCAGCCATCCTCGACGCGATAGAGATCGCAGGGGCCGGCCGCCGAGCCGCGATTGCCGACCGCGGTGCGGTTCGAGTTGAGCAGCGCCTGATCGATGATCATCGCATTGGTCATCACCAGCGCATTGGGCAGCAGGCCGGATTCGACGAGCTGGCCGCGCCCCGTGTCACGCTTGTGATAGAGCGCCATCATCGTGCCGATGGCGAGGTTCATCGCGGTCGCGAAATCGACATAGGGCACCACCGATCGCATCGGCTGCCCCGGCAGGCCGGAACGATAGACGCCGCCCGACATCACCTGACCGATGCCGTCGAACCCCACCCGATCGCTGTACGGCCCGCCGCTGCCGAAGGCGGTGGCGCGGGCGAGGATGATGTCGGGCTTGATCGCCCTCAGATCCTCATAGTCGAGCCCGTTCGCCTTCATCGCCGCATCCGGCATGTTGGCGATCACCACATCGGCGGTGGCGACCAGCCGGCGCATCACGTCGAGACCCTCGGGCGTGGTCGAATCGAGCGTCACCGACTTCTTGTTGCGGTTGCACTGGAGGAAGGTCGCGCCCTCCCCGCTGGCGGCGACCGGCTGCACCCAGCGATCCTCTCCGCCCTCGCGCTTCTCGACGCGGATGACGTCGGCGCCCATGTCGCCGAGGATCGCGCTGCACCAGGGCGCCGCGATGAACCGCCCGAAATCGAGCACCCTGATTCCACCGAGAACCTGATCCAAGCGCCGCCTCTCCCCTCTGCCTTCAACCGGATATCAGAGGGGATGGGCGTTTCGTATCGGGCGTGATTGTGCGGAGTGGTGGCTTGGCGTCTCTCGTCCGGTCGTATCGCCCGCGACATTCAGGCGCGCGCCCATCGCAGCCGAAATCGTGCGGGCATGGTCGAGCAGGCTTTGGGCGGGCCGCGAGAGGGAGCGGCCGACGCGGCGGACGAGGACGAACGGCGTGGTTGCCGGCAGGCCATCGTCGAACACCTGCAGAGATCGAACCCTATCGCCCGGCCCGATCAGCGCGGGCGACGAGAGGCACACCGCGTCGCAGCGCGCGATGGTGGCGATCAGCACGGCATAATCGTCGCACCGGATGGTGACTGGCATGCCGAGCAGCATGTCGGGTGCGCCTTCCTGCGCCACACCGAAATCCGCGCCGACGCTGGCGAGCGGAAAGGCGCGCAGATCGTCAAGCGCGACAGGGCCGCGACCGGCGAGCGGATGATCGGCCCGCACCAGCCAGGCGAGCGGGGCCTCGCCCAATGCGTCGCGTTCCAGCATCGGATCCCGTGGCGCTTGCACTTCGGCGCAGAAGAAGAATTCGATGGCGTCGCGCCGAAGCTGGGCGGCGAGATCGACGGCGCCGCGTACCATCGCGGCAAGCGTCAGCCCCGGCAGTTCGCGCGCCGCAGCCGCGAGCAGATCGGGCAACAGCAACGCGGCCGGAAGCGGGGCCGCGCCGAAACGGATATGGCCGAGATCGCCGCGCGCATGGGCCTGCATATTGTGCCGCAAGGCAGCGGCCTGGGCGAGAATCGCCGTGGCATCCCGCATCAGCAGCGCGCCGGCCGCCGTCAGGCTGCAGCCGCTGCGATGCCGCTCGACCAGGCGCAGCCCGAGTTCTTCCTCGAGCGTGCGGATGCTGCGGCTCAGCGCCGGCTGGGTGAGGTTGAGCTCCTCCGCAGCCGCGACGAAGCTCTGCCGCCGGGCGAGCGTGGCGAAATGACGAAGGGCCCGCAGATCCATCACATGATTGAAAGTTATGGATCGAAGCACGTCAATGCATTTTACCCCATGATTTGCGTGCGGTACCCCCTGGAGCAGGCGAGGACGACCGACGGGAGAGAGATCGATGCTGCACCAGATGTTTGTGTTCGCGCTGATATTCTGGGCCTTCATGCTGGCGGCCGAGCTGGTCGCGGGCCGGCATCGCGGCATCTATACGCCCCACGAATGGAAGGTGATGCTTTCCTCGCTCATCCTTACGATGGGCGTGACGCGACCGCTGGCGGGCGTGCTGGTCGCGACGCTGTTCGCTGCCGCGATGCCGCACTGGCGCGGCGCGTGGGCAGGCATGCCGCTGATCCCGGCCTTTCTGCTGATCGCGCTGACGTCGGAATTCGCCTTTTACTGGGTGCACCGGCTGTCGCACGAGGGCGCGGGGAAATATCCCCGGCTCGGCTGGCTGTGGAAGCTCCACCGCACCCATCATTCGGGCAAGCATCTGACGGTGATGACCAATTTCCGTCACAACCTGGCGTGGACCTTCATTCAGCCGCAGGCATGGATCTACGGCCTTGCCATCCATCTGGGACTCGGCGCCGCCGCCGGGCTGACCGCCGGCGTGCTGCTGGCGTGGAACGTGCTGACCCACGGCAATTTCCGCTGGGACGATGCGATCCGCCGCCATCCACGCGTCGGCAGGCTGTTCCGCCTGGCCGAGCATGTGCTGGTGTCCCCCGGCCTCCATCACACGCATCACGGCTATGGCCGGGACGGCGCCAGCTATCGCAACTATGCCGTGATGTTCTCGGCGTTCGACACGCTGTTCGGGACGCTGCACATCCCCGATGGCCGCCCGGCCCGCTACGGCCTGCCAGGGCCGAATGCGCCCTGGACCGAGGAGATCTTCTACCCGCTGGTGCGCAGCAGCCGGCGCTGAGAGGCTGTTTAAGGCGGATCCGGAAGATCGCTCAGCCCGTGATCCGCCAGAGCCTGAAGGGCGAGTTGGGCGGCAGGGGCATAGGCTGCAGCCAGGCCGGCACCTCGTCCCGCATCAGCTGCACATAGAAGCCGTTCTTCGCCTGCGCGGCGTAGATGGTGGATTCGGACATGCCGGGGCAGAGCAGCAGCAGCGTCGCATGGTGCTTCAGCATGATGCGATGTGCCGTCTCGGCATCGCCGCGAAAAGCGTGCTGCACGTCGAGGATCGCATCGCCGTTGCGGTGATAGGGGCCGGCAATCGCGCTGTGGTGAGTCGTCGCGATCAGCCGCGGGCCGAAATCGACGAAGGTGAAGATGGTCGCCGGGGGCAGCGCGGCGATCGGCCGAAGCGCGGCGAGCGTCGGACAGCGTCCGTTCGCCCGGTTCACCACGCGTCGCCCCTCGCTGACCGGTGGTTGCGGGACGAGTTTCAGGGTGAAGAACATGAACAGGCCGGAGACCAGCAGGAAGGCCGCCACAGTTCCGAACAGCCGGACGATCATCAGCCGGTGATCGAGCAGCCGGGGCAGCAGCATCCAGCCGAGCGCGGTGGCACCGGGCACGGCAAGGAGCTGCGCGCTCGGCCCGGCGCGGGTCTGCCAGAGCAGCATGCCGCAGGAGAAGATCGAGAAGAGCGCGGCCGCCGCCCAGGCGGCGAACCGCTCCGTATTCCTCGCGCGCCAGAGCGCGAGCAGGCTGCCCGCCACGCCCACCGCGGGCAGCGCGATGATCGGCAGCGCCGTTCGCCAGCCGTGCAGATACAGCGGCTTGGCCTCGCGGATATTGGAGAACCAGAGCTTTTGGAGCTCGGGCGACATATGCTCGGGCCGGCCGAGGCAATCCGGCCAGGCGAGCGCAAAACCGGCGGACAACAGCGCGCCGGCGGCGAAGGCGGCCGCAAAGCGCAGCCGCCGATCGGCGATCGTCAGCGAGGAGAGCAGCACGAGCAGGCCGCCGCCGCCCAGCGCGACCGAAAGCCAGACCGGCGTCAGCGCATCGCAACGCGGCGCGCGATTGTCGTAGCTGGCGAATAGCGCGAAGCCGACAGCGCAGCCGATGGCGAGGCTGGCGCCGTAGACGCGCAGCCGCACCGCCTCGTCCCCGGCGTTCCACACCCAGCGCAGCGCCAGCACGCCGGCGGCCAGAGCGGCATAAGGGAGGAATTCGAGCCCGATGACGAGCGAAAAGCTAGTCGCCAGCGCCACCGTCAGCGCGCCGCGGACCGGCTTCTCATCGGCAAGGCCCGCAAGAGTGAAGATCAGCGTCGCGAGCTGCCAGCCATGATGATCGATCCGGAGCGGCATCCACATCAGCAGCGCCGCCTGCGCGCAGGCGAGGATCGCCATGGCGAGGACATAGGATTCGCGATCGACGAGCCGGCGGACCGCCACCGCAAGCCCGAACATCGCACCGCCGAGCGAGAGCAGCGGGGCGATCGCGACGGCGGCCTTGTCCGCCGCGAACGTGCCCACGAACGGCTTCAGCAGCAGGATCAGCCCGGCGATCGGCAGATCGACGAGGCGCGACCAGTGGATGCTCGCGCCCAACGGCGGATCCAGCCGATACTGGCGCAAATCATACCAGCCCTGGCCGTTCAGCCAGGCCTGCACCTGGGCGAAGCGGATATTGTCGTCCGTGTCGCCGAGCGCGAACCAGACGATGCCGTTCCACTTGTAATAGACCAGGAAGGCGCAGCCGAGCAGCCACAGCGCCAGCATCCAGAGCTTCCACGAATCGTGCGCGGGCTTCCCCTCAGCTGGTTCGTTCAACGGTTACCGCCCACGCACTATTCCCTTATCGTCCGCCGGGCATTACTGCGCCCGCGGTAAAGGGCAAGTGAAACACCGGGACAGACAAAGGATCATATGGCGGAGATGACCGAGGCCTGGGCGGCGCGGCGCGCACTCTTCGGGCAACTCGTCCGCTACGGATTGACCGGCGGGCTGGCGACGATCGTCAACATCGCGGTCTATCAGGTCGGCGCGAGCCATTATCGGCTGGATCCCAACCTGGCCTGGACGCTGGGATTTCTCGGGGCGGTGCTGGTCGGCTATGTCGTGCACAGCCACTGGAGCTTTCGCGGCCATGGCCGGCGCGGCAATCTGGTGCGCACCGGCGGGCGCTTCTTCGTCGTCTCGCTGGTGAGCTTCGCGCTCAACAGCCTGTGGGTCTGGCTGCTCGTCAAGGCGATGCACTGGCCGACCTGGTCGCCCTATCCGCTGGTGCTCGGCGTCACGCCGCTCGCGGTTTTCTGGCTGAATCGCCAATGGGTTTTCGACTGAGCGTGAGCAGGATGTTAATCATGCAGCGCGATAGGCTATCCCGGAAAGAGAGATATGCCGGATAAAAACCGTCCACTGCTGTCGGTGATCGTTCCCGTCAAGGACGAGGAAGCCGCCATCGCCCCTTTCGTCGCGCGCGTGACGAAGGTGCTGGACGAGCTGCGCGACGGACGGTCCCGCGCGGCCTGGGAGATCCTCTTCATCGACGACGGCAGCCAGGATTCGACGCTGGCGGCGATCCATGCCGCGCATCGCGCAGATCCGCGCATTCGCGCCCTCTCCCTCTCGCGCAACTTCGGCAAGGAGGCGGCGCTTTCGGCCGGAATCGATCATGCCGCCGGACAGGCGGTGGTACCGATCGACGTCGATCTGCAGGATCCGCCCGAGGTGATCGGTGAAATGCTGGACCAGTGGCGCGAGGGCTATGACGTCGTCTACGGCGTGCGCCGCAACCGCATGTCGGACAGCCTTCCCAAGCGGATGACGGCGGACCTCTATTACCGCGCGCACAATTGGCTTTCGGCAGACAAGATCCCGGAGCATGCCGGCGACTTCCGCCTGCTCGACCGCAAGGTGGTCGACGTCATCAAGCTGATGCCGGAGCGCAACCGCTTCATGAAGGGGCTGTTCGCCTGGTCCGGCTTCCGCCAGGCGGCGGTGGAATATGACCGGGTCGAGCGCGAGGTGGGCGAGACCAAGTTCAACTATTGGAAGCTGTGGACGCTGGCGATCGACGGCATCACCTCGGCCTCCACCGTTCCCTTGCGGGTGTGGAGCTATATCGGTGGCTGCATCGCACTGCTCGGCCTCGCTTATGCGGCGTTCATCGCGCTGCGTACCATCTTCTACGGCATCGAGGTCGCGGGCTATGCTTCGATGATGGTCGCCATCCTGTTTTTCGGCGGCCTGCAGCTGCTCTCGCTCGGCGTGCTCGGCGAATATGTCGGGCGCATCCTCGTCGAGGTGAAGCACAGGCCCATCTATGTCGTGCGCGAACGGATCGGAGTGGAAGAATAGATGGATCGGGCGGTCTATGACCGGATGGCGGAGATCGACGGTGAGCATTGGTGGTTCACCGCGCGGCGGGAGATCATCGCCAATCTTATCCAGCGGCAGGCACCGCTGAAGCCGGGCGCGCGCATCCTCGAAGTGGGTGCGGGCACCGGATCGAACATCGCGCTGCTGCAGCGTTTCGGCCGGGTCGACGCGATCGAACCGGACGATGCGGCGCGCGCGCTGGCGTCGCGGCGCACCGGCGTCGCGGTGAAGGGCGGGCTGCTGCCCGACGGCGTGGAGTTGGAGGACGGCGCCTACGACCTGATCGTGCTGCTGGACGTGCTGGAGCATATTCCCGGCGACCGCGAGGCGCTGGCCGCTCTGCGCGCCAAGCTGGCGCCGGGCGGGCGACTGCTCGTCACCGTGCCGGCCATGCCCTGGCTGTGGAGCGCGCACGATGCCGCGCATCACCATCAGCGCCGCTACACCTTCGCCGGGCTCAAGGCGGTGTTCGAGCAGGCGGGCTTCCGCATCCGCTACCGCAGCCACTTCAACACCGTGCTGTTCCCGCTGATCGCGGCGGCGCGCGCGGTGGGCAGGCTCACCGGGCGCGAGGGCGGCGACGATGCCATGCCGCCACGCCCCGTAAATGCGATCCTATCCGGCCTGTTCGGCGCCGAGCGTCACTGGGTCGGGCGGGGATCGCTGCCGTTCGGCGTGTCGCTGGCCGTGGTGGCGGAACCGGGCTTGCCGGGCACGACCCGGTAGAGCGCGCCGTTGCCGGTGGGGCCGCCGTCCCACACCTTCACCATGTCGGCGGGATCGTCCGGCCAGCGCCAATAGGGCAGGTCCATCATCCAGACATAATCGAAGGCGTTGCGGGGAAACTCGTTCAGCGCCTCGTCCAGCGACAGTCGCCCGCGGAAGCGGCAACCGGGCGCGCGGACCAGCTCGGTCGGATCGCTGGTGAAATTGCGGCCGCCTTCGCGATAGATCACGCGCAGCAGCTGGGCGCCCGGCATCTCCCACTGATCGTTCACGAACGCTTCGCGCCGGGCGAGCGCATAGCCGCCGAGATGATCCATGCGCGAGAGGGCCCAAGGCATGCCGCAGGTCTTCTCGATCAGCGCCAGCACCCGCGAACCGCGCGGAATATGATCGAGCGCCTCGAGCTGGCGATCGACATCGCGGCCATAGTCATGGGCGCTGATCGTGCCGGTGAGGATACGCAGCAGGAAGAAGGTGGTCCCGGCCGCGGCCAGCAGGTTGAGCCCGCGTCGCTTCAATTCTCCCGGGGTCAGCGCGACGAGCGCGATCGCGACGACATAGGGTGCGAGACGCATGTCGGCATAGGCCGATCCGAACAGCACCCGCGGCAGCGCCCAATAGGCGGCGAACAGGATCAGCGAGGCGACGCCCAGTGTCATGTTGATGCCGATGCGATAGCCCGCCGCGGCCGCGATGATCAGGAGGAACAGAATAGAGGCGCTGATCAGGTCATAGGCCATCCAGCGTTCGCGCAGGATGCTGCCGAGCCAGAGCAGCTTGGCCTGCCAGTTCATCCAGTCTCCGGTGCCCCCCGATCCGTCGCTGCGCCAGACGACCATCAGCAGCACCGGCGGCGCCAGCGGCAGGCACTGGATGCCGGCGTGGAAGACCGCGGGGACGATCTTGCGGCCAGCCGCGCGGGCGCGCACGATCTCTGCCGAAAAGGCGAGCAGGCCGAGCACGCCCCAGCCGAAGCCATGCGCCAGCCAGATCGCGCCGCCGAGCGGCACGAACAGCATCGCGCGCAGCCGCAGCCGGCCGAGCCGGGCCAGCCGCAGCCATAGGCCGAAAGCGGCGAGCGCCCACGCCATGGACAAGGCGAAGTTGACGAAGCCGAACTGGACCGGGAAGCAATAAGCCAGCGGCAGCGCGAAGATCGCGGTGGGCGGCACGCGGCCATGCACTTCGCGCGCGATCAGCAGCAGGCCGAAGACGGTGGTGGCCGGGATCGAGAGCACCACCAGCTTCACCGCCGGTTCCAGCCCGAGCAGCGGGGCCAGCGCCTCGACCAGCAGGTCGACGCCGAGATTGCCCATCACCGCCCAGCGGAAATCGAAATAGTGCCAGAGATGGTCGGACGTGCCGAGATCGAGCTGGACGCGATAGCGGCCGATATGACCCGGCAGATCGATCAGCGGCGGCATGGTGGGCAGCAGCAGCGGCACCAGCGACAGCAGCACGAGGCCGATCGCGAACCCCCGCGTGGTCCACCATCCGGATGGCGCAGTCTGCGGAAACGGGGCCTTGCGAAGCATCGCGCCCCTTATTCCGGGGAAGCGGCCTCCGGCAAGGGGCATGCGATGCGGGGAAGGCGATGCCGGTTCACAGCGGCGGCGATTATTCCTATCCTCGCCGCAAAGGAGATCGGGGGGCAATGACGCAAGGCAGTCTGGCGAGACGTCGCGAAGCGACGGCCGATGACGCGTGGCAACCCTCGGCGAGGATCATCGTCGGCACGCTCCTGCTGGTGGCGTTGGCGCTGCGGATCGCGGCGGCCCGCGGCGGGCTGTGGCTGGACGAAGCCTGGTCAGCCCGTTTCGCGCATGATGCGCGCACGCCGGCCGCCGTGTTCTTCTCGATCAACCACGACAACAACCATTATCTCAACACGCTATGGCTCCAGCTGGTCGGCTGGGACAGCCCGCCGCTGCTGGCCCGCGCGCTCGCGATCGCCTGCGGCACGGCAAGCGTCGCGGCCGCCGCATGGATCGGCGCGCGGCGCAGCCCGCATCAGGCGATCATCCTCGCGCTGCTGTTCGCGATCAGCCCGATCATGCTCACCTACGGCGCGGAAGCGCGCGGTTATGGCCCGATGCTGCTGGCGCTGCTGATCGCGATCGGCGTGGTCGACCGGGACGTCTCCGGCCGCCCACTGCCCGGCGCCGGGCGCATGCTGGGTTATGCCGGCCTCTTCGGCATGCTCGCCCATCTCGCCATGCTTCCCGGGCTGCTCGCGCTGACCGCCTGGGCGCTGGTTGCCCGGCTGAACCAACGCCTGCCGCTGCCGGCGGCGATCGCAGGGGCGCTGCGGCTGATGCAGGGCGCCCTGGCCGCGGCGATCGGCCTGCTGGCGGTCATGATCCTAGCGGCCCGCGCGAGCCCGGCCGGCTATCGGATCGGCAGCTACCAGCCCTTCTACCTGCCCAAGCTGCTGGACGGGCTGGAGCAGATGATCGCCTTCAGCTTCGGCCTCGGCTTCGTGCCGGACACGCTGCTGCTCGTCGCAGCGGCGATCGCGTTGCCGCTGGCCCTGTGGCGTGTGCCGGCGATACGCGATCGCGCGCCCTTCCTGATCCTCGCCATCTATGCGCTGCCGCTGGCGGCCCTGTTCCTAAGGCTCGGCAACAGCGGTATCCCGCGCTATTATCTCATCGTTTCCGTGGCGCTGCTGCTGCTGGCCGGCGAGCTGCTCGCCGCCGCATGGCGCGCCGGCGGCTGGCGCCGCACGATCGCGGCCGCGGCGCTGGCGGGCTTCACGCTGACCAGCATCGCCCTGGACGCGCGGATCATCGCCGGCCGCCGCGGCGATCCCGACCGCGCGATCGCGGCGATGGCCGCGCGGGCGCCCCAGGGCGGCAGCGTGCTGATCGACGATTCGCGCGACGAAGCCGTGCTCGCCGCCGCGGCCGCGCGGCTGCGCTACCCCCTTGCCGTGTCGCAGCGGGAATGCGCGCGCCCGCGCTTCCTGTTCAAGGAAATGGACGACGTCGTCCCCTTCCCGCCACGCCCGATCCGCTGCGGCACTCCCTACCGGCGGCTCGCGAGCGGCCATTCCATCGGCCTGTCGGGCGTGAACTGGCAGTTATACGAACGGGAGAGCAAGCTGGGCGACATGTGAAGCGCGCAGCTTTGCTCGACGCCTTTACGGGCGCATCGTTCAACGCCGCAGCTTCCAGATCGCGAATTTCGAATCGCCGGCAATTCGCACCGGCTCCAGCCACGCCGGCGTGCGGCCGGCCCGCAGGTGCGACCAGAGGCCGTCGGGCGCATAGCGCGCGTAGACATCCATCTCCGCGAGATCCGGACACACGACGATATAGTCGATGCGGTGGCGCAACAGGATGGCGTGCGCCTCCTCGTCGCCGCCGGTGAAGGTCTGAAGGACGTCCCTGATGCCGGCCTGGTTGCGATGGTGGCCGCTGGCGACGACGCTGTGGGGCGTCTCGTGCAATACCCCGGGAGCAATGTCGATATCGGTGAGCAGCGCCGACGGCGGCAGAGAGTTCAGCAGGCGGATATGCTCCATCGTCGAGCAGCCCTCCCCTCGCGGCGCCTTATCCTGAGGCCTTGCGACGGCGCCGAACACGCCGACATAGGCGAGTGCCAATGTCGGCGGCGCGAGCGCCAGAAGGGCCAGCACCGATCCGAAAACGCGCACCAGCGCGGAGCTGGCCGACTGTGCCCGCACGAGCAGCGGCATCAGCAGCGCCGTCGCGCCGACGACGGAGAGGGCATTGGCGACCGCCCCGGCACGCTGGACGAGCAGGGTGACGATCGCTGCCGCGACCAGCAGCGCGCCATAGTTGATCCAGAGCGGACGCGTCTCGGGCGTCGCGTTTCGCCAGCCGAACCAGCTTCCTGCCATCGCAATCAGCGGAAAGCCGATACCGGATACGATGAGATCCGGTGCCTGACGCCAGAGCGGCAAACCTTCGAGCACATGATCGTACCAGAGCGTGCGGACCAGGGGATCGAGTTCGCCGAAGGCGTCGAGCCCGCATCGCGGCGCGGCCAGACGATAGACCGCGGCAGCGGCGATCGCCGCGAGGCCAAGCGCGGCGATCCGCGAAGCGAAGCGGCGCGCGGCGAGAGGCAAGGTGGCGAGCACGCAGCCGATCGCCGCCACGGCGAAGACGGCAAGCTGCGCCGGAGAAATTGCATCGCAATGCACCGCCTGCCATGCCGGCAGCTCGTGGGTGGCGGCGAACAGCAGCAGACTGGCGCCGGCGAAGGCGAGGATGAAGCACCGGAACCGCTCGGTTTCGGCAGCCGGGTCGAAAAGCCAGCGCGCCGCAAAGAGGCCTGCGACGGCGACCGAGAACGGCAATCCTTCGAGCGATATCTGCAGCCACAGCGCGAGCAGCAGTCCGCCCGCCAGGCCCGAACGGCGGGGCCGGTCATCGAAAGTCGCCAGCACGGCGGCAAGCGCCAGAGCGATCTGCCAGCCATGATGATCGACGCGCAGCGGACGGATCTGCATCAGCACCGTGGGCGCGGTCGGCACCAGCAACGCGGCCAGCAACCCCGCTTCCGCGCCGATCAAACGCCGCACGATGAGCGCGACGAGCAGCATCACCACGCCGAGCGTGAGGAGCGGCACGATCACCGCGGCAACCATCTCCGCCTGCGCCGCGCCGAGCAGCGGCCTTGCCAGCAGGATCACCGCCGCGATCGGCAGATCCACGAGACGCGACCAGTGCATCGGCGCGCCGCCCGGCGGGTTCATGCGATATTGGGTGACGTCGAACCAACTCTGCCCGCCGACGAAATCGCGTACTTCCTGCAGGCGCAGCACATCGTCCGGATCCGGATAGACCGCATGCTGGATCGACTGCCAACCGACGACCAGCATGATCGCACAGGCCAGAAGCCACGCGGCCAGCAGGGCCGTAACGAAGCGGCGGGCGCGCATCCCCGTCACACGAAGACGATGTGGCGGCGAATGAGCCAGGTCGCCTGGAAGCTGATCGCGATCGCCACGATCTTGGCGACGCGCGGATCAAGCCCGAAGGCCGCACCCGACCCGACGATCGCAGTGGTAATGAGCAGCCCGACGAGGGCCGAAAGCACAAACATCGCCTGCTGCCGCCGGCGTGCGGGGCCGTGCCGGGCAACGGCATCTGCGAAGACCGTCCGGCTCGAAAGCGCCCAATGCGCCAGGATACCGGCGGCATAACCGATGGCCGACGCCGGGACTGCGCCGACGCCGAGCGCGATCAAACCGCTGAGCAGCACGAAATCAAGTGCGAGCGCGCCTCCGCTCGCCAGCACGTAGCGCATGTAGCGCGGCGCGCGCACGCCCCGCAGCCGAGCGATCATGCGGCGTCGAGCCGCAGCGGAACGGCACGTTCCGAACCGAGCGCCGCGCGCGCATCCGCGCTCACCGTGCCGTGATCCTGCCCTTCCTCACCGGCTTCGTGATATTCGGCGTCCTCATTGACCTGCCACACATCATATTTGCGATGGCCGGCCTCGATGTTGCGGACGGTGAGCATCGCCGTCATCATCGCATGATCCTGGTTGTTGTAGCGATGCATGCCGTTGCGGCCGACCAAGTGGAGCGTCGGGTAACGGTCCTCCAACTCGGCGCGCATCATCGCGACATTGCTGCGATACCGGTCGTCATAGACCGGATAGGCCTTTTCCTGCCGCACGACGCGGCCACCGACCACGGTCGCCGGATCGCACAGGCCGAGCGTCGCCAGCTCGCGCGTCGCCAGCGCGACGAGATCCTCGTCCGAGGAGGACCAGAGACCATCGCCTTCGAAGCAGAAATATTCGAGCCCGACGCAGGCCAGATCCGGATCCGGCACCATCTCGGGCGACCAGCTGCGGAAATTCTGCACGCGGCCGACCTTCACGCGCGGATCATGGATGTAGATCCAATTGTCCGGAAACAGGTCCTCCGAACGCACCATCAGCGCGACGGTCAGGAAATCGCGATATTTGAGGTCGATCGCTTCCGGCATCGTCGCCGGCAGCGGATGGATACGGCCCGCCAGCTCGCGCATCGGGGCGGAGGAAATCACATGGCGCGCGCTGATCGTCACCGTCTCGCCTGCCGGGCCGGTCGCGGCGACGCGCCAGCGGCCGAGCGCTTCGTCGTGCGAAAGCTGCTGCAGCGCATGGCCCATCAGCACGCGGTTGCCGCCTTCCACGACCCGGTCGCGCGCGGCTTCCCACATCATGCCCGGGCCCTTGCGCGGATAGCGGAAGGTTTCGAGCAGGGTCTTGGTCTGCATCCCGTCATTGGGCTTCTTGTTGAGCCCGAAGGAGCGCTTGAGCCCATCGAGCACGGCGGCGCCGAGGCTGAGCCCCTTGATGCGCTGTGCCGCCCAGTCGGCCGACATCTCGTCGCACGGCATGCCCCACACCTTTTCGGTATAGGTCTTGAAGAAGATCGAGAAGAGCTTGTGGCCGAACTGGTTGACCACCCACTGCTCGAAGCTGCGCGGGTCCTTGTGGGGGAAGAGCTTCCAGCGGAAATAGGAGGCCATGCAATGGGCGGAGCGCATCAGGCCGAGATTCCACAGCGCCTCGAACGCGCGCAGCGGATAGCTGTAGAACTTCCCCTCATAATAGATGCGGCTCATCCGCGGGCGCTGGATGAAATCGTCCGGCAGGATCTCGTCCCAGAGATCCACGACCTCCTGGGATTTGGAGAAAAAACGGTGGCCGCCGATGTCGAAGCGGAACCCCCCATATTCGACCGTCCGGCTGATCCCGCCGACATAGACGGGATCCTTCTCGATCACCGTGACGCTATAACCCTTTTTGGTGAGCTGATAGGCGGCGGTGAGCCCCGCCGGACCGGCACCGATGATCGCAACGTCGACCGCATTGCCGCCACGCGCCATAGCTTCGTTCCTTTCGGCATCCATGGCGCCGCAATGCGGTGAGAGCGGCTAAAGAGTGGTTAACTGTGTTGGTAACACATGATCCGGGCGCGGGCGCAGGGCGCTCTGCGCGAAAAGGGGGTGAATTCGCAGCGTGCATTAGATAACGCCGCGCCAAACGCCCGACCCTCCGGCGCCGGGCATCGCCGTGGAGTACCGACCTATCACCGAGTCGCGCATCCGCGAGCGCCGCGCCCTTCCCGGGGCGATCGCGCTCCTGTTCCTCGCTGCCGGCCTGTTCCGGCTCCTCGGCACGCTGCACAAGCCCTATTGGCTCGACGAAGCCTATAGCGCCTATGCGGCGGACCATGGCTGGGCCTTTCTGTGGTCGGTCGTGCCGCGCTACGAGACGCACCCGCCCTTCTATTATTCGCTGCTGCACGCCTGGAACCTCGTCTGGGGCAATTCGCTGCTCGCGTCGCGCGCGATGAGCGCCTTTTGCGGGCTCATGACGCTGCCGGCGCTGGCCTGCGCCGCCCGGGAGCTGGTCCGCTATCTCAACGTCGATCGCCAGCGGGGTTGGCGGATCGTCACCGTCGCCCTGCTGATCGCGGCGCTCTCGCCGCCGCTGATCGCGATGTCGCGCGAGGTGCGGCCCTATCCGGTGATGATCCTGGTCTATGCCATATCGATCTGGGGCCTGATCCGGCTCGCACGCGAGGCGCGCGACGGCGGGCCGCTCAGGACATCCTCGCTCACGCTCTTCTTCGGCGGCGAGGCACTGATGCTCTGGCTGCACAATCTGGGGCCGCTCTACGGCTTCAGCCTCAGCCTCGCGCTGCTCGTCCAGCTGCTCGGCCAGCCGATCGGCCGCCGGGACTGGCTCCGCACGATCGCGGCGCAGATCGTCACCGGGCTCGTCTACCTGCCGGGCTTCCTGATCCTGGTCGACCAGGCACCGACCTGGATCCATTCGACGTGGCTGCGGCTCGAACCCTCGGCGCTGCCATGGCAGATCTGCTATCTCTACCATGCCGGCAGCCCGATCGGGGCGCTGTTCGCCATCGGCCTCGGCCTGGGGGGCTGCGTCGCGCTCGCCAGGGCGCCTTCCGGCGTGCGGCTTGCGGCCGGATTGCTGATCGCGGCGCTGCTGCCGACCATCCTTTCGCTGGCGATCACCCTCACCGTCTCGCCGGTCTTCATCGTGCGCACGATGACGCCGGCCGCCGTTCCGGCGATCCTGATCTTCGCGGCCGGTTTCGCGATCCGGCGCTGGTTCTGGACGGCAGCGGCGCTCGTCGCGGCGATGGCGATGCAGCAGCTCATCTACGACGTCGATCAGCTTCGCCGCCCGCCCGACCAGAATTGGTACGGCACGATTCGCTGGCTGCAGCCGCAATGGCACGCGGGCGACGAGCTCTGGGCCTATCCGAACGAGGGCGCCTTGCCCTTCGGCTATGCCGCGCGCGATCTCGGCTTCAAGGTCGTACCACGATCGGTGCCGACAGTAGTGCCGACGCTGGTCCCGATCGAGGGCGCCTGGCATCCGACCGGCAGCCGCGGCGTCGTCTCCCTGCCGCGGGCGAAGCTGCACGCCATCGCCACCACGCCACAGGCGGAGGCGGTGCCGACGATCTGGCTGCTGCGCCTCGGTGCCGGGACCTATGACCCGGGCGACGTGCTGCTCAACGAGCTGCTCGCCCGACGCCAGATGGTGTCGCGCTGGACAAGCGGGCCGATCGACATCATCGGGCTCAGGCGCCGCGACGTGACGTTGCCGACGGTGCCGCCGGCCGTGCCGAAGAATCCCAAACCCTCCGACGCGTCATCCCCGTGAAAGCTGGGATCACCCTCGACCACGAGCCGGGTGCCCTTTTTGACACCCGTTCCGGAGCGGCTCTTCGTCAGCGGCCGTCGCGGCGGCCGAGCAGGCGCAGGCGCAGCGCGTTGAGCTTGATGAAGCCTTCCGCGTCGCGCTGATCGTAGGCGCCGGCATCGTCCTCGAAGGTGACGACCTTCTCCGAATAGAGGCTGTCGGGCGACTTGCGGCCGACCACCCAGGGCGTGCCCTTGTAGAGCTTCAGGCGGACGGTGCCGTTCACCCGCGTCTGCGAATGATCGATCGCGGCCTGCAGCATCTCGCGCTCGGGCGAGAACCAGAAGCCGTTATAGACCAGCTCGGCATAGCGCGGACCGAGCTCATCCTTGAGATGCGCGGCGCCGCGATCGAGCGTCAGCTGTTCGATCGCGCGGTGGGCGACGTGCAGGATGGTGCCGCCCGGCGTTTCGTACATGCCGCGCGACTTCATGCCGACGAAGCGGTTCTCGACCAGGTCGAGGCGGCCGATGCCGTGGGTGCGGCCCAGTTCGTTGAGCTTCGCCAGCAGCTTGGCAGGCGAGAGCGGCTCGCCATCGACGGCGACGGCATCGCCCTTCTCGAAATCGACGGTGATATATTGCGGCGTATCCGGCGCCTGCTCGGGGCTGACGGTGCGCGAGAAGACATAGTCGGGCACCTCGGTCCACGGATCCTCGAGCACCTTGCCCTCGGACGAGGTATGCAGGAGGTTTGCGTCGGTCGAGAAGGGTGCCTCGCCGCGCTTGTCCTTCGACACCGGGATCTGGTGGGCCTCGGCGAATTCGATCAGCTTGGTGCGGCTGGTGAGATCCCATTCGCGCCAGGGTGCGATCACCTTGATGTCCGGCGCCAGGCCATAATAGCCGAGCTCGAAACGGACCTGGTCATTACCCTTGCCGGTGGCGCCATGGCTGACCGCATCGGCGCCGAGCTGGCGGGCGATCTCGATCTGGCGCTTGGCGATCAGCGGGCGCGCGATCGAAGTGCCGAGCAGATAGAGCCCCTCGTAGAGGGCATTGGCGCGCATCATCGGGAACACATAGTCGCGGACGAACTCTTCCTTGAGGTCGTCGATGAAGATGTGCTCGGGCTTCACGCCCATCAATTCGGCCTTGGCGCGGGCGGGCTCGAGCTCCTCGCCCTGACCGAGATCGGCCGTGAAAGTGACGACCTCGCAATTATAGGTCTGCTGCAGCCACTTCAGGATCACGCTGGTGTCGAGCCCGCCCGAGAAGGCCAGCACAACCCGCTTGATATCCTGCGTCATTCCGATCCTCCGATGAAAGCCCGTCCGCCGGGCGGCTGCGCCATGCCACCGAGCGTGCCACCGTTCAAGCGCGATACAGCTTCTTCGTGGCACCGGCGCGACCGGAGGGGGAGCATCTGACCAGGAGTGCTCCATGAAATTGCTGTGTCTGGCGGGCGTCGGCGTTGCCGCGTTGCTCGCCTTGCCCGCATCCGCGCACATGGGCCCGGGAGGCCCGGACGCCGGACCGGTGACGCGCACCGAGCTGAAGGCGAAGCTCGACGCGAAATTCGCCGAGGCCGATACCGACAAGGACGGCGTGATCACCCGCGCGGAATGGGACGCGGCCCGTGCCGCCAAGCGCGCCGAGCGCAAGGACAAGGCATTCGACCGGATCGATGCCAACAAGGATGGATCCATCTCCCGCAGCGAATGGGATGGCCCGCGTCCGGACCGCGGCCCGCCGCCAGGTGCGGACGCAGGCGGCGGGCACCATCATCACGGCATGGAAATGGCCATGGGCGGCGAGATGTTCGACCGGCTCGACGCCGATCATGACGGCAAGGTGACGCTCGCCGAGTTCGAGGCGAAACCGCTCGAGATGTTCGACCGCGCCGACACCAACCATGACGGCACGGTGACGCCCGAGGAGCGCAAGGCGGCCTGGGAAGCGATGCGCGAAAAGTGGAAGGGCAAGCGCGGCGAATAAGCCGACGAACGGCCTGGCGTGCGCCCTCGCGTCAGGCCGCCGTCCCCGAAACGGGCGCGGCGTTCCGCTGCCTCGCATATTCGGCGACGATCGCGTTGCGGCAATATTCTGCGATCTGCTTGCGGCTGCCGCTCGGCGGCAGGGACGGAAGCAGGGTCACGCTCACCTGCAGGCCATGCGCGGCGAGCAGCGCGGCATTGTCTGGCAGCGGCTGTTCGCCGTGCCAGGCGATGCGATCGAGCAACGCGGGATCCAGCGGCCGCCCCTTCGCATCGCGATAGACGATCGCCAGCGGCTGCACCGCGCGCGCCGCCTGCGCCACGACGAACAGGCTGGTACGGAACGGCAGAACGGCATGGCCGTTTGAGGTGGTGCCCTCCGGGAAGAGGATCACGCTGCCGCCGGCCGCCAGCCGCGCCTCCAGTGAATCGGCTTGATCGCGCACCCCGTGACGCTGCTCGCGCGCTACGAACAAGGTGCCGCGATGCCGTGCCAGCCGGCCGAGGACCGGCCAGTCATGCAGGTCGGCGCGCGACACGAAATCGCCGTCCAGTGCGATGCCGAGCACCGGGATGTCGAGCCAGCTCATATGATTGGCGATGTAGAGCGTGCCCGGCCCGGCCGGCGCGGCGCCGCCGAGGCGGACGGAGACGCCGAAGCCCTTGAGAATGCGCGCGAAGAAACGCCGTTCGCGGAGCCGGGCACGCGGCGAGCGCGGGCGCATCAAGAGCCACGCGGGCGCGAGCGACAGGCCCGAAAGCAGCCCGGCCGCCGCCCGGACGCGGCCGAACCGCCTCACCGGGCGCGGTATCCCGCCTCGGCTTCGGCCATATAGTCCCGGGTAAGCGGGAGAGCGTCGCGGCGGCGGATATACTGGATCTGGTGGTTGCACAGCCCGCCGCTCTTGAAGGCGGCGGCCGCTCCCGCCAGGTAGAAGGTCCAGAGCCGGTAGAAGCGCTCGTCATAGAGCGCGACGATCTGCTCCTTCACCGCCACGGTGCGGCGATACCATTCTTCCAGCGTGTAATAATAATGCAGCCGCAGTGTCTCCACGTCGGACGCGATCATCTTGGCGCGCTCGCTGGCGGCGATCACCTCGGACAGCGCCGGTATATAGCCGCCGGGGAAGATATATTTCTGCGTGAACGCATCGGTGGAGCCTGGCTTGCCCATCCGCCCGATGGTGTGGAGCAGCATCACGCCGTCCTCGGCCAGCAGCGAGCGGCACTTGGCGAAGAAGACGTCATATTGCGGCGGGCCGACATGCTCGAACATGCCGACCGAGACGATCCGGTCGAACGGCCCCTGGACGTCGCGATAGTCGATCAGCTCGAAGCGGACGCGATCGGCGACACCGGCCTCCTGCGCCCGACGCCGCGCGACCTTGAGCTGTTCCTCGGACAGGGTGACGCCGAGCACGTCGACATCGGCGACGCGGTTCAGATACAGGGCCATGCCACCCCAGCCGCAGCCGATGTCCAGCACCTTCTGCCCCGGCTTCAGGTCCAGCTTCGCGGCGATGTGCGCCTTCTTGTCGAGCTGAGCCTGCTCCAGGCTGTTCGCGGTGTCGGTGAAATAGGCGCAGCTATATTGCCGGTCCGCATCGAGGAAGAGATCGTAGAGCCGGTCGTCGAGATCGTAATGATGCGCGACGTTGCGCTTGGAGCGGCGCTTCCAATTATAACCGTCGAGCCGGGCCGACAGCTTCTGCTTGAGGCCGGTGCCGCCCTTCGCCTCGATCCCGCTGCCGCCCTTTTCCCAGGGGGCATTGGCACGGACCAGATCGATCAGGCCGAATATGTCGCCCTGATCGATTACCACCCGGCCGTCCATGAACGCTTCGGCGACGCCGAGCCGGGGATGGCGCGCGATATAGCCCGGCGCGCTCCGATCGGTGAAGCGGATCGTGATCTCGCGCCAGCCGGGTTCCGCCTTGCCATAGGTTCGCGTGGTGCCACGCGCATCGATGACGGTGAGAATGCCACGGCGGATGATGCGCCGCAGCATGCGATCGAGAAGCCACATGAACGAGCCTTTAGCGTGGCCGTCCCGGCGGCTCAACCGCCGCCGGGCTTCAGCCGAGCGCGGCCTGCTTCTCCTCCGCCAGGCGATCGAGCTCGGCGCGGCTCTTCTTCTCGCTGGCCGACTTGAGCTGGCCGCAGGCCGCCATGATGTCCCGGCCGCGCGGCGTGCGGACCGGCGCGGAGATACCCGCCTTGAACACGATGTCGGAGAAGCGGCGGATCCGCTCCGGGTCCGAGCATTCATAGGCGACACCCGGCCAGGGATTGAACGGGATCAGGTTCACCTTGGCCGGCAGCCGGTATTTGCGGATCAGGCGGACGAGCTCGTGAGCGTCCTCGTCGCTGTCATTCTTGTCCTTCAGCATGACATATTCGAATGTGATGCGCCGGGCATTGTTCGCGCCGGGATAGGCGGCGCAGGCGGCGAGCAGTTCCTCGATGCCATATTTGCGGTTGAGCGGCACGATCTCGTCGCGGATCTCCTTGGTGACCGCGTGCAGCGAGACGGCGAGGTTGACGCCGATCTCCTCGCCCGCGCGCGCCATCATCGGCACCACGCCCGAGGTGGAGAGGGTGATACGGCGGCGAGAGAGGCCGAGGCCGTCGCCGTCCATGACGAGCTTCAAGGCGTCGCGCACATTCTCGAAATTATAGAGCGGCTCGCCCATGCCCATCATCACGATGTTGGTGAGCATGCGGCCCTCGGGCTGGCTCGGCCATTCGCCGAGCGCGTCGCGCGCCAGCATCACCTGCCCGACGATCTCGGCGGGGCCGAGATTGCGCACGAGGCGCATCGTGCCGGTATGGCAGAAACGGCAGTTGAGCGTGCAGCCGACCTGGCTGGAGACGCACAGCGTGCCGCGGTCCGCGTCCGGGATGAACACCATCTCATATTCTTCGCCGTCATGCGCACGC
Organism: Flavisphingomonas formosensis; assembly: GCF_009755815.1. GTDB lineage: Bacteria > Pseudomonadota > Alphaproteobacteria > Sphingomonadales > Sphingomonadaceae > Flavisphingomonas > Flavisphingomonas formosensis. The sequence continues at coordinate 595,244 of NZ_WRPK01000002.1, forward strand.
AGCAGCCATTTGCGGGTGCCGTCGGTCGAGACCTGGGCGGTGACGACGTCCGGCCGCCCGACGACGAACCGCTCGGCCAGCCACGGATGCATCGCCTTGGCGATATCCGTCATCAGCGTGAAATCGGTGACGCCGCGATTGTACATCCAGTGCCAGAGCTGCTTGGCGCGCAGCTTGGCCTGCTTAGGCTCCATCCCCGCATCGGCCAGCGCCTCGCGCAGCTGATCGCGGGTGAGGCCGATCAGATCGATGCGGCCATCGGCGCGCACGGCAACGGCGCGGGGGACGGGCACCGGATCGACGGCGCCGGGGATCGACATCAGAGCGTTCATGATGCGCGCCATGTAGGCGAAATCGCGCCTGATTGCCAGTGCGTGGGAAAGTGACCGCAGCGCGGCGCCGGACTCAGCCGATCCGAGCGCATCCCAGCGCCGCGGCATCGATGGCCGTCGCCGCGCCGCGCAAGCGATAGGCATCGACGAACGGCGCTCCGCCGAGCCCATGCCCCTCAACGCTCATGCTGGAGGCGCTGCGCATTGCCGCCACGATCGCGGCATCCGCCCGACGATCCGGCGCCCAGGCATCGGCGCCCCCGGCGATAAGTGGAAAGCTGCGATCGCCGAGGCTCAGCATGATCGGCTGGCCGGGCGCCTGAGCGCGGCTGAGCCGGATATGGAGCTGACCGCGAACGCGCCTGCCGGGCCAGGTGGAAACGGCAGCGAACGCCCGCCAGGCCGATCCGCGCGACCGCGCCGCCGGCTCGGCTATGGCATAGCAGCGCGCCGGCACGGCATCGCGGAACGCCCCCCAGCCTTCAAACACGCCGAGCGTGTCGCGCGCGGGTGCCGGGGCGGGCGAAAACGCCAGCAACGCCGCACATCCGAACGGTAACATCCCCCTTTGCATGGCATGGCGTTGCGCAATTTGTGGCGAAAATGCAACAGAAAGTCTTGTTTATGTGAGGTTCATGCAACCCTCTGCCCTCCTGTGCAATGGACGCCTCGGCCCTGACAGGGGTCCATGATTACGGAGTGATTATATGCGTAGCATTGCTTTTGCCGCCCTGCTGGTGGCGACCGCCGCGACCCCGGCCCTCGCGCAGGACGGGCCCAACCCGTTCACCGGCGCGCGTGTCGAGGGCCAGATCGGCTGGGACCGCATTCAGGCCGACGGCGGGCATAAGGACGGCGTGGATTATGGTGTTGCCGCGGGATATGATTTCGCGGCCGGCCGCAACATGATCGTCGGCGGCGAGGTCGAGCTCAGCGATTCCAGCACCAAGCAGTGCTATGGCAGCGCCACGGCGCTCGATCCGCGCGACTGCCTTCGCACTGGCCGAGACATCTATGTCGGTGCCCGCGTCGGTACGCTCGTGACGCCGCGCACCCTGCTCTACGCGAAGGCCGGCTATACGAACGCCCGCGCGAAGTTCACCGAGGATGACGGTTCCGACCGCTACACGCTCGCCCGCCGCGACCTGGACGGCGTGCGCGTCGGCATCGGCACCGAATATGCGGTCGGCCCGAACAGCTATGTGAAAGCCGAGTATCGCTATTCGAACTATGAATCCGGCGTGAGCCGCAACCAAGTGGTCGGCGGCTTCGGCTTCCGCTTCTGATATCCCGCAAGGGTGGCGAAGGCGGGCCGCGCACACGTTTGCGCGGTCCGCACCCTCCGGCCGGGCAAGGCCGATCCTGTGGCCGGGGGTACCCCCGGCCATTTTTCGTTTCATCCACATGAACCGGGCGAGAGAGGCGCTTGTCGCCGAAATGGCTCTAGCGGCCTTCGAAACGCACGGTATAAGGTCCGACCCACCCAAGTCCGGGGGATAGCCAGGGGTAGCAATGAAGGCGACGATCGAACGGGCAACGCTGCTGAAGAGCCTGAGCCACGTGCAATCCGTGGTCGAACGGCGCAATACCATCCCGATTCTGTCCAATGTGCTGATCGAGGCGGCCGCGGACGGCACGCTGAAGCTGATGGCGACCGACCTGGACCTGCAGATCGTCGAGACCGTCGAGGCGCAGGTCGAGACGGCGGGCGCCACCACCGTGTCTGCCCACACGCTGTTCGACATTGCCCGCAAGTTGCCCGAGGGCAGCCAGGTCTCGCTGAGCGCGGCCGAAGGCAAGATGCAGGTGATCGCCGGGCGCGCCCGGTTCAACCTGCAGACGCTGCCGCGCGACGATTTTCCGGTGATCGCCGAGGGCGAGCTGCCGACCAAGTTCGAGCTGTCCGCCGCCATCCTGCGGCAGATCATCGACAAGACGCGCTTCGCCATCTCCACCGAGGAGACGCGCTATTATCTCAACGGCATCTTCCTGCACGTTTCGGACGAGGCGCAGCCGGTGCTGAAGGCAGCTGCGACCGACGGCCACCGCCTCGCCCGCGTCACCGTGCCGCGGCCGGACGGCGCCGCCGGGATGCCGGACGTGATCGTACCCCGCAAATGCGTGGGCGAGCTGCGCAAGCTGCTCGACGAGGTGGACGGTTCGGTCGAGGTGTCGCTGTCGGCGACCAAGGTGCGCTTCGGCCTGGGTTCGGCGATCCTGACCTCCAAGCTGATCGACGGGACCTTTCCGGATTATTCGCGCGTCATCCCGATCGCGAACGACAAGCTGCTCAAGATCGATCCGAAGAGCTTCATGGAAGGCGTCGACCGCGTCGCGACCATCGCGAGCGAGAAGACTCGTGCCGTGAAAATGGCGCTGGAACGCGACAAGATCACACTGTCCGTCACCAGCCCGGAGAATGGCACCGCGGCCGAGGAAGTGCCGGGGGATTATGATTCGGACGGTTTCGAGATCGGTTTCAACGCCCGCTACCTGCTCGACATACTCGGCCAGATCGAGGGCGATACGGTGGAAGTGCATCTCGCCGATGCGGCGGCACCTACGCTGATTCGCGAAAATGACACGGCACCGGCGCTCTACGTGCTGATGCCGATGCGGGTCTGACCCCGCGCCGATCGCGACGGTGCGTCGCGCCGACACGAATCGGCGCGACGAAATCGCAATCACGGCTTCCGTTCAGCCGGCGGGAACGGACCCGCCGACGGCAGGATACTTAATCGCTGCTGTCTGTTCTGATCGTCGGATGTTCAGGCGAATCGGCGCATCTTGCCGACACTGAACATCGGACAAGGACTGGCGACATGAACCCTTTCGTTCGACGCGCCCCTTCGGCCGCGATCACCCTGGCCGCGATTTTGGGGCTTACGACGCTGGCCGGCTGCAACAAGCCGGCCGAACAGAATAGTGCTGACCCGCTGATGGGCAATGCTGCGCTGGGCAACAGCGCGGACGCTCTGCCGGCGCTGCCCGAGGCGCTTCCGCTGGAAAGCGGCCCCGCGACCGCGCCGAAGCTGGCGCCGAGCGCCGCGGCGCTGCCCGCCGCCCGGCCTGCACCGATCGCGCGCGTGGCCGACCCGGGGCAGGATTACGCCTATCTCGACCGGGCTTACGGACAGACCGAAGCCTATGGCGACGCGCCGCCGGACTATGCGTTCGACTATGACGGGGTGAGCCCCTGGGCGTGGCAGGCGGCGGACGATTCGCTGCAATTCGCCGAACCGATCGACGGCGGCTATCGCTATTATTATTATGAGCCGGGCGCGGACTATCCCTATCTGATCCGTGATCCGAGCTACTCCTACGGCTATTCCGGCGGGCGCCTTGCCGTGGTCTACGATGATTATGGCCGCGTGCTGGATCAGCGCGACGCCTATCGCCGGGCCGATTATGCCGGCCGCTATCTTGCCCGCGCGCGACAGCTGCGCCAGGCGGCGTTCAGCGAACGACGGCGGCGGATCAATGCCGAGAATTGGGCGGCGCGGCGCGCGGCGATCGAGCAGGCGCGCCAGCGCTGGCAGGATCAGCGACAGCGCGAGGCCGGCTGGCGCGACTATAGCCGGGTCCACGATCAACGGCAGGCGGACTATTGGCGCGCCGAACGCGATCGCCGCAACGACGAGGCGCAGCGCTTCGCCGGCTGGCAGCGGGAGGGCTTCCGCGGCCCGGATCCGGTGCGCAGCGATGCCGAAGCGCAGCGCCGGCGCGCCGAGGCAATCCGCATGCAACAGCAGCGCCAGGCCGCGATCGCCGATGCGGACCGTCAACGGCGCGCGGACGAGGCGAACCGCCAGCGCGACGCGCTCAACCAGCAGCGTGACGCCCGCAACCAGATGCTCGCCGAGCAACAGCGCGACCGCGCCGATGCGGCCCGCCGGCAGGCTCAGGCCGACCAGCAACGTCAACGCGACCAGGCGCTGCGCGATCGCCAGCAGGCGGCCCGTCAGCAGCAGATCGACCGCGCCAAGGCAGCAGCCGATGCCAGGGCCAACAGCCAGCGCCAGGATCGTATCGATGCCCAGCAACAGCGGCAGCAGGCGGTGCGCGAGCAGCAACAGCGTGCCGCGGACCAGCGCCGCCAGCGGGCGGAACAGGCACGCCGCGATCAGCAGCAGCAGCAGGCCGAGCAGCGCCAGCGCGATGCGAGGGCGGATGCCGTCCGCCAGCGGCAGGACGCTGCGCGCCAGCAGGCCGCCGACCGCGCACGCGCCGTTGCCGATCAGCGCCGGCAGGAGGCGGCACGCCAGCAGGCCGATCGCCAGCGCGAGCAATCCCAGGCACGCGCCGACGCCATGCGCGAACGCCAGCAGGCTGCCGCCCGCGACCGCCAGGATCAGGCCCGCGCCCAAGCCCAGCAGCGTCAGCAGGAGGCCCGTGCCCAGGCACAGCAACGCCAGCAGGAGGCGCGCGCCCAGGCGCAGCAGCGCCAGCAGGAGGCCCGCGCCCAAGCGCAGCAGCGCCAGCAGGAAGCCCGCCGTGGGCCGCCGGACCAACGCCGCGGCAATGAATGAACGGAGGGGCAGTTCAGCCTAGCGTCTGGACGCCTCTTATTCCGGTGGCGGAGAGGATGCACCTTCCTTTCCGCCACAGGCTCGTCCGCGGTCGCCAGCCGCGCGGGCTAGCGGACGGCCGGCAGGCTCATCGATTTTGGCGCCCGGCGCTTTGTTGCCGCGCGGCGCTTCCACTGGCGAGGATCAGGCTCTAGGGGCGGGAGCGATGGCCATCACCCGCCTCTCGCTCACCGACTTTCGCTGCTATTCGGATGCGCTGCTCGCGCCGGGGACCGGTTTCGTCGTGCTGACCGGAGAGAATGGCGCGGGCAAGACCAACATATTGGAAGGCGTGTCGCTGCTCGCGCCCGGGCGCGGGCTGCGGCAGGCGACGCTCTCGGAAATGGCGCGCAGCGACGGACCCGGCGGCTTCGCGGTCGCCGCGCACAGCGATGGCCCTGCCGGCGCGGAAATCGGCACCGGCACGAGCGCAGCCGCGCCGGAACGGCGGCAGGTGCGGATCAACGGGGCAAGCGCCTCCGCCAACGCCCTGTCGGAACGGCTCGCCATCCTCTGGCTGACGCCCGCGATGGATCGGCTGTTCACCGACAGCGCCAGCGGGCGGCGGCGCTTCCTGGACCGGCTGACCCTCGCCCTGGAGCCGGGCCATGCCATGCATGCCTCCCGCTACGATGCCGCGATGCGCGCGCGCAATCGCCTGCTGGCCGAGCCGGAGACGGCGGACCCCGCCTGGCTCGGCGCGCTCGAAAGCGGACTGGCCGAACATGGCGCCGCGATCGCGGAAGCGCGCGCCCGGACGATCGAGGCGCTCAGCGCCCGCATCGTCGAGACGCCGGAAGGCCCGTTCGCCCGCGCCGGGCTGACCCTCGAGGGCTGGCAGCCCGCCGCCGGCAATGCGCGCGAGGCGCTGGCGGCGGAACTGCGCGCCGGGCGCGGGCGCGAGGCGGCGGCCGGGCGCACCCTGGCCGGCCCGCATCGCAGCGACCTGTCCGTCACCCATATCGCCAAGTGCCAGCCCGCGCAGCGCTGCTCGACCGGCGAGCAGAAGGCACTGCTGCTCGGCATCGTCCTCGCCCATGCCGATCTCGTCGCCGAGCGGGTGGGCATGCGCCCGATATTGCTGCTCGACGAGGTCGCGGCGCATCTCGATCCGGTGCGGCGCGCGGCGCTGTTCGAACGGCTGGCGACCGGCGGCGGTCAGGTTTGGATGACGGGAACCGAAGCCGCCCTGTTCGAGGGACTCGACTCGACGACGAGCTGGTTTTCGGTGACGGATGGACGGGTGGAACGGAGCTGATCGCGGAACGTTCCAAGGCCGCGGGACGCTCCAACGCTTTATCGGCTCATTTTACCGCAACTGCGAACGGATTCCGTCGCGCGCCCCTTTCCCTCAGCCCTCTCCCCTGCCTAGCGTGCGGGCAACGAAAAGCGGGTCGGGGACTTTTACGGCATGCGGAACTGGATCCGGGCACTGACGTGCTCGATGATGCTCGTCAGCCTTTCGCTCGGCGCGACCGCGGCCAACGCCCAGTCCACCCAATATTGGCAGTGCGCGCCCTTCGCCCGCATGTTCTCCGGCATCCAGCTGTTCGGCGCCGCCGCGAGCTGGTGGAACCAGGCGATCGGCAAATATGCCCAGGGCGCGACCCCGAAGCCCGGCGCGGTGCTGGTCTTCAAGGCGATCGGTTCGATGCGCTCCGGCCATGTCGCCACCGTCAGCCAGGTGATCAGCGAGCGGATCATCAAGGTCACCCATGCCAACTGGTCGATCATCCACGGCCACCGCGGCCAGATCGAGCGGGACGTGACGGTGGTCGACGCCTCGCCGAACAACGACTGGAGCCGCGTGAAGGTCTGGTACGCCTCGCTGAAGGACATCGGCCAGACCGCCTATCCGGTCTACGGCTTCATCTACGGCGGCAAGGCCAAGGCCTCGGCCGGCGACAGCGACGCGCCGGCTGCTGCCAAAGGGGTCATCACCGCCAACTGAGCGCCGCGCCGATACTTAGGCTCGCATTCGCATAGCCTGCCGCAGCTTCGTTCTTTCTTGTCGCGCTGGAACGAGTTCAGCCTGACCAAAGCCGCGTCTTCGGAGTTGCGCCGACCTGTTAAAACGGGCGCTCCCACCCTCCTCTTTTGCTTTAGTTTGCCCGCGCGAGTCCCTATATGCTGGGTATGGCAGAGACACCCCAGCAGAACGAATATGGCGCGGATTCGATCAAGGTCCTGAAGGGCCTGGATGCGGTACGCAAACGGCCCGGCATGTATATCGGCGACACCGATGACGGATCGGGCCTGCACCACATGGTGTTCGAGGTTTCGGACAATGCGATCGACGAGGCCCTGGCCGGCCATTGCGACCGCATCGTCATCACGCTCAATCCCGACGGCTCGGTTTCGGTCGAGGACAATGGCCGCGGCATCCCGACCGGCATCCACCCGGAGGAGGGCGTGTCCGCCGCCGAAGTGATCATGACCCAGCTGCACGCGGGCGGAAAGTTCGACAACACCAACGACAGCAATGCCTACAAGGTCTCCGGCGGCCTGCACGGCGTGGGCGTGTCGGTGGTCAACGCGCTCAGCGACTTCCTCGATCTCACCATCTGGCGGGACGGCGAAGAGCATTATATGCGCTTCCAGCGCGGCGATGCGGTCGCCCCGCTCAAGGTGGTCGGCCCGTCCGGCGGCAAGAAGGGCACGCGGGTGACCTTCATGCCGTCCGCCGAGACGTTCAAGATCACCGAGTTCGATTTCGAGAAGCTGGAGCACCGCTACCGCGAGCTCGCCTTCCTCAATTCGGGCGTGCGGCTGTTCCTGATCGATGCGCGCCATGCCGAGAAGAAGGAGGTCGAGCTGTTCTACGAGGGCGGCATCGCGGCCTTCGTCAAATATCTCGACCGCACCAAGACGCCGCTGATGCCCGAGCCGGTCGCGATCAACGGCCAGCGCGACGATGTCGGCATCGACGTCGCGCTGGAGTGGAACGACAGCTATTATGAGCAGGTCCTCTGCTTCACCAACAACATCCCGCAGCGCGACGGCGGCACGCACCTTGCGGCCTTCCGCGCGGCGCTGACCCGCACGCTCAACAATTATGCGGAAAAGTCGGGCGCGCTGAAGAAGGAGAAGGTGAGCCTTACCGGCGACGACATGCGCGAAGGGCTGACCGCGATCGTCTCGGTGAAGCTGCCCGATCCGAAATTCTCGTCGCAGACCAAGGACAAGCTGGTCTCCTCCGAGGTGCGCCAGCCGCTCGAAAGCCTGATGGCGGACAAGCTGGCCGAATGGCTGGAGGAAAATCCGGCGCACGGCCGCGCGATCGTTCAGAAGATCATCGACGCCGCCGCGGCGCGCGAGGCCGCCCGCAAGGCGCGCGAGCTCACCCGGCGCAAGGGCGTGATGGACATCGCCTCGCTGCCCGGCAAGCTCGCCGACTGCCAGGAGCGCGATCCCGCCAAGTCCGAGCTGTTCCTGGTGGAAGGCGACTCCGCCGGCGGCTCGGCCAAGCAGGGCCGCGACCGCCATTATCAGGCGATCCTGCCGCTGAAGGGCAAGATCCTGAATGTCGAGCGCGCGCGCTTCGATCGGATGCTCTCCTCCAAGGAGGTCGGCACGCTGATCCAGGCGATGGGCACCGGCATCGGCCGCGACGACTTCAACCTGGAGAAGCTGCGCTACCACAAGGTCGTCATCATGACGGACGCCGACGTGGACGGCGCGCATATCCGCACGCTGCTGTTGACCTTCTTCTACCGGCAGATGCCGGAGATCGTGGCGAACGGACATCTCTTCATCGCCCAGCCGCCGCTCTACAAGGTCGCGAAGGGCCGCTCCGAAGTCTATCTCAAGAACGATGCCGCGCTCGACGACTATCTGGTCGATGCCGGCGTCGGCTCGATGGTGCTGGAGACGCCGGCCGGCGCCCGTTCGGGCGAGGATCTGCGCGGGCTGATCGATCATGCCCGCCGGGTGCGCACGCTGATGGGCTATGTGCCGCGCCGCTACGAGCCGCGCCTGGTCGAGGCGCTGGCGCTGCTCGGCGCGCTCGATCCGGAGCTCCGGCCCGAGCAGCGCGGCGCGGTGGCGCAGTTCGTCGCGGAATGGCAGGGCCGCGGCGATCCCGAGGCCAGCTGGTCCGGCACCGCGACCGAGGAGGGCGGCTACCACCTGATCCGGCTGTGGCGCGGCGTCTCGGACCATTATATCATCGATGGCGCCTTCGCGGTCTCAGCCGAGGCGCGCAAGCTGCACGCCCTCGCCGCCGAGCAGGCGGAGACCTATGCCGTCGCCTCCCGCCTCGTGACGGTAAAGGCCGCCGAGCGCGCGGCCGAGGAAGAGGAGGGCGAGGCGCCGGCGGCGGACACGCGCGGCACCGCGATCACCCGGCCCAGCGACCTGCTCGACGCGATCCTCGCCGCCGGCCGCAAGGGCCTCTCCATCTCCCGCTACAAGGGCCTCGGCGAGATGAACGCCGAGCAGCTCTGGGAGACGACGCTGGACCCGGCCAACCGCTCGCTGCTGCAGGTGACGGTCGACCAGGCCGACGTCGCGGACGAGATCTTCACCCGCCTGATGGGCGACGTCGTCGAGCCGCGGCGCGAGTTCATCCAGGAGAATGCGCTGAGCGTCGCCAATCTGGACGTTTGATTTCTGCCTCGTCGCCCCTGATCGACGCACGCGCCGCGAGCCGATAGGATCGCGGGCGAAACCGTCGAGCCATAGGTGACCCCGTGCGGGACGTGAATGCAGTGCCGGACCGCCCCCAGCCCGAGGCTTTCCTGCGTGCCGCGGCGCAGGAGGGACGCGGCAAGCTGAAGGTGTTCCTCGGCGCCGCGCCCGGCGTCGGCAAGACCTATGAGATGCTGAACGAGGGCATGGCGCGCCGCAAGGCGGGCGTCGATGTCGTCATCGGCATCGTCGAGACGCATGGCCGCGCCGAAACCGAGGCGCTGACCCGCGGCTATGAGGTGGTGCCCCGCCGCGACGTCGATTATCAGGGCCGCACGCTCAGCGAGATGGATGTCGACGCGATCCTGGCACGCCGCCCGCAGCTGGTGCTGGTCGACGAGCTTGCGCACACCAACGCACCGGGCTGCCGCCATCCCAAACGCTATCAGGACGTGCAGGAGCTGCTCGACGCAGGCATCGACGTCTATTCCACCGTCAACATCCAGCATCTCGAGAGCCTGAACGACGTCGTCGCTTCCTTCACCCGCGTGCGCGTGCGCGAGACGGTGCCCGACCGGGTGCTCGAGGATGCCGAGATCGAGGTGGTCGACATCCCGCCCGACGAGCTGATCGAGCGGCTGAAGGACGGCAAGGTCTATATTCCCGACGAGGCCAGCCGCGCGCTCAACCACTTCTTCTCCAAATCCAACCTCTCCGCCCTGCGCGAACTGGCGCTGCGCCGCGCGGCGCAGGCGATCGACGTGCAGATGCTGGACTATGTCCGCCAGCACGCCCTTGCCGGCACCTGGGCGGGCGGCGAGCGGGTGATAGTGGCCGTGAGCGAGCAGCCGGGAGCAGACGGGCTGGTGCGCGCCGCCAAGCGCATGGCGGATGCGCTGCGCGCGCCCTGGACGGCGCTGCATGTCGAGACGCCGCGCGACAAGCTGTTCGACGACGAGGATCGCAAGCGCCTTGCAGCCGCGCTCAATCTCGCGAGCCAGCTCGGCGCGGCGGTGGTCTCGGTGCCCGCCGAATCGGTGCTGGACGGCATCATCTCCGCCGCGGCCGACGCGCGCGCCACCCAGATCGTGGTCGGCAAATCGAGCCGTTCGCGCTTGTTCGAACTGCGCCACGGATCGGTGGTCGACCGGCTGGTGCGCGCGACGCCTGCCGTCGCTGTGCATGTGTTGCCGCTGAACGGCGCCGCGCCTACGCGGCGCAGCATCGGTCGCCCCCAGGAATGGGGGCAGACGAGCCATTATGGCTGGACCTTGCTGATGGTCGCTGCGGTGACGGCGATCGGCACCGGCCTGTTCCACATCCTCAATCTCGGCAACGTCGCCCTGCTCTATTTGCTGCCGGTGATGGCGGCGGCCAGCCTCTTCTCGCTCCGCGCCGGCCTGTTCGCCGGCATCGCCTCCTCGCTCGCCTATAATTTCTTCTTCCTGCCGCCCACCGGCACGCTGACCGTCAGCAATCCCGAGAATGTCGTGACGATCGTGGTGCTGCTCGGCGTCGCCATCGTCACCAGCCAGTTCGCCGCGCGGGTGCGCAACCAGGCGGATCTCGCTGCCTCCAGCGCCCGCCAGAATGCCGCGCTCGCCGGCTTCCTGCGCCAGCTCAACCTCACCGCGAACGAGGAGGAGCTGATGCAGGCGATCTGCGCGGAGATCTCCCGCCTGCTCGACGTACGCACCGTGCTGCTCACCCGCTCGCCCGACGGTCCGGCGCTGCGCGCAGCAGTGCCGCCGGAAGACCGGCTCGATGCGATCGAGCGTGCCGCGGTGGACTGGGCGCTCGACAAGAATCAGCCGGCCGGCCGCGGATCGGACACGCTGACCGCATCGGACTGGCTCTTCTATCCGCTCTCCACCGCCTCGCGCACGCTCGGCGCGCTCGGCATCGCGCGCGACGATGGCCGCGATCCGGTGCGATCGGACCAGATTCCCCTGCTGATGAGCCTGCTCGACCAGGCGGCACTGGTGCTGGAGCGGGTCCAGCTCGAAGCCGAGATGCGCGACGTCGCCCAGCTCAAGGAACGCGACCGGCTGCGCGCGGCGCTGCTGACCTCGGTCAGCCATGATCTGCGCACGCCGCTCACCACGGTGCTCGCCGCCTCCGAGCAGCTTTCGCACGGGGCGACGCCGGAGCTCATCTCCTCCATTCAGTCCGAGGCAGGACGGCTCAACCGCTTCGTCTCCAACCTGCTCGACATGGCGCGGGTCGAGGCCGGCGCGATCAACCTCTCGATCGAGCCGATCGACCTGACCGACGCGGTCGCCGCCGCCGTGCACGACACGCGCGCGATGCTGGAAGGCCATGCCATCCAGCTCGAAGTGCCGCCGGACCTGCCGCTGGTGCGGCTCGATCCGCGCCTGTTCCATCACATCCTCATCAACCTGCTCGACAATGCGGGCCGCTATGCCGACGCCGGCACGCCGATCACCATCCGCGCGACGCGACCGGCAGATGCGCTGATCCTGTCCGTGATCGACGAAGGACCGGGCCTGCCGGCGGGGAGCGAGCAGAGCATCTTCGACAGCTTCCGCCGCATCGAGGGATCGGACCGCTCGAAATCGGGCACCGGCCTCGGCCTCGCCATCGTAAAAGGATTTGCGGAGGCAATGGGCGCCGGCGTCGACGCCGCCTCGCGCAGCGACCCGCGCGGCGCGGCCTTCAACCTGCGCTTTCCAGAAACGCTGCTGGTGCGCACCGGCGAAGGAGCATTGCCCGCGTGAGCACGGCCGTCACCACCCTGATCGTCGATGACGAGCCCCATATCCGCCGTCTGCTCAACGGGGCGCTGACGCGGGCGGGCTATCGCGTCATGGAAGCGGGCACCGCGCGCGACGCGCTCGCCGCGCTGGACGAGCAACCGGAGGTGGTGCTGCTCGATCTCGGCCTGCCCGATCGCGACGGACTGGAGCTGGTGCCGGTGATCCGCAAGCGCTCCCGCGCAGCGATCGTCGTCATCTCGGCGCGCGAGACGACCGAGGAGAAGGTTGCCGCGCTCGATCTCGGCGCGGTCGACTATGTCACCAAGCCGTTCGATACCGAAGAACTGCTCGCCCGCATCCGCGCCGCGCTGCGCACCAGCCTCACCGCCGACGGCGGGCGCGCCAGCGTCACCGCCGGGCCGGTGCACATCGATCTCGTCAACCACCGCATCACCCGCAGCGGCGAGGAGGTGCGGCTGACGCCGAAGGAGTTCGCGGTGGTCGCCGAGCTCGCCCGCTTCCCCGGCCGCGCGATCACCCACCAGCAATTGCTCAACGCCGTCTGGCCCAATGATTATGACCGGCACATCGAATATCTCCGCGTCGTCGTCCGCAACATCCGCCAAAAACTGGAGGAGGATCCGGCGCGGCCGACGCTGATCGTCAACGAGCTGGGCGTGGGATATCGGCTGATGGGCGAGGTGTGACCGCTTCATCCTCCCCGGAACGGGGAGGGGGACCGCCTGCAAGGCGGTGGAGGGGCTGGCGCTCACTACGAACGCGTCGCCTGAATTGAGCTACCGCCCCTCCACCGCGCTACGCGCGGTCCCCCTCCCCCTTTGGGGGAGGATGAGAAAAGCGGCTCAATATGCCAGAGCGCAGCCGTCAGCGCGCATCTCGCTCGCCGCCGCATAGACCCGCGTCCCGCCGTCGTCCCGGTTCTCGATGCACTCGTACCGCCCGAAACCGCCATCGGATTCGCCGATCGTCCAGCCGATCGCCGCCAGCGCGGCGCGCGTCTTCTCCGGCACGCCGCTCTCCAGCCGGAGCAGCCCGTTCGCCGGCAGCCCCGCAGCATCCTCGCCCATCGACTGGGACGAGCCCTCATGATGCCAGCGGGGGGAATCGCCGGCGGACTGGATCTCGAGGCCATAATCGCGGCGGTTGACGATGATCTGCGTCTGGCCCTGCGGCTGCATGTCGCCGCCCATCACGCCGAAGCTCATCCACGGCCTGCCGCCCCGCGTCGCGAAGCCCGGGATGATCGTCTGGAACGGGCGCTTGCCCGGCGCGAAGAGATTGGGATGGCCGTCCGTCAGGCTGAACAGCTGGCCGCGATCCTGGAACATGAAGCCGAGCCCGTCCGCCACCAGCCCCGATCCCATGCCGCGGAAATTGGACTGGATCATCGAGACCATCATCCCGTCGCGATCCGCCGCGGTGAAATAGGTGGTGTCGCCATGGCTCGGCGCCTGACCGGGATGGACGGGCGTCAGGATCCGGTCCGGCCGGATCAGCTTCGCGCGCTCGGCCGCATAGTCCTTCGAGATCAGCCACTCCACCGGCACTTTCGAAAAATGCGGATCGGCATAGAAGCGCGCGCGGTCCTCATAGGCGAGGCGCTTCGCCTCCACCTGCAGATGGATCGACCGGGCCGACTGGAAGCCGGCGCCGGCGAGATCGAAATGCTCGAGGATGTTGAGCATCTGCAATGTCGCGATGCCCTGCGTGTTCGCGCCGAGCGCGTGCACGCCGATGCCGCGATAATCGGTGCTGTGCGGCTCGACCCACTCGCCTTGATGCGCGGCGAGATCCTCCTGGCGCAGCCAGCCGCCGATCCGCCGAAAATAGGCGTCGATCGTGCGGGCGATGTCGCCCTTGTAGAAAGCGTCGCGTCCGCCCGCGGCGATGGCGCGATAGGTGCGGGCGAGGTCGGGATTGCGGAACGGGGCGCCGGCAGCCGGCGCCTCGCCGGATGGCGCGTAGGTGTGCATCGCATTGGCACTTTCCTCGATGGCGGCGCCGGCACGGCGAAAGGCGGCGAGATTGCGCCGGATGCTCGCGGCGATGAGATCGGGGACGGGCGCCCCTTGCTCGGCGAGAGCGATCGCCGGGGCCAGCACGTCCGCCCAGGGAAGCCGGCCATAGCGCCGATGCAGCATCCACCAGGCATCGACCGCGCCCGGCACCGAGACGCTGACCGCCCCGAACGGCGGCAGCGCGCCGCCTTTGGCGCGGGCGCGCACCGTTTCGAGGCTCAATGCGCGCGGCGAAGCGCCCGAGCCGGCGAGGCCCATCACCTTGCCCGCCTTCGGATCCCACAGCAAAACGAAGCAATCGCCGCCGATGCCGCTGGAGGTCGGCTCCAGGAAACCGAGGCAGGCGTTGATCGCGATCGCCGCGTCCGCCGCGGATCCGCCGCGCTTCAATATCTCGATGCCGGTCAGTGTCGCGATCGGATGTGCGGTCCCCGCCGCACCCGAAAAACCATAGGCGGCGGTGCGGGAAGCGAAGCTCGCGCCGACCGGACGATCGCCGGCATGCACGTCGGCACGCAGAAAGCGATCCGCCCCGCTCGCCCATAGGCCGGGCATCTCCGGCATCTCGGCGGGTGCTGCGCCGGCGCGGTCTGCAACAAGCGGAACGGCAAGGGCCGTGGCGGGCAGGCTGGCCAGGAAGGTGCGACGGCGCATCGGTTTCTCCCCCGGGCCGCGCGTCCATGGGTGGCGGCCGTGATGATCGGCCTATCCTATCGCGCGCCGGCGTGAATGTCCGCCGCGTCGATCACCTGACTCGGCGATTGTCCCGTCAGGCAGCGGCCGACATTTGCGGTGCCGCGCTGCTGGCGACGCGCATGGCCGCATCGCGCATTTCGGCATAGGGGCGACGCGAATCGAGATCGACGATGGGCGCACCGTTGAAGCGGAGCTTCGGCGTCACCTCCACCTTCGCGGCGAGCGAGGCGAGCTTGTGATCGGGCTTGCGCAGATGCGCCGTCTCCAGATCGATGTTGAGGCGGATCACCACGTCGGGACGGAAGCTCGCCATCCATTCGTACATGCGCCGCTCGCGCCGGGCGAGCCAGGCGATGAACGCATTGCCGGGCTTCGCCGCGGAAAGGCCCGGCCCGTCGTAGAAACCCGGCACCTCGATCTGCGGATAGCGATCGGTGATCACCGCCACACCCTGCCGCCGCAACGCCAGCATCTTCTTGAAGCGGCGGCGGCGCAGCAGCGAGAAGCCGAAGATGACGAGCGCGGTCGGCAGGCCAGGGATACGCGCCTCTGCACTGCGCGCCTGCGCGGCCTTGCGCGCAAGCCGCGCCTCCACCGCACGGCCGACCAGCGGCCAGCGTTTGATCCGCTCCCCGAGATCGCCGGAGCCGAGGCCGAGATAGCAGCTCGCCACGCGGCCCTTGTCACCGAGCCGGGCGAGCATGTCCGCCGAGAGAGTGGATTTGCCCGAACCATCGCAGCCTACGATGGCGATCAGCGGCGCAAGCGCTTCCACCTCCATCGCCGTTTCGGGCCGAAGGATGCCAGCCGCGGCGATGCCGAGCGCGATCAGGCCGAGGAGGCCGCCTTCACTCCTGCCATGCGCGAAGCCATGGGTCGCCAGCAGCCAGGCCATGCCGGCCAACACCAGCGCGAGCGGCAGCGCATAGCGCCGCATGGTGCGCTCCTTCCGCTTCCCGATCGGCCCGATAAGGGCTTTCGACATGGCTGACCCCGCTTCGACGTGACAGATTGTCATGTAATAGCAATGAAATCGCAATCAATCCGAAACCACCTGCAACCGACTGCCATCTGCACCCGAGGCACGATTTCCTACCGGCGTTGCAGACAATCAACGATCGGCAACGGAGCAATTGTCTCCCCTCGGCTTGCAAGTCGCTGAACGATGCGCGCAAGATCGGGCGCGGCCCTCTTCGGAATTCCACGACTTTGGGCGGATGGCCGGAGGCGATCAGCATGTCGAAATCCCGATCGGCGCCGTAGATCCCATGCGCACCGTTCGATTGACGATCGCTGCGCATCCAACGATGCATTGGTGCGCCCGCATGCCTGCCTGGGCATGGACAGAGTCGGACCTGGTTCCGACACAGGCGCCGCGCTCAGCGTTGAAATAGGCGACCGGGCGCACGCGCTACGCCGCGCGCGTACCGGCATCCAGGCCCCGACCACCTGCAGATCCAGCACCGGCGCGAGGTTGTCACGCTTCAGGTCGAACGCGCCAGCATGGACGACTTCGCCCGGCCTCACGTCCAACACCGGCGCGCCTGAGGGTGCTCGGCCGCCACTTCCATTCGTTTCGGACATTGGGCTATGGCCGTTCTGTGCTTGGCAGCAAGAGGAGCAGGCATCGTTGAAGTCGATAGGCCTCGTCGAGCTCGCCAAAATTGCGGGGGTCGCGGTATCGACGGTGTCGCGCGCGCTCGACGACAGCCCCCGTGTCTCGGCGGCAACCAAGGCCCGGATCAAGGCGCTTGCAGCTGAGAATGGCTTTCGCCTCAACATGACGGCGAGTGCGCTTCGGAAACGGCGCGCCGGAGCCATAGGCGTCGTCATCCCTCTCGGCCACGAAATCGACCAGACGCTTTCCGATCCGTTTTTCATGGGGCTGCTCGGTCCGCTCGCCGATGCGCTGGCGCGCAACGGTTTCGACCTGCTGCTCTCGCGGGTCATTCCTCAGGACGAAAGGTGGCTCGAGGATGTGATCGCCGCGGGTCGCACAGACGGGATCGTGCTGGTCGGCCAATCGGATCAGACCGAGGTGATCGAACGGGTAGCACGACAATTCGCTCCGCTCGTCGTCTGGGGCGCCCGCAGGCCGGGCCTGGCACAGATCACGGTGGGAACCGACAATATCGCCGGCGGCACGCTCGCGGCACGCCATCTGATCTCGATCGGACGGCGGCGGCTTGCCTTTCTGGGAGATCCGGCCGTGCCGGAGTTCGCCGACCGCTATGAAGGCTTCCACCGCGCGATCGTCGCCGAGGGTATCGAAGAGATCGTGCTTCCGCTGCATCTGACCGACCAGAATGCTTATGAGGATATGGCGCATTTCCTTGAAGCCCATCCCGCGCCCGACGGCATTTTCGCCGCATCCGACGTGATCGCGATGAGCGCGATGCGTGCGATCACGGACCAGGGACTGCGCATACCGCAAGATGTCTCGGTCGTCGGTTATGACGATATCAGCGTCGCGGCGCACATGACGCCGCCCCTCACCACGATCCGGCAGGACATGCGCCGCGGTGCCGAATTGCTGGTCGAGCTGTTGATGCGCCGTCTCGCCGGAGAGGAGGCAGACTCGATCGCAATGGCACCAGAACTGATCCTGCGGGGGTCCGCCTGAGCGCTACGCTGCTGCAGCGGCCGCCCTCCCGGACCTGTTTTCGACCACGCGCAGCGTCGCGACCGCGGCGCAGATCAGCAACAGGCCGGATAGAATGAGCACATGACGGGGGTCGCCGCCGAGAAGCGGCCCATAGACGAGCGGCATCACCAGCGTCTCGATCATCATCGGCACGACGATGAACATGTTGAAGATGCCCATATAGACACCTGTGCGTTCGGGCGGGATCGCACCTGCCAGCATGACATAGGGATTGCCCATGAGGCTCGCCCAGCCGATGCCGATGCCGATCATCGGCAAGATGAGCCCCGTGGGGTGCTGGATCGACGGCAGCGCCACCATGGCTGCGCCGGCGAGCAGCATTGCCGCGGCGTGGACGGGCCTTGCCCCGTATCGCCGCGCGATGGGAACCATGGTGAAAGCGGCGAGGAAGGCGACGAAATTATACGCCGCGCCGGCTTGACCCGTGACGAGCGCCGCCTGACGAAATGCAGAGGATGCGGGGTCCGCGGTATCGAATAGCGACCGTCCGAGTGCGAAGACGATATATTGCCAATAGGCGAACATCGCGAACCATTGGAACAACATGGCGACCGCAAGCTGGCGCATCGCCTGCGGCATATCGCGAACCGCATCGATGAAGTCCGCCCAGGCGGCGCGGACCGAGAGTTTCTCGCCACGCATCAGCGCCCGCTCGGCGGGATCGGGCGGAAGCTCCCGCACCCGTAGCACCGACCAGAATATGGTGGAGATGGACAGGATGGCGCCCGTCAGGAACGCGATCCGCGTGATCTCCGGTATGCCGTTGGCGTCGATGAGATCGACGCTGATGCCGCCCCAGACCAGTAGCGAGGGCGCGAGATAGGACAGGGTCTGCGCCAGCCCCGTAAATGCCGACTGGGTGAGGAAGCCGGCCGTTCGCTGGCTTTCGTCGAGACGATCGCTGACATAGGCCCGATAGGGCTCCATCGTGATGTTGTTGGCAGCATCGAGGATCCAGAGCAAAGAAGCCGCGACCCAGAGCGCCGGACTGTAGGGCATCGCCAGCAAGCCGAGACTGCAGAGGACCGCGCCGATGAGGAAATAGGGTGTGCGGCGGCCGAGGCGGCTGGTGGTGCGATCGCTGAGCGCCCCGACGATCGGTTGGACGATCAGGCCGGTTACCGGCCCTGCCAGCCACAACAGCGGCATGGTCGCTTCGTTCGCACCGAGAAAGCTGAAGATCGGCCCCATATTGGCCTGCTGCAGGCCGAACGAGAACTGGAGCCCGAAAAAGCCGAGGTTCATCTCGGCAATGCGGCGCGCGCTGAGGCGTGGCTTGATGGTCGGCACGTCTGTTCCCCTCCCGGCCTAGCCGGATTGTTCGATTCCCCGGTCTGAGGACCAGCTATATCGCATTAGACAAACGTTTGCCAAATCTTCTTGGCAAACGTTTGTCTTCGCCCTAAGCCTATCAGCAATCGAGTCGGTGGAGCCGACCTTTAAGGGAGTGGACGAGATGAAGGGCGTGACAATTCTTCTGGCGACCAGTGCGATCGCGTTGCCTGTTTCGGCGCATGCACAAGCTACGGACGCGGCAAGCGCCAATACCGACACGAGCGACATCATCGTAACAGCCGTCGCGCGCGGGCAGAACAAACTCGACAGTTCGATCTCCGTGAGCTCGCTCAGCGCAGAGCAGTTGCAGACATCCGCCCCCCGCTCCGTGGCCGAAGTCTTTCGCAATATTCCCGGCATACGGTCCGAATCCTCGGGCGGCGAGGGCAATGCCAACATCGCCGTACGCGGCCTGCCGGTCGCATCGGGCGGCGCCAAGTTTCTACAGTTGCAAGAGGATGGGCTGCCCGTCCTCGAATATGGCGACATCACTTTCGGAAATGCCGACATCTTCCTGCGCGCCGACTTCAACGTGGCGCGTGTCGAGGCAATACGCGGCGGCTCGGCGTCGACCTTTGCATCCAATTCGCCGGGTGGCGTGATCAATCTCATCTCGAAGACGGGCGAGCAGGAGGGCGGCGCAATCCAAGCTTCGACCGGACTCGACTACAGCGATTACCGGCTCGACCTCGATTATGGTGGGCATCTGACCGACAGCCTGCGCTTTCATATCGGCGGCTTCTATCGCCAAGGGACAGGGCCGCGTCAGGCCGGCTATGACGGCAACAAGGGCGGACAGCTCAAGTTCAACATCACCAAGGAGTTCACCGGCGGTTATATCCGACTGTACGGGAAGTATCTCGACGATCGCGCGATCGGCTATCTGCCCAATCCCGTCCGGGTAACGGGCACCAACAGCAACCCGCATTACGAGAATATCCCAGGCTTCAGCATAAACCAGGATACGCTGCATTCGCGCTACATCACACGCAATGTCACACTCGATGGGAATAATAATCCCGTTGTCGACGATATTCGCGACGGCCAGCATCCGATCGTGAAGTCCTTCGGGCTGGAAAGCCAGTTCGGGCTCGGCGGCGGCTGGCAGGTCACCGAACGCTTCCGCTATTCGGACATTTCCGGCCGGTTCATCTCGAACTTCCCGAGCAATGTGGATTCCGCCTCGACGATCGCAACCGCGCTTGGGGGAGCCGGAGCGACGCTGAGCTATGCCAACGGGCCAAAAGCCGGCCAGATCATCAGCAACCCCTCGACCCTCAACGGCAACGGCCTGCTCGCCCAGATCGTCGTGTTCGATACCAAGCTCAACAGCCTGGACAACATCACCAACGATATTCGAATTACGCGCGACTTCGCCATAGGCGGCGGCAAGCTCAGTTTCACCGCCGGCTTCTACAAGTCGCGCCAGACGATCGACACCGACTGGTTGTGGACCTCGCTCCTCTCCGACGTGGTCGGCGGCGGCAATGCGGCGCTGGTCAATGTCCGCAACGCCGCGGGGCAGCTCGTGACCCAGGACGGCGCCTATGCTTATGCGGCGAGCTATTTCGGCGGCTGCTGTCGGCGCAGCTACAATGTCGATTACAACACCAATGCGCCTTTCGCATCGCTGAGTTACGAAACCGGCAGGCTGACCCTCGACGGCAGCCTGCGCTACGATTTCGGCAATGCGCAGGGAACGATTGCCGGGTCCGATCTCGGCGGCGGCCGGGTTGGCACGATCTCCTACGACATTAACGGAGATGGCGTCATTTCGGATGCCGAGACGCGTGTCGGCGTCATTCCGCTGACGAACCCCGCACCGGTCAAATATAGTTTCAACTACTGGTCCTATTCATTCGGGGCGAACTACCGCCTCGCCGAGTATTTGGCGATCTTCGCACGATACAGCCGCGGCGGGCGCGCCAATGCGGATCGGCTGCTGTTCGGTCCCGCGGTCAGCACGGTCGATGGCCATCTCGTGAGCAGCGATGCCGCGGTCGACATGGTCGACCAGGCCGAGGGCGGCATCAAATATCGTTCGGGCGGACTGGCGCTTTATGCCACCGGCTTCTGGGCGCGCACCGAGGAACAGAATTTCGAGGCCACCACCCAGACCTTCTTCAACCGCAAATATCGGGCTTATGGCCTGGAGCTGGAGGGCAGCTATCGCATGGGCGGGTTCAGCCTGACCGCCGGCGGCACCTGGACGAAGGCGAAGATCGTGAGCGACGTTCTCAACCCTGCGGTCGTCGGCAACCGGCCGCGCCGTCAGGCCGAGTTCGTGTTTCAGGCGACGCCGCAATATGATTTCGGGCCGGCGACGATCGGCGTCAATTTCATCGGCACCACCTCCAGCTACACGCAGGATACGAACCAGCTGAAGCTGCCGGGCTACACGACGGTCAACGCCTTCCTGCAATATAGGCCGATCGAGCGTGTCCAGCTCTCGCTCAATGCCAATAATCTCTTCAACGTGAAGGGCTTCACCGAGGCGGAGGATGCCTCGATCCCGGCAAATGGCATCGTGCGGGCCCGCTCGATCAACGGCCGCACCGTGTCGGCTGCGGTACGGCTGAGCTTCTAGAGACATGAGCATCGCGGCGGCAGCGACAGTGGAGAGACCAGCGAACGTGAAGATCGAGACTTTTTGCTGGACCCCGGCGCATGTCGCCGCGATCGGCGATGCCGCCGGGGCAAGGGTGCCGCCGATCGCGGCCTGCGATCCGGTTCTGCCCGGCATCGACCTCTGGGATCATTGGCCCGTGATCGATCGGGACGGGCGGACGGTGCAATTCGACGGTGGCCCGCTCGTCATCGCGCTCTCGGCGCCGGTTCTGCCCGACCCCGACGCGCGCCATGCCGTCGCCCGGCTGAGACTCATGCAGAAGGGTGAGCATGGCTGGCGCGACTTCGGGCACCTCTTGCCCGACGGCTTCGATCCCGGCAGCCGCGAATGGGCGGGAACTGCCGTGCTGGAGGCCGATGGCAGGACATTGTCGCTATACTACACCTCGGCCGGTGTCCGCGGGGAGAGCGAGCCGAGCTTCCTGCAACGGCTCCTGCTGACGCGCGGCACGCTGACGATCGATGATGACGGTGCGCGGGTCGAGGACTGGAGCATGCCGATCGATCTCGCCACGCCCGATGACGAATTTTACCAAGCGGACATGGCAGGCGGCGGGATAGTCGGCACCATCAAGGCATTCCGCGACCCCTTTCCCGTCGTCGATGGGGATAGCGGGACGGAATATGTCCTGTTCGCAGCGTCGAAACCGGGCTCGTCTTCCAAGTGGAACGGGCTGATCGGAGTTGCCCGGCTCGCGGAAGGGAAATGCACGCTCCTTCCTCCGCTGGTCGATGCCGATGGTGTCAACAATGAGTTGGAGCGTCCGCACATCGTTCGTCACGCCGGCCGCTTCTATCTCTTCTGGTCGACCCAGGCCAAGGTCTTCGCCGAAGGGACACCCAAGGGACCAAACGGCCTTTACGGCCTCGTCTCCGATCACCTCCTCGGACCCTGGCGGCCGCTCAACGCCACGGGGCTCGTGCTCGCCAATCCGATGGAGGCGCCGTTTCAGGCCTATAGCTGGCTCGTGCTCGACGATCTCACCGTCTGGAGCTTCGCCGATCTCGTGGGATTGGCCGAAGCTCCGCGCGATCTTGCCGAGGCTCGCCGTGCTTTTGCCGGAACGCCGGCGCCCGTGATCCAGCTTGCGATCGAGGGCGACGTCAGTCGGATCGTCGCGTGAAATCCCCGCCTCTCGTCGCGTCGCTCGAATTGGGCGGCACGAAATGTATCGCTTCGCTGGCGTCGGGACGGCACATCCGCCGAACGGAACGGGTCGCAACCGGAGATCAACCCGAACGGACGCTGTCTGCGCTGCTCGATATCCTTGGCCGCTGGCATGCCGACACGCCGTTCGCGGCGATCGGGATAGCGAGCTTCGGTCCGCTCGGCCTGCACCCGGACCGCGCCGATTTCGGGCGGATCCTGAAGACGCCCAAGCCCGGCTGTCGCAGGCCGACATCCTGGGCGCGGTTCGTGCGCGGTTCGACCTGCCTTTGGGGTTCGATACCGATGTCGGCGCTGCGGCGCTGGCGGAAGGGCTTTGGGGCGCCTCGATCGGTTGCGGCACCCACGCTTATCTGACCGTGGGGACGGGCGTCGGGCTGGGTTTGGTCATCGATGGCAGCATCCACCATGGCTCGCTCCACCCGGAAGCCGGACATGTTCGGCTTCGCCGTTCTCCCGGTGACGACTTCAACGGCATCTGCCCTTTCCACGGCGATTGCCTGGAAGGCCTGATCAGCGGGCCGGCGCTTGCCGAGCGCGCGAGCGGGCCGGCGCATGATCTGCCGGCGAACGCGGTGCTTTGGGATCATGTCGCGCATGACCTGGCCGAACTGATGGCGATGCTGCTCCTGACCACGGCGGCTGAGCGCATCCTGATAGGGGGCGGCGTTGTGCTGGGGCGGCCCATGCTGCTGCCCCGGATCCACGCCGCGACAGCGCAGCGCCTGAACGACTATCTGTACGGGTGCGGCGCGGCGGACTTGCAGAAGCGCATCCGCTTTGCGGGACTGGGAGCGGACGCCGGGCCCCTGGGCGGTGCCGCGCTCGCGCTTGCGGCTCTCGACGGCCACGGCGTCCGTGCCGTGCCAGCGGCCTGACTTCCGGCGAGGGCCGATCGCCTGATGCGAACGCGATCATCGAGCTTGCTGCTCTTCGGTGCGACCGGCGACCTAGCCCGGCGGATGCTGTTGCCATCGCTGTTCGGCCTCGATCGCGATGGTCTCCTGCCCGAGCGAATGAGGATCATCGGCACCGCGCACACGACCCTCGACGATGCAGGCTTTCGTCGATCCGTCACGGACGCGCTCGAGCAGCATGGGGAGATCGGGCGAAGCAGCTCCGACGATATGGCGCGCTTTCTTTCGCGCCTCTCTTATGTCCAACTCGACGTGCGCGACCCTCGACAGTTCGAGACCCTCGCCGAATCGGTGGGTCGCACGGATGAGCCGATCGCGATCTTCCTGTCTACCGCGCCCTCGCTGTTCAGCCAGACCATCATGGGCCTTGCCGACGCCGGTCTTGCGGGCGAGTCCAGCCGTCTTGCGCTCGAGAAGCCGCTCGGCAGCGATTTCGCCTCCAGTTGCGCGATCAACGACGTCGTCGCCAACGCTTTCTCCGAGGCGCGGACATTTCGACTCGATCATTATCTCGGGAAGGAGACGGTGCAGAACCTGATCGCACTGCGCTTCGCCAATGCCCTTTTCGAGCCGCTCTGGAATGCACGTGGGATCGAGCATGTCCAGATCACGGTGTCCGAGACGGTCGGGCTCGAGGGGCGGGCCGGCTATTTCGACGGCATGGGATCGCTGCGCGACATGGTGCAGAACCATATGCTTCAACTGCTGGCGCTTGTCGCGATGGAACCGCCTGGGCGGTTCGAACCGACGGCGGTCCGCGATGAGAAGGTCAAGGTGCTGCGCGCCTTGCGCAAGGTCGGGCCGCGCGACAGCGTGACCGGGCAATATGTCGCAGGCGCGATCGGAGGCGCGGCAGTTGCTGGCTATGCCGAAGAACTTGGCAAATCTTCAGACACGGAGACCTTCGTCGCCATCAAGGCGCATGTCGACAATTGGCGATGGAAGGGTGTGCCTTTCTATCTGCGGACCGGCAAACGACTGCCCGTCAGGCGCTCCGAGATCGTGATCCAGTTCAAGCAGATTCCCCACTCAATCTTCGGGGATGCACCGATCCAGGCGAACAGGCTCGTGATCGAGCTCCAGCCCGACGAGAATATCCGCCTGCTAATGATGGCGAAGCAGCCCGGGCTGGACCGGTCCGGCATCCGCCTGCGCCAGGTGCCGCTCGACCTTGGAGTGACAGACGCTTTTGCCGACGCCCGTCGCCGTATCGCCTATGAGCGCCTTCTGCTGGATCTCATCGAAGGGGATCCTACCCTGTTCGTGCGCCGGGATGAGGTGGAGGCCCAATGGACCTGGATCGACGCGATCCGAGCGGGCTGGACAACGAGCGTCACGACGCCGCGCCCCTATGCGGCAGGGACCTGGGGGCCATCCGCGGCGATCGCGTTGGCGGAGCGAGATGGGGTGAGTTGGCATGAATGAGCGAGCGACCGACGCAGGATTTTTGCGGTAGACTTCGGCGTCCGCTCCCAGATTGCGGTCACGCGCGCCGCGGGGAGCATCTGTCGCAGGCCTGCGAAGGATAGGATCGGCTCGCGGATTACGACCCCGCCCTTGCCGCACCTGCCCTGACATGCTCCGTCATGCCCTGTACCAGCGCGTCGAAGACGATCCGCATGCGCCTGGTCGAGCGCAGGTCTTCATGTATCGCGATCCAGACGGGAAGATGGGCGCTGAAGGTGTCGGACAGGACCGGAACCAGCGCGGGGTCACGGCGGGCGATCGGGTCCTGCATCACGCCGATGCCGATGCCGGCACGCACCATCGCAATCTGGGCGAGTTGGTTGTCGGTGCGCAGCGCGAACTGCGGCATGTCGGGCCAGACCGCGTTGATCGATCGGAGCGAGGCCGCGTCGCGGTCGAAACCGATGATCGCATGGCGATGAAGGTCGGTCGCGCTCGCGATCGGTGCCGTCCGCGCCAGATAGTCGCGATGTGCGTAGAGGCCAAGGCATATCCGTCCGACAGACTTTACGAGCAGGGCCTTCTGCTTCGGCTCTGTCATTCGGATCGCCAGATCGGCATCGCGCCGCAGCAGGTCGGATGGCGCGTCGGTGAGCAGCAGCTCCAAGGTCAGCCTGGGATGAGCCGCATGCAGCGGAGCCAGGATTTGCGGCAGAACCTCGGCGCCGATCACCTCGCTTGCGCTGATCCGGACGACTCCGCCAGCCGCATCCGCCGGGGCCGAGGCGCTGCGGATCAACGCCGCGGCCGCGGCGGCCATCGCCTCGGCATGAGGCGCCAGCGCCAGGGCGGTCTCGGTCGGCTGAAGCCCGCGTGCCGAGCGCGTGAAGAGGGCGTCCGTGCCCAGGGCCGCTTCCAACTCCGCGATGTGGCGGCCCGCAGTCGGCTGCGTGAGACCGAGCGCACGGGCTGCGCTCGACAGGCTGCCCTTGCGCATCACTGCGTCGAAGGTCCGCCACAAATCCCAGCCAGGGTCGATATCCATGCATCGATGTATAGCAGCCATGCATCTCTCCGCAATTTTCGTCTAGCCGCGCCCGGTCCATCTCTGTCCCGTGGCAAGGAGATGAACCATGGCGGATGAGGCAAAGAAGGCGTTGGTGATCGGCGCAACCGGCGGCATTGGCGGCGAAGTCGCACGCGTGTTGCGCGCACGAGGGTGGGCGGTGCGCGCGCTCCACCGCGACCCTGAACGCGCCCGGGCGAGCAACCCCGATCTGGAGTGGATCAAAGGCGACGCGATGGACCGGACATCGGTCGCCCGCGCTGCCGAAGGCATTCCGGTGATCGTCCACGGTGCAAACCCGCCCGGCTATCGTAACTGGGCCGGTCTGGTCCTGCCGATGCTCGACAACATGATCGCCGCCGCCGCGGCAAACGGCGCGCATGTGCTGCTTCCCGGCACGGTATATAATTATGGCCCCGACGCGGGCGAAGCAGTCGACGAGACCGCGCCGCAGAATCCCGTCACGCGGAAGGGCGCCATCCGTGCCGAGATGGAACGCCGGTTGCAGAAGGCGAGCCATGAAGGCGTGAAAGCGCTCATCGTTCGCGCGGGCGATTTCTATGGCCCACGCAGCGGCAACAGCTGGCTGGCGCAGGGGATGGTGCCGACGGCCGGCCCCGTGAAGAGGGTCTTCAATCCCGCTCGCGCCGGCGTGGGCCATGGCTGGGCCTATCTGCCCGATCTCGCAGAGACGATGGTGCGCTTGCTCGAACGGCGTGACGAGTTGACGGACTTCGACTGCTTTCAATTCGGCGGCACCTGGGTGGACGACAATCGCGCCTTTGCCGAGGCGGTACGCCAGGCGGCGGGATGCCCGGCGGCGCCGATCTACCCGTTCCCATGGCCGATCGTGCATGCCATTGCTCCGTTCAACGAAACGGCGCGCGAGATGCGCGAGATGATCTATCTTTGGCGCCGGCCGCTGCGGCTGCTGGACGGCAAGCTGCGGCGTTTTCTAGGCCAGGTGCCGGCCACATCGCTGGACGAAGCTTTGCGGACAACGCTGCAAGGTCTGGGGCGCTCGTGACCAACCCGGGGGGGGACCCGGATATGCTCTGGAGAGCCCTGGCTCGGGATGCGGCAAGCGGGCGCCGAGCGTTCAAGAACGGGTCGATTATTGAGCCGCGATCGATCCGTCGGCCCGCCGCCCGCAGCGATCGATGCGAGGGCGACGCTCACCCCTTTCACCTCACCTTGCCCCGCACGCTCTTCCGCGCGGCGGGTTCGCGCGCTGCCTCTATCGCGGCCGTCGGTCAGCGTCTGCTCGCATCCGCCATGGCATTGACCCGCACCGCTCCTTATCGATCGCCGCGCGCGCCCTCCCGCGTAGCAAGTTCCGTACATCGTCACCGCTTCGGCTCACAGTGCGGTCCGAACGGATGTCCGCTCTCGAGAGACGGGCGTCCGGCCCTGAACGTCGCATCTTGGGCCGCTCGATTCAGCCGTCGGGCTTAAAGTAGACCCGAAATCGATCCACTTCACCACCCATACTAAAACGCTCGGTATACCAATTTTCCTAGTGGCGCTCGAACGCCTCCCACACGATCAAACCGAACATAAGCGCGGCGAGTTCTGGGTTCATACGTGCACCCTTCTCGTAGATCGCCTGGTATGGCGTGCCCTGCCAGTCCGCACCAGGTATCCAGCTCGAGGTCTCAATTCGACTGCCCTTAATTCGCCCATCCAGAGCGTTACGAATATCGTCCAGTTCGACGGGCGAGAGGCGCGAGCATAGCAGCTGGTAGGTTCGGCCGCGCTCTCCGGAGGCAAGAACGCCACTCACGATTTCGCCGCTTTGCATATCTCGGATTGTCATCTGCGCCACTTCTCCTTCATCATGGCTTTTCGCATTATTCTATTTCTTGACGAGTTCTGACTGCTGTCAAATCCTGTGAACGAAGACAGAGCCAAGATGGAGCAGAAAATGCCTTGGGAAATGTTCGCATGGGAATCCATCAAGTTGGCGGCGCAAGCGATAACAGCCCTGATGGTCGCACGCCTTGCGGTCCGCTGGGCATTGAGTCGCTTTAAACAGGAAAAGCTTTGGGAGCGCCGCCTCTCAGCCCAAGTGGATATCCTCGTGGCCCTGGCCGAAATGCGCCGGGTCTACGGTCGTTGGATCGATGAACTTGAGACTCATCGCAGTGCCAGTGAGGAAGCGGATCGCGAGCATCGAGATCGATATCGTGCCGCGGCACGGAAGCTTGAGGAAGCAATGCCGCTAGTGCAGCTTCTGCTGCCGGCGGACACCAGCGAGATTTTGAACAAACTCGAACAGGGTCGCGAGAATCTGTACACGGGTGACCAATATAACGATTACAATAGGCAGTACAGATTGTTAGACAATGCGATTGCAGAACTCGTTCAAGATGGTAGGAATTTACTGCCATGATCGGGTGCGGCTGTTGACAACGGTCCAGATTATTCTCGACACCTCCTCGTACAGGCAGCGCACTTAAGCCAAAATTCCGGAACATGAAGGAACATCCACTTTGGAAAATCCCATACGTCGGATGAATGTCCGCGAATGGGTCCGCGCAGTCGTTCTCTTCACTCGTGACGCCGCTTGGGAATTACTGCTGTTCGTCGCCGGGACGAATCGCAGGGATAGGAATAGCGACTACTACCTGGCGGGCAGCGGATCGACCAGACGATCCCAGGAACGGCGCGCAACGCCTGCACCAGAGCCCACGCTAGTATAAAGACAATGCCGTCAGTCATGCCGCTCATTCCTTGAAGCCGACCTGCCTGATGAAGCAGGAGCCACCCGTGAATCTAGCGGTTCAATCGTCGATTTCCCGCTTTGTTGCGGTTCGGATATCGCACGGGCAGCAGAACTGTCGTTCCGATTTGTATCGATTTTCGGAACGACAGTTCCACCTAGATCTGTCAAGCTTCGGTATTTTCGCGGGCGCATCGGCAGCGTCTAGACCTATGTTGAGCGCGAGATCCTGTCTCGTGAAGTTGCTCGACGGTCTGGATCCTGCGGTGCGCTTCTTCTAAGAGCGCGACAACGAATCGGTGGCCGGGACGTCGGCAAGTGACGCAATCGCCGTTGAGAAAGAGCAGGTCATTCGACGTCGGGTGTTGACAGCGGAGCAGGCACCGGGACCTCGAATGTCGGACATTAACAGGATCACTCCGCCGGAACTGAGATTTGCGGGTCCGGCGGCCACCTGAATGAAGGTCCCCAATCCAAGTCCGGTGAAGTTAAACTGGCTTGTCGCGTGATCGTCCGATCGGCCATCAAGATAAGCCGTAGAAGGTGATTCGCGAAGGGCCGCCGCCGCTGAGCTTCTGAGCGGTGCCTCAGCCCGCTCGCTCCAATGTCCCACCCAAAAGCGACCCAAGCAGGACCCGCAGGGTCACCCAGCTTTGAGCCCCTTCCGCCGGATGGGCGCCCTCTTCCCTAGCGAGAAGGCCTCAGAAAAGGTGGTGCCGCTTGCGTGACTCGAACACGCGACCCTCGCATTACGAATGCGATGCTCTACCGGCTGAGCTAAAGCGGCTGAACCCGGATCTCTTTCGCCGGCCCCGGGCGGGGCCGTCGGCAGAGGCGCGCCCCTTACCAGCGCCGCCGGGGCAACACAAGCACGGACTGCGCGCCATATCTCTTTACGCTTCGGCAACCACGCGGAGCGCACAAGCGTGCCGGGCGCGGGGGCGCCCGGGCAGGGCGGAACGGCTATGGACAGTCTTCAAGGCATTGACGAAGGGAGCGATCGCGACGCCCAGCCCGAGGCAATGACCGCGATCAGCACCGACGAGCGGCGCATGCATGTGCGCGCCTATAATGCCTGGGTCTCCCTGCTGCGCGGACGGCCGTTGCCGTCGATCGCCGATCTCGATCCCGCGGCAGCCGGCGATTTCGGGCCACACAGCGTGCTGCTGGATTTCGTCGAGGATCCGGACGATCCGCGCGTCGGCTGGCTGGGCGCGGACCTGCGGGCGCAATGCGGCACGGACGGCGAGATCCGCACGATCGCGGACGTTCCGCGCGGATCGCTGCTTTCCCGCCTCACCGACCACCGCCTCCAGATCATCGCGAACCGCGCGCCGATCGGATTCGAGGCCGAATTCACCAACGGCGATGGCATCCTCACCCTCTATCGCGGCATCCTGCTGCCCTTCACCTCCGACGGGACGACCATCGATTTCATCTATGGCGTGATCAACTGGAAGCAGATGGCGCCAGCCGGACATGTGGCGGCGCCGGCTTACGACCCGCCGCCATCGCTGCCATCCCCGCAGAGTACCCCGCCACGGCCGATGCCAGCCGGGCCGGTGTGGGCGGACGGACCCAATGCCGGACCGGCGATGCGCGGCCTCAGCCGTCCGGTGCCCAGCGGTTACGGCGCCCAGGACGAGCCGGACGGGGAGGATGACGGGGATAATGGCGATGATGAGGGCGCGGCGCTGAATGAAGAAGCGCTCGCCTTCGACGACGGCCTTGCCGACCAGCTTGCCGCCGCGCGCGAGACGGCGGAGCTGGTGCACAGCGCCGAAGGGCGCAACCGCAACTTCCTCTATCGCGCGCTCGGCCTCGCTTATGATTTCTCGCTGGCCACCGAATATCGCGAGAAGGAATATCTCGACCTGCTGGAAGATGCCGGCATCCGCCTGCTGCCGCGTGCACCGATGGCGGCGCTCGTCAAGCTGATCTTCGGCACAGGCTGCGATCGCGTGCGGGTCACCGATTTCTCGGCCGCCCTCGCCTATGCCCGCCGGCTTGGCGTCGAGCCGGGCGGCTTCGCGACGATGATCGAGCGCCATCCGGGCGGGCTCAAGGGCGTGGTGCTGGAAGAGCGCAAGGCGCGACGGCCGGTCACCCAGCGCGACCGCAGCGAGATCGCCCGTGCCGCGCTCCGCAAGGCGGATGCCCAGGCGGTGATCCGCATGGCGGCGGGCGAGGGCGAGTTCGTGCTGCTCGTCGCGCGGCGCGAGGCGGACGGCAGCCTGGCGGTGATCGCCCCGGTCCCCGAGGATGCGCAGCTTCTGGATCGTGCGGTCCGCCGAATCACGTCCTGAGCGATCTCGGGCAGTGCGCTATCAACGCATGTGGGGCACCTGCCTCCGCCCTGCGACCGAAAATTGCGCGGCTCGGGCAATGCCGATGTGCCGCGTCGCACAGCAGCCTCGGACGATCGCAGCATAATATCAAAAGCGTCACCCAATCGGGGCAAAGCTTGTCCCCGCCACCCCGCGGGCGCATATCGCGGCCCATCGGAAGACGTGGCGGCTGCAGAGAGCGGACCACGCGAGGAGCGGAATTCTTATGCAGGCTACCGAAGAACGCCCTGAAATCCGGACAGACGAAGGGGATCAGATCAGGCAGGCGATCGATGCGGCGCTGGTGCAGGGTGCCCTGCCCGGCGAAACCGACGGCTTCGACGACGAGGACCGCGCTGCCGCCGCGACCTTCGTCGCCGCGGCGGCAGCGCGCCGGACGGCCGGCAAGGCCAATGTGCGGCTCGAATCCGGCGGCGGCAGCGGCGCGCACAGGCTGATGCGGCTGGCCGTGATCAATGACGACATGCCCTTCCTGGTCGATTCGATCTGCGCCGCGCTGGCCGCGCGCGGCATCGACATCCACCGCGTGCTGCACCCGATCCTGGCCGTCCGTCGCGATGCGGACGGCGTGCTTTCCCAAATCCTGCCCAATGGCGCCAGCGGCGAGCGGCGGGAATCCATGATCTATCTCGAGCTGGAACGCGCCGATGCGAAGATCCGCCGCGAGATCGCCGAGGAACTGGAGGCGGTGCTCGCGGACGTCCGCGCCGCCGTATCCGACTGGGGCCGGTTGCAGGACGCGATGCGCGCCGCCGCCGACGCGCTGCCCGACGGCGAGGGCGCGGCGCTGATCCGCTGGTTCGTCGATCGTCATTTCACCCTGCTCGGCCATCAGCGCCTCGATCGCGACGGTACGCGGAAGGAGGGGCTGGGCGTGCTGCGCGGCGATGCCCCAGCGCTCGCCGAACCGTCGCGCCAGGCGGCGCTGGCCTGGTTCGAAAATGGCAAGGACGCTCCCCTGCTCGTCAAGTCGAGCCGGGTCGCCACGGTGCACCGGCGCGCGCCGCTGGATCTGGTGATCGTGCCCGTGCGCGAGAATGGCCACATCGCCGGCCTGTCCGTCCACGCCGGGCTCTGGACCAGCGCGGCGCTGCGCGCGCCGTCCAGCCAGGTGCCGGTGCTGCGCGCACGGCTCGCCGCCCTGGAGGAAAAAAATGGATTCGATCCGGCCAGCCATGCCGGCAAGGCGCTGCGCCACGCGCTGTCCGCGCTGCCGCATGACTTGCTGATCGCCTTCTCGCCCGCCGATCTCGAGACGGTGGCGCTCACCGCCATGTCGCTTGCCGATCGGCCACGGCCCAAGCTGCTGCTGGTGCCGAGCCCGCTGCAGCGCCATCTGTTCGCCTTCGTGTGGCTGCCGCGAGACGAGATGAACACCAGCCGCCGCGTGATGATCGGCGACCTGCTGGCGAAGGCGGCCGGTGCCGAACTGTCGAGCTGGGCGATGGAGCTGGGCGACGGCGATCTGGCGCTGATCCGCTACACGCTGGACCTGCCGCGCAATCCCCGCCTGCCGGATGCCGAGGCGCTGGACCGGCAGATCGTCGCGATGGTGCGCGGCTGGGCGCCTGCGGTCGAGGAAGCGCTCGCGCCGCTGGTCGGCGGCAGCCGGGCCACCCGTCTCGCTTTGTCTCACGCCGGCGCCTTTCCGCTCGGCTATCGCGCGCGCTACAGCGCCGAGGAAGCCGCGCTCGACATTGCCAGGCTCAACCAGCTCGACGGGCCGGACGCGCGCGGTGCGCGCCTGTATCGGCATGAGGGCGATGCGGCCGGGCAGCTCCGCCTCAAAATCTATCGCACCGATCACCTCATTCCGCTTTCCGATGCCGTGCCGGTGCTGGAGAATTTCGGTTTCCGCGTGCTGGAGGAAATCCCGGCCGCGCTGGACGGCGGCCGGCTCGGCTATATCCATGATTTCCTGGTGGAGGCGGATGCCGATGCCGCTGGAATCATCGCGCGCGCCGAAACGGCCGAAGCGACGATCGCCGCAGTGCTGGAAGGCCGTGCAGAAAATGATGCATTCAACCAGCTGCTGATCGAGACCGGCCTCGCCCCGGACGAGGTGGTGCTGTTCCGCGCCTGGTTCCGCTACCTGCGCCAGACCGGCCTGCCCTATGGGCTGGGCACCGTCGTCCAGGCGCTGCGCAAGGCGCCCGACGCGGCGCACGGCATCCTCGCCCTGTTCCGCGCGAGGCTCGATCCCGCGCAGAAGGGCAAGGGCGATATCGAAGGCCCGACCCGCACGATCGACGAGGCGCTGATCGCGGTCACGGCGATCGACGACGACCGTATCCTGCGCCGGCTGCGCGCGCTGGTCTCAGCAACGCTGCGTACCAACGCCTTCTCGCCGGGGGCCGAGGAGGCGCTGGCGTTCAAGCTGGACAGCGCAGCGGTGCCCGACCTGCCCCGCCCCGTGCCATGGCGCGAAATCTGGGTGTACAGCCCGCGCGTCGAAGGCATCCACCTGCGCGGCGGCCCGATCGCCCGCGGCGGCCTGCGCTGGTCCGATCGGCGCGACGATTTCCGCACCGAGATCCTCGGCCTGATGAAGGCGCAGGTGGTGAAGAATGCGGTGATCGTGCCAACCGGCGCGAAGGGCGGCTTCTATCCCAAGCAGCTGCCTCCGCCCGGCGATCGCGACGCCTGGATGAAGGAAGGCACCGAAGCCTATCGCATCTTCATCCGCGCGCTGCTGTCCCTCACCGACAATATCGTCGAGGACAAGGTGGTTCATCCGGTGAAGATGGTGATCCACGATGGCGAGGATCCCTATTTCGTCGTGGCCGCCGACAAGGGCACGGCGAGTTTCTCCGACGTCGCCAACGCGATCGCGCTGGATCGCGGCTTCTGGCTGGGCGACGCCTTCGCGTCGGGCGGGTCGCAGGGTTATGATCACAAGGCGATGGGCATCACCGCACGCGGCGCCTGGATCTCGGTGCAGCGCCACTTCGCCGAAATGGGTATCGACGTGCAATCGGAGCCGGTGCGTGTCGTCGGCTGCGGCGACATGTCGGGCGACGTGTTCGGCAACGGCATGCTGCTGTCCCGATCGCTGAAGGTCGTGGCCGCTTTCGATCATCGCCACATCTTCCTCGATCCCGATCCGGATCCGGCGGCGAGCTGGGCGGAGCGCAAGCGGCTGTTCGATCTGCCGCGCTCGTCCTGGGCCGATTACGACGCGACGCTGATCTCGGCCGGGGGCGGCGTCTTCCCGCGCAGCCAGAAGGCGATCCCGATCTCGCCCGAGGTGCGCACCCTGCTCGGCATCGACGCCGCGGAGCTCGACCCGTCCAGCCTCATCTCCGCGATCCTGAAAAGCCCGGTCGACCTCATCTGGTTCGGCGGCATCGGCACCTACATCAAGGCCGCGGCGGAGAGCCATGTCGAGGTGGGCGACACCACCAACGATCCGCATCGCGTGAATGCCGAGCAGCTCCGCGCCCGCGTGGTCGGCGAAGGCGCCAATCTCGGCGTCACCCAGGCCGGCCGCATCGCGTTCGCCCTGCGCGGCGGGCGGATCAACACAGACTTCATCGACAATTCGGCGGGCGTCGACTGCTCGGACAATGAGGTCAACATCAAGATTCCGCTCAACCGCGAGATGCGCGAGCAGCGGCTGAGCTTCGAGGATCGCAACGCCCTGCTTACCGCGATGACCGACGACGTCGCGGCGCTGGTACTGGAGGACAACCGGCTGCAGACGCTTGCGCTCTCGCTCGCCGAATATGGCGGCGCGACCGCACTGCCGAGCCAGGTGCGGGTGATCGAAGCGCTGGAGGCGGCCGGGCGGATCGATCGCACCGTCGACGGCCTCGCCCCCGACGAAACGCTGCTACGCCGCGCGCAGGACGGCCAGGGGCTGACCCGGCCGGAGCTGGCGGTGCTGCTGAGCCACGCCAAGCTGGCGCTGCAGGCGGCGATCGAAGCCTCGTCGCTGCCGGCCGATCCGGCGCTGGCGGCGATATTGCACGCGGCCTTCCCGCCGGAGATGCTGGCCCGGCATCGCGATGCGATCGACGCGCATCGCCTGCGCGGCGAGATCATCGCCACCAAGGTCGCGAACAAGGTGGTCAACCGGCTCGGCCTCGTCGCTCCGTTCGAACTCGCAGAGGAGGAAGGCGTCAGCATGGCGCAGGTCGCCTCGGCCTTCCTCACCGTCGCGATGATCTTCGATCTCGACGATCTGTGGCAGCGTATCGAGAGCGCCCCGGTTTCCGAAAATGCCCGCTTTGCCCTCTTCATAGAGGCTGCCAAGGCGGCTCGCCTCCACATCGCCGATCTGCTGCGCGCCGGCGCGCCCGACGCTCTTCCCGGCGCGCTCGCCGCGCAGATCGGTCCGGGGGTCCGCCGGCTCGATGCGGCCGCCGAGGAGTTGCTGCGCGACGAGGCCAGGATGGAAGCGAGCGGCGTACGAGGGGTGATCGCGGAGAGCGGAGCGGACCAGACACTGATCGATCGTATCGTGCGCCTCAAGGAGCTGGACGGTGCGATCGGTACCGCGCTGCTCGCGCTCAAGCTCGGCGTAGGTGAAGTCGAGGTGACGCAGGCCTATGTCCGGCTCGGCGAGGCGCTGGGCCTGGATTGGGCCAAGGCGTCGGCGCTGCGCTTCGTGTCGAGCGATCCGTGGGAACGGCTGCTGACGGCAGGTCTCGCACGCGATTTCGAGCAGTTGCGGCTCGATTTCCTTGCCCGTATCGGCGACGGCGATCCGCTCGCTGCCGTGAACGCCTGGCTGGAAGAGCAGGCTCCGCGGGTCGACCAGTTCGTCCGCCTCATCGCCCGCGCTCGCACAGCTCCCGTCGGGGCGGCGATGCTCGCTCAGATCGGCACACAGGCGCGGCTGTTGCTGGCACGTTAGAGTATCGTGCTCCAAGCATGGTGAGCGGCGGCCCACCACGAAGCCGTGGCTCCCCCCCCCTCGATGAGGGTCGAGAGTTATGTCTCGGACCAGAGCCGCAGCAGATTGTGGTAGACGCCGGTCAGGCGGATGATCTCGGCATCGCCCTGTCCGCGTTCAGCGGCGATGCGCTGGATGGCAAGATCGAGATCGAACAGGATGCTCCTCTGGTCCGCGCCCCGGACCATGCTCTGGATCCAGAAGAAGCTGGCGACACGCAGCCCGCGTGTGACCGGCGTGACGTAGTGCAGGCTGGTCGACGGATAGAGGATCAGATGGCCCGCCGGCAGCTTCACCGTCTGCTTGCCGAAATGCCCGTCGATAGTCAGTTCGCCGCCATCATAGCTGTCCGGATCGGCGAGGAAGAGCGTGGCCGAAAGATCGCTGCGGATACGGAAATCGCTGCCGCGGCGGATGCGGATGGCGTTGTCGACATGGGTGCCGAATTCCTGTCCGCCGCCATAGCGGTTGAACAGCGGCGGGAAGACACGCAGCGGCAGCGCGGCGGCAATGAAAGTGGGTGAGCGGCCGAGCGCATCGAGCACGAGATTGCCGGCCTCGCGCGCCGCCTGCGAATCCTCGGGAAGCTGCTCGTTGCGCTTGGCAAGCGCCGACTGGTGGCCCGACGTCACATTGCCGTCGATCCATTCAGCGGCATCAATGATCGAACGAAGCCGCGCGACAGAAGCCGCGTCGAGCACATCTGGTATAGAAATCATGCGCTTTGCAGAACGAAGGGAATATCGACCGTACCACGAACCATCACGGGAGCACCATTGCGCATGGTCGGCGACCAGCGCCAGCGCTTCACTGCAGCGAGCGCGGCTTCGTCGAGGCGCGAGGAGCCGCTGCTGCGCGCGACGCTGATGTCGGAGACGCGGCCGTCGAGACCGACCAGCACGGTGAGCCAGACCGTGCCCTGCTCATGCTTGCGGCGCGATTCGATCGGATAGCGGGGCGGATCGCCGGCGATCATCTTGGAGGCGAGATCGCCCGCATCGACCGGTCCGGCCGGCACCGCGGGCTGCGGCGGCGCGGCGGGAGCGACGATCACCGCCCTAGGCGGGGGCGGCGTGTCCGTCACCGTAACCGGCGGGGGTGCGGGCGCGACCACCGGGACGATCGGCTGGGGCACTACGATCGCGACCGGCGTCGGCTTGGCGGGTTCCGGCTTCGCTGCAGAAGGTGGTGGCGGTGGCTTGTCCTGCAGCAGCTCGACGACGAGCGGCGGATTCTTTGGTTTGTGGATCGACACCACATCGAACTTGATGAGCAGGAACAGGAGCAGGACGTGGCCGGCGACGATGGCGCCGATCGTGGCCCAGTTCGGACCCCGGCCCTCACCATAGCGGACAGGTGCGACCGGCGCGGCGAGCGCGGCGGCGATATCGCGATCCGCGACGATCTCAGCCCCTTCTTCGATCCTCAGCGCCTGAAAAGCTGCGTTCACCTCGGGCCCCGTTTTTTCGCGCGCGGCGTCGGCCGCCCAGGCGGCGTAGCGCAACCCCTAATGCGAATCAATTTCATTCTGAGCATCCGCCGGCCGCATCGCGGCTGCGGCGGCGCGCAGTTCGGGCAGCGGCGAGGCGGCGAGATAGGCCGCGGCCTTCTCGCGAAACGCGACGGTGGCGGTCTCGGGCACGCGCGCCAGCCAGGCCAGCGCCTCGTCGATCCGGCCGGCGTCGGCCAGCATCCGGGCGTGGTTGAACTGGCCGCGGAAATCGCCTCCCTCGGCAGCACGCGCATAGCAGCGGGCGGCTTCGGCGAGATCCTTCTCGACCACCCACCCATCTTCGTAGAAGCTGCCGACGAAGTTGATCGCTTTGGCGTTGCCCATCGCCGCCGCCTTGCGGAACAGCGCCAGCGCGGCGGGCTTGTCCTCGGCGACGCCATGGCCGAGCGCCATCAGCGTGGCGAGATTATACATGCCCCAGTCGAGGCCGCGGTCGGCCGCCGCGCGATACCACTGGGCGGCGCGCGCCTTGTCCACCGCGACGCCCCAGCCGAGATCGTAGCAGCGGCCGATCATGTTGATCGCCATGACATGCCCCTGCTGCGCCGCCTTGGAAAACCAGCCGACCGCGGCTCGCGCGTCGCTGGGAACGCCATGGCCGTCGAGCAACATCTGCCCGTAGACGGCCTGCGCCTCGGCCACACCTGCCTCGGCGGCCGCGCCGACGAGCACCGCGCGCTCCTCCGGCGAGCCGGAAAGCCGCGCCTGGAGCTCGGCCGCCGGCATGGCGCTCAGCTCGTCGAGCGTGAACGCCGCGCTCATGGTCAATATTTCACGGTCAGCGTGCCGAACACCGTCCTGCCGGGCGCGATCGACGCATAGTGGCTGGTATAAACCTGGTTGTAATAGAGCTTGTTGAACAGGTTCTGCGCGTTGACCGCGAGCTGGAAATGGTCGTTGATCGTGTAGGACGCGCGGGCGTCGAACCGCCACCAGCCGGGCACGGCGCGCGCCAGCGTCTTGGTCGCCGGCTTCACCGTGATCACGCCGGCCGCATCCTGCGAGGCGCTGCGATTGTCCGCATAGCCGCCATAGATACGGCTGGTGTAGAAGGCGCCCCCGCCCAGCGTGAAGGCCGGCGTCACCTTATATTCGGTCCACATGGTGAAGCTGTGCTTGGCCACCTGCGGCAGCTGCTTGCCGGTGTTGACCGAGACGACGGCCTTGGACGTCGCCGGCTGGATGATCTCCTTCGTCACGGGGTCCGTTATCGCCGCTACCGCCAGCGAGGTGTAACCGCCGTCGCGTACCTTGGCATCGAGATAGGTATAGCCGCCGAAGACGCTCCACTTGTCCGTGATGTTGCCGCTCGCGGTCGCCTCGAAGCCGCGGATGCGGGTCTTGCCGATGAACTCCACCGTGTTCGCGTCGCTGGTGACGCGGGCGTTAGTGGTTTCGGTCTGGAACACCGCGCCGGTCAGCGCCAATGCATCACCGAACAGATTGGCCTTGGCACCGGCCTCAAAACTCTTGGTCCGCTGCACCTTGAGGGCGTCGGAGAAGGCCTGCGCGGCGGCCGAGTTGGGGATCGTCGTGCCGACACTCCCCAGCGCATTATCCTCGCGGCCTTCGCCGATCAGGCTGTTCGGCGGGGTCGAGGCGGTCGCATAGGAGACGTAGAGGCTCGTCTCCTTGGTGGGCTTGAAGATCAGGCCGGCCTGATAGTCGACGATGCCGTCGCTGCGCCTCACGGTGTAGCGCGCGGTGGGCAGCGCGGTGGCCGCGAGGCCGGGCTGCACCTTCGACTGGAAATGATCGTAGCGAATGCCGAGGTTCAGGATCAGCTGGTCGGTGATCGTGATCGAGTCGAATGCGTAGACCGCCTTCGTATTGGCGTCCTGCTGGGTCTCGGTGATCGGCAGGTTCTTGCTGATCGGCACCTGCACGTTCGACGTGTCGCTCGCATAATTCACCCAGGGATCGTTCGGATTGGGATCGAACAGGCTGGTGCAATAATAGCGTGCAACCGTCGCGGTGTTGCAGCGCGGGCTGATCGTCGATCCGGTGGCGAGCACGAAGGCGCCGCGGCGCGCCTTCTCCCACGAGATCTCGGCGCCGATCGCGAAGCTGTGCTTGATCGAGCCGGTCTCGAACGTGCCGTAGAGATCGGTCTGGTTCACGATCGAGTTGGTGTAACCGTAGCGCGTGTTGGCGCGCCGCCAGACATAGCCGCCGGTCAATATGTCGCCGCGCGCCGCAGCGGCGCCGGTCGTCGGATTGGTGGAAGCGGTGCCGAAGACATTGCCCTGGCTGTCGTCGGGCAGCAGGAAGCTGTAGGCCTGCCAGGTGTGGCTGTAGCGCGTGGTGTTGCGCAGGGTGACGCCGCCGAAGTCGTGCTGGGCGCGCAAGGTGAACTGGTCGGTGTGGCTGTCGCGAAAGTCGCGATCCTTGAGGCCGTAGAAGTTAGTGCGCTTGACGCGGCCGGTCTGGCCGCCGGCGGTGGTCACCTCGCCCATCGCCGGGGTGGTGACGGTGTTGCCCGCCGGCGCATTGGCGATGGTGTAGAGGAACGGGATGCCGCTGTCCGGCAGCTCGTCCGTGTCGAGATGATAATAGGCAGCGGTCAGCCGGGTCGGGCCGCCCATGCCGATGGTGATCGACGGCGCGACGCCCCAGCGCTTCTGCCAGATCGCGTCGCGCTCGGCGACGTCCTGGTCGTGCCACATCGCGGCGAGCCGCACCGCCACCTGCTCGGACAGGCGATAGTTCACGTCGCCGGTGATGCGCTTATAGTCGGCATTGCCGAAGCTGCCGTCAAGCCGCGCGAAGGTGTCGGCCTGCGGCAGCTTGGAGATGACGTTGATCGAGCCGCCGGCCGAGCCGCGCCCGCCGAGCGTCGAATCCGATCCGCGCACCACCTGCACCTGCTCCACCGCGAACACCTCGCGGGTCTGCGCGCCGATGTCGCGCACGCCGTCGAGAAAGGTCGAGCCCTGCGTATCGAAGCCGCGGATGAACGGACGGTCGCCGATCGGGTTGCCGCCCTCGGCCGCGCCGAAGGTGATGCCCGGCACGGTGCGCAGCGCGTCCGCCAGGGTGGCGGCGCCGGTATCCTGGATGAGCTGCTTGTCGATCACCAAGATCGAGCGCGGCGTATCGAGCAGCGGGGCGACCGCCTTTGGGCTCTCGACCCGCTCGGCCTTATAGCCTTCCTCGTCAATCGCCGTCGCCGTCACCGTGGCGCCGCCGAGACGCGGCCCCTGCTGTGGATCGGATGTCGGCGCATCCTGGGCAAGGGCGGGCGAAGAGAGCAGGCCTACGCAAGATAGCGCGAGAAAGGCGGGCGCGACGCTGCGCGCGTCGTCGCGGTCAGAATTGGACATGGACACCCCTATTGTCGGCAATCGGCGGCGCGACTGCTCTGAGGCGGATATTGAGAGTCGTTCGCAGTGTCAAATATTTTGCGATCGATTCTCGTTTTCAGCTTTCAGGCGCTGAAACAGCCAGATGCGGATCGCACTCGCCAGATTCGGCGGCTCCTGCTGCTCGACGCGCGCAGCGTCGATCCGCGCGACCAGGGCATTGAGAGGCAGGGTCTCGGCGCGCGCGGCCTCGGCCAGCGCATCCCAAAAAATCGGCTCGAGGCTGATCGAGGTGGCGTGACCGGCGATCGACACGGATCGCTTCACGGGTCCCGCCACCTCGCCAACCTCAATACATGTGCTGGCCGCCGTTGATCGACAGCGTGGAACCGGTGATGAAGCTGCCATCTTCCGAGCAGAGGAACGCGACGCCGCGGGCAATCTCGTGCGCCTGGCCGAGCCGGCCGACCGGCACCCGCGCCACGATCTTCGCCAGCACGTCAGCCGGCACGGCGGCGACCATGTCGGTATCGATGTAGCCGGGCGCGATCGCGTTCACGGTGACGCCGAACTTGGCGCCTTCCTGCGCCAGCGCCTTGGTGAAGCCGTGGATGCCCGACTTGGCGGCGGCATAGTTGACCTGACCATATTGTCCCGCCTGGCCATTGACCGAGCCGATGTTGATGATCCGGCCCCAGCCGCGATCACGCATGCCCGGGAACACGGCCTTGGCCATGTTGAAGCACCCGCCGAGATTGGTGTCGATCACCTCTTTCCAGGCCTTGTAGTCCATCTTCATGAGCACGCCATCGCGGGTGATGCCGGCATTGTTCACGAGCACGTCGACCGGGCCGAGATCGGCGGCGACCTTCGCGGCACCCTCCTGGCAGCCGTCGAAATCGGCCACGTCCCACTTATAGGCCGGAATTCCGGTACGTTCGGTGAAGTCCCGCGCGCGATCGTCATTGCCGCAATAATTGGCGGCAACGGTCATGCCATGCTCTTTCAAGGCGACACTGATCGCCTCGCCGATGCCGCGCGTTCCGCCGGTGACGATCGCAACTTTTGCCATACCCAGTCTCCTTAACTTCGGCCGCCAGCTAGGAGGCCACCCACCAGCCTTCAAGTTCCCTGGCCGTCAAATCGGCCAAAAGCTCCATCCCCGCCTCGCTAACATTGAGACAAGGCAAATAGACGAATTCGGCTCCGCCAGCGGCAAGAAAGCTTTCCCGGCCCCGGATCGCGATTTCCTCGAGCGTTTCGACGCAATCGGCAGAGAAGCCGGGCGCCACCACGGCCAAGCGACGCACGCCCTTTGCCGGGAGGCCGGCCAGGACCGTGTCGGTCGCCGGTTCCAGCCATTTCGCCCGGCCGAAACGGGACTGAAAGGCGACGGCGACGTCCCGTCCCAGCGCCTCGGCGAGCAGCCGCGCCGTTTCGACGCACTGGTCATGATAAGGATCTCCGAGCTGGCGAGTGCGCTCGGGCATGCCGTGGAAGCTGGCGAGCAGCAGCTCGGGCTGCCAATCCAGCGCCGCCAGACCCTCCTCGATCGAGACCTTCAGCGCACGAATATAGGCAGGCTCGGCATAATAAGGCGGGAGGGTACGGATCGCCGGCTGCCAGCGCATGCCGGCAAGCACGGCGAAGGCGCGATCATTGGCGGTCGCGGTGGTAGCGGCACAATATTGCGGATAGAGCGGCGCCAGCAGAATGCGTTCGCAGCCCTTCGCCTTCAGCGCCGCGATGCGATCGGCGATCGCCGGGCGGCCGTAGCGCATCGCATGATCCACGATCACGCCCTCGCCCAGCCGCGCATCGAGCGCCTCGGCCTGGGCGCGCGTGATCGCGGCGAGAGGCGAGCCGTCTGGTCCCCACACCTGGGAATAGGCATGGGCGGATTTGGCCGGTCGGGTCGGCAGGATCAGTCCGCGCAGGATTGGCTGCCACACCAGGGGCGGAATCTCGACGACGCGCCGGTCGGACAGGAATTCGGCGAGGTAGCGCCGCACCGCACCCGCATCCGGCGCGTCGGGCGTCCCGAGGTTGATCAGCAGCACGCCGACCGGCCCGCTCATGCCGCCGCTCCGATCCTGAGCGGCAGCTGCCGCACGCGCTGCCCGGTCGCGGAGAAAAGCGCATTGGCGATGGCCGGCGCCACCGGCGGCACCGCGATCTCGCCGACGCCGCCGGGATGCTCGCGGCTGTGCACGATCTCGATCGCGATTTCCGGCGTGTTGGCCAGAATGGGGAGGTCGAGTGCGTCGAAATTGCGCGCATCGGGGCGACCGCGGGTGATGCCGGAGGTGCCGCCCAACGTCGCCGCCAGCCCCCAGAGGATGCCCCCCTCCACCTGCTGGCGCACGATCTCGGGATTGATCATCCGACCGCAATCGACGACCGCGGTGATCGCATCGACCACGAGCTGCCGGCCCTCGTCCACATGCACCTCCGCCATCATCGCGACGTGGGAGCCGAAGCAGCTATGCGCCGCCAGCCCCTGCCCGCCGCCCAGCTCGCCTCCGTTCCAGCCGCCGAGCGCCGTCACCGTCGTCAGACACCGCGCGAGCCGCACATTGCCGTTCAGCATCTGCATGCGGAATGACAGCGGCTCGATGCCCGCGCGATGCGCAAGCTCGTCAACGAAGCATTCGGTGAAAAAGGCGGTGTAGCTGTTCGCCACCGATCGCCAGATGCCCGTGCCGATGCCGATGTCGACCGGCACATGCTCCACCGCCAGCGCGCCAATGTCATAGGGCGGCACCGCGCCTTCCACCGCCGACGGCTCCGCGCCATGGCCCGGTGACGGAATGCCGGGCGCGATCCGCCGCATCATCCCGCCCATCGTCACGGGCGCCGCGATCCGCGCGCGCCAGCCGAGCAGGCGGCCGCCCGGGCCAAGCTTCGCTTGCATCCGGCCGATCGCGGGCGGACGGAACCGATCCTGCATCGTCTCCTCCGCCCGCGACCAGAGGAGTTGCACCGGCCGGCCGATCCGCTTCGCGATCACCGCCGCCTGGCCGATCGCCTCGACCTCCACCTTGCGGCCGAAGCCGCCGCCGATGAGCATCGGATAGACCGTCACCTGCGCCTCGGCGATGCCGATCGCCTTCGCGGCGGCGGCACGCGCCAGCCCCGGTGCCTGGGTCGGCGCCCAGATCTCCAGCCGATCGCCCGTCAGCCGCGCTGTCGCGGTCAGCGGCTCCATCGGTGCATGCACGGCCAGCGGCACGGCATAGTCCGCGCCGAGCACGCCCTGCCCACCGAAGGCAGCCGCAAGATCCCCGCGCGCCGCCATGGTGGTCGCCTCGCCCGCATCGAGCGCGGTCTTAAGCGCCTTGTCGATCGAAGCGCTGTCCGTCACCGGGCCATGGATGGTGAAGCGCGGTTTCAGCGCCTTCAGCGCCTGATCCGCCGCCCACCAGGTCTGGCCGACCGCCGCCACCCAGCGCGGCTCGCGCACCACGCCGACGAAGCCGGGACGCCGTCTGGCTGCCGTCTCATCGATCGCGTCCAGCGTCGCATCCCCGGCCGGCCCCATCATCGCGGAGGCATAGACCATGCCGGGAAGCCGCACGTCGGCGGTGAATCGCGCCGAACCGTCCACCTTGGCGGGCAGATCGAGCCGCGGCACGCTCTGCCCGGAAATTTGGGCGGTGCCGATCGCCCGCAGCGGCAGCATCGCCGGCGGCGTGAAGCCCGCTGCCTCGGCGGCCAGCTCGCCGAAGCGCAGACGATCATTGCCGCGCACCACGAAACCGGCCTCCGTATCGCAGGCCTGCCAGTCGACATCCAGCCG
Source organism: Flavisphingomonas formosensis (assembly GCF_009755815.1). Lineage (GTDB taxonomy): Bacteria > Pseudomonadota > Alphaproteobacteria > Sphingomonadales > Sphingomonadaceae > Flavisphingomonas > Flavisphingomonas formosensis. The sequence goes on from NZ_WRPK01000002.1 coordinate 639,992, forward strand.
CTTGGCAGCCGCCATGCAGAGCAAAGCCCGGCCCGCCGCGCCCGCTTCCCGGAAACGCTGTTCGAAACCGCGGATCGAGCTGGAGCCGCCGGTGATCATCAGCGCGGAGCGAATCGCCACCTGCCGCGCCACCCAAGCACCGGCATCCTGCAGCAGCGAGGGCAATGCCTGGCGGGCGCTTTCGGCGATCAGGAAATCATTGGCGTAGAGCGGGCTGATCGGCGCCGGCTCGACGGCGATGGTGCGCCAGTCCGCACCCAGTTCCTCCGCCAGTATCTGCGGCAGCGACGTCCAGACACCCTGGCCCATTTCCGCCTGTGGCACGACGACGGAGACATGTCCATCCGTGCCGATCTTGAGGAAGGCGTTGAAGAGATTCTCGCCCGGCGCCGCTGCGACATTCGGTGCGTAGCTGCGCGGCCAGAGGCCCCAGGCGACGAGCAGGCCCACGCCCGCACCGCCGCCGATCAGCAATGTCCTGCGGCTGACGCCCCGCTCACCCAAACCGGCCATGGCCCGGTGATAATCGGCCCGGGACTCGCTGTCATGCTGTACTTGCGGCCACCTCCTGCTCGATCGCACCGAAGATCGAGTGGCCGCGATCGTCGTCCATCCAGATGCGCACTATGTCGCCATGCTTCAGGAATTCGGTGACCGGCTTGCCGCCGATGATCGTCTCCACCGTGCGGATCTCGGCAAGACAGCTATAGCCGACGCCGCCGTCGGCGATCGCGCGGCCCGGTCCACCGTCCGCGCCCCGGTTGGACACGGTGCCCGACCCGATCAGGCTGCCCGCACCGATCGATCGGGTCTTCGCGACATGCGCGATCAGCGTGCCGAAATCGAAGGTCATGTCGACGCCTGCATTGGCGCGGCCGAAAGGCCGGCCATTGAGATCCACCGACACTATGCGGTGGAGCATGCCTTCGCGCCACGCCTCGCCCAGTTCATCCGGCGTCACGAAGACCGGCGACAGCGCCGAGGCGGGCTTGGACTGGAAGAAGCCGAAGCCCTTGCCGAGCTCGGCCGGGATGAGGCCACGCAGCGACACGTCGTTGACGAGGCCGACGAGGCGGATCGCCGCCAGTCCCTCCTCGCGCGAAGCGCCCTGCGGCACGTCGCCGGTGACCACCGCCACTTCCGCCTCGAAATCGCAGCCCCAGGCGGGATCGGCGAGCGGGATCGGATCGCGCGGAGCCAGGAAGCCATCGGAGCCGCCCTGATAGATCAGCGGGTCGGTCCAGAAGCTCTCGGGCATCTCGGCGCCGCGCGCCTGCCTCACCAGCGCGACATGGTTCACATAGGCCGATCCGTCCGCCCATTGATAGGCGCGCGGCAGCGGCGCGGCCGCCTGCCGCTCGTGGAAGCGCATCATCGGGATCACCTCATGGGCAAGGTCGGTCGCCAGCGCCTCGAGCAGCGGCGCGCAATGATCCCAATTGTCGAGCGCCGATTGCAGGGTCGGCGCGATGTGCCCCGCATCCGCGCACCAGGCGAGATCCCGGCTGACGACCACGAGCCGGCCGTCCCGGCCGCCCTTCAGCGATGCAAGCTTCACGCGCCTCTCCTTGTCCAGTGATTGTCGAGATCGAGCATCCGCGATTCTCGCGACGGCGCAAGCACGGACGTCATCAGGCCTTCTCTCACTCGCGGGAGAAGGCTTAGGAACCGCGCGCCTCCTCTAAGCCTCCGTCTTGGCCGGAACGACGCCGCGACGGATCTGGTCGAGCTCGATCGATTCGAACAGCGCCTTGAAATTGCCCTCGCCGAAGCCGTCATTGCCTTTACGCTGGATGATCTCGAAGAAGATCGGGCCGACCATATTCTCGGTGAAGATCTGCAGGAGCAGGCCGCCGCCGGTTTCCGGCGCGCCGTCGATCAGGATGCGGCGTGAGCGCATTTCCTGAATGTCGTGGCCATGGCCCGGCAGCCGCTTGTCGATGAGATCATAATAGGTTTCGGGCGAATCCTGGAAGCGGATGCCGTTGGCGCGCAGCGCATCCACGGTCGCGAAGATGTCGCTGGTCGCGAGCGCGAGATGCTGGATGCCCTCGCCCTTATATTCGCGCAGGAACTCCTCGATCTGGCTGTGCTCGTCCTGGCTCTCGTTGAGCGGGATGCGGATCTTGTCGTCGGGCGCGGTCATCGCGCGGCTGAACAGGCCGGTGGACTGGCCCTCTATGTCGAAATAGCGGATCTCGCGGAAATTGAAGATGCGCTCATAAAACTCCGCCCAGTGATTCATCCGCCCGCGATTCACATTGTGGGTCAGATGATCGAGCGTATGCAGCCCCACGGAACGGGAATCGCGCAGCGCCCCCGGCACCGGCTTGAAATCGACGTCGTAGATTTCCTGTGCGCCATAGCGATCGACCAGGTAGAGATTCGATCCGCCAATGCCCTCGATCGCCGGAATGTTGAGCTCCATCGGGCCGACCGGGCCGATCACCGGCTTGGCGCCGCGACGCACCGCCTCCTCGAAGGCCTGGGCGGCATCATGGACGCGAAACGCCATGGCGTTGGCCGACGGCCCGTGCGCCTTGCGGAAATCGGCGGCCTGGCCGGCGGCGTCCATGTTCAGGATGAAGTTGATGTCGCCCTGCGCATAGCGGCGGACATTCTTCGACCGATGATCGGCGAGATGGGTGAAGCCCATGGCCTCGAACAGGCCGGCGAGCGCCTGCGGGTCGGGTCCGGTGAACTCGACGAACTCGAAACCGTCGAGGCCCAGCGGATTATCGTGCGGATCGGTCATGGATGAAGCATCTCCTTGCCGATTTAGTAACAGATGAAACTTGTTTCCGCAACATCGGCCTCACCGATCGTGCGGGCCGAGCGGCCTGGCAGGCGGCTGGCAAAGCGGGAGACAACGCGCTCTGCAGGACAAGGTTCCGGAGCAATCGCAAAAGCATTTCGCTATTCTTTCGAGACTGGATGAAGAACAGGCAGAATGCCGCCAGAGTAGAGGAAGTTCTTGTTCACACTCATCTTTTCACCTTGCTCCGTGATGAACGAAGCGATAGCGTCCGGCTGCGCCCACCCTTTCGGGGTACGGGCAAAAAGGGGAGCGACAGCCGGTGATTGACTATAATGACGCCCGGATTCCGTGCAGTTTTCCTGCTGGTTCGGCCCGTCGCCACGCGACCGTCAGGACTGCACTACGCTTGGGCACGGCGCTGACGGGCGCCGCCCTGCTCGCCCTGGCTCCCCGCCCGGCCCATGCGGCCAACGAAGCATGCGGCGCGCCGGTGAACGGCACAGTCTCCTGCGCTCCCCAGCCGGGCAATTATCCGGACGGCATTTCCTACGCCCCGGTGCAGGATCTCACCGTGACGCTCCAGCAGGGCGCAACGGTGGAAACCACGTCGGACACGACCGCCGGCATCCGCGTCAATTCCGGCACGACCGCCGCCGGCGTCGTCGTCAATGGAGCGGTGAACACCGCCGGCACTTTCGCTCCTGGCGTCTACGCCTTTTCCAATGACGGCGCCGTGTCGGTCTCGGTCTCGCCAACCGGATCGATCACGACTTCGGGCGACACGTCAGACGGCATCGATGCGATCGGTTTCGGCGAAGGCACCGTCTCGGCCACAGTTGCCGGCGGAGCCTCGGTCTCCACCTCGGGCGCGGGCGCGGCCGGCATCGTCGGCTTCAATTTCGGCGGCGGGGACGTTTCGATCGACGTTGCCGACGGCGCGTCCGTCACCACCAGCGGCCGCGGATCGGATGCCATCCTGGCAACGACCACGACCGGCGATCTCACCATCCATGCGGGCACTCTCACCGTTTCGGGCGACGCCTCCCGTGGCATCACCGCGAACAGCAGCTCCGGCACGATCAGCATTACGGCAGGCGATATCCGCACCGCCGGCTCCTATTCCGATGGGATAAACGCCGACAATTATTCCGGCGACACGAGCATCACCGTGGATTCGGTGACGGCAACCGGCGCCTATTATACGCGCGGCATTTCGGCCACGAACACCAGCGGGTCGGTCGAGATCACCGCCGGCCACGTCTCCACCTCGGGCGATTTCTATTCGGACGGCCTGTTCGTCCACAGCTATGGCGGCACTGCCACCGTGACGGTTGGCGAAGTGGCCGTCGCGGGCGACTATTCGACCGGCATCACCACGGTTGCCGTCGGCGACGCCAGCGTTACGGTGAATAATGGCGTGACGACCCAGGGCTATGCTTCTGACGGCATCTATGCCGTAGGTCTCGCATCGGCGACGGTGGTCAATAAAGGCGAGATCGTCACCCAGGGCGACCATTCGAGAGGCATTTATGCGGCCTCCTATGGCGACGTCACGGTCAGCGGAAGCGGCTCGGTCTCGACAAGCGGCAGCAGCTCCACCGGCATCGAAGCGCTGAGCTATTATGGCGGCGTCTCGGTCACGCAGGGAAGCGTCGCGACCAGCGGCGACGACTCGGATGGCATCGACGCACTCGCTCTCGGCCTCGGCGGCACGCCCGCGCCGGTCAGCGTCACCGTCGGTACGGTCAGCACCGCCGGCACCAATTCCGCCGGCATCCAGGCGGTCAGCAACCATGGTGACGTCACCGTCACCGCAGGCAGCGTCACGACATTGGGCGACGACAGCCCGGCGATCGTCGCTGTCTCGAAGGACGGCAACGTCACTGTGACGGCGACCGGCACCGTCTCCACCGGCACCGCGCCGACCGCGGCCAATCCGGCCGGCACCGGCGCGAACGCGACCGGCATCTACGCCTATTCCTACACGGGCAGCGTCACCGTGAACGCCAATACGGTCGCCACCAAGGGCGATCAGGCCCACGCCATCTATGCCAACGGCATCGATACCAGCGTGACGGTCAGCGGCGCGATATCGACCGCCGGGGAGCGTTCCTATGGTGTGCTCGCGGTCGGGTACACAGGCTCCGCCTCGGCGACCGTGAACGACGTCGCCACTCTCGGCGATGACAGCACCGCGGTATTCGTCCATGTATCCGGCGGATCTTCCTATGGCGGCGCAGAGACGCTCGCGCTTGCACCGGGAGATGCGCTCGCCACGGTCAACGGCACGGTCACGACGGCGGGCGATTTCGCGGCAGGCGTGGTCGTCACATCCGACACGGGCACGGCGTCCGTCGTCAATAACGGCTCGATCCGGACTGCCGGCGAGGACAGCATCGGCGTCTATGCGTTCGGACCCGCAGGCGTCTCGATCAGCGGCGACGGTTCCGTCCGCACAACCGGCGACTATTCTATCGGCATCGGCGGCCGCAGCCCTTATGGACCGGTGTCCATTGCGGCGGGCTCCGTCGAGACGACAGGCTTCCAATCGGATGGCGTGGTCGGGTTGAGCCGCTCGGGCCCCGTCACCATCGACGTCGGCAGCGTCAAGACCAGCGGCGATCAATCCGTCGGCATCAAGGCATCCCACAATGCCCTGTACAGCAATGACGGCGACGTATCGATAACGGCGGGCTCCGTCGCGACGTCTGGTGCAGGAAGCGACGGCATCGAGGCATATAGCCATGCGGGCGATGTGACGGTGAGCGCCGGGCAGGTGAACGTCAGCGGCTCGGGCAGCCGCGGCATCTATGCCGAATCCTATTTCGGCGCGGTCTCGGTCACCGGTGCCGCCAAGGCGGTCGATGCGCCGGCGATCCTGGCCGGCGCCTATAACGGCAGCGTCTCGGTGACCGTCACCGGCGCGACGGAGTCGACCCATGGCAATGCCGTCGTCGCCTACGGCTATACCGGCACTGCGGTCGAGGTCACGGCCGCGGGATCGGTCAAGGGCGGCATCAATGCGATCGTCATCTCGACACCTTCGCTGTCGGGCGGCGGAGGCGGAGAGGAAGATCGGGTGACGGCGCTGGCCGTGCCCGTCTCCGGCCAGTCGATCGTCGTCAACGCCGGCACCGTCACCGGCGGCACCGGCTATGCGGTCTATGCCGTCGGGGCACCCGTCACCGTCACCAACTCCGGCACGATCAACGGCGCGTTGCGGCTGACCGAGAATGACGACAGCGTCGTCAACACCGCCACCGGCCGCTTCAACGCCAGCAAGGACAGCGATTTCGGAGCCGGCGACGACAGCTTCGTCAATGCCGGCACGCTCACGGTCACCGGCACCGACGTGACCTTCCTCGGCCTCGAGACCTTCCGCAACAGCGGTGCCGTCACACTGGCCAATAATCGGCTCGGCGACCGCTTCATCCTGCCGGGCGACTTCGTCGGCGCGGGCGGCACATTGGCGCTGGACGTCGCCCTCGGCAGCAGCCACCCGGCCTATGACCAGCTCGTCATCGGCGGCGCCGCGACCGGCAGCACGGGCATCCTGCTGCACAATGCCGGCACGGCCGCACCGGTCCTGCTCGCCGCGGGAGACAAGGTGACGCTGGCGACGGCAGGCGCAGGCTCTTCCGCCGGCGCATTCACCGCAGCGCCCGCGACCCAGAATCAGGGATTCATCCATTATGAGATCGTGCCTGTCGCCAAAGCCGGCGGGGGCACCGACTATGATCTGATCGGCGAGGCCGGCGCGCCGGTGTTTCGCACGATCAAGATCCTGGAGGGTGCGCAGAGCCTCTGGTACAAATCGGCCGATGCGGTCTCCGCCCACGCCACGGGCCTGCGCGATGCGATCTGGAGCGGCGGCACGCCTACCGCACGCGGCCTGTGGATCCAGGCCTTCGGCTCGGTCGACACGCGCAAGGATGCGCTCGGCGGCTACGACGTCTCCTATCGGCAGGATTATTTCGGCGGCCAGATTGGCGCCGACTTCGGCACGCTGGGCGACAAGGGCGGCCTCGTCTTCGGCGCGACCGGAGGCTATATCTCCTCGAAGCTCAATTTCACCGGCTCGCCCGACCGCGCCAGCTACGAGGCGTTCAACCTCGGCCTCACCGCCAGCTATGTCTCCGGCGGCCTGTTCCTGAACGGCCTTGCCAAATATGATTTCTACCGGATCCGCTCTACCGGAGCCGAAGCGGGCTATTTCGACAAGCTGCACGGCAAGGGATATGGCGTGCAGGGCGAGATCGGATATCGCTTTGGATCGGACCGCTTCTTCGCTGAACCAGTGGCCAGCCTGGCCTTCGTACGCACCGATCTCGACGACCTGGCCGGCGCTAATGCCGTGGTCGATTTCGACAAGATGGACGGGCTGCGCGGCAAGCTCGGCCTGCGCGCCGGCGGCAGCGCCGCCATCGGCGCCAGCAAGGGCGTCTTCTACGCAGGCGCCAGCTATGTCCGTGAGTTCGAAGGCAAGGACGGCATAACCTTCCTGAGCGGCGCCTATGCCCCGCATTTCGACAATCGCCGCATCCAGGGCTATGTTCAGGGAACGCTCGGCGTCACTGTGACGATGCCCAGCGGCGTCTCGGGCTTCATCGAAGCCAATGGCGATGCGTCCAAACATTATAAAGGCGGTGGCGGCCGCGTCGGCCTCAGTCTCAAATTCTGACAACCCGCCCAACGCCGCTTGACCTACCCTCGGCCCCCTGCAAACCAGCAGGGGGCTTCGCCTTTTCCTGAACGAGAGAAATCGATGTCCGAAACCGGTGCCGCCGACGAGGGAAAGACCAACATCTCGGTTTCGCGCGGCATGGCGGGCTGGCTGCGCTCCAACGCCGTGAGCCTGGCTTTCACCTCCTACCAGACCGGGCAGCTCTTCCTCGTCGGCGTGCTGCCCAGTGGCAGCGTCTCGTTCAATCAGCAGAATTTCTCGCGCGCGATGGGCGTCTGCTGGCAGCCGGGGCGGCTCTATCTCGGTTCGCTCTTCCAGCTCTGGCGGCTCGAAAACATGCTGCGGCCGGGCGAGCTCGGCAACAAGGCCTTCGATGCGGTGATGGTGCCGCGCAATGCGCAAACCACCGGCGACGTCGATATCCATGAGGTCGGTGTCGACCGGGCCGGCCGGGTCATTTTCGTCAACACCCGCTATTCCTGCCTCTGCACGCTGGATCTCACCCACAGCTTCCGCCCGATCTGGAAGCCGCCCTTCATCTCGAAGCTTGCCGCCGAGGATCGCTGCCATCTGAACGGCATGGCGATGGCGGACGGCGCGCCCCGATACGTCACTGCGGTCAGCCGCTCGGACGTGCTGAACGGCTGGCGCGAGCGGCGCCACGAGGGCGGCGTGCTGATCGAGGTGGAGAGCGGCCGCATCGTCACCGACCAGCTTTCCATGCCGCATTCGCCGCGTGTCGATGGGGGCCAGGTCTATGCGCTGGACAGCGGACGCGGCCAACTCATCCGGATCGATCCGCAGACCGGCGCGCGCGCGGACATCGCCTTCTGCCCCGGATTCCTGCGTGGCATGGCGCTGCACAATGGCCACGCAATCGTCACCGTCTCCAAGCCGCGTGACGGCACCTTCAGCGGTCTCGCGCTCGACGGCACGCTTAAGGCGCGCGATGCCGATCCCTGGTGCGGCGTTCTGATCGTCAATCTCTCCACCGGCGACATCGTCGAATGGATCCGGCTGGAGGGACATATCGGCGAACTGTTCGACGTGGCGGCAATGCCGGGCATCGCCTGCCCCATGTCGCTGGGGCCGGGAACGCTGGAAATCCAGAACACGATCAGCTTCGATTCGGACGTACGTCCCCTTTCATCGCACCCCGCAGGAGAGGCATAAGGGCGGTGCAGACGCGCTTCCTCGAATATTTCGTCGCCCTCGCCCGGGAAAAGCATTTCGCACGCGCCGCCGAGGCCTGCCATGTCAGCCAGCCGACTCTCTCAGCGGGTATCGCCGCGCTCGAATCGCTGCTCGGCAAGCGGCTGGTGGTGCGCAGCCATCGCTTCGTGGATCTGACGCCGGAGGGCCATGCCATATTGGACCATGCCCGCCGCATCCTCGCGGAGCAGGACGGGCTGCGCCAGGCAATCGGCGTGCGCAGCGGCCCGATGCGCGGCGAGGTGCGGCTCGGCGCCATACCGGCAGCCATGCCGCTGACCGGCGCGGTATTGCGTGCGCTCCATGCCGAGCATCCGGCCGTCACCGTCCGCCTGCATTCGATGACCTCGCGCGAGATCGAGCGCGGCCTCATCGATTATGAATTGGATGCCGGCCTCACCTACCTCGACAACGAGCCGCCCGCGCAGGTACGCGCGACGCCGCTCTTCGCCGAGCGCTACGTCTTCGCCGCTGCCGCCGGCTCAGCCTATGACCGGCCAGAAATCTCCTGGCGTGACGCTGCCGCCGCGCCGCTCTGCCTGCTGCACGCGGGTATGCAGAATCGCCGCATACTCGACGCACATCTCGCCATGCTCGGCCTCGCCGTCACGCCGGTGGCAACCGCGGACAGCTATGTCGCGCTCCTCTCGATGGTGATCGCGGGCGACCTGTGCAGCATCGTCACCGACAGCCACCGCGGCCTCGTCGCCGGTAACGAAACCTTGCGCCTGATAGAGTTCGTCGATCCCGCCCCTACCAATAATGTGGGGCTGATCATCCTCGATCGCCAGCCGGCCCCCCCGCTCGCAACGGCCGTTTTCGAAGCAGTGCAGCGGCTCGGAGCGTTCGGCAGTTGATAGACATCGTCTATCGCTCATAAAACCAGCCAATTGGATCGAGCGGGCCACCCGGCGCACAAGGCTGGATCATGGTCGATTTCGACGAACATATCGCGCGTGCGCTGATCGCGCGCCATGCGGCGCGCGAAGGGCCGTTACTGCCGATCCTCCACGATCTCCAGGCCGAGTTCGGCTGGATCCCGGAGGAGGCGGTCCGCCTCGTCGCCCATGTGCTGAACCTCAGCCGGGCCGAGGTGCATGGCGTGGTGAGCTTCTACCATGATTTCCGCGACGCGCCCGAGCCGCGCCCGGTGCTGAAGCTCTGTCGCGCCGAATCCTGCCAGGCGCGCGGCGCCGATGCGCTGGCCGTCCACGCCGAGGCCGTCGCCGGCGATCGCATCGCGATCGAGACGGTCTATTGCCTCGGCCTCTGCTCGGTCGGCCCCAATGCGCTGACCGGCCGCGATCATCTCCACGCCCGGCTCGACGCCGGGGCGATCGATGCGCTGGTGGCAGCGCTATGAGCCTGGTCTTCTTCCTCTCGGACGACGCCCTCGCGCTGGCCTGCGGCGCCGAGCGGGTCGCCGCGGCGCTGCGCGCCCATGCGCCCGACGCGGAGATCCGCCGCACCAGTAGCTGGGGCATGCACTGGCTGGAGCCGCTGCTGGAGGTGGAGCGGGGTGGCGTGCGGACCGGCTACGGCCCGGTCACCGCCGCCGACGTGCCCGCCATACTCGCCGGCGAGGCCGAGCATCTCGCGCTCGGCCCGGTCGACGGGCACCCCTTCATCGCCGCCCAGACCCGCCTCACCTTCGCCCGCGCAGGCCGCACCCGCCCGCTCGATCTCGGCGACTATCGCGCGACCGGCGGCTGGCGGGGTCTCGAGCGCGCGCGGGAAATCGGCCCCGCCGCGGTGCTCGATGCCGTCACCCGCTCGGGCCTGCGCGGCCGCGGCGGCGCGGGCTTTCCCGCCGGGATCAAGTGGAAGACCGTCGCCGAGGCGGCCGGCCCGGTCAAATATATCGTCTGCAACGCGGACGAGGGCGACAGCGGCACCTTCGCCGATCGCATGCTGATGGAGGGCGATCCCTATTGCCTGATCGAAGGCATGGCGATCGCCGGGTTCGCCACCGGCGCGAACAAGGCCTTCGTCTACATCCGCTCCGAATATCCACACGCCATCGCCAAGATGCGCGCGGCTGTCGAGGCGTCTGCCGGGATCGTCGCGCCCTTCGCGATCGAGATACGCGAGGGCGCGGGCGCCTATGTCTGCGGCGAGGAGACCTCGCTGCTCAACTCGATCGAGGGCAGGCGCGGCGAGGTCCGCGCCAAGCCGCCGCTGCCCGCGCATGAAGGGCTGTTCGGGCGGCCGACGGTGATCAACAACGTCCTCACCCTCGCGGCGATCCCCTTCATCCTCGCCGAGGGACCGGAGGCCTATGCCGAGTTCGGCATGGGCCGGTCGCGCGGGACGATGCCGATCCAGCTCGCCGGCAACATCCGCCAGGGCGGTCTGTTCGAGACCGCGTTCGGCGCGACGCTCGGCGAGCTGGTGATCGACATCGGCGGCGGCACCGCGAGCGGCCGATCAGTGCGTGCGGTGCAGGTCGGCGGGCCGCTCGGCGCCTATTTCCCGCCTTCGCTGTTCGACACGCCGTTCGATTACGAGGCCTTCGCGGCACGCGACGGGCTGATCGGCCATGGCGGCATCACCGTGTTCGACGACAGTGTCGACATGGCGCGGCAGGCGCGCTTCGCGATGGCGTTCTGCGCGGCGGAAAGCTGCGGCAAGTGCACGCCCTGCCGGCTCGGCTCGACGCGCGGGGTGGAGACGATCGATCGGATCATTGCTGCCAGAGCCGCCGCCCCTACTCCCGTTCGGGCTGAGCTTGTCGGGACGCAGTCGACCGCAGGTCAACCCCTCCCTTCTCTTTCGACGGCCGAAAAGAAAGGGAGCACTTCGACAAGCTCAGTGCAAACGGAGAAGGGGCAAGCGGAGCTGACCGCCGCCCTCACCCTAATCGAAGACCTGTGCGAGACGATGAAATTCGGATCGCTCTGCGCGCTCGGCGGTTTCACCCCCTATCCGGTGCTGAGCGCGCTTCACCATTTCCCCGAGGATTTCGGCGGCGCCGCCGAGACCGCACCCGCCGGGAGCGAGGCATGACCTATTCCAGACAGGCCGATTTCGGCACGCCCGAAGCGCATTCGGACAAGGCGGTCACGCTCACCGTCGACGGCCGCCCGGTGACGGTGCCCGCCGGAACCACCGTGATGCGCGCTGCGGCCGAGATCGGGACGGCGATCCCCAAACTCTGCGCCACCGACAGCCTCAAGCAGTTCGGCTCCTGCCGGCTGTGCCTCGTCGAGATCGATGGCGCGCGCGGCACGCCCGCGTCCTGCACGACGCCCGTCGCCGAGGGCATGGTGGTGCATACCCAGACGCCGCGGCTGCAGAAGCTGCGCAAGGGCGTGATGGAGCTCTATATCTCCGACCACCCGCTCGATTGCCTGACCTGCGCCGCGAACGGGGATTGCGAGCTGCAGGATCAGGCGGGCGCGGTCGGCCTGCGCGACGTGCGCTACGGCAAGGAGGGCGCGACCCATCTCGGCCAGGCGAAGGACCAGTCCAACCCCTATTTCGATTTCGATCCGTCCAAGTGCATCGTCTGCTCGCGCTGCGTGCGCGCATGTGACGAAGTACAGGGCACGCTGGCGCTCACCATCGAGGGCCGCGGCTTCGGATCGAAGGTCTCGGCCGGCCTTGCCAGCGACGATTTCCTCGGCTCCGAATGCGTGTCCTGCGGCGCCTGCGTGCAGGCCTGCCCGACCGCGACGCTCTCCGAGAAATCGCTGATCGAGATCGGTACGCCGGAACGCGCGGTCGTCACCACCTGCGCCTATTGCGGCGTCGGCTGCACCTTCCGCGCCGAGATGCGGGGCGAGCAGCTGGTGCGCATGGTGCCGTGGAAGGACGGCAAGGCCAATCGCGGCCACAGCTGCGTCAAGGGCCGCTTCGCCTGGGGCTATGCGACACACAAGGAACGCATCACCCGGCCGATGATCCGCGCGTCGATCGACCAGCCGTGGCGCGAGGTCTCGTGGGACGAGGCCTTTGCACATGCCGCATCGGAGCTGAAGCGCATCCAGGCGAAATATGGCCGCCGCTCGGTGGGCGGCATCACCTCCTCGCGCTGCACCAATGAGGAGACCTTCCTCGTCCAGAAGCTGATCCGCGCGGGCTTCGGCAACAATAATGTCGATACCTGCGCGCGCGTCTGCCACTCGCCGACCGGCTACGGGCTCAAGACCACCTTCGGCACGTCGGCCGGCACGCAGGATTTCGACAGCGTGATGCAGGCCGACGTGATCCTGGTGATCGGCGCCAATCCGACCGACGGCCATCCCGTGTTCGCCAGCCGGATGAAGCGGCGTCTTCGCCCAAAAAACGGACAACCCGGCGCCAGGCTGATCGTCGTCGATCCGCGCCGGACCGATCTGGTCCGCTCGCCCCATATCGAGGCGGCGCATCATCTGCCGCTCAGGCCCGGCACCAATGTCGCGGTGCTTACCGCCATGGCGCACACCATCGTCACCGAGGGCCTTGCCGACGAAGCCTTCGTCCGCGAACGCTGCGACTGGGACGAGTATCAGGAGTGGGCCGAGTTCGTCTCCCGGCCGGAGAACAGCCCGGAGACGCTGGCGGCCGTCACCCTGGTCGATCCCGCCGAGCTGCGCGGCGCGGCGCGGCTCTACGCGACCGGCGGCAATGCCGCGATCTATTATGGCCTCGGCGTCACCGAGCACAGCCAGGGTAGCTCGACGGTGATGGCGATCGCCAACCTCGCCATGGCGACGGGCAATATCGGCCGGCCGGGCGTCGGCGTGAATCCGCTGCGCGGCCAGAACAATGTCCAGGGCGCCTGCGACATGGGCAGCTTCCCGCACGAATTGTCGGGCTACCGCCACGTCTCCGATCCCGACGCCCGCGCGCTGTTCGAGGCGGACTGGGGCGTCGCGATCGATCCCGAGCCGGGCCTGCGCATCCCCAACATGCTCGATGCCGCCGTCGACGGCGCGTTCAAGGCGCTCTACGTGCAGGGCGAGGACATCCTCCAGTCCGACCCCAACACGAGCCACGTCGCCGCCGGCCTCGCCGCGATGGAATGCGTGATCGTGCAGGACCTCTTCCTGAACGAGACGGCGAATTACGCGCACATCTTCCTGCCCGGCTCGACCTTCCTCGAGAAGGACGGCACCTTCACCAATGCCGAGCGGCGCATCCAGCCGGTGCGCAAGGTGATGGAGCCGCTGAATGGCCATGCCGACTGGGAGGTGACGCAATTGCTGGCCCGCGCGCTGGGGCTCGACTGGAATTACCGTCATCCGAGCGAGGTGATGGACGAGATCGCCCGGCTCACCCCCAGCTTCGCCGGCGTGAGCTTCGCGCGGCTCGACGAACTGGGATCGATCCAGTGGCCCGCCAACGACAAGGCGCCCGACGGCACGCCGGTGATGCACATCGACGGCTTCGTGCGCGGCAAGGGCAAGTTCGTCGTCACCGACTATGTGCCGACCGACGAGAAGACCGGCCCGCGCTATCCGCTGCTGCTCACCACCGGCCGCATCCTCAGCCATTATAATGTCGGAGCGCAGACGCGGCGCACCGCCAACACCGCCTGGCATCCCGAGGACCGGCTGGAGATCCATCCGGTCGATGCCGAGGATCGCGGCCTCAAGGACGGCGACTGGGTGCGCCTCGCCTCGCGCGCCGGCGAGACCAGCTTGCGCGCGCTGGTCACCGACCGGGTGGCGCCGGGCGTGGTCTACACCACCTTCCACCATCCCCAGACCCAGGCCAATGTGGTGACCACCGACTATTCGGACTGGGCCACCAACTGCCCCGAGTACAAGGTCACGGCGGTGCAGGTCTCGCCCTCCAATGGCCCCAGCCACTGGCAGGAGGATTATGAGGCGCTGTCCGAACGCGCGCGCCGGATCGAGACGGCAGAGGCGGCCGAATGAACAGCCAGGAACGGCTGGTCTACATGGCCAACCAGATCGCGCGCAACGTCGCGACCCAGCCCGAGCCGCAGGCGATCGTGGCCGTCGCCGATCATATCAAGGCGTTTTGGGATCCCAGGATGAAGGCGATGATTCTGGCGGCCCCCGAAGGGCTGACGCCGGTGGCGCGCGCGGCGGTCGAGCGGCTGCGGACGGTGCAGTGAGCCTCCGCCGCCCCAGCCTCATCCTCCCCAGCCTTGCTGGGGAGGGGGACCGCGCGTAGCGCGGTGGAGGGGAAACTCCCTCCTCGCGGCAGGACCGCCGCTTTCCGATCGAGCGTCGATTTCCCCTCCACCACCCTGCGGGTGGTCCCCCTCCCCATCTGCGATGGGGAGGATAAGGAGAAGAGCATGACCGAACATTCCGACCACGCCGTCACCGTCCTGCGCCCAGACGGCACACGCGACGCCGCAACCCGCGCGGTGCCGGTCGAGGCGCCGGTGTCGATCGAGTTCAACGGCATCGGCTATGCGGTGATGATGGCGACGCCGAGCGACCTCGAGGATTTCGTCACCGGCTTCGCGCTCGCCGAGCGACTGGTCGATTCGCACGCGCAGATCGAGGCGATCGACGTCCACGCCCATCCCGCCGGCTGGATCGTGCGCGTCACCCTCCCAGCCGATCGCATGGAGGCGGTGATCGAGCGGGTGCGCACGCGCGTCTCCGAAAGCAGCTGCGGCCTGTGCGGGCTCGACAATCTGGAGCAGGTGGCGCGGCCGCTGCCGCATCTGCCCACGCGGCCGGCGATCGAGCAACGCGCGATCTTCGCCGCGCTCGGCGCGCTTTCGCAGCACCAGCCGCTCAACGCCGCGACCGGCGCCGTCCACGCCGCCGCCTATTGCGAGGCCGACGGCAGGGTCGCGCTGGTGCGGGAGGATGTCGGCCGGCACAATGCGCTCGACAAGCTGATCGGCGCGCTGGCGCGGGCCGGCCGTAATCCGGCGGACGGCTTCCTGCTCACCACGTCGCGCTGCAGCTACGAGATCGTCGAGAAGGCCGTGCTGGCCGGCGCTTCGACGCTGGTGACCATATCCGCACCGACATCACTGGCGGTCGAACGGGCAGTTGCTGCGGGATTGGCCTTGGTGGTGCTGGCGCGGCCCGATGCGGCGCTGATGATGGAGGCACACTCCTGACAACCTCGTCATCCCGGCCCCTTGCTGCGCGGTGCGACTTCGCCTATATCGCCATCGTTCTCTCGACATTGGTAACTTTGCCGAGGCCGGCTCCGAAAGGGACCGGCGCCGAAGAGGCATATCGTTTTGACAGGAGTGGTATGGCGGACATCGCCGCATTGACGAAGCTGATCGAGCCGGAAGCGCAAGCGCTCGGCCTGTCGCTCGTGCGCGTCGCGATGTTCGGCGGCAAGTCCGATCCCACGCTCCAGGTGATGGCCGAGCGGCCGGACACGCGCCAGCTCGACCTCAGCGATTGCGAGGCGCTGAGTCGCCGTATCTCGGAGCGGCTGGACGAAGCCGATCCGATCGAGGAAGCCTATCGGCTGGAAGTGAGCTCGCCCGGGATCGACCGGCCGCTCACCCGGCCGCAGGACTTCGCCGACTGGGCCGGCTTCGACGCCCGGGTGAAGCTCGCCCGGACGATCGAGGGACGCAAGCAATTCGACGGAAAGCTCATAGGACGCGATGGCGCCGATGTGCGATTCCATGTAAGCAAGCTCGGTGAGATCGCCGTGCCGCTGGAGGCTATCGCCAGCGCAAAGCTGATCCTGACCGACGCTCTCATCAAGGCCACCGCGCCCCTCTCCACCGAGGGCGCGGACAGGATTTCAACGGAAGGATAGGGTTTTCGCCATGGCCACCGCCATTTCCGCCAACAAGGCCGAGCTGCTCGCCATCGCCGACGCGGTCGCGCGCGAGAAGCTGATCGATCGCGCGATCGTGATCGAATCGATGGAGGATGCGATCCAGCGCGCGGCCCGTGCCCGCTACGGCGCCGAGAACGACATCCGCGCCAAGATCGACCCGAAATCGGGCGACATGCGGCTGTGGCGCGTCGTCGAGGTGGTCGAGCAGGTCGACGACTATTTCAAGCAGGTCTCGGTCAAGGACGCGCAGAAGCTGCAGAAGGGCGCGGTCGTCGGCGACTATATCGTCGATCCGCTGCCGCCGATCGAGTTCGGCCGCATCGCCGCGCAGGCCGCCAAGCAGGTGATCTTCCAGAAGGTCCGCGATGCGGAGCGCGAGCGCCAATATGACGAGTTCAAGGACCGCGCGGGCGAGATCATCACCGGCGTCGTCAAGCGCGTCGAGTTCGGCCATGTCGTCGTCGACCTGGGCCGCGCCGAGGGCGTGATCCGCCGCGACGCGCAGATCCCGCGCGAGGTGGTGCGCGTCGGCGACCGCATCCGCAGCCTGATCCTGCGCGTGGTGCGCGAGAATCGCGGGCCCCAGATCTTCCTGAGCCGCGCGCATCCCGACTTCATGAAGAAGCTGTTCGCGCAGGAAGTGCCCGAGATCTACGACGGCGTGATCGAGATCAAGGCCGCCGCGCGCGATCCAGGCAGCCGCGCCAAGATCGGCGTGATCAGCCATGACAGCTCGATCGATCCGGTCGGCGCCTGCGTCGGCATGAAGGGCAGCCGCGTGCAGGCCGTCGTGCAGGAGATGCAGGGCGAGAAGATCGACATCATCCCCTGGTCGCCCGACACCGCGACCTTCGTCGTCAACGCGCTGCAGCCCGCGCATGTCAGCCGGGTCGTGATCGACGAGGAGGAATCGCGCATCGAGGTGGTCGTGCCCGACGACCAGCTCAGCCTCGCCATCGGCCGGCGCGGCCAGAATGTGCGGCTCGCGAGCCAGCTGACCGGTTCGGCCATCGACATCCTCACCGAGGCGGACGCGAGCGAGAAGCGCCAGCGCGAATTCGTCGAACGCTCCGAGATGTTCCAGAACGAACTGGACGTGGACGAGACGCTGGCCCAGTTGCTGGTCGCCGAAGGCTTCGGCGCGCTCGAGGAAGTGGCCTATGTCGAGACCGACGAGCTCGCCTCGATCGAGGGCTTCGACGAGGAGTTGGCCAGCGAGCTGCAGAGCCGCGCGCAGGAAGCGCTGGAGCGCCGCGAGGCCGCGTCGCGCGAGGAGCGCCGCGCGCTGGGCGTCGAGGATGCGCTGGCCGAGCTGCCCTATCTCACCGAGGCGATGCTGGTCACGCTCGGCAAGGCGGGCATCAAGACGCTCGACGATCTCGCCGACCTCGCCACCGACGAGCTGATCCAGAAGAAGCGGGTCGAACCGCGCCGCCGCAACAGCGGCGGCGAGGGCGAGAAGGGCGGCGTGCTCGCCGAATATGGCCTTTCCGAGGAGCAGGGCAACGAGATCATCATGGCCGCGCGGGCGCACTGGTTCGCGGACGAGCCTGAAGTGACCGGGGAGGGCGCCGCCTGATGCCCTTCGTCGACATCCGCATCGCCGGCTCCGCGACCCGCGAGCAGAAGGCCGCGATCGTCGCGGATGTCACGCGCGCGCTCGGCGAGCATCTCGGCAAGCCGGCGAGCGCCGTGCAGGTCAACATTACCGAGCTTTCCACGGAGAATTACGGATCCGGCGGTCTCCTGATCGCCGACCCTGCCGCTCCGCCCAAGCAGGAGGTCGCTTCGGCGGATGGCACACGATGAACACCGCAACGGCCTAGACGCCACCCCCGCCGGCTCCGCGCCCCGGAGCCCGCGTCATCGTGCCGGCGGCGCGAAACGCGGCCTTGCGCCCGATGGAAACGTCGTGCCCGCCGGATCCCGGGCGGAGGATCCACACGAACCCGAGCGCAAATGCGTGCTGTCCGGCGAGAAGGCGCCGCGCCAGGATCTCATCCGGCTGGCGCTCGGCCCGGACGGAACCGTCGCCCCCGACGTGCGCGCCAAGGCGCCGGGCCGCGGTGCCTGGATCGGCGTCGATCGCGTCGCGCTGGAAGCAGCGATCGCCAAGGGCAAGCTGAAGGGCGCCCTGGCCCGCGCGTTCAAAACCGCGAAGATCGTGATTCCCGATGATCTGCCGCAGCAGATCGAAGCCGCGCTGCAGCGCGCCGCGCTCGACCGACTCGGCCTCGAGGCACGGGCCGGCACTTTGCTGACCGGTGCGGAGCGGATCGGCGACGCTGCCCGCAAGGGAACAGTCGAAATGCTGATCCACGCGAAGGATGCGGCGGTCGACGGTTCGCGCAAGCTGGATCAGGCGCTGCGCGTGGGTCTCGGAATCGAAGGCAGCGGCGAAGAGGGAGTAGTAATCCCGGTCAGCCGCGCCATATTGTCAATGGCGGTAGGCCGCGAAAATGTGGTACATATCGCGTTGATAGCTCCCGCCGCTGCCGCGCGTGTGTCGCACGCGCTGGGGCGGTGGCGTAGCTTTATTGGCCTGGGTGATGAGCGTGAGCCTTGCGAAACAACCTCGCAAGGCCCATCGGCGCATGAAGAAGTGAAGGGTTCGGATTTCTAGATGAGCGATAACGATAAGCCGAAACTGGGTATGCGCGCGCCGCTGGGCCTCAAGCGCACGGTGGAGACGGGCAAGGTGAAGCAGAGCTTCAGCCATGGCCGGTCCAACACCGTCGTCGTCGAGGTGAAGCGCCGTCGCTTCCTGGGCAAACCCGGCGAAGCGGAGCCGCAGGCCGAATCGGCACCCGAGCCCGTCGCCCCGCCGCCGGTCCAGCAGAAGCCGGCGCAGGCCGCGCCGGCGGCCCCTGCGCCGCGCCCGGTGACGCCGCAGACGCCGCCGCCGATCCGTCCGGCAAGCTCCAACGACCTGCTTTCCCGTCAGGAACTGCAGGCGAAGCTGCTCCGCGAGGCCGAGGAAGCGCGCATGAACGCGCTCGAGGAGACGCGTCGACGCGAGGAGCGCGCCCGCCAGGAAGCGACCGAAGAAGAAAAGCGCCGCGCGGAAGACAATCGCCGTGCGGAGGAAGAGGCCCGCAAGGCCGAGGAGGACGCTCGCGTCGCCGCGGAAGAGGAGG
The DNA here is from genome assembly GCF_009755815.1 of Flavisphingomonas formosensis. GTDB lineage: Bacteria > Pseudomonadota > Alphaproteobacteria > Sphingomonadales > Sphingomonadaceae > Flavisphingomonas > Flavisphingomonas formosensis. The sequence continues at coordinate 659,511 of NZ_WRPK01000002.1, forward strand.
CGCGCAAGGCTTCCGAGGCTCCTGCGACGTCCGAAACGGCATCCGCTGCCACGTCCCAGACGGCACCGGCCGCGCCTGCGGCCTCTGCCGCTCCCGCCACCGCGCAGGCTGGCGAGCGCCGTCCTGCCGGCGCCGCCCCGGCCAGCACCACATCTGCCGCGCCGCCGCCCCGCCGTTTCACCCCGGTCACGCCGCCGCCCCGGCCCTCGCCGCCCAAACCGACTCGCGACCGCAAGGGCGACGACCGGCGGCAGTCCGGCAAGCTCACGGTCACCAAGGCGCTCGACGATGGTGATGGCGGCGCGCGTGCGCGCAGCCTTGCTGCGCTCAAACGCGCCCGCGAGAAGGACAAGCGCGCACACATGGGCTCCGCCATGCAGGCGAAGCAGGTGCGCGACGTCAACGTGCCCGAGACGATCACGGTCGGCGAGCTCGCCAACCGCATGGCCGAGCGCGGCGCGGACCTGGTGAAGGCGCTGTTCAAGATGGGCATGCCCGTCACGATCAACGCCTCGATCGACCAGGACACGGCCGAGCTGCTCGTCACCGAATTCGGCCACAATATGCGCCGCGTGTCGGACAGCGACGTGGATCTCGTCACCGAGCATGACGTGGATGCCGACGAGACGCTGAAGCCGCGTCCGCCGGTGGTCACGATCATGGGCCATGTCGATCACGGCAAGACCAGCCTGCTCGACGCGCTGCGCGGCACCGACGTCGCGGCGGGCGAGGCCGGCGGCATCACCCAGCATATCGGCGCCTATCAGGTGACGGTGAAGTCCGGCCAGAAGATCACCTTCCTGGACACGCCGGGCCATGAGGCGTTCAGCGAGATGCGCGCCCGCGGCGCCAACATCACCGATATCGTGGTGATCGTGGTGGCCGCCGACGACGGCATCCGCCCGCAGACGATCGAGGCGATCAACCACACCAAGGCGGCCGGCGTGCCGATGATCGTGGCGATCAACAAGGTCGACAAGCCGGGCGGCAATCCGCAGCGCGTGCGCGAGGCCCTGCTGCAATATGACGTCCAGGTGGAAAGCATGGGCGGCGACGTGCAGGAGGTCGAGGTCTCGGCGCTCAAGAGAACCGGCCTCGACGAGCTGATCGACAAGATCGAGCTGCAGGCCGAGCTGATGGAGCTCAAGGCCAACCCCGATCGCGCCGCCGAAGGCACCGTCGTGGAAGCGCAGCTCGACAAGGGCCGCGGCGCGGTCGCGACGATCCTGGTCGGCCGCGGCACGCTGCGCGTCGGCGACATCTTCGTCGTCGGTGCGGAAAGCGGCAAGGTTCGCGCGCTGATCAACGACAAGGGTCAGCAGGTGAAGGAGGCTCTGCCTTCGACACCCGTCGAGGTGCTCGGCCTGTCCGGCGTGCCGGGCGCGGGCGATCCGCTGTCGGTGGTCGAAAGCGAGGCGCGCGCCCGTGAGGTCGCGGCCTATCGTGCCGGCGTCATCCACCAGAAGCGGACGACCGCGGCTCCGGCCTCGCTGGAATCGATGTTCTCCGCGCTGCGCGAGAAGCAGGCCCAGCAATATCCGGTGGTGGTGAAGGCCGACACGCAAGGTTCGGTGGAAGCCATCGTCGGCTCGCTCAACAAGATTTCGACCGACGATATCCAGGTGCGCATCCTGCACGCGGGCGTCGGCGGCATCACCGAGAGCGACGTCACGCTGGCAGCCGCTTCGAAGGCGCCGATCATCGGCTTCAACGTGCGCGCCAATGCCAAGGCCCGCGAGATCGCGACGCGCGATCAGGTCGCGCTCAAATATTATGACGTGATCTACGATCTGCTCGACGAGATCCGCGCCGCCATGGCCGGCCAGCTCGGTCCGGAATATTTCGAGACCGTGGTCGGCCGCGCCGAAGTCCGCGAGGTCTTCTCGGCGGGCAAGCATGGCAAGGCCGCCGGCCTGCTCGTCACCGAGGGCTATATCCGCAAGGCGCTGCGGGCTCGCCTGACGCGCGACGACGTGATCATCTACAATGGTGCGATCGCGTCGCTGCGCCGCTTCAAGGACGACGTGCCGGAAGTGCGCGCCGGCCTGGAGTGCGGCGTCACCCTCGAGGGCTCGACCGACATCAAGCCGGGCGACTTCCTCGAGACGTTCGAGGTCGAGGAACGCGCTCGCACGCTGTGATCCCTTTCCCTCTCCCCACGGGGAGAGGGAAGCAGGACAATGATCATGCCCCGTACCGAATCTCCCGAAACCCAGTCCATCCGCACGCTGCGCGTCGGCGAGCAGGTGCGCCATGCGCTTTCCGACATCCTCTCCCGCGGCGAGGTGCATGACGATGTGCTCGCCCGCCACATGGTGTCGATCACCGAAGTGCGCATGTCGCCGGACCTGCGCCATGCCACCGTCTTCGTGAAGCCGCTGCTCGGCGACGAGGAGGAAGCCGTGGTGAAGGCGCTGCGCACCAACACCGCCTATCTGCAGCGCGAGGTCGCGCGGCGGGTGAACCTCAAATATGCCGCGAAGCTCAAATTCCTGGCCGACGAGAGTTTCGACGAGGGCAGCCGCATCGATATGCTGCTGCGCGATCCCAAGGTAGCGCGCGACCTCGATCCGTCCGGGGATTGAGCGCATGGCGCTGCACGAAGGGCTCGCCGACGGCGAACTCGACCTCGTTCCGCTGACCGAGGCCCATCGCGAAGGGCTGCGCGCCGCCTGCCGCGAAGACGATGCGATCTGGGAGATCTACCCGACCTCCTATGCCCCTGACCGATTCGACGCGACCTTCGATGCGCTGCTTGCCAACGCGGCACGCCTGCCCTTCGCCATCCGGCTCGGCGGTCAGGTGATCGGCATGACCGCCTATCTCGGCGTCGATGCCCCGCGCGGCGTGCTGGAGATCGGCAACAGCTATATCGTTCCACGTGCCCGCGGCACCGGCCTCAACCGGCGGATCAAGCGACTGATGATCGATCATGCCTTCGCCGAAGGCTTTCGCCGCATCGAATTCAAGGTGGACCAGCGCAACGCCCGATCCCAGGCCGCCGTCGCCAAGCTCGGCGCAGTGCGCGAAGGAGTGCTCAGGCAGGAACGGATCACCTGGACCGGCCATGTGCGCGACACGGTGATCTTCGGCCTGCTCCGCGACGAATGGCAACCGGGATAATTTCACCCGGGTCTTATTGACTCAGATAATATCCGGGTATAAATGGCCACATTCCACGGAGTGACGCCATGACGACCTATACCGCCTTCGCCAACGACATGTGGCTTGCCACCGGTTCGGAAGAGGAGGTGCTCGCCGCGCTCAGCACATTGCCGCCCCTGCCGCGCGCCAGCGATCTTCTCGTCTTCGACGACGGCGACGGCTGCCAGGTCGATCTGCCGCGCGCCGCGCCCCAACCGCCCGCGGAGCAGCCGCGCACCCGCGGCCGCCCGAGCCTCGGCGTTACCGCGCGCGAGGTGACGCTGCTGCCCCGCCATTGGGATTGGCTCGCGGCGCAGCCGGGCGGCGCCTCCGCGGCACTGCGCCGGCTGGTCGAGGCGGCGCGCAAGGCCGATGACGGCACCGCCGCCGGCCGCGACGCTGCCTATCGTTTCCTCACCGTCATGGCCGGCGACCGGCCCGGCTATGAGGAGGCGATCCGCGCTCTCTATGCGGACGACCGGGCCCGATTCGAGGCCGAGAGCGCGGCGTGGCCCGCGGCGGTCCGCGCCCATGCGATCGGGCTCGGCTGGGGCCAGATTGCCGCCGGCTGACCGCGTCGCTCAGCCTGGGTTCAGGGCCGACGATATAAGGTCTCCTCATGACCCAGAAGACTCTCATCGCATCGATCATCGGCGCCGCCGCATTGGCTTGCGGTGTCATCGGTGTCTCGATCCCACCGGCGCGCGCTGCGGCGCCCGCCGACATCAGCATCCCCTTCGTCAACCATGGCGGCATCCGCGACTGGCGGGCCGACGGCGACCATGGGCTTTACGTGCAGGACGTCCACAACCGCTGGTATTATGCCTCGCTGATGTCGCCCTGCACGGATCTGCCCTATGCCGAAGGCATCGGCTTCGAGACCCGCGGCATCGATACGTTCGACAAATTTTCGAGCGTGGTCGTGCGCGGCCAGCGCTGCCCGGTGACCGATCTGGTCGCCAGCGCGGGCCCGCCCCAGAAGCCGCACAAGGGCAAATAAACGCGCGCCGACGGGTGGCATCATAGGCGCGACGCCGCTAAAGGCGCGCGCCGATGCACGGCTGGATCATAATCGACAAACCCCACGGCCTCGGTTCGACCCAGGCCGTCTCCGCGGTGAAGCGCGCGCTGCGCACAGCGGGGGAAGCGCGCTATAAGGTCGGTCATGGCGGCACGCTCGATCCGCTCGCCACCGGCGTGTTGCCGGTCGCGATCGGCGAGGCGACCAAGCTGGCCGGTCACATGCTCGACAGCGACAAGATTTATGATTTCACCATCCGCTTCGGCACCGAAACGGATACGCTCGACCTGGAAGGCAAAGCGATCGCCACGTCGGAGGTGCTGCCGAGGCAAGCGGACGTGCTGGCGGTGCTACCCCGCTTCACCGGCCCGATCGAGCAGGTCCCGCCGGCCTATTCGGCGATCAAGGTCGACGGCGAACGCGCCTATGACCGCGCAAGGGCAGGCGAGACGTTCGAGATCAAGACGCGGAGCGTGGTGATCCATGCGCTCTCCATTTCATCCGGGGAGGATGAAGGGCGTCTCTCGGAAATCACCCTCACCGCCCATGTCTCGAAGGGTACCTATATCCGCAGCCTGGCGCGGGACATCGCGCGGGCTCTCGGTACGGTGGGCCATGTGACCATGCTCCGCCGCACCAAGGCTGGCCCTTTCACCGTCGCATCCGCGATTTCGCTGGACAAATTGGGCGAAGCCGCTAAGGGCCGCGCTCTTGAAGACATACTCTTGCCGCTGACGGCGGGGCTGGACGACATCCCGGCTCTCACCGTCTCCCCCGATCAGGCAAGGGCGCTCCGCGAGGGGCGGAAGCTGATCGGGATCGCCAAGCATCAGGGCCTGCATCTAGCGACCGAGGGCACCGTCCCCGTCGCATTGGTGGAGGTCTCCGGACCGGAAGTCCGGGTGGTGCGCGGCTTCAACCTGTAGATGAAAGGAATGACGCGATGTCGATTACGCTGGAGCGCAAGGAAGCGCTGATCAAGGAACATGCCCGCGCCGAAGGCGACACGGGTTCGCCCGAGGTCCAGGTCGCGCTGCTTACCGAGCGCATCAACAACCTGACCGAGCATTTCAAGAGCCATGCGAAGGACAATCATTCGCGCCGCGGCCTCCTGATGCTGGTCAACAAGCGTCGCAGCCTTCTCGACTATCTCAAGCGGAAGGATGGGACGCGTTACAGCGATCTCATCGCGAAGCTCGGGCTTCGCAAGTAATGGGACGGCCCCCGCGCGGGGCCGTTTCCTTTTTCCGGCCAGGCGCAATCCGGCGCGTGGCGGGACGACGGGCGGATGGTCCCGTCACCGGCGGCTCCACGGGGAGCCGCCTCACACAGGCCCCGGACGCATAGGGCGTCCGGTAAAGGAAATGATATGTTCGACATGAAGAAAGTGGAAATCCAGTGGGGCGGCAAGACGCTCACGCTGGAAACGGGCCGCGTTGCCCGGCAGGCCGACGGCGCGGTGCTCGCGACGCTCGGCGAGACGGTGGTGCTCTGCGCGGTGACCGCCGCGCGCTCGGTGAAGGAAGGCCAGGACTTCTTCCCGCTGACCGTGCACTATCAGGAGAAATATTCGGCCGCCGGCCGCATCCCGGGCGGCTTCTTCAAGCGCGAGCGCGGCGCGACCGAGAAGGAGACGCTGGTCTCCCGCCTCATCGACCGCCCGATCCGCCCGCTCTTCCCGGAGGGCTTCTACAACGAGATCAACGTCATCGCCCAGGTGCTGAGCTATGACGGCGAGAATGAGCCGGACATCCTCGCGATGGTCGCCGCCTCCGCCGCGCTCACCATCTCCGGCGTGCCTTTCATGGGCCCGATCGGCGCCGCCCGCGTCGGCTACAAGGACGGCGAGTATCAGCTCAACCCGACCGACGCCGAAGTGGATGCTGGCGAGCTCGATCTCGTCGTCGCCGCCACCCAGGACGCGGTGATGATGGTCGAATCCGAAGCCAAGGAGCTGTCGGAAGAGGTCATGCTCGGCGCCGTCATGTTTGCCCACAAGGCGAGCCAGGAGGTGATCGGCGCGATCATCAAGCTCGCCGAAAAGGCTGCCAAGGATCCGTGGGAGCTGAAGCAGGGCGAGGACACCAGCGCGGTGAAGGCCGAGCTGAAGAAGCTCGTCGGCAAGGATATCGCCGCCGCCTACAAGCTCACCAACAAGTCGGACCGCGCCAACGCGCTCAACGAAGCGCGGGCCAAGGCCAAGGCCGCGATGGCCGAGAAGAGCCCGCAGGAGCAGATGGTCGCCATCAAGCTCGTCAAGAAGCTCGAGGCCGAGATCGTCCGCACCGCGATCCTCAAGGAAGGCCGCCGTATCGACGGCCGCGACACGAAGACCGTACGCCCGATCGTGGCGGAGGCGCACTTCCTGCCGCGTGCCCATGGCTCGGCGCTGTTCACCCGCGGCGAGACCCAGACGATCGCGACCTGCACGCTCGGCACCAAGGACGCCGAGCAGATGATCGACGGATTGACCGGCCTCCACTATGAGCATTTCATGCTGCACTACAACTTCCCGCCCTATTCGGTCGGTGAAGTGGGCCGCTTCGGCGCGCCGGGCCGCCGCGAGGTGGGTCATGGCAAGCTGGCGTGGCGTGCGCTGCATGGCGTGCTGCCGACCAAGGAAGAGTTCCCCTACACGATCCGCCTGACCAGCGACATCACCGAGTCCAACGGCTCCTCGTCGATGGCCACGGTGTGCGGCGGCAGCCTTGCCCTCATGGACGCCGGCGTGCCGATCAAGCGGCCGGTGTCGGGCATCGCGATGGGCCTGATCCTCGAAGGCAAGGATTTCGCCGTGATCTCCGACATCCTCGGCGACGAGGACCATCTCGGCGACATGGACTTCAAGGTGGCCGGCACCAGCGAGGGCATCACCAGCCTTCAGATGGACATCAAGATCGCCGGCATCACCGAGGAGATCATGCGCGTGGCGCTGACCCAGGCGCATGAGGGCCGTGCCCATATCCTCGGCGAGATGGCGAAGGCGCTGGATCACACCCGTACCGAGCTGTCGGCGCACGCGCCGCGCATCGAGACGATGAGCGTGCCCAAGGAGAAGATCCGCGACGTGATCGGCACCGGCGGCAAGGTGATCCGCGAGATCGTCGCCACCACCGGCGCCAAGGTCGATATCGACGACGACGGCACGGTGAAGATCAGCTCGTCCGACCTCGACAAGATCGAGGCCGCGAAGAACTGGATCATCGGCATCGTCGCCGAGGCCGAGGTGGGCAAGATCTACACCGGCAAGGTGGTCAACATCGTCGATTTCGGCGCCTTCGTGAACTTCATGGGCGGCAAGGACGGCCTCGTCCACGTCTCCGAGATGAAGAATGAGCGCGTCGCCAGCCCGAAGGACGTCGTGTCCGAAGGGCAGGAAGTGAAGGTCAAGGTCCTCGAGATCGACAATCGCGGCAAAGTCCGCCTGTCGATGCGCGTCGTCGACCAGGAGACCGGCGAGGAGCTGCCCGACACCCGTCCACCGCGCGAACCGCGCGAGGGCGGTGATCGTGGCCCGCGCGGCGATCGTGGTGACCGTGGCGATCGCGGCCCCCGCCGCGATGGCGATCGAGGTCCGCGCCGGGATCGCGGCGACCGCGGCCCCCGCCGTGAACGGGGCGAAGGCAATCGGGACGCGGGCAAGGATGAAGGCCCCGAGCCCGATTTCGCGCCGGCTTTCCTGACGCGCGACGACGACTGATCGGTCGGATCAATCGCTTTACCGGAAAAGGGGCCCAATCGGCCCCTTTTTCTTTTATCGTTTCTCGTTCGATCAATGCCGCGCCTCGCATTGTCGATCAGCTTTGTTACGCTTGAGACATGGACCTGCGCAGTCAGCGATTCTTCGAGAAGCTCCCGCTCATGCAGAACCGGCCTTGGGTCGGCTATGTCGCTGCGGTACTATTTTCCGTCATCGCCTTCGCGCTGAGACTCGTCGTCGATCATTCGCTGCCGCAGGGTTATCCCTATGTCGGCTTCTTCCCCGCGGTGATCTTCACGACTTTCCTGTTCGGTCGCCACGCCGGCATCCTGGCGGGGCTGCTATGCGGACTGCTCGCCTGGTACGTGTTCATTCCCCCCTTCTACAGCTTTTCGCTCTCTCCCGGCACTTTGCTGTCGCTCTGCTTCTACGCCTTCGTGGTCGCGATCGACATCGCCCTCATCCATTGGATGCAGCGATCGAATCGCTGGCTGGTCGACGAACGCGAACGCAGCCGTCAGCTGATCGACCAGCGCGAGCTGCTGTTCCGCGAGCTGCAGCATCGCGTGTCCAACAATCTCCAGGTCGTGGCGGCATTGCTCGCGCTGCAGAAGCGCGACGTCACCGATGACCGCGCCCGTGGCGCGCTGGACGAGGCCGCGCGGCGACTGACACTGATCGGCAAGCTGCATCGCCAGCTTCATGATCCCAATGGCGGACGGCTCGGCATGGCAGCCTTCCTGAGCCAGCTCGGCGCGGATCTGATCGATGTCGGTGGAAAGCCGGGCATACGCTGCCATGTCGCGGTGGAGGAGGATATCACCCTCGATCCCGATGCGGCGATTCCGGTGGCGCTCATCGTTGCAGAGGCGGTTGCCAACGCGCTGGAGCATGGCCTTTCGGACCGCGCGAATGGACGGATCGACATTCGCCTCGCGCGACGGCCGGCTCAGGGCGACGTGGAGCTCTGCGTGGAGGATGACGGGCGCGGCCTGCCCGAGGGATTCGATCTTGCGAGCTCGAACAGCCTGGGCCTGCGCATCGCCTCCACCTTCGCCCGGCAGCTGGGCGGCAGCTTCGAGATCGGCCGTGCCGAACAACGCACGGTAGCCCGCATCCTGCTGCCCGCATGACAAGGCCGCGCGCTTCCAAAAGCGCGCGGCCTTCAACTCGACCCGAAGGGATTCAGGCGATTACATGGAGTTGGCGGGCGCCGGCACCGAGCCGTTGTCGATCGCGTCGCCGGCATTCTCACCCTGCGAACGGATCGCGTCCGCCGTGTTCGACAGCGCATCGGACGCATTGTCGTTGGTCGTGTTGCTCGCAGCCGCATCATAGGAATCAGCGACGTTGCTATACTGATCAGCGACATTCTCGCCGGGCGTCTGATCGCTCTTGCCGCAAGCCGCGAGCGCAATGAAGCCGGCGACTGCCGCAACTTTCATCAATGTTTTCATCACCTAACCCCTGATTGCGATAAAGCGCCTCGGCCCCGGAACAGGGCAGAGCCGGAGCGTGTAACCCCCCGAATCCGCTGAGGTTCCAGAATTTGCGATGAACCGAACTCAGCTTTTGTGCGCAGCATGGCGCATCCGGCGGCGCGGCGAGACCGAAGCCGGATAACGGCATGCTCCGCCAATCGATGGCAAAGCGATTTCACAGCGGCCGGGATCACCGCTGGCTCGACTAGCGCGATATCGAACGGGGGCAGAGCAGCCGATCCCATGAGATCGCATAGCGAACCGCTCTAAGTGGGGAGCTTCTGTTGCTCGGTGCTCCCCGTACCGCCGGAATCCGCTTCTGTTGCCCGGTGCGGCCCGAACCGCGCTTAAGCCTAGTAACGTCGTCCGTTAGGACTCAGTTACGCGGCAATCGCGAGCGCCTCGTTATCGTTGGCACTTGTGGTTTTGAGCCTTTAACGGGTTACTCAGCCCGGGCAAAAATACCGATCCCGTCCACACGTCGATCCTAGTTCGGCCCCGTCAGGAGCCCCCTGAAAGGGGGTTTCTGGTGGAGCCGCCGGGTACCGCCCCCGGGTCCGCTGCGTCGAAACGCGGCATCATTTATCGCCATAGCCGGACGAATCCGGCACCGGCCAATATAGGGGCTGTCGCGCGAATGGAAAGGGCCGCTGCGCCGCCGCTTGCGGCCCCAACCGTCAACTTGGCACCATCGCGTCGCTGACAATAGGTCCTGCCCTTCCCTATCGTTCGGCAAGCCATGTGAGGGGTCCCGGCCATGATCACCATCCACCACCTGCACAATTCGCGCTCGCACCGCATCCTCTGGCTCATGGAGGAACTGGGCCTGCCTTATGCAGTGAAACATTATGAGCGGCATGAGCGGCTGTTCGCGCCACCGGACTATCAGCGGCTGCACGGACTGGGCAAATCGCCGACCATCACCGACGGCGACCGGGTAATCGCAGAATCCGGCGCAATCATCGAATATGTGATCGAGGTGCATGGCAGCGGGAGGCTCCGCCCGCCGGTCGGCAGCGACGATTGGGTCCGCTATCTGCAATGGATGCACATGATCGAAGGATCGGTGACGCTGCCTTTCATCCTCGGCATCTATGTCGGCATGCTGGGCGAAGCGGGGAAGCCGCTGCATCCCCGCGTGCACGGCGAGATCGACAAGCATTTCGGCTTCATGGAAAGCGAGATGGCGGGACGCGACTTCGTCGTGGGAGACGACCTCACCGGCGCGGACATACAGGCGACCTTCATCGTCGAATCCGCTTCGCTGCAGGGGTTGCTCGGCGATCGGCCGGCGCTGCTGCGCTATCTTTCGCTGATGCAGCAGCGGCCCGCCTATCGACGCGCGCTGGAGAAGGGCGGTTCGCACGATCTCGACAGCCTTCGCCCCGGCCTGGCGAAGGCGGAGTGAGCCTCAATCGTCCCTCATCCCGACGAGGCCGGGATGAGGGACATAATTATCCCCGCTTCTTGAGCTCGTCGCGAATCTCGCGCAGCAGCACGACATCGGCGGGCTCGGGCGCCGGCTGGGCAGGCTTCGGCTCTTCCTTGGGTATCGCGCGATTCACCGCGCGGACGAGCAGGAAGATGATGAAGGCGATGATCAGGAAATTCACGGCTTGGGTGATGAACTCGCCATAGCCGAACAGCGGCACGCCCGCCTTCTTGAGCGCCGCATAGTCGGTCGATCCTGCGAGATTGGCGGGAATGGGCCCCATCGCGACGAAATAGCTGGAAAAATCGAGACCGCCGAAGATCTTGCCGATGATCGGCATGATGATGTCGTCGGTCAGGGAACTCACGATCTTGCCGAAAGCAGCGCCGATGATCACCGCGACGGCGAGATCGAGGACGTTGCCTCGATTGATGAAAGCCTTGAATTCCTTGAACATAAGCGTTTCTCCGCTGCCGTCACTCCCCGCAAATCCATGCTTAACCATTTCGGGGGGCGATTGCGATAGGCTGTGCCCTCGCCTATCTCTGCGCGACCAACAGCCACTCGGAGTGACTTCATGTCTGCCCGCCGCGCGTTCCTCCTCGCCCCCCTCGCCGCGCTGTCGCTCAGCGCCTGCGGCCTCAACAGCGTTCCGACCGCGGAGGAAACCGCCAAGGCGAAGTGGGCAAACGTGCAGGCCGACTATCAGCGCCGGGCCGACCTGATCCCGAATTTGGTGGCAACCGTGAAGGGGTATGCCGCGCAGGAGAAATCGGTGCTGACCGGTGTGACCGAGGCGCGTGCAAAGGCGACCTCGATCAACGTGTCCGCCGACGATCTCAAGGATCCGTCCAAGCTGCAGCAATTCGGAGCCGCGCAGGGCGAGCTCAGCCAGGCGCTCGGCCGGCTGCTTGTCGTCCAGGAAAATTATCCGGAGCTGAAATCCAACGCCAATTTCCTGGCGCTGCAGTCCCAGCTCGAGGGAACGGAGAACCGGATCAACATTTCGATCAAGGACTATAACGAGGCGGTGCAGGCCTATAACACGCGCATCCGCACCTTCCCCGATGCGATCGGCGCCAAGGTCTTCTACGGCGCAAAACCGATGGCGACCTTCCAGGCCTCGACGGCCGCACAGACCGCGCCGACGGTGAGCTTCTGAGGCCAGGGCCATGCCGCTCGGCAGCCTGCATGCACGCACCGGCCTCTTCTGGCCGCTGCTGCTCCTCCTCTGCTTTTGTGCCGTGCTGCCGGCGCAGGCGCAGACTTTCCCCCCGCTGACCGGACATGTCGTCGACCAGGCCAATATCCTGACGCCCGAGCAGCGCGCGGCGCTGGATGCCAGGCTGCAGGCGCAGGAGAAGCAGAGCGGACACCAGCTCGTCGTCGCGACCATCGCTGATCTCCAGGGCTATCCGATCGAGGATTATGGCTATCGGCTCGGCCGCAGCTGGGCGATCGGCCAGAAGGGACTCAACGACGGCCTGATCCTGATCGTCGCGCCCAAGGACCGGCGCGTGCGGATCGAGGTGGGTTATGGGCTGGAACCGGTCGTCACCGACGCCCTCTCCAGCGTGATCATCAACAGCCAGATCGTGCCCGCGTTCAAAGCCGGCGACATGGCCGGCGGCATCAACGCCGCGGTCGACGCGCTGAGCGGCCTTATCAAGCTGCCGCCCGACCAGGCGCAAGCGCGCGCCAAGGCGATGGTCGACAAGGCACAGCAGGAGCGCGGCGGCGATATCCCCTTTTCGTTGATCTTCTGGGGCATCGTGCTGGCAGTGATCGTCCTGTCGATGCTGCGCCGCAGGGCGGGAGGCCAACGCTATGGCGGCGGCCCGATCATCCTCTGGGGCCCGGGCTCCGGCGGCGGCTGGGGAGGTGGCAGCGGCTGGAGTGGCGGCGGCGGCGGTTGGGGCGGTGGCGACGGCGGTGGCTTCTCCGGCGGTGGCGGCTCTTTCGGCGGCGGGGGCGCATCGGGCGGATGGTGAGCGTGCGGTTCACGGAAGGCGAGATCCAGCGCGTGACGGAAGCCGTCACGCGCGCGGAAGCCGATACCGACGGCGAGATCGTCACCATCATCACCGCCTCATCGGACGCCTATCGCGACGTCGCGCTGCTCTGGGCGACGCTGGTGATGTTCCTGGCGCTGGCGGTGATCGCAGGCTGGCCGGATTTCTATCTTGGCCTGGTCGACCGGCTCTGGCCAGGCTGGCATCCGGTGTGGACGCCGCGCGAGCTGCTGGCGATGCTGTTCGCCGTGCTGGCGCTGAAATTCCTCGTCGCCCGGCTGATCCTCGGCTGGATGCCGCTGCGCATCGCGCTGACGCCCGGCGCGGTGAAGGCGCATCGCGTGCGCCAGCGCGCCGTCGCCTGCTTCAAGGTGGGCACCGAACGGCGCACGGTGGGCCGGACGGGCGTGCTCCTCTATCTCTCGCTTGCCGAGCACCGGGCCGAGATCATCGCCGACGCGGCGCTGCACGGCAAGGTCACGCCGGAAAGCTGGGGCGAGGCGATGGCCGCGCTGATCGAGGGCATCCGTGCCGGTCGCCCGGGTGAGGGTATGGCAGCCGCAGTCGAACGCGTAGGCCGTGTATTGGCCGAACATCTGCCGAGATCGGCAGACGACACCAACGAACTTCCAGACAGGCTGATAGTGCTGTGAGCGAAACGATCGAGACGATGTGGGAAGGTCGCTTCATCGCGGCCTATCGGGAAGGCAAATGGGAATATGTCGGGCGCGCGCGCGGCATAAAGGCGGCGGTGCTGCTGGCGATCGACGATGCGCCGGACGGACGGCACGTCCTCCTCGTCGAGCAGTTTCGGGTGCCGTTGAAGACGCACACGCTGGAACTGCCGGCGGGCCTCGTCGGCGACGAGACCGACAATGAGGATACCGAGCTCGCCGCGGCACGCGAGCTGGAGGAGGAAACCGGCTATCGCGCCGGCCGGATCGAGGTGATCGGCGCCTTCGCCTCGTCACCGGGCATGGTATCCGAGACCTTCACGCTGATGAAGGCCACCCAATTGGAGAAAGTGAGCGAGGGCGGCGGCGTCGATGGCGAGAATATCGTCGTCCACCGCGTGCCCGTCTCCGGCATTGCCGATTTCATAGCCGCCAAGCGCACCGAAGGCGTGGTGATGGACGTGAAATTGCTGACGCTGCTCGGTCCGCTGCTGCTGGCGTGACCTTCCAAATCCTCTCCTGCGGGGGAGGATAGGCCCGCCTTATTTGAAGTTGTCCGCGTAAGCCTGGAGCTTCAGCGTGCGCTGCGGCGCAGGGATCACCGTCGCCTCCAGGCCTTCGCGCGTGGCATAGGCCCTGGCGGCATCCAGCGTCGGAAAGCTCAGCCGGACCTGGCCCAGCGTGTCGCCCGAGCCGGCCCAGCCGGTCAGCGGATCGGGCTGCTTCGGCTCGGCGGGCTCATATTCGAGCAGCCACTGGCCGGTGCGGGCACGGCCCGACTGCATGCTGTTCTTGACCCGCTGGTAGATGCGCGCCGCCGTCATGAAACCCTCGCTGTTAGCAGGTGCGGAATTGCGCGCCGGCTCGGGATTCGTCAAGCCTTGCCGGCCATGCGGGCATCCGCTTTCTTGGTGCGGAGCGTCGGATCGGCGGCGGCGGGATCGTCGGGCCAGGGGTGACGCGGATAGCGGCCGCGCATCTCCTTCGCCACGGCCGCCCAGCTTCCAGCCCAGAAGCCGGGCAGATCGCGCGTCGTCTGGATCGGCCGGCCGGCGGGCGAAGTCAGCCGCAGCACGAGCGGCACGCGCCCGTCCGCGATCGTCGGATGGCGGGTGAGGCCGAACAGCGCCTGCACGCGCAGTTCCACCGCCGGGCCGCCCTCCGCCGCATAGTCGATCGCATGGCGGCTGCCATAGGGCGAGGCGAACTCGGCCGGCGCGATACGATCGAGCGTGTGGCGGCCATCCCAGCCCAGCCGCGCATCCAGCGCACCGATCAACGCGCCCGGCGCGATGTCGCCGAGCCGTCGCTTGCCCTCCAGCAACGGCGGCAGCCACTCGTCGAGATCGCCCAGCAGCGCCTCGTCGCCAAAATCTCCGGCAAAGCCGTGGCTCGCCGCAAAGGCCATGCGGGCGCGTAGCGCCGCAGCCGAGTCCGGCCAGGGCAGCAGCCCGAGGCCATGTTTGCGCACCCCCTCCAGCAGGGCCTCCGCGATCGCCGCCGGGTCGGGCCGATCGTCCGGCCCTCCGCCGAGCCGAACAGAGCCGAGCCGCCGTTCGCGCCGCGCCTCGACGCCGCCGGTTGCCGCATCGAAGCGGATGCTGCGCAGCGTCTCGATGCGATCGGCGAAAAGCTGCTCGATCGCCGCCTGGTCGATCGGTGCGGCGGAAAGGATGCGGGCTCCGGATGCCGCGCCCTGGATCTCCGCAACGGCCAGCCAGTCCTCGCGTGCAAGCGGCGAAAGCGGATCCAGCCGGAAACCGCGCCCGCCGACCGACAGCCAGTCCTCGCCCGAGGCGCCGCGGCGGCGCGAGATGCGATCGGGGAAAGCCAGCGCCACGCAGGCACCGATCGCTGCATCCTCGTTCCGCGGCCGCTCGCCCACCGGGCCGGCGGCCATGCGCTCCCAGCGCCGCGCGAGCCCGCGCGCAGCCTCCGCCCGCTTGCCGCGTTCGCCCCGCCAGCGCCGCAGCCGAAGCTCGATGTCCGCGTCGTTGCCGCCAAGCCCGCGCTCCGACAGCAGCACCGCGACCTCCGCCGCGCCGCGCAGCCAGCCCCGCTCCCTTGCGGCGAGCATCATGTGGCCCAGCCGGGGCGGCAGCGGCAACCCGGCGATCGCGCGGCCATGCGCCGTCGGCCGCCCATCTGCATCGAGCGCGCCGAGCGCCGCGAGGCGCGCCCGTGCCTCGGCCAGCGCAGCCGGCGGCGGCGGATCGAGCCAGGCGAGCGTCGCGGGATCGCCGACGCCCCAGATCGCACAGTCGAGCAGCAGGGCGGACAGATCCGCCTCCATGATCTCCGGCGGATCGAAGCGCGGCAAGCCTGCCGTCGCGGCCTCCTCCCACAACCGGTACACGGTCCCGGGCGCCTGGCGGCCGGCACGGCCGGCACGTTGCGTGGCGGCAGCTTGGCTCACCCGCTCCGTGACCAGCCGGGTCATCCCCGCCGCACGATCATAGCGCGGACGGCGGGCGAGCCCCGAATCGACGACGATGCGCACCCCGTCGAGCGTCAGACTGGTCTCGGCGATGCTCGTCGCCAGCACGATCTTGCGCATGCCCGCCGCGGCAGGCGCAATCGCGGCGCGCTGCTCGGCGGGATCCAGCGTGCCGTGCAGGCGGTGAAGCGCGATGTCGGCCGGCAATCCGGCCAGCCGCTCGGCCGTTCGCTCGATCTCCGCGACGCCGGGCAGGAAAGCGAGCAGCCCCCCATCGGCTTCGGCCAGTGCCCGCCGTATCGACGCCGCCATTGCATCCTCGATGCGCTGCTCGGCCGATCGGCCGAGATAGCGGATGTCGATCGGATGGCTGCGTCCTTCGCTCTCGATCGTCGGCGCGCCGCCCATCAGCGCGCCGAAACGTACGCCGTCGAGCGTCGCGGACATGGCGACGAGGCGGAGCTCCGGACGTAGCGCGGCCTTTGCGTCGAGCGCGAGGGCGAGACCGAAATCGCTGTCCAGACTGCGCTCGTGCACCTCGTCGAACAGCACGGCCGAAACGCCCGGCAGCTCGGGATCGGCCTGGATCCGGTTGCGGAAGATGCCCTCGGTCAGCACCAATATGCGGGTCTCCCGCGACTGGCGGCTGTCGAGCCGCGTGGCATAGCCGATCCGGCCGCCCACCGGCTCGCCGGCCAGCGCTGCCATCCGCTCGGCCGCCGCCCGCGCTGCGAGCCGGCGCGGCGACAGGAGCAGGATCTGCCCATCGCACCAGGGTTCGGCCAGTAAGGCCGGCGCCACCGCCGTCGTCTTGCCGGCGCCGGGAGGCGCCACGAGAACGGCATTGCTCCCGCCACGCAGGGCGGCAAGCAGATCGGGAAGGACGGCATGGATCGGAAGGTCGCTCACCGCCCTCCCTTAGCGACGTCTGCCCCTATTGCGCGAGCTGGCTGCCACCCCTCCGGCGCCAGGCTGAAACCAGCGAATTCGAAACCTGGGCTGACGATGCAGGATACCAGCGTCCAATCCCGATCCGCCACCGCCGCCTGCCATTCGCCGGGATGGATGAGATGCTGCGGCGTCTCGCCAGCCAGTACGTCGCCGCCCAGCCGCACCATATGCGGGGGAGCCGCTTCGTCCCACGTCTTCAGGAGCAGCGGGCTGCCCGCATGCCAAAGCCAAAGTTCCGCCGCATCGACGCGGTGCCAGTGCGATTTTTGGCCGGATTCGAGCAGGAAGAGGATCGCCGTCGCGCTGGCGCGCACGCCAGCCGGCGCATCGGCGCGCCACGTCTCGCGATACCATCCGCCTTCTGGATGAGGCGCGAGGCCAAGCCGCGCGATGATCGCCTGCGCATCGTCTTGCATGCCGCCGATCCTATCGCGCGCCGGCACAAACAAACAGGGCGCGCATCAAGGGAGATGCGCGCCCTGCATTTGGGGCCGCCAGAGGGGGCTGATGGGCGGCTGACGACCATTTGGCTCCGCCATGTTGCGGGCCGATTTCACGGCTGAAATGATCGCACCTATGCTGCGGGCACCGGTTTCAGCTTGGCGGCATCGATATGCCAGCGGCGCTGCTCGGCGGTCGACCCCGGCACGTCGTTCACCCGACGCAGCGTGTAGCTTCCGGTGAAGCGCTGCGCGGTGCCGTCCTTGAGCGTCGCCCTCACCGTCACCGGCACTTCCACGAAGATCGATCCTGCCGCGCCCTCCGGATCACCGGGCGCGCCGACCTCGGCATGGGTCTCTGCAGTCGAGGCGAAACCGGCAGCGAACTGCATCTGCGTCTTGCCGCTGCGTTTGCCGCCGTCCCCCCATAGCGCCCAGGCTTCCCGATATTTGCCCTGCTCGAGCAACGCATAATAGGTCTCGACGACGGTAGCTGCCGCCTGAGCGGAATCGGGTTTCGCCGGCATCTCGGGCAGCGACGCAGCCGCCGTATCGGGCGCGGCGACCGCGGATGCCGCGTCGGCTGCCGCCGCCGTGTCTGCCGCGCTCGGGGTCGCGTCCGGCACGGCCGAATCGGGTCTGCCGGACAGCGCGGATGCCTCGTTGGCCGGACTGTCACCGGCATTGACGACCGTCGCGACCGGCGGCGGCCCGCTCTCATCCTTGCTGGCCGGCTTGCCGCAGGCGGCGAGAGCGAGCGCAAGCGCGATGGGGGTAAGAATCATCCGATGGGTCATGCCGGCGGCAACGTCCGGCCGCCCTATAATATCCCGCCGCCCAGCATCAGCCGCAGCACGCCGATCGCGACGACGACGATGTTGAGGTTGCGACCGCTGGTGTGGCTCGAGAACAGGCCAATGACGAGGCCGATCACGGCCAGCGGAATGATGAACCAGTTCGCCCAGCCGAGCAGCGGGATGAACGCGACCAGCGCGAGCACCAGGCTCACCGCGCCGATGAAGAGGGAGATGAGGTTGAACATGACGCCAATATGGGGGCGCCCTCCCCAGCTTCGCAAGCTCAAACTGTGTTGCCACCATAATACAGCATGGCTAAGCTGTCGGAAAAGGAGAGTAGAATGCGGAGCCTTCCCCTGTCGGCGGCGCTCGCCGCCCTGTTGCTGTCCGGCTGCAACGCGAAGATCAGCGCGAACGATGAGGACAATGGGACGAGCAGCGTCTCGATCAACACGACGGACGGCCAATTCTCGCTCGACACCAAGGATCTCAAGGCCAACATCCAGATGCCGAAGATGGATATGGACGCCGCCCACATGGATGTAGACGGCGTAAAGCTCTATCCGGGCACGAGAGTAAGCGGGATGAACGTGCTGGCCGATGACAGACAACCCGACAGGAAGGACCGGGGCAAGGTCACCATCGTCTTTTCCAGCGGGGACGCGCCGGCAAGGCTGCTTGACTATTATCGCAAGGCCTTCTCGGATCGTGGCTACAGCGTCGCAGTGGCGTCCAGCGGCGACATGGCACTCGCGGCCGCCAAGCCGCCTCACAAGGATGTGCGCGTCGCGCTGCAGCCGGAGGGCGCGGGATCGTCGGGAACGATCGTCTTCACCGGCGAATGATGCGCGCCGGCGCTGTTCTGCGCCGCACCGATGCGGTTACATCTGTTCGCTGGCGGCGTCGCCGCGCAACGGGAGGATGGGGATGAACGCATCGCACCTTATGCTGAAGGCCGGGCTGGCTGCCCTTGCGACCGGCGAACATCGCAAGAGCAGCTTGGTCGTCTGGCAAACGAGAGGCGAAACGCTTATGACGGTGCGCGTGACGAACAACGTCCGCTTCCATCTCGCCGTCAATCGCGGCGGAGCCACCACGCAGGTCACGCCCTGCGCCGGAACGGAGGGCTGAACGGTGCGGATCGAATTCATCCTGCTCGGCGCCACGCTTCTGCTCGCGCTCGTCCACATATTCGCGGCGGCAGGCGCCAAGACCCGCCAATATGGCACCCGATGGAATATGGGCCCTCGCGACGAGAGCCTGCCGCCGCTCGATCCCGTCGCCGGGCGCCTCGCCCGCGCGCAGGCGAATTTCTACGAAACCTTGCCGCTGTTCATCGGGGCGCTGCTCGGCGCGGCTGCAACCGGGCATCTCGGCTGGAAGACGGCCTTGGGCGCGCATCTCTATTTCTGGTCACGCCTCGTCTATCTTCCCGTCTACGCGTTCGGCATTCCGGTGCTTCGTTCGCTGATCTTCATGATCGGCCTCGCGGGCCTCCTGCTGATCGTGTGGGCGATGTTGGCGGGCTGATCATCAGGCCTAACGCTTCTTCAACCACTTGGCCTTATAGGGTGAGCGGGATGGGGCACAATCGAACACGACTAGGCTTGGCCGCGCTCGGCGCCTGCGCGCTGGCGCTTGCCGCCTGCCACGGCAAGGGAGGCGCCAATACCGATCAGCTCGACAATGAGCTGATCGGCAATGCGGGCGACAACCAGACGGATCCCGCGCTGACCAGCGCGCTGGAGGACCAGATCATGGTCGATCCGTCACTGACGCAGCAATCCAACGATCATAGCGCGCGATCGACTGGCGGGCCGGTGCAGGCGCCCATTCCGCCGAGCGCGTCGCTCGTCGTCCCACCCGAACCCACGGCCGGCGGCAAGAAGCTGCAGGCGCCCGCGCCCACGCGACTCGCCCCGGACGGAGGCCGCGGGACGATGACGCTCGGCGCGCTGGCCGAGGAACAGTCGAAATCGCCGAAGGGCGCGACACGCGGCTGTGCGCCGGATCTCGAATATAGCCAGGCCTGGGCACAGCGCCTGCCGCTGGACGTACCGCTCTTCCCCAATGCCGTGGTCAGCGAGGCGGCGGGCGACGACGCGCCCGGCTGCCGCGTCCGCATCGTCAGCTTCTCGACGAGCGCGCCGCTCAAGACGGTGATTGATTTCTATTACACCAAGGCCGTCCGCTCGGGCTTCGATGCACGCCATCTGATGAAGCAGGAGGACCATATCCTGGAGGGCACGCGCGACCTGGACGGCAGCGCCTATTATCTGATCGTCACGCCCCGGGCGAATGGCGGCAGCGACGTCGACCTGATCACCAATATCGGCGACTGACCCCTGGGCGGGGCCCTCGCCGCCGATTTGGGGCGAAAATCCGTCCGCTCCCGCTCGGAGCCGGCAGGCACTGCGTCACATTGCTGTAACCGCGCCGTCACGGAGTTGTGACCGGGGACTGCCAAGGGAAGCCCATGATCCCGGCCCCTGCCTTCCACCGCCGCGCCTCGATGCCACGCCTGCTGCGCCTCATCGCCTGGGCGATGCGCCACTGACCACGCGCCGGGCGCGCCGCCGCCACCGCCCGGGCGCCCGCATTCTGCCATACCGAGCCGCAAAAAGCATCGAGGCGGTTCCGTGGGCGACCAAAGCCCTTTAAGGGCGGCATATGCCACCACTTCTCCTCGTCATGCTGGGCGGCGCCATCGGCGCCGGCTTCCGCTATCATGTCAGCACCATGGCGCTGCGCTTCATGGGCCCGGGCTTTCCCTGGGGCACGTGGATCATCAACCTGCTCGGCGGCTTCCTGATGGGCGTGCTTGCCGGGGTGCTGGCCCGTTCCAGCGAAGGCGGCGAGCAGCTTCGCCTGTTCCTCGGCGTCGGCGTGCTCGGCGGCTTCACCACCTTCTCCGCCTTCAGCCTGGAGACGTTCAACATGCTCCAGCGCGGCGAGCCCGTGATGGCCGTCGCCTATGCGGTCTCCTCGGTCACCGGATCGGTGCTGATGCTGATCGGGGGCGTCTATATGGTAAGGGCCCTGGCATGAGCGAAACTTCCGCCAAATCCTCCGCCCCCGCCGGCGACGTCCGCCAGTTCACCGTCGGCGCGGACGACGACGGCATCCGGCTGGACCGCTGGTTCAAGCGGCACATGCCGGATACCAGCTTCAACGTCGTGTCCCGCTGGGCGCGCACCGGCCAGCTCCGCGTGGACGGCAAACGCGCCACCCCGGGCGACCGGATCGAAGCCGGCCAGCAGATCCGCGTGCCTCCGGCCGAGGCCCCCGCG
Organism: Flavisphingomonas formosensis; assembly: GCF_009755815.1. Taxonomy (GTDB): domain Bacteria; phylum Pseudomonadota; class Alphaproteobacteria; order Sphingomonadales; family Sphingomonadaceae; genus Flavisphingomonas; species Flavisphingomonas formosensis. Next base: position 680,890 of record NZ_WRPK01000002.1, read on the forward strand.
CCTGCCACCGCGCGGCCGAAGCGCGAACGCCCGCCACTCAGCGCCGACGAGATCGATTTCGCACAGAGCATGGTCATCCATCGCGACAAGGCGGCGCTGGTGGTCAACAAGCCGCCTGGCCTTGCGACCCAGGGCGGCACCAAGACCGAAAAGCATCTCGACGGCCTGCTGGACGCCTTGCAGTTCGAAGCGGAAGGGCGGCCCAAGCTGGTCCATCGACTCGACAAGGATACGTCGGGCGCGCTGCTGCTGGCGCGCAATGCCCGCGCCGCCGGCCATTTCGCCAAGGCATTCTCCAGCCGCACGGCCCGCAAGGTCTATTGGGCGCTGATCACCGGCGTACCCTCGATCGAGGATGGCATGATCGAATTGCCGATTGCCAAGCAGCCGGGCACCGGCGGCGAGAAGATGCATGTCGACGAAAAGGAGGGCCTGCCTGCGCGCACCCGCTATCGCGTGATCGAGCGCGCGGGCAATCGCGCAGCCTGGGTTGAGCTGCAACCCTATACCGGCCGCACCCATCAGCTGCGCGTGCATCTGGCGGCAATCGGGCATCCGATCGTCGGCGACGGAAAATATGGCGGGCCGGACGCGTTTCTGAGCGGCGGGATAAGCCGCAAGATGCATCTGCATGCGCGGCGCATCCGCGTCGACCATCCCGATGGCGGCACGATCGACGTGACGGCCGACCTGCCCGGCCATATCGCCGAAAGCCTCGGCCATCTCGGCTTCGACGTCGCGCTTGGCGATGCATTGCCGCTGGATGAGGTGAAATTCTCCGAAACCGCGGAAGGCAAGCGGCGCGCCGTCACCGCCGCCGCCAAGGCACGCCGCAAGGAACGCCGCGGCGAACGGCGCGGGCGGGGACGCGGCTGATGCACGAGACCGGGCAATGAATCGCCTCGCCGTGTTCGATTGCGACGGCACGCTGGTCGATTCGGCAGCCAACATCTGCCTGGCGATGGAAGCCTGCTTCGCGAAGGCGGAGCTGCCTCTGCCGCCGCGCCGCCTCACCCGCCGGGTCGTAGGGCTCAGCCTGGTCGAGGCGGTCCGCACGCTGCACCCCGATGCCCCGCACGATCGTCACGTCGGAATGGCGGAGGATTATAAGCAGGCCTTCCACGATCTGCGCAGCCGCGGGCTGGTCGCCGAGCCGCTGTTCGACGGGATCGCCGAGGCGATCGCACGGATCGAAACCGCAGGCTGGCTGCTCGGCGTCGCCACCGGCAAGTCCGATCGCGGCCTCGGCTTCTGCCTCGATCACAACCGAATCGCGCATCATTTCGTGACGCTGCAGACGGCCGACCGCCATCCTTCCAAACCCCATCCCTCCATGCTGGAGGCGGCTATGGCGGAGGCCGGCGCAGAGCCGGCGACGACGGTGATGATCGGCGACACCGCCTTCGACATCGGCATGGCCAAGCAGGCCGGCGTCACCGCGATCGGCGTCGCCTGGGGCTATCACGAGCCTGCCGAGCTGTTCGCCGAGGGCGCCGACCATGTGGTGAGCGACCCGCGCGAGCTGCCGCCCCTGCTGGAGTCGCTGCGATGACGCCATCGGACGAGAGCCACGCGGCCCGGCTGCGCTATCGGCTGATCGTTGCCTGCCATCTAGCCGGCACCGCCCTCGCCTTGTTCGGGCTGGTGGTCTGGTACGGCGATCTGCTGCAAGTCGGCGGCTGGCCGGAGCTCGGCATCGCTCTGTTCCTCGCCGGCATCGTCGCGACATTCGGCCTGCCTCGCCTGCTGGCCCGCCGCTGGAGAAGCCCGCCTGCGCCATGAAACGTTTCTACAAGACAGTCGCGATCGGCGATGACCGGTCCATCCTGCTCGACGGGCGGAGCGTTAAGACCCCAGCCCGCCAGCCGCTGATGCTGCCCGGCGCGGCGCTGGCCGAGGCCGTCGCGGAGGAATGGCGTGCGCAAGGCGAGACGATCGATCCGCGCACGATGCCACTCACCGGCCTCGCCAATGCCGCGATCGATCGCGTCGCGCCGGATCCCGACGCATTTACCGCCACGCTGGCACCCTATGCCGAGACGGACCTGCTCTGCTATCGCGCCGACGAGCCGGCGGATCTGGTCGCCCGCCAGGCCGAAGCCTGGGACCCGTTGCTAGAATGGGCACGCGGCCGCTACGACATCGGCTTCGAGGTCGTGACCGGCATCGTCCATCGCGCCCAGCATGAAGCGACCGTCGCGCGCCTCGCGGCCGCGCTGGCCGCGTGCGATCCGTTCCGTCTTGCCGCCCTGTCCCCGCTGGTCACGATCGGCGGCTCGCTCGTCGCCGCGTTGGCGCTGGCGGAGGGCCGGATCGAGGCCGGCACGGCCTTCGAGGCGACCCATCTCGACGAGCTGTGGCAGGCCGAGCAATGGGGCGAGGATCCGTTCGCGGCCGACGCACGCGCCGCGCGCCGCAGGGATTTCGAGGCCGCAGCCCGCTTCCTCGCGCTACTGGACGGTTGAACCGTTCGGCAGGAACCAGCGCGCGATCACGATGCCCGCAGCCGCCAGCATCGCGACGCTGCCGACGAAGGAATAAATGGCATAGCGCCAATCCTGGTGCATCCAGATCGGGTCGGAAAAGAGGGTAAGCGCGCTTGCCCCGACCGAGAAGAGCAGCAGCAGCCGCATGCGGGAGGCGAAGTCGGTCACGCGGCCGGCGATACCGAGCAGCGCAAAGCCGAGGATCAGCGCGACGATCCATTCATGGACGAAGCCCGCCACCACCACCGCCATGCTGGAGGAGGAAAAGCCGAGGCTGTTGTAATGCACCACCGCGATCGGGCCCTTGCCATAAAGCACGGCGCCAGGCGCGGTCATCGGCGAGGGGACGACATAGGTGCCGGTTCCCGGCAGATTCTGCGCCAGCGCCACCTGTATCGCCGCATTCGGAGCGTCGCCTGCGGTCGAAAGGCCGACTAGCTGCAGCGGCGTCGCGAAGAAGAGAAATCCCACGACGAACATCGCCACCGCCCCGGCAAGGCTGCCGATCACCATCCGGATCATGTCGTCCTCCCCTGTTGGGTGCCACGAGGCTATATGAGGCGATAACGCTGCGGAAGGATAAAGGTTTGCCTACGCGCCGAAAGGCGCGGCGCGAAGCCGCTCAGCGCGCCTCCTTGCGCCGGCTCAGTGCCGCCACGCAGGAGGCGCGATCGACATCCTCACCATTGGGCATGCGCGCGTCGACATAGGTGACGACCGCCTCGGCACCCTGGCCGGGCGGATAGAGATAAGCATCGAGCACGCAGACAGAGCTCGCAAATTGCAGCCGCCGCGCCCCGCTCTGCTCGCGCAGGTCCTGATCGGGCGTGCCGAACAAGGCCATGAGCGAGCGCGCATCTTTGCCCATCACCCGTTCGAGCCCGGCGATCGGAAGCGCCGCCTTGGGCGGCGGCCCGGCCGTCTTCGGCGGGGTTTCCGGCGCGCACGCCGACAATAGCGTCAGGACGGCGAACCCGCCGGAAAGAACCAGTGATCGTGCCATAGATCATCCTACCCGATTGGTACTCACCCGAGCCAGGCCGTGCCTTCACGCCAGACGCATCGCACACGCATTGCGTCGCATCGATCCCGCGTCTAGGCGCGGCCTGTGCAAACAGGCGGATGGAGCGACGGCGTGAGCGAAGCAACCCTCGATATCGTGGCGATCGGCAATGCCATCGTGGACGTGATTGCGCGAGCAGACGATGCGTTCATCGATCGCGAAGGCATCGCCAAGGGATCGATGCGGTTGATCGACACGGAAACCGCCGAGGGACTCTACGGCCGCATGGCGCCCGGCATAGAGGCGAGCGGCGGTTCGGCCGCGAACACGGTGGCCGGCATCGCCGCGCTGGGCGGCAAGTGCGGCTTCATCGGCCAGGTGGCGCAGGACCAGCTCGGCGAAGTGTTTGCACATGACATCCGGGCGCTGGGCGTCGCCTTCCGCACCGCGGCGCGCGCGGGCGATCCGCCGACGGCCCGCTGCCTGATCCTGGTGACCCCCGATGGACAGCGCACGATGAACACCTATCTCGGCGCATCGCAATATCTGCCGGAGGAAGCGATCGATCGCGATCTGATCGCGTCGGCAGAGATTCTCTATCTCGAAGGCTATTTGTGGGATCCGGAGCAGCCGCGCGCCGCGATGCGCGCCGCGATCGAGATCGCGCACGGCGCCGGCCGCAAAGTCGCCTTCAGCCTCTCCGACGCCTTCTGCATCGAGCGGCACCGCGCCGATTTCCGCGCGCTCATCGCCGATGGCGATGTCGACATCCTGTTCGCGAACGAAGCCGAGATCCTGTCACTCAACGAGACCGACGATTTCGAGGCGGCGGTTTCCGCAACGGCGCAGCAGGTGCCGACGCTCGTCGTCACCCGCTCCGAAAAGGGCGCGCTGGCGGTGAAGGATGGAGAACGCTTCCAAGTGCCGGCCGAACCGATCGACCAGATCGTCGACACCACCGGCGCCGGCGACCTGTTCGCCGCCGGCTTCCTCGCCGGGCAGGCCAAGGGGCTGGACGTCACCGACAGCCTCACCATGGGCGCGATCGCCGCGGCCGAGGTGATTTCCCATTTCGGCGCCCGGCCCGAATCCGACATCAAGACGCTGATCGCCCGCCGCCTCGGCGCCTGAAAACGGAAGCCCCGGGCAGATGGCCCGGGGCAACCACTTATGCGATCGGCGGCACGGGTTGCGGCGGTGCGTCGGCATCCTCCTCATGCACTTCGACGATGCCGAGGCCGACATGGCTGCGGCGCATCGAATAGCCAAAATAGATGAAGAGACCGATGATCGCCCAGACCGGGAACACGATCATCGCGGCCGGCGGCAGATAGAAGAACAGCAGCAAGCAGCCGGCCGCGGCCAGCGGGGCCACGATCCAGACCAGCGGCGTGCGGAAGACTCGCCTGCGATTCGGCTCCGTCCGCCGAAGAATCATCACAGCGATCGCGACGAAGAAGAAGGCGCAGAGCGTGCCTGAGTTCGAAATATCGGCCAGCTTGCCCACGGGGAAGAAAGCGGCCGCGATCGCGACCGCGATACCGGTGACGATCGTGATGACGTGCGGCGTCTTGTACTTCGGATGCACCGCGCTGAACCGCTTTGGCAGCAGGCCGTCACGCGACATCACGAAGAAGATGCGGGTCTGGCCGAACATCATCATCAGGATCACCGACGGCAGCGCGAACCCGGCTGCCAGGCCGAGCAGGTTGCCGACCGCGGGATGCCCGATCGAGCGCAGCACATGAGCCAGCGCCTCCTTGGAACAGACCAGCGGATTTGTGCCCGCTGCCGCGAGGCTCGCACATTTTCCGGCGAGCTCCGCTGAACCCGGCGAGATCATCGCGCCATTGGCTTCCATCACCGGCTGGGCGCCGAACGAGCCGACGGCACCCGCCGCGACCAGCATGTAGAGAATGGTGCAGATCACGAGACTGCCGATCAATCCGATCGGCACGTTGCGTTGCGGATTCTTGGTTTCCTCCGCCGCGGTCGAGACCGCATCAAACCCGACGAAGGCGAAGAAGATGGAAGAAGCCGCCCCGATCACGCCCACGCTGCCGAGCGGGGCAAACGGGACGAAATGATCCATCTGGATCAAGGGCACCGCGAAGGCGATGAACAGCAGCAGCGCTGCCAGCTTGATGGCGACGAGCGCGGCGTTGACCGTCGCACTCTCCTTGGTGCCGATCACGAGCAGCCAGGTCACAAGCCCCGCGATGAGCACCGCGGGAAAATTGACGATCCCGCCGACTTCAGCGGCCTTGAGAAGATCCGGAGTCGCTTCCATGCCGATCGCCATCTGCATCCGCGCGATCAGCCCATCGCCATTCGCGATGACGTCGGGCACATGGATGCCCAGCAGATGATCGAGCAGGCCGACGATATAGCCCGACCAGCCGACCGCCACGGCGCTCGCGGCGACGGCATATTCGAGCACCAGCGCCCAACCGACGATCCAGGCCAGAAATTCGCCCAGCACGGCATAGGTGTAGGTATATGCCGAACCCGAAACCGGCACCATCGCAGCGAGCTCGGCATAGCAGAGTGCCGCGACACCGCATACGAAAGCAGCCAGAAGGAAGCTGATCATCATCGCCGGACCGGCCTTCTGCGCGGCCTCGGCCGTCAGCACGAAGATGCCCGTACCGATGATGCCGCCGATGCCCAGCATGGTGAGCTGGAACGGCCCTAGCGATCGGTGCAGCGATTTCTTTTCAGCAGTAGCGAGGATGGCATCGAGCGACTTTACGCGCCAGAAAATCATGGATGTCCCCTGCGGCCGGCCGCACTGTGTGGCCCGGACCATATTGGGAGGGCAGCCTAACCGCTAATCCTGCACGCGCAATAGGCTTGCGGCGCCCTGTAACGGGCATTTGCGCCGTTACATCCGGTCGTAACAGGAGCGGGAAAGCGCGCTATTCGGGAACCATCGCGTAGAATTGGCGTCCGCCGAAAAGATGGACGTGAAGGTGCGGCACCTCCTGATGGCCGTGCTGTCCGACATTGGCGAGCATGCGATAACCCGGCTCGACCAGCCCCTCCTGCCGCGCCACCGCGCCAACCGCGCGGATGAAGTGGGCGATCTCCTCGTCCGAGGCCTTGGCGCTGAAATCGTCCCAGGAGACATAGCGCCCCTTGGGAATGACGAGGATATGCACCGGCGCCTGCGGATTGATGTCGTGGAAGGCGAGCGCATGCGCATCCTCATAAACTTTCCGGCACGGCAGCTCACCGCGCAGGATGCGGGCGAAGACATTGCCGTCATCATAGGCGGCGGTGGGATCGATCGGCATGGGCTCAGCTCTCCTTGCGCGCGGCCTTTTCGGCAAGGCCGGACGTTCCTTCGCGCCGCTCCAGCTCCGCCAGCACCTCGGCGAGCGGCACATCCATGTCGGCGAGCAGAACGAGCAGATGGAACAGCAGGTCCGCCGATTCGGAGGTGACGGCAGCGCGATCCCCCTCGATCGCCGCAATCACTGTCTCGACGGCTTCTTCACCCACCTTCTGGGCGATCTTGCCCCGGCCCCTGGCCGTCAGCTTGGCGACATAGGAAAGCGCCGGATCGGAGACCCGGCGCTTGGCGATCGTATCTTCCAGTTTTTCGAGCGTTCCGGCCATGCCGCCCTTTGACGCGGGGACGGCCGGAGCGCAACCGTCCTGAACCGATCAGCTCGTCCGGCGGCGACGGCTGCTGCGGCGGCCGATCACCAGGCCGGCAATGCCGGCGGCGAACAGCGCGAAATCGGCAGGCTCGGGTACCGGCGTGCCGCCGCTGCTGCTCGACGTGGTCGTGCCACCCGAGGTGGACGACGTGGTCGTGCCGCCCGAGGTGGACGACGTGCTGGTCGTTCCGCAATGCTTCTTGCAGGTGCCGCCGGAAGAGCTCCAGCCGCCAGAGGAGATGAAACCGGCCGATGCCGGGGTGGTGCCTGCCAAGGCGACGGCGATGGCCGACGCCACGGCCGCGGTGCGAAGATTGATCATGCCGAACCCCTGCTCACTAAGGTTACGCAAATATTTACCTGTCGGTGGCCTGGCATGTGCAAGCACCTCGCCAGTTTACAGGATTCGCGAAATTCCGCGCTGCAAAAAGGTTAACACGAAGATATGTCAATTGGTTAATGTAAATCTAACCGACAGATACGTGACATTTCCGTCGTTCGGACGCGCTCAGCTGCGGACGGGGAGGCCGGCGCTGCGCAGTGCAGCATGCGCCTCGGCAATGCTGTGCTGACCGAAATGGAAGATGGAAGCGGCCAGAACGGCGCTGGCATGGCCCTCGGTAATGCCCTGCACGAGATGGTCGAGCGTGCCGACACCGCCGCTTGCGATCACCGGTATCGAGACCTGGTCGGAAATGATCCGGATCAGCTCCAGATCATAGCCGTCGCGGGTGCCGTCCCGGTCCATCGAGGTCACCAGCAATTCTCCCGCGCCGCGCGAGGCCAGTTCGCGCGCATGGGCTACGGCATCGATGCCGGTGGGCTTTCGGCCGCCATGGGTGAACACTTCCCAGCGGCCAGGCGCGACACGGCGCGCATCGACGGCGCCGACGACGCACTGGCTGCCGAAGCGCTCGGCGAGGTCGGCGACCAGTGCGGGGCGCGCTACCGCGGCGGAGTTGATCGCCACCTTGTCGGCGCCGGCCAGCAGCAGGGCGCGGCCGTCTTCGACCGACCGCACGCCGCCGCCTACGGTGAGCGGCATGAAGCACACCGCCGCGGTACGGGCGACGACGTCCAGGATCGTGCCGCGCTCCTCATGGCTGGCGGTGATGTCGAGGAAGCAGAGCTCGTCCGCGCCGGCCGCATCATAGACCCGCGCCTGCTCCACCGGATCGCCGGCATCGGCGAGATCGACGAAGTTGACGCCTTTCACGACGCGACCGCCGGCGACGTCGAGACAGGGAATGACGCGGGCCCGAACGCTCATCCGCGTGCCACCTTGAGCGCGGCAGCCAGGCTGAGCCGCCCGTCGTAGAGCGCGCGTCCGGTGATCACGCCTTCAATTCCCTCGGAGCTTGCTCGGGCAAGCTCGAGAATGTCGGTGATGTCGGCGACGCCACCGCTGGCGATCACCGGGATCGACGTCCGCCGCGCGAGCGCCACCGTCGCCTTGACGTTGCAGCCCTTGAGCAGCCCGTCGCGGCCTACGTCGGTAAAGAGCAGCGCAGCGACGCCGGCATCGGCGAAGCGAGCGGCGAGATCCGCCACCGCGATATCGGATACCTCCGCCCAGCCATGCGTCGCGACGAAGCCGTCGCGCGCATCGACACCGACCACGATCCGTCCGGGCAGATCTCGCGCCGCGCCCTTCACGAAATCGGGATCGGTGAGCGCGGCGGTGCCGATCACCACCCGGTCGATCCCGAGCGCTAACCAGCGATCGATCGCCGCCCGGTCGCGAATACCGCCGCCCAGCTGCACCTTGCCGGGAAAGGCCCTGACGATCGCCTCGACCGCCTGGGGATTGACCGATTTGCCGGCAAAGGCGCCGTCGAGATCGACGACATGGAGGTGATCCGCCCCATCTTCGGCGAAGCGCCGGGCCTGTGCGGCGGGATCGTCTCCATAGACGGTGGCCCGATCCATATCCCCCTCGGCCAGACGCACCACCTGGCCGCCCTTGAGGTCGATGGCTGGAAACACGATCAGGCTCAAGGCCGCCACTCCAGGAAACGGGCGAGGAAGGCGAGGCCATAGGCCTGGCTCTTCTCAGGATGGAATTGGGCACCAACCATGTTGCCGCGGCCGATCGCCGCGACGACGGGGCCGCCATGGTCGGTGATCGCCAGCACGTCGGCCGGATCGGTCGCCGCAAAGGCATAGCTGTGCAAATAATAGGCCTCGCCGGGCACGATCATCGCGTGCGGACGGACCGGCACCACGTCGTTCCAGCCCATATGCGGCACCTTCAGCGCGGGATCGGTCGGTTCCAGCCGGCCGACCGTACCCCCGATCCAGCCGAGCCCGCGATGGATGCCATGCTCCTCACCACGGTCCGCCATGAGTTGCATTCCGACGCAGATACCCAGGAATGGCCGGCCGGCGCGCAGCACCGCCTCCTCCATCGCCTCGACCATGCCGCCAATCGCCGACAGCGCGCCCATGCAGGCCGCAAAGGCGCCGACGCCCGGCAGCACGACCCGGTCCGCCGCGCGAACGTCGGCGGGATCCGAGGTGACCGCGATCGATTCGGCCCCGGCAGCGCGAAGAGCATTCTCGACCGAACGAAGATTGCCCGCGCCATAGTCGACGAGCGCGATGCGCTCAGCCATCGGCTTCGGCTCCCCCGCCCAGCGTGCCCTTGGTCGAAGGAATCGCATCCGCCTTGCGCGGATCGATTTCTACGGCCGCGCGCAGAGCGCGTGCCAGCGCCTTATAGGCGCTTTCAACGATATGGTGGTTGTTGCGCCCGTACAGCGTCTCGACATGCAGGGTGATGCCGGCGGCCTGGGCGAAGCTGTGGAACCAGTGCTCGAACATCTCGGTATCCATTTCGCCCAGCCGCGGCTGGCTGAATTCCGTGCGCCAGACCAGGAAGGGGCGGCCTGAGATGTCGATCGCGACGCGGGTCAGCGTTTCGTCCATCGGCGCATAGGCATGGCCGTACCGGGTGATGCCGCGCTTGTCGCCGAGCGCCTTGGCGAACGCCTCGCCGAGCGCGATCGCGCTGTCCTCGGTGGTGTGGTGCGGATCGATGTGCAGATCGCCCGTCACCGTCATCCGGATATCGATCAGCGAATGACGCGAGAGCTGTTCGACCATATGGTCGAGGAAACCGATGCCCGTCGAAACGCTGTAGGCGCCGGTGCCGTCGAGATCGATTTCGATCGCGACATCGGTCTCGCTGGTCTTGCGATGGATGGAGGCGGTCCGCATGGCGCGCCGCTATAGCGCGATCGGCACGCTTCGCAATGTCTTGACCCTTTCCGCCCCAGCGTTCACCTAGCAACCATGAGCGAGCAGACGCCCGACAGCCTGATTCCCTACGACGAGATCGTCCAGGAGGCGCTCCGCGCCGTGGTCGGTCGCGTGCTCGGAGAAGTGCAGCAAAATGGTGGCCTGCCCGGCAACCACCATTTCTACATCACCTTCAAGACGACGGCGCCGGGGGTCGACATTCCCAAGCACCTCGTGGAGCGCTTCCCCGACGAGATGACGATCGTCATCCAGAATCGCTTCTGGGATCTGAAGGTGGGCAAGGACGGCTTCGAGGTCGGCCTCAGCTTCAACCAGGTGCCCGCACGCCTGGCCATTCCGTTCGCTGCGGTGACCGGCTTCGTCGATCCCGCCGTGAATTTCGCCCTGCAATTCCAGGCACATGTCGAAGAAGAGGCGGACGAGCCGACCGAAAAGGCCGAGAACGACCACCCGATCGCGCAACCGGTCGAGGACGGATCGAACGTCGTTTCGGTGGATTTCACCCGCAAGAAATAATCCAGATTCCCCTCCCTCGCTTGCGGGAAAGGGTCGGGGAGGCGCCGAAAGAGCGCCCTGCGAGCTCCCGCTGAAAATAAGGCCCTCTCCCAACCCTCTCCCGCACGCGAGGAGGGCCAAAAAGTCGCGAGGCTCCCGATGACCACCCGCACCGAATCCGACAGCTTCGGCCCGATCGAGGTTCCTGCCGACGCCTATTGGGGCGCCCAGACGCAGCGATCGCTGGAGAATTTCCCCTTCGGACCACGCGAGCGGATGCCGATCGAGATCATCCATGGGCTCGCAATCGTGAAACGGGCGGCGGCGCGGGTGAACCGCCGTCACGGGTTGCCCGGCGAGATTGCCGATGCGATCGAGGCGGCTGCGGCCGAGGTGATCGAAGGCCTGCACGACGATCAGTTCCCGCTGGTGATCTGGCAGACCGGCTCCGGCACGCAAAGCAACATGAACGTCAACGAGGTGATCGCCGGCCGCGCGAATGAAATCCTCACCGGCCGGCGTGGCGGTAAATCGCCCGTCCATCCCAACGACCATGTCAACCAGAGCCAGTCGTCCAACGACAGCTTTCCCACCGCACTGCACATCGCCGCGGCACGGGCGGTGTCCGGCCGGCTCTTTCCCGCGCTCGACCGGATCTTCGCCGCGCTCGACGCCAAGGCCAAGGCCTGGGACGACATCGTCAAAATCGGCCGCACCCACCTGCAGGATGCGACGCCGCTCACGCTCGGCCAGGAATTTTCGGGCTACGCACACCAGATCTACCGCAACCGCAAGCGGATCGAGCCGGCTGCAATGCATGGCATGACCGCGCTCGCCCAGGGCGGCACCGCCGTCGGAACGGGGCTCAACGCGCCGGCCGGTTTTGGCGAGGCGATCGCGGCCGAGATCGCCACTCTCACCGGCCTGCCGTTTCGCACCGCCGACAACAAGTTCGAAGCGCTGGGCTCCAACGACCCGATCGTTCATCTCTCCGGCACGCTCAACACGCTCGCCGTCTCGCTTTCCAAGATCGCGAACGATATCCGCCTGCTGGGCTCCGGCCCGCGGTGCGGCCTCGGCGAACTCCATCTGCCCGAGAATGAACCCGGCAGTTCGATCATGCCGGGCAAGGTCAATCCCACCCAATGCGAGATGCTGACCATGGTCGCAGCGCAGGTGATGGGCAATCATGTCGCCATCACTGTCGGCGGGCTGCAGGGCCATATGGAGCTGAACGTCTTCAAGCCGCTGATCGGCGCCAATGTGCTGCGCTCGATCGACCTGCTCGCGACCGGCATGGAAAGCTTCACGGCGCGCGCCCTCGACGGACTGGAGCCCGATCGCGCGCGGATCGCCGCCCTGCTCGATCGATCGCTGATGCTGGTCACCGCGCTCGCGCCCGAGATCGGCTATGACAATGCCGCCAAGATCGCCAAACATGCCCATCATGAGGGGCTGACGCTGAAAGAGGCCGGCCTGGCGCTCGGGCTCGTCGACGAAGCGACCTTCGATCGGGTGGTTCGACCGGATGCCATGCTCGGTCGCTGAGCGCCCCTCCAGCCGGCCTGCGCGACGCAGGCTGCCAAATCCCCTCAGGGCGTCGGCACGACGATCACGACGCGCCGATTCTCGGCGCGTCCGGCAGCGGTGCGGTTGGTCTCGATCGGCTGACGCTGGCCGAGCCCGGCGACGACGATGCCGCCCCGCGGCAGGCCGCCGCCGACGAGCGCATCGCCCACGGCCTTGGCACGGGCCAGCGACAGCGCGTCATTATGGGAGATCCGGCCGGTGCTGTCGGTATAGCCTTCGACGCGTAGGCGCACGATGCCCACCGAGCGCAGCGCCTGTGCGATCCTGCTGATTCGATCCGCCTGCTCGGGCCGAACGCGGCTATCGTCGCTTGCGAACAACAGCCGGTCCGCCATGCCGAACTCCCATCCCCGGTCAGTCTCTGCAAAACCATTTTCGCGCAGTGCCCGCTGCTGGGTCGTGGAGAAGGCCGCAGAGGGCGGGGAAGGTGGAACCGTCTGGCACGCTGCCAGCGCCAGGAGGAGGAGAGGCACGATCCGATGGATCGGCAAGGATATACGCATGGGCAACACTCCGCAGGCATCGGATCAGGGGGATTGGCGGTGCAGTTCCTTGTCCGCGTACATCGCCGCATCGGCAACGCGGACCAGATCTGCGGCGTCGCCGGCGTCGGGCGGAAAGAGCGCGATGCCGATGCTGAGCGAGGAGACGAGCGTCCGTCCGTCGGGAAGGAGGATCGGTTCGGTCATCGCCTGGCGCAGCTGCGTGGCGACATCCTGCGCACGATCGCGATCGACCGGTGGCGCCAGCAACATGACGAACTCATCGCCGCCCATGCGTGCGGCCAGGTCCCGTGAGCCGAGCAGGCTCGAGATCCGGCGAGCGACTTCCACCAGGACGGCGTCGCCGGCGGAGTGGCCGAAGCGATCGTTGGTTTCCTTGAAGTCATTGCTGTCGAGATAGAGCAGCGCCACCATCCTGCCGAAAGCTGCGGCCTGGGACAGGGTGTCGGTCAGGATCGCCTCGAACGAGCCGCGATTGCATAGTCCGGTCAGCGGATCGTGGTTGGCCTGATGCGCGAGCGCCGCATTTTCGTCCTGCAGGCTGGCATGCCAGCCTTCCAGCTCCGCAAGAAGCGCGTTGAAATCGCGGCCGAGCGCGTCGATCTCGGCGATCCGCGCAGCCGGCGCGCGCCGATTCAGCGCGCGTTCGTTACGCACGGCATGCGCGACCGAGGCGATCGTCTGCAGCGGACCAGCGATGCTTTCCTGGAGCCGCCGCGTGAGCAGGGTCGCCGCCGCCGCTGTGACGATGAGACAGCCCAGCATGCCGAGCAGGCCAGTGATCACGAATCGCTCGAGCCCGGCAGCATCGCCATAAACCACGACCTGGCCGACGGTGCGGCCTTCGTGACGAATCGCCGCACGCACCGGGACGGCGAAGAGCAGGCGTCCGGCCCGATCCTCGAAGCGGTAGCGCAGACCGTTTCCAACCCGCCGCCAGCTGGCCAGAGGCCGCCCGTCGGCACGCTTGACCGCAAGCCCGGCCACACCCTCGGTCCTGGTAAGAGGCGCGATCCCCTCCTGCGCCGCCAGCGGATCGTCGAAAACCACCGCCGCTTCGACTGTGTAGCTCGCGCTTTGGGCGATCAGGGCGAGATTGTGATAGGCGTAGGCGCGCATGACCATCAGTCCGGCGATCAGCACCGTGATGCCCGCCGCCGCAACTGCGACCATGGTCACGCGGAAATGCGCGCGGGACAACACGTCGCGTATGCTGGGCAGCCTGCCCGTGCCATGGGTGAAGCGGTTGGGATCCCGGCCGCTCAAGGCTGCTCCTCCCGGCCCCGGGACAGGAGCAGCACTTTGGGATCGATGCGCACCATGCCGCGCGACACGGCATCGAGATTGAGCTGGAAGGAAAGGTGGGCTGGCTCCACCGACAGGCAGAACATGGCTCCGGCCCGGCAGGCGGGGTCATCCTCGTCGATGGTCACGGTCGGCCGGCCGCGCGATGCCGCGACCAGCTGCGCGCGCGACGTCGCCGCCATATGGCCGAGATAGAGCCCGTCACATCCCGCCGCTGCGGGTCCCTCGCCAGGCGCCAGCGGGCGAATCCGGATCGTTCGCCCGGCCGCGCTCGCGGCTTCGTCCAGCCTCGCTCCATAAAGCGGCGCGCCGGCAACACACAGCCGGATCGCCTGGACCGGATCCGGCCAGCGCGAATAGCTCAGAATGCCGCGTACCATGCGGGCGACGGCGACAGCCTGTCCATCGGCGGTGGCCGGGACCGGCGACTGCGCCAGCGTCACGCCCACTGGGGCCGCGGCCGGCCCCGGCCGCGCGATCGACAGCATCGATCCAGCGATCACCCACGATGTACGCAACGACGCTTCACCCCCGAACGCGGAACCGCCCCCGCCTCCACCCAGCGGGAAGAAACATGGTCCCGCCTGCCCTGATAGTCTGCCGCTGCGAGGGGCGCCACCCTGCTGCCGCCGGTGGGAACCTTTGGGCATCCGGCGCGCTGCACCTGCATCTACGGCATGGAGGCACAAGGATGATCGGTAAGATTCTGGGCGCGCTCGCCGGGCGCAAGATTGACCGGCGCGACGGGGGCAGTGGCATCACTGGCGCACTGATCGGCGCGGCCGTGGCGGGGTTGGCGCGCCGGGCAGCGATGCCGATCGGCCTTGCGATGGGCGGCGGCTATCTTGCGAAAAAGATGATCGACAAGCGCCGCGAGGACAAACGGCTGGCCGATTCGATCATCCGCTGAGATGCCGCGGGCGTCAGCCGCCCTGCCAGACCTTGATTGCCTGGACCGGCCACACCAGCATCAGCACGTTCAGGGTCAGATTGTCGCGCACCGCCCATAGAGCGGCCAGTTCGAACAGAATGGCGATCACGATCGTAATCCCTGTCGGCAGGCGGCGGGCAAGCGCAAAGCCGAGCGCCATCCAGGCGACGTCGGCCACTGAATTGACCACGCTATCGCCGCTATAGCCGAGCGCGATCGTCGCCTCGCGATAGCGATCGATGATGATCGGTGAATTTTCGATCATCTCCCACGACGCCTCGATCGCGACCGCGAGCACCAGCCGTTCGCCGGGGGACCGTGTCGGCAGCAGCCATCGTCCCAACGCGTAGAAGAGGAAGCCGTGGATGACGTGGCTGGGCGTGTACCAGTCAGCGATATGCTGGCTGTTCCCGGCATCCAGCGCGCCATGCCAGAGCTGCACCGTGCCGCAGGCACAGATCGCGTTGCGCCCGGTAGCCAATTCCTCGATCGCCACGAGCGCGAGGATGGCGAGGACCAGCCCCCAATGGATCGGCCGGATATCGCGCAGCGATGGCGCCATCACGCCAGGGCCGATCCCATTTCGGCCAGGATGCTTACGGTGCGCAGGTTGCGCGATGTGGCAGGCGATCCCACGCAGCGATCGATGAAGCTCGGGGTCAGCTTCGAAGCGCCAACTCCGTCCGGAAAATGGAACCAGAGCATGTCGCCGACCGCGACGACGGCCTCCCGCCCCTGGGCACGCTCCAGGATGCGGGCCGCCGCATCCGCCGCAGGCTTGCGTTTGGCGAAGAGCAGCAGGACGCGATTGGGCTCCTTCTCCCCGGCCTTCGCGAACGGATTATCCGCCAGTGCATGTTCGAGCGCCGTGGGCGTGCGGACGATCACTTCCGAGACGAAGCCGAAGTGCCGCTCGATCGCCGTCTCCAGCGCATGCTCGAAATCGGCAGCCTTGCCGTCCGCGGAAAAGACGAGATTGCCGCTGGCGACATAGGTTTTCGCTTCGGCGAAACCGATCTCGGCGCAGAGCGCGCGCAGTTCCGCCATCGGCATCTTGCGCTTGCCGACATTCACCGCGCGCAGGAGGGCGACATGAGGTCTCATGGCCCTGGACCATGCCGCTTTCCGCCGTTGACGGAAAGAGCGACCCGGCGGAAAGAGCGCCATGGCCGAAATCCTCTCCCCTTCCGCGCGCCGTGGCGTACTGCTCGTCCTGTCTTCCCCCTCCGGCGCAGGCAAATCCACCATCTCCCGCATGCTGCTGAAGAGCGACGACGGCATTGAAATGTCGGTTTCGGCTACCACCCGTCCGATGCGGCCCGGCGAAGTGGATGGACGGGACTATCATTTCGTCGACACGCCGCGCTTCGAAGCGATGGTGGCAGGCGGCGAGTTTCTCGAATGGGCGCACGTCTTCGATCGGCGCTACGGCACGCCCCGGGCGCCCGTCGAAGCGGTGCTCGCGCAGGGCCGCGACGTGCTGTTCGACATTGACTGGCAGGGCACGCAGCAGCTTCACGCGAAGATGCGCGACGATCTCGTGCGCGTCTTCATCCTGCCCCCATCGATGGAAGAATTGGCTCGCCGGCTGAACGCACGCGGCACCGACAGTCCCGAAGTGATCGCCGGACGCATGAATCGCGCCGCTGCGGAAATAAGCCACTGGGCGGAATATGATTACGTCTTGATCAACGACGATGCGGAACGCTGCCTTGCGGAAGTCCGCTCGATCCTCGCGGCAGAAAGGGTCAGACGGGCACGTCGCACGGGTCTGGTGGATTTTGTCCGCAGCCTGATCGGCTAAGGCCTGACCGAGGATGTATACTTAATCTAAAGTCAACGATAGTCGCTTCCATTTCGGTGGCATTTGCGAAGATCTGCGGAAGATGGCGGATTTGCCACACTTGCGAGGATGCGAACGACCGTTCATAACGATTTTATAAACCAACATAGGTCGCTTGGGTCGTTGTAGTTAGGAGCTTACCCTGCCCAGTCCCCCGCTCAATTCGACCTCCGGCAAGAACTGCTGAGCAGTGGCGATCAAACGGACCCGGCTTCGGGCGGCAGACAGCAGAGTCGCCGCACTGGAAGCTGCAAAGTCGCTGCTGCTCGATCAGGGGCCGCGCGCGGTCACGTTGAAGGCCGTGGCCCAGCGGGTCGATCGTACACACGCTAATCTGCTCCATCATTTCGGATCCGCAGCGGGGCTTCAGAAAGCGCTGGTCGGGCATCTGACCAGCGCGATCATCGAAGCGATCGGAGCAGCGGTGGAAGACGCACGGCGCGGAACGATCAGCTACGAGCAGGTCGTGGACCTGATCTTCGATGCATTCGGCCGCGAAGGTGCCGCTGCGCTGGTCTATGCGCTGATGATCGAGGGTGACAGCGCACCGATCGACCTGATCATCGATTCCATCCATGGGCTCGTGAGTCGCCTGAACGAGGGGGCGGCCGGCCGTCCCTTGCCACAAATGGCGGTCATGCTGGTTCACGCGGCGATCGGCGATGCGCTGATCGGCGACAAGCTGACCGAGCGGCTCGGCCTGCCGCGCGATATCGGACGGGCCCTGGTGCTCGAGCAGCTGGCCGCGATGCAGCAGATTCCGCCCGAGGATTAGGGCGGCGCCGCGCCGCTCTTGCGACTAAGCTTTCCCCCAGGGTGCAAAATGCATTAAGCGCGCGCCATGCATTTCCTGGATCAAGCCAAAATCTTCATACGTTCCGGTGCGGGCGGCCCTGGAGCCGTCAGCTTCCGGCGCGAGAAGTTCATCGAATATGGCGGCCCCGACGGCGGTAATGGCGGCAAGGGCGGCGACATCGTGTTCGAAGCGGTACCCGGCCTCAACACGCTGATCGACTTCCGCTACACGCAGCATTTCCGGGCTCCACGCGGCAAGGGCGGTGCCGGCGCCAACCGCACCGGTGCAGGAGGCGAGGATCTCGTCATCAAGGTACCGGTCGGCACGCAGATCCTTTCCGACGACAAGGAGCATGTGCTCGCCGACTTCACAAAGCCCGGCCAGCGCCAAGTATTCCTGCGCGGCGGCGACGGCGGGCGCGGCAATCTCAGCTACAAGACCTCGACCAACCGCGCACCGCGTCAGCATGGCACGGGCTGGCCGGGCGAAGAGATGTGGGTGTGGCTGCGGCTCAAGCTGCTCGCCGATGCCGGCCTGCTCGGCTTGCCCAATGCCGGCAAGTCGACGTTCATCAATGCAACTACCAATGCGAAGGCGAAAGTCGGCGAATATGCCTTCACCACCATTCGCCCGCAGCTCGGCGTCGTCAGCCACAAGGGCCGCGAATTCGTGCTCGCCGACATCCCCGGCCTGATCGAGGGAGCGGCGGACGGCGCGGGTATCGGTGACCGCTTCCTCGGCCATATCGAACGCTGCCGCGTGCTGCTTCACCTCGTCGATGCGACGGGCGAGGATCCGATCGAGGCCTATCGCATCGTACGCGAGGAATTGGAGGTCTATGGCGCGGACCTCCCAGACAAGCCGGAGGTTATCGGCCTCAACAAGATCGACGCACTCGACGACAAGGCCGTTGAGAAGCTGCGCAAGAAGCTCGCCAAGGCGAGCGGCGCCGCGGTACTTCCCCTCTCCGGCGCGGCCGGGACGGGTATCGAGGCGGTGCTCGACCGGCTGATCGAGGCGATCGGTCCGGCGGAAACCGCCGCCGAATTCCGCGAAAGCGACGACGGGGATACCGAATGGTCCCCGATCTGACCTGCCTGGCCTCCCTCCCCGCGCGGGGCCGGCTCCGCTCATGATCTCCGAGGCCTTTTCTCCCGCCGCCTGTCCGCGCCTCGTCATCAAGATCGGATCGGCGCTGCTCGTCGATGCGGCCGGAGCGGTGCGCCGGGAATGGCTTGCGGGCATCGTCGCCGACATCGCCGCCCGCCGCGGCGCGGGCCAGCAGATCGCGGTGGTCTCCTCCGGCGCGATTGCGTTGGGCGCGCGCCGGCTGAAGCTGCCCAAGGGCGGCCGCGCCAGCCTTGAGGATGCGCAGGCCGCTGCCGCCACCGGACAGATCGCGCTTTCGCACAGCTGGGCCGAACTGCTCGGCGAAAAAGGCCTCACCGCCGCGCAGATCCTGGTCACGCTGGACGATCTCGAGGATCGGCGACGCTATCTCAACGCGGCCGCGACGCTGGACCGGCTGCTGACGCTCGGCGTCGTACCGATCATCAACGAGAATGATTCGGTCGCCACCGCCGAGATCCGCTTCGGCGACAACGACCGGCTGGCGGCGCGGATCGGTCAGGCTGCGGGCGCGCGCGGAGTGATCCTGCTCTCCGACATCGACGGGCTCTACACCGCCAATCCCGGCCGCGACCCGTCGGCGAAGATGATCCCGCGCGTCGAGCGGATCGATGCCCGCATTCTCGCCATGGCGGACGGCGGCTCGGCGAGCGGCATGGGCTCGGGCGGCATGACCTCGAAGCTCTCCGCCGCCCGCATCGCGCAGCGCGCCGGCGCCCATCTCGCCATCGTCACCGGCAAGGTCGATCGGCCGCTGCAGGCCTTCGAGGAAACTGGGCACGGCACGCTATTCGTTGCCGAGAAAGGCGCCTCGGCGCGCAAGGCCTGGCTTGCCGGCCGGCTCACCTCGCGCGGGCTGATCCGCGTCGACGAGGGCGCGGCCAGGGCGCTGGGCCAGGGCCGTAGCCTGCTCGCGGCCGGCGCGACCGGCATCGAAGGGCGCTTCGCGCGCGGCGACGTGGTCGACATCGCCGGACCGGACGGCACCGCCTTCGCGCGCGGCCTTATCGAATATGACGCCGAGGAGGCGACACGGATCGTCGGCCGGCGCAGCGACGCGCTGGAAGCGATACTCGGCTATGCGCCGCGCGCGGCGCTCGTCCATCGCGATCATCTCGTCCTCCTGTGATCGGCCCCGCATGACGGCCACCATCGCGATCACCGGAGGCACCGGGTTCGTCGGCACGCATGTGATCCAGCAGGCGCGGGCGCAGGGGCTCGCCGTTCGAGCGCTCACCCGCCGCGCCCAGCCGGCGCAGCCCGGCGTGACGTGGATCGAAGGCGCGCTGGACAGGCCGGCGAGCCTCGCTGCGCTGTCGGACAGGGCCGACGCGATGCTCCACATCGCCGGCATGATCAACGCACCCGATCGGGCCGGCTTCGAGGCGTGCAACGTCACCGGCACCGCGGACGTGATCGCAGCAGCGCGGGAAGCAGGCATCCGCCGCTTCGTCCATGTCTCCTCGCTGGCCGCCCGCGAACCGAGCCTCTCCGACTATGGCTGGTCCAAGGCACGCTCGGAAGACGTGGTTCGCGCCTCGGGACTAGACTGGACGATCGTCCGCCCGCCCGCCGTCTATGGCCCGCACGACCGCGAGATGCTGGAGCTCTTCCGTGTCGCGCGTTGGCGCTTCATACCCCTGCCGCCGGACGGGCGGCTGTCGGTTATCGCCGGCGAAGACCTCGCCCGGCTGCTGCTGGTGCTGGGACAGACCCCGGCCGGAATCGGCGCGCTGTACGAACCCGACGACGGCGTCTCGGCCGGCTGGGACCATCGCGAGTTCGCCCGCGCCATCGGCCTCGCGGTGGGGCGCAGGATCCTGCCGCTTTCGATCCCTGAAGCGCTCCTCATGCTGGGTGCCCGCGCCGACCGGCTGGCACGCGGCGGCGCCGCCAAGCTGACGCCGGATCGCGTTCGCTATTTCTGCCATCCCGATTGGGTCGTGAGCGCAGCCGCCCGACCGCCGGGGGACATGTGGGCACCGGCAGTGGCAACGCCGGATGGGCTGCGGGCCACGGCGAATTGGTATCGCGCAGCCGGGTTGTTGAAATAAGCCTTTTTCTCCCTCGCTGCCCTGCGGCGAGGAGGCTCACTCAAACCTCCATCGTCCCCGAAAACAGCGTGCGCGTCCGGCCGCCGACCCAGATTTCTCCACTGGCGTCGCGATCCAGGAACACGCGCCCGGTGCAGCCCAAGCGCGTGCCCTGCGCAGCGACGTAGGGGCCGTCGACGCGGCCGGAGGCATAGAGCCATTGCGCGATCGACGCGTTGAGGCTGCCGGTCACGGGATCCTCGATCACCGCGCCATGCTGATCGCTGAAGAAGGCGCGAATCTCATAGGCCGCCTCACCGCCTCCGGCATGCGGGCCGACCACACCGACGTCGATCCGCTTCGGATGCGCACGCGCCGGCGCGAGCGCGAGCACCCCCTCCGCCGAATCGAGCATCAACGCCAGCCAGCCTGGCCCATTGTCCGCCCACTGGGCATCGACCACCGCACCACGCTCTATGCCCAGCAGCGCCACTGCCTCGTCGAGATCGGCCTCGTCGACCGGGCCGGAACGGATCAACGGCGGCGCCGCGAAGGCCAGCCTGTCGTCGTCCCGCCGGATGGGCACCAGGCCCGCACCGCATTGCTGCACGATCCGCGCGGGGTGCTTTGGCCGGCCGCCGGCCTTCAGCCAGGCGTGGCAGGTGCCGAGCGTCGGATGGCCGGCAAAGGGCATTTCGCGCTCCAGCGTGAAGATACGCACCCGATAGTCCGCCGCCGGATCGGTCGGCGGCAAGAGGAAGCTGGTCTCGGACAGGTTCAGCCAACGCGTGATGCGCTGCATCGCCTCGCTGTCGAGATCCTCCGCCGCGGCGACCACTGCCAGCGGATTGCCCGAGAAATCTGCCTGACCAAAAACATCGACGAGTTGGAACGAGCGCGCCATCGGAAAACCCCTCCATCAGGCCTTTTCGGCTAGAAGTGCGTTCACCAGCGTATCGAAGCGCTGGATCGCCTGCTCGTGCAGCGCGCCCGCAGCCGGCCCGGCATAACCGACGTGGATGGCGCGCAACCTGCCCCTGCGATCGATGAACAGGGTCGTCGGATAGACTCTGACGCCACCGATCGCCGGCAGCGCTTTCTTCGTGCCCTCCGGCGTCGCCTCGCCGGCAATGAGCAGCGGGTAATGGACCCGATAGCGTTCGGCGAAGCGCTTGATCTGCCGCGCCGAGCGCACCGGATCGGCGTCATATTCGAACTGCAGCCCGATCGCCTCCAGCCCCTCCGCCCGCCGCCGGTCGACATAGGGCGCGAGATAGGCAATCTCATCATGGCAGTTGGGGCACCAGGTGCCACCGATCGACACGATGACCACCTTGCCCTTGAAGCGTGGATCGGCAAGCGACACCGGCTTGCCGTCGACGTCCGGGAAGGTGAAGGCGATGCGATCGACCGGCGGCTTTTCCTCGGCGATCGCCGCCACCTGGTCTGCCGGGGAAGCATCCTGCCGCTTCGCCGTCCAGGCTTCCGGCACCTTGCTGGTCGCGCCGTAACTGTCGCCGGACAGGCTTCCGTCGCGCCGGATATTGCCTTTCCAGACCGATCCCTGATTACCGTCGAAGGTGGAAAGCGCGAACTGAGCGCCCGAAACCTCGCCCGTCAGGAAACGCTCGTCTCCGCTCGGAAACTGAACCGTGCCAGTGAGCCTGTTGCCATTCTGATCGAGCAGCAACAGCCCCTTCTCCGGCTTCTCGCCCTGCGTCTCGATCAACCAGCGGCCGGAAAGCTTGGCCGCAGGCGGATCCTGCCGCTCAAAGAAGCGCCAGGCGATGCCGGGCATGGCCGAAAGAGGCGCATCGACGCGGCCGCTGCGACGATAGAGATGTGCGGTGCCGGCCAGCGTGCCGTCAGGCTTCAGCTCCGCATCCAGGCTCGAATCGTAAGAAGGAAAATCCAGTGTCAGGCGCCCATTCTGGAAACGCGTCTGCTCCGCCTGGACACGATTGTCGCCGTTGACGATCGTCGCTACCGGCACGCCATTTTTCTCCGTTACCTCCAGGCCGAAGGGCAATTCGCCCGAGGGCAAGCTGATCACCGCACGGTAAGGGCCAGCGGGGCTGGCTGTTCCCGCCGGCTTGCCGCATGCCGCCAGCAGCAACAGGCCGAGCAACGGCACGAGAGCCAAGGTCCGCATCATCGAAAGTCTCCGCCGATCATCGCACGCAAGGTAAGCCTCCGTGCCGAGCCCGCAAGCCGCGCGCTTCCGCCCATGGTTGCCGTGCCCCGCGTTGCAGCTTATGCGCAGCCCATGTCCGACGATTTCGATCCCAAGACCTTTCTCACGCGGGCTCCCGAATCGCACCACAGCACGCGGCTCGGCATCGGCTATCGCGCGCACGGTCGGGATTGGTGCGAGCTTTCGCTGCCTTATGATCCCGATCTTGCGGCAGACGCCGAATCCGGCGTGCTTTCATCGGGCCCGATCATCAGCCTGATGGACATGGCGGCCGGCTGTGCGGTTTTCATCCGCTCCGGCCCGAAGAAGCCGCATGCGACGCTCGACCTGCGGGTCGACTATCTTCGCCCGTCGAAGATCGGACAGGAGGTGATCGGCCGCGCCGAATGCTATCGGGTCACCCGCCGCATAGCCTTCGTCCGCGGTACCGCGCATGACGGCGATCCCGACGATCCGGTAGCGCACATCGCCGGCACCTTCATGTATACCGACGTGGACTGATCATGGCCGAGCTCCCTCCCTATGCGAAGCTGCTCGGCGTCCGGCTGGACCATGAGCATGGCCAGCCACTGCTCGTCCTGCCGCATGCCAGCCATCTGATCGGCCGTCCCGGCTTCATGCACGGCGGAGCCATTGCAGGCCTGCTGGAACTCGCCGGTTTCGCCGCCATCCGCCACGCGCTCGGCGGATCGGACGGTCCGCGCATCAAGCCGATCAATGTCACCGTCGATTATATGCGGGGCGGGCGGCTGATCGAGACGCGCGCTGCGGCGCGGGTGACCCGGCTCGGCCGGCGCGTTGCCAATGTCGAAGCGGAGGCCTGGCAAGAGGATCGCGGCAAGCTGATCGCCACCGCCAAGCTCAACCTGATGCTGGACCGCGGCTGAGTCGATCAGCGGTGCAGCGCCAGGAAGGGAGAAGCCCTCACCCAGACCTTCTTCCGCGAGCGGGAGAAGGCCAAAAGGCCCACCTATTCCTTCGAAGCGATGTCTTCGAAATAGGGTTCGACCGGGCCACTGAGCTTGATGCAGAGCGGGTTGCCTTTCCGATCGACGGTCTTGCCGACCATCACGCGGATCCAGCCTTCCGAGATGCAATATTCCTCGACATTGGTCTTCTCGGACCCCTTGAAGCGGATGCCGATGCCGCGCGAGAGGATCTGCGGATCGTAGAAGGGGCTCTTCGGGTTCATCGAGAGCCGATCGGGCGGCGTGTCCGCGGCAGGGGCGCCGCTCTCTTCGGTAGTGTCGGTCATGCGCGCGCCCTGCCCCAACTGGCGCGACTTTTCCAGCGAAAGCGCAAAGCGCTTCACAAGCGTCTAGCTGCCGGGCAGGATTGCGGCCTGCGACGGGAGGGCGATGCATGGCCTATTGGCTGATGAAATCCGAACCGGATTCCTATTCGTGGGATGATCTGGTGCGCGACAAGGCGACGGAGTGGGATGGCGTGCGCAATCCGCAAGCGGCGATCAACCTGCGCGCCATGGCGGTCGGCGATCGCGCCTTCTTCTACCACAGTGGCGACGAGAAGGCGGCGGTGGGGATCATGGAAATCGGCCGCACCGCAAAGCCGGACGGCCCAGACGGCAAATGGTCGTCCGTGGCGGTGAAGCCGGTCGAGCCGCTGGCGAAACCTGTCACGCTCAGGGCCATGAAGGCGAATAGCGCGCTCGCCGAGATGAAGATGATCCGCCAGTCGCGGCTTTCCGTCTCGCCGGTCAGCGACGCGGAATGGGCGGCCATTCTCGCCATGGCCAAATGAGAAGCCGACCCGCCCGAGGGAGGGCGAGCCGGCTTCGCTCATTCAAGACAGTGGGAACGTCGAGCAGCGATCAGTAGCACTCGCGGCTCCAGACATAACGTCCGATATACGGATCCCAGACGCGACGGGAGTAACAGTCGTCGGCGTAGCCATAGCCGTCATAATAGCCGTCGCGATAATAGCCGCCATAATAAGGCCGGTTGTTCGACGCGATCACCGCGCCGAGCGCAAGACCCGCAACGCCGGCACCGAGGATGGCGCCGGTATGATCGCGATAATAGCCGCCGCGATAACCGCCCCAGCCGCCACGGTAGCCACCCCAGCCGCCATGCCAACCGCCGCCGCCATGCCAGCCTCCGCCACCGTGCCAACCGCCGCCGCCGTGCCAGCCGCGTGCGGAAGCCGGCGCTGCCGCAGTAGCGATGGTCGCGCCGGCTACGAGCGCGGCCACGGTCGTCTTCATGAACCTATTCATTGCTCGCTCCTTCGGCCCCTCGTTCGCATGGCATCCCATGCTTGAGTCGGGACACTAGCGTTCCCACCCTTAATCCTGTGGGAACGATATATTCATAGGGCGTTCAACGGATAAGGGCGGCGGCCCGTTCCCTGGTCGTCAGGCCCGGCTCACGCCGCATCGTCGAGGAAGACGGTCTTCGCCTCGAGATAGGGAAGCAGCCCCTCGACCCCGCCTTCGCGGCCCACGCCCGATTGTTTGTAACCGCCGAAAGTCACGCTCGTATCGACGCGGAACTGGTTCTGCGAAACATTGCCGGTGCGCATGCGCCGCGCAAAGGCATAGGCACGATCCCGGTCGTGAGTCAGCACGGCGCCGTTGAGCCCGTAGATCGACTCGTTGGCAATACGCACCGCATCCTCCTCGTCCTCCACCGGAATGAGGCTGATCACCGGGCCGAAGATCTCCTCCTGCGCGATCGTCATAGCGTTGTCGACGCCGACGAACAGCGTCGGCTCGACATAGAAACCGCGATTGAGCCCGGCCGGGCGGCCGCCACCGGCGGCGAGCCGTGCGCCTTCCGCCTTGCCCTTCTCGATATAGCCCAGCACCCGATCGAGCTGCCGCCCCATCGCCAGCGGGCCGAGATTGGAAGCCGGATCATAAGGATTGCCGGCCTTCAGCGCGGACATGGCAGCCGCGAAGCCATCGGCGAACTCGTCATGCCGGCGGCGCGGCACGACGACGCGGGTCAGCGCGGCGCAGACCTGGCCGCTCATCAGGCAGATGCTGCCGGTCAGGCCCTGCACCGCCTCCTCGACGGGCATGTCGTCGAGCACGATCGCCGCCGACTTGCCGCCCAGCTCCATGGTGAAGCGTGCCATGCGCTCGCCGCAGATCGAGGCGATCTTGCGTCCCGCAACGGACGATCCGGTGAAGCTCACCTTGTCGATCGTCGGATTGCGGACGAGATGCTCGGACGCGGGGCGATCCGCGGTGACGAGATTGAGCACGCCCGCCGGCAGGCCGATCTCCTCGGCGATCTCGGCAATCACATAGGCGTCGAGCGGCGCCTCGGGCGAGGCCTTGAGCACTACGGTGCAGCCGGCGAGCAATGCCGGCGCGACCTTGAGGCTGGCCAGACTCAGCGGCCCGTTCCACGGCACGATCGCCGCAACGACGCCGACCGGCTCGCGCACGATCAGCGCGGTGCCGCCGCCATAGCCGGGCGTATGCTGCTCCTCGAATGCGAAGGTGCCGGCAATGTCGGCATATTGGTTGAAGATCCCGGCCGCGCCATGTGCGCTGAACTGGCCCATGGCGTGGAGGATGCCCACCTGCTGCGTCCAGGCATGGCCGAGCGCCTCGGCACGCGCCGCCAGCCCGGCGGCGATGCGGCGCAGATAGTCGGCGCGCTCGGCATGGCTGAGCTTCGGCCAGGGGCCGTTGTCGAACGCCTCGCGCGCCGCGTCGGCGGCACGGTCCATGTCCGGCTCGGTCGCCTCGGCGATCCTGAGATAGGCCTCCTCCGTCATCGGCGAGACCATGTCGAACGCGCCGCCCTTCGCCGGCGCGACCCACTGGCCGCCGATGAACAGCTTGTCGGGATGGCGAAGCGCGAGCAACGAAGCGAAATCGGCGGGATTCATGGGGACGTCCTCTCCTTGGATCGGAGGCGACGTCTACCATCGGCACCAGCCCGGCGAAACCGCCGTTGACAGGCTGTCGCGCCTTTTATGGCGCGATTTC
The DNA here is from genome assembly GCF_009755815.1 of Flavisphingomonas formosensis. GTDB lineage: Bacteria > Pseudomonadota > Alphaproteobacteria > Sphingomonadales > Sphingomonadaceae > Flavisphingomonas > Flavisphingomonas formosensis. The sequence continues at coordinate 708,087 of NZ_WRPK01000002.1, forward strand.
GTACGCGGTATCAAACGAAGATCGGCGCGTCCGGCGCCGGTCATTCCCAAGGATTGATCAATGCCAGTCCGGTGGTTTGAAAATCCGGCACGTTGCGCGTTGCGAGGGTGCAATCATGTTGCTGAGCAATCGCCGCGATTTGCGCATCCGGCACCGACATGGGCCTTCCGGCGCGACGCGCTTTGCCCAGTATCTCTCCATATAGCATGGCCGTTGCTGCCGTGAACGCATGGGTGCGCCCAGCGAAATGCAGCCGCCATTCGGCGATCTGCTCGCCGAGCCGCTGCTTACGTGCGCCGGCCTCCAGCTTGGCAACACCATAGGCCAGCTCGCCGATCGCGATCGAAGCTAGGACGCATTCCTCCTCATGGCGGAGAAACCAATGCTCGACCACGGCGTCCGGCGTCGGCTTCATCAATTCCGACATCACATTGGTATCGAGTAGAATCAGAGCGCGACACCGTCGTGAGACGTGCGATTATCCTCGATCAGCGCTTCAAGATCGACATCTTCCACCGCCAACACCCTGAGACGCTTAAGAAAGGCCGAAGCGCTCGGTTCGGGATGGCGCTTTGCATATTCAGTAAGCGCATCTTCGACGATCGCATGGATCGGCCGTCTCTCCAGTCGGGAGAGACGATGAGCCAAGTCCCTCGCGCGGGCCGATCGAACGGAAAGCTGCGGCGCTGTCATGCAGGCAAGATAGGCGCCTGATGGCATGATGGCAACGGCGCCGCACCGACGCTCCCGGACAGCGCTCCACTTTCCGGAGCGCATGTCCAATCCGCTCAGGCCGCCTTGGCGCGGCTGGCGCGCTTGCGCTCGTGCGGATCGAGGTGGCGCTTGCGCAGGCGGATCGACTTCGGCGTCACCTCCACCAGCTCGTCATCGTCGATATAGGCGATCGCCTGCTCGAGCGTCAGACGGCGCGGCGGGGTGAGGCGGATCGCGTCATCCTTGCCGCCCGAGGCGCGGAAGTTGGTGAGCTGCTTCGCCTTCATCGGATTGACCTCGAGGTCGTCCGTCTTGGCGTTCTCGCCGATGATCATGCCTTCATAGAGCGGCTCGCCCGGCTCGACCATCAGCACGCCGCGCTCCTCGAGCGGACCGAGCGCATAGGCATTTGCCTCGCCCGCACCGTTGGAGATCAGCACGCCATTCTTGCGGCCTTCGATATTGCCCTTGTGGGGGCCATATTTCTCGAACAGCCGGTTCATGATGCCGGTGCCGCGCGTGTCCGACAGGAACTCGCCATGATAGCCGATCAGCCCGCGCGACGGCGCGGAGAAGGTGATGCGGGTCTTGCCGCCGCCCGAGGGCCGCATGTCGGTGAGCTCGGCCTTGCGGATCGACATCTTCTCGACGACCGTGCCCGAATATTCGTCGTCGACGTCGATCACCACCGTCTCATAGGGCTCGGTCCGGCCGCCATTCTCGTCCTCGCCGAACAGCACGCGCGGGCGGCTGATGCCGAGCTCGAAGCCCTCGCGGCGCATCGTCTCGATCAGCACGCCGAGCTGGAGCTCGCCGCGACCCGCGACTTCGAAGCTGTCGCGGTCGGCCGCTTCGGTCACCTTGATCGCGACATTGCTTTCCGCCTCGCGCAGCAGCCGGTCGCGGATCATGCGGCTCGTTACCTTCGTGCCCTCGCGTCCCGCCATCGGCGAATCATTGACCGCGAAGCGCATCGACAGCGTCGGCGGGTCGATCGGCTGCGCGTGCAGCGGATCGCTGACGCTCGGATCGGCGATGGTGTTAGCGACGGTCGCGACCGTCAGGCCCGCGATCGAGATGATGTCGCCGGCCTTGGCTTCGTCGACCGGCACGCGCTCCAGCCCGCGGAACGCGAAGATCTTCGAGGCGCGGCCGCTCTCCACCACCGCACCCGAACCGTCGAGCGCGTGGATCTGCTGATTGACCTTCACGACACCGGAGGCGACCCGGCCGGTAAGGATGCGGCCGAGGAAATTGTCGCGATCGAGCAGCGTGACGAGAAATTTGAACGGACCATCCTGGTCCAGCGCCGGCGGCGGCACATGATCGACGATCTTCTGGAACAGCGGGTGCAGCGTGCCCTCGCGTGCTTCGGGATCGTCGCTCGCATAGCCGTTGCGGCCCGAGGCGAAGAGCACCGGGAAATCGAGCTGCTCGTCATTGGCATCGAGGCTCACGAACAGGTCGAACACCTCGTCCAGCACCTCCTGCGCGCGCGCATCGGAGCGGTCGATCTTGTTGACCACGACGATCGGCCTGAGGCCGAGCGCCAGCGCCTTGCCGGTGACGAACTTGGTCTGCGGCATCGCGCCTTCGGACGAATCCACCAGCAGGATCACGCCATCGACCATCGAGAGGATACGCTCCACCTCGCCGCCGAAATCGGCGTGGCCGGGGGTGTCGACGATGTTGATCCGTGTGCCTTCCCACTCGATCGAGGTGCATTTCGCGAGGATGGTGATGCCCCGCTCCTTCTCGAGGTCGTTCGAATCCATCGCGCGCTCTTCGATGCGCTGATTGTCGCGGAACGTACCCGACTGGCGGAAAAGCTGGTCGACCAGCGTGGTTTTGCCATGATCGACATGCGCGATGATGGCCACGTTGCGGAGGCTCATTCGAAACGGGTCCTGTCAGGATGAGGGATTTGGCCGCGCGCATAGCCTTATTGGTGCGTTGCGGCAAGGGCGGCGCGTTTCAACGGCCCCTATCACGCTTCCCTCAGGCAGGCCCGACCCGGGTTCAACGCCGCCAATGAGCCCGCGGAAGACGGCGCACGGCTTCGGCGATCATCGAGCGATCGCCCGCGATACCCCAGCGGGTGCGCAGCCAGCGCAGGAAGCCGACCGCGCCATGCCGTCCGGTCACGCTACGCCGGTAGAGCAGCCAGAGGAAACGCAGTCGATCGCGCAGCGCGGTGGACGTCAGCCCCGTCGCGCGAATCCGGAAATATGCCTCGTCGGCCGCTTCCATCGGTTCGTCGGCCAGTTGCCGGATCGCGTCCTCGGGCACGGCGATGCCGATCTCGTCGCGCAGATAGCCGAGGCAGGCAGCCACCGGCCAAGCCGCCCGCCGCCGCCGCGCCTCGCCGATCAACACCGTCCAATCGGGCGTGCCATGCGCGACGATGCGGCCGGCATCGACGATCCAGCGGATGGGTAGCACGTCATTGGGCATGCAGCCGTGAAGGCAGGCGTGGAGCAGATGATCGGCATCGCTCAGGGTCAGGGCGCTCGCCTTGCCCACGGCGAATGGCCGCGCGCGCGCCCAGAAGCCGTCGTCGGCACCGGGCCATGGCGTCGCCGCGACGATCGAGCGATGCAGGTCGATCTCATAGGGATCGCTGTCGCGGCTCATGCCGTGGGCGTGAAAGGCCGGGGAATGGGCGCTCGCAATCTGCGGCTGGATGGCGCGGAACCCTTCAGCCTCCAGCAGCGCCAGCACCGCCGACCAATCGCCCGGCCGGATCGCTATGTCGAGATCGCCGGCCGGACGATGCGCCGGATCGTCATAATAGAGCCGGGCAAGCGCATAACCCTTGGTGACCAGCGGGGCGATGCCGCGCGCGGAGATTTGCCCAATCACGCGCTGTACGAAATGCTGATAGGCCAGCATGTCCATCGCGGCGCGCCGGCGCACGGCGGCGATGCGCCGGCTTCCCGGAGGGTCCGCGGCGGCCAGCCAAGCCGAGCGGGCGGCAAACGGCAGCAGCCGCTCTATCCCCCGATTGGCCTGTCCGGCGAGGGCGCGGCCGGCGAGCGCGAGCGCCGCCTCGCTCGGCGGCGCGATCTCCAGCACAGCACGCAGCAGATCGCGGGTGGCGAGATCCGGCTGCGGCAGGCCGAGCGAGGCAAGGTCGCGATAGGAGGCCATGGCGCGACGCGTCCTCAAGCCGCGAGCGACGTCGCGAAACGAACCATCATGACCCCGTTCCCAATAGTGCCCCCCGAAGCCGGATTGATCTGCCGACCACCAAGCGAACAGCCTCGCCTTCGGCACGAAAATCCGGTACGCATCCTGCCCCAAATGCTATGAACGATTGCGCAGCCTGAAAAGGGGAACATGCCATCATCATGCGCATCCGCCGCATTATTCCCGTCCGCAATGGAGAAACCATGCACGGCGCGGCGCCCGACACCTTAGCCGCGGGGACGAGACCATCCGATAGCGGGGCCGCCGCGTGACGGCGAGAGGCACGGGACTGACCAGCCTCGCCGCGCTGTTCTGGCGCATCGCCGATCCGGACAGCCGCCGCGCGCTGATCGGGCTGATCGCGCTTTCGGTGCTCGTCGCCCTGCTCGAGCTGGCGCTGCTGGCCGGCATCTTCGGGTTTATCCGCATCCTCATCCATCCCGGCGGCATGCTTCCGCTGATCGGTCTCCGGCTCGACGAGTCCGCGCTGCCGCTCGCTGCCGCGGGACTGCTCGGCATCAGCCTGGTCCGCGCGCTGCTCCAATATCGGCTGATCGTATCGCGCAACGCGCTGATGTCGCTCTGGGCCACCGCGCTGCTGCGGCGCCTCTTCTCGCTCCAGCTCGACATGCCGTGGACCAGCGCCGGTGCGCGCGACGTCGCGCGATCGGCGACGCTGATGACCGACGATCTGCGCGCCACCTTCCGCCACGTGCTCGCACCCTCGCTCGAGATCGCGACCGATGCGGCGGTGGCGCTGTTCATCATCGGCGGATTGCTCGCTTATGATCCGCTGCTCGCCATCGGCCTCGGCGCGACCTTCCTCGGCAGCAGCCGGGCGATGGCGTGGCTGGAGAAGCGGATCATGGCCGCCGCGATGCGTGCCGGCGCCGGGCGCGACGTGATGCCCGAGATATTGTCGCTCACCGCGCTCGCCCTCTCCTCGCTGAAGGAGGTGCGGGTGATGGGCCGCGTGCCGGGCTTTCGCGCGAAGATGCGCGGCGTCGCCATCCGCTATGGCCGGGCGATCGGACATGAGGGGATGCGCGGCATGCTCTCGCGCTCGGGCAACGAGGCGGCGCTGTTCCTCGCCCTGTTCGCCGCGATGCTGTTCACCGTGCATATGGGCCATGCCGGCGCCGGGCTGCTCCCTACCTTCGCGCTGTTCGGCTCCGGCGGCTGGCGGCTGCTGCCGGTGTTCAACCGGATCACGCGCGCCGCCGCGGAGGTACGCGAGAATGCGGACGGCGCCTTTGCGGCGCTGACCGCGATCGATGCCGCCGATCCGGGGCCAGGACGCCACTTCGCCGGCATGACCGGCTTTTCCGACACGATCCGCATCGAAGGGCTCGCCTGCGGCTATGGCGACGGCGTACCGGTGGTGCAGGACGTGCGATGCACCGTCCGCGCCGGCAGCCGGATCGCGATCACCGGCCGTTCGGGCGCGGGCAAGACGACCTTTCTCGACACGCTGCTCGGCCTCCTGCCGCCGCTCGGCGGCACGGTGGCGGTCGACGGGCGGATCCTGCCGCTCGCCGAGGGCGGCCCTTCCTGCTGGGGCCGGCTGGTCGGCTATGTGCCGCAGGATCCGCTGATCGCGAACGAGACATTGCGCGAGAATATGCTGTTCGGCACGCCCTGGCCCGGCGACGACGCGCTCTGGCAGCTGCTCGAAATCGTCGGCCTCGCCGATCTGGTCCGATCCACGCCGCATGGGCTCGACACGCGCATGGGCGAGCGCGGCATGCGCTTTTCGGGCGGGCAACGACAACGGCTGTGCATCGCGCGCGCGCTGATCGGAGATCCGGCGATCCTGATCCTCGACGAAGGCACCGCGCAGATCGACATGGATTCCGAAAGCCGGCTGTTCGCGGCGCTGGAGGCGGCCCGCCCGGGGCTCACCATGCTGGTCGTCACCCACCGGCCCGATACCGCGGCGCGGTGCGACCAGCGCATCCATATCGACGATAGCGGGCGGGCGACGATCGAACAGCCGATCATGGCCCGCCGCACAATCCCAACCTCATCGCGCAGCGACGCTCTGTCACGATAGAGCGCGTATATCGTGAACCGCCACCCTGTCCTGCATCGCGGCGGCCCTGCACGTCCATATCTATTTAGACTCACTGGGAAACGTGGCTGCGGCAAGTGGTGGATTATGCTGCATCGGCGGCAGACCCAGCACTCGCCCCACGAGACTATGATAGACGTTGTCGAACCGTATATCGGGAATCAGCTCCGCCTTGCGTACATTGAAGGCCGCCAATTCCGCAGGTATCGGGTCTGCGTCACCGGGTGGCCGGAGCAGCAAGGCGTCCGTCATGACGATATTCATTAACGTGCCGAAATGCACCAGATCTTCGGAAAGCTTGGCTGCAGCAATCTCCGGGATTGCCGATTTCCCGTCCTCCCGTCCTGTCAGAATCGTGCCGATGTCAACCGTCTCGCCAGCCTTTACATCGAATCCATAGGTGCCGAGCGAGTAAACAGTCACACCGGTTCCGGTAATGATCCACCGTCCTGGATTCACTGGAATCAGATACAGGCTCGTCTTGCCATCGGTCGACAGCAAATTACCTCCGCCAGCGGCTGCGGCATTATACTCCTTGCTACTCAGTCCGTTCAGAACGCCGTCACCCATGATCTTGCCGGTATAGGGATCGAGCCTAGTGAAGCCGACTACCGCCGCAGATCCGGTGGAGCCCACTGCGGGACCCAGCCGAACCAGAATATAGCCCTTTGCCTTATCGAAGACGAGTTCCTTCGACTTCAACGGCTTGTGCGCGTAAGCCATTTCCGTGACTGCGCTCATTGATCCGAGCGCAGCCAGAACCAACAACAGGCGCTTACAGATACCGTGGCGGATCATGGGTCCAGCCTTTCCCCGGCGGGCGTCGGCCCCGATGCAAATATCGCCATACGATCGATCACTTCAGGATCGGGAGCACCCTTGTTGTCGAGGACGATATCGCCTTCCTTTACCAGCAGCTTCCATTCAGCCTGTGGTACCTTGTATCGCGCATAACCGTAGAGCCCCATGCATTTGCGCATGACGGCATTCCGCATGCGGAACCGATCGATCTCGGCAGCTCTCGCATTGATCAGCGCCCCTAGGAGACCCCCGCTGTTACCGGTTCGATCTCGTAATGACAAAATGCCCTTGGCTTGATTGATACAATAGACCAAGTCAGCGCGAGCCACGTCGGGCGAAATACCGTCCAAGTGAAACAAGAAGAATTTGGCCGGATCATCAACTTCGGGAGGCACACTTGCGCTTGGCACTTCCATAGCGCAGATAGGCTGCGGACACATCACAAGAGCTGCAGAGGTAGCTGCAGCCCAGATCATTTTTCTCACCTGAACCCCCGTTCGATAGGTGTAGACACATTCCCGAAATCTTCGGCGGAAGCAAGCGCGTAGGCCGGGAAAAAGGATCCGGTTTCGCAGCAGAGCCGCCCACCTTGTTCTATTCCAGCAATGGTCCGCGATGAAGACCGATGTTGCCAGCCCTGCCTTCAATTCCGGGATGATCCTTTCTTGAGGCGATCGATCTGCGCGAGATGCTAGATGGCCGCCGCAACGCTTCGGGCAGGCCGACGACGTGGCGTACTGGCAAGCCCAAGCCACCAGTGGACGTTCGCTTTCGGCTCACCTATATAACGATCGGTATGAAAAGCAGCGCCGCCTTGACGGCCGTCCGCGGACGGCCCCGTGAATTCGATCCTGACGAGGCGCTTTCGGCCGCGCTCAAGATATTCTGGCGGCGTGGCTATGAGGGCGCCTCGATCACCGAGCTGACCGAGGCGATGGGGATCACCCGGCCCAGCATGTATGCCTGTTTCGGCAATAAGGAGGCACTCTTCCGCAAGGCGCTCGATCTCTACGAGCGCGAGAAGATGTGCTACATGGGTTCGGCGCTGGAAGCCGAGACGGCCCGCGGCGTCGCCGAGCGGCTGCTGCGCGGTGCGCTCGACATCCAGACCAGCGCCAGCGAGCCGAAAGGCTGCCTGGGCGTAATCAGCAGCGTGACCTGTGGTGCCGAGGCGGAATCGATTCGCGGCGAGGTGATCGCCCGCCGCGCCTCCTCCGATGCGGCGCTCGTCCGCCGGCTGGAGCGCGCGCGAGACGAAGGCGACCTGCCCGATACGATCGAGCCGCAGGCGCTGGCCTGCTATCTCTCCACCGTGATTCAGGGCATGGCGGTCCAGGCCGGTGCCGGCGCATCGCGCGAAACGCTGGAGCGACTGGTCGATACGACCCTGGCCTGCTGGCCCGGACGATAAATGTCCATCCTTGGGTTGCCGGAACGACCGGCCATCCCCATCTACGCTCATGGGCGCTTTTCTGCGCCTTTTCGCCTCCGCATCGACGAATAAATACCTAGCGGTACAAAAATCCGGTTGACGCGATGCTGCGGCGCATTATATACCTCTTGGTATGGAATGAAACCGCCGGGCTCAACCGCCCAGGGAGGTGATCATGCTTCGATGTAAGGGTGGGTCCCGACTCACCATCTGACGATCCGCGGCGCCCTTCATGCGGGCACCGTTCATCATGAGCCATTCCGTCCGGCCGGGGCGTCCTGCGCATATGCAGTGACGATCCCATGCGCCGGCTCATCAGAATCACGGCCGGCGCACCGCATGCGCCGTTCGCCGCGCGGGCTGACGCGTCCCGCATGGAAAGGGGTTAGAGCCATGGCATTTCTGGATTTCTCTCAGCCGCTGGCGGGAGCGCCCACCACGATCGCGGCCGCCCGCGCCGAAGGCGAGGATGCGATCGGTTTCGACGCACGCGAATGGCGGATCATCCGCTTCGCGCAGAATGACAGCCTGCGCTCACTGCGCGAGCCGGGCCGCCTCGACCGCCTGTCAGGCCTGCTGTTCGGCAGAAAGCAGAATCCGCGGCTGGCCGACAGCCGGCTGGAGGCGCTGCGCCAGCTCGCCGTCGAAGCCTGGCATCGCGGCTATGCGGTGCCCGTCTCGGCGATCAAGGCCTTCCGCGCGGAAGGGTTCAGCATCGCACAGCTCGAGCTGCTGATGGCGAGCATCGGCGCCACGCGGGATGCGCGCGGCCGGAGGGCCGCCGCATGAACATGCTCACCCGTGTCGAAGCCGTGGGCGAGCAGGGCGCCAGCGCCACGCCCGTGTCCGCCCGCTTTCCCTCGCGACGACGAGCGGCACTGATCCTCGCGCCGCTCGTCCTGGTCGGCGCGATCGGCTGGCGGGTACTGGATCATCCCCAGCCGGCCGCCGCCGCAGCGCAGCCGCCCAGCGTCGGCATCGCCGCCCCGCTGGTGCGCACCGTGACCGAGTGGGACGATTATGTCGGCCGCTTCGCGCCGAGCCAGACGGTGGAGGTGCGCCCGCGCGTCTCCGGCGCCGTCACCGCGATCCACTTCAAGGACGGCGACATCGTGCGGCGCGGTCAGCTGCTCTTCACCATCGACCAGCGGCCCTTCCAGGCCGCGCTGGCCGAGGCGCAGGCGGGCGTCGCCAGCGCGCGCAGCGCGCTGGCGCTCGCGCGATCCGATTATGCCCGCGTCCAGCGGCTGACCGGCGACGAGGCCGTATCCGCCAGCGAAGTCGATTCGCTGCGCGCCAAGCTGCAGGCCGCCCAGGCTGCACTGGCGGCGGCGGAAGCACGGGCGCGGGCGCGGGCGTTGGATTTCGAATTCACCCAGGTTCGCGCGCCGATCGCCGGCCGCATCTCCGACCGGCGGATCGACATCGGCAATCTCGTCTCGGGCGGCGAAGGCAGCTCGGCGACCCTGCTCACCACGATCAACGCGCTCGATCCGATCTACTTCACCTTCGATGCGTCCGAGGCGCTCTACCTCAAGGCGCAGCGCGACCGCGAGGCGGGCAAGGCGGCGAGCGACGTCGAGGTGCGGCTGCAGGACGAGGCGGACTATCGCTGGCGGGGCACGCTCGATTTCACCGACAACGGGCTCGATCCCAAGTCCGGCACGATCCGCGGCCGCGCCACCTTCGCCAACGCCAATCTGTTCCTGACGCCCGGCATGTTCGGCAATATGCGGCTGGCCAATGGCGGCACGACGCATGCGCTGCTGGTGCCGGATGCGTCGATCCAGTCCGACCAGGCGCGCAAGACGGTGCTGGTGGTCGGCAAGGACGGCACGGTCTCGGCCAAGCCGGTCGAGCTCGGTCCGGTGGTCGATAGCCTGCGCATCATCCGCTCCGGCCTTGCCGCAAGCGACCGGGTGATCGTCTCCAACATGCAGTCGGCGACGGCCGGCGCCAAGGTGACGACGCATCTCGAGCGGATCAAGCCCGACGCGGGCGCACCGGATACGCCGGATGCTACGGCGCCGGTCGCGGCGCAGGCGACGTTCGCATCGTAGCGGGGGAAGTTCGGAATGGGCGTCATCCCAGCGAAAGCTGGGATCGCTCCCAACCTCAAGCCGCTCCCGCTTAGAGAGCGATCCCAGCTTTCGCTGGGATGACGAGAAAAGAAAAATGAGCCCGGCAAGGCCTATCCCTGCCGGGACGAAAACACCCCCGCGACGCATTCCCCGGGCGCCATCGGCTGCCCGCCGGCCCGGTGCGTCCGTTCGAGGACCAAGACGATGCGTCTGTCGCGTTTCTTCATCGACCGCCCGATCTTCGCGGCCGTCATCGCGGTGATCATCACCGTGGTCGGCGCGCTCGCCTTCGCCGGGCTGCCCGTCTCGCAATATCCCGACGTCGTCCCGCCGACGGTGACGGTCTCCGCCACCTATCCCGGCGCCTCCGCCGAGACCGTGGCCGAGACCATCGCCGCGCCGATCGAGCAGGAGATCAACGGCGTCGACAACATGCTCTACATGAGCTCGCAATCGACCGGCGACGGCAAGCTCACCATCACCGTCACCTTCAAGATCGGCACCAACCTCGATGCCGCGCAGGTGCTGGTGCAGAACCGGGTCGCGGTGGCGACGCCGCGCCTGCCCGAGGAGGTGCAGCGCCTCGGCGTCGTCACGCGCAAGACCTCGCCCGACTTCCTGATGGTCGTGAACCTGCAGTCCCCGGACAACACGTTCGACCGCAACTATCTCTCCAACTATGCGCTCACCAAGGTGCGCGACCGGCTGGCCCGCATCGACGGCGTCGGCGACGTGCAGCTGTTCGGCGCGCGCGACTATGGCATGCGCATCTGGATCGATCCGGGCCGCGCCGCCGCGCTGAACCTAACCGCCGGCGAGATCGTCGCCGCGCTGCGCGCGCAGAACGTGCAGGTCGCCTCGGGCGAGATCGGCCAGCCGCCCTACAGCACCGGCCAGGCCTTCCAGGTCGGCGTCGAGATGCAGGGCCGGCTCACCGATCCCAAGCAGTTCGCCGACATCGTCGTGCGCACCGATCCCGACGGCCACCAGGTGCGCGTGTCCGACGTCGCCCGGGTCGAGCTCGGCGCGCAGGATTATGGCATCAACACCTATCTGAGCGGCAAGCCCACCGTGGTGATCGCGGTGATGCAGCGGCCCGGATCCAACGCGCTCGCCGCCGCGCAGGCCGTTCAGGCGGAGATGGACGCGCTGTCCAAGGGCTTCCCCAAGGGCCTCGAATATAGCGTCATCTACAACCCGACCGAGTTCATCAGCCAGTCGATCGACGCGGTCTACCACACGCTCGGCGAGGCGATGATCCTGGTCGTGCTCGTCATCCTGATCTTCCTGCAGAACTGGCGCGCCGCGGTGATCCCGATCGTGGCCATCCCGGTCTCGCTGGTCGGCACCTTCGCGGTGCTCGCCGCGCTCGGCTATTCGCTCAACACCCTGTCCTTGTTCGGCCTGGTGCTCGCCATCGGCATCGTCGTCGACGACGCGATCGTCGTGGTCGAGAATGTCGAACGCAACATCGAGGAGGGGATGAAGCCCCTCGAGGCTGCCCGCGTCTCGATGGACGAGGTGTCGGCGGCGCTGGTGGCGATCGTGCTCGTGCTGTGCGCAGTGTTCGTGCCGACCCTGTTCCTGACCGGCCTCAGCGGCGCCTTCTACAAGCAGTTCGCGGTGACCATCTCGACCGCGACGATCATCTCGCTGCTGCTCTCGCTCACCCTGTCGCCGGCGCTGGCGGCGCTGCTGCTGCGCGCCCGGCATGGCGGAGAGGCGCCGCCGGCAGGCAATCGCTGGCAGCGGCTCGCGCGCGGCGCGGCGGATGGGTTCAACCGCGGCTTCGACCGGCTGGGCAATGGGTATGCCCGCCTGACCCGCTTCCTGGTGCTGCGGCCGAAGAAGATGCTGACCGTCTATGGCGGCCTGATCGCGGCGACGGTCGCCCTGTTCTGGGCGACGCCGGGCGGCTTCGTGCCGCAGCAGGACCAGGGCTATTTCGCCGCCGTCGTCTTCCTGCCCTCCGGCGCCTCGCTGCAGCGGACCGACGAAGTGACCCGCGAGGTCGCCGCCCGTATCCTGCCGATCAAGGGGCTGCGCGGCGCGGTTATGTTCGCCGGCTTCCACGGGCCCTCGCAGACCGCGGCGCCCAACTCGGCCGCGATCTACTTCCCGTTCAAGAGCTTCGCCGAGCGCAGCAAGGAAGGCGTGACCTACAAGGGCATCATGGACCAGGCCGCCAAGGCGATCGAAGGCTATGACAAGGCCAAAATCCTGCTGCTGCCGCCGCCGACCATCCAGGGCATCGTGCCCGCCGGCGGCTATCGCATCATGGTGGAGGACAAGGAGGGGCGCGGCTATGCCGGGCTCGCCAAGGCGGCGGGCGACATGATCGCCAAGGCCAACCAGACCGCCGGCCTCACCCAGGTCTACACGCTGTTCGACATGGGCACGCCGCGCATCTTCGCCGATGTCGACCGCCGCAAGGCCGATCTGCTCGGCGTTCCGCCGGAGCGGGTGTTCGAGGCGATGCAGGTCTATCTCGGCTCCACCTTCGTCAACGACTTCAACCTGCTCGGCCGCACCTATCGCGTGACCGCGCAGGCCGACGCGCCCTATCGCGGCTCGGTCGCCGACATCGCCAATCTCAAGGCGCGGTCGGACTCGGGGGCGATGGTGCCGATCGGATCGGTCTCCACCTTCCGCGACAAGACCGGCCCCTATCGCGTCGTGCGCTACAACCTCATGCCGGCGGTGGAGGTGGACGGCAACACGCCGCCGGGCTTCTCCTCCGGCCAGTCGCTCTCCATCATGAACAAGCTCGCCGATACGCTGCCCGCCGGCTACACCAGCGAGTGGACGGGCATCGCCTATCAGCAGGAGACCGCGGGCAACACGGCGGGCATCGTCTTCGGCATGGCCGTGCTGTTCGTCTTCCTGGTGCTGGCGGCGCAATATGAGAGCCTGACCCTGCCGCTGGCGATCATCCTGATCGTGCCGATGTGCCTGCTCGCCGCGATGACCGGCGTGAACATCCGGGGCATGGACAATAATATCCTGACCCAGATCGGCCTCGTCGTGCTGATCGCGCTCGCCGCCAAGAACGCCATCCTTGTGGTCGAGTTCGCCAAGCAGGCCGAGGAGGAGCAGGGCCTCTCGCCCGTCGAGGCGGCGGTGCATGCCGCGCGCACCCGGCTGCGCCCGATCCTGATGACCAGCTTCGCCTTCATCCTCGGCGCCGTGCCGCTGGTGATCGCGAGCGGAGCCGGCGCCGAGCTGCGCCAGGCGCTGGGCACCGCGGTGTTCTTCGGCATGGTCGGCGTCACCGGCTTCGGCCTGATCTTCACCCCCACCTTCTACGTCGTCTGCCGCGCGCTCGGCGACCGCGTCGCCCGCCTGCGCGGCCGCGGCAACGCGCCGACGCTGCAACCGGCCGAATGAGGACCATCGCCATGACCAAAGGCCTGCTTGCATTGCTGCTCGGCGCGACCTCGCTGACCGCCTGCGCCGTGGGGCCGGACTATCACCGGCCCGAAACCTCCGCCACCGCCGCCGCGCCGTTCATCGGCACGGCGAATCCGGTGGTGACGACCGCCGCGACCGACGACCGCTGGTGGCAGCTCTATCGTGATCCCGTGCTCGACCGGCTGATCGCCGATGCGCTCGCCGCCAACACCGACATCCGGGTGGCCATCGCGCATCTCGAAAAGGCGCGCGCGCAATTGCGCGGCGCGCGGTCGGACCGGCTGCCGCAAACCGACATCGCGGGATCGCTGACCGACAGCCGCGTACCCGCGTCGCAGGTGCTGCCCGGCACCGACCGGCAGAATTGGAGCGCGGACGGCGGCCTCAACGTCAACTACGAGATCGACCTGTTCGGCCGGGTGAAGCGCAGCATCCAGGCCGCGCGCGGCGATCTTGGCGCAGCGCAGGGCGATGCCGACGCGGTGCGCGTCGCCGTGGTCAGCGACACGGTGCGCGCCTATGTCGACGCGACGTCGGCGGCCGCGCGGATCGCGGTGGCGCAGCATACTGTGGACCTGCTCGACCGATCGATCCGCATCACCAGCGCCCGCTTCGATGCCGGCCGGTCCGACCGGCTCGACGTGATCCGGGTGACGGCGCTGCGCGACCAGCAGAAGGCGCTGATCCCGAGCATCGTCGCCGAGCGCGACGCGGCGCTGTTCCGCCTCGCGACCTTGACCGGACGCACCCCGCAGGAGCTGCCCGCCGAGGTGCGCGACCGCACGACGACGCCGACGCTCGACCAGCCGATCCCGGTCGGCGACGGCCGCGCGCTGCTCGCCCGCCGGCCCGACGTGCGCGCCGCCGAAAGGCGGCTGGCGGCGGACACGGCGCGCATCGGCGTCGCCACCGCCGATCTCTATCCGCGCATCTCGCTCGGCGGGTCGGTCGGCACGACCAGCCTCGGCCTCGGCGACGTGGTCGGCGGCGGGCCGTTCCGCTGGCTGTTCGGATCGCTGATCAGCTGGAGCTTCCCCAACCAGGAGGCGATCCGCGCCCGCATCGGCGGCGCCAAGGCGGACACGGCCGCGTCGCTCGCCAGCTTCGACGGCACGGTGCTGCGCGCGCTGGAAGAGACCGAGACCGCCCTCTCCGCCTATCAGCATGCGGTGGAGCGCCAGCAGACCCTGGTCGCCGCCCGTGACGAGGCGGCGCGCGCCGCGCGGATCAGCCTGGCGCGGCAACGGGAGGGACAGATCGATTTCCTGACCGTGCTCGACGCGCAGCGCACGCTGGCGGGCGCCGAGGCGGACCTCGCCGATGCCGGCCGCGATGTCGGCTTCGCGCAGGTGGATCTGTTCCGGGCGTTGGGCGGCGGCTGGCAGGATGCGTCGGAGACACGGACGGCGGAGGCGATGCCGGCGGGGTGATGGTCAGCGCGGCTTTTTCTTCTTCATCATCCCGGCTCAGCGGGTCGCTTCGCTGATCCGGGATCCATTCGCCGCAGCGTTGCCAATAAGACGCGACGCTGCGGCGAATGGATCCTGACTTCGCCGCAGGCGAGTTTATCCTGAGCGAAGTCGAAGGGTCAGGATGACGGACAAAGGCTTTGGGGCATCGAGCCCCCACCGACCACTGACCCACCCCTGACCTCTCCCTTGCAGGGAGGGGAATAGCGAAGATGGCGCTATGTGCGCAGGGCGGCTCTTTTTAAAACTTGGCGCCATTGACTCCGCCGCAGGCAGCGGCGACGAGGGGCGGTGCATAACGATTATCCAGACAGCGGCCGGAATTCCGTACGGCCTGCCCTTCGAGAGCAACTCCGCATCGACGTGACGGAGGCGGCCGCGCTCGGCTGCGCTGCCCATATCGCGGTCGAGCTGATCGTGCCGGGCGACGCAGTTCCGCGCTTCTTGTTCGTCTGCGTGCCCGGCGGCGGTATGAACAGCCGCTACTTCGATCTGCCGACACCGCCCGGCGAGACGGAGGTGAGCTTCGCGCGGGCGATGCTGGCAGAGGGCCATGCCGTGGCGATGATCGATCCGCTCGGTGTCGGCGGCAGCAGCGTGCCGGAGGATGGCTTCGCGCTGCATCCGGACCGGATGGCGGAGAGCCATGCGGTGGCGACCCGGCAGATTCTCGGCGGCCTCCGTGCCGGCACGCTGATCGAGGGATATCCAGCTGCGCCGGAGCTGCGGTCGATCGGCGTCGGCCATTCGATGGGGGCGCTGCTCACCATCGTGCAGCAGGCGGCCGAGCCGATGCATGATGCGCTTGCCCTGTTCGGCTTCCACACCGGCGGCCTGCCGGCGCAGCTCAGCGAGGGGGATTTTGGGCTCGATCCGGTCGATACGCGCACCCGGCTGGTCGAGTTGACGCGCAAGCGCTTCCCCGATGCCTTCATCGCGCTGGAGCCGCCGCCGAGCAGCCGGCCGGTCTCCGCCGCCGTCGCGATCGACCGCGTCTATCTGACACCTTCCTATATGGCGATGCTGCCGGGCATGATCGCGGCGGATGCCGCGGCGATCGACGTGCCGGTGCTGATCGCGCTCGGCGACGGAGACCTGCACAGGGAGCCCCATCGCACGCCGGCCGCCTACGCCGGCAGCCCGGACATCACCTTGCTGGTGCTGCCGGATACCAAGCATAACCATTTCATCTATCCGAGCCGCACCCGCTTCTTCGATCGGGTGGCGCGCTGGGCGGAGGCGCTATGAAAACGGCCTTGGTGATTGGCGGCGGCGGGCCGACGGGGCCGCATATCGTCGAGGGGCTGCGGGCGCGCGGCTATCGCGTCGCGGTGCTCAACCGCGGCGTGCATCCGGTGGAGCTGCCCGACGATGTCGAGCGGATCGTCGGCGATCCGCATTTCCTGGAGCCGCTGCGCGAGGCGATCGGCACGCGCAGCTTCGACCTCGTGGTCGCCAGCTATGGCCGGCTCGGCATCGTCGCCGAGGCCTTTGCCGGGCGGACCGAACGGTTCATCGGCGTCGGCGGCTTCGTCGGCTATCGCGGCTTCTACGCGCCGGAAACGACCCGGCCCTCGGGCCTGCCGATCCCGACACCGGAGGATTGGCCGCTGGTCTCCGATCCGGCCGAGCACAAGTTCGCCGCGCTGGTCGCCGCCGCCGAGGCCGCGGTGCTGCGTCACCATCCCGGCGCCACGCTGTTCCGCTATCCCTATGTCTACGGCCCGCGCCAGCTCGTGCCGCGCGAATGGTCGGTGGTGCGGCGCGTGCTCGACGGGCGGCGCGCCATCGTGCTGATCAACGGCGGCATGGGGCTGCTCACCCATGGATACGCGGCCAACATCGCCCATGCGGTGATGCTTGCGATCGACAATCCCGCCATTGCGGGCGGCAAGGCCTATAATCTCGGCGACGAGGTGCAGCTCGATCTCCGCCAGTTCGTCGAGCTGGCAGGCGACGCGCTGGGCGTCACGCTGGAGATCGCCTCGGTACCCGATACGCCCGCCACGCGCAGCGCCGCGCTGGCACCGCTCACCGACCATAAGCTGATGGACATCCACCGCATCCGCGCCGAACTCGGCTATCGCGACGTGGTGCCGACGATCGAGGCGGTGCAGCGCACGGTGCGCTGGTATCGCGACCATCCGCTGGAACGCGGCGGCGAGATCGAGCGGCGGATGCTCGACGTGTTCGACTATGCCGCCGAGGACCGGCTGATCGCGCTGGCGCGCGATTTCGCGGCACAGGCAGCCAGGGTGGAAGTGACCAAGATGGACGATGCGCATCCCTATGCCCACCCCAAGACCGCCGGCACGGAGCGCGACCATCGTGGCCGCTGAAGCACCCCGCCCCGACCTTGCGCGCATGCTGCGCGCCAAACGCATTGCCGTGATCGGCGCGTCCGAGCGCAACCCCTTCTCCGCGCCGGTGGTCCGCAACATCGATCATTTCGGCTTCAAGGGCGACGTGCTGCTGGTCAACCCGAAGGGCGAGCCGGTCAACGGCCGGCCGACCCTGCGCAGCCCGCGCGAACTGGATGGCCCGATCGACGCGGCCTTCGTCTGCGTGCCCTCGGCGAACGTGATCGACGTCGTCACCGAGGCGGCCGAGGCGGGCGTCACCGGCTTCGTCATCGTCTCCTCGGGCTTTGCGGAGACCGGCGCGGAGGGGCATCGCCAGCAGGAGATATTGCGCAGCATCGCGCGCGAGCGGGGGCTTTCGCTGCTCGGCCCCAACGCGCTCGGCTTCCTCAACTATGTCGACGGCGTCGCGCTCTCCACGCTCGAGCGCGAGAATTTCCGCGGCAGCTTCGGCATCGCCTCGGTGTCGGGATCGGTCGGCGGCTATCTCGCCAAGGTGGCGCATCTCCAGGGCGTCGGCCTGTCGCATGTCGTGCTGGCGGGCAACGAGGCGGGGACGACGATCGCCGACGTGGTCGACTTCCTGGTCGACGATCCGGAGACGCGCTCGATCGCGGTCTTCCTGGAGGCGATCTACGATCCCGAGCGCTTCGCGCGCGCCGCCGAGCGGGCGCTCGCCATGAAAAAGCCGATCGTCATGCTGAAGGCCGGCGCGGCCGAGAACACCGCGCGCCTGGCCGCCGCGCACACCGGCGCGCTGGTCGGCGACGACAAGGCGTTCGACGCCGTGGCGCGCGAGCTCGGCATATGCCGCGTCGACAGCTATGAGGATCTCGTCGCCACCGCGACATTGCTGCAGCATACCGGCCCGGTCGCCAAGACCGGCGTCGCCGCACTGACCATATCGGGCGGATCGGGCGAGATATTGTCCGATCTCGCGGGGATGGCGGGCGTCGACTTCCCAGCCTTCTCCGAGACGATCCGGCCCGAGCTGGACGCGATCGTCAGCGGCTTTGGCCAGACGCACAATCCGCTGGACCTCACCGGCGCGGCGCTGCGCGACATCAGCCTGTGGGAACGGCTGCTCCAGACGATCGCCAAGGACGAGACGATCGGCCTGCCGATGTGCATCTGGGACGTGCCGGTCGGCGGCGAGGCCGAGTGGATGAGCGAGACGTTGCGCTCCATCTCGCGCGGCTATGCCGCTTATCCGTCAGCACCGCCGCTGATCGCGACCGTGACCGAGCCGGTGACCCCCTTCGGCCGCAAGGCGCTGGCCGAGGCCGGACTGCCCGGCGCGATCCCGGGCCTCAAGCCTGCGGTTGCAGCATTGGTGCAGCATGCGCGCTGGAGCAAGCGCGCGCTCGATCCCCGGCCAGTGAGCCTGTTCGGGACGCCGGCCCCGGCGCTACCGGTCGGCGAGCGCCCCGTCGGTGAGGCCGCGCTGCTCGACTGGCTGGCCGCGCGCGGCGTGCCGGTGACGCCGCGCCGGCTGGCGGCAGATGCCGATGCAGCGGTCGCGGCCGCCGAGACGATCGGCTATCCGGTCGCGCTCAAGCTCGCCTCGCCAGATATTGCGCACAAGAGCGAGGTGGGCGGCGTACGGCTCGATCTCGCCGATGCGGAGACGGTGCGTGCGGCCTTCGCGGCGATCATGGCCGGCCCGCTGGCAGATGCGCGGATCGACGGCGTCGTCGTCGCGCCGATGCGGCGCCATTCGATCGAGCTCATCATGTCGGTAACGCGCGATCCGGTGTGGGGACCGATGCTGGCGCTGGGGCTCGGGGGCCTCTGGGTCGAGCTGCTCGGCGACAGCGTGCTGCTGCCGCTGCCGGCCGACGCCCCGCGCATCATCGCTGCGCTGCGCAGCCTCAAGGCGGCGCCGCTGTTCGCCGGCGCGCGGGGGCGGACGCCGATCGATCTGGACCGGGTCGCGGAAGCGATCGTGGCGTTTGCGAAGGCGGCGATGGCGCTGGGGCCGGATCTCGTCGCGCTGGAGGTCAATCCGCTCGCGGTATCGCCCGAGGGGGCGGAGGCGATGGATGCGCTCGCCTTGTGGGGCGACCAGAAGCCCCTCCCCTGAACGTCGGGGGTGAAAGAAGGCGCGGCACGGAAGGCACTGATGTGCCCGGCCCGCCCCACCCGCATAGGACTACCGACCCGCCGCGCGGCAGCATCACGCTGCCGCCGTGGCCGGCGACATCGGCAGGGCAGAGACCAAGCGGCCTCACATATGCGCGCCGCCGTCGATGCGCAGCTCCGTGCCCGTCACGAACTTGCCGTCGTCCGACGCCAGCATCGCGATCACGCTCGCCACCACCGACGGCGGCGCGAAGCCCTGCGCGAGGGCGGGCGACATCTTGGCGAACAGGCTCCAGTCGCCGTCGGCGGGAACGCCGGGATCGTCGCTCATGCCCGACCGGATGCTGCCCGGCTGTACCGAGACGGCGCGCAGCCCCTGCTTGGCATATTCGAGCGCGATGGCGTGGGTGAAGGACTGGATGCCGCCCTTGGTCGCGGCATAGGCCGCCATATAGGGATGGGCGAAGGTGGCCGAGGTCGAGCTGAAATTGACGACCACGCCGCGGCCGGAGGCGAGCAGCGCGGGCAGCGCCTCGCGCGTGACCAGGAAGGTGCCGGTCAGGTTGACGGCGAGCAGCTTGTTCCAGAAGTCGAGCGTCATCTCGTGGGTGTGGCAGGCGCGCAGGATGCCGGCGGCGTTCACCACCACGTCGAGCCCGCCCAGATCGCGGATCGCACCGCCGATCGCGCCGCGCACCGCATCCTCGCTGGCGACGTCCGCCGCCACCGTCGACAGGCGATCGCCGTCGCCCGCCTCCTTCGCCCGCTCGCGCGTGACGGCGAGGCCCGCTTCGGAAATGTCGGTGGCGATGACGGTGCCGCCCTCCTCGAGCAGACGCGCGACGGTGGCCTGGCCGATGCCCGATCCGGCGCCGGTGATCAGAATCTTGCGATCGTCGAAACGGCGAAGCTGCTGAGCCATGATGATCCTCCCCGATTATGCGTCCGGCCGGTAGCATCCGCCGCGGCATCCGGCCATCCCGTGCGACGGTGGCGGGGCCGGATCGATTGCCGCTGGCCCCATTTATGGAATGAGCGAGGGTGGGAATGCGCCAACCTGCTTCCTACCTAAAGCGCTGACCGCAAGGGAGCCCGCAATGGCCAAGCCCATGAAGATCGATTTCGTCTCGGACGTATCCTGCCCCTGGTGCATCATCGGGCTGCGCGGGCTGGAAGAGGCGCTGGAGCGGACGCGCGACGTGGTGGACGCGCACATCACCTTCCGCCCGTTCGAGCTCAATCCGGACATGCCGCCCGAGGGGCAGAATATCGTCGAGCATGTCGCCCAGAAATATGGCTCGACTCCGGAACAGTCGGCCGCGAACCGGGACATGATCCGCCAGCGCGCCGCCGATGTCGGCTTCACCATCCGCGGATCCGACGAAAGCCGCATCTATAACACGTTCGACGCGCACCGGCTGCTGCACTGGGCCGAGCAGGCGGGAGAGAACCAGCAGAAGGCGCTCAAGCATGCGCTGTTCGAAGCCTATTTCAGCGAGGGGCGCGATCCCTCCGATCATGAGGTGCTGATCGACGCGGCGCGCAAGGCCGGGCTCGATCCGGACGCCGCGCGCGATGTGCTCGCCTCCGGCCGCTATGCCGAGGAGGTGCGCCATGCCGAACGGCTTTGGCAACTCCGCGGCATCAGCGCGGTGCCCGCGATCGTGATCGACGAGCGCTATCTTATCTCGGGCGGACAACCGCCCGAAGCCTTCGAGAAGGCGATACGCAGCATCGCCGCAGAAGCCGCCTGAGCCACGTCCCGCCCCGCCGGGTGGTCGGAGGCGCGCACGATCAGATCTGCACGGTGCGCGTCTCGGTCCAGCCCAGGTTGAGGCGGCGGCGCGCGATCAGCCAGCGGCCGTCGACGCGACGGAACGCGTCGGCATATTTGATCGACATGATGAAATCGGAGGCCTGGCTGTCCGATTCCCGGGTGAGGTGGTGCGCGAGGCAATAGACCTCGCCGGTCGCCGTATCGCCCTTGACGTCGAACAGCATGTTGCCGACGAAATGCATGCAGCGCAGATACATCTCGCCCAGCATGCGCGGCACGACATCGACGATCTGATCGCGGCCGACCATCGTCGCCTGGGGGGATTCGATCACGCCGTCCTCGGCGAAGATCGCCTTGAAAATCTCGGGATCCTGCGTGTCGCAGCCGCGCGCATAGTTGAGCACAAGCTCGGCCAGCTCCTGCTTGTCGGCGATGGTCGTCTCGGTCCCGCTCATTCCTCTCTCCACTTGCAACGCATCCGATCGACCGGAGCCTTAGAGCAAGCGGAGCCCGGCGGACATCGAGGGGCGCACGGCGATGCTGTGCGATTGCGGCCGATCTATCGAAATGAGGCCCGAGATCGCCCGGACCGCGCGTAGCCTCAGCGTCGGCTGCGCCGCAGCGCCCAGACCAGCAAACGCATGAAGATCGGACGGCATTCGCAGGGGCCGAGATAGCTGAGGCCGCAGCCCTGCATCCGCGTCCGCACCATGGGCGCGGGTGCGGGACTGTCGGCGACCGGTGCCTCCTCGTACGGCACGGTGCGGGGTAGAGGCAGCGCACCCATCATGCAGCCCGTCGCACCGGCGTTGCGATCGATGCATAGAGCGCGAAAAGCTCCGCGAAATGTCGATCCATGGTGCGTGTCTCGCGGGCGCCGGACAGCCCGGCCTGCCGCAATGCGACGCGATCCACGTCGGCGAAACGGCCGATCGCCTGCGCAGCCGAAGCCGCATCGGCAGCCGTGTAGAGCAGCCCGCCGGCCGCACGCGCCTGATCGCTCGCGCCGCCGCGATCGGGCACGATGAGCGGTAGGCCGGAGGCACGCGCCTCGGCCGCCACCATGCAGAAGGTCTCCGCTTCGCAACCGTGGATCAGCGCGTCGGCACTCGCCATCAGCCGGGCCAGCGCAGGCCGGTCGCTGATCGGCGAGAGAAGCTGGATGTGCGGGTTCGGCCCGACATGGCGCATTATCTTCTTCCGTTCCCGCCCGTCGCCGACGAGCATCAGGGCAACCGGGCGGCGATAGCTGGCAGCGACGCAGGCATCGATCACCATCGGCCATCGCTTTTCCGGAGCGTGGCGTCCGATGCCGACGAGCAGTGTCCCCTCGCGCCCCAGCCCGCAGCGGGCGAGCAGGCGGGCGCGCAGTTGCTCGTCGCGCAGCGCCGGATCGAAGATACCGGGTTCCACCCCCATGGGCTGCGTCGTCACGCCGTGCAGCCCGCCCTCGCGCAGCCGGCCGGACAGGCTTTCGCTGGCGCTCACCACCGCATCGAAACCCTGATCGAGCTTGCGCAGATGCCGCCAGTAGAGATCGAAGCCGCGATCGATCGCCGGTCGGCTCGCCACCGGTTCAAACCAGCGATAGGCATAGGCGGCGAGCGGATCGGCGTGCATCACCAGCGCGCGCGGCGCCGAGCCCTGCCATTGCGCCACCGTGTCCGCGCTGCGCCAGGGCGAGGAGGCCTCGACGAAATCGGGCCGCTCCGCATCCAGCGCCTGATGGAGCAGCCGGGCGTCGTCGAAATAGCGATAGTTGCGATCCAGGGGGAAGCGCGGCGCAGGCAGATAGACGATGCGAGCGCCCTCGCCCCGCTCCTCGACGCGATGCTCTTCGCCCGGCGCGATGATCACGATCTCATGCCCGAAGCGCGGGCCGGCGGCGAGCTTGCGCTCCACATAGGTCCTGACGCCGCCGCCGCGCGGCGCATAGAAGGCGCAGACATCGACGATCTTCATCGTCACCGCTCCTTGATCGGGCCGAACGAGAAGAGCCCGTGATAATAGTTGAGGACGATCGATATGGGGGTGATGCCCGCCCCCACGGTTATTCGCGCCGCCGAGGCGGGCGGCTGGGAATGGCCGAGCTTCGGATTGCCGGGGAAGCCGATGCCATCGCTGAGGAAGCCGAATTTGCGGTTCATGTCGCGATCGTGAAGCAGCGAGAGAGTGTAAACGCCCGGAGCCGGCGCACGGATGCAGAGCTGCACCGGTCCGGCACTGGGCACCGGCATCTCGACGCGACGGAAAGTCTTGCCATGTTCGATCAGAATATTGTCGTCTGCGAGGAAATCCGGATCGTTCGGAGGATAAAGCTCGGCGCGGATCAGGCCCTTGCGATCCTTGAGCCCCACCGCGGTCACCAGGAGCGCGGGCCCCGGCTCGTTCTGGCGGCAGCGTCCTTCCGCCATGCCGAGCTCGGGCCGCGACGCCAGGCCGGAGGCGGCGAGGAGCATCGCAAGGAGCATGGTCACGCGATCCGCCGGGCGACATGCTGGGCGACGTCCGCCGTCCCGAGCAGAGCGCCGAGCGCGAGATGGGTGGCCAGGATGACGCCGCCCATCATCGCCATCAGATCGGAGATCTGGGCATCGCGCCCGATCAGGAAGATGGCCACGCCGGCAAAGACGAGATCCTTGTTCGGGACGAAGGGCAGCCGCGAGATCAGCATGCGCATCGTCGAGAGCAGCAGCCACCAGCTCAGCGCAACGGAAGGCAGCACCAGATGCCAGAGCAGCGCCGAAAGGAAGGCGCTGGCGCCGATCCGCACCAGATGCACCTTGGTGACGAACCAGAGATCCGATTTCGGCAGGCTGAACAACCGCCGGCGGAAGAGCATGGCAACCAGCGAGGATGCGACCATCGTGGCGACCGAGAGCAGCAGCAGCCGCCCCTCGAGGCCGAGATGCAGCGAACCGAACAGCGGCCAGGAGACCATCAGCATGATCAGCGTGACGGCATTGCGCGTCATCGCCGACAGGATCGCAACGTCTTTGATGGCGCCGAACGGGGCACCCGGCAGATCCGTGCGTGCGCGCGCCCAGCCGTAGAAATAGACCTCGCCGATATAGCCGAGCAGGATTTCGTTCCCGATCAGCTTGCGCAGCAATGCGACGAGGCCGGCCGCGGGCAATCGCCACAGGCGGCGGAAAATCAGCCATTCCGATGCCGGGCCCACCATGTAGGAAATGGCGAAGACGAACCAGAACAGCGGAGAGGTCGGCACCATCAGCCAGACCCGGCCGAGATCGAGGCTGCCGAATTGCAGAGCTACGGCAGCGATGATGGCGAGGGAAATGGCCGGGGCGATCCAGCGGCGCCATCCGCCGATCGCGGCCCTGAGCGGCTCGGGATCGGCAATGGCCGTCTTCGGATCCAGTACGCCGGTCCAATCGGCAGTCTCGGCTCCGCTCACGGCCAGACGAGAATCGTACACGTGCAAGAGTTCCGCTTCGTTGTTCAGTCTTGTGACGGCAGGAGGGAGGCCGTCCCGCACTGCATTGCGGAAAGTTCACGCGGCAGCGGTTCCCGGCGGGCGAGCATCGTCATCGTGCGGACATAGGCGTCGGATGCGCTCTCGACGGTGAAGCCCGCCGCCTGCGCCCGGGCGAGCGCTCCATCCTGCCGATCGTCGCGAGACGCGCGGACGGCGGCGGCGAGCGCAGGCAGATCGCCGCGCGGCACGAGCCGGCCGAGACGCCCTTGCTGGAGCAGATCGGCCATGGCTACGCAGCAGTCCGTGGCGACGATCGGCATGGCTGCCGCCAGCGCCTCCAATATCACGGCCGGCACGCCTTCGTAGCGGGACGACAGCAGGAAGACGTCGCTGCGCGCGAACCACTCGACGAGCGAACGGGCGTGTCCGGGCAGCACCACGCGATCCTCGACACCCAGCTGCCGTGCCAGCCGCTCGAGCGCGCCTCGCTCAGGTCCCTCGCCGACGATGGCAAGCCGGTCGGCAGGCCCGGATGCCTCGGCGAAAGCCTTGAGCGCCGCGGCGAAATCCTTCTGGGCGACGAGGCGGCCAGCCGCGAGGAAACGGACCCCCCCCGCTTCCCCCCGCGATCGGCGAGCCATTCCGCTGGCGGCAAGGCGATCGAGATCGGCGCGGTTCAGCACGGGGTTGGGAATGACCGATATGACCTGATCCGATACGCCGAGCTCCCGTGCCGCCTCCGCGCGAACGGGCTCGGCCGTCGCGACGAAATGATCGATGAAACGGCCCTGCACCCGACCCCATTGCCGGATGAACCAGCGCAGCGGCGCCGGCAGATCGGTGCGATCGAGCGAATTGCTGATCTTGCTGATGATCGGCGGGCAGCGGCGGCCGAGCAGCAGCTTCATCACGACGGCGACGATCGTGTAGGTATTGCCGGCGCAGAAGAGGATGTCCGGCCGCAGCCGCCGGATCATGCTCGGCAAGTTGACGATCATCCACAGCGTTTCGAACCACGCCGTCGATATCCGGCCCGACGAGAAAAGCCGATAATCCAGGAATGGGGCATCCTCCCCCAACGCTCCCTCCCGCCGGCCGAGCGCGACGATCACCTCCGCATCGGCGCGCTGCCAGGACTCGCAGAGGCGAAGCGCGACCCGCTCGACACCGCCCGGCTCGAAACTGTGGAGGAAACAAAGAATTCGCAACCGCTGCGCCGAGACGGACGTGGGAGAGATCATGCCCCGACGACGTCGCGGACACGACAGACCCGCATCTCTCGCCCGGGCCTATGTCAGAAGATCGGCGTAGCGGCCTGCCTGCCGCGCGGCGAGTGCGGAGCGCATCGTGCGATCGATGCTGTCCAGCAGAGCGGGAATGCGAGTGTCGCCGGGATGCACGGCGACGCGGAGGGTGGAGAGCGGCTTCAAACCCTGGCGGGCAAGCGCGGCGAAGAACAGCGAGCTGAGGATGCGCCCGCGGCTGCGGCTCGCCCATGTGACGACCGGGCCGCGCGCCAGCGTAGCGCCGTCGCTCGGCCGCCAGACGCGCATATGATCCTCGGCCAGCGCGAAGCCCGTTTCCGCCAGCGCGGCATGCGCGCCTTCGCCATAGAGCCAGGCCGGCGCGATGAAGCCTGCGGCGGGGCGGCCGATCGCATCCTCGACCAGGGCGCGGCCCTCGCGCATCCGCCGCGCCGCCTCCGCCGCGTCGAGGCCGAGAAACTCGCCCTCCCCCGCGGTCATGTGGCGCGCCTTGAAGCCGGCCACCGCCCCCGCATGCCGGCTGTCGTCGCGATGGCTCCAGCCATGGACGAACATCTCCACCCCGGCATCGGCCCATCCCCGCAGCTTCGCCCGAAAGGCCGGCGCCCGGCTCAGCGGCGCCTGATGCCAGTGATCCGGGACGACCAGCATGGCGAGGCGCAGGCCGCCGAGATGGCCGGCCAGGCGATCGGCGAGGCGATCGACCTCGCTTTCGAACATCGGGCCGACGTCGTGGATGGAAACGAGCAGGCGTTTCGCGTCAGAATGCCGCATCGATGCCGAGCCTCCAGGTGCGCGGGCGCAGCGGCGTGACCTGATTGCCGAGCCGCACGGTGAACGGATTGCCATAGGAGAAACGGTTGCCGCGGCTATCGAACAGATTCGTGACGTCGGCGGAAAAGCCGAACCGGCCCAGCTGCAGCCGGCCGCCGAGATCCGCGTTCCAATAATCGCCCTGGCGGATATAGAGGTCGGGCGGCGGCCCGAGCCGGGAACGCCCGACATATTGCAGCGACGCATTGAGCGCGAGCGTCCGATCCCCTCCCAGCTCCGTTCGGTAGAACAAGCCGCCGCGTCCGCCGAACCGGGCCGCATTCGGCAGATCGATATGCGTCGGCGAGACGATCTCCGTGGCGGCGTTGACCAGGCGACTCTTGTCGGCGAACAACCCACCCGCCACCCGCAGGCCGGACAGCGGCATCCATTGCAGCTGCACTTCCAGCGCCTTGATCCGGCCGTCACCGATATTGGCCGTGTAGGGCAGGCCGGTCTCGTCGATCAGATCGGCCTGGATGTTCTTCCAGCGCGTGTAGGAAGCGATGATGCTGCCCGAGACATGGCCCCGCTCCTCCCGCCCGAAGCGCAGGCCGCCCTGCATCGCCGACATGCTGTCCGGTTCGAAGCGCTGGGTCGTCTCCTGGGTGCCGCTGCTCGACACCGCGAGACCGCCTGCACGTTGCCCTTCGTCATAGCTCAGGAAGAGAGACATGCCGGACGGAATTTTCCAGGTCAGGCCGACGCTGGGCGACACGCTCCAGCCATGGCGAACGCGCGATGCGTCCGGCTCCGACCGGACGGCGAGCAGATGGCCGCTGGCGTCGGCATAGGTCACGCGGCCGCCGACCATCAGCGAAAACCGGCGCCACAGCGGGAAGGTGAGCCGCCCGAACAGCGCAGCCTCGATATTGTCGTTGCGCACGCCGGTGATCGCCACCGGCGCGGCGGGATCGCCCAGCATGCGGCGGATCTCGTCGGTGGCGGAGACGAAGGCGATGCCGGCGACCCAACTCACCCCCTTGCGCCGGTGGCCAGCCAGGCGGGTCTCGTGCGAGAGCACCGTCAACCGGTTGTCCTCGACGAAGAGGCGCGGGCTTGCCGTGCCATCCGATCCGGTCGCGTCGAAACGCGTCTTCACGTCCTGGTCGACATAGCCGGTGGCCGAGACCAGCTCCATCGATCCCCATTGCTTGCGGATGGTGACGTGGCCCAGGACATAATCATTGTCGAACGGCTGGGCGAGGACGGAGCCCCGCGTCAGGGGCGGCAGATTCGACAGCGCATATTGGCCGTCCTTCATGTCGATATTCTGGAGCACGCCGCCGATGTCGATCGTCCAGTCGCCGCCCGGCGTGTAGCGCAGCCCGGCGCGGCCACCATAGCTGCTGGAATGATTGATGTCGCGCAACGCCCGGCCCGGATCGTCGATATAGCCGGCGTCCAACTCCCGGTAGCCGACGAGGCGGAGCGCGAGGCGGGAGGTGATCGGCACGTTGACCATCCCGGCGAGATCGTGTCCGACGCCGCCATGCTCGGTCACGCTGAGGCCCGCCGAGAAGGATGCGGCGATCCCGTCGGCCGATGGAGCGTGGGGCACGATGCGGAACACGCCGCCGAGCGCACCCGTGCCGTAGAGCGTGTTCTGCGGCCCTTCGAGCACCTCGACGCGTTCCACATCATAGAGATTCAAATCGGGATCGGGCGCGTTGTAGGTGAGCCGCACCTCACCGAGATATTGCCCGACCGTCGCCTGCGTCGGCCCCGAGAAGCTCGAGTCCGATATGCCGCGAATGAACAGCTTGTTGCGTCCAGGGCCGAGATTGGTGGAAGCGATCTGCGGAAAGCGCGAGAGGACGGTATCGCTGCCATGCGCAGTGCGGGCAGCCGGAGCGTCGCTGTCGAGCGCGATCATCAGCACCGAACCGGGGAAATCGGCAAGCAGGCTGGATTGCTTGCTGGCCGTTACCACGATCTCGGCCGGATCGCGCCGCGCGATCCGGCCGGGTTCCGCTCCATGCCGGGCCGGCCTCTGCCTGGGATGCGAGATCCGCACCGTCCTGGCGTCGACGAAACGGAAACTGCACCCGGTGCCGGCCAGCAGACGGGACAGCGCATCCTCCGACGAAAAGCTGCCCCGCACGCCCTGTGTCCATATCCCGCCGATGGCAGCCGCATCGACCCCGACGTCAAATCCCGATTGCTGGCCGAAAGCGAGCAGCGCCGCGTCGAGCGGGCCGCGCGGCAGATCGAAGCTCTTCATCTCGGCGGCATGGGCGCCGGCCGTGCCGAGGCAGATGCCGAGCACGGCCGTCCCGCAACTAGCGAGCCTCACCAGCGCGCGGCACGAAAGTCCAACGATCCGCATCCTTCCGTACATCCAGATCGAGCAATAGCCCGATGCGATGTAGCATGGCCGGCCGGTCCGGATCGATGTGGATCACGCCGGTGAAGGATCGCGCCGCCACGGCGGGAGCGAAGGTCACGGTCGTGCCGAGTGCACGGCCGAGATCCCGGCCGACATCGGCGAGCGGCGCATCCCGATAGGAAAGACGGCCGGTGCGCCAGCCGCCCACCGCCTCGGGCGCGACCGCGTCTACCTTGGGACCCGCCCCGCGCGAGCGGCGCAGTTCCTGCCCGGCCGCAAGTTGGATCGCGTCGCTGCGCGGATTGAAGGTGACCGCACCTTCGGCAACGGCGACACGCAGGCCGGCGGCATCGCGCACCACGTCGAAGCTGGTGCCGACGTCGCGTATCTCGTCCTGGCCGACCCGCAGCGCGAAGGGGTGATCGGGATCATGCTCTACCGTGAAATGCGCCTCGCCATCGATGAGCTCGGCATAGCGGTCATCGCCGTGCTTGAGCCCCAGACGAGTGCCGCCGTTGAGCACGATATGATTGTCTCCGAGCGTGACGACGCGCTGCTCGCCCGGCCCGGTTTCGACGACATAGGCCGCATCGCCCTGCATCAGAGTCGGCACGGCGACCACACCGCCGATCAGCGCAGCCGCCACGGCGCCAATGCCGAGCCAGCGGCCGCGCCTTGGTGACGGGATTGTAACCGGCATGTCATCATTGGCCGCTAGGACTGAAGCAGAGGCTGCGAAAGCGGCGTCGGCCGCATCCTCGGCAAAGGCGGCGCGGTCATAGGCATCGGAATGACGCGGATCCTCCTCCAGCCATCCGACAAAGGCGTCCCAATCCTGCGGACGATCGTCGCGCAGGCGCAGGCGCCATTGTATGGCCTGATCGAGGATCGCTTCATCCGTCATCGATGGCTTTTTTACCGTTTCCTCCTTCGAGACGCCGCGAGCCAGCAAAATCCGCATCAAAAGATTCGCGACATTCGACGATTGCGCGATAAGCACGCTGCAGGTGCTTCTCGACCGCGCTGAGGCTGATCCCGAACGCAGCCGCGATCTCCTTCTGGGACTGGCCTTCCATGCGGAACCGCCGGAGGGCCTCGCCGGTACGCTCGGGCAGCGCATCCAGGATACGCTTGACCTGCTCGACCTGTTGGCGCGCGATCAGCCCGCGTTCCGCGGAGGGTTGCGGATCCGCCTCGCCGCCTTCGGCGGTCTGCTCGTCGAC
Source organism: Flavisphingomonas formosensis (assembly GCF_009755815.1). Lineage (GTDB taxonomy): Bacteria > Pseudomonadota > Alphaproteobacteria > Sphingomonadales > Sphingomonadaceae > Flavisphingomonas > Flavisphingomonas formosensis. The sequence continues at coordinate 738,543 of NZ_WRPK01000002.1, forward strand.
CCAGCTCTGCTCGCGCCGGACGCGGCGCATCGCCGCACGGCGCCGGTCGAGCAGCAGATTGTCGGCCATGCGATAGAGATAGGCGCGCGGCTCGGCGATCGGGCCACTGCCGAGCGCGGCCGCCTTCAGATACAAATCCTGCAATATATCCTCGGCTTCGTCGCCGGACGCGCCTCGTGCCGCCAGAAAGCGCATCAGCGCCTGACGCATGGTGACGAGCAGCTGCGCTAGTCCCGCTTCGGCCATGGCCGCGCTTTACCGGCGAGATGTGACGAAAGTCCATCGGGGGCTCGCACCCTTGCGGACCATTCAGCTGCGATGCAGGAAAGCCACGCTCTTTAGAGCATTTGCAGCCACCCCGCCGAACCGCCCGCGAGCGGGTTGCGTCTTGGAACGGTTCGACTAGGAGGTGGCACAGGAGACGCCTCTCGTCATGAAACTGTCGTTAGAAACGCCGCTTCTTGATACCGTTGACACGCCGGAGGATCTGCGGGGGCTGGAGCCTGGGCAGTTGCGGCAGCTTGCGGACGAGCTTCGCAGCGAGATGATTTCTGCGGTGGGAGTGACGG
>NZ_WRPK01000027.1 GCF_009755815.1 Flavisphingomonas formosensis
ATGCGCTGCTCATAACCATCCCGTCTTCATCTGGGCATGGTCACGATGGCGGCGAATACACCAGTCTGTCGCCGCCTGTTGTCATCGAAGAAAACGGGTTAATACGCAACTGTAGTACTAGAGCAGATTCATCATGGGCGGAATCGCGGGGATTCCCTTTGAGCTGATTGCGTGATTCATAGGGAGCCGTCTGGAAGGAGGCGGCGATGGGTTGGCGATCAGGGCAGAGTTACTCTCAGGATTTACGCGACCGGGTGCTTGGTGCGGTGGACGGTGGAATGGCGGTCCGCCAAGCTGCAACGACGTACCGGGTGAGCATCGCGTACATTTACAAGGCGCTGATCCGGCGTCGGCTGACCGGCGACGCGGGGATTAATCCGAACCGGGGTCATCCGCCGCGCAAGCTCTCGCCCGAGCAGGACTTGGCGCTGGCTGCCCACATCCGCTCGCGGCCCGGCATCACACTGGCGCAGGCGCAGGCCTGGGTCCTGGCGGAGCATGGTATCGAGCTCAGCACCGGCGCGATGTGGAACGCGGCCAAGCGGCTCCGCCTGTCGTTTAAAAACGTATGGCCCGCCCCGTTTGCAAGTTGGTTGTTGAAGGTGGCTGCTGAGTGGGTCTGCGCAAACGTATCCGGTCTCACGGGCGTGATGCTCGTGGCCAAGATGGAGATCCGCGCGCTCGGCTCCTCATAAAAGCGCCGGCATCGAGTGCCGTTTTTTGAACCAGGCTTGCCGAACGCCGGTCGACCTTCAGGCCATCTTCCTTTCCCTTCCTGCAAACATGGTGGGGCCGCAGCGTCTCCCCGCGGCCGATCCGGTCATCCGGCCACGGCGATGTGGGCCAGTTCGAAGTTCCGTTCGCGGCGCAGGGTCGCCCAAGCGATCCGCGCCAGCTTGTTGGCCAACGCCACCAGCGCGACGTTGCGGTGCGTTCGCGCGAGCATGCCGCGCAACCAGGCGCCCAGCGGCGTCTCGCTCTTCGACAAGGACGGCATGGCCGCTCGTGCTCCGTGGATGAAGAGCATGCGCAGATAGGTGTTGCCACGCTTTGAGATGCCCAGCAGTTTCGGTCTGCCGCCAGTGGTGTGCTGCTTCGGCACGAGGCCCAGCCAGGCGCCAAGATCACGCCCGCGCCGGAAGGCCGCGCCATCGCCGATGGCGGCGATGAGCGCGGTGGCATTGAGCACGCCGACGCCCGGGATCGTCACCAGGCGGCGCGTCGCCTCATCGGCCTTGGCGAGCGCGACGAACTCGCCGTTGAGCGCATCGATCTGCTTGTCGAGCGCCCGCCACTCGGCGCGCGTGTCGGCGACCAGCTGGCGGATACGGGGGGCGAGCGCGTAATCCGGATCGACCAGGATCGCGTCGACCGCCAACTCGAGCTTGCGTCGACCGGCAGGGAAGGCATGACCGCGCTCGAACAGGATGGCGCGCAGCTGGTTGAGCAGCGTCTTGCGCGCGGCGACCAAACGCGAGCGCACCCGGTGCAACGTCTGAATATCGAGCTGCTCCTGGCTCTTGAGCTCGACGAACCGCATGGTCGGCCGCGACGCCGCCTCGGCGATCCCTTCCGCGTCACGGTCGTCGTTCTTCTGCGCCTTCACGTACGGCCGGACATACTCCGGCGACATCAGCTTCACGGTGTGCCCCTGCGACGCCAGCAGCCGCCCGAGATGGTGCGCACCGCAGCACGCCTCCATCGCCACCACGCAGGCCGGAAGCTTCGACACAAAGCCGAGCACCGTCTGCCGGCGCATCGATCGCCGCAGCACGACCGCGCCGGTCGCATCAAGCCCAACCACGCTGCACAGGTTCTTGCCAAGATCGATGCCAAGGATCACGATTGACATGGGTCCGCTCCTTCTCTTTTTCAGCACCAGCATCCTAGCCGATGCGCCCGAGGAGGGGCGGGCCATCCCATAAAAGCGCTGCGGGCGGCCGAGCAAGACCGGCCCGACGTCGCCGCAAGGCGCAAGCTGTGGAGAGCAGCGCAGCCGTTCATCGATCCTGAAGCCCTCGTCTTTCTCGATGAAACCGGCGTCAACACCAAGATGGCGCGGCTCTACGGCTGGGCGCCGGTTGGTGAGCGCTGCCGCGACAGCGCGCCGTTCGGGCACTGGAAGACAATGACATTCATCGCGGGGTTGCGCCTGACTGGCATGACCGCGCCATGGGTGCTCGACGGAGCGATGGATGGCGACGCCTTCCGAACCTACGTCCGGCACGTCCTCGCGCCGACGCTGAGGCGCGGCGACGTCGTCGTGCTCGACAACCTGCCCGCGCACAAGGTCGCCGGCGTGCTTGAAGCGTTCACCCAGCGTCGGGCCCAGATCTTCTACCTGCCACCCTACAGCCCGGACATGAACCCGATCGAGATGGCCTTCGCCAAGCTCAAGGCGCTGCTACGGCAGGAGCCGGTCCGGACCATCGACAGCCTAGTCGAGCGCATCGGCCAGCTCCTCGATCGCTTCCTTCCCGACGAATGCGCCAACTACTTCCATGCCGCCGGATACCAACAGTCATCGTGAAAATGCTCTAGGTTGGCCGGCGCTTCTTGGTGTCGTTTTAGGCGAAGGGCCTATTCGAGAAGAAATACACCCAGAACGGGATGCTGAGCACGACCAATGCCATGCCGATGTAGCTGCTGGGCGACCCCGCGCGCTGGCGCTGGCCGAGGTCTCCTTCAAGATTGACTTAAGGGGACATTTGCCATCTTCCCAGCGCCGCTCGCCTCTTTGGAACGGCCGCGACGGCGATGTCAGACCAGGATGGAGTCCCCGCCCCAAGGCGTCACTTTGCCGCTGCGGTCGTGGAACCGCTCGGGAAGGTCGTCGACCATGTCCCAGGACATCGAAACTCGTCCGAAGCCGACGTAGGCGGCGCAATGTGCGCACAGTTCGACGATCTCCGGCTCGGAGAAGTGTTGGCGCAGATCATCGAACGTCGCGTCGGATATGCCCACGTGATCGGTTGCAAGCAGGTCTGCATAGCGCAATGCGGCGCGCTCTCGATCGCTGAGGTCGGTCGCCTCCTCGGGGTCGGCGAGCTGGCAAACGAGATCCTCCGTGACCCCCTCCTGAACTCCGTGGCTGTACCGGACCGCCATGCAGCTGCGGCACTGGTTATGCAAGGCGATTCGCAGGCGCAGCAATTCGATCAGCCGCGGAGACAGAGTGGACGCCGCCATCAACGCCGCACGAAATTGAAAATAGGCGGCCATCAGGTCGGGGCGCTGAGCCCAGATGCGCGCGACCCCGAGCTTTTCCTTGGACACGAGGGCCGTCTCGCCGAGGATGTGGCGAACCTCGGGCGCGAATTCGTCAGGTTCGAGTGCGGTCAGTCTGGCCATGATCCTATCCCCCCGCGATTGCCGGTATGCGCGAGGGTCCCTTCGAACGGGCCCCTTGTCAACGTGGATGTTGCCAACCGCGCCGTCACCGAGCCAAACGTCGTCGAGACGGCGCGCCAGCCCGGACCTCGAGGCCTTCTGACGGCGTTCGCGGCGGCTTTGCTATCGCTCCACTTCCGACAAGGCGAGCGACCGTTCATGCGGACGGATGCTGACGTTGATCCCGCTGAACCTTGGCATGCCCGAGTAGCGATCGAAGTCGACGTCGTTGGCGATGAGCCGCGTCACGCTCGCACCCCCGCTGTGGATCGCGATCGATCGGCGCGCCCGAGGCGTCGATGCGCCCGTAGCCGTGGGTCATCAAGACAACGCCCGGCCGAAGCGTGTCGTCCTTCGCCAGCACTGCCTGAATGGCCCCATGCGAGGATTCGACGGTCACGATGCACCCGGGCGCCAACCCGAGCCGGGCGATGTTCTCGGAATGCATCGACAGCGGATTGTGGGCGGAATCGCGCGTCGTCACGCCGTCGTTTAGCCATGTATTGAGGAGTTCGCGGAAGCGGCGCGATATCAACCTGAACTCGTTCGCCCGACGCGCGTTCGAGGGCGGCGCCAACGTGCCGGCGAGCCGGGTCAGCTCCCGCACGATGCCGTGCTCTATCGCCAGCACCACAAGATCGAGAATATGTTCGGCAGACTCAAGGACTGGCGGCGCATTCACACCCGCCACGACCGCTGCGCCCACACCTTTGTGTCGCCATCTGCATCGCCGCAACTGTCATCTTCTGGCTCAATTAATGAGTCCTGATCTTAGTACTACAGTTGCGTATTAACCCGTTTTCTTCGATGACAACAGGCGGCGACAGACTGGTGTATTCGCCGCCATCGTGACCATGCCCAGATGAAGACGGGATGGTTATGAGCAGCG
>NZ_WRPK01000028.1 GCF_009755815.1 Flavisphingomonas formosensis
GGATCGTGTGCCGTTGCAATTGATATCTATGCTGAGAAATTTCTATCCGCATCATGGCGATAGGGTTTTGCCGAGTGGCGGCTGGCTTCGTGTCAGTTACCGTTCAGCCCTGTCGTTGGTGGTGTGGACTCTCAAGCGTGAGGTAAGGGCATTTGGTGGATGCCTTGGCATGCACAGGCGATGAAGGACGTGGCACGCTGCGATAAGCTGCGGTGAGGTGTGAGCAACCTTTGACCCGCAGATTTCCGAATGGGGAAACCCATCCTCACCATTTAATTCCGCTGCCGAGAGATCGGCGGCAGAGTTAAATGGGAAGGATATCACCGAAGTGAATACATAGCTTTGGTGAAGCGAACCCGGCGAACTGAAACATCTCAGTAGCCGGAGGAAAAGACATCAACCGAGATTCCGTGAGTAGTGGCGAGCGAAAGCGGACCAGGCCAGTGCCTGGTGTTCAACTAGCAGAACGGTTTGGAAAGGCCGGCCATAGCGGGTGACAGCCCCGTATGCGAAAGTGATGCATCAGGACTCGAGTAGGGCGGGACACGTGTAATCCTGTCTGAACATGGGGGGACCACCCTCCAAGCCTAAATACTCGTGCATGACCGATAGCGAACAAGTACCGTGAGGGAAAGGTGAAAAGCACCCCGATTAGGGGAGTGAAACAGTACCTGAAACCGAATGCCTACAAGCAGTTGGAGGGTCCTTGAGACCTGACAGCGTACCTCTTGCATAATGGGTCTGTGACTTAATGTATCGAGCAAGCTTAAGCCGTTAGGTGTAGGCGCAGCGAAAGCGAGTCTGAATAGGGCGCCTTAGTTCGATGCATTAGACCCGAAACCCGGCGATCTAGGCATGACCAGGATGAAGGTGGGGTAACACCCACTGGAGGTCCGAACCGATTAACGTTGAAAAGTTACCGGATGAGTTGTGTTTAGGGGTGAAAGGCCAATCAAGCCGGGAAATAGCTGGTTCTCCGCGAAAACTATTGAGGTAGTGCCTCGAGTGAATACCGTTGGGGGTAGAGCACTGGATGGGCTAGGGGGTCGCGAGATCTACCAAACCTAACCAAACTCCGAATACCAACGAGTACTGCTCGGGAGACAGACGGCGGGTGCTAAGGTCCGTCGTCAAGAGGGAAACAGCCCTGACCTACAGCTAAGGTCCCCAAGTCACGTCTAAGTGGGAAAGCATGTGGGAATCCCAAAACAACCAGGAGGTTGGCTTAGAAGCAGCCATCCTTTAAAGAAAGCGTAACAGCTCACTGGTCTAAACAAGGGTTCCTGCGGCGAAGATGTAACGGGGCTCAAGACGTGCACCGAAGCTTAGGGTGTGGATTTATCCACGCGGTAGCGGAGCGTTCCGTACGCCTGTGAAGCGGTCTGGTAATGGGCCGTGGAGGTATCGGAAGTGCGAATGCAGACATGAGTAGCGATAAACAGGGTGAGATGCCCTGTCGCCGAAAGACCAAGGGTTCCTGCGCAAGGCTAATCCGCGCAGGGTGAGCCGGCCCCTAAGACGAGCCCGAAGGGGGTAGTCGATGGGAACCACGTTAATATTCGTGGGCCTGGTGGTGTGTGACGGATCTCGTAAGTTGTCAGTCCTTATCGGATTGGTCTGGCTTCGAAGAGGTTCCAGGAAATAGCCCCACCGTATAGACCGTACCCGAAACCGACACAGGTGGTCTGGTAGAGTATACCAAGGCGCTTGAGAGAAGTGTGCTGAAGGAACTCGGCAAATTGCCTCCGTACCTTCGGAAGAAGGAGGCCCCATGTTAAGGCAACTTTTCATGGGGGGCACAGGCCAGGGGGTAGCGACTGTTTAGCAAAAACACAGGGCTCTGCTAAGTCGGCTTCAAGACGACGTATAGGGTCTGACGCCTGCCCGGTGCCTGAAGGTTAAGTGGAGGGGTGCAAGCTCCGAAATGAAGCCCAGGTAAACGGCGGCCGTAACTATAACGGTCCTAAGGTAGCGAAATTCCTTGTCGGGTAAGTTCCGACCTGCACGAATGGCGTAACGACTTCCCCACTGTCTCCAGCACATGCTCAGCGAAATTGAATTCTCCGTGAAGATGCGGAGTACCCGCGGTTAGACGGAAAGACCCCGTGCACCTTTACTGCAGCTTCAGAGTGGCATTAGGAAAGAACTGTGTAGCATAGGTGGGAGGCTTTGAAGCCGGGACGCCAGTTCCGGGGGAGCCATAGGTGAAATACCACCCTGTTGTTTTCTGATGTCTAACCTCGAACCATGAAACTGGTTCAGGGACCCTCTGTGGCGGGTAGTTTGACTGGGGCGGTCGCCTCCCAAAGAGTAACGGAGGCGCGCGAAGGTTGGCTCAGGCCGGTTGGAAACCGGCTGTTAGAGTGCAATGGCATAAGCCAGCCTGACTGCGAGACTGACAAGTCGAGCAGAGACGAAAGTCGGTCATAGTGATCCGGTGGTCCCTCGTGGAAGGGCCATCGCTCAACGGATAAAAGGTACGCCGGGGATAACAGGCTGATAACCCCCAAGAGCTCATATCGACGGGGTTGTTTGGCACCTCGATGTCGGCTCATCACATCCTGGGGCTGGAGCAGGTCCCAAGGGTTTGGCTGTTCGCCAATTAAAGTGGTACGTGAGCTGGGTTCAGAACGTCGCGAGACAGTTTGGTCCCTATCTGCCGTGGGCGTCGAAATTTGAGAGGAGTTGACCCTAGTACGAGAGGACCGGGTTGAACATGCCTCTGGTGGACCTGTCATCGCGCCAGCGGTGCAGCAGGGTAGCTATGCATGGACGGGATAACCGCTGAAAGCATCTAAGCGGGAAGCCTCCCTCGAGATAAGATTTCTTAGAGCGGTCGAAGACCACGACCTTGATAGGCCGGATGTGGAAGTGCGGTAACGCATGAAGCTAACCGGTCCTAATTGCTCTATTCGCGCTTGAGAGTCCCACCATCACCGACAGGGCTGTACACAACAGCCCCGACAGGATGGCGGATCGAATATCCCAGCACGGGCATCATCATCGATTGCTACGAACGAAACATATGCTGCGCCGGCCCCATAGCTTGGTGGCCATAGCGTCTGTGACCCACCCGATCCCATCCCGAACTCGGCCGTGAAACCAGACAGCGCCGATGGTACTATCGCCTAAGCGATGGAAGAGTAGGTCGCCGCCAGGCTTTGAAGCCGGCGC
>NZ_WRPK01000029.1 GCF_009755815.1 Flavisphingomonas formosensis
CACCAGGCCCACGAATATTAACGTGGTTCCCATCGACTACCCCCTTCGGGCTCGTCTTAGGGGCCGGCTCACCCTGCGCGGATTAGCCTTGCGCAGGAACCCTTGGTCTTTCGGCGACAGTGCATCTCACACTGTTTATCGCTACTCATGTCTGCATTCGCACTTCCGATACCTCCACGACCCATTACCAGATCGCTTCATCAGCCTACGGAACGCTCCGCTACCGCGTACGCTTATCGCGCACACCCTAAGCTTCGGTGCGTGTCTTGAGCCCCGTTACATCTTCGCCGCAGGATCTCTATTAGACCAGTGAGCTGTTACGCTTTCTTTAAAGGATGGCTGCTTCTAAGCCAACCTCCTGGTTGTTTTGGAAATCCCACATGCTTTCCCACTTAGACACGACTTGGGGACCTTAGCTGTAGGTCAGGGCTGTTTCCCTCTTGACGACGGACCTTAGCACCCGCCGTCTGTCTCCCGAGCATTACTCAATGGTATTCGGAGTTTGGTTAGGTTTGGTAGATCTCGCGACCCCCTAGCCCATCCAGTGCTCTACCCCCATCGGTATTCACTCGAGGCACTACCTCAATAGTTTTCGCGGAGAACCAGCTATTTCCCGGCTTGATTGGCCTTTCACCCCTAAACACAACTCATCCGGTAACTTTTCAACGTTAATCGGTTCGGACCTCCAGTGGGTGTTACCCCACCTTCATCCTGGTCATGCCTAGATCGCCGGGTTTCGGGTCTAATGCGTCAAACTCAGTCGCCCTATTCAGACTCGCTTTCGCTGCGCCTACACCTAACGGCTTAAGCTTGCTTGACACATTAAGTCACAGACCCATTATGCAAGAGGTACGCTGTCAGGGCATAAAACCCCTCCAACTGCTTGTAGGCAATCCGTTTCAGGTACTGTTTCACTCCCCTCATCGGGGTGCTTTTCACCTTTCCCTCACGGTACTAGTTCACTATCGGTCGCATACGAGTATTTAGGCTTGGAGGGTGGGCCCCCCATATTCAGACAGAATTACACGTGTTCCGCCCTACTCTAGTCCTCTTGTCTCACTTTCGCATACGGGACTGTCACCCGCTATGGTCGGCCTTTCCAAACCGTTCTGCTAGTTGAACAAGAGGCACTGGCCTGGTCCGCGTTCGCTCGCCACTACTAACGGAATCTCGGTTGATGTCTTTTCCTCCAGCTACTGAGATGTTTCAGTTCGCCGGGTTCGCTTCACCAAAGCTATTTATTCACTTCGGTGATACCCTCCCCAATTAATCCGTACCGCGTCCAGTCCGAAAACCAGACACGGCAAGGATTAATCGGTGAGAGTGGGTTTCCCCATTCGGAAATCTGCGGGTCAAAGGTTGCTCACACCTCACCGCAGCTTATCGCAGCGTGCCACGTCCTTCATCGCCTGTATGCGCCAAGGCATCCACGAATTGCCCTTACCTCACGCTTGAGAGTCCACACCACCAACGACAGGGCTGAATGTCAGTGCAACTTGCGTCACACAGCTCACTCGGCAAACCCTGCGCCGGTTACGGTGCGGATAAGAATTCTTCTCAGCATAGTCATCAATTTGCTTGTGTCACACGTCTCCACCGCGATCTCCGTTGCCGGAGGCCCTGGCAGAAACGCGACACCAAGCGGCATCGATTTCTAAAACCCATTCACAATGTCAAACAGAGGCTCATAAGAGCCTCGTATATTCCGGCTCGCGCCGGAAACTGATGTCTTCACCCTGGATGATGATGTGCGTCGTCGTGCATCCCCGCGGCAGCATTCACATGCGCCTAGCCGAGAATATGGTGGAGCCTATCGGGATCGAACCGATGACCTGATGCTTGCAAAGCAACCGCTCTCCCAGCTGAGCTAAGGCCCCATACACGTACGCAACGATAAGCAATGGTGGGCCGAGTAAGAGTTGAACTTACGACCTCACGCTTATCAGGCGTGCGCTCTAACCACCTGAGCTACCGGCCCAAACTTGACCGCATGCCCGTCGGTCGCGGCAAAGCCGCGCCCCGAAGGGCACGCTCTGCAGCGCCGGCCGAACTTGTCAGCGTGCAAAACAGCTTTGCTGTTTCGTCTCGCTGACTGCGTTTTCCAGGATGAAGGGACATGAGGACGGCGGCATATGTTCTATACGAAAGGTACGAAGCTCTTCCCCAATCGCAACCGAAGTTGGTCAGGGCGCTTTCGGACCGATCCTTAGAAAGGAGGTGATCCAGCCGCAGGTTCCCCTACGGCTACCTTGTTACGACTTCACCCCAGTCGCTAAACCCACCGTGGTCGCCTGCCTCCTTGCGGTTAGCGCAGCGCCTTCG
>NZ_WRPK01000030.1 GCF_009755815.1 Flavisphingomonas formosensis
GACCCAATCCCGGCCATTCACGCGCGCTATCCCCCTGCCGAAAACCTGCCGCTCGTTCATCTGATATAATCTGCCTCTCCGGCGAGCCGACACGTCGCAGGCGACCGCGCGCTGTCCACGCCGCGCACGCTCGCGCTGGGCGAAGCTAATCCGGCCATCGAGCGGTTTGTTACGGGGCATCACATTGGACCCTGTTGATAAAGCGGCGTCATAGCGACGATCAGTCGCGGCATGTTGATGCCACCACAAGTCCGCCGTCCAGTCACGCCTGCACTGCTCAGCTCCAGACGTCGCTGCCGTGCCAATTGCTACGTTCCGCATCAATGCGAGGCTGCACGGTGGTGGTCCCGATTGCGCGACGTGGCGCTGGGCGACGACGCCCGCTATAGTCCTCGCATGTACAACTTAATCGTCAGATCGGGAGCATGGGGCGACCGACGAGACGTCCTCGGCGCGGACCGGATCTTCGAGAGCACCGAGCGCCAGCTAGTCCGGCAGTTCAAGCCTGACGACGAGCCTGACTTCGAACGGCTGCGCTCTCTTCCCTGCCTCTTCATGGTTGAGGGTACCGGGGATCAGCTGGCACGTGTCGGCGAGCTTGTAACCGCGCGCATCCGTGGCGGCCAAGCGACGCTTGAGTACCGTCTCGACGACCGCATCCCCCCGATCCGCAACTGCGACATCTATGCGGTGCGCGAGGAGTTCGGCATAGACGACGCTTGGGAGTTCTCGCGCAACCATTGGGCGATCAAGGACGTGGACCTGTTCCAGGCCCTGCTCCGGCTAAGAACGCAGGCGCGGCAGCGGCCACAGGTGTTCACGCTGGACGAGGTCGAAAGGATCGATCCCGACCTTGTGTCGGTGATGATGCCCTTCGACGCGGGCTTCAACTCGACCTATAGCGCGATCCGCCGGGCGGCGGAGGCCGCCGGATACCGATGTCAGCGTGCTGACGAGATCTGGGAACGCGCCGAGGTGATTGCCGACGTCGTGTCCTTGATCGACCGGTCCAGTGTTGTGATTTGCGACTGCACCGGCCGGAACGCGAACGTCTTCTATGAGATGGGGATCGCCCACACGCTCGGCCGTGAGGTCATCCCGATCACCCAATCTGAAGCCGACATCCCATTCGACATCCGGCACATCCGGCACGTCCGGTATCTGCCGAACCGGGAAGGGCGGCGCGGGCTGTCGGACGAATTACAGCAGCGGCTCGAGTTTCTACGAGCGCGATGAACATTAAGACCCCCAACAGCGGCGGCGTCACCTAGCGGCCAATCTCATTGTAAGGTTGTGCCAGTGCAACGGCATCGCAGCTACCCGGCCATTCGCGGCCTGTTTCCGGCTCCCGAACTTCAGCCGTGCATTTCATGTTGGCAGCCGAAGCCGACCGAGGCTGGCGGTAGCGCCGTTGGCTGAGATCCTGCGTGCGTGTAACTGGCACTGGAGCGGGTTCCATGGGAGTGCACGAATGCCAGCAAGCCGACGTGTTCCAAGCCACGTACGTGATGACGATGGGCTCATAGCTCGACTTCGCGTCAAATTGGCTGAGGCAACAGCTGCTCGCCTAGACGTCAGCGAATGGCAGAAGTTCGTAGTCCTCCATCAACTGGAAGCATGGGCCGAGCATCAGTACAGGTTCTTTCGGAGCATTGAGTGGGGAGATGCTGACGCCGAAGGCAATATCTTAAGGCTAATTTCGTACGTAGTGGATCAGAAAAATGATGACGCTGTCCTCGATCTTTTCGAGAGACCGACTGTGCAGCGCTGGTTCAAGCAGAACGACCCGGCTTTCTTGGACCTCTGGAAAGGTCAACAAGATCCATTGCTTGAGGCGTTAGGACACGGACTCGCCGAGGTCCAGGACGTCAACGATGTTATCGATCTTAGTCAGTACGCCTCGCGTCTCCGCGCAGCCCTCCCCGCCGACCCTCAACTGGCGATTGGGACCACCAAAGATCTGCTTGAAGCAACAATGCGTACGATCTTACAGCGTCGTGGCTTCAAGAACGTGGAAGCGCTGGCTTTTCCCGACCTCGCGACCCGGTGTTTAACCGAGCTCGGCCTGGTTGGAACGACGCCGCCGACGACGAAGCGCGAGCGAGCGATACGGAAAATCGCGAGTAGTGCCCGCACCATGATCGACACAGCGAACGAGCTCCGGAATGCAGCAGGAACGGGCCATGGAAAGGTGGTTGGTGAAGAAGAGCTGATTAGCGCTGATGACGCCAGCCTTGTCGCATCAAGCGGGCTGATCCTCGCCGCTTGGCTCATCCGACACGGCAAAGAGGCGTAGC
>NZ_WRPK01000003.1 GCF_009755815.1 Flavisphingomonas formosensis
CGCTGCCGGCGCCTGAGGCTCGCCACCACCGAACCCGTGAGGGTTCGCAAGGCCGACCGGCCGCCCGAGCTTATGCGAGGATAGCCAAAGCGACGGATGTCGCTGCCGGCGCCTGAGGCTCGCCACCACCGAACCCGTGAGGGTTCGCAAGGCCGACCGGCCGCCGGAGCTTATGCGAGGATAGCCAAAGCGACGGACGTCGCTGCCGGCGCCTGAGGCTCGCCACCACCGAACCCATGAGGGTTCGCAAGGCCGACCGGCCGCCCGAGCTTATGCGAGGATAGCCAAAGCGACGGATGTCGCTGCCGGCGCCTGAGGCTCAAACATAAAGTGGTGCGGGCGGTCGGGCTCGAACCGACACTCCTTGCGGAACCGGATTTTGAGTCCGGCGCGTCTACCAATTTCACCACGCCCGCATGCCGATGGGCAAGATGCCATCGATCGACGTGCCGCCGCTATAAGCGAGCGATCCGGCGATTTCCAGATAGGAGTTTGCGGCGCCGCCGCGCCTATCGTTTGGCGGCTTGCGCCAGTTCCTGCTCGCGCTCGGCCGGCGCCTGCGAGATGAAGCGGCCCCTGAAATTGCCAATGAATGCTCGCGATCGAAGGTCGGGAGCGCCCCCGTACCGCCAGGTTTGGCGAGTGCGGTTCAGCCGGCGCGACGGCGCTGCACGGCAGGGGTGAGGTCATGGGCCTCGATGAAGCGATGGAGCTGCCGCGCGAGCAGGCGCGCTGCCATGTCCGGCTCGACCAACGAAAAACCCGCGCTGAGCATGAAGGCGTTGTTCATGATGTGCATAACGAGCATCCAGGCCTCGGCCCAGCGCTCCTTTTCTTCGGCATTCCCCGTGAACGCGAAGGCGGGAATGTCCTTGCCGAGTTCGCCCATCAGGCTCGGCGCGATCGACTGGAGCCGCTCCGTTGCTTCCGGCTCGAACACGCCGACTTCCAGCATCATGCGGGTGATCGGATTGCCGTTATAATAGTCGATGAGACGGTGGACCCACGCCAGCACCGCGTCCGCGTCGTGGAAGTCGGTCTCGGTCAGGGATCCCCACATCCGCCTGGATTTCTCCATCTGGCGGACGAAGATATCCATGGCGATGTCGAGCTTGCCGTCGAAATGCTTGTAGAAGGTGCGGCGGGTGACTCCGGCGCCCTTGGCGATATCGTCCACCGAGACGGCGACATAGCCGCGCTCGCGCAGCAACCCCTCCGCGGATTCGCGCAGATTGCCGAGATTATTCTCCTTGCGGGCCGCGGCGAACCGGCTGATGCCGGCGGTGCGCGGCTGGCTCTGTATCGTCATGGGCTCAGCATGGCACGGGCGTGAAACCAGGGAAAGCCCGGCGCCGGCGTCAGTCGTCACGCCATGGATCCGATCGTCGTTCCGAGCCAGGCTGCATTATGGGGCCACGAAGTGCCGGCCTGCCGATCGATGTCCGGCACCTGTCACTTTCGGATCTGGCCTGGCACATGCGGGCCGGGCAGCACGGCCGCCGCAGACGATTGCATGGAAGGCGGGGAGGGATGATGGCTGGGCCTTTGGCGGGAAAGACGGCGCTCGTGACGGGCGCCAGCGGGGGGATCGGCGCGGCGACCGCTGTGCGCCTGGCGGGAATGGGGGCGACCCTCGTCGTCCATGGCCGCAATGCCGACCGCACCCATGCGACGGCGGACATGGTGCGGTCTGCGGGGGGCGCGGCGCATGTAGCGATCGGCAGCCTTTCGAGCGATGCCGAGGCGGCCGAGGTGATCGCGACGACGCGTGCTGCGGTCGGCACGATCGATATATTGGTCAACAATGCCGGCGGCGATTCCGCCCAGCAGGGCCTGGCCCGATGGTTCGACGCCTCGCCGGCGGACTGGCTGGCGACCTATGATTCCAATGTCGGCTCGATGGTGCGCCTCACCCATGCCTTCGCGCCGGAGATGAAGGAGCGCGGGTGGGGACGCATCATCCTCCTGTCCAGCGGCATCGTCTCCTTCCCGATGGCGCAGATCCCGGATTATCAGGGCGCGAAGGCGGCGATCCGGAACATGACGCGTACCTTGATGAAGGCGTTGATCCGCAGCGGCGTGACCGTGAACTGCATCAGCCCCGGTTTCGTGCTGACCGAGACCAACACGCGCTGGGTGCGGGCCATGGCGAAGGGCAAGCTGGACTCCGAGGAATGGGCCGATATCGAGGCATGGGCCGCGCGCAAGCTGGTGCCCTGCGCCAGCGGGCGACTGGGCCGGCCGGAGGATATTGCCTCGGCCATCGCCTTCCTGGCGCATCCCGAAAATGATTTCGTCAACGGCGTCGACATCCAGATCGACGGCGGCGGCTGATCGGGCCTTTTTCAGCCTTGCTGGGTGCGATGCTATTCGCGCATCCCGAATGGGCGGCTCGCACACGGCAAAGGGCTCTCTTGCGGTCCGGCGCGCGGTGGCTAGGGTCGCGGCGAATCCCTGAAGGAGGAAAGCCGATGCCGCTCTACGCTATCGATGGCAAGTCACCGATCTTGCCGGAAGATGGGTCGAGCTGGATCGCGCCGTCCGCCGATGTGATCGGCGATGCGCATCTCGGCCGCGAGGCGACGATCTGGTTCGGGGCCGTGGTGCGCGCGGACAATACCCCGATCCTGATCGGCGATCGCACGAACATCCAGGATGGCGCGATGTTGCATTCCGATCCGGACAGCCCGCTGACCATCGGTGCCGGCTGCACCATCGGCCATCACGCCATCCTGCACGGCTGCACCGTCGGCGACAATGTGCTGATCGGCATGGGGGCGACCGTGCTCAACGGCGCTGTGATCGGGGACAATTGCCTGGTCGGCGCCAACGCGCTCGTCACCGAGGGCAAGAGCTTCCCAGCCGGCAGCCTGATCGTCGGCGCGCCGGCCAAGGCGGTGCGCACGCTCGACGACGCGCAGATCGCCGGTCTGCGTGCTTCGGCAACGGGCTATGTCGATCGCCGCGCCCGCTATGCCGCAGGGCTCGAGCGCGTCGGCTGAGCGCCGCTCAATCCCGCTCCATCCGCCAGGCCGCCGACAGATAATCCTCCGCCGCGCGGCGCAGGCGCGGTTCGTCAAATGCTTCGGCTGGCGGCGGCGCGATGCCGAAGGTTTCCATCAGCGTCCACAGCGCGAAGCGGCGGCCCGGCTCCTGCTCGACGCCGAAATCGATCGCAAGCCTCTCCTTGCCGGTGGCTAGCGTCGCCTCGTCGAGAGTCTCGGGATCGTCCGAGCCGAAATAGTGGAGCAGCAGCGTGTCGAGATCCATGGCGGCAGTCCTGGTCGGCGTCGATTGGAGTTGGGTCTGCTACACGGTTTGGGCGGGACGGGGAACGTACGAAAGACCGGCCTTTCCAGAGTTGATGACATGAAGTTCATTTTTCGTGGAACCATCCGGGCCGAAGCGAATTGTTACGGGTTCGTATCGCGTGACTTGAATTGTCGCGTGCTGACCGGGTTGAACGACAAAGAAAGGAGCAGATCATGAAGGGCTTCCTCGTTTCCGCGCTCATGGCGTGCCTGATCGGCGTGGCCGCGGCCCCGGAGGCGGCGCTTGCGCGACCCCATGATCATGATCGCCGTGACCGTGGCTGGCGTGGCGACCGGAACGACGGCTGGGATCCCGCTCGCCACTATCATCGCGGCAATTATCGCGCGCGCCGCTTGGGCCGTGACGATCGCATCTATCGCGGCGGCGACGGCCGCTACTATTGCCGCCGGAACGACGGCACGACGGGCCTCGTGATCGGCGGCATCGCCGGCGGCCTGCTGGGCAATGCGATCGGCGGCGATACGCTCGGCACGTTGCTGGGCGCGGGCGGCGGCGCGGTGCTCGGCCGTTCGATCGATCGCGGGAACGTTCGCTGCCGCTGACAGCTCGGGCTTTTTGGCGATTGCAAAGGGCCGGGCACGTCATGCGCCCGGCCCTTTGTCTTGCCGCCGCTACCCGCCAAAAAAGAACCGCCCCGGTGCACGGGGCACCGGGGCGGCCTGACGAAAACCGGTCTGCTTATTCGGCGGCGACGGCGTGGCCGTGATCGTCATTGGCCGAGCGCGGATCTTCGCTGAGCGCCGTGGTGTACTTCCAGTAGCCGGACGGCGGGGCCGCGGTGATACCAAGTTCCTCGCGCAGATCGACGATCTTCCAATCGAGATAGTCGCGATAGGGCACGAGGAAGAGCGGATATTTCCAGTTGCGGCCCTGCGCGGCGCCGATGTCCTCGGCCTCCATCTCGAGCACCAGGCTCTCAGGGTAGAAGAGCGAGCTCTTCATATAGGTCTTGGCGCGCAGATAGCACATGGTGCGTAGGAAAAAGGCCGCGAGCTCCGGCTTGAAATATTTGCAGGTGGCGCGCAGGTTCGCCGCCAGCAGCGCGATCTCGCCGCAATGATCCGTCTCGAAACCGGTGATCATATGCTCGATGTCGTGCGTGTGGGTGCGCTCTTTCAGGTAGAAGTCGAAGTCGCTCTGGATTTCCATGCCCTGATAGAAATGGTCGATATTATAGCCGCTATGGGCCAGGAAATCGTAGATCACCGCGCGCAGCGTGCCGGGCTCGCCGCCCTTCACTTCGTCCACGGTGAAGTTCGAGAGCTTGCGGCCCTCCAGCCAGTTCTTGAATTCCGGCAGGCGCGCCTTTTCTTCCTCGAAGAGCTGCATGAGCTTGGGATAATCCTCCAGCTCCATCATGATCTTCACGACATTCGGAATGTAGGCGGTATTGGGCAGATCCGCACCGTTGCGACGCAGCATCTCCTGCGCGATCAGCGAGCGCAACTCGGGATGGTTCAGATAGGGCGAGGAGCTGATCAGGGTCGAGCTCTCCGTGGTGATTTTCGGCCCGCTGCCATTGTAGTAAGCGAGGTCGGCGTCGCTGACCTTCGATGCAATCTCAGTGCCCATATCTGTCTCTCCCATGCGTCCGGCCGACGCCGCCGCGAATCCGAACGCGGCCTGCACTGCCGGGAGCCAATTTCGAAACTAATTTCCGAATTGGCGATCGGCAAGCCCCATGCGCAGCCGGCAGACGCGATTCCGGAGCAACGTGCCGGATTTGTGTCAATTGCGTAGGCGATTGCGTTCCAGGAAATCGAGCACGACGCCGGCAAGGGCTTCGCCTTGCTCTTCCTGCAGGAAATGCCCGGCCCCGGCGATTCGGCTATGGGGCTGACCCTTCGCGCCGGGAACGCGCGTTTGGAAGACGGTCTCCCAGGCAATGGTCGAAGGATCGCTGTCGCTATAGGCGGTGAGGAAAGGCTTTTCGAAGCCCTCCAGCACCGTCCACGCACGGCGATTTGCCTCCAGCCCCTCGTCGCCTTCGGCCACAGGGATCCCGCAGGTGATCTGGGATGGACCCGCTTTGTAGCGAGCGTCGGGAAAAGGCGCCTCATAGGCGGCGATCACGCCGGGACCGGGCTCGGTGACGAAGGTAGCGGCAATCACCGGGCCGATGGGAAGATCGGTGGCGGTGCGACATGTTTCCATCCAGTTCGCGATCGTCTCGCCTGGCCAGGGGGAGACGCCGCGCGGCGGGGCTTCGCAATTCTGCAGCAGCGTGTTGGCGGTGACCACGCCCGCGAAGCGTTCGGGCATTTCGGAGAGCACCCGCAGCCCGATCGGGCCACCCCAATCCTGGCAGACGAGGATGATGCGATCGAGATCCAGCGCCTGCACCAGTTCGCGGATCCAGCCGGTGAAGCGATCGAAGCCGTAATCCTCCCGCCGCATCGGTTTGTCCGACCGGCCGAAGCCGATCATGTCCGGCGCTACCGCGCGGTAGCCGGCGGCGGTGATAGGTCCGATCAGCTTGCGGTAGAGGAAGCTCCAGGTCGGCTCGCCGTGCAGCATCAGGACGACCGGCGCGTCACGCGGCCCTTCGTCGAGATAATGCATGCGGAGCGGGCCGAGCGCGCTCGAAACCTCCGCATAATGCGGCTCGAACGGGAAGTCCGGCAGATCGGCGAAGCGCTCGTCCGGCGTGCGCAATATGCCTTTCCGTACTTCCATGGTAGAATCCCTTCCCGTTTGCGTATGGCTATGCCAATCTGATTACGCATAAGCATCTGCGCGAACAAGGAGGATGGCGATGTCGGACTGCGATCGGTGGGCGATCATGGACCAGCTCGGGCGCTTCGCCCGCATGCTCGACGGCCGCCGCTGGGAGAGCGTGGGGGAGGTGTTCGCGGACGAGGTGACGTTCAACTATGGCGACGGCCGCGAGCAGGACGGGATCGATGCGATGCGCGATCAGTTCCGCCAGTTCCTCGATGTCTGCGGCCCATCCCAGCATCTCCTCGGCAGCGTGATGATCGAGCTGGACGGGGACAGCGCGGTGAGCCGCGCCTATGTCCAGGCCCGCCATCAGGGCGCGGGCGCGCGCAGCCACCTCTATCTGGATACCAACGGCGAATATGTCGATCGCTGGGAGCGCAAGCCGCAGGGCTGGCGGATCGTGCGCCGCGACTGCAGCTGGGCGATGCACAAGGGCGATTTCTCGGTGCTCCTCGCGCCCGAAGAGGCGACGGCGTAACGCTTTACCTTGCCAGCCGGGAAGATCGCGGCCCATTTCTTGCCGTATGTGCTGAGCCTGTCGAAGCACTCCCTTCTGATTCACGCCCTTAAAAGCAAGGAAAGGACTTCGACGAGCTTAGCCTGAACGGGATCGAGTCACGATCGCCGTGGTTTGGGACTATCGGAGAACGGGACGGAGGGACGCCCCTGATTCAGGCCTCTCTGCGGAAACACTCCGCCACGAACCGCCCCACCGTCTCGGCAAGATCGCGATCCTCGGGGGCGCCGCCGAAGCCTCCGTGGGGCATGCCCTCGAAGATGTGCATCTCCACCGGCACGCCGGCCTTCAGCAGGGCGCGGTGCATGCGCACCACGTTGGAGAGGAACAGGTCGCGCGTGCCGGCCTGCAGCAGGGTGGGCGGGAAGCCCTTGGCGAAATCGCCGAACAGCGGCGAGAGATAGGGTTGGGCGAGGTCCTCGCCCGCTGCATAGAGCCGGTTGGCCGGCATCAGCGGGCTGCGCAGCATCACGTCGATGCCGCGCAGCGTGATGAAGCTGTCGCCGGATTCGGTGAGGTCGAGCTCGGGCGTCAGCAGCACCAGCCCGGCCGGCAGCGGCAGCCCCTCGTCCCGCGCCCGCAGCGCCAGCGCCGCGGCGAGATTGCCGCCGGCCGATGCGCCGCCGACCACGATGCGCTCCGGCGGATAGCGGTCGAGCAGATGGCGGTAGACGGTGAGGCAGTCGTCCAGCGCGGCCGGATAGGGATGATCCGGCGGCATGCGATAATCGGGCGAATAGGTGTCGACGCCGACGCGCGAGGCCATCATGAGGCCCATGAGCCGGGTCGCCTCGCCCGCCAGCATCACGAGGCCGCCGCCATGGATGTCGAGATAGACGCGATCGCCCGGCGCACCCTCCGGCGTCGCCACAAAGGTGGTGACGCCGCCTGCTGAGATGGTCTCGCGAGCGAAGCCGGGAAGGGCGTCGAGCGGCCGCAGCATCGGCAGGACGCTCTCCTCCGCCTCGGCGATCGCGCGTTTCCACGCCACGGGATCATTGCCCTCCGGCATTCCTCCCCGCGCCGGACTGTCGGCGATCGCCGCGAACAGCGCCTGCGCTTCCGGGCTCATCGAGGCGGGAAGCGGGATGTCCCGCGCAGGCAGGCGGATGATGCCGGTCATGGCCGGATCGAGGCGCCGCCGTCGACCGCGATCACTTGTCCGGTGATCCACTCGCCATCCTTGGAGAAGAGCATTGCCACCATCGCCGCGATATCCTCGCTCTCGCCCAGCCGCCAGCTGCGATGGGCCAGCAATACTCGATCCACGAATTCCTGCGGAATATGTTCTTTGATTTGCTGGGTGAGCACCATGCCCGGGCAGATGGAATTGGCGCGCACGCCTTCCTTGCCCCAGCGGGATGCGACATGGCGCATCAGCGCGTTTGCGGCGGCCTTGGTCATCGCATAGGCCACGCGCTCCGGCTCGCCCATATGGGCGGCGGAGGAGCTGGTGTAGACGATCGCGCCGCGGTTCGCGATCAGATGCGGCAGCGCGTGGCGCGTGCAGGAGAGATAGCCGCGCTGGTTGACCTGGATGGTCCGGTCATAGACGTCGAGGTCGATGGTCAGCGCGTCGGTGTCGCTGCGGATCGACACCATGTCCGCGGCATTGGCGTGCATGAAGTCGACCCGGCCGAAGCGGGCGATCGCGGCATCGACGAGTGCCTTCACCGAGGCATCGTCCGAGGCGTCGAACGCATGGGCGACGCAGGTCGCGCCGCCTTCCGCCGTGATTGCGGCCGCGGCTGCTTCGGCCGGACCGATGGCGATGTCGCCGAGCATGACGTTGCAGCCCTCGCTCGCCAGCCGCCGCGCCGTCTCCGCACCGATACCGCCGCCGCCGGCGATCACCGCGACCTTTCCGTCCAATCCGCGCATGATGAATTCCTGTGTTCGAGCTTGTGAAAATGGAAGACAGGTTGTCGGCGGTCAGCCGCCGGATGGGTCGATCGCCGGGTGCGACCAGGCCGGCGGGACCGCCGGGGACAGGGCCGTCTTCCCGTCGAGGCTCATCACCGTGCGCTTGTGATGCGCGGGCCAGTGCATGCTGTAGCCGATCTGGCCGGTGCGTTCGGCGGCCGGCAGCTCGCACATGGCGAGCACGGTCTCGGCCAGATAGGCCACGTCCTCGGTTGGATAATCCTGTGGGATGAGCTGGTCGGCGCCCGGCGTGCGGATCGCGGTGGAGGGCGCCACGACGTTGACGGCGATATTGTCGTCCTGCAGCTCGGCGGCGAGCCCCTGGGTGAAGCGGTCCAGCGCGGCCTTGATCGCGGCATAGACGGTGTCGCCGCCCGCCTTGGCATAATCCTGATAGGGCTTGCCCGGCGGCAGCGCCGTCACCGAGCCGATGTTCACGATCCAGCCCGCGCCCTGCCGCTTCATGTGCGGGATGGCGGCGCGCGAGAGGATGAAGGGCGTGCGCAGATAATGCGCGATGGTCCGCTCGAACGTGTCGTCGGACATGGCGTCGATGCGGGCATAGTCCGCAAAGCCCGCATTGTTGACCACTATGTCGATCCGCCCGGCGGCGGTGACGGCCCGATCGATCAGGCCGTCCCGCTCGGACGGGTTTTCGATGTCGGCCGGCAGGATGATGGCCGTGCCGCCCGCCTGCTCGATCAGCTGGGCGGTTTCTTCCAATGTGCCGGGCACGACCTGCTCGGCGCCGAAGCGCTTCGCAGCCGCTGGCACCGCCTTGGATCGCGCGGAGACGACGACGGTGGCACCTGCCGCCGCCAGCCTCTGCGCGATCGCCCGGCCGATGCCCCTGCTTGCCCCGGTGACGAGAGCGACCTTGTTCTGAAGTGTCTTGCCTGTCTCGCTCATCGGGGCACCGTCGGTCAGAAGTTGAAGCCGAGTTCCACGCCGTAGGTCCGGCCACGCTCGTAGCTGCCCGAGAGGAACAGCACGGGGGCGCCGAACGAGACGTAGTTCTTGTTCAAGAGATTCTGTCCGAAAGCGGAGAGCGATGCCTTCGCTCCGCCAAGCGGGAAGTCCATCAGGCCGACACGGCCGTCGACCAGCCAGTAGCCGGGGCGCTGGTTGTTGGCGTTGATGTCCGGGTTGTAGGCGGCCGGCACATAGGGCTGGGCGACGAGCCGGTAACCCGATTTGTAGCTCGCGTCGATCCGGGCCGAGAAGTAGCTGCCGTTCGAGAATTCCGGCGCCGAATATTGCGCGCTGGCTCGTCCGGTCCACTTCGAAACATAGGGCGGATAGGCGGTCGCGGCGATGTCGACTCCGCCGACGATATATTGCTTGAACTTGAAGTCGGAGTAACCGACGTTCCCGCTCAGGATCAGCCCGCTGACCGGATTGACCTCGACTTCGGCCTCGACGCCCTTGATGTGGGCCTTGCCGGCATTGTTGAACGTCTGCACGCCGTTGCGGAAGTCCTGGATCTGCAGGTCCTTATAGTCGCTGTAGAACAGCGCCAGATTGCCGCGCACGCGGTTGTTCCAGCCTTGCGCCTTGAGGCCGAGCTCATAGGCGGTGAGCGTTTCCGGCTTGTAGGGGATGCCGCTCAGGAGGCCGCCGGCCACATAGCCGGACGAGACCTTCGCGTAGGCGGTCGTCTTATTGTTCGGCCGCCAGGTGACGATACCGGTATAGTTCAGCTTCTTGAACTCGACATGATATTTGCCGGGTCCGACGCCGACGCCCTGGCCGCCGCTGATGCTGTAGATCGTGGTGTGGCGATCGTCGATCGTATAGCGCAGGCCGCCCGTGATATCGAGCGTATCGGTCGCATGCCACGTACCCTGTGCGTAACCGGCCATGGAGTCGTTGATCGAACGCGTGCGGGTCACGCCGTTGCCGAAGGTCGAATCGAGAGCCGGTAGAACCGAATAGACGCCGCCATCGGTAGGTACCATCACCCCGAGGACATCGGTCGCCGGAGAGTTTTCGTGGAAGTAGAAGAGACCGGCGGTCAGGTCGAACGGATCGGTCGTCAGCTGAAACTGTACTTCCTGGCTGAACTGCTTTTGGCTCGTCTTGCGCGCAGTGAGCAGCGCGAAGAAGCGATCGTTCGACGTCGGTTGATTTCCGGGAGCGATGACTCCGAGGATATTGCCACCGAGTAGCGAATAGAACTGGTTGGCGGAGAACAAAAGTCCACCGGTGCCAGAGAGATCGAAGATCGACGGATCCTGTTTGAACTTACGATAGGCGGTGATGCTCTTGACGGTAAGGTTGTCGTTGGCGGGCAAGGTCAGTGTCAGGCTGTGGCCTTGAGTGACGATATGCTCCTGACTGGTCGCGTTGGCGACGGCGTTCAGACGCGTTGTCGAGGTGTTCGTGATGCCGCCAGTACCAGGATAAACCCCGAGTCCAAACGCGGTCAGGTCCACTGGGCCCTGGAATTGCGCGATCGGGTTAAGCAGCGGACCGGTTGCGTTGGTTTCTGCTCCAAAATTCTGCACGGCACGACCGACCTGACGGGAGTCGGTGTAGTCGAACTTGTAGTCCGCCGTCAGATTGCCGAACTCGCCGCGCACCGCTGCCTGGAAGGCGTCGATGTTGCGACCGCCGAGCCGCTTCGCATAGCGCAGCGTGCCGAAGCTGGGATCGCGCGGTGAGATGTCGATCGTCTGGCCGCCGATCAGGTTCTTCGTGTCGCCCTTGATCTCGTCATGCAGATAGCTGAGCTTGACGGAGAAGGGGCCGAACTGCGGCAGGTTCACGGTAACTTTTGCGCGCTTGGCGTCATAATTGCCGTAGGACACATTGCCCTTGATGCCGAACTTGCCGGTCGGCACTGCGGTGGTGATGTTGATCGCGCCCGAGGTGGCGTTGCGGCCGAACAGCGTGCCTTGCGGGCCGCGCAGCACCTCGACGCGCTCGATATCCGCCAGGTCGAAGACCGAGCCGACGGTACGGCCGATATAGACGCCGTCGACATAGATGCCGACCTTGGGATCGACGCCGTTGTTCGACACGCCCGAGGAGATGCCGCGGATCGTGATCGTCGGGTTGGACTGCACGCCCTGCGTGTTGATCTGCAGGTTCGGCGCGAGGCCGGCGAGATTCTTGGCGTTGGTGACGCGCAGGCTTTCGAGTTGGGCTGAAGTCACCGCGGTGACGGCAACCGGGATCTTCTGGAGGTTTTCCTCCTTGCGCTGCGCGGTGACGACGATGTCCTGAAGGCCCTGCTCGGCAGGTGCAGTGTTTTGCGCAAGCGCAGTACCGGTGGCAACGACGGACGTGCCGGCCATGATCATGGCGGCGAAAGTGCATTTCATCTGGCATCCCTCCCATTGAGATGAGTTATATGATTGCCCGGCCGCCTCATGTGGCTTTGCCATCTCGGATGCCGGCAATCGGTGGTTCGATTCTCCTTCGTGGAGGACAGGGGGAGGAAGATCGGCGGACCCCACCCCAAGTCCGAAATCGATATAATGAATGCTGCTCATTATATCGCCAAAGTCAATCGCTCTCTTCGCGACGCGTAGCGATTCCCTGTCGATTTTGGGAATATCGGCAGCATTTTTGACAGGATAGTGACATTTTGCGCGCAC
This sequence comes from Flavisphingomonas formosensis, assembly GCF_009755815.1. Lineage (GTDB taxonomy): Bacteria > Pseudomonadota > Alphaproteobacteria > Sphingomonadales > Sphingomonadaceae > Flavisphingomonas > Flavisphingomonas formosensis. The sequence goes on from NZ_WRPK01000003.1 coordinate 12,097, forward strand.
AAGGCGCTCGTGAAATGCTGCAGTGCGGGGAACGGAGCAGGCCCCGTTCCCCGTCGGGCCATCGATCAGAAATCGATCGAGAGGTCCATGCCGTAGGTCCGCGGGTGGACGAAGGTCGCCGCCACCACGGTGCTCAGATTGTTGGCGAACAGGATCTTGCGGCTGTTGAACATGTTCATCGCCCAGACCGAAGCGGAGGCCTTGATCCGGCCGAGGTCGAACGAGCGCACGCCCACGCGTCCATCGACGATCCAGTAGGGATCGATGTTGGTCACCGCCTCGGTCGAAGCGACGCCGACCGGCGTGATGTTCGCGAACGCCTTCGAGCGGTAGCGGGCATCTATCCGGGCGAACGGCTCCGCGCCGTTGCCGAATTCCGGGAAGCGATAATCGGCCGACAGCTTGAGGTTCCATTTCGGCGTATCGCGCGGACGTGCGATATCCAGGCCGGTCTCGCCGATGTCGACGCCGCCGGTGACGTAGGTCTTGTAGATGAACTGCTGGTAGCCGAGGTTCATGCCCAGCGTCAGCTTGTCCACCGGCACCGCCTCGAATTCGGCTTCGACGCCCTTCACCTTCGCCTTGCCGGCATTGTCATAGACGAGGCCGTTCGCGCCGAAGGTCTGCACCTGCAGGTTGCGATAATCCATATAGTAGGCGTCGATATTGGCGCGCAGCCGACGATCGAACAGCTCGGACTTGATGCCGATCTCGTAATTCTTCAGCGTCTCCGGCTCGAACGACTGGCCGGCGACGATGCCGCCCGACACGTAGCCCGTCGCGATCTTGGCATAGGCGGTGATGTCGCGCGTCGGCTTGTACGTCAGCACGGCGGTATAATCGACGTGGCTGAAGTTCGACGTGTGCTCGCCAAGCCCCACATTCGTATTCGTGAATTGCAGACTGGAGATGTTGACGAAGCGGTTGTCCCACGTGGCGCGGATGCCCCCGGTGACGTCGAGCTGGTCGGTCACATGATAGGTGGCCTGCGCGTAGACCGCCTTGGACTCGTTCTTCGAGATCGAGTTGGTGATGCCGCTTCCCGCCGTATAGGCGACATTGCCCGGGAACAGCTGCGGGGCGCCAGCCAGGCTGAAGCCGAACAGCGGATCATAAGCGGGCGCGCGCTCCTTGAAATAGAAGCCGCCGGCGACGAACTCGAGATGGTCGGTCGAGATGTTGAGCTGCAACTCCTGGCTGAACTGGTGCTGCTTCGACTGGCGCACGCTGAGCAGGGTGGCGAACGGTATCGTGCCGCCCATGCCGTCGGGGACGACCATGCCGCCGGTCGCCGCCAGATCGAACGCGTTGGGATCGAGCTTGTACCAGCGATAGGCGGTGATGCTCTTGAGCGTGACGGTGTCGTTCGCCTTCCAGTTCAGGGTCAGGCTGTGCCCGCCGACCTGGAGATGTTGGTTCGTGCTGAAATTATAGACGGTGTTGGATGCCTTGTTCGCCGGAGTGAAGATATTGTTGTGACCGCCGAGCAGGGACTGGCCCAGGATCAGGCCCGCAAGGTCGGGGCTCGCGGCACCCGCGTCGCCGAGGCCGAGCACCTGCGACGGCTCGGGTGTGGCGTTCGAATCCGTATAGTCGAACTTATAGTCGACCGTCAGATCGTCGGTCGCTTCGAGGCGGGCGGCGATGCGCACCGCATCAGTATTATGGCCGCCGAGCCGCTTGGCGGCCGTCAGCTTGCCATAGCGGCCGCCGGTTGCCGGGCCGAAGTCGATCGTCATGCCGCCGAGGCCGTTCCTGGCATAGCCGTCCACCTGATCGTGCAGATAGGTGGCCGAGACGCTGAGCGGGCCCCAGGCGGGCAGGTTGATCGTCGTGCGCGAGCGGAAGGCGTTGTAATTGCCGTAGGACAGGTCCTGCTTGATGCCGAGCTTGCCGGTCGGCTCGCGCGTGATCAGGCTCATCGCGCCCGCCGTCGCGTTGCGGCCGAACAACGTGCCCTGGGGCCCGCGCAGAATCTCGACGCGCTCGATGTCGGCCAGGTCGAACAGGCCGCCGGTCGCTCGGCCGATATAGACGCCGTCGATATAGATGCCGACCTTGGGATCGACCGCGTTCAGCGTCGCGCAGCAGCCGATGCCGCGGATCGTGATCGCCGGCGCGCTGGGATCGCCCTGGTCGTTGACGGTGACGTTCGGCGCGACGCCGCTCAGATTGGCAATGCTGGTCGCGCGGGCATTCGCGATCGCCTGCGAATTCAGCGCGGTGATGGCGATCGGCACGTCCTGCAGATTCTGCTCGCGCTTCTGCGCGGTGACGACGATCTCCGAAAGGCCGCCGCCGTCGGGAGCCGGCGTAGCGGTTTGTGCGAATGCGGCGGGCACAAGAAAGGTCGAGCTGCCGAGAACGGCAGCGAAAAACTTCAGGCGATGCACGGGTAATCTCTCCCCTTAGGGCGATTTCGAGCCGAATGTCCGATCCGGCGACCTGGAAATCGCGACACAAAGACACTGGAGCGAGCCAAGGCCCGCCCCATGTTCAGCCACGCTGCGTTGGTTGCATGTCATTGGGGCCGCCCAGGCGTCATCGCTCTGTCGGGCGGCCCATCTCTCCCGTGGGTCAGTCGAAGAAGGGGTGAGGCTGGCCTATTCGGCAGCCTCCGCAAATGCAGCCGGGGCGGCGGACGGCGCCAGGAACTCGCCCGGCCGCGTGCCGGTGGCGCCGTTCCGGTCGAACGTCGGAACGCCGTTCACCAGGGTCAGGCGCATGGGCGCCGGATCGCGGGTGTAGCGCCAGGTGATGCCGCCCATGCCGTCAGGCGCGTCGAAGATCTTGCGCTCCTCGCGCCGCTCGATCTCGTTGATGTTGAACACGGTGATGTCGGCCGGCGCACCGACGCGCAGGACGCCGCGATCGGCGAGGTTGAAATGCTCGGCCAGCTTGCCGGTCTGGACGTGCACCGCCTCCTCGATGGTGATCTTGCCCTGCCGCACATAATAAGTGAACAGCAGCATATTCTCGCCCGGCCCGCAGAACATCTGCGCATGCGCGCCTGCGTCGGAGACGTTGCCGACCGACTTGGGATCGCGGATCAGCTCGATGATCACCTCTTCGTTCATCGGGAAGGGCGCCATGTGGACGGTGGACTTCACGCCGTTGCGCAGGATCCAGTCGGCCATGGCGTCAGAACGATGCTCGATGCCCGTCATCTTCATATAGTCGACGAGGGTCAGGTTCATCGGGCCGACGCCATTGTCCGAGTTGCGAAGGAGCAGCCGGTCCGGGTTGTTCATCGGCGCATGCGCCCAGGCCTTGGTGTCCCAGCTCTCGCGGGCGCGGGCGCGCCAGTCCGGATCGGCGAGGAGGCGCTCCTTTTCTTCCCAGCTCTCGGCCGCAACCACCTCGTGCCAGACGAAATCGCCGGATTGGGCGAAGATCAGCGATTTGGTGAGCGACAGCGTGTTGGTCGGCGAAACATGGGTGTAGGCCGTCCAGAAATCGCGGCCTTCGGCCTTGAACTGCTCATGCTGCTTCTGCAGGTCGCCGAGGATCGGCTTCTGGAATTCGAGCGTCGGCAGGCCGCCCCATTGGACGCGGACGTTGAGTCCCTCGGTCAGGCGCGCGAAGCGCTCGAGCGCGGCGGGGCAGGTGAGGCGGATGAACGTATCCATCACCACCTGGCAGACCGAGCCCGGATTGCGGTCCAGCACCTCGAAGAGCGCGCGATATTCCTTGTCCTCGGCCGCGAAGGTCGGCACCGGGCGCTCGTCGCCGTCGAAATCGAGCTGATTGGTCGAAAGACCCATCGCACCCGCCTTGCACGCGTCGTCGAGCAACTCGCACATACGGGCGATTTCCTCGTCGGTCGCGGCGCGCGTCCACGCATCCAGCCCCATCACGGCGAGGCGGATGGCAATATGGCCGACGAAGGAAGCGTAGTTGAGCGGCAGCTTCACCTTAGCCGTCATCGAGGCCTTGTATTCGGACCATTTGCGCCAGTCCCACGGCAGCTCGTTGACGAAGGCCTGCTTGTCGATATCCTCGAAAAAGGCGAAGATGCCGACTATTTCGTCGCGTACCTTCAGATCGTCGGAGATCGGGGCGGCCGAAAAGCCGCAATTGCCCATCACGATCGTGGTCGCGCCGTAGCCGGGAAGGGGATTCAGATCGTTCTGCCACCACATCGTCGCATCGAAATGGGTGTGGGGCTCGATGAAGCCCGGCGTCACGTAGCAGCCGGCGGCATCGACGATCTCGTCGCCTTCCTGGGCTGCGATGTTGGGGCCGATTGCATCGATGCGGCCGCCCGCGACACGCAGGTCGGCTTGGTATGCGGGTTTCAGCGTGCCATCAACGATCGTTCCGCCGCGAATGAGGTAGCTGGTCATGGTTCGTCTCCCGGGTTCAGCATGCGCTGCGATCACAAAGCCTCTTTACGCAAATGCGATCGGACTTATTTGTGTATATGGCTAAACTAATTCTCCAACGCGTCAAGGGGGACGAATGTCAGTAACGGAGGCAGGCGCGTCGGCAGGGCGCGGAAGGCCGCCGATTCTCTCGGAACAGGCGATCGTCGAGGCGGCGTTGAGCCATCTTACGCAGCGCCATCCGCTGATGGATCTCTCGATGGCGCAGGTGGCGCGGGATCTGTCGGTCAGCGCGACCGCGCTTTATCGCTACTTCCCTACGCGCGACCAGCTTCTGCGCGCGCTTTCGGATCGGATTTTCGCGGAATTCGTCTATCCCGATCTGGCGCTTCCCTGGGTGGAGCAACTTCGCGTCTGGCAGGATTCGCTGGCTATGCTGTTCGAACGCTGCCCGTCGCTCACGCGGCTGATGGGATGGGGGGAGGAGATTGCGCCGGCCTGGTTCAAGATCCAGATGCCGCCGCTCAGGGTGATGCATGACCAGGGCTTGAGGGGCACGGATCTCGTCGAGATTTCGACCTGGTTCCTATCCGGCACGGTCGGCCTGCTGCGCACCCACATGATCGCCGACTCGGAATTGCAGCGCCCGTCGCACCTCATCGCATTCGAAACTTCGCTGCCTCTGCTCACGCCGGAGGAAAGGGCGCTGGTGGATGAGACATTGCCCTTCATCGCGCTGGGCGACAGCGACCGGATCGTGCGCGAGGGGCTGGACGCGCTGGTCGACAGGGTCGTGAAAAGAGTGGCGGCGCTGGCCTGAGTCAGGCCGGCGCCGCCATCATTTCCGCGAGTTCAATTCTGTGACGTCGTCACCGTCGTCGTGGTCTTTTCGACTGCCGCGGTGCGCGGTGCCGAGCGGACGACGACCCGGCGCTTGGGCGTCGAAGAGATCGCCGTGCGCTTTTCGGTCTGCGTCGTGACCGTGGTCGTGGGGGCTGGCGCGATCATGACGGGTGGCGCGTTGCGTGCCATAGCCGCGTCGGCCTGAGCCGAGGAGGCTGCCTGCTCGGCCGCCGCGGCGCGGGCATTGGCCGCTGCGGCATCCTGCTGTGCCTGTGCGGCGGTGGCTGCCGCATCCTCGCGCGCTGCGCGATCGTCGGCAGCGCGATTGGCCTGCGCCTCGCCCACTGCCGTGTCGGCAAGCGCGGAAGCGCGATTGGCTTCGGCAATCGCCCGTTCCTTGTGGCCGGACGCCAGGTCTTCCTTGGCGGCACGGAGCGCGGCCAGCGCCTCCGCGTGGATGGCGGGAACTTCGCTGCCGGTGCCGACGATATGCGCTGCTTCGATTTTGCCCTGGGCCTGGGCGATCGCTTGGCGCGCACGATCGGCTTTGCCTTCGGCGAACGCCTGCGAACTCGCGGCGAGCATCAGCGCAGAAACACCAATGCCGCGAGCGACATGACCTAAACGAGACATGGTACTCACTCCGATATCCATTCGGTGGCGCAGTAAACGGCTACCCTCGACCCAAGGTTCCGCAGCATTGGAGGGTTGGCTCGTCCTTCTTCTTGAGGACGTTATGCTGTAGATTTGTTCATGTTGAGTGATGGCATCGAGAATCAACGACATCGGCTCCGCCGAGCTTTCAGTCGGCCGCCATCAGCTCGATCAAATTTCCGTCCAGATCGCGGAAATAGAGGGATTGGCTCGGTACTCCATCGCTGGTCCGGCGCGGGCTCGGGCCTTCGACGGGGGCGATGCCCTCTGCATCCAGCCTCGCGGCGGCGCTTGCTATGGTTCCCGACCAGCGGAAACAGATGTCGGCCGAGCCTTCGGTCGGCCGGCGCGCCACCAGATCGATGCCGTTGCCCGCCTGGTGCACGCTCAGCATGGCGCCCCCGAGCCGGATCTGGCGGACGAGCGTGCGGCCGCCGACGCTGTGATCGACATGGGTCTCTGCGCCGAACAGCCTGTCATAGAAGCGGCAGGTCGCCTCCAGATCGGCGACGGTGATCGCGACATGATCGAAACCCGCTATGCCTGCCATGCTGCGCCTTCCCATGATGAGCGGCAAAGGGCTAGGCTGGGTCGGCTCGCGCGTCAAACGGCGCCGCGCGGATCGGATTGCGGCAGAAGCTAAAAGGCGCACGAACACAGAACAGGGAAAACAGGGAGCGCGTCCCGGCCGCCGCCGGAACGCGCCCGGGAGGGATTATTTGCCGCCGAAGCGGACGCGGATCGAGGCGCCGTACATGCGGGGCTCGCCATAGAGGACGGGCTCCACACCCAGGAAGGAGGCGATCGAATAGCCGCCGACGATGTAGGTCTTGTTGGTCAGGTTGGTACCGAACACCGAAAGGTCGATTCCATCCGCCACGGCGTTCGCCCATTCGATCCGCGCGCCGAGAATGCCGTAGCTCGGCAGCGTATCCGAAAGGCCGACCGCCTTGGCGTCGGGATCCGGCGTGGTGACTTTTCCGGTGTAGGAATAATCCGCGTTCAGCGTGACGTCCGCGCCGTCGATCGGCAGCTTATATTGTCCGCTGACGCCCCATTTCCACTTGGGCTGATAGGCGATCTGCCGTCCGACGCGGCAGGCCGTCCCCGCGTCCACCTGGCACTTGGCCGAGAGATAGGAGAAATAGCCCGAGAGGTTTAGGCCGCGTACCGGCACGATCGTCGTTTCGAACTCGATGCCCTTGTTGACCGCGCTCGCTGCATTTTGCACCGCCGAGATGGTGGTGCCGTTGACGAACAGCGGCAGCGAGATCTGGATGTTGCTGTATTTATCGCGGAACAGGGCCAGGTTGGTCCGTAGCGGCACGCCGATATCCCAGTCCGCCTTCAGGCCGACTTCGATGTCGTTGACCTTCTCGGGCTGGAAGGTTTTGGTATCGGCAGTGGGGGCCGGCAGGTTGAAGCCGCCGCTCTTGTAGCCGTGACGGAAGGAGGCATAGACCAGCGCCCGGCTCGTCAGTTTGTATTGCACGGTGGCGTCGCCGGTCAGCGCGTGGAACTTCGCTTTTCCGGTCGCCGGGCAGATTAGTTCTTTGGTCTCGGGGTCGGTTTGATGGCAACTCCCGTCATCGAGCGTGACTGTCGAAGAGGCCTTACGACTGTCCCATGTATAACGCAGCCCGCCGCTGATCTGCAGGCGCGAGGTGATGTTCAATTCACCATGGCCAAACACCGCGTCGCTCTTGTCCCGATAATCTTGCGATGTGTTGGTGATTTCGCCGAAACCATAGGAGCGATAGCTTTGGTAGAAGCCAGGCTTCGCCTGCTCGTGATAGTAGCCGAACACATATTCGAGGCCGATGTCCGGCATCTTGCCCTGGACCTGAAACTCCTCGGTGAACTGTTCGAAGCCGCGGACATAGGGTTCCTCGCCGGCGGGATAGACGCTGTAGATATAGTTGAACGGGCCGGAAATGTTCGATGTCTCCGCCGTCCGCTCGCGCCGGTAGGAGAAGATGTTCTTGAGCGTGATGGTATCGCTGATTCGCGCCGTCGTCTTGTTGGTGACGCCGAGATCGCGGTTGCGGCGGAACAGATAATTGGATTCCAGCACCTTGCGCGGACCGAGCGCCTGCTGCTGCGCCAGTGCCGCATAGAATTGTTCGGGCGTGAAGCCGGACAGGCCGAGGCCCTGCATCGTCGTAAGGTTCCCACCCTGCAATCCGGCCGCGGCGGCCTGGAATGCAGCAATGGCATTACCGAACGGACCCGAGGCACAGCCGGGCAGCGCCGCGGAAAGACAGCCTATTGATGAGTTTGCAGGAGTTGATACCCGCAAAAGAAACTCGGAAGGCAATGAGATGCCTAGCGCAGTTTGGACGCTCTCGGGGATGGGATTGGCGAGCGTACCCAGGATCGCGCCCGGATAGACCTGCCGGATCGGCAAGCCAGACCCCGTATTGTCCCGGAAATTGCTGTCGACGATCGTTACGTTCTCGATATCCGGCGTCGGCGTGAACAGCAGCGAGACGCGGTAGCTGTCGTTGTTGCGGCTATCGAGATGCTCGCCGGTGATGACGCTCGTGGTGTAGCCGCGGCGGCGCGACACGTCGCCGGCCAGGCGAACGGCCAGCACATCCTGGATCAGCGGGATGTTCAGTACCGCTTCCACTTCGCGATAACGGTAATTGCCACCCGAGAATTTCAGATAGCCCTCGAGATTGTGCGTCGGCTTGTTGGGTTCGAACAGCACGGCACCGCCCGTCGTGTTGCGGCCGAACAGCGTGCCTTGCGGCCCCTTCAGCACCTGCACGTTGGACAGATCGTAGAGCATACCCGATCCGGCGATGGGCGTGGGCACTTCCGCGAAATAGGTGGCGACGCTGGTGAAGTTGCGCTGGCCGCCGCCGACGACGCCGGGGCCCTGGCCGCGAATATAGAAGGTCGCTTCGCCGCGATCCTGCGCCGAAATGTTGAGCGACGGCGCGAAATTCCTGAGCTGGTCCACCGAGACGATGGATTTGGCCGCCAGCGCATCGCCGGTCAGTGCGGTGATCGACACCGGCACGCTCTGCAGTGATTCGTCGCGGCGGCGTGCGGTCACGACGATGTCGCCGAGGCGGCTTTCGCCATCGGCCTCGCTTTGCGCGGAAGTGCCTGTAGAATTCTGCGCAACGGCCTGGGTTGCGTCGAGGCCGGAAAAAGCGATGCCCAGCGCGAGCAGGCTCGCAGTCGCACGGGCGGCTTTTCGGAAATGCATGCTGGATCCCCTCTTGGTCGGGCGGCTTTGCCGTTCTTGCTGATACGCAGCCATTGGGCTGTCGTTTGTCTTGATATACCGATGCGTGGTGCAAATCAAAGAAAAATGCGCGTCGGTAATGTGGGGCACGGTTTGACAAAGCCGTATGCGCGATTGTCATCGCTGTTCCGCAGCGCGTCCATATGCGTCCGGCTGCTGAAACGGGCCACAAAGGTCGATTGCCCGCGGCGCATCATGCGTAACCACTTGCCTCCATGATTACGAATTGGCATCGCGGCCGTACAAGCGGAGGAGGGAAGGCATGACGGGCAGGATGGCCGGCAGGGTGATCATCGTGACGGGCGGCAGCGAAGGTATCGGGCGCGCGGCCTGCATGTTGCTCGCGCAAGAGGGCGCGCATGTCGTGCTGTGCGCGCGGCGCGCCGGACCGGTCGAGGAGGCGCGCTCCGCGATCGAGGCGGCGGGCGGCTCGGTCGAGGCCTTGCAGCTCGACGTGTCCGATACCCGCGCGTTCGATGCGCTGATCCGCGGCGTGCATGCGCGCCATGGCCGGCTGGACGGGCTGGTCAACAATGCGATGGCCGTCACCTACAAGACGATCGCCGACCTCACGCTCGAGGATTGGCGGCATGATTTCGCGGTGAATGCCGACGCGGTGTTCGTCGGCACCCGGGCGGCGATGGAGCTGATGATCGCGCAAGGCCGCGGTTCGATCGTCAACATTTCGTCGCTGAACGGCATGCTCGCCATGCCGGCGATGGCCAGCTACTCCGCCTCCAAGGCTGCGCTGATCCATTTCAGCGCCGTGGCGGCGATGGAGGCGGCGCCGCACGGCGTGCGCGTCAACGTGATCGCGCCTGGGCAGATCATGACTCCGGCCACCGAAGTCTTCGCGGCTGCCGATCCGGAGCGTAATGCGCGGGTGTCCGCCAATATCCCGATGGGGCGCGGCGGCCGGCCGGAAGAGGTCGCGCAGGCGATCCGTTTTCTGCTGTCGGACGAATCCACCTACATAACCGGCGTCTGCCTGCCGGTGGACGGCGGCAAGGTGCAGCAGCTTTACGTCCCGTCCTGATCGCGTTCAGCCGGCGCGGTGCCGGGCGCCGATCGGACGCCGCTCCTCGTCGAGTTGGATGACCAGGTCGGCGCGGGCCGGCATTTCGGCGTCGATATGGCGAGTCAGCCGCTCATAGTGGCGGATGAAGCGCTCTATCGCCGCCGCATCCATCGGCCGGCCGCCGTGGCGGGCGTCGTGGCGCAGCCGGTTGGTTTCCTCCTGCTCCAGGCGCCAGCGAAAGATGATTTCGAATGCCGGCGCGCGCAGCAGCACGAGACTGTCGAGCGCGGCGAACAAAGGGCGATAATCGGTGGCGAGTCGGTGGTTGACCGTGCGCCGCCAGAGGGCGTCTGCATCGCATTCCGCTTCGAGCGCATTGACCGGTAGTGCCAGATCCGCTTCGTCCTGCGGCGCCGCTCCGATGCACCAGCCTTCGAAGATCAGCACGTCCAGCGGGCCGACGGATGGCGCCGGCTCGGCATGGCGATCGTCCGCGATCTTGTCGAAGCGGGGAAATCGAACTGGGTGGCCGCGTTTCAGCGCCGCGATGATCCACTCCCCTTCTGCCACGTCGTGCGTGCCCGGCGGGCCGCGCGTGGCGAAGAGCGGGTGGATTTCGGCGGCGAGCGCGGCCCGCTCCGCGCGGCCGAGATAGAGATCGTCGAGCGAGAGCACCGCCGCGCGCAGCCCGCGTTCGGCGAGCAGGCGGACGGCGGCTTCGGCGGCGGTCGATTTGCCCGAACCCTGTGGACCGCAAAGGCCGAGCACATGCGGTGGGGCGCCGATGACGCGGCGTTCGGCGGCAAGATCGGCGATGAGGGCAGCGCTTTCGGTCACGGCCCGGCACAGAGCATTGCGCCGGCCGGGCCGCAAGGCGAAATCGCCGTGCTGCGCGGGCTATAGCGATTCCGGCTCCGGCGCCCAGACGACGCCGTTGATATGGCCGCCGCCGTCGACGAACAATGTGTTGCCGGTCATGTAGCGGCTGTCCTCGCTGGCGAGGAACAGGCAGACCGGAGCGATGTCCGTATCCACGTCGCCGATCCGGCCCATCGGGTTCATCGCATCCATGGCGCCGGCCATGTCCGGGTTGGCGGCCTTGAACTTCAGATAGGCGCTGCTCGCCGCGCCCGGGCAGATGATATTGGCGGTGATGCCATGCTGCGCCCATTCGCGCGCGGCGGTGCGCGTCAGGGCGCGCAGTCCTTCCTTGCCGGCGTTGAAATCGGCCGAATAGATGTGCGCGTTGACGCCGTTCAGCGAGCAGACGCTGATGATCCGGCCCCAATGCTTGGCTTTCATGTGGGGGAAGGCGGCGCGCATCGCCCAGAAGCTCGCCTTTACCGACATCGTCGCGCTGTGATCGAATTCCTCGTCCAGCTTGTCTTCCAGGCGCCGCAGATGGCCGCCGCCATAGGCGTTGTTGACGATGATATCGATCGAGCCGAAGCGGCTGAGCGCGAGATCGACCGCGGCGAGCAGCTGCTCCTTCTCGTTCACGTCGGTCGCGATGAATTCGGCCTTGCCGCCGGCCTCGCGGATCGCCTCGGCGGCGGCGGCGCCGGTTTCGCGATTATACTCCGCGATGACCACCGCGGCGCCCTCGGCCGCGAAAAGCTTTGCGATTGCGCGGCCGATGCCTTCCCCGCCACCGGTGACCAGCGCCACCCGATTTTCCAGACGTCCCATCAAGGCCTCTCCCATTTGCCCATATGCAGATGATATTTTGCATTATTGGATCATATGCGTATCATTACGTCAATAAGAATACGAATTGGAAGCTTTGAGTTGATCTTCGAAGCGTGCTTGCCATGCGGGGCGGCGTGGCCGTACGGAAGGGCAGGGAAAAGGACGGTTCATGGTCGCGGACGGGGCAGTATATCAGTTTGACGACGTCGATCGGGCGATCGTCGCGCTGCTCAAGGACAATGGCCGCATCACCAATCGCGACATTGCCAGGAAGCTGAACATCACCCGTGCGACCGTAGGCACGCGCATCGCCCGCATGACGTCGACGGGCGCCCTGCGCGTCGTCGCCGCCACCGATTTCGCCGCCTATGGCTATGATGTGCTGCTGGCCATAGGCGTCGAGGTCCATGGCCGCCCGGCGGAAGATGTGGCGCGAGAGCTGGCATTGCTGCCGGAGGTCTTCGCCGTCCATCTCGTCACCGGCGCGCGCGAGCTCGAGATCCTCGTCGCGGCGCATGATTTCGGCGAACTTTCGAACGGCGTGATCGACGGCATCGCAGGCATCCCCGGCATACGCAGCATCGATGTCGGCATCGCCGCCGATATCGTCAAATATCAATTCGATGTGGGGATTTCGCGATGAGCCTGGTCGAACTCGACGATCTGGATCGCCGCATCCTCGATCTGCTGGGCGAGGATGCGCGGCTCAGCAACCGCTCGATCGCCCGCCGGCTTGGGCTGGTGGAAGGCACGATCCGTGCCCGCATCAAGCGGCTGCAGCAGCGCCGCCTGCTGCGCTTCACCGCGATCACCGACAATCGCCAGCATGGCCGGCCGACCCTGGCCTTCATCGGCATCCGCAACGATACCGGCCGGACCCGCGAACTCGCCGCGACGATCGCCGAAATCGATGAGGTGCGCAGCGTGATCATCACGCTCGGCCGGTTCAACCTGCTCGCCGTTGGTCTCTTCCCCACGCTGGAGAGCCTGATCGAACTCGCCAACAACCGGATTCTCGTCCTGCCCGGCGTCACCCAGGTCGAGACGTCGGTCGTGGTCAAGTCGATCAAATATAATGAGCGAATGGCCAAGATCGGCTTCAGCGTCGACACTGGCGCGCCGGTCGACGCCGATGCGGACGCAGAGCTGGATAGCGACGACGATGAGGACGAGGATCAGTCCGAGGACTGATCCTCCGGGAACAGCACCGGCTTCATCGGCCGCGCGACGGCGAGCACCGCATACCAGTCGGCGGGGAGCACGGTCCCGAAGCGATCCTGCCGCGCCATCACGCGCAATTCGGTGCGGAACTGCTCGATCCGCTCGCGCAGCCGTGCGAGGCCGAGCGGAGAGAGCTTGATCGTCTCGACGCCGAACACCGCATCCGCACGCCCGAAATCCATCGAGAGGAAATAAGGCTTCATCACCCGGTCGAAATGGCGCCGCATCGGCGCGCGCCGCCAGACATAGGCTGGGTCCAGTCGGGCCCGGACGCGCCCGCCGGAGCGGCGATCGATCAGCGCCAGCCTTTCCAACCGCTTGACGTGGCGTTCCACGTCTTCCTGCGGGATGTTGAAATATTCGGTCGCTTCGGCGGGTGGCCAGTCGTTCACGATCAGGAAGAAGACCGTAGAAAGACCCGAATCCTCGGTCAGCGCCTTCTCCTGGGCGAGGGTGAGCTGGTTGCGCTCGCGTTCGGCGACATGGCTTTCCTGGGCGAGGTCCGCGATCGTGATGTCGGCGAAGCTGCACAGCCGCTCGAGCGTGTGGAAGGAGAGGCCGCGCCCGTGCAGCCAGCGCTTCATCGTCGCGCTGGCGACTCCGAATTCCTCGGCCAGCTTCAGCTGCGTCCAGCCGGCGCCTTTCAGCGCCCGGCGCAATGCCGCCAGCATGGCCTTGCCCTCATCGCCTGCAATCTCATCAGGCGCGCTATTCATGGTCGTCTGCTGATCCATTCTCGGAGTTTGGATGTGACGGCGCCGCCCTGCAAGCGTAATTTACGGCGATCGCTCGGCATGGGGATGTTTCATCTCCTGCTGGCGTCAATCCCTCCACTCACCGGCTGCCGGTTCTCCGGCAGCCGGATTTTTTTCCATCTCCGCTCGCCGCAATCGTGCATAAAAAGCGGCATGTGTTTCGCATTGCCGACATCAAAAACGATGTGTCTGACGGTCTGCGTAATTCTCAAGCGATGTGGCTTGCTCTAGAGCTGGGGAGAATCACAAGCTGGGTGAGGATGTTCGATGGAAAAGCTGATCTACGCCTTGTGGCGCGATCCCGCCGAGACGCGGGAGTCCTTCAACGCGCGCCTCAAGAACGAGATAGCGCCCAAGCTCGCGGGACTGGTCAAGGCGTTGCGCATCAACATCCAGGACGAGCCCGTTTCCGGGGGCAACAGCCCGCGCTTCGTCGCGACCGATCCGCAGATGGAGGCGGTGGTGCAGATCTGGGTCGACACCGCCTATGATCCCTGGCGCGCGCCGATAGACGCGTTGATCGGCGAGGCCGGCCGCTGGGAGGCGTGGCTGGTGGCCGAGTCCAATCCGCTGCCCAACGATCGCTATCCGCCCGAAGCCGGCAAGCGGACCGAGGGTTTCTCGCAGATCGTGTTCCTCACCAAGCCGGCCCATCTCGAACATGCCGAATGGCGCGCCATCTGGCAGGGGCTGCACACCGCGCCGGCGATCGATACGCAGGATACGTTCGAATATGTCCAGAATCTGATCGTGCGTCCTTTGACGGCACAGTCCGCCGGCTATGTGGCGATCATCGAGGAATGCTTCCCTTATGCCGCGCTCAACGATCAGGGCGTCTATTATGACGCGCCCGGCCAACCCGAAAAGCAGGCGGCCAATTACAAGGCGATGATGGACAGCTGCGCGCGCTTCATCGGCGACGTGCCGGTCGATTGCATGCCGACCAGCCAATATGACGTGAAGCCGCTGCCGCGCGGGTGATGGTCGAACGGAGCGCGGCGCCGGCGGGCGGCGCGTCGATTGAAAGAGGAAGCCGAGACATGCCGATCGAACTGCCCGAATATGATCCCGCGACCACGGTCCGGTCGGAAACCGTCGAGATCGCGGCGCCGGCCTCCGTGGTGTGGGAGATCCTCACCGATCTGCCCCGCTACGGGGAATGGAACCCCTATTGCTTCTCGGCACGATCCACGCTCGAGATGGGCGCGCCGGTGCATATGCAGCTCAACAGCTACACCGTCCCAGGCGAAGTCTATCCGGGCTGCGAATATATCTGCGCGTTCGAGCCGGAGAGGCTGCTCTCCTGGGAGCTCCCCTATAGCGAGGCCATGCCTTATCCCGCGCGGCGCGATCAGGTGATCGAGGCGCTCGGGCCGGACACGTGCCGCTATCATTCCACCGATGCCTTCATCGGCGAGAATGGCAAGCATGTCATGTTCTTCTGCGCCGGGTGGGTGAAGCGCGCGTTCGACGATACCGCCTTCGCGCTCAAGGCGCGGGCCGAAGCCTTCCATGCTGCGCGGAAAGCCGCAGCATAACCGTCTCACGAGGAGGATGTCCGCTTATGGCGATCGACGAAGCCAAGTTGCAGCTGCTTATCGACAAGGACGAGATACGCAGCCTCGTCTATGCCTATTGCAACGCCTCCGACCGCCACGACCATGTGAAGATCCGCACCCTCTATCATGAGGATGCGATCGACGATCACGGCCACATGTCGAGCGGCCCGGCGATGGACTTCATCGAGAAGCTGCCCGAGATCCAGGCGCCGATGGAGATCCTTCACCACAATATCACCACGATGAACATCGCTGTGGACGGCGATTATGCCGAGGGCGAGATCTATCTGCTCGCCATGCACCGCGTGAAGCTGGAGGATCGCTCGATCGACGTGCTCGTCGGCGGCCGCTATTTCGACAAATATGAGAAGCGCGACGGCGTGTGGAAATATCTCCACCACGCGATCGTGACCGACTGGGCCAACATCCACGACCCCTCGATCATCGATATCGGCCATCCCTTCCTGGAGGGCAGCTATATCGGCAAGCCGGGCGAGGCGGATCCGTCGTATAAGTTCTTTCGGTTGCTCCGGCGCGGGGTTTAGCAGCATTCATCCTCTCCCGAAGGGGGAGGGGGACCGCGCGAAGCGCGGTGGAGGGGCTCCCGCTCGCTGCGCGCGAACCGCTTGTGGCAGGCGTGAACCCCTCCACCATGCTGCGCATGGTCCCCCTCCCCCTTCGGGGGAGGATGAGGTTTCTCAATGCCCTCCGTCGGCGACGATATCCTGTGCGTTCACGAAGTCCGCGCGCGGATCCGCCAGGAAGGCGACGACATGCGCGATGTTCACCGGCTCGCCGATCATGCCGGCGAAGTTGCGGATCATCGTGCGTTCCACCTCCGCCTTGAGCGACGGCCAGTCCTCGGGCCAGCCCATGTCGCCGGCGATGCTGCGCAGCCAGCGCTCTGGCCCGTGCGAGCGGGTGAGCCCGGGGCTGACGCTGTTGGCGGTGATGCCGGTGCCGGCGAGCGTCATCGCAAGGCTGCGCGTCAGCGATCGGATCGCCGCCTTGGCCGCCTGATAGTCCGGGATCAGCGTCATCGGCGTATCCACCGACACGCTGGAGAGCTGGATCAGCCGGCCCCAGCCGCGTTCCTTCATGCCCGGCACGAACGGCCGGATCATGCGGATCATCGAGGCGACGTTGCTGTTGAAGGTGGCGTTCCATGTCTCGGCATCGACGTCGAGCCATTCGGTGCGCCCGCCGCCCGCGGATTCGCCGCCGGCATTGTTGACGAGGATGTCGACGCCGCCCATCGCGGCCTGCACCGCATCGACCACCGCGGCAGCCTCGGCATCGCTCGACAGGCTGCCCCGCACGGCGTGCACGCGCGCGCCGGTCGCCGCGATCCGCTGGCGCTCCTGCTCCAGCCGGTCCGCATCCCGGCCGTGCAGGCAGACTTCGGCGCCGTCCGCTGCCAATCGCGCGGCAATGCCGGCGCCGAGCGGCGCGCTCGATCCGGTGACGAGCGCGCGCTTGCCGGCGAGGGGAGCGCCGCCGCTCATGACCATTCGATCTTGACGCGCAGCAGCTTGGAGGCGGAGATCAGCCAGCGGCCGTCCACCTTGCTGTAGCGGTCATAATAATGGCCCCAGCCGTGCATGCGCCCGGCCGGCATCACCGGATTGCCCTCCGGCACCCAGAGCCAGTCCTCCATCGACCATTTGCCGGCTGCCTCGGTCTCGCTCACTATGTCGATCACCGGCATATAGCCGAAGTGCGCGGTCTTCACGCCTTCCAGGACCATGCCGTTGTTCTTCGCGAACGCCCTGGGATCGTACGAAAGCAGATCGGGATTATACGGCTCCACCGCCGCGCGCATGTCGGTTTCGGCATTCTCGGTGAAGATGCCCGGCAGCGTCTCCCAATCCTTCTCGTCGGTGCAGCGGAAATATTCCGCCTTCAGCCGCTTGATCTCCTCGATCGCGATCAGCCGGTCGATCGGGCTCATGCCTTGACGCCCTGGTCCAGATAGGTGGCGCGATAGTCGGCGAACTTGGCTTCGATGTCGGCCTTGTCCAGCCCGAAATCCTCGAGCGTATATTGATGGGGCGCGCGGTCCTCGCGGCGATTGGCCTCAACCCAGTCGTTCATCCCGGCCTCGATTTCCGGCGTCACGGGGATGCCGGCCTCGGCCAGTACGCGCTTGCCTTCCTCGATCGGCGTCTTGGTGAGTGCGGTGTAGCGCACGTCGATGAAGCTCGCGTCGCCGGACTTCTTGCGAATGTCCATGAACAGGGTGAGGAGCTCGGCGAGGCGCTTCTCCCAGAAGTCGCCGACGCTCTTCCGATCGACTTCGGCGCCCATGCCGTAGAGCGTGTACATCATGCTGCAATAGGAGGGCACGGTGGACACCGGATCGCGGTGCGTCATCACGATCTTGGCGCCTGGAAACGTCTCCAGCACCGCGTCCAGTGCCATCAGGTGGCCCGGCGTCTTGAGCACCCACTTGGCGCCCTTGCGCTTCTTGTCCTGCCACTGCAGCGATTGGAGGATCTGCTTGAGATCCTTGTAGCAGCGGGTGCGGCTGTTCTCGATCAGCCAGCGCGCATAGGTCGGGACATAATACATGCCCTCGATCATCGTGCTCGAGAAGAGCAGGCCGAGGATGATCAGCTCCTCGTCCGACTGGTCGATGCTCATCGGGTGGATCGACATCAGGTCGGGCGCATGCTCGAGCATATAGGCGAGATAGGCCGAGGCGGCCTCGCGGCGTGGCTCCGGATTGCCCAGCGTCTCATTGGGGAAGGGGGCGTAATTCTGGCATTCCCACCATTTCACGCCGGTCATGCCAGGCGCGGAGGAGAGCATGCGGTGCAGCATGGTGCTGCCGGTACGCGGCAGGCCGACGACGACCGCGGCGACATCCACTTCCTCGTCGAGGATCTCAGGATGCTTCTTGACCAGGTCGACATGGCGCAGGCGGTTGACGAGTGCGGTGGTGATCATCGCGACCGCGCCGCCCACGCCGACTTCGGTCAGCCGCGCCTCGCTGTTCAGGATCGGGATCAGGGCGTTCAGATTTTCGAAGATCCAGGGATCGCCGAAATCGTCGAGGCCGGTGATCTTGCGGGCCTCGGCGGCCAGGACGTCGCTGTCGGGTACGCGGGCGGTATCAGCCACTTGGTCTTCTCCGTTTAGATTCCGAAGCCGCCGGCGACGGCGATTTGTTGTCCGGTTACGTAAAGTGCGCGATTGGATGCGAGGAAGCTCACGGCATAGCCGATCTCCTCCGGCGCGCCCCAGCGCTTGATCGCCAGCGCGCTCTTGGTCGCGGCGATCCAGCGTTCGTCGAAGGCGCCCTTGGCGAGCAGGTCATGGAACATGCCGGAATCGATCACGCCGACGAGCACGCTGTTCGCGCGGATGCCATAGCGGCCTTCCTCGCGCGCGAGGCCCTTGATCAGCGCCTCGTTCGCGGCCTTGGGCGCGACCGACAGGCCGTCGCGATCGGGCCAGCGCAGATGGCCGGCCGAGCCGAGATGCACGAAGGAGCCGCCGCCCTGCTCGCGGAAATGGGGGATCAGCGCCTGGGTGGCGGCGAAGAAACCGTGCACCTCCACGTCGATCGCATGTTTCCAATGCTCGGCAGGCGTGCGCGAGAGATGGAGCTGCTCGACGAGCGGGCCGGCCGCCCAGACAAGCGTGTGGATCCTGCCATGCGCCGCCTGTGCTGCATCGCGTGCTGCGGCGATGCTGTCCGCATCGGTCGCATCCGCGGCGTGGATAGTGACGGTGCGGCCGAAAGCGCGGAATTCCTCCGCCAGCGTTTCCGCCTGCTCCTTGCGCGAGCGGTAGCATAGCGCAAGGTCGCTGCCCGAGCGGGCAAGCTCGCGCGCGGATGCTGCGCCCAGGCCGCCTGTGCCGCCGAAGACAATGGCTGCCCCCTTGGGAAAAAGCGCCTCGCTCACCAGATGCCCCTGCTCCATGCTACATCTTATATCCGCAGGCGCCTAACCGGTCGCCAGTATCGATGCTGAATTGCAGAACGAAAACCGGAAATCAACACGCATATCCTTGACAGCCGCTGGGCGGGTCCACAAGGTTGCGTAGCAAACCGGTGCCACAGCCGGTCGAATCAGGAGAGACTCCTTTATGGCTCGGTTGGCCGGAAAAGTAGCAATCATCAGCGGTGCGGCTCAAGGCATGGGCGCCGCCACGGCGCGCCTGTTCGCGGCGGAAGGCGCGAAGGTCGTGCTGGGCGACGTGCTGGAGGAGAAGGGCCGCGCGGTAGCCGCCGAGATCGGCGATGCTGCACATTTCGAAAAGCTCGACGTGCGCTCGGAGGAGGATTGGCAGCGCGTGGTCGCCGCCGCGACGGGCAAGTTCGGCAAGCTCGACATTCTCGTCAACAATGCCGCGATCACCCATTTCGGCGCGGTCGACGAGATCCGCAAGGAAGATGCCGAGCGCGTGCTCGACATCAACGTGATCGGCACGCTGATGGGCGTGAAGCATGCGATTCCGGCCCTGAAGGCCAATGGTCGCGGTGTGATCATCAACATCTCGTCGGTCGATGGCCTGCGCGGCTGCAACGGCCTCATCGCCTATACCGCCAGCAAATGGGCCGTGCGCGGCATGAGCAAGTCGCTGGCCTATGAACTCGGGCCGTCGGGCATCCGCGTGGTCTCGATCCATCCGGGCGGCGTGAACACCGACATGGGTAATCCTACCGGCGAGGTCGGTGAGTCGCTCAACAGCCGCTACACCACCGTGCCGCTGCAGCGGATCGGTGAACCGGAAGAGATTGCCCGCGCCTCGCTGTTCATCGCGAGCGACGAGGCGAGCTACATTTCCGGCGCGGAGATCGCGGTCGATGGCGGCTGGACCGCGGGCCGGTTCGAACCCCATCTTCCCGGCGCTCCGGCGTCTCTCGCGGTGGCCTGATTCATGACCAAGCAACTCGAAGGTAAGGTCGCGCTCATCACGGGCGCCGGACAGGGCGTGGGCCGCGGCATCGCGATCGCGCTGGCGAAGCTCGGCGCGAACATCGCCGTATCGGGCCGCAGCCCCGGCAATATCGGCGAGGTCGCGGAGGAATTGCGCGCGCTCGGCGTGAAGGCCGAGAGCTTTCTGTGCAACGTCAAGGACAAGGCCTCGCTGGAAAAGCTGGTCGCGGATGTGGTCGCCGCGTTCGGCGGCGTCGACATCCTCGTCAACAACGCCCAGGAGGTGCCGCTCGGCCCGTTGCTGGCGGTCGAGGACGAGGCGTTCGAGGCGGGCTTCGATTCCGGCCCGCTCGCTACCTTCCGGCTGATGAAGGCTTGCCATCCCTATCTGAAGCGCACCGGCGAAGGCGTGATCATCAATCTCGCCACCTCGGCGTCCGAGCGATGGGACATGTCCGGCTATGGCTGCTATGGCGCGGTCAAGAAGGCGATCCGCCAGCTCACCCGTGCGGCCGCCGCCGAATGGGGCCAGGACGGCATCCGTGCGCTCACCATCGCGCCCCACGCCGACTCGCCGGGGCTGAAGGCATGGTTCGAGGCCAAGCCGGACGAGGCGGCGGCCTTCTTCAAGACGATCCCGCTACGCCGGATCGGCCGATGCGAGGAGGATATCGGCGCGGCCGTGGCGGCCTTGTGTACGCCCGCTTTCTCCTATCTGACCGGTACGACCATTCCGCTGGACGGTGGCCAGGCGAATTTCGACTGAGCCCCCGACCGGCACGCAAACCATCATCATAAAAGCGAGGAGAGAGGCATGGACGTTCAGGAGCTTTCCGACATCTTCGAAATCCAGAAGCTGCTGACGCGCTACGTCTTCGCGATCGACGACAAGGATGTCGACCGGCTGGACCAGGTGTTCACGCCGGACGCCGCGATCGACTATACTGCCGCGGGCGGGGTGAAGGGCAGTCTCCCCCAGATCAAGCCGTGGCTGAAGGAGTCGCTCTCCCGCTATCCCAAGACGCAGCATTTGATCGGCCTGCCCGACATCGTCGTCGACGGCGATACCGCGCGCTCGCGCGTGATGCTGATCAATCCGATGCAGTGCGGGCCCGAGCTGCGCAACGACGTCTTCCTGTGCGGCTGCGTCTATGCCGACAAGCTGGTCCGCACGCCCGAGGGTTGGCGTATCACCCACCGCGTCGAGGAAGCGCAGAATTTCTGGTTCAAGGACGTGCCGCCGGACATGCCGCCAGCGCCGCCGCTCGAGGGCTGAGCATGGCCGACGCCTTTTCCCCGGTCCAGATCGGCCCGATCGGCTTGCGCAACCGGTTCATCCGGTCCGGGGCGAACGAGATGATGGTCAAGGCCTCGCTGCCCACCAGGTCGCTGCTCGAATTGCATCGGGCGATCGCGGCGGGCGGCACCGGCATGACGACCCTCGCCTATATCGCGATCAGCCGCGACGGCCGCACCTTCTCGGAACAGGGCGTGATCGACGATCGCGCCGTGCCGCATTATCGCGCGATTACCGATGCGATCCATGCGGAAGGAGCGAAGGCTTCGGCGCAGATCACCCATGGCGGCAGCTTCGTCCAACATAAGGAGCTGTCCACCCGGCGGGCGATGTCGTCGAGCGGCGGCATCGACAAGATGGGCGTGATGATGGGGCGCGTCTTCCAGCGCCAGATGACCCGCGCCGATATGGACCAGATCGTCGGCGAGTTCGTCGCCGCGGCGGAGCGGGCAGTGGCGGCTGGCTTCGACGCGGTCGAGCTGCACATGGGCCATGGCTATTTGCTCAACCAATATGTCTCGCCGCTCTCCAACAAGCGCACCGACGAATATGGCGGCACCGCCGCAAACCGTATCCGTTATCCGGCCGAGGTGCTCGCAGCGGTGAAGCGTGCGGTAGGCGACCGGATCGCGGTGCTTGCCAAGATCAACCTGCTGGATGGTGTCGCCAAGGGCGCGACGGTGGACGATGCGATCGTGACCGCCCGTGCGCTCGAGGCAGCTGGGGCAGACATGCTGGTGCTGTCCGCCGGACGTAACATCGAGGCGTCGTGGCAGATCTTCGGCAGCCCGATGCCCTATGACGATCTGGCGGCGATGCAGGGCGGCCTGCTCGCCAAGCTGCAGTTCAAGCTACTGAAGGCGACCACCCCCAAAAATCTCGCTTTCCGCGAACTCTATTTGCTGGATGCGGCCAAAAAGGTGCGTGCCGCGGTTTCGACGAAGCTCGGCTATCTCGGCGGCGTCCAGTCGCTCGAAGGTGCGGAAACGGCGCTGGATGCCGGCTTCGACGCAGTCGTCATGGCGCGCGCGCTCGTCCACGATCCCGACATCGTCAACAAGTTCCGCGCCGATCGCAGCCACCATTCACAATGCACGGCCTGCAACCGCTGCGTCGCGGTGATGTATGGTCCCGCCGGCACCTATTGCCCGGTGGTGGATAATCCGATCGACGTCGCGCTCAACCAGATCCCCGCGGGAGAGGACATTCGCCATGCTGCTTAAGGATAAAGTGATCGTGATCAGCGGCGTGGGGCCGGGCATGGGCCAGGCAATGGCCCGCATCGCTGCGGCGGAAGGCGCCAAGGTCGGCCTCGGCGCGCGCAACAAGACGTTCCTCGACGAGGTGGCGGCCGACATCAAGGCGAAGGGCGGCCAAGCAGTGGCGGTGCCGACCGACGTCACCAGCGCCGACCAGTGCCGCGCGCTGGCCGAGGCGACCGAAGCGGCGTTCGGTCCGATCACCGGCCTCGTCAACAGCGCCTATGCGCATGGCGCATGGCTGCCGACCGATGTCGCGGATGCCGAGGAGTTTGCGTCCGTGTTCAACGTCAATGCAGCGGGCGCGTTGCGCATGGCGCAAGCCTGCCTGCCGTCGATGCAGAAGGCGGGCGGCGGCGCGATCGTCAACGTGTCGACCATGTCGACCGTCAATCCCTTTCCGGGCGAGGGCGCCTATGCCACCGGCAAGGGCGGCATGAATGCGTTGAGCCGGCACATGGCCAAGGATTTCGGCAAGCATAACATCCGCGTCAACGTCGCGCGCATGGGCTGGATCGGCGGCGCGCCGGTCTGGGGCCATATCGATCGCGAAGTGGCCGCGGGGAGGGACCGTGACGAGGTGATCGCGGAGATCACGGCGCGCATTCCGATCGGCATCATTCCGCCGGAAGATGATTGCGCCCGGGCCGTGCTGTTCTTCGTGTCCGATTTTTCGAAGGTGGTCACCGGGGCGTCGCTCGACGTCAATGGCGGCCAATATATGGCGCCCTGAGCGGCAGGAGAGAGATTATGAGCAGTGAAGCGGAAAAGCGCGTCGCATCGGGCGAAGCCTGGAGCGACTTCTGCCGGCGGCTGGATGCGATTGGTCAGGTGGTGCTCAACTATGATCTGGCCGGCACGCCGATCGACCAGGCCGAGGGCTATCGTTATCTGAGCCGCCTGACCCGGATCGCGCTCGACATGCATCTGGAGGAAGCGGACACCGATTTCCCCGGCTTCTATGCGGCCTCCCATCCCACGGCGAAGATCGGCGCGGACAATCCCGACAACATCTACATGAATGCGTCCATCTCGGGCGCGCGCCGCTATCGCATCACCGGCAAGCGCAACAGCGTGCCGATCCTGAGCTTCGGCACCAAGGCCAATCGCTATGCGATCGACGGCACCATGGCCTCGACCGGCGAGCTCGATTCCGCCGACATGCAGTTCGGCCCGGACGGCAGCTTCGAGATCATCGTGAGCAAGGACAAGGCGAACGGCAATTGGCTGCCCCTTGCCGAGGACAGCTCCATGCTGCTGGTCCGCCAGACTTTCCTCGACCGCGACAATGAGGAACCCGCCAAGATCAAGATCGAGGCGATCGATCCGCCGCAGCCGACGCCGGTGCCGCTGACTGCCGAGAAGCTGGAACAGGGATTCCAGCGCGCCGCCGCCTTCGTCGAAGGCACGGCCAAGACCTTCCTGCGCTGGACGGACATGCTGGTCGGCGAGCAGCTCAACAAGCTGGAGACCACCGACCAGACGATGTTCTACAAGGCGGGCGGCGATCCGACCATCTTCTACCTGCATGGCTATTGGAAGCTGGCGCCGGGCGAGGCGCTGGTGATCGAGACGCCGGTCCCCGAATGCACCTTCTGGAACTTCCAGGTCGACAATATCTGGTTCGAGTCGCTCGATTACCGGCACCACAAGGTGCATGTGAACAAGCATACGGCGAAGCTGAATCCGGACGGATCGGTGACGATCGTCCTCGCCGACAAGGATCCCGGCTACGGCAATTGGGTCGACAAGGCCGGGCATGACCAGGGCACGATGCTGCTCCGCTGGACGAGCGCCAGCGAGCATCCGGTGCCGAAAACGAAGGTGGTGAAGATTGATGGGTGATCGTTCGTCCGGGCAGGTGCAGTCGTGAGCGGCCTGCGTGAAGAAGCGCGGGCCTGGCTTGCCGAGGCCCTGTCCGGGCCATTCGCGGATCTGAAGGGCGTTGCCGATTTCACGACGGCGCCCCCGCGGCGGCGCGAGTGGGAGCAGGCGCTGGGCGCGGCCGGCCTGAGCTGCATCGGCTGGCCCAAGGCCTATGGCGGCCGCGGCGCGAGCATCGCCGAGCAGGTGGCGTTCGCCGAGGAATATGCGTTGGCCAAGGCCCCGTCGCGCGTCGGCCATATCGGCGTCGAACTCGCGGGGCCGACCATCATCGCCTTCGGCACCGACGAGCAGAAGGCGCGCTTCCTGCCCGATATCGCGGCAGGCCGTGCGCTCTGGGCGCAGGGCTATTCCGAGCCTAATGCCGGATCGGACCTTGCCAATGTGCGCACCCGCGCGCGGCTGGAAAATGGCCGCTGGGTGATCGACGGCCAGAAGATCTGGACCTCGCTCGGCATGTATTCGGATTGGGCGTTCGTCGTGACCCGCGTCGAGGAAGGCAGCAAGGGGCCGAAGGGCCTCGCCTATCTGCTCGTGCCGCTCGACCAGCCGGGCATCACCGTGCGCCCGATCCGGCAGATGACCGGCGAGGCGGAGTTCGCCGAGCTGTTCTTCGACGGCGCCGTGACCGATGCCGACAATATCGTCGGCGCGCCGGGGCAGGGCTGGGCGATCGCGATGGCGACGCTGGGTTTCGAGCGGGGCGTCTCCACCGTCGTCCAGCAGATGCATTTCGCCAATGAACTGGATCTCCTGATCGCCACCGCCAAGGCCAATGGCAAGGCGCGGGATCCGCTGATCCGCCAGCGTATCGCCGATGCCTGGACCGGCCTCGAGATCATGAAGCACGGCCTGATCAGGACGCTGTCCGACGAATCCACCGAACAGCTGGGCGAGGAGGCGCTGACCTCCAAGCTCTACTGGTCGCGCTGGCACCGTGCGCTCGGCGACTTGGCGATGGACGTGCAGGGCCTGGCGGGCGAGATCGGCCATGCCGACGAGTATCGCTTCGATCAGCTCACCCACATGCACCTCGCCTCGCGCGCCGACACCATCTATGCGGGCGCGAGCCAGATCCAGCGCAACATCATCGCCGAGCGTGGCCTGGGTCTGCCACGCGAGCCGCGGGGCGATCTGTGAGCTTCAAGGTCATCGCGCTGCTCAAGCGCCGCGCCGATCTGACGCGCGAGCAGTTCATCGACTATTATGAAAACCGCCATGTGCCGCTGATCCTGAGGCTGACGCCTGGGATCAGCGGCTATCGCCGCAACTTCGCGGATTTCGAAGGGGCTTATGTCTTTCCGGAGGCCGCGCCGTTCGATTTCGATGTAGTGACCGAACTCTGGTATCCCGACCGTGCCGCCTATGATCATGCCATGGCCGTCACCGCCACGCCTGAAGTCTGGACACAGATCGAGGCGGACGAGAAGAATTTCCTCGATCGCGGCAAAACGCGGCTGTTCGTTGTGGAAGAACGGATCAGCGAACTGGGCTGACCATCTATGTCTTCATAGAGATCATCGTCGCCCCGGCGGAAGCCGCGGGCGCCGATGAGCTTAGGTTGAAGCATAGCGCCATCTTTTCACCCGCTTGCACTGAGCTTGTCGAAGTGCTCCCTTCTTTTCGTCCCTTAAGAAAGTGACGGCTTCGACAAGTTCAGCCCGAACGGCTTCTAAGGATCGTTTCACCCTAAAGTCAGCACATTCAAAATTTGCCCGCACCCGGGTCGCGATCAGTCCATGTCCTCTGCGACGAGGCGCTCGCCATTTTCCTCCACCAGCGCGCACCAGCGGAAGTCGTGCTTGATGAAATTCTGGCCAAGGCTGTAGCGTACGCGACGGACGCCATCGATCTTGTCGATCGTCTGGTGCAGGAATTCGGTCAACTGGTTGCCATTTTCCACCAGCGTCATCGCCAGCACGTCGGCACGGCCAAGCATCGTCGCGACGAAGGTGATCTCGGGCAGCTTGGCCAGCGTCGAGGCCAGTCCTTCGATGTGGCCCGCCGTATCCGCTTCGATCCACAGATAGGCGAGAATCGGATTCACCAGCCGCTTGGTGTTGGTGATGGCGGCGACGCGGATCACCTTATTGTCCAGCAGGCGCTTCAGCCGCGATCGGATGGTGCCTTCGGTCAGCCCGAATTCGCGCCCGATCTCCCGGTTGCTGACGCGTGCGTCCTTGCCGAGGCGTTCGATGATCTGGTGATCGAGTTCGTCGAGGGTGATGCGGCTCATAGCGGCGACCATTCGGGATTATATTTGAGAACCTTGAGGGCAAGGCCCGGGAACAGCCGTTCGACGCCGGGGACGTGCGCGATCTCGTGGGTGAGGATGCGATCGAGATCGCTGAGGTCGCGGGCGATCACCTGGATTTCGAGATCGTAGGTGCCGATCGCGACGCTGACCGTGACGACCGCGTCCAGCTTGGCGAGATCGGCGCCGACATCCGCCGCCGTCCGGCCTTTGACCTGGACGCCCACGGCGGAAAGCGCGTCGAAGCCCATCGCGTTGAAATCGCGCATGGCGACGACTCGGACGGTGTTGCTTTCTTCCAGCCGGCGCAGGCGCGTGCGCACCGTCGCCTCGTTGACCTCGACGATTCGCGCAAGATCGCGATTGGCGATCCGGCCGCTTTGGCGCAGCGTGGCGATGATCTTTTCGTCGATCCGGTCCAGCGTGAAATCGGCGTCTTCGTCCCGCCCGTTCGCGCGGCCACCGGCCTTGCGCTCCGTTTCGCTTCCGTCAGCCAATTTTGCGCTGCTCCCTCACCTTCGGATCGTCCAAACTCGACACGCGCAGGGAACAGCTTCGAGGCGTTTCGTCAAGCTATCACAATCAGGTGATATGATCGATCCGGCCACACTGCACCGAAGAGCGCTGAAAACCGTGGGTTTCGCGGTCCTTCGGTGCATTGTGAATTTTGGCGTTCGGACTTGGCTCCGGTGCAGAATCAGCGGGCCAGGCAGCCACCGTCGACCACCAGCGGATGACCGGTGATGAAGCTCGACTTGTCCGAGGCGAGGAAGACGACGGCGTCGGCGATCTCGCTTGCCTGGCCGATGCGCGGCATCGGCTGCAGCGTCTTCAGGAAGGCGTTGGCCTGCGGATCGGCGATCAGCGGCGCGGTCATCCCCGTCTCGATCACGCCGGGGCAGACGCAGTTCACGCGGATGCCCATCGGCGCATATTTCACGGCGGCGGACTTGGTGAGGCCGATCACCGCATGCTTGCTGGCGCAATAGCCCGCACCGCCATTGCCCGACTGGCCGGCGATCGAGGAGGTGCCGATGATCGAGCCCTTGCCGGCCTTGACCATGTGGCGCAGCTCCGCCGCCATGCAGAGCAGCACGGCGCGGTAATTGGTGTCCATGGTGAGGTCCGCGGGGCCGAGATCGCCCCACGGCACGGTGAAGTCCTCGGGCGAGATGCCGGCATTGTTGAACGCCGCATCGATCCCGCCCCAGCGCTCGGCGACGCCATCGACGAAAGCATCGACCGCCGCCTGATCGGTGACGTCGCACTCGACCGCATAGGCCTCGCCGCCCTTGGCGCGGATCATCTCGGCGGTTTCCTCGGCGCCGGCCAGATCCGTATCGGCGATGGCAACCTTCGCGCCCTCCTCGGCAAAGGCGAGGGCGGTCGCGCGGCCGATGCCGCTGGCACCGCCGGTCACGATCGTGGAACGTCCTTCGAGCAGGCCTGCCATGACTTCTCTCCCCTTATCCTAGCTCCCTCTCCCCACCGGGGAGAGGGCTGGGGAGAGGGGCGTCAGACCAAGAGCAGAGCTCTCAGCTCGTCGCGACTGCCCTCTCCCAAACCCTCTCCCAATCAGGGAGAGGGCTTCGGTCATTGATCACACCAATTCGAACAACCCCGCCGCGCCCATGCCGCCCGCGATGCACATCGAGGTGACGACATAGCGCGCCCCGCGGCGCTTGCCCTCGAGCAGCGCCGTGCCGACCATGCGGCTGCCGGTCATGCCGAACGGGTGGCCGAGCGCGATGCCGCCGCCATTGACGTTGAGCTTCTCCGGATCGATGCCCAGCTTGTCGCGGCAATAGAGCGCCTGGCTGGCGAACGCCTCGTTGATCTCCCACAGATCGATGTCTTCGATCGTGAGGCCCGCGCGCGCGAGCAGCTTGGGGATCGCGAAGACCGGGCCGATGCCCATCTCTTCCGGCGCGCAGCCCGCGACCTGGAAGCCGCGATAGACGCCGAGGATCGGCAGGCCTTCCTTCTCGGCGATGTCGCGTGCCACGATCACCTGCGCCGAGGCGCCGTCCGACAGCTGGCTGGCATTGCCGGCGGTGATGTGATGGCCTTCCTTGATCACCTCGCCATTTTTGTAGACGGGCTTCAGCGCGGAGAGACCTTCCAGCGTGGTGTCGGCCCGGACGCCCTCGTCGCGGTCGAGCGTCACCTCCTGCTTGCCGGTCTCATTGCCTTCCTTGTCGAACAGCGCCTTCTGGACGGTGATCGGCACGATCTCGTCGGCGAAGCGGCCGGCGGCCTGCGCGGCGGCGGCGCGATGCTGGCTGACATAGGAGAATTCGTCCTGCGCCTCACGGCTGATGCCGTAGCGTTCGGCGACGATCTCGGCGGTCTCGATCATCGGCATATAGGCATGCGGCTCGGCCGCGATCACCGCCTGGGAGCGGTTGCGATAGGTGGACGCATGCTTGGTGAGCGTGAGCGAGATCGATTCCACGCCCGCGCCGACCGCCGCATCGATATCGCCGGCGATGATCGAGCGCGCGGCGAGTGCGACCGCGGTGAGGCCGGAGCCGCATTTGCGATCGAGCGCGAATCCGGGAACGGCCTGGCCGAGGCCCGCGGTCGCCGCGGTCAGCCGGCCGATATTGTAGCTTTGCGTGCCGGACTGGGTGCCGACGCCCAGGAAGATGTCGTCGATGCGCTGCGGATCGATCCCCGAGCGCGCGATCGCCTCGCGCACGACATGGCCCGAAAGCACCGGCGCCTCGGTGTCGTTGAAGGCGCCGCGATAGGCGCGGCCGATGCCGGTGCGGGCGGTGGAAACGATGACGGCTTCACGCATGGGGTCAGGCTCCGATCTTGTGCATATTCTCGTTGGAGAAATACGCCTTCATATGTGTGATCTTGCCGTCCGCATTGAAGTGCTGAAGTTCGATCACGTCGATGCGCATGTCGCCCACCGCCGCGTAGAAGGCAAAGGCGCCGGTATCTGCCGCGCTGGTGATCGGTGCGCTGAGCGTGAGCTTGGCGCCCATCGCCATGCTGCGCGCATAGAAAGCGAGGATGTCGTCATGGCCGCGTGCGGAGGCACCGCCGACGGGATCTTCGAGCAGCCCGTCGGGCGCGAACAGATTGGCCACCGCCTCGGCGCTGCCGGAGTTGAAGGCGTCGACATAGGCCTTCACGCGGGCCTCGATGTCCTGATGCGAAAGCGGCATGAACTTACTCCGGATAATAGCGGTTGATCGTATCGACCACGCAGGCCGGCTTGTCCGATCCTTCGAGTTCGATGGTGATGCGCACGATCGACTGGATCGCGCCCTTGATCTCCTCGGCCGAGACGATCTCGCCGACCGCGCGGATGCGCGAGCCGACGGGCACGGGCGCCAGAAAGCGCGTCTTGTCGGTGCCGACGTTGACGCCGTGGCTGAATCCCTGGACGTCGACCAGCTCGGGCAGGAACTTGTTGGCAAGGCTGAGGGTCAGGTAGCCATGCGCGATCGTCTTGCCGAAGGGGCCGTCCTTGGCGCGCTCGGCATCGACATGGATCCATTGATGATCCTCGGTCGCATCGGCGAACTGGTCGATCCGCGTCTGCTCGATCTGGAGCCATTCGGTCGGGCCGAACTTGGTGCCCTCGCTGCCGAGGAGGTCGCGCGGATTGGCGAAGACGACGGGCGCCACCATGGTCAGGCCCTCTGGCTGGAAACGGAGACGACCTCGCCGGTCATGTAGCTGGCGAGGTCGCTCGCCAGGAAGATCATGACGTTGGCGATCTCCCACACCTCGGCCGGGCGGCCGAAGGCCTCGCGCGCGGACAGCTCGGCGAGCAGCTCGTCCGTCGTCACCTTGGCGAGGAAGGCGTGCATCGCGATCGAGGGCGACACGGCGTTGATCCGCACGCTGTGCTCCGCCGCCTCGATCGCCGAGCAGCGGGTGAAGGCCATCACGCCCGCCTTGGCCGCGGCATAATGGGCCTGGCCATGCTGCGCGCGCCAGCCGAGCACCGAGGCGTTGTTGACGATCGCGCCGGTGTTGCGCTCGTACATATGGGGCAGGAAGGCGCGGCTCATGCGCAGCACCGAGGTGAGCGTCACGTCGATCACGCGATACCATTCGGCATCGGTCATCTCGACCACGGTCGCCGTGCCGCCGAGGCCGGCATTGTTGATCAATATGTCGACATGGCCGAGCTCGCGCACCGCGGTGTCGCGCAGCGCCTGCACGGCATCCTCGCTGGTCACGTCGCAGATCGCGGTGATCGGGCGCTGACCGGTGGCTTCCGCGATGCGATCGGCCGCTTCGCCGAGGCGCCGTTCGTGGAAATCGCTGATCAGCACGGTGGCGCCTTCCTCTGCGGCGCGCTTGGCCGCGGAGAAACCGATGCCGGTGCCGGCCGCGGCGGTGACGACGCAGGTCTTGCCGGCCAGGAGATTGTGACCGGTGGGGTAGGGGGGAATAGTGCGGCTCATTCAGGCGGCCTCCGGATCTGCCTTGTCGATGATCGCCCGGGCGATCGTCTCGCGATGCTGCGCGGGCGGATCGAGCAGGGTCGCCGAGGCCCGCGCGCGCTTGAAGAAAAGATGGGCGTGATGTTCCCAGGTAAAGCCGATGCCGCCATGCAGCTGGATCGCATCGGCCGCGCAGGCCAGATAGGCGTCGCTGCAATAGCTGCGCGCGCCCGCCGCGGCGAGCTTGAAATCCCCGCCCGCGGCGATCGCCCGCGCCGCCCAGTCCGCGGCGGAGCGCGCCGTGTCGACGAGCAGCTTCATGTCCGCCATGCGATGCTTCATCGCCTGGAATGAGCCGATCACCCGGCCGAACTGCACCCGCTCCTTGGAATAGGCGACGGTCTCGTCGAGCGAGCGCACCGCGCCGCCGAGCTGTTCGGACGCGAGCAGGCCGGAAGCGGCCGCCAGAGCGCGGCGCAGCGCGGCGCCGCCGCCTACCAGCACGGGGCCGGCATCCGCCGCGACATTGTCGAAGCGGATCTTCGCATAGGGACGGGTGAGGTCGAGGCTGGTCACGCGCTCGATGCTGACACCGGGCTGGTCGGCGGGGACGGCGACCAGCGAGATGCCGTCCCAGCCTTCACCCGCGTCGTTCCGCGCCGCGACGACGAAAAGCTGCGCGACATGGCCGAAGGGCACATAATGCGCCTCGCCCGTGATCCGCCCGCCGCTGATCCGCGGGCCGATGCCGCCGGGCAGCGCCGCGCCCGAGGGCGCGCGCATCGCCAGCGTCGCGATCGTCTCGCCCGAGGCGATCGAGGGCAGCAGCGTGGCCCGCTGGGCCTCGCTGCCCGCCTCGGCGATCGTCCCGGCCGCGAGCACCACGCTCTCGAACCAGGGGATCGGCGCGAGCACGCGGCCCAGTTCCTCGAGGATCAGCGCCTGCTCGATCGGGCCGAGGCCGATGCCGCCATCCGCCTCCGATATGCCGAGGCCGGCAAAGCCAAGCTCTTGCGCGAAGCCCTGCCACAGCGCCTCGTCCCACCCGGCTTCGCTCTCGATCGTCTTGCGCAGCCGTTCGAAATCGGCGTTGTCGCGCAGATAGTCGCGCGCCGCCTCGCGGACCGCGATCTGCTCGTCGGTAAGCGCGAAGGACATGGCTCAGGCGGTGCCGTAGACGGGCTTGGCCGGCGTGCGCCCCGCAACCAGCGCCTCGACGATCTCACCCACCTCGCCGGGCTCCAGCCGGCGGCCGAGATCGGCGGAGGTCGGTCCGTCGGTCCAGCCCTCGCTGATCCGGATGGTGCTGCCGAACGGCTCGAACACCTGGCCGGTCACGCTCTTCGACTGTTCGGAAACCAGCCACGCGACGAGCGGCGCGGTATTCTCCGGCGCATAGGGATCGAAGGCGGCGTCCTGCTGGGACGTCATCGTGTCGGCGAAGGCCGTCATCGTCATGCGGGTGCGCGCATTGGGCGCCAGCGCATTGGCGGTGATGCCGTAGCGCGCCAGCTCGGCTGCCTGCACCAGCGTGAGCGCCGCGATGCCGGCCTTGGCGGCCGAATAGGCGCTCTGGCCGACGCTGCCCTGCAGGCCTGCGCCGGAGCTGGTGTTGATGATACGCGCGTCGATCGGATTGCCCGCCTTCTGCTGCGCGCGCCAATAATCGACCGCATGGCGGCTGGTGCAGAAATGGCCGCGCAGGTGGACGCGGGTCACCGCATCCCATTCCTCCGGCGTGCAGGAAACGAACATGCGGTCGCGCACGAAGCCGGCATTGTTCACCACCGCGTCCAGGCGGCCGAAGGCCGCGATCGCCTGTTCGACCATCCCTTTGGTCGCGTCCCAGTCGGCGACGTCGGCGGTGTTGGCGACGGCTTCGCCGCCGGCCGCCTTGATTTCCGCCACCACCTTCTCGGCGGCGCCCATCGTCTCGCCGCTCTCGCCATGGGTGCCGACGCCCAGATCGTTGACCACGACCTTGGCGCCCTCGGCCGCCAGGCCGAGAGCATAAGCACGGCCGAGGCCGTTGCCCGCGCCCGTCACGATTACGACGCGCCCCTCGCAGATACCTGCCATCAGTCTTGCCTTCCCTTTTGCATCTGTTGCGCCGCGCGCGCTTCCCGCCGCTCGGCTGTCGGTCCGCTCAGCCGCACGCCGACGGCTTCGGAGCGCAGCCGCGTCCGGTTCGCCTCCACCGCCGCCAGCGGCTCCACTTCCACGAAGTCGGTCAGCGCCTCGCGCGCCAGCCGCTGATATTCGCCATGGCCGTCATTGCGCCACGTCACCTGATTCGGCTCCAGCGTACGCACCACCTTGGCCGGATTGCCGGCAACCAGGCTGCGCGGCGGAGTGATCGTTTCCGATTTCACCAGCGCGAGCGCCGCCACCAGATTTTCCGGCCCGATCTCGGCATTGTCGAGCACCACCGCATTCATGCCGACCAGCGCATTCTCGCCGATCACTGCGCCATGGATGATCGATCCATGGCCGATCGTGGCGCCCCGTCCGATCACCGTGTCCCGATCCGCCGAGGCATGGATGGTGCAGCTATCCTGTATGCTGCTGTCGCCTTCTACGACGATCCGTCCGAAATCGCCGCGCAGCGAGGCGCCCGGCGCGATGAAGCAGCCGGGGCCGATGATGACGTCGCCGATCAGCGATGCCAGCGGATGGACATAGCTGGTCGGGTCCACCACCGGGACGATCCCCTGATAGGCGTAGCAGGGCATCAGGCGGCCCTCTCGTCATGCTGAACTTGTTTCAGCATCCACCGGGCGTCATTCCCCTGGTCCGTTCCGGATGCTGCCGAAGCGGCAGCGTCCTCCACGCGCGGCAGATGCCTGCCGATGAGTGGATGCCGAAACAAGTTCGGCATGACGGAAGTGCAGATCATCGCGCTCAGAGCCGCTCGATGATCGTCACATTGGCGAGGCCGCCGCCTTCGCACATGGTCTGCAGACCATAGCGCCCGCCGGTCCGCTCCAGCTCGTAGAGCAGCGTGGTCATCAGCTTCGCGCCGGTGGCGCCGAGCGGATGGCCGAGCGCGATCGCGCCGCCATTGACGTTGACCTTGGAGAGATCGGCATCGAGCTCCTTGGCCCAGGCCAGCACGACGCTGGCGAAGGCCTCGTTGATCTCGACCAGGTCGATGTCCGAGAGCTTGAGGCCGGTCTTCTCCAGGGCATGGCGCGTGGCCGGGATCGGTGCGGTGAGCATGAAGATCGGGCTGTCGCCGCGCACCGTCAGGTGATGGATGCGCGCGCGCGGCTTCAGCCCGTGCTCCTTCACCGCCTTTTCGCTGGCGATCAGCAGCGCGGCCGCGGCATCGGAGATCTGGCTGGAGACGCCGGCGGTGATCATGCCGCCCTCGCGCACCGTCCTGAGGTTGGCGAGGCCCTCCAGCGTCGTGCCGCGGCGGACCGTCTCGTCCATCTTGAAGTCGCCGACCGGAACGATCTGGCTGTCGAAGCGGCCTTCGTCGATCGCGCGTTCGGCGCGCGCGTTGCTCTCCGCGCCGAACACCTCCATGTCGTGGCGGCTGATGCCCCAGGTGGTGGCGATCTTCTCGGCGGCGTAGATCTGGTTGACCTCTTCGTTGCCGTAGCGAGCGTTCCAGGCCGGCGAGGTGGAGAAGGGCGTCTCGAAACCATAGGTCTGGCCCGCGAACATCGCGGCCGAGATCGGGATGGCGTTCATATTCTGCACTCCGCCGGCGATCACCAGATCCTGCGTTCCGCTCAGCACGCCCTGTGCCGCGAAGTGGATCGCCTGCTGCGAGGAGCCGCACTGGCGATCGATGGTGACGCCGGGCACCGCCTCGGGGTAGCCGGCCGCCAGCCAGGCGCTGCGCCCGATATTGCCTGCCTGCGGGCCAATCGCGTCGACGCAGCCCCACACAACGTCGTCCACGGCGTTCGGATCGATGCCGGTGCGCTCGACGATCGCCTTGATCGGGATAGCGCCAAGATCGGCCGGGTGCCAACCGGCGAGGCTGCCCTTCTTCTTGCCGGTGGGGGTGCGGATTGCATCGACGATATAGGCTTCAGCCATGATTGAGCTCGCTTGCGAAGGTTGTTTCGGGGCCGATCGCCATGCCGCCGCCGATCACGGCGGCTTCGATGCGGCGCTGGTGCCAGGCACGGTCGCCCCAGGCTCCGGCCAGCGCCCAGGCGCGCTTCATCCAGAAATGCAGGTCGACCTCATAGGTATAGCCCATCGCGCCATGCACCTGGATGGCGGTCTCGGCGGCCAGCATCGCGGCGTCGGTGGCGGCAACCTTGGCGTGGCTGATGTGGATCGGCGTCCGCGCTGCGCGCTGCTGCGCAGCATAGGCGGCGCGCCACAGCACTGGCCGGGCGAATTCCAGCTTCACCGCGACGGTGGCGAGATGATGCTTGATCGCCTGGAAGCTGCCGATCGGCTGGCCGAACTGCTCGCGCGTCTTTGCATAGTCGGTCGCCAGCTCCAGCATCCGCTCGGCTCCCCCGATCAGCTGCGCGGCAGCGATCAGCGCGGCCCGGTCGAGCAGCCGGTCGT
Source organism: Flavisphingomonas formosensis (assembly GCF_009755815.1). Classification (GTDB taxonomy): domain Bacteria; phylum Pseudomonadota; class Alphaproteobacteria; order Sphingomonadales; family Sphingomonadaceae; genus Flavisphingomonas; species Flavisphingomonas formosensis. The sequence continues at coordinate 47,954 of NZ_WRPK01000003.1, forward strand.
CCGCGGCGCATTCGATCGGCGCGAACAGCCGGCGCAGCGGATCGACGGTATCGACCGGGGCCGGATCCTCCGGAGCGGGCAGGGCGGCTTCGCCGGCCAGCACCATATCGGCGCTGTCCAGATCGGCGATCCACGGATTGATCGGATGGGCGAGCGCAACCTTCAGCGCACCGGCGGCGATGGCGGCCCGCTGATCGCTGCCGAGCAGCGGCGTGGCGACCAGCGCGGTGTCGGCGATCGGCTCGGAGACATTGGCGCGGCCGAGCTCGACCGCGACGATCGCGGCCTCGATCAGTCCCATGCCGAGGCCGCCCTCGGCCTCGGGCACCAGCAGGCCGCCGATGCCCATGCCGATCAGTCCGTCCCAGATGGCGGCATCGCGGCCGCCCTCGACGTCCAGACGGCGCAGCACCTCCGGCGTGTGCTCGCCGGTCAGATAGTCGCGGATCGCCTCGCGCAGGTTCAGCTGGTCTTCGGTAAAGCGGAAATCCATCCCCGCCCTCCTCAGCGCGGCAGGCCGAGCAGGCGCTCGGCGATGATGTTGCGCTGGATCTCGTTCGATCCTGCGTAGATGGGGCCGGAGAGCGAGAATATGTAGCCCTCCTGCCAGATATTCGCGGCGCCGTCGGGCAGAGTGCGCAACTCGGCGGTCGCACCGAGCAGGCTCATCGCCGCCCGGTGCGCCGCGCGGTCGAGCTCCGACCAGAAGATCTTGTTCAGGCTCGCCTCGGCGCCGATATGGCCGCCCGCGATCACCGTCGCCGCCACCGAATAGGTGTTGAGCGCATAGGCCTCCGCATCCATCCAGGCCTGCAGCACGGCCTCGTGCGCGGCCGGAGAGGCCGTCGCCGCATGTTCCTTGTAAAGCGCGACCAGCCGCTTGGCGGCAGCTTGGAAGCGCGCCGGCGAGCGCAGCATCAGCCCCCGCTCGAAGCCGGCCGTCGCCATCGCGACGTTCCAGCCTTCGCCTTCGCCCGCGATCCGGTTCTCGACCGGTACGCGAACCTCGTCGAAGAATATCTCGGCAAAGCCGGTTTCGCCGTGAAGCTGGCGGATCGGCCGGATCGTGACGCCCGGCGAGTCGAGCGGCAGCAGGATGAAGGACAGGCCCTTGTGCCGCTTGCTCTCGCTGTCGGTGCGGAAGATGCCGAAGCACCAGTCGGCGAAGGCGGCGCGGCTCGACCAGGTCTTCTGGCCCGAGATGACGTAATGGTCGCCGTCCCGCACTGCGCGGCTGCGGATCGCCGCCATGTCGGATCCGGCATTGGGCTCGGACCATGCCTGCGCCCAGATCACCTCGCCTTTGGCCATCGGCGTCAGGAAGCGCGCCTTCTGCTCGTCCGTGCCATATTCCATGATCGTCGGGCCGAGCAGGAAAATGCCGTTCTGGTTCGCGCGCAGCGGCGCGCCGGCGCGATAATATTCCTCTTCGAAGATCAGCCAGCGGATGAGATCGAGCCCGCGGCCGCCATAGGCCTCGGGCCAGGTGACCATGCCCCAATTGCCGGAGGCGAGCTCGCGCTCCCATTCGACATGCTGGTCATAGCCCTCGCGGCCTTCCAGCGTCTTGAGCGGCGTCTTGGGGACATGGGCCTCCATCCACGCGCGAACTTCGGCGCGGAAGGCATTCTGTTCGGGGGTATATTCCAGATCCATGGCTCAGTACTTCGCCGCCCCCTTGGTTTCGACGAACGCGTCGCGCGCCTTCTGGCTGTCCTCGTGCATGTACATTTCCAGGGTGAAGCCCTGTTCGAAGCGATAGCCCTGGTCCACGTCGCGCGGCTCGAGCCCGTTCAGCGCTTCCTTGGCGAGCAGCAGCGCGGTGCGCGACTTGGAGGCGATGATGCCGGCGAAGGCGCGCGCCTCCTCGGCCAGTTTGTCGAGCGGCACCAGCTTCTCGACCGCGCCGACCCGATAGGCTTCCTCGGCGCTGATCCTGCCGCCGGTGAAGAAGGCGGCGCGCACCTTCTGGATCGAGAACATGCGCTGCAGGTGACTGGCGCCGCCCATCGCGCCGCGATCCACCTCCGGCAGCGAGAAATAGGCGCCCTCGGCCGCGATCACCACGTCGGAGGCGCCGCAGATGCCGATGCCACCGCCGATCACGAAGCCGTGCACCGCCGTCACCACCGGCACCGGGCAGGCGCGCACCGCACGGAAGGTCAGGTAGTTGCCGCGGTTCAGATAGACGATCCGCTCGGGATGCGCCTGCATCTCCTTGATATCGACGCCGCCGCAGAAGCCGCGGCCCTCGGCGCGAATGAGGATGCAGCGCACCTCTTCGTTGTTGCCAAGCTCGGTGATGATCCGGGGCAGGGCGTTCCAGCCCTCGCTGTCCAGCGCATTGACCGGGGGATGATCGATGACGATCTCGCCGATGCGATCGGAAATGCTGGTCTTGATGGGCATTCAGGCGGCTCCCGAAACGACGGTGGCGCCGGTCAGCGCCGCGATGCGTTCGCGCGCTTCCGACATGATGGACTGGATCAGCTCCTGGCAGGTCGGCAGGTCGGTGAGGCGGCCGGCGACGAGGCCCGTCGCCATCAGGCCGTTGTCGGCATCGCCCTCGACCACCGCCTTCTGGATCATCATCGGGGCGGCGGCAGCGGTCATCGCCTGGGCGATGGTGAGCCCGCCATGGCTGCGCATGCCCTGCGCCGCCTTGAACAGGTCGCCGAACGAGGCGCCGCTCTGCTTCTTCATGGCAAGGCCGCTCTCCATGCCGCGCTTCCAGATGCCGAGGCCATGCTCGGCCTCGATCCGGTCGAGCAGCTTGTTGCGGATCATCCGCTGCGGCAGGCCGTCCACCTTGGTCGAGACGACGATGTCGTCCGTGCCGGCCTTCACATAGCGTGCCTTGATGTGCGCGGGCGGCGCGCTCTCCTGGGTCATCAGGAAGCGCGTGCCCATGGCGATGCCGACCGCGCCGAAGGCCAGAGCCGCCGCCAGGCCGCGCCCGTCGCCGAAACCGCCGGCCGCGACGACCGGCACCTTCACCGCATCGAGCACCTGCGGCAGCAGGATCGTGCTCGCCACCGAGCCGGTATGGCCGCCGCCTTCGCCGCCCTGCACCGTGACCGCGTCGACGCCGAGCTGCACCATCTTCTGGGCATGTTTCACCGCGCCGACCGTCGGCATGCAGATGATGCCGGCATCCTTGAAGCGGGCGATCATCTTCGCATCCGGCCCGCGGCCGAAGCTGACGGCGCGCACCTGGTCCGCATTCTGGATGATGATCTCCACGATTTCCGCCGCGCCCGGCTGGAACATGTGGAAATTGATGCCGAACGGCTTCGCCGTCCCCTTGCGCACCGCGGCGATGCCGTCCCGCACCTCGGCGGGCGTCATTACCCCGGCGGCGAGGAAGCCGAACGCGCCCGCCTCGCTGGTGGCGATCACCAGCGGCGGCGTCGCGACCCAGCCCATCGCGGTCTGGACGATCGGATAGCGGCAGCCGAGCAGGCGGGTGAGGGCGGTATCGAGCGGATCGAACATGGTGGTTACCTAGACCTAAATGCCGTCATCCCAGCGAAAGCTGGGATCGCTTTCAACACGCGACCGGCTTCTAATGGAGAGCGATCCCAGCTTCCGCTGGAATGACGGAAAGGGAGGACACAGCTCATCAGCGCTTCAGGATCACCGAGGAACCATGGCCGAACAGGCCCTGGTTCGCGGTGATGCCGACCTTGGCGCCTTCCACCTGTCGATCGCCGGACTGGCCGCGCAGCTGCCAGGTGAGTTCGCAGACCTGCGCGATCGCCTGGGCCGGTACCGCTTCGCCGAAGCAGGCGAGGCCGCCTGACGGATTGACCGGAATGCGCCCGCCGATCTTCGTCGCACCGTCCCGCAGCAGCTTGGCCGCATCGCCGCGCGCGCAGAGCTGGAGATCCTCCATCCAGTCGAGCTCGAGCGCGGTCGAGAGGTCGTAGACTTCGGCAACGGAGACGTCCTCGGGGCCGATGCCGGCTTCCTCATAGGCCTTCTTGGGCAGCGCCGCGCGGAAGCTCTGCGCATCCGCGACCACGGCGCTGTCGGTCGCAAGATCCGGCATCTCGATCACCGCCGACGCGAAGGTCGGCGTCACCGTCGAGATGGCGGCGACGCGCGGTGCGTTCGCCTTGCCGATCTTCTTCGCATAATCGAGGCTGCACACGATCAGCGCGGCGCCGCCGTCGGACGTGGCGCACACGTCCATCAGCCGCAACGGATCGGCGACCATCGCCGAGCCGGCGACGTCTTCCATCGTGAACTGCTTGCGATAGCGCGCCTTGGGATTGGTGAAGCCATGCGCGGCATTCTTCACCTTCACCCGCGCGAAATCTTCCTGCGTGTCGCCGTAGATCTCCATCCGGCGGCGCGCGTAGAGCGCGAAATAGGTCGGGTTGGTGATGCCGACCCTGAAACGCACCCAATCGGGGTCGTCCGGCCGCTCGCCCTTCGCCGGGGCGAGGAAGCCCTTGGGCGTGGTATCGGCGCCGATCACCAGCGCGACTTCGGCCTGACCCGCCAGGATCTTGGCGCGCGCTGCGGCAAGCGCCTGCGAGCCGGAGGCGCAGGCGGCGTAGCTGGTGTTCACCTCGGCGCCCTGCCAGCCGAGCGCCTGCGCGAAGGTCGCGCCTGCGACATAGCCGGGATAGCCGCAGCGCATCGTCGCCGCGCCGGACACGAAGTCCACGTCGCGCCAGTTGATGCCCGCGTCGGCCAGCGCCTCGCGCGCCGCCTCGACGCCATATTCGACGAACTTGCGGCCCCATTTACCCCAGGGGTGCATGCCCGCGCCGATGATCGCGATTTCCTGGGTCATGCTGCGCCGCCTTCCGTCATCGGCTTCCATTTCCAGACGAGCTTGCCGGCCGGCTCGACGAGGTCGGGGATGCTTTCGACCACCAGCTCCATCGGCAGGCCGGCCTTGAGCTGATCCACGCCGACGCCGGCGACGACCTGGCCGAGGATGACCATCTTCTCCTTGTCGAGCTCGACCGCCGCGATCGCATAGGGCTCGAACGGTTCCGCCGCGACATAGGGTTCGGGCGGCTTGTAGCAGGCGTTGGTGAACGACCAGAGCGTGCCGGTCCGCGAAAGCTCGACCGATTCGAACTGCGAGCAGTCGCAGTCCGGATTGCGGCAGAAGCCCTCGAGCTTCGGGAAATAATAGGTTCCGCACTTGGTGCAGCGCGAGCCGAGCAGCGCCGGCTTGTCGCCTGTCGTGAAGAAGCCCTCGAGAACCGGCTTAAGCTCGTCGCTCATCCACGCCTCCCCGGAGGATTGTCCTTGATGATCGTCGCACGGATATTGTGCGGATCCAGCTTGGCGATGACCGCGAGCTGCTCCTCGGTCGGCGCCTGGGTGGTCGGCAGATCGCCTTCGACCAGCAGCTCGAAGCCGGTCGCCTCGCGCACTTCGTCCAGGGTCACGCTGTCGTGCAGCGAGACGACACGGATCGCATGGTCCGGTCCGCCGAAATCCATCACGCACAAATTGGTGACGATGAAGCGCAGGTCGACGCTGCTGAAGTTCGCGCCCGGCAGCCGCCGCGCCGGATTATAGCCGACGCTGGATACCGAGGTGACCTCGCCTTCGACGAAGATGCGCTTCGAATGGTTCGGGATGAACATCGAGTTGATGTGATGGATGGTGTTGCCCGGGAAGCCGCGCGCGCCGAGCATCTGCACCTTCGGCTTCTCGAACGTGCCGCCGACATAGGACAGGTTCATCTGGCCGAAGCGGTCGATCTGGATCGGCGAGACCAGCGCATGGCGCCGGCCGGTCCAGACCGCGCTGTCGAAATAGCGCGAGAAGGGCAGGTAGCCGGCGGGCTTGCGCGAGTCATAGTCGCGCGGGCCGATCGGCACGGGATCCTCGACGAGGAAGGCCTCGCCGTCGGTCATCATCAGCTCGGGGCTGTGGGTGATCTTGGCGAGGCTGGCGCCGAGCCGCGGGATCGGCCCGATGCCGGTCGCGACGATCTCGCCATTGCCGCGATACACCTCGGAGCAGGCGACGATCAGCAATTCGGCAAGGCTGTGGTCCGGTGTCGTCATCGCGTCGTCCTCAGAAGATCGGGAGCGGCAGCTTGGAGACGGCGTCCGCGCCGCCCATCTGCGCCAGATAATGCGCCTCGTCGGGGCCGATCGTCTCGGCCATGTACTTGGCCCAGCCGCCTTCCTCGCCCGCGGTCGCGCCATAGGCCTTGAACGCCTTCATGTCCCAGCCGTAGCTCGGCGGCATCGAGGTCGGATGCGCGCCCAGCGGCGCCTCGACGACATGCTGCACGAAGCAGCGCTCGAAGATGTTCGCCTTCACATCCTCCGGATAGGCATGATCCATCCGCTCGACGACCTCTTCGGCGGACACCGCGACTTCCTTGGCCGCCTTGGCGAACCATTCGTCATAATAGGTGTCGGGGCCGAGCGCCTGAATGTTGCCGATCCGGTCGGCGCGATGGACGTGGAGCAGGGCCATGTCGAGCGGGATCGCCGGCATGGCGAGCATCACCTCGCCGTCGTCATAAGGCGACGTGACGGTCTTGAACTTGCCCTGCACGAACACGTCGGTGCCGAGGCCGACGCGCGTCGGCAGGAAGGGCAGGCGCAGCGCGGCGGCCTTGAGGCCCCATTGCAGCATGCCTTCGTCGAGCTCGAGCACCTCGAAGCCGCCGGCTTCGCGCGCCTTGCGGAAATAGGGCTCCAGCGGGATCGCGTCGAGCGACACGAAGCCGTAGATCACCTTCTTCACCTTCCCGGCGGCCAGCAGCATGCCGACGTCCGGGCCGCCATAGGCGACGATGGTGAGATCCTTCACCGGGCTGCGCAGCAGCTCGCGCACCAGCGTCATCGGCTTGCGGCGCGGGCCCCAGCCGCCGATGCCGATCGTCATCCCATCCTTGATCCGCGAGACGACGTCCGCGGCGGTCGTGCGCTTGTCGAAAGTCACTGGCCGAAATCCCATTTATGACCCCAGAGGTCTTCCTTGATCGTGGTCGTCGGGGTCACCACCGACCAGTCATGCGTCTGCATGCCGCCATAGCCATATTCGAGGTCGAACCCGCCGGGCGTGCGGATGTAGAAGCTCACCATCTTGTCGTTGGTGTGCTTGCCGAGCGTCGAGGAGAGGTGCGTGCCGGCGGCCAGCGCGCGATCGAGCGCGAGGCCGACCTCGTCCAGCGTCGCCACTTCCAGCATCGTGTGGATGAGCCCCGAGGGCGCCGGGAATTCGGCGATCGCCACGGTGTGATGGCGCGGCCCGGATGCGTGCAGGAACTTCATGCCGAGGCCCTTTTCGGGGCCGCCCGGCACGTGGATGCGCATCTCGTCGCTGTCGCCGAAGCCGAGCAGCTCCGTATAGAAGGCGTAGGTGGCGTCGAAATTGGTCGCCGGCAGCACCACGTGGCCCATGCCCATCTCGCCGGTCACGAAGCGGGAAATGCCCTGGGGCGAGATGAACGGCGTGCCGTCGGCGATGTTGCCCCAGACGAGCTCGAGCAGGTTGCCCGAGGGGTCCTTGCAGGTGACGAAGCCGTTGACGTGGCGCGCCTTCGCCTCGGCATAGCTGCCTTCGGTATAGGATATGCCGGCCGCGTCGAGTTTGGCGAGGCCGTCCTTGAATTCCGCCTCGCTAGGATATTCTAGGCCCGCGCAGATATAGCGGTTGGTTTCGCCCTTCTCGATCCGGATGCGCCAGGGGCGGTCGTCGACCCGCAGCAGCACTTCGTCATCCCCCCCCGGAACCAGCATCGCGCCGACGATGTCGGTACCGAAGCTGCGCCACGCGTCGAGATCAGGCGATTCGACGCGAATATAGGCGAGCGATCTGATTGCCATTTTCTGTTCCTTTCGCCCGGCCTGACCTGCTCCGGTGGGCCGTGCTGGGCCGGTCGGGGCGTTTTCAGGCATATACGTTATATAGCGCCTCTTCTGTTACGCATTATGTAGTCATAAGCAAGAGATACGTTTGAAATGCGAAAAGACCATGGCTAACGAACGATGGCTGGATGAGGGATGCGCGGGTCGCCGAGCGCCTTGCGATAGGATGGCGGCTTGCGTCCGCCTTCCTCGGTGACGCCGTAGCGCTCGGCCAGTTCGGCGCCGATCAGCGTCTGCCCGGTCAGCTCCAGCCGGTCGGGATCGGCATGGAGCGCGGCGATCAGCCGGCCGGTGAATTCCGGCGTCTCGGCATTGCGCAGCAGCTTCTCATACTGGTCGGGCCGTTCCTGCGCGGCCTTGGCGCTGCGCTCGGTGCGCAGCATGCCCATCCAGATCGAGACCGCCGCGATGCCATGGTCCTTGAGGTCCACCGCCATATCGGCCGCCAGCTTGTCGACGCCGGCCTTCTGCGCGCCATAAGCGGGGCCGTGCATGAAGCAGGCGGAGCCGAAGGAGGAGGTGAAGACGATCAGCCCGCCGCCGGTCCGCACCAGCAGCGGCGCGGCATAATAGCTCGCGACATAGCCCGAGCGCAGGCCGATATCGATGATGTCGACCAGCTCCAGCGACAATTCCCAGAACGCGCCCTTGGCGATCAGCTCGTCATGGATGGCGGCGACGTTGTTGACGAGGATGTCGAGCCGGCCCTCGTCGCGCTCGATCCGCTCGAACAGCGCCTTCACCGCGGCGTCGTCGCGATGGTCGATCGCGACCGGGATGCCCTTGCCGCCGGCCGCGGTGACCGCCTCGGCGGTCGCGCCGACCGTCCCGGGCAGCGGCGCCGCGCCCTCCACCACGGTGCGGCCGGTGACGTAGACCGTATAGCCCTTCTCGCCCAGCGCCCTGGCGATGCCGGCGCCCGCTCCGCGGCTCGCGCCGGTAACGACTGCAACCTTGCCGGTCATGCGCTGTGCTCCTTCACGATATCGAGGAAGGGCGGCCGCTCGCCGCCGCCATCCACATGGATCGCGGCACCGGTGATATAGGAGGAAAAGGGCGACGAGAGGTAAAGCGCCGCATCCGCGATCTCGGACGCGTGGGCCAGACGCTGCATCGCGATGTTGGATGCGATCTCGGCCTGCGCGTCGCCGCCGCCATAGGTGGCGTCCGTCGTTTCCGTCTCGACATAGCCGACCACGATCGCATTGACCCGGATGGCGGGGCCCCACTCGTGCGCCAGGCTGCGGGTCAGGCCGAACAGGCCGGATTTGGCGGCCGCATAGGCGACGGTGCCGGGGGAGGGGCGCGTGCCCGACACGCTGGCGATGTTCACGATCACGCCGCCGCCATGCTGCATCATCGGCGCATAGCAGGCCTGGGAGAGGTTGAGCGGGGCCAGCAGGTTGAGCTGGATTATCCGTTCCGAGAATCGCGGCGATGCCGTGGCGGCCGCGGCGGGCGGGCTGCCGCCGGCATTGTTGATCAATATGTCGAAGCGGCCGTGCCGCCGGACGATCTCCTCGATCATGGCGGCCGCGGCAACTGGATCGCGAATGTCGCACGCGATGAATTCGGCGCCGAACGTCTCGGCGGGCGGATTGCGGCCGCAGACCACCACTTTTGCCCCGGCCTCGGCGAGCCGCACGGCGATCGCCTTGCCTATGCCCTTGGTGCCCCCAGTAACCAGCGCGACCTTGTCGTCGAGGCGAATTTCGGTACCGGCCAATCCCCATCTCCCAGCCGCGGCCTTACGCCGCCTGTAAGGTGCTCTAGGCGAATTTTGCCGGGCGGTGCAATCCGTTTTGCGTAGTCAAAGGCCGAATGTTTTGCGCAGACTGGAATGGGAAATGGCAATTATGTGGCCATTATGGTATTGCGTAGCTCGAATCTGCTATGCGAATGGAATTGGGCTTGGTAGACACGAAATGTTGACGTCTTGCGTAGATATACCTATCCATAGATACGAATGTGGGATCAAGGCGCATGGCCTTTGAGGAGAGTGAGATGGCGGCTGTTCTGAATGTGCGCGAGGATGCGGCCGCTGTGCCGATTCCTTCCGCGGACGAGCTGGTCGAGCGGGCGCGGGCGATGGTGCCGGTGCTGAAGGCGCGGTCCCGGCAGGCGACCAAGGATCGCCGCATTCCCGACGAGACGATCGCCGAGATGCAGGAGGCCGGCTTCTTCCGCATCCTCCAGCCCAAGCGCTGGGGCGGCTACGAGATGCACCCCAACGTATTCTTCGACGTGCAGAAGCTGCTCGCCGAGGGCTGCATGTCGACGGGCTGGGTCTATGGCGTGGTCGGCGGCCACCCCTATGAGCTGGCGCTGTTCCACGATCAGGCGCAGCACGACGTGTGGGGCAAGGACACGAGCGTGCTGGTCTCCTCTTCCTATCAGCCGGTCGGCAAGGTGGAGCATGCCGAGGGCGGCTTCTACCTGAGCGGCCGCTGGGGTTTCTCATCGGGCTCCGAGCATTGCGACTGGGTGCTGCTCGGCGCGGTCGTGCCGCCGGCGAAGGAAGGCGATGCGCCGGACATGCGCACCTTCCTGCTGCCGCGCAGCGATTATGTGATCGAGGATGCCTGGGATACGTTCGGCCTGCAGGGCACGGGCAGCCAGGACATCGTCGTGAACCGCGCCTTCGTGCCCGATTACCGGACGCATCGCGCCGCGGACGGCTTCATGGGCACCAATCCGGGCCAGGTCGAGAATGATGCGCCGCTCTTCCGCCTGCCCTGGGCGCAGGTGTTCCTGCGGCTGGTGTCGACGGCGGCGCTCGGCGGTGCCAAGGCGGCGATCAATGCCGCGGTCGAGATCACCAGGAACCGCGTGTCGACCAATACCGGCAAGGCCTCCAAGGGCGATCCGGTGCTGCTCAACGCCATCGCCCAGGCGATCGCGCAGGTGGACGAGATGGAGGTCGTGCTCCGTCGCAACTTCGCCGAGATGATCGCGACGGTTGAGAAGGGCGATCCGCTGCCGATGGATCGGCGCACGCTGTTCCGCTACCAGTCGGCGTCCGTCGTGCGGCGCTGTGCCGACCTCGTGGATACGCTGCTGCCGCTGCTCGGCGGGCGGGCGATCTACAATTCGAGCCCGATCGTGCAGCCCTGGCTCGATCTCAACGCGGCGCGTGCGCACGTTGCCAACGATCCGAACAATATGGGCCCGGATCTCACCAACGGGCTCATGGGTGAAGGGCCGTCCTTCCTCTTCCTGTAACGGACAGAGTCGTCGCCCCAGCGAAAGCTGGGGTCGCTCTCGACAGGCGACCCCGGCTGCCGGTTGAGAGTGGTGCCAGCTTCCGCTGGCATGACGCGGGGAAAAGCGCGAGCAGACCGATGCATGGAACCGGTAGAGCTTCTGCTGGGGTGACGAAGAGACAAGCCGAAGAAAAAGGATGTGGGAATGACCACCGATCCGTCGCGGGCCGTGGCGGCCGGCAGCATCGCCCAGTGGGATCATGAAACCGACGTCGCGGTGATCGGCTTCGGTGCCGCGGGCGCCTGTGCGGCGCTGGAGGCGGCCCGGGGCGGCGCTACGGTCACGCTCTACGAGGCGAGTTCGGGCAGCGGGGGCGCGTCCGCCATGTCGGGCGGCGAGATTTATCTCGGCGGATCGGGCGGCACGCCGGCGCAGCGCGATGCGGGCTTCACCGATGCGACCGAGGATCTCGAAGCCTATCTGATGATGGCAGGCGGCCCGGATGCGGACGCGGCGAAGGTCGGCCTTTATGCGCGCGAAAGCCTCGCTCATTACGAATGGCTGGTCGCCCAGGGCGTGCCGTATAAGGGCACCTATGTGCCCGGCAAGGTGATCGAGCCGGAAACCGATGACACGCTGATCTATTCCGGCAGCGAGGAAGCCTGGCCCTTCTCGGAAAAGGCGAAGCCCGCGCCGCGCGGCCATGTGATCCAATATATGGGCTGGGGCGGGGGCCGCCTGCTGGTCGACACGCTGGAAGCGCGGGCGCGCGAGGCGGGCGTCGACGTGCATATCGATGCGCGGGCGCGCGCGCTTGTCCGTGACGAGGACGGCACCGTCGTTGGGCTGATCGTGCGCGAGGACGGGCGCGAAAAGGCGGTCCGCGCGCGGCGCGGCGTCGTGCTGGCGACCGGCGGCTTCTGCATGAACCGCGAGATGGTGCGCCTCCACGCGCCGACCGCGCTGCGCTGCGATTCGCCGATCGGCACGATCGACGACGGCGTCGGCATCCTGATGGGCCAGTCGGTCGGCGCGCGCACCATCCACATGGACCAGTTCTTCACCACCTGCCCCTGGTATCCGCCGGAATCGCTGGTGAAAGGCATTTTCGTGAACGCCGCGGGGCAGCGTTTCATCAATGAGGACTGCTATCACGGCCGCGTGTCGCGCACGATCGTCGATCAGCCGGGCAAGAAAGTGTGGCTGCTGGTCGACAATGCGATCTTCGCTCGGCCGATGGAGCTGGCACGGGTCGACCTGACCGCCGTCGGCGAGACCTGGGAGGAAGTGGAGGCCGAGCTCGGCTTCGTTCCCGGCACATTGGCGACCAGCGTCGCCCAATATAATGCGCATGCGGCAGGCGGCGTCGATCCGATGTGGCACAAGGCGCCGAAATGGCTGAAGCCGCTCGACGAGCCGCCCTTCGCCGCGCTCGAATTCGATCTCGACAGCAGCTATTTCTCCTTCTTCACCCTCGGCGGGCTCGAGACGCTGCCGACGGGGGAGGTGCTGGACATGCGCGGGGAAGCGATACCCGGTCTTTACGCTGCCGGCCGCGTGACCTGCGGCCTGCCGCGCTGGGGCGCCGGCTACAGCTCGGGCATGAGCCTGGCGGACTGCACCTTCTTCGGCCGCATGGCGGGTAAGAGCGTCGCGGCGCGTGGAGCGGATACCGCCTTGGCGGCGGAATAGCCGGACCAGCGGCTCTCGGTTTGCTGCAATCCCGCCGGCCATGCCAGCCTCGCGGCATGAGCCAGATCGCCGCCTACAGCCCCGCCCTGATCCCCGCCGCCCGCACGCTTGCCGCGCGCGGCGCGCTCGACAAGGATCTCGCCACCGCCTTCGGCGTGCCCTTCACCACCATCCGCGCCTGGAAGCAGCAGCATCCCGACTTCGCCGCCGCCTGCCGCCTGTCTCCGGAGGCGGCCGACGCAGCCGTCGAACGCGCGCTGTTCCGGCTGGCCACCGGGCATGACCGTGAGACCGAGCAGCTTGCCCTGAAGGACGGCGAACTGATCCGCACCACCGTCACCGAACATGTCCCGCCCAACGACAAGGCCGCCACCTTCTGGCTGCGCATCCGCCGCCCCGAGCGCTGGGCCACACCGATGGTGATCCGACGGGCCGGACCCGACGATCTCACGCCTACCGAAGAGACGCTGCGCGAGATCGAGCATGTCGCCTATGAGGCCTGGTGCGCCGCGATCGACGGCGAGCCGGAGATGGAGGGCGACGCCGACACGCTCGCCCGCATAGACGCGCTCGCTCCTGCGGCTGCGCCTGCCGACGACACCGATCCTCTTCAGTTTCTCGCCGATCATCCTCCCCCGTAGGGGGAGGGGGACCAGCCGCAGGCTGGTGGAGGGGCTCACCTCCACTGCGGGCGCGTCGCCTGTCATACGCGGGAACCCCTCCACCGTGCTTCGCACGCGCTCGAGCGAGATTGTGTCCCCCGGACACAAACTTGGCGCGCTGGGAGCGCGCCAAAGCTCGAACGCCCTCCCCCTGCGGGGGAGGATGAAATGGCCGAACCGACGGCAAGCGATACCCTCCCTCATCGCATACACCCCCCTCTGCCGGCACCGATCACCGCACCCCTCGTCGCACCCATCGACGCCGATCCGCCCGCACCCGCAGCACGCTACGACCCCGCCTTCGTGCCCTTGGCCCGCGCGCTCGCCGGACAAGGCGCACTCGACCGCGATCTCGCCCATGCCTTTGGCGTCACCGCCACCACCATCCGCCAGTGGACGCTCCGCCACGCCGTCTTCGGCCAAGCCCTGCGCCTTCCCAAAGACGTCGCAGACGATGCCGTCGAAGCCGCCCTCTTCGCCCGCGCCATCGGCTACAGCCATGTTCGCGAGAAACTCCTGCGGAACGACGACGGCGACATCATCCGTACCCAGGCCCGCGTCGAAAGGCCGCCTTCGCTCACGGCCATCCTCTTCTGGCTCTCCCGCTGTCCCGACCACCGCTGGTCGCTGAACGCCCGCCCCGATCTCGACCCGGACGAAGCCGCCGCCCTCATCGCCGAGACCCGCGAACGCGTCGCCGACTATGATCTCCACCGCCGCCACTGGCGCACCCATGGCTGCGCCCCGCCGGGACGCGACGAACCCGAGCCGCCCGAGTGGCTATGGGACGAAGTGGAATTCGCGAACGAGAGCGACGAGCCGGATGGGTACGAGCAGGAGTGAGCGACGCTCACGTGCAACCTCCCGCCTTCCGACCCCTAGGATGAATCCCGCGCCTACCGATCCTATATCACTGCGCAGCCAGCCCGGTTGGCCGCGCTGCTGCAATAGGATATGGGCGCGCGCTTCGGATGCGCAGCGGAAAATGGAGACGAGCGATGGGTTACCGGGTCGTGGTTGCGGGAGCGACCGGCAATGTCGGCCGCGAGATGCTGAACATCCTGGCCGAGCGGGAATTTCCCATCGATGACATCGCCGTGCTCGCCTCCGCGCGCTCGACCGGCGACGAGATCGAGTTCGGCGAGACCGGGCGCATGCTCAAGGTCAAGAACATCGAATATTTCGATTGGGCCGGCTGGGATATCGCCCTGTTCGCGATCGGATCGGAAGCGACCGCCATCTATGCGCCCAAGGCCGCGGCCGCGGGCTGCACCGTGATCGACAATTCGTCGCTCTACCGCATGGATCCGGACGTGCCGCTGATCGTGCCGGAGGTGAACCCGCAGGCGATCGACGGCTATCGCAAGAAGAACATCATCGCCAATCCTAATTGCTCGACCGCGCAGATGGTGGTCGCGCTGAAGCCGCTGCACGACGCCGCGACGATCAAGCGGGTGGTGGTTTCCACCTATCAGTCGGTCTCCGGCGCCGGCAAGGCGGGCATGGACGAGCTGTTCGAGCAGAGCCGCAACATTTTCGTCGGCGATCCGGCCGAGCCCCACAAGTTCACCAAGCAGATCGCGTTCAACGTGATCCCGCATATCGACAAGTTCCTCGACGACGGCTTCACCAAGGAAGAGTGGAAGATGGTGGTCGAGACCAAGAAGATCCTCGATCCCAAGGTGAAGGTGGTTGCCACTTGCGTGCGCGTGCCGGTCTTCGTCGGCCATAGCGAGGCGATCTCGATCGAGTTCGAGAACGAGATTTCCGCCGAGGATGCGCAGAAGATCCTGCGCGAGGCGCCGGGCATCATGCTGGTCGACAAGCGCGAGGACGGCGGATACGTCACCCCCGTCGAATGCGTCGGCGACTTCGCGACCTATGTCAGCCGCGTGCGCGAGGATCCGACGGTGGAAAACGGCCTCGTCCTGTGGTGCGTAAGCGACAATCTGCGCAAGGGCGCCGCGCTGAACGCCGTCCAAATCGCCGAGCTGCTCGGCCGCAGGCATCTGCAGAAGGCGGCCTGACAGCGGCGCGGCGATGATCACCGGTCTTCGCAGCTGGCTGGCGCTGCCCCGTCGCCAGCTCGCGATGATCCTGTTGCTCGCCGCGGCGGTGGCGCTCGCCAACGTCGCTCAGCCCTTTCCGGACATCGCGCCGTTGCAGCATGTTCCTACCGTGCTGCTGATCCTCGCCGCGCCGTTGCTGCTCCGGCGCTGGCCGCTGTCGGACCGCTCCGTCCTCTGCCTGCTTCTGTTCTTCCTGCTGCACACGCTGGGTGGGCGCTACACCTACAGCAACCTGCCCTATGATCGCTGGGCGATGGCGCTTACCGGCCATGACATCACCGGCACGTTCGGCTTCGGGCGCAACCAATATGATCGTCTGGTCCATCTCGGCTTCGGTCTGCTCTTCGTCCCGCCAGTGGCCGAGGCGATGCGCCGCCACGCCGGCATGAGGCCGCGCGCCGCGCTTTGGACGGCGTGGCTGTTCGTGGGCGCGGTGAGCGCGCTCTACGAGATATTCGAATGGCTGCTCACCATGCTCGTCGCGCCGGGGATGGCGGACGAATATAATGGCCAGCAGGGCGACATGTGGGACAGCCAGAAGGACATGGCGATCGCGATCCTCGGCGCGACGCTGGCCATCGGATGGCAGGCGCTGGGGCTGCGCTCGAAAGGACGGCACGGATGAGCGAAACGCTCGAAGGCGGGTGCCAGTGCGGTGCGGTGCGCTACCGGATCGCCGGTCGGCGGCCACCCGTCTATGCCTGCCATTGCCGTGAGTGCCAGAAACAGTCGGCCAGCGGCTTCGGATTGTCCCTACCGGTGCGCGGCAGGGATTTCGAGGTGGCCGGAGTGACGGCCCGATGGGAGCGGGTAAGCGACGGCGGCGGCCGCACGAGCTGCTTCTTCTGTCCGAATTGCGGCAGCCGGCTTTATCATGTCTCGTCGGTCACCCCCGATCGGGTTACGGTGAAGGGCGGTTCGCTCGATGATACCGGCTGGCTGCGGCCCGTCGCGCATATCTGGGTCTCGCGCAAACAGCCTTGGGTGGTGCTGGATCCGGCGGTTCCCGCCCTGGAGAAGCAACCTGAGGATCTCGCCGGTTGGCGGCGCATGCTTCGAGGAGAAGGCTGATGAGCGACAGGATGACGGGCGGGTGCCAGTGCGGCGCGGTGCGCTATTCCGTCGGTATCGCCGACGACGACGCCTATCTCTGCCATTGCCGCATGTGTCAGCGCGCCGCTGGCAATGTCTCGATCGCGTTCAAGACAGTGCCACGCGCCGATGTGGTCTGGGACGGCGAGCCGGGCTGGTATGCCTCCTCGCCGATCGCCAAGCGGCCCTTCTGTTCGCGCTGCGGCACGCCGCTGGGCTTTGCCTATGACGATAGTGAGACGATGGATCTCAACGTCGCCACCTTCGACGATCCGCGCCGCTTCGTGCCGCGCCACCATTTCGGCATCGAGACCCGGCTGGATCAATGGCTGGATACCAGCGCGCTGCCCGGCTATCGGCTGGAGGATAGCCCCGCCACTGTCGAACGCTGGATGAAAGCCATTGGCAAACTCCCCGACTGATCTGCCCGTCCATCATTTCCAGTCGCATGGCGTCGACCTCGCTTGGCGCGAGACGGGCGCGGGCCGGCCGTTGATCCTCATCCACGGCTATTTCTCGAACGCCTATACGAACTGGATCCGCTACGGCCATGCCGCGGCGATCGCGGCGCGGGGCTTTCGCGTGATCATGCCGGATCTCAGGGCGCATGGCGACAGCGCCAAGCCTCATGATCCGGCATTTTATCCGCCCGACGTGCTGGCTGATGATGGCTTCGCCCTGATCGACCATCTCGGCCTCGCCGACTATGATCTCGGCGGCTATTCGCTCGGTGCGCGGACGAGCGCGCGCATGCTGGTGCGCGGAGCGCGGCCGCGCCGTGCCGTGCTGGCCGGCATGGGCCTCGCCGGCCTGCTGCACACCGCGGGGCGGGGCGGCTTCTTTCGCCGCGTGCTGACCGGCCTCGGCAGCTTCGAGCGCGGCTCGAGCGAGTGGATGACCGAGGCCTTTCTCAAGACCACCCAGGGCGATCCCGTCGCATTGCTGCGCATCCTCGATACGTTTGTGGACAGCAGCGAGGAGGAACTGCGCGGCATCGATCTGCCCGTGCTGGCGCTGGCCGGCGTCGACGACGACGACAATGGATCGATACGGGATCTGGCCGCGCTGCTGCCCCAGGGCCGCGCGATAGAGATTCCCGGCAATCATATGAGCGCGGTGATGAAACCGGAGCTGGGCCAGGCCATCGCGGATTTCCTCGCAACCTAGGAGCGTGACGCCGGCAAGTTGACCCGTCATTCCGCTCCGGTGAAGGATTGACCGCATCCCTTTTCCGGACGCACTGTTCCCGCAATCGAGAACGATGCAGGGGAAGCCCGATGAGATCCACCGTATCCGCGTTGGCGCTGGCCGCGCTGCTGCTCGCCGGCGCGCCGGCGCTGGGCAAGAAGGATAGCGCCGGCCAAGCCAAACCCGATGCCGACAGCTTCGTCGCCGACGCGGAAAAGCAGCTTGCCGCCGATTCCGTCCTGAATGCGCGCGCGCAGTGGATCAACGAAACCTACATTACCGACGATACCGATGCGATCGCGGCGGAATTCGGCGCGCGCAGCACCGAGCTCGGCGTGCGCCTCGCCAAGGAGGCGGCGCGTTTCGACGATGCGAAGAATCTATCCGAGGATACGCGTCGCAAGCTGGGCCTGCTGAAGCTTGGCGTCGTGCTGCCGGCGCCGGACACGCCCGGCGCGGCCGACGAGCTGAGCAAGATAACCACCCGGCTCACCTCCACCTATGGCAAGGGGCGCGGTACGCTGAAGGGCAAGGAGATCGGCGGCTCGGATATCGAGGCGGCGATGGGCAGCGATCGCAATCCTGCCGAACTCAAGGAGATGTGGACGAGCTGGCACGACGGCGTCGGCAAGCCGATGAAGCAGGACTATGTCCGCATGGTCCAGATCGCCAACAAGGGCGCCGTCGAGCTTGGCTACAAGGATGTCGGCGCGATGTGGCGTTCCGGCTACGATATGCCGCCGGAGGAATTTGCGCGGCTGATGGACAGGCTGTGGACGCAGGTGCGCCCGCTTTACGAGCAGCTCCATTGCTACACGCGCGCCAAGCTCAGCGCCAAGTACGGCGCCTCCGTGCAGAAGCCGACGGGTCCGATCCGGGCCGATCTGCTCGGCAATATGTGGGCGCAGGAATGGGGCAACATCTACGATATTGTCGCGCCCAAGGGCGCGGGGGCGATCGGCTACGACATCGGCGATCTGCTGCGCGCCAACAATTATGATCCGGTCAAGATGGTGAAGGCGGGGGAGGGCTTCTACACCTCGCTCGGCTTCGCACCGCTGCCGGACAGTTTCTGGCAGCGCTCGCAGATCGTGAAGCCGGCCGATCGCGAGGTGGTCTGCCATGCATCCGCCTGGGACATCGACAATATTGACGATCTGCGTATCAAGATGTGCACCAAGGTCGTCTCGGACGATTTCGTGACCGTCCATCACGAGCTCGGTCACAATTTCTATCAGCGCGCCTATAATAGGCAGCCCTATCTCTATAAGAATGGCGCAAACGACGGCTTCCACGAAGCGATCGGCGATTTCATCGCCTTGTCGATCACGCCGGACTATCTCGTCCAGATCGGCCTGCTCGATCCATCGAAGGTGCCGAGCGAGGACAAGGATATCGGCCTGTTGCTGCGCCAGGCCATGGACAAGGTCGCCTTCCTGCCGTTCGGCCTGCTCATGGACAAATGGCGCTGGGGCGTGTTCAACGGATCGATCAGGCCGCAGGACTATAACAATGCCTGGACGGCGCTGCGCCTCCAATATCAGGGCATAGAGCCGCCGGCGGACCGTCCCGACGATGCCTTCGATCCCGGCGCCAAATTCCACATTCCCGGCAACACGCCCTATGCGCGCTACTTCCTCGCTCGCATCCTGCAGTTCCAGTTCTACAAGGCGGCGTGCGACATGGCGGGCTGGAAGGGGCCGCTGCACCGCTGCTCCTTCTACGGCAACAAGGAGGTCGGCGCGAAGCTGAACGCGATGCTCGCCATGGGGCAGTCCAAGCCATGGCCAGAGGCGCTGGAGGCATTCACCGGCAGCCGCGAGATGGATGCATCGGCGATGCTCGCCTATTTCGCACCGCTGACGGCGTGGCTCGAAGAGCAGAACAAGGGCCGCACATGCGGCTGGTGAGGAGCCGTGCGGGCATGGCTATCCGAACGAGGGAGTAAAAGCTGTTAACCATTTCGGATTAAACGCTCGTCCAATCGAGTGGGACGGGTGGGGATCCGATGAAGCCGACGCTCTATCTGGCGGTGGCGCTGTTTTTGATCAGCGCGATGTCCAGCGTGATGTTGATGGTCGCGTGGCGGCGCTTCGGCAAGCCCCCGCATGCAGTGACTTGGAGCATCGGTTTTGCCTGTGCCACGATGATGTTCGCTATCCGGATCGGCGTCCGTCCGGAGGAGGGGCATCCGTTGCTCTGGCTTTCGGCCAACGGCCTCGGCATGCTTTCGGCGGTGTTCCTGACCGTCGGCCACCGGCAACGGGTGGGCGCGCCGCTTCTGCTCGTTCCGCTCTTCGCCGGCTGGATCGCGGCGATGGTGGTGCTCGGCTATGCGACGCTGATCTCTCCCCATGTCGGTATGCAGCGCGGCGTCGGACCCGGCTATGCCGCGATCGTGATCGCGCTGGGCGTCCACGGCCTGTTGCAGGTCGATCGCAGGCTGACCGCAGTCGAACTCGCCGGTGTTTATGTTCTCGGCCTCTTCGGAGCGATCGAGGCGGCGAGCTTCGTGTTCGGCCTCGCCCAGGGACAAGCCGGCGATCCCGCATTGATGGAGGTTTATAGCAACACGCGCGCGCTTGCCTTGCCCGCGCTTCATGCCTGTGTCGGCATTTTCCTCGCTTTCCTTGTCGCGGACGATCTGGCGACCCAGATGCGCCAGCTGGCGTCAACCGATCCGCTGACCGGCATCGCCAACCGTCGGGGCTTCGAGATCGCCGCGGCCGGCGAATTCGCCCGCGCCGTCCGCCGTCGGCAACCGCTGGCGGTGGTCATTGCCGACATCGACCGCTTCAAGGCGATCAACGATGTCCATGGCCATGATGGCGGCGATCGCGCCCTGCAGGCTTTCGCCGATCATTGCCGCCAGGCGTTGCGGGGTCAGGATGTGCTCGGTCGTCTCGGCGGAGAGGAGTTCGCCATCGTGCTGCCCGATACCGGATGTGGCGAGGCGATGGCGAAGATCGAAGCGCTGCGGCTGTCGCTGTCCGCCTGCCGCTGTCCGGCCGTCGCCGGCAAGGCAATGACCGCAAGCTTCGGCGTGGCGATGCGGGAAAATGAGGACGAGTCGATCGGCGACATTCTGCGCCGGGCCGATCAGGCGCTTTATTTCTCGAAACGCCGCGGCCGGAATCGCTCGACGCTTTATGGGGAGGAGACGCCGAAGCGGATCGTCCGCGCTGCCTGATCCCGCCTCTCCCGAAAAGGAAAACGGGGTGCGGCCGTATCGGCCACGCCCCGTCCCGTTACCGCTCGGCGCGAATCAGAGCTGCCCGAGCATATAATCGGCCGAGCTGACCTTGAACTCGCCCGGCGCCTCGACATTCACTTCCGTCACCACGCCGTCGTCCACGATCAGCGAGTAGCGCTGGCCACGCGTGCCCATGCCGAACTTGCTGCCATCCATGGTGAGGCCCACCGCCTTGGCGAAATCGCCATTGCCGTCGGCGAGCATCGTCACCTTGCCCTCGGTGCCGGCATTCTTGCCCCATGCGCCCATTACGAACACGTCGTTGACGGCAGTGCAGGCGATGGCGTCGATGCCCTTGGCCTTGAGCTCGTCCGCTTTCTCGATGAAGCCCGGCAGATGCTTGGCGGAGCAGGTGGGCGTGAACGCGCCCGGTACGGAGAATAGCGCGACCTTCTTGCCCTTGAAGAAGCTGTCGAACTCGACCGGCTCGGGGCCGTTCTCTGTCATCGTCATGAAGGTGGCGGTAGGAAGCGGATCGCCGGCTTTGATCGTCATGGCTCTCTCCATTCAGGCTGGAGAGGTGCGCTTAGCGGCTCAGCGCGGCGATTTGAACCGTGCGACTCGCTACGACGCTCAATGCTGCTCATATTGCCTGCGCCGATAATCGAGCATCGGCTTGGCGATGGACGGAAGGGCACGCATCAGCGGCATCGCGATCCGCCAGCGTAGCGAGCGGCGCTCGACGCCGGAGCTGTCCAGCAGGCGCAGGCCTGCTGCGACCTGGCCGGACCGGATCAGCAATTCGCCTTCCTCCCATTGGATCTGCCGACCTATCTGTTCCGCCATCGCCGTTGCGGTCGCCGCCTCCGGCCGCTCGGGAAGGGCTTCGGCCGCCTTCTCGTAGACGATCCGGGTCATGCGCAGCATGCCGAGTGTGTCGGAGGACAGCGATCCGGCCCGGCGGCGATAGCGCACCAGCGGCTCGGGCAGATAGGCAGCAGACCAGCCGGCGCCGAGCATGCGCACCCAGAGATCGAAATCCTCGGCGGTGCGCAGCAGCGTGTCGTAGCCGCCGACCGCTTCGAACGCCGTCCGTCGGATGGTCGCCGCGGTGAAGACGTTGAACCGGCGACGCAGCACCTTGTCGAGCGTGATTGGCGTCTCCTGCGCACAGTAATCGGAGAAAAGGCGTCCGAGCCGTATCGGAGATCCGAAGTAAGTGGCATCGCAGCAGACGAAGCCGAGCCCCGGATCCGCTTTCAGCGCCGCGACCATCCTCTCGAGATAGTTGGGCTCATAGATGTCGTCGCCGTCGAGCAGGGCGATCAGCCCGGAGCGTGCGGCGGCCACACCGCGGTTGCGGGCGACCGATACGCCGCCATTGTCGGTCTGGAGAAGGCGGACGCGAGGGTCGGCCGAGAACGGGGCGAGCGCGCCTTTCACGTCGTCGGGAGCGCCATCGTCCACCACCACAGCTTCCCAATTGGCGAAGCTCTGGGCCTGCAGAGAGGATAAGGATTCCGCGACGTAACGAGCCAAACCATAGGCTGGGATGATGACGCTTATGGCGGGCGCGGAAGGCTTCATGTACACCCGGCAATGGATCTAATATTGCATTGCACCGTATAACGAGGCGAATGTCTGCACCAGCCTATCTTTGCGGCCAACTGCTGCTGGCCATGCCGGGAATCGGTGATTCCCGCTTCGAACGGGCGGTCATCGCGATGTGCGCCCATGACGAGAATGGCGCGCTCGGAATCGGAATCGGCCGCACCGTTCCCGACCTCGGCCTGCACGGGTTGCTCGGTCAGCTCGATATCGACCCTGGCGTGGCACCCGATGCGCCCATTCATATCGGCGGACCGGTCGAGCCCTCGCGGGGCTTCGTCCTCCATGGCATCGATTGGGGCGGGGAAGATACGATACATGTCGGCTCGCGCTGGGCGCTGACCGGTACGGTCGACGTTCTGCGCGCGATCGCGGAAGGGAACGGCCCGAGCCGCTGGATCGCTGCGCTCGGCTATGCCGGCTGGGGCGAAGGCCAGCTCGACGAGGAGATGACCCGCCATGGCTGGTTCGCGACGCCGGGCGACGATTCGATCGTGTTCGATGCCCCCGCGGCGGCGCGCTGGACGAAGAGCTTCGCAGGTGCCGGCATCGACATCCGGCTGCTGGCACCGACGACCGGTACGGCGTGAGCGCACAGGTCGGCGCGGCGGAGCGTGTGCCGCGAGAGATATAAAGATATCTTTATATTTGCATTTCCGTTGGTCGGCGGCTATGCGGACGGCGATAAACCCATCAGGAGCGCTCCTATGGCTACCGCCATTGCCGACGATTTCACCGACTATCTCGTTCACGACATCAGCCTCGCGGCGTTCGGCCGCAGGGAGATCGAGATCGCCGAGACGGAGATGCCGGGCCTGATGGCGCTCCGCCAGGAGTTCGGCCCGTCGCAGCCGCTGAAGGGCGCGCGGATCACCGGCTCGCTGCATATGACGATCCAGACCGCGGTGCTGATCGAGACGCTGGTCGCGCTCGGCGCGCAGGTCCGCTGGGCGACCTGCAACATCTTCTCGACGCAGGACCATGCCGCCGCCGCCATCGCCGCCGCCGGCATTCCGGTGTTCGCCGTGAAGGGCGAGACGCTCGCGGAATATTGGGATTATGTCGGCGACATCTTCAACTGGGGCGCCGGCGGTGACGGCACCACCGCGAACCTGATCCTCGACGACGGCGGCGACGCCACCATGTTCGCGCTGTGGGGCGCCAAGCTCGAGGCCGGCGCGACCATGGGCGAGCCGGAGAATGACGAGGAAGTCGAGTTCCAGCGCGCGCTGAAGGCGTTCATCGCGAAATATCCGGGCTACCTCACCGAGACGGTGAAAAATCTGAAGGGCGTCTCGGAAGAGACCACCACCGGCGTCCATCGCCTGTACGAGATCGCCAAGCGCGGCGAACTGCCTTTCCCGGCGATCAACGTCAACGACAGCGTCACCAAGTCGAAGTTCGACAATCTCTATGGCTGCAAGGAATCGCTGGTCGACGCCATCCGCCGCGCCACCGACGTGATGTTGGCCGGCAAGGTCGCGACCGTCTGCGGCTTCGGCGACGTGGGCAAGGGCTCGGCTGCTTCGCTGCGCAACGGCGGCGCCCGCGTGCTCGTTACCGAGATCGACCCGATCTGCGCGCTGCAGGCGGCGATGGAGGGCTATGAGGTGGTGACGATGGAGGAGGCGGTCACCCGCTCCGACATCTTCGTGACCGCCACCGGCAACGCCGACGTGATCACCGCCGATCACATGAAGGCGATGAAACCGATGTCGATCGTCTGCAATATCGGCCACTTCGACAGCGAGATCCAGATCGCGGCCCTTTCCAACTACAAGTGGATCGAGGTGAAGCCGGGCACCGACCTGGTCGAATTCCCGGACGGCAAGCAGATCATCGTGCTCGCCAAGGGCCGCCTGGTGAACCTTGGCTGCGCCACCGGCCACCCGAGCTTCGTGATGTCGTCCAGCTTCACCAACCAGACGCTTGCCCAGATTGAGCTGTGGACCAAGTCCGAGCAGTATGAGAACAAGGTCTATGTCCTGCCGAAGCATCTCGACGAGAAGGTGGCCGCGCTCCACCTCGAGAAGTTGGGCGTGAAACTGACCAAGCTCACCCCCAAGCAGGCGGCCTATATCGGCGTGACCACCGAAGGGCCGTTCAAGCCGGATCATTATCGCTACTGATCACTTCGGCATGTAACGATGGGGGCCTTCGCTGGAATGGTGGAGGCCCTTATTGTTAGTTAAGCTTAGAAGAGCTCTCAAAAGGGGAAGGGCTCAGGATTTCAACTGGTTGCGGATAGATCGATCGGAGCTTCCCTAATCCAACGCGATGCGAGGTATTTGGATCCTCTTTTCACCGGCAGTCCCGCATGCATCATACGTTGTTCCGGTTGGCCGTTGGGTGTGACGTTACAAAAGAGTATGGCGTCTCCGGCGTTTCCGCGAAAAGAGATGCCGAGTTCCGGAAAATAGGTTTCACCGCCGTCATAGCCGGAATTGAGATAGGCTAGGAGCGTCCACTTCCGTTGATTGCGACCCTGCGGCAGGGCATCAGAGTGCAATCGATATTCTTGGCGTCGCACATAGCGCAAAATCTGCAAGGGTTCGCCTTGCGCTACTTCTGTACCGCTTATTCTCGCGAAACGCCGATTTAGCGCGTGGATCGCTGGACTTTCTCGTAAGAGGGGAAAGCTTGCTGCGTCAGAAGTCCGGATCGGATTCGCTATGCGAAAGCCGCTGCGAGGGTCGACGACTGTCGCTGGCGCGAAAAGGGGCGTGGCGCGACGAATGAGGAAATAGCATTCCTCCTGCGTCAACAGTTGCCGGAAGATCATGATATCCGGCGACGCCTTGATGGTTCCCGCCGCGATTGACGAGAGGCTGTCGCCGTGATCGTCTAGATTCATCGCCTCGATCAGGTCGTGCTCCCGCTTGGCGTCGGGGTCTCCTGCAGACAATGCGGTGAGCCGCCGCATCGCCTCTCTCCAGTCGCGTCTTCCGCCCGCCCCGTGGGCACGGAACGCGAGCGAGATGGTTTTGGCCTGCAAATGCCCCGCATCTGCAGCGCGTTGGAAAAGTGTGTCAGCCAGGGATAGGTCACGTCCGACGTGATGTCCGGCCAACCGCCAGAGCGCGAGCAGGAATATTGCCTCCCGATCACCTGTGACGATGGCCCCTGCAAGCAACGCTAGCGCTTCTTGAATGCGGCCCCGATCGGCGAGTTGACGGGCTCTTTCAGCGATGTTTTCCGTCATCGCTAGACTTATATCTCTGGCTGAAAATGATCGAAAGCCCCGATGCTCGGAGCGAGCACCGGGGCCGACGAGAGGCGCGACTAGAAGTTGGCCTTGAAGCCTGCGTAGAAGAATCGGCCTACGTTGTCGTAAATTCCGCTACCTGCGCCGACACCCGTAAGGCCGTAAGGCGGCATCCGATTTGTGACGTTATCGATGCCAAGATAAAAGAGATAGTTTTTGTTGACCTCAACTTCTGTACGGATGTCGTGGTAGAAAACAGCCGGATAGAAATGGATCGGGAACGCGTCTGGATTTTGAGGCGGACGGCCCTGGACGCTGAAGAAATCTTCATATTCGTTCGGAACCATCTTGCCGATATAGCGCATCGTGTAACCGAAGGTGACCGGCCCGGTCTTGAAGTCCACGTCCCAGGTGAATTTGTCCCGGGGATATGGCAGCTCATACATCAGCTGGTTTGCATATTTTGGATTGGTCGGATCAAAGAACTGGTCGTTCTGAAGATAGTGCGTCCAGTTGAACCGGGTGTTGAACAAGCCGATACCTTCGAAGTGCCGCCTGTAGCCAACGTCGATATCGAGGCCGCGCACCTTGAGCTTCGCATAGTTGAGGAGGATCTGCTCCAATGACCCCTCGAGAATTTGATATGGCTCCTCTCCTAGGGGGCCGCCGCCCGCTCCCGCGCGCTGGAACAACGAACAGAATGTGTTGTCCGGATTCTGCAGATCATAACAGGCATTAGCGATCTGCTGTGCCGTCGGGCTGGTGATCACGTCATTGACGGTGATGTTGTAATAATCGATGGACGCAGTCAGGCCCGGAATGAACTTCGGCTGGATGACCACGCCGAGTGTCCAAGAATCGGATTTCTCCGCCTTCAGATCCCGGTTGCCTCCGGAGACGATCTGAAGGGACGAGGTGTATTGATAGTTGAAATCGCTCGGAATTCCAGCCGCTCGGCAATTGGCTGCCCGATATTGAGTGCCGGTCTGGATCTGGTTCAGCGAACAAGGATCTTCAAATCCGGGCGCGAAATTCTGTCCGGGCTTCGAGTAGAGTTCCACCAAATTCGGTGCGCGGACGGAGCGGCCATAGTTGCCGCGGAAGCGAATTCCGGAAACGGGCGCCCATTCGACCGTGCCATTGTAAGCATAAACCGTTCCTGTCGAGCCTTTGTAATGTGAAACGCGTCCGGCACCGCTGATTGTCAGCTCTTTAATGAACGGAAGATCCTTGAGAATTGGTGCGCTTATTTCTCCAAATCCTTCTGTCACTTCGAAGGAGGGCGGATTCAGTTCCGGGATGGAATTATAGAAAGTAAGGCCGGCCGTGACGATATCATCCTGCTTGTAATAAGCAGTCTCGCGCCGATACTCGGCGCCGACGGAGAGCGCGATGGGGCCGCCAGGCAATTCGAACCACTTGCTCGTGTCGCCTGAGATGTAGCCGTTGAAATCGAGCTGCGTGATCTTGCCCCGAGCGGTCGTATTCTGCAGGATATAATTTTTCGCTGCCTGACTGACATTGCCCGCGCCGAACAGGTTGACCGGAACGCAGTTGGCAACGTCGTTTGCCAAAGTTGCCGCTGCGACGGCAGGGTCGGCATTTCCGTAGGCGATGCGGGCAGCAGGATCGATCGTGGCACGGCATACGATGTTGCCGTTGGCTGTGCCCGTCAAATATTTGCCCTCGTCGACTGCGTCGATCGCCAGCAGATAGCGCTGAAGATTGACGTTGCCGATCACCTTGGTTCGTTCACGGAATTCGCCGTAGTTCCCAGAAACTTGATATTTCCAGTTGTTACCGAGATCGCCGTCGATTCCGGCTACGAATCGGTAGGTCTGGCGACGCGAGATTTCGTCGCGAACGCCAAAATCCGTTACCGTTCGGCTGAAATCGAAGTCGAAGTCGTCATCCGTCGCGGGATTCAAGCCGTTGAGCTGGAAGATCGTATTGCGAGCTTGCGTGGTCAGATAGGGATTCGCGGTGTTGAATGCCTCGCGAGCGTCATTGAGCGTGCCAAGCCCGGTGAAGAAGGGGCCAGCGGTACTCCCGCGGCTGTCGATGCGAACATATTTGGCTTCGAAGAAGGGTTTGAACGCGTCGCTGAAATCATAATGGCCCATGACGTTGAAATTGTAACGATTCACTATGGGCTGGAGGATGAGTAGCTTGTCTTCACGTCCCGTCGAGCCGTTTCCCCCGATGTAGCGCGTGTCGAACAGATCGGAACCAGTGAGGTATCCGGTCTGAGGCGTGAGTGTGCCATCGGGCTTGAAAAGATAGGTAAAAAGATTCGAGTCGGATACATGTCCCGCCTTACAGCAGAACACGACATCGCCGCCGTTGTTGTAATAGGGGTAGCGGACGCCGTTGTAG
Source organism: Flavisphingomonas formosensis (assembly GCF_009755815.1). Taxonomy (GTDB): domain Bacteria; phylum Pseudomonadota; class Alphaproteobacteria; order Sphingomonadales; family Sphingomonadaceae; genus Flavisphingomonas; species Flavisphingomonas formosensis. The sequence continues at coordinate 76,105 of NZ_WRPK01000003.1, forward strand.
AATTTGGTGTCGAAAACGCCATCCGAAGGGGAGGTTTCGTCGACGTCAACCGTTACCCACTGGCCGTTCCTGGCTATGGATGGTCGATCCGAACCATAGGCGGATCCATGGTGCGAATATTCGGCGCTGAAGGTCAAGTTGCCTCGCCCATCGCCAAAGTTGAAGCCGCCCAAGGCGCTCAGGAAAGCTTCGCCGTCATCGCCATATTTGCTGATACCATCCTGTCCGCGGATTTGCAGGCCTTCGTAATTACGCTTCAGCTTGAAATTGACGACACCTGCAATAGCGTCCGAGCCGTATACGGCCGAGTTGGCGCCGGTAACGATATCCACGCTCTCGATCAGATCCTGGGGAATCGTATTGATATCGGGCGAAGCGGCATTCAGCAGTATATCGCTCGCGACATGCCGGCGGCCGTTGACCAGCACCAGCGTACGCTGTGTGCCGAGGCCGCGCAAATCGAGCAGATTGAGGCCGGTAGTGCCGAGTGAGTTGGTCGAATTCGCCTGGGTTACGGTGCTGTTCAACTGCGGAAGTCGACTCAGCGTATCGCCAATCGACGTTTTGCCCGTGTTGAAAAGCTGGTCGCTGGTGACGGTGACTACGGGAACGGGAGATTCGAGATTGGGGCGGGCAAGCCGTGTGCCCGTCACGACGATGGTTTCGTCAGAGGTCGTTTCGCTGCCCGTCACAACCGGAGCGGACGTATCTTGAGCGAGCGCTGGGGTTGCCGACAGTGCCGCAAGGCTTGCGATAGCGAGTGAACGCAACGCGGTAGCGCTGCACAAGCGTACCTTATTCATCATATGTCCCCTGTTATCTGGCCAGTTTGATCGCCCCCACGACCACAAACTAAACCTGTACTTCGACGATACGTTTTAACCTTGCGAGTTCAAGGCGATGGTGGACCATCGGCAAGTTCGTTGAGGTGTGTTGCATTGCTGCAACACGGTGTTGGCATATGTCGTCTACCCCGCAAAGGTTAATTTTGGAGACAGCTTGGTATATTCCGCTTGCAGATCGAGTGGGCGGTGGATTCTCTGGTCGCCGACGGTGGAAATAGGGGTAGGACGAATTATGGCGATCGGGCGGATTTTTCCTTTCGCATGACCGCGCTCGATGGGACGACGGGAGCACTCGTCGCGATCTTTCTGGCGCTCTGGACGGCCGCTGCGGTGATCGCAGTGGTGTTCGGCCTGCGCCGTGCCATGTATGCGCGCGGAGCGGCGCAGGAGGCGCTGCGGCTTTCGGCTCTTCTCGGCTGCGCGCCGGCTGCCTCGGCGATGGTGGGGTCGGATGGCAAAATGGAAGCGGACGGCCGGCTGGCCGACTGGCTCGGCCTCGCGCGTGCACCGCGCGTCCTGACAGATTTGGCCGGGCCGGCGTTCGGCCTGGTCGACGACGATGCGGCGGCATTGTCTCGCGAGGTTTCCACGGCACAGCGGTCGGGACGGGCCTTCACCCGGCCGGTGCATATCCAGAATTCCGATCGGGTGTTGATGGTGCGCGGTCGGCTGGCTCCGCAGGCCGAGCTCGGTGCGGGCATCGTGCTGCTGTGGTTCTTCGACGTCACCGACATGCAGGCGGAAATGGCGGATCTGCGTGGTGAGAAAGCGCGGCTTGCGCGTGCGCTGGATGCGATCTCGCGTGTGATCGAGGAGGCACCGTTTCCGATCTGGCATCGCGGGCCCGACCTTAGGCTCAGCCTCGTCAACCGATCCTATGTGGACGCGGTGGAGGGGCAGAGCGCGGCGGATGTGATCGCGCGCGGGCTCGAGCTGGTAGAAGCCATTGACGGGCGCACGCCGCTTGCCACGGCTGCCGAAGCGCGCGAGAGAGGGCATGGCGAGATCCACACCGTGCCCGCCACGATCCGGGGCGAGCGCCGGATGATCCGCATCGCGGACGTTCCGCTCGGGGGGGCGGGGGTGGCGGGCTATGCCGTCGACGTCGAGGATCTCGAGGTCGCGCGGTCGGATCTCAACCGCTTTGCACGCGCCCAGCGCGACATGCTGGACCGGCTTTCCGCTGGTGTTGCCCAGTTCGCGGCAGATCGGGGCCTGGTTTTCTCCAACGACGCCTTTCACCGCCTGTTCGCCCTCAAGCCCGAATGGCTCGGCGACCGCCCCGAATTCGATCGCGTGCTGGAACGCATGCGCGAGACCGGGCGCATCCCCGAAAGCCGAGATTTTCCAAGCTGGAAGGCCGAGCGTCGAGGATGGTTCACCGCGACGTCGAATGCGATGGAGGAAAATTGGCTGTTGCCCGGAGGGCTGCACCTGCGCGTCGTGGCGCAGCCTTTGCCGGACGGCGGTCTGCTGCTGATCTTCGAGGATCGCACCGAGCAGGTGCAACTCGCCTCGGCGCGCGATACGCTGCTACGCGTGCGGACCGCCACTTTCGACAATCTGTTCGAGGCCGTGGGCGTCTTCGCCGCGGACGGCCGCCTCCATCTGTGGAACAACCGTTTTCGCGATGTCTGGAATTTCGAGGAAGAGGAGCTTGCGGCGCATCCACGCGTCGACGCGCTCGTCGAGGTGGTTGCGAAAAAGCTGGCCAATCCGTCGCGCGCCAGCATCATCCGCGAATTGGTTCGGATCGCCACGGTCGATCGGCAGCAGCGCGGCGGGCGCGTCGCGCTGACCGACGGGCGCCATTTCGAATTCGCCGTGGTGCCGCTGCCGGACGGCAATGCGCTGTTCACGATGCTCGACATCACCGACAGCCGCCGGATCGAAGCGGCGCTGCGCGAGCGGACCGACGCACTGGAGGAAGCCGATCGCGTCAAGACTGCCTTCCTCGCCAACATGTCCTATGAACTGCGCACGCCGCTCACCTCGATCGGCGGCTTTGCCGAGATGCTGTCCGGCGGCTATGGCGGGCCGCTCGACGATCGGGCGAAGGATTATGTCGATCTCATCCTCCAGGCGTCGGCACGGCTCGGCGCGCTGATCGACGATATTCTCGACCTGACGCAGAGCGAGGCCGGCGCGCTGCCGATGGCCGAGGAGAAGGTGGATCTCACCGCGCTGGTCAGCGAGGCGGGACAGGAAGCGGGGGACCGCGCGCGCGCCAAGCCGCTGGATCTGGTGGTGGACATCGCAAAGTCGGTCGGCACGCTGGTCGGGGATTCGCGGCGGCTGCGCCAGTCCGTCGACCATCTGCTGCGCAATGCCATCGCCTATACGCCGGCGGGCGGCAGGGTTCTGCTCTGCGCGGAAGGCGACAAGCAGGAGGCGAGGATCATCGTGTCGGACAATGGCCCCGGCATCGATCCGCGCCAGCGCGATCGCGCCTTCGATCGTTTTCACCGCGTCTCCCCGGAGGAGGACAGCCATCGCGCCGCGCTCGGCCTCGGCCTGCCGCTCACCCGGCAATTCGTCGCGGCGCACGGCGGCACGCTGGATCTGCAGAGCAAGCCGGGAGTAGGCACCACCGCCATCATCCGCCTGCCGCGCAAACGATCGGCCTGAACATGGCTTCCGCCTTTGACGCCATTTTCACATTGACCTCGACGCCATGGGCTCGCACGCGGCTCAGCCATGCTTCTGCTCGCCGATCCTCTCGCTACTGAAGCGGCCGGAGCCGCGCTGGCTGCCGTCCTGCAGCCCGGCGACGCCGTGGCGCTGCATGGCGATCTCGGCGCGGGCAAGACCACTTTCGCGCGCGGACTGCTGGCCGCGCTAGGGTTGCCCGGCGAGGCGCCGAGCCCGAGCTTCGCCATCGTCCAGGCCTATGCGCCGCCCGAGGTGCGAATTCCCATTTGGCATGTCGATCTGTACAGGATCGAGAATCCCGAAGACGCGCTGGAGTTCGGGTTGGACGATGCCCGGCTGGATACGGCGCTGCTCATCGAGTGGCCGGAACGACTGGGGCCGCCATTGTGGCCGGATACGCTGCATCTGCGTTTTGAACCGGGTCCGGACGATGTGCGGCGCTTGACTTGGCAGGCGCCGGCGTCATGGGAGGCGCGATGGCCGCCCCGATGATGATACCGCCCGATAGCGCTCCTGGCTTTCTTGCCGCCCATGGATGGGCCGGCGCCGAAATCCTGCCTCTGGCGGGCGACGCCTCCTTCCGTCGTTATTTTCGCGTGGTCGCGCCCGGCCGGCGGGCGGTGCTGATGGACGCGCCTCCGCCGCACGAGGATCCGCGCCCGTTTCTGTCCGTCGCGAGGCATCTCGCGTCGCTCGGCTTCGCGCCGCCCGCGATCCTGGCGATCGATCTGGAGCAGGGCCTCGTCCTGCTCGAGGATTTCGGCGATGCCCGCATGGCCGAGGTGATCGCCGCCGAGCCCGCGCGTGAACGTCCCGTCTATGAAAAGGCGATCGATCTCCTCGCGGCGCTGCACAAGCACGCCGCGCCAGCCGATCTGCCGCCCTATGACCGGGAGGTCTATCAGCGAGAGGCAGGGCTGTTCATCGAATGGTATGCGCCGGCGCTGGATCTGAAAATCGATGCCGAGGCCTATCGCACGGCATGGGATACGGCACTGGCGCCGCTCGGTGCCATCGCGCCCGTCACCGTGCTGCGCGATTACCATGCCGAGAACATCATGCTGCTGGAGGACGATCGGCTGGGGCTGCTCGATTTCCAGGACGCGCTTGCCGGCCATCCGGCCTATGATCTGGTCTCGCTGCTGCAGGATGCGCGGCGGGACGTGCCGGCCGATCTCGAATCCGTCATGCTCGCGCGCTATCGCGCCGCGATGCCGTTCGATGATGCCGCTTATGCGCTGCTCGGTGCCCAGCGCAACGCCAAGATTCTCGGTATCTTCACCCGTCTCTGGAAGCGGGACGGAAAGCCGCGCTATCTCAAATATCAGCCGCGAGTCTGGGGATATTTGGAGCGCGACCTGATCCATCCCGCGCTCGCCCCGGTGCGAGACTGGTTCGACGCCAATATTCCTGGAAAGTATCGCGCTGCCGCGTGGGAGCCACTGCCTGCATGAGTCGCTACAGTAAGCCGCTTGCCCTCCGCCCCAATCCGGGCGGCAAGCCCCTGGAAACCGCCATGGTGCTGGGCGCCGGCCTGGGCAAGCGTATGCGCCCGCTCACCGCGACCCGGCCCAAGCCACTGGTCGAAGTGGCGGGCAAGCCATTGCTCGACCATGTGTTCGATCGCCTTCGGTCCGCGGGGATCCGCAAGGTGGTGGTCAACGTCCATTATCTGGCCGACGCGCTGGAGGCGCACCTGCGCACGCGTGTGCAGGACATCGAGGTTACCGTCTCCGACGAGCGCGGCCACTTGCTCGAAACCGGCGGTGGCGTCGCCAAGGCATTGCCGCTGATTGCGGACGATCCCTTCGTAGTAATCAACAGCGACAATTTCTGGGTCGACGGGCCGATCGACGCGCTCCGCCTGCTGGCAAGCCGCTGGGACGATGTCGAGATGGATGCGCTGCTGCTGGTCGTTCCGCTGGCACGGGCCAATTGCCACACGGGTTCAGGGGATTTCCACATGGATGCGTTCGGGCGCCTCACCCGGCGCAAGCCGGGGCGTGTCGCACCCTTCGTCTATACCGGCATCCAGCTGGTCTCGCACCGCTTGTTCGAGGACGCGCCCGAGGGCGCTTTCTCGACCAACATCCTGTGGGATCGGGCGATTGCGAAGGGCCGCGCCTTCGGTGTCGTACATCAGGGCCTCTGGTTCGATGTCGGCACGCCCGGCGCGATCAAGGCGACCGAGTCGATGCTCGCCGACAATTGACAGGGCTCCGGGCTGGATCGGGCGAAGATCCTCGCCTAGCCTGAGGAACATATGCCGTCCGTCTACACCATTCCGCCGCATCGCGCCTTCGCCGACGCGCTGGCGGCCGGTGTGCTCGCGCGCTTCGGTGGAGGGCCACTCGGTCTCGCGCGTGGCACGATCCTGTTGCCGAACAACCGCGCGGTGCTGGCGATCACCAACGCCTTCGTTCGGCGTGCGGAGGGCGGGCTGCTTTTGCCCAGGCTGGTGCCGATCGGCGATCCGGAACTGGATGATCGCATCGGCAGCGCTTTGGATACGATCGACGCAGCGGACGCGATCCCGCCCGCGATCGCGCCGCTGCAGCGACGCATGCTGCTCGCCCGGCTCGTCCAGCAGGCGCGCCAGGCGGCCGGCGAACCGGTCGACGCGGCGGAAGCGGTGCGCCTCGCGGCGGATCTCGGCCGCACCCTCGATCAGATGCTGGTCGAGCAGATCCCTCTGCGCCGGCTCGAGGATGTCGTGGGCGCCGAACTGACCGAGCATTGGCAGCGTTCGCTCGGCCTGCTTCGCATCATTCTCGATCGCTGGCCGGAGGAGCTGGCGCGGCTCGGCCGGATCGAACTGGCCGACCGCCGCAATCGGCTGCTCGACCGGATTGCGCAGAGTTGGTTGCGTGAGCCGCCCGACGGTTTCGTGGTTGCGGCCGGGATCACCACTGCGGCGCCCGCCGTGGCCCGTCTGCTGCGCGCTGTTGCCGATCTGCCGAACGGGCTCGTCATATTGCCCGCGCTCGATATCGGCATGGCCGATGAGGAATGGGACGCGCTCGGACCGCATGAACCCGAACCGGTCAGCGGCCAGCGTCGCCGTGCGATCGAGACGCATCCCCAGTTTCAACTCAAGCTGCTGCTCGATCGGATGAGCGTGGGCCGAGGCGAGGTGCAGCGGTGGCGCTGGGGCGGGGGACGGGATGCGCCGGCCGCACGAACCCGGGCGATCCGCAACGCCATGGCGCCGGCGGAATTCACCGGCAGGTGGCAGACCTTGCCGCGCGCCGATCGCAGCCTGCCAGGCGTGCATGTCCTCGAACTGGCGACACCTGCCGAGGAGGCGCAGGCGATTGCCCTGGCGATGCGCGAGGCTCTGGAAACGCCGGAGCGCACCGTCGCGCTCGTCACGCCCGATCGCGGCCTCGCCCGGCGCGTCGCCGCTCATCTCGTGCGCTGGGGCATCGAGGCGGATGACAGCGCCGGCCGGCCGTTGTCCACCACTGCGTCCGGCACATTATTGCTCGCCATTGCGGAAGCTGTCGCCGAGGATTTTGCGCCAGTCGCGCTGCTCAGTCTGCTCAAGCATCCGTTGGTACGGGCTGGGGACGGACGTGGCACCTGGCTGGCCGGCGTGCGTATGCTCGACCGCGCGTTGAGGGGCCCGCGCCCCGCCGCGGGGCTGGAAGGAATCCGTCAGCATCTGCTCGGAGGAGAGGGCCGGCAGGCAAAGGACCGGCGTGCGGCCCTGGCCTTCTGGCAGGAGACGCTTCCCCTGCTCGCGCAGCTGGGAGAGGCTGCCCGTCAGCCGACGCTTGCCGGCCAGTTGCAGGTGCTACGCGACGGCGCCGATGCGCTTGCCGGCGATGCGGCGTGGAGCCAGCAGGCGGGCCGGGCCGTTGGCGACCTTCTGACCGAGCTGCAAATGGCCGCGCCCGACGGTCCGGAATACAATCAGATCGAGAGCCTCGCTCCCTTGCTCAAGGGATTGATGGACGAGGTGGCGGTTCGCCCGCCGCGCGGGCAGCATCCGCGTATCTTCATCTGGGGCTTGATCGAGGCGCGGCTGCAGCATGCCGATCTGATGATCCTCGGCGGCCTCAACGAAGGCACGTGGCCTGCCTTGCCCAGCCCCGATCCATGGCTCGCGCCGCGCATCCGCGCGGATCTCGGCCTGCCCGGCTTGGAGCGGCGCATCGGCCTCGCCGCGCACGACTTTGCGACCGCGCTCGGTGCGCGGGAGTTGGTGATCACGCGGGCGCGCCGCGATGCGCGCGCGCCGGCGATCGCCTCGCGCTTCTGGTTGCGCCTGGAGGCAATGACCGGCGGGCTGGCGCGGGCACATCGCTTTGCTCGTTGGACGCAGGCGCTGGATCGGCCGGATCGGCTGGCGCCCGCCCGTCGCCCGAACCCCAGTCCGCCGCGCGACGCCCGCCCGCAGCGGATCGCGGTCACGGATCTGGACAGGCTCAAGGCCGATCCTTTTGCTTTCTATGCGCGCACCATGCTGGGCCTGGCGCCGTGGGAAGCGGTCGATGCCGATCCAGGGCCGGCGTGGCGCGGAACTGCGGTGCATGCCGTCTTCGAGGCGTGGATGCGCGAGGACGGATGCGATCCAGCACGCTTGCGTCCGCGCGCCGAGGCGATGCTGACGGAGGTCGCCGCGCACCCTGTGCTTCGCGCGCTGTGGACGCCGCGCCTGCTGGAGGCGATCGACTGGGCGGCATCGGAAATGCAGGCCAATCTGGCCGGAGGGCGGGTGCCGGCGACCGCCGAGATTTTCGGCGAGGCGGAGGTCGCCGGGATCACGCTTTATGGCAAGGTCGATCGTATCGATCGCCTGCCGGACGGAAGCCTCGCGATCGTCGACTACAAGACCGGCAAGGCTCCCTCCGCTAAGGAAATCGAGGCGGGTTATTCCATGCAGCTCGGGCTGCTCGGCCTGATTGCGGAACATGGCGGCTTCAAGGACCAGTCCGGTACGCCCGGCGTTTTCGAATATTGGTCGCTGGCGCGCGGCAAGGACGGCAAGCTCGGCCATGTGTCGAGCCCGGTCGGCGGAAAGGCGGCGATCGCCGCGGCGGATTTCACCCATTTCGCAGCCGCCCAGCTCACCCAGGCGGTGGAGCGCTGGCTGACCGGCACGGAGGCCTTCGTTGCCAAGCTCCACCCGGAGCGTGCGCCCTTTCCCGATTACGATCAGCTCATGCGCCTCGATGAATGGTACGGCGCCCTGCGCGAAGGCGAATGAGCGCCGCTCAGGCTTCGGTGAACGGTTCGGGCACGCGCTGACCGCCCTGGCGCTCGAGCATCCAGCCGGGATATTCCGCAGGTAGGGCGCTCACGCCGTCGAGCTTCGCCATGTCGTCCGCATCCAGCGCGAGCTTGGCGGCATCGAGATTTTGCTCGAGCTGGTCCATCCGCTTGGCGCCGATGATCACGCTGGTGACGAATGGCTTGGCCAGCACATAGGCGAGGGCAACCGTCGCGACGGTGCTGCCATGCTTTTCGGCGACCTCGCGCATCGCGCCGACGCAGACCCAGGCGCGATCGAGATCGACCGGCGGGAAATCGAAATTGGCGCGGCGTCCCTCGCCATTGCCGGCTGCGCCTGGCCCGAACTTGCCGGACAGCAGTCCGCCCGCGAGGGGAGACCAGACCATAAGCCCGAGCCTTTCTTCCTCGAGCAGCGGCACGATCTCCCGCTCCAGATCACGTCCGGCGATGCTGTAATAGGCTTGCACGGTCTCGAAACGGGCGATGCCCAGCCGTTCGGACATGCCGAGCGCCTTGGCCATCTTCCAGGCCATCCAGTTGGAGACGCCGACATAACGGACCATGCCCTGACGAACGAGATCGTCGAGCGCGCGCAGCGTCTCCTCGATCGGCGTGACCGGATCATTGGCGTGGATCTGATAGAGGTCGATATGATCGGTCTGCAGCCGCTCCAGGCTCTTGGCGACCGAGTCCATGATGTGCCCGCGCGACGCGCCGCGATCATTGGGCTTGTTGCTCATCGCGCTGGTGACTTTTGTGGCCAGCACCACGTCGGCGCGCGGCACGCCGAGATTACGCAGCGCCCGGCCGAGCAGAACTTCGGAGGCGCCGAAGGAATAGACGTCCGCCGTGTCGATGAAATTGACGCCCGCGGCCAGCGAACGGCCGACGATCGCGTCCGCCGCTTTCTGATCGATATCGGCGATATCGCCCCAGATGCCGGCGCCTCCGGCTTCCCCGAAGGTCATCGTCCCGAGGCAGATTTCGGAGACGAATAGACCTGTCCGGCCAAGCTGCTTGTAGCGCATGGAATTTTTCTCCCCTTTCGGCTGAGCCTGCGAGATGGGGGCGGCCTTCAGCGATTGCGATGCCGGTGGAAGATGAAATTTCGCAGAGCGACGTTGCGAGCGATGCTCTTCCCCCTCGTGCTCTCCTGGGAGGGTAGGGTGAGGGGTTTGCTTTCGTTCGTTGCGGTGTGACCGTGCGAACGAAGAAGCGAGAAGCAGACCCTCGTCCGACCTTTTCCCGCAGATAGGGAAAGTCTTACGAAAAACGCCGCCGTCCCAGGGGAACGGCGGCGTCTCTCATGTCATCGGTCGTCTACGGATCAGTCGTTCAGATAGTCGCCCGCATCCTCGTCGGTGCCGTGGCCGCTGGTGACCACCGTCGCCAGCGGATCGTCGCCGATGCCGCCGGCATCGCGCGGCGAGCGTGCGAGTTCGGCCGCATGCTCCTCGGCGGCGCTGGCCGGCGCGATCAGTGCGGCGGTGAGCGCCTTCTGCTGGGCGCGCAGTGCGGCGTCCCGGCTCGAGGCCGTCACGCGCAGGCGGTTCATACCCGCGCCCGTGCCCGCCGGGATGAGCCGGCCGACGATGACATTCTCCTTGAGGCCGTTCAGCGTATCGACCTTGCCCTGCACCGAGGCCTCGGTCAGCACCCGGGTCGTCTCCTGGAAGGAGGCGGCCGAGATGAAGCTGCGCGTCTGCAGAGAGGCCTTGGTGATGCCGAGCAGGATGGGCTTGCCTTCGGCGGGCTGGCGACCTTCTTCGATCAGCTTGACGTTGGCCTCGTCCATCTCCTCGCGATCAACCTGCTCGCCCGGTAGGAAAGTGCTGTCGCCCGCGACGGTGATCTCGACCTTCTGCAGCATCTGACGGACGATCGTCTCGATGTGCTTGTCGTTGATCTTCACGCCCTGCAGTCGGTACACCTCCTGGATTTCCGACACGAGATATTCCGCGAGCGGCTCGATGCCGAGCACCTCGAGAATGTCGTGCGGATCCGGGCTGCCGCCGATCAGGTTGTCGCCGCGCTTGACATAGTCGCCTTCCTGCACGTCGATCACCTTGGACTTCGGGATCAGATACTCGATCGGATCCGAACCGTCCTCGGGGCGAATGAGGATCTTGCGCTTGGCCTTATAGTCCTTGCCGAATTCGACCCGGCCGGAGACCTTGGCGATGATCGCATTCTCCTTCGGCTTGCGCGCCTCGAACAGCTCGGCAACCCGCGGCAGACCGCCGGTGATGTCGCGCGTCTTGGCGGCTTCGCGGCTGACGCGGGCGAGCACCTCGCCGGCCTGAACCACCTGACCGTCCTCGACCGAGAGCGTCGTGCCGGGCGCCAGCATGTAGCGTGCGGCCTCGCCCGAAGTGGCGTCGAGCAGGGTGATCCGCGGACGCAGATCCTCCTTGCGCGAACCGGCGCGATATTCGGTCACCACCTTCTGGGCGATGCCGGTGGCTTCGTCCGTCTGCTCGGCCAGCGTCTGGTTCTCGACGAGATCCTGATACTTCACCGTTCCGCCGGTTTCCGTGATCACCGGCATGGTGAACGGATCCCACTCGGCAATGCGGTCGCCCTTCGAGACGATATGACCGTCGTCGAACAGCAGGTGCGCGCCATAGGGCAGGCGATGTACCGCGCGTTCGCGGCCGTCGAGGTCGACGATCGCCAACTCGCCCGAACGCGAGAGCAGCACACGGCGGCCGCGCGGATCGACGATCGTGCGCAGCTCCCGATATTCCAGCTTGCCGTCGGCCACCGCCTCGAGGTTCGACTGCTCGTTGAGCTGCGCCGCGCCGCCGATGTGGAAGGTCCGCATGGTGAGCTGGGTGCCGGGTTCGCCGATCGACTGCGCCGCGATGACGCCGACCGCTTCGCCGATGTTCACCGGCGTACCGCGGGCGAGGTCACGTCCGTAGCAGGCCGCGCAGACGCCACCCTTCGATTCGCAGATCAGCGGGCTGCGGATCTTCACCGACTGGACGCCGATCGCTTCGATCCGCGCGATGGCGGCCTCGTCGAGCAGCGTGCCTTCTGTGACGATCGCTTCGTTGGTCTTCGAATCGATGATGTCTTCGGCGGTGGTACGGCCGAGAATGCGCTCGCCGAGGCTCGCGATCGTCGAACCGCCCTGCACGATGGCCTTCATCTCCAGCGCCCGATCGGTGCCGCAATCCAGCTCGACGACGACGCAATCCTGAGACACGTCGACCAGACGGCGGGTGAGGTAGCCCGAGTTCGCGGTCTTCAACGCCGTGTCCGCGAGACCCTTGCGGGCGCCGTGGGTGGAGTTGAAATATTCGAGGACGGTCAGACCTTCCTTGAAGTTCGAGATGATCGGCGTCTCGATGATCTCGCCCGACGGCTTGGCCATCAGGCCGCGCATGCCGGCGAGCTGCTTGATCTGCGCGGCGCTACCGCGGGCACCGGAATGCGCCATCATGTAGATTGCGTTGATCGGCTTCTCGCGGCCGTCATCCTGCTTCTTGACGGTCGAGATCTCCTTCATCATCTCGGCAGCCACGCGGTCGCCGCAACGCGACCAGGCGTCGATCACCTTGTTGTACTTTTCCTGCTGGGTGATCAGGCCGTCCTGATACTGCTGCTCATAGTCCTTCACGAGCAGACGCGTCTCGTCGACCAGCTCCTCCTTGGCGGCCGGGATGACCATGTCGTCCTTGCCGAAGGAGATGCCCGCCTGGAAGGCGTGCCGGAAACCGAGCGCCATGATCGCGTCGGCGAACAGCACCGTCTCCTTCTGGCCGGTGTGGCGATAGACGGTGTCGATGACGTCGCCGATCTCCTTCTTGGTCAGCAGGCGGTTGATCGTCTCGAACGGCACCTTGTGCGATTTCGGCAGCGTCTCGCCGAGCAGCATGCGGCCCGGCGTCGTCTCGACGCGCTTCATATACTGGTTGCCATTCTCGTCGGTCTGCGGGACGCGCGAGGTGATCTTCGAGTGCAGGGTCACCGCCTTGGCCGCGAGCGCCTGGTGCACTTCGGTCATGTCGGAGATCACCATGCCCTCGCCGGGCTCGCCCTGCTTCTCCATCGAGAGATAGTAGAGGCCGAGCACCATGTCCTGCGACGGAACGATGATCGGCTTGCCGTTCGCGGGGCTGAGGATGTTGTTGGTCGACATCATCAGCACGCGCGCTTCCAGCTGCGCCTCGAGGCTCAGCGGAACGTGCACGGCCATCTGGTCGCCGTCGAAGTCGGCGTTGAAGGCCGAGCAGACCAGCGGGTGGAGCTGGATCGCCTTGCCTTCGATCAGCACCGGCTCGAATGCCTGGATGCCCAGGCGGTGGAGCGTCGGCGCGCGGTTCAGCAGCACGGGATGCTCGCGGATCACCTCGTCGAGGATGTCCCAGACTTCCTTGCGCTCCTTCTCAACCCACTTCTTGGCCTGCTTCAGGGTCATGGAGAGACCCTTGGCGTCGAGGCGAGCGTAGATGAACGGCTTGAACAGCTCGAGCGCCATCTTCTTCGGCAGGCCGCACTGGTGCAGCTTGAGCTCCGGACCGGTCACGATCACCGAGCGGCCCGAATAGTCGACGCGCTTGCCGAGCAGATTCTGGCGGAAGCGGCCCTGCTTGCCCTTGAGCATGTCGGACAGCGACTTCAGCGGACGCTTGTTGGCGCCCGTGATCGTGCGGCCGCGGCGGCCATTGTCGAACAGCGCGTCGACCGACTCCTGTAGCATGCGCTTTTCGTTGCGCACGATGATGTCCGGCGCGCGCAGCTCCATCAGCCGTTTCAGGCGGTTGTTGCGGTTGATCACGCGGCGATACAGGTCGTTGAGATCCGACGTCGCGAAGCGGCCGCCGTCCAGCGGCACCAGCGGACGCAGATCCGGCGGAATGACCGGCACCACCTCGAGGATCATCCACTCCGGACGGTTGCCGGATTCGAGGAAGCTCTCGACGACCTTGAGCCGCTTGATGATCTTCTTCGGCTTCAGCTCGGATTTGGTTTCGGCCAGTTCCTTGAGCAGCTCTTCCTTCTCGCCTTCGAGGTCGAGATTTTCGAGCATCTTGCGGACGGCCTCGGCGCCGATGCCGGCGGTGAAGGCATCTTCACCATATTCGTCCTGCGCCGTGAGCAGCTCGTCCTCGGTGAGGAGCTGATACTTCTCCAGCGGGGTGAGGCCGGGCTCGATGACGATATAGGCTTCGAAGTACAGCACGCGCTCGAGCTGCTTGAGCTGCATGTCGAGCAGCAGGCCGATGCGCGACGGCAGCGACTTCAGGAACCAGATGTGCGCGACAGGGGCGGCGAGCTCGATATGGCCCATGCGCTCGCGGCGGACCTTGGAGACGGTCACCTCCACGCCGCACTTCTCGCACACGATGCCCTTGTACTTCATGCGCTTATACTTGCCGCACAGGCACTCGTAATCCTTGATCGGACCGAAGATGCGCGCGCAGAACAGGCCGTCACGCTCGGGCTTGAACGTGCGATAATTGATCGTTTCCGGCTTCTTGATCTCGCCGAACGACCAGGAGCGGATGCGCTCGGGGCTGGCGATGCCGATCTGGATCTGGTCGAAGGTCTCGGGCTTCGCGATCGGATTGGCGAAATTGGTCAGTTCGTTCATGTTCTGCTCCTCGAACCCCTCTCCCTGCAAAGGGAGAGGGAGGGGCCCAGCCCGCCAGGGCTGGGAGGGAGTGGGTGGGGCCGTTCGATCATCTCGATCAGGCCGGCCGGACCCACCCCCCGACCCCCTCCCTTGAAGTTCCCACGAAAGTAGTACTTTCGTGGGGCCCCGGCAGGGAGGGGGAGGGTTGCTTGCTTACTCCGCGGCTTCCGCCAGCCCGTCGTCTTCCAGCGCCTTGAGCTCGACGTTGAGGCCGAGGCTGCGCATTTCCTTGACGAGCACGTTGAAGCTCTCCGGAATGCCGGCCTCGAAGGTGTCGTCTCCCTTGACGATCGCTTCATAGACCTTGGTGCGGCCGACGACGTCGTCGGACTTCACCGTCAGCATCTCCTGCAGCGTGTAGGCGGCGCCATAGGCCTGGAGCGCCCAGACCTCCATCTCACCGAAGCGCTGGCCGCCGAACTGGGCCTTGCCGCCGAGCGGCTGCTGGGTGACGAGGCTGTACGGCCCGATCGAACGCGCGTGGATCTTGTCGTCCACAAGGTGGTGCAGCTTCAGCATGTAGATGTAGCCGACAGTCACCTTGCGGTCGAACTGATCGCCGGTGCGTCCGTCGAACAATTCCACCTGGCCGCTTTCGTCGAGGCCCGCACGGCGCAGCATCTCGGCGACGTCCGCTTCGCGGGCACCGTCGAACACCGGAGTGGCCATCGGCACGCCGTTCTTGAGCAGGCCCGCCATTTCGACGACCTGATCGGAACTCAGTGCCTCGATCTGGCCGTGATATTGCTCGCCATAGACATGCTTCAGCCGGTCAACGACCGAGCTCGGCGCGCTGCCGCCCTCGGCGTTGGGATTGGCCTCGCGCCACGCTTCCAGCGCTTCGGTTACCTGCTTGCCCAGGCCGCGCGCGGCCCAGCCGAGATGGGTCTCGAAGATCTGGCCGACGTTCATGCGCGACGGCACGCCCAAGGGATTGAGCACGATGTCGACCGGGGTCCCGTCGGCGAGGAACGGCATGTCCTCGTTCGGCAGGATGCGGCTGATCACGCCCTTGTTGCCGTGACGGCCGGCCATCTTGTCGCCCGGCTGCAGCTTGCGCTTCACCGCCACGAAGACCTTGACCATCTTGAGCACGCCCGGGGGCAACTCGTCGCCGCGCTGCAGCTTCTCGACGCGATCCTCGAACTTCTTGACGATGAGGTTGACCGCCTCGTCATACTGCGCCTTCACGGCTTCCAGATCGGCCTGGCGCTTGTCGTCCTGAACGGCGAACTTCCACCATTCGCGCTTCTCGACCTCGTCGAGCGCAACCTCGTCGATCGTCGCGCCCTTCTTGGCGCCCTTCGGCACCGCAGTCGCGACCTGGCCGAGCAACATCTCCTTGAGCCGCGCATAGGTGGCACGGTTGAGGATGCCGCGCTCGTCCTCGCGGTCCTTGGTCAGGCGATCGATCTCCTCGCGCTCGATTGCCATCGCGCGCTCGTCCTTGTCGATGCCGTGACGGTTGAACACGCGCACCTCGACGACGGTGCCGGCCACGCCCGGCGGCAGACGCAGCGAGGTGTCGCGCACGTCGCTGGCCTTCTCGCCGAAGATGGCGCGGAGGAGCTTTTCCTCCGGCGTCATCGGGCTCTCGCCCTTCGGCGTGATCTTGCCGACCAGGATGTCGCCCGGCTCGACCTCGGCACCGATATAGACGATGCCCGCCTCGTCGAGGTTGCGCAGCGCTTCCTCGCCGACGTTCGGGATGTCGCGGGTGATGTCCTCCGGCCCGAGCTTGGTGTCGCGGGCCATGACCTCGAACTCCTCGATGTGGATCGAGGTGAAGACGTCGTCCTTCACGATCCGCTCGGAGATCAGGATCGAGTCTTCATAGTTGTAGCCGTTCCAGGGCATGAACGCGACGAGCACGTTGCGGCCCAGCGCCAGCTCGCCGAACTCGGTCGACGGGCCATCGGCGATGATGTCGCCGGCCTGCACCACGTCACCCACCTTCACCAGCGGACGCTGGTTGATGCAGGTGTTCTGGTTCGAGCGCTGGAACTTCATCAGCGTGTAGATGTCGACGCCCGATTGGCCGGCGATGACGTCGCCCGACGCGCGGATGACGATGCGGGTCGCATCCACCTGGTCGACGATGCCGGAGCGGCGCGCCGCGATCGCGGCGCCCGAATCGCGCGCCACAGTCTCTTCCATGCCGGTGCCGACGAACGGCGCCTCGGCGCGGACCAGCGGCACGGCCTGGCGCTGCATGTTCGAGCCCATCAGCGCGCGGTTGGCGTCGTCATTCTCCAGGAACGGAATGAGCGAGGCCGCGACCGATACGAGCTGCTTGGGACTCACGTCCATCAGCGTGATGTGGTCCTTCGGCGCCATCAGGAATTCGCCGGCTTCGCGGGCCGAGACGAGATCCTCGGTGAAGTGGCCTTCGCCATCGAGATCGGCGTTCGCCTGCGCGATGGTGTGCTTGGCCTCTTCCATGGCCGACAGATAGACCACCTCGCCGGTGACCTTGCTGTCGATCACGCGGCGGTACGGCGTCTCGATGAAGCCGTATTTGTTTACCCGGCTGAAGCTCGCGAGCGAGTTGATCAGCCCGATGTTCGGGCCTTCCGGCGTTTCGATCGGGCAGATGCGGCCATAATGGGTCGGATGGACGTCGCGGACCTCGAAGCCCGCGCGCTCACGGGTGAGGCCGCCCGGCCCGAGCGCCGAAACGCGGCGCTTGTGCGTCACTTCGGAGAGCGGGTTGGTCTGGTCCATGAACTGCGAGAGCTGCGAGGATCCGAAGAACTCGCGCACCGCGGCGACCGCCGGCTTTGCGTTGATCAGGTCGTTCGGCATGACGGTCGACACGTCGACCGAGCTCATCCGCTCCTTCACGGCGCGCTCCATGCGGAGCAGGCCGACGCGATACTGGTTCTCGAGCAGCTCGCCCACCGAGCGGACGCGGCGGTTGCCAAGATTGTCGATGTCGTCGATCTCGCCCTTGCCGTCCTTGAGGTCGACGAGCGTCTTGACAACCGAGAGGATGTCCTCGGTGCGCAGCGTCGTGACGGTGTCCTCGGCATCGAGGTCGAGGCGCATGTTGAGCTTCACGCGGCCGACGGCCGACAGATCGTAGCGCTCCGGATCGAAGAACAGGCCGGCGAACAGGGCCTCGGCGGTCTCCTTCGTCGGCGGCTCGCCAGGGCGCATGACGCGGTAGATCTCGGAGAGCGCATGATCGCGCTCCTCGACCTTGTCGGCCTTCAGCGTGTTGCGGATCCACGGACCGGTCGAGACATGGTCGATGTCGAGAAGCTCGATATGGTCGAAGCCGGCCTTGTCGAGCGCTTCCAGATTCTCAGGCGACACCTCGTCGCCCGCCTCGATGTAGATGCGGCCGGTCGATTCATCGATCAGGTCGAATGCGGAATAGCGGCCGAAGATCTCCTCGGTCGGGATCAGCAGCGTCTCGAGGCCGTCCTTGCCGGCCTTGTTGGCGGCACGCGGGCTGATCTTCTGGCCGGCCGGAAAGACGACCTCGCCGGTCGCGCCGTTGACGACGTCGAAGCTCGGCTTCTGGCCGCGCCAATTCTCCGGCAGATAGGGGACCTTCCAGCCGCCCTCGCCGCGGACATAGGTCTGCGTCTTGTAGAAGTGGTTCAGGATCTCCTCGCCGTTGAGGCCGAGGGCATAGAGCAGCGTCGTCACCGGCAGCTTGCGCTTGCGGTCGATACGGACGTTGACGATGTCCTTGGCATCGAACTCGAAGTCGAGCCAGGAGCCGCGATAGGGGATCACGCGCGCGGCGAAGAGATATTTGCCGGAAGCATGCGTCTTGCCGCGGTCATGGTCGAACAGCACGCCCGGCGAGCGGTGCATCTGGCTGACGATCACGCGCTCGGTGCCGTTGACGATGAACGTGCCGTTCTCCGTCATCAGCGGCATGTCGCCCATGTACACGTCCTGCTCCTTGATATCGAGCACGGAGCGGGTCTCGGTGTCGGCGTCGACCTCGAACACGATCAGGCGCAGCGTGACGCGCATCGGCGCCGCGAAGGTCATGCCCCGCTGGCGGCACTCGTCGACGTCATACTTCGGCTCCTCCAACTCGTAATGCACGAAGTCGAGCTCGGCGGTGCCGGCGAAATCGCGGATGGGGAAGACCGAACGCAGCGTCTTCTCCAGGCCGGACACATAGCCGGTGGAGGGGTCGGACCGCAGGAACTGCTCATAGCTCTCGCGCTGAACCTCGATCAAATTCGGCATCTGCACCACTTCGTGGATGTTGCCGAAGATCTTGCGGATGCGCTTCTTCGCTCCACCGATGGGGGCCGGAACCGCCTGCGTCGCCATATTCTGTCCTCGCGTCCGTTCAAAAAATTTCCGCGTCCCAGCGGAATCCAGCCGTCCGCGCAGCCTCACGGCCACGCAAAAAAGTGCGGGTCCGGGCTATCGGAACCGCACTGCAGCGTCCTGTTGACTCCGTTTCCCTCCCATTCGTAGCGGATCGTGCGCAACGCGATCGCTGTCCCGGAGGGGACGGAGCGGCCTCGCCCGTTAGAGGTACGGAGATGAGGCCGAAATTTCTGGATGGGGGCTATATAAGGCCCTTGACGAAATTGAAAAGGGGTTTCTTTCGCGCCGTTGCGTTCCCGGCAAACAGCTTGGGCGTTACGATGCAAGATCGCCGCCCGGCGATGGCCGATCTTGCACGGCATGAGCGAAGAGGCAAGGCTTGAACCCGATCTGCTCCTTCTCGGGGGCAGGCTGATCACCCAGGATGCGGAACGGCGGGTGCTGCCGGATCATGGCGTGGCGATCCGGGAGGGGGCGATCTGCGCCATCGCGCCGAGCGCGACCCTCCGGCGGCTCTACCCGGATGCTGCGCGGCTGGACGCGTCGGGCTGTATCGTCATGCCAGGGCTGGTCAACGCCCACCAGCATTGTACCGCCGATCCGCTGGTGCGCAGCCTCATTCCAGACTCGATCGGATCGCACGAGGCCATCTTCGGCTGCGCGACGCCTTTGCATGGCGCGCTCACGCCGGAGGATGACGAGCTGTCCGCGCTGCTCACCGCAGTCGAGAGCCTGCGCTACGGCACAACGACGGTGGTGGAGGCGGGCACCGTCGCCCACCCGGATCGGGTCGCGGCGGGCCTGTCGCGCGCCGGCATCCGCGGCACGATCGGTCGCTGGGGCTGGGACACGCCGGGCCTGCCCTTTTCTGCGAGCGCCGGCGAGGCGCTGCGCCTGCAGGAGGAGCTTCTTCGGGCCTTTCCGAAAGGCGGGCTGATCGAAGGATGGGTCACGCTCGTTGGACATGAGCTGGTGTCGGACGATCTTCTCGCCGGCGCGTCCGATCTCGCACTTGCCCATGGCACCGGGCTGACTTTCCACATGTCGCCCACCGAAGCCGATGTGGCCGCCTATCTGGCCCGCGACGGACTGCGCCCGATGGCGCATCTGGCCCGTCTCGGCATTCTCGGCCCGCACCTGCTGCTCGCCCATGCCGTGTGGATGGACGAACAAGAAGTCGATCTGCTGCTCGAAAGCCGCTCCGCGGTCGCTTATTGTCCCTGGGCCTATTTGCGGCTGGGGCAAGGCGTGACCGGGGCGGGGCGCCATGCGGCGCTCATCGCGCGTGGCGGGCGGGTGGCGCTCGGCTGCGATGCCGTCAACGCGGGCGATCTGCCGGACATGCATCGCGCCGCTGCCCTGGCGGTCGGCTTGGCGCGGGACATGACGATGGACACGCAAGCCATCACCGCGGCAACGGGCCTCGATCTCGTCACCATCCGTGGCGCGGAAGCGATCGGCATGGCCGACCGCATCGGCTCGATCGAGATCGGCAAGCGCGCCGATCTGGTCGTCCACGATGGCTCGGCCGCCGCATGGCGTCCGGCCGGCGATCCGGCGCTGAATCTGATATGGGGCACGGACGGCCGCACCGTCCGCGACGTCGTCGTCGACGGACGGATCGTCCTGCGCAACGGCCGCAGCACGCTGGTGGACGAAGAGGAGCTGGCCCGCCGGGCGACGGAGGCGCGGGACGCGCTGCTGGCGCGCAGCGGGGTGGCTTAGACCAAGGGTCTCTTCGGGCGGGGCTCGAAGCCGCCGGCTGTCAGGCAAGCGCGACCAGATCCGCGCGCAGCCGGTCGGGATCGACGCCCGGCAGGGCGGCTTCGATGTCCGCATGGGTAGCTGTCCAGATCGGCATGGCCGCGGCCAGCAACGCCTCGCCCGCGCCCGTCAGCCGGAGCAGGCGCGCACGCCGGTCGGCCGGGCTGGAAACGATTTCGACCAGGCTTCGGCGTTCGAGCGGCTTCAGCGCGGCGGTCAGCGACGTCCGGTCCATGCCGAGCAGGTCTGCGACGGGACCCATCGGCGGCGGGGCGGGGCGGTTCAATGCCATCAGCAGCGAGAATTGCTGGTTGGTGAGGCCGACCGGCTTCAGCGCCTCGTCGAACCTGCGCGCCAGCGTGCGCGCGGCCCGCTGGACATGCAGGCACAGGCAATGGTCGCGAACATGAATGGTGGTGGCGAAAGGGACCGGCTTTGACACGGCCTAATTATGTTGATATCAACCTAAATGTCAAGGCGATACAAGCCGCTACTCGCCGAGTCGAGAGGAGGTTGGAATGCCCGATCACGCCGTCGTATCCCGTGAAGAATGGCTCAAGGCGCGTCGTGCCCTGCTGGCGCGGGAGAAGGAGGAGACTCACCTGCGCGACGCCGTCAATGCGGAGCGTCTCGCCTTGCCGTGGGTCAAGCTGGATAAGGAATATCGTTTCGATACGCCGGAAGGGACGAAATCGCTGGGCTATCTGTTCGCCGGACGCACTCAGCTCATCGTCTATCATTTCATGCTCGGGCCGGACTGGGAGGCGGGATGTCCCGGCTGCTCCTTCCTCGCCGATCATCTGGACGGCACGTTGCCGCATCTCAACCATCATGACGTGACGCTGGTCGCGGTCTCGCGCGCGCCGCTGGCGAAGATCCAGACCTACAAGGATCGAATGGGCTGGCATTTCCCCTGGGTCTCGTCGCACGGCAGTGACTTCAACCGGGACTATCACGTGTCCTTCACCCGCGAGGAACTGGCGTCAGGCACCGTCTTCTACAATTTCGCCGAAACGCCCGCCGAAAATGCGAATGACGAGCTTCCCGGGCTCAGCGCCTTTTATCGCGATCCGGACACCGGGGAGATATTCCACACCTATTCCAGCTATGCCCGCGGGCCGGAGGAACTCATCGGCACGCTGATGATCCTCGATCGCGCACCCAAAGGGCGCAACGAGGGCCACACCATGGATTTCGTGCGCCGCCACGATGAGTATCGCGATGCGCCCGCAGCATCCTGCTGTCACAAGGAAGTGGCATGATGGCGACAGAAACGATCACCGGCGAGGAGAGAGACGTGACTGAAGCTGCCGACCCCTTCTGCTGGTACGAACTGGTGACCACCGATCACGATGCCGCCAGCGCCTTCTACGAAAAGGTGGCCGGATGGGCGATCACCGATTCCGGCATGGCCGATCGCCGCTATTCGATTCTGTCGGCAGGTGCGAATCCGCTCGGCGGGATCATGTCGATGGACGTTCCGCGGCCTTTCTGGCTTGGTTATGTCGCGGTCGACGATGTCGATGCCTATGTCGGGAAGGTGAGGGAGGCGGGCGGCTCGGTGCATCGTGCTGCCGAGGATATCCCCGGTGTCGGGCGATTCGCGGTCGTGGCGGATCCGCAGGGCGCGGCCTTCGTGCTGTTCAAGGGTAGCTCGAGCGACATGCCGCCGCTGCCGGCGCAATATACGCCGGGCTCGATTACCTGGCACGAGTTGCACACCAGCGATCGGGAAGGCGCCTTCTCCTTCTATGCCGGCCTGTTCGGCTGGACCAAGGATCAGGGCCTGGATATGGGCGATATGGGTATCTACCAGCTCATCGCGGTCGATGGGAATACCATCGGGGCAATATTTGCCGACAATCAAGCGCCCCGGCCGCATTGGCTCTATTATATCGGTACGGACGATATCGACGCCGCATTGAAGCGGGCCGAGGATGCGGGGGCAACGATCTCCATGGGCCCTCATGAAGTGCCGGGGGGTGCCTGGATCTTCGTGGGCAGCGACCCGCAGGGCGGCGTCTTCGCCATGGTCGGCCAGCGCAAGCTCGCGTAGGGGCCGAGGCCGTTCGGACGCACTTGCATCCGTGCGTTTCCGATCGGAGCCTCGAACCGGAACCTCCTGCCACCCCATCGGGTTTTGCCTGCACGGGGGTTAGAGGAGGAGACGGACCATGGCAGACTATAAGACGACCGAGACCCAGCCGGGCGGCACGACGATCATCGAGCGCAAGGGCAGTGGCGGCACCATCCTGATCGCGATCGTCCTGCTTTTCGCGATACTCGTCGGCGGTTATTTCCTGATGACCCAGCAGGGCAGCCAGATGAAGCGCGATGCCGCGATCGCCGGCGCCGCAGACAGTGTGAGCTCGGCCGCGAGCAAGGTAGGCGATGCGGCCAAGACGGCCTCGGAACAGCCGCAGCAGTGACATGGACAGGCGGGCGGCGCGACCGGTTGCCGGTCGCGCCGCCCGCTGGCTTGGAGGCAGGTTGAAATCTTCCTCGCCTCACAGGTGGCGGGCGCGAGCACGTGATGAGGTCATGATTTGCGCAACCACCCGGCGACAGGCCCAGATGCCTCGCCAGCAATAAAGCGCCTGTCGCGTTCATCAAGCCGCCAAGCGCCTCTTGCCTTCGCATTTCGGCGCCGCTATTGACCGCGCTCCCGGTTCCGGAGGAGTGTAGCTCAGTTGGTAGAGCATCGGTCTCCAAAACCGAGGGCCGGGGGTTCGAGTCCCTCCACTCCTGCCACTTCTGAGTGAGCGGAGCGGCCTGGAACAGGGGTCAGGGCGAGGTCAGCGGGCTGCCCGGCTGAAAGCCGGAAGGCGGCCCATGGCCTCGTAGCTGTTGTTTGTTGAAGTCGAAGGAAGCTACGTGGCGAGGGTTTCACCGGGCGAGTTCGTCAATCAGGTGCGGGCGGAGACCAAGAAGGTCGTCTGGCCTACGCGCAGGGAAACGGTGATGACCGCGATCATGGTCGTGATCATGGCGGCGCTGCTCGGCATCTTCTTCTTCGGTATCGACGCCGCGTTCGGCCGGATCGTGAAGTTCCTGCTGTCGCTGGCGGCTTAAGTCGAGAGGTCGCATGTCGCGCTGGTACATCATTCACGCCTATTCGGGTTTCGAGAACAAGGTGCGTGACGCGATCATGGCCGAAGCCACGCGTCTCGGGCTCGAGCGCCTGGTCGATGCCGTAGAGGTGCCGACCGAGAAGGTGACGGAAATCCGCCGCGGCAAGAAGGTTACTTCCGACCGCAAGTTTTTCCCGGGCTATGTCCTGGCCAAGCTCGAGATGAACGACGACGTCTACCATCTCGTGAAGAACACGCCGAAGGTGACGGGCTTCCTTGGATCTTCCGGCAAGCCGCAGCCGATCAGCGAAGCCGAGGCGGCGCGGATCCTGAACACCAAGGCTGAAGCCGCGGCTGCGGCGCCCAAGACCAAGGTCAAGGTCGATTTCGAGATCGGCGATCAGGTCAAGGTGCTGGACGGCCCGTTCGCCAGCTTCAACGGCGTCGTCGAGGAACTCGACTTCGATCGTTCGCGGGTCAAGGTTTCGGTGTCGATCTTCGGGCGGGCAACGCCGGTCGAGCTCGATTTCGAGCAGGTCGAACGGATGAAGTGATCGGACGCCCACTCCCGATGGTAACGGGGGATAGGGCGGCAGGAATTCCGGTGCGAGCCGGGATGGCGCGGGAGGCAGGCTTCGGCCTGCCGCAAGGACCGCTAAACTTGAAAGAGAGTGAAACATGGCAAAGAAGATTACCGGCTATATCAAGCTGCAGGTGCCGGCCGGAAAGGCCAACCCCAGCCCGCCGATCGGCCCCGCGCTCGGTCAGCGCGGCGTCAACATCATGGAATTCTGCAAGGCGTTCAACGCGCAGACCGGCGACCAGGAAGTCGGCACCCCGCTGCCGACGATCATCACCGTCTATGCGGATCGCAGCTTCTCCTTCGTGACGAAGACTCCGCCGGCGACCTTCCTCATCAAGAAGGCGATGGGCCTCAAGTCGGGTTCGAAGGAGCCTGGCAAGGTCAGCGCGGGCAAGATCAAGCGTTCGCAGCTCGCCGAGATCGCGAATGCGAAGATGAAGGATCTCAACGCCAACGACATCGACGCGGCGACGAAGATCATCGAAGGCTCGGCCCGCGCGATGGGCCTCGAAGTGGTGGAGGGCTGAGCCAATGACGAAGCTGAGCAAGAAGGCCAAGGTGCTGGCCGCCGCCGTGAACCGCGAGAAGCTGTACGGCGTCGATGAGGCGATCGCGCTGGCCAAGACCAATGCGACCTCGAAGTTCGACGAAACGATCGAAGTGGCGCTGAACCTCGGCGTCGATCCGCGTCACGCCGACCAGATGGTCCGTGGCGTCGTCACCCTGCCCAAGGGCACCGGCAAGACCGTGCGCGTCGGCGTGTTCGCGCGCGGCGCGAAGGCCGAAGAGGCGACCGCCGCCGGCGCCGACGTGGTCGGTGCGGAAGACCTGCTCGAGATCGTGCAGGGCGGCAAGATCGACTTCGATCGCTGCATCGCCACCCCGGACATGATGGGCCTCGTCGGCCGTCTCGGCAAGATTCTCGGTCCGAAGGGCCTGATGCCGAACCCGAAGCTGGGCACGGTGACGATGAACGTCGGCGAAGCCGTGAAGGCGGCCAAGGGCGGTCAGGTGGAGTTCCGCGTCGAGAAGGCCGGCATCATCCATTCCGGCATCGGCAAGGCGAGCTTCCCCGCCGAGGACCTGCGCGCCAACTTCGACGCGTTCGTGGACGCGATCGTCAAGGCGAAGCCGTCGGGCGCCAAGGGCAAGTATCTGAAGAAGATCGCGGTCAGCTCGACGATGGGCGCTGGCATCAAGGTCGACACCGCCGAGATCGGCGCGGCCTGATCCGACGCTGCAAGCGAGAGCAAGCGGCCCCCTTCGCCATGCGGAGGGGGCCGTTTTCTTTTGTGGCCGTCCGGAAGCAAAATCAGCGTCCAGACTGATTGCCATCCGATTGCATCGAATTTCAGCGTGACAGCCTGGTGCAAAGCGTGTACCGGCGCGCCTTCGAATTCTTCGGGATTCGACGGAGCCCTTAGGGGCGCCGGCCGTCCGAGACAGCAGGTGAGGGGTATCCGCCTCTCTTAATCTCCTGCCTAGACGGGGAATGGAATTCACCGGAAACGCGCCCTGCGCGTGTTCGGACTGCCGTCACGATGTGCCGGCCAGGCAGCCATTGCCCACTCGACGGAACCCCGGAGATGCGGGTTCCCGCATCTCCGAAATTGGACCGGCTCCGAAGGCGCATGCCGACGGAGCCCGAACGTGGAGAATGGCATGGATCGTGCTCAAAAGGCCGAAGCCGTCGCCGAACTGAACCGTACCTTTTCCGAGGTCGGCGTGGTGGTCGTCACCCGCAACCACGGGCTGACCGTCGCACAGTCGACCCAGCTCCGGAACAAGATGCGTGAAGTCGGCGCGAGCTACAAGGTCTCGAAGAACAAGCTTGCCAAGATCGCGCTCGATGGCACCGACTATCTCTCGCTGGGCGAAATGCTCACGGGTCCGGTCGGCCTTGCCACCTCTGTCGACCCGGTCGCCGCCGCGAAAGTGGCGGTCGAATTCGCGAAGACGAACGACAAGTTCGAAATCGTGGGCGGGGCGATGGGCGCGACGGCTCTCGACGTCGAAGGCGTGAAGGCGCTCGCAACGCTGCCGTCGCTGGATGAACTGCGTGCCAAGCTGATCGGCCTGATCCAGGCCCCGGCGCAGAAGCTCGCATCCATCACCCAGGCACCGGCCGCGCAGCTCGCCCGCGTTTTCGCGGCGTATGCCGACAAGGACAAGGAAGCCGCCTGAGCCTCTGGCTTGGACATCGATGTGAACTGAACCTCACGGGGCGCTTCGCCCCGACATGGAGATACGAAAATGGCAGACCTGAACGCGCTGGTTGACCAGCTTTCCGAACTGACCGTCCTCGAGGCCGCCGAGCTCTCGAAGCTTCTCGAAGAGAAGTGGGGCGTTTCCGCCGCTGCCGCCGTTGCGGTTGCGGCTCCGGGTGCCGGCGGCGGCGCCGCTGCTCCGGCCGCCGAAGAGAAGACCGAGTTCGACGTGATCCTCACCGGCGACGGTGGCAAGAAGATCAACGTGATCAAGGAAGTCCGCGCGATCACCGGCCTGGGCCTGACCGAAGCCAAGACTCTCGTCGAGTCCGCTCCGAAGGCCGTCAAGGAAGGCGTCAACAAGGACGAGGCCGAGAAGATCAAGAAGCAGCTCGAGGAAGCCGGCGCGACCGTCGAGCTCAAGTAAGACGCGCGGCGCGAGCCGCACATCTTATCGAGACAGGGAAGGGCGGCTCCGCGAGGGGCCGCCCTTTTCGCATTTTCCGTTTTCGTGCTCAAAGCTCGCGGAGCCGCGATCAGGCGGCGCGCAGCGAGACCGGCAGCGACTTGTAGGAGGGAGTGCCGCTCCGCCGATCATAATCGTCGAGCGCGATCAGGCAGTTGGCTTCCGGATAATAGGCTGCGACCGAACCGCGCGCGATCGGATGGGCGACGGCGGTCTGCCGGGCCAGAGTGCGGCCGGAAGGACCGATCACGTCGACCCTGTCGCCATGCTCGAGCCCGAGCGCGGCAAGATCCTCGGCATTGACGAAGATCACATCGCGTCGTCCGCTGATGCCGCGGTAGCGATCGTCGAGGCCGTAAATGGTGGTATTATACTGATCGTGGCTGCGAATGGTTGTCAGCGTGAGCGGCCCGTCGTCCCGGCCTTCGTCTTCGTCCATGCTTGGAAAGACTAGGAAATGGGCCTTGCCGTCCGCAGTATCCCATTCCCGCGAGGATGCGCCGACGCGCAGGCGGAAGCCGCCGGGCTGGCGGATGCGGGCATTGAAATCGAAGAAGTCGGGGAAGACCGCCTCGATCTTGTCGCGGATCCGGTCATAGTCGGCGACCAGCCAGTCCCAATCGACGACCGTGCGGGGAAGCGCCGCCCTGCCTATGCCGGCGATGATCGCGGGTTCGGAGCGCAGGTCGTCGGAGGCGGGTTTCAGCCGGCCGCGCGAGGCATGGACCATCGACATCGAATCCTCGACCGTCACGGCCTGTACGCCGCCGGCCTGGACGTCCTGCTCGGTACGGCCGAGGCAAGGCAGGACTATGCTTTCTCGCGCGGTGAGCAGGCAGGTGCGGTTGAGCTTGGTACAGATCTGGACGTTGAGATCCAGATTGCGGAATGCGGTGAAGCTGGCCTCGGGATCGCTCATCGCGACGGCGAGATTGCCACCGAGGCCGATGAAGCCCTTTGCGCTGCCATCGCGCATCGCCGCCACCGCCTCGACCGCATTGTGGCCATGCGCGCGCGGCGAGGCGATGCCGAAGGTCGCGTCGAGCCTGGCCAGGAAGGGTTCGGCAGGGATTTCGGTGATGCCGACGGTGCGGTCGCCCTGTACGTTGCTGTGGCCACGCAGCGGGCAGATGCCGGCGCCGGGCTTGCCGAAATTGCCGCGTAGCAGGAGCAGGTTTGCGATCTGCTGGACGTTCTCGGTGCCATGGCGATGCTGGGTGATGCCCATGCCGTAGCAGATGATCACCCGCTCCGCCGACCAGTAGATCCGTGCCATGTGCTCGACCGCAGCCCGCGAGAGGCCGGAACGCTGCTCGATCTCGGCCCACCCGATGGCGGCAATATCGGCCTGCAGCGCTTCGAGTCCCACCGTATGCTTGGCGATGAAAGCACGATCGAGCAGACCGTCGCCACCGGCCGCGAGATCGGCGGCATCCGCGGCGAACAGCGCCTTCATCATGCCCTTCAGCATGGCGGCATCGCCACCGACCTTCACGAGATGATAGGTGGAGGCGATCGGCGTAGCGCCGAGCGTCACCATCTCGACCGGCGCCTGCGGGTCCTGGAAGCGCTCCAGCCCGCGTTCGCGCATCGGATTGGCGACGACGATCGAAGCGCCGCGACGCGAAACCTCCCGCAACGTGCCGAGCATACGCGGATGGTTGGTGCCGGGATTGTGGCCGATGCAGAAGACCGCGTCGGCATGATCGAAATCCTCGAGCGTCACCGTGCCTTTGCCGACACCGATCGATTTGGGCAGGCCGACGCTTGTCGCCTCGTGGCACATGTTCGAGCAATCGGGGAAATTGTTGGTGCCATATTCGCGGGCGAGCAGCTGATAGAGAAAGGCTGCCTCGTTGGAGGCGCGGCCCGACGTATAGAATTCCATCTGGTTGGGATCGGTCATGGCCTGCATGGCGCCGCCGATGCGGGCGAAGGCCTCGTCCCAGCCGATCGCCACGAAATGATCGCTTGCGGCGTCGTAGCGCAGCGGCTGAGTGAGGCGGCCGGCATCTTCCAGCGCATAGTCCGACCAGCTCCAGAGCTCGGTTACGCTATGCTCCGCGAAGAAGGCGGGATCGACGCGCTTGGCCGTCGCTTCCCAGGTGACCGCCTTGGCGCCATTTTCGCAAAATTCGAAGGAAGACGTGTGCCGCGGGTCCGGCCAGGCGCAGCCGGGACAATCGAAGCCGTCCGGCTGGTTCATCTGCAGGAGGGCACGTGTTTCGGTGCTCGCGCCCATCTGCCCGCGGACGGCGAGCGCCACGGCGCGCAAAGCGCCCCAGCCGCCCGCCGGCCCCTCATAGGGCTTCACTCCGTCGAGATCCTTGTCGGCCATCGCGCAACTCCGCTCGTTTCGGCAAGGATAGGCCCGTGGCCTGCGATCTCAATGCGGAACGGCCGCTCCCATACCAAGATATGTGGCAGCCGACGCCCGGATCAGGGCTGCGCGGGTGCTGGAGGGGGCATATCGGCCGGCGCGGCGCCGGGTGGGGGTGGGGGGACATCGCCGTGACCATCGTCCCAGCCACGATGAGGGCCTCCCGCACCATGGCGCCCGCCGTGCGGGCCGACCGCGGCAATGCGACCATCCGGGCTGACGAGATATTGGGCGTGGATGATGCCGTCCGCGTAGCGACCCTGCACGCTCACCGTCTGATTGACCGGCAGGGCGCCATCGGCGACCGCATGTGGGCTGGCGTCGACGAGGACGCGACCCGAGCCGTCGCTGACGATCACGCTGTTACCATAGCTTTCGGCGACGCGGCCGCGCACGGTGACCACCGGATCGCCGAACCAGGGACGGCTGGCGGCGGCGAGGGTGGCGATGCGGACCGGATTGGGCGGTGCCATGACGGCCACCGGCTGCACGGCATGGGTCACGGCGGCGCCGAGGCCACCGCCGATCGCGAGCAAGGCGAGCGCCCCCACCGCGAGGCGGGGACGGAAGGAACCAAATTGAGAAAACTGAGCCATGATGCTCTCCTTTCGAGGAGTGGGGTAGCGCCCCGCACCCGTCCCAGGCTGAACCGTGCCGTTCAGTTTCGGTTTGGGTTATGGCGGTAACCGCAATCGCAGGAGGCCCGAGCGTGCGCATATTGCTGGTGGAGGATGATGCGCCCCTGGCGGCCGAGATCGCCCACGCGCTGCGCGCTGAAAATTGCGCCGTCGATATCGCGAGCAATGGCGAAGACGGCGCGCATCTCGGCGATACGGAGCTTTATGATGCCGCGATACTGGACCTGGGCCTGCCGCGGCAGGATGGCGTCAGCGTCTTGCAGGGCTGGCGTGCCGCCGGCCGGACGCTGCCGGTGCTGATCCTCACCGCGCGCGACGAATGGTCCCAGAAGGTCGCCGGCTTCAAGGCGGGCGCCGACGATTATCTCACCAAGCCGTTTCGCATCGAGGAGGTGCTGATGCGGCTGCGTGCGCTGGTCCGCCGCTCGGCCGGCCATGCCGCGTCGCGAATCCTCTGCGGCCGGCTGAGCTTCGATGCGCAGACCGGCCAGTTCGAGCTGGACGGCCTGCCGCTACGGCTGACCGCGTTCGAGTGGCGCGTGCTCTCGGCGCTGATGCTGCGCAAGGAGGCGGTGGTGAGCCGCACCGAGCTGTTCGAGCGCGTCTATGAATATGATGCCGAGGGCGATTCCAACTCGCTGGAGGTGATCGTCGGCCGGCTGCGGCGCAAGATCGGCGCGGAGATGATCGAAACGGTCCGTGGCCACGGCTATCGTCTTACCGCTGCCGGGGCGTCATGAGCGGCCGCCTGTCGCTGCATGCGCGGCTGTTCCTGGTCGCAGCGCTCACCAGCCTGGCGGCGCTCGCCTTTGCGACGTTCGCGATCGGCCATGTCCTCGAGCGCTTCGTCGTGCGCGGGCTGGATCAGATCCTGGATGCTCAGATCCATGTAATCGATCGGGCAGTCCGGCCGGACGGCACGATCGACCGGGCCAGGCTGGTGACGATGCCCGGTTTCGACCGGCCGCAAAGCGGATGGATCTGGCGCGTGCGCGATCCCGCAGGCGAGTGGACGAGCGGGGCGGATCTCGCGGTTGAGGCGATCCGGCCCGGGCATCGTCCCTGGCGCGATGCGGATGCGATCCAGCCCGCCGAGGGGCGGACGGCGGATGGTCAGCCAGTGCATCTGCGCCGGCTGGAGCGTCCGCTGGCTGGCGGCGTGCTCGAAATCGTGGCGAGCGCGCCGCGCGATCTCGTCGATCGTCCTCTCCGCGAGGCACAGGGAACACTACTCCTCTCGCTTGTGCTGCTCGGCATGGCGCTTGCCGCGGCAAGCTGGATCCAGCTCCGTTTCGGCCTCAAGCCGGTGCGTGCGCTGCGCGACGCGGTGGCACGGGTGCGATCGGGTTCGGCCGCGCAGCTTCCGGCCGATCAGCCGCAGGAGCTGCGGCCGCTCGCCGAGGAGGTGAACGCACTGATCGCACAGAACCAGGCGGGCCTGGAGCATGCGCGGCGGCATGTCGCCAACCTAGCGCACGGGCTCAAGACGCCACTGGCGACGCTGGCATTGCGGTTGCAGCGCGAGCCTGTGTCAGAACAGACCCGTGCGTTGGTTGCCGAGCTCGACGCGCGGATCGCCCATCATCTGCGCAGGGCGCGTGCCGCCGCCCCCTCGGCCGGACAACGATCGAGCACCGCGGTGGCGGAGGTAGCGGAGGATTTGGCACAGGCGCTGCGACATATCCATGCCGGCCGTAGCGTGCTGCTCGACGAACGGGTCGATTCGGCCTGCCAGGTCGCGGTGGAGCGGCAGGATCTGGAGGAACTGCTGGGCAACCTGCTCGACAATGGCTGGCGCCATGCGGCTGGGCGGCTCCGTCTCACGGCGCAGGTAGATGGTGCGATGGTGCGGATTTCCGTGGAGGATGACGGGCCAGGTCTGTCGGATGCGGATGTGGCGCGGGCCAGGCAATCCGGCGTGCGGCTCGATGAAAGCGACGTCGGCTATGGCTTCGGCCTTACCATCACGCAGGAGCTGGCCGAACTCTACGGCGGAGGGCTGGCGCTCGGACGATCCCGGGAGCTTGGCGGTCTCGCCGCGCTGCTGACGTTGCCGGTCGCCCTCGACCGCGGCGCGTGACGATCAGGCGACGTTGCGGGAACGATCCTCGCGCGCGAGCAGGATCCGCGCTTCCTCGGCGGTCATTGGGCGACCGGAGAGATAACCCTGGACGCGGCGGCAGCCGAGCGCGCGGATGCTGTTGAATTCGTCCGCTGTTTCCGCTCCCTCGGCGGTGGTAGCCATGCCGAGGCTGTCGGCCATGGCGACGACCGCGCGGATGATCGCCATGCTTTCCGGTGAGTTGGTCGCCGCACCATGCACGAAGCTGCGATCGATCTTGATCGTGCTGAAACGCGCGCCGCTCAGATAGCCCAGGCCGGAATAGCCGGTGCCGAAATCTTCCAGCGCGATGCGGACGCCGAGCCGCTGAATGCTGTCGAGGATCGGGAAGCTGCTCTCCCCACGGCGCAGGAAGGCGCCTTCGGTGACTTCCAGTTCCAGCCTGTCGGGTGCGAGGCCGCTATGCGACAGGGCCGAAAGCACGGTGTTGGGAAGCTGGGCATCGCTGAGCTGCTCGGCCGAAAGGTTGACCGCGAGGCGGATGTGCGCGGGCCAGGTGGCCGCTTCCGCGCAGGCGGTGCGTAGCACCCACTCGCCGATCGCATGGATCAGGCGGGTCTCCTCGGCGATCGGGATGAAGACGTCGGGCGTGATGTTACCCAGATCGGGATGGTGCCAGCGCAGCAGCGCCTCGAAACCCTGGATGTTGCCGTCGTCGGTGTTGACTATCGGCTGATAGGCGAGGCTGAACTGACCGAGGTCGATCGCGGAGCGCAGCGCGAATTCGATCATGCGCCGTCGTTCCGCTTCCGCGTGGAGCTTCTCCTCATAGCGCCGGTGGACGCCGCGGCCATCGTCCTTGGCGCGATAGAGGGCGAGATCTGCGTTGCGGATCAGCGTTTCGACGGTGCGGCCGTCCCTGGGGCCGACGGCGCTGCCGACGCTGGCGCCGATATGGAGGATATGCTCTCCGACTTCATAGGGGGCGGACAAGATGTCGATGATCTTGGTCCCGAGCGCGTCGAGGGCATCGAAGCTGCGGATGTCGCCCACGACCACGGCGAATTCGTCGCCGCCGAGACGGCCGCACAGATCCTGGTCGCCGAGCAGCGAGCGCAGCCGTGCTGCGACCTGGACGAGCAGGCGATCGCCGATCGGGTGACCCAGCGTGTCGTTGACGGCTTTGAAACGATCCAGATCGATCAGCATCAGCGCGCAGCGGCGGCTGTCGGCCAGCGCCCGGGCGAGGGTGCGGCTCAGCGTCTCGTTGAGATGCAGGCGGTTGGGCAGGCCGGTGAGGGCGTCGTAGCGCGCCATCCGGTAGATTTTGTCGTCTGAGCGGCGCTGCTCGGTCACGTCCGAGCCGACCCCGCGAAAACCGGCGAAGGCGCCGCGTTCGTCGTAGCGCGGCGCCGCGGACAGACGCCACCAGCGTTGCTCGCCGCCGATCTGCATCGGCACGACGAGGTCGCTGAACGCTTCGCGGGCGTTGAGCTTGTCGAGCAGTTCGTTCAGTTCGCGGGCTTGCCTGCCATTTTCCCACTGGTCCCCGGCGAGCAGCCGCACCAGCGACATGCCCTCCAGGGCGCCGACGTCCGCATTGGCCGCCCGCGCCAGGCGGGGCGACACTTGGCCGAGGCGCTTGGCGCTGTCTATCTCCCATAGCCAGTCGGCGCCGGCCTGCTCGAACTCCTTGAGGAGCACGCTGATCACCTCGTTGCGTTCTTCGAGTTCGAGCTCCGCCTGCTTGCGGCGAAGAAAGGCATGGCCGCTCGATATGGCGCCGATATTGAGCCATAGGCCATAGATGAGCGGCAGCGCGGTCAGCAGCTGCGAACCCGTCTTGACCATCATCGCGGCGGTTCCGGCACCGACGATGGTGATGAAGATCAGGGTCACGATCGGCAGGGTGGATGCGGTCAATATGGCGCAGGCCATCATGCCTGTGGATACTAGGCAGATCGCCAGTTGCTGGTCCAGCGTTCCCGCCGAGGAGAAGAGCGTCGGCGGCATCGCCCACAGGATGCCGAGGATGACCGTCGCAAGCCCGGCATGGCGAATCGCGGAAGGAGCCGCCCCAGGTCGCAGCCTGGCCTGAATGCGTTCGGCCATGCCGGCGACCGATCCCATGACTGAGAGAATCGCCGCAAGCCACGCCAGGATCTGCCAATGCGGCACGGCGCTCCACAAGATCGCGGCCAGCGTGGCGGCATTGGCGACGTTGATGAGGCAGATGACGGGCAGGAGCCGCATCATCTCCACGATCTGAGCCGCGCGGACGCGCGACCAGCCGACGACGTTGGGCTCCTTCAAGCCAAGCACGACCGGCCAGGTCAGATGCGCTGAAATGTCGCTTTTAGGAACCCGCTTCTTCACCCATCGAGGGATAGCGCCCTCTAGGTTATCGATAGGTAACCGCCGACCGCATTAGCAAAATTATTGTCGAAGACCGAGCTTCAGGCCGCGATGGCATAGGGCTGGATCTCACCCGACAGATAAAGGTTGCGAGCCTTGGCGCGGCTGAGCTTGCCCGAGCTGGTGCGCGGCAGGGTACGCGGCGGCACCAGCTCGACGACGCAGTTCATGCCGGTGATCGAACGTACTTTCTCGCGGATGAGCTCGCGCAGCCGCGCACGCTCTTCATTGTCGGATGTGCGGCACTGCACCAGCACCGCCGGCGTTTCCTCGCCGCCCGGCGTGGTGATCGCGAAAGCGGCGATGTCTCCGGCCTTGAAACCGGGAATCTGCTCGACCGCCCACTCGATATCCTGCGGCCAGTGATTCTTGCCGTTGATGATGATCATGTCCTTGGCGCGGCCGACGATGTAGATGTAGCCGTCGCTCAGATAGCCCATGTCGCCAGTGTCCAGCCAGTCGTCCACCAGGCAGGCGGCGGTCGCTTCCGGATCGCGGAAATAGCCATGCATGATCGACGGGCCTTTGCACCAGACCTTGCCGATCGCCCGCTCGGGGAGCGGAGTGCCGTCCTCCTCGCGAATCTCGACGCGCATGTCCTTGACCGGTCGGCCGCAATTCACGATCGCGCGGTAACGCTGCGGCCGTCCGAGAGAAGCATTGCTGCCGGACAGCTCGGTCTCCTCGACCAGTTCGACGACGATACCTTCGCCCGGAGGCATGATCGAGACGGCCAGAGTAGCCTCGGCCAGCCCATAGCTTGGCAGGAAAGCGCCGGCCTGGAACCCCGCATCGGCGAATGCGTCCACGAAGTTCTGCATCACGTCCGGCCGGATCATGTCGGCGCCATTGCCTGCCAGGCGCCAGCGCGCGAGATCGAAGCGATCGGACGCGCGGGTCTGGCTGGACATGCGGCGTGCGCAGATGTCGTAGCCGAAAGTGGGCGAGTAGCTGATCGACGTCCCGGCGTTGCGGCTGATCATGTCGAGCCACGCCAGCGGCCGGCGGGCAAAATCCTCTGTCTTGAGATAATCCACCGACACCTGGTTCGCGACCGGTGAGAGGAAGCAGCCGACCAAGCCCATGTCATGATACCATGGCAGCCAGGAAACGCAGCGATCGCTTGCGATGAGCTCCATCCCGTGCGCGTGCGCGGAGAGATTGTTGAGCAACGCCTGGTGGGTAACGGCCACACCATGCGGAAAACGGGTCGAGCCGCTGGAATATTGGAGATAGGCGATATCTTCGGGCTCGGCGCTCGGCAAATCCGTCACGGGCGCTGGCCGCGCTTCGAAATCCTGCCACGCGATGCCCTCCACCCCTTTCGAGGCAGCCGCGTCGCTGGCAAAGCTCGCCAGTTCGGCGGGATAGAGGAGCAGGCGAGGATCGCAGCTCTGAAGCTGCACTTCCAGCTGGTCGACGTAGGAGTCGCGGCCGCCGAACGAAGTCGGCAGCGGCAGTGGCACCGGCCAGGCGCCGGCATATATGGCCGCGAAGAACAGCGATGCGAATTCCGGCCCGGTTTCGGCGATGAGCGCGATTCGATCGCCGGGCATGATCCCTGCGGCGATCAGCCGATGGGCGTTCGCGATCGCATCGGCACGGAGTTCCGAATAGAGGTAGGGACGGGTAAGGGTGCCGCGCGCATCGTGGAAGTTGAGCCCGCGGGTGCCCCGCGCCGCATAATCCAGCGCTTCGCCCATGGTGGAGAAGTCGGAAAAACGGCGGGCAAGCGTGTCCTCTGTCGCGGTTGGACGGAGTTCGCCGGAAACGCTCTTCGTCCCTGTCGTCGGGTCTGCCGTCATTTCTGCGCACCCGTTGCTTGTTATCGTCATTCTAGCCTGCGGCCCTATCGCTTCTAACTACCATCCCTCGCTTCCGGAATAACGATCGACGCGCGTTCAAATTCCGGCTCGACTGTGGCACAAACGTGGCGCGTGGCACGGTCGTCATCAAATCGCAACCTCAAGCCGCTTGACGCCGAGTCGTTAAGGCGTCTCGCCGTGGACTATGTCGGTCGCTATGCCACCAGCAGCGGCAAGCTCGAAGCCTATCTGATCCGCAAGCTCCGTGAACAGGGATGGGGTGAGGACAGGGAACCGCCGATCGACGATATCGTCACCCGTTTCCGCCAGCTCGGCTATATCGACGACCGTGCCTTCGCTGCAATGCGGGCCTCGTCTTTGCTGCGGCGCGGTTATGGGATGCGCCGCGTGAAAGAGGATCTTCGCCATGCCGGCGTGGGCGAAGAAGCGGCAACCGCGGCGGAAGATGCAGAGGCGCATGCGATGCAGGCCGCGATGACCTTCGCCCGTCGTCGGCGGATTGGTCCCTACGCGGCTGCGGACATGGATCGCGACGCGGCCCGTCGCGCTCTGTCGGCCA
The DNA here is from genome assembly GCF_009755815.1 of Flavisphingomonas formosensis. GTDB lineage: Bacteria > Pseudomonadota > Alphaproteobacteria > Sphingomonadales > Sphingomonadaceae > Flavisphingomonas > Flavisphingomonas formosensis. The sequence continues at coordinate 112,760 of NZ_WRPK01000003.1, forward strand.
TGCTCCGCGCCGGCCATTCGATCGACGTCGCGAGGCGGGTGCTCGCGCTTCGGCCCGGGGAGTTGGACGAGGAATCGTCACAAAATGGATAGCTAACTGACGTTAATGTAAAAAACCTGTTGGATATGCGTCAAATGTCTCTTCGACTCATCTCACCGCTGTGTTACCCTACCGCAAGTTGGGGGTATCCGATGAGCAAGGATCGGTCCGGAGCAGTTGCATTGGCGGTTCCTCTAGATGAGGAGCCGGCATCGTCGCATTTTTCGGACATTGTGCCGGAAGCGGGCGAAACGGGGCAGATCGTCTCGGGCCGCGTCAAGTGGTTCGATGCGACGCGTGGGTTTGGGTTTCTGACCGGCGACGACGACGCCGGCGACATTCTCGTGCATTTTTCGGTCATTCGCGACCATGGCCGGCGCACCTTGCCAGAGGGCGCGCAGGTCACTTGTGTTGCAACGCGACGTGATCGGGGGCTGCAAGCGCGGCGTGTGATCGCCATCGATCTCACCACCGCGACGGGGCCGGATCCCGACCTGCTGTCCCGGCGCGCCGCCGATCGGGTGGATCCGACGGCGCTGATCGAGGATGCGGGGGACCTGGAGCCGGTGACGGTGAAATGGTTCAACCGGCTCAAGGGGTACGGATTTGTGGTGCGCGGTGCCGGCACCATCGATATATTCGTACATATGGAAACGATAAGACGCGCGGGGCTTGCCGATCTGGAGCCCGGACAGACGTTGCTTGCCCGAATCGCCGACGGCCGCAAAGGACCGTTAGCCGTGGTGATCGCGCCAGCCGCCTGATGCTGCCTTCGGTCATGCGCATTCTTGGTGCGGCCCTGCTCGGGCTGGCGGTGCTTGGCGGCTGCAACGTCTCGTCGGAGCCGGCGTCGGCCCGGGCGGCGGGGCAGGGTGCCAAGCTCATTCCACTTGCGGTCACGGGCGCGAAAGGCACCCACCATTTTCAGGTGGAGGTAGCGCGGACCGAAGCAGAGCAGGCGCGCGGGCTGATGTTTCGTCCCTCACTGGCTCCCGACCGCGGGATGATCTTTCCGTTTCCCGCACCGCGCCCGGCCTCCTTCTGGATGAAAAACACGATGATTCCGCTGGATATCATCTTCATCCGACAAGACGGCACGATCGCGCGTATCGCTGCGATGGCGACGCCCTATTCGCTCGATCCCATCGAGGTGGGCGAACCGGTGGCAGCCGTGCTGGAGATTGGCGGCGGACGTGCCGAGCAACTCGGCATCGTCGAGGGTGACACCGTCCACTGGTGAATTCCACGATGCGGGTGTCGTGACGGTTGCGTGCACCCCGGCATAGGCGCTAGGTGGCCGACATGGGTCTGTTGAAAAGCATCTTCACCTGGTGGGACGGGGCGACGATCGGCACCTCGCTCTACACGCGGCGCAACGGCAGCAAGGTCGGCGAGGACTCGCTCGGCAACGTCTATTTCCAGGACGGAAAGTCGGGGCGTCGCTGGGTGATCTACAGCGGCGCCAATGATGCGAGCCGCGTGCCGCCGGAGTGGCATGGCTGGCTGCATCACACGATCGCCGAAGCGCCCGACGTCGCGCTTCCGCCCGCTCGCACGTGGGAGAAGGCACCGGCGCCGAATCGGACCGGTACGGTCGAGGCCTATCGGCCCAGCGGTGCGCTGGAAGAGGGCGGTCATCGCGCCCGTGCCACCGGCGATTATGAGGCATGGAGCCCGAATCAAGCATGAAAGCCCTGGTGCGGGAGAATCTCGCCGAGGCCGTGATCGGCGTTCTGGTCGTCCTGCTCGCGCTCTGGTTCGCCAACTATGCACTGCAGCGTACCGGTGGACACGGCAGCAGCCGGGACGCCATCCACGTCACCGCGCGCTTTCCCAATGCCAGCGGCATCAGCGTCGGTACCGAGGTTCGCGTCGCCGGCCTCAAGGTGGGAACGGTCACGTCAGAACGGCTCGATCCGCAAAGCTACCAGGCCGAAGTGGTGATGGCGCTCGATCCTGCCGTCAAGCTGCCCTCTGACAGCAGTGCGGCGATCACGTCGGAAGGCCTTCTCGGCTCGACTTTCATCGCGATGATGCCGGGCGGCGATACCAAGACGTTCAAGGATGGCGACACGATCCTCGACACGCAGGGATCGGTGGATCTGATGGGCATGATCGGTTCGTTCATCAACAGGTCGGGCTCCGGCGGATCTGGCACGCCTGCGGATTCGAGCGCTACGCCGGCCGCGCCGAAGCCATGAACCGCCTGTCCTCGATATTGCTGGCCATCGGCATCGTCGCTGGGCTGACGGCCGGCGCGAAGGCACTGCAAAATCAGGCCGGCCCGCAGGATGAGCCGACGAGCGCGGCTGATCCCGCCCCGCCGGAAGCGGGACCCAAGCCGTCTGCGGCGCGCGCTGCTGCCGGCCAGGATGACGATAACACGGCTCCGAAGCCGTCCACTGCGCCGCCGGTGACCGTCGACACGCCGATGGCGCAGCGCGTCGCGGTGCTCGGTCTGCTCAACAAGCGCAACGGCCTCTCCCGCGATGTGACGCTCCACCCCGGTCAGGCCACGCGGATCGGCGACGTCATCATCCGCCTGCGGGCATGCGAGACGACCCAAGACTGGGAACCGCAGAAGCTCACCGGCGCCTTCGTACAGCTCGACGTGCTCGGCCGCGACACCAAGTGGCGCCGGGCTTTCTCCGGCTGGTTGTTCAAGGAATCACCGTCGCTGAACATGGTTCAGCACCCGATCTACGATGTCTGGACCAAGAGCTGCGCGATGCGCCATCCCGATATCGGGCCGGATACCATCACGGCCGCATCCGTTGCTTCCTCCGCCACCAAGCGATCCAGCGCGAAGAAATCCGCGGACGACAGCGATACGAGCCCGCCGCCGGCACCCAGCGCCGTGTCCAGCAATCCGACATAGGCATCGCGGCTGATCTCGATCGCGCCCATCGAGGCAAGGTGATCGGTGATGAACTGGCAATCGAGCAGCTTGAACCGTCCTACGCGCAGCCGGGCGACGAGATAGGCGAGAGCGACCTTGGACGCGTCGGTCATCCGGCTGAACATGCTTTCGCCGAAGAAGGCAGCGCCGAGCTGTACGCCATATAGCCCGCCGATCAGTTGCCCGTCGTGCCAGCATTCGATCGAGTGCGCATAGCCCCGGCCGTGCAGCGCGGTGTAAGCACGCTCGATCGGCGGATTTATCCAGGTATCCGGCCGCTTCGGGCCCCGCTCGGCACAGGCTGAAACGACCTGGCTGAAGGCGCGATCTGCGGTGACGATGAAGCGTTCCGAACGCAGCGTCTTGGCGAGCGACTTGGAGAGGTGGAAGGTGTCGAGCGGCAGGATTCCGCGCTTCTTGGGCTCGACCCAGAAGACGTCGCGGGCTTCTCGGCTGTCCGCCATTGGGAATACGCCCACCGAATAGGCGCGAAGCAACAAGTCGGGATCGAGCGTCGCCACGTCGCCATGCTATGTGAAAGCCGCGACGAATTGAAGAGGGTTCGGCGGCCTATCGCGGCTTCGTGAGCCGGCGTTCGATCCCCGTCCATAGGGCGCCGAATGCCTGGGCGCCCGGCGAATTCGGGGCGAAGGCGCCCACCGGCGCGTGATGGACCGCCATCGCTTCGATCGTGCTCGCCATGGGGATGACCGGCCAGTCCGGCTGCTCGTCCAAGGCGGCACGATGAAGCGCGCGCCGCCGGTCGACCATCGTGAACACCGGCAGGATCGGCGCATGCTTGCCGTGCTCGCGGCTGAGATGGGTCGCCACCTCGTCCAGAGCCCGCCGGGCGAGCGGTGAGGGGATGACGGGCACGACGATCACTTCCGCAGCGCGCATCACCTGATCGCTCGTCTCGGTGAGACCTGGCGGGCAATCGAGCAGGATTCGGTCATAATCCCTGCCCAGCATCTCGATCAGCCGGGCGAGGCGCTTGCGCTTGCCCAGATCGAAGAAGAAGCGATCCAGGCTGCGCAGGGAGACGTCCGCCGGCAAGAGGCTGAGCCTGTCGATTCCCGTAGCGCGAACGAGCCGTTCGGGCGCTATGTCCTTGGCGAAAACCGCCTGGGCATCGTCCTTGCCGGGCTTGTCGTCGCCAAGGATCCAGCTCGACGCGGCCTGCGGGTCGAGGTCCCACAGCAGCGTGCGCCGCGAGGATTGGACCGCGCTTGCCCAGGCGAGGTTCACCGTCAGCGTCGTCTTACCGACGCCGCCCTTCAGGCTATATACTGCGATTGCCGCCATTCGCTCTCTTTCGAACATATATGCTACGGTTGTGTAACAGATTTATGTCTCGAGGGCGGCTGCTGTCGTGACCGGAGCGATTTGGGATCCGATTGATCGGGTCGAGCCCTTCACTCTCATTCCGACGCTGCGACATCCGGGTGGATGGGCGTCGTCCTGCTCCGAAATCGCTCTAAAGCACTTCCAGCACATTTTCCGGCGGCCTGCCGAGGCGTACGCCCTTGGCCGTTTCGACGATCGGCCGTTCGATCAGGATAGGATTGGCGGCCATGGCGTCGAGTATGCCATCGTCAGACGCGGAGGCGAGGTTCATTTCCTTGGCCAGATCCTCCTTGGCACGCAGCCCTTGGCGCGGCGTGATGCCGGCCTTCGCATACAGCGCCTTGAGCTTTTCGCGGCTCGGCGGCGTCTTGAGATAGTCGATCACCTCGATCTCCAGCCCCGGCCGTTCCTGAAGCAGCGCGAGCGTCTTGCGCGAGGTGCTGCACCGCGGATTGTGAAAGATGGTCGCCTTCATGGCCGTCTCCCGGAATGAATGATCGGCCAGCCTTATCGGGCGATGCGCCGTTCGGGCAAGCATGCTGCCCTGTGGCCTCGCGCCGCCGTTTATCGCTCGCGCAGGCGGGGCATCAGCTCGACGAAGTTGCAGGGCTGGAAACGGCTGTCGAGCTGCGTCGCCAATATGCCGTCCCAGCCATCCTTCACCGCCCCGGTGGAGCCCGGGAGCGCGAACAGATAGGTGCCGCGGGCAACCCCGGCGCAGGCCCGCGACTGGATGGTGGAGGTGCCGATCTTCTGGAAGCTGAGCCAGCGGAACAATTCCCCGAATCCGGGGATCTCCTTTTCCCAGACGCGGGCGAAGGCCTCGGGCGTCACGTCGCGCCCGGTGACCCCGGTGCCGCCCGTCGAGATCACGCAATCGACGCTGTCGTCCTCGATCCACTGATGCAGCAGCGCGACGATCGCATCGGCATCGTCGCGGATGAGCGCGCGGTCCGCCAGCACATGGCCGGCGGCGGTAAGCCGTTCGACCAGCGTGTCGCCGGAGCGATCGTCGGCGAAGCCGCGCGTATCCGAGACGGTGAGGACGGCGATGCGGACCGGAAGAAAGGTCCGCGCTTCGTCAATCGGCACTGGCGACGCCGCTCAGCGGATCGAGCCGAAGGGCGGTGCGGCCGGGCATGCCCGGGAATTTCGGCCACATCCCCTGGGCGAGCGCATTGAGGCTGGAGGCCTGCACGCCGGACTGGCGCTCGTACATCCAGTAGTTGCGCAGCACGATCGCGACATAGGCACGCGTCTCGGCAAAGGGTATGGATTCGATGTACAGCAGCGGATCGCCACGGTCGCGCATCCGGTCGTTCCACTTGGCGACCGAGCCGGGCCCGGCATTATAGGCGGCGATCACCTTGGGCAGCAGGCCGCCGGTGCCCGAGAAATCGCGAAGCTGCTCCAGATAGCTCTGGCCATATTCGATGTTGAAGGCGGGATCGGAGAGCTGGCTCCCGTTCATCGATTCGCCGCGCTTGCGCGCGATGACCTGTGCGGTCGAGGGCATCAACTGCATGATGCCGCGCGCGCCCGCGCCGCTGACCGCATCGGTGCGGAAGGAGGATTCCTGGAGTGCGTGGGCGAACACCAGCGCCTTGTCGACGCGCCATCCGCCGGGGGGAGACCAACCGGGCGCGGGATAGCGGATCGCGGCATCGGCCTTGAGGCCAGCGGGGCCGTTGTGCGCCAGCCAGATCTGCGTCGCCGGCAGGTTCAGCTTGGAGGCGAGATGGAGCAGCGCGATGTGGTCCTGCGTGTCGCCGATCCGCGCCTGATGGCGCAGCAGCTCGTCGGCGAGGCCGAGCTCGCCGACTTCGGCTAGGGCGGCGGCAACGCGGACGTTCGAACGCTGCGAGATCGTGTTCCAGTCGGCGCTGATGAAATCGGGCGCCAGGTCCGGCCGAGGCGGCGCGATGCCGAGCGCGGTGCTGGCGAGCAGGCCGTAGAAGGTCTCATGCAGGCGGCTGGCGCTGCGCAGTCGGGCCTGGACCCGTTCCGGATGACCGCCGGCCATTTCGGCGCGCGCCGTCCAGAACAGCCCTGCAGCCATCATCTCCGAATCGCGCGCCTTGCTCGCGACCGAGGAAAAGGCGGCCGTCGCCGCTGCGAAATCCTTCTGGCGCCAAGCGGCGAGGCCAGCGACCCAATCGGCCTGCACCGTCCATTCGCCTGCACCCTTCTGCGCGAGGGCTGCGACACGACGGGCAGCGGCATCGTCGCCGGTGAGATAATAGGACCAGGCCACGCGCTGCTGCCATTCGGTGCGGGCTTCCGAGCAGAGCTGATCCTGCTGGGCGGTGAGCAGCGCCTCGGCATCGCTCGGCCGGTCGTTGAGAATCAGCGGCCGGATCTGGGTGCCGAGCGCCATGGCGACGGCGTCGGAGCGGATCGAGGCTGCGCTCTGGCGGCGGGTGGCGCGTTCGAGCGAGACCAGATCCCGTTCCGCCGGCATCGTCGGGATGGCGTCCTGGGTGGCGCCGCGGCTCTTGGCAAGGCGAGCGAGCTGCGCGGCCTCAGGCAGCTCCGGCGCCTTGGCAATCAGCGCGATCAGCGCGGAGAGATCGGTCTTCGGCGATCCCTTGGCGAGATAGAGCTCGGCCCGGGCGACGGGTGTAAGCAGTCCGTCCGGCATGGCATCGAGCCGGGCGGCGGCGCTGGACCAGTTTCCGGCGCGAATCGCAGCGAAGACGGCGCGATACTCTGCACGGCTGGCGGGTGGCAGCAGCTGGGGGAGGGCGCTGCCTCCCATGGTGGCGCGGCTTGCGAGGGCCGTGGATGCGCTCGTCGCCGCGAGAGCGAGGCGAGGCGCCGAGGCAAGCTGCGGCGCCGTGACCGGCGACAGCATGTCGGCGACGGTCGCCTCTCCGGCTGCAAGCGCAGGCGTCGCGGCGGACGCCAGCAGCACGAGGCCAAGGGACAAACGAGCGAACGTCACCGGGTCAATTCCTCCAGCATCAGGCGCAGATCCTTCCAGGCATCCGCCTTGGCGGCGGGCTGCTTGAGCAGGTAGCGTGGGGCAAAGGTGGCGACGGCCGCGACGGCCGTGCCTTCGAGATCGAGGTGATGGATGCGGCCACGCGCCGCTGCCAGCGGTTCGCCGAGCAGCATGGCGCTGGCTTGCTGTCCGAGGACGAGCAGCATCCGCGGCTGGGCAAGGCGGACATGATGCCGCGCCAGCGTCTGCAGCCTGGCGGCAGTATCCGCGTCCATGCGGCCTGCGGGGCGGCCGGGGGCGATGGTGGTCAGGTAAATGGAGGCGCGATCGCGGCCGATCGCGGCAAGCATCCGGTCGAACAGATAGCCGGTCTCGCCGGAGAAGATCTGGCCGGCCTCGACGTCGCCCGGATCGGGCATGTCCGCGATCAGCATCAGTCCGGAGGCGTGATCGCCGGCAGAAACCAGGCGCTGCGGACCGATCGCCGAGAATTCCGCATCGAGAAGATGGGCCGCGAGCTCCTCCAGCGTCTGCGGAAGCGCAGCCAGCGTCGATCCGGGATGCGGAGCTGGCGGAGGGGCTTTGGCCGGGCGCAGCCAATCGCGCGGCTCCTCGTCGACGATGATGTCGACTCCGGCCTCGCGCCACCAGTCGAGCATGCTGTGCACGTCGGCTGTGCCAATCGGATTTGTCCCCGCCCTCACGGCATTTACTAGAGTCAAAGGTTGACTGTTGGGTCAATATTTGGGCAGTCGCCTATCCGCCGGGCGGTTTCAGTCTTACGACGACCGGATCGGCGAGGGGACTCAGGAGTCATAAAATGTCGCAGCGCGAATCGATGCCGTATGATGTGGTGATCGTCGGGGCAGGCCCGGCGGGCCTGTCAGCCGCGATCCGCCTCAAGCAACTTGCAGCCGAGGCGGGCCGTGAGATCGGCGTCTGCGTGCTCGAAAAGGGCAGCGAGGTCGGCGCGCACATCCTGTCGGGCGCGGTCGTCGATCCGATCGCGCTCAACGAACTGATTCCCAACTGGAAGGAACTGGATAGTCCGTTGACCGTGCCGGTGGTCGAAAATCACCACTGGATCCTCACCGAGACGAAGAAGATCGAATTTCCGCACATCCTGATGCCGCCCTTCATGAACAACAAGGGCACCTACACGCTGAGCCTCGGCAATCTCTGCCGCTGGCTCGCGAGCCAGGCCGAGGCGCTGGGTGTCGAGATATTCCCCGGTTTTGCCGCGGCCGAGATCCTGTTCAACGAGGACGGATCGGTGAAGGGCGTCGCAACGGGCGACATGGGCATCTCGCGCGACGGCCATCACAAGCCTGACTACCAGCCCGGCATGGAACTGCACGCCAAATACACCTTCTTCGCGGAGGGCGTACGCGGGCATCTCTCCAAGGAGCTGAAGCGCATCTTCGATCTGGAGAAAGACAGCCAGCCGCAGACTTATGCGATCGGTATCAAGGAATTGTGGGACATTCCTGCCGACAAGCATGAGCCTGGCAGGGTGATCCATACTCAGGGCTGGCCGCTCACCGACGAAGTCGGCGGCGGTTTCCTTTATCATCAGGCGAACAACCAGGTCGCGCTCGGCTTCGTCGTCGGCCTTGGCTACCGCAATCCCTACCTGTCACCGTTCGAGGAGTTCCAGCGCTGGAAGCAGCATCCGGCGATCAGGGCCATTCTGGAAGGCGGCCGGCGCATCTCCTATGGAGCGCGGGCGATCAATGAGGGCGGGTGGCAGGCGGTGCCGAAGCTCGTCTTCCCGGGCGGCGCGCTGATCGGCTGTTCGGCCGGCTTCGTGAACGTGCCGCGCATCAAGGGTAGCCATACCGCGATGAAGTCGGGCATGCTCGCCGCCGAAGCCGCTTTCGCTGCACTCGTCGCCGAGCGCGAGGGTGACGAACTCGCCGATTATCCAGAGGCGCTCAACGCGAGCTGGATCGCGAAGGAACTCAAGACGGTTCGGAACGCCGAGCCCGCAATCGCGAATTTCGGCCCGCTCGTCGGAACGCTCGTCGCCGGCACCGACATGTGGATGCGCACGCTCGGCATCGGCCTGCCGTTCACGCTGAAGACGCACACCGACAATGACCGGCTGTATCGCAAGGATCTCGTGAAGCCGATCGCCTATCCCAAGCCGGACGGCGTGATCAGCTTCGATCGCCTCTCGTCGGTGTTCCTGTCGAACACCAATCATGAGGAAGATCAGCCTATCCATCTGACGTTGAAGGACCCCACGGTTCCGATCGACGTCAACCTCGCCCTCTATGACGCGCCGGAGCAGCGTTATTGTCCGGCAGGGGTCTATGAGATCGTGGGCCAGGACGTTTCCGAGCCGCGTCTGCAGATCAACGCGCAGAATTGCGTGCACTGCAAAACATGCGATATCAAGGACCCGACCCAGAACATCAACTGGGTGGTCCCGGAAGGCGGTGGAGGCCCCAATTACCCCAACATGTAGGTTTGCATCCGGCCTCCTCCTCGCCGCGGTACTGGCTACGCCGGCTGCTGCGGCCCGCAAGGACGAACGGTCCATCATCGCCGAATATGTACGCGCCCGTACCGCGGACGCGGACGGCCATGCGGAAAAAGCGGCGGAAGGCTATGCGACCGTCATGGCGATGGCTCCAGCCGACACGGTGGTTGCCGTCCGCGCCTACCGACAGGCGCTGACAGCGGGTGACCGCAAGCTTGCCCTCAAAGCGGCGCAGCTGCTCGACAGCGCGGGACAGCTGCCGCCGGACGGGCGGCTGTTGCTGTTGAGCGAGGCGATCGCTCAGGGCGACTGGAAGGCGGCGAACAGCGCCACCGATCGTATCCAGCGCGAAGACATATTCGGTTTCCTGGTCCCGATCGTCCGCGCCTGGATCGCGTTCGGCGGCCGGCAGCCGGATCCGATGGCACAGCTTTCCGTGCGCAAGCCCAATGCGCTCACCCTGGCCTATGCCTCGGAACATCGCGCCTTGCTCGATCTCGCCTTGGGCAAGACCGCCGACGGCGTCGCTGCGGTGCTGGCGATCGACGCAGCCAGCAGCGATGACAGCGGCCGCTCGACGCGCCTTCGGCTGGCCGCTGCCGCGAAGCTGGCGGCGATGCGCCAGAAGGACAAGGCGCTGGCCCTGCTGACCGGGGATGAGGATGCGCTGGCGGTCGCGCGTGCGCGGGTCGAGGCGGGCAAGCCGCTGTCGGGGGCGGTGGACACGGCCGCGGCAGGCGTTGCCGAACTGCTCATTCGCGTGGCGGCGGACATTAATCGCGAGCGGGCGACTCCGGTCGCGCTCGCCCTCGCCCGCTTCGCCACCTTCCTGGCGCCCGACAACAGCGAAACCTGGCTGGTGACCGCCGACATATTGTCGGGCACGGGCCATTATCCGATCGCGATCGACACTCTGGCGCATATTCCGGACGGGGATCCTTTCGGTGCGGATGCGCGCGATGCGCGAGTGCGTTATCTGGCCGCGCAGGGCGAGCAGCAGGCTGCGCTCGGCGAAGCTCTGGCGATCGCCAACAAGCCGGGCGCCGAGGTTTCCGACTGGACACGCGTCGGCGGCCTTTACAGCGATCTTTCCCGCTACAGGGAATCGGCGGACGCCTACGGCAAGGCGTTGTCGCTGGCCGGCGCCGACAAGGATATGGCGCCGTGGAGTCTCTGGCTGCTGCGCGGCGGGGCGCTGGAACAGGCGGGCGATTGGCCGGCGGCGCGCGAGGCGCTCCGCAAGGCCGTAGTGCTGGCGCCCGATCAGGCGATGGTGTTGAACTATCTCGGTTATGCCGAGCTTTCGCGGCGGGAGAATCTCGACGAGGCGGCCAAGCTGATCGAGAAGGCGAGCCAGCTCAGGCCGGACGACGCTTCGATCACCGATTCGCTTGGCTGGTCCTACTATCTTCGCGGCGATCTGCCGAAAGCGATCGCCACGCTGGAACGGGCGGTCAACAGCGAACCGGGCGAGCCGACCATCAACGAGCATCTCGGCGATGCCTATTGGACGATGGGCCGCCGGCTCGAGGCGCGCTACGCGTGGCGTGCGGCGCTGGTCTATGCCGATGGGAAGGATGCGGATCGCATCCGCACCAAGCTCGACACCGGGCTGACGCCTGCCGTGGCTGCTCCCTGACCGGCATCGCATGATCGAGACGGCTCCGGCCAAGATCAATCTCGCGCTTCACGTTCGCCGCCGCATGCCGGACGGCTATCATGCGCTGGAGACGATTTTCGCGTTTACGGCGGATGGCGATGTGCTGCGCGCGTCGGCTGCCGAACGGCTGTCGCTGACCATCAGCGGTCCCTTTTCGGATGGACTGGAAACGGACGACGGCAATCTGGTGCTGCGTGCCGCGCGCGCGCTCGGAGAAGCGTGCGGCTTCGATCCCGCGCTCGCCTTCCACCTCGAGAAGAATCTGCCGGTTGCGTCAGGTATCGGGGGCGGATCGGCAGACGCGGCCGCCGCGCTGCGATTGCTGGCGCGCCGTCACGCGATCGATCCGGCCGATCCGCGGCTGGCTGCGGTCGCCGCCGCGCTCGGTGCCGACGTGCCCGCTTGCCTGCACGGCCGGACGGTGCGCGGCGAGGCGCGGGGCGATGCGCTTCATCCGATCGCGGCCGAGCGGTTGAGCGGGCTCCCGCTGCTGCTGGTCAATCCGCGCCTCCCTTTGGCGACGGGTCCGGTGTTCAAGGCCTGGGACGGGGTGGATCGGGGGCCGCTGGCGGAGGGGGATCCGCTGGACGCGGCATTGGCGGGCCGCAACGATCTGCAGCCGCCGGCAATCGGCCTTTTGCCCGAGATCGCCACGGTACTGGATCGGCTGGCCGCGCAACCCGGCGTGCTGCTTTCGCGCATGTCGGGATCCGGGGCGACCTGTTTCGCCCTGTTCGGCTCGGTCGATGCGCGCGATGCCGCCGACGCGGGCCTGGCTGCAGCCCATCCCGCCTGGTGGCGGCTGGCGACACGCCTCGGTTGAGACAGGCGGCTTGTCACCGAGGGCGTGCGGCGAGCACGCTCGCGGCGCTCACGCCGGCGTGAGCTACTTGCCGACCAGAGCCGCGTGATCCGCCTTCCAGACCATGGCGCGGTGGATGCGCCGTTCGACGCTGGGATGATCGTAGAAGATGATCTCTTCCAGCCGCGAGGGAGAGGATGCGCGATAGGCGACCGTCTTCACCAGCGCCTTGGCCAATCCGTCAGGTTCATGGGCGTGTTCGAGCGAGAAACGGTCGGCATCCGCTTCCTGGAGGCGGGTGAGCGTATTGGTGAGCGGTGTCCCGATGAGGCCCAGCGTGGCCACGATCGCCATCAGCACCGGAAGGCCCGCCGGATCCGCTATGCCCCGTATGCCGGTCGCGCCGAGCCAGGCGCAGGCGGCGGGAAAGAGTCGATCCGCTGCCCAGAAGGCGAGCACGGCCAGCAAGCTGAGGATCATCGCGGACCAGAAGATGTGGCCACGTTTATAGTGACCCATTTCATGGCCGACCACGCCGCGCACCTCGGCAAGATCCGCGCCCTGCTGGAACATCGTGTCGCTCATCGCGATGCGGGCGCTGCCGAACAGGCCGGAAACGTTGGCGGTGTAGCGATTGGACTGCTTCGATCCGTTGTAGATCAGGATCTTGTCCGACGGAACGCCGGCGTCCTTCGCCAGCGCGACTACGGTGTCGCGCACCTTGCCCGCCGGCGCGGGCGTATAGCTGTTGAACAACGGCTCGATCAGCACCGGGCTCAGCACGACCAGGACGATGATCGCAACCGCGGAGACCGCGCCCGACCAGATCCACCAGCGCCGCGGTGCCCGGCGCATGAGCGCGTAGATGGCGAGCAGCAGCAGCGAGAACATCACCATGCTGATCAGCAGCGACATGATATTCTCGCCAAACCAGCCCGTGAAAGGCTGGGAACTCAGCCCATAGCTCCGCTCGCGCCCCCAGCTTGCATAGATGCTCCACGGCAGCTCGATCAGCCAGTCCAGCGCAATATAGGCAATGACGCAGGCAAGCACGGCAAGGTTGGGCCTCCGGACCCTGTCGCGCAGCGCCGTGAGCAAGCCGAAACGCACGATGAGCCATGCGGCAGCGATCGTGACCAGCCAGCCCCAGAGCAGCAGCCAGTGATCGCCATGGGTGTAGGCAATGGCGGTGGCATGCTGCTGCGGCGACAGCGTGGCCAGATAGGCGGCCGTCGCGGTATCGGGGTCGAACTGGGCCATCGCCGGTTGCTCCGGAGGGAAGGAATCGGTTCAGCCTAAGCCAATGTCCGCGCGCGCGCGAAGCAAATAACCATCGGGGTGGGAACGCTACGCTCCCGTGTCGGACAGCGAAGGGCGCAACGGAGCAACGCCGCGGCGGAAGGTCCGGCGTCTGCTCGGCTACGGACGCCTTGCCGCGGCGGTTCGGGCGACGCCGGGAGGCGCCGATCCGGTTGCGATCAGCGAATGCGCAGCACCTTGGGTGCATCGCCCGACACATTGTTCCTGTCCAGAACGATACGCTCGAACTGTTCGATCGGCGCAGGGCGGCTGATGACATAGCCCTGCATCTGCTCGCAGCCTTCCTGCTGGAGCATCGTCATCTGCTCGTGCGTTTCGACGCCCTCGGCGAGGACCGAGATGCCGAGACCTTTGCCGAGGCCGATCACCGCCTTGATGATCGCGAGCGCCTGCGGGTTTCCGGCCATGTCCCGGACGAAGGACTGATCGATCTTCACCTTGTCGAACGGGAAAACCCGGAAATAGCTCAGCGAGGAATAGCCGCTGCCGAAATCGTCCATCGAGATCTGGACGCCGAGCGCCTTGAGCCTGCGCAGAACCTCGAGCGCCTTTTCGGCGTCGTTGATCAGCAGGCCTTCGGTGATCTCGAGGTCCAGCCGGCTCGGATCGATGCCCGTCTCGGCGACGATCGTTTCGACGGTGGCGGCAATGTCGCCGTAGCTGAACTGTACCGGCGACAGATTGACCGCGATCTGCAGCGGCTGCTGCCAGCTGGCCGCCTCGCGGCAGGCTTCGCGCAGCACCCATTCGCCGATCGGAATGATCAGCCCCGTCTCTTCCGCCATCGGAATGAAGACCGACGGTGGCACATTGCCGAGGGAGGGATGGTGCCAGCGCAGCAGCGCCTCGAAGCCGAAGACGCCGCCGCTCTTCACCGACACCAGCGGCTGATAGTGCAGCGACAGCTGGCCGGCGGGCAGGGCGCGGCGCAGTTCCGCTTCCATCTGGTGACGCAGCACGAGCTGCTTGTCCATCGCGTCGTCGAAGAAGCGGAACACGCCCTTGCCGTCCGCCTTGGCGCGATACAGGGCGAGATCCGCCTTCTTGTGCAGGTCCTCGCCCGTCGTCGCGTTGGCGGGGTGGAAGGCGATGCCGACGCTGACCCCGAGATTGAGCGTGAGCTCGCCGACGACGAATTCGTTGGTGATGGAGGCGATGATCTGTTCGGCGAGGTGCCCTGCCATGCGCGGCTGATCGCCGGGCTGCTGGATAATGGCGAATTCGTCGCCTCCCAACCGGGCCAGGGTCTCCCCGTCGGCAAGGCAGTCGCGAATGCGCTGTGCCGCCTCGATCAGCACGGCATCGCCGACCGGATGGCCGTAGAGATCGTTGATCGCCTTGAACCGGTCGAGGTCGATGCAGAGCATGGCGACGGGGCTGTGGATGCTCGATCGGGTGAGCGCTTCTTCCAGCGCCTCGCTCATCGAGAGGCGGTTGGCGCAGCCGGTGAGCGGGTCGTGCGAGGCGAGGTGGGCGATCTTCGCGGCTGCAGCCTTGCGCTCGGTGATGTCGCGCACAACGATCAGTTCGCGCCCGCCCCCGGTCGGACCGAGGCGGGTCGCCGTTTCCACGCAGACGATATTGCCCGCTGCGTCGGTAAGCTCGGTTTCGATGAAACCGCCATCCGCGGCTGGTGCCGCGCGTGCGCGATGAATGGGCAGCAGCGTGCCGATCACGAGGTCGTGCGGCGGATTGGCCGGGTCGTGTCCGGAGAGTTTCCAGAAAATCTGATTGGCATCGACGACACGGTCGCCGTCGAGAATGGCGAGCCCTTCCATCGCGCTTTCAGTGAAATGCTTGAGTCGCTCGGCCTCCTCCGTCGCCAGGCGGGCGAGCTTGCCTTCGAGGATGGTGACGGCGAGGGCGATGCCGAGCACGGCGACGACCAGCGTCGCGACCATGAAGGCAAGCATGCCACCGCCGATCGCGCCGGTCGGGATCGTCACATTAGGGTCCGGCGTGATCGAGGCCGCGCCCATCGATCCGAAATGAATGGCGCAGATGGCGGCCACGAAAGCCGGAATCGCAGCCGAGCGCAGGCGGCCGTCATTCGCCCGGAAGGTGCTCATGGCTATGCCCGCACATAACCATCCGATCAGGAGCGACCCGGCGACGAGCGCCAGATCGTAGCGGAGATGCCCCTCGGTCTGCAGTGCGGCCATGCCGGTGAAGTGCATCGAGGCGATGCCGGCGGTCATGATCAGCCCGGTGACGGCCGGCGCCAGCGGGGTGACCTTCAGCATCGCCCACCAGGCGATGCCGGTCATCGCGATCGCGATCAGGATGGAAAGGGCGGTGATGCCTGGCGCATAGGCGGTCGGGAGATGCGGCTGATAGGCCAGCATGGCGATGAAATGCGTCGCCCAGATGCCGGTACCGGTGACGAAGGCCAGCGCCGCGAACCAGAGCGGATGGGGCCGGGCACGCAGGCGGCGCATATGCCCGGCGACGGCGAAGGCGGTCAGCGTCGAGAAAAGACAGATGGCGACGGCGACGAGGACGAGCCTGAAATCATGTTCCTGAGACAGGCAAGTATAGACACGCAGCACGACGGGCTCCCCAGCGAGGTTTCCGCATCATGAAGGCCCGAGAATGAGAATTTGGTTAAAGAGACAATGGATTTGGCAAGAATGCCGAAATGATTCAGCGCTTTATGATGATGCTGACGCGGCATGGTGCAGGCACGTCATCCTGTCCCTGGCCGTAAAGACCGCGAAATCAGCTATTTGTGCCTATGTTGGAGGTATTTACGCGCTGCCTCATCGCGGGCGCGGCGACAGCACCAGCCTCTCGACCAGATCCAGCGGCATCGCGCCATTGCCCAAGACCCGCGCATGGAAGACGCGCCGGTCGAAGCGCTTGCCCCAGGCCCGAGCCATCCGGGCGCGCATGTCGAGGAGGCGCATCTGCCCGATCTTGTAGCCGAGCGCCTGCGCCGGCCAGGCCATGTAGCGTTCGATTTCGGCGACGACCTGGCTTTCTGCCATTCCGGTCGTCTCGCGTGTATAGGCGACTGCGCGGCCGCGATCCCACCGTTCGTGATGGATGCCGGTGTCTACGACAAGGCGCACGGCACGGAACAGCTCGTCCTGCAGGCGGCCGAGATCGCCCCAGGGATCGCCGCGATAGGCACCCATCTCCGCGGCCAGCCGCTCGCAATAGAGCGCCCAGCCCTCCTGATAGGCGTTGAAGCTGGCGATGCGGATCAGCAGCGGGGCCTCCCCCAGCGCGAGCGCGACCGCATTCTGGGTATGATGCCCCGGCACGCCCTCGTGATAGGCCAGGGTCGGCAGGCTGAGTTTCGGCACCGCCTTCATGTCGCGCAGGTTGATCCAGAAGGTGCCGGGTCGCGATCCGTCGAGCGACGGGCCGTCATAATAGCCGCCGGGCGCGCCTGCCTCGGTCGCGCGCGGAACGCGGCGTACCTCCAGCGCCTGGCGAGGAATGAGCGCCGCCGGCAGGATCTGCGGATAGCGATGTTCCATCGCGCGGACGAGGCCGCGGACATAATCGAGCAGCTCCTGCCGTCCGGCATCCGAATCGGGAAAGAGCTGCGCGGACGACATGGCTGCGGCATCCATGCGCTCCGCCACCGTGCCGCGAGTCTTGCCGAGAGACCGCAGCCGGGCGTTCATCTGTGCGGTGATCCGGGCGACCTCGGCGAGCCCGACGCGGTGGATCTCGTGAGGATTTTGGGCGCTGTCGCCGAGCGCGTGGACGTTCGCGGCATAGAGGGCGTCGCCCTGCGGCTGCGCCCACAATCCGTCCTCCTCCCGTCCGGGCAGCGCGGCGACCTGGTCGCGCAGCGCCGCGAAGGCCGGGCGGGCGCGCTTCTGCAAGGCGGTGATCGCGCGCCCCTCCGCCGCGGCGCGGGCGTTGGCGTCCAGACCGGCAATCGCCATCTTGTCGCGCAGCGCGACGATCAGCGGGTGCGCGTCCGCCGGTCCGCTCAGAAAGGCGTCGAATACCGGCAGCGCCTTGCGGATCAGCACCTGCGGCGGCCGGCAGCCGGCCGCCGCATCGGCGCGCAGTTTCTCGCCGACACGGGCGAAGCCCTCACGAAAGCCGTCCAGCTTGGCGATCCAGGCATCCACCGCCGCCGGCGTGGAGAGCGACTGCTGGCTCTGCATCGCGTTCGGCGTGTCGATATGCGGTCCGGCGACCGGGGTGACGAGATAGGGAACGTGTCCAGAGAAGGTGAAGGCGTTGATCCGGCCATAGGGAATGCCGGCCGAGCGCGTGCCGTTGTCCAATATGGCGCGTGCGACGGCGAGGTGGAGCGTGCCGATGGCGTCGTTTGCGCAGCTCATCGCCGCTACCGCCGTGCGCGCCTCGTTCAGCGTCTTGCGCCAAGCGGCTTCGCCGGCCGGAGAATAATCGTCCATGGTGCGCGCGAGGGGGCCGCCGTCCAGTGCATCGGCGGTGCCGTTATAGACGGCGGTTTCCGGAGTCTGGGCCAGCAGCCGATTGGCGATGCCGTCCAGCGGCGTGCCGATCGGGCAGGGCAGGGCGGGCGCGGCCCGTGCAGCCGGCGCCGCGCATGCGCCCGCCGCCAGCATCGCCACCGCTTCCCGGCGCGTCAGTCCCTGTTCCATCGCGACCCGTCCGAATTTTCGTGCGCCATGTCGTGACATCCGGCGGCGCGGACGGCAACAGGGAGCCGATGTTCACGCTCGATATTCAACGGCGAATCGCCACCATCGGCCTGTCCCGGCCCGAAACCCGCAATGCCGTGCCGCTCCGTAGCTGGGCGAAGCTTGCCGAATGCGTCGGAGAGGCGGCAGCGTCCGGTGCGCGGGCGCTGCTGGTTCGCTCACTGGTGCCGGGCATTTTCTGCGGGGGCGCCGACATCGCCGAATTTGCGGGCTTCGCCGATCCGGCGCGGCAGGCCGACCTGAGACTGGCCATGGCGGAAGGGCTTGGCGCGCTGCGCGACATCGCCATTCCGAGCTTTGCCGTGATCGACGGCGGCTGCTTCGGCGCGGGCGTCGCCCTCGCGCTGGCGTGCGACATGCGGATCGCGGGCAAGGGCGCGCGCTTCGGCGTGCCGCCCTCGCGCCTCGGCATCACCTATCCGCAGGCCGACATCGCGCGTTTGACCGCGCTGGTCGGTCCCGGACAGGCGGCGCGGCTGTTCCTGATCGGCGACCAGATCGATGCGGACGAGGCGCTGCGTATCGGCCTCGTCGAGATGATGGAGACGGCACCGGACGAACGGGCGGAAGCGCTGGCGCTGCGCATCTCGCTCAGCAACGCGCCCACCAGCCTGCGCCTGCTCAAGCGATCGATCGCGCTCGCCGAGGCCGGCGTGGCGCGAGACGCGGGGATGGACGCGGCGTTCGATGCAGCCTTCGGATCGCAAGATCTCGCGGAAGGTCTCGCGGCCTTTCGCGAAAAACGCTCGCCGGTGTTCGAAGGATGAGCGATCCCTGGCGCGATATCGCCGGCGATCCGGCGACCGGATTGCTGCTGATCGGCGATCATGCTTCCAACCATGTGCCCGAGGACCTCGTCCTCGGCATTCCCGCCGAGCTGCTGGAGCAGCATGTCGCCATCGACATCGGCGTGGCGCCGCTCGCCGAGGCGATCTGCGCCAAGCTCGGCTGCCCGGCGATTTTGGGGGCGGTTTCGCGGCTGGTGGCGGATTTCAACCGCGAGGAGACGGCGCCGGGCCTCGTTCCCATCTCGAGCGACGGCCATCCGATTCCGGGCAATATCGCGCGCGAGCCGGCGGAGCGGATCGATCGTTTCTGGCGGCCCTACCATGATCATATCGCGGCGCGGATCGCCGCGGCGCGGCCGCGCCTGCTGATCTCCCTGCACAGCTTCACGCCCCGGCTCTCCTTGGCGCCGGAACAGCACCGCCCCTGGCAGATCGGAATCCTCTATAATATCGACGCGCGGGCGGCGCGCATCGCGCTCCCCCTGCTGAAGGCGGCGGGCGTCGTCGCTGGCGACAACCAGCCTTATTCGGGCCAGGTGCTCAATGCGACGATGAACCGTCACGGCGAGGCAAACGGCATTCCCTATCTGGGCATCGAGGTGCGCCAGGATCTGATCGGCGATGCGGCGGGCGTCGAGCGGTGGGCGCAGGTGCTGGCACCATTGATCCGCCAAGTCGCGGCGGAGCTTGGCTGAACCGCCGCGCCGCACATGCGCCAAAGGCGCATTTCCGAACAGACTCAGAGCAGGGGAGGCGGTCCGGCTTGCGCGACGGGCGCCGAGCCGCCTAAGGCAAGGCGAGGATGCCGCAATGACAGCCAGCTATAAGGGATCGATCGATCGCGCCGCGCACATGGGCCGGCTCGCGCTCATGCTGCTGCCGCTCGCCGCCGCAGCGAGCTGCCATTCGGGCAAGCAGGATGCAGCGGCGTCCGGCGGCGCGGACAGCAGCGGGCGCATCTCCTGCGCGCTTGCCGGCGAGGCCGAGTTCAAGCCGGTCTGCGATATCGAACGCAGCACGGACGAGGGCGGCATCGTGCTGACGGTGCACCATCCCGACGGTGGCTTTCGCCGCTTGCGCGTGATGAAGGACGGCAGGGGCGTGGTCGCGGCGGACGGAGCGCTGCCGGCGCGCGTGACGCTGAGCGGCGATCGTCAGATCGAGGTGGCGATCGCGGGCGATCGCTATCGTCTGCCTGCCACGATCAAGCGCCCTGCACCGGCCGCGCCGTGACGGCACGACCGATCCTGACCGCGGATGCGATGCGCGCTGCCGAAGGCAGGCTGATCGACGCCGGCACGTCGGTCGAGGCGCTGATGGAGCGCGCCGGGGCGGGCGTGGCGGAGGCGGCGTGGCGCTTTGCGGCTGCGCCGGCCACGCTCATCGTCTGTGGGCCGGGCAATAATGGCGGGGACGGCTATGTCGCCGCGCGCTATCTGCGCGACAAGGGCGTGCCGGTGCGCGTGGCCGCGACCGGCGAGCCGCGCACCGATGCCGCGCGCGCCGCACGCGCGGCATGGGCGGGACCGGTGGAGCAGATCGAGGAGGCCCGGCCTGCGCCGCTGCTGATCGATTGCCTGTTCGGCACCGGTCTGCGCCGGCCGCTGGAGCCCGCGCTGGCCGCGCGCCTCGGGGCGCTGGCCGATGGCGCGGGGCTGCGCATCGCGGTCGATTTGCCGAGCGGCGTGGCGACCGACGACGGCACGATCCTGTCCGCCGTCCCGCGCTTCGATCTGACGCTGGCGCTCGGCGCGCTGAAGCCGGCGCACCTGCTGCAGCCCTCTGCCCGCCGGTGCGGTCGCCTCGCCGTGGTGGACATCGGTGTGCGGGCTGAAAGTGCGCTTACCGAGATTGCACGGCCGCTGCTCGCGGCGCCCGGGCCGGATGACCACAAATATAGCCGTGGCTATGTCTGCGTCGTCGAGGGCGCGATGCGGGGCGCCGCGCTGCTGGCGGCGACGGCGGCGCAGCGCGCGGGTGCGGGCTATGTGCGGCTGACGGGCGAAGGCGCCGGCGGCCCGATGGCGCTGGTACGCGACGGGCGGCCGCTCGAAGAGATTCTCGAGGATCGGCGGATCGGTGCCGTCGTCGCAGGGCCCGGCTTCGGGCGGGACGGAGAGGCGAAGCGCCGGCTCGACCGGGTGCTGCGGTCCGGCCGGCCGCTGGTGCTGGATGCCGACGCGCTGGTTCTGCTGGCGGACTATGGCACGGCCGGGCTGAGGCGTCGGGAGGATCATCCGATCCTGACGCCCCATGCCGGCGAGTTCGCACGGCTGTTCGGCGAGGGCGAGGGCGGCAAGGTGGAGCGTAGCCGCGCCGCCGCGGCAGCGCTCGGCGCCGTCATCCTGTTCAAGGGCGCCGACAGCGTGATCGCGCATCCCGATGGACGCGTGGCGATTGCGCCGGCCGCGCCGGCATGGCTGGCGAGCGCCGGCACGGGCGACGTGCTGGCGGGGATCATCGGCGCGATGCGCGCGCGGGGATTGCTGGCCTTCGAGGCCGCCTGCGCGGGTCTCTGGCTGCACGGCGAGGCCGCGCGCCGCGCCGGTCCGGCATTGATCGCCGACGATCTCGCGCTGCACCTCCCGGCTGCGATCGCCGCTTGCGCATGAGCGAGGGCGATCTTGTCCTGCGCATCGCCGGGCGCGGCGATGGCCTGACCGCATCGGGCCGCTACGTGCCGCTTACGGCGCCCGGCGATCTCGTGCTCGCCGACGGCTCGATCGTGCCCGGGCCGAACCATGTCGATCCGCCGTGCCGGCATTTTCCGGTCTGCGGTGGATGCCAGCTTCAGCATGTCGATGATGCGGTGTTCGCCGATTTCATCACCGGCCGCATCGCCCGCGCGCTCGCTGCGCAGGGCCTGGATGCGCCGGAGATACGCCTGCCACACATCTCGCCGCCACACAGTCGGCGCCGTGTCTCGATGCGTGCCGAGCGGCGCGGCAAGCGGGTGCTGCTCGGTTTCAACGAGGAGGGCAGCCACCGCATCGTCGATCTCGCCCAATGCGAGATCATGGCGCCGGCATTGTTCGCGCTCGTCGCGCCTTTGCGTGCGCTGCTCGGTGAGCTCGTCGCTGACCGCCGGGCCGCGGACGTGCAGATGACGCTGGCCGATCAGGGTGTCGACCTGCTGCTCGGCAAGGTGGAAACGGATGGCCTCGCCCGAGCGGAGCGTTTGACCGTTTTCGCGCAGTCGCATGGGCTCGCGCGGCTGATGGTCGACGAAGGCTATGGCCCCGAGGCGCGGTGGGAGCCGGATGCGGTGACGATCACCCTCGGCGGCGTCGCCGTGCCGCTGCCGCCGGCCGCTTTCCTTCAGGCCACGCCGGACGGCGAAGCAGCCTTGGTCGCCGCCACATGCGAGGCGGCGGGCGATGCGAAGATCGTCGCCGATCTGTTCAGCGGGCTCGGCACCTTCGCACTGCCATTGGCCGGCCGTGGTGCGCGCGTCTATGCCGCCGAGGGCGCGCGCGATGCCGTGCTGGCGCTCAAGGCGGGCGCTGGGCGGGCCGGCCGCACCCTGTTCGTCGAGCATCGCGATCTGTTCCGCCGGCCGCTGGCCCCGGCCGAGTTGGACCGCTTCGACGCGATCATACTCGATCCGCCGCGCGCCGGCGCGAAGGAGCAGGCGGTGCAGCTGGCGGCATCGCAGGTCCGGCGGATCGTCTATGCCTCGTGCAATCCGGCGACCTTCGCGCGCGATGCCAAGGCGCTCGTCGACGGCGGCTATCGGCTGGACTGGATCGCGCCGGTCGGCCAGTTTCGCTGGTCGACCCATATCGAACTGGTCGTCCGCTTCACGCGCTCCTGAGCCGGATAGAGGATCGTGCGGAAAAGTGGGAACCGGTTTTCCGCGTAAAGGACGCGACCACAAAGGCTTGGAGCGAGCTGTGCGATTCACATATCGCGCAGATTGCTTTAGGCTCAGCGGCCCTGCATGTTCCGCGCCTCGGACGGGATCCGCACCGTAAGGCTGGTGAGTTTTCCCTCCAGCCAGATCTGGCAGGCGAGGCGGCTGGTGCGGCTCACGCCCGCAGCGAGATCCAGCATGTCTTCTTCTTCCTCGCTGGCGCGGGGCAGCTTCGGGAAATCGGCGGCATCGACGATGACGTGGCAGGTGGAGCAGGCCATCTGGCCCTCGCAGGTTCCCTCCAGCGGCTGGCCGTCCGCCTGCGCGACATCGAGCAGGCGCGCGCCAGCTTCGGCGACGACCTCGCTCACCTGATCGCCCTTGGCGGAAACGAACCGGACCGTCACGCTCATGCCGCCCACTCCTGTTGGCGCGCCGCCGCCTCGCGGATCAGCGCGGTGGCTTCGTCGATTTCGGCTTCAGTGGTGTAGCGGCCATAGCCGATGCGGATGCTGGATCGCGCCTGCGCGTCGGTGAGGCCGATCGCCTTCAGTACATGGCTCGGCCGGCCGGATCCGCTCGCGCACGCCGAGCCGGCCGAGAAGGCGACGGTCCGCAATTCCGAGATCAGGCGCGAGGCGTCCACGCCTTCGCGCCGGATGTTGAGATTGCCGTGCCAGCGCGGCTCGACGGCGCCGTTGAGCGACCAGCCATCGAGGCCCGCCCGCGCGCGATTCCACAGTGCGGCGATATGGGAGGCGTCCGCTTCCATCCGCTCGGCGGCAAGCGCCGCGGCTGCGCCGAAGCCCGCGCACAGCGCCGGGGCGAG
The DNA here is from genome assembly GCF_009755815.1 of Flavisphingomonas formosensis. Classification (GTDB taxonomy): domain Bacteria; phylum Pseudomonadota; class Alphaproteobacteria; order Sphingomonadales; family Sphingomonadaceae; genus Flavisphingomonas; species Flavisphingomonas formosensis. The sequence goes on from NZ_WRPK01000003.1 coordinate 136,381, forward strand.
CGTGCCCGAGCGGATGCCGGCTTCCTGGCCTCCGCCGTGGAGGAGCGGCGCGAGCTCGACCCCGTCGCGCAGCCAGAGTGCGCCGATGCCCTTCGGGCCGTGGATCTTGTGAGCGGAAATGGCGACGAGATCGCAGGCCTCGATCGGCAGCGTGACGCGTCCATAGCCTTGCACGGCGTCACAGAAGAACAAGGCGCCGGCCGCACGGGCGAGGCGCGAGAGATCGCCGATCGGCTGAATCACGCCAATCTCGTTGTTGACGAGCATCGCCGCGACCAGCGCTGTCGATCCGTCGATGACCTCGACGGCCTTGTCCATGTCGAGCAAGCCCTCGCGGCCGACCGGCAGGACGATCGTCTCGAAGCCTTGGGTGGAAAGCCAGGCGACGCTGTCCAGTACGCAGGCATGTTCGGTCGCGACGGTCACGATCCGCCGCCGCTCGGGCGCGGCCAGCGCCGCCGCGCCCTTGATCGCCAGGTTGGCGGCCTCCGTCGCGCCGGACGTAAAGAGGATGCGGCCTGGCATATCGCCAAATGGCGCGGCAACCTGATCGCGGGCGAATTCCACCGCCGCGGCCGCTTCGCGGCCGAGCCGATGAGGAGAGTGTGGATTGCCGAACTGCTGCTCCAGAAATGGCAGCATCGCCGCCCGGGCCTCCGGCGCGAGCGGGGTCGTCGCCTGATAGTCGAGATAGATCATGCCGCGCGCTCTCTGGCATCGCGTGCCAGACGGGTCCAGAGTTCGAGAAACCGATAGATGTCCGCGCGGGCGGTAGTCGGCCCGAAACTGACACGTATCACCTCACGCGCTTCGTCTTCCTTCCAGCCCATCGCTGCGAGCACATGGCTGGGTTTCATCGATCCGGATGAGCAGGCGCTGCCGGCGGAAACCGCGATGCCGGCCATGTCGAACTGGATGAGCTGTGCGGTCGCGGTGACGCCGGGCATGCGGTAGCTGCCGATCGACGGCTGACGGCGCGCGCCCTTGGCCACGATCACGCCGCCGCCGGCTTCGATCGCCTGCTCGAGGTGACGGCGTAATTCCTCCGCACGGGGCAGCCAGCTTCGCGCATTGTCGAGCGCGGCGGCGAAACCGAGCGCCGCCGGCAGATTTTCCGTACCGCCGCGATAACCCTGCTCCTGGCCGCCGGTCGGCCGCAACAGCGCCAGATCGCGCACCAGCAAGGCGCCGATCCCAACAGGGCCGCCCAGCTTGTGCGCCGAAATCGATATGAAGTCGGCATTGGCGGGCAGGGGAAGCTTGCCTGCGCTCTGCGCGCAATCGACCAGAGCGAGGCCGCCCGCGGCGTGGATCGCACCGATCTGCGCCTCGCTCGGCTGGACGACGCCGGTTTCACTGTTCACCGCCTGGATCGCGATCAGTGCGCCGGGGCCGGTCTGCGTCAGCGCCTCTTCCAGCGCGGCCATGCTGACATGGCCCATCGGCTGGACCGGAAGCCGCTCATTCTCGGGAATGGCGCGCAGCACCGCATCATGCTCGACCGCCGATGCGAGGCGCTCCCCGCATTGTGCCCGGCGTGCCGCCAGTTCTATCGCCTCGGTGGCTCCGCTGGTGAAGATCACCGCGCCCGGCCAGCCGAGCGATTGCGCGATGCGCCCGCGCGCGTCTTCCAGCGCAGCACGTGCCGCGCGGCCTTCGGCATGAGGGGAGGAGGGATTGGCCCAGCGCGCATAGCCTTCCGCCATTGCCGCCGCGGCCTCGGGAAGCAGCGGCGTCGTGGCCGCGTGATCGAGATAGAGGCGGGCTGACAGGAATGCTTCTCCAATGATTGCGAATTCGGGTCGCACTTCTATATAGGCTGCCGCGTCAGCGCGCATCCTCTGGTTGCGCTGCAACATCCGTTCATCAGCAGGTTTCCGATGCCCGAAGTGATTTTCCCCGGCCCCGAAGGTCGTCTCGAAGGCCGATTTTCTCCAGGGCCGCGCCCCCGTGCCCCGGTGGCGATGATCCTCCACCCGCATCCGCAGGGTGGAGGAACGATGAACAACCGCATCGTCCAGTCGCTCTATCAGACGTTCGTGCGGCGCGGCTTTGCCACGCTGCGCTTCAACTTCCGCGGCGTCGGCAAGAGCCAGGGCACGTTCGACAACGGAATTGGCGAGCTGTCGGATGCCGCATCCGCGCTCGATTGGGTGCAGTCGATCCATCCCGAGGCCCAGACCACCTGGATAGCGGGTTTCAGCTTCGGCGCCTGGATCGGCATGCAGCTGCTGATGCGCCGTCCGGAGATCAAGGGCTTCATCTCGATCGCCCCACCGGCGAACATGTATGATTTCACCTTCCTCGCGCCGTGCCCGTCATCGGGAATCATCATCCAAGGCGACAGCGATGAGGTGGTGACGCCGGGCGCCGTGCAGAAGTTGGTCGATAAGCTGCGCACCCAGCGCCACATCACCATCCATCACGACGTCATCCCGGGCGCGAACCATTTCTTCGAGCATGAGATGGTCGATCTGATGAAGTCGGTCGACAATTATCTGGACATGCGGCTGGCCAACGATCGGTGACAACCGGGTCGGGGACGCGCGAGGAAAGCGCGTTCCCACCCGCATCCCGAGTGGCGCATATGCGGCCCCGGCGCGCTCGGCAGGCGTCCGCCGCTCAGGTCGGCCACGCGACGATCGCGACGTTGCCGAGCAGGACGAGTGCCGCAACGAGCATCAACAGGCCGCGCACACGATCCGACGGCCGCTTCCGGATGGTCCAGACGCCACCCCAGACGAGGGCGGCAACGGTGATCATTGCCAATGTGATGAGGGTATCGGGCAGGGGGCGGTTCATGCGCCTCCCTTAGCTGGTCCGATACAGTGCCGTCACCTGAAGACGAGATCGCTGCCGATCGCGGATCAGAGCTGATCGCGATCGTGCTGGCGCTTCGCTGCCTCCATTTCGATCTTCTGTTCCGGCGTCATCGGTCGCCAGATGCGATCGCGCCCCTGAATCAACGGCGTGGCGCAGTGCCGGCAGACACTGTACATCTTCCGCTCATATTCCCGCGCCAGCCCCGCGGAGCGCTCATGCCGGCCGAACAGACACTTTAATCGCATTCCTATTCACGTCCCTGTCCCCACAGAGTAGTGTCGCCGCGCCCATGCTATGCTTATAGACAAGTTAATGACTGGCTTTGGGATGCCCTGGCAAGCCCGCTAACCCTTTTTCGTCTGTGCAATACGGAATGGTGTGGCTTTTCAGCAGGTTCAACCTGACGATGCTGGAGTCGATCCTGCTTCCGGGCCCCTGGCCGCGCCCGGAACAGCCGAATCAGGCCGCAGTGATGCGACCCGTCGTCTGAGTGAAACCATTTATCCGACACTGCAACAGCCTGCCCGCTCTGCGCCGGCGTCTTTCCTCCGCATTGGAGTGATTCTAAGCGAACGCGATTTTTTCGTCCCTTCGATGAGCGCCTTCAGCGGAGTGGCAGGCCGCCGCCCGGCGGCAATTCCTGTAACTGAAAAGACTTTGACAACCATTATGGTTAACCACATTCTGGTTGCAGATACGAACTTTACACGAGGGGAGAGCACTCCTATATCGCGCCTCCGCTGCCCCATGGGACTTCCAACCGCAAGGCAGCTTTCGTCGCAATTATCCGTTGGAGGTCCCTTGAGTTGCACACGCATCATAGCGCGCTGGGGCTAGCTGTCTCCTCTCGGCCGGATCAACCGGTCACGCTCATTCGTCCGCATGCCGCTCGGCGTGCCGCCCGTTACTTCGTGGAGAAGTTTCAGGGGCGCCCGATGTATGCCGTGAAAGCTAATCCCTCTCAGGATCTGCTGGCGATCCTGTTCGAGAGCGGTGTCACCCATTTCGACGTTGCGTCGATCGCGGAAGTGCGCCTGGTCGCACGGACGCTTCCCGAGGCCACCTTGTGCTTCATGCATCCGGTGAAGGCCGAGGAAGCGATCGCCGAGGCCTATTTCACGCACGGCGTGCGTACCTTCTCGCTCGACAGCCACGAAGAGCTCGAGAAGATCCTGCGTGCGACCAAGCATGCCACCGACCTCACGCTCTGCGTGCGGCTGCGGGTATCCTCGGATCATTCGAAACTGAGCCTTGCAGCCAAGTTCGGCGCGGATCCGCGCGAAGCTCCGGCGCTGCTGTTCGCCGTGCGTCAGGCGGCGGATGCCCTCGGCATCTGTTTCCATGTGGGATCGCAGGCGATGACGCCGGCGGCTTATCGTCAGGCGATGGAGCGCGTGCGCCAGGCGATCGTCGAAGCGGCGGTGACCGTGGACGTGATCGATGTGGGCGGCGGTTTTCCCTCCGTCTATCCGGGTATGGAGCCGCCGGCGCTGGATGCCTATTTCCGGGCGATCCACGATGCCTTCGAGAGCCTGCCGATCAGCTATTCGGCGGAGCTGTGGTGCGAGCCGGGCCGTGCGCTCTGTGCGGAATATGCCAGCGTGCTGGTTCGCGTCGAAAAGCGCCGCGGCAACGAGCTCTACATCAACGATGGCGCTTATGGCTCACTGTTCGATGCGGCGCATGTCGGTTGGCGCTTCCCGGTGAGGCTGGTCCGCGAGACGGTGAGCAACGTGCGCGACATGGAGTTCAGCTTCTACGGGCCGACCTGCGACGATCTCGATCATATGGCAGGGCCATTCCTGTTGCCGGGCGACGTCAAGGCCGGCGATTATATCGAGATCGGCATGCTGGGCGCTTATGGCTCTGCGATGCGCACCGCGTTCAACGGTTTCGGCTCGACCGAGACGGTGGTGGTGACGGACGAGCCCATGGCGACCGCCTATGGCGAAGCGCCGGCCGAGCCGGCGGCGTCGGGTAACGTCGTCACGCTGTAACGACCCAGCGATTAATCCTTGCCCTTCCCGCGAAACGGGGGAATCCAGCGCGCTTTCGCCGGGTTCCTCGCGTTTCGCGGGATCTGCGTAGTATTTTCCGAAAAGGACAAGTCTCATGAACGACATGCCCGTCAACGACACCCGCAAGGCGGAGCTGCTCTCCACCGTCGTCGAGCATATCGACATCACCAGCTTCGATGCGCGACCGATCATCGAATCGATGGGCAAGATGAGCTTCACCAGCCGCGATCTCGCCCGCGCGACCGGCATCTACAACCAGATGCTGGCCGACAAGGACTGCACCATCTTCCTGGTGATCGCTGGCTCCACCTCGGCGGGCGGCTGCATGGATGCCTATGCCGAGCTCTTGCGCTCCAACATGATCGACGGCGTGGTCGCCACCGGCGCCTCGATCGTCGACATGGATTTCTTCGAGGGCCTTGGCCACAAACATTATCAGGCGCTCGAAGTGCCGGACGACATGACGCTGCGCTCGCTCTACATCGACCGCATCTACGATACCTATATCGACGAGGAGCAGCTCCAGGACTGCGACCATACGATCTATGAGATCGCCAACAGCCTGGAAGCCAAGCCTTATTCGAGCCGCGCCTTCATCCGCGAGATGGGACGCTACCTCTCCGAGCATGGCAAGAAGGAGAACAGCCTCGTCAAGCTCGCCTATGAGCATGACGTGCCGATCTTCTGCCCGGCGTTCGTCGACAGCTCGGCCGGCTTCGGTCTGGTCAAGCATCAGGTGGAGCGCGCCAAGGAAGGCAAGCCCTATATGGTGCTCGACGCGATCGCCGATTTCCGCGAGCTGACCGATATCAAGATCAAGGCGGGCACCACCGGCCTGCTCATGATCGGCGGCGGTGTGCCGAAGAATTTCGTGCAGGATACCGTCGTCTGCGCCGAGATTCTGGGCCATGACGATGTCGAGATGCACAAATATGCGGTGCAGATCACCGTCGCCGACGTACGCGACGGCGCCTGCTCCTCCTCGACGCTCAAGGAGGCGGCGAGCTGGGGCAAGGTCGACGTCGCGCTCGAGCAGATGGTGTTCGCAGAGGCCGGCTCGGTGCTGCCGCTGCTGGCATCCGACGCTTATCATCGCGGCTATTGGAAGGATCGTCCAAAGCGCGCCTGGGGCAAGATTTTCGGCTGATCCTGTGCCATTCCGGTTCGGCGGTCCGGATCGGGCTTGAGAAGGGGCCGCTCCGGTACGAACCGGGGCGGCCATTTTTCTGTTGGTAAAGCCCTTCGCTCGCACGCGTCCAATTGATCGGCGTTACCGAGACGCGCTTGTGCGGAGCCGTCTGGTCTCGCCGACAGATCCGGCCGGACCGCGCCTTCTGCCAACTTCAGGCGGCAGAGGATGTTGGGTTGCGACTTAGAGATCGCTGCCAGCGCTCGGCGGGCTTGCGTCCCTCGTCATGAGACGCCATATGCGCCGCGGGAGTCGGGCGGACGGTACCGTCGCCAACCCGGTCAGGTCCGGAAGGAAGCAGCCGTAACGATTTCGTCCCGGGTCGTTCCGGCTCCCACCCCATTTCTTCGCTGATCAGCCCTTTCCGCTCCTCGCGAGCGACGTGGGCGCGTGCGCATTGATGCGGCGCCGTCATAAGCGAACTGTTGCCATTTTGCGTAACTGGACAGGCAATCGAGCGCGCATTCGCGTGGCAATATTGTAATCTTCGCCTCGATTGCTATCCACCGGCCCAATCAAAAGCAACGATTTGGGGAGGGTATCATGCGGCATGGCAGTTTCACGCTGGTCTGGCTGGCGGGCGCCAGTCTGATGGCGGTCGGGCAGGCAGGCGTCGCTCAGGCGCAGGATGCTGCCGTTCAGGCATCCGCCGACGATGACATCATCGTCACGGCGCGGCGGCGGGAGGAGACGCTGCAATCGGTGCCGGTCTCGGTGACGGCGCTGTCGGGCGCGGCGCTGCAGGCGCGCGGCTATCAGACCATCACGGACATTCAGCAGAGCACGCCGAACCTCAACTTCACGCCCGGCACCGGCGGCACCTCCAGCCAGATCTCCGCCTATATCCGCGGTGTCGGCGAATATGACTATATCATCACCTCGGACCCGGCCGTCGCCGTTTTCGTCGACGGCGTATATCAGGCGCGGCCTTTCGGTGCGCTGACGTCGCTGCTCGGCATCGAGCGCGTCGAGGTGCTGCGCGGTCCGCAGGGCTCGCTATTCGGCAAGAACACGATCGGCGGCGCAATCAATATCGTGCTGCAGAAGCCGACCGGCTCGGGCAAGGGCCAGATGGACGTGGAGGCGGGCAGCTACGGCTCGCTGCAGGGCCGGGCGAGCTATGACGGCGCACTGACGCCCAATCTTTCCTATCTCGTTTCCCTGCTCGGCCGCCGTTCGGATGGATGGCAGCATCTTGCCAGCGGTGGCACGCTGGGCAATCAGAAGCAGTTCGCCGGCCGCGGCGCGCTGCGCTACCATGATGGCGAGTTCGATGCGGTGCTGAGCGTCGATGGCCTGCACCAGCGCCAGAACAGCGCCCCGCACAGCATGATCGCGTTCGAGCCGACCGACTTCTCCAACCTGTTCTCGGCCTTCATTCAGCCCTGCTGCACGGTGCCGTCGAGCATCCGTAAGACCGATGCGAACAAGTTCCTCAACATCGACAATGCCGACGGCATCGATTCCAGCCTGACGCTCGATTTCCCATTGCTCGGTGGCCATCTGAAATCGATCAGCGCCGTTCGCCACAGCACGGTAACGTTCGCGCGCGATGGCGATGCCTCGCAGGCGCTCTATGCGGGCGACCGGCAGCATATTCGCGGCACGCAATATTCGCAGGAATTTCAGCTCTCGCACGATCTGTGGGACGGACGGGTGAAGACGCTGTTCGGTCTCTATGGCTTCTACGAGAAGGTGCGCCAGCAGACGACGCTGATCACCGCCTATGGGCTCTACGATGCGCTGGTCGCGATCGGCACGCCGCCGGCCGCCGCCGCACAGGCTGACTTCAACATCGATTTCGACCAGACGCAGAAGACCAAGAATTTCGCGGTCTTTGGCAATGCGACGATCCAGATCGCGGAGCCTCTCTCGCTTGACGTCGGCGGCCGCTACACCTGGGAGCACAAGGATTTCGTGCAGACCGCGGACCGGATTCTGGCCGGGGTGCCGCTGATCACGGTCCCCCCGGGTTACACCTCCGATCTCGATCTCACGATCGTGAACGGTTATGTGCTCGGCTATCACCTCAAGAATACGTGGCGAAACTTCTCGCCCAAGATCACGCTCAACTATGAGGTGACGCCCGACGTCCGCTTCTATGCGCTCTGGTCGAAGGGCTTCCGCAGCGGCGGCTTCAACGGGCGGCCGATCTCGGTGGATGCGATCGGCGGCTTCAATCCCGAAAAGCTGACCAGCTATGAAGCGGGCATCAAGTCGGATCTGTTCGATCGCAAACTGAGGCTGAATTTCAGCGGCTTCTACAACCAGTATCGCAATATGCAGGTGCAGGTGAACTTCCCGACGCCGAACGGCATCGTGTCGCGCACCGAAAATGCCGGCCGCTCGCGGATCTGGGGTTTCGAGCTCGAGACACGGCTGAAGGCGTCGCGCTGGCTTACCTTCGACGGCAGCGTCGGTTATCTGAACGCCCGATATGAGGAATATATGTCGGTCGATGGGGTAGGCAACCCGATCGATCTGAGCAATCTCAAGCTGCGCCACACGCCGCCCTGGACGGCGAGCGTCGGCGCCACCGCCAACCTGCCGGTCAGCGAGCATGTCGGCTCTGTGTTCCGCGTCGACGGATCCTATGAGGACCGGCAATATGTGGAGGTGCAGAACAGCCCGCTGCTCTATGCCAAATCGATGGTGACGCTGAACGCCAGCCTGGAATTCAATGTAGACAACGGCATTTCCTTCGGCGTCGTCGGGCAGAATCTGACGAACAAGCAGGTGATCAAGGAGGGGTTCGATTCACGCGGTTCGTTCGGGTTCGTCGAGGCTTATTATAATCCGCCGCGCCGCATCTACGCGAACGTGCGCTACGCTTTCTGAAGTGACGGTGACGGGCGGTGCTGCGGCACCGCCCCATGCACATGGGTTTCCCGATCCGCCGGCTCTGTGTCGGAACGGCGTTGACCGCCTCGTTCAGCGCGGCTCGAGGCCCGAGCAGAGTATGTCGACCATCTGACCGGCGAGCTCGGACGCGGACATTTCTCCACCCGGCTGATACCAGCGCCCCGGCCAGTTCAAAGCGCCGGCGAGGGTGAAGCCGACGAGCTTCACGTCGCCGGGAATGATCGATCCGTCCGCCATGCCTTCCGCGATCAGCCCGCGCATTGCCGTGTCGATCTCCCGCTTGAGGTCGCGGAAGCGGCGCGATCCTTCGGGCGACAGCGATTCGTCGTTAGTGCGGATCACGCAGCGACCGAAATCGTCCATGTTGACCTCGGCATAGCTGCGCAGGAAATGGCGCAGCCGCTGGAGGCCGTTGCCCGGCGTCGCATGCGCCTCGTCCGCGGCCGCCTGGAGCTGGTGCAGCCCGCGCGAGATGCATTCGATCAGCACCTGCTCCTTATTTCCGAGATAATGGTATATCGTGGGTTTGGAGATGCCGAGGCTGGCCGCGACATCGTCCAGCGACGTCGTATGGAAACCGCGCGCGTTGAAAAGCCGCACTGCGGCCCGCAACACGGCTTCGCGCTTCTGCGCGCGCTCTTCTGCCCGTTCCTGCTTGGTGCGAAAGGGCGACGGCGCTTCGTCGGTCGGATCGGTCACGGCCTCCTCGTCGATATTGGATATGTGCCGGGCGGGCCGGCTACGTCATGGTAGAATATATGCCCCATAGTAGGCATAGCCAAAATTGAGGATGTCAAGGTTTTCGTCGCCTGCTCAAATGCGTCGTGCCTGCTAGGTGGTGCGGCGGACCGTGCAGGGTTGATAACGCATTTGCGCCGACATATGTCTTTTCGATAACGCAAGGCGGAGAGTTTAGCGCAGCTTTACTGCGTAAATGCACAGATTTCTGGCTATGCGATACGAATGGCGACAAAGCTGCCGGGACGGGACGGACGTCCTCAAGGATGGGATGTGAAACGGATGGCGTTGAATGGATCGGAGCGGGCGGCGCTGCTTGACGCGCTGGTGGCGATCGCGGGGCAGGGGGGTGATGTCGTCTGGGATCACTTCGTCGGCGATTGCGCGGTTGAACTGAAGGCGGACGAATCGCCGGTAACGGCCGCGGATCGAGCGGGTGAGGCGGTGATCCTGGCGGGCCTTTCCAAGGTTGCGGCCGGAATTCCGGTGGTGGCCGAGGAAGAGGCGGCCGCCGGGCGCATTCCCGACGTCAACGGGCCCTTCTTCCTCGTCGATCCGCTCGATGGGACAAAGGAGTTCATCAAGAAGGGCGACGATTTCACGGTCAATATCGGCCTGATCGAAGATGGCGTGCCGACCATGGGCGTCGTCTATGCGCCGGCCCGCAAGACGCTGTGGTGGGGCGACGTCGAGAGCGGCGCCTGGCAGGCCGATCGCGAGCCGCACGGAGAGCAGGGCGTGGCCAAGTCGATCGGCGTGCGTTCGGTCGCCGAGCCGCTCTGCGCGGTCGCATCCAAATCGCACAACACGCCGGAGACGGAAGCCTGGCTGAGCGCCGCCGGCGTCGGCGAGCGGGTTTCGGTCGGCTCGTCGCTGAAGTTCGTGCTGGTCGCGAGCGGGCAGGCGGACGTCTATCCGCGTCCGGCGCCCACCATGGAATGGGATACTGCCGCCGGGGACGCGGTGCTGCGCGCTGCGGGCGGACGCGTGTTCGATCTTGACGGCGCCGTGCTCGGCTACGGCAAGGAACGTTTCTTCAACCCTGGTTTCGTCGCCACCGGCCCCTATGAGCCGGCGCCGCTGAGGCCTTTTATCGATGGAGCGCGGGGCTGATGAGCAACCGTACCCTTACGCATCTCGAACGTCTCGAGAGCGAGAGCATCCATATTTTCCGCGAGGTGATCGCGAACGCTGAGAAACCGGTGATGCTGTACAGCGTCGGCAAGGACTCGGCGGTGATGCTGCATCTGGCACGCAAGGCCTTCTATCCCTCGCCGCCGCCTTTCCCGCTGCTCCATGTCGACACGACCTGGAAATTCAAGGCGATGTACGAGATGCGCGACCGGATGGCGAAGGAGGCGGGCATGGATCTGCTCGTCTACCAGAATCCGGAGGCGAAGGAGCGGGGGATCAACCCGTTCGACCACGGCCCCCTGCACACCGACATGTGGAAGACCGAAGGCCTGAAGCAGGCGCTGGACCTCTACGGCTTCGACGTCGCCTTCGGCGGCGCGCGGCGCGACGAGGAGAAGAGCCGCGCGAAGGAGCGCGTCTTCTCCTTCCGTTCGGCCAATCATCGCTGGGATCCCAAGAACCAGCGGCCGGAGCTGTGGAATCTCTACAATGCCCGCAAGGCCAAGGGCGAGAGCATCCGGGTGTTCCCGATCTCCAACTGGACCGAGCTGGACATCTGGCAATATATCCATCTCAACGACATTCCGATCGTGCCGCTCTATTTCTCGGCCAAGCGGCCGACCGTGGAGCGCGACGGCCTGCTCCTCATGGTCGATGACGAACGCTTCCCGCTGAAGCCCGGCGAAGAGCCGGTGATGCGCTCGATCCGCTTCCGCACGCTCGGCTGCTATCCGCTGACCGGCGCGGTGGAGAGCGAGGCGGCGACGCTGCCCGAGGTCATCCAGGAGATGCTGCTGACCACCACCTCGGAGCGGCAGGGCCGCGCGATCGACAAAGATGCCGGCGATGCCAGCATGGAGAAGAAGAAGCAGGAGGGCTATTTCTGATGTCGGCCACCATCAACCAGGATTCGGTCTACCAGGTCGACTCGCTGATCGCCGAGGACATCGACGCCTATCTCGATCGGCACCAGCATAAGAGCCTGCTGCGCTTCATCACCTGCGGGTCGGTGGACGACGGAAAATCTACTCTTATCGGGCGTTTGCTCTACGATTCGAAGATGATCTTCGAAGATCAGCTCGCCGCGCTCGAGGCCGACTCGAAGAAGGTCGGCACGCAAGGGCAGGAGATCGACTTCGCGCTGCTGGTCGACGGTCTCGCCGCCGAGCGCGAGCAGGGCATCACCATCGACGTCGCCTATCGCTTCTTCGCGACCGACAAGCGCAAGTTCATCGTCGCGGATACGCCCGGCCACGAGCAGTACACCCGCAACATGGTGACCGGCGCCTCGACCGCCGACCTCGCGGTGATCCTGATCGATGCGCGCAAGGGCGTGCTCGTCCAGACGCGGCGGCACAGCTATCTGGCGCATCTGATCGGCATCAAGAACATCGTTCTCGCCGTCAACAAGATGGATCTGGTCGGCTACGACCAGAAGGTGTTCGACGCCATCGTCGCCGACTATACCGAGTTCGCGAACTCGATCGGCATCAAGAGCTTCGTGCCGATGCCGATCTCGGGCTTCAAGGGCGACAACATCACCGGCCCGTCCGAGAATACGCCCTGGTATACCGGCCCGGCGCTGATGGAGCATCTCGAGACGGTGCCGCTCGACGTGAGCACCGATCAGGAGAAGCCGTTCCGCCTGCCGGTGCAGTGGGTCAACCGTCCGAACCTCGACTTCCGGGGCTTTGCGGGCCTGATCTCGGCCGGCACGGTCAAGCCGGGCCAGGCGGTGCGCGTGCTGCCTTCGGGCAAGACGTCGAGCGTGACGCGGATCGTGACCTTGGATGGCGACCTCGAGGAGGCGGTTGCCGGCCAGTCGGTGACCTTGACCTTCGCCGACGAGATCGACTGCTCGCGCGGCGACGTGATCTCGGTGTCGGACAATCCGCCCGAGGTCTCCGACCAGTTCGAGGCGACGATCGTGTGGATGGACGAGGCGGAAATGCTCCCGGGCCGGCCCTATTGGCTGAAGCTCGCGACGCAGACCGTCACCGCGACCATCCAGGCGCCGAAATATCAGGTCAACGTCAACACGATGGAGCATCTGGCGGCCAAGACGCTGGATCTCAACGCGATCGGCGTGGCCAATTTCGCGACCGACAAGCCGATCGTGTTCGAACCCTATGAGGCCAATCGCCAGCTCGGCGGCTTCATCCTGATCGACAAGATCACCAACGCCACGGTCGGCGCGGGCATGATCCACTTCTCGCTGCGCCGGGCCCAGAATGTCCACTGGCAGGCGACCGACATCAGCCGCGAGAAACATGCCAGCCTCAAGAACCAGAAGCCTGCGGTGCTGTGGTTCACGGGCCTGTCGGGTGCGGGCAAGTCGACCATCGCCAACCTGGTTGAGAAGAAGCTGGTACGGATGAACCGCCACACCTTCCTGCTCGACGGCGACAATGTGCGCCATGGTCTGAACAAGGACCTCGGCTTCACCGATGCGGACCGGATCGAGAATATCCGCCGCGTCGGCGAGGTGGCGAAGCTGATGACCGATGCCGGCCTGATCGTGCTCACCGCCTTCATCTCGCCGTTCCGGCAGGAGCGGCAGCTGGTGCGCGACATGATGGCGCCCGGCGAGTTCATCGAGGTGCATATCGACACCAGCCTCGACGAAGCCGAGAAGCGCGACGTCAAGGGCCTCTACAAGAAGGCCCGTGCCGGCGAGCTCAAGAACTTCACCGGCATCGACAGCCCCTATGAGGCACCCGAGGCGCCGGAGATCCGCATCGACACGAGCAAGATGTCGGCGGACGAAGCGGCGCAGCACATCGTCGACATATTGATCGGCGAAGGCTGAGGCTCGGCGCTTTCCCGACACCGCTTATCGAACCGCCTCGGGAGCAGATCCCGGGGCGGTTTTTTATTTCGCCTGCCCAGGGCCGGGCGGCCTTGCCGGCCTATCTTTGATAGACTAAGTTGAGTTGGTTTAGTCTGGTGGAGATGTGCTTGGAGACCGTCAATATCCACGATGCCAAGACGCATCTGTCACGCCTCGTCGATCGTGCGGCCAAGGGCGAGCCTTTCATTATCGCCAAGGCCGGAAAGCCGCTGGTCAAGGTCGTGCCGCTCGACGCGCCCATGGCGCATGAGCGCCGCCGTATCGGATTTCTCGAAGGCAAAATCTCGGTTCCCGAAGATTTCAACGAGATGGGGCGGGAGGAGATCGACCAACTCTTCAACGGTGATCGATGAAGCTGCTGCTCGACACGCATGTGCTGCTTTGGGCGGCCGCCAATTCGAACAGCCTGTCGCCTGCCGCCCGCACGATGATCGACAAGCCCGAAAATAGCTTGTTCTTCAGCGCCGCGAGCCTCTGGGAAATCGCGATCAAGCGCTCGCTCGATCGGCCGGATTTCGTCGTGGATCCCCGGCAGTTGCGCCGGGCACTGATCGATAATGGGTATGAGGAGCTGCCGATCACCGGCGAGCATGCCGCATCGATCGATCGCCTGCCGCCGATCCACAAGGATCCGTTCGATCGGATGCTGATCGCCCAGGCGCTCGCGGAAGATCTGATGCTGGTCACCGCCGAAGATATGCTGACGAAATATCCGGCTGCGATCGAACGGGTCTGATCGCAGCCGGATCGGCATGGGCCTATCCGCCGGCCTTCACCTTCGCGCGGAAGCGATGGAGCAGCGGCTCGGTATAGCCGTTCGGCTGCTCCACCCCTTCGAACACCAGCGCGCGCGCCGCCTGGAAGGCGAGGCTGTCCGCCTCGCGGCCTGACATCGGGCGATAGGCGGCATCGCCTTCGTTCTGCGCGTCCACCTTGGCCGCCATGCGGATGAGCGCCTGGTCGATCTCCCCCGCCGAGGCGACGCCGTGGAGCATCCAGTTCGCCATGTGCTGGGAGGAGATACGCAGGGTCGCGCGATCCTCCATCAGGCCGACATCATGGATGTCCGGCACCTTGGAGCAGCCGACGCCCTGGTCCACCCAGCGCACGACATAGCCCAATATACCCTGGGCATTGTTCTCCAGCTCCTCGCGAATCTCCTCTTCCGACCAGTTGATGCCGTGGGCGACCGGGATGGCGAGCAGCCGGTCGAGCGCCGGGATCGCTTCGGCCGCAATCTCCTTCTGCCGCGCGAACACGTCGACCGCATGATAGTGCATCGCGTGGAGCGTCGCGGCGGTGGGCGAGGGGACCCAGGCGGTGTTGGCGCCGCTCAGCGGATGGCCGATCTTCTGCTCCAGCATGTCGGCCATGCGATCGGGCGCCGCCCACATGCCCTTGCCGATCTGCGCCTTGCCCGAGAGCCCGCAGGCGAGTCCGATGCGGACGTTGCGGTCCTCATAGGCCTTGATCCAGTCGGACGCCTTCATCGCGCCCTTGCGGATCATCGGGCCGGCTCGCATCGAGGTGTGCATCTCGTCGCCGGTACGGTCGAGGAAGCCGGTGTTGATGAAGATGATACGATCCTTCACCGCTGCGATGCACGCGGCGAGGTTCGCGGAGGTGCGCCGCTCCTCGTCCATCACGCCGACCTTGATGGTGTGTCGCGCCAGGCCGAGCATATCCTCGACGGCATCGAACAGCCGGTCGGTGAAGGCGACCTCCTCGGGACCGTGCATCTTGGGTTTGACGATGTAGATCGAGCCGGCGCGGCTGTTGGTGAAGCGACCACGGCGCTGGAGATCGTGCAGCGCGATGAGGCTGGTCATCACCGCATCGACGATGCCTTCGGGCGCCTCGGTGCCGTCGGTCAGGCGGACGGCCGGCGTCGTCATCAGATGGCCGACATTGCGCACGAGCAGGACGCTGCGCCCCGGCAGGGCGAAGGCGCTGCCGTCCGGCGCGGTCCATTCGCGATCCGCGGCGAGCGCGCGGGTCATCGTGCGGCCGCCCTTCTCGAACGACGCCTCCAGCGTGCCCTGCATCAGGCCGAGCCAGTTGGAATAAGCGAGCACCTTGTCCTCGGCATCGACCGCCGCGACCGAATCCTCGAGATCGACGATGGTGGTCAGCGCCGCCTCGAGCAGGACGTCGGCGATGCCGGCGGGATCGCTTTTGCCGATCGGATGGGCGGGATCGATCACCAGCTCGATGTGCAGTCCGTTGTGGCGCAGCAGGAGCCCGCCGGGCTTGCGGCCGACGAGCTGGGACGGATCGGCGAGGACGGGATCGCCGCCCGCGAAATCGGCCCAGCTGCCCGAGGCGAGCGGAACGGCTTCGTCAAGAAAAGCCTTGGAGCGGGCGATGACCTGGGCGCCGCGCTCGGCATCATAACCGCCGGGGCGGGCGGCGCCGGGCAGCGCGTCCGTGCCGTAGAGCGCGTCGTAGAGGCTCCCCCAGCGCGCATTGGCGGCGTTGAGCAGGAAGCGGTCGTTGAGCACGGGGACGACGAGCTGCGGCCCGGCCATGGTCGCGATCTCGGCATCGACCTTGGCGGTGCCGACCGCGAAGGGCGCAGGCTCGTCGACCAGATAGCCGATCTCGCGCAGGAAGGCCTGGTAGGTGGACTGGTCGAGCGGCTGGCCGCTGCGTGCCTGATGCCACGAATCGATCTTCGCCTGCAGCCGGTCCCGCGTCACGAGCAGGGCGGCGTTTTCGGGCGCGAAACGGGCAAGGATGCCCGCGAAACCGGCCCAGAAGGCGGCGGGCTCGATGCTGGTGCCGGGCAGGGCGCGCTCCTCGACGAATGCCGCGAGTATGTCGGCGACCTTCAATCCGGCCTTGCTGATCATCATGGGACTCCTCTTGGGTTCGTCACAGGGATAGCAGCCCGCACTGTTTCCGGTAGATCATGATTGATCAACGCATCTTTTCCTCTCATGAAAAGATGGCGATGGACTCGGATTACATATTGTTTGCCCGGATCGTGGCGGAAGGCAGTCTTTCGGCGGCGGGACGGGCCTTGCACCTGTCTCCGGCGATGGTCTCGAAGCGGCTGTCGCGGCTGGAGGAGCGGCTCGGCGCACGGCTCGTCCATCGCACGACGCGGCGGCTGGCGCTGACCGAGGCCGGACGCGCCTTCCATGCCGACGTGACCCAGATCCTCGCCGCGGCGGAGCAGGCGGAGGCGCGGGTGGCCGGCCTTGCCACCGTGCCGCGCGGTCCGCTGCGCATCGCGGCGCCGACCTCCTTCGGGCGCATGCATGTCGCGCCTTATCTGAAGAGCTTCCTCGAAACCTATCCGGAGGTTGCGATCGACCTGGAGCTGAGCGACGATTTCGCCGACCTGATCGGCGGCCGCTTCGACCTGGCGATCCGCATCACCGGGCAGATCGATCCGGCGCTGGAATTCCATCGGCTGGCGGCGAACCGACGCGTGCTTTGCGCGTCACCTTCCTATCTTGCGGAGCAGGATGCGCCGGAAACGCTGGACGATCTCGCACGCCACCGATTGCTCGCCGCGAGCCATCAGATACCGTGGCGGCTGGAGTCTGCGAGCGGCGAACAGCTGCTGCTCCCCTTCGCGACGCCGCTACGGACAAATTCCAGCGAGGTGGTGCGCGAGCTGGCCCTCTCCGGCTACGGCATTGCATTGCGTTCCACCTGGGATGTCGGCGTCGAGCTGCGGCTCGGACGGCTGCTGCGGGTGCTGCCCGACTGGCAGGGAGCTTCCGACGTCGCCGTCTATGCGGTCCATCCGCGTGCGGCGTTGATGCCGGCCAATGTGCAGGCGATGGTCCGGCATCTACGGTCCGTCTACGCGCCGGTGCCGCCTTGGGGGTGACGCTCCGCTTGTCGCAATCTTAACCGATAGGCGCTAGGCACGCGCAGAGGATTTCCGCCGATGACCGCCGTCCTGATCACCGTCGACACCGAGCTTTCCGCGCTGCTCCAGCAGCGCGGAATGTCCGCGTCGGCCAATCTGGCGAGCTCGATCGGCGGCGAGGCGGCGGGCGGTGCCTATGGTGTCGGCTGGCAGATGGATCGGCTGGAGGAGCAGGGGCTCACCGGCATCTTCTTCGTCGATCCGATGCCGGCGCTGGTGCATGGGCCGGCGCTGGTGGCGGACATGATCGGGCCGATCCTGGCGCGCGGGCATGATGTGCAGCTCCACATCCACACCGAATGGCTGGAATGGGCAAAGCAGTCCCCTGTCGAGGGGCGACGCGGCACTTTCATCGCCGATTTTTCACGGGCCGATCAGCGCATCCTGCTGTCCCTGGCGCGCGATCTGCTGGTCGAGGCCGGAGCGCCCGCGCCGATCGCTTTCCGGGCCGGCAACTATGGCGCGAACGACGATACGCTGGCGGTGCTCGCCGAGCTCGGCATCGGTTGGGACAGCAGCGTCAATGCCGATTATCTGGGCGGCGCCTGCCGCGTGTCGCTTGCTCCGGATCGGCATCTGCCGGTGCGGCATCAGGGCGTGGTCGAATTGCCCGTCTCGGGGCTCTACGACCGGCCGGGACATTTCCGCCCGGCGCAGATTTGCGCGCTGTCGGCCTGGGAGATGGGCGCGGCGCTGGATCATGCCGCCGGGGCGGAGCATCCCGTCTTCACCATCGTCACTCATAGCTTCGAAATGCTCTCGCGCGATCGCAGCCGCCCCAATATCTCGGTAATGCGCCGTTTCGAGGCGCTGTGCCGAGCGATTGCCCGCGATCCGCGCCTGCGCACCGCGCGCTTCGCCGATCTCGATGCGGAAAGGGTGCTGACTGGCAATGCGCCACGGCTCGGCCCCAACCGGCTGCGCACGCTCGCACGGATCGGCGAGCAGGCGATCGCCACCTGGTGCTACGAGCGGCAGCTGCGCCCGGCGTGAAAACGCTCCCGCCCGCGATCCTGCTCGGCATCGATACGCCGATCGGTCTCTCGGTCGTCCGCGAGCTGGGCGGCCATGGCGTGCCGGTGCATGGTATTGGCCGGTCCGCGGCGGCGATCGGCGCCCATTCCCGCTTCGTCGCCGACTCCAGCGTCCGCGTGCCGGGGCCGCTTGCGGACTGGCTGCCGGCATTGATCCGCCGCACGGGTGCGAAGGCGTTGTTCGCCATTTCGGAAGGCGACCTGATCGAGCTCGCGGCGATGCCGGAGGAGATCGAGGGCTGCCGCATTCTCACGCCCCGCACGCCACAGCTGGCCATCGTGCTCGACAAACGCGAGACGCTGCGCCGCGCCCGGGCGCTGGGCCTCTCCGTGCCGGAAAGCTGGCAGCCGCGAACGGGCGAGGATTTCACCCGCGAGGCTGCGGCGCGTCCCTATCCGGTGGTGGTGAAATGGCCGGATCCGATGGCCGTCGCGGCGCTGCTGGAGCAGCGCGGGCTGGAACTGGTCAAGGCGGAGTTCGCGCGCGATGCCGATGCGCTGCTCGCCATCCTCGCACGCTACGCTTCGCTCGGCGTCTGGCCGATCGTGCAGGGCTATTGCCCCGGCCGCGGCCTGGGCCAGATGATCCATATGGAGGCGGGCCGCGCGACGCTCTGCTTCCAGCATGTGCGGTTGCACGAATGGCCGCCGGAGGGCGGCGTCTCGACCTTGTGCGCCGCCGAGCCGATCGAGCGGCACCAGGCGCAGATGGCGTTGTCCGAGGCGCTGCTGGCCGGGATTGGCTGGGAAGGGCCGGCGATGGTCGAATATCGCCACGATCCGGTGACCGGCCGTTATTGGCTGATGGAGATCAACGGTCGCTTCTGGGGCAGCCTGCCGCTCGCGAGAGCTTGCGGCGCGCATTTCGCCTGGGAGAGCTATCGCCGCCGGATACTCGGCGAGCATCATGAGGCCGGCCCGTATCGCGCCTCGCTGCGCGCGCGCTACATGATCCCGGAGACGCGCCGGCTGATCCGCCTGCTGTTCCAGCGGGGCAGGATCGCGGATCCTTTCTTCGAGCCACGGCCGATCGGCGATCTGTTCGCCTGGCTGTCCGGCTTCCTCGATCCCCGGATGCGCTATTATGTGTTCAGCGCCGCCGATCCCGGGCCGTTCCTGGCGGATATGCGCGCCGCGTTCAGGAAACTACTGCCGCGGGGAAAGCGCGTTTCAGGCGCTGGACCGCACCCTCGATCCGCTTGAGGCAGGTGAGCATATAGGCATCGTCCAGGCCGAAGGGGTCGTGGAGATGCGGCATGGGCGGCGCGGTCCAGAGCCCGAGCAGCGAGCGCGGTGCGACCGACAGGCGCGGATCGGCGGCGATGCGGGTCAGCTGGCGTATTTCCATGGCGAGCAGCAGGTCGCCCGGCCGGAGCGCGAAATCTTCTGCACGGGTCGTGCGATGCGCCGTCAGGTCATAGCCAAGCTGTCCCGCTGCTGCGATTGCCGGCGGATGTGCGGGACCATCGGCATAGGTGCTGAGCCCGAACGAAGCCACGTCGAGTCCGATCGCGCGGGCCGCCACCTCGGCGAAGGCGCTGCGGCAGATATTGCCGTGGCAGACGAAGATCAGCCGCCTGATCGCGGCCGGATCGGGATGGCGGGCGTCGCGCGGCAGCATGGCGGCCTGCGGGTAGGAAAGTGCCAGACGGGCGAGGCCGCGCGCAGTGCCGAAGCGGGCGCGCAGGGAAGCGGGTTTTGCAGCTGCGGGCGGGGATGAGGGGTGCGCGGACATCGCTACCCTCTTATCCGATCCTGGTTTCGAGAAGCTTTCTCTCTGCCGTGCATAGGGTGCTCTTTTCCTGGCGGTGCGGACGCGTTTTCAGTTGCCGCTCGCTAAGCGGGCCAAGTTCGTATAAGTCTTGGCCATCGCCGGCCACATCCTTTGCAGGCTGCCGGTGGCTGAGAGACTCGGTTGCGCTCCCGCTTGCCATAAGGGAGCCAATGGGTGGTGAGTCTCGATTCTTCCAATGATCACATCGTGCGGAGTTGGCACGAATGGGAAATCGAAGGCCGCGAGCGGTGCGTCATTCTCGTGGTCGAAACCGACGTGGAGATGCGTCCGGACGAGCCCGGTTATGATGGAGCGAAGCTGGAGGAGGTGCGCGCCGCTGCCGTGGCGGCATCCCGCAGGACAGCCAGTGCCGTGGATCGCATCCGCATCATTCCTGCCCGGTGACGAGGACAGGATGAGCAGCCATTTGCTTCAGACGCAAACACGATTTTACCGGCGCTGGTCATCCCTTGCCGCCGAGCTCGCGCTGATCGAGATCGAGCCGCGTGCGAAGCAGCGTTGCGCCCATTCCGCCCGCATGTGGGCGTTGATCGCCGAGACGGTCGAAGCCGGAGACGATACCGGATTCGCGAAATTGACCAACAATGTCATCTGCCTGGCGCAAGAACATATGGTTGCCGACGCTTGATTGCCGCCCAGCGCAACTCTTCCCATCAATCGGCACATATGGAGATTTCATGACCCAGTCATTCGCCCGCTTTTCGATCGTGCCGGACGGAGACGCATATCGTCTCGGCTTTACCCTCGCAGATGGCGCCACCGTGGAACTCGCGGCCTCTTTCGAACAGCTCGATGAGCTTGCCGAGGAGATCGACAGGCGTCTCGATATCGACGAGAATCAGCGGCAGACATTGCGGGGATAGCAGTTGCGGATCGTAGGGAGAAATTCGCGCGGCTAGCGTCGGATTACCCGCCCGGCACAATGGTGAAGGCAGGCGCCGGTCCTGCCGATGGCGCGCAGGCGATCATGGTGGTCGCTGGACCGGCCCATGATCCCGTTCGGCATATAGGCTTCATCGAATTTGCATCGATCGAGATGCGCCCGCGGCGACTTGCCGTTCCTCCCGTTTATGACATGCTGCAATGCGGCGACGGAGACGGGGCTATGCTGACGCGCAGGGGGCTGTTGACGCAGGTTTCGAGGATCGGGGGCGTCGGGGCGCTGGCCGGCACGATGCATGCCCTCGGCTTATACGGTACCGGGGCCGCCCAAGCCTTTTCCCCGCCACCGCCCGGAAGCGGCAAGGGCCGTTCGGTGATCATTCTCGGTGCGGGCATTGCAGGCCTCGTTTCGGCCCATGAACTGGAACAGGCCGGCTTTTCGGTGACCCTGATCGAGGCGCGCACGCGGGTCGGCGGCCGGGCCTGGACGGTGCGGGACGGCGATCGAATCGAGATGATCGGCGAGGAAACGCAAATCGCGCGCTTCTCCGACGGGATTTATTTCAACGCGGGTCCGGCGCGCCTGCCGAGCTTTCACGAAGGCATGCTGGGCTATGCCCGCAGGTTCGGCGTCCCGCTGGAGGTCGAGGTCAACAGCAGCCGATCCGCCTATCTGCTCGGCGCGGACGGCAGCCGCCTGCGCATGCGTACCGCGATCAACGATATGCGTGGCCATCTGAGCGAACTGCTCGCCAAGGCAGTGGACCAGGGCGCGCTCGACACGATGCTGAGCGCGGACGACAAGGAGCGTCTGCGGCCGTTCCTGAATTTCTATGGCGATCTCGATACGGACGGCAGCTTTCGGGGCACGATAAGGTCGGGCTTCCGAACGGGTCCGGGGGCGGGCGTTTCGAGCTTCGAGACGGCGATGCCGCCACAGCCGCTCCACGCATTGCTCGCCAACGACCAGATGCCGATGACATTGTTCGAAGAGATGATCTTCATGCAGGCGACGATGTTCCAGCCGGTGGGCGGCATGGACGGCATTGCGCGCGGGATCGCACGCAACGTGCAGGGGCCGATCAGGTTGAATGCCGAGGTGCGCCGCATCCGCCAGCGGGAGCGGGGCGTCGAGGTGCATTATGCCGACCGCGAGGGCGGCGCGATCCGCAGCGTGCAGGGGGATTATCTGATCTGCACCATTCCCTTCCCGGTGCTTGCGAAGATCGACGCGGATTTTCCGCTCCCCGTGGCGAAGGCGATTGCCGGCGTCGTCTATGATCAGGCCAACAAGGTCGCCTTCGAGGCGCCGCGTTTCTGGGAGCGCGAGCAGATCTATGGCGGGATAAGCTGGGTGGGCGGCGAAACCGCGATGATCTGGTATCCGTCCGCCGGTCTGCACGGCGAGCGCGGCATGATCCTCGGTTGCTATAGCAGCGGCGAGCGAGCGGCCGCCTTTGCGCGCCGGCCGATCGCGGACCAGATCGCGGCCGCTCGAGCGGCGATCGATCGCGTCCATCCCGGTCATGGCGCTGACTGCGCCAATCCGATCGCGGTGAACTGGAGCAAGATCGCCCATAGCCTCGGACCATGGCCGAACTGGCATCCGGGGGCACCGCCAAGCATGGGCGAGGCGCGTATCGATACGCCCGAATATCGGTTGCTGAGTGAGCCGATCGGTCGCATCTATCTGGCGGGCGCGGCACTGAGCCAGACCCCGGGATGGCAGGAAGGCGCCCTGCAATCGGCGCAGGCGACGGTGATGGCGATCGGCAAGGCGGCAGCGGAGCATGCGGTGACCGAGCGCGCGGAAGGCGCGCCGGGCCGACATCGACACGAGGGAGAGACGGGATGAGGATGCGCATCATGGCGGTGCCCGCGCTGGCCGCAGCGATCGGGCTTTCCGGACAGGCACGGGCTGCGGACATCGTCCGGCACCCCAATCCGCCGCCGGCGCCCATCCTGATGGGCGTCACCATCCCGGCCGGCGCCGAGATAGTGATGCTGAGCGGCCAGGTGCCCGCGCCGATCGATCCCGCGAAAAAGGATCGCCTGGAGGATTTCGGCGACACCAGAACGCAGACGATCAGCGTGCTGAACAAGATCAAGGCCGGCCTCGGCACGCTGGGCTATTCGCTGTCGGATGTCGTGAAGCTGACCGTTTTCCTGGTCGGCGATCCGAAATTGAACGGGAAGATGGATTTCGCTGGTTTCAACGAGGGTTATAAGCAGTTCTTCGGAACCGCGGAAAATCCGAATCTGGTTGCCCGGTCGACCGTGCAGGTGTCGGCGCTGGCTTCGCCCTATTTCCTGGTCGAGATCGAGGCGACCGCGGCGAAGGCGCCAAAGGGCAAATGAGGGTCTGACCGCCCGGCCCCGAGGCTTTGCCATGTCCCGCAAGCAGACGCTCAAGGTCTTCAGGACACCGATCGGCTTCCACGACGCCTATGTCGCCGCGCCGAGCCAGAAGGCGGCGCTCGAGGCATGGGGCAGCGAGCATGATCTGTTTTCGCGGGGCGTGGCCGAACGGGTGGACGACGCCGAACTGAGTCGTGAGCCGCTGGAGCGGCCGGGCGTCGTGATTAGGCGCCTGCGCGGCACGACGGCCGAGCAGATCGCTGCGCTGCCGAAGGATCGTCCGGTGCGGCGGCAGCGGGCGGCGCAGGAGCTGGCCGATCCGCCCGCGCCGGCCGAGAAGGCTCCATCGCCGAGACGAGCCAAGGCGAAGCCGGCACCGAAACCCAGGCCGAAGCCCGTCAAGCCCCGTCCGGATCGCAGCGCGCTGGACCGTGCGGAAGCCGAGCTTGCGCAGGTGCAGGCGCGTCATAAGGTCGAGGAGGAAGGCTTCCGGCAACGCGAGGCGGAACTTGCGCGTGAACGGCGGAGCGCCGAGAAGCAGTACGAGACGGAAATCCGAAGGCTGGAGCGCGCGGTGGAAAAATCGCGGCAGGCCTATGAGCGCAGCATGCGCCGATGGCGCGGCTGATCGCTTTTCGAGACGAGCCCATATTCCCAAGCTGCAGGCCGGTCGCTATGGCGCACCGATGAATTGCGCGACAGACGGTGCCGTCCGGCACGAAGACGATATTCTCTACCCTACCACCATCCCGTTCATCCTGATCCACCTCGCGGCCTTTGCGGCGCTGTGGACGGGAGTGAGCGCCTGGGCGCTCGGTCTCTGCGCCCTGCTCTATGGCCTCAGGATGTTCGGCGTGACCGGCGGATATCACCGCTATTTCTCGCATCGGGCCTATTCGACGGGCCGTATCTTCCAGTTTTGTCTGGCTTTCCTCGCACAAAGCTCGGGCCAGAAGAGCGTGCTGTGGTGGGCCGCCAAGCACCGCCACCACCATCTCTATTCGGACATGCCCGAGGACGTGCATTCGCCGCGTCACAAGGGTTTCCTCTACAGCCATGTCGGCTGGATCTTCGCGCGCCGGCACGACGTGGCGGATCTTTCCGGCGTGCCGGATCTCACGCGTTTCCCCGAGCTGCGCTGGCTGCACCGCTTCGAGCAGGTGCCGCTGATCGTGCTCGGGCTCGCCTGCTTCCTGCTCGGCGGATGGCAGGCGCTGGTCGTCGGTTTCGTGTGGAGCACGGTGCTGGTCTATCACGCCACCTTCTGCATCAACTCGCTGGCGCATGTCAGTGGCACGCAGCGCTATGTGACGGGCGACGACAGCCGCAACAACCTGATCCTCGCCATCCTCACCATGGGCGAGGGCTGGCACAACAACCACCATGCTTTCCAGCGCAGCGCACGGCAGGGCTTTCGCCGGCGTGAGATCGACATCACCTTCTATATATTGAAGCTGCTGTCCCTGTTCGGGATCGTCAGGGGACTGCAAGGCGTGCCGGCGCGGTTCGTGCGCAACGAGCATCGCCTGGCGCCCAAGATCATTCATCGCACCGCGGAATTGCTGGCCGCGCGCTTTCATCCGAGGCCGATCGCGGAGGCGCTGCAGTC
Organism: Flavisphingomonas formosensis; assembly: GCF_009755815.1. Taxonomy (GTDB): domain Bacteria; phylum Pseudomonadota; class Alphaproteobacteria; order Sphingomonadales; family Sphingomonadaceae; genus Flavisphingomonas; species Flavisphingomonas formosensis. Next base: position 161,560 of record NZ_WRPK01000003.1, read on the forward strand.
GCATCTCGGCAAGGACGAACTGTCGACGCTGCACGACACGCTGGAGGGTGCGCCGGCGCCGTCGGCCGCCGTCTGGCGCCTGTTCCATCCCCATATCCCGTGCCGCGACACGCTGCGTGCCGAGGCGCGTGCTCTTTTTGCCCGCACGCCTTCCATCGACGAGATCGTCGACCGCGCGCATCATCTGGTGATTGCGGGGATTCGGAAGCATCTGCCGGGGCCTGCGGGGGCCGCAGCTTAGAGCATCATGCGGAAACGCGGGAAGCGGATCCCGCAGAAACGGGAGCCACAGCGATGGCTCAGCGAGCTGAGCGATTCGCATGTCGCGCAGCATGCTCCAGCGCCGATTATCGCCCCAGCGCGCCCAAGGTGATCGCGGCGAGCAGGGCATAGCGCCCGAATTTCGCGATCGTCACCAGCAGCAGGAAAGGAAGCAGCCGTTCGCGCAGCAGCCCGGCGACGAGCGTGAGCGGATCGCCGATGATCGGTGCCCAGCTCAGCAGCAGGCTCCAGCGGCCATAGCGGGCGTAAAAGGCCTCGGCCCGGTTCAGCGCGCGAGCGGATACCGGGAACCAGCGGTGATCGCGGAACCGTTCGATCTGGCGGCCGAGCAGCCAATTGATCAATGATCCCAGCACATTGCCCATCGTCGCTGCGAGCAGGAGCAAGGCAACGGAGTAGCGTCCGCTGACGATCAGGCCGACAAGCACTGCCTCAGACTGGGCAGGGAGCAGCGTCGCGGCGACGAGCGCTGCAAGAAAGAGGCCGGCATAGCCCGCACCGATCATCGCGCGCGCCATCCCTCCCGGACCGTCGGCGGATCCTGCATCCGCATTGCGAAGGCGCGGCTCTGGCAGGTCGCGGGCCACTGCTCAAGCGGGAAGCGGCTTGCTCGCCGAAACCGGAACCCTGCTTTGTGCCTGCACGTTGGTCCGGCCAAACACAGCATGGACAGGGACATGCCATGATGAAGGGGATTTTCGCCGCTGCAGCCATCGTCGCTTTGGCTGCCGCGCCGGCCTTCGCGCAGGATACACCCGACGAGATAGCGCCGGACAGCAGCCATCGGCCCGCACCGCGCGATCTGTGCAGCGATCGGCCGGGCCTCGATACCCCGGCCTGCACGGTCGATCCCGGACGGCTCCAGGCCGAGATCGGGCTAGGCGGCTGGACGCTCGACAGGCAGGCCGATCAGCGACAGGATCTGATCGAGGCAGGCGACATATTGCTGCGCTATGGCGTCGGCGCGACGACGGAAGTGCGCCTGGGCTGGACTGCTTATGGCCATCTGCGCACACGCGATCGGACGACGGGAACCATCGATCGCGTCGACGGCATTGGTGACGTGACCATCGGACTGAAGCAGAATTTGCAGCATCCGGCGGAGGGCAAGACCGGCCTTGCGCTTGCGCTCCTGCCATATGCCACGCTGCCCTCCGGTCATCGCGGCATCGGCGCTGGCGACTGGAGCGCCGGCCTGATCGTGCCGGCGAGCTACAAGATCAGCGACGCGGTCTCGCTGGAGCTTTCGCCGGAGATCGACGCTGCGGCGAACGAAAGCGGGTCGGGGCGGCACCTCGCTTATGGTACGGCGATGGGCGTCCAGCTACATCTCAGCAAGACGGTCCGGCTGACGCCCGAACTCCAGTTCGTCCGCGATCGCGATCCGGAGCAGCATGCGACGATGAGCAGCGCGGCGCTGTCTTTCGACGTTCAGCCCGAGAAGATGACGCAGCTCGACATCCAGGCGGTTGCGGGGCTCAACCGGAACACGCCCGACGTCGCGCTGTCATTCGGCGTGGCGCATAAATTTTAGGGCTCCTACTTCGGAAGGCCCCGAATCCAACCGTTCGTCCCGAGCGAAGTCGACGGACCCTCCGAGCGTAGTCGGAAAGTCGCGCCGTGGTCAGCCTCGACTTCGCTCGGGATGCACGGAAATGAAAGTACACCGAAGCGGGGCGGCCGCAGCCGCCCCCCCTCATCACTCCGCCGCGACGGCCAGCGGGGCAGCCGCCATTGCCGGCTCCAGATATTCGCCCGGCTTCGCGCCGGTGAACTTGGTGCCGTCGAAGGTGGCGACACCATTGACCAGGGTCAGCCGCATCGGTGCCGCCTGGCGGGTGAAGCGCCAGGTGATGCCGCCCTTGCCGTCGGTGACGTCATAGGCCTTCTCCATGTCGCGCTGCTCGATCTCGGCGAGGTTGAACACCGCGATGTCGGCGCGCTTGCCTTCCTTGATCTCGCCGATGTCGCGCAGGCGGAAATGCTCGGCGAGGCGGCCGGTCATGACGTGGACCGCTTCCTCGATCGTGATCAGCTTCTGGTCGCGATGATATTTGGTGAGATAGACGACATTCTCGCCGCCGCCGCACAGCATCTGGAGATGCGCGCCGGCATCCGAGATGTTGCCGACGGTGCGCTCGTCATGGACCATCTCGACGACCGCATCGTCGTTCATCGCGAATGGCTTCATGCGGATGGTGGAATAGACGCCGTTGGCCAGGAACCAGTCGGCCATCGCATCCGAGCGATGCACGCCCTTCTGCTCGGCATATTCCTTGAGCGTCAGGTCGAACGGGCCGGTGCCGTTCTCGGAACCCAGGCGGGTGAGCAGCAGCATGTCCGGATTGTTCATCGGCGAGCCGGGCGGGGACTTGTTCTCCCAGCTGTCGCGGGCACGGGCGCGCCATTCCGGATCGGCCAGCAGCGCCGCCTTCTCCTCGATGGTCGGCGCCTGCACCACCTCGTGCCACACATAGTCGCCGGACTGGGCGAAGAGCAGGGTCTTGTAGAGGCCGATCTGCAGGGTGAAGGGGATGTGCGCATAGCCCACCCATGCATCTATGCCCTCGGCGCGGATCTCGTCGCGCAGCGCGCGCATCGGCTCGAGCAGATAGCCCTGATAGCCGATCGTCGGGATGAGACCGGTGAACTGGAAGCGGATGTCGCGGCCTTTCAGCAGGCGGGCGAGGCGGCGGGTCTGCTCCGGTCCGGTGTCGCGGATCAGACCGATGTCGAGCACGCACTGCACCGAGGCGTGGGGATAGCGCTCCAGCACGTCGAACAGCGCGCTTATCTCCTCATCCTCGGCAAGCAGCGTCGGGATCGGGCGGCCGTCGCCGTCATGATCGAGGAGGTTCTCGGACAGGCCGAGCGCGCCGGCGGCGAGCGCGTCGTCGAGCAGCTCTGCCATGCGGGCGATCTCGTCCCTGGTCGCAGCGCGCTTCCAGGCATCGACGCCCATCGCGGCGAGGCGGATCGCGATATGGCCGACGAAGGAGGCGTTGTTCAGCGGCAGCTTCACCCGCTTCTTGAGCGATTCCTTATATTCCGACCACAGCCGCCAGTCCCACGGCACTTCCTTGGCGAAGGGCTCGAACGGGATGTCCTCGAAGAAGGAGAAGATCTTCATCATCTCGATCTGCGCGGCCTTGTCGTCGGAGATCGGCGCGGCGGTAAAGCCGCAATTGCCGGTGATGATCGTGGTCGCGCCATAGCCGGGCAGGGGATCGAGATCGCTCTGCCACCACATGGTCGCATCATAATGGGTATGCGATTCGATGAAGCCGGGCGTGACGTAGCAGCCGGCGGCATCGTGGACTTCGGCGCCGTCGGCGGCGAGATCGGGGCCGACCTTCGCGATCCGGCCGTTCCTGACCAGCACATCGGCCTTGAAAGCGGGCGCGCCGGTGCCGTCGACCACGGTTCCGCCCTTGATCAGCAAATCCTTCATCTGTTCCTCTCCTCGATCGGAAGGCCCGGCATGACGCGCCGGACCACCTTACGATCCAGGTTTCGAAACTAGATTCCGAAATGCTGTTTGTCACGCCTGCATCGCGGCAGGCCGCCGCGCCGGCGGGGGTTTTGGCCGAATCCGTTCGTCCGTCCTCGATTGCGATCAGCCGGCGGGCGGTGCATTGGTCTGGGCAGGCGCGGGATGCTGCGCCCGCTTGGCCAGGATCTGCGCCCAGGGATTGGGCTTGGCCTCGCCGATCCGATGCAGCGTGTTGCGGTCATGATGGGTGAAAGGCGCTGTCTGGCCGCGCACGGTAAGCGTCGTCTGGATATCGTAGCTCCAGCTGCCGTCGTCGTTGAAGACGATCTGGATGCGATAGGCGTCGGTGCGAAACGCCTGCTCTAGAAAGTCGGTCGAGCAGATGCCGTAATCGGTCTGGCCGCGGGCCGCGGTGAGCGTGATCGTCTTGTCGTCGGGCTTCGCCTGGCCCGACGCGAGCAGGACCTGGCCGCGCGGGATGGCGAGCGTCTGCTGGACGAGGCCGGTCGCGGACTCCCACAGCCAGTAGCCGACCTGATCGTGGAAGGTGATGTCCTCCTCCACGGTGGTGATGTGGATATGGTAGCGCAGGCCATAAAGGAGCTGCGGTCCATTCGATTGGGGATCGATCGGATCGAAGCGGATATGCTCGATGAAGGTGCGCTGCTCGGGGCCGTCCGCCTTGGGCGCGATGTCGATGCCCTTCTTCGCCTGCCAGATGCCGGCGAGCGGGCGCAGCGGGCCGAGATTGGCTAGTGTGTCGGGATCGACGTCGCTCTGTTCGGTGAAGATGTCGTGGGGAAAGGGGTGCATGCGCTTGGCTCCTGGTCGGCGCGAGGCCTCATTTATACTATCCCGGGCGCGGACCTGAAGCGCCTCGTCGTGCCCGCGTCGGCGTCACGCCGAACCGGGCGCGGAATGCACGGGAGAAATGGCCCGCATCCGCAAAGCCGCAGGCGACCGCTATCTCGATGCGGCTGAGATCGCTCTCGCGCAGAAGGCGGAGCGCGGCTTCGAGGCGCAGGCGGAGATATTCCTGCCCGATGGTACGGCCGACTCCTGCAGCGAACAGGCGTTCCAGCTGGCGGATCGACACGCCGGCGCGGGCGGCGAGCGTTTCGCGGGGCAGGGGATCGGCGAGGTTGGTTTCCATCGCCTCCAATGCTGCGCGCATCCCCGGATGGGCGAGACGATAACGCTGCGCCAGGGACGCCCGCTGGGCGCCGGCGCCTTCGCGACGCTGCGTACGAATATACCATTCGCCCACTTGCGCGGCGAGGGCGGGGCCATGCGCCTCGCCGATCATCTCGATCGCGAGGTCGAGCCCGGCGGTGCCGCCCGCGCAGGTCAGGCGATCGCGATCGATCACATAGAGGCCGCGCTCCACCTCCAGCTCGGGAAAGGCCTCGACGAAGGCGGCCTCATGCTCCCAGTGGATCGTGCAGCGGTAGCCTGCGAGCAGCCCGGCGCGGGCGAGCAGGAAAGGTCCGCCCGAGACGCCGCCGATCGCCACGCCGCGCGCGGCAAGCTGGCGCAGACGGCCGAGCGTCGCCCGGTGGCGCACGATCGCGGGATTGCCGCCGGCGACGACGAACAGCATGTCGAGCGGCTCGTCTGGCGCGAGCATGCCGTCGACGACGATCTCGATCCCGTTGGAGGCGCGGGCAGGAGCGCCGTCGATCGAATAATGGCGCCAGGCGTAGAGCGGCCGGCCGGACAGCGTGTTCGCGGCCCGGAAGGGCTCCACCACCGACGCATAGGACATTAGCGCGAAGTCCTGGATCAGCAAAAAGCCGATGCGGGTAGGTGTCTCATGTCGTTTCTGATCCCATCCATGTCGCTCTGAGTCCCGCATGGCCCCTGCATATCGGCGAGGATCGCGATCGACAAGGAACGCCATGCGCTATTCGATCTTCTCCCTCGTCCGTGAGGCGCTGTCCGGCCACCGTGGCTGGGGGCCGGCGTGGCGCGATGCCCAGCCAAAGCCGGCCTATGACGTGGTGATCGTCGGCGGCGGCGGGCATGGGCTCGCCACCGCGCATTATCTCGCCAAGGTGTTCGGCATCACCAATGTCGCGGTGGTGGAGAAAGGCTGGATCGGCGGCGGCAATGCCGGGCGCAACACGACGATCATTCGTTCCAACTATCTGCTGCCCGGCAACATCCCCTTCTACGAGTTGTCGATGCAGCTCTGGGAGGGGCTCGAGCAGGATCTCAACTATAATGCGATGGTCAGCCAGCGCGGCGTGCTGAACCTCTGCCATTCGGATGCGCAACGCGATGCCTATGAGCGGCGCGGCAATGCGATGCGGCTGCACGGCGTCGATGCCGAGCTGCTCGACGAGGAGGGGGTGCGCCGGCATGCGCCGTTCCTCAATTTCGACAATGCGCGCTTCCCGATCAAGGGCGGCCTGCTCCAGCGGCGCGGCGGCACCGCGCGGCACGATGCGGTGAACTGGGGCTATGCGCGGGCCGCCTCGGACCGCGGCGTCGACATCATCCAGAACTGCGAGGTCACCGGCTTCCTGCGCGGCCCCGACGGCGCGGTGATCGGCGTGGAGACGACGCGTGGGACGATCCGCGCGGGCAAGGTGGCGCTCGCGGTGGCCGGCAACAGCTCGCGCGTCGCGGCGATGGCAGGGCTGCGCCTGCCGATCGAGAGCCATGTCCTGCAGGCCTTCGTGAGCGAGGGGCTGAAGCCGATCATCCCCGGCGTGATCACCTTCGGCGCGGGCCATTTCTACATCAGCCAGTCCGACAAGGGCGGCCTCGTCTTCGGCGGGGATATCGATGGGTATAACAGCTATGCGCAGCGCGGGAACCTGCCCGTCGTCGAGGATGTGTGCGAGGGCGGCATGGCGCTGATGCCGATGATCGGGCGGGCTCGGCTGCTGCGCAGCTGGGGCGGCATCATGGACATGACGATGGACGGGTCGCCGATCATCGACCATGCACCGGTCCCCGGCCTCTATCTCAATGCCGGCTGGTGCTATGGCGGCTTCAAGGCGACGCCCGCCTCGGGCTGGTGCTTCGCCCATCTCATCGCCCGCGACGCGCCGCATCCCGCTGCCGCCGCCTATCGCCTCGATCGCTTCGCATCCGGCCGGGTGATCGACGAGAAGGGCATGGGCGCCCAGGCGAACCTGCACTGATGCGCATCCCCTGTCCCTATTGCGGCGAGCGCGACGCGCACGAGTTCGTCTATCGCGGCGACGCCGCTCCGCAGCGCCCCGATGGAGCGGAGGCGAACGAGGCGGCCTTTGCGGACTATGTCTATCCGCGCGCCAACGTCGCGGGCGCGATGCACGAGCATTGGTATCATGCCCAGGGGTGCCGCACCTGGATCGTGGTGGAACGCGATACGCGCAGCCATGCGATAGCCGGCGCCACCTTGGCGCGGGAGGCGAAGCGATGAGCCGGCTCGCCGCGGGCGGATCGATCGATCGCCGACAGCCGCTCGCCTTCACGTTCGACGGAAAATCCTACCAGGGTTTCGCGGGCGACACGCTCGCCTCTGCGCTGATCGCGAATGACGTCAGGCTGGTCGGCCGCTCGTTCAAATATCATCGGCCGCGCGGCATTCTGACCGCCGGTGCGGAGGAGCCGAACGCACTGGTGACCCTGCGCTCCGGCGCGCGGGCGGAGCCGAACAGCAAGGCGACCACCGTCGAGCTGTATGACGGGCTGGAGGCGGCGAGCCAGAATCGCTGGCCTAGCCTCGGCTTCGACATGATGGCGGTGAATGGCCTTCTGTCTCCGATATTTGTCGCCGGCTTCTATTATAAGACCTTCATGTGGCCGCGCCGCTTCTGGGAGAGACTGTACGAGCCGCTGATCCGCCGCGCGGCGGGGCTGGGCGCGTTGAGCGGACTGCCCGATCCGGACAGCTACGACCGTGATCACGCCTTTTGCGACCTGCTGGTGATCGGCGCCGGACCGGCGGGGCTGATGGCGGCGCTGACCGCCGGGCGCGCCGGCGCGCGGGTGCTGATCGTCGAGGAGGATTTCGCGCTGGGCGGGCGGCTGCTCGCCGAACGGCACGAGATTGACGGGCAGCCGGCCGCTGATTGGGTCGCGGCGGTTGCGGCGGAGCTGGCGTCGCTTCCCACCGTCCGGGTCCTGAAGCGCACGACGCTGTTCGGCGGCTATGACAGCTGCACCTTCGGCGCGGTCGAAAAAGTGGCGGACCATCTCGTCACACCCGCGGCTGGCCAGCCGCGACAGCGCCTGTGGAAGATCGCGGCGAAACGGACGATCCTCGCCACCGGCGCGGTCGAGCGGCCGATCAGCTTCGGCGGCAACGACCGGCCCGGCGTCATGCAGGCCTCCGCCGTCGAGGCCTATGTCAATCGCTTTGCGACAGCGCCCGGCAAGCGCATCGCGATATTCGCGCTCACCGCCAGCGGCTTGAGACTGGCCCGGGCGCTGAAGGCGGCGGGGATCGAGGTGCCGGCAATCGTCACGCCCGACGGCACGGGCGACGGATCGACGATCGCAGGCATGGTGACAGCAACCCATGGCAAGACGCTGCGATCGATAGAGGTTTCCGGCAGGCGCATCGAGGCGGACATACTCGCCATGGCCGGCGGCTGGAATCCGGCGATCGGCATCGCCAGCCATCTCGGCGCGCGGCCGGTGTGGGATGACGCCATCCACGCCTTCGTGCTGAAGACCCCGCCGGCCGGCATGGCGCTGGCCGGGGCGGCGGCGGGGCATTTCTCGCTGGGTGAAGCGATCGACGACGGGCTGCGTGAGGCGCAGGCGGCGCTTGCCGATCTCGGCATGCCCGCGACGGTCGGCGCACGGCCGGCCACGTCGGACGATCCGGCCGGGGTGGGGACGCTCTGGTCCGTGCCGGGTTCGAAGGGCAAGGCCTTCGTCGACTTCCAGCATGACGTGACGGTGGACGATATCGCTTTGGCCGAGCGTGAAGGCTTCCGCTCGGTCGAGCATCTCAAGCGCTACACGACGCTCGGCATGGCGACCGACCAGGGCAAGGCCGGGCAGGTCAACGGCCAGGCACTGCTCGCCGCGGCCACCGCCACGGCGATGGGCGAGAAGGGCACGGTGATCGCGCGGCCGCCCGACCGGCCTGTGGCGATCGGTGCTTTCGCCGGCGCGCACACTGCCGCGCATTTCCGCCCGGTCCGGCTGACTGCCGGCCATGCGTGGGCGGCCGAGAATGGCGCAAGCTTCGTCGATACCGGTCAGTGGAAGCGGGCCCAGTGGTTCACCCGGCCCGGCGAAAGCGACTGGCTGGAAAGTGTGACGCGCGAGGCGCGGGCGGTGCGCACCGGCGTCGGCATCTGCGATGTATCGACGCTGGGCAAGATCGAGGTGGCCGGGCCGGACGCAGCCACGCTGCTCGATCGGCTCTACACGAACATGATGTCCACTCTGCCGGTGGGCAAGGCGCGCTACGGGCTGATGCTTCGCGAGGACGGCTTCGTGTTCGACGACGGCACCGCGGCGCGGCTCGCCGACGACCGCTATGTGATTTCCACCACCACCGCCAATGCGGCGCGGGTGATGCAGCATGTCGATTATTGCCGGCATGTGCTCTGGCCGGAGCTGGACGCGCAGGCCGTGTCGGTGACGGAGCAATGGGCGCAAGTGGCGGTGGCAGGGCCGAATGCGCGGGTGCTGATGCAGCGGCTGCTGCCGGACATGGATCTGTCCAACGAGGCGTTCCCCTTCATGGCCAGCGCGCAGTGCCGGTGGCGGGATGGGCCGGCGCGGCTGTTCCGGCTCTCCTTCTCCGGCGAGCTTGCTTATGAGATTGCGGTGCCGGCGGATCGCGGCGCGGCGCTGATGCGGGCGCTGACGGAGGCCGGGCGGAGCTTCGGCGTCACGCCCTACGGCACCGAGGCGCTGGGCGTGCTCCGGATCGAGAAGGGGCATCCGGCGGGTAACGAGCTGAATGGCCAGACGACGGCGCACGATCTCGGCATGGGGCGGATGCTGTCGGCCAGGAAGGATTTCATCGGCCGCGCGCTTGCCGGCCGGGCGGCGCTGACCGATCCGATGCGGCCGACGCTGGTCGGCCTCAAGCCGGTGCGGCCGGGCGAGCGGGTGCGCGGCGGTGCACATCTGCTGCCGCTCGGCGCTGCGGCACGGGCGGAGCATGATCAGGGCTATGTCACCTCGGCCTGTTTCTCGCCGGTCGTCGACGGATGGATCGCGCTCGGCCTCCTCGCCAACGGGCCGTCGCGGATCGGCGAGCGGGTGCGCGCCGTGTCTCCCGTGCGCGGGACCGATGTCGAGGTCGAGGTCTGCTCCCCGATTTTCTTCGATCCGGAAGGGGTTAGGCTGCGTGGTTGAGGAACGGGCATTTACGGCGATGGTCGGCGCCCTGCCGGCGGCGGGCGGCGGCCTGGCCGTCAGCGAGCGGGGCGATCTTGGAATCGCGACGATCATGGCGCGCGCATCGTCCACGGCTGCGCTCGCGCAGCGCGTGGCGGAACGCTTCGGGATCGCGCTCATCGACGGGCCGATCCTGTCGGGTGCCGGCGCGGTGCGTTTTGCCGGGACGGGGCCGGGAAGCTGGCTTTCCTTCTGTGAGGGCGCGGATCCCTTCTGGGCTTGCTCGATGGCGGTGCAGCTCGATGGCGTGGCGTCGGTATTCGATCAGAGCTCGGGCTATGCGGTGCTGCGTCTCGGCGGCGCGGAAGCGATGCCAATGCTTCAGTCCGGCGCCTTCATCGATCTGCATGCGGACGCCTTTCCGGTCGGCGCCGTCGCGGTGACGGTGATCGCCCATGTCGGCGCGATCCTGATACGCGTCGGCGAAGCGCAATTCGACGTTGCCGTCTTCCGCAGCTTCGCCGGCAGCTTCTGGCATTGGCTGGCCACGAGCGCGGCCGCGCGCGGCGTTCCGCTGCACCGGTTCAGCGAAGATGGTTGATAGATCAACTCCGACCCGTCATTGACCCCACCCGGCGGTGCCGCGATGCGGACGGCGCGCCATCATGATGGAAGATGCTATGGCCCAGGCGAGCTATATTCTCACTTTGTCGTGCCCGAATCGTCCGGGCATCGTCGCCAAGGTCGCGACGATGCTGTTCTCGCATGGCGGCAACATCCTCGAGGCGAACCAGTTCGACGACATAGTGTCCGGCCGGTTCTTCATGCGGACGGTGTTCAACCTGCCGGAGGGCGGGGAGGTGGCGAAGGTCGAGGCGGATTTTGCGCCGATCGCGGCGGAGCATGGCATGGAATGGGCGCTGAGCCCGAACGACCGGCGCAAGAAGGTGCTGATCCTGGTCTCGAAATTCGATCATTGCCTGGTCGACCTGCTCTATCGCTGGCGGATCGGGGAGCTGGCGATGGATATCGTCGGGATCGTCTCCAACCATGGCTTCGAAACCTATGCGGGCATCGATTTCGGCGGCATCCCCTTCCATCACCTGCCGATCACCAGGGAGACCAAGCCGCAGCAGGAAGCGCAGATCAAGGCGGTGGTCGAGCGGACGGGCGCGGAGCTGATCGTGCTGGCGCGCTACATGCAGATCCTGTCGGACGATCTCGCCGCCTATCTGTCGGGCCGCTGCATCAACATCCATCACAGCTTCCTGCCCGGTTTCAAGGGCGCCAAGCCCTATCACCAGGCCCATGCGCGCGGCGTGAAGCTGATCGGGGCGACGGCGCATTATGTGACCGCGGACCTCGACGAAGGCCCGATCATCGAGCAGGACGTCGAACGCGTCAGCCACAATGACAGCCCCGAGGATCTCGTCCGCAAGGGCCGCGACATCGAGCGCCGCGTGCTCGCCCGCGCCGTCGGCTTCCACCTCGAAGGCCGCGCCCTGCTCAACGGCTCCACCACCGTCGTCTTCCGGGATTGATCCGCAGGCTGGCTACCCCTGCGAGCTGAACCTTTGCAAAACCGGCGCAATGCCCTCAAATGCATCATGCCGGCGCTGGCTGGCAGGGGTGATTTGCGTAAAAGTTCCGCAACGGGAGGCGGCAGGGCAGGTTGATGGCGAAGCGGACCAAGACGATCGAGGCGGCGGCGGCGGAAATCGAGGAGCTGCGGACCGGATCGAGCGCGCCGAGCAGCGAGGCGCGCGTGCTGGAGCGGGCGCTGGGCGTGCAGATCCGGCTGCTGCGCCGCAAGCAGGATCTTTCGGTCGCCGATCTCGCGGCGGCGGCGGGCATCTCGCTGGGCATGCTCTCGAAAATCGAGAATGGCCTGATCTCGCCTTCGCTGACCACGCTCAACGCGCTCGCGACCGCGCTGTCCGTGCCGATCTCCTCGCTGTTCGCCTCGGTGGAGGAACGGCAGGATTGCTCCTTCGTGCCGGCCGGGCGGGGCGTCACGATCGAGCGGCGCGGCACCAAGGCCGGCCATACCTATCAGCTGCTCGGCCACCTGCCGCGCGGCGACGTCGTCGTCGAACCCTATCTGATCACGCTGGAGGAAGGCGCGCAGCCTTATACCAGCTTCAGTCATGCCGGCGTCGAGATCATCCACATGCTGGAAGGCGAGATGACCTATCAGCATGGCAGCGCGTCCTACCACCTCCATCCCGGCGACACGATGATGTTCGATTCCGGAGCGCGCCATGGGCCGGAGGAGTTGCTGAAGCATCCCATGCGCTATCTTTCGATCATCATCTATCCGCGCAGCGCGGGGTGATCCTATCCCGCCGATACTTTCCTGCGGAGAAAAATTAATTCTCCAGGATTGACAGCTGCGCGGCCTGACCCCTAAGCATCGGGGCAGGAGGCGCGCATGTGCGGAATCGTTGGATTATTCCTGAAGGACAAAGCGCTGGAGCCGAAGCTCGGCGCCATGCTGGCCACCATGCTGGAGGTCATGTCGGATCGCGGACCCGACAGTGCGGGTTTCGCGGTGTACGGCACGGGTGACGACGGGATCGTCAAGCTCACCGTGCGCGGCCCCGCGCTGGCCGGCGTGGGCGATGCGCTGGCGGCCGCGATCGGCACGCCGGTGACGGAGTCGCCGAACGACAGCCATGTGGTGCTGGGCCTCGCCACCGCGCAGGAAGCGGCGGCCCGCGCCTGGCTCGCCGCCGAGCGCCCCGATCTGGCGGTGACCGGATCCGGCAAGCGCATCGAGCTCTACAAGGAAGTCGGCCTGCCGGGCGACGTCGCGCGCCGTTTCGATCTGGCCGGCATGTCCGGCACGCACGGCATCGGCCACACGCGCATGGCGACGGAAAGCGCCGTCACCACCGCGGGCGCACATCCCTTCTCGACCGGGCCGGACCAGTGCCTGGTGCATAATGGCTCGCTGTCCAACCACAGCAGCCTGCGCCGGATGCTGACGCGGGAGGGCATCGCCTTCACCACCGAGAACGACAGCGAGGTCGCAGCAGGCTATCTCAGCTGGAAGATGCGCGAGGGCGCCAGCCTGGCCGAGGCGCTGGAAGCCGGCCTCGAGGATCTGGACGGCTTCTTCACCTTCGTCGTCGGCACCGAAAACGGCTTCGCCGTGGTGCGCGATCCGATCTCCTGCAAGCCGGCAGTGATGGCGGAAACCGACGATTACGTCGCCTTCGCGTCGGAGTACCGCGCGCTCGCCGGGCTGCCCGGGGTCGAGAAGGCCAAGGTGTTCGAGCCCGAACCCGCCCGCGTCTATGCATGGGAGCGCAACTGATGCCGGTCGTCGACCTCGCCGTGACCAGCAAGCGGGCGCTCAACGAAAGCTTGCACGCGCTGGCGCCTGATACCAACGAGACACTCTGGCGGGTCGAGAATCCCGGCGGCCAGCATGCGCTGGCGGTGGGGCTGGACGTGCCCGTGACCGTGGAGATCGCCGGCCATGCCGGCTATTATTGCGGCGGCATGAACCGTCAGGCGACCATCGTCGTCGAGGGCAATGCCGGCGTCGGCGTGGGCGAGAACATGATGTCCGGCCGGATCCATGTGCTCGGCGATGCCAGCCAGTCCGCGGGCGCGACCGCCCATGGCGGCCTGCTGGTGATCGACGGCAATGCCTCCGCCCGCTGCGGCACGTCGATGAAGGGTGTCGATATCGTCGTGAAAGGCTCGATCGGGCCGATGAGCGCCTTCATGGCGCAGTCCGGTGCGCTGGTCGTGCTCGGTGATGCGGGCGATGCGCTGGGCGATTCCATCTACGAGGCCCGGCTCTATGTCCGCGGGGAGGTGAAGAGCCTCGGCGCGGACTGCATCGAGAAGGAACTGCGCGACGAGCATCGCGCCGAACTGCGTCGGCTGCTCGACGCGGCGGGCCTCGACGGCGCGGTGAAGGTGGAGGATTTCCGCCGCTACGGCTCGGCCCGCACCCTCTACAATTTCCATGTCGATCATGCGGGGGCCTATTGATGGACACCACCGACATCCCGCGCACCGTCCCGCGGCGCAGCGCCACCTTTGACGATTACACCCTCTCCGAGATCCGTCGCGCGGCAGCGACCGGCATCTATGACATCCGCGGCGCGGGTGCGAAGCGGGCGCTGCCGCATTTCGACGATCTGCTGTTCCTCGGTGCGTCTATTTCCCGTTATCCTCTCGAAGGTTATCGAGAGAAGTGCGCAACCGATGTGATCCTCGGCACGCGCTTCGCCAAGAAGCCGATCCATCTCAAGACGCCGATCACCATCGCGGGCATGAGCTTCGGCTCGCTCTCCGCCCAGGCGAAGGAGGCGCTCGGCCGCGGCGCGACGATCGCCGGCACGTCGACCACCACCGGCGACGGCGGCATGACGCCGGAAGAGCGCGGCCATTCGCAGACGCTCGTCTACCAATATCTGCCCTCGCGCTACGGAATGAATCCGGCTGACATGCTCAAGGCCGACGCGATCGAGATCGTGATCGGCCAGGGCGCCAAGCCGGGTGGCGGCGGGATGCTGCTCGGCCAGAAGATCTCCGATCGCGTCGCGGCGATGCGGACCCTGCCCAAGGGCATCGATCAGCGCTCGGCCTGCCGGCATCCTGATTGGACGGGACCGGACGATCTCGAGATCAAGATCGAGGAACTGCGCGAGATAACCGATTGGCAGAAGCCGATTTATGTCAAGGTCGGTGCGACGCGGCCTTATTATGACGTGGCGCTGGCGGTGAAGTCAGGCGCCGACGTCGTGGTGCTGGACGGCATGCAGGGCGGTACCGCGGCGACGCAGGATGTGTTCATCGAACATGTCGGCATCCCCACGCTCGCCGCGATCCGGCCGGCGGTCGAGGCGCTGCAGGAACTGGGCATGCATCGCAAGGTGCAGCTCATCGTCTCCGGCGGCATCCGCAACGGTGCCGACGTCGCCAAGGCGCTGGCGCTCGGCGCCGACGCAGTTTCGATCGGCACGGCGGCGCTGGTGGCGCTCGGCGACAATGATCCGGCGCTCGAAGCGGAATATGCCAAGCTCGGCACCACTGCCGGTGCCTATGACGACTGGCAGGAAGGACGCGATCCGGCAGGCATCACCACCCAGGACCCGGACCTGGCGGCGCGGCTGGATCCGGTCGCGGCCGGACGGCGGCTGGCCAACTATCTCGCGGTGCTGACGCTCGAGGCGCAGACCATCGCGCGGGCCTGCGGCAAGAGCCATCTGCGCAACCTCGAGCCGGAAGACCTGGTGGCGCTGACCATCGAGGCGGCGGCGATGGCGCGGGTGCCGCTGGCGGGCACCAGCTGGATTCCGGGCCAAGGGGGCTTCTGAACATTTGGGCGGGGCGGGGGCCTTCGCCTCCGTGCCACAGCGGAAGGCAAGGATATGGCGATCGATCTCGAAGCGGCGGCCAAGAAGCAGAACATCAAATATTTCCTGATTTCCTACACCGATCTGTTCGGCGCTCAGCGCGCCAAGCTGGTGCCGGCATCGGCCATAGGGGACATGGCGAAGAACGGAGCGGGTTTTGCCGGCTTCGCGACCTGGTTGGACATGACGCCGGCTCATCCCGATCTGTTCGCCGTTCCCGACCCCGACAGCCTGATCCAGTTGCCGTGGAAGCCGGAGGTGGGCTGGCTGGCGGCCGACCTGTGGATGTCGGGCAAGCCGGTCGAACAGGCGCCGCGCAATCTGCTCAAGAAGATGGTCGCCGAGGCGGCGAACCACGGATTCGAGATGAAGTCCGGCGTCGAGTGCGAATATTTCCTGATCACGCCCGATGGCAGCGCGATCGCCGACGCTGCCGACGCCCAGGAAAAGCCTTGTTACGATCAGCTTGCTCTGATGCGCCGTTATGACGTCATCACAGAGATTTGCGATGCAATGCTCGCGCTCGGCTGGAAGCCGTACCAGAACGACCATGAAGATGCGAACGGCCAGTTCGAGATGAACTGGGAATATGATCACGCGCTGATCACCGCCGATCGCCACGCCTTCTTCAAATATATGGTCAAGTCGATCGCCGAGAAGCACGGCCTGCGCGCGACTTTCATGCCCAAGCCCTTCTCGAACCTGACGGGCAATGGCTGTCACGCCCATATCTCGCTGTGGAAGGACGACACCAATCTCTTTGCCGACGAAGCCGGCGAGCTGGGCCTGTCGGCGCTTGGCTACCATTTCATCGGCGGGCTCATGCATTCCGCGCCGGCGCTCGCGGCGCTGCTCAATCCCACGGTCAACAGCTACAAGCGGCTCAACGCGCCGCCGACCCTGTCCGGTGCTACCTGGTCGCCCAACTCGATCAGCTATACCGGCAACAACCGCACCCACATGATCCGCATTCCGGACGACGGCCGGCTGGAACTGCGGCTCGCCGATGGCGCGACCAATCCCTATCTGCTCCAGGCCGCCGTGCTGGCGGCGGGATTGGACGGGATCGTCGAGAAACGCGATCCGGGCCCGCGCCTCGACATCAACATGTACACCGAGGCGCACAAGGTACCGGGGATCGGCAAGCTGCCGCTCAACCTGCTCGATGCCTTGCGCGCGCTGGAAGCGTCCGAGGTGCTGGGCGCGGCGTTCGGGGACTTCATTCCCTCCTATCTCAAGCTCAAGCAGCGCGAGTGGGCGAGCTTTACCGGGCATCTGACCGATTGGGAACGCAAGGCCACGCTGGATTGCTGAGGCCGGCCAAGCACCCTTCCCCGTGAAGGGGAAAGTTCAATTCAGGGAAATTCGACTTGCGGCGCCGTCATCGACGGCGCCGTTTTTTGCATGTGCGAGCAATTGACTTCCGGTCGCTCCCGCGCCATCTACTCATCAGTAGATACTATTCCGAGTGCTTAAAAACCCAGCGGCGTGAGCGATGCGGCATGGATGGTAAGGATCGCCGCTTCCTCGCAGGAGTATTTTCGATGAGCGACGATCCCGTAATTATCGCAAGCTATGCCCGCACCCCAATGGGCGGCTTCCAGGGCGCCCTGTCCGGCGCCAGCGCGACCGAGCTCGGCGCGGCGGCGGTGAAGGCTGCGGTGGAGCGCGCCGGCGTTGCCGGCGATGTGGTGGAGCGCATCTATATGGGCTGCGTGCTGCCCGCCGGTCTCGGCCAGGCGCCGGCCCGCCAGGCGGCGCTGGGCGCGGGCCTGCCCCGCTCGGTCGAGGCGACGACAGTCAACAAGATGTGCGGCAGCGGCATGCAGGCGGCGATCATGGCTGCCGAGGCGCTGGCCGCGGGCTCTGTCGACATCGTCGTCGCGGGCGGCATGGAGAGCATGACCAATGCGCCCTTCCTGCTGACCAAGCATCGCGGCGGCGCGCGCATCGGTCATGACAAGGTCTATGATTCGATGATGCTCGACGGGCTCGAGGACGCCTATGAGCCCGGCAAGCCGATGGGCGCATTCGCCGAGGATACGGCCCGCGAGTATCAATTCACCCGCGAGGAGCAGGACGCCTATGCGGTCCGCTCGCTCGAACGCGCCAATGCGGCGATCGCCAGCGGCGCCTTCGCCAAGGAGATCGTCCCCGTCGAGGTGACGACCCGCAAGGGCAGCGTCACCATCGACACCGACGAGCAGCCGGGCAACGCCAGGCCGGACAAGATCCCGTCGCTGAAGCCCGCTTTCGCAAAGGACGGCACGATCACCGCCGCCAGCTCCGCCTCCATCTCGGACGGCGCAGCCGCGCTGGTGATGACGCGCCGCAGCGTGGCGGAAAAGCTCGGACTGCCGATCGTCGCCGAGGTGAAGGGGCAGGCGGCGCACGCGCATGATCCGGCGCTGTTCACGACTGCGCCGGTTCCGGCGATCCGCAAGGCGCTGGAGAAAGCGGGCTGGAGCGTCGACGACGTCGACCTGTTCGAGGTCAACGAGGCGTTCGCCGTGGTCCCGATGATCGCGATGCGCGAGCTCGGCATTCCGGCGGACAAGGTCAACGTCAATGGCGGCGCGACCGCGCTCGGCCATCCGATCGGCGCCAGCGGCGCGCGGATCATCGCGACCCTGCTCGCCGCGCTCGAAGCGCGCGGCGGCAAGCGCGGCGTCGCTAGCCTTTGCATCGGTGGCGGCGAGGCG
This sequence comes from Flavisphingomonas formosensis, assembly GCF_009755815.1. Taxonomy (GTDB): domain Bacteria; phylum Pseudomonadota; class Alphaproteobacteria; order Sphingomonadales; family Sphingomonadaceae; genus Flavisphingomonas; species Flavisphingomonas formosensis. The sequence continues at coordinate 179,718 of NZ_WRPK01000003.1, forward strand.
ACGGCGGTGGCACTCGAGCTGGTGTGATGTTTCCGTCGCCCCGCGCAGGCAGGGGCGATGCATGGATATGATCGAGGGAGGACGTTGATGGATTTGGCGGGTGTAGCGGCGATCGTCACCGGCGGGGCGTCCGGCCTCGGCGGGGCGACCGCGAAGATGCTGGCGGCGAGGGGGGCGAAGGTCGCGATCTTCGATCTCAATGCCGAGGCGGGGCAGGCGCAGGCGGACGCGATCGGCGGCGCCTTTTTCACCGTCAACGTGACGGATGACGACAGCGTCGCCCAGGGTATCGCGGCTGCCGAGGCGGCCCATGGCGTGGCCCGGATCCTGGTCAACTGCGCGGGCGTCGCGCCGGCGATCAAGACGGTCGGCAAGGAGGCCAAGCCGCATCCGCTCGACGCTTTCCGCAAGGCGGTCGAGATCAACCTCGTCGGCACGTTCAACGTGCTTTCCAAATTCGCCGCGAAGCTCAGCGAGGCCGATCCGATCGGCGAGGAGCGCGGCGTGATCGTCAACACCGCCTCGGTCGCCGCCTATGACGGGCAGATCGGGCAGGCGGCCTATGCCGCGTCGAAGGGCGGCGTCGTCGGCCTCACCCTGCCGGTCGCGCGCGATCTGGCGCAGCACAAGATCCGCGTCGTCACGATCGCACCGGGCATCTTCCTGACGCCGATGCTGATGGGCTTGCCGCAGGCCGCGCAGGACAGTCTCGGCACGCAGGTTCCGCATCCCAGCCGGCTCGGCAAGCCGGAGGAATATGCCCAGCTGGTCGAGAGCATCATCGCCAATCCGATGCTGAACGGCGAAGTCATCCGCCTCGACGGCGCCATCCGGATGGCTCCGCGATGAGCGGCGTCGGCCCCGAGAAGACGGCGGAGATCGCCGCGAAGGTCGAGGCGTTCGTCCGCGACGTCGTCATTCCCTACGAGAAGGATCCGCGCCGCGACCATCATGACGCGCCGACCGACGAGCTCGTCTGGGAGATGCGCGAGAAGGCGCGGGCGGCCGGAGTGCTGACCCCGCACATCCTGCCCGATGGCAGCCATCTCTCGCAGCGCGAGACGGCGATCGTCCTGCAGAAATCCGGCCTCTCCATCCTCGGCCCGCTCGCGGTGAACACCAACGCGCCGGACGAGGGCAATATGTACCTGCTCGGCAAGGTCGGCAGCCCCGAGATCAAGGAACGCTTCCTGAAGCCGATGGTGGAAGGGCGCGCCCGCTCGGCCTTCTTCATGACCGAGCCGGCCGCGGACAATGGCGCGGGCTCCGATCCATCGATGATGCTCACCACCTGCCACCAGGACGGCAATCACTGGGTGATCAACGGCCGCAAGGCGTTCATCACCGGCTGCCAGGGCGCAAAGGTGGGCATCGTCATGGCCAAGTCGGCAGACGGCGCCTGCATGTTCCTGGTCGACCTGCCCGATCCGGCGATCCGTATCGAGCGCATCCCCAACACCATCGACAGCTCGATGCCCGGCGGCCACGCCGTCGTCACCATCGACAATCTGCGCGTGCCGGCGGACCAGATGCTGGGCAACAGCGGCGAGGGTTTCCAATATGCCCAGATCCGGCTCAGCCCGGCGCGCCTGTCGCATTGCATGCGCTGGCACGGCGCGGCGACCCGCGCGCAGGAGATCGCGACGGCCTATGCCTGCAAGCGAAAGGCGTTCGGCAAGACGCTGATCGATCATGAGGGCGTCGGCTTCATGCTGGCCGAAAATCTGATCGACCTGAAGCAGGCCGAGCTGATGATCGACTGGTGCGCCGGCGTGCTCGATACCGGATCGCTCGGCACGGCCGAAAGCTCGATGGCCAAGGTCGCCGTGTCCGAGGCGCTGATGCGGGTCGCCGATCGCTGCGTGCAGGTGATGGGCGGCACCGGCGTCACCCAGGACACCATCGTCGAGCAGGTGTTCCGCGAGATCCGGGCCTTCCGCATCTATGACGGTCCGACCGAGGTGCACAAATGGAGCCTCGCCAAGAAGATCAAGCGCGATCAGGCCAAGGCCGAGGCGCAATGAGCGGCGCGGCCGCGGAAAATGCCGGCACGACGGCGGTCCGCGAAGGCTATGGCTTCGATGCGGGGCGGTTGTCCGAATGGATGGCCGCCCATGTCGAGGGCTTTGCCGGGCAGCTGTCCGTCGAGCAGTTCAAGGGCGGACAATCCAATCCCACCTATAAGCTGGTGACGCCCGGCCGCTCCTATGTGCTGCGCCGCAAGCCGCCGGGGCAGCTGCTCAAGGGCGCGCATGCGGTGGAGCGCGAGGCCAAGGTGCTGAGCGCGCTGGGCGGCGCGGGCTTTCCGGTGCCGCACGTCCACGGCCTGTGCACCGACGACGATGTGATCGGCACCTGGTTCTACGTGATGGACATGGTGGACGGGCGCATCGTCTGGGACGCGACCTTCCCGGACGTCGCCCGCACCGACCGCGCGGCCCATTTCGACGCGATGAACGAGACGATCGCGCGGCTGCACAGCATCGACTATGCCGCGATCGGCCTCGCCGACTATGGCCGGCCGGGCAATTATTTCGAGCGGCAGATCGCCCGCTGGTCGCGCCAGTATCTGGAGGATGCCGATGCCGGCCGCGATTCGCATCTCGACCGGCTGATCGAATGGCTGCCCGCGAACATTCCGGCGGGTGACGAGACCAGCATCGTCCATGGCGATTTCCGCTGCGACAACATGATCTTCCACCCCCGCGAACCGCGCGTGATCGCGGTGCTGGACTGGGAGCTGTCGACGCTCGGCCATCCCGGCGCCGATTTCGCCTATCACGCGATGATGTATCGCGTGCCGCCGCATATCGTGGCGGGGCTGGGCGGGGCGGACATCGCCGCGCTCGGCATTCCGAGCGAGGCGGATTATCTCGCCGCCTATTGCCGGCGCACCGGGCGCGACGGGATGCCCGGCTATGATTTCTACGTCGCGTTCAACTTCTTCCGCCTCGCCGCGATCTTCCACGGCATCAAGGGCCGCGCGATCCGCGGCACCGCCGCCTCGGCGCAGGCGCAGGAGCGCGCGAAGGTCTTTCCCGAACTCGCGGCCCTGGCCTGGCAACAGGCGGTCCGCGCGGGTGCATGATCTTCATCCTCTCCAGCAAAGCTGGGGAGGACGACGGTTTCCTATCATTCCATCTGAAGGAGCGTGAATATGGCTGAGGCCTATATCGTCGAGGCGCTGCGGTCCGCGGGCGGCAAGCGCAAGGGATCGCTGGCCGGCGTGCATCCGGCCGATCTCGGCGCAGCCGTGATCAACGGGCTGCTCGATCGCACCGGGATCGATCCGGCTGCCGTCGAGGATGTGATCACCGGCTGCGTCACCCAGATCGGCGAGCAGACCTTCGCGCTCGGCCGCAACGTCGTGCTCGCCTCGAAGCTTCCGGACAGCGTGCCGGCGGTGACCATCGACCGGCAGTGCGGCTCCTCGCAACAGGCGATCCAGTTCGCCGCGCAAGCGGTGATGAGCGGCACGCAGGACGTGGTAATCGCCTCCGGTGTCGAGAGCATGACGCGCGTGCCGATGGGGTCGGCGGTACGGCTGGCGGCCGAGGCGGGGCTCGGCACCGGGCCGTGGAGCGATGCGATCAAGCAGCGCTACGGCGTCACCGAGTTCAGCCAGTTCGTCGGCGCGCAGATGATCGCCGACAAATATGGCTTCACCCGCGAGCAGATGGATGCCTTCGCGCTCGCCAGTCACCGCAAGGCCGCTGCGGCGATCCAGGCCGGCGCGTTCAAGGAGGAGATCGTGCCCGTGCTCACTGAGCATGGCGTGTTCGACCAGGACGAAGGCGTGCGCTTCGACGCGTCGATGGAGGCGATGGCGGCGGTGAAGCCGATCAGCGAGGGCGGCACGCTCACTGCCGCCAATGCCAGCCAGATGACCGACGGCGCCTCGGCGACGCTGATCGTCAGCGAGCGGGCGCTGAAGGCGCACGGCCTCAAGCCGCTCGCCCGCATCCACAATCTCACCGTCACTGCCGGCAATCCGGTGATCATGCTGGAGGAGCCGATCCCGGCCACCTTCCGAGCGATCGAGCGGGCTGGCATGAAGCTCGACGATATCGATCTGTTCGAGGTCAACGAGGCCTTCGCCTGCGTGCCGCTGGCCTGGCTCAAGCAGACCGGCGTCGATCCGGCGAAGCTCAACGTGAATGGCGGCGGCATCGCGCTCGGCCACCCGCTGGGTGGCACCGGCGCCAAGCTGATGGCGACGCTGACCCACGCCCTGAAGGCGCGTGGCCTGCGCTGGGGCCTGCAGACGATGTGCGAGGGCGGCGGCATCGCCAACGTCACGATCATCGAGATGGTGTGAGATGCTTGTTTCCCCCTCCCTGCAAGGGAGGGGATTCACTCATCGTTGATGAAAGCTTTTCGCCTCTTCGTCACCCCAGCGGAAGCTGGGGTCGCTCTGTGCAGTCATCCGGCTGCCTGTCGAGAGTGATGCCAGCTTCCGCTGGCATGACGGGGAAAATGCGACACGAACCGATGCGTGAATCCGATAGCGAAGCGGGAGAGGGCAACAGGTCGAGTTGCCTCCACGTCCCGTGCCCGGTAAGCGCCCGCGATGACCGCCGAGATCGATCCGTTCCACGCCATCGCGATCAGCCGGACTGCCCATCGGCTGGGGGCAGAAGGCCGCTCGATCATCCATATGGAGTTTGGCCAGCCTTCGACCGGCGCGCCGGCCGCGGCGATCGCGGCGGCGCATCGCGTGCTGGAAAGCGATCCGATGGGCTATTGGGAAAGCCCGAAGCTCAAGGAGCGGATCGCAGCGCTCTATGACGAACGGCACGGCATCGCGGTCGATCCCGAGCGGATCATCCTGACTTGCGGCGCATCGCCCGCTTTCGTGCTGGCGCTGTCCTGCCTGTTCGGCCCAGGTGCGCGGGTGGCGCTCGCCCGGCCGGGCTATGTCGCCTACCGCAACACGCTGAAGGCCCTCCACATGGTGCCGGTGGAGCTGCCCTGCGGCGAGACCGAACGGTTCCAGATCAGCGCACGGGCGGTCGAGGCGCTGGAGCCCGCGCCCGACGGGTTGATCGTCGCCAGCCCGGCAAACCCGACCGGCACGATCCTCTCGCGCGCGGAGCTGGCGGCGATCGCTGCGGTCTGCCGCCAGCGGGGCATCCGGCTGATCTCCGACGAAATCTATCACGGCCTCAGCTATGTGGGTCCGGCCGCTTCGGCGCTGGAGGAGGAACCGGACGCGCTGATCGTCAACAGCTTCTCCAAATATTTCAGCATGGCAGGCTGGCGGCTCGGCTGGCTGGTGGTACCGGAGGCGCTGATCGAAGCGGCGCGCGCGCGGATGGGCAATCTCTTCCTGACGCCGCCTTCGCTCGCCCAGCATGCCGGGCTGATCGCGATGGATTGCCGCGACGAGCTGGAAGGGCATGTCGCAAATTATGCGCGCAACCGGGACCTGCTGCTCGCCGCGCTGCCCGGCATGGGCCTGCGCCGCATCGCGCCGCCCGACGGCGCCTTCTATATCTATGCCGATATCGGCCATCTCACCGACAACAGCATCGCCTTCTGCACCCGGCTGCTGGAGGAAACCGGCGTCGCGACCGCGCCGGGGGTGGATTTCGATCCCGTCGAGGGGCGCCATTTCCTGCGGATCAGCTTCGCGGTCTCGACCGACCGGGTGGAGGATGCGATCGCGCGCATGGCGCCCTGGTTTGCGGCAAGGGGTTGATTCCGCCGGTCCTGCGCTGGCAGGGGCGACGGCGGATCACATCGGATCGCCATCCTCCAGCGCCGTCGTCTCCAGTCGCTCCAGCAGGACGAACAGCTTCGCGACGTCATCCGGGCTGAGTCCCGCCAGCATGCGCTGCTCGAGCTCGAGGGCCTTGGGCACGACCTTTTCGTAGAGCGCCCGTCCGTCGGCGCTGAGCGCGAGCAGGCGGGAGCGGGCGTCATGCGCGTGTGGGGTGCGCTCGACGAGACCGCGCGTCACCAGCGCGATCGCCGCGCGGCTGACCGTCACCTTGTCCATGCGCGTGCGCTGGACCAGCGCCTGCTGCGTCACCGGACCGCTTTCCGCCAGCACCGCGATCAGCCGCCATTCCGGGATGCGCAGGCCGAACAGCGCCTGATAGGCGGTGGCGATCCGATCGCTCACCAGATTGGCCGCCACCGACAGCCGGTAGGGCAGGAAGCGATCGAGGCGGAGTTCGGCAGGCCCGTCCATGCAGCGAGGAGCTATCATTTGACAGCAAATGCGCAACTGGCGATATAGTAACAAATGAAACTAATTGAGGATGCGAGATGACGGGCATGATGTCTGGCTTCGGCAATCATTTCGCGAGCGAGGCGGTGCCGGGCGCCTTGCCCGTGGGGCGCAACAGCCCGCAGAAGGTGCCGTTCGGCCTTTATGCCGAACAGCTTTCGGGCAGTGCCTTCACGGCGCCGCGCGCGGACAATCTCCGCTCCTGGCTGTACCGGCTGCGGCCGTCTGCCGATCATGGGCCGTTCGAAGCCTGTGCGGGAGCGCCGCTGCTCCGTTCCGCGCCGTTCGACGAGGTGGCGCCGAGCCCCAACAGGCTGCGCTGGGATCCGCTGGATATCCCCGCGGCGGCGACCGATTTCGTCGATGGGCTGGTGAGCTATGGCGGCAATGGCGATGTCGGCGCGGGGCGGGGCATCGCCATCCACGGCTATGCGGCGACCGCGTCGATGGAACGGCGCGCCTTCTTCTCGGCGGATGGCGAATTGCTGATCGTCCCGCAGCAGGGCGCGCTGCGGCTGCGCACCGAATTCGGCATAGTCGCGGTGGGGCCGCTGGAGATCGCGCTCGTCCCTCGGGGCGTGCGGTTCCGGGTGGAGCTGCCGGATGGCGCGGCACGCGGTTATGTCTGCGAAAATTACGGGGCGCCGTTCCGCTTGCCCGATCTCGGCCCGATCGGCGCCAACGGCCTCGCCAATCCGCGCGATTTCGAGACGCCCACGGCCTGGTTCGAGGATGTCGAGGCGCCGTTCGAGCTCGTCCAGAAATTCCAGGGTCGGCTGTGGCGCACGATGCTCGACCGCTCGCCGCTCGACGTGGTGGCATGGCACGGCAATCTCGTGCCGCGGCGCTACGATCTGAGGCGCTTCAATACGATCAACACGGTCAGCTTTGATCATCCCGATCCCTCGATCTTCACGGTGCTGACCTCGCCCAGCGACACGCCGGGAACGGCCAACTGCGATTTCGTGATCTTCCCGCCGCGCTGGATGGTGGCGGAGGAGACCTTCCGGCCGCCCTGGTTCCACCGCAACGTGATGAGCGAGTATATGGGCCTGATCGAGGGCAGCTACGATGCCAAGCAGGGTGGTTTCCTGCCCGGCGGCGCCTCGCTGCACAACCAGATGAACGGCCACGGGCCGGATCTCGCCAGCTATCGCGCCGCGGTGGCGGCGGAGCTCGCGCCGCATCGGATCGAGGGGACGATGGCCTTCATGTTCGAGAGCCGCCACGTGATCCGCCCCACGCGCTGGGCGATGGAAACGCCGCTGATGCAGGCGGATTATGATCATGTCTGGGAAGGCTTTCCGAAAGCGGTCCTGCCCGGCTGACACTTGCATTCCCGCGGCGCGCGGGCCTTATGAGGGCATGCGCGTCACCAGCCTTCACCGCTATCCCGTCAAGAGCCTGCAGGGCGAATCCCTCGAGGCCGCGGCGATCGAGCGGACCGGGCTGGCGGGCGATCGGCGCTGGCTGGTGGTCGATGCCGCGGGCCGCTTCGTGACGCGGCGCGAGCGGCCGCAAATGGCCGGAATCACCGCGCTGCCGGCCGGCGACGGCCTCGTGCTGCGCCACGCCGGGCGGGAGTTGCACGTCGCCTGTCCGGGGCCGGATGCGGCTGCGGTGGAGGCGACGGTGTGGCGCGATCACGTGCCCGCACGGCTCGCTTCGCAGGAAGCGGCGGACTGGCTCAGCGAAGCGCTTGGGGCGAAGATGCACCTCGTCCACATGGCGGATCCCGATGTACGGCGGGTGGACGCCGCCTATGGCGCGCCGGACGATCGGGTGAGCTTCGCGGACGGTTTCCCCGTGCTGCTCACCAGCCAGGGATCGCTGGCCGCTCTCAATGCCCTGCTGCCAGAACCGATGGTGATGCGGCGCTTCCGGCCCAATATCGTCGTCGAAGGGGCGGATGCCTGGGTCGAGGACGAATGGCGGCGGCTGCGGATCGGCATGATGACGTTCCGCGTGGTCAAGCCCTGCTCGCGCTGCGTGATCGTGACGCAGGATCCGGACAGCGGTGACGCCGGCCAGGGCAACGAGCCGCTTGCCACGCTGCGCCGGATGGGCCGCATGGCGAAGGGCGGGATCATGTTCGGCCAGAATCTGATCCCCGATGAAGTCGGTGAGATCCGGATCGGCGACGTGGTGGAGCCGCTCGAGACCGGCCCGTCCAACCTCGTTCGCCCTGTCGCCTGAGCGGGGCCGCGGCACCGCCACAATCTTTCACGGACAGCGCGCAGCGGCTTCCCCCGCTGATGCGTGGCCAGAGCCAGGAGATCATGGCGTCGCCCGCGCGCTGCCGCGCGCAGACGGGTCTGCTCAGCCGCGGAAGCGGTGCATCGGCAGGCCGGCGACGCCCGGCTCGAACGCGAAGACGAGGCCGTCGTCGGGGCCGGGCGGGGTATCGTCGAAGGGAAGCATCGAGGTGATGAAGAGCGTCTCGAGCCCTTTGCCGCCGAAGGAGACGCTCGCCGGAAAATCGACCGTCATCGGGATCCGAAGCGCGATGCTGCCGTCCGGCGCGAAACGGAGGATCTGGCGCCCGCCCGCCATGGCGACCCAGAGATGGCCGTCCGCATCCACGGCGCTGCCGTCGGGCGAGCCGTCGCCCGCGCCGAACGTCGCGAAGCTGCGCCGGTTGGAGATGCTGCCCGTCTCCACGTCATAATCATAGGCGAAGATGCCGCGCCCGCTGTCGCAATAATAAAGGATCGTCTCGTCCGGGCTCCAGCCGATGCCGTTGGAGATGATCACGCCCTCGTCCATGCGGTGGAAGCTCAGGTCCGGATCGAGCCGGTAGAGGGCGCCGGTGGGCGAGCGATAGTCCGGCGCCATCGTACCGATCCAGAGCCGGCCCCGGGAAGCGCAGGCGCAATCGTTGAATCGCTCCCGCTCGACGTCGAACAGGGGCAGTGGAACGTCTCGCTCGCTGCCGTCCTCCTCGCGCAGGGCGAGCCGGCGGCGATAGGACATGATGCGGCCGCCCTGTTCGCGATAGGCGAAGCCGCCGGGCTCGCCGGGCAGTGGCTCGCGCCGGAGGTCGGATCCGTCCGGCAACGCGGATGACTGTGTCTCGCCCAGCACGTCGATCCAATCGATGCGTCCGGTTCGCTCGTTCCAGAGCGGATTTTCTCCCAGCCGGTCGGGCTGTGCGGGGAAACGGCGCATGGCGGTCAAGGCATCCTCCGTGTCGTTTTGAGCGGGCACACCATGATGGTGCGATGCGCGGCGAGTTCAATCATGGGTTACGCGATTCCGCAATGCCGGGCGCTTCGATCGGCGAAATCACACAATGGATCGCGGTTGCTCCACATCATCATTGCTGTAGGAGTTTGCGTCGAACCGCCACGATCGCGAGTCAGGTGCCGACACCGGCACGAGAGAGGAGAGTGCGAAATGCCCACGACGCCGGATCAGGTCCGCCATGCGCTGGAGCAATATATCAAGGCCTGGGGCAGCAAGGACAAGGAATTGCTTCTGTCCCTGTTCGCCGAGGATGGCACGCTGGAGGATCCCGTGGGAACGCCGGCCTTCAGGGGCCATGCCGGCATCGGCGGCTTCTGGGATTTCGCGCATCAGGGCAAGGGGCGGCAGGTGACGCCGCGGCTCGAGGAAATTCGCGCCTGCGGCAACCAGGGCATTTTGCGCTTCACCATGGAGGTGCGCATCCCCGACAAGAAGCAGGGCCTCAACCTCTCGATCATCGAGCATGCCGAGTTCGACGATAACGGCAAGATCAGGCATCTGCGCGCCTTCTGGGACGAAAGCTCGGTCTCGGCGCCCGAAGGCTGGGACCTGTTCGCGCCCAATATCGAGGAAGCCTACGCGCAATAAGCGCCTGCGGGCAATATCCGAGATTGTCTATAGCCGAGGGACTGCGTGCGAACGGTCCTCATCCTCCCCAGCTTTGCTGGGGAGGGGGACCAGCCGAAGGCTGGTGGAGGGGAAATGCCGAACAGTGGCCGAAGGCGCGCTCTTCAGCAGCCGCGCATTTCCCCTCCACCATGCTGCGCATGGTCCCCCTCCCGATCTTTGATGGGGAGGACGCAGGACCGTCGTTGATGTTGATATGGAATAGCCCCGCAGGGAAAGGGACGTAGCCCGTCATGGATTTCACACTGACCGACGACCAGCAGAGCATCCGAGACGCCATCCTGCGGCACTGCGCCCAGTTCGGCGACGAATATTGGCTGGAGAAGGATCGCGACGGAACCTTCCCGGAGGATTTCTACCGGTCGCTGGCCGATGCGGGCTGGCTCGGCATCGCCATGCCCGAATCCGTCGGCGGGTCGGGCCTCGGCATTCTCGAGGCGGCGCTGATGATGCAGGCGATCGCCGAATCCGGCGCCTGCATGTCCGGCGCCTCCTCGGTCCACATCAACGTCTTCGGGCTCGAGCCGGTGGTCATTTCCGGCACCGAGGAGCAGAAGGCGCGCATGCTGCCGCCGATGATCCGCGGCGAGGCCAAGGCCTGCTTCGCGGTCACCGAGCCCAATACCGGCCTCAACACCACTCAGCTCAAGACCCGCGCCGAGAAGAAGGACGGCGGCTATCTGGTCAAGGGCGAGAAGATCTGGATCTCCACCGCCCAGGTGGCGACCAAGATGCTGCTGCTCGCGCGCACCACGCCGCTGGAGGAGGTCAGGAAGAAGACCGAGGGCCTTACTCTTTTCTATACCGATTTCGACCGGTCGAAGATCGACGTGAAACTGATCCACAAGATGGGCCGCCACGCCGTCGATTCGAACATGCTGTTCATCGAGGATCTGTGGATCCCCGAGGCGGACCGGATCGGCGAGGAGGGGCAGGGCTTCAAGCTGATCCTCAACGGCATGAACCCGGAGCGGATCCTGATCGCCGCCGAGGCGATCGGCATCGGCCGCGCCGCGCTGGCCAAGGCATCGCGCTACGCCAATGAACGGATCGTGTTCAACCGGCCGATCGGCATGAACCAGGCGATCCAGCATCCGCTCGCCAAATGCTGGGCGCAGCTCGAGGCGGCGAACCTGATGGTGATGAAGGCGGCAAGCCTGTTCGATGCCGGCAAGGAATGCGGCGTCGAGGCCAATGCTGGCAAATATCTGGCGGCCGAGGCGGCGTTCGAGGCATGCCACACCGCGATCTCGACCCTGGGCGGCATGGGCTATGCCGCCGAATATCATGTCGAGCGCTATCTGCGCGAAAGCCTGATCCCGCGCACCGCGCCGGTGAGCCAGCACCTCATCCTGTGCCACATCGCGGAAAAGGCGCTGGGCCTGCCCAAATCCTACTGACGAACAGAGAAGGGAGATGCACGTGAAGCGGATCATCACCGAAAATGGTCCGGACGGACGTTCGCGCCTGCGCACCGTGGCAGATGTCGCGCCAATGGGCGCCATCTGGGAAACCAGCCCTCGGAACTGGCTGGGCGACGAACCCGACGGCAGTGCGCTTTCGCTCGATTTTCCGGTCGGCCATGTCGTCGCGCGCCACATCCTGATCCCGCCGGACAGCGAGATGGCGCCACTGCTCGCCGCCGGTATTCCGGGCCTCGACGAGAATGGCTTCCACAAGACGCCGACGATCGATTACTTGATCCTGATCGACGGGGAGCTCGTGCTGGAGCTGGACGAAGGCAGCGAAGCGCTGAAACCCGGCGACATCGTCGTCCAGCGCAACACCAACCACGCCTGGCGCAATCCGGGCACCACCCCGGCCACCTGCATCGCGATCGTGAGCCGCCCGGAAGCGTAAGCCGCTGCTTCGTCCTCTCCCGCAGGGGCAGGGCTATCGCATATGGCAGACAGCCGTATGGGCGAACTCCCCTCATATGCGATTGCCCTCCCGGCAATCCCTGCACCCATGCCAGCCTGGCTGTCATGACCGACTACAGCCCCGCCCTGATCCCCGTCGCCCGCACGCTCGCCGAGCGCGGCGCGCTCGACAAGGATCTCGCCACCGCCTTCGGCGTATCCTTCACGACCATCCGCGCCTGGAAGCAGCAGCATCCCGAATTCGCCGCCGCCTGCCGCCTGTCTCCCGAAGCGGCCGACGCCGCCGTCGAACGCGCGCTGTTCCGGCTGGCCACCGGCCATGACCGCGAGATCGAGCAGCTCGCCCTGAAGGACGGCGAACTGATCCGCACCACCGTCACCGAACATGTCCCGCCCAACGACAGGGCCGCCGCCTTCTGGCTGCGCATCCGCCGCCCCGAGCGCTGGGCCGCGCCGATGGTGATACGACGGGCCGGACCCGACGATCTCACGCCTACCGAAGAGACGCTCCGCGAGATCGAGCATGTCGCCTATGAGGCCTGGTGCGCTGCGATCGACGGCGAACCGGAGATGGCGGGCGACGCCGACACGTTCGCCCGCATCGACGCGCTCGCTCCTGCGGATGCTCCGGCCGACGATACCGATCCCCTCCAGTTTCTCGCCGATCATCCTCCCCCGCAGGGGGAGGGGGACCGTGCGGAGCACGGTGGAGGGGTTCCCGCGTATGACAGGCGACGCGCCCGCAGTGGAGGTGAGCCCCTCCACCAGCCTGCGGCTGGTCCCCCTCCCCCTGCGGGGGAGGATGAAATGGCCGAACCGACGGCAAGCGATACCCTCCCTCATCGCATACACCCCCCTCTGCCGGATCCGATCACCGCACCCCTCGTCGCACCCATCGACGCCGATCCGCCCGCACCCGTAGCGCGCTACGACCCTGCCTTCGTGCCCTTGGCCCGCGCGCTGGCCGGACAAGGCGCGCTCGACCGCGATCTCGCCCGCGCCTTCGGCGTCACCACCACCACCATCCGCCAATGGACGCTCCGCCACGCCGCCTTCGGCCAAGCCGTGCGCCTTCCCAAAGACGTCGCAGACGATGCCGTCGAAGCCGCCCTCTTCGCCCGCGCCACCGGCTACAGCCATGTTCGCGAGAAACTCCTGCGGAACGACGACGGCGACATCATCCGCACCCAGGTCCGCGTCGAGCAGCCGCCTTCGCTCACGGCCATCCTCTTCTGGCTCTCCCGCTGTCCCGACCAGCGCTGGTCACTGAACGCCCGCCCCGATCTCGACCCCGACGAAGCCGCCGCCCTCATCGCCGAGACCCGCGAACGCGTCGCCGACTATGATCTCCACCGCCGCCACTGGCGCACCCATGGCTGCGCCCCGCCGGGACGCGACGAGCCCGAGCCGCCCGAATGGCTATGGGATGAGGAGGAATGACGCGTCGATCGGACCCGGCACCTGTTCAACTATCCGCAGACCGGCCATGATGCTTTCTCTCCTCCCGCCAGTCTGACAAAGAGCGTTCCGATCAAGCGTCAGGAGCCGAACATGACCCACGGAACCGCGACCATCGGCCGCGATCGCTACGCCACCTCGATCGAGGTGAGCGGCTTCGAGATTCTCGCCGACGAGCCCGCGAAGCTCGGCGGAGCCGGCGCGGGGCCGGCGCCCTATGACCTGCTCCTCGCCAGCCTCGGCGCCTGCACCGCGATCACCTTGCGCATGTATGCCGACCGCAAGGAGTGGCCGCTGGACTCGGTGACGGTGACGCTGCGCCTGACAGGCGGATCGGAGGATCGCCGGATCGAGCGTACGATTGCGCCGGTGGGCGTGGATGGCGAGCAGGCGGCGCGTCTGGCGGACATTGCCGAGCGCACGCCGGTCACGCTGACGCTCAAGGCGGGCCTGCCGATCCACACCCAGCTCGCCTGACGGGAGCGCGCCATGCCCACCCGCATCTTCGATTTCGACAGTCCGGCCGGCTACAGGCTCTCGGGCCGCCTGGAGCTGCCCGAGGGCCGGACGCGCGGCTGGGCGCTGTTCGCCCATTGCTTCACCTGCGGCAAGGATGGGATCGCGGCGGTACGCATCGCGCGCGCCCTGGCCGCGCTCGGCATCGGCACGCTGCGCTTCGACTTTGCGGGGATCGGCAAGAGCGGCGGCGCGCTGGCGGAGAGCGGCTTCGGCGCCGATACGCAGGATCTCGTGGCCGCGGCCGAGGCGATGGCGGCGGACGGCATCGCGCCTTCGCTGCTGATCGGGCACAGTCTCGGCGGCGCGGCGGTGCTCTCGGCGGCGGTGGACATGCCTTCGGTGAAGGCCGTGGCGACGCTCGCCGCGCCGTTCGACGTCAGCCATGTCCTGCACCATTTCGATCCGGACGGCATTGCCCGGATCGAGGCCGAGGGTCAGGCGCAAGTGGCGCTCGGCGGACGGCCCTTCACGGTCAGCAGGGCGTTTCTAGACGATCTGCGCCGGCACGATCTCGGTGCGAGGATCGCGGCATTGCACCGCCCGCTGCTGGTGATGCACGCGCCGCTCGACGATGTGGTCGGCATCGACAACGCCACGCGCATCTTCCTCGCCGCGCGTCATCCCAAGAGCTTCGTCTCGCTGGACCGGGCCGATCATCTGCTCACCGATCGTGCCGATGCAGACCATGCGGCCGCGATGATCGCGGCCTGGGCCGCTCCCTATCTGCCGGCGCTGGACGAAACCCGCGGCGATGGATCGGAGCGCGACGTGGTGGCCGAAGAGACGGGCGGCGGCCGTTTCCAGGTGGCGATCCGCGCGGGCGGCATTCGTTTCCTGGCCGACGAGCCGGAGGCGGTCGGCGGGCTGGGATCGGGACCCACGCCCTATGACTTGCTTTGCGCGGCGCTTGCCGCCTGCACGACGATGACGCTGCGCCTCTATGCCGAGCGCAAGCAATGGCCGGTCGAGCGGATCCGCACGGCCGTGGGCCATATGAAGGAGAAGGGCATCGAGCCGCCGGATCTCTTCACACGGCGCATCGCGATCGACGGTGCGCTGGATGCGGAGCAGCGCGCGCGCCTCATGGAAATGGCCGATCGCTGCCCCGTCCACCGCACCCTGGAAGGCGGCGCCCGCTTCGAGACCGCATCGGGCGAGTCGCCGAGCCCCGCCGAACCGATCGACGCGCATGAAGAAGCGATGACGCGGATGGTGTCCGCCACGCTGGCGGATACCGCGCAGCGCTGACAGGCGCGGAGACGCAGCTTCCGGAAGCGCCAGTGCGCAAAAAAATATCGGCAATCGCGAAGGGATGTTAAACGCCGGCGATCGATTCTATCGATTGTCACCGTCTCGTCACATAACCCCGCGCGTATCAGGGACATCCCCTTGTTTTCCCAGGAAAATAACGATTTGCTCAGCTCCGGCGATTCCGATCCGCCGGAGGTCGCGACCGATTTCAGCGAAGAGCGTGCGCCGGCGCCCGGACGTGCGTGGCTGGTGCTCGATCGTACCGCCGTGCTGGTCGTGGGTCTGGTCGCGGGGTTCGCGGTTGGGCTGTCCTTCAACGGTCATCCTGGAGCGCCGACCGCCGAAACCGGCGCGAATGTGCCGGCTACGGACAAGACGCCCACGTCCGGTTCCGCGCCGGTCGCCACGGCCGGGCCGATTCTCGCCGATCCCG
The DNA here is from genome assembly GCF_009755815.1 of Flavisphingomonas formosensis. Taxonomy (GTDB): domain Bacteria; phylum Pseudomonadota; class Alphaproteobacteria; order Sphingomonadales; family Sphingomonadaceae; genus Flavisphingomonas; species Flavisphingomonas formosensis. Next base: position 195,367 of record NZ_WRPK01000003.1, read on the forward strand.
ATGCACGGCCTGAGCTTGTCCAGCCGGTCGATCCGCGGGTCGTGAAGCGCGTCGCCGCGGATGGGCGGCTGCGCGTCGGCGTGTTCGGGGACAGCTTCGGCGTGGGCGTCTGGGATGGGATCTACCGGCAACTGCCGAAGGAAGACGGATTCGACGTGCTGCGCTTCGGCAAGGAGGCGACCGGCTTCACCCGCTATCGCTCGCTCGATCTCGAGAAGCGGGCGAAGGAGCAGCTCGCCGCGGATCCGATCGACGTCGCGGTGATCTGCTTCGGCGCGAACGACGCCTTTCCCTTCTATGCCGACGGCCATGTGCAGGAGCTGATGAGCGATGGCTGGAAGAAGATCATCGGTGATCGGATCGATCATTTCGTCGCGGCGGCGCGGTCGACCGGCGCATTCGTCTACTGGGTGGGTCTGCCGGTCATGCGCGATGCAGACATGGATAAGAACATGCGCGCCATGAACGCATTCTATGCCGCGCGGATGAAGGCTCTGGGCGTGCCCTTCATCGATACGCGCCCGCTCTCGGTGGACGCCGAAGGCAAATACAACGCCTATCTACCCAACCCGAAGACAGGCGAGCCGCAGCTGATGCGGACGCCCGATGGCCTGCACATGATCGGTGTCGGCTATCAGCGGATCACCGCCGGCCTCGTCGCGCGGATCAAGGCTTATGACGCGCGGGTGCGGCATGAGGCGGGGCGTGACCGGCCCGCCGCGACGGTGGCGGCGGTTGCGGGCAAGCCGGCGGGGGCGGCGCGCTGATGGCGGTCTGGATGGCAGCCGCGCTCCTGCAGGCGGCGATGGGCGGCCCTTGCGTCGAAGCGCTGTGCGACGCGGATCGCCTGTCGCCCGTCTTCCAGATGCTGGCCGAGACGCGGCAGACGCGCCGGCCAGTCCGCATCCTCCAGATCGGCGACAGCCACACCGCGGCCGATCAGGTCACCGGCAGTTGGCGGACGCTTCTGCAGAGCCGTTATGGCAGCGCCGGACGCGGCGTGCTGCCGCCGGGGCGGCCCTATGCCGGCTATCTGACCCGCGGGATCACCGCCAGCCAGTCGCCCGGCTGGTCGGTCAACGGCATTTTCGGCGCAGCCTATGATTCGGCGAGCAGCGTGCCGATCGGGCTCAGCGGCTACAGCCTCTCGACCTCCGTCGCGGGCGCTTCGATCGGGCTCAAGGCGGATTCGGTCGAATGGTTCGATCGTTTCACGGTTTGCGCGATGACCGGGCCGGGGGCGGGAGCGGTCGCGCTTTCGGCTGGCGCGATCAATGTGCGCTGGTCGCTCGATGCGCCGCGCGTCGAGCCGTCCTGCCGGACGATCGAGACGGGCAGCCTCACCGACACTGCGTTGCTGACCGTGGTGCAGGGGCCGGTGACCGTGACGTCCTGGTCCACCGAGGCGAGCGGACGGGGCGGCGTGCTCCTGTCCAATCTCGGCACGGTGGGCGCGCAGTTCATCCATTTCGGCCGGACGACCGATGCGGTGGTGACGCGCGAACTGGCCGAATATCGGCCGGATCTCATCGTCATCGCTTTCGGCACCAACGAGGCGTTCCGGCCGAAATTCTCGGCCGGCGAATATGATGCGGCGCTGCAGGCCAGCATCCGCCGGGTGCAGCGGCTCGCCCCCGGCGTGCCGATGCTGCTGATCGGGGCGCCCGATTCGTCGACGAAGCTGCCGGCACTGCAGAGCGGAGAGAGCGGTGTCTCCGCCGGCTGTGACGGCGAGCCGTGGCGGCCGACCGCGGCGCTGGCGACGGTGCAGTCGATCCAGCGCCGCCGCGCGCACCAGCTGGGCCTCGCTTATTGGGATTGGTCGTCCCGGATGGGCGGACGCTGCACCGCCAATGACTGGTCGCGCCGCGATCCGCCGATGATGCGTCCGGATCATGTGCATTTCAGCACCATGGGAGCGGCCGAGATCGCGCGGCGGCTCCAGCAGGATCTCGATGGCGCGATGGTGACTTTGGGGGGTACGGGCGTGACGGTTTCCGCCGCGCCCGGGGACGCGCGACGATAGATGCAATTTCCGACGCTGGGCTTCGGGCTCTTCTTTCTCCTCGTCTACGGCGTCGCCTGGGCGCTCAAGCGTTCGAACGAATGGCGCAAGATCGCGCTGCTCATGGCGAGCTGGTTCTTCTACGGGGCCTGGGACGGGCGCTTCGTGCTGCTGCTGTTCCTGTCCGCTTCGGGCAACTGGGCGATCGGACAGGCGATCGCCACGCGCAATTCGGAACGATCGCGCAAGGCGCTGGTGGCGCTGGGCGTGGCGCTCAATCTCGGCGTGCTCGCATATTTCAAATATGCGGGCTTCTTCTTCGAGCAGCTGGCGGTGCTGCTCCATCGACTGGACTTCGCGCGCGACGTGCCGCTGATGCAGGTGTTCCTGCCGGTCGGCGTATCCTTCTTCACCTTCCAGGCCGTCTCCTATCTGGTCGACGTCCATAAGCGCCGCGTGCAGGCGGCAAGCCTGCTCGATCTCTCGTTGCTCATGTCCTTCTTCCCGCATCTGGTGGCGGGGCCGATCGTCCGGGCATCCGATCTCCTGCCCCAGTTCCGCCAGACGCCGCGCCTCGATCGCGGAGCGGTGTCGGCGGCGCTGCTGCTGATCCTCTGGGGCATGTTCAAGAAGACGGTGATCGCGTCCGAAGTCGCGACCAGCCTCGTCGATCCGGCCTTCTACGATCCGCTCCACCGATCGAGCCTGGACCTGCTGTTCGGCGCCTATGGCTATGCCGTGCAGATCTACTGCGATTTCTCGGCCTATTCGGACATGGCGATCGGGCTGGCGGCGCTGCTCGGCTATCATTTTCCGCGCAACTTCGATCAGCCCTATCGGGCGCGCTCGCTGCAGGATTTCTGGCGGCGCTGGCATATCAGCCTGTCGAGCTGGCTGCGCGACTATCTCTACATCTCGCTTGGCGGCAACCGGAAGGGCAGGGTGCGCACCTATCTCAACCTGTTCGTCACCATGGTGCTGGGCGGGCTGTGGCACGGCGCGAACTGGACCTTCATCATCTGGGGAGCGCTGCACGGCAGCTGGTTGGCCATCGAGCGGATGCTGGTGCGGATGTTCAAACAGCGCGGCTGGTGGACCCCGCCCGCCTGGCTGGGGACGCTGATCACCTTCCACGTCGTGGTGCTGGGCTGGATCTTCTTTCGCGCACCGGGACTGCACGAGGCGATCGCCTATCTATCCGCGCTGGTGGCGGGAAACTGGCAGAATACGCTGGTGACGCCGCTGTCGCTGGCGCTCGTCCTGTTCGGCCTCGCGATCCATGCCGCGCCGCCGCGCGGTCTCCAGACGCTCGCCACCCATGTCCGGCGCTGGCCGGCGCCGGCGGTAGGCGCGGCCGCCGCGCTGCTGCTGCTGATCATCGACGCGATGCGGCCCGAAGGCATCGCGCCGTTCATCTATTATCAGTTCTGAGGGGCCGGAGATGACGACAGGGGCCGAGAAGGGTGAGATTGCCGAAGTGGGATCGCCGGTGGTCATCGAGGGGGATCCCGTCGCTCACCGCCATCCGCTGCGCTGGGCGAGCGTGACGATCGGCACGGCCGCGCTGCTGCTGGCGCTCACCAACGCGCAGGCGATTGCCGGCTGGTTCGACGAACTGACGCCGAGCGCCACCACGGAGCGGCTCCGCGAGCCGGTCGAAGGATGGAGCGCGCTAACCGCCGCCGTTGGGCTCGATGCCCCGCGAACCTGGTTGCGCGGACGCTGGAAGGCTGCGCAGGCGGCGCGGTTCGGGAAGGAAAAGCCGGGCGAGCAGGGCGCGGACGACGCGCCCTGAACGCCTCACCCGTCAGGCGCGCCGATCAGCGATAGAAGATGTGGTCGGCGATCTTCGCGACGCGCGTGCGCTGCGGCATGCTGGAACCGACGGCGTGGAAGAACAGCGCGCCGGGGACGACCTCTTCGCCTTCATTGTTGAGCGTGTCGGTCGCGATTTCCACCGCGTCGCTCCAGCGCTTGTTGGTGCGCGAGGGCTCATAGGCATCGACGTCGAAGAACTGGCCGCGCTGCTTGACGACGCTGCAGGCGTTGCTGCCGAAGCGGCCGTCCTTCATTCGGGTGCGGATGACCTGGGCGACGGCCACCTGGCCGACGCGCGGCTGGTTGCCGGCCTCATGCACGATCACCTTGGCCATGCATTCCACCTGCCGCCGGTCAGGCGTGGCGGAGCTGGCATCGGTGGCAACAGGGGCAAAATTGGAAGGATCGCTCGCCTGGCTGAGCTCGGAAGCTGCGGGAGTCTGATCGAAAACCGAAGGCACCATCTCGAGATGAGCTTGGGTGTTTGCCGGATTATGGCTGGGGACCGGTATGGCAGCCGGAGCCATGTTCGTGATCGCAATGCCGATCGTCAGCGGCACAACACTCATCATCACCGAAACGCGACGCGTCATTCTTGTTCATCACATATGCGCGAGGGCGCCCCAGCGCACAGAAACTGTACGCGGAAAAAGAAGCGCGCCGGGAATCCCCCACGTCTCGCCGTCATGCATTCCGCCATTGGAGTTTGGCATGGCGCAGCATGAGCGACTAAAAGTCGGGGGCGTCCTTACCAGCGTGATCCTCGAGGTCAAATCGGAATCGGCAAGCTGTTACGGAACAGAGACGAAGGTCCTGCGTTCGCGCGCGCTAAACGCCCAAGTCAATATGGGGCAGGCAAGAGAAAGCGAGCCGACGACGAAGCAAAGGGCAACTCGAAGCCGATCCTTGCTTCGAAGATAATTCCAGGTTTTTACGAGAAAAAACCGAAAGATGAGTGGCTCCCCGGGCAGGATTCGAACCTGCGACCATTCGATTAACAGTCGAACGCTCTACCACTGAGCTACCGAGGAACACTCTCTCGCCGTCGGGCGAGGCGCGCCTATAGCAGCGGGTTTTCAAGAAAGGCAAGGGCCTTTTCTAAATGACGAACTGCTCCATCGTCACGCGGTCATCGAGCGCATGTTCCGGGTCGAAAAGCAGGTGCAGCGGGCTGGTTCGATCGATCGCGACCTCGATCGTCGCGACGTCGCGCACCTCATGCTGGTCGGCCACGGCGCTGACCGGGCGCTTGGACGGATCGAGTACTCGAAAGGCGATACGCGTCCTTTCGGGCAGGATTGCACCGCGCCAGCGGCGGGGACGGAAAGGGCTGATCGGGGTCAGTGCCAGCATCGCCGAATCGAGCGGCAGGATCGGGCCCTGCGCGGAAAAATTATAGGCCGTCGAGCCGGCGGGCGTCGCAACCAGCACACCGTCGCAGACCAGTTCCGGGATCACGACGCGGCCGTTGACGGTGACTTCGAGCCACGCGGTCTGGCGCGTTTCACGCAGCAGCGAGACCTCGTTGATCGCGGGAATGGAATAGGTTTGGCCGTCGACGTCGGTCGCTTCCATGCGCAAGGGGGTCACGGTGAACTTGCGCGCGCGATCGATGCGGGTGTCGAGATCGTCGAGGCGCCATTCGTTCATGAGGAAACCGACGGTGCCGAGATTCATGCCGAAGACGGGAAGGATGCGGTGACGGTCCAGCATGGCATGCAGCGCTTGCAGCAGGAAGCCGTCGCCGCCGAGCGCGATCGCCATCTCCGCCTCCTCGATCGGGACGAAATCGCGCCGGCGCATGAGTTCCTCTGCCGCTGCCTGGGCCTGAGGAGTGGTAGAGGCGACGAGCGCCAATTGTTTTTCGCTCATCCGCCCGTGACGCTCATGTGCCGTTCGACCGCGGGCGCCGCGCCGCGCGCGTCGATGCGAAAGCCGTGGCGCAGCGGCTTGAGCGCCATCGCCTCGTCGAGCGCGGCGTCGATCGCGCCGGGAGTACCGCTCCGCAATGCCGCGCGCAGGTCGACCCGCTCGCCATGGCCGAGGCACATATAGAGCTTGCCGGTCGCGGTGACGCGGACGCGGTTGCAGCCGTCGCAGAAATTGCCGGTCAGCGGCGTGATGAGGCCGAGCCGGACACCGAGTTCCTCCACCTGCCAATAGCGCGCCGGACCGCCCGTCCGCTCGGCGAGAGGGGATAGGGTGAAGCGCTGCTCCAGGTCGCGCTTGACCGAGTCCAGCGGCAGATAGCGGTCGATGCGGTCCTCATCGACGCTGCCGAGCGGCATCGTCTCGATCAGGGTGAGATCATGGCCTTCGGCCGCGCACCAGCGCAGCATCGGTTCCACCGCGTCGTCGTTGAGCCCCTTGAGCGCGACCATGTTGATCTTGACCTGCAGCCCCGCCGCCCGCGCGGCCGCTATGCCCTCCAGCACCTTGGCGAGATCGCCCCAGCGGGTGACGTGGCGAAAGCGATCGGGATCGATCGTGTCGAGGCTGACGTTGATGCGCCGGATTCCGGCCTCATGCAGGGCCTCGGCATGGCGGGCGAGATGCGTGCCGTTGGTGGTGACGGTAAGCTCGTCCAGCGTGCCGTCGGCCAGATGCCGGCCGATCATCCGGGCGAGATCGGGCACGCCGCGGCGGATCAGTGGCTCGCCGCCGGTCAGCCGGATCTTGCGTATGCCGCGCGCGATGAAGGCGTCGGCCAACGCGGCAATCTCTTCCAGCGAGAGGATTTCGCTCCTCGGCTGGAAAGTCATCGCCTCCGACATGCAATAGCGGCAGCGCAGATCGCAGCGATCGGTGACCGATATACGCAGATAGCTGATCCGGCGGCCGAAACCGTCGGTGAGCCGTTGCGGGGGCGCTGACGCGTGCACGTCCATGACAGACAGCTAAGGTGCGGCGGCGCCGAGAGCAAGGGGCGCGGTATGTGCCCAAACGGCACAGGCGAGCGATCAAAGCATCGCTATCTGCGACCACAGGGTGGATTTGGCGGATTCCCCCTCCGTTTGAATCGCTCTAAGGATGCGCGGGGGAGGCTTGGCAAAGTTTGAGCAGCGCATCGACGCCCATCTTCATCTTGTCCTTCCGTCATCGCGACGAATTGGCTGGTATAGCCGAGCGACTGGGCTGGAAACCCATCGCCGCACGGCGCACCGAGGCAGCCGAACGCCGTTTCGTGGCAAGCGGCGCCAATATCGCTGTGGTGGATGCGCGCGGCGCGCTCGACGAAGGGCTGGCCGCGGTCCAGAGTCTCGCCGATGCGGTCGAGGCTAATGCTGCGGCTCTGCTGGTGCTGTTTCCGCGCCGCAGCACGCCCATGCTCGATGCCTTCTTCTCCGCGGGCGCAACCCATTATCTGACGAGCCCTTATAAAGAGGCCGAATTCGCCCAGTCGCTGCGCTTCGCGGCGCGCTACGCCGAACGGCTGGCGGGGGGACGCCAGGCGATCGAAGGGCGCACGGCGCTGATCGAGGCGCAGACCGGGTTCTGGCGCTGGCAGATCAACAGCGGTCGCGTCACGGTCAGCGAGACTCTGGCCGAGCGCTTCGGTCTGGCTCTCGACCAGAGCGGGACGGTGCCCATCGGCGATCTGCGGCTGCTCGTCGGCGAGGCTGCGGTCGATGCCGCCTGGATTGCGATGCAGAGGCTGCTCTCCGACCATCGGCCGACCGCTTTCGCGCATGATTTCGGCGGCGAGGAGGGGATCCGCATCGCGCATCACCTCCATCTGGAAGATGGCGGCCAGACAATTGTCGCCCGCGTCGAGGAGCTGGATGCGCCGAGCAGCGCACGCTTGCCCCGCAGCCGCGACCCGCTGACCGGTCTCGATGACGGGCCGAGCGCGCGGCGCTGGATGGGGGAGCGGATCGCCGACGGTGCGGGCATGGTGCTGCTGCTCGTCGCGATCAGCCGGTTCGATATGATAAACGCCGCATTCGGCCGTTCCGCGGGCGATGCCCTTCTTCAGGGGGTGGCGCGGCGGATCGAACGCATGGCGGGCAGCGGGCGGCAGCGGCTGATCGCGCACATGGCCGGCGCCGAATTCGCCATCGGCCTGCCGGCGCCGGCCACGACCGAGGAGGCCGGATTTCTCGCGCGCCGGGTCGTCGAAGCGATCGAACGGCCGTTCGCGGTCGGCGACCATCTGATCACCTTATCCTGCCGGATCGGTATCGCGGCAGCCGAAGGAGAGGGGGATGACGCCTCTGCGCTGCTCCGTCGTGCAAGCGCCGCGCTCGCCGATGCCAAGGCTGGCGAAGGCGACGCGATCCGGACGATGGATGCGGCGGGCATAGGCCGCGCGGAAACCGACAGCCGGCTGGAGATCGATCTGCGCCTGGCGCTCGACCAGGACGAGATCGGCATCCTGTTTCAGCCCCAGGTCTCGGTCACCACCGGCGAGATCACCGGGGTCGAGGCGCTGGCCCGCTGGCGCCACCCGCGCATGGGGGAACTCGGCGCGCCGGTCTTGTTCGCGGCTGCCGCACGATCGGATTTCCTCGTGCCGCTTTCGGCCCATGTCCAGCGCAAGGCGGTGACGATGGCGGCGCGCTGGCCTGCACCGCTGGCTGCTTTGCGATTGTCGGTGAATGTCACCGCAGCGGACATCGCCCGTCCCGATTTCGTCGAGCATTTCCTCGCCATGGTCGACGAGAGCGGCATGGATCGCGGCCGCCTGACCGTCGAGGTGACGGAAAGCGGATTGATCGAGGATCTGAACGCGGCGGCGGGGCTGCTCGCGCGGCTCAGGGCGTCGGGCCTGCGCGTCGCCATCGACGATTTCGGCACGGGCTATTCCAGCCTGGCCTATCTCAAGGCGCTGCCGCTCGATTATCTCAAGATCGACAAGCGCCTGGCGGAGGACATTACGGGATCGCCGCGCGATCGGGTGGTGGTGCGAGGCGTGATCGAAATGGCACGCTCGCTGGGCCTGGCCGTGGTCGCCGAGGGAGTGGAGACGGAGGAGCAGCTCGCGCTCCTGGCCCGTGAAGGCTGCAACTATTATCAGGGTTTCCTCTGCGCCCCTCCGGTCGACGCGGCGAAGCTGGAAAATCTTGTGAAGGAGCGCAATCGCGCCGCGCGCTGACGGCTCCCGCATTGCCGCCTCCTCCCGCCAGCCTTAGCCTTCGAGCCAGTATCGAGGAGAGGAAACGCCATGGCGACGCTGCAGGAACTGAACGACGAACGCGACATCAAACTGGTCTATTGCGCCTATTGCGACATCATCGACGCCAAGGATTTCGATCGGCTGACCGAGGTCTTCGCCCATGATGCGGTGCAGGACTATCGCTCCAATCTTGGCCCCGACGGGCTGATGCAGGGCACCGGGCCGCTCATCGCCGGCGCCAAGACGCATATGGGCGAGGGATCGAACTGCGGCGCGACGCACCACAATGTGATGAACTTCCGCATCCACGTCTCGGGCGATACGGCGACCGCCAAAGTCCATTATTATGCGGTCCATGTCGGTGCGCGGAAATATGAGGGCGCGATCTATTCGATGTGGGGCGAATATGACGACCAGCTCGTCCGCACGCCCCAAGGCTGGCGGGTGAAGAACCGGATGTACCGGAGCTTCTTTACCGAGGGGCCCTGCGTGACTTTCATGGACGGCTGATGCGAGGCTGCTGCCGCAATCTCGTCATCCCGACGGAAGTCGGGATGACGGATTTAAACGGCAACGCTTACGCCAATATCTTCGCCAACCCCTTGGAGAGCTGCAGCGCGCCGTTCAGCCGGGCCTGGGGCGTGCTCCAGGCGCGACTGATGACGAGCTTGCTGTCCGGCCTGAGCTTCGCCGTGCCCTCCAGCCGCTGCACATAGGCGATGAGCCCGAGCAGGTCCGGGAAGGTGTCGTTGTGGAACGTGACGAGCGCACCACGCGGGCCGACGTCGAGCTTGGCCACGCAGGCGATACGGCAGTTGAGCTTGGTGCGGATCACGCTCAGCAGGTTTTCGGTCGCCTCCGGCAACGGACCGAAGCGATCGATCAGTTCGGCGGCGAAGGCCTCGATGGCCTGCACGTCCTCCTGCTCGTTGAGCCGGCGATAAAGGCCCATGCGCAGATCGAGATCCGGCACATACTCCTCTGGAATGAGGATCGGCGCATCGACGGTGATCTGCGGCGACCAGCTTTCGCGGGGCGCGGCGAGGCCCGCGCCACCTGCCTTCGCTTCCAGGATCGCCTCCTCCAGCATCGACTGGTAGAGTTCGAAGCCGACCTCCTTGATATGGCCCGACTGCTCGTCGCCGAGCAGGTTGCCGGCCCCGCGAATGTCGAGATCGTGGCTGGCGAGCTGGAAGCCGGCGCCCAGCGTATCGAGATCCGACAGCACCTGGAGGCGCTTGGCCGCCGTCTCGGTGATACGGCCGCCGGCCGTCGTCATATAGGCATAAGCACGCGTCTTGGACCGCCCGACGCGGCCGCGCACCTGATAGAGCTGGGCGAGGCCGAAGCGATCGGCGCGGTTGACGATCAGTGTGTTCGCGCTCGGAATGTCGAGGCCGCTCTCGATGATCGTGGTGGAGAGCAGCACCTCATATTTCTTGTCGTAGAAGGCGGACATCCGCTCCTCGACCTCGGAAGGCGCCATCTGGCCATGCGCCACGACATAGCGCACCTCGGGTACCTCCTTGCGGAGAAATTCCTCGATGTCCGGAAGGTCCTTGATCCGCGGCGTGACGAAGAAGCTCTGCCCGCCTCGATAATGTTCGCGCAGTAGCGCCTCGCGCACCACGACGGGATCCCAGGGCATCACATAGGTGCGCACCGCGAGGCGGTCGACGGGCGGCGTCTGGATCACCGACAGCTCGCGCAGGCCCGACATCGCCATTTGCAGGGTGCGCGGGATCGGCGTGGCGGTGAGGGTGAGGACGTGCACGTCCGCCTTCATCGCCTTGAGCTGCTCCTTGTGGGTGACGCCGAAATGCTGCTCCTCGTCGACGATGACGAGGCCGAGCCGCTTGAACGCGATCGACTTGGCGAGCAGCGCGTGCGTGCCGATGACGATGTCGATCGTGCCGTCGGCCAGCCCCTCCTTGGTCGCCTTGGCCTCGGCGGCGGGCACCAGCCGGCTGAGGCGGCCGATTTCGATCGGAAAGCCGCGGAAGCGCTCGAGGAAATTGGCATGATGCTGACGGGCGAGCAGGGTAGTGGGACAGACCAGTGCCACCTGCTGGCCGGCCATGGCGGCGACGAAGGCGGCGCGCATCGCCACCTCGGTCTTGCCGAAGCCGACGTCGCCGCAGACGAGGCGGTCCATCGGTCGGCCGGAGCCGAGATCGTCGATCACCTCGGCGATCGCACGGTCCTGGTCGTCGGTCTCCTGATAGGGGAAGCGATCGACGAAGCTCGCATAGCCGCTGCCGTCCGGCTCCGCGACCTGGCCGGGCCGCAGCGCGCGGGCCGCGGCGGTGGCGATGAGCTCGCCCGCGATCTCGCGGATCCGCTCCTTCATCTTCGCCTTGCGCGCCTGCCAGGCGACGCCGCCGAGCTTGTCGAGCGTCACACCCTCGCTCTCGGCACCGTAGCGCGAGAGCACGTCGATATTCTCGACCGGCACGTAGAGCTTGTCGCCGCCGGCATAGGTCAGCCAGACGCAATCGTGCGGGGACTGGCCGACGGGGATCTGGGTCAGCCCCTCATAGCGGCCGATGCCGTGATCGGCATGGACGACGAAGTCGCCGGGGCTGAGCGTGGCGAGCTCGGCGAGGAAGGCATCCGCCGATTTCTTGCGCTTGGCACGCCGGACGAGGCGGTCGCCGAGCATGTCCTGCTCGGTGAGCACGGCGATGTCGGGCGTGGTGAAGCCATGGTCGAGCGGCAGGACGATCAGGGCGGCGCGTCCGCCGGACGCCTGGCCGAGCGCCTCCTGCCAGCTGTCGGCCATCGCCAGCCGATCGAGGCCATGATCCTTGAGCAGGCCGCTTAGCCGCTCGCGCGCACCGATCGAATAGCTGGCGAGTACCACCTTACGGCGATCGCGGGCGAGCTTCGTCGTATGCTCGGCGACGGCCTCATAGATATTGGCATTCTGTGCACGCTCGGGCGTGAAGTCGCGCGGGCCGTCCACGCCGAAATCGAGCACGGTGGCGCTGTCCGGTGCATGGAAGGGGGAGGTGATGTGGATCGGCCGGTCGGCGACCAGCCCCTCCCACTCGTCGGCGCCGAGATAGAGTTCGGCAGGCCCGAGCGGGCGATAGCTGCCGGGATCGGCCGATTGAGCGCGCACGCGATTGGCGTGATAGTCCGCAATCGCGTCGAAGCGCGCCTCGGCCGCGCCCGTGACGCCCGCTTCGCGCAGGATCACGTCATCAGGGCCGAGATGATCGAAAAGCGTGGTCAGCCGCTCCTCGAGCAGGGGTAGCCAATGCTCCATGCCTGCCAGCCGCCGCTTTTCAGAGAGCGCCTGATAGAGCGGATCGCCGGTCGCGGTGGCGCCGAAGCGTTCACGGTAGCGGGTGCGGAAGCGCTTGACGGTTTCCTCGTCGAGCAGCGCCTCGGATGCGGGAAGCAGGGTAAAACCGTCGACCCGGCCGACGCTACGCTGGTCGCTGGGGTCGAACTGGCGAACGCTTTCGATCTCGTCGCCGAAGAAATCGAGGCGGAGGGCCAGCGATTCACCCGCCGGAAACAGATCCACCAGGCCGCCGCGCACCGCATATTCGCCGGCATCGGCCACGGTCTCGGTGCGGACATAACCATTGGCCTGCAGGAGTTCGGCCAGCGAATCGCGATCGATCCGCTCGCCCGGCGCGAGGCGCGCGACGAGCTGACGGATACGGAATGGCGTCAGCGTGCGTTGGACGACGGCATTGGCGGTGGTGATGACGAGTTGCGGCTTGCTGCCCTTGCGCTGGAGCGCGTGCAGGGCTGCGAGGCGCTCCGAGGTCGCGCGCAGCGAAGGTGAGGCGCGGTCATAGGGAAGGCAGTCCCAGGCCGGGAAGCGGATGATCTCCAGTTCGGGCGCAAAATGCACGGCAGCATCGGCAATGCCCTGCATCGCGATATCGTCCGCTGCGATGAACACCGCGCGGCCCTTGGCGGCGCGTGCGAGGTCCGCGGCCAGCCATGGAAGGAAGCCCGGCGGCGTGCCTGCGAGGGTCAGCGGATCGGACGCGGAAAGGATGCGCCGGAGATCGATCATATCGTGTTCCACTCCCTTTCAAGGAAGCGGAGAATGGCATCGCTCATTTGCTCACCGGAATATAATCGAGCCTGCAGAAGCGTTCCATCATCGGCCCCTGCCATCGCTCTGGCACCGGCTGCGTGCCCAGTGCCCAGGCCATGATGTCCACGTCCTGTTCCTCCAGCAGGGCCTCGAACCAGTCGGTTTCGGCCCCGCTCCAGCTTGACCCGTAGCGATCGAAGAAACCGCCGATCATCAGATCGGCTTCCTTGGTGCCGCGGTGCCAGGCCCGGAAATAGAGGCGCTTGAGGCGGGTTGCGTGGTCCATCATGATCCAATGCAAAACGGCCGGCGGGCTTTGCGCGCCTGCCGGCTTGGCTATAAGTGGCTCGCATCTAGTCATGCGCCCCGATATCCTCAACCCGCTGTTCGCCGAGACCGAAGCCCTCAAGGGCGTAGGCGCCGCGCTGGCCAAGCCGCTGGCGCGGCTCGGTCTGACGCGCGTGGTCGACCTTCTCTTTCATCTTCCGACCGGCATCGTCGATCGCAAGAAGGTCGATCGGCTGGAAGAAGCCGATGTCGGCCGAATCGTCACGCTGGAGGTGACGCCGACCGATTACCGTGCCGGCGGCGGCCCGCGTAGCCCGTTCCGCGTGCAGGCAGTGGATTCGGCCGGGCAGGCGCTGCATCTCGTCTTCTTCGGCAACAATTCCGGTTGGGCGCGCAAGCTGCTGCCGCTCGGCGAAAAGCGCACTATCTCGGGCAAGCTGGAGCAATATGACGTCTGGTTTCAGATCGTGCATCCCGACACGGAGGCGGCCGACCTGCCCGAGCGCGAGCCCGTCTATGGCCTTTCCGAAGGGATCACCAACAAGCGGATGGGCCAGCTCGTCGCGCAGGCGATCGCCCGTGCGCCGGACCTGCCGGAATGGATCGAGCCAAGCCTGCTTGCGCGCCACGGCTGGCCGTCCTGGCAGGAGGCGCTGCAGCGCGCCCATGCCGATCCGCTGGACGCGGTGGCGCGGCAACGCCTGGCCTATGACGAGGTATTCGCCAACCAGCTCGCGCTGATGCTGGTGCGGGCTTCCTCGCGCAAGCGGCGCGGCCTTCCCCTGGTGGGGGACGGCAGCCTGCGCGCACAGCTCGCACTACCGTACAGCCCCACCGGCGCGCAGGCGCGGGCGATTGCGGAAATCGAGGCGGACCTCATCCAGCAGATGCCGATGACGCGGCTGCTGCAGGGCGATGTCGGGTCGGGCAAGACGCTGGTGGCGCTGATGGCGCTGCTGATGGCGGTCGAGGCCGGCGCTCAGGGAGCTCTGTTGGCGCCCACCGAGATTCTGGCACGCCAGCATTACGACACCTTGTCGCGGCAGCTCGCCGGCCTGCCGGTGAACGTTGCGATCCTGACGGGGCGCGAGAAGGGCAGGGTGCGCGAGGCGACGCTGATGGGGCTGGCCGACGGATCGATCCACATCCTCGTCGGTACCCACGCCATATTCCAGCAGGCGGTTGCCTATCGCAATCTCGGCCTCGCGGTCGTCGACGAGCAGCACCGCTTCGGCGTCGCCCAGCGGATCATGCTGGCGAGCAAGGCCGAGCGGCCGCCGCATCTGCTGGTGATGACCGCGACGCCGATTCCCCGGACGCTGACGCTGACCCATTATGGCGAAATGGAGGTCAGCCGGCTCGACGAGATGCCGCCCGGCCGCCAACCGATCGAGACGCGCGTGCTCTCGGCCGAGCGGATCGACGAGGTGATCGAGGCGCTCGGCCGGCACATGGCGATCGGCGGGCAGGCCTATTGGGTCTGCCCGCTGGTCGAGGAAAGCGAGGTTTCCGACCAGACTGCGGCCGAGCAGCGCGCGGCGATGCTGCGCGAGCGGTTCGGCGAGCGGATCGGGCTGGTCCACGGGCGGATGAAAGGCCCGGACAAGGACAGCGTGATGGCGGAATTCCAGGCCGCGCGAACGCTCGTGCTGGTCGCGACGACGGTGATCGAGGTCGGCGTGGACGTGCCCAATGCGACGTTGATCATCATCGAGGGGGCCGAGCGGTTCGGTCTCGCCCAGCTTCACCAATTGCGCGGACGGGTGGGGCGGGGCAGCGGGCGATCGGTCTGCCTGCTTCTGCGGGGCCGGCAGCTCAGCGAAACTTCGCGGGCGCGGTTGGCGCTGATGCGGGAGACCAACGACGGATTCCGCATTGCGGAAGAAGATCTGCGATTGCGCGGTGCAGGCGAGATATTGGGCACCCGCCAGTCGGGCGAGCAGGCGTTCCGCATCGCCAGCCCCGAAGAGGTGCAATCGCTGGTGCAGACGGCCAATGGCGACGCGCGTCTGCTCGTCGATCGCGATGGCGGACTGGAGGCGCCGCGTGGGCAGGCGGCACGCACCGCGCTTTATCTTTTCGAGCGCGATGCCGCCGTGGGCCTGCTCCGTTCGGGTTGAGCGCGTCTGTCTGCCGCGTTACGCCGTGGACAGGCTAAGGCCATGATCTTTCTCAACCTTCGTTCACACTTCGTCGCCTCTCCGGGCCGGCTCGGCCCGCATTTCGGGGCGATGACAGGTTTCATTCAGTTACAATCTGCATAGGGGGACGGCGGACGGATGAACGTTCGCACTTGCAACCAAAAATCGTTTCGACGGTTGCGGGAAAAAGAAACAGGGTCTGCGGGTAATCAAAGGATATCGGTTCTGAACGGTAGCGATCCGATTGCTTGCGACAGGCGTGCTGCGCTTTTCGCATTGGCTGCGCTCGGCCTCATGGGGCCGGTGCGAGCGGCCATGCCGGCACCGGCCTTCTCGCCGATGCGGATCGACGCTCTCGCGCGCAGCCTCGCTGCCAGGCCGTATTCGCCACCCAGCAAGATGCTGCCGCCTGCTCTATCCCATATCGGCTATGACGGATATCGCAGCCATCGCTTCGATCGCGGCCAGGCGATCTGGGCGGGAGATGCGGCGCAATTCATCGCCGAGCCGATGATGCGCGGCTGGCTCTTCAAGGAAAAGGTCGACCTCTATGCCGTGGAAGGCGGCAGGGCGGCGCTGGTTCCATTCGATCCAACGCGCTTTTCCTTCCCCCAAGGCACCGAGGCTCCTACCGATCCCGCGACTGGCTTTTCGGGTGTCCGTTTCCTCCATCCGATCAATCGTCCCGGCGTTATGGACGAGATAGCGGTGTTCCAGGGCGCCAGCTATTTCCGCGCGGTCGCGCGCGATCAGCTCTATGGGCTGTCGGCGCGCGGGCTGGGTATAGGAACGGGCGGACCAAAGGAGGAATTCCCCATCTTCCGCGCCTTCTGGCTGGAGCATCCGACAGAAGACTCGGTGCGCGTGCACGCGCTGCTCGACGGCCCGAGCGTAGCAGGCGCCTACCACATGATCATCCGTCCCGGTGACGAGACGCGGTTCGACATAGAGGCGCGGCTCTATCCGCGTGTCGCAATCAACGCGCCCGGCGTTGCGCCGATGAGCAGCATGTTCCTGTTCTCCGGGGGAGGTCCTCGCTTCGATGATTTCCGTCATGCGGTGCATGATTCGGACGGGCTGGAAATCTGGACCGGCCGTGGCGAGCGGCTATGGCGGCCGCTGGCCAATCCGAACGGCGTTCAGATCAGCGTGTTCGACGATCTCAATCCACGTGGCTTCGGCCTGATGCAGCGGGCGCGGGCTTTCGAGGATTATCAGGACATGGAGGCTCGCTACGAGAAGCGCCCGAGCCTGTGGGTCGAGCCCATGGGTAATTGGGGACCGGGCAGCGTCCAGCTGCTCGAAATGCCGGCCCATGACGAGACCGGCGACAACGTCGCGGCATTCTGGCGCCCGAAGGCGCCGTGGATACCGGGTCGCGAGGTTCGCCTCGCCTATCGCCTGCGCTGGGGGGAGCGCAGTTCCGCACCGAACGACGTGGCACGCGTGATCGCCACTCGCTCGGGATCGGACGTAGTGGGCGGAAAGGTGACGAGTCGCCGTCGCTACGCCATTGATTTCGAAGGAACCCCCGCATTGAGCAGATTGCAAGACGTTCGCCCCGTGGCGTCCGTGAGCGCCGGCACGATGACGCCGGTGCGCCTGGAAGCCCTGCCCGGCGGCCGTATCGTCCGCGCCACCTTCGAGTTCGCGCCACCCGCATCGGGTGTCGCCGAACTGCGTCTTGCCCTGGCGGGCAAATCGGAAACCTGGCTTTCGAGGTGGTCGGCATGAGCAATCATATCCCTCTGACCGCGCCGCACGAGCTGGCAGGCGACTTGCCGCACGAAGCGCCGATGGCGATGCCGACCCAGTCCTTCGCTGACGCACCCGCGACGCCGCGCCCGCCGGCGACTTCGCCGCGCTCGATCGACGAGCGGCGCGCGCTGCTGATCGTCGGCACGATCGTGGTGACGCTGTTCGCAAGCGCCGACATCGTCGGGGTGGCAGCCGAGGATGGCATCAGTCTGCGCGAGCTTGGTCTGATCCTTCTGTTCTGCCCCCTGTTCGCCTGGATCGCTTTCGCCTTCTCCACCGCGCTCGCGGGTTATTTCGCCCTGCGCCATGGCGGCACGCACGAGTCGCTGCGTCTGGAAGATGGCGGCGCCCCGCGGGAGCGGACCGCCGTGCTGGTGCCCATCTACAACGAGGACGTCGATGGCGTGATGAAGCGGGTGCGCGCGATGATGCGATCGGTGGCATCCACCGGCCACGGCGCGCAGTTCGATTTCTTCATTCTGAGCGACTCCACCGATCCGGCGATCCGGGTTGCCGAGCATGCGGCGTTCGAGGCACTGCGCCAGGAGGCGCCGCTCGGCCTCTATTACCGGCTGCGACCGCAGAATCTGCATCGCAAGCCGGGCAATATCGCCGAGTGGATCAGCCGTTTCGGCAATGCCTATGAGCATATGATTGTGCTGGATGCGGACAGCCTGATGTCCGGCGAGGTGATGAACCGTCTGGCGCTTACGATGGAGGCGCATCCGGGCGTCGCCCTGATCCAGACCCTGCCGTCGATCATCGGCAGCCGCACGCTGTTCGCACGCTGGCAGCAGTTTGCGGCGCGGCTCTATAGTCCGGTCTCCTCGGCAGGCCTGCTCTGGTGGTCCGGCGCCGAAGCGACCTTCTGGGGGCATAATGCGATTATCCGCACGCGCGCCTTCGCCCAATGCTGTGGCCTGCCGACGTTGCCCGGCCGCAAGCCGTTCGGCGGCGCGATCATGAGCCACGATCTCGTCGAGGCGGCGATGCTGCGCCGCCACGGCTGGGCGGTGCATATGGTCGAGGTAGAGGAAGGCAGCTACGAGGAATATCCGCCGACCGCGATCGACCATGCGATCCGCGACCGGCGCTGGTGCCAGGGCAATATCCAGCATTTGCGCCTGCTGGGCGGAAAAGGGTTCCACTGGGCGAGCCGCTTCCAGTTGCTGATCGGCGGTTCAGCCTATCTGACCTCGCCGCTCTGGCTGATGATGCTCATCGCCGGCTCGTTGCAGCAGGCCGATGCCAATGGCCGCGTGCTGCTCGAGGTGCCGCAGGTGACCTGGGTGTTCACGCTCACTTTCGTGCTGTTGTTCGGGCCGAAGCTGCTCTCGGTGGCCTGGGTGCTCGGCGATCCGGCGCGGCGTGCCGCCTATGGCGGCGCGGAACGTATCATCGCCAGCGTGATGATCGAGATCCCGCTGGCCGTGCTGCTCGCGCCGATGGTGATGATGACCCAGACGTTGATGCTGATCGACATTCTGCGCGGGCGCGACTCGGGCTGGAAGGCGCAGTGCCGCGATGCCGACGGGCTGAGCTTCGGCTATGCCTTCCGCTTCTATCGCTGGCATGTGCTGACGGGCATCGCGATGTTCGCCGTCACGCTCAGCACGCAGCATCAGCTGCTGTGGACCGCGCCGGTGGCGTTGAGCTTGATCGCGGCGCCGCTGCTGGCGATGATTTCGGCGCGGCGCGACATCGGCATGCTGTTGATGCGGGACGAATTGCTGCTGACTCCGGAGGAATGGCGCGGTCTGGGCCGCAGCGATCGCCGTCCGGCGGAGATTACGGTGAACGTGCCGGCAGCCCTGACCGAGGCTCGCGCGGGCTGATGCCACGGTAGAACGGCCATCACGACGAAAGTCGGAATGACCGGGCAAGCGACGAAGCGGAAACGCTCCTGACCGCGCCTCAGGCGGTCAGGACGCCATGATTCTTCTTGCCGGCGGAAAGCTTCACCGGCTCGGTGCCGACAGTCACGACGAGCGCCTCGTCGCTCACCTTCTCGCCATCGATGCGCGCGCCACCCCCCTTGATCAGGCGGCGCGCTTCGCCCTTCGAGGCGGCGAGGCCGAGGCCGACCAGCGCATCGACGATGGCAATGCTGCCTCCCGGCACGGCGAGGGTCGGTAGCGCCTCGCCGGCAGCCCCTTCCTCGAAGGTCCGGCGTGCAGTCTCGGCGGCATCGTCTGCGGCCTCGCGGCCGCGGCACATCGCCGTCGCTTCGTTGGCGAGCACGATCTTGGCCTGGTTGATCTCCTGACCTTCGAGGGCCTCGAGCCGTGCGATCTCATCGAGCGGCAGATCGGTGAACAGGCGCAGGAAGCGGCCGACATCCTTGTCGTGCGTGTTCCGCCAGAACTGCCAATAGTCGTAGGCGCTCAGCGAATCCTCGTTGAGCCACACCGCGCCCGACATCGTCTTGCCCATCTTGCCGCCGTCGGCGGTGGTGATGAGCGGCGTGGTGACGCCGAACACCTCCACACCGTCCATGCGCCGGGTGAGCTCGATGCCGTTGACGATATTGCCCCACTGGTCCGATCCGCCCATCTGCAGGCGGCAGCCGACGCGGCGCGACAGCTCCAGAAAGTCATAGGCCTGGAGGATCATATAGTTGAATTCGAGGAAGCTCAGCGACTGCTCGCGATCGAGCCTGAGTTTCACCGAATCGAAGCTCAGCATCCGGTTGATCGAGAAATGCTGGCCGACGTCACGGAGGAAGGGGATATATTCCAACCGGTCGAGCCATTCGGCATTGTCGACCATGATCGCGTCGGTCGGGCCATCCCCGAAGGTCAGGAAGCGTTCGAAGACGCGCTTGATCGAGGCGATGTTCTGCCCGAGCGTATCGAGCGTCAGCAGCTTGCGCGCCTCGTCCTTGAAGCTCGGATCGCCGATCTTGCCGGTGCCGCCGCCCATCACGACGATCGGCTTGTGACCGGTCTGCTGGAGGCGGCGCAGCAGCATGATCTGCACGAGGCTGCCGACGTGCAGCGACGGTGCAGTGGGATCGAAGCCGATATAGCCTGGCACGACGGTCCGCGCGGCGAGTGCGTCGAGCGCGCTGGCGTCGGTCACCTGATGGATATAGCCTCGGGCTTCGAGCAGCCTTAACAGGTCGGATGTATATTCGGTCATGGCGCGCGGGCGCTTAGCATGAGGGTAAGCAGATGGGTAGCGTGCTCGCGGTCGGCCTGATGTCGGGCACCTCGCTCGACGGGATCGATGCCGCTCTGATCGAAACGGATGGATGCGATCACATCCGGCCGATCGCATTTCGGGGCGAGCCTTATTCCGAGCAGGCGCGCACTACCTTGCGCGAGGCGACAGCGCTGGCGCTGACCTTCGAGAAGCCGCGACAGAGCCCGCCGATCGTCGCCGCCGAGGATATGCTGACGCGTGCGCACATTCTGGCAGTGCGCAAGCTTCTGTCGCAGGCCGGCGTCCCTCTCTCCGACATCGCGGTGATCGGCTTTCACGGTCAGACGATCGCACATCGTCCGCAGGCCGGCTGGACCTGGCAGATCGGCGACGGCGCTGCCATGGCCGCCGCGCTCGGCGTTCCGGTGATCAACGACCTGCGATCGGCCGACGTCGCGGCGGGCGGACAGGGCGCGCCGCTGCTCCCCGTCTATCATCGCGCGCTCACCACGGCCTTGCCCGCTCCGGTGGCGGTGCTGAACCTCGGCGGCGTCGCCAACGTCACCTGGATCGCGAGGGAAGCGATCATCGCCTTCGACACCGGCCCCGCCAACAGCCTGATCGACGATTGGATGGAAGCGGAAGCCGGACAGGCCTATGACGCAGGCGGCGCTTTCGCGGCGACCGGCGAAGTGAACCGTCAGGTGCTGGCGTCGATGCTGAATAATGACTGGTTCGACGCGCCGCCGCCCAAATCGCTCGATCGCTCGGACTTCACCATTGCGCCGGTGCGCGGCCTTGCCCCGGCCGATGGCGCGGCAACGCTCACGGCTTTCACCGCCGAGACGGTGGCGCTCGGTCTCCGGCTCCTTCCGGAAGCACCGAAGAGGCTGATCGTCGCGGGGGGCGGCCGTCACAATGCGACGCTGATGCGCATGCTCGCCGATGCATGCGGCATCGCGCCCGAGCCGATCGAAGCGCTCGGCTGGAACGGCGATGCCACCGAAGCGGAAGGTTTCGCCTATATGGCGGTCCGGTCGCTAGAAGGCCTGCCGATCAGCTTCCCCGGCACGACCGGTGCACCGGAACCGATGACCGGCGGGGTTCTCAACCCGGCGCTGAAAGCAACTGGATGAACTGTCCGCCTCATCCGGCTTTTGCCGGGATCGCGAGAGAAGTCCTATTTTTTGCCGGTCTTCGGCCGTGCTGCGCACAGCGGCAGCTTGAGCTGGGCGACATCGGTGCAGGGGCGGACCTGCACCGACTGGTCGGTGCCGATATAGACGGCATAGTCGCCCACCGGCTCGCACCAGGCGGTCCAGCGCATCAGATTGCCATAGGCCCCGTTGAACACAGAACCGACGACGCGCTTGCACTGCTGGCCGGAATCCAGGATGCCGCGCCGGAGCACCGAGTTGCGCTGCAACTCGTTCAACGCGCGCAGGCGCTCGTTGAAGGGATTGGGGGCGTTGGCCGGGATGGCCAGCGCCGTGCCCATGCTCGTCAACAGGGCTGCCGCGATGGCGGCCTTTACGATCCTCATCTCAGTTCTTCCTGCTCAGGGCCCGCATCGCCTCGTCCAGGCCAGAGAGGGTGAGCGGGTACATGCGATCGCCCAACAGCTCGCGGATGATGCGGGTCGACTGGGAATAACCCCAGTGCTGCTCGGCGACAGGGTTGAGCCAGGCCGCTGCGGGATAGGTATTCACCAGCCTCTGCATCCACACCGCGCCTGCCTCATCGTTGAAATGCTCCACGGAGCCGCCGGGATGCGTAATCTCATAGGGGCTCATGGCTGAATCTCCGACGAACACGATCTTCCAGTCGTGCCCATATTTATGCAGTACGTCCCATGTCGGGGTCCGTTCGGAGAAGCGGCGTCGATTATCCTTCCACAGCCCCTCGTAGACGCAGTTGTGGAAATAGAAGAATTCTAGATTCTTGAATTCCGATGTGGCTGCGGAGAACAGCTCCTCGCACAGCCGGATATAGGGATCCATCGATCCGCCGACGTCGAGAAAGAGCAGCAGCTTCACCGCATTGTGCCGCTCGGGACGCATCTGCACGTCCAGCCAGCCCTTGCGCGCGGTGCCGTCGATCGTCGCGTCGATGTCCAGCTCGTCGGCCGCGCCCTCCCGTGCGAAGCGCCGCAGGCGGCGGAGCGCGACCTTGATGTTGCGCGTGCCGAGCTCGCGCGTGTTGTCGAGATTCTGGAACTCGCGCTTGTCCCACACCTTGATCGCGCGCTTCTGCCGGCTCTCGCCGCCGATGCGGACGCCCTCGGGATTATACCCCGAATTGCCGTAAGGCGAGGTGCCGCCGGTGCCGATCCACTTGCTGCCGCCCTGATGCCGGCCCTTCTGCTCCTCGAGCCGCTGCTTCAGCGTCTCCATGATCTCTTCCCAGGAGCCGAGCGCCTTGATCTTCTCCATCTCCTCGGGAGTCAGATATTTCTCGGCGACGGCGCGCAGCCATTCCTCGGGCAGGGCGGCGCCCGATTCGCCGTAGCTGGTCTCGATTCCCTTGAAGACCTTGGCGAACACCTGGTCGAACCGATCGAGCAGCCCTTCGTCCTTCACATAGGTCGACCGCGCCAGATAATAGAATTCTTCCGGCGTCTGGGCGATCACGTCCCGGTCCAGCGCCTCCAGGAGCGTGAGATGCTCCTTGATCGAGACGGAGATACCGGCGGTGCGCAGCGCATCGAAGAAATTCAGGAACACGGTTTAATAGCCTTTTTACCAACTTCCGGCATGGCAGCAGCACGATGCAGCACCAAGCTATCAAACCGGCCCCCGGGGGCACCAGCGCTGACGATGTGGCGCGAACCGAAGAGCATCTCGCCTTTCTGGGGGATCTGTGCGGGGACTTCGCTCTTCAATGCAGCGATGTGGCGGGCTACGTCAATCAGGTGAACCAGCGGATCGCCGCGGACAACCAGCGGCTGCAGCGGCTGCAGGAGAGCGTGCGTGATCTCACCAGCCTACAGAACGAGGCCAATGGCGCCGCGGCCGAGATCCGTTTCGTTGCCGAACGTGCGACGACGCTGATCACGGACAGCCACAAGGCGGTGTTGAACGCTCTGGGCGATATCGGGCGGCTGATCGACGATGTCGTCCGAATGGGCGAGCAGCTCGAAGGTTTCGTCGGCGCTATCGAGCGGGTGGGGTCGATCTCCGGCGACCTGGACGGCATCGCGCGCCATACCGGCATGCTTGCGATCAACGCTTCGATCGAGGCGGCCCGCGCGGGCGACGCGGCGAGCGGCTTTGCGGCCGTGGCCGCTGAAGTAAAGCGGCTGGCGGCCAATGCCCGCGCGGCGACCGCCTCGGTGACGCAGAGCGTCGCGCATCTGGAGGATGGCGCACGCGCCGTGATCGACGAGGTTCGTGCCGGAGCCGAGCAGGGCCGGACCGCGCGCAGCCGGACGGGCGAAATTACCGGGGCGCTCGAATCCATTGCGGCGCTCGTCACCCAGTTCGACCAGCGCACCGCTGCGATCGAGCAATGCGGGGCCGATATCACCCGCCATGTCGAAACGCTGGGCGACGGGCTCGATGGTTTCGCCGATACGGCGATCGAGAACGCAGCGGGGCTCGCGCAGGTACGCGAGCGACTGGATGGGCTGGAGACAGCCTCCAACCGAATGCTCGATCGCGTCGCACATAGCGGCGTGCAGACCCGGGATACGCGCTTTGTGGCGGTGGCGCGCGATCAGGCGGCATCGATCCACACGACCATCGAAGCGGCGCTGCGCTCCGGCCGGCTTTCGCAATCTTCGCTGTTCGACACCGAATATCGCCGCCTGCCCGATACCGATCCCGTGCAGTATATGACCGGTTTCGTCCCCTTCGCCGATGGCGTGATCCGACCGATGCTCGATCGATTCACGGCCGAGGATGCGGCGATCGTCGGCTGCTGCCTGATCGATCGCAATGGGCATCTGCCGACGCACATCAGCGCGCGCAGCCAGGCGCCGCGGCCGAACGATCGGCAATGGAATCTCGAACATGCGCGCAACCGGCAGATTTTCATGGATCGCCAGACGCGCGAGGCGATGGATCGTGACGGCGACTATTTCCTGTTCACGTATCGCCAGGATTTCGGCGACGGCCGCTATCGGGCACTGCGGAGCGTGTTCGTGCCGCTGCTGTTCGGCGGCAGAAAGTGGGGCCTTTACGAGGTCGGCTATCTGATTTGACGACCGGCCGCTTGCTGGCAGGAGGAGTGCCGCTCAGTTCTGCCGGCGGGCCATGAAAGCCAGGCGCTCGAACAGCATGATGTCCTGCTCGTTCTTGAGGAGAGCGCCGTGCAGGGGCGGGATCGCCTTTTTGGGGTCTCGCGACTGGAGCACATCCAGCGGCATGTCTTCGGAAAGAAGCAGTTTCAGCCAGTCGAGCAATTCGCTGGTGGATGGCTTCTTCTTGAGGCCGGGGACATCGCGGACTTCGTAGAAGACGTCCATCGCCCGGGAGACGAGGATCTTCTGGATGCCAGGGAAATGGACCTCGATGATCGCTTCCATCGTCTCGCGGTCGGGGAATTTGATATAGTGGAAGAAGCAACGGCGCAGAAAGGCGTCCGGCAGCTCCTTTTCGTTGTTGGAGGTGATGACGACGATCGGCCGTTCCTTCGCCTTCACCGTCTCGCCGGTCTCGTAGACATGGAATTCCATCCGGTCGAGTTCCTGCAGGAGATCGTTCGGGAACTCGATATCGGCCTTGTCGATCTCGTCGATCAGGAGGACGGGCAGGGCTGGGGCGGTGAACGCCTCCCACAGCTTGCCGCGGCGGATATAATTGGAGATCTCGTGGACGCGCGGATCGCCGAGCTGGCCGTCACGAAGCCGGGCGACGGCGTCATATTCATAGAGGCCCTGATGTGCCTTGGTGGTGGATTTAACGTGCCATTCGATCAGCGGTGCGTTGGCTGCCTTGGCGATCTCATGCGCAAGGACGGTCTTGCCGGTACCGGGCTCGCCCTTCACGAGCAGCGGGCGCCGCAGCGTCACTGCCGCGTTGACGGCTACCTTCAGATCGTCGGTGGCGACATAATCCTGCGTGCCTTCGAACCGCACTTGCGCATCCTTCCGTCCTAACCCTCCTATCCGGATAGCAGGGACGGGCGGGTGCGCAATGCGTTTCGCGCGGTAAAACTCAATCCTGGCGGGCGGTGCTGCGCGCTTCCAGCAGGTCCCAGAGGCCGCGATGCTGGGCGAGGAGCTGCTGCGCGCCGAACATCATCGCGCGTTCGACCGTATAGGTATCGGCGATCCGATTGATGAAGGCACGGGTCTCCGAATCGGGCGGAAGCCGCCATTCGGCGACGGGCAGACCGAAACGGGCGGCTGCAGCGTCTAGGATCGGCCGCACCGCGGCCCAGTCGAGCACGAGCCCGACGGCAGCGCCGATGGCGCATCCGTGGCGTTCGGAGCGGGCCAGCATTTCCAGCGCGTGATGCTGGCTGACGACGGCCGCCTCACAATCCGCCTGGCCAGGCGTGCTCGGCATCGGACCGACCGCGACGACCAGCCGCGTGAGATAGGTGCGCTCCAGAGCGAAGGCGATCGCCGCTTCGTTGAGCCAGCCGCTCAGCCCCTCGCGGCCGGCCTTCATCGCCGCCAGATCAACCACACTGGGCAGGCGACCATGCAGAACGCAGAGATAATGAACGGCATCCGCGAGATTGCGCGAGGATTGCGCGCCCTCGACGAGGAAGGGCGCATTGACATATTCATGGTGCGCGCTGCCGTCGTTGCGGGCAAGGGCGTAGATCAGATCGGCGGTACCCTCGCTGTTGTGGATCCGCATTGCATCCGTAGCCATGTCAATCTCCCCGGAAGCGGCCACCGGCGACCGCTTGCCCGGCCCGCTGCCTATTGACATCCACCCCTATAGCAAGCGCGTAAAAATAAGGTTTACAGTCCGCTAAGTAGCCCATCCGCACCATAAATGCGATGATACGGGGAACCTGGTCGGCCTAGAGGCATTTGCGGATGCAAGTCCATGCCCCAGTGGCGCATCGGACCGGATAAGAAGATCTGCGAAAAACAAATAAAAACCGGCCCTCGCATCGTGCCAGGGCCGGTCTGTGGATCATTGATCGAGGAAGCTGCGCATCTTGCGGCTGCGGCTCGGATGCTTCAGCTTGCGAAGCGCCTTCGCCTCGATCTGGCGGATGCGTTCGCGCGTCACGCTGAACTGCTGGCCTACTTCCTCCAGCGTGTGATCGGTATTCATGCCGATGCCGAAGCGCATGCGCAGCACGCGTTCCTCGCGGGGAGTGAGGCTGGCGAGCACGCGAGTCACGGTTTCCTTGAGGTTCGCCTGGATGGCGGCGTCCACTGGGATGATCGCGTTCTTATCCTCGATGAAGTCACCCAGATGCGAATCCTCCTCGTCGCCGATCGGCGTCTCGAGGCTGATGGGCTCCTTGGCGATCTTCATCACCTTGCGCACCTTCTCGAGCGGCATGGAAAGCCGCTCGGCCAGCTCTTCCGGGGTCGGCTCGCGGCCGATCTCGTGCAGGATCTGGCGGCTGGTGCGCACCAGCTTGTTGATCGTCTCGATCATGTGCACCGGGATGCGGATGGTGCGCGCCTGATCGGCGATCGAGCGGGTGATCGCCTGGCGGATCCACCAGGTGGCGTAGGTCGAGAATTTGTAGCCGCGGCGATATTCGAACTTATCTACCGCCTTCATCAGGCCGATATTGCCCTCCTGGATGAGGTCCAGGAACTGCAGGCCGCGATTGGTGTATTTCTTCGCGATCGAGATGACGAGGCGAAGATTCGCCTCGACCATCTCCTTCTTCGCGATCCGCGCCTCGCGCTCGCCCTTCTGCACCATGTTGACGATGCGGCGGAACTCGCCGAGCGACATGCCCGTCACTTGGGCGATCTCCCCGATCTCGGTACGGATCCGATCGACCGCATTGGCTTCGTTCGTCGCGAATGCCGACCATTTACGGTCGATCTGGGCGACCGAAGCGAGCCAGTTCTCGTCGAGCTCGTGGTTGATGTAGCGATCGAGGAAATCCTTGCGCGTGACCTTGTGACGCTCGGCCAGGCGCAGCATCTGGCCGCCGAGCGTGGTGAGCCGGCGGTTGAACGAATAGAGCTGGTCGACGAGGAATTCGATCTTGGCGCCGTGGAACTGGACGCTTTCCACCTCGGCGGTCAAATCCTCGCGCATCTTCTGGTAGCGCCGCTCTTCCGCCATCGGGAAGTCGTCGCCGATGCCGAGCGCCGAGACGCGCGCAGCTTGGATCTTTGAGAATTTCTTGTAGATCGCGGTGATGTTGGCGAACTTCTCCAGTGCCTGCGGCTTGAGCTGCTCTTCCATCTGGGCAAGGCTGAGGGTGTTGTCGTCCTCATCGTCGTCCGATGGGCGCGGCGCGCGCCGTTCGGTCAGCGAATCCTCGTCCTCGTCTCCGGCCGTTTCCTCCTCGACATCCTCTTCTTCCTTATAGGAAGGACCAGCGCTCTTCTCGCTGATTTCGCCATTATCGTCCTCTTCGGCGCCTTCCACCTGTTCGGCAGTCGGCCCCTTTGAGAGCATGGCGTCGAGATCGAGGATCTCGCGCAGCTGCATCGTGCCTTCGTTGAGCGCAGTGGACCAGCCGATGATCGCTTCGAAGGTGATCGGCGATTCGCACAGGCCGAGGATCATCGTGTCGCGGCCGGCCTCGATGCGCTTGGCGATGGCGATTTCGCCCTCGCGGCTGAGCAACTCGACGGCACCCATCTCGCGCAGATACATGCGCACCGGATCGTCGGTGCGATCGACCGTTTCCTTCTTGGTGACGGTCGTAAGCACCGGCGCGGAGCCGTCGGTGTCGTCGGCCGCAATCTCCTCTTCGGATACGTCGTCGGCAGACTGCTCGTCTTCGCCAGCATCCTCGTTCTCGACGATGTTGACGCCCATTTCATTCAGGGCCGCCATGACATCCTCGAGCTGGTCCGAGGTCATCTGATCCTGGGGAAGGGCCTCGTTCAGCTGGTCATAGGTGATATAGCCACGCTTTTTGGCGCGGGCGATCAGCTTCTTGATCGAGGCTTCGTTGAGGTCGATCAGGGGCGCGTCCCCATCAGTCTTTTCAGGGGCTTCCGCCATGTTCGTTTTCGCCATCCCGTTACGCCAGTCCTCAATATGCTGCGCCATCCTGGGGTTGCGCCAGTGCCGCCAGTGACCGATCCGCCTCTTCCCGCGCCGCTCTCAGCCGCCGCTGCTCGGCGAAGCCCGCTTCGTCGGGGGCCTCCATCAGCCTCGCAGTTGCGGCCGCGAGCGCAGCGTCGAGTTCCGGCCTCGCCGCCAGCGTTTCGATCGCCACTCCCAGATCGCGCGCAGCACGATCCGAATCGGCATTGCTTCGCAGAAACGAAAAGGCAAGCCCGTTCGTCCCGCGAAGCTCGTCTGCCAAGCCTTTCAACCCGGTTGACGCCAATATGGTTTCAAGCTGTTGTTCTTCAAGCACAGAGGCTCCAAAGGCCGCATCCAGCAGCACCGATCGTAACCTATCGAGCGGCGGATCGGTGAGCGGCAGTGCGGCAATAGCCTCGGAATGGGCGGCAATTTCACGCGGATGGCGCAAGAGGCCAGCCAGGATGGCCCGCGTCATCAGCCTCTCCATGCCGCTTCCGGCCAGTGATTTGGCCTGCTCCGTTGCCGGCTGGAATGCCGGCTGCCAGCGCGTCTGCCGGCCGCCGAAGCGTTGCTGCGGCGCGCGAGCGCGGGGCTTGGCCGATTCATAGAGAGCATCAAAGCGGCGACGGAATTCGGCCATATATTGGCCGCGCACATCGCCATCACGGATCGTTTCGGCATGGTTGGCGAGGCGCCGTCGGAACCCGGCGCGGGCTTCCGGCGTGGTCAGCGGCTCGGCTGCGAGCTCATGCCGCCACAGCCGGTCGACCAGCGGCTCGGGTTCGGCGAGCAGCGCCTCCAGCGCGGCGCGGCCTCGAGTGCGAATGAGATCGTCCGGATCCTGGCCGGCCGGCAACGATACGAAGCGCAGTGAACGGCCTGGGCCGAGCATCGGCAGTGCCCGAACTGCGGCCCGTATTGC
Source organism: Flavisphingomonas formosensis (assembly GCF_009755815.1). Lineage (GTDB taxonomy): Bacteria > Pseudomonadota > Alphaproteobacteria > Sphingomonadales > Sphingomonadaceae > Flavisphingomonas > Flavisphingomonas formosensis. The sequence goes on from NZ_WRPK01000003.1 coordinate 224,766, forward strand.
TGCCTTCTGTCCGGCGGCGTCGCCGTCGAAGCAGAGAATGGGCAGGTCGACGAGCCGCCACAGCCGCTCCATCTGCCCCTCGGTCAGCGCGGTACCGAGCGGTGCCACCGCCTCTCCGATTCCGGCCTGGTCGAGCGCGATGACGTCCATATACCCTTCCACCACGATCAGCCGCCCGGATTTGCGGCTTGCCGCACTGGCGCGATCGAGGTTGAAGAGGGTGCGTCCCTTGTCGAACAGCACCGTTTCGGGCGAATTGAGATATTTCGGCTCACCCTGGCCGATGATGCGGCCGCCGAAGGCGATCACCCGGCCGCGAGGATCGCGAATCGGGATGATCAGCCGACCCCGGAACCGGTCATAGGGTTCCTTGTCCTCGGCCGCGATGAGCAGGCCGGTTTCCACCAGCTTGTCCTGGCCCAGCGATGCGAGCGCGCTCTTCAGCTTGCCTCGAGAATCGGGCGCGAAGCCGAGATTGAAATTTCTGACCGTCTCGGGCGTAACGCCGCGCCGCTCTATATAGGCACGCGCCTCGCTGCCGCCGATGCCGGCGAGCTGCTCCGCGAACCATTCCGCTGCCTTCCCCGCGACGTCATACAGGCTGCTCGCGCGCTCGGCCTTGTCGCGCGAGCGGGGATCGGCCGCAGGAACCTCCATGCCGGCGGCCTGGGCGAGCTCCTTTACCGCGTCCATGAAAGGCAGCCCGCGCTGGTCGGTCATCCAGCGGATGGCATCGCCATGCGCGCCGCAGCCGAAGCAATGGTAGAAGCCTTTCTCGTCGTTGACGTAGAAGCTCGGCGACTTCTCGTTGTGGAACGGACAGCAGGCCCGGAATTCGCGCCCGGCCTTCTGCAGCTTGGTCGTCCGGCCGATCAGCGCGGACAGCAAGGTGCGCGTGCGCAATTCGTCTAGGAACTGGGGGGAGAGGCTCATATGCGCTCTCTCTTCCTGCCAAGGGAGGGGGCCGGGGGATGGGTGGCGCCGCCGCCCGAGAAGCGATGGAAGCGCCTTGCAGACTGTCCTTTCGCTGTTTCGACGATCGCCGGCAGAACGCCTTCCAGATTTCCCATCACTTCCGCATTCGTAAACCGAACCACCCGATATCCGTTTCGCCCGAACAGATGGTCCCTGTCGGCGTCCCTTTTCCGATCATGCGTGTCGCCGTCGATCTGGACAATCGAGGCGAGGCTTCGGCAAACGAAATCGCAGATGCACCCGCTGACCATTATCTGGCGGCTGAATTTGAACCCCTCCAACCGCGGGGACCGCAGCGCCAACCAAAGGCGCTGCTCCGCAGGCGTCGTGGCGCTCCGCATGGAACGCGCAAAGGTGGCAAGCCTGGGATCAATTCTGCGCGGCAAACCCACCCCCTAACCCGCTCCCTTGGCAGGGAGAGGGAATCGCTAGGACAGCATAGCCTTCACGAGGCCGCTGGCCTTACCCATGTCCATCTTGCCGGCGAAGCGTTCCTTTACCGCCGCCATAACCTTGCCCATGTCCTTGACCGAGGCTGCGCCGAGCTCGACGATGATGGTGCCGATCGCGGCCTTGGCCTCTGCTTCGTCCATCTGCTTGGGCAGAAAAGCTTCGATCACCGCGAGTTCGGCCTTCTCGGCGGCGGCCAGTTCGATGCGGCCACCCTTTTCGAACATATCGATCGATTCGCGGCGCTGCTTCGCCATTTTCTGAAGCACTTCGCTCACCACGACATCGTCGTCCGCGGCGGCCGAAGCCGTCCTGAGTTCGATGTCGCGATTCTTGATGGCGGCCTGGATGAGGCGAATGGCGGCCGTGGTATCGGCGTCGCGCGCCTTCATCGCGGCGATCTGCGCCGCCTTGATCTCGTCTCGAATCATGAAGCCTCGAACAGCGGTTAAGGGGAAGCATACAGGATAACTCCGCCTGCCGATTTTTAATAGATTGACCCGCAGTGCCGTGCCACCTATCGACCCCGCCGTTTACCCACTTCCCGAGCACAAGGAGAGCCAGCCCGTGGCCGAGACTAAGCACGCGCGCCCGCAACCTGAAGGAGCGACAGGCGTGTTGGTACTGGCTTCAGGCGAGATCATATGGGGCCGTGGTTTCGGCGCCGAGGGCCAGGCCGTCGGGGAGCTGTGCTTCAACACCGCCATGACCGGCTATCAGGAGGTGATGACCGACCCATCCTATGCTGGCCAGATCATCACCTTCACCTTCCCGCACATCGGCAATGTCGGCGCCAATCCCGAGGATGTCGAGGCGATCAATCCGCATGCGCTCGGCTGCGTCGTGCGCGAGGACGTTACCGCGCCATCCAACTTCCGGGCGACGCAGGGTTTCGATGCCTGGCTGAAATCGAACGGACGGATCGGCCTCGCCGGAGTGGACACGCGCGCGCTGACCCGCGCGATCCGCATCCAGGGTGCGCCCAACGCGGTGATCGCGCATGACGCCAAGGGCGTGTTCGACGTCGACGCGCTGCTCGCCGAGGCGCGCCGCTGGCCCGGCCTGGAGGGCATGGACCTCGCCAAGGAAGTTTCGTCCACGCAGAGCTACAAATGGGACGATGGCCTTTGGACGCTGGGGGAGGGCTATGCCACGCACAGCGCCAATCCCGAGGGCCCGCATGTCGTCGCCATCGACTACGGCCTGAAGCGCAACATCCTGCGCAATCTCGTTGCAGCGGGCGCGCGTGTCACCGTGGTGCCGGCGACGGCGACTTTCGAGGAGGTGATGGCCCATCAGCCGGAAGGCGTGTTCCTCTCCAACGGCCCCGGCGATCCGGCCGCGACCGGCGAATATGCGGTGCCGGTGATCCGCAAGCTGCTGGAGGTCGGCAAGCCGCTGTTCGGCATCTGTCTCGGCCACCAGATGCTGGGCCTTGCCGTCGGCGCGAAGACGTACAAGATGCATCAGGGCCATCGCGGCGCGAACCATCCGGTGAAGCGCACCGAAGACGGCCGCGTCGAGATCACCAGCATGAACCATGGCTTCGCGGTGGATACGGAGACGCTACCGGCCAATGCGCGCGCCACCCATGTGAGCCTGTTCGACGGTTCGCTGGCAGGTCTGGAACTGACCGACAAGCCGGCCTTCAGCGTGCAATATCATCCCGAGGCGAGTCCGGGTCCGCAGGACAGCCACTATCTCTTCGAGAAATTCGTGGGCGCTCTGAGGAAAGAGGCGTGACGCTTCTTCTCCACGAAGCGCTCAAACTGACATTCTGCCTCGCATATGATGGCGGGGGATGCGTCGCTCAGATCGGAACCGAACAATAATGCCCAAACGCACCGATATCTCCTCCATCCTCGTCATCGGCGCCGGTCCGATCGTGATCGGTCAGGCCTGCGAGTTCGACTATTCGGGTACCCAGGCGATCAAGGCGCTGCGCGAGGAAGGCTATCGCATCGTCCTGGTCAATTCGAACCCGGCGACGATCATGACCGATCCGGATCTGGCCGATGCGACCTATTGCGAGCCGATCACGCCCGAGATCGTGGCCAAGATCATCGCGGCCGAGCGCCCCGACGCGGTGCTGCCGACAATGGGCGGGCAGACGGCGCTCAACACGGCACTGGCGCTGTTCCATGACGGCACGCTCGACAAATATGGCGTCAAGATGATCGGCGCCGATGCCGAGGCGATCGACAAGGCCGAGGATCGGCTGAAGTTCCGCGACGCCATGGACAAGATCGGCCTGGAGAGCGCCCGTTCGCGTATCGCCCATACGCTGGAGGAAGCGGTGGCGGCGCTCGACCATGTCGGGCTGCCCGCGATCATCCGGCCGAGCTTCACGCTCGGCGGGACCGGCGGTGGCGTAGCCTATAACAAGGACGAGTTCGTCAAGATCGTGACCGGCGGCCTCGACGCCTCGCCGACCACCGAGGTGCTGATCGAGGAATCGCTGCTCGGCTGGAAGGAATATGAGATGGAGGTCGTGCGGGATCGCAACGACAACGCCATCATCATCTGCTCGATCGAGAATGTGGATCCGATGGGTATCCACACCGGCGACTCCATCACCGTCGCGCCGGCGCTGACCCTGACCGACAAGGAATATCAGATCATGCGCAACGCGAGCATCGCGGTGCTGCGTGAAATCGGCGTGGAAACAGGCGGTTCCAACGTGCAGTTCGCGGTCAATCCGAAGGATGGCCGCCTGGTCGTGATCGAGATGAACCCGCGCGTCAGCCGCTCCTCGGCGCTCGCATCCAAGGCGACGGGTTTTCCGATCGCCAAGGTCGCCGCCAAGCTCGCCGTCGGCTATACGCTCGACGAGATCATGAACGACATCACCGGCGCGACGCCGGCCTCGTTCGAGCCGACGATCGACTATGTCGTCACCAAGATCCCGCGCTTCGCATTCGAGAAGTTCAAGGGGGCGGAGCCGCTGCTTTCGACCGCGATGAAGTCGGTCGGGGAGGTGATGGCGATCGGCCGCAATATCCACGAAAGCATGCAGAAGGCGCTGCGCGGGCTGGAAACCGGCCTGTCGGGCTTCAACTATGTCGAGGCGCTGCAAGGTGCGTCGCAGGCCGAGATCGAGGCGGAACTCGCGCGGCCGACGCCGGACCGGTTGCTGGTGGCGGCGCAGGCGCTGCGCGAGGGCTTCACGATCGCGCAGATCAATCGCATCGCCCATTATGATCCCTGGTTTCTGGAGCGGCTGGCGGAGATCGTCGCGGCGGAGAAGGACGTCGCCGAAAATGGCCTGCCCCGCGATGCGACCGCGCTGCGTACGCTTAAGGCGATGGGCTTTTCCGACAAGCGGCTGGCTTTCCTGGCGCTCCAGTCGGCCAATGTGCCCGGTGGCATGGACCGTGCCGTCGCGCGTGGCGGCGGGCTGATCCGCGACGCGGTGAGCGCGATGACCGGCGGCGTGACCGAACAGGAGGTACGCGCGCTGCGTCATCGCCTTGGCGTGCGTCCGGTGTTCAAGCGCATCGATACCTGCGCCGCCGAGTTTGAAGCCAAGACACCCTATCTCTATTCCACATATGAGGTGCCGGCTTTCGGCGAGCCCGAATGCGAGGCCAATCCGAGCGATGCGAAGAAGATCGTCATCCTCGGCGGAGGTCCGAACCGGATCGGGCAGGGGATCGAGTTCGACTATTGCTGCTGCCACGCCTGCTTCGCGCTGGCGGAAGCGGGCTATGAGACGATCATGGTCAACTGCAACCCGGAGACGGTGTCGACCGACTACGACACCTCGGACCGCCTCTATTTCGAGCCGCTGACCGCGGAGGACGTGCTGGAGATACTGCATGTCGAGAAATCGAAGGGAACGCTCGTCGGCGTGATCGTGCAGTTCGGCGGGCAGACGCCGCTGAAGCTGGCGCAGGAGCTGGAAAATGCCGGCATTCCGATCCTGGGCACGTCTCCGGATGCGATCGACCTCGCGGAAGACCGCGAGCGTTTTGCCGACCTGATCGGCAAGCTCGGCCTGCTGCAGCCTGCGAACGGCATCGCCCGCAGCCGCGACGAGGCGATCGCGGTCGCCGAACGGATCGGTTATCCGGTGCTCATCCGTCCGTCCTACGTGCTCGGCGGCCGAGCGATGGAGATCGTCGACGGACCTGCACAGCTGGATGCCTATATCGCGACGGCAGTGCAGGTTTCCGGCGATTCGCCGGTGCTGATCGACCAGTATCTGCGCGATGCGGTGGAAGTGGACGTCGATGCGATCGCGGACGGCACGGACGTCACCGTCGCGGGCGTGCTGGAACATATCGAGGAAGCGGGAGTCCATTCGGGCGACAGCGCCTGCTCGCTGCCGCCCTACAGCCTGCCGGCGGAAATCGTCGCGGAGATCGAGCGCCAGGCCGACGCGCTGGCGCGGGCGCTGAGCGTCAAGGGACTGATGAACATTCAGTTCGCGGTCAAGGACGGCCAAGTCTATCTGATCGAGGTCAATCCGCGCGCCAGTCGGACGGTGCCGTTCGTGGCCAAGGCGATCGGCCAGCCCATCGCAAAGATCGCGTCCCGGGTGATGGCGGGCGAGAAGCTCGCCAGTTTCCCCAAGATCGACCGCAACGTCGATCATATCGCTGTGAAGGAAGCGGTATTTCCCTTCGCGCGCTTCCCCGGCGTCGATCCGGTGCTCTCGCCGGAGATGAAGTCGACCGGCGAGGTGATGGGCATAGACAGCGATTTCGCAACGGCCTTCGCCAAGTCCCAGCTCGGCGGAGGCGTCGTTCTTCCGCGCAGCGGCACCGCTTTCGTCTCCGTCAAGGCGACCGACAAGCCGCACATTCTGCCGGCGGTACGGCAACTGATCGACCTCGGCTTCCGTATCATCGCGACCAGCGGCACGGCGGACTATCTCCGCGAGAACGGGCTAACCGTCGAAACGGTGAACAAGGTGGCCCAGGGCCGGCCGCACATCGTCGACCGGATCAAGGACGGTGAGGTCGATCTGGTGTTCAACACCACGGAGGGTTGGCAGTCGTTGAAGGACTCCTCGCTGATCCGTGCTTCGGCCCTGCACGCCAAGGTGCCGTGCTACACCACCGCGGCGGCAAGTGTCGCTACTGCACGCGCAATTGCCGCATTGCGGGAGAGAAGCCTTGAAGTGCGCCCTCTCCAATCATATTATTCGACTTCGCACGCTTGATCCCGACATTTTTGGATGGTGCGGCCGGTCTTCGAGGCGAAGGCCGTCTGGAAGCGAGTTTTTGACGAAGGAAACGCCATGGCGACGGTGGAAAAGCTCCCGATGCTGGCTGAAGGGCAGAAGATGCTGCTCGACGAAGCCGCGCGTCTCAAGGCGGAACGTCCGCTTGTGATCGACGCGATCGAGGAGGCGCGGGCGCACGGAGATCTCTCCGAAAACGCTGAATATCATGCCGCTAAGGAGCGCCAGGGCCAGATTGAGGCGATGATCGCCGATATCGAGGACAAGCTCAGCCGTGCGGTGATCATCGATCCCAAGACGCTGTCGGGCGACAAGGTGATCTTCGGCGCGACGGTGACCCTGCTCGACGAGGACGACAAGCCGATCAAATACCAGATCGTCGGTCAGACCGAGGCGGATGCGAAGTCAGGAAAGATTTCTTACAATTCGCCGCTCGGCCGCGCCTTGATCGGTCGCAAGGTGGATGACGAGGTCGAGGTCACCGTCCCGTCGGGTGACCGCTATTATCTGGTCTCGAAAATCGAATTTATCTGAGGAAGGTGGCCCATGCAGGGCCCGCGCGTTCGCGCAACCAATGCCATTGCCGGCGTTACCGTCCTTGCCTGGGCGGCGGTGGCCATGCTTGGCCTTCAACAGCAGGCATGGACCATGGGCGCATTCGTGCCGGCGCGGGTCGGTGAGCCCCTCGGTGCGGCGGCAATTCCCTTCTGGCTGACGCCGTTGACTGCGACGCTGCTGCATGGCGGCCTGCTGCATCTCACGCTCAACCTGGTCATGTTCTTCTATTGTGGGAGACAGGTCGAACTCGCGCTGGGATCGGCCGGACTGGTGCTGCTCTATCTGATCGGCGCTTATGCTGCGGCGCTGGGCCAATATCTGCATGATCCCGCCAGCCAGGTTGCGATGATCGGCGCAAGCGGTGCGATTTCCGCGGTCTTCGGGGCCTATGCGCTGCTCTACGGGCGCCGGCGGCTGATCGGCGGCAATGCCAGGGTCTCGGGCGTGCTCAATCTTTTATGGCTGCTCGCCGCCTGGGTCGGGCTCCAACTGCTCATTGGCATCGCGACCTCCGGTGGCGGAATGCTCGTGGCGATCTGGGCGCATATCGGCGGCTTCATGGCGGGACTGATCTTCACCCGGCCACTTCTGATGTGGCGATACAGGCACGCCTGAGGCGTTGCTTCCGCAAAAGCGACCGGCCCCGATCGATTTCGCGGCCAATGCTGCAAATCGCGGCGTTTATTTCTGCGTGAGATCCAGCTCGGGCTCGAGCAGGCGGTGGAGATGCACCACCACATAGCGCATCTCGGCATCATCGACGCTGCGCTGTGCGCGGTCCCGCCAAGCATTTTCCGCTGATTTATAATCGGCGAAGATGCCGACGATATCCAGCTTGGAAGGATCCTCGAAATCCAAGCCCTGCGGATCGCGGACCCTGCCCCCGAAAACGAGATGAAGTTTGCTCATGCGGTGCGATATAGCAATGCGGCCACCTTTTGGCCACAGGACGTAACAACGATCGTCTCGCTTTTCGCACTGTCGCGATTGCATGGTTTGCAACCATCGCCGCGCCGTCCTCCTGCAGAAGCCAGCATGACGCTTGAGACCGAGAAGGCGTAGCGGAGACCCGGTTAGGAGCTTCCGCTGCAGGGTTTCAAAGTTGCAGACCGGTGGTTTCGCCGAGGCCGGCCATCAGGTTCAGATTCTGGACGGCGGCGCCCGATGCGCCCTTGCCGAGATTGTCGAGCAAGGCGACGAGCCGGCCCTGACCGGTCTTCTCGTTACCGAACACGTAAAGCCTCAGAAGATCCGTGCCGGCGACATCCTCGATCCGGAGTATCGCATGCTCGTCCTGATCGACCTGGACGAGGGTGCTGCCCTGATAGGTTTCGGCAAGCAAAGCGCGGATCGCCGCGATGTCCGGCCGGGTGGGCAGTGCGTGGAGATGAAGCGGCACTTCGACGATCATACCGCGCAGCGTATGGGCGACCGCAGGAAGGAAGATCGGCGCGACCGAGAGGCCGGCATGGGTGGTCATCTCGGGCACATGCTTGTGGGCGAGGTTCAGGCCATAGATCCGGAACGCGGTATCGGTGGCGTCGGGCGCATTGGGATCCTCGAACGCCGCGATCAGAGCCTTGCCGCCGCCGGAATAGCCGGAGGTGGCGTTCACGCTGAGCGGCCAGTCGGCCGGCAGCAGGCCCGCGCGCACCAGTGGCCGGACGAGCGCAAGGAAACCAGTCGGATAGCAGCCAGGATTGGACACCCGCATGGCTTCGGTGAGCTTCTCCCTGCTGTCGGGCTCGAGCTCAGCAAAGCCGTAGGCCCAGGTCGGATCGACGCGATGGGCGGTCGAGGCATCGATCACCTTGGTACGATCGTTGCGGATCAGCGAGACCGCCTCACGCGCCGCATCGTCCGGCAGGCAGAGGATGACGACATCCGCATCGTTCAACGCCTCGGCACGGGCGGCGGGATCCTTGCGACGAGCCTCGTCGAGCACGATGACGGCAACGTCCGTATGGCCGGCCAGTCGATCGCGGATCTCGATCCCCGTCGTACCGGCACCACCATCGATGAAGACATTGACGCTCACGCTATTCTCCTGCGAGCCAAGATCGGCCGCTCATATGTGGGTTGCAACCGCGTCACGACATCCCCGAGTGGCTCGATCGTGACCGACATCCAATAGGCGTTGGCATGGATCAGGCGAGCGCCATCCACCATCAGGCCGACATGTCCGGGAAAGAAGATCAGATCGCCGCGGCGCAGATCGCCGTCTATTTCCTTACCGATGGCCCGCTGCTGATCGCTGTCACGCGGGCTGGTCACACCGCACAGGCCGAGCGCGAGCTGAACCAGACCGGAGCAGTCGATGCCGTTGCTCGTGCGGCCGCCCCAGAGATAGGGCGTGCCGATCAGCCGTTCGGCGACGGCGACAGGGTCGCTATCGTGGTCAGCCAAAGCGCGCAGATGGCGATGATGGACGTAGCCGATCGGGCAGGCGACGAAATCGCCCTCACGTTGGCCTGCGACACGCGCGCCCATCGGAAGCGCGTCTATGGCTGGCGCCTTGATGCTCGGTTGCGAGAAGATCGGTGCGGACAGTGCCGAGACGATGTGGCTCGGTTCCGTCGCCACGTCGAGGCTAGCTGCGGGAATGTAACCGACATAATGATCGTGCCCGCAATAGCCCCAGGCCCAGCCGCCGGAAATATCGAGCACATAGAAGTCCTCGCCGAACAGCAACTGCGACACAGCGGTCGCTCCAACGTCACCTGCGCTGCGCACCATGGCGAAGGGCATGAGACAGCCGCGCCGCTCCGCACGAGCATAGTGTGGCGCGAATATGCGATCGGCGAGTTCGAGGTCGGCGATGTCCTGGCGTACCGCGCATATGCGCCGATCGACCTGGCGCGATCGGCCGGCGAGACGGAAGCGGCTAGCCGCGCGCGGCCCTGGCGCGGCCGTTGATGCCGGCGTCTGGCTTGGCGTCAGGTTCGATAAGGTGTCCGAAGCTTTCAAGGAATTCCGTTCCGTTGCGCGTGCGCGCGACGAAGATGTTGCGGCGATCCGCCTCGTCGCGTTCGCGGCGCAAATAGCCGAGCGTGCCAAGCGTATTCAAGGCGCGAGTGACGACCGGCTTCGAAACGCCCAATATTTGCGCAAGGCCGCGAACGGTATGCGGCCCCGGGGTCAAATAGACCACCATGAGCAGGGCCATCTGGCGGTTGGTGAGATCCGGGTTGCCGGAGCGCACATAGCCGACCAAGGTTTTCATCCAGCCGGTCAACGCGATATCGGACACGATCACTTCCCCGAAAACGGTGCTCCCTGGCGTGACGGAGCGAATCATTTCCGGAAAACAACGAAGGTCGAGCGGGCTGGTTGCACCCTTTCGCGAGGCTTTTGGCAAAAATATTGCGAAACTGTCTCATTCGCAGCGGAATCGTGTGTCAGTTGCGCCGAACGTCAGCCGAAACGTGTCCTGACCATCTCCCACGCTGCGCGCAGGCCCAGCGCTTCCCCGCCCTTCGGGCGTCCGGGCTTGCTGGCGGGCGTCCAGGCAAAGGTATCGAGATGTGCCCAGGCGGTTTCGGCGGGGACGAACTTTTCGAGAAACAGTGCCGCCGTCACGGCACCGGCAAAACCACCGCTGCCGGCATTGTTGATGTCTGCCGATTCGGATTTGAGCATGTCGAGATAGGGTTTCCATAACGGCAGGCGCCAGATCGGATCACTCGCCCGGTCCGCTGCGGAGAGCAGATCGGCGGCAAGCGTCTCGTCATTGGAGAACAGCGCCGGGAGATCGGGGCCAAGCGCGACGCGCGCGGCGCCGGTCAACGTCGCGAAATCGAGGATCAGCGCGGGCTTGTCCTCGCCGGCGCGGGTGATCGCATCGCCGAGGACCAGGCGGCCTTCGGCATCGGTATTGCCTATCTCCACCGATAGGCCGGCGCGGCTGCGCAATATGTCGCCGGGACGAAAAGCCTCGGCCGAAACCGCATTCTCCACGGCGGGGATCAGCAGATGCAGGCGCACGGGAAGCCGGGAGAGCATGATCAGCCGGGCCAGAGCGAGGGCATGGGCGGCTCCTCCCATATCCTTCTTCATCAGCAACATGCCCGATGCCGGCTTGATGTCGAGCCCGCCCGAATCGAAGCAGACGCCCTTGCCCACGATGGCGATCCGCGGATGGGCGGGATCGCCCCACTCCAGTTCGATCAGGCGCGGCGCACGAGCCTGCGTCGCGGCACGGCCGACTGCGGCGACCATCGGATAGGATTTGGCGAGCGCATCGCCCTTGGTGACGATGACCTTTGCGGCGCAGGATTTGGCGATTGCCTCCACTTCGGCTTGCAGCTCCGCGGGCCCCATGTCCGCGGCCGGTGTATCGACCAGATCGCGTACCAGCGCGACCGCGTCGGCAAGCCGGACGGTCTCATCGATCCGGGCCGGTTCCCCCGTCAGCAGCACACGCTGCGGGGCGGCATCCGCCTCATGCTTGTAGCGGTCGAAGCTATGCTGGGCCAGCAGCCAGCCGAGCGCCGCCACGCCGGGTTCGCCCTCGGAAAGACGGTAACTGCCCTCCGGGAGCTTGGATGCGGCACCGGCCAGATCCCAGGGACCGGGCGTGGCCGGCATGCCGACCGCTGCCGACCAGTCGGACGGCTTGTCGCCGGGGAGGATCACGAAACTGCCTTCCTTGCCCTTGAAACGCGCGGCCGCGACTGCGGTACGCGCGCGTTCGGGCTGCCGCTTCAGCCATTGATCGAAGCTCTGGGCGCTGACGGGATGGATCAGATGGGCGTCTTGTCCACGATCGGCCTGCAGGAGGGCGGTGAAGTCTGTCATGAATCCGCCATATCGCCAAAGGCGGGCGCAACCTAGACCTTACCTCCCGGATCGTCCCGATCAGGCGTCGATCATTTGCCGAACGAAGCGCACGCGTTCCTCGACCGGCGCCAAGGGAAGCGGAACCAGCATATAGCCCAGCTCGGCATAGACGTGGGCGATCATGCGGAAGGTGGCTTCTGCCTCTTCGGGCGATTGCTTGCGCTCGTCGTCATGGGTGTAGATCTGCGGCCACCAGGGCGCGATGAAGACGCGCCGAGCATAGCGGAAGCGGTGGGCTGCAACCTCAACATGGCGCGGCACTGCTGCCCCGATCAGGCGCAGATAACCGAGCACGTCAGGCACGCCGCGATCGAACAGCACCGGGCCATCGATCGCGCCGGCCATATGGTAGGAGCGCATTTCCCAGCCGAGCATCTGTTCGGCGAAAGCCAGCGTATTCGCCCAGGGCAATGCGTCGCCGCCGATCGCGACCTGATCCCGGATGATCGCACGGCCGGCTTCGGCCATATGCGGCAGCCCCTCGCGGCCGAGCGCTGCGACCAGGCTGCTTTTGCCCGATCCTGGGCCGCCGGTCACGATGTGCAGATTGTCGGGGTAATTCATGCCTTTTCCCATTGGTTGCGGCCCTGTCCGCCACAGCCGATGGGATGCGGCGGATTATTCCGGCAGACCCAGCGCCAAGCGGATGTCGTCCCAGGCGAGCAGCTTGAAATTCTGCGCCTCCGGCCTGTTGTCGCCATCCTGTGCGACGAAGAGACCGCCGGGATAGTTTGGCCCGAAATCGCCCAGCACTAGTTCGATGCCGTCGGTATCGCTGGCGCCGTCGATCGCGCCGGACGCGATCCGGAAGCGGCCAGCGTAGGCGCCATCGGGCAGCCGGTAAAGCGTATAGGCGTTGTCGCCCTGGCTGGATGCGATCAGATAGCCGCCGTCCGCGCCCTTCGGCGCGATCGCCAGTCCTTCGCTGTCAGCGACCAGCGTCTCGCCGTCGACGGTGGCGAAGCGCACGGGGGCCGGCTGCGGCTGGGCCAGATCGAAGCGCCAGATCGCGACATCCTCCTCGGACACGTAGAGCTGTTTCGTGCGATCGTCGACAACGCAGCCTTCCGACAACGTGACGTTGGTCATGGTCCGCACGATACGCGCCTTGGGCAGCGCCCCGGCGACGTCCAGCTCGAGATCGACGATCTTCCCCGGCTTGATCACGACGAAGGCATGCAGGCCGGCGCCGACCTTGCCCATGCAAAAACCATAGGCCTCGCCCGCGCCGACCGGCAGAGTGCCGATACGGGTAAGCGTCGCGCTTTGCGGATCGAGCGTGAAGAGGGCGAGCTTGGCCTGGTTTCGATCCGTGCGGTCGCTGGCACCGACCAATATGGCAGGCGCGCCGTTGACGGTGACGCCATCGCGCAGGTCGGCATTGTTGATGTCCCCGGCGGCTAGGAAGCTCTTCTTCGCGCCGTCGAGACCGTAGACATAGATGCCGGCCTTCTTGTCCGTACCGATGACGAGGCTCGCGGCGGGGTTCGTCGGGTTGCGCCAGATCGCCGGATCGTCTGCCGCATCGGCATGGGCGGTGGCGACCGCCACCGTCTCCGCGCGGGCGTGTACCTCTCTGGCAGGGGTGGCGGCAGCGATCCGATCGGCGACGGGTGCTGCGGGCCTTTTCGCCGGAGCGCAGGCGGCCGTTGCGGCGGCCACTGCGCCGAGCATCCAGAGACCGCGCATCAGAAGCTCGCCTGCACGCCGAATTTCGCCGTCCAGCTATATTCTTCATATTGCAGGAGGCGGCGGCTGCCCGCCAGATTCTGATAGGCGAAATAAGGCGCGTCGGTGACGTTTACCCATTCTGCGAAGATGCGTACGCCCCTCATGACGCGGTATTTGGCACTGAGATCGAGCTGGAAATGCTTGGCCACGTAGCGATCCTCCGATGCCGTGTCGCCGAGCTCGTCGAGATATTTGTCCCGAAAAGTGCCTGCGGCTCGCAGCGACAGCGGTCCCTTCTCATATCCGAGCACCACGTTGAAGGTATGTTTGGAAGAGGAGGGCAGGGCAATCTTGCGCGCTTCGGCGAGCGAGCCGTCCGTCGGCACCGTGCCCTTGGCATCGGTATAGGTGTAGTTCGCCTGAAGCAGCAGTCCATCGAAGGGGGACGGCAGGAATTCGAAGGCCTGGTTGTAGCTCAGCTCGAAACCCTTGATCCTGGCACTACGTCCGTTCTGCGGGATCGTCGCCTCCAGCGTCTGGCCATTATAATCATAGTCGTCGATCACCACGTCGACGGCGTAGTTCTTCACATCCTTGTAGAAGAAGCCGCCGGAAACCGATGCGTTACGGCCGAAATAATATTCTGCGGAAAGATCGAAATTCCAGGCGCGATAGGGTTTCAGCGCGGGGTTGCCGAACTCGCCCTCATCATCCTCGATCACCACGCGCGGCGCGAGCTTCGAGAGTTTTGGCCGCACGAGGCTCTTATAGGCGCCAGCGCGCAGAACCAGATTATGCCTCGGTTCGTACCGAATGGTGAGGCTCGGCAGCCAGTCCGTGTAGCTGCGTTTCAGCGTCTGCGGCGTGACCACTACCGCCTCATCCTGGGTCACGTTGCCGTCGTCGTCCTCGACTTCGGGCAGCAGCGTGACGGTGTTGCCTGTCAGGCGATTGCGGGTGCGTTCCATGCGCACACCGCCGATCACCCGCAGCGTGCTGCTCTCCCAGCTGCCGAGCAGGTAGGCGGCGGTGATGTCCTCCCGCACGCTGTAATCCGATTCCGCCGAGGACTGCGCCGTATCGAGCGGGTCGATCGCGAAGGAGGACAGGTTGGCGTTGAAGAAGCGACGGAAGCCCCTGCGTGCCATCGCCGGCTCGATGTTCGCGAGGGCATAGTCCTGGCTCCCGGTGAGGCCGCTCTGCGCCAGGGTCAGATCATCGTCGCCGTCCCATTCGTACACGTCGATATCGGCATCGTAGCTTTTCTTGCGCCAGCGCGCCTTGGCGCCGGCCTGGAGCGTGAAGGTGCCGCCCGTCATCGCGAATTCACGGGCGACATCGGTCTTCAGCGACCATTCGCGATCCTGCGAGTTGCTGAGCGTCGTGCGTTCGAGCTTGTCGAACTCATATCCCGACGGATCGAGGAAGGCCGCATTGCCCCTGTCGATCGTGTAGCCGGTGTAGCGCGGCTTGGAATAATCGAAGGTGACGCCGAAATCGTCGCCGTCGTCGAACTTGCGCTCGAACACGGCGGGGTCGAGCGAGCCATGCTCGGTCTCACTCGATTTCGCCCAGCTTCCCATATAGGTCAGCTTCCAGGGGCCGGTCTCGGTCTCGCCGCCGAGCGTCAACGAGCGGATGCGCTGACGTTCGAAGCGGTCCTTGAGATCGCGCTGGACGCTGATCTCGCCATCGGCGGAATCGAATGTGGCGGTCTTGCCGGCGGTGCTCGACGGTGCCTCGTCCATTTCGAAGGTCAGGCGGCGGCGATATTCCTGATCGTCGAACTGGCTGTAAAGGCCTCGGGCGTAAAGCTTGGTGGTGTCGCTCGGCCGATAGTCGAGCGAGAGCGACGCGCCGATCCGCTTGCGGGTGACGTCATAGTCGCGATATTCGACGGTATCGGCATAGGGATTGCCATGATCGTCGATGTCCCAGCCGTCCATTTCCATATTATCGGTCGCAAAGCGGCGCTTGTAGTAGGAAAAGCCGCCGGCAATGCCGAAATTGTCCGTCACCCGGGTCGAAAAGTCGAAGCCGCCCTTGGGCGTCAGCGACTGTGTCTTGTCGTTGTAGCTGCCTTCCAGCTTGACGCCGAGCAGGTCCTTCTTGCGATCGAAGGCGCTGGTCGTGTTGATTTCTATGGAGGCGCCGATCGTGTCGCCGTCCATGTCCGGGGTCAGCGATTTCTTGACCTCGATGGATTCGATGAGTTCGCTCGGGATGACATCGAGCGCGACCGAGCGGACGTCGGACTCGGGCGCAGGCAGGCGCACGCCGTTGATCGAGGCGGCGTTCAGCTCGGGATCGAGGCCGCGTACCGAGACGAAGCGGCCTTCGCCCTGATCGTTGAGAATGTTCACGCCAGGCAGGCGGCGTAGCGATTCCGCGACATTCTGATCCGGGAACTGGCCGATCGCATCGCGGGTCAGCACGCTCTCGATGCCGTCGGCAGCACGCTGGCGGGAGAGGGCGCTCGCCTGATTGGCGATCTGGCCGACCACGAGGATGGTGCTGTCATGGGTGGAACCCAGCGCGATCCGCGCGGTGGTGATTCCCGCTGCATTCACCGTGATGCTTTGGCGCTCGCTCTGCGCACCGACATAGCGCGCTTCGAGCGTGTAGGTGCCTGCAGGTACGTCCGGGAAACGAAAGCTGCCATCGCGCTCGGCCTCGGCCGAGCGATTGAGCTCGACGATGCGCAACTGTGCACTCTGCAGGGCACGCGTGCCCGTGCCGTCGGTCACCGTGCCGCTGATCTCGCCGGCTTGGACGGTGGCAGGAAAGAGAAGCGCAAGCGCACAAGCGGCAGCGAGGGTGGCGTGGCTCGCGCCCGCGAAGCATTTCATAACCGGTTCCTGTCAGATTTGTAATGTCTGAAGGGCCAGTGTCAGTTGTGCTTTGCGGTAGCGTGACGTCCCGGTGACGCTTTGATAACTCTAAAATTTCGGTTTCGTGACGATGCAATAGCCCAATGCCTTACGCAGCGAGACGGCCTGATCCACGAAATTCTCGATGCGGTTCCAAAAAAGCCTCCGTGTTCCAGCGAAATTATGCATGTGCGCCATGCGCGGCGCGACGAACAATGCTCGGTCGCTTGCCGAGGAGAAGGCTGCCAGTTCCTCGATCGGTGGACGGCAGACGTCGCGTTCGCCCATCGCGACGAGCACCGGCACATCGATCGCCGCGGCTTCGGCGGCGACCACGCCTGGCAGCACCAGGGTGGTCGAAAAGCCGGGCGTGGTGAGGCTGCCCCAGGCCGGCGCGGTCCCGCGGATCGGCATGCCTCCGGACACATCCGCATCGACCAGCGCGGGCGGCACGTCCTCCCAGTGGAAAACCCAGGGCCAGTCGGTTCCTCCGATCGTCAGCACAGCGGCCTCGGCCGGCGTCGCATCTTTCGGAATGAAGATCGGCTTTTCGCCGGGGCGCATCGGCATGGTGGTGCAGACCATGCTCGAACCGAGAACCGCGACCGCATCGAAGCTGCGATGATGGGCTTGCATCGCCACCAAGGCATGACCGCCCATCGACTGGCCGATGCCGACGACCGCAGAAGGGCGCAGCGGCGCGATACCAGGGCGCAGCGTGCCGTCACGCAGCCGGGTGAGAATGCTCTGGAGCGCGGCGTGATTGGCCGCGGCGACGGTCTCGAGGCTGGTGACGTCGGGCGGCGGAATGCTGCTGTCGCCGGCACCGAGATGATCGATTGCGATCGTGGCAATGCCCCGCTCGGCGTGCGCGGCGGCTTCGCTGTAGCCTGGTTCGGCAATGTCGAAATAGTGCCGATTATAGCCGCCGCCCGGCAATGCGACGATCACCGGCAGGTCCGGCGCGGGATCCACTGGCAGATGAACGGTGGCCGCGATTTCCCAACTGGTGCCGGTGCCGGCCGCTGGCACGTTGATCCCCATTTCGATGCGGCGATGGGCCATGTCTCTCTCCCCGGTCTTTATTTTGGGAAGCGAGCATAATCCGCCGCCGGCCCTGGCGCATCGGGGATTGTTGGCGTCAGCTTGCGACAGGTACCCCGAACAGATCGTGATCGTCGGCATCCTCGATGGCGACCGTCACGATGTCGCCGGGCACAAGGCCGGGGGCGTCGCGCAGATGAACCTCGCCATCGATCTCCGGTGCGTCCGCCTTGGAACGCCCCGTGGCGCCGCCTTCTTCGTCCACCACGTCGATGATCACGTCCAGGGTGCGGCCGATCTTCGCCTGGAGCTTCGCGGCGGAGATGGCGGCCGTCTTCTCCATGATCCGGGCGTAGCGCTCTTCCTTGATCTCCTCGGGCACCGGATCGGGCAGGGTATTGGCGGCGGCGCCCTGCACCGGCTCGAACCGGAATGCGCCGACGCGGTCAAGCTGCGCTTCGTCCAGCCAGTCGAGCAGATATTGGAAATCCTCTTCCGTCTCGCCGGGGAAGCCGACGACGAAGGAAGAGCGGATCGCGATGTCCGGCGCCTGGCGACGCCAATCCGCGATACGCTCCAGCACTTTGGCCTCGTTGGCCGGGCGCTTCATTGCCTTCAGGACCTTCGGGCTCGCATGCTGGAACGGAATGTCGAGATAGGGGAGCACGAGGCCCTCGGCCATCAGCGGAATGACCTGATCGACGTGCGGATAGGGATAGACGTAGTGGAGGCGCACCCAGGCGCCGAGCCTGCCCAACTCGCGGGCAAGATCGGTCATGTGCGCACGAACCTCGCCGCCCTTCCACGGCCAGGCCTTGTGGCGGATATCCACGCCATAGGCCGAGGTGTCCTGGCTGATCACCAGCAATTCGCGGGTTCCCGCAGCGATCAGCTTCTCGGCCTCGCGCAGCACCGCATCGGGCCGCCGGCTGACGAGATCGCCGCGGATCGAGGGGATGATGCAGAAGGCGCAGCGATGATTGCAGCCCTCGGAAATCTTCAGATAGCTGTAGTGGCGCGGCGTGAGCTTCAGCCCCGCCTCGGGCACCAGATCGACGAACGGGGAGGCGGGCACAGGCGCCGCCTCGCGCACCGCGCCGACCACGGCTTCATATTGGTGCGGGCCGGTGACGGCGAGCACGTCCGGAAAACGGGCGCGGATGGTCTCGGCCTCGTTGCCCATGCAGCCGGTGACGATCACGCGGCCATTCTCCGCAATCGCCTCGCCGATCGCTTCGAGGCTTTCCTCCTTCGCGGAGTCGAGGAAGCCGCATGTGTTGACCAGCACCACGTCGGCGCCGTGATAATCGGCGGAAAGCCCGTAGCCGTCGGCGCGCAGCCGGGTCAGGATCCGTTCGCTATCGACCAGCGCCTTGGGGCAGCCGAGCGAAACCATGCCCACTTTGGGCGGGGAGGGAAGTTCTATCGCCATGATGAAGGCGCGCCACATAGTGTATCGCGCACGAAATTGCGAGAGGGCGCGCTAGTAGAATATCTGTCAGCCGGACAGATGCTGGAGCACCTCGGGCGTGACGTCCCGTCCGCCGGACAAATTCGAGATGGTTGTGCCGACCGTCCAGATCGGGCCCCACGGGATACCCCACCAGCCGAGCAGCAGCGAGATCACGCTGAACAGCGTCGCGGTCTGCCAATGTTTTTCGTCGGCGCGCAGGAAATAGATGTTGGACGAGCGCTTGAAGCTCATCACCAGGATCGAGATGCAATATTGATAGTGCACGAACCGGCCGCCGCGCTCCAACTCCGCATTGAGCGCGTCGACCGTCATGCCGTCGATGCCGACGATCTTCGTCATGATGTTCCCCCGAAAACCCCGGGGCAAGCTAGACCGATCGAGAGCGAAAAAGCCAGTTCGATCAGCTGCGCGGCAGATATTTCATCGGATCGACGGGCAGGCGCTTTTGCCGCATTTCGAAATGCAGTCGGGGCGTGTCGCTGGTGCCGTCGTCACCGGCGCGCGCGATCACCTGACCCTGTTTCACGGCCTGCCCGCGCGACACGCCAATAGCATCGGCATGACCATAGGCCGTGATCCAGCCATCGCCGTGGCGGATCAGGACGAGGCCGCCGAGACCGGCCACTTCGGTACCGACATAGGCGACGATGCCGTCGGCGGCGGCGCGGATCGGCGCACCACGATCCGCCGCGATATCCAGCCCGTTGCTGACGATGCCATTGCCCTTGCTGCCGAAGCTGGTGAGGATCTTGCCGTTGAGCGGCCAGACGAACTGGCCCGCGAAGCGGGGCGGCTCGCCGACCGCCACGCTCGGGGCGAGGACGCGCTTGGGAGTCTCGACCGGCTTCACGGTCTTCTCGTTCGATGCGAGCGCCGGCTCGCCGCCCGTGATGAGATCGTCGATATCGATGCGGAAGGCCGCGGCGCGCTGCTCCACCGTCATCGACGAGACTTCCGCCTTGCTCGGCAGCAGCAGGCGCTGGCCGGTGCGCAGGATATAGGGTTCCTCGAGCTGGTTCATGGTCGCGACCTGGGACCAGTCCACCCCATAGGCGCGCGCGATGGCGATGCCGCTCTGCCCGGCGCGAACCAGGTGATAGCGGCCGCCTGGGATCTTCAGCTTCTGCCCCGTGTGGATGACGAATGGCGGCGGAATGTTGTTGACCCGGGCGATCGCTTCGGATGCCGCTCCGGTCTTGTTCGAGATGCTGCGCAGGCTGTCGCCGGCCTTCACCGTGTAGACGGAGCTCGCTATCTCGACCGCGTCGGGTTCAACCGCCTGCGCGCGCCAGGAAGGAATGCTTTCGGGAATGTCCGGCGCTACGACTTCCAGCCGCGGCGCGGGCGCGGTCGGGAGAGGCCGGCCCTTCCCGGGCCGCGGCGCCTTTGCCGGGCGATCCATGTTGGGAATGCATGCCGCCAGGAAAAGCGGCAGGATCAGCGCGAGGCGTGCATAAGGGCGCATGATCCGATCCTTAGCAGCATCGCCCCCACGATCCATAGCTTATGGATAGAGGCCGGCGAGCAGCCCGAGCGTCGGGCTGTGGGTGAGATCGAGGTGAAGCGGCGTCACCGAAACATAGCCGTCGGCGATCGCTTCCAGGTCCGTCGAGTGCGCGGGCGTGTGCAGCATCGGGCCGAGCCCGAACCAATAATAGTCGTAGCCGCGCGGATCGGTGCCCTTGACGATCGTTCCGCGGCCATAATCGCGCAGACCCTGCGAGACGACGCGGATGCCGCGCACCTCCGCTGCGGGTAATGCGGGAAAGTTGACGTTGACAAGGGTGCGCGGGGCGAGCGGGGCTTCGAGCAGCGGGGCGAGCACTTTCGCGCCCCAGACCTCGGCGGCGGAGAAAGGAACGCTGTCGCCCATGCCTTCGCGCGGATAATCCTGGCTGAGGGCGATCGAGCGCACCCCCGCCAGCGCGCCTTCCATCGCGGCCGAGACGGTGCCCGAATAGGTCACGTCCTCGCCAAGATTGCCGCCGCGGTTGACGCCCGATAGGATGAGGTCCGGCGGATTGTCCTTCAGGATCATGCCGAGCGCCATCATCACCGAATCGGTGGGCGTGCCGGTGACGCTGAAGCGGCGCTCGTCATGCCGCCGCAGCCGCACCGGCCGGGTGAGTGTCAGCGAATGGCCGGCGCCCGACTGTTCCTCGCTCGGCGCGACGATCCAGATATCGTCCGACAGCGTGCGCGCGATGGTTTCCAGCACGGCGAGACCCGGCGCGTGGACACCGTCGTCGTTGGTCAACAGGATGCGCATCAGGGCTCCAGCACTTCGAGGCCGCCCATATAGGGGCGCAGCACGTCCGGCACGCGTACGGAGCCGTCCGCCTGTTGATAGTTTTCGAGCACCGCGACGAGAGCGCGGCCGACGGCGAGGCCAGAGCCGTTCAGCGTATGGACGAAGCGCGTGCCCTTTGCATCGCCGGCCGGGCGATAACGGGCGGCCATGCGCCGCGCCTGAAAGTCGCCGCAATTGGAGACGCTGCTGATTTCGCGGTAGCGGCCCTGGCCCGGGAGCCAGACCTCCAGATCGAAGGTGCGCAACGCAGTGAAGCCCATGTCGCCGGCACAGAGCAGCATGCGGCGATAGGGCAGGTTCAGCCCCTGCAGTACTGCTTCGGCGGACGCGAGCATGTGATCATGCTCCGCTTCCGACTGTTCCGGCGTGGCGATTGCCACCAACTCGACCTTGTCGAACTGGTGTTGGCGGATCATGCCGCGCGTATCGCGGCCAGCGGCACCGGCCTCGGAACGGAAACACGGGGTGAGGGCCGTGAAGCGCAGCGGCAGCTGGCTTTCGTCGAGGATCTGCTCGCGCACGAGATTGGTGAGGCTCACCTCGGCCGTCGGGATCAGCCAGCGCCCATCCGTGGTGCGGAAGAGATCCTCGGCGAACTTGGGGAGCTGGCCCGTGCCGAACACGGCCTGATCGCGCACCAGGAGCGGTGGCGCCACCTCGGTGTAGCCGTGCCGTGCTGTCTGAAGATCGAGCATATATTGGCCGAGCGCGCGATGCAGGCGGGCCATTCCGCCACGCAGTGCAGCGAAGCGCGCGCCCGAAATCGCTGCCGCTGCTTCGAAGTCGAGGCCCAGAGCCGGGGCGAAATCGGCATGCTCGCGCGGTTCGAAGGCAAATTGGGCCGGCTGGCCCCAGCGAGCCTTTTCGACATTCGCCTCTTCGTCGGCGCCGTCGGGTACATCCGCCGCAGGAATGTTCGGCAGCGCCGCCAGCGCATCTTCGATCGCTGCTGCTGCGGCCGCCTCCTCGGCTTCCAGCGCGGGCAGCCTCTCCTTGATCGCGGCGACTTCCGCCATCAGCGCCTGGGCGGTCTCTTCGTCGCGCTTGGCCTTGGCCTGGCCGATCGCCTTGGACGCCTCGTTCCGGCGCGCCTGAAGCGTCTGCAATTCGGTGACCAGCGCCCGGCGTTGCTCGTCCAGCGCAAGCAGCGCGGTCGACGGGGCATCGAGCCCGCGTCTGGCGAGGCCGGCATCGAAGGCGATCGGATTGTCCCGGACGAGGCGAATGTCATGCATGGCCGGGCCTATGACGGGCAGCGCGGCGCAAGACAACCCTGCAGAGGCCGATGGTGTCGGCACGGTTCGTCGTCTTAACCACCCACCTTGCCTTCGGTGGGCATCCGAAACGGGATTTGCGCGTTACGCTCGGCGTGTAGCGTCAGATGGGAGTATGATGTGAAGACCAAACTTGCACTGTTTGCGACCGCAGCTCTGGTTCTCACCGGCGCTCCGGCGCTTGCCCAGACCGCACCGGAATCGACCGCCACGGCCTCTTCCGCCGCGGCAGGATCTACGTCGGTCGCCGTCACTGCGGGTGCCCCGGTCTTTGATCAGACAGGCGGAACGGTAGGCAAGATCGACACGGTCGAAGGCCAGTTCGCAGTCCTCGCGACAGACAAGAGCAAGGTCCGCCTGCCGCTGACCTCATTCGCGAAAGGCGACAAGGGCCTCATCATCGGAATGACCAAGGATCAGATCGATGCCGCTGCGTCGGGCGCGAGCGCCTCGATGCAGAAGGATCCCACCAAGCTGGTTACAGTCGGCGCGACCGTCAAGGATACGTCCGGCGGCACCGTCGGCACCATTAAGGAGGTGGATGCGCAATATGCGCTGATCGCCACGGCCAACAAGGAGGTGCGTCTGCCGATCACGGCTTTCGGCGCCGGCACGGATGGTCCGGTGATCGCGATGACGGCTGCGCAGCTCGATCAGGCTGCTTCGGCCGCGGGCGGCGGACAGGCGCCGCAGTCCAACTGACGATAGCCGGGCCAGCGCCCGGATGAAAAGAAGAAGGGCTCCGATCCCCCCGATCGGAGCCCTTCCTTTTGCGAACTCACGCCCGCCGTGCGCCTTGGAAGCCGGAGGCGCGGATCAGACCTTCGCGCTGCCCAGCTTCTTGCGGGCGACAAGTGCGCCGGCGGCAGCGCCGAACAGAATGAGCATCGGCGGCGCCGGAACCGGCTTGGGGCCTCCGCTGGAGCCGTGGCTGCTCCCGCCATGGGAGCTGCCGCCGTGCGAACTGCCGCCGTGGCTGCTTCCAAAGCTGCTCGATCCGCCGGTGGCGCCGCTGCTCGTGCTGGTGGAGGAAGATGTCGACGAAGAAGTGGAACTGCTCGTCGAGGAGGACGTGGACGAAGATGTCGACGTGCTGGATCCGCCGGTTGAGGTCGAGGTGCTCGATCCGCCGGTGGACGTGGAGGTGCTGGAAGCGCCCGATGATGTGGAGGTCGATCCACCACTTGTGCTCGTCGATCCGCCGGAGCTCGAGGAGGTGGAGGAGATGAACCAGCCGCCGCTGGATCCGCCGCCGCCGCCCCAGAAGCCGCCGCCGCCCCAGAAACCGCCGCCTCCGAAGCCGCCGCCGCCTCCGCCGACCACGACCGGAGCCCCGCCACCGCCGCCGCCGCCCGCCGGCATCGCTGCCGCGATCGGCACCGGCGCGGGGGCTGCGCTCGCTACGGTAATCGCTGCGGGCGCACATGCAGTCTGTGTCGTGGTTATCGTCTTGACGCGACGGATCACCTTACGCTGGGCGACGCGGACGGGCGCCTTGGCATGCTTGATATATTGCCGCTTGATGTCGGTGCGCGGCGCCTCGGCGATATGCACGGCGCCGCCACCGATGATCGCTCCGCCACAAGCGCAGGCACATAATTTAGCCAAGGCCATCCGTACCGACATCGCGCATACTCTTTTCTAACGCCGCGGGAGTGGGCCGGAATTTCCGGCCGCCTCCACTGCCGACCTGATATGAAAGCAAATGCAGAACAGGAATTTAATTGCAAGTTCGTTAACTCTCTTTGTCGTCGTGAGTCGCATGGTTTCTTCGCAATGATGGTTACCGATAATGGTTAACGTACGATATTGGGGCAGATTGCAGACCGCGGCTTCAGAACCGTCGAGCCCGCGTGGGCTCGGATGGTGAGGTTAACGGAGAGGAGTTCCGAATCGGCCGGCGGTCAAATCGATCCTGGCGGGGCTTCAGCGGGTAACGCGGGCGACGAGCGCTTCCACTTTCGCGCCGACCGCGCGAAATCGTTGAGGTTCCGCCGCTTGTGCGGGAGCGGGCGCGCCGCTATTAGCCGCGGCTGGCGGAGGGCGGACGTATTTGGCCGGTTCTGGTAAGCCGGCGCCCTCCGAAGGGAGCGGGACGTGATGGCGACTGCGTTTGGGGCGGCATCGGGTACAGGCGACGATAGGAACGGTACTCTGGCTGACATCGACTACCGGCCGAGTCCGGACGAACCATTCATGAACGAGCGCCAGCTCGAATATTTTCGCAAAAAGCTGCAGGCATGGAAGGACTCCATCCTCGCCGAGAGCAAGGGGACGCTGGCACAGCTTCAGACGGATTCCCTACGCGAACCCGACATCACCGACCGGGCATCCAGCGAGACCGACTGGTCTATCGAACTGAGGACCCGGGACCGGCAGCGGAAGCTGATCTCCAAGATCGATGCCGCGCTTCGCCGTATCGAGGACGGCGAATATGGCTATTGCGAGGTGACGGGCGAGCCCATCTCGCTTGGCCGTTTGGAAGCGCGACCGATCGCTACGATGACGGTCGAAGCGCAGGAGCGCCATGAGCGGAACGAGAAAGTCTCCCGCGACGAATAGGCCAATGTCGGATCGCGACGGCCGGATCGGCACCGATCATTAACGAAATCTACCATGATTCCGTGCTGTGCTGGAGCGAGCCGCGGTCGAGCGGGCGGCCTATCGCATGGGACGGCAAAGTGGACGAGTTGGCGAAATTCAACATGACGCGCAGTGCGATGACGCGTCACACGCGAGGTGAAGCAAGGGACAGCATGTTCCTAGCTGCCAATCTCGTGCGCGCGGGAGGCGATGCGATCACGCTGAGGGTGCGCAATCTTTCTGCAGGCGGCTTGATGGGCGAGACGGCAGAGGTCTTCGAAGCGGGGGAAGCCGTGGAGATCGAGCTGCGCGGTATCGGGCGGATTCGCGGCCGCATCGCGTGGACGGCACCGCAGCGCATCGGCATTGCCTTCGATCTCGCCATAGATCCGCTGCTCGCCCGCAGGCAGGTGGGAACCAAAGAAAGCAACACCGGCCTGTTGAAGCCCGTATCGAGTCAGCGGCGATCGGGATTGAAACTGGATAAGGGGTAGGAGGCAAAGGGCGGCGCCGCAATCCAGTGCGCCGATGGTCCCGGAGGGCCCTGATGGCCCCCGAGACCGGCTGAGACGCGATCAGGTCGCGTGAGGAAGCTGCATTTCTTCCTTGATCTTGAGCTTTTGCTTCTTGAGCTGTGCAACCAAAATGGTATCTGGCGCGGGCCTGCCCAACTCACATTCGATTCGGGCATCCAGCCCTGCGTGCTTGGCGATCAACGCGGAAACATGTGCTTTCTGCATTCGATCCCTCCTCTGCATTGACGGGACCTGAGAGTAGAGCATGATTCGTGCTGCCTGTCTCGCGCGAATTGGGTGAATCGTGAGTTAGCAGAGGTGGCTCGTTACCCTTGAGCGGCAGCGCCTTCGACACTAGGCTAAAGACAGGTTCGGCGCGGCGAAGCCGGCATGTTCATGTCGCCGCAGCGGAACAGGATACAACTCTAGGCTGCCTGTGTCGGGCGGAGGTGGCGCACGATGGATGCGGAAGAGATTGAGCGGCGTCTCGGCATTTTGCGGCTTGAGCATCGCGATCTCGATGCGGCCATCGAGGCGCTGAGGCTGGCGCCGATGTCCGACCAGCTTCAGGTGGCGCGTCTCAAGAAGCGCAAGCTGCGTCTTCGCGATGAAATCGCCGAGCTGGAGGACCAGCTGATCCCCGACATCATCGCCTGATGAAAAAAGGGGCCGGCGAACCGGCCCCTCCGTTTTTCTACCAAATGTCGTAGATCAGGCGGCTTCGCGCTGATGCTCGATCGTGGTGGGTTCGCCCGAGGCGGTCTGGCCGATCTCGATACGGCGCGGCTTCTTATGCTCGGGAATCTCGCGAACGAGATCGACGTTGAGCAGGCCGTTGTCATAGCTTGCGCCCGTCACCTTGATGGTATCGGCGAGTTGGAAACGGCGCTCGAAGGCACGCTTGGCAATGCCACGATGGAGAAATTCGCGCTTCTCGCCCTCTGCGGGCTGATCGGCGCGGCCGACGATGACGAGGACGTTGTCCTGCACGGTCAGATCGAGCTCGTCGCGGTCGAAGCCGGCTACCGCCATCGAGATGCGGTAGGTGCCGTCTCCGAGCTTCTCGATATTATAGGGGGGATAGGAGTCGCCTTCGCCGCGCGTGGCAAAATCAACGAGACGGTTGAGATTCTCGAAACCGATCGAGGAGCGCAGCAGAGGCGCAAAATCCAGAGTACGCATAAGTCTCATTCCCTTCCAATAGGCGTCTGAGCTGCCCGCGGAAATCCGCCGGGCGAAGCGCCGCCGCTCCTTTGAGACACGACGGCAGGGGTGGAGATAGGGGCGATCGGAAAGGCTTCAAGTGTCCCCCGCTGGGACGTCCCACGCCGAAGCGATGCCGGCCGGCGCGTTCACCTTCTTTTCGCATTTCCGCCGCCGGGGCTCTATGTCATGCAGGCCGGAGTTCAAAAGGGGAATTGGTCATGCATATGGCCACCGCGCAGGGGCGGCTGACGTCTCGGCTCGTCGATTCATTCTACACCGAAGCGATGCTGCTCGCGGACGAGGTGCGCGCCTATTTCGATCATTATGGCCGAGCGGAGCGCGAAGCGCTCCCGCCGATGCAGCGCGTATCCTTCTCCTGCGAATCCCTCAAGGTCACGACGCGCCTGATGCATGTCATCGCCTGGTTGCTCACCCGCCGCGCCCTCGAGGCCGGAGAAATCACCAGCGAGCAAGCGCGTCAGCCCGCGCGGCGGCTTGGTATCGCTGCGGATAGCGATCCCGTCGTGCTCGCCCAGCTTCCGGAAACCGCGCGTGCCCTCATCGAAGCCAGCTGCGATCTCTACGCGCGTATCCACCGTCTCGATGGCGAGATCGATCGCCAGCAGATGCCGTATAGTCCAGCGCGCATGCTGATGAACAGGCTCGAAAGCGTATTCTAGCTCCGCCCTTCCAGTTGCATTGCCCCGGGGAGGAATTTTGTCGCGGCAGACGCATCGTTTCGCGTCAGAGTGCTTGAAAGAAGCTTGCCCGTCTCTGACGGGACAGGTTTCGCCGCTATCCAGAGCGCGTCCACCCTTCTGCTAGAACGTTCTCAACGACGCGAGACAGTATCGACAGAAAGGCCGTCTACTTGTCTGTATGAAGAGGATCAGCAGAAAGGCAATCACCATAAAGTAAAACGGGCGCTCCCCCCGGGAACGCCCGTTTCGAAACTCGTGTTGACCCGAAAGGGCCAACGTCGATCACATGGCGTTGCCGTCCATGGCATTGCCCGAGGTGTTCGACACGTCGGTGGTGTTGTCGAGCACGTCCGCGGTGTTGTCCGCAGTGTTCGTGGTCGGCGTTTCAGCGGGCTTGCACGCGGCCAGGGTCATCAGGCCGGCGGCAGCGAGAACAAAGCTAAGCTTCTTCATTCGAGCAGCTCCCATAGCATTCTTTTTCGGTTCCGGCCCGAATGCCGTCCCCAAGGGCGTTCATTAGCGACGGGGCGTGCATCGTCAACGGGGAATTTGCGTCGGCTCATCGCGGAGCTGTCGCGTTTTCGTTGCGATGCACAAGAAATGCCGCAACTTTCAGGATCGTTGCGCGTTGATCGGTCATGCTGCCGGAAAGGCGGTTAAAAGCATTTAATCCAAGGGGGTTGGCTTGGCGTCGCTAGAGAAAGGTGCTGCCCAAAATGGCCCAGTCATGACTGCTGTACGCAGGATCGCCCTGGTGGGAAACAATCCTCCCCGCCTCTGTGGAATCGCGACCTTCACAGCTGACGTTTACTCAGCGCTACGCGATGCGTTTCCGGAAACTGCGGTGGACGTATACGCCATGAACGAGGCAGGTACGACGCGCGATTACCCTCCGCATGTCACCTTCGCCATCGATCAGGATCGTCTCTCCGATTATCAGGAGGCGGCGCAACGTATCAATGAGAGCAAGGCGGACATCGTCCTCGTCCAACATGAATATGGCATTTTCGGTGGTGCGGCAGGCGCGTTCCTGCTGAAACTTCTCGATCGTGTGGAGGCGCCGGTCGTTGTCACGCTCCATACCGTGTTGGAAAATCCGACGCCGGAGCAGCGTATCGTGTTCGATGCTCTCGTCCGCCGCGCGACGCGCGTCATCGTGATGGCAGAAAAGGGACGGGAGATATTGGTGCGTACGCATGGCGTTGATCCGCGCCGCATCGCCGTGATTCCCCATGGTGTTCCCGATCGTCCGCTGATCGATCCCGAAACCGTGAAGCCACACTTCGATTTCGTGGGACGGCGGGTGCTTCTCACCTTCGGCCTTCTGTCGCCCAACAAGGGCATAGAGACGATGATTCGCGCGCTGGCGCGTATCGCTGCGGCGCATCCCGATGTGCTCTATGTCGTGCTCGGAGCGACGCACCCCCATCTGGTGGCACGCGAGGGCGAAGCCTATCGCGAAAGTCTGATCGCCTTGGCGGCAGAGCTCGGTGTTGCCCAGCACGTCCGTTTCATTGATGGCTTCGTAGAGCAGGAACTGCTGCTCGATTATCTCGCAGCAGCTGACATCTACGTAACGCCCTATCTGCATGAAGCGCAGATCACTTCAGGCACGCTTTCCTATGCCGTGGGGATAGGAAAGCCCGTCGTGTCGACCCCCTACTGGCACGCCGCAGAACTGCTGCCGTCAAGTGGCGGCATGCTCGTTGCCTTTCACGATAGCGATGCATTCGCCGTGGCGATCAACGCGATGCTGGGCGATCCTGTCCGTTTGCAGGCGATGCGCGAGCAGGCCTGGGAAGTCGGCCGCAGCATGACCTGGGCGAAGCTCGCCGAAGGTTATGGAGCTATATTTCGTGATGCCGTGAAGAACCGGCCGGTCCGGTTAGCTATCGGTCAGGCGGCGCGTGACGATATAGTGCCGGCGCGGCTCGACGCGGTGGAGCGTCTTACAGACGGTTGCGGAATGCTCCAGCATGGCATCTTCGGCGTACCCAATCGCGATCACGGCTATTGCGTTGATGACAATTGCCGGGCGCTGATGCTGATGCATCGCGTCTCGGGCGAAAGCGAGGCCAGAGCTGATCAGCTTGCGATCGTCTACGCCTCCTTCGTTCAACATGCCTGGAACGGCGGCAAGGGACGCTTCCGTAACTTCATGAGCTTCGAGCGTAACTGGCTGGAAGAGGAGGGCTCGGAAGACAGCTTCGGCCGCTCGCTCTGGTCGATCGCGGTCACGGCCGCCGAGGCGCGCAGCCATGATCTTCGGCGCTGGGCGGTGCATCTATTCGATCAGGTCGCGCCGCATGTTCGCGAGCTGCGCTATTTGCGTAGCCAGGCGTTCGCAATTCTGGGCGCGGATGCCTTGCTCGCCGCTTATCCGGGCCATGCGCTCGCCCGCGCGATCGTCACCGATTTCGCGCCTCGGCTCCGCAACGCGCTGGCCAGGACGAAACGCAGCGGCTGGACCTGGTTCGAACCCACGCTGGGCTATGACAATGCCCGGGTGCCGGAAGCCCTGATGCGCGCCGGCAGACGGCTGGGCGATGCGGAGCTGGAAGCGGCTGGCCTGGCCGCGCTTGATTGGCTTGATGGTATTCAGACCAATCACGATGGCCAGTTCCGCGCGGTGGGCACCGACAGCTTCGGCCGTTGGTTCGAACCGCCCATGCCGTTCGATCAACAGCCGCTGGAGGCTTGGGCATCGATCGATGCCGCAATTCTTGCGCATGCGTTGACCGGCGAGGAGCGGTGGCGTGCGTCGGCGTGGCGCGCGTGGCGCTGGTTCCTGGGCGAGAACGACATCGGGGTGCCTATCGCGACGCCGGCGGACGGCGGATGCTTTGACGGATTGATGAGCGACCGAGCTAATCTTAATCAAGGGGCGGAATCGATTCTGTCCTTCCAGTTTGCCTGCCGTGCGATGCGAAAGCTGGCGAAAGCGACGGAGTCGCCCGGATTGGAAAGAAGCATTAGCACGGTCTCCTGATCGGGCTGGCTTGAGCGGGGGACGGACAGGACTTGTTTGACGTTATTCATTGCCCACTTCGATTGCAGGCGGATGCCTCTCGCGTCGTGGTTCGGCCGTTTCACATCCCGATCGATGCGGCGCCTACCGGAGGCCCCGGGCGCGTGCGCCGCATCGTCAACGCCGTGCTGGTTATGGACGAGGATGTGGCGCACGCTGAGCTGGAGCTAGTGTTGCGTGATTTCGAGGCCCGCCACTGGCAGACCCGCAATGTCTTCAAATCACGCTACGCGGCGATCGAAAATGCGCTGAAGCTCGACGGTAATTCGATTCCCGAAGAGAAACAGCAGCTTATCGGCGCCTTCTTCTGTCATGAATATAGCTATGCGGCGGCGGCGTTGATGAACCCCAGCATCATCCCGCATCCGGATCAGACCGGCCTTACCAACGGTGCCGTCCGCATCGCGATGTCGCTCCGGGCGGTGGGGGAGGGGCATATCTCGTCGGTATCGTTCCGCGAAGGCATCGTCGGACCGGGTCCGGTGTTCGAGTTGATGCCCGAGCCGCCTTTCGCTACGGCTGCCGACACGGCTATCGATCTGCCGGGCGGCGCGATTCAGGTTCACCGGAACAAGGACAGCTCGCTTTCGGGGACGGTGCTTTTCCCGATGACCGAGGCGCAGCGTAACGGGCTGGAGGATCTTCGCCTCGTCGAGTTCACCCACGACGACGGCAGCGTGGAATGGATCGGAACCTACACGGCTTATAATGGCTCGGCAATCCGTTCCGAACTGCTGCGCACATCCGATTTCCGCACCTTCACCCTGGCGCCGATGGCCGGCCCTGCCGCGCGCAACAAGGGTATGGCGCTGTTCCCGCGCAAGATCGGTGGCGAATATATGATGATCGGGCGACAGGATGGCGAGAACCTGTTCCTGATCCGATCGAATAGGATCGATCATTGGGGGGAAGGCGAACTGCTCCTCGCTCCCAAATTCCCATGGGAGCAGGTGCAGATCGGAAATTGCGGATCTCCCATAGAGGTGGATGCCGGCTGGTTGCTTCTGACCCACGGCGTCGGCGCGATGCGCAAATATTCGATCGGCGCGGTGCTGCTCGACCGGGACGATCCCTCCCGCGTCATCGGTCGGATGACTCAGCCTCTGCTGTCGGCCGCGGACGAGGATCGCGAGGGTTATGTGCCGAACGTCGTCTACACGTGCGGCGCCCTGAAACATGGCGAGATGCTTTTCATTCCCTATGGCGTCGCCGACAGCTCAGTTGCTTTCGCCTTCGTCAGCATTCGCGAGATGATCGACGCGATGATCTGACGTGCCGGGCTACTTGGCTCGCAAATCGTCTGGGCTGTCGGCGGCTACCGCCAGTGCGGCGGTCCAGGCCGCAACATTCTGGCGCAGCGCTTCGGGATCGATCTTGTCCAGCGTGTCGTCCGGCGTGTGGTGGAGCTCGAAATAATGCGTGCCGTCCTGATTAAGGCCGAGCACGCCGGCACCGGCATTGGCGACCGGTTCGACGTCGGTTCCGGCATGTGCCTCGCCGCTGCCGGTGACGATGCCTAACGGCGCGAGCAGGGCACCGATCCTGGCCTTCACCACATTGCCGCCGGCGCCGGTGTTCATCTTGAACTGCCAGATCCGATCGGCGCCGAAATCCGATTCGCCGACGAGCGCATGGGCTTCGCTGCCATGGGCCTTGAAATAGGCTTCGGCACCCAGCCCACCTTCCTCCTCGGCGCCGAACCAGACGACGCGGATGGTTCGCAACGGCCGGCCGGCGTCCATGATGCGTTTCGCCGCTGCGGTGGTGATGGCGATGCCGGCGGCGTCATCGATCGCTCCGGTGCCCAGGTCCCAGCTGTCGAGATGGCCACCGATCAGGATCATCGGCAGTGTGGGATCGCGGCCCGGCACCTCCGCGACAACGTTGCCGGACTGGCGCGGGCCGGTGAATTGCGGCGTCAATGTCAGGCGCATCGAGACAGGCTTGCCGCGCGCGAGCATGCGTTCGAGGTTGTCGGCATCCGGCACGCTCAGCGCGCCCGCGGGGATCGGCTTCACGCCGGCTTCGAAATTGGTCGATCCGACATGGGCGATGCGGTGGTGGTCGGTGCCGATCGAGCGGATGATGATCGCCGCCGCTCCCTTCTTCGACGCGACCGAAGCGCCATACCAGCGGATCGGACCGAACATGCCGTAGCCCGATCCGTCCTGGGTGGGTTGCATGCGATGCCAGACGAATACGATCTTGCCTTTCACCTCATCGGGTGACGCCGCCTTGAGGGCATCTAGCGAGGGAAAGCCGACGATCTGGGCGGTGATGCCGCCCGAACCCGTGGATGCGCTGCCGCCCAGCGCCGCGACGATGAGCCGCTGCGGGAAGGGTGAAATGATCTCGGCCTTCTCCTCGCCGCGTACCCAGCCGTCCATGGTGAAGGGCTCGATACGCACGTTGGAGAAGCCAAGCGCCTTCAGTCGTGCGACCGCCCAGTCGCGTGCGCGGGCCTCCGCCTCGGTGGCGGCGAGGCGCTGGCCGACCTCGGTCGTGAGGCCTTCGGTGATCGACCAGGCAACCTCGTCCTGCAGGGCCGAGTCCCTCAGTGCGGCGGCTTTTTCGGGGATCTCGCCACGGACGAGCATGGGGACGGCGGCGGCGAGCAAAATCACTTTCTTCATCAGGCCTTGTCTCCCGGGCGCTCCATACCGATCTACACCCTCTATCCCCTCGCTGCCGTTTGCCAACCCCGATACCATCGGCTAGGGGCGGCGGCGACTTTCCAGCATCGTTTTCCCGGAGATCACGCCCGATGGCCGTGCAGTACAGCTTCGTCATGAAGGGTTTGACCAAGACCTTCCCCGGCGCGCCCAAGCCGGTGCTCAACAATATCCACCTGCAGTTTCTGCCCGGCACCAAGATCGCGATCATCGGCGTCAACGGCGCCGGCAAGTCCACCCTGATGAAGATCATGGCGGGCTACGACACCGATTTCCAGGGGGAGGCCTGGGCGGCCGAGGGCATCCGCGTCGGCTATCTGCCGCAGGAGCCGCAGCTCGATCCGAAGAAGACGGTGAAGGAGAATGTGATGGACGGGGTGCGCCCCGTCGCGGACCTCGTCGATCGCTTCAACGAAATCTCGAACCTGATGGCCGATCCGCCTGAGGATGCCGACTTCGATGCGCTGCTGGCGGAGATGGGCGAACTGCAGGAAAAGATCGACGCGGTCGACGGCTGGACGCTCGACAACCAGCTCGAGATCGCCATGGAAGCGCTGCGCTGCCCCCCGGGCGACTGGCCGGTGACCGACCTTTCGGGCGGTGAGCGACGCCGCGTCGCGCTCTGCCGCCTGCTGCTCGAAAAGCCCGAGATCCTGTTGCTCGACGAGCCGACCAACCATCTCGACGCCGAGAGCGTGCAGTGGCTGGAAAAGCATCTGATCGACTATCCGGGCAATGTCATCCTCGTCACCCACGATCGTTACTTCCTCGACAATGTCGTCGGCTGGGTGCTGGAGATCGATCGCGGTCGCGGCATCCCGTTCGAGGGCAACTACTCCAAGTGGCTGGAAGCCAAGGCCAAGCGCATGGAGCAGGAAGAGCGCGAGGAGGCCGGGCGCCAGAAGGCGATCAAGGAAGAGTTGGAGTGGATCCGGCAATCCCCCAAGGCGCGCCAGACCAAGTCCAAGGCCCGTATCCGTGCCTTCGACGAGTTGGTCGAAAAGCAGAACAACCGCGCTCCGGGCAAGGCTCAGATCGTCATCCAGACGCCCGAGCGCCTGGGCGGCAAGGTCATCGAGGCGAAGAACCTCACCAAGGCCTATGGCGACAAGTTGCTGTTCGAGGATCTGAGCTTCACGCTGCCGCCGGGTGGCATCGTCGGCGTGATCGGCCCCAACGGCGCCGGTAAGTCCACTCTGTTCCGGCTGATCACAGGACAGGAGAAGCCCGATTCGGGCGAGATCGACGTCGGCCCGACCGTGCATCTCGGTTTCGTCGATCAGAGCCGCGACGCGCTCGATGCGGACAAGAATGTCTGGGAGGAAGTGTCCGGCGGGCACGACCTGATGACCGTGGGCAAGTTCGAGATGTCGACGCGCGCCTATGTCGGCGCGTTCAATTTCAAGGGGCAGGATCAGCAGAAGAAGGTCGGCCAGCTCTCCGGCGGTGAGCGCAATCGCGTGCACATGGCGAAGATGCTGAAGCAGGGTGGCAACGTGCTGCTACTCGACGAGCCGACCAACGACCTTGACGTCGAGACGCTGCGCGCGCTCGAGGAGGCGCTGGAGAATTTCGCGGGCTGCGCCGTGGTGATCAGCCACGATCGTTTCTTCCTCGATCGCCTGGCGACCCATATCCTCGCCTTTGAGGGCGACAGCCACGTCGAATGGTTCGAAGGCAATTTCGAATCTTATGAAGAGGATAAGCGGCGCCGGATGGGTGACGCGGCCGATCGTCCGACGCGGCTTGCCTATAAGAAGCTGACACGCTGACACGCTGGCGGAAGGGTCGGAAAAAACCATCCCTTCCGCAACGATCCCCAAAGCGGTGACAATGAAAAACCCGCGACGGCTAGCGCATGGAAGGCATGCGCTAATCTCGTAAAATACCGAAATCGGCCGCTCCGGCTTTCTGAAGGCCGTTCCCCACTTGGCATGTCCGGTCAGCCGCCGAGAGGCCCGGCAGCCCGAATGGCCAGCCCGAGCGGTGCCCACGGCGGGGCCGCGCTGGCAGGCGATATGCGGGCGGTGATGGTGCCGCGCAGCTGATGAAGGCTCGACTGACTGCCGCCCGGCAATTCAGCGGAGGGCCGGGCGGATCATTTGCCGCCGCCGCCCCGATAGTCCTGCACGCAGCGATCGGTGACGGTCTTGGTGCAGGGCGGCGCGGTCCCGTCGGCAGGCTGAGGCGTGAAAACCGCCGCCTGCTTGGCGGGATCGACGACGATCTGAGCGCCAGGGGAGGGAGTAAAGGGCTGGTTGGCGCCGGCCGGTGCCGTGGCCGGAGACGAGACGACCTTGTAGCCCCGGGCATCGACATCCTTCCCGCCGCCCCGTGGACCGGCGAAGGCGGTGGTGGACACCAGGGACACGGCAAGAAGCGAAGCGGTTACAAGAAGGCGCATTTTGGCGAACTCCTCTGCTGTCGCGCGAAGACGTCTATCGACATGGCGATCCGGGCGATCCCGGATGTTCGCTTCTACCATCATCACGACGGCAAGAGAATGTCGCCCGGCGGGCCGCGCAAGTAGAGCGCTCGAACACAGATGAACATCATGTCATCTTTTGAAAAGATCAGCACGACTTACGCCGCGATCTCGATGAATGATGGGGGAGGTTGGCAGAGAAGAAGGACAAAAAAAGGGGCGCGCTGCACGGGTTTGCCCGCAGCGCGCCCTTTGCTGCTGTCGCCGAAGCTTACTGCATCTTGCGCAGGTCGTCGCGCGTGAGCGTGGTCGAATAGCCACGATCGCTCGGGCTCATCGTGGAGGTCGGAATGCTGATGAATTCCGAGTTGTAGATCAGCTTGACGGCAACCGGCTTGCCATCGTTGCCTTGAACGACGCGCTCAATGCGACCGATGCGCTTGCCGTCCGCGGTGACGACCATCGCGCCGGACTTGAACCCGTCCGCATCGCCCTGAGCGAAAGCCATGCCCGAAGCCGAGAGCGCAAGAGCAGCAGCAACCACAACCGACACAATCCGCATTTAAACGTTTCCTTTTGAAATGGACCTTGTGTGCACTGCACCATTGCAGCTGCACAATCAAGATGGTCGATTCGCGGACGTGTCTTTCTATGCTACCCGATGGATCGGTAAATGATCCTAATCGACCAGGCTGTGTTTTGCCGGTCAATAATCCGCCGGATCGGGCGGTGGTGCGTCGCACGCGCTCCTGTAGCCGTCCTGACAGGCGGCTACCTGGGCACGCCAGTCTCGCATTGCGCGGTCATAAGCCTGCCGCTGATAGGCGTATCGCGTCTGCGCCTGGGAGTGCGCAGCGTCCGCATTCTCATAGGCCTGCATGCGCGCGGCATAATCTGCTTCCGCCTGTGCATTCTGATCCTGGATCGTGCCCAGATTGGATGACACGCGCCCATTGAGATCTGCAGTGATCGGTGCTTCGACGGCGTCGACCGCTGCATGCCGGGCATCTTGCGCATGAAGCGCGAGCGGCGTTGCCGCAAGGGCCGATGCCAAGGCCCATTTCGCGATGGAACGCATCACAGATTCTCCTCTTTGCGCCCGCTCGCCGCGGACGTACAAACGAGGAAGCTACGCTGGCGTTCCGTTTCAGGCGGGCGAGAAGTCGCCGGTTCTTTCGTCCAGTACGTGCAGGATGCCGTCTGCGATCGCGAAATGGGCGCCGTGCAGGCGCAGCGTTCCTGCCGCTTCGCGCTCGATGATGCCGGGGAAAGTGCGGATATTGTTGAGGCTGACCTGCACGCAGGCGAGTTCCAGCGCATGGGCGGCATGATCGCCGGTGCCGTGTTCCGCAATGACGCCATCGCGGGCTTCGTCGAGCAGATCGACCCAATGGGCGATGAAGCCGCCCTCGCCGGGTTTGGCGCCCACGAAGCGACGGCTCAGCGCGGCCGAAACGCCGCCGCAGGCGCCGTGGCCGAGAACGACGATGTCCGGTACCTGAAGCTGCGTCACCGCGAATTCGAGCGCCGCAGAGACGCCGTGCCGTCCTCCCCCGGTCTCGAAAGGCGGCACGAGGCCGGCAATGTTCCGCACGACGAAAATCTCGCCCGGCGACGTGTCGAAGATCTGAGTGGGATCTACCCGACTGTCGGAACAGGCGATCACCATCACCCTGGGCGTCTGCCCCTCGGCAAGCTCCGCCCAGCGCGCACGGCTGTTGGCCCACCCATCCCGGCGGAAGCGCCGGTAGCCATCGATAAGTCCATCAAAGTCGGTCATGGCCTTGCCGTAGCGACAGATAGGGAGGGCTGGCAAGCGCGCTTCGCAATCGCTATCTGCGCTTTCATGAACGAACCGCTGCCCAGCCCGCGTCCGCCCTTCCAGCGCAAGCCCGACTGGATTCGCGTGAAAGCCCCGACCAGCACGGGATTTGCGAACACCAAGGCGCTGATGCGGCGTCTCAACCTCGCCACCGTGTGCGAGGAGGCGGCGTGCCCCAATATCGGGGAATGCTGGACTAAGAAGCATGCGACGGTAATGATTCTCGGCGACACTTGCACCCGGGCCTGCGCCTTCTGCAATGTGAAGACCGGCATGCCGCGGGCGGTTGACGCGCTGGAGCCCCAGCATGTTGCCGATGCGGCAGCGGAACTGGGGCTGGAGCATATCGTCGTTACCTCGGTGGACCGTGACGATCTGCCGGATGGTGGTGCGAGCCAGTTCGTGAAGGTGATCGAGGCGCTTCGCCGGACCACACCGAACACCACCATCGAGATCTTGACGCCCGACTTCCGCAACAAGGCCGATGCCGCGGTCGAATCGATCGTGGGCGCGCGGCCGGACGTCTACAATCACAATCTGGAAACCGTGCCGCGTCTCTATCCGACCATCCGCCCCGGCGCGCGCTACTATGCCTCGCTCCGCCTGCTGGAGACGGTCAAGCGGATCGATCCGTCCATCTTCACCAAGTCCGGGGTGATGGTCGGTCTCGGCGAGGAGCGGATGGAAATCCATCAGGTGATGGACGACATGCGCTCGGCGGACATCGATTTCCTGACGATCGGCCAATATCTCCAGCCGACGCCGCGCCATGCCAAGGTGGCGGATTTCGTCACGCCCAAGGCGTTCGAGGCCTATGCCGCGATCGCGCGGGCAAAGGGTTTCCTGCTCGTCGCAGCGAGCCCGCTGACGCGGTCCAGCTATCACGCTGGCGATGATTTCGCGAAGCTGCGCGAGGCGCGCGAGGCGAAGCTGGCCAGGGCGGCTTCCTGACCGACGAGAAAGGACCATGCCTCGCCATTCGGAAACCCGGCACCTGCCTTATACACCCGAGCAGATGTTCGATCTGGTCGCGGATGTACGGCACTATTCGGAATTCCTGCCCTGGGTGATCGCAGTGCGCGTGCGATCGGACAGCGACGAGGAGATGACGGCCGATCTGGTCGTTGGCTTCAAGGCACTGCGCGAAAATTTCACCTCGCGCGTGCACA
This sequence comes from Flavisphingomonas formosensis, assembly GCF_009755815.1. GTDB lineage: Bacteria > Pseudomonadota > Alphaproteobacteria > Sphingomonadales > Sphingomonadaceae > Flavisphingomonas > Flavisphingomonas formosensis. The sequence continues at coordinate 263,541 of NZ_WRPK01000003.1, forward strand.
AGCATCGCCCGGACCGCATCCACGTCGATTATGTCGACGGGCCGCTCAAGCATCTGCATAACGAGTGGAGCTTCCGGCCGGACGGCGAAGGCGGCGTCTATGTCGACTTCAGCGTCGATTTCGAATTCAAGTCGCGCATCTTCGAAGCGCTCGCGGGCCAATATTTCGACAAGGCGCTTCGCAAGATGACTGGCGCCTTCGTCGATCGCGCCGCCGCCCTTTACGGAGCGGGCGAGGCGACCGGCGGGTCCGGCATGAGCAGTTCAAGCGCGCACAGAGCCGCCTGAAGCCGCACGCCGCCTCGGCCCTGATCGCCGAAATTCTTGAGATCGGCGACGATCTCGTTAGGATCGCCGTCCTTGCGCGCACGGGCGAAGACCACCGTGCCGACCGGCTTCTTCTCGCTGCCGCCATGGGGGCCGGCAATGCCGGTGATGGCAACGGCGACATCGGCGCCCGTCTTGTTGAGCGCGCCCTGGGCCATCGCCCAGGCGACGGCGATTGAGACGGCGCCGAAGGTCTCAAGCACGTCCAGGCTCACCCCCAGCAGATCCAGCTTGGCCTCGTTGGAGTAGGTGACGAGGCCGGCCTCGAACACGTCAGACGAACCTGGAATCTCGGTCAGCGCGGCGCTGACCAGCCCGCCGGTGCAGCTTTCTGCCAGGGCAATGCGCAGACCGGCCGCACGGTTCGCATCGATCACGCGGCGCGCGAGATCCACCATCTCCGCGGGCAAACAGGTATCCATCATTGATTCAGCTCCAAGCGGGTTGCGGCCGGCAAGGCCGGCCATCCGCACCTTCGAGTCTTCATATAATGTCGGGCAGGCGAATTGTCGCGATCGCCTGAGCCGCAATCCCCTCGCTTCGGCCGGTAAAACCCAGCTTCTCGGTAGTGGTTGCCTTGATGCTGACGCATGTCTCTGAAACGCCGAGCAACTGTGCGATTCGCGCGCGCATCGGTGCCCTATGCGGCCCCACCTTAGGTGCTTCGCAGATGATCGTCACGTCGACATGGTCGATGATGCCGCCTTGGGCGCGGACGAGATCGCAGGCATGTTCTAGGAAGCGGCTGGACGCCGCGCCACGCCATTGCGGATCGGATGGCGGAAAATGCGTGCCGATGTCTCCGTCGCCAATCGCGCCGAGCAGGGCATCGGTGAGCGCGTGCAGCGCGACGTCCGCATCGGAATGACCGGCGAGGCCGCGATGGTGCGGGATCTCGATCCCGCCCAGCCAAAGTCGGTCGCCGTCGGCGAAGGCGTGGACGTCGAAGCCCATGCCGGTGCGCGACACCAGCGCCGGGGCGATCCGCGCGGTCGCCGCGGCGAAATCGCCGGGATGGGTGAGCTTTTCGAGCATGATGTCTCCTGCAACGGTCGCCACGGCGATGCCCGCCGCACGGGCGACCTGCGCATCGTCGGTGGCTTCGCTGTCGGTCGGCCAGGCGGCGTGCGCCGCCAATATCGCCTCGCGGCGGAAGATCTGCGGGGTCTGGACGCGCACGACGCCGGCGCGCGGCACGATGTCGCCGAGCACGCCCTCCGCGCGGGCGAGCGTATCCGCTACCGGCAGGACCGGTACCGCCGCCTCCCCGGCTTTGAGCGCATCGAGCAGCCGATCGATCACCGCGGCTGGCAGGAACGGCCGGGCAGCGTCATGGATCAGCACGATGTCGGCATCGCAGGCGGCGAGGCCGGCCATGACCGATTCGCGCCGGCTGGCACCGCCGGTGACCGGTTCGGGCAATTTCCGATCGCCGATCGCGCCGCGGTAGAGCGCGTCCTGATCTGCGCCGATCACCACTTGCACCGCGTCGATTGCGGGATGCGAGGCCAGTGCGTCGATCGCGTGCGCCAGCACGCTCTTTCCGGCGATGACGGCATATTGTTTCGGCACCGATCCACCGGCGCGCTCTCCGCGCCCGGCAGCGACGATCAGTGCCGCGATTGTCTTGGTTCGACCCATGGCGGCGCGCCTTAAAGCGATTTGGATCGCCGCGAAACCACCAAACCGCCTCGGCCCGGATGTGTCCGGATAAGGCACGGATACGACCGGCCGAACGAGGCAGCAGCGCCTGCCAGCGACGGGTTCAGCAATTTGGGCCGGCTGGAACAAACAATCCCGATTGCGGCCCGCGGCGATGCTGCGGATATCTGTCGGAGGAAGAGAGAGGAGAGGCGCCATGCGGAGCACCCTCGAACGAACGCCGGCCCTGCCGTCTCAGGGCACGGTCGAGCCATCGGCGGCGGCAAGTCTGGTCAGTGCCGACGGTATCCATGTGGCGCGCAGTATTTTCGTGGACCCGGCCATCTATGCTGCGGAAAAGCACCTGATCTTCGCGCGGAGCTGGCTCTTCCTCGGCCATGAGAGCCAACTGCCGCAGCCCGGCGATTTCCTGACCACGCGCCTTGCCGAAACGCCGGTCATCGTGACCCGCAGCAGGGGCGGGGCGATCCGGGCGCATGTCAATAGCTGCAGTCATCGCGGTCTCCCGGTCTGCCGCGCCGATCTGGGCAACGCCCATCGCTTCGTCTGCCCCTATCACGGCTGGACCTATGACGGCGACGGCGCGCTCGTCGCCGTGCCGCAGGAACGCAAGGTCGGGCGGATAGACCGATCTTCGCTCGGCCTTCCCGCGGTGCCCCGCATCGAGTCCTACAGGGGTTTCCTGTTCGGCAGCCTGGACGCGCAGATCGAGCCGCTTGCTGACTATCTCGGTGACATGCGCTTCTATCTCGACACTTATCTGGATCGCTTTCCTGGTGGTATCGAGCTCGTCGGGCCACCGCAGAAATGGCGTCTGCGCGCCAACTGGAAACTGCCCTACGAGAACCAGCTCGGTGATCTCGGACATGCCTCCTATCTTCACGGCGCTCTGTTCGCGACCAATGATGCGGGCCGGGAAACAGAGGCGCACGGCTTTGCCATGGTTCCGCGCGCCGGCCATTCGGCGAGCCTGCGCCTGATGCCGGAGGAGTCGACCGCCGAAGAGCGGGCCTGGGGCATAGAGGGCGTGTCGGCCGGAATGGATCCCGAGCTGCTGCGTTATCTGCTGGCCGTCCAGGCAGAGGCAGAACGGCGGCTCGGTCCCCTTCGCGCGCGTATCAAGGGGCTGACGCTCGGTATCTATCCGAACCTCAATTTCGTGTGGTCCAACCACGCCTTGCGGGTCAGCCATCCCTGCGGGCCGGACGAAACGGAGATCTGGACCTGGCTCGTGCTTCCCAAGGATGCACCCGATTCGATAAGACGGGCGCTGCGGGGGCAGTATAATTACGTGCTCGGGCCGGGCGGTATCGTGGAGCAGGAGGATAGCGAGGCCTGGGCTCAGCAGTGGATCGGTTCGCGATCCGACTATCCCCAAGATCGGCCATATCATTATGGTCTCGGCGCCGGGCAGGAGCGCCCGCACCCGGAACTGCCGGGCATGGCGAGTGGCCTGTTCAACGAATATTATGCGCGTGCCTTCTACCAGCGTTGGCGGGCCGACATGCTGCGGGACGAACGGGCGTGAACGAGGCCTTCGCGCCAGCGCTTGACGTCGAATGGCTGCGGCGGGTGGAGCAATTCTACTATCGCGAGGCGCGCCTGCTGGATGAGCGGCGTTACCTGAGCTGGCTTGAGCTGCTTTCGCCCGCGATACTCTATCTGATGCCGGGCCGGTTTGTGCCGCTCGCCCGTGCTTCGGCTGCGGATCCCGAGACGATCCATGCACCGGACAAGGAATTGTCGGGCTATGGGCCGAGGGCGCTGCCTCTGCGCGAAGAGGGTTTTGCCCATCTGGCCCAGCGGGCGGAGCGCGCGCTCAAGCCCAACGCCTGGGCGGAAAATCCGCCGCCGCGCATCCGGCGCTTCGTCGCAAATGTCGAAGTCGAGCCCCTGGCCGGCGGAAGCGTGCGGGCCTGGAGCAACCTTCTCCTCTTCCACAGCCAGCAGGGCCGCGCCGATCATCTCTTCAGCGCGCAGAGGCGTGACCGCCTGGAGACGTACGGGGACCATCTCCGGATCGTCGAACGCGAGGTGAGATTGGACGGTGACACGATCACCGGACCGTCGGTGGCGCTTTTCTTCTAGCGCAGAGACTAAGCCGTCCGGGCCGCCGCCATAGGTACCCAGCTGGAGCGCTCACCCAGCTTCAGGAATCGCTCAGGCTGGTAAGTCTGGACTGGGCCGTGGAGCCGAACCGAAAGAGGGGCGTCGGGCGGTGCGCGCAGTCCCGAACGCGTGGCGAGCCGAGCGCCCGGCGAATGACCGAGCGATGCCGAGAAGCGATCGCGGATCTCCCTGTTTTGGGATAACGCGTTACCATGGCGAGGATGATTCAGGACGCCAGCGTCGCATCCAGCCATTGCCGAAAATAGTCGGCGTAGGATCGATCGACGAATAGCCGGATGCGCGGAGCCGGCTCTGTTTCCGACAATAAGGTCACGCGCAGCCCCGCCAGCTTCCTCACCGTCGAGGCGCGCCGTGCCTGTGATCCATGCATCCATTCGACGATGCGCGGCAAGACCGTGTCGCCGGTGAGATCGAACACGGCGAGGCCCGCCGAGGCGTCGCCTGCCAATATCGCTTCGTCTTCTGCCAACCGATCCAGCGCGCGTTGCAGCCCGATCATGTCGGCGCTCCCGCCTGCGATCAGAAGATCGCTCGGCCCTTGCCAGATCATCACCGGATCCACGCCGCTCGGTGTTGCGGCGCTGGGGAGCGGAAGGCCGGTCGCCGCCGTGATCCGCTCCGTCAGGTCGGGGTGCCCCTCCAGATTCGCAGTGAGGCGGAGCACGGTGATGCCCGCAACGCGCTGGATGGTCGCCGCCTCAGCCATGCAGCCGCTCTCCTTTCGGATCGACGAAGCGTGGCATAGTCACTTCCGCCTGCCAGCTCAGCCCTTCTGACCAGAGCGTGACCTTTTCGCCATGCCGCCGCTGACCGCCTTTCATCAGCGCCAGCGCGATGCCGCGGCCGAGCGTCGGGCTGAAACAGGAACTGGTGACGAAACCCTGTGCCTTGCCTCCGGCCTGCTGCAGGATGTGAGCGCCGACCAGCGGCACATGCGCGGGGTCGCTCGGCATAAGTCCGACCAGATGCTGCCGGTCCGAGCCCGACGCCGACGCGCGCATTAACGATCGCTTGCCGAGGAAATCGCCCGGGGTCTGTCCCATCTTGCGAAAGCCGATGTCGCCGGGCTGGCTTTCTCCGTCGGTATCGGTGCCTATGACGATATAGCCCTTCTCGATGCGCAATATTTCGAGCGCGTCGAGACCGAACGGAACAAGGCCGAAATCCGTGCCTGCGCGCCACAGCCGATCCGCCATCTCCACAGCCAGTGGGGCGGGGACGTTGATCTCGTAGCTGCGCTCTCCGGTGAAGCTGACCCGCATGATACGGACCGGATGATCGGTCAGTACGCCCTCGCGCACCGCCAGATGCGGAAAGCGTTCAGGCGCGAGATCGATCGTGCCTGGCAGACTGGCGAGCAGCGCACGCGCCTGCGGCCCCGCGATGGTGAGTGCCGCCCATTCCTCGGTGACGTTGCGAGTCACGAAATCGAATGGCCATTGGCACTGATGCCAATCCTCTATCCAGCGCATCACCGTCTCGGTGTGGCTGCTGCTGGTGTTGAGCAGGAAATGATCCGGGCCGAGACGCGTCACGACCCCGTCGTCGAGCACGGTGCCAAGTTCGGTGAGCAGCAGATTGTAACGGATGTCGCCCACGGCGATCGTGCTCGGCCGCCCGGCCGACAGGAGATCCAGGAAGCGGCCAGCATCCGGGCCCTTCAACTCGATCTTGCCGAGCGACGAGCTGTCCATGATTCCGACACCATTGCGCACGGCAGCGGCTTCGCGCCGGGCGGCTGCCGCGATATCCTCGCCAGGCAGCGGATAGTGGGATGGGCGCAGCCATCCGAAATCCTCGAACACCGCGCCATGCGCTTCGTGCCAGCCGTGCGCCGGCAAATGGCGCCAGGGCCGATGCAGCGCGCCATTGTGGCGCGAGGCGGCAAGGGTTGCGATCGCGACCGGTGCGAATGGCGGACGATTGCGGGTCGCGCCGATCCTATGCGATGCGCTATCCTGAAGCGCGGCCAGCGCCGCCGCGCCATTGGCCGCGCTGAGCTTGCCCTGATCGGTGCCCATGCCCCAGACGGTGTAGCGCTTCACATGCTCGACCGAGCGATAATTCTCTCGCGTCGCCAATGCCATGTCGGCCAGCGTGACATCGGTCTGGAAATCGATGAAGCTGGTCTTCGGATCACGGGTCAAAGCAAGATCGAGCGGTTCGGCCGACACTGTTTCGGCTGCCATGCCCACCAGCTCGCACCGCTCGGGCATGCAGCCGGGCTGATTGAAGAGCTGCCGTGCAGGTGCCCATCCGCCGGACATTGCGATGCTGTGGCAGGCGATGCGGATCGTGCCGGACGGCGTGGCGATCGTCGCGGCGCGGACCCGGCGCGAGCCGTGAGCGGCGATCACGGCCGCGCCGCGATGAACGGCAATGCTCCGCCGTTCGGCCTCCTGCGCGGCATCTGTCGCCGCCTCCCGCCGGTCTACGATCGCGCGCACGGTCAGCCCTGCGTCCTGCGCCGCGAAAGCTGCGGCATAGCCGTTGTCGGTGGTCGTCGCGACCAGCAGCGTGCGTCCCGGCGCCGCCGCATGGCGCTGCAGATAGTCCTGCCACGCAGAAGCCAGCAGGATCCCGGGCAGGTCGTTATTGGCGAAGATCAACGGTTGCTCGAACGCGCCCGTCGCCAGGGTGATCGCCTGCGCCCGGATCTTCCAAAGCCGCTGGCGCAGACCGGCTGCTTCGATCTCTTCGACCGCGGTTACGAAGCCATGATCGTAGAGGCCGAGCGCGGTGGTTCTCGCCAGCGCCAGGCAGCCGCCTTCATGCCCCGTGTCGAGCGGGTGCCGGCCAAGGTGAGCGACGGAGCCATCGAGCGCGGCATCGAGGATCAGCACATGCTCGCCTGCCGCGACAGCCCGCTCGGCAGCCTCTCGTCCAGCCCTGCCGGCGCCGATCACCAGGCGGTCGACACGGATCTCGCGCGCTTCGTAGCGATCCGGATCGGGCAGGGCGGGGGCTCGGCCGATGCCGGCGGCTCGGCGGATGAAGCCTTCGAACAGGTGCCAACCCGGCCACATGAAGCTCTTATAGTAGAAGCCTGCGGAGAGTAGTGCGCGCACCCGGTCGTTGACCCGTCCGAGATCGAAGTCGACCGAAGGCCAGCTATTGGGGCTCGATGCTTCCAGCCCTTCGGCAAGCGGCACGAGCGTCGCGGGCATATTGGGCACCAGCCGATCGCCGGAGCCGAGCTGGACCAGCGCATTGGTTTCCGCAAAGCCGCTGCCGACGATGCCGCGCGGCCGATGATATTTGAAGCTGCGGGCGACGATCGAGACGCCATTGGCGATCAGTGCGGATGCCAGCGTGTCGCCGGCAAAGCCATGTAGCAGCCGGCCGTTGAAGCGGAAAGCGAGCGGCCGTCCGCGATCGATGTCGCTGCCGCCCCGGTTAAGACGGAAGCCGCTCATTCGGGCAGCTCCGGGCGGGGTTCGTCGAGTTTGTAGGTCGCGTGGATCCTGTGCGTGACGGTATCGCGCAACGCGTGGAACCAACGTCGGCACCCATAGCTATGGGCCCAGCGTTCGGCGAGCATGCCGCGCGGATTATGGTGGAAGAACAGATAGGCTGCCCAGTCTTCGTCCGAAATCGCCTCGGGGGGTTCGGGCCGGTCGAGATGCGCCTCGCCACCATTGAGAAACTCGTCCTCATCGCGCGGGCCGCACCAGGGGCAGGAGATCAGCAGCATGGGAGAGACTTCTCGTTCTTTATCCTTCCCCAATGGGGAAGGGGGACCACCCGCAGGGTGGTGGAGGGGTTCTGCTCACTGCAGCGCAGACAGCGAGAATGACGCGTGGGGGAACCCCTCCACCGTGCTTCGCATGGTCCCCCTTCCCCTGTGGGAGAGGATGACAATGCCCCCTTCAATGCTCGATCCCCGCGGCCGTCGCTTCATCCACCATCGCCAGCTCCCGGAAGCGCCCCAGGGAGAAGGCTTCGATCAGCGGGTGCGGCTGGCCCGTCGCGATCGTGTGCGCCGTCGTTTCGCCACCCGCCGGTATCGCCTTGAAACCACCGCCGCCCCACCCGCAGTTGAGGAAAAGCCCGGGCACCGGGCTCAGGCCGAGCACCGGCGAACTGTCATGCGCATAGTCGACGATCCCCGCCCATTGGCGCAGCAGCCGCACGCGCGCGAAGCTCGGGATCATCTCGATCAGGCCGGACAGCGTCGCCTCCATCGAGGGCAGATTGCCGCGCTGGGCATAAGAGGCATAGGCATCCGCATTGCCGCCGATGACGAGGCCGCCTTTGTCTGATTGGCTGACATAGACGCCGAGCAGCGCCGAAGAGACGACCATGTCGATCACCGGCTTCATCGGCTCGGACACGAAAGCCTGGAGCGCGAGGCTCCGCAGCGGCAGGCGGAATCCTGCCATGTCGGCCAGCACCGTCGAGTGGCCGGCGACGGCGATGCCGACCTTGGGCGCCGTGATCAGCCCCTTCTCGGTTTCCACTCCGGTCACGGCGCCGGTTACCGGATCGCGGCGGATGCCGGTGACGGCGCAATTCTGGATGATGTCGACGCCCAGCCGGTCGGCGGCGCGCGCGTAGCCCCAGACGACGGCGTCATGCCGCGCCGTGCCGGCGCGATCCTGCACCATGCCGCCGAGGATCGGATAGCGCGCATCCGGTGTGCAGTTGAGGATCGGGCAGAGCCGAAAACATTCCTCGCGGCTGACCGTGCGCATGTCGATGCCGTTCAGCGCCATGGCATTTACCAGCCGGCGCTGGAAATCCACCTCGCCCCGGCTGTGTGCCACAGTCAGCGTGCCGCGCTGGCTGAACATGATGTTGAAGTTGAGCGCGCGGGAAAGCCCCTCGTAGAGCGTCACCGATCGGTCGAAGAATGCCGCGCTGGCCGGATAATAATAGTCCGATCGCACGATCGTGGTGTTGCGCCCAGAATTGCCGCCGCCGATCCAGCCCTTTTCGATCACGGCCACGTTGCTGATGCCGTGATTCTTGGCGAGATAATAGGCCGTCGCGAGCCCATGTCCGCCGCCGCCGATGACGATCACGTCATAGGCGGCCTTTGGTTCCGGCGAGCGCCAGGCCTGGGGCCAGTCCCGATTGCCGGTCAGCGCGTGGCGGGCAAGGGCGAAGGCCGAGTAGCGTTCGCTCACCGACCGTGCCGATCCGCGACATAGCGGCGAATATCGAGGCTATAATCCTCCATCGGCGAATAATAGCCGTGATCATGCACGCGTGCTGCCATGCCGGATTGGACGCGCTCGCACACCGCCCAGTCCTGACGGTTGACCAAATCCCAGAAATCCACCGCGTCGGACGGATCGAACTCCGGCTTCGTCATCTCGTCAGGATGGAAGAGGAAGCGGCAATCGATCCGCGTGCGGCCCGGCCCTTGCGGCCAGAGAATGAATGCCGCGGCATGATCCATCGATACGCTCAGCATCAGGTTGGGATAGATCAGTTCGCCCTTGTGACGTACCTGTTCCTCGGCGGTGAGGCCGGGGAAGGGGCTGCGCGTCGTGGTACCGCTTCGGGTGTAGGTTACCGCGCCGTCGCGATGCGGAATGCCGGCCTCCCAATCGAGATGAATGCCGCCATTCTTGCGGAATTCGGGAACGACCTCGCACAACTCGGGATGCACGCCCGGGCAATGATAGCATTCGTTGTAATTCTCCAGCATCACCTTCCAGTTTGCGGCGATGTCGTAGGAGATCGTCGGCCCGGTCTTTAGTGCGTGCAGCGGATAGTTGCCGAGCCGCCGCGCGGGATCGCGAAGCCCATCTTCGAAGGACGGCGCGGCGTCGGGGGTGAGGTTGAGGAAAAGAAAGCCGCCCCAGGTCGCGACACCTGCCTTGTGCAATCCATAGGCGCCCTTGTCGAAACCCGGCTCCTCCTGGAGATGCGGCGCCGCCAGCAGCCGTCCGTCCAGCCCGTAGGACCAGCCGTGATAGGGACAACGGATCATGTTGCGCGCCACCACGCCGGCATCCAGTGTCACGCCCCAGCGTGCATCGTTCTGCGCGTCGCACAGGCGGGCGCCCCGGTGGCGACAGACATTATAATGGGCGTGAAGCGCTCCGGCCCGATCGCGCACCACCAGTATGCTTTCACCCGCGACGTTCAGGATGACGTGATCCCCCGCCTCCGGCACATCCTCCTCGCGCCCCGCGCAGAACCATTCGCGCTCGAAAATCGTCGCCTTGTCGAGCGCGTAGGCGGCGTCGTCTAGATAGGCGCTGCTCGGCAGCGACGCCTCCATCATGCGGGACTGATCCGTCATCGCTCGATCTCCTGCCGCCAGATATTGGACACTTGCCTCATAAGAATGATTCGTGCAAGCTCGATGCATCGACGGAGGATAAGCCACGCATGACCCAGACGATGATGCCGTCGCTTTCCCGCTACGATGCGATCGTCGTCGGGGCCGGGCATAATGGGCTGACCGCAACGGCCTATCTCGCGCGTGCCGGCCTCAAGGTGTTGACGCTGGAAAGGCGCGAGATCATCGGCGGTGCCTGCGTGACCGAGGAAGTGATCCCCGGCCATCGCGTGTCCTTCACCTCCTATTTCGCCTCGATGCTGATGCCGACGGTGATCCGGGATCTGGAGCTCGCGAAATATGGGCTGCGGATGGTCGGCAGCGATCCGCTGATCACGGTTGCGCTGGGCAAGGGCGAGATCATCCGCTGGTGGGCGGACCCCGAACGTGCGGCAGCGGAGATACGGACATGGTCCGTGCGGGATGCGGACGCATTTCTGCGCGTCGATCGCGAGTTGAAGGCGCTCGCTGCCTATCTCCAACCCTTCTTTCTGGAACCGCCGCCCGATCTCGCGGCGCGAGGCTTCGATCGGATCCGCGAGGCAGGTCGCCTGATCAAGCGGTTCCGCCGGCTAAGGGGGCGCGAGGTTGCGCAACTCGTCACCTTCCTGACCGGCAGCCTCGGCGAATATCTCGACCGGCACTTCGAAAGCGATGGCGTCAAGCGCATGTTCCTGGCCAACAACGTCTATGGCAAGCATGGCGGGCCTTACGAGCCGGGTTCTGCGGTCGGCCTGTTGTTCCACCTGCTATCCGGCGGCGACGATGCCGTGCAGGGCTATTCCGGCCATGTCATCGGCGGCATGGGTGCGATCACGCAGGCGCTCGCAGCGAGTGCGCGCGATCATGGTGCGGAGATCGTTGCCGACATGCCGGTCGCCTCTATCAAGGTGGAGGCGGGCAAGGCGCGCGGGGTCGTGCTGGCCGACGGGCGGGAGATCGCCGCAGACGTCGTGCTCTCCAACGCCGATCCCAAACGCACTTTCCTCAGCCTTGTCGATCAGGCCGTGTTGCCCGAGGATTTCCGGCGCGACATTGCGGCGATCAAGATGGCCGGTCCTTCGGCCAAGCTCAATCTGGCGTTGACGCGTGAGCCGACGGTGATCGGCCGCCCGTCAGGCGCGGATGCGAAGGAGCGATCTCTCTTCACCATCGTGCCCACTCTGGAAGAGGCGCAACGTTGTGCCGACATCGCGCGGTTCGGGGAGATACCGGACAGGCTCTGGATCGATTGCGTGATCCCCAGCCTGGTCGACGACACGCTCTGCCCGCCCGGCAAGGCGATGATGACCTGCTTCATCCAATATGTACCTTATGCGCTTCGCGAGGGCACGTGGGACGAGAAGCGGGAGGCCTTTGCCGATTCGATCGTCAGACAGATCGCCGTCCATATGCCGGACCTGCCCGAATTGATCGAGGGACGGGTGGTGCTCACCCCACTCGATCTCGAGCGCACCTACGGGCTCACGGAAGGCAATATCTTCCATGGCGATCTGCATCTCGGGCAGCTTTTCTCGATGCGTCCCGTGCCGGCCTTTTCTCAATATCGCACGCCTGTGAGCGGGCTTTATCTATGCGGTGCCGGCGCGCATCCCGGAGGGGGCGTGACGGGTGCGCCGGGGCATAATGCCGCTATGCAGGTGCTGAAAGATCGCAAGCGGGGAAAGGGATGAGAGTGGGCAGAAGATCACTCCTCGCTTGGAAGGGAGCAGTCCGTGCGGGGAGGCGCTACCTGGGCTTGGTGCGTCCCTCCAGAGGCTGGAAGTAGATCATGGCCGGCGGACATGCCGCTCATCCGCCCAAGGTTATGGGTGTCGCGGATCTTGCGCTCTTCTACATCGTCACCGGCGTCAGCCTGCGTTGGATCGCCACGGCGGCTGCCGCAGGCCCGAGCTCGATCCTGATTTGGATCGGCGCCTTCTTTTTCTTCTATCTCCCGCTCACCTTCGCAGTGGTGGAGCTGTCCTCTCGCTATCCGCAGGAGGGTGGCCTCTATGTCTGGGTGCGTGAAGCCTTCGGGCCCTTTGCAGGCTTCATGGCAGGCTGGAGCTATTTCACGTCGAACCTGCCCTATTTCCCCAGCGTCTTCTATTTCGATGCCGGAAATGCCCTCTTCATCGGCGGCGAGCGCTGGCAGCATCTGCACGACAGCCCGGCCTTCTTCATGATCTTCGCGCTGGTCGCGCTGGCGGGGATCACCGCGCTCAACATCGTCGGCCTCAGATGGGGCAAGTGGATGCACAATATCGGGGCGATCGGCATGTGGCTGCCGGCGGCGATCGTGATCGTCCTCGGCGGCCTGTCCTGGTGGCATTTCGGATCGGCGACGGAGTTCAGCGCGCACACGATGACGCCGCATTTCGATCTGGGACACATGATCTTCTGGTCGGCGCTGTTCTTCGCCTTCTCGGGACCGGAGGCCGCGTCGTTCATGTCCGGAGAGATCAAGGACGCGTGACGCACCATCCCGCGCGCACTGCCGATCGCCGGTGCTGTGGTGGTCGCCTGCTATCTGCTCGGCACGATCGCGGTGCTCTTGGCCATGCCGGCAAATCAGGTGAACACACTGCAGGGGCTGGTGCAGGCCGGGGCCGTTGCCGCCGAACGGCTCCACGCCGGCTGGCTGATCGTTCCTCTGGCGCTGCTCATCACGATCGGCAATCTCGGGGCGGCTAGCGGGTTTCTCGCGGCGTGCGCGCGTATTCCCTTCGTCGTCGGCGTCGATCGCATGCTGCCTGCCGCATTCGGCCGCACGCATCCCAAATGGGGCTCGCCCTATATCGCGCTTTTGCTGCAGGGCGGGCTCGGTGCGCTGTTCGTAATCCTCGGCCAGGCTGGCACCGGCGTGAAGGGCGCCTATGACGTGCTCGTCAGCATGGGAATCATCGCCCTGTTCCTGCCCTTCGTCGGCGTGTTCCTGGCGCTCATCACGGTCCAGCGCAAGCCGGCCGGCCCGGAGGTGCAGCGGCCGCCGGGTGGCAAGCCGGTGTCGATACTGATCGGCTGTATCGGCCTGACCACCACCTGCGTCGGTATCGTCTTGGCTTGCTTCCCCGCGGCTGACGAGCCCAACAAGCTTCTGGCGGTGATCAAGATCGTCGGACTCACCGGAATGCTGCTCGGCACCGGCTGGCTGGTCTATACCCTCGGCACGCGTCAGGCGCGTCGACAGCGCCGGTCATCGTAACGAGGGCGAAAAGAACAAGCAGAAGGCTTCGACAAGTCTCATCCGGCCGCTATGGAGAAGGCATGGATGTAGAGTTGATCGCAAAGCCGCGTCCCCGGGCGCGGCGTCAGTCACCGGTGGTGCGTCGACAGGATCTTGTCGCCGTGACCGTCCGATGTCTTGCCCGCTATGGTGCGCGCGGAACGACAGGGCGGGCGATATGTCGCGAGGCCGGCGTGTCCCATGGTTTGCTGCGCCACTATTTCGACAATCCCGACAATCTGTTGCTCGAGACATATCAGCAGCTTTGCGATGATTTCCTTCATCGCTTCGAAACCGAGCTTCTGCCCGAACCGGCCGATCCCTGGCGGGCTCTGGAGCGCTTCTTCATCATCGCTTTTTCCGAGGAATGGGCGAGCAGCGAACAACTCGGCGCCTGGACTGCCTTTTGGGGACTCGTCTCGAGCGGTGGAGAGTTCGCGCGGGTTAGCGACCGATTCAACGCTGACCTGCGGCTTGTGCTCGAACGAGCCGCGCGGCGGCTGCCCGCGCCGAGCGACATGTCGATGGCAGATGCGATTTCGATCCTCTCGGCGGTGATGGACGGGCTCTGGCTGGAATATTGCCTTTCGGCCGTGCGAACGCCGCGTGAGCGGGCGGTGGCGCTGTGCAATGCCACGGCAAGGAGGCTTTTCGCCGGATAAGGCAGCGAGGGGAGAGGGGGCCGATGGAGAATAGCCAGAAACTGGGCCTGTGCTGGGGCAGCGTTCCCGGCGGCACGTTGATCGATATCGCGACGAGCGGCGCCGCCAACGGCTTCGCATGCATCACCATCACGCCTGGCCATTATATCGACGCGCGTGCAGCCGGGCTCGGCGACGGCGAAATTCGCGCGCGCCTGAGCGATCTCGGCATCCGGGTCAGCGTCATCGATCCGCTGATCGGGGTTCTGCCCGGCACGCCAGCACCCGGCGAGGTCGATCCGTCGATGCGCCGCTTCTTCACCTACAGCGAGGAGGATTGCCGCCGTGCCGCGGCTGGAGTCGAGGCTCCGACGATCAACCTCGCCCATTTTCTGGGCCGTCCGATCGAGACCGCCGCGCTGCAGGACAAGGTGGGCGAGATTGCAGGACGCAACCGGGATGCGGGTTTCTCCACGACCCTTGAATTCATCCCGGGCACCGGCGTTCCGAACCTGGCCACGGCGCTTTCGATCGTGGCCGACATTCCGCATGCGGGCATCATGTTCGATACATGGCATTTCGCCCGATCGGACGGCACGCTGGATGAGCTCGTCGCCCTGCCGCCGCACGCGATCGGCGGCATGCAGATCAGTGACCGTATCCCGCCAGCGCCCGGCGAGCCATATGTGCCGATGGCCGGTCGCCTGTGTCCGGGCGAAGGCGAATTGCCGCTGGCCACGATGCTTGCGCTCATCGAGAAAAGCTCGCCGGGCCTCGATATTTGCCTGGAGGTGTTCAGCGAGGAGCTGAAGGCGATGGGTTGGGGCGCCGCGGGTGCGCGCATGGCGCGGACCGGCCGGGCCGCGCTCGCTTCCGCCGCGCGGGAGCTTGCACATGATGTTGCGTGACAAGGTGATCTTCGTCTCGGGTGTCGGGCCCGGGCTCGGAATCCAGCTCGGCCGCGCCGCTGTGCGGGAGGGCGCGCGGGTGGTGCTTGCCGCTCGTTCGATCGAGCGGGTCGAAGCCATGGCGGCGCAGCTTCGTGCGGAAGGCGCCGAGGCCATTGCGGCCCGCGTCGACGTAGCGCGGGAGGAAGAGTGCGCGGCAGCGGCCGAGGTGGCCTCGTCCACCTTCGGCCGTATCGACGGGCTCGTGAACAGCGCGCGTCTGCGCGGCCCGATGAGGTCGCTGGAGGATATTCCCATCGAGGCCTGGAGCGCCAATTACGATGTAACCTGTCTCGGTGCCCTGCGCATGACGCGTGCGGTGCTTCCGGCGATGAAGGCCGCAGGCGGCGGCTCGATCGTCAATGTCGGCACCATCTCGCAGGTTCGTCCCTATCCGGGTGAAGCGGACTATGCGACCGCCAAGACGGCGCTGGGCGGCCTCACCCGCTATCTCGCCAAGGAACTCGGTGGCCATGGCGTCCGCGTGAACTGCACGCGCATGGGCTATATGTGGGGCCCTTCGATCGAACGATTCTTCCGCACGCGCTCGGAACGGGAGGGGCGGCCGGCAGAGGAACTCGTCGATGAGGTCGCGAGGAGCTTTCCGCTCGGCGTCATCCCGACCGACGCGCAATGCGCCAATGCGGTGCTTTTCCTCCTCTCGGACCTCGCCGGCGCGATCACCGGCGCCAGCCTGGATGTGAATGGCGGCGAATGGATGACGCCCTGAGGCAGAATTTCCTCGTTACATGTACAGTAACGATTACAGGAAGTTCTTGCGCAAAACTTGATATATGTTGTGAGTATTGCCGGCCCGCTGTAGACGAGCAGCTGCCTATTGCATCGATCGTTCGCGGCGGGCGGCGGTAACGAGCTGGGCAGAGGCGGTTCGTCGCGAACCGTCCGGCAGGGGGGGGGGGCAGGATATGGCGACGGTCATCGGGAGCACCGGCAACGACGTGTTGGACGGCAACGGTGTCGATACGATTTCCTATGTGAATGCGACGGCAGGCGTGACGGTCAGACTGCTGCTGCAGGGCGATCCGCAGGATACGATCGGCGGCGGTATCGATACGCTGACCAATTTCGCGAACATCAGCGGTTCCGCCTTCGACGATACGCTGATCGGCGATGCCGGCGACAATATTCTCACCGGTGTGCTCGGTGACGATTATCTCGATGGCGGCAACGGCAACGACACAGCCTTCTACGCGAATTCGGCAAGCGCAGTGAGCGTGAGCCTGGCGATCGGCGGCCCGCAGGATACGCATGGCGCCGGCGTCGATACGCTGGTCCATATCGAGAATCTTACCGGTTCGCTGTTCGATGATGTCCTGACCGGTGACGACGGGGACAATATCATCGATGGCGGTGCGGCCGGCCGGGACACGGTGTCGGGTGGCCTCGGCAACGACACGCTGATCGGCGGCAGCGGCGTAGACACCGCAGACTATGCCTACGCACTCGGCGGCGTGACCGTGGATCTCTCGCTTGCCGACTTCCAGCAGGTGCAGCTCGGCGAGAGCGACAAGCTGGTCGGCATCGAGTCGCTCATCGGTTCGTCGCACGACGACGTCCTGACCGGCAGCGCCGGTGCGAACTCGCTGTTCGGCGGCGATGGCGACGATCTGTTGAACGGCGGCGGCAGCAACGACGTTATCGACGGCGGCGCCGGTATCGATACCATCGATTATAGCGGCAGCGCCGATGCGATGCGCGTTGATCTTTCGATCACCGTTTCGCAGCGGATCAGCGCCTCCAACGGCAATGATGCGATCACCAATGTCGAGAATGTGATCGGTGGCGACTATGCCGACAGGATCACCGGCGATGTCCATGACAACAGCCTCTACGGCGGCATGGGCGACGATATTCTCGACGGCGGCCTGGGCACCAACTTGCTCGACGGGGGCATCGGCTATGACACCGTCCAGTTCGCCACGGCCGCATCGGGCGTCGTCGTCGATCTCGTCAATGGGGCCGTGACGGGCGGCCATACGGATACGCTGGTCTCGATCGAGAATGTTACCGGTACGGCCTTCGACGATGTCATCACGGGCAACGCCGACGCCAATCATCTGGTCGGCGGCGCGGGCAGCGACTGGATCGACGCCGGGCTGGGCGATGACGTGCTGGATGGCGGCGCAGGCATCGACACGCTCAGCTTCGCTTCCAACCCGACTTCGGCGATCGTCGATCTCAGCCTTATCACACAGCAGGATACTGGCGCGGGGTACGACACATTCCGTGGATTCGAGAATATCGTGGGCACCGATTATGAGGATTATCTCAGCGGTAACACCGTTGCGAACGTCATCCATGGTGGCGGCGGACAGGATCTGGTCGACGGCGCGGGCGGCAATGACGCGCTGTACGGGGATGCCGGTGATGATGTGCTGTTCGGCAACATCGGCAATGACCTCCTCTACGGCGGCGACGGCGACGACGTGCTGGCCGGATACTCCGGCAATGACCAGCTTTTCGGCGGCGATGGCAGCGATACGGTCAGCTATTTGATGATGGGCGGCCGCGCGGTGGTCGATCTTTCGATCACCACTCAGCAAAATACCGTGAGTGCCGGTTATGATACGCTGGTCGGCATCGAGAATCTGGTCGGCACCATTTTCGACGATCGGCTCACCGGTGATGCGGGAGACAATCATCTGGCCGGTTCTTTGGGCTCCGATATCCTGACCGGCGGCGGCGGCGCCGACACCTTCGTCTATCAGACCGAATTTGACAGTACCGTTTGCGGCTGCTTCGGAACCGATCTGGTCACCGATTTCTCGGCCAACGACATTCTCGATCTCACCGCGATCGATGCCGATAGCAGCACGGTGGACGACGGCGATCCTGCGAGCGGCACCAACGAGGCCTTTCACATCGTTTCCGCGTTCACCGGGGCCGCGGGTGAAATTGCTCTCAGCTATGACGCGGCCACGAACAGCACTACCCTGGCTGGCGATACGGACGGCGACGGTTATGGCGATTTCGGCATCGTCTTCAAAGGCGATATCACTGCGTTGACGGCCAATATCCTGTTGTGACCCGATCCTGACAAAAAAGCCGCGGACGGATCCGGAACACGCCCGCGGCTTTGCACGCATTGGCTGTTTCGGCGATCCTATGGTCGGCGACGTGCATCAGGCGCTGCAAGGGCAGGGACGTCCGGTACGGATCGCCGATCAGCACATCGATGCCAGCGTCGAGACAACGGTCGAGATAGGAGATCACGCGCATGGCAAGCGCCGCTTCGTAGAAGAGGTCGCCCACGAGCACCACATCCACCGGCAGGGGGCGGTCGTCGAGTATGTCCGCGTGCAGAATGTTCGCCTGCGCGCGGTTGGCGGCCAAATTGAGCCGCATTGCGACGATCGCATTGCGATCCGTCTCCGCCGCCGTGACTGCGGCGGCACCGGCCTGGCAGGCGGCGATGGCGACGAGGCCGGATCCTGCCCCGAGATCGAGGATCCGTCGTCCGCTGACGAGGGTAGAATGATCGAGGACGTGGCGGGCGAGTGCAAGTCCGCCGCCCCAGTGATGCGCCCAATAGGGAGCTTCCTGGTTTCTCGCATCGGGTTGCTGCGCAAGGAAGCGGCTGAGGCCGCTGGTAGGGACGGCCTTGTGCAGATGGATCTCGCCGATGCCCGGTACGGGCAGCAGTGGCAATCTCGCGCGAATGAAGTCGGCGAGGGCGATATCGGATCCCGCGGCGGTCGGCATGATCCGCTGAACAATAGCGTGTCAGAACCGTTTGTGCAGGCAGGACGGGTGGGGGACGTACAGCAGGAGATGGACGATGCCCCGTGGCGACAAGAGCAGCTATACCGACAAGCAGAAACGCAAGGCCGAGCATATCGGGGAAGGGTATGAGGATCGCGGCGTTCCCGCGAAGGAGGCCGAAAGGCGGGCCTGGGCGACGGTGAACAAGGAAAGCGGCGGCGGCAACAAGTCCGGCTCGGGCCGTGGCCGGAAGGACACGCATGTCTCTTCCGCCCGCGGTGGACGGGCGCACAAGTCGGGATCGGCGGAGCAGAGGTCCGCCGCGGCACGCAAGGGCTGGGTGACGCGGCGCAAAAATGCGGCCAAGGGTTGAACTTCGGCCGCGCCAGTCGATCAATTCCTGTCCGGAGCGGATCTGCTCTTGGAGGATCGCCTGCTTTGGCCCATTTATGTCGAATGAGTGACAGCATTAGCTATCTCGGGCTGATCGAAGACGATGCGATCGCGTTGGACACGGCAGCGCTCGAACTCGCCGCGCTCGATCATCCGGACGTCGATCTTGCGCCTTATGGCGAGACGATCGAGGCGATCGAGGAAAGGCTCTCCATGGCCGCCGAAACGCTGTCCAGCGAGTCGCATGCGACGGCGCTGTCACGCGTGATCGGGCAGGAATTCGGCTTTTCCGGCGATCGGGAAAGCTATGACGATCCGGCCAATGCCGATCTGATCCAGGTCATCGATCGGCGACGGGGCCTGCCGGTCTCGCTTTCCATCCTCTATGTCGGGGCGGCACGCCGCATGGGCTGGGAAGCCTATGCGCTCAACAGCCCGGGCCATGTGCTGGTCCGGATCGGGGGCGAGACGGAGCCGGTCCTTGCCGACCCGTTCGATGGCGGCGCGATCGTCGGGGTAAAGCGTCTGGCAGAGGTTCTGGCACCCGCGCTCGCACCCGGTATCGCGGTTGCTCCGCACCATCTCCAACCCATGTCCAACCGCGCCGTGCTCACCCGACTCCTGCTCAACCAGGCGACGCGGGCAGAGGCGAGTGGGGATTCCGTTCGTGCGATCGAATTGTTCGATCGCATCACCACCATCGCGCCCGACAATGTCCAGGGTTGGTGGGAATTGGCGCGCCTGGCGCTCGGCATCGGCGAGACGGAGCGTGCGCGGCAGAGCCTGGCCGCGATTCTCGAGATCACCCGCGATCCGCGTGTCCGGGAACGCGTGGCGATGGTGCTCGGCAGGATCGGCAACGTCGGCTGATTGCGCTGCCGCGGGAGAGTCAGGTTCGGCGCGGCAGCATCACGTCGAATGTCGCGCCGGCCCCGTTGTCGACCAGGTGGATCGATCCGTTCGCGGCATCCAGCAAGGACCGGACGATGGCGAGACCGAGACCGCTTCCTCCCTGTGCCCGACGCGTGGTGAAGAAGGGCTCGAAGATGCGTGCACGGTCGCCGGCTGCGATGCCGGGGCCGTCATCGCTGATTCGAAGTCGGACCGCCTCGTCTTCGGCGCGGGCCTCCAGCAGCGCGTGACGCGCGCCGGCCTGGCGGCTGTTCTGGACGAGCGTGACCAGGATCGCCTCCAGCATGGCTTCCGGCACGGCCACGAGTGGAACGTCTCCGGAAGCATCCACGTCGATCGAAAAATTCCCGGCCGCCAGCGCATCTGCGACTTTGGCGAGAATGGTAGGCAGATCGGCGCGCGCATCCGATCCCACCCGCGCCATGTCCGCCCGCGCCAGCTCGAGCAGGCGGGTGACGAGCGTTGCGAGCCGTTCGGCGTCCGCATCGGCATTGGCGAGAAAGCGCCTGCGCTCCTCCGGCGCCATCGCGGCATCATGATCCTGCAGCAGTTCGATGACGCCACGGATCCCGGCAAGCGGGGTCTTGAACTCGTGGCTCATGGCATGCGCGAAATCGCGCAGGTAACGGGAGCGATGCTCGATCGCCTCGGCCATCGCCGCAAAGTCGAGATAGAGCCCCTGTATCTCGATCGCGGCGGTCTGCGGCGGATCGGGCACCTGGCCGCGTCCGGTCGCCACCTCTCGCGTCGCGGCACCGAGCGCCTCGATCGGCTTGGCGATGCCGCGGGAAAGCACGCCGCTCAGCAGCACCAGGATCAGGAGGATCGCGGCCATGCCGAGCAGTATCTTGCCCCGATCCTCATAGATGCCCTTGAAGAGCGCACGGGCGGAGCGCGACAGCAGCAGCACGCCGACGACGTGGCCTTCGACCACTATTGGCCGCGCATGGTGGACCCGTATCGCCGCCGCGCGAGACAGCCATTCGAACGGATAGCGCGCGCGATAGGATTCGTTGCGGCGAAGCACGGTATCGGGACGGCCGGCGAGGGCGGCACGCACCTCCGGAAGGGCGGCATAGCTTTTACCACTCTCCATTCCGGTGACGACCCGGCCGCTGCCATCGAGGAGGACGATCGCGGCGAGCGTGGTGCGCCGCGTCGCCGCGAATATTGGCGCGAGCTGTTGCCCAGCGCCCAGCGCGACGGCATCCGCGAGGCCGGGCACTACGGCGGGGCTTGGCCGCGGGGGAAGGATAGGCGTCGCATTCAGATCGATCCGCGGCGGCTCCGGGCGGACGTCGTAGCGGCCGACCAGGGCTGGCGGCGGGGCACCTGGCCAGAGCAGTTGCGCCGCGGAGGCGAGCGCTGCGCCTTGCGCAACCAGTTCCGCCTCGGTCTGCCGCACCAGCGTATTCTCGTAGACACGCAGGAAGACCGCGCTGACCCCTGGAAGCGCTGCGACGAAGAACAAGCTGAGAAACAGGATGGTGCGCAGGTGGAGCGGCGGCCAATGCCGCTTCACCCACGCCTTGCAGCGCGCGATCACCCCGCCTTGCCGGTGCAGGTGCCGAGCCGGTAGCCGATGCCCGCCCGCGTCTCGATGAGATCGCCGCCGCCGGCCTCCGCGAATTTCGCGCGCAGATTGCGGACGTGGCTGTCGATCGTGCGATCCGTGATCGCAAAGCCGGGGCCGTGCAGCCGATCGATGATCGCGTCACGGCTGAACACCTTGGCCGGCATCGAAGCGAGGGTGCGCAGGATCGAGAATTCGGTGACGGTGAGGGGGATTTCGTCGCCGGACCAGGTGGCTCGCCAGCCGTCCAGATCGAGCAGCAGCTGCCCGTGCCGGATGACGCTGGTGGCCTGATCTGTCGCCGGCGGGTGGGCGGCCGTCCGCCGCAGGATCGCCATCACGCGCGCGACCACCTCGCGCGGGGAAAAGGGCTTCACCACATAGTCGTCGGCGCCGAGCTCGATGCCGATGACCCGATCGATCTCGTCGTCGCGCGAAGAAAGGAACAGGATCGGCATGTCGCCGTCACGGCGAAGCTGGCGGCAGACCTCCAGCCCATCCATCTTCGGCATGTTGATGTCGAGTATGACGAGATCGGGCTCATGCGCGGCAACCGCAGCGATCGCCGCTTCGCCATCCTCGGCTTCAATGGCGTCGAGGCCGGCCTTGCCCAGAGCGAAGACGAGAAGCTGGCGGATGTGAGGATCGTCGTCGACGACCAGGATGGTGCGCGGCATGGGGCATTGGACCATTGTTGCGGCGCGCGCGTCAACGGCGCGATGCGATCTATGGGGCTTGGTCATGGCGTTCACGCGTCCTCACCGTCGGCGCGGACGATGGATCCGTCACAGTCGCGGCCATAAGGCGCGGCGCGTGGTACGAGCGGATGGGGGCCGAGCGCCGCGCGCGCCGCGGCGAGCCGGCGGGCGCCTCGCCAGGTCCACTGATGCCAGTCGGCCTGGCGCGCGGCGAGCCCGGCGAGCAGATCCACGCGGATCGCGGCCGCGCGGTCGCGCAGTTCCGTCTGTGGTGCGTGCCGTTCGACATCGATCAACGGAAGCAGTGCGGAAGCGCCGAGGTCACGCAGATAGCAGAGATCGAGCGGCTGCCCCCTGCCACCCATCTCGCGGGCATGGCCCACGTTCCAGCGCGCCGAGATTGCGTCGACGTCGGCGAGGCTGAAGCCGGTGAGGACGATCGCGGCGGCAAGCGCGTTGGCATTGATCAGCCAGCGTGCACTATGTCCGGCCAGCAGCCGCCAGCAGACGAGCAGAAGGCCGATCGCGACCAGCGCCATCCACAGCAATGCGGAGATACGGAAGAGGGTGAGCGAGAAGGACTGCACATAATCCCAGGTGCGCAGGATGCTCGACGCGACGAGCAGCAGATTCTGCCCGATCCACAAGACGAGGAGGGAGCGGATCGCAGGATTGCGCGCGGCCTTGGTATCGGGCCGGAGGAGCGCGAGCACGAACAATGCGGCGAGCAGCACGGTGCAGATCAGCGTGTAGGCGCCGCGATGCGCATAGCCGGCCAGCGTGATCGTACCCGGCAGTGGCGCACCGCTCCACAGGAAGAGGAGATCCAGCGCATTCTGGATTGCGAAGATCAGGTTGAAGGTGACGAGCGAGAGCAGCAGCGAGGGGACCGGCACCTGCAGCCAGGCGAGGTCCGGTCGGGCGATGTCGGTGAACAGGCCGGTCACTCGCGGATGCGGACGCAGGCTCGGCCAGATCAGCAAGAGGACGGCCAGGCAGAAACAGACATGGGTCAATATGCTCGGCGCCGAGGGCGTGGGAACAGTGGCGATGGCCTGCCCGATGATCGGGTTCGCGTCGGCGAAGAGCAGCACGAACAGAAACCCGCCCAGGATCGGAAGGGCGAGCAGACTGGTCGCAGCCCTGGCGCTGAACCGGCCGTTGAGCCGAGGCAAATGGAGCAACCGATGCACGTCCCGGAACAGGTGCGGAATCCCGAGCGCGACATGGCAAAACAGGCGCTGCATCCAGAGAAACGCATCGTCGAAGCGCTGCCGCGGCATCAGCACGGCCAGCGTACCGGCCACGATCCCGATCAGGCAGCCGAGCAGCGTCGGCTCCTCGATCTGCGCTGCGGACATCAGCAGCGCGACGAGAAAGGCGATTTGCGAGCCGCGATCACCCCGCGCAGCCGGCAACGCGAGGATCAGAACGAGGATATGGAGGAGGCCGAACAGACCGATCGTCGATCCGCTGCCTTGCCAGAGAAACAGGATATCGGCGACTATGGCGAGCAGGATCGCGCCGGCTGCCTTTCGCCAGAAGCTGTAGGATATTCGGAACATTGCGGTCTCCCACCGTTTCCGATGGGAGATGCGGGCGCGTGGTGGAGGCACCGCTGCGAGCGGCTTGTGATTGCAGCGAGAAGATCGTGCAGATCCGGTGCAGGCACCGACGTCGCCGCTATTTCTCCCAGCCGCCGCCGAGTGCGAGGAACACGTTGATCTGGCGATCGACCAGTGCGGCACGCGACGATGCCAGCGTCGCTTCCGCCTCGGCCAGCTGGGCCTCGACCGTCAGCACGCTCAGGACATCTGTCCGGCCGTAGCGGAACAGCCGGTTGGCCTGGTCGGTGGAATGGGCGGCGTCGTCCCGCGCCTTTTCCAGTGCTTCGTCGCGGTCGATCTCGCGGGCATAGGCGGACAAGGCGGTTTCGGTCTGCCGCAGTGCCTCGATCACCGTGCCGTCGAACTGCGCGAGCGAAGCGTCGGCAACGTCGCCCGCTGCGGCGATCTGCGCATGAAGCAGCTTGCGGTTGGGAAATGCCCAGGAGATAAGCGGCCCCGCAAAGGCCCCGAAGCTCGCGCCGGTCGCGAAATTGGCGATCGAGTTGGCGAAGCCGGCCGAGCCGGAGAGCGTCACCTGCGGATAGAGCTTCGCGGTTTCGACGCCGATGCCGGCGGTGGCGGCAGCCAATCGGCGTTCGGAAGCGCGAATATCCGGACGCCGCCGCAGCAAGGCGGCGCCATCGCCGACCGGGATCGGCTGACGCAGCGTCGGCGGGGCGGCGCAACTTTCCAGCTCGCGAGGATAGTCCGCCGGCGCGCGGCCCATCAGTGCCGCGAGTTCGAACAGCGATGCCTGTCTTTGGGCCAGTATCTCGGGGATCGCCGCAGCGCTCTTGTCTGCCGCGGCCCGCGCGCGGGTGACGTCGAAGGAGGTGCCGCGCCCGCCTTTGAAAAGGCGGGTCATGGAGGAGAGGGTGCGGTTCTGGATATCGAGCACGCGCTGGGTCGCCGCGAGCGTCACATTCGCCGTGCAAACCCCTGCGTAGCTGCGTGTGACAGCAGCCGCGACGGTGACGCGGACCTGGTCGCGCGCGGCCTGCACGGCCTCGGCATCGTCGCGTGCCGCCTCGATGCCGCGCTTGATGCCGCCGGCCAGATCGAGGGGGTAGGAAATCTCGGCGCCGAGCTCGGCGGTATATGGCAGGTCGAGCGGCACCGTCAGCGTATAGCCGCCCACCCGCGCCGCGAAGGCGCCGCCATCGATCCGGGTCTGCACCGTGCGCCCGGCCTCGACCTGGCGCACCACCTCGCTGGCGCGGCGAAGATTGGCGTCCGCGGCGCGCAGATTGGTGTTGGCGGCAAGCGCCTCCTGCACATAGGCATCGAGCCGGGGATCGGCATAGAGCCGCCACCAGTGATCGGGCAGCGGGGAGGGATCGAACGCCTTGTCCTGCCCCGCGACGAAGGCGCCGTTTGCAGCCGGCGCCTTCACCATCGCCTTCTCCGGCACATGATAGTCAGGCCCAGCAGTGCAACCCGCGAGCATCAGTGCGGCAAGCCCGACGGTGGAGGCGATCCTCATCGACGGACGCCCTGCGCAGGCAGGATGGTCACGGTGGCGGTGCGGCCGGCGATCAGCTGTGTTCCTGGCGGCATCCGGTCGACATGGATGCGCACGGGAATGCGCTGAGCGAGGCGCACCCAGGAGAAGGTCGGATCGACGGCGCGCAACTGATTGGCGGTATTGCTGCTCTGATCGTCGGCAATGCCGGCCGCGATGCTGTCGACATGGCCGTCAAGGTCATGCTCGTCGCCCATCAGGCGGATGCGCGCCTTGTCGCCTACCCGGATGTGGTGCAGCTTCGTTTCCTCGAAATAGCCTTCGATACGGATCGAATCGGTATCGATCAGCGCCATCGCCTGCGATCCCGCGCCCACAAAGTCGCCGGGATGCAGATCGAGATTGGTGACGATACCGTTGACCGATGCCTTGACCGCGGTGCGGCGCACGTTGAGCTCGGCGGTCTGCTTCGCAGCCACTGCAGCTTCGAGTGCAGCCTGGGCGGTCTGCACCAGGGCGACATTCTGCTCGTGCGTTTCTGTGGCGACCAGATCGCCGAGCGCCAGGTCGCGCCGGGCGACCTTCTGCGCCTGAGCGAGCTTGGCCCGCGCGCTGGCGATGTTCGCATCGGCCGTTCCCAACGCGTCGGCATAGCGAGGCATGTCGACCACGAAGAGCAGATCGCCCTTGTGCACCGTCTGGTTGTCCTTGACGGCAACCGAGGTGACGAGTCCGCCGACGTCCGGCGCCACTCGCACGACATCGGCGCGCACATGGCCGTCGCGTGTCCAGGGATCGGTTTCGTAGCGCCGCCACAGCCAGAGCGCGACGAACAGCGCAAGGATGACGAGCAGGAGCGTGGCTGCCCAGCGGGCGAGAAGAGGCAGATAGCGGTTCATGGCGTGGGAGGTCCGTAAGGCGCGCTGAGAAGGACGAGCAGGCCGAGAAGGAAAACGAACAAGGTGATGTCGACGAGCGGCCGATAGGCGACGAAGCGATACGCGCTCAGCAACGCCAGCAGGCGGGTGACAAAGCCGGTGAGGATGAGCGCAAGCAGTGCAAGGAGCAGGAGAGCCGGCACATAGACGCCGGCGATAGAGATTTCTCCGGTCATGCCGGCGCTCCCGCATAGGCTGGCGCCGCCGGAAACAGATTGCGGCGCAGGCTGGTGAGGAGGACGAGGCCCTGGCGCCGCCGTTCGGGCTCGGTATCGCGGGCGAAGGCATCGACCGCGCGATCGATGTCGGCGAGCAGGCTTTCTTCCGGCGGTATCGGTGCCAGCGGATCGAGGGTGCGATAATGCCGGCCGACGCCGGCAAGGGAGGCGCTGATCAGGGCCCGTTCCTCGGGGGTGGCGATCTTGCTGAGCGTATCGAGGTCGCCGGCGACCACGCCGGTGCGCAGATCGTTGAGCGCATCGAGCAACGGCTTACCGGGATCCTCTTCCGCCGCCTTCATGCGCGGCGCGAGCAGGCCGACGCGATCGAGCATGCGGCTGCCCCAGCGAGCCTTGTCGGCCGACCGGCCTTCAGCGCGACGTGCGACATCGCGGAAACCCGCCCGCAGCAGTCGGGCAACGGCCTGATCGGCGCCGAGCGTCTGGAACAGGCCGACGGTGATGACCGCGAAGGCGGTGCCGATGATCTGTGCGATCGATCCGTTGATGAAGGGAGCGAAGCCTGCCTCGTAGGTAGCGTTCAACCCGACGGAATTGAGGAATCCGAGCAGCGCTCCCAATGTGATCAATGTGAGGGGCGGACGGGCCAGCATCGATCCGAGCAGCAGCAGGGCGGGCGCGAGCACGGCGGCGAGCGTCACGAAATCGGTGACGCGCGGCAGGATCGCATAGGCATAGACGGCTGCCGTCGCGATGCCGATCACCGATCCCAGCAGGAAGGCGCCGATCGCGCCGCCGGGATCGTCGGCGCTGCCGAACAGCGCGCAGCAGACCCCCGCGATCAGAACCGCACCCGCGCCGTCCGGCCACGCTGCGCCGATCCAGAAGGCGCTGCCGAGCACGATGGTTGCGATGGTGCCGAGTGCCGCGCGGATCGCGATGCCGCGATCGCGGTGCAGCGCGCGGCCGCTGGCGTTGGCGAGCAGCATGGCCACTTCCGGAGTGAGCGCGCGCGAGGTGGGCGAGCGGATCTGGTCGCCGAGCTGGCGCGCGTCGCGATGCGTTTCGACGAGCTCGGCGAGGCGCGACAGCAGGTTGAGGAGTAGCATGTCCCGCCAGACCCAGCCCTGCTCTATCTCAGGTTCGAGCGTGCGGGCTTCGGCGATCAAGTCGGCGGCGGTTTCGGTGCGATCCGCGTGGCGGACGCCGTCGCCGAGCCAGGTGCAGGTGCGGTCGACCAGCGCCTGCACCGCGTCCGGTACGCCGCCACATCTCGCCTTGAGCTCCGCCAGCCGATCCTCGACCACGCTGGCGAGCGGCAGCAACAGGGAGATTTGGTCCTGCAGTGCCCGCACCGAACGCACGCGCGGCAGGAAACGGGCGGTATCGAAGGGAAGATGGGTCGAAAGCAGGTGCAGTTCGCTGATGTCGATGGCGAGACGGCGGCGTTCGCGATCCAGGATCGCATCGCGTGCGCCGCTCAATGCATCGCGCGACCAGCGTTCGCCATCGGCGAGGATCGCCTCGATCCGCGCAAGCAGCCGGTCCGCGACGGTGCGCGGGAAGACGACACCGTGGACCAGGCTGCCGCACAATATGCCGATGGTGATTTCTTGGACGCGCAGGATCGCGGTGTTGAAGATGCTGCCCGGCGCCGCGACGCTCGGAAAACCGATGATGCTCGCAGTATAGCCGGCGAGCAGGAAGATATATGCGCGCGGCGTGCGATCGAGCAGCGAGACGTAAAGGCAGAGGCCGAGCCAGAGCGCCAGCGCAAAGCTGAGCACGGCCGGCTCGTTGACGAACGTGGGGACGAGTGCGACCGCGGCCGTGGCGCCGAGCATAGTGCCGATCAGCCGATAGACTGCCTTGGAGAGAACGGCACCGGCCAGCGGCTGGGCGATGATATAGGAGGTGGTGACAGCCCAATAGGGCCGCGTGAGCCCGATGCGCAGCGCGATCCAGTAGGCCAGCATCGCCGCCATGAAGCACTTGACGGCGAAAAGAGCTGCCTCACCATCCGCGATCTTCATCGCCGGCTCTCCCGCTGTCCTGCGATGCGGGCGTCGATCCGATCGAGCACGGCGTTCACCGCCGTCAGATCGGTGTCGCTCACATCGGCCAAAAGAGTAGCACGAAGCGCGGCAAAAGCTTGCTCGATCTCGGCAGCGAGCGCCTGGCCGGCGGGTGTCAGCGACAGGCGGTTGGTACGGCGATCGGCGGCATCCGGCGTGCGGAGCACCAGCGCGTTCGCCTCCAGTTGATCCAGCTGCCGCACGAGAGAGGCGCCGCTGATATCGAGTTCTTCCGCAAGCGCGCCCTGCCGCACGCCGTCCCCCATGCGCGCGACCTGCAGCACCACCCATCCTGCGGCATTGGACATGCCTAACCTGCTCAATGCAGCATCCGCAGCCGCACGCCAGCGACGCGCGATCGGCAATAACCGCCGCGCGAACTGCGCCTCTGCTGTTGCACGATGGAAAACCATTAGCATGCTAATGATATCAGTTGTGGTTATTTGCAAGAGGGCGAGCGCACAGGGACGAGCCATGTCCGTTTGCCGTCGGGGTAGCTTTCGCGACTGAACAGCGGGAAGAGTGACATCATTAATTAATTGAAATAATTATATAATTACTCTTGCCACGTCCATTTATGTGCGTGATGGAGTATCTGCGGTTCGAAAATGCGGCGGCGTCTAAGCGGCCAACCGGGTGCCCGTGCGCGCAAACTTATGGCCCGCGGCGGCAGGGTGGTGGCAGGATTAAGACGAGATCACCTGCGCGTGACAGCGATTTCAGATGTGTCCTGGGCGGGGCTGGCCTAAGAAAGGCGTACCGAGCGTGTCTCGGGTCCGCACCCTCGTTCAGATCACCCCCTGTTGATCAAGCCCCAAGCAGTCGAGGGTGCGGACTTCTTGCCTTGGCGCGGTATCGCGCAGCAACTCCCCTTATCGCCACGATGTTCGATCAGATGTTCGCCGCCGTATCGTTGGCGATCTCGCCGATTGCTGTGCGCAGCCAGGCGAGGCCCGGATCCTCGCGCTGGGTGGCGTGCCACAGCATGGAGAGCGAGACTTGGGTGGGGGCCGTAGCAGTGCGCAAGATCGCAATCTGGTCGGCCTCGGCATATTGCTGGACCGCGCGGCGTGCGACCAGAGCGATGAGATCGGTCCGCGCGACGGTGGCGATCGCCGTGCGGGAGTCGTAGACGGCCATAGCGCTCTCGCCGCCGTGAAGGGCCTCGGTGACGGCCTGCGAGGCGCTGCTGCGGAAGGTATCGCCGATCGGAGTGAACACGCCGAGCTCGGTGCGCACGCCGCCTGTGACGATAACGACCTGGCGGTGCAGGGCGATTTCCTCCGCGCTGACGGTGCGGCCGACGAGCGGGCTGGAGCGGGCGGCGATCCATACCATCTCTTCTTCGAAGAGGGGTTCGACGATCAGCCGGCCCGGCATGTTCGAGAATGCGCCGAGCGCTATGTCGATTGCATTGCCATCCAGTGCGGCAACCAGATCGTCGCTGATTGGAAAGACGCGTAGTGAGATGCCGGGCGCGGTGGTGCGCAGCCGTTCGACCAGCGGGGGCACGAGAAGACTGCAGAAATAGGTGCCCGCCGAGAGCGTGAAGCGGCGAACGGCATGAGCCGGATCGAACAGGGAAGGAGCCAGCGCGTTCTGCAGCCGGACGAGCCCTTCGCGCACGCCACCGGCGATCTCGATCGCCCGAGCGGTGGGCTGGAGGCCGTGCGGCGAGCGCACGAAGAGCGGATCGTCGAGTTGGCGGCGCAACCGGCCGAGCGCGTGGCTTATCGCAGATTGAGTCAGGCTAAGCCGTTCGGCGGCGCGGGTTGCGTTACGCTGCTCCATCAGCGTGTCGAATATGCGCAGGAGATTGAGATCGAGGTCCATGATGAACCTTGTTCATATCAGATTTGATGGCTTGTCATTGGATTTATATCCAGGATCGCATTACGGGATATTGAGGGCGCCGTTGCGCGCCGTGCTACGCAAGGGCCTAAAATTTGGCAGATGATTCCACAGTTCTCGAAGCGAATGACCGAGTTTCGAACGCAACTCACTATAAGGAGATTTCGGTCGACGCTGATGGGGAAGAAATTTCGGCGCGCGCGCGGCTGCGCGGGCCTCTGCTGATAGCGGCGCCGATCGTCGCGTTGCTTGCCGCTCTGTTCGTCTATCTGCATGGCGGCCGATATGAATCGACGGACAATGCCTATCTGCAGTCCGGCCTGGTCTCGGTAAGCGCCAATGTGAGCGGCCCGGTGGTGGCCGTCACCGTACGCGAGAACCAGCTGGTGAAGGCGGGGCAACTGCTGTTTCGCATCGATCCCTCGCCCTATCAGGCAGCGGTCGACGAGGCGGCGGCGCAGCTTGCCGACGCACATACCCAGATCTCCGCGCTGCAGGCGAATTATCGGCAGGGCGAGGCGCAATTGCAGACCGCGCGCGACAATCTCGCTTATGCGGTGCGCGAGGCGGCGCGGCAGAAGGAGCTGCTGGCGGAGGGCATCTCTTCCCAGGCGCAATATGATCGCGCGATCCTGGCGGTGCAGACCGCACGGCAGACGATCCAGACCACCCAGCAGCAGAATGCGAGCGTCGCGGCCTCGCTGTCCGGCAATGTCGCTCTTCCCGCCGAGCAGCAGCCGGCGGTCAAGAAGGCGCAGGCGGCGCTGGACCGGGCGCGGCTCAACCTCGGCTATACCGAGATCCGCGCGTCGCAGGACGGCATCGTCACCAAGGTGAACCAGCTGCAGGTGGGCGACTATGTGTCGGCGTCCAAGCCGGTCTTCACGCTGGCCGGGCGCCGGCTGTGGGTAGAAGCGAATTTCAAGGAAAATCAGCTGCGCTACATGCGGCTGGGTCAGCCTGTGGCGATCAAGGTCGATGCCTTTCCGGACCTGAAGCTGACTGGCCGGGTGGAGAGCTTCAGCCCCGGCACGGGCAACAGTTTCGCGCTGCTGCCGCCGGAGAATGCGACCGGCAACTGGGTGAAGGTGGTGCAACGCCTGCCGGTGGAGATCCGCATCGATGCCGTGCCGGCGGACATACCGCTGCATGCCGGGTTGAGCGTCGAGGCAACAGTCGATACCGGCCATCGCCGCCGCTTGTTCGGCGCCGACACGCCACCCGTGACACCGCAGGCCAGCCAGCCGGCGCGATGACCCCAGCCTATCCGGAGCCGGCATCGCGGCGCCTCATCACGGCATCGGTGATGGCGGCGACGGTGATGAATTCGCTGGACAGCACCATCGCGAACGTGGCGCTGCCTCATATTCAGGGCAGCGTGGCGGCGTCGGCCGACGAGATCACCTGGGTGCTCACCTCCTATATCGTCGCGGCGGCGATCTTCACGCCGCTGACAGGCTGGCTGGGCAGCAATATCGGGCGCAAGCGCCTGATGCTCTGGTCGATCGTCGGCTTCACCATCGTCTCGGGCCTTTGCGGAGTTGCCACCAACCTGGACGAGCTGGTGCTGTTCCGCCTGCTCCAGGGCGTGTTCGGCGCGGCGCTGGTGCCGATGAGCCAGGCGATCCTGCTCGATATCAATCCGCCCGAGCAGCATGGGCCGGCCATGGCGGTCTGGGGCATGGGCGCGATACTGGGGCCTATCATCGGGCCGGCTCTTGGCGGCTGGCTGACTGACAATCTCAGCTGGCGCTGGGTATTCTTCATCAACCTGCCGATCGGCGCAATCGCCTTTGCCGGCCTCTATTTCTTCTTCTCCGAGAAGCAGGAGGGGCAGGGCGCGCGGCTGGACCTGTTCGGCTTCGCGACGCTCGCGCTGGCGATCGGCTGCTTCCAGCTGATGCTGGACCGCGGCCAGACCAAGGACTGGTTCAGCTCGGCGGAAATCTGCATCGAGGCGGCTGCGGCCGCTTTTTTCGCCTATTTGCTCACCGTGCATACGCTGACCGCGAAGGCGCCGTTCGTCGATATCGCGATGTTCAAGGATCGCAACTTCCTGTTCGGATCGCTGATGGGTTTCTTCCTCGGCGTGCTGCTGTTCGGCGTGCTCGCGCTGCTGCCGCCGATGCTGGAGACGCTGATGGGCTATCCCGTGGTGCTGACCGGTCTTGTCACAGCGCCGCGCGGGCTTGGTACCCTGCTGTCAATGTGGCTGGTCGGCCGGCTGGTCGGCAAGATCGATGCGCGGCTGCTGATCCTGGTCGGCTTCTCGCTGGCGGCCTATTCCATGTACCGGATGAGCGGCTTTTCGCTCGGTATGGACGAGAGGCTGGTGATCACCTCCGGCTTCATCCAGGGGCTGGGCACGGGGCTGGTGTTCGTCCCGCTGGCGACGCTGTCCTTCGCGACGCTCGACACGCGCTATCGCAATGAGGGATCGGCGATGTTCACGCTGATCCGTAACATCGGCTCGGCGGTCGGCATCTCCGTGCTGCAGGCGATGACCATTCGCAACGGCGCGACGGTGCACGCCCGGCTCGTCGAGGCGGTACGGCCGGACAATCCGGTGCTGGCGACGCGCGTGCCGGATTTCGATTTCGCTTTGCCTTGGGTGGTGGCGCGGATGAATGCCGAGATCACACGGCAGGCATTGATGGTGTCCTATATCGACGCCTTCTGGCTGCTGTTCGTGCTGACCGTCGCGGTGACGCCGATGCTGCTGCTGATGCGCAAGCCGCGGCACGCCTCGACCGACGACATCCTCCTGCACATGGATTGACCGTGACCCGTCTCGCCCTTCTCCTCCTGTCCACCGCCGCGCTTGCCGGCTGTATGGTCGGTCCGGATTACGAGCGTCCCGCGGCTCCGGCTGCTGCGGGCTATCTGGCGCCGGCCGACACGCGCCCGCCGGTAGAAGGCGCTCCGCAGACGCCGGTTGCAAGTGGGCCGGGCGTGCGCTGGTGGGAAGCGTTCGGATCGCCCGAACTCAATGCCCTCGTCGACCGGGCCATGGCCGGCAACCAGTCGCTGAAGGCAAGCAATGCGACCCTGGCCGCCGCGCTGGACCGGGTGCGTGCGACGGCGGGCCGGCAGCTTCCGCAAGTGGACGCCAATACACGGATCGAGCAAGAGCAGGTAAACCTCGCCGCATTCGGCTTTTCGGGGGCGGGATCGGCCTTTCCTGGAGGCAATCCGGAATTCCATCTCTATTCGGTCGGAGGCGGAATCAGCTATGATCTCGACTTGTTCGGCGGGCTGAAGCGGCAGACCGAGCGCAGCGCGGCACAGGCGGAGGCGCAGCAGCGCCAAACCCAAGCGGCGCATCTCGCCATCGCCGGACAGGTGGTGAACCAAGTCCTGACCATCGCCGCAATCCGCGCCCAGATCGCCACTGCCGATGCGCTGCTCGCCGAAGATCAACGCAATGTGGATCTGACCGAGAAACGGCGGCGCGCCGGTGAGGGCACGCTCGTCGAGGTGCTCAATGCGCAGAGCCAGTTCACCGCGGACCGCGGCGAGATACCGCAGCTGCACCAGCAGCTGATCGAGGCGCGGCATATGCTGGCCATTCTCGTCGGCATGGACCCGGCCGCGCTGGGCCCGACCGACTTCGATCTCGATCGGTTACGCCTGCCGGCGAGCGTGCCGGTGTCGCTCCCCTCAGAGCTGGTGCATCGCCGGCCGGACATATTGCAGGCCGAGGCGGATCTCCACGGCGCGACGGCGGCGATCGGCGTCGCGACGGCACGGCTCTATCCCGACATCTCGCTTGGCGCGACGCTGAGCCAAGGATCGCCGACGACAGGCAATCTCTTCAAGGATGCGTTTCGCGGATATGATCTGTTCGCAGGTCTGACCGCGCCGATCTTCCATGGCGGCACGCTGAAGGCGGAGCGCGACGCCGCTGTGAACGAAGCGAGAGCAGCCTCGGCCACCTATCAGCAGACGGTGCTGAGGGCATTCGGGCAGGTGGCGGATCTGCTCGCCGCGATCCAGAGCGACGCGCGCTCGGTGTCTAACCAGCGGGAGTCGGTGGCTGTCGCGCAGCGATCGCTGCATCTTTCGCGGCGTAGCTTCGAGGTGGGCAATTCGGGCATATTGCAGGTGCTCGATTCCGAGCGGCTGTACCAGCGGGCGACGTCCGGCCTCGTCCAGGCCCGGGCGCGGCAATATCTGAACGTCGCGCGCCTCTATGTCGCAACCGCGGGTGGCTGGACCGGCGGTACCGTGGAGAAGGCGGCCGCCGCCAACTGAGGATCAGCCGGCGATCGGCCGCGCATGGTGCAGCTTGGTGAGATCGAGCTGCACCACGCCGTCTACATCCCCAATCGCATCGACGAACTCGTGATCGGGCAATATGTCTTCCCGGCGATAGAGCTGGCTGCCGATCGACTGGGTGGCGAGCAGCGTGTCGACGCCGATCACGGTGACGGTAAGATTGAATCGCCGCATGTCCTGCAGCGCGGCGGCCATCGGCGAATCCTCGTCCAGTAAATGGATCAGTGTCCACGCGAGGCCGAGCATCGGATTGTGCGGCCGGACGAGCGGCAGCTCGACCAGCCGGCGCTGGATACGCCCATCCGGGCCCTCCTGCTGCTCGAGCCAGGAAACCTGGGCGCTCACGTCCGCCAGCGGGCGGGCGCGGGTGGAAGCGACGCGCACCATGAGCGCGGGCATGCCGTCATGCCGGCCGATAACGGCGATGCGGCTGAACAATATGCTGCCGCGCGGGCGGGCGAAGCGCGCGAAGATCAGCCCCGTCATCGTCGCCGAGAAGAACAGGCCGGCAAGAATCTCAAGGGCAGCGATGCCGTGGCCGAGCGCGGTGGCGGGCGTCATGTCGCCGTAGCCGACGGTGCCCAGCGTCTCGACCGAGAAGAAGAAGCCGTCCAGCAGCGAGCCGGGTGCGACGTTGCGGATCGCCCCGGGCAGCATCGCATAGACCGTGCCGAAGAATAGGTTGATCAGCAGGAAGACGAGTGTCGTGAGCAGCGCGAAGGCCGGCCAGCTCATTTCCATGATGCTGTAATAGAGATCGCTGAGTGCGGAAGGCGCGCCGATCTTGACCGCGCGGAAGCCACGGAAATCTACGGTCTGACGACGAGGGCGCTGCGACATGGCTCGCCGGTCAGCGCGCGCCATAGGGCCGGGTGATGATCTCCAGCAGATGCCGATTGGGATCTTGAAAATAAAGGCCGCGGCCGCCGTCATTATGATTGATCTCGCCGCGGCGCGTACAGGCGGGATCGGCCCAATAGTCGAGCCCGGCAGCGGATATCCGGGCAAAGGCGGTGTCGAAATCCTCTTCGTCGATCAGGAAGGCATAATGTTGCGGCGAGACGGTGCCGTGCTTCTCCATGAAATCGAGTGAAACGCCATTGTCCATGTCGACGACATGGAAATGGGCGAAGGTGCGCGGCGCAGGGCGGCCGAGGACGCCGGCGAAGAAAGCGGCGGTGGCCGGCTGATCGTTGCACCATATGATGATGTGGTTGAGTTCGGTGGCCATGATTACGCCTCGATCCTGACGAAGCGGTACCCATAACGCATGGCGCGGCCGAATGGGATGATGAACGGGGCCGAAGGAAGATCGCGATCCAACGCGAAATCCGGGTCGTCCGGAATGATCCGCAGCCGTCCGATTGCCGGTCCGGCTATGCCATGACGCGCAGATAGGCTGCGCGGCGAGCGGCGAGTTGTTGCCGTCGGAAGAGTTCTGTCGCCCGCGGAGTGCCGGACGGTATCGCCGTCTCGAGCGTATCGAAGGAAACGAGGCGTACGTTCAGCTTTGGCGACTCGGCGCCTTCCTTCTGTGGCGGAAGGCCGATCCAGCGAATGAACATCACGCCTTCGTGCAACCCGTTCGGGTCGATCCAGTTGACGATGCCCGGGTCCCGGGTCGAGAGCACGAAAGTATAGCTGCCGTCGGGATTGGGCGCGGACCAGGGCGTACCGAGATTGACCTGATGGCCGAGAATATCGCCGAGACCGCCCCACAGATCGCTGACCGGCACCGTAGCATAGGCGGCTCCGGCGAGGGTGAGCGAGACGACCAGCGCCTCGTCGTCGGCGATGCGATAATGGCCCGGGGAATAGGCCTGCGCGACCGAATACATGCTGTGCGACTGGACGCGCGGCGGGGCGAAGACGTTGACCGGATTCTTCAGCACGAAATTGCGGGTGACGAAGATCAGATCGTCCACATGTTTCCGGATATGCCGTTCCACAGTGCCGAGCATGTCCTCGAAGGAACGGGGCGGCCGCGAGGGGGAAGGGCCGACGCGCTCGATCCGCAGAGCGACGGGGGCCTCCGTCGCGGCATCACCGATCACGTCGCGCAGCAGCAGCTGGAAACTTTCGCCGTTTGTCTGGAAATGATTGGGTCGCCCGTCCGCGGGATCGGGATCGACGCTGATCGTGAAGCTGCCGTCCGGGGCGATCTGGAGATCCGTCAGCGAGACGTTCTTCTGATAGACCTGGTCCGCGGTCAGCATCGCATATTCGCAGACCAGCGGCCCTTTCTCCGGCACCTGCCCGTGGAGCAGATAATAGGATTCTCCGTCGATCGGCACGAAGCGGTAGATATAGTCGGGATTGGGGTGCGCGCTCTTGGTCGCCGGGATGGCGCTGCCGTCGGTCTCATGCGCGAAGCGGGCGAAGGCATGGAGGCGGGGATAGAGCGGATCGTCGTTGGCGGCATTCATGAACCCGCAGAAGGCGGCCTGTTCATATTCGAAGTCGAAGCGGGCCTGATGCTCGGCGTTGGGCTTCATCTCGTCGATCCAATGCCGCGCCACTCGATCGACCGCCGCGGCAGTGCGGGGATCGGTACGCAGGCGGGCGGCGATCCGTTCCACTGCCTCCTGATCCTCGGTAGCGAGAAAGGGTCGGGGCTCGGACGGCTTCATCGCATGCTCCCTGGATTCAAAAGGCGAAAGACAGTTCCACACCGATCGTGCGCGGTGCGGCATAGGCATAAGCGGGCGAGAGGAAACCCGAAATCTGCGAACCGGGTGCCGTCGAATAGACGACGTGGCGGCTGTTCAGGACGTTCTTGCTGAACAGCGACAGGTCCGCCGGCTTGCCGAACAGGTCGCGATGCAGCGTGATGCGGCCGTCGAGGTTCGAGAAGCCCTTGGTTCGATAGAATAGATTGCCGGCCACGGCTGGGCCGGCGCCGGCCGTGTTCCAGACTTTCGCCTTGTAGCTGTAATCGGCGCGCACGCTGAGATTGCCGAAATCGGACCGCACCACCGTGTAATCGGCCGACAGGTTGATGCTGTGCTTCGGCGCATAGGGGATGCGGAAGAGCGGCGCCACATTGCTGCCGTCAGGCGCGGTCACGCGGTTCACCTTGGTATCGAGGAAGGCGTAGGAGGCGTCCAGCCGCAGATCGCGTGTCGGTGCAGCCGACAATTCGGCCTCCAGCCCCTTCAGCGTCGCGCGGCCGGCATTCAGTGTCGCGGTGATCGTGGGATTGGTCGGATCGAGCGTGAGATCGAGCTGGATATCCTTATATTTGTTGTAGAAAGCCGCGAAATTGGCGCGCAGGCGACGGTCGAACAACTCGGTCTTCAAACCGATCTCGAAGCTCGTCAGCGTCTCCGGACCATAGGTTTTCGTGAAATCCGGCGTCGTCTCGCTGGAGCCGCCCGCGCGATAGCCGGTCGAGACCTTGGCGTAGCTGTTGACCTTGTCGCTCCAGCGATAGCTGGCGGTGAAGGACGGGTTGAAGCGGGTGAACTTCTGATCGTTGCGCGTGCCGATCTCGACTATGAGACCGTTGAAATACTGATCCCGACTGGCGCTGCGCTTGTCCCCGGTAACACGCGCGCCGGCGGTGAGATCGAGCCGGTCGCCGAGGATCGGCGGCGTGAAGGTGAGTTGGGCATAGGCGGCTTTGGAAATGGATCGGGCGCGGATCGCATAGTCGCTGACGATATTGCCGAGCGCCAGGTTGAACTCCTGATCATGACGGGCCTTCTCTCGGTAGTAATATAGCCCGAACGTATATTTGATGCGATCGTCCCAGGCGGAACCGACCGCCTGCAATTCCTGCGAGAATTGCTTGCTGAGTATGTCGTTCGTCGAGTTGAGTGGCGTCAGATAGACTTCCAGCGTGTCCTGATAGGAATAGGAATGGAAGTAGCGGATGCCGGTAATCGAACGCAGGGTGAGGTTGGGCATCGCCTTCCAGTCCAGAGTCATCGCATGGTCGCGAATATTGACATGGGATTTGTGGAGCGTCGCCGGCCGATAGGCATGATCGCGGCGGGCCTCGTAGATCAGGCCCGGATAGATTTCCAAGCCGTCCAGCGCCGGGCTTTCCAGCAGCATCGGTGTCGCGGTGATGCGGGCCACCTCGAAGCTGTAGTCGGCGGTGAAATCGCTGTCCGGGCGCCAGCGTGCGGCGATGCGGCCGCCGACATGCCGTTCGGTGTTGTAGTTGTTCGTGTCGGGCACGCTCGGATCATGCTGGTTCTTGCCGAAACCGTCGTCGCCGCCAACCGCCAGCGTGCCCTTGATCGCGATGTTTGCGAATTCGGGCAGGTCGACATTGGTGATGCTGCGATACTGGTTGCGTGAGGCGTAGGAGGCGAGCTGGCGGACGCCGAACTCGCCGCTCGGCGCGCGGCTGATGATGTTGATCGCGCCGCCCGTGGTGTTGCGTCCATAGAGCGTGCCCTGCGGCCCGCGCAGCACCTCGACGCGCTCGACATCGGCCAGGTCGAAGATCACGGTCTGCGGGCGGGCATTGTAGACGCCATTCTCATAGACGCCGATCGCACCGTCCTTGGTGATCTGGATCGGATCGCCGAGGCCCATGCCGCGCATGAAGAAGAAGAGGGTGGTGCTCGTCGTCGAATAGGCGGCCTGATAAAGGGTCGGTGTCGCCTGGACGAGACCCTGGACGGTATTGATCCCCTTCGCCTGCATGGCTTCGCCGGACAAGGTGGCGATGGCGATCGGCACCTTCTGCAGATTCTCGCCGCGACGCTGCGCGGTGACGACGATGTCCTGGATGCCGGCACCGGGCACGGCGGCGGTGCTCTCCGAAGTCTGTGCGTGCGCGGTCGCCGGCAGCATGGCCACCGCTCCCATGAGCAGACGTGCGGGTCTGATCCGATCGTTCGGCATTGGTCCCTCTCCCTCTGGGCGGGGTGGCTGCGAGCTGGTTGACCCGGCTTCGCGCTATCCCCGCATGCCACCTACCGGCGGCAGACGGATGCTGGATCGCAAGCGCGCCCGACTGTGACAATCGCCGCACGGGAACCGATCTGCTCGATTGGATGCCCAGAATTGCTCAGCGCTTGGTTCGAAGGAACGGCGTTGCGGGGTTCCGCCCCGAGCAATGAGCAATCATGCGCTCCGTTTTGAGCATTTTTGTGCCCGAGCGCCGACTGGACGGGGAAAATGTCGCGCAGCATTTCATGCGAAAGACAGGAACAACGGATCGGAGGGGATGATGAGCGATAGCGAAAATGGCGGAGCGACGGTCGATCGCCGCACGGCCTGGAAACCCCAGGCACGCCCCGAATGGGCCCGGCAGCTCAACGAGTTGGGTACCAAGCTGGACATGAAGGCCGTGGTGCCGCTGGACGAGCAGTCGCTGTGCGATGCGGCGATGCGCAACACCGGGCTCAGCGATTTCGACGAGGATGGCTGGCGCGATCATTTCCGCGTGCTCCTGAAAGCGATCGAGGAGGAAGGGCGGGTCAATTTCTACGGCCGGATCCTCACCCGGTCGGATTTCATCACCTATCTCGAGGCACGGCTGACGATCACCGAGGCCTATAAGCGCAATCCGGAGATCGACGCGGAGGTCATCACCGAGCCGGTCTTCATCCTCGGCCTCGGGCGGTCGGGCACGACGATCCTCCACGAGACGCTGTCGCAGGATCCGCAGTTCCGTTCCGTTCGCCGCTGGGAGGCGCTGTTCCCGACGCCTGCGCCCGAAGAAGCGACCTATGAGACGGATCCGCGCATCGCCAAGGCGGCGGGGCGGGTCGACCTGGTGCACACGCTCTGTCCCGAATTCGAGGCGATGCATGCCTGGGGCGCGGAGATTCCGGTGGAGGATATCGAGTTCACCTATCTCACCTTCTTCTCCGAAGTGTGGGTGAACGCCTTCCAGATTCCGAGCTACGATGCCTATTTCAACAAGGTGGGGCCGCAATATCATTTCTACTGGCACAAGCGCTTCCTGAAGCTGCTCCAGTCGAAATATCGCAAGCCGCACTGGCTCTTGAAGAATCCGACCCATATGGAGCGGATTCCCTATCTGCTCGACACCTATCCCGATGCGAAGATCATCTTCCCGCATCGCGATCCGATCGTGTCGGCGGATTCGGTGGTCAACGTCAGTGGCACGATCTTCCATTGGCGCACCGACGAACCCTATGCCTATGACCATAGCGCCGCCGCCTGGGTGGACATCGGCCCGCGCGTGAAGATCTGGGACGATGTGATCGACTGGATCGAGGCCGGCCGGGTGCGGCCGGGCTATTTCGCCAATTCCATCTATGCCGAATTCATGCGCGATCCGCGCACGGCGATCGTCGGCATCTATCGCGATCTCGGCTTGGAGCTGACGCCCACCGCGCTCGAGCGGATGCTCACCTTCCTCCAGAGCCGGCACGGGGGGGCGCATGGCAACAGCTCGACCTACGAGAAATCGAAGAGCGCCGATCCGCGCACGATGGAGGAGCGGCGCCGCTATCAGCGCTATCAGAGCTATTTCGGGGTGCCGGACGAGATTTGAGGAGCACCGTTCCGACACCGTCATCCTGACGAAAGTCAGGATGACGAAGAAATGATCCCGAAAGTTGGCCCCCGCCTCCGCGGCGGCGCCATGCCAATCTCTACTGTATCGCCGGTGTTTGACGGTTGAAAATCGGTGGCTATTCTTCCGCCGAGACTGCGCAAAGCAGCGTTTGCTGGAGGAGGAGCGCCGTCATGGCATCGATGTCGCCGGGCGACTGGCTTGCCGATCCGCGCCATGTGCCTGTCGATCATGTTCGCCTGCTGCTGGAAAAGGCGGAGAGCATCGGACTTTCGTCGACCCGGCTGCTCCGCCGGTGCCGCCTGTCCTACAATCTCGACGATCTGTGCGCCGGCCGCGTCTCGCGCGTTCCGATCGCGGATTTCGCGCGGGTGCGCCATGCCTGCCTGATCGAGATCCGGCAGCGCATCGCCCCGTCCCATTATGCCGGCATGTCGCGCGACGATTTCGATTTCATGTGCCATAGCCTGATCACCAGCACGACCTTGCACGAGATGTTGGAACGGCAGTCCCGCTTCTTCGAGATCGGTGGCCGGCGCGACGGCTGGTCGACGCTGAGCGTCGCGGACGATCGCGCCACCTTCGAGATCCATCTCGGGCCGGCGGAAGGGCAGTGGGAATTCTTCTTCGTGATGAATGCCTTCTCGGTCTTCTCGCGGCTGATCGAGTGGGCGGTGGGTGAGCCCAT
The DNA here is from genome assembly GCF_009755815.1 of Flavisphingomonas formosensis. Lineage (GTDB taxonomy): Bacteria > Pseudomonadota > Alphaproteobacteria > Sphingomonadales > Sphingomonadaceae > Flavisphingomonas > Flavisphingomonas formosensis. The sequence goes on from NZ_WRPK01000003.1 coordinate 305,632, forward strand.
CGAGATGAGCTATCTGACATCCTGTCCGCGCGATCCGGAGAATAGGGCGATCGCGGCGATCTTCGGCAATCGCTGCACCTTTCGTGCACCTGCGCACCAGATGATCTTCCCGGCGAGGCTGCTCGATCGCGCCGTCGTGCGCACGCCCGCGGACCTGCGCGAATTCCTCCGACGCTTCCCTTTCGACGCGGTGGTGTCGATGGAGACCTCGACCGACCTGTCCAGCCGGATCGGGGCGCTCTATCGCCATGCGATCCTCAACCATCAACCGCTTCCGACGATCGCCGGGCTTTCCCGGCAGCTCGGCATCGCCAATGCCACGCTGCGCCGGCGGCTGGACGCCGAGGGCGTTTCGATCCGGGTGATCAAGGACGAGGTGCGCGCGGCGCTGGCCCGCGAGTTTCTGTCGAACGATTATCTGCCGGTCGGCGACGTCGCGAGCACGCTGGGGTTCAGTGGGGCAAAGGCCTTTACGCGGGCATTCCGCGGCTGGACGGGGGTGACGCCGGCTTTCTATCGCCGGGCTTGCGAGAGCAGCAACCAACCTGTCATGCAGCATTGAGGATCAGGCAGCGGCGACTGCCTCCAAGGGCGCACCATCTTCGCTGCCCCGTGCAGTGACGCGGGACAATATCGCCTCGAGCAGGGGCGTCATGTGGGCAAGCCGTTGGGTCTTGATCACGAGGTCCCAGAGCGGCTCGAATTTCTTCCAACCGGCGGCATAGAAGAAATGCTTGGCCCGATGCTTGAGGCTGTCATGAACCAATGCGCCCCGCGCGATCGATCGCCAAGCGTAGAAATCGCGATAGGCGCGATGGTAGCCTGTCTCAAGCGCTTCCGGTGTCAGCCGCGCTGGTCGGTAGACGACGTGCCGCGTGTCGTAGCGGTCCCAGTCGCTGCTGGTGATTCGGCCGGCCGCTGCCAGCATCTGGTGCAGGCGGGTGCCTGGATAGGGTGTCTGGATGTGGAAGGTGGCAGTGGTGATGCCGTTGCGCACTGCCCAATCGACGGTGCGATCGAACACGTCCGGTCCATCTTCGTCCATGCCGAACACGAAAGATCCGTTGATCATGATGCCGAGGTCGCTGAGCCGGCGCGCCACCGCCTCATAATTGCGGGCGAGATTCTGCTTCTTGTTGCTGGCGCGCAGATTTTCGGGGCTGAACGTCTCGAAGCCGACGAACAGGCTGCGCAGGCCGGCCTCGGCGGCGCGTTCGATCAGATCGCCACGGAGCACCGAATCCACTGTCGCCGCGCCCTGGAACAGCCGCCCCATGCCGCGCATCCCCTCGAACAACCCGGTGGCGAAACGGCGGTCGCCGAGCAGGTGATCGTCGAGGAAATAGAGGTGGCGACCGGGCAGGCGATCGATCTCGGCCAGCGCCTCGTCGATCCGCTGTGTATAGAAGCTCCGGCCGCCAGCGAAGAAGGCGTCCTTGTAGCAGAAATCGCAATGCTGCGGGCAGCCGCGCGTGACGACGATCGAGTTGGGCACCAGATAGCGGCTGCGCTTGATCAAATCGCGGCGCACGGGCGGAATGCCCTCGATCGAACGGCCCACGGTCGAGGCATAGCGACGCTGCGGTTGGCGCGCGCGTAGATCGCGCAGAAATTGCGGGAAGGTCTGTTCGCCAGGGCCGATGAAGATGGCGTCGGCGTGGGCGGCGGCTTCGTCCGGCAGGGCAGTCACATGGAGTCCGCCAAGTGCGACAAAGCATCCCTTGGCCCGATAGAGATCGGCGAGGGCATAAGCGCGATAAGCGTTGGTTATATAAACCTGGATCACCACGAGGTCCGGTCTGTCGTCGGTACGCAGCGGCTCGACATGATCGTCTACCAGTTCCGCCTCGTCGTCGGGCGCGAGATACGCGGCGAGTGTTGCGAGGCCGAGTGGAGGGAAGAGCGAATATTTGATCGGGCGCCAAAATGGGCTCTTGGCCTCGGTCAGCGCGGGCAGGATGAACTTGACCTTCATAATCCAGCCTTTCGTCTGATTGGCGAAGCGGATGTGGCTTAGCCGCGGCCGGAGCAGATACGATGGGCGGTCGATGAAGAAATGGTGCGGATGCGGCAAAGCCGTCACGCTGCCCTTCGGAAGGCGCCATCCGCCTGCCAGGAGGCTCCCAGCATATTGACGATCATTCGGCCTGCGTTGATGCAGCTGAGGCCGTTGGTGAAATCGAAGGATGGTGCGATCTCGACGATGTCGAGTCCGATCACGCGATTGCGGCGGCCAAGGATGCGGAGCAAGGGAAGGAGTTGCCGCATCGCGACTCCTCCGGGCGACGGGGCCATGACGCCCGGCATCTCGGCCGGATCGATGCCGTCCGCGTCGATCGTGACGTAGACCGGACTGTTCTCGGGAATTCCGGCAATGGCTTGTTCCAGCCCCCGTGCATGGACTTCGGCGGCGGTGACGAGGCGCGAGCCCCAGGCATGGGCGGCCTCCACCTCCGCGCGGCGGGCGCTGCCCGTGCCGCGCAGGCCGATCTGCACCATCCCGGCGATCCAGGGCCGGCGGCTGGCCCAGTAGAGTGGGCTGCTATAGCCGCGCCGCACGCCGGCGACCTCCGGTCGCCAGTCGAGATGGGCATCGACGTGGACGATGTGGATCGGCTGGCGCGCGGCCTCCAGAGCGTCGATCACCGGAATGGTCACGCCATGATCGCCCCCGAGGACGAAAAGTTGCGTGCCTTGCGCGATAAGCCGCGCGGCGAGGGCGGTGACGCGCGCGGCATGGTGATCGTAGGGCCCGCCTTCGAAGGGGACGTTGCCGCCGTCGATGCAGCGCGGCGCAGTCTCCCCCAACGGGGCGCCAAGATCGAAATCCCAATGATCCGGCCCGTCTGAAATCTGGTGCGAGAGCGCACGGATCGCGTTCGGCGCACGGGATTGATCGTTCGGGAACGGGTCGTGGGGATAGGGTTCGCTGTGCGGCAGTCCGATGAGCGCGACCTCCGCATCCGCCCAGCCGTCCGGGTCGGTGATGATCGGCCAATCGAGGAAGGGCCGCACAGGCGCGAGAGTGAAGGAATCGGGCATACGGAGCTCATAATCGATCGATGAGGGCGGAAGAACGCCGATTGATCGAGATGGGGTCATCCACCGCCCCGTCGAGTCATGCGGCGCCGATATTCGGCCGGGCTTTCCCCCGTCAGCCGCGAAAATGCCTTGGCGAAGGCGCTGAGCGAGGCATAGCCGATGTCGGCCGCGACATCGGTGACGCGGGCGCCGGCGGCGAGGGCGCGCATCGCGGTGAGGATCCGGGCCTGGGCGAGCCACGGCTGCCAGCCCATGCCGGTTTCCTCGGCGAAGCGGCGACGAAAGCTGCGCTCGGACATTGCGGCGGCATGGCAAGCGCCGGCCTGGGTGGCGCCGCCTGGATCGGTCAGGGCATAGTCCATCGCGCGGGCGAGGCCGGGATGATCGCTGCGCGGCAGGCTCAGCGGCAGCTCGCTTTCCAGCCATTCATTGCACAGGAGCGCGAGCGTCGCGAAGAAGCTCTGCGCAAGAGGATCGGCCTCCGCGGCGCCTTGTGGCCAGCGCATGGCGTGCAGGATCATCTCGCGCATCATCGGTGTCGCAACGAGGATGCGGACCTGATCGCCGGCCGCTGTCACCGTCTCGGGTGCGAAATAGAGGGAGGCATGCGCCTCGTCGGTAACGGTGGTGCGATGGCGGACGCCGGCCGGAATCCAGGAGGCGCGCCCGGCGGGCAGCAGATAATGGGCGTGCGCCGTTTCGATCTGGGTGGTGCCGGCTATGGCGTAGAGCAGTTGGTGATAGCTGTGGGCGTGCCAGTCATAGACGGTGTCGCGGGCCGGATCGCGGAAGGCGAAACCGGTGCCCAAGGGGCGATCCAACCCATATTGCCTCAGGGCTGCCGCGGTTTCGTTTGGGTCGAGGTAGCGCATGGCCGTTCATCGCTTATTTTTGACCGATGAACGTTAGCCGGCCAACCGGTCAATGGCTATCCCGTCGCCCGACAAAGGAGCCGGGACATGACGAGCGATACTGCCCACGACCAACGCATCATCACGCAATTCACTCGCTGGGCCGCGCCTTTCGCGGCGCTGCCGGTGCATGCCGAAGCGGATGGCATGGCGCGGACGCTCTCGGCGGTGGACGCGCAGCCAGGTGATAGGGTCCTCGACGTCGCCTGCGGGCCGGGCATAGTCGCCTGCGCGCTGGCGGCGCAGGGAGCGCGCGTGACGGGCATCGATCTCACCCCGGCGATGATCGCCGAAGCGAAGGCGCGGCAGAGCGCCGAGGGGCTTGCCGGCCTCGATTGGCAGGTGGGCGATGCGACGGCCTTGCCCTTCGCGGACGAAACGTTCGACCGCGTGGTGACGCGCTACAGCTTCCATCATCTGCCCGAGCCGGTCGCGGCGCTGCGCGAGATGCGGCGGGTGTGCCGGGCGGGCGGGCGCGTCGTGGTGATCGACGCGACTCCCGCGGCGGATACGCAGGTCGCTTACGATCGTATGGAGACGTTGCGCGATCCGTCGCACACCAGCGCGCTGACCTTGGAGCAACTGCGCGGGATCGGGCGAGAGACCGGCCTCGTCGAGGCGGTGATCGATCATTATGCGCTCGAGGCGCAACTGGCGACCCTGGCGGATGCGCGGGATATGGCCGCCCTGGAGGCGATGTTCGACGAGGATATCAGCGGCGGCCAGGATCGCATCGGCGTCGGCGCGTGGCGGGCCGGGGACGGCATCCGCTTCCGCTTCCCGGTTTCGATCATCGCCTGGCGACGGGAGTGAAATCCCGTCTCGGCAGGAGCCCATCCTTCGGGCCGAATCGTCGAAGAATGGCGGTTTTGACGAACTCGGCCCAAACGGCGCGCTCAGATGATGTGGAGCAGCGAACGGCAGATGAAGATCAGCACCATCGCGCCGATGATCGACATGAGGCAGCCTGCGGGCTGGATCGGCTGATCCGACGCTTCGTTGGTGAAGGCTCGCGCCATGAGGCCGCCGACGAAGGAGCCGGCGATGCCGAGCAGTGCGCTCCACAGCCAGTTGATATGAACGGTGCCGGGATAGAAGAAGCGTGCCAATATCCCAATGATCAGGCCGACGACGAGCATGCGCAGGATGTGCAACATCATGCCACTCCTTTAGATGCAAGGAAAAGGTCGCGCTGAGGATCGCGGCGGTTGCCGCAGTAACGATCGATCACCCTGTCGTTCTTCTTCTGCTCCAGCATCGCGCACGCCACGGCAGACTGGCAGTTATGCCCAGGCGATGGCCTGGACGAATGCTGACTGCAGGCAAGGCGAACGTTGAGAATGACTGTGCCTTCTCTTGGGACGCGAGCATATGCGCGCGATCGGCCTTTATGCAGAGTGAACGGCGCTGCGCTCTGGACAGCATAAATTACGGGCCGGAAAAGATCGGGAAACAGGATCCCGCGATTGGGGCGCGATGACCTTAGCCCGATCGACTCGTCTCCTTCTGCCTGCTCTCGTCCTTTCCTCGCTGCTCGCGCTTCCCGGCCCGGCGCGGGCCGAGACCGAGCATGACGGGCAGGCCTGGGTCAACCTGACGGTGATGGGTTCGCTTTCCGGTCCGCTGCTTTATTTCGGCGAGGTGCAACCGCGTTTCGACGAGAACGGCTCACGCATCGGCACCGCCATCTTTCGCGGCGCGATCGGCTGGAAGCTCAGTTCGTCCCTGTCCCTCTATCAGGGCTATGGCCATATCGTCTCCCCGGTGAAGGGTGGGCGGGACATCGTGGAGAATCGCGGCTTCCAGCAATTGAACTGGATAATCGGCCATCCGGCGAAGGGCGAACTCTCATCGCGGACCCGGCTGGAGCAGCGCTGGCGATCGGACGGATCCGACATCGGCTGGCGGCTGAGGCAGATGCTCCGCTACGAACGGCCGCTGGTGGCGGAGAGGGGACTCAACCTGCTCGGCCATGGCGAAGCGTTCGTCGCGTTCAACGACACCGATTGGGGCGCGCGGGCCGGTTTCGATCAGCTCCGCAGCTTTGCCGGCGTGGAAATCGCGCTGCCCGGCAAGTCGACCATCGAACTCGGCTATCTCAATCAATATATCGATCGCGGTGGCGGACGCCACCGGGTGAACCACGCCGCCTCGTTCAGCCTCTTTATCCGGCCCTGATCTGCTGGCGCAGCACCGGTCCGTCCGTTTCGGATCATATCTTTTACGGAACGATCTTGCGTTGGCCCGCAATTGCAGATGAAGGGCCCATATGCGGGATACGATCATCGCAACGACGATCGTCGTCGCTATTCTAAGCGCCCATGGCGCGGCCATGCTCTGGCTGTGGCGCCGGATGAAGCGCGTAGACGCGCCGGAGCCCGAGCACCGGCAGCCTCTCGTCGAGCGTGCCAATTGTCGAGAGCCTGATGGGCGACTCTATCATAGCCGGCGCAAGGATGTGAGCGAAGGGTGATCGACCAGGGAGCAGGCGCGCGCGAGGACGCTGGCCGATCAACTGACGCCGCGCCGGGATGGACGGTGCCGTCGGGCGATGCGATACATCCCCTAAAATGGGGAGGAGAAGACGCCATGGGGCAAGGGGCCCAGCTCTATCCGGCAAAGACGCTCGGCCATGTCGCGCTCAACTATCGTGCGGGCGACGGCCCACGCGCGGCGCGGCTGTTCGAGCTGATCGGATGCCAGGTGACGGATACCGGGATGCTCGTCGATGGAAATCCATTCTATGTGATCCGGATCGACGATCAGGCGCCCAATCCTTCGGACAGCATACTCTTTCTGGGCGTGGCCGCGCCGCAGCAGATGGCATTCGAGGTAGCGGTGGAAAAGGCGCTGGGCATCGGCACCGATCGGGAGGATCCCGCGGTGGCGCAATATCGCGCCGATCGCGACGCCGAGCCCGAACTGATCGGCACGCATTTCGGCATGCGCTATGACTCGCTGGAAGCGATGGAGGCTGCGGTGGAGGCGGTGCAGGCGGAATGCCGCCGCGATCCGGGGTTCGGCCGGCGGGTTCAGATTCATCTGTTGCGCGCCAAGCGCGGTGTCGAGGAAGCGATCGACGCGCGAATGGATGCGTCGCCGGTCTTTGCGTCGGCGCAGCGAAGCTGCTTCGTCGATTATGGCGTGCAGGCTTTCCTGCGGACCGACCTGATGGCGGGAAGCCTGTTCACCTTCGGGCACACGATCGAACTCGATTATGTATTCACGCCGCGTCAGGCGGCCGAGGCCGGACGGGCGGTGGCGGAGCGTTTCGCGGCCGAGGCCTGAGCGCAGGAAATCCGCCGTGCCGGTGTGACCGCCGACACATGAGCGGTGAACGACTCCGCGCATTATGCTGCCACGAGTCGCCCGCGGTGGCGATGTTGCAGGACCAGGACAATGTTCTCGCACGACAGAAGATCTCGATCGTTTCAGGCCGAGCCGGTCTGAACGGCGAAGCGAGGTCGGCGCTTCGGTCTTGGGATCGAGAGCGGTAGCGGTCGGGGCCTAGCCTCGGAACCGCACCTCAGCGGTGGAGTGATCTCTCCGGCTTAACCCATCGATCACGCCGCGATTTTTCAAATCGCCGACCAAAGACAGGAACGTCTCAACATTCCGCACGTTTCGGGGACAGAGCATCGCGCTCCTCCTCGCGTGCCGCGGCCGAGGTGGAGCCGACGCCGCGCCAGACCCGAATTCCAAGAGGAAAACCATGGTTCACGCTCCCGTGCGTTGCGTGCGCGGCCTCGCGCTCGCCCTTTTGCTCGTCTCCGGCTCGCAGGCTGCGCTGGCGGCCAACAGCCATCTACCCGATGCGCGCGACGCCGTCGCGGCTGCCGATATGGCGCCTCCGGCGATGGATGCCGCCGTCATCCCCGATCTCAAGCCCGGTGACTATATCTGGACGCCCGATGCCGCGCCGGCCGGTGGCGACGTCACGGTGCTGGTGAGCATTCCGCTGCAGCTGGCCTGGGTCTATCGTGGCGGCACGCAGATCGGTGTCACCACCGTGTCGACCGGCAAGGTCGGACACGAAACGCCGACCGGATCCTTCTCCATCCTGCAGAAAGCGGTGATGCATCGGTCGAATCTCTACAATTCGGCGCCGATGCCTTACATGCAGCGGCTGACCTGGGATGGCATCGCGCTACATGCCGGCCAGATCAGCGGACAGCCTGCATCGCACGGCTGCGTGCGTTTGCCGAGCGCCTTCGCGCCGCTGCTCTACAAGGCGACCAGCCTCGGCGCGACGGTAGTGATCACGGCCCAGGCCCCCGTGTCGAACGCCGATGCGCTGGTCATGGCATTGGGTACGCTCCCGGCAGCACCGATCGAGCAAGCCGCCTCGCCGGAGTTCGCTTCGGATCAGCCTGATACGGGCGGTGCCTCTTCCGGCGGTGCCGAGGCCGGGCAACCGATGACGATCGCGAACAATGCGCCCTGATCGGCTTTACGATAGGGTTCGGCGATGTGCCGGATCAGGCGGTGCACTGTCCGGCGCTGATTGTGATGGTCGCTCTTCTGTATCATGATGTTCCGGCGTCGGCCGTGCTGGCGACAGGAAACGGACGGGAGGGGGCGACATGGTGATACGTCGGATTGCGGTTGTTCTGCTCCTGTCGGCAGCCCTCCCACAGGGGTCAGTGCTGGCGGCCGAAGGCGATGTGATAGCTGCCGAAGCATCGGCGCCGCCTGTCCAGCGCACGTCCCTGGCCGGCGCGCCCGACTGCCGGGCGGGCGATGAGTGCCTGGTGGAGGGCGCGGTGCGGCTGTCCCAGCGGCGCGGCATCAAGGCGGCGCGGGTCGATACCGCGTCGGGCTGCTTCGCCGTGGCGCTCAGCAGGTCGCAACGCCGCTCGATGCACGATAAGGGCACTGCTCGCGTGCGCGGTTTTGCCTACGCCTATTATGCGACGCCGAGCGTCAAATATTATCGGGTCCGCGATCGTCTGTCGGGAACCGGCAAGTGCGCCTCCGGCACGATGCTCTATGCGACGGCGGTGGATCGGCTGGACGTCAGGGGCGAATAGCGAAGGGCCGCTCCGACCATTCAGACCGGCCTGCCGCACGAATTCAGCAGCGTCCGTGTCGCGTGGAAGACCTGCTGGGCATGGAGCGCTGCACCGATCCTCCGATCGCGGCGCCGACGGAAGCCCGGCACCTCCGCGGCTAGTTGCACGTCTTCGGGGAGCGCCGCGAGAATGGCGGCGAGCGGAAAATCGCCTTCGCCGGGAGCCATCCGTTCCTCCATCGCCTCCACGCCGATCCAGTCCGGTGCGACGGGAACGGGGCCGTCGCACAGCTGGACATAACGGATCGCGCCGCGATCCAGCGTGGCGATATCGGCTGCTGTGCCTCCGGTGCGCACGAAGTGAACCATGTCCAGTACGATGCCGCAATCGGGGGCTCCGGCCTTGCGGATCAGCGCTGCCGCATCCGTGATCGTCGCCGTGGCGCCCATCGATATGGGTTCGACGTTCACGCCTAGCCCATATTCTCCGGCAAGCCGGCAGAAGGCAGCGAGCCGGTCGGCAATTTCGTCCGCGCCACGCTCGCCATAGTCGATGGCAGTCGCGGTCGCGGCGCCCAGGCTGGCTCCCAGGGCGAGTGCGGGCCGAAACTGCTCGATGGGATGATCCGCGGCGAGGTTGAACACCTCCAGATTGGCTACGGTGACCCCGGTGTCGGCGAGGGCGCGGCGCAGACCGGTTTCCTGATCCGGCGTGGTGAGCGTGCCGAAGGGCAGCACCGGCGCCTGGACCCAGAGGCTGACGCACTTAAAGTCGCAATGGCCGGCGATGCGCACCAGATCGGGGCCCGGCTGATCGAGCAGCGTCAGGCAATCGAGCGAGAGGCCCGGCACGGCTATTGCGCCGAATGCTGGAAAGCGGCGTAGACCTCTCCGATAGACGGATTTCGCCGGAGCGTCTGGCCGCCGCTGACATGTATCACCTGGCCGGTGACGAAACTGGCGTCGTCGCTGGCCAGCCACAGCGCTGCATTGGCGACATCGGCAGCGACGCCGGCGCGTCCGAGCGGAATCTCGCGATGATACAGGGCCTGCACGGCGGGGAGGCCGAGGCCACCACCGGACATCGGCGCGTCCGCAGTGCCGCCAGGCGCGATCGAATTGGCGCGGATTCCCTGGCCGCCGAATTCATGCGCTATGCAGCGGATGACGTGATCGATGCCGGCCTTGGTGCCCATATAGGCGGCATGGTGATCCATCATGATGGTGGCGGTGACGGAGGAGATCTGGATGATCGATCCGCCCTGCGGCATCGCGGCGATCAGCGCCTGGAAGAACTGGAACGGGCCGGTGAACTGCAGCGCCGTCATATGGTCGAGATCTTCGCGGCTATGCTCGCCGAACGGCTTGAGCAGGCCCCAGCCGGTGGCGTTGATGCCGATATCGAGGCCACCTAGCTTGGAGTTCGCCGTCGCGACGAGGTTTGCGACCGAAGCAGAGTCGGTGATGTCACAGGGCAGAGCCTGCGCGCCGAGTGCCTCGGCAACTTGCGCGACCGCCTCCGGCCGGCGGCCCGCAACGACCACAGCAGCGCCTTCCTCGGCATAGCGGGCCGCGATCGCCGCGCCGATATTCCCCGGCGCTGCGCCGAGAATGAGTGCGCGCTTGCTTGCGAGCCGGCCGCTCATGCGCGGACGATCCTTGAAAACGAAGCTTGGCTGTGCACGGCCATCCTCCCCACCCGCTTGATTTCGTTTCCCGATCGATAGGGCGGACGGAAAAAGGGGTCAACGCGTCGGTCTTTTGGCGGGCAATCCCCGGTTCAGGCGCGAAAGGGCACATCATCATGGTCAGTGGCCGTTGTCGGGGGGAAAATGAAGGGATGGGGGCTGGCCGACGTTACCGGCACGCAACATTCCCGAATTCCGTTCGTTCGGCGGACGCTTCACCATCGTCAGGAGAGCATGATGAACCGCTTCTTCCCCGCCGCTCTCGCGCTGGCAGCCTCTCTCGCCGTGGCGGGACAGGCCCATGCGCAGAGCCGCGCAGATGAGCAGCGTTTCCAGGACGCGCAGCAGCGTTTCCAGAACGAGCTCAGGATCTTCCAATCCGAATATGATCGCTACCTCGCCGCGCGCGATCGCGATTCGCGGCCCTATCCGCCGCCTCCGCCGCCGGGTGCCTATCAGGACGATCGCTATGAGGGCGGATACGATCCTTCGCGCTATTATCGTTCGGGGCCGAGCTATCAGCCGCGCGTGTTATCGTCCGACGACCGCGTCTATCGCGGGTCGGACGGACGTTATTATTGCAAGCGCAACGACGGCACGACCGGCCTGATCGTCGGTGCGGCGGGCGGCGCGATCCTGGGCAACGTGATCGACGGCGGCCATTCGCGTGCGGTCGGCACGCTTCTGGGCGGTGCGCTCGGTGCGCTCGCCGGGCGTTCGATCGACCAGTCGAACAAGCCGATCACCTGCCAATAAGCCGGAGACCGCCGGCGCGTCTCGGCGTGTCGGCGGGCCGAGCCGATCAGATGCCGGGTGCATCCCGATCGGCGGGGCCGGCGGCACAGGCCTGCATTACCGTGCGGCAGCCCCGCGCCATGGCGAACAGCCCGGCAATGGCGAGCAGCAGGGTGAGGGCAAGGCATGCGACCATTATATGCGGGCGGCCGAGCACATAGGCGCCCGATCCCATATTGCCCGTTACCACCGCCATCAGGATCAGGAGCCAGCAGAAGCGATAGGCGCGATTGCGGTCGATCGCGTCGGCGATGCTACGGCGCGAACGCTCCACGCCGTGGGCGCTGCAGTGCGACGCGATCACGGCGATATCCTGGTTGCGATTGGATATCAGCAGCACGACGACTACCAGCGTCGTAGCGATCGCACCCAGGAAGACGATGTGCATCAATGGCCTCTGATCCGAACCGGGTGCAGACTATTGCCGGGCCCTTAGAGCATCGTGCGGAAAAGTGGGTACCGGTTTTCCGCGCAAACGATGCGACCACAAAAGCTTGGAGCAAGCTGCGCTATTGATATATCGCGCAGCTCGCTCCAGTCCGCAACGATGCCGCGCGATAGCGGGACGAAAGGCGACGGGGGCCGGCTTCACCTCAGGCGGGATCTTCCAGGCTGAACTGGTCGCTATCCTCGTCATAGGCGAAGATCTCGGCGTAGCGGCCCCATAGGATCACGGTGCGCAGCGTTTCGTCGGCATATTCGGGCGACATATGATCTTCCAGCTCGTCGCGGAAGCGGCGAGCGGGGGCGATGTGACTCGCCCGTTCGTCCAGGATACGCCGGATATGCTGCGCCAGCGGCACATGGGCGAGCAGCGCCTGGGCAAACAGCGCCTTGCGCGCATCCACGTCGGCGGAGGCATAGCGACGCGCGGCCGGCGTCAGCTTCAGGTCGGCGCCGCCGAGATCGGCGAAGCGCAACAGCTGCAACGTCTCGGCCATGGGCAATAGCTCGTCCACCTCCAGTTGGAGCTCGTCGGCGAGATCGGCGAGGCTGGCCTTGCCGTCGAACGCGCTGGCGTCGACCTCCTCCATCAGGCCCGCGAGGCTGTTGGTCGAGACGCGCGGCAGCACCATCGCGATGCCGAGCCCGGGGAACAGACCTTCGCGCACCGGCACGGGCGAGGGACGGGCGGTCATGCGCGCATAGATATCGTCCACCATCGCGCGGAAGGCGGGATCCAGCCTGTCGCGCGGCTGCGGCAGGTCGACCCGGATTTCCGCGGCGACGCGGCCCGGATTGGACGAGAAGACGAGGATGCGATCGCACATCAGCACCGCCTCCTCGATATTGTGGGTGACGATCAGCATCGACTTGATCGGCATGCGCCCTTCGAACCAGAGATCGAGCAGATCGGTGCGCAGTGTTTCGGCGGTCAGCACGTCGAGCGCGGAGAAGGGCTCGTCGAGCAGCAGCAGCGCGGGATCGACGACGATCGCGCGGGCGAGGCCGACACGCTGGCGCATGCCACCCGACAGCTCCTTGGGATAGGCATTTTCGAAGCCGTCGAGGCCGATCAGGTCGATCGCGGCCAGCGCGCGATCCCGCCGCTCCTGCGCTGGAACCTTGCGCGCTTCGAGCCCCAGTTCGACATTCTGGAGCACGGTGAGCCAGGGGAAGAGCGCGAAAGTCTGGAAGACCATCGCGATGTCCGGCGTGTCGCGATCGGGATCGGAGACGAAGCGCACATCGCCTTCGTCCGGCGTGATCAAGCCGGCGATGGATCGCAGCAGCGTGGACTTGCCGGATCCGGAGCGGCCGAGCAGGCCGACGATCTCGCCCTCGTAGAGGGTGAGGTTCACATCCTCGATCACCGGTTTGCCGCGGCGGGCGGCGGCGCCGTAATAGTGGCGGAGCGCATCGACCTGGACGAGCGGGCGGCGGGCGACGGTGGTGGCCATGGGGTTTCTCCTCAGGCGAGACGCAGGCGGCGCTCCGCAAAGCCATAGAGCGGCTTCCAGAGCAGGCGATTGAACAGGATCACGAACAGCGACATGGTGGCGATGCCCAGCGCGACGCGGGGATAATCGCCCGCTGCGGTGGCATCGGCGATGAAGGCGCCGAGGCCGGGCGCACGCAGCCGCTCATGGCCCCAGGACACCGCCTCCGCGACGATGCTCGCATTCCATGAGCCGCCGGAGGCGGTCAGCGCGCCGGTCACATAATAAGGAAAGACGCCGGGCAGGGCGACGCGGCGCCACCATTGGAAGCCGCGCACTCCGAACATGCCGGCCGCCTCGCGCAGGTCCGTCGGGATCGCGCTGGCCCCGGCGATCACGTTGAACAGGATATACCATTGAGTGCCGAGGATCATCAAAGGCGACAGCCAGATGCCTGGGCTGAGATCCCAATGGACGATCGCCATCACCGCGAAGGGGAACAGCACATTGGCGGGGAAGGCCGCGAGGAATTGCGCCACCGGCTGGAGCCGCTCGGCCCATTTCGGGCGCAAGCCGATCCACACGCCGATCGGAACCCAGACGAGGCTGGCGAGCGCGATGAGCACCAGCACGCGCACCATGGTGAGGCAGGCAAGCCCCAGCACGTGGAGCGCGTCGTGCCAGTTCAGCGTGTGCGAGACATAGGTGAGGATCGTCCACACCGCGAACAGCACCGCGGCGCTGATCAGCCCCGTCCACAGGAGGTCGACGGCGCGGGGACCGAGCAGTGCGCGCCGCGGGGAGGCGCTGCGTGCCCGGGGGCGATCCAGTGCCAGCAACAGCCGCCCGAGGCCAGTGACGGGCGCGAACAGCAGGGGTAGCAGGCGGGTGCGGCGGAACAGGTCATAGGCCCAGGAACGCGGCCGGTCGTTGCTGGCCGTCTGCTCGAAGCGGAAGCGGTCCGCCCAGGCGACGACGGGACGGAAGACGAGCTGATCGTAGAGCAGGATCACCACTGCCATCGCCGCGACCGCCCAACCAACGGCCGTGAAGTCGCGATGCTCGATCGCGATTGCCAGCCAGGAACCGATGCCGGGCAGGTTCACCGTGGTGTTGCCCACGGTGATCGCCTCCGACGCGACCACGAAGAACCAACCGCCGGACATCGACATCATCGCGTTCCAGACCAGCGCAGGCGTTCCAAAGGGCAGGTCGAGCCGCAGGAAGCGGCGTACCGGAGAGAGGGCGAAGCCGCGCGACACCTCCTCCAGATCCGACGGGACGGAGCGCAGCGACTGATAGAAGCTGAACGCCATGTTCCACGCCTGGCTGGTGAAGATGGCGAAGATGGCGGCGAGCTCGACGCCGAGCTGCCGCCCCGGGAACAGGCCCATGAAGAAGGTGACGGTGAAGGTGAGGAAACCGAGGATCGGCACGGACTGGAGAATGTCCAGCGCGGGCACGATGATCTGGCCGGCACGACGGCTGCGTGCCGCGAGCGTCGCCACGACGAGCGTGAAGACGATGCTGGCGCCGAGGGCGGCGAACATGCGCAGCGTGGTGCGCAGCGCATAGCCGGGCAGATTCCATGGATCGAGCGCGACCGGCTGAATTCTGAGCTGCGAGAGAGGTTGGACGATGCCCTGTGCGCCCCGGACCAGCAGGACAGCCGCCGCTGCAAGCAGCAGAAAGGCGATCATGTCCGCGCGATTGGGCGGCGCGATACGTAGGAGACGCGAAAAGGAACGCAGGCCCCGTGCAGCGGGGGGCATTTTGCTCATAAGATCTCACCTCGTCGGATGCCGCCGCCGGCATCCGTGTGAGACTGAGCAGGATCAGGCTCGGCCGGTAGCCGCCAGCGGCGAAGACAATCGACTACTGTCGCTTGGCATGGTTGGGATGGCTTTCCTGATCGTCAGCGAGTCGGCTGACGAACCGCGATTGCTCCCGCACTGCAGCATTGTCAAGCAGGCGGAAAAGGCGATTGGGAGGCGCCGGAGAAAGGACCCGAATGACCATGCGCAAGGCATTGATCACATTGGTTTCGGCCACAATTTGCCTTATCGCCGGCATCGCGGTTGGGCGCGTCTGGCAGGCACGGCTACGGCCATCGCAAAGCGTAACGCATCGCATCTATTTCGACAATCGCGGCTACGCACTGCGCGAGGTGGCGATGAAGGCGCCGCACGGTCAGGTACTGCTGATCGGAGACAGCATCACCGAATTCGCATGGCTGCCGCCGCTGTGCGGACGCCCGACGTTCAATGGCGGCATCTCGGCGGCGCGCGTGCAGGAGATGATCGGCCCGGCGGTGACGCTGGTGCGGCTCCTGCGGCCCGCGCATGTGTTCGTCGCGCTTGGTACCAATGATGCGCGTAACGGCCGCACGACGCCGATCGGCGATTTCGAAGCCGCTTACAAAAAGCTGGTCGACGCGATCGGCCCGGTGTCGCTGACCTTGGTCGGCGTGATGCCCTTCGATGTCGCCCATGACGGACATGGCGGCAGCCTCGACGCGGCCGCGGTACGGGCTGAGAACCGCGTGATCCAGGGCATTGCGACGCAGCACGGCGCTCGTTTCGTGCCGCTTGCTGGTGGGGTGGAGACGGAAGATGGCATCCATCCCACGCCGGCCGGATCGAGGAATTGGCTTGCGGCGCTTTCGCAAGGCGGCTGTCCGCCATCCGCCTGATGGTGACGACTATCGCCGAAGCACGACGAGGAAAGTGCCGAGATCGCTGCGCTTGTCCTGTCGAGCGAGATCGGTCGACCATAGGCTGGAGACGGTGCCGTAGAGGTAGAGTGCATCGCGACAGCCGAGATGGTCTCGGAAGAAGCGCGCGAGCCGTCCGAAGGAGACCGGCGTCTCGCTGATCACGAAAAACGCCTTGGTCCCTGCGATGCCGACCGCGTTGCGGATGAGGCGGGAGGGGCCATTGGCGCTGATCGCCGGATGGAGCGCGCCGTCGGCGAGCAGCAACGGGCCCGATTGGGTTGCCCAGGCCGCGTCCGGCAAGCGGGCAGCATAGGCCTCGGTCTCGTCGACATGCGGAGTACCCGCGCCATCCGTCCAGAACACGCCGTTCGGACGCATGTAGAAATTGCCGACACCCTCCGCCCGTTCGATCGGATGCTCCTCGCGCCCTGCGGCGACATAGAGGCCGACGGGACTGTGATCCGGATGATACATGCCTGCGTTCATGGCGAAGCGGACATGGGCAGCCTCTGCGCCTAGCGCTGCTGCGACCTCGGGCAGGCTGCCGGGTCGCCCGTCGGCACCGCGCCGCATCAGGCGCATTGCATCGGCTTGCGGATCGTAGCGGCAGACGAGGAAGCTGTCCGCTTCGAAGAAGACGCGCGAACATGCGGGGGTGGGATGATCGGTACGGCTGCTGGCCGCGGCCGACATCGCCCCGATGAGGATGAGTCCGAGGCTCAAGATGCGGCGCATATCCGTCTCCGTCGCCGCCATATCGAACTGCGACGCGTGCGGCGCAAGCCTGATGTCGAGGAGCGCTCGTTCATCCGCGGATGCGGCGTTCGAACCCGAAGAGCCAATCCCTCTGCTCGCGCGTGTCCGGGACCTGCACCCCGCGGGCAGTGCCGATGGCGTCGAGCGCCGCCTGCGTCTCGAAGCCCCCAATGATCAGCGCGGTCGCGGCAATGACCGAAGATCGGCCGATCCCGGCACGGCAATGGATCGCTATCGCCTCGCCAGCTGCGCAGCCATCCGCAATCCGGGATGCGAGCGACCGCACCTCCTCGAAGGAGGGCGGGACATCGGCGTCGGCGATCGGATAAGCGGTGAAGCCGATGCCAAGGCGCCGGCAGGTGTCCGGCTCGGCATCGAGGTCGAGCAACTCGGCTTCTTCGAACTCGAGCAGGCTCACCACTTGATCGATACCCGCGGATTTCCAGCCCGCGATTTCTTCTGCCAGCCAATCCCCACCACGCGGGCGCGCCGCGATCGCGAGACGCCAGGGGGCGGCCGCAGCGATCCAGAAAATACGTGTGAGCATGATGCTTACGCCCGTCTATGCGGGCGATGAACGACGGCTGCAGCGGATTATTGCGCAGCAAAGCACCAGAGACGGGCGTTGCCATCGTGCGCCGGCCCGCTGCAGCCGTTCATGAGAAGAGAGAAGATAAAACGGAGAATAGAAGGGTTTTCCGATCACGGAGGTGGGGGGCTCGCCGCCGGAGCCTTGGTTGCGCTCATCATGCCGAGCAATGCAAGGCCGGTGACAGCACCAAACTTTCCGAGACTCTTGAGAGATTCGCGACGACGCTCATCAACGTCTGGAACGGTGCTGTCCTGATCGTCCTGTTCTTTCACTGCTTTTCCCCTTGTAATGGGAGATGCATAACATCATGCCCGCATCAGAAAGTCCATACTTTCCGCACGATTGCGTGACGGTGGCAGACATCCTGTAATTTATTTTAGCTAATTTCCAGTAACATTCGATATTTCCTAAACTTACTGATGTTGTCCGGCGGATGCTCTCTCCCGTTTCCTAGCTTAGGGATCGTGCGCTTCATGATCCGCGTTTTATCGAGATGGGAAGCTGACTGCACCGACTGCGATCGGAATGGCTAATAAAGTCTTTTCAAGGAAAGCCAAATATCCATTTTGGAGGGATAATGTATTTACTGACACTATCCCTTCAAAGTGGAGCAAAATCATCGGGATAAGGCAGGATCATGCTCAACTCTTGATCGTTTCGCCTTTGAATTGGCTGCATAAGGTAGCCCGATTGAAAGGGGAGTTTTATGGAGGGGGCGCTATCAAATCGTTCAGCGATTGCGTATCGGCGGGCATTGCAGCATCCCGTCTTCATTCAAACCGTCGATTTACCCGTTCACGGTCGCTGTCAGGACAATGTGGCGACCGGAGCCAATCAGGAAGGACGCACGTCCGCTGATTTCTGCAATGCGGAGCGGCGGCTTGCGATGCAGCGAATGTTGCGTTTCCTGGACCTCGCCCAGCAATGGTGGGCGGAACTCGCGCCGACCCATGCGCCGGAACTTGCAATCATGGCGGACCTTTACATCAACGAGTATTTGGGACGATCTGTATCCGTGGGCGATGCGTGCATTGCAGCCCGGGTTCCCTTTACGTCGGCACTGCGTTCGATCGATCGGCTGATCGCGAGCGGCATGCTGGTGCGCTGTGGTGATCCGCGCGATTCCAGGCGCAAGCTGTTGGCACTCACGGGAGGTGCGCGCCCGCTGATGGCGCGGTTTGCCGACCATTTCCTCCCCGACGTGCAGGCGAATAAGGCCTGAGCGCGGACGCATGCGAATGCCTGTCGGTCGACGGCAGGAGCCTGGCATCCGCGAGCCTGGCTCCCGCGAAGCGCCGATCAATCCGTGGCGGCGGGGAAGCGCGTGTTTCGGCTCAGCGCGCGTGCCTTGCATTCATATTCTTCGGCCAGTTCGCGATGCACTTTTTGTGAGGCGCGATCCTTCGTCGAACGTTCCCGCTCGCGCTCTTCGCGGGCGCGTCTTTCGTAAAAGGCCAAATCGATCTCGTCGAACATCTCCAACCCTCGTCCTAAGTCCTGCACGGGTGGTTTGCCCCCCTCGTGATCTCGAGCGACGACCTGTTGACGCCCGTCACTACCCCGCGGAAGCAAAGCCCACGCGCGTAGAAATGGTCAACACCGATCGCATCGACTGTGGCGACCGTCACATCGGGCTTTAAATTCCGATCGGGTCGCCGGTCGATGCCGACGGATTACGCTAACGGCCTGCTCTTAAACCCGTTTCGAAACGCGTCAACCGCTCATTGTGCGGACCTCGGATCTTCATGTTGCGCAGCATAAATGGTCTCTGCCACTATATTGCGTGCTCCCGAAACCATTGCGGAGATGCGCCTGTGCGCGCCTTCGACCATGAAGGGTCGGCGGCATCTCTGGCGTTTCCGGCAGCACGCCGCCGTTGCTGGTCGGCTGGCCTGCCGGGCGCTACAAGGGACGGCGCGAATTGGGTGCGGGAATGCAGCGTGGTGGCGGATTGAGGCTGTGAGATGATCGGGCGGCGGTGCGGATTTCGAAATACCCGTGCCGCTGGTGCTGGGCCTGCTGGCATTGCCGATCGGCGCATTCGGATCCATGATCGTTCATTATAAGGGCACAGGCCCGTCAACGTCCGCCGTTGTCGGCTGCTATATCGCGCAAGCCGCGCCTGCGATGGCGCTGGACGGACAGCGTATCCGCTTCGGCCAGGAGAGCCTGGCGCCGATCGCTTATGATTTCTCGATGGCGCGGCTCGGCGGTCTTGCAATTGCGCCACGCCGGGCCGTGCGGCTGATGCACGAGCAGGCGGGCTATCGGTTCCGGCTCGCGTCGTCGAGCCCGCCCGGGCTCTTTCCGCTGCAACGGTACGGCAACGGGCAGTGGCATAGCGTTCGCCAGCCGGCCGAAATGGAGGCGATCGCCGTTCCGGCAAGCGATGGCCAGATGATCCGGTTCGAACGCGCGCCGCCGCGGGACTGCCCTTGATGTGGGATGCGCTGCTCGATCGATATGTGCTGGATATGAAGGCTCCTATCGCTTCTCGATGCGGCCGGGCGGTTGCGAGCCTGCTCTGGTGGGTGGCCGATCCCAGGCGATCGGTGCGCTTTGCGATGACCGCAGTGACCGCTGACTAAGGGGCCGTGCCGAGCAGGATCGAGCCGACGGCAAGCAGGACGACGATGAGGATGGGTGGCGCGCGCCATCGCAGCAGCAGCGTGAGGCCGATTGCTACCAGTGCCACGTCGCCTACCGATGCGATGCCCGTGGTCCAGAGCGGGTCGTACAGCGCCCAGGCGAGAATGCCGACGACGGCGGCATTCACGCCGGCTACGATGGATCGTGACAGGAGGCTGGTCCGAAGCGTCGCCCAGAACGGCAAGGCGCCCGAAACAAGCAACAGGCCGGGCGCGAAGATACCGAGCAGAGCCGCGCCGGCAGCGAGCGCCGACCCGCCTGCGACGGCACCGAGATAGGCGGCAAGCGTGAACAGCGGCCCCGGCAGAGCCTGCGCCGCGCCGTAGCCGGCGAGGAAGTCGCCCTCGCTGACGAGGCCGTTCGGCACCAGCTCGGTGCGAAGCAACGGCAGCACGACGTGGCCACCGCCGAAGACGAGCGCACCGCAGCGGTAGAAGAGCGCGAACAGGCCGGGAGGGGACCGATCGGCGATCCCGGCGAAGGCGATGGCGCCGATCAGGAGAATGGCGAACAGCGCGAGCAGGACGGTGCCGGCCTGGCGGTTGAGCGGCGGGGGGAGACTATCGGCCGGCGGGACGGCAGAATTGCGACAAAGCACAGGGCCGAGCACGGCACCGAGTGCGATCGCGGCAAGCTGGGCGAAGCTGCTGCCCGACAGCGCAACGATCAGCAGCGCGGCAAGGGCGATGGCGCGGCGTCGTGCGTCCGGGGTCAGCGTCCGCGCCATGCCCCATATGGCGTGGGCGACGACGACGATCGCGACGAGCTTGAGACCGTGGATGGCATGGATCGCGATCGGCCCGTCGAGATGCGTGACGCCGAAGCCGAGTGCCAGCATGACGAGCGCCGAAGGCAGGGTGAAGCCTGTCCACGCGGCCAGCGCGCCGAATGCGCCGGCCCGCCGCCAACCGAGCAGGAAGCCGGTCTGGCTGGATGCCGGCCCGGGCAGGAACTGGCAGAGCGCGACCAACTCGGCATAGCCGGCCTCGTCGATCCATTGCCGCCGCAGGACGAACTCGCTGCTGAAATAGCCGAGATGGGCTATCGGCCCGCCGAAGCAGGTCAGGCCGAGGCGCAGGAACGCCGTAAATACTTCGCCGGGTGTGCCGCTGCGCCGGTTCGAATCATCTGCCCCCATCATGCCGACTTAGCGCAGCGGCATGACAGCGGAAGGCACGCCTCAGCGCTGAAAAACGGAAAGGCTGCGGGTAAGCTGGGTGCGCGTGGCGACGAAGGCTTCGCGCAGGGCATTGTTGCCGATGAGGCGATCGCGGTCGGTCAGCGCGGGATCGTCCAGGCGGGCGGCCCCGAGCGCGTGGTTCCAGACCCGGCCGATGCGAAAGATGGCGGCGTTCTCCTCGCCCGTGCGCGGCGGCAGATAGGCGCGATGTTCCTCAAGCTCTCCGATCGAGCGGGTGAGCGTATCGAACAGGGGGCGCTTCCTTGCGTCCGGCGCATCCTCGAATTCGTCGAGCGTAGTCATGATCTCGCGTAGCGCGTTGCGATAGAAGCTGCGCCGCTTGTCTTCTTCGGCCTTTTCGCGTGTCCGCGCGCGGGCTTCGGTGACGGTGAGCACGATGAGGGCTGCCGCTGCCGCGACGAGAATGATGCCGAGCAGGTCGCGCGAGCCCGCGGACGTGCCGGGAGCCAGCGTCTTCCAGACGAGGGCAAGGCCTATGACGAGGCCGACGAGACCGCCGACAGCCGCTCCGATGAGGCTGTCGCGGACGACGGAACGCTGCCGCGATGCGCGTACCGGCAGCCTGGGCGCTTGCGGGTCCATGGATGGAACCTAGCCGTTGGTTGCAGCGGCGTATACCCTTTGCGACCCTCGCGCGCCGTCAGGTTTCGCCAAAGAGTTCGCGCTGGGCTTTCTCCATTTCCTCGGCATAGCGCCGGCGGACATATTTTTCGGAGAGCAGGCCGAGCACGCTGCCGTCCGGCTTCAGGACTGCCAGCTCGTCGGCGCCGGTCGCGTCGAAAGCGTGCATCACCTCGACGACGTTCATCTCGGGAGCCAGTGAAGTCTCCCGCGCGATCGCGATGCTGGCAATGGGCGCCTCCACATCGAGATGTTCGGCAAAAGCCATCGGCGGAATGGCGATGCCGGCATAGTGACCTTGACCGTCGACCAGCACGACCCGGCTTGTGGAGCCCAGCGGAAAGCGGCGGCGGAACTCGGCAATGCTCATGTCGGCTGGCGTGGCAGCGGTTTCACGGCGCATCATGCTGCCGGCGGTGAGAGTGCGGATCCAGCCGACGTCGCGTGCGCTCTTCACGGCTTCGCCTCGCAGATGCAGGCGCCAGGTGGAGAAGGAGTAACCGAACAGCTCGCGCACCAGGCTGGTCGATACCAGCGAGGCTGCGATCACCGCGCCGGTGAGCGAAAAGCTGTGCGTCGCTTCCAGCACGAGCATGGCCATCGTCATCGGTCCGCCGATCACCGCCACCGACAGCGCCGCCATGCCGACCAGCGCAGCATTGCGGGGGTCTATCACCGTGCTGCCGACGACGAGAGCGAGGCTGTCCGCGAAGATGTGACCGATCAGCGTACCGAGGAAGAGGGATGCGAAGAACAGGCCGCCGCGAAAGCCAAAGCCGAGGGAAATGATCGATGCGAGCGATTTGGCGAGGAAGATGGTCGTGATGAAGGTGATCGGCACGCCCAGCGCCAGGTCGGAATGGAGCGCGCCATGGCCGGCCGAGAGCACCTGAGGCGAGACGAGCGCGATCGGCATCAGCAGGAGGCCGCCGATCGCCGGGCGCATCCAATCCGGCGTGGGCAGCCGTCGCGACGCGTTTTCGACGAGTGTCACGGCCTGCATGAGCGCGATGCCGATCAGCGCACATACCGCACCGAGCGCGGCGTAGATCAGGTAGTGATGCGTTTCGATCGGCGCGCCGGCTGCGGTGTTTATGAGATAGGGCTGGGCGCCGACCAGCTGCGCGACCAGCGTGCCGCTGAGTGCCGCGGCAGCGACCGGTGCCAGAGCGGAAGGTGTGTAGGCCCCGATCACGATCTCGAAGGCGTAGAAGGCGCCGGCGAGCGGCGCACCGAAAGCAGCGCCGATGGCGGCGCCTGCGCCCGCCCCGACGAGATGACGCAGATCCGCCCGCCGAAGTCGCAGCGCCGTACCGGCGATCGATGCCGTCGCCGAGCCGAGCTGGGCATAAGCGGCTTCGAGCCCGACCGAGGCTCCGAAGCCATTGGACAGGATCGTCTGGCCGGAGATGACGAGGCTGTCGCCGAGCGACATCCGCCCGCCGTGCAGCGCATTGGCCTCCACCGCGTCGACCAGCCGCCGCCGCCGCGCGCGGACCAGCGTTGAAAAGCCGGCGAGCAGCAATCCGCCGACCGGTAAGGCCAGCAATATGGGTACCGACAGGGCGGGCGCTGCGCTGAGCCGGGTGTCGCTGGGCAGCCAGAAGAGGAAATGCTGCATGGTGCGCGCCAGGGCCCCTTGCAGGATGCTGAGCAATCCTGCCGCCGAACCGATCGCGACCGCGAGCAGTATGAACATCGCGTCGCTGGCGCGAACCCGGCGCTGGAACCAGGTGAGGAGGGCGATGGAACGGCGCATGCGGCAAATACTCGGACGGATCGCCACCTAGCGGCCATAGCTCGGCCGGGTCTACCCCTCTTTCCGAGCGTAGCGGCGTTGGTCCTTTCGTGGGCGGATTGCGAAAGTCCGCACGCTGCCAATAGTCACGCCCCTCCCGTTCGGCCGGTGAGGAGCCTAGGATGCAGCAGATCGCGCATGGCACGATCGGGGGGAAGGACACATAAGGCATGAATGGCATGGCATCCGTCCGCCCCGAATTCACCTATGACCCCTTCTCGATCGAGGCGATGACCGATCCGCAGCCTTTGTATCGGCAGCTGCGCGACGCGTGGCCCGTCTATCCGTTGCCGCAATATCGTAGCTGGGCGATAGCGCGCTTTGCCGACGTGTGGTCGCTGTTCCTCGACCGCGAGCGGTTCACCGAGGCGGAAGGGCAGGTGTTCGCGCGCGAGCTGCTGCTGGCGCCGACGGCAGGGACGGTTCCGGTGGCCAGCATCGAGCCGCTGGCGATCTTCAACAATCTGGACCCGCCGGTGCACGGCGACGTCCGCCGCGCGATGGGCGCATCGCTGATGCCTGGGTCGGTGAACAAGTTCGAGCCGATGCTCCGCGCGATCGTGAACAGGCGACTCGATCTGCTGGAGGAGCAGGGACGGCTCGATGCCAATCTCGATCTCGCCAGCCATGTCTCGGCCGGAGCCGCCTGTCACATCGTCGGCCTGCCGGCCGAGGACATCCCCGAGCTGATCGCACTCGTGAACCGATCCGTGGCGCGCAAGCCAGGCGAACCTGGCATGTCCGAGGACGGATGGGCGGCCGTCGGCGAACTCAACGCGATATTGACGGCGGCGGTAGCGAGACGGCGCGCTGGCGGGCTCACCGGCGATCCGCGCATGATCGACGGGCTGATCGCTGCGCGCCTGCCGGGGCGTGGGCCGCTCAGCGACCAGGAGATCGGGCAGCAACTCATCTCCATCCTGATCGGCGGTACCGAATCGCTGCCGAAGGTGGTGTCGGGCGGCCTGATCGAACTGTGGCTGGCCAAGGACCAGCGCGCCGCCGTGGCGGCAGACCCCGCCGCCAACGCCGGACGCGCGTTCGAGGAGATGATTCGTTTTTGCGCGCCGGCGCAATGGTTCGGCCGCACCCTGAAGATCGATGGGGAGATTTCCGGACAGGCAATGCGGGCTGGGGAGCGGGTGCTGCTGCTCACCGCTTCGGCCAATCGCGACGATCGCGAGTTCGACGATCCGGACCGCTTTCGTTGGGATCGCTCCATGCGCCGTGTCGTTGCCTTCGGCATGGGTCCACATTTTTGCATCGGCATCCATATCGCCCGCCTGGAAGGGCGGTTGATCGTCGAGGAGCTGCTGCGCCGCTTTCCCGATTATGAGCTGGACATGGAGGCGGGAGAGCGCGCGATTTCCGAGTTCCAGATCGGCTGGGTCCGTTTGCCGATCATCGTCCGCTAAAACCTCGCGACCGCTGCGGAATATATTAACCGGAGCCAACAATCGCGTTCAGCGTTGCGATTAACGGGCGCGCTTACCATGCGCCTTGCCCGATGACAGGGCGAGAAAGGATGACCCTGATGACACTCAAAACCCTCATCGCGGCGGCGGGACTGGCATTTGCGACGATTGGCGGAGCCACCGCTGCCCAGGCCGATTATCATCCAGGCCGGCATCATGATCGCGGCGGCCGCTGGCATGACGGCGGCCATTATCGCAGCGACTATCGACACGACCGGAGATGGCACGGAGGTTGGGATCGCGGTCGACATCATGGCTGGGATCGACGCTGGTACGGCCATCACCGCCGTTGCTGGTGGGAATGGCGCCATCACCATCGCGTGCGCATCTGTCGATGACGGCCTGAATGGGGAGGCGGGCGCGCGCCGCCTCCCCTTCTTGCACATGAACTCGCGGGGTGGAAAACTTTCTCGCAAGTCATCGAAGCGAGACGCGACAAAGACGTAGAGCGCCGCTACAGGGGGCCATGGTCAAGTCAGCAACCGACGTGATGCAGGAGATCATGTTCTCCGCAGTCATGGATTCCATCGCAGCACTCAAGACGGCCTCGAAGGGGCTGCCCAACACATTGCTGCGCGATCTCAATGCGATCCATGCCAACACCACCTTTGCAGACCTTCCGCCCGAGCTGCAGGCCGCGATCACGGCCAGCGTGCGAGCGGCATTCTCGCGCCTGCTCAAGGAAGGCTACTCGATTTCCAGCGGTCAAGCCGGCGGTCTGCCCGCGCGCGGCAGCACCGGGCCGCGCGATGCGGCGGGGCGGCCGCCTTTCCAGGGGCGTCCGCCAATGAAACGTGACGGTGACGATAATCGCCGGCCGCCGCGGGGCGACGGTCGCCCGAATCGCAAACCGCGGCCAAGCTGATTTTCACCGCGTCGTCGGGAGCTGACCCGGCGCCGATAACCTACGCCGCTCATTCCGCCGTAACCCATTGCTCGCGAGAGGGAACTTTCCTTCTTCGCGAAGCGTTCGCGTGCCCTCACGGCACGAGACGAAGGTTGGGGGTAATGGCTGCAGCATTTTCCGATCAGATGCAGCAGCTTGTTGCATTCGTCGAGCGTGAAAAGCCACTATTGCGGTGCAACGGTTCGCACGTCAGGCATGCCATGGCAGAATTGCGCCCATGATCGGCGCTCCGACACCACGGCTGGCGAGGGGCGCGCAGGACGTGATGGCCGGACCGGGCGAGCTCGCAGGGTTGATGCGCGGGTTCGACTGGACATCAACCCCGCTGGGCAGACCGGATCGCTGGCCACAGAGCCTCAAGACGGCCGTACGCATCATGCTGACGTCTCGCCAGCCGATCTGGATCGGCTGGGGCCGCGAGCTCACTTTCCTTTATAATGACGCCTATCGCTCGATCATCGGCGGAAAGCATCCCTGGGCGCTGGGAAAGCCCACGTCGGATGTGTGGAGCGAGATCTGGCACGATATCGGGCCAATGCTCGATTCTGCCATGGGTGGCACTGAAGGCACCTATGTGGAGGAGCAGCTCCTCATCATGGAGCGCAACGGCTATCCCGAAGAGACCTATTACACCTTTTCCTACAGCCCGATTCCGGACGATGATGGTACGCCCGGCGGGATCATCTGCGCCAATACAGAAGATACCCAGCGTGTGTTCGGCGAGCGGCAGCTTGCGCTGCTGCGGGATATCGCGGCCAAGACGGCGGGTGCGCAAAGCCGGCATGATGCCTGCCGCCTGAGCGCCGAGGCGATCGGAGCCAATCCGCGCGATGTGCCCTTCGCGGCGATCTATATGGGCGAGGAAGGCTCCGACGCGCTGCGCCTGGCAGCAACCAGCGGAATCGACGCGGGGCACAGACTGGCGCCGGACCGGATTGGCCCGGGCGACATGCTGTGGCCGGACATGTCCGCTGGCTTCGATCATCCCCAACTGCTGGATCTGCATGGGCAGGGCGCGCTGGACGTTCCCAGCGGCGCCTGGGATCGGCAGCCCAGTTCGGCGGCGTTGTTGCCGATACCGGCGTCGGGCGGTGTCGGCATGCTGCTGGTCGGGCTCAGCCCGGTGCGGTTGCTCAATGCGGATTATCGCGATTTCCTCTCCCTTGTGGCAGGCCAGATCGGCACGGCGATCGCGACCGCAGAAGCCTATGAGAGGGAGCGGAGTCGCGCGGAGGCGCTTGCCGAAATCGATCGCGCCAAGACCATGTTCTTCTCCAATGTGAGCCACGAGTTCCGTACGCCGCTGACGCTGATGCTCGGCCCGCTCGAGGAGCTGGCGCAGGAGGACACGCCACTGGATGCGGAATCCCGCGCCTTGGCCGAGGTAGCCCATCGCAACGGCCTGAGGCTGCTGCGCCTGGTCAACAGCCTGCTGGACTTCGCACGGCTAGAGGCAGGACGCGTGGAGGCGCGGTTCGAGCCCGTCGATCTTGCCGCGCTCACCGCCGACCTCGCGAGCAATTTTCGCGCGGCCTGCGACCGCGCGGGGCTGTCGCTCGATGTCGATTGTCCATCGCTTGGCGTGCCCTCCTATGTCGATCGCGACATGTGGGAAAAGATCGTCCTCAACCTTCTGTCAAATGCTTTCAAATATACGCTGGCGGGCGGCATTCGGGTCGCGCTGTCTGCGCGGTCACAGCACGAGATAGTGCTGAAGGTGGAGGATAGCGGCGTCGGTATACCGGCCGAGGAGTTGCCACGGCTGTTCGACCGCTTTCATCGCATCGAAGGCCAGCGTGGGCGTACCCAGGAGGGCAGCGGTATCGGTCTTGCGCTGGTGCATGAACTGGTGCGACTCCACGGTGGCACAATCACGGTGGAGAGCGAGGTCGGCCGCGGCTCGAGCTTCACGGTGCAGTTGCCGATCGGTGCGGCGCATCTGCCCGCCGACCGTATCATGGAGGGAGCCTCCCCGTCCGACCAGGCGATCCGTCCCCGGGCCTTCGTCGAGGAAGCGATGCGCTGGCTGCCGGAGGCCGCGGGCGATTATGCGCAAGAGGCAGCGACCCTCGATCGGGAGGCTATGCGGGAAGGCGGGCGTATCGTCGTCGCGGACGACAATGCCGACATGCGGGATTATGTTCGCCGCCTGCTGACGCCGCTCGGTCATCGCCTGGAGCTGGTAGCGGATGGCGAGGCTGCGTTGGCAGCCATCCGGCGCGAGCGGCCGGAACTCGTGTTGAGTGATGTGATGATGCCGCGGCTCGACGGCTTCGGCTTGCTCGCCGCGATCCGCGACGATCGGGACTTGCGGGACCTGCCCGTCATTCTGCTTTCCGCGCGCGCTGGCGAAGAATCCCGCATCGAAGGCTTGGAGGCGGGTGCTGACGATTATCTGACCAAGCCGTTCGCGGGGCGCGAGCTCGTCGCGCGGGTCAGTTCGAACCTGACCGCGGCCCGGCTGCGACGGCAGATGGCGGAGGAAATCAGGGGGAGCGAACTCCGGCTCCGCGGACTGTTCGAGCAGGCGCCAGGCTTCGTCGCCATACTCAACGGGCCGGAGCATGTCTTCGAATTCGCCAATGCGAGCTATATGGCTCTATTCGGCAAGCGTAACTTCGTGGGGCGGCCGGTGCGCGAGGTACTGCCGGACGCGGCGGGGCAAGGCTTCTTCGAAAAGCTCGACCAGGTCTTTGCGACGGGTGAGCGCTTTGTTGCCGAGGGTATGCCGCTGCGGCTGAAGGATCCGGACAGCGGGCGGATACGGGATTTCGTGCTCGATTTCATCTATGAGCCCGTTCGCGACAAAAGCGGAGCGGTGACCGGCATTTTCGTGGAGGGTTCCGACGTATCGGAAAGGATGCGGGCCGAGTCGGCTTTGCGCGAGGAAAGCCGGACGCTCGATACGCTCAACCGCAGCGGCGCTTCGCTGGCTGGCGAACTCGATGTCGAGCGCATCGTGCAGATGGTCACCGACGCTGGTGTCGAGCTGACCGGCGCTGGATTTGGCGCCTTCTTCTACAATGTTCCGGACGGGCAGGGGGGCAGCTACATGCTTTACACCTTGTCCGGGGTCGATCGCGAGGCATTCAGGGATTTTCCGATGCCGCGCAACACGGCGGTATTCGCGCCGACTTTCGAGGGAACGGAGGTGGTGCGGTCGGACGACATTCTCGAGGACCCGCGCTATGGCCGCAATGCACCGTGGCGGGGGATGCCGGAGGGGCATCTGCCTGTCCGCAGCTATCTTGCGGTGCCGGTCGCCTCGCGCAACGGCGATGTGCTGGGCGGGTTGTTCTTCGGCCACCCCGAGCCGGGGCGCTTCGATGCGCGGCACGAGCGGCTGATGGTAGGCATCGCGGCGCAGGCATCGATCGCGATCGACAACACCCGGCTGTATGAGGCGGGCAAGCGTGAGATCGACGAACGGCGGCGAGCCGAGGAGGAGCTGCGCGAGCTCAACGACACGCTGGAGCGCCGCGTTGCCGAAGCAGTCGCCGAACGCGAGATCGCGGCCGAGGCTCTCCGCCAGGCGCAGAAGATGGAGGTGGTGGGGCAGCTCACCGGCGGCGTCGCGCACGATTTCAACAATCTGCTGACGATCATCACCGGCAATATGGACATGGTGCGCCGTAGCCTCGACCGGGGCGACGAAGAGCGTGTGCGGCGCGCGATCGACAATGCGCAAAAGGGTGCGGAACGTGCCGCCTCGCTGACCCAGCGGCTGCTCGCATTTTCGCGAAGGCAGCCGCTTGCGCCCAAGCCGATCGATGTCGATCGCCTGGTCTCGAACATGTCGGATCTGCTCAATCGCGCGCTGGGAGAAACGATCCGCCTGGAAATCGTGACGACGCCGGGGCTGTGGCGGATCGAGGCTGATCCCAACCAGCTCGAAAATTGTCTGCTCAACCTCGCGGTCAACGCACGCGATGCGATGCCGGACGGCGGCAAGCTGACGATCGAGACCGCGAATGCCCGGCTCGATGAAAGCTATTCGGCAGCCCATGCCGAGGTGGCGCCCGGAAATTACGTCGTGATCGCCGTTTCGGACACCGGCATGGGCATGTCG
This sequence comes from Flavisphingomonas formosensis, assembly GCF_009755815.1. Lineage (GTDB taxonomy): Bacteria > Pseudomonadota > Alphaproteobacteria > Sphingomonadales > Sphingomonadaceae > Flavisphingomonas > Flavisphingomonas formosensis. The sequence goes on from NZ_WRPK01000003.1 coordinate 335,743, forward strand.
CGGGAAACACTGTCGCGCGTCTTCGAACCTTTCTTCACCACCAAGGAGGTCGGCCGCGGTACCGGGCTCGGGCTGTCGATGGTCTATGGTTTCGTCAAACAGTCCGGCGGCCATGTGAAAATCTATTCGGAAGAAGGGGCGGGGACGACGATCAAGATCTATCTGCCCCGGCTGATGCGCGAAGCCGCGGGGGAGGAGGAGCCGACGGACGTCGCGGCACCCGGCCAGGGGCAGTCCGAGACGATCCTCGTCGCCGAGGACGATGACGATGTCCGGGCCTATACGATCGAGATACTGCGCGAGCTTGGCTATCAGGTGCTCGCCGCTCATGACGGGGCTGCGGCGTTGCGCTTGATCGCCCGGGAGGATCTGGCGATCGATCTGCTCTTCACCGACGTCGTGATGCCTCATATGTCCGGCCGCGAACTTGTCGAGCGGGCGCGGGAGATCCGGCCGGATCTGAAGGTGTTGTACACCAGCGGCTATACGCGCAACGCGATCGTCCATAACGGCCGGCTCGACGCGGGTGTCGAGATGATTGCGAAACCCTTCACTTATCAGGCACTGTCGGCGCGGGTGCGCGACATCCTCGACGCGGGGGCGAGCGGGCGCGTCCTGATCGTGGAAAGCGATCCCCGGACCAGGATGATGGTGAGCGAGGCGCTCAGCGGGGCCGGTCTCGCGGTCGACGAGGCGGTGACCGCGGCGGAGGCGCTGAACAAGCTGCGGGCTTCTGCCGGTTCCTACAGTGCGCTGATCCTCGACGGAGAACTCGACGACGGGCGCGGTCTGGCGCTGGCTGAGGAAATACGAGCCATGCGTCAGGACTTGCCGATGCTGATCGTGGCTAGACCGGTGGTCCCGATCGCGCCGCGCTTCGACGGTGACCGCCGCACGGCAACGCTCGCACGTCCGTTCGCAGCCGAGACGCTGGTCGAGGCTTTGCGGGCATTGGGAGTGCGATGTCGGGATCGATCGGATACGTCCCTTTAATTGTCCTGGTTTAGCCATCAGCGGCCATGCGGCGGTCTGGACAGACTCGCCGTGCATCAGCAATCTGGGCGAGGAGCGACCGATACGCGACGGGTAGCGATTGTGCCGAAAAGACGCCGATCAACCGACTGTGCCGCCGCTTCCGTCGACACACGGCCGCGGGTCGGCGAATGACCACCATGTCCGAAGATGGACGTCCCGCGCGGGAGCCGGCGGCCGATCGTTGGCTCGGCTACGCGATCGCCTTCCTTCTGTCCGTGCTGGCCGGCTACGGAGTAGCCTCGACGCCCGGGCTCATCAGTCGGTGGGGAGCGTCACCGCTCGGCTGGGGCCTCGTTCTCATCTGGCTTATCGCGGCATGGCTCGCTTTTCCGATAGCCGAACGATCGCAGTCCAAGCCGCGGCTGATCGAGCTGACGCTGGTGCAAGGCGTCGCGCGCATCTTCGTGGCCATCCTCTTCGCGGGGCGGGCTCCTGCCGGGGACGCGCTCTATTATCTGCGGCTGTCCGGCAGCGTGCTCGCGGGGCGGGGGCTGGAAGTCTACGAGCCCTATATCGGATCTACCCTGCATGCGCTGTATCCACCGGCTTATGCGCTGCTGTTGGCGGGATGGATCGGCTGCTTCGGATCGGCGATCGTCTCGCTCATGGCGCTGAATGCGTTGATCGACGCAGCGGCGGCCTTCATGATCTGGCGTATCGGAAAGCTGCTGGATCGCGAAGGCGCGGGCCGGGCCGCTGCATGGCTATACCTGCTCTGGCCCTCGGTGCTGCTCTCGGCCCCTCTTGCCCAGAAGGAGGGAATGTGCACGCTCCTCGTGCTGGTGCTTGCGCATGAGTGGCTGGTTGCGACGAAGCGGGGAGGCAGCACCCTGCGTGCGGCACTGTCCATCGGCGTCACCGCGGCGCTGCTTGCACTGACGCAGCCGGGGCTGGCACCGCTCGCCTTGTTGTTCGGTGTCGTACTGGTACGCTTCGTGCCGCTTCGCAGGATGATGGCGGTCGGCCTGTCGGCTCTGCCCGTCGCGATACTCGTCATGCTGCCCTGGTGGGTACGCAACTGGCTGGTGCTGGGCGCTTTCGTACCGCTTACCACGACGGCGCCGATCGGCTTATGGATCGGGAACAATCCGGCGGCCACGGGGAACTGGATGGCGCCGCCGGCGGCGCTGCGTGGCTTGCCGGAGCTGGAATATGGCCGTGCTATCGGCGCGATGGCGAAACAGTGGATAACGACCCATCCTGCCGATTTCGTCCGCCTGACGGTGACCAAGTTCGTCCGCGCGATGGGCGTCGGCCAGTTCGGCGTCAGCCGGTTGTCGGGGATGACCCCGGCACCGGCACCGCGCGCGCTCGCTTTACTGTTTCCGGTCGCGCAGCTGTCGCACATCATGTTGCTCGCCAGCGGCGCGGCAGCGGCCTTTCGGACGACGCCGCCGGTCCGCGTGCTGCTGTTGCTCGTGCTGGCAGGATTGCTTCAGCTGCTGCTGTTCGGCGTCTGGTTCGAATTCGCCGAGCGGCATCGCGAATTCCTGACGCCGCTTCTGCTGTTGACGATCTGCTGCGCCTTCGCGCCACCTCGCCGATCGACCTGAGCAGTCGCAGAGATAGACCGATCAGCGTTCTTCGAGCAGATGAGCGAGCTGGGCAAGGCTCAGTCTCGCGCCTTCGTCATTGTCCGTCGCACGGATTCCGGGCGGCAGGTTGTCGAAGCTCAGCGTCACCTCGGCGCCTCCTTCGCCTGGCGTGATCAGGATGCTCTGCGTCACCTCCCCTTGAAAGGCGGGATCGTCCGAGACGAAATGCACCGCCTCCACGATGCGGCGCGGCGGATCGAGCGTGACGAAGCGTATCTCGACCCGATCCTCGCGTTCCGCCGTCTTGCCGCGAAACACGGTCTCTTCGGGCGGATAGAAGAGCGACATTACATAACCGCCGCCTTCGCGCGCATCGAAGGCGTGGATGCGGCCGGTCATTTCGGCGGGCGGCAGCCACGCGACGAGGAGGGCGGGATCGACGAACGCCGAATAAATGCGCTCGGGCGTCGCGCGGATGAACTGCGAGGTCCGCGTCGATCGGGCGGGCAAGGCACCGGTCATTTTCCTCCTCCGTTCGCGATCCTCGTCAGAATATTCCCATCGCCAATCCCGTCGCGATCGAAAGGCCGAGTTCACGGCATTTCGCCAATCCGTCCGGCGGGATGATCTTCGGCGCCATGATGGCTTCGGCCGTCTGGGCACGAGTGCGGACAATGACCGGGTCGGCCACCGGCCGCAGCCGCCAGCCCGTCGCGATGCGCGCAATCTGGCGCACCGCATTCTCGCCATCGCTCCCGGCGCAGACCAGTGTGCCATAGGGGCGGCCCGCGACCCGATCGAGCACCGGATAATAGCTGCGATCGAAGAAGTCCTTCATCATACCAGCCATAGCCGCCAGATTTTCCGGGGTCGCGAAGATATAGCCCCTCGCCGCCAGCACATCCTCCGGCCCGGCCCGGGCGGCGGCCAGCAGGCGAACGGCGATGCCTACCTCCTCCCGCGCCCCCGCGGCGGCGGCCTCGGCCATCTGGCGCGTTCCGCCGGTCAGCGAATGAAACACGATCAACAATTCGCTCATTCGCTGTCCTTCAGTACGCCTGCGCCGACGCTTTGGCACGAAAGCAGCGGACGCGACATGCTCAGTGCGCGGTTTCGACGTACCGATGCCGCGCCGTCCGCGCTGCGGATCAGCCCGATATCGGTAAACGGTCCATGCTCAATCGAAGGAGCGTGCGCATTCGGTATAGGAAAATCGCAGCAATGCAGTGCATAAGGGCCGCAGGCTTTATCGACAGGACGAAGACATGGCCGGATGCTGCCATGATCATGGATGTTCCTCCACGCCGGATAGCAACACTCCCCGTTGGCGCCGGGCTCTCTGGATCGCGCTGTCCGTAAACGCGGCGATGTTCCTCGCCGAGATTGTGGCCGGCGTCGCGGCGGGATCGGCATCGCTCCAGGCGGACGCGCTCGATTTCCTGGGAGATTCGGCAAATTACGCGATCAGCCTCGGCGTCGCGGGCATGACTCTGGCCTGGCGGGCGCGCGCCGCGCTGCTCAAGGGCTGGTCGTTGGCGCTGCTCGGTGCCGGCGTGGTTTTGTCGACAGTCGCCTATGCGCTGAGCGGCGGGGTGCCGAAGGCGGAGACGATGGGCGTCATCGGCATCATGGCGCTGGTCGCCAATGCCGGCGTCGCCGTGATGCTGTACAGCTTCCGCACGGGCGATGCGAACATGCGCTCCGTATGGATCTGCTCACGCAACGATGCGATCGGCAATCTCGCCGTGCTCGCTGCGGCCGCGGGCGTGTTCGGCACCGGAACCGCCTGGCCCGACCTGATCGTTGCCACCATCATGGCCATGCTCGGCCTCAGCGGCGGCTGGCAGATCATTCGCCATGCCCGTTCGGAACTCCGCCATACCGAGCGGGTGTCGGTGGCCTAGCCTTCTCGCCGTCACGAAGATCGGCGGTCATCCTCCCTCGCCGGAGGTTCCCAGCCGAATACCGATCGGCCGCCATAGTCGAAGGAACGCCGGCGTTCCTCGGCGATGAACGCCGGCAACGACGGGCCGGTCGCATCCCGCTCCAACCGCCGTGCCTGCGCATCGAGCCGGCGGATGGCATCTAGCTTCTCCTCCTGGCCCAGCTTTGCGCTCGACACCGCCTGTTTCAGTACGGTGATGGTTTCGTCGAAGACCTTGGTGGGCACCGGATAAGGATGCCTGTCCTTGCCGCCATGGGCGAGCGAGAAGCGTGCCGGATCGGCGAAACGGCATGGCGCGCCATGAATCACCTCGGCCACCATCGCCAGCGAACGCACCGTGCGCGCTCCGATGCCCGGCACCAGCAGCAGCTCCGGAAAATCCTTCGGGCCCTGCTCTGCGGCCGCGGCGAGCGTGCCATGAAGGCGGCGCAGGATCACGTCGCTCTCGCGCACGTCGTGATGGCCGGGCAGGAACAGGTGCGGCAGCATCGGCGCGGCGTCCGGGGGCAGTGCGGGCGCCTTGTTGCCCCGCTCGATCGCCGCAGCCTCGCGCGCCAGCCGGTCCGGGCCCCAGTCCGCCAGCAGATCGAGCTGCGCTTGCCGGGAGGAAGCGGCGCGCCGGTCGGCCAGATTGACGATCCGGCCCTCCGTCCGCCCCTCGATGGCGGTGTGCGGCGTGTCGACGAAGCTTTCGAGTCCCTCGGACAACCAGTGATAGCGCCGTGCGCGTCGGCTCTCGTCGTTCATCCCCTGCTGCACGACGGTCCAATGGCCGTCATCCGTGACGATGAAGCCGTGGAGATACAGATCGAACCCGTCCTGCAGCGCCGCGCTGTCCACCTTGGCGACCAGCCGGCTGGTGCGCGCGAGAGCATCGCCGTCGATGCCGCTGCGCTCGCCCGCCGCAATCAGCTCCGCCGGCGTCTGCCGCGATGTCTTGCCGCGGCCGCCGCAGACATGGACACCGAGCTCGCCGGCCATCGGATTGAGGCCCCGCTTCAGCGCGCCGAGCACGCTTGTCGTGATCCCCGAGGAATGCCAGTCCATGCCCATCACGGCGCCGAACGACTGGAACCAGAAGGGCTGCGCCAGCCGCCGCAGCAACTCGTCCCGCCCATAATGATGGACGATCGCCTGCGCCATCACCGCGCCGAGCCGGGCCATGCGCTGCGCCAGCCATGCCGGCACGCGACCGCCATGCAGCGGCAGATCGGCGCTTCCCGAACGCTGGACCACGACACCTCCCTGGAACGAAATATGAACATCCTAGAGGATCGAGCGCGCCGATGCAAAGCCGGCGGCTAGCCCAGGAAGTTGCTCAGAATGTCGGGATGGAAGGCTAGGCCGGCAAAGCCGCACACCCCCATGAAGATGCCGAACGCGCCGAACAGCCAGGCACCGGACAGCAATCCGAGACTTTCCACCAGCGCCGCCACCGCGGCCATGGATATGGCGGTGGAGATCAGAGCATCGCTGGCATCGAACTGATCGTCGTGCACGTTGAGCGCGTCATACTGATCGGCATAGCCTTTCGCGTCCGCAGCCAGTTTCGGCGTTTCCTTCCGATATTTGGCGATTTCTTCGTCTATCGTCCGCAGTGCGGCGTTCGCAGCCTCGCTGGGCTTGTCCGCACCGATCACCTGGATCTGGGTACGGGCCGTCTCGGCGATGTGTAATTTCGTGCGCGTCGCCTGATATTCTCCCCAGCGATCGACCGAATCCGCCTTTGCCTGCTGCATCGCCTGGACGATATTCTCGTCCTTGATGTTGCAGAGGCCCGTGAAGACCGAGAGGATGACGACCGTGATCGCCACGGCCTTGTTGAGCCGCTTGTTCTTCGCTTCCGCGCTGACTTCGATTTCCATGAATGCCGGGCTTCCTCACCCCGGACGCCACGCGGCCCGCGCTCGCCGCCTGCCGTCAACGGTTCGCCGCCGCGGATGCACCTTTCGTCATGAACGGCGGCGGAACGGCTGCCTACAGGCAGTTCATCCGGCGTCGGGCGGCATCCGTTCGAAGATCGTGAAATGCGTCGGTATCGCCGCCCAATCGGGCCGGCCTTGCGTGAAGATCGCGGCATTGGGCCGAAATTGCGAGGGATCGTCCAGAGAGCCCGCGTAGATGGTGAACTCCTCGCTCTTGCCGCGCTCGCCGCCGAAGACGAGGCCGCCGCATGTCGGGCAGCTGTTGCGCAGCGCGATGTTGCCATTGGCGGCCGGCGAGCCGTAGCTCAGCGCATCACCGGTGATCGTCACCGCCTGCGCCGCGAAGCCCATATAGGGCACGAAGCCCGATCCCGATGCCTTGCGGCAATCCGCGCAATAGCAATGGCCCTGATAAAGCGGCTCGGCCTCCGCCTCCCATCGCAATGCCCCGCACAGACATCCGCCGCTGTAGCGTTTGGCCTCGCCCATCCTGCAGCTCCTTCTCCCGAGCGTCGATTGTCCGAAAAGGACGGAGCCGGAGCAAGCCCGGCCTTGCTCGTCCCGCGCTCGAACCCGCCAGGATCCGCTCAGCCGTCGCGCACCAGCGGCAGAGCGTGCCGCTCGAAGGCTTCGAGCTGCTCCCAGGCGATTTCGGCGGGCAGGCCGCTGATCAACGGATGGATGGCCAGTTCGTCCTCGGGGCCGAGGCCGCGGACATAAGACGCCGTCTCTTCCGGGGTCAGGATCGGATAGGCGTTCATCGCCCGGATCGCCGTCAAGTCGACCGCCATCGGCGGCTTGGCCGATCCTTCTTCCGCATCCATCACATCGCCCATCAGCTGCCGCGCCGATGCGCCGAACTTCGAATAGGCATCCAGCTCCGCCGCGATCCACGGCCCCATTCGCTTCCATTCGCGATCGGGATCTTCGGAAACCACCAGGAAGCCCTGGCCGATATTCGGCGCCGGCCCGGGATCGGTGCCGAGCGCCCGCTTGCGCGCACGGAATATGTCCCACAACGCGGTGTCGTTGGAATAGAAGCGTTCGGCCAGCTCCGCCGCGCGGCGTGCGCCGGCCGGAGAAGATCCGCCCATCCAGATCGGCATCGCATCGCCCTGGATCGGCCGCGGCATCACCCGCGCGGGCCGGCCGCGATGCAAAAAAGGCTTTCCGGTCCATGCCTTGCGTAGCGCAGCGACGCCTTCCGTCATGAGCGCCGGCCGATCGCCGAGCGCGACGCCGAACATCGCGAACTCGTGCGGCGCATAGCCCGCTGCCAGGATGGGAATCACACGCCCGTCGCTGATCACGTCCAGCACCGCGAGATCCTCGGCCAGCCGCACCGGATCGTACAGCGGCAGCACCAGTACGAAGCGCAGCTTCATCCGCTTGGTGCGTGCCGCAAGCGCGCCGCCGAAGACCAGCGGCGAGGGCACATAGCCGTCGTCGCTGCCATGATGCTCGGCAAGCTGAACTCCATCGAAGCCGCGATCCTCGGCCCAGGCCGCCATGTCCAGAGCCGTGCGGTAGAGTTCCGCGTTGCGTTCCTGCGCGACGTTGCGGAGATCGAAACGCATGATCAGGCGCGGCATGGACCGTTCTTCCTCCCTTTGCTGGCCACCGAGACCTAGCATCGGAGGAACGGCAAATCCGTCCCGCGCGGTGACTGAAAGCGACCCGCTTTTTGTCCGATCCGGACCTCGCCGCGGGCTATTTGAGCAGCTTGGGGCCTTCCTCGCGCAGCTTCTGGCGGATTTTGCCCGCGAACAGAGCCAGCGCCGGCGGCAGATCGAGGACCATGTGAACCTTGTCCTCCATCACTTCCACGCGACTCGCCACGCGCTGGCCTAGCGCCTCGACGGTAAAGGCGAGCGCGTCCCCCTGCCACTGATGTTCGGTGATAGCGCTTCCGGGGAGGATCGACGCGAATTTACCGAGCCCGCTCTCGATCTTCGCGCGCGCCGCATCCCGGCCCATGCTGTGCGGAATGTCGACGGTAATGGGCTGGCTCATATCGGTCCTTCTTGTCTGCTGCGGCCCTGAACGCGTGACGCTCCGGCCGCGTTGCATTCCTCATGCCTTGGGAACCGGCGCAAATGCAAAGACGTTTCGTTGCTGCAAGAGACTCAGGAGAACCTCATGTTGGGCACGATCTTAATCATCATATTGATTTTGATGCTGGTGGGCGCGCTGCCCAACTGGGGATACAGCCGCAGCTGGGGTTATGGCCCCTCGGGCGGTCTTGGGCTGATCGTCATCATTCTGATCATCCTGGTTCTGCTCGGCAGGATATGACCCGGCCGGTCTCATCGCGCGCCCGTGGCTGACGTTCGCAGCGCGCGGTGAGACCGGCCACGCCCGCCGGCTCGTCCTTTGGGCGGCGGGCACGATCGGCGCCGTTGCGCTGATCGCTATGCTCATCCTGGCCGCATTTCCCGTTGCATGGTTCAAGCCGCAGATCGAACGCTGGATCCAGCGGCGCTACGAGGCCCCTGCCACGATCGTGCGCATAAATCGGCTCGATCGCTTCTCGCTCCATCCCGTCATCGAAATCCAGGGCCTCGCCATCGGCCAGCCGGCCTGGGCCGGCACTGGCCAATTTGTCACGCTGAGATCCGCACGCATGCGGCTTGCGCTGCTGCCGTTGCTGCAGGGTCGCTTCCATACCCAAATGCTCATTCTGGATGGGCTGTCGCTGGACATGATCCGCAGAGCGGATGGCCGGAAGAACTGGACTCGCGGTGGCACCGGCGCCTCTGCGGGCGCCTTCTCGCTGGAGGGGGTGACCGTCGCCAATTCCCGTGTTCGCTATCGCGACGCGAAACAGGCACGGAGTTTCGATGCGATCCTCACAGCCGATCCCACCCACGGTGTCCGGCTGCTCGGGACCGGCAAAATCCGTGGATCCGCCGTCCATCTCGCCGCGGACGGCGGAGGCACCAAGAGCGATGGGCGTCCCTGGCCGTTCCATATTCGCATCGAAGGAAAAGACCTGGATTTCAACGCCAGTGGAACGATGGCCCGCCCGCTCGACATGGCGCAGATGACCGCCGATATGACGGCGCGGGGCAGCGACCTCAAGATGCTCGACGCACTGATCGAGGCGGGACTGTTCGGTACGCAACCGATCGACTTGAAAGCCCATGTCCGCCACGATGCGCCGAACTGGATGGTCACGGGCCTCGCCGGAACGATCGGGGGCTCGCACATTGCTGGTGCGGTCACCGTGCGCCGTCAGGATGGTCGCACGCGTCTCGACGGCGAAGTGAACGGCGGCCCCTTTTCCTTCGACGATCTCGCCTCCGATGCGGGTATCGCGCAGGCCAGGGCGATTGAGCGGCAAATCGGCAAACGCATTCTGCCCGGCACTCGCATCGCGCTCGACAAGCTCGGCCACACCGACGGCACCATCCGTTTCCGCCTGCGCGGTCTCACCGGCAGTGCAAATCCACCCTTCACGTCGGCGACGGGCACGCTGACCCTCGATCACAGCCTGATCACCTTGAAACCGATCCGCTTCGGGCTCAGCCGGGGCACTGTCGAAGGCACCGTCACTGTCGATCAGCGCAGTCGCACGATCCCGCTGATGACCGTCGATCTCACCCTCGGTGGCGCGACGCTCGACGCGCTCGCTGGCCGTACCCCCGTCCATAGCGGCCTGCGTGGCCGGATACGTCTCGTCGGCAGCGGCCGCACGATACGTGATGCCGTCGGCCGATCGAACGGCACCATCGCCATTGCTGCCCAAGAGGGCATGCTGCCTGCGAGACTCGCCTCGCTGCTGGGCTTCGACGTTGGCAGAGGCATCACAACCGACGCCGACAAACAGTCCCGGCTCAACTGCGCCGTCTTCCGCCTGGGCGTGCGAAGCGGCGTCGGCACGGCCGATCCGCTCGTCGTCGATACCAGCCGGGGGCAAACCCGCGGCGAGGGTACGGTCAGCCTCGCCACCGAGAAGATCGCAATCCGCCTTTCCGGTGCACCTAAGCAGGACAGCCTGCTTCGTTTCCCGGGCAACGCCACGCTCGGCGGCACTCTGAGTGACCCGCATCTCGACGTGCCGCAGAAGGGCAAATCCGCCGGCGCACTGCTCAAAATGCTCGGGCGTGCCATCACCGGCCGGCAGGGGCCGCTGGCGCCCGAGGTGAATTGCCCGGCGCTCATCGCCCGCGCGCTTGCCTCGCGTTGAACGACTGGACGTCTCCCCTTTGCGTCCGGCAAGTTGCTTTCCATGGAGAGGTTCGATTTGCTCGTCGTCGGCGGCGGCATCAACGGCGCAGCGATCGCACGGGCGGCGGCACTGGGCGGCCATCGCGTGCTGCTCGTGGAGCAGGGCGATCTCGGCCATGCGACCTCTTCCGCGTCCACCAAGCTGATTCATGGCGGGCTGCGCTATCTGGAGCAGTTCGAATTCAAGCTCGTGCGTGAATCGCTGAAGGAGCGCGCGGTGATGCTGCGCATCGCTCCCCACCTCGTGAGCCCGCTGGAATTTCTGATCCCCTATGACGCGACGCTGCGGCCCTGGCCGATGCTGCGCGCGGGCTTGCTGCTCTATGACCTTCTCGCGGTCGGGGGCGCGCTTCCCCGGTCCCGTGCCGTCCGAGCGGATGCCGGCGGGGGACGCTCGGTCCGCGCTCTGTCCTACTGGGACGCTCGGGTCGACGACGCCCGGCTGGTGGTGCTCAACGCGCTCGACGCCGCGGAGCATGGCGGCGCCGTCCGGACGCGCACCCGCCTGACGCGCGCGAGGCGGGACAGCGCCGGCTGGGTTGCACAATTGGCCGATTGCTCCGGCGGCGCGAGCGAAGTGGTGGCCGCCGCGATCGTCAACGCCGCAGGACCATGGGTGAGCGAAACGCTGAACGATGTGTTCGGCGCTGCCGGTCGCTCCAGCCTGCGCCTCGTCCGGGGCAGCCACATCGTCCTTCCTCGGCTCTATCCCGACGAACGGGCCCGCCTGCTGCAGCAGAAGGATGGGCGCATCGTCTTCCTGATCCCGTATCAGGATGATTTCACCCTCGTCGGGACGACGGACATCCCGGCGGTGGAACCGGGCGACAGCGAACCGACGCCTGCCGAAATCGCCTATCTGCTGGGCGCCGCCAACGCCTATCTCGGCAGCCACTATGGCGAGATAAGCATCGTCTGGCGCTTCGGCGGGGTTCGCGCGCTTTATGACGACGGATCCGCGAATCCCAGCAAGGTCACCCGTGACTATCATCTGGAGTTGTCCGGGGATCCGCCTCTTCTCTCCGTCTTCGGTGGCAAGGTGACGACTGCACGCCATCTGGCGGACGAGGTGCTGGACCGGCTCGGCCTCGCACCCGGCGACACTGCCGCCCATCCCTTGCCGGGCGGTGAGTGCGGACCGGCCGTCGCCTTCGCCGCCGCCTGCGAAACGCGATGGCCTTTCCTGCCGGCGGGGACGGTCAGGCGGATGGCCCACGCTTATGGCTCACGCACCTCCACCTTGCTCGGCGATGCCGTCACGATCGGCGATCTCGGCCACGATTTCGGCCACGGCCTGTTCGAGCGTGAAGTAACCTATCTCCATCGCGTCGAATGGGCGCGGAACGCGGAAGATATTCTCTGGCGGCGCACCAAGCTCGGCCTGCGCTTCACCGCAGAGGAAGCCGCGCGTCTCGACGGCCATCTGAGGGAGCTCGAAGCATGAGCATCGTTGCGATCGATCAGGGCACCACGTCGACCCGCGCCCTGCGTGTCGATCGGGTTGGCCAGGTGCAGGCGATCGCGTCACGTGAACTCCAGCAGCATTATCCCGAGCCCGGCTGGGTGGAGCATGATCCGGAGCATATCTGGCGCGACACGCTCGCTGTGCTGCGCGAGGTGATCGACGATGGCGTCGAAGCCATCGGCATCACCAATCAGCGCGAGACGATCCTGCTCTGGGATCGTGCTACCGGCACGCCGCTCCACCGCGCGATCGTCTGGCAGGATCGCCGTACCGCGGATTATTGCGCGGGCCTCGCCGCCGACGGACTCGAGCCGATGATCCAGACGAAGACCGGTCTGCTTGCCGACGCCTATTTTTCGGGAACGAAGCTGCGCTGGATGCTCGATCGCATTCCTGGTGCCCGTGCCCGCGCGGAACGCGGCGAGTTGGCGGCCGGCACGGTGGACTGCTTCCTGCTCTGGCGCCTTACCGGCGGCCGCGTCCATGCCACCGATACGACCAACGCGGCCCGCACGATGCTCTACGACATCTCCGCGCATCGCTGGGACCAGGATCTGCTTGCGCTCCTCGATATTCCCGCGGCGCTGCTGCCGGCTGTGCACGACAATGTCCACCTGTTCGGCGAGACCGATCCGGCCGTGCTCGGCCATGTGCTGCCGATCGCCGGCATGGCGGGCGATCAGCATGCGGCGATGGTCGGCCAGGGCTGCTTCGCGCCGGGCATGATCAAGTCCACTTACGGAACCGGTTGCTTCCTGCTCGCCCATGTCGGCGAAACCCCGCGCTTCTCCACCCACAGGCTGCTGACCACGCCTGCCTATCGCATCGGCGGGAAGACCGCCTATGCGCTGGAAGGGTCGATCTTCGTCGCGGGCGCGGCGGTCAAATGGCTGCGCGACGGACTCGGCATCCTCGATGACGTGCAGCGCAGTGCCGAGATCGCCGCGACACTGCCCTACGACCATGGCGTCCATTTCGTCCCAGCCTTTGGCGGCCTTGGCGCGCCCTATTGGATCCCGGAGGCACGCGGCATGATCATAGGCATCGGCCCGCGCACCGGCCCGGCCCATTTCATCCGCGCCGCGCTGGAAGCCGCCGCCTTCCAGACTGCCGACCTCATCGATACCATCATCCAGGACACCGGCCTGGAGCCTCGCCTGCTGCGCATCGACGGCGGCATGGCGCGCAACGACTGGCTGGCGCAGTTCCTTGCCGACCTGCTCCAGCTCGGCATCGAGCGGCCCGTCAATCATGAGGCGACCGCCCTCGGCGCGGCGTGCCTGGCGGGATTGGGGATCGGCTTCTGGTCCGGCCTTTCGGATCTGCCTGTCGGCACCAATGCTAACAGAAAGGATTTCGCACCCGCCGCCCTTCCAGATCGACGGGGCCTGCGCGCTGCGTGGGCGAGTGCAGTTGCCGCGGCGTCGCGATAAGTCGCTGTCATGGCGATCCCGTGACTGTGAGAGTCGGACCGCGCGGCCTATCGCGATCAATTACATCCGCGAATTATGGACGTTCCCGCGGCCGAGGATTGGAGAGAAAAGAATCTGCTGATCGGCCGCTGCCTGCGCTGTCGTGTCGATGCGAAACTCAAGCGGGATCGTCCGCACGCCCGGCAAAGATCATTCGTCCCCGACGCAGACGCGCGAGCACCTGGGCGATATCCTGCTCGCCGAAGGCGAAGCAGCCGTCGCTGCGGCCGAGCTTGCCCTGCTGCTCTGCGACCGCAGCATCCGCATACCAGGCGGAGTGGATCACGATCGCACGATCCTCGGCATGGGCATTGCTGGGATCGAGCCCGACAAGGCGGCGCGAAAGACCATGGATGCCGACATATTCGGGACCGGTGAGATAGGCACCGGACGAACTCGCGGCCGATCCGGGCACGTCGGAGAAGCTTTGCAGCAAGCCGGTATGATCGGGATCGGATCCTCTGCCATGCGTGACGCGCAGGCTGGTCGTTGTGCCGGCGAGGATGTCGACGATGTGGAAGCGCGGTTCGGCGGAAGGAAGCCCGAAATCGACGATCGCGATGACGTCGCGCGACCAGATCAGGCGGTTGTGCCGCGCCAGGGCATCGAGCGCGCGTCGCACGAGCGTACGGTTCACTGCCGGCGACGCGGCGGCGGCGAGGCCGGCCTGGACATGGGCGAGGGCAGGGCGGGCCAGGGCGATTGCCGCAGCGCCGGCGGCGATCGCTTCGCGGCGGGTTGGCAAGGGGCGCTGTATGCTCACTCCGCCAAGATTAGAGCGATTATCCAGCGGAAGGAAATATTTGCCTGCAATGGTCAGGACGGCGGACGGAGCGGACTTTGCTCGCTTATCAGGGTCGTGGCGTCGCCGATCACGGTCTGGCCGTCGAGAGCGTGGAGCGGCGCCTGATGAAGCTGCAGGATCTCGCGGCTGTTGAGCACGAGGCCGGTGGTGCCGCGCGTGACGAGCAGCAACGCCGCCTCGGCCAGTAATTCCAGCGTCTCCACCATCGCGGAATTGGTCGCGAGCATCTGGCGGGCCAGCTGATCGGCGCCGCCGGTCCAGGCGACGGCATAAGGCTTGGTGGCGTTGACGGTGATGCCCGTGCCGTGCAGCTCGGCTGCGAGGCCCCGGGTATAGCGGTCGAGCGCGAGCTTGGACGCGCCGTAGAGAGAAAGCGCGTGGATGAACTTGGCTGGGCCGAGATAGGGGAGGTTGGGTGGCTTCACCGACTCGCTGGTGATGTTGATGATACGGCCCCAGCCTCGCGCCCGCATTGCGGGGAGCGCCTGCTGGACGAGATCGACCGGTGCCTGGAAATTAATCTCGAAAATGGCGTGGCGGGCAGGCAGGTCGATCTTGCTGGGAGGTGCGAAGACGTTCTTCGCCGCATTGTTCACCAATATGTCTACCGGCCCGAAGAAATGGGCGGCGCGATCGATCAGATCGGCGCGCGCATCGCCGTCGGCGAGATCCGCCTCGATGCATTCGGCACGCGCTCCCGCCTGTCGGATCAGGGTGCGACTGCGTTCCAGCCCTTCGCGCGAAGCGGGGCCCGAGGCATGGAGCACGAGATCGGCGCCATGGGCGGCGAGGCGTCGAGCTATGGCGCGGCCGATGCCGTCGCGATTGGCGCCGGTGACGAGAGCGACATGGCCGGCAAGAGAAGGAGAGGCGGTCATGGTCGACCCAGCTCCGGGATGCTGTTGAAGTCACCGATCGCGTCCACGCCGTCGAGCGCATGGAGCGGCTGCTGGAAACTGTGAAGAAGACTGCGGCTGCTCGCTGTCATACCGGTCAACGGTCCGCAGATGAGGAGCAGCGCCGCCTCCGCCATCATCTCGACACTCTCGGCCATTTCGGGATGGGCGCGCAAAGCCGTTCGCGCGACTTCCGAATTTTCCTCCGTGACGCAAACCTTGTGCGGATAGAGGCCGTTTACCGCGATCCCGCTCCCCTGAAGCTCGGCGGCGAGGCCCTGCGTATAGCGTGCCAGGGCGGATTTGGAGGCGCCGTAGATCACGGTGCCGTGTACATGGTCCGCTGGCCCTCCATAGGGAATGGGGGGCTGATGCATACTGTCGCTCAGGAGATTGAGGATCCGGCCCCAACCACGTTCGCGCATCGCCGGCAATGCCTGCTGGGCGAGATCGACGGGGGCATGGAGATTGAGTTCGAACATGGCACGGCGATCGGCGAGGGTCATTGCCGATGGCGGCTTGCGCGGATTGCCGGCTGCGTTGTTGATGAGGATGTCGATCGGGCCGAACGCCGCCGCCGCACGGGCGATCAGGTCGCCGCGCGCCACGGGATCGGCGAGGTCGCATTCGACGATGGCGAGCGGATGGCCGGCGCGAGCGAACAGGTCGATCGTCTCCTCGAGCCGGTCCTCGCCACGATGGAGCATGCCGATCACGATCGATGCGCCATGGGCCGCCAGACGCCGGGCGATGGCGCGGCCGATGCCGCGGCGGCCGCCGGTGACGAAGGCGGTACGCCCTGACAGGTCGGGACGGGCAAGCGGCATGGACTGCTGAGGCTCCTCTCTCGGCCGGTATCGCTCCGACTCCCGACAGGCTGTGACGACGGACGGCCTCCCGTCGAGAGCATAATGTGACAGCGTTTATGATCGTCTTCGCTCTTGTAGTTAGGTAGCCTAACTAATATATCGCCGGCATGATGATTCAATCCGAGGGCAGGTGTCCCTCCCGTGACGTGGCGGGACTCGCCGATCAGCTTCGGCCGGTGATGCTCAAGCTCAGCCGCCATCTTCGGCGCGAGGCGCTGAAGGTCGGCATCTCGGATCTCGACGCGCAGCTCCTCGGTATCATCAAGCGCAAGCCGGGCCTCGGCATCTCGGAGCTGGCCGATATCGAGCATATGAGCCGTCCGACGATGAGCGCCCATGTCAAACGGCTCGAGGAAGCGGGTTGGCTGATGCGCGAGGCGGAAGATCCGGACGGGGACCGCCGGCGTGTGCGCCTCGTGCTCAGTCCGGAGGGGAAGCGTGCGCTGGAGGCGATCCGCCGCACACGCAACGATTGGCTCGAGGCACGGCTCGGCCAGCTCAGCGCCGAGGAGTTTGCCGCGCTCGATGCCGCGCTCGGTTCGCTCGTCCGGCTGGTGGAGGTGAGGGGGTGAGCCTGGAACACGGATCGCCGGCCACGGATGCGATGATGGAGCCGGTTTCCGGCGAAGCTGTGGCCGAGGCGGTGCTCGCCCCGCCGACAGTGGCTGCCGCAGAAGGACGCAGCAGCCCCGTGCTGCCGATGATCATCGGCGCCGCGCTGTTCATGCAGACGCTGGATTCTACCGTGATCTCGAACGCGCTGCCCACCATGGCGCGATCCCTGGGCGAGGATGCGGTGACGCTCAATCTCGCAATCACGGCCTATCTACTTGCCGCCGCGGTGTTCCTGCCGATTTCGGCCTGGGTCGCCGATCGCTTCGGGGCCAAGACCGTATTCCGCGTTTCGATCGTCGCTTTCGCGTTGAGCTCTCTGCTCTGCGGCCTTTCGCAAAGCCTCGCCGCGCTGGTTGCCGCGCGCATGCTGCAGGGCATTGCCGGGGCGATGATGCTCCCGGTGGGGCGCCTCGTATTGCTGCGCAGCGTTCCGAAATCGGAGCTGGTGCGCGCCATGTCCTATTTGACCATGCCGGCTCTGCTCGGCCCGATACTGGGGCCGCCGATCGGAGGCTTCATCGTCACTTACTGGTCCTGGCGCTGGATCTTCTTCATCAACGTGCCGATGGGCATCATCGGCGTGGTGCTCGCGACACTGTTCATTCCGGACGTGCGTGAGGAGGTGAAGGAGAAGCTGGATGTCCGCGGCTTCATCCTCACCGGCTGCGGCCTCGCCGGGCTGGTCTACGGATTCGACAATCTCGGCCGCAGCGCACTGCCGGCCGCCGCGATCGTCGGGATGCTTTTGGGCGGTCTGATCTGCGCATGGCTCTACGTGCCGCATGCCCGGCGCACGCCGCATGCGATTCTCGATCTGTCGCTGCTGCGGCTGCGGAGCTTTCGCGCATCGACCGTGGGCGGCATGTTCTCTCGGCTGGTGATCGGCGCGAGCCCGTTCCTGCTGGCGCTGCTGCTGCAGCTCGGTTTCGGCCTCAGCGCCTTCCAGGCAGGCATGCTCACCTTCGCCGGAGCGGTCGGCGCGCTGCTGATGAAGACGACGGCTTTGCCGATCATCCGGCGCTTCGGCTTTCGTTCGGTGCTGATCGTCAATGCCTTGGCGGTGGCGATGACCTCCGGCTGCTATGCGCTGTTCCGGGTCTCGACGCCGCACTGGCTGCTGCTTGTAACGCTGCTGATCGGCGGTTTCTTCCGCTCGCTTCAATTCACCGCGCTCAATGCGCTGGGCTATGCCGACGTGCCGGCCGAATCGATGAGCCGGGCGTCGAGCCTGTCGAGCATGTTCCAGCAACTTGCGCAGAGCTTCGGCGTCGGCTTGGCCGCCGTGCTCATCCATTATACGGTGGCCTGGCATGGCAGTCACACGCTGCGCGCCGCCGATATAGCGCCTGCCTTCGCGATCGTCGCCCTCGTGTCGCTCTTTTCCTTGTTCTTCTTCGTTCCGCTGCCTCGCGATGCGGGAGCGGAAGTTTCCGGAAAACGCTGAGCAATGTTCGAGCAGCTGCCACAGCGGAAATCAGCGCCGATACGGTGATTTACGGTGAACTTGGCGTCGAAACGGACGCAGCCGCTTCCCTTGTCGCGCGTGCTGATGCATCGGGTGGTCGCTCTCGCGCGGTAATGCGCAGCGGGAGGGACCGGCGGGCATGACAGGGGGCCCGCCGGTCTTTCTTTCGGCAAGCCGTTGATCGCGCCGCGCAGAGTCAGCCCGGCCGTTCCGTCGTCGCGCGCCGATAGTGCGACGGCGGAACGTCGAACTCACGCTGGAAGGCGGCGCTGAAATTGCCCACATGGGCAAAGCCGAGGCGGAAGCTGATCTCCTTGAGCGGCAGGTCCGTCGAGCGCAGCAGGCACGCCGCCTTCTCGAACTGGATGGTGGCGATACGGCTGCTCAGCGTGCGCCCGGTCGCCTGGCGGAAGCGATCGCGCAGCGCGCGGCTGGAGAAGCTGAACAGACCTGCGACGTCGGCGATGCGCGGGTAGCGTTCCCAGATGCCGTGGAGATGTGCATCGATCCGCTGCAGCTCTGTCTCGGTCAGGCCGTAGCAATCGTCGCTTGCCGGGGCTTCGGCGAGATGGCGGACGACATGCATGATCATCGCGTCGACCGTCCGGTCGATGAAGGCACGGCTCATCAGTCCGGGTGTCAGCGCCTCCTGGCGCAGGGCGCGCAACCCCTCGCCGACCAGCCGGCTGCGCACGTCCAGTCCGCGGCGGAGCATGGCAGGCGACCAGTTGCGGATCGCATCGCCGGCAACCGCCTCGAAGCGACTGGGTTCCAGAACGCACAGCGTGACGCGGGTGGAGGATTTCGGCACGGTGACTTCGAGGTCGATATCAGGCGGTCGCAGCACCAGTTCGCCGAGCGCGGTGAACTGCTCGGCGCCGGGCTTGCCGGGATAGCGTCCCTCGAAGCGCGTGCGCCGGACGTTGAGGCCGATCGTATAGCGGCTCTGGCGCAGCAGCTCGCGCATCGGCCGCGGATTATTGTAGGATCGAAGCTCGATGCCGATCCCCGGCACGTTCATGCTCTGCGTCAGCGTATAGCCCAAGACCGTTCCTCCCGTCGACTACGCTAGCGCGGCGGGATGGCCCGGCCAAGCCGTCGGTCGGCTTGGTCGAAATCGCGCGCACGCCCTTCGGCATGCATCTTCGCACGTCCGCATATGCCGCCACCGCTCGCCGGGGCGGGCATCCCGGGTCCAACAGGTCGGCGTCGGATCGGAAGGAGGAGGATGCGATGGGAAAGCTCGACGGAAAGACGGCACTGGTGATCGGCGCGAACGGCATGATCGCCGAAGCGGCCGCGACGCTGCTCGCGCGAGACGGCGCCACCGTGGTGGCGATGGCGCGCCGGCAGGAGGCGGTGGATGCGGTGAAGGCCAATATCGAAGCCGCCGTGCCCGGTGCGCGGATCGTCGGCCATGCCGGCGACACGGCCAGCGAGGAGGGCGTGAAGGCGGGCGTTCAGGTGGCGCATGACGTCGCTGGCCGGCTCGACATCGTGATCGCGACCATCGGCGGCGGTGGCATGTCCAAGCTGCTCGACTATGACCTCGATAGTTTCCGGCGCGATTTCGAGATCAACCTCTATCCGGACTTTCTCGCCGTCCGCTATGCTGCGCCGCTGATGAAGGCTCATGGCGGTTCGATCGTCTGCGTATCGTCAACGGCCGCGATTCTCGCCTTCGACATGCTCACCGCCTATTGCGCGGGCAAGGCGGCGCTGGACCAGTTCGTGCGCGTCGCAGCCGAGGAGCTCGGCGAATATGGCATTCGCGTCAACGCGGTGCGCCCCGGGCTGACGCTGTCCGCCTCGACTAGGCCGATGGTCGACTTCGATGCGATGCATCAGCGCTTCCTGGAGCAGATCCCGCTCGGCCATAGCGGCGAGCCAATGGATCAGGCCGAGGCGATCCGCTTCCTCGCCGGGCCGGAATCCAAATGGCTCACGGGACAGAGCATCGCGGTGGATGGCGGCAACGAGCTGCGCCGCGCGCCGAATGTCGCCGATCTGGTCCGCGGCGCCTGAACCGATGCTAGCGGGCCGCTTTCGCCTTTCGGGCCAAGAAGGGTCTGCTCGGAAGCCGGGCGGCTATCGGCACGGCATCGGCGAATGCGATGGGCGGTCGGGGGAAGGAAGGGGGAGGGGGCATGGCATCGAGCGGAGTGGAGGTGCGGCAGGCGCCTGCCACGGACGTAACGCGGACGGGACTTGCGACCGGAGCCGCGCTGGTGCTGCCGGCGGCGCTTTCCGGCCTTGCGCAGACCGGGCTGGCGCCCGTTCTGCCGAGGATCGAACAGGCCTTTGCCGGCGAGCCTTTCGCGGCGACCCTCACCCGTTTCCTGGCGACCGCGATCGGGCTCAGCATGGTGTTCGGTGCGCCGCTCGCTGGCCGGCTCGGCAGCCATGTGGGGCGGCGGCCTGTGCTGATCGCGGCGACGTTGCTGTTCGGCATTGCCGGATCGGCCGGCCTGCTGCTCGGCAGCCTGCCCGCCCTGGCCGTCAGCCGCATCGCGCTCGGCCTCGCCATGGCGACGATCGGCACGATGATCACGACCATCATCACGCTCCATTTCCAGGATCCGATGCGCCATCGCTGGCTCGGCTATTACAGCCTGACCGGCACGATCGCGGTAATGATCATCATCCCCTTGTCGGGCTGGCTCGGCGCGATCAACTGGCGCGCGCCCTTCGCGATGCACCTCATCGCCTTTCCGCTCGCTGTGCTGTTCTTCCTGGCGCTCCCACGCGATGCCGAGACCGCGAGGCGGCATGTCGCCGGGGTCGGTTCAGTGAACGGCAGCCGGGTTCCGCTCGGGCTCATCCTCTTTGCCACGAGTTGCGGCTGTTTGACCGGGGGCGGACCGCTGTTCCTGCCTTTCCGCGCCGCCGAGACCGGCGTGCACGATCCGCGCACCATCGCGCTCCTGCTGTTGCCGCAGGTGGCGGGTGCGGCCGTCACGGCCTTCTGCTTCGGCCGGATCCGCCAGCATCTGTCCCAGCGCGCGACTTTCCTGTTCGCCTTCGCGACGATCGCAAGCGCCTTCCTCGTGGTTGGGACAGTGCCTCTGTTCGGCGTGCTCATGCTGGGAACGGCGATCTCGGGCTTCGGAACGGGCGTCATCACGCCGAACCTGTTCGCGATGGCAGCCAATTTCGGCCGTGATGCCGATCGGGCGCGGACCGTGGGCGTGATTTACGGGGCCTTTTTTGCCGGCCCTTTCGCCGCACAGCTGATATTGGAACCGCTCGTGCAACGTGTCGGCGCTTCGGCGGGGCTCATTGGGCTGGCCGCGATCGCAGGGCTGCTTGGCTGCGCGCAGAGCTTTGGCAAACCGGCGCTGCGCAGTGATTGAGGCTCAGGCCGTCCCGCCCTCCTCCTCGCCAAAGCGGCTATGGCTACCCGTTCCTCCCGCATTGTCCTTGCTGCCCTGGCTGCTCAGTACGGCTGCCTGATCGGGAAAGGTGAAGCCGAAACGCTCCTCGATCATACCGAGCGCGTGAAACAGCATCGCGGCTATGTCATGCTGGCCCTGCTCTTCGAGCAGCGTCTGGGCTTCCAGCAAAGCGTCGTGGGCTCGCTTCGCCTGCATCATCTGTCGGGGCGGAGCAACCGCCATGCGCACTTCCTTCTCGTGCGTCCATTGATGGAAAGCGGGCCCCGTGGAGCGACCGGCCAGACCAGGACAGTGGTTTGGCCGGCGGTGCTCCCCGCATCGCGACTATGAGCAGGACGCGATCAATCTCAAGTGACAAAATGCCAATTTGTACTATTCTGGAGCAGAATTGAGCTTGGTGCGCGATTTGCTCAGCGATGCACCGCGTGCAAGGCGGCGGCGATGATGCCGCCGACGCCCAGGCCGACGATCCCCGAGCAGAGCGCCGTGACCAGCCAAGCCACGGTTCCGGAGGCGAAGGAAACGGCATGGCCCGCGGCTTCGGCAGCATGATGCACCACTTCCGCCGGCATCGCTAAACCCAACACTTCGGCGCCGTGCAGAAGGATGCCGCCGCCGACCCACAGCATTGCCGCCGTACCGATCTTGGCGAGCGCGCTCATGACGATCGGCATCGCTTTTACGAGGCCTCTGCCGATCGCCTGCATCGCCGGGCGTTTCCCTTTGGCGAGATGCAGGCCGATATCGTCCATCTTCACGATCAGGCCGACGACGCCGTAGACGCCGGCGGTGATGGCGATGGCGACTATGACGAGCACGATCGCCCGCGTGAGGAAGACGGTATCCGCCACGCTTGAAAGTGCGATCGCCATGATCTCGGCCGAAAGGATCAGGTCGGTGCGGATCGCGCCGCTGACCTTGGCGTCTTCCAGCGCCCCGGCGTCCCCGGTCGCAGGGGAATCGTCTTCATGGCTTTTTCCGCTGAACGCCTCGATCAGCTTCTCCGCGCCTTCGAAGCAGAGAAAGGCGCCACCCAGCATCAGCAGCGGTGTGATCGCCCAGGGCAGGAAGGCGCTGAGCAGAAGTGCCGCAGGAAGCAGGATCAGGAGCTTGTTGCGGAGCGATCCGGCCGCGATCTTGGCGATGATCGGCAGTTCGCGCTCAGGGCTGAGCCCCGCGACATAGCGCGGCGTGACTGCCGCATCGTCCACGACGACGCCGACGGCCTTGCTGCTCGCCTTGCCGGCAGCCGCGCCGACGTCATCGAGCGAGGCTGCGGCGAGCTTGGTGATGCTGGCAATGTCATCGAGTAGGGCGACGAGTCCGGAGGCCATGTGGGTCCTGGGGCGGTTGCGGAAGATCTTCCGTAGGGGCGGCGCGGTTCGCGCTCAAGGAGAAGTGTCGCTCGGATCGCGGCTCGTCAGGCAGCCGCCGAGCCATCCTGTCCCGGAACTCCCAGCATGGACGCGCGCACCGTGCGATCGCGCCCTTTGCGCTTGCCGTCGATCAGGGCGGCGTCGGCGCGGGGCAGGAGGCTGGTCACTGGGCCATGATCCGGCGCATCGGCCACGCCGATGCTCACGGAAATGCTGCCGAGTATTTCGCCGCGATGGGCAAGCGAGGCGGTCCCGATCCGCTCCCGCAACTGCTCGGCTCTTTCGAACGCCGCCATTTCGCTTTCGCCGGGCAGCAATACGGTGAATTCCTCGCCGCCGAACCGGTAGACGCTTCCGCTTTCGCCGATCTCCTCCACGATGCTCCGGGCGACATGGATCATCACCGCGTCTCCGGCATCATGGCCATATTCGTCGTTGAAGCGCTTGAAATGATCGATGTCGATCATCAGGCAGGCCAGCCTTGTCGCGGGCTCGCGCGCATGGCGGTTCAACGCTTCGTCCAGGCAGCGGCGGTTGAGCAGGCCGGTCAGCGGATCGCGCACCGCAAGGCTGGTCAGCCGGTCCCGCAGGCGCAGATTGGCAAGAGCGAGCCCGATATTTTCTGCGATCATTTCGAGATAGAGCCGCGAAGCTTCGCCGAATAGTGCCGCATCCGGCTTTTCCTCGAAGTGGAGGAGGCCGATCGTATCTCCCTGCGCGGTGAGCGGGGCGCACAGGCTTGGTGCCGCATCGTCGCTGATATGCGGGCAGGCGATATCGGTCTCGTCGCGGTTGCTGACGTGCGGACGGCCCCGGCGCAACCCCCAGCAGGCGCCGACCGGGAATGAAAGCGGTGCCGGGCCCGGCTCGAGCCAGCTTCCGGCAAGCGTCAGGGAAGCGCCATGATCGGCGACGACGTAGAGATGGCCGGCCATGCCCGGAAAGATCTGCGGCGCGAAGCAGGTGACCACTTCCGCCAGCTCGTCCTGGTTGGCGCAGGCCTGCAGCCGGTGCATCATCTGCAGGATCCGGTCCTTGACACGCTGGTCGGCCGCGCGCTCCTGATCGAGGCGATCCCGCTCGATGCTGTTGCTGCGGAAGATATGGATCGCCTGTGTCATGTCGCCGATCTCATCGCGGCGCGCGTCCAGGGGCACGTCCACGTCATAATCCTGTCTGGCGAGGCGGTTGACAATGCCGGTCATCCGGATGAGCGGCAATGCGACGCGGCGGCGCAGGACGAAATAGAGCACGGCCAGGAACAGGAGCGCCGTGAGTGCCAGCATGGTATGCGCGATGCCCGCCAGCCAATCGGCGCGCCGCTGCGCATCGTTCAGCACCGCGTCGCTCCGTTCTGCGACCAGATCCGCAAAGCGATCGACCGGGCCGAGGATCGCTGCCTGCGCGCTCTCATGCTCAGGCCCGAACATCGCCTGCTGGGCGGCAGCCTGGTCGCCGCGTTCCATCGCCGCGACGGCAGCAAGCTCGATCCGATCGAGCGCGTCGAGATGCGCTTCGGCTTCGTCCAGCGCGGCAGCCTCCTTCGGCGTCAGCATTTTCGTTCGCAGCGTCCGGAAGGCTTGTTCGCGGCTGTGTTCGACCCGCTCTTCGCTGCGGAAGGCCGCAAGATGACGTGCCGCGCCACGCATCACATAGAGCCGGGCTTCGTCTGTCCGCATCTCCGCGCCGATCTGAAGCTGTTCGATCAGATCGTCGAGCAGGCGATGCTGCTCGACGGCGGCGCGCTCCTGCTTCGCCGCGTCGGCTGCCAGGATGAAGCTCGTCCCGGATATGCCGGTGAGCAGAAGGGTGATGCCATAGGCCAAGTTGGTGATCGTGCTGATCCGCATCACGTCATCCTAGGAGCGGTCGATTGAAACGGGGTTAAGCCTTTGCCCACGTCAACCGAAGCCCATCCGGCCGGCACTTCTGTGTCAGGTCGTACATTCCACCATATGCGTTCCATCCTCGATCGGCCGGAAGACGAAGCGGCGGCCGGTGAACAGGGCGATGATGTCGGCCGCGGTGCGGGCATGCTGGCTCGGCTTCACGGTGGTGAAGCGGCCACCGCCCGCGAGCGCGAACGGCAGGAGCAGCTGGTCGGCCAGATAGGGGCCGGCAAAGGCCGCCGAAGCCAGGAAGCCGGCCATGCGCTGCGCCGCCGTCTTGGCCAGCGATTCCGCTGAGACGCCGAGCTTGCCGAAGCCGGTAACGATCTCCGTGCCATGCTCGAAAGCCGCTTCGAGAAGCAGCGCGTTGCCCGGGCCGCGATCGGCCGGAAGCTCGCGCGCGGCGAAGGCTTCCTCCGGCCAATCGAGGAACTTGCGGGCTGTCTTCAATTCTCTCTCGGCGATCTCCAAGGGGAGTCCGGCAAACAGCGCGCTGGCCGAAACGGACAGGAGTGCGCCGCGATCGATGCACTCGATCGGCCGGAGCGGGGCCGGCATGATCTCCACTTCGATGCGGCCGCCGCCGCGGGGATAGAAGCCGTGGCGCACGAGGCGGGCCTCCACGCGCGGCCCCATCCGGTTGACGAGCGGCAGGAACGCTTTCGCGATGAAGTCGAACGGCGGCGCCAGCATATTGTGCGTGCCGCCTTCCAGCACGATGCGCGACGGCGCATCCGCCAGAATCAGCGGCGGCAGGATCGTCTGCAGCACGAGATTGGTGCTGCCCGCGGTGCCGACCGCGAAGCGATGCTCGCCCGGCCGGACCGAACCCGGCCGGAACAGGATCTCGGACGAGCCGACGGTGACGCCTTCGCACTCCGCCCCGCCGATCGCGCACGCGGCCTCGATCGCGGTGACATGCTGGCGCATCAGCCCCGGCTTCTCGCGCTTGCCGCGCACATTGGCGATGCGGAAGGGCTGTCCGGTGACGAGCGACAGCGCGCACGCGTTGCGCACGACCTGTCCGCCTCCTTCGCCTTCCGATCCGTCGATGATGATCATGTGTTTACCAGTCTCAGAAAAAGGTCGTTTGCTTGCGCGGCAGGACGATCGCTGGATTGTCCTATCGGCAGTTCGTCCGCCCGCGCCAGTTCGTCGAGAACGAGTTCGTCAAGCACGGGCAGCCGAGTTGTGTTCGAAAGCTCGTTGCTCGACCGTTTGGCATCGACGAGCGCCTCGATCGCCGATGCGATCTCGCCACTGAGATAGCTCGCCGAAACGAGTTGCTGCAGGTTCATCGGCGGCCGGGCCATTGGATCGAACCGCAGGCTACGGATCGCCAGTGCGGGGCGAAGCGCGTAGAAATAACGCTTCACCGGCACTGGCGAGCCATCCTCCGGCCAGCGTTCGACGGCATTCCGGCCCAATCGCGCATAATGATGCGCGATCGCCCGCGGATTGTGGATTTCGTCCGCGAGCACGGTCAGCGCCGTGACGATCGGATCGTCCTCGCGATAGCGGATCGGAGATCCGATCCACTCGCCGACGATCGCGTTCGACTTAAGCAAAAGGCCGAGCGCCTTGCGGACGTCCCAGCCGTTGAGGTCGATCTCGTCCTCGATCGGCATCTCGATGACATCGCGGCCCGGTTCGAGCGAAAGATACCAGTCGCGTGGCCGTACATAGAGAAAACGGACGTCATAGTCGCTGTCGGGCGATGGAAAGCCCCATGCCCGCGAACCCGATTCCACCGCCATCAGGATGCGTATGCCGTGCTTCGCCTCGATAGTGGCAAGGCGTGCTTCGATCTCCCGCTGCACGGCGGGATCGATGGTGTGTTGAAGATTCGTAGTCATGACCTGTTTCCGTTGTGATTATGTGCGTCGGGGATGTGATCCCACGGCCGCTTGCGCCGCCGATGAGCGGGGCGGCATCGCCCCGCGATGCCACCCCGTTCAGCCCTTCACGCACACCACTTGCTTCAGCGTGTGGACGATCTCGACGAGGTCGGCCTGCGCGGCCATCACCGCCTCGATCGGCTTATAGGCTCTGGGCGTCTCGTCGATGACGCCCGCATCCTTGCGGCATTCCACGCCTGCGGTGTCGGCGATATGCTCGTCGAGCGTCACCTGCCGCTTGGCCTCGTTGCGCGACATCACGCGCCCCGCGCCATGGCTGCAGCTGTCGAACGCCTCGGCATTGCCGAGCCCACGCACGATGAAGCTCTTCGCCCCCATCGAGCCCGGAATGATGCCCATCACGCCCCGTGCCGCGCGCACCGCGCCCTTGCGGGTGACGAGCACATTCTCGCCGAAGTGGTTCTCGCGCGTCACATAATTGTGATGGCAGTTCACCGCCTCCAGCTCCGCATCGAACGGCTTGGCGATCTCGCGACGCAAGGCACGGATGACGTTGGTCATCATCATCCGCCGGTTCAACGCCGCATAGTCCTGCGCCCAGCCGACCGCCTCGACATAGTCGTCGAAATGATCGGTCCCTTCCGGGAAATAGGCGAGGTCGTCATCCGGCAGGTTGATGAACCATTTGCGCATGTCCTGTTTCGCCAACTCGATGAAGAAGCTGCCGATCGCATTGCCGACGCCGCGCGAGCCCGAATGGAGCATCACCCAGACACGCGCCTCCTCGTCGAGGCAAAGCTCGATGAAGTGGTTGCCCGTGCCGAGCGTGCCGAGATGCACGAGGTTGTTCGTGTTCTTCAGCCGCGGATGCTTGTCGGTAATGCGCTGGAACCGCTCGGCGAGCGTCGCCCATGCCTCGACGATCGCCGGCGGCGGATCGCCCCAGGAGCCGGTGTCGCGCTTGCCGCGGCCGACGGTGCGGCCATGCGGCACCGCCTGCTCGATCGCCGCGCGGATGCCCTCTAGCGTATCCGGAAGATCGTTCGCGGTGAGCGAGGTGCGCGCCGCCATCATGCCGCAGCCGATGTCGACGCCCACCGCCGCCGGGATCACCGCGCCCTTGGTCGGGATCACCGAGCCGACGGTCGCGCCGATCCCGACATGCACGTCCGGCATCGCCGCGACATGCTTGAACACGAAAGGCATCTTCGCCGCGCGGGCGAGCTGGCCGCGCGCCTTGTCGTCGACCGGCACGCCGCGCGTCCACATCTTCACCGGCACGCCGCCCTCGACATGCTGCACATCATAAGTCGTCTCGGTCATCATGACCTCCTTTGATTTCCATCGTACCGGCGACGAGGGTGTGGCGAGACGTTCCTGATGCTCTATCCACCGAGCTACGGGCCGAAGCCCGGCCGGAGTCGAACCGGCGACCGTCAGATTACCGATGTAGTCCCGCCAGCATTCGCCGGTTTTTGTCATTCCATATCACCCCCCCTGAGGGGGGCTGCCGCGGATGCGAAAAGATCTTTGTTGGCCATCGTCCAACTCCTTCGTGATCGGGGCGGCCGGCCCATTCCGGCCGCCCCTCGGCTCCGCTTGTCCGGTTGGGCGGAAAATCGCCGTGCCGGACGTCTCCTATTCAGCAGGATGCGTGCCAATCAGAAAAAGCGGTCTTAAAAAACGACAAGCCATTTATTTCGCTGAATTTTATCGTTCAGGCTGCAGATCGGGTAAAAATCTGGTCTGGGCGATTTCCTATCTGAAACGATACAAGTTTATCCTATAGGATATGTTCACGACGCAGCACTTGCGATTAATTGAGGCATATCATGAAACCCCTCACCGTCATCGGCTTCCTGGGCTCCACGCTGGATGCCAGCAAGTTCGGCCCCACGCGCTGGAGCAAGTGGCGCCCTTCGGTCGGGCTGACGATGCATGAGGATCTGCGCGTCGACCGCTTCGTGATGCTGCACGGAACGGCACACAAACGGCTCGCCGACTATGTCGCGGCCGACATCGCCGACGTCTCGCCGGAGACGCGGATGGACCTGCGCGTGCTCGACCTCGTCGATCCGTGGGACTTCGAGGAGGTCTATGGCAAGCTGCTCGATTTTGCGCGCAGCTATCCTTTCGATCCCGAGGCCGAGGATTATCTGATCCACATCACCACCGGCACGCACGTCGCGCAGATATGCCTCTTCCTTTTGACCGAGGCACGCTATTTGCCCGGGCGTCTGCTCCAGACGCAGCCGCGGCGCGGTACCAGCGACGGGGCAGGCGTTTGGACGACCATCGACCTCGACCTTTCGCGCTACGACAGCATCGCGACGCGCTTCGCCGCGGCGAGCGCGGAGAGCACTTCCTTCCTCAAATCCGGGATCGAGACGCGCAATTCCGCCTTCAACCGCATGATCGACGAGATCGAGCAGGTCGCGCTCCGCTCGCGCGCGCCGATGCTGCTGATGGGACCGACCGGCGCCGGCAAGAGCCAGCTCGCGCGGCGCATCTATGAGCTCAAGCGGCTGAAGCATCAGATCAAGGGACCGTTCGTCGAGGTCAATTGCGCGACCTTGAAGGGCGATGGCGCGATGTCCGCGCTGTTCGGCCATCGCAGGGGCGCCTTCACCGGCGCGATTGCGGATCGCCCGGGCCTGCTGCGCGCGGCCGATGGCGGCATGCTGTTCCTCGACGAGATCGGGGAGCTCGGCATCGACGAACAGGCGATGATCCTGCGCGCCATCGAGGACAAGCGCTTCCTGCCCGTGGGCGCGGATCAGGAGGCGGCGTCCGATTTCCAGCTGATCGCCGGCACCAACCGGGATCTCGGAACGGCGGTGGCTGCGGGCGCCTTTCGCGACGATCTCTATGCCCGGCTCAATCTGTGGACCTTCGCCCTGCCGGGTCTTGCCGAACGGCGTGAGGATGTGGCGCCGAACCTCGATTATGAGCTGGACCGCTTCGCCGAACGGGAAGGCCTTCGGGTCGGTTTCAACAAGGAGGCGCGGCAGCGCTATCTCGGCTTCGCTACGTCGCCGGAGGCGAGCTGGCTCGGCAATTTCCGCGATCTCGCCGCCAGCGTCACGCGCATGGCGACGCTTTCGCCGACTGGGCGGATCGATGTCGATTGCGTCGAGGCGGAGATCGCCCGGCTGAGGCGGCTTTGGTCGGCCAGTGCGGGCGTGGACGGCGATGCGGCGTTGCTGGATGCGGTGCTGGGCGCGGAGCGGCTCGCTGCCATCGACCCGTTCGATCGTGTCCAGCTGGCCGAAACCATTCGCGTCTGCCGGGCCAGCCGTTCGCTGTCCGAGGCGGGGCGCGCGCTGTTCGCCGTTTCGCTTGCGCGGCGCACCAGCGCCAACGACGCCGATCGGCTCAGAAAATATCTCGCGCGGTTCGATCTCGACTGGCCGGCGCTGCAGACGGTCTGAATTCGGTTGCCGGCCCCTTACCCGGGTCGCTGCGCGAGCAGGAACAGGCGCGGGAAGGGCAGCAAGACCGTGCCGTCCGCCAGCGCGGGATAGGCGTCGGCGACGGCCGCCTCGTAGCGGGCGAGATAGGCATCGCGCTCTTCCGCGTCCAGCGGATCGAGATAGGGCCGCAAACCGCTGCCCTTGAACCATTCGACGATGCCGGCCGCGCCATCGGGCAACGGATGATGGTAGACGGTGCGCCACACGTCCAGCCGCTGCGCCCGGCCATGCAGCAGGCGGAAATAATAATCCGCTTCATGACGGGGTGCGCGGCTCTGCCACGCGGTGGCCAGCTTGGCCGACCATGGGCCATCGGCCGCCACCTCGCGCATCAGGCGGTGTGCCGGCTCGTCGAGATTGTCCGGCATCTGCACGGCCAGCGTGCCGTCCGGCGCGAGTTTCCCGAAAAGGCGCGGAAACAGCGCCGCATGATCCGGCAGCCATTGCAGGACGGCGTTGGCGAGGATCAGGTCGTAGCGTTCGGCCGGGCTCCAGCCGGCGATGTCCGCGACCGAAAAGTCGACGTCCGGCATGCGGCGGCGCGCAGCCGCGATCATGTCGTCGGAACTGTCCAGGCCGCTGATGCGGGCCTCGGGATAGCGGTTTCGCATCAATTCGGTCGAGTTGCCGGGCCCACAGCCGATATCGATCGCATGGGCCACAGTCGCGGTGGGCACATGGGCGAGGAGATCGAGGATCGGCCGGTTTCGTTCATCCTCGAACTTGCGATATTGCGCGGCAGACCAGCTCATCGGCTTCACTCCTGAAGCGCCGCGAAATGTCCGAAACGGGGGAAATTTGCAATCACGGTAACTGCCGTGGCGCATTGCTAACGCTCTGTTCACAAGGGACTGCCAAAGCTGTTAGACGTAGGTGGCTGATGCATTTCTTTGAGTGAAGGCTATGCGGGAACGGCGCGAAGCGGAGGATCCGTGGATCCGGCTGATCGCAGCGAGCGAGAGGATGGCTTCGTCGCGATCGATCGATGCCGTCGTGGAAATCCTGCGGGAGACGGCACGCGACGTCGTGGGGGCCGACGGCATCTGCGTGGTGCTGAGACAGGACGATCATTGCTATTATGCCGGGGAGGACGCGATCAGCCCGCTCTGGGCGGGCAGCCGCTTTCCCGCGGAGAGCTGCATTTCCGGTTGGTCGATGATCAACCGCAAGACCGCGGTGATTCGGGACGTGCTGTCCGATCCCCGCATTCCCCGGCATCTCTATGAGCCGACCTTCGTACGCAGCCTCGTGATGGCACCGATCGGGCTGCCCAATCCGACGGCGGCGATCGGCGCCTATTGGCAGGACTTGCGCAACCATGATCGCGAGACGATCGCCCGCCTCGAGGCGCTCGCTCGCGCCGCCGCGCTGGCGATCGAGAATGCCCGGCTGATCGAATCGCTGCAGGATAGCGAACGGCAGCGGCGCATCGCCTTGAATGCCGGCCGCATGGGCGTCTGGCGGATCGAGGTCACGACCGGCGTGCTGGAGGCGTCGGACCTCTGCAAGACGGCGTTCGGACGCGATCCCGCCGAGCCCTTCACCTATGGGGACATGCAGTCGGCGACGCATCCCGACGATCGCGACCGCCTGTCGCGCGCCATGCACGAGACGCTGACCTCCGGTGCCGATTACGACATTGAATATCGCATCCTGACGCCCGGCGGGGAGGAGCGGTGGATCGAGTTTCGCGGTCAGCCGAGCTTCAGCGCCGAAGGCGAGCCCATGTCCGTATCGGGTGTTTCCATCGACGTGTCTGATCGGCGCCGGCTGGAGGCGCAACTGCGCGATTTCGCCACCACGCTGGAGGAGAGGGTGGTCGATCGCACCCGCCAGCTCGTCCGCACGCAGGATGCTTTGCGCCAGTCGCAACGGCTGGAGGCAATGGGTCAGCTCACCGGCGGCGTCGCGCATGATTTCAACAATCTGCTCACCCCAATTCTCGGCAGCCTGGATCTGCTCAAGCGGCGCGGCATTGGCGACGCGCGC
Organism: Flavisphingomonas formosensis; assembly: GCF_009755815.1. Classification (GTDB taxonomy): domain Bacteria; phylum Pseudomonadota; class Alphaproteobacteria; order Sphingomonadales; family Sphingomonadaceae; genus Flavisphingomonas; species Flavisphingomonas formosensis. Next base: position 367,981 of record NZ_WRPK01000003.1, read on the forward strand.
GAGCAGCGGCTGATCGACGGGGCGCTGCAATCCGCGGACCGGGCCAAGACGCTGGTCCAGCGTCTGCTCGCCTTCGCCCGGCGTCAGCCGCTCAAGGCGTCGGCGGTGGATCTCGCCGCGCTGATCCTCGATCTGACGCCGCTGATCGGAACCACCGTCGGCGCGCAGGTCGAGCTCGTGCTGGATCTGCAGGAGGATCTGCCGCTGGCGTGGATCGATGCGACCCAGATCGAGACGGCGCTGCTCAACCTCGCGATGAATGCGCGCGATGCGATGGAGGAAAGCGGAACGCTGCGCATAGAAGCGCGTCACGTCATGGTGGGCGAAGGGCATGCGGCCGGGCTGATTCCGGGATCCTATGTCCGCCTGGCGGTGGTCGATACCGGCAAGGGCATGGACGAGGAGACGCGGCGCCGCTCGATCGAGCCCTTTTTCTCGACCAAAGGCATTGGCCAGGGGACCGGTCTCGGCCTCTCCATGGTGCATGGCGTGGTCGCGCAGCTCGGTGGGGCTCTCAGTGTGGCGAGCGAGCCGGGCGTCGGCACGGTGATCGAGCTGTGGCTTCCTACGACATCCGAACCGATCCTCGTGACCACGGTCGACGACAATGCGATCCCCGAGCGCTGGGGCATGGCGCTCGTCGTCGACGACGAGGATCTCGTGCGTGTCGCGACGGCGGACATGCTGGCCGAGTTGGGTTTCGATGTGGTCGAGGCTGCGTCGGGGATGGAAGCGCTTGCGATGCTCGATCGATATCCCGACATCGATCTCTTGGTAACGGATCATCTGATGCCGGAAATGACCGGAACGGAGCTGGCCGCTGTGGCAAGCGTCCGCCGTCCGGATCTTCGCGTGCTCGTCGTATCGGGCTATTCCGATGCGATCGGCATTTCACCTGGGCTGGCGCGCCTGGAAAAGCCTTTCCGGCAAACCGATCTCGCCCAGAGCCTGGCCGCGATCATGAAGAGGCCCCGTTTCCCCTGATCGGTGTCGCTTCCGCTATGTCACCGTCGAGGTGAATCGATCCATTGCCGGCAATGGGTTTCGCAGCGGAAAGCGGGCGGCGTTTGCCGCCCGCTCCGTCGATCAGCCGTCGCGCTCGCCCGTGAGCGAGAGGAGCAGCTGGAATATGTTGATGAGGTTCAGATAGAGGCCGAGGGCGCTCATTACGGCCAGTTTTTCGGCCTGTTCCGTGCCCGCGAAGCTCAGATATTCCGATTTCGCCCGCTGCGTGTCCCAAGCGGTGAGACCGATGAACACGCCGACCCCGATCACCGAGATCGCGGTCTGCAGGATCGTGGATCCCAGGAAGATATTGACCAGCGACACGGCTATGACGCCGATCAGGCCCATCACCAGGAAAGTCGACCAGCGCGAGAGATCTCGATTGGTCGTATAACCCCACAGGCTGACGCCGCCGAACATGATGGCCGCGATCAGGAAGGTCGAGGCGATGCTCGTCCCGGTGAACACCAGGAAGATGCTCGCCATCGAAACGCCCATCACCGCCGAGAAGGCAAAGAAGGCGGTGCGTGCCGATGCCGTCGTCATCCGATCGATACGGAAGCTGAAGAAGAACACGAAAGCGAGCGGCGCCAGCATGGCCACCCATTTGAGCGGCGTGCCGAAAATCGCGGCGACCAGCGCGGGAGAGCTGGCGACGCCCATGGATACGGCCGCCGTGATCAGCAGGCCGATGCCCATATAGCGATAGATGCCGAGCATGTGCCGCCGCAGGCCGGCGTCGAACTGGCTGGCAGCGCTGCCGGCCGCGGGATGCTGATAGATGCGTTCCATGATCAACTCTCCGTCCGGCCGAGCGCCGGCTTCGAGCCGCCGAGGCGCGTCAGTACCTGCCGGGCGGCGTTTTTGAGGGCCATCCCGCCGGGATGGTGGCGATAAAGCTGATCCTTCACGGCCAGGCGCCGTTTCTTGAGGTGCATCAGGCGGAAGGAGTCCGGCACGCGACGCGCCAATTCGCGCTGAATCTCTCGGTTCAGCAGGCGATGCGCGGCGATCAGCCGTTCGATCAAACTGGTCATTCTGGTCCTCCATCGAAGTGACTTCGATCGAGGCGCCGGGAGGGGGAGACCAAGTCATCCGAACCTGCACCGAGCGCGCTCGATGCGGTCCGACATCACGGGGCTTTCAGGAAAGCCGCCGCCAGAGGGGCCCGGTCCCGCACCCTCAAGGTAGAGAAGATATCTCGTTCGTCAAGGTTCGGTGCGACATGGTCTGCAGGATCGCGATGAAAGTGGAGCTTCGGACGGCAGGACAAAGCCTGTCCCGCTTGCTAAGCAGCATGCGATGAAGCTTCCTCTCCGCCTAGCCGCCTCGTGGCTCACCGTTGCGCTCTTCCTTGCATTCGGGCCGGCGATGCTCGGCATCGGCCATTCTCTGATTTCCGCTGCGCTGTTCGCGTGGCTGATCGCGATCATCCTTTGGTCGGCCTTTGGCGTGGTGCACGAGGCGGAGGAACTGGCCGAGCGGCTCGGCGAGCCGCTCGGCACTCTGGTGCTGACCTTGTCGATCGTCATCATCGAAGTGGCGCTCATCGCGGCAGTGATGCTGGATGCCAAGGGCGTGCCGACATTGGGCCGCGACACCATGTTCTCGGTGCTCATGATCGTGCTCAACGGCGTCGTCGGCCTGGGCCTGCTGATCGGCGGCCTGCGCTATCATCAGCAAAGCTACAATCTGCAGGGCGCCAATGCCTATCTGGGTGTGATCATCCCGCTCTCGACGATCGCGCTCGTCCTGCCGAATTTTACCACGTCCACCTCGGCCGGCACGCTCTCCCTGATGCAGGCGGTTTTCTTCTCGCTGTTCACCATCGCGCTCTACGGCATCTTCCTATGGCTGCAGACCGGCCGCCACCGCGGTTTCTTCGCGGCCGCCGGCAATGGTGTGCCGGGCGAGGATTGCCGGCCTTTGCCGCATCCGGTTTCCGCTGCGGGATCGAACGGCAGACACGTCCTGCTGCTGCTGGCGAACATCCTGCCGATCGTTATCCTTTCCAAGAGCCTCGCCAAGCTGCTCGACAAGGGTATCGCCTCTCTCGGCGCGCCGGCTTCGCTGGGCGGCATCATCATCGCGATGATCGTGTTCGCGCCGGAAGGCATTTCTGCGCTGCGTGCTGTCCGCGCGGATCAGCTTACGCGTGCGATCAACCTCTGTCTGGGCGCGGCGACCTCGACGCTGGGGCTTACCGTGCCAGCGGTGCTCGTGATCGGCCTCGCAACCGGACAGCCGGTGATATTGGGTGTCTCTGCCTCCAACATGGTGCTTCTCGCCGTCACGCTGCTGCTGACGATGCACACCTTTTCCGGCACACGGACCACGATGCTGGAGGGGGCTATCCACCTGTCGCTGTTCAGCGTTTTCATGGTGCTGGTGTTCAGCCCCTGATGATTGCGTTTCCCCGCTATCTCTGCGCTGCGCCTGACGCCGTTTTCCTCTCCGAAGCGGAGTGATTCGGCCTTCCCGACATTCCGAATGAAAGGATCGCACGACTACTATCCTTGCACCAACGGTATGGAGGCAGGGAGGAATATGACGGGGCAGGAATTGCGTGCGTTGCGTAAGGCGGCAGGGTTCAGTCTGGAGCAGCTGGCAGGAATCGTCGGCTTGTCCGAGAATTTCATCGGTGAGATGGAGCGCGGCGAAAAACCGATCGATTTCCAGACGCGAACCCTGTTCTTCCATGAACTGACCCGCCGCATCGCGGTGGTCGAGGTAAGTGACGGGCGCTTCGGCGTGCTCCGCATCCCGCCGATGGAAGCCAATGCGGAGGAGGCGGCCTGGATCGGTATCTGGCAGACCGAGGCCGAGGCGCGCGCGCAGGCGCAGCGGCTGTGCGAGGCGAAGGTAGGCCATGTGCTGACGGCGGGCGTCATTCGTTTGCCCGATCGGGGCAGTTGCTGATCCGGAGCCGCGGCCGTCCCTCGGATGGAAAATCGTCCTTATTGACGCGGTTGGCGGAATAGCGTGAGAAAAAGCGCCTCCGGACGACAGAGGATCGGTATCGCCGGAGCGCATTTTTCGATCGGGCCTTCATACCCCTCCACGATCGAGGCTTGTTGTCCAGCAATCCGGCAAGATTTGCCATATGGGTTCGGATATACGATCGCCTCCTCCTGAACCCGTATGAATATTTCAAATATTTAAGCGCCATAACCCATCCGATATAAACAGGAGCTCACGAATTCACTCCCGAGCTGACTTGGACGATGGTAAACGGCACAGGTCGGCCAGAGTCCCGGGGGAGAGCGTCCATGACCGTCGTTTCCGATTACACTGCGCTGTTGAGCGGTTCATACTGGAACGGAATCGAGGCCACGGGAAAACCCGTGATCGTCACTTACTCCTTTCCCACGAGCGCTCCTGACTATTTCTCCTCGATCGATGGTTTTACTGCGGCGACGACGGCGAGCTTCCAGGCCTTCACGCCTGCCGAACAGGATCAGGCGCGAGCGGCGCTGGCAGAATGGGCGAGCGCGTCCGGCATCACTTTCGTCGAGGTGGCGCCGGGTAAGGGCGACATCAACTTCCAATTGGCAGATCTGAACACCAGCAGCTATTCGGGGGCGGGCGGCATCGGCTTCTATCCCTTCGGCGACTGGAATTATTTCACCACGCCGAGCTTCCAGAGCGATCTCGACGCCTCGGGCGACGTGGTCATGAACAGCCAATTTGTCAGCGGCGGCACGGTCAATTATGGCACGCTGCTGCACGAGATCGGTCATGCGATAGGCCTCAAGCATCCGACCGAGGCGGTGACCGACTATGCCGCCGATCCGGATGTGGTGCACGATCAGGTGCTGGCATCGGACGATCCATCGCGCACCATCATGGCCACGGTCGGCGGCGCCTCGCACCTGCTTCAGCTCGACAAGGATGCCGCCGCCTTCATCTACGGCTCGGCCGGCACCGGAGGGGTCGTCACTTCCGACGCGTCGGGCTCCAATTCGGTGGTCTCGTCCTGGAGCTGGAATGCGACCACGGAGACGTTGACCGAGGCGGGTCATGCCGGTGCGGACACGATCCGCGGCACGTCCGTTACCGATATCGTCAGCGGCCTCGATGGCGACGACTGGCTGTTTGGTCTGAACGGCGACGATCAGCTCTTCGGCGGGGCGGGCAACGATCTCCTCTCGGGCGGCCCCGGCCACGACGTGATGACGGGCGGCGCCGGCAACGACACCTATATGGTGGACGATCCGCTCGACAGCGTCGTGGAAGCGTCCAACGGCGGCACCGACGTCGTCCTCGCTTTCTCGGATTATACCCTCGCCGCGAATGTCGAGCAGCTCCAGCTTTATGGCGACGGCCTCACCGGCCAGGGCAATAGCCTCGCCAACACCATCTTCGGCGACGGTGTCTACGCCAACCATCTCTACGGGTTGGCGGGCAACGACTATATCGCCGCGGGCAGCGCCGCCGACACGCTCTACGGCGGCGACGGCAATGACAGCCTCTATGGCGGGGCCGGCGACGATCTGATCGAGGGCGGAGCGGGCACCGACTATCTCTACGGCGGTGATGGCATCGACACGCTGACCTATGTCGATGCGACCTCGCGGGTGACGGTCAATCTGTCGATCACCACGGCGCAGGCAACGGGCGGTGGTGGAACGGATACCATATCCGGCTTCGAAAATCTGATCGGCACCAACTATAATGACATTCTGACCGGAGATGGCGGGGCCAACATCCTCTATGGCCTTGCTGGAAACGACATGCTGTCTGGCAAGGCCGGTGCCGATACGCTTTATGGCGGCGACGGCGACGACGTGCTCAATACGGTTTCGACCGATGGCGCTATCCTGGATGGTGGGGCGGGTTTCGACATCGCGTCCTTCGCCGGCCTCGCTGCGGGGGTGAGCATCACCGTCGACGACGGCGTCCACGCCAGCGGCGGCGCCGGCAATGTCACCTTCACCAGCATCGAGGGCCTGATCGGAACCGATTTCGCGGATTATCTGTCCGGTGATGGCGGGACGAACAGCCTCTATGGCGGGGCTGGCAACGACGTGCTGGATGGCCGCGGTGGTACCGATTATCTCGACGGCGGCGCGGGTATCGACGCGGTCTATTATAATCACGCCCTCTCCGGCGTCACCGTGAACCTGGTCAGCACCAGCTATCAGAATACCGGCGGTGGCGGCATCGAGGCGCTGCACAATATCGAGCAGATCTACGGATCCGATTATAACGACACGCTGACCGGCAACGAGTTCGCCAACACGCTGATCGGATCGCTGGGCGACGACGTGTTGAGCGGCGGACTGGGTAATGATCTGCTCTACGGCGGCGATGGCATCGACACCGCCAGCTATGCGACCGCCGCCGGCGCCATCCGCGTCAGCCTGGCGATCACCGCCGCGCAATCGACCATTTCCGCCGGCGTCGACACGCTCTCCGGCATCGAGAACCTCACCGGCGGCGGCTATGACGACCAGCTGACCGGTGACGACGGCAACAACGTCCTCATCGACAATGCCGGCAACGACATCCTCGTCGGCGGCCTCGGCAACGATACGCTCAACGGCGGCGCGGGGAGCGACACGGCGAGTTATGCGAACGCCACCGTCGGCATCACGATCAACCTGTCGCTCACTACCGCGCAGGACACGCATGGCGCGGGAACCGACACGCTGCTGTTCATCGAGAACATCACCGGCTCCGCCTATGACGACACGATCACCGGCTCGGCGCAGGTGAACATAATTTACGGCGGCAACGGCAACGATACCATCGACGCTGGCTCATCGAACGACACCGTCGACGGCGGTTATGGCAACGACATATTGAAGGGCGCAGCGGGGGACGACACGCTCATCGGCAATGTCGGCGCCGACACGCTGATTGGCGGCGGCGGTGCGGACACGCTGACCGGCGGCACGCAGAACGATACGTTCAGCTATCTCGCGGTGGGAGACAGCACGCTGGCGGCTTCGGATCGGATCACCGATTTCGCCAAAGGCGACATTCTCGACGTGTCCGCAATCGACGCCAATACCAAGGTGTCGGGCGACCAGGCCTTCCATCTCGTCGGCGCCTTCGATCACACCGCCGCCGAATTCACGCTCAGCTACGATGCTGGGACGAATACCACTACCGCCCTGTTCGATACCAATGGCGACGCGGCGGCCGACATGCAGATACTCTTCACCGGCAACGTCACGACGCTGACCTCCACCTGGCTGCTATAGCCTTTGCGGTCTTATCGTAGGGAAAACAGGTCCCCACTTTCCGCACGATGCCCCGGCCGAGGCGGCACCGGGCCGTCGTCTTCGCCCGGCGCCGCAGCCGGTCAGCTACGGTTGGTGATGTCGTGCCGCGTAAACGGGCCGGGAAAGCCCGCCGCGCCGAATACGCGGGCGATCAGCGCGTTGGTATCGAAATAGACCTGCCAATAATGATCGGTGTGGCAGAAAGGGCGCACCGCGAGCTGCGTCCCGCGCTCGTTGAAATCGAGTATCGTCACCTCGGGCGCGGGATCGGCGATCACATTGGGGATGGCCGCCAGTTCCGCCTTCAGCCGCGCGATCGCGTCCAACGGATCGACTCCGAAGGCGAGCTGCGCGGTCCGCTCGACACGCCGATAGGCATGGGTCGAGTAGTTCTGGATCGTGTCGCCGCTGATCTTGCTGTTGCCGACGATCGTCTCGACATTGTCGGGCGCGGTAATGGTGGTGGCGAACATGCCGATCCGCGTGACCGTGCCGGTGACGCCGCCCGCCGTGACGAAATCACCGACCTTGAAGGGGCGGAAGATGATCAGGAAAGCGCCCGCCGCGAAATTGGAGAGCAGCCCGGACCAGGCTGCACCGACCGCTATGCCGATCGCCGCGATCAAGGCTGCGAAGCTCGTCGTCTCGACGCCGAAATAGCCGAGGATCGAGATTACGAGAATGATGTTGAGCGCGATGGCGAGGACGCTCGCGATATAATGCTGGAGCGTCGCGTCGAAATTGCGCCGGGTGAGCGCCGTGTCGAGCAGGCGGATCGCGAGGCTGATCAGCCAGCGTCCGATCATGTAGAGGATGATGGCGCCGATGATCTTGAGCACCACGGCGGTGATCAAGGGGACGACGCCGAGCGACCAGCTTTGCAGTTCGTTCATGACCCTCTCCTCCCAAAATCTGCGTGAACTAACTCTTCAATCGCACGTCTTCGTTGGGGACCGGTCGGTCGGCGGGATGCTGGGCCTTTCGTTACGGCTGTCAATCGAAATTGCTTCCGCCGCCGTGCGAAACGGCCTTGCCCGCGCTGGGCCCCGGTCCATCAGCCGGGCCGGTCAGATCCATCGGGTGCCGCCCGGGTCAGGCGCGCGGGTCGAGTGACGGCGTGGTCTTGCAGATCTCGAGAAAGGCGCGAATGCCGGGCGTGATGTATTTTTCCCGATGGGACAGGATGAAGAACGGGCGCCGCAGGTCGATCTCGGGCACCTGCAATTGCACGATGCGTCCCTGTTCCAGCGATTGGCGCGCGGCAAGGTGGGACACGCAGCCGACGAGCGAACTGACCGCGACCATCTCGATGATCGCCTCGATCTGCTGCAATTCCATGCCGATCTGCCACTCGCTCCAATAGGGATGCATCGCCCGATCGAGCGTCTGGCGCGTGCCGGACCCCTTTTCGCGCACGACCCAGCGCTCCGCGAGCAGCGCATCCACCGGGCAGGGGGATCTGCTCGCCAGTGGATGGGACGGATTGCAAATCAGCACCAGCTCGTCGCCGAGCCATTGCGTCATCAGCAGGTCGGGATGGGCATATTCGCCTTCCACCAGCGCAAGATCGAGGGAGAAATCGGCGATCTTGCCCGCGATCGCCGCCGTATTGTTGATCTCCAGCGTCAATGGCCGCCCGGGATGGCGCTGGACATATGTCTCCATCAGCAATGGCGCGACATGGCTGCCGATCGTCTGCGTGGCGCCCAGCCTGAAGGAGGCGGGGCCGAGCCGGCCTGCCAGCAGTGCATCGATTTCCTCGGCCCGGTCCAGGAGATCGCGGGCCGCAGGGAGCAGCGACCGGCCGGTTTCGTTGATCTTCAGCCGCTTGCCGGCCCGATCGAACAAGGGCCGGTCATAGCGCCTTTCCAGCTCGATCAGCGCCGCGCTCGCCGCCGATTGAGACATGCCGAGTTCCTCCGCGGCTGCCGAAATCGTCTCATGGCGGGCCGTGGCGGCAAATATCTGCAAGTGACGCAGGCTGAAACGCATATCTGATTTATCGATGATTTTTACCGATATTACTAGTTTTTTGAATTTCGAGAAGGCGGGTATCACCGGCTCCATCATCTGGAGCATCGACATGGCAAGCCTGCGTACCGAACGTATCCTCAGCGTGAATCACTGGAGCGATCGGCTGTTCAGCTTCAGGACGACGCGCGATCCGTCCTTCAGGTTCGAAAACGGCCATTTCGTCATGCTCGGCATCGATCTCGGCGGAAAGCCCCTGCTGCGCGCGTTCAGCATCGCCAGCCCCAATCACGGTGAGGAGCTGGAATTCCTCAGCATCAAGGTGCCGGACGGTCCGCTGACTTCCCGGCTCCAGAATATCGAGCCGGGTCAGGACCTGATCGTCAGCAACAAGCCGGTCGGCACGCTCGTCGTGCGCGATCTCCGGCCGGGACGGACGCTCTATCTCCTGGCAACCGGCACCGGGCTGGCGCCCTTCATGAGCATCATCCAGGATCCGGAAACCTACGAGAAATTCGATCATGTGGTGCTCGCGCACGGCGTGCGCACGCGCCAGGAACTGGCCTATGCCGACTTCATCACCGAGGAGCTGCCGCGCGATCCCTATCTCGGCGAGGAGATTGCCGCGAAGCTGCTCTACTATCCGACGGTCACGCGCGAGGAGTTCCGGAACCGGGGCCGGCTGACCGCCCTGCTGGGCTCGGGCAAGCTCGCCGCCGATCTCGGCCTTCCGGATCTCGACCCCGCGGTCGACCGGGCGATGATCTGCGGCAGCGCGGCGATGCTGAACGATATGTCGGCGCTGCTCGACGAACGCGGCTTCCAGCTGTCGCCCGGCGTCGGCGAACTCGGCGACTATGTGATCGAGCGCGCCTTCGTCGAACGGTGAATTTGCAGCGCGGGCAAGATTGTCCGAGGAAATCCACTGGGGCCGCCATTGATATGGACTATTAAGTAGTCCATATTGTCGGGGTGGATTGGTGGAGGGCGTGTCCCGTGCAAATATCGGTGACGGAGGCAAAGGGACAACTCACCGATCTCGTCCGTCGGGCCGAAGCAGGGGACGAGGTCATTCTCACCCGCCACGGTCACGCCGCCGTTCGGTTGGTCCCTGTCAATCCGGTCGGCAATGCCGCATCGCGCAAGGCGCTGCTCGCCTCTGTCCGATCGTCCGCTGCTGCGAAGGTTGCGGATCGTCGAGTCGCGGCGCGCAGCCAGGACTTCCTCTATGGTGAGGATGGCCTTCCGGAATGATCGCCGTCGATACGTCTGCGTTGATGGCGATCCTTTTAGGCGAACCGGAGGCGGACGGATGCGCCGCCCTACTCGAAACTCAGGATCGACTGCTGATTTCAGCCGGCACCGTCGCCGAAGCGCTGATCGTCGCCGGACGCCGCAATCTGGGCGAAGAGATTGCGCGCCTGATCGACGGGCTGGGTTTCGAGATCATCAGCGTCACGTCCGCATCCGCGCGCCGTGTCGCCGAGGCTTATGAAAAATGGGGGAAGGGCATTCATCCGGCAGCTCTCAATTTCGGCGATTGCTTCGCTTATGTGGTGGCAAAGGAGCACGGATGCGGGCTGTTGTATGTGGGCGAGGATTTCGCACGAACGGACGTCGAGGGGTGTCTCTGAAGCGATTGTCCGAACTTATGCGAGGATGGCCAAGGCGACGGACGTCGCCGTCGGCGCCTGAAGCCCTACAAAATGGTGCCGGGTGTCGGACTCGAACCGACGACCTACCGCTTACAAGGCGGTTGCTCTACCAGCTGAGCTAACCCGGCAGCATGTGTTCCCATGCGTCAGAGCGGCGCTCAGGTCCAGTCTCTGCGTTGCGGGCCTTTGCCTCAGGCGACGCCGAACGTCCACCCCTCCGTGTGCGCCAGCGTCGGGTCGGCCTTGAGGCCTTGCGGATCCCAGAGGGCCGGATCGGCGGAGCGGCGGCGGAGCCAGGCGGCGGTCAACAGCGCGTCGCTGCTGTGATCGTCGATCGGGCCACGGCCGGCCACGGGATCGCTGCCCAGCAGGGCGAGGGCGTCGTTCAGCGCCTCGTAGTTCGTCATCTTGGTTGCGTTGCGCGGGCGTCCGGCGGCGATCGCTGCTATGCTGGTGTAGATTTCGACGATCAGCGGGCCGCTCTGCGGCACGGGATCGAAGGGCCAGACCGGGATCCGGCCGGCTAGGCGATGGAGCACGCGCATGCCGGTGAGGCTGGAAAGCCCCACCTGGCTGGCGCCGACGAGGTTGAAGCAGGAGGTCGGCCGCCCCGATGCCGCAAGCCGCTCCACCGCGCGCAGCCTGCCGTTGCGATCGGCGCTGGCGAAGCGCGGCCCGGTGGCCGCGCCGACGCGGAAATAGGGCATGATCTCGGGATGCGCGACGTAGCGCGAGGCGGCGAGATGCGGATCGTCCTCGCTGATCGCATCGACGTGGCGCCATAGCGCGCGGGCGTCGGCGGGCGAGCCGGCCAGATCCGGGAAATAGGCGCCGGTATCGGCGAAGGGCAAGGCGGCCGAGAAATCGACACCGACCAGCATGTCCGCCCCCATGGCGGCCCGTTCCAGCAGCCAGTCGAGCACGGCCTGGCGGGACCAGCGCGCCTCCGCCGGAAAGATCAGCGCCGGTGCGGCGGTACCCGTGTCGCAGCAGGCGAGCGCGATGCCTTTCTGCCAGGGGCCCTTCGCACCCGACCAATCGATGCAGGCGAAGCGCGTGAAGCGGCGGATCATCCCTTCTTGCGCGGCCGCGCCTTTGGCCGTGTCAGGCACCAGTCGCGCGAGCGTTCGATCATCGCGTAGACCCGATCGGGATCGGGGCTGTCGAAGCGCACCAGCACCGACGGCCATCCTTCATAATGGGGAGTCTGCCAGAAGGTCTCCGGATCGGTTTCCTTGAGCATCTCCACCGTGTCGCGATCGATGTGGAGGCAGAAAGATCCGGCCTCTCGTCCCGGCGAGATCATCGTGTGGCCGTTCGCCTTCACTGCGGGCTGGCCGTAGCTGCTGCCCGCTTCGGTGCCGGCGAGCGACAGCGCATGGGCGACGATCCCGTCCCAATCCAGGCTCATGGCTTCTGGCGATCCTCGCGCAGCCGGTCCCAATAGGCCAGCCGCTCGGCGATCTTGGCTTCGAAGCCGCGCGGGGAGGGGGCGTAGAAATGCTGCGCGGTCATCTCCTCCGGCCAGTAATCATCGCCCGAAAAGCCGTCGGCCGCGTCATGGTCATAGGCATAGTCCTTGCCATAGCCGATATCCTTCATCAGCCGGGTCGGCGCGTTGAGGATGTTCTTGGGCGGCATCAGCGATCCGGTCTGCTTCGCGGACGACCAAGCCCGCTTCTGCGCGACATAGGCGGCATTGGATTTGGGTGCGGTCGCCAGATAGAGGCAGGCTTGGACTATGGCGAGCTCGCCTTCCGGCGAACCCAGGAAATCATAGGCGTCCTTGGCGGCGAGGCACTGCACCAGCGCCTGGGGATCGGCGAGGCCGATATCCTCGGATGCGAAACGAACCATCCGGCGCAGCACGTAGAGCGGCTCCTCCCCGGCAACCAGCATGCGCGCGAGATAATAGAGCGCCGCCTGCGGATCCGATCCGCGCAGCGATTTGTGGAGCGCGGAAATCAGGTTGTAATGGCCCTCGCGATCCTTGTCGTAGACCGCGACCCGCCGGTGCAGCAGCGCGGCGAGCCCGGCGGGATCGAGCGCCTCCTCCAGTTCGACGGAAAACAGCGTCTCGGCCTGATTGAGCAGGAAGCGCCCGTCACCGTCCGCGCTGGCGATCAGCGCCTCGCGCGCGGCCGGCGTCAAGGGCAGCGGGCGTTGCTCCTCGGCTTCCGCCCGGTCGAGCAGCTGACCGAGGGCTGCGGCATCGAGACGATTGAGGATCAGTACCTGCGCGCGGCTCAGCAAGGCGGCGTTGAGCTCGAAGCTCGGATTCTCCGTCGTCGCGCCGACGAGGATCACGGTGCCGTCCTCGACATAGGGCAGGAAGCCGTCCTGCTGCGCGCGATTGAAACGGTGGATCTCGTCCACGAACAGCAGCGTGCGGGTCGCCATGCGTGCATGCTCGCGCGCTTCGGCGAAGACCTTCTTCAGGTCGGCGACGCCGGAGAAGACCGCGGAGATGGCGGCAAAGCGCAGCCCGACCGCATCGGCAAGCAGGCGGGCGATGGTCGTCTTGCCGGTGCCCGGCGGTCCCCACAGGATCATGGAGGAGAGCCGGCCGGCGGCGACCATCCGTCCGATCGCACCTTCCGGGCCGGTAAGATGATCCTGGCCGACCACCTCGTCGAGCCGGCGTGGGCGAAGGCGGTCTGCCAGCGGCCCGACGTCGGCGGGAACGGCGGCAGCGGTTTCGGAAGCGAAGAGATCAGCCATGATTGGGCCCGGATATAGGCGCCGACGCCGGAAAAATCATCCACCACCACAAAGGAGCCTTGCATTTATGACGACTCAAGATATATCTTAGACATGCTGAAACATACAGGAAAGCAACAGATGCGATTTTTTCACCAAGGACGCGGCCACGGGCCGCATGGACGCCACTTCGGGCCACGCGGCTTCGGTCAGGGTGGTTTCGGCCGTCACTGGGACGGCGAACGGGAGGGACGGGGCCGTCGCCGCGTCTTCGATTCGGGCGAGCTGCGGCTCGTTCTGCTCAAGCTGATCGCCGATCAATCCCGCCACGGCTACGACCTCATCCGCGCGATCGAGGAACTGACCGGCGGCAGCTATGTCCCCAGCCCGGGTGTGGTCTATCCCACGCTCACTCTGCTGCAGGACATGGGCCATATCGAGGAAGCGAAGACGGAAGGGACTCGCAAGGCCTTCTCGATCACCGAGGAAGGCACGGCGCACCTCGCCGAAAAGCAGGACGAGGTCGAAGCGCTCTTCTCCCGGCTCGCGGAGCTGGCGGCGCTGCGCGAACGCACCGATGGCGCGCCGATCCGGCGGGCGATGGGCAATCTCCGTGCCGTGCTGATGCATCGGCTGGGGCGCGAGGATGTGAGCAGCGAGACGCAGCACGCGGTCGCGGCCATTCTCGACGAGGCCGCCCAGCGGATCGAGCGCCTGTGAAGGCGACACGGCTCGCACTTCTGCGCCGGCGGCTCGGGCTCGCCGGCGCCCCTCAACAGAACAGGATTCCCCATGCAGAACAGCAGCACAGCTCTCGTCCCGACGGACAATGCCAGCAAATATCTCCAGCAGCTATGCAAGCACTGGAGCCATAATCTCGCGGTGGATTTCACCGCGGAACAGGGCAGGATCGTCTTTCCGCGCGATGCGCGCGGGGCGGATTGGCCGGGCGACGGACTGGTGACGATGATCGCGCATGACGACACGCTCGAATGCCGCATCGAAGCGAGCGCCGCCGGCCAGCTCGACGGGCTCAAGGGCGCGCTCGCCCGGCACCTCGATCGCTTCGCCTTCCGCGAAGCGCCTCTGCGTTTCGATTGGCAGGATGATCGGCCGGGATGATCCGCCCCGACCGCCTTTCGTGGCGAGGACCGTGAATTGGGAAAAAATCGGCACATTCCCTCGAAGGCAGGATAAACGGTGCGCCCGGCGGCTCCAGGTCACAGCCGCGGACCGATATAAGCGTAGGCCGGCGGTCGAGCCGGTGATAGGCAGGGCGGATGGCGCAACGATCTGCATTCGACAGCGAAACGGAGCAGCGCTTCAAGCTGCTGGTCAATGCGGTCACCGATTACGCCATCTACATGCTCGATCCCAACGGCTGCATCGCAACCTGGAATCCGGGTGCCTATCGTTTCAAGGGCTATACCGCCGACGAGATCGTCGGTGCGCATTTCTCCTGCTTCTTCACGCCGGAGGATCGGGCGGCCGGCCTGCCCGAAAGGATATTGCGCACCGCGGACGAGGAAGGCCGGTTCGAGCAGGAGGGCTGGCGCGTCCGCAAGGATGGCAGCCACATCTGGGTTCATGTCGTCGTTGATCCGATCCGCGGCGAGGATGGTGAGCTGCTCGGCTATGCCAAGATCACCCGCGACATCACCGCGCGCCGCGAGGCCGATCGCGCGCTTTACGACAGCGAGCAACGTTTCCGCATGCTCGTTCAGGGCGTACGCGACTATGCGATATACATGCTCGATCTGAATGGCTGCGTGACCAACTGGAACGCCGGCGCGCAGACGATCAAGGGCTATACGGCCGACGAGATCGTCGGCCAGCATTTCTCCCGTTTCTATACCGAGGAAGATCGCGCCAATGGCGAGCCCGAGCGGGCATTGCGCACTGCTCTGGAAGAGGGCCGCTACGAACGCGAGGCCGAGCGGCTGCGCAAGGACGGCTCGCGCTTCTGGGCGCATGTGGTGATCCATCCGATCCGCAACGAACAGGGCCGGCTCATCGGCTACGCCAAGGTCACGCGCGACGTCACCGAGAAAAGGCGGGCGCAGGAAGAATTGGAAGAAGCGCGTGCTGCCCTGTTCCAGGCGCAGAAGCTTCAGGCACTGGGCGAGCTGACCGGGGGCATCGCCCATGATTTCAACAATCTCATGACCGTGATCCGCGGCTCTGCCGAGCTTCTCCAGAACGAGACGCTGAGCCCGGAAAAACGCGCCCGCTACGTTCGTTCGATCCTGGAGACGGCGGATCGCGCGACGACTCTCACCGGCCGCCTGCTCAGCTTCGGCCGCAGACAGGCGGTGGAACCCGAGGTGATCGATCCCGGCGTCCGCCTCGACGCCTTGGGCGAAGTGCTCGCCCGCACCCTGGGCAGCCGGATCGCGGTCCGCGTCGACGTCGATCGAGACATATGGCCGATCGAGGTCGATGTTGCGGAGCTGGAGACGGCCTTGCTCAACGCGGCCTTTAATGCGCGCGATGCCATGCCGTCCGGCGGCGAGCTGCGGATCACCGCCATCAATCAGCCGCACGACCAATGCGTGCGGCTCGCCGTGTCCGACAATGGCGAAGGCATTGCCGACGAACTGATGGCGCGCGTGTTCGAGCCTTTCTTTACGACCAAGCCGGTCGGCAAGGGAACCGGCCTGGGCCTGAGCCAGATCCACGGTTTCGCGGCGCAGGCGGGCGGTCGGGCGGAGCTTGCGTCGCAGCCCGGCAAGGGAACCACGGTCAGCATCATCCTGCCGCGCGCCCATGCGAGCCCGGTCGCGATCTCGCTTGCCGGAGCGGCGCCTGCGAAATGGGACAGGCTCGACATACTCCTCGTCGAGGACAGCGATATCGTACGCACCTTCGCGCGCTCGCTGCTTGAGGAGTTGCGCGTCACCGTAACCGAAGCCTGTTCCGCCGAAGAAGCAGGGCGCCTCTTGCGCGCAGGCCGCTTCGACCTCGTCTTTTCGGACATCGTGATGCCGGGAATGACCGGCCTCGAATTCGCGCGTCAGCTTCGCGCCACCATGCCGGGACAGGCCGTGCTGCTCGCCACCGGCTACAGCAAGGAGGTGTCGAGCGGCGAGGCCGCCGGTTTTCAGATCGTCAAGAAACCTTATGGCGCGGAAAGCCTGAGCGCGGCGATCGCGCGGGCACTCGCCGCGTCTGCCGAACGTCGGGCCTGATGCCGGCGGGCGGGCGGCAACCTCTCGTCGCCGCGGGACGTTTTCCTGCTTTGGCGAGAGGATGACACCAATGACCCGAGACAAGGACCAGGACAAGCGCGACTATCTGCCGCCTGTCTATCATGGCGACCAGACCCCGCATCCGGAAGATCTTCGCGGTCCCGCCCCGATCGAACAGGGCCTCAGCGCGCGCGAGAACCGGGGGACACTTGCGCCCTCTCAGGGCAGCGGCGCAGTTGTCGGAAGCGGCGCGGCGGCGGGCGGCAGCGGGGCTTCCGAAGATTATGACGCCGATCCCCAGGGCGGCGGCGGTCGCGTTGCTCCCAAGAAAAATGCGCCGGCCTGATAGGCCGACGCATTTTGACATCTGCTCGCCGTCGTCGCCGTCAGGCGACTACGGTGAGTGGCTGGCGCTCTGACGCCGAGGCCGGGTCGCTGTCCGCCAAAGCCTTGGCGCCATCCTTCGCTCGGCTGGCCAGCGATTGCGCGCGGTCCGCCATGGATCGTCCGAAGCTCATCGCCTCGTCTCGCCATTCCGATTTGCGCCATAGCGCTAAAGCTGCCGCGCCGACTGCGAGCACGCCAGCCGCTGCGGCAAGGCGCGGAGTGGTTGCTTCGCGCTTGATGCTGGTCAGCATTTCCCGGCCCTGAGTACTGCGCCGGGTGGGATGGGTGGATTTGGTAGTCATGATCCTCTCTCCGAAATGCCACACGCCCCAAACGCGCGGGTGACGGAGAGGGTTTCGCGGCCGACCGCGGGGATCACCCGTCTTGCGGCATCCGCTCGTGAACCTCGCCGCGCAGCAGCAGTTCAACCATCTGTAGGGTGAGGGCGATCGGCGACGGCTTGGCGAGGAAGCTCACGCCGCGATGTTCCGGCGGAAGTACGTCTACTGGATAGGCCGAGATGACGAGCGCGGGCACCCCCTCGTCGCGCAGTGCGGCGAGCAGCGGGAATGCCATGGTGCCCTGGAGATTGATATCGACGATCGCGCAGTCGACCGGTTCGCCGGCGAGCATCTGCTGGGCCTCGGCCAGGGTGGCGATGGGGCCCAGCACTTCAGCTCCCTGCGCGGCAAGAGCCTGCGCCAGATCCGTTGCGAGCAGGAACTCGTCTTCGACCAGCAGGATCCGGCTGTCGCTCAGCAGACTCATTATCTTTTATTTCCTTGCGCTTGCTCGGCCGATCGACGGAGCAGAACTAGGGGCGGCCGGCCCCGCTGCAAGGGCAGCGCGCGCCGAAACGTTCGGTAAGGATGACGTGACGATCCCGATATGGGACAGAGTTCGGAAAGCCTTGCACGAAACGGCGCTGTCATCGTGCATCGCATGGCAGGATCGCGCATAGCAGCGGTGTTATGCATTTGGCGAAACGAATGCGACAACTCTCTCATTGAGGGTAATATCGCTTTAACGACGCACGGGCTAGGGACGGCCATGCACGCGATGGATCTCGAGCAAGCGAATGGCACGACGATGGACGCCGAACGTCTGCTCAGCGAGGCAGCGCAGGCGGCGGATGGCGTCGGCGCACGTGCATCGGTGGCGGCCACCGATCTGTTCCTGCCCGCCGATGCGCGGCTCAGCGATCAGCAGCGCGGCACGATGGACCAGTTGCTGGCGAAGCTCGTCCAGGCGATCGAGCAGGATCTGCGCCGGCGCCTGATCGGCCATGTGCAGAGCGGCGCGCCGAGCGATCTGCTTGCCGCCATCGCGTCCGATCAGGTCGAAATCGCGTCGCCCATCCTATTCCGCTCGGGCCTGCTTCAGGATTCCGAGCTTGTCGCGCTGCTGCTGCGCCGCACGGAGGAGCATCGCCTGGTCAGCGCGCTCAGGCTGAAGGCGGTGAACGATGCCGGCGAGGTTCAGCCCGCCCCGGCCGCGCCGCTGCTGGATCGGCTGCTGGAGAGCGGAGAGGCCGGGCTCGCCGAGGGAGCGATGGCGCTGCTGATCGCCGAGAGCCGCCGTTATGATCGCTTTCAGGAACCGCTGTTGGCTCGCACCGATCTGCCTGCCGAGATCCAGCATCGGCTGGTCTGGTGGTCGGTCGCCGCGCTACGCGACCATATCAATCGCAATCATGTCGTGGGTGCCGCCTTCGTCGATCGTGCGCTGACCGCGGCGGCGAGCGAGGCTTTGGCCGCGCATGACGAGAGCGAGGCGCTGGAGAGTCGCGCCACACAACTCGCGCGCCTGCTCGCCCGGCACGACAAGCTCGACGACGCGTTGATCGTCGACGCGATCGGCGATGCCCGTCTGATGCTGGCCATTGCCGGGCTCGCCGTGCGCGCTGGCATCGATTTCGTCTCCGCCTGGGAAATGGCAGCCGATCCCGCGCGCCTGACCATATTGCTGCGTGCCGTCGGCATGCGCCGCGGACCGGCGATCTCCGTGCTGCTGGCCCTGCACGAGGACAAGGAATCGCAGGACAGGCTCGCCGCGTTCGCCGTCGCCTTTGACGCGCTCGAATGGCCGCGCGCGCAGGAGGCGATCCGTCCCTGGAAGCTCGACACCTTCTATCGCAAGGCGATCGCCGACCTGTCGCGTGCGCTCGCACGGCGCGAGGCGATACGATGAACGCGCCCGGCGTCATCTCTTCGACCGCTCCGGTGCGCGGCCGTGTCGACCGCGATGGCCGGCTGGTCGAGGCCGAGCCTGCGCTCGCCGATCTGCATCTGCGTGCCGGCGGCGAGCTTGGTGGCCCGATCGCCGTGCCGCAGATCGCCGCGTTGGTCCGGCTGGCGCGGCGTCTCGGCATTGTCATCTCCCGCGGCGTGATCGCGGCCGATGGCGACAATGATCTCGATCTCTGGGTCCGTGCGCAGCCCGATGGCGATTCCATCTCGCTCTCCGTCGCCGGCTGGAATGTGCGCCCGGCGCGTGCGCCTTATCCGGCGCCCGAGGTGGAGCGCACCCATGATTTCCTGCGCGCCCCCGCCGACTGGCTCTGGGAAACGGATGAGGCGCTACGCATTACTGCGCTCTCCTCTTCGGCCGCTACGGCGCTGGGCGGCCAGTCGGCCACCGCGCTCGGCCAACCCCTGACCCGCTTGTTCCGTCTGATCGAGGATGAGGAAGGCGATCTACCGATTCTCTCCGCCGCCGCCGGACAGCGCCGCTTCGACGATCAGCTTGCAGAGTTGCGCGAAGGCGGCGCCCGCGTGCGGCTGACTGGCGTGCCGCTTATCAACGGCAATGGCGAATTTTCCGGTTTCAGCGGCAGCGTCGCCTCGCTGGTGGACGGAAAGGCCCCACCGGCGCCGGCGGAGACGGAATCCGAAGAGACCGAATCCTCGTCCGAAAGCGGTGCCTTCGGCGAGCGGCTGGACAAGGCGCTGCGCACGCCGCTCGACCGGATCATCGCCAGTGCCGATACGATTCGAGCCCAGGCGGATGGGCCGCTGCGCAGCGACTATGCCGAATATGCCGCGGACATTGCGAGAGCCGGTCGCCACCTCTTGGCGTTGATCGACGATCTCGTCGATCTCCAGGCTATCGAGCGAGCGGACTTCCAGCCGCTGGTCGAGGATGTCGACCTTGCGGATGTCGCGCGCCGCGCGGCCGGGCTGCTGGCCGTGCGCGCCGCCGATCGGTCCGTATCGATCGATCGCCCTGCGCCCGATCATACTCTGGCCGCGCTCGGGGAGTTCAGGCGCGCGCTGCAGATTCTCGTCAATCTGATCGGCAATGCGGTGCGCTATTCGCCGCCCGGCGCCTCTGTCTGGATCCGGGCGGAGCGGGAAGGAGCTGCTGCTGCGGTGGTCGTCGCCGATCAGGGCAAGGGCATCGCGCCGGAGGACCAGGAACGGATCTTCGAGAAGTTCGAGCGCGTGGATCCCAACGAGCCGGGCGGCACCGGTCTCGGTCTCTATATCGCGCGCCGATTGGCCCGCGCGATGGGCGGAGACATCGTGGTGGATAGCGCACCGGGCCAGGGCGCCCGTTTCATCTTCACCCTGCCTGCCCGCGACGATCCCGAATAGGTCGTTCGACAAGGCGCGCAAGGCGTCATCGGCGCTGGGCTTTTTCACCGCACTTTCCATGCTTATCGGCGCCTTTATTGCAAGCGTCGCAGCCGCTTATGGCGGGCAGTTGCGTGACAAGGATGCGGACAGGGTCGAGCGGGCGTGAGTGAAATGGCGGCGGTGGGGCGGCAAGGTGAACACGCGCAGCGATCGGCTTTGCTGCCGGCCGATATCCTGGAACACGGCCGGCGGCCTTGTCAGCGCCCGTCCGCAAGCTAAGACGCGACAAACTGTTGCGGATAAGGAGAGGCGGCGCGTGACATCCTACAGCTATGCGAAAGTCGATCGGCACGATCACGTCACCGTGATCACGCTCAATCGTCCCGAGGTGCTGAATGCATTGCACGGGCCCGCCAATCGCGAGCTGGACGGCATATTCCGGCTCTTTGCCGAGGATCCGGACCAGTGGGTCGCGATCGTCACCGGCGCCGGCGATCGCGCCTTCTGCGCGGGTTACGCCCTGAAGTCCGTCGCCGATGCCGGCGTCGAGCTTCCGCCCGGCGGCTTCGCCGGCATCACGGCGCGCTTCGACATGGTCAAGCCGGTGATCGCCGCGGTGAACGGTTTCGCCTTCGGCGGCGGTTTCGAGACGGCGCTGGCCTGCGACATCATCGTCGCGTCGGACGATGCGCAGTTCGCACTGCCGGAGCCGCGCGTCGGCCTCGCCGCGATGGCCGGTGGCCTGCTGCGGCTGCCGCGCGCGATCGGCGAGAAGAGGGCGATGGAGATCATCCTCACCTGCCGCCGCGTGAGCGCCGAAGAGGGGCGGGCGCTCGGCTTCGTCGCCGATGTCGTCCCGCGCGAGCGGCTGATGGAGCGAGCGATGGAGATCGCGGCCAGCATCTGCCAGGCGAGCCCCGCCGCCATCCGTGCGTCCAAGGAAGTGGCAGGCCGGCTTGCTGCCGACGAGCCCTTGTCCCGAGCCTATGTCCTGCAGAACGAGGCGCCGGCCGTCGCGGCCATGCTGGTTTCGCCCGATCTGATGGAAGGCCCGCTCGCTTTCTCCGAAAAGCGCACGCCCCGCTGGAGCGGACGCTGATCGCCTAACCCGTTCAGCGCGGTCTCGGCCCGTCGGCGCGAGCCGGCCCGCGCTCGCGGCGTGATGCCGCGCGCCTATTTCTTCGCCGAAGCGGATGCGGCGTTCGGCCTACCGTTCGCCAGCCGCTAACCTCCGGCGCTCAGCGCCGGCCGATACGCCGCATGCGATGATTGTCCAGCAGCGCTGCGTTGCCGCGGCCGAAGGCCATATCCTTTACAAAATCCGCCCCGAGCATCGTGTAAGGGAAACCTGGCTCGATCGCCGTCTTCGCATCCAGCATCGCGAGATGCTCGGGATCGAGCTTGAGATCCAGGCAGCCGAGATTGTCCTTGAGTTGATCGGCGTTTCGCCCGGCGATGATCGGGATCACCCCGGCCTCGGGACGGAGCTGCATGATCGCGGCCAGCGCCACCTGTGAGGGCGAGCGACCGACCTGCTTAGCGATGTCGACCACGAGCTGCGCGATCTCCTGGCTGCGCTGCGGGATCTGATCGCGCTGCTGGCGGGTCGGCTGGTCGGTTCCGTTGCCGAGGAACTTGCCCGAGAGTATGCCCTGCGCCAGCGGCGACCAGGCCGTGACGCCGAGATCGAGTTCCTCGGCCATCGGGATCAGCTCGCGTTCCGCAGTGCGTTCGGTGAGGCTATATTCCACCTGCATGCCGATGAAAGGGGACCAGCCCCGCAACTCCGCGATCGTATTGGCCCGCGCGATCTGCCAGGCGGGCACGTCGGATACCGCGACATAGAGGATCTTGCCCGCCGAGACGAGATCGTCGAGCCCGCGCATGATCTCTTCGGCCGGCGTGGTGTAGTCCCAGAAATGCAGAAGATAGAGATCGATATAATCGGTGCCGAGGCGGCGCAGCGACTCCTCCACGCAATGACGCATGTTCTTGCGGCTGTTGCCGGACTTGGAGATGTCCGTGCCGGTGTGCGGCGTATATTTGGTCGCGACGACGAAATGGTCGCGATCGGCACGGACGCAGTCGCCGACCAGGCGCTCGCTCGCGCCTTCGGTATAGACATGCGCGGTATCGATGAAATTGCCGCCCGCCTCCGCGAAGGCATCGAACATCGCCCGGCTCGCCGCGTCGTCTCCGCCCCAGCCCCAATCGGAGCCGAACGTCATCGCCCCCAGGCACAGTTCCGAAACCCGCAATCCCGATTTGCCGTGCAGCCTGTAACGCATGCGGACACCCATTTTGCCATGTTCACCGACCGGTGACGCTACGCCCGGCCCGCTCCTCGGCAAGCATGACCGGTGTCGATTGCCGGCCGATGACGGCGATCGGGCCAGCTTTTGCAAGTCGCGTCGCGGGGCTGGCAATTTGGGCGGGGAGACGCCACTTATCGCCCGAGCGGCCGTCCCCCGGGGACGGTCCCGTCTGGAGGAATGCATGACCCAGTATCGCAAGACAGAGGAGGCCCTATCGCGCCTGACGCCGGAACAGTATCGCGTCACCCAGCAGAGCGGTACCGAGCGGCCGGGCACCGGCGAATATCTCTACAACAAGCAGGCCGGCATCTATGTGGATGTGGTCTCCGGTGAACCGCTGTTCGCCTCGTCCGACAAATATGAATCGGGCTGCGGCTGGCCGAGCTTCACCAAGCCGATCGAGCCGGCCAACGTCGCCGAACTGCGCGACACCTCGCACGGCATGATCCGTATCGAGGTGCGTTCGTCCAACGGCGACAGCCATCTAGGCCATGTCTTTCCCGACGGCCCGCCCGATCGCGGCGGCCTGCGCTATTGCATCAATTCCGCGTCGCTGCGTTTCGTGCCCCGGGATGCTATGGAGGCCGAAGGCTACGGCGCCTATCTCGACCAAGTGGAGGATGTGGAATGAGCGTGGAACGTGCCGTCCTGGCCGGGGGATGCTTCTGGGGCATGCAGGATCTGATCCGGCGGCAGCCCGGCGTGATATCGACCCGCGTCGGCTATAGCGGTGGCGACGTGCCCAACGCCACCTATCGCAACCATGGCACCCATGCCGAGGCGATCGAGATCCTCTTCGATCCTGCGGTGACGGACTATCGGGCGATCCTGGAATATTTCTTCCAGATCCATGATCCGACGACGCGCAACCGCCAGGGCAATGACATCGGCATGAGCTATCGTTCGGCGATCTATTATACGAGCGAGGAGCAGAAGCGCATCGCCCAAGAGACGATCGCGGACGTCGATGCATCCGGCCTGTGGCCAGGCAAGGTGGTCACCGAGGTCGAGCCGGTGGGCGATTTCTGGGAAGCCGAGCCCGAGCACCAGGATTATCTGGAGCGCATCCCCAACGGCTACACCTGCCACTTCCCGCGTCCCAACTGGAAGCTGCCGAGGCGCGCCGCGGCGTGAGGAAAAGGGATCTGGCCGGGTCGAAGGCGCCCGGCCAGACCCCATCCGTCATGCTGAACTTGTTTCAGCATCCACCGGTCGTCAGTCGCCCGCTATCGGTTCAAACCCCAACGCTACGGCGAGATCCTGCCAATCGGGATTCTCCTGTTCGATAAGGGTCAGCTTCCATTCGCGTCGCCAGTGCTTCAGCTGCTTTTCGCGTGCTCTGGCGCATGTCATGTCCTCAAATATTTCGAAATGGACGACATGCTTCACGTCGTACCGGGCTGTGAAGCCGCGTCTGTCTGAGGTTCGATGTTGATGTAGGCGGGCCGTCAGATTGGACGTGACGCCGATATACAGCGTCCCGTTCCGGTTGCTGGCGAGAATGTACACGGAAGGCTGGCGGCCCATTATCGACCGATAGCACACCGCTTGCTGCGCGGTGGATGCTGAAACAAGTTCAGCATGACAGATAGAAAAACGCCCCGCCTTTGCAGGCGGGGCGCTTCGGGATCAGCGCTTGTCGACCGGGATGTAGTCGCGCTGCGTCGGGCCCGTGTAGAGCTGACGCGGGCGGCCGATCTTCTGCTCGGGATCCGAGATCATCTCGTTCCACTGCGCCACCCAGCCGACGGTGCGGGCGAGGGCGAAGAGGGCGGTGAACATCGTGGTCGGGAAGCCGATCGCCGAGAGGATCACGCCCGAGTAGAAGTCGACATTCGGATAGAGCTTCTTCTCGATGAAATAGGGATCGTTGAGCGCGATCTGCTCCAGCTCGCGGGCGACGTCGAACACCGGATCGGTGACGCCCAGCTTGTCGAGCACTTCGGTCGCGGTCTTCTGCATCACGGTCGCGCGCGGATCGTAATTCTTGTAGACGCGGTGGCCGAAGCCCATCAGGCGGAACGGATCGTCCTTGTTCTTGGCGCGGGCGATATATTCCGGGATGCGGTCCGGATGGCCGATCTCGCGCAGCATGTTGAGTGCCGCTTCGTTCGCGCCGCCATGCGCCGGGCCCCACAGGCAGGCGATGCCCGCCGCGATGCAGGCGAAGGGATTGGCGCCCGACGAGCCGGCGAGGCGCACGGTCGAGGTCGACGCGTTCTGCTCATGATCGGCGTGCAGGATGAAGATCTTGTCCATCGCCGCCTCGATCACCGGATCGACTTCATAGGGTTCGGCCGGGACGCCGAAGGTCATGCGCAGAAAGTTGCCGGTATAGGACAGCTCGTTCTTCGGATAGAGGAAGGGCTGGCCGATGGAATATTTATAGGCCATCGCGGCGATCGTCGGCATCTTTGCGATCAGCCGGTGGCTGGCGATCATGCGCTGCTGCGGATCGTCGATGTCGGTCGAGTCATGATAGAAGGCGGAGAGGGCGCCGACCACGCCGCACATGATCGCCATCGGGTGCGCGTCGCGGCGGAAGCCGCGGTAGAAGGTCGCCAGCTGCTCGTGCAGCATGGTGTGGCGGCTGATCGTGTAGATGAACTTGTCGAGATCCTGCTGCACCGGCAATTCGCCGTTCAGCAGCAGATAGGCGACCTCCATGAAGCTCGAATTCTCGGCGAGCTGTCCGATCGGATAGCCGCGGTGAAGCAGCACGCCTGCATCGCCATCGATGTAGGTCAGCTTCGATCGGCAACTGGCGGTCGAGGTGAAACCCGGATCGTAGGTGAAGACATCGGCCTGGCCGTACAGCTTGCGAATGTCGATCACGTCGGGACCGACCGAACCGGAAAGCACCGGATAATCGAAGCTGTTGTCGCCGATTGCCAGCTTCACGCTCGTATCCCCCATAGAATCTTCCTTCCGTTCACGACTTATTCGGCTGCGGCCGGCTGAAGCCGGTCGGTGAGCCGCCCTAGGCTTTCCTCACGCCCGAGCAGCGCGAGCACATCGAATATTCCCGGCGAGGTCGTGCGGCCGGTCAGCGCTGCACGCAGCGGCTGCGCCACCTTGCCGAGACCGACGCCGGACGCGTCAGCTACGTCACGCACGGCGGCTTCGAGAGACGCCGCGTCCCAGCTTCCGACCGCTGCCAAAGCTCGGTGCGCGGCGGCCAGAAGATCGAGAGCATGCCCCTCTAGCAAGGAAGCGGCCTTCTCGTCCATGATTATGGGGCGGGTGCGAAACAGGAAAAGCGCACCATCGGCCAACTCAAGCAAATCCTTGGCCCGTGGCTTGATGAAGGGCATGCTGCGGAGCAGCAAATCGCTTTCCCCAACGCTCAGGTCGCGGCCCAGGAGCGGCTCGACTCGGGGGCGCGCTAACTCGGCCAGACGGGCATCGTCCGTCTCGCGCATATAGTGCCCGTTGAGGTTCTCGAGCTTCTTGAAATCGAAGCGCGAGGGCGAGCGGCCGATGCCGGCGAGGTCGAACCATTCGATGGCTTGTTCGCGGCTGATGATCTCGGCATCGCCATGGCCCCAGCCGAGGCGCAGCAGATAGTTGCACACCGCCTCGGGCAACAGCCCCATCTCGTCGCGATAGGCCTCGACCCCGAGCGCGCCGTGCCGTTTCGAGAGCTTCGCGCCGTCCGCCCCATGGATCAGCGGCACATGCGCATAGACCGGCTCTGGCCAGCCCATCGCCCGGATCAGGGCGAGCTGGCGGAAGGCATTGTTGAGATGATCGTCGCCGCGGATGACATGGGTGACGCCCATGTCGTGATCGTCCACCACCACGGCGAGCATATAGGTCGGCGTCCCGTCCGAGCGGAGCAGCACCATGTCGTCGAGTTCGGCATTCTGCACGGTGACGGCACCCTGCACCTGGTCCTCGATCGTCACCGCCCCCTCGCGCGGCGCCTTCAGCCTGACGACGAACGGCGCGCCCTCCGGCGCCTCGGAAGGATCGCGATCGCGCCAGCGCCCGTCATAGCGCAGCGGCAGCCCTTTGGCCTTCTGCTCGGCCCGCATCGCCTCCAGCTCCTCGGCGGTGGCGAAGCATTTATAGGCATGGCCCCGCGCCAGCAGTTCGTGTGCAACCTCGGCATGGCGTTCCGCCCGGGCGAACTGGAACACGGCCTCGCCGTCCCAATCGATCCCCAGCCATTTCAACCCGTCGAGAATCGCCTCTATCGCCGGCTGCGTCGAGCGGACCCGGTCTGTATCCTCGATCCGCAGCAGGAAGGTGCCGCCGGTGTGACGCGCATAGAGCCAGTTGAACAGCGCGGTGCGGGCGCCGCCGATGTGCAGGAATCCGGTCGGGGACGGTGCGAAACGGGTAACGATCGGGGATGTGCCGGTGCTTGCGCCCACGCGTATTTTCTCCACTATCGGGCGCATGGCCACGGAATTCGGCACGGCCCCTAGCATGGCTTCCGGCCTGCTTCAAACCGCGCCCGGCATGTGGTGGCGGGCGCGGCTGCGCGCAAGTCTGAACCGTATCGAAACGGGCCTGGAAGCCGAGCGCGAGCAGCTGCCGCTCTGGCTTCCCGTCGGTTTCGGGCTCGGCATCGCGGCCTGGTTCGCGCTTCCCCGGCAGGCGGACTGGATCGCGTTCCTGCTGGGCGCCGCCGGGCTCGTCTGCGTCGCGGCGATCGGCTGGCGGGCGACTCGCCTCGGCCGCGGCATCGCGCTCTTCGCCGGGGTGGCGGCGCTCGGCATGGCACTGATCTGGGGGCGGGCCGAGTGGCTTGCCGCGCCACGTCTCGATCGTCCCGCCATCGCCGAGTTCTCAGGCGAAATCGAATCGGTCGACCAGCTCCAGGCGCGCGGCATCGTCCGCCTGCTGGTCGCGCCCGACCGGGCCGCGGGCCTGCCGCCGCACGTGCGCGTCAACGTCGCCGTCGCGGACGCGCCGAAGGATCTCGCACCCGGCATGCGCGTCGCGCTCAAGGCGCGGCTGATGCCGCCCGCGGAGCCCGCCGTGCCCGGCGCCTATGATTTCGCCCGGATCGCCTGGTTTCAGCAGCTCGGCGCGACGGGCAAGGCGCTCGGCCCGGTCCGCATCCTCTCTCGTCCGCAGGGCTGGAGCGCCTCGCGCGCGCTGGCCGGCATGCGCGAACGCCTGACCGGCCACATTCACGACCGGCTGGCCGGCGCCCAAGGCGGGATCGCCGCCGCCTTCGTGACGGGCGACGAAGGCGCGATACCGGAGGAGGATGCGGATGCGATGCGCCGCTCCGGTCTCGCCCATCTGCTCTCGATCAGCGGCCTGCACGTGACGGCGGTGATCAGCGTCACCATGTGGCTGACGCTGCGCCTGCTCGCGCTCAGCCCGCGCCTTGCCCTGCACGCGCCGCTGCTGCTCGTCGCGGCCGCGGCGGGTGCGCTCGCGGGCGGCGCCTACACGGTGCTGAGCGGCGCGGAAGTGCCCACCGTCCGCTCCTGGCTCGCGGCCGTCTTCGTCCTCGTCGGCATCGCGCTTGGCCGCGAGGCGATCACGCTCCGCCTCGTCGCCACCGCCGCGCTGGTGGTGCTCTGCTTCCGGCCGGAGGCGCTGGCAGGGCCGAGCTTCCAGCTCAGCTTCGCGGCGGTGACGGCGATCGTGGCGATGCACGAGCATGCCGGCATCCGCGCCTTCTTCGCGCCCCGGGACGAAGGCTGGCCGGCCCGGCTCGCACGCTCGCTCGCCTCGCTGCTGCTCACCGGCCTTGCCGTGGAGGCGGCGCTGGCGCCGATAGCCCTCTATCATTTCCACCAGCAGGGGCTGTACGGCGCACTCGCCAACATCGTCGCCATTCCGCTCACCACCTTCGTGATCATGCCGTTGGAAGGGCTGGGGCTGGTCTTCGACATTGCCGGCATCGGCCTGCCTTTCTGGTGGCTGGCGGGCAAGGCGATCGCGCTGCTGCTTTGGATCGCGCACAGCGTCGGCGCGGCGCCGGGCTCGGTCGCCATGCTTCCGGGCATGCCCGCCGGCGCCTATGCGCTGCTGATGGCCGGCGCACTCTGGCTGATGCTGTGGCGCACGCGGCTGCGCTTCGCCGGCTTGCTGCCCTTCGCCATCGGCGCGCTCTGGGCGCTGGCCGAACCGGCGCCTGATCTGCTGATCACCGGCGATGGGCGCCACATGGCGGTACGCACGCCGGAGGGAACGCTCGCTCTGCTGCGTCCGCGCGCCGGCGATTATGTGCGCGGCATGCTCGGCGAAAATGCCGGCGTAGCGGAGGAGGGTGGCGCGCTCGACGATCTGCCCGGGGCCCGCTGCGGCGCGGATCTGTGCGCGGTCGAGTTGGTGCGTGGCGGCCGCCGCTGGGGTCTGCTCGCGACACGCAGCCCCTATCAGCTGCCGATCGCGGCGATGAACCGCGCCTGTGCCGAAGCCGATATCGTCCTGAGCGACCGGCGCCTGCCGCGCAGCTGCCGTCCGCGCTGGCTCAAGGCCGATCGCGCGCTGCTGGCGCAGACCGGCGGCCTCGCCCTCACGCTCGGCCGGTCCCGGCTGCGTACGGTGCGCGGGGCAGGGGACGCCTGGCCCTGGCGCGCCCCGTCCGCGTCCATGCCGCATGGGTCAGCGAGCCGGGCCGGCGGCGGGCCGCGCTATCGCTGGTCCGACCGGCGCAGCCGGGAGTTCAGACCGCACGCTCCATGAACACCACGTCGAGATCGCGGCCGAACTTGTGGCCCGCATCGTGCAATATGCCGGCATGGCTGAAGCCCAGCCTCTCGTGCAGCGCGATCGATCCGCGATTGGCGGAATCGCCGATCACCGCGAACATCCGGCGAAAGCCGTGATCTCCGGCGGAAACGATCAGCGCGCCGAGCAACGCCCGCCCGACGCCGCGGCCGAACCAGTCCTCCCGCACATAGACGGAATCCTCGCACGCGTAGCGATAGGCCGCCCGATCGCGAAATTGTGCGCAATAAGCGTAGCCGGCGATGACATGATCCGCCTCGGCGACCAGCCAGGGCCAGCCCCTCGCGATCACCGCCTCCATGCGATCGGCGATCGCGCCGGCGCTCGGCGGTTCCTCTTCGAAGGTGCCGGTGCCGTGCAGCACATGGTGCGAATAGATTTGCGATATCGCGAGGGCGTCGCGCCCTGCGATCGCCGGGCGAACGATGAGATCGGCTCCAGACATGCTGCGCAAATTGCCGCAACCGCGCCGCAATGCAACGGGTTGCGGCATGCAGCACGTCAGTAGCGGCGCAACAACCCGGCGAGGCGGCCCTGGACGCGGACCTGATCCGGCGCATAACGCTGCGCATCATAGGCGCGATTGGCCGGATCGAGTCGGACCATCGAGCCTTCGCGGCGGAAATATTTGAGCGTCGCTTCGCTCTCGTCGATCAGGGCGACGATGATCTCACCGTCCCGCGCGGTATCGGTGCGGCGGATCAGCGCATAGTCGCCATCGAGGATGCCGGCTTCGACCATCGAGTCGCCGGAGACCTCCAGCGCATAATGCTCGCCCGGCCCGAGCAGCGCGGCCGGGACCGACAGGCTGTTCTGGCCCTCCATCGCCTCGATCGGCAAGCCGGCCGCGATCCGGCCGTGGAGCGGAATTTCGAGCACGTCGTTCGCCGCAGCCGGCGCCTGCGGCCGCTGCGGCGCCTTGAACGGCACCACCGTGTCTTCCGCGGCCGGCGCTGCGGGGGCATCGGCCTTGGTCCGTTCCGGCATGCGCAGGATTTCGAGCGCGCGGGCGCGGTTGGGCAGGCGGCGGAGGAAGGCGCGTTCCTCCAACGCGCTGATCAGCCTGTGCACCCCCGACTTGGATTTGAGGTCGAGCGCCTCTTTCATCTCCTCGAAGGAAGGAGACACACCCGTCTCGGCAAGACGGTCATGGATGAAGCAGAGCAGTTCATGCTGCTTGCGCGTGAGCATGGCGCAATCCCCTTAAGGAACGAACGGGGAACGTCTAGGAAACGAACGGCGCGATGTCAAGCGATGTCGAGGATTTCCACGGTTTCGCCCTCATCCCGCGCCGGCGCATAGGGCGGCCGCACGATCAGCGCTTGTGCTTCGGCAAGCATCGCCAGCGCCGCACTGTCCTGTCCCGAGAGCGGGAAGGCGCGCCCGTCGGCGATCCGCGCGCGCAGATATTCGGCGCGCTTATCCGTCGCGGCCACGGTTCCGCCGAGGGGCACGAGGCGCGGTGCCGGGATCGGCGCCGCTGCGCCGAGCGCGGAGCGGATCAACGGCAGCAGGAACAGCGTGGCGGTCACGAAGGCCGAGACGGGATTGCCCGGCAGGCCGAGCACCGTTGCGTCGCCGAGCCTGCCCCCCATGATCGGCTTGCCTGGCTTCATCGCGGCTCTCCAGAAATCCAGCGAGGCGCCTGCCCGTTCGAGTGCCGGCCGCACGAGATCGTGATCGCCCACCGATGCACCGCCGGTGGTGACGATGATGTCGGCACGCGCACCCGCGAAGGCGGTCGCAATCGCATCGAGATCGTCGCGCACGATGCCGAGATCCTCGATCTCGACCGGTAGGGCGGCGAGCAGGGCGGCGAGCATCGGCGCGTTGGAGGAGGGCAGCTGAACGCCGTGCGTCGGCGTGCCCGGCGGCACCAGTTCGTCACCCGTCGAGATCAGGGCGATGCGCGGCCGCCGCCGTACCTGCAGCACGCCGTGCCCGCCGACCGCGGCCAGCCCGATCCGCGCCGGAGTCAGCCTTTCGCCCGCCTCGATCAGCCGGTCGCCCGATCGGAAATCGCTGCCCAGCGGGCGGACATGGGCGTGCCGGCGCGGCGGCCCGTCACCGCTCAGGCGGAGCCGCTCGCCCTCGCGTGCGGCATCTTCCTGCACCAGGATCGTGTCGGCTTCGGGCGGCAGCGGCGCGCCGGTGAAGATGCGCAGTGCTTGTCCAGGCTTGAGCGGCGTTGCCGCCGCCGTGCCGGGGGTGGATTCGCCCTCGGCCAGCGTCCACGGGCCGGGCAGCTCGCCGAACCGGATCGCATAGCCGTCCATCGCCGACAGGTCGGCCGCGGGCTGGGTGCGGTTCGCCTCGATCGGCTCGATGGCCCAGCGTCCCGCTGCCGCGGCGAGTGGCACCATTTCCGTCGCCAGCACGGGAGCCAGCGCCAGGATGCGCGCCTGCGCCTCGGCGACGGAGAGCAGGCTCATGCCGCCCGCCAATCCTCCGAGCGCCCGCCCGATTTGGCCAGCAGCCTGATGCCGTCGATGGTCATGCCCCGATCCATCGCCTTGGCCATGTCGTAGACGGTGAGCAGCGCGGTAGAAACCGCGGTCAGCGCTTCCATCTCGACGCCGGTCTGCCCGGCGGTCTTCACCGTCGCGGTCGCCGTCACGCCGGCTTCGTCGGCGGTAAGGTCCAGCGTCACGCCGGTGATCGGGATCGGATGGCACAGCGGAATGAGCTCGGAGGTCTTCTTGGCCGCCATGATGCCGGCGATGCGCGCAACCGCCAGCACGTCGCCTTTCTTCATCGTGCCGCCGCGGATCGCGGCCGCGGCTTCGGCGGACATCGCGATCCGGCCGGTGGCGACAGCCTCGCGCGCGGTTTCCGCCTTGGCCGTGACGTCGACCATCCGCGCCGCGCCGCTTTCGTCGATATGGGTGAGCCCGCTCATGCGCCGGTCAGCAGGCGCCGGGTCGCCGCTGTGACGTCGCTTTGCCGCATCAGCGATTCGCCGACCAGGAAGCAGTTGACGCCATGCGCCGAGAGGCGGTCGAGGTCGGCCTTCGAACCCAGGCCGCTTTCGGCGACGAAGGTGCAGCCCGCCGGCGCGCGCCCGGCCAGCTCCTCGGTACGTGCCAGATCGACCGTGAAATCCTTGAGATTGCGGTTGTTCACGCCGATCAGGCGCGATTGCAGCTTCAAGGCGCGGTCGAGTTCGCTGGCATCGTGCACTTCGATCAGCGCGTCCATGCCACGCGCGATCGCCGCCGCCTCGATCTCGGCCATCTGTCCGTCGTCGAGCGCCGCCACGATGATCAGGATCGCGTCCGCGCCCAGCGCGCGGGCCTCCGTCACTTGCCAGGGATCGACCATGAAATCCTTGCGCAGGCAGGGTAGCGCCACGGCCGCGCGCGCGGCTTCGAGATAGGTGTCGGATCCTTGGAAGAAAGGTTCATCGGTCAGCACCGACAGGCAGGCGGCACCGCCCTCCTGATAGGCGCGCGCATGGGCAGGCGGATCGAAATCCGGCCGGATCAGCCCTTTGGAGGGCGATGCCTTTTTGATCTCCGCGATCAGCCCGAAACCGCCGGCGGCGACCTTGCTGTCCAGCGCGGCCCGAAAGCCCCGCGGCCCGGATTGATTGGCGGCCCTGGCTTCCAGTTCCGCGAGGCTTATTGCGCGCTTGCGCTCCGCCACGTGAAGGCGCTTGCGATCGCAGATTTCGATGAGCTTGTCGGCCATGCCGGGGCTATAGGATGCGAAATCCGCTTCGTCATGCCGAACTTATCGGGATCAGAAGCGGATCCAGCAATCCAGCAGCGTATTGGCGAGGCCCTTGTCGATGGTCTCGGCGGCCTCTTCCACGCCTTCGTGCCAATCCGCCGCGGCGCCAGCCACGATCAGCGCGGCCGCTGCGTTCAGCAGCACGGCATCGCGATAGGCGCCGGTCTCACCCTGCAGCAGCGCGCGCAGCGCCGCGGCATTATAGGCCGCGTCGCCGCCGCGCAGCGCCTCCAGCGGGTGGCGGCTCAATCCGGCGTCCTCGGGCACCAGCCGCAGCGCGCCGTCGCCGCACGCCCCCAGCCGCCAGGCGGTGCTCGGCCCTGCGATCGACAATTCGTCCAGTGGCTCGTCGCCGGAGACGAGCATCGCGGCATCGGTGCCGAGCAGCCGCAGCGCCTCGGCATAGACCGGCACATAATCCGGCCGGGCGACGCCGATCAGCTGGCGGCTGACGGCCGCGGGATTGGCGATCGGGCCGAGCAGGTTGAGGATGGTGCGCCGGCCGATCGCGCGGCGCACGCCGGCCAGCTTGCCGAGCGCAGGATGATGCTTCTGCGCGAAGAGGAAAGCGATGCCGAGCTCCGTCAGGCTCTCCTCCGCGCGTGCCGATGCGCGATCGAGATCGAGGCCGAGCGCCTCCAGCGTATCGGCGGCTCCCGCCTTGCTGGATGCCGCACGATTGCCATGCTTGGCGACGGGTACGCCCGTCGCCGCGACGACGATCGCGACGGCGGTCGAAACGTTCAGGCTGTGCGCGCCGTCGCCGCCCGTGCCGCATACGTCGATCGCGCCCTGCGGCGCCCGCACCGGAATCATCCGCTCGCGCATCGCCATCGCGGCGGCCGCGATCTCGACGCTGGTCTCGTCGCGTGCGGCCATCGTCACCAGGAAACGGGCCGTCTCTTCCGCGTCCGTCCTGCCGTCGAAAATATCGGTGAATGCGGCATAGGCCGTCATGTGGTCGAGCGGAGTGGCGCTGTCCGGCAGCAGCGACAGCGCGGTCACGCGCGCTCCTTCACCGGCAGCCCGGCGATGCGCAGGAAATTGGCGAGCATGGCATGGCCATGTTCGGTCGCGATGCTTTCGGGATGGAATTGCACGCCATGGATGGGCAGGTCGCGATGGCGGAAGCCCATCACCGTGCCGTCGGCGGTGCGCGCATTGACGAGGATCTCGTCCGGAATCTCGTCGACGATCAGCGAATGGTAGCGCGTGGCGGTGAAGGGGGAGGGCAGGCCGTCGAACAGGCCGGTGCCGTCATGCTCCACCGGGCTCGTCTTGCCGTGCATCAGCGATTGCGCGCGGATCACCTTGCCGCCGAAATACTGGCCGATCGCCTGATGGCCGAGGCACACGCCCAGCAAAGGCCTTTTCTCGGCCGCGCAGGCTCCGACGAGATCCAGGCTGATCCCGGCCTCATTGGGCGTGCAGGGCCCCGGCGAGATCAGGAAGGCGTCCGCTCCGCTCGACATCGCCTGGCCGACGCCGAGCGCATCGTTGCGCTCGACGCGGACGTCCGCACCCAGCTCCATCAGATAATGGACGAGGTTCCAGGTGAAGCTGTCGTAATTGTCGATGACCAGGATCATGCCGGGCGCTTTAGCGGGGCTTGACGTAAAGGAACAGCGGGGAAGTCAGCGCCTGTTTGGAATAGGGCTTCAGCGAATGTCGTCTCGCAACGCGCTCTTCAGCGGGCTGCGAAACGGAGTCTCAGCGCATCGCCGCGCGCGCGGCCTGCATCGGCGCCTGCGATACGATGATGCTGCCGCCCTGCGGCCGGTCGAGATCGAGGATCATCACCAGCGCGAGCGCGAGCAGCGCGAACAATATGGCTGCCAGCACGCGATGGATGCGGAGCGTCGGGCCCAGCACGAAGCCGACGAACAGCGCGGAGACGCTGGAATAGAGGATCAGTACCTCTAGCACCCTGGCCGGAACGCGGGCATCGCGCTCGGCGCGGCGCGCGCTGGCCGCGTCGAACATATCGTTCATCGCTCCGACCAGCGATGCCGCAAGCGGCGTTGGCGTCGCGCGCACCAGAGGGGTCATCTCGCTCCACAGAGCTGTCTGCGCCGCTCCCGTCTCGCGTTCCGCTATCGCAGTTTCAGGGGCGTCGGGCGCGACTAGCCGCAGCCGCACGTCGGCATAACGCGCGATCGAAGCCTGAAGATGGCGCCCCGCTTCGCCTTCGATCAGGCCAGCGCGCAGCCATGCCGTGCCGATCGCATTGGCCTCCGTTATCACATGCTCGCGGCGTACGTCATAGCGGCCCAGCGCCATCGAGAAGGTGAAGCCGATAAGGAGGCCGAGCAAGGCCAGCGCGGCAGACAGCAGATAGCCTTCGGCATCGCTCTTCTGGCTGCGTGCCGGCCTCAGCGCGCGCAGGCGGATACCCGCCTCGCAAAGCAGCACGAACAGCAGCAGCATCGCGAAGCCGATCAACCAGAGCGGCGCGGACTGGAACAGGCGGTCGGGATCCATGCGATGACGTTATGGCAACGCAACGAGCAGCGCCAGCGGCAAGGCTGTGAGACGTTCTGACGGACGATCAACCGCGACGCGGCGCCTTGCCTCGGCCTGCGGCGAAACTCCAGCATTGGCAGCGCCGACCAAGAGCCCGGCCAGCTTCACGCGGTGGGCAGCACCGTGAGCAGCACCGTGATCGTGACCACCGACAATGCGGTCGACCATAATATCGCACGGGCCGAGACGCCGGTGTCGCGATTGTAGAGCTCGGCCAGCATGAAGGGGCCCGTGCCGGTCGGCAGAGCACCCAGAAGGATTGCGGCATTGGCCCAGAGGGTCGGCATACGGAAGATCCATAGTGCTACGACGGCCGTCACCGCCGGTTGCACCGCCAGCTTCAGGAGCAGCGGGATCGTCGCATTTCCTACAGGCTCCTCATGGGTTCGTTCCGAAAGGAACAGGCCGATCGTCACGAGTGCACAGGGCGTTGAGGCTGCGCCGACCAGCGACGTCATGTCGTGCACCGGACCGGGCAGCGTCCACCCCGTCGCCATCCACGCGGCGCCTGCCGCCGGTGCGACCAGTAACGGATTGCGGATCAGTGCCGCGCCGATCCCGGCGAGGGTGGAGGAGATGCGTCGTCCGCGATGGATGTCGAATTCGACCAGCAGGATCGCCAAGGCGAACAGCACCGAAACCGTGAGCACCGAGGCGATGACCGGCGGCGGGCCGGCCTGTGACCCGAAGGCTGCCAGGCACAGCGGAATGCCGATGAAGGCGGTATTGGAATAGGCGCCGGTCAGCGCCTCGAGGCTGCGTTCGGCCAGGGGGCGGCCGCGCGTGAACGCCATGCCGATCAGGGAAGTGATCACCATGCCGGCGCTGAACGCGGCGATGAAACCGGGGTGCCAGAGCGTCGACCATTGTGCTTCCGCGATGATGCGGAAGAGCAGGGCGGGCAGCGCCAGTTTCACGACGAAGCTGTTCAGCGCCTGCGTCGATCCCCTGGGCAGCCAGTTCCTCCGACCGGCGGCCCAGCCGAGCAGGATGAGGCCGAACAGTGGGGCGACGATGCCGAGAATGAGGAGAAAACGCACGGGCGGTCCGCTAGTGGATCATATCCGGCAAAAGCAACCGCTTTTATCGGAAGCCCGATCCGCCAAACCATCGACACTATCGTCCGGCTTCGGCGGACTGCGGGTCCGCGATCGCGACACGCGTCATGCGATCATGCCCCACCGCGGCAGATCATTGTCCGAAGCGGGCGTCTCCGGCGCGCGTGACGGCTTCGCGCGCGGCCGCGAACAATGCGCCGGACTTGGCTTCGCATTCGCGTTGCTCATAGGCCGGATCCGAATCGGCGACGATGCCTGCTCCGGCCTGGACATGCATCACGCCGTCCTTCACCACCGCGGTGCGCAGCACGATGCAGCTGTCCATCGATCCGTCCGGCGAGAAATAGCCGACGCCGCCGGCATAGGCGCCGCGCGTTTCCGGCTCCAGCTCGGCGATGATCTCGCACGCGCGGACCTTGGGTGCGCCGGAAACGGTGCCGGCGGGAAAGCCCGCGAACAGCGCGTCGAGGGCGTCCTTGCCCGGGGCCAGCCGGCCGACCACGTTCGAGACGATGTGCATCACATGGCTGTAGAACTCGACGGTATAGCTGTCCGTCACCTTCACCGTGCCCTGTGCCGCGACACGCCCGACGTCGTTGCGGCCGAGATCGAGCAACATCAGATGTTCCGCCCGTTCCTTGGGATCCGCCAGCAGTGAATCCCGGTTGGCGGCATCTTCCTCGCCGGTCTTTCCGCGTGGCCGCGTGCCGGCGATCGGCCGGATGGTCACTTCGCCATCGCGCGCGCGCACCAATATCTCGGGGCTCGAGCCGATGATGGCGAAGCCCGGCATGTCGAGATGATAGAGGAAAGGGGATGGGTTGATCCGTCGCAGGGCGCGATAGAGATCGAAAGGCGGCAGCGGGAAGGGCGTGGTGAAGCGCTGCGCCAGCACGACCTGGAAGATGTCGCCCGCAGCGATATAGTCCTTCGCGGCCAATACCATCTCGCGATAGCGGCCGGGCGGAAGCTGCGGCTCGGGCGTGACTTCGGGCAGATCGGCAGGAAAGCGCGCCTCGGCGGGCAGGGGGCCGGCCAGACGCGCGGCGGCTGTCTCGATCCGCTCTTTCGCGGTCTCGATCTGTGCCTGCGCCGCGCCGCCTTCCGGCCAGATCGGTGCGACGAGATAGAGCAGGTCGGCAAGACGGTCGAAGACCAGGATCAGCGTCGGCCGGACGAACAGCATGTCGGGCAGCGCCATCGGATTGGCCGCCGGCCGTGGCAGTTTCTCGACGAGGCCGACCGTCTCATAAGCGAAATAGCCGACGAGGCAGGCAAGGGCGGGGGGCAGGCCGGCCGGCACGTCCATGCGGCACCGTGCGACCAGATCGCGCAGTGCCGCCAGGGCGTCGCCCGCCAGCGGTTCGAACGCGTCGCGGTCGGTCAGCCAGCGCGGATTGATTTCGGCCGCGTTGCCGGCAGCACGGAACACGAGGTCGGGGGCGAGGCCGAGCAGCGTGTAGCGCCCCCGCGCCGCGCCGCCTTCCACCGATTCCAGCAGGAAGTCGCCCCGTCCGTGCTCGATGAGCTTGAGCGCGGCGGCGATCGGCGTGTCGACGTCGGCGATCTGGCGCCGCCAGAGCAGCGCCGGCCGTCCGGCTTCGAGCGCGGCGAGGGCGGCTGCGTCGTCGGCGGGGCTCATTGCTGGTTCGCGCCGCCGCCGATCAGATCCGCCTTCAACGCCGAGACCGCCTTGGCGTCGATCGTCACTTTCACCGCCGCGCGCGCTGCCTTGACGAACTGTTCGACATATTCGTTCTGCACGGCGCTGCCGAAACCTTCCTGAACCTGCGGAACCAGGCCCTTCACCGCCTCGGGATCCGCCGGCGTGCTGCCGGTCAGCTCGACGACGAACGTGCCCTGGTCGTTGGGTGCCGGCAGCGTCTGCGCCTTGCCCTTCACCATGCTGAACAGCATCACCAGCGGCGGCGGCGCATTCTGCTGCTGACGCGACAGATCGATACGGCGTGCCTTCACCTTCTGCGCCGGCGGCAGCGGGACGCCCGCCTCGGCCAACGCCTTGTCGAGCGGCATGCCCTTGTTGACCTTGGCGGCGACGGCTTCGGCGATCGCCTTGCTGCGGGCGAGCGCCTTCTCCGCGATCAGGCCCTTGGTCGCCGCGTCGCGGGCTTCCGCAAAGGGCACGGGCTGCTGCGGCACGATCTGCGACAGCGCCAGCAGCGCATATTTCTGGCCCGCGCCGATCGTCTCTACGGTCGGTGCGTCGCCCTGCTGCGCCTGGAAGGCGGCTTTCAGCAGCAGCGGCAGTTCCGGCGCCGGTTTCCAGTCCGGATTCTTCGGCGCCTGGCCATTGGCGGTGACCGGCGGGGTGGTGACGACGGTGAGGCCATATTTCTTGGCCACCTCGTCGAAGGTCGCGCCGTTCGAGAGCGCGGTCTGCATGTCGCCGTCCAGCTTCGAGAGCGCCTCGTCGGCCTTCTGCTTCTCCAGGCTCGTTGCGATCTCCGCGCGCGCCTGCTCCAGCGTCCTGGCGGGGGTGCGCTTGATCGAGTCGATATGCACGACGTGCCAGCCGAAATCGGATTTCGCCGGTGCGCTGATGCCGCCCTCGGGCGCCGCCCAGGCTGCGGCGGCGACCGGCTGCGAGAAAGCCTGCGCGAACTCGGCCTGGCTCTTGTCGCCGACCTTCAGTGCCCCGCCGGCGCTGGCTGCCGCCGCGGCGAAGGGCGTTCCCGCCTTCACCTTGTCGGCCAGCGCCTTGGCCTTGGCCTCGCTGTCGACGATCACCTGGCTCAGCTCGCGCGTTTCGCGCGGCGCATAGGATGCCGCATTGGCCTTGTAGAAGGCGGCGATCTCCGCGTCGGTCGGTTTGGCCTGGGCGGCCACGCTGTCGGCACCGAACAGCGCATAACGCAGCACGCGGCGCTCCGGCATGGTGAAGCCGGCGATGTTCTTCTGATAAAAGGCCTTCACCTCGGCCTCGCTCGGCGCCGGGCCTGCGGGGATTGCCTGGGTGGGGATCACGCCGATCATGCCCTCGCGCGTTTCGAGCAGCGAGGTGGCGTAGGGCTTGGCGTAGGATGCGGGCACCTGGATCGCGCCCGTCAGCGGCACGAGCAGCTGCCGTGCCATGAGGCTGGTCGCGATCTCCGAACGGATCGTCGCCTCGCTGGTGCGCTGCTGCGCGATCAGCGCGCGGAACTTCTGCTCGTCGAACTTGCCGTCCAGCCCCGCGAAGGCGGGCTGGCTGGCGATCTCGCCATCGATCAGCTTCTTGCTCGTTCCGATGCCCTGCTGGCGGCCATATTCGATGAGCGCGAGTTCGTTCGCGGTGGCTTCCACGGTCTGGTCGACGCCGCCGGTCGCCACGAACGTCGCCATGTCGAGCGCCGGATTCTGCTGCTTCGCATTTTCCAGGCTGAGCTGGATGCGCCGCCGCAGTTCGGCGGAGCCGATCGAGTTGCTGCCCGCGCGGATCACGCTGTCGCCGCCCATCGCGCCGCCGGTCCCGCCGGCGAACGGATTGCGTTCGATTCCAGTCACGACCATCGCGACGGCGACGATACCGAGGATGCCCAGCACCAGCTTGGAGGCAAGGCCCTTGCGGAAGAGAGAGAGCATCGAATTCCCGTTATGCCGATCAGAATGTGCCGCCATAGAGGGGGCGTGCGCCTGCTTCAAGCGGCCCGGTTGGCGGAGCGGCGGCAGCTTGCTATCGCCGCGGCGCAACACTGAGGGGACGATCTATGGCATTGCGCAAGCTGGTGGCAGGTAATTGGAAGATGAACGGCGATCGCGCGGCTCTGGCCGAGCTGGATGCGATCGCTGCGGCCGCGGTCGATCATGGCGGCGTCGACGTTGCGGTATGTCCGCCCTTCACGCTGATCGCGCCGGCGGCCGACCGCGCACCCGGCCTGCCGATCGGCGCGCAGGACTGCCACCAGAACGCCAAGGGCGCCCACACCGGCTGCATCTCCGCCGCGATGCTGAAGGAAGCCGGCGCGCGGCTGACCATCGTTGGCCACAGCGAGCGGCGGGCCGATCAGCACGAAACCGATGCCGAAGTCCGCGCGAAGGCCGAAGCCGCGATCGGCGCGGGGCTCACCGCGATCGTCTGCGTCGGCGAGACCGAGGCGCAGCGCGATGCCGGCCAGGCGCTGGCGATCGTCGAGGGGCAGCTCGACGGATCGGTGCCGCCCGCCGGCACCGGCGACACGCTGGTGATCGCCTATGAGCCGGTCTGGGCGATCGGCACCGGCCGCACCCCGTCCGTCGCCGACGTCGCGGAGATGCACGCCGCGATTCGCGCGAAGCTGGCTGCGCTGCTCGGCGAGGAAGGCGCGAAGGTCCGTATTCTCTACGGCGGCTCGGTGAAGCCGGACAATGCGGTCGAGCTGCTCGGCGTCGCCGACGTGGACGGCGCGCTGGTCGGCGGCGCCAGCCTCACCGCGGCCCAGTTCGTACCGATCATCGCCGCCGCGGCAAGCCTCGGCTGAACTAAAAAAGGAGCGCCGCATGACCAGGATATTCTCCCTTCTCGCGGCGCTCCTGCTCGCGGCCCCGGCCGTCGCGCGCGCGCCCACGCTCGACGCGGTTGCCGAACATTATGTGAAGCTCTCGCTCGTCGTCGGCACGCATGAGGACGGCTATATCGACGCCTATTACGGTCCGCCCGCCTGGCAGGCCTCGGCGAAGGCCGACAAGCGCCCGCTCTCCGCGCTGGCCGCCGATGCCACGTCGCTCGCCGCCGATCTCTCCGCGGCGGACCGCGCGAACCGCAAGGCGCCCTCGCTGGTGCGCCGGCGAATCGCCTTCCTGCACGGCCAGATCAGGGCGATGCAGACGCGCCTCGCGATGCTGCAGGGTAAGAAGCTCTCCTTCGAGGACGAGGCGGAGGGCCTCTTCTCGGTCCGTCCGACGCTGAAGCCGCTCGCCGCCTATGATCCGATCCTGGCGAAGATCGACGCGCTCGTGCCGGGCGAGGGCGCGCTTTCGGACCGGGTCGACGCCTTCAACATGCGCTATCGCATCCCGCCCGACCGGCTCGACGCAGTGATGCGCGCCGCGATCGCGGAGTGCCGCGCCCGCACGCTCGCCCACATCGCACTGCCGTCGAACGAGCGCTTCGATCTCGAATTCGTCACCCGGCAGCCCTGGTCCGGCTACAACTGGTACAAGGGCGACGCGCACAGCCTCATCCAGGTGAACACCGATCTGCCGATCTTCCTCAGCCGCGCGGTCGATCTCGGCTGCCACGAGGGTTATCCGGGTCACCATGTGCTGAACATGCTGCTCGAGCGGAACCTGGCGAAGCGCCGCGGCTGGGTGGAGTTCACCGTCTACCCGCTGTTCAGCCCGCAATCCTTCATCGCCGAGGGCACCGCCAATTACGGCATCGACCTCGCCTTTCCCGGCGAGGAGCGGCTGCGCTTCGAGGCAAAGACGCTCTATCCCCTCGCCGGCCTCGATCCGGCGGCCGCGCGCGCCTATTTCGAGCTGGGCCAGGCGATGCGCGCGCTGTCCGGTGCGCGGCTGACGATCGACGCCCTCTATCTCGACGGCAAGATCGGCCGCGACCAGGCCGTCGAGCTCGCCCGCAAATATCAGCTCATGTCGAAAGCCCGCGCCGATCAGTCGATCAGCTTCGCCGAACGTTATCGCAGCTATGTGATCAACTACGGCCTCGGCCAGGACATGGCCCAGGCCTATGTCGAGCGGGCAGGGCGCGATCCCGCGGCGCGCTGGAAGGCGATGGAGCATATCATCGGCGGCCCCACCGTCCCGGCCGAACTCGCCCGTTGAGCGCCGCGGCGGCGGCCCTCCCGGGATTGTAACGGTTGCTGCCTCACCCCAGCTAGGCTAGAGGCGCCGCCAAGCAGGCGCGGGTGCGCCCATTCACATGCGAAAGTGTTGCGATGTTCACCTTCCTCCTCGTCGTCCAGGCCCTCATTGCCGCTGCCCTTGTCGGCGTCATCCTGATGCAGCGTTCGGAAGGCGGCGGTCTCGGCATGGGCGGCAGCCCCACCGGGCTGATGAGCGCGCGCGGCGCCGCGGATTTCCTCACCCGCGCGACGACGATCCTCGCGACGCTGTTCGTGCTGATGAGCATCGGCCTCGCCGTGATGGCGACGGTCGGCCGTTCGCCCGGCACGATCGACACCTCGCTCGCCCGGCAGTCGGGTTCGCAGGCGCCGGATCCCTTCGCGCAGCCGGCCGGCAACACGGCGACGCCGGCCGCGCCCGCCCCGGCGCAGCAGCCGGCGGACAACGGCGCGGTTCCGCTGCAGAAATAACCGGCCTGCCCGGTTTCGGGCATCCATCCACAATTTTCTGAAGCGAGGCGGATTCGCCGCCTTGCTCTTTCACGTCACGCACGGGTAAGCCTTTTCTCCCATGGCGCGGTTTATCTTCATTACCGGCGGCGTGGTGTCCTCGCTCGGCAAGGGTCTTATGGCGGCGAGCCTCGCGGCTCTGCTGCAGGCGCGGGGTTTTCGCGTCCGCATCCGCAAGTTCGATCCCTATCTGAATGTCGATCCGGGCACCATGTCGCCCTATCAGCATGGCGAAG
Source organism: Flavisphingomonas formosensis (assembly GCF_009755815.1). Classification (GTDB taxonomy): domain Bacteria; phylum Pseudomonadota; class Alphaproteobacteria; order Sphingomonadales; family Sphingomonadaceae; genus Flavisphingomonas; species Flavisphingomonas formosensis. Next base: position 411,554 of record NZ_WRPK01000003.1, read on the forward strand.
TCTATGTGACCGACGACGGGGCCGAGACCGATCTCGACCTCGGTCATTATGAGCGGTTCACCGGCGTCGCTTCCCGGCAATCGGACAATGTCACCTCGGGGCGGATCTATCAGCAGATCATCGCCAAGGAGCGGCGGGGCGATTATCTCGGCGCCACCGTCCAGGTGATCCCGCACGTCACCGATGCGATCAAGGAATTCGCCCGGGCGGAGACCGACGATCTCGATTTCGTGCTGTGCGAGATCGGCGGCACCGTCGGCGATATCGAATCGCTGCCGTTCATCGAGGCGATCCGCCAACTGCGCAACGACGTCGGCCGCGCCAATGCGGTGTTCGTCCACGTCACGCTGGTGCCGTTCATCGCGGCCGCCGGCGAGCTCAAGACCAAGCCGACCCAGCACAGCGTGCGCGAGCTGACCTCGCTCGGCATCCAGCCCGACGTGCTGGTCTGCCGGGCCGAACGGCCGCTGCCGGAAGGCGAGCGCGCGAAGATCGCGCTGTTCTGCAACGTGCCCAAGGAAGCGGTGATCCCGGCGCTCGACGCCTCGACCATCTATGGCGTGCCCTTGCAATATCATGCCGAGGGGCTGGACGACGCCGTCCTCGCCGCCTTCGGCATCGATGGCGCGCCGCGGCCCGAGCTGCGCCGCTGGGACGACATCATCGACCGGCTGGAAAATTTCGAGGGCGAGGTGACGATCGGCGTGGTCGGCAAATATGTCGGCCTGCCGGATGCGTACAAGTCGCTGCACGAGGCGCTGGTCCATGGCGGCATCGCCAACCGCGTGAAGGTGCATGTCCGCTGGCTCGATGCCGAGCTGTTCGAGGGCGCGGAATCCGATATCGCCGCCCAGCTGGAGCCGATGCACGGCATCCTCGTGCCCGGCGGCTTCGGCGAGCGCGGATCGGAAGGCAAGATCAGCTCGGTCCGTTTCGCGCGCGAGCGGGGCGTGCCCTTCTTCGGCATCTGCCTCGGCATGCAGATGGCCTGCATCGAGGGCGCCCGCAACACCGCCGGCATCGCGCAGGCATCAACCACCGAGTTCGGCCCGACCGAGGAGCCCGTCGTCGGCATGATCACCGAGTGGATGACCGCCGCCGGCCTCGAAAAGCGCGAGGCGGGCGGGGATCTCGGCGGCACGATGCGGCTCGGCGCCTATGAGGCGAAGCTGGCCGGCAACAGCCACGTCGCCTCCATCTACGGCCGCACCGACATTTCCGAGCGCCACCGTCACCGCTACGAGGTGAACGTCCATTATCGCGAGCCGCTGGAAAAAGGCGGCCTCGTCTTCTCCGGCATGTCGCCCGACGGCGAATTGCCCGAGATCGTCGAGCGGCCCGACCATCCCTGGTTCATCGGCGTGCAGTTCCACCCGGAGCTCAAGAGCAAGCCCTTCGATCCGCACCCGCTCTTCGCCAGCTTCATTCAGGCGGCGATCAAGCAGAGCCGCCTGGTCTGATCGTCGCGCCGCGGGATACAGCATCCCGCGGCGCGATGAGCGGCCGGGGCGTCGGATCCGCCGGCGGTCGGCGACGGCTTCTGCCGTTGGCCATGGCGGCCATGCTGCTGTACAGACGGCGGCGTCTATGATCGTCGTCCTGCGTCGCAAATTGATGAGCCTGGTGCGGCTTCCCGCCTTCGTGCTCGCCTGGCTGCTGCCGGTATGGATCATGATGGGGCTGGCCGCGCTCGCTTTGCGTCTCGTTCCCGTCCGGCGGCTGGCGCCCCTGTTCGGGCGCGGGATCGGCGCGGTCGGCTTCGTGCCGCTGCTCCCGCCCGCCCGCCGGCGCCGCGCGGACGAGCTGCGGCGGACGATCGAGCTTGCCGCCCGCTATGCGCCTTTCCGGTCGAACTGTTTTCCCCAGGCGCTCGTGGCGCAGGCGCTCTGCCGCCTGTTTCGGCTGCCTTTCGCCATGCATTTCGGCGTGCGCAAAGCGCGGGCCGGGGAGGCCGCGACGGCAGGGCTTGCCGCCCACGCCTGGGTGGTGAGCGGCCCCGTGGCGATCAGCGGCGGCAATGCGAGCTTCCTGCACTATGGCCCGGTCGGCTGCTTCATTTCCCCCGCGCTGTGGCGTGCGCTGGCGGCGGCGTCCGCACCGGCGCAACCCTGATGCGGCCAATGCCGGGCCGACGGGGTTGATAGCAGGCGTCATCCGCGCCGATGGCAGCACGGTCGATCCGGCGCTGCTGAGAGCGATGGCCGAAACCCTGCCCGGCCGTGATGGCCTCCAGTTCTGGCAGGACGGTCCGGCCGGCCTGGTCGCCGCGGCGCGAAACGGCGCGCACTGGCCGGAAGCGGAGGAGGGCGGCTATCGGATCGCGTTCGATGGCCGCCTCGACAATCGCGATCAGCTGCTCGACCTGCTGGGGGAACCCGCGCCAGTGCTCCGCTCGGCGCCGGATGCGGACATCGCGCTCGCTCTCTTCATTAGGCTGGGCGAGGGGTTTCTGAGCGCGCTCGTCGGCGACTTCGCCATGGCGATCTGGCGGCAGCGGGAGCGGCGCCTGCTCTGCGCGCGCTCCGCGACAGGGTGGAAGCCGCTGTTCTGGGCGCACGACGGCTCCTGGCTCCTCTTTGCCAGCGAGCCGCGCGCCCTGCTTGCGGCGATCGATCGACCCCCCACGCTCAATCAGGGATTTCTCGGCGAAATTCTCGCGGCACGCGTCCTGAGCCGCACCGAAACGCCCTGGCAGGATATATTCCGCCTCGCGCCCGGCGGCGCCCTGTCTATCGATCGCGGTCATGTCCGGACGTGGCGCTGGTATGAGGAACGCTACGAGGATCTGTCGAGCCTCTCCGATGGCGAGCATGTCGAGCGCTTCAACGCCCTGTTCGATCAGGCGCTGATTTCCTGCCTGAGAAGCGAACGGCCGACCGCGGCGCATCTGTCCGGCGGGCTGGATTCCTCCTCCATCCTGTGCCGGGCAACCGAACTGCATCGCGCCGGACGGATCGATCGCCCGGTCGGCGCGATCAGCGCCCGTTATCCCGGCGAGCCGCATGACGAGACGCGGTGGAGCCGGATGGTCGAGCAGCATCTCGGCATCGCGGCGCGCGTCGTCGCAGACGCCCGCTACGATATCGACGAGAGTCGCCAATGGTGCGCCGACACGCTGCACCTTCCCATCCGCCCGAACGCGCTCGGGCCGACCCGATCGGCATGCCGGCTCATGGAAACTCTGGGCGAGCGGGTGTTGCTCACCGGCGAGGGCGGCGACGACTGGATGAACGGCTCGCGCGCCCATTGGCCCGACCTTGTCCTGTCCGGCCGCTTCGGCCCTTTGCTGCGCGAGGCCTTTCCTGCCGGATTGCAGGGTTGCTCCGTCGCCGACCTGCGCCATTTTCTCGGCTTGAGCATCGGCCCGATCGTCAGCGCGCGTAGGCGGCGGAGCGCGGTCTGGCCATTCGGCGATCCTGCCGCTCCCTTGCCGCCGTGGATAAAGCCGGATTGGGCCGGGCGGATCGATCTGGCGGCGCGCTGGCGAGAGGCGTCGCGTCCGGCGGACCTTCCGGGCTTCGCCCAGAAGCGGCGATATGCCGCGATGGCGCCCGCCCATCGGGAGCTGGTCTTCGATCCGATCCTCGCCAGCGTCTCGCGCCATGGCGTCGAGCTTCGGCATCCGTTTCACGATCTGCGGCTCATCCGCTTCTTCATGGGCGCGTCTGGAGCCATGCTCTTCCGCAATGGCCAGCGGAAATATCTGTTGCGCGAGGCGATGCGGGCCACCTTGCCCGAGCCCGTCAGGACACGGCAGGACAAGGCCGGCTTCGCCGCTCCCGTCATCGATGCGATCGCTGCCTATTTCGGGCAGCGGCCGCCCACGGATCTGATCGCGGCGAAAATGGGCTGGATCGACGGCGCCGTCATCGAGGGCCTGTTCGACGCGCATCGCAATTGGCGCAGCAGCGGCCTCGCCGGGCCTGCCCCCAATCCGTTTCTCAACGGCATCTGGTTCTGCGTCGCGGTGGACATGTGGCTCGAAAACGCTTTTAAGCTCCGGCCATAGAGTCACGGGAAGGGCGGCAGATGGATGAGAGGGATCGCCGGACGGCACGCATTCGCCGCGCGCCGGAACTGATCACCGCGCCCCTGGATGATGGCGCGATCATCATGGACATAGCGAGCGGCGATTTCGTCGAGCTCAACCGGACCGCGGCGCGCATCTGGGAATTGCTCGATACGCCGAACACGGTGTCCGGCCTGTGCGCGCTCGTGCTCGATCGCTACGACGTGACGCCGGAACTCTGCGCCGCGCAGATCGCCGAATGGACGGCGGAAATGCGGGAGCGCAATCTCATCCTGGTCGAGCAGGGCTGACCGTCCGTTCCCACGGGCTGGCCGTTCCCGCCGCCGGAGACGCCTGTCGATTGAGCAGGCCGCTCAATGCCTCTTCGATCGCGGGAAGATGGGAATAGCCGTCCGGATAGGTGAGGCGGAAGGCGGGCGTTTTCGCCATGACGGCGTTGAGCCGGTTCACCTCCATCGCCTGGTCCTCGTGCGAGGCGACGGGATTGAACACCACCAGCTGCCGAATGGCGGCCATCAGCGCTTCGGCCTGGCCTAGGCGCTCGACATGAATGGCGCGCGCGTCCGGCGATCGCGTCAGGACCACGCAGGCGCTCAAGCGCGCCGGCGAAAGCCTGTGTTCGGTTTCGGGATCGTGACGCAGCTTGCCGTCATAGCCGGCCATGCGCACGCAGGCACGCTCGTCCAGCCGCAGTGCGGCGAGCGAGTCCGTCCAGATGCAGAAGCCCGTCGTGCAGGGTTCGAGCAGGGCCTCGCCCTCGTTCCGCACGATCGAAACATCGTCGCTCAATATGCTCCATCCGGCCATCGCCAGAGCGCCGGTCGTGGTCGATTTGCCGGCCCCCGACGCGCCCAGCAGCAAGATCCCCGCGTCGCCCTTGGCAAGCGACGCACCGTGCAGCGCCGTCGCGCCGAACAGCGTCGCCACGCGCGGGAGGATGCGGCGGGCCAACACGTCCACCACGCCGTCGGAAGGAGAATGTGCGCCGCCGACGAGCGTGACGGAGCGACCGTCCGCCGCGACGAGGATCGTCTCTTCGAAGCGGGATCCGAACGACCAACAGTCCCCGATCTTCCCGAGCCGAAGCGCATAGCCGCCGCCCCATTGGTAGACAGCTTCTTCGGCCAGGAATGGCCGCCGCTCGCCAAGCGCGATCCGAACATCGGCCGGGCAGGCGCTATCGACATCTCGCACGCCCGCTAACGGCGTCTCCGATGCAAGATGGAGACCGCCGAACCGATATCGATGCACGCAGCGCGAAAGTCAGTTGGATGCTTCGGACGCAAAATCGAAGCCAGCTCCGCCATTTCCGCGTGTATCGGTGATGGGTGTAACCGATACGATCTCGGGCCTCACCCATTCGTCCTTGATGGTCTCGGACGTCGACTCGGCCTTTGCATGGCTATTCATCTGCACAGGTCACCTCATAGGTTGAAGGTGGCCTCTTCATAATCATGATGAGCCGTGTCGTCCATGCCTCCGTTCGCCGAGCTATTATCGCTACGATGATATTTTACTGCGGTTGCATAGCCTGGGAGCCCCGAAATAAATGCCGGATTAACCCGCTATTTGGCGTCCGTTCGACCGATCGCCTTTCTTCTGTCGATATTCGAAGCGAATCGAGGAACGGGAATTCACCCCGAAACGGATCATATTTTTTCCCTGCGGCTCTAGGCGAGCGATTGATCCGTGATTGAAAGGAGATGCGCTGCTGCCGATCCATCGCAGCCTCACTCCCATAGGCAAATCGCTATTGCTTTGAATTGGGAGCTGCCATTCGGACCATGTGCGAAAAGCGTCTGGAGGAGTTGCGGTCGGCCTGTGATTTCACATCTGACGAACCCGCGACCTCCTCTTGCATTTCCACGCCCCGACGGCGAAGACAGGGGAGGCCGCGACCGCGAGGCTCGCGCCCACAGCTGAGTGTTGAGACGCCTGGTGGGGATCAGCGGCGGGAATGCAGCCTTCCTGCGCTATAGCGCGGCCTACAGCTATTTACCCAACTCCCGTACGCGCTGGCGCCGCTTAGCGGCTGTCATTGGGACGATCCGGAACGGCAAGTCTGGGGCGTGATTCTCGGATAGCGGACACTCCGGGCGACGAAGCACCGCGTCGGCTTCGCGCCCCATATTGGCTGCGTTTGAGCTCAGCCTCATCGATCCTGAAGGCCGCCGCTAATTGTTCTGGCGCTAATCGGCAGATTTGGACGAAAACGCCAAGGCGAAGAAATCATCGCTGGTCTAGTCCGGAAACGCCACCGCGCGACCCAAGGTTGCCGCGGCCCAAACGAGGTCCGGATGCACGGCTATGAGGCAGCGGCTTCGCCCCATGCGACAGGTACCAACTTCTTGTCGCCGCGCCATTCCTCGACCAGCGTAACTCCCTCGATCTCGCCCCACACCTCGGGGCCGGCATGGTCGAGGACGATGATCTGCAAGCGGCCGTTTGCCTGCAGCACTTCGCTCCCGAGTGCTTCGAACACCCAGCGGATCGCCCGCACATCCTCGTCGCGCGTGCGGCCCAACTCGCTGACATGCGGGCCCTCGAACCCGCGCGGAAAATAGACCTGGCTCGGCTGGTCGAATACGAGCAGCCCCGGCACCGGATGGCCGATGTCGGTCAGGAAGAGCCGCTGCAGCGCGGTCATCACCGCGACATGATACGCCAACCAGTTCGCACCGCTGCCAATCTCCCAGAGATAGTCAGTACGATCGGGATGAACGACGCGCACTGTCAAATCATCGACCGAAAGTTCGATCGGCGCATTGGGCCATTCGGCATCGAGCGTTGGGACGATCCGCGACGCATAGGTCTCGATGATCTTGAGCGCAGCGATCTGCTTTTGCTTGACCTGATTTTCCGAATAGATCTTCCGATAATCCGCGATCCGTGTGCGGATCACGTCGATCTCCGCCGGCAATTTGGCGTCCTCACCTGTCCGCTCATACAGCTGGATGACCTGTTCGAGCCGGCCGAGAAAGCGCTCGATCCGGTCCGAGCGAAAAGTCGCCTGGCGTACCTGCTCCGATCGGCGCTCCAGCAGCGCCATCTCGCGCCGGATCGCGCTCAAAGCCGCGGTGCCTTCTTCCACCGCGCCACGTAACCGCACACGTTCCCGGTCGAAGGCGTCGGACAGCGAAGGCTGCGACCGCAATTGCAGTTCGACGCCGGCAAGCGCCTCGCGCAACATCTCGATCCTATCGCGCCCGCCGCCGCCGAGCGCGACGATCGGATCGTCCGACCGCTCCACTACTTCGCCGAGCCAGGTCGAGACGTCGAGTCGCTCGCGCTGGATCTGCATCGCCGAGCCATAGGAAAGGCTACTATCGATCAGCCGCTGGATCTCATTGAGCCTTTGCCGGCGCTCGGCGAGCATAGCGGCGATCTGCCGTTCCTCCTCGCGCAGGCGCTGGAGCTCAACGAGCGTCGCCTCGATCGATCCTACGCTCGGCTGCGCCGATCGGCTACTGCCCTGAGCGATCGTGCGCAGCATTTCGAGCATGTCTGGCCAATTGTCGGGAATGACCGTGTTGGGCGCAAAGAGGCCAAGTTCGATCGCCTGCCTGATCCAGCCCCGCGCCTCGACCTGCCAGGTGCGCACCGACGAGCGCATCGCGTTTAGTTCGGCTTCCTTGCGCCGCAACTGCCGCTGTAGTTTGTCGATTTCCCACTTGGCCGCAAGCATGTCGGCGGTGAGTGCGCCGACGACATACGGGAAGATCGCCTTGAGCTTCTCGCGATGCTCGGTTGTGTCAGCGTTGAAGAACAGCACGGCGGGGTTGGCGACGATATATTGTGGTTGGAACATGAATGCGGTCAGGTCGCGGAAACTGACCCGCGAATTGAAGCCCGGTTCCGCCGTCGGCTCGAGGTCCAGGTTCGATAGGGCCGACAACCGGTCGAGGATCCGCTTCACGCCATCGGCCGTGCTGTTCTTGACTGGGCTCTCCAAAGGCACATCGATTTCGCCCTCAGACTCAAGCAGCATCATGTCACCAGTCTGTTTGAGATCGCCGGGCTCCCGGCGGGCGAGCAACTTCTGCCCCTCAATCGTCTGGATAACGATGCCGAACCAGGAACAGGCCTTGCGGATCGTCCCCACTGGGATGGTGCACTTGGTAGAGGCGAGGCAATAGTCGATGATCGGGATAACCGCTGATTTGCCGGTCTTGGAGGCCCCGCTGATGACATTGGCCATGCCCGGCTCGAATGACACGATCCGCGGCAGATGACCGTCCTTCGACCAAAGAATGAGCTTGAGGATCTGCAGATGCATCAGGGCGTCACTCGCAGCAAAGAAAACACGTTTGGCGGGGGTACACGCGCAAACCAGCGGCCGAGCTTGTCAGCGGCGGCGGTATACGGGCGGATACGCTCGCTCGGCTTGCGCAGCTTCACCTCATTGGCGCGTAGTTGCGCATCCTCGTACATAATCGACAATAAGCCAGCAGCACTTCCCGTCGACAGCGCCTCGAGCGTCAGCCGCCGCATTGCCAGCGCACGGTCATGCACTGCCATCAGATCCTCGCGATGCCGCTCGAATTTTTCGATGAACTTGCCGAGCCCGGACGATGGAAACGTGCCGGTAACCACTTCGAGCGTCGGTCGGTGAAGCACCAAGGGGAGGCACAGGAACGCCAGCGGCAGGACCGGGAGACGGCCCAACACTTCCTCCTGATAGCCTCGGCCGAACGACCACAGGAGCACTGACCCGAGCGCGGAATTCTGGACGGCCTCGACCGATGTGACCTGCTGCCTCAACATCATGTCCCCGAAAAATAGTCGGCAAAGTGCGGATGCCAGCCGACCCGGACATCGTCGGCGAGCATGTTGAAGGTGCCGGGAATGAAGTAGCCCGGCACATTGCGACCATCGAGCGGTGCTTGGTGCGAGACGCAGCGCCGATACACGGTGCGGCCGCGCGTCTCCTCATCCTTGTCGGTCAGCAGATCGTCGATCTCACCCCGTATGATCCTGAAATGCGCCTCAAGCGTATCGTGCAGCGCATCGAGGCTCTCGGCGACAATACGGCCCTCGGCCGCCCACAAGGTCCGATCCGCATCCGAACGCAAGTAATCGCTGACTGCACGCACGACATCCTCGGTCGGCATCTGCACCTTCAGTAGTTGCTGGACGAACATCGGAGTCGTCGCAAGCACAGCATCGACCTCGGCAGGGGTTGGACTGCCCGTCGTCGGAACCAGCAAACCGAGCGCACCGTGGCGCCGGATGAAATCGCGTACATCCCGCCGGAACGCTTCGGCATCGAGCAGCGGCTTTTTGCCATCGCGCAGAAGCGCCGCGATCCGATTCTTGGCCATGCCGATCGCATGGGCGCAAAAGTCGTCGAGCGCCTCCTCAAGCACCGCGAAGCGCAGAAGTTCGCGGATCGGCTCGACAGGATCATCGGCGCTGATCAACCGGAAGTTCTGGATGATCTGTATGCAGTTAGCTTCGCCCGCTGCCAGAAAATCGCTGATCTTGGGATTGCAGCCCTTGAGCTTGGTCGACGGCGTGACTTTCTTCGCGATCGTCGCGAGCAAGGCCTTTGCCTCGGCGTCGCTCGACGCCTCGTGGAGCTGCATTACGATCGGCCCGTCCTTCAACGGGCTTACATATAGACGGAAGGCCGTCATCGCCGGGTTGATTTTGCCATCGATGCACAGGCTCGCCCAATTGGCGAAGCTCTTCCAAAGCTCCACCGAACCGTCGGCAATCGGGTTTCCGCTGAGCGCGCTTTTCGACTGCTCGAGCCACAATGTACCATCCGGCCGATGGATGGCGGTATCTTCGATAAACTCGAGCGAAACCTTGCTGCCCGACCCGGCGCGCAGCAGATGCCGGCACAGGCGAACGTCTTGCAGTCCGTACCCCAGATACTGGCCGGGCGCCGAACTCTTGGCCCTAGTTACAATCGCCGTCGCCATGACGCTGTCGCACGCCCCCGTCGTTCGCGCGTGTCCCCACGATGCCGCAACCCGGTCGCGAACCACACGCATCGTTTCGGTAGATGCGTCAAAAATCAAGCGGAAGATGGAAGAGAGAATTCCTTCCATTTACTCACGGAGCTGATGGCGGAACACGTGAGTAGCTGAATCGATGAACATTTTCTGCCGGCTATTCGGGCGCGCAGCGGCGTCGTCTAGCGCATCCGCGGAAAACCGTTCTCTCCATACCCAGTAGCTACGGTGCTCTGGCGACGCATGTTGGCGAGCCATGCTGGCAAATCGAATTGCGAGGTGTCGAAACGATCTATAGTACAAATTAAATGACATCTTTGAACGGGTTCGTTGCATGGCCTTTAAGAAGAATACACCGACACTCAGCGCACCGGATTCTCCTGCCAAGCTTTTCCAGACTCTAACCCGGCGCAAGCTGCCGGATGTCATGACCCATCAGCGCGACATGCTCAGCGCCTATGGCGAGCAGATGGTCGATGAGGCGGATGTCGCTCTTCAACTTCCCACCGGCAGCGGGAAAACGCTGGTCGGCCTGCTGATCGCGGAATGGCGTCGGCGCAAGTTCAAGGAACGCGTCGTCTATCTTTGCCCAACACGGCAGCTCGTCAACCAGACCGTTGACCAAGCCCAGAACCGCTACGGTATAGATGCGGTCGGCTTCACCGGCTCCAAGCATAACTATCCTGCCGCGGCGAAGTCCGATTATACGACCGGTAGCAAGATCGCCGTCACGACCTATTCCAGCCTTTTCAACGTCGGTCCGTTTTTCACCAATCCCGACGTTGTCATCATCGACGATGCGCATGCCGCTGAAAATTACATCGCCAAGATGTGGTCGCTGGAAATCCGCGCCGGCGAGGAGGATCATGCCCCGCTCCATGCCGCAGTCAGTGGCTTGTTGCGCCCCTATCTCACCAGCCAATCCTATGCGCGCCTGACCGGCGAATGGAAGGATCCCTCCGACGCGAATTGGGTCGATAAGCTGCCCTCGACGGTGCTTCAGGAAATCGCACCACAGCTCACCGCGATCCTCGATGCCAATTCCGACGCCAGTGACGACGTGACCTTCCGCTGGAGACTGCTACGCGATCATCTGACTGCCTGCCATGTGTATCTGGCGTCCCGAGAAATCCTCATCCGGCCACTGATTCCACCTGTCTGGACTCACAGATCCTTCGCCAGCGCGAAGCAGCGCATCTACATGTCGGCGACGCTCGGCGCCGGTGGCGATCTTGAACGGCTGACCGGGACTGCATCGATCGCGCGCCTGCCTGCCCCCGAAGGCTTCCGATCGACCGGCGTCGGGCGCCGTTTCTTTATCTTTCCCGGCCTCTCGCTCGAGCCGGCCGAGGGCGAAAAGCTACGCCTGCGGATGCAGAAGCTCGCCGGCCGCTCCGTCGTTCTGACGGCCAACGAGCAGGCTGCCGCGGCCATTCGAGTGCAGGTCGAGGAGTTGGATGGCTTCGAAATTTTCAATGCCGCCGACATCGAAGATTCGAAGGATGCCTTCATCCATGCTGATAAGGCCGCCGCGATTATGGCCGGCCGCTTCGACGGCATCGACTTCCCCAACGACGAATGCCGTCTGTTGTGTCTCGATGGCTTGCCCAAAGCGACTAACGCGCAAGAGCGCTTCCTGATGACCAAGATGAGTGCCAGTGCGCTCTTCAACGAGCGTCTCCAGACGCGCGTGCTGCAGGCTGCAGGGCGCTGTACGCGGGCGCTGCAGGATCGCTCTGCGGTCTTCGTGACCGGCCATGAGTTGCTGGAATATCTCGCCGACGACCGTAATTGGGCGCACTTTCACCCCGAGCTTCAGGCCGAGCTCGCCTTCGGTGTCGAGCAGTCGCGTGGCGTAGAATCCGGTGAACTCATCGCTAACTTTAAAAGCTTCCTCGCCAATAAAGATGATTGGGCGGAGGCAAATACCGCAATTCTCGACGATGCCGAAAACTATACGCAGACGCCGTATCCGGCGATGGACCTTCTTGAGAAGGTGGTCGCTCGGGAAATCCGGTACCAGAAGGCTCTTTGGATGGGCGACGCCGACACGGCCCTGGTAGAGGCGCGCGCGATCACGGCCGAGCTGACCGCGCCGGAGCTGCGCGGCTATCGCGCTCTGTGGCACTATCTCGCCGGTGCCGCCGCCTGGTCGATGTCGAAAGCGCCCAACGACGCGCACCAGAAAGCCGCGCGCGAGCAATTCGTGGAGGCGATGAAAGCGGCCCCAAATGTTGGCTGGCTATCTCGGCTCGCCAAGGCAGAGTCGGCTGCGGAAGCAGCGGAATCCGATATCGTCGATCAGGACGCCATTGCTCAGGTCGAGCGCCTCGAAGCGGTCCTGCTCGGGATGGGAACCGCAAACGATCGCGCATTCGAGAAGAAGGCCAAGCGCATTTTGAAGAACCTTGCCGTGCCTGCGACTTTCGAGGAGGGGCAGCGCGAACTAGGCGAGCTTCTCGGTTTCGCGGTTGGGAACGGGGAAACCGACGCAGCCCCCGATCCGTGGTGGTTGGGTGAAACCAAGGGCATCGTGTTCGAAGATCATGCTGCCGGCAGTGCAACGACCATTTTCGGTGCCGAGAAGGCCAAACAGGCGGCGATGCATCCTGACTGGGTCAGGGACAATGTACCTGGTGCCGACGAACTTGCTATAACGGCGATACTCGTCACGCCCTGCACCAAGGCCGGCATTGGTGCTAAGCCAGCGCTGAAAAAGGTTCTCTACTGGCCCCTGGATGACTTTCAGGCACGGGCAAAAGACGCCTTGAACTTGGTCAGGGAGCTAAAGGCGAAACTTCCCCCGCATAGCGACCTGTTTTGGAAGGATGAGGCCAAAGAACGGCTTCATAAGGCCGGTCTGACTCAAGTGACCATCATCGGCCGGCTCAAGACCGCCTCTGACGCGATGCAGTTCGCAAGCAAGTAGATTCTGACGTTTAGCGCGGAAGGGGCGCCGATCGCAGCCTCGCCAATAGGCACCGCCAACCCGCTAGTGGCTTGCTGATCGCTTCAATGTGCAGATCCGCAGCGTCCGCTTTCACACAGAAAAGGCTTAAAGCTGCCAGTCCCCAACCGGCCCAGGTGGCGCCGTAACCAGCGGCGTGAATGAACGGCAGGTTTCAAGGCCAAGCAAGGCATCGTTGAATGTCGCCTTTGCCGGCGTATTGCGTCATTGGCTATATGGCTTCGGTCATCTTCTGAGAACCCAGGCTTAGCCGTCACTTCGATGACTCAGCCGCGGGTGAGCCTCGTCATCAGCACCTCCCGCCGCACGCTGAAGCCGAGGCTCTTGTAGAGCGCGATCGCTCCGCTATTGCTCGCATAGGCGTGGAGAAACGGCATTTCGCCCCGATCCAGGATACGCTGGGACACCAGCCGCATCAGGGCGCCCGCATAGCCGCGGCCGCGATGGTCCGGATGCGTGCAGACGCCGCTGACTTCGGTGAAGCCGTCGGGTTTCATGCGCTCGCCGGCCATCGCCACCAACCGCCCCTCCGCTCTCACGCCCAAGAAGTCGCCCAGCCGATGTGTGAGGGCGAAGAAGGGCCCGGGCTGGGTGAGCGTAGCGAGCGCCAGCATGTCCGGCCCATCTGCGTCGCCGAGGGCGACGATTTCGAAATCGGCCGGCCGTCCGGGCGCGAGGCTCTGGGCCGTCATCTGGACGCCGGCGTCCTGCGACACGATCGCCACGCCGGGCGCATCGGTCGGCGGATCGGCCTCCAGCAATGCCACGTCACCCTGTTCGGCCACGAGCGCGCCGAGGCTGGCAAGGCTCTCGTCCGACCGGTCCATGACCGCCGCGAAGACCCCATAGTCCGGATGATATCTGCGGGCTGCGCCCTGCACGAGCGCGAAGGGGGAATGGCGTCCCTGGAGGGCGGAGAGGACCGGCAGGTCGAGAGGATGAGCAGGGGTCATGCACGGCTCATAGGGCATCGCGCGGGGAAGGGGGATGCGCCGCAGCCGCCACCTTAAAAAAAGCCCCCTCCCGTGTGACGGGAGAGGGCTTGGATTGCCGCGGACGGCTGCTCAGTATTTGAAGCCGAGCGTGACGCCGTAGGTCCGCGGATCCAGATAGTTGGCGTCGACCAGGCCGCCGAAATTCGGGCCGAAGTCGATCTTGTTGATCACCTTGCGGTCGTTGGTGAAATTCTTCACCCACAGCATCGCATAGCCCTTGAGGCCGCTGTGTCCGAGCGCGATCTCGTCCCAGCGCAGGCGTGCATTGGCGATCGTGGTCGAGGGGATGAAGTAGCTCGCCGCCGTCGCGACCAGCGGGAAGTTCGGATCGTAGGTCTTCTGCCCCGGCAGGGCGAAGGTGTGGCTCTGATACTGCACGTCGCCGGACAGGGTCAGCTTGCCGTCCCGATCGCCGTCCCAAAGCCGGAAATCGACGCCGCCCTGCAAGGTGGTCCGCGGTGCCTTCGGGAAATAGCGGTTGTTCGCCACGTCCTCCGTGTCGCCGGACGCGTTGGTGTCCAGATATTTCAGGAACTTGGTACGCAGCAGGCCGACGGAGCCGTACAGGTGCAGGCTGTCGATCGGCCGCGCGTCGAACTCGATCTCCACGCCCTTCACGCGCGCCTTGCCGGCGTTGCGGTTGATCGTGGTCGAGGCCCCGTTCTGCGGCAGGAAGGATGCCACCTGCTTGTTGATTTCGGTGTTGTAGAAGCCCGCGATGTTCAGTGTCAGGCGGCGATCGAAGAAGCGGCTCTTGATGCCGAGTTCGAACGACCGGTTTTCCTCCGGCTTGTAGGGGATGCGAACGTCGGCATCGGTGCCCGCGTCGGAATTGAAGTTGCCCGAGCGGAAGCCGACCGAATATTTGGCATAGACGTTCAGATTGTCGGTGAACTGATAGGCGACGATACCGGTCGGGCTGACGTTGGAGAATGTCTTGTGGACATTGTCCGCCTTGGTGATGTCGACGACGACGGTACCGGACAGCAGGTCCTGGAAGAAGCGGTTGACCTGCTTGCGTTCGCTGGTCCAGCGCAGGCCGCCCGTCACGGTCAGCTTGTCGGTGACCTTGAAGTCCGCCTGGCCATAGGCTGCCCATGCCTTGGAGCGGATGCCGAGCACCGTCTCGAGCTGCGATCCGCCGAGGAAATAATATTGCGGATCGTCGCCCTGGGCATTGTCCTTGTAATAATAGCCGCCGACCACATAGCTCAGCCTGTCGTCGAACAGATTGCCGGTCAGCTGAACTTCCTGGCTGAACTGGGTGTAGCGATTGTCGAAGCCGCCGAGCGCCATCGAAAGGGGCGTGCCGTCGATGTCGTTGCCGAGCGGCGCCTGATCGACCTTCACCTTGCGATAGGCGGTGATCGACTTGAGCGTCGCCGGGCCGAGATCGAAAGTGCCCGTCAACGAATGACCATAGACGGTCGAGAAATCGCGCGAGCGCAGATTGTTCGACGTCGTCTTGGGCCGGTTGTCGTTCGGCACCACATAGAGATAGACCGGGATGCCGATGTAGAAGGGCGAATCCGGATCGAGGAAATTGCCCTTGCCGATGGCATAGAGGCTCGTGAACGGATGTTCGCGGGTCTCCGAGCGGTCATAGGTATAGTCGAAGGTGATCCGGTCGGTCGGCTTCCAGCGCACCTGCGCGAGCAGGCTGTAGCGGTCCTTGTCGTCCAGATCGCCGACCGCCGTCGGTTCGCCGAAGGCCTGGGCGACGCCGTAGGGATCGGGCACCAGCTTGGTGAAGCCGTCGCGCTTCTGGATGATGCCGGCCACCTTCACGAACAGATTGTCCGTCACCGGCACGTTCACGAGCCCGCGGAACGACATGTAGTTGTAATTGCCGTAGCTCGCCTCGCCCTCGATGCGCAGCTTGTCGGAAGGCTTGCGCGTCACGAAGCTGACCGCGCCGGCCAGCGTGTTGCGGCCGAACAGCGT
This sequence comes from Flavisphingomonas formosensis, assembly GCF_009755815.1. GTDB lineage: Bacteria > Pseudomonadota > Alphaproteobacteria > Sphingomonadales > Sphingomonadaceae > Flavisphingomonas > Flavisphingomonas formosensis. The sequence goes on from NZ_WRPK01000003.1 coordinate 427,451, forward strand.
GCCCTGCGGGCCGCGCAGCACCTCGACGCGCTCCAAGTCGCCGATGTCGAACACCGATCCATAGGCTTTGCCGACATAGACGCCGTCCAGATAGAGGCCGACCGCCGGATCATAGGTGATCGTGTTGTTGGTCGTCACCGAGCCGCGGATCGAGATCTGCGTCGAGGAGGAGGACGTGTTGCCCGTCGTGATCACCAGGTTCGGCGCGATGCCGGAAAGCTGGTCGATATTGTTGAGGCGGCGCGCCTCGATCTGGCCGGCACTGATCGTCGAAACCGCGACCGGCACCTTCTGCAGCGTCTGCTCGCGCCGCTGCGCCGTCACGATGATTTCGCCCGTCGGTCCGCCGCCCACGGCCTCGCCCTGCTGCGCGGCGGCCTCGGTCTGCGCCGATGCGATGCCCGGTGCCGAGATGACGGCTGCGACCGCGCCGAACAGGGCCGCGTTGCGCCGATTTTTCAAGAACATGCCAATCTCCCTCCACTGCCGGCGATCCCCGCGGCGCCGGTCGCGTTGAACCGTTGAGAGGAAGAACTGCCCTGTTGCCCGAGAGCCAGGCATATGCCGGCCCCAGGCGCTCATGCACCCCGTCCCCTTTCGCGCGGCTGTTGCCGTCTGGACATGGCAAAGCACAGCCGATGCCGGACAGTCAACATCGGCTAACGCGATTCGTAGCGAGGTGTGTCAGAAACGCACGTTTAAGGCAGGGTTCCGGCCAAAATCTTCTGATTTGCGGTGCTGCGCTGCCGCATAATGACCGAATCCCAAATTCCGGCTAATCCGGCAGGTGCGGCGCGGCGACTTCGATGACGCCCGCGGCGATCTTCGCGGCTGCGGGCGTATGGGCCAGCACTTCGCCGTCGATCGAGATGGGCAGGGGCGGCTCGGTCTCGATGCGCAGGGCCTTGCCGCGGAATTCGCGGGTCGTGCGCTTGCGCAGGCGCAGCTTCATCAGGCTGGCGGTCCAGCTCCACAGCAGCCGGTGGCGGGCGTTGCCGATCACGGCCTGGACGACGATTTCCCCGGAATCGACCTCGGCCTCGTCGACCAGTTCGGTGCCGCCATGATAGCCGCCATTGGCGATGCGCACCTCGACCGCGTCGATCATGTGGCGCTGCCTGCCGTCGTCGACGATCAGCCGGAACGGGCGGAAGCGCGTGAACTTCCACGCTGCCCAGGAGAGGTAGCCGGCGCGGCCGAGGACGCGCTTGAGGCCGTCGGGCACGGTTTCGGCGATCAGCGGCGCGATGCCGATCGAGGCGCAGTTCACATAATAATCGTCGTCGATCATGCCGAGATCGATGCGTCGGCGCTGGCCCTTGGCGATCACTTCCACGGCTCCGGGCAGGTCGAGCGGGATGGCCAGCGATCGTGCGAAGCTGTTCGCGGTGCCGAGCGGCAGCAGCGCGAATACCGTGTCGTGGCCGACGAAATGGTCGACCACTCCGGAGAGCGACCCGTCGCCGCCGCCGACGATCACCATCGGCACGCCCGACGCGATCGCGGTCTTCACCGTCTCGCCCATCCGGTCGGGCTTGCGGACCGCATGTGCTTCGCTGAGCGTGACGCCGGCCTTGCTCAGCAGCTGGCAGGCATGGCGGAACAGTTTCCGGCCCTTGCGGGACTTCGCGTTCACGATCAGGGCGGCGCGGGTTGGCAGGGGCTGGCTCATCACAGAGCCGTAACGGTCGAAACGCCATTCGGATGCATCGGCCGCGCGGGGACAAGGCGCCGCGGCGCCTCCCTCACACGTCTTCCAACTCTCCGCCGTCGCGCAGCAGCCGTGCATTGGTTCGCAGGCGCGACAGGAAGCTTCGCAGCTGGGCCTGCTCCTCGGCGCTGAAGCCGGCGAGCAGCATCGTCTCGCGGGCCAGCGCGACGCGCACCAGCCGGTCGTGCAGCGTGTCGCCCGCCGCGGTCAGCCGCAGGGCCCGCCCGCGCGGATCGCCGGCGCCGCGGCCGACCGCGACCAGCTTGCGCAGCTCGAGCTGGCGCAGCGACCGGCTGACCGCCGCCTTGTCGAGTTCGGAGGCGTCGCAGATCTGGTTCGCGGTGATGCCCGGGTGGACGCGCAGATAGGCCATCAGCCGCCATTCGTTCAGGCCGATGCCGAACTGGCCGAGATAGGCGCGCGAGGCGCTGCGCGCGATGCGGTTGGCGATCGCGATCAGCGTGAACGGCACGAACGCGTCGAAATCCAGCTTCGGCGCATCCAGCGCGGGCAGGTCGAGCGGAGGAAGCGCACCGGGACGGTCGAAGGGCATGGCGGCACTGTTTCCCGACTCAGTTGACTTGTCAAATATGGAACGGATAGGTCAGGCGGCGCCCCGCACCTGGGGTGAAGCAAAAGTCCATCTCGGAGACGCCCCGATGAAGACCCGTGCCGCGATCGCCGTCGCGCCCAACAAGCCGCTGGAAATCCATGAGGTCGATCTCGACGGCCCCCGGCCGGGCGAGGTGCTGGTCGAGATCATGGCGACGGGCGTCTGCCACACCGACGCCTACACGCTGGAAGGCAAGGATTCGGAGGGCATCTTCCCCTCGATCCTCGGCCATGAGGGCGCGGGCATCGTGCGCGAGGTCGGGGCGGGGGTCACGTCGGTGAAGGTCGGCGATCATGTGATCCCGCTCTACACGCCGGAATGCAGGCAGTGCAAAACCTGCCTCAGCCAGAAATCCAACCTCTGCACCTCGATCCGTTCGACCCAGGGCCAGGGGCTGATGCCGGACGGGACCAGCCGCTTCAAGCTCGGCTCGGAGACCATCTACCATTATATGGGCTGCTCGACCTTCTCGAACTTCACGGTGATGCCCGAGATCGCCGTCGCCAAGGTCCGCGAGGACGCGCCCTTCGACAAGATCTGCTACATCGGCTGCGGCGTCACCACGGGCGTGGGCGCCGTGATCTACACCGCCAAGGTGGAGCCCGGCGCCAATGTCGTCGTCTTCGGCCTCGGCGGCATCGGCCTCAACGTCATCCAGGGCGCCCGCATGGTCGGCGCGGACAAGATCATCGGCGTCGACATCAACCCCGGCAAGCGCGCCATGGCCGAGCGTTTCGGCATGACCCACTTCATCAACCCGAACGAAGTGGGGATGGACAAGGTCGTCCAGGCGATCCTCGACGTGACGGGCGGCGGTGCGGACTATTCGTTCGACTGCACCGGCAATGTGAAGGTGATGCGCCAGGCCCTCGAATGCTGTCATCGCGGCTGGGGCCAATCGATCATCATCGGCGTCGCCGAAGCGGGGCAGGAGATCGCGACACGCCCGTTCCAGCTCGTCACCGGCCGCGTCTGGAAAGGCTCGGCCTTCGGCGGCGCACGCGGACGCACGGACGTGCCGAAGATCGTAGACTGGTACATGGACGGTAAGATCAACATCGACGATCTGATCACGCACACCATGCCGCTGCAGGACATCAACCGTGCCTTCGATCTGATGCATGCGGGCGAGTCCATCCGATCGGTGGTGATTTACTGAACGATCGAAGTCCTTTGCCTCTCCCCGCCGATCGCCATTTCCATCCTGCTCTATCGCTTCGTGTTCAGATAGAACCGGCGGCGCGTTTCCGCCGCCGGCGGAGACGCGCATGACCATCGAGACGCTTTCCACCAATCGCAGCTTCGGCGGCATCCAGGGTGTCTACAAGCATGCCTCCGCGGCCACCGGGACGGACATGACCTTTTCCGTCTTCGTGCCGCCGGAGGCCGAAGCCGGAAAGACAATGCCGGTCGTCTGGTATCTGTCGGGCCTGACCTGCACACATGCCAATGTGACGGAGAAAGGCGAGTTCCGTCGCGCCTGTGCGGAACTCGGCCTCATCTTCGTTGCGCCCGACACCTCACCGCGCGGCGAGGGCGTGCCGGATGATCCCAATGGCGCCTATGATTTCGGGCTCGGCGCCGGCTTCTACGTCGATGCGACCGAGGAGCCTTATGCGGCCAATTACCGGATGTATTCCTATATAGTCGAGGAATTGCCCGATCTGATCGCAGCCCATTTCCCTGTCGATATGAGCGCTCAGGCTATCACCGGCCATTCCATGGGCGGGCATGGCGCGCTGACAATCGCGCTCAAAAATCCGGCCCGTTTCCGATCGGTATCGGCCTTCGCGCCAATCGCTTCCCCGCTACGCTGCCCTTGGGGGGAGAAGGCGCTGACCGGCTATGTCGGTCCGGACCGAACGGCCTGGCGCGCCTATGACGCCACGGCGTTGATCGAAGATGGCGCGCGCGTGCCGGACATCCTCGTTGATCAGGGCGATGCCGACACGTTCCTCACAGGACAGCTCAAGCCAGAATTGCTGGCTGAGGCTGCCGAGAAAGCGGGAATTCCGCTGACCCTTCGGTTGCAGCCGGGTTACGATCACAGCTATTATTTTATCTCGACCTTCATGGACGATCATCTGCGCTGGCACGCGAAGCGCCTGAAAGGCTGATGCCGTCTTGCCGTGTGGATCGGCAAGTTCCATCATGACGGACGCAAGAAACCGATTTAAAAAGCCCGCATATGACCACCGCTTCCTATCCCGCCCTCCGCATGCGGCGCGCGCGCGCTTCCACCTGGAGCCGGGCCCTCCACGCGGAAAACGTGTTGACTCCGGCCGATCTGATCTGGCCGTTGTTCGTCACCGAAGGGCGCGCCGTGGAGACGCCGATCACCACTCTGCCTGGCGTCTCGCGCTGGTCGGTCGATCTCATCGCCACCAGGGCGAAGGAGGCATATGCGCTCGGCATCCCGTGCCTCGCGCTTTTTCCGCATACGCCGGTGGACCTTCGCAGCGAAGACGGCGGCGAAGCGCTCAATCCCGACAATCTGATGTGCCGGGCAATCAAGGCGATCAAGGACGCCGTGCCGGGCATCGGCGTGCTGACCGACGTGGCGCTGGATCCCTATACGTCGCATGGCCAGGACGGCATCGTCGATGAAGAAGGTTATGTGCTCAACGACGAGACGATGGCCGTGCTGGTCGAGCAGGCGCTCGTCCAGGCGCAAGCCGGCGCCGATATCATCGCACCGTCCGACATGATGGACGGGCGTGTGGGCGCGATCCGGCGTGAGTTGGAGGAAAGCGGCCACCATAACGTCCAGATCATGGCCTACGCCGCCAAATATGCGAGCGCCTTCTATGGGCCGTTCCGCGATGCGGTGGGGTCGCGCGGCATATTGAAGGGCGACAAGAAGAGTTATCAGCTCGATCCGGCCAATGGCGAAGAGGCGCTGCGCGAAGTCGCGCTCGATCTCGCCGAGGGAGCGGATAGTGTGATGGTGAAACCGGGCCTGCCCTATCTCGACATTTGCCGTCGGGTGAAGGAGCGTTTCCAGGTTCCCGTCTTCGCCTATCAGGTGTCGGGCGAATATGCGATGCTCGAAGCTGCGGTGGCAGCCGGTGCCGGCGATCGCGATGCGCTCGTTCTCGAAACACTGATGGCGTTCAAGCGTGCCGGCTGCTCGGGCGTGCTAACCTATCATGCCGTGCATGCGGCACGCCTCCTCGGCGCCTGAACGGCAATTAAAATCCAGGAAAACGAGGTAGTTGGATAGCGATTGGCGCGGTCTTCGACCTGCGCTGAATAGGTGTGCCATTTCCCCCAAACTGAAAACCTATTAACCAAATTGTAGATAAGTTCTCCTAGGCCTTGCCGGGTAATGAGGTGGGACGAGCGGTATGAGCCGCCGATCATCACCCGTTTATTGTCGGGCAAGCTCGGGTGATCAGGTGTGAAAAGGGTGGCTCTCGGACTCACGGGTTCCTTATTGGCGATCAGCGCTGCGACACAGACGGCAGCTCAACCGCGGACCGCGGACAGCCGTGTGGGAGCGATTGACGAGATCGTGGTGACCGCGACCCGCCAGGCTCTGCCGCTGGCGCGGGTACCGCTGAGCGTCAGCGCCTATTCCCAGCAATCGATGGACGAACGGGGCGTCAAGTCGATCGCGGACATTGCGCGCTTCACGCCCGGCGTGGCCTATCAGCAGGACGGCAACAATGTCGCCATCCGCGGTATCGCGTCGGCAGCGGGCGCCGGAACGACCGGCATCTACATCGACGATACGCCGATCCAGGTTCGTACGCTGGGCTTCGATTCCGACAATGCCTTGCCCGTGATCTTCGATCTGGAGCGGGTAGAGGTATTGCGTGGGCCGCAAGGCACGCTGTTCGGCGCCGGATCGGAGGGCGGGACGGTTCGCTACATCACGCCGGCGCCCAGCCTCAACAACTGGCATGGCTATGCCCGAGCCGAGATCGCCGGCATTCAGCACGGCGGCCTCAACTATGAAGGCGGCGCGGCAATCGGGGGCCCTATCATCAGGGACAAGCTCGGTTTCCGGATCAGCGCCTGGCATCGCCGTGATGGCGGTTATGTGGACCATGTCGACAACGCGACCGGTGCGATCACGAGCCGCAACACCAATAGCAGCGATGTCACCGTCATCCATGCCGCGCTCGGCTGGCAACCCACATCCGAACTATCGATCACGCCCTCGGTTCATTTTCAGCGACGCGTGCAAAATGACAGCGGCATCTTCTGGCCGGGAATTTCGGATCCGGGAAAGGGCGTCTTCAAGATCGGGACGCCCGAACTCCAGCATATGCCGGACCGTTTCTGGCTTCCCTCGCTCAAGATCGAATATGATCTGGGCGGCGTCCAACTGATCAGCAACACCTCCTGGTTCCGCCGCGACAATCTGAGCGGCTATGACGCCACAGTTCTCAATCTCACTTTCTATCAGAGCCTGCTGCCGGCAGATTCCCCGCCGCTGCTGACTTCGACGGGGATCAACAAGGCGCTGCCATTCTATGCCGCGCAGGGCCTCGTCACCAACAAGCAACGCAACTTCACCCAGGAAGTCCGCCTGCAGTCGAGCAATCCCAATGCGCGTGTGAACTGGACGGTGGGTTTCTTCTATCAGGTCAATCGCCAGCGCAGCGAGGAGCATCTGCGCGATCCGATGGCCAACGACATCTTCCCGCTGCTGTTCGGAACGAGCATCGAGGATTATTTCGGAGCGCCGCTCTATCAGGGCGTCGACAGCTATACCAACCAGACCCATGGGCGTGACAGCCAGATTGCAGGCTATTTCGATATTGGCTGGCGCATTACCGATACGCTGAAGATCAACGGCGGGCTGCGCTATGCAAGGACGCGCTTCTCCTTCTCCAACTTCGCGGACGGTCCGCAAAATGGCGGCTTTTCCAGCGCATCGGGCGCCACCACCGAACATCCCTTAACCCCGAAAGTTGGCTTGACGTGGCAGCCGAACCGGAACAACATGCTCTATGCCACTTGGGCGAAGGGCTATCGGGTCGGCGGCGCGAGCCCGCCGGTGCCGCTCGACATCTGCGCGCAGAGCCTTGTCGACTTCGGCATCGAAAACCCGCCCTCCAGCTATAAAAGCGACACGGTCAGCAGCTTCGAATTGGGCACCAAGAACCGCCTTTTCGGAGGCCGGCTCCATGTCGAGGCGAGCGCCTTCTTCATCCGCTGGAACAACATCCAGCAATCGGTGCTGCTGCCGAGTTGCTCGATCCAATATACCGACAATCTCGGTACCGTGCATGCCAAGGGTTTCGACCTGCAGGCGAGTTTTCGGCCAGTCGATGGCCTGACCCTGACCGCGGCGGTCGGCTATACGGACGCGCGCTATGTGACTACGGCGCACGCCGGCAGCAGCGGGAGCGGCGGCATCATCGCTGCGAAGGGCGATGCCATAGAGGGGCATCCCTGGACGCTGAGCCTGGGCGCCGAATATGAGTTCGGACCTGTCGAGCGGCGCTATTATGTCCGCGCGGACTATGATTATTCGAGCCGCAACCATTGGCTCACGCCCGATCGGGATCCGGAAACCGAGGTCTATGATTCCGCCAATGTGGCGCCGAGCGCCACGCATTTCCTGAGCGCGCGGGCCGGCGTGCGCATGGGGCCGGCGGACGTTTCGCTGTTCGTGGACAATTTGCTGGACAATGCGCCGCTGCTGTCGCGCACTCGCTTCGATACCGAAGCCTTGCTGTTCATGCAGCGCAGCTGGACTCCGCGGACCATGGGCCTCACGGTCGCGTATCGGCTCTGAACTGGGTCGCGCGCCGACCGCGGCCCGCGTCGCGAAGGGCCGCGGGCTTGATCAGGGCTGCGGCAGCATGCCCGCGAGCCGCTGCACCTCGGCCTGCTCGGCTGCATCGAGCTTTCCGGCTTCCACGATCGCGGCTTCGAGGGAGTCGGTGTCCGGCGGCGTGTCGAGCTTCTGCTTTTCGCTGAGCAGGGTGTTGAGCTGATCCAGCGACGCCGTCACCGGATTACGAAGGCTTTCTAGTGCCGTAAGCCTTTGCTGCGCATCCAGCCAAGGATCACTGCCGGCGCCGCCGGCCCGGCTTACCGCCTCGCGCGTCGAAGGAAGCGCGTCCTGAAACAGACGATCGCCGCGACGAGCCTCGCCGATCAGGTCCGCTACCTGTGCCTCAAGCGCCGAATCCGTTTCGCGGGCCGGAACCGGTCGAGGTGGAGGTGGGGTGTCGAAGCCGACCTGCTCGATCGGCCGGGGCGCGAGGGAGGGATATTTGGAGGACAATGTGCAGCCGCCGAGCAGAAGCAGCGTCGATGGGAGCAGCAGCAGGGACCGGAGGCGGTGAGACATGGATTCTGCTCTAAGATCGTCGTTCAATGTCCGCAACGGGCTTGCGTCCTGCGCGAACCCCTTCTATGAGCGCGCTTCCAACGCGCCCGTAGCTCAGCTGGATAGAGCATCAGACTACGAATCTGAGGGTCGGACGTTCGAATCGTTCCGGGCGCGCCATTATCTCCGCGATCCTCAGGATCGGCAGGGGTTCTTGCTCTTCAGCTGCTTCACATTCCGGACATTCGACGCTGACTGGCCTGCGCCGATCGCTTGGCGATGCCTTCACCTGTCGGCATTGCGACACGGTGATTACGGCGCTGCAATGTTCATGAATATCGGCTGGCGATAGCGTTTTCATTCCATTCAAGCCGGTTCAGGCATGTCCGCCACCATCCAAGAGACGTTGGAACTGGAGGCTTCCATGAGTCGAGTGTCAAAGGTGGTAGTGGCAGGCGCGCTGGTCGCCCTGTTGGGTGTGGGAACGGTGGCTCCCGCCGAAGCGCATGGCGACGCCGGAGCAGCAGTCGTCGCCGGCCTCGTCGGCGCAGGCCTGGGCGCGGCGATCGCATCGGATCATCCCCATCGGCATTATTATTATGAGGGCTACGCGCCGCCCCCGCCGCCACGCGTCGTTTATTATGCCCCGCCACCGCCGCCCGCTTATGCTTATGACTATGTCGAACATTGCCGTGTGTTCGATCGCTGGGACGGTTGGGCCGGACGGTATGTCCGCACGCGTCGCTGCTGGTAGCCCCCAATCCATTACCTTCCGCCAGACGTGCGCCCTCTGCCGAACGCTAAGAGCGCGGGCATGATATCGAGGTTCCGATGACGCCAGACGAACGCATCTTGCTTTCCCATTTTCTGGACGATTTGGTCGCCGCGCGCGGCGGACCAAAAGATGGAGAGGCCGACAATCTCATCCATCAGGCACTCGCTGCCAACCCGGATGCGGCTTATCTGCTCGTCCAACATGCTATTCTGGCCGATCAGGCGCTCCATACCGCACAGGATCGTATCGCCGATCTGGAGCGGCAGCTTCAGCCTCCGGCGGTGTCCTCGGCAAGCTTCCTTCCACCGCAAACGCCGGGACCGTGGGACAGCCGCCCGCCGCAACCCTATCAAAGCTATCCCCAGGATTATGCAGCCGAGCCACGGCCCGGAATTTTCTCAGGTGGAGGCGGACTGGGCAGTTTTCTGCGCAGTGCCGGCACGATGGCGGCTGGCGTAGCAGGTGGAGAAATGCTGTTCAGCGGGCTTTCCGGCCTGTTCGGACGCCATCAGGGCGGCAGCATGTTCGGTGGCGGCCAGGGTTTTCTGGATCGCCCCGAGGAAGTCGTCGTCAACAATTATGGCGACGGCTTTTCCGATGGCGGTGATTTAGACGACCGGAGCGACTGGTAGCCGCCAAGATCCAAACCATCCTCACCGAAAAGGCGTAAACGCCTCATCGGCCATCGTGGCCCCTCCGGTTTTAGTTCCAGCCGAGGCCGAGGGCCTTCTGGATCGATACGAAGTCGGTGGTCAGGCCCGCCTCGGCCACCGAGAGGCTTTGCTCGGCAGCGATCTGCTGGCGCTGGGTATCGAGCAGATCAATGAGTGTCGTGGTGCCGGCCTTGTAGCGATCGGCGCTCAATGCTGCCGCCTGATCGGCTGAGGCCTTCGCCCGGGCCAGCGTCGCGACAGTCACCCGCCGATAGCGGAAGCGGGCCAGCGCATCTTCCGCATCGCGCAGCGCGCCCAGCACCTTGGAGCGATATTGCGCTTCCGCTTCGGCGCGTACGCCTTTGGCCTGATCGACTTGCGCCTTGGTCCGGCCGAAATCCAGGAAGCTCCAGCTCAGCTGCGGCGCTGCGAGCAGCGTGAAGTCGTCGAGCTTGGTGAGATCCGAGGGTCTGGTACCGCCGACGCCGATGATACCCATGATGCTGAGCCGCGGAAAACGGGCCGCCTCGGCCGTGCCGATCTTGGCTGTGTCCGCCGCAAGCGTCCGCTCGGCAGCGCGAATGTCGGGCCGATGGCGCAGGAGCAGTGCCGGATCGCCGATCGCGACCTGCGCGGGGGGCAGGGGAACGGCGGCCGGGGTACGAAGCTGATCGTCGAGCGCGCCGGGCTCTTCACCCACCAGCGTCGCGAGGGCGTTGAGATAGGCTTCCATCTCGGCCTTCAGCGGCACATTGTCTGCGCGACTATTGTCCAATTGGGTCTGGAGGCGGGAGACGTCCAGCCGCGAGGCCGTGCCGCGGTCAAAGCGCTGCCGGGTCAAGCTCAGCATCTGCTCCTGTTTGGCGACCGACTCCGCATTGAGCCCGATGCGGCGCTGGCGATCGCGCAGATTGACGTAGGCCTGCACCACTTCGGAGGTCAGGCTGACGATGGCATCGTCGATATTCGCCTGGGCCGCCTCCGTGCTGGCGCGGGCGGCCTCGACCTTGCGGCGCTGCCCGCCGAACAGATCGACCTCCCAGCTGGCGTCGAAGCCGACATTGTAGAGGTTGAGCGCGGAGGCGCCGCCGGATCCACTGGAATTGCCGGAGCTGTCCGTTCCGTCTCCGCTCGAGCCGTTGGACTGATTCAGATCGACGCCCGGAATACGGGCATGGGCATAGAGTGCGGTGGCGTCAGCCTTGGGCAGGAGATTGGCTTGCTCGCTGCGGAGCGAGGCACGCGCTTGCTGAAGCCGCGCACGCACGGCCTCCAGATCGGGATTGTTCGCGACTGCCCGGTCGACGAGCTGGTCGAGCAGGGGATCGCCGAGGCTGGCCCACCAGCGCGAAGCCGGCGCCCGGCTGTCGACCGGAATGTCGCCCGCGCGAACGAAGGCATGCCCGGCTGCCGCATTGGGGGCTATTGTGGGCGGTCCCGAATAATTGGGGCCGACGGTGCAGCCGGCCAGCGCAAAGAGGAGAAAAAGCGAACGAGTGCGCATGGCGGATCTCAATGCATAGCGACCGGCTCACCGCCCTTGGGCAGCGGCCGCAGGAAGAGGACGAGCGGGATGACGAACAGGATGCCGACCGACAAAAGCCAGAACAGATCGATATAGGTCATGGTCAGGGCTTGCGTCTGGATCGATCCCTCCAGTGCGCGATAGGCCGAGGGATATCCGCCCAGCGCCTGGGCTTGCCCGGCCATATAATCCTGCACGCCGACGTTGTTGGCGGACATCGACTCTTCGATCCGGCGGCTGTGCAACCACAAGCGCTGATCCTGCACGACGGCGATGCCCGCCAATGCGAGTGATCCGCCGAGGTTACGCGCGCCGTTGAGGAGACCGGCGGCGTCGCTCGCCAACTCGCGTGAGACAGACCGGATCGCTGCCTGGTTGAGGAACATCATCGCGAAGATGGAGCCGACGCCGCGCATCAGCTGGGAGTCCACGAATGCCCCGCCGGTCGACAGCGGCGTGAGGTCGGTTTCCAGCCAGGCGCTGATCGCCAGGACGCTCAACCCGAAGGCGACGGCAGCGCGAATGTCTAGCGAGCGGATCAGCCAGGGCGTGAACGGCATCATCAGGATGATCGGCACGCCGGACAGCAGCACGATCATGCCCGACTGGAGTGAATTGTAGCCGGAGATTGCAGCAAGAAATTGCGGGATCGTATAGGATGTTCCGTAGATCGCCATGCCGACCGCCGTGGCCATCATCACCACGCTGCCGAACTGCCGGTCGCGGAGCAACGACAGGCGTATCACCGGCCTCTTGGCAAGATATTGCCCGGCGAACAGGCAGAGGAAGCCGGCCGCGGACATGATGGTGAGCCAGATGATCGTCGGGGAGGAGAACCACTGCTCGCGCTCGCCCTCTTCCAGAACCACGGTGAGCCCGCCGAGACCGAACATCAGTCCGAGGATCCCGAGCCAGTCGGCCTGGAGCAGCTGGTCCAGCCGCGCCTTCTGGTGCGGCATCCCGACCAGCAGCAGCGCAATCAGCGCGATGCCGATCGGAAGATTGAGAAAGAAGGCATAATGCCAGCTCACATTCTCCGTGAGCCAGCCGCCGGTGATCGGCCCGACGACCGGACCGAGGATCGCGGTCGATCCGAACAGGGCGCTCCCGATCGGCTGCTGGGAGCGCGGCAATCGCGTCGCGATGATGGTCTGCGCCGTCGGGATCAGCGCACCGCCGGTGAAACCCTGGCCGACGCGTCCGATGATCATCATCGGCAGCGAATTGGAAAAGCCGCACACCATAGAAAAGCCGATGAACAGGGTGACGGCGGCGAGCAGGAAGGTACGAAGGCCGAACACCCGTTCCAGCCAGCCCGAAAGCGGAATGATGACGATCTCGGCCACGAGATAGGCGGTGGCGAGCCAGGTTCCCTCCGTTCCGCTCGCGCCGATCTCACCCTGGATGGTCGGCAGGGAAGAGTTCACGATGGAGACGTCGAGCGTTGCCATCAGCGCGCCGAGCGTGCCGGCCGCGACGGCGAGCCAGGCGGTGGCGTCGGCATGCTCCTCATGCGGGCTGGTCGTGGCGGCTGTGCTGCTCACGGCCGTGCGCGGCTACGCGCCTCCTCCTGGTCGCGAATGCCGTCTTCGATACCCTTGGCGGAGATGGTGTCCACCTTCACCGTCACGGACAGTCCCGGCACCAGCACCTTGCGCGCCTCCGCGCCGGCATCGATCGCGATGCGGACCGGGACGCGCTGCACGATCTTGGTGAAGTTGCCGGTCGCGTTCTGCGGCGGAATCAGGGAGAATTCGGCGCCGGTGCCTGGCGACGTGCTCTCGACATGGCCGCGCAGATCGATGCCGGGCAGAGCGTCGACATGGATCGTCGCCGGTTGCCCCGGGCGCATGCGGCCGATCTGCGTCTCCTTGAAATTGGCGACGATGTAGATGGCGCCGAGCGGAACCACCGACATCATCCGCGTGCCCGCCTGGACGAATTGCCCGACGCGGACGCTCTTGTCGCCGATGCTGCCGTCGACGCTGGCCCGTATGATCGTCGAGGAAAGATTCACGTTGGCAGCCGAAAGCTGAGCCTGGGCAGCCTCACCCTGCGCCTGCGCCTGGCGTACCTGGGCGCGGAGCGAACCGATGCGGCGCTCCGCGCTTTCGAGTGCGGCACGCTGGGCCGCGGCGGTATTCGCGGCCTGGGCCGCCTGGTTGCGTAGCGACGACAGCTTCTCGCGCGTTTCGGCTCCGCTTTCGGCAAGCGGTGTATAGCGGGCCACTTCGTTCGCGGCGAACTGGGCGTCGCTATTGGCTACGCCCAGTTGGGCGCGGGCTTGGGCGATCGCCGCCTCCTGTTCGCGGATGGTGGCCCGAACATTGTCGGCATTGGCGGTCGCGACGTCGATCTGGGCCTGGTATTGGGCGGTTTGCGCGCGATAGTCGCGCGGATCGATCCGGACGAGCGGCTGGCCGGCCTTCACCGCCTGATTGTCGGTCACGAAGACCTGTTCGACATAGCCCGAAATTTTTGGGCCGACCGTCACCGAGTCGGCGCGAATATAGGCGTCGTTGGTGCTTTCGACATATTTGCCGCGCAGTTCGTAGTGAACCAACCAGATGACCAGCGCGACGATTACCACCACAGCGGCGATGAGAAGGCCGCGGCGGAATGCAGGGCTTCGAAATCGCCCGTTGCGATCCGCCGGACCGGAGCCGGCTTCCGATTCGTCCGCCATCTTTGTGTTCCCGAGCCCAGATTCTCAAATTGTGCGGCTGCACAGTTGGCAAGTCGCGACCGATATGGCAAGACCATATGGTATGGAACCTCAGCTTTTTTTCCGTGGCTGAAACGGCCGCTCTCGGTGAGGCGTTGCGCACCCTCGTCATGCGATCGCGAAAGGCGGTCGATCGACTGCTTGCGGGCGAAGGCTCTTCCTACACGCGGACCAAGTGGCTGCTTTTCATCAGTTCACACGGCCCTTTGCGCTCGACAGACCTTGCCGACGCTTTCGGCCTCGCACCCCGGACCGTGACGGAGGCGATCGACGCGCTGGAGCGGGACGGGCTGGTCAGGCGGGATCCGGATCCCAAGGATCGCCGTGCGAAACGCATCTCGATCACGCCGGCGGGCGGCGAGGTGGTCGCCTGGGCGGAACCTGTGGTTCAGCGCTTCTTCGAGCAGGTGTTCAGCGCCCTCGACAATGAAGAACAAGTCAGACTGGCTTCCTTGCTCGGGCGGCTGACGGATCGCCTGGATATGCTCGAGCGAGAGAGCGGGCAGGAGCCCGATCCCGCATGATCGGTCAGTGTACGCCGCTCAAACGAGCAGCAAGATCACCAAGCCAGCGATCGCGCCAGATGCTCCGCTCATCATGCAGAGCATGCTGAAGCCCAGATGGCACAGTGACGGTTCGACTCGCTCCATCACCACTCTCCTCGTCGTCATTCTTCGATGACCGGTTGGGAGCCTATCACCCTCGAGAATCTTTGCAATAGTGCCCATAAAGTGCCCATCGGCTGGTTTTTGTTCCCGCTTGCCGTGATGCTCCATTCGGGGCTTGCGAACGGCCAGGTGCGAGGCCAATCGCGTGGCACGATTTCCGCGTGGAGGCATTTTGCAATGGTTGGATCACGCAGGAGGCTGTGGCTGACCCTAGTCGGCCTTCCTCTGCTGCTCGCCGGATGTGGCACCGCGCCCCAGCCGAGCGCTGACGCCGCCGCGCATGCGCATGGCACCTCGGTCCCGGCAGGCGATTCCGACGATTATGTGGCCAAGCCCATGCAAGGCCGCTGGCTTGCCACCGCCGCCTGTTCGGTGATCGACCGGCAGGAGGTGGCGAATGCCGTTCGCGCGTGGGTGCAGACCACCGAATTGACCGACGTCACCTACCCGACCCGCCGGCGAAGCGCGGCATCGACGTGCCTCTACACCCTGGCCAACGGATCTTCGGTCGCCCTGTTGACGCGGGAGATGCCACGTCCATCGCTGACCGACGCGGTGATCGAGGAAGCGCGGCTCGGCGATGGTACCACGCCGCCCTGGGACAGGATCTCCGGGCTCGGCCGCGCCGCTCTCTGGTCGGGCGATCGCAACACGCTGCAGCTTTTCCTCGACGATCGGCGCTTCGTGGCGATCGACATCACCGATCCGCCCGCGGATCGCGATCCGAAGGCGATGATGATGGCGATCGCCCGCAAGATCAGCTGAGTTTCCCGCTCAGGGGTGCGGATGCGGGTCTGCCTGGCAGGGTTCGGCCTCGGTTTGGATCGTGCAATGGGTGATGCCGAAGCGATCGTCCAGCATCGTCTGCACCGCGCTGCGCACCGCATCGCTCCCCGCCGGATCCTCGATCTCGACATGCGCGGTGAGGCTGACGTCATTGGTCGACATGGACCAGATGTGGAGATCGTGCACGCCGCTCACGCCCGGCACGTCGCCGATCGCGGTCCGCACGTCAGTAAGGCTCAGCGCGCCCGGCACGCCTTCAAGCAGCACGTTGGTGGTATCCTTGAGCAGCATCCAGGTGCGCGGCAGCACCCATAGGCCGATGCCGATCGCGACGATGGGGTCGATCCAGGTCCAGCCGGTGAAACGAATGGCAAGAGCGCCGGCGATGACGCCGATCGATCCCAGCATGTCTGCCCAGACCTCGAGATAGGCACCTTTGACGTTGAGGCTGGCGTCCTTGCCGGCCATCAGAAGCCGCATGGCGACAAGGTTCACCACGAGGCCGACGGTGGCGATCGCGAGCATGCCGCCCGACTGGACGGGCTCGGGTGTGCGGAAGCGGCCTATGGCTTCGATCAGTACGTAGAGCGCGACGACGAACAGCATCACCGCATTGAAGGCGGCCGCCAATATCTCCAGCCGGCGATAGCCGAACGTGCGCCGGTCGTCCGGCGCCCGCTGGCCGATGCGGATCGCCATCAGCGCGATCACCAGCGCAGCCACGTCGGTGAGCATGTGGCCGGCATCGGAAAGCAGGGCGAGGCTGTTGAACAGGAAGGCGCCGATCACCTCGGCGACGAGATAGGTGGCCGTGAGGATCAGCGAGAGGGTGAGCATCCTCTCGCTTGCGCCAGCGGCATGGTTGTGGCCATGGCCGCCATGGCCATGATCGTGGCCGTGATGGGCATGGTCATGGGGATGATGATCAGCCATGCTCGCTTCGGTCTCCGGATAATGGCCTAGCCATGATACGACGTGCCGCCGGCTGCTGCTTCTAGCGGAGGTTCTCGAGCCGGGTACACGCCATGCTGCAATAGTCAGGATTGAGCTCAATACCAATGAAACGGCGGCCATGCGCGCGTGCCACCAGGCCGGTCGTCCCGGATCCGAAGAACGGATCGAGAACCATGCCGCCTGAAGGACTGCCGGCCAGGATGCAGGGCTCGACGAGCGCCGGCGGGAAGACGGCGAAATGGGCATCGCGATATTTGCCGAGCGGGACGGACCAGACCGTGCGCTTGTTGCGGCCGAGCGGATGGAAGGCCTGATCCCAGCGGCCGTCATGGAGATTGCCGTTGCCCTTGTTCTTGCCTGCCTCCGGCGTGCCGTTCCGGAGACCGAAATGGCCACGGCCACCTTTCATCCGGCTCTCCGTGGAAAAGGTGCGGTGCGGCTCGCGGATCGCATCCGCATCATAACGGTAAGCGGCCGACCGGCTGAACAGGAAGAGATATTCGTGATCATGGGTAGGCCGCGTCTTTGCGGAATGCGGCATGGCATTGGGCTTGTGCCATATGATGTCGGAACGCAGGATCCAGCCATCATCGATCATCGCCAGCGCCACCCGCCAAGGCATGCCGAGCAGCGCTCCCGCGGCATATTTGTCTCCCAGGTTCAGCCACAGCGTACCGTCCTCCCGCAGCACGCGGCGGAGCGAGCGCATCGTCGCCACGAGCCGGTCGACATAGGCGCGGGGTGTCGGCTCGGTGCCGATCTGCGCCTGCGAGCCATAATCGCGCTGGCCGAAATAGGGCGGGCTGGTGACCGCCATATGCGCAAGGCCGTCCGGCATCCGATCCATCACCGTAGCGGCATCGCCGTTGATGATCCGGTTGCCGCCATGCCAGTCGATCCCGTCCATCGCGTCCGCGGCCTGGATGGTGGGGGAAGGCGGATCGGGGAGCGGCTGCGGCGTCATCGGCCCTTGCTTAGGGCGCAAGTCGGCGGCCCGCCAGTTTTTGCCATATAGGTTCACTTCCTCGCATCCCCTGCTCGCTCCGCCTCAACGCACTGGCGCTGTCACTGCGATGTCATAGCAAGGGTCCACTCGATCCTCGCGGGGGCGAGTCTAGGAGAGATGCGACGTGGCCCATAAACAGAGAATGGCCCATAGTGAGTTGAGATGCGGTTGCCCGGCGCGACGGCCGGTGGGGACTATCCGGCGAACGATCCCGAAACCAAGCTGACCGAAGCTTCGTTCATGCTGCGTCAGTCAGGCTCGCGCCATGGCTGCTCAGCCCTGTCCGCTGCCACCCGAGTGTGTTTCCATGCAAATCGTTACGATAGATTTCGAGGCCTCGTGCCTGCCCGTTCACGGCCGGTCCTTTCCGATCGAGGTCGGCATAGCGACCAATGGCTGGGCAGCGCGATCCTGGCTGATCCGTCCGCATCAGGACTGGATCGGGTGGAGCTGGACGGAAGAAGCGGAGGCGATGCACGGGATCAGCCATGATCGGTTGCTCGTCGAAGGATTGCCGGTCGAACGCGTGGTCGCGGAACTGCGCGAGGTGCTGCGTGGCGCGCGCGTCTTCGCGGACAGCTATCTCGATGCCGAATGGATGAAGACGCTGGCCGCCGCGGCACGCACTCCCGTCCCTGCATCCGTTGGCCATATCGAAGAGATATTGGTTGCGCTCGGCGCTTCGGCTCGCGACGTCGCTGAAGCGGATGCTGCGCTGGAGACGCTTGCTTTCGGCCGGCACAGGGCAGGGGAGGACGCGCGCCGCCTCTACGCGCTGATCGAGGAATTGCGCTGCCGTGCCGGCGCAACGGTGAGCGGCCTGGCCAGGCCGCTGTTCCATTGGCCGTCGAGCGAGCAGCCCATAGGGATGCCGCCGGCGATGGCCTCCGTTTCGCTACCCGTCTCCCATTCCTTCTGAGCGGGTCCGGCGCGGCCGTGTGCCGCCTCGGATCGATTGCAGGCCTCGCTTGTTCTCTCGGCAGAGGAGAATGGGCCATGTTGCAGATACTGGCAGCACCGGACCATGTCGGCGCCTACAAGCTGGAGGGCGTCCTGACCGAAGAGGATTATGATCGCGTCATTGCCGACATCGAGGCGCGGCTAAATCGCTTCGATCGCATCGGCATCGTTGCTGACCTGACAGGGTTTCGCGACATTACCGTTCGTGCGGGCTGGAAGGATTTGCGATATTCGTTCGGCAAGATGCTGGAGTTGAAGCGTTTCCCTCGGGAAGCGCTGATCGCGGATCGTCATTGGATCCGGACGATGGTGGAATGGGCCAATCCGGTCATTCCCTTCGTCCAGATCCGTGTCTTCCAGCCGGACGAAAGCGAAGCGGCCGTCGCCTGGGCTGGCGACATCGATCCGGGACTACGTCCTCATGGCTGAGCGTGACGAAGGCCCGGTCTATTCCGCCGATGCGGTTCGCGGCGGGGAGATCGAACTGCGCAAGCCGCGGCAGCGTTACATGTTCGTCGGCGGCCTGGCTGCGGCGATCCTGTTCGCACTGATAATGTCGCTGCTCGAGATGGTCTGAACCAGGCCGCCGGACAGGATTAGTCCAGCGTTTCCCCGAACAGGGCGAACAGTTCGTGCCAATGCCGATCAGCCGCATCGGTATTGTAGACGGGAAAGTCGCTCATCGTCCAACCATGGAGGGCACCCTCGTAAATCTCGCAGCGATGGTCGACGCCTGCCTGCGTCAGCGCTTCGTCCAGCCGCGCCTCCATTTCCGGCGGATAATGGGCGTCCTTGTCCGCGCCGGCGACATAGACTCTGCCCTTGATCGACGGAGCCATGCGATGCGGGCTGAGATCCGCGTCGGTCGCGAGATTGCCGCCGTGGAAGCTGGCCGCCGCAGCGATACGATCCGGATAGGTGCCGGCGACGGTGAGGGCGATGCCGCCGCCCATGCAATAGCCGGTCACGCCGACCTTACGGCCCTTCACGTCGCTCCGCGTGTCGAGATAGGTGAGCAGGGCGCCGGTGTCCTCGGCTGCTTTCTGGGCGTTGGTGGTCGCCATCAGCGGCCCGATCACCACGCGCAGATCGCCGGCAAACGCCACTTTGGGATCGATCGGCTCATAGGCGCCGGCGCGGTAGAACAGATCCGGCAGCAGGACGAGATAGCCGCCATCGGCGAGCTTCTGCGCCATGTCCACCAAGGCCGGCCGGATGGCGAGGGCGTCCATGTAGAAGATCACCGCCGGCCATGGGCCCGTTCCTCCGGGAGTGAGGACGTAGGTGGGGCATTCTCCGTCCGTAGTGCGTATCGAAACTGTCTCTCGGCTCACGCTAAGCTCCTCGTCTTGCTGGATCACCCGATCAGTGGCCCATTGCTACCCATCCGTGCCATAGTCGTCCGCCCGGTCGCATGGCGAGCGCAAATCACGGCGCTGGTCTGTTCCGGGGAGAGCGAGACACTGCGGCGATGGAGATATGGGATGATGAACGGCGTAACGGACGAAGCGATCGAAAAGCCGCCGGAGGCCGAAATGCTCCGCTCGCTGATCGCCGCACGCCGGAGTTGCCGCGCCTTCCTCCCCACTCCGGTTCCGCGGGCGACGATCGAGGAGATGCTCGCCATTGCGCAAGGCGCGGCGTCCTGGTGCAACGCTCAGCCCTGGCAACTCATTGTCACGGAGGGTGATGCGACCGATCGGTTCCGCGAGGCTCTCTACGCCTATGTGCAGGATCAGGATTTCGACGAGCTCAACGGCCTCGGCCCGAAGAGCGATTTCCCCTTTCCCGCGCGCTATGCCGGCATCTATCTCGACCGGCGTCGCGAAACTGGCTGGGCGCTCTATGAAAGTGTCGGCATCCGCCGCGGCGACCGCGAAGCTTCGGCCAAGCAGGCGATGGAGAATTTCCGCCTGTTCGGAGCGCCGCATGCGATGATCTTAACGGCCGAGGCCGACCTCGGCGTCTATGGCGCGGTCGACTGCGGCTCCTACCTGGCCAATCTCATGCTCGCCGCGCAGAGCCTCGGCGTCGCTACGATCGCCCAGGCAGCGCTGGCGCGCTGCTCTGTCTTCATTCGCGACTATTTCCAAATTCCCGAACATCGTCGCATCGTCTGCGGGCTGTCCTTCGGCTATGCCGACAAGAACCATCCCGCCAACAGCTTTTCGACGCGGCGGGCGAACATAGCCGACGTCGCGACCTTCATCTCCTGAACCGTGTTTCGCACCTATGCAAAAGGCCGCCTCTTTCGAGGCGGCCTTTCCATTGTCAGCCCTGCGGGCGACGATGTCAGGCGCGGGGCAACTCCGCGAGGAAGGCCAAGCCCTGCGTCACCGCGAATGGCATCTGACAATGAGACATTGGACCACCTCCTTTCCGTTGTTGAACAATGATTTGAATATGGGACGACGAATCCCGGCTTCAAGGGGACCCAGGTTCGGGAAGATGTGCCCCGTTTGCCGATAGCAGGGATCGCTTTGCCCGCGCGGCCCTTGCTGTGGCGACCTTGCCCGCGAACCGCTTTGCCGCTATGGGCTGCTGCCTGATTTTTAGGCAAAGTTGCTTCATGTCCAAGCTGTCTCCTATCCAGGTCGGTCCTGTCCGGATCGATACGCCGGTGATATTGGCACCCATGACCGGCGTGTCCGATCTGCCGTTCCGACGCATGGTCCGTCGTTTCGGATCAGGTCTCAACGTGACCGAGATGATCGCCAGCCAGGCCGCGATCCGCGCTACGCGGCAATCCGAGCAGAAGGCGCTGTGGGACGCCAGCGAGGAGCCCGTATCGATGCAGCTCGTCGGTTGCGCACCTTATGAGATGGGCGAGGCCGCCAAGGTTGCGGAAGGCAAAGGCGCTGCGATCGTCGACATCAACATGGGCTGCCCGGTGCGCAAGGTGGTGAACGGGGACGCTGGTTCCGCGCTCATGGCCAAGCCGGATCTTGCCGCCGACATCATTCGCGCCACGGTGAAGGCCGTATCCGTGCCCGTCACGCTCAAGATGCGGATGGGCTGGGACCATAACAGCCTCAACGCTCCAGAACTCGCCCGTATAGCCGAGGATATCGGCATCAAGATGATCACGGTGCACGGCCGGACACGCTGCCAGATGTACAAGGGCAGCGCCGATTGGGCCTTTGTGAGGCGGGTGAAGGACGCCGTCTCCATCCCGGTCATCGTCAACGGCGATATTTGCAGCATCGAGGATGCCGTCACCGCGCTCGACCAGTCGGGAGCAGATGGCCTGATGATCGGCCGTGGCGCATATGGCCGGCCCTGGCTGCTCGCGCAGGTGATGCATTTCCTGCAGACCGGCGGGCAGCTGGACTCGCCGTCGCTGGAGGAACAATATCATACGATCTTAGAGCATTATGAGGATATGCTCAGCCTCTACGGCAGGGACGTTGGCGTCAACATGGCGCGCAAGCACCTCGGCTGGTATACCAAAGGGCTGCCCGGGTCGGCGGAGTTCCGCAACGTCGTCAACCAGCAACCTGATCCTGCCACGGTGCGTGCGATGCTCGCCGAATTTTACGGCCCATGGCTCTCCCGGGCGGCGGCTTGATCCGTTTCGCCCGGCGGGAAAAGTCCCCCGGCAGCGGCCCCACGCCGGGGCATGCCGAACTTTTCGCCGCATTGCCCACACCCGTCCTCGTCGTCGATCCGGAGGGCCGCGTCCGCGACGCCAATGTGTCGTGCGAGACGCTGCTCAACGTCAGCCGATCGGCTATGATCGGCACGCCCGTCGAGGAAGTGATCGGCCACACGCTCACGTCGGTGCCGAAGGATGCCCCTTTCGCGGCCTATGCGCTGGACCTCAAGCTGCCGGGCAATCGCCGGCAGCGCGCGGATCTGATGGCGGCGCCGCTCAGCGACCGGCCGGGATGGCGGGTCATCACCATTCACGGGCCGCCGCCCACCCACCTCGTGTCGCGCCGGGCCGGACGGGAGGGCGGCAGTTTGACCGCGGTCGGCGCGGCCGCGATGCTGGCGCACGAGATCAAAAACCCTCTGTCGGGCATACGCGGCGCGGCACAGCTGCTCGAATCCACTGCCGATGCCTCGGCCCGCGACCTGACGCGGCTGATCCGCGACGAGGTCGATCGCGTCGCGGCGCTGATCGATCGCATGGAGGGCTTCACCGATACGCGACCGCTCGATCGCAGTCCGCAAAACATCCACGCCATCCTCGCCCACGCCCGGGACGTGGCGGGACGCGGCTTCGCCAGCGAATTCTCGATCAGGGAAATCTACGATCCTTCGTTGCCGGCGGTGCTCGGGCATCGCGACGCGCTCATCCAGGTGCTCATAAATCTTATGAAGAATGCCGCCGAAGCCATGCGGGAGCATGGCGGTTCGACGATCACTTTGACGACCGCCTATCGCCATGGCGTGTCCCTGCTCACCCACGATGGCGACGGCCGGCAGGCGCTGCCGATCGAGGTGTGCGTGATCGACGACGGTCCCGGCGCGCCCGAAGGGATTGCGGAGCATCTGTTCGATCCTTTCGTCACCTCCAAGCGCTCGGGCGGGGGGCTGGGCCTTGCCCTCGTCGACAAATTGATCGCCGACCAAGGCGGCATGGTCGAATATGCCCGCGAGGGCTTTCCGCCGCGAACCGTCTTCCGGCTTCTCCTGCCCCGTGCGCGGACCGCCCAATGAGCGGCGGGCGCATTCTCGTCACCGACGATGACGCTGCGATCCGCACCGTGGTGCGCGAGGCGCTGCGTCGCGAAGGTCATATCGTCGAGGTCGCAGCCTCCGTCGCCGAGCAGCGGCGGCTGATGAAGAGTTTCCAGCCACAGGTGCTGGTGACGGACGTAGTGCTGCCCGATGGCAACGGTCTCGACGTCGTGCCCGAGCTGCTGGCCGAAAATCCACGCATGCCGGTGATCGTGCTTTCGGCACAGAACACGCTGACGACCGCCGTCCGCGCAACCGAACAGGGCGCGTTCGAATATCTGCCCAAGCCGTTCGACCTCGGCGAGCTGGCGCGCGCCGTAGCGGATGCCCTGGCGGCGAGTGCGGCGGCCAGCGCCAGCGCGGCGCCGGGCGGCTCGACCGAGGATCTTCCGCTGATCGGCCGATCGGCGCCGATGCAGGAGGTGTACCGGACGATCGCGCGCGTCGTCGCCAATGACCTTACCGTGCTGATCCTCGGCGAATCCGGTACCGGCAAGGAGCTGGTCGCCCGTGCCATCCACGATCTCGGGCCGCGGGCGCACAAGCCGTTCGTCGCGATCAACATGGCGGCCATCCCTCGCGAGCTCATCGAATCCGAGCTTTTCGGCCACGAGCGGGGTGCCTTTACGGGGGCGGCTGCCCGCACCGCCGGCCGCTTCGAGCAGGCGCAGGGCGGAACGCTGTTCCTCGACGAGATCGGCGACATGCCGATGGAGGCGCAGACACGCCTGTTGCGCGTGCTCCAGGCCGGCGAATTCACGACCGTCGGCGGCGCGCGCTCGATCCGCGCCGATGTCCGCATCATCGCCGCCACCCACAAGGATCTGCCGCGGCTGATCTCCGAAAATGCGTTTCGTGAAGACCTTTATTATCGGATCAACGTCGTCCCGATGCGGTTGCCGGCATTACGGCAGCGAGCCGAGGATATCGGCGAGCTGGCCCGACATTTCCTCGATCGCGCGGCACAGGACGGGCTTCCGCGCAAGCAGCTTGATCCGGCAGCGATTGGACGGCTCTCGCTCCACTCCTGGCCTGGCAATGTGCGCGAGCTGGAAAATCTGATGCGGCGGCTCGCCGCGCTCAGCCGCGAAGAGGTGATCACCGCCAATGTGGTGGAACAGCAACTCGGCGGGGCGCAGCCGGAAGGACCACCCGCCATGGCGCCGACCGGCGGCCTGGCCGATTCGATCGAGCTGCATCTAGCGCGCTATTTCTCGACCTTTGGCAAGGATCTGCCGCCGGACGGCCTTTTCGACCGCATCCTCGCCGAAGTGGAGCGGCCGCTGCTGCGCCTCACCTTGGCGGCCGTGCGCGGAAATCAGCTCAAGGCCGCCAAGCTGCTCGGCATCAACCGCAACACGCTGCGCAAGAAGCTGACGGAACGCGGCATCGACAGTCGCGACATCCGGCGCGGCGGCTGATCCGGGTCGCCATGGCGGGCAGCTGCTGCGTTGCATAATCTGCACAGTTGCAAACTGTGTTTTGAACGCAACGCTGCTGTGGTAGGCTCGCCACGATGAACGACAAGGTCGCACAGTTAATGCCGGATGCACCACGCTGGCGGCGTCGCTGGGCCTATGCTTTGCGACGCGGCACGAAGCTGATGCCACTGGTTGAGATCGTGACTTTTCTGGTGGCGATCGGCGTCGCGGCCGGCGCCTATTTCATCATCACCAGCCAAGGCGGCGGCAACGCCCATCTCCTTTCGCCGCCGCTCGTCGCGCTGCTGCTGGTCGCGATCCTTGTGCCGGTGATGGCGCTGATGGTGCTCGTCGCCCGCCGCGTGGCGATGGGGCGCGCCAAGCGATCCGCGATCGGGGGCAGGGGGCGCCTGCATGTGCGGCTGGTTGCGCTGTTCTCTGTCATCGCTGCGGTGCCGACGCTGCTGGTGGTGATCTTCGCGTCGCTGCTCTTTCAATATGGCGTGCAATTCTGGTTTTCGGATCGCGCCCGTATCGTCCTCGAAAATGCGGACCATGTCGCCCAGGCCTATGTCGACGACAACAAGGAGCGCCTCAATCTCGAGATCAAACCGATGGCAGGCGACCTTCGCGACGCGCTGAGCAAGATCTCGACCGACGATCCCATATTCGCGCCCTATTTCGCCCGGCAGGTGGCATATCGGACGTTGAACCAGGCTGCGATCATCACCGTGGGCAAGGATGGCGCGCGCCGGCTGATCGGCGGCGCCAATCTGGATCGACGACCGCTCGATCAGCGTGTGCCGGAACCGATGATCCCACAGCTCCGGAATGGCGATCCGGTCGCCTTCACGACCTCGGGCGATCGCGTGGAGGCATTGATCCTGCTCGACAAGCCGAGCAATACCTATCTCTATGCCGCACGCTTCGTCGATCCGCAGGTTCTCAAGCAGGCGGCCCGCGTCACCTCGGCGCTGAGCGACTATAACAGCTTCATCACGCGATCCCGTTCGCTCCAACTGCAATTCAACGCCGCGCTGCTGATCGTCTCGCTGCTGATCGTCGGCGCCGCGATCTGGATTGCGTTGACCGTCGCCGATCGTCTCGTGCGGCCGGTAGGGGATCTCGTCGACGCGGCGCGCAAGATCGAGGCGGGAGACCTGTCGGCACGCGTTTCCGCTCCCCGCGCGCGGGATGAGGTCGGCACTTTGGCCAATGCCTTCAACCGGATGACCCGCAAACTTGAGGAACAGACGGGGGCCTTGGTCTCGGCCAACAGCCTGCTGGACACGCGCCGGGCCTTCATGGAAGCCGTGCTTTCCGGCGTGACCGCCGGGGTCGTCTCGCTCGATGGCGAACGGCGCATACGCCTGATCAACCGCTCGGCGGAGGCCATGCTGAAGACCGAGCAGGGAAGCCTCGTCGGCACCCCTCTCGCCGAAGTCGCGCCCGAACTCGCCCGGATGCTCGACGGCCAGGATCGTGAGGCGATCGTGCAATTCTCGGCCGGTGGCGATCCCCGCACCCTGGCCGCCAAGCTGGTCCGCACCGAAAATGGCGAGGTGCTGACCTTCGACGACATCACCCAGCAGCTCAGCGACCAGCGCCGCGCCGCCTGGTCCGACGTGGCACGCCGGATCGCGCATGAGATCAAGAACCCGCTGACGCCGATTCAGCTCGCGGCCGAACGGCTCCAACGGCGATATGGCCGCGAGATCGCCAGCGATCCTTTCACCTTCGAACGGCTGACGGGTACGATCGTTCGCCAGGTGGGGGATCTGCGCCGCATGGTCGACGAGTTCTCCTCGTTCGCCCGCATGCCCAAGCCGGTGTTCCGCGAGGAAGCCATCGTTGACATTGCGCGCCAGGCTCTGTTCCTGCACGAGGTCGCGCACCCACAGATCCGCTTCGGTCTGGAAGCGCCCGAGCCTTCGCCTGTCATGGTCTGCGATCGCCGGCAGCTTGGCCAGGCGCTGCTGAACATCGTCAAGAATGCTGTGGAGGCGATTGAGCAAAAGGGCGAAACTGGCCAGATCGACATGGCGATCAGCGAACAGGAAGGTCGCATCATCTTCGAGGTTTCCGACACCGGCATCGGGCTGCCGCCCGAGCGGGAGCGATTGACCGAACCCTATATGACGACGCGCACGCGCGGCACCGGGCTTGGCCTCGCAATCGTCAAGAACATCGTCGAAGGCCATTTCGGCACCATTGCCTTCTTCGACAGGGAAGGCGGGGGCACAATCGTCCGCCTGGCTTTCGATGCCGACGCCCTCACTCCACTCGCCGGCTTCGGCGAGGCAACCGGCGACATTCAGGATGTTCGCCCGTCCGAACTCACACGTATGAACGGTTGATCGATCCATGGCGCTAGAAATACTGATCGTCGATGATGAACTGGATATTCGCGAGCTGGTCGCGGGCGTGCTCGAGGATGAAGGCTATCAGGCACGCACCGCCGCGGATTCCGATGCTGCTCTGGCGGCGCTGGCGGAGCGTCGCCCGTCGCTCGTCCTGCTCGACGTATGGCTGCAGGGCTCGCGGCTCGACGGGCTCGATCTGCTCGATGAGATCAAGCGGCGCGATCCTTCGCTGCCAGTGCTCGTCATCTCGGGCCACGGCAATATCGATACGGCGGTGGCAGCGATCCGCCGGGGCGCGGTCGACTTCATCGAAAAGCCCTTCCAGGCGGAGAAGCTGCTCCTGCTCGTCGCACGGGCGACCGAAACGGAGAGGCTGCGCCGCGAGAACGCCTCGTTGCGCGCCCAGATCGGCCAGGAAGAGGAACTCACCGGCAATTCGGCAGCGATCAACACCGTCCGCGCCACGCTGAAGCGCGTCGCCGCGACCGGAAGCCGCGTGCTGATCAGCGGTCCGGCGGGGGTCGGCAAGGAGGTGGCGGCCCGCCTGCTCCATTTGTGGAGCCCTCGCGCCAACTCTCCTTTCGTCGTCGTGAGCGCGGCACGGATGACGCCTGAGCGCGTCGAGGAGGAATTGTTCGGCGTGGAGGAGGGAGGAGAACTCGCCCGTCCCGGATTGCTCGAACAGGCGCATGGCGGCACCCTGTTTCTCGACGAGATAGCCGACATGCCGCTCACCACGCAGGCGCGCATCCTGCGGGTGCTGACCGACCAGAGCTTCACCCGCATCGGCGGCACGCGGATGGTGAAGGTCGACGTCCGCGTCGTCTCCGCCACGTCGAGGCAGCTTCCCGACGAGATCAGCGCCGGCCGCTTCCGGGAGGATCTTTATTATCGACTCAATGTCGTACCGGTAAATCTTCCTGCCTTGTCTGAGCGGCGGGAGGACATTCCGTCGCTGGTCGACCACTTTATCGCCCGCTTCGCCGCGGAACGGCGCGTTGCGACGCCGCCGGTTTCGGAAGAGGCGATCGCCGCGCTCCAGGCCTATGAATGGCCGGGCAATGTCCGGCAGCTTCGTAATGTGGTGGAACGCACGATCATCCTGGCGCCGGGCGATCGTATCGGCCGCATCGATGCCGACATGCTGCCGCCGGAGGTGCTGTCCGATCAGGCGCGGCTCGCGCCCGGAGAGGCTGCGCGCTCGATCATGGGCACGCCGCTGCGCGAGGCGCGCGAAACTTTCGAACGCGAATATTTACGGGTCCAGATTCGGCGCTTTTCCGGAAACATCTCCCGTACTGCGAGCTTCATCGGCATGGAACGCTCGGCGCTTCACCGCAAACTGAAAACATTGGGCCTTGCCGATACGAAGGATGATGCGGGCGAGGAGTGAATGGCGGTAGACGTTCGTTCGCACCTGCGGTAGAAATCGATCTCGCTCCACACGCGGTGGGGCAGCACGACGCCTGCAACGGCGCTCAAGCGGGCCATGACCCGCCAAGACCGGAGACCGGCACATGGCCGATAAGGTCAATAACTTACAGGATATTTTCCTGAATTCGTTGCGTAAGTCGAAGACTCCCGTGACCATGTTCCTGGTCAAGGGCGTCAAGCTCCAGGGCATCATCACCTGGTTCGACAATTTTTCCGTTCTGTTGCGCCGCGACGGACAGTCGCAGCTTATCTACAAACATGCGATTTCAACGGTCATGCCGGCACATCCGCTCGACCTGTCGGAAATCGAGAAAGCCTTTACCGAGGAGCGCAAGGCGACTCTGCTTCAGGAGATATTCCTAACGGCCGTGCGCAAGTCGCGCGACCCGGTCACGATGTTCCTCGTCAACGGCGTGATGCTTCAGGGCGAGATCGCTGCCTTCGACCTGTTCTGCATGCTGCTACGCCGTGACGGCCTGAGCCAGCTCGTCTACAAGCACGCAATCTCGACCGTTCAGCCGCTCAAGCCGCTGAACCTCGCCGGGGTTGACGATGCGGAGGACGATTGAGCGGATTCGGAAGAGCTGACGAAGATGGGCTGAGCCGGGGCGCCAAGGCGATCGTGGCGCTCCCGGATCGCGGCAATGGCGAACGGACCGTCGAGGCCCGGCTGGATGAAGCCGCCGGCCTCGCCGAAGCCATCGGCGTCGACGTGGTGGAAAAGCTCGCCTTTCGTCTGCGTGAGCCCAGGCCTGCGACGCTGTTCGGCTCCGGGCAGGTGGACAATCTCGCGACCGCCGCGCGCATGGCGGAGGCGGAGTTGGTGATCGTCGATGCCGCGATCACCCCCATCCAGCAGCGCAATCTCGAAAAGGCGCTCGAAGCCAAGGTCATCGACCGGACCGGCCTGATTCTCGAAATCTTCGGGGAACGCGCCGCCACGGCCGAGGGCCGGCTGCAGGTCGAGCTCGCCCATCTCGATTATCAGCAAGGCCGCCTGGTGCGGAGCTGGACCCACCTGGAGCGGCAGCGCGGCGGTTTCGGCTTCCTGGGCGGTCCCGGCGAAACCCAGATCGAGGCCGACCGTCGCATGATCCGCGACCGGATGGCCAAGCTGCGCCGCGATCTCGCGCAGATCACCCGCACGCGCGGCCTGCATCGTGCGCGGCGCCAGCGCGCGCCCTGGCCGGTGATCGCGCTGGTCGGCTACACCAATGCCGGCAAATCGACCCTGTTCAACCGGATGACCGGCGCGGACGTGACGGCCGAGGACCTGTTGTTCGCAACGCTGGATCCGACCATGCGGCAAATCTCGCTGCCGGGCATCGACAAAGCGATCCTTTCCGACACGGTGGGTTTCGTATCCAACCTGCCGACTCAGCTCGTCGCCGCATTTCGCGCGACGCTAGAGGAGGTGACGTCGGCGGATCTGATCCTGCATGTCCGCGACATTGCTCACCCCGATACCGATGCACAGCGCAGCGATGTCGAGCATGTGCTGGCCGAGATCGGCGCGATCGGCGAAGGGGGCGCCCCCATGATCGAGATCTGGAACAAGATCGACAAGCTCGACGCCGAGGCCGCGGCGCACGTTGTTGCAGAGGCAGCGCGGCGCGACGACGTCATGATCGTATCAGCGCTGACCGGAGAGGGGCTGGATGCGCTGCGTCAGGGCGTCTCGGCGCGGCTGAACCATGGCAGCCGGATCCATACGATCATGCTGCCAGCCTCGGATGGAGCAGCGCTGGCGTGGCTGCATGCCAATGGCGAGGTGCTGGACCAAGAGGCCGAGGGCGAACATGTCGCGATGAATGTCCGTCTGTCCGAAAAGGATTGGGCACGCTTCGAAGCGCGCTGGCCGCAGAACGGATAGGGAACAGGCGAGTCGGGGCGGGGTGGGTCAGCTGCGCTTGGCCCGATCCCAAAGCGCGTCCTTTTCCGCGAGCGGAAGCGATGCGAAGCCGTCGCCGGCCATGGCTTCCATCTTGCGGAAACGATCCTCGAACTTGGCGTTGGCGCGCCGAAGCGCGGCTTCGGGGTCGATGCCGAGATGGCGTGCCCAGTTGACTGCGGCGAACAGAAGATCGCCGATCTCGTCCTCGCGCGCGTCCTGGTCAGGCGCGGTTTCGACCTCGATCAGTTCCTCGGCAATCTTGGCGCGCGGGCCGTCGGCATCGGGCCAGTCGAAGCCGGTGCGCGCGGCGCGCTTCTGGAGCTTTTCGGCGCGGAGCAAGGCCGGCAGCGCCAGCGCGATCCCAGCCAGGGCGGAGGTATCGGGCTTTTCGGCGCGTTCGGCTGCCTTGATGGCTTCCCAGCCGGGCGTAGCGGCACCGTCGCCGAAGACGTGCGGATGGCGGCGGATCATCTTGGCGCAGATGGTGTCGATCACGTCGGCCACGGAGAAGGCGCCGCGTTCCTCGGCCATGCGGGCGTGGAAGACGACCTGGAGCTGAAGATCGCCGAGCTCGTCCATCAGCGCGGCCATATCGTCACGCTGGCACGCGTCCGCGACCTCATAGGCTTCCTCGATCGTATAGGGCGCGATCGACCGGAAGTTCTGCTGCACGTCCCAGGGGCAGCCGGTGTCTGGGTCGCGCAGGCGCGCCATGATAGCGACGAGGGGCTCGAGCACGGGCTTCTCCATAAGTCTGATAATATACATTATGTAAAATATAGATCTGTCCTGCGTCCGGTCATGACGTCAGGATGAGCGTATCGCCTTCGACCTTCCAGCTCGACAGGCTGGATAGGAAATTCATCCCCAATACGTTGGAGTCGCCGAATTCCGGCGCCATCACCACGGAGAGATTCTTGCGGATGATCGGCCCGACCTCCAGCTCGGCAATATGACCGCGCGACGCGACGATCGTGCCATTGGCGGTATCGAGTGCGACGCCGAAACCGCCATTGTCCTCCTTGATGCCGGCAAGCTCCGCCTCGGCGCTGCTCAGAGCGACGAAGGATGCGCCGCTAT
This sequence comes from Flavisphingomonas formosensis, assembly GCF_009755815.1. GTDB lineage: Bacteria > Pseudomonadota > Alphaproteobacteria > Sphingomonadales > Sphingomonadaceae > Flavisphingomonas > Flavisphingomonas formosensis. The sequence goes on from NZ_WRPK01000003.1 coordinate 458,997, forward strand.
CGATCAGGAACCGGATTTCACGGCCGTTGACCTGGCCTCGGATCCAGAAATGCCCGTCGCCGCTTTTGCGGATCCGGAGTGTCTCGCCCGTCGCAATGCCGGCATCGGGATCGAAGCTGCGGAACCAGCGCGTTACCGGGGTCAGTCGGTCGCGCTCCGCAATCACGAAGAACAGCCCCAGAAAGATCGCGACCCAGGCCAGCGCCGGCTTCCAGATCTGACCAAAGGAAAGCCGCCTTGCCGCCAGTCCGCTGGCCACGAGCACGATGCAGCCGATCAGAAACAGAAGCCGTGCATTATCGTCCGCGCTCATGGGAGGCTGACCTCGAGCCCGTCATAAGCCGGGGCGACCCCTGGCGGCAGCTCGGCGAGGAGAGCGGCATAATCCATCGACTGGTCCATATGGGTGAGCAGCGCCCGCCCCGGCCGGCATTGCGCGATCCAGTCGAGCGTCGCTGCGAGATGCGCGTGGGTCGGATGCGGCGAACGGCGCAAAGCATCGACCACCCAGACGTCTACGCCTTCGAACAACATCCGCATGTCATCGGTGAAGGAATTGAAATCCGTGGAATATCCGATTCGAACGGCTTCCCGCTCGAAGCACAGGCCCGAAGACCAGATGCTGCCGTGCGGTTGATCGACGACGGAGATGCCGATGTCCCCGATGGTCAGCCGGTCTGGCAATATCCTGCCGTATACCGTCGGCGGATAGCCGTCGCGGCCTTCGAAGGCATAGTCGAACCGCTGCTGCAGCGTCCGCAACGGCTGCAGCCGCGCATAGGCATCGATCGGATGCCCGACCATGTGGAAAATCTGCCGCAGATCGTCGATGCCATGGCAATGGTCGGCATGGTCGTGCGTCCAGATGACCGCATCAATGTGATTGATATCGGCGGCCAGCAGCTGCTCGCGCATGTCTGGCGCCGTATCGACGAGGATGCGGGTCGTATCGCTCTCGATCAGGATCGAGGCGCGGGTTCGCCGATTGCGTGGCTCGGCCGGGTCGCAATCGCCCCAGTCATTGCCGATCCGTGGTACGCCCGACGAAGTCCCGCACCCCAGGATCCGGAGCTTCATGCAGCCGCCTTGTCGAAGAGTGAAAAGAAGTTACGGCTCGTTCCGGCCATTAATTCTTCGTCCGTTTCGCCACGAAGGCCGGCAAGGAAGCGCGCAGTATCGGCGACGAAGGCCGGTTCGCCAGGCTTGCCGCGATGCGGCACGGGCGCCAGGAACGGCGCATCCGTCTCGACGAGCAGCCGGTCGCCCGGCAACGTCGTCGCCGTGGCCTGGAGATCCTTGGCGTTCTTGAACGTCACGATCCCGGATATGGAAATATAGAAGCCGAGGTCGAGCGCGATCCGGGCAAAGTCGGCGCTGGCGGTGAAGCAATGGATAACACCGCGATAGGCCCCCTTCCCCATCTCCTCGGTAAGGATCGCGGCCGTATCCTCCTCGGCATCCCGGGTATGGACGATCAGCGGCAGCCCGGTCTCCCGGGCTGCCGCGATGTGCGCGCGAAAGCTCGCTTGCTGTCGGCCGCGATCGCTATGATCATAATAATAGTCGAGCCCGGTTTCACCGATGCCGATCACGCGCGGATGCGCCGACGCCGCCACCAGCCGCGCCGTATCGATATCGGGATGATCGTCCGCCTCATGCGGATGGATGCCGACGCTGGCCCACACGTCCGCCTCGCGCTCCGCCGTGGCGATCACGGCATCCCATTCCCGTTCGCGGGTCGAGATGTTGAGCATGGTGGTGACGCCCGATGCGCGTGCACGTGCCAATATCTCGGCCTGCTGCTCGATCAGCCCGGCATAGTTGAGATGGCAGTGGCTATCGACCAGCATTGGCGTCCTCGGGAAATTCCAGCCGGGGAAAGATGGGGGCTGGCGCGCCCAGGCGGAAGGCATCGTCCCGCAGCCGATCGTACCAGCCCGCATCGGCGAGCGCGACGAGATCGCGTTCTCGGGCAGGAATACCCATGAGATCCAGCATCTTTCCCGCAGAAGCTGGCACGATCGGCGAAATGGCGATGGCCAGATCGCGGATGCATAGGAAGAGCGTGCCCAGCACGGCTTTCATCCGATCTGGATCGGTCTTGCGCAGCGTCCAGGGCGCTTGCGCGTCGACATACTGATTGCACGCAAAAACCGCGTGCAGCCAAATCTCAATGCCGCTGCTGAACGCGAACTGGTCGAATTCCCGCGGCAGTTCGACCGCACATGCCGCATGCACCTTTGCGAGCAGATCGCGATCTTCCTCGGCATCCCCGGCTGCGGGCAACTCGCCTCCGAGATTCTTGAAGATCATGGAAAGAACGCGCTGCGCCAGATTGCCGAAGCTGTTGGCCAGTTCCGCATTGGCGCGGTTGACGATCGCCTCGTGGCTGTAGCTGCCGTCCTGACCGAAGCTGACCTCGCGCAACAGGAAATAGCGAAGCTGGTCGACACCGTAGAGCTGTGCCATCTGCAGCGGGTCGACGACGTTACCCACCGATTTGGACATCTTCTCGCCGCGGTTGAGCAGGAAGCCATGGCCAAAGACCTGCCTGGGCAAAGGGAGGCCCGCCGACATCAGGAAAGCCGGCCAATAGACCGTATGGAAGCGCACGATATCCTTGCCGATGATGTGCACGTCCGCTGGCCAATGCGGCCGGCCGGTGAAGTCCGGATAGCCAGCGCCGGTGAGATAGTTGGTCAGTGCATCGACCCAGACATACATCACATGACCCGGACTGTCCGGCACCGGCACGCCCCAATCGAAGCTGGTACGGGAGATGGACAGATCCGCGAGACCACCCGAAACGAAACTGATCATCTCGTTCCGACGGGCGTCCGGACGGATGAAATCCGGTTGCGACTCATACAGATCCAGCAGCCTCTGCTGATAAGCCGACAAGCGGAAGAACCAGGTTTCCTCCACCGTCCACTCGACCGGCGTACCCTGAGGCGAGAGCTTCGTGCCGTCCGGCTGCGCGATCAGTTCCTTCTCGTCGTAAAAGGCTTCGTCGCGAACCGAATACCAGCCTTCGTAGCGGCCCAGATAAATGTCGCCATTGGCCTCCATCGCCTTCCAGATCGCGGTGCAGGCCGCATAATGATCCGGATCGGTCGTGCGGATGAAACGATCATAGGAAATGCCCAGCGCGTCATCCATTTCCTTGAAATAACCAGACATTTCATCGGCAAGCGCGCGAGGATCCAGCCCACGGCCACGCGCGGTCTGGACCATTTTGAGGCCATGCTCGTCCGTGCCAGTCATGAAGAAGACGTCGCGTCCCTTCAGCCGCTGATAGCGGGCGATGGCGTCGGTCGCGATCGCCTCATAGGCATGGCCGATATGTGGCCGTCCATTGGGGTAGCTGATCGCCGTGGTGATGTAGAATGGCTCGGTCATGATCGTCCAAATGTGGCGTCGGGCGTGCGCGAAGTCGAGCCGCGTGGCGGTTGCAAAGGCGTCCGTCACGAACGGTCCTTCCAATGCGCAAGGCTGCGGTTCTCGAATTCGCCCAGGCCGAACGGGCGAGGTCGTTGCGGTCTCTCTAGCGCACCGCGATGACGGAGCAAGGGACGTGCACAACCTTCATCCCGCGTTCCGCATCTTCCTGCCTGTAGCGACGATGCTCAATGCCGGGTTGGGGCGAGCGACGCGAGCAGTCCAGCGAGGGTGAAGACGGTGGCTTGTGGATCGAGCGATAAAGGCACTGCCCCGCCCGCGAGCGCGCGTGCCTCTTCCCAGGTACGGATCGCGTGGGCCAGCGCGGTGCCGGACGTGCGCTTGGCGACATCGGCGATATGCCCTGGCACCCGCTCGAGGAACGCCTCGTAACGCGGTTGCGCAGCCTTGGTGGCGAGCGCGCGGGCAAGCGCGCTGCTGCGTCCGTTGCCGGGATCGCCTTCGCGGATGAGATCGGCGATCGCCTGGTCGAGGGAAGCGATATCGAGGCCGGCAAAACGCATCGCCCGGCCGGGTGAACCCTCCCCCGCCCGCACCAGCGCGGCGATCTCCGGTCCGCTCGCATCGGGAATCTCGGCGCGCAGAACCTTCTCCAACCCCGCATCGTCGAGGAGGCCGAAGCGCAGCACGCGACAACGCGAGCGAATGGTCGGCAGCAACCGGCCCGGTGCGTGGCTGACCAGAAAAAAGACCGTGCCGGCCGGCGGCTCTTCCAGATTCTTCAGGAGAGCGTTCGCGGCGCCGCGTTCCATGTCGTCAGCGGCATCGATGATCACCGCCCTGCGATCGGAGAAGCTTGGCGTGGTCGCGAACAGCGTCTGGAGGGAGCGGACCTGATCCACGGTGATGTTGCGTGCATGGTCATTGGTCTTTTCGCGGAACGCGCGCTCCAGCCGGCGAAAGTCCGGATGGCTGCCGGCTGCGATGAGCCGGGCGGTCGGATGGTCCTCCGGCGTGTCGAGCCCCGGCAAGGCGACCGGTGGTCCGGCCGCTTCGGCGAGCAGCCGTCGGGCGGCGGCTTCGGCGAAACGTGCCTTGCCGATCCCGCGAGGGCCGGCAAGCAACCAGGCGTGGTGGATGCGACCGGATTGAAGCGCATCGCAAAAAGCTTCTGTCGCTATGTGTTGGCCGATAATGCTCATAAAAGATCGTCAAGGGCGGCGATCAGCCGATCCGTCACCTCCGGCGGTTCGCCAAGTGCATCGATCACGCGAAAGCGATCCGGCTCTGCCTCGGCGAGCGCGAGGAAGCTCGCCATAACGCGGGAATGATAGGCCGCGTCGCGCGCGCCAAATCGGTCCGCGCCCTCGCGGTCCCGCGCCGCGGCGCGAGCGGCCGCTTCCTTGGCCGGCAGGGTCAGCATCAAGGTGCGATCGGGGAGAAGCCCTTCGCTGCCGATGAGGTGGAGCGCACGGATCGCTTCCGCGCCGATTCCGTCGGCGCCGCCCTGATAGGCGAGGGAACTGTCGAGAAAGCGATCGCTCAGCACATATTGGCCGGCGGCAAGCGCCGGCCGGATCGTCCGCGCCACATGGTCCGCGCGCGCGGCGGCGAACAGCAGCGCTTCGGCCCGCGGCGTCCAGCGATCGCCGCTGCCATGAAGGAGCAGCGCACGGATCGCCTCAGCACCAGGGCTGCCGCCTGGTTCACGCGTTTCCACCACGGTCTTGCCGCGCGCTCGCAGCGTTTCGGCCAGGCGCCTCATCTGCGTCGATTTGCCGACACCTTCGCCACCTTCGAGGCTGATGAAGCAGCCGCTCACGCCATACCGAACAGGTGGCGGAAACCGGCCGCGACGCGATCGAAGAAACCGGCCTTGCCGACCGCCTCCGCTGCGACCAACGGCGTGACCTGCGGCTGCGTGTCGGGCGTCGAAACGACCAGATCGGCGATATGTGCGCCTTTGGCGACCGGCGCCTTTATCGGCCCCTGATAGACCACCGCCACCTTCATATTCTCATTGCCAACGCCCGCGGGCACCGACACCGCCACATTGGCCGGCGCGACCAGGCCGACCTGACGTGCGTCGCCTTGCTGAACCTCTGCCGTCTGGACCTGCTTGCCGGCCGCGACGATCGGCACCGAGCGCCAGGCACGAAAACCCCAATTCATGAAATTGGTCGATTCGGTGATGCGCTGATTGAATGAGGTGAGACCTGCGACCACCATGACCAGACGCCGGCCATTCTGCTCCGCCGAGCCGGTGAAGCCGAAGCCCGCTTCCTCGGTATGGCCGGTCTTGAGACCGTCGGCTCCGGCAACGCGACCGAGCAGCGGATCACGATTCGCCTGGGTGATGTCCTGGCCGGCACCCATCGTCTTGCCCCAAGTGAACTCGCGCTGGCTGTAGAATTGCTTGTAGAGATCTGGAAAGTCGCGAATCGTGGCGGCGGCAAGCGTCGCGAGATCGCGCGCCGTGACATAGGTGACGCCATTGTCCGGCCAGCCATTGGCAGTGCCGAAATGGCTGTTGGCGAGCCCAAGCCGCTTGGCCGTGTCATTCATGCGCGCAACGAACGCCTGTTCGGTGCCGGCAATGCCTTCCGCCAGGACGATGCAGGCATCGTTGCCCGAAAGCGTGACAATGCCATGAAGCAGGTTGCCGACGCTCACCTGCTCGCCCACCGACAGGAACATGGTCGAGCCGGCGGCTGGGCCGTGCCACTGCTTCCACGTCTCCGGCGTGACGGTGAAGGTCTGATCCAGCTTCAACTGGCCCTTCTTGATGAGATCGAAGGCGACGTAGACCGTCATCATCTTCGCCATCGACGCGGGCGGCATGCGCCGGTCGGCATCCTTCGCGTAGAGCACAGCACCGGACGACAGATCCTGCATATAGGCCACTGGTGCGGGCGTATCGAAGGGCGGCGCCGCGGCGATCGCAGGCAGCGTAACGGCGGTTGCGAGCAACGCGACGACAAACGGACGAAACTTCATCTGGAAACGCACCCTTCCCTCAATTTCGGACGATCCTGGCGTCCTGATAGCCCTGACCCTGAATGCGCGCCAGCGCCGCTTCCGCGGAGCTTTCATCTATGTACGGCCCCATGCGCACGCGCCAGAGCGGCCCCGTTGGCTCGATGCGGCTCGATCCATAGACCGACAGCGCTGTTGCAAGCCCCTCGGCGCGGGCCTGATCGCTGAGCACCGCGACCTGGACGAAAAGGCTGGCGGTAGCCATTGGGAGAGGCGGCACCGGTGACACTGACGCGCTTGCGGCGGCAGGCCCGGCGGGCATCGGAGCGTAGGGAATGACCGCCGGCGGCATGACAGGCTGGCGCGTCGGCACTGGTGCCGGCCGATAAGACGGTGTCGCAGCCGAAGCCGCGGTCGCCAATATAGCGGGCCGTGCGTTCAGCCTTGCGTTGAGCGATGCCAATTCGGAAGGGGAAGCATTCGGCCGCATCACGGCGGGCTTGCCAGTCCGCAGCGCCAGCCGATCGTTGGCGCTCGGCTCGACACGCCGCACGCGCACGCGGCTCAACCCCTTGCGCTCGATGCCGAGCAGGCGCGCCGCCCCCAGCGACAGGTCGATGACCCGATCGGCGACGAATGGGCCCCGATCGTTGATGCGGACCAATATCGTACGGCCGGTATCGAGCGCTGTGACCTCGACATAGCAGGGCAAGGGCAGCGTCTTGTGCGCGGCGCTGATCCAGTTCGAATCATAATATTCGCCATTGGCGGTGGCGCCGGTGTGGAAGCCCGGGCCGTACCAGGATGCGAGACCTACCTCGTCATAATCGCGTATGTCGGCGGGATAATACCAGCGGCCCTGCACCTGATAGGGGCGGCCCACCTTCACCGGCGTATCGGAAACCGGCCCGCTCGGGCGATGCGGGCGCGAGTTGCCGGCGCTTTGCATATGGTGCGGCCCCCCGGCGCAGGAGGCGAGCAGCAGCGCCACCGCCCCGGCGATCCAGGGGCGCGGCGCCTGGCCCCGCCCCGCCCCGTTCGACACCCGTTCAGCGCGAGACGGCATTGGCGAGCAGCCCGACCGACAGCGCGTAGAAATTCGAGCAATTATAATCGAGGATCGAGCGATAGTTGGTGGTCAGCAGATAGGCGGTGGCGCCCGGCCCGTCCGGCTCGATCAGGCTCGCTTGCTCATTGTCCGAAATGCGCGCAGCGCCGGTCGGGATCACGCCGAGAGCCCGCCATTCGGCGACGCTCAGCCAGCGCGAATGGCGAGCATGGACGCGCGGGCACCGCGGCGAGACGATCAGCGGCTTCACGGCATCGCGGTTGAAGCCGGCGGGCACGCTGGCGGTGACGCCCCAGGGTACGTTGGGCTTCCAGCCGGCATTGACGAAATAGTTGGCGATGGAGGCGAGCGCATCGGCCTGGCTCGTCCAGATGTCGGCCTTGCCGTCGCCATCGCCATCCATGCCGAGCCGGATGTACATGCTCGGCAGGAATTGCGGATAGCCGGTAGCGCCGGCCCAGCTGCCCTTGAGCCGCTCGCGCGGGATGCCGCGATCGAGCAGCTTCAGCGTGGCGATGAACTCCTCGGTGAACAACTCCCGCCGTCGCCCCTCATAGGCAAGCGAGGCGAGCGACCGGAGCAGATCGAAATCCCCGGTAAAGCTGCCGTAATTGGTTTCATTTCCCCAGATGGCGATCATGATCGATTCGGGAACGCCGGTCTGCGCCTCGATCCGGCCCAGCAGTGGTCGCAACGCCTGATATTTGGCGCGGCCTCGCGCAATGCGGTCGGCATCGACGTGCTTGGCGAAATATGGCGCGAAATTCGGGACGGCCGCCGCCGGTCCGGTGGGCGGACCACCCGGCTGGCTGCGATCGAGATCGATCACGCGCTGGTTGAAGGTGAGCGTGGGGAGAACCGCATCGAGCGTGGCGGGCCGCACCCCTTCGGCGATCGCGCGCGGACGCAGGCCATAGAGAAAGGCTTGAAAACCCGCATCTGCATTTGGCTGGAAACTGTCGCTCTGGGCGGACGCAGTGCGCTCGCCGTCAATCGCGCTGGAGGGCAGCATGGCCGTGACGATCGCAGCGGCGGCCAAAAACAGGATACGCATATACACCCCTTCTTTGCGGTAGAGTGCCATAGCGGCACGACAAGGTGAATCCCCTTCGTCGCGCCGCTTGCACGAAAGAGCGCGGCGGGGATAAGGCGTGCCGGACGGATGGGTGGCCGAGTGGTTTAAGGCAGCGGTCTTGAAAACCGCCGTGGGTTCACGCCCACCGTGGGTTCGAATCCCACCCCATCCGCCAGACCTCCACCTCCTCAAGTGGGTTTGGAGGCGCCTGGTTCAGGCCGGGCACGATCACGCTGCGACGGCAGCTCATCGGAGCGCCCCTCTTCTTCGGCGGTCATGCCCTGAAGGGTCTGGATAAAGAACAGCAGGCCCCAGTCCGGGCCGTCATATAGTATTTCATCGTTGTCCGTAACGAGGATGTGATCCTGTGATCGGATGACCCTCACGCGTGGCCATTGTGCCGTCAACGCATTCACAGCGTCTGTCACCGACGAGAATTCCGGCACAAGTGTCTCCCACAATTTTCCCGTCGGGCCACGAAATTCCTGCGACAGGATTAACCACCGTCATCACACAAATTACGACGCTGCCTCGACTTCCATTCCACAGCGCTGCCGGTTTTGAGCGATGATGCCTTTCACCCATGCAGCCGGCGACGACCTGGTCACCGAGCCCTCACGGCGACGCGACGGGCAGAATGCCATCGCGGACCAATCTACGATGCCGCAATAAAAATCAAATTGGCTTTTCTTAATAAAGCCATCCCAACCATTGATTTAATTCGGAAAAGTTGGCGTGCTGGGATATGCTCGATGAATGGGTGAAGGAACCTGCCTTTGCTGTGCTTTACTCGAGCCAAGGCCGACTGATGGCCTTGCAGGCGACGCGGGCGATGGGTGCACAGCTACTCCGTTTTTCACACTACTGTCAGTCGTTTAGGATTATTTGAAGCGCAGCCGGAATGGTCCAAATTGGACACGGATGCCTCTTGGCAAAGGGGGGGCGTCTCCGTGACAAAATATTCAGAACATAGTTCATCCTGGCATGGGTGCGAATTAACGTGTCGCATGTCCATGTCGCACCGGAGAGGGGCGTAAGCGTAACATGGCGTACAGCAAACGGCGTAAGGAATATGAGCTGCGAGCGGCGCTCGATCATCCCGTCTTCGCGCAGCCACAAGCCCGGCCTTGCGAAGACCAATATCGGCACAACAGACAGCATGCGATGGTAGCCGATGACGATCCGGAAAGACGTCCGGTCGCCGAGGGAATCCTTCGCTTCTTCGACGTGGCGAACAATTATTGGGCGGACTGTGCTGCCACGAGCGCACCCGAACTCAGCATCCTGATGGACCTATATATCAATGAGCAGGATCACCGGTCGGTTTCCGTGGGCGATGCCTGCATTGCGGCGCGGGTGCCCAGCACATCCGCTTTACGGTCCATCGACAGTCTGATCGGGTCCGGCATGGTGATCCGCTATCCCGATCCCCGGGATTCACGGCGCAAACTGCTGCAACTCACCGATCTGTCGCGATCCCTGGTGCGAGGGTTCGTCGATGAAGTGGGCTCCGAGCGCAGGCGGCCGGCGCAGTGACCTGAGTTCGGCCGGCTAAGGATTGCTGGCAGGCGGCCTGTGACGGCCGCCACAGGCAGGCATGGCGAACCCTTTATGGATGCGGATCGCATTCATCCGAAGGATCGACTCGTCATGAAAAAGGCCCCACTGGAACCGACCCGCCGCTTCGAGATCGAGGTGGCCGCGGCGATGATCGTCAGCACGCTGCTCTGGTTTGCGCTCAGGGCGCTCTGATCCGGCAGCACCTATTCCACGTCGAGCAATCCCCCTTCCCACTCCTGTCGGATCGCGAGCCGGCAGTACACGGCTCGTTCGACCTGTGAAAAATCCGATCGCCATCAAAAACGCGGCATTCACCCCGCAGCCTGAGACATAAGGGCTCCCGCTGCTGGCAGTCGCATAGCCGGAACTGGAGCACGCAACGATATGCGGATCGCGCAGCGTGCGCTGCCGCATCGCGAGCGCTGCTTCATGGAACAGGCCTGTCTTCGCCGTAACGCTCGGCGAATCGCCATGGCATGGCGCGGTCGCAACGAGCGACACGCGCTTCGGATCCACCGATCCGGAACGGAGGGATCGATATTTCTTAACCATGTTCGAAAAGGAGCCAACAAGCCGCCACGCCAAATCTGTCCTGCATTTCTAGGCTTTTTACGTGCAAGGAGAGCGATTGTGGCGGAAATCGTTAAGATCGGTTCGGAGTCCGTGACCAGCACGACGACGACGGGCAACCAGACCGAACCAGATATCGTCGGCCTCACCGGAGGCGGCTATGTCGTCACGTGGCAGGACTATAACCCATCCCTTCTCGGGCTCGGCGGGACCGAGATCAGCCTTCGCGTGTACGACGCGAACGGCAATCCGGTGGGCAATGAAATAACGGCCAACCCGCCATCTATCGTAGGTGGTCAGATCGCCAGCCAGAGCGAGCCGGCGATCACCGCGCTCAGCAACGGCGGCTTCGCCATCACCTGGACCGATCCGGCATTGCTGGGCCTTACCGGCAACAATGTGATCACCCAGATATATGACGCGAATGGCGTGCCCGTCGGCTCCAATTTTTCAGCCAATGGTGGCCTGCTTGGTATTCTGGTCGGCGATCAGGAAAATGGCTCGGTCGCCGCGTTGTCGAATAGCAACTATGTCGTCGTCTGGAACAATACGCCGTTGTTGGGCGAAACCAATCTCCAGGCGCAGATCATCTCGTCGGGCGGGACCAAGATCGGCGACCAGTTCGCGGTCAACACGATCACCAACGGGCTGCAAACCAATTCGGTGGTCACCGGTCTCTCCGGCGGCGGTTTCGTCGTCGCCTGGGAAGACAGCAGCAACGGCCTCGGCGAAAATAGCGGCAGCGCCATCGCTGCGCAGATCTTCGATTCGAGCGGCAACAAGGTCGGCAGCGAGTTCCGCGTCAATACGACGACCGCGGGCAGCCAAACCCAGCCGGAGATCAGCGCGCTGACCAACGGCAATTTCGTCGTGAGCTGGACAGATCCGGCCAATAGCGGCGATCTCAAGGCGCAGATCTACACCGCCGCGGGCGTGAAGGTTGGCGTCGAGTTCACACTGGGCAGCGTCACCACCGGCGTCCAGGGCGACGTGTCGATCGCGGCCACGGCAGGCGGCGGCTTCGTCGCGGCGTGGGAAGACAGCAGCGGCACCCTCGGCGATACGTCGGGCACCTCGATCGTCGTGCAGGCGTTCGACGCCAGCGGCAACGCGATCGGCAGTGAGACGCGGATCAACACCGCCACCGCGGGCAACCAACTCAACCCGTCGATCACCGTGCTGGCCGACGGCACGCTGGCGGTGTCGTGGCAGACGCCGGGCGTCGGCGGCAACACGCAGATCGTCACCCAGCATCTCGCGATCGACTCCGCACCCGATATAGTGACCTTGAACGGATCGACGATCCCGGAGAATTCGGCGAACGGCACCGTCGTCGGCACGGTGACCGCCCATGACGCGGACGGCGGAACGATCACCTATACGCTGACCAACAATGCCGGCGGCGCCTTTGCAATCGATCCGAACACCGGCGTGATCACCGTCGCGGATGGCTCGCAACTCGATTACGAGACGGCGACGAGCGAGCAGATCACGGTTCGCGCAACCGATCAATATGGGCTATTCACCGATCAGAACTTCACCATCTCGGTGAGCAATGTCGACGAGATGCCCACGCTCACGGGCACGCCCGGCGACGATGTGATCACGGCGCCGTCCAACGACACCACCACAATCTATGGCGGCGACGGCAACGACACGCTGAACGGCGCTGGCGGCAACGACACGCTCTATGGCGGCAATGGCGACGACATCCTGAACGGCATGGACGGTGACGACACCCTCTATGGCGAGGCGGGCAATGACACGCTCAGCGGCGGGAACGGCAGCGACACCCTCTACGGCGGTGACGGAACCGAAGTCCTCAACGGCAATGACGGCGACGACATTCTGAACGGCGGCGCTGGTGACGATCAGCTTTATGGCGGCGCGGGCAGCGACACGCTGAACGGCAATGACGGCAACGATTTGCTCGACGGCGGGACGGGCGCCGACGTGATGACCGGCGGCGCGGGCGACGACACCTATATCGTCGACAATGCCGGCGATGTGGTGAACGAGGCGCCGGGTGAAGGCAATGACACCATCCAGACCTCGATCGACTATACGTTGACCAACAACCAATCGATCGAGACGCTGATCGGCACCAACAATGTCGGCCAGACACTGACGGGCAACGACTCCGACAACATCATCTCCGGTGCCGCGGGGAATGATACGCTGAACGGCGCGGGCGGCAACGACACGCTGAATGGCAATGACGGCAACGACACCCTCAATGGCGGCGATGGCGACGACCAGCTGCATGGCGGAGCCGGCAACGACACGCTGAACGGCAATGACGGCAACGACCTGCTCGATGGCGGGACGGGCGCTGACGTCATGACCGGCGGCGCGGGCGACGACACCTATATCGTCGACAATGCCGGCGATGTCGTGAACGAAGCACCGGGACAGGGCAACGACACCATCCAGACCTCGATCGACTATACGCTGGCCAACAACCAGTCGATCGAGACGCTGATCGGCACCAACAATGCCGGCCAGACACTCACCGGCAACGACTCCGACAACACCATTTCCGGTGCGGCCGGCGACGATACGCTGAACGGCGCGGGCGGCAACGACACGCTGAACGGCAATGACGGCAACGACACGCTCAATGGCGGTGACGGCAATGACCAGCTCTATGGCGGTGCCGGCACCGATACGCTGAATGGCAATGCCGGCAACGACCTGCTGGACGGCGGAACGGGCGCGGACGTGATGACCGGCGGGACGGGCGACGACACCTATGTCGTCGACAACGCCAGCGACGTCGTGAACGAAAATCCCGGTGAGGGCACCGACACCATCCAAACCTCTATCGATTACACCCTCACCGACGGCGACTCGATCGAAAATCTGAAAGGCACCAACAATGCCGGCATGGTGCTGGTCGGCAACAGCCTCGACAACCAGATCGATGGCGCAGCCGGAAACGATACGATCAGCGGCCTCGCCGGGGATGACACGCTGAACGGCAATGATGGCAACGACACGCTCTATGGCGGTGACGGCAATGACGTTCTGAATGGCGGTGCCGGCATCGATACGATGGTCGGTGGCGCCGGAAACGACACCTATTATGTCGATAGCGCCAGTGACGTAGTCCAGGAAGCGGCCGGTGGCGGCACCGATACGGTGGTCACGTCGATCAATTATACGCTCGGCTCCGGATCGGAAATCGAACAGCTCACGGCCAATTCGGATGCCGGCCTGATCCTGACCGGCAACGAACTCAACAACCGCATTACCGGCGGCGGCGGCGCGGACACGATCAGCGGTCTCGACGGCGATGACCAGCTTTTCGGCGGCGCCGGCAACGATACGATCGACGGTGGCAACGGCAACGATACGATCGACGGCGGCACGGGTGCCGATACGATGACGGGTGGTGCCGGCAACGATACCTACTATGTCGATGATGCCGGCGATACGATCGTGGAAGGTGCCGGCGGCGGTACCGACGTCGTGCGCACGTCGGTAAGCTACACGCTCGGAGCGGGTGTGCAGGTCGAGCAGATGATCGCGACGGTGAACACCGGCGTGACACTGACCGGCAACGAATTTGACAACACCATCTCCGGGGCCGCCGGCGACGACACGCTGTACGGCATGGCCGGAAACGACACGCTGAATGGCAATGCCGGCGGCGACACCCTCTATGGCGGCGACGGCAACGACAATCTCAACGGCGGCGACGGCATCGACACGCTGGAAGGCGGTGCAGGCAATGATCGCCTGAACGGCGGCACCGGCGCAGACGTGATGCGCGGCGGCGCCGGCGACGACGTCTATACGATTGACAATGCCGGCGACACCATCGTCGAGGCACTGGGAGAAGGCAATGACATCGCCCAGACCAGCGTGAATTATACGCTGGCGGAAGGCGTATCGGTCGAGCGTCTCGCTGCAACGTCCGATGCCGGCCTGATCCTCACCGGCAACAGCTTCGACAACCGCATCGATGGCCGCGCCGGCGCCGACACGATCAGCGGCATGGACGGCAACGACAGCGTCTTTGCCGGTGCTGGAAACGACATCGTCTATGGCGGAAACGGCAACGATGTCCTGCGTGGCGAAGACGGAAACGACACGATCGACGGCGGTACAGGCAACGACACGCTCGATGGCGGCGCCGGTATCGACACGCTCACCGGCGGCGTTGGCGACGACACTTATTTCGTCGACAATGCCGGCGACACCATCGTCGAGCTCAACGGTCAGGGTACCGACACCGTCCAGGCGTCGGTCAGTTACACCTTGGCGGAGGGCGTCTATGTCGAGCGGCTGATGGCCAGTGTCGACACGGGTATCACCCTCACCGGGAACAGTCTTGGCAACACCATCTACGGAGCGGCCGGCGACGATACGCTGCGAGGCCTTGCCGGCAACGACACCCTTTATGGCGGCGCCGGGACGGACACGCTGGAAGGCGGCGACGGCAACGACCGGCTGGAAGG
The DNA here is from genome assembly GCF_009755815.1 of Flavisphingomonas formosensis. GTDB lineage: Bacteria > Pseudomonadota > Alphaproteobacteria > Sphingomonadales > Sphingomonadaceae > Flavisphingomonas > Flavisphingomonas formosensis. The sequence goes on from NZ_WRPK01000003.1 coordinate 474,109, forward strand.
CGGCGCGGGCGCCGACATCCTGCGCGGCGGCATCGGCGACGATACCTATGTCGTCGACAATGCCGGCGATACTATCGAGGAAGGTGTCAATCAGGGCAATGACACGGTGCTCGCCAATGTCAGCTACACGCTGGCCGAGGGCATCTACGTCGAAACCCTGCGCGCCAACGTGAACACCGGCGTGTCGCTGACCGGCAACAGCTTCGACAATCGTATCGAGGGGGCAGCCGGAGCCGATACCATCTCCGGCATGGCTGGGATGGATGTTCTGTCCGGCAAGGCCGGCGACGACGTAGTTTACGGCGGCGACGGCAATGACACCGTTAATGGTGACGAAGGCAACGACCAGCTCTACGGCGGCTCCGGCGACGATACGGTCTATGGCGGTATCGGCAACGACTTGCTGCTCGGCAATGACGGCAACGACAAGCTGGACGGCGGTGCCGGCAATGACACGCTGCAGGGCGGACTGGGCGACGACCAATATACTGTCGAAGGCCAGAACGACACTATCATCGAGCTGGCGGGCCAAGGCTACGATACCGTCCTGGCATATGGCAACTACACGCTGTCGGACGCCATGAGCATCGAGCAGCTCAGCGCGCGGTCGAATGCGGACCTCACGCTGGTAGGCAATCTGCTTGATAATCGCATCGACGGCTTGGGCGGCGACGATACGCTGATGGGAATGGACGGCAACGATACCATTTACGGCGGTCTCGGTACCGATCATATCGAAGGAGGGAACGGAGCCGACACCATCCGTGGCGATGACGGCAACGATACGCTGTTCGGCAATGACGGTGACGATTCGCTGGCAGGCGGCAACGGCACCGACATTCTCTACGGCGGCGCAGGCAACGACACGCTCGACGGCAATGCCGGCAACGACACGATGGTGGGCGGTCTAGGCAACGACACCTATCGGGTCGATAGTCTGAACGACATCGTCCAGGAAGCCTCGGGAGAGGGCAATGACACCGTCGTCACTTCGATCAGCTATAAGTTGACCGACACTATGTCCATCGAGACGCTGACCGCCTCGGTCGACACGGGGTTGACCCTTACCGGCAACAACTTCGACAATCGCATCAATGGTCGCGGGGGGGCTGACACGATCTACGGCGGCGGCGGCAACGACAGCATTTACGGCGGCGCTGGCAACGATGTGATCCATGGTGGAACCGGCCTCGATCAGCTCCGCGGCGAAGCTGGCGCTGATCTCTTCGTCTTCGACACGCTGCAGGACAGCGGCGCGACCCAGGCGACTGCGGACAAGATCATCGACTTCAGTTCGGCTCAGGGCGACAAGATCGATCTGTCCGCGATCGACGCGATCACCGGTGGGGGCAATGACGCCTTCACCTTCGTCAACAGCTTCTCGCATGTTGCGGGCCAGCTGACCACGACGGCGATCGCGAACGGCTTCCTCGTCCAGGCCGATGTGAATGGCGATGCAGTGGCGGACTTTTCGATCGTGGTCTCGACCTCGACACCGTTGACCGCGTCCGACTTCATCCTCTGAAATCTCCCGACCACCCCGGATCCCGTATTCGGGGTGGTCTTGCTATGCATCGCACAAGCTGACTTCTCGCATTGGCGAAGCCGTCGGAGCGTTCCTGCTCCGGCGGCGGAGCCGTTTCGAGTGGGAGGGCAAGGACGGCGCGGGATCAGGGCGTGTCGATGGGAACCCCGGCGTCTGCCGATTTGGGCCCGCCGTTGACCAGTTCGCGCCAGAGCAGGACAAGTGCGGCCATGGTGGCTGGACCTATGAACAGACCAAGCAGGCCGAAGGTCTCGACGCCGCCGAGAATACCGATCAGCACCCAGAGGAACGGCAGCCGGGTCGCACCTCCGATCAGCGCCGGCCGGATGAAATGATCGGCCACGAACACCACCGCAAAACCGAACACGACAAGGGCGATTGCCGAGCCCATCGCATCCTGGATGAGCAGCAGCAGCGCCGCGACGCAGAATAGCAGCGGAGCGCCGAATGGGATCATCGCCGCGACGGCGGTGAGCGCGCCGAACAGCACGGGATGCGGCACGCCGAGCACGAAATAGGCGATGGCGATCACGATCCCCTCTCCTATTCCCACCAGCACGAGGCCATCGATCGTGCCGCGGACAGACAGGACCATCTGCAGCCCGATCCTTTCGCCCGAAGGACCGAAGATCCGTTCGCTGGCGGTCAACATCTGCCGGGTCAGCAACGTCCGGTCGCGCAGCAGGAAGAACAGGGCAAACAGGGTGAAGGCGAAGATCACCGCCCGCCGCGCGATACTGCTGCCGATGGTACGGCTGTGGGCGATCAGCATCTGGCTGTTCAGATGATGGAGATGATCGCTCGTCGCCTGCGGAGTGGCGAGATTGGCCTGCCACCAGGCCGCAGCCTGCGCCGAGGCGAAGGGCAGATGATAGATCCACTGCGGTACCGGCACGCCATTCTGCGCCGCATTCTGTATCCAGCCTGAAACGTCCCGTATTTCGCTCGCCGCCTGGAAAGCGGCGATCGCGATTGGAACGAGGATGAGCAGGCCTATTCCCAGCGTGAACAGGCTGGGGAGCAGCAGATTATGCTTGCCGGGCGGCCAGCGCCTTTCGGCCCGGGCATAGAGCGGCATGATCGCGATCGCGATCACCACCGCCCAGATCAGTGCCGGGAGAAAGCCCCGCGCGATCCACAGCCCCAGGAGGGTCAATCCGATCGAAAGAATGATCCGCGAAATGCGCTGTCCGCGTTCCGAATGCGTCATGTGCCTGCCTCCCCACAGCCTCCTTAGCCGCGGCATGCCGCCAAGGAAATGCGGGCGACGCGATCACGGCAGAGGCTGGAGTCAGGTCAGCCCGATGCGACGGGCGGGATTGACGACGGCCAACCCGACCGTCAGCGCGACCACATCGGCAACCCAATCATAGACACTGGCATCGCGATGCAGGAAGGGGATCGCCTGGCTGAATTCGATGAAGGCACCGAAAAAGGCAAGCCACAGGCCGATGCGCAGCGCGGTCGCACGGGGAAAGGCGAAAGCCGCCAGCGCCGCGAGCGTGAAGAACGCGACCATATGTTCGACCTTGTCGGAACTCGAGAAGGTCGGCGCCTCCTTCGCCGGCATGATCGCACAGACATAGGCGAAGAGAAGTGCCCCCCAGAAGAGAAAGGGCGCTATGCGGCGGAAAAATTGAATCGGCATTCCGCCATTTCTACAGGAACCGGTAGCGCCGCGACAATGAAATGCGGGTCAGACCGTTGATTTCGCGGCGCTCTACCCCCTAATCGCCGCCATGAACGAATTCGACCGACTGATCGACAGCATGCGGGCCTGGTCTCCATCGCCCATGGCAATCGCAACCGTCATCAATACCTGGGGTTCGGCGCCCCGCCCGCGAGGCAGCCACATGCTCGTCCATGCGGATGGCCGTTTCGAAGGATCGGTGTCCGGTGGCTGCGTGGAAGGCGAAGTGCTGATGGCAGCAGGGCAAACCATCGCCGACGGCAAGCCCCGCCGATTGCGCTATGGCGTGAGCGACGCGTCGGCCTGGGAAGTGGGCCTGCCATGTGGCGGCGAAATCGCGCTGATCGTGCAACCGCTGAGCGAGGATGGCTTCCCGCCAGCCCTGCTGGAGCAGGTTGCGGAGCGCCGGGCGGCGGGCCTGTGGACATCGCTTACGACCGATCTGCTCTCGGGGCGTACGCGCGAGGGCGCCGAGGTTGGCGACGAGCGGTTCGTCCGTCGTTATCAGCCGCCACGCCGGCTGTTCGTCGTTGGCGCCGTGCAGATCGCTCAATCGCTGGTTCGGATCGCACGGGAACTGGATGTGGTGCCAGTGCTGATCGATCCGCGGGCCCGTTTCCTGACCACGGAGCGTTTTCCCGACACGCAGCTCGACGATCGCTGGCCGGACGACGCGATCGAAGCGCATGGACCGGATTCGGCGAGTGCGATCGTGACGCTCAGCCACGATCCCAAGATTGACGACCCCGCGCTGATCGCCGCCCTTTCGACCCCGGCTGCCTATATCGCGGCCCTGGGATCGCGCCGCAGCCACGCCGCACGGCTCGATCGTCTGCGCCAGGCCGGCGTCGCGGAGGATCAGCTTGGCCGTATCGACGGGCCGGCGGGCATCGCCATCGGGGCGTTGGGTTCGGCTGAGATCGCTCTTTCCGTTGCAGCCGGAATGATCCAGGCCTTCCGGAACATGGGCAGCTAAACCCTGGATAAGTGGTCTGATTTTCCGAAACGGATGCGGATGCATCCGTTCCGGTCAGACCACTAGGGCGGTTTCGAGGCAGGTGGACGCACCCGCCCGTTCGAAAATCACAATATCATAAAGGCGATGGTCCGAACCGGCCGGATTGCGCACGCTCTGGAACGGTCGTGCTTTCGCCTGGCCGCTCCAAACCGCATGACGCCGGACCGGCAGAGGCCGGCCCGGCGTCAAACGATTGGTAAAGGCAGGAAGCTTATTTCTTGCCGAGCGTAAGGCCGCCGAAGCGCTTGTTGAAGCGCGCCACCTGGCCGCCGGTATCGAGGAGGGTGGACTTGCCGCCCGTCCAGGCCGGATGCGCCAGCGGATCGATGTCGAGCAGCAGCGTCTCGCCTTCCGAACCCCAGGTCGAGCGGGTCTCGTAGACGGTGCCGTCGGTCATCTGCACCTTGATCATGTGATAATCTGGATGAATGTCTTTCTTCACGGCCTAGCTCCTCAGGGGCTGGTTTCCGACCAGCCGGGAATGCGAAGGCGCGCCCTTACCGCCCATAGCCCGGCTTGACAAGGGCGCATCCCCTCTCCTAGCGGCCCGCGCAGGCGAAGGTGCCGCTCACGATGCACGACGGTGCGGCGGGGGAGCGGTGAAAAGGGAAGCCGGTGAAAATCCGGCGCTGTGCCCGCAACTGTAAGCGGCCCTCAGGCCGTGAAGTCAGGAACCTGCCCTCGCTGTCGTCCGCGCCCGGCCGGGATCAGCCGTCAGCGCGTGGAGCGGCAGATCATGCGCCGGTCCTCCGTGGCGACACCAACAGGTTCCCAGGGAGACGAAGAATGAACAGCCTCATCCTGCTTGCCGCCGCAGCTGCGGCCGCCTCGCCCGCCAGCGACAGCCCGGACACGATCGTGGTGACCGCGGCGCTGGTTCCTGTCAGCCAGGTCGATGTGCCGGCATCGGTGACGGTCTTCGATCAGCAGCAGATCCGCTCGCGCGGTGCGCCCTTCGCGCTCGACCTGATCCGCCTCGCCCCAGGCGTGTCGGTCGCGACTTCCGGCGACATGGGAGCGCTGACCCAGATCCGTATCCGCGGTGCAGAGGCCAATCACACGCTCGTCTATATAGACGGGATCGATTTCAACGACCTCGCCTCCGACGACCAGCCGCGCTTCGAAACCTTTGCCGCCGACGGGCTGGGCCGGATCGAGGTGATCCGCGGGCCGCAATCGGCGATCTACGGATCCGAGGCGCTGGGCGGTGTGATCGCACTCGACACGCCCGACCCATTCGGCGCGCTGCGTGCCACCGCCTCCGCCGAATATGGCAGCCATGATTTCGCGCGGACCTCCGCCGCGATCGCGTCCGGCGGCGACAAGGTCGGCATTTCGGCGACGGGGTCCTTTGCCCGATCCGACGGCATCGACATTTTGGGAGGCGGCACGGGCGACAAGGACGGCTTCAAATCCTATTCGGCAAGCCTCAAGGCGGTCGCCCGGCCGGGCAGCGACGGCGAGATCGGCATCGTCGGCCACTATATTCATCATCATGACGAGTTCGACGGCACGCCGCCGCCTTATTATCTGCGCGGTGATACGGCGGAAAGCTCGACCGCGGAAACCTATGCGCTGCGCAGCTGGGCGCGGCTGGGCCTGGGGCCGGACGCTGCCTGGAGCGGCCAGATCGACGCGCAATATCTGGACAGCACCAACCGCAACTATGACGGCGATGTCCATACCAACGACAGCATCGGCCGGCGCACGCGGATCGGCGGGCAAATCGTCCATCGTTTTGCCTTTGGTTCCAACCGGCAGACGCTGATCGCCCGCATCGATCGCGAGGACGAGCATTATGCCACGCGCGACCGGCAATATGGCAGCGCCAGCGACGTCGATTATAGCCGTGGTCGCACCGCCCTGCTGGGCGAATGGCTGGGTGAATGGGGCTCGCTCCTGTCGACCGACGTCGCACTGCGCCATGATGCCTTCAATCGCTTCAAGGATGCGACCACCGTCCGCGCCCATGCGATCCTGCATGTGACCCCGGCAATCGGCATCGTCGGCGGCTATAGCGAAGGCATTTCCCAGCCGGGCTTCGCGGAGCTGTTCGGTTATGGCCGCGACACCGGCTTCCTGGGCAATCCCGCTCTGACCCCCGAGAAATCGCGCGGTTTCGAGGCTGGCCTGCGCTGGGCGGGCCACACCGCGTCGCTGGAGCTGACCGGCTTCTCCAACGCGCTGCGCGACGAGATCGTCTATACCGGCCTGCCGGCGACCCCGACCATCCCCTATCCCTACACCTATGTGAACGATCCGGGTAAAAGCCGCCGGCGCGGCTTCGAGCTTTCGGGCGAATGGCGTCCGATCGCCGGTTTGCGGCTCAACGCCAACTACACCTACCTCGATGCGCGCGACGGCAGCAAGGTGCGCGAGGTGCGGCGGCCCAAGCATAGCGCCAACCTCTATGCCGACTGGATCAAGGGGCCCTTCAGCCTGGGCGGCTCGCTGAGTTATGTCGGCAAGCGCCGCGACATTGATTTTGATATCTATCAGCCGGTGGAACTGAAGGACTATGTGCTGGCCGGTGGGCGGATCGCCTATGCCATCAGCAGCAATCTCGAGATATTCGGCAGGATCGAAAATGCCTTCGACAGCCATTATCAGGACGTGGTCGGATACCGGACGCTCGGTCGCACCGTCTATGGCGGCTTGCGCGTGCGGCTGGGCGAATAAGCGCATCGGGATCTGAAACCCGCGATGCAAGTGGTGAACTTCAGGACAACGCGAAAATTCCTTCGTTTTGCCATGGGGTTCGCTGCGCTTCTTGCCGCGCATCCTGCATTTGCCGGGCCGCGTCGCGTGGTATCGCTCAACCTGTGCACCGACGACATGGTGCTGCTGCTCGCCGATCCCGGCCAGATCGCCTCGCTCAGCTATCTTTCGCACGATCCGCGGGAGTCAGCCCTATGGCGGATTGCGCGGCGGCATGCCAGCAATGACGGCAGCATGCTGTCCGTCGCCGCCCTCAAGCCCGATCTGATCGTCTCGACCGGCGGGGGCCCGCGCGACCGGGCGACGCTGGCGCGGGCAATCGGCGCGCGCATCGTCGATCTGCCCTATCCGCTTTCGCTCGACGATCTCGAAGCAGGCATCCGCCAGCTCGCTGCCGCGCTGGGGCAGCCGGCGCGTGGCATTCGGCTGATCGCGCAGATCGCGGCGGTTCGTCGCAGCACACCGCGCCAAAGCCGGGAAGCGATCTTTCTCTCCGGCGGAGGACGCAGTCTGTCTGCCACTGGCCTGGGCGCACAATGGCTCCGGCTGGCAGGCATCCGCCAGCAGGCCCTGCCCGGCGACCGGATCGGCGTCGAGGCGCTGTTGCGCCATCCTCCGCAATTGCTGGTGCGCAGCACCTATCGTGCCGGCGAAACCTCCCGCGAGGGCGCCTGGCTGTCCCATCCCGCGCTGCGGACGATGCCGCGCACGCGGACCATCACGACAGATGGGCGCCGCTGGACCTGCATGGGCCCCTCCCTGCTTCCCGAAATCCTTCGCCTCAGGACACTCAACCGGTGATGCCGCGGGTCTGGTTCGTGGCGATCATAATTGCCCTGCTGTTCGCTGCCGGGGCGTCCCTGCTGCTCCCGTTCGAAGGACTGCCGCGCCTCATCGCCAGCGATCCTTCGCTGGCTACGACGATAGCGATCGAGATTCGCCTGCCGCGCACGGCGCTGGCACTCTTCTACGGCGCAATGCTGGGCGGCGCCGGTGCCGCGATTCAGGCACTCTTCGCCAATCCGCTGGCATCGCCCGACATTACCGGCGCGAGCGGCGGAGCCGCACTGGGAGCGGTCGTCACCGGCTATCTGTTCGGTTTTGCCGGCCCCTTCGGCCTGGCGACGGGAGGCGTGATCGGCGCGCTGCTCGCGCTTGTGCTGCTGCTCAGCCTCGCCGGATCGCATGCCGAAACCGCAACCCTGTTGCTCGCCGGCATCGCGATCAGCGCGGTGACAAGCGCGCTGACCACCTTGTCTCTGGCGCTCGCGCCTTCGCCTTTCGCCTTTTACGATGCCTATGACTGGTTGATGGGTTCTCTGGTCGACCGCAGCCGGAACCAGGCGCTCTTTGCGATCGCGCCGATCCTGCTGTCTCTCATCCTGTTGAGGCGCGACGCGCGCGCGCTCGACACGCTGGCGCTCGGCGAGGAGGCTGCGGCGTCGATGGGCTATGATCTTCGCACTTTGCAACGGCGGGTGATCGTCACCGTGGCCGTCGGTATCGGAGCGAGCGTTGCGATCTGTGGCGCGGTAGGGTTCATAGGGCTGGTCGCCCCCGTCTTTGCACGGCGGCTGACGCGCGGGCATCCTGGCCGCGCGATCGGCCCGGCGGCATTGATAGGCGCTCTGCTGCTGACTACGGCCGACCTTCTCGTTCGGGCCGCGCCGGAGGGCCGGATATTGCCGATCGGGGTGGTCACGGCGATGCTGGGGGCGCCCTTCTTCCTGTGGCTGGTTGCGCGAATGCGTTGGGACATCCGATCGTGATCCGGCTGTCGGCAACCGGCATCGCCCTGCCCGGCCGCCTCGGGCCGACCGACATCGCCTTGCGCGCGGGCGAGCTGACGCTGCTCGTCGGCCCGAACGGCGCAGGAAAGACAACCCTTCTGCGCGGCATGGCCAGGATCGGTGCGGCACGCGGTGCATGCCGGATCGATGGCTTCGACGTGGGCACGCTCGGACCGGCGAACCGTGCGCGGCATCTCGGTTATCTGCCGGCAAGCCGCGATATGGATTGGCCGCTCACCGCGCGGGATCTCATCGCGCTCGGTCAGATCGATCCCTCGAAAGAAGCCATCGCCGCGATGCTGGAGCGCGTGGGGGCAGGCGCGTTCGGCGATCGCAGGGTGGATCGCCTCTCCACAGGCGAACGGGCACGCATTCTGCTGGCGCGCGCGCTGATCAACGCACCGTCTGCACTGCTGCTCGACGAACCTGTGGCCAATCTCGATCCGCTCTGGCAGCTGCGCGTGCTCGATATCGTTAAAGCCGAAGCGCGCCGTGGCGCGGCCGTGCTCGCGACGGTGCATGATCTCGACCTGGCACGGGCGCATGCCGCCCGTATCCTGGTGATCGCGGGAGGACGGATCGTGGCTGACGGACCGCCTGAGACTGCCCTCTCCGACCGGATCTTGGCCGAAACGTTCGGCATCGCTAGATCCGGCGACGGATGGGTGATAGCATGAGCATATTGGGTGCGATCTTCGCCGGTGGCCAGGCGCGTCGTTTCGGCAGCGACAAGGCGGCGGTCGAGATCGACGGCATCGCCATGCTGGACCACGTCGCTGCGCAGCTCGCGCCGCAATGCGATGCACTGGTGGTTGTCGGTCGGCAATGGCAGGGGCTCGCCGCGATTGCCGATCAGCCGCGGCACGGGCTCGGTCCGCTCGGCGCGCTCGCGGGAGCGCTCGTCCATGCGGCGACGGAAGGGTATGATGCGGTGCTGACCAGCGGATGCGACCTGCCGGACCTGCCGGACGATCTTATCCAGCGCCTGTCGCCGGCTTCCTCTGTGTTGCGCGGCCAACCGCTGGTCGGTCTGTGGGACGTGCGACTCCGTCCGCTGTTGATCGCACATCTCGATCAAAGCGCCGACAGATCGATGCAAGGGTTGATCGAAAAGGCGGGCGCGCGACGAGTCGATCCACCGCGCGCCCTGGCCAATATCAATACGCCTGATGATCTCGCAGCCTATCGCCGCGAAGAGCTCAGGCGGCTGGAGGATCCGCGATCATCGCGGTGAAATTGCATTCCGCCGCGACCTTGCCCGCGATCAGTGCGCGACCGGCGAATTTGCAGACGCTCGAACGCTTCTGGACGAACTCCACCTCAAGGTGAAGCAGCACGCCCGGTTCCACCGGATTGCGGAATTTCGCATTCTCGATGCCGAGGAAATAGACCAGCTTGCCGGTGCCCGACAGGCCAAGCGATTCCACCGCGAGCACGCCGGCAGCCTGCGCCAGCGCCTCCACGATCAGCACGCCCGGCATGATCGGCCGATCCGGGAAATGGCCGGCGAAAAAGGGTTCGTTGACCGAAACCGCCTTGATCGCGACGATCGACTGGTTCGGAATCAGCGTTTCGACGCGATCCACCAGCAGCATCGGAAAACGATGCGGCAACGCCGCCATCACCCGCCGGATGTCCAGCGGGCCGATGGCGGTGGCCGCCGCGGTGGTTTCGCTCACCGGCCTTGGGACTTGGCGGCCGGAGCAGCAGGCTGCGCCGGCGCGTTGACCTGGACGCTGGGCAGCGCGGAGTTGAGGCGCGTCGTCACCAGATTGGTGATGTCCAGCGCATCCGAAGCCTGCAGGGTCGCGCCCCGCGCGAGCGCGATGTTTGCGCCCTTCTCCTTCATGATCGCGGTGATGATCGGCTGCGCCGCATCGTTGATCTGCTTCACCACATATTGCTGGTTGAGCTGGAGCTGACGCTGCTTGGTGCCGATCTCGTTCTGGGCGGCGGCCTCACGGGTCTGGAGGTCCTTGGCCTTCGCCTCGATCTGCGGCTGCGTCATGGTCTTGCCGTCGACCGCCTTCTGCAGCGCCTGCTCTTCGCCGTCGAAGCCGGTACGCAGTTGTTGCACGCGCGACTGGAGAGCATTTGCCTGGGCCTGAAGCTGAGTCTGCGCGCCCTTGCCCGCATTGCAGCTGTTGATGACGTCTTCCATGTCGACCAGCACGATCGAGGCAGCGGGGACGGCCTGGGCGTGCGCGGGGGCGACTATCGCGGTGGACACAAGCAATGCAGTTGCGACAGTGGTCGCGAGAGAAACGAATTTTTTCATTAGAACTGGGTCCCTACGTTGAACGAGAAAAGCTTGGTGTCGTCGCCTTTGGCCTTCAGAAGCACCTTCGATATATCGATGCGGAATGGGCCAAAGGGTGAATTCCAGTTCACGCCGAAACCGATCGCTACGCGCGGCTTGGGCGTGTTGCCATAGAATTGCTCGGTGAAAGCTGGGATGGTTTGGCCATATAGCGTGGTCCCGGTCGGGCAGTCGCCGGTTGGCTTCGTCGAGAGCGCGCCGGTCGAGCTGTTATAGCATTGCTGGTTGCCAGCACTGTCAAGGATCGGGCGGGTATAGGCTGTAGGATTCTGCACCAGATCGTTGGAATTGATCTTGGTGCCCCACACGGCACCGATGTCGGCGAAGATCGACGGCCTCAGGCCGAGCTCGCGCGCACCGGCGCCGAGCGGGATTTCGAGCTCCGCACGGCCCTGATAATATTTGTTGCCGCCGAGCGCATCGTCGGTCTTGTCGGTGCCCGTCGACGTGGGATCGGTATAGCGCCGGATGATACGCGGGCCGACGCCGCGGATGTCGAAGCCGTGCATCTGCGGATCGCCGAGGAAGAAGCGATCGGTGAGGCGGACCGACTGGCCGAGGCCGAAGATCACGCCACCTTCGCCGCTCAGCGAGAAGATGAAGCCGTTGCCGATACCCCAATATTGCTTCGCGTTTATCGTGGAGCGGATGTACCGAACGTCGCCGCCTAGGCCTGCGAAATCTTGGCTCAGGATGATGCGCCGGCCGGCGCTCGGCCGAATACGATTATTGAGATTGTCGTAGACCAGGCTGTAGCCGACGGACGAAGTCAGGCGCTTGCCGATCGCATCGCAGAGATAGCGGCCGGCAAGGATCGGATCGCACTTGCCGTCGGTATAATAGGTACCCTTGTCGAGCGACACGTCGTCATAGTTGAGCGTGTAGCGCAGCGCGGTCGACCAATATTCGGTCAGCGGCACGCCCAGGCGAACCTGGAAGCCCGTGGTGGACTGCGAATAGGTGGTCTGGCGGTCGTTGCCGTTCAGATAGTTGAACGAGTTATAGTCGCGCCGATATACGTCACCGCCGATCGCAATGTTCTTGTCGAACAAATAGGGTTCGGTGAAGCCGAGATTGACCGATTTGGAATATTTCGACCAATCGGCGCTGGCGCGGACCTCCTGGCCCTTGCCCATGAAGTTATGCTCGGTGATGCCGAGGTTGACGATGAAGCGCTCGAGGCTGGAATAGCCAGCCGAGACCTGGAGCTCGCCGGTTGATTTCTCCTCGACGTTGGTCGTCAGGATCACCCGGTCCGGCGCGCTGCCCTGCTTCTGGTCGATCTCCAGCTTATCCTGGAAGAAGCCCAGGCTCTGGATGCGGTCGCGCGAGCGCTTGACCTTGAAGCTGTTGAACGCATCGCCTTCCGCGAGGCGGAACTCGCGGCGGATCACCTTGTCCTGCGTGTGGGTGTTGCCGTTGATGTCCACCCGTTCGACATAGACGCGCGGCGCCTCGTTGACCTTGAAGGTCACCGCCATCGTCCGCGTGTCCTTGTCACGGTCGAACTGCGGATCGGTATCGGCGAAGGCATAGCCGAGCAGGCCGGCGGTCTGGTTGATCAGGTCGACCGTGTCCTCGACCATCTTGGCATTGTACCAGTCGCCCTTGTGCATCTTGACCAGCGGCTGCAGGTCGGCGGGCTTGAGGTCGCGGATGTCGCTGTCGACGTTGATGTCGCCGAACTTATAGCGTTCACCTTCCTCGACCACATATGTGATGATGAAATCGCGCTTGTCCGGCGTCAGCTCGGCAAGCGCCGAGACCACATTGAAGTCGGCATATCCCTGGGTCAGGTAGAATTGCCGCAGCTTCTGCTGATCATAGGCGAGACGATCGGGATCGTAGCTGTCCGATGAGCTGAAGATGCGCCAGGGCCGCGACTGCTTGGTCGCCATCTCCTGCCGCAGGCGCCCGTCGCCGAACTTCTGGTTGCCGATGATGTTGATCTGGCGAACCTTGGATTTCTTGCCCTCGGTGATCTGGAAGACGATGTCGACACGGTTCTGGTCGAGCTGCACCATCTGCGGCTCGACGGTGGCGGCGAAGCGGCCCTGGCGCCGATACAGCTCGATGATGCGCTGCACGTCGGCGCGCGCCTTGGATCGCGTGAAGATCTCGCGTGGGGCAAGGTGTATCTCGGGACGGATCTTGTCGTCCTTGACCGCCTTGTTGCCTTCCAGGACGATGCGGTTGATCACGGGATTTTCGCGGACCAGGATAGTGAGCGCGCCGCCGTCGTCGCGGATCTGCACGTCCGCGAACAGCTCGGTCGCGTAGAGGTCCTTCAGGGCCTGATCCAGCGTCTCGCGCGTATAGGAATCGCCTGCCTTGAACGACAGATAGGATCGAACCGTGTCCGGTTCTATGCGTTGTGAACCTGAGACGGTGATCGACTTTACCACTCCGGCAACGGGTGCCGCCGCAGGAGGCGCAACCGGAGGAGCGGCGGGAGTTGCGGTCGTGCTCTGCGCCAAGGCGGAAGTACCGCCCAGGATCGTGCCGATCAGGAGCGCCGAAGCCAATCGGGGGCCGTGCGGCCGTACTGAAATGAATGTCACCTGCGAACCGTCCCCGTCCCGAAAAGGGCGCTGGCCGAACCGGCCAACCTTCCACCCACTCTAGCCCTGCCCGATCAGGATCGTCCGATCAACCCGGCAAGCCGCTGCCAGACACCGAAGGAACCGAGATCGTTCATCGTGACGAATACCATCAACGTGAGCAGCAAGGCGAGACCCGACCGAAACGCCCACTCCTGCGTCGCCGGAGTAAGCGGCCGCCGCCGGACCGCCTCGATTGCATAGAAGAAAAGATGGCCGCCATCCAGCAGAGGAACTGGCAAGAGGTTGATGAATCCGAGATTAATCGAGATCATCGTCATGAACATGACGACCTCGAACCAGCCGATCGACGCGACCTGCCCCGAAAACTGTGCGATCCTGAGCGGGCCGCCGAGCTCCGATGCCGCGCGGCGCCCGGTAATGACCTGGACCAGCGTATCGACCATCATGCGCACGCTCGACACCGTCTGGCCCACGGCGGCGGTCAGTACCTCATGTGGTTGAAGCGGGACGACGACGCGTTCGGCCGATGAAATGCCGAGCATTCCGATGCGGAAGACGTTGCCGAACCGGTCTTTCTCCTCGCGCACGCCGGGCGTTACCTTGAGGTGAACCTGGGTGGGGCCGCGATAGACATCCATGCGCAGTGTCTCGCCGGGGCGCAGGCTGACGATATCAGCAATATCCTCGAAGCGCTGGATTCCTTGTCCCGCGATCATGGTGATCCGGTCGCCCGGCCGGATGCCTGCGGCCTCGGCGGCGGAACCGGGGAGCACATGCGACACCACCGCCGGAGTGCGCGGCTCGCCGTAGAAGGAGAAGACCGCAGCAAAGACCGTGATGGCAAAGAGAAAATTTGCCATCGGTCCGGCGAGCACGATGATGAAGCGCTGCCACAGCTTCTTCGATTGGAAGGTCTTGGCCCGTTCCTCGGGCGGCAGCATCAGCCAGTCGTCGGTCGGTGCGCTCGCGGGGTTCATGTCGCCAGCGAACTTCACATAGCCGCCGAATGGCATCCAGCCGACCTTCCAGCGAGTGCCGCGCTTGTCGGTCCAACCGAGTATCTCGCGCCCGAAACCGATCGAGAAGGCATCCGCCTTCACCCCGCAGGCGCGGCCGGCGAAATAATGGCCCAGCTCGTGTATGAAAACCAAGGGTCCGATGACGAGCAGGAAGCTCAGGACCGTCATGATAACCCCAGGTGACTGCGTCACGCCGCCAATGCCTCCATCGCCCGCCCGGCCTCGCGCCGGGCACCCGCGTCGATCTCGAACACGTCGTCGAGCGTCGCAGGGGGCGGCGGATCGAACCGGTCGAGAACATCCGCGACGATGGCGGCAATATCTAGGAAAGCAACTCGTTTACCAAGAAAGGCCGCCACGGCGACCTCGTTGGCGGCATTGAGGACGGCAGGCCGTGCACCTCCAGCGACGAGAGCGGCCTTGGCCAGTCCCAAGGCAGGAAAGCGATCGATGTCCGGTGCTTCGAAATCCAGCCGCCCGACCGCGGCGAGATCGAGCGGCGCGCACGGCGTCTTCATGCGCGTCGGCCACGCCAGGGTATGCGCAATCGGCGTGCGCATGTCCGGCGTGCCGAGCTGCGCGAGCACCGATCCGTCGATATACTCCACCATCGAGTGGACGACCGACTGGGGATGGACGATCACGTCGAACCGATCTACCCCCACCGGAAAGAGGTGGTAGGCCTCGATAAGCTCCAGCCCCTTGTTCATCAGCGTCGCCGAATCGATCGAGATCTTGGCGCCCATCGACCAGTTGGGGTGTTTGACCGCCTGCTCCGGCGTGACCGATGCCATCTCGGCACGCGTCCAGGTACGGAACGGACCGCCGCTGGCAGTCAGGATGACGCGCCGGACGCGCGAGGCGTCCTCATGGTCGAAACATTGGAAAACCGCATTATGCTCGGAATCGACCGGAAGCAGCGTCGCGCCGCGCTGCCGCGCCGCACCCGTCATGAGATCACCGGCGGAGACCAGCGACTCCTTGTTGGCAAGCGCGATCGTGCCGCCGCGCTGAAGCGCGGCCATGACCGGCTTGAGCCCGGCCGCGCCGACGATCGCCGCCATCGTCCAGTCCGCCCGCTCGGCGGCGACATCGACGATCGCATCATGACCGGCCGCCGCCTGCACCCCGCTGCCATCCAACGCAGCACGGAGATCCGCCAGCAGCGCCGCATCGCCGATGACGGCGATTCGCGCGCGCGTCCGCCTTGCAGCGGCGGCGAGGCCGGCAACGTCGCGCTGCGCCGTCAGGGCCACGACTTCGAATGCCTCGGGCTCGCGCTCGATCAGATCCAGCGTCGAGGTGCCGATCGAGCCCGTCGCTCCGAGTATGGTTATCGAACGCCGTCCGCTCATACCGCGATCCATCCACTAAAATATGCCAAGCCGGTCAGCAACGCGACCGGCAACAGACCGTCGAGCCGATCCAGAACTCCGCCATGGCCCGGCAGCAGCTTTCCCGAATCCTTCACGCCCGCGCGCCGCTTCAGCGAACTTTCGAAAAGGTCGCCGCATTGGGCCGCCACCGCCAGCAATGGCGCCAGCAACAAAAGCCCGGTCGCCAAACCGCACAGGTGAACGACAAGCCCGCCGCCGATACTGGCACCGATCACGCCGCCGATAAGGCCGGACCAGGTTTTCCCCGGGCTGATCGATGGCGCGAGCTTCGGACCGCCGAAGCTCCGCCCCGTGAAATAGGCCAGTATGTCCGTCGCCCATGTCACGATGAACACCCATAGCACGATCGCGCCGTCGTCCAGCGACCGAAGCCAGGTCAGCGCGGCGGCCGAGGACGCGATGTACACAATGCCGATCGCGAGCCAGTGCAATCCGCGTCTCCGCGTGAGGCCGTGCCATTCGACGAGCATCGCTACGGCAGCAAGCGCAACGAGGAGGCCGAACGCCCAACCGCCTGCCCACAGGGCGAGCACGGCGACCACGATCAGCCCAGTGCCGACGAGGCTCCGCGTCGCCAATTCACCCATTGGTCTGGTCGTCACAGGCCTCCGTAACGTCTTTCGCGCCGTCCGTAGGCGGCAACCGCGTCGCGCAGCGCATCGCCGTTGAAGTCCGGCCACAGCGTATCCACGAACATCAACTCGGCATAGGCCGCCTGCCAAAGCAGGAAATTGGATAACCGCGTCTCGCCTGAGGTGCGAATCAGCAGATCCAGCGGCGGCAGACCCTGGGTGTCCAGACGGCTCTCAAAAACCTCGGCATCGATCGCCGCCGGATCGAGCAGCCCCGCCTTGGCATCGGCTGCAAGAGAGCGAGCCACCCGCACGAGCTCGTCCTGTGCACCGTAATTGAGCGCTATCACGAGCGTAAGACCGCGATTATGGGCGGTCCGTTCGCTCGCTTCTTCCAGCATGCGCACCAGATCGGATTCCAGGCGACTGTGGTCGCCGATGATGCGGAAACGGACGCCATTCGCATCGAGTTCGTCGATCTCGCTGCGCAGATAATGGCGCAACAGTCCCATCAGATCGGAAATCTCGTCTGCCGGGCGCCGCCAATTCTCCGAAGAGAAAGCATAGAGGGTCAGCGCCTCGATGCCGAGCTCCCCGGCGGTTCGCACGGCCGCGCGAACCGCATCGGCCCCCTTCCGGTGCCCTGCGACACGCGGCAGCATGCGCTTCTTCGCCCAGCGTCCGTTGCCGTCCATGATTATGGCGACGTGGCGCGGGACGACCCCCGCCCCACCTCCGGACGCCGGCTCCGGCCTGGCGGGAGCGGAGCTCACTTGCCGAGGATTTCCTTTTCCTTGGCCGAAGCGGCGCCATCGATCTCGGCGATGGTCGAATCGGTCAGCTTCTGCACGTCGGTTTCGCGGCGCTTACGCTCGTCCTCGCCGATTTCGCCTTTTTTCTCGTCGGTCTTGAGAGCGTCCATGCCATCGCGGCGGACGTTGCGCGCCGCGACGCGGGCCTTCTCCGCATATTGGCCGGCCAGCTTGGCCAGTTCCTTGCGGCGCTCCTCGGTGAGATCCGGGATCGGCAGGCGCAGATTCTGACCATCGACGATCGGATTGAGACCGAGCCCGGCCGAACGGATCGCTTTGTCGACCGGGCCGACATTCGACCGGTCCCACACCTGCACATGGAGCATGCGCGGTTCCGGTGCGGAAACTGTGGCAACCTGGTTGATCGGCATATGGGCGCCATAGACCTCGACGGTTACCGGATCGAGCAGCGTGGTCGATGCGCGGCCCGTGCGCAAGCCGGCCAGATCATGCTTCAGCGCCTCGACCGCGCCGTGCATGCGCCGCTCCAGATCCGCCTTGTTATAGGCTGCCATGTCACATCTCCTCGTTCTGGACGACCGTTGCTGTGCCTTCGCCGGCAAGCACGCGGGCCAGATTGCCCTGCTCGCGAATGTTGAAGACGACGATCGGGATGTTGTTGTCGCGGCACAGCGCCACCGCACTGGCGTCCATTACCTTCAGATCATCCGACAGGACCTTGCTGAAAGTAACTGTATCGTAACGCTTTGCCGTGGGAATCTTCTTCGGATCGGCATCATAGACGCCGTCGACGGAGGTGCCTTTGAACAGCGCGTCGCAGCCCATCTCGGCTGCGCGCAACGCCGCCGCGCTGTCGGTTGTGAAATAGGGATTGCCGGTGCCCGCGGCGAAGATGACGATCCGCCCCTTCTCTATATGCCGCTCAGCGCGGCGCCGGATGAAGGGTTCGCACACCGTGTTCATCGGAATCGCCGATTGGACGCGCGTGTCGACGCCGATCTGTTCCAGCGCATTCTGCACCGCCAGTGCATTCATGACCGTGGCCAGCATGCCCATATAATCGGCACTGGTCCGTTCGAAGCCGCGCGCCGCTGCTGCAAGGCCGCGGAAGATATTGCCCCCGCCGACTACGAGGCACAGCTCATGATTGCGGGCGACACCGGCGATCTCGTCCGCCACGCGCGCAACGGTTTCGGGGTCGATGCCGAACTGGCCGGGCCCCATCAGCACCTCGCCCGAGAGTTTGAGGAGGATGCGGTTGAAGCGCGGGCGTGTCATCGCCTGTCTGATTTCCATTCTTGCTGGTCGGGACGGCGCGGACCTTAGAGAGGACATCGGCCGATGCCAAGGAGGCTTTCGCCAATTCGCCTCACCTGAAAAGCGAGGGTAGAACGGCTCCCACGGCCGTCCCGGGAAGGGCGGCTTGGCGACCGCCCTTCCCTTCGAACAGATCGTCGGCGCGGATCAGACGCCCGCGGCCGCGGCGACTTCCGCCGCGAAGTCCGATTCCTTCTTCTCGATGCCTTCACCGAGCTGGAAGCGCACATAATCCTTCAGCACGATCGGTGCGCCAGCTTCCTTGGCGGCCGAGGCGATGACGTCCTGAACCGGCGTCTTGTTATCCATCACGAACAGCTGGCTGAGCAGCGCATTCTCCTTGCGGAACTTTGCGATCGCACCGTCCACCATCTTCTCGACGATATTGGCGGGCTTGCCCGATTCGGCTGCCTTTTCAGCCGCGATCGCGCGCTCGCGCTCGATCGTGTCGGCATCCAGGCCGTCGGCGGTCAGTGCCTGCGGGTTGGCGGCTGCGATGTGCATCGCCAGCTGCTTGCCCAGCGCCTCGAGCTTCTCGACCGGAGCCGCGCTCTCCAGCGCCACGAGCACGCCGATCTTGCCGAGGCCCGGCGCAGCTGCGTTGTGGACATAAGGAATCACCGCGCCCTCGGCGACCTCGACGGTCTTCGCGCGGCGCAGCGCCTGTTGCTCGCCGATGGTGGCGATGTTGCTGGTCAGCTTCTCCGCGACCGTGCCGCCCTCGGGATGGCTCGCCGAGGCCAGCGCGTCGATGTCATTGCCGGTGTCGAGCGCGATCTCGCTGACCGACTTCACGAAGGACTGGAACTGGTCATTCTTCGCGACGAAGTCGGTTTCCGAGTTGACTTCGACCACCGCACCCTTGGTGCCCTTGACGGCCACGCCGACGAGGCCTTCGGCAGCCTGACGGCCGGCCTTCTTGGCGGCCGCGGCGAGCCCCTTGGTCCGCAGCCAGTCGACCGCGGCCTCCATGTCGCCGCCGGCTTCGGCCAGCGCCTTCTTGCAGTCCATCATGCCGGCGCCGGTACGGTCGCGCAGTTCCTTGACAGTCGCGGCAGTCACTTCCGCCATGTCCTTGTCCTTTCGATCTTCTCAAAAATAAGCTGCCCCAGCAGAGGCCCGTGGCGTCGCCGCTCGGAGCCTTTCAGCCGGGGCCGCTCGAAAACGGGTCGCCCCGCATCGCACGATCCCGGCGCGATGCCGCGCCGGGATGCAGGAAAAATGTTACGCCAGCGCTTCTTCCGCGGGCGGCTCGGCAAGAGCGCCGAGATCTTCGCCGCGGGCGGCGCGGCCACCCTGGTTGCCCTGGGTCGCAGCGTCGGCGATCGCATCGCAGTAGAGGCGGATGGCGCGCGCGGCGTCGTCATTCGCGGGAACCGGGAAAGCGATGCCCGACGGATCGACGTTCGAATCGAGGATCGCGACGACCGGGATGCCCAGCGTGTTCGCTTCCTTGATCGCCAGCTCTTCCTTGTTGGCGTCGATCACGAACATGATGTCCGGGATACCGCCCATGTCGCGAATGCCGCCGAGCGAAAGCTCGAGCTTGTCGCGCTCACGGGTGAGCTGAAGCACTTCCTTCTTGGTCAGGCCGTGCGTGTCGCCCGAAAGCTGCTCCTCGAGCGCCTTGAAGCGCTTGATCGAGTTGGAGATCGTCTTCCAGTTGGTGAGCATGCCGCCCAGCCAGCGATGATTGACGAAATGCTGTCCGGAGCGGCGCGCCGCCTCGGCGATCGGCTCCTGCGCCTGGCGCTTGGTGCCGACGAACAGTACCTTGCCGCCATGGGCGACGGTGGCCGCCACGAAATCGAGAGCGCGCGCGAACAGCGGCACGGTCTGCGACAGATCGATGATGTGAATCCCGTTGCGATCGCCGAAGATGTACGGTTTCATCTTCGGGTTCCAGCGATGGGTCTGGTGGCCGAAATGCGCGCCCGCATCGAGCAACGCCTGCATGGAGACGGTGGGAGCCGCCATAGGTCTTTCTCCTTCCGGTTTTACCTCTGCGGAGCAGTGACTCGAGCAAACCCGAGCACCGGTATGTGCGCCCCGCATGTGGAATGGGGCGCCGCTTAATCGCAAAATTCCCTCAAATCAAGGCTTGACCTTAGAACAAAAAGAGAACAGTCAGGAACGGACGATGCGACAGGCCGTTCAGCGCGCACTCTGCTCGGGACGATGGCCTATTGCACTATGCGGTTTTGGAGGCGGCAATGCTTCACATTCTGTCAACGATCTATTTCTCGGGCATGCTGTTCGTCGTGATCGCCGGCATGGCGGTCACGCTGATCGGTGAATGGAGCGAAATCAGTCGCATTCTCCATGGCCGGAGTAGCGGCGCGGCCGGCATGCTCCCGCCGGTGCGTATGACAGCCCGGCGTCGTCGGGCTATGCCGCGTCCTGCTGTGCTGCGCGAAGCCGCCTGACGCGGGCATAGCCCCGGATGCTGAACGGTATCGTCGCCAGATAGAGGATCGCGACGACCGTCAAAGTGGCCCAGGGCGCCGAGATCAGGGCGCCTCCGAGGAGAGCGACGACCAGGATCACTTCCAGCCGGATGCCGCGACGCGGTTTGAGCGCTGACCAACTGTAGGTCGCGAGGCTGGAGATCATGAGGAACGCGACCAGCGCGGCCCATGGCGCGACCAGCCAAGTTTCGCTGAACAGGGCGTTGCCCGTCCAAAGCCATAGATACATGGGCAGGAAGAGCAGGGCGGCTCCGCCGGGAGCGGGAATGCCGGTGAGGAATCCGGCCGATTTGTGGGGTTGCTCCACCGCATCGATGTTGGCGTTGAAGCGCGCGAGGCGCAGAGCGCAGCACACCGCATGGGCCAGCGAGAAAATCCAGCCGAATTGAGGGAGATGCTGGAGAGACCAGAGATAGAGGATGATCGCCGGAGACACTCCGAAGGCAATCACGTCTGACAGCGAATCGAGTTCTGCGCCGAAGCGGGTCTCGCCTTTCAGAAGGCGGGCGATACGGCCATCTATGCCGTCGAGTACCGCAGCGATGATGATCGATCCGAGCGCGCGCTCCCATTCGCCGCCGATCGCAAAACGCATGCCGGTAAGGCCGAAGCACAGAGCAAGCGCCGTCACCGCATTAGGAACGAGCGCTCGCAACGGGATACCGCGCCGGGCGCTGTCGCGCCGGATATCGCTCATTGCGCGACGCCGCCGACCCTGTCGGTCTCGCCCAATTTGGCGAGGACGGTTTCACCCGCGATCGTGCGTTGACCGAGGGCGACGCGGGGCTGGGTGCCGGCGGGCAGGTAGACGTCGACACGGCTGCCGAAGCGGATGAGACCGACGCGCTGGCCCGCGGCCACGATGTCGCCGGTCTTCACGAACGGCACGATACGGCGCGCGACGAGGCCGGCGATCTGGGTGAAGCCGATGCGGGTGCCATCCAGGCCCTCGACCAGGAAATGCTGCCGCTCATTGTCCTCGCTGGCCTTGTCCAGGTCGGCGTTGAGAAACTTGCCCGAAATATAGACCACGCGCCGGATCGTGCCGGTGATCGGCGAACGGTTAATATGCACGTCGAACACGCTCATGAAAATCGACACGCGCATCATCGGCTCGAAGCCGAGACCATCCTCGCCCGCCATTTCCTTGGGCGGCGGGACCGCCTGGATCAAGGTGATCAGCCCGTCTGCCGGGGCGACGATGAAGCCCTCCCCTTTCGGCGTGGTTCGGATCGGATCGCGGAAGAAGGCTGCTACCCAGATGGTCACGCCAGCCATCAGCCAGGCGAGCGTCGTCCAATGGAGGATCGCGAAGAGCAGCACGATCGCCGCAGCGATGACCACGAATTTCCTGCCGTCGGGGTGAACCGACGGGAAGCGCCATTTGATGGTGGGGGTGCCGCCGTCCGGCGGAATGATGGAAGCCATCGCGCTATCTTAGAACAACGTGTCGGAAAGAGGGAGCCAGTTTTCCTAAAAATCGGCGCCGAGACGCCGTGATGTGAACGCACAGGCCGAATTCGGGCAGGAATTGCTTGTCCGGCCATGATCGCGCGCCATCGTGGTCCGGCCACAATCCGACGCCGCCCAGCGGCAGTTGATCGCGCGCATTTCAGGCCCTAGACGCGTGCCACATGATTTTCGGTCCCCAGGAGAAAGCGAGCCCATGGCTAAGATCAAGGTGAAGACCCCGGTCGTCGAGATGGACGGCGACGAGATGACCCGCATCATCTGGCAGTGGATTCGCGAGCGGCTGATCCTCCCTTATCTCGACATCGATCTCGACTATTATGATCTCGGCATCGAGAAGCGCGACGAGACGAACGACCAGATCACCATCGACAGCGCCAAGGCGACTCAGAAGTATGGCGTCGCCGTGAAGTGCGCGACGATCACGCCGGACGAGGCTCGCGTCGAGGAATTCAAGCTCAAGAAGATGTGGAAGTCGCCGAACGGCACGATCCGCAACATTCTGGGCGGCGTCGTGTTCCGCGAGCCGATCGTGATCAAGAATGTTCCCAGGCTGATCCCGGGCTGGACCGACCCGATCGTCGTCGGCCGCCACGCTTTCGGCGACCAGTATCGCGCGACCGATTTCCTGATCCCGGGACCCGGCAAGCTGAAGATGGTCTGGACCGGCACGGACGGCCAGACGATCGAAGAGGAGGTGTTCGACTTCCCCGGCTCCGGCGTCGCGATGGGCATGTACAATCTCGACCAGTCGATTCGCGACTTCGCCAAGGCGAGCATGAACTATGCGCTCGACCGTGGCTGGCCGCTCTATCTCTCGACCAAGAACACCATCCTCAAGGCCTATGACGGCCGCTTCAAGGATCTGTTCCAGGAGGTCTTCGACGCCGATTTCGCCGACAAGTTCAAGGCTGCCGGCATCACCTACGAGCACCGCCTGATCGACGACATGGTCGCCTCCGCGCTCAAGTGGAGCGGCAAGTTCGTGTGGGCCTGCAAGAATTATGATGGCGACGTGCAGTCGGATCAGGTTGCGCAGGGCTTCGGCTCGCTGGGCCTGATGACCTCGGTGCTGATGTCGCCGGACGGCAAGACGATCGAGGCCGAGGCGGCGCATGGCACGGTGACGCGGCACTATCGCATGCACCAGGAGGGCAAGCAGACCTCCACCAACCCGATCGCGTCGATCTTCGCGTGGACGCAGGGCCTGTCTTTCCGTGGCAAGTTCGACGGCACGCCGGACGTGACGCGCTTCGCCGAGACGCTGGAGAGGGTCTGCATCGAGACCGTCGAGAGCGGCGGCATGACCAAGGATCTGGCGATCCTGATCGGACCGGACCAGCCCTGGATGACCACCGAGCAGTTCTTCGAGGCGATCCGCACCAACCTCGAGAAAGCGATGGGCGAGTGGAAGTAAGGCCAGCCTGCTGATCCACGAGCGACGAAGGCCCGCCCCGGATGATCGGGGCGGGCCTTTTTGCTTCACCCCGGGTGCAGGCAGGCAAGTGTGAAATAAGGTTCATCTTAGCGCATCAGCACTGCTGACATTCCCCGCAAAGGCCGCATAATGTCGCCCTATGGCGACAGGGGTTCATTCAGCCGGATTCAGCGATGCGCTGGTCATCCTCGGTGCGGCGGGTATCGTAATACCGGCCTTCGCACGCTTTCGGGTCAACCCCGTCATCGGGTTCATCCTGGTCGGCGTGCTGGCGGGCCCCTATGGGCTCGGATCGCTGGTCGACAGGGCACCCTGGCTCTACCATGTCACCATATCCAATCCGGCCGCGATCGAGCCCTTCGCCGAATTCGGCATCGTGCTGCTGCTCTTCTCTATCGGGCTGGAGCTGTCGTTCCGGCGCCTGTGGGCGATGCGCAGCGAGGTGTTCGGGCTGGGCGCGGCCGAGCTCGTCCTGTCCGGCCTGATCATCGGCACCGCGCTGCATTTCGCGCTGCCGGGCCTGCCCTGGGCGGGCTCGTTCGGCCTCGGCGTCGCGCTCACCCTCTCCTCCACCGCGCTCGTCCTGCCGATGGCGGGGATGACCAGTCCGGTCGGCCGCACCTCCTTCGCGATGCTGCTGTTCGAGGATCTGGCGCTGGTGCCGGTGATCTTCATCCTCGGCGCGATCGCGCCGCGGGCGGGCGATGCCGGCGTCGACGGCCTCATCCACACGCTATGGACCGGCGTGCTGACGATCGCGATGATGCTGCTGATCGGCCGCTTCCTGCTTCCGCGCCTGTTCGCCCAAGCGGCGCGGACGAAGAGCCCGGAACTGTTCCTGTCGATCAGCCTGCTGGTCGTCATCCTCTCGTCGATCGCCACCGCCGCGACCGGGCTCTCGCCGATCGTCGGCGCGCTGATCGCCGGCCTGCTGATCGCCGAGACCGAATATCATTCCGAGGTCGAGCTGGTCACGTCGCCCTTCAAGGGACTGGCGCTCGGCGTGTTCCTGATCACCGTCGGCATGGGGCTGGACCTGCGCGCGGTGATGGCCAACTGGCCGACGCTGCTGGTCGCGGTGGCGGGCGTCGTCATCGTGAAGACGGCGGTGATGACCGGACTGTTGCGGATGGTGGGCACCCGCATGGGCGTCGCCGCCGAGATCGGCTTCCTGATGGCCTCGCCATCGGAAACCACGCTGATCGTGCTCGGCACCGCATTGCAGGCCGGGCTCATCGATTCCGCGACCGCCGCCTTCTGGCAGACAGTGACCGCGATCGGCCTGATCCTCACGCCGGTGCTGGCGCTGGTCGGGCGCCGGGCGGCACGCACGGTGGAGAGCGACGACGCCAGCGCGATCGAAAGCGCGGACGATTGGTTCGGCGAGAAACGCTCGGTCATCATCGGCATGGGCCGGGTCGGCACGCTGATCGCCGAGATGCTGCGCGAACACAAGCAACCCTATCTGGCGGTGGACGCCGACATCGACACGGTCGAGCGCGCGCGCCGAGAGGGCTATAATGTGATGTTCGGGGACATTTCCCGGCCGGGCATGATCGAAAGGCTCGATCTCGGCCGTGCGAGCTCGGTGATCCTGACGATGGACGATCCCGTCCAGATCGTCCACATCACCCGCCGTATCCGGCGGATGTTCGCCGAACTGCCGCTGGTCGTGCGGGCCCGCGATGCCAATCATGCGGCCGAGCTCTATCGGGCTGGCGCGACGGACGCGGTGCCGGAAACCCTCGAATCCTCATTGCAGCTATCCGAAGCGGTGCTGGTCGATCTCGGTCTCGCCATGGGGCCGGTGATCGAATCGATCCATCGCAAGCGGGCCGAAATGCGCGACCGGATCGTCGAGATGTCCCAGATGCGGCGCGACCCGATCACCCGCAAGCGCACCGAGGAACCGAGCCCGGCCCCCCGGCCGGCCGAAGTGGACGTGGCTCTGCCCGACCCGCCGCCGCCTGGCGCCGTCGGGGCCTGAGCGGCGGTTCCGCTTTTCCGCTTTCGGTACGGGCCTGCCTTCCCGTTGTTGCCATCCGGGATCAAGCCCGGAATGCCGAAGGAAAATCAGGCCTCGGCTGGAACGCCGCCGAGCGCAGCCTTCACGTCCTGGATCGCGGCGAGCGCCTGGCCGCCGTCGGGACCGCCACCCTGCGCCATGTCGGGCCGACCGCCGCCGCCCTGCCCGCCGAGCGTCGCCACGGCGCGCTTGACCAGGGCCACGGCATCGTGACTGGCGACGAGATCGGGCGTGACGCCCACCGCGACGCTGGCGCGGCCGTCATTGACTGCAACCAGCACGGCCACGCCGGAACCGAGCCGCTTCTTCGCATCGTCGACGAGACCGCGCAGCCCCTTGGGATCGAGCCCTTCAATCACCTGGCCGATAAAGGCGATGCCGTTGACATGCTCGGGGCCTGCAGCCTCGCTCTTCGCCCCGCCACCGCCGAGCGCGAGCGCCTTCCTGGCTTCGGCCAGCTCGCGCTCGAGCCGGCGGCGATCCTCGATCAGCGACGCGACGCGCTGCGGCACTTCCTCCGGAGATGCCTTGAGCGCGGCAGCGGCTTCCTTCAGCCGATCTTCACGCTGGGTGAGCCACTGGCGCGCCGCTTCGCCGGTCAGCGCCTCGATACGACGCACGCCTGACGAGACCGCGCTTTCCGACACGATCTTGAACAAGGCGATGTCGCCGAGCGCCGAAACATGGGTGCCGCCGCACAGCTCCACCGAATAGGAGCTATCAGCGTCGCCGCCCTGCCCCATCGAGAGCACGCGCACCTCTTCGCCATATTTCTCGCCGAACAGCGCCATGGCACCGGCGGCGATCGCCTCGTCCGGGGTCATCAGCCGGGTGGTGACATCGTCATTGGCGCGGATATGCGCGTTCACATCGGCTTCCACCGCTGCGATCTCGGCCGGGCTCATCGCCTTGGGATGCGAGAAATCGAAACGCAGCCGATCGGCTGCAACGAGGCTGCCCTTCTGCGTCACATGGCCGCCGAGACGGTTGCGGAGCGCGGCGTGCAGCAAATGGGTAGCGCTATGATTGGCACGCAGGCGCGAGCGGCGCTCGACATCGACCGACAGATGGACCGCATCGCCGACCTTGACCGTGCCGCTCTCGATCCGCGCCTGATGCGCTTGGAGCCGACCCAGTGGCTTGGAGGTGTCGCCGACCACGGCATGGAAGCCGGCATCATTGTCGATCGTGCCCGCATCGCCAGCCTGACCGCCGCTTTCTCCATAGAAAGGCGTCTGATTGGTGACGATCGTCACCGCATCGCCCGCACTGGCGCTGTCGATACGCGCACCGTCCTTGACGATGGCGAGCACCTGACCTTCGCCCTCATGGCTGACATAGCCGGTGAATTCGGTGCTGCCGAATTCTTCGGCGATATCGAACCAAATCTCGTCGGACGCCTTTTCGCCGGAGCCCTTCCACGCCTCGCGGGCCTTGCGCTTCTGCTCGGCCATCGCCTCGTCGAAACCCGCGCGGTCCACGGCGAGGTCCTGGGCGCGCAACGCATCCTCGGTGAGATCGTAAGGGAAGCCGAACGTATCGTAGAGCTTGAATGCGACGGCGCCGGGCAGCGTGTCGCCGGGCTTCATCGCGCCCGTCGCTTCGTCGAGCAGGCGCAAGCCATTGGCGAGCGTCTGACGGAAGCGCGTCTCCTCGAGCTTCAGCGTCTCCTCGATCAGCGGCTGCGCGCGGACGAGCTCGGGATAGGCGACGCCCATCTCCGCGACGAGCGCCGGCACCAGCCGGTACATCAGCGGCTCGCTGGCGCCAAGCAGATGGGCATGGCGCATCGCCCGGCGCATGATCCGGCGCAGCACGTAGCCGCGACCCTCATTGGCCGGCAGCACGCCATCGGCGACGAGGAAGCCGGAGGCACGCAGGTGATCCGCGATGACGCGGTGGCTCGCCTTCATCGGGCCCGCCGTATCGCTGCGGGTGAGTTCGCCCGAAGCGGCGATCAGCGCCTTGAACGTGTCGGTATCATAATTGTCGTGCACGCCCTGGAGCACGGCGGCGATCCGCTCCAGCCCCATGCCGGTGTCGATCGACGGCTTGGGCAGATCGACACGGGTTTCCTTGTCGACCTGCTCATATTGCATGAAGACGAGGTTCCAGATCTCGACGAAGCGATCGCCATCCTCATCCGGGCTGCCCGGAGGGCCGCCGGGAATGTGATCGCCGTGATCGAAGAAAATCTCCGAACAGGGGCCGCAAGGGCCGGTATCGCCCATCGCCCAGAAATTGTCCGAGGTCGGGATGCGGATGATCCGGCTTTCCGGCAGGCCGGCGATCTTGCGCCACAGATCATAGGCCTCGTCATCGGTATGATAGACGGTGACGGTCAGCCGATCCGCGCTGATCCCCCACTCGCGGGTGATCAGATTCCAGGCGAGGCCGATCGCGCGTTCCTTGAAATAATCGCCGAACGAGAAATTGCCGAGCATCTCGAAGAAGGTGTGGTGCCGCGCGGTATAGCCCACATTGTCGAGATCATTGTGCTTGCCCCCGGCACGGACGCACTTCTGGCTCGACGTCGCCGTGGAATAGGGGCGCGTTTCCAGGCCGGTGAAGACGTTCTTGAACGGCACCATGCCGGCGTTGGTGAACATCAGCGTCGGATCGTTGTGCGGCACCAGCGGCGCCGAAGGCACGACGCGATGCCCCTCGGATCCGAAGTAATCGAGGAAGGAACGGCGGATGTCGTTGGTCGATGTCATAGCCGCGACTTAAGCGACCTCGACGCGCTTGAGAAGATCGCAGCCCAAACTTTAGCTCCGAAATGCGAAGCCGTTGCGCATGGCGAGCGCCGCAAGCTCCTTCACCATCTTGGCGGCGAGGATCGCGGTCATGCCGTTCACGTCCCGCGACGGATTCAGCTCGACCACGTCGGCGCCGACGATCGGTGCGGCCTGGCGATCGAGCAGCGCCAGCACCTCGCGCACGGTGAGACCGCCCGGCTCGATATGCGAGACGCCGGGAGCAACTGCGGGATCGAAACCATCCATGTCCAGACTGATGTAGAGCGGTCCTTCCAGCACCGGCACGGCATCGATGTGATATCCGAGCATCGGCACGATGCGCACGCCGAAGCGATCTGCCTGCTCGCGTCCGTGGCGATTGAGGGTACGGATGCCGACCTGGACGAGGCCATGTGCAAAACCGCCCTCCATGATGCGGGCGAAGGGCGAGGCATGGCTGCGCGGATCGCCTTCGAAATCATCGTAGAGATCGTGATGCGCGTCGATATGAAGGATATTCACCGGGCCGATCGCCTGAGCGATGCGGCGCACGATCGGAAAGGTCACCGAATGATCGCCGCCGAGCGAGATCGGGACGCCTCCTGCCGCCAGCGCAGCGCCGATGGCGGCATCGATCTGCGCATCGTCGCTGTCCACCGCCTCGACGAGCGGCAGATCGCCCCAGTCGTGCACGCCGATATCAGTCCCGAATTCGCCACCGAGCTCGGCCGAAGCATTGGAGTGCGCACTTGCAAGAGCGGCGCGGATCGCGGCCGGAGCCGCGGCCGCGCCGCGCAGGAAGGAACTGTGACTGTCGGTCGGCAGACCGATCAGGTGAACCTGGCGAAGCCATGGCTTAGTGGATCGGACCTCCGACAAGAGCGGATGCTTTTGTCGGATACGATCCACTAGATATCGTCACCCTCTTCGGGGCCTGCCATCAGCGCCTCGCCGACCGCCTCGGTCTTGCCGCGAATCGCTTTCTCGATCCGATCGGTCATTTCAGGATTTTCGCGCAGCCAGTTCTTCGCATTCTCCCGGCCCTGCCCGATTCGGATCGAATCATAGGAGAACCAGGCGCCCGACTTCTCGACGATACCGGCCTTGACGCCGAGATCGAGAATCTCGCCGACCTTCGAAATGCCTTCGCCATACATGATGTCGAATTCGACCTGCTTGAACGGCGGGGCGACCTTGTTCTTCACCACCTTCACGCGCGTGGTGTTGCCGACGATATCGTCGCGATCCTTGATCTGGCCGGTACGACGGATGTCGAGACGGACGGACGCATAGAATTTCAGAGCATTGCCGCCGGTGGTCGTCTCCGGATTGCCGTACATCACGCCGATCTTCATGCGAATCTGGTTGATGAAGATCACGAGGCAGCGCGAGCGGCTGATCGAGCCGGTGAGCTTACGCAGAGCCTGGCTCATCAGGCGGGCCTGCAGGCCGACATGGCTGTCGCCCATCTCGCCCTCGATTTCGGCGCGCGGCACCAGTGCGGCGACCGAATCGACGACGAGCACGTCGATCGCATTGGAACGGACCAGCGTGTCGGTGATCTCCAGCGCCTGCTCACCCGTATCCGGCTGCGAGACGATCAGTTCGTCGATATCGACGCCCAGCTTCTTGGCATAGACCGGATCGAGCGCATGCTCCGCGTCGACGAACGCCGCCGTGCCGCCTGCTTTCTGCGCTTCCGCAATGGCATGCAGCGCGAGCGTGGTCTTGCCCGAGCTTTCCGGACCGAACACCTCGATGATGCGGCCGCGCGGCAAGCCGCCGATGCCGAGCGCGATGTCGAGGCCGAGCGAACCGGTCGAGACCGCCTCGATCTCGATCTTCTCGCGCGAACCGAGCTTCATTGCCGATCCCTTGCCGAAGGCGCGATCGATCTGGGCGAGCGCGGCGTCGAGGGCCTTTTGTCTATCCATGCCTGCTGTCTGTCCTTCGGAACCGATGATCTTGAGTTGTGCGGCCATCGCAATCGTCCTTCTCGTAGATCGCCGAAGCGTAGGGTTCAACGCGAAGCTGTTCGTACTGGAAATGTTCCAAGAGAACAAGAGGGGAACTTCCGGCAATCCAGCCCCGGTTGCCGAATGGCGCGCGACAGCTATGGTGCCGGAAAATACAGGGGAGAGAGACATGTCACAGGCATGCGACGAAGTTCTGCGCTTCTTTGGAGAATGGAGCAGCATCGAGGCGATGATCGAATCGATCCGGCGTCGCTTCACGCAGGATACGGTCTGGGACAATGTCGGCTTCGCCAAAACGGTCGGTCCCGACGAAGCGGTGGCATTCATGGACATGTTCGTCCGCCAGGCGAAGGTAACGGGCGGCTATGTCGTGACCCATCACATCGCGGCGGCCGGCTCGATCGTGCTGACGGAGCGAACGGACATCTTCCACGATGCGGCGGGCAAGGAGGTGATCCGCATCCCCTTGATGGGCATTTTCGAGATGGACGGACCGCGCGTGCTCGCCTGGCGCGACTATTCGGACGTGGCCGCAGTCTCCGCGCATCTCGCCGCGCTTTGACCGCAAGCCGCGGGATGCGGCCGTGCGGCTTGCGGGGCAGACCGGATGCGCCTTTCACAGGAGCATATCATGTCCTTCCGCATCACCGGCCTCGATCCCGCCCCATTCCGTCCGCTTTACGGCCTCGACGACGCAGCGCTGGCTGCGCGCGGTGCGCGGCGCTGCATCGCCGATGCCCGCCCCGGCTATCCCGATCGCATCGAATTGCGCGACGCCGAGCCGGGCGAACGGCTGATCCTGCTCAACTACCTCCATCAGCCGGCAAACACGCCCTATCGATCGAGCCATGCCATTTT
Source organism: Flavisphingomonas formosensis (assembly GCF_009755815.1). Lineage (GTDB taxonomy): Bacteria > Pseudomonadota > Alphaproteobacteria > Sphingomonadales > Sphingomonadaceae > Flavisphingomonas > Flavisphingomonas formosensis. Next base: position 505,807 of record NZ_WRPK01000003.1, read on the forward strand.
CGTGCGCGAAGGCGCCGAGACGCGCTGCGACCTGATCGACGCCATCCCGACCGCTCTCGCAATCAGGCCGATCTCGCTACGCGCCTTCGACAACGACGGCGAAATGAAGGACGCGCGGCTGATCGACGGAGACGACCTCAAGCTGGCGATCGAGGCGATGCTGGAGCACGAGGCAACGGCGTATCTCCATGCCCATTATGCGACGCGAGGCTGCTATGCGGCGCGTGTCGACCGGGCTTGAAGCGGGACGCCCATCCTCTCCGGAACGGGGCAGGCGTTCCCGCATAAGACAAGCGCCACCTCCGAGGTGAGCGGGAGCCCCTCCACCACCTTCGGCGGTCCCCCTCCCCGTTCCGGGAGGATGGGAAGCCGCTATTTATACATGCCCTCGCGCAGGTTGATGCCATATTCGATCCACGCCTTGAGCGCGCAGAGCATCTGCGACCAGCCCATGCAATTGCCATAGGAGGCCTTGAGGCCGGCCGGCGTCTCCCGCCATCCGGTCTCGGTGATCGTCACCAGCGTGCGATCGTCCTCCAGCGGCTCGAAGGTCATGGTGACGGTGGTGCGGTAGGGTGCCGTCCCCTCGCCTTCATTGGCATCCCATTCCAGTATGATACGCCGATCCCGTTCGACCTCGATCACCGTCACCGGAAAGGCGCCCGGAAAATCGTGGAAGTCCCAGCTGACGACGGCTCCTGTCTCAAGCCGGCCTTTGGCGCCACCGGTGGTGAAATAGGCGGACAGCCGATCCGGATCGGCAACAGCCTCGAACACCTCGCTAACTGGCCGCAAGACATGGGCGGATACGCTGAATTTCAGTTCCACGGCACGGCTCCTCGTTTCGATGCGGCTTTCCGCTGCGGTGCGCGCTTGCATCGAGTCCCGACAGGTTATACTTTTATAACATGTCTTCTGTCGAGTATCAGGATCGCGTCTTCAAGGCACTCGCCGCTCCGGTGCGCCGCCGGATGCTGGACATGCTGAAAGACGAGCCGCACACCACCGGCACGCTATGCGCGCGGCTCGACGGGCTCGATCGGTGTACGGTGATGCAGCATCTGAAGGTGCTGGAGGAGGCCGACCTGGTGATCGTGCAGCGCAGGGGACGCGAGCGCTGGAATCATCTCAATCCCTTGCCGATCAAGCAGATCCATGACCGCTGGATCGGCCCTTATGCCGCCCGTGCGGTGGATATGCTCGACCGGATGAAATCGGCGCTGGAGCGGCCGTCAGCTTAGCGCAGCTTGCGAACCGCCTGCATCAGGCGTCCGGGAAGCAGCGGTTCAGGGCGGCGCGGATGCCGTCGATTGTGAAGGGCTTGGCGAGGATGCGCGCATCGGCATGGCGCGCCGGCGGCTGATCGGTGAGTCCTCCCGTGGCCAGCAGGAAGGGTATGCCCCCATCCGACAGCGCATCCGCCACCGGCCAGCTCGGTTCGTTGCCGCGCAGATGAACGTCGAGGATCGCAGCGTCGAAATCACCCTTCGCAACCCGATCGAGCGCCTCGGCGACAGTGTCCACCGTACCGACCACCTTGTGGCCGAGCACATCCAGATAGTCTTCCAGCATCATGGCGATGAGCGGTTCATCTTCGATGACGAGAATCGATTTCGGGGTCAGCATGTCAGCGACATAACATCGATCGCGCAGCAGGATAGAGGCTTTCCTTGCGGCATTTTGCCCGGATTGGAACAGTCGGCGCCGCCAACGCAGGCAAGGCGCTGGTCCGACGGATCATTCTTCCGTTTCATCCTCTTCGGCATCCTCCCGCGGCTGGGCGGGCCGCAGCGTATCGCGCGCCGCCTCGGCAAGCTGCTGCACCGAAAATGGCTTGGGCAGGAAGGCGACATTGTCGATCGCGATCGATCGACGAAGCTGCTCCTCCGCATAGCCGGACATGAACAGGATGGGCAAAGCGGGGAATTTCTCCCGGGCGTGGCGTACCAGCGTCGGCCCGTCCATCGTCGGCATCACCACATCGGAGATCAGGAGATCGATCGGCTCATTGTCCGCAGCGGCCTCCAGCGTTTCCAGCGCCTCCTCGCCGTTCGACGCGGTCAGCACCTTATAGCCCTGGCGCGAGAGAGCGCGCTCGGCGACGGCGCGCACCATATCCTCGTCCTCGACCAGCAGGATCGTGCCGCTGCCCCATAGCTCGCCGGACTTTTCCTTGCGCAGCGGCGCCGTGGGAGCCGGCGTCTCGGCGCGATGCACCGGCAGATAGATGACGAAGGTGGTGCCCTGCCCCACCTTGGAATCGACGAATATGAAGCCGCCCGACTGCTTGACGATGCCGTAGACGGTCGAGAGGCCGAGGCCGGTGCCCTTGCCGACCTCCTTGGTGGTGAAGAAAGGCTCGAATACCTTTCCGAGCACGTCTGCCGGGATGCCGACGCCCGTGTCAGAAACGCTGAGCGCGGTATAGTCGGCGATCGGGAGGATGTCGCTGCCGAGCTGGCGCACCTCGGTGGAAGAGACGGAATAGGTTTGCAGCGTCAGCGTCCCGCCGTCCGCCATCGCATCGCGGGCATTGACCGCGAGATTGACGATCACCTGCTCCAGCTGGCCGGGATCGGCGCGCACCGCACCGAGATTGCGGCCATGCTTGACCACAAGGGTCACCGTCTCGCCGAGCAGTCGCTTGAGCAGGTTGGAGATTTCCGAGATCACGTCCGGCAGCTGGAGAATCTGCGGACGCAGCGTCTGCTGGCGGGAGAAGGCGAGCAGTTGCCGGGTCAGGCCGGCGGCGCGGTTCGAATTATGCTTGATCTGCTGGATGTCGTCATAATCACTGTCACCCGGCGTGTGACGCATCATCATCAGATCGCAATGACCGATGATCGCCGTCAATATGTTGTTGAAATCGTGCGCGACGCCGCCGGCGAGCTGCCCCACAGCCTGCATCTTGGTGGCCTGCGCCACCTGGCGTTTCAGCCGGTTCTCCTCGCTATTGTCCTTGAGGCTGAGCAGCACTGCGGCGCTGCCGAGGCCTCGCGCGCCCGCGATGGTGAGCGCGACAGGCTCTTCCGGCCGATGCTTGAGGCGGATGGCGATATCGCCGGACATGGCCTGGCCGGCGGCGAAACGCCGCACCGCATCGGACACGGCCGACTTGTCCTCCTTCACGACGAGATCGCTCGGATAGACCGGCGTATCGCGCGTTCCCGTGCCGGCGGCGCGGGCGAAGGCGTCGTTGATGAACAGGAAGCGCCCGTCGCGCTCCGCCAGGGCAAGGCCGAGCGGCATCATGCCGAGCAGCGCATAGAGATTGGTGGCGGAGGGGCCCTGCGCCTCGCCGGAGGCGGCGTCGGCCTCGTCCAGGATCACGAACAGGGTCGGGCCGTCCGGCCGGGATGGATCGATCGGCACCTGCACGAGCCGCAGCGGCGCCGCATCCTCATCCTCCTGCGCGAGGCGGATCCTGCCATCCTCGCCATTGTGGAGCAGATCGACGAAGGAGCGGCCGGCGATGTCGCCCTCCCCGCCGAGCGCGCGATGCCCGAAGACGCGGTTCGCCGCGATCACCCGCCCGTCATGCGCGACGAGCACGGCCATCATCCCCGCCTCACCGAGGCGCAGGCCCGGCTCACCCTCGATCATCCGGGCGGCTTCACCGGCGATGTCGAAGGTCTCCGCGCGGCCGAAGCGCCAGACGAGATGATCCTCGTGCTGGCCAGCCCGCGCGACCGAGACCTCCAGCGGCCCGTGATCCAGGCGAATTCCATGGACCGGCGCCTGCCCGTCCCGCCACGCGGCGCGGGCGGCCGTGGACAGGCTTTCCACCGCCTGCTCGCCAAGCGGAATGCCCGGCGGCGGGGCATAGCCCCTGAACCAGTTCGCGAAGGTGCGATTGGCATAGACCAGCTTGCCCGCCCGATCGGTGATGGCGACAGCGTCGGCGCCCTCGTCCAGCGCGGCGCCGAGCAGCGCGATATCCAGCATCGGCGCGGCCGCAGCCGATGCGCGGCGGAATTGGGCGAAGAGCAGCACAAGCATCGCGAGCGCCAGGAAGGTGGCGAGAAATGCCGCGGCGAAGACGATATCGCCGAGCGCCCAGAGCAACAGCAGCGCCGAGACGAGGCCAGCCGCCGAGACGCCGAACAGGATCAGCCGATCGGCCGCTTCATAACCGAGGCGCGAAGGGCTGCCGGGATAGGAGGATGCCATAGCCGGCTGTCTTCCGCCCCGCCCGTTCGCGCGTCAAGCCGTCGGCCCGCGACGGGCCGCGAAAGCGCGACGAGTGCGTGGCGGCTTTACTCCGCGCTTGAAATACATTGTTTGTGCTCCACAGTGGCGGGCGGGGAATGCATCACTTGACTGATCCGGATCTGCTGACCTTCTTCACGACGACGTTCGGCTGCCCGGCCGACGTGGCGGCGACGCTGCTCCAGCGCAGCGCGCGCAAGAGCCATGCGCCACGCACCATCGTGATCGCCTCCGGCACCCGCACGTCGAGCCTGTTCCTCGTCGTTTCCGGCCATGCGGTGGCGCAGCTCTACACGTTCGACGGGCGGCTGGTGCTGCTGCACGAATATCTGCCGGGCGACCTGTTCGGCGCGCTCGACCAGGATGCCGAGGCGGACGACCATGAGGTGGTGGCGACCGACCAGCTCATCACCGCGATGTTCGCAACGGCGGATTTCATCGCTCTCGCGGAGCTGCATGCCTGCGTCGGTCTCGCCCTTTCGCGCATGCTGCTGCGCCGGCTGCAGGCGATGACGAACCGCATGTACGAGCGGACCACCCTCTCCTCGATCGGGCGCGTCCATGCCGAGCTGCTGCGCCTGGCGCGCGACGGCGACGGGCGCACGATCCGGCCGGTGCCGATCGTGACCGATCTCGCCCAGCGGGTGCACACCTCACGCGAAACCGCCTCCCGCGCGATCAGCGGGCTGGAGCGGCGCGGCATATTGCGGCGCGAGGAAGGCTGCCTGATCATCGTTGCGCCGGAGCAGCTGCGCGCCCTGGTGGTGTAAGCCGCCGGAACGGCGTCAGTCGACGCCGCGCTGGCGGGCGAGCGCATAGACCGGCACCGGCAGGCCGTCCTCGCCGACCACCTCGCCGACTAGGCCCGTGCCCGGCGGCGCGGCATTCTCCGCCCAGAGCGCCAGGGTGAAGCCCTCGGTGACGTGGATGGCGCCGGGCGGGACGGAGCCGAGCAGCCTGGCGGGAGCCTTGGCCGCCGGGCCGAACAGCGTCGTGCCGCCGGTCAGCGGGTCCTGCAGCCGGAAGACCGAGCCGAAATGGCCGGCGATGCGCCAGGCGCCGAATGCGGCCAGCGCCCGGGCGAGCGCCTGCGCCGCCGCCACGGCCGCAGCCGTCTCGGCAAAGGCGAGATGCAACGTGCCCGCGGCCCAGCAGGGCGGCACCGTCATGTTCCCGGATGCGGCGAGAGCATCGGCAATCGCGGCGAGGCGGGCCGAGAGATCCTCGGGCGCGAGCCGCCCGCCCCTGTCCGCGACCGGCGATAGAGCCAGCATCGCCGCCATGTGGTGCTGCTCGTCCGCATCGGGCAGCAAGGCGGGGGCCGGCGGCGCGGCCGCGGTGCGCGGTGCGGTGACGCGCAACTGGCGACGGCCGGCGGCGAGCCAGCGCTGGCCGACGCGCATGCTGTTGTCGCCGCCGACGCCGCCATCGGCCTCCTCCGCGGTGACGAGCAGCTGAACTGCCTCGCTCTGCAGCAGGCCGGCCTGCATGGCCGCGCCGCCCATCGCCATCATGTCGGCGAGCGCGATGGCGGCGTGATCCACCGGGCCATGTTCGGCACCTATCTCCCGCACCGTCTCCGCCCGTTCGATCAGCGCGTCGAAGCGGGTCAGCCAGTCGGCCCCGAAAGGCTCGACCGAGCGGCTGGCAAAGCCCGCGCGATCGCCCGGCAGCACGACGTGAAGCTCCGCCCCTGCCGCCAGCGCCGCTTCGGCGATGACAATGTCCGCACCCGCGGCGAGCGCGCCGAATGCGAAGCCGATCCGTTCGGCGGCGATGAGATCCGCGACCGCCCCTGCCAGCGCATCCCCGGCGGCGACCGTGATCGGGCCGGCGAAATGCATGCTGCGCGGCGGGCGGTGCAGATCGAGCCACGCCTTGTCCTCGCCCAGCGCGTCGAGGATCAGCCCGAACTGGCGCAGGGTGGAGGCGTGATCCTCCCACGCGCGCGGGGCCAGCGCGATGCCTTCGGCAAGCGCATCGCGCGCGGCCGCGACCTCGCCCAGCAGGAGCCGCGCCTCGGCCACCGTCGCCGCGCGATAATAAGGGGTTTCCGGCTCGTCGGGCCGCGCCTCGATCCGGGCGATCACCTGGCGGGCATGATCGCGGGCCTGCTCCGGCGCACCGGCGAGCAGCGCCAGGGTGGCGGCGTTGATCAGCGGATAGCTGGCGCCGTTGATCGCGGCGGCCGCGGCGTAGGACTCGGCCGCCACGCCGAACAGGCGCTTGCGCTCGGCCAAGGGCGCCGCGAGCGCGCGGTCCTTGAGCAGACGGCCGCGCACGCTGAGCACCGCAGGATCGTCCTTTTCCGCGTCCAACCCCGCCTCGCGGAACAACAGCCAAGCCTGTTCGAGAGCGCCGGAGCGGGCGTGGGCGATGATCGAGATCAACCTGTCAGCGGCACTGGTCGGCAAGGCCGGTCCTCCCCCGGCGGACGGGAGCCCGCGCGGCAAGCAGTTTCAATTCCGCGCGAACGCCGTCCGTCGCCGGCGCAATCTGCCGGCACAAGCGGGGCATGCGCAACCCCGCAAAGCCGTCGACCGCCTTCGTCAAGGCCGCTTCGGGCCCTGATTCTGGCCGGTCGGATCGATGATGATCGTCAGCCACGGATCCTCACCGCTCTCCGGATTGTTGATCGGCACGCGCACGAGAAAGTTGAACGAATAGGTGCGGGTCTCATTCTCCTGCATCGGCCGGCCCTGACGATCGAGCATATAGTTGGCGCAGCGGATGCTGTCCCGGCCCTGGATACGGCGGCGGGAGAGATTGTAGAAGCTCTTGTTCGGATCGTAGCGGGTGCCGGGGCCGTTCGAATCGGCGGCCTTTTCACGCACGAAGATCATCGTCTCGTCCGCCGCGCCGCCATTCTCGGGAAAGAACTGCCATTTGCCGGCGTCGAGCACGACGGTGAAATAGGAAGGATAATGATCGAACTGGACGCCCGCGCCCTCGGCCGGGAGGGGGGTGCCGCTCGCCAGATCGACGCGGATCTGGGCGACGATCTCCTCCTCGGCGACCTCGACCGTGCGACCGTTCAGCAATTCCGCGCGCTGGACGGGCTTGAGCTGGAAGTCCTGATCGAAGCCCAGATACATTACCAGGATGCGATCGGGCTCCGCCACCCCGGCGGGCGGAGCGCTGATCGGCGAATCGCCCCAGCTCGCATCCTTGAAATGAGCCTTGATCTGCCTTGCGGTCTGGAAAGCCATGGGTTCAATCCTTTCACTGTCTGGCAACGCCGCCAAATTACCGGGCGGCGGACGCGATTTCGGAAATGCGGCGGTTGATCAGCGCGATGTCGCTGGACGGGTTGTGCGCGTCCTGGCGGACGGCGGCGATCGCCGTGCGCGCATCGGCGAGATTGGAGCGGGCGGCGGCGCGGTTCGCCTCTGCGAGGGCGAGCGAAGCACGATCCATCGCGATCCAGGCCGCCTGCTGGCGCCAGACGTCGTTGCCGTTCTCGATGCGGAGCAGCGCGGCGAGATCGGCGGAGGCGAGATCGAGCAGGCCGTGGCAGGCGGGATAGTCGCGCTGGGCCATGGCAATGCGCGCCAGCGATCGGTTGGTGATGACCAGCGCATATCGCTTGGCGGTATTGGCCGGGTCGGCGGCGAGCAGCGCCTGATGCAGCGCGCGTTCGGCAAGCCGGTGCTCGCGCGCGGCATCATAGCTGCGCTCGTCCATATAGGTGTCGGCGATCCAGGCATGGGCATTGGCCATTTCGGCCCGCGCATCAGGCACGCCGGCATTCGCCCGCTCGAACCAGTGCAGCGCTTTCAGGAACCAGCCGCGCGCCTCGGCGGGCCGATTCAGGCCGGTAAACAGGACGATGCCGACATTGCTGTCGGAATAGCCCATCTCCATCTGATAGCGGGGATTGGCCGGCGCGATGGCGATCAGGCGGCGGGCGAGCTGTTGATAACGGCGGTAAGCCGCCATCGCGCGGGTGAAGCGGCCGGCGAGTTCGTCGATATGGCCGATCCAATATTCGCTCTGGGCATGGGCGAAGATGCGCGCCGGATCATCGGGCGCCTGGGCGAGCAGCGTTTCGGTGGTACGATGCGCCTCGAGGAACTTGGCGAGCGCGCGATCCAGATCGCCGCGGGTCTCGTCGTCCTGACCCATCGCCTGCAACAGGCGGGCCCGCCGTTCCAGGCTGCCGGCCGGAAGCGCGGCAAGCGTCTCCTGCGCGCCATAGAAGCGCATCGCCCGCTCGTTCACCGCGGACATCACGTCCAGCCTGCCGACCCCGATCAGCCGCTGCCGCAAATCGGTCAGCATGAATTCCACCAGTCCCTCCGCTGCCGCGCGCTGTCGCTCCGCCTCGGCACGGGCGCGCATCGCAACGATCGTCAATATCGCCATGGCTAGCACGGCGACGAGGGCGACGACCGTGACCGCGGTCACACGCCGCAGACGGCGCTGCGCATCGCGCTGGATCAGCATGTCGAGGCCGATACCGAGAATGCCGGCGACGAGCTTCAGGACCCCTAGCCGCTTGCCATCGCCGCCCCTGCGCAGATCGGCGGCGATCGGTTCGATCCCGCCGACGCGCAGCGCCTCGGGAAACGCCTCCTCGGGCTCGCCGCGGACGAGCGCGGCGAGGATCGGCCGATCGGGATGGAGCTGCCGGAACAGCGCGATCTCGCGCGCGACCCAGAGCGAGGCGGCGGCGTCGGGCGAGCAGAGCACGATCAGGCTGTCCGACGCGGCGAGCGCGGCCGTCACTTCCGCGCTGAGATCGTCCGAGGCGGGCAACTCGTCGATATCGCGGAAGATAGGCGTCAGGCGAGCGGGCACCGCACCGCGCTTCGCCTCCCAGCCGACGAGGCGGCGAGGCAGGCGATAGCTTTCGAGACGGGCATGCAGCTGCCGGCCGATCGCGGCATCGCGATGGCTGTAGCTGATGAAGGCGCGATAGCGGCGCTCCACAGCCAGGACAGGCTTGCTCCCCCACATCACCGCGTTCCCGTCTCCCCCGGGCCGAGCATGGTCGGCCTATGCGCCGCGCGGCGGCATCCGACCCTTCCGTAAGCCAAAGGACAAGGCTTTTCCAACGGCGTGACAGGCGTCACGCGCGGCCGGAACGCCCCCGCCCTAAGCCGGGCGGCGAGCAGGCAGCAACGATAGCAGGTGACACGCCATGACCGATCAGGCCGATCCCATCGCCCTCATCTTCAGCATATCCTCCCGGAGCGACATGATCGCGGCGACCGGCGCCCTGCTGCGCGAGCGTGTGGAGATCACCGCCCAATCCATCCAACAAGGCAAGATCTTCGGCAGGGCCGACCGCGCCCGGATCGAGCGGCTGCGCAGCCTGCCCGAATTCGCAGCCGTCGAGGAAGCCGAAACCGACCCGGTCGAGCCGTCCTATGCGGCGGCAGTGGTGACGCTGTGGGGCTGGTCCTCCAGCATACGCGTCACGCCCATGCGCCCGGCAAGGCCGGCGAGGCCGCCACGGCGGATCATCCAGCGGATCATGGGCTGACGCCCGCTCCGCCCCCTACCAGATGCGAACGCGATCCGCCGGAGCCAGATAAAGCTTCGTGCCGGGCGCCGGCTTATAGGCTCCATACCAGGGATCGAGATTGCGCACCGTCGCAGTGCGCTGTTCCGAAGGCGAATGCGGATCGGTGAGCAGGCGCTGGCGCAGGTTCGCCTCGCGATAGCTGCGCCGCCAGACCTGCGCCCATCCCAGATAGAAGCGCTGGTCACCGGTGAAACCGCCCAGCGCAGGCGCCGGCTTGCCTTTCAACGCCATCAGATAAGCATCGTGCGAGACGGTGAGACCGGCAAGATCGGCGATGTTCTCGCCGAGCGTCAACGCACCCTGGATGTGAAGGCCGGGCAGCGGCTCATAGGCGTCATATTGCTTCACCAGGCGATCGGTAAGCGCGGTGAAGCGCTGCACGTCCTGCGGTGTCCACCAGTCGGCGAGACGGCCGGTCTTGTCATATTTGCGACCCTGATCGTCGAAATGGTGGCTGAGCTCATGCCCGATCACCGCACCGATGCCGCCATAGTTGATCGCGGGATCGGCCTTCGGGTCGAAGAAGGGCGGCTGCAGAATGGCGGCCGGAAAGACGATCTCGTTCCACGCCGGATTGGCGTAGGCGTTGATTTCCATCGGCGTCATGAACCATTCGGCGCGATCGGCCGGCTTGCCGAGCTTGTTCAGTTTACGTTGCCAGTCGAACTCGCTCGCCCGCTCAACATTGCCGTAGAGATCGTGCGCATCGACGCGCAGCGCCGAATAATCGCGCCATTTGGAAGGATAGCCGATCTTGGGACGGAAGGCGGCGAGCTTGGCACGTGCCTCGGCCTTGGTCCCGGGATCCATCCAGCTGAGGTTCTGGAGGCGCTTGTCCCACGCTGCGATGATGTTGCGTACGAGCTGGTCTGCCGCGGCTTTCGCCTCCGGCGGGAAATAGCGCGCGACATATTTCTGGCCGACCGCCTCGCCCATCGAGGAGTTCACCAGATCGACCGCACGCTTCCAGCGGGCGCGGTTCTCGGGCGTGCCGTTCAGCACCGTGCCGTGAAAGGCGAAATTGGCGTCGACAAATGCCTTCGAAAGATAGGGGGCGGCTCCGTCCAGTGTCTGGATCCAGAGATAATCCTTGAGCACGGGGAGCGGCGCGGCGGCGATCGCAGAGGCCGCGCCGGCGATCGCGCTCGGCTGCGACACGAGAAAATCGTGCGGCCCTTCCAGACCCGCGGCAGTGAAATACGCCTTCCAGTCGAAGCCCGGTGCCTTGCTGTCGAAATCGGCCCGCAGGAAGGGATTATAGACCTTATCGCTGTCCCGGCTGTCGACGCGCGTCCACTGCGCCTCGGCAATGCGCGTCTCAAAGTCGAGCACGGCCTTGGCACGCGCCGCGCCGTCCGGCTCGCCCGCCAGCCCGAACAGCTTTTCCATATAGGCCACATAGGCAGCCCTGGTTTCGACCATGCTGGCATCGGATTTCAGATAATAGTCGCGATCGGGCAGGCCGAGGCCGCCCTGCGAGACCTGAACGATCATCTTGTCGGGATTTTTGTCGTCGATTCCAACGGTGGCATCGATCGGGCCGACTACACCCGCCCGCAAAGCCTTGCCGAGCGCCGCGGCATAGTCCGCCTTGGTAGCAATCGCCCGGATCGCCGCCAGTTCCGGCTGGACGGGAGCAATGCCGCGCGCCTCCACCCCCTTCTCATCGAGGAAGCTTGCGTAGAGCGCACCGATCTTCGAGGCGGGATCGGACTGCTCGGCCTGCAGAATGTCCCGCGTCCGTTCGAAGGACAGATCATCGAGGACCGAGAACATGCCGAAATTGGAGCGATCCGCGGGAATAGGCGTCTTCTTGGCCCAATCGCCATTGGCGTAGAGATAGAAATCGTCGCCCGGAGCGACCGACCGATCCATGCCCGATTCGTCGAAGCCGTAGCTGCCGATCGCGGGCTTGCCGGAGGCGGATGCCACGCGATGCGCCGTCGCGGCGACCGTAGCGGAAATGGCAGCGATGGAGAGAAGGCCGCTGGACGCGGCGAGCACTATGAAACGCTTACGCATGACGAACCCGGTGTCTCAGTTGACTATGACACGAGGCATAGCGATTCGGGCCGGCGGATCAACCTGCCGATTCATCCGGGCGATGCGTCGGTCTCTCCCCATGGAGCTGCGCGGCCCGATCGACATCCCGGACGACGCCCCGCGCGCGCACCGGATACCGATGTACGGAGCCGAGCGCGGCGAGCCCCCTGTCGCCCCGCAACGCGGCGATCCGACGAACATCGGGCCTATCCAGCAGCACCGGGTGGCCAGGCCGCCCGCGCCATAGCGGCCTTATCATGCCGACGCGCGCATGCGTCTTGCGGCGCAGGAGGCGGCCGGCGATTTCGTGCGGGACGGACGGCATATCGGCGAGAAAGACGAAAACGGCCCGTTCGATCGGCCACAGCGCGGCAAAAGCTGCGCGCAGACTGGCGGAAAGCCCCTGACGATGATCGCGTGCCCGCACCACGGCGACCCTGACGCCTGCCTTGCGGACCGTGGCGGCAATGCGGGGAGCTTGCGCACCGGTTACTACGACCACACGGGCGACGGGCGCTGCACGGGCCGCAGCAAGGGCATGCAGGACCAGCGGACGGCCGGCGAGCGGAGCCATCAGCTTGTTGGCGGAACCGAACCGGGTCGATCGTCCGGCAGCGAGCAGGATCGCGACGCGCACGCCGCGCTCAGATCTCGACCTGGCTGCCCAACTCGACGACGCGATTGGTCGGCAGCTTGAAGAATTCCATCGCGCTTTCCGCGTTACGCAGCATCCAGGCGAAGAGCTTTTCGCGCCACAGCGCCATGCCCGGGCGCGACGATGCGATCAGCGTCTGCCGCGACAGGAAGAAGCTGGTGTCCATCATCTTGAATTCAGGACCGCAGCTGACGATTCGCGATAGCGCGGCCGGCACGTCCGGATCCTGCATGAAGCCATAGCGGACGTGGAAGCGGTAGAAGCCCTGTTCGAGATCGACGACGGTGCAGCGCCCGGGCTCGTCGACATAGGGCACGTCCTCGATCTTCACGGTGAGCAGGATCACCCGTTCGTGCAGGACCTTGTTGTGCTTCAGATTGTGCAGCAGCGCATGGGGCACGCCATCGGCGGACGAGGTCATGAACACCGCGGTGCCCGGAACACGCGTCGCCGAATTGGCGGCGGATTTTACGAACACCTGCACCGGCATCGCCGATTCACGCATCCGGTTGATCATCAGCGCGCGCCCCTTCGACCAGGTGGTGAGCATGGTGAAGGCGAGCAGGCCAATGGCGAGCGGGAACCAGCCGCCGTCGGGTACCTTGGTGAGATTGGCGGTGAAATAGGCGAAATCGACCGCGAAGAAGACCAGCAGCAGGCCGGCCGCGGCGAACCTGTTCCACTTCCACAGGCTGAACAGCACCACGCCGAGCAGGCAGGTATCGATCAGCATCGCACCGGTGACCGCGATGCCATAGGCCGCGGCAAGGTTGGTCGAGCTGCGGAAAGTGAGCACGAGCAGGATCACCATCACCATCAGCGTCCAGTTGACCGACGGGATGTAGATCTGGCCGGCGGCCGAGGCGCTGGTGTGGGTGATGCGGAGGCGCGGGATGAAGCCGAGCTGGATCGCCTGCTGGGTGACCGAGAAGGCACCCGAGATCACCGCCTGGCTGGCGATCACCGTCGCCATCGTCGCCAGGATGACGAGCGGCAGGCGGAGCGAATCGGGCGCCAGCAGGAAGAAGGGATTGTGGATGATCACCGCGGCTTCGGCCGGCGTCGCGGAAAGGATCATCGCGCCCTGGCCGAGATAGTTCAGCATCAGCGCCGGCAGGACAAAATAGAGCCAGGACAGCCGGATCGGCCGCCGCCCGAAATGACCCATGTCCGCATAGAGGGCCTCAGCCCCCGTCACCGCCAGCACGACCGAACCCATGGCAAGGAAGCCGAGCACGAAATCGTCGGCGAAGAAGCGGATGGCGTAAAGCGGGTTGAGCGCCACCAATATATGCGGGCTGGCAGCGATATGAACGATGCCGAGCACCGCCAGAGTCAGGAAATAAACCGCCATGATCGGGCCGAACAGCAGGCCGACCTTGGCTGTGCCGCGCGCCTGGATGGTGAACAGGCCGATCAGGATGCCAATGGCGAGGGGCAGGACGAGCGGGGAAAAACCGGCCTCGACCACCGCCAGACCTTCCACCGCCGACAGCACCGAGATGGCCGGGGTGATCATGCTGTCGCCGTAAAAGAGCGCGGTGGCGAATACGCCGAGCAGGACGAGGCCGCGCGTCCAGCGCTTCTTGGCATTTGTAGAGCGCGAGATCAGGGCCAGAAGGGCGAGGCTGCCGCCCTCCCCCTTATTGTCGGCACGCATGATGATGGTGACATATTTCACAGTCACCACGAGCATCATCGACCAGAAGATGAGGCTGAGCACGCCCATGACGTGGAGATGATCGGGCACCAGCGGGTGATGGCCGACGAACGTCTCGCGGAAGGCATAGAGCGGGCTGGTGCCGATGTCGCCGAAGACGACGCCGATCGCGCCCAGCGACAGCTTCCACAGCGCCTGATCGCCGTGACCATGCTCGTATGATGCGTGTACGGCCGAAGCCGGAACGCCGCTCGCCGTTTCGTTCATCGGCGGCCGGACCTTCGGTCCGGACTGGAATGCTGACCCATGCTTCCGCCTGATGCCCCGTGGCGACTGGCGCGCGCCACTAGCACTTCCCATGATGCGTCGCAACAGGGGCGCCCCGATGCCATCACGCGCCGCGGAACAGCGCGTCGGCTTCACTTCGCGTAGCTACGGAGCGGAGCACGAAACTGGAATTGATCGTCATGACGCCTGGCAATTTACCGAGATGTTCCCGATGGATGCGCTCATAATCGTCGAGATCGCGGCAGACGATTTTGAGCCGATAATCCTGGCCGCCCGACACGAGGGCACATTCCACAATCCCTTCGACCTGGGAAACGGCCGCCTCGAACGCCGCCAGATCCTCCTCTATCTGGGTGCTGAGCGTGATATCTACCAGTGCCGTGACGCGAAAACCGAGTCGGCGATGGCCGAAACGTGCGCCGTATCCCGTGATTCGGCCGGAATCCTCCAGTGCCTGGATGCGCCGCGTGCAGGCGGATTGGGAAAGGCCCGCCCGCTCGGCAATCTGGCTGACCGGCAGGCGAGCGTCGTCCGCCAAGGCCCGCACTATCGCCTGATCGATGCGATCCAGATGCTCGTGCATGAATTTTTGGGTCAAAGGGCGCGGAGCTTCGATTTCATGCATCCATAACGGTCCCGTTGCGCCATCTTTGCAGAGATTCGCGGCCGAGTCGCAGTTTATGCTGCTTTCCAACGGAATGGGAGGATCAGTCAGATGCGCATCGGCGTTCCCAAGGAAATCAAGAATCACGAATATCGCGTCGGGCTGACTCCGGCGTCCGTGGCGGAGCTGAGTGCGGCCGGCCACGAGCTGATCGTCGAGACCCGTGCCGGAATGGGCATCGATTTCGAGGACAGCGACTATGTCGAGGCCGGCGCCCGCATCGTCGCGAACCCCGCCGAGGTGTTCGGCGCCGCCGACATGATCGTGAAGGTGAAGGAACCCCAGCCTTCCGAGATCGCACTGCTCCAACCCCGCCATGTGCTGTTCACCTATCTGCACCTCGCCGCGGACAAGCCGCAGGCGCTGGGCCTGATGCAGTCGGGCGCGACCTGCATCGCCTATGAAACGGTCACCTCGCGCGGCGGCTCCCTGCCCCTTTTGAAACCGATGTCGGAAGTGGCCGGCCGGATGTCGATCCAGGTCGGCGCGCATTATCTGGAAAAGGAACAAGGCGGACGCGGCGTGCTGCTCGGCGGCGTGCCGGGCGTGGCGCCGGCGCGCGTCGCGATATTGGGCGGCGGCGTCGCCGGCGTGAATGCCGCACAGATGGCGGTCGGCATGCGTGCGGACGTGACCATCTACGACATCAACAACGACCGGCTGGCCGAGCTGGACATGTTCTTCTCCAGCCAGATCAAGACGGCCTATGCCAGCAAGGCCGCGATCGCGGCGGCCGTCGCCAAGGCGCATCTGGTGATCGGTGCGGTGCTGGTGCCTGGTGCCGCGGCGCCCAAGCTGGTGACGCGCGAGATGCTGAAGACGATGAAGCGCGGATCCGTGCTGGTCGACATCGCGATAGACCAGGGGGGCTGCTTCGAGACCAGCCACCCCACAACCCATGACGATCCGGTGTTCGTCGAGGAAGGCGTGATCCACTATTGCGTGGCGAACATGCCCGGCGCGGTGGCCCGCACATCCGCCTTCGCGCTCAACAACGCCACCCTTCCCTTCGCGCTGGCGCTCGCCAACAAGGGAGCGGAGGCGGCGATGGCGGCCGACCCGCATCTGGCCGCCGGCCTCAACGTCTCCGCAGGCAAGATCCGTCACCAGGCGGTGGCCGAAGCGCTGGATCTCCGGTTCGAGGGCTGGCACGGCTATTGAGGATCGAGCGTTCGATGCGGTTCGATCTGGTCGCCTGCTTTCGCCGGACCTTTCCGTATGTCGTCGTCTCGACGGAGGTCGGGGTCGATTGACGCTCCGATGAAAGAACGGCCGTCGGGGCCCTCCACCCACCGAGCGCTGAATAGACCCCGACTTTCGTCGGATGACGGGTGTGAAGACACGCCATTTTGCAAAGTCTTTGCCACGCGGGAGCGGATCTCCACGCTTGTCCATATCCGGCCAGCGAAGAGCCGAGCCGGGCAAGCTATTGGCGGCCAGCCTGCCCCATGCGGGCGCGGGCCGCATCGATGACGGCGAGACGCTGCACCAGATCGGCCCGCCATGGGGCATCGTTCGGGGTCCGGGCGAGCAGCGCCCGCCAGACCGCCTCCGCCTTGTCGATCTGCCCGGCCTGGGCGTAAGCGAGACCCAGGAAGAAAGGCGGCCCGGGATGATCCGGCGCGATCTGCGCCGCGCGATCGAAGGCGAACTGTGCCGCCGGGGAGATCATGCCGCCGCCATGGGTGATCAGCGCATTGCCGAGGCCGACCCAGAGATCGGCGCTCCTGGGATATTTCTGGAGGCCGCTCTTGATCGCCACGACGGCCATCTGATCGCGCCCCATGCGATGCAGGGCATCAGCGAAATCGAGCCACTGCGCCTCGCTGCCGAAGCGCTCCATCAGCTTGGATCGCTCCGTCGCGAAGGCGGTATCCGATTGCATCACGTCCTGGTTCGGCGCCGCCGGCTGGCCCGGCAAATTCGGGCTGCCCTGCCAGGCATAGCCGGCGATGGCGACGAGCACCGCGGCGGCCATCAACTGCAAGGCGGGCCCCGACAATCTGGCGACCCGCCACAACAGGACGAAAGTGACGGCCGCGAGTAGGAAGAGGATGAGCCAGCCCATCAACGCCCCCTGCGCCTGAAACGTCCACGCGCCAGCCAGAGGCCGACGAGCAGGAAGAGGATCGGTGCCGCCCAGAGCGGCCAGGTCAGCGGTTCGACCGGAGGCCGGAAGCTGATCCAGTCGCCATAGCGGGCGACCATCCACGCCCGGATCGCCTCCGGCTTTTCGCCTGCCGCGATCCGGCGGCGCACCATGGCGCGCATGTCACCGGCCAGCTCGGCATCGCTGTCCGCGATAGACTGGCCCTGGCAGACGACGCAGCGCAGATTTTCCATCAGCGCCTTGGCCTGCGCCTCCTTGGCAGGATCGGAGAGCTGGGTGTCGGCCATCGGATCCGCAGGCATCAGCGAATCGGCCTGGGCCGTGGCGGCCCAGCCGATCAGGCCGATCAGGATCGCCGCCCGCTTCATTGCGCGGCCCGGATCGCGGCGAGGATGTCCGGCACATTTTCGGGCCGGATGTCGCCGATATGCTGGTGACGGATGATGCCTTGTCCGTCGATCACGAAGCTTTCGGGTACGCCGGACGAGCCCATCGCCACCTGCACGCTGCTGTTCGCGTCGCTGCCGATGCGGGCATAGGGATCGCCGTATCGCTTGAGGAATTCGGCAATGTCCTCCGGCCGATCGCGGATGGCGATGGCGTCGATCTCGACGCCGGCCTTGCGCAGCTCGACCAGCTGGGGCGCTTCGGCAGCGCAGGGCACGCACCAGCTTGCAAAGATGTTGAGCAGCCGCGGCTTGCCCTTGGCGAAATCGGTGTTGGCGAGGCCGGGCCGATCGGGCATCCCCGCCGGCAGGGCGAAGGCTGGCAGCGGCTTGCCCACCATGTGCGAGACGATGCTGCTGTCGCCGGGCGCATACAGCTTGCCGGCGACCATCGCGGCGAAGATCAGGAACATCGCCAGCGGCGCCCAGAGGATCGCCTTCTTCATTCCCACCACTCCTTGCCGCGCTGCGCCGCGCGCCGATCGCGCAGCAGCCGCCCCAGCAGCGACAGCGCGCCACCGATCGCGACCAGCGCGCCGCCGGCCCAGATCAAGGTGACGAAGGGTTTCCACCACAGGCGCAGCTGCCAGCGGCCATCCTCCGCCTGCTTGCCGAGCACGGTGTAGAGCTGTCCATCCCAGAGGGTGCGGATCGCCGCTTCGTTCGTCTCGGTCGGCGGCGCCCAGAAGGCGCGGGCCTGGGGCCGCATCTCCATCGGAGCGCCCGTGCCGCGGGTGGCGGTGAGCGTCGCCTCGAGCGCGGTCCAGTTCGGGCCGGCGACCGGTTCGACCCCCTCGAACCGCACGGCGAAGGGGCCGACCCCATGCACCTCGCCCGGCCGCGCGGCGACGAGGGTTTCCTGGGTGAAGGCGCTTTCGCTCGCCATGCCGGCGAGGCTTACCGCGATGCCGAGATGCGCGATCACCATGCCCCAGGTGAACAACGGCGTGCGGCGCAGATTGCGCTTCCAGAGCGGTGCGACGCTGGCCACGGCGACGCCGGCGGCGAGGATCAGGCCGAGGCTCGGCAGGAGATGCGCGCGGGGGAGAACGGCGAGGACGATCACCAGTGCGAGCACGGCGACGATCGCCGGCACCGCGAGCCGCCGTGCCAGCGCGCGGAGCTCGTCGCGCCGCCAGCGCAGCAGCGGCCCGGCCGCCATCACCACGACGAGGATCAGCGCCAGCGGGCCCGCCGCGGCGTTGAAATAGGGCGGGCCGACCGACAGCTTGCCGCCGGTCAGCGCCTCGATGCCGAGCGGATAGAGGGTGCCGATCAGGACGATGCCGAGGATCGCCGAGAGCAGCAGGTTGTTCGCCACCAGCGAGCCTTCGCGGCTGACCATGTCGAAGCGCGAGCCTTCCCGAACGGTGCCGACGCGCAGGGCGAACAGCGCCAGCGCCCCGCCGATATAGATGGCGAGCAGGGCAAGGATGAAGGCGCCGCGGCGCGGATCGACCGCGAAGCTGTGCACGCTCGTCAATATGCCCGAGCGGACAAGGAAGGTGCCGATCATCGACATGGAGAAGGCCACGACTGCAAGCATCACCGTCCAGGCGCGCAGGCCGTCGCGCGTGGCCAGCACGGTGACCGAATGGAGCAGCGCCGTCGCCGCCAGCCAGGGCATCAGCGAGGCATTCTCGACCGGATCCCAGAACCACCAGCCGCCCCAGCCGAGCTCATAATAGGCCCAGTAGCTGCCCGCGGTGATGCCGAGGGTGAGGAAGATCCAGGCGGCGAGCACCCAGGGCCGCATCGCGCGGGCGAAGGCTGCGCCGACATCGCGCGTGACGAGCGCGCCGACGGCGAAGGAGAAGGCGATCGAAAGTCCGACATAGCCGACGTAGAGCGTCGGCGGGTGGAAGGCGAGGCCCGGATCCTGGAGCAGCGGGTTGAGACCGTTGCCCTGCGCCGGCGCGGGATCGAGCCGATCGAACGGGTTCGAGGCGAAGAGCAGGAAGGCATAGAAACCGAGGCCGATCGTCGCTTGTGCGGCGAGCGTGGCGATCAACGTGCGATCCTCCAGCCGTCGCTCGAACAGCGCAACGGCGCCGCCGGCCAACGCCAGGATGGTTACCCACATCAGCATCGAGCCTTCGTGGTTCCCCCAGGTGCCGGCGAATTTGTACAGCCAGGGCTTGGCGACATGGCTGTTGGCGGCGACCAGCGACACCGACAGATCGGTGCGCAGGAAGACCAGGATCAGCGCCGCGAAGGCCGTGGCGGTGAGCAGCGCCTGGACGACCGCGACCGCACGCACGCCGCGCAGCATCGTCATGTCCCGCTGGTACAGCGCTATGGCGCCGAAGACGAATTGCAGCGCCGCCAGGGCGGCCGCGAGCCACAGCGCGGCAAGGCCGATTTCCGCGATCACTTCTTCAGGCTTTCGGACTTGTGCATCTCGCCCGCGATCTGCGGCGGCATGTAGCGCTCGTCATGCTTGGCGAGGATTGTGTCGGCGACGAAGGTGCCGCCGGCATCGAAGGCGCCCTCGGCGACCACGCCCGAATTCTCCTTGAAAAGATCGGGCACGATGCCCTTGAAGCGGACCGGCACGCTCTGCTTCCCGTCGGTGACGACGAAATCGATGGTCACCCCGTCGGCCGCGCGCCTGATCGAGCCGCCGGCGACCATGCCGCCCAGCCGCACCGCGCGGCCCGGCTCGACATGATCGCGGATCGCGTCGCCCGGCGTGTAGAAATAGGAGGCCTGATCGCGCAGCGCCGACATGGCGAGCAGGGTCGCGCCGACGATGGCCGCCAGCGCGAGCAGCGCCAGCGTGAGCCGTTGATGCTTGGGTTTCATCGCCGCCGGATCGCCTCCGCCTCGGCTTCCGCCTTGCGCATCGCCAGGAGGCTCTGCAGCAGGAACAGCGCCGGGCCACCGAGCCCGATCGCATAGGCCGCGATGATGAACGGCCAGTGGTTCATGCTTCCGCCATCCGCTTGAGCCGCGCCTCGATCTTGTTGCGCGCCAGGATGGTCCGCATCCGCATCAGCACGATCGCGCCGAAGACCATGGTGAAGCCGAGGAGCGCGATCGGCAGCGGCCAGAGGATCGAGGCGTCGATCGTCGATCCGGAGAGGGTGATGCTCTGGCCCTGGTGGAGCGTGCGCCACCACAGCACCGAATAATGGATGATCGGGATGTTGATCGCGCCGACCAGGCCGAAGATCGCCGCGATCGGATTGGCGCCGGTGCGATCGTCGCTGGCGCGGGCAAGCGCGATATAGCCGAGATAGAGGAAGAACAGGACGAGCATCGAGGTCAGCCGTCCGTCCCATTGCCACCAGGTGCCCCAGGTGGGCCGGCCCCAGATCGAGCCGGTGACGAGACAGATCGCCGAGAAGAGCGCGCCCGGCACCGCGATCGCCTGCCCGGCCACGGCCGCCAGCGGATGGCGCCAGACGAGCTGGAAGAGGCTGGCAGCCGCGATGCCGGTCCATCCCGCCATGCCGAGCCAGGCGGACGGCACATGGATGTACATGATCCGCACGCTGTCGCCCTGCAGATAGTCGGGCGGCGTAAGGAACAGGCCAGAGACGGCGGCCACGGCGACGAGCAGCGCGCCGCCCCAGCCGAGCCACGGCGTCAGGGGCCGCGCGATAGCGAGGAAGCGGGCGGGATTGGCAAAGATGTGCATAGGTCTTCGCCTGCCCTTTAGAGCAGCTTCCGCCGGGGGGGAAGCGTTCCGCATCGCCGTTGGACTCAAGTCGGGTCCGGACCTCGCTTCGCTTGCTTTCGCGCCGCCACCTGCGCACTGATCGGGCATGGCCACCGCCGCTCTCCCCGCATCGCGTCCCGACGAGCACAGGCTGCGCGGCATCGCGCTCAGGATCGGATCGGTGACCGCGCTTTCGGTGATGTTCGCGCTGATGAAGCTGGCGAGCACGCGCGGCGCCAACACGGTGGAGATCGCCTTCTACCGGAATCTTTTCGGCATGCCGTTCCTCATCGCCTACATCGCGCTCGTGCCGGGGCTGGCGGCGGTGCGTACGCGCCGGCCGCTCGTCCACGTGACGCGAACCGCGATCGGGCTCACCTCGCTGATGTTCAACGTGCAGGCGCTCGCCATGCTGCCGCTCGCCGACGCGACGGCGATCGGCTTCATGGCGCCGCTGATCGCGACCTTCCTGTCCGCGGTGCTGCTGCGCGAGCATGTCGGCGCGCATCGCTGGTTCGCGCTGGCGCTCGGGCTGCTCGGCGTCGTCGTGCTGATCCAGCCGGGCCAGACCCCGCTGCCGCCGCTCGCCGTCGCGGTCGGCCTTGCCGCTGCGCTCGGCGTCGCATCGGTGAACGTGACGGTGCGCCAGATCGCCGCGCGCGAGACGGCGACGGCGATCGTCTTCTGGTTCAGCGCCCTTTGCCTGGTGGCGCTGTTCGTGCCGCTGCTGCTCACGGCGACTCGGCATCCCGCCGAAGTCTGGATTATTCTGGGCTGCATCGGCGTGTTCGGTGCCGCCGGCCAGATGATGCTGACCGCCTCGCTGCGATTCGCGCCGATCGCGGTGCTGGCACCGTTCGATTATTTGCAGCTCGTCAGCGCGACCGGGCTCGGCTTCCTCTTCTGGGCGGCAGTGCCGGATGCGCATACGCTGATCGGCGCCGGACTGATCGCCGCCGGCGGCATCTTCACCATCTATCGCGAACATCGCCTGCACCGGGAGCGCACGGGACTCGGCCCGCCCGCGGCCTGAACGGCCCCATTCTGCTCGACTGAAGGGGGGTGCTGGGGCGATCGACGGGGATTGAACCCGCAACCTCCGGTACCACAAACCGGCGCTCTAACCAATTGAGCTACGATCGCCACACGGCGGGAAGGCCGGCCACATACGGGCTCATCACGCGGAGCGCAAGGTGGCCTGAACATTCTTGCACAGGAGTTTTTCGCCCGCCATGGTGAGGGCGCGATGCTTTCCCAACGCACACGCTACGCGATCCGCGCCCTGCTCCATCTTGCAGACCGTTACGGAGCAGGGCCCGTGCAGCTCAGCGAGATCGCCGAAGCGCAGAATATACCGGCGAAATTCCTGACGGTGATTCTTTCGGAGATGCGGCGGGCCGGCCTGATAGAAACGATGCGCGGCAAGGAGGGCGGCTATTGGCTCGCCCGGCCGCCCGCGGAGATCAGCTACGGAGAAATAGTGCGACTGACACGCGGGTCGCTCGCGCTGGTGCCGTGCGCCAGCCGCCTCGCGCATCAGCCCTGCGAGAATTGCGTGGACGAGGCGAGCTGCCGCATCCACCATGTGATGCTTGCCGTTCGCGACGAAACGGCGCGCATCCTCGACATGGTCAGTCTTGCGGAACCTCTTTCAGACGCCTGACTGCCGGCTCCGCCGCAGCGGGCTCCTCCGGCTTCTGATGGCCCCAAGGCACGGATGCCCAGGCCCGCTCATGGACGTAGTAAAGCAGGATCTTGGTCACCACCTCGGTCAACGCGATCGAGCCTGCGGCTTTCACGCTCGAGGTGAAAATCATACCCAGGATGAAAGTATCGATGCTGCCGAGCGTACGCCAGCTGATCGCCTTCACCAACGAGCGGGGATGCGATTCCCGGCCGTTGAACAAGAACATTCGCATCCTCCGCGGAAAAGCAAATCCGGATTCGGGCCTATTTCGACAGGATCGACCCGATAGTCTACAGGGCAAGAGAGGCACCACCATGCGGTCAGCGCGTTCCTACCTCTTCCGACCGAATTGCCGCGACGGTGTATGAAATGCAAATCTTGTCTAGTCCGTAGGTAGACTATTATGGCCTCATATCGCGTGGCAAGCTATGCACCCGCGCAACCACGAATGCGGGGGGAGTCATGACCAGTAGAACCGGCGTCATCGCGGCCGGAAGGCGCAGACGCGCCTGGTTTCGCGAGCCATCGATCATGCCGGGCTTCGGCATCACCCTGGGCTTCACCCTCGCCTATCTGTCTCTGCTCGTGCTCATTCCGCTCTCGGCGCTGTTCGTGCGGACGGCCGCGGGCGGATGGCACGAGTTCATCGACGTCGCCTTCTCGCGCCGCGCGGTCGCCTCCTACCGGCTGACCTTCGGCGCCTCGCTGGTGGCGGCGAGCGTCAACATGGTGTTCGGACTGATCATCGCCTGGGTGCTGGTGCGCTACCGCTTCCCCGGCAAGCGCCTGGCGAGCGCGATCGTCGACCTGCCCTTCGCCCTTCCCACCGCGGTCGCAGGCATCGCCCTCACCTCGCTCTACGCCAATACCGGCTGGGTGGGGCAATATCTCGAGCCGCTGGGCATACAGGTCGCCTACAAGCCACTTGGCATCGTCGTCGCGCTTACCTTCATCGGGCTGCCCTTCGTCGTGCGATCGGTGGAGCCGGTGCTGGCGGATCTGGGCACGGACGTAGAGGAAGCCGCCTCCTCGCTCGGCGCGAGCCGCTGGCAGACATTCCGCCTCGTCATCCTGCCGGCGATCCTGCCGGCGCTGTTCACCGGTTTTGCGCTCGCGCTGGCGCGTGCGGTCGGCGAATATGGCTCGGTCATCTTCATTGCGGGCAACATGCCCTTCCACACCGAGATCTCCCCGCTGCTGATCGTCACTCAGCTCGAGCAGTTCGACTATGCAGGTGCAACCGGCATCGCGGTAGTGATGCTGATCGTGTCCTTCATCCTCCTGGCGGTGATCAACCTGATCCAGCTGTGGAGCCGTAAGAGGCTCGCGGGATGATGGCGCTTTTCTTCTCTCCCCGCCGGCGTGGGATCGGCGGTCCGCTGTGGGTTCGGATCGTGCTGATCCTCGTCGCCCTCTCGTTCCTCGGCCTGTTCCTCGTGCTGCCGCTGGTCGCGGTATTCCGCGAGGCACTGCGTGACGGGTTCGGCGCCTATCTGGAAGCGATCAAGGATCCCGACGCGATCTCGGCGATCAAGCTCACCTTGATCACAGCGGCGATCGCCGTGCCGCTCAACGTGGTGTTCGGCGTGTTGGCCGCTTGGGCGATCACCAAGTTCGACTTCAAGGGCAAGAACCTGTTGATCACGCTGATCGACCTGCCCTTCTCGGTTTCGCCCGTGGTCTCGGGCCTCATCTACGTACTGCTGTTCGGCGCGCAGGGCTGGCTCGGACCCTGGCTGGAAAGCCACAACATCCAGATCATCTTCGCGGTGCCGGGCATCGTGCTCGCGACGGTGTTCGTCACCTTTCCCTTCGTCGCGCGCGAGCTCATTCCGCTGATGGCCGAACAGGGGCGTGACGACGAGGAGGCGGCGCTCTCGCTCGGAGCCAGCGGCTGGCAGACTTTCTGGCGGGTCACGGTCCCCAACATACGCTGGGGACTTCTCTACGGCGTGTTGCTGTGCAATGCGCGCGCCATGGGGGAATTCGGCGCGGTCTCGGTGGTTTCCGGCCATATCCGTGGCGAGACCAATACGATGCCGCTGC
Organism: Flavisphingomonas formosensis; assembly: GCF_009755815.1. GTDB lineage: Bacteria > Pseudomonadota > Alphaproteobacteria > Sphingomonadales > Sphingomonadaceae > Flavisphingomonas > Flavisphingomonas formosensis. Next base: position 530,809 of record NZ_WRPK01000003.1, read on the forward strand.
ACGTCGAGATCCTCTACAACGAATATAATTTCGCGGCGGCCTTCGCGGTCGCCTCGCTCCTCGCGCTGCTGGCGCTCGTCACCCTCGTGCTGAAGAGCGCGCTGGAATGGCGCTACGGCTACCACGGCTCGAACACGGGACATTGAGATGAGCATAACGCTCTCCGGCATCACCAAGCGCTTCGGTGACTTCACCGCGCTCGACAATGTCAGCCTGGAGGCCCGTCCGGGCGAGTTCCTGGCGCTGCTCGGGCCGTCCGGCTCCGGCAAGACGACGCTGCTGCGCATCATGGCGGGCCTCGACTTCCCCGACACAGGCAGCGTCTCGTTCAACGGCAGCGACATCACCGACCGGCCGGTGGCCGATCGCGCAGTCGGCTTCGTATTCCAGCATTATGCACTGTTCCGGCACATGACCGTAGCCGGCAATGTCGGCTTCGGCCTCAGCGTGAAGCCGCGCCGCGAACGGCCCACCAAGGAAGAGATCCGACGCCGCGTCGACGATCTCCTGGAACTGGTGCAGCTCAAGCATCTCGGCGGCCGCTATCCCTCGCAGCTTTCCGGCGGCCAGCGCCAGCGCGTCGCTCTGGCCCGCGCACTGGCGGTAGAGCCGCGCATCCTGCTGCTCGACGAGCCGTTCGGCGCACTCGACGCCAAGGTCCGCAAGGATCTGCGCCGCTGGCTGCGCGAACTGCACGAGCGGATGGGCCTCACCTCGATCTTCGTGACGCACGACCAGGAAGAAGCGCTGGAACTCGCGGACCGCGTCGTCGTGATGGATCATGGCAAGATCGAGCAGGTGGCGGTGCCCGTCGACGTCTACGACAAGCCCGCGTCCGCCTTCGTCTTCGATTTCGTCGGCGAATCGAACCGGTTGCCGGTGACCGTCGGCAATGGTCGCATCGTCTTCGACAATGTCGCGATCGAAGGTGCGGCGCCGGACATCGCGGAAGGCGCAGGCCAGCTCTTCTTCCGCCCGCACGATGCCCGCCTCACCCAGGAGGGAGCGGGTGTTCCCGCCACCGTCTCCTCAGCCCGCCCGCGCAACGGCGCGGTCAGGATCGAGGCCCAGGTCGCGGGGCTGGAACTGCCTCTGGAACTCGACATCCCGAGCGATCAGGCACCATCGACGGGCAGCGCCATCTTCGTGCAGCCGACCCGGGCAAAGCTGTTTCCGGCAGGTCAGACGATCGCGTCCGATCAGGTGTGAGCGCCCCGGGCGCGGAGGGATGACCGTCGACGCCACGATACTGGCGGCGCGGCGCCCGCGGGCGTCAGGAGCGCCGTTGCAGCTGTGGGATTGCCGCAACTCACTGCCTGGGCAAGGCGGCGCAACCGCATACAGAAACATCCCGCGCTCACCGGCGCGCTGGTCAAGATGGTGGCGACGCTTGGGGTTTGCTCGTCATTTGCGGCGACCTCGCCCTGACCATCGAGACGACTCTCGGCCTGTCCACTATGATGCGGTTCGGATTCGTCCAGACGCCGGCGCTGCTCCGGCCGTTCGGTCTCATGGACCGGGTCGGCGCCGGCGCATCCATCCAGGATCTTTCCAGGGCGATCCGCGCCCAGTTCGAAAAGTTCGACCGGGAGCGCGGAGCGGCGCAGCGATCGGCCTTTGCCGACAGGGTTGATTGAGTGCAGCGAGGCGATGCCAACGTGGCACTGGCGATCCCCTTGCGGCATCTGACCAGTTCAACCATTGCGCATCCTAAGCATGAGCGTCGCTCATGCTGGAACCGGTCATTCGCATGCTATCGGCAGCCGTACGGCAGCGCACCCCGGTCAGTCATTGGACCCACCAGCCACCAAATCCAAATACCGCCGTTCGGAGTTGAGCGCATCCCGCAATAGTCGGCACGACATGGACGTGGCTCGGTGAGCTAGTGCAAAATCGTAGATGTTTGCACGATGCTGACGCCTGGCCGACACGAAGGGCGCGTGGGCGTAGGAGGCAAGACCGGTCGGGTCTCTCAGCGACACTCCACCAGCATGGCGAAAAGCTGATCGAGATTCTGTTGCGCGTCCTGGACGATGGGATTGGCGGCGTTGCCTGGGAGCGAGAGCGGCTTGCTCATGATATCGTGCAATTTCTGCGTCTCGCCGTTGGTAAGCAGGTTTCGCTTCCGCAGCACGATGGCGAGGCTCAATATCCCGTTGAACGCCGCGACGTCGAGAGCTTGCTGGGCTTCCAGAAGTTGCTGTGCCGTCAGATCATATTCTTGCTCCGTCATCGAGAGTCTCCCACGAAAGCGGCGGATCGCTCCGTCAGAAATGGCGATGAAGGCGCAGGGCTCGCAAAAAGGTGGTGGCGAATTACCGGGAGCTGAACTGCCCGTTCTCTGCGCCGAACTTCTGCTTGGCATAGGAGCGCGCAGCTGTAGCGCTCTTGAACGTCTCGGGCTGCGGGCTCGACGTGACGATCGGATAATTCTGGGAATTGAAGCGCGTGCTGCGGATCGTGATCCGGAACTGACCTTCATCATCCTTGGCGATTAGAAACGGCGCGACGGGTATCCGAGACATAAAGGCCTTTCTTGGTAACCGAAGGTGGATTTCCCGATCCTGTGGGGGCCCAGCGGCAGGTGCCGCCAGAAGGCGTCCGATCCGGGCGGACGGGCAAATGGCGGATGCCACAGCATCCGCCAATCACCGTCAGGCGCTCTGCAGATTCACGGCAGATGTCTTCCCGCGACGATCCGTCTCCAGCTCATAGGACACGCGCTGGTCCTTGTTGAGCGTCGTCATGCCCGCGCGTTCGACGGCAGAAATGTGGACGAACGCATCGCCACTGCCGTTTTCCGGAGCGATGAAGCCGTAACCTTTGTCGGTGTTGAAGAATTTTACGGTGCCGGTGATCATGAGAATATCCTTGTCCCATGTGTGACGGGCATGCGCCAACAGCGGCACATCCCGGCGTCTTGAAGCTCGAAAGGGACAAAGGGAGGAGCCGAAGCGGCCCATCATCCGTCGCAGGCGACGTTCAGCACCCCTCATATGGGGGAAGGCTATCCAAAAAGCCACCCCTGCCGGAAAAAGATCGACGCAGCATCAGGCAAATCAAGCGCGGCCGAACAATCCGTTGCCGTCTTGCTGACCGTCGGGCCCAACATTGCCGAAGGGGCTGCATCCTTCCGGCTCAGGGAAAGGCGTGGGAATGCGGTGTTCGGGGCTGCGTAGGATCGTTTCGCGCTTAGCGATTGACCGACTCGGACCCTTCGTTCCATCTTTGTTCTTATGAAACATGACGTCGATCCCGCGCTGCTGGACGCGGTGAACCCGCTCGCCGAGTGGATACCGCAGATCGCGTGCTTCGATTATTCGCGGAAGGTTTACCGCTCGAAGCGCGGCTGGGAGGCCGACGTCAAGGCAGGCAAGTAGATCTGCGCGCATCTCCAATGGGCGCCCACGCGCAGACGCCCGAGGAGGCGTTGGCGCGGGCCGCTCACTACGCCGCCCTGCATTGGCGGGCGCATCATCTCAGTGCCGGCTGACGGCCCGTAATCGTCAGAGCAACCATGTTCCGGTCAGCGTCGTGACGTTGCCGGTGAAGAGTATTTGCATGTCGGCGGTGGCATCGCCATTGGTATCGAACAGGGCGGTGGTGGTGTTGGTGCCGGCATCGTAGCTGAGCGTGAACTCGGCGGCGGTGTGACTAAAGGCGCCGACGAGGTGGAATGCCTGGTCGCCCGCCACCTTTGTATTCGCGTCGATCGCCGACACGTCGAGAATGTCGCCTTTGGCGAAATCGGTGATCCGATCCGAAGCCGCCAGCGTGCTGTCACCCACCGCTAGATAGCTGAAAGTATCGTTCTGCGTGCCACCGGTCAGCGTATCCGCGCCCGCACCGCCTGTGAGCGTGTCAGTACCCGCACCGCCAGTGAGGATATCGTCGCCCCCCGCCCCTTTGAGAATGTCGTTGCCGCTGCCGCCATCGACCGTGTCGTTGGATGAACCGGCGTCGATTATGTCGTTACCTGCGCCGCCATATAGGACGTTCGCCTGGGCCGATCCGGTGATCACGTCATCATAGGCCGATCCGATCACATTCTCGATGGATGACAGAGTGTCGATGCCGGCGCCATGCGTGTCCTGCGCCGTGGTGAGCGCCAGGCCGACGGTTATGGCCGATACTGCCGAAGCGTAGCTTGCCGTATCGATCCCAGCGCCGCCGATCAGATGGTCGTCGCCGAGACCGCCGACGAGCGTGTCGTTGCCGGCATTACCAGTCAGCGCGTTGTTGCCGGCATCGCCCGTAAGTTGGTCATCATAGGCGCCGCCAGTCAGATTCTCGATACCAGCCAGCGTGTCTGTGCCGGCCGCGATGGTCGACTGCGCCGTCGTGATCGCTAGGCTCACCCTCACGGCACCCGAGGCATCCGAATAGCTCGCCGTGTCGATGCCGTCGCCGCCATAGAGGAAATCGTTGCCGAGACCGCCGTTCAGGGTGTCGTCGCCCAGCGATCCGATCAGCGTGTTGGCAAACTGATTACCGGTCAGCACGTCGCTATAATCCGATCCGTAGAGGCTTTCGACATTCTGGATGATATCAATGCCCGCGCCGCCGGTATTCTGTGAAAAGGTCAGGCCGATGTTCACCGTCACGCCGGACAGCGCATGGTTGTAATAGACCGTGTCCATGCCGGCCCCGCCGTCGATCATGTCATTGCCGCCCCGGCCGTCGATCACGTCGTTGCCAGCACCGCCGTAGAGGCTGTTATTGCCGTCGTCGCCGCTCAGATAGTCGGCAAAGTCGGTTCCGATCAGTCCTTCGATGCTGGTCATGGTGACGTTGCCCGCACCCCCCGTCGCATGGACGATGCCGGTACCGGCTTCCACCGTCACGCTGACCCCCGAGGCGAGGCCCGCGAAGGAAACGAGGTCATTGCCAATGCCACCATCCACCGCGGCGCCATCGCTGGATACGATGTTGAGAGTGTCGTCGCCGCTGCCTCCATAAAGCGTATCCGGACCGCCGCCGCCCTTGATCAAGTCGTTGCCCGCGCCGCCGTAGATTATGTTAGCGTTGGCATCGCCGGAGAGCGTGTCGTTGAAGGACGAACCGATCAGATTTTCGAAGCCAGCGATGATGTCGTTGCCCGCACCACTCGTGGCCTGGGAGGTGGTCACCGCCAGACTGACGATTACCTTGTTGGTCGCGCTGGCATAGTTCAGCGTGTCGATGCCGTTGCCGCCATAGAGCGTATCCGCGCCGGTCCCGCTGCCACCGTCTATCAGATCATTGCCATCGCCGCCGAAAATGACGTTCTTGCCGGCATTGCCGGTCAACACGTCATCATAGGCGGAGCCAATCAGATTATCGATCGAGACCAGCGTATCCATGCCCGCGCCGATCGTATCCTGGGCAGCGATGAGCGCCAGGTTCACCGTCACCCCGCTGATCGCGGTCGCATAGCTCGCTATGTCTGTTCCCGCGCCGCCATCGAGACGGTCGTTGCCCGCGCCTCCGTCCAGCTGATCGTTGCCGGCCCCACCGCTCAGCACATTATCGCCCACGTTGCCGACCAAAGTGTCGTCATAGGACGTACCGGTCAGATTCTCGATGCTCATGAGGAAGTCCGTGCCCCCGTTACCGAACGCAGTTCCGATGGTGGGACCGACTGTCAGGAGCGCCGTCACCCCCGAGCTGAGCCCCGCAAAGCTCGCCGTATCGACGCCCCCGCCGCCGTACAGAACGTCATCACCGAGGCCGCCATTCAGCGTGTCGTCACCGTTGTCGCCAACGAGCACATTGTTCCCAACGTCGCCTGTCAGTTGATCGTCATAGGTACTGCCAGTGATGTTCTCGATTGACATGTATGTGTCGCGATCGCCGGCACCGCTCCCTCCGCCAGTGCCCCAGGCGCCCCCCGTCGACAGACTTGCTATTATTGGCCCGCCAGCATCGAAATAGGTAACGGTGTCGTTTCCATCACCGCCGTAGAGCACATTGACCCCCAGGCCTCCCGCCAACCGATCATCCCCATTTCCGCCGAAAAGGAAATTGGCGTCATCGTTGCCGGTCAACTCATCGCTATAGGCCGAGCCGACCAGATAATCGATGTTCACGATCTGATCGACGCCCGCCCCGAGTGTATCCTGCGCGGTCGTGATGCTCAGATTGACGACGACGCCCGTGGTGGCGTTGGCATAGCTGACCGTATCGGTGCCAATTTTGCCATCGATATAATCATTGCCAGCACCCCCGATCAGGATGTCATTGCTGTTGCCGCCATAGAGCGTATCGTTGCCCCCTCCGCCGTCTATCGTGTCTCCAGCGTAGTCAGCGGTCAGAACATCATCATGCTCGCTTCCTATGAGATTTCGAAAGCCGGAGAAAACATCGCCTGTTGCTCCACCGCCAACAGTCCCCGTCAGAAAATTTATGGTCACTCCCATATCAGAATCTTGATAGCTTAGGGTGTCGCCACCATTGCCGTACATGACGTCGGCTCCCGCCCCGCCCATCACGATGTCGCTGCCGCCAATCACATAAGGGCCGGCATGAATGACGTCATCGCCCGCTCCGCCAGCCAGCAGCGTGGTCGCCGTGCTGCCGGTCAATACGTCGTTATAAGCTGATCCGGTGAGGTTCTCGATTGAAACCAGCGTGTCGATGCCCGCACCGCCCGTATCCTGGGCGCCAGTGATAGCGAGGCTGACTGTGATACCGGATGTCGCGGACGCGTAACTCGCGGTATCGGTGCCCGCACCCCCGTCGATAATGTCGTTTCCGGCGCTGCCGTCCAGCGTATCGTTGCCGGCTCCGCCATATAATATGTCGGCGTAGACGCTGGTAATGATGCTATCGTCGCCCCCGAGGCCATAGACCGTTACACCCGAAGGGTCTACGTCGCTCGCGATCATGATATCGCTGCCGTTCGAACCGTAGACCGTCACCATTGAAATGCCCCCCGTGAATCAATTGTCTCGGGAAGTTTCCTATGGTGACCAATGCTCTCGGTGAAATGGTTTTACGGTCAAAATTGCGTGAGTTTAAAAAATCAGGGCTTGACGGATCACGTCGCCGCCGGCGCCTGTCGCCACAGGCTGAAAGGGCAGGAATCGCACCGCCTCCTGGCCGAGCCACTCGTTCACCTCGAGCAGGCGCCGCCGCAGCGGCTCGATCTCGTTTGCATAGAAGACGTCCGCCGCCTTCGCGACATCGCCGAACCCGGCGCTGTTCGTCGGCACGGTCCAGTTGGGCATCCAGGAAGTCATCGATCGCATTCTCGATCGGGTGCCAGAAGCGGCAGTGCACCGGAGCTGCGAAAATCCGGGGCCTTTCGCGAGCTGCTTAAATTCTCTGAAAGGCCCCGATTTTCGGGCTTTTTTGCCTGGTGGGCGCGGCTGGGATTGAACCAGCGACCCCTGCGGTGTGAACACAGTGCTCTACCACTGAGCTACGCGCCCACTCTGGCATCGGGATCCAGGTCGAACCTGTCTCCAAACGAAAAAGGCGGCACTGGAGCGACCGCCTTGCAGCCGCGATTAGGGCGTCGCGGCGGCTTTGTCCAGCCCGAAGCGGAAGAAAAGATATGGTCGGCGCGACCCCACGCCGACCATATTTTTTCGATTAGTTGACGGCGTCCTTCAGCCCCTTGCCCGCCTTGAACTTGGGCTGCGAGGATGCCTTGATCTTCATCGGCTCGCCGGTCCGCGGGTTACGACCCGTGGACGCCTTGCGCTTGCTGACCGAGAATGTTCCGAAACCGACCAAGCGAACTTCATCGCCCTTTTTGAGAGCGGCGGAGATGACATCAAAGACGCCTTCGACGGCTTTTCCAGCGTCACCTTTGCTAAGCCCCGTCGCTTCGGCGACCGAACCGATAAGCTCTTGTTTGTTCATGCCTCAGGAACCCCCATTCGTTTGTTTCTCGGATTCGCGGCAGCTGCCGGGAGGGCGAGTAAAACCAGCGCTGAGGCGGGAGTCAAAAAGAAAGCGCCATTTTCGCGACGAGCCGCAGAAAATGACGCTCTCCGGTAAAATTTAACCATCAATGATGAATCGGCGCACCTCCCGACTCGCCGGAACTGGCGATATGCGGGCTCGGTTGGGCAGCCAGCTCATCCGCCTCGGTCCAGTCGATCGGCGTGATCGGAGAAGCGAGCGCAAGCGCCAGCACTTCATCCACATGCGAGACGGGAACGATCTTCAGCCCTTCGCGGATGTTCGCCGGGATCTCGGCAAGATCCTTCTCATTTTCCTGCGGAATGATCACGGTGGTGATGCCGCCGCGCAGTGCCGCCAGCAGCTTCTCCTTGAGGCCGCCGATCGGCAGCACGCGGCCGCGCAGCGTGACCTCGCCGGTCATCGCCACTTCCCGCCGCACCGGAATGCCCGACAGGGTGGAGATGATCGTGGTGACGATGCCTATGCCGGCGGACGGCCCGTCCTTCGGCACCGCGCCTTCCGGCAAGTGGATATGCACATCCTTGCGCGAGAAGAGGCTGGGCTTGATGCCATAGGCCGGTGCCCGGGCACGCACGAAGGAGAAGCCTGCCTGGACCGACTCCTTCATCACATCGCCGAGCTTGCCGGTGGTGCTGACATGACCCTTGCCGGGCACCGTGACCGCCTCGATGGTCAGCAGTTCGCCGCCCACCTCGGTCCAGGCCAGGCCGGTGACGGCGCCGATCTGGTCCTCTTCCTCGCCCACGCCGAAGCGGAAACGCCGCACGCCCGCAAATTCGGAAAGATTCTCGGGCGTTACGGTAACGCTCTCGGCCTTGCCCTCAAGAATACGGCGCAGCGCCTTCCGGGCGAGCTTGGCGATCTCCCGCTCAAGGGTGCGGACACCGGCCTCGCGCGTATAATAACGGATCAGGTCGCGCAGGCCCTCGTCGGTCAGCGTGAACTCGCCCTCCTTGAGCCCATGCGCATCGACCTGCTTGGCCAGCAGATGCGCCTTGGCGATCTCGACCTTCTCGTCCTCCGTATAGCCTTCGAGCCGGATGATCTCCATGCGGTCGAGCAGCGGCTGCGGAAGGTTCAGCGAGTTGGCGGTGGTGACGAACATCACGTCGGACAGATCATAGTCCAGCTCCAGATAATGGTCCTGGAACTTGTTGTTCTGCTCCGGATCCAGCACCTCGAGCAGCGCGGAAGCGGGGTCGCCGCGGAAATCCTGTCCGAGCTTGTCGATCTCGTCGAGCAGGAAGAGCGGGTTGGACGTGCCGGCCTTTTTGAGGTTCGACACGATCTTGCCCGGCAGCGAGCCGATATAGGTGCGCCGATGGCCACGTATCTCCGCTTCGTCGCGCACCCCACCCAGCGACTGACGGACGAACTCGCGCCCGGTCGCCTTCGCGATGCTGCGGCCGAGCGAGGTCTTGCCGACGCCGGGAGGGCCGACGAGGCAGAGGATCGGCCCCTTCAGCTTGTTGGTGCGCGCCTGGACCGCGAGATATTCGATGATCCGGTCCTTGACCTTCTCGAGCCCGTAATGATCCTCGTCGAGGATCGCCTGAGCGGCAGGAATATCCTTCTTGAGCTTGGATTTCTTGCCCCAGGGCAGGCCGAGCAGCACATCCAGATAGTTACGGACGACCGTGGCCTCCGCCGACATCGGCGCCATCGTCTTGAGCTTCTTGAGCTCGGCCGTCGCCTTGGCGCGCGCCTCCTTTGAGAGCTTCAGCTTCGCCATGCGGGCGGTGAGCTCGGCGATCTCGTCGCCGCCCTCCTCGCTCTCGGTTCCCAGCTCGCGCTGGATCGCCTTGAGCTGCTCGTTCAGATAATATTCGCGCTGCGTCTTCTCCATCTGGCGCTTGACGCGGCTGCGGATCTTCTTTTCGACCTGCAGCACGCCGAGCTCGCCTTCCATGAAGGCGAAGGCCATCTCCAGCCGCTTGACCGGATCCAGCTCGACCAGCAGCGCCTGCTTGTCGGAAACCTTGATATTGATGTTGGCGGCGACCGAGTCGGCGAGACGCGCCGCATCTTCGATCTGGCCGAGCTGGACCGCGGTTTCCGCAGGCAGCTTCTTGTTGAGCTTGGCGTAGTTTTCGAACTGGTCGACCACCGAGCGCATCAGGGCGCTCACCTCCGTGCCTTCGGCCTGCCCGTCCTCGACGGTCGACACATAGGCGGTGAGATGCTCACCCGAGATATCCAGCGAGTCGAGGCTGGCGCGCTGCCGGCCCTCGACGAGCACCCGCACCGTGCCGTCCGGCAGCTTGAGCAACTGCAGCACGGTCGCGATGACGCCGAGATCATAGAGCGCGTCGCGATCGGGATCGTCCTCGGCCGGATCGAGCTGGGCAACGAGGAAGATCGACTTGTCGGCCGCCATCGCTGCCTCGAGCGCGGACACCGACTTGTCGCGGCCCACGAAGAGGGGGACGATCATCTGCGGAAATACGACGATATCGCGCAGCGGAAGAACGGGCAGCAGTTCAGACATGTCAACTCCAGACGGGCACCGCCAAAGGGTGTGCCCGACCTATATGGGCGCTGCCCGGCGCATCATCAATCCGTCATGATACGCTCGCGCCATGCTCCAAAGAATAGCTCCAAACGCGTGCCGGCGGAAAATTCGCCCAGACGGTCGGTGAAACCTCGGCCGCGGTCCCCGGCAGCAGCGGCAGGGGGACGGGCGAGGACAGCATATAGGTGAGCTGCACAAAACGGGCGCCGGGCCGGCCGAGGCGGGCCAGGCAATCGAGCACGAACTTGGCGCGGGGCCCAGCAGGCACCTGGACCAGCGGCAGCCCGGACACGATCGATGCCGCACCCCTGAGATCCGGAATGTCGACCACGCCATAAGCGTTGCCGCCAATTACCCGCGCACGCGGATAGCGGCGGCGCAGCAGATCGGCGAAGCCTTCGTCGCTTTCCAGAAGCACCAGGCGCTCGGGTGAAACTCCGGCTTCGACCAGTGCCTCGGTCAACGCGCCGGTGCCGACGCCCAACTCGATCACGAGGCCATCCCGGCCCGGACGCGCAGCGGCGGCGACGGCGCGGGCAAGCGCAGGACTGCTCGGTCCATAAGCCGCGACCCGCAGCGGCGCCTTCAGCCATGTACGGAAAAACTGCCAGGCGTCCGCGCGCCGGGTATCGGAAAGAACAGCCATGCCAACTCCATGGATCGCCCCAATGCAGGGGCGATCATAAGACGGCAATTGGCTTCAGATGTGTGACAAAGCCGGGCGTAGTGCGGCGGACGGCCCGATCAGGCCGCCCCGCCCGCCTTTTCCTTCTTCGCGTAGACGCGAACCGGTTCCTTGCGGCCCTCGACCACGTCCTTGTCGATCATGATCTCGTCGATATCGTCCATGCCGGGCAGGTCGAACATCGTATCGAGCAGAATCGCCTCCAATATGGAGCGCAGGCCGCGGGCGCCGGTCTTGCGGTCAATCGCCTTGCGGGCGACCGCGACCAGGGCCTCGTCGGTGAAGCTGAGCTTCACGCCCTCCATGTCGAACAGCTTCTGATACTGCTTGACCAGCGCGTTCTTCGGCTCGGCCAGGATCTTGACCAGTGCCGCCTCGTCGAGATCCTCGAGCGTGGCGATGACCGGCAGACGGCCGACGAATTCAGGGATCAGACCGAAGCGGAGCAGATCCTCCGGCTCGCACTGGCGCAGCACCTCGCCGGTGCGGCGCTCTTCCGGCGCGGCGACATAGGCGCCGAATCCGATCGACTTACCCTGCAGGCGATCGCCGATGATCTTCTCGAGGCCAGAGAATGCACCGCCGCAGATGAAGAGAATGTTGGTCGTATCGACCTGCAGGAACTCCTGCTGCGGATGCTTGCGGCCGCCCTGCGGCGGAACGCTGGCGGTCGTGCCTTCCATCAGCTTCAGCAGCGCCTGCTGCACGCCCTCGCCCGACACGTCGCGCGTGATCGAAGGATTGTCCGCCTTGCGGCTGATCTTGTCGATCTCGTCGATGTAGACGATGCCGCGCTGCGCACGCTCGACATTATAGTCGCTCGCCTGAAGCAGCTTCAGGATGATGTTCTCCACATCCTCGCCGACATAGCCCGCCTCGGTGAGCGTCGTCGCGTCCGCCATGGTGAACGGAACGTCCAGGATGCGCGCCAGCGTCTGGGCCAGCAGCGTCTTGCCGCAGCCGGTGGGCCCGACCAGCAGGATGTTCGATTTGGCGAGTTCGACATCGGCGCCCTTCGCGCCATGGTTGAGCCGCTTATAGTGATTGTGGACCGCGACGGAGAGCACGCGCTTCGCCTGGCTCTGGCCGATCACATAATCGTCCAAGACCTTGCAGATCTCCTTCGGGGAAGGAACGCCGCCATCCTTCTTGCTGGACAGCGCGCCCTTCGTCTCCTCGCGGATGATGTCGTTGCAGAGCTCGACGCACTCGTCGCAGATGAACACGGTGGGTCCGGCGATGAGCTTGCGCACTTCGTGCTGCGACTTACCGCAGAACGAACAGTAAAGTGTGCTCTTGGAATCGCCGCCGCTCAGCTTCGTCATCTCATTTCCTTATCGGCCGGTACTCTGGCCGCTTCTCTAGTGTCGGTCATCCTAGCCCCCGTTTCTCCCGCCCGGCAATCACCAAAATGTCACGGACGGGAGAATAAAGGCTTAAGCTGCCGCCTTCTCCTCGGTCGGGATCGGGCGCTTGTCGAACACTTCGTCGATGAGTCCGAACGCCTTGGCTTCATCCGCCTCGAGGAATTTGTCGCGATCCATCGCCCGCTCGATCTCCTCGATCGGCTGGCCGGTGTACTTCGCATAGAGCGAGTTCAGGCGGTGCCGCATGCGCAGGATCTCGCGCGCCTGGATCTCGATGTCCGCCGCCATGCCCTGGGCGCCGCCAGACGGCTGGTGGATCATGATCCGCGAGTTGGTGAGCGCCACGCGCATTCCAGGCTCGCCGGCGGCGAGCAGGAAGCTGCCCATCGAGGCGGCCTGACCGATACAGACCGTGCCGACGCGCGGACGGATATACTGCATCGTGTCGTGGATCGCGAGACCCGCCGTGACGACACCGCCAGGCGAGTTGATGTACATGAAAATGTCCTTCTTCGGATTCTCCGATTCGAGGAACAGCAGCTGAGCCGTGATCAGCGACGCCATATGGTCTTCGACCGGGCCGACTACGAAGATGATTCGTTCCCGCAGCAAGCGCGAATAGATGTCGAAGCTCCGCTCGCCGCGATTCGACTGCTCGATGACGATCGGCACCAGCCCGCCGGTCATGGGATCGATCTGATAGCCCGGAGGTGCGAACTGGCCGGTTTCGAACGGATTGTGCATCGGAAGCTCTCTGGTCCTTATTGCCCTGATGTGCATCGCCAACATCGGCGCATCGCGCCCGCTATTCAAGGGGGCGATCAGCGGGCGGGATTGCCCGGCGCAGGCAAGCCGAGATAAGCCAGCCGGCGAACCTCGCGGCGGCCGCGCACCACCGTGTCCAGAATCAGTCCGCAAAAGCCGTTGAGGAAGGCCAGGATCATGAGACCGGTGGACAGCAGCGCGGTCGGCAGGCGCGGAACGAGGCCGGTCTTTGCATAAGTCACGACCAGCGGCACCGCGAGCAGGATCGACACCAGGCCGAGAAGCGCGCCGATCGCACCGAAGAAGAGCACCGGCCGCTCCAGCCGGAACAGCGTGGCGATCGTCGAAAGGATGCGGAAACCGTCGCTATAGGTGGACAGCTTCGATGCGGAGCCCTCGGGCCGCGCCCCATAGGCGGTCACCACCTCGGCGACCGGCATGCGCAGCTCAAGCGCGTGCACGCTGATCTCGGTCTCTATCTCAAAACCGGCGGACAGCACGGGAAAGCTCTTCACGAAGCGGCGCGAGAAGACGCGGTAGCCCGACAATATGTCGGAAAAACTGCGCCCGAACAGGCGCGCGAGAATGCCCGTCAGCACCCGATTTCCGAGGCGATGGCCCCGGCGGTAGGCAGCATCCACCTCGGACTGGCGGGCACCGACGACCATATCGAGGCTCTCCGCGAGCAGCAGACGAATCATCTCGGGCGCTGCCGACGCGTCATAGGTCGCGTCGCCATCCGCCAGGACGTAGATGTCCGCATCGACGTCGGCGAACATGCGGCGGACGACATGGCCCTTGCCCTGCATCCGTTCGGTCCGCACGATTGCGCCGGCCGCGCGAGCGCGATCGACGGTGTCGTCGCGGCTATTATTGTCGAAGACGTAGACCGCGGCATCAGGCAAGGCCGCGCGAAAGGCGGCGACCGTCCCCGCTATCGCAGCCCCCTCGTTATAGCAGGGGAGCAACACCGCGATCCGCGGCGCCGGCACCTCAGCCATCGGTCCCCTCTCCGTTCACGATATCGCGTTCCGCATTAGCCGAAGAGCGGGAGACGGCAACACTCCCCTCCCGCGCCCGGGAGGGGAGCGATGGAAGATCAGCCCTCGGCCTCTTCCGCCTTCTTCTTGGCGGAAGCCTTTTTGGCGGCGGGCTTCTTCACCTCGGTTTCCGCGTCGGCATCGCCCTCGGCCTCCTCGGCCTTGGCCTTCTTGGCGGAAGCCTTCTTAGCCGGCTTCGCCTCGTCATCCTGCGCGGCCTCAGCCGGCTCGGCCTTCGCCTTAGCGGCCTTCTTCGGCTTCGGCGCGGCTTCGTGGGCATGATCATGATCGTGATCGCAATCCGGGCCATGGACATGGCCGTGATCATGATCATGGTCGTGGTGATGATGGTGGCCGGAGCCGATGCCATCATCCTCGGCCTCGATCGCGGCCTCGAGCTCCTCGCGGCTCACCGCGCGATCGCTGATCTCGGCCTTCTCGAACAGGAAATCGACGACCTTGTCCTCGTAGAGCGGCGCGCGCAGCTGGGCGGCCGCCATCGGATCCTGCTGGACATATTGGATGAACCGCTCGCGGTCCTTCGGATTGTACTGCTGCGCGGCCTGCAGCACGAGACGCTGCATTTCCTGCGGGGTCACCTCGACCCCGTTCTGCTGACCGATCTCGGAGAGGAGAAGGCCCAGGCGCACCCGGCGCTCGGCGATCTTCTGATAATCCTCGCGGTCCTTCTCCATCTCGGCCAGCGCCGCGGCGGGATCCGCCTCGTGCGACGCCTCATGCTCGAGCTGGCGCCAGATCTGCGCGAACTCGGCCTCGACCATCGAGGGGGGGACCTCGAAATCATGGGCGGCGGCAAGCTGATCGAGCAGCTTGCGCTTCATATAGGTACGGGTGAGGCCGTTCAGCTCCTGCTCGACCTGACCCTTGAGCAGGGTGCGGAGCTGTTCGATGCCCTCCAGGCCGAGCGTCTTGGCGAACTCGTCGTCGGCCACTGCTTCCTTGGGAGTACGGATCTGGGTGACGGTCACGTCGAAGGTGGCCGGCTTACCCTTCAGATAGTCGACGTTGTAATCCTCGGGGAAGGTGACGTTCAGCGTGCGCGATTCGCCCACCTTCACGCCTTCGAGCTGATCCTCGAAGCCGGGGATGAGACGGCCCGAGCCCAGCTCGACCGACATGCCCGTGCCGGTGCCGCCGTCGAATTCCTCGCCGTCGACCTTGCCGACGAAATCCATGATCACGAGATCGCCCTCGACGGCCGGATGGCCTTCCAGCGCGTCCTCGAAGCTCTTCTGCTGCGAAACGAAGCGATTGACGGCGGTGTCGACCTCGGCGTCGACGGATTCGACGGTCAGCCGCTCGAGCTTCAGCCCATCGATCGAAGGCGCCGGAACTTCCGGCAGAACCTCGAGGCTGACCTTCACCTCGGCGTCCTTGCCGGCCTCATAGCCCTCGTCGAGCTCGACCGCGGGCTGCATCGCGGGACGCAGCTTGTTATCCGAGATCAGCGTCTGGACGCCATCCTGCACGGCGGAATTCAGGGCGTCCTGGGCCAGGGCCTCGCCATGCATCTTGCGGATGAGGTTGGCCGGAACCTTGCCGGGGCGGAAACCGGGCATGCGCACCTGCGGCGCGACGCGCTTCACCTCGCTCTCCACGCGCGCGTCGATATCCTTCGCGCTGATCGTGAGCGTGTAGGCGCGCTTCAGCCCCTCGTTCAAAGTCTCGACAGTCTGCATCTCTCAAAGAGCCTTCATTCTGGAATTCTGTCAGTCCGGCCCCGTTCGAAGCAAACGAAGCTGGTGCGGGCGAAGGGAGTCGAACCCCCACATCTTTCGATACTGGAACCTAAATCCAGCGCGTCTACCAGTTCCGCCACGCCCGCCGGGCCAACGATCGGCGGCGCTCTATAGCAGGCGCGTGCGTCAGAGCAAGGCGGACGACGCAAGGAAAGGAGCGCGGGGCTCGCCGATGCGTTGTCCGCTGTCAGCAAGGAGACACCGAATGACCGCCAGCACACCGCCCGATCCGCACCCCGATTCGCCCCCCGAAGGCCCTGCAGATGCGCCCGAGCAGCCGGTCCATCCCGATCGTCCCGAGCGCGAGACGATCGAGGATGTGCCACCCGAGCCCGGAGTCGCAGACTGACGGCAGCGACTTGCGCGGGAAAGCGGCAGGCCGCAAAGCGGCGGCATGGATACGATCGAGATCCGCTCCGCCGCGCTGTCGGCGACCATCTCGCCCGGCGGGGCGGAACTGCAGAGCCTGCGCGATGCGGCGGGCCGCGATTTCCTTTGGGGCGGCGACCCTGCCTTCTGGACGGGCCGCGCGCCGATCCTGTTCCCGATCGTCGGCGCCCTCGCGAACGACAGCTACCAACTGGGCAGCCACCGTTTCTCGCTGCCGCGCCACGGCTTCGCCCGGCGCAGCCGCTTCGCACCGGTGGTGCAGCAGGATGGCGAAGCCGTCTTCCGGCTGACCGACAGCCCGCCCACACGTGCTGCCTATCCCTTCCCCTTCGTACTCGAGATCCGGTTCGCCACGGATGATGCGACGCTCTCGATCGAGGCGACGCTGACCAATCCGGGGGACGCCCCGCTGCCGGCGAGCTTTGGTTTCCATCCGGCGCTGCGCTGGCCCCTTCCCTATGGCGCGCCGCGCGCGGAGCATGTGCTGCTGTTCGACAAGGCCGAGCCCGAGCCGGTTCGGCGCCTGGACGAAGCCGGACTGCTGCGCCCGGTCGCGCTGCCGAGTCCGATCGAGCGGCGGACGCTGAAGCTGGACGACGGCCTTTTCACCGACGACGCGCTGATCCTCGATCGGCTGCACAGCCGCTCGCTCTGGTACGGCGTACCCGGCACACCGGGCGTCGCGGTTCGCTTTCCCGATATGCCCGCGCTCGGCCTGTGGATGAAGCCCGGCGCGGACTATCTCTGCATCGAACCATGGCAAGGCCACGCCGATCCGGAAGGCTTTGCCGGCGATTTTCGCGAGAAGCCGGGCGTAGTCGCGATTCCGCCGCAACAATCACGCCGCTTCGCCATGTCGATCACCGTCGGGGTCGACGCACCGGCCTGATCGCGCCACAAGCGTTGCCGTGATCCGTCGTCCGGCTGCCGCCCTTCTTCTCCTGCTCGCCGCGTGCACGGGCGAGCGCCGCGCCGTGCTGCCGCCGGATGCGCTGGTGCGCATTGCAGACGACGAAGCCAAGGGGCTGGATCCGCAGAAATATTCCGACCTGGCATCGCTGCGCATCGCCGGCGACCTCTATGAGGGGCTGACCCGCTTCACGGCGGCGGGAACGATCGAGCCGGGGCTCGCCGCAGGATGGACGGTCTCCGCGGATGGGCGCGACTGGCGGTTCGCGCTCCGCCAGGGCCTCCTCTTTTCCGACGGAATGCCGATCACCGCGCAAACCTTCGCGGGGCTCTTCGCTCGACTGCGCGATCCCGCGACCGCCTCGCCCAATGCCGCGCTGTTCGAGGCGATCGAACGGATCTCGGCCGAGGGGCCATCGATCGTGGTCGTCCATCTGCGTCATCCCTTCCCTGCGCTTGCCGAACTGCTGGCGCACCCGGCGATGGCGGCGCTGCCGATGCATCGCATCGCCGCAGTGGGTGACGGATGGACCGCCGAGCGGCCGCTGGTGACGTCGGGCGCCTATCGGCTCGCCGAATGGCGGCTCAACAACCGGATGCGGCTGGACGCCAATCCCCGCTGGCACGACGGGGTGCCGCCGGTTGCCCATGTCGAGTGGCGGCCGATCGACGACCGGCTGACCGCATTGCGGCTGTTCGCGGCCGGCGGGGCGGATGTCGGCGGCGATTTTCCAGCGACACGGCGCCGTTGGATCGCCGCGCGCCGGCCCGGATCGGTCCATGTCGCGCCCTATCGGGGCAGCTATTATTTCACCTTCAACCTCCGACGCCCGCCCTTCGACGACGGACGCGTCCGCCGGGCGCTCAGCCTCGCGGTAGACCGGCGCTGGATTGCGGGACCGCTGCTCGGC
Source organism: Flavisphingomonas formosensis (assembly GCF_009755815.1). Classification (GTDB taxonomy): domain Bacteria; phylum Pseudomonadota; class Alphaproteobacteria; order Sphingomonadales; family Sphingomonadaceae; genus Flavisphingomonas; species Flavisphingomonas formosensis. Next base: position 549,062 of record NZ_WRPK01000003.1, read on the forward strand.
ATCGGCAATCCGCCGGCCTGGGGCGTCGTGCCGCAGGGCATAGGTCTGCCCCCCTATCATCCGGCCTGGGCGGACTGGCCGCGCGAACGGCGGCTGGCGACGGCACGGACGTTGCTGGCAAAGGCCGGCTACGGCCCGGCGCACCCGCTGGTCTTCGACATCCGCTTCAACAGCGATCCTGACCATCGCCGCGTCGCCATCGCGCTGGCGGCCATGTGGCAGCCGCTGGGCGTCGAGGCGCATCTGCTCAACAGCGAAGCCAGCCTCCATTTTGCCAGCCTGCGCCGGGGGGACTTCGCCCTCGCCCGCTCGGGCTGGATCGGAGACCTTTCGGCGCCGGAGAATTTCCTGGCGATCTTCCGGTCCGATGCCGGCCCGATCAACTATGCGGGCTATCGAAGCAAGACTTTCGACGCGGCGCTGGACCAAGCGCTAGCCGAACCGGATCCGAGCCGCCGGGCACGCAAGATGCGAGCAGCCGAAGCGATATTGATCGACGATGCGCCGGTGCTGCCGCTGTACACCTATGTCAGCCGCGCACTCGTCGGCACGCGCGTGCGGGGTTGGCGGGACAATCTGGCGAACGTACACCCGAGCCGGACGCTGAGGCTGACGAGCCGATGAGATTCGCCCTCCTCCTGACGGCGCTCGCCGTGCTGGTGACAGGTTGTTCGCGCAAGGCGGCGGACGGCCCCATCACGGTGAGCGCGATCGGCGAAGCGCCGGATCTCGTCGACCCGAGCCGCAAGACACCGAACCCTGCCTCCGCCATACTGCTCTCCGCGACCGCGCAAGGCCTCGTCGCCTTCGACGCGGCAGGCGAAGTAAAGCCGGCGCTGGGCGAGCGCTGGATCATTTTCGACGACGGGCTGGACTATACGTTCCGGATCGCCGCAGGCTCCGGCATCGGTGCGGAACAGGCAGCGCGGCTGCTCCGCCGGATGATCAACCCCCGGAGCAACAATGGCTTGCGCCCGGTACTCGGCGCGATCGAGGAGATCGTGGCCGTGACGCCGGAGGTGGTGGAGATAAGGCTGCGATCGCCGCGCCCGAACCTGCTGCAATTGCTCGCGCAACCGGACATGGCGCTGATCTTCGACGGCAAGGGCACCGGGCCGATGCGGATCCTGTCTCGCGATGCCGGATCGGCGCTGCTGCGTCCGCTGCTCGACGAGGATGCCGACGATCCGGCAACCAGGGCGATCCGGCGGGGCGAGCGCGACGTACGGCTGATCGGCGAGGCTGCCAACAACGCGGTGCGCCGGTTCGTGACCGGACGCTCGGCATTGGTGCTAGGCGGCAGTTTTACCGATCTACAGACAGCGCGCAACGCCAATCCACCGGCAGACGCGCTGCGCTTCGATCCCGTAATCGGGCTGTTCGGCCTGCAGTTCGTGGAGAAACAGGGTTTCCTCGCAGCACCGGAGAATCGACGCGCACTGTCCATGGCATTGGACCGCGACCGCATCGTCAGTGCCTTCGCCGTCAAGGGATGGAGAGCGTCGACGACGCTGGTTCCTGCGGGTATAGCCGATCTCCCCGCACCGACGGCTCCGGATTGGGCGGGTGCTTCGATCGGGGATCGAAGGACCGCCGCCGCGCACGATATTGCCATGTGGACCAAGCAGCAGGGCGCCGCGCCGACGCTGCGCATCGCGCTGCCCGCCGGACCGGGCGCGATGCAGCTTTTCCGGATGATCCGGGACGATTGGGCAGCGATCGGCGTGCATGTCGCCTATGTGGCGATGGATGCGGACGCCGACCTGCGTCTGATCGACGCCGTGGCGCCGGCCGATGTCGGCAGCTGGTATCTGCGCCGATTCACGTGCAAGCTCAGCGCCGTGTGCAGCGAGACCGCCGATCAGTCGCTGGATGGCGCCAGGCTGGTCGCCACGCTCGCGGAGCGGTCCGCCCTCTTGGTGGATGCCGAAAAAAGACTGAGCGACGCCGTGCCGTTCATCCCGATCGCCATGCCTCTTCGGTGGGCGCTGGTCTCGCCCGCGCTCGACGGGTTCCGCACCAATGCACGCGGCGTTCACCCGCTCGACGAACTCCGGACGCCGCGACGATGAAGCCCCCAGGGGTGACGGGATGTTCAGCGGAACTTCATGATCCGTTCCGCATTCTGGTGTCATGGACGCATCGGCCAGCAAATTCGACCACGCGCACCGCCTCACGAATGCGCTCTCGCGCGATCCGGCAGCGGTGCGCAAGCGCGTGGAAATGATGGAGCATTTGCTGGAACGTCTCGTTGTCGTGCCTGGCATCCGGCGCCCCATTGGTCTCGACGTGATGCTGGACGCGGTGCCGTTCATTGGCGATGCGATCGCGGCAGGGCTCGGCGCATGGATGGTCTGGGAAGCGCGCAACCTCAACATGCCGAAACGGGCGATGGCACGCATGGCGCTCAATGTCGGCTTCGACGCGCTGCTGGGCGCCATCCCCTTCGTCGGTGCGGTGCCTGACTTCTTCTTCCGCTCGAACACGCGCAATCTGCGCATCATCCGGCGTCACCTCGACAAGCATCATCCCGGAACCGCTACACTCGACGCTTGACCCTCCGCCGGGCGCGCGCCATCCGGCGAGGATGGCAACGATCAGCAACGAACCCCTGGTAACGCCAGCGTCCGCAGGACGGCCATCGACGCGGCGCATCCTGCTCGCCAGCCTGGTCGGCACCGCCGTCGAATTCTACGATTTCTACATTTACGCGACTGCGGCCAGCCTCGTATTCGGCGACCTCTTCTTTCCGGATCTGTCGCCCACCGCGAAGCAGCTTTCCGCCTTCGCGACCTTTGCCATAGCCTTTCTCGCCCGACCGCTCGGCGCGATCGTTTTCGGCCATTTCGGCGATCGGATCGGCCGCAAATCGACACTGGTTGCCTCGCTGCTGATCATGGGCGGATCGACCATGGCGATCGCCTTCCTGCCCAGCTACGCCACCGCCGGTTGGATCGCCCCGGCCCTGCTCTGTCTGCTGCGCTTCGGACAGGGGTTCGGCCTGGGCGGCGAATGGGGCGGCGCGGCGCTGCTGGCAGTGGAAAATGCTCCGCCGGGCTGGCGCGCGCGTTTCGGCATCGCACCGCAGCTAGGTGCGCCGGTGGGCTTCATTGCGTCGAACGGCGTCTTCCTATTGCTCGGCGTGCTGTTGACGCAGGAACAGTTCATGAGCTGGGGCTGGCGCCTGCCGTTCCTGGCAAGCGCGGTACTGGTCGGCGTCGGCCTGTGGGTGAGGCTCAAGATCACCGAGACACCGGCCTTCGCCGCGATGATGGAGGAAGGCCCCCCGCCGGGCGTGCCGCTCGCCGAGGTGGCCGTGACCCAGCCGGGCGCGCTGATCGGCGGCACGGCGGGCGTGATCGCCTGCTATGCGCTCTTTTACCTCTCCACCGCCTTTGCCCTGAGCCATGGCACGCAGGTGCTCGGCTATCCGCGCGAAACTTTCCTGGGGATCCAGCTCGGAGCGATCCTGTTCCTCGCGGCCGGCATCGTCGCGGCGGGCTGGCTCGCCGACAAGAGCAGCCCGCGCAGCGTGCTGATGATCGGCTGCATCGGGACTATGGCGGCGGGGCTGCTGCTGACGCCGATGTTCGGCGGCGGAACGATGTTGCTGGTCTTCCTCTATCTCGCCTTCGCGCTGTTCGTGATGGGATTCGTCTACGGGCCGCTGAGCGCCTGGCTGCCCGGGCTGTTTCCTGCGCGGGTGCGCTATACCGGCGCATCGATGGCGTTCAACGTCGGCGGCATATTGGGCGGTGGCCTGGCCCCGATGATCGCGACCGCGCTCGCCGAGGAAGGCGGACTGCCGCCCGTCGGCTGGTATCTGGCGGCCGCCGGCCTGCTCAGCCTCGTGGGGCTCGCAACCCAGAAGAGGTGATCATAGGCGCAACGAACATGGACATTTATTCATGGAGATGTTCATGGCCCGGCAAGCGGCGCTGGTGATACGGCCGCGTCCTTTCTGGAACGGGAACGGTGGCGGAACGGCCGATCTTCTATGACGCGTCAGGCAAGAGGCGCCGCCGCTTCGCGGTGGCCGTCTTTGCCTTCGTCGCGCTCGCCATCCTGGCTGTCAGCCTGTTCGTCACCTCCGTCGTCACCATCTCGAGCGAAACGCCGCTGCCATTCGAGCCGGAGCGCCCGCCGATCACCGGAGCGAGCCGGGTAGGCGCACTCGCGCACGATGCCGGGCACGGGATCCGGCGGGCATTGCGCGCGGCAAGCTGGTTCCTATCCGGCAAGCCTCCCACAAAGGGAAGCCGGCCGCTCGCCATCTCCTTCTATGTGCCGTGGGACGACAGTTCCGCGGCCTCGCTGAGCCGACATATCGGTGATGTCGACTGGCTGGTGCCGGCCTGGATCTCGGTGACCGGCCCCGCCCATACGCTGACCGTCTATCCAGACATCCGCGGCCGGCGCATCTTCGCTGCCTCCTCGCACAAGCCGCTGCTGCTGCCGATGGTACAGAACGCGCATGACGGCGATTGGGACGGGCCGGGAATTGCTAAGCTGCTGCACGATCCGGTCGCCAGCAAGTCGCTGCTCGATCGCGTCGAGCCTTTCCTGCTCGCCAATCACGCGGCTGGCGTCTTCTTCGATTTCGAAGCACTGCCGCCTTCAGCGCAGCGCGATTATCTGCGCTTCCTGAAGATCGCGCACGACCGGTTCGCGGCGAAGGGGCTGCTGGTGGCCATCTCGGCCCCCGCAGGCGACCGCTTCTGGAACCTGCGCGCCTATGCGGCGATCGTCGATAAGATCGTCGTGATGGCCTATGACGAACATTTCCAGGGCGGCCCGCCGGGGCCGATCGCTTCCCAGCCCTGGTTCAGTCACGTCGTCACCAACGCCGTGCGCGGCCTGCCGCCGGAGAAGGTTGTCATCGCGGTCGGATCCTATGCCTATGACTGGGCGCAGGGCGGCGACACGCAGGTGGTATCCGTGGAAGACGCATGGCTGGCCGCGCATGAATCCGACGCCACGCCGACGTTCGACGCAACGAGTGCGAACAGCAGCTTCACCTATATGCAGCAGGGCGCGCTGCACACGGTGTGGATGCTCGATGCGGCGAGCGCCTATAATCAGATCGCCGCCCTGCGCGCCGCCGGCATCAACGGCCTCGCGCTCTGGCGCATGGGCACCGAGGACCCGTCGATCTGGCAGATCTTCGGACGCAGGATCACTTCCTTGCCGGCCGCCAAGGTGATCCAGCAGATCCCGGCTGGAACCGACGTCGACATCGAAGGCACCGGTGAAATATTGCGGGTCGGCGCGGTGCCTGTACCCGGCGTGCGCGATGTGAGCGTCGACAAGCGCGGCCTGATCGTGAGCACCGCATTCCGCCAGCTTCCCCTGCCCTACGTCATCCAACGCGCCGGCAACCGGCCCGGTCTCGTCGCGCTCACTTTCGACGATGGGCCGGATCCGACCTGGACGCCGAAGATCCTCGACATCCTGAAACAATATCAGGTGCACGGCACCTTCTTCGTCATCGGGGAAAATGCCCTCACCGAGCACGGCCTTCTGAAAAGACTGGTCGCCGAGGGCCATGAGGTGGGCAATCACAGTTACACCCATCCCAATCTAGGCATGGCGACCCCGCAACAGACCGCGCTGGAGCTGAATGCGACGCAGCGCCTATTCCAGGCCTTCACCGGCCGATCGATGCGTTTGTTCCGCGCGCCCTTCTTCGGAGACGCCGAGCCGACCACCGCCGACGAAATCAATCCGGTCTACCAGGCGCAGACAATGGGCTATCTGTCGGTCGGCCTGCATGTCGATCCCGACGACTGGAAGCGACCCGGCGTCCAGCATATCGTCGACACCGCCGTGCAGGGCGTGCTGGCGGCGACACCCGAGCGGAGCGGTCAGGTGGTGCTGCTGCACGACGGCGGCGGCGACCGTTCCCAGACGGTGGAAGCGCTGCCGCAGATCATCACGCAGCTTCGCGCGCGCGGCTATCGCTTCGTACTGGCGTCGGAGCTCATCGGCCTCAAATCCACTGACGTGATGCCGCCGCTGACCGCCTCGGACCAAGCCGCCGCGCAGACCGACCTTGCCTTGTTCAGCACGCTGGGCGCGATCGTGATCGGGCTGCGCTGGCTGTTCTTCATCGCCATTTCGATCGGCATCGCCCGCGCGCTGCTGCTCTCCGGGCTGGCGCTTGCCGAGAGCTGGCGGGAAAGCCGGCTCGAAAAGCCGGAAATCGATCCGGACCGATTCGTTTCGGTGCTCATCCCCGCGTTCAACGAGGCACGGGTGATCGAAGCCTCGGTACGTCGTGTGCTCGAGAGCGAGGACGTGCATCTCGAAGTGATCGTGATCGACGACGGATCGAAGGACGACACGAGCGCGATCGTCGCACGCGCCTTCTCCGATGATCCGCGCGTTCGCCTGCTGACACTCGAAAATGGCGGAAAGGCGCGCGCCCTCAACGAGGGATTGAAGCTCGCCCAGGGCGATATCGTGATTGCGCTGGATGCGGATACCCAGTTCGAACCGCTGACCATCGCGCGGCTCGCCCGCTGGTTCGCGGACCCCGAGCTGGGCGCGGTGGCGGGCAATGCCAAGGTCGGCAACCGCATCAACCTGATCACGCGCTGGCAGGCGCTGGAATATGTGACCGCGCAAAATCTGGAACGCCGCGCGCTGGCGCTGATCAACGCGATCACGGTGGTGCCGGGTGCCGTCGGGGCCTGGCGGGCCGAGACGTTGCGCACGGTCGGTGGTTTCCCCGGACAGACGCTGGCCGAGGATCAGGATCTGACCATCATGATCCAGCGCGAGGGCTGGAAGGTGATCTACGACCAGCGCGCCGTCGCGTGGACCGAGGCCCCGGAAAGCTTCGGCACGCTGGCCCGACAGCGCTTCCGCTGGGCGTTCGGCACCCTGCAATGCCTGTGGAAGCACCGTAAGATCATGCGCACCGGCACGCCACGCGGCCTTGCCCGCGTGGGCTTGCCGCAGGCGCTCGTTTTCCAGATCGGCTTCGCGATGATCTCGCCGGTGATCGATCTGGCGCTGCTGGTGAGTATCGTCGCGACGGGCATCTCGGTGCACGAGCATGGCTGGGCCGCGACCCAGGGCGACCTTTGGCGCATGCTGACCTACTGGGTCGCGTTCACCGCGATCGACCTGCTTGCCGGCGTCGTCGCGTTCGCGCTGGAGCGGAAGGAACGCTGGAGCCTGCTGTGGCTGATGATTCCGCAGCGCTTCGGCTACCGCCAGATCATGTATTATGTCGTGATCAAGGCAGTCACCCAGGCCCTGCGCGGGCCGCGGGTCGGCTGGGGCAAGCTGGAACGCAGCGGCCGTGTCGCGTCGAACTGACGCCGCCTTTCCGGGATGGTATCTACCTATTGCCATCCTGCCGTTGTTCGCGGCTCAGATTTACCTGTTCCACTGGGGCGCGATACTGCCCGACGCGGTGGAGCAGTATCGCCAGGCGCTCACCGGCCGTTACGAGGACTGGCATCCGCCGATCATGGCGTGGCTGTGGCGCCAACTGCTCCACATTGCGCCGGGCGCCGGGCCGATGCTGGTTCTGGATTGCGTCGTCTATTGGGCCGGCCTGGGCCTGATCGCGGATGGGCTCCGCCGTCGCGGCGCACGGATTGCGGCGTGGATGGTGCTGCTCGTCGGCCTGGTGCCGATCCCGTTCGGACAGATGGGCTCGGTGCTCAAGGACAGTTTCCTGACGGCTCTCACTTTGCTCGTGGCCGGGATGCTGGTCTGGCATCTGCTCGTGCGGCGCCCACTTGGCTGGCCGCAACGACTGCTGTGCCTGCTGCTTATCCTGATCGCCGCGGCTACGCGCTTCAATGCCTTCCTGGCGCTCGCTCCCCTGGCCGTGATGCTGGCACCCGCCCGATGGCGCTCAACCCTCCCGCGCCTGCTGCTCACCACCGCGCTGGCGGGCGCGGCGCTGCTCGTCCTCGGCCACGCCATCAACACCGTGCTGCTGAAGCCGGTAAAGACGCAGCCCTTCCTCTCGCTCGTGACCTTCGATCTCGGCGGCATGACGGTGAGAAGCGGACAAAATCTCTTTCCGCAATATGGCCCTGACGAAGGCCTGGCGCTGGCACGCCACTGCTATACCGATGCGATGTTCAATCCCCGTTCGGCGTCGGAATGCTATGACGCGGAAGACGGCTTTGCCGACTGGCTGCAGAAGAACAACGCGGATCCGGTGCGTTACTGGCTGACGACCATCATGACGCACCCGAGCGCTTATGCCGCACATCGGCTGGCCCATTTCAACCGCAACATCCGCTTCCTGGAGCGCGACGTGCCGGATGACGCGATCTTCCTGGCGTCCGCACCCAATCCCTACGGCCTCTCCTTCAAGCCCGGACCGGGCGCCCGCGCCGTCTATCTGGCAGCGACGGCATTGGCCCGCTCGCCGCTGGGCCGCCCGGCCACGTGGCTTTTCGTGACTGCGATCCTGCTGTTCGTGCGACGGGATCCGCCGGTCGTGCTGCTCTCCGCATCCGCCCTGCTCTATGGCCTCGGTTATCTGGCAGTCAGCGTAGCCCCCGATCTGCGCTACAATCTCTGGACCATGATAGGCGGTATGCTGGCGTTGCTGCTCGCCTTCGCAGGCAGCGGGAAGGGATTAGACTTGCGATCCCGGTGATGTATCGTCCGCCGGCGAGTCGCGTGATCCGGGGGCGGACAGATAAAGCAAGGCCAGATGCGGCCGCAGGCGCCCCGCCGAAAGTGGGAGGCATGCGTGCGTATCGTTTTGGTCCTGCGCCATCTGGCTGTGACCGCCGGCCTGGCCGGGACACTTTCCGTCGCGGCGGCGCAGGGGAGCACCCCGCCGAGCCTGCGTGACAGCTTTCATCTCGGCAGCGGCGGCGGCGCCTTGTGCCAGATGCAGTCGGCCGCGCTCGATCCGGGCCTGCGCGGGATGTTCGACCGGTCCTGGTCGATCGTCTGCCGAGATGCGGCCGTGCCGGTGGGGCAAGTCTACGCCCTGCGCACCGGCGTCGACGATCCGATCGCCCGACTGGACCGGATCCGCCAGGCCAAAGCCCGCTGCGAGGCGCCTTCGAACGAGGCGATCGAAGACCTGGGCACCGTCGCCACGCAGCAGTGCGTCCGGCTGGACGCCGACGTCACTTACCGCGTCCACGCACTCAAACGCGGCCGGACCGTCTATGTCGCCGAGGGGCTGGGCGGATATGACAGCGCACTTCAGCTCGGCCTGCGGACGATCGTCGCCGATCGCTTCCTGCCCGGCTCCGTGTCTGTGGCGACGACCGAAGCCGGCGATGCCGTCGCCTTCGCGCGGGTGCAGGCGGGCTCGCTGGACAGCGATCAGGTGCGCACCGAGGGCTATCGGCGCAACAATAGCGGCAACTATGCGGAGGCCGCCGAATTCTTCGACACGTTGCTGCAGCGCTCCGGTCCGGACGATCAGCGGGCGGGAGAATATCTCGTCAACCGCGCGCTCCAGCAATCCAATCTAGGCCGGTTCGAGGAAGCCGATGCTCTGTTCGCGCGGGCGAAGGCGATTCCGACCGCGGATCCGGTGCAGCTGCGGCTCCGCCGCAACCTCGGCGCCATCCACCAGATCAACCAGGGCAGGCCGGCCGAGGCACTGGCGCAGCTCGACGCGCCGCTGACGCCGCGAGCGCCCGATGCCGCGGCCGTGATCCCCGGACCGCAGATCGACGCGGCGATGGCAGCCGCGATCAACACCGGCCTGCCGATGGCGCGTCCTTTCGCAGGGTCGCCGGAGGCCCGCCTCACCCCGGAGGAAAAGGCCGCCCTCTTGGACGCCCAGGCGCTGGCCCTGCGGGGGACGGCACTGCGTCTCGAAGGCCGGCTGGACGAGGCCCAGGCGGATCTGGGCGCTGCGATCGACAGGCTCGTCGCCGTGCGCGAGGGCAAGGTAATCTCGATCGTGCGCCTGCGCGCCCAGACCATGGCCGAGCTCTCCGCGGTCGCCGAGGCCAAGGGTGATCGCGGCCGCGCCGAGACGCTGCTGCGCGACGCGCTGGTCCTGCTGCAGGGCCAATATCCTCAATCCGCGGCCGTAAACGGCGCCAAGGCGCGGCTGGCGGCGTTCCTGGCGCGCACCGACCGCGCGCAAGCTGCGCTCGCCCTCTACAGGGAGGTCGTGAGCGGGATGGTCGAGGCGCGGACCAGCACGCTCGGCATGGAGAATCTGCTCGCGCCCTATTTCGCGCTGCTGGTCGATCAGATGCCGGCGCAGCCCGCGCTGGTGGACGATTTCTTCCTGGCCAGCGAGACGCTCGTCCGGCCGGGCGTCGCCGAGACGCAGGCGATGCTGGCCCGGCAGCTCGGCGGCGGCAGCGACGAGGCGGCACGGCTGTTCCGCCAGGCGGTCAATCTCGGCCGCGAGGTTGAGCGGACACGGATGGAGATCGCTCAGCTCGCCGCGCAACCGGCGCTTTCGCCGCAGGATACCGCACGGCTCGATACAGCGAAGAAGGCGCTCGTCGGATTGCAGGCGGACCAGGTGGCGACGCAGGCGAAGCTCGCCGATTTTCCGCGTTATCGCGCGCTGGCCAATGACGTGCTGACACTGGCGGAGCTGCGCGAGACGCTGAAGGGCGACGAAGCCTATTTCAAGCTCGCAGTCATCGGCGACGCGGTCTACGGCCTCTATGCCACGCATGACGGCGCGACCGCATACCGCGCGGCGATTTCGACCGGCGATCTTGAAAAGCAAGTGAACGCACTGCGCGAGACGATCGCGGTGGTCGAGAACGGTCAGCTGCTCACCTATCCCTTTGACGTGAAGCTGGCACACGGTCTCTACGTGGCCCTCACCGGGCCGGTGGCCGACCGGATCGCCGCGACCCGCAACCTCATCTTCGAGCCGGACGGCGCGATGCTGCGCCTGCCGATCGGCCTGCTGGTGACCGATCAGGCAAGCGTGGACGCCTATGCCAGCCGCGGGCTGCGGCCTGGTGCGTCCGAAGCCGAGGAGTTCAACTTCACGGACATCGCCTGGCTGGCGCGCAGGACCGACATCAGCACCGCCGTCTCGGCCAAGGCGTTCAAGGACGTGCGCAGCGTCGCGCCGGCCGCCGGCGCGCATCAGTATCTCGGCTTCGGGCACAATGCGCCGGTCTCGGCTTTCCTGCAGCTGACCGCGGTGCGGCCGCCCAGCGCCGACGGAATGGATTGCAACTGGCCGCTGGCCAATTGGAACCACCCTATCCCCGCAACCGAGCTTCTCACCGCGCAATCGATCATCGGCCGTACCAACGCCCAACTGGTCACCGACGCGGCTTTCACCGACACCGGCGTGAAGCAGCGGCCGGACCTCGCCCAATATCGGATCCTGCACTTCGCCACGCACGGCCTGGTCACCGCGCCGCGCCCCGAATGCCCGGCGCGACCGGCGCTGCTCACCTCCTTCGGCAGCGGAGATTCCGATGGGCTGCTGAGCTTCCGCGAGATTTACGACCTGCATATCGATGCGGATCTCGTGATCCTGTCCGCCTGCGATACCGCCGGCACCGCCACGATCGCGGCGACGCGCGAGGCGGGCGTGACGTCGGGCGGCGGCGATGCGCTGGACGGGCTGGTGCGCGCCTTCATCGGCGCGGGCGGCCGTTCGGTGCTGGCGAGCCACTGGCCGGCGCCGGACAATTACAACGCCACCGAGAGGTTGGTAGGCGGCCTCTTCCATGCGCCGGCCGGCACGTCCGCCGCCGAGGCGCTGCGGCTGGCCGAGCTCAAACTGATGGCCGATCCCAACACCTCCCATCCATATTACTGGGCCGGCTTCGCGCTGATCGGCGACGGCAGCCAGCCCATCGTACGCGCGCGCTGACCCTTCGCGCAGCGATCGTGCCCGACGCATCGTCCGAAACCGTTGCCGGCAGCCGCTTCTCGCGTGCCGAGCTGCGCCGGACGCTCCGGCGTATCGGCCTGTGGCGACTCGCAGCAACGATCCTGTTCCTGCTGCTGGCGATGCTCTTCGCGCGCTTCTCCTGGTCGGTGCCGCTCGCACGCGATGCCGAGCGGGCGCTGTACGATTTTCGCGCGGTGCTGGCCTCGCCGCATGTCGAGCAGGACAAGCGGATCACGCTGGTCGTCTATACCGACGACACGCTGCGCGCCACGGGCAAGCGATCGCCGCTCGATCGCGCCGTGCTGGCGCGCGCTTTGCGCACGCTGGATGCAATGAAGCCCAAGGCGATCGGCATAGACATATTGATCGATCAGGCCCAGCCGGAGGACGCCGAACTGATCGCGGCCTTTCGCGCGATAAAAACGCCGACCTATCTGGGCTTTGCCTCCAATGCGACCAACGGCACCTTCATGCAGCTGTGGCAGGAGGAGTTTCTACGCGGTTTCCTGCGGTCGATACACAGCGCGACCGTGAAGCCCGCCAGCATCCGCTTCGAAGCCGACAAAGAGGACAATGTCGAGCGCAGCTGGCCCTCGCAGCCAGCCACCCTGCCGCCGCTGCTGGCCAATGCGATGGTGCCGTTTCACCCTGCGTTCCGGGACTATCGCGGGAGCATTCGGTACCGGCTGCCGCTCTACGAGGATCGCGGCGTTTTCAATAAGCTCCCTATAGACTTATTTGCCCTTCCTGCCATAGCGGATCAGCTCAGGTCGAAGATCGAGGGCCGCTATGTGCTGATCGGTGGAGACATTAGCGACGTCGACCAGTTCGAAACACCGGCGACGCGGATCAGTGGGGAAACGACGACCGGGCTGGAAATACACGCGACGATGCTGGCCCAGTTGCTCGACGACGTCAGGCTGACGATCATACCCGGATGGGCGCTGTGGCTCGGCGCGCTGCTGATCGTGCCGGCGGGCGCGCTCACCAGCCTCGGCGAGCTTGCGCCGCTGCGGCTCGCGGCGGTGCTGATCGGGCAATTGCTGCTCGGCCTCGGCATACCGGTCTGGCTGCAATTCTCGGGAGTGGACACGCAGGAACTTCCCATGTTCGGCTGGGCGGTGGGCTGGATCTTCGCCTTCGCCGCCGCAGGCACGGCGGCGAAGGCGGTCGGATCGGAGGAGCGGCTGTTCGCGCAGGCCGCGCTCGGCAAATATCTGCCGCGGGACGTGGTGCAGCAGATTCTGCGCGATCCGGAGCAACTGGCCCTGCATGGCGAGAAACGCCGGATCTTTGCGCTGTTCACCGACCTCGAGGGTTTCACCAAGCTGAGCCATGCAATCCCGCCGGAACTGGTTGCCACTCTGCTCAACCGCTATCTCGACATGATGAGCGAGATCGTGCTGAAGCATGGCGGAACGCTCGACAAGTTCGTCGGCGATGCTGTCGTCGCCTTCTGGGGCGCGCCGATCGCCCGACCGGACGACGGCGACAGGGCGTTGCGCGCCGCGATCGAGATGCACGAGGCAGGAGAGGGTTTTCGGCGCCCCTCGAGCGACGCGCTCCCGGCACTCGGACGGACGCGGATCGGGCTGCATTGCGGCGATGCGGTGGTCGGCAATTTCGGCGGCGAAGACCGCATCCAATATACCGCGCTGGGCGATGCGATGAATACCGCGTCGCGCCTGGAGGCGGCGAACAAAAGGCTGGGCACGGCGATCCTGATCAGCCAGCAGGCGCGCGAACGCATCCAGCAATCCGCACTGCGACCGCTGGGGCGAATCCTCCTGCGCGGGCGATCGACACCGGTCGACATATTCGAGCCGGTGGATGCGGCCGAAAATCCCCATGTGACGGACCTCACAGCATTATTGCGGCGATTCGACGATGGTGATCCCCATGCAATCGCCGATCTCGAAAAAGTGTCGGAAGCGCGCCCCGACGACCGCGCGCTCGCCCAACTGCTCGATCGGCTGCGAAAGATTGGACCGGGAGGCTATTTTGTCTTGGACTAAATTTGTAGCGCCGCTGCGCGCCATCACGGGCATCGCACTGGTCTGTGCCGCCGGCGCAGCCTCTGCGGAAGTACTCGTCGTGCGGTCGAGCGGACCGTCGGCGGGAAGTTATCCGCCGGGGCGGCAACTGCCGGACGCTACCTCGATCGCGCTCAAGGCGAACGACATGATCGTCCTGCTCGACGGCGCCGGCACGCGCACCTTGCGTGGGCCGGGCACGTTCAGCGCGGCCGCGTCTTCCGATCAGGCGAGCGGAACGCGCAACACCCTGACCGCGCTCGTCACCCAACGTGCGGAGCGGCGGGCACGGATCGGGGCGGTTCGCGGTGAAACAGAGGTCTCGGCGAACGAGCCTGCACGCAGCCCGAACATCTGGTACACCGATGTACGCCGTAGCGGACGCGTATGCGTGCGCGAAGGCAGCACGCCGGTGCTGTGGCGACCCGACATCCGGCAGCCGCTGAACGCGACCATCACGGGCCCGGACGGCAGCCAGACCCCGGTGACCTGGTCGGCCGGCCAAGCGGCAGCGGCCTGGCCCGCCGCCGCGAAGCTGGCGCTGAACGGCGATTATGCGCTGACGTGGCAGAAGGGCGAGAAACCGACGAAGCTGACCTTCGTGGCGATCGGCATCGAACCCGCCGGCATCGAAGATATGGCGAGCGCGCTGATCCGCAACGGTTGCCAGGCACAGCTCGACCTGCTGATCGAAACCGTCGCGTTGCCGGAAACGAAGTCGGGCAAGAGCGGCTGAATCGGCCTGATCAGGGGCGTTGGCGCTTGCAACCCTCGGCAGCGGCTGTTAGCCCAACCCCAACGGTCGCACCGTGTACGACAGGGATGGTGTTTTCCGGCAAAGGCCAGCAAGGCCCCGGAAAAAGCTGGGGGCCGGCCCATTCGGTTCGGAGCCCACCGCGCTCGATGGCCGCCACATGATCTCCGGTGGCGGCTGGCCGGCATGTCCTTCTATACGAATCGGTAGAATGGTGGCGGCGCAAAGGGGCGCGATGATGAATTGCTGGCACAAGGCGGGCCGATATTCGGGCCTGATCTTGGCACTTCTCGCTGGCGCGGCACGGCCCGCGCTTGGGCAGCAGCTGTCGACCGGCGTCAGTGCACCGACGCGCGAGGAGATTCAGCGCGCCCCCGCTCAGGATGGTCAGCCTGCACCGAGCCGGCTGACCGTCGAAGGCGAAGTGGAGCGTGCACCCTGTCCGCTCGCCGATCCGAAGTTCCAGTCGGTCACCTTCACGCTGCAGAATGTGGTGTTCGACGATCTGCGCGGGCTCACCGCCGCGCAGCTGGCATCGTCCTGGCAGGACCTGCGCGGCAAGACGATCCCGATCGCCTCGGTCTGCGAGATCCGCGACGCGGCGGCGACGATCCTGCGACGGGCCGGCTATCTGGCCGCGGTGCAGGTTCCCCCGCAGAAGATCGGTGACGGGACGGTCCATCTCCAGGTGCTCATGGCGAAGATCGTCGCCGTGCAGGTCCGCGGCAACGCCGGGCGGTCGGAAAGGCTGATCGCTGGCTATCTGGAAGCACTGAAGAAGGAAGAGGTTTTCAACCAGCGCGAGGCGGAACGCTATCTGCTGCTTGCGCGCGACCTTCCCGGCTACGACGTGCGGCTCGTGCTCCGGCCGGCGGGCACCGTGCCGGGCGAAGTGATCGCCGAGGTGTCGATCCGCAAGACGCCGGTCGCGATCGAAGCCAATATCCAGAACTACGGATCGCGCGAGGTGGGCCGTTTCGGCGGCATGATCCGGGGCGAGGTCTACGGCCTGCTCGGCATGGGCGACCGAGCGTCGGCGAGCCTCTTCTCGACCGCGGACTTCGAAGAGCAGCAGGTGCTGCAGCTCGGCTACGACTTCCGTGTCGGGCGGCAAGGGCTGACGATCGGCGGCAATTACACCCAGGCATGGACCCATCCCGGCATTGCGGGGAATTTCCCGATCCGATCGAACACCCGGGTCTATAATCTCGAAGCCTCCTACCCCTTCGTGCGGCGGCAGGATCTCAATCTGCGCGGCGCGGTGGGCCTCGACGTGATCGATCAGGATGTGCGCTTCGGTGGCGCGGCACTGAACCGCGACCGGCTGCGCATGCTCTACGCGCGGCTGGACTTCGACGCGACCGATGCGACCAGCCTCGCGGGCGGGCCGCGCTTCAATGCGATCGAGCCGCGCTGGCGGATCGGCGGATCGGTGGAGATCCGCAAGGGTATCGATATCTTCAATGCCAGCAAGCCCTGCTCGCGACCATCCAGCCTGATCTGCAGCCTGATCCTGCCGACGCTGACCCATCCGGACGGCGATCCGCGGGCGACGGTGTTCCGGGCTGACGCACGCTTCGAATATCGACCGATGCGCGGCATCGCCTTCTTCCTCTCGCCGCGCGGGCAATATTCGGCCGATCCGCTACTGAGCTACGAGGAATATTCGGTCGGCAACTATACGGTCGGCCGCGGTTACGATCCGGGCACATTGCTCGGCGACAGCGGCGTCGGCTTCCAGAGCGAAATCCGGCTGGGCTCGATCGTGCCCAAATCGGGCAAGGACCTGGCGATACAGCCATTCGCCTTCTTCGATGCAGCCTGGGTGTGGAACCAGGACAAGGGCTTCTACCGGCCCTATGCGGAGCGCGATCCTCAGCATCTCTATTCCGCGGGCGGCGGGGCGCGCGTGGCGTGGGGCGACCGGGCGCGGTTTGATGCGACGGTGGCAGTGCCGCTCAGCCATCCGCCCGCCTTTCTCGCTGGCGTCCAGCGCCCCAAGGGCGATGTCCGTTTCCTGATTTCGTTGACCACGCGCCTGTGGCCCTGGGCCTACTGATCAAAGCAGCAGCCGGATCCAGCCGGCGGGGAGTGATGTGATGTCGAGCAAGGCAATGTCGTCCGGAGGGCATATCCGCCGCCGCCACTTGCCCCTGCTGGCGAGTTGTGCGCTGGCGGCCGTGCTGGCCATGCCGTCGGTAGCACGAGGCCAGGCGTTTCAGGGCGCGCCCAGTACGGCATCCGGCAGCGTCGGATACGACCGCTCGACGCCGGGCATCGAAACGATCACGATCGGATCTTCCAGCGCGATCATCAACTGGACACCGAGCGACAGCGGATCGGGCGGCGGAACGATAGATTTCCTGCCCAAGGACAATGTCGCGAACTTTACGGGCCGCGGCAACTATACTGTCCTCAACCGGATCATACCCGAGGATCCAAGCCGGCCGATCGGGCTGAACGGCACCATCAACAGCACGATCGGATCGGCACGCGGCGGTACTTTATGGTTCTACAGCCCGGGCGGCATCGTGGTTGGATCGTCCGCCACCTTCAACATCGGCAGCCTGCTGCTCACGGCAGACGACATCATCAGCAAGCCCGGCGCGAAGACCGTCCAGTTCCGCGGCGATGCCGACAGCCGCGCCGCGGTGTCCGTCGAGAAAGGCGCGAAGATCAATGCGCTGAACGCGGGCAGCTATGTCGCGCTGATCGCCCCGAGGATCAGCCAGGCCGGCACGGTGACGGTGAACGGCACCGCCAACTATGTGGCGGCGGAGGCTGCCGACATCACGATCACGCAAAACCTGTTCGACATCCAGGTGACGACGGGATCCTATGTCGATCCCAAGATCGCGGGCGACGAGGTGACGTTGAGCCACACCGGCACGACCACCGGGCCCGCCAGCACGGGATCGGGCGATCCGCACCTGGTGATGATGGTGGCGGTGCCCAAGAACGACGCGGTGACCATGCTTGTCGGCGGCAATGTCGGCTTCGAAGCCGCATCGAACGCCAGCATCGAAAATGGCGTCGTCGTGCTCTCTTCGGGATCGAACATCCGCACCTTCTTCGACAATTACGGCGATTTCCAGCTGGGCATCGACTTCAACCTGGGCGTCGGACAAAATGCCGACCTGAAGCTGACCGACGGAACTTTCTCTTCCCGCGTGCTGGCAGCGGCGACCAATGACGTAAGCGTTGCCGGCAATCTGAATTTCTCGAAAAATCTGGTGATCAACGCCGGCCAGGACATCCACTTCGAGGCGGATGCGGGAAAGCTGATCCAGGTCGGGGGCGATCTGGTCCTGCAATCCTTCGGCTTCGATGCCAATGCCTATCCGGTGCCCGCCACCGTCACCCTCGCGGCCAAAGGCGGCACGGTGAAGGTCGGCGGCGACGCCACGCTGATCGTTTCCGGCCTCGATGCCCAGCTCGGCAACGTGACGGCGGGGACGGCGAAGATCGAAGGCAATGGCGGCACGATCACGATCGGCGGCGATCTTGCTTTGAAGGCCGATGCGCTGCCCGGCCATGACGAGGCGGTCGCCGGAACGGCATCGATCGCCATGACCGGCGGATCGCTCACCATCGGCGGCGCTCTCGCTCTCTCGGCCGAAGCGGACGGCAATGTGGCGAGCGGCGGACGCATCTCGGTGCTGGCGGACGGCGCCAAGATCGCCGTCACCAAGGGCATCACGGCATCCACCAAGGCGACCGGCAATAGCGGCTTTCAGACCCAGACGATCGGCGGCGGCGGATGGGGCGATGCCGAGGGTGGCTCGATCTCGATCGTCACCACCGGCACCCCCGTCGCATCGATTTCCGCTACCGACGCGACACTGATCGCCTCGGCCGTCGGCGCGGACGGGATAGGCGGCACCGACGGCGGCAATGCCACGGGCGGAACGATCGTCCTGGGCGCGGGCGCCGGGAGCCTGACGCTCGGCAACGTCACCGCGGACGCCAGCGCGACCGGCGGCCGGGGATCGGATGCCTGGAGCGGCAGCGGCTATCACGGAGGCGCCGGCCGCGGCGGCACGATCGACATCTATGCCAATGCCGGCACGCTGACCGTAGGCGACGTAAGTTTCGACGTTTCCGGCTTCGGCGGTGACGGCGGCAACGCATTCGAGACCGGCTATGGCACGCCCCATGGCGGCGATGGCGGCTTCGGCACCGGCGGCAACGCCAGTTTCCGCGCGGTCAGCGGCGGGGCGGCCTCCGCCAACACTCTTTCGATCACGGCCAACGGCGCCGGCGGCGCCGGCGGCAGCGGGTCGTTTCAGGGAAAAGACGGTTCGGCCGGCAATGGCGGGGGCGGATCGATCGAGGTTTCGACGACCGGCGGCATCGTGACGATACGCGGTACGAGCGTCGACCTGTTTGCAACCGGCACGTCCGGGAATGGCGTCATGATGGCCGGCGAAGGCGGATCCGAGGGACGTGGCGGCGTCATCCTGGTTTCCGCGATCGATGGGACGATCGGCGCACCCTCCGGATCCAGCGGCTTCGCGCTGAACGCCGACGCCAGCGGCTTCGGCGGCTACTCCACCGCGGCAGGCGGCACCGGCGCCAACGGCACCGGCGGCCGGATCACCGTCGAAGCGGACCAAGGCGAAGCCGGCGTTCCAGGCAGGATCACGTCCCGTTCGATGACGCTGACCGCCGATGGACGCGGCGGCGATTCCGCGCAATCCTTCGCCTCGCCGCTTGGTGGCGGCGGAAGCGGCGATGGCGGCGTTGGAAGCGGGGGCACGATCACCCTCGATGCGGCGTCGGGGGAGCTTCGCTCGGGCGACGTAGGGCTGTCGGCGCGCGGGCGGGGCGGCACCTCCAATTCCGGGGGGACCGGCGGGCTGGGCCAGGGCGGCACCGTTGGACTGAGCTCCGGCTCTTCCTCCTCCCATAGCGGTACGATCGCGCTCGGCGATGTATCGATCGACGCGCGGGGCTTCGGCGGCGGCCCGGGCGAGATGAGCATCGGCAATGCCGATGGCGGCGAAGGCCGGGGCGGCAATGTGAACCTCTCGGTGACTGCCGGCTCGCTCAAGGCGAGCCGTTTCGATGCGGATGCCGGAGGCATCGGTGGCGACGGGCTGCCGGGCAATCCGGACAGCCCCTTCGGCTCCGGTGGCGGAAATGGCGGCGACGGTCGCGGCGGCACGATCATGGCGACGATCGCCACCTCGGCCAGCAGCAGCAACAGCATCGACCTCGGCAGCGCAGCGAATCTGCACGCAAGCGGCCAGGGCGGCGCGGGTGGCAGCGGCGCCGGTAATGGCATGGGCGGCCATGGCGGCAGCGGCTTCGGCGGATCGATCGGCTTCAGCGACGCGGACCCGCTCCTCCTGGCGCTTACCGCGGACGGTGTGGGCGGCGCGGGTGGCAATGGCGCCACCGGCGGCATGGGCGGCAGCGGCAGCGGCGGCGCCATCAGCCTGTCGAGCTTTGGCGGGACTCTGCTGGCGGATAGCGCGCTGCTCTCCGCCAAGGGACTGGGCGGGGCCGGCGGCATGGGCCTGTCCGGCGACGGCGGAACCGGCGGTGCGGGCACTGGCGGTTTGATCGATCTTTATGCGAGCGGCGGCGGCATGCTCACGATCAAGGCGCTCTCGGCATCCGCGGCGGGCATCGGGGGTGCCGGCGGCGACAGTGCCGATGGTGGCAATGGCGGCAGCGGCGGCGATGCCGCGGGCGGCGCCATCGGTTTTACTGCCGATGGCGGTGCGACCGCAGCCATCGCCAATGCAACGGCGATCGATGCGAGCGCGACCGGCGGCGCCGGCGGCGTGGGCAGTTCCGGTGTGACAGGCGGAACGGGTGGCCAAGGCGGCCAGGCGAACGGAGGCGGCATCACGCTGCTGGCCAGCGGCCAAGGCACGCTCTCTATCCTGGATGATCCGCATTCCGCGCTGATCTTCGACGTTCGCGCCACGGGTGGCGCGGGTGGCCGTGGCGGCGATGCGTCGGGGATCGGCTCGGCGGCCGGCGACGGCGGTGCCGGTGGCGCGGGGAATGGCGGCTTTGCCTCCGTCTCCGCATCCGGCGGTTCGATCCGTCTCGGCAGCGCATCGCTGCTGGCGGACGGCGCGGGCGGCCAGGGCGCGGCCGGCGGCAGCGGTACGGGCGGCCCCTCCCCCCAACCCAATCAACCGCCGATCGCGCCGGTCAACGGCGCCGCGGGAGCGAATGGCCCGGGCGCGGGCGGACGCGTGGTGATCGCCGTAGCGGACGACAACGAACTGGGTCTGTCCGGTTCCGCACAGCTCGGCACCATCGTGATCGGAGCAAGCGGCGATCAGGCGGGCTTCGTCGAAATCACCGATCGCGCCGCGGGGCCGACGGGATCGCTGCGCATCGCCAATCTTACAGCCTCAGCGAATGGCGCAGCATCAGCCACGACGCCGAACATCAGCGTTTATTCGGAGAGCGGCGCGATCGAAATACAGGGATCGGCAGCGCTCACCACCGGCGGCTCGGCACAGTTCGACTTCGCGGATACCGGCGGGCTCGATGTCGGAGGTGACCTGTTCGTCACCACCGGCCAGCGGATCGATATCAACCATGCCGGCCAGGCCGCGACGCCAGCCGACAGCATCCACGCCGGTTCGGCGAATTTCGAGGCTGGAACCGCCTTTTCAGCGACACCGGGCAGCGTCGTCCGGACGGACGAGGATCTGTCCATCATCGCCTTAAACGGCCCGGTCGACGCCGCCACGGTGCGCGCGGGCGGCAAAATGACGGTGCAGGCATCGCAGGATGTGACGATCGGCCAGGCGCATGCCGGCGGCGACATTGGACTCACCTCGCTGGCCGGTTCCGTGCTGGTGTCGGATATCGCATCCGACGGCCTCGTCGATGCGATCGGCAACGCCGTGACCCTGACCGCGCCGGGGGCGCTCGCTATCCGATCGGCAACGTCGCGGATCGGCGATGTCGCGATCACGGCCGTCAACGATCTGTCGGTTCTCGCTGCCGATGCAGCACAGGATCTATTGCTGAGCGGCGCGGGCATCACGGGCAGCACGATCGGCGCCACGCGCGACGTGAAGATCGATGCCGTCGGCAATGTCGGCTTCGCCAGCGTCAGCGCCAAGCGAGACCTAGCGGTCACCGCCGGCGGCGATGCTGCAATCACCGAGGCCGATGCCGCGCGCGACATCGCGATCGACGCCAAGGGGCTGGTGAGCGCCTCGAGCCTCACCGCGGGCGGCAAGATCGACATCAAAGCGGGCAAGGCGACGCTGGGAGCCGCGGCCACCACCGGCAGCGGCGCGATCGAGGTGACCAGCGTCGGCGACATTCAGTTCATCGCCGTCCACTCAGGCGGCGGCGTGACCTTCACCAGTGCCCAGGGCGGCATCACGGGAGGCTCGATCGACGCCAAGGGAGCAATGGCGCTCGATGCGGACGCTGGCATCGACACACATAGCCTGTCGGCCGGCGGCAAAATCGATCTCTCTGCCGGCCATGGCGCAATCCTGGTGCGCGACGATATCGCCAGCGGCGGCGTGGTGAACGCAACCGGAACGGCGGTGACGCTGACCGCGACCGGAAAGCTTGCGATCGACAATGTGGCCGCCACCGGAGGAGACGTCAGGATCAATGCTGCCGGCGACCTCTCGGTCGACAAGGCGACCGCCAGCCAGTCGGTGACTCTGGGCAGCAGCGGCGGCACGCTGGACGTGCAGAATGCCACTGCGGGCGGCACGGGCTCGCTCACGCTGACGGCTGCGGGCGACATCGGCTTCGGCGAGCTCACCGCGCCTGGCGCCGTGACGGTGCAGAGCATCGGCGGGTCCGTGACCGGCGACGCCATCGACCCGACGACAGTCAGCGTCAGCGCGGCCGGCACCATCGTGATTACGACGGTCCATTCCGATGGCGACATCCAGCTGAGCAGCAGCGGCGGTGCGATCCAGATCGCGGACATCGCCGCGGGCGGTCTGGTCGATGCGAGCGGTACGGCTGTGACGCTGACCGCGCTGGGCGGCCTCTCCATCGATAACGTCCAATCTTCCAAAGGCGATATCCACGTGAACGCGGGCGGGCCGCTCTCGGTCAATTCCGCGAACGCGGCCGGCGCCCTTTCGCTAGACGTCGGCACTGGCGGGCTCAGCGCCCAATCGCTTCAGGCCGGCAAAGGCGCGACGATCGATGCCGCTGCCGGGATCGACATCGATACGCTCCACGCCGGCAGCGACATCGACCTGACTTCGAGCGGCGGCGCTGTGCTGGTGCGCAGCGACATAGCATCCGGCAGCCATGTGGATGCGCGAGGCACTGCCGTCACGCTGAACGCGATCGGCGACCTGCACGTCGGCTCGGTCACATCGACCAGCGGCGACATCGCGCTGCTCGCGGCCACGCTCTCGGTCGATCAGGCCCGGTCTGCCGGCGGGGCAACCTTCTTCGCAAGCGATGCCGTGACGATCGGCGATGCCCGCGCGGCCACCGACATCGACATCCAATCCGGCGGAACGGCCGGGCTCACCGGCGATGTCGAGGCCGGATCCGCCCTTGGCCTCGCCGCGCAGGGCCTCGTGACGATCGAGGGCAAGGCAATAGGCGAAACCATCGCCATCGCTTCGTCCGATATCAGGATCGGCAATGCGGCGGTGATCGGGGGCGGCACCGAGACATCGCAGATCACGCTGCGCAACAGCGCGCCAGGCACCACGACCACGATCGGTGGCAGTGGCGGCAGCCAGGGCTATGTGCTCGACAATGGTGAATTTTCGCGCCTCCACGCGCAGAACATCACCATCCGCGTCGACGCGCCCGGCGCCCTGGTACCGAGCGCGCCCGATATCCGCATCGAGGATCTGGATGTGATCGGCGCCGACGGCGCCAACGCCAATATCGCCTCCGCGACCGGCGCGCTCACCATCCTGAGCCCCGGTGGCCTGCGCGTCGCGGGCGACGTGCGGTTCACCGATGCGGCCAGCGGCAACATTCTCTCCCTGAACGCGGGCGGGCTGCTGGACGTCATCACGCCGGACGGATCGGTAACGATCACCGGCAAGGACGATACGCTGTCGGGGCGCTTGCAGCTTGGCGCCAACAGCATCTTCGTCGGCACGCTCAAGGCCGAGCAGGATCTGGCGACGCTAACCGATACGGAAGCCCGCAATGGCCGCCTCGGAGAGAATGACGGGCTCGACAACAGCGCCGGCTACATCCAGGCGGGCGCGCTGGAATTTACGCCCGGCGAGTCGCTGTACATCCAGAATAGCGGGCAGAACGGCACCACGCCCGGCACGCGCGGCGGCTTCACGGCGCGCAGCGTCGCTATCGTCACGCCAGCGAACGGGACGCAGACGGACATCGTGCTCAACGGCCGCATCCTCAACAGCGACGGCAGCTTCACGACCGGCAAGGCGATCATCCCGCTGATCAAGATCCAGCAGGCGGACAGCGACAAGCCCGGAAGCTATACGCTTGGCTCCAAGGCCAACAACTGCCTGATCGCAGGCGGCGATTGCGTGGAGGGCGGTGGCGGCCCGCCGACGCCGCCGGTTCAGGACATCGTCTCGGTGATCGACGGCGACACGCCAATCGGCGTGCTGACGCCGTTCCTCGACCAGACCGCGATCCAGCTGATCGATTTCGATCCCTATACGGTCATGCCGGATATCGACGATCCGGTGACCGGTGCGGGCAATGACGATCTGTGGAGCGCGATCTGCCCGGGCACGGCGGCGGGCTCTCCCTGCAAGCTGCAGTGAACGGGCAGCAGGGTTCCGCCAAAAGCGTTCCCCTTTTCCGCACGATGTTCTACGGGGCGGCGCATGACACGCTCTGCACCCGTGACCCTGTTCAACAGCCTCACCCGGACGATCGAACCGTTCGAACCGATCGATCCCACGATGGTGAGGCTCTACAGTTGCGGGCCGACCGTCTATAATTTCGCGCATCTCGGCAATCTGCGCGCCTATGTGTTCACCGACAGCCTGCGCCGGATGCTCAACTGGAAGGGCTGGCCGGTCAATCACGTCATCAACATCACCGATGTCGGCCACCTGACATCGGACGCGGATGTGGGCGACGACAAGATGGAGCTGGCCGCCCGCAGCGCCAACATGACGATCTGGGACGTCGCCGCCTTCTACACCCAGGCCTTCAAGCGCGATCTCGCCGCGCTCAACATCATCGACCCGACGCTGTGGAGCGTCGCGACCGATCATGTGCAGGACATGATCGCCTTCGCACGCAAGATCGAGGCGGCTGGATCGACCTACGAGCTGGAGAGCGGCCTCTATTTCGATACATCGACGGTGCCGGACTATGGCCGGCTCGCCGGCGCGCGCGGTGACGAGGTGATGGGCCGTATCGCCGAGGTGGAAGGCAAGCGCCACCCGAGCGACTTCGCCGTCTGGCGCCGATCACCGGAAGGCGCCGAACGGCTGATGGAATGGACCTCGCCCTGGGGCCCCGGCGCGCCGGGTTGGCATCTCGAATGCTCGGTGATGAGCCTCAAATATCTCGGCGCGCAGTTCGACATCCACACCGGCGGGATCGATCATCGCGAGATCCATCACTGCAACGAGATCGCACAGAACCAGGCTTTTACCGGAACCGAGAAAACCGGGGCAAACTTCTGGATGCACAACAATTTCCTGATCGATCGAACCGGTAAGATGTCGAAATCCAAGGGGGATTTCGCGACCTTGCCGTCCCTGATCGACAAGGGCATCCACCCGCTCGCCTACCGGCTGCTCTGCCTGTCCGCCCATTATCGCAGCGAACTGGAATTCTCGGTGGAGAATATCGCGGCGGCGCTCACCCGCTTGAAGCGGCTGGTGATGGGCGTGGCTCAGCTTCGCGCAAAAGCCGGCGAGCTTGCATGGCTACGGGCGATTACCGAGACGCGGTACAGCCGCGGTGCGGCGACCAGCTATCAGCGCTCGGTGATCGAGGAGGGGCTGCCTGCGGCGGCAACGGCGCTGCTCGCCCGTTTCGACGAGGCGGTCTCCGCTGATCTGATGCTGCCGCGCGCCCTGCCGCTGCTCGAAGAGACGATCGCGCTGAAGACACTGACGCCCGACCAGCGGCTGCGCGTGCTGGCCAGCATGGATCTCGCGCTGGGCCTCGAACTGCTGACCCTGGACCGCGTGGCGATGCGTATCCGGCCGACGCACGCGCAGATCGAGGCGGACGCGGTGGAAGCGCGGCTGGAACAGCGCAAGACCGCCCGCGCCGCAAAGGATTTCGCCGCATCCGACGCAATCCGGGACGCGCTTGCCGCCAGCGGGATCGAGATCATGGACGGCGATCCGCTCGGCTGGGATTGGAAGATCGAACTTTAAGGTCAGGCGGGCTTTTCCCGTGCACCGGCCTCCGCAAGCGCGCGGTTCGCGCGCACGAGCTTGGCACGCATGTCGCGTGAAAATCCCGTTTCTAGGGCGACCTGGAGATCGGGATTTTCATCCAGGAAGCGGCGCAGCGCCGGCGCGGTGATGCACCAGAAACGCGCAATATTTTCCAGCGTCACCGTTCCGGTCGCAGGATCGCCGGACAGCACCGTCATCTCGCCGATGAAGGTCTGCGGATCGCAGGTCGCAATATGTTGGCCGCCATTGGTCACGCGGGCATTGCCCTGGCTGAGATAGAAGAGATGCTGGACACGTTCGCCCTCGTGGATCAGCACCTCGCCGGGGCGTCCTGATATCCACAGACCCTGGTTGAGCAGGTGGCGCGCCTGCTTGGGCGTCATGATCGGCAGCGCCGAATCCACCATCTCCTGCTCTTCCGCGGTGAAACGGATATTGCGGCCTCCGAACATCAGCAGCGCGATCTGCCCCAGATTGACTGCCACCAGGGTCAGCGCCAGCAGGGCCAGCAGATAATCCTTGCGGCCGGTGAGCGCGACGAAAAAGGCCAGTGCTGCCGCCACGACCAGGCCGATCCGCAGCCGAAAGCTGTTGCGCTGCAGCGTCGCCACGATGAACAGGACATAGACGAGAAGGGTAAGAAGTCCCGCCGTCGAATAGCCGGAGAACAGATCGTACTTCATCGATACCACTCCGTGAGCGGCCAAGCGTTGCGCGTTTCGTCCGGAGGAAGCAAGCCCCCGAAAAGATTCGCCTTTTATACTATGCCAAGCACATCAAACCCAACTGTAGCGTGGCTCACAGCAGCGCGCCACTTCTCCTGCGCGGCGCGGCCGGAGCGGCCCGGAAGGCTCAGACGCAGCGATGCGGAATTTGCCGTGGGCGCATCCCTTGGCTAGAGCAGCGCCAACTTCCCACCAGCGTGGCGCATCCATGACCGACACCGTTTCCTTCGGCTATACCGAAGTCTCCCCAACCGAGAAGACCGAGAAGGTTGGCGCCGTCTTCCGCAGCGTCGCATCGCGCTACGACCTGATGAACGACGCCATGTCCGGCGGGCTGCACCGGCTCTGGAAGGATCATTTTGTCCGTCAGGTGAAACCGCGGGCGGCCGAATCGATCCTGGACATGGCGGGCGGCACCGGCGACATCGCCTTCCGCCTCGCCCGTTCCGGCGCACAGGTGACGGTTGCCGATATCAATCCGGCCATGCTGGAAGTGGGCATGGAGCGCGCGAAGAAGCGCGGCATCGATGGGCTGGTGTGGACGGAGCAGAATGCCGAGACGCTGAGCTTCGACGACAAGAGCTTCGACGCCTATACGATCGCGTTCGGCATCCGCAACGTGACGCACATCCAGAAAGCGCTTGAGGAGGCGCATCGCGTGCTCAAGCGCGGCGGGCGCTTCTTCTGCCTCGAATTCTCGACGACGCAATGGCCGGGCTTCGCGGACGTCTATGACGCCTATTCGCATCACATCGTGCCGCGCGTCGGCAAGCTGCTGGCAAAGGACGAAGACAGCTACCGCTATCTGATCGAATCGATCCGTCGCTTCCCGGACATGGACCGTTTCAAGGCGATGATCGGCGAAGCGGGCTTCGTGCAGACGCGGGTCGAGCCGATCCTGGGCGGGCTTGTGGCCATTCATTCGGGATGGAAGATTTGAGCAGCCTGCGCTCCGCCGCCGCCCTGCCGCGATCGAACCGGGAAGGTGTCGCGCGCGCATGACCCGTTCGGCCGTTCATCTCTTTCGCCTCCTGCGGTGGGGCCGCACCCTGGCGCGCCATGGCGCGCTGAGCGGTATCGAGCGCGATCCGTTGACCCCGGCGCCCGTGCGGCGATTGACCCGGATCGCCCGGCTCGGCGCGCGCGTGCCGAATCAGCCGGCCTATGCCGATGCGTTCGAAGCGCTCGGCCCTGCGGCGATCAAGCTCGGTCAGGCACTCGCGACGCGGCCGGACCTCGTCGGCGAGGAAGCCGCTGCGGATCTGTTCCGCCTGCAGGACGCCCTGCCCCCCGCCCCCTACCCGCTCGTGCGCGCGGCGGTCGAACGCGGCCTGGGCAAGCCGATCGAGGCGCTCTTCTCCCATTTCGAGGAGCAGGCGATCGGTGCCGCCTCGATCGCGCAGGTGCACCGTGCGATCACCACCGATGGACGCAAGGTAGCCGTCAAGATCCTCCGCCCCGGCATCGAGGAGGAGATGGAACGCGCCATCGAGACCTATGAGTGGGCCGCGGCGCAGGCCGAAGCGATGGGCGGCGAGCTGGCGCGGCTGCGGCCCCGGCTCGTCATCGCCACTTTTCGCCAATGGACGCTGCGCGAGCTCGATCTGAGGCGCGAGGCGGCGTCCGCATCCGAGCTGGCCGAAGGCATGGAGGCGGAGCCGGGATTCGTGGTGCCCGCCGTGGATTGGAGCCGGACGTCCCGCCGCATCCTGACGATCGACTGGGTGGACGGCATCAAGCTCGCCGATCGCGAAGGGCTGTTGTCTGCCGGACATGATCTGCGGGCGCTTGCCGCCAATATCGTGCGCGCCTTCCTGCGCCAGACGATCGCTGACGGCTTCTTCCATGCCGACATGCACCAGGGCAATCTCTTCGCCCTGCCCGACGGCCGTATCGCGGCGATCGATTTCGGCATCATGGGCCGCATCGACCGCCAGGCCAGGGTGTGGCTGGCGGAGATATTGCATGGCCTGATCACCGGCAATTATAAGCGCGTGGCCGAGATTCATTTCGAAGCGGGCTATGTGCCGCCGCATCATAACCTCGCCGAATTCACGACCGCACTGCGCGCCGTGGGTGAGCCGATCCGCGGCCTTCCGGTGAAGGACATCTCGATCGGCCAGATGCTCGACGGGCTGTTCGCGATCACCCGCGCCTTCGACATGCAGACCCAGCCGCACCTGCTGCTGCTGCAGAAGACGATGGTGATGGTGGAGGGCGTGGCGCAGAGCCTCGATCCCGAGATCAACATGTGGGAAACGTCGGGCCCGTTCGTGAAAGAGTGGCTCCGGTCGGA
Source organism: Flavisphingomonas formosensis (assembly GCF_009755815.1). Lineage (GTDB taxonomy): Bacteria > Pseudomonadota > Alphaproteobacteria > Sphingomonadales > Sphingomonadaceae > Flavisphingomonas > Flavisphingomonas formosensis. The sequence continues at coordinate 578,039 of NZ_WRPK01000003.1, forward strand.
GCTCGGCCCGGAAGCCTTCATCGCCGATCGGCTGCTGGCGGACTTCAGGACACTCACGCGGCTCCCCGAACTGGTCCGCCGGATCGAGGCCGCGTTCCCGAGCGAAGGCGCAGCCCCGCCCCCGCCGCCGCTCCGTGACGTGCAGGTGGTGAGGATCGGCGGCGGTTGGTGGCGAAACGGCCTCATCGCGATCGGCGGAGCCGTGGCGGGTGCTCTGATCATGTGGTTGCTGTGAAAGGGCGGAGGATTGCAGCAGTTGGCGATGCTCCCATATCGAAGGGCATCGTGAGCGATCGTCGTTCCTGTCGACTCGCGCGTGCGGCAAGGCGATGGAGCGGACGATGATGGGCCAGCGCATACTCCTGATCGTCGGCGGCGGCATCGCGGCCTACAAATCCTGCGAACTCATTCGGCTGATCCGCAAGAGCGGCGGCACGGTCCGCTGCGTGCTGACCGAGGCCGGACAGCATTTCGTCACGCCGATGACCCTTGCTGCACTCTCCGAGCAGCAGGTGCATACCAGCCTATTCGATCTCAAGGACGAGACCGAGATGGGGCATATCCAGCTGAGCCGCGAGGCGGATCTGGTGGTCGTCTGCCCGGCGACAGCGGATCTGATGGCGAAGATGGCCGCCGGCATCGCAGACGATCTCGCCACGACGCTGCTGATCGCCACCGACAAGCCGGTGCTCGCCGTGCCCGCTATGAACGTGCGCATGTGGAGCCATGCGGCGACCGTTCGCAACGTCGCGCGGCTGCGCGCCGATGGCGTGACGGTGGTGGAGCCTGACGAAGGTCCGATGGCGTGCGGCGAATATGGCCCCGGGCGGCTGCCCGAACCGCCGGCGATCCTCGCCGCGATCGAGCGACATTTTGCCGAGCGCAGCCATGCCGCAGCCGTGCCCCCCACCGGCATACGCACCAGCGCGCTTGCCGGACGGCACATCGTCGTCACCGCAGGACCGACGCACGAGCCGATCGATCCGGTCCGCTACATCGCAAACCGCTCTTCCGGAAAACAGGGTTTTGCCATCGCCGGCGCGCTGGCGGCGCTGGGCGCGCGGGTGACACTGGTTGCGGGGCCGGTGCAGCTCGCAACCCCCGGCGGCGTGAGGCGCGTCGACGTCGAGACCGCACGCGAGATGGCCGATGCGGTGGCCCATGCGCTGCCGGCGGATGCGGCCGTGATGGTCGCCGCGGTCGCGGACTGGCGGACAGCCGAAGCGCCTCAGAAGCTCAAGAAGGACGGATCTGCGCCTGCGGCGCTCGCGCTGGTCGAAAATCCCGATATTCTTGCCACTGTATCGCAATCGCGCGATCGGCCACGCCTCGTGGTTGGTTTTGCAGCCGAAACGAATGACGTGATCGACCACGCCGTCGCCAAGCGCGCTCGCAAAGGCTGCGACTGGATCGTCGCCAATGACGTGTCCGGCGACGTGATGGGCGGCGAGGCGAACCGCGTTCACATCGTCACCGCTTCCGGCGTAGAAAGCTGGGACGAACTTCCCAAGGACGAAGTCGCCCGGCGGCTCGCAATGAGGATTGCCGATGCCCTCTGAAACGATCGCGATCCAGATCAAGCGCCTGCCGCACGCCGAAGGGCTGCCGTTGCCAGCCTATGCGACCGTCCATGCCGCAGGCATGGACGTGGTCGCGGCCGAAGACGTGACGCTGGCCCCCGGCGCGCGCCATGCCGTCGCCAGCGGCTTTGCCATCGCAATTCCGGAAGGCTATGAGGTTCAGGTGCGGCCGCGGTCCGGCCTGGCTTTGAAGCATGGCATTACCTGCCTCAACAGCCCAGGCACGATCGATGCCGACTATCGTGGCGAGGTGAAGATCATCCTCGCCAATCTGGGCAGCGATATATTCGAGATCCGGCGCGGCGAGCGCATCGCTCAGCTCGTGCCGGCGGCGGTGACCCGCGCAGCCTTTGCCGAGGTCGATGCCCTCGATGAAACCGTGCGCGGCACGGGCGGCTTCGGATCAACGGGACGGTGACGCTCAGCGACGATCAGCTCGATCGTTATGCCCGTCATATCATCCTCAAGGAGATTGGCGGGGAAGGCCAACGCCGGCTGCTCTCCGCCCATGTCGCCGTCATCGGCGCGGGCGGCATCGGATCGCCAACGATCCAGTATCTCGTCGCTGCGGGCGTCGGACGGCTCACCCTGTTCGACGACGATCGGGTGAGCCTTTCCAACCTGCAGCGCCAGACGCTGTTCGGAACGGCCGATGTCGGGCGGCTCAAGGTGGAGGCAGCCAGCGAGGCCGCGGCGCGCCTCAATCCCGATCCGATCCTGCTCGGGCTCGATCAGCGGATCGATGCGGGCAACGCGGAATCACTGCTCGAAGGCATCGACGCGATCGTCGACGGGAGCGACAATTTCGCGACGCGGCTCGCCGTATCGGATGCGGCGACGAGCCTGCACATTCCGCTCGTCTCGGCCGCAGTGGGTCAGTTCGAAGGACAACTCGCCGTCTATCGCGGCTGGGAGGCCGACAAGCCCTGCTATCGCTGCCTCGTCGGCACCGATCCCGACCGGCCCGACATAAGTTGCGCCGATCAGGGCGTGCTCGGCGCGCTGACTGGCGTGATGGGCAGCCTCGCGGCAATGGAGGTCGTGCGCGTCTTGACCGGCTTCGGCGAAGACAGCGCCGGCAAGCTGCTGCTGCTGGATGCGCTCGCCTTCCGCATGCGGACCATCCGTCTACCCAAGGATCCGGGATGTCTGTGCGCGGCCTGACCATCATCGTGGCGGAAGCATCGACCGCCCGTTTCCGTTCCGCGCTCACCCTCGCGCTGGCCCAGGCCGCGCTGGGCGGTGCCGCGCGCCTGTTCCTGGATGGCCGTGCGGTTGCACTGACGCGGCTTCCCATCGAAGCGCTGGACGATCACGCCTATGCCGCAGCCGGTCTGCCCAGGCTCGGCCAGCTCCTCGACGAAGCGCTGGAGGCGGGTATCGGGATCATTCTCTGCCAGTCCGGGCTCTTGCTCACCGGCTCGGAACCCGCCGACCACGATCCACGCTGCGACTTCGGCGGCCTGATCGGCGTGCTGGCCGCAGCCGGCGAGGATCGCCTCCTGATGGCGTGAGAATTGTCGCGCGGAGCCGCTTGACTTGCCGTCATGCGCCTCTTAAGGACCGCGCTCCGCACATGACGGCCCCTTCGTCTAGCGGTCTAGGACGTCGCCCTCTCACGGCGAAAACACGGGTTCGAGTCCCGTAGGGGTCACCAGCGATTTCAATGCATTGACTGATACTCGCATGCCCGGAGGGGCATCCGCCGAACAGTCTGACAGCACCATGAGAGCATGCGCGGCAAGCGGGTTCCGCTCACCTGAGACAGACTTCGGGCCAGCGACAATGAACAGCCGAAAAGCACTGCCGCAGCGCTCACCTTACAAGCCAGGGTAATGTTGCGCTCGGCGCCGGCAACGATCTGGGGCCCGGAGCTGCGACCTTTGCTTGACCTGCCGAGCGATCCCACAAGGGACGATAATGGCCGGCTCGATCAACCTTTCAGCCTGGTGTTACACGCGCTCCAATATTGCGGCCATTTCTGACCCGCCGGGATCTTCCCCGCCGCCTTGTCGGCCTGCCACATCTGTCCGCATTTGCGCTGGCGATCATGCATCGCAGCCATTGCGGGACTCTGCGCGCCCGGCAGATGCGGGGCGGGTTTCGCGGCAGCGTCCTTGCCAGTCGATGCGGTGGCGGCCGGAGCAGCTGCCTGTGAGCCGCGGCATGCCGCCAGGAACTGCGCCCAATTCTTGCCGCCCAGCATATTGTTCGCCTTGGCGGCCTGATATTTAGCGCCACATTCCTTCATCACGTCATTGGCGGCATCGGCGGGGGCAGCGAAGCCCAACGCCATCACGATAACCGCCGTACCCGAGAGAAACCTGTTCACGCCCGTCCCTCCTACTCGACCGAGCGGAACATAACACAAACTTCCGTGAACGCCAGCGGCTCGGCGAGCGCATCGGAACGGTGTCTCGACGAAAAAGGTAGCGGCATTCCGATGCCAGGACAGGATAATAAACACCGAAAGCCCCGCGGGCCGTTGCCTGCGGGGTGTGCTGTTGGGGTATTGGGATGGGGTGCTGTTGGTTGCGGGGACAGGATTTGAACCTGTGACCTTCAGGTTATGAGCCTGACGAGCTACCGG
>NZ_WRPK01000031.1 GCF_009755815.1 Flavisphingomonas formosensis
TCAAGCGCCGCTCGCCAATCAACAAGCGTCCCAGCCCACTGCGCAATCGCCATCACCCAACCCTCCGCCGACCACGCACAGAGAATCAGAACTCGGCAACAAATGCAACTGTAGTATTAGAGCGGTTTTCGGTCGATGTGAATCGATGGGGATTCCCATGGGATGGGTTTTCTGATTCAGAATCCGTGCTGGCGAAGGAGGCCGGCATGGATGGGTCGAGCCTTATCGCGTGATCTTCGGGATCGTGTCGTTGCCGCCGTCGAGGGCGGAGTGTCGTGTCGGCGCGCTGCCGAGCGGTTCGGGGTCAGCGCGGCGAGCGCGATCCGGTGGCGGCAACTGGCGCTCGCTCACGGCACGCCGGCCGCCAAGCCGCAGGGCGGCGATCGTCGGACGGCCAAGATCGAGGACCATGCGGGCTTCATCCTCGATGCGATCAAGCAGGAGCCGGACCCGACGCTCGCCGAGTTGCAGGCGATGCTGGCCGAGCGCGGCGTAAGCGTCAGCATCGCGACGCTGTGGCGGTTCTTCGAGCGTCACGGGATCACGCGCAAAAAAAGACCGGCCACGCGACGGAGCAGGATCGCCCCGATGTCCTGAGGCGGCGCGAGGCATGGTTCGAGGGCCAGCTCGACCTCGACCCCGAGCGGCTGGTCTTCATCGACGAGACCTGGGCCTCGACAAACATGGCGCGGCGCCATGGTCGCTGTCCGCGCGGCGAGCGGCTGCGTGCTGGCATCCCCTTCGGGCACTGGAAGACCACCACCTTCGTCGCCGGCCTGCGCCGCACTGGCATGGTCGCGCCCTGGGTGCTCGACGGTCCGATGAATGCGGACGCGTTCCTCACCTACATCACCCGCGTCCTCGTGCCCGAACTCGGTCGCGGCGATGTGGTCGTCATGGACAATCTCTCGAGCCATAAGGCGCCCGCTGTTCGCCTGGCCATCGAGAGCGTCGGCGCCACGCTCCTCTTCCTGCCGCCCTACAGCCCCGACTTCAACCCGATCGAGCAGGCCTTCTCCAAGCTGAAAGCCCATCTGCGAAAGGCGGCTGAGCGCACCATCCACGGCCTCTGGAACGCCATCGGCCGCATCCTCGATCTCTACTCGCCGCACGAGTGCGCCAACTACTTCGCCGCCTGCGGATATGATGCAGAATGATCGAAAACCGCTCTAGACGCGCCTTCACTGTTGCCGATCTGCGTTCGATGGCTCGCCGAGCACTTCCGCGCCCTATTTTTGAATATATCGATAGCGGTGCCGACAATGAAGTGTCTCTTTTGAGGAATAGTTCGGCTTTTGAAGAATTCGAGTTGATTCCGGACGTCCTGAACGATGTGTCCTGCATACGAACCGAGGCCGTCCTATTCGGACGGGTCGTGAAGTATCCGCTTATGCTATCACCGACCGGTCTCACCCGGATGTTTCACCGACACGCGGAGGGTGCGGTTGCGCGGGCGGCGGCAAAGCGTGGCCTGCTTTACAGCTGGTCGACGATGGGGACGACCCGCATTGAGGAGGTTGCACGCATCTCTGACGGACCCAAGGTCTTTCAGATTTACATTTTCAAGGATCGTGGCCTTACCCGGGATTTTATCGCCAGATCCAAGGCCGCCGGGTTTGACGGGCTAATCGTTACCGTCGATACGCCCGTTGCTGGCAACCGCATCCGCGACCGGATCAATGGTCTGGCGATGCCGCCACACCTGACGCTGAAAACTGTCTTCCAATTCGCCATACACCCCAACTGGTCCTTGCAGGCTTTGTTCGGTTCGAAATTCGATTTGGCTAACGTGAACCAGCGCGTCGATGCACTTGCGGGGGGGGGGGGGGGGGGGGTGGGCGGGGTTGACATAAAAGGCGGGCAGGTAGGTAGCACCCGAAAATTGGCGGTAAAGGGTGTGGGTGGCG
>NZ_WRPK01000032.1 GCF_009755815.1 Flavisphingomonas formosensis
GAAACGCCGCTTCTTGATACCGTTGACACGCCGGAGGATCTGCGGGGGCTGGAGCCTGGGCAGTTGCGGCAGCTTGCGGACGAGCTTCGCAGCGAGATGATTTCTGCGGTGGGAGTGACGGGGGGACATCTGGGCTCGGGTCTGGGTGTCGTCGAGCTGACGGTGGCGTTGCACTATGTGTTCGACACGCCGCGCGACGTTCTGATCTGGGATGTCGGGCACCAGGCCTATCCGCACAAGATATTGACCGGGCGGCGGGACCGGATCCGGACCTTGCGGCAGGGCGGCGGGCTGTCGGGCTTCACCAAGCGCAGCGAGAGCGCGTACGACCCGTTCGGGGCGGCGCATTCGTCGACCTCGATCTCGGCGGCCTTGGGCTTTGCGACGGCGAACCTCCTGGCGGGCAAGCCGGGCAAGGCGATCGCGGTGATCGGCGACGGGGCGATGTCGGCGGGCATGGCCTATGAGGCGATGAACAACGCCAAGGCGGCGGGCAACCGGCTGATCGTGATCCTCAACGACAACGACATGTCGATCGCGCCGCCGGTGGGGGGCTTGTCGGCCTATCTGGCGCAGATCGTGTCGTCGCGTCCGTTCCTGACGATGCGCGACATGGCCAAGCGGATGGCGCGCAAGATGCCGCGGCCGATCCATTCGGCGGCGAGGAAGGCGGACGAGTTCGCGCGCGGCATGGCGATGGGCGGCACGCTGTTCGAGGAGCTGGGCTTCTACTATGTCGGCCCGGTCGACGGGCACGACCTCGATCATCTGCTGCCGGTCTTGGAGAATGTGCGCGATGCGGAGGAGGGTCCGATCCTCGTCCATGTCGTGACCAAGAAGGGCAAGGGCTACGCGCCGGCCGAGGCGGCGGCGGACAAATATCATGGCGTGCAGAAGTTCGACGTGGTGTCGGGGGTGCAGGCCAAGGCGCCGCCGGGGCCGCCGAGCTATACCGGCGTGTTCGCCGACGCGCTGATCGCCGAGGCGGAGCGCGACGAGACGGTGGTGGCGATCACCGCGGCGATGCCGTCGGGCACGGGGCTGGACAAGTTCGCCCAGGCCTTTCCGGAGCGTGCGTTCGACGTCGGCATAGCCGAGCAGCATGCGGTGACCTTCGCGGCGGGCCTCGCCGCGCAGGGGATGCGGCCGTTCTGCGCGATCTACTCGACCTTCCTGCAGCGCGCCTATGACCAGGTGGTGCATGACGTTGCGATCCAGAAGCTGCCGGTGCGCTTCGCGATCGACCGGGCGGGGCTGGTGGGCGCGGACGGGGCGACGCACGCCGGCTCGTTCGACGTCGCCTATCTCGCGACCCTGCCCAACTTCGTGGTGATGGCGGCGGCGGACGAGGCGGAGCTGACCCACATGGTGCATACCATGGCGCTCCATGACGACGGTCCGATCGCGGTGCGCTATCCGCGCGGCAACGGCACGGGGGTGGCGATCCCGGCGCAGCCGGAGCGGCTGGAGATCGGCAAGGGCCGGATCGTGCGCGAGGGCAAGAAGGTGGCGATCCTGTCGCTGGGCACGCGGCTTTCGGAGGCGCTGGTCGCGGCGGACCGGCTGGAGGCGATGGGGCTTTCGGCGAGCGTGGCGGACCTGCGCTTCGCCAAGCCGCTGGACGAAGCGCTGATCCGCAAGCTGCTGACCAGCCACGAGGTGGCGGTGACGATCGAGGAGGGCGCGGTCGGCGGCCTCGGCGCGCATGTCCTCACCCTCGCCAGCGACCAGGGCCTCATCGACGCCGGCCTCAAGCTCAGGACCCTGCGCCTGCCGGACACCTTCCAGGACCAGGACAAACCCGAACGCCAGTACCAGGACGCCGG
>NZ_WRPK01000033.1 GCF_009755815.1 Flavisphingomonas formosensis
GCTGACCTATACGCCGAACGCGAACTTCAACGGCACCGACACGATCAGCTACACGATCAGTGATGGCCAGGGCGGTTTCTCGACCGCATCAATAACCGTCACGGTTGCGGCGGTGAACGATGCGCCGACTACCACCGGCCTCCCCGGGCGCAGCGATTCGGATGCCGAGATGATCGTGTTGCCGGTCGCGCCCGGTTTCAGCGACATCGATGGCGACGCGTTGCAGTTCGACGCGACCGGTCTGCCGCCGGGTTTGACGATTGATCAAGCGACCGGCGTCATCACCGGTATGATCGCATCGGACGCCAGCCAGACGAACGGCGGCGTGTACATAGTTGCTGTGACCGCCGAGGATGGCCAGGGCGGCACAGTCGTGACCAGCTTCACGTGGCGCGTCGGAAATATCCCGCCGTTGCCGCAGGACGACGTCGCGACGACTGTCGAGGACACGCCGGTCACGATCGACGTGCTGGTCAACGACAATGATCCCGATGGCGACCCGCTGACACCGACCTCGTTGACGATCAACGGCGTCAGCAACGGTACGGCGATCGTCAACGCCGATGGCTCGATCACCTTCACGCCGACGGCGAATTTCAACGGCATCGGCATCATCACCTACACGCTGGGCGACGATCAGGGCGGGTTTTCCACCGCAACCGTCGTCGTTACCGTCACCCCGGCAAATGACGCGCCGACGTCGGTCGGCCTGCCGTCACGCATTGATTCCGATGGCGAAGCCGTGTCGCTGGCGATCGCAACCGCGTTCAGCGACATCGATGACGATACGCTCAGCTTTACCGCGGACGGATTGCCGGCGGGATTGTCGATCGACGCAATCACCGGTCGCATCACCGGCATGATCGCAGCGAGCGCCAGTGTGATTAATGGCGGGATCTACACGGTCAAGGTGACTGGCCGCGACCCGAGTGGCGCGAGCACGTCGCAGAGTTTCACCTGGACCATCACCAATCCGGCACCGGATGCGGTGAACGACACGGCGTCGACGAACGAGGATACCCCGGTCACCATCACGGTACTCGGCAACGATACCGATGCGGACGGGGACCTTCTGACCGTCACGCTGGCGTCGGCGACGCGCGGCACCGTCGTGATCAACACGGACGGCACGCTGACCTACACGCCGAACGCCGATTTCAACGGCACCGACACGATCAGCTACACCATCAGCGATGGCCAGGGCGGGTTCTCGACCGCATCCGTGACCGTGACGGTAGGCGCGATTAACGATGCGCCCGTAGCGGTCGCCCCGCTGCCGCCGCGCAACGATGCGGACGGCGAACTCGTCAATTTCAACGTTGCGACCGACTTCGCCGATCCGGACGGTGAGCCGCTGCGGTTCGCGGCGACTGGCCTGCCGAACGGACTGACGATCGATGCTGTCACCGGCGTGGTCACCGGCACGATTGCCAGCAACGCGAGCCAGATCGGCGGCGGTGTCTACACGGTGACCGTGATCGCGACCGATGTCGCGGGCGCGAGCACGTCGCAGAGTTTCACCTGGACCATCACCAATCCGGCACCGGATGCGGTGAACGACACGGCGTCGACGAACGAGGATACCCCGGTCACCATCACGGTACTCGGCAACGATA
>NZ_WRPK01000035.1 GCF_009755815.1 Flavisphingomonas formosensis
AAAGATTCCATGATGAGAGTTGGATAGCGGCCTGAGGAAGATCAGAGTCGGTTTGCTACCAACCACTCTGAAAGGATTTGCCATGTCAGCAGACCTGGTCTCGCAACCTGCCGCCATCCGAGTTGATCTTGGCGCAATTTTCGTTTCGCTGGAACTGTCGAAATCGACTTGGCTTGTGACCTCGCTGTCGCCGGGGACTGAAAAGATGTCTCGTCACTCGGTGCCCGGCGGCGATATGCCAGCGCTGCTCGCATGTCTGGGTGCCTTGCGCGACAAGGTAGAAGTTCGCGAAGGCCAGCGCTATCGAGTGATCGCTATTCAGGAAGCAGGGCTCGACGGCTTCTGGATTCACCGCTCGCTGGCGTCCGAAGATTGGGTCACCAGCCATGTGGTCGATGCCGCTTCGATTGCAGTGTCGCGCCGGCACCGACGTGCCAAGACTGACAGGATTGATGGTGAGGCGCTGGTACGTACCTTGATGGCATGGATACGCGGTGAGCCAAGGGTATGTTCGATGGTTCGCGTGCCAACGGTCGAAGACGAGGACCGCCGGCGGATCGGGCGGGAACGCAGGGTGCTCGTCAAGGAACGCACGCTGCACACAAACCGCATCAAAGGTCTGCTCTTCAGCGTCGGTATTCGGGGTTATGAGCCAAACCGACGGGGTCGGCGTGAACGCCTTGAGGAGATGAGAACGGGCGACGGTAAGCCATTGCCTTCGCATCTCAAGGCGCAGCTCAGTCGCGAGCTTGATCGGCTCGAACTGCTCGACAAGCAGATCAAATGCGTTGAGGCCGAGCGTGACAACATGTCCGAGACTTCGCCGCAAGCCACGCTTACCATGCTCAAGGGCATAGGCCCGGAGTTTGCGAACGTCCTCGCCAGCGAAGGGCTGTTCCGGCATTTCGACAACCGGCGCCAGATTGCGGCTTATGCCGGGCTAGCACCCTCGCCGTGGCGCAGCGGCTCGATCGATCGAGAACAGGGTGTCTCGAAGTCCGGCAATCCACGATTGCGTACGACGATGGTTCAGGCGGCATGGCTCTGGTTACGCTTCCAGCCGGACTCAGCCCTGTCGCGCTGGTTTCAGGAACGCATGGGTCGCAACGGCGGGCGCGGCAAGAAGGTTGCCATCATCGCACTGGCACGCAAGCTGCTCGTGGCCTTCTGGAAATATGCAATGAGCGGTGTCGTGATCGAGGGTGCGGTCATGACACAAGTATAATCAACACCTCGACCTGACCAAATCCTCGGGGCCCGATCAGTCCCGATGGATCCAGGTGAATGGACCGAAGCCCCCCATGGCCTCATCAGCCGAAGGAAAAGAATGGTTCCGTTCTCCTGAGCTTCGCCCCGAATGAGGGATTATGGTGCTGCCGTCTCGAACGGCGACCGCATGTGAGGTTGTACAGGCGAGGTGTCTTCGTCGGTACTCGTGACATAGCTCAGCTGGATTCCATCGACGATCGCGCCGCTACAATAATGCAGACCGGCCCTTGACCGAAAAATCATCATGTGAGGGGG
>NZ_WRPK01000036.1 GCF_009755815.1 Flavisphingomonas formosensis
TTTCCAAACAGATGGGGTGATTGGGGCTCGTGCCCGAGTCGGTGGGGTGGCTGCTCCTCGCGGATAGTAGAACGTGGTCCGTATCGAGCGGCCACAACCATGAGGAGGAGCAACCATGCGCCACTATGCCGGACTGGATGTATCGTTAGAAGAGACGGCGATCTGCATTGTCGATGAGACGGGCAAGGTGGTCCGCGAACTGCGTTCCGCCAGCGAGCCTGATGCATTGATCGAGACGCTGGCCGCCACGGGCTTGGGCCTCGAGCGTATCGGGCTGGAGGCATGCTCGTTGTCGGCGTGGCTCCATCAGGGGCTGACACACGCCGGCCTGGCGGCGCTGTGCATCGAGACGCGGGCGGCCAAGGCGGCGATGGGCGCGATGCCGAACAAGACCGATCGCAACGACGCCCGCGGCCTGGCACAGATCATCCGCACGGGTTGGTATCGCGCGGTCCATGTAAAAAGCATGCCGAGCCGATCGGCACGCGCATTGCTCGGCGCACGCAGGACGATGCTAAACAAGCAGCGTGACATCGAGAACGCGGTGCGCGCGGTGCTACGGGAAGTCGGCCTCAAGCTCGGCACACCGTCACGCAAGCTGTTCGCCGGCCGCGCCCGCGAGCTCGCATCGGCTGACGCCGCCATCTCCGACATCGTCGGACCGCTGCTGGCCGTACTCGATGTGATGGCCTGCCAGATCGCGCGGCTGACGAAGCATGCGCTGGATGCGGTCAAGGTGGAGCCGATCTGTCGCCGGCTGATGACGGTGCCAGGTGTTGGGCCGCTCACCGCGCTGGCGTTCCGTGCGACAGTCGACCAGCCCGAGCGCTTCCGACGATCCCGCGACGTCGGCGCTCACCTTGGCCTTACGCCCCGCCGCTACCAGTCTGGCGAGACAGATATCCAAGGCCGGATCAGTCGATGCGGCGACGAGCTCGCCCGTACCGCGCTCTACGAAGCGGCGCACACCTTGCTGACGCGCTGCCAGAAATGGTCGACGCTGAAGGCGTGGGGAATGCGCGTAGCCCAACGCCGCGGCATGGCCAAGGCCCGTGTCGCCGTGGCGCGCAAGCTGGCCGTTATCCTGCATCGTATGTGGAGCGACCAGGCCGAGTTCCGCTGGGGCAAGCCTGCCTCAAGCCTGCCGAATGTCGCGCTGGCGTGCGCAGCATGAGGAGACACAAATCAGATCCCGCCTGAATAGGTGGATAGTGGTCGTTCCCATGGGGACGATGGGCGGGATGACCTCGTTGAGAGTCCGGATCCTCGGCGCCGCCGAAGGTCGCGAAACAGCTTGAGGCATCCCGCTCTCCTGACCCCATCATGCGGCAGCCCGGCGCTGACCGCGGAGAGAAGCGAGTGATCCATGGGACGGTCACGAATACGAGAGAGCAGCTTGACCCGATGAGCCCCAATCAGAGAAGACTCT
>NZ_WRPK01000037.1 GCF_009755815.1 Flavisphingomonas formosensis
GATCGTGTCCCATCGCATGGTGTAGCTTCGCCGACGTAGCGACGCCGATCTCCGGCAAGGCCGGATCGATCACGCGGCCATAGCCGGCAGCGTGACGAGAGGATCATCGCTCAACTGCGCGACGCTTTCCAGCGTCATGTAGCGCGACCGTTGGACTGCCCACTCATCGTTCTGCTCGAGTAGGATCGCGCCGACGAGGCGGGTAATGGCGTCCTCGTTGGGGAAGATGCCGACGACCTCGGTGCGCCGCTTGATCTCGCCGTTGAGGCGTTCGAGCGGATTCGTGCTGTGCAACTTCGTGCGATGCTGGGGCGCGAAGCTCATGTAAGCAAGCACGTCCGCCTCGGCGGTGTCCATGAGCGTGGCGAGCTTGGGCACGGTGGGCCTGAGTTGATCGGCGACCTTGCGCCACTGCGCCTTCGCGGCATCCGCGGTCTCCTGCGCGAAGGCGGTCGCGATGAAGGCCGAGACGACGCGACGCCCGCTCCTGCCAGCGTGAGCGAGGGCGTTGCGGGCAAAATGGACCCGACATCTTTGCCAGCTGGCGCTGAACACGCGCGACACCGACGCCTTGATACCTTCGTGGGCGTCGGAGACGACCAGCTTGACGCCGCGCAGGCCGCGCCGCGCGAGGCTGCGTAGGAAGTCGGTCCAGAAGGTCTCGGCCTCGGAGACGCCGATCGCCATGCCGAGCACCTCGCGCCGGCCGTCGCTGTTGACGCCGACGGCGATCGTAACGGCGACCGAGACGATCCGGCCGGCCTGGCGTACCTTGAGGTAGGTGGCATCGATCCAGAGGTAGGGCCAGTCGCCCTCGATCGGCCGATCGAGGAATGCCTTCACTCGGACGTCGATCTCTTCGCAGAGCCGGCTCACCTGGCTCTTCGAGATGCCCCTCATCCCCATCGCCTTGACCAGGTCGTCGACCGAGCGGGTCGATATGCCTTGGATGTAAGCCTCCTGGATGACAGCGGTGAGCGCCTTCTCGGCCAGCCGCCGCGGTTCGAGGAAGCCGGGGAAGTAGCTGCCCGTGCGCAGCTTGGGGATACGCAGCTCGACCGTGCCGGCGCGCGTCTCCCAATCGCGCTCGCGGTAGCCGTTACGCTGGGCGAGGCGCTCGGGGCTCTTCTCGCCATAGGCGGCGCCGGTGAGCCCGCCGACCTCCAACTCCATCAGCCGCTGGGCGGCAAAGCCGATCATCTCGCGCAGAAAATCGCTGTCCGCGCTCTTCCCCAGCAACGCCTGAAGGTTCATCGTATCGTCGGTCATCGGAATCTCCGTAGGTTCGAGTGTCGCAACCCAAACCTATCCGAAGATCACCGATGACCACCCGCGAAGCTGACCGGCCGCTACAGCGCCTGCGATGAGCGCGCGACCGGTTAGCTTCGCTACCGTCGAGCTACACCATCACCGGGGACACGACC
>NZ_WRPK01000038.1 GCF_009755815.1 Flavisphingomonas formosensis
TAGTACTACAGTTGCGTATTAACCCGTTTTCTTCGATGACAACAGGCGGCGACAGACTGGTGTATTCGCCGCCATCGTGACCATGCCCAGATGAAGACGGGATGGTTATGAGCAGCGCATATGAGCTTTGCGATGAGCCGGCGGATTTCCGGCGTTGTGAGCACGTCCTGAACAGGCGTCATGCTGCCCGTCGGTTCGGACTCGTTTTGTCCCGTTTGGCGGGATCGCCGAGATCGTCTTCGGCACGGGTCCATATGGCGCGGCGCTGGTCGGCGGCGAGCTTGGCAAGGAAGGCGGCGGCGGCCATGACAAGCGTCATGTGGCGATGCCAGCCATGCCAGGAGCGGGCCTCGCAATGATCGAGGCCGAGGTCATCCTTGGCGCGCAGGAAGCATTCCTCGATGGTCCAGCGCAGGCCCGCTGCTCCGGCCAGTTCCGCCAGCGAGGCGCCTTCGCGGGCATAGGCGAAATAATAGGCAAGCTCGTCCGGGTTCCTGAGGCTGCGGCGGAAGAGCAGCCAGCGCTCAAAACCGTCCTGCGTTGTCCAACGGAGCGGCAGGCGCGCCCAATGATAGAGCCGCGGCCCCTTGGCGCCTTCGCCTGCCGACAGCGCATGCCAGTCGCCCGCTTCCAGTTCCTCCGCCAGATAGGCCGGGTCGCTCTGGATCAGGCCTTCCTGCGTCAGGAAACGCAAATGCTGGTTGGAGCGCACCGCCAGAACATAGGGCTGGCCACGATCCTCTAGCATGCGGCGCAACTGGTAGTCCGAACCATAAAGCGCGTCGGCCAGAACCCATGCGCAGGAAACTCCGCCATCCAACGCTGCAGCGATCATCTCGCGCGCCATGGCCGGCTTGGTGGCGAAGGCGATGCCCTCGGGTACGCTCGCGTTGCGGCGGCGGTCGCTGTCCTCGGCCCAGGCCTTGGGCAGATAGAGCCGGCGGTCGATCAGCGCATGGCCGAAGCGGCTGGCGTAGCTGAGAAACACGCCCACCTGGCAATTCTCGATCCGCCCGGCCGTACCCGAATATTGACGCGCGACCCCAACCGAATGCGCGCCTTTCTTGAGGAAACCCGTCTCATCCACGACCAGAACACCGTCCTCGCCGAGCGCTGCCGTGACATAATCCTGCACCAGCGCACGCAGCGCATCCGCCGACCAGGCACTGCGCCCTAGCAAGGACTGGATACGATAGGGCCGATCCAATCCGGCCTCTTCGGCCAGCATCCATCCAGTCTTGCGCTCGGCGCCCGAAAGCAGGCCATCGATGAACGCGCCGCCCGACGCCCGCGTCTCCGCTCGGCCCAGCGCCGGAGCCAAATGCACCTTCAACTCGTCAAGCGCCGCTCGCCAATCAACAAGCGTCCCAGCCCACTGCGCAATC
>NZ_WRPK01000039.1 GCF_009755815.1 Flavisphingomonas formosensis
TCTGTGGACGCCCCTTCGGATGCAAGCGGTAAATCGGGGTGGATTGGCAGGTAGTCGGATGCTGTCATCTGTCCGGCCTCGATGAGCAGCGCCATAGCTGCGGGCCAGTATGGGAGTTCGCGGACCGGAACCACATCAGCTTTCCGCGCTTGGCTAGCGCTCCGCCATTCCCTGGTTCTTCCGGCCCCGTCTCGCCGACCGTTGTGCCATACCCTCCTTCGACCGCCTACGTCCCCGACGTCTCTGGCTGCTGTCCCGGCTTACGCCGCGACCGCTGCCGGAGCTCTGTACTCCTCGTTCCTGGTCATGACCGCCCAGGCGATGCGCGCCATCTTGTTGGCCAGCGCCACCGAGACGAGCATGCGCGGCTTGCGCGCCAGCATGCGCTCGAGCCACGATCCTGCCGGCGCGCCGTGCAGGGTCGCCTGCCTGACGACCGAGCTGCCGCCGATGATGAGCAACCGCCGAATGGTGCGTTCTCCCATCTTCGAAATCCGGCCAAGCTTCTGCTTGCCGCCTGTCGAGTGCTGGAGCGGCGCGAGCCCGAGCCAGGCGGCGAAATCGCGGCCCTTGGTAAAGGTCTCGACCGGCGGCGCGAGAGCGACGATCGCAGTGGCAGCGATCGGGCCGATGCCGGGGATGGTCATCAGCCGGCGCGCTACCTCGTCTTCACGGGCGCGCTTGGCGATCTCTTTATCGAGGTCGGCGATACGGTCGTCGAGCCCGGCGAGCATGTCGGCCATGGCGCGCAGCATGGCCAGCGCCGCCTCGGGCAGCGACGATGCCATCTCCTCCTCGTCGAGAAGGTCGGCGAGCATTGTGACCTGCGCCAAGCCGCGCGGTGCGACCCAGCCGAACTCGGCGAGGTGGCCACGCAATGCGTTGACCAGCTGCGTGCGCTGCCGGACGACGAGATCGCGGGTGCGGAACACCATGCCCGCCGCCTGCTGCTCCTCGCTCTTGACCGCCACGAAGCGCATGCCCGGCCGCTGCACCGCCTCGCAGATCGCCTCGGCATCGACTGCATCGTTCTTATGCCGCTTCACGAATGGCTTGACGTAGGCCGGCGGGATGAGCCGAACCTCATGCCCCATCGCCTGCAGCTCACGCGCCCAGTGATGCGCACCGCTGCACGCTTCCATCGCGACCAGGCACGCCGGCTGCTTCGCGAAGAAGTCGAGCAGCTTCGCCCGGCTGAGCTTCCGGCTGAACACTATGCCGCCGCGCTCGTCAGCGCCGTGCGCATGAAAAACGGTCTTGGCGATATCCAGCCCGATTGTGATAGCTTGCGACACGGACGCCTCCCTCAGTGGTGCTTCAAACACCTCCACTCTGGCACATCGATGCCGTCGGGGGGCGTCCACCCCATCAGCTTTG
>NZ_WRPK01000004.1 GCF_009755815.1 Flavisphingomonas formosensis
CTTGGCGATATCCAGCCCGATTGTGATAGCTTGCGACACGGACGCCTCCCTCAGTGGTGCTTCAAACACCTCCACTCTGGCACATCGATGCCGTCGGGGGGCGTCCACCCCATCAGCTTTGATGCGGCGCCGACTTTCCCGCTCAGGCCGTCTGCGCGAATTTCGCCATCTGGTGCATCGGCGGCTCCATCGCATTGGCCGGGACGATGGCGTCGGTGCGATCGGCGATTTCGTCGAAGCGCCTCGCGATGATGTCTGCGAAGCCTGTCGGATCGCCGGTGACCATTATGCCCTGGGTCATGCCAATCTCGGCGATCTCGAAGCCGCCGGCGCCCGCCGTCATGATGCAGCGCGTCGGCGCATCGCGCGAGGCGAGGAACAGCACGGCGGGTGAGACGCGCTCGGGCGTCATCGCGGCGAGCACGTCCTCGGTCAAAATGTCCTGCGTCATGCGCGTCGCGGCCGAGGGCGCGATGGCGTTGACGCGGATGCCGTAGCGCGCACCCTCGATCGACAGGGTCTGCATGAGGCCGACCAGCGCCAGCTTCGCCGCGCCGTAGTTCGCCTGGCCGAAATTGCCGAACAGGCCGGAGGCGGAGGTGGTCATCACGATGCGGCCATAGGCCTGGGCGCGCATCGTTTCCCACACCGCCTGGGTGCAGTGGAAGGCGCCCATCAGATGGACGTCGATCACGTCGCGCATATCGGCTTCGGTCAGCTTGCCGAAGCTGCGGTCCCGCAGGATGCCGGCATTGTTGACGAGGATGTCGATCCGGCCCCAGCGCTCCAGCGTCTCCGCCACCATTGCGTCCACCGCGGCGCGATCGGTGACCGAGGCGCCGTTCGCTACCGCCTCGCCCCCGGCCGCCAGTATCTCGGCAGCCACCGCGGCCGCCGGATCCCCGTCGCTGCCGGCGAGATCGTTGACGACGACCTTCGCACCTGCGCGGGCGAAGGCCAGCGCATGCGCCCGCCCCAGCCCGCGTCCGGCGCCGGTCACGATCGCGACCTGACCCGAAAAATCCATGCTTCCTCTCCCTTCCACCCGCAGATCAGAATTGCGGGGCGATTTCGATCGCCAGCCCGTCGCTGTCCGCGTTCATCACGATCTGGCAGGAGAGGCGGGATTCGGGTCGCACCTCCACGACATCCGCCAGTGCGGCGATCATGTCCGCCTCGTCCTCGCCCGGCGGTGCGAGCCGTTCGCCGCCGCTTTCCACATAGACATGGCAGCTCCCGCAGGAGGACATGCCGCCGCAGGTGCCGGCGACGCCCAGGCCGGCATCGCGCAGGCGCCGCATCAGCACCGTGCCGTCCGGCGCCTCAACCGTCTGTACGGCGCCGTCCCGCGCCCTCACCTCGATCTTCGCCACGGTCAGGCCGGAAAATAGCGGCCGAGCACATCGCCGACGCAGGCCGGCTTGTCCTCGCCCTCGATCTGGACGGTGAGACGGGTGGTGAGCTGCACCGCGCCCTTGATCTCCTCGGCGCCAAGGATCGTGCCCTGGCCCCGGATGCGCGCGTCGACCCGGACCGGCGCGAGGAAGCGCAGCCGATCGAGGCCGACATTGATGCCCATTGCGAGCTGCCGCACGTCGATGAGCTGCGGCAGGAAATGCGCGAAGAGGCCGAGCGTCAGATAGCCATGGGCGATGGTGGCGCCGAACGGCCCCGCCTTCGCCCGGGCCGGATCGACATGAATCCATTGGCGATCCTCGGTCGCTTCGGCGAAGCCGTCGATGCGGCGCTGATCGATCGCCAGCCACTCGGTGACGCCGAGGTCGCGCCCCTCCTGGCCCAGCAACTCGGCCGGAGATGCGAAGATTACGGGCATCAGCCGAGCCGCTCCACGATCGTCACATTGGCGAGACCGCCGCCCTCGCACATCGTCTGCAGCCCATAGCGGCCGCCGGTGCGCTCCAGCTCGGCGAGCAGCGTCGTCATCAGCCGCGCGCCGGTGGCGCCCAGCGGGTGGCCGAGCGCGATCGCGCCGCCGTTGACGTTCACCTTCTCATGCGGAATGCCGAGTTCCTTCATCCAGGCCATGGGCACGCTGGCGAACGCCTCGTTGCATTCGAACAGATCTATGTCGTCGACGGACAGGCCGCTCTTTTCCAGCGCATAGCGCGTCGCCGGGATCGGCGCCGTCAGCATCCATACGGGATCGTCGCCGCGCACCGCGAGATAGTGGATGCGCGCGCGCGGCGTCAGGCCATGCGCCTTCACCGCGGCTTCGGAAGCGAGCAGCAGCGCGGCGGCGGCATCGGCATTCTGGCTGGAGATGCCGGCGTGGATGCGGCCGCCTTCGGTCAGCGTCTTGAGGCTGGCCATTTTCTCCAGCGTGGTATCGGCGCGTACCGTCTCGTCCGTGTCGAAATCGCCCACCGGCACGATCTGGTCCGTGAAGCGCCCTTCGGCGATCGCGGCGGCGGCGCGCTGATGCGAGGCGAGGGCGAACCGCTCCATCTCCTCGCGGCTCAGATCCCATTTCTCGGCGATCATCTCGGCCGAGCGATATTGGCTGACCTCTTCCTTGCCATAGCGCCGGGTGAAGCCGGCCGAGCCCGAGAAGGGATCGTCGAAGCCGAAATGCGTGCCGGCCTGCATCGAGGCGAGGATCGGGATGGCGTTCATATTCTGGACGCCGCCGGCGATCACGAGATCCTGCAGGCCGCTCATTACGCCCATCGCCGCGAAATGGATCGCCTGCTGGGCCGAGCCGCACTGACGATCGACCGCCACCGCGGGAACGTCCTGCGGCAGGCTGGCAGCCAGCCAGGCGGTGCGGGCCAGATTGCCGGCATTAGGGCCGATCGCCTCGAGCACACCGAACACCACGTCGTCGACCTGCCCGGCGTCGATCCCGGTTCGCTCCACGATCGCCTGCAGCGCCACCGCGCCGAGATCGGCCGGGTGCATCCCGGATAGAGTGCCCTTCTTGCGCCCCGTCGGCGTGCGCACGGCATCGATGATATAGGCTTCCGGCATCCATCCCTCCGCGATTCGAACCTTTCGAACGATCGTTAGGGAGAGTTGGGCGGCGAGGAAAGCCCCGGCCATTTTCAAATCGGCGTCGAAAACCGGCAGGCGGGTCCAGACGTGCAAATTATCGGCAAATAAGATTGTTGATCAGTATGTTATGATCATTGTTCCATGGTCGCAGACGGTCGTTTTCGATTGTTGTTCGGTAATTTTCACTCGCTTATCCCGATGCCGACATGTCTGCGCCACGGCCGCGCGGAGAGGAGAGCAACGATGAATCAGATGAGCCCGATCGAGCGGATCCAGACCGGCAAGGAACTGGAACGCTGCCCATTCCCCATTCCCTATGGCTGGTTCATGATCGAGGAATCGGCCAATCTGGCGGTGGGCGAGGTGCGCACCATCCATTTGTTCGACCAGGATTGGGTGCTGTTCCGCGGCGAGAGCGGGGCGGTGGGCATGACCGATCCCTATTGCCCGCATCTGGGCGCGCATCTCGGCCATGGCGGCGTGGTGGACGGCGACAATATCCGCTGTCCCTTCCATCATTGGGAATTCGACGCGGCCGGCTGGTGCAAGAAGATTCCCTACGCCAAGGTGATGCCGGGCCTCGCCCGGCGGCGCCCCGTGCTGCGCAGCCTGCCGATCGTCGAGCGCTATGGCGCGATCTTCGGCTGGTATCATCCCGATGCGATCGATCCGCTGTTCGACGTGCCGACCGTGCCCGAACTGGAAGCGGAGGATCATGTCGCCATCCGCCGCGGCGAATGGATGATCGGCACCGCGATCCAGGAGATCGGCGAGAATGGCGTCGATTTCGCGCATCTCAAATTCCTGCACGGCGGCGCGTCGATTCCGCCCGGAGAGGGACGGCCGGACGGCCATCGCTTCCAAATGGACATCGGCCACGGCTTCATCACCGGCGAGCATCATGGCCCTGGCATCCAGATCATGCGATTCAACAAGGATGGCGTGACGATGCTGATGTTCTCGACGCCGACGCCGGTCAGCCGCGAGATGACGCGCACCCGCATGGCCTTCACTTTCAAGGATTATCCCGAAGGCACGGCGGAGCGCACCACCGCCGAGCATCTCTATACCCATTCCATCGGCGCGGCCGAAGGCGAGGATTCGGCGGGTTTCGAATCGGTCGACCTCGTCGTGTGGAACAACAAGAAATATCGCCCGCAGCCGCTGCTGTGCGACGGCGACGGGCCGATCCTGATGTGGCGGGAATGGTTCGGCCAATTCTATGCGGACACGCACGAAGCGCGTTGAGCCGCGTCCCGGGCGCATTTTGCGATCCGTTGGGGGAAGATTTCGATATTCCGTCCGCGTCGGCCCCGATGGCAAAGGGCCGGAGAGGCGGGGGAGCATCGATGGCGGGCTATTTTGCGTTGGAACCGGGCGATGGGCCGCTGACATGGCACATGCCGGTCGCGCCCTGGCAATGCGTCGGCGGGCCGGGCGGTTTCCTGTTCGGCGGTGCCGGGCTGGGTGCCTGCATCGGTGCGGTCGAGCGCAGCCTTGGCCGCGCCACGGTGTGGGCGACGTCCCAATATCTGAGCTATGCGCCGATCGGATCGCGGCTCGACATCGCGGTGTCGCCGCTGGTCGACGGGCGCTACACCTCGCAGGCCCGCGCCTCGGCGCATGTCGCGGGGCGAGAGGTGCTGGGCGCGGCGCTCTCGCTCGGGGTGCGGCCGGACGGCCCGCGCCGGCAATGGATCCAGCCGCCGGAGGTGCCTGGGCCGGCCGAGTGCCCCGTTGCCGCGGTCGGCTGGAACCGGGCGCCCGACGATCTCCACACGCGAATCGAGGTGCGTGTCGCCAAGGGATGGGATTTCGATCGCGATGCCGACGGGCGGGCGATCCTCTGGATCCGGCCGACGCAGGACTATCCGATCGATCGCCCGATGCTGGCGCTGATGGGCGATTTCGTGCCGACATCGATCGGCAACGCGCTGGCCCGCGAGCAGCGCGACCTCGTGGTCAACAGCCTCGACAATTGCATGCGTTTCCTGAGCCTGGTCGAGACCGAATGGGTGCTGTGCGACGTCGCGCTGAACGGAGCCGCCGATGGCTTCGGCCATGGCCGCATGCATCTGTTCGCGCAGGATGGCACGCTGCTGGCGATGGCCAGCCAGTCGATGGTCATTCGTGCCGCCCATGCGCCGAGGGCGCATGCCCGGGCGGACACCGACGTCTAGAGCGACCGGCCCTAGGGCATCGGACCGATCGCTCTAGTCCCGGCAAAGGGAACCGGTCAGGAGCAAGCCCCTGCCGGTTCCCCCTGCGACCCGGCCTATCCCCGGCTATGGGGTTCGGTGCAGCGGTCCGTGACGTGCGCCGAGCAGGCAGGATAATTTTGCGTCGCGGGTTGCGGCGCGAAGACCGCGGCCTCGGCGGACGGATCGATCACGATCCTCGCGCCTGGCACGGGCTGGAACGGTATGTTCGCGCCCGGCGGCGCGACGGCGGGAGCCGAGGCCGGCGCATCGCCGGCCTGGCCATGCGCGCTCGCCATGGCGGGAATCAGCAGCGCCGAAGCCAAGGCGGGAACGACGAAGATGCGTAACATGACAGGCCTCCATGCCTTTAGTCGACCATGGCGGCATTTTGGTCCCCGCGACCTTGGGAACCGTTTTCCATGACATTACCGATCCGTAAGAATCGTCCGGCACCAAGGTCAGATCGCCCCGTGGAGGCGAAGCGCGAAGACGTTCGCCGGTCCGCGATCTCGATTGTAGCCGGGATTGCCGACCAGCTGATAATCGACGGTCACGTCGATGCCGCGGACGGGCTGCCAGTCATAATAGGCTTCCGCGATCCATTCCTTGCCAGGATGCGGCAAGCTGCCGTCGCCGACGAGCACGCCGAGGCCGCCGGCATCGAGATAGCGCTGATGCGCCCTCGAGATGGCGTTGGCGACCGCGGCCAAGCCGATCCGGTCGTCCGTCCGGCCCCAGCCGGCGCCGCCGAGCGCAGCGCCGATCGCCACGGTGCGATCGATGTCGGTGAAGTCATATGGCTCGATCGAGCCGTCGGCGATGCCCGCGCGCGCGAACAGGCCGAGCGTGTCGGTCACCTCCTGCTCGACGTTCAGGCTGCCGCCGATGCGGGTCGTGGGGCGGCGCGTGAGGCTGGGATCGACCGGCTGGCCGCTCGCGGCGGCGAGCGCGATGGCGTCGGCATAGCGGCTGAACCGGCCGCGATTGCGGAACAGAGTGAGGCGGACGGCGCCGTCGCGCCCGCCGATGCGATGGCGATGCTCGATCTCGGCATCCAGCTGATACTGGCTGAAGTCCCGCTCCAGCGTATCGCCATTGGGTATCTTGGAGAGGTTGAACGCGCCGAGCCGCAGCGTCCACGGCCCCTGATACCATTCGCCAGCGACGCCATAGCTGTAGCCCCAGGCGTCAGCGGCATAATCGAAGGTGCCGCTGTCGACGATCGACCAGTTCAGGAAATCGGCCCGCGGGTCATGGGCATAGCGGTTGGTATCGAAGATGTCGCCGACGCTCAGCTTACCGAACGTCAGCACGATCCGGTTCGCGCTGTGCGTGCCGCCGAGCTGGTTGGCGGCGCCGGCGACGGCCTCGCGCGCGCCGCCGAGATCGATCGTCTGGCGGAAGAACAGCCGCTGCAGGCGGACATAGGGATCGGACTTGCCGACCTTATAGGCCTCGGCACTGGGAAAGCCGGCGACGCCCAGCGTGTTGGACAGGCCGAAGCCCTGGTCGACCTCTGGATTGGCCCACAGCTCCGCGCCTTTCCACGGGCGAACGCCGGCATAGAAGGTGGCGTCCAGGGTCTCCTTGGCCTGATGCGGGGTGAGGCTGTTCGCGCCGGCATAAGGGGAACGGAAGCCCGGCGTCGCCTGGAGGACGAACGTGGCCTGGGCATGTATGGCCCAATTCTCGGCCTTGGCGGGTGGCGTGTCCTCGTCCGCGCGGGCGATCGCGGGCCAGGAGGCGAGAGCCAGGCCGAGCAGCGCCAATCCCGGACCCGTCCGGTTCATCATCGTTCAACTCCTCGGGCGAGCGACGGCTCGCAAACTGGATCAGGATTCGCGCCGGGCGCCCATCAGCCACGGGCGACGGCTTGTCTAGCGGCGATGTGTTACACCGCGCGAACGGCGCCGCTTTCGCGCGCGGGCCGGATTTTAGCGCGCGCTACCATGGCCGATGAGCGGCAGGGCCATGGCCCGTATAGCGGATGCTGGTTTCGTGATAATTGCCTGTCGCCCCTGGTCGCGTCGGTGCCGGCATTGCTTCGGGATTGGAGGGTCAGCCAGCGCCAGCTATGCTCCCACCGAGCCCAGCAAAAGGACATTGCAGTTTAACGAACGATCGTTAGATTTCGAATCGGTTGCCGGCGGACCGTTCCAAGAAGTCCGCGGCGCCGGGTTTTCGGAGAGGAGACCTTATATGGCGGCGGAAGCCCTGATCGATCATTATGCCCGCGCATTTCTCGAAAGCGCGGAAGCACGGGGGCTGCGGCGCGAGCAGCTGTGTCCCGACGCCGCATTGGACGACAAACGGTTCGGCCAGCAGGAGCTGGCGGCGATCTCGCGCAACGCGAAGATGCTGATGGGCGACGAGTTCGGCGGGTTGACCGAGCATGTGGTGCCGATCGGATCGCTGCAGCTCATGTGCGAGCTGACGACGCTGAGCCGAACGCTGGGCGATGCGCTGAACCGCGCCTTCCGATTCTATGCGCTGCTCACCGGTGACGTCGGCTTCGCGCTCGAGGTGAAGGGAGCGGTCGCCACGATTTCGATGACCGTGGCCGATCCATGCCGCGATCCGCGCTGCGTGCTGCCCGAGTGGTGGCTGCTCTTCTGGCAGCGCTACGGCCAATGGTTGATCGGCGAAGAGATTCCGATCCTGTCCGTGGAATTCGAGCATGAGCCGGCGGTGGCGCTCGGCGACTATTTCGAAGTTCTGGGCGGCAACATACGGTTCGGCACCACCGCCGCGCGGCTATGCTTCGCTGCCCCGCTGCTCGACAGGCGGGTTTTGCGCGAGGTGGAGGATCTGCATCGTTTCCTGGCTCCCCGGCCCGTCGACCTGGTATCGGTGGATGGCGTCGAGACGGGGCTGGCGGCGGCGCTCCGCTCACGCCTGCAGGGGCATTTGCAGCGTGATCGGGTGATGCCCAAGCTGGAGGTGCTGGCCCGCGAGCTCGGCATATGCGGGCAGACGCTACGGCGGCGACTGGAGGCGAAGGGCCTGAGCTATCGCGCGCTGAAGGCGGAGGTGCGGCGCGAAGTGGCGCTCAAATGCCTCAACGACGACGCCATGCCGATCCACGAGGCTTCGTTGCGCGCCGGTTTTGCAGAACCCAATGGCCTGTCGCGCGCCATTCGTTCCTGGGTCGGGGTCAGCCCGACCGACTATCGTGCGATGGTGGCCGCCGGCCAGACAGTGCCCGAAGGATCCGCGTAAGGTTTTGCCGGCCACGGTTGTCACCTTCCGATCTGTGCCGCCGGCCGTCGTCACCTTATCCTTCCCCGCCCGTGCCGACGCCCGAGAGCGTCAGGATGCGGAGGAGGAGATGCAATGAGTGGAGTGTTGAGCGGGCTCAAGGTGCTGGATCTCTCCTGGGGGATCGCCGGGCCGATCACGACCATGCTGATGGTCGACCATGGCGCCGAGGTGACGAAGATCGAACCGCCCGCAGGCGATCCGTTCCGCGACCAGCTGGGCTACAAGGCGTGGCAGCGCGGCAAGCGCAGCGCCGTCTTCGATCTCAAGGAGGCGGGCGACCACGCGCTGTTCCTCAACCTGGTGCGCGGCGCCGACGTACTGGTGGAGAGCTTCTCGCCGGGCACCACCAAGCGCCTCGGCATCGACTATGAGACGCTCGCCGCGATCAATCCGCGGCTGATCCATTGCTCGATCACCGCCTATGGCGATCATCCGGATCATGCCGGCCGTCCCGGTTACGACGCCCTGGTCGCGGCGCGCTCGGGGCTGCAGTGGGAGCAGCGGGGCTGGCCGGAGGGTGCGCTCAACCATATGGCGGGCCGCGAGGACCCGTTCGCCGACGTCGAGATCGAGGCGGACTGGGTGCAGGGCCCGCCGCGCGAGGGGCCGCTTTTCTCCGCCGTGCCCTATCCCAGCATGGGCGCCGCCTATTCGGCCTCGCTCGGCATCGCGGCGGCGTTGTTCGCGCGCGAGCGGACCGGCCGGGGCCAGCATGTCGAGGCGACGCTGCTGCAGGGCGCGATGGCGGGCGGCGCCGGCGTGTGGCAGCGCGCCGAGGACATCGATGCCGAGATGTTCAACAGCTGGATCCTCGGGTCGCGCGCGCCCAAGGGCCATTATGAATGTTCGGACGGGCGCTGGATCCACAATTGGGTGCCCAATCCGCGCTTCATCCTGACCGCATCGGCCGGCGAGACGCTGGACGCGACGCCGGACCTGTCGGTACAGAACGATCCCGACCGCTTCGGCACCGGGCCCGAAGAGCTGGTCACCATGTCCTATTATCAGCCGATCCTGGCCGAGGCGATGAAGCGTTTCCCGGCGCAGGCCTGGGTGGACGCGGCAGCCGTGGCCGGCGTCACCATGCAGGAGGCGCGTCCGCCCGAGGAGGCGCTGACCGATCCGCTGATGGTGGCGGACCGCTGCGCGGTGGCGGTGGACGATCCCGAGCTCGGGCCGATCCACCAGGTCGGCATCAGCTACACGCTTACCGACAGCCCCGGCGTGCCAGGCGGCCAGGCACCGAAGGTGGACCAGCATGGTGCGGAAGTGCGCGCCGAAGCGGCGGCCGCCGCGCCGGCCGAAGCCGGCAAGGGCGCATCGGGCGCAAGCGGGAAGGGGCCGCTGGCCGGCATTCGCGTGCTCGATCTCGGCCTTGCGATCGCCGGGCCGTTCGGCACGCAGCTGCTGTCCGATCTCGGCGCGGAGGTGATCAAGGTCAACGCGCTCTACGACACCTACTGGCATCGCAACCACATCGCCTACATGGCCAATCGCGGAAAACGCTCTATCGCGCTGAATCTCAAGGATCCGCGCGCGATGCAGGTGCTGATCGAGCTGATCCACAGCGCCGACGTCGTCCAGCACAATATGCGCTATGACGCGGCCGAGCGGCTCGGCATCGACTATGAGAGCCTGAAGGCGATCAAGCCCGACCTCATCTACTGCCACACCCGGGGCCATGAGCATGGCCCGCGCCAGGCGCTGCCCGGCAACGACCAGACCGGCGGTTGCCTGGCCGGCGTGCAATATGAGGATGGCGGCATGGCCGACGGCGGCAAGCCGATGTGGTCCTTCACCTCCTTCGGCGACACCGGCAACGGCTTCCTCTCGGCGATCGGCATCTGCCAGGCGCTGCGCCACCGGGCGCTGACCGGCAAGGGACAGCGGGTCGACACCTCGATCGTCAACGCGCAGCTGCTCAATTGCTCCTTTGCCATCGCCAAGGCGGATGGCGGCGCGCTCGATCGGCCGCGGCTGGACCGGATGCAGAGCGGCCTTGCCGCTACCTATGGTCTCTATCAGGGTAGCGATGGCGGCTGGCTGTGCATCGCGGCGGTCTCGCCGGAGCAGTGCAAGGCGCTTGCCGAGGTGACCGGCGTCGCGCTGGACGGCGAGGACAAGGCGGTGCGCGCGGCACTGGCGGAGCGGTTCCGCACCCGCGGCGCGGCCGACTGGCTCGCGGCGCTGGATGCCGCGGGTGTGCCGGCGGAAATCTCGGATCCGGAGATCTCGCGGCGCATCCATGACGATCCTGAGCTCAAGCGCCGCAACTGGGTCACTTCCTATCCGCATCCGTTCGTAGGCCGGATCGATCAGATCGGCCTGCTCGTCGGCCTTTCCGACACGCCCGGCGCCATCCAGGGGCCGCCGCTGGTCGTCGGCCAGGATACGCGGGCGATCCTCGCCGAGCTCGGCCGCGGCGACGAGGAGATCGAGACGCTGCTCGCCGAGAGCGTCGCCATGGCCTGGGCACCGGGCGAAACGCACCGCGTCTTCGCCAGCCGCTGGGAGGCGCCGGCGACCACGGTGCCGGATGCTCCGGCGAAGGCGGCGGAGTAGGCACGGCTCCCATCACCGTTTGCACTGAGCTTGTCGAAGTGCTCCCTTCTTTGTCCATGATCGAAAAGGAAGGGAGGGCTTCGACAAGCTCAGCCCAAACGGTGGTGAGGGAGCGCAGACTTTCAATCGACGTCAGTCCGAATTTGCATGGCTGCGTTGTCGCCTTCGGCGCTGTCCGCCGCCGAGACGGCAGATTAGGCTGACGCGAACCACGATAGGGGAGAGGGCATGGCGCAGAAGGACGACATCTATTTCTGGGAGGGAGCCCGTGAAGGACGACTCCTGCTGCGCAGTTGCGCAGAGTGCGGCCGGATCGCGCATCCGCCGGTGCCGATGTGCCCTCAGTGCCATTCGCTCGAATGGGGCACGCGGCAGGCGAGCGGGCGGGGGACCGTCTATGCCTGGATCGACTCGCGCCATCCCTCGCGCGTGGAATCGCCGTCGCGGATCGTCGCGCTGATCGACCTGGAGGAGGGGGTGCGTCTCGTCTCCAACCTGCGCGACATCGCGCTCGACGATGTCGAGCCGGGCTTGCCGGTCGAAGTCTTCTTCGAAGAGATCAACGGCCATGTCATGCCTCAATTCCGGGTCATGGAGGGCCGGGCATGAGCAACATTAGCGACACCGCGATCGTCGGCATCGGGCAGACGGAATTTTCCAAGGATTCGGGCCGCAGCGAATTGCAGCTCGCCGCCGAAGCGAGTCTGGCCGCGATCCGCGATGCGGGGCTCTCGCCGTCGGACATCGACGGCATGGTCACCTTCACGCTCGACAGCAATGACGAGCTCGATCTCATGCGCTGCCTCGGCATTACCGAGTTGAACTGGACGGCGCGCGGGCCGTTTGGCGGCGCTGCCGCATCGGCGACTGTGCAGCTCGCCTCGGCGGCGGTCGCCTCTGGCGCTGCCAAGGCGGTGCTGATCTATCGCGCCTTCAACGAGCGTTCCGGCAAGCGTTTCGGGCAGCCGGACGCGGGTGGTTATGCGGCGATGATGGGCGGGCCCGATTTCCACTTCGCCTATGGCCTCGATACGCCGGCCAAGATCTATTCGCTCTGGTATCAGCGCTACATGCGCAAATATGGCGTGACGAGCGAGGATCTCGGCCGCTACGTCGTCGTCGCGCGCGACCATGCGGCGACCAATCCGGCGGCCTGGTATTACGGCAAGCCGATCACGCTGGACGATCACCAGAATTCTCGCTGGATCGTCGAGCCGATCCTGCACCTGCTCGATTGCTGCCAGGAATCCGACGGCGGCGTCGCGATCGTCATTACCTCCGCCGATCGCGCGAAGGACATGAAGAATGGCGGCGTACGGGTCAAGGCAGCGACGCAGTCGCATCGCTTCGGCGGGCAGATCATGTTCGATTATTATCGCGACGATCTCGCCGAATTCGAAGAGACGCGGACGATGTCGGAGCGGCTCTGGAAGGATGCGGGGCTCGGTCCCAAGGATATAGACGTCGCGATGATCTACGAGAATTTCACGCCCGTCGTGTTCCTGGCGCTGGAAGGCCATGGATTCTGCAAGCGCGGTGAAGCGAAGGACTTTATCCGGGACGGACACATTCGGCTCGCCGGATCGTTGCCGGTCAATACCCATGGCGGCCTCTTGGGCGAGGCCTATATCCATGGCGTCAACAACATATTGGAAGGCGTCCGCCAGATCCGCGGCACTGCCGCCAATCAGGTGGCGGGGGCACAGCATGTGCTCGTTTCGGCGAGCCGCAGCGGCATGATCCTGGGTCCGTTATAATCATCGGCTCGTCATGCTGAAACGGGTTTCAGCATGACGATGTCGTATTTTTCTTCTTAAGCCATGTCGATTTTTGCACCGAAGCATTGTCGTTTTCCGCTCTGGCTGCAGCGGGGGGCTGCAGCCTAAATCCCCCCGAAACGACCGCGCGCCCGATGAACGGGCCGGCAGGCGTCGTTCATCGGGGAGGAAAATATGCCATCTTCACGCTGCCTCATGCTGGCTGCAGCCGCGGTGCCGGCACTGTTCGCTACGCCGGCCTTCGCGCAGAACGGCGCCCAGCCCGCCACGGCGGGAGAGAGCAGCGATCCGGTGGCGATCCAGGACATCGTCGTGACCGCCCGGCGCAAGGCGGAAAGCCTGCAGACCGTGCCGATCGCGATCACCGCGCTGAGCGCGGACAGCGTGCGTGAGCGCAATATCCAGACCGCGGCGGATCTCCAGAAGATCGTGCCGTCGCTGAGCGTCGCCACCGCTGTCAATCGCACCACCGAATCTTTCTCGATCCGCGGACTCGGCGCCAGCCAGGGCGCGCAGGTGGCGACCACCGCGGTGAATTCGGTGCAGACCTATTTCAACGAGGTGCCGGGGCAGGCCGGCGTCGGCAGCTATTATGATCTTCAGAACGTGCAGGTGCTGAAGGGGCCGCAGGGCACGCTGTTCGGGCGCAATACCACCGGCGGCGCGATCCTGTTCGAGACGCGGCGGCCGACCTTCTCGACCGACGGCTATATCCAGGTGCAGGGGGGCAGCCACGGACTTTATGGCGTGGAAGGCGCCGTCAACCTGCCGGTGATCCAGGACGTGCTGGCGATCCGCATCGCGGGCGTCGAATATCATCGCGACGGCTTCACCACCAACTATGCATCGCGCATCAACGCCGACAACAGCTTCACCAGCCTCGGCACGCAGAAGCTGGACGATCGCGACTATCAGAGCGGCCGCATCTCGATCCTGTTCCAGCCGGCGAGCAACCTGCGCAACACCACCATCTACAATTATTTCCAGAGCAATCGGAACGGCGACGCCGCGGTGCTGCGTACCTTCAACCGCGATGCGGTGTTCGCGGCGGACCTGCGCGCGGCGCTCCCCGCATCGGTGGTGAGCGCCTTCGGTCTCACCAACCCGCTGCCGCTCACCCTGGCCGGCGGGCCGCCGACCTCCGGTCTTTCGACGGATTTCGTCAACACGGTGCTGGCCGCGAAAGCGGCGGGCCGCTTCAGCTTCTTCTCCGACGCGACGCTGGAGGCGATCCAGGCGCGGCAGGATGCGTGCGGCATACGCTGCGTGTTCGACGGGTTCCTGCAAAATTACCATGCCAAGACGCATCTCGTCTCGAACCTGACGGATTGGACCGTCTCGGACACGCTCACCGTCCGCAACATCTTCGGATACAGCCATCAGCAGTCGCGCTATGCGTTCGACTATGAAGGCACGCCGCTGGACCTGATCGGAATCAAGAACACGAAGGCGGACGGCAATCTCCTGGCGCAGGATAATTTCAGCGAAGAGCTGCAATTGCAGGGGCACAGCTTCGACAACATGCTGGACTGGGTCGTCGGCGGTTTTGCGGAATGGAGCCGGCCCGGTGGCAAATCCCAGACGATTTCCTCGACGATCGGCGGGCTGAACGTCCAGCGCCCGGTATCGTTCGGCCATACCTATGCGATTTTCGCCCAAGGGACGCTCGACCTGCGGGGAATCCTGCCGGGCCTCAAGTTCACGGCGGGCGGACGCTATACGTGGGACAAGCGGGCGGGCACCGCGCAACAGTTCAACCCGATCACCGGCAATTGTTCGCTGGGCGGCGCGCCGGGCAACGGCAAACCGTTCAACGACGAGACTTGCCGTTTCGATCAGTCGAAGAAGTTCCGGCAGCCGACATGGACCTTCTCGCTCGATTACCAGGCGACGCGCGATCTGCTTTTCTATGCGACGTCGCGGCGCGGCTACAAGCCGGGTGGGTTCAACTTCGGAGCGCCTTCGGATCAATATCTGACTTATGATCCCGAAACCGTGACCGATCTCGAACTCGGCGCCAAGACCGACTGGAGCCTTGGCGGCGATGCGAAGCTGCGGGCGAACGTCGCGGTCTACAAGAACTGGTACAACAACATCATCCAACAGACCGGCATCACCGTGAACGGCCAGGCGACGTCGGTGATCGTCAACGGCGGCAAGGCGAGCATCAAGGGCGTTGAGTTCGAAGGTGCGCTGATACCCTTTGCCGGCTTCGAACTGACCGGCTTCTACAGCTATACCGACGCCAAATATGCGTCTTCCTCGCCTCTGGTCTTCACCTTCTCGCCCAAGAACAAATATAATCTGAGCGCACGCTACGAACTGCCGCTGCCGGAAAGCGTCGGCCGGGTCATCCCAAGCGTCAGCTATTCGCATCAGAGCAGCTTCTACGGGCTCAACACGCCGCAAGTGCCCTATGCGAAATTGCCAGGATACGGCACGCTCGACGTGCGGGTCGACTGGAACCAGATCGGCGGAAAACCGCTGGACGCGTCCTTCTTCGTGACCAACGCCACCAACAAGCATTATGTGCAGGGCCGCCTCACCACCTATGCCTCGCTGGGCGTCGTCGCCGACACCTGGGGCGAACCCCGCATGATGGGCGTCCAGCTGCGCTATCGCTTCGGAACTTCTGCCACGCGCTGAGCGCTTAGTCATCGGCTCCCACTTGGAGGCCCGGCCCGCTGCCGGGCCTTCTTTTTTTGGGAAGCTGGCCGGCCATGCTGTTAGTTTTTGTGCCGTCCTCTGTCAGCTTTTGCCATGTCGAGCGCTCCGCGCGGGGCTTACGCCATTCACAGGCGTCCAAAGACCAAGCGGAGAGAGAGTCATGGCAAGCGCTCCACAGGAAAAACTGGTTTCCGTCGACTCGCACGTCTTCTTCACCGACGAATGGGTGACGCCGCGGCTGCCCGAGCGGCTGCGCCAGACATGGGTGGACGGCAACAAGCGGTATCAGCAGCTCGAGCTCGACAAGCGCGGCGGCTTCATTCCCGACATCGTCGACATCATGGATCCCTATGCCTGGAACGATCCGGGCCATTATGAACCGCACGCAAAACTGAAGGCGATGGACCGCGACGGCGTGTTCGCCGAGGTGATCTTCCCAGAGGTGGGCGGCGCCAAGATGTGCGGCCCGTCGATCATGGGCCGGGACTGGCAGGAGATGCTGTCCGGCTTCAACGACGCGATCGGCGATTTCGCCTCGATTGACACGGAGCGTCTGCTCTGCGCCTATCAGCTGCTGCCTTATGACGTCGACGCGTCGATCAAGGAGGTGGAGCGCATCGCGAAGAAAGGCGCGCGCTGCGTGCAGCTGCCGTCCTTCCCGAGCGAGATCGGCCTCAAGGATTATTATCACGAGGATTATGACCGGCTGTGGGGCGCGCTCCAGGAAACCGGGCTCACCATCCTCAACCATCTCGACAATAACGAGAAGAGCTACGAACATATCAAGCGCGATCCGACCCCGCAGAAGGGCATCGCGCTCGGTCTGCCGAGCCTCGCGCTGGCCGAGACCATCGCCTTCTGGATCCTGCCGGGCACGATGGAGAAATTCCCGAAGCTCAAGGTGATGTTCGTCGAGCCGGGGCTGGGCTGGCTGCCCTTCCTGTTCGACACCGTGCTCGACGGGCGCATCGTCCAGGGGCATTACAAGTTCCCGAATCTCAAGCTGCTGCCCAGCGAATATTTCAAGCGGCAGATGGGCGCGACCTTCATGTACGAGCCGCTCGGCCTCAAATATTGCTATGAATATTTCGGACCGGACTGCCTCTACTGGTCCACCGACTTCCCGCATCCGGCGACCTCCTGGCCGAATTCCCGCGAACTCATGGAGAAGCAATTCTCCGCTGCGGGTGTCTCGGCCGAGGACCGCAGGAAGATCACCTGCGACAATGGTCTCAGGATGTTCGCACTGAAATGAGCATGGCCGCCGGCGCGTCCGCCGGCCGGGGCTGGGCGATCGTGGCGGCGATGTTCGTCACCACCATGCTCAGCGTCGGCACCACGCTCTACGCCTTCGGCGTGCTGGTGAAACCGATCAGTGCCGAACTGGGGCTGTCGCGCGCCGCGGTGAACATGGGGCTGGTGCTGCTCCAGCTCGGTGGGGCCGTGGCCGGCCCGATGATCGGGAGGATGATCGACCGCGCCTCGGCCCGCTGGATACTGGTCGTCGCCGGATTCCTGTTCGCAGGCGCCTTTGTCGCGATCGCGTCGACCAGCAATCTCTGGGTGATCGCCGTCGCGCTGCTGGTGCCGCTCGCCTTCGGCTGGGTGGCGACGGGATCGCTGATCGGCACGACCCTGGCGGTGCGCTGGGTGCGCGACCGGCGGGCGCTGGCGATGGGCATCATCGCCGCGTCCACCTCTGCCGGCGGCCTGGTGGTGGTGCCGCTGGTGGTCTGGCTCGTCTCCCATGTCGGCTGGCGCGCAGCGATGATGATCGAGGGGATAACCGTCGGCGTCGTAGTGGTGCTGCTGGCGCTGCTGGTGGTACGCGACTGGCCGGATGGGCCGACGGAAGACGCGGGCGCGCGCACGGCGACATCGCGCACAGCGCCGATCCCTGTCATGCATTTCCTGCGACTGCGCAATTTCTGGCTGGTGGCGCTAGCCGCCGGCACGCTGATGGCGGTGGATCAGGCGCTGCTCGCCTCGCTCATTCCCTTCGCCACCGATGGCGGGCTGAGCCTGGTCGAGGCCGGTTTCCTGATGTCCTGTCTGACCGGCGCGGGCATTGCCGGCAAGCTCGCCATCGCCGCGCTAGCCGATCGCGTCGACAAGCGGCTGCTGTTCTGCGTCATCGCTCTCTCCAACGCCGCCTTCCTCGCACTGTTGCTGGGCGAGCCGCCTTATGCGGTGCTGCTGCCGGTGTGCTGCGTGATGGGGCTGGTGCTGGGCGGGACGATCCCGGTCTGGTACGCGCTGATCGCGGACCTGTTCGGGGCGCGCTCCTTCGGCAGCGTGATGGGTGCGATGGGGCCGATCTCGCTCGCGCTCTCGATGACGGCGATGCGCTTCGTCGGCGCGAGTTACGACGCGCACGGGGATTATGCGCAGGCGTTCCGGATCTTCCTGGCGGCCTCGCTGCTGACCATATTGCTCATCTTCCTGGCGCGCATGCCGGCGCGCGGCGAACCGGGTGGAGGGGACCGTCCCGCACTGGCGGGTTGAGCGAGCCCCCGTTTCGGACGACCGGTTCAAGCGCTTTTTGCACGCGGCGCGCGCAGCGGCTATGGCGGCGCCATGACGGCGGGCGGCATATATTCGGGATGAGATGGAAGAACGGAAGCCGATGATCGAGCGCAAGACCCACTGCCCGGCCGGCGGGCGGCTCCGCTAGGTGGCACGGCGATCCGGCAAGGCGATGCGCGCATCGGGCGAGGAGGGGGGCGCCGGGCTGCCCGAAACGCGCCGCCGCGCGATCCAGGAGATTGCCGGCACCTTGTTCGCCAGCCGCGGCTACGAGGCGACGTCGATGCGGGATCTCGCCGCTGCGGCCGGCCTGATGCCCGCTTCGCTCTATCACCATTTCTCTTCCAAGGAGGAGCTGTTCGTATCGGTGGCCGGCGAAAGCGTCGCCAAGATGCAGCGCGCGCTCGAGGCGGGGATTGCCGGCGTCGAGGATCCATGGGCGCGGCTGGAGGCGGCGCTGATCGCGCATGCCGAGGCGCTGCTCGACCGCAGCGGCTTTCGCGTTCTCGTCGTGCTCATGTATCCGCCGGGCCTCAGCGAGCAGGCGCGCGAGACGCTGGGCGTGCAGCGAGAGCCCTATGAGCGGATCTTTCGCGAGCTGCTGGCGGCCGTGCCCTTTCCCGAGGGCGTCGACCGCGCCATCCTGCGCAAGCTGCTGCTCAGCATGATGAACAGCATTTCCATCTGGTATCGGCCGGAGGGATCGGCGAGCCCGCGCGACATCGCGCACCAGATCCTGCTGATCCTGCGCCACCGGGCGGCGGAGGCTTGAGCAAGGCCTGGCAGGCCGTCGAAAATCAGCCCCGCGGTTTCGGGCGATAGGCGATCTCGAAAATCGCGGTGAGCAAGATCATCAGGGCAATGCCTTCGATCACTTGCAGGATCAGCATCTTCCACGTGGTGTGATCGACCGCGACGAAGAACTGCATGTTGGGGATGACGACGAAGAAGCCGCCCCAGATACCCCACCAGATCGCCGGCCCCATGCCGCGCCCCGGATAGACGCGCAGGAACAGATAGCAGAACATCGGCATCTGCAGCAAATAGGTAAGGAACAGGAAGGGCAGCAGCGGCATGATGTCGGCAGGCGGCCGCGACGGATAGTCCGCCGCCGGATAGTCGCCGAACAGCACCGGCGCCAGATGCTGGTGGAAGGCGATATCGAGGACGAAGATCAGGATCGACGCGATGATCGTGACGATCAGGAATCGTGCCCATTGCACGGGTGCGGCCATTTCGGGTTCCTCTCTGTCGTTGTTTTCGTCATGCTGAAACGAGTTCAGCATGACGCATTTTATGGAATACCCGCTTCTTTCGCGTGAGCGCCTGCGAAATTATAGTTCGAAGAAGTTCGGGAAGCGCTTCAGCAACTCGCCGATCTCATTGTCGGAGATGTTGAATTCGAAGCCTTCCTCGTCGCCCCGGCGGCGATAGCCGTAGATGTTGAGCCAGGTCCAGCCGGGCGTGCCGTTCTCGGGAAAGACTTCCCAGGTGAGGTGGCAGAGCGCGCTGTCCGCGGAGACGGGGACGACCTTGAAATCCTTGAGGCGGATGTCGGAGCCGACGCCGGTCCGCTCGAAACGCGCGACCTGGCCGGTGCAGGCTTCGTCGGCGGTCGCCCGGTCGTCGAAGGTGTGGACCCCGCCATTGGTAAAGGAGATATAGGGAAACAGATAATGACCGGCGATCGCGCGGCCGTCCTTGTCCAGCATCGCCTGGCCGTAGCTTTTGCAAATCGCCTCGGGGCCCTTCATCATCTTCTCCTGTGTGGTGAATTCTATTCGGTCGCGGCAGGCGCGAGGCTGCGCACGATCTGCGCGGCGGCGGCGTCCACATAATCGCGCGGCATCGGCGCTTCGCTGAGCATCATGCGGAAGATCACGCTGCCGCTGATCATGTCGAACAGCGTGTCGACGTCGATACCGTCGCGGATCAGCCCGGCGGCCTGCCCCTTGGCGACGATGGTGCGCAGTTCGCCGCGTGTGGCCTCCTCCAGCCGGTTGAACTGGTCGCGTAGCGCCGCATCCGACTGCGCGCTGGCCAGCACGCCGAGCACCGCGGCCTTCATCCCGGGCCTGCCGTAGAAGCTTGCTGCCTGCGCGAATATCGCGCGGATCTGTGCCGCCAGCCCCTCCTGGACGACGATGTCGGGCAGGCCCTCGGCGCCGTCGCCGGTTGCGATCTCGGCGGCGAGATGCGCCTTGGTCGGCCAGCGGCGGTAGATGGTCGGCTTGCCGATGCCGGTTTCCTGCGCGATCGCCTCGAAGCTCAGTGCCTCATAGCCCTTTTCGGCGAGCAGCCGCCGCGCAGCGCCGATCACGCGGGCATCCACCTCCGGATCGCGCGGCCGGCCCCGCGCGCGAGGCGCGGGGAAGGCAAGCACCGCAGCGCGCGGGTTCATGACCGGATCAGCCGGTCGAGGCGTCGAAGGTCCACTGCCAGTGGCCGTCGGGCGGCCCATCCTGGAAGCTGAACTCCTCGCGTATGTCCGCGATCTGCCAGTCGTAATAATCTTCCCAGCGGATCATGAAGATCGGCTTCTTCTGCTTGGCGCCGAGCGCGCGGCCCATTGCGAGGGATTCGAAATAGGCGGGCAGGATCACCGGATAGTGGCAGGCGGCACGCATCATGCTGGTCGAGCAGAGAAACATGCCGTGGCGGCTGATCTCGGCCGCGAACTCCAGCTCGAAATAGTTCATATTGGCGATCATGTGCGCGGTGACGAGCCCCATCTCGCCGACCGGGCTCGGATCGAGGCCGGTGACCATATGCTCGATATCGTGCACTTGCACGCGCCGCTTGTTCATATATTCATAGTCGTTGCGCGGCTCGCCGGTGAACATGAAGTCGAGCTGGTAGCCGGTCTCCTCGATGAAATCGTGGATGCGCCGGCCGAGCGTGCCGGCGGCATAGCCCTTCACCGTCTCGATGCTGAGATCGGAGACGAAGCGGCTGTCGATCCAGTCGCCGAATTCGGGGATGCGCTTCTTCTCCGATTCCAGCATCTCCATCAGCCGCGGCACGTCGATCACCTCGCCGAAAGCGCGGTTGATCTCGGGGATCAGGAAGGCGGCCGGCAGGTCGTGCCCGTCGCGCTTCAGCCCCATCTGGGCGTAGAGATCGCGGAACAGCGGATTGTTGAGATATTTGGAGTTGCTGATGAGCACGCTGCTCGTCACCGGCTCCTTGCCACCCTTCATGTAGATGGCTTCGGATTCGGCCAGCTTGAATTCGACGGCTGTCGCCATGGCTGCTCTCCTCTTCCTGTCTCGTTCAGTCGATCGCGACGACGGTTGCGATCTCGATCAGCAGCGCGCCCAGCGCCAGCCGTTCGACGCCGATCATCGAGGACGCGTTGGGCGGGAAGGGCTTGCCGTCGAGCGCGACGTTCATCGCGCCGACGAATTGCTGGAAGCGCTCGTCGGTGAGGCCGACGACATAGAAGGTCTGGCTCACCACGTCGGCCGGCGTCGCGCCGATCGCGGCGAGCGCCTTGGCGACGTTCTGGAAGGCGTGGACCACCTGATCGTGGAAGCTCTCGCCCTGCACCTGGAAGCTGGCGTCGAGCGCGGTCTGGCCGGCGACGAAAGCCAGCCGCTTGCCGGCCGGCGGCACGGAGATCTGGGCGAAGCCGTCGAGCTTGAAGAGGCTGTCGGGGTTGATGTGTTCGACGGCCATGAGCGAGTCTCTCCTGTAGCGGTGCCGGGTTCGGCCTTGCCGCACGGGATATACGTTCCGCCCCGGATCGTAAATTGCGGGTGGCTGCGAACTGCCGTTGAAAAGGGCCACGCTTTGGAGAAGCGGACGCGTTGTTGCCGACGGCCATCGATGGTGGCCCGCGAACCCGACATGCTCCACCCTCGCTTGATCCCGCCGCGGCCATGGGCGAGCAGGAGGGAGCCGTAGGAGGATGGGATGACGATGAGGCTGGAGGATATCGAGCGGATCAAGATGCTGAAGCATCGCTACATGCGCATGCTCGACAGCGGCGACAGCGACGGGCTGCGCGATTGCTTCGTGGCAGAGGCGACGATCCGCTACGAAGGCGGCAGCTATCTGTACGAAGCCGCCGGCCGCGACGAGATCGTCGGGCTGCTGAGCCAGATGCAGAACAACCAATATGTCGGCATGCACCTGGCGCTGATGCCCGAGATCACCGTGCACGACGCGGACACCGCCGAGGGCCGCTGGTACATGATCGACTGGGCGTTCAACCTCGCCACCAACCGCGAGACGCAGGGCGCGGCCTTCTACCAGGATCGCTATGTGGTGCGGGACGGCGAATGGAAGATCCTCCACAGCGGCTATGTCCGCGCCTATGAGAAGGTCGAGTATCGCGACACGCCGATCGACCTGCACAGCCATTTGTTCGCGAAGTTCGACCCGCCGATGGAGGGCGGATCGCTGCCGAAGTAGATTTGGTCAGGCGGAGAGGGTGTCGAAGCGCGGCCCCTCTCTCCGTTCGTTCCGAGCGAAGTCGAGGGACCGTTCGAGCGCAGTCGAGAACAGCACCGTCGCCGGCCTCGGCTTCGCTCGGCCTGGCCCTCGACTTCGCTCGGGACGAACGGGAGAAGGGCTGAAGCGATCCCAGCAGAACGACTTATG
This sequence comes from Flavisphingomonas formosensis, assembly GCF_009755815.1. Lineage (GTDB taxonomy): Bacteria > Pseudomonadota > Alphaproteobacteria > Sphingomonadales > Sphingomonadaceae > Flavisphingomonas > Flavisphingomonas formosensis. Next base: position 22,613 of record NZ_WRPK01000004.1, read on the forward strand.
GTACGATCACGGGCACCGGCGACCTATTCTTCGCACTCTTGGCCAGCGCCTTGTCGAAGCTCAGAAACGCCGAGCACCCTTCGGCCTTGGCGAGATGGAGCGCGTCGGCGAAATCCATGCCGTCGCGCATCCATTCGATTGCCAGCGACAAGGCCGCAGGATCTTCGACGGTCACACCCGGCAGGCCCGCCAGCCCGGCCAGTCCGTCCGCCACCCGAGCCGCCGGAAAACGATAGCCGCTGCGCAGCACCCATTCGCTTTCCAGGAAGACGGTGGCCGAAATAAAGATGTCGCCGGCTGCGATTGCCGTCCGCGCCGCGGCCGCCTGAGCCGGATCGTCCGCGGTCAGGAAGCGGACGACGATATTGGTGTCAATCGCGCGCACGCCGTTCCGCCTCTCGGGCGATCGCTTCGTTCATCTCGTCGATCGACAGGGCTGGGCCGTCATGCCGCATCGATCCGAACATCGTCTCGACGTCCGAAGGCGGGAAAAGGGGGCTCGCTTTCAGCAACACTCCATCCGGCGTATCCTCGACGGTGAGCTTGGTGCCGGGCGTCCAATGGCGCAGATCGCGAATCGCCTTCGGCAGGATCACCTGTCCCTTGGTCGAGATTATCGTCGTCAGCCGATCATGCTTGCCCATGGGAATGCTTCTTGAGGTAAGACTGTAGTAAGATAAGAAACCTGAGGACTCTGCGCAACCCCGATCGCCACGCCCGCGAAAGCAGGGGCGACGTCTTTTACGCTCCGCCGCCGAGTGCCTTGTAGAGCGCGATCGCCTGGTCCGACCGCGCGGATTCCGCGTCGATCGCGGCGCGTTCGGCGGTGAGATAGGCGGTCTCCACGGTCAGCAGCTCGATCAGGTCTGCCTCGCCGGCACGGTAGCGCTGGCGGGCGAGGTCGAGCGCGGCGCGCTGGGCGTCGCGGGCGGCGCGGCTTTGGGCGCGGGTGCCGCCGGCGCGGGCGAAGCGGTTGGCGGCGGTCTCGCTGTCGGAGAGCGCGCCGAGCACGGCCGCTTCATAGGCGGCTGCCGCACCCTCGGCCCGAGCCTTGGCACCGCGGATCTGGGCGCGGATGCGGCCGGCGTCGAAGATCGGCCAGTGCAGGGTCGGGCCGAACTGATAGCGCATGCTGCCATTGGCGGTGAGATCGCCGGGCGAGCGGCCCTGCTGCCCGATCGAGCCGAGCAGCGAGAAGCTGGGGAAGAGATCGGCGGTGGCGACGCCGATATCCGCCGTCGCCGCGGCGAGCCGCCGCTCGGCGGACACGATGTCGGGCCGGCGGCGCAGGAGATCGGATCGCAGGCCGCGTGCGATCACGTCCGGCGCGCTCGGGATCGGTGCCGGCTCCAGCAGCTTCGGATCGAGGCCTTCCGGCGGCCTGCCGGTGAGCAGCGCCAGCCGGTAGGCGGCGGCGTGGACATCGGCCTCGGCGCCAGGCAATTGTGCCGCCGTCGACCGCGCCTCGCCATCCGCTCGCTCGGCATCGAAGCGCGATGCCTCGCCCGCGCGGAAGCGCTGGCGGGTGAGATCGGCGATCTTCGCCTGTGCGTCAGCGTCGCTCTTCAGGCTGGCATGGAGCGCCTGGGCCGCGCGCAGATCGATATAGCTGCGCGCGACCTCGGCATGGACGCTGACCATCGTCGCGCGGCGATCCGCATCGGCCGCGGCCATGCGGGCTTCGGCGCCCTCGATCGTGCGGCGCGTCTTGCCCCACAGGTCGATCTCCCAGCTCGCGTCGAAGCCGACGTCGTAGAGATCGAGATCGCGCGAGAAGCCCGGGATCTTGCCGATCGGGATCTGGCCGTTCTCGCTCAGCCGGTTGGTGGTCGCCGATCCGCTGGCGTTGACCTGGGGCAGCAACCCCGCGGCGGCGGACGCCCGGTCGGCGCGTGCTTCTGCCAGCCTGGCGCGGGCGGAGCGGATGTCGAGATTGGCGGCGTCTGCATCGGCGATCAGGCGGGCGAGCGTGGGATCGCCGAAGCTTTCCCACCAGCGCACATCCACCGGATCGCTGGAGCCGGGCTCCACCCACGCGGGCGCGGCCGCGACTTTCGGCGGCTCGCGATAGCTCGGCCCGACGGTGCAGGCGCCGAGCGTCAGCAGGAGGAGGAGGGCAGAGGCGCGGGCCATGGGATCACTCCATCCGGGCGCGGAACAGCCAGGCGCCGAGGCTCAGCGTCACCGCCGCGATGATCAGCAGGGGATAGATGCGCGGCAGCACGTCGGCGGCCGGCATCGCTTTCAGGAAGAGTCCGTCGACGATCTCGAGGAACCAGCGCGAGGGATCGGCGAGGCTGACCACCTGCAGCCAGCCGGGCATATTGTCGATCGGGCTGGCATAGCCGGAGAGCAGGATCAGCGGCACGGTGATCAGGAATGCGCCGAGAAAGGCCTGCTGCTGGGTCTGCGACGCGGCCGAGATGGCCATGCCGACGCCGATCAGGGCCAGCAGGAACACGAACAGGGACAGATAGAAAAGCAGCACGGATCCCGTGAACGGTACGCCGAAAACGAGCTGCGCCACCACCAGATAGACCGTCCCGTTGATCAGGCCGACCGCGACCGGGGGCGCCATCTTGCCGATCAGTATCTCGTGGACGCGGAGCGGCGAGACCATGAGCTGATCGAAGGTGCCGAGCTCGCGTTCGCGCGCCACGGACTGGGCGGTGACCGAGATGCCGCTGACCGCGCCGATCATCACGATCAGGCTGGGCAGGGTGAACCAGAGATAATCGAGATTGGGATTGAACCAGTTGCGGATGATGCTGCCGCCTGTCGACGACGTCGTTGTCGGGCGGAGCACCGCGCCCGTGGCCTCCGCGATGCGCTGGAGATAGCCGCCGACGATCTGCGCGGCATTGGATCGCCGGCCGTCCAGCACGACGCCGGCGGTGGCGGTCTCGCCGCGCGCGACCTTCGCGTCGAAATCGGAATCGAGCACGATCGCCGCGATCACCTTGCGATTGTCGATCGCATCGCGCAGCGCGGCCTCCGATCGCAACGGCACGACGCTGCCCACATTGGGGCTGCCGGCAAGCTGCGAGGCAAACTCGACCGCGGCGCGACCGCCGCTACGATCGAGCAGGCCGACGTCGAAATTCTTGACCTCCAGCGTCGCAGCCATGCCGAAGACGAAAAGCTGGAGCAGCGGCGGGACGAACAGCACCATGCGCGCCCGCGGATCGCGCAGGATCGCCCAGAATTCCTTGATCGTCATCGCGCGCAGCCGACCCATCTCAGTCGAGCCTCTTGCGGGTGACGCGGAAGGCGAGCGCGAAGAACAGCGCGCCGAACGCCAGCATCACGGCAAGATCGGGCAGGAACAGGCCCCACAGATCGCCCGCCATGAACACCGATTGCAGCGGCGGGATCAGATAGCGGGCGGGCACGGCATAGGTGATCGCCTGGATCCATCGCGGCATCGAGCTGATCTCGAACAGGAAGCCGGAGAGCAGGAAGGACGGCAGGAAGCCGGAAAGCAGCGCGATCTGGCTGGCGACGAACTGGTTCTTGGTGGCGGCCGAGATCAACAGGCCCTGGCCGAGCGCGGGCACCAGGAAGACCGAGGCGATGATCAGCAGCGCGACGGGCGATCCGCGAAACGGGACATGGAAGGCGAAGACCGCGATCAGCGTGCAGATCGTCATCGATCCCAACGCCAGCACGAAATAGGGAATGAGCTTGCTGGCGAGGAATTCGACCATGCTGACCGGTGTGGCCATGATCGCCTCCATCGTGCCCCGTTCCCACTCGCGCGCGACGACGAGGGCGGTGAGCAGCGTGCCCACCATCGTCATCACGATCGCGATCGCGCCGGGGACGAGGAAGTTACGGCTCTTGAGCTCCGGATTGAACCAGTAGCGCGGGGCCAGCGCGATCACCGGCTGCTGGCGCGCCGCGGATCCGCCGGCCATGCCCTGCGCCCAGCTCTGCCGTACCCCGTCGGCATAGGCGGCGACGAAATTGGCGGTCTGCGGCGTCGATCCGTCGGTGATGATCTGGATGGAGCCTCGGCCGGCTGCCTGGAGCCTGCCGAAGTCCGGCGGGATGACGACGATCGCGCGGATCGCGCCGCCGGTGAGCAGCGGCTTCAGGGGCGTCACGTTGCGCGCCATCGTGACGTCGAACCAGACCGAGCGCTGATAGGCCTGGGCGAGGCCGAGCGCGGGGGCGCTGCTGTCCTGCAGCGCGACTCCGATCTTCGAGCGGCTGGTGTCGAGCGAGACGGCGTAGCCGAACAGGAAGATGAGGATCAGCGGCAGCACCGCGGCGATCAGGATGGTCGAGGGATCGCGCAGGATCTGCTTGGTTTCCTTGCGCAGCATCGCCACGAGGCGGCGGCGATCGACGAGCATGCTCATGCCGCCTGCTTCTCGCCGGCTTCGCGGGCGCGGTCCGAGGCTTCGATCAGCGCGATGAAGGCGTCTTCCATCGTCGGATCGTCGAGTTCCGCCTCGGCCATCGCCTGTTGCTTCAGCTCGTCGGGTGTCCCGGTCGCGATCTCGCGTGCGCGGTAGATCAGCGCGATGCGGTCGCAATATTCGGCTTCGTCCATGAAATGGGTGGTGACGAGCACGGTCACGCCCTTGCCGACCAGCCCGTTGATATGCGTCCAGAATTCGCGCCGGGTGATCGGGTCGACGCCCGATGTCGGCTCGTCGAGGAAGAGGACGGGCGGCTGGTGCATCACCGCGCAGGCGAGCGCGAGCCGCTGCTTGTAGCCGAGCGGCAGCTCGCCGGCATTGGAGGGGAGATAGCGTTTCAGATCGAATATCTCGATCGACCGATCGATCGCGGCCCTGGCCTCGCTGCGTTCGAGCCCGTAGACGCCCGCGAAGAAATCGAGGTTCTGCGCGACGCTGAGATCGCCGTAGAGCGAGAATTTCTGCGCCATGTAGCCGAGCGCGCCGCGCGCCTGGGCGGCGGCATGACGCAGATCGAAGCCGGCGACCGAGCCAGTCCCGCCGCTCGGCTTCAGCAGGCCGCAGAGCATCTTGAAGGTGGTCGACTTGCCGGCGCCGTTAGGACCGAGCAGGCCGAATATCTCGCCGCGCGCGATGGTGAAGTCCATGTCCTCGGCGGCGGTGAAGTCGCCGAAGCGCTTGGTGAGACCTTTCGCCTCGATCGCGGGAGCGTCGCTCTCGGGAATGGTGCGATAGGCCTCGGCGAGCGCGCTGGTGCCCTTGGGGCCGCCGCCCAAAATGTCGATGAAGCCGTCCTCGAAGCGGGGCGGGGCGGGCTCCAGCACAGCATCCTTGCCCGCATCGAGCGCCTGCGGAGACGGCGGCTGGGTGTCTCGCGCGGCGAGCAGGCGGATGGCGCGGCCCTGGATGGTCGCGTCGGCGACGTCCTCGCGGTCCAGCACGCGTTCGAGCAGCTTGCGCCGCCCGCCGCCGAAACCGCTCAGCCGGAACACGCGGTGCGCGATGCGGCCGGTGAGCTCGGCCGGCGGGCCGGAGAAGAGCAGCTTGCCGCGATCGAGCAGGTGCACGCTGTCGCAGCGCTCGGCCTCGTCCAGATAGGCCGTCGACCAGAGCACGCCGATGCCGCCATCCCGACCGGCGCCCTGGTCGGGTTCGACGAGCTGCTTCACCATCGCCCACAGTTCGCGGCGCGAGACCGGATCGACGCCGACGCCGGGCTCGTCGAGCAGCAGCAGGCGCGGCGTGCGGATCAGCGCGCAGGCGAGGCCGAGCTTCTGCTTCATCCCGCCGGAGAGCTTGCCGGCCAGCCGCTGCTGGAAGCGTTTGAGATCGGTGAAGTCGAGCAGCTTGCCGAACGCCTCCTCGCGCTCGGATTTCGGCAGGCCGCGCAGGTCGGCATAGAGATCGAGATTCTCGCGGACGCTGAGGTCCTCGTAGAGGCCGAAGCGCTGGGGCATGTAGCCGATCCGGTCCTGATCCGCGCCCGGCGCGCCGCCGAGCACGCGGATTTCGCCCTTGTCGGCCCGTAGAAGGCCGGCGAGCAGGCGGATCAGCGTCGTCTTGCCTGCGCCGTCCGGCCCGACCAGCCCGGTGATCTTCCCGGGGGGGATCGCGATCGAGACGCCGTCCAGCGCCGGATCGCCCTTGCCGAAGCGTTTGACCAGCGCTTCGGTGGAAGCCAGCGGCTCGGGCGAGGGGGCGGCCATCGCCCGGTCAGCGCTGCGCCGGACGTGCGCCGGGAACCGACACCGTCACCGGCTGACCCTGGCGCAACGCGCCGTCCGGATCGATGACGATGATGCGCAGGCGATAGACGAGGTCGCTGCGCAGGTTCTCGGTCTCGACCGTCTTGGGCGTGAACTCCGCGGTGGGCGCGATATAGCCGATCGTGCCGTGGTAGAGCTTCGGATTGCCGTCGCTGCGGACCGTCACCGCCATGCCGGGCGAAAGCCGGCCGAGATCGGGTTCGGGCACATAGGCGCGCACCCGCACCGGCCGGTCGATGGTGAGGGTGAACACCGTCTCGCCCGGTTGCACGATCGCGCCGGGCTCGCGGGCGCGCGTAAGCAGCGTGCCGTCGGCCGGCGCGACCAGCACTGCGTCCGACAGGTCGGTGGTCGCGCTTGCGCGCTGGGCGCGGGCATTGTCGTACTGGGCGGCGGCGGCCTCGATATCCTCGCGGCGCGAGCCGACGCGTTGCAGCGAGAGCGCCTGCGCTGCCGCGTCGACCTGCGCCTGCGCGGCGCGATAGGCGGCGACGGTCTGGTCGAACACCGCCTGCGAGATGGCGCCGCTCGCGATCAGCGGCTTGCGCCGCTCATAATCCTCGCGTGCCTTGGCGAGGTTGGCCTGCTGCTGCGCCAGCGCGGCGCGCGCCTGGGCGATGTCCTGCGGGCGGTTGCCGTTGCGGCGCTTGTCGAGATCGGCCTTGGCCAGCGCCACCTGCGCGCTCGCCGCCGCCACCTTGTCGTCGAGCGGCCGGGTGTCGAGCAGGGCGAGGCGGGTGCCCGCCTTCACATGTGCGCCTTCCTCGACAGGCATCTCGGCGATGCGTCCGCCGACCCGGAAGCCGAGATCGACCTGGCGGATGTCGACATTGCCGTAGAGCGTCAGGCCGTCATCCTTCGGCTTCCACAGGCCGAAGCCGTGGGTGACGATCAAGAGGATGACGAGCGCCGCCACGGCGGCGACGATCGATGCGATGCGCAGGCGTTTGCTCATGCCCCGTCCTTTGCCGCGAGGGAATCGAGAATGGCGTCGACCTGGGCGAGGATGACGCGGCGGATCTGCTCGGTCTCGGCCGCGCCGATATCGTCCCAGCCGTTGGACCGGAGTACGACCGCGCGCGAGACGCGGAAGACCAGCACCTGGCCGAACATCGCGATCACGCGCAGCCGCGCCTCGTCCGGCCCGATGCGGTGCGAGGCGGCCCGGCACAGCATCCGCGTGATGTGATGGAGCATCGGCCCCATCGGCCCGTTGTAAAGCTCATCGAAGGCGCGCGTCGGCTCCATCTGCTCGCGCACGATGAAGCGCGCCCAGGCGGCGCTTTCCTTCTGCACCAGCATCGAGACGAGCGCCGCGAAGATCCGCAGGATCTGCGCGCGGGCCGCGGCAGGGCTGTCATCCTCGCGCGCCGCCGCGGCGGTCTCGATCGCGGGCGCCATCTGCGTGCCGATCCGGCCCGCGATGTAGCGCGCCACTGCCACGTACAGCTCTTCCTTGCCGCCGAAATGATAGGTGATCGCCGACATCGGCTTGCCCGCCGCCCGGGCGATCGCCCGGGTGCTGGCGCCGTCGAAGCCATAGCGCCCGAACAGGTCGAGTGCGGCGAGGACGAGCTGATCGGGCGACTCGGGTGTGTCCGTCATGGCTGAACAGCCTAGTTCGTTCGAACGAACAAGGGAAGGGTGAGATGATAGTCCCGCTCGCAACCTTTAAATGAAAGCTTCATCGCAATTCCCTACTTAGTAAGTAGAGATTGCGCGCAACAACAACGTCGTTGCCGACGCTCGGATCGGGGGTGTTGCACCGCAGCACTGGCACGATCGGAACGATCGGATAAGCTCATGTCGAAAAGGGGTCTTCGATGCGCAACCATGCCGCCACCGCTCTCACCGCCCTTGCCGTCGCGCTCTTAGCCGCGGGTGAGGCCCAGGCCGCCGATGCGGCTGCGGCCGATCAGTCCGGCGTCGGCGACATCATCGTCACCGCGCAGCGCCGGCAGCAATCGGTGCAGGACGTCAGCATCGCCATTTCGGTGATCGATGGGTCGAAGCTCGCCCAACGCGGTGTCGGCAATGTCAACCAGCTCCAATATCAGACGCCGAGCCTCGAGATCGTGCCGGCCTTCGGCGGCGGCCAGCCGCAATTCCGGCTGCGTGGCGTCGGCTTCGAGGATTATGCGACCAACAATACGCCGACCGTCGGCGTCTATGTCGACGATGTCGCCTATCCGGTGCCGGTGGCGACGCAGGGCGTGCTGTTCGACATCGACCGCGTCGAGGTGCTGCGCGGGCCGCAGGGCACGCTCTACGGGCGCAATACCACCGGCGGCGCGATCAACTTCGTCACGCGCAAGCCGACGGATCATGTGAGCACCGGCGCTGATCTCGAATATGGGCGTTTCGGCCAGTTCCGGCTCGAGGGATATTTGTCGGGGCCGATCACCGACACGCTCAAGATCCGCCTGTCCGGCGTGCGCGAGTCCGGCGGCGGCTTCCAGCACAACCGGACGACTGGCGAGCATCTCGGCGATGCCGACCGGCTGTTCGGCCGCGGCGTGATCGAATGGACGCCGGCTGCCGGCGTCGATGTCACGCTCAACGTCCATGGCGGGCGCGACAAGTCGGAATCGACCGGCCTCAACCTGATCGGCGAGGATATGATCTCCGGCATTCCGGCCGACACCAGCATCCGCGATACGGGTTGGGGCTTCGATCCGGCGTTCGCCAAGCTGGCGGGGGTCGCGCCGGGCGACAAGCCGCACCGCGACAATCATAGCTGGGGCACCAGCCTGAACGCCAACATCGATCTCACCGACACTCTGCGGCTGAGCAGCATCACCGCCTATGACAAGCTGCGCCGGCGCGAACTCGGCGACTGGGATGCGACCGCCGGCAACGAATCCAACACATTCTGGGGATCGAACGTCCAGGTCTTCTCGCAGGAAGTGCGGCTGGCGCCGATCCATGCGGACCGCTTCACCTGGGTGCTCGGCGGCTATTATAGCTGGCAGAAGATCGGCGAGACGTTCCTCACCGATTTCACCCAGAGCCTCGGCTTCTACACCGATACCAGCTACACGCAGCGCGCCCGATCGATCAGCGGCTTCGGCCAGGGCGAATATAAGCTGACCGATCAGATCACCCTGATCGGTGGCCTGCGCTACGAGCATGAGCGGCGCACGCTCCGCGATTTCGCGACGGCGATCATCATCCCGCCCTCCTACAACCAGCCGACTTTCGTGGATGGCGATCGCAATACGAGCCTCAACGAAGTCACCGGCAAGGTGGGTGTGGAATATCATGCCCGGCCCGGTCTGCTGTTCTATGCCAATGCGAGCCGCGGCGTGAAATCGGGCGGTTTCACGGCCTATAACTCACCCCAGGCCGATCAGATCAATGCGTTCAAGCCGGAAGTGCTCTACGCCTATGAAGTCGGTGTGAAGGCCGATGTGGCGCGCACACTTCGCGTCAACGCGTCGGGCTTCTATTATGATTATCGCAACCAGCAGGTGCTCGGCACGGTGGTGGATCCGGTCAACGGCCCGATCGGCCGGATCACCAACGCGCCGAAATCGCGAATCTATGGCGGCGAGCTGGAACTGGAATATCGGCCTTTCGAAGGCCTGCGCATCTCGCAGACGGCCGGCTACAAGAACGGCAATTACGTCAAATATTTCGACAATGATTCGACCGCCTCGTACAAGGATCCCAACACCGGGCTGTGGGTAGCGGTGCCCATCGACTTCAAGGGCAAGCGCCTGCCCTTCGCGCATTGGAGCTATGGCGGTTCGATCGACTGGACCGTTCCGGTCGGCAATTATTCGATCGAGACCGAAGCCGACTACAGCTATCGCAGCGATACGCCGTCCTTCCTCGGGGCGGAATTCGCGGTGAGGCGTTTCTGGCTCGCCAATGCCACCCTGACCCTGCGCTCGAACGACGGCTGGTATGTCGGGGTCTATGGGCGCAACATCTTCAACGAGAAATATGACCTGACTCGCAACTATTTCCTGCCGAGCGCGCCGATCGCCCAGCCGGGCCGCCCGGCCACCTATGGCCTGCGCGTCGGTGTTCATATCTGAGGACGGAGCATGCGTCTGATCGGTTTCATCCTGGGCGGGCTCATCCTGCTGATCGCGGTCGCGGCGCTCGGTGGGTGGCTCTATCTGCGCGCACCGGACATTCCGGCGAGCGAGTTGGCGGCCCGTTACGGCCGGCCCAATTCGCGCTACGCCGCGCTGCCGGGCGATGCACGGCTGCATTATCTGGAAAGCGGCAGGCCAGGTGCGCCGACGGTGCTGCTGATCCATGGCTTCGGCGACAACAGCTTCTCCTGGGACGGTTGGACGCAGGTGCTCGCGCCCGACTATCATGTGCTGGCGGTCGATCTGCCGGGCCATGGCCTCACCGAGACACCGGTTGATTTCAGCATCGATCCCGCCCGTTTTGCCGATGTGCTGGACGGACTGCTGGGCAAGCTCGGCCTCTCGCGGGTGGCGGTCGCCGGCAATTCGCTTGGCGGCGCGGTCGCCTGGCAGCTCGCCTTGCGGCATCCGGACAAGGTGGGCCGCCTGATCCTGGTCGACGCCGCCGGCTGGCCGAGCGAGACGCTGAAGAAGCCGCCGCTCGCTTTCCGTCTGATGCGCTACAAGCTGGGCCGCGATATCATCGCATCGATCGACAATACGCCTCTGATCCGCGAGGGCCTCAAGAAGGATGTGGTCGACCAGTCCGTGCTGACCGACGCCTTCATCCAACGCTGGGCGGACCTGCAGCGCCTGCCCGGGCACCGCACCATCCTGATGTCGATGCAACCAGGCGGCCTCGCCGCATCGAAGGAGACGCTGGCGGCGATCAAGGTGCCGACCCTGATCCAGTGGGGCGCGCAGGACCAGATCATCGACGTCGCGAGCGCGCATAAGTTCGCCGATGCCATTCCGGGATCGGAGCTGATCCTCTATCCCCATGCCGGGCATCTGCCGCAGGTCGAAGCCGCGCAGGCGACGGCGCGGGACGTCGCTGCCTTCCTCGCCCGCCATAAGGAATAGGGATGCCGGCCGATCTGTGGGGCAATGCGGTCAGCGAGGGCAGCCGTGCGGCGCTCGCCGCGATCGACGCCTTTGCCGGTGGCCTCGTCGCCTATGAGGCGCGGGCCGCCACCATTCTCGCTGCCGCCGAGGCCGATGCGACGCATCCGCTGGTCGCGACATGGGCGGGGGTGCTGACCCTGCTCGGCGAGCATGAGGCGGCCGTGCAGGCGGCGCGGCCCTGGCTCGCCGCGGCGGAGGCCGGGCTCGACCGCGCCAATCCGCGCGAGCGGCGCCATTTCGTCGCGCTGCGCGCCTGGATCGATGGTGCGATCGACGAGGCGATATTGGAGCTGGAAACGCTCGTTGCCGAATATCCGCGTGATCTTACCGCGCTCAAGCTGCTCCACTATCATCTTTTCAACCGCGGCGATTTTCCAGGGCTGCTGCGCACGGCGGAGCTCGCCGTGGCCGCGGCGCCGGAACTGGCCTATGTCCATGGCATGGCCGCGTTCGGCTATGAGCAGCTCCATCTGCTCGACGAAGCCGAGGCGGCCGCGCGCCGCGCGCTGTCGATCGAGCCGCGCGAGCCCTGGGCGCAGCATGCCCTGGCCCATGTGATGCTGACGGAAGGGCGGATCGACGAAGGCATCGGCTTTCTCGAAACCGCGCGGCCCGGCTGGACCAGGCTCAATTCCTTCATGCTCACCCATTTGTGGTGGCACCTCGCGCTTTTCTATCTCAGCGCGGGGCGGGAGGCGGACGCGCTCGCCGCCTATGACGATCAGGTCTGGGCGGTCGCCAAGGACTATTCGCAGGATCAGATCGGGGCCGTCTCGCTGCTCGCGCGGCTGGAGATGGGCGGCGTCGCGGTGGGCGCGCGCTGGCAGGATCTGGGCACGCATCTCGCCGCGCGGAAGACAGACGTGGTGCAGCCCTTCCTCTCCGTGCAATATCTCTACGGCCTCGCGCGGGCCGGTCGCGAGGAGGCCGATGCGTTGCTGGACGCGATCGCGGCTGCTGCAGCGGACAAGGAGCGGCAGGATCGCCTTGTCTGGCAGCAGGTCGCGCTGCCGCTCGCCCAGGGGCTCGTCGCGCATGCCCGTGGCGGCTTTGCCGCGGCCGCGGAGCAGCTTGCCGACGTGTTGCCGCGGCTGATCCGGCTCGGCGGCAGCCATGCGCAGCGCGACCTGTTCGAGATCGTCCTGCTCGACGCGCGCATCCGCTCCGGCGATTTCGTCGAGGCGCAGCAGATGCTGGCGCTGCGCCGCGCCCATGATCCCGACGGCGTGCCGCTCAATCGCAGCCTGGCCGCGGTCTACCGCGCGCTCGGCCTGCCCGCGCTGGCGGATGCGGCCGATGCGCGGGTGAGGGCGCGCCTGCCTTGAACCGGGGTTGGGTTTGGCCGTGCTGGCCTTGGAGCATCCCACGTCATCCCGACGAAAGTCGGGATGACGGAGAAAGAAGTTTAGGCCTTCTCTCTCGCTTGCTGGGGATGGCGTTTCTTGTCCTGCTGGGCGTCATTGCATGTCCCCACGCCGAGGCCCATGCGCGCGACACGCTCACCGTCGCGCTCCAGCTCGAGCCGCCCAATCTCGATCCCACGTCCGGCGCGGCCGTGGCGGTCGACGAGGTCACCTACGGCACGGTGTTCGAAACGCTCGTCCGGCTCGATGCGCAGGGCACGGTCAAGCCGTGGCTGGCGCAGCGCTGGACGGCTTCTTCCGATGGGCTGATCTACAGCTTCACCTTGCGGCCCGACGTGCGCTTCCACGACGGCGCGCCGTTTACCGCGCGCGATGCCGCGTTCAGCCTGATGCGTGCCATCGCGCCGGGATCGACCAATGCGCAGGCCGGCGCGCTCTCCGTAATCGCACGGGCGGAGGCGGTTGCGCCGCTCATCCTGCGCGTGACGCTCAAGCGGCCGGATGCCGATTTCCTGCGGCTGCTGAGCTATGGCGATGCCGCGATGGTCTCGCCGCGTTCGGCGTCGGCGCTGGCAAGCGCGCCGATCGGCACCGGTCCCTTCCGCTTTTCGGCGTGGCGGCGCGGCGAGGCGATTACGCTGGCGCGCAACGATGCCTATTGGGGCGCCCATGCCCGCCTGGCGCGCATCGTCTTTCGGTTCATCGCCGATCCGAGCGCCGCCTTCGCCGCGATCAAGGCGCATGACGTCGACATCTTCAAGGATTTCCCAGCGCCGGAGACGCTCGCGCAGCTGCAGGCGGATCCCACGATCAAGCTCGCGATCGGGCCGACCGAAGGGCAGGTGATCCTCGCCTTCAATCAGCGCAGCGGGCCGCTGGCCGATCTGCGCGTGCGGCAGGCGATCAGCCATGCGCTCGACCGGCGGGCGATCATCGATGGCGCGATGTTCGGCTATGGCACGCCGATCGGCAGCCATTTCGCGCCGCAGGATCCCGATTATGTCGATCTCACCGGCCGCTATCCGCACGATCCCGCCGCCGCCCGGCGGCTGCTCGCCGCGGCCGGCTATGGCCATGGCCTCGATCTGACGTTGAAGCTGCCGCCCGCTGCCTATGCGCGACGCAGCGGCGAGATCGTGGCGGCCCAGCTGGCATCCGTCGGCATCCGCGTCGACATCCGCAATCTCGAATGGGCGTCCTGGCTGGACGAGGTGTACAAGCGGCACGCCTTCGATCTCACCATCGTCAATCATGCCGAGCCCTATGATTACGACATCTATGGGCGCGACGATTATTATTTCGGTTATCGCAGCGCGGCGGTGCATGCGCTGCTCGACCGGCTCAAGACGACCGCCGATCCCGCGGCCCGCCATGGCCTGCTGGTCGCGTTGCAGCAGCGGCTGGCGGACGATGCCGCCAATGGTTTCCTGTTCGAATATCCCGGCCTCGGCGTGCAGGACGCCAGCTTGCGCGACATCTGGATCAACACGCCCAACGAGGCGCTGGATTTTGCCGGAGCGAATTTCGGCGATCGGCAAGGCGGCTCCGGCAGCGAGAGGCTGGCGGATGCGCCGGCTTCCCTGGGCGGCTGGATACTGCTTGCCCTCGCGCTCGTCGCGCTCGTCGCGCTCGTCGCGCTCGGGCGCTGGATCGGGCCAGTCGCGCTGGCCCGCCGGATTGGCATAGTGATCGCGACACTGTTTGCGGCGACGCTGCTGATCTTCGCCCTGGTCCAGATCGCGCCCGGAGATCCCGCCGCCTATATGATGGGCCTCGACGCCAATCCGCAGGCGATCGCCGCACTGCATGCCCAGCTCGGTCTCGAGGGCTCGGCCCATGCCCGTTACCTGGCCTGGATCGCCGGCCTGCTGCACGGCGATTTCGGGCTGAGCTATACCTATCGCGTGCCGGTGGCGGGCTTGCTGAGCGAACGGCTGGTGGTTTCGCTGCCCTTGGCCCTGTTCGCGACCTCGCTCTCGATCGCGATCGGTATTCCGGCGGGCTATTTCGCCGCGCGCGGGCAGGGCGGTGTCGGCGATCGGCTGGTGCTGTGGATCGCGCGCATCGGCATCGCGATTCCCAGCTTCTGGCTGGCGGTGCTGCTGGTGCTGCTGTTCTCGGTCGGCTTGCGCTGGTTGGGATCGGGCGGTTTTCCGGGCTGGCAGGCCGGGTGGGGCGCCGCGCTGGCCGCGCTGGTGCTGCCGACGGTGGCGCTGGCGCTGCCGCAGGCGGCGATCCTCGCCCGGGTGATGCGCACCTCGCTGCTCGAGACGATGGAGCTCGACTATGTCCGCACCGCGCGTGCCAAGGGGCTCAGCCGCAATGCGGCGCTGGCCCGTCATGCGCTGCCCAACGCGCTCGGCCCCGTCGTCACCGTGCTCGGCCTGCAGGTGCCGTTCCTGCTGGCAGGGAGCGCGATCGTCGAGACCATCTTCTTCCTGCCCGGCCTCGGCCGGCTGGTGCTGCAGGCGATCGCGCAGCGCGACCTGATCGTGGTGCAGGCAGTTGCGCTGCTGCTCGTCGCCGCGACGATCCTCGCCAGCTTCCTCGCCGACCTCGCGCTCGCCGCGCTCGATCCGCGCCTGCGGCGGTCGGCATGAGTCGCGGCATGCCCGCCATGCTGGGCGGCGGCGTGCTGGTGGCGCTGGCTGCGTTCGGCGCACTGCTTTCGCTCGTCTGGACGCCATATGACATTTCGGCAGTGGATATCGGCGCGCGCCTGCTGCCGCTGTCGGCCGCGCATCCGCTCGGTACCGATCAACTCGGCCGGGACATGCTTTCGATGGTGATGGCGGGCGCGCGGGTGTCGCTTGCGGTGTCGCTGCTCGCGGTGGCCGCGGGGATGCTGGTCGGCGTGCCGATCGGGCTTGCCGCGGCGGCGTTCGGCGGGTGGCGGGACGAGGTGGCGATGCGCGGTGCCGACGTGCTGTTCGCCTTTCCTTCGCTGCTGCTCGCCATCCTGCTCGCCGCGATCCTCGGGCCGGGCGCGTCGAACGCGGTGCTGGCGATCGCGCTGTTCAATATTCCGGTGTTCGCGCGGGTGGCGCGAGGCGCCGCGCTCGGCCTGTGGCAGCGCGATTTCGTCGCCGCGGCCCGGCTGGCGGGGAGGGGGAGGGCCGCGATCTCGATCGGGCATATCCTGCCGAATATCTTTGCCGCGATCGGCGTGCAGGCGACCATCCAATTCTCGCTCGCGCTGATCGCGGAGGCCGGGCTTTCCTATGTCGGCCTGGGCGTGCAGCCACCCGCGGCCAGCTGGGGGCGGATGCTGGGCGACGCGCAGACGCTGATCGGCGTCGCCCCGCGCCTCGCGGTCATTCCCGGCCTTGCCATCCTGCTCGTGGTGCTGGGTTTCACCCTGTTGGGCGACGGGTTGCGCGACCGGCTGGACATGCGCGGATGAGCTTTCTCGCCATCCGGGACCTGACGGTCTCCTATGCAGGACGCGCCGCCGTGCGCGGCCTGTCGCTTTCGGTCGGCCGCGGGGAGATCGTCGCGCTGGTCGGCGAATCCGGGTCGGGCAAGTCCACCGCCGCCTTCGCCGCGATGGGATTGCTGCCGTCCGCTGCCGTGGTGGGCGGCGAGATCCGGATCGACGACCGCGCGATGGCCGATCTGACGGCACCGGAGCAGGACCGGCTGCGCGGCGGCACGCTCTCGATGGTCTTCCAGGAACCGATGGGCGCGCTCAATCCGCGCATGCGGATCGGTGCGCAGGTGGCCGAGGCGATCCGCATCCATCACCCCATGAGCCGCGCCGAGGCCGATGCCCGTGCGGCGGCCACGCTGGCGCGGGCCGGCCTGCCGCCCGAGATCGCACCGCCGACGCGCTATCCTCACGAACTTTCCGGTGGCCAGCGCCAGCGTGTCGCCATCGCCATCGCCATCGCTGCCGGGCCCGCGCTGCTGATCGCGGACGAGCCGACCACCGCGCTGGACGTCACCACCCAGGCGCACATCCTCGCGCTGCTGCGCCGGCTGGTGAAAGAGGATGGGCTGGGGCTGCTCCTGGTCAGCCACGATCTCGCGATGGTTGCCGAGGTGGCGGATCGCGTTGCCGTGATGAAGGATGGCGCGATCGTCGAGGAAGGGACGCCGGAGGACGTGCTGCGGCGTCCGCGCGCCGATTATACGCGGCGGCTGATCGCTGCGGCCGCGCATGTGCCGGCGGCTCCTGCACAGGCACCCGGCGCGCCGCTGCTGGAGGTTCGCGATCTCGTCCGCAGCTGGCCCGGCGTGCGCACCGACCTGCGCACCGGCCTGCGCCGCGCTCCGGCGCGGACGACATTGCACGACGCCAGCTTCACGGTCGCCGCGGGCGAGACGGTGGGGCTGGTCGGCGAATCCGGATCGGGCAAGACGACCCTGCTGCGCACCGTGCTGGGGCTAGATCCGCCGCAAGGGGGCGATGTGCTGTTGCAGGGCCGGTCGATCGTTCGCGCCCGCGGGGCAGCGCTGCGCGCGCTGCGCCGCGACGTGCAGGCGGTGTTCCAGGATCCGGCCGGCAGCCTCGATCCGCGCCAGCGGATCGAGCGGATCGTGGCCGAGCCGATGCATCTTCTCGATGCCCGTCCCGGTGCGGCCGAGCGGCGGCGGCTGGTGGAAGAGGCGCTGGAGCAGGTGGGCCTCGCGCCGCAGGATGCCGGCCGCTTCCCGCATCAATTTTCCGGTGGCCAGCGCCAGCGCATCGCGCTCGCCCGCGCGCTGATCATCCGGCCGAAGCTGATCGTGCTCGACGAGGCGGTATCCGCGCTCGACATGTCGGTCCGCGCCGGCATCCTCGATCTGCTCGCCGACCTGCGCGACCGGCTTGGCCTCGCCTATCTGTTCGTATCCCACGACATGGCGATGATGCGGAAGGTCGCCGACCGGCTGATCGTCCTGCAGGCGGGACGGATCGTCGAGCAGGGCAGCACGACGCAGCTGATCGCGGCACCGCGCCATCCCTATACGGCGTCGCTGCTGGCGGCGACGCCGGATCTGGACCGCGCGCTTTCTGCGCGCGATCCTGCGGAATAGGGTTACCGGCCGTGACGGATCATCAAGGTGTCCTGATGGCCCAGTCCGGGCCGAACGACCGCGGTGTCTCTCCGCCGCCTACAGCAGCCAGTTACCCGAGAGCGCCGTGACGTTGCCGGTAAAGAGGATAGCCATGTCGGCATTGGCGTCTCCATTGGTATCGAACAGCGCGGTGGTCTGGTTGGCTCCCGCGTCGTAGCTGAGCGTGAATTCGCCGCCGCTGTGAGTGAAGGCTCCGACGAGGTGGAAGGCCTGGTTGCCGCTGACCGTGCTGTTGGCGTCGATTGCGGAGAGATCGAGCTTGTCGCCGCTGGCGAGGTCCGTGATCAGGTCCGATGCCGCGACGCTGCTGTCGCTGACCGCGGTGTAGACGAAGATGTCGTTCTGGGCGCCGCCGGTGAGCGTGTCCGCGCCGGCTCCGCCGGTGAGGGTATCGGCGCCGACATTGCCGATGAGGATATCGTCCCCGGCGGCGCCTTTCAGGACGTCGTTGCCATAGCCGCCATCGACCGTGTCGTTCGACGAGCCGGCATCGATCATGTCGTTGCCGTTGCCGCCATAGAGCATGTTCGCCTGCGCCGAGCCGGTGATCACATCGTCATAGGCCGAGCCGGTGACGTTCTCGACCGACAACAGGGTATCGATGCCCGCGCCGTGCGTGTCCTGGGCCGTGGCGAGGGCGAGGCTGACGGTTATGGCCGAGGCTGCCGAAGCGTAGCTGGCCGTGTCGTTGCCGGCGCCGCCATAGAGCGTATCGTCGCCGAGGCCGCCGCTCAGCGTGTCGTTGCCGGCATTGCCGGTCAGCACATTGTTGCCGGCATCGCCGGTGAGCTGGTCGTCATAGGTACCGCCGGCCAGATTCTCGATCCCGGACAGCGTGTCCGAGCCGGCCGACACCGTCGATTGCGCGGTCGTGATCGCCAGGCTGACCCGCACCGCTCCCGTCGCGTTGGCATAGCTCGCCGTATCGATGCCGTCGCCGCCGTAGAGGAAATCATTGCCGAGGCCGCCGTTCAGCGTGTCGTCGCCCAATGATCCGATGAGCGTGTTGGAATATTGATTGCCGGTGAAGACATCATTGTAGTCGGAGCCATAGAGGCTCTCGACATTCTGGATGAGATCCGTGCCCGCTCCGCCGGTATTCTGCGAGAAAGTGGTGGCGAGGTTCACCGTCACGCCGGATGCGGCATGGTTGTAATAGATGGTGTCGACGCCGGCACCGCCGTCGATCACGTCATTGCCGCCGCGGCCGTCGATCACATCGTTGCCGGCGCCGCCATAGAGACTGTTATTGCCATCGTCGCCGCTCAGATAATCGGCGAAGTCGGTGCCGATCAGCCCCTCGATGCTGGTCATGGTGACATTGCCCGCGCCGCCCGTCGCATGGACGATGCCGGTTCCGGCTTCCACCGTCACGCTCACCGCGGCACCCAGCCCGGCGAAGGACGCGATGTCGTTGCCCGTGCCGCCGTCCAGCGTCGCGCCGCCGGTGGAGACCGTGTTCAGCGTATCGTCGCCGGCGCCGCCATAGAGCGTGTCCGCTCCGGCGGCGCCTCTGATGACGTCGTTGCCCGCGCCGCCATAGATGATGTTGGCGTTGCCGTCGCCATTGAGCGCGTCGTTATAGGCCGATCCGATGAGGTTTTCGAAGCCGGAGATGGTGTCGTTGCCGGCGCCGCCCGTCGCCTGCACCCCGGAGAGCGCCAGGCTGACCGTGATCTTGCTGGTCGCGTTCGCATAGCTGAGCGTGTCGATCCCGCCGCCGCCCGAGAGCGTGTCGGCGGCCGTGCCCGCGCCGCCGTCGATCACATTGTCGCCGGCATCGCCGGTCAGCGTGTCGCTGTAGGAGGAGCCGACCAGATTCTCGATGCCGGTAAGCGTGTCGGTTCCGCCGCCGCCGCTGGCGCTGCCGGTCGCCAGATTGGCGGTCACCGCGCCGGTCGCTCCGGCATAGGAGGCGGTATCGTTGCCGGCTCCGCCGTTCAGCGCGTCGTTGCCTGCGCCGCCCAGCAGCAGATCGTTGCCGCCCGCGCCATTCAGCACGTCGTTTCCGGCGCCGCCGTAAAGGCTGTCGCCGAGCTCGCCGCCGGTCACCGTGTCGGCGCCGGCGCCGCCATTGGCCGTGAAGGCGGATGAGGTGAGCCCGCCGAGATTGAGCGTGTTGCCTGCGGCGCTCAGGTTGAAGGTTCCGACTTGGACCTGGCCGCCAGCGAGATCGACCGTACCACCGGTGGTGAGCGTGATCGAACCGATGCCGGTCACGGTGGTGAGAGCGTCGAGCTGCATTGCCGTGAAAGTGACGCTTTGGCCATTGCCCGTCAGTT
Source organism: Flavisphingomonas formosensis (assembly GCF_009755815.1). Taxonomy (GTDB): domain Bacteria; phylum Pseudomonadota; class Alphaproteobacteria; order Sphingomonadales; family Sphingomonadaceae; genus Flavisphingomonas; species Flavisphingomonas formosensis. The sequence continues at coordinate 42,564 of NZ_WRPK01000004.1, forward strand.
GTTCAATGCCGGTGAACGTAGTCCCAGAGAAGTCAACGGAGCCGCCAGCGAAGCTTAGCGTGAGGGTATCGGTGCCATCGCCGCCATCATATTGCTCGCCGGCAATGACGTCGGACGCGTGGGAAACGACGAACTGATCGTCTCCGATGCCGCCGCTCATCATGTCCAGCCCCGCGCCGCCGTCGAGCGTATCGTTGCCCTCCTGCCCGCTCAGCGTATCGTTGCCGTCATAGCCCGAAAGCCTGTCATCCTTGACACCACCAAGAACAGTATCCGCCGCCCCTCCTCCGAGAACCCAGAAGCCCTGGCTGTCCACTCCGGTGAGAATCAACGTGTTGCCGGAACCGTTAAGGCCGATCCAGTTCGTTTCGATGTCCGCGCCGGTCAAATCCACCGTGCCGCCGGTGGTCAGCTGGATACCGCCATCGAACAGATAGACGCCTGAGAAATGGTCCAACTGCGATGCCGTCATCCAGAGATTGTAATAATACACGAAGAAATCCAATTCGATATAACAGGCGCCATAAGTGTCGATCGACTCTACGCTGTCGTCGATGTTCAGGGCGCTGATATCGATGGTGTCGTTTCCGACATTAAATCCAGGGACGAACGTAGTCCCGACGATAGAGAGGCGATCGTTGCCCTCCCCGCCGCTCAGCGTTTCGCCCGCGTCGATCGGATTGGAACCGTCCACATAGGTGACGTTGAGGACGTCGTCTCCCGCGCCGCCATAATAGCTGTCGACGCCTGTGTCGCCGTCGAGGTTGTCGTTACCGTCGCCGCCATAGAGGGTGTCACTGCCGCTGCCGCCATAAAGCTGGTCGTTGAGCGCGCCACCTGAGAGCGTGTCGTCACCATTCAGACCGTTGATGATATCCGCGGCGGCACCGCCCTGATCGCCGTTGATCGTGTCGTTGCCGGATGTTCCGTTGTAGGTAGGCATGTCGGCTCCTTCATTGGATGCGCCGTTTCCGGCGAAGGCTCAGCGAAGCGAAGAGGATGGGTGCGCCGCGCTGGCGCGGGGACGCGGTGGGGGAGCGTCGCCGTTGGTGGCCAGCATTGCTGCCGAAGGGCGATAGGCCGCGTTCATCATTCCTCCCCCGTGCTGCCCCGTAAAAGCACCGTATCTACTTCGGACACCTTCCCGGCATGCGGAAAGGACAAAGGCTTCTAACAAGAAATTATCTTCGAATTCGTGACAATGCAACGTCAGGTGCCAGGAACGACTCAGATCGGACTGATTATTTCTCTCCCGGTGCTTGGGCAATCTTGCACGGATATTATCCATGTGATGCGCGCGATCCGATCATCATCGAAATTTTAGCAATGATTACCGTCCGTAAGCCTCGCCGCGCGGCAACGGGGCGATCGCATTCGTCGCGAGACGGGCGGCGATCCGGATCTTCGTCTGCATCCTTTGGTTCAGCAGCGGTCCGGATCGGGCCACTCCACGGACCGGCCCTTCGGATCGGAACCCAAAACGCATCCTTGGGCGGTCTCCGCCCGCAAGCCGGTGTCCTATCGCTATGCCGTTCGCCCGGTATGGTCCGGCGCGGCACGGCGGAGATCCGCTTTGGCCGAGATACGCATAGTCCAGGGGGAGATGCCGCCAGTCCTCGCCGGCATCGTGCGGGATGTCGCCCTCGCGGCAGAAGGTGCGATCGTCGCGGATGCAGTGCCGGCCGGCGATCTGGCCGATGTCGTGAGCAGCCTGCGGCCGGACGTGGTGATCCTCAACGCAGCGGGGCTCGACGCCCCGCCGCTCGACGCGTTGATGTGTGGCGGCGGGCGGCCGGTGCGCGTGATCGCACTCTCCGCAAAGGGAGAGGAAGCGTGCCTGCACGAGCTGCGGCCGCACGTCGCGGTGATCGGCGATCTTTCATCGGCGGCGCTGCTGGAAGCGGTGCGCGGACGCAGCGGAGCGAGCCATGGCTGACGCCGCCGGCATCAGCCATGTGACGGAAAGCCTGCGGGCCCTGTTGCGCGCGGCGATCGCGGCGAGCGGTGCCTTGTCGACGGCGCAGGTCGATCTGCGTTCACCGCGCGAGATCGGCGCCGCCAGCAGCCAGGCGCTGCTGTCGCTCTGGCTCTATCGCGTGACCCGGCTCGACGAGCTCAACAATGCGCCGCCGGTCCGGCGTCCGGACGGCCGGATCGTGCAGCGTCCGCTACCGCTGAACCTGCATTTCCTGATGACGCCGATCGCCGGCGACGCGCTCACCGCGCAGCGGCTGCTCGGCATCGGCATGCAGGCGCTCCATCAGGAGCCGCGCCTGAACGCCGAATTTCTCCACACCGCGCTGATCGACAGCGGCGACAGCCCGATCGGCATCCACCTGGAACCGCAGACGCTGGAGGAGGCGACACGGATCTGGCACGCGCTGCACCAGCCCTATCAGCTTTCGACGGCCTATCTCCTCCAATATGTCCCGATCGAGACGACGCTCTCGGTCATGGATGCGCCCCCCGTCCTCGAGAAGCTGACCGGCTATGCCGCGATCGAGCGGGTGGCCTGATGGACGCCGTCGTCATCACCGCAGGCCGCCGCTACGAGATCGATTTCGATATCGTGACGCGGCGCCAGGTCTTCGTCTGGGGATCGGTGAGCGACGACAGCGATGGAAGCGCGATGCTGCCGCCTTACGCGGTGAGCGTGGACGAACCGCTGCTCGACGCGAGTATCCACGATCTCGGCTACGCGCTGGCCGGCGATCCGGACGTGGCGCTGGCCGACACCAGCATCGCCCATGCGTTGCAGATCGGCGTGACCAGCGACGGCTATCGCCCGGCCACGCAGACGATCACGGTGCCCGCAAACCCGATCCTGCCGCTGGTGCGGCCGGTCGCGCTCCGCCGCCTGCCGCTGCGCCTGACCGGCCGCGTCATCAACGCCGCCACCGGCGCGGGCATAGCCGGTGCGGCCGTCGCGCTGACCGGGCCGGTATTGGCGGCTCCGGCGGTGGCCGTGCTGCTGTCTTCGCCGCTGGTCGCGAATCTGAGCGGTGGAGCGCAACTGCAGGGCCATGGGATCGCCCCGATCGCGTCGCCCGTGCCGATCAAGACGGCGCATGCCGCGACCGCCGGATCGCGGGAGCTGGTGCTCGACGATCTGCAAGGTCTGTCGCCGGGCAGCCTGCTGCGCTTCGGCCAGCCCGACCGGGCCTTCTGGACGGAGATCGCGCTTTTGCCGGGCGCACCGGGGCTCGTGCGGCTGGCCGAGCCGCTGGCCCGATCGGTGCGGGAGGGCGATCCGGCGGCGCCGTTCGCGCTCAACGCCGCGGTCGGCCCGCTCGCTTCGGCGCTGGGCGCGGCCTATGCCGGGGAGGGCATCCTCATCGCCGACGCTGCGCCCGGCGGAGCCATCCTCGTCATCACCGATCCGCCCGAGCCGCCGCGTTATCACGGCCTGGGGGCACTCACCGGCGCGTCGGGCGACTATGCGATCGACGGGGTGGCGCGCCTTGCCAAGCTGCGTCTCGCGATCACGGCGTCTGGTTTTTCCGGCCAGACCCGGATGGTGCCTCTGCCCGACACCGGACGCTCCTTCACCCTCGATTGGCGGCTGCAGCCGTGACGTGCCGATCCGCGCAAGCAAAGGACTAAGCTCATGCCCGAGTATCTAGCGCCAGGCGTTTTCCTCGAGGAGGTGCAGCTCAAGGCGCCTTCGATCGAAGGAGTCAGCACTTCGACGACCGGCATGGTCGGTGCCGCGCTCCGCGGGCCGACGGTCGGGCGGCCGGTGCTGGTCACCAACCTGTTCCAGTTCCGCCAGAGCTTCGGCGGGCCGGTGACCGGCACGGGCATGGGCAGCGAGCTTTATTATGCCGCGCAGGGCTTCTTCGCCAATGGCGGCCGGCGACTCTACGTGGTGCGCGCGGCCGGGGCGGCGGCCAGCGCGGCGCAGTTCGCGACGCGGGGCGGCTTCATCGGCCGGCTCGCCGCCGGGGCGGACGCCGCCACCGGACAGGCGGTGATCCGGCCGGCCGACACGATGGGCCTGATGGACGGCGCATCGATCCAGCTTTCGATGCTGCGCGACGGCGTTACCTATGTCGCCACCGCCGAGACGATCGCTGCCGGCGGCATCAACCGTGCGACCGGCGCGGTGACGCTGGGCGGCAATCTCGACATCACGCCCACCGGCCCGGCGAGCTATGCGGCGCGCAGCACCGCGGTGATCACCCAGCTCAACGGGCTGGACGCGGATGGCATTCCGCAGACCGGCGCGCGCCCGGCCAGCATCGTCATCGATGCGGCGGATGTCGGCGCCGCCGGCAGCGGCATCGTGATCACCGCCAGCCCGGTGCGCGCCGCGCGCGGCGTGTTCGTGTCGCTGGACGGCAGCGGCGTGGACGCCAACCAGGTCCGCCTCAAATCGGCGAGCGGCTTCTATGTGAACGCCTGGGTCGAGATCGATCGCGGATCGCCGGTGGCGCGCCGGTTCCGCAAGGTTCTCGCGGTCAACGGACCGGTCGTCACCCTTGCGGGCCCGGCGCTGGTGGCGGGCGACTTCGCTCCCGACGCCTCGGTCACCGAAACGCTCCTGTCCGTGCGCGAATTCGCGCTCACCGCCAGCCTGGACGGCACGACCGAAAGCTTCCCGTCGCTCACACTCGAGAACGTCACCGGCAAGTTCGTGACGGACGTGATCAATTCGGGATCCAGGCTGCTGCGCATCAACGCGGCGCTGCCGGCCGACACCAATCCCTTCTTCTTCCCGAGCGGCGACGATGGGTTGACCTTGACCGTCACCACCGCCGGAGTGGACGACGATCCGGACGCGGCGGCGATCCGTGGCGTCGACAATGGGCCGGGCCAGCGCAGTGGCCTCCACGCGCTGGAGGAAGTGGCCGACATCAGCATCATCGTGGTGCCCGGCGTCGGCGAGATCTCCGTGCAGGAAGCGATGATCGAGCAGTGCGAGCGGCTGAAATATCGCGTCGCCCTGCTGGATCCCGACGTGTCCGGCGGCACCGCGCCGTCGCTCAACGACATCCAGACGCAGCGGCTGCAGTTCGATACCAAATATGCCGCCATCTATTATCCGCGCATCATCGTCCGCGACGTGAACGATGCGAACCGCGCGATCGGCGCCTCCGGCCACATGGCGGGCGTCTGCGCGCGGGTCGACAATGAGCGCGGCGTGTTCAAGGCGCCGGGCAACGAGACGATCAGCAACATCGTCGACATCGAGGCGATCCTGACCCAGGGCGAGCACGAAGTCCTCAATCCCGCGCCCAATAATATCAACGTGATCCGCGATTTCCGCGACAGCGGCCGGGGCCTGCGCATCTATGGCGCGCGCTGCATCACCAGCGACAATGACTGGAAATATCTGCCGGTCCGGCGCCTGTTCGTCTTCCTGGAAAGATCCCTGGACATCGGTACGCAATGGGCGGTGCTGGAGCCCAACGACCAGCGGCTGTGGGACAAGCTGGCCGACAGCGTCGACGCCTTCCTGACCACCCAGTGGCGCGCGGGCGCGCTGATGGGCGCCGACAAGACGCAGGCCTTCTACATCAATATCGGCCTGTCGACGATGACGCAGGACGACATCGATAATGGCCGGCTGATCATGGAAATCGGCGTGGCGCCCGTGAAACCCGCCGAATTCGTCATCATCCGTATCGGCCAATGGGCCGGCGGTTCCTTCGCCGAAGAAGCCTGAGGAGACACATCATGCCTGACCGGCCCGTGCCCGATCCGTTTCGCGGTTATAATTTCCGGGTGGAATTCGATGGCGTGACCGGCGCTGCCTTCCGCGAGGTGAGCGGCCTCACCTTCGAGATCGATCCGGTGGAATATCGCGAAGGCAACGAGCAGCATCTGCACGTGCGCAAGCTGTTCGGCCTGCGCAAGTTCACCAACCTGCAGGCCAAGCGCGGCATCACCACCGACCTGCAGCTCTACAAATGGTATCATGAGCTGTTGGTCGGCGGCGCGAACCTGCGCGACGGCGCGATCATCCTGACCGACGAGGTGCAGAAGGACCGGATCCGCTGGTCCTTCAAGAACGGCTGGATCAGCAAGTGGGAAGGGCCGAGCTTCAACGCCACGGCCAACGACGTCGCGATCGAGATGATCGAGATCTGCGTCGACCGCGTCGAGCTCACGAAGGCGGCCTGATCCCATGCCCGCCGGCCTTGCCCCTGGTGTCCATGTCGCGCCGCCGCCGCCGGCCGCACCGGTGGAGTTCGCCACCGATACGGCTGGGTTCGTCGGCATCGCGGCGAAGGGTCCGGTCGGCACGGCCGTCACGCTGACGGGATGGCCGCAGTTCGTCGCGCAGTTCGGCGATTTCCTGCCCAACGCCTTTCTCGCTTATGCGGTGCGGGGCTTCTTCGACAATGGCGGGCGGCGCTGCATCGTGGTGCGCGCCGCGGCGCCGGAATATCTGACCGTCACGACGGGGGCGCAGCCGGCGGATGGCAGCGCGTCCGTTGTTGCGGTGACCGGCCCGATTCTGCCCGGCGCGCTTGTCACGCTGACGCAGGAGACCACCGTCGCCACCACCGGCGTGCAGCCGGCCGATCGCGCCTCGTCGCTTGTGCTCGATGCCCATGGTTTCGCCGAGGGCGCGCCGGTGCTCGTCACTCAGCCGGGGGCACCCAATGCGGTGGCGCGGGTGCGCGCCGTCGATCTGCCGGCCAAGCGGATCTACTGGGCAGAGCCGCTGCCGGCCGGCTTCGATATCACCCAGCCGATCAGCCTCGCGACTCATTATGCCGACAACAGGCTGGTTACGACGATCGGCGGCACGACGATCGGCTGGGATCGCCCGATCGCCGGGCGACTGGATCCGGCATTGCCGCTCACGCTCGCGGCCGGCGCCGGCACCGCCGGGGGCACGATCCCCGGCGAGGACGGTCTGCCGCTGCTCGGCATCGCCGCGGCGAGCCCCGGCCAATGGGGCAATGGACTTGCCGTACGCGTGACGACGACGCTGGCGCGTGAGACGCAAACCCGTCGGCGGGATGCGCCGGACGCGGCCGATCGGCTTTCGGTGGAGGCGCTGACCGGCCTTGCCGTCGGCAGCCTCGTCGAACTGCTCCAGGACGGCGCGACGACGGTGCGCCGGCGCGTCGCGTCGCTGGATCCGGCGACGCGCCGGGTCGGCCTCGATCTCGCGCTGGCGGGCTTCGATCTGGCGGGGGCGGCGGCCGGCACCAAGCCGATCCGCCTGCGCCGCCGGTCCTTCACCCTCTCGATCGCGAACCAAGGCCAGCTGGTCGAAACCTTCGTCGATCTCGATCTGCCGACGGCGGCGACGGTCGATGCCTCGCCGGTGAATGTCGGATCGCGCACCATCCGCATCCGTCCGATCGCCGGAGGCGCGGACTATGGCTGGCCGGATCCGGCCTCGGGACTGCTCCATCTCGGCCGCTGCCTGCTCGCAGGCGGACGGGACGGGATCGCGATGCTGCGCCCGGACGACCTGCTCGGCCGCGCCGACGAGGCGGAGCGGCGCGGCCTGCGTCGTTTCGAGGTGGTTGGCGAGCCCAGCGCGCTCGCCATCCCGGATGCGGTGATCCCGGCGATGGCGGCGGTGATGCGCGACGTGCCGGTGCCGCCCGCGCCCGATCCCTGCCTGCTATGCCCGGGCCTCGCGGTGCCGTCGCGCCCCTTGCCGGTGCCGGTCCGGATCGAGGCGTCGCCGACCTTTTCCGCCGATGACGTGCGGACGATCGACGAGGGGCTGATCGCGCATTGCGAAGCATCGGGCATGCGTATCGCGCTGGTCGATCCGCCGCTCGCCGCCGGCCCTGATCCCTATGCGATCGACGATCTGCAGAGCTGGCGGCAGAGCTTCGACTCTTCCTATGCCGCCGCCTATTTCCCGTGGGCGACGATCGTCGATCCGATCGCCACGCCGCCGGCGACGACGCGCGCCATCCCCGCATCGGGCCACGCGCTCGGCCAATTCTCGCTCGCCGATGCCGAGCCGGGACGGCCTGTCCCGGCCAACCGGCCGCTCGGCTGGGTCGCGGCCCTACCCAAGGATGTCGGCGAGGAGGAGCATGCGCTGCTCAACGAGGCGGGCATCAACGTCCTCACCTGCCGTCCCGGCCGGGGGCCGCGGATCATGGGCGCGCGCACGCTTTCCTCGGATGCCGACTGGAAGATGCTCAATGTCCGCCGTCTGGTCATCCGCCTGAAGCTGCTGCTGGCCCGCGCGCTCGACTGGACGACGTTCGAACCCAATGACCGGCATCTGACCGACACCGTGATCGCGGTGATCGAGGGTTTTCTGGAAGACGAGTGGATTGCGCAGCGCCTGCGCGGCGCCACGGCGCAGGACGCCTTCTACGTCACGCCGCGCACCACCCAGGACGATTTCGACAATGGCCGCTTCGTGCTGGAGATCGGCATCGCGCCGAGCCTGCCGGCGGAATTCCTGATCCTGCGCCTGGCGCGCACCGCGGACCGGCTCGACGTCGCCGAGATCCAGGATGGAGGCTGGCCGAAATGAACCGTGTCGGCGATCCGGTGCTGGGCTTCAACTTCACCATCTCGATGGCGGAGACGGCGAGCGCGGGGGCTTTCATTCAGGCCAGCATCGGGCGGCCGCCGCAGGGCGGCTTCGCCGAATGCTCGGGCCTGGAAGTGGCGATCCCGGCGGAGAGCTATGCCGAGGGCGGCAATAACGGCACGACGCTGAAGTTCCGCGGCCGTGCCAGCTGGTCGAACATCCGGCTGAAACGGGGCGTGGTCACTTCGGCGGACCTGTGGCGCTGGCACAACGACTTCATCGAAGGCGGCGGCAAGCGGCGTGACGGGGTGATCACGCTGCTCGACGAAACCGGTCATTCGGTGCGCGTCTGGCGCTTCCGCCGCGGCCTGCCGGTGCGCTGGCAGGGGCCGGCGATGAACGCGATGCAGGGCCAGGTCGCCGTCGAGGAAATCGAGATCGCGCATGAGGGCCTGCGCCAGACCGGCGCGGGCAGCGGCAGCCTGGCGGATACCGTCAGCAACTTGTTCGGATAGGATCGATGGACGTCGAGATCGAAGAGATGAACGCGAGCCTGACGGTCATGGACCTGAAGGCGATCAAGGCGGAGGTGATCGCCGAGGTGATGGCGCGCCTGTCCGACGACAAGCGGCTCGAGAAGCGGCGGGAAAATGACCGCAAGCTCGCCGATGGCGCATCGCGCCGGCCGGACGACCTCTGATGCAGTGGCTGGCAAAAGCCCAGGTCCAGCGCCTCAAGGCCGACGGCACGGCGGTCGGCGCGGCGATAGATGTGCTGTTCAATCCGACCGAATATACGCTGAGCAAGACCAATCAGTTCGCCGAGATTCCCATTCCCGGGCTCGGATCGCCGCTCATCCAGTTCATTCGCGGTCAATCCGAGACGCTGACCCTCGATCTCTTCTTCGACAGTAGCGACGACGGCGGGACCGGCGCCGATGCGAAGTCGGTGACGGACAAGACCGATACTTTCTACCGGCTGCTGAAGATTGAGGCGCAAAGCCACGCGCCGCCGATCGTGCTGTTCAGCTGGGGCGAAGACAGTTTTCCCGGCGCGCGGACCTACGACACGCTCGCCGGGCAGAACCGGTTCGGTTTCAAGGGCATCGTCGAGAGCATTCGCCAGCGCTACACCATGTTCTCGTCGCTCGGCGTGCCGCTGCGGGCGACACTTTCGCTGGTGATCAAGGAATATAAGACGCTCGCCGAACAGATCGCCGAGCTCAACAAGCAGTCGCCCGACCGCACCAAGGCGCATGTCGTCGCCGCGGGCGAGACGATCACCCGCATCGCCGAGCTGGAGAATGACGGCTCGCGCGATGCCGGGGCGGACTGGCGGCGCATCGCCGAGTGGAACGGCATCGACGATCCCTTCGCGATCGTGCCCGGCCAGGTGCTGCAGCTGCCGCCCCGCCAGCAGCAGGGGAGTGCGGCATGAGCGCCGAGGTGATCCAGCTCACCGCGTCCAAGGACGCCTATTATGCGCCCGATTTCGAGTTGTGGGTATTCAACAGCCCGGCCGCGCCCACCGTCGTGCGGGATATCATCGAGATCAAATATGAGGACGCGCTGGAGCGGATCGACGGCTTCACGCTGACCGTCAACAACTGGAACGCCCAGACCCAGCGGCCGATCTACTATGGCTATTACAAAGACGAGCCGACGGCCGAACATCCCACGCTGTTCGAACCGGGCACCGAGCTCATGCTGTTCATGGGCTGGACCGGCGATACGCGGTTGATGATGACCGGCCGCGTCACATCGGTGGACGTGCAATTCCCCGAGACCGGCCATTCGAAGCTGGTCGTATCGGGCCTCAACATCCTCGACAAACTGCGCACGCGCCAGTTCACCTGGACATGGCCCGACGACGGCAGCCTCAGCATCCGCGACAGCGACGTCGCGCTCGCGCTCGCCACGAAGCCGGACGACAAGCGCGGCAAGCCGGGCTTCGGCATCGAGGTGCGCGTGGACGACGCGGCCAAGGGCAAGGAGCCACCGCTCGACAAGATCGTGATGAGCAACCAGTTCCCGATCCTGTTCCTGATGCAGCGCGCCCGCGAGCGCGGTTACGAGGTGCTGCTGGGCGAGGAGGCGGACGAGAACGGCAAGGTCAGCCAGCATGTCTATTTCGGCCCGACCCGGTCGCTGAGGGACGTCGCCTATGATCTCGAATGGGGCAAGTCCCTGATCTCCTTCCATCCGAGCTTCTCGGATTCGAAGCGCGTCTATGCCGCGACCGTGGGCGGCTATGATCGCACCGCGAAGAAGGCGATCTCCGTGCGCCGCACGATCGACGATCTGCTGAAGGATCCGCCGCAGGGTGCGCCGCTGCCCAATGCCGATCATGTCGATGTCGTGAAGGTCTGCAATCGCGAGGAGGTGGTCGCCGAACCGCCGGCGCGGACGGACAAGGAGGCGAAGGACCGCGCCGACGCGATCCTCGTCACCAGCCAGCAGGGCCTCGTCGAGGCGACGGGAACGACGATCGGCCTGCCGGATCTGCGCGCGGGCCGCACCGTGAACATCCGCGGCACCGGCTGGCATTTCGATGGCCGCTATGCCGTCGTCTCGAGCACCCACACGCTGGCCGACAACGGCTATCGCACCAGCTTCACCGCCCGCCGCATCGGCCCGGAGTTCGCATCATGACCCGGATGGCCGGCCTCGTCACCGGCATCGTCAAGGATGTCGACGATCCGGACAACCAGGGCCGGATCCAGGTGGATTACCCCGCCTTCGAAGGTCGATCGCGCACGGCTTGGATGCCGATCGCGATGCCGATGGCCGGCAATAATCGCGGCTTCGCCTTCATGCCCGAACTCGACGACGAGGCGGTGGTCGGTTTCCTCAGCGGCGACGTGGACCAGCCGGTGGTGCTGGGTTTCACCTGGAACGGCAAGGATGCCTCGCCCAGTTCCCACCCGCGCGAGCGGATCATCCGTTCCTACAACGGCCATGTGATCCGCATGATCGACTCGCCGAAAGGTGCACAGGGTTCGGGATCGATCACCATCGAGGATGCCAATGGCAACAAGGTGGTCATGTCGAACGGAAAGATCCGTCTCGATGCAGTCGCGGTCGTCGAAATCCATGCGCCCGTCGTCACCATCGGCGGGCCGGGCTGGCAACGGGTGGTGACGCCCAACCAGTCGCCGTTGTGAGGCAGCCATGACGCACGACGATCCCATCACCATTCCGGTCGATCTCCAGAAGCTGTTCGAGATCCCGACCTGCTCCGCGATCTCGCTGCCCGATATGGAGCCGCTGGTGCTGCGCCTGCCGACCGGCGCCAAGATCCAGGCGATCCCCGATCTCACCAAGGGCATACCGACCGATTGCTCGCTGGTCGCGAACATCTTCCTGCAGCTCGCGCCGTTTCTGGCGAGCATCGAGTGCCTGGTGAAGGTCCTCGCGGTGCTGAAGCCGTTGATGGACGTGATGGAGGCGCTGAAGTCGGCCGATCTCGTGAAGATCGCCGGTTCGGTCGGCGGCGTGATCGATGCGCTGAAAGGACTGGCCGACTGCTTCAAGATCCTCATCCCGGCCGCCGGTATCTTCGATTTCGTGAAGGACCTGCTGCTCCTCATCATCAAGATCATCAAATGCCTGATCGGCCAGCTCGAAACCGTGCTGGGCATCATGCAGGGCATCGAGCTGCGGCTCGGGGAGGCCGAGGCGGCCGGCAACACCGAGCTTGCCGCCGTGCTGCAATGCGCCAAGGAAAATGCGACCAACGCGGCCAATCACGCCGGCCAGTCGCTGGGACCAGTCACCAACATCATGCCGCTGGTGAGCGTGTTCCTCGAAATGGCGGGGGTGAGCCTGGAATTGCCGGCGCTCGGCAGCGCCGAGGACAGTGCGGCGCTGCAGAATACGATCGACACGCTCAAGGACACGGTGACGACCATCGAGTCCGTGCTGGAGACGCTGCCATGACCGCGCCGTCCCGCGATTTCCTCGGCAAGGGGCCGGCCTTTCCGCTGCGGGTGACGCCGCAGGGCGGCATCGCCTGGGCCAGCGAGGAATCGCTCGTCCAGCAATCCATCTGGGTGATCCTGGCGACCGGCAAGGGTGAGATGCAGCGCAATCCCCGTTTCGGATGCGGCATCCACGATTTCGTGTCCATGGCGGACACGCCGGCCAATCGCGCCCAGCTTGCCCATCAGGTGCGCGACGCGCTCTTGGAATGGGAACGGCGGATCGAGCTGATGGACGTGCGCGTGCGTTCCGGCGACACGCAAACCACCCTGATGATCGAGATCGACTATCGGCTGCGCTCGAACCATGCGTTCGGCAGCCTGGTCTATCCATTCTACATTCTCGACGGCGTGGGAGGGCAGGATGCCGCTTGAGGCTCCCAATCTCGACGATCGGCGCTTTCCCGATATCGTCTCCGACGCGAGCGCGCTGATCCCCCGCTGGGCGCCCGAATGGACCGATCGCAATGACAGCGATCCCGGCATCGCGATCGCCAAGCTGTTCGCCTGGATGACCGAGTTGACCCTGTTCCGGCTCAACCAGGTTCCGGAGCGCAACTACGTCAAGTTCCTGCAGATGGTGGGGATCGAGCGGATTCCCGCCGCGGCGGCGCGGGCCGAACTGCAATTCGTGCCCGCGCGCGACGACATTCCCGAAACCTGGGTGTCCGAGGGAACCCAGGTCGCGGCGCCGGCCGACGCGGACGGCCCGATCCTGTTCGAAACGCTGAAGCCGCTCGCCGTGCTCGGCGCCAAGCTGGCGGCGATCCAAGCCTATGACGGGCTCGGTTATGAGGTGGTCACCACCAAGGCGGCGGCGGACGGCCAGTGGTTCTATCCGTTCGGCCCCAATGCCAGGGACGGCTCCGCGCTGCTGCTCGGCTTCGCCTCCTCGGGGCAGCTGACCGCCGGCGGGATCGACCTCCTGGTGCGGATCGGGCGGGACGGCACGGTGCCGGATCCGCAGGCGGGAGCGGACGGCTTCGAATCCTTCGATACGACCGCCGGCACGATACCGCCGCCGGCCAAGCTGCACTGGGAATATTGGGATCTCGTCCAGTGGCAGCCGCTGACCGTGATGGAGGATGGTACGCAGGGGCTGATCCGCGACGGCCATATCGTGTTGCGCGGGCCGGGGGCTGCGGCGCGTAAGGCCAAGATCGGCGACGTGGCCGACCAGCTCTTCTGGCTGCGCTGCCGGGTCGAGGCGCCAGGTTGGGATCGCGCGCCGCGGCTCGATGCCGTGCTGATCAACTGTGTGCCGGCGATGCAGGCCTCGCTGATGCAGGATGAGGTGCTCGGCCTCTCCAACGCGCGGCCGGGGCAGAGCTTTGCGCTTGCCGCCCGGCCCGTGCTGATGCTCGATGCGCCCGAGCAGGTCGTCGGTGCCGATGGCGCCGGCATGACCGTGACGAGCCTGCGGCTGGAGGTGGACGAGGGGGCCGGACCTGCGGTGTGGCAGGAGGTGCCGGATTTCTACGGATCTGGGCCCGACGATCCCCATTTCACGCTCAACCGCACGACCGGCGTGGTGGGCTTCGGCGACAATGTGAACGGGCGCATTCCTGCCGCATTCGTGCCGGCCAGCGGACGCGGCAATATCGTCGCCCGCAGCTATCTGACCGGCGGCGGCCGGCGCGGCAACCTCGCTGCCGGCACGCTGACGGCGATCCAGACCTACCTGCCGGGGATTTCCTCCGTCACCAACCCCTATCCGGCCGAGGGCGGAGCGGAAGAGGAGACTGTGGGCGCCGCCAAGCTCCGCGCGGCGGGCGAGATTCGCAGCAATGCCCGCGCCGTCACCACCGAGGATTTCGAGGTGCGCGCGCTGGAGGCGGGCGTGCGCCGCGCCCATGCGCTGCCGCTCGCCCATCCGCGCTATCCCGGCGTGCGCATTCCGGGTGCGGTGACGGTGATCGTCGTGCCGGACAGCGACCAGCCCAATCCGATGCCGGGCGCCACCACGCTCGCCACCGTCGCCGCGCATCTCGATCAGGTGCGGCTGATGACGACGGAGGTCCATGTCGCGCCGCCCCGATATCGGCTGATCCGTATCGAGGCAGACCTGCTGGTGCGGCGCAATGCCGATTTCGGGCTGACCCGCACGGCGGTGGAGGACCGATTGAACGCCTTCCTCCATCCCCTCACCGGAGGGCCGGACGGTCTCGGCTGGCCGTTCGGCGGAGAGGTCTATTTCTCGGATATCTATCGCCTGATCCTCGACACGCCCGATGTCGTGCGGATCGACAACGGCCAGCTCGTGATCCGCTGCGACGGGGAAGCCCAGCCCTTCTGCCGCGACGTGAGCCTGTGCCCGGGCGAGCTCGTCTGGTCGAACGGGCACGATCTCAATCTGGTCGCGGAGGTCCGGTGATGGCGCAGCCGGCCTATCGCCTCGATTCCCGCATCGGCTGGCGCCTTGCCGCGCGCAGCGGCTTGGTGACGATCGGCGACCGTATCCTGCTCGCCTCGACACCGGCACCGCCGCAGCCCTTGCCCTGCAACGCGGCCGCGCTTTCGGGCGTGACGACGCCTTTGCGGGCGGCGATCTGCATTGGCGGGACGCTCTGGGTGCTCGACGGTGCCGGCCTGATCCTGCGCTTCGATCCCTGCGCGGAAGGGTTCGTGCCTTTGCCCTGCGTCAGCATCCCCGGCGGCGCGATCGCCATCGGCGCGATCGGCTGCGACGAACTCATCGTGATCGACAAGGCGATGCGGGCCGTCACCGCCTGGTCGCTCGTCACCTATCGCATCCGCCGGCTCTTCGGTCCGTTTGCCGACCGGCCGGCCGGATTGGCAACGATTCGGCCCGAGCCGGAACTGGATCCGGTCACGGGCGTCGAGACCGGCGCGCTCGCCTTTCCAGCCGATGCCTGGGATCCGCGCGGCCTCGCCATCCTGCCGCATGACCGGATCGCGGTCAGCGATGTGCAGGCGAACCGCATCCATGTCTTCGATCGCCGCGGGCGGCGCTGCGCGGTCTGGGGCGAGGCGGGCGGGCAGGAGCCCGCGCTGGTGCGGCCGACCGCGCTGGCCGCCGCCGAGGATGGCGGGCTGTTCGTGGTCGAGGAGGGCGTGTCCGGTGTCGCGCGGCTCGATCCCGAGGGGCGGGTGGTCTCGCGCAGCGGTAGCGATATGGGTCGGCTTGCCGGGGTGTTCGATCCCTCGCTGGTCCATCCCGACGGCGACGGCAGCCTGTGGCTGGCCGATCCCGCGACGGGCCGGACCAGCGTGATCCGTCGCGATTGCGCCGGCCAGTGCCTGCCTGCCGAGCCGATGCCCGGCGATATCGGGTGTGCGCTGATCGGCTTCGATGCGGACGGGCGACCTATCCTCGCCTCGCCCAATCACAAGCCGCCGCTTCGCGCCGAGCGGCTGCGCTATGGCTCAAGCGGTTGGGCGCTGATCGGCCCGCTCGATGCCGGTGTGGCCGGCACGGTGTGGGATCGGCTGCGCATCGAGGGCGAGGCGCCGTTCGGAACGCGCCTGTTCGCAAGCAGCTTCACCACCGGCCTCGCGCTCACCGCCGCCGAGGTGGATGCGATGGGGCCGGATCAGTGGTCCGCGACCGAGCTGAGCTTCGTGGACGGCAAACCCTGCGCCAGCGCGATCCGCAGCGCGCCGGGGCGCTATCTGTGGTTGCGGCTGGATCTGAACGGGGACGGCGCCGACACGCCGGTGGTGCGGGCGATCACCGCCACCTGGCCGCGCGCGACGAGCATGCGCTATCTGCCCGGCGCGTTCGCGGCCGATCCGGCGAGCGCCGATTTCCTCGCCCGCTTCCTCGGCCTGTTCGACGAGGTGCGCGAGCGGATGCTCGATCCGATCGACCGGCTGCCCGCCTTGTTCGATCCGTCCGCCGTGCCCGCGGCCGAGCAGGGGGCGGCGGGCGACGATTTCCTCGACTGGCTGGCCGGCTGGATCGGCGTCGCGCTGGATCGCAACTGGTCGGTCGCGCGGCGGCGGCGGCTGGTGGAGCGGGCGCCGGCGCTGTTCCGCATCCGCGGCACGGTGGAGGGGCTGAAGCGCCACGTCGCCGTCTACACCGGCATCGAGCCGCAGGTCGTGGAGCATTTCCGCCTGCGCCGCTGGCTGACCCTGGACGAGGGACGGCTCGACGAGACCAGCGCGCTGTGGGGCGCCGAGATCGTGCGCCGCCTGCAACTCGACGCCTATTCGGAGATCGGCCGTTTCGCGCTGTTCGACGGTGGCGACCCGCTGACCGATCCGTTCGATGCCTTCGCGCATCGCGCGACGCTGTACGTGCCGGTCGGCGACGGCTTCTCGGATGCCGATCTCGCCGCGCTCGAGGCAGTCGTGGACGCGGCGCGACCTGCCCATGTCGATGTCGACATCCGGCTGATGCGGCCGCGCTTCGTGGTCGGTTGCGATCTCGTCATCGGAGTCAACACCGTGCTCGGCATCGACAGCCGACCTGCGACGATCGACGAAGCGGTGCTCGGCGAGGACATTCGCCTGGCCGGCCCGCTCCCTGGCTTCAGCCTGCAGCCGGGCCTGCGGCTCGGCACCGATACGATCCTGGAGTGACCGTGATGAGCGACATCTGTACGCCGGTCGATTGTGCCCCCTGCGAGATCCCGCAGCTCGCGCGCAACACCTTCTTCGACGGCAAGCCCATGTCCGCGCGCGATTTCGCGGATGAGCAGGATTATTTCCTCGGCAAGCACCGACGCCATAACCAATATCTGCACGGCTGGGGCGTGGCCTGCGGGCTGCTGGTCGGCCAGCATCCCAATCCTGCCTGCCGCGATCGCTATGTGACGATCTCCCCCGGCGCTGCGATCGATTGCTGCGGGCGGGAGATATTGGTGCGCTCCGTCCAGATGATGGACGTGCAGGACGCTTTTCTCGCCGCCTGGCAACTGGCCCATGGCCCGAAAAGCACGCCCGACGACCAGCAGCATCGCGTCGAGATCGTCGTCCGCTATCGCGAGTGCACCGCCGATCCGGTTCCCGCCGTGTTCCAAGGCTGCGGGGCCGGTCCGTCCGCCTGCCTGCCGGGCAAGATCGTCGACGGTTATGAATTCGGAGTGCTGATCGATCGGCCGCTGCCGGGGCTCGGTGGCAATGCGCAGACGCTCGAATGGGAATGCACGAACAATATCGATCATGTCGCCCACCTTGCCGCCACCGGCGATGGCAAGACGCTCTATGCGCTGACCGGTCCCTCGCCGGCGATGCTCGCCAAGCTGGAAACGGAGACCAACAGCATCCAGGCGAGCGCCGGTTTCGCGGGCTTCGCCGGTGTCGACGTCGCAGTCGCGCAGGATGGCCTGCACGTCTTCGTGGTGGTGCGCCCCGACGGCGGGGGCGATCCCGAGCTGCGCGTGCTCGACGCGGCGGACATCTCGGCCGCGCCGATCCAGACCGTGCCCCTGGCCGGCGCGGCGGACGGGGCGGTGCGCCTGCTGGCGCTGGCCGACGGTCGGCTGTGCGCGGCGAGCCCCGCCAACGACACGGTCTGGGTCTGGGGAACCGACATAGTCGGCGCCGCGCCGCCGGCTGCGGCCACCGTGATCGCGGTGGCCAACGGACCGCTGGCGATCGCGCAAGGACCGGGCACCGACTGGTTCTATGTCGCGGCGGGCGATGCGGCGGAGGTGACGGCGATCAAGGCCGCAGATCTTTCCACCCAGCTTCTCGCCGTTGGCAGCGGCGGTACCGCCCGTCCCGTCGCGCTCGCGGTCGGCCAGCGGGAGGGGCGCGACCTGCTGGTGATCGGCGACGGCTCCAATGCCGGCCTCCACCTTGCGAGCGCCGTGCCCGATGCCGCGAACCCGGCCGACAAGCTGGTCGCGATCGGCACGCCGATCGCCGGCCTGCCGGGCACGCCGGTCGCGGTCGGCGCCGCAATCGGCGGTCACTGGGCCTATGCGCTCGAAACCAAGGCGGACGGCAGCGCGATCGTTCAAGTCGTCTCGATCGACCGCCGCGCCGCCGGCACCGAGCCGTCGATCGGCGCGGAGGTGGTGGCGCCGATCGGGGCGGACGCGCTGGTCGTCGCCGCGCGGGGGCTCGTCATCGGCTTCGCAGGCGCGCCGGACGCTGCGAGCCCGCGCCAGCCGGGCGGCATCGCCACCTACACGATCGCCGGAGGCGATTGCCTCGCCATCTTCGACACCTTGTTCGGGCCGTGCCCGGCCTGCGAGGATGGCGACGAGATCGTGCTCGCCGCGATCACCGACTATGTCTGGCAACAGCCGATCCTCGCCGCGATGATCGACAATCGCGTGCGACGCCTACTGCCCTCGACGTCGGTGCTGACCGAGGTGGTCCGTTGCCTCGCCGAATGCAGCGGCGGCACTGGAACGCAGGGCGAGCAGGGTCCTCCGGGGCCTCCCGGTGCCCCAGGCACCCCAGGAGCACCGGGCGCACCCGGAACGCCGGGTGCTCCAGGCGCTCCGGGTGCTCCAGGCGCCCCGGGACAGCCGGGTGCACCGGGCAAGGACGGTGCCGGGCTGCGGGACGATCTGCCGCGCATCGTCGGCATCAACTGGCCGCACAATGGCGAGATCGAGCAGGGCGGCGAGCAGCATGCCATTCTCTCGAAGCTCGGCCTCGTCGTCGCCTTCGATCAGGCCGCGCCGATCCTCGCGGAGACGCTGCACCGCCAGAGCTGCCAGCTTCTGGTCGAGAGCGTCCCGCAGGTCGGCGATAACCGGCCGGAATTCCGCCTCTCGCTCACCGCCTGGTACAATGTCGAGGTCAAGGTGACGCCGATCGACGTCACCACCAAGTGCGGCGAGGAGCGTTTCGACATTCCCGAAGAGGATGCGCCCGGTCCGGCGACGACCGGCGTCAGGATGCGCGTGTTCGATCGCAACGGGCGCCCCACGGCGCTGCCGCCCGGCACTTACCGCGTCATCCTCGAAGGCGACCATATTCTCGGCGAGAAGGAAATCGAGATCGAGAATGTCGAAAATCCGGGAGAGACGATCAAGGTCAATCCCGCGCTCGACGGCAATCATTTCGCCCCCGGCATCGGCCAGGGCCGCTGCCCCACCGGCGACCGCGTCGAGGGCGGGCGCTTCCTCAGCTGGTTTACCGTCAAGGCCCGCGGCTAGGCCTCGGGAAGGAGTATCGACGATGGCAACGCGTTACCCCCTCCAGCTCCAGCCGGGCAGCCGGAACGGCCATGGGCGCAATTGCTGCTGCCCCACCTGCCGGGGGCTGGTGCTCAAGGATCGGCCGCTGTTCGGCGCCGGCCAGGTGCTCACCGCCGCGGATCTCACCGCGCTGCAGGATTATGTCCGCGCCAAGAATCGGCTGCACAGCCGCTATCTGCATGGCTGGGGCGTCGTCTGCGGGCTGGAGGTGAGCTGCAACGATTGTGAAGGCTCGGTGACGATCTCGCCCGGCTATGCGCTGGATCCGTGCGGCGAGGACATCATCGTCGCCCAGCCGGTGCGCTTCGATCTGATCGCGGCGATCCGCGCCTGCGCCGATCAGCAGCGCGCCAAGACCGGCAATTGCGATCCGTGGATGCCGCCGCCCGATCCGGGGTGCGGCGATGCCGAGAGCCATTGGTGCGTCGCGCTGAAGTATCGCGAGGTCGAGACGGCCTATGTGCAAGGTCTCGTGGCGGGCAAGGCGACGGGCAATTGTGGCTGCAGCGGAAGCACCGCCACGGGTGGCACGGGCAGTAGTTGTGGCTGCGGCGGCAATTGCGGTTGTGGCGGCTCGTGCGGCGGGGGCTGCGGCTGCAGCGGTTCCGTCCGCTCGACGACGGCGCTGGCCTCCGCCTCGTCGGCCTCGACCGCGCTGCCATCGTCGAACAGCAGCTGTTCGCCTCGGCGCGTCCATGAATGTTTCGAGGTGACGGCCATATGCTCCAAGGATGGGTGCCGGCCCGTGCTGGTCTCGCGCGATCGCGATCAGCTGGCGAGTTCGTCGCTGGGCGTCTGGGATCAGTTCATCCCGGAGGGGACACTGCTGCGCAAGATCATCGATTGCGTCGTCGGCGATCTCCAGGAACTGATGCAGCGCTTCAAGACCGGGGACGGCGCGCTGCTCGCCCAGGTCTCGACCCAGACCAACGACCAGCTCTTCCAGGCGCAGGTCTCGCTGCCGGCCGTGCATTCCGCCTTTTGCGCCTTCCGCCAGGCGGTGCTCGACAAGCTGGCCGACGATACGCATCCGACGCGCTGCCAGATGCGCCGCGCCGCGGGCGACATCATGGTTTCGGCGCCGCCACCGACGGACGGGCCGGAGCGCGGCGCGTGGCTGGATCAGGTCCGCGCGGCCGTCGCCGATCTGCTGGCGGTCTGGATCCAACTCATCCTCGATTGCATCTGCCATGCCTTCCTGCCGCAATGTAACGACGATCCGTGCGACGATCGGGTGGAGATCGCCTGCGTCACCGTGAAGGGCGGGAAGATCCTCTCGATCTGCAACCATAGCTGCCGGCGTTACGCCGGCTCCTTCCCGGCGCTCTATTATTGGCTGTCGATCGTGCCGCTCCTCCCGCTGATCGCCAAGGCGCTCGCCTCGATCTGCTGCCGGCCGGACCTCTTGCGCCGCAATTCGCCGCTGGTGAACGATCTCGTGCCGCTGATGGACAAGATCGATCCCACCGGCACCTTGCGGCGCGCCATCGTCGCCAATGATTTCGCGCTGCCGAAAACCTATCTCGCGCGCGTCGTGGCGGCGGGCGACATTCCTTTCGCCACCCGCATCGCGCAAAGCCTCGACATTGCGGGCGCGACGACCAGCTACGGCGGAAACGACGTCAGGTCCGCGCAGCAGGCGCTGGCGGCCGCGGGCGTGAAGGCCGAGGTGCAGACGCTGGCGATCGGCGACGATACGGCGATGGTCGATGCGATGCGCACCCAGCCGCTGCTGAGGCGCGGCGACACGGTGAAGCTCTACGCGCGGGACGGCAAGGTCGTCGCCGCGGTGCGCGAGGCGGCGGCGCCGGGCGCTGCCCCATCCGCATCCGACACGGGGGAGGTGGCGACGCTGCGCCGCGAGCTGGCCGAACTGCGCCAGACCGTGGCGGACCTCGCGAAGAGCGCGCCGGCCAGCCGTCGCGGCAAGGGCTGAAGGGAGAGGGGCGATGGCCGCCGACAGCATCGAGCGCGTCAACTTCTACCAATATCAATATCTCGGCGCAGAGGATCTCCAGGCGCTGGATGCCTATCATCGCGACATGCGCCGACGGCATAATCTCGGGCCGCACAGCTGGGGCATCGTCACCGGCGCGACGATCGCCGAGGTGCCGCGCGAAGGGGACGATCCCTTCGTCGATATCGTCGTGATGCCCGGCGTGGTCGTCGACGGTTTCGGGCGGGAGATGGTGATCTTCGAGCAGACGAAGATCGATCCCGAGCTATTCCTCGCTTATGCGACCGACCGGCATCTCGAGCTCTGGATCCAGTATGACGAGCTGGCCGGCCAGCCGGCGACCGGCGGCTTCGCACCCTGCACCGATGCGACCGCCTATTCGCGGATCACCGAGACGTTCCGGTTCTTCGTCGGAACGCCGACCGCGACGACGACCAGTTCCGCCGACCCCTCCCACGACTTCGTCGATGTCGGCGGGAGCAATGCATTGCCTGCTGCGTCCGCCGGCCCCGGCGATCCGATCGAGCCGCCCGATGCCTCCATCCCCTATCAGGAGTTTCCCGCCGTCGATCGCGCGGCGCGCTGGCTCGTCCAGCTCGGCTGGGTGCATTGGGACGGCACGGTCCGCAAGTTCCGGCCGGCGGCGTCGGCGGACATCCGCAATGCCAACCGCCGCTATGCCGGCTTCGTCGGCGGTTCGCTGCTGGTCGAGGGGCCCGGCCTCCTGATCGCGCCGCGCATCGCCCCCGCCGATGTCGAGGCGCAACCCTTCGCCGAGATCGCCGGGCGCGTCATCGTCGACGGTAGCCTCGCGGCGCGCAAGGATGTGAACATCGAGGGCGGGCGCCTTCAGCTGCTCGCCGCGGGAGGTACGGACGAGACACGGCCGCTGTGGATGCAGCGGCTCGGCGCTGCGGTCGGCAGCGGCGCGGACCTGCGCATCCATATCGGCGACACACCGGAAGCCGTCACCCGCCTCACCGTCGGGCCGGGGCCGCAACCCACCGCGGCCGCGACCGAGAAGGTGGTGTTCGCCGTCGCCGGCGACGACAAGGTTTACGTTCCGACCGGCACGCTGTTCTTTCAGGGCAGCTCGCGTCCCCTGATCGATCTCGGCGCGTCCAGCGTGGTCCATGCGGGCCACAACGCGTTCGGACGGCAGGGAACGAGCGTCTATTACCGCTCGGAAGGCAGCCATTACTGGTATCTCCAGGGCGTCCACGACAATGCCGACGGCAATCCCGGCGCGGCCGGCGTGCAGCAGCTCGAGCTGACCGCGGGAGGCACGCTGCGGTTCGGCGATCCCTATCGCCACATGATCGAGGCGTCGGTTGCCGGGCAGACCTATGCGGTGGGCGCCCAGGATCGCGTGCTCTACATGCGATCGGACCGGCATTTCGCCTGGTATCGCGGCGGCGCGCATAATTCGGGGCAGTTCGATCCCGGCGGCGGCGCCGTGGCGATGACGCTGGACAATAACAGTCAGCTTTCGGTGACCGGCGGCGTCGTCTCCAAGGGCGACGTCCAGCTCTGGGGCACGCGGCTGCGTTTCCTGACGGTCGGCGGCGGGGAGGATACCGATCCGCTGGAGATTGCGCGGATCAACTGGGCCCCCGATCGCAACGACCTGCGGGTGATGATCGGCGACAATCTCAGCGGCGACGATCGCTTCGTGGTCGGCACGCAGCCGGGCGGTGGGGCATTTCAGGAACAGTTCATCGTCGAGAATGATGGGGACGTGCGCGTCGCGCGCGATCTCTGGGTCGGTGGCCGCAAGCCGCTGATCGACGTCTATGCCGGCGAAGCCTTCCTCAACCGGACGGGGGCCGGATCGGGCACGGTGCCGGTGCCGGTCACGACGCGGCTGCCGGCCTATTCCAACATCCAGTTCATGGTCGCGCTGTCCGATATCGCCAATATCAACGTGGCGACGGATGCGCGCTGGGCGGTGCATCCCGGAAGCTGGGTGCGCACCGGCACGACCAGCGCGAACATCAATGTGAACTGGACGGTCAACGACAGCGACGGCCAGCTCTTCTGGTTCAGCTACGTGGTGATCTTCCTTCCCTAGAGGTGCGGCGATGTGGCTCATCAGCGACGATCTTCTGTTCAGCGTGCCCGACGATGCGCCGACCCCGCCGCGCGCGAAGCGCGTGGAACTGCCCGAGGGTTTTCATGACGATCCCGGCCGATGGCAGGTGCAGAATGGCGCCATCGTCGAGGTCAAGCGCAAGAAGCGGGCCGAGTCCGCCGGACTGACCGCCGCGGATATCAAGGCGATCAAGGCGGCGATCGCCGCGGGCAAGCTTTAGGAGCGCGACGATGGCCGCGCTTCCCGCGCCGCTGCCGCCGGCCGGGCCGCGGCTGCGGCTCGGCCGCGTGCGTCTGGCGACGCGGCTCGCCATGCCGCCCTGGCTCGCGGCGCGCCAGCCGCGATTCGGCGAGGCGGAGCTCGTCGCCCGGATCCGCGGCGAGGTTGCGCCGCTGCTCCACTCCGGGGACGATGCGCTGTGGGTCATCCGGCGGCTGGATGTCGTGGCGGTTGCCGATGCCGCTGCGGACGGAGCCGAGGCGCTGGCCCGTGCCATGCGCGAAGCGGTGGCCCGTGCGCTGGCCGGAGGGGCGGACGGGGTCGTCCGGTTCGAAAGCCGGGCGGCGCGGCTCGCGACCTTCCTGTTCGATCTCGCGTCGGGCGATGCCTTCGATCGCTGGTATCACCGCCGCTACCGCGCGCTCGCACCGCTTCCGACCGCCCAGGCCGTCCGGCTGGCGCTGCTCGGCGAGCCGGAGGACGGATTGCCGGCCGTCATTCTGCTGCATCAGAGCGGAAGGCTCATACGCTGGATCGATCGGATCGGCGGCGAAGGCGCGCGCGCCGCACTGTCGGCGCTGGTGCCGGTGGAGACGTATCGGCAGGGCAGGGTAGATCCCGGCGCCCTCGTCGACGCGGTCGGGGCGGAGCCCGGCTTCCGGCGGTGGCGGGAAGGGCCGCAAGCCCGGCTCGCGCTCGTCGCCATCGGCGCGGCGCAGCTGTCCGCGCCGCCCGCCGCTCTCGCCGCGGCCGTGCCCGCGGCGCTCCATATCCTCGCGCGGCGCCACAGGCTGGCGGCAGTGCCGTTCCCGGCGACGGATCCGGCGGAGGGGGCGGCCGATCCGGGACCGCCAGCCGGCACGACCCGCCGTGCCGCTCACGCGCGCGCGCGGTCGAAGCTGGCCGATCAGGTGGCAGCGCAGGGTCCCTTGTCTCTCGCGACGTCCTTTGCCGGCATCTTCCTGCTCTGGCGATCGGTGGTCGAGCTTGGCCTGCCGGCGCTGCTTGCAGATGGACGGATGCGGCTCGAGCTGGCGGCGACGCTGGCCGGCCCGGATCGCGAGGCGGCGCGGGACGATCCGGCGCTGCACTGGCTTGCCGATCATATTCCCGAGCCGGACGAAGCCGTGCCGCGCGCGCCGGCCGGACTCGCCTTCGCGCGGCTGCTGGTCGATCGCGCCGCGCCGCGCGTTCCGGCGTTGATCGAGCAGCGCTTCGGTGAAGATGGCCGGATCGTCCAGGATGCGCTGACCGAAGATTGGTTGATCGCGGGATCGTCTGCACACGCCCGCCGCCAACTTGTTGCGCTCGGTCTCGCAAGGCCATCGCCCGCGCCGGACGAGGCCCGTCCCGTCGCCACAGATCTGGCTTATTTCGGTGCCACGGATCGGCGGCGCGTGGGCTGGGCGCTACTCGCGCGCGCCGCCCATGCGGATCTCGCCCGCCGGCTGCCCGGCCTGGCCCGGTCCAGCGCCTCCTGGGTGGCCGCCAATCTCGTCGCCGGGCGAGGCGAGCTGACGGTGGAGGATGGCGAAGCGCGCGTGCATCTGCCGCGCGTGCCGCTCGATCTCGTGCTCCGCATGACCGGGATGGACGGCATGCGGGTCGATCTCGGCGGGGGGCGCGGCTTCCGCCTGCTGCTGCCGGGGGCCAGCTGATGCGGCTCGACGCTCCCCGATCCGAACCGTTCGACAGCGCGCTGGAGCAGATCGCTGCCGAGTTCGACTGGCTCGACCGGCGGCTGGCGGCGCATGTCGCGGCGTTGCGGCGCTCCGGCCGGTTCAACGAGGATCCGCTGCGCGGCCTCTATGTGGGCGAGGAAGAGGCGCAGGCGCTGCTCGTATCCGAGGACGATGCGGATTGCGATGCGCAGACGCTGATGCTCCAGCGCAAGGTTCTGGATGCGCGTGCCGAGAGGAGCCCCGCGCTGCCCCTGTGTCGCATCGCGCGGGCCTGTGGCCTCGATCCGCTGGAACGCGCGGCACTGCTCGTCGCCGCTGCGCCCGCGCTCGACCGGCGCTACGCCACGCTGTTCGCTTTCGCCCAGAACGATGTCGGGCGCCGGATCGCGACGCCGGAGCTGATGCTGGCGCTGCTCGCCGAGGATCGTGCCGAGCGGCTGGCGGGGTTGACCCGTTTCGCGCCGGGCGCGCCGCTCGTCCGCCATGGGCTGCTGGTCTCGCCGGACGCGGAACGCGGCCGTCCGCTCGCCGATCGCGGTTTCGGCGTCGACGATCGCGTCGCGGCCGCCCTGCTCGGCGATGGGGCGATCGATTCCCGCATCGCCGACGGCGCGATGAACCTGCCCGAAGACCTGCCGGTCGATCCGGCGCTATTGGCCGCGGTCGAGGCTGCGCTGGACGGCGGGGCGCACTGCCTCCTCTTCGAGGCCGCGGCGGATTGCGGGCAGCATGCCGCCGCCCGGGCCGCCTGCGCCGCCCGCGGGCTCGGCCTGCTGCTCGCCGAAGGCGATGGCGAGATGACGGCCGGCGCCGGGGAGCGCGCGATGCTGATCGCCCGCGAGGCGCGGCTCGGGGGCATGGGGCTGTTCGTCGGCATCGGCCCTGGCGCGTCGTCCCTCCGGCTCGATCGGCTGGCGGCCGCGCTGTCCGATCCGCCGCTGCCGCTTTTCGTGACGGCGCGTCCCGGTTCGGTCGATACCGCCACCATCGCGGCGCGGGCCGATCTGGCGATCATCCGCCTCGCGAAGGCGCCGGTGCAGCAGCGTGTGCTCTGGTGGGCGCCGGCCGGGAGCGCGGCGGAGCGGCTTGCCCAGTCCACCCGGCTCGGCCCCGTCGCGATCGCCCGCACGCTCGCGCGCCGGCCGGCAGACCTGATCGGCGCGGCCAGCCTCCACGCGGGCAGCCGCCTGCCGGCGATCGCGCGGCGGGTGGATCCGATGTGGCGCTGGGAGGATCTGCTTTTGCCCGACCGGCAGCGGCGGCAGCTCGAGGAGCTGGCGGCCACGCAGCGGCACTGGCCGCGGGTGATCGGCGAATGGGGGTTTGCGGCATCTACCCCCTGTCCGCAAAATGTCGTCGCGCTGTTCAGCGGGCCGTCGGGAACCGGCAAGACGATGGCGGCGTCGCTGATCGCGGCCGGCGCGGGCATGCCGCTCTACCGGGTCGATCTCGCGGCGATCTTCGACAAATATATCGGCGAGACCGAAAAACAGCTCGACCGCCTGTTCGATGCGGCGGACGAAGCCGGCGCGGCGCTGCTCTTCGACGAGGCGGACGCGCTGTTCGGCAAGCGCACCGAGACGCGCGACGCGCATGATCGTTACGCCAACATATCGACTGCCTATCTGCTGCAGCGGATCGAGGCGCATGACGGCCTCGTCGTGCTCACCAGCAATCTGGCGGGTAATATGGACGATGCCTTTGCGCGCCGGCTCGCCATGACCGTCGCCTTTCCGCTGCCCGGCATCGCCGAGCGGCGGCAGCTGTGGCGGCGCGCCTTTCCCGCCGCCGCGCCGCTGGATGCCGATCTCGATCTCGATGCGATCGCCGAGATTTTCGATCTGTCGGGCGGCAATATCCGCAATGCCGCGATCGCGGCCGCCTATCGCGCCGCTGCGGACGATGGGGCAATCGGCCTCCGCCATGTGATCGGCGCCATCGGGCGCGAGTTGGAGAAGCAGGGTCGTGCGCCAATCGCCGCCGACTTCGGCGGTCTCGCCGACGATCCCTGATGCCGCCGCCGCGGACAGCAGCGCATGCCGCCGTGCCGCACGCGCCTGTGCCGGATGCGCCGACGCCCCGCGGCCAGTCGGCACCGCTGGCTGGCGTGCCTCCCGAGCTCGTCCACTCGATCCTGGGTTCACGCACCGGCGTGGCGCTGCCGATGTTCCCGGTCGATCGCGAGGCGATCATGCGCGCGGCTGCCAATGCAGGCGCCGGCAATGCCGCGATAGCGCGTCTCGCGGCCCGGATGATGCCCCCGCCCGGCGCCGCGGCACTCCCCGAAACCGATGCGAAGCCTGCGAAGGGAACTGCCGAAACGCCGATCAAACCATCCGCCGGGACGGCGGGCGCCTCCGAGGAGGCCGGCGGAGCCAAGCCGGCCAGACCGCCGGCCGACCAGCCGGAGGGTGTCAAAGGCAGCGTCGGCAAGGGCGCGGCGGGCAAGGGCGGCGCTCCTCCCGGCGGCGCTGCACCGATCATCGAGCCCAATGCCGCCGCTGGCCCCCAGGCGGTGCAGCAGGCGGCGGCGCAGACCGCCGGCGCCATGCCGCAGCCGCCGGCATCCACCGTCGATGCCCCGGCTCCGCCCGCTCGTCGCCAGCCGACGCCGGCCCACCGGGTACAGGCGATGGCGGGGCCGCCGCCCGTGCCGATGGCGACGCCGGCCTATGCGAACATTCCCGATCCGATCCCGGAGGCGACAAAGAAGATCGAGGAAGCGGCGAACAGCAAGCTACCCGACGTCGTCTTCCCGCCCGTCACGATCAGCCCGGGCGGCCATGTTCCCCAGATCAACGCCAAGCCGCTGACCAAGGAGCAGCGTCGCCTCGTCCTCGTCGGCGAGGAGGGGATGAACACCGCCAACCTTCCGGAGACGGAGCGGCAGAAGATCCGCGATGCCCGCGCCGCGATGCTGGCGCCGCCGGAACTCGGCGAGGACGGCAAGCCGGTTCCCGTCGTGCTGCCGGTGGCCGAGCCGATCAAGCTCAAGCCGCTTCCACCGGCCGTGCTGACCGTAGCGCAGCGCGATCTGTTCACCGCCGCGCTCGCCCAGCTTCTCGTGGATCCCGCGGGCGAGGCGCACGGCATTCTCGATACGCTCAAGGAAAATAGCGACACATTTCCTGGACGGGTGCTGGTCAATCCGAATTTCGAGAAGGTCTTCAAGCCGATGGGCGAGGCCAAGCTCGGCGAGATCAAGCAGGATCTGCGCGCGGCGGTCAATCCCGTCGCCGACGCCATGGGGGTGGCCGGCAAGATTCTCGACGATGCCGTCGCCGATCGGAAGGCCGCGCTCGAGAAGGAGCGGCTGGAAGCCCAGGATAAGCTCAAAAATGGAGAAAATGCTTGTCGGCAGGCGGTTGCCGACAATGCCGACGCCCGCAATGCGGATGCCGCCAAGGCGCAGGCGGTGGCGGCCGATGCGAAGCAGCGCGCAGCGGCCGCGAAGAAGAAGCCCAAGCCGACCTTCCGCGAGACCGCGGATGCGGCGGCGGCCCGCATCAAGGACAAGGTGGCCGAAGCCATAGCCGGTTTCCAGCTCATGGAGACCGAGCGCGGCAAGAAGCTGGACGATGCGCGCCGGCAGCAGCTCGAAGCCTATCAGGACGCCGTCACTGCCGACCAGCTTGCGGCCTCGGTGGCCAACAAGGCCGCACCCTACGATCAGCCCTTCACCGCCGCAGCCGAGGGCAAGCGCGCGCGTGAGCGCATGTCGGCGGCGATCAATGCCGCCAAGGCCTGGGCGGAGGAACGGCGTAAGCTGCTGGACGGCGAGGTCAAGCGCCTGAAGGACGAGGCCGCGGCGCAGACCAAGGCGAACATCACCGCGGTGCAGGACGAGGGAGCGGCCGCGTTTCGCGCGCTCAAGGCGTGGGGGGATACGCAGGACGGCGCGGTCGAGAGCTGGTGGGCGGACAGCGCGAAAAATCTCGAAAGCTGGGCAGGCGCCGCGCACGATACCGCGACGACCTGGGCACAGGTGCAAAGCAAGCTCGCGCGGCTGCAGATGCAGCGCGATCTGGAGGCGATCAGCGAGGGGCTGGAGGCCAAGCTGGCCACCGAAGGCGCGGATGCGGCGAAGTTCGCCGCCCTGCCCGAGGAGCAGCGCAAGCGCTTCGTCGACAAGCTCGTCTCCGACAAGGACAATCGCGCCGGGATCGGCGCGGGCCTTGCCGCCAGCATGCGCCAGCGCGTGGTGGAGGTCGACAAGCCGAAGGTGGAAGCCGCGCTCGAGGCCGAGGCGCTGGCGCTGCCGACCTCCGAATGGAAGGCGATGGAGGCGCTGGTCCAGTCGAAGGATTCGGGCTTCCATGCCGACAAGCGGTCCGACACCATCTTCAAGAACGGCGAAGACAAGATCGGTACCGACGAGGATGCCATCTACGGCGCGCTGAGCGGAATCTCGCCGCTCGGCATTGCCGCGGTGAAGGCGCATTATTTCGAAACGCACGGCCACACGCTCGATTGGGCGCTCAACGACGAGATGAGCGGCGATGAACTGCGCCGCGCCGAAAATCTGCTGAAAGGAGACAAGGGGGCGGCCGCGGCCGAGGCGATCCACGATGCGGTGTGGGGGCCGGGCACCAACGAAAAGCAGGTCATGGATGCGCTGCGCGGCCTCACCGAGGACGAGCGCAAGCGCGCCATCGCCTATTATAAGGATCAGTACGACCAGGATCTGTCGACGCGGCTGGCCGAGGACATGTCCGGTGCCGATCTCGGCCAGGTTCAGGCACTGCTGGAGGGCAAGGAGGGAGAGGCCGATGCGATCGCGATCGACGGCGGGCTGCGTGGCCATGTGTTCAGCCCGGATCGTGACAGTGTCACCGCCGTCTATGATCGTGTCCAGCAGGAATCGATGGCCAAGGCCAAGGCCAATAACTGGACTTCGGCCGAGCTCGATGCCGAGATCGAACGGCGCAATGGCGAGATCGAGAAGAGGTTCGGGGAAAAATTCTCCGGCGTTCCCGAATATGCCTGGGGCCGCGGCCAATCGACGCTGAAGACGGCGATCACCGCCGCCTATCCCTTCGATCCGGCCAATCGCAAGCTGGTCAACGCGCTTGCCGAAAACGACATGCCGACGGCCGACGCCGCACTGATGCAGACCGAGCGCGAGGGCGTCTACGCGGACGATTCCGTGCTGAAGGGCGTCGTTCGCAAGCAATATGACCGCGCTTTCGATCGCGCCCAACTCGATCGCGGCCCCGAACTCGCCCAGCGTGTCGACAACGGCATGAAGGCCTGGATGGACGAACATGTCGACAGGAAGACGGGCAAGATCATCAAGTCCTATACCGAAGAGGAGAAGATCAACCAGCGGATGAAGCTGCAGCGCGAAAGCGACGCGATGCTGCAGGACGAGGCATTCGATCGGGCGAAGGCCAATTCCACGGTGCTCGATGCCGTGCTCCAGGCCAATCACGGCATCACGCTCGACAATATGATCGCCGAGAACATGTCGTGGGGCGACAAGCGCCAGGCACAGTCCGAACTCCGGGTGATGCGCACCGAGATCGTCGGCGATACGCCGCAGGCGCTGAAGGACGCCAAGCGCGATCGGCGGCGCGACTGGGCCTATTCGCGCGTGCGCTACGCCATCGAGGGCGTCGGCACCGATATGGACGAACTCAAGGGCGGGATCGCCGGTCTCGACAAGGAAGATCTCGCCTATATCGACAGGAAGTGGCGAGCCGACCACGACAACGAATCCTTCAAGGAAGCGGTGCAGTCCGACACCAGCGGACGCGAGGAGGACGATCTCGTCGACACAGTCGAGCATGGCGCCGCCCTGACGGTCGACCAGCGCATGGACGAGATGCGCCGCAAGCTGAAGCGGGACGAGGACAGCGTCGGTCCGCTCGGCGCCTCGGGATCGCGCGACGCATCGGCCCGATCGCATCGCGAACTGGCGGAGATGGAGGCGCTGACCGCGGATCTCAAGAATCCCGACCTCGATCCGCGGAAGCGCGAATTCCTCTCCGGCGAGCTCGACCGCCGGATCGATCATGCCGATGCCGCGATCGAGGCGCAGCGTGCACGCGTCGACGCGATGGCCGACATGCTGACGACCATCGCGCAATATGTGATCGGCGCGATTGCCGTGATCCTCGGCGCCATCGTGGCTGTCGTCTCCGGCGGCACAGCGCTACCAGCGCTGATCGCGATCGCCGGCTCGATCCTCGGCACGCTCAGCGGGATGGCGATCAAGGCGGCGGTGAAGGGCGGCGCCTATGGCAGCGAGGAATTCCTGACCGATGCCGTGGTCGGCGCGGTGGATCTTGCGGTGACGATCGCCACGCTCGGCACGACGAAGGGGAGCAGCCTGCTCACCGCGGCCAAGACGGAGCTCAAGGAACTGGGCAAGGCCTCGATCCGCTTCGGGCTGAAGCAGGCGGCGAAGCGGACCGTGGCGACGACGGTCAAGGAAGCGGCGGAGACCGCGGGCAAGGGATCGCTGACCCGCCGGGCACTGACCTTTATCGGCAAGAATGCCAAGGAAATGGCCAAGAACCAGGCGCACCAGTTCGTGACCGCGCTGCCGACCGCGCTGGTTGCGAACGTCATGAACGAGCGCAATCTGCGCAACGGCAATGCGTTCCATAACATCGCGCATGGCACGTTCGACGCGAGCATCGAGAATCTGAAGGTCGGCGCCGTGATGGGCGCGGCCGGCCATGTCGTGCAGTCCGGGCTCGGCAAGGTCGTGCATGTCGAAAATGCTCCGCGCTCGGCGGTCGAAACGCGGTTCGCGGACTACAAGGCGTGGCAGGAGAGCAATCCCGGCAAGCCGCGTTCGGACTATGTCGCTCAGAATGAGAGCCGTGCCGCGGCGGCGGCCAAGGATATCGACCTCGCCCGGCTCGAGACGCGCGCGGCGCGCAAGGCGCTGTTCGACGCGCTTCCGCCGAAGGAGCGGGCGGGCTTTGCCGATGTCGAGATCGTCCGCGTCAGCGAGGCCGAGTTCAAGGCGCTCAACAAGGGCCAGACCGGCGATGCGATGATCTTCAAGAAGGACGGCCAGACGGCGATCGTCATTCGCGAGGGCGGCCAGCCGTCGGCGCTGCGCGATCTCGCGCCGCAGGTACGGCAGGAGATCGCGCCCTCCTCCGGCGGCCGGACTGCGAACGCTGCCGAGGCCTTGCCGGAGCGCCTGCAGAACCGCGTGCCGATCGACGTGGTGAACGATCCGGGCCTCGGGCGGGACGGCGTACGTGTCGTGCCGATGGATCCGGACGGCACCATTCATGGGGTGCGGCTGGAGATCGGTCCTGAAGCGACCGCGCAGCAGATTCGCGAGCATGTCGCGACGATCGATGGCGTGCGCAAGTTCGAAGGACTGATAGGGCGCTCCCGCCAGGCGGCGATCGACGTCGCCAACGCGCTCGGCGCCGACATCATCAGCCCGCGCGATCGCGGCCGCTGGGAAGCGGCGGGGGAGGTCAAGAAGCTCGGACCGATGATCGAGGATCGGGTCAAGCAACTGGCCGTCGAGACCGATCCGCGCCGCGCGCGGGCGCTGGTTGATGAGATAAACGGTCTCGGCCGTCAGTTCCAGGAGGAGCATGCACGGCTGGCACTCGGATCGGCGGCCGAGGCGAAGGGCTATATTGCTGCCAAGGGCACGAAGAAGCCGCGCAAAGGCACGGCGGCGGTCGAAGATCCGAAGGCAGCGCGCGCGCGCAAGCGCGCGCAGAAGCTACAAAAGGATCTGGGCGAGGGAACGGCCAGGCAAAAGCAGCTGGAGACGGAGCGGACGCAGCTTTCCCGGCCGGTCGACGAGATCATCGACATGCTTGAGAACCGCATCGCCGAGATGCAGGAGACCGGCGCCAATCCGCAGCGCCTTCAGGAAATGCTCGACACGCTTGCGGCGGGGCGGCGCGACGAAGGTCTGCGCAAGCTGGGCGAATGGATCGGCGACAAGCCGCCGGAGCAGAGGCGTCCCGGCCAGGAGAAAAGCTTCGCGGACAGCCTGCGCGAGACGATCGCCGAGGCCAAGCGAGCCGAGCCGAAACGCAAGGATCGGGAAAAGGCACTGGAGGCCGAACTCGATACGGTCAACAAGGCGATCGAGCGGACACGCGAAAAGATTGGCGAAGGAAAATATAATCGTTTTGCAGGCGACGGCCGGGTTCCGCTCCACCCCTCTCTGCCCGAACCCTTGGCAGGCCGGAATTATTTCCCGGCGCCTGAGCCGGGCAAGGTGTTGAACTCAGCAGAACTTCAGGCTCTGTTGAACAATCAGAACGGATTCATGTCGGAACTTCGCCTCGCGAACCGGATTGCGGAGAGCGGTGAACTGGTCTTCCAATATGGCCACAAGATCAACGAACATGGCACCGACCTCGCCTCCATCAATCCGGCGACGGGCAAGGTCACGCTGTGGGATTCGAAATATCATACGGTGGAAAGCACCGGCCATTCGGATACGTTCGACGTCAAGGGAAGGCGGGATGCGGCCGTGAAGGATGTGCTCGATCGTCTCAACGAAAATCCGGGCGTGCTGCCGCCGGATCTCCGCCAGAAGGTGATCGACGCGATGTCCACGGAAACATTCGATATGGTCACGTCCCATACCACGGGCGGATCGTTCACCGACCGGCGGATCATATTCGAAAATCGAAAGGAGGTCGGGCGCGACTAGACATGGGCAATTTCGATCCTCCGGCATTGGCCGCCACCATTCGCGGCGATCTCTACCTGACGCTCGATCGACCCGCGTCGGATTTCGATCCGTCCATGCGGGGTCGCGTCGCGGCATTCGGCGTGGAGACCATCGTCTCCGCCTGGCTGGTCGGGGAAGGGGCCGCCGTCGCCGATCGGCTGGACAAGGCGATATCCTGGCTGACCGACAGCGAAGCGGCCGGGGGCGACGAAGATCCGGAAGGGCCGTTCGGCGTCCAGCGCCGCCGCCGTGCGCTGGCCGTCGCGCGTTGGCTGCGGGGCGAGGATCCGGACGAAGCCGCCAAAGGCGCGGCGAGGGCCGGTGCCGACTATCTCGCATCGGGCCCGGAGCTGGCGCCGTCGGAGCTTGCCGATCATCTGCTCGATTGTCTGTTGGCCGGTGATGCGGAGGCTGCGGTCGCGGCGGGCGAGAGCAGCGGGGACGATGCCGAGGTGGCGGCGCTGCTCGCGATCGCGCGTGGAAAAGAAGATCCGGTAGCGCTTGCGTCGATGCTGGCCGGACATGTCCCGATATGGACCGGAGCCGGCGCCTTCACGCGCGTGGCGAACTGGTGCCAGCTGCTGTTCGCGCGTCCGGGCCTTGCCGGAGATGCCGCCGGCGCGCTGCTGATGGCGTGGGCCTTTCTTCCCGAGGTGGCGCTGCCGCCGGCATTGGCGGAGCGTGGCTGGTCCGAGACAGAGGACGCTCTCGTCGTGCTGCCGTCGTCCTCGCTGTTCGTGCGGGTCGATGGATTGGCCGGTTATCTGGGTCTTTTGCGTGATGCCGACGCCGTGCGGCAGGACGAGGCGAAACCCGCCTTCGCATCCTGGACCGAAGCCCGGCCCGGCGGATTCGAGATGGACTGGCACGACAAGGATGGAGACATCTGGCTGGAATTGCGGGGCGAGGATGCCGGCGTTCGCGCCGGTGCGCTGGCGGCGGCGCTCGGCGGGCGGGTCGGGGGCGACCCGGCGGATGCGCTGGCCGATCTGCTCACCGTTTCGCCGCGGGCCGGCGATGGCGCCTCGCGCTGGGTGATCCTGCGGGAGGCGGTACGCGCCGCCGTTCCGGAGAATGATGTCGCGGTGCGCGCGCTGGTGGCTGCGGGCCTCGCCGATCCCGATTGGCGGGTGCGGATGACGGCCGTGCTTGCGGTGGGACGGCTGGGGCTCCGCGCACTTGCTGGCTGGGCGATGGCGGCGGCCGTACCGGCGGCGGGGCAGGATGGTCTCAGCCAGGAGGATCGCCGCATGCTGCTTGCGCTGCGGCAGGCCGCGCATGACCGCGCAGCCGGGATCGCGCCCGGCGGCTCGTCGCCCGATCCGGCGATCGCGGCCAAAAGGCGCGCCTTCCAGGAAAGGCTGCAGGAGCGGCTCGCCCGGCTGCCGGCGTCGGCCGAGGATCGCGCCGACGCGCTGCTTCTCGCTCTGCTCGGCGGCCGCGAGGCGGTCGGGAAGGGGGTGCCGGGTGCGTGGTCTGCCTGGCTCGACGGGTGAGGTTCAGGCCGCGCCGGACACCGCGCCATTTCGCTGCTACGCCTTTCAAACGGCCGTGGAAAGGCTGCAGCCTCTCCCCGAACAAGCCGTGGGTGAAGGCATAGCGCCGCCACCGCGTCGCTACGCGAAAGTGGATCCTCAAATGTGAACGGTCGCGGGGCCGATACGTGGCCTGCGACGCCAAGGTCGGTCTTCTCCAGCATGCCAGGCGCTGGCGAGCCGTACGTACATACCCCGATAGAGACGCCCGGCGGCGCAGCCTATTCAGGCCCGATCCAGCCCGGCGGCGCCGGGGCGAGGGCCGGGAGGGCGCAGTATGAGCTACAAGTCGCTGCTGGTGAGGGTTCAGCTTGGATCGTCGAACGTCGCCGTGCTCAGGGCAGCCGCCGATGTCGCGACGGCTTTCGGCAGCGCTGTGATCGGCGTCGGCGCCTGCCGGCCGACATCGATCGCATCGGGCACGCCCTATTATACGGGAGACGTCGCGCTGCTCGACAGGCTGGAGATCGCGGAGGAGGCGAAGGCGGCCGAGGCCGAGTTCCGCGCCGAATTGAAGCGCGTCGAGACGATCGAGTGGCGATCGGCGGTCACGTTCGAGCCGTTGTTCGAATATTTCGGGCGCGAAGCGCGTGCCGCCGACCTGATCGTGACGGCAAACGATCACGCTCCGCTCTTCGCGAACACACGCCATCTCGCCACGGGCGATCTGACCATGTGCAGCGGGCGGCCGGTGCTGGTGGTGCCCGGCACCTGCCAGGGTATCCGCCTCGACCATGTCCTGCTCGCCTGGAAGGATAGCCGCGAGGCCAGGCGCGCGGCCGCCGACGCCTTGCCGATGATGAAGCGAGCTGGCCGCGTCTCGATCGTCGAGCTTGTCGCGGAGGATGAGGTGCCGGCCGCACGGGAACGCCTTGCCGACGTCGCCGCGTGGCTGCATCGGC
Source organism: Flavisphingomonas formosensis (assembly GCF_009755815.1). Taxonomy (GTDB): domain Bacteria; phylum Pseudomonadota; class Alphaproteobacteria; order Sphingomonadales; family Sphingomonadaceae; genus Flavisphingomonas; species Flavisphingomonas formosensis. Next base: position 79,201 of record NZ_WRPK01000004.1, read on the forward strand.
ATGGGGTTGCAGCGGAGACCTGTGCCCATGCCACCCATGGTCCCGATGCACTGAGGCTCGCCGAATATGCGCACCGCGTATCGGCGGACATGATCGTGGCAGGTGCCTATGGTCATAGCCGCATGCGCGAATGGGCGTTCGGCGGCGTCACCTACGATCTGTTGATGACCACGCCTGTTCCCGCCTTGCTCTCTCATTAGAGCGCGACCGCAGCGCATTTACCGCCCTATTGGCCGCCTCACAGGGGCTGAGCGGCGAGCCGAAGATAGCGGGCATCGATGGCCGGTGGTCAGACGGCATTGGCGGCTCTAAGCTCGTCGCATCTTTTGCCGTCTCGGCGGCTGGTGATCCGAGGGCGTGAGCGATGATCGAGAAAGACCGGCTTGTCGCGGGATGCGAGCTGGGAGGTACGAAGAGCATCGTCCTGATCGCTCGCGGGGCCGAAATCCTGGCGCAGGCCCGGCTGCCCACGGCCGAGCCGGAATCGACGCTCGCTGCTCTGAGGGGGAGGCTCGCCGCGTGGCAGGAGGAGTTCGGACCGGTCTCGGCGATCGGCATCGCGAGCTTCGGCCCGGTCGGACTGGATCGGAATCGCGCCGATTATGGGCACATCACATCCACGCCCAAGCCGGGCTGGGCGAATGTCGACGTCGCGGGCACCTTCGCCCGCGGCTTCGGTGTGCCGGTCGCCTTCGATACGGATGTGGCGGGGGCGGGGCTCGCCGAATATGAATGGGGCGCGGCGCAGCGCTGCGACGCGGTGGTGTATCTGACGATCGGCACCGGCATAGGCGGCGGCGTGATCATAAGGGGCGAACCCGTGCACGGCCTCATCCATCCGGAAATCGGCCATGTGCGCGTGCGCCGTGCCGCTGGCGACGGCTTCCGTGGCATTTGCCCGTTTCACGGTGACTGCCTCGAAGGGCTCGCCTCCGGGCCTGCGCTGGCTGCGCGGGCGGGCGCACCGGGTGATACGTTGCCGGACGATCACCCCCTCTGGGATGCGGTCGTCTCGGAACTGGCCGAACTGGTGGCGATGCTGCTGCTCACCCTGTCGGCCGACCGGATCCTGATCGGCGGCGGCGTGGTCGGCGGCCGACCGACGATCCTGTCCCGGATAAGGGCCGAGACGGTTCGGCTGCTGGGCGGTTATCTGGTCGGCATCGATGAGGCGTCTCTTGCCCGGATCGTCATGGCGCCAGGGCTCGGTGATCGGGCCGGGCCGCTCGGCGCGATCGCGCTGGCGTATCGTGCCTGATTCCCGCTCGCCCGCGCCTGCTCCAGGGAGGGCGGTCCGGGCGGTCGGCGAGCCATAGGGAAGGTCTATCGGCCACTTTGCTGCGCGGAAAGGCGGGGCGGCCCTGCATCTTGCTGGCCAGGGCGAACTGGCGCATTCGCTCCCGAATCGCAGCCCGGGTCAGGGGCCTGTCCATGCGATCCGGCCTATCTCCCTTTTGCGTCGTCATGGTCTTTCCTCGCGTCGATCCCGATCGACCGCTCAATGCCGTTTTTCCGGGCTCGGCTGAAACGCAAAAACCGGATCACTCTGATCGAATTCGCTGCCGGAACCGGATGTACCCTCCGGGTTCGCGCCGCGGCACATTGGGGATTCCCAATATTCGGACAATGCTGGGCCAATACCCGGCAGGGCATAGTGGCGCTGCCTGGCGTGACAGGACGATGCCACCGGGCAGGATGGAGATCGATGAGGTTCAGACATCTGCCTCTCCTGCTGGCATCGGCCGGAGCCCTGACGCTGAGCGGCTGCGCGAGCTACCATGCCGCGCCGCTGACCGACCCGGCGCGCGTGCTCGCAATGCCGGACAAGGCGATCGTCTCGGCCGACGCCGCGACCATCGAGCGCCCATTCCTCACGCCCCAGCCGATCGACTGGACGGCGCCGCTGACGCCCAATGCGCTGGCCGTGATCGCCGTCCTGGAAAATCCCGATCTCAAGGCGCAGCGCGCCAAGCTGGGCGTCGCCGAAGCGCAGGCGTTCGCCGCGCGGCTGCTTCCGGATCCGCAGATCCAGGCCAATTACGACACATTGCTGTCCGGTCCCGATCCATTCGACGCGTTCGGCGGCCAATTGGCGCTCGATCTCAACCAACTCCTCACCGCCGAGGCGACGCGCCAGAATGGCGAGGCGAGCAAGCGGCAGGTTCGCCTCGATCTCGCCTGGGCGGAGTGGCAGACGGCGGGGCAGGTGCGGCTCCAGGCCGTGCGCATCCGGGCGCTGGCCGACCAGCTCGGCTTGGCCCGACAGAGCGATGCCTCGGGCGAAACGCTGTTCGCGCAGGCCAGCCGTGCGGCCGGACGCGGCGACATCGCCGCTGCCGATCTCGATGCGCGGCGCCAGACCGCTCTGGACGCGGCCGACAAGGCGCGGCAGCTCGAAGCCCTGCTCGCGACCGCGCAAGGCGAGCTCAACCATCTCCTCGGGCTGCCACCTGAGACCGTGCTGAAGCTGGCTCCTACGCCGGAGCCGGTGGTGCCCCCCACCGCCCCGGCGCTCGTCGTGCAGGCGATCGACCGGCGGCTCGATCTCCAGGCCTTGCGCGCCGGCTATGATGCGGCCGAGGCCGACCTCCACAAGGCGATATTGGAGCAGTTCCCGAACCTCTCGCTCACTTTGGCGGGTGCGCGGGATACGAGCGACAATCGCACGCTCGGCCCTGCCGTAGGTTTCACCTTGCCCTTGTGGAACCGCAATCGCGGCGGCATCGCCATCACCACGGCGACCCGTGCTCAGTTGAAGGCCGAATATGAGGCGCGGCTGTTCCAGACCCGCGCGGAGATCGCCGCGGCCGTGACCGCGCTCGAATCGGTGCGGCGCCAGAAGGCGGCGCTGATCGCGCAGATCCCGGCGATCCGCCGCTTCGCCGATACGTCGGCGGCGGCCGCACGGCGCGGCGATCTCGCCCCGGCGACCGCGGCGACGGCCCTACAGGCGCTGCGCGACCGCGAACTCACCCTTTCCCAGCTCGATCAGCAGATCGCCGAACAGACCATCGCGCTCGAACTGCTCTCGGGCGGGCCCAGCGAGGGATGGACCCGATGACCAGATATTTTGCTCTCCTGCCCCTGCTTGCGCTCGCAGCCTGCGGTTCGGGCGGCGGCGCGGACGAAGGCGAGAAGGCCGAGCCGGTCGCGCTGGTCAGGACGGCACCGGTCGAGCAGGGCGCAACGGCGACTCAGATGCTGATCTACGGCACCGCCGAAGCGGGCCCGGGGGGTGAGCGTTCGCTCGTCGCACCCGCCGAGGCACTGGTGGATCGCATCCTTGCGCCGAACGGTACGCAGGTGGCGGCGGGCCAGGCGATCGTCACGCTGAGGCCGAGCCGCACTACTGCGACCGAGATCGCCAGGGCGGCGGCCGATGCCGTATCCAGCAGCGCCGCCTTTGCCCGCGCCCGCCGCATGCGCGCCGATGGCCTTGCATCCGATGCCGATGTCGAGACGGCCCGCGCGACTGCCGAGACGGCGCGGGCAACGCTCGCCAATCTCGGCATGAGCCGTGCCGGCACCGTAGTGCGCGCGCCGATCGCCGGGATCGTGCAGGGATTGAACGCGAAGAGCGGGGATCAGGTGGCGGCGGGCGCCAGCATCGCCAGCATCGCCGCCAAGGGCGATCTGCGTGCTCATTTCGGGATCGATCCCGCGGCGGCACAGCGCGTGCGGCCCGGCCAGCCGCTGGAGCTGGACAGCGTGAACGGCGATGGCCACGCCAGCCTCACGGTCACCGGCGTCGATGCCCAGGTCGATCCCACGACCCGGCTCGCCTCGATCTATGCGCGCGTGCCGCAGGGCTTCGGCTTGAGTCCCGGCGAGGCCGTGCGCGGCGAGCTGTCGCTGAGCGCAGAGGCGAGCGGGCTCACCATTCCCTATTCGGCGCTGCTCGACGATGGCGGCAAGAGCTACGTGTTCGTCGTCGAGGGCGGAGTGGCGCATCAGCGGCAGGTCTCGCCCGGCAATTCCAGCGGCGATCGGATCGGCATCCTCAAGGGCGTGGCGGCGGGCGACAAGGTCGTCACTGAAGGCGGCACCGCGCTGGAGGACGGCATGAAGGTGCGCGAGCAGTGAAGGATTTCATGCGGCGTCACAGCCGCTCGATCTGGCTCAGCGTCTTCCTGGTGACACTGGCGGGCATCGTTGCGGCGACGCAGCTTCCGGTCACGCTTTTCCCGCATATCGATTACCCGCGCATCGTCGTCTCGATCGATGCGGGCGAGCGCGATGCCAGGCAGATGGCGGCGGACATCACCCGTCCCGCCGAGATCGCTCTTCGCGCCATCCCGGGCGTCACCGGAATCCGCTCCACCACCAGCCGCGGCACGGCTGAGGTGGCGCTCAGCTTCGATTGGGGCGCGGACATGACGGTCGCCACCTTGGCGACGCAGGGCGCGCTGGCGACGATCGCGCCGGATCTGCCGGCCGGCACGCGCTTCGACGTGCGACGATCGGATCCGACCATCTTCCCGGTGGTCGGCATCTCGCTCACCTCGCACTCGCTGGATGGCGTCGCGCTCCGGCAGCTTGCCGAGCTCCGCCTGCGCCCGCTTCTGTCGACCGTGCCGGGCGTGGCGGGAGTCGACCTGCTCGGCGGCGGCGCGCCGGAGATGGAGGTCGAGGTCGATCCCGCACGTCTCCAGGCGCTGGGCCTGACCCTTGCCGACGTCGCGACCTCGGTAGGCACAGCCAACACGGTCTCGGCGGTGGGGCGTATCGAGGACCGGCATCGCCTGTATTTGGCGCTGGTCGACGATCGGCTGGCGACCGAGGCCGATATCGCGGCGATCCCGATCAAGGCCGGCACGGCGTCCGGCGTGGGTGTCGCGACGCTCGGCCAGGTTGCGAGCATCCGCGGTTCCCCGGCGCCGGCCTGGACGCGGGTGAGCTCGAACGGCACCAAGGCCGTGCTCGTCAACATCCGCCAGACGCAGACCGCGGATGCGGTGAAGCTGGCGCGTGACGTGAACGATCGGCTCAAAGGGGCGAACCTGCCCGCTTCGGTCAAGATCAGTATATTCTACGATCAGTCGGAGTTGGTGACGGGCGCGGCCAGCGCTGTGCGCGATGCGATCCTGCTGGGCGCCGTGCTGGCCGGGGTGGTGCTTTTCCTCTTCCTGCGCTCCTGGCGCCTGATGGTGATCACGGCAATGCTGCTTCCTGCGGTGCTTGCCGCCACCTGTCTCGCGCTGCTGGCGCTGCACATGAGCTTCAACATGATGACGCTGGGCGGCATGGCGGCCGCGGTCGGCCTGGTCGTGGACGATGCGGTGGTGATGCTGGAGCATCTGATGCGCCGGCTGCAGGAGGCCGAAGGTGAGGCGAAGCGTCCTTCGATGCTGGGTGCGGCCCGCGAAATGGCGCGGCCGCTGTTCGGATCGACCATGGCGACGATCGTGGTGTTCCTGCCGCTCGCTTTCATCTCCGGCGTCACCGGCGGCTTCTTCAAGGCGCTCGCCGCGACGATGGTCGCGGCGCTCGGGGTCTCGCTGCTCTATGCCCGCTATGTGCTGCCGCTGGTCGCGGACCGCTGGCTGACGCTCAAGGATGCCGAGGCCGCCGACAAGGCCGCGGCGATGACCCATGCCATTGCCGGCCGATATGCCCGCGTCGGCGGATGGGCGCTCGGCCGCCCCGGCCTGGCGGCAGGCGTGGTCGCCGCGGTGCTGATCGTCGTCGGTGCATTTTCCTGGATGCATCTGGAATCCGGCTTCATGCCTGCGATGGACGAGGGCGGCTTCATCCTCGATTACAAGGCCAAGTCGGGTGCGGCGCTGTCCGATACCGATCGCCTGCTCCGCCAGGTCGAGACGATCATCCGCCAGACCCCCGAGGTGTCGAGCTATTCCCGGCGCACGGGCGTGCAGCTCGGCGGGGGACTGACCGAAGCCGACGAAGGTGATTTCTTCATTCGGCTCAAGAGCGGCCGGCGCCGGCCGATCGACGAAGTGATGGCCGAGATTCGCGGCAAGGTGGACAATCAGGTGCCGGGCCTCGAAATAGAGACTGCGCAGCTGATGGAAGACCTGATCGGCGATCTCACCGCCGTGCCGCAGCCGATCGAGGTGAAGCTGTTCGGCGACGATGACCGGCAGCTGGTGGACTCGGCCCGCAAGGTGGCGGAGGCGATCGGCAGGATCGACGGCATCGTCGAGGTCGTCGATGGTCTGCGCGTCGCGGGCGACGCGATCGAGATCCATGTCGATCGCGCTGCGGCGGCGATGGCCGGGCTCGATCCCGATGCAGTGTCGAAGCAGGTAGAGGCGCAGGTCGGCGGCACCATTGCCACGCAGATCCTTGCGGGTGAACAGCTGATCGACGTGCGTGTCCGCCTGCCGCAGGATCTGCGCAGCCGGGCCGATGCACTCGGCCAGCTGCTGCTGCGTGCGCCGGACGGGCGCACCGCCACGCTGGGTTCGGTTGCGAAGATCAGCATCGCCGCCGGGCAACGCCAGATCACGCGCGAGGATCTCGCGCCCTTCATCCCGGTGACCGCACGGCTGGAAGGCAAGGATCTCGGCAGCGGCATGCGCGAGGTGAAGGCCGCGGTCGATGGGCTCCACCTGCCGCCCACCATCCGCGTCGACTATGGCGGCCTCTATGCCCAGCAGCAGCAGTCCTTCGCCGATCTGACCACGGTGTTCGTAGCCGCGCTGCTGCTCTCGGCGCTGCTGCTGATGCTGCTGTTCGAACGCTGGTCCTATACGCTGGCGGTGATCGGAACGGTGCTGCTGTCGACCTCGGCCGTGTTCTTCGGCCTGTGGCTGACCGGCACGGAGCTCGACATCTCGGCGCTGATGGGCCTCACCATGGTGGTCGGCATGATCACGGAGCTCGCCATCTTCTTCCTGGCCGAGCTGCCGGAAGAGGAAATTGTGACCGCCGAAAGCCTCCTCCACGCGGGCAAGGCGCGCCTGCGTCCGATCCTCATGTCGGCGCTGATCGCGGTGCTCACCCTGCTGCCGTTGGCGCTGGGAATCAGTCGGGGGGCGGGTCTACAGACCCCGCTGGCCACGGCGATCATCGCCGGGCTCGTGATCGGCGCACCGTTGGTGCTCTGCTTCCTGCCCATTCTGCTGCTGGTGATCATACGCCGGCGGAGAGATGCGCCTTCCGCGGGAAATGGAGCGTTCCAAGCGTGAGACTGTGCGTCAATGCGGCGTCAGTATTTCTGCCGGCGCCGTCTTCCGTACGGATCAGGGACGAAGCGTCGACCCGCCATCGACCGCGATGACCTGTCCGTTGATCCATGCGCCGTCGTCCGAAAACAGCATCGCCACCATGGCGGCGATGTCCGCGCTCCGGCCCAGCCGCGGGCTGCGGCAGCCCGCCAGCATCTCATCCTGCGCCGATTGCGCCATCGTCACGGCCAGCCGTTCGGTGATGATCATGCCGGGCGCGATCGCGTTGGCGCGGATTCCGTCCTTGCCCCAGCGGCTTGCCACATGTCGCATCAAGGCAGTCACGCCCGCCTTCGACATGGCGTAGCAGGGGCGCACGGGCTCGCCGGCATGGGCGGCGGTGGAGCTGGTATAGACGATCGCGCCCTTGCTCCGAAGGATGTGGGGCAGGGCGTGACGGGTGCAGGAGAGCATGCCGCGCAGATTGACCGAAATGGTCTGGTCGAACACATCCAGGCCGACCGACAGGGCATCGCTGTCGTCGAAGATGGTGCGCAGGTCCGCGGCATTGGCGTGGAGGAAATCGATCCGCCCGAATTGCGCTGCAGCTGCATCCATGAGCGCCTTCACAGATGCGTCGTCGGTCTGGTCATAGGCGAAGGGCACGCAGGTCCCGCCCTTCGTCCGAACGCGTCCGGCATGATCCTCGGCCGACGCGAGATCGAGGTCGCCGAGAAAGACGAGCGCACCCTCGGATGCCAGCCGTGCCGCCGTCTCGCCGCCGATGCCGCCCGCGCCGGCGATCACCGCCACCTTGCCGTCCAGTCCACGCATGCCGTCTCTCCCCTCCCAAGGAAAGGAGGCGTTCCGTGCCGGAACGCCTCGCAAAGATCGTCAGCCGAGCGCAGCCTGCAGATCGGGGTGCGACCAGGCCGGCGGTTCGGCTGCGGGCAGCTCGGTCTTGCCGTCCAGGCTCATCACCCGCAGCTTCTGGCTGTACGGCCAGTGCATCGAGAAAGCGACCTCGCCGGTACGTTCAGCCGCGGGCAGATGGCACATATCGAGCACCGTAGCAGCCAGATAGGCGACATCCTCGGTGGGATAGTCCTGCGGAATGAGATCGTCCGCGCCGGGCGTGCGGATCGCGGTGGACGGGCCGACGGCATTGACCGCGATATTGTCGTCGATCAGCTCCGCGGCGAGGCCCTGGGTGAAGCGGTGGAGCGCGGCCTTCACCGCAGCATAGAGCGTGTCACCGCCGCGACGGGCATAGTCGAGATAGGGACGCACCGGCGGCAACGCCGTGACCGACCCGATATTGACGATCCAGCCCGCTCCATTGGCCTTCATGACCGGAACGGCGGCTCGAGCCAACTCAAAGGGCGCCTGCAGATAATGGGTCAGCGTGCGTGCGAAGGTGTCGTCGCTCATCTGGTCGATGCGCGCATAGTCGGCAAAGCCGGCATTGTTGACGAGGATGTCGAGCCGGCCGCCGCCGGCTTCTCGCGCGCGCTGGATCAGGCTGGCGCGATCGACCGGCTTTTCGAGGTCCGCGGCGACGACATGAGCCCGGCCGCCTGCGGCCTCGATCAGCGAGACCGTCTCCTCCAACGTACCGGCCACCTGCTGTTGCGACCCGAAGCGAGTGCCGGCCGCGGGCGCGCCGGTGGACCGTGCGCTGATCACCAGGGTCGCACCCGCAGATGCGAGACGCTGGGCGATGGCGCGGCCGATGCCCCGGCTGGCGCCGGTGACGAGCGCGACACGTCCGCCGAGATCGGGAAGGGGGGTAGTCATTCATCTCTCCTGTGAAGGGGCGCGATGGCCCTCAATTCTGTCTATTCAGAAGGGTCAGCGCCGCGCGTCGACGAATTTGCGCAGCACGCCGTACAGATAGTCGCAATCCTCGTCCGTCATCGTCGGATGGCAGGGCAGGCAGACGCCGTGGCGCATGATCTGATCGGCCACCGGATAGCCTGCCGGATCGGCGCGATAGTCGACGCCGCGCATCATCGGCTGACGCGTGATGTTGCCCGAGAAGATGGTGCGGGTGACGATGCCGTGCGCCTCGAGGTGCTCCTGCAGCTCGCGCCGGCTCCAGCCGGTCTCGGGGCGGAGCTGGAGCGGGTAGTTGATCCACGTGGTTTCCACCCCGTCCAGCAGCGTCGGCATGATGAAGACGTCGGCATAATCCCGGAAGAAGCGATTATGATTGTTGAACACCGTGTTGCGCAGTTCGGTGAACATCGGCAGCTTGTCGAGCTGGACATGGCCGAATGCGGCGCCGGCTTCGTTGGGAATGAAACCATAGCCGAGATCCTCGAAGATGAACATGCCGTCATAGGGAATGCCGTCGACATCTTCGAGAAAGCGCCCATCGCTTTCCGTACGCTTCGTGCCGCTCAGATATTTCTCGGAGGATCGGCCCCACGAGCGCATCGAGAGGCCCCGATCCCACAGCGCCTCGCTGTTCACCGCCACCATCCCGCCATTGCCGAGGCAGGTGATGATATGGAAGATCGAGAAGCTGGTGACGGAGATGTCGGCGCGCGTGCCGGGAGCGGCGCCGCGCAGGCTGGAGCCCAGCGTGTCGCAGCTGTCCTCCAGCAGGAGCAGCCCATGCTCGTCCGCAAAGGCGCGCAGCCGATCCCAGTCGGGAATGCCGCCGAGCAGATTGGGCACCAGTATTGCCTTGCTTTTCGGCGACAGGGCGCGCTCCAGGAGATCGAGGTCGATCTGGTAGCTGTCGAGCACGACATCGACGAAAACCGGAACATGTCCCGCATGTACGATGCTCGAAACATCCGTGCTGAAGGTGAGCACAGGCGTGATCACTTCCGATTTCGGCGGAAGATCGAACAGGCGGAGGGCGAGCAGCAGCGCGGAGCTGCCGCTGTTGACCATGATGCCATGGGAGTGGCCCATCAGTTCGGCCACGCGCTTTTCGAAGCTGCGCACATTTTCGCCGACGATCATGCCGGTGCGCATCACCTTGTTGACCGCCTCGATCTCTCGCTCGTCGATCATCGCGCCACCGTAGCGTATGCGCCGCGCTCCGGGCAGCAGCCCCGTGAAGCCGCGCGCGCTTTCGCCGTCCGACGCGGCCTGGATTGGCGTTGCCATCTGCAATCCCCTCTCTATGCCGTTTCCTCTCGATGGACTTTTCGGCTGACTCAGCTATGAGGCCAAGTGATCATTATTGCTTGATCCATCGGATTTGATCATGGCTCTGTCCGAGCGCGCGCTGCGCTATTTCCTCGCCGTTGCCCAGCATGGCAGTTTCACGCGCGCTGCCGAGGCGAGCGCCGTCGTCCAGTCCGCCATCTCGCACCAGATCCGGGCGATCGAGCTGGAATATGGCGTCGAGCTGTTCCGGCGGGACGGCCGCGCGGTGACGCTTGCGCCCGCGGGCGCGATGCTGCTCGATTATGCGCAATCGGTGGTCGGCCTGATCGATCGTGCGGGGCAGGATCTCGGCCGTTTCGCGGAAGGCCATTTCGGGCGGCTACGGGTCGGCTTCCAGTCGGCCGCCAGTCGTCAGCCGATCGTCGCCGAGGCGCTGCGCCGTTTCCGCGAGACAAACGGCGATGCCGATCTGGAGCTTTCGGCGAGCACCGGCCTCAGCATGATCGCCGCGATCGTCGAGGAGAAACTGGACGGCGCCTTCATGTATGCCGAGGCCGATATGGGCCTCGATCGGATCGTCGTGACCCGGCACGACTGGATATTGGCGCTGCCTTCTTCCCATCCGCTGGCCCGGCGCAGGTCCCTCCTTCTTTCCGATCTCGCGGAGGAAGCGTTCATCTGGCTGCCGCGCGCGGTGAATCCGGGGCTGCATGACCGCATGCTGGCCTGCTGCGCGGACCGGAAGATGTCGCCACGCATCCAGCAGGAGGCGTTCGACGAATCGATGGTGCTCAATCTCGTTGCGGTCGGCGTCGGCATCGCTTTCGTGCTCGACAGCCTGCCGGCGCATTTCAACGCCAATGTGGTGCTCCGCCGCGTCGCCGATTTCAGCGTGCCGGTGGAGCTTTGCTTCCTGACCAGCGGCAAGAATCCCAATCGGCTGCTCCGGCAATTTTCGGAGATGATCGTGGAGGCGCGGGAGCGATCGGGAGGGGGAGAGCTAGGCTGACGGGATTGGGCGGCGCGGGCTCCACTATGGCTTCGGCCCGACGATCGCGGCGACGTCCTCGTCGAGCAGCAGCCGGTCGCGGCGCAGCGCCTCGGCCGCGGCGCGCAGCCGCGTCTCGCGATCGCCCTTGCCCGGATAGCGCGTCGCCAGTGACGGACGAGGATCCGCGCCACGGGTCGCCTCGCTGGCCGCGAAGGGAATGTAGGAGCCGAAGACGAAGCACAGATCGCCCGGAGCGTAGCCTTGCTTGCGTAAATTCCAGCCCAGATAGGTGCCATTTGGCGCGGCAATCTCAGGCAGGCGCACGCCCGGCATGTCGTTGCCGTCGGCATCGATACGGGGCAGCAGGACGGGCCAGCCTTGCATTCCGGATGGCGCGATCGGACGGTTCAACACTCTCGGCCATTCGATGCCGGCGCCGCTCAGGTCCGGCGCGTTCAGCGCCTCGATCGGCTGCAGTTCGCCCGCGGCGATGCGCGGCCAGCGGCTGTCCGGCGGCTCCCGAAGACCCAATGTCCAATCCACCATCGCGACCGTCAGCGCGCGTACCAGCGGATTGTAGCTCATCGGGTTCGCGGGGCTGCGGCAGGCGGGCATGGTCATGCCGGGCGCGTGCGCGGCGCCGGCGATCATGAAGGCACGCACCGTTTCGGGAAAGGGAATGTCGCGATCCGTGCCACCGGTGCCCACCAGGGAGGCACCCGCCTGCCAGAATTCGCCGCTCGTATCGACGTGAAAGATCCTGGGGCAGCTGCCATCGGCACTGCATCGCGCCAGCAGGCCGTCCGTTCGCCCGGTCACCGGATCACGGAGCGTTGCATAGGTGAACGGGAAGTCGAAGCCGGGGACGTCATGGTCCTCATGCTGGCGGGAAAAGCGGCCGGGCTCGGAAAAGCGGACATTGGTGAAGGTGCGGCGCGCGCCGGGGATCATCGTGATCACACCATCGAACACACGGCCGCCGGCCAGATCGCGGTTGAAGCCCTGCCAGAGGAAATCGCGCAGATAGCGGCCGGACTGGGAGGCTCCGAATGCGATCGCCGTATCGAATGCGCCGCCACCGTCAGCGGTGCATCCGCCTGGGGCGGCGTGCTCGCAGGGGGCAGCCGCGATATCCGATAGCGGATTGCCGGCGTCCGCATCCGCATGACGCAGCCAGGAGACGACATCGCGTACTGCCGCGAAGCCGAGCCCCATCACCTTCGGATCGCGCGCGACATAGGAGAAGCGGTAGATCGCGCCGGCATCCATGTCCGCCGGGCGGATCAGCACGACATGGCGATCGTCCTCGAAATGCCAGCTGTCCGACGGCAGCGGCCGTTCGGCATCGTCGGCGTGCTGGCGGGCGGTGAGCGTGGCCTTGGCAGGATCCAGGCTGGCGGCCGGGTAGGGCAGCGGAATATGATCGCCGACGGCATCGTCGAAGATCGTTTCCGTCGCAATCCGACCGGTGATCGGCCCATCCCTGCCGGTGGCGATCGGGAAGCGCGCACCGATCATCTGCGGTCCGCCTACGTCGCCCTGCCAGCCCGCCCAGACGATCGTATAGCCTTGCCGCATGAGGAAGCCGTTGCCGGCATCGCCCGCGGACTCCAGGCTGGCGAATGATCCGTCGTTCATCGCGACGGATGCGGTCTTCATCCCCCGGTTCGCCACATCGAACAGCATCACGCGCCGCGCCTTGGCGGGATCGCGTGGCCGCAGGATCGTCACGTCCACATCGTATCGCACCAGCCCTTCGGCATCGCGCGGCGCCCGATCGAGGTCGACGATGGCGCGATTGGCCGGCGCAGCCGGATCGATCCGCATGTGCGCGACGCCGGTCAGCGTCTCGTAGATGCCGCGCTCGCCGAAGGAGCGACCGCCGAAGGCGGCCGTGCGTGAGGTGATCTCGAGGCTGACGGTGGGCCGCGTCGCGGTCTGTCCCTGCGCGGCGCCCGCGATCGCGACGGCGATTCCGAAAGCGGACACGATCTTTGCTCGCACCAATTGTTTCTGTCTGCCGCAGGGATTAGCGGATCGCCGGCCGGCAGCGCGAGCGGCTTCGATTGTGAGAAGGGGCTGCGGCGCCACGGATCGAGGCCTGCCCCTCCACCTAGCCGTTCGGATGGGCCGGCGGCTTCCTGCCACCGTCCAAAGATAGCGTGAATCTTCGCGCCCCATCGCATTTACTTGCCCTGGTCGTCAGGGGCAGCACCCGGCGAGCGTTGCGGAGATCCAACAAGGATCCCGCGCTGTGCAGCAGGAACGGTCGACGCACAAAGGGGAAAGACATGGTTTCTACGTTCGCATTCCATGAGACGCGCAATCCTGCGGCCGCGCGGATGCTCATCGGAGCGGCAGCCGTGGCGCTGTCGTGCACGCTGCTCCTGCCGTCCGCCGCATGGGCTGCGGACCAGCCGCCCGCGGCGAACGAGCCCGACACGACGATCTACGTCACGGCGCGCAAGCGCACCGAGCGGATCCAGGATATTCCGGATTCGATCAAGGCTTTCACCGCCGATGCCATCGTCAGCGCGAACATCCAGAATGTGAAGGATGTCGCGGTGCGCGTGCCCAACGTATCGATCGTCGAGGCGCAACAGCCGGGAGTCGCGCTGATCAACATTCGCGGCGTGGGCCAGGCGCGCAATGGGGAATCGCCGGTTGCGGTCGTGGTGGACGGCGTGCAGCTCAGCAGCGCCAACCAGATCACGCAGGACCTTTTCGACATCGAGCGCGTGGAGGTTCTGAAAGGGCCACAGGGGGCGGTGTATGGACGAAATGCGATCGGCGGCGCGATCAACATCATCACCCGCCAGCCGACCAACGATTTCGAGGGATTCCTGCAGGGCGGCTATGGCACCGGGGATGATGTCCGGCTGAGCGCGAGCGTCAGCGGGCCGATCATCGACGATAAGCTGTTGTTCCGCGTCGCCGGCTCCTTCCGCAACTTCGACGGCGATATCGACAGCCTGAACACGCCCGGGCGCGACAAGGTGAACTGGCAGAAGGATCGCAACGTTCGCGGCATGCTGCTGGCGAAACCGACGGAAGCGCTGACCATCGACCTGCGCTACTCCAGGCTCGAAACCCGCGCCGGTGCGGCTTTTTATGCGCCCGTCGAATCCGGCACGTCGATCAACCAACCCCTGCCATATATAGGCAATTTCCCCGGCCACGCGAACCGCATCCTCAACGATTTCTCGGCCAAGGCCGATCTCGATCTAGGCGGTGCGACGCTGACCTCGATCACAGCACTTTCCAAGGTCAGCTCCTTTCTCGCCGAGGATCTGGACTTTACCCCGCTGGACCAGACCTCCGCCGAGCAGCGGCTGAAAACCAACAATCTCAGCCAGGAATTGCGCATCGTCTCGCCTCAGTCGGGCGCGTTCAAATGGCTTGGCGGCGTCTATTATCTCCGCACCCGCCAGACTCTGGATACCAAGGTGTTTGCCGGCGCCGATCTTCTGCCTCTGCTCGGCCTGCCGTCGTCGCTCGCTCCATTACTGTTCTCGACGACCAAGGCCCGCGATCGCAACAATGCCTATGCCGCCTTCGGCCAGCTCTCCTATCGCTTCGCGACGGGCATCGAGCTCACGGGCGCGCTGCGCTACGATATCGATCAGCGGCATCAGACCGATCTCGTTGCCGCCGGCCAGCCCGAATATCGCAACACTTTCCGGTCGCTCCAGCCCAAGGCTTCGGTGAGCTGGTTCATCAATCCCGATGCGATGATCTATGCGACCGTGGGCAAGGGCTTCCGCAGCGGCGGATTCAATCCTCAGGCCCGGATCAGCCGTAATTACAAGAAGGAGGAAAATTGGAATTTCGAGGCCGGTTTCAAGACCAGCCTTCTCGATCGGCGCCTTTCGCTGAACGGTGCGGCCTTCTATACCCGTATCAAGGATCGCCAAGTCTATATATTAGACGTCATCAATTCCGCGCAGACGCTGATCAATCCGATCCCCAAGGCCGAAGTATATGGATTGGAGGCGGAACTTTCGGCACGGCCGGTGCGAAATCTCGATCTTTCCGCTTCGATCGGGGTCACCGGATCGAAGATATTGAGCTATGACAGCAGCGTGCTCGCGGGGCTTCCGGCCGCCGGTGATTTCAAGGGTAATCATCTGCCGCAGGTCGCCGGAGTCTCCTACGCATTGTCCGGGCAATATCGCATCCCACTCGCGAATGACATGAGTCTCACGCCAAGGGTCGAGCTCAACGGATCGGGCGGGGCCTATTATTGGGAGATCGACAATCTCGACAAGCGTGGCAGCATCACCCTGGTCAATGCCCGCCTGACGCTCAGCTATCGCAAGCTTTCGGTCACCGTCTTTGCCGAAAATCTGTTCAAGGATCGCTACGTTCTCGAATTCGTTCCGAAGGAGTGGAGCGGCGCCTCCAACGATTTTTCCGCTGCTGCGCCTGGACGTCGTGTCGGCGTGAAGGCCCGGTTTGATTTCTGACATTCCGGGAAAAGGAGGGATCGATGGGCAAGGCACGGGTCGTCCGCCGGTTCGATGCGCCGGCGGAACAGGTGTGGGCGCTGTTGTCCTGGCGCGGCATGGCCAGGCTTGCAGGCGAGGGGCTGTTCGAGGCGGTCCGCTTCGAAAGCGAGGACAGCGTCGCCGGTGCGACAAAATCGCTGCGGCTGGCTTCCGGCCTCGTCCTGCGCGAGCGACTGGAATGGATCGATGAGCCGGGCTTCGGTTATGGCTATCGCATCGTCGACGGCGGGGCGCTTCCGATCACCGATTATGTCGGTTCGGTCCGGGTCACGCGGGCAGGACCAGACGCTTGCACCGTCCTGATCCGTAATCACTTCGCTGGCCTGGATGTGGCGGACGACATCTGGGCAGCCGAGTGGGAAAGCATGGAGACTGGGCTGCTGGATGCCATCGCGGCGTTGCTCCCGTGTCCCGAAACGCCCGGAGCGGAGGTCAAGGACAGTATCGCCGCGATCGTCCGAAGCCGCAGCGACCGGTTCGAAGCGGATTTCGCTGCCGGCGATGCGACCGCGCTGGTCGCCAACTATTATGTCGAAACGCCTCGTGTCATCATGCCCGGCGCGGCGATGCTGGAGGGACGCGCTGCGGTCGAGGCGATGTTTGCTGGCCTGATGCAGGATTTCGGATCGTGTCGCCTCCGTCAGATCGACGTGTCCTGCTCGGGCGATCTTGCCCACGAACTGGGTGAGGCGACCGTGTCGCCCCGGGATCCCGCGGCGTCGCCGCTCGCGGTCCGCTATTCGATCGTCTGGACCTGCACGGGCGGAGACTGGCGCGTTGCCACCGATTTCTTCGCCTGGGATTATCTGGGGCTCGATCGCCCTTATGGTTCGTGACACTATGCGGAGCGCCGCGCTCGACGGTTGCTGACGAACGGAGAGGCACGCAACGCGAATAGTGAGGAGGCCGCCCTTGCCCGACGAAACGGAAGCCGAGAGCAGCGAGACGGGGGCTGCCCCGTTCGATCTGGTCCTGCCCTATCGTTACGCACCCCGGCCGCCCAGCGGCTTCACCGTGGTCCGCAAGGAATTGCTGCGCCATCTCACGGAAGCCAGCCTGCTCAAGCAATTGTCCATCGTGCGTGGCCCCGCCGGATCGGGCAAGACGACGCTGCTTGCCCAATGGCGTTCGGTCGGGCTCGAAATGAACCGTCCGATCGCATGGCTCACCGTCGATCGGGCCGATCGCGATCCCGCGCATTTCGTCGCGGGGCTGGCCGCAGCGCTAGAAGAGGCAGGCTGTGGCCCGATCGCCGAAGGTTTCCGTGCCATGCTCGGTGACCTTCCCCGGCGCTCGACCCTCCAGATCGCGCAAATGCTCGCCTCCATCGCCAACCGGTCGGGCGAGGCTGCTGTGATCGTGCTCGATCAATATGAGGAGATGGATGGCGCCGCCGCGGGCGAGATCATCAGCGGCTTCCTGCAATATGCGGTGACCATCCGGCTGGTGATCGCCAGCCGGATCCGGCCGATGATTCCGCTCGGCAGCCTGCGGGCGCGCGACCAGTTGTTCGAGATCGGTCCCTCCGATCTCAACCTGACGCCGATGGAAACCCGGGCCATCTTCGACGACGACGTGCCCGAACTCTACACGCGCCGCCTGCATCTCGAAACCAGCGGCGAGGCGGTGGCCGTCGGTTTCGCGCGGCGGGTGATCGACGAGTTGCCGCGCGACATGATCGGCGCGGAGAATTGGCACGACCAGCTTCACGAATATTATCGGGCAGAGGTGCTCGATACGCTTCCGCCCGAGCTTCGCGCGGCGATGAGCCGTCTCGTCGTGGTGGAGCGGTTCGATCTGTCGCTCGCCAGTGCGCTGGTCGGCCGCAGCGCCGCCGACATGATCGAGCGGCTTCATCATGTCGATGGGCTGTTGCTGCGGCATCGTGGCACGCAGGAATTTTATTTCTCGGAGATGCTGCGTCGTTTTCTGGAGCGCCGGCTCGCATGGCTGGACGACGAGGAACGCGTTGCACTTCACCGGCGCGCGGCCGGTTGGTTTGCCGAGCGCGGGCGCGACAGCGAGGCGCTCCGCCACGCTGTCGCTGCCGGAGACAGAGAACGGGCGGTCATGCTGCTCGATCGCATCGGCTACGCCCGGATCGTCACGCGCGCAGGTGTCCAGGCGGCGCATCATCTGTTCGATTCGATCGGGTTCAAGCCCGAGGGCATGTCTACCGGCACGCTCCTTTCGCTGGCGCTGATCCATGCGCATGAGGGTGATGTCGACAAGGCCGCATCCCGTCTTGCCGAAGCGAAGCAGCGTATCGCGGTGGATGGAGCGGGCGACCCTGCGCTGGACGGGCAGCGCATCCTGGCCGAAGCGTTCGTCGCTGGGTTCCGCGACGAGACGATGGATGCAGCTACTGGTCCGGCACTGGAACATTATATCGCGACCGCGCCGGAGAACGAGCATGATGGGCGAGCGCAGGCGCGGATCCTGATGTCATGGGATCGCTTCTGCCAGGGGGATGTTGAAGGGGCAGAGGCGCTGGCTGATGCCGCGGCGAGCGAATATGCCGAGACCGAAGGCGTCTATGGCTGCGTCTTCATGCATGTGCACCGCACGCTCGCTCGTTTCTGGCGCAACGATCTCGATCGCGCTCTGGAGGAGGTCACGCTTGCGGAGCGGATAACGCGGATCTTCTTTCCGGAAGACCAACGGCTGCGCGCCATGAGCGGCAGCCTGCGCGCGGGGCTTCTCCATGAGCTTGGCCGGCCCGATCCTTTGACTGATATCACAGCGCTGGTCGGCGCGGTCGCGGCCGTCGAGAGCTGGAGCGAAGTGCAGATCTGGGTGCATCTGATGGGCGCTCGCGCCGCGCTCGCCGAAGGGCGAGGCGGCGAGGCGCGTGGCATCGTCGATTACGGGCTGGAGGTCGCACGGCGGCTGGATGTCCCGCGCATGGCCTGGAACATGCGGCTCGCGGCGGTCGACATAGCGATCCGGCTTGGCGACGGCGATCGCGCCGCGCATGAGGCCGCGGCGCTGCTGTTGCCCGAGGCGGCCTTCCTCGAAGGAGAGGGCGCGCGGCTGACCTGGCAGGAGCGCATTGCCGGCGTGCTGACCGCCATACGCCTGCATGACGAACGGGGGGAAGCGGAGACGGCCGTGCGGCTGATCGATCTCGCGCGGAACCTGATCGTGCAGACCAGCGCGCATCGTTTCGCCACGATCCTCGCCATCTGCGAGGCGCGACATCATCATTATCTTGGGGATATCGCTGCTGCGCAGGCCTGCATGGATGCGGCCGCCGATTTGCGCATAGGATCCCTTCCCGTTCGGCTGTTCCTCGATGCGGGGGAATGGGTGCGCGGCTATTTGCCCGATTTCGCGGCCCTGCCGGTGCCGAGCCTGCGCGATGTGCCGCTGGCCGAGGCGGCGAGGGCGCTGTCGCGCGATCCGCTCACCTCGCGCGAACGGCAGATCCTGCTGTTCATGGGCGAAGGCCACCCCAACAAGGTAGCGGCACATCGGCTGGGGCTCAGCGAGGCGACCGTCAAGTTCCACCTACGCAACATCTATCGTAAGCTGCATGCTCAGAACCGCACCCAAGCGCTGGCCCGCTACCGGACGTTCGCCGACATTCGATAGCGGGGCAGAACCAGGGATCAGACCGCGGCCGCCCTTTCGAGATGCGCCAATATCGCAAGCGCCAGCGGATCGGCGGATGCGGGATTCTGTCCGGTGAAGAAGGGGGGATCCGTCACCACATGGGCGGCGAGCGGCGCCGCGGCCGAGTAGATCGCCCGCAGCTTGCGAAGCATCTCCTCCGGCAGCACCGGCACGATCTTGTCGAGTCCCATCATGACGTCCTCGGCGTTGCTGATCGAGGTAAGCTGGCGGTTCTTCACCAGCGGCTCGCCATTGGCGTCCACCGCCTGCACCAGCGCGATCACGCCGTGGCAGACGGCTGCGATCACCTTGCCTTGCGCGAAATAGCCCTCGATGATCCCCTTGAGCGCGGGATTGTGCGGGAAATCCCAGGTCGTCGCGGATGCGCCAACCATGAAGACCCCGGCAAAGGCATCGCCATCGACGGTATCGAGCGAAACCGTGTCCGCGATTGCGGCGTTCGCCATGGGATCGGCACGGAAACGGCGCCCGGCGTCGCTGAGCCAATTGTCCTCGACGCTCATCGGATCGATCGGTGCTGCCCCGCCCTTGGGCGATGCGATGGTGACGGCATAGCCGGCATCGCGAAACCGCCAATAAGGGGCGGCCAGTTCCTCCATCCAGCTTCCGGTCTTGTTGCCGCTGCTGCCGAGCTCGCCGTGCGACGACACGATGAAGAGGAAATTCTTATTCATTCGATCGGCTCCTGTACCTGCGATACGCGCCGGACGCTCCCACAGGATGCAGGCGCGGCCCACTCGTCCGATCGGCGAGCGCGCCCGTCTTTTCGGATAGGGGCACGGGACCGGCCCGCCGTGACGGCCGCGTTGCGGTTCGCCCCGTTCGAACGGGCAGGTAGGAAGTCCGGCGATAGTGCGGCAGCCTCCGATATGTCAGCCAGTTACGGAGATGCGAGATGTCGCGAGATGATCCCATGCCCAGGACGGCCTCTGAGCCTCCCGTCACCGGGCCGTTCCGCCGAGCGTTCGGCCGCGCCGTGCCAGCCGAGGGAGAAGGCGGGACGTTCACGCAGAGCTGGTATCCGATCTGCATGTCGAGCGCGGCGACGCCCGATTTCGTGCGCGGTTTCGATTTCCTCGACGGTCGGGTGATCGTGTTCCGCGACAAGGAGGGGCAGGCGCATGTGATGAGCGCCTATTGTCCGCATCTGGGCGCAGACCTTTCGATCGGCGACATGATCGACGGACAGGTGCGCTGCATCTATCATCATTGGAAATATGACGCGGCCGGGCGGTGCAGCGGCATGCCAAGCACGGATCCGATCCCCAGCGCCGCGCGTCTGTTCAAGTTTCCGGTGTGCGAAAAATATGGCATCGTGTGGGCCTATAACGGCACAGAGCCGCACTATGTGTTGCCGGATTTCGATTTTCCTGATGAAGAACTGGTGTTCAAGACCAAGATCTTCGGCGAGGAAGTGCCCGTCGATCCTTGGGTGTTGTGCGCCAATACGCCGGACATGCAGCATATTCGCTATCTGCATGGCATCGAGATCAACGGCGATAACCCGCATGATACGGTCGAATGGACCGATCATTCGATGTTCTATCAATTTGCCGGGACGCATGTGACCGGAGATCCGGTGCGCCATCGGGTCGGTATCGTCGGCACCAGCATGTATTTCCAAAGCACTGACTTCGCTGGCCGTTGGTTCGGTTTCGTCTCGCCGTTCAGCTTGACCCGGCCGGGCCGCTCGACGGTCTACATCACCGTCTGCGCGCGCAAGGATATGGGCACGCCGGAGGAGGTCGATCAATTTCTCGAAGAGATTGCCGAGCTGGAAACGCGTGTCGTGCTCGACGATCTCATGAACATGCAGACCATTCACCTGAAACCCGGCACGCTGACGCGCAGCGATCTCACTTTGTCGCGCTTTTTCGATTATATGCGCGCTTTCCCGCGGGCCCATCCATCGGCTGAATTCATTAGCTGACTGCGATCTGCATTTCGGAGCAAATCGCAGATCCAACCAGAGGCGGGAGAGGGAGCCGGACTGCGATCGGGAGGCGCTGGGGGCGTCCTTCCGAGCCGATCGAAGGGCGCATCGTCATTGTCGATGCCGGTGACAGCCCGTCTGCTTTGGAGAAGACCATAACGAAACGATCGCCGCTCCCGGCTGACGGGAGCGGCGATCGTTCGGCATCGCTGGAAAGACGCCGCTCCTCACCCGGCGGGAGAGGAGCGAAGCCTGCCCGTTACGCTTTCACCTTCGGCTTACCGCCCTTGCGCGACTTCGGGGCCTTGGGCGGGCTCGGGTTGATCTCGAAGGCGAGCGCGTCGTCCTTGAGATGCACCTTCACTTCGCCGCCATGGACCAGCTTGCCGAACAAGAGCTCCTCGGCCAGCGGCTGCTTGATCTTCTCCTGGATCAGGCGGCCCATCGGTCGCGCGCCATAGAGCTTGTCGTAGCCACGGTCGGTGAGCCAGACCTTCGCATCGTCGTCGAGCGCGATGTGGACGTCGCGGTCGGCGAGTTGCAGTTCGAGCTGGAGCACGAACTTGTCGATGACGCGCGCCACGATCTCAGGCGGCAGATAACCGAAGGGCACCACCGCATCCAGGCGGTTGCGGAATTCCGGCGTGAACATCTTCTTCACCGCTTCCTCGCCGGCATCCTCGCGCCCAACCGTGCCGAAGCCGATCGATTCGCGTGCCATGTCGGACGCGCCTGCATTGGTGGTCATGATCAGGATCACGTTGCGGAAGTCGACGGTCTTGCCGTGGTGGTCGGTCAGCTTGCCGTTGTCCATCACCTGCAGGAGGATGTTGAACAGATCCGGATGCGCCTTTTCGATCTCGTCGAGCAGCAGCACGCTGTGCGGATGCTGATCGACGGCATCGGTCAACAGGCCGCCCTGATCATAGCCGACATAACCCGGAGGCGCGCCGATCAGGCGGCTGACCGAGTGCCGTTCCATATATTCGCTCATGTCGAAGCGCTGGAGCGGGATGCCCATGATCGAGGCGAGCTGGCGCGCGACTTCCGTCTTGCCGACGCCGGTGGGGCCGGAAAACAGATAGTTGCCGATCGGCTTGTCCGGTTCGCGCAGGCCGGCGCGGCTGAGCTTGATCGCCGAGGCGAGCTTCTCGATCGCGGCATCCTGCCCGAAAACGACACGCTTGAGATCGGTCTCGAGCGTCTCGAGCGCCTTCTTGTCGTCGGTCGACACCGATTTCGGCGGGATGCGCGCGATCGTCGCGACCACCGCCTCCACTTCCTTGGCAGTGATCACCTTCTTGCGCTTGTTCTCGGGCACCAGCATCTGCGAAGCGCCAACCTCGTCGATCACGTCGATCGCCTTGTCGGGCAGCTTGCGGTCGTTGATGTAGCGCGCGGAGAGTTCCACCGCCGACTTGATCGCGTCGGGGGTGTATTTCACCTTGTGATGTTCTTCGAAATAGGGCTTGAGGCCGGTCATGATCTTGATCGTGTCCTCGAGCGTCGGCTCGTTGACGTCGATCTTCTGGAACCGGCGCAGCAGCGCGCGATCCTTCTCGAAGTGGTTGCGGAACTCCTTGTAGGTCGTCGATCCGATGCAGCGGATCGTGCCGCCCGAAAGCGCCGGCTTCAGCAGGTTCGACGCATCCATCGCGCCGCCGGACGTGGCGCCGGCGCCGATGACGGTATGGATCTCGTCGATGAAGAGCACCGCGTGGGGCATCTTCTCGAGCTCTGTCACGACCGCCTTCAGCCGTTCCTCGAAATCGCCGCGATAACGGGTGCCGGCGAGCAGCGCGCCCATGTCGAGCGAGTAGATCACCGCGTCCTTCAACACGTCGGGCACCTGGCCTTCGGTGATCTTGCGCGCGAGACCTTCCGCGATCGCCGTCTTACCCACGCCGGGATCGCCGACGTAAAGCGGATTGTTCTTGGATCGACGGCAAAGGATCTGGATGGTGCGGTCCACCTCGGCGGCGCGGCCGATCAGCGGGTCGACACGGCCTTCCTTGGCCTTCTCGTTGAGGTTCACGGTGAACTGTTTCAAGGCGCTTTCGCCTTTCTTTCCATCCGGTTTCGCCGATTTGTCCTCTTCCTGCGCGCCCTTCACTTCGCGCGGCTCCGCAGGCTGGCCTGCCTTGCCGACTCCGTGGCTTATATAGCTTACCGCATCCAGGCGGCTCATGTCCTGCTGCTGCAGGAAATAGACGGCGTAGCTTTCACGCTCGCTGAACAAGGCGACGAGCACGTTGGCGCCCGTCACTTCCTCGCGTCCGGACGACTGGACATGGAGGATGGCGCGCTGCACCACGCGCTGGAAACCGGATGTGGGCGAGGGATCGCTCTGCCCCTCGATCTTGAGATTTTCGAGCTCGGTGTCGAGGTAGAGCGTCACCGCCTCCTTGAGCTCGGCCAGATCCACTCCGCACGCGGTCATGACCTTGGCGGCATGCTCGTCGTCCACCAGCGCGAGGAGCAGATGCTCCAGCGTGGCATATTCGTGACGACGGCTGCTGGCAGCGGTCAGCGCGTTGTGGAGCGTCTGTTCCAGCTCGCGGGCGAAAGATGGCATGGTCTTCTTACTCCTAGGGGACCGGCACGAGAGCGGACCCGTTGGACACTATGTCGGGTCTGGTTGCCGGTTGATCAAGAACGGCCTTTCCGGAACGGAGCAAAGTGCGTTTTCCGCGCTTCCGTCCGGCGGACTTCATCGCCTGAACAGCGCCTCTGCACTGGCCCTGTGGCTGGCCGCAGCCTGCATCTTCCCCTTGGTCCGCGCTATTTCGGCTTCCAGCGCGTTTATCCGTTTCTGAAGCTCATCGATTGAAAAGGGATCGAGATCCTGGCGTGCGAGCAGGGTCAGTGGATCGTCCGCCCGTTTTGCGAAAAGATCTTCCGGCTCCATGGCCACAGCGTTGACCGGGACGGCGCCCATGTCAATAAACCCTTCGCTGCTTTTGAAACGCTTTGCCGCGATCTGGGGAAAAATCCTTGTCCGAACTGCCGAAAAACATGCTGGCGATCGACATCTCGACGCCGGGCGGACCCGAAGTGCTCGTCCCGGTGGAGCGTCCGGTGCCGAGCCCCGGGCCCGGCGAGGTCCTCGTACGGGTGGCCGCTGCAGGGGTGAATCGGCCTGACGTAATGCAGCGCAAGGGCCATTATCCGCCGCCGCCAGGCGCACCGACGATTCCGGGGCTTGAGCTTTCCGGCACGGTGGTCGCTATGGGGCCCGACGTCGATGCGGAGATGCTGGGGCAGTCGGTCTGCGCGCTCGTGTCCGGCGGCGGCTATGCCCATTATGCGGTGGCG
Source organism: Flavisphingomonas formosensis (assembly GCF_009755815.1). Taxonomy (GTDB): domain Bacteria; phylum Pseudomonadota; class Alphaproteobacteria; order Sphingomonadales; family Sphingomonadaceae; genus Flavisphingomonas; species Flavisphingomonas formosensis. The sequence continues at coordinate 103,840 of NZ_WRPK01000004.1, forward strand.
CCGGTCGGCCAATGTCTGGCCGTGCCGCCGGCGCTCGACATGGTCGAGGCGGCCGCCCTTCCGGAAACGCTGTTCACCGTCTGGAGCAACCTGTTCGAGCGGGCCTATGCCGTGGAGGGCGATACCGTGCTCGTCCATGGCGGCACCAGCGGTATCGGCACCATGGCGATCCTGCTCGGCAAGCTGTTCGACCTCACCGTCATCGTCACCGTCGGATCGGACGCCAAGGCGGCGCGGGCGCTGGAGATCGGCGCCGCGCATGCGATCAACTACCACAGCAGCGATTTCGTCGAGGAGGTGAAGCGAATCACCGGCGGCAAGGGTTGCCAGGCCGTGCTCGACATGATCGGGGGCGACTATCTGCCGCGTAATCTCGCCTGCCTCGCCGAGGAGGGGCGCCACGTCTCGATCGCCGTACAGCGCGGCGCCAAGACGGAGCTCAACCTCGTGCCGGTGATGCAGCGCCGCCTGACCTTGACGGGCTCGACGCTGCGGCCGCGCTCGGCCGAGTTCAAGGCGCTCGTCGCCGATGAGATCACCCACACCGTCTGGCCGCATGTGCGCGAGGGGAGGCTCAGGCCGGTGATCGACAGCGTCTTTCCTCTCGCCGAGGCGGCCAAGGCCCATGCGCGGATGGATTCGGGCGAGCATGTCGGAAAGATCGTGCTGACCGTCTGATGCTGACCGCCGCGCGCCATCTGCTGGCTGCCGTCCTGCTCGTCGCTTTTGCAGCGATCAGCTTCTGGTCGCCACGCAGCTGGTCGCTTACCGATCGGCCGCGGATCGATCTCGTCGCGCCGATCCCGAAAGAGGCGGATCTCCTCAAGATGCGCCGCTTCGTCAGCTACGGAATCACGATCCCGAAAACCATGCCGGACATCGCGCGGCTGATTCCCGGAACGACGGAAACGGCGCCCGCGCTAGGCTATTCGTTCCGCGAGGTGGACATATTGCGCATGCCGATCTTCGCATATGAGGATCAGGGCTATGTGATGTTCGTGGAGCGTGCGGGCTCCTACCAAGCCGTTCCGCTCGATGCGGACTATCTGAAGCTGCTCCGTCAGGCGGCGGGGCGCGATCTGTCGGCGGGTTACTCCTTTTCCGTCTGGCCCTATCTCTGGGGCTGGTCGATGGCCGTGGGCTTCCTTCTCTGGCTGGGTCTGCAGGTATTGGACGAAAAGCGGCGGCGCGACGCGAGCGGAATTCTGTGACGGCCTGATCAAATGCCGAGCGCAGCTTCGGTATCGGCAATCCACCGCCGGACATGACGATATCTATCGAGATCGAACCCCCCTTCATGCGCCACTCGGGTATAAGCGATCAGCGCGACGTCGGCGAGTGAAACGCCGCCTGGAACCAGGAAACGATTCTCTGCCGTCGCCGCATCCAGGCGGCTGAGCGCAGCATGGCCGCGTTCGACGATACGGGCTTCCAGATCGGTGGGAGATCTACCGAGATAGCGGACCTGGAAACGGGCCACGGCGACATAGGGCTCGTGGCTATATTGTTCCCAGAACAGCCACTCCATCATTTTGGCCCGCGCGAACGCATCCTTTGGGACGAGCGCCGAGCCTTCGGCGAGATAGAGGATGATCGCATTGGACTGGGCAAGGGTGCGGCCGTCGTCCAGCAGGATGGTAGGCACCTGCCCTGCAGGGTTCATCGCGAGGAAATCGGGCGTGCGGCTTTGTCCTTCGAGGATATTCGTCTCGACCCAGTCATAGCGGATCCCGAGATGATCCGCGGTCCATTTCACCTTGAGGCAGTTTCCCGAGATGCTGTCGCCAAAGATCCGCATTGCCACCGCTCCGTCGTCGCGGTTTCCTAACGTCGCTCGTTCGTCATGTCCCGCATCATTCTTCCCTTCGCGCCGGGGAAAGCGGGAAGCCCTTCGAACTGTAACACAAAGGAGCGATAGCGCCCGCAGTAGCAATGACGGGAGGCGCGCCGAGATGAACGCCATTGTCCGCCTGCCAGCCGTGGCGGCTCTCGCCGAACTTTCCGATGCGGTACCTTTCGATCCGTCGATTCCGGAGCGCGAGGGCCAGCGGCGCCGTTACCGCACCGTCTGGATCAGCGACGTCCACCTCGGCACGCGTGGCTGCAATGCCGGGATGCTGATCGACTTCCTCGACAGCGTCGACAGCGAGACAATGTATCTGGTCGGCGACATCATCGACGGCTGGCGGATGAAGAAGCGCTGGTACTGGCCGGCACAGCATAACGATATCGTCTGGCGCGTGCTCAAGCGGGCCAAGCGCGGCACGCGGATCGTCTACATCCCTGGCAACCATGACGAGATGTTCCGTCAGTTCACGGGCATGAGCTTCGGCGGCGTCGAGATCCGCCGCAAGGCGATTCACGAGACGGCTGACGGCCGCAAGCTTCTCGTCCTGCACGGCGACGAATTCGACACGATCATGCTGGCGCACCGCTGGCTCGCCCACATCGGTGATTTCGCCTACGAAACGTTGATGCGGCTGAACGTGGTGGTGAACGCCGTCCGCAGCCGGCTGGGTCTGCCCTACTGGTCGCTCTCCAAACACGCCAAGCACAAGGTGAAGAACGCGGTCGAGTTCATCTCCCGCTTCGAGGAAGTGGTGGCGCACGAAGCCGGGACGCGCGGCGTCGACGGCGTGGTATGCGGTCACATCCACACTGCCGAGATACGCGAGATCGGCGGGGTCGCTTATTATAATGACGGCGACTGGGTGGAGGGTTGCACTGCTCTCGTCGAGCATTTCGACGGACGCATGGAGGTGCTGCACTGGGCCGACGAGGTCCGCACGCGTGCGGAGGAGGCGCGTAGCCAGACCGACGGCCGCCGCCGGCTTGCCGCATGAGGATCATTCTCGTCACCGACGCTTGGTCGCCGCAGGTCAATGGCGTCGTCCGCACCTTGAAGGCGGTGCGTGGCGAACTGGAACGGATGGGGCATGTCGTCGGCGTCTTCTCGCCGGACGGCTTCCGCTCTATGCCGTGCCCGACCTATCCCGAGATCCGGCTCGCCATCACACAGGCACGTGCCGTCGGCCGGCGGATCCAGCGTTTCGCGCCGGATGCGATCCATATCGCGACGGAGGGGCCGCTAGGTCTCGCCGCACGGCGCTGGTGCATGGCGCGCGGCTATCCTTTCACAACGGCCTATCACACCCAGTTCCCGGAATATGTCGCGCGCCGCACACGCGTGCCGGCCTCTTTCGTCTGGCGCTATATCCGCTGGTTCCACGCCCCTGCCGCCGCCGTGCTCGCCTCGACGTCCACGGTGCGCCGCGCGCTCGAAGCGCATGGCATCGTCAAGGTGCGGCCTTGGGGCCGCGGCGTCGATCTCGCCAGCTTCCATCCAGACGTGCCGCCGCATCCGGCCTTTGCCGATCTTCCGCGCCCGATCCAACTTTACGTCGGCCGCGTCGCGGTGGAAAAGAACATCGAAGCGTTCCTTGAGACCCGCCACCCCGGCACCCGCGTCATCGTCGGAGACGGGCCGGCGCGCGAGCGGCTGGAGCGCGCTTATCCGGATGCGGTCTTTCTCGGCGCGTTGTCGGGCGAACCGCTCGCTTCCGCTTACTCGGGTGCCGACGTCTTCGTCTTTCCCAGCCGCACCGACACGTTCGGCCTGGTGATGATCGAGGCGCTTGCCAGCGGCACGCCGGTCGCAGCCTATCCTGTGATCGGCCCCGTCGACGTGCTCGACACCACCGTCGGCTGCATGGACGAGGATCTCGGGGATGCGATCGCCGTCGCGCTGACCCGCGACCGCGCGGCGTGCGCCAGCTATGGACGCCGCTTCACCTGGGAAGAAAGCGCGCTCCAGTTCCTGGATGCGCTCGCGCCGATCCGTCGGCGGGCTGCGGCCTGACGGCGCCTAGCGCCCTTTCGCCATCGCGGCTATGGCCCGTCGAACGGCAACCGGGGACAGGTGCAGCATGGGGAGAGTGAGCGGAAAGGTCGCGCTGGTCAGCGGCGCGGCGAGCGGATTGGGCGAAGCGATGGCGCTGCTGCTCGCCCGGGAGGGCGCCAAGGTTGCCGTAGCCGACATCGCCGAGGAGGCGGGGAATAGCGTGGTCGATCGCATCGCGGCGGCGGGCGGCGAGGCCATGTTCGTCCGTCTCGACGTGACCTGCGAAACCGGCTGGGACGAGGCGATCGCCGCCGTCATCGCGCGCTACGGCAAGCTGACGGTGCTGGTGAACAATGCGGGTATCGCGCCGGTCGGCGATATCGAGATGGAATTCGAGCTGTGGCGCAAGGTGATGAGCGTCAATCTCGACGGTACCTTCCTCGGCACCCGTGCCGGCGTCCGGGCGATGCGGGGCAATGCCGAGCCCGGATCGATCGTCAACATCTCCTCGGTGATGGCGATGACCGCCAGCCCGACCACCGCAGCCTATAGCGCCAGCAAGGGCGGAGTGCGGAGCCTCACCAAGGCCGCAGCCCTCTATTGCGCGACGCACAAGCTGCCGATCCGGGTCAATTCGATCCATCCGGGCATGTGCGTGACGCCGCTCGTCAGCGGCTATTTCGACGCCTATCCCGAAGCGCTGGAGGCCCAGATCGCCAGCCATCCGATCGGCCATCTCGGCACGGCGGAGGATGTCGCGCGGGGCGTGCTCTATCTCGCGTCGGATGAATCCGGCTTCGTCCTCGGGTCCGAACTGGTCATCGACGGCGGCTTCCTGATCCAGTGATCGGCTTGCATGGCGGCATGGCGATGATATCGCGCGTCTCTATAGTGCAGAGGAGCCCCGCGTGAGCCCTGATTATTCCGATATCACCGTCGAGCGCTTCGATGGTATCGTGCGCATCTCTCACGATCGTCCCGAGGCGCGGAATGCGGAGAGCCAACGCCTGCTGGAGGAACTGGACGATGCGGTGCGCCGTGCCGGTGAGGATGACTCCGTTCGCGTGGTCATCGTCGGCGCCAAGGGCGACCATTTCTCGGCCGGCCACGATCTCAAGGAAGCGCAGCGCTCACGCGCCGATTTCACCGTCGAACAGCGCTGGGACTATGAGATCTCCCATTATTTCGATTATGCGTTGCGCCTCTGGGATCTGCCCAAGCCGGTGATCGCACAGGTGCAGGGCGCGTGCATCGCCGGCGGCTTCATGGTCGCCAATCTCTGCGACATGATCGTCGCGTCGGACGACGCCTTCTTCGCGGATCCCGTTCTGCACAGCCTCGGCACGGCGGCGGTCGAGATACTGGTGCATCCCTGGGTGATGGGGCTGCGCCAGGCGAAGGACATGCTGTTCACCGGCCGGCGCGTGCCCGCACAGGAAGCGCTGGCGATGGGCATGGTCAACCGCGTCGTTTCGCGCGCGGAGCTGGAAAGCGCCACGCTGGAACTGGCCGAGCAGATTGCCCGCGCGCCGGCGTTCGCCCTCCGCCTTACCAAGCGTTCGCTCAATCGCAGCTTCGACATGCAGGGCTTCCGCACCGCGCTCCAGGCCCATTTCGATACGCACCAGCTGTCTCACGGCAGCGAGGAATTTCGCCGCGCGCGCGACACGGGGCTCAGCGGCGCGATCCAGAAGGGCAGCGAGACGGGGAAGGCGACATAGGCTGTAGCAGGGACAGGCGCTTCTGCTTGCCCTTCGCGCAGCAGCGCATTACATCCTCGGCCATGCATCGGCCGCTCCGTGATGGGGCGGCCCTATTTATTTCCGGAGGATGCCTCGTGGCCCAGCCGCTTATGCCTCATGCGACCGCTTCCTGGCTGGTCGACAACACCGCGCTCAGCTTCGAGCAGATTGCGGCCTTCTGCGGCCTGCACATCCTCGAGGTGCAGGCCATCGCCGACGACACGGCCGCGACCAAGCTCACCGGCCGCGATCCGGTGCGCGCGGGCGAGCTTACCATGTCAGAGATCGAGAAGGGACAGAAGAACCCGGATTATCGGCTTGTCATGCAGAAAGGCCCCGATCAGGTGCGCCGTACCAAGGGACCGCGCTACACGCCGGTTTCCAAGCGGCAGGACAAGCCGGACGGCATCGCCTGGATCATCCGCAACCATCCGGAGATATCGGATGGCCAGATCGGCAAGCTGATCGGCACCACCCGCACCACCATTGCGGCCATCCGCGATCGCACACACTGGAACATAGCGAATATCCAGCCCAAGGATCCGGTTACGCTGGGCCTGTGCTCGCAGCGCGAGCTCGACGGGCTGGTGGCGAAGGCCGCGAAGGCTGCCGGCATCGAAGCGCCCGTCGACAGCCGCCTGGAAGGCGATCGCGAAGCGTTGATCGAGCAGCTTCGGGCCGAGCGCGAGGCGGCGCATCATCTGGCTGATGACGATCACGCCGGGGTGCAGCACGCTGGCGGCTTCATCGATCCGTTCAAGCACTGATTCGAACAGGCGGGTGGCCCGCGCTTCGGACGAATCGCTGCTCGGCGACGAAGGCTTCGTGCCGACGACGCACAAGGGTCTGACATATCCCTTCGGCGATCGCGGGCCGGCGTCCGGCGAGTGCATCGATGTCGCGCCCGGGGTCGGCTGGGCGCGGCTGCCCATTCCCGGCGGGCTCGAGCACATCAACGTCTGGCTGCTCGACGATCGGGACGAGGCGGGCGAGGGTGTCGCCATCGTCGATACCGGGATGGACCTGAAGCGCAGCCGTGCCGTCTGGGATGCGCTGTTCGAGGGGCCGCTCGCCGGACGGCGGGTTACGCGCATCTTCTCCACCCACTTCCATCCCGATCATGCCGGCCTCGCCGGCTGGCTTTGCGATCGGTTCGGCGTCCGCCTGTGGATGGCCCGCACCGAATGGCTGATGCTGAGCATGCTCTATACCGATCAGCGGCCCGAGCCACCGCGCGAGGCGACAGCGATGTGGCATGCCGCAGGGTGGAGCGATGCTGAGGTGGCCGAGGTCGGCGAGCGTGGCTGGGGGCGCTTCGCGCAGATTTGCAGTCAGCCACCGGCAGGCCATATGCGTCTGGCCGATGGCGACGAGGTTCGGATTGGCGCAAGGACGTGGCGCATCGTCGTGGGAAGCGGGCATACGCCGGAGCATGCCTGCCTGTGGGACGAAGCGGGCGGCCTGCTGATCGCCGGAGATCAGGTATTGCCCCGCATCACTTCCAACGTGTCGCTTTCGTTGATCGAGCCGGAGGGCGATCCGCTGGGCGACTGGCTGGCGTCGATCGATCGTTTCCGCGCCATGCTTCCCCCGGATCTTCTGGTGCTGCCGGCTCATGGCGGTCCGTTCGCCGGCCTGCATGCGCGGTTGGAGGCGCTGCGTAGCGGCCATCAGGACCGCCTGATCGACCTCCATCGCTTCCTGGCTTCGCCTGCGCGCGCCAAGGATTGCTTCGAGGTGCTGTTTCGTCGGCGGCTTTCGGGAGACGATCTGATCCTCGCCACCGGTGAGACGCTGGCGCATCTCCGCCGTCTGGAGGTCGATGGACGCGTGGCTCGCGAGACGCAGGACGGCGTCTGGTGGTTTCGCGCGCTCGCGCCTGCTTGACCCCCGGCTGACCTGCCGCCACAAGCCAGCCATGGCCGAAGAACCCGATACGATAGCGACTTTGAGTTTCGAGGATGCGCTGCGTCGCCTGGAGGCGATCGTGCAGCGTCTGGAGAGCGGAGACGTGCCGTTGGATCAGTCGATCGAACTCTATGCCGAGGGAGACAGGCTGCGCCAGCAATGCGAGGCGCGTCTTCAGGCTGCGCAGGCCCGGATAGAGAAGATCACGCTCGGCGGCGACGGCCGCCCGGCCGGCGTACAGCCCTTCGATGTCGGCTGAGCTCGTGGACGGCGGCATTCCGCTGGTTCTGAAGTCCGCGCTGGAGCGCGTGGCCAGCGATATCGACCGCCTGTTCGATCGGCTGCTGGCCGTGCCGGACGATCCCCGCCGCGAATTATACGAGGCGATGCGCCATGCGGCGATCGGTGGCGGCAAACGTCTGCGCCCGCTGCTGGTCTGCGCCGCCTGCGATATCTTTCACATCGATCGCAATCGGGCGTTGCGTGTCGCGCTCGCGATCGAATGCATGCATGTCTATTCGCTGATCCACGATGATCTGCCGTGCATGGATGATGACGACATGCGCCGCGGCAAGCCCACGGTCCACGTCCAGTTCAACGAAGCGACGGCGATGCTTGCCGGCGATTCGCTCCACGCGCTTGCTTTCGAGGTGCTGGCGGACGAGGCGACCCACGAGGATCCGTTCGTCCGGTCCGAACTGGTGCTCGCGCTGGCGCGGGCGGCGGGGCCGGCTGGCATGGCCGGCGGCCAGATGATGGATCTGGTCGCCGAGGGCGAGACCTTCGATCTGCCGACCGTCACTCGTCTTCAGCAACTGAAGACCGGCGCATTGATCGCCTTCTGCCTGGAGGCCGGGGCGATCATGGGTCATGTGCCTCCGGAGGGCCGGACGCATTTGCGCGGCTATGCGCGCGACGTCGGTCTCGCGTTCCAGATCGCCGACGATCTGATCGACGCGGAGGGCGATGCCGATGCGGCCGGAAAGGCGGTCGGCAAGGACGCGGCTGCGGGCAAAGCCACCTTCCTGTCGCTGCTCGGCCTGGATCGGGCGCGCCAGCAGGCGCATCTGCTCGTCGACCAGGCGATCGCACATCTCCAGGGCTATGGCTCGGAGGCTGATCTGCTGCGTGCCATCGCCCGTTACGTGATCGAGAGGGATCGCTGAATGACCTTGAGAACCGGCGTCTATCCGGGAACTTTCGATCCGATCACGCTCGGTCACATGGACATCATCCGACGCGGCGCCAAGCTGGTCGATCGGCTGGTGATCGGTGTGACCACCAACGCGTCCAAATCGCCGATGTTCTCGCTCGAGGAGCGGCTTGCGACGGTGCGGCGCGAAACCGCCGGCATCCCGGGGATAGAGGTAGTTGCGTTCAACTCCCTGCTGATGGATTTCGCCGAGCGGCAGGGCGCTTCGATCATCGTGCGCGGCCTGCGTGCCGTCGCCGATTTCGAATATGAATATCAGATGGCGGGGATGAACCAGCAGATCAACAATCGCGTGGAGACCGTCTTCCTCATGGCCGATGTGGCTTTGCAGCCCATCGCCTCTCGGCTGGTGAAGGAGATCGCGTTATATGGGGGCGCGATCCACAAGTTCGTGTCGCCGACAGTGTGCGAGGATGTCGTCGCCCGCGTCAATGCGCTCGGCAAGCTTGGGGACTGAGCATTCACGGCCGCGACAGCCGCAGATGGTAGAGGGCAGCCAGGTTGCCCGCCGGGAGATGAAGAGAGCGCCATGCGAGTGAGAGTGATCATGACGGCCCTGATGGGGCTTTTCCTCGCCGCGCCCGTCGCAGCGCAGTCGCTTGATCAGGCGATGGGTGAGGCCGGTACACCGATCAAGGTCGAGGCGGAGAACATCCTGTATCTCGATCTGGACGATGGCGGCCGTGTCGTCGTCCTGCTCCGCCCCGACAAGGCGCCGGTTGCGGTGGAGCGCATCCGCACGCTCGCTCGCCGCGGTTTTTACAATGGCCTGATCTTCCATCGCGTCATCGATGATTTCATGGCGCAGGGCGGCGACCCGAAAGGTACCGGCGAGGGCGGATCGGATCTTCCCAACCTGAAGGCGGAATTCAACGATCTGCCGCATGTGCGCGGCGCGATGGCGATGGCCCGTGCGCAGGATCCGGACAGCGCCAACAGCCAGTTCTTCATCATGCTCTCGCCCAAGCTGCAGCTCGACGGCAAATATACGGTCATCGGCCGGGTCGTATCGGGCATGCAATATGTGGACGCCATACATCGCGGCGAGCCGCCGGCGCAGCCGACCAAGATCGTGAAGGCGCAGATCGCCGCGGATGTCGATGGCCAGGCTGCGGTCGCGGCAATTCCCGCATGGGCGATCCCCACCGTCCTGCCGACGGAGGATAAGGCAAAGGCGGCAGCTCAGGCGGAGCAGGTTCGTGAGGCCGCCAAGCAGGCGGTGCGCAACCAGGCGATCGATTCGCAGAAGCAGGGCCCAGGCCGCTGATCCCGCCATGCGGGTCGATGCATTCGATTTCGAGCTGCCTCAGGAGCGGATCGCCCTTCGCCCGGCCAGTCCGCGTGATTCGGCGCGGCTGCTGCTGGTCGACGACCAGGGGCTCGCCGACCGTCACGTTCACGATCTGCCGGATCTCCTGAATGCAGGCGACATGCTGGTGTTCAACGACACCCGCGTCATTCCTGCCCAACTCGAGGGACTTCGCGGTGCGGCGCGGATCGGGGCTACACTGCACAAGCGGGAAGGCCCGCGCCGCTGGCGTGCCTTCATCCGCAACAGCAAGCGCCTTCGGGAAGGCGATGCCGTCGATTTCGGCAACGACGTGTCCGCGGTCGCATCGGATCGCGGGGAGGATGGCAGCTTCGCGCTCGATTTCGCGGGCGACGAGCCCGTCGAACTGCTGCTCGAACGCGCCGGCCGCATGCCGCTGCCCCCCTATATCGCCGGAAAGCGCGCTGCCGATCAACGGGATGCGGAAGATTATCAGACCATGTTCGCCGCCGATCCGGGCGCCGTTGCCGCGCCTACGGCTGCATTGCACTTCACGCCCAAGCTCGTCGCTGCGTTGGAGGCTCGGGGCATCGGTCATGTCACGCTTACCCTGCATGTCGGCGCCGGCACGTTCCTGCCGGTGAAGGCGGAGGATACCGACGAGCATCGCATGCATGCCGAATGGGGACGAATCGACGATGCGACGGTCGACCGGCTGAATGCGGTGCGCGCTGCCGGGGGCAGGGTGATCGCCGTCGGCACGACCAGCCTGCGCCTCATCGAGAGCGCGACGGGGGAAGATGGCGTGATCCGTCCCTTCGCCGGCGATACCTCGATCTTCATCACGCCGGGGTACCGCTTTCGCGGCATAGACGGGCTGATGACCAATTTCCATCTGCCGCGCTCGACCCTGTTCATGCTGGTCTCGGCGCTGATGGGACTGGATCGCATGCAGGCGGCCTATGCGCACGCGATCGCGGCCGACTATCGCTTCTACAGCTATGGCGACGCCAGCCTGTTGCTGCCCTGATCGGGGCGGATCATCACTATTCGGGCGCTTTGGCGCATATCCTGAAATTGGATAGAAACTTCCCGACAGAGGAGTCGGGAGAGGCCCATGAAGCTCGGAATTTTACCCTTCTTCGATAAGGAGCGGGGCACCAACGGTCCGTTCACGCGCGCATTCCTGCGCATGGCCGAGGGGGCGGGCATCGAATCGGTCTGGACGGTCGAGCATCCGATCATCGCGGAAGATTATGAGCCGCTCTATTCCTATTCCGAGGACGGCCGCGCGCCGTTTCAGGTCGGTGAAACGGAGATGTGCGATCCGCTCGAATGGCTCGCCTTCGCCGCGGCTGTCACCGAGAAGATGAAGCTCGGAACGGGCGTGCTGTTGTTGCCGCTGCATGCGCCGGTCGTACTGGCAAAGCGGGTGGCCACGCTGGACGCACTGTCGGGCGGACGCGTACTGCTCGGCGTCGGTATGGGCTGGCAAAAGGAGGAATATCAGACGATCGGGGTGCCCTATGAGGAGCGGGGTCCGCGCCTCGATGAGGGCGTGGCTGCGGTCCGTGCGCTCTGGACGCAATCGCCCGCCACGCATCATGGCCGCTTCTATGATTTCGACCGGGTCCATTCCGACCCGAAGCCGCACACACCCGGCGGCGTGCCGATACTGATCGGTGGATCGACCGATTTCGCGGCCCGCCGTGCGGCGCGAATCGGCGACGGCTTCTATCCCCACGCCATCTCGCCCGACGATCTCGCCAAGCGGCTGGAGACCATGCGGGCGACCGCCGAGGAGATCGGACGGGATCCGGACGACATCGAGATTACCGTATCGCCGACGAGCTGGCGCTGGGGTGCATCCACTGATGTTGGCGTGATGAAAGCCTATGCCGAGCTTGGGGTAAACCGTTTCGTCATCGTGGCGAACGAGGCGATGAGCACGGAGTTGCCGGTAATCGAAGCCTTCATCCGCAAGGTACGCGAAGAAATTTTGCCGCGGCTGTGAGGGAAAAGGCTGGTTGGGCGGGATCGGCCGCGGCCCCTGCAGCGGCCGATCCTGGCAGGCGGGCTTATTGTCCGCGTGCGGTCGATACGCCGTATAGCTCCATGCGATGGTCGACGAGCCGATAGCCGAGCTTCTCGGCGATACGGCGCTGGAGCTGCTCAAGCTCGGCGTCGGTGAACTCGATCACCCGGCCGGTCTCGACGTCGATCAGATGATCATGATGGGCTTCGGCTGCGGCCTCGTAGCGCGCCCGTCCGTCGCCGAAATCGTGACGCTCGAGGATGCCGGCCTCTTCGAACAGGCGAACGGTACGATAGACGGTCGCGATCGAGATGCCGGGATCGATTGCCGCGGCCCGCTCATGCAGCGCCTCAACGTCGGGGTGATCATCCGCATCGCCCAACACGCGTGCGATCACGCGCCGCTGCTCGGTAATACGGAGCCCCTTTTCAGCGCAGAGCGCCTCAATGTCGATCTTGCGGGTCATATCTGCCTTCGCCGGTCCAGGTCGCGCGGCCTGCGCAACAACGACCTAGAAGGTTTTGCGCTGCGAAGGAAGCCGCCGGTGGCGCGTTTCCCACGCGTCACCGACAAATATCCCGGCCTCAGCGCTTGCGGCGCTTGGTACCGAGACCGATCTTCTTGGCCAGGCTGCGGCGCTGTTCCGCATAGTTGGGAGCGACCATCGGATAATCGGCCGGAAGTCCCCACTTGGCGCGGTACTGATCAGGGGTCATCTGGTAGTGGGTCATCAGATGGCGTTTCAGCATCTTCAGCTTCTTGCCGTCTTCCAGGCAGACGATGTAGTCCGGCTTCACCGAAGCGCGCACCGAAACGGCGGGTTCCGGCTTGGCCTCGGGCTCGACGAGAGCATCGCCCAGCGTGCTCAGCGCATTATGGACATTCTGGATCAGGATCGGGAGATCGGAGACTGCAACGCTGTTGTTGCTGACATGCGCGGAGACGATGTCGGCTGTTAGCGTGATCAAAGTTTCGGTGATTTCAGCGGTGTCGGACATTTTTGGCGGACCCTTGATTTGTTGCTTATGGCATCTGTCATATTCAATGCCACTAATGACCCATGTACCTTCGCACGTCATCGGCGCAACTCAAAAGTGCCCGTTTCAGGCTATTGTTTCAAAAAATTTAGATCCATACTCAAGGTCAGAGCGTCGTATAATTGGCCGTCAGCGCCACGATAATAGGACTTTCGCCGTCCGATCTCGGTAAAGCCTGCCTTGTGATACAAGTTGATCGCAGAATTTCCTGCTCTGACTTCGAGATGAAGTCGTATGGCGCCGCCGGTTGCTGCTATCTGAATCGTTCGTTCGATGAGCGCGGTTGCGATTCCGACCCTACGGAAAGCTGACCTGACGCCGATCAGCAGCAGTTCCGCTTCGTCCGCGACGAGGCGGCTGAGAGCGAAGCCGCCTGGCTCCTCGCCGACATAGGCAATGGTCAGCCAGACGCCGGGCAGGCCGAGAATGCCGAGGCACTGGCTGCGCGTCCACGCCTCGCCGAAGGCAGGATCGAAGGCATCGCCCATCACGCGCATCACCGCGTCAATGTCCGCGGACGATCCTTCGATAAGGCGTGTCGTCATGCCTGCGGTCTCGCATCGGGTGCGCGGCCGTAGATAGGAGTAGCAGCGAGCGCGGCGAACTCGGCCGGCAAGTGCCGCACATCGCTGGCGCGAGGGAGGATGTCGCGTGCGCCGCCGGTTCGCCTCGCATCGATCAGGCTTTGCGCCCCGGATCCGATGACCAGCGCCTCGCTGGTCGCTGCTGCCGCTTCCTCCGGTTTCAGCGAGGCGAGATTTCCGGCCGGGCGAAAGGGAGAGGCTGCGAAGGATTGGACGAACAATTCGCCATGGCCGCCGATCAGTGCGGCAGCGACGCGATCCGGCGCACCCGCCTCGTCAAGTGCGGCCGCGGCGAGCAAGGCGAGGGAGGAATAGCCATGCACGGGAACGCCCCATGCGAGACCGAGCGCGCGCGCGGCAGCAAGGCCGACGCGCACGCCGGTAAAACTGCCCGGGCCGCAATCCACCACGATGCGGTCGGCGCGGCCGCCGTCCGGCAGTTCCGATATCATCGGAACCAACCGTTCGGCGTGGCCGCGCCCGACGACCTCATGGAGGTCCGCTAGGACGCGATCGTCATCCAGCAGGGCGACAGAACAAGCCGCTGTTGCCGTCTCGATCGCGAGCGTGCGCATCAGATGATGGTGTTCGCTTCCTCGAAGGAGAAGCGCGGCAAACGCTCGAAGATGGTCGAAGGATCGCCGTAGCCGAGGGTCGAAATGAAGTTGGACTTGATGGTGGTTCCGCCGAAGAACTGCTCGTCCACCGCCGCGTTGTCGAAGCCGGACATCGGTCCGGTATCGAGGCCAATGGCACGGGCCGCGATCAGGAAATAGGCGCCCTGCAGCGTGCCGTTGCGGAAGGCGACATATTCGCGCGAGCTGGGATCCGGAAACCAGTTCTGGGCGTCCGGATTGTGCGGGAAGAGGCGCGGCAGCTTGGTGTGGAAATCGACGTCGAAGCCGATGATCGCCGTTACCGGCGCCTGCAGGATCTTCGCGCCGTTGGTGCCGGATGAAAGCGCCGCGATCTTCTCCTTGGATTCCTGGCTGACGCACCAGATGATGTGCGCGGGCGACATGTTCGCCGAAGTCGGACCCATCTTCATCAGGTCCCAGATCGCGTGGAGCTGCTCGGTGGAAACCGGCTTGTCCTGGTAGCCGTTATAGGTGCGGGCAGTACGGAAGATCAGGTCGAGCGCATCATCGGAGAGCGGAGCGGCCATGGAGGGTCCCTTGCTGTCTGGGGAGGAGAAACGTCAGGCGGCGCGGACCTCGGTCACTTCCGGCACATAGTGCTTGAGGAGTGTCTCGATGCCCTGCTTGAGCGTCGCGGTGGAGGACGGACAGCCCGAGCAGGCGCCGTGCATCGCCAGATAGACGGTACCCCGATCGAAGCCCCGATAGACGATGTCCCCTCCGTCCTTCGCGACCGCCGGCCGGACCCGTGTCTCGATCAGGTCCTTGATCTGCTCGACGATGTCGGCGTCGTCCGGATTGACCGGGAATTCGTCGTCGGGAATCTCGATGGCGGCTGCGCTGCCCTGACGGAACAGCGGGGCGCCGCTGGCGAAATGATCCAGCAGAACGCCGAGCACATTGGGTTTGAGATCGCGCCACTCGACGCTGGGTGCGGCGGTGACGGAGACGAAATCGCGCCCGAAGAAGACGCTGTCCACATCGCCGAGATCGAACAGGGCCTGCGCGAGAGGCGAAACCTGCGCCTCCTCGTCATTCGCGAAATCCCGCGTGCCGCCGTCCATCACCGTCTGCCCGGGCA
Source organism: Flavisphingomonas formosensis (assembly GCF_009755815.1). Classification (GTDB taxonomy): domain Bacteria; phylum Pseudomonadota; class Alphaproteobacteria; order Sphingomonadales; family Sphingomonadaceae; genus Flavisphingomonas; species Flavisphingomonas formosensis. The sequence continues at coordinate 119,189 of NZ_WRPK01000004.1, forward strand.
GGAATTTCAGCGTGGCCGGATTCGGCGTCGTTTCGGTTTCGATCAGCATAGCCGGCATTTGGGGGGAATGGCGCGCAGGATCAAGCCCGGAATGGGGCGCGCACGGTGAGGAAATATGATGCGGCGGAGAAGCAAAATTGCACGGATCGCCATCGCGGGGTGCAGAATGCGCTGTAGCTCCGGTCGTCCGCGCCGCTTGTGTGCTTCGCAAAGGATATTTTTACCTGCCGATTGATGTTTCGGCCGCAACGCGCTATGTGCCGCGTGCGTCGGCGCCTTTAGGGGGGCTGGAACGAGGGCAGCGTGATCTCCTGCCGCCTCCAAATGGCAGGCCGGCTTTCTGTTCCACTAGACGCTTTGAGCCCAAGGCTTCCCATTTCACGCGGGTCGTCGATTTGAACCCGCGTGCGCGTCCTGTTTCGGGGCGCCACATCCCATTGAAAGTACCAAAGTGACTCAATTTTCCGATCTCGGTCTCGCCGAGCCGATTCAGCGTGCGTTGGCCGAAAAGGGCTATACCCAGCCCACTCCCATTCAGCTCCAGGCAATCCCGCCGGTGCTGGAAGGACGTGATCTGTGCGGCATCGCGCAGACCGGCACGGGCAAGACCGCAGCCTTTGCGCTGCCCTCGCTTCATCATCTGATCAACAGCCCGCGTCCTCGCGCGCCCGGCGCCTGCCGCATGCTCGTGCTGGCGCCGACCCGCGAACTCGCGAGCCAGATCGCCGAGAGCTGCGTGCTTTACGCCAAATTCCTCAACCTGCGCGTCGCCACCGTGTTCGGCGGCGTGCCGATCAACCGGCAGATCCGCCAGATGGGGCAGGGCGTCGACATCCTCGTCGCCACGCCCGGCCGCCTGCTCGATCTGATCGACCAGCGCGCGCTGCACCTGCGCAACGTCGAGATCCTCGTGCTCGACGAAGCCGACCAGATGCTCGATCTCGGCTTCATCCATGCGCTGAAGCGGATCCAGGCGATGGTGCCGAAGGTGCGCCAGACCCTGTTCTTCTCGGCGACCATGCCCAAGACCATCGCGGAGCTGGGCGACCGCTTCCTCACCGATCCGGTCAAGGTCTCGGTCGCACCGCAATCGACCACGGCCGAGCGGGTCGAGCAGTTCGCGACCTTCGTCAATCAGCAGGAGAAGCAGGCGCTGCTGACGCTGATGCTGCGCCGCGAGGCGATCGATCGGGCGCTGGTCTTCACCCGCACCAAGCATGGCGCGGACCGCGTGGTGAAGCATCTCCACGCCGCCGGCATCGGGGCCGAGGCGATCCACGGCAATAAGAGCCAGCCGCAGCGCGAGCGCGCGCTCGGCCTGTTCCGCTCGGGCGAGCTCAAGATCCTCGTCGCGACCGACATCGCGGCGCGCGGCATCGACGTGTCGGGCGTGAGCCATGTGTTCAACTTCGAGCTGCCGAACGTCGCCGAGCAATATGTCCACCGCATCGGCCGCACCGCGCGCGCCGGGCGCGAAGGCATTGCGATCAGCTTCGTCGCCGAAGACGAGCGCGCCTATCTGCGCGGCATCGAGAAGCTTACCCGGGTGCGGCTCACGCCGCTGCCGCTGCCGGAGAATTTCGAGCAGGAGAAGGCGCGGCTTCCCAAGCCGAGCCAGGCCAAGCCGACGGCGCAGCGCCGCCACGAGGAGGCCGGTGCCCGCCGCGACGATACGCGCGGCGAGGGACAGCCGCCGAAGCGCCGTTTCCCGCCGCGCCGCCGGGGCGGCGTCGGCGCGCACAAGAATGCGGTGAAGAAGGCCGGCGGGCGCTGATCCATTTCCCCGTCGTGCCGGACGCGTTCGGCATGACGGGGCCGGAGCTCACCGCTCGCGCTTGATCGCGCGGACCTTGTGCCAGACGAACCAGATCGCGGCCGCGGCGACGACCGCCACGATCACCACGTCCATATTGTGCAGCACGGCCTTGAGCCGCGGATCGGTGTTCCAGCGCACGCCGAGCTCGCGGCCGACCCAGGTCAGCGCGAAGCACCAGGGCCAGGAGCCGATGAAGGTATAGGCGTGGAAGCGCAGCAAGGGCATGCGCGCGACGCCGGCGGGAAAGGCGATGAAGGTGCGCACCACGGGCAGCAGCCGGCAGACCAGCACGGTGATCCCACCCCAGCGCTGGAAAAAGCCTTCGGCCCGGTCTAGATCATGGGTGCCTACCAGCACATATTTGCCCCAGCGCTGGACGAACGGCCGGCCGCCGCGCTTGCCCACCTCATAGGCGACGATCGAGCCGAGATTGCAGCCGATCGCACCTGCCGTCGCCGCCAGAAACAAATCCAGCTTGCCGACCGAGACGAGATAGCCGGCGAACGGCATGATGATCTCGGATGGCAGTGGAATACACGCGCTTTCGATCGCCATCAGGAGCGCGATGCCCCAATAGCCCCCCGCCGAGATCACCGCGATCGTGAAGGTGGCGAGGCTGGCGATCAGGCCGTGGAGATGCTGCATGGGCGTCGCTAGTGCCGCAATGCAGCAAGCTTGTCGAGGGGTGGTGGAGGTACTGCCGGAATATCTCCCTGGCGATCCCGGCTATTCTTCTTTGAACGGGTTTACGATCCGCAGGGATCCAATCTGTCGACCATCATCCATGTCTTCGCTATAGAGCGTGGTGCATTCCATTGCTTGGGCAGCGGCAATGATCGCGCAATCCCAATAGGAAAAGCGGTGCCTGACCTGTATTGACAGCGCTGCGTTCATGATCGTCAGGGTGATGTCCTGGATCGGTAAATCAGACCACAAATCCACGAATTGCTTAGCCAGATCTGGCGCGATCGCGTCAGGCCGGCTTGGACGCGTCGCCTGCACGTAAAATTCCTGAAGCACCTGCACGGACAGCGCGACGTCCTCCTCGTCGATGAGGCGACGAGCGATGTCGCGCTTCCGCAGTTCCTTCGGCAATCCGCTGATCGAATAAAGGAGGATATTGGTATCGAGGAATATGAGGTTGCTCACATGCCCCGACCGTGCACATCGTCGCGAGAGAGACGGGAGGCGCCCGAAAACCCGGTCACTCGTTCGCGCAGGGCCTGCTCCCTACGCTTCCTGTGCTCTCTCTCGCTTTCCCCCTCACCCAGATTTTTCAGGAACGATCGGACAAGCGCTGAAAGCGAGGTATCCATCTCGGCAGCCCTTATGCGGGCACGGCGATAGGTCTCATCATCGAGTGATACTGTGACATTCTTCATGTGTTCACAGTATCACAGTTCGCTGGCCGTCACAGCACATATTTGCTGAGATCCGTATTGCGCGCGATCTCCTTGAGTTGGCTTTCGACATAGGCAGCGTCGACGATGAGCGCGGTGCCGCTGCGATCCTCGGCGTCGAAGCTGACTTCCTCGAGCAGCTTCTCCATCACAGTCTGCAGCCGCCGCGCACCGATATTCTCGATGCTTTCGTTCACCTGGGCGGCGGTGCGCGCGATGGCGGCGATGCCGTCTTCGGTGAAACCGATTTCCACGCCTTCGGTGGCGAGCAGCGCGCGATATTGCTCGGTGAGTGAGGCGCGGGTCGCCGAGAGGATGCGAACGAAATCGGCCTCGGTAAGCGCTTTCAGCTCGACGCGGATCGGCAGGCGCCCCTGCAGCTCGGGCAGCAGGTCGCTCGGCTTGGCGACGTGAAAGGCGCCCGAAGCGATGAACAGGATATGATCCGTCTTCATCGGGCCATATTTGGTGGCGACGGTGGTGCCTTCGATCAGCGGCAGCAGATCGCGTTGCACGCCCTCACGGCTCACCGATCCGCCCCGCACGTCGCTCACCGCGATCTTGTCGATCTCGTCGAGGAAGACGATGCCGTTGGCCTCCGCATCGGCGAGCGCGGCGCGGCTGACCTCTTCCTGATCGAGCCGTTTGTCGCCCTCTTCTTCGACCAGCTTGGCCCATGCGGCACGCACCGTGAGCTTACGCCGCTTGGTCTTGCCCTGGCCGAATGCCTTGCCCATCATATCGGAGAGATTGATCATGCCGACCTGGCCGCCCATGCCGGGGATCTCGAACGGCGTGCCGCCGGTATCTTCCATCTCGATTTCGATTTCCTTCTCATCGAGATGGCCATCCTGGAAACGCTGGCGGAAGGCGGAGCGCGTGGCTTCGGACGCGTCCTTGCCGACGAGCGCGTCGAGCAGTCGCGCCATTGCTGCTTCCTCGGCCTTGTCTTTCACCGCGGCGCGGCGGCGCTCCTTCTCGAGCCGCACGGCCTCTTCGACGAGATCGCGGGCGATCTGCTCGACGTCGCGGCCGACATAGCCGACCTCGGTGAACTTGGTCGCCTCCACCTTCACGAAGGGCGCGTCGGCGAGCTTGGCGAGACGGCGGCTGATCTCGGTCTTGCCGCAGCCCGTCGGCCCGATCATCAGAATATTCTTGGGGCTCACCTCGTCGCGCAACTCCGGCGCGAGCTTCTGGCGGCGCCAGCGGTTGCGGAGCGCGACGGCAACGGCGCGCTTCGCCTCGTCCTGCCCGACGATATGGGCGTCCAGCGCGGCGACGATGGCTTTGGGGGTCAGATTGTCGTTCATTCTATGCTCCCCCCTCCCTTGCATGGGAGGGGCTGGGGGTGGGTGAGCCGCGACCGGGCTCGATGCCCGGCTGCGACGTGATCAGTTCACGCTGTCCAGCGTCTCGATGGTGAGCTGGTCGTTGGTGAAAACGCAAACGTCGGCGGCGATGGCCATCGCCTTGCGGCAGATCGTTTCGGCATCGGCTTCGTACTCGACCAGCGCGCGCGCCGCAGCCAGGGCGTAGTTGCCGCCCGATCCGATCGCCGCCACCCCGCCCACCGGCTCCAGCACGTCGCCATTGCCGGTCAGGATCAAGGTGACTTCCTTGTCGGCGACGATCATCAGCGCCTCGAGGTTGCGCAGATATTTGTCGGTGCGCCAGTCCTTGGCGAGCTCCACCGCGGCGCGCAGCAACTGGCCGTGATATTGCTCCAGCTTGCGCTCCAGCCGTTCGAACAGGGTGAAGGCATCCGCCGTCGCGCCGGCGAAGCCGCCGATCACCGAGCCGTCACCGAGCCGGCGAACCTTGCGGGCATTGGGCTTCATCACCGTATTGCCCATCGAAACCTGGCCGTCGCCCACCACCACTACCTTGCCGCCCTTGCGCACGGAAAGGATCGTCGTGCCGTGCCAGCCTATCTTGTCTTCGCTCATTTGAGTCCCGTGTTTCATGTCGTGGCGCGGGATATGGGCGCGACTGTCGCGGCCGGCAAGCGGCGCGGCCCTCAGCTACGGCCCACGAACATGAAAGCGGCAGCACCCGCAACGCACAGACCGGCGCCGAGATAACGCCAGGTGATGGGTTCCTTGAGAATGAACGTGGCGAACAGCGCGAAGACGCACAGAGTCACGCACTCCTGCATGATCTTGAGCTGTCCGCCGCTGAAGCCATGATAATAGCCGATCCGGTTGGCCGGGACCGCGAAGCAATATTCGACGAGCGCGATGCCCCACGAGGCGAGTATCACCACCCAGAGCCGCGCGTCGGGAAAGCGCAGATGGCCATACCAGGCGATGGTCATGAACAGATTGGAACAGATCAGCAGAGCGAGCGTGGGCATGTATGGGCCTCGTCGGCGAGTGGGTGTGAGCGCGTCGGACGGCGCAGCCGCCCTTGTTTCAGCATGAGCACGAAAGCGCCATGGCCGTGGAGAAATTCCCGATCGTCGAAGATTCTCCCGCATCGAAATCGCGCCATCGACGGTAGCTGACCGGTTCCGTCCGGAGGGAAACCGCTTTAGAGGTTCGGCCATGCTCACCGCTCTCGCCATTCGCGATGTCGTGCTGATCGAGGCGCTCGATCTGGATTTCGATCCGGGATTGGGGGCGCTCACCGGCGAGACCGGCGCGGGCAAGTCGATCCTGCTCGATGCGCTGGGCCTCACTTTGGGCGCGCGTGCCGACAGTGGCCTCGTCCGCCGCGGTGTTCAGCAGGCGGTCGTCACCGCGAGCTTCGACGTGCCCGCTGATCATCCCGCGATGCTGTTGCTGGCCGAGAACGGGCTGCAGATGGAGCCGGGCGAGCCGCTGATGATCCGCCGCGTCGTAAAGGCCGATGGCGGCAGTCGGGCAAGCGTCAACGATCAGCCCGTGTCCGCCACGCTGCTGCGCGAGTTGGCAGCTGGGCTCGTCGAGATTCACGGCCAGCATGACGATCGCGGCCTGCTCAATCCCCGTGGACATCGTGCGCTGCTCGACGCCTTCGGACGGATCGGCGTCGGCGCTCTGGCCGAGGCGCACCGCGCGTGGCGCTTGGCCGAGGATGCCTTGGCCAGCGCGCGCGTGGAATTGGAGACCGCCGCACGCGATCGCGAGTTCCTGGAGCACGCCGTAGCCGAACTCGGCGCCTTTGCGCCCGAGCCGGGAGAGGAGGCGAGCCTCGCCGAGGAGCGTGCCGAGATGCAGAAAGGCGCGCGTCTCGCCGGCGACCTCGACGCCGTCACACAGCATCTCGAGGGATCGGAAGGCGGGCTTGCGCAGCTTCGCCAGGCTGCGCGCCGGCTCGATCGCATCGCCGGTGAGCATCCGCTGCTTACAGACGCACTCGCCGCGTTGGATCGCGCGGTGATCGAAGCTGGCGAGGCGGAGGAGCAGCTCGCTGCCGCACTCAGCGCGATGGCCTTCGACCCGGCTCGCCTCGATGTAGTGGAGCGGCGCCTGTTCGATTTGCGCGCCCTGGCCCGCAAGCACCGCGTCGAACCCGACGCCCTCGCTGCGCTCGCCGCCGATCTAGCGGCCCGTCTGGCGCGGATCGAGGCGGGCGATCAGGGTATTGCGGCGCTAGAGAGCGCGCTCGCATCCGCGCGGGCGACCTATGAGGTGCTGGCCGAAAAGATCAGCGTGGAGAGGGCCGAGGCAGCTGGCCGGCTGGATGCCGCCGTCGCCGCGGAGCTCGCCCCGCTGAAGCTCGATGCCGCCCGCTTCCGCACGCTGGTCGAGCGCCAGCCCGAAAGCCAGTGGGGGCCGGGAGGGCGCGATCGCGTCGAGTTCGAAATTTCGACCAACCCCGGCGCGCCTTTCGCGCCGCTGATGAAGATCGCGAGCGGCGGCGAACTGTCGCGCTTCATCCTCGCGCTCAAGGTGGCGCTGGCCGAAGAGGGCGGGGCGACCACGATGATCTTCGACGAAATCGATCGCGGCGTCGGTGGTGCCGTTGCCAGTGCGATCGGCGAGCGGCTGTCGCGGCTTGCGGCCAAGGCGCAGATACTGGTTGTGACGCATAGTCCGCAGGTCGCGGCCCGCGCCGACGCGCATTGGCTGATCGCCAAAAGTCACGACGGCCTCGTTACTCGCACGGGCGTGCGTCCGCTGGACGCCGGGGAAAGGCGCGAGGAAATCGCCCGCATGCTTTCCGGTGCGGAAGTGACCGACGAGGCGCGGGCCCAGGCGGCCCGGCTGCTCGAAGTCGCTTGAGCGAGCAACGCCTGTCAGGCGAGCTGGGAACGTTTCGCCGACTTCATTTCTGCGAGGCAGCAGCGATTCCTTCCGCTGCGCTTGGCGCGGTATAGGGCAATGTCGGCCTCGGCGAGCCATTGTTCGCAAATTCCGACGTCGGTGCTCAGCGGTGCAATGCCGAAGCTGGCGGTGACGCGGATTATCGGATCGTCGCCGATCTCGAGCAGGGCCAGTTCCTCGCGGAACCGATTGGCGGCAGCGATGGCCGCCTCGCCATCGGTATCAGGCAGCAGCACGCCGAATTCCTCCCCGCCGAGCCGGCCGAAACAGTCAGTCGTGCGGACCGTGCCGAGGAAATATTTGGAGACCGTGGTCAGCACGCGATCACCGGCGGGATGGCCGTAGCCATCGTTGATCGCCTTGAAATGGTCGACATCCAGCATCAGCAGCGTAGCCGGCCGTTCATAGCGTTGAAACCGGGTAATCTCCTTGTCCATTTCGGTCAGGAAAGCGCGGCGGGTGAGCGCGCCGGTCAGATGGTCGCGCTCGGCAATCTGGCGAAGTTCCATCTGCTCGACCACGAGTTTGCCGAGCTTGCGCAATATGTCGATCTGCTGTGCGTCGAACTCGCGCGGCACCGTATCGATCGCGCAGAGCGAGCCGATCTGATAGCCGTCGGGTGTTTCCAGCGGCACGCCGGCATAGCTGGCGATATGCGGCATGCCCGTGACGAGCGGATTGTTCTGGAAGCGCGCATCCTCATTGGCATTGCTGACGATCATCGGCTCCCGCTGCCGGATCGTATAATTGCAAAAGGCGACATCGCGGGACGTTTCACGCGCGTCGATGCCCTGGCGAGACTTGAACCATTGCCTGTCTCGATCCACCAGCGACACCGCCGAGATCGGCACTCGCAGGATCGATTGGACGAGCTGGGTGATATTCTCGAACGCTTCCTCCTCCCGCGTGTCCAGAATATGATAACGATGCAGCGCCGCGACCCGGCCTTCCTCGTCGTTCAGCTTGACGTCGGCCATATCCCTGTCATCCGTTGTCTACCTCAGCCATCATCTCCGACCCATGTTAACGACGGGTAAGCACGTCGGTTTCGCGTGGCCTGTCGGACCAGAGCGGACGTTGATTCCGTACAGTCATTCTCTCTTGTCCATGACACTATGTCGCACCGATCGCGCAAGGCGGATAGAGGGGGGGCAAATATGTCGAGCTTGAGGGCGATCATTATCCCACACGTCATTTGATGACGATCACCCCCAGGAATATGGCGCGCGACACGCCGACTTTTCGAACGGCGTCTTTGGCCGCCGCACCGTGGCGCGCCCACCGTGCGAGCAGGGCCGCGTCGAAGCGCCGGATGCGAGTGATTTTCCGGACCAGGCGGCTTTACCGAATCATGGCACGCCGATCGTCCAGAACTATAGGTGTCTCGCTGACCGAATTGATGAGCGCCGAGCCGGGTGCCGACCGAAGCTGGCGGACCACCGCCATGCGCGAAACGGCGGCAAGCGTGCGGCACGCCTGGCTCCATGGCATCGCTGCCCGTCGGCCTCGGCTGAACTCGCGGACATGCGGCACAGCGCCGCCATCATGCGATCGAATAGCGCTGCTTGATGCGGCTTTCTATGCCGTCATCCCGACTTTCGCCGGGATGACGGTGATCTAACCCGATGCCGAAATCAGCCCGCCGCAGCCTGATCGACCGGCGCGCGACCGCGCTTCACCATCAGCTTGTTGAGCGCATTCACATAGGCCTTGGCGCTGGCCACCATCGTGTCCTGATGCGCGCCGCGGCCACGCGTGGTGCGGCCATCCTCGGCGAGGAGCACGGAGACCTCCGCCTGCGCGTCGGTGCCGCCGGTGACGGCATGGACCTCGTAGCGCTCCATCACCGATTTCTCATGCGGTACGATGAGGCGGATCGCGTTGAACAGCGCATCCACCGGGCCGTTGCCACGCGACGTGACGGTCTTTTCCTCGCCGTCCACCTCCAGCGTCAGGATCGCGCGCTGCGGGCCGTTCGAGCCGCAGTAGATCTCGACTTCCTTGACCTGGATACGGTCGTGACCGCGCAGCACCTCGTCGTCGACCAGCGCGACGATATCCTCGTCATAAACGGCCTTCTTGGCGTCGGCGAGGCTCTTGAATCTGCCGAACGCATCCTGGAACGCGTTGTCGCCAAGATTATAGCCCAACTCCTCCAGCTTCTGCCGGAAGGCGGCGCGGCCCGAATGCTTGCCCATCACCAGGCTGGACTGGGAGAGGCCGACACTCTCCGGCGTCATGATCTCGTAGGTCGAGGCGTCCTTGATCATCCCGTCCTGGTGAATGCCGCTCTCGTGCGCGAAGGCGTTGGCGCCGACGATCGCCTTGTTGGGCTGCACCTGGAAGCCCGTGATGCCGGAAATCAATCGGCTGGCGCGGGTGATCTCGGTCGAGACGATGTTGGTGCGCATCGGCATCACGTCGTGCCGCACCTTCAGCGCCATCGCGATCTCCTCCATCGCGGCATTGCCGGCGCGTTCGCCGATGCCATTGATGGTCGATTCCACCTGGCGCGCACCGGCCATCACCGCGGCCAGCGTATTGGCGACCGCGAGGCCCAGGTCATTGTGGCAATGGGTGGAGAAAATCGCCTTGTCGGCATTGGGAACGCGATTGATCACGTCGCGGAACATCGCGCCATAGGTTTCGGGCGTACCATAACCCACCGTGTCTGGCAGGTTGATTGTCCGCGCACCGGCGGCGATGGCGGTTTCCACCGCGCGCACCAGAAAGTCCGGATCGGTGCGGGTCGCATCTTCTGCGGACCATTCGACGTCGGGGCAGAGGCTGCGCGCCAGCGAAACCGTCCGTTCGATCGCGTCGATCACCTCGTCGGGAGTCTTGTTCAGCTTCACGCGCATGTGCAGCGGCGACGTGGCGATGAAGGTGTGGATGCGGGGGCGAGCGGCATGCTTCACCGCTTCCCACGCCCGCTCGATGTCTGCGCTCGCTGCACGCGCCAGGCTGGCGACGACCGCGCGCTTGCTCTGCTTCGCGACTTCGCTGACGGCCTCGAAATCGCCGGGCGAGGCGATGGCGAAACCGGCCTCGATGATATCCACGCCCATCGTTTCCAGCTGGGCCGCGACCTGCAGCTTCTCTTCGAGGTTCATCGAGCAGCCGGGAGACTGTTCGCCATCGCGCAACGTGGTGTCAAAAATCAAAATGGTGTCGGTCACGGGTGCCTGCTCCTGTGCAGGGTTGTCTGTTCGGGCGGATGGTAACCCCTTAGACGCCGTGGCTTGCAGGCCCGATCGAGCCCAAGCGAAAACGCGCGCCTAAGGGCGCGTAAGTCGAAGCAGGAGAAGGCCGCGGTGCGACGTCATATATCGGCGCATAACCCAGGAAGGGGAGAGAAGTCTATCCCTCATGATGCAGCTTGCGGCTGAAGCCCTCTCCCGCGCACGCGAGAGAGGGCCATGGACGATCGCTTCTCTAAGCCGCCGGCCGCTCGAAGGCGACAGTGATCTCCAGCGGCACCTCGTCCGGTACCAGGGGAATACCGTAGCTCACGCCGAAATCGCTGCGCTTGATCTTGGTTTCGGCCTTGAAGCCGATCGTCGCCTTCTTGCCGGCAGGGTTGGGCATGATACCGGCGCCGGTGAACTCGGCATCCAGCACCACCGGCTTGGTCACGCCCTTGATGGTCAGATCGCCGGTGATCTTCGCCCCATCGCCATCCTTGTCGATCGCGACGCTGGTGGATTTGAAGGTTGCGTTGGGGAATTTCGCGCTGTCGAAAAATTCCGGCTTCATCAGATGCTCGTTGAGCGCGGCGCTGGTCGTTACCAGGGCGGAGAGCGGAATGCTGATCTCCACCTTGGCCGCCGAGGGTTTCGCGGGATCGATCGTCAGCGATCCCGTCGGCGAGCCGAAGATACCGAAATAGTTGTTGAATCCGAGATGGTTGACCTCGAAAAGCACCTGCGTGTGGTGCGGATCCACGGTGTAGGTGCCGGCGGCGACGCGGCTTTTGTCCTTGGCACCGGGCGGTGAAGTCGGCATTTGCGCCAGCACCGGAACGGCGGCAGCGAAAAGAACAGACGCGGCGAATATCCTGCGCATGATTCTCTCTCCTGAAGTGTGTCAGCGCCTTTCAGGCTAACGGCGCGCTGCCATCATTCAAAGTCCCGAAACGGAAACCTACCGTTTCAACACGCAAGACGGACCATTGCCTCGCCAGCCTTGGCGGGCGATGCAGCGACGAAAGCATCGGAGAGCATGACATGAGCGACGCGATCACGCCCTTTACTCTCGCCATTCCGCAATCCGACATTGAAGATCTCTACCATCGGCTCGATCAGGCGCGCTGGCCCGAGCGCGAGACGGTCGACGACTGGTCTCAGGGCGCGCCGCTCGCCAAGGTTCGCGCGCTCTGCGAGCATTGGCGCCGCCGCTACAATTGGCGGGTATGCGAGGGAAAGCTCAACGCGCTCGGCCAGTTCCGCACGGAAATCGACGGATTGGGCATCCATTTCCTGCATGTGCGCTCGCCCCATGAGGATGCGCTGCCGCTGCTGCTGACCCATGGCTGGCCCGGATCGGTGGTCGAGTTCATGAAGACGGTCGGGCCGCTAATCAATCCCACCGCCCACGGCGGAAGCGCATCCGATGCCTTCCATCTCGTCATCCCGTCTCTTCCCGGCTACGGCTTTTCGGACAAGCCGCGTGAAACCGGCTGGGACATCGCGCGCATCGCCCGGGCCTGGGCGGTGCTGATGAAGCGCCTCGGCTATGACCGTTGGGTGGCGCAGGGAGGAGACTGGGGTTCGGCGGTCACGATGGCGATCGGCGCGCTCAAACCGGAGGGCTGCGCCGCCATCCACGTCAACATGTGCGTCGTGCCCGCAGCGGTGCAGCAGATGTTCCCAGAAGCCACCCAGCAAGAGCAGGAGGCGCAAGCCTCTCTCAAACATTATTTCGATTGGGATTCGGGCTATTCCAAGCAGCAGTCGACACGGCCGCAGACGCTGGGCTACGGCCTCACCGATTCACCGGTCGGTCAGGCGGCGTGGATATATGAGAAGATGTGGGCCTGGACCGACAATCGAGGCGAGCCCGAGGATGCGCTGAGCCTCGACGATATGCTCGACAACATCATGCTCTACTGGCTGCCGGCGACTGGCACCTCGTCGGCCCGGCTCTATTGGGAGAGCTTTCGCAGTTTCGGAGGAGCGACCATCGAACTGCCAATGGGTGTAAGCGTCTTTCCGCGGGACATCATGCGGGCTTCCCGCCGGTGGATGGAGCAGGTTGCACCCAACCTCATCCACTATAACGCGCTGGATCGCGGCGGCCATTTCGCTGCCTGGGAACAGCCGGCGCTGTTCGTGGACGAAGTGCGGAAATGTTTTGCCTTGGTGAGATAGCTGCCTTCATCCTCCCCATCGCGGAACCATGGGGAGGATGAAGAAAAAGCTCAGTTCTTGGCTTTGTCGACCAGCTTGTTCTTGGCGATCCACGGCATCATCGCGCGCAGCTCGGCACCGACCTTTTCGATCGGATGCGCGTTCTGCAGCTTGCGGGCTGCCTTCAGCTCCGGATTGCCGGCGCGGTTGTCGAGCACGAAGCGCTGGACGAAGCGGCCCTGCTGGATGTCGGTCAGCACGCGCTTCATCTCGGCCTTGGTCTCGTCGGTGATGACGCGTGGGCCGGTGTGATAGTCGCCATATTCGGCGGTGTTGCTGATCGAATAGCGCATGTTGGCGATGCCGCCCTCATACATCAGGTCGACGATCAGCTTCACTTCGTGGAGGCATTCGAAATAGGCCATCTCGGGCGAATAGCCGGCCTCGGTGAGCGTCTCGAAGCCGGCCATGATCAGGTGGCTGAGGCCACCGCAGAGCACCGCCTGCTCGCCGAACAGATCGGTCTCGCACTCTTCCTTGAAGGTGGTCTCGATCACGCCCGAGCGGCCGCCGCCGATCGCGGAAGCGTAGGAGAGGGCGATGTCGTGCGCATTGCCCGAGGCGTCCTGCGCGATCGCGATCAGGCAGGGCACGCCGCCGCCGCGCTGATATTCGGAGCGCACGGTGTGGCCCGGGCCCTTCGGTGCGATCATGAACACGTCGATGTCCGCCTTCGGCTCGATCAGGCCGAAATGCACGTTGAGGCCGTGCGCGAAGGCGATGGCGGCACCCGGCTTGAGGTTGGGGGCGAGATCGTCATTGTAGATCGCGGCCTGATGCTCGTCGGGCGCCAGGATCATGATGATGTCGGCCCAGGCGGCCGCCTCGGCGTTGGACAGCACCTTGAAGCCGGCCTCTTCCGCCTTCTTGGCGGTGGCTGAATCCGGGCGCAGTGCGATCGCGACTTCGCTCACGCCCGAATCCCGAAGGTTCTGGGCATGGGCATGGCCCTGGCTGCCGTAGCCGACGATGGCGATCTTCTTGGTCTTGATGAGGCCGATGTCGGCGTCACGATCGTAATAAACCCGCATTCGCTCTTCCTTTTATGACCTTTCCTCCCCCCTTCGGGGAGAGGATACGGAGACTTGGGTCGCGCGAGCGGCCCCAGTCGGAGTTGGAGAGGGCATGAGCGTGACGGCACCGTGCCCTCACTCTTCCGCCGTTTTGCGGCGGGCCCCTCCCTCTCCCCTGCAGGGGAGAGGGGTTTAGTGCGTCACGCCGCTTCCTTGCCTCGCGCGATGGCGGCGACGCCGGTCCGGGCGACCTCGACAAGGCCGACCTCGCGCATCAGCTCGAGAAACTTGTCGATCTTCTCGATCCCGCCGGTCACTTCGAAGACGAAGCTGGTCGTCGTCGCATCGACGACCCGGGCACGATACACCTCGGCGAGGCGCAGCGCCTCGATCCGGTGATCGCCGCTGCCCACCACCTTTACCAGCGCGAGTTCACGCTCGACATGCGGGCCGAGCTCGCTGAGGTCGGTCACCCTGTGGACGTTCACCAGCCGGTCGAGCTGCGCGATGATCTGGTCGATCACCTCGGGCGAGCCGGAGGTGACGATCGTGATGCGGCTGACGGCATGGTCGGGCGTGATGTCCGCCACGGTCAGGCTCTCGATATTATAGCCGCGAGCGGTGAACATACCGGCGATGCGGGCGAGGATGCCCGCTTCGTTGTCGACCGTCAGGGAGAGCGTGTGACGCTCCGCTGCTTCCGGTTTGATGTGCATCAGACGAGCGCCTTCGCCGCATCGTCGAGTTCGCCCGAAACTTCGTCGGAATGGAGCAGCATCTCGGTGTGCGCCGCGCCAGACGGGATCATCGGGAAGCAGTTGGCGAGTTTCGCTACCCGGCAATCGACCATCACCGGCCCGTCATATTTCAGCATCTCGTCTATGCCTGCATCCAATTCGCCAGGATCCTCGATCCGCATGCCCTTCCAGCCGAAGGCTTCGGCCAGCCGCACGAAATCGGGCAGCGCCTCGCTGTAGCTTTCCGAATAACGGCCGGAATAGGTCAGCTCCTGCCACTGGCGGACCATGCCCATATATTCGTTGTTGAGGATGAATATCTTGATCGGCAGGCGATATTGGGTCGCGGTCGCCATCTCCTGGATGTTCATCAGGATCGAGGCCTCGCCCGCAATGTCGATGACCAGCGCGTTCGGATTGCCGAGCTGCGCGCCGATGGCGGCGGGGAGGCCATAGCCCATCGTGCCGAGTCCGCCCGAGGTCAGCCACTTGTTCGGCCCCTCGAAGTCGAAATGCTGCGCAGCCCACATCTGGTGCTGGCCCACCTCGGTGGTGATGATCGGGTTGCGGTGATGAGTCGCTTCCCACAGGCGGCGGATCGCATGCTGCGGCATGATCTCCTTCACCGAATCCGGATAGGCGAGCGACTTCTTCGCGCGCCATTCGTCGATCCGCGCCAGCCAGGGCTTCAGATCGGGCGTCTCGGGCCGGCGCGCCTTCCAGATGCGAACCATGTCTTCCATGACGCGGCCGACGTCGCCGACCAGCGCGAGATCCGAGCGCACCGTCTTGTTGATCGACGAGCGATCGATATCGACGTGGATCTTCTTCGAATGCGGCGCGAAGGCATCGAGCCGCCCCGTGATGCGATCGTCGAAGCGCGCGCCCAGGCAGACGATCAGGTCGGCCTGGTTCATCGCCATGTTCGCCTCATAGGTGCCGTGCATGCCGAGCATGCCGAGCCATTGAGAAGAAGAGGCCGGAAACGCGCCGAGGCCCATCAGGGTGGAGGTGACCGGCGCGCCCGTGATCCGCGCCAGTTCGCGTAGTATCTGGCTCGCCGCAGGCCCGGAATTGATGATGCCGCCGCCGGTATAGAGGATCGGCCGCTCGGCCGCCGCCATCATCTCGATTGCGGTCTCGACGAGGTGCGTCTCGGCCTTCACCTGCGGACGATAACCGTGCGTGCCCGGCCCTGCCGGCTTGCGATAGGGCGCGGTCGCGACCTGGACGTCCTTGGGCAGATCGATCAGCACCGGACCGGGACGGCCGGAGGTGGCGATGTGGAACGCCTCATGGACGATCTCGCCGAGCTTCGCCGGATCTTTCACCAGATAATTATGCTTGGTGCAGTGACGGGTGATGCCGATCGTGTCGGCTTCCTGGAAGGCGTCCGATCCGATGAGGTGTGTTGCGACCTGGCCGGTGATGACGACCATCGGGATCGAATCCATCAACGCGTCCGTGATGCCGGTGACGGCATTGGTCGCGCCCGGGCCGGAGGTGACGAGGACGACGCCCGGCTTGCCGGTAGAGCGCGCATAGCCCTCGGCGGCATGTGCCGCGCCGCCTTCCTGGCGGACGAGGATATGGCGGATGCGCTTCTGCTTGAAGAGCTCGTCGTAGATGGGGAGGACCGCGCCGCCCGGATAGCCGAACACGACTTCCACGCCGAGATCGCATAGCGCCTCGACAAGGATCTGCGCGCCGCTCCGTTCCGCAACCATCTTTCCGTCCTTTCGAAGCGCGCCCCATAAGGGATTACGCGCGAAATTTGAACCTCGCGGACGAGAATCCGCGTGAATCAGGGAAATGGCGCACTAAGGGTAAGAAATTATCCTGTCAACGCATTGATGCGTAATTTTATTACGGTTTCATCGATTATATTATCATCAAGTTGTCGCGTTTCGCGCTCCCACTCTGACGGCGGCTGATGGGCGAACCACGTAAATTGGCGTTTGGCATATTGCCGGGTGGCGGCTTGCGCCCGCTCGGTCGCCGTCTCCCGGTCGATCTTGCCAGCGAGCAGTGCGCCGATCTCCGGCACACCGATTGCGCGCATGACGGGTAGATCGGGATCGAGAGCGCGGGAGAGGAGGGCGCGTACCTCGTCGATAGCGTTCGTCGGCTCGCCGGATTGAGCATCACCCGCATGTGGCTCCAGCATTTGCAGGAACCGCGCATCGCACCGTGCGCGCAGCCATTCGCGCGGGGGCAGCAGGATCAGCGGCACCAGTCGGATGGTATGGCCGATCCCGCCGATCTTTTCCGCCTGCCACGCCGCCAGCGTCCGGCCGGTCGAGCGGACCACCTCGAGAGCGCGTGCCACGCGGGTCGTATCCGTCGCGCGGAGCCGGGCGGCCGCCTTGGCGTCCTCGTGTGCCAGCGCGGCATGGGCCTCCGCCACCGGCAGTGCGCGTACGGCGGAACGGATGTCGGGATCGATCTCGGGCACGGGAGCGATCCCGTTCAGCAAGGTATGCAGGTACAGACCCGTGCCGCCAGCCAGGATCGGCAATCGTCCGGCCGCATGCGCGTCGTCGATCGCCGCGCGCGCCTCCGCCGCCCAGCGTGCGGCCGAGCAGCTTTCGGCGCCATCTATATGGCCGAACAGGCGATGCGGCGCGCGTGCCTCGTCTGCCCGGGAAGGGCGGGCAGACAAGATCCGCAGATCGCGGTAGACCTGCGCGCTGTCCGCGTTGATGACGGTTCCTCGCGCAATTTCTGCGAGCCGCATTGCGAGAGCCGACTTGCCGCTGGCGGTCGGCCCCGCAATAAGCGCGACGGGCGGAAGGGAAGGAGCGGCCGGTTTGTTCATCGCCACGCTGATAGCAGTTGAGGGTCTTGCGGGGGGCGATATTTCTGCCGCGCGCGACGCGTTGGCCGACGCTGGCCTCGCGCCCGGCGTTGGCCGCTGGGTGGAGCGCTGCTATGCATCCGACGTGCCGTTCGCGGGCGATCCGGTCGCCGCGCGCGCTGCCCTGGAAGGCCTGATCGACAAAGTCGACGTGATAGTGCAGCCCGAGGAGGGGCGCGCCAAGCGGTTGCTCGTCGCCGACATGGATTCGACGATGATCACCATCGAGTGCATCGATGAGCTGGCCGACTATGCGGGGATCAAGGCGCAGATCGCCGAGGTGACCGAGCGAGCGATGCGCGGCGAGCTCGATTTCGAAGGCGCTCTGGATGCGCGGGTCGCGCTGCTGAAGGGGCTCGATGCCGGCGCGATCGACCGCTGCTATGCGGAACGGGTCAAGATCATGCCCGGTGCCAAGCCGCTGATCCGCACCATGCGGGCCCATGGCGCACGCAGCGTGCTGGTGTCGGGCGGCTTCACCGTTTTCGCGGATCGCGTCGCCGCTGAGATCGGCTTCGATCGCGCCATCTCCAACACGCTCGAAATTACGGCCGGTGCGCTCGCCGGCACGGTGCGCCGTCCGATCGTCGGCGCGGCGGCAAAGAAGGAAACCCTGCTTGCCGAAATCGCGACCCTGGGCATTGCCGCGGACGCGACGCTCGCGGTGGGGGACGGCGCGAACGACATTCCGATGATCGAGACGGCCGGGCTCGGCGTCGCCTATCACGCAAAGCCGAAGACGGCCGCTGCGGCTGCCGCGCGGATCGCGCATGGCGATCTTTCGGCGCTGCTCTACGCGCAGGGCTACGCCCGGGCGGAGTGGGCAGAGGCCTGATCGCGGCAGCTGAAGGCGTCTGGACGAAACGGGAAGGGCTGGAAGGCCTGCTTCAAGGTCTGCTCATATCCGCTGCGATGGCAGCGAGGGCGAAGGCGACCGCATTTTCGCCGCGATCCAGGCTGATGCCTATGCCATCGTCCTTCACTTCGATCACCCGGCCCTGGATGCTCCCGGCTTCGGGATGACGCAGCTCGACCATCCGGCCGATTTCCGGCCGGGCATTGGTTTCGAGGAACGCATGCGCCCCGGTGATCTCGCGTAATGCGGCCGGGGCGGCGGATTCGGCTATGAGGATGCACATCCGCCGGCGGCGCCAGCGTGATGCCATTACCGGCCGAATCGTGAAGTTTCGCCTGGTCCCCATCGACGGCCAGCATCCCGGCCAAGCGCCAAGAAATGGTTAACGGTGCAGCCCGTCGCTGATCAGGCTCGCCTGATCAGCATATTGCCGCCCTGGCGAGTTACGGTGCGGCGACCGGGAAGCAGGGCTGTCCGACCAGTTCGGAACAGGCGCGCGCCGCGGCGGCGCGGTTCGGATAGGGGCCGGCCTGCAGCCGCGTGATCGGTCCGGCTTCGACGACATAGGAGCGTGCGCCGGGCAGCCGGCCGCTGACGCGCGTCCACAATGTCCTGGCAGTGGCGGCGCTGCTGAAGGCGCCGAGCTGGATACGCCAGCCGCCTTCGCCTGCCATGGGGGCGCTGCCTTGTGCCTGCGAGGGGATCGCGCGCGCCGGCGCGGCGGCGGGCGGCGGTGGCGGCGAGGCTGCGGCCGCTGGTGCCGAAGGCGGCAGATCGGTGGTGCGTATTGCGGGACGGGGCGGGGGTGGCGGCGTCGGGCTCGGCGAGCGCGGCTGCGCGTCGGCCATGCTCGATGAAGGCTGGCTCTTCGCCATCTCCGCGGCGAGGGCGAGGCCCTGCCGGCGCTGATCGGCAGGGATATAGGTATCCATCTGGGTGAGGCTGGTCGTCGCCTGCGGCAAGCCGGCGGCGGCGGCGCGCGTCATAAGCGCATAGGCCTTCACCCAGTCCTTGGTCACCAGTTCGCCATTGAACATTGCGGTGCCAAGCACATATTGCGCGCGCGGCTCGCCATGGTCAGCGGCCTTCTGGATCCAGGGCATCGCCGCAGCGCGATCGCCATTCTGGAAAAGGATGAGGCCGAGATTGGCCTGGGCCTGCTCGTGGCCCTGCTGGGCGGCCTTCTGGTACCAGCTCTGTGCCTGGCCGAGGTCGGTGGGCACGCCACGGCCCAGCTTATATGCCTGTGCAAGATTGAACTGGGCATCGGCGTCGCCGGCTTCCGCAGCCGGTTTCCATTGTGCCACCGCAGTCGCATAATCGCCGCGCTGCCAGGCATCCACACCGTCCTTTACCGAGGCTGTAGCCGCGGTTCCGACAATCGCCCCCATGGCAGCCACGGCCAACGCAAACGTGGCGACAAACCTCATTCGTCTTCCCCTCGACGGACGCGAACATCCCGGGGTTCTTGCCACATAGGGCTAATCATGTCTTAGCAAAATTTGCCGCACATCCCGTTGCGGGACAAAAAAGGCTAATCGCTATCCCGATGGATTAACCAGTTTTTAGCCACAGGTATGGCATTTCGGCCCTGGATTGGGGAAGGGCCGAGGGGCAGGCATGCGGGTATTGGCGCTGGCATCGCAAAAGGGAGGATCGGGCAAGACGACCTTGTCGGGTCATCTCGCCGTTCAGGCCCAGCGATCGGGCGGTGGACCGGTCGTCCTGATAGACATTGATCCGCAAGGTTCCCTCACCGACTGGTGGAACGAACGGGAAGACGAGCTTCCGGCCTTTGCGCAGACCACCGTGGCGCGTCTCGCCACGGATCTGGAAACCCTTCGGCAGCAGGGGTTTCGCCTGGCTGTGATCGATACGCCGCCGGCCATCACCATGGCGATCCACAGCGTCATCCAGGTTGCCGAGCTCGTGCTCATCCCGACTCGGCCCAGTCCGCACGATCTGCGCGCCGTGGGCGCTACCGTGGATCTGTGCGAGCGCGCGGGCAAGCCGCTGCTGTTCGTCGTCAACGGAGCCACACCCAAGGCGAGAATAACGTTCGAAGCGGCTGTCGCACTGTCGCAGCATGGCACCGTCGCGCCGGTGACCGTCCATCATCGGACGGATTTCGCTGCCTCGATGATCGATGGACGCACCGTGATGGAGGTCGACGCCAAAGGTCGTTCGACGCAGGAGATCGAAGCGCTCTGGGGCTATGTCTCCGATCGGCTCGAGAAGAATTTCCGGCGAACCGTGTTCAGTGTTCCCGGCACTGCCATGGCCGGCCCGGCCCTGCGTCCGACGGGCGGCTTCGGTCGCCGCATGATCGGACAGTGAGGATCCGGAGCATGGCCGAGACCAAATCCTTCGCGTCGCTTACCTCAGGCCTCCTCGCCCGCAAGGGTTTTGCCCGCCCGGCGATGCGCCCGCAGCCCTTGATGCCGATCGATGGGGCCGACGACGATCTCGGCTGGAACGATGTGGGCGAACAGCCGACGCCGCCGGCGCGCCAGCAGGCGGAGATCGCACACAGCCTTGGCGTGCGGCAGGAGAGGCTGGAGCCGCGACCTGAACGGCCGGCCGCCTCGCTGCTGGTCGTGCCGATTTCGCGCGCCAAGCCGGGCCGGGAAAAGGCTGCTTTCACGCTTCGTCTGGATCAGGAGCGTCATCTGCGCCTGCGGGTCGCGTGCGCCGTCACCCGGCGTTCTGCGCAGCAGATCGTGACCGAGGCGCTGGATGCTTTCCTCGCGAAGATGCCGGAGGTGGAGGAGTTCTCGCACTCCGTGGCGCAGGCCGACGGCGGGAAGTGATTGGGGAATAGGGACGATGAAGACCACCACCTTGCTCAAGCTCGCGGGTTCCTCGCTCGTGCTCGGCATTGTCGCCGTCGGCTGCACGGCCAATGGCGGCAAGCCTGCTTCGCTGTCTTCCATCACCCCGGGCCACAAGGACGCGAGACCGATCGATCGGGCCAGGGCCGACCGGCAGGCGGCAAAACTTGCCCGCAGCGTTTCCGACGCTCTCAAGGCGCATCGTCCCGACAAAGCCATTCCCGCGGCCGAGCAGATGGTGGGGCTCAGCCCGACCGATGCCAATTACCGCGCACTGCTCGGCCAGGCCTATCTGCTCGGGGGCCGCTTCCAATCTGCGGGGCAGAGCTTTCATGATGCCGTGACGCTGGATCCGGACAACGGCCGCGCCGCCCTGAGCCTCGCGCTTTCGCAGATCGCGGTGGGCCAGAATGACGGCGCGCTTGCCACGCTCGATCATTTCCGTAGCGTCATTCCGCAGGCCGATCTCGGCCTTGCGCTGGCGCTCGCCGGTGATCGGCAACAGGCCGTCAGCCTGCTCGAGGCCGCAGCCCATGCGCCGGATGCTGATGCCAAGACTCGCCAGAACCTCGCTCTGTCCTATGCGCTTTCCGGCCGCTGGACGGATGCTCGCGCGACGGCTGCGAAGGATGTCTCGCCTGCCGAGCTGGATTTGCGCATGATGAAATGGGCGAACTTCTCCAATCCCCGCGCGCCTTGGGATCAGGTGGCGATGCTGCTTAACGTGACGCCGCATGCTGATATGGGCCAGCCCGCGCGCCTGGCCCTGGCTCCTAGCGCGGTGCAGGCAGCGCTCGCTGCCGCCGAGCCGCAGGCACAGCCGGCGCCGGCAATCGAAGCTGCGCCCTTCGCCATGGCTGAGGTGGTTTCTGCGCCTGCTTCGACGCCCGAAGCGTCGCTGGTCAGCAGCGCTGCCGAAGACGCGCCGGTGCCGCCGCCCGCGCCGTCCTATGCCACGCGCGCTGCCGAAACCCGCCTGGCGTCCGCGCCGATGCGCACGCCGCTCAAGCCGGCTGCAAAGGTCGATGCATCCCTCACATCGGGCGGGGGCCAATATGTCGTGCAGCTCGGCGCCTATTCCAGCACGTCTCGGGTCGCCGTTGCCTGGAACAGGATAGCCGGCCGGATGCGGCTGGCCAGCAGCTACACCCCCGCGAGCACCACCTTCGCCAGCCGCTCGCTGACCGTGCATCGCCTGTCGATCGCCGGCTTCGAAAGCCGCGGTCAGGCCGTGGCGGTGTGCGAGAAGATCCGCGCATCGGGCGGCGACTGCTTCGTTCGCGCGAGCGCCGGTGATGCGCCGGTGCAATGGGTCTCGCGCGAGCAGACCCGGCTCGCGTCGCGCTGACCCGTCGGCGGAACTTTCATCGCAAATGCGTAAGAGCCAAGGCGGTCAGCCGAGCAGCTGGCCGCCCTTGATCGTTTTCAGCACCTTGCCCTGAACCGGCAGGCCATCGAACGGCGTGTTGCCGGCCGCGCCGGGCAGCGTATCCGCGTCGATCTTCCAGGGTGCTTCGGGATCCACCAGGATCACGTCCGCCTCGCCGCCGATCGCCAGCCCGCCGCCGGGCAAACCCAGCAGCCGCGCCGGATTGGCAGACAAAAGGGCGAACAGGCGAGGCAGGTCGATCACCCCGTCCCGCACGAGGCCGAGTGTCAGCGTGAGCAGCGTCGAGGCGCCGGCCATGCCCGGGGCCGCATCGGCGAAGGGCAGGCGCTTGGCTTCCGGGCCCTGCGGATCATGCGCGGAACACAGCACGTCCACAGTGCCATCCGCCACCGCAGCGATCGTCGCCAAACGATCGGCCTCGCTGCGCAGGGGCGGTGACAGCCGTGTGAAGGTGAGGAAGGGACCGACAGCGACATCCGAGAGGAAAAGATAGGCCGGACTGGTGCCACAGGTCACGCGCACGCCGCGCCGTTTGGCCGCGCGAACGAGGTCGAAGGACCGGGCGGTGCTGAGCTTGCGCAGGTGGAGCCGGGCGCCGGTCTCCTCGGCAAGAGCCAGGTCGCGAGCCACGGCCATGCTTTCGGCGATGGCGGGCGCGGCCGCCAGGCCCAGCCGTGTCGCGGTCTCGCCTTCGGTCATGACTGCTCCTGCCGCCAGGCCGCCATCCTCGGCATTGCTGATCACGAGCAGGTCGAGTGCGGAGGCATAGGAGAGCAGCCGGTACATCACCCCGGAATCCGCGATCCAGCCTCGACCGGTCGCCACTCCACAAGCCCCCGCAGCCTTCATCAGGCCTATCTCGGCGAGTTCGGCGCCGGCCAATCCGCGTGTCGCCGCTGCGATCGGATGAATCCAGACATTGGGCTTGCCGGCAGCCGCGGCGCGCTGCACGAGCGCGGAATCGTCGAGCGGCGGAGATTGGTCGGGCATCAGCGCGGCGCGGGTGATGCCGCCGGCCACGAAGGCCGGAATGTCGATGGCGAATATGCCCATGTCGATCAGGCCCGGCGCGATCAGCGCGCCGCGGGCATCGATCGTTTGGGCATCGACGGGAATGTCGAACGCGCCGACGGCCGCGATCTGGCGATTGGCGATCAGCAGGCCACCCGCGTCGATCCCTCCGGCCGGGTCGACCAGCCTGCCGTTCACGATGGCGAGCGGGTTCATGCCCAGCCCTCCACACCGCGCCGCGTTCGGGTCAGCACGTCGAGGCACGCCATGCGGACCGCCACGCCCATCTCCACCTGTTCGGTGATCGCCGAACGGTCGGGATCGTCTGCCACTACAGAGTCGATCTCCACGCCGCGATTCATCGGTCCCGGATGCATCACCAGCGCGTCAGGCGCGGCCTGCTTCAGCCGATCCGGGGTCAACCCGTAGAGCGCATGATATTCGCGCGGGGAGGGGACGTATCCGCCCGCCATCCGCTCGCGCTGCAGCCTCAGCATCATCACCACGTCCGCGCCCGCTATCCCTTCGTCGAAATCGGTGTGCACGCTCACGCCCATGCGATCGATCGCGGCGGGGATGAGGGTCGGGGGGCCAACGACACGCACTTGCGCGTTGAGCGCGGTGAGCGACAATATGTTCGAGCGGGCGACGCGACTGTGCAGCACGTCGCCGCAGATCGCGACCGTGAGCCCTTCGATCCGGCCCTTGCGGCGGCGGATGGTCAGCGCGTCGAGCAGGGCTTGGGTGGGGTGCTCATGCCGCCCGTCGCCGGCATTGAGCACCGGGCAATCGACCTTGTCGGCGATCAGATCGACCGCGCCCGACGCTTCGTGACGAATCACGATCACGTCGGCATGCATGGCGTTCAGCGTCACCGCGGTATCGATCAGCGTCTCGCCCTTCTTCACGCTCGATTGCGCGACGGCCATGTTGACCACATCGGCGCCCAGCCGCTTGCCGGCGATCTCGAACGACAGCAGCGTGCGGGTCGAATTTTCGAAGAAGGCATTAATCTGTGTGAGACCGGCCAGACGATGGTCGTGCCGGGCCTGAGCCGAGCCGCGATTGAGCGCGATCCACTGTTCCGCTTCATCGAGCAGGAACATAATCTCCCAGGGCTGCAGCCCCTGGATGCCGGTCAGATGGCGATGCGGGAACGGGTGCACGCCCTCGGGCGTGGCAGGGGGGCGGGGAGCTATGTCGGACATTAAAGCGTCCCCCTAAACGAAGCTTCGGCGGAAGGGAACAGCCTGCATGGCGAAGCCGCTCGCCCATGGCTAGGATAGAGCGCATCGAAGGAGAAATGCATGACCCTGTCCCCGTTGATGGCGATGGCGATGGCGATGGCGGATCCCGCGGCCGCGCCGGCGGATGCGGCCGGCCGCCTGCCATTCGCGCCCGTCCATTCCGAGATGCAGATCGCACTTGATACACAGGGCGGAGTAGCCTCGTGCAAGGTCGACGTGCAGGGAGCGGTGCCGCCTGATTTCACCGAGGGCGGCTGCGAGGCGTTTCAGCAGCCCGGCGTGCTCGATCTGCTGCTTGGCGGCGATCGGACGCAGCTCGCGGCGGCCTCGATCGTGATAGACATGGGGCCGGCTTCGATTCAGCCGCCCGCGGGCGCACCCGTTGCCGGCGTCAAGCTGTCCGGAATCACGGCGGATTACAGTGTCGCGCCCGACGGCACTTTGTCGGGCTGCAGTGTCACCAGCCGTGAGGGCGTCGCCATGACCGTCATCGATCTCTGTGCGATGGCATTCTCGTCCGGACAAGAGTTCGAGCCGGGAACCGGCGATCGGCGCGGCCGGATCAGCTTTTCGGTGATCGGGCGGATGCGGCCGGGCGCGGGCGCTTAGACGCGGTTCGGCTTGCGCAGCTCACCCTATCCCCGCCAGCGCGTCGATCGCACCTTGCAGGATATAGGCCGCCGCCATCTTGTCGACGAGTTCGTCACGCCGACGCCGGCTGGCATCGGCCTCCAGCAGCGCGCGCGTGACCGCCTGGGTGGACCAGCGTTCGTCCCAGAGCAGGATAGGCAGGGCGAGCGGCGCGCAGTTGCGCGCAAAGGCGCGTGTCGATTGCGTACGCGGTGAATCGCTGCCGTCCATGTTGAGCGGCAGGCCGATGACGATCCCCTGAACCAGCTGCCGTTCGCACAGCGTCCTGAGCGCGGCCAGATCCGCGGTGAACTTGGTGCGCCGGATCGTCTCGGCAGCGCTGGCGATGGTCCATTGCGCGTCGCACAGCGCGACGCCGATCGTCTTGGTGCCGACGTCCAGGCCAGCGAGGCGGCCTCCGCGCGGCAGGGCGGCACGGAATCGGGCGGCATCGGTCTCGATCATGGCGCGCAGATAGAGCATCGACGCGTGAAGGGCACCCGCTTTCGGCGGCGACGAAACCGCTGCAGCGTGGCCGGCCTTGTAGGGATCAGCGTTCCGCGACAAGGGCATGCGTACGCGCTTGTACGTCGGCGCGAACGTTCGCCCAAAACAGAGCATAGTCGAACATATGGTAATTGCCGCCCGGCATCACGAAGCCGGTGAAGCCGTCCGGTGCATCGCCGATCAGCAGCACGCCGGCCGGCGAACAGGCGGCGGGTACGGCGCCCGGTACCAGCACGCCACCCTCCTGGCTCGCGTTGGGCACGAGCGCGCCGAGATTGGCCGATCGGGGCGCCTTGGTATCCGGCGCGCCGGTCAGGGGGTTGGTGCATAGCATGTGCGTGCCCTTGCGGGGCTTTCCGGTGAAGCTGGGCGAGCCGTCGAATATCTCGCGCACCTGCGACGGATCGGCGGGGTTGGCGAAGCTCTGCCAGGAGAGGATGCAGCGCGCCTGGCCCGGAGCACGGCACGCTGCGAGCCCGAGTGCCGGCAGGTCTGCCTCGACCGAGACCGGCCAGCCGACGATATAGGCCGCGACTATGCGCTGCGCGACGGGGGTGCCGGCAATATGGCGGGCGAGCAGGCGCGTGAGCAGCAGCGAGCCCTGGCTGTGTCCGGCAAGGACGATCGGCTGTGCCGGCGGGATGGCAGCCAGAAAGGCAGCAAAGGCGCGTTCCACATCGCTATAGGCGAGTTCGATCGCCGCGTCGGCATCTCTGCTTTTGGTCAGCAGTGCGCCGAGTGTCGCCTGTCGGTAGAGCGGAGCCCAGACGGGACCTGCGCTGGTGAGCGCGCTTGCCTGGCTCATCGCGTATTGGCGCAGCAACCGCCTGCCATCGCGATCGCCGATCGGCATGTTCCAACTCGTGCGGCGGTAATAGACGGAGGGCGCGACATAGAAGATGGCGGCCTGTGGCGCGGCGGCATGCGATACGCCGGCGGGCAGCCAGCGCGACGGATCGGCGGCGAGGCCTGGCCGGGCAAGCCAGGCGGCCGGCTGGGCATAGTCTGGCGCCGGCTCCCTGGGCGGGGAATAAGCTGTGCCGGGGACGAGCGCGGCCCGCATGATCTGGGTCGGAAAGAGATTCCAGGCGAAGGCACTCGCGAGCGTCAGCATGATCAATCCTGCGATGACGTATAAAAAAATGCGTGCCGGCACGCGATGTCTCCGGTTGTGCGGCGCGGCATGGCCGGCCGCTCTGGCAAGCGCTTAGTCGCCAAGAATGGCCTTCGGTCAAGACGATGGAGGAGAAAGGTGTGGCCCAGCTTGGTTAACGGCTTGGGGCAATGCGGACCGGCGATTCGGTTAATGGCGCCCATCTCATCGAATCGCAGCAGGACCGAATTGGCAGCCCGGAATCATCGGGAAGCGTGTTCGAAAGAAATTGGCCGGCGGATCATATCCACCGGCCAATATCTGTTGATCTAAGCTGAAACGCCAGGAAACAGGCGCTTATCGTTCAACCCGTGACGCCGCCACCGCTGTGGCCACGGCCGAGGATATAATCCCAAATGCTCATGTTCCGATCCTCATAGACATAAGGCCGGCGCCGTAACGGACACCGTAACGGAACATTAACCATGGGCTATATGGTTAACAAGTGGTTTATCTATGCCGCTTTCGTAGGCTCCCGTTTGAGTAGCTGGCAAGCAAGGGTGCTGAACGGCATGGGCCGCGCGATATGGTAGCCCTGAATGAGATCGCAGCGGGCTGCGACGAGGATGCGCAACGCTTCCTCGTCCTCGACGCCCTCCGCCACCACGCGATGACCGAGCGAGTGTGCCAATTCTATCGTGGATTCAACCATTAGACGGTCGCCCGGATTGCGCGCCATGTTGCGCACGAAGGACTGATCGATCTTCAGTTCGTCGGCGGGAATGGTGCGCAGATATTCGAGGGTGGACCGTCCGGTGCCATAGTCGTCGATGGAGATGGCGATGCCTGCGGCACGCAGATCAGTGAGCACGGCTATGGCACGCCGGTTGTCGACAATTTTCTCCGTTTCGGTGATTTCGAGCGTCAACCTATGCGGCGGGATGCCGTACCGTCGAAGGAGCGACTGAACGCGGAGTACGAGATCGGACTCGGCGAGCAGCAGCGGCGAGAGATTGACCGATATGCTGAATGGATGACCCTGCTCATTCATCAGCCGGACGTCGGCCAGCGCGCGCTCGAGCACGAAGTAGGTGAGATTGCCGATGCGCCCGCCGCGCTCCGCTGCCGAAATGAAGTCGTTGGGGGCGATATTGCCTTTTTCGGGATGTGTCCAACGTACCAGCGCCTCGGCGCTCTCCAGTCGGCCTGACGCGATGGCAAGCTGGGGTTGGTACGCCACCCAGATTTGCCCCTCCGCGATCGCTTCGTCCAGTTGACCGAGCAGCGAGAGCCGCCAGGCCGCTTCCTCGCCCGGTGCGCCTTCATAGACGGTCCAGCGGTCACCCGCCTGATCGGCCTCGTCGGCGGCGAGCAAGGCGCTGGCCAGGCGGTTGGGCAGCGCGCGATCGGTGTTGATGTCGACGCCGAATACGACGCGCAGGTCGATCCGGCGATCCTCCACGATCGCGGGTGCGCGGCAGATGGCGTGCAAGGCTTCGAGATGGTCGGGCAGTTCGTCCAGCGTGCCTTCGTGGAACCACGCGAAGATACCTTCATCGCCCTGATAGATGCGCGACGCGGCATTGCCGAGCGAGAAGCGCTGCGTGATCTGCTCAGCCAATGCACGCGCCTCGCCGGGCGGGAGCGTGGCATGGATCTCCGCGAAATTGCGGATCCGGGCGACGACCAGCGCGGTCTGATCGCCGTCCTTGCTCTCCATCAGTGCGGTGAGGTTCGGCAGGCCGGATATGGCGTTGATCTTCGCCTGGCCGCGATAATATTCGCGATAGCTGCGCCAAGCCTCGCAGCCCAGGGCACAGAGCGCAAGCAGCAGGGCCGGCGCCACCGTCGTCCAGATCCGGTGCATGTCCAGCGCCAGCGGCGCGAGAAGCAGTGCGCCGATCGTCGCCGTCATCGCCGCAATCACATATCGCCGTCGCAGCCGCGTGAAGGATAGCAGCATCACCAGCGTGGCGAGCGCGAAAGGCACCATCCAGGAAATCTCGATCGGCCGCCCCGCCTGCAGCGTCTGCGCGCCGAGCACATGAATCAGTACGCCCGGCACCAGCCCGTAACCGCGCTGCAGCCAATTGTCGTTGAGTTGCTGAGACGTTGCACCGATCACGACGTCCTTGCCGGCGATCGCGCTGGCCGGCACGCTGCGATCGATGATCGCGGCCGCGCTGATCTCGGGTACGGATTGCGGATCGATCGCAAGATCGATCGGATAGCTGCCTTCGGTGGCCGGCGTATCGGAGATCGCCGCCGACAAAGAGGGAATGAGGCGCCCGCCGATATGCACGCCGAGCGGGAGGCGTTGCACCTGACCGCCGCTTGCATAGTCCCAGTCGATCGACGCAACGTCGGCATGGGGAGCGAAGCGCGGCAGAGGCAGCAGATCCGTGCGTTCGCCGTTCGCCGCATTGACGAGATAGCGGGCGGCAAGGGTGACGCGCGAGCCGGGCTGTTTCAGCGCTCGTTCCAGCGTGGCATCTTCCGCCGGCGTGGAGGGAGCGAAGAAGCCGACGTCGAAGAAGATGCGGCGCGCGTTCAGCCGCCGAAGGTCATCCACCAGCCTGGCATGGAGTTGACGCGACCAAGGCCAGCGGCCGAATTCGGCGAGGCTGCGGTCGTCGATCCCGACGATAACCACATTTTGCGGAGCGGGATGGCGACGCGCATATTCACGTCCGATCCGCAGCACGTCTTCGAGCGGGGAAGCTGCGCCGAGCATGCCGATCAGCGCACAGGACAGGAACATGATGAGCAGGATGCGCACGCGCCGGCTCAGCGGCTGCGCAGCTGTCCTCCTCAAAGCGGCACGGTTCCATCCCATCCTTGGCCATATGGAGTGGCAATGATTACGATATTGAAAATAAATGGGGCCACGACGTCCACAAAACGGCGCATGAGATATGGGGAATATAGCGATCGAGCACGATTGGAGCCCTGGCTGTGCCCGGCGCGATTAACGCCAGCTGTCGGGCTTCCGCCGCGCCTCACCCCGCCTTCTGAGGTGCGAAAGGGGGAGGGTGGGTTGATGCTGCGCCGCCCGGATGGTAGCGGCGCGCATCCCTTTCACCCTAGAAAGCCTTCATGTCCGTAGACGCCGCCACCGTACGCAAGATCGCGAACCTCGCGCGCATCGCCGTGAGCGATGCCGAGGCCGACGCGCTCGTGCCCGAGCTCAACACCATCCTGGGGTTCGTCGAACAACTGGGTGAGGTGGATACCAGCGGCGTCGCGCCGCTGAGCGCTGTCATTCCCAATCATCTGCGCATGCGCGAGGATGTGGTGACCGACGGCGGCATTCGCGATGCGGTGCTCGCCAACGCGCCGCAGGCCGAGCATGGCTTCTTCGCGGTGCCGAAGGTGATCGAATGATCAGCGCGCTTTCATCGGCCGGCAAGGCGTGGGCGCTCATCAGCACGAACCACGACGATCGAGTGGCGGGAGGCCAGCGTTGACCAATCTCACCGATCTCGGCGTCGCGGCGCTGCGTGACGGGTTCCGCAAGGGCGATTTCTCGGCGCGCGAGGTGGCGGACGCGTTCAACGCGGCGGTGGCCTCGGCCAAGGCGCTCAATGCCTTCATCGTCGACACGCCTGACCATGCGATCGCGGCGGCGGAAGCTGCCGATCGCGCGCGCGCCTCGGGCGAATTTGCGGCATTGTCGGGCGTGCCGCTCGGCATCAAGGATCTGTTCTGCACTGCCGGGGTGCAGACAACTGCGGCGAGCCACATCCTCGAAGGCTTTACGCCCACCTATGAATCGACCGTGACGGCCAAGCTGTTCGCCGCCGGGGCGGGCATGCTGGGCAAGCTCAACATGGATCAGTTCGCGATGGGCTCGTCAAACGAGACCAGCGCGTTCGGCAATGTGGTCTCCCCCTGGCGGCGCAGCGATGGCGGCAACGCGCCGCTGGCGCCCGGCGGCTCCTCGGGCGGCTCCTCGGCCGCGGTCGCGGCACGTATTGCGCCCGGCGCGACCGGCACCGACACTGGCGGCTCGATCCGCCAGCCGGCCGCCTTCACCGGCATCTCCGGCATCAAGCCGACTTATGGGCGCTGCTCGCGCTGGGGTATCGTCGCTTTCGCGTCGTCGCTCGACCAGGCCGGGCCGATGGCGCGCGACGTCAGGGATTGCGCGATCCTGCTCGAGGCGATGAGCGGCTTCGATCCGAAGGATTCCACCTCGCTCGACGTGTCGGTACCCCGCTGGGAAGCCGGTCTCTCAGGGGACCTCACGGGCAAGCGGATCGGTATTCCGAAGGAATATCGCGTCGAGGGCATGCCATCAGAGATCGAGGCGCTGTGGGACAAGGGCATTGCCTTCATGCGCGATGCCGGCGCGGAGATCGTCGAGGTCTCGCTTCCGCACACCCGCTACGCCCTGCCGGCCTATTATATTATCGCTCCGGCAGAGGCCTCGTCCAATCTCGCCCGATATGACGGAGTGCGCTACGGCTTGCGCGACCTGCCGGACGGCGGAAACCTCGCCGACATGTATTCCGCGACGCGCGCGGACGGCTTCGGCAAGGAGGTTCGCCGCCGCATCCTGATCGGCACCTATGTGCTCTCGGCCGGCTATTATGACGCTTATTACACCAAGGCCCAGCAGGTCCGGACGCTGATCGCCCGGGATTTCGAGCAGGCCTGGCAGAGTTGCGATCTGCTGCTGACGCCGACCGCCCCGTCCGCCGCCTTCGCGCTGGGTGAGAAGACCGCGGATCCGCTCGCCATGTATCTCAACGACGTGTTCACCGTGCCGGCCAGCTTGGCGGGCCTGCCCGCGATGTCGGTGCCGGCCGGGCTCGACGGGCAGGGGCTGCCGCTCGGCCTGCAGCTCATCGGACGTCCGCTCGACGAGCAGGGCGTGTTGAACGCTGGCCTGGCGATCGAGGAACGGGCCGGCTTCTCGGCGCGTCCCGGACAGTGGTGGTAAGCGTAGGCACACCCCGCAAGATCAGCCCCGCCATGTCGGATACGATCCGCTTCGCGCGGGTCGCGTGCATCATCCTGATGATGTTCACGCATGTCCGGCCTTATCCCGCCTTCTGGTACATGCCGCGCTTCGGCTGGTGGGATTATGGCTGGCACTGGGTCTACGCCTTCTTCTCGCTCTATGTGGGAAAGGCGTCGGTGCCGCTGCTCGGCCTGATCTCGGGCTGGCTGCTGGGCATGCAGTATAAGGCACCCTGGTGGAGCGTAGCCCGCAAGAAGGCGCGCACCATATTGCTGCCTTTGTTCATCTGGAACGCGGTGCTGCTTTTCGTGATGATGAGCCTGCCCTGGTTCGAGCCGACATGGCCGCGGCCGACGGACGCGATCGGCTGGTTCTATAAATTCTTCCCGCTACGCGATTATCCGACCAATTCGCCGCTTTACTTCATGCGGGATCTCTTCCTGTGCATGTTGCTGGCACCGGCGCTGCTGTGGCTCTTCGATCGCTGGGGCACACGCGCGATGATCGCGGTGTTCGCCGTCGTGCTGATCTTCGCGGCGATCGCGGATGAAGGGACGATCCTCACCCGGCCGGTGATCCTGCCGACGTTCGTCACCGGCCTCGTCCTCGCGCGCCGCGCGATCGATGTTCGCGCACCGCGCTTTTTCAATCATTGGGGCGCGCTCGCCGCGGGCACATGGCTGCTGATCGAGCTGCCGACGCTCGTGCCGGTCTACCGTCTCTATTTCACCTGGCTGCCGATTGCGGGCCACGTACCGGAAATCATCACCCGCTACGCGCTCGCCTATCTCCTCTGGTGGTGGGTCGCGCATGTCGCGCTGAAGCCCTTCGGCCGGCAGGTCGCACGGCTGGAACCATATATCTTCTTCATCTTCTGCACCCATCATATCGTCTATCTCGCGCTGGCGACCGAGTTTGACGGGCGCGGCGTGCGCAACGCGATCGCGCCGATCTATCCGCTTTATTTCTTCCTCCAGCCGCTGATCGCAGTGTGTGTCGGGTTCGCCTTCTACAAGCTGATGTCGCTGATCTCGCCGAGCCTGCTCGGCTGGGTCACCGGCGGGCGCGTGGCCGGGCGGGACAAGGCGCGCGCCGCGCATGCGCCCGCACCCGAGGGTGGTGCGGCGCTGAAGCGATCCTGATATAGGGCCCATCATGACCACAGAGACTGCAAGCAGCTATCGCATCCAGGGCGCCACCGGGGAATGGGAGGTCGTGATCGGCCTCGAGGTTCACGCTCAGATCACATCAAACGCCAAGCTCTTCTCCGGTGCTTCCACCGCGTTCGGCGCGGAGCCGAACACGCAAGTGAGCCTCGTCGATGCGGCGATGCCGGGCATGCTGCCGGTGCTGAACAAGGAATGCATCCGCCAGGCAGTGCGCACCGGTCTCGCGCTCGGGGCGGAGATCAACCGCGTCTCGCGCTTCGACCGCAAGAATTATTTTTATGCCGATCTGCCGCAGGGATATCAGATCAGTCAGCTCTATCATCCGCTGGTGGGCGAGGGCTCGATCCCGATCGAGCCGGATGCGAAGGATGGTCCTGGTGAGGCCAAGCTCGTCGGGGTGGAGCGCATCCATGTGGAGCAGGATGCCGGCAAGCTGATGCACGATCAGCACCCCACGCGCAGCTATGTCGATCTCAACCGGTCCGGCGTCGCGCTGATGGAGATCGTCTCTCGGCCGGACATGCGGTCTCCCGCAGAAGCCGGCGCCTATCTGCGCAAGCTGCGCTCGATCCTGCGTTATGTCGGCTCGTGCGACGGCAATATGGAGCAGGGCTCGATGCGGGCCGACGTCAACGTCTCGGTGCGCCGCCCGGGCGAGCCGTTCGGAACGCGGACCGAGACCAAGAATGTCAATTCCGTTCGCTTCGTCATGGCAGCGATCGAGCAGGAGGCGAACCGCCAGGTCGACGTGCTGGAGGCAGGCGGACGCGTAGTGCAGGAAACCCGCCTCTACGATCCGGATCGTGGCGAGGGGCGTTCGATGCGTTCCAAAGAGGACGCGCACGACTATCGTTACTTCCCCGATCCGGACCTGCTGCCTCTGGAGCTTTCCGAAGCGTTCATCGCCGAGTGCGAGGCGAGCCTTCCCGAGCTGCCGGACGACAAGCGCGCCCGTTATGAGGGGCCGCTCGGCCTGCCTGCCTACAATGCTGCCGTGATCACTGCGGATGTCGAGACCGCGCGCTGGTTCGAGGCGCTGCTCGACGCGACGGGCAAGCCGGAGACGATGGCCAAGGCCGCGTCGAACTGGCTGATCTCCGATCTGTTCGGCGCGCTCAACCGGCTCGGCAAGGGCATTGGCGAAAGCCCGGTCTCGCCTGCTCAGGGTGCTGAGCTTCTGAACCTGGTCGCGGACGGCACGCTATCCGGCACGCTCGCCAAGCAGGTGTTCGAGATCATGCTGGAGACCGGCGACGATCCCTCGAAGATCGTCGAGGAGCGGGGCCTCAAGCAGACCAGCGACACCGGCGCGATCGAGGCGATCATCGCCCAGGTGATGGAGGCCAATGCCGACAAGGTCGCCGAATATCGCGGCGGCAAGGACAAGCTGTTCGGCTTCTTCGTCGGCCAGACGATGAAGGCGATGGGCGGCAAGGCCAATCCCGCGGTGGTCAACGAACTCCTGAAGAAGGCGCTGGGCTGAGCCTCCGTCTGCTCGGGACGGTGATTTTCCGGCGATCATGCTGAGCTTGTCGAAGCATTGCCTTCTTCTTTCGGTTTACGAGCGGGAAGGAGTGCACTTCGGCGGACTCGGTACGAACGGAAGCAGGAGCATCGTCAGCCGCCGCGCAGTCCCGTAATGGTCGCCGCCGGCCCGATCTGCTCGACATCCGTCTTGAGATGCAGCAGGGCAATGCCGTCCTGCTGCATCGCGCGGTCGAGCGCGGGGGCAAAGTCCGCGGTTTCCTCCACCGTCTCCGCCCAGGCGCCATAGGCGCGGGCGAGGGCGGCGAAGTCCGGATTGACGAGGTCGGTGCCGGAAAGGCGACGCGGATAGCGACGTTCCTGGTGCATGCGGATCGTGCCGTAGCTGCCATTGTCGATCACCAGGATCAGCATGCGGCAGCCATAGCGGATTGCGGTCGACAACTCCTGACCGTTCATCATGAAATCGCCGTCGCCGGCCAGTGCGACGATCTGGCGATCCGGGAAGCGCAGCGCCGCGGCAACCGCGGCGGGCATGCCGTAGCCCATCGATCCGTTGGTCGGCGCGAGCTGGCTCACGAGACCCGTGTAGCGCCAGTAGCGATGCCACCAGCTGGAGAAATTTCCAGCGCCGTTGCAGAGGATGCTGTCGGCGGGCAGCCGCTCCCGCATCGCGGCGACACAGGGGCCGAGATCCAGCTTGGCCTCGCGCGGGGCGGGCGTCGACCAAGCCAGCCATTCGGCATGGGCTTCTGCGCCGAGCGCCGAAGGGGTGGCATCTGCGACCAGAGCGGCGGCCGCCGTCGCGAACTCCTCGACACCCGCGCAGAGCGCGAGATCGGCGCGATAGACACGCTGCAGTTCGTTCGGATCGGGATGGACATGGATCAGCGCCTGGCCGGAATGTTCCGGCGCGATCAGCTCGTAACCGTCGGTCGTCGCCTCGCCGAGCCGCGCGCCCACGGCAAGGATCAGATCTGCGTTCTTCACCCGTGCGACGAGCTTCGGGCTGGGACCATAACCGAGATTGCCGGCATAGGTGGGAGCATCGTTGGCAACCGCGTCCTGGCGGCGAAAGGCGCAGGCGACGGGCAATCCGATCCGCTCCGCAAAATCCGCGAACTGCCGTCCGGTCTCGGCTGTCCAGCCCGCGCCGCCCACGATGGCGATCGGATTGCGGGCGGCCCGGATGCGTGCCACGGCATCTTCCACCAACGCCGGATCGGCGGGCTGTATCGGCCGCTCGACCCGCGTCCGGTCGATCGCGGCGGCCGTATCGGTCAGCATGTCTTCGGGCAGCGCGAGCACCACCGGGCCGGGGCGGCCGGACATTGCCGTGGCATAGGCGCGCGCGACATATTCCGGGATACGCGCGGCATCGTCGATCCGCGCCGCCCATTTGGCGATCGGCGCGAACATCGCCGGGAAATCGATCTCCTGGAAGCCCTCGCGATCCCGGTCGCCACGGCCGACGTCGCCGATCAGCAGCAGCATCGGCGTCGAATCCTGATAGGCGACATGCACGCCCACAGTCGCATTGGTGGCGCCGGGGCCACGCGTCACGAAGGCGACGCCGGGGCGGCGGGTCATCGCGCCGTCGGCCTCCGCCATATAGCTGACGCCGCCTTCCTGACGGGCGACGATCAGGTCGATCTCGGGGGTGTCGTA
The DNA here is from genome assembly GCF_009755815.1 of Flavisphingomonas formosensis. GTDB lineage: Bacteria > Pseudomonadota > Alphaproteobacteria > Sphingomonadales > Sphingomonadaceae > Flavisphingomonas > Flavisphingomonas formosensis. The sequence continues at coordinate 155,523 of NZ_WRPK01000004.1, forward strand.
CAGCGCATCAAGCGCCGCCAGATAGGATTCCCCGGGGACGCAGAAGATGCGATCGCATCCCTGCGCAAGAAGCGCATCGATCAGGATGCGGCCGCCGCTGCGCGTGTTGCTCATCCTTTCGACATAGCCGACCGATTCGTTGCGCAAAAGACTCGTTCCGGCGCGTTCAAATACCCATCTATACCGAACGCCGCTGCAGCGGATTTGACGTCGGCTCGGGCAACGCTAAGGATTCCACATAGATAGGCAAGAAGGTCGCACTGGGAATGAAGCAATCAGCGCATCCGCCGCTGTATGCCATGCGGATTCCGGCAGGTCCGGAAAAGGGGAAGACCTTGCACCGCAAACGCTCCCTGTTGACGGTTGGCGTCCTGATGATCGCGGGCCTTGCCGGGCTCGGCTGCGCGACGATGCGCAGCGGCGAGGCGAAGGTAGCGGGTTTCGCCTTTCCGCTGAGCCCAGCTCAGCGGCTCGTGCCGCAGGGGGGCACCTGGCCGAAGGACGGCAAGGGCATCGATTATGCTCGCCTCGACGAAAGGTTGCAGCGCCTCGTCGGCCAGGGTGACATGACCGGCCTCGCCGTCGGCATCGTCCAGAACGGCGAATTGAGTTTCGTCAAAGGCTATGGTGAGACCGATCGGGTCCACGGCCAGCCGGTGACCGAGAACACCGTCTTCCGGTGGGCATCACTCTCGAAAGGCGTTGCGGCGACGCTGATAGCGAAGCTGGCTGACGAGAAGAAGCTCTCGTTGAACGATCCGATCGCGCGCTGGGCGCCGTCCCTGCATCTGCCCAGGCAGGCGGAGCAGCGCGCGACCGTGCTGGAGCTGTTGTCCCAGCGGCTCGGCATCGCGCGCAACGCCTATGACGGCGAACTGGAAGGCGGTGCCGATCCTCGCATCATCCGCGCCAAGCTTGCCTCGCTGGATCTTCTCTGCCAGCCGGGCCAATGCTTCAGCTACCAGAATGTCGCCTTCGACGCGGCGGGAGAGATTGCCGAGCGCGCGACCGGAAAGCGCTATGCCGATCTGGTCGAGCAGCAGCTCTTCCGACCGTTGGGAATGATGTCGGCGAGCCTTACCCGCCAAGGGCTCGAAAGTGCGCCCAGCTGGGCGCGCCCTACGCGCGGCGGCCATTCTTTCGCGGTCAACGACGCCTATTACCGCATCCCGGCGGCCGGCGGCGTGAACAGCTCGATCGTCGATCTGGCGTTGTGGATGCGTGCGCAGATGGGCGAGGCGGATCAGATCATACCGCAGCGCGTGCTCGATACCGTTCACAGCCCGCACATCGCCACAAGGCGGATGACCAACTATGATCGCGCGATGACCGACGCATCCTATGCGCTCGGCTGGCGCGATTATAACTATGACGGCCATCGTCTGATCGGCCATCGCGGTGCGGTGAACGGTTATCGCTCGCTGATCCTGTTCGATCCTGCGCTCAAGACCGGTGTGGTCGCGCTATGGAATTCGGAAAGCAACCGGCCGGTCGGGCTGCAGCTCGAAATGTTCGACATGCTCTATCACCGGCCTGCGCATGATTGGCTGCAGATCGATAGCCGCATCGGCGGGGGAATCCGCCGCACCCGTTAAGGTGCGTGCACAGGATGCCCCCGGGGCAAGGGCTCAGCGGAAGTTGAGCTCTACCGTGATGCCGTTGGGATCGCTCACGAACAGCTGGCGCAGGCCAATGCTCTCGACATTGTTGCTCGTGTAGCTGAGGTCGAGCGTCTGCAGCCTGTTTTCCATCCCGTCATAATCGCTGCATTCGAAGGCGATATGATCGATGGCGCCGCTGCCCTTCAGCATCGAAGGGTCGAAGTCGCCATCCTGGCCGCCGCGCATGCCGCGAATGGCCGCGATCGATCCCGCCGGGTCGTCTGGATCGATCGCCACCAGATGGATCACGGGGCGATCGGTCGAATCGTGGAGCCAGGCCCCTTGGCCGGACGAGCCGGGGAAGAAGCTCGGCTTAAGTTCCAGCACATCCGAATAGAAACCGATCGTCGCATCGAGGTTCAGCGTCCGGATGTTGCAATGATCCAGTCTCGTCACGAACCCTCTCCCGCATCTGCCTGTTTTCGGCTTTGCATCATAGCAACCAGCCGCCGCCATGCGAAGCGCGATCGGTTATTCTTCCCGGCCCTTTGACAAATCCGGCGCAACGAATAGATCGGCGGTGCCATGACACAGCCCCGCACCCTGTACGACAAGATCTGGGACGCCCACGTCGTCGAGAAGCGCGATGACGGGACCTGCCTGATCTATATCGATCGCCACCTGGTCCACGAAGTCACCAGCCCGCAGGCCTTCGAGGGTTTGCGCGCAGCCGGACGCAAGGTTCGGCGGCCCGATCTCACCCTTGCGGTGCCGGATCATAACCTGCCGACCACGGCGCGGCTCGATGCAGCCGGGCATCGTTTGCCGATCGCGGATCCGGAAAGCGCGCAGCAGCTCGCCGCGCTGGAAGCGAATGCGCCAGCATTCGGCATCCGCTATATCGATGCGGTGGCGCCTGAGCAGGGCATCGTTCATGTCGTCGGGCCGGAACAGGGATTCACCCTGCCGGGCACGACCCTGGTCTGCGGCGACAGCCATACCGCGGCGCACGGCGCGCTCGGCGCGCTGGCCTTCGGCATCGGCACGTCCGAGGTCGAGCATGTGCTGGCCACGCAGACTCTTCTGCTCAAGCAGTCCAAGACCATGGAAGTCCGCGTCGATGGCACGCTGGGCTTCGGCGTCGGCCCGAAAGACGTTATCCTCGCCATCATCGGCAAGATCGGTGCTGCGGGCGGCACCGGCTATGTGATCGAATATACCGGCTCGGTGATCCGGGACATGTCGATCGAAGGGCGCCTTACCGTCTCCAACATGGCAATCGAGGGCGGCGCACGCTCCGGCCTGATCGCGCCCGACGAGAAGACCTTCGCCTATCTCAACGGGCGGCCGATGGCACCGTCCGGCGAGGCGTGGGAGAAGGCGCTGGCCTGGTGGAAGACGCTGCCGACCGATGCGCAGGCTGTCTATGACCGCGTCGTCACGCTCGATGCGACAGATATCTCGCCGAGCCTCACCTGGGGCACCAGCCCAGAGGACGTCGTGCCGATCACCGGTGTGGTGCCGGATCCGGAGAGCTTCGCCGATCCCTCCAAGCAGGCCGCGGCGCGCAAGTCGCTGGACTATATGGGCCTCACCCCCGGCACGCGGATGCAGGACGTGGAGGTGCAAAACATCTTCATCGGCAGCTGCACCAACAGCCGCATCGAGGATCTGCGTCAGGCCGCGGCGATCGCCAGGGGACGCCATGTCGCCGGCAATGTCCGCCAGGCGCTGGTCGTGCCGGGCTCGGGGCTGGTGAAGCGTCAGGCCGAGGCCGAGGGGCTGGACCGTATCTTCATCGAGGCCGGCTTCGAGTGGCGCGAGCCTGGCTGCTCGATGTGCCTCGCGATGAACCCGGACAAGGTGCCGGCCGGCGAGCGCTGCGCCTCCACCTCCAACCGCAACTTCGTCGGCCGCCAGGGGCCGGGCGCGCGCACCCACCTGGTCTCGCCCGCCATGGCGGCGGCGGCAGCGGTGACCGGCCGGCTGACCGACGTGCGCGACCTGTTGGGAGAAGCGGCATGACCCCGGTGACCAGCGTCGAGGGCAAGGCCTATCCGTTCGGCCGCAAGAATGTGGATACGGACGTCATCATCCCTGCTCATTATCTGAAGACGATCACCCGCGCGGGCCTCGGCAGGGGCGCGTTCGAGACGGTGCGGGCCGAGCCGGGCAACGTCTTCGAGGATCCGGCCTATGCCGGCGCGCCGATCCTGATCGCGGGCGACAATTTCGGCTGCGGCTCCAGCCGCGAGCATGCCGCCTGGGCGCTCGGCGACATGGGCGTAAAGGCGGTGATCGCGCCGAGCTATTCGGACATCTTCTCGGGCAATGCCTTCAAGAACGGCATCGTTGCCGTAGTGCTGCCACAGGAAGCGATCGACCGTCTGCTCGAAGTGGCCAAGGACAATCCGATCACGGTCGATCTGGAAAGCATGTCGGTGACGACGCCCTTCCAGGATCGCTTTTCCTTCGAGATGGATCCGTTCCGCCGCGATTGCCTGATCAACGGGCTTGACGAAATCGGCCTCACCATGGCGCGTGAGGAGAAGATCGGCGCCTATGAAGCGGTGATGGCCGCGGAACGCGCCTGGCTTTGAACGCGATCGGCATTCCCGTTGCGAGTCGGCTCTGTGCCGCCTATCTGGATTGTGGATCGATTTTCCTTAGGGGATTTGAATGACGACGTTCGACGACCGCGAACGAGCCTTCGAAAACAAGTTCGTGCACGATCAGGAGATGGCGTTCCGTATCACTGCGCGGCGCAATCGGCTGATCGGACAGTGGGCAGCCGAACTCATGGGCCTGACCCCCGAGGAGACGGAGGCCTATGCCAAGTCGGTGGTCCAGGCCGAGTTCGAAGAGGCGGGCGACGAGGATGTGATCCGCAAGCTGCTCGGCGACCTGGTCTCCGCCAATGTCGATGTGGACGATGCGCGCATCCGCACGACGCTGGCCGACCTTGAGGTCGAGGCACGTCGGCAGCTCATCCGGGCGCAGTAAGGAAGACGCCGATGCCGATGACGGCAGAGGAGATCGAATCGATGATCCGGGCGGGAATCCCGGACGCGCATGTCGAGATCACCGATCTGGCCGGCGACGGCGATCATTATGCCGCGCGCGTGGTGAGCGAGAGCTTTCGCGGCTTGCCGCGCATCCGCCAGCACCAGCGTGTCTATGAAGCGCTGGGCGGTCGCATGGGCGGCGTGCTCCATGCCTTGCAACTGACCACGGCAACCCCCAGCTAAGCCTCACGCTTTTTTGCAGGAATGATGATCATGACCGACGACGCGCTGGCCCGGATCGATGCGGCCGTGAAATCCAACGACGTTCTCCTCTTTATGAAGGGAACGCCGCTCTTTCCCCAGTGCGGCTTTTCGAGTCGCGCCGTTGCCATACTCGATCATCTCGGCGTCGAATATGCGACGGTCGACGTGCTGCAGGACCAGGGCGTGCGGCAGGGCATCAAAGCCTATTCGGATTGGCCCACCATTCCGCAGCTATATGTGAAGGGCGAGTTCATCGGCGGGTCGGACATTATGATGGAGATGTATGAGGCTGGGGAACTGGCGACGCTCTTCGATCAGGCCGGTATCTCCAAGGCGGCCTGAATTCCCGCTCGACCGCTCTCCTTTGGGGGGGGGGGCTTCCGATCTTTCGAACCAGCGCTGCAGGCTGCGGCGCTGGTTTTTTGTTGAGCGCTTCCGGCGCTCGACGCGAGCGCTTTCATGCCCATGCTGCCAAGTGGTTTCAATCGATGGGTTTCATGGCGGTTGGGGGGGCGGGCGGACATACCAAATGGATGCCCGCCCGATGTTCTGAAGTGGAACCTTGGAACGCCGCCCTATAAGCAGCTATCGTGCCAAATCCCCGCCGCCGCGCGAAAGCTGGGCTGTTCTGGATAGAGAACGATTAACTAAGGCGTAGAGTGTCAAATATCCCGACACAGCCTGCGGTGCCGTGCGACGCCCTTCACATCGCGCCACGGCAATGCCACATGGCAATGCATGAGCGAACAGCAGACAGGTCGCGCGCAGGTGCTGCACCCGTTGGTGCGGCGGGTGCTGGCGCCCAATCCATCGGCTTTCACCTTCACTGGCACGCAGACCTACGTCGTCGGCCAGAGCGAGGTGGCGGTGATCGATCCTGGGCCGGCCGACCCGGCGCATGTCGAGGCGATCCTGGCCGCCACCCGCGGGGAGACGGTCACGCACATCCTGTGCACGCATACCCATCATGATCACAGCCCGTCCTCGCGCCCGCTGAAGGCTGCGACCGGCGCGCAGATCACGGGTTGCGCACCGCTGGCGCTGTCAGATGACGGGCCTCGCGCCGACGCGTCGTTCGATGCCGCTTATGTGCCCGATCGCATCCTCGGCGCGGGCGAGAATATTTCCGGCCCGGGATGGAGGTTGCAGGCTGTCGCGACGCCGGGCCATACCTCCAACCATCTCTGCTTCGCGCTGCCGGAGGCGGGCGCCTTGTTCACGGGCGATCATGTCATGGGTTGGTCGACCACCGTCGTCTCGCCTCCGGATGGCGACATGGCGGCCTATATGGCCAGCCTGGACTTGCTGCTCGATCGTGAGGACTCCGTCTATTATCCCGCCCATGGCGAGCCGGTGAAAAATCCGCGACGCTATGTCCGCGGCCTGCTCGGTCATCGCAAGCAGCGCGAGAGCCAGATCCTGCGGCTGCTCGGCCGCGGCGAGCATGATATTCCGGGGATGGTCGCGCAAATGTATGTCGGCGTCGATCCAAAGCTGCACGCTGCCGCCGGCCGTTCGGTGCTGGCGCATCTCATCGATCTCAATGCGCGCGGCCTCGTCGCGCGGGAAGGGGAGGGATGGCGGCTGGCGGCGTGACGCGGCGGGCCCTCGTCATATTGGTTGCAGCGGCGCTGATCGGCGGTGGCCTCTATTTCGGCCTGCGCGCCGCTGCTGACCGCTTCTGGCGTGGGCCCGATCCGGAGGTGATCGCAAGCGGCAGCCTGGAAGGGTTGCGGCAGCAGAACCGGCTGTCGGCGCTCGTCGCCAATTATGTTGCCGTCGTCACCACCACACAGCATCGCTTCGGCCTCAGCGCGGAGCGTACGCTGATCATGCCGGGCCTTGTCCGCTACGAGGTCGATCTCGGCAAGCTGGAGGCGAAGGATGTCCGCTGGGATGCGGCGGAGAAGCGGCTCGACGTCACCTTGCCGCCGATCGAGGTGGTCGGTCCCCAGGTCGATCTCACCAAGGTGCGCCAATATGATGGCGGCGGCCTGTTGCTGCGCTTCACCGATACCGGTGCCGTGCTGGATGCCGCCAACCGCAAGGCGGGCCAGACCGAATTGCTGCGGCAAGCGCAGGAGCCGGTGCCCATGACCCTCGCCCGCGATGCCACCCGGCGCGCGGTCGAGCGCAGTTTCGCGCTGCCGCTGCGCGCCGCTGGGCTGGATGCCACCGTGCGTGTCCGTTTTCCGGGGGAGGCGTTCCGCGATCCCGATGCGGAGCAGGTCCAGCGCTCCCGTTCTCCCGGACAGGTAATGAGCAACAGCTTCTGATCCGCGCCTATGCGCGAACCCTTCGACAAACCGGTTCGGCGTCCCTATCTAGGCGCGCATCGAGGAAGAGGAGCCGTTTCGGCGATGAATGCCCCTGTGAAGAGCCTGACAGGACTGGACCTGCGGACGGAGATCGATCGGTTGCGCAAGGAGCGCAACGCCGTGATCCTGGCCCATTATTATCAGGAGCCGGAAATCCAGGACCTCGCCGATTTCGTCGGCGACAGCCTGGATCTGTCGCGCAAGGCAGCGGCGACCGATGCGGACGTGATCGCCTTTTGCGGCGTGCGCTTCATGGCCGAGGTTGCCAAGATCCTCTCGCCGGAAAAGACCGTGATCCTCCCCGACATGGCCGCCGGCTGCAGCCTGGAAGACAGCTGCCCGCCCGAGCAGTTCGCCAAATTCCGTGCGGCCCATCCGGACCATATCGCGATCACCTACATCAACTGCTCGGCAGCGGTGAAGGCGCATAGCGACATCATCGTCACCTCCTCCTCGGCCGAGCAGATCCTGGCCCAGCTTCCCATGGACCAGAAGATCATCTTCGCGCCGGACAAGAATCTGGGCGCCTATTTCAATCGCAAGACCGGCCGTGACATGCTGCTGTGGCCGGGCGCCTGCATCGTGCATGAGGCCTTCAGCGAGACCGAACTCCTGAAGCTCAAGGCGCAATATCCGGGCGCGCCGGTCGCCGCGCATCCCGAATGCCCGGCCTTCATCCTCGATCATGCCGATCAGGTCGGCTCGACCCGCGCCATCCTGGAATTCGCGCTGGCGAGCCCGGCCGAGACGATCATCGTCGCCACCGAGCCGCATATCATCCACCAGATGGAGAAGGCGGCGCCGCACAAGCACTTCATTGGCGCGCCTGGCGCGGACGGCAATTGCAACTGCAATATGTGCCCGTACATGGCGCTCAACACGATGGAGAAGCTCTACATAGCGCTGCGCGATCTCGAGCCCCGCATCGAACTGGACGAGGGACTGCGCGCTGCGGCCAAGCGTCCACTCGATCGGATGCTGGAAATGGCGGCTGGCACCGTCGGCAAGGGTGATGTCGGTAAGACCAAAGTGACGGGCGACTGAGTTGCGTTTGCCTGGGTGTTCCGCCGGGGAAACGCAGCGCAAGTAACGTTGCCCGCAAGACTGAGCCCACCTATCGGCCCCTTCCGCATCTGGGAGGGGGGAGTTGACGACCATGGCTTTCACCCTCCCGAACTTTGATGTCGATGCTTTCGTCCGCGCCACGCTGGCCGAAGATCTGGGCGAGTTGGGCGACATCACCTCCGCGGCGGTGATTCCAGCCGATGCGCGCTTCGCCGGCGTGATGGACAGCCGCAACGCGACCACCATCGCAGGTCTTCCGATCGCCGAAGTCTTTTTTCGCACGCTCGATCCGGACGCCGAGATCGAGATTTTGGTGGAGGAAGGCACCCAGGTCTCGCCTGGCACCGAAGTGATGCGGGTCAAGGGCAGGGCGCGCGCGTTGCTCACCGCCGAGCGGTCGGCGCTCAATACGGTCCAGCATCTGTCCGGCATCGCCACCATGACGCGCAGCTATGTCGATGCGATTGCCGGCACCGGCGCGACCCTGCTCGATACCCGCAAGACCATCCCTGGCCTGCGCGTCCTCGAGAAATATGCGACGCGCATGGGCGGTGCGACCAATCATCGCATGGGCTTGTGGGATGCGGCGATGATCAAGGACAATCATGTCGCGGTCGCCGGCGGCATCACCGAGGCGGTGCGCCGCGCCGCCGCGGCCGGAATTGCCTCCATCATCGTCGAGGTCGACCGCATCGACCAGATCGAGCCGGCCCTTGCCGGCGGCGCCACCCATTTGCTGCTCGACAATATGGGCCCGCGCCTATTGCGCGAGGCGGTGGCGCTCGTCGCTGGTCGCGTGCCGACCGAGGCGTCGGGCAATGTCACGCTGGATACGATTGGAACGATCGCACAAACCGGCGTCACTTATATCTCGGTCGGACGGCTCACCCAATCTGCCCCCGCAGCCGACATCGGGCTCGATTTCGCGGCAGCCTGACGCGCGGCGGGAACCTAAGGCAAATAGGAAATTTGTTGCTGGCGTCCGCTTGACGCGTCGTATGACCGTACCTAATTGCCTGCCCAGGCAGATATTGCTTGGGCAGGATACGGTGGTTGAGGCTTTTTCCCTCTCTCAGAGCTTCACATCGCGCCGCTCGCTGGGGTTTCTTCTGCGACGGGCTTATCAGCTGCTCGATCCAATGGCCTGCAAGGTCTTCGCAGGGCGCGATCTGACGCTCGCTCAGTGGATTGCGCTCAAGGAGATCGATCGCGGCGAGTTCACGACCAATTCGCAGATCGCTTGCATGCTCGGTCATAGCTCAGGTGCGACGACGCGGATGATCGATCAGCTCGAAAGCCGCGGCCTGCTCACCAGGATAAGGCTACCCGGCGACCGCCGGGTCGTGACGCTCGCCGTTACCGACGAGGGGCGGCAGGCCGTGCTCGATATGGTGCCGGGCATGACGGTCCTGTGGCAGGAGGTTCTGCAGGACCTCACCGACGCCGAAAGCGACACGCTGCTCACCCTGCTCGGCCGCGTCGTGGACCGGCTTGAACGCACTGTTTCGGAGGACCGGTGATGATACGCCGCTTTCCCTTGCTGGCCGCAATGACGATGAGCCTGCTGGCGGGCTGCGCCGCGGTGCCCAAGGATCAGCCTCGGATAGCGCCGCTTGCTGCCGCGACGACGGGTTTGACCGCCACCGACATAGCGCCAATTCCGGCGGATTGGTGGACGGCGCTGGGCGATGCGCAGCTCGATCGGATCATGGCAGATGCAATGGCCGGCAGTCCGACGCTCGCGGCTGCGCTGGCCCGGGTGCGTGCGGCCGAGGCGGGTATCGCGGCCAACCGCGCGGGTCTGCTGCCGCATCTCGGTGTCGATGTGGACGAGGAGCGGCAGCGGCTTAGCGAGAAATACATCATTCCGCCGCCCTACGGCGGATCGACCCAGTGGGTCGGCACCGCCCAGGCCAATCTCAGCTGGACATTGGATTTTGCCGGCAAGCAGAAGGCGCTGGTCGATCAGGCCCGCGCCGGCGCCAGAGCGGCCGCGCTCGATGCCGCCGCCGCGAAGATCGCGCTCAGCGGGGCCGTCGCGCAGACCTATCTCAACCTGGCGCGGGCGGATGCGCAGGCGAAGATCGCCGCCGCCTTCGTCGCTTCGCGTGAACAATCACTGAGTCTTGCCCGCTCGCGCATCCGTAACCAGCTCGCCAGCAACTTCGATGCGCGCGCGGCCGAAACACTGGTGGCCGAGGCGAAGCAGGCGCAGGTCCGTGCCGAGGGGGATCGGCAGCTCATGATCCATGCTCTCGCCGCGCTCGCCGGCAAGGGAGCCGATTATTATGCGACGGTGACGCCGCCCTCGCTGGCGCTGGACAGGACGCTGCCGCTCCCCGGCGCGCTTCCTGCCGATCTGCTTGGCCGCCGAGCGGATATTCAGGCGGCGCAGGCGCGGATCGACGCGGCCAGCGCGGGCCGTCGCGCGGCGCGGGCCGATTTCTTCCCCAATGTGGATCTCAAGGCTTTCATTGGAGCCCAGGCGCTGGGGCTCGGCGCGCTCTTCACCTCGGGTGCGATCGCCTATGGCGGCGGCCCGGCGATCCATCTCCCGATCTTCGAAGGCGGCCGCCTCAGCGCCAATTATCGCGGCGCTACCGCCCAGATCGACGTCGCCATCGCGGACTATAACGATCTCGTCGTGCAGGCGGTCAAGCAGGCTGCCGACGCTCTTTCGTCGGTGCAGACCTCCGCGGCCGAAGCAGAGCAGCAGGCGAGGACGCTTGCCGCTCTCCAGGACACGGTTCGGCTCGATACGATCCGGCTGCGCACCGGGCTTGGTTCGCGGCTCGACATACTGGCCTCGGACGATCGCCTGCTCCAGGCGCGGCAGGCACAGGTCAACATTGCAGCGGACGGTGCCGTGCGCCGCGTCCAGCTTCTCGTCGCCCTTGGGGGCGGCTTCGAAAATTCGCCCGCGGTCGCCGATGCCGCCGCCGGGGCAAGCATGAGGGCCAGACCATGACGAGTCTCACCGATCTGCGCGAAGACGGCCGTCCCGAAAGCGCCGATGAGGAGAGTGCGCCTCCGAGCCAAGCGGCGCCCACCCAGTCTCCTCCGGCCGCGCAGGCGGCTCCCGAGAAGCGGGGCAACGCATCCGCCCGGCGACGCTGGTTCCTTGTGCTCGGCGTCTTCGTACTGCTCGGCCTCATCGGCTATGGCGTCTATGCGCTGCTGTTCGCCGGCCGTTTCGAATCCACCGATGATGCCTATGTGGCGGGCGACGTGGTGGCGATCACCAGCCGCGAGCCGGCGACGGTGATTGCGCTCCATGCCGACAATACCGAGGCGGTTCGCCGGGGCCAGCCGCTCATCGATTTCGATCCGGCAACGGCGGACGCGACGATGGCCGCGGCGGAAGCGCAGCTCGCGCAGGCGGTGCGTTCGGTTCGCTCTAATTTCTCCAAGGTCGACGAAAGTCGGGCCGAGGTCATCCAGGCGCAGGCAGACCTGTCACGCGCCAGCAACGATCTCGCGCGCCGCAAATCGGCCGCCGCGGATGGTGCGGTGTCGGGCGAAGAAGTGTCGCACGCCGCGGATGCGGTGCGTACCGCGCAGGCGGCGCTCGATCTCGCCAGGAGCCGCGTCGCCCAGTCGCTGAGCTCGGTGCAGGGCACCAATGTCGAAACCAATCCGGACGTGCTGGCGGCGATCGCCAATTTCCGCCGAGCGGCCATCGTCCAGGCCCATATGCGGCTCACCGCGCCCGTGGACGGCGTGATCGCCCAACGGACCGTGCAACTCGGCCAGCAGGTGGCGGCGGGCGTGCCCCTGATGGCGGTCGTGCCCCTGCGCAGCCTGTGGATCGATGCCAATTTCCGCGAGACGCAGCTCAAACATATCCGCGTCGGTCAGCCGGTCGAAATCGAAGCCGACGTCTATGGCGGCGAAGTGACCTATCACGGTCATGTGATCGGCCTCGGCGCCGGCAGCGGCAATGCCTTTGCGCTGCTGCCGCCGCAGAATGCCTCTGGCAACTGGATCAAGGTAGTGCAGCGCGTGCCGGTGCGCATCGCCCTCGACCCGGCCGAGCTCGACCGCAATCCGCTGCGTATCGGCTTGTCCGTCACCGCGAAGGTCGACGTACGCGATCATTCCGGTCCGCTGGTCGCGCGGATCGCTGCCGGCACCTTCCAGAAGCAGGCGAGTCAGGATGGCGGCCCCGATGTCGAGGCGCAGATCGCGCGGATCATCGCGGCCAATCGCGGCACCACCCGGTGACCGGAGGCGGCACGCAGGCGCCGCTCACGGGCGGCGCTCTCGCGATCACTGCGCTGGCGCTGGCGCTCGGAACCTTCATGCAGGTTCTGGATACGACCATCGCCAACGTGTCGCTGCCGACCATTGCCGGCAATCTCGGCGTCAGTACCGATAACGGGACGTGGATCATCACCTCCTTCGCCGTATCGAACGGCGTGGCGGTGCCGCTCACCGGTTGGCTGATGGGGCGCTACGGCGTCGTACGCACCTTCGTGCTTTCCGTGATCCTGTTCACGCTGGCTTCCTTCCTGTGCGGCATGGCTTGGAATCTGAGCTCGCTCATCGCCTTCCGCGTGCTGCAGGGCGCGGTTTCCGGGCCGATGATCCCGGGCAGCCAGGCGCTGCTGATCATGATCTTCCCGCCGGACAAGCGCGCCACCGCGCTCGGCATCTGGTCGATCACCACGCTGGTCGCGCCTATCACCGGGCCTGTGCTGGGCGGCATCATCTCAGACAATTACCACTGGAGCTGGATCTTCCTGATCAACGTGCCGGTGGGCCTGTTCTGCGCGTTCGTCTGCTGGCGCTCGCTGTCCAAACGCGACACGCCGACCCGCAAGCTCCCGATCGACATAGTGGGATTGGGGCTGCTCGCCTTCTGGGTCGGCTCGCTCCAGATCATGCTCGATCTCGGCAAGGATGCCGACTGGTTCCACTCCACGCACATCGTCGTGCTGGCGGTGCTGGCCGTGATCGGCTTCTTCGCCTGGCTGATCTGGGAGCTCACCGACGAGCATCCCGCGGTGGATCTCAGTCTCTTCCGCCACCGCAACTTCGCGTTCGGCACGATCGCCGTGTGCCTGGGCTATGCCGTATTCTTCGCCAACACGCTGTTGCTGCCGCTATGGGTGCAGACGCAGCTCGGCTATACCGCCACCTGGGCGGGCCTGCTCTCGATGCCGAGCGGCGCGGTGGCGGTCGTGCTGACGCCGATCATGGCGCGGCTGAGCACCAAGATCGATCTGCGCATCCTCGCCTCGGTGGCGTTCGTCGCTTTCTCGGTCTCCTATTTCCAGCGCGCCGGCTACACCACCTATGCCAGTTTCTGGAACTTGATGATGCCGATGCTCACCCAGGGCGTGGGGCTCAGCATCTTCTTCCTGGCGATGCTCTCCATCTCGCTGGACGGCATTCCGCCGGAACGGACACCCTCGGCGACAGGCATCTCGAACTTCGCCCGTATCACTGCGGGCAGCTTCGCCGCCTCGATCGTCACCACCTTCTGGGATCGTTCCGAGGCGTTTCACCAAAGCCGGCTCAGCGAGGGCACGACCTCCTATGCGCCCAACTTCCAGCACGCCCTGACAGACCTGCAGTCCCTGGGCATGACGCAGCTCCAGGCGTCGGGCGCTGTCGTCCGGCAGATGGTCGGCCAGGCCTATCTGCTGGCCTCGAACGACATCTTCTGGCTGTCCGGCTGGCTGTCGATCGCAATGATAGGAGTCGTCTGGCTCACGCGGCGTCCCAAGCCGCTATCCGGGCCGGTGGCGGCGGATTGATGAGCCGGGGAGAGGTTTCTCCCCGGCTTTTTTCATGATTGAAATCTTTCCGTAAACGCCGGATGCCACGGCCGATTATCCGTGGGCGGTTTTATGCCTCGATCGGAAGGACGGGATTTCATGGACGAACTCGAGCTCGATCAAAGCCGCCGCAGGCGCAAGAATTTCGTGATCGCGGCGGTCGTGCTCGTCTTCGTCGGGCTCGTCGCCTGGTATCTCACCTCCGGCAGCTCCGACGGCGCGGGCGGTGGCGGGCCGGGCGGACGGGGTGGCCGCGGTCGCCCGGCGGCGACGGTCGGTACGGCCAAGGCCGCTGCGCTGGAAATGCCGGTGACGCTGGCAGCGATCGGCACCGTCCAGCCGATCACCACCGCGACCGTCCGTCCGCAGCTCTCCGGTGTGTTGTTCAGCATCCATTTCACCGAAGGCCAGATGGTGACCAAGGGCCAACTGCTCGCGCAGATCGATCCGCGTCCCTACCGTCTCGCGCTTGCCCAGGCTGAGGCCAATCTCGCGCGCGACGATGCGCAGCTCAACCTCGCCCGCACGGATCTCAAACGCTATCAGACACTGCTCAAGCAGGACTCGATCGCGAGCCAGCAGGTCGATACCCAGGCCGCCACCGTCAAGCAGCTCGAAGGCACGGTCGGTGCGGATCGGGCGGCGATCGGCACGGCGAGGCTCAATCTCGCCTATACCGCGATCACCGCGCCGGTTTCCGGCCGTGTCGGTTTGCGCCAGGCCGATATCGGTAATTATCTTACACCCAGTGATACCAACGGCATCGTCGTGATTACTCAGACGACGCCGATCGACGTCAGCTTTGCCGTGCCGCAGGACAAGCTGCCTACGGTGCAGGCCAAGGCGGCGACGAGCGACGGTCTTTCGGTCTCCGCCTATGATCAGAGCGGCGTGACCTTGCTCTCGCAGGGGCGCTTCCTGACCTTCGACAATCAGATCGATGCCACCACCGGCACCGTGAAGGCCAAGGCGCGCTTTCCCAATCCGGATGGCAAGCTGTTCCCTAACCAGTTCGTCAATGTGAACATCCTGGTCGATACGCTTCGCAATGCGGTCGCCATCCCGGTGACGGCTGTGCGGCATGGCGCGCAAGGCGATTTCGTCTTCCTGCTCCAGCCGGACAAGACGGTGAAGCTTCAGACCGTGAAGACTGGTCCGGCGAACGAGAAGAACATCGTCATTCTCTCCGGCGTCGCGCTAGGCCAGACAGTGATCACCGAAGGCGCGGACAATCTCGACGACGGGTCCAGGGTGCAGCTGCCCGGTGATGCGCCGCGCAGCGGCCGGGGCAATCGCAGCAGCGGTGGTTTGTTCGGCTGGCTATTCGGCAGCGGCAGCGACAATGGTGGTGGCTCGGGACGCCACCGGCGCGGCGAGGGTGCTGCCGGCGGCGACAATGGATCCACACCGGCCGATGGCAACCAGTCCGGCGAAAGGCAGCAGCACCGTCGCCGTCACAATGCGGACGGCGGCGCCCAGTGACCGACGAACGCAGCGAGGAGGAAGCCGACGCGATCACCGCGCCTTCGGCCAATCCCTCCCGGCCCTTCATCCTGAGGCCGGTCGCGACCACGCTGTTCATGCTCGCGATCCTGCTGTCGGGGCTCATCGCCTATCGCATGCTGCCGCTCTCGGCGTTGCCGGAGGTCGATTATCCCACCATCCAGGTGAGCACCCTCTATCCCGGCGCGAGCCCGGACGTAATGGGGATGACGGTGACGGCCCCGCTGGAGCGGCAGTTCGGCGAGATGGCCGGGCTGTCCCGCATGTCTTCGGTGTCGTCGGCCGGCGCATCGGTGATCACCCTCCAGTTCAATCTCGACCTGTCGCTGGACGTAGCCGAGCAGGAGGTGCAGGCGGCGATCAACGCCGCGGGCACGCTGCTGCCGTCCGATCTGCCGGCGCCGCCCATCTATGCCAAGGTCAATCCCGCCGACGCGCCGGTCCTCAGCCTGGGTATCACGTCGAAGACGCGGACCCTCTCGGAAGTCCAGAATCTTGTCGACCAGCGTGTCGCCAACAAGATCGCCCAGATTTCCGGCGTCGGCCTGGTCTCGCTGTCCGGCGGGCAGCGGCCCGCGGTGCGCATCCAGGCGAACGTCCAGGCGCTCGCATCGCGCGGCATTTCGATGGATCAGCTGCGCAGCGTGATCGCCAGCGCGAACGTCAACGGTGCCAAGGGCAGCTTCGACGGGCCGACGCGATCCTGGTCGATTGACGCCAATGATCAACTCGCCACCGCCGAAGAGTATCGGAGCCTGATCATCGCGCATCAGGGCGGTGATCCGGTGCGCCTGTCGGACGTCGCCAACGTCGTCGATGCCTCCGAAAACCGCCGCATCGGTGCGTGGATGAACCGCACCCCTGCGATCGTGCTGGATGTGCAACGCCAGCCGGGCGCCAACGTCATCCAGACCGTCGACATGATCAAGCAGGCGCTGCCCAGTCTGGAAGCTGCGCTGCCGGCCGACGTCCATGTCACTCTGCTGACCGACCGCACCACCGGCATCCGCGCTTCCGTGCATGACGTGCAGATGGAGCTGGTGTTCGCCGTCATCCTGGTGACGCTGGCGATCTTCCTGTTCCTGGGAAGTCCGCAGGCGACGCTCATCGCGTCCATCTCCGTGCCGCTGTCGCTGATCGGCACCTTCGGCGCGATGTACATGCTGGGCTTCAGCCTCAACAATCTCTCACTGATGGCGCTCACCATCGCGTCCGGCTTCGTGGTCGACGACGCCATCGTCGTGACCGAGAATATCGCCCGTCATCTCGAAAAGGGCGAGCGCCCCTTCACCGCCGCGCTCAAGGGATCGAGCGAGATCGGCTTCACCATCATCTCCCTCACCGTCAGCCTCGTCGCGGTGCTGATCCCGTTGCTGTTCATGGGCGATGTCGTCGGCCGGCTGTTCCGCGAGTTCGCGGTGACGCTCGCGGTGACCATTCTGATCTCCGCGGTGGTCGCGCTCACGCTCGTCCCGATGCTCTCCGCCCGCTGGCTCAAGCCGGAGGAAGAGATCCGCAAGATCCGTATCGTCGAGATCACCCAGGGCTGGTTCGAGCGCTTGGCGGATCGCTATCGCCATTGGCTCGATTGGGTGCTGGCGCGGCAGCGGGCGACGATGGTGGTCTTCGCCTGCACGCTGGCGCTCACCGCGCTGCTGTTCGTGCTGGTGCCGAAGGGGCTGTTCCCCGAACAGGATACTGGCCAGCTCCAGGCGGTCGTGCAGGCGGGGCAGGGGGTATCCTTCGCGCGGATGTCCGATCTGCAGGAGCAGGTGGCCGACACGATCCTCAAGGATCCGGACGTCTCCAGCCTCAGCTCCAATGTCGGCGTGGACGGCAAGAATGCGACGCTCAATCAGGGCCGTATGCTGATCAACCTCAAGGACGACAGCGATCGGAGCGGCAGCCAGGCGAAGCTGATCAAGCGGCTGCAGGAGAGCGTGGCGCATATCCCCGGCGTCACTTTCTACGTGCGGCCGGTACAGGATCTGACGATCGATGCCGAAGGCGGGCCGACCGCCTATCGCTTCGCGCTGCAAGGCGCGGATCAGGCGGTGATCGACGAATGGGCGGGCAAGCTGGTCGCCGAACTGCAGCATGTCTCCAAGGTGCGCCATGTCGTGTCGGACGTACTGACCAACGGCCCCGCCGTCACCGTCCAGCTCAACCGCGATTCGGCGGCCCGGCTCGGCATCAGCGCCTCGGCGGTGGACAGCGCGCTCTACAACGCCTTCGGCCAGCGCATCATCTCGACCATCTTCACCCAGTCCAGCCAATATCGCGTGATCCTCGAGAGCCAGCCCGACATGCTGGAAACGCCTGAAGCGCTGTCCCGATTGTACATCGCAACGAGCAGCGGCACGTCCGTGCCGCTCACCACCGTAGCCACCGTCGTGCGCGGTACGGCGCCGCTCCAGGTCTCACGCGTCTCGCAGTTCCCCGCCGCAACGATCGGCTTCGATCTGGCCCCCGGCGAATCACTGGGCGGCGCGGTCGATGCGATCACGGCCGCTCAGAAGCGCATCGGTTTCCCGGACGAGCTAATCACCACCAAGTTCCTCGGTGCGGCCGACGCCTTCCGCGCGAGCCTGTCCAACGAGATCTGGCTGATCCTTGCCGCGATCGTGGTCGTCTATATCGTGCTCGGCGTGCTCTATGAGAGCTTCGTCCATCCGGTGACGATTCTGTCGACGCTGCCTTCGGCCGGCATCGGCGCGCTGCTCGCGCTGTTGGTGACGGGCAACGATCTGGGCGTCATCGGGATCATCGGCATCGTGCTGCTGATCGGCATCGTGAAGAAGAACGCGATCATGATGATAGACTTCGCGATCGATGCGCAGCGGCAGGAGGGCAAGGATGCCGACACGGCGATCCGCCAGGCCGCCATGCTGCGTTTCCGCCCGATCATGATGACCACCTTCGCCGCGCTGTTCGCCGCCATCCCGCTGATCTTCGGCACCGGCATGGGATCGGAGCTCCGCCGCCCGCTCGGCCTCGCCATCGCGGGCGGCCTGATCCTCAGTCAGGCGCTGACCTTGTTCACCACGCCGGTGATCTTCCTGGCCTTCGAGCGCCTGTCCGAGCGGTTCCGCCGCCGCAGCGACGCGCAGCCCGAGTTGCCGCTGGAGAGCGGCGCGTGAGGGGTCTTACCTGTCATCCTCCCCCAAAGGGGGAGGGGGACCATGCGAAGCATGGTGGAGGGGCCCCGCTCACAATCCATGTGACGCATGCAGTTGGCGAGAACCCCTCCACCGCGCTTCGCGCGGTCCCTCTCCCCCTTTGGGGGAGGATGAAGAACGGAAGGCGCAGGCCGTGAACATCTCGGCACCCTTCATCCGCCGGCCGATCGGCACGCTGCTGCTGACTATCGGCCTTGCGCTGACCGGCATCGCGGCCTTCTTCGTACTGCCCGTGGCGCCGCTGCCGCAGGTCGATTTCCCGACGGTGATGGTGCAGGCCAACCTGGCGGGCGCGTCGCCGACGACGATGGCGACCAGCGTCGCCTCCCCGCTGGAACGGCGCCTGGGAACGATCGCGGGCGTCACCGAAATGACCTCCCAATCGGGCATAGGCTCGACGCGGATCACCCTCCAATTCGATCTGTCGCGCAATATCGACGGCGCCGCGCGCGACGTGCAGGCGGCGATCAATGCCGCGCGCGCGGATCTGCCCGCCACGCTCAAGACCAATCCCAGCTACAGCAAGATGAATCCGGCCGATGCGCCGATCATGATCATCGCGCTCACGTCGAAGACGCGCTCTCCGGCGGAAATCTACGATGCCGTGTCCAATGTCGTGCAGCAGCGGCTGCTGCAGGTGCAGGGCGTCGGCGGCGTCGAGCTGGGCGGCGCGGCGCTGCCAGCGGTCCGCATCGACCTCAATCCGCTGGCCCTGGCGCGCTATGGCATTCCGCTGGAGGATGTCCGCACTGCGGTATCCGCCAGCGATGCCAACCGTCCCCGCGGCGTGATGGAGAGCGGGGATACCGCCTATCAGCTTTATGGCGACAAGCCGGGATTGAAGGCCGCGGACTATCACGACCTCATCGTCGCCTGGCGCAACGGCATCGCCGTCCGCCTGTCGGATGTCGCGAAAGTCTATGACGGCCCGGAGGACATCCGCACCATGGGCCTGTTCAACGGGCAGCGGGCGGTGACCATCATCATCAGCCGACAGCCCGGCGCCAATATCGTCGCCACGGTCGATGCGGTGAAGGCACAGCTGCCGGCGCTGCAGGCCGCCATGCCGGCGGACATCAAGCTTTCGGTCGCGTCGGACCGGACGACCACGATCCGGGCCTCGCTGCACGAGGTGGAGATCACGCTCGTCATCGCCACCTTGCTGGTGGTCATGGTCGTCAGCGTCTTCCTGCGTTCGCTGCGTGCCACCATCGTGCCGGCCGTGGCCGTGGTCGTATCGCTGCTCGGCACGCTCGGCGTGATGTACCTGCTCGGCTTCAGCCTCAACAACCTATCACTGATGGCGCTCACCGTCGCGACCGGCTTCGTCGTCGACGATGCGATCGTGGTGCTGGAGAATATCAGCCGCCACATCGAAGAGGGAATGAGCCGTCGCCAGGCGTCGCTGCGTGGCGCGCGCGAAGTGGGTTTCACCGTCCTTTCCATCTCGCTCAGCCTCGTCGCGGTGTTCATCCCGCTGCTGTTCATGGGCGGCATCATCGGCCGCCTTTTCCGTGAATTCGCGGTGACGATGACGGTCGCCGTGCTGATCAGCCTCGTCATCTCGCTGACGACGACGCCGATGCTCGCATCGCTGATCCTGCGCGACAAGCCGAAGGAAAAGGCCAGCCGCCTGTCCGATTTCGCCGAACGGCAATTCGATCGGGTGCAGCGCAGCTATGCCCGCAATCTCGATTGGGCGCTGGCCAACCGGGCGACGATGCTGCTGCTGCTCGCGGGCGCCGTGGCGCTCAACATCTTCCTGCTGATTCAGGTGCAGAAAGGTTTCTTCCCGGAACAGGATACCGGATCGCTGCAGGGCGGCCTGCGCGCCGATCAGAGCATTTCCTTCCTGGACATGCAGACCAAGCTGCAGGCGATCGTGAAGATCATCCGCCACGATCGGGCAGTCCAGAATGTCGTCGCCTTCACCGGCGGCTCGCGCGCGGGCGGCGGCTTCATGTTCGTCGTGCTGAAGCCCAAGAGCCAGCGCGATTCCAGCCGGGACGTGATCACGCGGCTGAGGCCCAAGCTCGCCAAGATCACCGGCGTCAGCGTCTTCCTCAATCCGGTGCAGGACATGCGCGTCGGCGGGCGATCGTCCAACAGCACCTACCAATATACGTTGAAGGCCGACGATCAGAAGGTGTTGCAGGATTCGGCGGAGAAGCTCGCCGTCGCGCTCAAGAGCGAGCGTTCGGTGACCGACGTCGATACGGATCAGGCCGATGGCGCGGCGGAAGTCTATGTGACGATCGACCGCGATAGCGCCAGCCGCCTGGGCGTCACGCCGCAGATGGTCGACAACACCCTCTACGACGGTTTCGGCCAGCGGCAGGTCGCGACGATCTACAGTGGGCTCAACCAATATCATGTGGTGATGGGCGTTTCTCCCGAGCTCACCCGTTCGCCGGACCAGCTCAGCAACGTCTATGTGCCGACCGCGAGTACGGCGACCACGACGACAGCTACGTCCACCACATCAAGCATCTCGGGCACCGCCGCTTCGTCGAGCGCGGCGAGCTCGGCCGGCGCGACGACGAACACCACCACGGTCAACGGCTCCACCATCGTCGGATCGGCGACCGGCGGATCCTCGCCGGTGTCGACCACGGGGCAGGCCGCCGGCGCGGCCACGGGCGCAGCCGTCAATACCGCGCCGTCCAGCATGACGCCCTTGTCCACGATCGCAACCTGGGCGACGGGGTCCACCGCGGCTTCGGTCAATCACCAGGACGGGGCGCCCGCCACCACCATCTCGTTCAACACCGCCAACGGCTATTCGCTTGGCCAGGCCTCCCAGGGGATCCAGTCGGTCCAGGCCTCGCTTGGCCTGCCGTCGATGGTGCATGGCAGCTTTGCCGGCACCGCCCAGGTGTTCCAGCAATCGACGTCGTCGACGCCGATCCTCATCCTGTCGGCGCTGCTGGTGATCTACATCGTGCTCGGCATCCTCTACGAAAGCGCCATCCATCCGCTCACCGTGCTCTCCACCTTGCCGTCGGCAGGGCTGGGAGCGGTGATCGCGCTGATGATCACCGGATCGGAATTCGATCTGATCGCCCTGATCGGCCTCATCCTGCTGATCGGCATCGTGAAGAAGAACGCGATCATGATCATCGATTTCGCGCTGGATGCGGAACGGGCGCGGGGGCTGACGCCGTTCGAGGCGATCCGCGAGGCATCGCTGCTGCGCTTCCGCCCGATCCTGATGACGACGCTCGCCGCAGCCTTCGGCGCGCTGCCGCTCGCCATCGGTTTCGGTGAGGGGGCGGAGCTGCGTCGGCCGCTCGGCATCGCCATCGTCGGCGGCCTGATCGCGAGCCAGTTCCTCACGCTGCTGACCACACCGGTCGTCTATCTCGCGCTCGATCGCTTCCGCCGCCGCTCGCCCAACGAAAGGCTGCTCGCACGCCACAGCGACCGTCCGATCTCACCCACACAGGGAAACATATCCGCATGAGCCTCTTGCGCGCAGCCACGACCGTGCCGGTGCTGGCGGCGATGCTGCTTTCCGGATGCAGCATGGCGCCTCATTACAGCCGTCCGGCGCAGCCGATCCCGGCGGGCTTCAAGGAAGAGGCCGGCTGGCGCACCGCCCAGCCTGCGGACGATATCGCCAAGGGCCAGTGGTGGAAGCTGTTCGGCGATCCCGTGCTGGACGATCTCGAGGCGCGCGTGCTCGTTTCGAACCAGAATCTGGCTGCTGCCGAAGCTGCCTATCGCCAGGCGCGTGCCACGGTGAGCGAGCAGCGTGCCGCCTTGTTGCCGACCGTCGATCTTTCCGCCGATGCCACTCGCGCCGGTACCTTCGGCAGCGGGACGACGACGATCAACAATTCCGGTGGCGTCCAGAACAGCTCGAGCAACGGCAGCAAGCGCTACACCGTCTCGATCGGCGCGAGTTGGGAGCCGGATCTATGGGGCCGCATCGGATCGACCGTGCGCCAGGCCAAGGCGAACGCCCAGGCGAGCCATGCCGATCTGGTGAACGCCGCACTCTCGGCGCAGGGCGAACTCGCTCTGGATTATGTTCAGCTCCGCGGCATCGAGGCGCAGCAACTGATCCTCGCCGACACGATCAGCGCTTATGAGCGTGCGCTGACGATCACCACCAATCGCTATAATTCGGGCGTGGTTGCCCGTGTCGACGTGCTTCAGGCGGAAACCCAGCTGCGTACGGCTCGCGCCAGCGCCGCCGATCTGGTGCGGCAGCGGGCAATTTTCGAGCATGCGATCGCCGTGCTTGTCGGTGAAAGCCCGTCCACCTTCTCGATCGCCCCGGCCGCCTGGAACCGCGCCGTACCCGACGTGCCGGGCATCCTGCCCTCCGCGCTGATCGAGCGCCGGCCGGACGTCGCGGCGGCCGAACGCCGTGTTGCCGCCGCCAATCAGCAGATCGGCATCGCCCGCGCCGCCTTCTTCCCGACCATCGGGCTCAGCGGGTCGGTCGGCGGCAATTCGAGTTCGCTGGGCAATCTTCTCAAGGCGGTGAGCAGCGTCTGGTCGCTGGGCGCGACCGGTGCGCTCACCCTGCTCGATTTCGGTGCCCGCGCGGCGCAGGTGCGGCAGGCGCGTGCCGCCTATGACGAAGCGGTTGCCACCTACCGCCAGATCGTTCTCACCGCTTTCCAGCAGACCGAGGACGAACTTGCCGCGGTGCGCGTGCTGAAGACGGTAGGCGATGAGCGTGTCGCCGCCGCCGTCGCTGCCAACCGGGTCGAGCAGCTCACCCAGAACCAATATGTCGCCGGTATCATCGCCTATACCGATGTGATCACGGCACAGACCACGGCGCTCAGCGCCCGCCAGACGGAAGCGAGCGCGATCGTCGACCGTCAGGTCGCCGCGATCACGCTCATTCAGGCGATCGGCGGAACCTGGGTGGACAGCGATCCTGCGAAATAGCCGGCGAAGGCCGCACCGCCTATACCGCGATATGCGTCGGTGAAGTTCGCAGGAGAGACGGCATGACGGAATCGAAGGGCGGCTGCCTGTGCGGCGCCATCCGCTATCGGCTGGCCGAGGCGCCGCAGGCCGTTGCTTATTGCCATTGCCGCAATTGTCAGCGCGCGTCCGGCGCGCCGGTGCTGGTGTTCGGCACGGTGCCGCGCGACGCCTTCGTCGTCGAGCAGGGCAATCCCCGGCGACACCGCTCGTCGCCTATCGGCGAGCGCTGGTTTTGCGGCGATTGCGGCTGCCAGATCGCCATGCATGTCGACTATCAGATCGATACGATCGACATCGCGATCGCGACGCTGGACGTGCCGGAAGCGAGCCCGCCCGAATTCCATATCTGGCATGGCAGCAGGATAGGCTGGTTCGAAACTGCGGATCATCTGACACGCTATCCGGATGCGGGGCCGGACGGCTCGGTGTGACAGTGAATTGACAGCCGACAAACTGTGATCTTAGTTTGCTCTCCAACGCCGCAAGAGGCGGCGTGGAGTCTGCGAAAATGGCTGATGAACGGCGAGCGTCCGATCGTGATCTTGGCATGGATCGGGCGATCACACGGCGGGATTTCCTCCACGATTCGGCACTGGGAGCGGCCGGCCTGGCGGCGCTGTCCGCCTTGCCGACCGGCGCGGCCGCCTCGCAAGCCGATGACTATCCGCCGATGCGGACCGGCATGCGCGGCTCGCATCCCGGTTCGTTCGAAAATGCGCATGCGCTGCGCGACGGTCAGAGTTTCCCGCCGCCGCTCGACAGCGGGGAGCGCTATGATCTCATCGTCGTCGGCGGCGGCATCAGCGGCTTGTCGGCCGCCTATTTCTTCCGACAGGCCAAGCCCGATGCCCGTATCCTGATCCTCGACAACCACGATGATTTCGGCGGCCATGCCAAGCGCAACGAATTCCATCTCGGCGGCCGGCTCAACCTGCTCAACGGCGGCACGCTCGGCATCGACAGTCCGCGCCCCTACAGTCGCGTTGCCGATGGGCTGATCCGCAAGATCGGGATCGATCCGGACGGAATGAAATCGATCGAGAAGGAAGATTTTTACGGAAGCCGCGGAATGGGCCGCGGCCTATTCTTCGATCGCGAGAATTTCGGGACCGACGCGTTCGTGGGCGGCGTCGGCGACGGCAATTGGGCCGCCGTGCTGAAGGCGGCGCCGATCGCGCCAGCCATCCGCGCGGACATCGCCCGCATCGAGGATGGCGAGACCGATTATATGCCGGGCCTTTCTTCCGCCGAGAAGAAGGAACGGCTGTCGCGGATGAGCTATGCCGACTATCTGACCAAGATCGCAAAGATCGATCCCGCGACCTTGCCCTTCTATCAACCGCGCTCGCACGGCTGGTGGGGCGTCGGCATCGATGCCGTCACCGCGCTCGATTGCTGGGCGATGAAATTCTCCGGCTTTCAGGGCCTCAAGCTCGATCCGGGCGGAATCCCGCGCATGGGTTACACGCCGCGGGGTTACGCCGACACCGGCGGATCCTACACGCTGCATTTTCCGGATGGTAACGCGACGATCGCGCGACTGCTGGTGCGCGCGTTGATCCCGGAGGCGATGCCGGGCCATTCGGCGCCCGATTGCGTCACGGCGCGGGCCGATTATGCGCGGCTCGATCGGCCAGGCCAGCAGGTCCGCATCCGGCTGAGCAGCGTCGTGCTCAAGGCGCGCAATCTTGGCGATCCGGCAAGCGCGAAGGAGGTGGAGATCACCTATATCAGCGCGGGCAAGCTCAAGACGGTACGCGCGGGGCAGTGCGTTCTGGCTGGCTATAATATGATGATTCCCTATCTTGTTCCGGAACTGCCAGAGCCTCAGAAGGCCGCGCTGCACGGGCTCGTCAAATGCCCGCTCGTCTACACCAGCGTCGCGCTCGCCAACTGGCATGCGTTCGACAGGCTCAAAGTCTCCAATGTCTGGTCGCCCGGCTGCTATTTCAGTTCCTTCGGACTCAACGACACGGTCGACGTCGGCGATTATAAGAGTCCGCGTTCACCCGACGAGCCGATCCTGATTCGTCTGGAGCGCGTGCCCTGCTCGCCCGGCCTGCCGGAATATGAGCAGAACAAGGTCGGCCGTATGGAGTTGCTCGAAACGCCCTTTTCCACGTTCGAGCGCAATTTGCGCGATCAGCTCGGCCGGGCCTTGTCGGGTGGCGGATTCGATCCGGCGCGGGATATTGCGGCGATCACGGTCAACCGCTGGCCACATGGCTATGCGCCGGAATATAATCCCCTGTGGGAGGAAGAATTGCCGCCGGAAAAACAGCCGCAGATCATAGCGAGGCAGCGCTTCGGCCGCATCGCCATCGCCAATTCGGATTCGGGTGCTGCCGCCTATACGGACAGCGCGATCGATCAGGCGCATCGGGCCATAGGTGAGTTGCTGGCTTGAGCAAACCCGAGGAGACCGAAGATACGCTGCGCGCCGGCGTCTATGAGGAACTGCGTCAGCGGCTGATTGCCGGGCGGATCGCGCCCGGCATCGGCCTTTCCACCCGGGGCATCGCGCAGCAGCTCGGCGTAAGCCAGATGCCGGTGCGCGACGCGCTGAGCCGGCTTGCCGCCGAAGGCGCGGTCGAGATCCGTTCGAAGCGCAAGATCGCGGTGCCGGTGATGACGGCCGAGCGGCTGGACGAGGTGATGCGCTGCCGCAAGCTGATCGAGCCGGAGGCGGCGGCGCAGGCGCTGCCTTTTATCGGCCCGCCGCTGCTCAAGCAGCTCAAGGCGGTCGACGCCGCCCTGGATGCCGCGCTGCTGCGCGGCGACGTGGTCGCTTATATGGAGGCCAATGCCCGTTTCCATTTCATGATCTATCGCGCGTCTGGAAAGACGATCCTGCCGCGAATGATCGAGACCTTATGGCTGCAGTTCGGTCCGCTGATGCGCGTCGTTTATGGCCGCGTGGGCACCGCCAAGCTCGTGGATCAGCATCATGTCGCGCTGGACGCCATCGCCCGCGGCGACGAAGAGGCGCTGCGGCAGGCGATCACCGCGGATATCGAAGATGGCATGGCCCTGATCGCGATAGAGGCGGCGGGCTGAGGGGTTTTCGTCACGCTGAACTCGTTTCGGCATGACGAGGGTGTTACGTCGGCGATCGCTCACGCTGCCCGGACGCGCGTGATGATCTCTTCATATTGTCGAGAGATCGCCTCGCCGGCATATTTGGCATATTCGCATTTCGCGAGAATTGGCTGCGGCGGAAAGATCACGGGATTGTCGCGGTAGGTGGCCGGCATCAGCGCTTTTGCCGCGGCGTTGGGCGTCGGATATTGGATGGTCTGCGAAATCTCCGCGCCGGCCTTGGCGTCGAGCAGATAGTTGATGAATTCATGCGCGAGGTCGGGGCTGGGCGCACCCTTCGGGATACAGAGGCAATCCGACGAAATCTGGCTCCCCTGGCGTGGGACGACGAAGTTGAGGTCAGGATCCTCGCGCATTACCTGCGCGATATCTCCGTTATATTCGATGACGATGTCGACATCGCCGGCCAGCAGCAGATCCTGCCCGTTGTCGTCATGGAAGGCTTTGACATAGGGTTTCTGCTTGATCAGCAACTCCTCGGCCTTCCGGAAGGCGGCAGGATCGCTGGTGTCCATCGGATAGCCGAGATATTTGAACACCAGCCGGCACAGGTCGCCTGCTTCGGAAAGCAAAGCGATCCGATCCTTGTACATGGGCGAATCGAACACCCATTTCCAGTCATCCGGCACGCCCTGTACCTTGGACTTGCGATAGCCGATGCCGAGCACCAGCCAGGTGTAGGGCATGGATAGGCGGCGGCCGGGATCGAAGGCGACGTCCTGGAACTCCGGTGCGATATTCTTGAAATTCGGGATCTTGGCGTGATCGAGTGGCATCAACATGCCCGCGGCGCCCATGCGCTGCACGAAATCGTTGGTCGGCACGATCACGTCATAGCCCTGGTTGCCGCCGCGCAGCTTGGCGAACAGCTCGTCATTGTTCGCGAACAGGCTCATGTTCACGTCGATGCCACTCGCAGCCTGGAAGTCCTTGAGCGTGGTCTTCCCGATATAGGTGTCCCAGTTATAGAAGTTGATCTTCTTGCCCGAGCCCTTGTGACAGCCCGACAGGCCGAAGCTCAATCCCACCGCTGCCGTGCCGAGCCCCGCCAGGAAACCTCGGCGCGTGGGAAGAGGGAAAGGCATCGGCGGTTCCTCTATCAATGTTGCGGTGCGGGCAGGCTATGGTGCGCTGCGGTTCCGGTCAACATTGACGCGCTCGAAAATTGGCGTAGCTGTGATCACAATGACACGATCATCCGCTTTCGATCCGGCTTTTCCGTCGAGTTGGTATGCGGCTACCCGCAACGAGGACGTCGTCCTGCCGCCGCTGGAGGGCAGTCACGAGGCTGAGGTCGCGATCGTCGGCGGCGGCTACACCGGCGTTTCCGCGGCGCTTCATCTGGCCCGCGCCGGCAGGCAAGTCGTCCTGCTGGAGGCTGCGCGCATCGGCTGGGGCGCATCGGGGCGCAATGGCGGCCAGGTGCATGTCGGCATGCGGCGGGAACAGGAATGGCTTGAGGCGAAGCTCGGTCCCGATGCCGCGCGGCAGCTCTGGGCGATCGGCCTCGACGCGCGCGAGCATCTGGATTGGGCGATCCGCGAATATGGCATCGCCTGCGATCTCACCCCGGGCCTGCTGCATGTCGATCACAAGCAGCGTTACGTCCCGCATACCCGCAGGACGGTCGATCATCTGCGCGAGGCTTATGGCTATGAGCATGTCCGCTTCGTCGAACGGGACGAGCTTGGCGCTATGCTGGGCGGCGGCAACTATCATGGCGGCATGCTCGACATGCGGGGCGGCCATCTTCACGCGCTCAATTGGGCGCTCGGCCTCGCCCGGGCGGCGCGGCAGGAAGGCGCGCTGCTGGCAGAAGAGAGCTCCGTCACAGCGATAGAGCATATCGGCGACGGCTGGCGCCTGCGCACCGATCGGGGCGAGGTGCGTGCCGGCCGCGTGATCGTCGCCGCCAACGGCTATCTGCGCGGTCTCGTGCCGGAAATCGAGGCACGGGTGATGCCGATCAACAATTTCGTCGCCGTGACGCAGCCGCTTGGCCGAGAGCGTGCCGAAAGCCTGATCCGTGGAGGCTATGCCGTCTCCGATTCGCGGTTCGTGGTCTATTATTTCCGGATCACGCCCGACCAGCGGCTGCTCTTCGGCGGCGGCGAGAATTATTCCTACAGCTTTCCCGGTGACATTGCCGGCTTCGTCCGCCGCCATATGCTGGGCATCTATCCCGGCCTCGCCGACGTCGGCATCGACTATGCCTGGGGCGGCACGCTCGCGGTCACGCCGCATCGGTTGCCCTATGTTCGCGAGCTACGGCCGGGCCTTTATGGAATCGGCGGTTTTTCGGGGCTGGGCGTTCTGCTGGCGCCCTATTTCGGCAAGCTCGTCGCCGATGCGATCACCGGCGGCAGCCCCGCCTTCGATGCTTTGACGCGGCTTCCCGTACCGTCCTTTCCCGGCGGCCGGTTGCTGCGCTGGCCCACGCTGGTGGCGGCCATGTCCTTTTACGCGCTACGCGATCGGCTGTGATCGCAAGGTGTTGCTGCGTCGCCGCGGTGCGGCCTATTCGCTCGGCATCGGGTGCAAAGCGTTGACTTTGGCAGCCAGACTGTGATCACATAAGCCCAGGCGCGAGAGACGTCGAACGGGAGAGGCGTCGTCGATCGGCTGCGAGAAGGGGATATCGCATGTTCTTGCCGCGTCACCTTGCCCATAGCTTGCTTGCTTCCGCCGCTCTGTTCGCCCTGCCTGCGCAGGCGCAGCAAGTCGCTGCCGCCGCTCCGAACACGACCGATCAAAGCGAGATCGTCGTCACCGCCACGCGCCAGGAGCAGGTGCTCTCGCGCGTGCCGATCAGCGTCAGCGCCTTCAATCAGAAGACGCTCGATTCGAAAGGCGTGAAGACCCTGGCTGACGTGGCTCGCTTCACGCCCGGCATCCAAGTCACGAGCGGCAGCAATCAGATCGCGATCCGCGGCATCTCGTCCAATGCCGGCGCGGGAACGACAGGCATCTATATCGACGATACGCCCATTCAGATCCGCAATCTCGGCTTTAATTCGGATGACAGCCAGCCCGCCATTTTCGATCTGGAGCGGGTCGAGGTGCTGCGTGGGCCGCAGGGCACGCTGTTCGGCGCCGGATCCGAAGGCGGCACGGTGCGCTACATCACGCCGCAGCCCGGCCTGGACAAATATACCGCCTACGCCCGCACCGAGTTGTCCACGACCCAGCATGGCGGGGTCAGCTATGAGGGCGGCATCGCGTTCGGCGGACCGATCGTCCAGGACAAGCTCGGCTTCCGGGTCAGCGCCTGGCATCGGCGCGATTCCGGATGGATCGACAAGACCGACTATTATGGCAACGTCCTCAAGAAGAATACCAACAGCGACGATGTGACGGTGCTGCGCGGCGCCTTGACCTGGCAGCCGACGGACGGCCTCAAGATCACGCCCTCCATCCATTATCAGCGGCGCCTCTCGCGCGACGACGATTATTATGTCGAGGGCCTGTCCAATCCGGGCAAGGGTGTCTTCAAGGATTCCAGCCCGGAATATCGCCGCAACCCCGATCGCTTCGTCCTGCCCGTGCTGAAGGTGGATTATGCTTTCGGCGGCGTCCAGTTCATCAGTAACACCAGCTATTTCAAGCGCCGCAACATCTCCGGCTACGACGGCACTGTCTATAATCTTTCTTATTACCAGACATTGCCGATCGATCCGACTTGCGTCGATCCAGACGATCCTGCCTTGCCCCGCTGCACACGGCCCGCGCAGCAGCTTCTCCCGAACGGGATCAATCCGGACGTCGCTTATTATCTTGCACCGAGCAAGGTGACGAACACGCAGCGCATCTTCACCCAGGAGGCGCGCCTGCAATCGACCAATCCAAACGCGCCCATCACCTGGGTCGCGGGCCTCTTCTATCAGAAACAGCGCCAGATGAGTCGCGAGGAACTGGTCGATCCGCTGGGCAACAAGCTGTTCGAGCAGCTTTTCGGTCAGTCGCTGGAGGATTATTTTGGCGCGGCGGCCGAGAATGACGGCCCGATCCCGCTCTACAACGGTATCGACAGCTATATCAATCAGTCGGTCGCGCATGAGAAGCAGATCGCGATTTTCGCCGACATCACCTGGCACATCACGGAACGGCTGAGCGTGACAGCAGGCGGGCGTTACGCCAAGGTCGACTATAAATTCAGCAATTTCGCGGACGGTCCGCAAAATTACGGCTATACGAGCGCGTCCGGCAAAACCAGCGAGAAGCCGTTCACGCCCAAGGCGAACATCTCCTTCCAGATCGATCGCGATAATCTTCTCTATTTCACCTATTCCAAGGGTTTCCGTCCAGGCGGTGCAAATGCGCCGATTCCCTATGATGCGTGTTCAGATGATTTCGATAACCTCGGTATCACCGCCGCGCCTTCATCGTTCAAATCGGACACGGTTAACAGCTTCGAGCTCGGATCGAAGAACAAGCTGTTCGATCGCAAGCTTTCGCTGGAAGCCAGCGTGTTCAACATCAATTGGAGCGGGATTCAGCAGTTCGTCACGCTGAACCAATGCGCGATCCGCTATATCGACAATCTCGGCAAGGCGAGAGCGCGGGGTTTCGATCTCCAGGTCACCGCGCGGCCATTCCCCGGTATCACCTTAGACGCCTCGCTGGGCTATACGGACGCACGCTTCACCAAGACCGCCGCCTATCAGACCGATACCTCGATCCTCGCGATCAAGGGTGACAGCCTGGGCGGCGCCCCCTGGACCGCCGCGCTCGGCATCCAATATGATTTCAAGGCATTCGGAAACGATGCTTATGTGCGCGGCGATTATCAGTTCGCCAGCAAGGAAGGCCGGATCAAGGAACGAGATCCCGCCGCGCTTGCGAGCTATGATCCCGGCCTCGTCGCTTCCGCGGCGACCCATTTCATAAGCCTGCGCTGGGGGGCGACGGTCGGCGGTGCGGATGTCTCGCTGTTCGTCGACAATCTACTCGACAATGCACCGCTGATCGATCGCACCCACAGCGGCATCGATACGGTGCTATTCACCGACAGCACTTGGCGGCCGCGGACGTTCGGTATCACGGCCTCGTATCGGATGTGAACCCTGTCTCCCCTCTCCGTTTGCGGGAGAGGGGATATGGATTACGCCACGTCCTTCGCCACGGTGCGGAGCATGTCCACGATCCGGTCGACATGCTCCCGCGTCGCGATCAGCGGCGGGGAGAGGGCGATCGTATCCGCCGTGGCGCGGACCAGCAGGCCAGCATCGAAGCAGCCATGGAACACCGCCTTGCCGCGCGCGCCCACCGCGCCATCGCGTGAGGCGAATTCGATTGCCGCGACGAAGCCGCAGGTGCGGATATCGACCACATGCGGCAGATCGCGGAGGCTGTGCACCGCATCCGCCCAATAGGGCGCGATCTCGGCCGCGCGATCGAACAGTCCTTCCTCGGCATAGGTATCGAGTGTCGCAATGCCCGCCGCCGCCGCCAGCGGATGGCCTGAATAGGTGTAGCCGTGGAACAGCTCGATGCCCGCCGGCGCATTGTCGATCACCGCATCATGAACGAAATTGGCGACGCCGACCGCTCCCATCGGCACGGCGCCGTTGGTCAGGCCCTTGGCTGCGGTGATCAGATCGGGCGTCACGCCGAAAGCCTGCGCCGCGAACGGCGCGCCGAGCCGGCCGAATCCGGTGATCACCTCGTCGAAGATCAGCAATATGCCATGCTTCTCAGTGATTTCGCGCAGTCGCTCCAGATAGCCGACCGGCGGCGGCAGCACGCCCGTCGATCCCGCCATGGGCTCGACGATCACCGCTGCGATTGTCTCTGCGCCATGCAGGTTGACCAGGTCTTCCAGCGCATCCGCCAAATGCGCGCCCCAGCCTGGCTGTCCCTTCGTGAAGGCCTGCTCGGCGAGATTATAGGTATGCGGCAGATGATCGACACCGGGCAGCGTCAGATAATGGCGCCGGTTGCCGACGATGCCGCCCACCGACACGCCGCCGAAATTGACGCCATGATAGGCGCGCGCGCGGCCGATCAGCCGGGTACGCGATCCCTGTCCGATCGCACGCTGGTAGGCGAGCGCGATCTTGAGGGCGGATTCCACGGATTCCGATCCGGAGTTGGTGAAGAACACATGGTCGAGCCCGTCGGGCAGGATGCCGGCCAGCTTGGTCGCCAGCTGGAAGGCGAGGGGGTGCGCAAGCTGGAAGGTCGGCGCGAAATCCAGCACCTCGGCCTGCGCCTTGATCGCCTCGACGATCTTCGGCCGGTTATGTCCCGCGTTGACGCACCACAGGCCCGCCGTGCCGTCCAGCACTTCGCGTCCGTCGGGTGTCCAGTAGCTCATGTCCTTTGCGCGTGCGAACATGCGCGGATCCGCCTTGTAGCCGCGATTGTCCGTAAACGGCATCCAGAAGGCGGAGAGATCGTTGGGGATGGTCATAGGGGCCTCACGATATTCTATATTCTCCCTCGCCCGCTTGCGGGAGAGGGCCGGGCAGAGGGAAGTTCTTCTCTTCTTCGGCGTCGGTCGCAGGACGTCCACTCGTTCCCTCACCCCGGAGGAGAGAGGGAGAGATGGGTCAAACCTTCAGCAGCAGGTGATCGCGCTCCCAAGAACTGATCACCCCTTCATAGGCGCGCAATTCATCCGCCTTGATCAGGTGGAAGGCGTGGACGAAACGTTCGCCGAGCAGTTCGATCACCGGCTCGCATTTCAGCATCCGATCCAACGCGTCATCGAGATTGCGGGGCAGGGTGCGATCATGGAGATAGGCATTGCCCTCGACCATGGGTGCCGGCTCGATATCGTCCCGCATGCCGATATAGCCGCAGACCAGCGCCGCCGCAGCCGCCAGATAGGGATTGGCATCCGCGCCCGGGACCCGCGTCTCGACCCGCGTATTCTGCGCGTCGGTGATCGGCACCCGCAGTCCGCAGGAGCGATTGTCATAGCCCCATTGCAGGTTGATCGGTGCCGAGAAGCTGGGCCGCATCCGACGGAAACTGTTGACGTTGGGCGCAAACAGAGGCGCGACCTCTGGCAGCAGCTTCTGGAGGCCGCCGACGAAGTGGCGGAACAGTGGCTTGAGATTCTTCGGTCCCGCGCCGAACAGGTTCTTGCCGCTCTCCTTCTCCACCATCGAAATGTGGATGTGCATCGCGCTGCCGGGCTGGTTTTCCATCGGCTTGGCCATGAAGGTGGCGTAGACGCCATTCTTCAACGCCACCTGCCGCACGATCCGCTTGAAGATGATCACCTGGTCGCACAGGTGCACCGGATCGCCATGATTGAAGTTGATCTCCAGCTGCGCGGTGCCGGCTTCGTGGATCATCGTGTCGAGGTGGAGCGAGGCCGCCTCGGCATATTCGTAGATCTCTTCGATCAGATCCTCATATTCATTGATCGCCTCGAGACCATAAGGCTGCGGCGCCGTCTCGGCGCGTCCGGTGCGGCCCGGCGGCGGTACCAGCGGCAGGTCGGGATCGTGATTCTGCTGGGTCAGGTAGAATTCCAGCTCCGGCGCGATCACCGGCTGCCAGCCCTTCTCCTCGTACAGCGCGATCACCTTCTTCAGCACGTGGCGCGGCGCGATCTCGAACGGCCCGCCGCCACCCTTGTAATGGGCGTCGGCGAACACGAAGGCGGTGGGCGTCTTGAAGCCGGGGGCCACGCACAGCGTTTCCGGATCGGGATGCAGCGAGACGTCCGGATCGCTGTAGGATTTACTGTCCTTTTCCTCGTCCGCATATTCGCCGGTCACCGTCACCGAAAATACGCTCGACGGCATGCGCAGCGAGTCGTTCTTCACCGAATCGATGAACTTGTTCGCCGGCCAAACCTTGCCACGAATGACGCCGTTCATGTCGGGCACGAGGCATTCCACCTCGCTGATCCGGTTTTCCGCTATCCAGTCCTTGATGCTTCGGCTCATGATTCCGTTCCCGTCCCTGTTCGCGCGCTGGATAGAGAGAGGGGGATGCTAAAGACCCGGTTCGGCTCCTTCGCTCACCTCCAGCGGCAGGGGGGCGGCAAGATGGGCCAGCGTTTCCTGCGCGTCGTCCAGCGCGGCACCGATGATCGCGATCATGCGATCCACCTCTTCATGCGTGATCACGAAGGGCGGGCACATCACGATCGAATCCCGGATCGCGCGCACCATCAGCCCGCCGGCGATGCAGGCGTCACGAACCACCGGCCCGGCCTTCCCCTCGGTGCCGCCGAAGCGCTGGTTGGTGCCCTTCCTGCTGACGATCTCGACCGCGCCGATCAGCCCCATCGAGCGCGTTTCACCGACCAGCGGATGCGCGTCGAGCCGCTTTAGCGCCTGCGCGAAATAGGGTCCGATGTCGTCACGCACGCGATCGACGAGATGTTCGCGCTCGAGGATCTCTATGTTACGCAACGCAACGGCAGCCGATACGGGGTGGCCCGAATAGGTGTAGCCATGAACGAAATCGTCGTCGACGGAGCGGAGCGTCTCGACGATCTCATGGCTGACGCCCGTCGCCGAGATCGGAAGATAGCCCGAGGAGAGGCCCTTCGCCATGCTGACGATGTCTGGCGTATAGCCGAATTTCTGGAAGCCGAACCATTCGCCCAGCCGGCCGAAACCGGTGATCACTTCATCCGATACCAGCAATATTCCATATTTGCGGCAGATCGCCTCGACACGCTGCCAGTAACCGGGCGGCGGGATGATCACGCCGCCCGCGCCTTGCACCGGCTCGCCGATGAAGGCGGCAACCTTCTCGGGGCCGACGGCAAGGATGCGATCCTCGATATCCTGCGCAGCGCGCGCGGCGAAGGCTTCCGGATCCTCGCCAAAGCCTTCGCCGAAGGCATAGGGCTGCATCACATGCTCGATGCCGGGGATCGGCAGGCCGCCCTGCGCATGCATGAACGTCATGCCGCCGAGGCTCGCGCCGGCCACGGTCGAGCCGTGATAGGCGTTGCGCCGGCTGATGAAGATGCTGCGTTCGGGCTGGCCTTTGATCGCCCAGTAGGTGCGGACGAGCCGGAAGACGGTATCGTTCGATTCCGAGCCCGAGCTGTTGAAGAAGATATGCTGCAGATCGCCACCCAGCAGCCCGGCGATCTTGGCCGCCAACTCCACCGCGGGCACCGTCGCCGTGCGGAAGAAGCTGTTGTAATAAGGCAGTTCCAGCATCTGCTGATGGGCCACATCCGCCAGTTCGGAACGCCCATAGCCCACATCGACGCACCATAGCCCCGCCATGCCGTCGAGGATCGCGTTGCCGTCCCCATCCCAGATGGTCGATCCTTCGGCGCGGGTGATGATGCGGCTGCCGCCGAGATCGCGGATCAGCTTGTAGCTCGCCTGGGCGGGCAGATGATGCGCGACATCGAGACGGCGGATCTCGGCGATGTCATAGTTGCGGCGGGTCATGATACGCGTTCCTGTGCGATATGGGATTGGTTTTCGTCGCCTTGAGGGGCGCGGTTTTTCCAGAAAACGCCGTCATCCCGACGAAAGTCGGGATCCATTCGCGCTTTGATGACGGAAGGTCGCATCGCTGCGCCAGTCCTTTCGCGGAGCGCTAAATGGATCCCGACTTTCGTCGGGATGACGGATCGGAAACTAGCCAACGCTTGCCTCCTTGCGCCCCGCGGTGCCGATCCTTTCCCCACGCAGCATCCGCCCGAACAGACGGAACAGTTGCCGCGACTGGGCATCGGCGTCGCTCTGCCATTCCGGATGCCATTGCACCGCGACCACCGGCGCGCCATTGGGCTGCGCGGATACGGCCTCGATCACCCCGTCCGGCGCCTCGGCCTCGACGGCGAGGCCGGATCCGAGCGCACCGATGCCCTGAAAATGCACGGAATTGACCCGCAGCCG
This sequence comes from Flavisphingomonas formosensis, assembly GCF_009755815.1. Classification (GTDB taxonomy): domain Bacteria; phylum Pseudomonadota; class Alphaproteobacteria; order Sphingomonadales; family Sphingomonadaceae; genus Flavisphingomonas; species Flavisphingomonas formosensis. The sequence continues at coordinate 192,123 of NZ_WRPK01000004.1, forward strand.
ATCTCGCCCGAGCCCGGTCGCCAGCATGCCGCCGGGCGTCAGCGTCACGTCGTGCGCATGGGCGAACATCGCGTCGAGCGATGCGCCTTCGGGGGCATGATGCGGCAGCAGGCGTCCCGGCGCGCTCAGGTCGCGCGCCAGCGTGCCGCCGAAGGCGACGTTGATCTCCTGGAAGCCGCGGCAGATGCCGAAGACCGGCTTGCCGAGCGCGATCATCGCGTCGATCATCGCCAGCGCCATCGCGTCGCGGCCGGGATCGAACGGGCCGACGCCGGGCCCCGGATCGCCATAATGTTCCGGCGCGACATTGGTGACGCTGCCGGTCAGCACCAGCCCGTCCAGCCGCGCCGCGATCGCCCTGGCGTCGACGATGTCGGGGCGGGCGGGGATCAGCAGCGCGTCGGCATCGGCATGCCTGGCCGGCGCCTCCAGATAGCGATCGATCACCACCTGCGCCGTCTCGCCTTCGAACGGACGGTTGGAAGCGGTGATGCCGATCAGCGGGCGCGCGGTCATGACAGCAGCACCGCCGGCGCGCGCGGGTGCCAGCTCAGCCACACCGGCTCGCCGCCCGAAAAACCGCGCTCCTCGTAACGCGCGACGTTGGACCGCGTAACCTTGATCCGCCGCCCGCACGCGATCTCGACCTCGTAGAGCGTCTCGTTGCCGAGATAGGAGAGGTGGCGCACCACGCCGGGCACCACATTGGTCTCCTGCGGCGCGGCGGCGCCCTCGTCGCGATGAGCCATCGCGATCTTCTCGGGACGCAGCGCTGCCCAGACGGTGGCACCGGTCGCCCCGGTCACGCCGTGATCGAGATGGATCGGACCGCCCAGTTCCTCGGATTCGATCATCGCATGATCGGGCTCGTCGATGGTCAGCGTTCCTTCGAACAGGTTCACGCTGCCGATGAAGTCGGCGACGAAGCGGTTGTTGGGATATTCATAAAGGTCGGACGGCGCGGCTACCTGCTGCAGCACGCCGCGATGCATCACGCCGCAGCGCGTCGCCATCGCCAGCGCCTCGTCCTGGTCGTGCGTCACCATGACGAAAGTGACGCCCACCTTCTCCTGGATCTGCGCCAGCTCGGAGCGCATCGCCTCGCGCAGCTTGGCGTCGAGTGCGGAGAGCGGTTCGTCGAGCAGGAGCACGCGCGGCCGCTTCACCAGCGCGCGGGCCAGCGCGACACGCTGTCGCTGGCCGCCGGAAAGCTGGTCGGGCTTGCGCTCCTCCAGCCCATCGAGCTTGACGAGCGCCAGCGCCTCGCGCACCCGCGCCTCGATCTCGTCTTTGGCCACCTTGTCGATGCGCAGGCCGTAGCCGACATTCGCCTTCACGCTCATGTGCGGGAAGACGGCGTAGGACTGGAACACCATGTTCACCGGCCGCTTGTTCGGCGGCACGCGGCTCATATCCTGGCCGTCGATGAGGATCTGTCCCTCGGTCGGCATCTCGAGCCCGGCGAGCATGCGCAGCAAGGTCGTCTTGCCGCAGCCCGACGGACCGAGCAGCGCGAAGAACTCGCCTTCGGCAATCTCCAGCGACACATCGTCCACTGCGGCGAAATTGCCGAAGCGCTTGGTGATATTCTGGATGGAGATCAACGTCTTGGCCATGAAGTTCAGGCGCCCCCTTCCGCCCGTGCGATATCCTTGCCCTGCATCCGGAGGCCGATCGCGGTCAGCACCACGGTGATCAGGATCAGCAAAGTCGACGCCGCGTTCACCTCCGGTGTCACCGAGAAGCGGACCATCGAATAGACCTTCACCGGGAAGGTCACCGTGTCCGGGCCGGATGTGAAGAAGGTGATCACGAAATCGTCGAGGCTGAGCGTGAAGGCGAGCAGCGCGCCCGCCACCAGCGCGGGCCGCATGTGCGGCACCAGCACGTCCATGAACGCGCGCCACTCGCTGGCGCCGAGGTCCTTGGCGGCTTCCTCCAGCTCGCGGTTGAACGAGAGCAGCCGCGCCCGCACGATCACCGCGACGAAGGGGAAGCTGAACGAGACGTGCGCGATGGTGATCGCGCCGAGGTCGAGCGGCCATGGCAGGTCGCTCGGCCAAGGCAGAATACGGCTGAAGAAGACCAGCATGGCGACGCCCATGCAGATTTCCGGCACGACGATCGGCAGCGCCAGCAGCCCCTCGAACACCGGCTTGCCGGGAAAGCGGAAACGCCACATCGCAACGGCGACCAGCGCGCCGAGAATGACGCTGATCACGGTCGAGATCGCCGCGATGGTGAGCGAATTGACGAACGCCTCGATCAGCGCGTCGTCCTGGAACACCTGCGCATACCAGTCGAAGGTGAAGCCGGTCCAAACGATGTTGCGCCGGCTTTCGTTGAAGCTGAACGCGATCAGGGTGACGAGGGGTGCGTAGAGAAAGAAGGCGACGCCGGCGATCCACAGGCGCAGCGGCCAGCGGCGCAGATAGTCTAGCGGGGCGGGCGGCGACTTGCTGCTCATGCTTCGCCTCCCGCCTTTCTGCGCCGTGCCGCGACCAGCGTCTGCGCTGCGATGGCGAAGAAGGTCAGATACATGAGGATGAAGGACAGGGCGGATCCGAACGGCCAGTCATTGGCGCGCTTGAAGTTCCGCTCGATCACGCTGGCGATCATCTGGCTGTCCGGGCCGCCGAGCAGGTCGGGCGTGAGGTAGGAGCCGAGCGCTGGGATGAAGGTGATCAGCAATCCCGAAAGGATGCCGGGCAATGCCAGCGGGATGACGATCTCGCGGATCGTGCGGATGTGCCCCGCGCCGAGATCGAGGCTGGCCTCCAGCAGCGACCGGTCCAGCCGGTCGAGTGCGGAGTAGAGCGGCAGCACGAGGAAGGGCAGGTTGACGTAGACTAGCCCGAGCACCACCGCGAAATTATTGTGCAGCAGCGGCAGCGGCCCGATGCCGATCCAGCCGAGCACGGTGTTCACATAACCCTCGGTTCTGAGAACTGCCATCAGCGCATAGGTGCGCACCAGCAGATTGGTCCAGAAGGGCAGCATGATCAGCAGCAACAGCCAGGCCTTGGCCTTGTCGGGCGCGAAGGTGATCGCGAGCGCGACCGGGAAGCCGACGATAAGGCAGAGGAAGGTCGTCAACGCCGCATAGACGATCGATTTGACGAAGATCGATATATAGACCGGATCGGCGATGCGCGCATAGTTGGAGAGCGTGCCGGTGACGGCCACCTCCGTCATGCTGATGTTCTTGCCGAAGCTGTACGCCCAGATGATCGCCAGCGGCACGAGGAAGAAGAGCGTCAGCCAGAAGGCCGGCGGCGCGAAGGCGGTGAAGAAGGATCCGCGGGATTGCTTCCAATCCTGTTCCATCAGCGGTCCCCCAACTCCGGCCCGGCCCAACCGAACGGTGAGAAACTGAGCGCCACCCCCTCACGCATTGGCGAGATACCAGTCATGATCGAGGCTCGAGACCTGCTCGAAGAAGCGATTCTGCTCGGTCTGCTTCACCGCGACATACATGTCGACGAAGCGGTCGCCGAGATAGTCGCGCAATATCTCCGATTTCTCCAGCAGCCGCACCGCATCGAACCAGTTGGTGGGCAGCGACGCGCCGGAAGCGGCCGCGGCGGCATAGCCGTCGCCCACCGTCGGCGGACCCGGATCGATCGCGTTGGTCAGTCCATGGTGCATCCCCGCCAGCACGGCGGCGAGGGCGAGATAAGGATTGGCGTCCGCCCCGGCCACGCGATGCTCGACATGGCGGGTGTGCGGCGGCCCCGCCGGCACGCGCAGCGCCACGGTGCGGTTGTTGACGCCCCAAGTCGGCGCGATCGGCGCATAGCTGTTCGCGCGGAAGCGGCGATAGCTGTTCATTCCCGGCGCGAAGATCGCCATGCTGTCCGCCATCAGCCTGGCCATGCCGCCGATCGCATGACGCAGCGGCGGACCGCCGGCGACATCGTCGCTGGCGAAGATGTTCGCGCCCTTGGCATCCTCGACGCTGGCGTGCAGGTGTAGCCCGCTGCCTGAGCGGTCGGACCAGGGCTTGGCCATGAAGGTCGCATCGCAGCGATGGACGCGCGCGATGCCCTTGGCGGCACGCTTGTACATCACGGCATCGTCGGCGGCGCGCAGCGCGTCCGCCTTGTGGTGCAGGGTGAGCTCGAGCTGTCCCGGCGCCGCCTCGGAGATAGCGCCTTCCAGCGGGATGCCCTGGGCGTCCGCGGCGTCCCACAGATCGCGCAGGAACGGCGTCTCGTCGTCCAGCTCGGGCAGGCCATAGGCTTGCACGCCCTCCGGCTCGCGTCCGCCGAGCGAAGATCGGCGCACACGCACCACGCCGTCCGGCCCGCGCGGCTCGATCAGGTAGAATTCCAGCTCGCATGCCGTCACCGGCGTCAGCCCGTCCGCGGCGAAGCGATCGAGCACACGGGCCAGCACGGCGCGCGGATCGAGATCGTTGATCGTCCCGTCGAGCTCGTGCATCGATGTCATAACCTGCGCCATGTCCGGCCCCAGCCAGGGCGTCGGCACCAGCGTGCCCGGCACTGGCTTGGCGAGCCGGTCGGCATCGCCATCTTCCCAGACCAGGCCGGTATTCTCGCAATCCTGCCCGGTGATGTCGACGACCAGCACCGATCCCGGCAGGAACCGACCATATTCGTAGATCGCGAGCAGTTCGTCGCGCCGCAGCCGCTTGCCGCGGGGCACGCCTGCCATGCTGGTGAAGAACACCTCGATGAAGCGTATCTGCGGATTGGCGGTCAGGAAGGCGATGGCCTCCTGCGGATCGGCCGCGAAGCCGGGTCGGTGGGCGCGGGCGTGCATCATGTCCTCAAGCTGAAGGTCACGGCCTTCAGGTCTGCATATTTTTCCAGGGCGTGCATGCTGCGATCGCGGCCGAAGCCGGATTGCTTGAATCCGCCGAACGGCATGGTGATGTCGCATGCGTCCCAGCCGTTCACCCAGACGAGCCCGGCGCGCAGCTTCTTGGCAGAACGATGCGCCAGGTCGACACTACCGGTCCAGACACCTGCGGCCAAGCCGTAGATGGTGTCGTTGGCGATCCGGAAGGCCTCGTCCGGAGCGTCGAACGGGATCACGCCCAATACCGGTCCGAAGACTTCCTGCTGCGCAAGCGCGGCGCTCGGCGCGGTATCGAAGATCGTCGGCTCGACATAGAAGCCGCCGGTTTCCTCGCGCACCCGACGCCCGCCGATGAGCGGCGGTCCGCTCTCCTGCCGCGCGGCCTCGATGTGGCGCAGCGCGGTTTGCATCTGCTCCTCGCTCACCATCGCGCCGAAGCGCGTTTCGGGATCGGCAGGATCGCCCGGCACGATCCCCTTCGCCACCGCGAGCACGCGCTCGAGAAAGGCATCCTTGATGTCGCGCTGCACGAGCAGGCGGGAGGCGGCGGTGCACACCTCGCCCTGATTGTAGAAGATGCCCCAGGCCGCCGCCTGCGCCGCCGCATCGAGATCGGTGCAGTCGGCGAAAACGATCTGAGGCGATTTGCCGCCCAGTTCCAGCGACACGCGCTTGAGGTTGCTCTCGCCCGAATAGCGCATCAACAGCTTGCCGACGCTGCCCGATCCCGTGAAGGCGATCATGTCCACATCCACGTGGAGCGCGAGCGCCTTGCCCGCAGTCTCGCCGAAGCCAGGCACCACGTTCAGCACGCCCGGCGGCAGTCCCGCCTCCAGCGCCAGTTCGCCGATCCGGATCGCGCTGGAGGGGGACTGTTCGGCGGGCTTGAGCACCATCGAATTGCCCATCGCCAGCGCTGGCGCCACCTTCCACATCGCCATCAGCAGCGGGAAGTTCCACGGCACGATCGCGCCGATCACGCCCAGCGGCTCGTGCACCGCATAGGAAAGCCGGCCGGGATGCGAGGGGCCGACCTCGCCATAGAGCTTGTCCAGCGCCTCGGCATAATAGCGCACCGTATCGATCGCGAGCGGCAGGTCGACGCCGCGCGCGTCCGAGATCGGCTTGCCCATGTCCAGGCATTCCAGCCACGCAAGCTCGTCGGCATGCGTCTCCATCAGGTCGGCCAGGCGGTGCAGCACCTTCTTCTTTGCCTTGGGAGGCAGGTCGCGCCAGCGCCCGTCCTCGAACGCGGCGCGCGCTGACGCCACGGCCGCGTCCACGTCCGTGGCGTCGCATGCGGCGACATTGGCCAGCGTGCGTCCGTCGCGAGGGCTGACGTTGGCGAAGGTCATGCCACTCCGCGCGCCGCTCATCGTGCCGCCGATCAGCGCTTGGCAGAGCGATCGTGCCTTATCGAGGGTCCGTTCGTCGATCATGTCATCCCCATCTGTGATCACACTTGCACAGAATCGCTCGGACGAGAAGGGGGCGAGTGGCAGAATCTACGCTGCACGAGCAAGCGGGCCGCGTCCCAGGCCGCGGCAGGGCGACCGTCTCAGGCAGTCACGATCCGGTCGCCTTTCACTGCGATCGGCCATGGGCTGAGCGACCGGCCCTGGCACGGGCCGGAAACGCAGTAGCCGCTTTCCATTTCAAAGCGTGCGCCGTGCCAGCAGCATTGGATCAGTCCATTGTCGATGGGATCGTCGGTTGCCGATCTTGTTAATGGCACGGCGGCATGTGGACAGCGATCGACGAAGCCGAACAGTCGCTCGCCGCGCCGCGCGATCAGGCCGCGAAACCGGCGTTCAGATAGCTCGATCTCGTAGACGCGGGCTGTGCCGTCTTCGATCTCGTCCATCCTGCCGATCGCGATCCCGGCCGGCGTCCACCAGCAGAATGGCGACGGGTCCGCCATGGCTCTCCTCTGACGATGGTCTGTTCCGCTCTGTCTGGGTAGCGGGCAAGTCTTCACGGAGGATTTACGGCGCGCTGTCCGGCGCTGAAAGAAGGGTTGCCGCCGCGTGTCCACATTCGGCATCGCCCGCAATGACGCTTCGAAGGAGTTCCCATGTCCAGGGCCACGCGCGGTACGCAGATGCTTGAAGGTGCGGGCGTCGCCTTTACCGTGCACAGCTATGCCTACGATCCCTCCGCCGATCGCGTCGGCATCCAGGCGGCAGACGCGCTGGGAGAGGCGCCCGACCGCGTGCTCAAGACGCTGATGGCGCTGGTCGATGGCCAGCCCGCCTGCGCGATCATAGCGTCCGATCGGGAACTGGCGATGAAGAAGCTCGCGGCGGCGTTCGGCGGCAAGTCCGCACAGATGATGAAGCCCGCCGATGCCGAGCGCATCACCGGCTATAAGGTGGGCGGGATCAGCCCCTTCGGCCAGAAGCGCCGCATCCGCACCGCGATCGACGCCGACGCGCTCGCCCACCCCTATGTCTATATCAACGCCGGTCAGCGCGGCCTGCAGGTAAGGCTCGATCCGCGGGACGCGCAGCGCGTGCTGGACGCGATAGTGGCGCCGCTGCGCGTCTGACACTTGGGCAAATGGCCGGTTTGTCGATGCTCAACTCCGGATCGCGCCCTCGATCAGTCCGGCAACGGCGCCGGCCCGGCCCGAAAGCAGGCCCTTCGCCGAGTAGAGCGCGGTGCCCACCACCTGGCTGATCTCCACCTTGGGCGGCATCACCAGCTCGTAGCGATCGGTAACGACGTCGAGCAGTGCCGGTCCCGGTTCCGCAAGCCATTGCTGCACGGCGGCTTCCAGCTCCTCGGGCTTCTCGACGCGCCGGCCCCATATGCCGACTGCCGCCGCGACTTTGGCGAAATCGGGATTGGTGAGATCCGTATAGGCGTCCAGCAGGCCTTCCACCTTCTGCTCCAGCTCCACGAAACCGAGCGAGCTGTTGTCGAAGATAGCGATCTTGATCGGCAGCTTCTCCTGCACCGTGGTCAAGAGGTCGCCCATCAGCATCGCGAAGCCGCCGTCGCCGGACAGGGAGATCACCTGGCGTTCGGGAAACGCCGCCTTGGCGCCCAGGGCCTGCGGCATGGCATTGGCCATCGTGCCGTGGCTGAGGCTCACGATCGTCCGGTTGCGCCCTGTCGCCGGGACGTGGCGCAGGCACCAGACCATCGGCGATCCGCCATCCGCGGTATAGATTGCGTCCGGGGCGGCATGACGGCCGATCAGATCGACCAGATATTGCGGATGGATCACGCCGCTCTTGCCGACGACGGCGCGCGCCTCCAGCCGGTCCTCGGCCTTGGCGGCCCGCTCCAGCGCCTCGTCGAGGAAGCGGCGGTCGGTACGCGCGGCGATCCGGGGCAGCAACGCATCCAGCGTCGGCGCGATGTCGCCCACCACGGCGAGATCGACCGGGTGGCGTCGCCCGAGATGGGTCGGCTCGATGTCGATCTGGATGATTTTGGCCTTGCCCGGATAGAATTGCCGCCAGGCGAAGTCGCAGCCGAGCAGGAGCAGCGTGTCGCACTCCATCAGCGCCTCATAGCCGCCTGCGGTGCCGAACACGCCGGTCATGCCGACATCGAAGGGATTGTCGTGCTCCAGATAATCCTTGGCGCGGGAGGTGCGCGCCACTGGCGCCTTCAGCCGGTCCGCCAGCGCCACCACCTGATCGTGCGCCCGCTCGCAGCCCGATCCGCCATAGATGGTCACCCGCTTGCCGGCGTTCAGGAGCGCAGCGACGTTGTCCAATTCCTCCTCGGCCGGCCGCACGATCGGCCGCGCTCGGTGCACCGCGAAGCCAGGCTCGTCGGGCGCGGTCGCGCTCGACACATCCACCGGCACGATCAGCACGGCGACGCCCTTGCGCGCCAGTGCGGCCTGTGCAGCCATCGCCGTCATCCGCCGCGCCTGGGCGGGAGTGCGGATCTCCTCGCAGAAGACGCTCCCGGAGGCGTAGACCGCCTTGAAGTCCACCTCCTGCGGAAAATCGAAGCCGAGCTCGTCGCGCACGATCTGACTGGCGATCAGCACCACGGGCGCGCGGTTGCGGTTGCTTTCGTAGAGACCGTTGATGAAATGCAGGCTGCCCGGTCCGCACGATCCTGCGCACAACGCCAGTTCGCCGGTCAGCAGCGCGTCCGCGCCGGCCGCCATAGCCCCCGCTTCCTCGTGGCGGACATGCACCCAGCGTATCTCGCTCCGCCGGATCGCGTCCGTCACATAGTTCAGCGTGTCGCCAGGCACGCCATAGCATCGCCTGGCACCCGCCTGGGCCAGCGTCTCGACGATCACTTCGGCCACGGTACGGCTCATCTCGATCTCCTTTTCGCAATGTGGCCACAATGCATGGCAGCGCATAGGGTTCGGGGGCATGAGGATGTTACGCCGGTTTAATGGGTGGCCCGTCGTCGCCTGCCATCGCAAACGAAGGTGTTAGCGCCATCGCGCCCGATCGGTGTTAGGATCGATCCGCTTCGAACAGAGGAGCCTCTCCGTGAAAACAGCTTTAAGGCCTTCGGTCGCGCTTCTCCTGATCGCCGGCATTCTCGGCCTCGTCGCGCTGGCCTTCGCCTGGGCAGGCGGGTGGCTCAGCCCGCGGCGGATCGGCGGTGCGGCCATTGCCGATGCGCTGCAGGACAATCTCGGCAAGCCCGAGCCTGGCTGGCGCCGCGCCCACGCCAAGGGCCTGTGCGTCAGTGGCTATTTCGATGCGAATGGCACCGGCACCGCGCTTTCGCGCGCAGCGCTGTTTCCCGCCGGCCGTATCCCGGTGACAGGGCGATTCTCATTGGGTGGCGGCGATCCGCTTGCCGGCGACGGACGCAACGTCTTCCATTCGATGGCATTGCTGTTCCGCCTGCCGGACGGCGAGCAATGGCGCATGGCGATGGATCATACGCCGATCTTCCCGGTGGCCACGCCGGCGGATTTCGTCTCCCTCCAGATCGCCGGCATTCCCGATCCCGCCACGCACAAGCCGGACCCGGCGAAGCTGCAGGCCTATCTGGCCGGGCATCCGGAAACCAAGGCGTTCATGGACTATATGAAGTCCGCGCCGCTGCCGTCGAGCTTCGCCAACGGGACTTATTACAGCATCAATGCCTTCCGCTTCGTCGATGCGGGGGGCGCATCGCGCGCGGTGCGCTGGCAGTTCGAACCCGAGGCGCCTTTTGCCGCGCTCGACAAGAAGACGCTCGACGCGCAGCCGCGCGACTTCCTGTTCGTGGATGCGCTGAAGCGGCTCTCCGCCGGTCCGATGCGCTGGCACATGATCGTCGTGCTGGCCAATCCAGGCGACCGGACGGACAATGCCACCATTCCTTGGGGGGCGGGTCATCGCCGCGTCGACGTCGGCACGCTGACGCTCGATCGCGCCGCGACGGAAGCCGCAGGCGACTGCCGCGACTATAATTTCGATCCGCTGGTCCTGCCGCGCGGTGTGACCGCATCGGACGACCCGTTGCTGCCGGCACGCTCGGCAGCCTATTCGGCGTCTTTCCGGCGCCGGGCGATCGAAGGGCCGCGTCCCGATGCGCTGACGCAGGCGGGAGAGGGAGGCGCGAAATGAACGGACCCGACACACTCTTCGCTTTTCCCGCACGCCTGCTCCACTGGACGATGGCGGTGCTGATCCTCGCGATGCTGTTCATCGGCGCCGGCATGGTCTCGACGGTGAGCGCCGCCTATCCCGCGCTGCTCGCCTGGCATCGGCCGCTCGGCATCGCCATCCTCGTCCTGGCGCTCGTCCGCCTGGCCGTGCGCCTCACCCATCGTCCACCGCCGCTTCCAGCGGACTTGCCACCGATCCAGGCAGCCGCGGCCAGGGTATCGCATTATCTCCTCTACGCGCTGATGATCGCGATGCCGTTGATCGGCTGGGCGATGCAGTCCGCCGGCGGTTATCCGGTAATCCTGTGGAAGGGCGTCGCGCTCTTCCCGATCCTGCCGCACGACATCGTCGCCTATGGCTGGCTGCGCCGCCTCCATGGCCTGCTCGGCTACGCCTTCTTTCTCCTCATACTCGGTCATGTCGGTGCCGCGCTCGTCCACGGCCTCATCCGTCGGGACGGCGTCTTCCGCAGCATGGCGGGCAGAGGAGGGTGATCGCCTCGCCGATCGCCGCCACTCCATATATGCGGCCACGGGCTTCAGTATTTCTTTGGGCCTGTTCTTGATCGGAACCATTTCGTCTGCACGATGGGATCTCATTCGATTGCAACGACAAGATCCGAGGATGCCATGCTCACCCTATATTATGCACCGGGCGCCTGCTCGCTGGTTCCGCATATCGCGCTCGAGGAAGCCGGGGCCGACTACCGGCGGCATCGCGTGAATTATGCGGTGGGCGAGAACAACCAGCCGCCCTTTCGCACGATCAGCCCGCTGGGCCGGGTGCCCGTCCTGCTTACCGATCGGGGAGCATTGACCGAAAATCCTGCCATCCTGTCCTATATCGCGCAGAGCCATCCCGAAGCCGGGCTGGCGCCGCTCGACGATCCGTTCGCCTTTGCACGTGTCCAGTCGTTCAACCTGTTCATCTCGGCCAATATTCATGTCGCCTTCCGGCAGATCGTCTTTCCCGACACCTATGCCGACGGCGAAGAGGCAGCAAAAGCTCTCCGGGACAAGGTGCCGGAACTGGCCGACCGCTATTTTGCGGTGATCGAACAGGGGCTCGCGGATGGACGGCTCTATGTCCATGGCGATCGCTTCACCCTCTCGGACGCCTATCTGTCCGTCTACGCCAATTATCTGCGCAAGGGCGATCGCGGGGACGTCTCTCGCCTGCCGAACATCCTCGCCCATCGCGCCCGCATCCGCGCCCGCCCTGCGGTGCAGCGCATATTGGAGGTGGAGGGTCTGGCCGACGAATGGCGCGATTGAGACGCCAGCCGTCGTGTTCCGGTGAGCCCATTCAGCGGCAGGTATAGCCCCCGTCTACGGGCATCGCGATGCCGGTGACGAACGAGGCCTCGTCGGACAGCAGGAAGCAGGCGGCGTTGGCGATCTCGTCCGCCCGGCCGAGCCGGCCCATCGGCGTCGCGCCGCGCACCGCCGCCTCATAGGCCTCCGGCCCGCCGCTGCCGCCATGGTCCTTGTAGAAATCGGCCAGCATCGGCGTGTCGGTGATTCCCGGGCAGACGACGTTGACGCGGACATTGTCCGCCGCGAAGCGCTGCGCGAGCGACTTGGCGTAGCCGACCACCGCGAACTTCTCGGCCGAGTAGATCGGGCTGCCCATCGATCCGACCAGCCCGGCCACCGATGCGGTGAACAGGATCGATCCGCCGCCGCGCTTGCGCATATGGCCGATCGCCTCGGCGCAGGCGAGCACGCCGGAGGTGACGTTCAGCATCATCGTGCGGTCATAGGAGGGAAGGTCGATCTGCTCGACGCCGCCCGGCACGGTCGAGCCGGCATGGTTCCAGAGGAGATCGAGCCCGCCCAGCATCCCGGCCGCCTCATGCACGAAACGGCGGCAGGCCTCCGGATCGGTGAGGTCGGCCACCAGCGGTATCACCTTGCCGCCGCCGGCCGCCGCGAGCTCGTCCAGCCGCTCGCGGTTGATGTCGACCGCGACGACGGTCGCGCCCTCGGCGACGAATTTCTCGACGCCGGCGCGGCCCATGCCGGATGCAGCAGCGGTCACCACCGCTAGCTTGTTGACCAGTTTCATTGGCAATCCTCTCAGTTCTGATAGGCAGCTTCGAATTAAAACCCGCTTGGCCTGAGCTTGTCGAAGTCCTCATCTCTCTTCTCTATCGAAGAAGAAAAAGGGAGCACTTCGACAGGCTCAGTGCGAACGGCGGTTACTGGACGCGTTTCCGCTCAGGACGCGTAGGCGTCCGGGAACTGTCCCGTCGTGCTGATCACCGTCGTGCGCGTCTCCAGATAGGAATCCAGCGCCTCGACGCCATTCTCCCGGCCCCAGCCGCTGGCTTTCATCCCGCCATAGGGCAGCGCCCAGCGGATATAGCGATAGGTGTTGACCCACACCGTGCCCGCCTCGATCTGCGCCGCTACGCGATGCGCGCGGCTAACGTCGCGCGTCCAGAGGCCGGCGCACAGGCCGTAGCGCGTGCTGTTGGCGATGCCGATCGCCTCCTCCTCGGTGTCGAACGGGATCAGCGACACGACCGGCCCGAAAATCTCGTCGCGCGCGATCTTCATCTCGTTGGTGACGTCGGCAAACACCGTCGGCTGGACGAAATAGCCGTTCGCCATGCCGTCGGTGGTGATCCGGTTGCCGCCGGCGATCAGCCGCGCACCGTCGGCATGGCCGGCCTCGATATAGGACAAAGTCTTCTCGAGCTGCTTGATGTTGGATTGCGGTCCCATATGCGTCTCGGGATCGAGCGGCATGCCGACGCGCACCTTGCCGGCGCGGCCCGGAAATTCGCCGGTCACCCGCTCGTATAGCCCGCGCTGGACGAGGATGCGGCTGCCGAGCGCGCAGCTCTGGCCGCAGACCGCGAAGGAGGAGCCAACCGCCGCATTCATCGCCTGATCGAAATCGGCATCGTCGAACAGGATGTGCGCCGACTTGCCGCCAAGCTCGAACGAGAAGCGCTTCAGCGTGTGCGCGCCGGTGCGGAGGATCTCTTTCGCGGTCGCGCCTTCGCCGGTGAAGCCGATCTTGTCGACATCCTCATGCGCGACGAGATGCGCGCCAGCGATATGGCCATAGCCCGGCACGACATTGTAGACACCTGCCGGAATCCCGGCTTCTTCCATCATCCGCGCCAGCTCGAACGCAGTGACGGGAGTCAGCTCGGCGGGCTTGTGGACGACGGTGCAGCCCGCGGCCAGCGCCGGTGCGATCTTCCAGATGGTGGTCAGCATCGGCGCGTTCCACGGCGTGATCGCGCCGACCACGCCCACCGGCAGGCGCGAGGTGAAGGCGTGCACCGCGGGATCGACCGAGACCGCGCGGCCGTCGAGCTTGTCGGCCAGCGAGGCGAACCACTGCCAGAAATGATGGTGGTTGGCGAACTCGCCGCGGATCTCGCGAATGGCGCGCCCGGTGTCGCGCGATTCGAGCACGGCCAGGTCCGGCGCGCGCTCCTTGTAGATGTCGGCGAGGCGGCGCAGGATCGCCGCGCGCTCCCAGGGCAGCATCTTGCGCCAGGGGCCGTTGAACGCCTCGCGTGCGGCGGCGACCGCCCGATCGATGTCCTTAGGCCCGGCGAAGGCGACTTCGGCCCAGACTGCGCCGGTCGACGGATCGATCGACTGGCCCATCTCGCCGTCGATCGGATCGACCCATTGGCCGCCGATCCACAGTTTCGGCTCGCGCCGGATATCGGCCTCGGGCCGGGCGGTCTGCAGCATCCTCGTCTCCCTTGTTCGGATATTCGAATTTCTGGACTCAGTCTATTGCGCGTTGACCGCATGATCCAGCCCGAATACGCAGATCACAAAAGAGGGGATTGCCGTGCGAATATCCGAACCGAAGAGCGGGCCGCTGGCCGGCGTCAAGGTGATCGATCTCACCCTAGCGCTGATGGGGCCTTATTGTGCGCAGATCCTCTGCGACCTGGGCGCCGAGGTGGTGAAGGTGGAGAGCGCCGATGGCGACACCACCCGCTATCTGGGGCCGGCCCGCGCGGTGGGCCATGGCGGGATGTTCATCAACCTCAACCGCGGCAAGCGCTCGATCGTGCTCGACCTGAAGCAGCCGGAAGGGCGCGAGGCGCTGCTTCGGCTCGTCGATCAGGCCGACGTCTTCCTCCATTCGATGCGCCCTTCGGCGATGGAACGGCTCGGCCTCGGCTACGCTGCGCTCGCGGAGCGTAACCCGCGCCTCGTCTACCTCAACATGTACGGCTTCGGCCGCGGCGGTCCCTATGCCGGGCGGCCTGCCTATGACGACGTGATCCAGGCGATGTCCGGCGCGGCGATGCTGCAGACCGAGCTGGCCGGCGGCGAGCCGAGCTATGTCGCGACGGTGGTGGCGGACAAGGTCGGCGGTCTCACCGGTGCCTATGCGATCATGGCGGCGCTCTACGAGCGGGAGCGGAGCGGGCAGGGGCAGGAGATCGAGGTGCCCATGTTCGAGACGATGACCTCCTTCCTCTTCGCCGAGCACAGCGTCGGCGGCATTTACGATCCCCCGATGGGCCGGCCGGTCTATCGCCGCGCGGTGCAGGCGGATCGGCGGCCCTATCGCACGGCCGACGGCTATATCAGCGTGCTGATCTACAATGACCGCCACTGGAAGCGCTTCTTCGATCTGCTCGGCAATCCCGAATGGTCGCGCGATCCGCGTTTCTCCACCATGCAGTCGCGCAGCGAGCATATCGATCATGTGCTGGAGCGGATCTGCGAGGTCTTCGCCAGCGACACCACCGCGGCCTGGCTGGACAAGATGGAACGGGCGGAGATCCCGGCCGCCCCGTTGCTCACCACCGAGGATCTGACCCGCGATCCCCATCTCGAGGCGGTCGGCTTCTGGCAGAGCATCTCTGACGAGGATGGGCCGATGCGCCTCGCCGGCATCCCGACGCGTTTCTCGCGCACTCCGGGCGCGATCACCCGGTCGGCGCCGAAGCTCGGCGCAGACGGGCGCGCGGTGCTGGCCGACGCCGGCTTTACGGCCGAGGAGATCGATGCGCTGAAGGCGGGCGGGACGCTCGGCGGCGCGTGAGCGATCCGCGCGGCCCGCTCGCGGTCGATCGGGCCTTTGCCGTACTGGCGCTGCTTGCTGAGCATCCCCGCGGCCTGTCTCTCACCACATTGTCCCAGGTGCTGGACGTGCCGAAGAGCAGCCTGCTCGGCCTGCTGCGCGGCCTGCGGACGAGCGGTCACATCGTCTTGCGGCAGCGCCTCTATGCCGTGGGGCCTGCCAGCCTTTCCCTGGCCCGTTCGCTGCTCGGCGCCTCGCCGGATCTGGCCGGGGAAGCCTCTCCCATCCTCGAACGGCTGGCGCTGGACGCCGGCGAGACGAGCATCCTCGCCACCATGGCGCCGGACGAACGCGCGATCGTCTATGTCGCCAAGTTCGAAAGCCTGAGCGCGATCCGCTTCGCCGCCACCGTCGGCGACCGGCGACCGCTGCACGCGTCCGCGGGCGGCCTGCTGCTGCTCGCCTATCAGCCGCCTGCCTGGATCGAGAGCTTCCTGCGCAGCGCCCGGCTCGATCGCATCACCGATCGCACCGTCACCGATCCGGCGCGGCTCCGTGCAATCCTTGCGAAGATCCGCACCGAAGGCTGCGCGATCACCGCGGGCGACACGACCGAGGGCGTGTCCGGACTCGCCGTGCCGGTCTTCGATGCGTCCGGCAGCGTCGCCGCGGCGATGATGATCGGAGGCCCGATCGATCGCGTCGCCCGCGATCGGCCTCGCCTGATCGCTCTGCTGCGCAATGCTGCCGCGGAAGTGTCGCAGCGCCTCGGCGCGCCGTGAGAGCATTCCGTCATCCCTTCAGCGCGGCCATTCGCTCGATCAGGCTCGCCGCGTCGCGATAGTCCCCGCTGAGGAAGATCGGCGCGAGGTCCACCACGTCCACGCCCGCTTCCGTCATCGCGCCTGCCTGGGCGAAGGTCGCATCCGCATCCGGCGTTCCGTCGGCGCGATAGACGGGCACCAGGCCCTTGCGGATGGTGAACTCCGCCGGCAGCCCCAACTCGGTCTTCCTCGCCAGCACCTTCGCCTTGGTGTCGGCGATCACCTCCAGCGATTCCATCGCCGGCAGCCAGCCATTTCCCAGCCGCGCCATGCGTTCGATATTGCGCGGCGAGGGCTTGATGCCGAGCCAGATCGGCATGTCGCCGTTGACCGGCAGCGGATAGGACCAGAGATCGTCGAAATTCACGATCGTGCCGTGGAAGCTCTGCGCGCCGCCTTTCCAGAGCGCCCGGCAGGCGCCGATCTGCTCCTCCATGTGGGTGAACTTGGTGTCGAACGGCATGTTGCAGGACGCGAATTCGGCGCGATGCCATCCAGCGCCGAAAACGGGCACGGCGCGCCCGTTCGAAATGCGGTCGAGTGTCGCCAACTGCTTGGCGAGGAACACCGCGGAACGCAGCGGCGAGATTAGGATGGCGGTGGACAGCCGGATCTGCGTCGTCACCGACGCGATCGCGGCCAGCAGGGTCAGTGGCTCGTACCAGTCCTCGTCGATGCCGCCGGGAAACTTGTCCGGCCCCTGTGGATATTCCTCCCGCGCACCGGGGCCGAAGCTGATATGATCGGGCACGCTGATCATATCGATCCCGGCCGCATCGGCCACCTGCGCCATTTCCAGAACCTTGCCGATGTCGCCCCCGGTCAGGACGCCGATCCGATGCAGCGTGATACCGACTTGCCTGACTGCGCCCATCCACCCGACCCTCGCCCGTGTTTCCTGCAATCGGGCTAGATCCGGGGGCGGTATGCGACAATCGCGAAAGCTTTTGGCAAGGCGACGATCATGCTGGCGACCGAAACCGGGACCTCAGTGAGCCGGGCGATGAAATCCATGATAATATTTCGCCAATGCAGCATGAGACGTGATTTTGCGCGCAAATTTGATACTATCCTTGGGGGTAATTCTGAGGGGGTATCATGCGGAGGCAATTGGGAAAATGCCTGTACGCGACATGGAACCGGCTGGCACCCCTGCCTGCCTGGCTATTGTGGAAAGCGGGACGGCGACAGCGCGCGCAGCGGCGCGCCTTCGTCTTCGCGCGTTGCGTAGAGCCGCTGGCGTCCCTTTTCCTCGGCCCGCGCGGCGACGGCGCCATTCCGGTCCGCGCGATGCTGATGAACAATCTTCTGTCGCGCTTTTGCCTGATCGACCCTGCGTTTCCGCTCGATATCGATCTCGTCGGCGCCGAATTGCTCCGCGAGCGGCTTCGCGCGGGGCAGGGTGCCGTGGTCGCGACGGTGCACACACAGCTTGCGCTGGCCGCCCATGGCGGCCTGCGGATCGATGGGCGCAGTCCGCTGTTCATCGGCTTCGGTGACGGCGATCTGCGGTCCTGGAGCTGGGGCAGCAGTGACATGATCGAACGCATCCATGCCGCCGATCCGACTGTCTTCCTCAAGGCGCGCGCCGCGTTGGAGGAGGGTCGGGTGCTCGTCGTCTTCGTCGATTATGTGTCCCCTTCCGGTGGCCCGACGCTGATCTCCCCCAATCTCTTCGCGTGGGCCGACGCGATCGGAATCCCGCTGCTCCACATGCTGGCGCTGCTGGACGAGGAAGGACGGATCAGGATCGAACTCGCGGTCGAAAACGGGGAGACGCGCGGCGCGAGGCACCGGGCCAGGCAGTTCCTCACCTTCGTGGAGGCACGCTGGCGCCGCCGTTTTGCCATCTGCCGTCCCAAAGACGTGACGTCGCATTTCCCGGTGCCGGCGCCTGTCTCGAGCGGCTCCTGACGAAAGCCAAATAACGACTTCGTAAGACCTGTTCCGCTATTGCGAGATAGGGACATTTCTATTCGGAAAGACTCATGGTGTTTCGGACGGCATCCCTGCGTGGCGACATGCAGGATCGCGCGGCATTGATGCAACTATCCCGCTGATGTCCGGACCATCTGACCGGCGCATGGATATGCGGTCGCCAGGGCAGGAGATGGCCCTGGGTCCCGCCATTTGGGCGCCAGTGGCGTTGTTCGCCGGCGCTGCCGTCATTGCATTGATCGAAAGCGATTTTCCTGTCGGTTGGGGGCCTCTGGCGGCGCTCGTCTTTCAGATTGGCCTCGGCATTCTGGTCTCCGTCACTCTGGGTGAGCGCGCCGGAAGGCTCGGGAAGGCGGGCAAGGCGCTGAGTGCGCTCATGCAGGCATCTACGATCGCCAGCGCCGGCGTCATCCTTGCCTATTGCGCGGCCACGGCAGGGCATCCTCTGGTCGATTCCGCCATGCTCCGGTTCGATCGCATGATCGGATATGACTGGCGGGCATTCGCGCTGTTCTTCGCTTCACATCCCAGTTTCGCACGATTGACCATTTTATGCTACAACAGCAATGTCGTTCAGCCGGTATTGCTTATTCTGCTGCTGATACAGGCTTCCCATTATGAGCGGCTGGAAAAATTCGTCGTCACGATGACCGTAACTCTCGCGCTGACGATCCTGATCTTCATTTTCTATCCGGTCACGACGGCATGGACCTACGAGTGGCATTCGCCGGCGCGACTGGCCATTTATCGCTATCTGCTGCCCGGCACGGACGGCTGGATTCACGAGCTCCTGCAGATCCGCCAGGGCTATCGTCCGCCGAGCGGGACATTCTGGCAGGGAATCATCGGCTTCCCAAGTTTCCACACAATATCGGCACTTCTTTACATATGGGCAGCGTGGCCGCTCCGCTGGGCTCGCATGATCTTCGTTCCCGCGAACATTCTGATGATCCTGGGCGCGCTCCTGTCCGGCGGGCATTATGCCGCCGATCTCGTCTGCGGGGTCATCATTACCGCCATCGGCCTTTCGTTCACGCATAGTCTTTACGATGCAGCACGGCGTTTCCGTTATTCCGAACGCGCGGGCTGGGCGCTGGCTTCGACCGTGCCGGAATCACGCGCCGCTTCGGTAACGGCGGCGTCGACATGATCGGATAGTTGCGCAGGCACATGCGCTGAGCGGCTTCGGGTGAAGCGTCGGAGCTGCGCGTTTAAGGCAAGGACGCCGGGAGCAAGGGGCACGACGGAATCAAGCGCTTGTAATCGGTAGCCATGGTGTTGGTTGCCGGTTTCTTCGATCTCGTTGCGCGCGCCTTACATCTGGAATCCCGCAGCGCCGGTCCGCCACAGCACGAAGGCGTACATGTCAGCCGCCAGCGCGTCGCCTTGCGTGCGGGTCGATCCGACGCCGTGGCCTGCGTCGAAATCGACGCGCAGCAGCACGGGGTTGCGGCTCGATGTCGCGGCTTGCAGGCGGGCGGCGAATTTGGCGACGTGCCAGGGCGCGACGCGGGGATCGGTGGCACCGGTCACGCATAGCACCGCGGGATAGGCGGTGCCGGGCTTGATCGCGTGATAGGCGTCCATCGCATAGAGGATGCGGAAGCTCTCGGCATCCGTCATCGGGCCCCATTCGTCGATGTCGGCGACATTCTGTTCGGCGACGTAGCGGATCGGATTGGTCCAGCCGACATTGTCGATCGCCGCGGCGAACAGGTCGGGCCGTTCGGTCAGCGCGCGGCCCACCGTGATCCCGCCGGCCGAGGTGCCGCTGATCGCGAGATGACGCGGGCTGGTGACGCGGTCCGCGATCAGCGCCTCGCAGACCGCGATCAGATCGCGCCAGGTGTTCGGCTTGGTCGCCTTCTGTCCAGCCTTGTGCCAGTCGCGCCCATATTCGCCGCCGCCGCGGACATTGGCGTTGCAATAGACGCCGCCGGCATCGAGGAAAGGCAGCAGGCTCGGGGAGAAATGCGGGGTCGCCGAATATTGGTAGGCACCATAGCCCGTCGCCAGGGTCGGGTTGGCGCCCGTCGCCTGCATGCCCTTGCGGTAGACGAGCGTGTAGGGGATCTTCACGCCGTCCCTGGCGGTGGCGAAGCCGCGTCGCGTCTCATAGGGGCTCGTGTCGATCGGCGGCCGGGGCGTGATGCCGGTGTCGCTCACCTTGCCGGCGGCGCTCACCTGCCAGATGCCGCTCGGCTGCAGCCAGCCGGTCAGCAGCAGATAGGCGCCGTCGCGGCTCGTGCTGGCGAAGACTGCGCCCACCGCGCCCTCGAAGGGCAGCGCGACTGGCGCGACGGTGGTGCCCGCAATCCGTGACAGCCGCTCGACGCCGCCATCCATGATCGTCACATAGACGCCATCGCGCGCCGCGGTCAGATCTTCGATCACCGATGCGCTCTCGGGCATGATCTCGCGTGCACCGGCAAGGTCAGGCTTGCTGGCCGAAGTCAGCAGGATGCGGCCCCGTGACGCGCCGTTGTTGCTGAGCAGATAGAGATCGTCGCCCCTCCGCGTGGTGCCTACTATCAGGTCGTCGAAATCAGCGACGCGGGCGAAGGCAGGCTTGCCGCTGTCGAGCGCGGCGACACTGGTCGTCCAGATCGCCTTTTCGGTACGGATATCCTGCACCATGACGAGCAGCGTGTCCGTGCCTTCGCTCGTATAGACGGCAGGCACCTGGACCGGCTCCATCGGAATTTCGGGATAGAGCCCGCGCTTCAGCACCAGGCGGTCGTCCTTGGGATCGGTGCCGAGCCGATGCAGCCGGCATTCGCTGTCCAGATAGAATTCGGGCGTGCCGCGTGGATTGACGAGGGCGAGATAGTAGAAGCCGCTGCCATCGGGCAGCCAGCCCGTAATGCCGTAATCGAGATTGGGGATGCGCTCGGGCAGGATCGTGCCGGTCGCCACCTCCATCACGTGCAGCACAGAGGCTTCGGAGCCGGCGGGCGAAAGGCCGTAGGCGATGTGCGTACCGTCGAACGACGGTTCCCACCAGTCGAGCGAAACGTGCGCCTCGCCCATCTTCATCGTCGTCGGATCGATCAGCGTGCGCACTGCACCATCCGCGCCCTTCACGAACAGCTTGAAATTGTCCGCGCCTGCGGGCCGCTGCTCGTAGAACAGCCATGGGCCGGCGGGGGCTACCCGGCGGGTCGCCGCGGCGTCGCCGGACAAGGCGGCGATGCGTTTCGCCAGCGTTGCGCGGCCAGGAATGGCATCGAGCACGGCATGGGCGTGATCGCTCTGCGAATGGAGGAAGGGCAGCCAGTCCGGGTCTTTCGGATTTTCCATCCAGCGATAGGGATCGCTTACCTTGGTGCCATAATAGTCGTCGACCACCGGGGCGACGCGGGCCTGCATTGGCGGCTTGTTGCCGGCCGGCGCCGCCGCGGCGAGCCGCCCTGCGAGACCGGTCGCGAGCACCGCCGCGCCGCTGCCTGCCATGAATGCCCGCCGATCGATCCCGGTCATCGCAGTCCCCTCTCATGCGCTGCCCACGCATGGGCAAAAAGTGAAGTCAAAGCCGTTCCGGCCATCGGCACCGGATTGGATCAGTCGCCCGGCGCGGCGAGTTCGGCGAGGAACCGATCATGCGTCATCGGCAAGGAGAACATCGGAAAATCCTTCTCGATCGCCACGCGCTGCTCCTCCTCGCCCAGCGTCGCGACGCAATCCGTCAGGGTGATGACCTTATAGCCGCGTTCATAGGCCGATCGCATCGTCGATTCGACGCAGCAATTGGTGAGGAAGCCGGCGAGCGCCACCGTCTCGATACCGCGCTGGCGGAGCACGAAATCGATGTTCGTGCTGGCGAAGCAGTCCAGCCCGCGCTTGCCCTCGATCACCACGTCGCCGGGCTGGGGCGCCAGCTCGTCGATGATTTCGGCGCCCCAGCTTCCGGCGCGGAAGGATCGGGAATCGAACACGCCCTTCAATATGCCATAGGGCTGGCGCGATATTTCGGGATAGCCCTCGGCGAAGCGGATCGGCGCCAGCATGATGGTTGCGCCCGCCGCGCGCGCCTCGCGCGCCACCGCGATGCTGTTCGCGAGCATGTTGGTGCGTTCCATCACGCCGGCCACGGCCGCATGCTGCGCGCCGCCCTCCTTCACGAAGTCATTCTGATATTCGATCAGCACGAGGGCGGTGGTGCGGGGGTCCATGGCTTTGCCTCGGGGCGTTGGGGGTTCGACGAGATTGCTACCATGCGATCGCCGTTGGGATGTGCGCAAGGTGAGGGGTGCTATTTCTTGCTGATCGTGCCGCGCCGGTTGGGCAGGAGCAACTCGTCATCCTCCGTGGCCGGTTCCGCATGCTTCGGCATCAGCCGTTTCAGCAGGGTGAGGGAGGTCAGCAGCAGCAGGGCGATGCCGGTGCCGATCAGGACAAGAGCGATCTGGCCCGCGCCCGCCGCAATCCCGCCTGCCGCCGCGACCCACAGGCTCGCGGCGGTGGTCATGTTGCGCACGTCGCCGCCGCGCACGAAGATCAGGCCGCCCGCGATGAAGCCGATCGCCTGGGCGAGGCCCTGCACGACGCGGAGCGGATCGCTGCGGCTGCCCTGGCGCACCAGATCGTCGGAGATGAGCAGCGCGGAAAGCATGATCATCGCGGCGCTGAGCGAGACGAGCGCATGGGTACGCAGGCCCGCGTCATGGCCCCGCCACTCGCGCTCGAAGCCGAGTATGAGGCCGATGACCGTCGCCAGCCCCAGGCGGAGCGCGATGGTTGTCCAATCCTCCTCGATCATCGCTGGATGTACCGACGATCGCCGCGATGGTTCCACCGCCATCGCGAATGGCTCTTCGGCCGAACGTCCCTTTTTGTGATGCTGCCCGATTCATGAAGCGATCGACGTTCCCATCCGTCTCCGGCGGTGCCAGAAACGAGCGCGTGAGTCCCCGGATGCGGGGCGGGTGCGGAGAGGCGTCGACATGGAATTTCGTGAGCTGGGCAAATCTGGGATCCAGGTTTCGGTCGTGGGTCTCGGCGGCAATAATTTCGGCTGGACGGCCGATCTGGAGACGACGCGCGCGATCGTCGATGCGGCGGCGGACAATGGCGTCAACTTCATCGATACGGCGATCAGCTACGGCCCGTCCGAGGAGCTGCTCGGCGACGTGCTGGCGGGTCGCCGCGACGCCTTTGTGATCGCCACCAAGTTCGGCAGCCCGCAGGATCCGCTGGAAGGCGAGCGCAAGGGCACGCGCGATTATATCGTGAAGGCGGTGGAGAGCAGCCTTGCGCGGCTGCGCACCGACCGCATCGATCTCTACCAGCTCCACTTCCCCGACGGGGTGACGCCGATCGAGGAGACGCTGCGCGCGCTGCAGGACCTGCTGACGGCGGGCAAGGTGCGCGCGATCGGCTGTTCCAACCTGCCGGCGGCGCAGCTGCGCGAGGCGCAGGAGATCGCGGTCGGCGCCGGTATCGCGCCCTTCGCCACCGCGCAGGACGAATATAGCCTGCTCGTCCGCGGGCTCGAAAAGGAACTGGCGCCCGTCCTCGCCCGCTATGAGATGAGCCTGCTGCCTTATTTCCCGCTCGCCAACGGCGTGCTCACCGGCAAGTACAAGCTCGGCGAGCCGGTGCCTGCCGACGGGCGCCTGGCCAATGCGCCGGCCTTCTTCGATCCCTATCGCGATCCCAGGAAATGGGAGGTCGCCGCCCAGCTTGAGACGTTCGCCAAGGAGCGCGACCATACGCTGCTGGAGCTCGCTTTCTCCTGGCTCGCCGCGCAGCCCAGCGTCGCCAGCATCATCGCGGGCGCCAGCAAGCCGCAGCAGGTGGTGAGCAACGCCCACGCCGCCGGCTGGACGCTGAGCAAGCCGGAGCTGGACGAGATCGACCGCATCACCGGCGTGCTCGAAGCCGCCTAATAGCGAAAATTGTTGCTCCGGGCCGGTGCGTCCCGCATCGAGGGGGGATGACCCGGCCCGTTTCCCGCCGCGAGCAGAATAAGGAACGTACCCGCGCCGCCATATTGGAGGTCGCACGGGCGCGTTTCACCGCCCATGGCGTCGATGGCACGACGATGGACGACATCGCCGCCGCGGCGGGCGTCTCGCGCGCTACCTTATTCAACTATTTCAACGGCAAGACCGCGCTGCTCGATGGCCTGGCCGAGGATACGCGGCACGCCTTCGCGGATCGCATCGCCCGTTGCTGTGCGGCGACGGACGATCCGGCGGAGCGCATCATGACGGTCTTTTCCGGTGCGGGCGAGCGGCTGGAGCGGGAGCGCAGCTATTGGGGGCCGGTGGTCGGCCATAGCGAGCTCGGCTGGAACGACGCCAGCATCGTGCCGCGGCTCGACGAGCTGCTCGACCAATATGATCGCCTGCTCGGGGCCGACCTGCCAGGCGCGGAGCGGCATGCGGCCGAGCGCCGGCTGATCGCCGAGCTCGCGGTGGGTGCCTATCTCAACATGGTGCAGCGCTGGCGCTTCGACGAGGCCTATCCGCTGCGTGACCGGCTCGTCGCCACTGCGGCCTGGATCGGCGAGGTGCTGCGCCAGCGCGGCTTGATTTAAGCAGTAGACGCGGCTTCCGAAAAAACTAGACTGGGTCCAAATTGAGTCGGGCGCCCTGATGCGATCCGGCCGTCACCCCAGCATTGGAGAGCGGGAAATGAGCGACATGTTGATCCGCAACGGCACCGTGATCGACGGCACCGGCGCACCGGGCTTCGCGGCGGACGTGCGCAT
Organism: Flavisphingomonas formosensis; assembly: GCF_009755815.1. Lineage (GTDB taxonomy): Bacteria > Pseudomonadota > Alphaproteobacteria > Sphingomonadales > Sphingomonadaceae > Flavisphingomonas > Flavisphingomonas formosensis. The sequence continues at coordinate 217,031 of NZ_WRPK01000004.1, forward strand.
TGCCGGCGATCGCATCGTGGAAATCGGCAAGGGCCTGACCGCCGCGGCCGGCGAGACGGTGGTCGACGCGCAGGGCTGCTACGTCGCGCCGGGCTTCATCGAGGCGCACACCCATTATGACGCGCCGATGTGGTGGCAGCCCGAGCTCGATCCGCTGCCGGGCAATGGCGTCACCACCATCATCAGCGGCAATTGCGGCTTCACCGCCGCCCCCATCTCGCGCGACAAGGACGCGCAACTCGAAATGGTGAAGATCTTCTCCTTCTTCGAGGATATTCCGCTTGAGCCTTTCCTCAAGCATCTCCCATTCGACTGGCACACATTCTCCGAATACCGCAAATCGGTCGAGGCCCGCGTGAAGCTGCCGGCCAATATGGCGATCTTCGTCGGCCATATCGCGCTGCGCCTGACCGTGATGGGCAAGGATGCCTGGGAGCGCGCGGCGACGAAGGACGAGATCGCGCAGATGGCCGCGCTGCTCGACGACGCGCTGGCGGCCGGCGCGCTGGGCCTTTCCGACAATCTGCTCGACCATGACGGGCAGAACCGGCCGATCCCGACGCTGAAGGCCGAGGACGACGAGTTCATGGCGCTGTTCGACGTGCTCGATCGTCATCCCGGCGCCTGCTATCAGGTGATCATCGACAATATCATGCGCCACACCGGCCCGGCCCAGACCGAGCGGATGACGCGCATGCTGAAGGGCCGCGGCTTCCGCGTCCAGATCGCCGGCGCCATCCCCTTCCGCGAATATAGCCGCGAGCGCGTGGCGCCGATGAAGGAGCGGATCGCCGCGATGCGCGCCGAGGGCATCGACGTGTGGCCGGGTTATGCCCATGTCGCGCTCACCGCGCAGATCAGCATCTTCAAGTCGCTGCTCTTCGCCCAGTCCAACGACTATGTCTGGCATGAGGTGGTGCTGGCGGAGACGGACGAGGAAAAAGCCGCAATCCTGCGCGATCCGGACTGGCGCGCCCGCGCCCGCGAGACGTGGGACACGAAATGCTGGCCGATGGCGCCGCAGAATAATTGCGATCGCCTGCTGTTGACCCGCATCGGCTCGGACAACGGCACCGGGCCGTTCGACATCACGCTGCAGGACTATGCCGAGCAGCTCGGCGTGCACCGGTCCGACGCGATGGCCGAATGGTTCCTCGCCAATGGCGTGCGCTCCGCGGTGCGGATGGCGGCGGACGCGCTGATCGAGGATCTGGTGGTCGAGCTGATGAACGACCCGAATACGGTCGGCAACATCTCCGACGCCGGCGCGCACCAGCAGATGCTGTGCGGCGGCGGCGAGAATATCCTGCTGTTCACCAAATATGTCCGCGACCTGAAGGTGATCTCCGTAGAGCAGGCGGTGCACATCCAGACCGGCAAGCTCGCCCGCCATTTCAACCTGACGGACATCGGCGAGATCAAGGTGGGCAAGCGCGCCGACCTCACCGTGTTCAACCTCGACGAGCTGCAGCGCCACGACATGGAGCGTGTCTATGATGCGGACGACGGCATGGGCGGCATCACCTGGCGCTATTCCCGCCCGGCCGCGCCGATGCGGCTCACCGTGGTGGGTGGCGAGGTGACGTTCGACGGCAAGCAGGCGACGGGCGCCAAGCCGGGGACATGGCTGTCTCCGCAGGGAGAGGCCGAAGCGGTGAAGATCGCGGCGGAGTAAAATCCGCCCCCAGTTTGCTGGGGAGCGGGGATCTTCGCATAAATCCACGTCATGCCAGCGTAAGCTGGCATCGCTCTCTACTCCGTACGGCGTGCGTTTTGAGAGTGATGCCAGCTTGCGCTGGCATGACGAATTGATGAGCCCATGACGCTTGTCGCAACCGGTTCCACTCCCGCGGAGGATTTCGCCGCTGCTGCCTTGCCAAGCGAAGGCACCGCACCCACCTCGCGCGCATCCGACACATGGCATGGCGGCCTGCCGTGTCCGTAAAGCAGGGAGCATCGGCTGATGAAGACCGCGAGGCTGGGATCGACGGGGCTCGAGGTGTCGCGCCTCTGCCTGGGCTGCATGACCTATGGCGAGCCGGGGCGGGGCATGCACGAATGGACGCTGCCGGAGGAGCAGAGCCGTCCCTTCATCAAGCAGGCGTTGGAACTCGGCATCAATTTCTTCGACACTGCCAATGTCTATTCGGCCGGCAGCTCGGAGGAGATCGTCGGCCGGGCACTCCGGGATTTCGCGAAGCGCGACGAGGTGGTGATCGCCACGAAGGTGTTCAGCCCGATGCGGCCGGGCCCGAACGGGATGGGGCTGTCGCGCAAGGCGATCATGCATGAGATAGACGCCAGCCTGACGCGGCTCGGCACCGACTATGTCGATCTCTACCAGACCCATCGCTGGGATCCGCACACGCCGATCGAGGAGACGATGGAGGCGCTGCACGATGTCGTGAAGGCAGGCAAGGCGCGCTATATCGGCGCATCCTCCATGTATGCGTGGCAATTCGCCAAGGCCCAGCATGTCGCCGAGCGCAATGGCTGGACGCGCTTCGTCTCGATGCAGAATTATGTGAACCTGCTGTACCGGGAGGAGGAGCGGGAGATGATCCCGCTCTGCCTCGATCAGGGCGTGGGCCTGATCCCATGGAGCCCGATGGCACGCGGCCGGCTGACCCGGCCGGTCGGCGAGGAGACCGAGCGTACCAGGACCGACCAGTTCGGTGCGACGCTCTACGATCTCGAAGGGGCCGATCGCGGCGTGATCGAGGCGGTGGCGGCGGTCGCCGCCGCGCGGGGCGTGCCGCGTGCGCAGATCGCGCTCGCCTGGGTGCTGCAGAAGAAGGGCCTGACCGCGCCGATCATCGGCGCCTCCAAGCCGGGCCATCTCGAAGATGCGGTGGCGGCGCTCGATATCGAGCTGTCGGCCGAGGAGATAGCGCAGCTCGAAGCCCCCTATGTGCCGCACGCGGTGATCGGGCACAGCTGAAGCGGTGCCGCCCTCGATCAGGCGGCCTCGTCCCAGTCCTCCACCTCGTCCCAGAGCCACTCGGGCGGCTCGGGTTCGTCGCGGCCGGGCGGTGCGCAGCCATGGGTGCGCCAGTGGCGGCGGTGGAGATCATAGTCGGCGACGCGTTCGCGGGTCTTGGCGATGAGGGCGGCGGCTTCGTCCGGATCGAGATCGGGGCGGGCGTTCAGCGACCAGCGATGGTCGGGGCAGCGGGAGAGCCAGAAGAGGATGGCCGCGAGCGAGGGCGGCTGCTCGACGCGGGTCTGGGTGCGGATGATGTCGCCATCGTCGTTACGGAAGATCTTCTCGCGGACATGGCTGTAGCCGGTGGCGCGGGCGAAGAGGGCGGCTTCGACGGCATCGTCTGCAACGTCTTTGGGAAGGCGTACGGCTTGGCCGAAGGCGGCGTGGCGGAGCGTCCATTGGCGGATGGTGGTGGTGGTGACGCCGAAGGCATGGGCGAGATCGCGGTCGAGCGCGCCTTGTCCGGCCAGCGCACGGGCCAAGGGCACGAAGGCGGGGTCGTAGCGTGATGCGGGTGCGGGCGGGTCGGCGTCGATGGGTTCGACGAGGGGGGCGGTGATCGGTGCCGGCAGAGGGGGGTGTATGCGATGAGGGAGGGTATCGCTTGCCGCCGGTTCGGCCATTTCATCTTCCCCCGCAGGGGGAGGGGGACCGTGCGCAGCACGGTGGAGGGGTTCCCGCGTATGACAGGCGACACGCCCGCAGTGGAGGTGAGCCCCTCCACCAGCCTGCGGCTGGTCCCCCTCCCCCTGCGGGGGAGGATGATCGGCGAGAAACTGAAGAGGATCGGTATCGTCCGTCGGCGTATCCGCCGGAGCGAGCGCGTCGATCCGAGCGAGCGTGTCGGCGTCGCCTTCCATCTCCGGCTCGCCGTCGACCGCGGCACACCAGGCCTCATAGGCGACATGCTCGATCTCGCGCAGTCTCTCTTCGGTAGGCGTGAGATCGTCGGGGCCGGCTCGTCGGATCACCATCGGCGCGGCCCAGCGGGCGGGGCGGCGGATGCGCAGCCAGAAGGCGGCGGCCCTGTCGTTGGGCGGGACATGCTCGGTGACGGTGGTGCGGATCAGTTCGCCGTCCTTCAGGGCAAGCTGCTCGGTCTCGCGGTCATGGCCGGTGGCCAGTCGGAACAGCGCGCGTTCGACGGCTGCGTCCGCCGCCTCCGGTGACAGACGGCAGGCGGCGGCGAAGTCGGGATGCTGCTGCTTCCAGGCGCGGATGGTCGTGAAGGGCACGCCGAAGGCGGTAGCGAGATCCTTGTCGAGCGCGCCGCGCGCCGCAAGCGTGCGGACGACGGGGATCAGGGCGGGGCTGTAGTCGGTCATGATAGCCAGGCTGGCATGGGTGGAGGGATTGCCGGGAGGTCCCTTGTCTCTCGCACGATGAATTTTCGCGGCTTCGCGACGCCGCTCTCTGACGGTTAAAATGTCGATAATATTTACACCGGGCGCGTCGTTAACCATTCAACATGTTGATTCGGTGTTTTGGCATGATGTTTGCTTGGTAAGTCCGACCATGATGTGGGGAGGAAGCCGATGCGCCTGTCATTTCTATTGCCCGGTCTGTGCCTGGCTCTCGTAGCAACCCCGGCCTTTGCCGATTCGATCAGCGTCGCGCCGACGGATATCGGCAAGAGCTTCACGCTGGACTATAACGGCTATACCGGCGCGGGAACGATCGACGGATTGACCGGCCAGACCGTCTTCACCCTTTCGGGCGTGTCGGGCAACTCCTACACCTTCGATTATACCGTCAACAACACGTCCGGCACGCCAATCACCGGATCGCGCATTTCGGGCTTCGGCTTCAACACCGATCCCGACATTGCCGGCGCCTCCTCGACCGGCGTCTTCGATACGGTCGGAACCGGCAACGCGCCCAATGTCGGCACCGTCGATGTTTGCTTCAAAGGCGGCGGCGGCACGAATAATTGTGCCGGTGGCGGCGGCGACGGCGTCGATCTCGGCAACTCGGCTTCGGGAACGCTGACGCTCGACTTCTCGTCACCGACGGATCTGCTCAGCCTGAGCGACTTCTTCGTGCGCTATCAGTCGATCAGCGGCGCCGGTGGGATCAGTTCCGCGGTCGGCTCCGGCACGCTCAGCTCGTCGGGCGGTGGCACGCCGGTTCCGGAGCCTTCGGCATTGCTCCTGTTCGGTGTGGGCCTTGCGGGACTCGCCTTCGCGCGTAATCGCAGCCGTCCGGCACGCCGTCTGGCTCTGGCGGCCTGACACGGAAATCGCCGGCAGAGACGTCCGGAGGTGCATATGCGTATTCTCGTCAGCGTTTCGCTTGCTGCCCTGGCACTCACCGGGTGCGGCAAGGTGGCGCAGCAACCTCCTGCGGTCTCGCTCAAAAATGCCGAGACTGCGCTCGATCGCCATGACGTGGCGGTCGCGCGCATCGAGGCGCTCAACGCCGTGCAGGCGGACCCCGGCAATGCCCGGGCGCATCTGATGATGGCGCGCACCGCGCTGGAAAGCGGCGATGGCATTGCGGCCGAAGCCGAGCTCCAGCGCGCGCTGGCCGGGGGCGTGGCCGCATCGGAAACGCATCATCTGATGGCCCAGGCGCTGCTGCGCCAGGGCAAGCTCGATCAGGCTCTAGCGGAGGCTGTCGCGGCGCCGCCGGCCCATCGCGCGGTCGCGCTGCGCGTCACGGGCGAGGCGCTGGCGGCGAAGGGCGATGCGGCTGGCGCCGAGGCGGCGTTCAAGGATGCGTTGCGCATCGCGCCGAACGATGCCTGGACCTGGTCCGATCTCGGCCGCCTGCGGCTTGCGCTGGGCGACCAGTCCGCGGCGCAGGCGAGCGCGAAGAGCGCGCTGCAAGCCGATCCGCGATCGCTCCAAGCGATACTGCTGCAGGCGGATATCGCCTCGCGGAACAAGGATTTCACCGGCGCCCGTGCCTGGGTCGGCCGTGCGCTGGCGATCGATCCGCAGAATTTATCGGCGCTGTTGACGCGTGCCGGTATCGAGGGCGACAGCGGCAAGACCCGCGCGATGCTTGCGACGACGCGGCAGGTGCTGCGCCTCGATCCGAAGAATTCCTATGCCTTTCAGCTCCAGGCGCAGCTTGCGGCGGATGCGGGGCATGACGAGCTGGCGCGAACGCTGCTGATGCGCGGCGGCGATGCACTCGACGATTATCCGCCCGCCATGCTTCTGCGCGGCGCGCTCGACTATCGACTGGGCAATAATGAAAGCGCGATCGATCAACTGGACAAGCTGGTCTCGCGTCAGCCGGTCAATCTGCCCGCGCGCCGGCTGCTTGCCGCGGCGAAGTGGCGCGCAGGCGATGTCGCCGGCACGATCGACGCGCTGCGGCCTGCCGCCGATCAGCTGGGCGCGCCACGGGAAAGCCTGACCCTGATGGCGCAGGCGCTTACCAAGCAGGGCGATGCAGCGGCCGCGAAAGTCTATGCTGCCCGCGCGGCCAGGCCGGATGCGCAGTCTCTCGCCCGTCAGGTCGTCGATGGCGACCGCGCGATCGCTGCGGCCGACTGGCGTCGCGCCATCGCCATCTACGAACGCATCCGATCGGATATCGGCGATCGCGATGCAGCGATATTGAACAATCTCGCCTGGGCCTATTTCAACGCGGGCGATGTCGCGCAGGCGCAGCCGCTTGCCCGCAAGGCTGCCGCGCTCGCTCCTTCCAACGGGGCGGTTCTCGATACGCTGGGCTGGATCAGCTTTTCGGCCGACCGGCAGTCGGCCGACGGCCTGCCGATGCTCCAGCTTGCCGCACAGAAGGCGCCGGCCAATCCCAATATACGCTGGCATCTCGCCCAGGCCCTCTCGGTCAGCGGCAAGGCGGACGACGCACGGCGCGAGGCGGCGGCGGCGCTGAACCTCAACGCCGCCCCTTTCCGAGAGAGGCGTCAGGCGGTCGCGTTCCTCGGACGGAGCTAGGGCGCCGCGCCGGCCTCATCCTCTCGCCATCGCCCTTCAAGCGAAAGGGGCCGCGGTTCAGCCGTAGAAGTCCGGGTAGCGGGCGAGCAGTTCGCGGAGTTGGTTGTCGGCGACGGCGAATTCGAAATGCTGGGTCTGCGCGGTCTGGCGCAGGCCATAGACGTTGGTCCAGCGCCAGCCGGCCGAGCCGTCGCGCCCGCGTGTCTCCATGGCGAGATGGCAGAGCGCGGATTCGCCGGAGACCGGCTCGATCGCAATGTCGACGAGATGGAGGGTGAAGCCGGGGCCGATCCTGCGCCACCGCTCGAACTGGCCGATGCAGGCGGCGTCCGCTTCGCCGCGATTCCGCATCGCGCCGACATGGCCGTTGGTGAAGGACATGTAGGGAAAGCCGAGATGGCCTGCGATGGCCCGGCCATCCTCGGCCGCCATGGCGTCGCCATAGCTGCGGCAAAATGCCTCGGCGCGATACATGTCCATCCTCTTCCTCCTTCTTTTGGCCGAGCGGCGCCGGATTCGCGGGGGCGCAGGCAATATTCCCGTCGCGAAGCTGCCCGAGCGCCATTATTCCTTCAAGCGCCGGACGAGACCTTCTCCCGCGCGATGAAAGGATGGAGCGATGGGCACGATCACCACCGAGGACGGTACCGAGATCTTCTACAAGGATTGGGGCGCGAAGGATGCGCAGCCGATCGTCTTTCATCATGGCTGGCCGTTGAGCGGCGACGACTGGGACAACCAGATGCTGTTCTTCCTGGGCGAGGGCTTCCGCGTGATCGCGCACGATCGCCGCGGCCATGGCCGCTCGACGCAGACGGCGACCGGCAACGAGATGGACACTTATGCCGCGGATGTCGCCGCGCTGGTTGCGGCGCTGGATCTCAAAGACGCCGTGCATGTCGGTCATTCCACCGGTGGCGGCGAGGTGGCCCATTATGTCGCACGGGCAGAGCCGGGCCGCGTTGCCAAGGCGGTGCTGATCGGCGCGGTTCCGCCGGTGATGGTGCAATCGGATGCCAATCCGGGCGGGCTACCGATCGAGGTGTTCGACGGTTTCCGGGCAGCGCTGGCGGCCAATCGCGCGCAATTCTACCTGGATGTGCCGTCCGGGCCGTTTTACGGCTTCAATCGCGACGGCGCGACGCCGAGCCAGGGCGTCATCCGCAACTGGTGGCGGCAGGGCATGATGGGCGGAACCAAGGCCCATTATGATTGCATCAAGGCATTTTCGGAGACGGACTTCACGGAGGATCTGAAGGCGATCGAGGTGCCCGTGCTGGTGATGCACGGAACCGACGACCAGATCGTTCCTTATGCGGATTCCGCTCCGCTGTCCGTCAAGCTGCTGAAGAACGGCACGCTGAAAAGCTATGACGGGCTGCCGCACGGCATGTGCACCACGCATCCCGAGATCATCAATCCCGATCTGCTGGCCTTCATCCGGAGCTGACGAGACCGAAGGGCGTGCGGGGCCGGTTGCGGGATGCGCTTCGGCGCGCCGTTCGGCCCCGGGCCTTCTCAGGCGACGCCCCTGATCGTGCTGCCCTGCTCGGCCAGCAGCTCGTGGATACGTCCGGCGAGCTCCGCCTGGCGGAACGGCTTCGCGAGCAGCGGCAGGCTGGCCATCTGATGTCCGGCAAGCTGCGCATAGCCGGTTGCCAGCAGCACGGGCATGCCGGGAAACAGGCGCTGGACCTCGGCCGCGAGATCCGCGCCTGTCATGCCGGGCATGAGATAGTCGGTGATCACCAGATCGGGCCGCAAACCATCCCGCAGCAGGGAGAGCGCATGCGTGGCGGAGCTTGCCTCCGTCACGCTGTGGCCGAGATCGGCCAGCAGCTCCGCCGTGCCTGCGCGCACCCTTTCTTCGTCGTCGACCAGCAGGATCACCGCCGGCGGGGTGGCCGGCACGCCTCGCGGCGTGCCCGCATTCATGTCTTCCGCGGCTTCATTGGCCACGGGCAGCCACATTTCGGCGCAGGTACCACGGCCGGGCGTGCTTTCGAGGTGAAGTGCGCCGCCCGATTGGGCGGCGAGCCCATGGACCATGGAGAGACCGAGACCGGTGCCCTTGCCGACGCCCTTGGTGGAATAGAAGGGCTCGATCGCGCGCTTCAGCGTCTCCTCGTCCATGCCGCAGCCGGTATCGCAGGCTGAAATGCGCACATAACGGCCGTGGCGCAGCGCCATGCCATGGTCGGGGCCCACATCATGGGCATCGATGGCGAAGCGCAACGTGCCCCCGCCGGGCATCGCATCGCGCGCATTCACCGCAAGATTGAGCAGCGCGAGCTCGAGCTGTCCGGGATCGACGCGCGCCGGCGGCAGATCGGGGGCGGCCGTGACGCGGATCTCGATCTGTGAGCCGACGGTGCGCGCGACGAGATCGATCATGCCCTCGATCAGCGCATGTGCATCGACCGCGCGCGGCTCCAGCACCTGCCGGCGCGCGAAAGCGAGCAGCCGCTGAACGAGCGTCTTGGCGCGATCCGCGCCCTGCATCGCCGCCGCAATCAGGCGCTGCGAGCGATCGTCGCCTTCCAGGCGCCGTCGCAGCAGATCGAGGCTGCCCACGATCGGCGTCAGCAGGTTGTTGAAGTCATGGGCGACGCCGCCGGTAAGCTGGCCCACCGCCTCCATCTTCTGCAGCTCGGCAAGTTGGGAGAGCACTGCCTCGCGCTCGGCGATCGCCGTGACGATGCGCTGTTCCAGCGTCTCGTTGAGCCGCCGCAGCTCCTCCTCCGCGCGCCGGCGCTCGCTTCGTTCATGCGCCTCGGCCAGTGCCCGATCGACCACGGCAGGCAGGCGATGCAGCCGTTGTTTGACGACATAGTCGGTCGCGCCGCGCTTCAGCGCTTCCACGGCGACATCCTCGCCGAGCGTGCCGGAGACGAACACAAACGGCGTCTCGGGCGCGATTTCGCGCGCGATGGCCAGCGCTGCTTCGCCGTCGAAGGCGGGTAGCTGATGGTCGGCGATGATCAGATCATATCGGTTTTCTTCGAGCGCGCGGACGAAATCCGCCCGCGACCACACCCGCTCGACCGTGCAGGGGCGTGCCGCCCGGCGCAGATATTCCCCGATCAGCTCGGCATCGATCGCGCTGTCTTCCAAGTGCAGGACGCGGATCGGCGACAGGTCGACGGTGGGGCGTGCGTTCATCTCAGGCAGCGAATCCTCTCGGTGGCGGTTCGTTGAGAACGGCCCAGAACATGCCGAGATCCTGGATCGCTTCGAAGAATTGCTCGAAGCCGACCGGTTTGACGACGAAGGCGTTCACGCCGAGCTGATAGCTGCGCACCAGATCGCGCTCCTCGCGCGACGAAGTCAGCATCACGACGGGGGTGTGGCGCAGCCGCGGGTCGCTCTTGATCTGCTCCAGCACTTCGAGCCCGTCCACCTTGGGCAGCTTCAGGTCGAGCAGGACGACGACCGGATCGCCGCTGTTCCGGCCTGCATAGGCGCCACGCGCATGCAGATAGTCGAGCGCCTCCGCGCCATCGCGCGTGACGACGACGGTGTTGGCGAGCTGGCACCGCTCCAGTGCGGCCAGCGTCAACTCGACATCCTTGGGACTGTCCTCGACGAGCAGGATGGGTTTCAATTCGGGTGCAGCCATTCAACCTCCGGTGGCGTTCGGTAGCGCGAAAAAGATCGTTGCGCCTTGATCGACTTTACCCTCGGCCCAGACACGTCCGCCATGACGCTGTTCGACGATGCGTTTCACATTCGCAAGGCCGATGCCGGTGCCTTCGAACTCCTCGACCCGATGGAGCCGCTGAAAGACACCGAACAGCTTGCCGACATAGGCCATGTCGAAGCCGGTGCCGTTGTCACGCACGAAATAGACGGTCTCGCCATTGCCGGGCTGCGATCCCACCTCGATCACCGCATGCGCGCGGTGGCGGCTGAACTTGATCGCATTGTCCAGCAGGTTCTGGATGACGAGCCGCATCATCGTGGGATCGGCGACTACGGGCGGCAGCGCGCCGATCTTCCATTCGATCTCCCGGTCGCCGATATGCATGGCGAGGCGCTGCCGGACCTCATCGACCAGGCCGTTCATGTCGATCCGCAGAGGATGCAGGCTCGAGCGTCCCATCTGGGAGAAGTTGAGCAGATCGTCGACCAGCGTGCCGGCCGACAGGGCTGATTCGATGATCGTGTCGATATAGCGGTTGGCCCGTTCGGAAAGCGCTTCGCCCTCGTTCTGCTTGAGGAGCTGAGCGTAGCCGACGATGTGGCGGAACGGTGCGCGCAGATCGTGGCTGACGGAATAGCTGAAGGCTTCCAGTTCCCTGTTCGATCGGACAAGCTGATCGTTGAGCTCCGCCATCTCCTCGGCGCGGCGCAGGACGATATCGACGATCGCACCGCGCAACAGGCTGGCGGCGTCGATCTCCGCCTCGTCCCACGGCAGCGCGCGCAGGCGGACCGTCTCCTTCCAGACCTCGAAGGATTTTCGCGGATGGATGCGCGCACCAGCGGGCGCTGAATCCATCGGCTTCACCGGCGATCCGCCCCAGCCGACGGTGCGAACCGCCTCGGGGCGGAACCAGAGCACGTAGCTGGCATGGATCTGCGAGATCGGCACGGCGACGAGGCCGCTGGCCTGATCCTTGAACGCTTCGGCCCCGGGAATGTGCTGGGCCAGGCTCTCGGTGGCGAAGAGATCGTCGATCGCGCGTTCTTCGAGCCAGCTCACGATGGCGCGCACCGCTTCTTCGCCGGGGGTTTCGCCGGTCAACCGGCATCGTTCGCCGAAGATCACCGCCGCGCCCTGCGAATGGGTGAGATCGAGCAGGTCCTGCGGCCGTGCCATCAGCCCGTCGACGAAATGATCCTCCGTGGCCATGCTGGCCAGCAGCCGCCCCTGCACGGCGCGCAGCGCGATGCGTCGCTCGGCCAGCGCGGTCTGCTCACGCGCGGCGATCTGCAGCGAGAGGATCTTACCGACGAAATCGCAGGCATTGCGCACCTGATGGGGCACGCGCCGCGGCGCCTGATTGTGGCAGGAGAGCAGCCCCCATAGCGCGCCCTCGCGCAGCAGCGACACGGACATGGAGGCGCCGGTGCCCATGTTGCGCATATATTCGAGGTGCACGGGCGAGACGCTGCGCAAGGTGGCATGGCTGAGATCGATCGGCCGGCCGGTGCGCGGATTGATGGCCGGCACGATCGGCACCGGCTGATAGTGCGCATCCGCGATCAGGCGCAGGCGGTTCAGCCGGTAGAGCTCGCGCGCCTGCGCGGGGATGTCGGATGCGGGAAAGCGCAGATCGAGATAGGAGGGCAGCACATCGTTGCGATGCTCGGCGATCACCGTGCCGTTCATATCCTTGTCGAAACGATAGACCAGCGCGCGATCGAAGCCGGTGATGCGGCACACTTCGCGGGCCGCGATAGCGCCCAGCGTCTCGATCGAATCGGTCTCCTGGAAGGCGTCGAGAAAGGTGCGCATGAAGGGATAGACGTCGCCGAACGTCTCCGAATCCTCGGCTGGCGCCTCTTCCAGTTCCAGGATCAGCGCATCGGGCGCATGGTGCGCGAACGCATGCAGCGAACCGCCTGCGCGGGCAATGCGGCCGAGATAGGATTGTCCGTCCCTGGAAATGCCGGAGACGAGCTGCGCAACGACGCGCTCGAACCCGCGCGGCAGGACATGCTGGACCGGACTGCCCAGATAATGTGCTGCCTCGCCGAGACCGGATGTCGGGCCGATCGCGGCCTGCTCGATCGTCAGCGTATCGGGGGAGAGCACGAACAGGCAGCCCTGCGGCTGGATGCTGCCCGGAACATGGATGGGCTCGCGCGCGCAATCGTCCAGACCCGCGGTCCGGCTGGGCTGCTGGTCGGTTGGGCCGTCGACCGTCATCCGTTTCTCCCAACTATGCGACAAGAATTTCAATGGCTTGTCGAGAGATCCGAGCAGAAGCTTCAATAACTTCCGACTCATATTTAGACCAGCCCGGATCGTCGTTCCGGAGCTTCCGTCCGTCGAGGCCGTGCGAACCCCGAAAAAGCCCGCCGCACGCGACATCGTGCGACGGGTTGGAATAGATGGAGGCCCGAGCCGGAATCGAACCGGCGTATACGGATTTGCAGTCCGCTGCGTCACCACTCCGCCATCGGGCCGGAGCGGGCGCAATGAGGACAGCGGCTGCATCTGTCAACAGCCAACAGTTGCCGCATCGCAACAGCAAGCCGCTTGGCCTTGCCTGATCAACGCTATAGAAGCCTCAGATCGGGCTTTACTGTATTGTGCCGATAAGACAGTTGTGCGACGAAGGCGGGGCCATGAGCAAGCAGGATTTCGAGGCGATGCGTCGGGCGATGGTGTCGAACCAGCTCCGGACGGCGGCAGTCAACGACGCGGCGGTCGTCGCCGCGATGGCCGCGGTGCCGCGCGAGCGGTTCGTGCCGGCCGAGCGCGAGTCGCTGGCCTATCTCGATATAACGGTGCCGCTGGGCAATGGCCGCGCGCTCAACCCGCCGCTGGTGACCGGCCGGCTGCTGACCGAGGCCCATCCCATGCCGGGGGATCGCACGCTCGTCGTCGGCGCGGCCACTGGCTATGCCGCGGCGCTGCTGGCGCGGCTCACCGCGTCGGTCGTCGCGCTGGAGGAGGAGCCCTCGCTCGTCGCCGCCCTCGAGAAGACCTTTGCGGGCGTGTCCGATGTCACCGTCGTGTCCGGCCCGCTCGCGGACGGCTGGGCTGAGGGCGGCCCCTATGATCTGATCCTGGTCGATGGCGCGATCGAGACGTTGCCCGACGCGCTCGTCGCCCAGCTTGCCGATGGCGGCCGCCTGGCTGCCGCGGTGATCGAGAAGGGCGTGAGCCGCCTGACCATCGGCCGGCGTTCGGGAAGCGGCTTCGGCTCTCGCGCCTTCGTCGATGCGGATGCGGCCGCGCTGCCGGGATTCGCGAGGCCCAGGGCATTCAGCTTCTGATGGGTGCGCCTCGATCCGTGCGCCGCCTGTGGCTTGGCGGGCTGGTGTCCGTCGCCCTGGCCGGCGGCGGGGCTGAGGCGGCGTCGCTGCGCGAGGCGCTGATTTCGGCTTATAACAGCAATCCGGAGATGACCGGCGCGCGCGCCGCGCAGGATGCGCGCGACGCCGATGTGGGCATCGCCAAGGCCGGAGCGCGGCCCAATGTCGGCGCGACGGCCGACTATACCGAGAATCTGCGCCGCTCCGGCCTGAACCTCACCTCGCCGAACCGGCAGCTCACCGCGGGCATCAATGCCTCGATCCCGATCTACCAGGGCGGGGCGGTGTCCAACGGCATCAAGGCGGCGAAGCTGCGCAATACCGCCGGCCTCTCGACGCTCCGGTCCAGCGAGGCGGATGTGTTCACGCAGGTCGTCGCCGCCTATATGGACGTGATCCGCGATACCGCGATCGTCGAGCTCAATCAGAAGAATGTCAGCGTGCTCGACACCAATTTGCGCGCGACCAACGACCGGTTCGAGGTCGGCGACGTCACCAAGACGGACGTTGCCCAGTCCGAAGCGCGCCTCGCCGGCGCGCGGAGCCAGCTGGACGCCGCCGAGGCGACGCTGACCGCGAGCCGCGAGACATATTTGCGGGTGATCGGCCTGGTCGCCGACATGCTGGATCCGCCACCGCCTTTGCCCAATCTGCCGCAGGATACGCAGGACGCGGTCGAGGTGGCCGTCGCCAACAATCCGGATCTGCTAGCGGCGCGCAAGAATGCCGAGGCGTTCGGCTACGACATCAAGGTAGCGAAGGCGGCGCGGATGCCGCGTCTCTCAGCGGTCGGCGGCGCCAACTATCTGAATTATTTCAATTCGCTGCCGGCTTCTTCCTCGCTCGGAGGCGAGAGCATCGGCACCTTCACCCAGCATGGCGCCACCACCTCGGCCGGCCTGTCGCTGACCATCCCGCTCTATCAGGGCGGCCTGCCGAGTGCCCAGGTGCGCAGGGCCGAGGCCGAGGCGCGCCAGGCGCTGGAGCAGGTGGTGGCGGTGGAACGCAACGTCGTCGCCCAGGCACGATCGACCTTCGCCAATTATCAGGCGGCGCTGGCGGTGATCAAATCCTCCGAAACCGCTGTCTCCGCCAACGAACTGGCGCTCGAAGGCACCCGGGCGGAGAATACGGTGGGCACGCGCAACGTGCTCGACGTGCTGAACGCCGAGCAGGAGTTGCTCAACTCGCGGGTGCAGCTCGTCAGCGCCCGTCGCGACGCCTATGTCGCCGGCTTCGCGTTGCTCGCGGCGATGGGCAGGGCGGGGGCGGCGGATCTCGGCCTGGATGGCGGCACGCTCTACGATCCCTCGATCCATTATCGCAAGGCCGCGAACGACTGGTCCGACTGGCACGGCGACGGGCCGCCGAGAGCGGTTGCGACTCCGACCTACGGGCCGACGGAGAAATAAGCCGTTTCAACCTTCCCCGGCACGGGCGGCGACGACGAAACAGGCGGTGAAGCTGTGATGCACGCGCAACATGGGGTCGGCGGTTAACGGATCGGTGAGGAAGCCCGTGACATGGCTGGAAATGTGATTAATATCGGGCCCGCTATGGGGGATGTTCGCCACGAACCGTCGATGGAAGACATACTCGCTTCCATCAAGCGTATCATCGCAGAGGATGGCGCCGGGCCGGCGCCTTCTCCCGCCGCGCGACCGCGGCCGCGCGTGGTCCCCGATCCTGAGCCGAGCGCCGATTCGCAGGACAGCGTGCTGGAGCTGACCCAGACGGTCGACGTCGATCAGGACGGGCCTCTCGTGTCCGGCGATGCCGCGGAGGCCAGCCGCGCGGCCCTTGCCCGTCTTGCCACGATGTCGATCAAGTCCGAACCCGGCCTCGACAACACGCTGGAAGGGCTGGTGCGCGAGTTGTTGAAGCCATTGCTCAAGGAATGGCTCGACGCCAATCTTCCCGAACTCGTGGAAACGCTCGTGACGCGCGAGATAGCCCGTATCACCGGCACCAGCCTCTGAGCCTTTAGAGAACGGCGTCCTCATCCTCCCCGGAACGGGGCTACCGGATTCACGCATCGGTTTGTGTCGCTTTTTTCCCGTCATGCCAGCGGAAGCTGGCATCACTCTCGACAGGCAGCCGGATGACTGCGCAGAGCGACCCCAGCTTTCGCTGGGGTGACGAAGAGGGGAAAGCTCCCAATCAACGATGTGTGAATGCCACAGCCCCCTGCGGGGAGGATTAATACGCGCTCTTCGTTTCATGCGATTGCCCTGCCAGACCCTGTCCGGCGGCTTTCCGTAAAGGGAAAGTGCTGCTAATTGCGGGCGATGAAAGCCGTTATGATCGCGGGCCTGGGTGCGCTCGCCATTATCAGCACCTCCACCGCCATCGCCCGACCCTTCACGCCGGACGATCTCGTCAACCTCCGCCGCATCGGCGATCCCGCCGTTTCGTCCGACGGCCATTGGGCCGCCTTTTCGCTGCGCGAGACCGATCTCGCCGCGAACAAGGGCCGCACCGACATCTGGCTGCTCGATCTGACGAAGAAGGGCGCGAAGCCGATCGCCTTCGCCGCCGATCCTGCCGCGAGCGAGAGCAGCCCGCAATTTTCGAGCGACGGCCGGACCCTCTATTATCTGTCCGACAAGGGCGGCGGCGCGGTGTGGAGCAAGCCGCTGGGCGGCGGCGAGGCGCACCAGGTGACGGCGCCCGCCTTCGACATTTCAGGCTTCAAGGTCGCGCCCGGCGACGGCCGCGTCGCCGTGTGGGCGGACCGTCCGCTCGATTGCGCCGACCTCGCCTGCAAGCAGCCGGAGCCCGCGGCCACTGCCGGCAGCGGGCGCGTCTATGACAAGCTGTTCGTGCGGCATTGGGATACATGGTCCGACCACCAGCGCTCGCGCCTGTTCACCTTGCCGATCGCCAATGGCGCGGCGCAGGGCAATGGCGTGCTGATCTCGAAGGGATTGGAAGGTGACGTACCCTCCAAGCCGTTCGGCGGCGGCGAGGAGATCGGCTGGAGCCCGGACGGCGCGACGCTCTATTTCGCGCTGCGCGAGGCGGGCCGGATCGAGGCGCGCTCGACCAATCTCGACATCTTCGCCGCGCCCGCCGACGGGTCAGCCGCGCCGAAGAATCTGACCGCCGCCAACCAGGCGACCGACAATTGGCCCGTCGTCTCGCCCGACGGACGCTATCTCGCCTGGGCGGCGATGAAGCGGCCGACCTATGAGAGCGACCGGATGGTCGTGCAGATCCGCGATCTCAAGACCGGCGAGACGCGCGCCCTCACCGAGGGCTGGGACCGATCGGTCGCATCGATTGCCTGGGCGCCCAATTCGCGCAGCCTGTACGTCACCGCGCTCGACCATCTCGACGAGCCGCTGTTCCAGGTCGACCTGGCCGACGGCAAGGTGCGGCGGATGACCGGCGAAGGCAGCGTCGCCGCCGCGGTGCCAAGCGGCAACGGCGTGCTCTACACGCTCAACAGCCTGACCGAGCCCGGCGATCTCTACCGGCTCGACGAATATGGCAAGCCCGCCCGCCTGACCGTCGTCAACGCCGACAAGCTCGCCGGCATCGACATGCCCGAGGCGACCCGCTTCAGCTTCGCCGGTGCCAATGGCGACACGGTGTGGGGCTATGCGGTGAAGCCGCCGGCGCTCGCCAAGGACGCCAAGGCGCCGATCGCCTTCCTCGTCCATGGCGGCCCCCAGGGCAGCTTCGGCAATGGCTGGTCCTATCGCTGGAACCCGGCGGTGTTCACCGGCGCTGGCTATGGCGCGGTGATGATCGATTTCCACGGGTCGGTCGGCTACGGCCAGGCCTTCACCGACAGCATCAACCGCGATTGGGGCGGCAAGCCGTTCCAGGACCTGAAATTCGGCCTTGCCGCGGCGACCGCGAAATTCCCCTGGCTGAATGCGGATGACGCTTGCGCACTCGGCGCCTCCTATGGCGGCTTCATGATGAACTGGATCGCCGGCAACTGGCCGGACCGATTCCGCTGCATCGTCAACCATGACGGCGTGTTCGACGCGCGCGGCATGGCCTATGAGACCGAGGAGCTCTGGTTCGACGAATGGGAGCATGGCGGCCCCTATTATGAGAAGCCGGAAGAGTATGAGAAATGGAACCCGGTGAACCACGTCACCGCGTGGAAGACGCCGATGCTGATCATCCACAGCGAGAAAGACTTCCGCATCCCAGTGACGCAGGGGCTGGGCGCCTTCACCGCGCTCCAGCAGCGCAGCATCCCGTCGCGCCTGCTCGTCTTCCCCGACGAGAATCACTGGGTGCTGAAGCCGAAGAACAGCCTGCAATGGCATCACGAGGTGCTGGGCTGGCTGGCGCAGTGGACGAAGAAATAGGCTTTCGATACAGGTAGGTAATCTACTATTCTAACGAGGTGAACCAGAAGTTCGCTCTATTCTTTCCTGGTCATGCCAGCGGAAGCTGGCATCACTTTCGACAGGGGGGCGGGTGACTGTTGAGAGCGACCCCAGCTTCCGCTGGGGTGACGCAGGCGTGGTGGAAGGAACCCGATCAAGCGCTCGATGCTAGAGTTGGCAGGAGACCGTGATGAAGGTCGAAATCGTCAATGGGCCGCTTGATATCGGGAAACCGAGCAAACCCAGATATCGGATGCGTCGTGAAAACGGCGAATGGGTCCGTGTTCGTGTCGTTGATGCGGATAGCCCGACCTTTGCAGCAGATTTTCTGGCTGCGTTCAGGGCCAATGTCCGTCGCGTGCGTAGGGAGCGGCGGGTAGCGGAGGCGGAGCAGATGGCATCCTCATCTCGCGATTCATAGGTTTGCGCGGCCCGTTCCGCCCGCTAAAGCCGCGGGCATCATGACCGATCTGCCCAAGACCTTCGACCCCGGCGCCATCGAGGCGCGCTGGTACGCCCATTGGGAAAGCGCGGGGCGGTTCCGTCCCGAGCGCCCGGACGCGCAGCCCTTCACTATCGTGATCCCGCCGCCCAATGTGACGGGGTCGCTGCACATCGGCCATGCGCTCGACAATACGCTGCAGGACATATTGATCCGCCATGCCCGCCTGCAGGGCAAGGACGCGCTGTGGGTGGTCGGCACCGATCATGCCGGCATCGCGACGCAGATGGTGGTCGAGCGGCAGCTCAACGAGCGCCAGCAGAAGCGCACCGATTTCAGCCGCGAGGCCTTCATCGCCAAGGTGTGGGAGTGGAAGGAGGAGAGCGGCGGCACGATCACGCGCCAGCTCCGCCGTCTCGGCGCCTCTTGCGACTGGGCGAACGAGCGCTTCACGATGGACGAGGGCTTCAGCCGCGCGGTCATCAAGGTGTTCGTCGATCTCCACCGCGAAGGCCTGATCTATCGCGACAAGCGGCTGGTGAACTGGGATCCGGGCCTGCGCACCGCGATCTCGGATCTCGAGGTCGAGACCAAGGAGGTGCAGGGCAAGTTCTGGCACTTCTCCTATCCGCTCGCCGACGGCTCCGGCGCGATCTCGGTCGCGACGACGCGGCCGGAGACGATGCTGGCGGACATGGCCGTCGCGGTGAATCCCGAGGATGAGCGCTACAAGGCGCTGATCGGCAAGCAGGTACGGCTGCCGATCACCGGCCGGTTGATCCCGATCGTGGCGGACGAGCATGCCGATCCCGAGCTCGGCTCGGGCGCGGTGAAGATCACGCCGGGGCATGACTTCAACGATTTCGAGGTGGGCAAGCGCGCCGGGTTCAAGCCGGCCGACATGCTCAACATGCTCGATGCCGACGCGAACCTGATCCAGACCGCCGACGGCCTGATCCCCGACGATCTGCTCGGCCTGCCGGGCTCCGTTGCGCGCGCGAGCGTCGTCGAGCGGATGGAAGCGCTCGGTCTGCTCGAAAAGGTCGAGGATCGGGCGATCCAGACGCCTTATGGCGATCGTTCGGGCGCGGTGATCGAACCGTGGTTGACCGATCAATGGTATGTCGATGCCGCGACGCTCGCCGGCCCGGCCATCGCGGCCGTGCGTGATGGCGCCATCCGCGTCGTGCCCGAGACGTGGAAGAAGACCTGGTTCAACTGGCTGGAGAATATCCAGCCCTGGTGCGTCTCGCGCCAGCTCTGGTGGGGCCACCAGATCCCGGCCTGGTATGACGAGGACGGCACGCCCTATGTCGCCGAGGACGAGGCGGTAGCGCAGGCGCTGGCCGGCAACAAGAAGCTGACGCGCGATCCCGACGTGCTCGACACCTGGTTCTCGTCCGCCTTGTGGCCGTTCGGCACGCTCGGCTGGCCGGATCAGACGACGGCGCTCTCCCGCCACTATCCCAACGACGTGCTGATCTCCGGCTTCGACATCCTGTTCTTCTGGGATGCGCGCATGGCGATGCAGGGGCTGCACTTCATGAAGGAAGTGCCGTGGAAGACGCTGTATCTGCACGGCCTCGTCAGGGCGGCCGACGGTTCGAAAATGTCGAAGTCGAAGGGCAACACGGTCGATCCGCTGGGCCTCATCGACAGATATGGCGCAGATGCGCTGCGCTTCACGCTGACCGCGATGGAGAGCCAGGGCCGCGACATCAAGCTCGATGAAAAGCGGGTCGAGGGCTATCGCAACTTCGCGACCAAGCTGTGGAATGCCGCGCGCTTCGCCCAGTCCAACGGCATCGGCGCCTCCGCGACGATCGAGCCGCCGGCGGCCCAACTGCCGGTCAACCGCTGGATCGTCGCCGAGACGGTCAAGACCGTGCAGGCGCTCGATCTCGCGCTCGCCGACCTGCGTTTCGACGAAAGCGCCAACAGCATCTACCAGTTCGTCTGGGCGACCTTCTGCGACTGGTATCTGGAGCTGATCAAGCCGCTGCTCGGCCCCGAATCCGCCGCAGCGGAGGCGGCCGAGACGCGCGCGGTGGCGGGCTGGGTGCTCGACCAGATATTGGTGATGCTGCATCCCTTCATGCCGTTCATCACCGAGGAACTGTGGCATGCGCTGGGCGAGCGGTCCTACGACCTTATCCTGGCGAAATGGCCGATGGCCGACGCGCGGGCGATCGATCCTGCGGCGCAGGCGGAGATCGACTGGCTGATCCGGCTGGTCGGCGAGATTCGCACCGCGCGGGCCGAGCTCAACGTGCCGCCGGGCGCGCGCCTGCCGATGATCGTGCGCGACGCACAGCCGCGCACCGAGGCGCGCCTCGGCGCCCAGCAGGCGGCGCTCGCTCGCCTGGCGCGGATCGAGAGCGTCACGATCGGCGGCGCTGCGACGGGCGGCGCCGCGCAGATCGTGGTCGACGAGGCGACCTTCGTGCTGCCGCTGGAGGGCGTGATCGATCTTGCCGCGGAGCGCAGCCGCCTCGACAAGGCCGCCGCCGCTGCCGAGAAGGAGCGGGACTCGCTGGGCGGCCGGTTGTCCAATCCGTCCTTCGTCGAAAAGGCCAAGCCCGAGGCGGTCGCGAAGGCACGGGAGGATCATGCCGCCAAGTCTGCGGAGGCGGATCGCCTGCGGGCCGCGCTGGCTCGGCTGGGATGAAGCCGTATTTCGTTATGCCGGTTTCCGCCGGCATGACGCGTTGTTAAAAAGCGACATGGCCGCTTCCGGCCTTCCCATAGGACCTCCGCGGCCATAGGGCGGGGCATGGAAGCTGACGCCCCGATTCCCAATGTCCGGCCTGGTCAGAAGGATCTGACGAGCGGCCCGATCACGCGAACCCTGCTGGTGTTCGCGCTGCCGACGCTTGCGTCCTCGATCCTCCAGTCGCTCAACGGTTCGATCAACGCAGTCTGGATCGGGCAGTTTCTCGGTGAAAAGGCGATCGCGGCGACCACCAACGCCAATATCGTGATGTTCCTGATGTTCTCCGCGGTGTTCGGCTTCGGCATGGCGGCGACGATCCTGATCGGCCAGAGCATCGGCCGGCGCGACGTCGATGCCGCGCGCCGCGTGATCGGCACCGCCTTCGGCATATTCGTGCTCGCCTCGCTGGTGACGATGACGGCGGGCTGGTTTTTGGCGCCTGCCTTGTTGCGTCTGCTGGCGACTCCGGCCGACGTCTATCCGCTGGCGCTCGCCTATCTGCGCGTGATCTTCCTCTCGATGCCGCCGACCTTCCTGTCGACGCTGCTCATCATGTCGCTGCGCGGGACCGGCGATTCGCTGACGCCGCTGTGGTTCATGGCGCTTTCCGCCGTGATCGACGTCGCGCTCAATCCGGTGCTGATCCGCGGGCTGGGGCCGATACCCGCCATGGGCATAGCCGGATCGGCGACGGCGACGCTGATCGCCAATTATGTGAGCTTCGTCAGCCTCGTCGCCTATATCTATGCGCGCGACCTGCTGATCCGGCTGCGCGGCCCGGAACTGCGCTATATCCTGCCGCAGGGCGCGCTGCTGCGCATGATCTTCGCCAAGGGCCTGCCGATGGGCTTGCAGGTGCTGGTCTTCTCGACGTCGGCGCTCGCGATGATCGGTCTCGTCAATCGGCAGGGCACCGCGACCACTGCGGCCTATGGCGCGTCCAGCCAGCTTTGGACCTACATCCAGATGCCGGCGATGGCGGTGGGCGCGGCGGTCAGTGCTATGGCGGCGCAGAATATCGGCGCCGGTCGCTGGGATCGCGTCGGCCTGGTCGCGCGTGCCGGCATCATGATGAACCTCGTGGTGACCGGCGCCCTGATCCTGATCATCGGCCTGGCCGATCGCCACGTGCTGTGGCTGTTTCTCGGCAATGACGACCATGCGATCGCGATCGCGCGGCACATCAACCTGGTCGTTTCCTGGAGCTTCGCGCTGTTCGGGATCGGCATGGTGCTGACCGCCGTCGTGCGCGCCAACGGTGCGGTGGTCGCGCCGCTGATCATCCTGATCGTCAGCGTCTTTCCGGTGCGCTTCATGATCGCGCTTACCGGCTTGCCGCATTGGGGCGCCGAGGCGCTGTGGTGGAGCTTTCCGGCCGGTTCGATCGCCTCGTTGATCCTGCAGGCGCTCTATTATCGCAGCGGCCGCTGGAAGACGCTGCGTATGGCGGTGCCGCCGAGCCCGATGGAAGCGGAAGAGCAGGCGCTCAGCGATTGCGAGCCGGCGGGACGGATGTACCCGGCGGGGTGAGGGCGGCGCTACCGGTCAAAGCGACCCGTTTGTTCTTCGTCATCCCGGACTTGATCCGGGGTGAGGCATCGATCTCAAACCATCACTTTTCCAACAGTGGCGGGCGGAAAAGCCCGTTCAACCCGCAAGCTCGCGCGAGCGTTTCGCGCAGGCGTCGGCTGCGTCGGCGACCAGCTTGTCGAGCGCGTCGTCGGCGTCGAAGCGGGCCAGCGCCGCGGCGGTGGTGCCGCCGGGGCTGGTGACTTCCACGCGCAGGTCCGCGATCGGGTCGGAGCGGGAGTCGGCGAGGGCGCCGGCACCGGAGAAAGTGGCGCGGGCCAGCTTCATCGCCAGTTCGGGCGGCAGGCCCTCGCGTTCGCCGGCGCGGGCCAGAGCCTCGGTGAAGCGGAAGAAATAGGCAGGTCCGCTGCCCGAGACGGCGGTGACGGCATCGATCTGCGCCTCGGTCTCGACCCATACCGTCTCGCCGACCGCCTTCAGCAGCATCTCGGCATAGGCGCGTGCCGCGCCGTCGACATTGGGGCCGGCGACCAGCGCGGTGATGCCCTTGCCGATCGCGGCCGGCGTGTTGGGCATGGTGCGTACGACACGTGCCTTGTCGCCGAGGATGGCGGTGTAGCGCGCGACGGTCGCGCCCGCGGCGACCGAGACGAACAGGGCGTCCTGCTCGGCCAGGGGAATGAGCGAGGGCAGCACCTGATCCAGCATCTGCGGCTTCACGGCGATGACGACGGTGAGCGGCTGGGGGAGATGCCGGGCGTCGTCCAGCGTGTCGAGCTTGCGTGTCCCGTCGATCGCAGGCGCCATCGGATCGAACACGGCGACCGATTCCGTCGCGATCCATCCTCGCGCCAGCGCGCCGCCCATCCGGCCGCTTCCGATCAGCAGCACGCTTCCGCTCATGTCCTAACTCCCTGCGAAATCTCATCCTCCCCGAAACGGGGAGGGGACCGCGCGCAGCGCGGTGGAGGGGGCCCGTTGACGGCAGGCGCTACGTCCGTTGCACGCGGGAACCCCTCCACCATGCTGCGCATGGTCCCCCTCCCCCTGCGGGGAGGATGAAGGGGGTAAGAGGCTTGGGCGCTTCGATCAAGCGGCGCGGGCGGCAATCAACTCCTCGCGGCGCTGCTTCGTGGCTTCCATGTCGACGACCAGCTTCTCGGGATGGTTCGCCGGATCGCCCCGTACGATCACGCCATAGTCGCGATACGCGCCTTCGATGCTGACATATTCGTCGCGCACGTCGTTCTTCACCCGCTCGGGATCGCGGGTCAGCGGATCACCCCAGCCGCCGCCCCCGCCGGTGGTGTAGCGCAGGAAGGTGCCGGGGCTGGTGCGCAGCGTCTTCTCCTTGGCGAAATAGACATAGTCGCCGTTCGGATCGGCCTGTTTGGTCTCGGGATCGAACATGCCGCCCATCGGCTCCGAGCGGGCGTAGATGGCGGGATCCACCGGCAGCAGCGCGCGTTCGGCGGCGACATCGAACGCCTCGGGAGGGAAGACCCAGCTTGCCTGGCCGCTGCCGTCGGTGCCGCCATTGACGCCGCTGCCGGCGGGCAGGCGCGCATGCATCGGGCCGATCGTCGAATGCTCGGCATCCGAAAGCCACAGCGTGTCCTTCACCACCGCCGCGCCGCCGCGGTTGAAGCCGGCGCCCGCGCTGTCGGCGACATAGTCGCGGCGCAGCACGACGACGGGCGTGTCGGATTCGATCGCCTCGATCGCCGGATCGATATTGTTGAGGATCTGGAGGACGTTGTAGCTGTCGCCGTCGCCGGCCTTGCTCGCCCCCCAGGGGCCATGCTCGCCGCCGCACTGCGCCGCCGTCACCCAGGGCGTGCCATCCTTGCGCAGGCCGTTGGCATTGTGGACCATCAGCGAGCCGAAGTCGCCCGCCACCGCATCCTCGCCAAGCACCGGCGCGAGCGCGCGATAGACCGAGGCGAAGACCGCGGACAGCGCCTCCCAATAGATGAACACCGGCCCGTCGGGCGGCGTCGCGCTGCAGATGGTCGCGGGCGGCATGACGATGTCGATGTTGCGATAGGCGCCCGAGGCGAAGGGCGTATCCTGCTCGATCAGCATCTTCAGCGCGACGCCCACCGTCGCCTTCACGTCGAGCGGGCTGCAATTCACGCTGGTGCGCGCCTGCGCCGAGGTGCCGCTGAAGTCGATCTCCAGATTCTCGCCGGCCTTGGTGATCGCCACCTTCACCTTATAGGCGAAACGATCGTCCATGCCGTCGGCATCGATCACGTCCTCGCCTTCATAGACGCCGTCCGGGATGCGCGTGCGGATCGCCTCGCGCATCGCATCGGCGGCGACGTCGCAGCTGTAGCGGATCGCGCCGAGATAGGCCTCGATGCCGTAGCGCTCGATCGTTTCCGCCAGCAGCTGCTCGCCCAGCTTCAGCGCCTGGTTGATCGACTTGATATCCGGCAGCAGCATCGCGCAGTAGCGCGCATTGTCGAAGATCAGGTTGAACGCCGATTTCACCGGCTTGTTGTCGCGGTAGATGAGGGTCGGCGAGATGACGAGGCCGGTCTCGTAGACATTCTGCTTGGTGGCGCTGAACCCGGCCGGCACGATCCCGCCAATGTCGAGCTGGTGCGCGCGGAAGGCGAGGAAGGAGACCAGCTTTCCCTGGTGGAACAGCGGCCGGATGAAGGCGACGTCATTGACGTGCAGGCCGACGCGATAGGGATCGTTGGCGAGGATCATGTCGCCCGGCTGGAGATTCTCCGGGCCGAACTCCTCGATCGTGTTGCGCACGCCGTCGGGCATGGTGCCCATGAACATGAGCATCGAATCCGATCCGGTGCTCATCGCATAGTCCATCTCCGGCGGTCCGGAGAGGGTGGCGGCGAAATCATACCAGTCGCGCAGGATCATCGAGAAGGCGGTGTTGAGCAGCCCGGTGCTCATATGCTTCATGACGTAGCGGAAGCGGCTCGCCAGCATCGTCATGGTGAACTGGTCCGAGCCGTAGCGCCCGCGGAATTCGGCCTCGGTGAGATCGCGAAGCGGCTTGGCGCTGCGGCCGAAGCGGCCGGCGGGGGCGTCGGCGATGCGGTCGTCGTCGCGATCGATCAGGGCAGTGGCGCTCATCGTGTGGCTCCTTCGCCGTTACCCGTCATTCCTATAAGGGCACGGCCGCTGTGCAAATCGCCGTCATCCCGACGGAAGTCGGGATCCATGAACACTCCGACGAAAGCAGGACGCAACGTCACGTCCGTCCTGCTGCGGAGCGCTGAATGGATCCCGACTTTCGTCGGGATGACGATGAGGTTCGAATCGATCATCCTCTCTGCGCCCGCATGATGTGCAGCTCGCCGCGCTCGCCGACGCGCATCGTCTGGCCGGGCAGCATGAAGGTGGTCGACAAGGCCTCGCGGATGATCGCCGGCCCGTGGATCACGTCGCCCGCGCGCAACGCCTCACGATCATATTCATATGCCTTCACGGGCGTTTCGTAGAGATAGTCCAGCATGATCTCGCGGATCGGCTGCAACGGCTCGTCGCCCCGCGGCGGCAGGATCGGGTAATCGACCTTGGAGGTCGGCAGCACCACCTCGACTCGATAGGTGACGCCCTGCACCGGCAGCGCGGGAAAGCGGTTGCCCGAGCGGCTCTGATAGACCTGGTGGAAATTCTCGATCATCGCCTCGACGCCGGCGGCGTCGATGGTCCCGGCCGGGACGGGGACGAACGGCGTCTCCCAGCTCTGGCCGAGCAGCCGCCCGTCGAAGGCGCGCACGAAGACGAGCTCGTCCTCGCGGCCCTTGAACCTCGCGCGCATCGCCGCCTCCATCTCGCGATAGACGGCATCGATCTCGGCGGCGACGTCGGGCGTCAGGATAGTGTAGGCGCTGCGGCTGTCGCTGTAGGTCTGCTCGGAGCTGACCAGGCCAAGGGCCGAGAACAGGCCGGGGTGGGGCGGCACGATCACCTCGCGCGCGTTGAGCAGCTCCAGCGTCGCCGGCACCGTCATCGGCCCGGCCGCGCCGAAGGCGACGAGGCTGTAGTCGCGCAGGTCGATGCCGTGGCGCACGGCGACGTTCGCCATGCCCTCGGCGATGTTGTTGACGCTGACGTTGAAGGCATAGCGTACCCGGTCCTGCAGCGAGAGGCGGGTGTCCAGCCCCTCGAACGCCTGGATGGAGAGCTGCTTGTCGAGCTTCATGCGCCCGCCGGCGAAGCCGTCCGGATCGATGATGCCGATCAGCAGGAAGGTGTCGGTGGTGGTCGGCACGGCGCCGCCCTTGCCGTAGCAGGCCGGGCCGGGATCCGCGCCCGCGCTGCCGGGGCCGACCATCAACTCGCCCGCCTGATTGATCGTGACGAGGCTGCCGCCGCCGGCCGCGATGCTCACCACCTCGTTCGAGAGGGCGTTGACGATCAGGTCATGCTCCAGCTCGAAGGTGGTGTTCACGAAGGGCTTGCCGTTCGACACCATGCTGATGTCGCAGGTCGTGCCGCCGATATCGGCGCAGAGCAGGTTACCGCGATCGATCAGCCGGCCGAAATGCGCGCTGGCCACCGTGCCCGCGGCGGGGCCGGCGAACACGATCTCGAACGGCCGCTGCATCGCGACGTCCGCCGCGAGCAGATGCGCCGCGCAATTGGCATAGTTGAGATCGCCGCCGAAGCCCAGGTCGCGCAGGCCGCGATCCAGCCGCTCGGTATAAGCGCCGTAGATCTTCTTCATGCACACGTCGATCACGGTGGTCGACGCGCGGGCGAACTCCTTGGCGAGCGGCGAGACCTCGCTGGAGATGGAGCAATGAACCTCGCCCAGCTCCTCGCGCACCAGCTCGCGCAGGCGGCGCTCATGTGACGGGTTCACATAGGCGTTGATCAGGCAGATGGCGACGCCTTCCACCTCGCACTCGCGCAGCACGCGCAGCTGATGACGGGCCTGCTCCTCGTCGAGCGGGATCAGCACGCTGCCGTCGGTCAGCACGCGCTCGTTGATGCCGCGGCGCAGGTAGCGCGGGATCAGCGGGCGGGCGACGTCGCCATAGCTGCGCCGCCAGTGCGGATCGGTGAGCGCTTCCGGAGGGCGCCAGACGCGGCCGCCGTCGAGCATGTCGCGGTGGCCCTCGGTGGTGAGGAAGCCGACCTTGGGCAGGCGCCGGGTGAGCACCGCGTTGAGGCCGTGGGTGCTGGCGTGGCTGAACACGCGGGCGCGCTCGACGCCGATCTCCTTCGCGCCCTGCAGCACGCCCCGCTCGGTGTTGCGCACGTCGGTGGAGACCTTGACGGTGGATATCTTTCCGTCCGCGATCGCCACGACATCCGTGAAGGTTCCGCCCACGTCGACACCGATCAGCACGCCATGCTCTCCTTGAAATCAATTCCGTTGCCCAGCGGAGGGCGGCTCAGTCGAAATCGAGGCCCTCGGTCAGCAGCGTGACCGGGCCGAGCAGGCGCCAGGGCTTGCGGCTGACGGTGCGCAAGGTCGGCTGATGCTTGATCACGATGAACCAGCCGCCTTCCGAGAGAACGGGATATTCGCGAAACTCGTCGATCGTGGCGCCGGGGAAATCGCGGGCGAGATCGACGCCGGCTTCGCGCAACGCCGCCTCGGTGACGGGCTTGCGTTCCTGACGGACCTCCGGTGCGAAGGTCGATGATCCCAGATCCATCCGTCTTTCCTCGTCCTCGATCGTGCCGGTAGCGTCCCGGCTTTTGCGGCATTATAGCCTGCTCTAACGCGGAGTCTTGCGCAAAATGCGATCGGAAGCGCCGGTGCAATGACCTTTGCGTATTGGAACGACGGAAAAACGGAGGAGAGCGAAGCATGACGGATCAGGCGATGCGGCGGTTCGTGGGCAAGACGGTGCTGGTGACGGGCGCGGGTGCCGGCATCGGCAAGGCGATCGCCGAGGAGTTCGCCAAGGAGGGCGCGATCCTGATCCTGGTGGATCGCGATGCAGCGAACGGCGAGGCGGTGGCCGCAAGCATCCGGGCCGGCGGCGCCGATGTCAGCTTCATCAGCGCGGACGTATCCATCCCGGCGGACGTCGCCGACCTGTTCGCCACCATCGCCGCCCGGCCGGCGCCGCTGGACATCGCGATCAACAATGCCGGCATCGAGGGAACGGTGGCGCTGCTCGAGGATCAGCCGGATGCCAATTTCGAGCGGGTGGTAGGCGTCAACATCTTCGGCACCTTCCAGTGCATGCGCGAGGAGGTGAAGCTGATGAAGCCGCGTGGCGCCGGCGTGATCATCAACTTCGCATCGATTGCCGCACATGTTGGCTTTGCCGGCCTGACCGTCTACACCGCCTCCAAGGCCGCGGTGCTGGCGATGACCAAGTCCGCCGCGCTGGAACTGGCACGTACCGGGGTGCGCGTCGCCTCGGTCAGCCCCGGCCTGGTGGATACCGCGATGCTCGACCGTTTCTTCGCCGCCGATCCCAAGGCGCGCGCGACCATGTCCGAGAGCCTGCCGCTCGGGCGGCCCTGCACCGCCCATGAGATCGCCCGGGGCACACTTTATCTGGCGTCGGAGGATGGCGCGCTGGTGCTCGGGCAGACGCTCAATCTCGATGGCGGCTGGGCCTATGTGAAGTCCTGAGCGCGGGCACGAGTCGGTGCGAAAGCAATTCCCACTTTCGCACCGCATCACACTGCAAACGGATGTGACAGGCGGCGATCGGTTCCGGTAACAGGTTGAAAAACGGCGCTGAATCGGCTGATCCCGATTTTGTACCTGCCGATCGCCCGGCAGTTAAGAAGTTTTCACTCGCATTCTATCCTGCGCTGCGTCATCTTACTGACAGCAGTGAAAACATGGTCGCCTCGAGGATACGTGGCTGCAAGGTCGCGATGAAAAGGGAAGGGGCCTATGAAAAAATTCTCCATCAGCCCGACACGTCAAGTTGAGCTGGAGTTGGTCTTGGCAGCGGTGGCAGGCCTCATGCTGTGGTGGATCTGGTAAGCCGGGGCCTTTGCATATTGACCGGGCACAAGCCCAACCGCCATCGTGCCTGGCATGACGGTCTCGACTGGCGTGCATCCTGCAAGCGCTGCGGCATTGCCCTGGTCCGCGACAATGACGGCTGGCGAGTCTTTGCCGACCAGGACGATTCCGCCGAGCGCCATCCCCATTCGGTGACGGAGCGGCCCTCCTCGGGCTGAGTCACTGTCCCGGATTCGCGGCAGAGCGCGTTTCGAGGCGGCACCAGCCCGTGCCTTCCACGGGCTTCGCCTGCCTACCTGCGCTGTGCTAACCTTGGGACATGTCCGAATCCCAGCAGCCCTATCGCGTGCTCGCGCGCAAATATCGACCGCAACGGTTTTCCGAACTCATCGGCCAGGATGCAATGGTGCAGACGCTGGGCAATGCGATCCGGCGCGACCGGCTGGCCCATGCCTTCCTGCTCACCGGGGTGCGCGGCGTCGGCAAGACCTCGACGGCGCGGCTCATCGCCAAGGCGCTGAACTGCATCGGACCGGACGGCAAGGGCGGGCCGACGATCGATCCGTGCGGGGTTTGCGAGCCCTGCGTCGCGATCGCCGAGGGGCGGCATATCGACGTCGTCGAGATGGACGCGGCGAGCCATACCGGCGTCGACGACGTACGCGAGATCATCGAGGCGGTGCGCTATGCGGCGGTCTCGGCGCGATACAAGGTCTACATCATCGACGAAGTCCACATGCTCTCCAAGAACGCGTTCAACGCGCTCCTGAAGACGCTCGAGGAACCGCCGCCCCATGTGAAGTTCCTGTTCGCCACGACGGAGGTGAACAAGGTGCCGATCACGGTGCTCTCGCGCTGCCAGCGCTTCGATCTGCGGCGCATCCCGGCGGAGACGCTGGCTGCGCATTTCGCGCATGTCGCCGAGGCGGAGAGCGTCGAGGCCGAGCCGGAGGCGCTGGCGCTGATCGCGCGTGCGGCGGAGGGCTCGGCACGTGACGGCCTTTCGATCCTCGACCAGGCGATCGCGCATGGCGCGGGCGGGGTGAGCGCCCAGCATGTGCGCGAGATGCTGGGCCTGTCCGATCGCGGTGCCGTCCGGCGGTTGTTCGGCATGCTGCTCCAGGGGGACGCGCCGGGCGTTCTGGCAGCCGTGGCAGACCAGCACGACCTGGGCGTCGAGCCCGCCGCCCTGTTCCGGGGCCTGCTCGAGGCCGCGCATGGCATCACCCGCGCCAAGGCGAGCGGCGCTGGCGATCCCGCCCAGTCCGTCGAGGAGCGGGAAGCCTATGCCGAATGGGCGAGCCGCCTGTCCTACGCGACGCTCCATCGCCTGTGGCAGCTCCTGCTCAAGGGGCTGGAGGAGGTGCAGACCGCGCCGGTGCCGTTGCAGGCGGCCGAGATGGGGCTGCTGCGGGTCGTCCACGCCAGCCAGCTGCCCGATCCGGGCGAACTGGCCCGCCGTCTGGCGAATGGCGAAGGCATCGCCGCTGCCCCGCCGTCGGCCAACACGCCTGCGCCGGCCGAGGAGCAGCGCCCGCTGCTGGCGATCCCGCCCGATTTTCCCGCGTTGATCGAGGGGCTGCGCCAGAATCGCCAGCCGCTGCTCGCCGAGGATCTGCGCATCAAGGTCGGCCTCGTGCGTTACGAACCGCCGGAGATCGTGCTCTGCCGCCTCAAGGATTTCGACTCGGCGTTCGTCTCGCAACTCGCTCCCATCCTGCGCTCTTTGACCGGGCAGGCCTGGACGGTCGCGCTCAGCGATGGAATCCGCCAGAAAAGCATCGTCGAGCAGGAAGACGATGCCCAGCGCGACTGGGAGACGCATGTCGAAACATTGCCGGTCGTGAAGGCCGCGTTTGAGGCCTTTCCCAACGCCCATGTGGAAGAGTATCCGCCGAAGCCTGACGGATGGCTAAGGAGTAACCACGCGTGAAGAGTCTCGACGACATTCTCAAAATGGCTGCCAATGTGCAGGACGAACTGCAGAAGGCGCAGGCCAATCTCGATACGATCGAGGTGGAGGGCGTGTCCGGCGGCGGGCTGGTGAAGGTGAAGGCCAGCGCCAAGGGGCGCATCATCGGCGTCGATATCGACGAATCGCTGCTCAATCCGTCCGAGAAGCAGATGCTGGAGGATCTCATCGCCGCCGCGCTCAACGATGCGCGTGCCAAGGCGGATGCGGCCTCCAATTCGGAGATGAGCAAGATGACTGCGGGCCTGCCGCTGCCGCCGGGTTTCAAGCTGCCGTTCTGAGCGCCCGCCGATGCTGCTGGCCGCGGCCCTGCTCGCGGCGGCGCCTGCGCTGCCGCCGGGCCGTTACGCGACGGGACAGGTCTGGGAATATCGCACTAGGGCGAGCGATCAGGGTTCGTTGCTCAAGATCCAGAAGATCGATCCGGACGGGCCGAAGGGAATTGGTGGGCCGGTCTATCATGTCTCGGTGATCGGCTTTCGGCTCGCCAATCCGCGCGTGCCGGCGGTGCTGAGTCATGCTCCGCTCACAAAAGCTGCGCTCGATGCCAGCGTGACACGCTTGTCGCCGCTTCGTCCGACCTTTCCGGATGCGGTGCCAGGCATCGTCCAATGGCAGCAGGGTAAAGGCGGCGTCTATTCCGTGCCGGTGGCACGGATCATCGACATGTTCGATCGGACGACGCGGAATATGGGGCGGAGTAGGGTCGGTGGGGAGGCGTCATGCCAGCTTCTGTCGGCATGACCGTTCAGATTTTAGCCTCCGGCCTATTCGACCGACGTTCGTTTCGTTCGTCCCGAGCGAAGCCGAGGGACCATGCCGAGCGAAGCCGAGGCAGCCAACGTCGCCTTCTCGACTACGCTCGAAGGGTTCCCTCGACTGCGCTCGGGACGAACGGCAAAGTGGTCATTCCCACTGCGTTCGAAACACGCCTCTTCACGCCAGGCTGACGAAGCTGTCGAGCACGCGTTTGCGGCCGGCATGCTCGAAATCGATCTCCAGCTTGTTGCCTTCGATCTCGGCGACGGTGCCGTAGCCGAACTTGGTGTGGAAGATGCGCGTGCCGATGGCGATGTCGCTGCGCGGCTTGGCGGCGAAGCTGGCGGCGGAGGTTCGCGCTTCGGTCAGCCGCGTCGGGCGGGTGTCGATGCCGCTGGCGGAGGCGCGCTGCCAGCCGGGTCCGCGGCCGGTGCCGCGGCCGACATGGGCGAAGGGGTCGCTATGCTCGCTCCACTGGGCGCGCCACAGCGATTCGCCGCCGGTCATCGTCGTCTCGCTCTCGATATGCGGATCGGGCAGCTCGCCGACGAAGCGCGAGGGGATGGACGAGGTCCATTGGCCGTAGATGCGGCGGTTGGCGGCGTGGAGGATGATCGCGCGGCGGCGCGCGCGGGTGATCGCCACATAAGCAAGGCGGCGCTCCTCCTCGAGGCTGGCGAGGCCGCCTTCGTCCAGCGCGCGCTGCGAGGGGAAGACGCCTTCTTCCCAGCCGGCCAGGAACACGGTGTCGAACTCCAGCCCCTTGGCGGCGTGGATCGTCATGATCGTCACCTTGTCGCGCTCGGCCGCCGCATCATTGTCCATGACGAGGCTGACATGCTCGAGAAAGGCGCCGAGCGTCTCATATTCCTCCATGGCGCGGGCGAGCTCGGTGAGATTGTCCAGCCGC
Organism: Flavisphingomonas formosensis; assembly: GCF_009755815.1. Lineage (GTDB taxonomy): Bacteria > Pseudomonadota > Alphaproteobacteria > Sphingomonadales > Sphingomonadaceae > Flavisphingomonas > Flavisphingomonas formosensis. The sequence goes on from NZ_WRPK01000004.1 coordinate 250,527, forward strand.
CCCGCGGCCTCGGCCGAGCGTTCGGCCTGGAGCATCGCGGTGTAGCCGGATTCGTCGAGGATCTGCCGCGCGAGCTCGGCATGGGGCAGCGCGCCCGCCATGTCGCGCCAGCGCGCGATGTCGCCGATCAGATTGCCGAGCGAGCGGCGCGCCTGGCCGGTGAGCTCGTCCGTGTCGAGGAGGCGCGCCGCGGCGAGCGTCAGCGGCAGGCCGTCGGCACGGGCGGCGAGGTGGATCTTGGCCACCGCCTTGTCGCCGAGGCCGCGCTTGGGCACGTTCACGATCCGCTCGAAGGCGAGGTCGTCGGCCGGCTGGTTGACGACGCGCAGATAGGCGAGGGCGTCGCGAATTTCGGCGCGTTCGTAGAAACGGAAGCCGCCGACGATGCGATAGGGCATGCCGATCGCGATGAAGCGGTCCTCCAGCTCGCGGGTCTGGAACTGGGCACGCACCAGGATGGCGACGTCGTCGAGCCGGCCGCCGCGGCGCTGGATCGCCTCGATCTCTTCGCCGATGCGGCGGGCCTCCTCCGGGCCGTCCCACACGCCGATCACGCGCACCTTCTCGCCGTCGCTGCCGTCCGCCTCGCGCTGTTCGGTCCACAGCGTCTTGCCCAGCCGGCCGCCATTGTTGGCGATCACGCCCGATGCGGCGGCGAGGATATGCGGGGTCGATCGGTAATTCTGCTCCAGCCGGATGATCACGGCGCCCGGAAAGTCCTTCTCGAAGCGCAGGATGTTGGCCACCTCGGCGCCACGCCAGCTGTAGATGGACTGATCGTCGTCCCCCACGCAGCAGATGTTCTTGCGGCTCTGGGCGAGCAGGCGGAGCCAGAGATACTGGCTCGAATTGGTATCCTGATACTCGTCCACCATGATGTAGCGGAAGCGCTGCTGATATTGCTCCAGCACGTCGCGATGCGTCTTCAGGATGGTGAGGGTGTGGAGAAGCAGATCGCCGAAATCGCAGGCGTTCACGGCGCGCAGCCGGGCCTGATAGGCGGAATAGAGCTCGCGACCGCGCCCGTTCGCGAATGTCTCGCTCTCGGCCGCGTCGATTTCGGCCGGCGTCCAGCCGCGATTCTTCCACCGATCGATCAGCCCGGCGAGCTGGCGAGCGGGCCAGCGCTTCTCGTCCAGATCGGCAGCGGCGATCAGCTGCTTCAGGAGGCGGAGCTGATCGTCGGTGTCGAGGATGGTGAAGTTGCTCTGCAGGCCCACCAGCTCGGCATGGCGGCGCAGCATGCGCGCGGCGATCGAGTGGAAAGTGCCGAGCCAGGGCATGCCTTCCGCCACCTCGCCGAGCAGCCGGCCGACGCGATCCTTCATTTCGCGCGCAGCCTTGTTGGTGAAGGTGACGGCCAGAATCTCGGACGGCCAGGCCTTGCGCGTGTAGATGAGGTGCGCCAGCCGCGCAGTGAGCGCCGCCGTCTTGCCGGTGCCGGCCCCGGCGAGCACCAGCACCGGCCCTTCCGTGGTCAGCACCGCCTCGCGTTGGGGGGCGTTGAGACCGCTCAGATAAGGCGGATCGGAAGAGGGCATCGGCTGGGTCACGGCGAACAGTTAGGGAACAGCGGCGGCGAGGGCAAGTTCCGGGAGTCGCCATCAATTTATCGTGCGGTGCAGCACAAGACCCGTAGGGGCCCGTGCTGCTCTTCTCCGTCATCCTCACCCGATGGAGCGCCCGATGACCGTGAGCCAGCTCGATCCCACAGCCCGTCGTTCCCCGAGCAGCATCGCCCGCGACAGAGCCTTCATCGACGAATTTGCCTACACCGGGCCCGGCACGCTGATGGGCCGCTACATGCGGCTGTTCTGGCAGCCGGTGGCGCGCTCGATCGATCTTCCGGCGGGCAAGGCCAAGCCGATCACCGTGATGAACGAGCGCTTCACCCTCTACCGCGGCGAATCGGGCACGGCCTATGTGGTCGATCATCACTGCCCGCATCGCGGCACGCAGCTGTCGGTGGGCTGGGTGCAGGGCGAGGAGATACGCTGCCTCTATCATGGCTGGAAGTTCGCGGGCGACGGCGCCTGCGTCGAGCGGCCGGGCGAGCGCGGCAAATCCGGCGCGGGCATTCGCATCGGCGCTTATCCCACGCGAGAATTTTTCGGGCTGATCTACGTCTATTTCGGCGAGGGCGAGCCGCCCGCCTTTCCGCCCTTTCCGGATTTCGGCGGGGAGGGCGTCGTCGAAAATTATGCGACGATGCTGCCGGTCAATTTCTTCCAGAGCTGGGAGAATGACTGGGATCCCTATCATGCCCGCTGGACGCACCAGACCGGCGAGCTGCACGAAATCGACTATGATCTGGCGCTGGAGACCGAGAAGAACGAGGAGCTCGACTATGGCGTCCGCCGCACGATGGAGATTGGCGGCGGGGCGATCAACACGGCGATCCTGATGTTCCCGGCCACGGTGCAGCTGCTGATCCCGACCTTCAACGGTTACAATAAACGCAGCGCGGGACCCAGCTTCCGCCGCACCTACCTCACCCATGTGCCGATCGACGATCACAGCCACTGGGCCTATATCTCGCAGCTCGTGCCGGTATCGGCCGACGAGGTCGAAAGCTATGCGCGCGAATATGAGGCGCAGGAGGCGCTCAACCGGACGCTGCCCAGGCCGGCGGACATCGCCGGGCCGATCCTGCGCAACGGCATCACCACCATCGAGGACGTACGCGACCATCCGATGCTGGTGGAGATAGAGGATTCGCTGGCGCAGGGCGGGCAGGGCACCATCGCCGATCGTCATGCCGAACATCTCGGCCGCACCGACGCCGGCGTGGTGATGCTCCGCCGGATCATGGCGCGCGAGCTCCAGGCGCTGGCCGAGGGGCGGCCGACCAAGCAGTGGACGACCTGCCCGATAATTCCGCTTGAAGGAGCCTATGGCCAGACGGCATAGGCAGTAATCGGTTGCGGAGAAAAACCTGTTCGCGCTGAGCCCCGGCTGAGCGCAGCCCCGAACCTCCGCCAAAGCGACACGAGAGAGGAGTGATCAGGTTCGCGCCGCCGGGCCGCGATCGCCTTTGATTCGGTTGGGAGACGAAAGATGAGTGGACTGCAGAAACGGGCGGAGGGCGTCCACCATCCCGGCCTCGTGCATTTCGCGCTCGCCATGGGCGGCTTTGCGATCGGGACCACCGAATTCGCGACGATGAGCCTGCTGCCCTATTTCGCGCCCGGCCTGCATATCGACGAGCCGACGGCGGGCCATGTGATCAGCGCCTATGCGCTCGGCGTCGTCGTTGGCGCGCCGCTGATCGCGGTGCTGTCGGCCCGCATGGCGCGGCGCACGCTGCTGATGCTGCTGATGGGCGTGTTCGCCTTCGCCAACGGCCTGTCCGCGCTCGCGCCGACCTACCACTGGATGCTGCTGTTCCGTTTCCTGAGCGGCCTGCCGCATGGCGCCTATTTCGGCATCGCCGCGCTGGTGGCGGTATCGGTCGTCCCGCCCGACCGGCGCACCGCAGCGGTGGGGCGGGTGATGCTCGGCCTCACCGTCGCGACGATCCTCGGCGTGCCCTTCGCCAATTTCCTCGGCCAGGCGATCGGCTGGCGCTGGGGCTTCGCGGTCGTCGCCGCGCTGGCGCTTCTCACGACCATGCTGGTTGCGCTGTTCGCGCCGCACGATCGCCCGGAACAGGGCGCGAGCCCGCTGCGCGAACTGGGGGCGCTGGCGCGGGGGCAGGTGTGGCTGACCCTCGCCACGGGTGCGATCGGCTTCGGCGGACTATTCTGCGTCTACACCTACATGGCCTCGACGCTGATGGACGTAACCGGGGTCGGCCCCCATCTCGTGCCGGTCGCGCTCGCGGTATTCGGCATCGGCATGACCGCGGGCAATCTCATCGTCCCCAAGTTCGCCGATCGGGCGTTGATGCCGACGGCGGGGGCGCTGCTGCTGCTTTCGGCCGCGGCGCTGGCCGTCTACCCGTTCGCCGCATCGAGCTTTCCGCTGGTCCTTGCCGATATCCTCGTGATCGGCATCGGCGGCTCGCTCGGCACGGTCCTGCAGACCCGGCTGATGGATGTCGCGGGTGATGCCCAGGCGTTGGCGGCCGCGCTCAACCATTCCGCCTTCAACACCGCCAATGCCCTCGGGCCGTTCCTCGGCGGCCTGGCCATCGCCGCGGGCCATGGCTGGACGTCGACCGGCTGGGTCGGTTGCGGCCTCGCGCTCGGCGGTTTGGCGATCTGGGCGATTTCGCTGGGTATGGATCGGCGGCGTTGAGCGCAGTGCGTTCAATCTGGCTCATTCACGCCACCTGCGTCACCCCAGCCCTTCGACTTCGCTCAGGATAAACTCCGCCTTCGGCGGAAGCTGGGGGCGCTCTCCGCAGTCACCCGGCTGCCTGTCGAGAGTGATGCCAGCTTCCGCTGGCATGACGGTTCAGATTTTACGCTCGATGCTCTAAAATCCTTCTCCCGCAAGCCAGAGAAAGCTTCAAGGAGCCAGCAGCTTCAGGAATTTCGCGATCGCGGCCGCTTCGCCTTCGGGATCGTTCCAGACGGCACCCGAGACGGCGAGGAAGTCGGCGCCTGCCTTTACCAGCACGCCCGCATTGTCGGGCGTGATCCCGCCGATCGCCACCGTCGGTATGCCGCTGATCGTCGCCCACCAGCTCAGGATGGTGGGATCGGGGCGATGGCGGGTTTCCTTGGTCGTGGTCGGGAAGAAGGCGCCGAAGGCGACATAATCGGCGCCGGCCTCGCCCGCTTCCATCGCGAGGTGGCGGCTGTCGTGGCAGGTCACGCCGATCTGCGCCTCTCGGCCCAACACTTTGCGGGCCTCCCGCGGATCGCCGTCTTCCTGGCCGAGATGCACGCCGTCCGCGCCCAGCCGCTTGGCGAGCCCGATCGAATCGTTGACGATGAACGCGACGTCGCGATCGGCGCAGAGGCGTTGCAGCGGCTCCGCAGCCCGCGCGATGGCGTGATCGTCTATGCCCTTCACCCGCAGCTGGAAGGCGGCTACCGGCCCTGCATCGAGCGCCGCGGCCAGCCGCCCGGCAAAGCCGGCATCAACAGCCGACGGAGATATGAGATAGAGCTGACAGCCCGGACGTTCTTCCTGCTCGAACAGATCGGCGAAATCTTCGTTGGGCATCATCATGATCCGGATTGGCTGTTCAGGATGGAATTATCGGCACTGGCGGGGCCGCTTCTACCCGGAAGAGCTGCCGGTCAAGCGCTGGTTCGAATATTACGCATTCGTATTCGACGCGGTCGAGCTCAACAACAGCTTCTATCGCCTGCCGAAACCGGAAACCTTCGCGAACTGGCGAGACGCAGCGCCCAAGGGTTTCCGCTTCGCCGTGAAGGCGCCGCGTTTCATAACCCATATGCGCAAGCTCAAGGATGCGGGCGAGTCGGTGGCGCGCTTTCTCGATCATGCGCGCAATCTCGGCCCCGCCCTCGGCCCCATTCTCTACCAGCTTCCGCCCAACTGGCATTTCAATGCGGAGCGGCTGGCGGCCTTTCTCGAGCTTCTGCCTCCCGATCTCTCCCATGTTTTCGAATTTCGCGACCCGAGCTGGATGGTGGAAGAGGCGTGCGCCATGCTCGATCGCCACGGAGCCTCTTTCTGCGCGCATGATTTTCCCGGCCTGGAGACGCCGCGCTGGGCTGTGGGTCGTGTGGCCTATGTTCGTTTTCACGGCGGGAAGGGCAAATATTGGGGCCGCTACAGCGCGGCGAAGCTGCGCGGCTGGAGCGACTGGATGGCCGGGCAGGAGAAGATCGGGCGCGAGGTCTGGGGCTTCTTCAACAATGATGGCGATGCGCATGCGATTGCGGATGCCAGGGCGCTGCTGCGCCTTCTGCGGGATTAGACGTTCTTCGGATCGACGGGCTATTTCACGATCGCGATCGCAAAACCGTCCCAGCCTTTCGATCCGACGGTCTGGATCGCGGTGGCGTCCACGCGTGCATCGCTCGCCAATATATCGAACAGGGCGCGCGTGCCGACGATTGCGGGCTCGGTGCTCTGCGCATCGATCACCCGGCCGTCGCGCACCACATTGTCGCAGATGATCACCGTACCGCTGCGCGCCATGGCGAGCGCGGCGGCGAAATAGTCGGGATTGCTGGGCTTGTCGGCGTCGATGAAGACGAGATCGAACGGTCCTTCGCCGGCCACCCGCATCGCGTCCAGCGTCCGGCGTGCCGGGCCGACGCGAATGTCGACGCGATCCGCGAGGCCGGCATGCGCGATGTTGGATCGCGCGACCTCGGCATGATGCGGATCGATTTCCAGCGTGACGAGCCGGCCGTCTGCGGGCAGGGCGCGCGCCAGGCAGATGGTCGAATAGCCGCCGAGCGTGCCGATTTCGAGAATATGCCGCGCGCCGATCATCCGCGCATAGAGGCCGAGAAGCTTGCCCTGCGGCGCGGAGACGTCGATCGCGGGCAGGCCGGCCGCGGCATTGGCGGCCAACGCGGCATCGAGCGCCTCGTCTCCGCTCGCAAGCTTGCGGCTGATATAGTCGTCGACGCCGTACCAATCGCGTTCGGCCATGGCCTCCGCTCCTTACCGGTTGCGCACGCCTATAGGCCGGCGAGGCGTCGGGGTGCCAGTGCGGCGGCGGGAGCGCAGGGCCCCGCCGCCGAGGGCATTCAGGCCTTCTGGGTCGAGGCCGTGTAGATTTCGTCGATCGCCGCGCCGAGCGAAGCGTCGAATTCCGCGTCGGTCATCTGATGGCGCAGATCCTCGAGCAGTGCGCGGCTGAAGCTGGCGATCACGCCGCGATTCTTGGCGAGCTCCGTGCAGGCGTCGGGCCGGCTGTAGCCGCCGGAGAGCGCCACCACGCGCAGCACGCGCGGATGATCGACCAGCGGATCGAACAGGCCGGGATTGGCCGGCAGGCTGAGCTTCAGCATCACCTTGTCATCGCCGGTCAGCGCGTCGAGCGCCTTGGTCAGCTCTTCGAGCAGGATCTGGTCGGCGGCGGCGCGTTCCGGGCTCTTGATGTTCACTTCCGGCTCGATGATCGGCATCAGGCCGGCGGCGAGCACCTGCTGGCCCACCTCGAACTGCTGCTTCACGATCGCGGCGATGCCCTCGCGATTGGCGAGATTGATCACCGAACGCTCCTTGGTGCCGAACACGCCGAGCGCCTTCGAGCGGCTGAGCAGCGCGTCGAGGGTCGGCATCGGCTTCATCAGCTGGACGCCATTGGCTTCGTCCTCAAGACCCTTGTCGATCTTGATGAAGGGAACGACGCCGCGCTCCTTCAGCACCTGTGGCACCGGCTTGCCGTCGATCAGGCCGTCCATCGTCCGCTCGAACAGGATCGCGCCGATCACCTTGTCGCCGGTGAAGGCGGGGGAGGTGATGATGCGGCTGCGCATCTGATGGATGAGCCCGTACATCTCCTCCTCGGTCGACCAGGCCCCTTCCTCGATCCCATAGCCCTTGAGGGCCTTGGGGGTCGAACCGCCGCTCTGGTCGAGCGCGGCGATGAAGCCTTTTCCTTCGGCGATCTTCGACGTCATTTCCTGATCTTGCATAGAGTCACCCATCCCCGTGGCGCCGGCCCATCCGGCGACCGTCACATCCAAATCCCGCCGCGCCGCCTGCACCATTTTCGTCCGGAACGGACACTCCCGCCGGTGCGGATTGCGCGATCGATGGCAATATGCTGGCTCTGCTTATTGCTCTGTTGCTGTCCCTGTCGGCGCTGTTAGGCCAAGGCGTTGGCAAGGGCAACCTCGCGGCAGTGCACAAAAGGGCGGCATCGCCATGTCCGTCCGCATTAATCCGTCTCATGGCTTTTGGGGGCTTGCGTCATGATCTTCCGGGAAATTGCTGCGGGCCTGTTGGCCTCGGCATTGCTGCTCGCCGAACCGGCGTGGGCAGCCCAGCCGCCACGGGTCGGGGATGCGGCGCCGGATTTCCAGGTCACGCTGATGGACCGCGGCAAAGTCTCGCTTGCGGATCTGCGCGGTCAGGTGGTCGTGCTCAATTTCTGGGCGACATGGTGCGGGCCGTGTCGGCAAGAGCTGCCGCTGCTCGACACCTATTATGAGCTGCAGAAGGGCTATGGGCTGAAGGTATTCGCGGTCACGACCGAAGATTCGCTCCCGCTCTACAAGATGCGCAAGCTATTCGAGGCGCTGCACATTACGCCGGCGCGCGGCATCAAGGGGCCCTATGCGCCGCTCGGCGGGGTGCCGACCAACTATGTGATCGATCGCGCCGGCCGCGTCCGTTACGCCAGGGCCGGCGCCTTCGATCTGGATGAGCTGAATGCGATCCTCGTGCCGCTGCTCAAGGAGCCGGCGCCCGCGGGTTGAGGACCGGGTTATTCGTGTCGTTCATAGAGGCGCTGCAAAATCGCGTCATGCCAGCCCTTCGGCTTCGCTCGGGATGAACTTCGCCTCCGGCGGAAGCTGGCATCGCCCTCGACAAGCAGATGCTGCGTGGCGGGAGTCATCCCAGCTTTCGCTGGGATGACGCGTTTTGGGGCTTCGTCCCGCTTCGCAACGATTCCCGGAAGGGAGGAATGTTGCCCGTCAGCCTTCCAGCGCCTTGACGCCCGGTAGCTCGCGGCCCTCCATCCATTCCAGGAAGGCGCCGCCCGCGGTCGAGACGAAGGTGAAGTCGTCTGCCACGCCGGCGTGATTGAGCGCCGCCACCGTATCGCCGCCGCCGGCGACCGAGGTCAGCGAGCCGCTCTTGGTGAGGGCCGCCGCGGTCTTGGCGAGGGCGACCGTCGCCGCGTCGAAGGGCGCGATTTCGAACGCACCCATCGGTCCGTTCCACACCAGCGTGCGGCAGGTCTTCAGCGCATCGCCGAGCGCTTCCACCGCCGCGGGACCGACGTCGAGGATCATCTCGTCGGCGGCCACCTCGTGCACATTCACGGTGCGCGTCGGCGGGTTCGCCTTGAATTCCTTCGATACCACCACGTCATAGGGCAGGTGGACGGTGCAGTTCGCCTTATCGGCTGCGTCGAGGATCTCGAGCGCGGTGCCGGTGAGATCGTGCTCGCACAGCGACTTGCCGACATCGACGCCGCGGGCGGCGAGGAAGGTGTTGGCCATGCCGCCGCCGATGATCAGATGATCGACGCGGCTCACCAGATGCTTGAGCACGTCGAGCTTCGTCGAGACCTTGGCACCGCCGACCACGGCGGCCACCGGATGCTCCGGCTTGCCGAGCGCCTTCTCCAGCGCCTCCAACTCGGCCTGCATCGAGCGGCCGGCATAGGCGGGCAGCGCATGGGCGAGGCCTTCGGTCGAGGCATGGGCGCGGTGCGCGGCGGAGAAGGCGTCGTTCACATAGATGTCGCCGAGCTTGGCCATCTCGGCCACCAGCGCGGGATCGTTCTTTTCCTCGCCCTTGTGGAAGCGCGTATTCTCCAGCACGGCGATGCTGCCATCGGCAAGCTTGGCTACCGCGGCAGCGGCCTCGTCGCCCGCGCAATCGTCGACGAAAGTCACTTCGCGGCCCAGCACCCCGCCGAGCGGACCCGTCACCATCGCCAGGCTCATGTCCGGCTTGCGCTCGCCCTTGGGCCGGCCGAAATGCGCGAGGACGAGCACCTTGGCACCCTTGTCGGCAAGTTCGGCGAGCGTCGGAGCGGCGGCACGCAGCCGCGTATCGTCGGTCACCCGGCCATCGGCCATCGGCACGTTCAGGTCCTCGCGCACCAATATGCGCTTGCCGCGCACGTCACCCAGATCGTCCAGCGTCCGAAAGCTGCTCATGCCGTCTCCACCCTCATATCGTCCCCGATGGCGAGGACTCCGCCTGCCAACACCCGTGCCGTGCGGCCACCGCGCCAGTCGGGCGCCAGCGCCGCCATCAGGCCGGGCGCCACCGCGTCCATGCGGCTGCATGGATCGCATTCCCCGGTGATTTCCACCATTATCTCGCCGATGCGAAGCCGCGCGCCTTTCCGGCGGGGCAGGGCGATGCCCTCCACCAGCAGATTGGCGCGCCGCTCCTGCCAGGCGACGGAAAAGCCCAGCGTGTCGAGAGCGGCCCGCCAGTCCTCCATCGCGAGGATGGTGATCTGGCGACGCCCTCGTCCGCCGGGCTTGATCCGTCCGCGGAAATCGCCCGCGATTCCCGCGTCCAGGCTCACAGCCACCCGATCGACCGATTCCACCGCGGCGCGCGGACGCACCTTGCGGGCAATGCCGATCAGGCGGCCTGACACCATGCCTTAGAGCAGCTTCGCCATCGCGCTGGCAGTGTCGACCATGCGGTTGGAGAAGCCCCACTCATTGTCGTACCAGGAGACGACGCGGACGAGCTTGCCTTCGAGCACGGCGGTTTCCAGGCTGTCGACAGTCGACGAGGCCGGGGTGTGCTGGAAATCGATCGAGACGAGCGGCTCGTCGGTATATTCCAGGATGCCGACGAGCGGGCCGCTCTCGGACGCCGCCTTCAGCAGCGCGTTGACCTCTTCCTTCGTCGTGTCGCGCTTCGGCGTGAAGGTGAGGTCGACCAGGCTGACGTCCGGCGTCGGCACGCGGATCGCGGAGCCGTCCAGCTTGCCCTTAAGCTCCGGCAGCACCTCGCCCACCGCGCGGGCGGCGCCCGTCGTGGTCGGGATCATCGACATCGCGGCGGCACGGGCGCGGCGCAGATCGGGGTGGATCTGGTCGAGGATCTTCTGGTCGTTGGTATAGGCGTGGATGGTGGTCATCAGGCCGCGCTCGATGCCGATCGCATCGTTGAGCACCTTGGCGACCGGCGCGAGGCAGTTGGTGGTGCAGCTCGCGTTGGAGACGATGGTGTGCTCCGCGGTCAGCTTGTCGTGGTTGACGCCGTACACGACGGTCAGGTCGACATTCTTGCCCGGCGCCGAGATCAGGACCTTCTTGGCGCCGGCGGCGAGATGCTTCTCGCATGAGGTCTTGTCGGTGAAGAAGCCGGTGCACTCCAGCGCGATGTCGACGCCGTTGGCGGCGTGCGGCAGGTTCGCCGGATCGCGCTCGGCCGAGACCGCGATGCGCTTGCCGTCGATGATCAGATCGTTGCCGTCGACCTCCACGGTGCCTGGATAGGGACCGTGCACCGAATCGCGCTTGAACAGCAGCGCGTTCGACTTGGCGTCGGCGAGGTCGTTGATCGCCACCAGCTCGAGCCCGCTGTCGGGACGCGCCAGGATCGCCCGCGCGACGAGGCGCCCGATACGCCCGAATCCGTTGATCGCAACCTTCACCGCCATGTCCTAGTCTCCCGTCAGTTTTCCAGTGCGGCCAGCACCTTCGGCGCGATGGCCTCCGGAGTCAGCCCGAAATGCGCATAGAGGACTTCGGCGGGCGCAGAGGCGCCGAAGCCGTCGATTCCGAAGCGCAGGCCCGAAGCGGGCACGTAGCGTTCCCACCCCATCGTCGTCCCCGCCTCGATCGACACGCGCAGCGCGTCGTCCGGCAGGATGTCGGCACGATACTCCGCAGGCTGCGCGTCGAAGCGCGACCAGCAGGGCATCGAGATCACGTCGGCACCGATGCCTTCGGCCTCCAGCCGGTCGGCGACGCCCATCGCGATCGATACTTCCGATCCGCTGGCGATCAGCACCACCTTGCGCGCGGCGGTGGCGGCACGCAGTCGATAGGCGCCCTTTGCGGAAAGATTTTCAGTAGCCGAATCACGTAGTTGCGGCAGGTTCTGGCGGCTGAGAGCGAGCAGCGACGGCCCGTCCTTCCTCGCCAGCGACAGTGCCCAGCATTCCGCCGTCTCGATCGTGTCCGCCGGGCGGTACACATCGAGATTGGGCATCAGGCGCAGCGACATGACATGTTCGATCGGCTGGTGGGTCGGGCCGTCCTCACCGAGGCCGATCGAATCGTGCGTCATCACATAGACGACGCGGATCTGCTGCAGCGCGGACAGGCGGATCGCCGGACGGCAATAATCGGAGAAGACCAGGAAGGTGCCGCCATAGGGGATCACGCCGCCGTGCAGCGCCATGCCGTTCATCGCGGCGGCCATGCCGAACTCGCGGATGCCGTAATAGACGTAGCGGCCAGAATAATCGGCCGCGGTCAGCGGCTTCTGGCCCTTTGTTTTGGTGTTGTTCGAGCCGGTGAGATCGGCCGATCCGCCGAGCGTCTCGGGCAGGGCGGCGTTGATCGACTCCAGCACCATCTCGGAAGCCTTGCGCGTCGCCACCTTCTGCGGAGCGGCGAGCAGGCCGTCGATATAGGCCTGCAGCGAGAAATCCTCGGGTAGGTCGCCCGCCATGCGGCGCTCGAACTCCGCGCGCTCGGGATGCGCCTGGAGCTTCGCTTCCCAAGCGCCGCGCACCACCGTGCCGCGGCCGCCCAGTTCGAGCCAGGCCTCGCGTATATCCGTCGGAATCTCGAACGGCGCGGCCGTCCATCCCAGGAATTCGCGGGCGGCCGCCACTTCGTCGGCGCCGAGCGCCGAGCCGTGCGTCGCCGAGCTGCCCTGCTTGTTGGGCGCGCCATAGCCGATGATCGTGCGGCAGGCGATCAGCGAGGGGCGGGGATCGGCGATCGCCGCATCGATCGCACGCGCGACGTCTTCCGGATCGTGGCCGTCGCAGCTTTCGACGTGCCAGCCGGCGGCACGGTAGCGCGCGGGCACGTCTTCGCTGGACGAAAGCTCGACAGCGCCGTCGATCGTGATCTTGTTGTCGTCCCACAGCACGTTCAGCCGGCCGAGCTCCAAATGCCCGGCTAGGCCGATCGCCTCATGGTTGATACCTTCCATCAGGCAGCCGTCACCGGCGATCACCCAGGTGCGATGGTCGACCAGATCGCCGAACGCGGCGTTGAGGTGGCGTTCGGCGATTGCCATGCCGACCGCGGTGGCCAGGCCCGAGCCGAGCGGTCCCGTCGTCGCTTCGATCCCGGCGAGCTCGAAATTCTCCGGATGGCCGGCGCAGGGGCTGCCGAGCTGACGGAAATTACGAATATCCTCGATAGAGGGACGCGCATACCCCGTGAGGTGTAGAAGGGCATAGATCAGCATCGATCCGTGACCCGCCGAAAGGACGAAACGATCGCGGTCTGCCCAGCGCGGCGCCGACGGGTCGAACTTCAGATAACGGGTGAAAAGCACCGTCGCGGCATCGGCCATGCCCATCGGCATGCCCGGATGTCCGCTGTTCGCTGCCTGCACGGCATCCATCGCCAGCGCGCGGACCGCGTTCGCAAGCTGCTTGGGAGAGACGGACATTCGGAACCTTCTTGACGGGGAAGTGATTTCGGTGACGCACGCGAGTCGCAGCGGACCCGGCGCGCGCCCATTTGTCGCGGACCGACCCCAGCGTCAACCGCGTGGCCGCTAGTGCCTTGTTCGGCGGACTGTGCGTGCTATGCCTTCAACATGTCAGACGATCGCCTTATGACGGCTATTGGCCGTCTTGAGCGGGCGCTTTCCCGCATCGAAACCCTGCAGCAAAATTTGCCTGCGCTGCCGCTCGGCCTTGGCGAGGATCAGGTATCCGCCGCCGTGCACCGGCGCCTCCATGATCGCAACACGGTGCTTCGCCGCCAGGTGGAAAGCGCGGTGCGGCGCATCGACCGGCTGCTGTCCGAAGGCGAGGCGCGCTGATGGCGATGGTCGATATCGAGATTGGCGGGCGGCGCTATGACGTCGCCTGCAAGGATGGGGAGGAGACGCATCTGCACATGCTTGCCTCGATCGTCGACGGGAAGGTGCGCGAGGCGACCGCGGCGGTAGGCGGATTGCAGGACGTCCGGGCACTGCTGTTCGCGGCGTTGCTGCTCGCGGACGAGGTCAACGATCTTCGCGCCCGGCCCGTGGAAGTGCCGGCGCCCGAGCCCGTCGCCGAGCCGGTCCGCTCCCCCGCGCCGGAGCCGCCGATCGATCCTGCGGTCACCGAAGCGATGGAGCGGCTGGCCGATCGCATAGAAGCGGTTGCGGTAAGGCTTGAGAGCGGCGTCGCGAACCCCTAGATAGGGAGGTGGCGGGCACTGCCCGGTACGAGCCTTGCATATCCCTGAGGCTATTCATCATCCTAGGGGGTTGTCCCTGAGCAGATTCCGGTCTGTCTTACATGATCCCCACCTGACGTTCAGGCGTCAGAGGATATTCCGGCAAACGGCCATGGCGGTCCCGCCACCCGAAACACCATGACCAAGCAGGATATTCGCCTCGATCTGCGCCAGAGGCGCAAGGCGTTCGTGGACGCGATGGACCTTGCCGAGCTGTGCGCCCATCTCGCCGCGCTAACGGCGCGGGTGCTGCGCGAGATCGAGGGCGCGTCGTGCGTCGCCGCCTATCTGCCGGTCGGGCCGGAGATCGATCCGTCCGCGATCCTGGATGCCGCCGCTGGCGCCGGAATGCGCACCGCGCTGCCCCACATCGGCTCTGCCGCCGCGCCGATGCGCTTCCTCGCCTGGCAGCCGGGCGAGCCGTTGCTGCCCGGGCCGCTCGGCCTGCTCCAGCCCGATCCGGAAGCCGCTGCGGAGCTCGCGCCGGAGGTGATATTGGCGCCGCTGGTCGGCTTCGACCGCAATCTGGCGCGGCTGGGGCAGGGCAAGGCCTTTTACGACCGCGCCTTCGCGGCCCTGCCGCATGCGCGCAGGATCGGGCTTGCATGGTCGGTCCAGGAAGTGGATGCGCTTCCTGTCGAGCCATGGGACGTGCCGTTGCACGCCGTGGCGACCGAGAAGGAATGGATCACGCGATGAACCCCACCTGGCGCAAGCCCTTCGGCATGGCCATGATCCTGCTGCTGATCGTCTTCTGGGCGGGGCTGGTGGGCAAGCTTTCCACCTATGTCGCGCATTGGCCGGCTCTGGCGCAGGCGCCATTCTATCTGTTCGCCGGAATCGTCTGGATCCTGCCGCTGAAGCCGCTGCTGCGCTGGATGGAACTCGGCCGCTGGCGCGCGTGATAGGCAGTTCCGAAGGTGCCGACCCGTTCGGGACTGATTTCGCTCAAGCGCCGCACAGGCTGACGCGAGGCTGATCGAGCCCTGGTGCGACGGTCACCGGCACGGCGCATATTGCGCCAATATCCGTTCGGACACCGTCCACAGCCGTTCCTGGAAGCCGGGTTCGTCGGCCAGGGGATTTGCCTTCGCCGGGCGGCAATCGGCATAGAAGCGGCCTGTGATGCCCTCGCAGTCAGGATGGACGGCGAGATAGCATTGTGTGGCCGCCCCCTGCGGGATCGTCTTGGAAATGGCGAGGGAGAGCGGCATCAGCAACCGCAGCAGCAGGCCGGGCTCGCGCATCAGATCGGTCGAGGCGATGAAGCCGGGATGGAGCGCGTTGACGGTGATGCCGCGCGGTCTCAGCCGCTTGGCGAGCGCCTTGGCGTAGGTTAGGTTGGCGAGCTTGGACTGGCCGTAGAAGCGGAACCGTCCATAAGTCCGCTGACCGTCCAGATCGTCGAACAAAATGCCCTCGCGGGGCGCCAGCGCTTGCGCTGCGGCGCTGCTGACGATCACCACCCGGCCGCCATCCTCGCGCAGCAATTCGCACACTCTGTCGATCAGCAGCATGTGGGAAAGGTGGTTGACGCGGAACATGTCCTCCACGCCGTAGCGGATGGTCGGTTCGTCCGGCCCCACGATGCCGGCATTGGCGATGATCGCATCCAGGCTTACGCCCAATGCGGTGACCCGTTCGGCAGCGGAGACCACGGAGGCGAAATCCTCCTGGTCACAGACGATGGGAGTGAACTGGCCTGCGATGTGGCGCGCAACGCCGCTCACCCGCGCTTCGGAGCGGCCCGTACCGATCACATGGGCGCCACGGGCTGCCAGCGCGCGCGCCGTCTCCAGGCCGATGCCGGCCGCGCAGCCGGTGACGAGTATGGTCTTGCCGCCGAGATCGAGCCCGTCCAGCACCTCATCGGCGGTGCTGCGTTTGCCGAAGCGTCGTTGTGGCGCCATCCGCTTCCTCTCTGATCCGGTTTCACTGCAGGATAGCCCGGCCATATGCCGGTGGACAATCTCCCCGCGTCAGGCGCGCGGCGGCGGGTCCCTGGCCGGCAGATCTATTCCACTCAGCCGCCATTCGAGGCCGTGGCGGCGAAAGATCAGGTTGCCGGCCTCCGGCGGCTCCGCGGGATCGTGCAGCAGGAACTCGTCGATACCGCGCCGTCGGATCGTCATATCCTTCGCCTTGAATCCGCCGGCCGGCTTTTCGCCCGTTGCCGCGCGAGTCGCGAAGATCGCTGCCAGCCCCTCGGGGGTCAGCAGCCGATCGATCAGCGGTCCGGCGAAGAGGAGGCCGATCGCCGCGCCGAGCGGCCTGAGCGGCCGATCCTCCTCCGCCGGCCCCTCCAGCCCTTCGGACAGCCGCGTATCGAGCTTGGCCTTGAGGTCCGCGCGCAGGGCCGGGAAATCGATGTAGGTCGAGAGCGCCTGTGCGTCGCCGGCATTGGCGGCAATCTTCATCTCGCGCAGCGTCCAGCGCGGCGAGAACAGGTACCAGCCGGCCAGGAAGGCAAGAAACAGTGCGGCGATCGCCAGGAATTTCCGCATCGGCCCGTCTCCGCCACGCGGCAGCTCCGCGTCGTGGCAGCGCCAGCTTATCCCATGGCCTGCGCTTCCTCCAGAGGAGGAGCTTCACGACTATCGATGGGGAAAGTGGCGCGAGTGACGGGGCTCGAACCCGCGACCTCCGGCGTGACAGGCCGGCGCTCTAACCAACTGAGCTACACCCGCGCTCTGGGTGAGGCGCGCCAACTAAGGGAGGGGGCCGGGGCTGTCAACAACCGTCTTGCAGGCCCTTTCGAATTGGCTGTGGATTGTTTGGCTCAGCCGGTGAAATCCTCGTGATGCTGCCCGGTCAGCGTGCCTTCCTCGAACAGGAAGCCCGCGATATCCGGCTTTCCCGCCGCTTCCAGGATCGTCTTCAGGATGATCAGCAGCGGCACTGCGAGCAGCGCGCCGGTCGTTCCCCACACCCAGCCGAAGAAGCTGAGGGCGATCAGGATCAGCAGCGGATTGATCGTCAACCGCCGACCGACCAGCGTCGGCGTCACCAGATTTGATTCGATGAGGTGCATGCCGAAGAAGATCGCCGCGGGCAGCAGGGCATGGAAGGTATCGGTGAAGGTCATCAGGCCCCCCGCCGCCAGCAGCAGGATCGAGGCGATCGGACCGAGATAGGGGATATAGTTGAGCAGGGCGACGAGCCCTCCCCACATCAGCGGCGTCGGCATCTCCACCAGCCACAGGAACATCGCGAGCATCAGGCCCAGCGAGATGTTCACCAGAGTGATCGTCGACAGATAGGCGGAGGTCGAATCGACCATCTTCTGGATCGTGCGCGCCGTCGCCATCGCACTGGAGAAGCTGGCGCGGCTGGTGATCGTCTGGGTGCGCATGCGCGTCCAGCCGGAAAGGAAGAAATAGATCACCAGCAGCGCGAAGAACATCTGCAGCAGCGCGTGCGGAGCCGACGTCGCGACCAGCTCCAGCAGCGAGTTGGGCGTTTCCACGGTCACCGCCCGCGTTCCTGGTACGCGCGGCGCGCGCTCCACCGTGCGCATGGTCTCGTTGATGAAGCGATCGAGGCTCGTATAGAGCTCGACCAGTGGCTTCAGCGTCGTGCGGATCCGGCTGATCCGCTGCGGCAGCAATTCGATCCAGGCGGTGGCCGGCACCACGATAGCGGCGATGGCGGCATTGGCGATGCCGAGGAACACGGCGATGCAGGCGAGTGCCGCGAGCGAGGAGGGCACGCGCTGCCGCTCGAGCCATTCCAGCAGGGGCACCAGCGCGATGGCGATGACCAGCGCAGCGGTGACCGGCAGGAAGAATTCCGCCCCGGCCTGAAGCGCGAACGGCAATGCCAGCACGAGGCCGATGCCGGCCATCAGCACGAGCGAGGAAAGCAGCCGATCGCGCCGATAGGCGATCTCGGCATTCTCGTGCGCCAATTCTTCTATCTGTGCGGCCGCCCCGCCTTTTTCGGCGCTGGGTGCCTCCGTGCGCGCATCCATGCCTTTGTTCGTCCCGGGATCCTGTGGATCCTTCAATGGCATAGCGGCAGGGCGCCGGTCAATTTGGGTGCCGTTTCGACCCGGGCAGCAGGTGCCGGACCTACCAGCTCCGCACCCGGCCGGTATCGATGTGGACGAAGCCGTCCCTGGGATAAAAGCCGACGCCGCCGCCTTGCGTGCTCAGCGCGGCGAGACGCAGCCGTTCGAGCGGTACGCCGGGAAGCGCGACGTCGGTCGCCTTGCCGAGCATGTGCTGGCTCTTGGTGGCTACTCCGGTCGTCGCGCCGCCGGCTTCGCGCAGGGCCGCATTGGTTTCGGGCGACCGGTATCCGGAGATCAGGTCGAACGAGCGCCGCGGCGCGACGCCGAGGCGCTGGCGCACGCGCACGAGCAGGTCCAGCAGGTCGCGATCGATCGGCGTCGTTTCGCCGTTGCGCCAATCGCGCAGGCCATGATTGATCTCGGCCAGCCCCTGCGGATCGAAGCCGCCCGCGCCGAAATAGCGCGCGTCGATCTTCTCGTTGGTGTGCACGTTGCGGAAGGCGAGGCGCCGTTCGGGCATCGCCGCGAGCAGGCTTCCAGGTGCGACAAGCAGCCCGGTGCCCGTTGCCAGCATGGCTTTGACCAGCGTTCGCCGGTCGAGCGAAGTTGCGTTCATCCCGCTCCCTTGGAAAGAAAGTTCCCCCGTCGCGTTCATCCTGCAGTCTAATGGGAGTGCGGCGTGATTAAACCTTATGTTCCAAGACTGTGTCTCGGCCTCGCCACGGCTTGTCTCGTTTCCGCCGCCGGTGCCCAGCCGGCGGCGGCTCCGAAGCCTGCTGCGGCGGCGTCGCCTGCACCGGTGGATGCGCGTGTCCTGCATCTGCAGGTCATACTCGACCGGCTAGGCTTCAGCCCCGGGGTGATCGACGGCAAGACCGGCGCCATGCTGACCCGTGCCGTCCGCGGCCTTCAGCTGGCGCGCGGCCTGCCAGCGAGCGGCACGCTTGACGAAAAGACCACCGCCTATCTCCAGCAATTTCGCGACACGCCCGGCACGATCGAGATCAGCCTCACCCAGGCGGACATGGCAGGCCCCTATCAAGGGCCGATCCCGAAAAGCGAGGCGGCTCAGGCCAAACTGCCGGCGCTTGGCTACAGCACGCTCAGCGAACGCCTGTCCGAACGCTATCATACGACTCCGGAGACGTTGATCGCGCTCAACGGGGGCGATGCCAAGCTCGCCGCCGGCGCGAAATTGAAGGTGCCCAATGTCGTGCCGGCTTCCAGAGACTATCCCGCGGATCTGAAGCCGGACTGGAAGGCCACTCTGGCCGACCTCAATGTCGGTGCGCCGCAGCGGCAAGCGGCCAAAGTGGTGGTCGACAAATCGGAAGGCGTGCTGCGCGCCTATGACGGAGAAGGTAAGCTGATCGCCCAATTTCCGGCCACCATGGGCTCCAGCCACGATCCTCTGCCGATAGGCAAATGGAAGATCCAGGGCGAGAGCACGCTGCCGGAATTCCACTATAATCCCAAACTGTTCTGGGACGCCTCGAAGAAAGAGCGCAAACAGACGCTGCCGCCGGGACCGAATGGCCCGGTGGGCGTGGCCTGGCTGGATCTCAACAAGCCCCATTATGGCATTCACGGCACGCCTGAGCCCGCGAAGATCGGCCGGACCGAGAGCCATGGCTGTATCCGGCTGACCAACTGGGATGTCGCCCGCCTCGCCCTGATGGTGAAACCCGGAACCCCGGCGATCTTCCAGCGATGACCGGTTTCGGCAAGCTGCTGCTGTGCCTCTTCCTGGTCTCGGCGGCGGCGCTTGCGCTGATGGTCCGGTTCGATCGGCCCGCATCCGTCGATCCGGCCGCCGTCGGTCCGGCGGCGCCGTCCGCCTCGATGCCCGTACCGGCCTCGGCCCTGCCGGCGGTGCCTCCGGCAGCGGTCGATCGGCGCGGCCTGGCATCGCTTGCGATCCCGGTTGCCGGAGTGAGCCCCGACGCGCTGGTCGACAGTTTCGACGATGCGCGCGGCGGCGGCACGCGGCCGCACCATGCCATCGATATCGCCGCGCCGATCGGCACGCCCGTGATCGCAGCGGCGCCGGGCCGGGTGGAGAAGCTGTTCGACAGCGAACTGGGCGGCAAGATGGTCTATGTCCGCGCCGCGCCCGACACCGTCCATTATTATGGCCATCTCGCGGGCTATGCGCCGGATCTGGCCGAGGGGCTGTCGATCCGCACCGGCACGCCGATCGGCTTCGTCGGCGCGACCGGCGATGCCGATCCGGGCGCCCCGCACCTTCATTTCGGTGTCAAGCGTCTGGCGGCGGGGGAGGGCTGGTGGCAGGGAACGGATGTCGACCCTTATCCCCTGCTTGCCGGAAAAGCCGTCGCCCGCTAAAGGCGCCGCCGGCTCTTTTAACACCCAGGTGAATCATGAAGATCAGCGGCGTGGACATCCGTCCCGGCAATATCATCGAATATGAAGGCGGCATTTGGCGCGCCGTGAAGATCCAGCACACCCAGCCCGGCAAGGGCGGCGCCTATATGCAGGTCGAGATGAAGAACCTCATCGACGGCCGCAAGAACAACGTTCGCTTCCGCTCCGCCGAGACGGTGGAGCGCGTCCGCCTTGACACCAAGGACTTCCAGTTCCTGTTCGCCGAGGGCGAGGACCTGACCTTCATGGACAAGGACACCTACGACCAGATCACCCTGCCGCGCGACCTGCTCGGCGACGCCGCGGCGTTCCTGCAGGACGGCATGGACGTGGTGATGGAGCTTTATGACGAGCGCCCGATCTCGGTGCAGCTGCCCGACCAGATCGAAGCGACGATCGTCGAGGCCGATGCGGTGGTGAAGGGGCAGACGGCCTCGTCCAGCTACAAGCCGGCGATTCTCGACAATGGCGTGCGCGTCATGGTGCCGCCGCACATCTCGGCGGGTACGCGTATCGTCGTCGACGTGTACAATCAGGAATATGTCCGCCGCGCGGACTGAGTCCCGCTTCCCCTTCCTGCCAAGGGAGGGGATCGAGGGACGGGCAGCGCCGGAGCGTTCCGGCGATCTCCCGTCACTCTCTGGCGGATTCACCCACCCCCGACCCCTCCCTTGGCAGGGAGGGGGGAGTAGTCAATGGTAGCCCATTCAGGCCTCATCACCGTCATGGAGCGCGCGGCGCGCAAGGCGGCCCCGCGTCTGCGACGGGACTTCAACGAGGTCCAGCAGCTTCAGGTCAGCCGCAAGGGGCCGGCCGATTTCGTGTCCATGGCGGATAAGCGCGCCGAGCAGACGCTCTTCGAGGAGCTCAAGAAGGCACGGCCCGACTGGGGCTTCCTCATGGAGGAAGGCGGCGAGGTGCCCGGCGATCCGGCGAAGCCGCGCTGGATCATCGATCCGCTCGACGGCACGTCCAACTTCCTGCACGGGGTTCCGCACTTCTCGATCTCGATCGCGGTCGAGGAGCCGCGTCCCGGCGGGCGGGGCGAGATCACGCAGGGCCTCATCTATCAACCACTCACCGACGAGAGCTTCTGGGCCGAGAAGGGCAGGGGCGCGTGGCTGCAGGATCGGCGCCTGCGCGTGTCGGCGCGGCGCGATCTCAGCGAGGCGCTGATCGCGACCGGCATCCCTTTCAAGGGGCACGGCAATTTCGCCAAATGGACGTCAATCTTCGCGGCCGTCGCGCCTGAAGTCGCAGGCATCCGGCGCTTCGGATCGGCTGCGCTCGATCTCGCCTGGGTCGCTGCCGGCCGGTTCGACGGATTCTGGGAAGATAGCCTGCAGCCCTGGGACGTGGCGGCCGGCATGTTGCTCGTCCGCGAAGCTGGCGGCTTCGTGACGGATTATCGCGGCGGCGATCGTCCGTTGGATCGGAACGAGTTCCTGGCTGCCAGCGAAGCGCTCCATTCGCGCCTTCACAAGCTGGTGGCGAGCGCGCTGCGCTGAGCGCGGCCGGTCGCTCGGTCCCGACGCCGTCACCTCCGTGCCATCCTCCCGACTTGCGTCGGGATGACGGCTGTGATGCGGCGATGTGAAACGGACAGGGCAACCCAATCCCGGCCCTGCCGCAGCGGCTTTTCGGCAGGGCGCGAGGCCGGTAAATCGGTGGTTCAAACAGTCGTCCAATTGCGAATCATTCTCATACCTACCGAGCCTTGCGGCGGGCTTGAGAGGCTCCTAAAAGCCCCGGGAATCCCCTTTCGCAGTTGCGAGAAAAACCCTTGGTCGATCTGTCGCAATATCTGCCGATCCTGCTCTTTCTGGGCGTCGCAATCGTGCTCTCGACCGCCTTTGTCGTCCTGCCGATGGTGGCAGCGCAGTTTACCGGCGCCAACAAGCCCAATCCGGACAAGCTGGCCGAATATGAGTGCGGCTTCCCGGCGTTCGAGGACAGCCGCGCGCAATTCGACGTGCGCTTCTATCTGGTGGCGATCCTGTTCATCATCTTCGATCTCGAGGCGGCCTTCCTCTACCCCTGGGCGGTCTCCCTCAAGGAGATCGGCTGGACTGGCTGGCTTGCGATGATGACCTTCCTCGCCGAGCTGGTGCTCGGCTTTGTCTATGCGTGGAAGAAGGGAGCGCTGGAATGGGAGTAGAACTCTCGGCGCGCGAGGCCGCGACGCCGCCCGATGCGGCCTTCTTCAACGATCTCACCTCTGAGGTGAACGATAAGGGCTTCCTCGTCACCTCGACCGAAGAGCTGTTCCAGTGGGCCCGCACCGGCTCGCTGTGGTGGATGACCTTCGGCCTCGCCTGCTGCGCGGTCGAAATGATCCATGTGAACATGCCGCGTTATGACATGGAGCGGTTCGGCGTCGCACCGCGCGCGTCTCCACGCCAGTCCGACGTGATGATCGTCGCCGGCACGCTCTGCAACAAGATGGCCCCGGCGCTCCGCAAGGTCTACGACCAGATGTCGGAGCCCAAATATGTCATCTCGATGGGCAGCTGCGCCAATGGCGGCGGCTATTATCATTACAGCTACAGCGTCGTGCGCGGCTGCGACCGGATCGTGCCCGTGGACATCTACGTCCCCGGCTGCCCGCCGACCGCCGAGGCTCTGCTCTACGGCGTGATGCAGCTCCAGCGGAAGATCCGCCGGATCGGGACGGTGGAACGGTGAGCAGCCCGCATCCCAAATATGCGTCGAACGAGGGTGTGATCGATCTCGCCCGTTCGATCCTCGGCGATCGCCTGATCGCGGCGGAGGAGGATGTCGGCGAGGTTGCGCTGACCATCGAACGGACCGCGCTCGTCGAGGCGATGACGCTGCTGCGCGATACCAAGGGGCTCGAATATCAGCAGCTGATGGAGATTGCCGGCGTCGACTGGCCGGAGCGCGAGGAGCGCTTCGAGGTGGTCTATTGCCTGCTCTCCGTGACGCGCAACCATCGGCTGCGCGTGCATGTCGATACCGACGAGGTGAAGCCGGTTCCATCGATCACCGGCGTCTGGCCGGTCGCCGGCTGGCTGGAGCGCGAGGTGTACGACATGTACGGCGTGCTCTTCGAGGGCAATCCGGACCTGCGGCGTATCCTCACCGATTATGGCTTCAGGGGCCATCCGCAGCGCAAGGATTTCCCGCTCACCGGGTTCGTCGAGCTGCGCTATTCCGAGGAGCGCAAGCGCGTCGTCTATGAGCCGGTGCGCCTTGCCCAGGATTTCCGCACCTTCGATTTCCTGAGCCCGTGGGAGGGCGCCGAATATATTCTGCCCGGCGACGAGAAGGCGCAGGGGCAGCAGCCCGGCGCACCGACGCCGGTGCCGGCGCCCCATTCCAAGCCCGAGGTGAAGGGCGAGGCACCGCCGGCCACGCCCAAGACGACCGACAGCCCCGCGCAGACCGGAGCCGGCAAGGCCGAGCCCGACGGTGACGGAGGGAAGAAATAATGTCCGATCCCGCAGTCGAGCTCGCCGAGCCGCACGCGCCACCGCTCGATCCTGCCGCGTTCGAGACGCCGGTGGCGCCGTCCGTCGGCGATGTCGAGATCCAGAATTACACGATCAATTTCGGCCCGCAGCATCCGGCCGCGCACGGCGTGCTCCGGCTCGTGCTGGAGCTGGACGGCGAGATCGTCGAGCGCGTCGATCCGCATGTCGGCCTGCTCCATCGCGGCACCGAGAAGCTGATCGAATATAAGACCTATCTGCAGGCGCTGCCCTATTTCGACCGGCTGGACTATTGCTCGCCGCTCGGCATGGAGCACAGCTATGTGCTGGCGATCGAGAAGCTGCTCGGCCTCGAAGTGCCGCTGCGCGCGCAATATCTGCGCGTGCTGTTCGCGGAGCTGACCCGTATCTGCAACCACATGCTGAACCTCGGTTCGCATATCATGGACGTCGGCGCGATGACGCCGAACCTGTGGCTGTTCGAGATCCGCGAAGATTGCATGAATTTCTTCGAGCGCGTGTCCGGCGCGCGCATGCACAGCGCCTGGTTCCGGCCGGGCGGGGTCCATCAGGACGCGCCGCTGAAGCTGCTGACCGACATTGCCGACTGGCTCGATAATCGCCTGCCGCGGCTGTTCGAGGACGCGATCAGCCTGGTCGCCGACAATCGCATCTTCAAGCAGCGCAATGTCGACATCGCCGTCGTCTCCAAGGAGGATGCGCTGGCCTGGGGCTTCTCCGGCCCGATGATCCGTGCGTCCGGCATCCCGTGGGACCTGCGCAAAAGCCAGCCCTACGACGTCTACGACCGGATGGAGTTCGACATTCCCGTAGGCACTAAGGGCGATTGCTACGATCGCTTCATGGTACGCGTCGAGGAGGTCCGCCAGTCGGCCCGGATCATGAAGCAGTGCCTGGCGCAGATGCCGGAAGGCCCGATCGCCAGCCTCGACCGCAAGGTCGTCCCGCCCAAGCGGGGCGAGATGAAGCAGTCGATGGAAGCGCTGATCCACCATTTCAAGCTCTACACCGAGGGCTTCCACGTGCCCGCCGGCTCGGTCTACGTCGCGACCGAGAGCCCCAAGGGTGAGTTCGGCGTCTATCTGGTCTCGGACGGCACCAACAAGCCCTATCGCTGCAAGATCCGCCCGACCGCCTTCAGCCATCTGCAGGCGATGGACTTCATGATGAAGGGCCACATGCTGGCCGATACGACCGCGATCCTCTCCGCGATCGACGTGGTGTTCGGGGAGTGTGACCGGTGATAAACTGGCTGTTGTCGCAGAACCCCCGTTCGATCCGGTGGGTGACCTATCTGCTTCTCGCTGGCTGCGCCGCCATCCTTCTTGCTGTCTCCCGGCTGCCGCATGGTACGGTTGATCGGGGCGTCGCCATTGCCGTCATGGTGTTGATGGGGCTTGTCTTGCTGCTCTGGTCCAGTTTCGTGCTCACCTTCCTGTTGATGCCGAGGGTCATCGAAGAGGCTCGCCGTCAGCGGGCGCAGAAGGGGACGAGCAATGTCTGACGCAGCCCATATCCCCGACGAGGCCGAGACCCGCGCGCGCTGGGGCGCTTTCGCCTGGACGGCCGAAAATGCCGAAAAGGTGAAGGAGATCATCGCCCGCTATCCGCCGGGCCGGCAGCATTCGGCGATCATGCCGCTGCTCGATCTCGCCCAGCGTCAGGTCGGCGCCGAGACGCAGACGCAGGGTTGGCTCCCCGTGCCGGTGATCGAATATGTCGCCGCGCAGGTCGAGATGCCGTATATCCGCGCGCTCGAGGTGGTCAGCTTCTACACCATGTACAATATGGCGCCGGTCGGCCGTTTCCACGTCCAGGTGTGCGGCACGACGCCGTGCATGCTGCGCGGCTCGGACGACGTGATGCGCGCCTGCAAAGGCAAGGGGCTGGTCAAGGGCGGCACCACCGCGGACGGCCTCTTCACCCTCTCCGAGGTGGAATGCCTCGGCGCTTGCGCCAATGCGCCGATGGTCCAGATCAACGACGACAATTACGAGGATCTGACCTTCGAGAGCATGACTGCCGTGCTTGAGGCGCTGGCCCGCGGCGAGACGCCGAAGCCGGGCCCGCAGATCGATCGCCAGACCAGTTGCCCCGAGGGCGGGCCGAGCGTGCTGAAGGAAATGGTGAGCGAGAATCACGATTATCGCGGAGCCTGGGCATGAGCCGGGCGGCACCCGCCATACGTGCACCGGCGAAGGAAGAGGGCGTGGCCCGTGCTTGAAGACAAGGATCGCATCTTCACCAATGTCTACGGCTTCCAGCCGTGGTCGATCGACGCCGCGATGAAGCGGGGCGATTGGGACAACACCAAGGATCTGATGGCCCGCGGCCAGGACGCGATCATCGAGGAGATCAAGGCCTCGGGTCTGCGCGGTCGAGGCGGGGCCGGCTTCCCGACGGGTATGAAGTGGAGCTTCATGCCCAAGGAATCCAAGGACGGCCGCCCCAGCTTTCTCGTGATCAACGCCGACGAATCCGAGCCGGGCTCGTGCAAGGACCGGGAGATCATCCGCCACGATCCGCACAAGCTGATCGAGGGCGCGCTGATCGCCGGCTATGCGATGCGGGCTCGCGCCGCCTATATCTACATTCGCGGCGAGTTCATCCGCGAGGCCGAGACGCTGTTCGCGGCGGTGGCCGAGGCTTATGCCAAGGGCTTCCTCGGCAAGAATGCCTGCGGATCGGGCTACGATTTCGACGTCTTCGTCCACCGCGGCGCCGGTGCCTATATCTGCGGTGAGGAAACCGCCCAGATCGAGAGCCTCGAGGGCAAGAAGGGCCAGCCGCGCCTGAAGCCGCCTTTTCCCGCCGGCGCGGGCCTCTATGGCTGCCCGACGACGGTGAACAACGTCGAATCCATCGCGGTTGCGCCGACCATCCTGCGCCGCGGCGCGGCCTGGTTCAGCTCGTTCGGCAATGACAACAACAAGGGCACCAAACTCTTCCAGATCAGTGGGCATGTGAACAAGCCCTGCGTGGTCGAGGAGACGATGGGCGTCCCATTCCGGGAACTGATCGAGAAGCATGCCGGCGGCATCCGCGGCGGCTGGGACAATCTGCTCGCCGTGATCCCGGGCGGCTCCTCGGTGCCGCTGGTGCCGGCCGCGCAGATCATGGACGCGCCGATGGATTTCGACGGGCTGAAGGCGCTGGGCTCCGGCCTCGGCACCGCGGCGGTGATCGTCATGGACAAGTCCACCGATATCGTGCGCGCGATCAGCCGGATCAGCTATTTCTACAAGCATGAGAGCTGCGGCCAGTGCACGCCGTGCCGCGAGGGCACCGGCTGGATGTGGCGCGTGATGGAGCGGCTGCGCGAGGGCAATGCCGAGCTGCATGAGATCGACATGCTGCAGGAAGTGACCAAGCAGGTCGAAGGCCACACCATCTGTGCGTTGGGCGATGCCGCCGCATGGCCGATCCAGGGCCTGATCCGCCATTTCCGCCCCGAAATCGAGCGGCGGATCAACGAACGCAACGGAGCCGCGCCCCTCGCGGTCGCGGCGGAGTAAATCGATGCCCAAGCTGACAGTCGACGGGATCGAGGTCGAAGTCCCCGCAGGCGCCACCGTGCTGCAGGCCTGCGAAGCCGCGGGCAAGGAAATCCCGCGCTTCTGCTATCATGAGCGGCTCTCGATCGCCGGCAATTGCCGGATGTGCCTGGTCGAGGTGAAGCCGGGGCCGCCCAAGCCGCAGGCCTCCTGCGCCTTGCCGGCCGCCGACAAGCAGGAAATTTTCACCACCTCGCCGATGGTGAAGAAGGCCCGCGAAGGCGTGATGGAATTCCTGCTGATCAATCATCCGCTGGATTGCCCGATCTGCGATCAGGGCGGCGAGTGCGACCTGCAGGATCAGTCGATCGCCTATGGCAAGGGCCACAGCCGCTTTGCCGAGAACAAGCGGGCGGTGACCGAGAAATATATGGGTCCGATCGTCAAGACGGTCATGACCCGCTGCATCCAATGCACCCGCTGCGTGCGCTTCGCCGAGGAAGTGGCCGGCGTCGAGGAGATCGGCGCGCTCTATCGCGGCGAGAACATGCAGATCACCTCCTATCTGGAGCATGCGATCACGTCCGAGCTTTCGGGCAACGTCGTCGATCTCTGCCCGGTCGGTGCGCTCACCTCCAAGCCTTATGCCTTCGAGGCACGGCCCTGGGAGCTGAAGAAGACGCCGGCGATCGACGTGATGGATGCGGTCGGCACCAACATCCGGCTCGACAGCCGTGGCCGCCAGGTGCTGCGCGCGCTGCCGCGCATCAACGAGGATGTGAACGAGGAATGGGCGTCGGACAAGACGCGCCACGCCGTAGACGGCCTTGTGCGTCGCCGTCTCGACCGGCCGTTCGTGCGGGTCGATGGCCGCCTCGTCGAGGCGACGTGGGAACGGGCATTCGAAGCGATCAAGGCGGTGAACGCAGGCAGCAGCGTGGCGGCGATCGCCGGAGACCTGCTCGACGCGGAGACCATGTATGCCGCCAAGTCGCTGGTCCGCGCGATGGGCTCGGATCTGCTCGAAGGCCGCCAGACCGGCCTCTCCTATGACGTGTCGAGCCTCGCGGCGCTGAATTTCAACACCACCATCGCAGCGGTCGAGAGGGCGGACGTCGTCCTCCTGGTCGGGACCAACCTCCGCTGGGAAGCGCCGCTGGTCAACACGCGCATCCGCAAGGCGCTGCGCAAGGGCAATGCGAAGGTCTTTGCGATCGGGCCCGAGGTCGATCTCACCTACAAGGTGGAATGGCTCGGCAACGACGCGGCGCTGCTTGCCGGCTTGCCGCAGGCGGTGCTGGATGCCTTCAAGGGTGCCGAACGGCCGGTGCTGATCGTCGGCGGCGGCGCGCTCAAGCTGGACGGCGTGCAGGCGGCGAGCCTCGCGCTGATCGAGACGCTTGGCCTGATCAAGGATGGTTGGAACGGCTATAACGTCCTGCACTTCTCGGCGGCACGCATGGCCGGCCTGATGCTAGGCTATGCACAGGAGGGCGGCATCGCCGCGCTCGCTGCGAAGGCGCCGAAGCTGGCTTTCTTCCTGGGTGCGGACGAGGTGGATTATGGCCGCTTCGCAAGCAGCTTCAAAGTCTATGTCGGCCATCATGGCGATGCCGGCGCCGCCGCGGCGGACGTCGTGCTGCCGGGCGCGGCCTATACCGAGAAGCCCGGCACCTATGTGAACCTCGAGGGCCGGGTGCAGCGCGGCGGGCGCGCAGTCTTCCCGCCGGGCGATGCCCGCGAGGACTGGTCGATCTTCCGGGCATTGTCCGCGGTGCTCGGCTGCACGCTGCCGTTCGATAGCTATGAGGCCCTGCGCGCCGCGATGATCGCGGAGGTGCCGGCTCTCGGCGTCGAGGGCCTGGCTGATTATGGCTGGTCGGCGCCGTCGCTTCCCTCGATCGCGCCGTCTGGCGAATTCGGCTATCCGATCCAGGACTTCTACCTGACCAACGCGATCTGTCGCGCGAGCCCGACGATGGTGCGTTGCTCCGCCGAGCTGCTGCATGGTCAAAGCTATGCGGAGGCAGCGGAATGACCGCCTTCTTCCAGACTCATCTGGGCTACGGCTTCGGCTGGTTCCTCGCCACGCTGATCCTGATCCTGATCATCGCGCTGCCGCTGATGTTGGCGGTGGCTATGGCCATCTATGCCGATCGCAAGATCTGGGCTGCGATGGCGCTGCGCCGCGGCCCGAACGTGGTCGGTCCTTTTGGCCTGCTCCAGTCCTTCGCCGATGGCCTCAAGGTCTTCCTGCAGGAAACCATCATTCCGTCGTCGGCCAATCGCGGCCTCTTCCTGCTCGCGCCGATCATCACCTTCACGATCGCGCTGATCGGCTGGGCGGTGATCCCTTTCGGGCCGGACATGGCGCTTGCCGACATCAATGTCGGCCTGCTCTACACGCTCGCGGCCTCGTCGCTCGGCGTCTACGGCGTGATCCTCGCGGGCTGGGCGTCCAACTCCAAATATCCCTTCTACTCCGCGATCCGCGCCGCCGCGCAGATGGTCTCCTATGAAGTCTCGATCGGCTTCATCCTGATCTCCGTCGTGCTGTGGGCGGGCAGCTTCAATCTCGGCACGATCGTGCTCGCGCAGAAGGGCGAGATCTTCGGGATCATCAACGGCTTCGGCTTCAATCCGCTGCTCTTCCCGATGGCGGTGATGTTCCTGATCTCGGCGATGGCGGAAACCGCCCGTGCGCCGTTCGACCTGACCGAGGCGGAGAGCGAGCTCGTCGCCGGTTATCAGACCGAATATTCGTCGATGGCCTTCGCCCTTTTTTGGCTTGGCGAATATGGCAACGTGCTGCTGATGTGCGCGCTCAACGCGACGCTTTTCTGGGGTGGCTGGCTGCCGCCGATCGATTGGGCGCCGCTTTATTATGTGCCGGGCATCATCTGGCTGTTCATCAAGATCAGCGCCTTCTTCTTCGTCTTCTCCTGGGTGAAGGCGACGGTGCCGAGGTATCGCTACGACCAGCTCATGCGGCTCGGTTGGAAGATATTCCTGCCGGTGTCGCTGTTCTGGGTGTTCCTGGTGTCGGGCTTCCTGATGCTCACGAGATATGGAGCGGGCGCATGAGCCTCGGCTACTACGTCAAATCCTTCACCCTCTGGGAGTTCGTGAAGGCGCATCTTCTGACCTTGAAATATTTCTTCAAGCCGAAGGCGACGATCAACTATCCGTTCGAGAAGAACCCGATCTCCCCGCGCTTCCGCGGCGAGCATGTGCTGCGCCGCTATCCCAGCGGCGAGGAGCGCTGCATCGCCTGCAAGCTGTGCGAGGCGATCTGCCCGGCGCAGGCGATCACGATCGAGGCGGAGCCGCGCGACGACGGGTCGCGTCGCACCACCCGCTACGACATCGACATGACGAAGTGCATCTATTGCGGCTTCTGCCAGGAAGCCTGCCCGGTGGACGCCATCGTCGAGGGTCCGAATTTCGAATTCGCTACGGAAACGCGCGAGGAGCTTATCTATGACAAGGCCAAGCTTCTCGAAAATGGCGACCGGTGGGAGCGCGCGATTGCCGCAAACCTTGCCGCCGATGCGCCCTACCGTTAATCCGCCGCACGAATCCCGAGGGGCACGTTGACATCGTGATCCAGACGATCGCCTTCTATCTGTTCGCCACGCTGTTGATCGCGTCGGGCGCGCTGACCATCCTGGCGCGCAACCCCGTGCACAGCGTCCTGTGGCTGATCCTGGCCTTTTTCAACGCCGCAGGGCTCATGGTCTTGGTCGGCGCCGAATTCATCGCGATGCTGCTGGTCATCGTCTATGTAGGCGCCGTCGCGGTGTTGTTCCTGTTCGTCGTCATGATGCTGGACATCGACTTCGCCGAGCTGCGCGCCGGGCTTGCCCGCTACCTGCCGTTCGGCATGGTGCTGGCGCTGGTGCTGCTGTGCGAGATGGTGTTCGCCGTCGGCGCCTGGCGGGCGGGCGGCGTCGATCTCGGCCATCGTCTCGGCGCGACGCCGGCTGATGTGCCCAATATCGAAGCGATCGGTACGCTTCTCTACACGCGCTATCTCTACATCTTCGAAGGTGCGGGTCTCGTCCTGCTGGTCGCCATGATCGGCGCCATCGTGCTCACCCACCGCGCCCGCAGCGGCGTGCGGCCGCAGAATGTCGCCGCGCAGAACCGCCGCCGTCCGGAAGATGCGATCCGCAAGGTCAACCAGCCCGTCGGGCAGGGGGTGGAGCTATGATCGGCCTGCAGCATTACGTCACGGTCTCCGCCATTCTCTTCGTGCTGGGCGTGCTCGGCATCTTCCTGAACCGGAAGAACGTCATCATCATCCTGATGGCGATCGAGCTGATCCTGCTGAGCGTGAACATCAACCTCGTCGCCTTCTCGGCTTTCCTGCACGATCTGGTGGGGCAGGTGTTCGCAATGTTCGTGCTGACCGTGGCCGCCGGCGAGGCGGCGATCGGTCTCGCGATCCTCGTGATCTACTTCCGTGGCCGCGGCACTATCGCCGTCGACGACATCAACCGGATGAAGGGGTGATCATTCGGTGATCAAACTCATCGTATTCCTGCCGCTGCTCGCGGCGATCGTAGCCGGGCTCGGCAATCGCTCGATCGGCAACACCGCGGCGAAGCTCGTCACCACAGGCGCGCTGTTCGTCGCCTGCGCCCTTTCCTGGCCGATCTTCGTCGGTTTCCTGACGGGCTCGCGCGAGGCGTTCGTCGAGCCGGTGCTCACCTTCATCCGTTCGGGCGACCTCAATGTGGACTGGGCATTGCGCGTCGACGCGCTGACGGCAGTGATGCTCGTCGTGGTGACGACGGTATCGGCGCTCGTCCACCTGTATAGCTGGGGCTATATGGCGGAGGACGACAGCCAGCCGCGCTTCTTCGCCTATCTGTCGCTGTTCACCTTCGCGATGCTGATGCTGGTGACGTCGGACAATCTCGTCCAGATGTTCTTCGGCTGGGAAGGCGTGGGTCTCGCCTCCTATCTGCTCATCGGCTTCTGGTATTATAAGCCGAGCGCCAACGCCGCCGCGATCAAGGCCTTCGTGGTGAACCGCGTCGGCGATTTCGGCTTCTCGCTCGGCATCTTCGGCGTCTTCCTGGTGTTCGGCACCGTCTCGATCCCGGCGATCCTGGCGGCGGCGCCGGGCATGGCCGGATCGACGATCGGCTTCCTCGGCCACCGCGTCGACACGATGACCTTGCTCTGCCTGCTGCTGTTCATCGGCGCGATGGGCAAGTCGGCCCAGCTCGGCCTGCACACCTGGCTTCCCGACGCGATGGAAGGCCCGACTCCGGTGTCCGCGCTGATCCACGCCGCGACCATGGTCACCGCGGGCGTGTTCATGGTCTGCCGCCTGTCGCCTCTGTTCGAGACCAGCCACGTCGCGCTCGGCGTCGTCACCTTCATCGGCGCCGCGACCTGCCTGTTCGCCGCGACCGTTGGCACCGTGCAGAACGACATCAAGCGCGTGATTGCCTATTCGACCTGCTCGCAGCTCGGCTACATGTTCTTCGCGGCAGGCGTCGGCGCTTATGGCGCGGCGATGTTCCACCTGTTTACCCACGCCTTCTTCAAGGCGCTGCTGTTCCTCGGCGCGGGCAGCGTGATCCACGCGATGCACCATGAGCAGGACATGCGCTATTATGGCGCGCTCAGGAAACACATCCCTATCACCTTCTGGGCGATGACCGCTGGCACGCTGGCGATCACCGGGGTGGGTATCATCGACGTGTTCGGCTTCGCAGGCTTCTATTCGAAGGACGCGATTCTCGAGGCGGCCTATGCCTCCGGCGGCGGCGGGCGCATCGCATTCATCGTCGGTATCTTCGTCGCTCTGCTGACCAGCTTCTATTCCTGGCGCCTCGTGTTCCTGACTTTCTTCGGCAAGGCGCGGTGGGCGGGATCCGAGCATATCCAGCATGCAGTGCACGATGCGCACGGCCATGGTCACGATCATGGGCATGATCATGCCCATGCGCACGATGCTCATCATGATGCGCATCCGGACGCGGAAGGAGCGGGCAGCGAGCCGCATGCGCATGATCCGGGCGTCGAGCAGGTGAAGCATGGCACCGCCGGCTATCATCCGCACGAAAGCCCGTGGACGATGCTCGTGCCGCTCGGCGTGCTCACCCTCGGCGCGATCTTCGCCGGCTATATCTTCTCGCCTTACTTCGTCGGCGCGGAAACCGGCGGGGCCTTCTGGAAAGGCAGCATCGCGTTCAACGAGCATCTCATGCATGCGATGCATGGCGTGCCGCTGTGGGTGAAGTTGGCTCCGGCTGCCGTGATGCTGACCGGTCTCGCGATCGCCTGGTGGGGATATATCGCCGACACGGGCATGCCGGCTCGCTTCACGAGCACCTTCCAGCTCCTGTACAAGTTCCTCCTCAACAAGTGGTATTTCGACGAGCTCTATCATGCGGTGTTCGTCGTTCCCGCTTTCGCGATAGGCCGTTTCCTCTGGAAGCGCGGCGATCAGGGTACGATCGACCGGTTCGGTCCGGACGGCGCTGCCGCCCTGGTCTCGGCCGGCGGCGTGCTGACCCGCAAGCTCCAGTCCGGCTATGTCTACACTTATGCATTGGTGATGCTGCTCGGCCTCGCCGGTGCCGCGACCTGGGCGATGGCAAGCTAATCATGAACCAGCTCGGCTTTCCTGTTCTTTCGCTCATGCTCGCGGTGCCGTTCGCGGCTGCGATCGCCTGTCTCTTCTCCTCGGCGCAGACGGCGCGCTGGCTCGCCCTGGCGGCGACGCTGGTCGATCTGCTGCTCGGCATCCTGCTGTGGATCAATTACGATCTGGCGGGTCCCCAGTGGCAGTTCACCGAGCATGTCGATCTGTTCGGTCGCTTTGCCTGGGCGCTCGGCATAGACGGCATCGCCCTGATGCTGATCATGCTCTCCGTCTTCCTCATGCCGATCTGCATCGCGGCCTCGTGGGAGGCGATCCAGAAGCGCGTGCCCGAATATATGGCCGCCTTCCTGCTGATGGAGACGCTGATGATCGGCGTCTTCACCGCACAGGATCTGTTCCTGTTCTACATCATGTTCGAAGCCGGTCTGATCCCGATGTATCTGATCATCGGCATCTGGGGCGGCGCGCGCCGGATCTACGCCAGCTACAAATTCTTCCTCTACACGCTGCTTGGCTCCGTGCTGATGCTGGTGGCGATGCTGTGGATGGTCCGCGAAGCCGGCACGACCGATATCCCGACGCTGATGAACTATGATTTCCCGGTCCATGCGCAGACCTGGCTGTTCCTCGCCTTCTTCGCCAGCTTCGCGGTGAAGATGCCGATGTGGCCGGTGCACACCTGGCTGCCCGATGCGCACGTCGAGGCGCCGACGGCAGGCTCGGTGATCCTGGCCGGCGTGCTCCTGAAGATGGGCGGCTACGGCTTCATCCGCTTCTCGCTGCCGATGTTCCCGGAAGCCTCCGCGCAGCTGATGTGGCTGGTGTTCGGCCTGTCGATGGTCGCGGTCGTCTACACCAGCCTCGTCGCGCTGGTGCAGGAGGACATGAAGAAGCTGATCGCCTATTCGTCGGTGGCCCACATGGCCTTCGTCACGATCGGCCTGTTCGCCTTCAACCGGCAGGGCATCGAGGGCGGCCTGATGGTCATGCTCGGCCACGGCCTCGTCTCGGGCGCGCTCTTCCTGTGCGTCGGCGTGATCTACGACCGCCTGCACACCCGCGAGATCGCGCGCTACGGCGGCCTGTCGAACAACATGCCGAAATATGCGCTGTTCTTCCTACTCTTCACCATGGCCTCGGTCGGCCTGCCCGGCACCAGCAACTTCGTCGGCGAGTTCCTGAGCCTGGTCGGCGCCTATCACGCGTCGAGCTGGGTGGCGTTCGTGGCTACCACCGGCGTGATCCTCGGCGCGGCCTACATGCTCTATCTCTATCGCCGTGTGGCCTATGGCGAGGCGCCGAACGCGGAGGTTGCGTCGCTGCCCGATCTTTCGGCGCGCGAACTGGCGATCATGGTTCCGCTCGCGCTCTCCGTGCTGTGGATGGGCGTCTATCCCGAGAGCTTCCTGGCGCCGATGCGCCGCGACGTGGGCAGCCTGCTCGCCCGTATCGAACGTGCCAATCCGGGAGGCGACGCGAAGATCGCCTTCGGCCATCGGCCTGCTCCTGCCGCGCATGAGGGGGCGCACTGATGAACAGCCTGTCTTTCATGATGACGCTGCCGGAGGTGATCCTCGCCCTCGGTGCGCTCGCTCTCCTCATGGTTTCGGCCTATGCCGGCGACCGCGCCGCGTCCTTCGTGATCGGCGCCACCGTCGCGCTGTTCGTCGCAGCCGCCGTGTCGCTGATCGGGCCGGCCGGCAGCGGCGGGGTCGCCTTTGGCGGCCTCTACCGCGCGGACGGCTTCGCGGCCTTCGCCAAGCTGCTCATCTATATCGCGTCGGCGATCTCGGTGATCGCGGCCCATGGCTATTTCAGCCGGCTCGGCACGCTGCGCTGCGAATATCCGATCCTGATCCTGCTCTCCGCCACCGGCATGGGCATGATGGTGTCCGCGGCGGACCTGCTGACCCTTTATGTCGGCCTCGAGCTGCAGAGCCTTGCGGCCTATGTGCTGGCGAGCTTCCTGCGGCGCGACACGCGCGCGGCCGAAGCCGGCCTCAAATATTTCGTGCTCGGCGCGCTGGCGAGCGGCATCCTGCTCTACGGCATCTCGCTGCTCTACGGCTTCACCGGTACGACGAGCTTCGAGGGCATCGCCCACGCCCTGGCCGTGCCGCCGGCCTCGACGGGCATCGCCACGGCGCGGCTGTTCGGTCTGGTCTTCGTCTTCGTCGGTCTGGCCTTCAAGATCAGCGCGGTGCCGTTCCACATGTGGACGCCGGACGTCTATGAAGGCGCGCCGACGCCGGTCACCGCTTTCTTCGCCTCGGCGCCGAAGGTGGCCGCGATGGGCCTGCTGGTCCGCGTCGCGGTGAGCGCGCTCGGCACCGAGACGCACGCCTGGCAGCAGATCGTGATCTTCTCGGCGCTGGCCTCGACCATCCTCGGCGGCGTCGCGGCGATCGGTCAGAGCAACATCAAGCGGCTGCTCGCCTACAGCTCGATCAACAATGTCGGCTTCGCGCTGATCGGTCTGGCGGCCGGCACGGCGGACGGCGTCGCTGCGGTGATGACCTATATGACGGTCTATGTCGCCATGACGCTCGGCAGCTTCCTGTGCGTGCTGCAGATGCGCGATGCGGCGGGCAATCCGGTAGAGACCATCGCCAGCCTGTCGGGCCTGTCGCGGACGCGGCCAGGCCTCGCCGCCGCGCTCGCCATCTTCATGTTCAGCCTGGCGGGCATTCCGCCGCTGTTCGGCTTCTGGCCGAAGTTCCTGGTGTTCGATGCGGCCGTCGGCGCGCACCTCACCTGGCTGGCTGCGGTAGGCATCGCTACCTCGGTGATCGGCGCCTTCTATTATCTCAAGATCGTCAAGACGATGTATTTCGACGAGCCGGCTCCGGCCTATGCTCCGTCGCAGAGCGCGGTGGAAGGCGGCCTGATCGCCCTGACTGCGCTGTTCGTCTCGCCGCTCGGCTATTTCGCGATCCCGGCGCTGGGCGCGGCCAGCCTCGCCGCGGCCAAGGCGCTGTTCTAAGCCTCTGTCCGCTATCCGCACCGTCGCCGCCACGGCGTCCACCAACGACGATGTCGCTGCCCTCGCGAACGCGGGCGAGGCGGAGGGGCTGTGGCTGCGCGCCGAGACGCAGAGCGGAGGACGGGGCCGCCGGGGCCGCGTCTGGGTCTCGCCGGCGGGCAATCTTTACGCGAGTACCCTCGTTCGCCTGCGTTCCGGCGATCCGCCTGCACCGGGCCTCGCGCTGGTCGCGGCGGTGGCGCTGGAGCAGGTCGCCTCGGCCTATGCGGGTGCAGCGCGGATCGCCTTGAAATGGCCGAATGATCTTCTGCTGGACGGCGCCAAGCTGTCGGGCATCCTGCTCGAACGGCATGGCGATGCGATCGTGATCGGTTTCGGCGTCA
The DNA here is from genome assembly GCF_009755815.1 of Flavisphingomonas formosensis. GTDB lineage: Bacteria > Pseudomonadota > Alphaproteobacteria > Sphingomonadales > Sphingomonadaceae > Flavisphingomonas > Flavisphingomonas formosensis. The sequence continues at coordinate 287,834 of NZ_WRPK01000004.1, forward strand.
ATCTGGCCCATCATCCGGAAGGTCTGGACAGGCCCGCGATCAGCCTTGCCGCCGCAGGACTGATACCTTCACCCGATCCGGCGCTGTTCGTCGAAGATCTCGCCGCGAGCTTCTCCGCCTGGCTGTCGCGCTGGCGAGGGGAGGGGCTTGCTCCGATCCGTAACCGCTGGCTCGAGCGCGCGCACCCGGCGGGCACGCCGCTGGTCGCCCGGACGGCGGACGGGGCAGAGACCAAAGGGCTGTTCGGCGGGCTCGATGCCGATGGCGCGCTGCTGTTGCGGACTGGCGAGGGTACGCAGACGATCCATGCGGCCGACGTCTTCCTGCTCTGAGATGGCGTTTTCCTGCGGGTCCCCGATCTGCCATAGGTTGGGGCAGGTGGGTTCGAGTGGGTGTGCGAATAATCGCCTCGTGCCGCTGGCACGGACGGCAAAACGGGCTTAGGGGGGAGCCATGCTGCTCGCGATCGATGCAGGAAATACCAATGTCGTGTTCGCGCTCGTCGAGGACGGCACGATCCGCGCCCGCTGGCGCATCGCCACCGATGCACGCCGCACCGCCGATGAATATGCCGTCTGGCTGCATCAACTGCTGGCGCTCGAAGGGCATGACCGCTCCGTCGTGGAAGCGGTGATCATCGCCACCGTCGTTCCGCGCGCGCTCCACAATCTGGAGGTGCTGGCGAGCAAATATTTCGGCGTCGACGCGCTCGTCGCGGGTGTTCCACCGGTCGATTGGGGTATCGAGATCGACATGGTCGAGCCGCGCTCGGTCGGTGCCGACCGGCTGGTCAACGCGATCGCCGCGCACGCCAATCACGAGGGTGATCTCGTGATGATCGATTTCGGCACGGCGACGACCTTCGACGTCGTCGATTATCGCGGTTCCTACAAGGGCGGCATCATCGCGCCCGGCATCAATCTTTCGCTCGACGCGCTGGTCGGCGCGACCGCGAAGCTGCCGCGCATCGCCATCGAGGCGCCTACCAACAAGAGCGTGATCGGCCGCACCACAGAAGAAGGCATGCATGTCGGCATCTATTGGGGCTATGTGGCCCTGATCGAAGGACTCGTAGCGCGCCTGAAGGCCGAAATCGGCCGCCCGGTGAAAGTGATCGCGACGGGCGGGCTTGCGACATTGTTCGACAAGCATACATCTGTTTTCGACTTTATCGAGGGTGACCTCACCATCCAGGGGCTGTCGCTCCTCTACGATCGCACCAAGCGCTGACCGACGGCGCATCGCATATTTTCGCCGGACCGCATCGGTCGTCCGGCACGAACATTGGACTCTGAAAAATCGTGACAAAACCCGGAGACGAACTGCTCTTTCTCGCGCTCGGCGGATCGGGCGAGATCGGCATGAACGTCAATCTGTATGGAACGCAGGGCAAATGGGTGATGGTCGATCTCGGCCTCACCTTCGGCGATCCCAGCTATCCCGGCATCGATCTCGTTCTGCCGGATCTCGAATTCATCGAGCAGCGCGCCGGCGACCTGCTCGGCATCGTGCTGACCCATGGGCATGAGGATCATATCGGGGCGATCCCCTATCTCGCCGCCGATCTCGGCGTGCCGCTTTATGCGACGCCTTTCACCGCGGGCCTGATCCGCGGCAAGCTGGACGAGGAGGGGCTAGGCGACAAGGTGAAGCTCCACGTCGTCGACAATGAGGGCAGCTTCCGCCTCGGGCCGTTCGGCTTCACTTATGTGCCGCTCGCCCATTCGATTCCCGAGGGCAATGCGCTGCTGATCGAGACGCCATATGGACGCATCTTCCATACCGGGGACTGGAAGCTGGACGATGAGCCGCTGCTCGGCACGCCATCGACCGCGGCCGAGCTCGGTGCGATCGGCGACGAGGGCGTGCTGGCGCTGATTTGCGATTCCACCAATGTCTTCAACGAGGAGGCATCGGGATCGGAGGCGGCGGTGCGCGAGGGGCTGGACGGCGTCATCTCCTCGGCCCGGGGGCGCGTGCTCGTCACCACCTTCGCGTCCAATGCGGCGCGATTGCAGACGCTGGGCGAGGTCGCCCGCGATACCGGACGCAAGCTCTGCGTCGCGGGGCGATCGCTCGACAGGATCATCAAGGTTTCGAAAGCGGCCGGCTATCTCAGGGATTTCCCCGAGACGGTGGATGTCGATACGGCCATGCGGTTGCCGCCGCGCGAGGTGATGATCGTCGCGACAGGCGGGCAGGGCGAATGGCGAGCTGCCCTCTCGCGCATCGCCTTCGACAGCCATCCGATCAGGCTCTCCAAAGGCGATCTGGTGGTCTTCTCGTCCAAGCAGATTCCCGGCAACGAACTGGCGATCGGCCGCATCCAGAATGCGCTGGCGGCCAAGGACATCGCGATGATCACCGATCGCCAGGCGCATGTGCACGTCTCCGGCCATCCCGGACGGCCGGAGCTCGAGCTGATGTACCGCTGGATCCGGCCGGAGATCGTCGTGCCGGTACATGGCGAGATCCGCCACATGGCGGAGCAGGCGCGCTTTGCGGCGTCCAAGGGCGTCGGGCGCACCATCGTTCAGAAGAATGGCGATGTCGTCCGCCTCGCACCGGATGGGCCGGTCAAGGTCGGAGAGGAGCGGGTCGGCCGCCTGATCCTGGATGGCGACGTGATCCTGCCGGCTGACGGCGTGACGATGAACGAGCGGCGGAAGATCGCGAATCACGGGCTGATCTCGGTGACGGTCGCGCTGGATTCGAAAGGCAAGGTGCGTGGCGAGCCGGCGATCGGACTGCAGGGCGTGCCGGTAGAGGAGGATCGCGCCGATTTCCTCGAGGAAGCGCGCGAAGCGGCGGCTGAGGCGGCTGACGGCGGTCCGCGCGACGAGGCCAAGCTCCGCGAGGGCATCCGTCTTGCCGTCCGGCGTTGCGCGACTCAGTGGACGGGCAAAAAACCCGTGGTAGATGTCTCGCTGATCAGGATCTGACTCTCCCCATGCGACTCACTTCGATCAGCGCCATTTATTTCCTGTTTCTGGCCTTCAGTCTTTTCCTGGTCCTGCCGTTCAGCGCGCGCACGCATGACGAGGCCGGTGTCGATAAGACGCCAGGTCAGGCGGAAAGTGCGCCGGTGGAGTTTCGTGGGAGCAAAGTTGCGGTTCGCACGGTGATCGTAGCGACGATCCTCTTCGCGCTCTTCTATCTCAATTATGTTTACGGCTGGATCGGTACATCCGCGTTCGATTTTACGCCGAAGCGGCCGCCGGGAAGTTGACAGAAAAAGGCGGCGAAGCCGTGCCTCGCCGCCCGCTTTGCTTTCAGAGGTCAGCTGAAGATTAGCTGGCCTTCTTCATGTTGTTCGTGACGTTGTTGAACGTCGTCGAGAGCTGGGTGCCAAGGCTGCTCATCGCGGTGATCGCGGCAACGGCGATGAGGGCGGCAATCAGGCCATACTCGATCGCGGTGGCGCCCTTGGTGTCCTTCATCATCTTGCGAACGAACTGCATAACCGGTCTCCGTGGTTCCAAACTTCAGATCAACATTTCCCCGCTGGCCCCCCTGAGCGGGTCAGCACGAGTTGACTAAGCTATGTCCGGTAAACAAAAGATTAGGGGATTAACGGCGATTTTGAGGAAAGAGGGTTAACGAAATCCGAAATCGAATCCGGATCAGTTGGCTTGCGACACCTTGTCGGAAACATTGTTCCACATGCCGATGGTAACGCTGGCGAGATTAAAGAGGGCGACCATCATCACGATCACCACGAGTGCGACGATGAATCCATATTCGATGGCGGTGCCGCCCTTGATGTCATTGAAAAGCTTGCCGATCGGACGTTTCATGCCGCATCCCCTGGAGCCGGCACCCGATCCGGCGCGTGATGTTAGGCAAGGGGTGGTTAAGGAAACTTTATGATTGTCGGTTCCGTCCCTTCGTCTCACCGTCCGCCGCTTCTGGTCACCGCTGCGGCGCTGATCGATGTGGATGGCCGCGTCCTCGTGCAGCGGCGGCCCGACGGCAAATCCATGGCCGGACTGTGGGAATTTCCGGGTGGCAAGGTAGAGCCGGAGGAAACGCCGGAGGCGTGCCTCGTCCGCGAACTGCACGAGGAACTCGGCATTGACACCGAGACTGCCTGCCTCGCACCCGCGGCCTTTGCGAGCGAACCGCTCGGCGAGCGCCACCTGATCCTGTTGCTGTACATTTGCCGCAAATGGCGCGGTGTTCCACGCCCTATGGAGTCTAGCGGGCTCAAATGGGTGCTGCCGCTGGAATTGCATGCATTGCCGATGCCGCCGGCAGACAAGCCGTTGATCGGCCTGCTGGACGCCTTGCTCTAAGTTTTTGTGACCGCAGCCTTTTGCGGGAAACCCGGTTTCCGCTTTTTGGCCACGCTTTAGGATTTGCGTAGCGCTTCCGCGAGGGAGCGGACCGCGCTGCCGCGCCTGGCCGGTTGGGGCTGGCTGGGTGCGGGGCTCCAGCCGGTGAGATAGAGAATCTCGATCCGTTCGCGGGTCTTGCCGTCAGGCTCCGCCGCTTCGGCAAATGCCTGCAGCGCCGCGCCGATCTGCGGCCGGGTCAGCCCCACATGCGATCGGCCGCACAGGATGTTGGTTGCACCCGCGGCGCGCAAATCGGCAGCGAGCCGCAGCAGACCGGGATAGCGTATGTCGAGGCGCTCCGAGTCGGCAACGGGCAGCGCGAAGCCGGCACGCGCCAGCAGATCGCCGGCGGCACGCACCTCAATCTGTGGGTGGATGCGTGGCGCGGCCGAGCCGTGGACCATGTCGCCCGCCAGCATCGCTGCGCGCAACTGCGGTAGGCTGCCAGCGCCAACGAAAGCGCCGAGGAACAGCCCGTCGGGCTTCAGCGCCCGCCGGATCAAGGTCAGCGCTCCCGGCAGATCGTTGACGCTGTCAAGCACGCCGGCCGAGAGAATGAGATCGAAACTGCCATCGGCGAAGGGCAGACGATCCTCGTCGCACTGCACGCCGCCGGCCATTTTCGCGAAAGCGAAGCCGGCGTCGGCAGAGACGACCTTCACGCCCCGCGCGCGCAATTCCACGCCGAGCGCGCCGTCGAAGCAGCCGAGATCGAGCGCCAGGGAAAAACTCCGCGTCACGCTGGACAACCTGTCCAGCAGGCCCTCGATCATTTGCGCCCGCAGAAAGTCCTGTTCGGCAAAATCCGGCGCGGCGCGATCGCGGCGCAGGCGGCGCGCGGCACGATCGAAAATTTCGGTCTCGCTCATCAGCGGGCTTGTGCGCCGCCGGAGCGCACGAGACAAGGCGGGCAATGGGAGCGTGGGCAGCATATCTGAAAAGCGGCATCGGACAGGTGATCGCGTTCGCTCTCCCGCCGCGCTGTCCGGGCTGCGGCGCAGTGACGGGCGAAGATCACAGCTTCTGTGCCGACTGCTGGCAGCAACTCGATTTCCTCGGCGATCCGGCTTGCGCGGCCTGCGGCGATCCCTTTGCGCTCGATCGGGGGCCGGATGCGCTGTGCGGAGCCTGTCTGGCCGATAGACCGGCCTTCGATCGAGCGCGCGGCGCGGTCGCCTATGGCGAGATCGCACGCAAGGTCGCGCTGCGGCTCAAATATGGAGGACGGCCGGCGCTCGCCGAAACGATCGCGCGTGCGATCGCCCGGCTGGCGGATGAGGAGCAGGATGCCCTGATCGTGCCGATCCCCTTGCATCGCTGGCGCATCTGGCGGCGGGGCTATAATCAGGCTGCGCTGATCGCCACCGCTCTGGGACGGAGAACGGGCATACCGGTCGAACTGGACCTCGTCCGTCGTGTAAAGGCTACTCCGGTGCTGCGCGCCATGGGCCCAGCGGCGCGCGCCAAGGCGTTGCGCGGCGCATTTCGCGTGACCGGGCGACATCGCGCGATGGTGAAAGGTCGTGCCATCCTGTTGGTCGACGACGTCTACACCACCGGTGCGACGGGCAATGCCTGTGCACGTGCGCTGAAGAAGGCGGGAGCGGCGCGCGTCCGGCTGGTTTGTTGGGCTCGCGTGGTGCGCGACGAGGCCGAGCGACATTGACAAATGGTGGTGGGGACAACACTTCGGTAACCGACCAGACGGAACGTGAAAAATGGCCAAAGTAGAGATCTATACCAAGATGCTGTGCCCTTATTGCGCTCGGGCGATGAAGCTGCTGCGCGCAAAGGGGGTGGAGATAGAGGAATTCGATATCACCATGGGCGGGCCGAAGCGGGCAGAGATGCTCGGGCGCTCCAATGGGCGGACCACGGTGCCGCAGATATTCATCGATGGCGTCCATGTCGGGGGATCGGACGACCTTGCTGCTCTGGAGGCTGCAGGCAAGCTCGACCCCATGCTCGCCTGATGGCCTGAGACCATGCGCGCAGCTCTGTTTCAAAGCCGCACCGGCATCGACCCGGTGGCCAACGCGCTCAATCTCCGGGAGGCGATCACCGCTGCGGCGGGAGAGGGGGCGGACATGCTGTTCACTCCCGAGATGAGCGGCCTGCTCGACCGGGATCGCAAGCGCGCCGGGATGCGGATCGTCCGCGAGGAAGACGACATGGTGCTGGCCGAGGTGCGTGAGAGCGCCGCCAAGGCCGGCATCTGGGTGCAACTGGGGTCGCTTGCTCTGCGCAGCGAGGAAGATCCCGACCGCATGGTCAATCGTGGTTTCCTGATCGACGACACCGGTGCGCTGCGCGCGCGTTATGACAAGATGCACCTGTTCGACGTCGATCTTGCCACGGGAGAGAGCTGGCGCGAGTCCGCGGCCTATGTCGCCGGGCGCCGAGCCGTCGTCGCGGATACGCCATGGGGTAAGCTCGGCCTTTCGATCTGCTACGACCTGCGCTTTCCGGCGCTCTACGCGGCGCTGACCAATGCGGGCGCGCAGATCATAGCCATTCCTGCCGCCTTCACCGTGCCGACCGGCATAGCGCATTGGCACGTGCTGCTCCGCGCGCGCGCGATCGAAGCCGGCGTGTTCGTCATCGCCGCCGCGCAATGCGGGCGCCACGAGGATGGGCGCGAAACCTATGGACGATCGATGGTGATCGATCCGTGGGGGGACGTGCTGCTCGAACTGGGATCGGAGCCCGGCGTCGGAATCGCGGATATCGAGATCGAGCGGATCGCGCAGGTTCGCGAACGCGTGCCGGCGCTGCTGCATCGCCGCCCGATCCCCGATCCGGACGTCGTGCCATGATCGTCTTCGATCTGCGCTGCCCGGCCGAACATGTGTTCGAGATCTGGTTCGGATCAACCGACGATTATGAGAAACAGAAGGCGCGTGGCCTGGTGCAATGCCCATTCTGCGGATCGGCGGAGGTCGAGAAGGCGGTGATGGCGCCACGCGTCGGGCCGAAGGGAAACCAGCTGTCCGAAACGCCGCGGCAGGCCATGGTCGCATCCCCGCCCCAGCCGCCGATCGCGCCCGAGGCGCTCAAGGCCATGCTTCAGGCCGCCGCCGAAGCGCAAAGCAGGATGCTGGAGAAGATGGATTATGTCGGTGACCGCTTCGCCCGGGAAGCGCGCGACATCCACCTCGGCGACAGCGAACAACGGCCAATCTATGGCCAGGCTTCGCCGACGGAGGTGAAATCGCTGATCGAGGACGGCATCGACGTGTCGCCTTTGCCTTTTCCGGTCAGGCCTCCGGGAATGGACAATTGATGGCGCACCACATGGTGTGATTGGGTCACGACATGCGCCTTTTGCAATCAATTCGCGTTGACCGGGTAGGGACGGAACCTTACCCGGTCCAGGTTGCCCCCGTAGCTCAGTTGGACAGAGCAACGGTTTCCTAAACCGCAGGTCGGGTGTTCGAGTCACCCCGGGGGCACCATCTTATAAGGGCAAAATGGCTGGAGAGTGAATGCATGGCCGATATCTACGAAGAAGAAGACGGCAAGATCCCCGTACCAGCTGACGTCGAAGAAGCCATCAAGACGCTGATCCGCTGGGCCGGCGACGATCCAAGCCGCGAAGGACTGATGGACACGCCAAAGCGCGTCGCACGCGCCTGGAAGGAATATTGCGGGGGGTATGAAGCAGATCCGTCGCACCATCTTAGCCGCACCTTCGAGGAAGTGGGCGGTTATGACGAGATCGTCCTGCTGCGCGATATTCCGTTCCAGTCCCATTGTGAACACCATATGGCGCCGATCATCGGCAAGGCGGCCATCGCCTATCTGCCCAAGAACCGCGTCGTGGGCATCTCCAAGCTGGCCCGCGTGTTGCAGGGCTTTGCCCGCCGCTTGCAGGTGCAGGAGCGGCTGACCGCGGAGGTGGCGGATTGCATCTGGGAAAATCTCCACCCGCAGGGCGTCGCCGTGGTCATCGAGGCCAGTCACAGCTGCATGACGGCGCGAGGCGTGCGCACGCCGGGCGTCGGCATGACGACCAGCCGGATGATGGGCGTGTTCCGCGACGATGAACGCAGCCGCAAGGAAGTGCTTAGCCTGATGGGCTATTGAGCCGGCGGGCTACCGTCGCGTTGCTTCCGACGAGAACGGCGTCGCCCTATCGCACGCCGTTCACGCGCACCTGATCTAGCCGGGGTGGATGCCGGGCAGGCCTGGACGTGATATCCAACAGCGGCTCCTCCCGGCGAGTGCAGCGCCGACGAGCGCCGTCACCATGCGAATCAGCTTCAGCAGTCCGGCGGTGATCGACGCTCACAGCGTCATCGAGCGCGAGCCGGCGTTTGGAAATTTTGCTGCGAGGTGGCCGAGTCAGGCGCGCGGCGGTCGCAACCTCGGCGCCGACGCCATAAAAAAGGGCCGCACGGAAAATCCGGCGGCCCTTCTTTTCCCATGATGTCGGGAAAGGCTGCGTCAGGACGCGGCCTCCTCCTCGCCAGCCGGCTCGGCCACGGCGATCTCACCGGGCTCCGCATTGGGATCATAGTCTTCGGTGAAGCCGGATTCGTCACGCTCGAACATCGAGGCCATCACGTCGACGCCCTGCGCCTGTAGCTCGGCTTCTTCCGGCGAGCGGGCGACGTTGACCTTCACCGTCACCGAAACCTCGGCGTGGAGGGCCACCTTCACCTCATGGACGCCGATCGCCTTGATCGGACGGCCGAGCACGATCGCCGATTTGGCGACCTTGTGGCCATCCGCGTTCAGCGCCTCGGCGAGATCGCGCGCGGACACCGAGCCGTAGAGCTGGCCGGTGTTCGACGCCTGGCGGATCAGCGTGATGGAGATGCCGTCGAGCGTCTTCGCCTCGGTCTGGGCCGACTCGCGGCGGGCAGCGTTCTCGGCCTCGATCTGCGCGCGGTTGGCTTCGAAGATCTTCTTGTTCGCCTCGTTGGCGCGCAGGGCCTTCTTGCGCGGCAGGAGGTAGTTGCGGGCGAAACCGGCCTTCACGGAGACCACGTCGCCGATGCTGCCGAGCTTTTCGACTCGTTCGAGCAGGATCACGTCCATGTGCGTGCCCTCCTTATTTCACGATGTAGGGAAGCAGCCCGATATGACGGGCGCGCTTGATCGCCTGGGCGAGCTCGCGCTGCTTCTTGGCGGAAACCGCGGTGATGCGGCTGGGGACGATCTTGCCGCGCTCGGACACGAAGCCTTGCAGCAGACGGACGTCCTTATAGTCGATCTTCGGCGCATCCTTGGCGGCGAAGGGGCAGCTCTTGCGGCGGCGGAAAAATGGGCGGGCCATGAATGTTACTCCTTACGCCGCTTCGAAGTTGCGATCGTCGCGCTCACGGCGCTCGCCACGGCCACCACGATCACCCCGCTCGCCGTCGCGGCCGCCACGGCCACCACGCTCGCGGTCACGATCGCCACGACGCATCATCGCGGACGGGCCTGCTTCATGCTCGTCGACGCGGATCGTCATGTAGCGGATCACGTCTTCGTTGATCGCGGTCTGGCGCTCCAGCTCGGCGACGACGGCGGCGGGCGCGTCGATCTCCAGCAGCACATAGTGCGCCTTGCGGTTCTTCTTGATGCGATAGGCGAGGCTGCGCAGGCCCCAGGTCTCGGTCTTCACGACCTTGCCCTGTCCTTCCTCGACGATCTTGGTGGCGGTTTCTGCCAGCGCGTCGACCTGAGCCTGTGCCAGATCCTGACGCGCGAGAAACACATGCTCGTAAAGAGCCATGCTCGCTTGTCCTTCTTTCCTGCCGATCGCTGACGTAGCCCCATGCTACGCCCCTCCGGCCTTCGTCTTTACCGGCGCTCACGCCGGAAAGCGGGGCTCATGGAGGAAAGCGGTTGAAAAGGCAAGGGGCGGGGCCGATCCGCCGTTCTCGCCCGCGCAATGCCGACATCGCATATCGATAGGGCCAGAATGCGGCAGCCGCCCGCCGACCGGCAACGCCACGCCGTGGCAGCGGGGCGCATCCTGGCTATGCTCTGCCCCGGAGAGACGGACGGCGATCGCAGAGGAGAGGATGATGGCCAACATGCTGATCAAGGGCGGGACCGTGATTGACGGTACGGGGGCGCCCGCGTTCGCCGCCGACGTGCGCGTGCGCGATGGTGCGATCGTGGAGATAGGAGCGGCGCTTTCGCCCGATGGCGACGCGCTGTTCGATGCGGCAGGCTGTTACGTATCGCCCGGCTTCATCGAAAGCCACACCCATTATGACGCGACCATGTGGTGGCAGCCGGATCTGGATCCGCTGCCGGGCTATGGAGCGACGACCATCGTCACCGGCAATTGCGGCTTCAGCGCCGCGCCGCTCTCCGACGAGGAAGCCGCGCGCATGGAGATGATCAAGATCTTCGCCTTCTTCGAAGACATCCCGCTCGGGCCGTTCCTCCAGAATGTGCCGTGGGACTGGCGGAGCTGGCCGGAATATCGCCGGTCGGTGGAGGCCAACATCAAGCTGCCGACCAATTACGGCATGTTCGTCGGCCATCTCGCCATCCGCCTCGCGGCGATGGGTCTCGATGCCTGGACGCGCGTCGCGACGCCGGCCGAGATCGAGGCGATGGCGAGGATGCTGGACGATGCGCTTTCCGCCGGCGCGCTCGGCCTTTCGGACAATCTGCACGATCATGACGGCGATAATCGTCCCGTGCCGACTCTGATCGCCGACGATGCCGAGTTCGAGGCGCTGCTCGCCGTGCTGGAGAAGCATGCGCCGGCCACCTATCAGGTGATCGTCGACACCTCGATGCGGCAGACCGGGCCGGAGATGCTGGAGCGACTGGCGCGGCTCACCAAGGGGCGCAAGCTGCGCATGCAGATCGCCGGCGCGATCCCGACCCTCGAATATCAGCGGCCCTTCGTCGACCGGATGGACGGCACGGTGAACCGGATGCGAGCCGAGGGCTATGACGTGTGGCCGGGTTATGCGCATGTGCCGCCGACGGTGACCGCCAGCCTCTACAAGTCGCTGCTCTTCGCCCAGTCCAACGACTATGTCTGGCACGAGGTGGTCTGCGCCGAGGGCGAGGAAGCGAAGGAGCAGATCCTGCGCGATCCCGAATGGCGAGCCCGCGCGCGCGACAGCTGGGACAACAAGGCCTGGAAGCATTCGCCATTCGGCAATCCCGCAATCCTGATCCTCACCAATCCGGACAAGGGCGACGGGCCGGTCGACATCAGCGTGAAGGACCATGCCGACAGCCTCGGCATCCATCCTTCCGATGCGCTGGCCGACTGGTTCCTGAAGAACGGCACCATGTCCACGGTCGACATGGTGCCGATGGCCAAGGACGAGGACCTCACCGTCCGCCTGATGCTGGAGGAGAAGACGGTCGGCAACATCTCGGACGCCGGCGCGCATCTCCAGATGCTGTGCGGTGGTGGCGAGAATGTCATGCTGCTCACCAAATATGCACGCGACGACAAGCGTATCTCGCTGGAACATGCCGTGCACATGCAGACCGGCAAGCTCTCGCACTTCTTCGGCCTGGCCGATCGCGGGGAGATAAAGGTCGGCAAGCGGGCGGATATCGCGGTGTGGAATCTCGACGAGATCGAGGTTCGCAAGCGTGAGAAGCGTTACGACGTGCCGGACGGCAAGGGCGGCATCACCTGGCGCTTCACCCGCGAGGCGGCGCCGATGCGGCTGACCCTTGTCAACGGCGTGCCGACCTTCGAGAATGGTGCTTATACCGGTGCGAAGCCCGGCGAGTTCCTGGCGCCGGAGATGGAGAAAGCGCTCTATTCAGAGGCCGCCGAATAAACGCAGATCGTCGGGTGTCCGGCACCCGACGGCTTTCGGAGGGGGCCTCGGCGCGGTGAGGCCGCACGGGACGGAGCGGCGTAGCCAGCTGGTCTCGATCCAGTGCCTGCGCGGCGTCGCTGCGCTGCTCGTGCTTTTCCACCATGTCCGCATTCCCACGAACTGGCTGTTCGATCCGCTCGAGCCGTTTCGCTTCGGGACGGGTGGCGTCGACCTGTTCTTCGTAGTCAGCGGTTTCATCATGATCATCGCCGCACGCGAGGAGAGCGTGGGCGGCTTCGTCGTCCGCCGGGTGGTGCGTATCGTTCCGCTCTATTGGCTGGCGACCTTCGCATATATCGCCGTCCTGATGCTGCTGCGGCCGTGGGCGGATGCTCCGCTCAGCACGGGCACGGTGGTGCGGTCATTGCTGTTCATTCCCTATTATCGCCAGGATTTCGCGGTTCCGACGCCAATCCTCGTGCCGGGCTGGACGCTCAATTTCGAGATGGCCTTCTATGCCGTCTTCGCGGTGGGGCTGGCGTGTCGCCGGCCGCTTCTGGTGGCCGGCGCGATTCTGGTCATCCTGATCGGCGTCGGCGTGCTGCTGCACGACAAGGGTCCGATGGCGGCGGTCTGGACCAGTCCGCTGCTGAGCCGCTTCCTGGGCGGCATGCTCCTTGGCCAGCTGCATCTGTCGGTTGGACTGCGGCGCTTCGGCTTACTGTTGCCGATCGGGGCGGTCGGCCTGCTGGTCTGCGCCATGCCGCTGGCGGCCCGGATCGATCATCTCGCGCTGTTGCGAGGCCTCTCGGCGATCGCGGTCGTGGCCGGGGCGGTGGCGCTGGAGGACCGGTTCGCCGCCCATGTGCCGCAACTCCCGAAGCAGCTCGGCGATGCGAGCTACTCGCTCTATCTGTCGCACTGGCCGGTGCTCGCCGCACTCCATGCCGCGCACGGCCTCCTGCCGGCTTATGGCTGGTGTCAGTTCCTCCTGTGGATGGTTATCGGGCTCTCGGTCCCGATCGTCGCGGGGCTGCTCGTCCACAGATGGGTCGAGGCGCCCATGACGCAACTGTTCCGCCGCCTCGTGGTCCAGCCGCTGCGCGCGGGAAACAAGCTCACCGGTCAGCGCACATAGCTCGCCCCGTTGATGTCGATCACCGCACCGGTCATCGACGGCGGCGCGTCCAGCGCGAGGAACTTGACCGTTTCGGCGACTTCCTCGGGCATGGCGACGCGGCCGAGCGGAATGTCCGCAAGCAGCCCGTCGCCGCCGCGGCTCGCCAGATAGTCCTCGGCCATACCGGTCAGGGTGAAGCCGGGGCAGACGGCGAAGGCATAGATGCCCTCGGCGGCATAGCCGCGTGCGATCGTCTTCGTCATGCCGATCATGCCGGCCTTCGAGGCGGCATAATGCCAGTGCAGAGGGCTGTCCCCGCGATAGGCGGCGCGGCTGGCGACGTTGACGATGCGGCCGCCGCCCAGGCTCCGGAAATGGAGCACCGCGAGACGGCTCAGTTGGGCGGAGGCGGTGAGATTGATCTGCATCGTGCGCGCCCAGGCGTGCGACCAGCTCTCCTCCGGCTGCTCGATCGGCGCCGCCTCGAAGATGCCGGCATTGTTCACCAGCACGTCGATGCGTCCGTCGAGCCGGTCCAGCGCTGCGTTCCACAGGGTGCCCGGTGCGGAGGGATCGGAAAGATCGGCGGCGATCGTGCCGGAATCGCCCGGGCGGCTGGCATGGCCGACGATTCGGACGTCTTCGGTCCGCAACCGCGCGGCGATCGCCTCGCCGATGCCCCGGCTGGTGCCGGTGGCGAGAATGTGAAGGGTCATGGCATCAGGCCTTCCGGAGATCGAGTGTCATGAAAACGCTGTTGGGATCGGGCGCATAATCCCCAAACGGAGCGCATTCGACGAAGCCGTGGCGAGCATATAGGCGCCGGGCGGGCAGGAAATAATCCCAGGAGCCGGTCTCCAGGCTGAGCCGGGCGAGGCCGTCCGAACGGGCGGCGGCGATGATGTGGGCGAGCATCGCGCTGCCTGCGCCGCGGCCGCGAAATGGCTCGGCTATGTGCATCGATTTTACCTCACCATGGCGGTCCGGAAGCCGCCTGAGCGCGCCTAGGCCGAGCAGTTCCTCCTCCTGCCAGAGCGCCCAGAAACGGATATCGGGCGCCTGGAGTCCGCTCAGATCGAGCGCATGCGCGCTGCCCGCGGCGGTCTGTGCGCGGGCTCTGGCGAGGTGGGTGGAGAGCAGCGCGATGATACGCGGATCGCCGAAATCGCCGGGCAGGATGTGCATGAGGGCGCTTCTACGCCCGGTTTGGGGCCCACGGGAAGAGATCGCCGGATTCTTCGCCCGGTTGACCGCGCCGCCCTTGCTGCCTAACGCGCCGGCACATTTGTGACGGGGACATGACGATGCGCGCTTTCATCTTTCCGGGGCAGGGCAGCCAGTCTGTCGGCATGGGCAAGGCGCTGTCCGACGCGAGCGCGACGGCCCGAGAAGTTTTCCAGGAAGTCGACGACGCCCTGAACCAGCATCTCTTTCGCCTGATGAGCGAAGGGTCGGAAAGCGATCTGACGCTGACCGAGAATGCCCAGCCGGCGATCATGGCCAATGCCATTGCCACTCTCCGCGTGCTGGAGAAGGAAGGCGGCGTGCGGCTGGCCGACAAGGCCGAATTCGTCGCTGGCCACAGCCTCGGCGAATATTCCGCGCTCTGCGCGGCCGAGGCGATCGATCTTTCGACGACGGCACGCCTGCTGAAGCTGCGCGGCCAGGCGATGCAGGCGGCGGTGCCGGTGGGCGAGGGGGCCATGGCGGCACTGCTCGGCCTCGATTTCGACGCCGCGCGCGAGGTGGCCGAGGAAGCCGCGCAAGGCGAGGTCTGCGCTGCGGCGAACGACAATGCGCCGGGGCAGGTGGTCGTATCCGGTCACAAGGCCGCCATCGAGCGCGCGGTCGAGATCGCCAAGGGCAAGGGCGCCAAGCGCGCCATGCTGCTGCCCGTGTCCGCCCCGTTCCACTGTGCGCTGATGCAGCCGGCCGCCGATGCGATGGCCGAGGCGCTGGCCAAGGCCAATCTGCGGGCGCCGCTCGTCCCGGTCTATGCCAACGTCACGGCCGCCGCCGTCGCCGATCCCGACATGATTCGCGCGCTGCTGGTCCAGCAGGTGACCGGCACGGTGCGCTGGCGCGAGAGCATCCTCGCCATGGCCGAGGCTGGCGTTTCCCATTTCGTCGAATTCGGCGGCAAGGTCGTCGGGCCGATGGTCAAGCGCATCGCGCCGGACGCCACGCCGACCAGCATCGTCTCGATGGCGGACATCGAAGCATTGGCCGCGGCGCTGTAATTCTCCAGACTGTCATTACATGCCGTCATTCCTGCCGGTGCGGGCATGACGTTCGGGAAAAAGGCGAGGACAATAATGTTCGATCTGACTGGCATGACCGCGCTCGTGACCGGCGCATCCGGGGGAATTGGCTCGGCGATCGCGAAGGCGCTCGCCGCCCAGGGCGCGCGCCTGGCGATCTCGGGCTCCAATCAGACGAAGCTGGACGCATTCCGGGAAGAGCTCGGCGGCGATCATGCCGCGCTGATCTGCGACCTGTCCGATCCGGCGGCGGTGGACGGCCTCGTCCCGCGTGCCGTGGAGGCGCTGGGCGGTAAGCTCGACATTCTCGTCAACAATGCGGGCATCACCCGCGACAATCTCGCGATGCGAATGAAGGACGACGAGTGGAATCAGGTGATCCAGGTGAATCTGGAAGCCGCGTTCCGGTTGATCCGCGCTTCCGCCAAGCCGATGATGAAGGCGCGCTTCGGCCGCGTCATCTCGATCACGTCGGTGGTCGGCGTCACCGGAAACCCGGGGCAGGCCAATTATGCCGCGTCCAAGGCAGGCCTGATCGGCATGTCGAAGGCGCTTGCGCAGGAACTGGCCAGCCGCAACATCACGGTAAACTGCGTCGCGCCGGGCTTCATCCGCTCGGCGATGACCGACGCGCTGAACGAGCAGCAGAAGGCTGCCATTTTGGCCAAGATCCCTGCGGGCGATCTCGGCAGCGGGGAGGATATCGGCGCAGCCGTCGCCTATCTCGCCAGCCGCGAGGCCGGTTACGTCACCGGCCAGACGCTGCACGTGAACGGCGGAATGGCGATGATCTGAACGGGGGCTGTCGCGCCCCTCTTGCAAGCAAATGCCCTCACCGCTAGGGCGCAAACACATATACCGGAGGAAGGTGACCACATGAGCGAGACCGCCGAGCGCGTGAAGAAGATCGTCGTCGAGCATCTCGGCGTCGAAGCGGACAAGGTGACCGAGGACGCGAGCTTCATCGACGATCTGGGTGCCGACAGCCTCGACATCGTCGAGCTGGTGATGGCGTTCGAGGAGGAATTCGGGGTGGAGATCCCGGATGACGCCGCCGAGAAGATCAGCACCGTCAAGGATGCGATCACCTATATCGACAGCCACAAGGGCTGAGCGGGACAGATCAACCGGCCGCCACAGAGGCGGCCCGGCCTTGATCGAGCCGAATAGCGCAAACGGCTCCCCGACAAGGCCGGGGGGCCGTTTTCCTTTTTAGATCATCATTACGGAGAGAAGCCATGCGCCGTGTGGTCGTAACCGGACTGGGGCTCGTAACCCCGCTGGGCGCGGACGTCGAAACCGCGTGGGCAAACATCATCGCCTCGAAATCGGGCGCGGGCACGATCACGCGATTCGATGCGACCGACTATGCCTGCCGGATCGCCTGCGAGGTGAAGCCGGCCGATCACGCCTATGGCTTCGATCCCGGCAAACGCGTCGATCACAAGGTGCAGCGCCAGGTCGATCCGTTCATCATCTACGGCATCGATGCGGCCGGCCAGGCGATCGAGGATGCCGGCCTGACCGACATGAGCGAGGAAGAGCGGTACCGCGCGGGCTGTTCGATCGGCTCGGGCATTGGCGGCCTGCCGGGCATCGCGAGCGAATCGATCGTGCTCCACGAAAAAGGGCCGCGCCGCGTTTCGCCGCACTTCGTGCACGGCCGGCTGATCAACCTGATCTCGGGCCAGGTCTCGATCAAATATGGCTTGATGGGGCCGAATCACGCGGTGGTCACGGCCTGCTCGACCGGCGCCCATTCGATCGGCGATGCCGCGCGGATGATCGCAATGGACGATGCCGACGTGATGCTGGCGGGCGGCGCGGAAGGCGCGATCTGCCCGCTGGGTATTGCCGGCTTCGCCCAGGCGCGTGCGCTGTCCACCAGCTTCAACGACACGCCGGAAAAGGCGAGCCGCCCCTATGACAAGGATCGCGACGGCTTCGTGATGGGCGAGGGCGCGGGCGTCGTCGTGCTCGAGGAATATGAGCGGGCCAAGGCGCGCGGCGCGAAGATCTACGCCGAGGTGGTGGGCTATGGCCTCTCCGGCGATGCCTATCACGTAACGGCGCCGCATCCGGAAGGATCGGGCGCTTATCGCTCGATGGAGATGGCGCTGCGCAAGTCGGGCCTCTCGCCCGCCGATATCGACTATATCAATGCGCATGGAACCTCGACCCCGCTGGGCGACGAGTTGGAGCTGGGCGCGGTTCGCCGCCTGTTCGGGAGTGCGATGGACACGGTCTCGATGTCCTCGACCAAGTCGGCGATCGGGCACCTGCTCGGCGGTGCGGGCGCGGTGGAGAGCATCTTCTGCATCCTGGCGCTGCGCGATCAGATCGTGCCGCCGACGCTCAACCTCGACAATCCGAGCGACAATTGCGTGGGCGTCGATCTCGTCCCGCATGTCGCGAAAAAGCGGCAGGTGAAGGCGGTGCTCAACAACAGCTTCGGTTTCGGCGGCACCAACGCCAGCCTGGTGATGAAGGCGATCTGATCGGGCCATGGCGAAGCGTGGGAAGTCCGGCGTCCTGCGCTTCGTCGCGGTAGCGCTCCTCCTCCTGCTGATCGCCGGAGGGCTCGTGCTGCATGGCTGGTACGGTGCCGGGCCGGCGGCGAAACCGCTGACGGTGCAGGTGGCGGAGGGCTCCAGCCTGGCCGGCGCGGCGCGCGCGCTGGAGCGGGCGGGCGCGATCCGGTCCGCGCGCGCTTTCCTGCGCGATGCGAAGCTCTTCGGATCGAAAGAGCCGATCCATGCCGGCGAATATGAAATCGCGCCGGGCACCAGCGCGGCGGACGTCCTTCTGCTGCTGCAATCCGGCAAGACGCTGCAGCGGCTCGTGACCATTCCCGAAGGCATGCCATCGATCCTCGTGCACGAGAAGCTGCTGGCGACGCCGCTGCTCACCGGCGGCGTGCAGACGCCCGCGGAGGGAACCGTGCTGCCGGACAGCTATGCCTATGTGCGTGGCGAGAGCCGGGCGGCCGTACTTGCGCGGATGCAGGCGGCAATGGCGAAGGAGCTCGCCCGATTATGGGCGGGACGCAAGCCGACGACAGTCGTGACCTCGCCGCAGCAGGCCGTGATCCTGGCGTCGGTGGTCGAGAAGGAGACCGGGGTGCCCGGCGAGCGGCCGATGGTGGCCGCGGTCTTCTCCAATCGCCTGCGCCAGCACATGCCGCTCCAGGCGGATCCGACGGTCATCTATCCGGTCACCAAGGGCAAACCGCTCGGCCGGCGGATCCTCAAGTCCGAGCTGGAAGCGGACAATGGATATAACACCTATGTCCGTGCCGGGCTTCCCATCGGCCCGATCGCGAATCCCGGCCGGGCTTCGATCGCGGCGGTGCTGAACCCCGCAAACAGCCGCGCCCTCTACTTCGTGGCGGACGGCAAGGGCGGCCATGTCTTTGCCGACACGCTGGCCCAGCATGACGCCAATGTGAAGCGCTGGTATGCGATTCGCCACGCCCGCGGAGAAATGTGAGTCGCCGATTATTCGTCCGTCAGGCCGAAAACGGGTTCAACGTGGCGCAATCGCGACGACCCGGCGGCGGATACGCCGTCAGCCGCGGGATTTCATGAAGGCGACCAGCGCGTCGAAGCCCTTGCGCTGGATGAAGGCATCGAAATCGGCGGTCTGGGTGAGCGCCAGGTTGATGCCGCCAACGGTCAGGTTGGTCACCTTGTAACCGGCGGGCGTCTTGGCCACCGTCCATACCGCCGTGATCGGCTGGGCGCCGGGCTTGGTGACCTGGCTCAACACTGCCGCGCCGTCACCGCTCTGCTGGGCGCGCACCACCTTGAGGTTGGCGTCGGCATATTCGAACAGGCGGTCGGCATAGGTATTGATGATGAAGGTCGGCATTGCCGCCTTGTACGCCTGATATTGCGCGGGCGTGATCGTCGGGCGCCAGCGGCGGATCAGCCGGTCTCCGATCTGATCGACGGCGAAATGCTGCGACAGGAGCTGGCGGAATTGCGCCTTGGCCGCCGTGTGGTTGGACGAGCGAAGTGCCGCGAAGCCATCCTTGGCAAGGCTGTCGATGAATGGACCAGGCTGGCTGTTGTCGACCGCAGCGGCCGCCGGGGCGACGAGCACGGGGGCGGCGAGGCTGGCAAGCGGAAGCAGCGCGGCAATCAGCGTACGGTGCAAGCGCATGATATAAAATCTCCGGATATCATTATTTTAGGTCGCCGGATCATCCGGATGCCTCCCGCCGCGCAGTAGAGCCGAACGGATGAACCGACGTTGAATTCTTTACTCCGCCGGGCTGGCCTCCGTGACGGGCTCGGCTTCCTTCTTGTGACGGGCGGCGATTACGGCCGCATCGCCTGCGGTTACCGCTGCCAACAGCGCGTTACCGATCAGCTTGCCGGCATTCTGACGCGCCGCCTCCTTGGTGAGGCCGAGTTCGGCGAGCTTGCCGACACCGGCTTCCCTGGCTGCGGAAGCGGCGTCCTTGGCGGCTGCGTTGAGCCGACCTCCGATCGGGCCCAGCATACGCGTCTCCGCGCTCGTGCGCGGCAGCAGTGCGCCGATCAGCGCACCTAGGGCCAGCGCGCCGACGACGGCGCCGCCGGGATTGTCGCCGATCGCTTCCATCGCGGATTCGCCCGCATCCGACAGGGATGCCTTGGCGTTTTCGACGGTCGCGCCGACCTTGTCGCGTGCGCTGCC
This sequence comes from Flavisphingomonas formosensis, assembly GCF_009755815.1. Lineage (GTDB taxonomy): Bacteria > Pseudomonadota > Alphaproteobacteria > Sphingomonadales > Sphingomonadaceae > Flavisphingomonas > Flavisphingomonas formosensis. The sequence goes on from NZ_WRPK01000004.1 coordinate 307,980, forward strand.
AAGCTTTTCGCCGGCGTAGCTGCTGGCCCGATCCGCGGCTTGTTTCACCGGATTGCTCATTGCGTCGAATCCTCCTCAGTATCCGATAAACCCGCCATCTCCCGGCGGGTTGCGTGGCGCTTCAAGATTCCGCTCTTGAGCATGTCCCAAAGCGGTCCGCGTGCTACCGCCACCATTGCTATCCCGGCGATCGCGATCGCGAGACCGGGGCGCTTCATCGCGATGCGGGCGGCATCGTCGGTGACGTCATCGATAAGCCCGCGCGCTTCCTTCCAGGCTTCCGCGGCGAGATGGCCCGGTGAAAAGCGCTGTTGCAGCTCGCCCAGCGTGTCCACCAAGCGCTCTCTCGCCGCGAGCGCGTCGGCCCGAGCAATGTCGACCGGTTTGTCGCTCATCAGGATTTCCCCCTGCCAAGCGCTTCCTGGATGATGGAGCCGATCCGGCGAATGCCGAACCAGACCAGCAGACCGGCAATCGCAAGCCCGCCGAAGCCGACCACGAAGCACGCCGCGATCCGCCCGATCAGTTCGCCCAGCGCGATGGAAAGGCCGACGAACAGCGAAGTGACGGACGCCGCGACGATCAGCAGCGCGACGATCAGTGCCGCCACCGCGAGCTGCGCTCGCAACAGGCGTGCGACCAGCATCTCGCGATAGACGCGCAGCTCAGCGCGAACGAGCTGTTCGGTATCCTCGATGAGGCGTGAGAACAGCCCTCCTAACGTCGAGCGGTCAAGCTCGTCCCCCGGCTGGCGCAAAGGCTCAGGCCTTGCCGTCTTCGTCAGCGCCGGCCTTTACCAGCCGGGACACCACGAAGCCGACCGCAATAGCGGCCCCGATCGCGACGGCAGGGCTCTTCTTCACGAAGCTCCGCGCGTCCTCGATCAGATCTTCCACCTCCTTGGTACGGAGCGAAGCGGCGATGCTGGCAACGGCCTCGGAAGCTTTGCGTGCATAATCGCCATATTGCTCGCCGAGCTTGGAATCGATCGCACCGGCAGCATCGTCGATCAGGCTGGTGGCGCCGTCGAGGGTGGAGACCGCTTTCTCCTTGCCCTGACTTGCGAGCTCACGGGCCTTGCCGCTCGCCTGTTTCTTGATATCCGCAGCTTCCTTGCCGACCTCGTCGCCGATGCTCTTCAGTGCGGCGCGGGCGCGTGTCTTCATCGCGCTCTTCGCTCCGCCGAGCTTCGCCGATGCGGCCTTGCCTTCGCTCGGGGAGAGCGTTTCGGCGCCGTCCTGGGTAATCCCGGCGTCGGTATCGAGGATCGCGTCGGTGCCTTCAGGCAGGGGTTGCTTGCTACGGGCCATCATGATTCTCCAGGCTTGCGGGGCTCGTTCCAGACCAACAACAGAGCGGCCTTGATACTGTTCCATTTCATGGACAGGCGATGATTGCCTATCGTCGGCTGCCCGGATAGAGCGCGCTCACGCCATCGTCCAGCAGGGAAGGAACGTAGCCGAAATGACCGCGATCGTCGACATCCACGCGCGCCAGATCATCGACAGCCGTGGCAATCCGACCGTTGAGGTGGATGTCACACTGGACGATGGATCGTTCGGCCGCGCTGCCGTTCCGTCGGGTGCGTCCACCGGTGCGCACGAGGCCGTCGAGAAGCGCGATGGAGACAAGGCCAAGTGGCTCGGCAAGGGTGTGGGCCAGGCCGTAGCTGCCGTGAACGGTGAGATTGCGGACGCGATCATCGGCATGGATGCGGAGGATCAGGGGCTGATCGACGCACGCATGATCGAGCTCGACGGCACCGCCAACAAGGGCCGGGTCGGCGCCAACGCGATTCTCGGCGTCAGCCTCGCGACCGCCAAGGCAGCGGCCGACGCGCGTGGCCTGCCGCTCTATCGCTATGTCGGCGGCGTATCGGCGCATGTCCTGCCCGTGCCGATGATGAACATCGTCAATGGCGGCGCCCATGCGGATAATCCGATCGACTTCCAGGAATTCATGATCATGCCGGTCGGTGCGTCGAGCCTGTCCGAGGCGGTGCGTGCGGGGTCCGAGATCTTCCACACGCTGAAGAAGGCGTTGCACGACAAGGGCCTGGCGACCGCGGTAGGCGACGAGGGCGGCTTCGCGCCGAACCTCGCCAGCGCGCCGGACGCGCTCGACTTCATCATGCAGTCGATCGAGAAGGCGGGCTACAAGCCGGGCGACGACGTCGTGCTGGCGCTGGACTGCGCCGCGACCGAGTTCTTCAAGGACGGCGCCTATCATCTCGAAGGCGAGGGCCGGGTGCTCTCGCCCGACGAGATGGCCGCCTATCTCGCCGATCTCTGCGCCAAATATCCGATCAAATCGATCGAGGACGGCATGAGCGAGGACGATTTCGCCGGCTGGAAGGCGCTGACCGACAAGATCGGCGACAAGGTCCAGCTCGTCGGCGACGATCTGTTCGTTACCAACCCGGCTCGACTGCGCGACGGCATCGCCCAAGGGCTCGCCAACTCGCTTCTCGTCAAGGTGAACCAGATCGGTACTCTCAGCGAGACGTTGGAAGCGGTGAGCACCGCCCAGCGCGCCGGCTACACCGCCGTGATGTCGCATCGCTCGGGCGAGACCGAGGATGCGACCATCGCAGACCTTGCCGTTGCCACCAACTGCGGCCAGATCAAGACGGGCAGCCTCGCGCGCTCGGACCGGCTTGCCAAGTACAACCAGCTGATCCGCATCGAGGAAGAGCTCGGCCCCGTGGCCCGCTATGCCGGCCGCTCGATCTTCCGTGGCTGAACTTGCGCCCGGCCTTCGGGCCGGGCCTCACCCGCGCGCCGGGAACATTGCCTATCGTTAACGAACAGCTGGCGCTGCCAGCTTAAATGTAGCTAAATATGTGGATTGCACACCTTTCGTCGCAATTCTCCTCTCAAAGGGCTTGCGTCGTGGAATCATTGATGATTCTGTGTGGCAGTGACCCGTTCTCGATCCGCTCTCTCCCTCATTCGCGCTGCCGCACCGGCGGCGCTGGCCGTGCTGGTGATCGTCAACTTTGCCGGTTACGCCTTGTTCGGTGCCAACGGGTTGCTGGCGTGGAGCGATTATCGCCATCGTCTGACCGAACGGAGCCAGGAGCTCGAGACGCTGAAGGCTGAGCAGGCGGTGCTGGCACATCGCGTCGCGCTGCTCGATCCGCGCAAGGTGGATCCGGATTATGCCGACGAACTGGTGCGCCGCGAGACTGGCCAGGTGCGCCCTGACGAAGTGATCCTGCAGATCCGCTAATTTTCCTGTTTTTAAGCGGTGCCGGGCGGGTTGCGCAGGGTGCGCGGCGCGTCCTATATGCCCTGCCGTTCACCCCTCCCCAGGGAACAGGAGCCAGAATTTTGGCAAGATCGACTACTCCTCGACGCGCACCTGCCAAGAAACAGGCTGCGCCAACCGCAGCGTCAAATCGCGAACGCCCAGACGAACCAGATCGGTACAAAGCCGACAAGGAGGAGATGCTCGAATTCTATCGCCAGATGCTTTTAATCCGTCGGTTTGAGGAAAAGGCGGGCCAGCTTTACGGTCTCGGGCTCATCGGTGGTTTCTGCCATCTGTATATCGGCCAGGAAGCGGTCGCCGTCGGCCTGCAATCCGCGCTCGAGGTCGGCAAGGACAGTGTCATCACCGGCTATCGCGATCATGGCCATATGCTCGCCTACGGCATCGATCCGAAGGTGATCATGGCCGAGCTGACCGGGCGGGCGGCCGGCATTTCGCGCGGCAAGGGCGGTTCGATGCACATGTTCTCGGTCGATCACGGCTTCTATGGCGGCCACGGTATCGTCGGCGCGCAGGTCAGCCTCGGTACCGGCCTTGCCTTCAAGCATAAATATGCCGGGGATGGCGGTGTCTGCGTCACCTATTTCGGCGACGGCGCGGCCAATCAGGGCCAGGTCTACGAAAGCTTCAACATGGCCGAACTGTGGAAGCTGCCGGTCATCTTCGTGATCGAGAACAATCAATATGCGATGGGGACCTCGGTGAACCGCGCATCGGCCGAGGATCAGCTCTATCGCCGTGGCGAGAGCTTCCGGATCCCGGGCCTGCAGGTCGACGGCATGGACGTGCTCGCGGTGCGCGGCGCCGCCGAGGAAGCGGTCGCCTGGGTGCGGGCCGGCAAGGGCCCGATCCTGCTGGAGCTCAAGACCTACCGCTATCGCGGCCATTCCATGTCGGATCCGGCGAAATATCGCTCGCGCGACGAGGTGCAGGCGGTTCGCGAGAAATCCGATCCGATCGATCATCTCGCCAAGGAACTCGAGGCGCTCGGCGTCAAGGAAGACGATCTCAAGGCGCTCGACAAGCAGGTGCGTGCGATCGTCGCCGAAGCGGCCGATTTTGCCGAGCAGGCGCCGGAGCCCGAGGCGGGCGAGCTCTATACCGACGTTCTGGTGGGTGATTATTGATGGCTGTCGAACTCAAGATGCCGGCCCTCTCGCCGACGATGGAAGAGGGCACGCTCGCCAAATGGCTGGTGAAGGAAGGCGACACGGTCAAATCCGGTGACATCCTCGCCGAGATCGAGACCGACAAGGCGACGATGGAATTCGAGGCCGTGGACGAGGGCACGATCAGCAAGATCGTGGTTCCCGAAGGCACGGACGGCGTGAAGGTCGGCGAAGTGATCGCCCTGATCGCCGGTGAGGACGAGCCGGCGGAAGCGCCGGTGGGCGATGCGAAGCCTGCTGCCGAGCAAAAGCCGGCCGCGCCCGAGGCCAAGCCGGAAAAGGCGCCGCCCGCGCCGGAGGGCGGCGGTGAGCCCGCTCCGCATCAGATGGAAACCGCGGCGCGCGAACTCGTCGCCTCGGCGAGCCGCAGTCCGGAGGAGCCAGAGGTGCCTGCGGGCACCGAGCTGGTGAAGCAGACCGTGCGCGAAGCGCTGCGCGATGCGATGGCCGAGGAAATGCGCGCGGACGACACTGTCTTCGTGATGGGCGAGGAAGTCGCGCAATATCAGGGGGCTTATAAGGTCACCCAAGGCCTGCTCGACGAATTTGGCGACAAACGGGTGATCGATACGCCGATCACCGAATATGGCTTCGCCGGCATCGGCACGGGCGCGGCGATGGGAGGCCTCAAGCCGATCGTCGAGTTCATGACCTTCAACTTCGCGATGCAGGCGATTGACCACATCGTGAATTCGGCGGCCAAGACCAACTATATGTCCGGCGGCCAGATGCGTTGCCCGGTCGTGTTCCGCGGACCCAATGGCGCCGCCGCGCGGGTCGGCGCGCAGCACAGTCAGAATTACGGGCCATGGTATGCCGCGGTTCCCGGTCTCATCGTGGTAGCACCTTATTCGGCGGCGGACGCGAAGGGCCTGTTGAAGGCGGCGATCCGTTCGCCCGATCCGGTCGTCTTCCTCGAGAATGAGCTGCTCTACGGGCAGAGCTTCGAAGTACCGAAGCTCGACGATTATGTGCTGCCGATCGGCAAGGCACGCATCGCGCGCGAGGGCGGCGACGTCACGCTGGTTAGCTATTCGATCGGTGTCGGCGTGGCGCTCGATGCCGCGGCGAAGCTTGCCGAGGAGGGCATCGAGGCGGAGGTGATTGACCTGCGCACATTGCGCCCGCTCGACAAGGCGACCGTACTGGAGAGCCTCAAGAAGACCAACCGCATGGTGGTCGTCGAGGAAGGCTGGCCGGTCTGCTCGATTGCGTCCGAGATCATGGCGACCGCCATGGAGGACGGCTTCGACGATCTGGACGCGCCGGTGCTGCGCGTGACCAACGAGGACGTGCCGCTGCCTTATGCCGCCAATCTGGAGAAGGCGGCGCTGATCAAGGCCGAGGACGTCGTCGCTGCGGCAAAGAAGGTCAGCTACCGCTAAGAGCCGTTTGTAAATGCGCCGAAGGCGCATTTACAAATAGACGCTAAGCGCTCGGGCAGCGGCGGCCGGACAGGCCCGTCGCTGCTCGCCCGCCGCGAAGCCGGTGTGGATCAGGAACTGGTGAAGCTGTTGCAGCTTTTGACGCTGCCGGAGCCGGCGTACAAAGTCTGATCGGTACGCTGGCGGACGTTGAACGCCGCCACATAGTTGAGCGTGCGCGTGCCCAGCAGCGGCGTCGCCAGCGGCACGAGCGGCTGATAGTCGTAAACGACTTCGACGAACATCACGGCAGTTCCGCTCAATGCCGCGATCTGGCGGCCGCTCGGGCCCATCGCGGTCGGCGTGCTGGTCGTTCCGTTGGTGGGGATCGACGTGGCCTGGCTGGAAGGAGCGGTCTTTTCCGTACCGTTTGTGATGATCGTGCCGGTGCTGGTCTTGGGAACGCCGTAGCTGGAGGTTACGTTCTTGACCCCGACGCAGCGCTGCCAGCGGATCCACTGCTTGCCGCCATCCGTCGAATAGGTGGAGGTGGGTTCGAGGTCGGAAAGGATGACCCGGCCCTTGTTGCCGAAATCGATGCCGTTGCCGACCAGAATCGCGCCCTGCATCACTTCGTTTATGTCGTCTTCGGTGATCTGCTGTCGGACGCGGCTGGCATTGTCGGCCACGGTCATCGCGATCTGGCTGCAGCGCAGATTGGCGATGGCAAAGTGGACCACCTCGATGCCCATGAGACCCAGGGTAAGCAGCACCGGCGCGGTAATCGCGAATTCGATGAGCGCGAGGCCGGACTGGTCCCGACGCAGCCGCCGCAGGCGTTCGATCACAGCTTGCATTGGACGACTGCCTGCGAGCCATAAGGCTGGTTGCGCATCACCGTATTGGCGGTGACGGTTTCCATGCTGTCCCAGCCCATCAGGCGATCCACGGGAACGATGGCCGGGAAATCGACCTTCACCGAATAATAGACGATGTCGTCCGAGCCGCCGAGGCCGGTCGTGCCGGCGCTTGAAGCATTGTCATATTTGCCGTTGTTGTTGGCATCATAATAGCATTCGTGTCCGGCATCGTACACGCCATTGTGATAGGGACTCTTGGTGTCCGTGGTTTCCTGCCATTTCTCGCCGACGCCGACGCCGGAAAATTGCGAATAGCTGCGCTTGGTGATCGTGATCGTGGCGTTGCTCGCATAAGCCTGGATCTGGCCGCGGACATAGGTGTCGATCTGATCCGACGTCTGCCCGCCGACCGTGGCCAGGCGCGCGGCCCGATGAACCGTACCTTCGACGCCCGCGCCGATATAGGATCGATAACCGAAATCGAACATCACCAGCAGGATCATGCACAGCGGCAGGGCGACCAGGGCGAACTCGATCACGGTCACGCCTTCGTCATCCGCGCCGATGCGCTTCAGTCGGCCGAGCCGTGTCACTGCGTCAGCCTCAGGGCGCCGATATTCTTGCCGATCTGCACGAACTTGTCGTTGAGATCCGACGAGTTGGAGGCGGTGAACACCTGATTGCTGTTGCTCGCGCAACTCGACAGATCGGCATCGGGCGTCTGGGCAAAGGCGAGCACCCAGACTGAGACGCCCTTGGCCTTCACCGTGCTGCAGACCAGCTTGAAGCGCTGGCGGTGGCGATTGCCCTGATCGGTTTCATTCGAGCTGCTGCCGCCGGGTGTGACCCTCGCATCGTACTTCTCGATGCCGTAGGTGGTGTAGAGCTTGTCGTAGCCGGTATCGAGCAGGCCGTCGGTCATGAAGATGATGAAGCGAGACACCGGCATGTTGTTGTAGGTGTTCGGATTGTCGGCCTTGAAGATGCCGTCCGGCGAGATGAAAGTTCCTCCCCAGATGATGCCATTGTCGTGGTAGGTGCCGCCATTGGGCGACAGCGTGTTGAGATAGGTCGAAAGGTCGGCGCGCGCCCATTCCTTGAGCCGCACCGCTTCCGCCGGGCAGGCCCACTGCGGCTTGTTCGCTTCGCCGCCATATTGATAGGCATTGGTCGGAAGATATTCTACTTCTGGCCAGAACGGCTTCCATTTGGTGGTATTGTCTGTTGTCGGCACCTTATCGATATCAAGATCATAGGCCGCCGCCGGTATATTTGCGGTAGAGGAGGTTAGCGTATTGGTCGTCTGCCTTTCTTCGATGCAGCCAGCCCAGGTGGCAGATTTTGCCGGACCTCCGATAATCGGGGCCAGAGGAACCGACTTGCCGGCGACATAGTCGGCAATGTTGATCGTCTGGGGACCATATTTGAAATAATAGCATGTGCCGCCGCTGTAGAGGCCGCCATTATTGTTACAGGTGCTGCTGGATGTGGTGGTGCTCGTGCCGTTCGGCATGCGGGATTGATATTGGTAGCTCGTAGTCTGGATGAAGCTGGAATTGAAGTCCCGGAGGATTTTTCCGACATTGACGCTGCTCGAGTAGGGCACGATGCTATAACGCAGCCGCAGGCCGACGCTGTCGAGTTGATCCTGGACCGGTTTCAGCGTGTCAAAGAGCGCTAGCACCGCCTTGCGAAGTGCAACGATCTTTGTGTCTGTGTCGGTATAGACGGCCTTGTCGGCCATCGATCCGGTCGTATCGAGTACCAGCACGATATCGGTATTGACAAAATCCTGGCGTGACGAGCAGGTCGCGGAGATCGGCAGCGTCTTGTATCCGGCGATCTGCATGATCGTCGTCGGGATGGTTGTGTTGGCCGATACGCGCACCGTTGTCGCGTCACTGGGATCGGTGCTGACGACGGGCGTGAAGCCCTTGGTTCCGAACGCGCCGGTTCCATCGACCCCGGCGGTGCCGGTGTTGAAGTTGAAATTGAAGAATTTGTTTGCCTCGGCGATGTCGCCGCTGTCCAACGCTCCGCTGCCCATCAGGCGGCGCCCGGCCAGAGCGGCCGCATCGCAGGCGAGCTGCAGGCGTGCCTGGGCCATGTAGGTGCGGGCGAGATCGACGCCCGAGCCGATCAGGAGCATCAGCGGGATGAGCGCCGCCGCGACGATCGCCAGCGTGTTGCCCCTGCGATCATGCAGTAAACGGATCAAAAACGGCTGCCGTCCTTCCCCGGCTCCACCCTTGTTCCTGTCGTTCATGTCCGCCAATGTCTTCCAGCTTTTCCACATCCGACCGGTTAATGAGACAAAAAGGTATAAATTCCGCTGAAACGTCAGGGTTAATTTCCGATTGCGCACGGTCGGCCGCGGAAATGCGCGAAGAAGGAGGCGAATGATTTCTTTACCATCGGTGACGGACCCGGAGCGCAGGCTCTCCCTAGCCTATGCTCCGGCGGCGGCGCGGGCCTCGCTGGCGACCTTGTGGGCGCTGGACGAGCGCTTCGCGACGGTGCTCGCGTCCACGACCGAGTCGGGCATTGGCGCCATCCGCCTCGCCTGGTGGCGGGAGGCTCTGCAGAGGCTCGACGCGGGGGTGGTACCGCCCGAGCCGCTCCTGCAGGCGATCGGCCAGCATCTGGTGCCGGCCGGCGTGTCGGGACAGCTCCTGTCCGGCCTCGAGGATGGCTGGCTGCCGCTGCTCGGCGAGCTGGATGCGCGCGGGCTCAGCGATCATGGCCGCGAGCGGGGCGGTCGCCTGTTCCGGATCGCGGCGTCGTTGCTGGGCGTCGAAGCCAGCGAGGACCTTGTCCGCGAAGGAGAGGCCTGGGCGTTGACCGATCTGGCCTTCCACCTCAGTGATCGCGCGGCTGCCGAGCGTGCGCTGGTTCTGGCACGCGCGCGGTGGGATGCGGCGCCGCCCTATCGCTGGCCGCGCCCGCTGCGATCGATCGGGATACTCGCCTCGCTCGGGCGCGCCGACGCGGTGTCCGGTTTCGATCAGCCGCGCACGCAGGGATCGCCCGGCCGCGTGCTGCGTGCGCTCTGGCACGGGCTGACAGGGCGCTGAGGCTGTTTTACTCTGCCGGTCAGGGGTTGAGGGGGCATAGCATGAGGTGGATCGTTTCGGGCATTGGCGGGGTTCTGCTGCTGGTCGCGCTCGGCATCGTCGTCTGGCGCACCTCGGCCGTTGCGGAGGGGCCGGTGCCGCCGCCGCCAGCCGGCGTTGCCGTCGCCTCTCCGGTTGCGCCCGTTCCCGTCGCGGACCCGCCGCAAGCGGAGGAGAAGACGCGCGAGGAGAAGCGCTTTGCCCGCTACGACAAGGACAAGAACGGCCAGGTCGGCCGCGAAGAATATCTGGCGGCGCGGCGCAAGGCCTTTGCCAAGCTCGATACCAATGGCGACGGCAAGCTGGATTTCGAGGAATATGCGGTGAAGACTACGAAGAAGTTCGCGGATGCCGATGCCGACCGATCGGGCGCGCTCACTCCGGCGGAGTTCGCGAAGACCCGCGTCGTGCGCAAGGCGAGCGCGCGCTGCGCCTGTCCGCCGCCGGCCACCGGGAAGAACGAGGAGGAATAGGCCCCGCGGCCGATCGTCAGGCTGCCCAGGCGGCGAGATCGGCGCGCGCGCGTGCCGCCATCAACGCCTTGCGGTCGGCCTTGCGCGATTTGCCTTCGAGCGGTGGGAACAGCCCGAAATTGACGTTCATCGGTTGATAGCTGTCGGCGTCGGCGCCGCCGGTAATATGGCCCAGCAGGGCACCCAGCGCTGTGGTCTGCGGCGGCGCGGCGAGGGTGCTGCCGGCAATCTCGGCGGCGGCGAAGCGTCCCGCCAGCAGTCCGACGGCGGCTGATTCCACATAGCCCTCGCAGCCGGTGATCTGGCCTGCGAAGCGGACGTGCGGCGCGGTCTTCAGCCGCAGCGTGGGATCGAGCAACCGGGGCGACTGGATGAAGGTGTTGCGGTGCAGACCGCCCAGCCGCGCGAACTCCGCCTTCTCCAGCCCGGGTATGGTGCGGAACAGGCGCACCTGCTCGGCATGTTTCAGCTTGGTCTGGAAGCCGACCATGTTCCACAGCGTGCCGAGCGCATTGTCCTGGCGCAGCTGGACCACCGCCCATGGCCAACGTCCGGTGCGTGGATCATCGAGGCCTACCGGCTTCATCGGCCCGTAGCGCAGCGTGTCGAGCCCGCGCTCGGCCATGACCTCGATCGGCATGCAGCCTTCGAAATAGGGCGTGTCGCGCTCCCACTCCTTGAACTCGGTCTTCTCGCCGGCCAAGAGCGCGGCGTGGAAGGCGAGATACTGCTCCTTGGTCATCGGGCAGTTGATATAGTCCTTGTCGCCCTTGTCCCAGCGCGAGGCCATCCAGCAGATGTCCATGTCGATCGAGTCGCGATGGACGATCGGAGCGATCGCGTCGAAGAAGGCGAGCGCATCCTCGCCCGTGGCACCGGCGATCGATGCCGCCAGCCCGCCGGCGGTGAGAGGGCCCGTCGCGACGATCACCGGGCCATGCTCGGCCGGCGGCAGCGCGTCGATCCGCTCGCGCACCACCTCGATCAGCGGATGCACCTCGATTGCCGCGGTGACGGCGTCGGCAAACCCCTCCCGATCGACGGCCAGCGCCGATCCGGCCGGAACACGATGCGCATCGGCGCAGCGCAGGATGAGCGAACCCAGTGCGCGCATCTCGGCATGGAGCACACCGACCGCGTTGCGTTCGGCATCGTCGGACCGGAAGCTGTTGGAGCAAACGAGCTCGGCGAGCCGGTCGGTCTGGTGCGCGGGTGTCTCCTCGACGCCGCGCATTTCGGAAAGGCGCACGCGCACGCCCGCTTCGGCGAGCTGCCAGGCGGCCTCGGATCCGGCGAGGCCGCCGCCGATGATGTGGATATGCTTCATCGCGCGGCGGATAGCGGATCGCTCCGCCGCTGGAAATGCTTTAGGATCGCGGCATGGCGTTGCGCATCTTCACCATCGGCTATGAGGGCACGACGCAGGACGGGCTGATCGCGGCGCTGCAGGCGGCCGGAGTCGAGCGGCTGATCGACGTGCGGGCGGTACCCTTGTCGCGCAAGCCAGGCTTTTCCAAGAATGTCCTCGCTGCCGGCTTGCGTGCCGCCGGGATCGATTATGTGCATTTGAAGGCGCTCGGCACGCCTCCGGAAGGGCGCGAGGCGGCGCGCAAGGGCGATCGCGGCGGGCTGGAAACTTCTTATGCCGGCCAACTCGCTTTGCCCGAGGCCATGGTGCAGGCCGAGCAGATGCTCGATATGGCCCGCGACAAGCCTTCCGCGTTGCTCTGCTTCGAGCGGGATCCGCATCGCTGCCACCGCAGCCTGCTGCTCGATGCGGTGGCGAACGGCGCTGAGGTCGTCGATCTTTTTCCCTGATCGCGAGTGCGGGATAGGGGCAACGCTCATCCACGAGCTGAGCAGACACAGGAGCAGGACGTGATCGATCATATCGGCTTTCCGGTCAGCGACTTCGAGATTTCCTACGCTTTCTATCTCGCGGCGCTGGCGCCGATCGGGGTCGAGCCGCTGATCACTGTCACGCCCGAGCAGAGCGGCAGCGGCACGCATGTCGGCTTCGGCGCGGGCGGCCATCCCTTTTTCTGGATCGGGAGCGACGGCGCACCCGCGGGTGCCACGCACGTCGCCTTCACCGTGGAGAGCCGTGCTCTCGTCGATGCTTTCCACAAGGCCGCGCTGGCCGCTGGCGGGCGGGACAATGGCGCGCCCGGCATCCGCCCGCATTATCACGCCAATTATTACGGCGCCTTCGTGCTGGATCCGGACGGCAACAATATCGAGGCGGTCTGCCATCGGCCGGCGTGAACGGGAGAGAAGACGCTGAAGAGGCGTTGCTCCTGCGCGGGGCACGCACCCGTGGAGACACTATTGCGGAATTTATCGTCATCGCGACCTTGGGCGGGATGACGGGCGTGCTTCATGCTCTCTGTTGGGAATGGTCCCGAAAGAGAGAAATAGGACTCCCCGGCCCGTGCGTTTATTCCGCCGTGTGAAGCCGTGTCGCGATGACGGCACTCATCGGCAGCGGCGCGTAGAGGTGGGGGAAGAGGGCACCGCCCCGTGAGACTTCCCAGCGCACGGCCTCGCCCAATGGCGCGAGTGCGATTTCGGCGAGGACGAGGCCTGACTGGCCGGCGAAATGCCTGGCCAGCGTCTCCGCGAGCTGCTCATCAGTGGACAGGTGGATATAGCCGTCGGCGAGGTCCACCGGCGCCCCCCTGAACACGCCGGCGGCCTCGAAATCCGCCCATTGCTCGGCAGTCAGTATCTTCCACGCGGCCGCGGGATGGGCGCTCACTCCTCGCTCTCGCTGCCGTCGGCCAAGTCGTCGCCGATCTCGGCGCCTTCTTCGGGCGCGATCTCGGGGCTGGTCTTCTCAGCCTCGGAGCGGACATCCGCTTCGGCCTCCTCCTCGCTCTCCTCGATCCGCGCGGCGGAGACGACATGCTCGTCATCGGCGACGCGGAAGATGGTGACGCCCTGCGTGTTGCGGCCGGCGACGCGGATGTCGCCCACCGTGGTACGGATCATCTTTGCCTGATCGGTGACCAGCATCAGCTCCTCGCCATTATGCGCGGGGAAGCTGGAGACGACCGGGCCGTTGCGTTCGGAGGACACGATATTGGTGATGCCCTGGCCGCCGCGGCCGGTCCGGCGATATTCGTAGGCCGAGGTGCGCTTGCCATAGCCGTTGGCGGTGACGGTGAGGATGAACTCCTCCGCCGCCTCGAACTCGGCCATGCGCTCGGCGCTCAGCGTCACCTCGCGATCGCCATCCTTCCAGGGCGCGGCGCGCAGATAGGCGTCGCGTTCCTCGGTGGTGGCGTCGAAGCCGCCGAGGATGGAGAGCGAGATCACCTCGTCGCCGTCGCGCAGGCTGATGCCGCGCACACCGGTCGAGGTCCGGCTCTGGAATTCGCGCACCGCGGTCGCCTCGAAGCGGATCGCCTTGCCCTCGCGGGTGGCGAGCAGCACATCGTCCTCCTCGGTCAGCAAGGCGACTCCGATCAGCCGGTCCGTCGCATCCTCGTCGAAGCGCATCGCGAACTTGCCGTTGGACGGGATGTTGGCGAAGGCGTCCATGCTGTTGCGGCGCACGCTGCCGTGCGCGGTCGCGAAGATGACATGGAGCTTGCTCCACTCCCGCTCGTCCTCCGGCAGCGGCAGCACGGTCGAGATGGTCTCGCCCTCGGCCAGCGGCAGCAGATTGACCATCGGCCGCCCACGCGCCTGCGGCGCACCCTCGGGCAGCTTCCATACCTTCATGCGGTACACTTTGCCGTGGGTGGAGAAGAACAGCACCGGCGTGTGCGTCGACGTGACGAACAGCTTGGTGATCGCATCCTCGTCCTTGGTCGCCATGCCCGAGCGGCCCTTGCCGCCGCGCTTCTGCGCGCGGAAGGCGTCGAGCGGGGTGCGCTTGATATAGCCGCCGAGGGTGACGGTGACGACCATCTCCTCACGCTCGATCAGATCCTCGTCGTCGATGTCGTCGCCGGCGGGCGCGATCTGCGTGCGGCGCGGCGTGGCGAACTCGGTCGTGATCAGGTCGAACTCGTCGCGCATCACCCCGTAGAGCACGGCGCGGTTCGACAGTATCTCCAGGAGCCCGGCGATCGAGGCCGCCAGCTCGCGCAGCTCGCCGCCGATCTCGTCGCGGCCCAGGGCGGTCAGGCGATGCAGGCGAAGGTCGAGGATGGCGCGAACCTGGGTGTCGCTGAGCCGGTAGACGTCGCTGGCCTCGATCTGCTCGACCGCCTCGACCAGCGCGATATAGGGCGCGATCTCCGCGATCGGCCATTCCCGTGCAAGCAGCGCCGCGCGCGCTTCGGCGGGGCTCGCCGAGCCACGGATGATCCGCACCACCTCGTCGAGATTGGTCACCGCGATGACGAGGCCGAGCAGGATATGTGCCCGGTCGCGCGCCTTGTTCAGCTCGAACTTGGAACGGCGGGTGATCACCTCCTCGCGGAACTTCACGAAGGCTTCGATGATGTCCCGCAGGTTCAGCGTCTCGGGGCGGCCGCTGCGTATGGCGAGAATATTGGCCGGGAAGCTGGTCTGCGCCGGCGTGTGCCGCCAGAGCTGGTTCAGCACCACGTCCGGCGTCGCATCGCGCTTCAGGTCGATGACGATCCGCACGCCCTCGCGGTTGGATTCGTCACGAATGTCGCTGATGCCCTCGACCCGCTTGTCCTTCGCGGCTTCGGCGATCTTCTCGACCAAGCCGTTCTTGCCGGTCTGATAGGGGATCTCGGTCAGCACGATCGAGCGGCGGTCGCCACGGCCTTCCTCGATCTTGTGGCGCGAGCGCATGATGATCGAGCCGCGGCCGGTGTGATAGGCCGACCGGATGCCGCCCTGGCCGAGGATCAGCGCGCCGGTCGGGAAGTCCGGTCCGGGGATGATCTCCATCAGCTCTTCGATGCCGATGCCGGGATTGTCGATGAACGCCTTGCAGGCGGCGATCACCTCGCCGAGATTGTGCGGCGGGATGTTGGTCGCCATGCCGACCGCGATGCCGCCCGCGCCGTTGACCAGCAGGTTGGGGAAGCGCGCCGGCAGCACCTGCGGCTCCTCGCGCGAGCCGTCATAGTTGGGCGTGAAGTCGACGGTATCCTTGTCGAGATCGTCGAGCAGGCTCATCGCCACCTTGGCGAGCCGCGCCTCGGTGTACCGCATCGAGGCGGGCGGATCCGGGTCCATCGAGCCGAAATTGCCCTGGCCGTCGACCAGCGGCACGCGCATCGCCCAATCCTGGGCGAGGCGGGCGAGCGCGTCGTAGATCGAGCTGTCGCCGTGCGGGTGGTAATTGCCCATCACGTCGCCGACGATCTTGGCGCATTTGCGATAGGGCCGGCCGGGGACGAAGCCGCCCTCCTGGCTGGCGAAGAGGATACGGCGATGCACCGGCTTCAGCCCGTCGCGCACGTCCGGCAGCGCGCGGCTGACGATCACCGACATCGCATAGTCGAGATAGGAGGACTTCATCTCCTCGACGATGGAGACGGGGGAAATATCGCTGGGATCGATGGTCGGCGGAGTGCTGGCCAAGAGGGATTTCCGTGATTTGTGTGATGATGCAGGGCGCCGCTCAGGCGTATCCGAACGTCCCTAGACGATCCGCAGGGCCAGCGCCACCCCTCGTGCACACGCGCGTACGCGTGCGCGCGCGAGCGCACGGTCGATTGTGGCCTTTGTGGCCTTCGCCTCGCACGTGGCTCTCGGCTCGCAGGCTGCGTCTTTTTTCGTCGTCATCCCGGACTTGATTGGGGACCCATTGACCTCGGTGTGGATCAAGCGCGACGCTGCGGCGAATGGATACGGACTTCTGTCGGGATGACGGCAGAATGAGCGCTGCAGCTTTCTCTCGCCTGCCGCGGCGAGAGAGAAAAGGGCGGGAGGCCGAAGATCAGCCGCGCACGAAGCGCCAGAGATCGCCCTCGGCACCGTCGAAGCGATAGCCGTCGCTGTCGAAGCCCTTCATCGCTTCGGGATCGGCGATGCGATGCTCGCACAGATAGCGGGCCATCATGCCGCGTGCCCGCTTGGCGGCGAAGCTGTTGAAGCGCAGCCCGTTCGGGCCGTTTTCGCGGAAGTCGACAGTGATGATCCGTGCGCCCTTGGGCGGGACGGTTTCGACGGCGTGCCAATATTCCTTGCTGGCCAGGTTCAGTATCACGCCCGATCCTTCCGCTGCCAGGTCGTCGGCAAGCAGGTCGCTGATCCGGTTGCCCCAGAAGCCGTAGAGGGACTTGTGCCGCGGCGCCCAGCGCGTGCCCATTTCGAGCCGGTAGGGGCGAATGGCGTCGAGCGGGCGAAGCAGGCCATAAAGGCCGGAAAGGATGCGCACATGGCCCTGCGCGAAATCGATTGCGGGCGCCTCCAGGCTGCGCGCCTCGAAACCAAGATAGACGTCACCGGCGAAGGCGTAGAGGGCAGGACGCTCTTCCTGCGCCGCAAAGCCCCTGTAGCGATCGGCGTTCAGCGTCCCGAGCGCGTCGGATATGTGCATGAGCGCGCTGAGCTTCTTCGCGCCCAGCCGCGCGGCCGAACGCACCAGTCTGTCCGTTTCTTCGCTGAAACGGGGCGAGGTGGGATCGATCGGCGGGAACGGCCGTTTGTAATCCAGCGTTTTCGCAGGAGAGAGAAGGGCAAGCATCGTGGCATCGCCGGTAGCTCATACGCCCCGCGCCGGTCAAAGCCATTATCGGCAGTTCAATCGCCGTTCAGCGCGCATGCTCCACAAGCCCGTCAAATGCTGCGGATCGCTTGTGTCGCGGACGCGCAGTCAGTAGCTAGGCGACCGAGCCCGGGCATGCCCCCGTGTCCGGTCGTTCGCCCAGGAGGAGCTTGAAGAATGAAATTTGTCTCGACGATGGCGCTGGGTCTGGCGCTGGCGTTCGGCAGCGCGGCGACGATGGTTGCGGTCACGCCCGCCGTCGCCAAGGACAAGGCGCCCAAGCCGAAGACGGTCAATCTGAGCGATGGCGTTCGCAATGCCCTGGCTGCGGCCGACAAGGCCATGAACGCGGGCGACTTCCCCACCGCCACCTCGCAGATCGCGACGGCTTCCGCCGCGGCGAAGACGAATGACGAGAAGTTCTTCGTCGGCCAGTACAAGATCAACCTAGGCACCAAGAGCAACAACCCCCAACTGCAGGCGGAGGGCGTCGACGAAGCGCTGGCCAGCGGCGGCGTGCCGGCCGAGGATCTCGGCAAATTCTATTTCTTCCAGGGGCAGTTCGCCTATCAGGCTAAGAACTACGCCAAGGCGGAGCAGGCCTTCACCCTCTCCCAGCAGAATAATTTCAGCGATCCGTCGCTGATGCCGCTGCTTGCCGAGGCCCAGTATCAGAGCGGTAACAAGCCGGCCGCGCTCGCCACGCTGCAGAAGGGCATAGCGGCCATGAAGGCGGCCAATCAGCCTGTTCCGGCGGAATGGTTCGGCCGTGCCGTCGCGATGGCCTATGACGCCAAGCTCGGACCGCAGGCGACCGACCTGACCCAGCAGTGGGTGGCCGCCTATCCGACCAAGAGCAACTGGCGTGACTCGCTGGTGATCTATCGCGAACTCAACAGTCCCGATGCGGACACGCAACTCGATCTGATGCGGCTGATGCGCGCCACGGGCAGCCTCACCGGCCAGGCCGACTATATGGAATATGCCCAGGCTACCTACCTGAAATATCCGGGTGAGGCGAAGGCCGTTCTGGACGAGGGTATCGCCGCGGGTGCGCTGCAGGCGTCGAACCAGAATGTGAAGGAAATGCTCGGCATCGTCTCCGGCAAGATCCAGGCCGACAAGGCCTCCCTGGCCGGCGCGAAGAATGCGGCGAGCGGCCGAGCCGCCTTGCTTACCGGCGACGCCTTCCTCGGCTACAAGGACTATGCGAGCGCGATCGAGCTGTACAAGCAGGCGCTCGCGAAAGGCGGCGTGGACGCCAATGTGGTGAATACGCGGCTGGCCTATGCCTATGCCTATGCCGGCCAGAAGGATGCCGCCAAGCAGGCCCTCGCGCAGATCACCGGTCCGCGCGCGAACCTCGCCAAATATATCTCTGTCTGGGTGGACCAGAAGACGGCCTGATCGGATCGATCAGTGGGTGCGGCGCGGGATCTCCGGATCCCGCGCCGCTCCTTTTTTCGTATCTTTCTATGCGGGGTCGACCGGTATTCCCGGCTCGTCCTTGGACGTGCGGATCACCAGCGAAGTCTTGACGCCCGCCACATTCGGCGCGGGGGTGAGCTGGGAGGTAAGGAAGCTCTGGAAGGCCTGGAGGTCGTGGGCGACGATCTTCACGATGAAATCGATCTCCCCGTTGAGCATGTGGCATTCGCGGACTTCGGGCAGCGTCGCCATATGCGTTTCGAATGCCTTGAGGTCGGCTTCGGCCTGACTCTTGAGGCTGACCAGCGCGAACACCATGATGCCATAGCCGAGCGCCGAGGCGCTGAGGCGGGCATGATAGCTTTCGATGACGCCGCCATCCTCGAGCGCCCGCACGCGGCGCAGGCACGGTGGCGCGGTCAAGCCGGCCCGGCTGGCAAGGTCCACATTGGTGATACGGCCTTCCTTCTGCAGCGTCGAGAGAATGACGCGATCAATGGAGTCGAGAGGCTGGCTTTGTCCGGCCACGGCATTTCCTTTCATCTTCTGCCGCCAGCCTAAAATATTATTTCGGCTTTGTGCAATTGTCCCACATTGCGACGGGGCAGAAAAGTCGCTTCCCCGCATCGTCGGCGCCAGTTAACGAGTTGGGAGCGGCATGTCGGCTAAGCGGTCGGCAGATTGGGCGGGAGGCATGGCCGGGTGCGATTCGACGACATGCTATCGACTGTCCTCGCGCAGCCCCTGAATACGGGTGAAGCGCGGGCCGCTGCGTGGCGTCAGATTGTGGACCTGCTCGCCCAGGGACGTGGGCAGCATGGCCCAGTCGTCGACGAAGCCTATGATATGGTACGGTTTCTGCGCCGGGATGTGCCGCTCGAGGTGCGTGCCGAGGTCGCGCGTGGGCTTGTCGGTCGCGCTCTGCCGCAGGACCTCGTGGCGCTGTTCGCCGAGGAGCCCGGCCCGATCGCCGCGCCGATCATCGGCACGGCACGTCTGCCTGACGAAGTTTGGATAAACCTGCTGCCGTCGCTTTCGCCCACGGCGCGCGCGCTGTTGCGCAACCGCCGCGATCTCGGGCCTGACGTGGCGAAGGCACTAACCCATTTCGGGCTCAGCGATTTCGGTATTCCCGCACCGGAATCGGCGCACGAAGCCCCGGAGTTGCCGGCAGAGGAGTCGGCCGGCGCGATCCTGGATCTCACCGCGCCGCTTGTTTCCCGAACGGAAACCGTGACGGCGGCTGCCGATCCCGTGAAGGACGTTCCGCCTCTCAGCGGGCCGATGCAGATTCGCGATCTGATGGCGCGCATCGACGCGTTTCGGCGGACGCGGCGCGGCCCTCCCGAACTGTCGGATCCGCCTGGGGATCCGACAGTGCCGAGCGAGGATTTCCGGTTCGAGACGGGGGCTGACGGCGTCGTCCTGTGGGTGGACGGCGCGCCGCGCGGGCCGCTCATCGGGATGAGCATCGCGACGCCGGCCAGCGGCCCCGAGCATGGCGTCGATGGCCATGCGGCAGGGGCCTATCGGCAACGCGCGCCGTTTCGGGATGCGCGGCTCACGGTCGCCGGGGTCGGAGCAGCCTCGGGCGAATGGCGCATCTCCGGCGTGCCCTTCTTCGATCATGCCGACGGACGCTTTACCGGCTATCGCGGCAGCGGCCGTCGCCCCCGCGCAGACGAAATGGCGCCGCGCGCCGAAACGGCACAGGCGCCGGCATCTGCTGCCGAGGGGCTCTACGGGTCCGGCCTCATGGCGGATTCGCTGCGCCAGCTCGTCCATGAACTGCGCACGCCGATCAATGCCATCTCCGGCTTCGCCGAGATGATCAGCCGCCAGATGCTGGGACCGGTCGCCTTTTCCTATCGGGAGCGGGCGGAGGAAATTCTCGCGCAGGCGCGACAGTTGCTCGCCGCCGTCGACGATCTCGACATGGCCGCGCGCATCGATACGCGACGCCTCGCGCTGCGGGGCGTGCCGGTGGATGCGGCGGCACTGTTGCTGCGGCTGCATGGCGAATATGAGCCGGTGGCCGATGGTCGGAGCGTACAGCTCAAGGTGCGGCTCGCCACCGGCTTGCCGCCGCTCGATGCCGATCCGATCGCGGTCGAGCGCATGTATGCCCGGTTGCTCGCGGCCACCATCGGTCTTGCCCAGGCGGGCGAGACCATCGCCGTGGCGCTCACGCCCGGCGAGGCGGGCACCGACAGCGTCGCCCTTTCGGTCGGTCGCCCGGCCTTGCTGGCGGGACGCGAGGAGCGGACCCTGCTGGATCCGGGCTACAGCCCCGAAGGCGATTGGCCTGACGCGCCCGCGCTCGGGCTGGGCTTCGCGCTGCGGCTGGTAAGGAACCTCGCCAACGCTGCGCACGGAACGCTGGTCATCGAGGCGGATCGCTTCTATTTGGGACTCCCGGCAAAAAGCGATACCGTCTTGAGCGGCGAGGGGAGCGGATAGGCATATTGAGCACTGACGGGCCATCCGGAACGGAGATTTCCGAAGTCGGGCTCGATCGGCCGCCGCCAGCATCGGCGCGGGCCGACCTTCCGATGGATTTCGGGCGCCGCTTCCTGACGTTCGTGGATACGGAGGAGGAATTCGATTGGCAGGCGCCGCGCAGCCGCGAGTCGACCTCAACCTACGCGCTCAACGCGCTTCCCATCGCGCATCGCCGGCTGCGTGATTTTGGCATCATTCCGGCCTATCTTGCCGATTTCCCGGTGGTCACCAGTGTGCGCGGAGCCGAATTGCTGCGCGGCTGGCAGAATAGCGGCGAATGTACGGTCGGTGCCCAGCTCCACCCCTGGGTCAATCCGCCCTTCGTCGAGGAACTGACCGCCAGCAATAGCTTCGTCGGCAATCTTCCGCCGGACCTGGAGCGGGCCAAGCTGCACGCGCTGACCAGCAGGATCGAGCAGACCTTCGGGCGGCACCCGATCGTCTATCGCGCCGGCCGCTATGGCGTCGGCCGGAACACGGCTGCGCTGCTCGAGGAGGCAGGGTATCGCCTCGACGTTTCGGTACGCTCGCTGTTCGACTACCGGCAGGACGAGGGGCCCGATTTCTCGCGGATGCCGGCGTGGCCCTGGTGGGCCGGCAGCCGGAACCAGCTCGTAGAGTTGCCCTTGACGACCGCCTATGTCGGCCTGCTGCGGGGATCGGCATCCCGCATCTTTCCGCTGACCCGGCATGTTCCTCTGCTGCGGGCGGTGCTGGCGCGCGCAGGGCTGATCAACCGCGTCGCGCTCACGCCGGAGGGCATGCCGCTAAGCGAGGTGCTCGAGGCGCTGCGCGTGCTGCTCGACGACGGCATCCGGCTGTTCAGCATCTCTTTCCACTCGCCGTCGGTCGAGCCCGGCCATACGCCCTATATCCGGGACGGATCGGATCTGCGGCGCTTCTACGCCTGGTGGGATGGCGTCCTCGATTTCTTTGCGCGCGAAAATGTACGCCCCGCGCGTGTCGAGGAAGTGGTCGGCGCATTCCAGGCCGGGCTTGCCAGCAAGGGCACCCCTCCGCTATCGCCGGTCGGGCAGGGTCGGGGCCTGTAGCTCAATGGTTAGAGCTGGCCGCTCATAACGGCTAGGTTGGGGGTTCGAGTCCCTCCGGGCCCACCACTCTCGCTCAGTCGAGCATTGCTTTCAGCGCGGGCGAGAAATCCTCCCACGTTCCATCCGCCTCGTTGCGCGTCACGATCACCGCGGCGAGATCGAGTCGCGTCGCGAAGGCCATGCCCTGGCCGGGGCCCAGCACGGTCAGGGCGGTGGCGAAGGCGTCCGCGGCGGTGCAGCTCGGATGGACGACGCTGACCGAGGCGACGCCGTTGACGATCGGCCGTCCGGTGCGCGGATCGAGGCTGTGCGGCAGCCGCCGGCCATCGCGATCGGAAAAGCGACGATAGTCGCCCGACGTCGCGATCGCGAGGCCATGGAGCGCGATGCGCAGTTGCTCCAGGGCGAGGCCCGGCGGCGATTCGATCTCCACCCACCAGGGCGAGCCGTCGGGCTTCACGCCTTCGCCGCGTAGTTCCCCGCCGACCTCGATCAGGAAATGACAGATGCCGCTGCGTTTCAGCCAGTCGGCAGCGAGATCGACGCCGAAGCCCTTGGCGATGCCCGAAAAATCGAGCGAGATCCCGCCCGGCTGCACGGCGCTGGACGCTGCCCGGTCGATCGTCAGCCGCTCCCATCCGGAGTGGGTCAGGGCCGCGGCGATCATATCCTCGGAGGGGCGTTCGGCGGGAGCAGGGGCTGGGCCGAAACCCCACAGATCGACCAGCGCGCCGAGGGTGGGATCGAACGCACCCCGCGTCGCGCGCGCTATGGCGAGGCCGGTCTCCAATACGTGAAGGCATTCGCCCGGCAGCGTCACGGCGGAGCCTGCCGGCGCGCGATTGAAGCGGGAAAGATCCGAATCGGCTTCCCAGTTGCTCATCTGCGCGACGACCCGGTCGAGCGCGGCCTGCACGCCGGCGGCGATGCGTTCGATGGTCACGCCGCCTGGCAGCACGCAGGCCAGCGACCATCGGGTGCCCATGGTCAGCCCGTCCGCGCGCACGGTCTCGCCGGCCGGCGGAGATATGGCCGCGCGGTCGGCGATCGATCGCGGGATGAGCAGGCGTGTCAGGGCGTCATCACCTCGAAGGTCGCCGCATAGCTCATCCTGCGCGCTTCGGCACGCTTCTCACTGGGATTATCGTCCGTCGCCTCGGCGCCGAGCCAGTACATGCCCGCATGCGGCCAGGTGACGGCAACCACGCCGTCCGCTCCGGTTGCCAGCTCGATCGTCCCGACATCTTCGCGGTAACGATCTCCACCCGGAACGACGGTCACTTTCAAGCCGGCGGCCGGCTTGCCGTCGATGAGGAAGCGGAAACGGGCGGTTTCGCCTGCGGCAATGGCATTGGGGTGGGTGACCGGCTCGAGCTCCATGCCCTTGCCCGTCGGCTTGAATATCGTCGTCGTCGGCGCGCCCAGCGTGACGAAGGTTTCCACGCGGTTGGCGATCTCGGTCAGATGCACGTCGGTCGCTTCGGCGGGAATATCCTCGAACGCCACCGGAGGCATGCGGCGCGCGCCGCCCTCGCCGGGGCCTCTCGCACCGCCGGGGCCACGAGGCTCGCCGCCCTCACTGCCGCGCTGCCCACTTGCGGGACGGGCTTCGCCGGGCTGGCCTGGGCCGCCGGGGCCGGGCTGTCCGGCGCGCGGCGCGCCGCCGCGTCCGCCGACGCGTCGCTCTTCGCCGTTCAGCTTGAAGCTGCCGGTGATCATCTTCTGCTCTGCGGCGACCTTCCAGGTGCCCGGCTGATCGAGCTTCACATCGAATACCGAGCGGAAGCGGCCCTGGACGCCGTTGACGGATTCGCCCGGCGTTCCATCCGGCTTCCAGATCCTGATCGCTGCGAGCTGGATCGGGCGGTGATCGAAGAAGAAGACATGCTCCGATCCCGCCGCGTCGAACGTCACCATCGTGTTGGTGCCCGAGACATTGGTGTTCGACGGCAGGATGAAAGAATGATCCGCCAGTGCCGCCGTAGGAGCGAGCAGGGCGGCCAGGAGGAGCGGGCGTGCCCAGCGCTGCATGATCCAGTTCCTCACTTCGCGGCCACGATCACGGCGCCGAGCTCGGTCTTGCCTGCCGCGCGTCCGGCAGCACCTGGCACCTTGATCGGCACGCTGACCAGCTCGCGTCCGCCATTTTCGCGCGCAGCCTCGACATTGACGACATAATTGCCGGGCGGAAGATCGGCGGGCAGCGGCACGGCGTAGCTGCCCGGGCTCTTGGTCGCACCGCTGATGCCGTCGGCGGGAAGCGACAGATTCCGTCCGCTCTTGCGCCACCAGGAGCGCAGGTCGGACAGCCATTTGGTGCCCGGCTCGTTGCCGCCCTTCTTGAGATCGTACCAGACGAAAAGGCTCCGCGGCGCGCCGCCGCCCGCCGGCTCCACCCAGCCGGCCACATAGGGCTTTTTATATTCGGCGATAGGCAGCCGCGGCAGCGTGATCGTGATCGTGGCGGCGTTGGCGGCAGGCGCGATGAGTACGGCGCTGCCGATCAGCGCGTAGGAAGCAGGACGCATGGCTTTCGTGTCCCCCTAATGAATGAACAGGATGGCGATGATGAGCGGAGCGGCGAGGCCGAGACCGACCAGCGGCCACGTCTTCTTGCGATGCTTGGCGTGGAACTGGAGGAGCAGCAGGCCGGTGCCGGTGAAGAGGATGGCGGCGGCGGCGAAAGCGTCGATGAACAGCCGCCAGGCGAGACCGGTATTGCGCCCCTTGTGGAGATCGTTGAGCAGTGAGACCAGGCCCTGGCTGGTCGTCTCCGACTTGATTTCGCCCGTCGCACGATCGACGCTCACCCAGGCATCGCCGCCCGGCCGCGGCATCGCGACATAGACCTCGCTATCGCTCCATTCCGCGGCGCGTCCGGACGGATCGAGCCCGACCGCGCCGGCGATGGCTTCGGCGACCGGCGCCGGCATGGGCGCGTCGGAGGCCTTTGGCGTCGGTTTCAGCATGCGCAGCAGCGACGCAGGCAGCTTTGCGGAACGATCGACTACCTTCGGAGTGGCGGGTATCGAGGCGGCGTGATTGAGCGTCACGCCGGTGATCGCGAACATCAGCATGCCGACCAGCGAGACCGCCGCACTGATCCAATGCCACGTATGAAGCTGCTTCAGCCACCAGCCGCGGCTGATACGGCGCTTCTTGACGGAAGCGGACGGGATCGGGATCGGGGCGTTCACCCCGACCGCCTAGCGCGAATGATCCGCAGCTGCAACCATATTGCGAGCTATTCGCAGAAGCGCGAACGATACATATCCGGTGCGCGGAGCCCTTCCAGCTTTTGGGGACTGAGCTCAGTTCGCGCCGGTTTCCATCACGGACGGATCCGCCATGCGCAGCCGGGCGAAGTCGTGGACCTGCTTGCCGACCAGTTCGAGCTGCATGTTGGCGCCAGCATCCGTACAGACGCCGCCCTTGAAAATACCACCGGAGCTGTTGATCGCCGCGCCCAGCGGGGTCGGCCAGCCGCGCAGCGCGTGGACGATGGCGCGCAGCGTCGCCAGCGTGCTGCCGGTTGCCTGCCAGCCATAGGCGGTGGCGATCAGGCCGACCGGTATGCCGTCGAGATAGACGCGCGCATCCTTGGACGTCTCTTCGAGATAGTCGATCGCGTTCTTGACCAAACCGGAGATCGAGCCGTGATAGCCCGGGCTCGCGATGATCACGCCGTCGGCCTTGCGGAGCGCTTCGACGAACTCGGTGCCCTCGGCGGAAGCCTTTGCGGCGTCGGTCATATAATGGGGCAGGCTGGTGATGAAGGGGCCGTCGAACAGCCGCACGCGCGCGCCCGCTTTCTCGGCCGATTGCAGCGCGATCTTGAGGGCGTTCTCGGTGGATGAGCCCGCTGCCGCGGTGCCACCGATACCGACGATGAAGGGTTCGCTCATCCGACCTGACTCCCGTTTTCCTCTGTCCTCACGCGGGCCGATGCCATAGCCTGTGCAGATAGCCAATGCGTCATCGCGAATTTATCCGCGTGCGTTAGCCGGTTCTGTCGGAAACCGGACGGAAACTTTGTCGGCCTAATGACAGGAGGCATGACCATTTCGCCTGCCCGCATCCACCTGATCGCCGCCGCCCGTCCCAATTTCATGAAGGTGGCGCCGCTCTGGCATGCTTTGTCCGCCGCGCCCGATTTCGCGCCGGTGCTGATCCACACCGGCCAGCATTATGACGCGAACATGTCCGACGCGATCTTCGCGGATCTCCGCCTGCCGGCGCCGGATCACCATCTCGGCGTCGGATCGGGCAGCCATGCCGAGCAGACCGGCCGGGTGATGATCGCCTATGAGAAGGTGGCGATGGCGGAGCGGCCGGACTGGCTGATCGTCGTCGGCGACGTGAACTCGACGGCGGCCTGCACGCTGGCGGCGGCTAAGCTCGGCGTGCCGACCGTGCATCTCGAGGCCGGCTTGCGCAGCCGCGATCGAGCCATGCCCGAGGAACTCAACCGACTCGTCACGGACGTGCTCGCCGACGTGTTGTGGACGCCGTCCCCGGACGCGGACGATAATCTGCTGGCCGAGGGTATTCCGGCGGAACGGATCACCCGCGTCGGCAACATCATGATGGACAGTTTCGAGCTGGTGCGCCCGGCCATCGCCGCCGCGGACGAGCCGGGCCGGCTGGGAGTCGCGGTCGGCGGCTATGGCGTGGTGACGTTGCACCGGCCATCCAATGTCGACGATCCGGCGCAGCTTGCGCGGCTGGTCGATGCGCTGCTGGCCGCGCAGCGGCGCCTGCCGCTGGTCTTCCCGGTTCACCCGCGCACCGCCCAGCGGCTGGCGGCCGGCGGGCATGACGTCCGGCTGCGCGACGCCGGGGTGATCCTCGCCGAGCCGGCGCCCTATATCCGCTTCATGAGCCTCGTGATGAATGCCGCCGCTGTAATCACTGATTCGGGCGGCATTCAGGAAGAGACCACCTATCTCGGCATTCCCTGCCTCACCCTGCGCGAGAATACCGAGCGGCCGATCACGATCAGCGAAGGCACAAGCCGGCTGGTCAACGCCGGCACGCTGATCGCGGCGCTGGAAACGGCGCTGGGCCAGCCGCGCAGCGAACGCAAGCGCCCGGACCTGTGGGACGGCTGCACCGCGGCGCGCTGCCTCGACGATCTGCGCATCCGCATGAGCGGAAAGGCCCGCGCGGCTGCCTGATCATTCGCCGCGGAGGGCAGCGAAGAGGAAGGATGCGTCGGGGAGGGATCGTCCCTATGTGTCGGGCATGTCCAAGCTCACGCCAGGCCTGCCGACACGGCAGCAGATCATCGATTTCATCACCCGATCGGATCAGCCGGCCGGCAAGCGTGAGATTGCGCGTGCTTTCGGCCTTCGCGGCAATGAGAAGATCGCGCTGAAGGCGCTGCTCAAGGACATGGCCGACGAGGGGCTGATCGATTCGGCCCCGGGCCGGGCCTTTCACAAGATGGGCGGCGTGCCGAAGGTGACGGTGCTGCGCATCGTCGACATCGAGGGCGATCAGCCGCTCGCCGTTCCCGAGCGCTGGGAAAGCGATCAGCCGCCGCCGCGCCTGCGCGTCGCGGAGCGCGGCCGCCGGTCCGCGCTCGGCGTAGGAGACCGCATCCTGGCTCGCACCGAGGAGGCAGGCCGCGGCTGGATCGCCCATCCGCTCAAGAAGCTCGCCAAGGGCGAGGAACTGGTGCTCGGCGTGCTCCATGCGGAGGGCGACCGCCTCTGGCTTCGGCCCGTCGACAAGCGCGAGAAGCGCGACTGGCAGGTTTCCGATGCCGGCGAGGCCGAGGCCGGCGACCTCGTGCTCGCCGAGAAGACGGGCCGCCCGCCGCGCATCACGGTGAAAGTGACCGAGCGGCTCGGCGATCCCTTTGCGCCGCGCAGCTTCAGCCTCATCGCTATCCACAAATATGGTATTCCCAACAGCTTCTCGGAGGATCTTCTCGAAGAGGCGGAGCGAGTGTCGAAGCAGCCGCTCGGTGCCGGCCGGGAGGACCTGCGCTCGCTCCCGATCGTCGCGATCGATCCTGCGGATGCGCGCGATCATGACGACGCGGTCTGGGCCGCACCCGACGATGATCCGGAGAATCCAGGCGGATTCAAGGCGATCGTGGCCATCGCTGACGTCAGCTATTATGTTCGTACCGGCAGCCTGCTCGACCGCGAGGCGCGCAAGCGGGGCAATAGCGTCTATTTCCCCGATCGCGTCGTGCCGATGCTGCCGGAAACGCTCTCGGCCGACATCTGCTCGCTCAAGCAAGACGAGGATCGCGCGGCGCTGGTCTGTCACCTGCAGATCGGCAAGACGGGTGCGATCCGGGCATGGCGCTTCACCCGCGCCGTGATCCGCGTCGCGGCCAACATCGCTTATGAGGATGCCCAGGCCGCGATCGATGCGGTGCCGGGCGGATCGGACGGCGCCGTCGCGCCCGCTCTGGTCGAGGAGGCGTTGCGGCCGCTCTGGGCCTGCTGGGCGGCCCTCGCTGCTGCCCGCGACGCGCGCCAGCCGCTAGACCTCGACCTGCCCGAGCGCCGCGTGATGCTGGACGAGAAGGGACGCATCCTTTCGGTGGCTCCGCGCGAGCGGCTCGATGCGCACCGGCTGATCGAGGATTTCATGATCGCTGCCAACGTCGCAGCGGCCAAGGCGCTGGAGGCGAAGAAGGCCCCCGTGATGTACCGCGACCATGAGCCGCCGAGCCGGGAGAAGCTGGTCGCGCTCAAGGAGTATCTCGCCACCTTCGGCATCCAGTTCGCCCTCGGCCAGGTGGTCCGGCCTTCCACCTTCAACCATATCCTCGGACGCGTCGACGACGAGGCCATACGCCCGCAGATCATGGAACAGGTGCTGCGCAGCCAGACACAGGCCTATTACGCACCGACGAACACGGGCCATTTCGGCCTGGCGCTCGGCAGCTACGCCCATTTCACCAGCCCGATTCGCCGCTACGCCGATCTGCTCGTCCACCGTGCGCTGGTCGGCGCCTATGGGCTTGGCGAGGGCCGTCTGACGAGCGAGGAGGCCGAGCAGATGGGACGGCTCGGCGAAAGCATCAGTCAGGCCGAGCGGCGCGCGATGGAGGCGGAGCGCGAGACGATCGATCGCTATGTCGCGGCCTATCTTGCCACGCATGTCGGCGAGATCGTCGACACGCGGATCACCGGCGTGCAGAGCTTCGGCTTCTTCGCGACCGTCGTGGGGCTTGGCGGCGACGGTCTCGTCCCGGTCTCGACGCTCGGCGCGGAGCGTTTCCGCTTCGACGAGGCGGCGCATGCGCTGGTTGGCGAGGAGAGCGGCGAACGCTACGCGTCCGGCCAGTTCCTCCAGCTTCGTCTCGTCGAGGCCAACCCGATCAACGGGGCGCTGCGTTTCGAGTTGCCGGAGGGCGCCAACCATCTGCCGGTGCGGCGGGGCGGCAAGGATCGGCGGGTGATGGGCCGGCGCGGTCGCCCGGCCAATATCCGGCACCAGGGCAGAAGACGATAGGAGCAAGATTTGGCCGTACCGACTGAGCTCAAACGCGGGCTGCGCCTGCCCGTGATCGCCTCTCCGATGTTCATCGTCTCCAATCCCGATCTCGTCATCGCCCAGTGCACCTCGGGCGTGATCGGTTCCTTTCCCTCGCTCAATGCCCGGCCGCAGGCACGGCTCGGCGAATGGCTCGATCGCATCCAGGCCGCGCTGGCGGATCATGATGCGCGCCATCCGGACCGACCGTCGGCACCGTTTGCGGTCAACCTGATCGTGCATCGCTCCAACGATCGCCTGGCGGCGGATCTGGAAGCCTGCGTCGCGCACAAGGTGCCGCTGGTGATCACCTCGCTCGGCGCGCAAGTGGAGGTGAACCAGGCGATCCATTCCTACGGCGGCCTCGTTTTTCATGACGTGATCAACCAGCGGTTCGCGCACAAGGCGATCGAGAAGGGGGCGGACGGTCTCATTCTCGTGGCCGCTGGCGCAGGCGGCCATGCCGGTGTCCAGTCGCCCTTCGCGCTGGTGCAGGAAACGCGGGCCTGGTTCGACGGCCCGATCGCTCTGTCGGGTGCGATCGCCACCGGCCGTTCGATCCTGGCGGCGCGGGCGATGGGCGCGGACTTCGCCTATGTCGGGTCCGCCTTCATCGCGACGGAAGAGGCCAATGCTCCGGAGGCCTACAAGCAGATGATCGTCGAAGGTTCTGCGGAGGACATTCTCTACAGCAACCTTTTCACCGGCGTTCACGGTAATTATCTGCGCCCGTCGATCGCCGCTGCCGGCTTCGATCCCGACAATCTGCCGACCAGCGATCCTTCCAAGATGGATTTTGCCTCCAGTGCAGGCGATGCCAAGGCCTGGCGGGACATATGGGGCGCGGGCCAAGGTATTGGCGGCGTCGACGATATCGTTCCTGCCGCGGAGCTTGTTGCCCGGCTCGCGCGCGAATATGAGGCGGCGCGCGCCGACCTGTTGCGATAGAGGCGATTTCGGCTAGGCTGACCGACAGGCGGCTCAACTGAGCCGAAAGGTGGTCAAGTGATTGGCACCCTAACTGCAGACATGCGTTGGAAGCCCTGTCGTGGCTTGGGAGATATGGTCTTTGCGCATGTCCCGTTCATGGGCGCTGGTCGCCTGTTCGGTCGGTTCTACGCTGGTTCCGGCGGCACCCGTTTACGCGGCCGAGGCTCTGACGCCGCGCGCGATGCTCGTGCAGGCTGCATATGCCACGAGCACCAAAGCTGCCGCACTCGTCCTGATCGACAAGGCTGTGACTGCTTCCGACCGCGAACTGCAGCGTAATGCGAAGGATCGTGAGGCGGCCCTTCAGCACGCAATAGCGACCGGTTACAAGGCCAAGCTTACGAGGAGCCTGAGCGAAGCGAAAACGTCCAAGCGCCTGTTCGAATCGCTCGCGGCAGCGGATCCGAACGATCCTGAGGCGCAAATCGCGCTCGCCGGCTGGCATTTGGAAGCGGTGCATGATGTCGGCTCGATGATCGCGGGTGCCATGCTCGGCGCAAAGAAGAAGGCCGGGCTGAGCGCTCTCGATCGTGCGGTCGCGCTCGGGGGCGGCAGGTCGCTTTACGCAGGCTATGCGGCGCTGCTGCGGATCGTGCTCGATTCCGATGATGTGGCCGCGGCGCGCACGCTGGCGGAAAAGGCCGCGAACGGCAATGCGCCGACGCCCGTGGACAAGATCATGAAGATCAACGCGGCGCGGTTGCTGGTCCCGTTGCGGGCGGGCGATGGATCCGCCGCGGCCAAGCTCGCCGAGCAGCTTCTGCCGTTCGGACGGATGGCGAAATAGGGCTCGACGATCTCCGTCGTCATCCCCGGATAATTTTCCAGGGACGTTTTACATCCGTGGCAGCGTGACGCCCTGCTGCCCCATATATTTGCCCGCCCGGTCGGCATAGCTGACCTCGCAGGGTTCGTTGCCCTGCAGGAACAGGAACTGGCAGGCGCCCTCATTGGCATAGACTTTCGCCGGTAATGGGGTCGTGTTCGAGAATTCGAGCGTCACATGGCCCTCCCAGCCGGGTTCGAGCGGCGTGACGTTCACGATGATGCCGCAGCGTGCATATGTGGACTTGCCGAGGCAGATCACCAGCACGTCGCGGGGGATGCGGAAATATTCTACCGTGCGAGCCAGCGCGAAGCTGTTGGGCGGAATGATGCAGCAGTCGGTCTTGCGGTCGACGAAGCTGTTCGCCGCGAAATTCTTGGGATCGACCGTCGCCGAATCGACATTGGTGAAGATCTTGAATTCGTCGGCCACACGCGCGTCGTAGCCATAGGAGGAAAGGCCGAAGCTGATGCAACCGTCGCGCCGCTGGCTCTCCACGAAGGGTTCGATCATGCCGTCCTGCATGGCGCGGTCGCGGATCCAGCGGTCGGACATGATGGACATTGGGGGCTTTCCTGCATCTGAGGGGTAGGGCGTCCTCTCCGCGAGCGGATGAGGGATGACGGTAGGGATCGTGTTGCACTTTCTCCCCGGCGGGTGCCGGGAAAGCAAGGCGGCGCGCAGCTTTCGCCGCGCCGACGGCGGAATTCAACCCAGATCGTCGGGACCGAAGGGGAAGGGCAGCAGCGAGGAGAGCATGTGCTTCTCCACTGTCTTGCCGTCCCCAGAGGCGCAATGGACGGCGATGTCGAGGCCGCCGGTCTGCGCAGCTTCGACCAGGATCTGGCGGCAGCGGCCGCAGGGACGGACGACGTCGTCGCCGGTCAGTTCGCCCTTCTTGAGCCGCCCTCCCGCCACGCCGATCGCGACGATGTCGGCCAGCCGGCCTTGCGCGCTGGCCGCGGCGATGGCGACGGTCTCGGCGCAGAGCGAAAGGCCGTAGCTGGCATTTTCCATGTTCGCGCCGGTGATGACGGCACCGTCGGACAGCAGCGCGGCCGCGCCTACGGCGAACCGCGAATAGGGGGCATGCGCATGCAGCGCCGCGCCCCGTGCCGCACCGATCAATATGGCGCCGGCGACGTCGCCGAGATCTGCCTGTTCAGCCATGGTCGCTCCGTCGCTTGCTCACTGCCGGGTGACGTTCCAATCGACCCAGCCTTCTATGCCGTCGACATGATGGATGTTCGATGCCTGCCAGATCGTCCAGTCGCGCGCGCCATAGCCGGGCGGCGCGAAAAGGCTGCGCAGCCAGAGCGGCCGCGGGATCGCAGCGCTGACCCGATATGCCGCGTCGAATTCGTCGGTGACATAGAGGATCGCGCGTTTTCCGCTGTGCGCTTCGATGCCGTGCAGAGCGATTGCCAGTTCACGGAAGAAGGCCGCCCGTGACGGACGGGCAGCGCAATTTCCGCCGAACTCCAGGTCGATGGCCGGCGGAAGGGTGTCGGACGCGGCGGGAACCGTCGCGGCGAAATTGGCCGCTTGTTCCGCCCCGGATCGGCAGAGGGTGAAGAAGTGGTAGGCGCCGGTGCGTAGTCCTGCCGCGCGCGCGCCCTGCCAGTTCTGGGTGAAGCGCGAATCCCGATGATCACCGTCTTCGCTGGCCTTGATATAGGCGAAATCCGCGCCGGCTTTCCTCACGCGCTGCCAGTCGATCGTGCCTTGGTGATGCGACACGTCGAGTCCTTGGATCGGGAAATGGGCGCGCGTCGGGTGCCAGAGACGGACATAAGCATAGGCTGCCATGCAAAGGGCTGTTGCGCCGATTGCCGCGAGAAGGATGCGCGAGAGCCGCCGCCGATCGCCAACGAAGGTCGTCATGCTCGTCAGCCCCGGATGTGCAGGACGCAGATGAGCGTGAACAGACGGCGGGCGGTGTCGAAGTCGGTCTCGATCTTGCCGGCCAGCCGTTCCATCAGCAGTTCGGCGGCATCGTTATGGATGCCGCGGCGGGCCATATCCACGGTCTCGATCTGATCAGGCGTCGACTGACGAATGGCCTGGAAGTAGCTGTCGCAGATCGCAAAATAGTCCTTGATCGGCCTGCGGAAGCGGGCAAGGCCGAGGATCAGCGTCTCCAGCAGCGTGCCGTTCTCCGCCTTGATGTCGATCGCCAGGCGGCCTTCCTCGACATGCAGACGGATCCTGTATGGGCCTGCATAGTCGTTCGGATATTCGCGCAGGGGCCGGAAATGATTGCCCTCGAGCAGATCGAAGATCGCGATCCGCCGCTCCTGCTCGACGTCGGCGTTGCGCCACAGGATGGTGCGCTCGTCGAGCTCGATATCGATGATGCGAGGGTCGGCCATGGCCGGTGCGCTGTTACCGGAGCGCAACCTGGTTGGCAAAGGGGGACGAAGGGAGAGGGCGCCGTTGCTTCGGCGCGCGCCTCAGGCCGCATCGTGGCCTCACTCGGCGACGTGCACCGTCACATGTGCGCTCCAGCCGGAGACAAGCGGGCGATCGGGCTTATCGTCGAGGACGAGCCGCACGGCGACGCGCTGCGTCACCTTCACCCAGTTGCCCGTGGCATTCTGGGCCGGAAGCACCGAGAAGGCCGAGCCTGTGCCCGCACCGATGCCGGTGACATGCGCTTTGTACGTGCGGCCGGGAATCGCATCGATTTCCACTTCGGCGCGCTGTCCGATGCGGATCCTCGGAAGCTGCGTTTCCTTGAAGTTCGCGTCGATCCAATAGCCTTCGTTGCTGACGATGCTGAGACCCGGGAACATGGCGATCGCCATCGCTCCTGGCTGGATCTTGTCGGCCTGGCTGACGCGGCCGTCCATCGGCGAGCGGATCACGGTGCGGCGCAGATCGAGCGCGGCCTTGTCGCGCGCGGCGATCGCCGCCTCGACCTGCGGATGGCCGCCATTGTCGGATACGCCCAGCATCGCGCGGGCGGCATCGGCGCTGGCCGACGCGGAATTCTGCTGGGCCTGGGCGGACGCCAGCGCGGCGCGCGCGGCGTCATAGGCGGCCCGGGTCGTGAAGCCGCGCTGGAGAAGCTCGGCCTGCCGGCGGAAATTCTCCTGTGCGAGCTGCACGTCGGCCGCCTTCTCGCCGATGTCCGCGACCTTTGAGGAATAGCTGCCCTGGAGTTGCGAGATGTCGAGCTGCGCGTTGCCGACGGCTGCGTCGGCCTGCATCAGCGCGATGCGATAGGGTTCGGGATCGATCAGGTAGAGGACATCCCCCGCCTTCACGATCTGATTCTCCTTGACGCGCATCTCGATGATGCGGCCGCTGACCTCGGGCGAGACGCTGACGACATGCGCCTGGATCTGGGCGTTGTCGGTCGAAACGGTGCGGCCGCTGGTCAGCCAGAAATAGACGGCGACGAACGCAAGGAGCACCGGAACGGAAGACATGATGAGCAGCCGGCGGACGCGGGCGCCCGGCGCGACGGGCGCGTCGACGAGCTCGTCGGCCTCGATCCGGGTCATCTCGTTCATGCGATTTCTCTCTGTCCGACCGCTTCGGTCTCTCGATGGCGTAGCCCATTACGCAATCGTTCGAGGCTGTCTATCACGATATCGGCAGCTTCGGGCGATAAAGCGGCCAACGCCTCGCGTTCCACTTCCGCGCCTATTTCGGCGAGCTTGTCTGCGATTCTCACCGCCTCCGGTAAAAGATGGAGGCGCCAGACGCGCCGGTCGCTGGGATCGGCGCGCCGCTCGACCAGGCCGGCTTCCGCCATGCGGTCGATCATGCGGCACAGGGTGATGCGTTCCACCTCAAGCGTGTCGGCAAGCTCGGCCTGGGTCACGCCCGGCGTGCGCGCAAGCCAGAAAATGACCCGCCATTGCTGGCGCGTGACGCCGAGCGCGCGAGCGCGCGCATCGAAGCGGTAGCGCATGCGGCTTGCCACGTCGTGCATCAGAAAACCGAGCGAGCGCTGATGATCCATAAGCATGCTTATCCTATCCATCATCATAATGAGGACCGCAAGCCGATCCGCCCTACGGCTGGCCCGTCTTTTGTCCACAGGACTGCCCACCGAAGCTTTTCGTCCGGGGCTTGAGAGGAATGGCGGGAGGCGCGATAGGGGAGGATATGGCCGAGCCCGCACGACTCATGCCGGTGCCTGCCGGTGAACCCACGACGCTTCCCTGCAATGTCGAGGCGGAGGCCGCGCTGCTTGGCGCGCTGATGATCGACAATCGGCTCGCCGAGGATATTCAGGGCACGCTGCGTCCCGATCACTTTTTCGAACAGGTCCACGGGCGCGTCTACGAAGCGATATTGAAGCTCGTCGACAAGAACATGATCGCCAATCCGGTAACTCTCCGGCCGATGTTCGAGAGCGACGAGGCGATGCGCGAGCTGGGCGGTCCAGCCTACCTCGCCCAGCTGACGGGCAGTGGCGCAACGCTGATCGGCGCGCGCGATTTCGCGACCCAGATCTATGACCTCGCTTTGCTGCGTGAACTGATCGGTGTCGGGCGCGAGATGGTCGAGAAGGCGGTCGATACCTCCGACACCGTCGATCCAAAGGCGCAGATCGAAGCCGCCGAGGTCGCGCTCTACAAGGTTGCCGAACAGGGCGGCGAGACGGGCAGCGTCAAGAGCTTCGGCCAGGCCACCAAGATGGCCGTCGAGCAGGCCGAGCGCGCGCTCAATTCGGGCGGCCATCTTTCCGGTATCACGACCGGCCTCGAAGGGGTCAATTCGCGCATCGGCGGCCTGCATCGTTCGGATCTGATCATTCTCGCCGGCCGCCCCGGCATGGGCAAGACGTCGCTCGCCACGAATATCGCATTCAATGCGGCCCAGCGGCTGGTGCGCGATCGCGAGGACGGGATCGAGGATGCCAAGTCGATGGGGGCGGCGGTCGCCTTCTTCAGCCTCGAAATGTCGGCGGATCAGCTCGCCACCCGCATCCTTTCCGAGCAGTCGAACATCAGCTCGGAAAATCTGCGTATGGGCAAGATCAGCCAGGCCGATTTCCGCAATCTCGCCCGCGCCGCGGCGGAGCTCGAGGGCCTGCCGCTCTATATCGACGATACGCCGGGTCTCACCATCGCCGCGATGCGCACCCGCGCCCGCCG
This sequence comes from Flavisphingomonas formosensis, assembly GCF_009755815.1. Taxonomy (GTDB): domain Bacteria; phylum Pseudomonadota; class Alphaproteobacteria; order Sphingomonadales; family Sphingomonadaceae; genus Flavisphingomonas; species Flavisphingomonas formosensis. Next base: position 344,287 of record NZ_WRPK01000004.1, read on the forward strand.
CCTCAAGCGGCAGCGGGGCATCGGCCTGATCGTGGTCGACTATCTGCAGCTCCTGCAGGGATCCGGCCGCAGCAGCGATGGCAATCGCGTGCAGGAGATCTCCGAGATCAGCCGCGGCCTCAAGACGCTGGCGAAAGAGCTGCACGTGCCGGTGATCGCTTTGTCCCAGCTCAGCCGCGCCGTCGAGCAGCGCGAGGACAAACGCCCGCAGCTCTCGGACCTTCGCGAATCCGGCTCGATCGAGCAGGACGCCGATATCGTGCTGTTCGTGTTCCGCGAGGAATATTATGTCCAGTCGCGCGAGCCCAAGCGCCCGCTGGAAGGCGACGACGCCAAGACCTTCGAAGCACATGACCAGTGGGCGCGCGACATGGAGCGCGTATTCGGGCTGTCCGAATTGATCATCGCCAAGCAGCGGCACGGCGCCACCGGCAAGGTGAAGCTCCGTTTCGAGAGCAAGATCACCAAATTTTCCGACTATATCGACGATTCGCACCGTCCGCCTGGCATGTGATGGCCGTCGATCCGGCGCTGCCGGAGGCAGGAGGGGCCGTCAGATCAATCCAAGCGAGCGCATGCTGCTGTTGCCCTGTGCGCCGATCACGACATGGTCGTGCAGTGCGATGCCCAGCGGACGGCAGGCGTCGATCACCTCGCGGGTGAGGCGGATATCCTCGCGGCTGGGCTGCGGATCGCCGCTCGGATGGTTGTGGACGATGATCAGTGCGGCGCTGTGCAGGTCGATCGCGCGGCGTACGATCTCGCGGACGTGGATGGCGACCTGATCGATCGAGCCCTCGGCAATCATTTCGTCGCGGATCAGCATGTTGCGGCTGTTGAGATGGAGCACGCGGACCCGCTCAATCGGCCGATGCGCCATGTCGGCTTGCAGATAGTCGAGCAGCGCCTGCCAGTTCGAGAGAATCGGCTGATCGGCGATGCGCTTGCGCAGCAGCCGCAGCGCCGCGGCCTCCGCTATTTTCAGCGCCGCGACGACGCTTTCGCCGAGGCCGGCGCGGGCCAGGCTTTCAGGTTCGGCGCAGAGCAGCGGCTCCAGCCCGCCAAACTCGGCCAGCAGCCGTTTGGCGAGCGGCTTCGTATCCCGGCGAGGGATGGCGAGGGCAAGCAGATATTCGACGAGTTCATGGTCCAGCAGCCCCTCGGGCCCGAGCGTCAGCAGACGCTGGCGCAGGCGCGCGCGATGGCCGCTGCCGTCCGTCACGGAATCGTTCATGTATTGCGGGGTATAGCAAGGACGCGGTGGTTTGAAGACGGCCGCGAAATGATCCTATTGCGCGATCGGGCGTTGCAGGGAGGCAAGGACTGGTGGGAGTTGCGGGTGATTGACGATGGATTCGCTATGGCCGCGCAAGGATTTGTGCGGCTAGGCTGACGATCGTGGCAGAAGGGGACAGGAAGCCGCCACGGCGATGGCTGGTCGGAACGGCAGGGCTGCTCGTCCTGCTGGCCGGTGCTGTCCTCATTCTGTGGACGCAGCGCAAGCCGATCGCGCGCGATCTGATCGATGAGACGCTGCGCGCCAAGGGCGTGCCGGCGCGCTACGACCTCGTGACAATCGAGCCGGGGCTGCAACGCATCGAACATCTGGTGATCGGCGATCCAAGGCGCCCGGACCTGACCGCGGATTGGGTGGAGCTGAGCGTCGGTTATACGCCGTGGGGCGGGGTTGGGGTCAGTTCGCTCGCGGCGGGCGGCGTGCGGATGCGTGGGCGGGTGCGCGGCGGCAGGCTGTCGCTCGGTGCCATCGACCGGTTACTACCCGCATCCTCCGGAGGACCGCTGTCTCTGCCGGATATCGACATGCGTCTCAGCGATGCGCGGATGCATCTCGATACGCCCTTCGGCCAGGCGGGGCTTGCCCTCGACGGTAGCGGCAATCTTTCGGACGGTTTTCAGGGCAAGCTCGCCGCGATCGCGCCGCGTCTGGCGATCGGTGCCTGTGAGGCGGACCGCGCGACCGCGTTCGTCAACATCGCCGTCTCCGACTCAAAGCCGGCATTTGACGGGCCGGTGCGGGTGCGAGGCGTGCATTGCGATTCGGGGCTGTCGCTCACTGCTCCCCAGATTGCGATCGATGCGACGCTGGGCGAGGCGCTGAACAGCTGGAAGGGCGGCGCCCATGTCGAGCTGCTCGCTGCCGGGCAGGGGACGAATCGACTGGAGATGCTGATTGCCCAGATCGGTTTCGAAGGCGATGTGAACGAGACGCGAGGGGATTTCTCGACGACGGCGCAACGCTTCTCGGCAGGACGCAGCCTTGCCGGCATCGCGGCGGCACTCGACGGTAGCTATGCCTATCGATCGGGCGAGAAGCGGTTCGGCGTGAAGGCGCGTGCGCGCGTGCGGCAAGCTGCGGCCGAGCCCGCCGCCCTCGACGCGGCTCTTGCCTCTCTCGGGGGGATGGCGGGAACGCCGCTCGCGCCCTTTGGCGTAGCGCTGGCCGATGCGATGCGACGCGCCTCGGGGACGACGAAGCTGGACGCGGACATCGCGCTCGCGGGTACGCCGGCGCGCGGCGGCTTTCGGGTCAGCCGGCTGGTCGCCGAAGGCGGCGGTGCGGAAATCTCCTGGGGCGGCGGTACCGGCGTCACCTATGTATGGCCGGCCGGTCTTACCCGGCTCGACGGACGGCTTACTGTGGACGGCGGTGGCCTGCCCCAGGCGGACATCCGCTTGAAACAGCAACGTCCAGGGGCGCCGATCGAGGGGCTGGCGACCATCGCGCCCTATCAGGCAGGCGATGCGCGGATCGCGCTCCAGCCGGTGCGCTTCGTGGCCGCCGGCGGCCGCACCCGCTTCGAGACCCACGCGACGCTGGACGGGCCGCTTGGCAACGGGCGCGTCGAAGGGCTCAGCATGCCTCTTTCCGGCAGCTTCTCCGGCGACGGCTCCTTCGCGCTGGCGGCAGGCTGTATGCCCGTCGATTTCGTCCGGCTCGCCATAGCCGGCATGACGGTCGGACGATCGCGGCTGCCGCTGTGTCCGCTCGAAGGCCCGTCGCTGCTTGCGCGATCTCCGGGGGGCACGCTGCGGGGCGGGGTCCGAATCGATCGCCCGCGCCTCGTCGGAACGATCGGCAAGTCGCCGCTGGCGTTAAGCGCAAACGGCTTTTCCGCCAGCCTGTCGCGGCCGGGCTTTACGGCCGGCGGGGTGGCGATCCGCCTGGGTACCGGCCAGGCGGTGACGCGGCTCGATGTCGCCGCGTTGCGCGGCGATTACGGCAATGCCGGTCTCGGCGGCGATTTCTCGGGGCTTGCGGGAAAGCTCGCCAATGTTCCGCTGCTTATGTCCGATGGGGAAGGGCGCTGGCGGCTGGGCGGTGCCGTCCTCGACATCGGCGGCAAACTCAAGGTCGCCGATGAACAGACCGATCCGCGCTTCTTTCCGCTCTATACGGACGATGTGAAGCTGACGCTGAAGGACGGGGTGATCACCGTCGGCGGGCGGCTGCGCGAGCCGCGCCGGCATTCGGGGGTGACCGACGTTGCCATCGTCCACGATCTCGGTTCCGGCAGCGGCCACGCGACCCTCGACGTGCCCGGCCTCACTTTCAGCGACGCGCTCCAGCCGGACATGCTGACCCGGCTGACACTGGGCGTGATCGCCAATGTGAAGGGAACGATTCGCGGGCGGGGGCAGATTCGCTGGAGTCCCGACGGTGTCTCCAGCGACGGTCGTTTCCGTACCGACGACATGAGCCTCGCCGCTGCCTTCGGGCCGGCGAGCGGGATCAAGGGCGAGGTGGTGTTCGACGATCTCCTCGCGCTGTCGACGCCGCCCGGCCAGAAGGTGACGCTCGGCGAGGTCAATCCCGGTGTCGCCGTCAATGACGGCGTGATCCGCTATCAGTTGCTGCCGGGGCAGAAGGTGCGGGTGGAGGGCGGCCGATGGCCCTTTGCCGGCGGCGAGCTGGTCCTCGACGACAGTGTGCTCGACATGAGCCAGCCGGTCGACCGTCGCCTGGTCTTCCACGTCAAGGGCGTGAAGGCGGACGATTTCCTGCAGCGCTTCGATTTCGACAACATCAACGCCACCGGTACGTTCGATGGCGTTCTGCCGATCGTGTTCGGCGCCAATGGCGGCCGGATCGAGAAGGGGTATCTGGAAGTGCGGGAGAGCGGCGGCTCGCTCGCCTATGTCGGAGAGCTCACGCAGAGGGATCTGGGTAGCTGGGGCAATTATGCGTTCCAGTCCCTGCGCTCGGTGACGTACAAGACGCTGAACTTGCAGCTCAACGGCAATCTCGACGGCGACATGGTGACGCAGGTCGCTTTTACGGGGTTGAGCCAGGGCGTTGGCGCCAAGCAGAATTTCCTTACCCGCAAGATCGCCGCCTTGCCGATCCGGTTCAACGTCACCATCCGCGCGCCCTTCCGCCAGCTCCTTTTCTCGGCGCGATCGCTCTATGATCCGAGCCTGCTCGTGCAACAGAATCTGCCGACACTCATGAAAGTTCAGGAGGGCGCGGCGAAGCCGGCGCCCGTTCAGCCTCCGGTAAGCGGGAATAAGCCATGAATAAGCTGATATTGACCGATGGCGTGGCCAATGCGACGTCTCCCGGCATGGGAGCGCGCAAAGGGGCAGCGATCGGGCTCATGGCGGCCGCGGGCATGGCGCTTTCAGGGTGCGTGTCGCTCAAGGCGCCGGAAAAGCCCATCGAGATCAACCTGAACATCAATATCAAGCAGGAAGTGGTCTATCGTCTCGATGGTGAGGCGAAGAGCCTCATCCAGCAGCAGTCGGGAATTTTCTGATGATGCGCGAACTGATTTGGGGTGCGGTTATGGCTGGTGCGGCGCTCGGCGCCGCAGGAACGGCCCAGGCGCAGCGTGACCCGGCCTATGCGGCCGCGCGCGCTGAAGGGAAGATCGGAGAGAAGCCGGATGGCTATCTCGGCGTCGTCGGCAACCAGGGCGCCGACATCCAGGCGCTGGTGCGCGACATCAACATCAAGCGCAAGGCCGCCTATACCGCGAAGGTCACGGACGGCAGCGCGACGATCGAACAGTTCGCCTTCACCACCGGCTGCAATCTCATCGCGCAAACCTCGCCTGGCGAAAAATATCAGGCGCCCGACGGAAGCTGGCAGACCCGCGGTTCCGGGGCTCCGAAGCGTGACAGCCGCTGCCCCTGAGCAGTTCTTTGGTCCAATTGTCGTCCTGAAGCAGACGATTGCAGCTTCTGCACCGCAGCGTTGCGGTTGACTTGCGCACACCCCCTTCCTAAAGGGGCCTCGCCTTGGCGGGGTCGCTCGCCGGCATCGCCCGACGCTCTTGGACAGGGAGGGGAACGGCAATGGCGGAGAACGAACCCGGGCGTGACCCGAAAAGCGCGGAAGATGCCCGCCTGGCGTCGCTCGACGAGCGGCTGAAGGCGGCAACGGACGCGGAAAAGGTCAGGACAGGGACGACGCGAAAAAAGCCTGATGTGGGTTATTCCCAGGGCAATCGCGTGCTCTCGACCCTGATCGCGGGACCCGCCGTCGGCGCGCTGGTGGGATGGACGCTGGACCATGTTCTGGGCCGCTTCCACATCAACACGTCACCCTGGCTCCTGCTTGCCTTCCTGTTCCTCGGAATAGCGGCGGCTTTCAGGGTCATCATACGAATTTCGAACGAGCGTCCGGAGTGATTCGGGCGCTCGGGCTATAAGCAGGGGACAGCAGAGCGTGGCGGCTGAAGGCGGCAAGATCGATCCGATGCACCAGTTCCTTGTCGAACCGTTGTTCGGCAAGCATCTCATCGTCGGCGGCTATGACATCAGCTTCACCAACAGCGCGCTGTTCATGGTGCTGACGCTGGCGTGCATCTGGGCGTTCATGATGGGCGGTATGAAGCGTGCCCTCATCCCCGGTCGCTGGCAGGCCGCCGTGGAGGGCTTCACCGGCTTCGTCGCCAATATGATGGAGACGAACATCGGCCCGAAGGGCAAGGCGTTCACGCCTTATGTCTTCTCGCTCTTCATGTTCATCCTGGTCGCCAATCTGATCGGCATGCTGCCGCTGGGCATCGTTCCCGGCTGGCACGCCTTCACCGTGACCAGCCATCTGACGGTGACCGGCGTCCTCGCGATCATCAGCTTCTCGATCGTCCTGGTGGTCGGCTTCGCGCGCCATGGCTTCCATTTCTTCTCGCTGTTCGTGCCGCACGGTACGCCCGGCTACATGATCCCGCTGATCTTTCTGATCGAGCTCTTCTCCTTCCTGATCCGCCCCTTCTCGCTCGGCCTGCGACTGTTCGTCGCGATGACCGCGGGGCACATCCTGCTGAAGGTGCTTGCCGGCTTCGTGATCAACGGCATCAACGCCGGCCCCGGCATCGCGGCGATCGTCTCTATACCGAGCTTCATCCTGATGATCGGCATCACCCTGCTCGAACTGCTGGTGTGCGCCATCCAGGCTTATGTCTTTGCGCTGCTCACGTCGCTCTACCTGAACGACGCGATCAATCTGCACTGAGATTTTCGTCAACCATTACAACGATTAAAAAGAAGGAGCTTATCATGGATCCAGCAGCTGCAAAGCTTATCGGTGCCGGTCTGGCTGCCATCGGCGTCGGCCTTGCCGCGCTCGGCGTGGGTAATGTCTTCGGTTCGTTCCTCGAGAGCGCGCTGCGCAATCCGGCCGCTGCGGACGGCCAGCAGGGCCGCCTCTTCATCGGCTTCGCCGCCGCCGAGCTTCTCGGCCTGCTGGCGTTCGTCGTCGCGATGATCCTGCTGTTCGTCGCCTGATTGTTTCTTCCGATCCGGCCGGGCCTCGTCGAAGCGGCATCGCTTCGGCGGGCGCGGCGCGGACCGGATCGTAATTCTGGATTGCTCCGCCCATGCCCCAGATCGCACAGATTGCTGCAACCTATGCGTCGCAGATCTTCTGGCTGCTCATCGTCTTCGGCGTGATCTTCTTCGGAATCGGCTACGGCATGTTCCCGAAGATCCAGGGTACGGTGGAGTTGCGTGACCGCAAGATCGCCGATGACCTCGCCGCCGCCGAAGCCGCCCGCAAGGCAGCCGACATGACGGAAGAAGCCTATCGGGCCAAGATGGATGCGGCGCGCAGCGAAGCGCAGCAGGCCGCTCAGGCTGCCAAGGCCAAGGCTGCGGCCGAAACCGAGCAGCGGGTGAAGGCGGCCAATGCCGAGCTCAGCGCCCAGGCCGATGCTGCCAATGCACGGATTGCCGCGGCCCAGGCCGAGGCTCTCGCCGGAATCGAGGATGTCGCCGCCGAAGCGGCGCAGGAGATTGTCGCTCGGGTGTCGGGCGCCGCAGTCGATCGCGCCGCCGCCGCCCAGGCGGTGAAGGCCGCGCTGGCCAATGGCTGAAGGACAGACCATGAGTGAAGCCGCTGGCAATCTAGCCCACGCCGATCATCTCGAAGGCGCCAACGCTACGACCGAGGCGACCGTCCATGGCGGCTCCGAGCATGCGGATCCCACCGCCCTGGGCCTGAACGCGACCGCGTGGGTCGCGCTGGCGATGATCGTGGTCATCGTCCTGCTGCTCGTGAAGAAGGTGCCGGCGGTGATCGGCACGTCGCTCGACAAGAAGATCGCATCGATCCGCAAGAATCTCGACGAGGCGGCAAAGCTGCGCGGCGAGGCGGAAGCGCTCAAGGCCGAATATGAGAAGAAATCGGCTGCTGCGGCATCCGAGGCGCAGGCGATCCTTGCCAGTGCGCGCGAGGAAGCCGATCTGATCGTCGGCCAGGCGAAGACCGACGCCGAGGCGCTGGTCGCGCGCCGCGCCAAGATGGCCGAGGACAAGATCGCAGCGGCCGAGCGTGCCGCGGTGGCCGAAGTCCGCGCCAAGGCGGCAGCGGCGGCATCCGCTGCGGCAGCCACGCTGATCGGACAGAGCCACGACGCCACGGCGGACCGGACGTTGGTGGATACGACCATCGCCGGTCTGGGCAGTGCCCGCCTGAACTGATCCGCCCATCCGGGCAGGAATCCGAAACCCTCTCCCGTTCGCGGGGGAGGGTTTTTCTTTTGTCCATATCGTCTGCCGGACGATGCCCAGACCCAAGCCACTGGCATGGGCGACGCCTCCGCATTAAATCCGGCGCGTGAACGAACCCTCCGCCCCCGATCGCTTCAACGAGGAAAAGGCGACCTACACGGTCCGCGGATCGGACAAGCCCGATCTCGAGGCCGGCATCGCCGCCATACGCGAAGTGCTGAAAACCCTGCCGGCCCGTCCGGGCGTGTACCGGATGACGGACGCGCGCGGTGATGTGCTCTATGTCGGCAAGGCGCGCGTCCTGAAGAACCGCGTCACCAACTATACGCAGGTCTCGCGCCTGCCGCAGCGGCTCAACCGCATGGTGGCCCAGACTCGCGGCATGACCATAGTCACCACCAATACGGAGGCAGAGGCGCTGCTTCTGGAGGCGCAGCTGATCAAGCGCTTCCGGCCACCCTACAACGTCCTGCTGCGCGACGATAAAAGCTTTCCGTTCATCCTGCTGCGCTCCGATCACGATTTTCCGCGCGTGCAGCTCCATCGTGGCGCCCGCCGCGCGAAAGGTGATTATTTCGGTCCGTTCGCCGGGGCCGGCCAGGTTCGCAAGACACTGAACGCGCTGCAGAAGCTGTTCCTGCTGCGCTCGTGCACGGATAGTTTTTTCGCCAACCGCGATCGACCCTGCCTGCTCTACCAGATCAAGCGCTGCTCCGCACCCTGCGTCGATCGCATCTCGGCCGACGACTATGCGGAGCTCGTCGCGGACGCGAAAGCCTTCCTCACCGGCAAGTCCACCCAGGTCCAGAAGAAGCTCGGTCAGGCGATGACAGTCGCCGCCGACGCAATGGATTTCGAGCTGGCCGCGGTCTACCGGGATCGCCTCCGCGCGCTCACCTTCATCCAGGGAGCCCAGGCGATCAACGCCGAGGGAGTGAGCGATGCGGACGTCTTTGCGCTCGCCTCCAGGGCGGGCACCGTCGGCATCCAGGCCTTCTTCATCCGCGGCGGCCAGAATTGGGGCCATCGCAGCTTCTTTCCGGCCCATACCGCGGATGTGCCGGAAGAGGAGGTGCTCGCCAGCTTCCTGATGCAGTTCTACGAGGAGGTGCCGCCCGCGCGCCTCGTCCTCGTCGATCGCGATCTCACCGAAAATGCGCTGCTCGAAGAGGCGCTGTGCGAGAGGGCGGGCCGCAAGGTGCGTATCCATCGGCCGCAGCGCGGCGAACAGCGCAAGCTGCTCGAACAGGCGCAGCGCAATGCCGTCGAGGAGCTCGACCGCCGGCTTGCCGAAAGTTCGACGCAGGGCCGCATCCTGCAGGAGCTTGCCGACCTGTTCGAGCTGGAAGGACCGCCCAATCGCATCGAGGTCTATGACAACAGCCACGTCATGGGCACCAACATGGTCGGCGCGATGATCGTCGCGGGGCCGGAGGGCTTCCGTAAGAATGCCTATCGCAAGTTCAACATCCGCCGCCCCGAGACGGCGCCGGGCGACGATTTCGCGATGATGCGTGAGGTGCTGGAGCGACGCTTTGCCCGCCTGGAGAAGGAGGACCCCGATCGCAAGTCCGGCGAATGGCCCGATCTGCTGCTGATCGACGGCGGCAAGGGCCAGGTGTCGGCGGTCTGCAAGGTACTGGAGGAAGCCGGCGTCGAGGATGTGCCGGTAGTAGGCATCTCAAAAGGCCCCGATCGCAACGCCGGTCGGGAGCATTTCCACCTGCCGGACGGCCGCGAATCGATGCTGCCGCTCAATTCGCCGACGCTCTTCTACCTGCAGCGCATTCGCGACGAGGCGCATCGCTTCGCCATCGGCGCGCACCGGGCCAAGCGTGCCAAGGCGTTCACCGCAAGTCCGCTGGACGAGGTGCCGGGCATAGGCCCGGCCCGCAAGAAGGCGCTGCTGATGCATTTCGGCACGGCCAAGGCGGTTCGCGGTGCCGCGCTCGAGGATCTCGAAAGAGCGCCCGGCGTCTCCTCTGCCATGGCGCGCACCATCTACGATTATTTCCACCCCGCAGGCTGAACCGCCGGCTTGCCGTCCGGATTGTGGCGGCCGGCGGTGGCCGCCGCTCCCTCACCTGCCAGCACAGTCCGCCGCCCTTCGCAGGGCAAGGGCGCGCGCTATGCAGGGCTGGAATAGCGAGGGGAGGGATGCGGCGATGAAGGCCATGGTGATTGACCGCTTCGGCGGTTCGGACGAGTTCCGCCTCGCCAATCTGCCGGTGCCGCGGCCGGGTCCAGGACAGGTGCTGATCCGCGTCGCTTATGCCAGCGTCAATCCGGCGGACTGGAAGGGGCGGGCGGGCATGTTGCCCCACCTCGGCCATTATCCCTTTCCGATCACCATCGGCATGGATTGTGCCGGTGTCGTCACTGCCGTCGGAAGGGGGGTCACCGGCTTCCGGCCGGATGACCGGGTGATCAGCCTATCCGGAATGGGCCTAGGCCTGCAGGGCACCTATGCCGAATATGTGGTCGTGCCCGAGCCACGCGTCGCGCCCTTGCCGGCGCATCTCGATTTCGCGGCGGGTGCCACCATCCCGATCGCCTCGGCCAGCGCGGCGAGTTCGATCATCGATGTCGCCAAGGCGAAGGTGGGCGATGCCGTGTTCGTCAACGGTGGCGCGGGCAGCGTCGGCACCTTCGCTATCCAGTTCCTGAAGCATCTCGGCGCGCATGTCGTGGCGACCTGCAGCACGCGCAATGTCCACCATGTCCGTGGCCTCGGCGCGGATCTCGTGATCGACTATCTGCGGGAGGATATCGCAGCGGGGCTTGCACAATGGGCGCCGGACGGGCTGGATGCGGTCATAGACGCCGTCGGCCAGCACAGCCTGCCGCGCGACATGCCGCGGCTGATCAGGCCGGGCGGCACGCTGGTCTGCATCCAGAATCTCATCACCGGCGTCGAGGATTTCGATCTCGATCTCGCCGCCGCCCGGAACGTGCGGGTGGTCGACAACGTCGCCGATGCGATGACGGAGGATCCGACCTGGTTTCAAGTCCATGCGTTCCGTCAACTGCTTGACGCGATCGTCCAGCGCCGCGTCTCCGTGCCGCCCTACGAGATCGTGCCGCTGGAACAGGCCGGTGCGGCGCATGATCGGGTCCAGCAGGGCCATGTCGGTGGCAAGATCCTGTTGAAGATCGCCGATCTCTGAGCCGGGATGAGCCGAGCCCGCCGCAAACTGCCCGATGTCCTTCCCTTAGCGGGGCGGGAAGACGGGAAGTTTTGACGGGCTCGTCTCGAACGGCATCAAAAGCTAGAGCATCGTGCGGAAAAGTGGAAACCGATTTTCCGCATAAAGGATGCGATCACAAAGACTTAGAGCAAGCTGTGCGATTCACATATCGCGCAGCTTGATCTGAGATTGCCGGCAGTCACTGCAGGGTGTCCTGCTCAGTCATCATCGTCGTCGCCATGCCAGTAGCGATGCTCCCACCGTTCATGCTCCCAATGGCGGCGCGCCCGATCGCTTTCCCAGCGTCGGCGCTGTTCCCAGCGTTCATGGGCAATCCATGCCGCGCGCCGGTCGTCATAATAGCCATAGGGGTCATAGCCCGGCGCATAATAGCCGCGTCCGCCATAACCATAGCCTGGATAACCGGACCCGACATAGACGCCGTAGCTTTGCGCCGAAGCAGTCGTCGGAAGAAGGGCCGCCGCGGCCGCAAGGCCGAGTGCGGCGGGAATTGCAAAGGTCTTCAGCATTATCGGTCTCCTGGGTTTCCGGGAAATTTGCCAGGCCTGCGTGCTGCTCAGCAGCGGCTGTTCGAGCGATCGATCGCGCTGCCGGCGAGCGCACCCGCGCCGCCGCCCAGGATCGTGCCCAGCGTCCGATCGCCATGGCCTGCCACGCCGTTGCCGATCAGGCCGCCGGCTATCGCGCCGATGATCGCGCCGGCAGTGCCGTCGCTGCGGCAGCGATACCGATAATGCTGTCGGCCATAATATTGACGATCGCCATAGCCGGCATCGCCATAATAGGAGCGATCGTCATAAGCGTAACGATCATCGTATCGGCCGCTGTCGCGATATCCATAGGAAGAATAATAGCCGTTATTCCAGCCGCCATAATAGTCCTGCGCATTGGCAGCGGCTGGAATGGCGGCTGCACTGATCGCAGCTGCCAGGGCCGTCATGGCGATTGTCTTGCGTGCCATCTTCATTGTCCTTTCGTCGGCTGTCGGAACCGATGGCCCTTTCTAGGACGGTCGGCATGTGTGGAGACTGAATGGTTCTGGCAGCCGGGGTTCATTTACATTGGCATCTCCCAACCTTTGACGGGGCGGGCGGATGGAAAATAGCGAAGGGCGGACAAGAGCGTTTCCGCATCGTTCGGAAAGGTTCTAGACGGCATCCATGCATATCGCCGCCCACGCCATCGTCTGCGCGGTCCTGCCGCATGGCGAGCATGGTGCGATCGCCCGGCTGATGACGCCGGAGGACGGCCTTCAGCCCGGCTATGTTCGAGGCGGCCGTTCGCGGCGGCTGCGCCCGGTGCTGCTGCCCGGCAACGTCGTCGCCGCGGAATTCCGCGCCCGCACGGAAGACCAGCTGGCCGGCCTCACCGTCGAACTGGTCCACAGCCGTGGTCCGCTGCTCGGCGAGGCGTTGGCTGCGGCTGCGATCGACTGGGCCACAGCGCTGAGCGCCGCGGCGCTGCCGGAGGGGCTGCCGGCTCCCCGTCTGTATGAAGCACTGGACGGTCTGCTCGGTGCGATAGAGCATGCTCCGAGCGCAAGGGGGTGGACGGCGGCGCTGGTCCGCTACGAGCTTCTGCTGCTCGCGGAGCTCGGTTTCGGACTCGATCTGTCGCAATGCGTCGCGACCGGCGCGAGCGAAGATCTCGCCTTCGTCAGCCCCAGAAGCGCGGGTGCGGTCAGCCGTGCCGCCGGAGAGGCCTATGCGGCGCGCCTGCTGCGATTGCCTCCCTTTTTGCGCGATGGCGGCGAGGCGGAGTGGCCCGATCTGCTGGATGGCCTGCGCCTCACCGGCTTCTTCCTCGATCGCGACGTGCTCACCGATCGCAAGCAGGCGGTGCTCGCTGCGCGCGAGCGTCTGGTGCAGCGGCTTCGCCGCGTGACGAACTGATCGGCGGATTGATCGGGCAGGGGCTTGCCCCTGTCGTCCCGCCTGTGCATGAGCGCCGCTGCATCTGGATGAAGGGGAGACACCATGGCGCTCATTGCCTTGCTGCCGGGAGACGGAATCGGACCGGAGGTCGTGGAGCAGGCGGTGCGCGTGCTCGCCGCGGCCGGCGCCGAGGGGCTCGCCTATGAGGAGGCTCTGGTCGGTGGCGCGGCTTACAAGGCAGAGGGTCATCCGCTGCCGGAAAAGACGCTGGACGTCGCGCGCCGCGCCGACGCCATATTGTTCGGCGCGGTCGGCGATCCCGATTGCGACGCGCTGGAGCGGCATTTGCGGCCCGAACAGGCGATCCTCGGTCTGCGCAGGGCGCTCGGCCTTTTTGCCAATCTCCGTCCCGCCAAGCTCTTTCCAGAACTGGCGGACGCCTCCGCGCTGCGCCCCGAAGTCGCCACCGCGATCGATCTGGTGATCGTGCGTGAGCTGACCGGCGACGTCTATTTCGGCCAGCCGCGCGGCCTCCGCAAGACGGAGGCGGGGTTGCGCGAAGGCTTCGATACGATGCGCTATGACGAGGCGGAGATCGCCCGCATCGCCCGCGTCGGCTTCGAGACGGCGCGAGCCCGCCGGGGCAAGCTCTGCTCGGTGGACAAGGCCAACGTGCTGGAAACCTCGCAGCTCTGGCGCGACGTGGTGATCGAGGTTTCCGCCGACTATCCCGATGTCGCGCTGAGCCACATGTATGTCGACAATGCCGCGATGCAGCTGGTGCGTAATCCCGGCCAGTTCGACGTGGTCGTCACCGGCAATCTGTTCGGCGACATCCTGTCGGATCAGGCCAGCATGTGCGCCGGTTCGATCGGCATGCTGCCCTCAGCCTCGCTCGATTCGGGTAAGAAGGGCCTCTATGAGCCGATCCACGGTTCGGCGCCGGACATCGCTGGCGAGGGCAAGGCCAATCCGCTGGCGACCATCCTGTCGGCCGCGATGATGCTGCGCTATTCGTTGGATCAGGCTGCGGTTGCGGATCGGATCGAGGCGGCCGTCGCCCGCGCTCTCGCCAATGGCGCACGCTCGCCAGACCTCGGCGGCGGCATGACGACCGCCGCGATGGGCGATGCGGTGATCGCCGCGCTCTGAAGCCCCTCCCTTTCGGTGACGATCCCTGCTTGCCGGTCCTGCTCCCCCGAGACTAGACCGGCGTCGGGGAAGACGGGGCGCTGAGGGCTTTGTGAAGAATCTGATCGTGGCGTGCCTGATGGCGGCGGGCATGGCGATTGTGGCGCCGCCCGCTGTCGCAGAGCCGCCGGCACTGAGCATCTACGGTAATCTGCCCGGCTTCGAGATGGCGGCGCTTTCGCCTTCCGGAAAAAAAGATCGCGCTGATCGGCGTCGTCGAGGACAAGCGCCGACTGATCATTCTCGACGAGGACGGCAAAACATTATTGGTGTCTGGCGTCGGGAACAACAAGCTGCGCCAGATCCGCTGGGCGGGCGAGGATCAGGTCGTCGTCTGGGTGAGCGCTACCACCAGCCTCGGCATCGGTTTCACGGCCGATAAGGTGGAGCTGTCGAACGCGCTCGTCATTCCGGTGGACGGCCGTAAGGGTTGGACGGTGTTCGGGGGCAAGGGATCGATCACCGGCGGCGTACGCGGCTTTTACGGCATCGAGCAGCATGACGGGCGCTGGTATGGGTATTTCGGCGGCATCACGCTGGAGCAGGATCGCGGCTCCGCCTATTTGGGGGACACCAGCGCGGAACTTTACGAGGTGGATATGGCCGATGGCCGCATCCGCCGGATCGCGCGCCGCGCGGATAGCACCATCGACAGGGACTGGCTGATCAATCCGGATGGCACGGTCGCCGCCTCGCTGGATTTCATGTCCAAGGATGGCAGCTGGAAGATTCGCATGGCACCGGCAAGGAGCTGGCGGCGGGCCGAAACCCGCTCGGCGGCATCGGCCTGGTGAGCGTCGGCCGCACGCCTGGCATCATCCTTTATGTCCGCACCGACGAGAGTGACGGGACGGAAAGCTGGTTCGAACTGCCCCAGCAGGGAGGCACCGCGCAGCAGGTGCTCCCGGGAACCGGCGTGCGCCACGCCTATATCGACGATCGCAGCCGCCAGCTCATCGGTTACCGCAGCAGCGACGACAAGTTCGACAGCGTCTTCTTCGATGCCCAGCGGCGGAAGGTGATGCGGGGCACGCGCAAGGCCTTTCCCGGTCTCAATGTCGAGCTGATCGACTGGAGCGACGATTTCAACCACCTGCTGGTCCGTACGGACGGCACCGGCGACCCTGGCACCTGGTGGCTGGTCGACATCAAGACCGGCAGTGCGACGGATATCGGCGTTTCCTACACCATCCCTAGCAAGGAGGTCGGCCCGGTGAGCACGATCGCCTACAAGGCACGGGATGGCCTGGCCATGTCCGGCGTGCTCACATTGCCGCCCGGCCGCGATCCGAAGAATCTGCCGGTGGTGATGCTTCCGCACGGCGGCCCGGCCTCGCGGGACTATGCCGAATTCGATTGGTGGGCGCAGGCGTTCGCCTCGCGCGGCTATGCGGTGTTCCAGCCCAATTTCCGCGGCTCTACCGGCTTCGATGCGGCTTTCCAGAGGGCGGGCCATGGCGAGTGGGGCCGCAAGATGCAGACTGACATTTCCGATGGCCTGGGCGAGCTGGTTCGGCTGGGCATCGTCGATCCCAAGCGCGCCTGCATCATGGGAGCCAGCTATGGCGGCTATGCGGCTTTGGCCGGCGTGACGCTGCAGCATGGGCTGTATCGCTGCGCGGTTGCCGTGGCGGGGATAAGCGACGTTCTTGCCCTTTATCGGACAGACGTGGCGGAAAGTGGCGGGGATCAGACGATGATCCGCGCGCTCAAGGACGAGATCGGTTCGGGCAGGGATCTGAAACTCGTGTCGCCTGTCAATTTCGCAGGCAAGGCCGATGCGCCGGTGCTGCTGATCCATGGCAAGGACGACACCGTCGTCGCCTATTCGCAGAGCCAGGCGATGGAGAGCGCGCTGCGCAGGGCCAGCAAACCGGTCGAGTTCATCACATTGCCTGGCGAAGATCATTGGCTTTCGCGCGGCACGACACGGCTCCGCATGCTCGAATCCGCGTTGACGTTCGTGCAGCGATATAATCCGCCGGACAAATAGCGCGAGGCAGGGGCAGCCGCCGTTCCGCGAGGCTGCGCCACGGCCCCGCAGCAGGACCACAGGCTGCGGTTGACGTGCCCCTGCCTTCGGCTGCAAAGCGTCGCCACGATGAAAAAGCACACTGGCCAGGATCGCAGCATCACCCAGACTTGGCGCCCCGCCACACAGGCGGTGCGGGGCGGCACGGTCCGCTCCCATTTTGGCGAGACCAGCGAGGCCATCTACCTGACCTCCGGTTACGCTTATGATTGCGCGGCTGACGCTGCTGCACGCTTCGCGGGCGAGCAGGTTGGGATGACATATTCGCGCCTGCAAAATCCCTCGGTCGAGATGCTCGAGCAGCGGATCGCGCTGCTGGAGGGCGCCGAGGCGGCGCGCTGCACAGCCTCGGGCATGGCGGCGATGACGGCGGTGTTGCTCTGCCAGCTCAGCCAGGGCGATCATCTCGTCGCCGGCCGCGCGGCTTTCGGCTCCTGCCGCTGGCTTACCGACACGCTGCTGCCGCGATTCGGCATCGAGACGACGATCGTCGACGGCCGGGATCCCGATCAGTGGAAGGCTGCGATCCGGCCGAACACCAAGGTCTTCTTCTTCGAGACGCCGGCCAATCCGACGCTTGACATCGTCGATCTCGCGGCGGTGTGCGGCATCGCCCGCGAAGCGGGGATCACCACGGTCGTCGACAACGCCTTCGCCACGCCTCTCTTGCAGAAGCCGCTGGACTATGGCGCCGACATCGTCGCCTATTCTGCGACCAAGATGATGGACGGGCAGGGGCGCGTGCTGGCCGGCGCGGTATGCGGCACGCAGGAGTTCATCGAGAAGACCTTCCTCGCCTTCACCCGCAACACCGGCCCGACCTTGAGCGCGTTCAATGCCTGGGTGGTGCTGAAGGGGCTGGAAACGCTGGACCTGCGCATCCGCCGCCAGAGCGAAAACGCGCTGAAGGTCGCCCGCTTCCTCGAGCCGCGTGTGCCGACGCTGCTCTATCCGGGGCTGGCCAGCCATCCGCAGCACGAATTGGCGATGCGTCAGATGGATGCCGGTGGCACCATCCTCTCGCTCTATCTCGATGGTGGCCGCACGCAGGCACACGGTCTGCTGGACGCTCTCCAGCTCGTCGACATTTCCAACAATATCGGCGATTCCCGTTCGCTCATGACTCATCCCGCGTCGACCACGCACGCCGGACTCAGCGCGGAGGTGCGCGAATCGATGGGGGTGACGGAGGGCATGCTGCGGCTCAATGTCGGCCTTGAGCATCCGGACGACGTGATCGAGGATTTCGATCGCGCGCTGAAGGCGGTCGGGCTGTGATGAAAGCGCTATTCCCGCATGTGGCGACCACGCGCGGGGTGACGGTGCGCGTGTCGGTGAGTTTCCTGCCGGAGCAGTCGGAACCGGCCAAGGGTCGTTGGTTCTGGGCCTATCATGTCCGTATCGAGAATGAGGGCAAGCAGGCGGTACAGCTGCTGACCCGCCATTGGTTGATCGTGGATGGCCGCGGCGGCAAGCATGAGGTGCAGGGGGAGGGCGTGGTCGGTGAGCAGCCGGTAGTCGAGCCCGGTGGCTCGTTCGATTATGTGTCCGGTTGCCCGCTTCACACCCCCACGGGGGCGATGGAGGGAAGTTATCGCATGGTCGGCGAGGACGGGACGAGCTTCGATGTCGCCATTCCGCGCTTCCCGCTGATCGCGCCGGCGGTGGCGCAATGAAGCGTACGCATCTGCCGCTCAACGGCCTGCGCGTGCTCGATGCCGCCGCCCGGCATCTCTCCTTCACCCGCGCCGCGGACGAACTGGCGGTGACGCCGGCCGCGGTTGGCCAGCAGATCCGTGCGTTGGAGGATACGCTCGGCGTCGTACTGTTCCGCCGCACCGCCAAAGGGCTGGAACTGACGCCTGAAGCCGAGGCCGGCCTGGATGCGCTGCGTGCTGGCTTCCTCCAGTTCGAGGAGGCGGTTCGAGCGATGCAGGCGGGGCAGAGCTCGAAAAGCCTTACCATCGCTGCGCCGCGCGATTTCACCGCCAAGTGGCTCGCGCCGCGCCTCGCCGAATATGGCCGTTCCGATGGCGAACTGCGCTTCGTGCTGCTGTCCGCCGACGAGGAACTGGATTTCACCCAGGCGAATCTCGACGTGGCGATCCGCCTCGCCGACGGTCCGGGCGAGCATGAGGGCATCAAGCTGGCGGAAGGCGGGTTCGTCACGGTCGGCCTGCCTGACGGGCCGGCTGGCATGATCTCCTGGCCCGGTTGCCCTTCCGATGCGGAATCGGTGCCGGTGCTGAGCGTTGCCGACGCTGGCCTCGCCATCGATGCCGCTGCCAGCGGCTTCGGGCGCGCGGCGGTTCCGACACTGCTTGCTGCGGCCGATATCGCTTCGGGGCGGATTGCAGCACTGGCCGACGAGCGCAAGGCTGCGCGCGCCTATTGGCTGATCGCGCCGCTACCGCAATGGCGGCAGAAGAAGGTGAAGGCACTCGTGGCGGCGCTGACCGGCGCTGCCTGACGCGCGTTTGCGATCCTGGCGGCGGCTTGTTCTTACGACATTTATCGGGTCGAACCCACTTCCTTTTCAATTTACATAAATGTAAGCTAATTCCCTTGCTGACAAGTGGTGGGAATGATGGCCTTTCTTTGCACGGCCTTGGGGCATGCACGCGATCCCGGTCGTATCCGCCATGACGGACTGGAGTTTCGCACTCACTGCCGGCGTTGCGGTATGGCGCTGGTGCGTGCGCCCGACGGAAAATGGGTGGATGCGGAGTTGGCGAGGCGATCCGGTCGGCGATAGGCGCGCGGTCGAGCCAAGAGCTTCGAATATCGAGGAAAAGGCAGGCGCCCTGGGGAAGCGGTGGTGGGTCCGCCGGGATTCGAACCCGGGACCTCTCGATTAAAAGTCGCTTGCTCTACCGACTGAGCTACGGACCCACCTCGCTGCGATCGGGTGCGGCGTACCGCCCTGATCGGGTTGCTTCCCCTAGGGAGCGACGCGGTTGCGGTCAACTGGAGATCGCCGGGTCACGCGCGCGAGCAGATGGCGGACGGTGCGATGACCCGCGGGATGGCGCCAGTGCGGGGCGATGGCGGCCAGCGGCCGGAGCACGAAATCGCGCTCCGCGTAGGATCGATGCGGTATGGTCAGCCGGCCCGGTCCCGAGGAGGTCCAGCGTCCTCCGCTCCATAGGATGATGTCGAGGTCGATCACGCGCGGCCCCCAGCGCCGGCCGCGTCTGCGGCCGAAATCGTGCTCGATCCGCTTGAGCAGGGTCAACAGCGCGTCGGGTTCCAGATCGGTCGCGATCAGGGCGGCGGCGTTGGCGAAAGACCGGCCGGCCGGCCCCAGCGGTGCCGTGGTCAGGATCGGCGAAATGGCGAGCACGCTGACGTCTTCCGAGCCTAGCGCGGTCAGCGCCGCATGGATGACGTGGCGTGGTGCGCCGTGCCGACCATGGCGTCGGTTCGATCCCAGCGCGATCGCAAAATGATATCTCATGATCGCGCTAGACTATGCCTGATGCGGCGAGTCGAGGGGCTTGGTGATGGCCGACCCGCTTTCGATCCTGTAGGCGGAGCAGGTGACCGGCTTGGCCACCCCTCCGCGCGATTGTCCGCTTTGTCCGCGCCTCGCTGCGTTCCGCGAGGAACAGCGGGCGGCCCATCCCGACTGGTTCAATGCACCCGTGCCCAGTTTCGGAGATGCCGACGCCTGGCTTGCCATCGTCGGTCTGGCGCCGGGCCTGCAGGGAGCCAATCGCACTGGCCGACCATTTACCGGCGATGCTTCGGGTGCGCTCTTCTATGGCACGCTCCTCAAATTCTGCCTCGCCGAGGGTGAATTTCGGGGCGAAAGTTCGGACGGGCTGCGCCTGAGGGGCGTGTACGTGGTCAATGCGGTGCGCTGCGTGCCTCCTCAGAACAAGCCTGTGCCGTCGGAGATCCATGCCTGCCGCCCATTCCTCGACGCCGAGCTTGCGGCGTTGCCGGCCCTACGGGTGGTGATCGCGCTCGGGCAGATCGCACATCAGTCGGCGATCAAGGCGATCGGCGGAAAGTTGCCCAAATATCCTTTCGGCCATCTCGCCGAACACCGGCTGCCGAACGGCATCCGGCTGATCGATAGCTATCATTGCTCGCGCTACAACCAGAATACCGGGCGGCTGACGCCGGCGATGTTTGAAGCGGTATTCACGCGCGCGATCGAGTGCGTGACATGATTCATCTCACGCTCGCGATCGTCGATTTCATGGTGTTGTTGCTCAAGGCCGCGCTCAATCTCGCAGCCTGGATGGTCGCCGGCATCGTCTGCGCCTGCCTGGCGCTCTGGTTGGGCTGGCGCGCCGTCCGCAAGGGACGGCGCGGCCCCGACCGATCCTGATCAGACGGTCTTGAGATAGTCGAGATAGGAGCCGTCCGGCGGGCCGTCGAGCGCGGCCATTACCGGCCCGATGACGGCCTTGTCGAGATTGCCGCCGGCGGCCTTGTGCGCCTCTTCAGAATCCCATTTCTCGATGAAGACGAAGCGCTTCTCGTTGCCGAGGTCGCGCAGCACCTCGACGCCCTGGCAACCGGGAAAGGGGCGGACATGATCGGCGAGGCCGTAGAGCGCCGTTTCCAGCGTCGCGTCCTTCCCATCGGCGGCGTGCATCAGATACAGGCGGGCAACAGTCATCGGCTTCCTCCCTCTTAAATATCCTGGGTCAGGCGGGTATATAGCTCGGGTCGTCGATCGCGGAAGAAGCCGAATGCCGCGCGGTGGCGCTTCACCACGTCGAGATCGAAGCTGGCGACCAGCGCGCCGGTCTCCTCGGCGCCATATTCCGCAGCGAAATCGCCCCGCTCGTCGGTGATGAAACTGTGGCCATAGAAGCGCTGGCCTTGCTCGGTTCCGATCCGGTTGGCGGCGACGACGGGCACCACGTTCGAGACGCTGTGCCCGATCATCGCGCGTCGCCACAGCCGGCTGGTGTCCAGCGAGGGATCATGGGGCTCGGATCCGATCGCGGTGGGGAAAAACAGGATGTCGGCACCCATCAGCATCATCGCGCGCGCCGTTTCGGGATACCATTGATCCCAGCAGATGCCGACGCCGATCGTGCCATAGGGGGTGGGCCACACCTTGAAGCCGGTGTTGCCGGGCCGGAAGTAGAATTTCTCCTCATAGCCCGGGCCGTCGGGAATGTGGCTCTTGCGATAGCTGCCCATCACGCGGCCCTGATCGTCGATCATCGCCAGCGTGTTGTAATAATGAGGGCCGTCCGCCTCGAAGAAGCTGGTCGGGATAAACACTTCGAGCTCGGCGGCGAGTGCCTGCATCGCGCGGACGGCCTTATGTTCGCCGAGCGGCTTGGCATTGGCGAACAGGCCCTCGTCCTCGACGCGGCAGAAATAGGGGCCTTCGAACAGCTCCGGCGGCAGGATCACCTTGGCGCCGCGGGCCGCGGCGTCGCGCACCAGCTCGGATACCGCCGCGATATTCGCGTCGATGTCGTCAGTGAAGGCAAGCTGGAGGGCGGCAACGCTGATTTGGCTCATGGTCTCGGTACCTGTTGGCTGATGCAGTGGAAGCTGCCCCCGCCGGTCAAGATATGGTCGGCCCGAAAGCCCACGGCCTTGCGTCCTGGAAAGAGCGTGCCGATCGCTTCCACCGCCGCCGAGTCGTTCTCCGCGCCATAGAGCGGGATCACGACGGCGGCGTTGCCGATGTAGAAGTTCATGTAGGAAGCCGGGACGATTCCGCCATCCCGCTCGACCTTGCCGGGCGAAGGAATGGCGACGACCTCGAGTCCGAACGCCTCCGCCCGCGCGCGGGCGTCGCGATAGACGGCGGCATTGGGATCGTCGGCCGACGCCGGCTCCGGCACCGCCAGCACACCCTCGGCCACGAAGCGCGCAAGATTGTCGACATGGCCGTCGGTGTGATCGTTGAACAGACCGTCACCGAGCCACAGCAGGCGATCCACGCCCAGATCCTCGGCCAGCCGCGCCTCGAGCTGGGCGCGGTTCAACATCGGATTGCGGTTCGGATTGAGCACGCATTGTTCGGTGGTGACGGCAAGGCCGGTACCGTCGACGTCGATAGCGCCGCCCTCGAAGATCCAGTCGCACGTCTTGACGGAAAAGCCTGCCCGGCCGGCCAGCCCGCGGGCGACCGTGTCGTCATGCTCCAGATCATATTTGCCGCCCCAGCCGTTGAAGCCGAAGTCGCGCGCGGTCAGGCCCGCGTCGCCACGCACGATGATCGGCCCGGTGTCGCGCAGCCAGATGTCGCCAAACGGCAGCAGCTCGATGCACGCGCAGCCGCCGGCCAGTGCTTGTGCCGCCTTCGCCGCCTCCTCGTTAGCGGCTACAAGGCGAACTTGCTCGCCCATGCCGTCTGCGTGGACGGCACGAGCGAAGGCCGCAACCTCTTCCTGCGCTGGCGCCAGATCGTCTTCCCAGAGATCGGCGTGGCTCGGAAAACCGATCCACACCCAATCATGCGGCGCCCATTCCGCCGGTAGCCTTGCTTTCACATTCCCTCGCGTGACTTGTCCCGAATCGCTTTGAATTCGGTGCCCGGATACCAGTTCGGCCACATATCGCCATCGGCCAGTTCGCGGCCGATATCATAGTAAAGTGTCAGATCCTCGACAGCGCCCGACCAGTCCCAGTTCGGATCATATTCGTCCTGCGGCTTGTGATAGCGATGCGCCGTATAATCGTCGTCCGCCTTCTTGCCCGCAGCGATGCCGCCGACGAGGAGATCCTGGCCGCTGTCCGCATCCAGCATCGGCACGCCTTTCTTGGCGAAGCTGAAATGGTCCGAGCGATAGTAGAAGCCCTTCTCCGGCGTCGGTTCCGGCATGATCGTGCGATGCTGGGTAGCGGCCCAGCGCTTTAGGCTTTCCTCGAGCTCGGACTTGCCCGGTCCGACGACGACGATGTCGCGGGTGCGACCCTTCACGTTGAGTCCGTCCATGTTGACGCCGCCGACGGTGCGCGCGAGCGGAAAGATCGGATGCTCCGCATAATATTGCGAGCCGAGCAGGCCGGCTTCCTCCGCAGTCACCGCAAGAAAGACCTGCGAGCGGGCGGTGGGGCCGGCCTTGGCCTGCGCCTCGGCGAGCGCGACCAGGCCCGCGACGCCACTCGCATTGTCGAGCGCGCCGTTGCAAATGTCGTCGCCGTTGACCGGCTCGCAATGGCCGAGATGATCCCAGTGCGCGGAATAGATGACCACCTCGTCCGGACGGGTCTTGCCCGGCAGGATGCCAACCACATTCTTCGATTTCTGCCGCTTGATGGCGTTGTCGATCGTGATCGATGCCTTGAGCTTCAGCGGCACGGCCTTGAAGCCAGGCTTCGACGCTGCGGCAGCCAGAGCATCCAGATCCTGCCCCGCCGCGGCCATCAGCCGGCGCGCCGCCGCATTGGACAGCCAGCCGATCACCGCCGACTGGTCCATATGATCGTTGGTAGCGTCCATCTCGAGCTGCGGCCCCGTCCAGGACGAGACGACGACGTCGAAAGGATAGGCGGCGGGCTCGGTGTCGTGGACGATGAACACTGCCGCCGCGCCCTGCCGCGCCGCTTCCTCATATTTGTAGGTCCAGCGGCCATAATAGGTCATCGCCCGGCCGCCGAACGGTCCGTCGAGCGTCTGGGTCTTCCAGTCGGGATCGTTGATCAGCAGGACGACCGTCTTTCCTTTGACGTCGATGCCGGCATAGTCGTTCCAGTTCTTCTCGGGGGCGTTGATGCCGTAACCGACGAAGACGATGTCGGAATTGGCAACCGAGACCTGCGGCCGGACGCGATAGGTGGCGGCGACGATGTCGGTCTTGTACGTGAGGGACAGCGGCGTCTTGCCGCCGCTGATGTCCAGATGCGTCGTGGGTGCGGCGGTGATCTCGACCAGCGGCACGTCCTGGAACCAGCTGCCCTTGTTGCCGGGCTGCAGCCCCGCCTGCTTGAAGCGCTCGACGATATAGGCGGTGGTCTTCTCTTCGGCCGGCGTGGTCGGCTTGCGGCCTTCATAAGCGTCTGAGGAAAGGGTTTGCGTCACGCTTTTGAGCGTGTCGATCGAGATCGCCGGCGGCGCGGCCTGGGCGGTGGTGGCCAGCAAAGAGACGAGCGCCAGCGCGCGCAACGGACGGATAAGCGCCATGAGGTTCCTCCTGTTCGTTCGTCCCCCACGACGATGGCCTGAAGCATGGCAGGACGCCTCGGACTGCGCAACAGCGGCGGACGGCGGCTTTGTGATCCAGACCATGTCGGGGGTCTTGCGATCGTTTCGATTTTGGATGTGATTCCAGCCATCTGCCTCTGGCCGGAAAGTGTAGGCTGGGCCAAAGAAACAGGGTGAAGGGGGAAGAATGAGGATAGGAACGGTCAAGCGCCGGCTGCGGGGCAACTGCGGCTGGATGGGGCTTCTGGCGGCATCCGTGCTGTTCGCGGGCGCGATCCCGGCTGAGGCGGCAGACGCTCCGGTCGATCCGGCCCGCCTGTTCGGGGTTCGCCCGGATATCGAGGATATCTCGCTGTCGCCGGACGGCAGCAAGGTGGCTCTGATCATGCCGGGGCCGGGACGCGCGTCGATCCTGAGCGTCGCCAAGGTGGGTGTGGGGCAGGCTCCCAAAGGGCTCAACCGGACAGATGGAAATCCGACGCGCCTGGTGAGTTGCAATTGGGTCGCCGACGACAGGCTCGTCTGCATGACCTACGGGCTGGTGCATTTTCAAGGAGACATGATCGGCTTCACCCGGCTGTCCGCCGTGGATACGAACACCGGCGCTGCGCGCGAACTCGGTACGCGGGATAACGACAAGACACTGGGGCTGCACCAGTTCGACGGCGAGATCATTGACCGGCTGGATCAGAGGGAGTGGGTTCTGCTCAGCCGCAGCTACGTGCCCCAAGTGGATATTGGAACCCGCCTGGCCCAAACGCGATCTGGTTTAGGTGTCGACAAGGTCAATGTCCGCACGCTCGCCGTCCAGAATGTCGAGGTCGCGCGAGAAAACGCCGCGCGCTATATGTCCGACGGAAATGGTCATGTCCGCATCATGCAGATGGAGATGACGGCCGGGCCCCAACAATCGCTGACCGGCGTGACTGTCACCTACTATCGTTCCTCACAGGGCGACGGCTGGAAGGAACTCGCCAGAAATGATCCCAAGACCGATCAGAGCTTCACGCCACTGGGCGTCGATGGCGGGCAGAATGCGGTCTATGTACTCAAGAAGAAAGACGGTCGGAATGCCCTTTACAAGATTCTGCTCGATGGTTCGATGCAGACCGATCTCGTCTATGCCAATCCGCAGGTGGACGTCGACGATATCGTGACTCTGGGGCGGGATGGGCACGTGATCGGGGTCAGCTACGTCACCGACAGGCGGGAAGTGGCGTATCTCGATCCCGATTATGAAAAATTGGCGAGGTCCCTTTCCAAGGCCCTGCCGGGATTGCCGCTCGTCCGGTTCATCGATGCCAGCCGGGATCTGTCGAAACTGCTTATCTTCGCGGGAAGCGACATCGATCCAGGCCGCTACTACGTGCTCGACCGCAGCACACATCAGATGAAGGAGATCAGTCTGGCCCGGCCCGATCTCGAGCATGTCCGTCTCGCCGAGCAGAAAGCGGTTACATACAGCTCGATCGACGGCGTGCGGGTGCCCGCCTATCTGACGCTTCCGCCCGGTAGCAACGGCAAGAACCTGCCTGCGCTGGTCATGCCGCACGGCGGCCCCTCGGCGCGGGACGAGTGGGGGTTCGACTGGCTTGCGCAATATTTCGCGCATCGCGGGTTTGCCGTTCTCCAGCCCAATTTCCGGGGATCGAGCGGCTATGGTGCCGACTGGTTTGTCGACAACGGCTTTCGCTCCTGGCGGACGGCGATCGGGGATGTCGTCGGCGCCGGGCGATGGCTCATCAAGGAAGGCATAGCGGATCCGGCGAAGCTAGGTATCTTCGGCTGGTCCTATGGCGGCTATGCGGCGCTCCAGTCCAACGTGCTGGACTCCGATCTGTTCAAGGCTGTCATTGCCGTCGCGCCGGTCACCGATCTGCAATCGCTGAAGCAAGAAGCGCAGAATTTCACCAACGACAGGCTGGTGCGAGCCTTTGTCGGTGACGGCCCGGCGGTGACTGACGGGTCACCCGTGCGTCATGCGGCGGCGTTTAAAGCGCCGGTGCTGATGTTCCACGGCGATCAGGACGGCAACGTCCGTATCTTCCAGTCGCGCGAGATGGACGATGCGTTGCGGCACGCCGGCAAATCGAGCGAACTGGTCGTCTTCAAGGGGCTGGATCACCAGCTCGACGACAGTGATGCGCGGACGCAGCTGCTCGCGCGCAGCTATGATTTCCTGAAGGCCAATCTGCACATGTAAAAAGGGGCGGCCCCCGTTGGGACCGCCCCTTTCTTGCTTTGGCTGGAAGGCCGGATCAGCGCGAGTAGAACTCGACGACCAGGTTCGGTTCCATCTTCACCGGATAGGGAACTTCGTCGAGCGTCGGAACGCGGATGAAGGTCACCTTGGCCGCGCCGTCCGGAGCGACATAATCGGGAATGTCGCGCTCGGAGAGGCTCTGGGCCTCGAGCACCAGCGCCATTTCCTGCGCCTTGCTGCCCAGCGTCACCTCGTCACCCGGCTTCACGAGGCGCGAGGCGATGTTGCACTTCACGCCGTTGACGCGGATGTGACCATGGCTGACGAGCTGGCGCGCGGCGAAAATCGTCGGCGCGAACTTGGCGCGATAGACGATCGCGTCGAGGCGGCGCTCGAGCAGGCCGATCAGGTTCTGCGAGGTGTCGCCCTTCATGCGGCTGGCCTCGACATAGGCCTTCTTGAACTGCTTTTCGGTGACGTCGCCATAATAGCCCTTCAGCTTCTGCTTGGCGCGCAGCTGAATGCCATAATCCGAAAGCTTGCCCTTGCGGCGCTGGCCGTGCTGGCCGGGGCCATATTCGCGCTTGTTCACCGGGGACTTCGGACGGCCCCAGATGTTCTCGCCCATGCGGCGGTCGAGTTTGAACTTGGCGCTGCTGCGCTTCGACATGAATCTATCCTTCAATCGCTACGACGTAATCCGCCCATCCTGCGGGAGGAGGGACGGGGTTCTTCCCGGTATTTCGCTCTGCTGGGATCTCGGATGGGATCGGCAGGGCCACCGCTTCACCGGGGTGCGGGGCCGATTGCGAAGGCCGGGCTTCTAGAGCCGTGGCGGCCAAAGTCAAGCTCAACGCGGGCGGGGCTTTTCGAGGGCACTCAGCACGCCGCGCAAGGTACGCACTTCCTGGGCATTCCAGGCTGGCTTGGTCAGCACCGAACGCAGCGTCCTTTTGGTCGCGGGCACGCGATCGGGTGGAAAGAAATAGCCGGCGTCCTCAAGCATCGCTTCCAGATGCTCAACGAGACCGTCTAGATCGGCCTGTGGCGCCGGTGGCTCCAGTTCCACGCTGGGGGGAGAGGCGAGCGTTTCCCCTTTCGACCACTCATAGGCGACGAGGATCACCGCCTGAGCCAGGTTGAGGCTGCCGAATTCGGGATTGATCGGCACGGTCACGATCGTCCGTGCGATCGCGACGTCGTCGGTTTCGAGGCCGGACCGTTCCGGTCCGAACAGGAAAGCGGAACGGCCGGCTTCGGTGCGGATGGCGCGGGCGGCCTCTTCGGGTGTAACGACCGGCTTCACCAGGCCGCGCTTGCGCACCGTAGTCGCATAGACATGGGCACAGTCGGCGGTCGCGTCGGCGATACTGTCAAAGACTTTCGCCTGTTCCAGCACGATGTCCGCACCGGACGCGGCGGGGCCGGCATCCGGATTGGGCCAGCCGTCGCGCGGTGCCACGAGCCTCATGTCGGTGAGCCCGAAATTGAGCATCGCCCGTGCGGCCTTGCCGATATTCTCGCCGAGTTGGGGGCGGACCAGGATGATCACGGGAGGCGGGGAGGCGTCCCCAGAGGGCTGAAAATCTTTAGAGGCGCTCAAGCCAGGATCCTTCGATACGGGAATTCGCCAGGCTCAGTCCCTACTCAGGATGAGCGGAGATGGGAATTGCCGGGCCAAAAAGGGGATCACGACGAGCCCGCTTCGCTCACCGCCCCCGCAAAATCCTCAAAATCCTTGGCTTCGGTGAAGTCCTTATAGACGCTGGCGAAGCGGATATAGGCTACGCTGTCCAGCGCCTTGAGACCAGTCATGACCATCTCGCCCACATGTTTGGCCGCGATCTCGCTCTCGCCGCTGGTCTCGATCTGCCGCTGGATGTCGGACACCAGCCGCTCGATACGCTCGCTCGCGATCGGCCGCTTGCGGCAGGCGATCGCGATCGAGCGTTCGAGCTTGGTCCGGTCGAACGCTTCGCGGCGGCCTTCGCTCTTCACCACCGTGAGTTCGCGCAGCTGCACGCGTTCGAAGGTGGTGAAGCGGGCGCCGCAGCCTTCGCACTGGCGGCGGCGGCGGATGGCGTTGCCGTCCTCGGAGGGACGGCTGTCCTTCACCTGGCTGTCCTCATGGGAACAGAAAGGGCAACGCATCTAGCGGATCCGCCTCCGGTCGGCTCAGGCCGCGGGGTAGATCGGGAAGCGATCGCACAGCGTCCGCACGCGTGCCTTCACATCCGCTTCCACCGCCGGATCGCCATGCTCGCCATTCTTCGCGAGGGCATCGAGAACGTCGGCGATCATGTCGCCGATTTCGCGGAATTCGGCCGGGCCGAAGCCGCGCGTCGTGCCGGCGGGCGATCCGACGCGGATGCCGCTGGTCTTGACGGGCGGCAACGGATCGAACGGCACGCCATTCTTGTTGCAGGTGATCGCCGAACGCTCGAGCGCCTCGTCCGCGTCCCGGCCGGTCACGCCCAGCGGCCGCAGGTCGACGAGCGCGAGATGCGTATCGGTGCCCCCGGCGACGAGATCCGCGCCGCGCTCCTTGAGGCGGCTCGCAAGCACCTTGGCGTTGTCGATCACCGCCTTGGCGTAGCTCTTGAACTCGGGGCGTAGCGCCTCGCCGAACGCCACCGCCTTGGCGGCGATCACGTGCATCAGCGGACCGCCCTGCAGGCCAGGGAAGACGGCCGAGTTGATCTTCTTCGCGATTGCCTCGTCGTCGGTCATGATCATGCCGCCGCGCGGACCGCGGAGCGTCTTGTGCGTCGTCGTGGTGACGACATGGGCATGGCCGAAGGGCGTGGGGTGCACGCCACCGGCAACGAGGCCGGCGAAATGCGCCATGTCGACCATGAACAGTGCGCCGACCTCATCCGCGATCGCGCGGAAACGGGCGAAATCGATATGACGCGGATAGGCCGAGCCGCCGGTGATGATCAGCTTCGGCTTGTGCTCGCGGGCCAGAGCCTCGACCTGATCGAAGTCGATCAGGTGATCGTCCGGGCGCACGCCATATTGCACGGCATTATACCATTTCCCTGACAGCGCTGCCTTGGCGCCATGGGTCAGGTGGCCGCCCGCGTCGAGGCTGAGGCCCATGATCGTGTCGCCGGGCTTGGTCAGGGCCAGCATCACCGCGCCATTGGCCTGGGCGCCGGAATGCGGCTGGACGTTGGCGAAGCCGCAGTTGAAGAGCTGCTTGGCGCGATCGATGGCGATCTGCTCGACCTCGTCGGACGGCGCGCAGCCCTGATAATAGCGCTTGCCGGGATAGCCCTCGGCATATTTGTTGGTGAAGACCGAGCCCTGCGCCTCCAGCACGGCGCGCGAGACGATGTTCTCGGAGGCGATCAGCTCGATCTGGTGCTGCTCGCGGGCAAGCTCCTTCTGGACGCCACCGAAGACGGCGGGGTCGGCGTCGCCCAGACCGCGGGTGAAGAAACCGTCTGGCTGGACCTCGTGCAGCGATGCCGGGTTGGTGCTCATGCGGGCTCCTTCACATTTTCAGGGTTGGAAAGCTTATCGACGCGGCGTTGATGGCGGCCGCCGCCGAAGGGGGTGGTCAGGAAGGCCGAGAGGCAATCCTTGGCGGTATCGATGCCGATCAGGCGCGCGCCCATGGCGATGACGTTGGCGTCGTTATGCTCGCGCGACAGGCGTGCCGACAGGCCGTCGGAAACGAGCGCGCAGCGGCAGCCCGGATTGCGGTTCACCGCGATGGAAATGCCTATGCCGGAGCCGCACAGCGCGACGCCCTTGTCGGCCTGACCGGAGGCGACATGCTCGGCCAGCTTGTAGCCATAATCGGGATAGTCCACCGAATCCGCGGTTGCAGGGCCCAGGTCCACCACTTCGTGACCGGCCTCGCGCAGCCATGCCGCAAGCGCCGCCTTGAGGTCGACGGCGGCATGATCGGATGCGATGGCGATCTTATCTGCCATTGGACGGGGTTCCTATGAGTCGAATGGCGGCTATCTAGTAGCGTCCGGAGCGAAAAGCCACCAGCGATCCACAAGCGATTGGGGTAGGCTGGACGGAGTAGGGACGAAGGGTTGACGAGGAGGGTGCGTGATGCGTTTCGGATTTGCGACGATCATCCTGATGGGGCTGGTATCGGCCTGCGGCGGCGAACAACGGTCGGATGAGCCGGCCAATACGA
This sequence comes from Flavisphingomonas formosensis, assembly GCF_009755815.1. Classification (GTDB taxonomy): domain Bacteria; phylum Pseudomonadota; class Alphaproteobacteria; order Sphingomonadales; family Sphingomonadaceae; genus Flavisphingomonas; species Flavisphingomonas formosensis. Next base: position 375,063 of record NZ_WRPK01000004.1, read on the forward strand.
CCGTCGCCTTGCAGGATATGGATGCTTCGCCGGTCGCGAACGGCAGTGAAGCGGCCGCGTTGCCGACGGACGGATGGATCGGCAAATGGACGGGGGTCGAAGGTTTGGCTCTGGACATCGCGAAGGGCAGCGGCCCTGGCGCCTATCGGCTGACTCTGGATCTGCTCGACAGCCATAATGTCTATGAAGGCGAAGCGGACGGCAGCGTGATCCGCTTCAGGCGCGGAGACGTGGTGGAAACGATCCGTCAGGTGCCGGGCAGCGAAACCGGGCTCAAATGGCTGGCGGACAAACCCAATTGCCTGATGATCAAGCCGGGCGAGGGATTCTGCCGCCCGGCGTGAGCCTTACGTCGATGAACTCTGGTTCTGGCCGTCCTGCGCAAGCGCGAGATAGCGCAGCATGTCCGCCGCCTCGATCGGGCGGGAGATTAGATAGCCTTGCAGGTGGGTGCAGCCGGCTACCTGCATGAGATCCGCTTCCGCCTGCGTCTCGATGCCCTCGGCGATCACGTCCAGGCCGAGCCGCAGGCCGAGCGCTGCGGCGGTCTCGACGATCGCCATTGCCGTCGAATCCTCGGATACGCCGCTGGAGAGCGATCGATCGAGCTTGAGCCTGTCGAACGGGAAACGGCGCAGATAGGAAAGCGACGAATAGCCGACGCCGAAATCGTCAAGCGCGATGCGGAAGCCGGCCGCGCGCAGATCCTTGAAAGCCTGGTCTGCATTCCAGCGCGTTTCGAGGACGACGCTTTCGGTGACTTCCAGGATGATCCGCGTCGGGCTGACGCCGCAGGTGCGCGCTTTGCCCTCCAGATAGCGCACGAGCCCGCTATCGCGAAATTGTGTGGGAGAGAGGTTGATGGATACCTCTATATCCGGCCAGCCGGCGGCATCGCGAAAGGCGCGGCCGATGACCCAGGAACCGAGCCGCTGCATCTGGCCGGACGTCTCGGCGATCGGGATCATTTCGTCGGGCGATACGATTTCGCCGGTGCGCCGCGTCCAGCGCAGCAGCGCCTCCACGCCCTGCTCGCCCGTGCGTCGGACCGGCACCACCGGCTGATAGACGAGGCGCAACCCCTCACCGGTGCGGATCGCTTCGTCGAGTTCGATTTCGAGCTGATGACGCCGCTCCACGGCGTGGCTCATCTCGTGGCGGAAGATCTGCGTCGATCCGCGGTTCACCTTGGCTTCGTAGAGCGCGATGTCGGCATAACGTGCCATCGTCACGGCGGTGGAGTCGCCCTGCCGTGCAATCGCGATGCCGATCGAGGTGGAGATGCCGACATGATGGCCGGTGATGTCGAACGGAGTAGCGAAGAGACCGGTGAGCTGGTCAGCGAGGCGCTGTGGAGCTTGATCGTCGGTGCAGGGGGCGATCACCGCGAATTCGTCGCCGCCGAGACGAATGAGGATATTGTCGGGCTCCAGTGCATCACGCAGTCGCTCGGCAACGGCGACGACGAGGCGGTCGCCGGCATCATGGCCGAGAGTATCGTTGACGTTCTTGAATCGATCGAGATCCAGGCAGGCGAGCATCGGGCGCGGCCCTTCGCCGCTCCGCCATGCCGTCAGCCGGCTCTCCAACATGACGGAAAAGGCGCGCCGGTTGGGCAGGCCGCTCACTGGATCGCTGTTCGCCAGGGCGATCGCCGCCGTTTCGCTTTCGCGTAGCCGCCTCGCCGATCCCATCAGGCGGCGCAGCAGGACGAGGCAGGCGAAGATCGCCCAGGAACATGCGAAAGCGAGCAGCGGCAGCATGATGGTCAGCAGGCCGCGCGCAGGATTGACCGGATCCCAGGTCAGGCGGCCGAGCGGTGTGCCATCGTCGGCATAGAATGGCATGATGCCGTTGCGGGCATTGTGTCCGCCAGACGTGTTCAGCCGGACGCCCTTCACCTCCACCGCCATGCCCATCGCTGCGAGGCGCTGCGGGCTCAGCTTCAGCATGGACAGTTCGAGCGCAGGGCGCGCGGCGAGCAGCGACTTGTCGGTGGTGGGGAGCATCTCCATCACGGAGAGAATCACCGGCTTTCCGTCGATCGAGAGCAGGTTGGAGGCCGCTCGCAACGGTCGTCCATCGGCGGTTTGTCCGCGATTCTGGGTGGAAGACTGGAAATCGCCGTCACGGCGCGTGAACGGTCGGACTGGGCCGCCCCGAACCTCGCGGATCAGCGGTGCGGCAGCAGCAAGCAGGTGCTGCATGTTCGGTGCGTCGGCGATTGACGGTGGGAAGCGGTAGATTACCTGATCGGCGCCATTCAGGATGAGTATCTGGTCATGCCCATAGGTGCGCGTCAGATAGCCGCCGATTTCCTGGTCGAGCCACGGCTGGTCTAGGCTGGTGGTGTGGCGGACCGCGTCGTCCCACAATGTGACGCTCTTCTGTTCGTCGAGCGTCTTGAGGATCAGCCGGTCGATCTCGCGATTGAGCAACCGTCCTTCCATCGCCAGGGCGCTGCGATTCATCTGCAAGCCGGCATAGGCAACCATGAGCAGCAACAGGACGGATACCGCTGCGGTGACGAGCGCGATCAGACGGGCCTCCAGCCCGCCGGAAGCGACCTCGCGCGCGTTGCCGCTGCGTATGGCGGATCTGGCGATGGTAGGTCTCTCGCTCACGGCCGCCGCCCATTCGCCGGTCGCCGATCGATTATCGGCTCAATTGGTAAGCGGAGCGTGAAGGATGCGGCCTCGATCAACCCTTTTCAGGGCATGATCCGACAAAGCGGCAGCCGCCATTGCCGGTGCAGGGGCGAAAAGAACCTGGATGAAGCCCTGTCTTGCGACGATTTAAGACCGTCCGAAGCGGCCGCGCTCGATTCAGGCGGCCGCCCGCATATCAAGGCGATCCCAGATCTCGACGAGCGCATCGGTGAGCTCGCGCATCATTTCTTCGCTGTGGGCAGGGCCGGGCGTGAAGCGCAGCCGCTCGGTGCCGCGCGGAACCGTCGGATAGTTTATCGGCTGCACATAGACGCCATATTCGGCGAGCAATATGTCGCTGATCCGTTTGGCCTTTACCGGGTCGCCGACCATCAGGGGCACGATGTGGGTAACCGACCGCATCACCGGCAGGCCGGCTTCGGCGAACATCGCCTTCAGCCGTGCCGCCGCCGCCTGCTGCCCGTCGCGCTCCTCGCTGGAGCTCTTCAGGTGGCGCACCGCCGCAAGCACGCCGGCGACCAGCACGGGCGACAGCGAGGTGGTGAAGATGAATCCGGGGGCATAGCTGCGGATCACGTCGATGATCATCTTGTCCGCCGCGATGTACCCGCCCATCACGCCGAATGCCTTGCCCAATGTGCCTTCGATGATGGTGATGCGGCTCGCCGCCTCGTCGCGCTCGGAAATGCCGCCGCCGCGCGGACCGTACATGCCGACGGCGTGCACCTCGTCCAGATAGGTCAGCGCGTTATATTTGTCGGCGAGGTCGCAGATTGCGTGCAGCGGTGCGATGTCGCCGTCCATCGAATAGACGCTCTCGAACGCGATCAGCTTCGGTGCCTCGGGATCCTCGGCGGCGAGCAGCTCCTCCAGATGCTCGACGTCGTTGTGGCGGAAAACCCGCTTTTCGCAGCCCGAATTGCGGATCCCCGCGATCATCGAGGCGTGGTTGAGTTCGTCCGAGAAGATGATGCAGCCCGGCAGAATTTTCGCAAGGGTCGACAGTGTCGCTTCGTTCGAGACATAGCCCGAAGTGAATAGCAACGCGCCTTCCTTGCCGTGCAGGTCGGCGAGCTCACCTTCCAGATCGACATGGTAATGCGTATTGCCGCCGATGTTGCGCGTGCCGCCGGAGCCGGCGCCGACATCGTGCAGCGCCTCCTCCATCGCTGCGATCACCTTGGGATGCTGGCCCATCGCAAGATAGTCGTTCGAGCACCAGACGGTTATCGGCTTCGGCCCGTTATGCCCCGCAAAGCACCGCGCATTGGGAAACATGCCCTTGTTGCGCAGGATATCGATGAACACCCGGTACCGGCCTTCGGCATGCAGCCGGTCGATGGCCTGGGTGAAGACACGCTGATAATCCAAGGCACCCGCTCCTTAGTCCGTCCCGGCCAGATAGAGGCGAACTGCCGGGTTTTCCAGCGAGAACCGTTCGCAACAATAGTGACATATTGTCCTATGGCGCCGGAATCCAACATGTTGCTTGCGCCGCTGTGATCGAGCAGGTCGATCTAAAGAAACTCGATCCGTTCTAGGCCATGCGCCCGCAGGCCGGCGCGAAGGCCGGGCGGCGGCTCGAACGGTCCGGTGAAGACGGCAACGCCTTTGGCGCGATCCTCCGGCCATGTCTGCCCCTCGGTGAGCGATGCGATGCGACGCGCAATGCCGGCGCCGCCATCGATGAACCGCAGCGGGCGCGGACTCGCCGCGGCCAGTTCGTCGGCGACGAGAGGGAAATGGGTGCAGGCGAGCACGACGACGTCCATGCGCTCGCCGCCAGGCTGGTCGAGCAATCCGTCAAGCGCCGCACGGTAGGCGGCGGGATCGGTCGCCTCGCCGCGCAGTTTCGCTTCCGCGAGTTGCACGAGTTCGGCCGATCCATGGCGCAGCACGAGGCAATCGGAGGCGAATTTCTCCGAAAGATCGTCGACATAGGGCTGGCGCACGGTGGCATTGGTGCCGAGCACGCCGATCACCCTGCTACGCGACAGCACGGCTGCGGGCTTGATCGCCGGCACCGTGCCGACCACTGGCAACTCCAGCGCAGCGCGCACGCCCGCCAGCGCGATGGTGGAGGCGGTGTTGCAGGCGATCACGATCAACCGCGGGCGATAGCGCTCCGCCAGCCGCCCGAGCAGGGCGGGAACCCTGGCGGCGATCTCCGCCTCCCGCTTCGTGCCATAAGGGAAGCCGGCATTGTCGGCCGTGTAGACGATCGGAGCGCGGGGCAGGAGTGCGCGAGCGGGCGCCAGCACCGAAAGCCCTCCCACGCCGGAATCGAAGAAGAGGATCGGACGGGGGTCGTTCATGCCGCTCCAGAGGTCGCACGTGTTGCGCGCCATGTACGCATTGCTATGCTGCCGCGCAACGCGGGCGGGGCACGATCCGGCTTGATTCAGATTGTTGCGCACGCGTGATTATGACCTAGTTTCGCTCCCGAGAGGGGATTTGCGTGGAGTCTACTTTCTGGGCCGGTCCCGTCCTGGCTGCGGTGCTGGGCTATCTGCTCGGCTCTATCCCGTTCGGGCTGCTTCTGACGCGCCTCGCCGGCGCGGGTAATTTGCGTGAGATCGGCTCCGGCAACATCGGGGCCACCAACGTACTGCGCACCGGGCGCAAGGATCTGGCCGGGGCAACCCTGTTTCTGGATGGCGCGAAGGGCGCCGTCGCCGTGTTCGCCGCGCTCGCGCTGTGGGACTGGAACTGCGCGATGATCGCGGCTGCGGGCGCTTTCATCGGCCATCTCTATCCCGTCTGGCTGCGCTTTCGCGGCGGCAAGGGTGTTGCGACCTTTCTCGGCGTCGCGCTGGCGCTGCACTGGCCGTGCGGCCTCATCTTCGCCGTCATATGGATCCTTGCCGCGCTGATCACCCGCTATTCCTCTGTCGGCGGGATGGCCGCGGGCGTTTCCGCTCCGGTCGCCGCCGCGGCTTTCGGAATGTTCGATCTGGCGCTGCTTTTCCTTGCATTCACCTTGATGCTGTTGTGGAAGCATCGCGGCAATCTGGACCGGTTGCTCGCGGGGGCGGAGCCGCGTATCGGCGGGGGGTGATGTGGCAGACGGCGGGGACGATCGCGACGAAGACCGTATCGCCCGGCTGCGTCTGATCCGTACGCCCGGCATCGGCCCGGTCACCTATCATCAGCTGCTGCAGCGTTACGGTTCGCCGACCGCCGCGATCGAAGCGGTGCCCGAGCTGGCCCGCCGCGGCGGCGGTCGCCCGCCGGCCATAGCGCCGCGGGCTGCAATCGAACGCGAGGTCGCCGCAGTCGCTGCGTTGGGCGCACGCTATCTGTTTCGCGGTATAGGCCTCTATCCGCGCCTTCTGGCAGAAAGCGAGGGCGCGCCGCCCGTGCTGATCGTCAAGGGCGAGCTCGGCTTGCTCGATCGGCCGTCGGTGGCGCTGGTGGGCGCACGCAACGCCTCGGCCGCGGCGGTCCGCTTCGCGCGCATGCTGGCATCTGGCCTGGCGGAGCGGCGGATGGTGGTGGTCTCGGGCCTTGCCCGCGGCATCGACACGGCCGCGCATCAGGGATCGCTCGCCAGCGGCACCATCGCGGTCGTGGCCGGCGGCGTCGATATCGTCTATCCGCCCGAGAATGATGCGCTCCAGCGCGAGATCGGCGAACGCGGCCTCATCGTCGCCGAGCAGCCGCCCGGAACGGAGCCGCGCGCGCGGCACTTTCCCTATCGCAACCGCATCATCGCGGGGCTGGCGGCGGGTACCGTCGTCGTCGAAGCCGCGCCCAAATCCGGATCGCTGATCACCGCCCGCTACGCCGCGGAATTCGGGCGGGAGGTGATGGCGGTGCCCGGATCTCCGCTCGATCAGCGCGCGCAAGGTTGCAACCTGCTGATCCGGGAGGGAGCGACGTTGGTGCAGACCGTGGACGACATCGTCGAGGCGGTGAGCAGCATCGGGGGCGGTCTCGCGACCCCGGCGCGCAGCTATTCCGGCCCGCCGCCCGCCGATGCCGGCGATGCGGAGCGCCGGACGGTCATCGCCCTGCTGGGGCCGGTGCCGGTCCCCGTCGACGAGCTGATACGTCAGACGGGGCTGCCGCCGGCGATCGTGCAGACCGTGCTCCTCGAGCTCGAGCTCGGCGGGCGGCTCGATCGGCACGCGGGCGGACGGGTGAGCATCGCCTGATTTCCAGATGGCACGTCCGCTGCTTCAAAAGCATTTGGCGGATATTCGACGTTTTCTGTGGTGGTGCGGCGCTTCCGCATCTGGTCTGCTGCCTGCCCTGCACGAGGATGATGGAGAGCCGGGCCGATGACCAACGAAGCGCTGATGCGATCCTATTACGAGGCTTATAACAGCGAGGACGAGAGCCGACTGGCGCCGTTGCTGGCCGAGGATGTCGTGCTCGTCTCCGCCGCGGGCGAGCAGGCGGGGCGCGACGCCTATCTGGCCACTTATCGCTACATGATCGCGACCTTCGTCGATCGGATGACGCCGGAACGGATCGTCGAGAGCGGGGATGGCGCCGTGGTCGACATCCACGATCGGCTGGTGGCGCGCGCGGACGTGGCCGACTTCCTGGGTATGGCGCTGAATGCGGGCCAGGCGGTCGAGCTGGCGCTCACCGGACGCTATCGGATCGAGGATGGAAGGATCCGCCATATCGAGATTGCTCCTCGCGGCTGATCTGTCCTCGGCGGCAGGCGCAACTGGACACGCCTCGCAGCGTTGGGACGGTGTGCGATCGAGGAGGTTCCATGCGCCGGCTGTCCATCCTGCTTCCGCTCATCGCTCTCGTCACTGCCTGCGGAAGCGGTAAGGGGATCGCGGGAAATGCGGCAGACGGAAAAAGCGGCGGCCGCCCCGATACACGGCCTTTCGCAATGATACCGGTCGCCACGCTGGATGCGCCGTGGGCGATGACCTTCCTGCCGGATGGCCGCATGCTCGTCACCGAGAAGGCGGGCCGCATGCTGCTGCTGTCGGCGGACGGCGGCACCAAGGTTGCGGTCGAGGGCATTCCCGAGGTGGACAGCGCGGGGCAGGGCGGCCTGATGGATGTCGTCCTCCATCCCCAGTTCGGGCAGAACCGGCTGGTCTATTTCAGCTATTCCGATGCAGGCGTGGGCGGCAAGGGCGTGGTCCTGGCGCGCGGCGTCTTCAGCGATGGCGCCCGTCCGGCGTTGCTCGAGGTGCGGCCCATCTTTCGCGCCAGCCCCTACGTCGCCGGCAACGGTCATTATTCGGGCCGCATCGCTTTTTCGCCCGACGGCCATCTCTTCTTCACCAATGGCGAGCGGCAGAAGTTCGATCCCGCGCAGGATCCCGCCTCCACGCTCGGCAAGGTGCTGCGGTTGAACGACGACGGATCGCCGGCCGCCGGCAATCCTCTTGCCGCGAAAGGCTTCAATCCGGCGATCTGGTCTTACGGCCACCGCAACCTGCTCGGCATCGCCTTCGATGCTCAAGGCAATCTGTGGGAGCAGGAGATGGGACCGCGGGGCGGGGACGAGGTGAATCTGATCCTGCCGGGCCGGAATTACGGCTGGCCGCGCGCGTCGAACGGAAGCCATTATGACGGCCGTGACATTCCCGATCACCGGCCGGGAGACGGCTTCGAAGCGCCGAAGCTCTGGTGGAATCCCTCCATCTCGCCGGCTGGCCTGATAATCTATTCGGGTGCGATGTTCCCGCAATGGAAGGGCGACGCTTTCCTCGGTGCACTGTCGGGCGAAGCGCTGATCCGCGTCCACCTCGACGGGACGCGCGCCTCCAAGGGCGATCAATGGGACATGGGCCGCCGGATCCGTGAGGTGGAGCAAGGCCCTGATGGCGCCATCTGGCTGCTCGAAGACGGATCGGGCGGGCGGCTGCTCAAGCTGACGCCGAAGGCCTGAGCGACAGGTTCAGACGCCGATCACGGGATCAGTGCAGGCTCGATCTGGAAAGGAGATTGACCACCAGCACGCCGGCAATGATCAATCCCATGCCGATCATCGCGGCGGCGTCGAGCTTCTGGCCGAACGCGATCCAGCCGATCGCGGAAATCAGCACGATGCCTGCCGCGGACCAGATGGCATAGGCGACGCCCACGCTCATCGTGCGCAGGGTGAGCGACAGGCAATAGAAGGCGATGCCATAGCCCACCACGACGATCGCCGAGGGAATCGGCCTCGAAAAACCTTCCGATGCCTTGAGCGCGGATGTGGCGATCACTTCGGCCAGGATCGCGATCGACAAGGTGAGATAGGCATTCATGTGCGGGGCATCTAGCGACCGACGAGGGACCGGCGCAACCTTCCGCGCGTATCAACTCGCTTGCCGGGCTTGACGCATTCTGCCACCGGCTTCCACCATCGCGCGTACGTGTAAGGGATGCTGCGCAAGATCATGAAGCTCGTCGTCGTCGAATCGCCGGCCAAGGCCAAGACCATCGAGAAATATCTGGGGCCGGGCCATCGTGTTCTCGCCTCCTACGGCCATGTGAGGGACCTGCCGGCCAAGGACGGATCGGTGGATCCGGACAACGGTTTTGCCATGGAGTGGGAAAGCTACGCGGACAAGGCGAAGCAGCTCAAGGCGATCACCGACGAGGCGAAGGACGCCGACACGCTGATCCTCGCGACCGACCCCGACCGCGAGGGCGAGGCGATCAGCTGGCATGTGCAGGAAGTGCTGAAGAAGCGCCGGGCGCTGCCCAAGGACGTGCGCCGGGTGACGTTCAATGCGATCACCAAGCCGGCGGTCACCGAAGCGATGGCGAATCCGCGCGCTCTCGACGAGGATCTGATCGACGCCTACCGCGCCCGCCGCGCGCTCGATTATCTGGTCGGCTTCACCCTGTCGCCGGTGCTCTGGCGCAAGCTGCCCGGCGCGAAATCGGCCGGCCGCGTGCAGTCGGTGGCGCTGCGTCTCGTGGTCGATCGCGAGCGCGAGATCGAGTTGTTCAAGCCGCAGGAATATTGGTCCGTCCATGCCGACATGGAGCATGACGGCGTGCCCTTCGTCGCGCGCCTCGCGCGGTGGAAGGGCCAGAAGCTGGATCGCCTGTCGATCGGCAATGCCGGCGATGCGGAAGCGGCCAAGGCCGCGGTGGAGCAGGGCCGCTTCTCTGTCGTCTCGGTCGAGACCAAGCCGCTGACGCGCAACCCGCCGCCGCCTTTCACCACATCGACCCTGCAGCAGGAAGCCGCACGCAAGCTCGGTTTCTCAGCCAGCCACACCATGCGGATTGCCCAGAATCTCTACGAGGACGGCGCGATCACCTATATGCGTACCGACGGCGTGCAGATGGACGAAAGCGCGATCTCCGCAGCGCGCGGCGCAATCGCCAATCGCTACGACGCCTCCTACGTGCCGGACAAGCCGCGCCACTACACCGCCAAGGCCAAGAATGCGCAGGAAGCGCATGAGGCGATCCGGCCGACCGACTTCTCGCGCGACCGCGCCGGCTCGGGCGATCATGCCCGGCTTTACGATCTGATCTTCAAGCGCGCGCTGGCGAGCCAGATGGCATCGGCGCGACTGGAGCGTACGACCGTGGACCTCGCCGACGGCACCGGCCAGCATGGGTTGCGCGCCACCGGCCAGGTGATCCTCTTCCCCGGCTATCTCGCGCTTTACGAGGAAGGCCGCGACGATCCTGTCGGCGGCTCCGGCAAAAACGCCGAAGCCGCAAGCGACGACGAGGATAGCCGCCGCCTGCCGCGCCTCAAGGACGGTGACACGCCGGCCAAGAAGGCGGTCCATGCCGAGCAGCATTTCACCCAGCCGCCGCCGCGCTATTCGGAAGCCAGCCTCGTCAAGAAGATGGAGGAACTCGGCATCGGCCGGCCGTCCACCTACGCCTCGATCCTGCAGGTGCTGAAGGATCGCGAATATGTGACGGTAGAGAAGAACCGCTTCATACCGGCCGAGAGCGGCCGTCTGGTCACCAGCTTCCTCGAGCGCTTCTTCGAACGCTATGTGAGCTACGACTATACCGCCGGGCTGGAGGAGAGCCTGGACGACGTGTCGGGCGGCCGCGCCAGCTGGCAACAGGTGCTCGAAGCCTTCTGGCGTGATTTCAAGCCGAAGACCGCCGAGGTGATGGAGCGCAAGCCGAGCGAGATCACCGCCGCGCTCGACGAATTCCTCGCGCCCTATCTCTTCCCCGACAAGGGCGACGGCAGCGATCCGCGGCTTTGTCCGGTGTGCCACCAGGGTCGGTTGTCGCTGCGCGGTGGGCGCTTCGGTGCGTTCATCGCCTGCTCCAACTATCCGGAGTGCAAATATACCCGCCGCTTCGCCCAGGCGGGTGCGCAGGATGTCGGGGCGGACGAGGGGCCCGTGGTGCTTGGCACCGATCCGGACACCGGCGAGGAGGTGACGAAGCGCTCCGGCCGGTTCGGGCCCTATGTCCAGCTCGGCGAGGGCAAGGAAGCCAAGCGCGGCTCCATTCCCAAGGATGTGCCGGCGGAGGATTTCGGCCTGGATTGGGCGCTGCGCATCCTCTCGCTGCCGCGCACCGTGGGCGACCATCCCGAGACCGGCAAGCCGATCACGGCGAGCATCGGCCGCTATGGCCCCTATCTGGCGCATGACGGCAAATATGCGCGCCTCAAATCGACCGCCGAAGTGTTCGAGACGGGCATGAACGCCGCGGTCTCGAAATTGGCCGACGCCGCCAATGGCGGCGGACGCGCCCGCGGCGCGGCACGCGAGCCGATGAAGGCGTTTGGCGACTCCCCGGTGACGGGCAAGCCGGTGAAGCTGATGGAGGGGCGTTTCGGTCCCTATGTCACCGACGGCGAGACCAACGCGACGCTGCCCAAATCGGCCGATCCGGCAACGCTGGATTTCGAGACGGCCTTGCGGCTGCTCGAGGAACGCGCCGCGAAAGGGCCGGCCAAGGGCAAGAAGCCGGCCGCCAAGAAAGCGCCGGCCGCCAAGAAAGCGCCGGCCGCCAAGAAAGCGCCGGCTGCCAAGAAGGCTCCGGCGAAAAAGAAAGCTGCTGCGAAGAAGGGGTGATCCCTCTCATCCTCCCCCGCGGGGGAGGATGAAATGGAGGTCAGGCCGCGTCCTTCTCGCGCTCGCGCATTTCCTGATTGAGCATCTCTGCGAGCAAGAAGGCGAGCTCGATCGACTGGCCGGCGTTGAGCCGCGGATCGCAATGGGTGTGATAGCGGTCGGCGAGGCTCTGCTCGGTGATCGCGATCGCGCCGCCGGTGCATTCAGTGACGTTCTGGCCGGTCATCTCGGCATGGATGCCGCCGCCATGCGTACCTTCCGCGCGGTGCACCGCGAAGAAGCCGCGCACCTCGGCCAGGATGCGATCGAACGGCCGCGTCTTATAGCCATTGGCGGCCTTCACGACATTGCCGTGCATCGGATCGCACGACCAGACCACCGGCCGGCCTTCGCGCTTTACGGCGCGGACGAGTGCGGGCAGGTGCTTTTCGATCTGATCGTGGCCATAGCGGGTGATCAGCGTGATGCGGCCCGGCTCGCGGCCCGGATCGAGCGTATCGAGCAGACGTAGCAGCACGTCCGGATCCAGGCTCGGCCCGCATTTGAGGCCGATCGGATTGCCGATGCCGCGCAGATATTCGACATGGGCCGAGCCCTCGAAACGGGTGCGGTCGCCGATCCAGAGGAAGTGCGCCGAAGTGTCGTACCAGCCGCCGGTGAGCGAATCCTGGCGGGTCAGCGCCTGCTCATAGGGAAGCAGCAGCGCCTCGTGGCTTGTGAAGAAGGAGGTGCCGTTGAGCTGCGGCACCGTCTCCGGATTGATCCCGCACGCGGCCATGAAGTCGAGCGCGTCGCCGATCCGCTCGGCCACCTGGCTGTACTGCTGCGCCCAGGGGCTGCGGCCCATGAAGTCGAGCGTCCAGGCATGGACCTGATGGAGATTGGCATAGCCGCCCTGCGCGAAGGCACGCAGCAGGTTCAGGGTAGCGGCCGATTGGTTGTAGGCCTTGATCAGCCGCTGCGGATCGGGCTGACGTGCCTCTGTCTCGAACGCGATGTCGTTGACGATGTCGCCGCGATAGCTCGGCAGCGACACGCCGCCGAGTTCCTCGGTCGGCGCCGAGCGCGGCTTGGCGAACTGGCCGGCCATGCGGCCGACCTTCACGATCGGCAGCTTGGAAGCATAGGTCAGCACCACCGCCATCTGGAGGATGACGCGGAAAGTGTCGCGGATGTTGTTCGGATGGAACTCGGCAAAGCTCTCCGCGCAATCGCCGCCCTGGAGCAGGAAGGCCTTGCCTTCCGCCACGCGGGCAAGGTCCGCAGTGAGCGCGCGCGCTTCGCCGGCAAAGACGAGCGGCGGATAATGGCCCAGTTCCCCCGTCGCGTTGGCCAATGCCGCAGCATCGGGATAGTCGGGCATCTGCCGCGCTTCGTATTGCTTCCAGCTCTCGGGCGTCCAGTTCGTCGCCATTTTACCACATCCTTTCAGGCGGGCTCCTTTGAGCGTTCGGCGACCGGAAAGCAACCGGCGATGCCTGCCCGCGGCGACGAGAAAAAGTGCGGGGCAGGATGGCCTGTCTTCACCGTAATGGTAGCCTCGCGCGCCGGGCTGGCGCGGCAGGCGCAAATCGGGCAGGGCGTGCGGCCGGCCGTGTCTGCGAGGCACTTCGCCGCGAGGGAAGGAGTGATGGCTCATCGTCGAGATCCGGTACGGTGCGAGAAAAGGCTGCTTTCCGGCCACTGCTGCGCCACAAGCCCGTGCAGCATAGCGCAAAAATTTCTCTCGTGACGGCGATGGAACGAGCGGAACTGTGAGCCGTCTCACAGGAGCACCCATCCCCCCGTGGCACGCTTCGAGCGCGCTTGACGGAGATGGGAAATGGGGATTCCTTTCTTTCCGGGGGAGATGGGGGCATGGACGTCTGATATGCTGATCGCACAGATCACGGACATCCACCTGGGCTTCGAACCCGACAATCCTGCGGAGTTCAACCGCAAACGCCTTGATCGCGTGCTGCGTACCTTCGAGGAGATGGAACGGCGGCCGGATCTGATCATCGCCTCCGGCGATTTGGTCGATCGCGGCGACGTCGATTCCTACCGGCGGCTCCGGATCGCGCTGGACGGCTGCCAGATTCCGGTCTTTCCCTGCCTCGGCAATCATGACGCGCGGGCGTCATTCCGGCGGATATTCCCCGATTTCGAGATGCCGGACGGATTCCTGCAATATGGGCTGGATGCCGGGCCGCTGCGCATCCTCGTGCTGGATACGCTGGAGGAGGGGCGCCATGGCGGCGGCTATTGCCCGGCGCGCGCGCGCTGGCTGAAGGAGCGCATCGCCGATGAGCCGGAGCGGCCCACCGTGCTGGTGCTGCATCATCCTCCGGTCGAGACCGGCATCGGCTGGATGACAAGCCTGCCGGATGAACATTGGATCGTGCGGCTGCGCGATGCGCTCTCCGGTGCGCATAATATCGTGGGTATGCTGTGCGGTCATATCCACCGGCAGATGACGACCATCTGGGAGGGACGGGTGCTGACGGTCTGTGCGTCCAGTGCGCCGCAGGTGGCTCTGGATCTGTCGACCATCGATGCGGACCGGCCGGACAACCGGGCGATGATCGTCGCCGATCCGCCAGCCTTCGCGCTCCATCTGTGGACCGGCGACCGCTTGGTCAGCCATTTCGACGTGGCCGAGGATCATGTGACGCTTGCACGCTACGATGTCCGGATGCAGCCGTTGGTCGCGACGCTGATGGCAGAGGGGCGGGGGGACTGAGCGCGGAGGGCTTCAATCCGGCGTCGCTTCGCATTAGCTACGAAGGATGCCCGAGCTTCCCGAAGTCGAAACCACCGTCCGCGGCCTGCGCAGCGTATTGGATGGCGCGCGTCTGACTCGCGTCGAGCCGCGCCGTGCGGATCTGCGCCGCGCCATTCCTGAGGATCTGCGCCAGCGGTTGACCGGCGCCGCCGTCACCGGCCTCTCGCGTCGCGCCAAATATGGGCTGATCGACACTGATCGCGGCGATACGCTGATCTTCCATCTCGGCATGTCAGGGCGATGGCGAGTCGATCCGGGAGATATCGGCACGCACGATCATCTGCTGATCGAGACGGCGGCGGGGCGGCGGCTGGCACTGTGCGATCCGCGCCGCTTCGGCTCGCTCGATCTTATCGAGACGGCTGCGCTTCCTGCGTTCGCGCCATTTGCGGCACTGGGGCCGGAGCCGCTTGGGCCGGATTTCACCGGTCGCTATCTGCACGGCAGGCTGGAAGGGCGGATCGCGCCGATCAAGGCCATGCTGCTCGATCAGCGTATCGTGGCGGGCTTGGGCAACATCTATGTCTGCGAGGCGCTCCACATGGCCAAGATCGCGCCGACGCGCGAATCCGGCAGTATCTCGCGCGCAAAGCTCGATTCGCTGGTGGGCTCGGTCCGCTCGGTGCTCGAAGCGGCGATCGACGCCGGAGGTTCGACGCTGCGGGATTATGCGCGGCCCGACGGCGAGCTCGGCTATTTTTCGAAGCAATGGCGAGTCTATGGAAGGGAAGGCGAGCCTTGCCTGTGCGGCCGGCCGGTCGCGCGCCGGGTAGATAGCGGGCGATCGACATTCTTCTGCGAAAAGTGCCAGCGGTGAACCGACGCCGGGCTTTTTCAATACCGTTACGGTTCAGGTTGACCGGGCGGCCATCTCTGTGTAGATCGCCCGCCGTGCCGGTGCGGTTTTCCGCGCCGTTTTTATTTCAAGCATCCGAGGACGAGCATGGCGAATACGCCGCAAGCAAAGAAGCGCATCCGTCGCAACAATCGCCGCGCCGACATCAACGGTGCGCGCGTGAGCCGTATCCGGACCTTCGTGAAGAAGGTCGAAGCCGCGATCAACGCCGGCGACAAGACGGCTGCCGTCGCTGCCCTGGCGTCGGTTCAGCCTGAGCTGCAGCGTGGCGTGTCCAAGGGCGTGCTTCATCGCAACACGGCATCGCGCAAGTTTTCGCGCCTGACGAAGGCCGTCGCGTCGCTCGCCTGAGCCGCCGCAACCTGGGTTACAAATTTAAGGCAGCCCGCCGGGGAGTTTTCCCCGGCGGGTTTTCTGTCATGTGCACTGCGGGATGTTGTGGATAATCCACGATTCGTTGCGGCTCGGCTTTTGGGCCGATTGAGAAATTTTCCTTTTAGATCATGTATTTAATGGGCATCTCGACGCACTTTCGCCGTTAGTTGCTGTCAACAGCTATATTTCAGTTCCGTGACTTTTTGTCCCCTTGATCGGGGCCGAAATCTCTCCCTAAAAGACTGCATCGGACAGGCGAATCTCTCCGGTCCGGCAAAGCATCGATCATGGTGGGTATAGAGCGACTGCGGGGGCTCCGTAGCGCAACGGATGAGTGTTCGCGTCTCTCGGGGGCATGGTGCTTGCCGGGGAGAGGGGGGCTGTTGAGTGGCGCAAACGGTGAAGCCTGATTGTGTTTTCGAGGGGCCGGAAGGCGCCGGATCCGAGGCTTCGCCTCTCGATGCGGCCTGGATGGCGATCCGGGCCGAGCTCAAGCGAAGCTGCGGCGTGCGGACCTTCGACGGCTGGCTGAAGCCGATCAAGCTCGAAGGCTTCGATGCCGAGAGCGGCACAGTGCGGCTGACGCTGCCCTCCGAATTCATGGCGAACTGGGTCGAAACCCATTTCGCCGAGCAGATTCGCGCTGCCTGGCGTGCCATGCTCCCGCTCGTGCGTTATGTGACCATCGAGGCTGCGGCGGAATCGGCTCGTCCGTTGATAGCGTCGATCGAGCGGGATGAAGATGCCGAGCCGACGAAGCCGGTCGAGATCATTTCGGCGCCCGCCGCGCCGGTCTCCGCTGAGCCTTCGCCGTTCGAGGCGCGCTACAGCTTCGACAGCTTCGTCGTCGGCAAGGCGAACGAGCTGGCCTATAATGCCGCGCGCACGCTGGCCGAGGGCGGGGCGCTGGCGTTCAATCCGCTTTTCCTCCACGGCGGCACCGGCCTCGGCAAGACGCATCTCATGCATGCGATCGGGCAGGAATGGCTGCGGCGCCAGCCGGGCTCGCGCGTGATCTACATGTCCGCCGAGAAGTTCATGTTCGAGTTCGTCTCCGCGATGCGGGCGAAGGACACCTACAGCTTCAAGGCCCGGCTGCGTGCGGCCGACGTGCTGATGATCGACGACGTGCAGTTCATTTCGGGCAAGGATTCCACCCAGGAGGAATTCTTCCACACGATGAACGAGATCATCAGCGCCAAGAAGCGGCTGGTGATCACCGCAGATCGATCGCCGCAGGATCTTGAGGGAATCGAGAGCCGGATTCAATCTCGTCTCACCTGGGGGCTGGTGGCGGACGTCAATCCCGCCGATTTCGAGCTGCGCTTCAACATTCTGGTGAAGAAGCTCGAGGCGATGCCCGAGGCCCGGGTGCCGCACGAGGTGGTGATGTTCCTCGCGCGGCGGATCAGCGCCAATGTCCGCGAGCTGGAAGGCGCGCTCAACCGCGTCGTCGCCTATGCGCTGCTCACCGGCCGCGAGATCGACATGGCGTTCACCGAGGAAACGCTTGCCGATCTGCTCCGCGCCAATCAGCGTCGCATCACGATCGACGAGATTCAGCGCCGCGTGTCCGATCATTATCGCATCCGCCAGGCCGAAATGTCGTCCGCACGCCGCGCGCGGGAAGTGGCACGGCCGCGGCAGATCGCCATGTATCTCGCCAAGCAGCTCACACCGCGCTCGCTGCCCGAGATCGGCCGGCGATTCGGCGGCCGCGACCATACGACGGTGATTCACGCCGTCCGTCAGATCGAGAAGCTCCGCCAGAGCGACGCAGAACTGGACGCCGACGTCCGCCTGCTGATGCGCCAGCTTGAGGGCTGATCGGGCTTTTCAGCCGGACGCATTCATCGCGTCGGCACATCAATCAACGCTGAAGGTATTCAGTATCGGTCGATAGGGAGGCGGCGTAGCGGCGCTGCCTACCGACGCGGTCGCAGCCCTTCCTCGCTAAGCTCAACCCCGTTCAGCTCCGATGAAGCGCGCATCCCATGCCGTGCTCCCTGCGGCAGGCGCAGGGAGCAGCATTCTCACTTCTTGTCCGGCGGCGCGATGGTGATCTTCACCGTTTCGCCCGAGCGGCCGGGGAAGTTCGTGAACATCGCTTCGACCAGATTCGGAACCAGCTCGGTCAGCTTGTCACCGCGCGAGTGAGCCTTGGCGTGGCCTTCGAAGAGGCTCTGGCCATCGACGGTGCGCTTGATCTGCATGTCTAGGTGGCTGGTATAGACGGTGTAGCTGGACACGTCCGGATAGTCCCAGCCCCAGAAGGGATCACCCCAGCCCATATAATAACGGCCGCGCCAGCCGCCCCAGCCACCCCAACCATAAGGACGACCCCAGCCCCAGCCTCCCCAGCCGGGCCCGGGTCCGAAGCCAGGGGTGGTTTGGATCTTCTCGACGCCGTGATCGACGCCATAATCGACCATCACGACCAGCGTGGCGCTCTTCGGATCACTCGCCTGAGCATAGCCCTGGCTGGTCAGCCGCTGCGCGATGATCGCTGCATATTGTGCGAATTCCAGGCCACCTTCATTTGCCGGATTGGCCGGCTGGATGACGAAGCTCTGGCCTTGCGGGGCCGGCATTGCCTGGAACCGGGCAACGTCCGCCTGGAACGGGGTGGCGCAAGCCGAGAGGGCCAGCAGCGCTACCGGAGCAGCGAGAGAAAAGATCTTCTTGTTCAGTGCCATGGCTTGCGACCTCTCGGGCGGATACCCGGATATAGGAACGATTGCTTCTATCGCAATCGGCACCTGAACGGGGTTTGAACAATAGATGAACAGTCAAGGGCTTATGCGGCCCGTGTCGAATGATCCGCGACGATTGGAGCTCCGCAGCCTCCGAGCGCCTTCATTCGGACCGGTCTCAGCCGGAGAGGCCGAGTGCGCGATGGGCGGCATCGAGCGTCGGCGCGGCCAGCTCCCTCGCACGCGCAGCGCCCTTCTCCAGCAGCGCGTCGAGCTCTGCCGGATCGGCGAGCAAGGCATCGAGACGCGTCTTGATCGGGCGCAGCGTCTCCACCAGCAGATCGGCCAGCGCCGGTTTGAACGCGCCGAATCCCTGGCCGGCGAAGCGCTCCAGCACTTGCGACACGCTCTCGTCCGCGAGAGCGGCATAGATGCCGACGAGGTTGCGTGCCTCGGGCCTGCCTTCGAGCAGCGCGGAGTCTTCCGGCAGCGGCTCCGGATCGGTCTTCGCCTTGCGAATCTTCTGCGCGACGGTGTCGGCATCGTCGGTGAGATTGATTCGGCTCATGTCCGATGGATCGGACTTGGACATCTTCGCCGTGCCGTCACGCAGCGACATGATCCGCGCGGCCGCCGGCGGGATGATCGGTTCCGGCAGCGTGAACAGCTCGACTCCGAAATCGGTGTTGAACTTGGTCGCGATATCGCGCGCCAGCTCCAGATGCTGCTTCTGATCCTCTCCGACCGGCACATGGGTTGCCTGGTAGAGCAGCACGTCCGCGGCTTGCAGCACCGGATAGGCATAGAGGCCGACGCTCGCGCCCTCGCGATTCTTGCCGGATTTCTCCTTGAACTGGGTCATGCGGTTCAGCCAGCCGATGCGGGCCGTGCAGTTGAGGATCCAGGCGAGCTGAGAATGGGCGGGCACGCGCGCCTGGTTGAAGAGGATGGCGCGATCGGTATCGATGCCGGCCGCAATCAGCGCTGCCGCCATGCCGCGCACATTGGCGGCCAGCGCGGCCGGATCGTTGTAGACGGTGATCGCGTGCAGATCCGCCAGGAAGAACAGGCACTGGCCGGCATCGTCCTGCATGCGCACCCAATTGCGGATCGCGCCCAGATAGTTGCCGAGGTGCAGGTTGCCGGTGGGCTGGATGCCGGAGACGGTGCGCATGGTCATAGTGGTGCGCGTCTCGCGGATGGACGGGGGTTCGTCAAGATTGGCGCTGTTCGCGCGGGCGCGAAAAGGCCGCCGCTGCTATCTCCGCCGTTGCCGCCGGAAGTCGCTCGGTGTCATGCCGTGGGCGTCGCGGATGAGCGCGGTGAAGGTGGAGGGGCCGCTGAGCCCGAGCCGGTCGGCGATGGCGGCCATGGACAGCCGCGTCTCGCAAAGCAGCTGCTCTGCCGCGGCCAGCCGTCGCTCGCGCAGATAGGCGCCGGCGGTCAGGCCCGTGCTCTGCCGGAAGGCACGGCGGAAGTGCCGCTCGCTCAGCCCGCACAGAGCGGCCAACGCCGAAATCGGAACGGCTCCGTACCGTGCCTCGATCTCGGCCCTGATGCGGCGCAGCTGCCATGGGGCAAGGCCGCCACGTTGCAGCTTGCCGGCTTCGGCCTCCGCCACGCGGGCGACCTCGATCAGGGTGAGCACGGACAGGGCGGCGATGCGGGCGTCGGAGGCCAGTTTCGGCATGCGTGCCTCCTCGGCCAGCATGCGGACATAGCCGGCGACCGAGCGCGAGCCGAGATCGAAGAAGATGTCGGGGATGAAGGGGGTGTCGAGGCCGGGCAGGTGGGGCAGGGCGATCCGATCCCGATCGAAGCGGCACCAGATCATGCGGCGGCGCGACTCCGCGGCGATGCGCACCTCCAGCTCGACGTCGCCGGGCACGACGACCAGCCGGCCGAACGGATGGAAAGCAGTACCGAGCTGGGGATGGAAGCGTCCAATGCTGCTCGCCGGGCCGTCGTCGGCGAACATGCCGATGCTAAGCTCATGCGCCTTGTGCCGACGCGAGGCGCCGCTGACCGGATCGTGCGATGCGATCGTTACGGTCGTGCCGCCGGCGTTGACCGCCGTCTCGATCTCCCAGCCTGGGATCATCTGCTCTCTCCCGCGAGTCACTCTAGCATGGCCGGCCGCTCGCCGGCAGCGCGGCTTTTCATCATGGCGGACGAATTTGCCGCGGCCGGACGCGAAGCCGTGCCCTCGCTTGGCGCGGGGCATCTTCCGCGTGCAGCAGGGGCCACCATCGAGGAGCGCGATATGCAGGAAGACACCGATCTGGAGGCGGCCTGGGCGGCCTTTTGTGACCGGCTCAAGGTGGCCGGACGGACCGTGCTGCGTCCGGAGGCGCCGGCGGCGGATCTCGATCGGGCGGAAGGCTATCGTTATCTCACGCGGCTGCTGCGTGCCGGGCTGGAGCGATCGGTCGAATTCGCCGATCCGGATTTCCCGGTCTTCTACGCGCTCTCGCACGAGACGATAAAGATCGGCAGCGACAATCCGGACAATGTCTATCGCAACGCGGTGATCTCGGGCGACCGACGCTACCGGATCACCGGCCGGCTAGGCAATGCCGAACTGCTGAGCTTCGGCACCAAGGCCGACGGATTGTCCGCGGACGGCGACATCCTCTCGACCGGCGAGATCGACATCGGCGCGATGGCGGTGGATGCGGACGGGCGATTCGAGCTCATCGTGGCGCGCGATCCGCAGCCCGGCAACTGGCTGCCGATGACGCAAGCCAGCTCGATGCTGCTGGTGCGCGAGACGCATGGGCCGCGGACGGGGCGCATCCCGGCCGAAATGACGATCGCCTGCCTGGACGGGCCGGTGCGGCCTCGGCCGTTGGCGGCGGCAACGCTCGCAGCGGCGCTGGAGAAGACCGCGGCGTTTGTCGATGTGACCGCGGGCGTCTTCGCAGACTGGATGGTCCGTTTCCAGGAACAGCCCAACCGCTTCAGCGAGATCGACCAGGCGGAATGGCGCCGCATCGGCGGCGATCCGGCCATCTTCTACCTGTGGGGCTATTGGACGCTGGAGCCGGACGAGGCGCTGCTCATCGAGAGCGAGGTTCCGGCCTGCCGCTACTGGAACGTGCAGGTGAATAACTATTGGGACGAGTCGCTCGACTATCGCCACTTCCAGATCCACCACAACAACCGCACCGCCAGGCCGGAAGCGGATGGCCGCGTGCGTATCCTGCTGTCGCACCAGCCGATGGCGGGGTGGAATTATGTCGAAACCGCCGGGCATCGCTGCGGCGCGATCATGTGGCGATGGGTGAGCGCCGATGCGCACCCCATTCCGCGGTGCCAGGTGGTGAAGCGGGCCGATCTGGCGCCGCTCCCAGGATAGCCGGGCTCAGCGTCCCCGGCGAAGCTGGCTCTTCAACTCGGCGATGGAGAATGCACGGGTGACGAAGGCCATGACGAAATAGACCGTGCCACCGATACCGACGAGCACGCCGAGGCCGATAACGCGGCGCAGGAAGGCGCCGTGCATATAGGGATCGATCCACGGATTGAGCAGCAGCAGCACCGCCGCCATCGCGATCGTGGCGAGCGCGAGACGCGCCGTGCGCGAACGCAGCCGGGCATCGCTGCGGAAATGATCTCGCCGATGCAGCGTCCAGTAGAGCAGCCCGGCATTGACCCAGGCGGAGATCGAGATGGAAAGCGCCAGGCCGACATGGGCGAGCGGCCAGATCAGGATCAGGTTCCCGACGAGATTGACCAGCATGGCGACGAGCGCGATCCGCACCGGCGTCTTGGTGTCGGCCCTGGCATAGAAGCCGGGAGTGAGTACCTTGATCAGGACATAGGCGGGCAGACCGAGCGAATAGGCCGCCAGCGCCTGCGCGCTCGCGATGGTGTTCGCCGCCGTGAAAACGCCATGCTGCAGCAGCGCGCGGATCATCGGCGTGGCGCTCACCACAAGCGCGGCCGCAGCGGGCAGGGTGAGCAGCAGCACGAGTTCGATCGCGCGATTCTGCGTGTTCAATGCCGCTTTGGCATCGCCGCCGGCGAGCTGGCGCGAAAGCGTCGGCAGCATGGCCGTGCCGACGCCGATGCCGATCAGCCCGAGCGGGAGCTGGCTGAGCCGATCGGCATAATAGAGCGCCGAGACCGAGCCTTGCGGCAGGAAGCGGGCGGCGAGCGTCGTCGAGATCAGCTGGTTGAACTGTACCGCACCGGCGCCGAGCGCGGCCGGCCAGATCAGCTTGAGCAGCTGGCGTACCTCAGGGTTGAGCCGGGGCAGGCGCAGCCGGAGGACGATGCCGGCCTGCCGGCATGCCCAGATCAGCCAGAGCAGCTGCATGGCGCCGGAGATGGTGACTGCGATCGCCTGCGTGCGCGCCGTATCAGTGTCGCTATGCCCGCGGAAGAAGAGTAGCCCGACGATCAGGCAGACGTTGAGTAGCACCGGCGCTGCGGCATTCACCCAGAAACGGTTCACCGAATTCAGGATGCCGCCGAGCAGCGAGACCAGGCTGATCAGCATCAGATAAGGAAAGGTGATCTGCGTATATTCGACGGCGAGCGCGAATTTTTCGGGGCCCCCGTCGGGAAAGCCGCCCGTCATCGCCCAGACGATCGGGCCGGCGGCCATCATCATCAATGCGGTGAAGCCGACGAGAATCGGAAACAGCACCGACAGCACATTCTCGGCGAAGCGCAGCCCGTTCGGCAGCCCTTCGCCGGGCCGTTCCGCGTCGCCCTCGGCCACCGTGCGATTGAACATCGGCACGAAGGCGGCCGAGAAGGCGCCTTCCGCGAACAGCGCACGGAAGAGATTGGGCAGCCGCCAGGCGATCAGGAACGCGTCGGACGCGAAGCCGGCGCCGACGAAGCGGGCCATCAGCATGTCGCGCACGAAACCGAGCACGCGGCTGACCAGGGTCAGCCCGCCGATGGTGAAGGTGTTGCGGACCAGGCTCATGCCGGGCGGGTGATCGGCTTTGGCCTGGTCCGATAGAAGCTCAGGCTTCCCCGACGGGCTCGGAGTTGGCGAGCTGCTGCTCGGCCTGCTGCATGTAGAGGGCGCCGAAATCGATCGGCTCCAGCATCAGCGGCGGGAAGTTGCCGTCGCGCACCGCATCGGCGACCACGCGGCGAGCGAAGGGGAAGAGGAGGCGCGGGGCTTCGGCGAGCAGGAAGGGCTGAATCTGCTCGAGCGGGATGTTGCGCAAGCCGAACAGGCCGCCATAGCTGAGCTCGACGTGGAAGGCGGTCTTGTCCGCGGCGGCGGCCGACACTTCGATCTTCAGCACCACCTCGTGCACATCCTCGCCCACCTGTGAGGAGGCGATGTTGAACTGCACGTCGATGCGGGGCTGGCCCTGCCACTGGAAGACGGCGGGGGCGTTCGGATTCTCGAAGGAGAGATCCTTCACATATTGAGCGATCAGGCCGACTTCCGGCAGATTGTCCTCGCCATTGGCGCCGATGTTGCTCGTCACGAAACCTTCTTCTTCGGCCATGCTGGCTGTTCCCGTTGTTCGATCGGCCCCCCGGCCGTCACTGGCCCGCGCGCCTAGCAGGCGCATGGGGGCAGGGCAATGGCGGATGCGATCGCTGGCCCTGTCTCTCGCTTGCGGAAGAAGGGTTGACGCTGTGCTTCAGGGATAGACCGCGCCCGCGAAGAATAGGCCATCCGGCGGCGCATTGTGGCCGAGCGCGCTGCGATCGCGCGCCTCCAGCGCGTCGCGCAGATCCTGCGCGCTCCACTTGCCCTGACCGACCAGCGCGAGGCAGCCGACCATCGAGCGCACCTGGTGATGGAGAAAGGAGCGCGCCGCCGCGCGAATGGCGAGGGTCTCGCCGTCACGCGTCACCTCCAGCCGGTCCAGCGTCTTCACCGGGCTGTCCGCCTGGCACTGGGCCGATCGGAAGGTGGTGAAATCGTGACGGCCGACGAGGATCTGTGCGGCAGCATGCATCGCCTCGGCATCGAGCGGCGCGGCGATGCGCCAGGCATGGCCGGCCTCCAGCGCGAGCGGGGCACGCCGGTTGACGATCCGATAGACATAGCGCCGGCCGATGCAGGAGAAACGCGCATGCCAGTCGTCCGCTACTGGCTCGCAGGCGAGAATCGCGACCGGAGCAGGGCGCAACCGCGCGTTGAGCGCCTCCATCAGGCGGAAGGGGGCGATGTCGCGGGAAATGTCGACATGCGCGGCCATCGCCTCGGCATGCACGCCGGCGTCCGTCCGCCCGGCGGCGTGGACGGTCGTTTCCCCGCCGGTGATCGTGAAGGCGGCGTCCTCGATCGTCTGCTGCACGCTCGGGCCATGCGCCTGGCGCTGCCAGCCCATGAAAGGCCGTCCGTCATATTCGACAGTCAGGCGGAACCGCGTCATGAGAGGTGCGCGCCGGCCGGAATGGCAAAGCCGCGCAGCAGGTCCGCCGGGGTCATCGCGCCGCGCCCGGCGCGCTGGACGAGGGTGGGCCGCAGGATGCCGTCGCCACAGGCGATGCCGAGCGCGTCGTCGGTCACCGTGCCGGGCTCGCCCGTGCCGGGCTCCACCTCGGCGGCGAGCAGCTTGATCCGTTCCCCCTGCCATTCGAAGAAGGCGCCGGGCGCCGGGTTGAAGGCGCGTACCTGCCGTTCCGCCTGCAGCGCGCCGGCGGCGAAATCCAGCCGCGCCTCAGCCTTGGCGATCTTCGCGGCATAAGTGACGCCCTCTTCGGGCTGGGGCTGCGGCGTGATCCTGTCGAGCTCCGCGAGCGTCTCCACCATCAGCCGCGCACCCATATGGGCGAGGGCTGCAGTGAGCGTGCCGCCGGTCTGACGGTCGATCGGGCAGCGATCGACGCGGAGCATCGGCCCGGTGTCGAGCCCGCGTTCCATCTGCATGATAGTGACCCCGGTCTCGGCATCGCCGGCCAGGATCGCACGGTGGATCGGCGCCGCGCCGCGCCAGCGCGGCAGCAGCGAGGCATGGACGTTGATGCAGCCGTGACGTGGCGCATCCAGGATCGCCTGTGGCAGGATCAGGCCGTAGGCCGCCACCACCGCGACATCGAGCGCGAGCGCGGCAAATGCGGTCTGCTCGGCTTCGCCCTTGAGGCTGAGCGGGGTTCGCACGGGGATGCCGAGCGCTTCGGCTCGCTTCTGCACGGGCGACGGCATCAGCGCCTTGCCGCGGCCGGCGGGGCGGGGCGGCTGGCAATAGACGGCGGCAAGGTCGTGCCCGGCGGCGGCCAGCGCATCCAGCGTCGGCACCGCGAAATCGGGGGTTCCCATGAAGGCGATACGCATGGCGCTCCCTTGAAACGCTGGCGGCGCGCGGCGCAAGCCCCTATTCGGTCTCCATGGCTTCCCCAGAGATAGAGACGCTGACCCAGGCGCTGGCGCGGCTTCCGGGCCTCGGGCCGCGATCGGCGCGGCGCGCGGTGCTACACCTGCTGAAGAAGCGCGAGGCGGCGATGGCGCCGCTGCTGCGCGCGCTGGAGGCGGTGAACGAGCGCCTCGTCACCTGCCATGTGTGCGGCAATGTCGACACCACCGATCCCTGCACCATCTGCGCCGATCCGCGCCGCGACGCGCGCCTGCTCTGCGTCGTCGAGGAGGTGGCGGATCTGTGGGCGCTGGATCGCGCGCGGCTGTTTCCCGGGCGCTTCCATGTGCTCGGCGGGCGGCTGTCCGCGCTGGAGGGGGTGAGGCCGGAGGATCTGGCGATCGATTCGCTGATCCGGCGCGTGGCGGCGGGCGGCATAGACGAGGTGGTGCTGGCGATGAACGCGACGCTCGAAGGGCAGACCACCGCCCATTATATCGCCGAGCGGATCGAGAGCTTCCCGGTGCGGCTGACCCAGCTTGCCCATGGCCTCCCCGTGGGCGGTGAGCTCGACTATCTGGACGAGGGGACGCTGGCCCAGGCGCTGCGCGCGCGGCGGCCCGTAAGCTAGTTATTCTCGGGTATTCCCAAGCGCGATTGTCTTGAAAAGCCGAGGCGCGTGGCCTAGCTGGGAAACATGGCCATCTTGCCGATCCTCGAGGCGCCGGATCCCCGGCTGCGGACCATTTCCAAGCCCGTTGACGGCGTGGACGACGAATTGCGCGCCCTGATCGCCGACATGTTCGAGACGATGTACGATGCGCCCGGCATCGGCCTCGCCGCGATCCAGGTGGGCGTTCCCAAGCGGGTGTTGGTGATCGACCTGCAGGAGGAGCAGGACGAGGAGGGCAAGCCGATCCGCAAGCCGCTCGTCTTCGTCAATCCCGAGCTGTTCGATCCGTCCGGCGAGCTATCGGTCTACAATGAGGGCTGCCTTTCGGTGCCGGAGCAATATGCCGAGGTCGAACGGCCCGCCGTCATCCATGCGCGTTGGCTGGACGAGAAGGGCGAAGCGCATGAGGAACGGATCGAGGGCATGCTCGCAACCTGCCTGCAGCATGAAATGGATCATCTGGAAGGCATCCTCTTCATCGATCATCTTTCGCGCCTGAAGCGCGACATGCTCTTGAAGAAGCTCGACAAGGCCCGTCGGCAGAAGCGCGCCGCCTGAACCGCCCCACCTCGCCGGGCGAGATCCGTGCGGGGAGCATCGAAGGAGGGCGCCGTCTGAGTGCCCGTCGCAACGCCGTTGCAAATCGCATGCCCGCGGTGCAGGTTCCTGCTCTGTTCCTCTTCCGGGTGACGCATGGATAGCCTGATACTCGTCTTCGCCATTTTTGCTGCGATCGCCGCCGGAGCGGCTATCGGCTGGCTGCTGTGGGGCAATGCCGTGCAGATGGCACGAGCGGAGCGCGACGAGTGGCGCGAGAAGGCGTCGAAGGCGGTGGCCGATCTCAACCTCGCGCTGGGCGAGGCCAAGCATATTGCGACCTTGCGGGCCGAACTCGCTTCGGTGCGGGCCGAGGCGGCGGCGGCCCATGCCGATCGCGCGGCTCTGATGGCCGACAGGGAGGCGCGGGCGGAGGCGTTCGAGGCGCAACTCCGCCAGCTAAACGATGCGCGCGAGGCGCTGTCCGCCCAGTTCGGCGAGGTCGGTGCCCGGTTGCTCGGCGAGGCGCAGCGTCAGTTCCTGGAGCGGGCAGACCAGCGCTTCCACCAGGCCGGCGAGAAGAGTGAAGCGCAGCTCAAGGCGCTGCTGAGCCCGGTCGAGGCAACGCTCAAGCGCTATGAGGACGGGCTGCAGCGCGTCGAGAAGGAACGCATCGACAGCTATGCCGGGCTGCGCGAGGCGGTGGAGCATGTCCGGACCGGCCAGAGCCAGGTGCGCGACGAGACCGCGCGGCTGGTCAACGCGTTGCGCTCCAGCCCGAAGGCGCGGGGCCGCTGGGGCGAGCAGTCGCTGCGCAATGTGCTCGAGCAGGCGGGGCTTTCCCCTTATGCCGATTATCAAACCGAGGTTTCGGTGGAGACCGAGGACGGGCGGCTGCGTCCTGACGTGGTGATCCGCCTGCCCGGCGGCCGCAAGCTGATCGTCGATGCGAAATGCTCGCTCAACGCCTATCTCGACGCGGCCGAGCAGGTGGACGAGGCGCTACGCGTCGCTCTGCTCAAGAGCCATGCCCAGGCGTTGCGCACCCATGCCGCGCAACTCGGCCAGAAGGCCTATTGGGACCGGTTCGGCGAGGCGGCCGACTATGTGGTCATGTTCATTCCCGGCGAACATTTCCTTTCCGCCGCGCTGGAGCAGGACGAGGCGCTGTGGGAATGGGCGTTCGAGCGGCGCGTGCTGCTCGCCACGCCGACCAATCTCGTCGCGATCGCGCGGACCGTCGCCAGCGTGTGGCGCCAGGAGAAGCTGGCCGAGGAGGCCAAGGCGATCGGCGCGCTGGGCAAGGAGATGTATGATCGGCTGGCGGTGGCCGCGGGCCATTTGCGGCGCGTCGGCACTGGTCTCAACAGCGCCGTCGACAATTACAACAAGTTCGTCTCGAGCTTCGAAGGCCGTGTGCTGGTTTCCGCCCGCCGGTTCCGTGAGCTCAATGTCGAGACAGGTTCGAAGGAACTCGAATCCGTCGAGGCCGTGGAAGCGCTGGCCCGCGAGCCGGCGGCGGAGCTGCTGCCGGCGCCGGAATAGGCTCTCGTTTCATCCTCGCCTGGGCTGGGGAGGATGGGGACGATCTATCTCACCGCCTGCAGCTTCGTGCTCCGGAAGCGCGTGAAGTCGCGGATCGAGGTCATGCCGGCAAAGCGATCGTGCAGGCTTTGCGGCCCGGCGGTGATCGCGAAATAATCCAGCACCGACGGTTTTTCCCGCGCCATCACATATTGGAAATGGATGCGCGCCCAGTCATGGTTGCCATGGGCATAGACCTCCGCGGGCATCGCCTCGCGGAAGAGCGCGCTGATCATCTTCGGATTGGTTCGCTCTGCATGGCCTTCGCCGAGCGCTGTGACGGGATCGGTCAGCGCGAAACAGACCGAATCGCGCGGCGACGAAATGTCGACCCAGTCGATTGCGGGATTGTCCGCCACCTCGGTCAGATCGTCCCGCATCCATTGCGCATTTGGATGCCATGCGAGACAGGGAATGGTCTGGCCGAGGGTGAGCAGGCCGATGCGCGGGCCGCTGGCAGCGAGATTCGGAGCGGCGCGCAGGGCGCTGGCCAGCACCGAGACGGCCATCTGCGCGCCGAGGCCGTGGCCGACCAGCAATATCTCGTCGACCTCGCCCGCCTGCCAGTGGGAGACCAGCCGTTCCGCGAAGAGCCGCCGCCGCTCGACAATGCCTGGAACCCGGCCGCGTGCGTGGCGCGAGGTGAAGCTGATGATCCGGCCGAGCCAGCTCAGATTGTAACGCGCCTCGATCGCGCGTCCC
This sequence comes from Flavisphingomonas formosensis, assembly GCF_009755815.1. Taxonomy (GTDB): domain Bacteria; phylum Pseudomonadota; class Alphaproteobacteria; order Sphingomonadales; family Sphingomonadaceae; genus Flavisphingomonas; species Flavisphingomonas formosensis. The sequence goes on from NZ_WRPK01000004.1 coordinate 404,180, forward strand.
CAGCGCAGCAAGAGCGCCGCCACGAGCCCGCCGAGCGCGGTGCTCGCGACCGTCGCGCCCCAGCCGCCGCGCAGGCCGATCTGATAGCCGATGGTCACCAGCAGCAGTGCGGCGAGCAACTCCGCGACGAGGAACATCACAGGCAGCGCGGCCGAAACCCCGACGGGCCAGGACCAGGCGAACATTCGCCGGTAGATGCCGTTGACGACGCCGTCGATCGCGCTGACCAGCGTGCGCGTGACGCCGCGGATATGGCCGCGCGCCCATTCGGTGCGAACGATGTCGTCCCACCGCCAGAATTCGTAGCGCGTATCCACCTCGACACCGTCGATCCGCGCGTGGACATCCCACGCGCCGATATCGGCCATGGGCTGGCGGCGCTTGCCGATCGTGATCGAATGGCCGGAAATCTTCGCCTGCCGCGCGGCTTCCTCGATATAGCTGTGGTGATACCAGGTGGCGCCGCGCGCATCGAAGCCCGCCAGGAAGGCGACGATGCGTTTGCGGACCGGCTGGCCGTCGCTCGGCCGAGCGACAGTCATCGCCGGCGCCACTGGTTGCGGACCTCATAGGCCATCACTGCGGTAGCCACCGCGGCATTGAGGCTGTCCGCTTTGCCCAGCATCGGAATCTTCACGAGAATGTCGCATTGCGTCTCGTAGTCGGCCGGGAGACCCGCCTGTTCGTTGCCGACAAGGATGAACGCGGGCGGCGCGTAGCGCGGCTCCTGATAATCGAAGCTGGTGTTGAGACTGGTGCCGATGAGTTGGCCCGGCCCGGCGCGTAGCCAGGCGATGAACTCCGGCCAGCGGGCCTGGGCGATGCGCTGGGTAAAGAGCGCGCCCATCGAGGCACGCACGGCTTCCACGGAGAAGGGATCGACGCAATCGTCGACCAGGATCACGCCGCCTGCGCCGACCGCGTCGCCCGTGCGCAGGATCGTGCCGAGATTGCCCGGATCGCGCAGCGACTGGGCGACGATCCAGATGTCCGCGGCGTTGCGGTCGATGGCGTCGAGCCGCTGCGCGAACTCCGGATAGACGCCGATCACAGTCTGCGGATTATCCTTGCCCGACAGCTTGTGCAGTATGTCCCTGTCCGTCTCGATTGCTTCGCCGCCTTGTGCTTCGACGGCAGCCGAAAGCCGCTGCACGAGCGGATGTCCCGCGGATTCAGCGGCATAGAAGATGAAATGGGGCAGGCGCCCCGCTTCCTCTGCCTCGGCGAGGATGCGCAGCCCTTCCGCCAGGAAAAGGCCTTCCTCGCGCCGGTGCTTCTTGTCGCGCAGCGATCGCACCCGTTTGACGAGCGTATTGGAAAAGGCGGTGATACGGCGGGGCAGGGCGGGTCTCTCTAGGATCGGCCGGAACAGCCCGCCTCACTACCGTTTGCAACGGCCATGTCGAGATGCAATCGCCGCTGGCGGCCCTGCTCAATCTTCTCCGAACTTGGCTTCGACGAGCTGGGCGAGCGCCGAGACCGCCTGCTCGGCACCTTCGCCGGCCGCGCTGATCGTCACCGTGTCGCCCATCGCGGCGCCCAGCATCATCAAACCCATGATCGACGTCCCGGCGACGCGCGATCCATCCTTCTCGACCTCGATCGACGCGGGCTGCGCGCTGGCGAGGGTTACGAACTTGGCACTTGCGCGGGCATGGAGGCCCCGCTTGTTGCTGATCAGAACCGTCTTCTCAAAGGCGTTCATGCAGCCTCCCCCAGCACTTCCGACGCAACGGAGATATACTTCCTTCCCGCCTCGCGCGCGGCGGCCACCGCGGCCTTAACCTTCATCATCTTGCGCGCACCTTCAAGCCGGATCAGCATCGGCAGGTTGATGCCGGCGATCACCTCGACGCGGCCGGGCTCCATCAGCGAGATGGCGAGATTGGACGGCGTGCCGCCGAACAGATCGGTAAGCAGGATCACCCCGTTGCCGCTATCCACAGCAGCGACCGCCCGCGCGATATCGGCGCGGCGGCTCTCCATATCGTCATCGGGGCCGATGCAGATGGCTTCTATGTCCTGCTGCGGCCCGACGACATGTTCCATCGCGGTCACGAACTCCGCCGCGAGGCGGCCATGCGTCACGAGCACCAATCCGATCATTCCTGCACCCGTAGATCATTTACCCCGCGCCGTGTTCGGCGTCCCCTCCAGCGAGTCGTGCGGTGTCGACGCAAGATCCCGATGCGACAGGGTGGGCGAAAAACCGTTCTTCCGCAACCGTTCTGCGATGGTCTCAGCGACATGAACTGAGCGATGACGCCCTCCGGTGCAGCCAAATGCGATGGTAACATAAGCTTTTCCCTCCGCACTGTAACGCGGCAGGAGGAGTTCGAGCAGGCTTTCGATCTGGCCCAGTGCCTGATCATAAGCGGGATCGGCGGCGATATAGGCTGCGACGTCGGCGTCGAGGCCCGTATGGGGACGCAACTGATCGTCCCAGTGCGGGTTGCGCAAGAAACGCATGTCGAACAGCAGGTCCGCATTGCGCGGCACGCCGCGGGAAAAGCCGAAGGACATGACCGACAGCGTTGGCGTCTCTGCGCCCTCCCTGCCCGCGAAACGCGTGCGCAGCTCATGCTGCAGGGCATTGGTCGCGGTGTCGGTGGTATCGACGACATGATCCGCCCAGCGTCTCAGCGGGCCCATAAGTTCCCTTTCGCGCGCGATGCCGTCGCTGGCGGGGCGATCGAGCGCGAGCGGATGGCGGCGGCGCGTTTCAGAGAAGCGGCGTGCGAGCTCGGCGCCGCTGCAATCGAGGAAGAGCGTATCGACGGTGTGGCCATGCTCCTCGCGTAGGCGCTTGATCCGCCGTACGATGCTTTCGGCGTCGAAGCCGCGCGTGCGGCTGTCGATGCCGATCGCGATCGGTCGCTCCTCGTCCGTGGCGCCTTCCGGCGGCGGGGAATCGAGCAGCCGATCCAGCAGAAGCAAAGGAAGGTTGTCGACGACCTCCCAGCCCATATCCTCCAGCGTCTTGAGTGCGGTGGTCTTTCCCGCTCCGGACATGCCGGTGACGAGCAGGATCCGCTTGGGGCCGCGCCGCGTGGTCATGGCCTGGATCCCGGCAGTCCGAATTGCAGCAAGGCGAGCTCCGTCTTGATCGGTGCCGAAGGTTCGCGCGCGTCGAGCGCGATCACCGGAATGGCGATGCCGGCGATCGGCCGGGTCGCACCCTCCTCGGGCATGCGCTGCGGTGGCTCGTCCAGCGTCACGACCAGGGCAATCTCCGTTTCGCCGACATGCGGCACCTCCAATATGCCAATGCCCCGTACCTCCAACTTGCCGGCGATGGTGGCTGGCGCGCTGGCGAGCAGGCGCGTGCCGACGCGGCGCACGAAGCTGTAATCGTCGCACACCAGCTCCGCCCCGCGATCGATCAGCCGCAGCGCGAGATCGGATTTGCCGCTCCCCGAGCGGCCGGTGATCAGCACGCCGCGGCCGGCGATCGCGACGCAGCTGGCATGCACGGTTTCGGAGGAGACGCGGCTCATGGCACGGAGGCGGCGGGCAGGCGAATCAGGAAGCGCGCGCCGGAAGCGGCATCGTCCCGATCCTGAACCTCGATCGTGCCATTATGCCCCTCGACGATCGCCTTGGCGATGGCGAGGCCGAGGCCGCTGTGCCGCCCGAATGCCTCGCCCTCCGGCCTTATGCTGTGGAAGCGCTTAAAAATCGCTTCACGCGCCTTGAGCGGAACGCCCGGGCCTTCGTCGTCGACCCTGCAGACCACTTCCTCGCCATCGCGCGTGGCAGCAATCTGGACGAGGCCGCCGGGGGGGCTGAACGAAATGGCATTGTCGATGAGATTTTCGAACACGCGCACCAGGCGCGATTCGTCGCCGAGAACGATGGTGGAGCCTGCGTGGGGCCGAGCGAAGGCGACGCGGACATTGCCGTCGATGCCGCGCGATTCGCGCACGGCCACGAGCGAGGCGAGCATCGCTCCCAGATCGATCGGCTCGAAACTGGCGCGCGACAGCTCGGCATCCAGCCGGGACGCTTCTGCGATGTCGGTAATCAGCCGGTCGAGCCGGCGTACGTCGTCCCGGATCACCTCCACGAGCTGCGCCTGGAGCGCGGGATCCCTCACCAGATCGAGGCTGTCGACCGCGGAGCGCAACGAGGCGAGGGGGTTCTTGAGTTCGTGCGCCACGTCGGCCGCAAAGGCTTCGGTCGCGTCGATGCGCTGGCGCAGCGCCTGGCTCATGTCGGAGACGGCGCGGGCGAGCATGCCGATCTCGTCGCGCCGCTCGGGCAGGCGCGGCACGACCACTTCGCGCGCTCGGCCGAGCCGCACGCGATGCGCGGCGAGGGCGAGGCGCTGCAGCGGGCGGACGATGGTGCGTGCGAGGAACAGCGAGAGCAGCACCGACACGATCAGTACCATGCCGAGGATCATGCCCAGGATGGACCGCTCGGCGCGCACCAGCCGCGTGATGTCGCGCGCATTGCTGGTGAGCAGCAGCACGCGGCCCTTGTCCGGACCGAAGGCGGCGGCGGTGGAAAGCAGCGGGGTCTTGTCCGGCGCGGCGCGGAGTCTGGTGGCGACCTCGCGCCGATGCTGCGCTTCCACCGCCTCGGGCCAGGCCTGCATCCGATCGACGGGAGGCTCGGCAAAAGGCGGGGGACGTTCCGCGCCCACGACGTCGTCGATCACCCGATCCAGGAAGCGGGCGACGCGTTTCTGCCAAGGCTCCAGATTGGGATCGCGCAGCTCATAGGTTCGGTGACCGCTTTGCCAACTGTCGGCGATTCGCGTGCCGTCCGGAGCGTAGATCCGAAGCCGCACCTGAGCGCGGTCGTCCATCTTCTCGATCAACGGTAGCCACACGGACTGCGGCGCAGCATCCAGGGCGTCGGCGATCAGCTTCGCCTCCGTCGCCGAGAGGTTCAGCCGCTCGTCGACGATCCGCTCGCGATAGCTGTCGAGATAGAAGAAGCTTCCGGCGAGCAGCCCGATCGCAAAGATATTGACGGCGAGGATGCGGCGCGTGAGCGTCCAGCGCGACGAGAGCGCCAGGCTCGCGCGCAGCTCCTCACTCCTCCGAGAAGCGGTAGCCGACGCCATAGAGCGTTTCGATCGCCTTGAACTGGGAATCGACCTGCCGGAATTTCCGGCGCAGCCGCTTGATGTGGCTGTCGATCGTGCGGTCATCGACATAGACGTCGTCCTGATAGGCCGTGTCCATGAGCTGGTCGCGCGATTTTACGAAGCCGGGCCGCTGGGCCAGCGCCTCGAGGATCAGGAATTCCGTGACGGTCAGCGTGACGTCCACGCCATTCCAGCTCACGCGGTGGCGGGCCGGATCCATCTCCAACCGGCCGCGCACGATGCGTTCGGGCGGGGGCTGCTCGTCGCCGCTTTCGGCCGCGGCACGGATATCGGTCCGGCGCAGGATCGCCTTGATGCGCGCGATCAGCAGCCGCTGGGAGAAAGGCTTGGTTATGTAATCGTCCGCGCCCATGGCGAGACCCAACGCCTCGTCCAGCTCATCGTCCTTGCTGGTGAGGAAGATGACCGGAATCGGGCTCTTCTCGCGCAGCCGGCGCAGCAACTCCATGCCGTCCATCCGCGGCATCTTGATGTCGAGCACGGCGAGATCGGGCGGATTCTCGATCAGCGCCTTCAACGCTGTCTCGCCATCGGAATAGACGCGAACGGTGAAGCCCTCCGATTGCAGGGCTATCGAGACGGACGTGAGAATGTTGCGGTCGTCATCGACCAGCGCGATCGTTGCCGACATGACGCCCGCACATGCTCCGATAGTGGTAGCAACCGCCTAGCCGAAGGCTCCGGTGACCGCAACAGATGGTGAATCCGGCCATGACCTAGAATTGTCCACCGTTGTCATTTTGACCGATGCTAACGCTTCTTATATTCCGGGCTGGGGGCAGGCACGTCCCCAGCATTATGACCAGCCTGTGGGAGAACATAATTGTCCATTCGTGTGCCCGATCACGGTCTCGACGCGCAGGGCTTCACCGCCCGTGCCACGATCCATTGGAACATGACGACCGCGCCGTTGATCGAGGCCGCCGTGACCCGGGCCGAGGGCATCCTCTCCAAGGATGGTCCTCTGGTCGTGGCCACTGGCCGCCACACCGGCCGCTCGGCCAATGACAAGTTCATCGTCCGCGACGCCGAGACCGAGAACACGGTCTGGTGGGGCAAGACGAACAAGGGCATGACGCCGGAGCAGTTCGCCGCTCTCAAGGAAGATTTCCTCGCCCATCTGGGCACCAAGGACACGCTCTTCGCGCAGGACCTCTACGGCGGTTCGCAGCCCGAGCATCGGGTCAACGTGCGGGTCATCACCGAATTCGCATGGCACAACCTGTTCATCCGCACGCTGCTGGTCCGTCCGGAAGAAGCCGCGCTGAAGGCTTTCGTTCCCGAATTCACGATCATCGATCTGCCGACCTTCCAGGCGGATCCCGAACGCCATGGCTGCCGCAGCGAGACGGTGATCGCGGTGAATTTCACCGAGAAGCTGATCCTGATCGGCGGCACCCGCTACGCCGGCGAGATGAAGAAGTCCGTGTTCGGCATTCTCAACTACAAGCTGCCGGTCGATGGCATCATGCCGATGCACTGCTCGGCAAACATCGGTCCGAACGGCGACACGGCAGTGTTCTTCGGCCTGTCCGGCACCGGCAAGACGACGCTCTCCGCCGATGCCAGCCGTACCCTGATCGGCGATGACGAGCATGGCTGGTCCGATACGGCGGTCTTCAACTTCGAGGGTGGCTGCTACGCCAAGATGATCCGCCTCTCGCCCGAGGCGGAACCGGAGATCTACGCGACCACCAAGCGCTTCGGCACGGTACTCGAGAATGTGGTGATCGATCCGCAGACCCGCGAGATCGATCTCGACGACGACAGCCTCGCCGAGAACAGCCGCGGTTCCTATCCGATCGACTTCATCCCGAACGCGTCGGAGAAGAATCTCGGCCCGGTTCCGAAGAACATCATCTTCCTGACCGCGGATGCCTATGGCGTGCTGCCGCCGATCGCGAAGCTGACCCCGGACCAGGCGATGTATCACTTCCTCTCGGGCTATACGGCGCGTGTCGCCGGCACCGAGATCGGCGTGACCGAACCTTCGGCAACCTTCTCGACCTGCTTCGGCGCCCCCTTCATGCCGCGCCACCCCACCGTCTACGGCAACCTGCTCAAGGAGCGGATCGCCAAGGGCGGTGTCGATTGCTGGCTGGTCAACACCGGCTGGACCGGCGGCAGCTACGGCGTTGGCTCGCGCATGCCGATCAAGGCAACCCGCGCGCTGCTCAACGCGGCGCTCGACGGCAGCCTGAACGATGCGGAGTTCAGGGTCGATCTGAACTTCGGCTTCAAGGTGCCGGTGGCGGTGCCCGGCGTCGACACCAAGATCCTCGATCCGCGCGGCACCTGGCCGGACGCCGAAGCCTATGACGCCACGGCGCGCAAGCTCGTGCAGCAGTTCATCGACAACTTCTCGCAGTTCGAAGAGCATGTCGATGCGGGCGTTCTGGAGGCTGCGCCGAAGGCCGCCTGAACTCCATTATTGCCTTATGGAAAGCGCGTCGGCCCAGTGGCCGGCGCGCTTTCCTTTTTGCGGCGGCTGAGAGCGTGCACCTGCATCGCTGCCAGCCGGCGTTCGGCTGATCCGGCACCGCCCTGCAGGCGGCGCCAGGACTGGCGGATCAGGCGGCAAGAGCCACCCGGTAGCGCGTGGCGACCTCGCGGCGCGAGAGATTGGGAGCCATGGCGAGGCGTGCCTCGGTGAGGCGCGTCCATTGACCTTCGTCGGCGAGTGGCGGAATGGTCACGGTCTCCCCCTTGTCGAGGCCGGCAAGGGCCGCATCGACCAGGTCGCCGACCTCCATCACGATCTCGGGCGGGAAAGAGTTCACGTCCTTGCCCGAGCGTTCCCAGATTTCCGTGCGAGTCGCGCCGGGCAACACGACCTGCACGCGCACCCCCTTGCCTTCGAGCTGCGCGGCGAGCGACTGCGACAAGTTCAGGATATGGGCCTTGGAGCCGCTATAGACCCCTTCGAACATCTCGGGGGCGAGCGCGAGCACCGATGCCATGTTGATGATCGTGCCCCGGCCGCGCGCGACGAACGCCTTGCCCGCGGCGGATGCGAGCAGCGTCGGCGCGGTGATGTTGAGCGCGATCAGCCGTTCGATCGCCGCCGGCTCGTTTTCGAGCAGGCCGCCGTTCAGCGACATGCCCGCATTGTTGACGAGCAGGCTGATCGCCTCGTCAGCTGCGAAACGCGCGGCAATTCGGGCGACATCCTCCCGGTCGGTCAGATCCGCTGGAACCACCTCCACCGTGCGTCCGGTCTCGCCACGCAACCGCTCTGCCAGCGCTTCCATGCGCGCGCCGTCGCGGGCGACGAGGATGAGATCATAGCCGCGATGGGCCAGCCGATCGGCGTAGACGGCGCCGATCCCCGTGGAGGCGCCGGTAATCAGGGCAGTGCCCGAAATGATGGTGGACATGATGGAATCTCCTTCCGACTCGGCTTGCTCCAAGTCACTTGCATTTTGATAGTTATGAGACTATCGATATGCAATGGACGCTGAAAAATTTTCCGGGGGCTACTGCCCGGTGGCACGGGGCCTCGCTCGGGTGGGCGATGCATGGAGTATGCTGATCCTGCGGGATGCAAGCTATGGGCTCGCGCGCTTCGATCAGTTCCGGGTCAGCCTAGGCATCGCGCCGAACATCCTCACGCGCCGCCTCAAGGCGTTGACCGACGATGGACTGCTGGAAAAACGGCGTTATTCCGAGCGTCCGCCGCGCGACGAATATGTGCTGACCGCGGCGGGCCGCGATTTCCTGCCGATCCTCTACGCGATCGGGGCCTGGGGCGCGCGGCATCACGGCGGTGGTCCCTTGACCCGGGCAACGGATGCCGAGACCGGTCGCGTCATCGATCCGGTGGTAATCGACCGCAACAGCGGTGCGCCGATCGGGAGCCGGCCGCTCCGGCTCACGGTGCCGGGCCGCGAGGACGAATTGCTGGTGGAGTGAAGGCTTGAGGTGACGGCGTATGCCGGCCGGGGAGGGGGCAATTGTAACTCGCTGGCTGGAAACCGCTGCGCTAAGCAGACATCGGAAGGGGGAAGATCTTTGAGAATCAGCCGCTTCACCACTCTCGTCCTGTGCGCCCTGATTGCCGTGGTCGCCTGCGCGCTGCTTTCCCGGCACCATTGGCTGCTGGTCCCCGCGATCGTGGCGGTCCTGCTGACACTGGTTGGCCTGCGCGACCTCTGGCAGCCTCTTCATTCGATCCAGCGCAACTATCCGATCATCGGCCATATCCGCTGGTTCGCCGAACTCGTTCGGCCGGAGCTGCGCCAATATCTGATCGAGGCAGACGAAGAGGCGGCGCCTTTCTCGCGCGCGCAGCGCTCGCTCGTCTATCAGCGGGCGAAAGGCCTGGCTGGCGAACATCCGTTCGGAACCCTCCTCGACGTCTATCGGCGCGGCTATGAATTCATCGGCCACTCGACCTGCCCGGTGCCGGCCGCCGACCCCGAGACGTTCCGAATTAAGATCGGCGGGGAGCAATGCTCCAAGCCCTATTCGGCTTCGGTGTTCAACATTTCGGCGATGAGCTTCGGCTCGCTTTCGGCCAATGCGATCCGCGCGCTCAACAAGGGCGCGAAGCTCGGCAATTTCAGCCACGATACCGGCGAGGGCAGCATCAGCCCTTATCATCGCGAGCATGGCGGGGACATCGTCTGGGAGGTGGCGAGCGGCTATTTCGGCTGCCGCGATGCAGAAGGGCGGTTCGATCCGGACAAATTCCGTATCCAGGCGGCGGCCGAGCAGGTGCGGATGATCGAGATCAAGTTGAGCCAGGGTGCGAAGCCCGGCCATGGCGGCATCCTTCCGGCCGCGAAAGTGACGCAGGAGATCGCCGAGACGCGTGGCGTGCCGATGGGGCAGGACTGCATCTCGCCGCCACGCCACAGCGCCTTTTCGACGCCGCTGGAACTGATGGCTTTCATCACCCAGCTGCGTACGCTTTCAGGAGGCAAGCCGGTCGGCTTCAAGCTGTGCATCGGCCACCCCTGGGAGTTCATGGCGATCGTCAAGGCGATGCTGGCCAGCGGCGTCTATCCGGATTTCATCGTGGTCGACGGTGCCGAGGGGGGCACGGGCGCCGCGCCGGTTGAGTTCAGCGACCATATCGGCGTGCCGATGCGCGAAGGCCTCCTGTTCGTGCACAATGTGCTGACCGGTGCGGGCATTCGCGATCGCATCCGCCTCGGCGCGGCCGGCCGTATCGTCAGCGCCTTCGATATCGCCAGCGTGCTGGCGATCGGCGCCGACTGGGCCAATGCGGCGCGAGGCTTCATGTTCGCGCTCGGCTGCGTCCAGTCCCTTTCGTGCAACACCAATCGTTGCCCGACTGGGGTCGCGACGCAGGATGCGGTGCGCCAGCGGGCGATCGACGTTCCCGACAAGGCGGAGCGGGTGCGCCTTTTCCATGCCAACACGCTGCGTGCCCTGTCCGACATGCTGGCCGCCGCCGGCATCGCCCACCCGTCCGACGTGGGGCCGCACCATCTGGTGCGCCGCGTCAGCGCGACGGAGGTGAAGCAGTTCTCCCAGCTCCACACCTTCCTCGAGCCGGGCGTGCTGCTGGACGGCCGGTGCGAGGATGGCTTCTACAACCGCAATTGGGAACTGGCACGGGCCGAGGCCTTCTAGGCCCTGGCCGTTCAAATCCTTGAGCCTTGCTCCCCCTGCCGGAAGAACCCTAACGCACCAGCCAGTAGAAGAAGGCGCCGAACAGCGCGGCCGCGGGCAAGGTGACCACCCAGGCGACGACGATGCTGCTCGCGACGTTCCAGCGCACCGCGGACATGCGGCGCGCGGCACCGACCCCGACGATCGAACCGGTGATGGTGTGCGTGGTCGACACCGGGACGCCGAGCCATGTCGCGCCAAACAGGGTCAGCGCGCCCGCGGTCTCGGCGCAGAAGCCCTGGGACGGCGTGAGGCGGGTGATCTTCGAACCCATGGTGTGGACGATCCGCCAGCCGCCGAACAGCGTGCCGAGTCCCATCGCCGTCTGACAGGAGAGCACCACCCAGATCGGCACGTGGAAACCTCCGCTCATATGGCCCTGCGAATAGAGCAGCACCGCGATGATGCCCATCGTCTTCTGCGCGTCGTTGCCGCCATGGCCGAGGGAATAGAGCGAGGCGGAAACCAGCTGGAGCTTGCGGAACACCCGGTCCGCGCCGAGCGGGGTGAATTTCAGGAAGGTCCATGAAACGATCAGGACGAGGACCAGCGCGAGGATCAGGCCGACCGTGGGAGAAAGCACGATCGCGGCGGCTGTCTTGCCCACGCCGCCCCATTCGATCGCCGAGACGCCCGCCTTGGTGATGCCGGCACCGAGCAGACCGCCGATCAAGGCGTGGCTGCTGCTCGATGGAATGCCGAGAATCCAGGTCGCGAGATTCCAGACGATAGCGCCCATCAGTGCGCCGAAGATCACCGAGGCATCGACGATGTGCACGTCGACGATGCCCTTGCCGACCGTCTCGGCGACATGCAGGCCGAAGAAGAGGAAGGCGATGAAGTTGAAGAAGGCCGCCCAGGCGACCGCATATTGCGGACGCAGCACCCGCGTCGAGACGACGGTGGCGATCGAGTTGGCGGCGTCGTGCAGGCCGTTCAGGAAGTCGAAGGCCAGGGCAACGCCGATCAGGCCGACGAGCAGCGGCAGGCTCAGAATCTCGTGCATGGGTCAGGCGTGATCGATGACGAGACCCTGGATCTCGTTCGCTACATCCTCGAACCGGTCGACCACCTTCTCCAGATCGCCATAGATTTCGCGTCCGACGATGAAGGCGAGAGGCTGCTGTTCCGCCTTGCCGTGGAACAGCGCCTTCAGCCCGGAATCGTGAATCTCGTCGGCGTGGCCCTCGATCTTCACCAGCCGTTCGGTGAGATCGTGCAGCCGTGCGCTGTTGTTGCCCAGCGCGCGCAGCAGCGGAATCGCCTCCGCGGTGATGCGCGCGGCCTCGACGATGATGCCGCTCATGTCGCGCATGCACTGGTCGAATTCGGTGACCTCGTACAGCTCGATCGCCTTGGCGGTGCTGTTCATCTGATCGATCGCATCGTCCATCACGCCGATCAGGCCGGTGATGGCGCTGCGGTCGAACGGCGTGATCAGGATGCGACGAACGTCCTGCAGCACCTCGCGGGTGATCGAATCGGCCTCATGCTCGGCATCCCGGATGGTGCGGCTGTGCCCCTCGACATCGTCGCCCTGCAGCAGCCGGGCGAGCGCGTCCGCACCCGTCACCAGCGTCGCGGCATGCGCCTCGAACAACTCGAAGAATCGGCCCTGCTGCGGCATCAGCCGCTGGAACCACTTCAGCATCGGTATCTTCTCGCCCCCTTTTTCCCGAGCCCAGGCGACCGCCCTTTGGGTCAGCCCCGTCTTCGTCGGCTCGCGAAAGGACCTGATGATCATCTTGAGCTCGGATTCCTGCACGGCGTTAGCCGCTTCGGGCAGACTAAACCAGCGTGTGTCGCGCTGGCCGTGCTCGGGCCATTGGTCGAACTGGGAGACCACGGCGAGCGGGAAGACGCGGACGTTCGCTTCCTCGACCTTCCCGTTCTTGCGCCGCTTGTCATAGCGATACTGACCGATCGGACTCGGACAGGGGATGCCGGAAATGCCCGCTTCCTCGAACGCCTCGCGCGCCGCCGCCTGATGGGCATCGAGCCCGCGAATGAGATTGCCCTTCGGAATCACCCAGCGCCGCGTTTCCCGGGACGTGATAAGCAGCACGCTTGCCGAGCCATCGTCTTCGATACGGTAAGGGAGGGCGGCAATCTGCTTTATCTTGGGGTTCCTTTCATCAGGTCGCCCCATATAGTGTTTACGCCGCGTTTTCCACCATATTACAGGTTAGTGACCCCCGGAACGCGATCCATCTGGACGCACGATCCGTCGCATTCCTCTCCAAAGCCAGCCTCCTTTGTGCCATAGGGGTTAGGCTGCGCGCGAAAATCAAAACCCGAAGGAGGATGCAATGGCGGATACGGAAGCCGAATATTGCATGCGCCGGGCCCGCGAAGAGGCCTGGCTGGCGCTGAAATCCGACAAACCCGAGGTCGCCGCGGCGCATCACGGCATGTCGGTTCAATATGCGACTCGCGCGCGTCATGCCCGGACCAGCAGCGAGCCGCTTCGGATGATCGCTACGCAGGGACGCTGAGGCCGACACCTGCATATACGATCCTGCGGCATTGACGATCTTTGCCGGTTGCCTTGTTACCGAGTCGCCGGCGAATGCTTCAAGCGAGCGCTGCGAGATCGAGTGCGGTCAGCAACTCTTCGCGGGCGGCTGCCGCCTGCTGCCAGAGGGACGGAGAGGCAAAGCCGGCGGGATCGATCGTTTCCGGCCAGTGCGCAGCAATGACGGCTTCCAGCCGGTCGAGCTTCGCATCGTCCACGAGAAAGCGCGGATCGATCGTTGCCGGATCGGCGACGACGCGCAGACGCAGGCAGGCCGGGCCGCCGCCGTTCGCCATCGATTCACGAACGTCCACCACCTCGAGCCGCCGGATGGGGCCGTTGCCCGCCACCATATCCTGCAGCCAGTTCCAGACCGCGGGGTTGGCGCGCGCCTCGCCGGGAAGGATCAGCGCCATTTCGCCGCCGGGAAGCGTGACGAGCTGCGCGTTGAACAGGTAGCTGGCGATCGCATCGGCGAGGCTGACCCGGCTGGCCGGCACCTCGACGATCTCGGCTTCGGGCATCAGCCGCCGCAGATCGGCGTAGAAGCCCTCCTTGTCCGCAAAGGCCAGTTCGTGCGCGAACAGCACGGGCCCGTTGGCGACGGCGACGACGTCGTTGTGGAAGGCGCCGGCCGCGATCGCCTGTTCGGATTGCTGGACGAAGAGGGTGCGTTGGGCATCCAGGCCGTGGAGCCGTGCGATCGCGCGGCTGGCCTCGACATGCTGGCGGGCGGGGAAAGGACCGCCCGGCACGCCATAGACGAATATCTCGACGCCGGGCGCATCGTGCGCCGTCGCCATGCGCATGTGATTGGCGGCGCCTTCGTCTCCGAAAGGCGGCGGCACGGGGCCGTTGACGGCGAATCGCGTGCGATCCGCGAAGGCGAGGCGCAGCTGCGCGAGCGTCTCGGGCCATTCGTGGCTGCGGTGCGGCATGGTGACGAGATTGGCGACGGTCAGGTGGCAGCGCTTGTCCGCCGTGTCGGGTGCGGGCGACACGGTGGCGGCATTGGCAGCCCACATCGGCGAAGCCGAGAGCGCATTGGCGAGGAGTGCGGGGGCGGCGTCCTCCGGCGTCGTCGCCAGTGCGGCAAGCCACGCCCTGTCGGGGCGGCGATGCGGCAGCAGCACGCCTTGGGCGAGGCCGAGCGCGATGTTGGCGCGCATCTTGGCGATGCCCTGCAGCGCCGCCGCGCGTGGACGCGACACGCTGCCGGCATTGCGCGTGGCGGCGAGGTTGCCGAGGCTGAGCCCGGCATAATTATGGGTCGGCCCGACGATCCCGTCGAAGTTGATCTCGATCAGAGGCATCAGCGTGGAATATAGCTCAGCCGGTCGTTCGGGAAGATGCCGAGCGTGCCGGCTCCCGCCGCATCGATGCGCAGCCCGTCGCGATCCTCGATCTTCGCATAGGCGCAGCGAAAATCCTTGAGCCGGCCGGTCGCGGCCAGCATCGTCTCGCCTTCTTCGAGGTCGGTCGCGTCGACGATGCCGTCGCGGGCTTCGCGGATGGTACGGATGGTGTCGGTGAGGGCCGCCATGGTCGGGCCGCCGTCGAAGATATCGACATAGCCTTCGTTGCGGAAACCTTCATTTTCCAGCATGCGCATCGCGGCGCGGCCGCTGGTGTGCGGCAGGCCGATCACCTGGCGGGCCGTCTCGGGCAGCATCGCGGTGTAGATGGGATGCTTGGGCATCAGATCGGCGATGAACTGGTTGCCATGGACGGCGTTGAACTCGTCCGCCTCGCGAAAGCCCATGCCGAAGAATTTGCCGGCCAGCCCGTCCCAGAAGGGCGAGCCGCCGCCCTCGTCGATCACGCCGCGCAACTCCGCGATCACCCGCTCGGCGAAGCGCTTGCGATGGGCGCGGATGAAGAGATAGCGGCTGCGCGCGAGCAGCAGGCCGAGGCCGCCGGCACGTTCCTGCGGATGAAGGAAGAGCCCGCCGACCTCGCTCGCGCCTTCATAATCGGTGGTGAGCGACAACATCTCGGCCCGGAAGGTGCGGCCGAGTTCCTTGCTCGTCTGGCTGAGCGTGCCGATGCGATAGCTGTAGAAGGGCCAATGCTGGCCGATCAGCGAGAAGATCTGCGCGGTTCCGGCAACCTTGCCGGTTTCGAGATTTTCGAGGATCAGCAGATAGAGATCGTCGCCCGTCGCGTCCTGTGGCTTGGAGAAGGCGGCTTCGGATCGTTCGAGCTTGGTCTTCAGCGACTTCTTGTCGGGCGGCAGATTGGTGAAGCCACCGCCGGTCAGCTTGGCCATGTCGTAAAGCGAGCCGAGATCGTCCGGGCGGGACGGGCGTACCACGAAGCTCATGCGATCCCCCGTTCGGCGAGGCGCATCAGGACGAGGGCGGAAAGCTGCGCGCGCTCGGTCAGGCTGTCCACGATCAGATATTCGTCGGAAGAGTGGATGGCGCCGCCCCGCACGCCCATCGTATCGACAACGGGCACCCCGCAGGCGGCGATGTTGTTGCCGTCGCACACGCCGCCGCTGGCCTTCCAGCCGATGGCGAGGCCCAGTTCCGTCCCGCACTCGCGCACCAGGCCGAACAGCCGCTCGGCCTCAGCGTCCATCGGCTTGGGCGGGCGGTTGAAGCCGCCATGGACATGGACGCGGACGTCGTGCCGTGCCGCGACGGCGGCGACCGCCTCGCCCAGCAGGGTGCGGGCGCGGAGTTCGTCCTCGGGCGTGCGCGGGCGCATGTTGACGCGCAGCACCGCCCGGTCGGGCACCATGTTGTTCGGACCGCCGCCATCGATCTTGGCAGGATTGACCGAGAGGCCGGGGCCAACCGCGTCGGCGAGGCGCAGCGCGAGATCCGCCGCGGCGAGGATGGCGTTGCGCCCGTCCTCCGGATTGCGGCCGGCATGGGCGCTGCGGCCCTCGATCGCGATCGAGAAATTGCCGCTGCCGGGCCGAGCACCGGCGAGCGTGCCGTCGGGCAGGGCCGCCGGCTCATAGGTGAAGGCTGCGCGCTTGCCGCGGGCGGCTTCGGCGATCAGCGCGGCGGATCCCAGCGATCCGACCTCCTCGTCGCTGTTGAGGATCACCTGATAACCGAGCCGGGGGGCGAGGGTGGAGCGTTCCAGCGCGGCGAGCGCGGCGAGCATCACCGCGATGCCCCCCTTCATGTCGGCGACGCCGGGGCCGTTCAGCGAGCCCGCATCGAGCCAGCGCAGCGCCTGGAAGGGGTGATCGACGGCGAAGACCGTGTCCATATGGCCAGTGAGAAGGATCTGGAAGGGCGCGTCGGGCCGTACCGTCACGCGCAGGTTGCGCCCATAAGCGAGGCTGCCGACGGTGCCGTCAGCCGCCACGCTTTCGGACGTGCCGGCGTCGACCAGTTCGACCTCCCCCGGCAGCACCGAGAAGGCGTCGGCGAGCAGCCCGGCGACGGTCGCGAGACCGGCGAGATTGCGCGAGCCGCTGTTGATCGCAGCCCATGTCTGGATCTGCGAAAGCATCGGCGCGGCCGCAGCGGTGTCGAGCACGGCGGAAAGGGAGCGGGCAAGCGTTGCCATCGCTTCATCTAATCGTTCCAGGTCCGGAAAGTAACCCCCGCGGATGAAATGCCCCGCATCAGCGGCAGATCGAGACACCATCCGGGGGCGATTCGACTTCGTCTCGCCGGTGCAACCACTTGGCCTTTTGGCAGGGCAGGTGGGATTTCCCGGGCGGGTGATTGGGGATTAGCTATGCGGATTGGCGGATCGATGGCGTGCCGCCATGGCGTATGGGAGCTGAAAGCCTGTGGCCGAAGGAGCGACAGCGGCCCTTCCTTATGGAGCGGGAGACGGCGGCAGACCGGTGGGCAGCGACGAGCTCGTCCAGGGGCTGATGCTGGTCAGGGCCAGCACGATGAAGGTGATCCGCCTGCAACTGGCGATGGAGCGCCGCGACCGGCGGCTCGCCTTGCAAACCATGGACGACCTGGTCGACCTGGACGGACGGATCCGGGACTTTCTGCAGGATATTCCGGTGTCGCCGACCGTCATCACCCGCATGCAGCGCGAGATGGAGGAACAGCGCATCTGCCTGGCGCGCGAGAAGTTCACCCTGACCGCCGGGGTCGGCAAGGCATCCGCCGCGGTGCCGGGCTGGATCGAACCGCCGCCGGCCGCCGGCGCCGGCCTGCCCGAAAGCACGGACGAGATTTACGCGGAGCCGGCCGCCGTCGAGCGGGCAGGCGATGACGCGGAAACCGGAAGACCATGGCCGGTCCTGTTGCTGGCGCTGCTGTTCCTGGTGACGGCGCTCGTCTGCGCGGGCATGCTGATCGGCACCGGCGCCTGGAACGAGCTGATCGCGCGGCTGACCGCGCTGACTGGAACCGCCTTATGAACGCTCATCCCGACGCATTGCATCGCGTCGAGGTGATCGAAGCCCTGGAGGCCATCCCGTCGCTGGACGCGCATGGTGAACTTGCGCGCCTGATCCTTGCCGAGACCGCGCTGCTGGTCGAGAAATATCGTTACGTCCGCCGGCACGACATTCCCCACATCGCCGAGCTCATCGGCCTGTACGACGTGCTCTGGCAGGAGGTGGAGATGGTGAAGGCCGGACGGCCGAAAGGACTGCTGAACGACCGCTGAGCCTTTCGGCCGTTGCGCGGTTCAGCTTTCGTCATCGTCAAATTCATGCTCCTCGTCCCAGAGCCACTCTGGCGGCTCGGGCTCGTCGCGGCCGGGCGGGGCGCAGCCATGGGTGCGCCAGTGGCGGCGGTGGAGATCATAGTCGGCGACGCGCTCGCGGGTCTCGGCGATGAGGGCAGCGGCCTCGTCCGGATCGAGATCGGGGCGGGCGTTCAGCGACCAGCGGTGGTCGGGACAGCGGGAGAGCCAGAAGAGGATGGCCGCGAGCGAAGGCGGCTGCTCGACGCGGGTCCGGGTGCGGATGATGTCACCGTCGTCGTTCCGCAGGAGTTTCTCACGGACATGGCTGTAGCCGGTGGCGCGGGCGAAGAGGGCGGCTTCGACGGCATCGTCTGCGACGTCTTTGGGAAGGCGCGTTGCCTGTCCGAAGGCGGCGTGGCGGAGCGTCCACTGGCGGATGGTGGTGGTGGTGACGCCGAAGGCGCGGGCGAGATCGCGGTCGAGCGCGCCTTGTCCGGCGAGGGCGCGGGCCAAGGGCACGAAGGCGGGGTCGTAGCGTGATGCGGGTGCGGGCGGATCGGCGTCGATGGGTTCGACGAGGGGTGCGGTGATCGGATCCGGCAGAGGGGGGTGTATGCGATGAGGGAGGGTATCGCTTGCCGTCGGTTCGGCCATTTCATCCTCCCCCGCAGGGGGAGGGGGACCAGCCGCAGGCTGGTGGAGGGGCTCACCTCCACTGCGGGCGCGTCGCCTGTCATACGCGGGAACCCCTCCACCGTGCTCCGCACGGTCCCCCTCCCCCTGCGGGGGAGGATGATCGGCGAGAAACTGGAGGGGATCGGTATCGTCGGCAGTCGCGGGAGCGAGCGCGTCTATGCGGGCGAGCGTGTCGGCGTCGCCTTCCATCTCCGGCTCGCCGTCGATCGCGGCGCACCAGGCCTCATAGGCGACATGCTCGATCTCGCGCAGCGTCTCTTCGGTAGGCGTGAGATCGTCGGGTCCGGCCCTTCGGATCACCATCGGCGCGGCCCAGCGCTCGGGGCGGCGGATGCGCAGCCAGAAGGCGGCGGCCTTGTCGTTGGGCGGGACATGTTCGGTGACGGTGGTGCGGATCAGTTCGCCGTCCCTCAGGGTGACTTGCTCGATCTCGCGGTCATGGCCGGTGGCCAGCCGGAACAGCGCGCGTTCGACGGCGGCGTCGGCCGCTTCGGGAGACAGGCGGCAGGCGGCGGCGAATTCGGGATGCTGCTGCTTCCATGCACGGATGGTCGTGAAGGACACGCCGAAGGCGGTGGCGAGATCCTTGTCGAGCGCGCCGCGCTCGGCAAGCGTGCGGGCGGCGGGGATCAGGGCGGGGCTGTAGGCGGCGATCTGGCTCATGCCGCGAGGCTGGCATGGCCGGCGGGATTGCCGCGAGGAGATGCGATCCGTTGCGATCCAGCTCGTAGATGCGCAAATGCCTGAACATATTTCGGAGAGCGATCATGAGCGACAAGCCCCACCCCCACTCTGAAGGGGAGGGGTGAGCGCGAGCGATCGAAAACTGATCGAGGCGGATGCTTCCGGTCGAGCGGGGCATGCCCTCGCCCTCCCGGCGCTTCGATCTGGCCCGCCCTCTCCCCGTCGGGAAGAGGGAAGCTCAGTCAGGCTGGGCAATTCGCTCCGCTGTCCGCCCATGCCTTGATCAGCGCGCCGAACTCGGCCTGGGTGCCGGGGGCGGGGGTGCGTTTGCCGCCTGGGTGCCAGCCCCAGCCGACCAATTCGTCCTCGGCCATGTGATGGACCAGCTCGGCCATGCTGCGGCCGCCGTTGCGGGCCGGATCCTTGATCTGGCGGCAGATGTCGCCGAGCGACTTGCCCTGCCAGGCCATCTCGGGCGGCGCCAGCGCCCATTTCGGATTGCCGGGCACGCCGGCGGGATCGAAATTGGCATTGTGATGGCAGGTGATGCAGCGCAGGCCCGCGGCGCCGATGCCGCCGTCGCCGCGCACGACCAGCGGCTCGTGCGGGCGCATCGCGTCGGTCTGGGTCGGCCGTTCGGTCGCCGGATGGCAATTCAGGCAACGGGGATGCTGGATGACCTTGCCCGCCTCGGTGAACAAAGCCACCGACCGCGCCTTGGGATCCTTGATCGTGGCGAAGGCCGAGACGGGCTGGAGCGTCGTCGGCAGCGCCTTGTTCGTCGCGTTGAGCGCGACGGAGGTGAGCGCGGCGATCGCGCAGGTGAGGAGGATGACGAGGCTGCGCATCTCAGACCCTCCGCACGATCGGCAGTCGGCTCGGCCGTTCCCGCCCGAGATGGGCGAGCGCGTTGGCGATGGCGGGCGCCGTGGGCGGCACGCCGGGTTCGCCGACGCCGGTCGGCTTCTCGCTGGACGGTACGATCACCACCTCCACCTCCGGCATCTCGTTGATGCGCAGCGAACGATATTCGTCGAAATTGCCGATGGCGGCGCCGCCATCGACGATCGGCACCTCGGCATAGAGGGCGTGGCCGACGGCATAGCCGATTCCGCCCTCCATCTGGGCGCGTACGATGTCGGGGTTCACGGTCTGGCCGCAATCGACCGCGCACCAGATCTTGTGGACGCGCGGCTCTTCATTGTCTCCGATCGAGACCTCGGCGATCTGCGCGACGAAGCTGCCGAAACTCTCGCACACCGCCACGCCGCGGGCACGGCCGTTACCGGCGGCCGAGCCCTTCCAGCCGGCGAGATCGGCCACGGCCTTCAGCACGGCGGCTGCGCGCGGCTTTTCGGCCATCAGCGCGAGGCGGCCCTGCACCGGATCCTGGCCGGCCTCCTGCAACAGCCGGTCGAGGAAGCATTCCACCGCATAGCCGGTATGGGTGTGGCCCACCGAACGCCACCACAGGGTAGTGATCGGGCTGTCGGCATAATGGAATTCGCAGCGGAAATCGCCGATCGCATAAAGCAGCTCGTCGGCGCCCTCGGTCACGATCGGGTCGACGCCGTCATGCATCATCGATTCGAAGGGCGATCCTTTCATGAAGGACTGGCCGACCACCCGGTTGCGCCAGGCGGCGATCTTGCCGCCCGCCACCACGCCCTGGAACTTGTGGTAGAAGAGCGGGCGATAATAGCCGCCCTTGATGTCGTCCTCGCGCGTCCAGACCAGCTTGACCGGCTTGTTCGGGCCGATCGCCTTGGCGACCTCGGCCAACTCGACCGCGAAATGGGCGGTGGTCTGCGCACGGCGACCGAAGCTGCCGCCGGCCAGCATCGTCTCGATGAACACCTTCTCCATCGGCAGGCCGAACACCTTGCCGATCGCGCCCTGGTCCGCGGTCTGGAGCTGGCTGCCGAAGCGCGCCTTCGCGGTCTGGCCGTCCCACAGCATATAGCCGTCGAGCGGCTCCATCGGCGCATGGGCGAGATAGGGAAGGAGGAATTCCGCCTCGATCAGCTTGCCCTGCGGCAGCGGTTTTTCGGGCGCATCCTTGTTGGTGCCGACCGCCCGCCCGGGCTTGGCCGCGAGAGCGCGATAATCGGCGAACATCTGGTCGCTGCTGCGGGTTTCGGCGGCGCTGTTGTCCCACACCGTCTTCAGCGCGTTACGGCCTTTGATCGCCGCCCACATATTCTCGGCATAGACCGCAAAGCCGCTGCCGATCTGCTTCACCGCGACGACGCCCTTCACCTTCAGCGCATCGGTGGCGTCGAAGGAGGCGGGCTTGGCGCCGAAGCGGGGCGGGTGGGCGACCACGACGGTGAGCATGCCCGGCTCGTGGATGTCGATCGTGAAGATCGCCTTGCCGGTGGACTTGGCCGCGCTGTCGAGCCGCGCGACCGACTTGTCCTTGCCGATCAGGGTGAAGGCGGCGGGATCCTTGAGCTTCACATCGGCCGGCTCGGGCAGCTTCGATGCGGCATCGGCGAACTGGCCGAAGCGGCCCTGGCGCTTCGAGGCGGCATGGCTGATCACGCCTTTCTCGACGCGGATCTCGGCCGGCTTCACCTTCCATGCATTCGCCGCGGCCTGGACGAGCATGGCGCGCGCCTTGGCGCCGACGATGCGCATCTGGTCATAGCTTTCGGCGGTGGCGGAGGAGCCGCCGGTCGCCTGGATGCCCATCAGCGTGTTGGCGTAGAGCGCGACATTGGCCGGCGCATGCTCGGCGCGCATCTGCGCCCAGTCCGCGTCCAGCTCCTCGGCGATGATCGTCGCGGCGGCGGTCCAGGGGCCCTGACCGAACTCGATATGCTTGACCAGCACGGTCACGCTGTCGTCCGCGCCGATGCGCAGGAAGGCGTTCGGCGCGGTAACCATCGGCCGCGCGGCGCCTTGCGCGCGCACGCCCTTCAGCGGCAGCAGGAAACCCAGAACGAGCGCGCCCGCGCCCTGCAGCGCGGTGCGGCGGGAGAGAGTGATGTCCTCGGCGCCCATGGCTCAGCCCCCCAGCTTTTCGGACGCGGCGTGGATCGCGGCGCGGATGCGGACATAGGTGGCGCAGCGGCAGATATTGCCGTTCATCGCCAGATCGATGTCGCGGTCATTGGGCTTCGGCACCTCGCGAAGCAGCGCGACCGCGCTCATCACCTGGCCCGACTGGCAATAGCCGCATTGCGGCACGTCGTGCGCCACCCAGGCATCCTGCACCGCCTTCGCCTCAGGCCCCTCGACCGCCTCGATCGTCGTGATCTCCGACGTGCCGACGGCCGAGATCGGCAGGGTGCAGGAGCGCAGCGGCTGGCCGTCCATATGAACGGTGCAGGCGCCGCAGCGCGCAATGCCGCAGCCGAACTTGGTGCCGGTCAGGTGAAGCCAGTCCCGCAGCACCCAGAGCAGCGGCGTATCTTCGTCGGCATCCACGCTGTGGTCGGTGCCGTTGACCTTGATCTGATATGCCATGGTGGCCTCGTTGCCCCTGTTTAGGTTTCATTTTCGGACCTTTACGGGGGTGAAAGCAATATGCATCGGTAAATACAGCGCTTATCGAAGCACCGCGGCACATACCGGCAGTGAAAAACGGGCGTCTTCGGAACCCGTCGGCGGCCATCGGTGTTTTCGCGTCATCGGTCCTATCGGTGCTCGGGGCCAGATATCGCCGAGTGTTTCGAAAGGATGCAGTCATGAGAAAGTCCCGTTTTATCCGGGGGGCGGGTTGTTTGGTGGTGGGGGCGGCCTTCCTGAGCATTGCGGCGCCGAGCCTGGCGCAGAGCGAAGAGGACATCGTCGTCACCGGCCGCTACGGCCGCGTGCCCGACAGCGTGCAGAGCCTCTCGCAAAATGTGAGCTATGCCGATCTCGACCTTTCCACGCGCGCTGGCCGGGACGAACTGCGCCATCGCGTCAGCCTGACGGCGCGCTATCTGTGCGACAAGCTCGGCGAGAGCGATTCGGCGACGCCGCCGGCACCATCCTGCCGCGACGCGGCCTATAAGGACGCGATGGACCGGATCGGCACGATGGAAGCGAGCTTCGCGCCCCGTGGTTCGACCTGGGTCGCAGGGCCGGCCTGGCAGGCGCCCTATAGCAGCGATTGGGCGCAGCGTTATCCCTGAGCGGACCGATACCGCACCCGCGCTTCCCTAGCGCCAGCTCGGCTACGGCATTGCCCTGTCGCTTTGGCGGCCTTTTCCGCGTCACTCCGGCTTCCATGGGGTGACGGACAAGGGCAGGCTCCAGATCAGGTGAATGCCGTAGCCGACCGGGGACGGGCGTAGCGAGCGGCCTTTCCTTTTGTCGTTCCCGCTTCTATGTTCTCCATTCGTTCGAGCATGGGGAGCACGCATGGCCAAGCCGCAGAAACGCTATGTCTGTCAGGCATGCGGATCGGTGGCGACGAAGTGGATGGGGCAGTGCGCCGACTGCGCCGAATGGAATACGATGATCGAGGAGGCCGGCGCGGTCGTCACGCCCTTCGCGCTCAAGCATGACCTGCGCAGCGGCGGACGCCCGGTAGCGCTCGTCGGGCTGGATGCAGAGATCGCGCTGCCGCCGCGCATGGCGACGGGCATAGCGGAGTTCGATCGCGCGCTGGGCGGCGGACTCGTCACCGGATCCGCGACGCTGATCGGCGGCGATCCCGGCATCGGCAAATCGACGCTGCTTTTGCAGGCGGCGGCCAAACTCGCCCTTGCAGGGCACAGCGTCGCCTATGTCTCGGGCGAGGAGGCGGCCGACCAGGTGCGGCTGCGCGCGCAGCGGCTGGGCCTCGGCGCGGCGCCGGTGATGCTCGCGGCGGCGACGTCGGTGCGGGACATATTGGCGACGTTCAGCGGCAGGGCGCCGCCGGCGCTGCTCGTGATCGATTCGATCCAGACGATGCATTCGGACATGATCGAAGGGGCGCCCGGCACGGTAAGCCAGGTGCGTGCCTCCGCCCAGGAGCTGATCCGCTTCGCCAAGGAGTCCGGCACCGCGCTGATCCTCGTCGGGCACGTCACCAAGGACGGCAGCATCGCGGGACCGCGCGTGCTGGAGCATATGGTGGATACGGTGCTCTCCTTCGAAGGCGAGCGCAGCCACCAGTATCGCCTGCTTCGGGCGATCAAGAACCGGTTCGGCGGAACCGACGAGATCGGCGTCTTCGCCATGGTCGAGCGCGGGCTGGAGGGGATCGCCAATCCCAGCTCGCTGTTCCTCACCCATCGCGAGGAGGAAGTGAGCGGCGCGATGGTCTTTCCCGCGCTGGAGGGGACGCGGCCCGTGCTGGTCGAGATCCAGGCGCTGGTCGTCCGCCTCGCCAGCGGGGCGACGCCGCGGCGCGCGGTGGTCGGCTGGGATTCGGGACGGCTGGCGATGATCCTGGCGGTGCTGGAGGCGCGCTGCGGGCTCAGCTTCTCCACTGCCGAGGTCTATCTCAACATCGCCGGCGGCTATCGCATCTCCGATCCGGGCGCGGACCTCGCCGTGGCGGTGGCGCTGGTTTCGGCGCTGTCCGAACGGCCGGTGCCGGCCGACGTTGTGGCGTTCGGCGAAGTGGCGCTGTCGGGCGAGGTACGTCCGGTCGCGCATGCGCCGCTCAGGCTGCGCGAGGCGGGCAAGCTCGGCTTTTCCAAGGCGATCGTGCCGGCTTCGGTGAATGGCGAGGGCGGCGTTACGACAAATGGCTACCGCACGCTCGGCGCGCTCGTTGATTATCTGCTGGGCCGGCATTAGCTGGGCAGGCCATGCCGCCGCTCACCACCCTCGACATCATCGTTTTCGTGCTGGTCGGCGGCGGCGCGGCGCTTGGCCTCATGCGTGGCTTCGTCAGCGAGGTGCTGTCGCTGATCGTATGGATCGTGATCGTCCTCGTGCTCAAGATCGCGCACGCGCCCCTCACCGGCGTGCTGACCGGTCCGGTGAACACGGGCACCGGCGCGTCCGTGCTCGCCTTCGTGATCATCGTCGTGATGATGTACGTGGCCGGGCGCATGGCGGCGAACGCGATCGGCGACAGCGTGCGGCAGTCGGTGCTCGGCCCGATCGATCGCGTGCTGGGCTTCGGCTTCGGCGCGCTGAAGGGCCTGCTGATCGCGGCATTGCTTTATCTGCTCGCCAATCTCGGCGTCGACCTGGTCTATGGATCGAATGCGAAGCGGCCCGACTGGATGCGCGCTTCGCGTACCTATGCGCTGCTCAACGCGAGCAGCCGCGCGATCGTCGATTTCGTCGAGGCGCGGCGGCATCATGATCCGCTCCCGCGGGCGGACAAGGAAAGGGAGGCCGGCCGGTGAGCGCACCGCTCTACAACAGCGCGATTCTGCGTCTGGCAGCGAGCATCCCGCACGCCGTGCGCCTGCCCGATGCGCAGGCCTCGGTCGAGAGGCGCTCGCCGATCTGCGGCAGCCGGGTGACCGTGGACGTGCGTTTGGACGAGGCGGGGCGGATCGCCGGGCTGGGCCAGGAGGTGCGCGCCTGCGCGCTCGGCCAGGCCTCGGCCTCGCTGATGGGCGCCCATGCGATCGGGCGCAGCGCCGGCGAGCTGGCGGCGGCCCGCGACGCGCTGACCGATTTCCTCGCCGGGGCCCGCGACGACCCGGGCGACTGGCCGGGCCTCGAGATATTCGGCCCGGCGCGGGACTATAGCGCGCGCCATGCCTCGATCCGGCTGGCCTTCGAGGCGGTGGCCGAGGCGGCCGAGCGGGCGGGGAAGGGGGCGTGAGCGCGGCCGGCGCCGGCCTGACCCTGCTCTATGAAGGCGTGATTCCGCTCGGCGCCGCGCTCGGCTCGGCGCTCATCTTCCGGCGGCTCGGGCTCGGCGCCGTACTCGCCTATATCGTTGCCGGCGCGGTGATCGGGCCGCAGGTGCTGGGGCTGACGGGCGACGCGGAGAGCAAGCTCGGCATCGCCGATTTCGGCATCGTGCTGCTGCTTTTCCTGGTCGGGCTGGAGCTGCATCCGAGCCGGCTGTGGCGGCTGCGACGCGACATATTCGGGCTCGGTACGGCGCAGGTCGTGCTGTGCGGCGCGGCGCTCGCGACGATGATCTATTTCGGCACGCCCTTCACGCTCGCCGCGTCGATCGCGCTCGGCCTGCCGCTCGCGCTGTCGTCGACTGCGCAGGTGCTGCCGATGCTGCGCTCGGCCGGTCGGCTGCACACGCCGTTCGGGGAGCGCTCCTTCTCGATCCTCCTGTTCCAGGATCTCTCGATCGTGCCGCTGATCACGATCGTCGCCGCCCTGTCGCGCGCGCCGGCCGATCCCACCGTGCCGCCGGGCTGGTTGCTGGCGATCTACACCGTCGTCGCGATCGCCGGGCTGGTGGCGGCCGGACGCTATGTCCTCAACCCGTTGTTCCGGCTGATCGGGCGGCTGGGCGAGCGCGAGATGTTCGTCGCGGCGGGCCTCTTCACCGTGCTCGCCAGCGCCGCGGTGATGCAGATGCTCCATCTCTCGCCCGCGCTCGGCGCGTTCATCGCCGGCGTGATGCTGGCGGATTCGCCCTATCGGCACGAGCTGGAGGCGGACGTCGAGCCGTTCCGCACGATCCTGCTCGGCATGTTCTTCCTCGCCGTCGGCATGATGCTCGATCTCCATGCGATCGCCGCGCGGCCCGCCTTCGTCATCGGCCTTGCGCTCAGCGTCGTCGCGGTGAAGGCGCTGATCATCAGCGGGCTGGCGCTGATCGCACGGATGAGCTGGCGGCAGGCGCTCGGCCTCGGCCTGCTGCTCAGCCAGGGCGGCGAATTCGGCTTCGTGCTGTTCGCGCAGGCCGAGCGGGCGATGCTGATCAGCACGGAGGCGGCGAGCCTGCTGGGCGCGGTCGTCACCCTCTCGATGGCGACGACGCCGTTCCTGATGAACCTCTCCCGGCGCCTGCGCCAGGAGCCCCCGGAGGAGCGCGACGATCTGGATGAGCCGCAGGCCGGCGAAGGCGGCAGCGCGATCGTGGTCGGCTATGGCCGCTTCGGCCAGACGGTGGTCCAGATGCTGCTGGCGCGTGACCTGCCGGTGACGATCATCGATTCCGAACCCGAGCAGATCGACGTTTCCGGCCGCTTCGGCGTCAAAGTCTATTATGGCGACGGGCTGCGCCTCGATCTGCTGCGCCAGGCCGGCGCGGACGAGGCGCGGGCGATTCTGTTCTGCGTCGACGGAGACCGGGTCGATGCCGACCTGCTTCGGCCGATCGCCGAGGCCTTTCCGCAGGCGGCGCTGTTCGTGCGCAGCTTCGACCGGCGTCAGCTCATCCGTCTGGAAGGCGTCGAGATCACCGGCGCGGTCCGCGAGCTGTTCGAATCCGCGATCGTGATGGGGCGCCAGGCGCTGATCGCGATGGGGATCAGCGAGGAAGAGGTCGCGACGATCGAGGAGGAATATCGGCGGGCCGACAATGATCGGCTGTGCGCGCAGATCAAGTCCGGCGACCTTTTCGCCTTGCGTCACACCATGCTGAAGCCGGGCTGGTCGCATCGAAAGGACAATGCGTGAGAGGCGGAGCATGAGGGGCGGGGACCGGATCATCGGCGCGCTGGCCGCCTTCTCCGGCGCGATCGCGGTGGCGGCCGGCGCATTCGCGGCGCATGGCGCGAGCGGGCGCGCGGCCGAACTGCTGCGCACCGGCGCGCATTATCAGCTGGTCCACGCCGTGGCGGCGATCGCGGTGCTGGCGCTGGCCGGTAGTCGCGCGGTCGCCTGGCTGTTCGTGGCGGGCGGCGCGCTGTTCGCAGGCACGCTCTACGCGATGGCGTTCGGCGCGCCGAACTGGTTCGGCGCGATCACGCCGATCGGGGGCGCGGGGTTGATCGCCGGCTGGGCGTGGCTGGGGGTGGGGCTGCTGCGGCGGTGAGCATCGCTGCGGATTCGGGCTGGAATTGAAGCCGGGAGCTCTCCCGAACAGAAACAGGAGGATCAGTCCGGCCCGCTCAGCGACCGCGTTCGGCGTCGAGGAAGGCGGCCACGTTCGAGAGCGACACGTCCTTTGCGAGGAAGGTCTGGCCGATGCCGCGCGCGAGCAGGAAAGGCAGCTTGCCGCCCTCCATCTTCTTGTCATGCGCCATGTGGGCGACGAGCGTCGCCCCATCGGCATCGATGCCCGCGGCGGCGAGCCCGTTCGGCAGGCCGGCGGCGGCGATGTGGGCGCTCACGCGGGCGGCATCCTCCGCCGGGCAGAGGCCTTGCGCGGCGGAATAGCGGAAGGCCAGCGCCATGCCGGCGGCCACCGCCTCGCCATGCAGCAGCCGATCGGAGAAGCCGGTTTCGGCCTCCAGCGCGTGGCCGAAGGTGTGGCCGAGATTGAGCAGCGCGCGGCGGCCGCTCGTCTCGCGCTCGTCCTCGCCGACGATGCGCGCCTTGGCCGAGACGCTGACGCCGATCGCGGTGCGCCGCGCCTCGGCATCGCCGGCGAACAGCGCCGCGGCGTGGGTTTCGCACCAGCCGAAGAAATCGGCATCGTCGATCAGCCCATATTTCACCACCTCGGCATAGCCGGCGCGCACCTCGCGCATCGGCAGCGTATCCAGCGTGGAGGGATCGATCAGCACATGGACCGGCTGGTGAAAGGCGCCGATCAGATTCTTGCCGGCGCGCGAGTTGATCGCGGTCTTGCCGCCGACGGACGAATCGACCTGTGCGAGCAGGGTGGTCGGCACCTGGAGAAAGTCGCAGCCGCGCTTCAGGATCGACGCGGCGAAACCGACGAGATCGCCGATCACGCCACCGCCGAGCGCCACGACGGTGTCGCTGCGTTCGACCTCCAGCGCCAGCAGGCGATCGGTGAGCTCTTCCAGCATCGCCCAGCTCTTGGTCGATTCGCCGGCCGGGAGGACGATCGTCTCGATCGCGATGCCGGCCGCGGCGAGCGCGGCGGCGAGGCGAGGCAACTGGGTCGGCTCGACATGCGCGTCGGTGACGATCACGAAGCGGCCGCGCTTCGCCCAGGGGGCGAGCAGGGCTCCGGCACGATCGAGCGCGCCTTCCTCGATCGCGATGTCGTAGCTGCGTTCGCCCAGCGGCACCGTGATCCTGCTCATGCCGCCTCCTCCAGCGCCTTGATGATGGCATCCACCGTCGCGTCGTGCGGCAGCGGCTGGCTGCTGACCCGGACGGGCGCCAGCGCGTAGACGGGATTGCGCACCCTGGCCAGTTCGGCGAGCACGGCGCGCGGATCCTTGTCCTTCAGCAGCGGCCGGCCCTCGCGCCGGCGCACCCGATCGGCCAGCACGTCGAGATCCGCGTCGAGCCACACGGCGGTCGCCCGTTCGAGGATCAGCGCGCGTGTCTCCTCCTGCATGAAGGCGCCGCCGCCGGTGGCGATCACCTTCGGCACGCCGTCGATCAGCCGCCCGATCACCCGCCGCTCGCCATCGCGGAAATGGGCTTCGCCGAAGCGCTCGAATATCTCGGTGATCGTCATTCCAGCCGCCGCCTCGATCTCATGATCGGCATCCACGAACGGCATGTGCAGGCGGGTCGCGAGGCGGCGGCCGATCGTGGATTTGCCGGCGCCCATCAGCCCGATCAGCACGATCGTCTGGTTTTGCAGGCGTGGAAGGGGGGAAAGGCTATGCGGCATGGCGGCGGGGCTATACACACAGCCGCCGCATCGGGCAAAAGCCCGCTCGCAGATGCCAAGGGAAGACCCAAGGGAAAACGATGTCGCGTACCAGCCTGATCCTGATCGTCCTTGCCGTGCTGATCGTGCTCGGCCTGGTCCTGCTCGCCAACACGAACACGGAAGTGCCGCAGACACGTGTCGAAAAAGCCGTCTCGAATGAAGTCCTGGCGCACTAGCGGTCTGACCGGAACGGGTGCTTCGCATCCGTTTCGGAAAATCGGACCACTCATCCATGGTTTAGTGGATCGGACCTCCGATAAAAGCGGACGCTTTTCTCGGATACGATCCACCAGAGCTTTCGGCGCGGCGCTCGTCGCCAGTGCCGCGGCGCTGGCCATCGGAATACCCGCCCAGGGGCAGGACCGCCCCGAATCGCTGCTGCCGCCCGGATTTGGCGACGCGCCGGCGTCTGCACCCGCGCCCTCCACGCCGCCGCCGAGCAGCACGCCGATCGACAATGGCGCGCCCGTCATCGCGCTGCAGCCGCCTCCGCCGGACATAGCCGACAACGCGACGGAGGCGTTCGGCAACGATGCGTTGGGCAACAGCGCCGTCCAGCAGGTCTACGAGCTTCCCGACTATGCGCGCCGCTCGCTCGCGCAGGTGGGCGCGATGGACGTCTCGAACGGCGGCTTCGGCGCGGACGCCTATGGCAACAGCAGCGGCGCGCTGATCGACGGGCTGATGCGGCGGCTGGATGCGCCGATCGCGTCGCGCTGGCTGTCGATCCAGCTGCGCCGAGCCTTGCTCTCCAACGTGCCGGCACCGCGCGGCGTGGCCCCCGCGGACTGGGTGGCCGAGCGCGCCTGGCTGCTGCTGCGCATGGGCGAGGCGGATGCCGCGCGCCTGCTGGTGCAGGGCGTCGACGTCGATCGCTATTCGCCGAAGATGTATGCGGTCGCGGTGCAGAGCGCGCTGGCGACGTCCGATCCGGCCGGCTTCTGCCCGATCGCGGACGCGGTCGAATCGATCGACGGCCAGCCGGCCTGGCCGCTGGCGCGCGCGATCTGCGCGGGGCTCTCGGGCGAGGCGGCGACTTCCTCGGCGATCATCGATCGCACCCGGCTCAACAACAGCCGCGACATCGACATGCTGCTCGCCCAGAAGGTGGCGGGCGCGGGATCGAACGGCCGCCGCGCGATCAACATCGAGTGGGATTCGGTCGATGCGCTGACCCCCTGGCGCTTCGGCCTTGCCAATGCCGTCGCCGTGCAGGTGCCGGATCGGCTCTACGCGACCGTCGGGCCGGAATATCAGGCCTGGCTGGCCCGCACGCCCATGGTGCCGCCCGAGCAGCGCATGAACGCCGCGCGCATCGCGGCGGCGCTGGGCGTCTTCTCCAACGCGTCGCTCGTCGATCTCTACAGCCAGGTTGCCGACAAGACCGATCCCTATGCGATCGACCAGTCGCCCGCGGGCTATCTGCGCGCCGCCTA
This sequence comes from Flavisphingomonas formosensis, assembly GCF_009755815.1. GTDB lineage: Bacteria > Pseudomonadota > Alphaproteobacteria > Sphingomonadales > Sphingomonadaceae > Flavisphingomonas > Flavisphingomonas formosensis. Next base: position 435,499 of record NZ_WRPK01000004.1, read on the forward strand.
TGTGGCCGACGATCAAGGCGGGCGCATGTCGGCGATGCGTACGCTGTGGAAGGATCCGAAGAGTCCGCGCGACCTTTACGGCAGCATGATACTGACCGCGCGCGCCGCGGCCCGGATCGCGCCTTCGGAGGATCGGGCGGGCGATGCCGCGGCGCTGATCGCCTCGATGATGTCGGCCGGGCTGGACCTGCCGGCGGCACGCTGGGCGGCACTGGTCGCGCGCATGGACGAAGCCAAGGCGGACCCGGCGTGGTCGCTGCTCGCGGTCGGCGCGCCGGGCCGGGTGGTGGACACCGGCTATGCGCGCATCGCAGCCTATGCCAAGCGCGCCGGTGATGACGGAGCGCTGCGTTCGCGCATGCTCTTCGCCGCGCTGGCGGGGCTCGGCCGGATTTCCGGGCCGGACGCGGAGCGGCTGGCGCAGGAGCTCGGCGTGCCGGTGGGCCAGCAGAACAGCTGGACGCGGCTGCTCGACAAGGCGGTCGCGCAGCGCCAGCCGGGCACGGTCGTGCTGCTGGCCGCGATCGGCATGCAGACCACCGATTGGCGCGGCGTGCCGCCGGCCTTCCTGTTCCACATCATCTCGGCGCTGCGCCAGACGGGGCAGGGCGCGGTGGCGCGGATGATCGCGGCCGAGGCGGTGACCCGGCTGTGATCGCGGCGGGCGACGATGCTCGGCTGATCGATCGCTTCCTGGAAATGCTGGCGGCCGAGGCGGGCGCGGCGCGCAACACGCTGATGGCCTACCGGTCCGATTTGCGCGGCGCGTCGGAGCAGCTGGATGGCGGACTGGTCTCCGCGACGCCCGAGGCGCTGTCGACGCTGGGCGAGGCATGGGCCGACCTCGCCCGCACGACCGTAGCGCGCAAGTCGGCGGCGTTGCGCCGTTTCTTCGCCTTCCTGGCGGACGAGGGGCATCGAGCGGACGATCCGGGTCATGTGCTGCCCAAGCCATCGGCGGCGCGCAGCCTGCCCAAGACTCTCGACCATGGCCAGGTGGACAGCCTGTTCGCGGAGATGGAGCGACGCCGCGCACTAGATCCGGAACGGCCCGAAACGCTGCGCCTCACGGCCTTTCTCGAGTTGCTCTACGGTTCCGGCCTGCGTGCGACGGAGCTGGTTTCGCTGCCCCGCAACGCGATCCGCGGCGATGCGCCCTTTCTCATATTGCGCGGCAAGGGCGGCCGCGAACGGCTGGTGCCGATTTCCGACCGGGCGCGGGCGGCGGTCGCCGCATGGGCGCGCACCCTGCCGCCCTCGGGCGCCTATCTCTTCCCGTCGGGCAAGGGCCATATTTCGCGCATCCGCCTCTACCAGCTGCTCAGCGCGCTCGGTGCCGATGCGGGGATCCCGCCCGGGAAATTGAGCCCGCATGTGCTGCGCCACGCCTTCGCCACCCATTTGCTGGAGGGCGGCGCGGACCTGCGCGCGCTGCAGATGCTGCTCGGCCATGCCGACATCGCGACGACCCAGATCTATACCCATGTCGACTCGCGCCGGCTGGTTGAGCTGGTCAACGCACGCCATCCGCTCGTTGACGCGGGGCGGAGCCGGCCTTAGTCCCGCGCGACGATGGTCAGTCTCCTCGATTTCGAAAAGCCGCTCGCCGAGCTCCAGTCGCGCATCGCCGAACTGCGCGAGACGGCCGACAATGGCTCGATCGACATCGCCTCGGAAGTCGCAAAGCTGCAGGCGAAGTCGGACAAGCTGTTGCGCGAGACCTATGCCAAGCTGACGCCCTGGCAGAAGACGCAGGTCGCCCGCCATCCGGAGCGGCCGCACTTCAAACATTATGTCGCCCAGATGATCGAGGAATTCGTGCCGCTGGCGGGCGACCGCGCCTTTGCGGACGATCTTGCGATCATCGGCGGCCTCGGCCGGCTGGGCGGCCGGCGGGTGATGGTGATCGGCCATGAGAAGGGCGACGACACCGCGAGCCGCCTTAAGCATAATTTCGGCATGGCCAAGCCCGAAGGCTATCGCAAGGCGATCCGCCTGATGAAGCTGGCCGATCGCTTCGGCCTGCCGGTGGTGACGCTGGTCGACACCAGCGGCGCTTTCCCGGGCATTCAGGCCGAGGAGCGCGGCCAGGCCGAGGCGATCGCGCGTTCGACCGAAGCCTGCCTGGAGCTCGGCGTACCACTGGTCGCAGCGGTGGTTGGCGAGGGCGGTTCGGGCGGCGCGGTGGCGCTGGCGGCGGCCAATCGCGTGCTGATGTTCGAACATGCTGTCTATTCTGTCATCTCGCCCGAAGGTTGCGCTTCGATCCTGTGGCGTACATCCGAAAAGGCTGCCGACGCCGCCGAGGCGATGAAGGTGACCGCGGCGGATCTCCAGAAGCTGGGCGTGGTCGATCGAATCGTCGAGGAACCGCTGGGCGGAGCCCATCGTGCGCCGACCGCGGCGATCGACAGCCTGGCCAAGGCGCTGGGCGAGGAGATTGATTCTTTCTCCGGCCAGACCCCCGACCAGATCCGCGCAAGCCGCCGGGACAAATATCTCGCCATCGGTTGAGCGTGAATTCGGGTTCACCATGCCGCATCTGCGAAATCTCCTCTTGACATGATATAATATAACAATCACGACGCCCGGAAACCGAGTCCAAATCCTTGTCGATCGCGACGTGCGAACCTTCGGGCGAATTCGTCCGATTTCCCGTCGCCTTGGGGAGTTTCCGAATGTCATTTGCGCGTCGCCTGTCCGTCCTGTTGCTCGCCGGGGTGGCTTCAGCGCCCCAGATGGCATTTGCGGAGGAGGCTCCCGACCAGGGAAATGCTGCGTCGCGTCATAACGATACGCCTCAAGACATAGTGGTGACGGCGCTATCGCGCGGGCGCTCGGACGTGTTGTCCGGCGTGTCTGTGCTCAGCGCTGAAAATCTTGCCGAGGCAAAACGCGCGACGATCGGCGATACGCTTGCGCACACGCCGGGCGTCAGCTCCTCGTCTTTCGGCCCCTCCGCGGCGAGGCCGGTGCTGCGCGGCCTGCAGGGCGATCGGGTGCGGCTGCTGACCGATGGCATCGGCGCGTTCGATGCGTCCGGCACCAGCGTCGATCATGCCGTGGCGATCAATACGCTGACTGCCGAGCGGATCGAGGTGGTGCGCGGGCCTTCGGCGCTGCTCTACGGATCGGGCGCGATCGGCGGCGTCGTCAACGTGATCGACTCGCGTATCCCGACCCATGTGCCGAACGAGCCCGTGCATGCGGAGGTCGACGCCAATTATGGCAGCGCCGCCAAGGAACGGAATATCGCCGGGACGATCGACGTGCCGCTCGGCGGCGGCTTCGTGGCCCATGCCGACGGGAGCTGGTTGAAGACCGACGATCTCGAGACCGGCGGTTATATTCTTTCCAAGGCGCTGCGTGCGGAGGCGGCGGCCTCGCCCGACGCCGGCATCCGCGCGCTGGCCGATCTCAAGGGCAAGCTGCCCAACACCGCCTCCAAGACATGGAATGTCGCCGGTGGCCTCGCTTATATCGGATCAGGGGGCAATATCGGCTTCTCGGTCTCGCACCTCGACAATTTCTATGGCGTGCCGATCCGCTATTCGCTGGATCCCAACGCCGAGGCGGAGGCGCCGCGCATCTCGATGCGGCAGACCCGATTGGACCTGCGGGCGCAGGTGAATACCGGCGGCGGCTTCCTCGACAAGATAACGCTGCGGGCAGGTTATGGCGATTATCGCCATGACGAGCTGGAGCAGGACGGCTCGATCGGCACCAGCTTCTACAACAAGGGCATGGAAGGCCGGCTGGAGTTCGTGCAGTCGCATCATGGCGCATGGAGCGGCGCCTTTGGCGTGCAAGCGGTCAACCGCGATTTCCGCGTCGTCGGCGACGAGAAGTTCCTGCCGCCCTCGCATACCGAGCAGGAAGGCTTCTTCACCGTCCAGCAGTTCGATTTCGGCAAGGTGAAGGCCGAGGCAGGCGCGCGCTACGAGCTGACCAACGCGCAGGCGACCGCGGATCCGGTGATCGGCAATCCCAATCTCAGCCGCACCTTCAATTCCTTCTCCGCATCCGCGGGAGCGAGCGTCGGGCTGGTCGGTACGTGGCGGGTGGGCGTGAACCTCACCCATACCGAGCGCGCGCCGACGGTCGAGGAGCTGTTCGCCAACGGTCCGCACGGAGGCACCGAAGCGTTTGAAATCGGGCTGCCCAATGCGAAGCTGGAGAAGAGCAATGGCGCCGAGCTGACGCTGCGTGGCCAGGGCAGCCGCTACAGCCTTGATGTTTCTCTCTATTATAACCGCTTCAGCAACTTCCTCTATCAGCTGCCGACCGGCGCGATCGAGGAGGATCTGCCCGTCTATGCGATGGCCCAGAACAAGGCGACGCTTTACGGCTTCGAGGCGCAGGGCACGCTGACCCTGGCGGAGCTGACCAATGCAAAGATCGTCGCGGACGCGATGGCGGACTATACCCGCGCGACGGTGCGCGACTATGGCCCAGCACCGCTGATCCCGCCGCTGCGCGTGCTCGGCGGCATCGAATATCAGTCCGATCCGATCGATGGGCGGATCGAGGTGGAGCATGTGTGGGATCAGCACCGCACCGCGCCGCTGGAGACCAGCACGCCGGGCTATACGATGGTCAACGCCTCGATCGCCTGGCGGCCGATGGGCAAGGACGGTGCCGTCACGTTGCGCCTGATGGGCAACAACCTGCTGGACGTCGATGCGCGGCGTCATGCCTCGCTGCTCAAGGATTATGCGCCGCTGGCCGGGCGGGACATAAGGGTAGGGGCGACGTTCCGGATTTAAGGCGCGGCGGGCGCCAATCTCGATCGAAGCCGGAGTGCCGCGCGCTCCGTTCGCCCTGAGCGAAGTCGAGGGGCCAAGCCGAGCGGAGCCGGGCGGCGACCGCGCAGTTCTCGGCTACGCTCGAACGAGTCCCTCGACTTCGCTCGGGACGAACGGGGTGGGGTCGATAGCCTGCGTCGGCCGCTCCAGCCTTTTGTTTGAACGCGATTTTCCGAGTCAGCAGATGATTCCTTCTGCTTGGAAAGCGCTCTAAACTTGGCCTGTTGCGGACTGCAAAATCTCTTTCTGTTGCCCGCCTATGCCCGAATCCCTATCTCTCGCCCCGATACGGATTCACCGAGAGAGACGCTGCCGATCATGACTGCAACCCATTCCACCCGCATGCTGATCCTGGGCTCCGGGCCCGCGGGCCTGTCCGCCGCCATCTATGGCGCGCGGGCCGGCATGGCGCCGATCGTCGTGCAGGGGCTGCAGCCGGGCGGGCAACTGACGATCACCACCGACGTCGAAAATTATCCCGGTTTCAAGGACGTGATCCAAGGTCCCTGGCTGATGGAGCAGATGCAGGCGCAGGCCGAGCATGTCGGCGCGCAGATGATGTGGGACACGATCGTCGACGTCGACCTGACCCAGCGCCCCTTCCGCCTGACAGGCGATGGCGGCACCATCTACACGGGCGACGTGCTGGTGATCGCGACCGGCGCACAGGCCAAGTGGCTCGGCATTCCGGGCGAGCAGGAACTGGGCGGCAAGGGCGTGTCGGCCTGCGCCACCTGCGACGGCTTCTTCTACCGCGGCAAGAAGGTGGCGGTGATCGGCGGCGGCAATACCGCGGTCGAGGAAGCGCTGTACATGACCAACCACAGCCATGACGTGACGCTGATCCATCGCCGCGACTCGCTGCGCGCCGAGAAGATCCTGCAGGATCGCCTGTTCGCCAATCCGCGCATCAAGGTGTTGTGGAACAAGCGCGTCGACCGTTTCGTCGGCGGCGGCGATCCTGAAGGGCTCGTCGGCCTCGACCTGGTCGACACCGTCACCGGGGAGGCAAGCCGGTTCGACGCCGAGGGCGGCTTCGTCGCGATCGGCCATCACCCGGCGACCGAGATCTTCAAGGGCCATCTCGACCTCGACGAGGACGGCTATATCAAGGTTGAGACGGGAGGCACCCACACCAGCGTGCCCGGCGTGTTCGCCTGCGGCGACGTGATGGACAAAATCTATCGCCAGGCGGTCACCGCTGCCGGCACAGGCTGCATGGCGGCACTGGATGCCGAGCGTTTCCTTGCGGAAGCGGATTTCGAAGAGAAGGTTGCGGCATAGCCTATTCCTCCTCCCCCTGCGGGGCAGGGCAATCGCATATGGCGAAATCGCTGCATGCGGGCCTCCTCATCCTCCCCAGCTCTGCTGGGGAGGGGGATCAGCCGAAGGCTGGTGGAGGGGAAATACCGTGCATTTGCAAAGTGCGAGCCGTTAGCCGGCCGCGCATTTCCCCTCCACCGCGCTGCGCGCGGTCCCCCTCCCCATCTGCGATGGGGAGGATGAAGAACTCTGCCGTTCATATGCGATAGCCCTGCCCTGCGGGGGAGGATTGGGGGGTCAGCGGCGTGCCAGGGCTTCCATGACCGCGCCATAGAGTCGCTCCGCATCCTCGACGCGTGCGAAGCTGTGCGAGCGGCTGGGGACGCGGAAGACGTGGGCGTGGCCGCGCGGGCGATCGAAGAGCGACGTCTTCCAGGCATCTTCGAAGGCGATGGCCGTGGCGTCGCCCTCTGCGAGGACGATGGTGAGTGGCGCGTTGCTGACGCCGAGCGCCTTGGCCACCGCTAGCCCGAGTTCGGTGATGCCGGCGGTACTCGCGCGGCGGACGCCCTTGAGGATCTGCCTGAAATCGACCTGCAAGGTCAGGAGCCGTTTCCAGCCTTCGATGCTGAGCAGCTTGTCGCGATAGCGGCGCCGGATCGCCGCGGGCGGCGGCATGTCGCCGGCCGGCTCTACCACCCAGGGATTGGCGAGGATGAGCGCATCGATGCCGACGGCGCGATGGTTCAGCGCCAGCGTGGTCGCGGCATCGCAATTGCCGAAGGCGACCAGCCGTTCGAGATGCGGGCAGTGCGTGCGGAAAGCGGCGACGGCGGCCGCCAGGTCCGGCAGGCTCCCGGCAAAGCCCGGATCGTCGCCCTCGCTGTCCCCCACGCCGCGCCGGTCATAGCGGAAGACGGGGAGGCCGCGCGCCGCGATGCGGCGGGCGAGGGCGGCCATGCCGCCATGCGCGCCGGAGCGTATCTCACTGCCGCCGGAGACGATCAGCAGGCCGGTGGCGGCGCGCCCTTCGTCGAGCGTGCCGACCAGGGTCTGCCCCTCGCAGGCGAAGCGGATCAGGCTGCCCATGCGCGCGCCCAGCCGGAAATGTCGGCGGCGATCGCGGCCGCCAGCGCTGGCGAATCGCCGGGCTCCGCACGGCGCCAGAGCGGCGGGCCGGGGAGATAGGCGTCGGCCGGCGCGGCGTCGCCCTCCAGCCGCACGGTGCGGAGCGCCTCGGCATAGGACGGGAGGCCGGCCTTCGCGATGGCCCCGCTGAGGCCGGGCGCGAGCCGATAGCCGGCGAGGAGGATCTCCCCTTCGGCGGCCTGCGCCTCGATCGCCGCGCTGGTGGATGCGGTGCCCTCCTCGCGGTCCGAGGCGAGGCGGGCCCGGACCAGATCGCGCAGCACCATGCGGCCGGCCAGCGGCGACAGCCGCCAATGCGCGGCCGCCTCGATCCCGTCGAGCAGCGCGCCGCCACGGAATGCGGCGACCAGCGGCCGGCGGCCGCAGCCGCGCGCGACGCTTTCGGCCGCGGCAGCCACGGCATCCTGCCAGTCGCGAAAATCGATCGACGCGAGCGCGGCCGGACTTTCACCGCAACCGGGCAGATCCGGCATCCAGCAGCCGACGCCGTCCGCGGCGAGCAGGCGCAGCGTCCGGCCGATCAGCCGGCGGCAGCGGTTCATCTCGGCGAACAGCGGCTGGAGGACGAGAAGCTGCGGCCCATCCGCCGGCCCGTAGGCCAGCATCGGTTGCGGCGTGTCGCGCCAGGCATAGGAGGCGAAGCGGGGCTCCGCCGGGTTCATATCAGCGTCTTGTTCCACGCGAATTCGAGCAGCGATCCGAAGCTTTCGAGCAGCTCGCCGTCCACCTCGTCATCCTCGATGACGATGCCGAGGCGATCCTCCAGCTCGGTGAGCAGGCCGGCGACGGCCATCGAATCGAGTTCGGGCAGTGATCCGAACAGCGGCGTCGCCTCGGTAAAGGCCTCGACCCGCTCCTCGCTGAGCCCGAGCACGTCGCGCAGCACCGCGCGGACGGTGCGTTCGACGTCGGCAGCATCGCTTCTTTCCACCGGCTTCTCTCCCTTTCTGCTCCCGCTGCCAGCGCCTAGCTGCACCATGCGCGGCGGACAAGCGCCGAGAGGATGCGCAGCGGAGCGGTTTCCACGCGGCGGCGGGTGGATTATCCCCGACCGCCCTAACCGAGTCCCGCTCGGCTGGACAGGAGACCGAATGCACGATCCGGATGAGGCGCCGGCGCCGCTCGATCATCTCACGCAGCGTGGCGCACCCGATGCGGCGGCCTATGCCGATCGGGCAGGCACGCTGAGCTATGCCGCGCTCGACCGCGCCGTCGGCCAGCTTGCGGCCGTGCTGCGCGGCGCGGGGCTGGAGACCGGCGAACGGGTGGCGAGCTGGCTCGGCAAGACGCGGCTCGCCTGCCTCCTGCCGCTCGCCGCGGCGCGGGCGGGTCTCGTCCATGTGCCGATCAATCCGCTGCTCAAACATGGCCAGGCCGCGCACATCCTGGCGGACAGCGGCGCGCGGCTCCTGCTGTCCGGCGCCGGGCGGCTGGCGACGCTGGAGGCGGGCGACCTGCCGGGGGGCTGCATGGCGGTCGACGAGGCGGAAATCGCGGCACGGCTGGACGCGGCGGACGCGCTGCCGCCCGGCGATGCTGCGCCGGATGCGCTGGCAGCGATCCTCTATACGTCCGGTTCGACCGGGCGGCCCAAAGGGGTGATGCTGAGCCACGCCAATCTGTGGCTCGGCGCGGTCAGCGTCGCGCGCTACCTGAAGCTCGTGGCCGACGACCGGACGCTGTGCGTGCTGCCGCTGAGCTTCGATTACGGGCAGAATCAGCTGCTTTCCACCTGGGCGGCCGGGGCGTGCGCGATCCCGCTCGATTATCTCACGCCGCGCGACGTGATCCGGGCGGTGGAGCGCTTCGCGATCACCACCCTGGCGGGCGTGCCGCCGCTCTGGATCCAGCTTGCCGAGGCGGAATGGCCGGAGGCGAGCGCGACGGGCCTGCGCCGGCTGACCAATTCGGGCGGCCGGCTGCCGGTGCCGCTGGTGCGGCGATTGCGGGCGCTGTTCCCGGCGGCGCATCTCTATTCGATGTACGGCCTGACCGAGGCCTTCCGCTCGAGCTATCTGGATCCGGCGCTGATCGACGCCCATCCCGACGCGGTGGGCGGCGCGATCCCCTTTGCGGAGCTGATGGTGGTGCGGGCCGACGGGAGTCCGGCAGCCGACGGCGAGCCGGGCGAGCTCGTCCATGCCGGGCCGCTGGTCGCGCAAGGCTATTGGAACGATCCGGAGCGGACGGCGCAGCGCTTCCGCCCGGCGCCCGCCCACTCGGCCTATGGCGGTACGGCGGTCTGGTCCGGCGACACGATGATGCGTGGGGCGGACGGGCTGCTGCGCTTCGTGGGACGCGACGACGAGATGATCAAGACGGCGGGCAACCGGGTGAGCCCGACGGAGATAGAGGAGGCAGCGATAGCGAGCGGCGCCGTGGCCGAAGCGGTGGCGATCGGCGTGCCGGACGAGCGGCTGGGCCAGGCCATCGTGATCGTCGCGCGCGCCGCGGCGGGCGTCGAGGATGGCGAGGCGCGGCTGGCCGCCCATCTCAAGCGCGAGCTGCCGGGTTTCATGCAGCCGCGCGCGCTGCACTGGCGGGAAGAGCTGCCGCGCAATCCGAACGGCAAGCTGGATCGGGCGGCGATTCGCAGGGAGGTGATGGCGTGAAGCCGATGGGCTCGATACCGGCGGATTTCGCCATGCGCGAAGGCGCGCTGCTGATCGCCGGGCGCACCGCGGAAGACTGGATCGCCGAGGCGGGCGACACGCCGCTGTTCGTCTACGACATGGCGATGGTGCGGGCGTGCATCGCCAGGCTGCGTGCCGCGCTGCCGGAGGCGATGGGCATCCATTATGCGGTGAAGGCCAATCCCTTCCCGCCGCTGATCGCGGCGATCCGCCCTTATGTCGACGGGATGGACGTGGCCTCGGCCGGCGAGATGCGCCGCGTGCTCGATGCCGGCATGGCGGCGGCCGACATCTCCTTCGCCGGGCCGGGTAAGCGCGATCGCGAACTGGAGGCGGCGATCGCCGCCGGGGTGACGATCAACCTCGAATCGGAAGCGGAGGCGACGCGCGCGCTCGCCATCGGCGATCGGCTGGGGATCCGGCCGCGCCTGGCGGTGCGGGTGAACCCGGATTTCGAGATTCGCGGATCGGGCATGCGCATGGGCGGCGGGGCGCGGCCGTTCGGCGTCGATGCGGTACGCGCGGCGCCGCTGATTCGCGCGATCGTTTCGGCGGGAGCGGAGTGGCGCGGGCTGCATATCTTTGCCGGATCGCAGGCGCTGGATGCCGCCGCGATCGCGGAGACGCAGGCGGCGACGGTGGCCTTGGCCGGGGAATTGTCCGACGCGGTCGGCGCAGCGCCGCCGCTGGTCAATCTCGGCGGAGGATTCGGCATCGCCTATTTTCCCGGAGAGCAGCCGCTGGACGTCGAGGCGATCGGATCGGCGCTGGCCGGGACGCTGGCCGGACGCGTGCCGATCCTGGCCGAATCGGCCTTTGCGATCGAGCTCGGCCGCTGGCTGGTCGGGGAGGCGGGCGTCTATCTGACACGCATCGTCGATCGCAAGGAAAGCCATGGCGAAACCTTCCTGGTGACCGACGGCGGGCTGCATCACCAGCTCGCCGCCAGCGGCAATTTCGGCACGGTGGTGCGGCGCAACTACCCGGTCGCGGTGGCGCATCGGATGGGCGACGAACCGGAGGAGACGGTGAGCGTCGTGGGCTGCCTGTGCACGCCGCTGGACCTGCTGGCGAACAAGGTGAGCCTGCCGCGTGCCGAGGCGGGAGACGTTATCGCTCTCTTCATGGCCGGGGCTTATGGCGCCAGTGCGAGCCCCCAGGCGTTTCTGGGCCATCCACCGGCGCTCGAAATCCTCGCAGACCCGCCATTTTCGAGTCAATCCTAACGCAATATTCACCTCTTTAGTTGAAATGTGCCGCTGAACCTGCGTCCTTGCGCGACCGATGGGAGGGTCTCGCATCGCGGCGCATGGCAGTAAGAGGTGAGGGATCGATGGCGTATCGGGGCATGATGAAGCTGATGCTGAGCCTGGGGGCGAGCGCCTTGACGCTCAGCGCCTGCGCGACGGACCAGCCGACCCAGGCGTTGCCGTCCGCGGCCTTCGTGCAGCCGAAGGAAGGACCGGGCGAGCAATATGTGATCGGCCCGATGGACCAGCTCACCATCTTCGTCTGGCGCAATCCGGAGCTGGGGGCCAAGGTGCAGGTCCGTCCGGACGGTCGCATCACGACGCCGCTGATCGCGGACCTGCCGGCCGTCGGCAAGACGCCGGCGCAGCTTTCCGAGGATATCAAGGACGCGCTGGCGAAATATATCTCCGACCCGCTCGTGTCGGTGATCGTCGACAATTTCACCGGCACCTATTCCCAGCAGGTGCGCGTGGTCGGCGCGACCGAGAAGCCGGCGTCGCTGCCCTATCGCGCCAACATGACCCTGCTCGACGCGATGATCGCGGTCGGCGGGCTTTCCGAATATGCGGCGGGCAACCGGGCGCGGCTGATCCGCTACGATCCGGCGACCGGCCAGCAACACGAATATCAGCTGAAGATCGCGAACCTCCTCAAGCGGGGCGACGCCGGCGCGAACGTGCGGCTCGAGCCGGGCGACGTGATCATCATCCCCGAAAGCATGTTCTGATCGGCGCACGGAGGAACGGGGGCGGAAACGGGGCGACAGGGAAGCGATGAACAGCATCTACGAAGAAGTGATGATCGCGCTGCATCTCGTCTGGCGCCGCCGCTGGCTGGCGCTGGCGGTCGCGGCGACGGTGTGCCTGGCGGGCTGGCTGGTCGTCGCGCTGATTCCCAACACCTATGAATCGCAGGCGCGGATCTTCGTGCAGATGCAGTCCGTGCTGCCCGACAAGATCGGCATCACCTCCACCGAGCAGATACGGGACATCGATCGCGTCCAGCAGACGCTGGCTTCGACGGTGAACCTCGAGAAGGTGGTGCGCGGCACCGACCTCAGCCTGCAGGCGACCAGCGACAAGGACGTGGCGGCGATCGTCGAGCGGCTGCGTAACAACATCTCGATCAAGTCGCCGCAGGACAATCTCTACCAGATCAGCGCGAAATCGAGCGCCGGCGGCCTTTCCGACCAGCAGAATGCGAAGCTCGCCAAGGCGGTGGTGCAGAAGCTGATCGACATCTTCGTCGAGGAGAATCTGGCCGGCAATCGCGACGAGACCAGCCAGGGCCTGCGCTTCCTGGACGAGCAGCTCGCGCAGCGCGAGAAGCAGCTGCAGGAGGCCGAGCAGAAGAAGGCCGATTTCGAGCAGAAATATGCAGGCATGCTGCCGGGCGTCGGATCGGTGAGCCAGCGCATGGACGCATCGCGTTCCGAGCTGGCCGACGTCGATTCGAATCTCGCCGCCGCGCAAAGCTCGCTGGCTGCACTGAACGGCCAGCTTGCGGGGCTGGCGCCGACCGTCGCCACGCCGGGCGCGAACGGGGCGGTGGGCGGCTATGCCGGGCGACTCGCGGCGCTGGAGGGTCAGCTCAGCGATGCGCAGGCGCGCGGCTGGACGGACGAGCATCCCGACGTGATCGCGCTGAAGCAGCAGATCGCCCGCCTGCGTCCGCTCGCGGCACGCGAGCCGGCGGGCGGCGGGGGCGGCGGCACGCCCAACCCCATGTATGTCACGCTGCGTTCGATGCAGGCGGAGAAGCAGGCGACGGTCGCCGCGCTGATGGCGCGCAAGTCGCAGCTCCAGTCCGACATGAACCAGTTCATCGCCAAGCAGGCCCAGCAGCCCGGCATCGCCGCGGAGCAGCAGCAGCTCGACCGCGACTATGACGTGCTGAAGGCGCAATATGACAAGCTGCTGGCCGATCGCGAGGATGTGAAGCTGCGCAGCGACGTGCAGAGCCAGACCGACGCGGTGAAATTCCGGGTGATCGATCCGCCGAGCGCGCCGCGCCTGCCGGTCGCGCCGAATCGTCCGCTGATGTTGACCGCGATCCTGATCATCGGGCTGGGCGCCGGCTTCGCCGTGGCATTCGGCAAGGCGCAGCTCGCCGTCACCTACGCGACCGCGACGCGGCTGGAAAAAGCGACCGGCCTGCCGGTGATCGGCTCGGTTTCCGAGATATTGACGCCGATGCGGCGCGAGGAGCGCCGGCGCAAGCTGGTGTGGTTCGCCAGCGGGGCGGGGGCGCTCGTCGGCGTGTACGCGCTGCTGATGGTCGTCGAATTCGTCCAGCGCGGCATGGTCGCCTGAGGAAGGAACGGGCATGAACAAGATCAGCTCGATCAAATCCCGAGGCTCGCTGCTGGAGCGGGCAGCGGCGACTTATGATCTGGATGCGGCGATGCGCGACAATGCGCCGGTGGTGGAAACGCCGCCCGCGCCGCCGCCCACCGCTGCGGAGGCGGCGGCCGCGCCGGCGCCTGCCGCGCCCGCCGCGACGCAGGCCGGATCGCCGCCCCGGTTACAGCCCCGCCCGCGCGCCTTCACCGGCCGCCATGGCACGGTGGCGATGGAGGAATTGCGCGAAGCCGGCTTCATCCTGCCCGACTCGCCGGTCAATGCGCTGAACGAGGAATTCCGGATCATCAAGCGGCAGCTCCTGCTCGCGGCGACCGGACGGCGCGGCAGCGAGGGGCTGGATCATGGCCGCATGATCCTGGTCTGCTCGGCCGAGCCGAATGAGGGCAAGACCTTCTGCGCCGTCAACCTCGCGCTCTCGATGGCGACCGAGAAGGACGTCGACGTGCTGCTGGTGGACGCGGACTTCGCGAAGCCCGAAGTGCTCTCGACGCTCGGCCTGGAAGGCGGGCCGGGCCTCATCGACGCGATCGCCGATCCCAAGATCGACGTCGAAAGCTGCGTGATCCGCACCGACATCCCCAATCTCTCGGTGCTGCCGGCCGGCCGGCAGAGCAATGAGGCGACCGAGCTCGTCGCCTCCAACCGCACCGGCGAGGTGCTCGACCAGCTCGTATCCGGTCATCCCGACCGGATCGTGATCTTCGATTCGCCACCCGCGCTGGTGGCTTCGCCGGCTTCGGTGCTGGCGCTCCACGTCGGCCAGATCCTGATGGTGGTGAAGGCCGATCAGACGACGGAGACGCAATTGCGTGACGCGATCGGGCTGCTGAGCGGCTGCCCCCATCTGCAGCTCGTGATCAACGGGGTGCAATTCTCGGCCAATGGCCGCCGCTTCGGCGATTATTACGGCGCGGGCAGCTGAGCATGGCCAAGGATATCCTGCCGCGCACGATCGGCCTCGTCTCGATCGCCTTCGGTGTCTCGATGTTTCCGAAGGTCGCGCACGCGCGCACCCAGGTGACGCCCTATATCGAGGTCCAGCAGGTCCTCGACGCGCAGCTTTCGAGCCCGAGCGACGTTCTCACCTACACGACGGTCGCCGCAGGCGTGGACGCCAGCGCCACCGGCCATCGGGTGGAGGGCACCGTCAGCTACCGCTACGAATATCGCATCCCCTGGGACAAGGACAAGATGAGCAGCGGCGACGTCCATAGCGGCATCGCGCGCGGCCAGTACCAGATCATCCCGAACACGCTGAGTTTCGAGGGCGGTGCGCTGGCGACGCGCACGCGCACCGACATTCGCGGCGCGGCGCCGCTGATCCTCACCGGCGACAAGGACAATATCAATCAGGTGTTCGGCTTCTATGGCGGCCCGACCCTCTCGACCCATGCCGGGCCGCTGCAGATCGGCGCGAGCTACCAGCTCGGCTATGTGAAGGTGGAGGACAAGAACAGCGTCCTGCTCCCTACGGGCTCCCAGCGACTCGACCAGTTCGACGATTCGACCGTGCAGAACGTGCAGGCGAGCATCGGCATGCAATCCGGCCGGCTTCCGTTCGGCTGGACCATCTCCGGCGGCTGGCAGCACGAGGACGCTTCCCAGCTCGACCAGCGCTATGACGGCAAATATGTCCGCGCGGACGTGACCGTGCCCGTGACCGCGCATATCGCGCTGACCGGCGGCGTCGGATACGAGAAAATCAACATAGCCGAACGGCCGGTGTTGCGCGATACGGCGGGCAACCCGGTAACGACCGGAAACGGCCGCTACGTGACCGACAAGAGCGCGCCGCGCCTCACCTATTACGACACGGACGGCCTGATCTGGGACGTCGGCGTGATCTGGCGGCCGAGCCCCCGCGCCACGCTGCAGGCCCGCGTCGGCAAGCGTTACGGCCAGACCGCCTATACCGGATCGCTGGACTATCGGGTGAGCGAGAATTCCGGGCTGCAGATCGGCGTCTATAACGGCATCGAAAGCTTCGGACGCCAGCTGATCGGCGACGTCGCAGCGCTGCCGACCAACTTCCAGGTCACGCGCAATCCATTCGGCGGCGACGTCAACGGATGCGTCTTCGGAGCGACGCCGGGCAGCGGAGGCTGCCTGGAGGACGCGCTGCAATCGGTGAGCACCGAGAATTTCCGGGCACGCGGCGTCAACGCGCTGTTTTCCTCGCGCCGCGGGCCTTGGACGATGGGCGTCGGCATCGGCTATGCCGAGCGCCGCTACATCGCGCCAGTCTATGGCAGCATCTTCACCGTCAACGGCGTGACGGACAGGAGCGTGACCGGCGAGTTCACCCTGACGCGCGAGCTGACCCGCTCGTCCGGCATCACCGGCGCGCTTTACGCCGCCTGGTATAACCCTGGCATCGTCAATTCCTCAGACGTGTTCGCATATGGCGGAACAAGCACCTATTATCACACCTTCGGTGAGCGGCTGAGCGCTCAGGCGTCGTTAGGCATTTATGCCTATGACCAGAAGCAGGCGGACGACGTCGTCTCCGGTGCGGCGCAGGTCGGCATGCGCTACTCATTCTAGAAGGGAAGCGAGATGTATAGCGATCATTACGGCCTGACAGGGCGCCCCTTCCAGCTCACGCCCGACGCGCGTTTTTATTTCGGAAGCCAGACGCATCGCAAGGCGATGGCCTATCTCGGCTATGGCCTTGCCCAGGGAGAAGGCTTCATCGTCATCACCGGCGACATCGGCGCGGGCAAGACCACGCTGGTCGGCCATCTGATGGCGACGGTCGACAAGTCCCGCCTCAACGCGATCCACCTGGTTTCGACACAGGTGGAGGGAGACGATATCCTCCGCCTGACCGCGCAGGGCCTGGGGCTGGCCACCGAAGGCGTCGAGAAGGCGCAGCTGCTGGACCGGGTGGAGCGTCACCTGATCGACCAGGCGCGGGGCGGCAAGCGCACCCTGCTGATCGTCGACGAGGCGCAGAACCTGCCGGTGTCCGCGTTGGAGGAGCTGCGCATGCTCTCCAACTTCCAGACCGGCGGCCATGCGCTCGTGCAGATCTTCCTGCTCGGCCAGCCCGAATTTCGCGAGCGGGTGCAGAAGTCCGACAAGCTCGAGCAGCTTCGCCAGCGCGTCATCGCCACCCATCATCTCGAGCCGATGGGCGCGAACGAGATCGAACCCTATATCGTGCATCGGCTCGGGCTGGTCGGCTGGACGGGCAATCCCAAATTCACGCAGGACGCCTATACGGCCATCTACCGCTGGTCCGGCGGCGTGCCGCGCAAGGTGAACGCGCTCGCCGCGCGCATCATGCTGTTCGGCGCTCTCGAAGACCTGGCGGAGATCGATGGAGAGGCGGTCGAAGCGGTGATCGCGGACATGGCCGGCGACACGTTGAGCGACGACCAGCAGCTCAGCTTCGACACGCAGCAGGCGCCGCGCCTTCGCCCGGTCGCCGTTCCCGATCCGGCGCCGCTCGCGCAGCCGGCCTCGCCGCCGCGCTTTCACGCGGTGCCTGAAGCGCCGACGCCGGCCGCGCCCGATCCCGAGCTGCTGGCGCGGATCGATCAGCTCGAAGCCAAGCTGAAGGCGCAGGAGGCTGCGCTACGCCGTGTACTCACCCTGCTGGTCGACTGGGTCGAGAGCGACGAGCCGCGCCCGCGCTGGGATGCGGTGCGTTCCGGCGTCGCCTGAGACTTACGCATGCGGGGGCAGGCGTAATGCTGAATGCGCTTTCGGTGGACGTCGAGGACGCGTTTCAGGTGGGCGCGTTCGAAACGACGATCGCCCGTGAGGACTGGGACCGGCTGGTGCCGCGCGTCGAGGCCAATACGGACAAGGTGCTGGCGCTTTTCGCAGGCGCCGGCGTCAAGGGGACTTTCTTCACTCTGGGCTGGGTGGCGCATCGCTATCCCGCGCTGATTCGCCGGATCGTCGACCAGGGGCATGAGATTGCCAGCCATGGCTGGGATCATGCGCGCGTCTTCACGATGACCGCCGCGCAGTTTCGCGACGATCTCGTCCGTGCCCGAACGGCGATCGAGGATGCGGCGGGAGTGGCGGTCACCGGCTATCGCGCGCCGAGTTTCTCGATCGACGCGCGCACGCCCTGGGCGCATGGCGTGCTGGCGGAGGCGGGCTATGCCTATTCCTCGAGCATCGCGCCGGTCGCGCACGATCATTATGGCTGGCCGGATGCGCCGCGCTTCGCCTGGCGGCCGCTGGCGGATGCCGATCTGATCGAGCTGCCGGTCACCACCGCGAAATTCCGCGGGCGCACGCTGGCGGCAGGCGGCGGCGGCTTCTTTCGCATGCTGCCCTACGGCTTTTCCCGCTGGGCGATCCGACAGGTGAATGGCGAGGAAGCCCGGCCGGCGATATTCTATTTCCACCCCTGGGAGATCGATCCGGACCAGCCGCGCGTGCCCGGCGCGCCACTGCGCTCGCGCATTCGCCACTTCAGCCGGCTGGCGGCGATGGAGGGCAAGCTGCGCCGCCTGCTCGGCGAATTCGCGTGGGGCAGGGTGGACGCCGTCGTCGCCGGCCAGGCGCCGCTGCGGCCATGACGATGGAGCAGCCGATCCCTGCCGTGCGCACCGGCCTGGCGGACGCGGCCGATCATGAGCGGATCGATGCCTATGTCCGCGGGCATGCCGAGGGCACGCCCTTCCATCTCACCGCGTGGAACGAGGCAGTGGCAAGGGGATGCCGGCAGAAAAGCCATTATCTGATCGCCGAAAGCGCCGGCCGGATCGTTGGCGTGCTGCCGCTGGGCGAGGTCCATTCTCCGCTGTTCGGCCGTGCGCTGGTTTCGTCGCCGTTCGCGGTCGGCGGCGGGATATTGGCCGATGACGACCGCACGCTCGCGCGGCTCGCCGAGGAGGCCTGGATCCTCGCGGTGCGGCTCAGCTGCCCCTCTGTCGAGCTGCGCGGCGGGATGCTGCCTGCGGACTGGCCGGCGAGCGAGAGCACCTATGCGGGCTTCGTCCGCCCGCTCGCGGCCGACGACGAGGCGGAACTGCTCGCAATTCCGCGCAAGCAGCGCGCCGAGGTGCGCAAGGCGCTGGGGCTGGATCTCGACGTCGAGGTCGGCACGGGTACCGCCGATCGTGCCGCCCATTATGGCGTCTATGCCGAGAGCGTGCGCAATCTCGGTACGCCCGTCTTCCCGCGCAGCCTCTTCGATGCGGTGCTGGATGGTTTCGGGGCAGATGCGGACATTCTCACCGTGCGCAAGGACGGCCAGCCGCTCGCCAGCGTGCTCAGCCTCTATCACGGCGGCGCCGTGATGCCTTATTGGGGTGGCGGCACGCGGGCCGCGCGTACCTTCCGCGCCAACGACATGATGTATTATGCGCTGATGAACCATGCGCGCCGGCGCGGCTGCACCCACTTTGATTTCGGCCGTTCCAAGTTCGGCACGGGGGCCTTCGCCTTCAAGCGCAACTGGGGCTTCGAGCCGGCGCCGCTGCGCTATGCGGTAAAGGCGGCGGAAGGGGAGGGGCCGCGCGAGATCAATCCGATGAGCCCCAAATACCGGATGCAGGTCGCGCTCTGGCAGAAGCTGCCGCTGTGGCTCGCCAATCGGCTCGGACCGGCCATCTCGCGGGGGCTGGGCTGATGGGCGACATCCTCTTCCTGGCGCATCGCGTGCCCTTTCCGCCGGATCGCGGCGACAAGATCCGCAGCTGGAACCTCCTGCGCGCGATGACCCGCCTGGGCCGCGTGCATGTCGGTACCTTCGCCGACAATGGCGTCGATGCGGCCCATGCCGAAGCATTGCGGCCGCTGGTCGGGAAGCTGCATGTCGAGGAGCGGCGCGTGTCGCAGCCGCGTGCGGTCGCCCGGTCTCTGATCCGGCGCCGGCCAGCCTCGGTGGCGGCGTTCGAGAGTGCGACGATGCAGGCTTTCGTCGAGCGGACGCTGGAGGACGAACCGGTCGATACGATTTTCGCCTATTCGGGGCAGATGGCGCAGTTTGTGCCGGCAAACCGGCTCGGCCTCAGGTTCGTGATGGATTTCGTTGACGTGGATTCAGCCAAGTTCGCGGCCTATGCCGAGGCCTCGCGCATGCCGATGCGCTGGCTGTACCGGCGCGAGGCGCGCAGCCTCTACGAATTTGAACGGCGAACCGCGATGCGCGCGGACCTCAGCCTGTTCGTCAGCGAGGCGGAGGCCCGCTTGTTCCGCACATTCGCAGGTATCGGCAGCAGGCAGGTGTGTGCGCTGGAAAACGGCATCGATCTGGTGTTCTTCCGCCCCGATGCCGACGTCGCGCCGGCCGAGATGGACCATAGCGAGGCGGGGCCGCTGATCGTTTTCACCGGACAGATGGACTATCGGCCCAACATCCAGGCGGTGACGGATTTCGCCATGGAGACCTTGCAGCGTATCCGCGAGCGCTATCCGGCCGCGCGCTTCGCGATCGTCGGACGCAATCCGGCCCGTTCGGTGCTGCGTCTTGCGGACGAGCCTGGCGTGATCGTCACCGGCGCAGTGGTCGACATCCGTAGCTGGCTGAAGGCGGCGGACGTCGTGGTGGCACCACTGCGGCTGGCGCGCGGGATCCAGAACAAGGTGCTGGAGGCAATGGCGATGGGCAAGGCGGTCGTCGCCTCACCAGCCGCTTTCGAGGGCATCGACGCCAAGGACGGTCGCGATCTGATCGTCGCCGTGCCTGCCGCCGAAGCGGATGCGGTCTGTGCGCTGATCGCAGATCCGGCACGGGCGCGGGAGATCGGCATGGCCGCTCGTGCACTTGTCGAGGCGCGCTATGGTTGGGAGGCACGGCTTGCGCCGCTGCCCGGCATGCTGGGTCGGGGCGAATCGACTGATCACGATGCACCCGCCGGGGCGGCGGCGTGAGTCTGGCTCCGCCGATCCGGCCCGCCGCGGCCGGGCCGATCATGCCGCGCGCCAGCGAGGGCATGCCGCACTGGCGCCGGCCGCTGGTCGCGCTGGCACTGCTCTGGGCCGCGCTGCTGCTGATCTTCTTCAGCGACGCGGCCAAGATCGTCGAGCTGTGGTGGACGAGCTCCACCTTCGAGCACTGCCTGCTGATCCCGCCGATCATCGCCTGGCTGGTATGGCAGCGCGCATCCGAGGTGAAGCGGCTGGAGCCGGTGGGCTGGGCGCCGGGATTGCTGATCGTGGCGGCGGGCGCGCTCGGCTGGCTGCTCGGCCATGCTGCGGGCGTCTCGGTCGCGCGGCATTACGGCCTCGTGCTGATGCTGCAGGGCGCGGTGGTCGCCTGCCTCGGGCCAGCGGTGGCGCGCGGACTGCTGTTTCCGCTCTGCTACCTCTTCTTCCTCGTCCCGGCGGGGGAGGGGCTGGTGCCGCCGCTGCAGACGATCACGGCGCAGATGTGCATGGCGCTGCTCCATCTGTTCGGCGTGCCGGCGCATATCGAAGGCGTCTTCATCACCATTCCGAACGGATATTTCGAGGTCGCCGAAGCCTGTTCGGGGGTGAAGTTCCTGATCGCGATGCTCGCCTATGGCGTGCTGGTCTGCAACGTGTGCTTCAAGAGCTGGACCCGCCGGGCGCTGTTCATGGCGGCGGCGGCGGTGGTGCCGATCCTCGCCAACGGGCTGCGCGCCTGGGGCACCATCTATGTCGCGCACCTGACCAGCGCCGATTTCGCGGTGGGTTTCGATCATGTCGTCTATGGCTGGATCTTCTTCGCGATCGTAATCGCCATCATGATGGGTCTGGGCTGGCCCTTCTTCGATCGCGGCGTCACCGAGCCGTGGATAGATCCGCCGGCAATCCAGGCATGGGCGGATCGTCTGCCCGGTCGGACGAGGCTGCTGCCCGTGACGATCGGCGCCGTGGCGATCGCGTTGCTTCCGGTCGGATGGTCCGCGGCGATCGCGGCGAGTGGCCGTACGCCGATACCGGCCCTGACGGGCCTGCCCCAGTTGCCCGGATGGCGCCAGACGCACGAGACCGGCTATTTCTGGCGGCCGCGCTACGATGGCGCCGACCTGCGGCTCATCCAGCGTTACACCAACGGAGCCGGCCAATCGGTGGATCTCGCCGTCGCCGTCTATGGCAGCCAGAGCGAGGGGCATGAACTGGTCGGCTATGGCCACGGCGCGGTCGATCCCGACAGCCAGTGGGCGTGGACGGACAACACCGCCTCGCCGCCAGAAGGACGCGCTTTCCGGATTTCGGCGCCCGGCCCGGTTGTCCGTGAGGTCGCGACCTTCTATCGGATCGGCGGAATCACGACGGGGAGCGAAACACGCGTGAAGCTGGAGACGCTGAAGCTGCGTCTGCTGGGGGGCCAGCAGCGTGCGATGGCGATCCTCGTCTCGGCTGAACAGCCGGCGCAGGGGCGCAGCGCGCGCCCGGCGATCGACGCCTTCCTCGCCGCGCTCGGCCCGGTCGATACCTTCGCCGACCGCCTCGTTCCGCCCCGCTGAGGACATATCTTCATGTGCGGCATCGCCGGCATCTTCCATCTCCCGGCGGCCAAGCCCGTCGATCCCGCGCGCGTGACGATGATGACCGACGCGCTGGCCCATCGCGGACCCGACGGATCGGGCGTGTGGACCGCGCCGGGCGTGGGCCTCGGCCATCGCCGTCTTTCGATCATCGATCTTTCGACCGGCGATCAGCCGATGGCGACGCCGGACGGCCGGCTGGTCACCGTCTTCAACGGCGAGATCTATAATTTCCAGGAGGTCCGCGCCGAGCTGGAGGCGCTGGGCCATGTCTTCCGCACGTCCAGCGATACGGAGGTGATCCTCCACGGCTGGCGGCAATGGGGGCCGGCCTCGGTGGAGCGTTTCCACGGCATGTTCGCCTATGCGCTCTATGACGGCGACCGGCGCAGCCTGTTCCTTGCGCGCGACCGTCTGGGCGTGAAGCCGCTCTTCTATGCCGAGCTGTCCGACGGATGCGTGCTGTTCGCCTCCGAGCTCAAGGGCATCCTCGCCCACCCGCTGTTCCGCCGCGCGCCGGACCTGAGCGCGGTCGAGGATTATCTGGGGCTCGGCTACGTGCCCGATGACGCCTGCATCGTGGCGGGGGTGAAGAAATTGCCCGCCGGCCACGGCCTGTTGCTGGAGCGTGGCAAGCCGATGCCCCGGCCCAGCCAGTGGTGGGATCTGAGCTTCGCCAATCGGGCGACGGGATCACAGGCGGCGCTGGAAGAGGAGTTGGTCGATCGGCTGCGCCAGGCGGTGCGATCGCGCATGATCGCGGACGTGCCGCTCGGTGCCTTCCTGTCCGGCGGCGTCGACAGCTCGGCGGTGGTCGCGCTGATGGCGGAGGTCAGCAAGGGCGCGGTCGAGACCTGCTCGATCGGCTTCGACGAGGCGGATCATGACGAGACACGCTATGCCGCGCTGGTCGCGGAGCGCTTCGCTACGCATCATCGCACGCGCCGGGTCGCCGCCACCGACTTCGGGCTGATCCCGACGCTGGTCCATGCGTTCGACGAGCCGTTCGCCGACGCTTCGGCGCTGCCGACCTATCGGGTCTGCGAGCTTGCGCGGGAAAAGGTCACCGTCGCGCTTTCCGGCGACGGTGCGGACGAGGCCCTGGCGGGATATCGCCGCTATGTCTTTCATGCGGGCGAGGAGCGGATGCGCGGCCTGCTGCCAGCCGCCCTGCGGCGGGGCCTCGGTACGCTCGGCGACGTCTTTCCCAAGCTCGACTGGGCGCCGCGGCCGCTGCGCGCCAAGACGACGCTGCAGGCGCTCGGCCGTTCCGCGGAGGAAGCCTATGCCGGCTCCGTCGGCGTGACCGGACCGGCGATGCGGCGGCGGCTGTTCACCCCGCTCGCCGCGCAGGCGCTGCAGGGGCATCGCGCCGAGGACCGCTATATCGCGGCGATGCGGGCGGCCCCGGCGCGCGACGCCCTGGACCGTGCCCAATATGCCGACATGAAGATCTGGCTGCCGGGCGACATCCTGACCAAGGTGGATCGCGCCAGCATGGCGGTGAGCCTGGAAGCGCGCGAGCCGCTGCTCGACCATCGCCTGATCGAATTCGCCGCGACACTGCCGCCGAACCTGCGGGTGCGCGGGGGAACCGGCAAATGGCTGATGAAGAAGGCGTTGCGCCGCTATCTGCCGGACGAGATACTCTATCGCCGCAAGATGGGCTTCGTGACGCCGATCAGCGCCTGGTTCCGCGGTCCCCTCGCGCCCGAGGCAGACGCGATCGCGCAGGGATCGGCGCTGGCCGAGACCGGCTGGTTCGACGGCGCTACGCTTGCCCGCGTGGCCGGGGAGCATAAGGCGGGGCGGATGGACCATGGCCGGCTGCTCTGGCAGCTGATGATGCTGGACCGTTCGCTGACGGGGCTGTTCGGCGTCGGGCGCTGAGAACCTGCTTGCAAATGCGCGGAAGAACGCATTTCGAGGCATGCACCGAAGGCGCATTCCCAAACGGGCGCTGATCCCCGCCCTTGAACGATGCGGCGATCCTGACTAGAGAGCCGCCACTTTCCCATAGACACAACAGATGGAGCACGCTCGGCCATGGCGACCGAACGCACCTTTTCGATCATCAAGCCCGACGCCACGCGTCGCAACCTGACCGGCGCCGTCACCGCGAAGCTGGAAGAGGCCGGCCTGCGCGTCGTCGCTTCCAAGCGCATCCGCATGAGCAAGGAGCAGGCCGAGGGCTTTTACGGCGTCCACAAGGAGCGCCCCTTCTTCAACGATCTCGTCAGCTTCATGACGTCCGGCCCAGTCGTCGTGCAGGTTCTCGAGGGCGAGAATGCCGTCGCGCGCAACCGCGAAGTGATGGGAGCCACCAACCCGGCCAATGCCGACGCCGGCACGATCCGCAAGGAATTCGCCGAGTCGATCGAGGCGAACTCGGTCCATGGTTCGGACAGCGCGGAGAATGCGGCGATCGAGATCGCCTTCTTCTTCCAGCCGGATGAGATCGTCGGCTGACGCATTGCGCGTCACACCGGCGAAAGCTGGAACGTTTGTAAAGATGCCGTCATCCCGACTTTCGTCGGGATGACGCGTTTGACCGGCAGGCACCTCGTCGCAGCGGGGTGCCGCTATTTCGTCTTCGCCTGCTTATCCCAGATCGCGTCGATCTGCTTCTGCCCATCGCCGGTCACACCGCGCCGGATCAGCGACAATCCGCGCATCCGGACGTCGGTGCCGCTCAGGAAGCCGCTGCTGATCCGATAGCCGAGATCATAGATCGCGCTGTCGTTCTTCAATTCGCCGTTCGACAGGAATTGCGTCTTCACCAGGATCGGCAGGCGCGCGTCGCCGGTCGATTTCTCGTCCAGCCCGGCTTCCTTGCGCGCCTTGTGCAGCTCGCTCTCGAACCATCCCGACTCGATGCGGGGATCGCCGGCCGTGTCGACCGGCGACACGCCGAGCGCGCTCGGGAAGCTGATCGTCTGGCTCTGGATCGCCTGGTCCCCGGCCATGGCCGCGAGCGAGAGCCGGCGGCCTTCCTTGGCGATGGTCGCGCGCAGGACCAGCGTGCCGGACTGGGCATCGGCCTTCTGCTCGCTTTTCGCCCGATCGGCTTCGCTGTTGGCGCGTTCCTGATAGCTGTTCCACAAGGTGAGGCCGGAGATCATCACCGCGACCACCGCCAGTACCTCGCCGAGGTTGATCCAGCGGCGGCGGATTGCTGCGGCTTCGGCCGCCTGTTCCTGTTTCACCTGCTTTTCCGTGCGCTTTTCCCAAGGGGGCGTCGTTTCAGACAAGATGGGCTATCCTTTGAGGAGCCACCAGGCGCCAGCTCATCGCCACCCGGTCGGCGACATGATCCCAATCGCTTTCGTCCACGTCGAGGCGCAGGCCGATCCAGCCGGACGGCGCCAGATAGGCGGGGCGATAATAAAGCTCCGGCCGGGTTTCCACCAGCATTGCCTGTTCCTCCGCGCCGCTCGTCTTGATCGCGACCGCCGTGATGCCGGCGCCATGATGATTGTGGATGAACCAGGCGAAGCTCTTGCCCTTGTCGATGAAGAAGACCGGCATGCCGTGCGACGTCTTCTCGATCGCGCGGGGCAGGGCGAGCGCGATGGTACGCAGCCGTGCCAGGTCGGCATCCGGATCGGGGCTCATCGCGTCACCATCTGCGCCAAGACTCGCGGATAGAGCCGATGTTCCTCGATCAGCACCCGCGCGGCGAGCGTATCGGGCGTGTCGTCGGGAAAGATGGGAACTTCCACCTGGGCCAGCACGGGGCCGTCGTCGAGCTCGGCGGTGACGAGGTGGACGGAGACGCCGCCGACGCCGTCGCCCGCCGCGATGGCGCGGGCGTGGGTATCGAGGCCCTTATATTTGGGCAGCAGCGAGGGGTGGATGTTCAGCATCCTGCCCTCCCAGCCGGATATGAACTCCGTGCTCAGGATGCGCATATAACCGGCAAGCGCGATCCACTCGACGCCGGCCGCGCGCAGCCGCGCATCGACGAGCGCGTCGAATTCGGCGCGCTTCATGCCCTTGTGGGACTGCGCCCAGGTGGGGATGCCTCGCGCGGCGGCAGCGGCGAGGCCCGCCGCCTCCGGATCGTTGGAGGCGACCAGCACGATCTCATAGGGGCAGGCGGGATCGGCGGCAGCATCGGCCAGCGCCAGCATGTTCGAGCCCCGGCCGGAGATCAACACCGCAACCCGGGCTTTGGGCAGGGAGGTCACTTAACGTGCTTTCCGAAGCCCTCTCCCGCAAGTGGGAGAGGGTAAGAGCGAAGCCTCAGCCAAGATGGGTCGCGGACCAGGCATCGCGTGCGCTCCAGGCTTCCGACGAGCCGGCGACGGTGCAGCCCTTCTCGCCCGCGGCGATGTGGCCGATGCGCAGCACCGTCTCGCCGGCTTCCTCCAGCGCCTGGGCGACACCGGCCGCCTCGTCGGGCGCGACGACCAGCGCCATGCCGATGCCGCAGTTGAAGGTGCGCGCCATCTCGCCGGGCTCGATATTGCCCTGCGCCTGCAGGAAGGCCATCAGCCGCGGCTGCGGCCAGGCGTCGGCATCGACATGAGCGTGCAGCCCCTCGGGCAGGACGCGCGGGATATTCTCGAGCAGGCCGCCGCCGGTGATGTGGGCGAGGGCATGGATGCGGCCGGCGCGGACCAGCGGCAGCAGCGGCTTCACATAGATGCGCGTCGGCGCGAGCAGCGCATCGATCAGCAGCACCTCCTGATCGAACAGGGCGGGTCGATCGAGCTTCCAGCCCTTGTCCGCAGCGAGACGGCGGACGAGCGAATAGCCGTTGGAGTGGACGCCGGAGGAGGCGAGGCCGAGGATCAGGTCGCCCGCCGCGACGCGATTGCCGGTCAGCGCCTTCTCGCGCTCGACCGCGCCGACGCAGAAGCCGGCGAGATCATAGTCGCCGGGCCCGTACATACCCGGCATCTCCGCGGTCTCGCCGCCGATCAGCGCGCAGCCGGCGATACGGCAGCCCTCGGCAATGCCGGCGATCACCGCTTCGGCGACGCCGCCGTCGAGCTTGCCGGTAGCGAAATAGTCCAGGAAGAACAGCGGCTCGGCACCTTGCACGATGAGATCGTTGACGCACATGGCGACGAGATCGATGCCGACGCCGTCATGCCGGTTCGCATCGATCGCGAGCTTGAGCTTGGTGCCCACCCCGTCATTGGCGGCGACTAGCAGCGGATCGGAATAGCCCGCGGCCTTGAGATCGAAGAAGCCGCCGAAGCCGCCCAGATCGGCGTTGGCGCCGGGGCGGGCGGTGGAGCGCGCAAGCGGCCCGATCGCCTTTACGAGCGCGTTGCCGGCGGCGATCGAAACGCCCGCCTTCGCGTAGGTATAGTGTTCATCTGATGCCATGGGATGAGCGCCTAAACACATCGCGCTTGGATTTCCACGGGCAAGTCGCCAAAAGGCGCAGCGTGAACCTCTCGAAGCGCCTCCTCCACCCCATGACGTTCGTG
The DNA here is from genome assembly GCF_009755815.1 of Flavisphingomonas formosensis. Lineage (GTDB taxonomy): Bacteria > Pseudomonadota > Alphaproteobacteria > Sphingomonadales > Sphingomonadaceae > Flavisphingomonas > Flavisphingomonas formosensis. The sequence continues at coordinate 462,830 of NZ_WRPK01000004.1, forward strand.
CTGGCGCTGCTGTTTTGCGGGGCAGCGGCGGTGGTCGCGCAGATCGAGGGGGATCGCGGCGTGCCGCCGATCGACAGCTCGCAAAGTCTCGAAGTATCGGGCGTTGCCGTCGATGTCGCGGCCAAGGACGCCGATACGGCACGCACTGCGGCCTGGCATGAGGCGCAGCGCCGCGGCTGGAAGATGCTGTGGGCGAAGACGCATGGCGGCACGCCTGCCGCCGCGCCGGGCCTGCCCGATTCGACGCTCGATTCGATCGTCGCGGGGATCGTCGTCGAGGATGAGCAGATCTCGCCCACCCGCTATATCGCCCGGCTGGGCATCCTGTTCGATCGCGCGCGCACCGGCCAGCTGCTCGGCGTAGGCGGGCAGGGCGCGCGATCCGCGCCGATGCTGGTGATTCCGGTGGAGTGGGACGGTTCGACGCCGACCACCTTCGAGACGCGCAACGAATGGCAGAAGGCCTGGGCTCGCTTCCGCTCGGGCGGCAGCGTGGTGGATTATGTCCGCGTCAGCGGCACCGGATCGGACCCGCTGCTGCTGAATGCCGCGCAGGCGAATCGGCGCGGGCGGAGCTGGTGGCGCATGCTGCTGGATCAATATGGCGCCGCCGACGTGCTCGTGCCGGAAGTGCGAATCGATCGATCCTGGCCCGGCGGCCCGGCGACCGCTACCTTCACCGCGCGCCACGGCCCTGATTCGACGGTGCTCGACCGCTTCACGCTGCGCGCCGACAATAGCGACGGCATTCCCAAGATGCTCGACGAGGGTGTGCAGCGTATCGACGCCGTCTATTCGCGCGCCTTCGCCTCGGCGATGCTCAACCCGGACAAGTCGCTGGTCGTCGAGCAGCCGGTGGAGGCGGATCTGACCGCCAATGCCATGGAAGCGGAGGCGGATGCGGCGATCACCGCAGCGACGAGCGATGTCGGCACCGGCTACACCCTTCAGGTCGATACGCCCGATGCGGCCTCGGTCGGCCAGGCGGAGGCGACGCTGCGCTCCGTGCCGGGCGTGCGCTCGGCGGCGACGACCAGCCTGGCGCTGGGCGGTGTCTCGGTGATCCGGATCACGTTCCAGGGCGATGCGGCGGCCCTGCGAATCGCCCTCACAGCGCGCGGCTGGCGGGTCGAGGATATCGGCGGCACGCTCAGGCTGCGGCGCGGAAGCGGGCCGACCCCCGAGACGGGGACGGCGCCGGCGCAATGAGCCAGTTCGCCCTGCCGTTCGAATGGCCGGCGGGAGACGACGAGAACGCGTTCATCCGATCCGCGGCGAATGCCGCGGTGGTGCGTCATCTCGATCATTGGTCGCTCTGGCCGGTTCCGGTCACGCTGCTCACCGGCCCGCGCAAGTCCGGCCGTAGCCTGCTCGGCCGGATCTTCGCCGCCAAAACGGGCGGCGCGCTGATCGACGATGCCGAGCGGCGTCCGGAGGAGGAGCTGTTCCACGCGTGGAATCGCGCGCAGGAGACCCGGCGGCCGCTGCTCGCGATCGCCGATCAGCCGCCGCCGGTCTGGCAGATCGCGTTGCCGGACCTGCGCTCGCGGATGATGGCCACTCCCCATGTCGCTATCGAGGAGCCGGACGATGCGCTGTTCGTCGCGCTGATCGAGCGCATGCTGGGCGCGCGCGGATTGCCTGCGCCGCCCGATCTTTCCGCCTTTCTGCTCGCCCGGATCGAGCGCAGCTATGTCGGCATCCAGCGCGCGGTCGAGGCGATCGACAGCGAGTCGCTGAGCGATCGCACGCGCATCGGCGTACGTATGGCGCGCCGGGCACTGGCCAAGGCGGGTGTCATCGACGTGTCATAGATTCGCATGTAATCTGTCACGATGGATGAGATGTCTGCCGCCCGCCGTGCCACCCCCGTCGAGGCGGCTTTCGAAGACGCGCCGCCGCCGATCGCGCTCGCGGATCGCTATTTCAATCGGGAATTGTCCTGGCTGAGCTTCAATCAGCGGGTGCTGGAAGAGGCGTGCAATCCCGCGCATCCCCTGCTGGAGCGGCTCCGCTTCCTCTCCATTTCCGGCAATAATCTGGACGAGTTCTTCATGGTCCGCGTGGCGGGGCTGAAGGGGCAGCTGGTCCAGGACGTCGACACCCGCTCCGCCGACGGCCTCACCGTCGCGCAGCAGCTTGCCGCCGTCGCCGAACGCGCCGATGCGCTGATGGAGCAGCAGCAGCGCGTGTGGCGCGACCTGCGGGCGGATCTGCTCAGCGCCGGCATCAAGGTGCTGCGCGGCATCGAGGTACAGGGCGAGATCGCCGATTGGCTGGAGAAGCATTTCCGCGAGCAGATCTTCCCGGTGCTGACGCCCCAGGCGCTGGATCCGGCGCACCCTTTCCCGTTCATCCCGAACAAGGGCTTCACCCTGATCTTCGACCTGAAGCGCCTCTCCGACGGGGAGCCGATTCGCGAGCTGGTGATGGTGCCCTCGACGCTGAAACGCTTTATCCGGCTGCCTGGTCCGGACGCGCTCTATGTGGCGGTGGATACGGTGATCCGTCGCTTCACCAGCGTGCTCTTTCCCGGCTACGAGGTGATCGGCCGCGGCGCCTTCCGCCTGATTCGCGACAGCGACATCGAGGTCGAGGAGGAAGCCGAGGATCTCGTTCGCTATTTCCGCAGTGCCATCAAGCGACGCCGCAAGGGCAGGGTGATCCGGCTCGAGACAGAGGCGGGCTTGCCCGAGGCGCTGGAAGAAGTGCGCGAAGAGATCAGCGGCAACGACGCGATCTTCATGGATACGTGCGATTTCCTCTGCATCTCGGATCTCGAGCAATTGGTCGACGAGGATCGTCCGGATCTGAAATTCCCGCCGTTCAGCCCGCGCTTTCCCGAGCGGATACGCGAGCATGACGGCGATTGCTTCGCCGCCATCCGGTCCAAGGACATCGTCGTCCATCATCCCTATGAGACGTTCGAAGTGGTGCTCGCTTTCCTGAAGCAGGCGGCGGCGGATCCGGACGTGGTGGCGATCAAGCAGACGCTCTATCGCGCAGGCAAGCAGTCTGCGGTGATCCGCGCGCTGGTCGACGCCGCGGAGGCGGGCAAGTCGGTCACTGCCGTCGTCGAGCTCAAGGCACGCTTCGACGAAGAACAGAATCTGATGTGGGCCTCGCAGCTCGAGCGCGCCGGCGTGCAGGTGGTCTACGGATTCATCGACTGGAAGACCCATGCCAAGGTCTCGATGGTGGTTCGCAGAGAGGGCGAGGGGTATCGTACCTACTGCCATTTCGGCACTGGCAACTATCACCCGATCACGGCCCGTATCTACACGGACCTGAGCTTTTTCACCGCGGATCCACGCGCGGGCCGCGATGCGGCGCAGCTGTTCAACTACATCACCGGCTATGTCGAGCCGACCGGGCTGGAAATGATCACCATGTCGCCGCATGGCCTGCGCGACAAGCTGGCGGCGCTGATTGATGCCGAGATCGACCATGCCCGCGAGGGCCGGCCGGCGGCGATCTGGGCGAAGATGAACTCGCTGGTCGATCCGATCATCATCGAGAAGCTGTACCGCGCTAGCGCGGCTGGCGTGGAGATCGATCTGGTCGTGCGCGGCATCTGCTGCCTGCGTCCGGGTGTCGCCGGTCTTTCGGACAATATCCGGGTGAAATCGGTGGTGGGCCGCTTCCTCGAGCATAGCCGGATCATGTGCTTCGGAAATGGCGCGCGGCTGCCGAACAAGAAGGCGAAGGTGTTCATCTCCTCGGCCGACTGGATGCCGCGCAACTTCGACCGGCGTGTGGAGTATATGCTCGCAATCGAGAACCCCACGGTGCACGCGCAGATATTGGATCAGGTGATGGTCGCCAATCTGATCGACAATGAGCAGAGCTGGACGCTCAACCCGGATGGATCGTACGAGCGGGTCAGTGCGGACGGCAAGCCATTCAACCTTCACCGTTATTTCATGACCAATCCCTCGCTGTCCGGCCGCGGGCATGCGCTCCATGACAGCGCCTCGGTTCCTAAGTTGAGCCTGCGGCGTGGCGCTTAGAGCAAGCTGTGCGATAAGGGAGTCGCGCAGCTTGCTCCAAGCCTTCGCGGTCGCATCCTTTGTGCGGAGAGCCGGTTCCCACTTTTCCGCACGATGCCCGAGCGGCTTTCGGCGCGTTTCGATTCCCGCTAATCGGACCTCCGCATGTCGACAGTGACGCTCCTCCGCCGGCGCGATGAAGCCGAGCTGCGCGCAAGCCGGCTCGGCATCATCGATATCGGATCCAACTCGATCCGTCTGGTCGTCTATGACGGCCCGGCGCGGATCCCCTCCATCCTCTTCAACGAAAAGGTGCTGGCTGGCCTGGGCCGTGGTCTTGCGCAGACCGGCGCGCTCGATCCCCAGGCCGTGGAGCGCGCCCTGAGCGCACTATCGCGCTATCGCTGCCTGGCCGACCAAATGCGCGTGGGGCGGCTGCGCACGGTGGCGACCGCAGCGGTGCGCGATGCGTCGAACGGGCCGCAATTCCTCGATCGGCTGCGCGACGAAGGCTTCGAGGTCGAACTACTATCCGGCGGCGACGAGGCGCGGATGGCGGGACATGGCGTGCTCTCGGCGATTCCCGACGCGAACGGCATCGTCGGCGATCTTGGCGGCGGGAGCCTCGAGCTGGTGCGCGTCGCCGGCGGCAAGATCCACGAGCGCGCATCCTTTCCGCTGGGCGTGTTGCGGATCGATTCGATCCGCCGCAAAGGCCAGCGGGCATTGGAACGGACGCTGGCCAAGGCGCTGGATCAGGCCGGCTTCAAGGGGATGGGCAAGGGGCTGCCGTTCTACATGGTCGGCGGATCCTGGCGCGCGGTGGCGCGGCTGGACATGCATCTGACGGATTATCCGCTGCCGATCGTCCATCATTACCGGATGGCGCCGGACAGCGCCCGCAGGCTCGTTCGCGTGCTGGCGCATATCGATCGCAAGCGCCTGCGCGAGGTGCCGGGATTGTCCGTTCCGCGCATACCCGATCTCGCCAACGCATCGCTGCTGCTCGCTCTGCTGACGAAACAGTTCCAGTCCAGCGAGATGGTGGTGTCCGCTTACGGCCTGCGCGAGGGGCTGATCCACAGCGATCTGGCCGATCATATCCGCGATCAGGATCCGCTCATCGTCGCCACGCGCGAGGAAGGGCGGATGATGGGGCGTTTTCCGGAGCATGGCGACCTGCTCGACCGCTGGATCGCGCCGCTCTTTGCCGGAGAGAGCGTGCAGGATGCGCGCCTGCGCCACGCCACGTGCCAGCTGGCCGACGTGGGCTGGCACGCCCATCCAGAATTTCGCGCCGAACGCGGACTTGATGTCGGGCTGCACGGCAACTGGGTGGGCGTCGATGCCCGTGGCCGCGCGATGATCGGCCAGGCACTATATGTCAGCTTCGGTGGATCCGGCATGATCCCGGTCATCGCCCAGCTTTGCACGCCCGACGAGATTGCGCGCGCAGAGCGCTGGGGTCTCGCGATGCGGCTCGGGCAGCGGCTGTCCGGGGGCGTCGCCGAGCCGCTGCAGGGCAGCCGCCTGGTGTTGCGCGAGAGCGGGCTCGTGCTGCATCTCGATCGAGGCGATCTGCCGCTCTACGGGGAGGCGGTCGAGCGGCGGCACAAGGCACTGGCGACCGCCTTCGGACTGCGCGCGGTGATGATGACCGACTGACGCCCATTCGCCGCGGATCTGCTCATGTCCGTTTGGGCCGGGCTTGCCGAAAGCCCTTTTCGCCCTTTTCATCGACCAGAACAAAGGGAGTGCTTCGACAGGCTCAGCACGCAAGGCCGAGCGACCATGGCCTGGTCAGGCGTCGGCTGTCCGGGTCATGACCAGCCGGCCATTCTTGACGCCGAAGGCGAGCCGCCCCTCGACGAGATCGAGCGCATCGCGGCCGAACTGGTCGAAGCGCCAGCCTTCGAGGATCTGCAGGCCATCGCGGCGGCCGGCGGCGAGCAATTCCAGATCATCGGCCCGTGCGATCAGCCGCGGCGCCACATCCGCCTCGCGCGCCCGGATCTTGAGCAGCAGCTTCAGCAGGTCCGCGATCAGCGCGCCTTCCTTGCCGAGGCCCGGCTTCCGGTCCTCGCGCGGCGGCAGTTCGTCGTCGGACAGCGGCGTGCTCGCTTCGATCGCAGCCATCATCCGGCCGCCGATGTCGTTGCCGGCCCAGCTTGCCGAAAGACCGCGCACCTTGGCGAGATCGGACTGGACGCGCGGCGGATGGGAGGCGATGTCGGCCAGCGTCTCGTCCTTGACGATGCGGCCGCGCGGCAGGTTCTTGCTCTGGGCCTCGCGCTCGCGCCAGGCGGCCAGCGCCTTGAGGCGGCCGAGCACCTGCGGGTTGCGCGTCGGCATGCGGATGCGCAGCCAGGCGAGCTCGGGCAGGTTGATGTAGCTGGAGGGATCGCCCAGCCGATCCATCTCCTGATCCAGCCACTGGCCCCGCCCGGTATCGCGCAGACGCGTCAGCATGCGCGGAAAGATCGCGGCGAGATGGGTCACGTCGCCGATCGCATAATCGATCTGGCGCTTGTCGAGCGGGCGCCGGCTCCAGTCGGTGAAGCGGGCGCCCTTGTCGAGCTTCACGCCCAGCCAGCCTTCGACGAGGTTCGAATAGCCCACCTGCTCACCCATGCCGAGCGCCATCGCCGCCACCTGCGTGTCGAACAGCGGGTGCGGGGTCTTGCCGGTCAGATTGTGGACGATCTCGAGATCCTGGCCGCCGGCGTGGAAGACCTTGAGCACGTCCTCATTGTTCACCAGCAGATCGAGCAGCGGCGTCAGGTCGATGCCCGGTGCCTTGGGGTCGATCGCCGCAGCCTCGTGCGCGTCGGCGATCTGGAGAAGGCAAAGGTCCGGCCAGTAGCTGTTTTCGCGCATGAACTCGGTATCGACGACCACCCATGGCGATTGGGCGAGGCGGGAGCAGAGATCGGCAAGCGTGACGCTGTCGGTGATCAGCGGATGGATATGCATCCGGGAATTCCATAGAGACGCAGCGCCGCTTGACAAGGCGCGGTTGCTCCGCGAAGCGCGACGCTCGCGAAAAATCACCTAAAAGTTGATGAGTCCACCGCCCATGCACGCCTATCGTTCGCACACCTGCGCTCAACTGCGCGCCGCCGATGTCGGCGCCGCCGTCCGCCTGTCGGGCTGGGTCCATCGCAAGCGCGACCATGGCGGGGTGCTGTTCGTCGACCTGCGCGATCATTACGGCATCACCCAGATCGTCGCGGATGCGGATTCTGCGGCGCTGCCCATCCTGGAGTCGGTGCGGGTGGAATCGGTCGTCACGATCGACGGCGTGGTGAAGGCGCGCGCCGAGGGCACGGTGAACCCCGGTCTCGCGACCGGCGAGATCGAGGTGTTCGCGCGCGAGGTGAGCGTGCAATCCGCCGCACAGGAGTTGCCGCTGCCGGTGGCGGGCGAGGCCGACTATCCCGAGGATATCCGCCTGCGCTACCGCTTCCTCGACCTCCGGCGCGAGCGCATCCATGCCAACATCATGCTGCGCTCCTCGGTGATCGCCTCGATCCGCAAGCGGATGATCGACAGCGGCTTCACCGAGTTCCAGACGCCGATCCTGACCGCGTCGAGCCCCGAGGGCGCGCGCGACTATCTGGTGCCGAGCCGGGTGCATCCGGGCAAATTCTACGCGCTCCCGCAGGCGCCGCAGATGTTCAAGCAGCTGCTGATGGTCGCCGGCTTCGACCGCTATTTCCAGATCGCGCCCTGCTTCCGCGACGAGGACGGCCGCGCCGACCGTTCGCCGGGCGAATTCTACCAGCTCGATTTCGAGATGAGCTTCGTCACCCAGGAGGATGTGTTCGCGACGCTGGAGCCCGTGCTCCACGGCGTGTTCGAGGAATTTGCCGGCGACCGCCAGGTCTCGGCGCTGCCGTTCCGTCGCATTCCCTATCGCGAGTCGATGCTGCGCTACGGCAACGACAAGCCGGACCTGCGCAACCCGATCCTGATCAGCGACGTCTCCGAGCATTTCGTCGGATCGGGCTTCGGCCGCTTCGCCTCGATCGTCGAGAGCGGAGACGTCGTGCGCGCCATTCCGGCGCCGGGCACGGCCGAGAAGAGCCGGAAATTCTTCGACGACATGAACGCCTGGGCACAGTCGGAAGGCTTTGCCGGGCTCGGCTACGCCACGCGCAAGGGCGGCGAGTTCGGCGGGCCGATCGCCAAGAACCATGGCGAGGAGGGCATGGCCAGGATCGCCGAGGCGCTCGGCCTCGGGCCGGACGACGGCGTGTTCTTCGCCGCCGGCAAGGAAGCGCAGGCGGCGCGGCTCGCCGGCCTCGCGCGCACCCGCGTCGGCGAGCAGCTCGGCCTGATCGATCCGAAGCGCTTCGAATTCTGCTGGATCGTCGATTTCCCGATGTTCGAATATGACGAGGACAACAAGAAGATCGACTTCAGCCACAATCCCTTCTCGATGCCGCAGGGCGAGCTGGAGGCGCTGGAGACCAAGGACCCGCTCGATATCCTCGCCTATCAGTACGACATCGTCTGCAACGGCGTGGAGCTGTCGTCCGGCGCGATCCGGAACCACAAGCTCGACGTGATGTACAAGGCGTTCGAGATCGCCGGCTATACGCGCGAGGAAGTCGACGCGAATTTCTCGGGCATGATCAATGCGTTCAAATATGGCGCGCCGCCGCACGGCGGATCGGCGCCGGGCATCGACCGCATCGTCATGCTGCTGGCGGACGAGCCGAACATCCGCGAGGTGGTGCTGTTCCCGATGAACCAGAAGGCGGAGGACCTGATGATGGGCGCCCCGTCCGCGGTCACCGCCAAGCAGTTGCGCGAGCTGAATATCCGGATCGTCGAGCCGTCGAAGCATTGACGCTCGAAAGGGTAGCCGGCGCGGGAGCTTTCGCGTCGATGTGCCGAGGCCGGATTTGTCGCACGGCAAGGCATTTCGGCTAATGATCGCAGGGCATATGTGCTTTGCCGTCCATCAGCACCAAGGGGCGATAATCCACATATCGCCCGCTGGAGGGAATGGTGGCTGGGATTGCGAGCCCGGCGAACATCAAGCCCTGAGCGGCCATCGATAGGCAGAGCAGCGATGCGATGGGCAGCAGCACGGCTCGGCGCGCGATCGGCCGCCACCTTTCCATCCAATGCAACAGCCTTATGAGCGGGACGCTGAACAACGCCGCCAAAATCGCGATGTTGCAAAGATAGGCTGGCACGAAAAGGAAGATATCCATCGACGTTACCGTCGACGGTTCGAAGTAAGGCAACGGAAAACCCCGGCCGAATGCGCCGGGTCCGTCTGCGAGTTCGTCGCAATAAGGCGTCCACCAGGGAATCGCGAGGAAAGCTTCGGCCACCACCGCGATGGCTATGGCAAAGACTGCGCCCCAGATTCGTCGCCGCCACGATCCGACATGTCTGTCCTTCATCGACAGACGATGTGACAGCGCATCGTGCAGATTTCATGCAGAAAGCGAGATCCTTTGGCCATGATCGTCCCGGCTTGACCTCGGGGCGAAAGACCGATCACCTTGCGCCGCGATGACCGGTCTGTTGATCAACATCGACGTTTCCGATGTGGACGCTGCGGAGCGTTTCTTCGTCGCGGCGTTCGGGCTGCGTGTCGGGCGGCGGTTCGGGGACGATTTCGTCGAATTGCTGGGCTGGCCGACGCCGCTCTATCTGTTGCGCAAGGCCGCGGGGACGATCGGGGCGGGCGGTGACGCGCGGCGTTACGATCGGCACTGGACGCCGATCCACGCGGATATCGTCGTCGACGATCTCGATGCGGCGCTGGACCGCGCGGTCGCGGCTGGGGCGATCGTGGAAGCAGAGGCGCGGGAGGCGCCCTATGGCCGTATCGCCATGTTGGCGGATCCTTTCGGCCACGGTTTCTGTATGATCCAGTTCAATGCCGCGGGCTATGATGCGCTGCTGTGACAGCTGCCCGGAAAGCTTCGAGCCGGCTTGAGCTGGCGGGGAGGGTGTGATGGCGCTTGCCACCGTTGGGGCGGCGCAGGTGGTGCGGACGGCCGATCTGGCGGGCACGTTCCTGTTCGCGGTGGAAGGGGCGCTGACGGGTCTGGCGGTCGGCTTCGACCCGGTCGGCGTGATCGTGCTCGCCTTCCTGACCGCGCTCGGCGGCGGGATGATCCGCGATCTGCTGATCGGGGCGACGCCGCCGGCGGCAGTGGCGGACTGGCATTATGCGGCGATCGTGATCGCGGCGGCGCTCGTCACCTGGATCTTCCACGCCGCCATCGCCCGTGTGCCGGACGATCTGATGGTGGCGCTGGACGCGGCGGGACTGGCCATGGCGGCCGTTGCCGGCACCGAAAAGGCGCTTGTCCATCGCATCCATCCGCTCGTCGCGACCTTTCTCGGCACGGTCAGCGGGGCGGGAGGCGGGACCTTGCGGGACATAGCGATCAACCAGGTGCCGCGCGTCTTCCGCACCGACGTCTATGCCACGGCGGCGCTCAGCGCGGCGGTGATCGTGGTCGTCGGACGGCTTGCGGGGGTGCGGCCGAGGGTGGGTGCGATCGTGGCCGCGCTCGCCTGCATCGCGATCCGGATGCTGGCCCATGCCTATCACTGGCATCTGCCGACGGTGGGCAGAGCCGGGCCCGCCGGCTGAAGCCGGGTCTTGTTTCGCATGCACCTTTCCGCAATCTCTGCGCATTTATGCAAGTATGGGAGCGCGCCTGCCCGCGACGGGAAGGATGCCGCGCCCGAGAAGCGGTGAGGCCATGGCGATTGATCTTTCGGATTATGAGAAGGGCGCCGCTTTCGACGGCGATTATGACGAGGCGCTGGCAAAGGTGCAGAAGCGGCTTGCCCATGTCCAGGCGGCGCACATCGTTCACGCCCGGCGCAGCGTGATTGCGTTCGAAGGCTGGGACGCGGCGGGCAAGGGCGGCATCATCCAGCGGCTGACCGCCGAATGGGATCCGCGCCATTTCGAGGTGTGGCCGATCTCGGCACCGACCGATGAAGAGAAGGCGCGTCATTTCCTCTGGCGCTTCTGGAACAGATTGCCGGGCAATCGCGAGATCGCGGTGTTCGACCGCACCTGGTATGGCCGGGTGCTCGTCGAGCGGGTCGAGGGTTTCTGCACCGAGAAGGAGTGGCGGCGCGCCTATGACGAGATCAACGAGTTCGAGGCGCAGCAGAAGGACAGCGGCACGACGATCATCAAGCTGTTCATTCACATCACCCAGGAAACCCAGGACGATCGGCTTAGATCGAGGCTGCAGCATCCCTGGAAACGCTGGAAGACGGGCGCGGACGATTTCCGCAATCGCGCGCGCCGGGCGGATTATCTGGATGCGATGCACGACATGTTCGGGCGCACCGACACGCGCTGGGCGCCCTGGACGGTGATCGACGGCAACAACAAGAAGGCGGCACGGATCAAGGCGCTGAACTATATCGTCGACCGGCTCGAAAAGGCCGTGCCGATGGAGCCGCCGCCGATTTCCGAGAAGCTGGCGGAACTGGCCCGGTCCCAGTTCGGGGACGATATCAAGCTGGACTGAACGCCGTCGCTCCGGCGGGAGCGCCGCATTCGCTTGCTTGCCGGCCGGCGTTCATTCCCGTGAGCTTCGATCGCGGCTCAGGGCAGATCGGAGGCCTCGTCCGTCTGCCCCGTCGTCTGCACGCTCCTTATCTTCCCGTCCGCATATTCGCGATTTTCCTGCCGCAGCCTCCGGCGCGCGCTTTCCGCAGCGCCGTGATAGCGCATCCATTTCACGACCGCGGCGATGATGATCAGAATGAGGGCTATCAGCCCATAGGCGCCGACCGACCGATGATCCATGGCAAGCTCCCGAAAAGGCCTGTGGGGGGCTCCGGCCGACATCAAGCGAGAGATGTGTCGGCGCTCACCGATGTGCTGTTCGTTTCATCCGATAGCAGAATCGAATTCGCAGCAACACCGCAAATCGTTGATCAAACGAAGCAAGAATCCGAAAATATCGTCTGCTCATATATTTATAAGTGCGAGCAGAGGGGCGAAACGAAAACGCAGTGCGAGGAAAACTTCTCGTGCGAAATAATTAGAGTCTCCGAAGGCGATGTGGTAGCCAAATCTATCACAGGAAATTTCTGAGCATCTCGTGACAGGAAGATATCATGCTTCCGCTCAGCCGGAGTTTACCTGATGTATTTCCCTCATTTTCCGGTGCCCTGGCGGAGAGCGCATGCGATCGAACGCGCTCCGGGCGGGATGCCCGTCGGAAGCGGATGCCGGCAAGCGATCCCCGGCAAGGGGCCATCCGACGAACCGCCCCCCCATTGCCCCAATGACAATGAGCCGGAAGAACCCAGTGAGAATCCCGATCGCGGCACGGCGGGCAACACAAGCGTCGCCGGAACAGCACGGGTCGCGATACGCCGCTGAGCGCCGACGCATGGCGCCTCCTTCCCCATTCACACCCTTGCGCCCGCCGGTCAGCGGGCCTCAGAGAGGACTCCCCCATTGTCAGCCAAGGACGTCACATTCGGCCATGAAACTCGCGAAGCGATCGCGCGCGGGGTCGATATCCTCGCCAACGCCGTCAAGGTGACGCTCGGCCCGCGGGGGCGCAACGTCCTGATCGGCAAGAGCTTCGGCGCGCCACGGATCACGAAGGACGGGGTCACCGTCGCCAAGGAAATCGAACTTCCGGATCGTCTCGAGAATGTGGGCGCCCAGATGTTGCGCGAGGTTGCCTCGAAAACCCATGATCATGCCGGGGACGGCACGACCACGGCTACCGTGCTGGCGCAGATCATCATGCGGGAAGGCTTGAAATCGGTCGCTGCGGGGGCGAACCCGATGGACCTGAAGCGGGGCATCGACCTTGCCGTGTCCAGGGTGGTGGCCGAACTCAAGGCACGCGCCAAGCCGGTATCCGACAATCAGGAGATCGCGCAGGTCGGCATCGTCTCGGCCAATGGCGATGCGGTGATCGGCGGCAAGATCGCGGAGGCGATGGAGCGGGTCGGCAAAGACGGGGTCATCATCGTCGAGGAATCCAGCGGCGTCGATATCGCGCTCGACATCGTCGAGGGCATGCAGTTCGACAGCGGCTATCTGAGCCCCTATTTCGTCACCGACAGCGAAACGATGACCGTCGAACAGCAGGACCCGTACGTCCTTCTGCACGACAAGACGCTCTCCAACCTGCAACCCTTGCTGCCCATCCTCGAAGCGGTGGCGCAAAGTGCGCGTCCGCTCCTGATCATCGCTGAAAATATCGAGGGCGATGCGCTGGCTACGCTGGTGATCAACAAGCTGCGTGGCGGCCTCAACGTCGCCGCCGTGAAGGCGCCTGGCTTCGGCGATCGCCGCAAGGCGGCACTCGAGGATATCGCGATCCTGACCGGTGGCACGGTGATCTCGGCGGATCTCGGAATGAAGCTGGAAAGCGCCGGCATCGGCATGCTCGGCACGGCGCGGCGCATCTCGATCGACAAGGACGATACCACCATCGTCGACGGGGCTGGGTCCACCGATGCGATCCATGCGCGCGTCCAGGCGATTCATCTGCAGATCGAGGCGACCACCAGCGACTATGACCGCGAAAAGCTGCAGGAACGCGTGGCCACGCTGATGGGCGGCGTTGCGGTGATCAAGGTCGGCGGCACGACCGAGACCGAGGTGCGCGAGCGCAAGGATCGGCTGGACGACGCGCTCCATGCCACGCGGGCGGCGGTGGAAGAAGGGATATTGCCCGGAGGCGGGACCGCCTTGCTCTACGCTGGCAAGGTTCTGCGGGATCTCGCCGGACATAATGAGGATCAGACCCGCGGTATCGGCATCGTGCGCCGGGCCTTGCAGGAACCACTACGGCAGATTGCGCAGAATGCCGTGCATGATGGCGGAGTGATCGCCGGTCGCCTTGCCGAGCAGAATGACGAGAATCTGGGCTTCAACGCGCAGAGCGAGGCCTTCGAGAACCTGTTCCAGTCCGGCGTGATCGATCCTGCCAAGGTCGTCCGGACGGCGCTTCAGGATGCTGCCTCGATCGCGGGACTGCTGATTACGACCGAGGCTTCCGTGGTGACGTTCCGGGCATCGTGAATGCCCGCCCAGAAAGGAAACCGATGTTCATTCGCGCCGGTTACGACATAGCTTTCAGTGCGGAGCATGCCACGCCGATGCTCGCCTCGCTCAGCGTGCATCCGACCCGAAATCGCGATCTTCGCACCTCGCAACGGATCATGACGCAGCCCGATGTGCCGCTCTATGACTATGTCGACAGTTTCGGCAACATCTGCACGCGTTTCACGCTCCCGCCGGGCGCGATGACGATCTCCTGCGGCTTCGTCATCGAGGATCCGTTCGAACCGGATGTCGTCGCGCGTCATGCCCGGCAGATGACGATCGAGCAGCTTCCGGATGAGGTGATGCTGTATCTGCTCGGCAGCCGCTATTGCGAAACCGACCGCCTGACCGAGATCGCCTGGGTGCTGTTCGGCCAGGTGACGCCGGGCTGGCCGATGGTGCAGGAGATCATATCCTTCGTGCACGAGAGGATCACGTTCGATTACAGCGAGGCGCGGCCGACCAAGACCGCCTGGGATGCCTATCAGGAAAGGCGCGGCGTCTGCCGCGATTTCGCGCATCTTGCGATCGCGCTGTGCCGCTGCATGAACGTGCCGGCGCGTTACTGCACCGGCTATATGGGCGACATGGATCTGCCGGAGCCGGTTGGCGACATGGATTTCTCGGCCTGGTTCGAAGCCTATCTGGATGGCCGCTGGTATACGTTCGACGCCCGGCACAACCGTCCGCGCCGCGGCAGGATATTGATGGCACGCGGCCGCGACGCGACCGATGCCGCGCTCACGACGAGCTTTGGCCCGGCTACGCTGACGCGATTCGAAATATATACGGACGAATGCGAGGCGGGGGTGCTGCCGGCCTGAACCGGCGGGCTCCGGTCAATTCGGGTAGCTGATCGCGAGCACCTCATGCTCGCGCGGGCCGGCCGGAAGCATCACCCGCCGCACGTCGCCCACGGCGGCGCCCTTCAGCGCGAAAGCGAGCGGGGAACGCCAACTGATCCGTCCGGCTGAGGCATCCGCTTCGTCCTCGCCGACCAGCGTGACCGTGCGTTCGCGGTCGTCCTCGTCGACCAGGGTGACGGTGGCTCCGAAGAAGATGCGCGTGCGATCCTGCTGGCGGGCCGGATCCACGACTTGGGCGGCCTTCATCCGCTTCGACAGGAAATTGAGCTCGCGGTCGATCTCGCGCAGCCGCTTGCGGCCGTAGATATAGTCGCCATTCTCCGAGCGGTCGCCATTGCCCGCGGCCCAGGAGATGGTTTCGACGAGCTTCGGCCGCTCGACCGCGAAAAGCTCGTCATAACGGGCGCGCAGCCGCTGATAGCCTTGCGGCGTGATATAATTGGGTCTGTCGGACATGATGGGGTCTTAGCCGGGCGTGGACTTGCCGAGATAGGCGGAGAGGCGGTTGCGCTCCGGCATGCGGGCACGATCGGGATTCAACGCATCGTAGACCACGGCATTTTCCAGCACGCGCTGCACATAGTTGCGCGTCTCGGAGATGGGAATGGCTTCGATCCAGTTGATCACGTCGACGCCCGGCATGCGCGGATCGCCATTGGCGGCGAGCCATTTGCGGACATTGCCGGGGCCCGCATTATAGGCGGCGACCGCCAGCACGTGATTGCCGCCGAATTGATCGAGGATGTTGGCGAAGAAGGCCGAGCCGAGCATGACGTTGTAGCTCGTATCCTGGGTCAGCCGGTTATAATCATAGGGCATGCCGAGCTTGCCGGCGATCTCCTGCGCGGTGCGCGGCATCAGCTGCATCAGGCCGCGCGCGCCGGCATGGCTGACCGCAGCGCGATCGAACTGGCTTTCCTGACGCGATATGGCGTGGATCATCGTCCATTGCCGCTCCATCGCCGGCGGCACGGAGATTTCCGGGAAGCCCGAGCGCACATAGTCGCTGGACCCGTCGCGCATCGCGTTGCGGGCGATCATCACGCCGAGATCCGGCCGCCCGATCGACCGTGCCAACTCGGCGGCCAGGCGATGATCGGCGTCGCTGTCGGCATTGGCGGCGATCGCGCGGATGAAGGCGGTCTGATCCTCCCAATTGCCCATCTGCCCGAGCAGGCGGGCGGCGCGCACGATGCTGCTCGTCTCGAACGCGACGCGATCCGATTCGGAGATCATCACCTGCGCCGGCTCGACCGGTGGAGCGACCGGCTGGCCGAGCCGTTCGGCCGCGAGCTGGCCGTAAAATTGCTCTCCATGCGCGGCGGCCTTGGCATAATAGCCGTTGGCGTCGATCGGCCGGCCCGCGGCCTGGGCAGCGCGGCCCGCCCAATACCAGCCGCGTGCCTGCGTCTGCGGCGACTTGGCGGCACGCGCATAGCGATCGAACATTCCCACCGCATCGGCCGGGCGGCCGAGATGCTGGAGCGCCGCCATGCCGGCGAGCCAGACGAGGCTGGTATAATCGTCGCGTTCGCCGAGGGTGCGCAGGCGCACGTCGGTGCCCGGCGCAAAGGCGGTATCCGCCTGCGAGGCGATGCCCCAGGCGTAGGTCCATTGATTGTCGGCCGCCGCGCCGCGCGCGATCGTCAGCAGCGTCTCGAGCCATTTCTCGCCGTCGAACGGAAGCTGGTCGAGCGTCATGGGCTGCGACAGCCAGCTGCGCGCGGTGACTCCCTGGCCGCTGTCGCGCAGCCAGCGGGTGCGATCGGCGATCACGCCGGGATCGCGCAGCGCAGCGGGACCGAGCGCGCCGATCATGCCGGCTGCACCTGGCTGGCCGGCTTGTAGCGCGAGGCGCGCGGCGAAGAGCGGCTGGCGGATCGGCGAGGTCCGCGCGAGCTGGCGTTGCGCCGCGGCCGTCGCGCGATCCCAGAGCAGGCGTTCCATCCGCCTGTCCTGATCGTCCTGGGTGAAGCTGCTGCCGAATCGGCCGAGCAGGCGGCTCTCGTCGTCGGGCGACAGCGCGCCGCCGAGCCAGGCCTTGCGCGCGGCGGCCTGCGCATCGGCCATGCGGCCCATAGCCGACAGGGCCTCGGCATAGCGAGCGTTGCCGCTCTGGGTCAGCGGCGGGAAGCGCGCGAAGAAAGCGATGACCTCGCCCGGCGAATAGCTGTTCGGATCGATCCGCCGTTCCGCCGTCTTGCGCATCGCCGTCTCGCCCGGCCAGCCGGGATAAGAGAGGAGGAAACCGGCATAATCGGAGAAGGCGTAGGAATCGCTCTGGTGCAGCGACGTCCAGCGCGCAATGCCCTGGCGCACGCTGTCATTCTGCCAGGTGTCGGCTGCCTGTGCGGGCGCGCCGCCCAGGCCGGCGAGCCGAACCAGCGCACCTATCTGGCCCGGCGTGACGAGCATTGCGCCCAGCGCAAGCGGTATTGCGATGAGACTTCCGGCCAGCCCGCCACGGAGCAAGCTGGACAGAAGGCGGGACGTATCCCTATCAGGCGCTCGGCGATCCCCCCGGGGTTTCATCATATCATTATGCATCGTCGATCGCGCGGCGTGAAGGGAGTGTAGGATGTTCAGCGGTTCGATACCCGCTCTTGTGACGCCATTCCGCGACGGTTCGTTCGACGAGGCGGCGTTTCGCGCCTTCGTCGACTGGCAGATCGAGCAGGGCTCGTCGGCGCTCGTGCCGTGCGGAACGACCGGTGAAAGCGCGACCATGTCGATCGAGGAGCATAATCATGTCGTCGCGGTCTGCGTCGAGCAGGCGGCCGGCCGCGTGCCGGTGATCGCGGGATGCGGATCGAACGACACCAAGGTCGCGCTCGAGCATATGCAGCATGCCAAGGCGGCCGGCGCGAACGCCGGACTCGTCGTGCTGCCTTATTATAACCGGCCGAATCAGGACGGGCTGATCGCGCATTACACCCACCTCGCAAGCAACAGTGACTTGCCGATCATCATATATAATGTTCCTGCACGTACGGTGACCGACATCACGGTGGAGACGATGGGACAGCTGGCGAAGCTGCCGACCATTGTCGGCGTCAAGGATGCGAGCGGCAAGGTGGAGCGCGTCTCCGCGCAGCGCCTGGCCTGCGGCGCCGATTTTTGCCAGCTCTCCGGCAATGACGACATGGCGCTGGGCTTCATGGCGATGGGCGGCAGGGGCTGCATCTCGGTGACGGCGAACGTCGCGCCGAAGCTCTGCGCCGATTTCCAGGCGGCTTGCCTGGAGGGGCGGTGGAACGAGGCGCTGGCGCTGCAGGACAGGCTGTTCCCGCTGCATGCGGCGCTGTTCAGCGATGCGTCTCCGGGCCCCGTGAAATATGCGATGACGCGTGTCCGGCCGGATTTCCCGAGCGAGATCCGCCTGCCGATGACCTGGCCGAGCGAAGCGAGCCGCAAGGCGGTCGACGCCGCGCTCGCTCATGCGGGTCTGGTCTGACGCCATGGCCCGTCCGCGTCCTGCCTCCTTCGAGAAAGCGAAGACCGTCGCCGAGAACCGGCGCGCGCGCTTCGACTATTTCCTCGACGACATCTACGAGGCCGGGATCGCGCTGACCGGAACCGAGGTGAAATCGCTGCGCTTCGGCGAGGGATCGATCGCGGAGAGCTATGCCGAGGTGAAGGATCACGAGGTGTGGCTGGTCAACGCCAATATCCCCGAATTCAGCCATGGCAACCGCTTCAACCATGAGCCGAAGCGTCCCCGCAAGCTGCTGCTGCACGAGCGCGAGATCGAGCGGATGCGCAATGCGATCACCCGCGAAGGCATGACGCTGGTGCCGCTTTCCATCTATTTCAACGGGCGCGGCCGGGCGAAGGTGGAGCTGGCGGTGGCGCGCGGCAAGAAGCTGCACGACAAGCGCGATACCGCCAAGGCACGGGACTGGAAGCGCGAGCAGCAGCGATTGCTGCGCGATCGCGGCTGATTGTAGTCACTTCTTCTCCCCCCTCATGCTGAAACAGGCTCGGCATGATTCGGAAGATCGTTTTCCTGCCTATCGGTTTGCGAGCGAACGCAGATCGGACCAGCGCCGGCGCCACCAGCCGGGGCGCAGCACTTCCAACATGGTCGCCGGTTCCGCCAGGAAGCGATGATATCGCCGCGCTGCGCGGAACCGGATCCGCGCAGCAAGGCGATGGCGCGCATCGACCACGGCGAGCCGATAGCGATCGGGCAGCGCGGGGACTGGCCCTTCACCGATACTGACGCCGAGCAGGCTGTGGAGCTGGGCGCGGATGCCCGACCAGATGGAGCCGTGGCCATGGCGTTCCAGCCGCTCACCGATCGCCTGCCAGTCGGGCGGAACCGGCTGCCGTGCGAGGGCGGCGAGATCGAGCAGGGTGCGAAAGGAAAGGCGGGCGAGGGGGCCATTCTGATCGCCGAGTTCCGAATGGACGATGGCGTGGAGGGCAAGATGGGTGGCACTCGGAACGGCCGCGATCGCTCCGCCGCAATCGATGCTGCGCGCACCGTCGGCCATCTCTTCGGCGCCGAGCAGCGCGCGGAGGTGGATCATCACCGGCTGATGGTGCAGCTCGATCTCGCAGCCCGTCTCGCGGTTGAGCTGCGGCGTGGCGTGATGCGCGGTCGCGTGGCCGGGCACCGGTGCATAGCCGATCGCGGCAGTCGCGGCGACGCAGGCCTCGATCCAGGTGGCGGGGACGAGCAGATCGATGTCGCCGAGCACGCGCGCCGCCGGATCGGCGTGGATCCCGCCCATCAGCATCGCCGCGCCCTTGAGCAGCAGGGGTGTGGCGCCGCATCCGTTGATCGCGGCCGCGAGGCCCGGCATCGCTGCGCGAATCTGTGCGTTGCGCTCTCCATTCAGCGCCAGCAGCGCCTCGAAATAGGCGCGCACCTCGTCCGGCAGCCCGGCTTGCCCACGCAGTGCGCAGGCGAGCGCGGGCGTGGTGAGATGATCCCCGGAATGGCGGATCAGCGCTTCCCAGTCGAAATCCGGATGGGAAATAGCGGCCGGCGCCTCGCCGCCGAACAGCGGGCGCAGGCAGGCGGCGAGCAGCAGCCGCATCTCCCACGCATCGCGGGGACGCGGTTCCGCGGGACAGGTCACATGGGGCCGCTTTGCGTGCCGACCAGCGCCGCGGCATCCTCCAGCTGATCATAGACCAGCTGATGGCGGGGAGTGCGCAGGATCAGGCCGAGCAGACGATCGATCGCATCCTCGCGGAGCGGATATCCGATCCAGACGCGATCGTTGACCAGCCGTGCCAAGGTTTCGAGCGGCGTGATGGGGGTGAGGCGCGGCTCTGCTCCTGCCTCGTAGCGCGGAAAGAGGATCGCGCGCAGCGGCACCGGCGTGCTGCGCGGTCGCGCGGGCCGGAGCAGGCGCACCCGCTTGCCGCGCACGTCCTGCGATGCGGCGTCGTCCAACGCGGGATAGAAGCTTCGCAGGAGATTCCAGCTTCCCGGCTTGATGCTCATCGCCGCGGGCCAGGGCAGCAGATCGCCGTCCTGCGAAAGCGCGGCGAGATCGTCGCCGAGATAATCGAAGCCGTTTTGCGACAGATAGGCGATGAGCGTGCTCTTGCCGCTGCCCGAAGGCGCCGCGAAGACCAATCCCCGATCGCCAAGGGCGGCGGCGCTGGCGTGCAGCGTGGCGAGAAGGGGCGTGTCGGTGTGGAGCCGGGCGACTATGGCCTGGCTGATCGCGCCGATGGCGAGATCGGCGCTTTCCATCGCCAGCACGCATTCGCCATCGACGATCACGCTTGCTGCCGCGCCATCGCCACGGATGGCGATCTGAATGCTCGATCCGTCGATGGCAGCCGGGGCGGGAGGGAAGAGCTTCGTCAGCATCGCGGCCAGCGCGGCATCGTCGACGGCGAAATGGAGCGTCAGCCGATCGACCTGCGCGCTCCAGCATCGGGGCGGTGCTGCCGGTCGCGGCATGAGTCGTTCCGCAGCTGGCGGCTGTTCGGCCGCAGGCTCGATGAACGTCTCGATTGCATCGCGCAGATCCGCCGGCAACGCGGTCAGATCGCGCCACTGATCGCTGTCGACGATCTCGTCCGGACACAGGTCTGCGATCGTCCGGTCGAAGACGAGGAGTTGCTGGCTCGATGGGACGAGCACCACCAGCCCCCCGTCATAGGAACGAAAACGGCGGGATGCGGTCGGGCCCGCCGATGGGGCGCGTCCTTCTGCCGTCCGTCGCGCGAGAGTTTCAGGCAAGGCGCTTGGTGTCGGAGGAGTGCGTGTCTTCGGCAAAGCTTGCTGCGGGTGCCTTGGTCGCGGTCATCAGCCCGAGCAGGCCGACGCCGGTCACGGCGCCATAAGTGCCGAGCTTGCGCAGCGCCTCGCGGCGCGCGGTGTCGCACTGTTCTGCCGAAGATTTGGGCGTGTCGATATCAGCCATGTCCTATCCCCCCAATTCAGAGGCAAGAAACAAGCATTTGACGGCGGCTTTGTCCAGCAGGACGGCGTTGCGCGCAGTCCTACCAATACCGACACACGCGCGAGTGACGCCGATCAGTCGCGCAGCCAGTCCAGCAGCACGTCCGTGAGCGCATCCGGCGCCTCGACGGGGAGGAAATGGCCGGACCCTGCGACGATGCGGAGGGTGGCAAGCGGGATCTCCGAAGCCATTTCGCGGTGCACGTCGGCGCTCGACCAGCGATCCTCGTCACCGGTCGCGAGAAACACGGGGCAGGGCAGGCCGGAAAGCGCGGGGCGGCGGTCGGAACGGTGGATCAGGGCATTTTGCTGCGCAGCAAAGGCGTCCGGCGTGCAGCGGCGGAGCATCTCGGTGATGCCGTCCACCAGCCCCTCCGACGCAGCGCCGGCGGCACCCAGCATCGGCGGAAGCCACTCGGCCGCCACCGCCTCCATGCCTGCCTGGCGGGCCAGAGCTACCAGCCGCATCCGGCCTTCCGCCTCGCCCGGCGTCGGCGGCCCCATGCCGGAGTTCAGCAGGCCGAGTCGGGCCACCCGCCGGGGATCCTGCAGCGCGGCTTCCATCGCGACGCGCGCGCCCATCGAATGGCCGACGACGCAGAGCGGCCCATTGCCGATCGCCAGCACTCGTTCCGCCATCGCGGCCAGCGTGTCGCAGCCGTCGGTCCTGGCGATGGCCACGGGCGCGATGCGGCTGAGCGGTCCGATCTGGTGGCGCCACACCCAGCCATCGTTCATCAGCCCGGGCACGAGCACGATCAGCATCGCCGCTCCTTCGAATCAATCGATCTGGCCGACGCCTTCGCAGGAGAGATCGAACGCAGCAAGCCCGGCATCGAGACAGGCGGCCAGCAGCGGCATTTCGAGCAGCTGGTCCGTAGGGCTCTCTGCATCGGGATCGCTTGCGGCCTCCAGCGCATCGTCCCACTCGCTGGCGTCATAGGTGCCTCGGCCGACCCAGGCGAGCGCTAGCACCTCGGCGATCTGATCGTCGGCCAGATCCTCGAGCAGCGAAAGCACCTCGGCTTCGACAGCCTGATTATCCTCGTCGACGAGCACCGCATATGCGTCGTCCGCGTCGGCCACCTCCTCGTCGGTCTCGTCGGGATCGGTGGATGGCACCTGCGCCTCCAGTTCGCGGGCGCGAACGATGATGCGGCAAATAGTGTCGAGCGAAACCGAAAGCTCCATTGCGTGCCTCCGTGGTCCTTGATGCGAAGCAGGCCCTTCGGCCAGCCCCAGTTCCTCAGTCGTTCGATCCGGGAACGACAGGGCCGGCCTCCGGTTCCGCTCGAAGAATCACGCCGCGGCGAGGCTTTTCAGCGGAACCTCGGCGTTGGCGATCTGTTCGGCGGAAACAGCGATTCCGCCGAGCACGAGCGCGCGGCCCTGGACATAATCCTTTGTCGCATTGACGCAGTCCAGCGCGATGACCTTGCCCTGCTTCAGATAGACGATCGAGAAGCTGCGGCTGGCGATGTCGCCGCGCACCACGGCCTGGTCGTGCCCGGTGGAAAGGCCCACGGTCTGCAGGCGCAGATCATATTGGTTGGACCAGAACCAGGGCACGGAATGGTAGACGTCTTCGCCGCCGAGGATGTGCTTCACGGCGACATTCGCCTGATCATTGGCGTTCTGCACCGATTCGAGCCGGATGTGCGCACCGGCCGCGAAATCATTGTCGTGCGCCGCGCAATCGCCGACCGCATAGATGTCCGGCAGGCTGGTGCGGCAATAGCCGTCCACGTCGACGCCGTTGCCGCCCTGGGCGCCGGCCGCGAGCAGCGGCTCGACCGCGGGGATGATGCCAATGCCGACGATCACCATGTCGGCCGGCAGATGCTCGCCGTCCAACAGGTGCACGCCGGTCACATGACCGTCCTTGCCCTCGATCCAGTCGACGCCGATGCCGAGCCGTACGTCGACGCCATGGGCGCGGTGCTCGGCCTCGTAGAAGCGCGACAGCGGCTCGCCCGCGACGCGCGCGAGCACGCGGTCGAGCGCTTCCAGCACGGTGACCTTCTTGCCGAACTTGGCGAGCACGGCGGCAGCCTCGAGGCCGATATAGCCGCCGCCGATCACCACGACATTGGTGGTGGAGGCGAGCTCGTCCATCATCTTGTCGACATCGGCACGGGTGCGCACCGAATGCACGCCGGCAAGGTCGCTGCCGGCGCAAGAGATGCGCCGCGGGCTGCCGCCGGTCGCCCAGATCAGCTTGCCGTAGCCGATCGTGCTGCCGTCGGAGAGAGTCACGCTGTGCGCCGCGGGATCGACCGCGGTAACGCGCCGGTTCAGCAGCAGATCGACGTTGCGCTCTCCCCAGAAGGCGGCGGGACGGATCAGGATACGCTCGAACGGCTTCTCGCCGGAGAAATAATCCTTGGACAGCGGCGGACGCTCATAAGGCGGCTCCGGCTCGTCGCCGAGCAGCGCCACCGTTCCTTCGAACTTCTGCTGACGCAGCATGACGGCAGCCTGTGCGCCGGCATGTCCGGCCCCTACAATGAGCACGTCGTACCGATCCAATGATCCCTCCACCTGTTCTGGTCCGCGACTGCCCTAGAGCGGTTTTGGACGAAACGGAACCATAGGCGATTACCGGATGGCGCGATTTGGCTTTTGATCGAACGTCGGGATGCGAGCGCAATCATCATCGTCAGCGGCGGCCATGGCACCATGTTCAAACATAGTGGACCCGCCCAAGGCTAGTGGCCGAGCGATGCGCGCGAGGAGCGTTTCCGTGTCTTTTTGGCCATTCGTCGTCCATCGAAATGTCATCCTGCGTTCGCCAAGATCACATTTCTGCCGGATCTCTATCGAGTCCTCTTCGAATGCCTCCGCCGTCCGAACGCCAAGCCAAACGCGAATGTTCGCCGCACCACTTAGCAAGCCGTGGATCAGCGACGCACAGGCTGGAAGCTGATCAGAACTTTCGAGGGAAGCTGTGCGTCTTCCGCTAATTCGAAAGACACTGATTGGCGCCGCAGCCGCTCTCATCGCGATCTCCGCCTTCCTGTGGGTCCAGCATAAGCGCCACGCGACTGCGCACGCGACCAGCTACACAGCGAAACGAAGGGCGATGGTCCAACTCAACGCCGCGATCGCGCCACCCCAGAATTTCGTCGCTCTGGGCGACAGCATCGTCGAGTCAGTCTACCTGTCCGACGTCTGCGGCACCTCCTTCAACGCGGGCATCGGCGGCGGCAAGATCGGCGACGTGCAATTTCTTGCGGAAAGCATTCTGAAACGGCTACGCCCGCATATGATCCTGGTGGCGGTCGGAACGAACGACGTGTGGGCCGGCGCCGGGATCGCCGAGTTCCGGCAAAAATATAGCGAGCTGCTCAACCATCTGCCCGTGGCAAAGACGATGCTCATGGGCGTGCCGAACAGCGCTGCCGCGTCGGCAACCATTCGCGATCTGGCCGTTGCGCACAGCTTTACCTATGTCGCGCCCGTGACCGGGCCGGGCCTGACGGTCGACGATGGTGCCCACCTCAAATCGCTGGGCGCCATCGTCTTTAGAAACCGGATCGAGCGGGCTTGCAATCAACTATCGCAGCCGGCTTCGCCTTGATGGCCACTGCCTCGGTCGTCAGTGCGAAAGCCGGATGCCGCGATGCGAAGGGCAAGTTCGTGAAGTGCGGGTCGCCGGGCGCATAGTGACCTCAGCAGTCGTCGCCCGGGAGCCGTGGGTGGTGGTACATGTCGCCCTCGACGGACACGGCAAGAACGGCGGTCGGAAATTCGCCGCTGAACATATCTGCAATCGGGCGCTGCAGGGGCGACGCCGCCCGCATCTTCGTTCCAAAGGCTGGTCGGTAGCCGGAGCCGCGCGTCTATCCTCCGCAGCTCTGCGAAAGACGCTCGCCTGCCGCGCGCGCGATCGCGATCTGGGAGCGGACAGCGAAATCTACCGCAAAATCCTGCGTCGGCCCCTCGCTGATCATCAGCGTCGCACCCTTCGTTAGGGCACCGTTGATCGAGGAACTGGACCAGTCGATTTCGAAGTCATCCTTCGCCGTTTTCAGGTGAGAGGTGCAGCCGACCGTGGTCGCCTTGAGAACGGGGGTACGCCCGGCGAGCGCGAGGATCGTTGCGTGACCTGCCATCACCGCCGTGTCGAACTTGGCGGCGTCGGCCTTGGCTGTGGGAGGCGCAGCATCGGCCGGCATGGCTACCGCGAGCAGAACAACCGAAAGCCGGGCGAGTTGAACTCTCATGCTTGTCTCCAAACCGATGCTCGTTGCGGAAACGTATCATTGCGGTGAAGGCGCGGCAATCCGGCTGGCTTTGGCTATCGAAAAGCCGCCCTCAACGACGGCCAAGTCTACGCTCGGACGTGCGAATAATTGATGACGGAGTGAGCTTCGCGTCGGCCGAGCCGAGCCGATCGGTCGGATGCCTGGTGCGCGTCGTGAGACGGGCAGAGACACGGCAGGGGCCAGATAAGGTTAAAATCGCCCGGGAAATCAGGGGATATGCTGGGCACGTCTGGAAATGCGGTGGTGGTAGCGGAGGAGGGACTTGAACCCCCGACACGCGGATTATGATTCCGCTGCTCTAACCAGCTGAGCTACTCCGCCCCACGGGCAACAACGCGGTGGCGCGATGTGGAGCGGCCCTATAGAAACAGGCGTCGCGGCGGTCAACAGGCGTTGCGCATATCTGCGCATGAATCTCGCCGGCGTCCCGCTAGCCCTTGCTTCGGTCGACATTCCGGAAGGCAGGTGTCGTCCGGGCTTGCCGATGACGCAGGCGATCCTCCAATACGGAGGAAGATTGTTTACGGAAAGCGGAAGCGGATAGGGCGCTCCCGCTTTGGAACCTTAACTCCGCCATTCCATGTCACCAAATCGGTGGCAGTTCGCGTTGCCGCCTGACGAGACAGTCTTAGATTGGCGGCATGGCCCAAGCCCTTCGTCAGCCCACGCCGCGCGAACATTCTGCGCCATGGGAGCGTTTCCCGGATCTGTTCACGCTGGTGGCCGAGTTTGGCGTCGGCGCTTCCTCCGAGGCGCGCGTGGTGCTCCAGCGCACGGCTTGCGCGTTGATCGAGGAGCATGGGCGCAATGCCGCCGCCCATGTCGACCAGCGTCTCTCGGTTGCGATCGCGGCACGGGATTTCCAGGCCGCAATGTATTGGACCGCGGTGATGACCAGCGTGGAGCGGTGCCGCCAGGATTGACCGCGGGCCATGCGCGGTATCGGGACGAAGCGCCGTTCGCGCCCATGCGAAAAAAATCGCGACGGACACGGAACCCTTTCGCTGTCGAACCATTATGGTTGCACTTCCTCGAGCCGGCATGCCGTCCCCCTTTGGCATGTCGGTTCTTTTTTGCGCGGTTCAGGCGCGGCGATTGCTGCGCATCGCGAAGCTGGAGGTGATGCGCGACACGCCGGGCAGCCGCGACAATATGTCGCGGTGGAAGGTGCCATATTCCTCGATCCCGGCGATCTGGACATGGAGTATGTAATCGCCGGCGCCGGTCATCAGATACCATTGCTGGATTTCCGGATGCCTGCGCAGCGCATTTTCGAACCGGGCGAGAAATTCCTCGGTCTGCCGTTCCAATTCCACCTGCACGATCGCGATCGTTCCTTCCTCGGGAAGCGCGCCGGAGACGATCGCGGTGTAGCCGCGGATCACCCCGGTCTGTTCGAGCAGCTTGACCCGGCGAAGGCAGGCGGAAGGCGAGAGGCCGACCTCGGCCGCGAGCGCGCTGTTGGTGATGCGGGCGTTGAGCCGGAGTTGGCGGAGGATCCGACGGTCGGCCTCGTCGAGGGCTGCCATATATGATCTTTCGTCTGTTCGAATAATCTGCCGAAATGCTCTTATTAGAGCAGATTTGTGCGTCAATGTGGCGAAAAATTCGAAGGGATGTTGCTTATCCTCACCCGGGAGGTGGGGGACATGGCCAGATTCGCGTGCCCGAGCTATTCGAGCCAGCTGAGGATCGACCTGGGTGCATTGCGCGCCAACTACCGGGCGCTCGCCGATCATGCCGCGCCCGCCCTGTGTGGCGCGGTGGTGAAAGCCGATGCCTATGGCCTCGGCGCGGCCAAGGTGGCTGCGGCGCTGGCGCGCGAAGGTTGCCGGATCTTCTTCGTCGCGCAGCTCGGCGAGGCGTTCGACGTGCTCGATGCGGTCGGCATCGACAGCAGCATCTACATATTGAACGGCCTCGATCCTGGCGGCGAAGCGGCGTGCGCGGAATGGGGCTTCGTGCCGGTGCTCAATGGGCGCGGCCAGCTCGACCGCTGGCGTGCCTTCGCGCGGGCTGCCGGCAAGCCGTTGCGGGCAGCGCTGCAGATGGACAGCGGCATGTCCCGCCTCGGCCTCGATCTCGCCGCATTGGCCGATCTCGCGCAGGACCGGTCGTTTGGCGAAGAGATTTCCCTGTGTCTGCTGATGACCCATCTGGCCTGCGCGGATGAGCCGGATCGCGCGGCGAACGATGCGCAGCTGGCGCAATTCGGCGCCGCGCGGGCGCTGTTTCCAGATGTCCCGGCGTCGATCGCGAACAGCGGCGGTACCTTCCTGTCGCCGGATTTCCACTGCGACGTGGTGCGCGCCGGGATCGCGCTCTACGGGGCGCGGCCGGGACCGCAGGCACCGCCGCTGCGCCCTGTCGTCTCGCTCGATGCGCGGGTGATCCAGATCCGGGAGATCGGGGAAGGAACCGGCGTCGGCTACGGGCTCGACTATGTCGCGGACACGCGGCGCCGTCTTGCGACGATCGGCGTCGGCTATGCGGACGGCTGGCCGCGGAGCCTTGGCGGCAACGGCGCCGCCTGGTTAGACGGGCAGCGGCTGCCGATCGTCGGCCGGGTCTCGATGGACAGCCTTACCATCGATATTTCCGATCTACCGCCGACGGCGCTGGGCGAGGGCGATTTCGTGGAACTGCTCGGGCCGCACCAGTCGCTCGACGACGTGGCGCGCGATGCCGGCACCATTTCCTATGAAATTCTGACGCGTCTCGGGCGGCGCCATGCGCGCGTCCATGTCGAGGACCAGGCGGCGGAGATCGTCGCGGCGGGAGCACGGATATGAAGGTGGTCGTTCTCGGTGCCGGCGTGATCGGCGTGACGTCGGCTTATTATCTGGCCGAAGCCGGCCATGAGGTGACGGTGGTCGATCGACAGCCGGGGCCGGCGCTGGAGACGAGCTTCGGCAATGCCGGCGAGATTTCCCCCGGCTACGCCTCGCCCTGGGCGGCGCCCGGCGTTCCGCTGAAGGCGTTGCGCTGGCTGTTCATGGAGCATGCGCCACTGATCCTGCGGCCGAAGCCCGATATGGCGATGCTGCGCTGGCTCGCCGCGATGCTGCGCAACTGCACCGCCTCGCGCTACGCGCTCAACAAGAGCCGCATGGTCGGCCTCGCCGAGTTCAGCCGCGACGAGCTGGTCGCGCTGCGCCGCCGGCTCGGCATCCGGTATGACGAGCGTTCGCAGGGCACGCTGCAGCTCTTTCGCACGCAGAAGCAGCTCGATGCGAGCGCGAGCGACATTGCGGTGCTGCGTTCCTATGGCGTCGAGTATGAACTGCTCGATCGCGGCGGCTGCGTGGCCGCCGAGCCGGGCCTCGCAGCCGCGAAGGAGAAATTCGTCGGCGGCTTGCGCCTGCCCGGCGACGAGACAGGCGACTGCCGCCTCTTCACCACCGCGCTTGCCGAATGGCTCGCCGCGCGGGGCGTCAGCTTCCGTTATGGCACCGCGATCAACGCTCTGGTGGAGGAGGGGGGACGGATTACGGGCCTCAAGACGGATCACGGGCTGATCCGCGGCGACGCCTATCTGGTCGCGCTCGCCAGCTATTCGCCGGCGCTGCTGCGTCCGCTCGGCCTGCGCCTGCCGGTCTATCCGGTGAAAGGCTATTCGATCACCGTCCCGATTGAGGAGGAGTCGCGCGCGCCGGTTTCGACCTTGCTGGACGAAAGCTACAAGATCGCGATCACGCGGCTGGGCAACCGCATCCGGGTGGGCGGCATGGCCGAGATATCGGGCTTCGACCGGACATTGCCGGCGCGGCGCGAGGCGACTCTGCTGCACTGTCTGAGCGATCTCTTCCCCGGCGCGGCAAAGGCGGGCGAGACGAGCTTCTGGAGTGGCCTCAGGCCGATGACGCCGGACGGGCCGCCGATCGTCGGCGCGACGCCGATCGGCAATCTTTTCCTCAACACCGGCCATGGCACGCTCGGCTGGACGATGGCCTGCGGCTCCGGCCGGTTGATCGCGAGCATCGTCGGCGGCGCGGAGCCACCGATCGAGTCGACCGATCTCGGTATCAGCCGCTATGCGTCCCGGCCTTCGCCCCGAATCAAGGAGACTGTCAGATGACGATACAGAGACTGCATTCCAATTCCCGCATGAGCCAGGCCGTGATCCACAACGGCATCGTTTATCTGGCCGGCCAGATCGGCGCGCCGGGCGAAGATGTGACCACCCAGACCAAGGCGGTGCTCGATTCGATCGACGCGCTGCTCGCCGAGGCCGGCACGGATCGCTCGCGCCTGCTGCAGGCGACGATCTGGCTTGCCGACATGTCCGACTTCGCCGCGATGAACGCGGTGTGGGAGCCGTGGATCGGCGGCAACAACCCGCCGGCCCGCGCGACGGGTGAAGTGAAGCTGGCGACGCCGGACTATAAGGTCGAGATCATCGTTACGGCCGCGCTGGCCTGATCGCGCCATCCTGTCGGAACCGAGGGGCGCCGGTTGCGCCGCTCGGCTCCGGTGGCGTTGGTAGCGGCCGTGGCGTCACACCTGCTGCGTCAGCTTGAGGCGGGTCCGGTCATAGCCCAGCGCGTGGGCGCGATCGAGCAGCTCCACCACCAGTTCCGGCGCGGGCGTGGCCTCGCGGGCGAGCAGCCAGAGATAGCGTCCGCTCGGTTCCCCGACGATCGACCAGCGATAGTCGTCGTCATGATCGAGCACCCAATAGTCGCCGGTATAGAGTGGACCGAAGAAAGAGACCTTCAGCTTCGCGCGCGAGACGGTGTCGACCACGATGGCTCGCCCCCGCGACGTTCTCGGTGCGCCTTGCGGGCTTCCCTTGCGCCCGCCATTAATCACCTCGATCTTGCCGTCGGGCAGCAGCGCATAGTCGGCTGTCACCGCCTCCAGCCCTTTCTCGAAGCGATTTTCGTGCCGCGCAATCTCGAACCAGCGGCCGAGATAGCGATCCAGCGAGACCGTCCTGGCCGGTTCCGGCACGGCCGGGTTGATCACGTCCGGCCGGGTGCGGCGCAAATAGAGGCCAGCGCCAGCGACGCCCAGGACGGCTGCGGCGGACGCGAACTGAACGAGCCGGGTGCGCTTCATCGATACTCCTTCACAACGAGGATATTGGAGAGGTCATCGCCGGCTTTTGCGCAAGGGATGGCTCAGGGGCAAGCCGATTGGGGAGATCGGCGGAGACGAATGGAAATTTCGGCGCGGCCGATCGTTGATCCTTATCGATAGTCTTCGACGGAGATAGCATGCGCTCGATACTTCTTTATGCGATCGGTATTCCTATTCCGATCATTCTTCTGCTTGCTATGTGCACCCATCATTTCTGAGAGGGAGGAGCGTAGTCATCCTAACGCTCGGATGGGGACGTCCTTTCCCCTCTGGATTTGCGTATTCCAAAGCTTCAACGCTGCGTAAGAACAGTGCGAGCGCGCTGCGTTGCATGCGAACGGGCCTGCCAAACGGCGCCTGAACCGATAGTGAAGCTCGCAGGCCGCGATTTTTCCTAATCTTCGGTCGCGGTGAGTGCGAAGCGCCGACAATGATCGAGATAGCCAGCCTCATGTGCGCCGGCCAGTTCGACGATGCTCCTCCAGAGCCAGGAAGGCGCATCGAGATTGCCGTCGCGCCGCCCGATGAGCTGTTTCCGCCATTCGGATCGCTCGTCCAGCGACAATTGGCGCGCGTGGGCGAGGCCGACGACATAAGCGAGATAGGCCGCAGAGGCGACCGCTTGCTTTCTTGAAAATTGCTCGACTTCGATCTTGAGATCCTGAGGCGCCAGCTCACGGAGCACGACCGGGCGTGACAGGAGATGGGCGGGGATCATGCGTTCCCCCAGATTGGGCGAAAGGGCGCGTGCGCCGGTCACCACACGCTCGGCTGCATCCTCGGGTATGACGGCGGTCGGTGCCGTAGGCACGACGGGCGGGACTGCCTCCTTGATGTCGACGAGTGCGAGCCGATCATGTTTCGCGCCCTTTTCGGCTACGCCAAGCAGCACGGCATAACGCAGCTTGCCGAGCGAACTGCAGCCTTTCCGCCAATAGGCCGCGTCGACGACGCGGATGCGTCCGTTCGGTCCGAGGCCGGCCAGTTCCAAGGACCGGTCGCGAACGGCGTCCTCAGCGAACAACGCCCGCAGCGCATCCCATTCCGTATCGGTCAGCTTCCAGAAACGTTTGCCGAGCGGGATGCTCGGTTCGACATCCTCGATCCTTTCCTTGGCGAGGTGACGCCAGCGGCGGCCGGCGGCGAGACGGCGGACGGAGCGGACGACGTCGGGCTCCATCACATTGTCGCCATCGGGCACCAGCGCCCGCGCATAACCCTCGATCATCGCCTCGACCATCCGGGCGGTGGTGACGCCCGGCAGATCGGAACTGCGCGCCGCGGTTTCGAGCGACAAGCCCAGGCGAATGAGATCATGGGCCGGATTGCCGATCACGGTCTGATCGAGATCGCGAATCTGTATGTCGATCCGCCGCTCCGCGTCCGCCAGCGGGCCGAGATTGCCGAGGTGGCAATCGCCGCATATCCATATTGGCGGCCCTTGGGGTATCTCCCGCGCGACCGGCGAGCGCTCCAACCATTCATAGAATTTGGCGGTGTTGCCCCGGACATAGGCGTGCACCGACCGCGCCATCTTGAGAGCGCGGGTGCGCTCCAGAATGCTGCGTCTTTCGTCATGCGATATGTTCAAAGGGCGGGCCTCGCCGGGCCGACGGAACGCACATGCATGGTACATCCTTTCCGTCGCAGCGAAGCCGTGACGGTGGCGCAATGTTCCATGAACTCTTTGTCACCCGCCCGCTTCGGCACATGCACCGCCTCGGGCTGAGATCGATGCCCAGACGTGCGTTGGTCCGGCGGCGTTTCAGTGGCGCTGCCAGGCGCGGTCCACGGAGACGGCGTCGACCCGGTCGCCGTCGAAGCCGAGACCGACCTTCCAAACGACGTCGTCGGAAAACTCGTCGACCGTTTCGAGATCGTGATAGCTGCAGGTTTCGGTGCCGGCATCCAGCGCCGAGCAGCGCGCGCCGGCACGAACCAGAGCGGCCTCCGCCATGGCACGCGGCGTGCCGGCGGGAACCGCTGCACGGATTGCGGCCGCGGCCGGCGCGAGCTGATCGGCGGGTGTATGGTGCACGTCGCCGAACACCGGGTTACTGCTCAGCAGCGGATCGCGCGGCTGCTCGAATTCGAGGTGCCGGAAGGTGAGAGCGCCGGCCGCACTGCCGTCGGCGAGGGCCGGGGAGGCGGCTGCCGAAATCGCCAGCAGGGCGCCTGCGAGAAGCATCTGAGCGGGCATCATGAGCCTTGTCCTTTCGTGGGGATGGTCGCGGTTTCGCGCAGGGGAGATCGGGCGGGGGCCTGCCAGCCGCCGCCGATCGCGCGGATCAGGCCGATGCTGGCCTGCAGGCGCTGGGTGCGCAGCTGGATGGCCTGGCGGCGCGTACGCAGCGCCGTCGTCTGGGCGGTGACGACGTCGAGATAGCTGACGGCGCCCTTGTCGTAGCGGTTGGTGGAAAGGGCTTCGGCGAGGCCGGCTTGCCGGACCGCACGATCCTCGGCCTCCGCCTCGATGCCGAGATGATACAGGCGGGCGAGATTGTCCTCCACTTCCTGGAACGCCTGGAGCACGCCGCTGCGATAATCTGCGGTCGCCTGGTCCCACCGTGCCCGAGCCGCGGCGAGCTGGGCCCGGCGGCGGCCGCCATCGAACAGGGTCAGCACGGCGCTCGGCCCGATCGACCAGAAGGCGTTGGGCGCGGAGAGCAGGCCCGGCAGGCCGGTATTCTGGAAGCCGCCGATCCCATCGAGCGTGATCGAAGGAAAGAAGGCAGCCTTGGCGACACCGATGCGGGCATTGGCCGCGGCCATGCGCCGTTCGGCGGCGGCCACGTCCGGCCGGCGCTGGAGCAGGGCGGAAGGAAGGATCATCGGCACGTCCGGCAGGGTGAGCTGGACCGAGTCCGGCGGCAGGGTGAACTGGGAGGCGGGCGTGCCGACGAGGCTGGCGATCGCATGCTCGGTGAGCGCGCGAGAGGCATGCACGTCCGCAAGCTGCGCCTGCGCCTCGGCGAGCTGCGCGCCAGCGCGGCCGGTATCGATCTCGGAGGCGATGCCGCCCCGGAAACGCCGTTCGGTCATCGCATCGGCCTGATCATAGGCCGCGACCGTGCGGGCCAGCATGTCGGCCTCGAGATCATAACCCCGGAGCGCGACATAGGCATCGGCCAGCCGAGCCTGCAGGCTGAGGCGCACCCCGGCGAGATCGTCGGCGCTGGCCTCTGCGTCGGCACGGCCGGCGGCCACGCTGTTGCGCACGCGGCCCCACAGGTCGAGCTCGTAGCTCGCCATGCCGCCGACCGTATCGGCGGGATAGAGGTCCGGCTGGTTGGCGCCGCGCAGCGGGCGATTGTCCGACTGGCGGTTGCGGGTGACGTCCCCGGACACGCCGATCTGGGGGAAGAGACCACTGCGGGCCTGCGCCAAATAGGCGCGCGCCTCGTCATAGCGGCCGAGCGCGCCGGCCAGGGTGGGATTGTCCTTGCCCAGCCGCTCCTCAAGCGCGGCGAGCGTCGGATCGCCGAACGCGTTCCACCAGTCCACCGACGGGCCTGTTCCCGGAGCCGCCGGTTGCCAGGGGCCGGCTTCCTTGAACGCGGCGGGCGCCGCCGCGACCGGCGGCCGGTAGGGTGGCGCCATCGAACAGCCCGCAAGCGCAGTGGCCATCGCGGCAAGGCTGCCGAATGTCCGCCTTCGGTCAGCCATTTTGGCGCCCGATGGTGACCGGCGTTCCATTGCCGATCGAATCCGGTGGATTGTCGATGATGCGTTCGGCCGGGCGGAGGCCGGCAGTGACCTCGACCGTGCCGCCAAGATCGCGGCCGAGATGGATCGGCCGCATGCGCACGCGATTGTCGGGGCCGACCATGGCGACCTCGGTGCCGTCGGCGCGGAAGACGAGCGCGCTCGACGGGATCTGCACCAGCCCGGCCTGGCCTGGCACGTCGAACGCGACCTGGCCGTAGCCGCCGGGCTTGAGCAGCCCGTCCCGATTATCGGCAACGAGCTGTACCTGCTGTGTGCCGGTCTGGCTGTTGATCGCGCCGGCCGCGCCGATCACGGTGGCCTCGATCCTGCGGTCCGGATAGTCGGGCACTGTCAGCGTCGCGGCGAGCCCAGGCCACATCGCCGCCGAATAGATTTGCGGCACGCTGACATAGAGGCGGATGCGGTGCACGTCCGCGACGGTGAACAGCGCCTGCTGGCCGCTGCTACCGGGTCCGACGAGATCGCCGATATCGGCGTTGCGCTGGGTGACGATGCCGGCGAATGGCGCGCGCAGCGTGGCGAACTGCTTCAGTGCCAGCAGCCGTTGGAGATTGGCCTCGGCCGCCTGCACCGCTGCGTTCTTGACCGCCAGGTCGCCGTTCTTCTCGTCCGCCTCCTGGTGCGAGACGGAATTGCTGGAGAGCAGGTCGTTCCAGCGGGCCGCAGTGCTGCGGGCGAGGCCGGCATTGGCACGCGTGCTCGAAAGGTCGGCGCGCGCCTGGGCGATCTGCTGGTCGAGCTCGGGCGTGTCGATCGTGCCGAGCGGCGTACCGTCGCCGACCGGATTGCCGATGTCGTGGTACCAGGCCTTCACATAGCCGTTGACCCGCGCATAGATTTTCGCGGCGTTCCACGCCTCCATCGTTCCGGGTAGCACCAGCGCGCTGGATGCGGCGGCTGGCTTGGCCGCGACGAGCTGCACCGTGGCCGTGGCGCGCGCGTCGGACCAGTGCTGGGCCTCGCTGGCGTCGCTCGCGCGGGTGGCGAGGCCAGCCGCGACAATGGCGACGGCGAGGATGCCGCCGCCGATAGCTGCGGTCTTCAGATGCTTGGGGGCGGCGGGCGGCGTGCCGTCAGGCATAGGCCGGCTCTCCTTCACGGGGCTGGGCGGGGGGTGCGTCGAAGACGCGCCGGTCCTTGCGGTGGGCGATGCTGAAGACGACCGGCACGAAGATCAGCGTGGCGATGGTCGCGAAGAGAAGGCCACCGATCACGGCGCGGCCGAGCGGGGCATTCTGCTCGCCGCCCTCGCCGAGGCCGAGCGCCATCGGCGCCATGCCGATGATCATGGCGAGCGCGGTCATCAGCACCGGACGGAAGCGGGTCGCCCCGGCCTCGGCGGCGGCGCGGATCGCATCGCCGGTCATCGCCAGCCTTTCGCGGGCGAAGCTGACCACCAGCACCGAGTTCGCCGTCGCCACGCCCATGCACATGATCGCGCCGGTGAGCGCCGGTACGGAGAGCGGCGTATGGGTGGTGAACAATATCCAGACGATGCCGGCGAGCGCCGCGGGCAGCGCCGAGACGATCACGGCCGGATCTGTCCAGGACTGGAAGTTGACGACGATCAGCAGGTAGATCAGCACGATCGCGCCGGCGAGGCCGAGGATGAGGCCGGTGAAGGCGGTGTTCATCGTCTCCACCTGGCCGCGGATCGCGATCGTCGCGCCCTTCGGCCGCTGCGCCTCCATCGATTTGACGATGGCCTGGATGTCGCCCGCGACTGCGCCGAGATCGCGGCCCTGGGTGGTCGCGTAGATGTCGTAGGCGGGCTGGACGGCATAGTGGGAGACCACCGCAGGAGAGGGCTGCCGGTGCATGGTGCCGAGGGCGCCGAGGATCTGGAAATCGCCGCGGCCGCTGCCGGTGACCGGGATGTTGTCGATCTGCGAGAGTGAATCGAGCCGGTATTGCGGCGTCTGCACGACGATCGGGTAGGAGACGCCGTTCTTCGGATTGAGCCAGAAGGCCGGGGCGACCTGGAAGCTGCCGGCAAGATTGACCGATAGGCTCTTGGTCACGTCATTCTCGGTGATCCCCAGCCGGTCGGCCTGGCTGCGATCCACGTCGAAGGCCAGCTCGGGATAGTCGTTGGCCTGCTGCAAACGCACGTCGGCAATGCCGGCGACATGGTTCATCCGCGCCATCAGCGCATGGGTGAAGCGCTCATTGGCGGCGACGTCCGGGCCGGTGACCTGCACGTCGATCGGAGCGGGTGCGCCGAAGTTCAGGATCTGGCTGATGATGTCAGACGGCAGGAAGGAGAAGGTCGAGCCGGGAAAAACGGTGGGCAGCAGCTTGCGCAGGGTTTTTACATAGCCTGCCGTCGGTGCGTGACCCTCGCCGAGCGTGATCAATATGTCGCCGTCCTGCGGGCCGACCCCGCCGGTATTGGAGTAGGCGCGGTTGATGCCGCTGACCGGCAGGCCGATATTGTCGACGATCGAGACCAGCTCCTTCTGCGGGATGGTCGCGCGGATGCGGGATTCGATGCGATCGAACAGCGCCGCCGTCTCCTCGATGCGGGTGCCGACGGGCGCGCGGACATGGAGGCTGATCTGCCCCGCATCGACCGACGGGAAGAAATTGCGGCCGAGCATCGGAATGAGCGCGAACGACAGGAGGACGAACGCCAGGAAGCAGGGCACGAAGCGGCGGCGGTGGGCGAGCGCATAATCGAGCAGAGCCACATAATATCCGCGCACCTGCTCGAAGCGCCGCTCGAACCGCTGCTGGAAGCGGCGGAACGGGTTCTGCGTCTCGGGCCGGCCGGCGCCGGCATCGTGCGAGACCATGATCTCGGCGGTATGCGCGGAGCCGTGATCGCGGAGCAGGTAATTGCCCATCGTCGGCACCAGCGTGCGCGAGAGGACGAAGGAGGCGATCATCGCGAATACCACCGCCTTGGCCATCGGCGCGAACAGGAAGCCGGCGACGCCGGGCAGGAAGAACATCGGCACGAAGGCGATGCAGATGCAGAGCAGCGAGACGAAGGCGGGCCCGACGATCTGCTGCGCGCCGTCGAGGATCGCCTGGCGCACGGACTTGCCCTGCTCCAGATGCCAGTTGATGTTCTCGATCGTCACCGTCGCATCGTCGACGAGGATGCCGACGGCGAGCGCAAGGCCGCCGAGCGTCATGATGTTCAAGGTCTCGCCGTCCGCGGCCAGCGCAGCGACGGCGGCCAGGATGGCGAGCGGGATCGAGGCCGCGATGATCACGGTGGAGCGCCAGGATCCGAGGAACATCAGAATCATGAGTGAGGTGAGCGCGGCCGCGATCACGCCTTCGCGCACTACGCCGGACACGGCCGCCTTCACGAACAGCGACTGATCGGAGAGGGCGGCGACGTCGAGCCCGGCGGGCAGTGTCTCGCGTAGCTTGGGCAGCAGCGCCTTCACTTGTTCCACGATCGCGATGGTGGATGCCGATCCGCTCTTCAGGATGGTCATCAGCACTGCGCGACGGCCATCGACCCGGACTTCGTTGCGCTGCGGCGGCGAGCCGTCATGAACATGCGCGACGTCGCGCATCTCGATCGTGGTTCCGTCCACAGTCCTGATCGGCAGGCGATTGAGATCGTCGATCACGAAGGGACTGTTGTTGAGATGGAGATTATATTCGAACTGGCCGATCTTGGCGGTGCCGGCCGGCACGATCTGGTTCTGCGCGGCCAGCGCGGTGCCGACGTCGGCGGCGGACAGGCGGTGCGCCTGCAGCGCGTCCGGATCGAGATCGATCTGGATCTGCCGCTCGCGGCCGCCATAGGGCGAAGGGATCGCGGCGCCCTGCACCGAAGCCAGCGCCGGGCGGATGAAATTCTGCCCGAGATCGAAGATCTTCTGCTCGGTCAGCGTCCGCGAGGACAAAGCGAGCTGGAGGATAGGCACGGTCGAGGCGTTGTAGTTCAGGATCAGCGGCGGGGTGATGCCCGGCGGCATCTGCTTCAGCACGGTCTGCGATGCGGAGGTCACCTGCGCGGTCGCGGTGCGGATGTCGACGCCCGGCCGGAAGAAGATCTTCACGATGCCGATGCCGTTCAGCGACTGGCTTTCGATATGGTCGATGTCGTTGACCGTCGTCGAGAGCTGGCGCTCATAATAATAGACGACGCGTCCGGCCATATCCTCGGGCGGCAATCCACGATAGGTCCAGACCGCTGCGATCACGGGGATCTTGATGTCCGGAAAAATGTCGGTCGCCGTCGTCATCCAGGCGATAGAGCCCGAGAGAAGGATGAGTATCGCGAGAACGACGAAAGTATAAGGCTTGCTCAGGGCAAGCTTAACCAGATGGAGCATTACGACCCGCTCAAATCGCTGGGGTGTCGACGGTCACCGGCTGGCGGGGTTTAGTGCCACATCGGTGTGCCGTCGACGAAGCCGTCAGTGATCGATTTCGCCGGCGGGAGCTAGTGAAATGAATTTCACTGCCTATTCGGATCGGAGTTGCTTCGATTTGGCAGAGATGGTCTAGGTCTGGAGCGGGATGATATTTGGAGTTGGAAGAATCTGAATCGAATCAAGTTCGTCATCCCAGCGAAAGCTGGGATCGCGTTCGACAAGGTGAAACGCTCGAAGAAGATAGCGATCCCAGCTTTCGCTGGGATGACGTATCAATCTATCGTCATCTCCTAATCGATCCTGACCGCAGTTTTTGCGAAGGCGGGCATGACGGCATGATTTGAGATCATTGCCTATCGTCATTCGTCGGGACATGCTGCCCGGTGTCCTGCCTGATCGGGCAACGGATGCGTACCAGCAGGCCGGGATGGGCATCGTCCAGTTCAAGACCGAAGCCATGGAGATGCATGATCGCGGCGACCACGCTGAGGCCCAGGCCGAGGCCGGGGATCTCCGCTGCGTCGGCTGCCCGATGGAAGCGGCGCAGCACGGCGTTGCGTTCGTCGGCGGCGATGCCGGGGCCGCTGTCGCGTACCTCGATGCGATTCCCGGTTTCGTCGCGGATCAGCGTGACGCCCACAATTCCGCCCGGCGGCGTGAACTTGAGTGCATTGTCGACGAGGTTGCTCAATGCCTCGAAGATCAGCTTTTCGTCACCGTGCACGGTCACGTCCATGCCGATGTCCAGCGACAGCATGATCGAGCCGTCCTCGGCGAGCGGTTCGTAGAGATCGCATATTCCGTGGAGAAGCGGGCCGAGCTGGACGGGGCCGAATGCTTCCTGCCGCCGTCCGGCCTCGAACTCCGATATGCGCAGCAGGGCGGCGAAGCGGCCCAGCACCTCTTCCAGGTCGGCCGACGCGAGATCGACGGCCGAGGCGAGGTCGGCGGGCAGACGGCCATCGTGGCGCACGCGGTCGAGCCGGTTCCTGAGATGGGTCAGCGGGGTGCGCAGATCGTGGGCGATGGCATCCGTCGCCTGCTTCACCTGTGCCACCACGCGACCGACTTCCTCGACCGTCGTGTTCACCGTCTCCGCGAGGAGGTCCAGTTCGTCGCCGCGGCCGAGGATCGGCATGCGCATGTCGAGATTGCCGGCGCCGATTTCGCGGCAGGCGCTTTGCAGATCGCGCACGCGGCGCAACGGCGCGACGCTCAGTGCGATCGCGCTGGCGAAGACGAGCGCGGCGATCGAGAGCCCGCTGACGATCAATATGGCGAGCACGCGCTGGCGCAGATCGGCGAAGGGAGTGATATCGCGCCCGATATACAGCGTCTCCCCACTGTCCGTGCGGATCGCCAGCAAGCGCAGTGGCCGGGGGAGGCCGGGTCGGGGTGCGATGTCGACCGGCTTGTCGAGGCGCAGATCGGATGGCGGCTCGATATTGCCGATCACGATCCTGCCGCTCCGGTCGCGCAGCGCCAGATAGTTGAGCGCGCTGGTGTTGTAATCCAGCTCCGTGCGCAGCCGCTGGACCAGCATGGCAGGCGGTATTTCGGAGAGCTGGGCGGCCTTGAGGCGCAGGATGCGATCGCTGCGCGCATTCAGCTCGTGCGCGGTGAGGCCGTAGATCAGGCCGAGAAGGGCCGCGACGCCGATCGTGAATATGACACCGAACAGCACCGTCAGACGGAAGGTGCTCGTGCTCCGGATGTCCCGCAGCCGCAGCCTGTCAGACAGCATTGAGGCGATAGCCTTCACCTTTCACCGTCGTGATGATCGACGGACGGCCGGGCCGGTCCAGCTTCTTGCGGAGTCGGGCGATGTGCACGTTGATGAGATTGGCGCCCGGATCGAAATAATAACCCCATACCTGCTCGAAGATGATCCTCCGGCTCACGACGCTGCCCTGGTGACGCGCGAGAAATTCCAGCAGCCTGAACTCCAGATGCAGCAGGCGCACGGGCTCCTGATCCACATACACCTTACGGCGGATGAGGTCGATCTCGACCGCGCCCGCCTGCAATATGGCGCTTTCCGCGGGATCCGTGCGTCGCCGCAGCAGCACCTCGACGCGCATTGCCATTTCCGAGGCGGCGAAGGGCTTCACCAGATAATCGTCGCCGCCAGCGCGCAGCCCGGCGATGCGCTCGTCGACGTCGCTGAGCGCGCTGATCATCAGCACGGGCACCATCACGCGCCGCTCGCGCAGCCGGGAGACCAAGGTGAGCCCGTCAATGCCCGGCAGCATGCGATCGAGCGTGATCGCATCGAACGGTTCGCGGATCGCACGATCGAGCGCTTCGGTGCCATTGCCGACACGGGTCACCTTGTGGCCGTGGGCTGCGAGCTCCGTGCTGATTTCAAGGGCGGTCGGTTCGTCGTCCTCGACGACCAGGATGCGTGACATGGGCTTAACAGGACCTCGTGCGGCAGGACGCGCGGCAAACGACCGTGCACATCTTGTCGTCCAGCCGGTTGCCCGGTCGAAGGTCGAAAACCAACATAGCGTTCCGATAGCGCTGCAATGCGCTCTTGTCATCAAAGCATATGCAATGAATCGATCGCCGGATGTCAGGTGAAATTAATTTCACTACGAATATTCATCGATCGATTTCCAGGTGAAATTAATTTCACTGCATCAAGGTTCGGCGGAATTACGGCGATAAAATACCGTGTGAACTTCTCTAAAAATTAAATGTAATATTAGTGTAACAACATAAACTTATCGGCGACGTCGGTCACTACACCTCACTAAAAAGGGCGAAGATATATGAATATCCGGGTGGCATTGTTTGCCGCTGTCGCATCCACGTGCCTGTTCGATGCGCAGGCTTTCGCGGCAACGCATAAGTCGCTGCATGCAGCGGGCGTCTCTAACCGGGAGCTGTTGGACGAGGTTCGCGCGCTCCAGGCCGAAGTGCAGTCGCTGAAGGCGCAGGTTTCGGGGCAGGCGACCGAACAGGCGGATACGCGCCAGCAGATCCAGGCGACGCAGGATCAGGTTCATACGATCCAGACCGATCAGGCGGCCACGCAGACACAGCTCGCCGCGGTGCCTGCCACCGTGCAGGGCGAAGTCGCGAAGGCGACCGAAAAGGCGCATCATGCCGACAAATTCTACTATCGCGGGCTCACCATCACGCCGGGCGGGTTCCTCGAACTGGCCGGCATGTATCGCCAGCATTTCCAGGGCAACGACATGGCGTCCAGCTTCGCCATACCGTTCCCGAACAACCGCGCCTCGCATGAGTCCGAAGGCCGCTTCTCAGCCCGCCAGAGCCGCC
Organism: Flavisphingomonas formosensis; assembly: GCF_009755815.1. GTDB lineage: Bacteria > Pseudomonadota > Alphaproteobacteria > Sphingomonadales > Sphingomonadaceae > Flavisphingomonas > Flavisphingomonas formosensis. Next base: position 504,906 of record NZ_WRPK01000004.1, read on the forward strand.
TGTCCTTCCTGGCCGAAGGTGCGGTCAATCCGTCCGTGAAGCTGGCCATGTACGGCGAGTTCGATTTCCTCGGCGGCGCGCAGACCGCCAATTCCAACGAGAGCAACAGCTTCAACCCGCGCATCCGCAACCTCTATGGATCGATCGACTGGACGCGCGGCGATCATGGCTGGCATCTGCTGGCCGGGCAGAACTGGTCGCTGGTGACGATGAACACCAAGGGCATCACGCCGCGCAACGAGCTGACCCCGCCGCAGATCGATGCGCAATATGTGCCCGGCTTCGTCTGGGCGCGGCAGCCGCAGGTCCGCCTGACCGGCGATTTCCTGGATCATCGCCTGTGGGTGGCCGTTTCGGCCGAAAATCCGCAGACCACTTTCGGCGGTACGGTGCCCTCCACCGTCACCAACGTAGTGAGTGCGGGCTCTGGCTTCGATGCGGCCAACTCCCTCTCGATCAACCACGTGCCGGATTTTGTCGGCAAGGTCGCTTATGAGGGCGAGATTGCGGGACACAGCCTGCATATCGAGGGCTTCGGTCTCGTCCGGAACTTCGATGCGCATCTCAATGGTGGCGGTAGCACGACCGGACATGGCTATGGCTATGGCGGCGGCATCGTCTTTCAGGTCGTTCCGCATCTGCTTGACGCCCAATTCTCCGGCATGACCGGCAAGGGCATCGGTCGCTATGGCTCGGCGCAGCTTCCGGACGTAACCTTCGCGGCGGACGGGCGGATCCATCCGATCAACGAATATATGCTGCTCGCCGGGCTCACGCTGCATGCGACGAAGGCGCTCGACATATATGGGTTCGCCGGTGAGGAGCAGCAGGAGCGCAAGCTGCTCGGCGGCGCCTATGGCATCGGCCTGCCGACCGCCGACAATAGCGGCTGCTTCATCGAGGGCGGCGCCTGCGGCGGCAACAGCCGCCGGGTGCGGCAGCTCACCGCCGGCGTCTGGGACAAATTCTATCAAGGGCCGTTCGGCCGCGCCCAGATCGGCCTCCAATACAGCTACACGCAGCGCCAACTCTTCGTGGGTGTCGGCGGAGCACCGCATGCAAGCCAGAACATGGCCTTCGTCAGCTTCCGCTATTATCCCTTCTGATGAAACGGAAGGCCCGGATTCCTGGCGCGCATCCGGGCCCCGTAAGCCGCCATAAGGGTTGGGACGGCAGTGAAAGGAATTTCACTTTCCCGATCCGAAATGAAGTCTCATATCCATTCTCGTTCAAAGGAGAGGGGCTACCAACAGGGCGATGCAAAGTCGTTCTGTCCCCGGCGACAGAAAATTGTCGATGATCACTTCATTATCGGCCGGAATATTAGCTCCGGTCTGCGGAGAATAGTGTGTCCAGCGTCTCTCGTCGTGAGGCTCTCTTGCAGTTTGGGGCCGGTGTCGGGGCTTTCGCTTTAGCCGGTCAGGCAAAGGCCGCCTTCAACGGCCCTCTCGGCCGCGGCATGAGAGATGGTGCGGTCGGCGCGTGGCATGGGCTGGATCTGGCTACCAGCCGCTATCTGACCCTGCCGGCCCGGCTCAACGGCCGGCCGTTCCGCGCGATGCTCGACAGCGGGGCCAGCCGCAGCGTCGTCCGCCACGATCTCGCACTCGATCTCGATCTGCCCTATGTCGGCGCCGTCGTTGCGACCACCTTCACCCAGGACATGACGGGCACGCTCTACCGGCTCGACGATCTCGAGCTGGATGCCGCGACCTTCCACCATGTCGATATCTCGAGCTACGATCTGTCTCCAGTCGAGGGGATGGCGGGTACCAGCATTCCGGTCGTGCTCGGCCAGGACGTGCTGCGCGCGGTGGATCTCGACGTCGAGTTCGGCAAGGATCGCGCCCGCTTCCTGTCACCGTACACAGCAACGGGCGGAGAGAATTTTACCCGGATCGGGCTTCAAGGAAGCAGCCGCAATTTTCCGAGCGTGCCGATCACGCTCGAAGACCATATCCATGATCACGCCATCGTCGATCTCGGCAGCGACGTACCGCTCACCATGTCGCGGGATTTTGCCGAGCATTTCCGCATGCTGCGCGATCGTCCCGTGTCGACCAGCATGACCTATGGCCTCGAAGGCGCTTCGGTCAGCCAGATCATGACGCTGCGCGAGGCGCGGATCGGGCCATTCCGTCTGGCCAACGTGCCGACCTGCGTGATCGAAGATTGGGAGTTTGCCGAACCCCTCGCGCTCGGCTGGCCGATGCTCGCCCAATTCGACACGCGGCTCAGCCTCGGACGTAACCTCCTTCTCCTGAAGGCCGACGAAGGCCGTTACGGCCAGGCTTTTCCGAAGGACCGGTCGGGGCTCGGCGCGCAGCGGCGATCCGATCATATCCTGATCCGCCATGTCGCGCTGAACAGTCCGGCCGGCCGGGCCGGGCTCAAGGAAGGCGACAGCATCGTCGCGGTGGACGGCCGCGCGGTCGATACTAGCTATCCCGCGCCAGGCCTTCGTCTCGGCGGCCAGACGGCGGGAACGCGGCTGACGCTCACGCTGGCGGATGGCCGCGTCGTGCCGCTGGTTCTGGCCGACTATTTCTAAGGCCGCCCTCCGATGGGGACAGCGCTCGGCGCTTGACGTTGTGCGGGGGCTGGCGCCAAGTCTGCCGCCATGAAACGAGTCGTCCTGATCGCCCTAGCGCTCGCCGGCTGCGCGACCGTGTCGGACATCCGCCAGAAGCAACCGGTCGAAACCTTTCATACCGACAAGGATCCGGCGAAGGTTACGAAGTGCATCGCCGACACGCTGGAAGGCGTCGGCACGCCGCGCGTCATCCAGGCCGAGCATGAGACGATCCTGAGCTTTCGTCAGGGGCAGACCGCGACGATCATGTTCTCGATCACGCCCTACGGCACGATCAACGTGCGCCGCCTGCATCGCGTCGTCCCCTATCATGACGCGATCGCCCGCTGCATCTGAACCGCTTCGATAAAGCGCGGCGCAAGCCGTTCAGGCGAGCTTGCGATAGAGTATGGAGATGTTGTTGGCGGGCATTTCGATGACATGCGCGGCGCCGAAGCCATGATCGGCGGCCAGCGCGCTGACGTCGTCGAGCAGACGCAGGCCCCAGCGCGGGTCGCGGCGGCGCAGATCCTCGTCAAACGCTTCGTTGCTCGGAGCGGTGACCATGCCGGTCCGGCGATATGGCCCGTAGAGATAGAGCAGGCCGCCGTCCGGTAGCCGCGCGGCGGCACCGGCGATCAGCCCCTTCGTCGCGGCCCAAGGGCTGATATGCACCATGTTGATGCACAGGATCGCTTCCACCGGTCCGATCGGCCACGCGTCATCGGCCGCGTCGAGCGCGATCGGGGGAAGGATCGCGGGCAGTTCCTCCGCCCGTGTCCAGGCCGCGACGGACGCGCGCGCGTCGGGCGAAGGATCCGACGGCTGCCATCGCAGATGGGGCAGGGCGCGGGCGAAATGGACGATGTGCTCGCCGCTGCCGCTCGCGATCTCCAGCACGGTTCCCGACGCCGGCAGTTCCGCACGGAGCACGTCCAGGATCGGATCGCGGTTGCGGGCTGTCGCGGGAGCGATGCGGCGTGCGTCGGTGGGGATGGCGGACATGGCTGGCTCGGCTTTCCTGCAGACCAATGTGCTATGCCGTCCGCCCAGCCCCGGGGTCAATGCCGGTCGCCCGACGGCGAAGGTGCGCGGAGCGCACCAGCTGTCGACCGGAAATCGCCATGCCCGTGCCGGATAAATGCCGTTAAGAGACACCCAGCAGCCGCATCGATCGATCCTGGAGCCTGTGACCTGAATGGCCCGCCCTGAGCCCCGTTCCCTCGCCTACCGCCTCGCCGTCGCCTCACGCGTCGTGGCGGCGCTGATAGGGGGCTATGGCGCCGCGGCCGCGGTGGCGATGGCTTCGGCACGCTGGTTGCCGTTGTCGCGCGCCGAAGCGGCGACGGCGGCCACGCTGATCGCGATGCTGGCCTTGCCCGCGGTCGTCATCTGGGTATTCGCCGCGCGCAGCGCCTGGCGTGCCTGGGCCGGGCCGATCGCCGTCATCGTGCTGGCCGTCCTGGCGGCATGGGCCGCAGGCGGCCCGCGATGAAGACCGGCTTTCGTCAGTCCATGGCGTGGCTGCACGCATGGGGCGGGCTGATCTTCGGCTGGCTACTCTTCGCCATGGCAGCCACCGGCACGGCGAGCGTCTTCAAGTCCGAGATTTCGGACTGGATGCGTCCTGAAGTGCGCATGCGCACCGATCCGGTGGATGCCGTCGCAGCGGCCATTCGCTACCTCTCCGTCGCCGCGCCTGCGTCGAGCGGGTGGTATATGGACGCGCCGGACGACCGGTTGGCGGCGACCATCGCTACCTATGACGTCAAAGATGCGAACGGCGCGGACGAGTATCGGCTGGCCGCGCTCGATCCGGTCACCGGGCGTCCCGATGCGATCCGCGACACGCTCGGCGGGGAATTCTTCTATCGCTTCCACTTCGAGCTGCAATTGCCCTATCCATGGGGGCGCATCCTCGCCTCGGCGGCCGGCATGCTGATGCTGGTCGTGCTGATCAGCGGGATCGCCACCCACCGGCGCATCTTCGCCGATTTCTTCACGATGCGGCCTGGAAAGGGCAAGCGATCCTGGCTGGACGCCCATAATGTACTGGGCGTGCTGGCGCTGCCCTTTCACCTGATGATCAGCTTCACCGGCGTGCTGACCCTGATCACGCTTACCCTCCCCTGGGCGATCACCGCCAATTATGGCGCGGACACCGCGCGGGCCTTCGCGGATCTGGATCCGGGCTATTATACGCGGCCGCGCGCCGGCAGGCCGGCGCCGCTCGGCGACCTGCGCGCCATGCTGACTGATGCGCGTGCCCGCTTCGGCGGTGACGCGATCGGGCGTGTGACGGTGGAGAACCCCAATGATGCCGGCGCCGTGCTTCTCGTCTATCGCAACGACAGCAACGGCGTCGGCTATGACGGCGGGGTTGCCGCCTATGACGCGGTGACCGGCAGGCTGCTATCCGCCTATGCCGAGCAGAGACCGGCCAAGAGCCTCTACAATCTGCTCTACGGGCTGCACATGGGGCGGTTCGCGCCCAGCTTCTCGCGCTGGCTCTACTTTCTCTGCGGCCTTGCGCTTTCGGCGACGATCGCCACCGGCCTGCTGCTCTGGACGATCGGGCGAGAGAAGGAAGGGGGGCTGGGCAACGCGTTCGTCGCCCGGTTCACCGTCGGCGCGACGGGTGGGCTGCCGCTCGCCATGGCGGGTTTCTTCCTCGCCAATCGCATCCTGCCGGTGACGCTCACGGGACGGCAGGATGCCGAGGTGCATGTCTTTTTCCTGGTCTGGGGCCTGGCGACGCTCTTCGGTCTGCTGCGCCGTCCGGCGCGCGCCTGGATCGAGATCGTCGCGCTCACCGCCTGTGCCTGGCTGGCGCTGCCTCTGGTATCGGCCGTCACCGTCGGGCTGCCGTACGATATCGTCGGTCTCGGTTTCGACGGAGTCGCCTTGGCTCTCGGCGGCGCGTTCGTCGCGGCCATTCCGCCGATGCTGCGCAAGCTGCGCACTGTCCCCAAGCTGCGCGAGCGTCGCACGTGACGCCGCTGATCAGCCTGCTCTTCGCCCTCGCCGGTCTTGCCAGCCTGGCTCTCGCCATGCCGCGCCATGCCGCACAGGCGAAGCTTGGTGCGCTGTGGGTGGCCCGTGCGCCCTGGCTGCGCGGCTGCGGCTGGGCAGCGCTGGGATTCTCGCTGCTCGTCCGCCTGGCCCGGCCGGACTGGCGAACCGGGCTGATCGAGTGGATCGGCGAGGCCGGCCTTGCCGCGGCGATCGTCGTGGTCGTCCTGATGCGGCGTCCGCAGCTGCTGCGCGGGCTTCCCGCGGTCGTTCTGCTGATGGTGCCGATTGCCGCGCTGCTGCTGCGCTGATCCCTATTTGAGGCGCAGCGGGAGGCCGGCCGCGACGAACTGCACCTCGTCGGCCACGGCTGCGATCTCCTGGTTGATCCGGCCGGCAATATCGCGGAAGCGACGGGCCAGCGTATTGTCCGGCACGATGCCGAGACCGACCTCGTTGGAAACGAGCATCACGGGGCCCGCCGCTCCGCGCAGCGCCTCGGCCATCAGGCCGGTTTCCAGCGCGGCGTCCCGTTCGGCGAACATCAGATTCGATGCCCAGAGCGTGAGGCAGTCGATCAGCAGGACCCGGCCGGCCCTGGCCTCGGCTGCTACCGTGGCGGCCAGATCGATCGGCGCTTCGATCGTTCGCCAGCGTGGCCCGCGATCGGCTTGGTGTCGTGCGATCCGATCGCGCATTTCGGCGTCCTGAGCCTGAGCCGTCGCGACATAGACGAGATCGCCGGCCAGCGCCTCGGCGCGCATCTGCGCATAGCGGCTCTTGCCGGAGCGGGTGCCACCAAGAACGAACAGGGAGGAGGCCGGCCGGGACGTCATGTCCGTCGCTGTAACGGGCAAGATCGGGGTTGTCGCGTGCGCCGGGACAGGCAAGAGCAATCCGCGTCGGGATCGGAGAAGAATGCGTTGCGCGAGTGGACGTTTCATGGAGGGAGGATCGGCCAGGCGCGGCAGGTCTATGGTCATCCGCAGGCCGCGTGGCTCGATCTCTCCACCGGCATCAATCCGCACAGCTGGCCGGGTGCCGGGGCTGTCGCGGTGGATTGGCGGGCCTTGCCGGACGAACAGGCGCTCGCGGATCTCGAGGCGGCCGCCGCGGCCCGTTTCGGCGCGGATCCGGCTTTTGTCTGCGCGCTGCCGGGAACGGAGATCGGCCTGCGGCTGCTCGGCACGGTGCTGCCTCCCGGCGGCGCCCATGTCGCTCCCGCCTATCGGAGCCATGCCGATGCCCTGACGGACGGCCGCGGCATCGCGCCGGAGCATATGGAGCAGGCGGTGCGGGCCGGCGCGTCGCTGCTCCTCGCCAATCCCAACAATCCCGACGGTCGCATCACGCCGCCCGAGCGGCTGCACGCGCTGCTGCGCGATCTGGCGCCGGGGCGGCACCTGATCGTCGACGAGGCGTTCGCCGACGCCCAACCGGAAATCAGCCTCGCCGGCCATGTCGGCGATGGGGTGCCGCTCGTCCTCTTTCGCTCGTTCGGCAAATATTTCGGTCTGGCGGGCGTCCGGCTCGGCTTCGTGCTGGCGCCGCGTCCGATCATCGCCGCCTATCGGGCGCGGCTGGGCAGCTGGCCGGTCTCCGCCGCGGCGATCGCCATCGGCGCGGCCGCCTATCGGGATGCCCGCTGGATCGACGCGATGCGCACGCGTCTTGCCGAGGATGCTGCCAGGCTCGACGCCTTGCTTGCCCGCCATGGATATGCCGCGACAGGCGCCTCGCCGCTGTTTCGCCTGATCCGCACGCCGGATGCGGCCGTGCTGTTCGACCGGCTCGCCCGTGCCGCCATCCTGACCCGTCCGTTCGATCACGATCCCGATGTGCTGCGCTTCGGCCTGCCGGGCAGCGAGGCGGCCTTCGCGCGTCTCGATCGGGCGCTCGCCGATGGCTGAACCCATCGCCCTGCTTGCGCTGGCGATCGACGCCGCGATCGGCTGGCCGGCTCCGCTCTATCGCCGTATCGGCCACCCGGTGGGCCTCTTCGCGCGCTTCATCGGCGGCTGCGAACGGCTCTGGAATCATCGCTCCTTCGGTGAGGGCACCCGCCGGGTCGCGGGTGTCGTCACCGTCCTGCTGCTGCTCCTGATCGCGGCGGGCGGCGGGCTGGCGCTGCAATTTCTTCTGGTCGACCGGCTCGGCGGCTGGGCGTGGCCGTTCATCGGCCTGCTGGCAGCCCCGGGGCTCGCCCAGCGCAGCCTCAACGATCATGTCCGGCCCGTCGCCGCGGCTTTGGGCCGGGGCGATCTGCCGGCCGCACGCCGTGCGGTCGCGATGATCGTCGGCCGCGATACCGGCGCGCTGGACGAGGCGGGCGTGAGCCGGGCGGCGATCGAGAGCCTGTCCGAAAGCATCTGCGATGGCGTGGTCGCGCCCTGCTTCTGGCTGCTGCTGCTCGGCCTGCCTGGGATCTGGGCCTATAAGGCGATCAATACGGCGGACAGCCTGATCGGCCATCACGAGGAGCGCTGGCGCGCTTTCGGCTGGGCGGCGGCGCGCACCGACGATCTGCTCAACCTCCTTCCGGCGCGGATCTCCGGTCTGCTCATCTGCCTCGCCGGGCCGGGTGGCTGGCGCATCATGCTGCGCGATGCGCGCCGCCATGCCTCACCCAATGCGGGCTGGCCCGAGGCGGCGATGGCGGGCGTGCTCGGGCTGCGCCTGGCGGGGCCGATCGCCTATGACGGCATCGCGCATCTGAAGCCGTGGATCGGGGAGGGCCGCATCACGGCGCGCGGGGCGGACATCGAGCGTGCGCTGATCGTCTATCGTCGGGCCTGCCTGCTGCTGTGGATCGTCGCGGGAGGCGTGGCATGGGTGCTTTGATGCTGCAGGGCACCGGTTCGGACGTGGGCAAGTCGGTTCTCGTCGCGGGCCTCTGCCGCGCGCTCGTCCGGCGCGGCCATTCGGTCCTGCCGTTCAAGCCGCAGAACATGTCGAACAATGCAGCCGTCACCGCGGATGGCGGCGAGATCGGCCGCGCGCAGGCGCTGCAGGCGATTGCCTGCGGGGCCGAACCGCATAGCGACATGAATCCCGTGCTGCTGAAGCCGCAGGCCGACCGCACCTCGCAGCTCATCGTCGGCGGACGGGTGCGCGGCACGCTCGGTGCCGGCAATTTCCGCGCGGCGCGGGGTGCTCTGCTCGGCGAGGTGCTGGAGAGCTACCGGCGCCTTCGTGCGCGCGCGGATATCGTGGTGGTCGAAGGGGCGGGCTCGCCCGCCGAGATCAACCTGCGTGCCAGCGACATCGCCAATATGGGCTTCGCCCGAGCTGCGAATGTGCCTGTCGTGCTGATCGGCGACATCGATCGCGGCGGCGTGATCGCGGCCCTGGTCGGCACGCGCACGGTGGTCGATCCGGCCGATGCTGCGATGATCCGCGGCTTCGTCATCAACAAGTTCCGCGGTGATCCGGCGCTGTTCGAGGATGGCTACCGCCAGATCGAGGCGCTTTCCGGATGGCGCGGCTTCGGCGTCGTTCCCTGGCTGCCGGCGACGGCCCGCCTGCCGAGCGAGGATGCCGTGGTGCTGGAACGGACGGCAGCGGCGACTCGTGGCCGCCTGCTGATCGCCTGCCCGATCCTTCCGCGCATCTCCAATTTCGACGATCTCGATCCCCTGAAGCTCGAACCGGACGTGGAACTCGCCATGATTCCGCCCGGTCGGCCGATCCCGGCTGGCGCCGCGCTGGTCGTGCTGGCCGGATCCAAGGCGACGATCGCCGATCTCGCTGCACTTCGCGCGGAGGGCTGGGACGTCGATATCCGCGCCCATCATCGCCGCGGCGGCGCGATATTGGGGTTGTGCGGGGGCTATCAGATGCTCGGCCGGCGCATCGCCGATCCCCACGGCATGGAAGGGCCAGCGGGGTCTGCCGAAGGGCTGGGGCTGCTCGCGGTCGATACCGTGCTGAGCGCGCAAAAGGCGCTCCGCCCGGTCGCCGGCACGGCCCTCAGTGCGCGTTTCGAGGGGTATGAGATGCACATGGGCGAGACCGACGGGCCGGACACCGTGCGCCCGCTCGTCACCTTCGACGACGGCCGCATCGACGGGGCGATCAGCGCGGACGGCCTGGTGCTCGGCAGCTATGTCCATGGCCTGCTCGCGGATTCCCGGCAGCGCACGGCGCTGCTCGCGCGGATCGGCGGAACCGGAGCCGGCCGCGATTATCGCGTTTCGATCGATGCCGCGCTGGACGAGATCGCTGAGACTCTGGAGACGCACCTCGATATCGACGCGCTGGTGGCGATGGCGAAGGAGGCCGCCGGCGCCTGATCGCATTCCCCCGCGGTGGCACTGTCACACAGGGGCTGCTATGCGCATCTCATCATTAACAGAAGTTCATGATGAGGTTATGCGTCCGCTTTCCCAGCTCATTTTCGGAGCCCGCTGGCTCCAGCTCCCGCTCTATCTAGGCCTGATCGCCGCCCAGTGCGTTTACGTGTTCCTGTTCCTCAAGGAACTCGCCCATCTCGTCTCGCACGCGCCGAGCCTCAGCGAACAGCAGATCATGCTGGTGGTGCTGGGCCTGATCGACGTGGTGATGATCTCCAACCTGCTGATCATGGTGATCATCGGCGGCTATGAGACGTTCGTGTCGCGGCTCGGCCTCGAAGGGCATCCGGACCACCCGGAATGGCTCGGCCATGTCAACAGCGGCATCCTCAAGGTGAAGCTGGCGATGGCGATCATCGGCATCTCCTCCATCCATCTCCTGCGCACCTTCATCGAGGCGAGCGCGCTCGGCCTGCCGACCGCGCGCGTCACGGAAACCGGCGTGATGTGGCAGGCGATCATCCACTGCGCCTTCATCCTCTCGGCGATCGGAATCGCCTATGTCGATCGGATGACGCATACGAAGCATTGATCGGCGCGGAACCGGTCTGCCGCGTCAGCCGAACTGCAGCAGGAAAGTGGCGAGCAGGCCGGTCTCCACCATCTCGATCCCGGCGCCATGGGCGTCTCCCGAAATGCCGCCGAGCGTCCGCCGCACCTTGAGTCCCCAGGCCGCGATCAGCACAGGCGCCACGAGCAGGGCGGGAGCAAACCAGGCGGCGGCTGCGCAGGGGAGGCTCCACAGGATCACGTCGCGCCAGCGCACTGCGGCGCGAAAGCGCGATGCCAGTCCTTCGTGTAGCGGCGGTAGCCACAGCGTCCAGGCCAGCGGGCTGATGCGTGCGGCAAAGGGAATGAGGATCAGCACGGCGGGGGCGCCTGCCGCGACCAGACCGTGCAGCAGCACGAGCTTTGCGATCAGCTGAACCACGACCGCCACCACGCCGAAGCTGCCGACATGCGGATCCGCGAGCACCGCCAGCAGCCGCTCACGTCCCTTATGGATCGCGCCGTGAGCGTCGGCGAGATCGGCGAGCCCGTCGAGATGCAACGCGCCGGTCACGAGCACCCATGCCGCGAGTGCAGCCAGCGCTCCGGTCCAGGCGTCGATCCGCGCTCCACCCCAGGCGGCCGCGGCGAGGATGGCGCCGATCACGATGCCCGCCGCCGGAAACCAGCGCATCGATGCCGCGAAATCGCCTGCGTCCGCTTCCACGCGCGGCAGTGGTAGCCTGGTCAGGAATTGCAGCGCGAGTATCGGGCCTTTCATGGCCACAGACCGACGATCTGGCCGCTCCGCTGCGGGCCGGGCCAAAGGCGCAGGCTCAGCAGTGCGCCATAGGGCAGATCGAACGCCCAGAGCTGCGGCAGGGCGAAGCCGCAGAGCAGCGCCATTGCCGCGCGCATCGCGCCGCCATGGGTGACGACGAGCGCCGGACCGGCTGGCAACCCGTCGATCGCTGCGCCAACCCGTTCGCGCAGCGCGGACCAGCGTTCGCCGCCGGGTGGCGGCGCGGCATCGGGATCGCCCCAGAAGCGGCCGAGCGCACCGCGATCGATCTCGGCCGAGGCGCGGCCATCCCAGGCGCCGAAATCGAGTTCGCGCCAGCGCGGGTCGACGTGAAGGGGCATGCCGCACTCCGCGGCGATCGCTTCTCCCGCCTGCCGCGCCCGGGCGAGATCGGAGGCGATTATGGTCGCGGCGTCCAGCCCTTCCGCCTGGGCCATGCATGCGGCGATGCCCGCCGGGTTCGGCGGCTCGTCGGTGTGGCCGAGCATCAGGCCGGTCCGCATCGGCGCGCCGTGGCGCATCAGGTGAAGCAGGCGCGGCGCGCTCATCCGGCGTCCGACACGCCGGCCTCGGCGAAGGTTGCCATTCCGCCATGTGCGGCCAGCGCCGATCGGATGACCGCGACTGCGACCGCGGCGCCGCTGCCTTCGCCGAGCCGCATGTCGAGCGACAGCATCGGCTCCAGCCCGAGCCGCGCGAGCAGGCGGCGATGGCCCGGTTCGGCGGAGCGATGGCCGGCAAGGCAGTGGGCAACGATGCCGGGATGCACGGCGGCGATCGGCGCGATGCTCGCGCAGCAGATGAACCCGTCGAGAATGACTGCGACGCCGAGTTGCCGCGCGCGCAGGATCGCGCCTGCCATGGCTGCGATTTCGCGGCCGCCGAGCCGGCGCAGCGTCTCGAACGGGGTTTGCGGGGCGTCGCGGTGAAAGCCGATCGCCTGCTCGATCACCGCGATCTTGCGCGCGATGCCAACCTGCCCGACGCCGGTGCCCGGTCCCGTCCAGTCGGCGGCCGGACCGCCATAGGCGCGCGTGCAAAGAGCCGCCGCCGCGGTCGAATTGCCGATGCCCATCTCGCCGACGACGAGCAGGTCAAGGTCGGGTTCTACCACCGCTGCGCCCGCGGAAAGGGCGGCAAGGCACTCGGCTTCGGACAAGGCGGGGGCGACGGTGAAGTCCTGGGTCGGCATGTCGAGCGCCAGCGGGACGACGGTCAGCTCCAGCCCCGCGGCACGCGCAAGCGTGTTGATCGCCGCGCCGCCGGCCTCGAAATTGGTGACCATCTGGGCGGTCACCTCGGCGGGAAAGGCACTGACACCATGGGCGACGAAGCCATGATTGCCGGCGAACACCGCGGCACGACCGCGCTCCAGCAGCGGCCGTTCGCGTCCTTGCCAGCCGGCGAGGAAGATCGCGATCTCCTCCAGCCGGCCAAGCGATCCAGCCGGCTTGGTGAGCATCGCCTGCCGCGCGCGCGCGGCGGCGATCGCGGCGGGATCGGGAGCCGGCAGATCGCGCAGCGCCGCCTCGAAAGCGGTGCGGGTCGGGAAGGCAGTCATTTCAATTGTCTCCGGGAAACGTTCGCGTCGAGCCTGTTCGTTCGACGCGCATCCTCCTCCTCTGGAGAGGATCATTGCTTGCATCCACGTCATGCCAGCGGAAGCTGGCATCGCCCTCGAAAAGCACGCCGTTCGTGGTCGATAGTGATCCCAGCTTTCGCTGGGATGACGGTAGAGGTTTTGAAGCTGTCCTATCCGAGCTCGGTCGCGCTGGCTTCATTCCGCGACGAAGCCCGGCGGCGGCGTGCGGGTGATGAAATGACCCTTCACGCCTTGCGGCCAGCGCGCGAAGGGCACGCGGCCATGCTCGCTCGCCGCATATTCCACGGCATAGTCGAGCAGGGCGCGGGCGGCGTCCTCGTCGGGCGCGAAGCGGCCGAGCACATAGCCCACCTTGCCCGGCGCGCGCAGGTGCACGGTGCAATATTCGCTGCAGGCGAAGAGGCAGGGCATTTCTTGGACGGCGATGCCGGCATAGCGCGGATCGGCGGCCTGGACGGCACACAGGGCCTCCACCATGCGCGCGCCGCCGCGGCGCCCGTCCGCATCCTCACGTGCGTCTTTCGCATGGCGGCAGGTGTTGCAGGCGACGATGGCCGGGCCATCGGCGACGCGGGTCAGCATGGGCGGTCTCCCTCGATGATCGCTGGGCGCATGATCAGAATTCGATGCCCGGCTGCGCCTTCACGCCCGATCGGAACGGATGCTTGACGAGCGTCATCTCGGTAACGAGATCGGCGGCGTCGATCAGCGCCTGGGGGGCATTGCGCCCGGTGACGATGACATGTTTCGCCGGGGACCGAGCGGTGAGCACCTCGACGACTTCGTCGAGCGGCAGATAATCGTAGCGCAGGACGATGTTGAGCTCGTCGGCGAGCACCATGTCATAGGCCGGATCGGCGATCATCCGTTTCACTTCTTCCCAGGCCTCGCGGGCGACTGCGACATCCCGCGCACGATCCTGGGTATTCCAGGTGAAGCCTTCGCCCATCGGCTTGAATTCGATCCGGTCGGGAAAGGCGTCGAACACCGTCTTTTCGCCGGTAGCCATCGCGCCTTTCACGAATTGCACGACGCCGACCTTCCTGCCATGGCCGATGGCGCGCACCACCATGCCGAGGGCGGCCGTCGTCTTGCCCTTGCCCTTGCCGGTGTGGACGATCAGCAGGCCCTTCTCGATCGTCTTGGCCGCGACGATCTTGTCGTGCGCGGCCTGTTTCTTGCGCATCTTCTCGGCATGTTGTTCCTCGGTGCGCTGGACGCTCATGCTTCGTCTCCCTTGAGCTCGGCGAGCAGCAGGCCCGCGCTGTTCGATCTCGGTTTCCACAGGCCGCGTGCCAGCGCCTCGGCCAGACGGGTAGCGGTTTCGCGCAGGGCCGCCGGATTGGCCTGCGCCATAAAGGCGCGTACCGCCTCGTCCTCGATGAAGGCGGCGTGGACGGCATCGAAATGATGGTCGCGCACCGCATGGGTGGTGGCCGCGAAGGCGAAGAGATAGTCGATCGAGGCTGCGATCTCGAACGCGCCCTTGTAGCCGTGGCGCATCACGCCCGCGATCCACTTGGGGTTGACGAGTCGGGCGCGCACGATGCGGCCGATCTCGTCCTCCAGCGTGCGCATCACGGGCCGTTCGGGGCGGCTGTGATCATTGTGATAGGAAAGCGGCACGCGGCCGGAAAGATGCTCGACCGCGGCGGCCATGCCGCCCTCGAACTGATAATAATCGTCGCTGTCGAGCAGGTCGTGCTCGCGATTATCCTGGTTCTGGACGAGCGCGTCGGCGGAGGAGAGGCGGGCCGCGAACAGCTCGCGTTCGGCATCGCCTTCGACCCCGGCACCGTAGGCGTAGCTGCCCCAGTCGAGATAGACGCCGGCAAGGTCGGCGCGGCTGTGCCACAGCCGCTCGTCGATCATCGCCTGCAGGCCGGCGCCATAGGCCCCCGGCCGCGATCCGAAGACGCGCGTGCCGGCCCGCCGCGCGGCGGTGGTGGGATCGGCGCCGCGATCGATTAGCGCGGCGGTCTCGGCGCGGTGGCGCGCGGCGGCCGGATTGTCCTCGGCGGCCTCGTCCAGCGCCATCACCGCGCGCGCCGCGCTGTCGATGAGGTCGATCTGCTCGGGAAAGGCATCGCGGAAGAAGCCGGAGATACGCAAGGTGACGTCCACCCGCGGCCGGCCTAGCTCGGCGAGCGGCATCAGCTCGAAGCCGGTGACGCGGCCCGACGTCCAGTCCCAGCGCGGCCGGGCGCCCATCAGCGCCAGCGCCTGGGCGATGTCGTCGCCGCCGGTACGCATATTGGCCGTGCCCCAGGCGGAGAGCGCAATGGCGCGGGGATAGTCGCCCTCGCGCTGGAGATAGTCCTGGACGAGCAGCTGCGCCGAACGCCAGCCGAGATCCCAGGCGACCGCGGTGGGCACCGCGCGCGTATCGACCGAATAGAAGTTGCGGCCGGTCGGCAGCACATCCGGCCGCCCGCGCGTCGGCGCGCCCGAGGGGCCGGGAAGGATGAAGCGTCCGTCGAGGCCGGCGAGGAGGGCGGCGGCTTCGGCTGGGCCGCAGGCGTCGACGCGGGGGGCGAGATCGGTGCGGATTGCGTCGAGGACGATCCGGGTTGCTGCCAACTCCCCATCGCCCCTGCCTTCGTAGGGGTGACGGTCTATGGAGCAAGCCTCATCAACCAAATCCGCGGCCACCATCTCCAGCCGTTCGATCGTATCCCCGGCCGTCCGCCAGGGATCGTTTGATATTGCCGCCAGAATCTCCGGCCGAGGTCCCTCCCATCGATCGCCCAACCGGCAATCCAGCGGATCGAAACCCAGCCCCAGATCGTCCGCCAGCGCCCGTAGCATCGAAGCCTCCCCGGCCCCTTCATACCCACGCGGCGTGCGCGCCAATGCGACCACCAGATCCCGCCGCAGCCGCCCCTCCGGCGACTGCGTGAACACATGCAGCCCGTCGCGGATCTGCAGTTCCTTCAGCTCACACAGATAATTGTCGATCGCGGCGAGCGCGTCGTCATCGTCGCCGCTCGCCCCTGCATCCTTGTCGAGCCCCTGGCTGCGTGCGAGATCGAGTATGTCGCGGCGGAGCCGGTCGAGCCGGCGCGGGTCCATGCCGGCGGCGAGATAATATTCGTCGACCAGCGCCTCGAGCTGCTTGAGCGGGCCGTAGCTTTCCGCACGGGTCAGCGGCGGCGTCAGATGGTCGACGATCGCCGCGCCGATCCGCCGCTTCGCCTGGGTGCCCTCGCCGGGATCGTTGACGATGAAGGGATAGAGCTGGGGGAGAGGCCCGGCGCAGATTTCTGGAAAGCAATTCTCGGACAGCGAGATCGCCTTGCCAGGCAGCCATTCGAGATTGCCGTGCTTGCCGACATGCACGATCGCCTGCGCGCCGAAGCTTTGCTCCAGCCAGACATGGAAAGCGAGATAGGCGTGCGGCGGCGCCAGCGCCGGATCGTGATAGCTCTGCTTGGCATCGATATTGTAGCCACGTGCCGGCTGCACCGCGAGCGCGACATGGCCGAAGCGGTGGACGGCGAGGCGGAAGGCGCCGTCGCGGAGGAAGGGATCCGCCTCGGGCTCGCCCCAGCGGGCGACAATGGTTTGGCGTGCGTCTTCGGGCAACAGCGCGAAAGCGGCGCGATAGTCGGCCAGCGGGAGGGCGATCTCACCGGGGCGATCGGCCGAACCGGGCGCATTGGTCACGCCCGCCGTCATCAGCTGCATCAGCGCGGCGCCGCCGCGGGGCGCATCGCCGATAGCATAGCCGGCGTCGCCGAGCGCGGCGAGGATCGCGGCCGCGCTGGCCGGCGTGTCGAGGCCGACGCCGTTGCCGATCCGTCCGTCGCGATTGGGATAGTTGGCGAGCACCAGCGCGATTCGGCGCTCGGCCGGCGGCGTGCGGCGCAGCTGGGCCCAGTTGGCGGCCAGCGCCGCGACGAAGGCAACCCGGCCGGGATCGACGCGCGGGACGACGATGCCGCATTCGGTGCGCGCGTCGAAACGCTCGGCGGACTTGAAGGCGACGGCGCGGGTGAAGAGGCGTCCGTCCACTTCCGGCAGCGCGACGTTCATCGCCAGATCGCGCGGGCCGAGGCCGCGGGCGCTCTCCTGCCACACCGATCGTTCGACGCCGGCGAACACGGTCTGCAGGATCGGGCAGTCGGCGCGTTCCAGCACGCTGGGAGTGCGCGTCTCGCCGGGCGAGGAGGCAGCGAAGGAGGTGGCGTTGAGGATCACGTCCGGCGCAGCCTGGTCGATCAGCCCGGCGAGCCAGTCGCGCGCGAAGGGCTCGCGCAGGGCGCGAACATGGACCGGAACGACGTTCAGCCCTTGCGTCTCCAGTCCGGCGATCACGGCATCGACCGCTTCGAGCGTGCCGGCGATCAGCAGCGCCCGATAGAAGACCAACAGCGCCACCGGGCGACCGGCTTGCCAGCGGGCGCGGACGTCGGCGAGGGTGGGGCGCTCCAGTCCCGGCAGGTAAAGGCCGGCATCGGCGACGGGCACCGGATCGTCCGGTTGGCCGGCGTCGCTCCCGATCAGGCGCGCGGCGGTGCGCAGGAAGCCGACGGCGTTGGCGATGCCGCCCTGGCGCAGATAATCGCGCAGCCGATCGCACCCGGCCGGAGCCAAAGTGGAGGCGCGCTCCAGCTCCGGATCCGCTTCGCGGCCGTCGGCGATCGCGGCGAAGGCGATGCCGCGGGTGCGCGCCATCGCCGCAATCTCGTCGATGCCATAGGGCCAGTAGGATTTCCCGCCGAGCAGGATCACGCACACGAAGCGGGCGTGGGCGATCACTGTCTCGACATAGAGATCGACCGAATAGGGATGGCGCAGTTGCAGCAGGTTCGCGAGCCGGACGCTGGGCGCGCGGTCTCCCAGCGCCGCCGCGGCATGGGCGAAGCAGGCAAGCTCGCTGTCCGCGACGGTCAGGATCACGATGTCGCCGGGCGACTGGGCGAGGTCGATCGCATCCTCGCCGTTCGAAACGGTGCCCGGCGTAGCCGCGAGCAGATGCATCAGCGCGGATCCGCGCCCAGCACCTGTGCGAGCTTGGCTTCGATCGCGGCGCGGTCGAGACCTTTTTGACCGATCACCACGAGATGCGAGCGGCGCGGTTCGCCGGCACCCCAGGCGCGATCGAAATGGGTCTGAATGCGCGGGCCGACCCCCTGCAGCACCAGTCGCGCCGGCTTGCCGGCAACCGCGACCATGCCCTTGACGCGCAGGATATCATGCTCGGCGATCAGCCGCTCCAGCGCGGCGAGGAGCGGCACAATGTCCGCAACCTTGCCGCCCTTGACGACGAAGCTGTCGAAATCGTCATGGTCATGATCCTCCTCGCCGTCATGATGCGAGGGGCGGGCGTCGAGATCGTCCTCGGCGCCGACACCGAGGCCGAGCAGCACGGCGGCATCCACCGCGCCCTGTGCGGCGCGCACGATGCGTACACCGGAACGGATGCCGCCACCGATCTCCGCTTCGACCGCGCCGAGCGCATCCGCCGCGACCAGATCGGTCTTGTTGAGGATGACCAGGTCGGCGCAGGCGAGCTGATCCTCGAACAGCTCCTCCAGCGGGCTGTCATGATCGAGCGAGGGATCGGCGGCGCGCGCCGCGGCGAGCGCGGCCTCGTCGGTCGCGAAGCGGCCGGCCGCGACCGCATCGGCGTCGATCAGCGCGATCACGCCGTCCACCGTCGTGCGGGTGCGGATATCCGGCCATTGGAACGCCTTCACCAGTGGTTTGGGCAGAGCAAGGCCGGAGGTTTCGATGATGATATGCTCGGGCGGGTTGGGGCGATCGAGCAGCTTCTGCATGGTCGGCAGGAAATCGTCGGCGACGGTGCAGCAGATGCAGCCATTGGCGAGCTCGACGATATCCTCCTCCGGACATGCGGCGTCGTTGCAGCCGCGCACCAGATCGCCGTCGACGCCGACGTCGCCGAACTCGTTGATCACGAGCGCGAGGCGGCGGCCGCCGGCATTCTGCAGGAGATGGCGGATCAGCGTGGTCTTGCCGGCACCGAGGAAGCCGGTGATGACGGTCGCGGGTACCTTGCTCATGCGCCCGCTTCCGACGGAATGATGGCGGCAAAACGGATCATCGGCTCAATCTCCCGCGCCCCGGGCGACGACGGGCCGGGGCGGACCGTTCGGCGAACGGCCGGCGCACGGCCGCGGACGGGCACGAAGCCCGCTGCCATGCGCCGTGCGGCCCCAGCCGCAGGCTTCGTCGCTCAGACGGAGAGACCGTGCCGTGGCCAATCCCTGGACCATGGCAAGAGCGACCATGCGCCGGCAGGTCTCCTGGCTCGCGGGTCAGGGCTTGATGCACCGCCTTCCCGGGACCGCGCTCATGCTGGCCCCAGTGACTGTTCCCCCCCAGAGGAGGGAACGATGTGCATCGCGCTCGCCGCTTACAGTTGCAGGGACAGCCGCGGATTAGGAGGTGAAACCCCCGCACCGCATTCCCTTTGAAGCCCCTCGCGGGGCACCGGCGCGATCATGAGCGGCAGGCCTAAGGCCGCCGCTCGGGCGCGGTCATAGTCGCATTGCGTGGGCGCGCCAATGGACTTGTTCGTGTGTGGGGCAAGGGCCGTCGCCGTGCCGTGCCCGACGTGCAGGCTGCATCGATTCTCCATCGGCCACCGATCAGCGCTCGACTTTCGTCCGCGAGAAGCTGCCAACCTCATTGGGAGAATCCGGTGCGTATCCTGCTCGTCAATGTGCCTCACCCATCCATCGGCAGCCGCATTCCAAGAGAGCATCTGCCTCCGTTCGGCTTGCTGTGCGTGGGAGGACCGCTCATTGACGACGGCCATGAGGTGACCCTGCTCGATGGCGAGTTCGGGCCGATGTCGACCGAGCAGTTGGTCCTCCAGGCGGTGGCCAGGGCGCCCGATGCTGTTCTGTTCGGTCATTCCGGATCGTCGTCCGGCCATCCGGTCATCGCCGAGGTGTCCGCTGCCATCGCTCGCGCATTGCCGGGCGCGCATATCGTGTATGGCGGCGTGCACCCGACCTATTTCTGGCGCGAGATACTGGCGCGGGAGCCGCATGTTTGCGCCATCGTCCGCGGGGAGGGCGAAGAGACGGCTCGGCGGTTGATGGGAGCGCTCGGCCGTGGCGAGCCGCTCGATCGCATCGACGGCATCGCTTTTCGCCGCGATGGGGAGATCGTGGGGACACGCGCCGCGCCGGTGATTGCAGATCTCGACGCCTATCGCATCGGCTGGGAACTCGTCGATTTTCGTCGATACAGCTATTGGGGCGGAAAACGCGCGGTGGTCATCCAATTTTCCCGAGGGTGTCCGCATTTGTGCAACTATTGCGGGCAAAGAGGTTTCTGGACGCGCTGGCGGCATCGCGATCCGAAGCTGCTGGCGGCGGAAATCGCGCGGCTTCACCGCGATCACGGGATCGAGGTGTTCAACTTCGCGGATGAAAATCCCAGCGCCGGCCGAACCGCCTGGCGCGCTTTTCTGAAGGCGCTGATCGCCGAGCGTGTCGAGGTGACGCTGGTGGGCTCGACCCGCGCCGACGATATCGTGCGGGATGCGGATATCCTCCATCTCTACAAGCAGGCCGGCTTCGAGCGTTTCCTGCTCGGCATGGAGAATACGGATGAGGCGACGCTGAAGCTCATCCGCAAGGGCGGCAGCATTTCCGCCGACCGGGAGGCGATCCGCTTGCTGCGCCGCCATTCCATCCTTTCGATGATGACATGGGTTTCGGGCTTCGAGGACCAGACAGACGGAGACCTCTGGCGGGCATTGCGGCAGATCGTCTCCTATGACGCGGATCAGATCCAGGCGCTCTACGTCACGCCGCACCGCTGGACGCCCTATTATCGGTTCGCCCGAGATCGTCCGGTGGTCCAGCCGGATATGACGAAGTGGGACTATAAGCATCAGGTTCTCGGGATGCGGCATCTGCCGCCGTGGCGCCTGTTTCTGTGGGTCAAGCTGATCGAAGCGGTCGCGCAATTGCGGCCTCGCTCGCTCAGGCGGTGGATCTGGCACTCCGACGCACGGATCCGCCATGCCATCCGCTGGTATTATGGATGGGCCGGCGCGTCTGGTTTCACGAGCTGCTGGGTTTTCTCCTGCGCGACTGCTGCCGTGCCGACGGACGCACCGTGGGCGATTTTTTCGGCGACGCTCAGGATCATGAGGAGGAAGCATCGCGCCCTAGTAGAGCAGCCAGGCTACCGCGACCGTCGGCGAGCGCATCGCGCGAAGCATTCTGACTTTCTCCGTTTCGTCCGAAGCCCTGCCGACCCCGGCGCGGCTCAACAAGGCGGCCGCGGCGCGCCGGCCCGCGCCCATTTCAGTTCGTAGGTGACCAGGAAGCCGTCATGATCGGAAAGCTCCGGGCCGCTCGGGCCGCCGTCGAACATCGCCTCGACGCGGATCGGGCGTACCGACACCTGGGTGCCGTGCCAGAAGAATTGCAGATCCTGCGTGTCCATCCAGGGTGCGTCGCCGTCCCACGACAGACGCACGTCGCACCCCGAGGCGGCATCGACACAGACGCGATGGACGAGGAGGAGAGACTGGTAGCGGGAGAAATTCTCCCACCGCCGCTCCGAGTGGCGCATGTTGAAATCGCCGCCGAAAATCAGCGGATAGGAATCATCGTGGGTTCGATCGATGAACTCGGACGCTTCCAGCGCCTGCCGGTCATGGGCGGCGAGATTGCGTGCCAGCGGCGCACGCGAGGCGCTGCGCGAGTTCATGTGCGTGTCATAGACGTCGATCGGCGTCGGCACGCCCGGTACGCTGATCCGCGCCAACACTATGCCCTTGTTGGCGAGGCAGTCGATCCCCGCGCAGGACCGGCGGCCATAAGCCCGCATCTCGACCGCGCTGATCGCGTAGCGTGAGGCGATGGCGACGCCTCCGCCGGTAAGGCGCAGGCCTATTTCGCCGCGCTTGATGCGGGCTTTGCCGGGCAGCGGGTCCGTGGTCGACGGATCCGGGCGCGTCGTCCGGCGCGGCCCGGTGACGATCGCGGGATAGCCGCTGTCCGCTACCGCCTGCTTGGCCGCGCCCGAGAACATTTCTTGGAACAGCACGATGTCGGGCGCGGTACCGGCCGCGCGCATCGCGGCGAGCCTGCGACCGATCTCGCGCAACTGCGGCGCACGCCCACTACGCGCAGGCCAGCCGAGACCTTCGAGATTGTAGGTCAGCACCGACAGGGTAGTCGAGGCATTGCGACCGTCGTGCGAGAGGGTGATGCGGGGCGCGGCGGCGGCGCTGCAGGCTAGAACCCGGTGCGGGGGTGCTGTCGCGCATCCGCTTGCGAGCAGGAAGGCTACAACGGTCAGACCGGTGCGCCAGCGCCCTCCGCGCGGGGCCGGGTTCGTTCGTCGAGCACTCCTGCCGGTCATCGTCCGCATCCCTTCGAAAGAGCGCCTTCTATCCGGGAGATGACGAATCTTGCAAAACGCATTTAAAATGCAATTGCGAACTATTATCAACCTCTTTAGTGGCGCCTCTCGGAATGCGGAAAGGGAAATGATGGTCGACCCAAATTACGCCAAGGCTCTGATTCTCGGGGCGATGCTCTATGCCGGCCCGGCGCTGGCCGAGGCGGAGAGCAACGAGGATCCGGGAAGCGTCATCGTCGTCACCGGCGAGCGCGAGCGCACCGTGGCGTCTGCCGGCACCAAGAGCAGCCTGCCGCTGGCGGAGACGCCGCAATCGATCAGCGTCATCGATGCGCGGGATATTGCCGGCCTCGGCCTCCAGAATCTCAACCAGTCGCTCCGCTTCGTCGCCGGCGTGACCCCCGAGCAGCGCGGATCGAGCGCCGAGGTGTACGACCAGTTCAAGCTGCGCGGCTTCGATGCGATGCAGTATCTCGACGGCCTGCGCATCTACGACAGCCCGTCGGGCTATGCGTCCACCCAGATCGACGTCTCGCGGCTCGATCGTGTCGAGATCGTGAAAGGGCCGGCGTCCGCGCTCTATGGCCAGTCCGGCCCCGGCGGTCTCGTCGCCCTGTCCAGCAAGCTGCCGCTGGCCTCCGATTCCTATGGCGCGGCCAGCGGGACGTACGGCACTTACGACCTGTATCGCGTCGACGCCGATGTCGGCGGCCGGCTGAGCCCGAGCATCGCCTGGCGCGTCTATGGCAGCGCGAACGGAGCGCATACGCAGCAGCGCTTCGGCAAGCGCGAACGGCAGACCATCTCCGGTGCGGTGACCGTGGGGCAAGGCGGATCGACCACCCTGACCCTGCTCGCCAACTATTCGCACGATCCCTATAATGGCACCTACAGCGTCTTCCCGGCCTCGGGCACGTTCATCGCCAATCCCAACGGGAAGCTTTCGACCAAGTTCGACGGCGGCGAGCCGGACAATCGCTTCCGCCGCGAGCAGGGGGCGATCACCTATATTTTCAACCATGATTTCGGCAGTGGCTGGGCGTTCCGCGCATCGGGCCGCTACCAATCGGTGAAGTCGCGCCTCGGCATTGCGTATACGAGCGGTTCCCTGGACAGCAGCGACCCGACCTCCGCGACCTTCTCGCGCGCATCCTATTCGACCCGTGAGCGGATGAAGGCGTGGACGTACGACAATCAGCTGATGGGCAAGGTGGAGACGGGCCCGATCACGCATAATCTGCTGTTCGGCGTCGATCGGCAGGTGCTGCATTCGACGGAGGATTACGCCTTCGGATCCTTCTCGTCGCTCGATGGCTATAATCCGGTCTACGGCTCCCAGGTCGTGCCGCAGACGCCGCAGGACGTGCCGGACGCGTTCGGCGGCTATCTCGCCTATCATGTCCGCCAGCAGGGCATTTACGTCCAGGATCAGATGAGTTGGGGCGGTCTGCGGGTGATGCTGAGCGGGCGCCAGGATTGGGCGCGGGTCGAGCCCGTCGGATCGGACGCCGAGCATTCCAAGAAATTCACCTGGCGAGCCGGCGCGCTCTATAGGACGGCGCTCGGCATTGCGCCCTATGTCACCTATTCAACCTCCTTCCAGCCGCAGAGCGGGCTGGTGCTGAACAATGACGGGTCGCAGGGTCAGGCCAAGCCGTCGCTCGGCAAGCAGATCGAGGCCGGCGTCAAATATCAGCCGGTCGGCACGCAGATTCTGCTGACCGCGGCCTATTTCGACATTCGCCAGACCAATTTGCTGACGTCGGTCCCGAACACCAACTATTCGATCCAGACCGGCAAGGTGCGTTCGCGCGGCGTCGAGGTCGAAGCCAGCGCCCCGCTCGGCCATGGTTTTCAGGCCAAGCTCGCATTCAGCCGGCAGAAGGTGCGGGACAGTGATGGAGCGGGCATATTGGGCGTCGGGCGCGGCGGCGTTTCGGCCAATCTCGAATGGGCGCCGGAGCAGGGGCCGCTGGAGGGTTTCGCGGTCGGCGGCGCCGTGCGCCATGTCGACCATGTCTATGCCGGCACCTATTTCGACGGCATCACCTACAATACGCCGGGCTACACGCTGTTCGACGCTCTGGTGCGCTATGATCTCGGCAAGACCATTCCGCGCCTGGAAGGCGTGACCTTGGCCGTCAACGCCACCAACATCTTCGACAAGAAATATCTGACCACCTGCTATCTCGATTATGGCTGGTGCTGGTATGGCAATCGCCGCACCGTGCAGGGCACGATCGGTTATCGCTGGTAAAATTCAGGCGCTCCCGGGGAGGGCGCGCTGGAGAAGCGGAACGCCCCCCCTCACATGATGATTTTTCGGTCAAGGGCCGGTCTGCATTATTGTAGCGGCGCGATCGTCGATGGAATCCAGCTGAGCTATGTCACGAGTACCGACGAAGACACCTCGCCTGTACAA
>NZ_WRPK01000005.1 GCF_009755815.1 Flavisphingomonas formosensis
GCCCCCCCGCCGCCCCCGCGCCGCCCGCGCCCCCCCCGTTAAGCCTGTTCGACTATATCGGCGGCCAGTTCGATCGCACCGTCACTTGGCGCGATCTGGAGTGGCTTGCGAGCGAATGGAGCGGCCCTCTAGCTGTCAAGGGAATCATGACGCCTGCGGATGCAAAGAGGTCGATAGCTTCGGGCGCGTCCGGCGTGATCGTTTCCAATCACGGGGGGAGGCAGCTCGATGGGGTTCCAGCGCCCATTCATCAGATCGCAGCGGTGCGGGATGCGTTGGGCGATGGCCCCGACGTCATCTGCGATGGCGGCATACGGCGCGGGTCAGATGTGGTGAAGGCGATCGCTCTCGGCGCAACGGCTTGTGCGATTGGCCGTCTCTATCTCTACGGCCTCGCCGCAGCCGGTGAAAAGGGGGTCGATCGCGTGCTGGCGCTTCTAACCGAGGAAGTCGAGCGGACCATGATACTTTCCGGCGTCGCCGGGATCGGAGGGCTTGAAGGCCGGCACGTCCGGAACTTTCGCCGTGGCTGAGTCAGATATGTACTCATCACCGGAACTCCGTACGACGGCGAGATACGCCGTACGGGCGGCACTTGACCCTCAAGCGCTACCGCGAGTTGTGGGGCAACTTGGACGACATTCGGTGATTGCGACGAAGCAGGTGGTGGAGCGAGGAGGGCATCTACTCCATTCCCTTCTTCCGCCCTTATCCTGCAAGAAAATCCCTCTGCGTATTTCGCAAGTCGCTTGGCTTTGAGAATTCCCGACCAAAAGCGTCACAATCGCTATCAGGTGATTGCCTGTCGGACTGCATAATCGGGTTGTTTCCACGCGCCTGAGTGCATGATCTCGAGTATCGAAGCGACAAGCACTCCGATCTCAGAAAATTGGTTATAAAGCGGTGCAAAACCGAAGCGCAGCACGTCGGGCGCGCGAAAATCTCCGATCACGCCCCGGTCCGCTAGTGCTCTCATGATCTCGTATCCGTTGCGATGGCTAAAAGCGACGTGGCTTCCCCGACGTCGCGAATCGCGCTCGCTGATCAAAACGAAGCCTTCCGGCTCGAGATAGGTATCATATAAGGTTAGAAATTCAGCGACCATGCTGTCGCTTTTCTCGCGAAGAGCGGCCATTTCGACGCCTTCGAACACGTCCAGCGCGCCGTCAAGAACCGAGAGCGCGATCACCGACGGCGTACCGCACAAAAATCGGACGATGCCGGCAGCAGGGTCAAAAGCCGATGAGAAATCGAATGGCGTTTTATGACCAAACCATCCTTGCAAGGGTTGTCTCGCATGCGACTGATGAGATCTCGCCACATATAAAAAGGCGGGCGCACCTGGCCCACCATTCAGATATTTGTAGCCGCACCCGATAGCAAAATCAACCTGGCAGCGATCAAGGTCGCAAGGCACGGCACCGGCGGTATGGGCCAGATCCCATATCACGAGCGCACCATTCGCATGAGCCTGGGCGGTAATTTCCTCCATGTCGTAAATAGCCGCGCTCTTATAGTCGACATGCGTGAGCACGATGACGGCAACTGTTTCATTTATCGAAGCAAGAATCTCACTTGGCGGCAATTTCCTGACCCATTTTCCGCGTTGCTTTGCAACGCCGTCGATAATGTACAGATCTGTTGGAAAATTGCCCTGATCGGTCAATATCGTCGATCTATTGGGTCGAAGATCCAGAGCTGAATGCAGCATCTTGTGAAGATTGATCGAGGTCGAATCGCCCGCGACTATCTGGCCCGCTGCGGAGCCGATCAGACGGCCAATCCGATCGCCGACGCGCTGCGAGAGGGTCAGCCAGTCCGCCGCCAGCCATGAGCGGATCAGTCCATCCCCCCATTCGCCACCGATGACTTGGTTGCCACGCTTTTGCGCGGAGAGCGGTAAGCATCCCAGGGAATTGCCATCGAGATACGTCAGGCCGTCGGGTATATGGAAGAGCGCCCGCTTACCTCTCAAAGAGTCTGCGGCGTCAAGAGCGGCCAAGTTGTCGAACATGGACGGTGGCGTCATCATGCTTCTCCGGTCGTAAAGGGCAGGCATCTGCAGAAATTAATCGCTCCCGCCCGGATAATAATAAGACGTTCCTGTGCTGGAGCTGAGATGCAATAACGCCGATTATATGATTTCATGACTGTTTGTAATCCTCCCGTAGAAGTTGGAACGTATGTCTTCCCAGTTCCGTACCCTCGTCAGATAAATCGAAAACGATATCAAAATGAGATTTTCCTGATATTTCTAGGGCGGTAATATAATTGCCACTTGTCTCCCAATGAGTGGCAAACAGCTTGCTTTGGCTTTTGAATGCCGCGGTCTCAAATTGGCCCCAAGCGATGAGTGTGGGACACGTAGCCCGAGCTGGCAAAAGGAGCGGGCTCAGACGGTCGGCATCAGAGATCCTCAAGCCGAGGGCCGCATTAATCGATGTGTGAGTCAGCGGCCGCAATGCATAGATGCCGCTCATAAGAATCAGGGCCGAAACCGGGTTTACAGCGAGACCGACGGACGACCAGTCGCTCAGGGCCATCATCGCGGCCAGATGAGCGCCGGCAGAACTCCCCGAAAGACTGATTCGGGCTTTTAATCCGGCTTGTTGAGTCGCGCGTGTGACCGCGAGAATAGCGCGGCAGCATTGATCCAAGATTTGATCGAGCGTTACCAACGGCGCAAGGCTGTAATTGATCGCACCATAGGTAATGCCCTCGCTTGTGAAGCCGCGCGCTGGGAACAAAGCGTCCTTCCACGATAACTCCTGCCAATAGCCACCATGAATGAAAAGGTGGACGTGGCGGGCTGACCGAATATCTCCCGCAAGCACGACGACTTCGTCCACTCCGGGTCCGTAGGCCATGTGCTGCCAGGAAAACGAGCGGAGAGCCTCGTCACTCAGCGAGCGATAGCGAGCGACGGATTCCGCGAAGTCTGCAGCCACCGACGACGGCGAATATTCGCGCTCCAGATCCGGGCCGTAGGCAAACAGCAGGTCGTCTAGCAGGTCATCCATGTCATATCGCTAGCATCTGAGACGGCCACTTTTTGACCTTATGGAGGCCCTTTCCCTACCCCCGCCGCAAAATTAATCCCGCGCGTGCATCATCGGCGGAATATCGGTTCAATAGGTGAGGATGCAGTTCTGCACGTTGCGAACGCTGGCTTCCGACCCCCGCAAATGGTCAAATATTCCTCGCACCGGTCAAGGCTGGTAAGGATTTGCTCCCGACACCTCGTGATGACGCGCAAAGGAAATGTAACATTGCATGGTGCCGCTTATCATTGGAAAATGGATGAGCAGATTTTCCCGTCTGACTTGGCCCACGCACGTCAGCAGCCTGTGGAAAGCAGGCACTGGATCGGACGGGTTAAACGGGTGGCGGCTCCTCCGGTTTCGGTCTCAGGAGACGATAATTGAGCGGTAAAAAGCGCGGCGACGACTTGCTCGGTATGACCTGCCCAATCTCGAGACGGGATTTCGTCAATGGCGCACTGGTGGGGGTCGGCGCAGCGTTGGCAGTTGGGAGCGGAGCCCCCTTGCAGGCCGCCAACGCCGGCGCATTTTCACCCTCCGGATCGGCCTGGAACGGTTTTGGCGGCCTTGGGGATTATGCCTGGGCGAATGGAAATACAGAAGCCGTCATGAATGCCGCGCATGCCATGCGGGACGGAGCTTATGATGAACTGCCGACGGTGTCGATCGAGGAAGAAGTCGACGCGGTCGTCGTGGGAGGCGGCTTCAGCGGGCTTACATCGGCATATGAACTCAAGCGGACATTGAAGCCGGGTCAGAGCGTATTGATCCTCGAAAACCATGCCATGCCGGGGGGTGAGGCGAAAGAGAACATGTTCGAGGTCGACGGCCATCGCCTCGTTGCGCCTCAAGGATCGAATGGCTCGATCCTGCCCAGCGGCCGAGATTGGAAAGGTACGCGCGTCGAGATCGCGGCCAGATACTGGGATGACCTCGGCTTGCCGGAGAGCTACGATCTGGAGCCGTTGGCCGGAGGCGCCGAGCGGTACAATCTCCCGCATGACCATTTCGGACCGATGCTGGATGAGAAGCCATATTCCGTCGGGTATTTCTTCGGAGAAAAAGGCTGGGTCAAAAATCCCGCGGCGGCGAAATTTGCGAACACGCCCTGGAGCGCTGATGACCAGGTCCAGATGGACGACTTCTTCAATGGCCGCCGCGATGTCCTGACAGGCGTCAAGGACGTCGATCGGTGGCTCGATTCCATGACCTATGCCCAGCTCTTGCGGAAAGCCGGTTACGGTGAGGTTGTCGAGCGATGGGTCACACCCGCTTTCGCATGCGGCCAGTTCGGTGTGGCTGCCGACGCAGTCTCCGCGGCGGCGGTGAGCTTGCTTGGCTTCCCTTTGACGGAACCTCCCGCGCCGGCGGGCCAAAGCGGTGATGAAGTCAAGGATATCTCATTCCCCGGAGGAAATGCGGCGATTCTGCGGGCAATGCTGCGCAAGACGATTCCGGGAAGCCTGCCCGGACCAGAGAGCCTCGATACTATTGTCACAGGAAATCTCGATTTCGCCGCGCTGGATCGGCCCGGCCAGTCTGTCCGGCTGAAGCTGAACTCCACCGTTGTTCGCGTGGAACATGACGGCGACCCACGCACGGCGGGTTCGGTGCTGATCACCTATGTCAATGGCGGCAAGCTGCACCGAGTCCGGGCCAAGACGGTCATTATGGCCATCGGCGGATGGGTATGCCGTCGCGTGGTGCGCGATTTGGGTGAAGCGCATGCCAATGCCTATGCCAGAATGAACTATGGCCCCGAACTGACCGTCAATGTCGCCATCCGAAACTGGCGGTTCTTCGACAAACTGGGCATTTCGGCCGCTCGCTGGTTCGAGGGCCTAGGCTGGCACGTCGTCGTCCGCCGTAACATGGTCCTGCATTCCGGGCAGGCTGCGCTAACGCCTGACAGTCCCATCGTTCTCACATTCTATATTCCCTTCCTATATCCCGGCCAGGCCCCGGAGATTCAGGGTTCGCTCGCGCGGCAGAGAATTCTCTCCACCCCCTATGCTGATTTCGAGCGCCAGATTCGGGAGCAGATGACGGCGATGTTCGGTGCCTATGGTTTCGATGCCCGCCGGGACATCGCCGGGGTGATCCTCAATCGTTGGGGGCATTGCTTCTCCGCTCCTCCGCCGGGCTTCCTTTACAGTCAAGATGGGTCCGATAGCCCGCGCGATATTTTGCGGAAACCTTTCGGGCGCATCCACTTTGCGCATTCCGAACTCAGCGGTCGGATGAACATGATGAACGCGATGAACGAAGCGAATCGTGCGGTCCGAGAAGCCAGGGCGATGATCTGACGGCGTAGCCAGAGCCCGCTGACCATCTCGCCAATTCGCCGCTGCGCCGCACCCAACCACCGAAGGAACGTCAATGAGCACTGCCGGTAGAGCAGAGGGAAAGCTGTGGCTCGGCCATCCGAGGCAGTTGGCCCGGCTATTCTCCATCGAGGCTTGGGAACGCTTTGCGGCCTATGGGATGCGTGCGCTGCTGGTGCTCTATCTCAGCTACCACTTTCTTATCGGAGCGGAGGCGAACAGCCTCGTCGGTGCCTATTTCAGTCTGGCCTACATGACTCCCCTGATCGGCGGTTGGCTGGCCGATCGTTATCTGGGGTCCAAGCGATCGGTGAAGTGTGGCGCCATATTGATGGCCCTCGGCTATTTTCTGCTCTGCTTCGGAGGCGAACCCGCCAAGCCTTACGTCACGATCGATGGCGCGCGTTACGACGTCACCGAGAGCCATGGCGGTTCGCTCATGCATCCGCGAGCGAAAACGCAGACGATCTTACGAGACGGAGAGATTTTGAGGATTCGTGGTCTCCTCGATGGCTCCGTCGATCTGGTAACGCACGATGGAGCGGTCGCGCAGACGGTGCCGCAAGCCCGTTTCCATGCCGACGGGGAGCGATCGCAATTCCACCTGTTGCTGATGCTCGTGGGCCTCAGTTTCACCGCGGTAGGCAACGGCTTCTTCAAGCCGAATATCTCGACGATCGTCGGTACGCTCTATCCACCCGACGACCGCCGCCGCGACGCGGGCTTCACGATCTTCTATTGGGGGATCAATATCGGCTCGATCGGAAGCCAGCTATTATGCCCCATCGTGGTCGACTGGTTCGGCTGGTGGGCCGGGTTCATGGTCGTGGGCGTCGGAATGTTGATCAGCTACCTGGTGTTGACTTTCGATGGCGGCCAGTTGGCGGGATATGGCGAGCCGCCCCAGGGCCAGGGCGCAAACCGGACAATCGCGATCCTGCTGGCATCGTTGATGGCGGTAGCGCTGCTGGCCTTCATGTTCGCGAATGTGATGCACACCTCGGAGGCGACGGTCGGCACCGGCCTTGCCGGTTATTTCTGGGCGCTCCCGTTGCTGGCAAAGCTGCTGTTCCTGACATTCCTGTTGGCCGTGTTCGGCCTGCCATTATGGGCCCTCCGGTCAGGGACACGGATGGAAGCGCAGATGATGCTCGCCGCCATCATATTGATCGTGTTCAACATCGCCTTCTGGACGCTGAGCGAGCAGGCTGCGACATCGCTGATCTTGTTCGCCGAACGAAATACGACGCTCACGCTGTTCGGGGTTTCGGTATCGGCGGCCCAGATGCAGAATGTGAATCCGATCTCGATCATCCTGTTCGCCCCTCTCCTCGGCTGGCTCTGGCTGAAATTGGCTCGTCGCGGCTGGGAGCCGTCCATCCAGCTGAAGTTCGGCATCGCGCTAATCCTGGTCGGCATCAGTTTCCTGCTGCTCGCCGCGAGCGGATCCTTCGCCAACGGACAATATCGGGTATCGGTCTGGTGGCTGGTCCTCAGTTACTTTCTTGGCGCGCTCGCCGAGCTCTGCATCTCGCCCGTTGGCTTGTCGATGATAACGAAGCTGGCGATGGCGCGCCTTGTCGGGGTGATGATGGGCGTGTGGTTCCTGTCAATGTCCGTCGCCGACTATATAGCCGGTGCGATCGCCGAGGCCGCGGCGACCCCCACGATCGGCGGACAAGTTCTCAATCCCCAGCTCAGCTTGCAGAATTATCTGCACAGCTTCATGATCGGCGGGCTCTGGACAGTGGCGGCGGGTGTGCTTCTGATCGCCATCTCGCCGCTGCTGAAGCGGCTGATGCACGGCGTAGCCTGACAGAAATTCTCTACGCGGCAGCTTTACGACAAAGCGGTCGGCCCGCATAAGTGGGCGGTCAACTTCCGTTATAGCAGCGACAGGGCGTTTCCGTCGCTGGACCTTGTGAAAAAATTGTGCGGCTAGGCCGCAACGACGTTGTGACGGAGCGTGCCGATGCTCTCAACCCCGCAGTCGATGACGTCACCCGGCCACAGCCATTCCTGTGGATCAAGGCCGGCTCCGACGCCGGCGGGGGTGCCGCTGGCGATGATATCTCCCGGTTCCAGCGTTATCCCCTGGCTGATGTCGGCGATCAGCTCATCGACCTTGAACAGCATGTGGCTGGTGTTCGACCGCTGCTTCTCGACGCCATTTACGTTGAGCCAGATGTCCAGAAGCTGCGGATCCGGAATCTCATCCTTCGTGACGATGCAGGGACCCATGGGTGCATAGCCATCCTGTCCCTTGGAATAAATCCATTGACCCGCGCGACGGCAATCCCGTGCGCTGATGTCGATCAGCACCGTGTAGCCAAAGACGTGCCGCAGCGCGTCGGCGCGCGACACGCGGCGTGCGGTCACGCCCAGCACGACGCCCAGTTCCACCTCCCAGTCCAGCTGCCGGGTGATGGCCGCGTCATGAGGGATGGGCTGGCCCGGACCGATGACAGTGGTGGGTGGTTTCGAGAAAATGACGGGCTGCTTCGGCAGGTCGGGTGAGGTATCCAGCGCCTCGGCGGATTCCGCGACATGATCGAGATAGTTGAGGCCGATGCCGAATATGTTCTTGCGAGGGCGCGGGATGGGCGCCAGCAGCCGCACATTGGACACGGGCAGCGCACCGCCCAGCGGCCAGTCACGTTTCGCGAGCAACGCCGCCGCGACGTCTATCGCGACAGGCCCCGCGTCGATGAAGTCCAGCATCGTGGCGGGCAGCGGTTCACCCGCCTTCTCGCCCAGCCGCCCCATGTCGATAACGAGGTCATCAACAAGGGCACCGAGACACGCGGCACTTTCGATCGTCGCACGATAGGACACGAGACGCATAAACTTTCCTCGATTTCAGGTTATGGGCTGGTGACCGCCATTTTCGCCAAGAGCTTCCTGGCGGTACAGACCAAGGGCGCGCATTGCGGGGAGGTCGTGAAAAGAGAACAGGCAGGTATCCTCGGTCTGCGAGGAATTGCCATGCTCATGATACGTCCAGGAAGGGACAACGAAGATGTCCCGTTCGGACCAGTCGTATCGCTGGCCGTTGATGATCGACCAGCCCGAGCCCTTCGCACATTGATAGACGAAATTCCCGACCTCGCGATGGGCCCTGGTGCGTTCGCCAGGGCGCAGCATCTGGATCGAGGCCCCCATCGTTGTCATGACCGGGCCGCCGGTCGCAGGATTTACATAGTCCATATGGATGGCGTCGAACGGGGATCCGTCATACACTGCGGCATAGCGGCACAGCGCCTCGTACGTCGGCTCCCACTCATATTTCAGGAGCGGCGAATAGCGCCTTTGCCAATCAGCCCCGGCGGGGCGGAGGCCCGGCGATCCCCACATCGAACTGCTCTCGTCGATCGGATAGGATATGGCCTGCCGCAGGTCGGGATGGACTTCATAGAAGCCGGCTTCCAGCGCATTGACGAGCGGAATGTCGAGCCCGTCCTGCCAGATGCAGTTCGTGCCGTTCTCGGCGACACCATGCTCGTGCCATGTGCCATTGGGTGTGAGAACGAAGTCGTTGCGTCCGAGCGTCATCTTATGGCCATCGACGTTGGTGAACGCACCGCTGCCTTCCATGATGAAGCGCAACGCCGACGCCGAATGACGATGGCTGGAAGCGCATTCGCCGGGCGCCATCACTTGCAGACCCGAATAAAGCCAGCCCACCGCAGCAGCCACATCCTGACGGTTCGGGTTGGCCAGATAGATGACCCTGCGACCAGCCTCTTCCGGCGAAACGAGCTTCAGTGCCCGCAGCACGGCTTCGCGCAAATCTAGATAGCGCCAAATCATCGGAGCCGAATGCGGAACCGGCTGCCAGGGTTCGATCTTGTTAGCGACCGTCCATAGCGCGCCAGCACCTAGTTCGGACAAGCGCCCATAATAAGCGAGCAGGTCCGGGCTATCGCCCACATTGGCCCGGCCGGGTGTGGTTTCACGATAAGAATCGAAGCGCGTATTCATTTGCACCCTCCGCGCCGCGCCCGTGCGCTTCGCCTGCCATCGCAGACAGGATAGGGGGGCGATGCGAGCGATGATTTCTTTCTGGGCTATGCTGCCGCCGATCCCGGTGGACATTTTCCCCGTGACGCCGCAATCCGGTACACAATTTCACATGGGCAGCATCATTGGATGACGCCATCCCCAAGCTTATCGCCCGATCACGACGCTTTCGCTTCCGGCAGTCAGGGAAAAATCCTCCTCCTCATGGGAGGCTTTCGAGCGTATTTTGCAAATGACCGCCAAAAACCTGATCAATGAGGCACCAACTCGCGCCATGATGCGACTAGCTTTGCCGGCAAGGTGCTTCGGCGCGTTCTGAAAGGTGTCATCGTCGTGAACCGCAAGCGAATACTACCCGATATCCGATCGCGGAGTCTGGAGCTTTCATTGGTGCGTGACATCGGCGTTACCACGGACGAGAGCCGTGAGAAGATGGTGTCCCAGACGGTCGGCGAGCCGCTTGTCGAGTTCGCGGGTGAGAGCAACCCTTATATAGACTATCACCGTAACGACCTACTCCACAGCCTCCAGCATATGCGCAGTGATGCCTATGCCGAGCTGCCCTTCATCCTGATGACTCAGGTCAAGGAGTTGCTGTTTCGCGCCGTTCACTATGAGTTTTTCAACATGCAGGCGCGCATTCGGGAAGATGACGTGGTCGGTATGCTCGATCTCGTTCCGCGCGCCACGCGCGAGGTGGAGCTGGTCATCAAGACGTGGGACGTTTTGTCGACGATCACGGCTGCGGATTTCAATGGCTTTCGCAATCATCTTGGGACGTCCTCGGGCCAGCAGTCCTACGCTTATCGACATGTGGAGTTCATTCTGGGCAACAAGTCCGCAATATTGGCGGACGCACACGCCAACAACCCGGACGTCTATCCGCAGATGCTAGCCGCGCTTAATGGACCAAGCCTATACGACGATGTGTTGGCTCTGATGGCGCGCAGAGGCTTCGCCATTCCGCAGGACCGGCTGGATCGCGATTGGTCGCAGGCCTACCAGCCAAGTGGCGCCGTGGAAGATGCATGGTTGCAGGTCTATGCGGAGCCTGTGCCAGAGAATGATCTCTACCGCGTGGCCGAAGCGTTGATCACGATCGATGATCTCTTCACGCAATATCGTTGGCGGCACTTTGTTTCCGTCCAGCGCATATTGGGCCTCAAGCCGGGCACGGGCGGATCCGCAGGTGTCGGGTGGCTTCGCCACGTCACCGAGCTCCGCTTCTTCCCGGAACTTTGGTCGCTGCGCACGAGGCTGCATGCATGAGGCGAACAGCGTATTCTGAAAGGACGGGCGGTGCTTGGAAACGAGACATTTCGCGCAGCGGTGGTGCAGGCCGGTGCGGTGCCATTCGATAGTATTGCCACATCGGAGAAGGCCGCTCGTCTCATCGATGAAGCCGCATCCGGAGGAGCCCGGCTGATTGTCTTCCCGGAAGCTTTCATCGGAGGCTATCCCAAGGGCGCGGACTTCGGAACGGTGGTGGGGCAGCGGTCCGCGGAAGGACGTGAGGCGTTCCGCGCCTATCATGCGGCGTCCGTGTCTGTTGATGGGCCAGAGGTCGCTGAAATCCGGCAAGCGGCGGAGAGGCATGGCGTCGTCGTCGTGATCGGAATCATCGAACGGACCCGCGCCACGCTTTATTGCACCGCGCTCATCATCGATGGCTCGCGGGGCACCTTGGCCAAGCATCGCAAATTGATGCCCACCGCCGCCGAAAGATTGATCTGGGGGTTTGGCGACGGTTCGACCTTGCCCGTGGTCGAGACTGGCATCGGCAACGTAGGCGCGGTGATCTGCTGGGAAAATTACATGCCGGCCCTCAGGCTGGCGATGTATGGTAAAGGCGTCACCCTCTATTGCGCGCCCACGGCGGATGATCGCGACAGCTGGCTGCCGTCGATGCGGCATATCGGGATGGAAGGGCGATGCTTCGTCTTCAGCGCGTGCCAGCATATTCGGCGATCCGCCTACCCCGCCGATTATGAATGTGCATCAGGCGACGACGGCGATGTCGTTCTGATGCGCGGGGGCAGCGCGATCATCGGTCCGCTCGGGGAGGTGCTCGCGGGCCCTGTGTTCGACGAGGATGCCATCCTGTTCGCGGACATCGACACGGACGATGTGGTGCGGGCGCGCTACGACTTCGACGTGACGGGGCATTATGCGCGACCGGATATCTTCACACTCAAGGTCGACGAGCGGCCCCGGCTGGCGATCGAGACATGTAACGGAGCATGATATTCGACCTGGAGGCGCTGCCACGCAAACGCCGCTATCAACTGCTCACCGCGACCATCACACCCCGCCCGATCGCATGGGTGACGACGCTCTCCGCCTCTGGCGTGCCTAATGCCGCCCCTTTCAGTTTTTTCAACATGATGGGGGACGATCCGCCGATCATCGCGCTGGGCTTCATGCCGCGCGACAATGACATGCTCAAGGATACGGCCGGCAATATCGTTGTGACAGGTGAGTTCGTCGTCAATCTGGTGACCGAAGAGCAGGCCGAAGCAATGAACGCGACAGCGGCCGAGATGCCTTCTGGGCAAAATGAACTCGAGCGAGCCGATATAGCGACAGTCCCGTCGGTTCGCGTGGCTGCTCCCAGAATTGCCGGCGCGCCGGTAAGCTTTGAATGCACCGCCCTGCAGGAAATCTGGACTTCTCCCCGGCAGTTGCTCGTGATCGGCAAGGTTGCCGTCGCCCATATCGACGATCGATTCCTGATCGAAGGCGCGCGGCATGTCGATACCCCTGCGCTTCGGTTGGTGGCACGGATGCACGGTTCAAACTGGTATGCGCGGCAGACCGACCTCTTCCAGATGAGCCGGCCTCGTTCGGACCATGATTCCCCTTAAGTCGACGCGCAGATTGGCATGAAGGAAAGAAAATCCCGGTTGCCGGCATTTGGTGGAACATCGTGCTGGAAAGCCTCGCGATGGGTGCCAAACAGAAAGAATCGCCTTGCGTAACCTGATTAACTTGCAGCCGACACCTCATTGACAGGCGACGGCAGGCGGTCGGCAACGCTCTATTCTGGAGCCATGGTCGGCGTTTGGGTGGTCATCTTTGACTGTGAGCCAGGACAAAAATCATGATCAAGAAATATGACGCCGTCATCATCGGCGGCGGCCATAACGGCCTCGTCTGTGCCTTCTATCTCGCGCGCGCAGGCATGACGGTTCGTGTGCTGGAGCGCCGCGACATCGTGGGCGGAGCCGCCGTTACCGAGGAATTTCATCCCGGCTTCCGTAATTCGGTGGCCAGCTATACCGTCAGCCTGCTGCAGCCGAAAGTGATCCGCGACATGAAGCTCGCGGCACGCGGGCTCAGGATCGTTGAACGACCAATCTCCAACTTTCTCCCGCAGGAGGATGGCCGCTTCCTCAAGCTCGGCGGCGGGCTCGATCGCACGAAAGCTGAATTCAGCAAATTTTCCTGCAATGATGCCCATGTTCTTGCCGATTATTATGCGTCGCTGGAAACCGTCGCGGAAGTGTTGCGGGATCTGGCGCTTCGTACTCCGCCCAATATTGGGGACGGAATCGGCACGCTGATCTCCGCGGCCAGGCAGGGGCGGGGTCTGGCCAAGCTGAGCCTTTCCCAGCAACGCGACGTGCTGGATCTTTTCACCAAATCGGCGCGGACGTTCCTCGACGGTTGGTTCGAAAGCGAAGCCGTGAAAGCCGCATTCGGCTTCGATGCGGTGGTGGGAAACTATGCCAGTCCCGATACGCCGGGATCGGCTTATGTCCTGCTTCACCACGTCTTCGGCGAAGTGAATGGCAAAAAGGGTGCGTGGGGCCATGCCATCGGCGGAATGGGGGCGATCACCCAGGCGATGCGGGCCGCTTGTGAGGATCTGGGTGTCGAGATTTCCACCTCGGCCGCGGTGGATCGGGTGCTGGTCGATGGCACCCGCGCGGTTGGTGCTCGCCTTGAGGATGGTAGCGAGATATTCGGCGCCGCGATCATTGCGAACGTCGGTCCTCGACTGCTTTATGACAAATTGATTGCACCGGAGGACTTGCCGTCCGAGTTTCGTCGTCGCGTGAGAGGCTTCAAGGCAGGATCCGGGACCTTCCGGATGAACGTGGCGCTCTCCGAGCTGCCCCGGTTTTCCTGTCTGCCTGAGCCGGGGGAGCACCATCAGAGCGGCATCATCATTGCTCCCACCCTCGACTATATGGATCGCGCATTTACCGACGCGAAGCAGACCGGTTTCTCCAAGGCGCCTATCGTCGAGATGCTGATACCGACCACCGTGGATGACAGCCTCGCGCCTGCGGGCGCACATGTGGCCAGCCTTTTCTGCCAGCAATTCGCACCGCAACTGCCCGACGGCCGCAATTGGGACGACCAGCGTGAAACCGCGGCTGACCTCATAATCGACACGGTCGAGACATGGGCGCCGGGGTTCAAGGCATCCGTCATCGCGCGCCAAATTCATTCGCCGCTCGATCTCGAACGGAAGTTCGGACTTACCGCCGGCGATATCATGCATGGCGCCATGAGCCTCGACCAGCTTTGGTCGGCTCGGCCGATTTTGGGACATGGCGCTTACCGCGGGCCGCTGAAGGGGCTCTACATGTGCGGCGCCGGCGCACATCCCGGCGGCGGTGTGACGGGCGCTCCCGGTCACAACGCGGCGGCTGAAATCCTGTCGGACAATAGCCTGTGGGGCCGCCTTCGTCGCTCGGCCTAGCGCGCGGTGCCTCGACGCAAGCCAAGCTCCGCGAGGGATTAATGACATTTAGAGGCAACATGAAGACCCGCGTCACGATCGCGTTCGAAGCGAAGAAGCCGCTGGAGATCTGCGCTTACGCCTTCGTCGAGGGCAGCGGGCCGGCGAGCATGAAAAGGAAGCAACGACGAAGGCGTTCGTCTCGACCTGTCCGGCGACCGACGAGATCATTTGGTCCGGTCCGCCGGCCTCCGCAGCCGAGGTCGAGGCGGAGGTCGCTGCCGCGCGCGCTGCCTTGGCAGGCTGGCGGGCGACGCTGGTCGAGGTGCGCTTCGCGGTGGTCCGGGCTTATGGCGAGGTCCTGTCGGTCCGGCCCGAGGCGCTGGCCGAATTGATTGCGCGCGAAACCGGCAAGCCGCTCTGGGAATGCCGCCAGGAAGTCGCGGCCATGATCGGTAAGGTCGAACTGTCGATCATCGCTCAGGCAGAGCGGGCCGGCGAGCGGCGCGCCGCGATGCCGTTCGGCGAGAGCATCCTCCGCCATCGCCCGCATGGCGTGACGGCCGTGCTCGGCCCCTATAATTTCCCGGGCCATCTGCCGAACGGCCATATCGTACCGGCGCTCCTCGCCGGCAATGTGATCGTCTTCAAACCCTCCGAACTGACCCCGGCGGTGGGCGCGGCGATGGCCGACGCATGGAACGAGGCCGGGCTTCCCGACGGCGTGTTCCATCTCGTCCAGGGCGCGCGCGAGACCGGGGAGGCGCTGGTCGGATCGGAGATCGACCGGCTGTTGTTCACGGGCTCGGCGGCGACCGGGCGGCATTTCCGTCGCCTGTTCGCAGACCGCCCCGAGGTGATCCTGGCGCTGGAACTGGGCGGCAACAATCCGCTGATCGCCTGGCACGGCGATGTCGCCGAGGTCGCGGCGATCTTCGTCCAGTCGGCCTATGCGACGAGCGGGCAGCGTTGCAGTTGCGCGCGACGCCTGATTCTGCCCGATGGCCCGTTCGGCGCGGCGGTGGTCAAGGCGGTCGCCGCGTTGATCGATCAACTGCCGATCGGCGCCTGGAATGAGACGCCCGAGCCTTATCTCGGTCCCCTGGTGTCGGCACGAGCCGCCGAAGGCGCACGCGCGCAGGTCGACCGCCTGATCGCGCTCGGCGCCGACGTAATCCGGCCGTTGGCGCCGGTTGCCGGGCGGAATCCCGCCTTCGTCCAGCCGGCCCTGCTCGACGTCACCGGTATCGACAGCCAGGCTACGCCGGACGAGGAGATTTTTGCGCCGGTGCTGCGGGTGCGGCGCGTCGCCGATGTAGATGCGGCGATCCGCCACGCCAATGCCACGCGCTTCGGCCTGTCGGCGGGGCTGGTCACTGTCGACGACGCGTTGTGGCAACGCTTTCTGGTCGAGGCGCGCGCCGGGGTGGTGAACTGCAACCGGCCAACGACGGGCGCGGCCGGCAGTACGCCCTTCGGCGGCCTGGACGAGTCCGGCAACCACCGGCCGAGCGCTTATTATGCCGCCGATTATTGTGCCTGCCCGGTCGCGAGCTTCGAAGCACCGACCGCGGACGGCAATCGCGCGACGAGTGGCGACAGGCCGCGCGTATGACGTCGGTCTGGCGCGCGGCGGAACCCGCCGATCTGCAATCGATCTACGAGATGGCCAAGACCACGGGCGGGGGCTTCACCAACGTGCCCGCTGATCGCGGCAAGCTGCGATCGAAGCTGGAGAGCGCGGCGGCGGCCTTCGCGCGCGGCGACGACCGTCTGGGCGAGGACATGTTCATGTTCCTGCTCGAAGATACCCGGACCGGCCGGGCACAGGGGACGTGCCAGATATTCTCACAGATCGGCAGCGCTTGGCCGCATTACAGTTTCCGTACGGACAATTTCACCCATTATAGCGGCGAACTCGGCCGCTCGATCCGGGTCGAAATGCTCACCCTCGTCACCGATCACAATGGCTGCAGCGAGGTCGGCGGGCTGTTCCTTCGACCTGATGTGCGGTCTTCAGGCAGCGGCGCGTTGCTGGCGCGGAGCCGCTATCTGTTCATCCGCGTCCATCGCGCCCGCTTCGCGGATCGTACGATGGCCCAATTGCGCGGGGTGATCGACGAGGCCGGCAGCTCACCTTTCTGGGACGGCGTCGTCGGCCGCTTCTTCGGCATGACGTTCCGCGAGGCCGACGAATATAAAGCGGTGCGCGGCCTTCAGTTCATCGCCGATCTAATGCCCAAGCATCCGATCTACACCGCGATGCTGCCCGAAAGCGCGGCGGCGGCGCTCGGCGTGCCGCATCCGTCGGGACGGGCGGCCCAGCGGATGCTGCAGACTGAAGGCTTCGTCTACGATCGCTACATCGACATTTTCGATGGCGGGCCGACGATGACGGCACCGACCGATAGTATCGCCACGCTGCGCGACGCGCGTGACGCCGTCGTCGTCGGCATCGTCGAGAGCGTCGACGGCGGTCTGAGGGTTATCGCCGCCGCCGCCATCTCGCCTCCTTCCGCACCACCTACGCCACCGTCGCCGAGGTCGATGGCGGGCTCCGGATCCATCGCGCGGCCGCCGATCGGCTGGGTCTAAAGGCCGGCGACTCCGTCACCACCGTTTCGCAAAGAGGATGGATCGGACGACGCGTTTCGACGGCAGTGATCCGGTTTTGCTGGGCATCCGCTGACGGACGAGGAGCGGATGTTCGCGATGCGGCGCATGCCTATGCGCAGCTTTCGTGACAGCTTCCAGAAGCATCTGGCGGTGAAGAGCGGGATAAGACTTGCCCCGGCCGATGCGATTAGA
Organism: Flavisphingomonas formosensis; assembly: GCF_009755815.1. Taxonomy (GTDB): domain Bacteria; phylum Pseudomonadota; class Alphaproteobacteria; order Sphingomonadales; family Sphingomonadaceae; genus Flavisphingomonas; species Flavisphingomonas formosensis. The sequence goes on from NZ_WRPK01000005.1 coordinate 16,884, forward strand.
ATCGCAAGTGTCGTTCCAACGATTCCGGGCTCGTTCGGGCAACGACTTGCCACTACGAAGGAATAGAATTTCATCATCCCTGCTTGCGGGGATGTTTTTTCCGTTGCCGCGATCATGCGGGCAGCATGAGGCAGAATATCTCCTCAAGCCGGTGTTAGCGTCGAAGAGTCACAAGGGGGGGGCCAAATGCTCATAACATCGGACGCTACTTCGTTCAATTCACGGGCCAATCGCAAAAGCAGGGCCGCTATCAATATAGGCCTTTTTCTCTGTGTCAGCGTTTTTGCGCTCAACGCTGCCCAGGCAGCCCAGGCGGAAACTCTGCCGGCCATCGACGCGGTAAACTCGGATGGTGACATTGTCGTGACGGCGCAAAAGCGCCAGGAGCGGCTGCTGGACGTTCCTATGGCCGTAACGACAATTCCCGCTCAGGTGCTGGTCAATGGCAACGTAGTTCAGGCCAAGGACTATTTGATCGCGGTACCCGGAGTGCAGATCAATACGCGCCAGGCGGGCCGAACGCAGATCAACATTCGCGGCGTGACCTCCGGCAATGGCGGCAACCCCTTGGTTGGTATCACCATTGACGACATCCCCTTTGGCTCGAGCACCGTCTTTGGCGGCGGCTCGTCGGTCATTCCCGATCTCGATCCTTTCATATTGCAAAGCGTCGAGGTTCTGCGGGGACCGCAGGGGACATTATATGGTGCGAGCAGCATGGGCGGATTGGTCAAGTTCCAGACCATGTCGCCATCGCTGACCGACATAAACGGCGCGCTCCAGACGGGGCTCAGCGGCGTGACCGGCGGCGGTGGAACCGGTTATTCGGTTCGCGGTGCAGTCAACGCGCCGTTGGTCCATGACAAGCTGGCTGTCAGTCTAAGCGCCTTCTATCGCAAGGATCCGGGCTATATTTCCGATCCTAGTCAGGGCGTGAAAAATCAGGATGACTTGCGCGCCTTGGGCGGACGCGTCGCGATTCTGGGTCAATTGTCAGATACGTTCAAGATTTGTCTCAGCGCGATCTATCAAAAACAAGATCAAGACATGTCCTCACAGATGGACACGACCATCACGGGGCAACCACTCTATGGCGACCTCCAGCACGTCCGGCTGCCGGGAACCGACGGTTTTCACTCCCGTGTCCAGTTCTACGATCTGATCCTGGACAAGGAAGTCGGTGACGTCACCCTATCTTCGCTGTCCGCCTATACGCGCACGAAACTTGCGAATCCCTCGGATTTCACGCTCGTCGATGGCGGTTATGCTGCAGACGTTACCGGACTGCCCAACCCCGGCGCATATTTCGTGAACAACGTAAGCACTAAGAAATTCACCCAGGAATTCCGCATCACGTCCAGCGATGACAAGCCAATCAGTTATATCGCCGGTGTCTATTATGGCGATGAAAAGTCCTTCCTCTTCCAAGACGAATTCGCTGCGGATCAGGCCACAGGCGCTATCGTCTCACCAAGCATTTATCAGTCCAACACGCATAGCTCGTATCGGGAATATGCGGCGTACGCGACACTGACCTGGAAGGCATCCGAGCAATTCGATATCCAGGCTGGTGGCCGTTACAGTCACAGCCTTTTCAAAAGCTCAGAATTCGACACGGATAATACTGGTCCTATTTTCCAGGCGGACGCACGAGCCAAGGAAAATCCGTTCACGTTCAGCGTGAGCCCGCGATACCATTTCTCCACGAATCTGATGATCTACGCGCGCGTGGCCTCCGGCTTTCGTGCCGGCGGGGCGAATGCGGGCCTGCCGGCGACCATCGCGCCGACATTCCGGTCCGACGATCTGGTGAATTACGAAATCGGCATGAAAGGTCAGACAGACAACGGTCGTCTCTCGGGGACGCTTGCGACCTATTATATCGACTGGTCCAATATTCAGATCACGCAAAGAGATAACGCCGGCAATTCGTATCTGACGAATGCGGGCAAGGCGAAAAGCGAGGGTGTCGAGGCATCGCTCAGCGCCCAGCCGCTCGATGGGCTGTATCTTTCGAGCTCCTTGACCTACAGCCATGCCGTCATGAACGAAGACGCTCCAGCCGGCACTTTCTACGGGTTCAAAGGAGACCGTCTGCCGTTCTCCGCGAAGTGGACGGCGACGCTGGGCGGCGAATATCGGATGCCCGTGGGCGCGAAGACGTCGGTCTTCCTGGCCGGGAACCTGCTCTATACCGGCCAGCGCCTGAGCGATTTTGTTGCCAACAGCACCCAGACACGGTTCAACCTCCCGTCCTTCACCACGGCGGATCTTCGGATCGGAGCCGATGTCGGCAATGTAACCGCCACGCTCTTCGTTCGAAATGTCGGCGACAGCCGCGGATTCGTGAGTGGCAGGCCGCTCCGCTCCCGTGCGAGGGATCCTATTGCGGTCTCGGTCATCACGCCAAGGACGATCGGAGCTTCGTTGTCAGTCAAGTTGTAGGTTAATCTCACTGTATAGGACAATTCCCTCACGCCACCGATGCGGCGCGAGGGAATTGTCAGGAGGCGACGAACATCATGTTGACGCGAAATCTGGTCTGTTTTGCGTTTGCCGTGCTGATCACGAGCGGGCAGGCTGTGGCAGCGCTGGCCTGCGAACGTTTCTCCGAAGAGCTCACGATTTTTTCCGAAGAGATGCCGGCAGGTCGCGTCATCGCCCATACCGCCGACTGCAACGCCGAAGTGGACTTCGTAATTGATCAAAACGGTCGCGGACCGCAACATATTGAGCATATCGTCTATGGTACCGGAAAGCTGCCTATCGAATATTCGATCAGAGGAACATCGGACTTCGGCGGCAAGGTCGAGGAATGGTTTTCCAGCCGCGGCAATGCAGCAAGCTGGCAGAGTCAAGCTGACAGCGGCCGGGTGGCCGATGCGCGGGGCCGCCTGTATCTTGCCAAGGATTCCAGCCCTTACAGCCTTGCGGTTTACGGGCGCGCTCTGCTTGCCAGCAAGAGCCACATGCTGGCGACCATCCCGGATGGCGAGCTCCGCATCACCGAGCTTCGGCAACTACGCCTCGCGAACAGCGGGCGAAGCGAGCTAATCACATTTTACCGCATTGACGGCCGCGATACAGCGCCTGATTATATCGCCTTCGATCGCCGGGGCCGCGTCTTTGCGACGCTTGCCGATCAGATCCTCTCGCTCCGCACGGGATGGGAGGCACAGGCGCCGCTGCTGCGGACGACATTCGACGCTCTGAACCACGCGCGGCTTGAGCAACTCCAGAAGCGACTGGGACATATCGTCGAACGGCCCATACGCATCCACAATGTCCGCATTTTCGACGGTGCGGCGCGGCGTCTTTCCGATCTGTCGGACGTCGTGGTGAAAGACGGGCGGATCGCCGCCGTGCTGCCCAGCACGGACAGGCCGCTGGACCCAGCGGCTGAAATCGTCGTGGAGGGCAATGGCGGCGTGCTGGTGCCGGGTCTCAACGATATGCACGCGCACTATGCGGAAGACTTCGGTCTTCTGTACCTTGCCGCCGGCATAACCACCGTGCGCGATATGGGGAACGACAACAGCCGGCTGCTGAAAACCGTAGCGGACATCAGGACGGGCGCACTGGCTGGTCCCGATATCGTCTATAATGGCTTCATAGAGGGCAAGAGCCCCTATTCGGCCAGCGGCGGCATCCTCGTTGACGACCTTGCCTCCGCCCTGGAGGCCGTCCGCTGGTACAAAGCGCACGGCTACTGGCAGATCAAGTTGTACAATTCATTTCACGCGGAATGGGTCAAGCCCGTCGCGGCGCTCGCGCATTCGCTGCATATGGGTGTGACGGGTCACATGCCGGCCTTTGCCACGCCCGATCAGATGATCGACGCGGGCTATGACGAGATCACCCATTCCAACCAGCTCATGCTTGGATGGCTGCTCAAGCCACAGGAGGATGCGCGCACCGCTCTGCGTGCCACAGCGATGGAGCGCGCCGCCGATCTCGACCTTTCCTCGCCGAATGTCATGGCGACCATCGACCACATGCGCCGCAAGGATATCCCCTTGGACACCACGCTTTCCATCAGGGAACAGCTCATGATGAGCCGGGCCGGGGAAACCCCACCTACCTTCGCTGCAGTCATCGACCATTTTCCCATCGGGCTGCGGAGGAAGGTTCGCCAGACCTGGATGCCGATCCATTCGGCGGAGGAGGATGCGCGATACAAAAAGGCGTTCGCCAAGATCATCGATATGATCCGGTTACTTCACAAGAACGGCATCCGCCTTCTACCGGGCACCGACGACGGCGAAGGTTTCGCTTTTGACCGCGAACTCGAACTATATGTCGCCGCAGGCATGACGCCCGCCGAAACGCTGGGCAACGCCACTTTCGCCATGGCACGCTATATGGAGCGGGACAGGGATCACGGCTCGATCGCAGTCGGCAAAATTGCAGATATGTTTTTGGTCGAAGGAGACCCAACCCAGGACATATCGGCGGTGCGCCGCCCGACATTGGTCGTCAAAGGCCGCTATCATTATTTCCCCGACGAGATCTACGCCGCGCTCCATGTGAAACCCTTCGCCGCGAGGCCAAGGATTTTTGGGGAAATGACACGGTGCTCGAACCGTATTCGGTGCCTGCTCACGATCGGTGGATCGACGTCCTGTGCAAGGAAATAGCCGATGAATATTTCGAGACGATCGCTGATAGGTTCGACTCTGGCAGCGTCGCTGCTTTCCGGTGCCAACGCAGGCGCTGCACTTGCCCAAGGGCGCGCATTACCGCTCAAATCGGATTTCAATCTTGGCGGCGTGTACCTCGACAGCGCATCGGGTCATCCGCTCAGCCTGCCTGTACTGCGGGCGATGCAAAACTACATATCCGTACGGTTCGGTGAGCCCGAGCATTCCTGGCACACGACGGAAGTGCGCGATCAGGCGGCGGCGCTTTTCGCCAGGCTGATCAATGCCGCGCCGACCGATATCGCGATCGTGCCCAGCACCATGATCGGCGAAAATCTGATCGGCGCATCGATGGGAATCGGCAAAGGCGACAGGATTGTCACCGACGCCTTCCACTACTGGGCTTCGCTGGCGAAATATGGCGAGATGCGAAAGGACGGCGTCGACGTCGCGGTGGTCGCGCCGCGCGGAAATCGGATGATGCCGGCCGACGTGGAAGCCGCGATAACGGCGGGTACCCGGCTCGTCGCGGTCTCGCTGGTCGCGAGCCATTCCGGTTTCATGCACGATCTGAAGCAGTTGTGCGACATCGCGCACCATCGAGGTGCGCTCATATATGCCGACATCATCCAGGCGGCCGGTGCAGTACCGATCGATGTGAAGGCAAGTGGCGTCGATTTTGCCTGTTGCGGCGGCCACAAATGGCTCCAGGCGGATCGGGGCGCCGCCTTCCTCTATGTTCGGCCGGAGGCGCTGCCGCATCTTCGCCGCGTACAGACCGGTTGGCTGCAACTCAAAGACTACCAATATCACGCGTTTCCGAACGATCCTCCGGGGCCGCCGGAAGGAAGCTGGCAGATGTTGCCGGACAGTGCGGCGAGCCTGTTCGAGGTTTCCACCTGGAGCCACTCCGCAGTCTGGTGTCTGCGGGCGTCGATCAGCTATATCCTCGCCATCGGGGTGGATAGGATCGCGGCTCATCGTCGCCCGCTCACAAGCAGGCTTCAGGCGGCGATGCGTGATCTCGGCTATGTCGCGTTGACGCCGCCGGAGCAGAATTCACCTATCGCCGCATTTGCGAGGCGCGACATCGATCAGCGGATTGTCGAAAGATGCCGGTCGCGGAGAATTGCCGTCAGCATCGGCGATAACGCGGACTATATTCGTGTTTCGCCGTCTGTCTTCAACGACGGCGACGACATCGAACTTTTCCTGGAAGCCGTGCATGTCTGACGATCGCGGCTGTCCACTTATTTGACGAACGCCTGAAGGTCCGCGCTGAACTGCGCGCGGCTGAGGGCCTCGTAATAGACCATGTGGCCGCTTGCATAGCAGCGCGTCTGGATGCGCTGTTGCAAGGCGGGCACCTGCCGCCTGACGATTTCCTGCTTGCTCGCGCAGCTTGAGATGGAATCGTACAGCCCATCGACGATCAGCATCTTCATGTTGGGATCGAGCGCCATCGCCTTTGCGGCCTCGGGCGTATCCGCTCCCCGCGGCGGCTCACCATTGGCGATCAGCCGCTCATTCTCTTTATCGATCTCGTCATTGCGCATGGGTATCTGGAAGAAGCCTTCGTGATAATCCCAGACGGCATTCGGGCTCTGAACAGGTCCGCCGTCCGGCGTAAAGCCGCTCAATTCCGTCCAGTTCATATAGCTGAGGTCGGTGACATATCCGAGAGTCTTGCGAAGGTAGCGCTCGGCTGCGATCGGGTCGCCTTCGAGGTCCTTGTCCGCCGTCTGGGTCATGTCGAATGTCGCGAGCGTCTTGTGCTCATTCGCCAGCAGCCCCTTCAGGAACTGGGTGGAGGTGACCATGAGCGTATCGCGGTTCACATCCTCTTCCCGCAACCCGACATAGTGCGCCAGTTGTCGTGCGATTTCCGCACGGTGCGCGCCATCGAGGCTCTGGAGATTCTGCAGCGCCGGCACATAGACAGACATCGTCCAGTCGCGAACCGCTGCCTGCAACGCCGCCGGATCCTTCGCCATCAGGTCAGGCGCCAACTTGCCGTAATGCTGCGCGATCACCGCGCGTTGCACATTATACAGCGCCCGCAGCGTGGGATCAGGCATCGCGTTAGGCAGACCGACCCGACCCGAAATCACCACTATGCCGCCGACATGGATGTTTCGTTGTTCCAGCGCGTGGGCAACCGCCGCCGCCCGGAACCCGCCCCAACTCTCTCCCACCAGATAGAGCGGAGAAGCTTCCGCCGCGAACAGCAGGCGCCACGCCCTGACAAAATCGGTAAAAGCCGCCACATCGCCGCGAGTCTGATAGAGTTGACCCGCGAATTCCGGTTTGGCTATCCGGCTGAAACCCGTTCCCGGCGCGTCGACGAATATAAGGTCGGTCGAGGCGAGCGCGGTGTCCTGAAAATCGACGACCTTTCCATTCGCGTCGATCCGCCGCGGACCAATCGACTGGAGATGCAGGATCGCCGAGGGACTTCCGGGGCCGCCATTCCAGAGAAAGGTTATCGGGCGTGGTTCCCTCGACGCAACCCGGTATGCGACGAAGAACATATACGCCTTGATCTCGTCCGACGCGCCGTCGCGGATCGGGATCCGCCCCATCTCGACGGTGTAAGCCAGCTTCCGGCCTGTCGATAACGTGACGCTACCCGTAGTCCTATGCGGCGTGTCGACCTGCGCGCGCAGCCCGTAGAGCGGCAGAAGCAGCAAAACGACGAGCAAGGCGCCGTACAGTATCGAACAAATGGATGGCTTTTGCGCTTCGGTTGGTTCGACTGGCATTTTTCTTCCAATCTGATGGCGTTCGATCGTTCTCGCGCCCGCAATGACACCGCCCTGTCGCTTGAGGCCATCCGGGTTTCATTTTTCCAGATGCGCGCCAGCTTACGGCAAGCCTATAGAAAATTTGGCCTGTTGCGAATGCGTGTACCGCTTCTGCGGGATATTTATTTCGTCAAACCCGTCGCTGGGGGTGGGCCTTTCCACAGGCCAAGGAGCCATCGCCGTTGGCGGGGCCACGGTAGAATGCATCTGTCCGGATGACGGGGCAAGTGACTCCGCGGAAAATATGCCCGCACAATCGGGGAATGGGCGGGATATTTTGCCTGCTGGGAAGGAAGGGCAGGCGATCCAAACAATTTTGCCCTGATACGCTCGATATGATCGCAGGTGGAGCGGCCAGTCCGCTCGATCTATCGATGAGGTCGCAAGTGACGCATATGTATCCGTCAGCGAGGTCGCCGCTTCCGAGGAGCGCCCACCCTTTGATGGGCAGCGAGCACGATCGTTTCCGCTTCGCGCCGGGCCGATCGAAGGTGTCGGCTATCCTGGCGTTGTGGTGTGCCATGGTCGCGTCGGGATTGTCCGTCGCGGCTACGGCCCAAGCACCGGCCGCTCCGCCGTTTCGCGACGGTGTTTCAGCCGGCAACCTGCTTTTTCTCTCCGGCCAGACAGGAATCGTGCCCCAGGGCCAGGATCCGCATGGCGAGGGCTTTGACGCCGCAGCCCGGATGGCGATGGATAAGCTCGGCGTCGCCCTGGAAAGGCATGGCGGCAGATTCGAAGATGTCGTCAAATGCACGGTGATGCTCGCGGATATACAGGACTGGCCGCGATTCAATGCGACTTATCAGCGCTATTTCACGGAGGGCCGCCTGCCCGCTCGAAGCGCGATGGGGGGACTGAGCCTTGCCCATGGCGCACAAGTCGAAGTCGAATGCATCGCTGACATGTCCCATGGTGGTGGTGGCACAGGGCCAGCGCCGCGCCCATGATCACGCCCGGCAAGACCGCCATGACAGCCAATTCACCGCGTTTGCGCTCGATCCTCGGCGGCTCCGCCGGAAATCTCGTCGAGTGGTATGACTGGTACGTCTATTCCGCGTTCGCGCTTTACTTCGCGCCTGTCTTTTTTCCTCAAGGTGACAAGACGGCACAGCTCCTCTCCACGGGAGCGGTGTTTGCCGCGGGCTTTCTAATTCGCCCCATCGGTGCATGGCTTATGGGGATATATGCGGACCGGAACGGCCGAAAGTCTGGGCTGACTCTCTCGGTGCTACTCATGAGCGCGGGCTCCGCGGCGATCGCAGTTGCCCCAAGCCATGCGAAGGCAGGGGTCTTTGCGCCCGCCATTCTGGTCTTCGCCCGGCTCCTCCAGGGATTTTCCGTCGGTGGCGAATATGGCGCCAGCGCGACTTATCTCTCCGAAATGGCGGAATCTCGGCACCGCGGGTTCTGGTCCAGCCTTCAGTATGTAACCCTTATCATGGGGCAACTCGTCGCGTTGATCGTGCTTCTCTTCCTCCAAAATACCATGGAGGAATCCGCTCTTGAGCACTGGGGCTGGCGTATTCCCTTCGCTATTGGCGCCGTACTGGCGCTCATTGTTCTCGTGCTGCGCAGGCGCCTTGCGGAAACGGAGCAGTTTGCCGATGCCGCGCGATCGGCGGGAACGCCCAACTCGAGCATTTCGTTGCTCTTGCGGCAGCACCCAGGTCAGGCCGCGCTCGTCATTGCCTTGACCGCGGGAGGCACGCTCGCCTTCTACACATACAGCACCTACATGCAGAAATATCTGGTCAATTCTGCCGGGTTTAGTCGGAACCAGTCCAGTTCGATTATGACGGCGGCGTTGTTCGTTTTCATGTGCCTGCAGCCGTTGTTCGGCGCGCTTTCGGACAGGATCGGACGTTGGCCGGTCATGTCCTTCTTCGGTCTGTTCGGCGCCCTAGGCACCATCCCATTGTTCGATTTCCTTGGGCAGACGCGCGACCCGCTCGCCGCATTCCTGCTCGTTACAGCTGCGCTGTTCGTCGTGAGCGGCTACACCGCGATCAACGCGATCGTGAAGGCTGAACTTTTTCCCGTCCATATCAGGACGCTCGGCGTCGCGCTGCCCTATGCCATCGCCAATGCGGTATTCGGCGGAACCGCGGAATATGTTGCGCTGCAATTGAAGAATTGGGGCTGGGAAGATGCCTTTTTTATGTACGTCAGCATAATGATCGGGTTGTCGCTGATCGTCTATCTCACGATGAGCGAGACCCGACGCGACAGCTTGATCGATCGAAAGTAGGGCAAGGCTTCGACGCCTGCGGTTCGTCACGATCATCCATCTCGAGGCAGAGAGAGGATCCTAGCGCACGGGAATCGGGTATCCTTTGAACGACTTGACTTCCTTGAGGACGAATGACGTCCTCACTTCACGGACGTGGGGCATGCGGGCGATAGTCCGACGGGAAAACCGCGAAAATTCCTCAATGTCGTCGGCGACCACGCGGAGCTGATAATCCGCCGGCCCAGAAACCACGAGGCATTCCACGATCCGCTCCTCGCGTTGAACGGCCTCTTCGAATTCCAGGGCATGTTCATCCCTGTGACTATCGACCTGCACGATCACCACAGCATTGACGGAATAGCCGAGCTTGGATGGTTGCACCGAAGCGCGGTAGGCGTCGATGATGCCGGCTTCCTCGAGCCTGCGCACAGCTCGCCAGCAAGGAGTCGTCGACATATGGACCTTCTCGGCGAGCGCGGCTGTCGTCTGTCGGCAATCTTCTTGGAGATGAGTGAGGATCGCACGCTCTTGCCGAGTTAACTCCCCATTTTGCTCTTTTCGTTCCACTGGCCACTCCAAATGACGTTCGAAGCGTACGGAATATCCTTCCTATTGAGCATGCGCAATCGGTATAAAACAACATATGATTCTGATATCGCCGATATAATCAGCCACTTTGTCGATACCGAATGGATGGCGGCACCCAAAAGCGGCTACCTTCTCGGCGTGCCTTGGTAGAGCATCGCTAACAAGACGATGGCCTTCGGCGCCTATCCGCTCGGGTCACTCGCAGATGCTCGCGAGAAGCGCGACGAGGCCTATTCCATTCTGTGCGAAGGGCACGATCCGAATGTCGCAAAACGGCTGAAGATCGAGGCGAATCTGGAAGCCGGACGCCAGGCGTTTGAGCACGTGGCTCGCGAATGGTACGGAAACGCCAAGGCGCAATGGGCGACGATCCATGCGAGCGACGTGATCCGCGGCCTCGAGCGCGATGTCTTTCCGACGATCGGCTCCTTGCCGATCGCGCAGCTTACCCCGCCCTTGATCCTGGGCGTTCTGCGAGAGATCGAGACGCGGGGTGCCATCGAGACCGCCAAACGCGTTCGGCAGCGCATTTCAGCCGTATTCGTCTATGCCGTCGCCCAGGGGATCGCGGAAAGCGACCCTGCCGAAAAGCTGGGCGCGGTGCGTTTCGCGACCTCGAGTTCGGCCGCCAACGACCTGGGGCGCCGAACTTGCCAGAGGGGATGGACGCGGTCGCATCTACATCGTCGAGCCGACCGGACCGTTCGACGACGATCCGAACCTCACCGATCAGCGGTTTCACGGCAACAAGACCGCGTCCTACCGATCAGTCGATCCGCTGCGGATCACGGGCGAGGTCGATAGCTGGGTCGGCCATCCTCCCCAGCAAGTTCGGGTGATGAAGGAAAGCCTCGCCCGAATGGCGCGGGACGGCACAAGTTCCATCATCGAGGACTGACCGCCGGACCCAGCCGCACGGGCAATCTTGGCGCCGATGAGCGAGCGAGTTGGAATGTGAACCGTTCGCACGATCGTGAGCAGAATTCGAACCATCCAGGAGGTCGCATGCGCCGTCTCGTTCTCCAGATGCAAATGTCCGCTGATGGCTTCGTCGGATCGCTCGATGGGTCGCCTTGGCAGCTCTGGGACTGGGGCGAGAACAACGGCTGGGACGAGGAGTTGAGGGCCAGCTTCAATGCTCACTTCGAGCGCCTGGACGCGATCCTCCTGAACCGCAAGACGCTGGAGGAGGGCTATCTCGACCACTGGGAGAAGGCGGCGTCGCGCTATCCCGTCGAGCCGTTCTATGCGTTCGCAAGGCGCATAACCGATGCTGACAAGTTCGTGTCGAGCGACAGGCTGCAGCACGTGACGTGGCCCCGCACCACCGTGGTGAGCGGCGAACTCGAGCGGGAAGTTTGCGCTCTCAAGTCGCGACCAGGTTAAGACATCGGCGTGTTCGGCGGCGCCGGGTTCGCCTCGGCGCTCATTGCAGCGGGGCTCGTCGACGAGATCCAGCTTTACGTCAACCCCGCGGTGCTCGGCGACGGCGTCGGCATCTTCGAGATCTCGGGGTTCCAGCCGTTGAGGCTGATCGAGGTGGCATCTTTCCGATGCGGCATGATCGTCAGCCGGTATCGGCCAGCGTGCTGGGCTGGACGGTAGCAGATCCACGTCTCAACTTAGCACCGCAGGAGCTTTCCATGAATCGCAGAGATTTCAGCCATGCCGCGATCGCTCTGATGGGAGGGCTACTGCTCCCCCGCCGGGCATCAAGCCTCGGCAAGCCCGAGGGCGGCACAGCGCTGGATGCCGCCGCGTATCACCGCCTGAGACGCCATGCGCATACTTGGTTTGGCCGGATCGCCTATATCGATCATGGTCGCGGGCCGGCGGCGCTCTTCATCCACGGGTTTCCGCTTAGCGGCTTCCAGTGGCGTCATGCGCTGGGGCGTCTCGGAGACCGGCGGCGATGCCTCGCCCCCGACCTTATGGGCCTGGGCTATACTGAGGTCTCGGACGATCAGGATCTCACACCCGGCGCGCAGGCCAGGATGCTCGCGAGCCTGCTCGATCGCCTCTCGATCTCGGAAGTCGACCTGGTCGCCAATGACAGCGGCGGCACGATCGCGCAAATCATGATGGCGCTCTACCCGCACCGGATCCGATCGGTGATCCTGACTGACCGCGATGTCAATGAGAACAGTCCGCCGGCTCAGATGCGCAATTCGATCCAGCAGGGACGGAACGGCACATACGACAAGAAGATCGAGCGGCACCTGGATGATCGTGACTATGCCAGGTCAGCGAACGGCATCGGCGGGAATGCCTATTCGGACCCGGCGAGCTTCTCCGACGAAGCCATCGAATACAGCTTGAGACCGCTGGTCGCGTCGCAAAGGCGGCACGACCAGCTCAACCGCTATCTTGCCGCCTTCGAGCCCAACCCGCTCGTCGCCCTTCGAGGAGCGCTCGGCCGCTTCGAGGCTCCCTCAAAAATGCTGTGGGGCACCAGCGACCCGCTATTCCCGGTCTCCTAGGCAAGTTGGCTCGACCGTATGCTGCCTGGATCGCGTGGCGTGCGGCTTGTGGAAGGCGGTCGCCTGTTCTGGCTCGACGAGCGCCCCGACGTCCTCGCCATGGAAGCGCGCGATCTCTGGCGCATTTGAGGAGTTTCCGCTTCGAGGCGTCTACCCCGCGTTTGCGATGTGTAAAAACACATCGTTCTGCTCATCTGATATATGATAGCTCTTCGTATCTTGCGTAGAGCGGATTGGTGATGTACATTTCTGTATCAGAATTGTCTGGTGATATGGAAAACCACATCGTGATTCCCATCCTTGAGGAGTTCGGGCAGAAGTTGCTCGATGCGCGCGTGCGCAAGGGCCTCAGCCAAAGGAGCCTTGCCGAACGCACCGGGGTGCCTCAGGCGCATATATCGAAGATCGAGCAAGGCCGCGTCGACATTCGCCTGTCGAGCCTGGTCGAGCTTGCGCGTGCCGTCGATCTCGATGTCCAGTTGCTGCCCCGCCAAGCGCTTGCTGCTGTCGAGGGTGCGGTTCGCGCCATCGAGAGCGAAGCCGACGCCAGCACCGAAAGTCGTGCACTAGCGACACTCGCGCAGCAGGAGCGAACGCTCGAGCATATTCGCGCCTTGTATCCCGACCTTGCCGCCGCGCAGAAGCTGCTACCGACGATCAGGGAGCTGAAGCTACTTCCCTATGACGCAGAGACGCTGAAAGCGTTGCAACGCGCCATCGCGCCTGCAGAGCAAGCAAGACTGAAACTTGCCGCGGACGGCATCGACAGAGAGAAGCTGGCTGAACTGCTCGACCGGGCGAACCGGAGCCTGCGGACCTTGCGCAACGCGCAGGTCCACCGGCCGCCGCTTGGCGCGACGCGGTCCGCGCGCCCCGCCTATCGTCTCGATGACGAGGACGATAATGACTGAAACGCGCGCCCTCGACATCCATCTTGGCACTCGCAAGGTAGGTACGATCGTCGCGCTCGACGGCGAGCGGACCATCTTCAGCTTCGCCGAGGATTATGTTGGTGACGCGGAGCGGCCGACACTAAGCTTGGGCTATCGCGACGCCTATGGTGCGCTGATCAACGAGCCGCGCGCACACCGAGTCCGGCTGGAGCCGTTCTTCTCGAACCTGCTGCCGGAAGGCGCACTCAAGGAATATCTCGCACGCCGCGCTGGCGTAAAGGCGGTACGCGAGTTCCAGCTTCTCGCTGCGCTGGGCGGCGACCTGCCGGGGGCGGTCCGCGCGGTTCCGACCGAAGCGGCGCCTGAGAATATTGCCCAGGTGTCCGAAGTCGCGGCGGCGATCCCCGAGCGCTTCCGCTTCTCGCTCGCCGGCGTGCAGCTCAAATTTTCCGCGCTCAAGAACCAGGGCAAGAAAGGTGGCCTGACCATCGCCGTCAGCGGCGACGGCTGCGAATGGATCGTCAAACTGCCCTCGACCAATTTCGCCAACGTTCCGGAGAACGAATATTCGATCATGACGCTCGCGCGGCTGGTCGGCATCGACGTCCCCGAGATCGAGCTCCTCTCTCTCGCCGCGGTAGAGGGCTTACCCGAGGGCATTGAGCAGCTGGGCGACAGCGCGTTCGCCATCCGCCGCTTCGATCGCTCGCCCGAAGGGCGGATCCATATCGAGGATTTCGCCCAGGTGTTCGGCGTCTATCCGGACGACAAATATGAGAAAGCCAGCTACCGTAACATCCTTGCGGTGCTCGCCGACGCGACCGATGACCAGAGCATCGACCAGTTCACTCGCCGGCTGACGTTCAGCGTGCTGGTCGGAAATGGTGACATGCACCTCAAGAACTGGTCGCTCATCTATCCCGACGGCAAACGCCCGATCCTGTCACCGGCCTATGACCTCCTGTCGACGGTTCCCTATCTTCCCGGCGAACAATCCGCGCTCAAATTCCGCCGGTCGAAGGAATGGAGCGACTTCAACGAGGACACGCTCGTCCGTCTCGCGGACAAGGCGCGGATCGCCGCAACGCCGGTACTCAAGGCGGCACGGGAGACGGTCGAGCGGTTCGACACCGAATGGGCGGCGCAGAAGGCGAACCTGCCGCTGCCTGCCAGGCTGATCGATGCCATCGAGAAGCATCGTGGAGGCTTGGCCCTTTGATTGGAGCACCCGGCCCTCCGAAACGTGTCGGAGAAGCGCGGGCAAGTCGTTTTCAACATTGTGCCGGGTGATGCCGATACGCAGCGCCGTTGGGGTGAACAGGCCAGCGCAGGACTCCTGCAGGATTTTGGCATTTTTGTCGCTCTAAGTGGCGGGATGCGCGGACGGTGGGCGGCAGGGTATGTGCGCGCTGAAGACGATAAGTGAGCGGCTACCCAGGATGATTTCGCGTGAAGAATGGTACGGCCTTGTCTGGGCCGAGCCGATGACAAAGCTCGCGGAGCGCTTCGGAGCTTCCGGGAGCTACCTCGCGCGCGTCTGTGAAACACTGAACGTCCCTCGTCACGCCCAACGCTCCCTTCGAAAAATATCTGCGCGGCGACAATCACGCGATCGACGCCCAGCAGAAGGCCGGTCTGCGGCTGTTCATCGAGAAAGGCTGCTCGAGCTGCCACAACGGCGTCAATGTGGGTGGCGGCATGTATGCCAAGTTCGGCGTCCAGTCTCCGCCGGGAGACAAGATTCTGCCGCCTGCCGACTTGGGTCGCTTCGCCGTCACCAAGGACGAGGCTGATCGCTATTCGTTCAGGGTACCGGCGTTGCGAAATGTCGCCTTGACGGCGCCCTACTTCCATAGCGGTCAGGTGTGGGACCTCAACGAAGCGATTTCCGTCATGGGCAAGGCGCAACTCGGCGTCGATCTCACGGCAGACGAGACCGCCAAGATCGCGGCATTTCTCACGGCGCTTACCGGCGATACTCCGCGGGTCACCTTACCCGCGCTTCCGCCGAGCAATGCCAAGACTACACGGCCGCAATATTGAAGGGTCGATGTCGGTGGCGGTAGGTGCCGGCGCTGCTCTGCCGAGTGGATCGGTAATCTACCTAATGCCTCATCGTACGAATAGTGCGACGTAACCAACATGTCTCGTCTGCATCTTCATGCCGAACACCACACCGTCGAGCGAATCGGCTGGCTGCGCGCCGCGGTGCTCGGCGCCAATGACGGCATCGTCTCGACCGGCAGCCTGATCGTCGGCATCGCGGCATCTTCGGCCGGCAAGGCGGAGATTTTGCTTGCCGGTATCGCCGCCCTTGTCGCGGGCGCAATGTCGATGGCCGCGGGCGAATATGTATCGGTGAGTTCCCAGGCCGATAGCGAACAGGCGAACCTCGCCAGGGAAAGCGGCGAACTTCGCAATCAGCCCGAATTCGAGCGTGAGGAACTGTCAGGCATCTATGTCGCCCGCGGTCTCACTCCCGATCTCGCTCATCAAGTCGCTGACCAGTTGATGGCAAAAGACGCGATCAGCACGCACGCCCGTGACGAGCTCGGCATCTCGGACCTGTCGACCGCTCGGCCGCTCCAGGCGGCATTTACTTCGGCCGCGACCTTCAGCGTCGGCGCTGCCGCGCCGTTGCTGGTGGTCGCGCTTGCGCAGGCCAACTCGCTTATTCCACTGGTGATCGGCGTCTCGCTCCTCTGCCTCGCTCTTCTTGGCGCGCTCGGTGCCAAGGCGGGTGATGCGGCGCCGTTCCGCTCGGTCATGCGCGTAACCTTCTGGGGAGCGCTGGCGATGGCGTTGACGGCGGGGATCGGCAAGCTCGTCGGGACTGCAGTGTAGCGCCGGCAATGGCGAGGCGGGCCACCCTTTGCCGACATGCGCAGGCGCTTATGCGGACGCGGATAAGCAATGGGCGCATAGCGGGAACCGTTACCAACGGCCAAATGGAAAATGTCACAAGAAGGATATTCGCCATGCGCTGGAAATGGATAATCACGGCCTGCCTTCTAGCTGCACCGGCGCTTCAAGGCGCCACGGCGGCCCAGCGCCCAAATGGGGCGCGGTCTGCGCGCTCCGAGGGGACCAGGGCCGAAGGGAGATCGGTCGCCGAAGCCGCAGGACATTGGGACGAGCGAGGTCGAGGCCGATCAGCTTCGGAGCGCCGAGACTCGCCTGCGGATCGGGAGCATGACCATGACCGCGAACACGACTGAGGCGTCGCTGCCCATGTGGCGCTGGGATCCGCTGGTGCGCATCACCCATTGGGGAATAGTAGTAGCCGTCATCGTGAACGCGCTGGTCGTCGAGGAAGGCTCGGCGTTCCACATCTGGGTCGGCTACGGCCTCGCAGCACTGCTCGCGCTGCGGCTCCTGTGGGGACTGATCGGGCCTCCCGAGGCGCGCTTTTCAGCGTTCCCGCCGAACCCGTCGCGCGCCATTGCGCATGTCCGCGAGATCGCGTCCGGGACACACACGACACATGCTTCTCACAACCCGCTCGGCGCGCTGATGGTCTACGCGATCTGGAGCTGTCTGACGGCCATCATCGCGACCGGCATCGCCATGGCACCTCCATCGGCCGCGCCATGGACCAATCTCGAGGGCAAGGAGCATGCGGAGACCGGTGTTCAGGCCGCCGCACCCGTCGCGGCCGAAAGGGAAGAAGGCGGCGAAACCGAAGAAAGGGGCGAGCGCGACGAAAGCCCGCTAACCGAGATTCACGAGATCGCGGTGAATCTGCTCTATCTGCTCATCGCGCTGCACCTTGCGGGCGTCATCTTCGAAGCGCGCCGCAGCGGCCGGCAGATCCTCACCGCCATGCTGCCCTGGCCCACAGGGGCGAAACGCGCATGAGAGTGCACGCCTTCCGTAGTAAGAGCGGCGACGGTCAAACCTGGACCGTCGCCGCAATCGTGGCGCTGCAATCCCTTTCAGCTGCATTCTTCGTGGCCGACGCGTTCGCGGACCTCCAGCGAGATGGAATTTCTGCGCATATCGCCGTCGAAGGACCGATTGCCGTCTCCCTATTTGCCGGCATCGCGTTCGGCGCCCGGCGGCTCCGGACGATGCTCGCGGATGCGCGGCGACGCGACTCCGCGCTGGCGGCGGCGTCGGGCGCGCTCGGCGAAGTGGTCCAAGCGCAGTTCGCCGAATGGAGACTGACCGCGGCCGAAGCCGACGTCGCGCTCTTCGCACTCAAGGGCTGTGATGTCGCGCAGATTGCGCGGCTGCGGAGCACCGCGACGGGAACGGTTCGCGCGCAACTGGCGCGCGCCTATGCCAAGGCGGGCGTCGGCTCGCGCGCCGCGCTGGTCAGTCTGTTCATCGAAGATCTCCTCAATGACGTACCAGTTCCCGCAGCCCGGCGCGCGGCTTGACCAGCATCAAACAAAATAGTCCGGCGCGATGCCAGGATATATTAAGATGATAGACGCCGCGGGGAGAGGTCGTGATCGTGAGGCGGCTTGCTCGGCGACCCTGAAACGCCGGCTCAGTGTGAACATTGATGGGGAAAGGCCGGTCGATGACCTGCTACATCGCTACCGCACTCGATGTGAGCTTCGAGGCAGCCGTCGCTCGGGTCGAAGCCACGCTCAAGGACGAAGGCTTCGGCGTGCTGACCCGGATCGATGTGCGCGAGACGATGAAGGCGAAACTGGACAAGGATTTTCGCCCTTACGTCATCCTCGGCGCCTGCAATCCGACGTTCGCCTATGAGGCGCTGCCGCTCGAGGACAAGGTCGGCACGATGCTGCCGTGCAACGTCGTCGTCCAGCAACCTTTCCCGGGGAAGATCGAAGTCGCAGCCGTCGATCCCGTCGCCTCAATGCAGGCGATCGACAATCCGCGACTGAAGGAGGCGGCCCAGGCGGTGCGCGAGAAGCTCGCGCGCGTCATAGCAAGCCTCTAAACGATGAAAGGCAGTCTCCTCGCTCGGGAGATCCTGCCCTTCTATGCCTCGCTGGCCCTTCTCTTGGGCGCAGCACTCCTGGTCGATGCCGTGCTGCATCTGGCCGATGCCGTCTGGATCGGCCGCTGGCTCGGCATTCCGGGCGTATTGCTTATCCTGGGCTCATTCGGCCATTCGCTGCGCAAGCGCAAGATCATCCGCAGCGGCAACCCCATCAGCTATTTGAGGCTGCACGAACGCATGGGATGGGCGGAATCGCTGCTCGTCCTCGTGCATACCGGCATCCATTTCAACGCGCTACTGGCCTGGCTGGCGTTGATTGCCATGCTGGTCAACGTTACGAGCGGCCTGACCGGCATATATCTGCTGCAACGCGCGTAACGCTGGCTCCGGTAGGCTCGAGCGCAAATGCGGGAGGCGGGGGCGCAAAGCGAGGAGATAGAACTCAGGCTTAACAAAATTGCTGTGAGGCGCCGTTGAGCCACTTGGCATATCCCATTGACATATCCCGCAATGAATATACATTGAGCCTGGACGGAGGGTCCATGTAGTGGCGCGTACGACGGTGTTCCAGTCAAACCGATCCCAGGCGGTTCGCCTTCCCAAGGATGTCGCCTTTCCCGCCGGTGTCCGCGAGGTGACAATCCTGCGGGACGGAATGCGTCGCGTCATTGTCCCCGCAGATCGAGCGTGGGACGATTTTTTTGCTGCGCGGGGCATTGATCTGGGTGACCGTGACGAGCCGCGAGTACAGGAGCGTGAGAGCTTCTGATGCTACGGTACATGCTGGATACCAACCTGTGCATTCGGGTGCTCCGCGACCGCCCCCAAAGTGTTCGGGCTCGGTTTAATGCCGAAGCGGACGGGCTGAGCATCTCCACGATTGTGCTGACCGAGCTTCTGCACGGGGCGGCCACATCCGCCCGACCCGTGGAGAACCGAACAGAGGTCGAACGGTTCGCAAACCGGCTCGCGGTGCTTGATTTTGACGATGATGCTGCCGCCCATGCCGGCGACATTCGTGCGACCCTTGAGCGCGAGGGCAGGCCGATAGGCGGCTACGACGTGCTGATTGCCGGTCATGCAAGAAGCAGAGGCCTCATCGTTGTCACAGGAAATCTCGGTGAGTTCAGCCGCGTGGACGGGTTGCGGAGCGAGGATTGGCTCCCTGCACAGTGAGCTCAATCCGGTTCAAAGGGGTTGATTTCGGCCCGCGATCGGATCAAAGTGTGTCCCGGCAGTTTCGAGAAGATCCTCGTAAGCTGCTGAAGTTGCAGCCCAATATGGGCCTTGAGCGTAATATGCATCGCGCGTGGCGCTCAGCGAGCGATGAACACCCACGGACAGCATAAAAGTGGCGATTGCTGCGGCGAGCACCAGCGCTACCGCGAATGCCTGGCCGCGCATGCGCCAAGTGTCGCGCAGCAGCTTGGGGTCGAGCGCTTCACCAGCTGATCGTCCCGGGATCGACTGGATGCGACCCGGGCAATTCGCCCATCGCTGAAATGAAGGACCCGGTGTGCCATCGCCGCGATGCTGATGTTGTGAGTGATGATGATCACGGTCGTGCCGAGCTCGGTATGCGCGCGCTCCAGCGTCTGGAGCACGCGTACGCCGGTGCTGCTGTCGAGCGCGCCGGTCGGCTCGTCGCAGAGCAGAACGCCGGGCCGTTTGGCGATGGCCCGCGCCACGGCGACCCGCTGCTGCTCCTCGCCCGAAAGCTGC
This sequence comes from Flavisphingomonas formosensis, assembly GCF_009755815.1. Lineage (GTDB taxonomy): Bacteria > Pseudomonadota > Alphaproteobacteria > Sphingomonadales > Sphingomonadaceae > Flavisphingomonas > Flavisphingomonas formosensis. Next base: position 37,162 of record NZ_WRPK01000005.1, read on the forward strand.
GCGGGATAGTGTCCGCGCCGCTCTGCCAGCCCGACCAGATCGAGGGCTTCGGCCGGTGCCATAGGGCGCTCGACAATGTCGGTGACCAGCCGGACATTCTCTTCCGCTGTCAGGGTTGGGGTCAGGTTATAGAATTGGAAGATGAAGCCCACCTCGGCACGGCGATATCGGGTAAGCTCGCGGTCATCAAGTGCGGTGAGTTCCAGGTCGCCATAGAACAGCGCGCCGACGTGGGATGGTCGAGGCCGCCCAGGATGCTGAGCAATGTCGATTTGCCGCTTCCCGATGGGCCTAAAAGAACGAGCATCTCGCTGCGGGGGATCGAGAGTTCGACGCCTCGGAGCGCAGGACCACGGTATCACCGGTCTGATAAGTCTTGTGCAGATCTGATCGCAGGAACGCGAGATTCGCCGCGGGCTTTTCGGTTATCGAGCCGATGTCCAAGATCACTTTGCGGAATCCATGTTGCGGCCCTCATCTTCCTTGGGGCTTGCATTTCTATGGATTCTTCGAATCGCGCGACATGCGGAGTAAACCGGATGGCGTCGAACTCAGTGATGGACGAGGAGGCTTTCATCTCGGCGCAATCGTCCAGTTTCCCAGAACCAGTCATGCGAAACGTTACCATCGAACTGCGGCTAAGTCCCGAGGCTGTGTAAAAACGCCGGCATCTGATATGGTTCTCCGGCGTTACGGGGGCTTTGGCATGGGCCGTTTCGTTCACGGGGAAGACCGTCGGCAGGACTATCTGCTGCCTGCATCGCTCGATGATTACGTGTCGGCAGATAACCCGGTTCGGGCGGTCGAGGCGTTCATTGATGCGCTCGAGCTGAAGGCGCTTGAGTTCGCCGGAATGACGCCGGCTGAGAGGGGACGCCCCGCCTATCATCCGGCGACAATGCTCAAGATCTACCTCTATGGCTATCTGAACCGGATCCAGTCGAGCCGGCGGCTCGAGCGTGAAGCACAGCGCAACGTGGAATTGATGTGGTTGACTGGGCGATTGGCGCCCGACCTCAAAACGATCGCTAACTTCCGGCAGGCGAATGGCGCTGCGATCCAGTCTGTGTGCAGCCAGTCCATCGTCTTGTGCCGGCAATTGGGGCTGTTCACGCGGGCGGTTGTCGCGATCGACGGCAGCAAGATGAAGGCGGTCAACAACCGCGACAAGAATTACACCGCCGGCAAGGTCGCCTCGCGGATGAAGCAGGTGCAGGACAATATCGATCGGTATCTCGAAGCGCTTGATCGTGCCGATCGCGAAGAAAGCGACATTGCCAAGCCGAAAGCGAAGCGATTGACGGAGAAGATTGCCCGGTTGCGCGCGCAGATGCGCGACCTGGCAGCGCGCGAAGAAGAAGTCCGGAATGCACCGGACCAGCAGGTATCGCTGACCGATCCGGACGCCCGCGCCATGGCGAGTGCGGGGCGCGGCACGAGCATCGTCGGCTACAATCTTCAGGCGGCCGTCGATGCCGAGCATCACCTCATTGTCGCGCACGAGCTTTCGAATATTGGATATGACCGCGGGCAACTCTCCCCCATGGCGGCGAAAGCCAAGGACGCCATGGGGGTCGAGGCTTTGGATGCCATTGCCGACAAGGGCTGAGCGCCTCCTGTCAGCCATGGTGACGGGAGCGGCGGGCGACACGACACCTACGGATCCGCGCTCTCGGCGCAACCGGGCGAGTCGCAGAGGCGGCCAGCTACTAACGCGAGCTCGCAGCTCATTGTGTGCATCGGCTTGCCCGCACCTTCGTGCTCCCGGTGCCTCTGTCCCGGATGGTCGCACCATATGCCACGACCCTCACGAGCGCAGCAGGAACATCGGCACCACCGATCCTCATACCGGTTACCAATGCGGTCGAGAGCCTCAATCGGTCGTTGCGCAAGATCATCAAGACCAAGGGCAGCTTCCCGAGCGACGAGGCGGCGACCAAGCTGCTGTTCCTCGCAATCCGGAATGCCGGCGTGCATTGGAAACGGCCGATTGAATGGGCCGCTGCCATGGGGCAGTTTGCCGTCCTGTTCGGTGAGCGCTTCGCGCTCTCAGCTAGCTGAGAGCGCGAAAATCATGACCCGTCGTGGCGCTTACACAAAAAATCGGACACTCCCCAACGCACTTCCAAACACTCAAGCACGTCAGAACGGAGGCCAGCCTCCATATCTTGGCCTATACTTCAAACGGCTGATCGCCATCCTCGGCGTCCAGCGGCTGATCGCAGCAATCCAGACCTGAGCGCCAACGCTCAACCTTCAGCGCGTTGCTTTAAAACTACCGACCAGCTCCTGTGAGGCCGTTTTTTGCACGGCCTGGCCCAATATAGTCCGTCCAATCGAGTGCTCGAATTAATGTACCTGGCGGGCCTCGCGACACGTAAGGCCTTCCTGCGGCATCGGTCGCCGATCCGGAAGAAGCGCAGGGTGGTCTATGCCAAGCCGCCTTTCACCGGGCCGCAGGCGGTGCTGGCCTATCTCTCGCGCTACATGCACCGTGTCGCGATCTCGAACCGGCGGCTCATCGCCGTTGACGAGACCGGCGTAACGCTCCGCTACAAGGATCACCGTCGCGATGGTGCCGAGCGCCAGCAGGTCATGACGCTAGCGACCGACGAGTTCATTCGTCGCTTCTTGATCCACTTTCTGCCACGCGGCTTCCACCGTATCCGGCACCATGGCCCGCTCGCCAGTTCAGCGCACAAGGACACCATGGCTGGCTCGCAGGCTGCTCGGAGCCGCTGAGCCGATCGAGGAGCCTGAACCAGACGGCCCGCCCGACCATCGCCCACCCTGTCCATGCTGCGGCGGACACATGACGATCATCGAGGCCTTCACCCGCTGCTGCCAGCCACGCGCGCCGCCATCATCGGTGTCGCCAATCCGAGGGAATGCGCCATGATCCGGCATGGCTCGTCCCACAGGACGGTCGCGCCCATGGCGTCCTGGCCGATGACCCACTGAATGCTCATGCCGGAATCGAGCCCGGCGCAGGGCACGCCGGCCACCAAAACCAACGTCGCCAGCAATCTGACACCCTACGAAACCCCGTTTATCCGGCAGAATGCCGCACTCCCAGCGCGGCAGCGCTTACCCGCCAGAACAACCCCAAAGCCCTTTTATCCATAGACCTGCACATGGGACCGCGGGTTCCTGCACTGGAGGCTTTCGTACGCAAGCGCCCGAATCCCTTCACAGAAACCGTTCGTTCGATCCGTTTTCATGGACTGGCCGGTTGTCGTGAAAGCGGTCGCTCCCAACCGCATCACAGTCGGGGAAGAGTTTGGACAAACCGAACTCGAAGTCGGCACTTGATATACCACAACCTGTCGCCGGCTCCTTGCATGTGTCGAGGTTGCTCTCTTACGGCCCTCACTTGGCGCGCAGGGCATCGCTCATTAGATTGATTTAGACGCCGGCCTGCAGCATGCCCGAGCCGGTCCGCATCATGTCGTCCTGCAGCCGCAGCAGCGCGCCGAGCTCATCGCGAATCACCGGATGCTCGTGGTCGACCATGACCCGGATCTTGCGATCCATTGCCACAGGCCTCGGAGGTGAGAAATCATCGAACCCTCGGTTTCATAAGCGATTCTTCCGGGAACGATAAGCTGGATCTCGGTACCGCTTTCTTCACGTCGCCGCACGTGCAAACGTCCATGGAGCTTCCGCGCACGTTCATTCATGCCTGCGAGCCCATAGTGACCGTCGAGAACGCCGCGATCGATCGTGTTCTGATCGATCCCTCGCCCGTCGTCCCCGATGGTGAGGCTGAATTCTCGGCCGTGGCTAATCGACACCGTGATCTGCCCGGCGTCGGCATGCCGCCAGATGTTGAAAATCGCCTCGCTCGCAATGCGCGCCACCTCCTCCATGACGTGTGGTTTCAGACGCACTTGTTTTCCCTCGGTCGCGACCTCGATTCGCACCGCGGAATCGAAGCCCTGTCGAGACAGGATACTCTCGATTACCTCGCAGACATCAGCATTCTGTTTGGTGCGCAGATTGCGGACCCGGTCTCTGGCTTCCGCAATGACGTTGTCAGCGCCGTCGATCGCATCTTCCAGCGTCTGCCGTTCCGGCGCCTTTTGGGGGAGACTGTCCACCGCGAGCTGGAACCGCAGAGTCAACATCTGCACCGATTGCAGCAGTGTGTCGTGCAGCTCGCGCGCGATCCGCTCCCGTTCGTCGCTACGCTCCGACAGTCTCTCGCGGATGCGGTTAGCCACAGCCCTCAATCGCATCGAGTAGGCCTGCCATCCCAGTATCAGGAGGACGACTCCACAGAGAAGCTTGAACGGCCAGCTCTGCACGAAGGTCGGCTTGACTTCAAAATACAGCGTGGCAGGCGGGGACCAGGTTTTCTGGTCTTCCGAGGCGATAACGAAGAACCGATAGCGACCAGGCCCCATATTCTCGAAGGAAGCGATCCGTCGATCGGTAGGCTCGGACCAGGAGGGGTCGACGTCCGCTAACCGGTAACGGAAACGAATACGCTCGGGAGAAGCGAAGTTGAGCGCGGTGTAACCGAAGTGAATGCTGGTCGTTCCGGGCGAGAGCGTTGTGGACGAAGGGTCACGCACGCGGAGCGAGGCCGCTTCTATAGAAGTGATGAACACGGGCGGCGCTCGTTTGCGCACCTCCAGACCTGACGGATCGACATAAGCGAGGCCCGCACGGTTGAGCTGCCACAAGCGACCGGTGGCGTCCGCTGCAAGCTGCATCCCGCGAAAATTATACTCCTGCATCGGACGCACGCCGTCGCGCGCGTCGAGCAGGGTTCGCGTCAATGGTGCCGCGGACCCGGCGAAGGCGCGATCGAGCTCGGCACCGTTGACCCGCGAAAGGCTGTTCGCATCCATAAACCACACGTCCCCCTGCGGTGTCTCGGCGATGCCCCGGAGCGAGGTAACCCAAGAGACCCGAGCTCCGTCTATTCGAGACAACTTCCCGTCCCTGTAGCGGAGAAGGGCTTTCGACCCGCTGACGAACAGATCCCTTTGCCCAGCAGAGATCAGTGAAAGTGCTCCGGGCGCGTAGCGGACGAGCGAGGTCGTGATTACCCGATCTCCGACGAGGCGAACGAGGGCGTTCTTGGTCACATAGGCGAGATTACCCTGTGGGGTGCGGACCATGTCCCACTGGTACAGCTTGGGCAGGTCGCGAGCAGGTCGGTGCCAACCTGCGGCATCGTGCCAGTAGAGCTTGCCCTGGATGTCGCCGACCCATAGCCGACCAAGCCGATCCTCCACGCACTCCGATGTGAGAATCCAGTCCTTCGGCCTGGCAAACACGGTCTGTTGGACTCCCCGCAAATGGACGACGCGCGTCGGGAATAGCAGCCAGATCCCTCCGGACCATGCCGGGCACTGCCCCCAATTCTCCTCGACAAAGGTCCGGCGTACATTTCCCGGAAGAACATCAAAAAGGCCCGCGTTCGTGCCGACAACGGCTCGCCCTGCCAACAGCGTCAGCCCCATGCCTGCTGATGGTTCCCCGGGCAGCGCTGCTTCCTGTATCACGGCCGCCGGTCGGAAGCGATCTAGCCCAGCCTCCGTGCCGACCCAAATATTCTGGCTGCGATCGACATAGATCGACGTGACGACGTCAGAGCTCAACCCATCCGCACCAGCAAAACGCCTCACGATCCGCTCGCCACTTATCCCCGGCCGTTGCGCTGAAATGTGATACAGGCCTTTGCCCGCGAGCGACGCTCCCCAGAAGTTGCCCAGTCCATCGAAAGCAAAGCTGCCCACAGAGTCGGGCAATGTCGTGCCGAGAGTGGGCGGAACGGAGGGAACTGAGCCGTCGCTGTTGACCACCTGTTGGATAGTCCGCCCGGCTCTCCAGATCGCGCCGCGTTGATCGCGATAGCAGCGGATACCCTTCCACCCGACGAAGCTGCCCTCGAACTGCTTGGCACCTGGCCGCAGCGGCACCAAGCGCATCCCCCCGACATGGCCCAATTGAGCCCAGAGAGTGCCATCTGCGCTGATGCACATGTTCCATGGCGCGCCATCGACAAGCCGCAGACGCCTGTCGGCATGTTCCTCCCAGTGGCCGTTTGCATAGCGCTGCAACCGGCTGTCGGGGTAATCCGACGGATGCGACATCGCCCAGATCGCCCCGTCGCGGGTCTGCACCATGTCGACGACTGCGTACGGCCGGTGCAGCATCGGCAAAACCTGCAGCGCCCCCTTGCGGAACACCGCAATCCCGCCGTTCGCCCCATAGCCAATCCACAGCTCGCCGCTGCGCGTCACCAACAGCGCAGTAGCCGGCGCGTTCTCCATCGTCGATCCGCGAGGCGCCTCGATCCGTTCGAACGAGGCGCCGTCAAAGCGGAAGAGCCCTTTGGACGAAGCGAGCCACAGCCAACCGTCCGGCGCCTCGATGATCTGGCTGATGGAGCTCGGTGCGCCAGAAAAGCTGGTCCAACTATCATGCCGGTACCCGGTCAGCGCCGGGACAGGGGTTTGGGCATGGATGGGCGCTTCGGCGACGAGAACCATCGCCCACAACAGGATTGCATTTAGGAGACGCATACAGCGACGACGCCGCGCTGCCGGAGCGCGTGGGGGATCACTTCAGAATACGTCTCGAAAACAGCCATGCCCGAGCCCCATGGTGTTGACGCCCGATGTTGCACGATCGCGTTCAAGCCGTCGAGCACGAACCGGCGTCTCCGACGAGGGATCAATGTTCTGTTGTGAGCTGACGCCTCCGCACCGCGCGTCTGTGCGAGGAACAGTCAAAGCCGACGCGATCGGGCCACCTATCCGAGCCGCTCAAGCTGACACCGGTTCATAAGCCGATGGGAGCCTCTTTTGCTTGTCGACAAGAGGGTGCCGGCATGTCGCGTAACTCGATTGAAGACCTGAACTGTGTGTCCTGGCAGGTCCGGCTTTTTCACGGCATGGGCCCACCGGATTTGATCGCTAGCTTCACAGATGGGACGACATTGACGCGCCGCGCCGTTAAGCTCGCCGTCGATCTGAGAACGCAAGGCACAGGTGCGAGATGGACAATCGTGCGGGCGAGATGCTGGTGTTCGTGCGCGTGGTGGAGGCGGGCAGCTTCTCCGAAGCGGCGCGGCTCATGCTGATGACGCCCTCCACCGTGTCGAAGCTGATCGCCCGGCTGGAAGCGCGGCTCGGCGTCCGCCTGGTCGAACGCTCAACGCGCCGGCTGGCGCTCACGCCCGAAGGGCAATTCTACTATGAACGCAGTCTCGCACTGCTCGCCTCGCTCGACGAGACCGAGCAGCAGATCGCGCAAGGCGGGGCGGAAGCAGAAGGGATGATTCGCGTCACCGCCTCCGTGACGTTCGGCACAGCGGCGCTCGAGCCGATCCTGCCTGAGTTTCTTCGCACCTTTCCGGGAATCACGGTCGACCTTTCGCTGTCGGACGATCTCGTCGATCTCTATCTTGATCGCACGGATGTCGCGATCCGCGTCGGCAAGCTCGCCGATTCCAATCTGATGGCCCGCCGGATCGGCGAGACCCGTCGCCGCATCGTCGCCTCGCCAGCCTATCTCGCCCGCCATGGCAAGCCTCAGGTGCCGGAGGACCTCGCCCATCACAATTGTCTCGGCTTCAACTTCCGCCGCGCCATGCCGGTCTGGCCGATGCGCGAGGGCGGCCGGATCGTCGAGCGCATGCTGAGCGGCAACCTTCTCGCGAACAATGGCGAGACACTGCGCCGCATGGCCATCGCCGGGATCGGGATTGTCCGAACCGCGGACTATCATTTGCGCACAGCCATTGCTTCAGGCGAGCTCGTCGAGATTCTCGCCGATATGGAAGGCGGCGAGGTCGACGACATCCACGCCCTGTTCCGGGGTGCGCAATTGCTGCCTGCGCGCGTCCGGGCATTTCTTGATTTCACGGTGCCGCGCATGCAGCGTTTCCTCGAGGAGGGGTGAGAGGAGGCGTGACCGGGCCCAAGGGGAGCCCCAGTCGCGCAGGGCATCAGTGCTGGCCGTGCCCCAGAACCTCCATGCGCATCACGTCGACCCCGCCCTCGGTGAGCTGGGGCAGCTTGGCGAACCAGTCCTTCACATAGGGCATCGCATTGTGAGCCTCGAAATCCGCCACGCTGGCGAAGATCTCGTAGAAGATGAAGTGACCCGGCGCCGCCCGGTCCTCCTGCAGGAAATAGACGAGGTCCTTGGGGTCGCTGCGCACCAGCGCGACCAACGGCAGCGTGGCTGCGCGCAGTTCGGCTTCCTTGCCCGGCTTGGCGCGCACTTGCGCGACGATCGAATAGGCGCCGGCGGGAATGTCGGCATAGGGGATGCCCACAGCCTCGCGCGCCGTCAGCGGGTTCGCGGTCATCGCCGCGATACAAGCCGCCAAGCCGATCGGCATGATCTTGATGGTCATCGTCAATCTCCTCTGCAGAGGGGCATCATTGGGCGCCGGCGAGCGCCTGCTGTCGTTTGGCGAGTGCGTTGGCGAAGCGCTGCTTGACCGGTCCGAGTGCCTTGACGAACTCGAGCTGCTCGCCCTCGGGGCCCTTGCAGTAGATCAGTTCCCAACCGTCCGATGGCGCCTCGGTCACCTTGTTGGTGTTGGCGCTCTGGGGCGCCGCCTTGCGCTCCGCATCGGTGCGGACCCGGATCGTGCGATTGGCCCGGACCTGGTCCATTCCGCGCCGCGCGGATTCCGCTTCCAGATCGGCGATGAACTTGTTGAAGTCGACATCGTCGCGCAGATAGAAGCAGATGTGCATCATGCGCGGATAGGCCGGGCTCATGTTCGCGAGCGGCGGCGCGAAACTGTTGGGGCCACCCATGGGCTCGTCCGAATTGCGATATTGCAGCAACTCGACGACGACATTGTCGAACTGGATGAAGCGCACGTCCAACCGCTGGTCGCCGTCGCGCAGATTGGGCACGCCGATCGTCTGCGGGTCGACGTGCAATTCGTTGGCGCGGATGTCCTGATCGGCGAGCAGCGTGTTGTGGACCGGGTCGCCCTGGAAATCGCCATGCCGGAAGACCTCGGTGCCACCCAGCACCTGCGTGTAGAATTCATAGGCGCGTTCCATGTTCTGCACGGTCAGCCCGAAATGCTGGACACCCTGCAGACGCGCGCCGAGCGGACCACTGTTACGCGCGGCCGACGACATGCCGTCAACGCCCCGCGATGGGGCTGAGGCCGCTGGCGCCGGTCCGGCTGCGACGGCGCCGGCGACCATTGCGGCGCCAGCCGTCGACAAGAGCTCGCGGCGGCCAAGGCTTGCAGCTTTGTTTCCTTCAGGGTCATGCACGGTCTTTCTCCTGTCCGTTCGAGACGCGTCGATCTTTTCGACGCGAGCCGCCCTTCGGCCGAAGCGCCTGCATCGGCCGTGAGCGAATGTTCCGGCTGACGCGACCGTCAGTCCGCGATGGGGAGCGGGGCGGCTGGGTTGACCAGGCCTCCCGCCCGCAATTCGCGCCAGAAGCCTGCGGGGACCTGTTCTGCCAGCGCCGCACTATCCTCGGCGATGCGGCTGGGACGGCTGGCGCCCGGAATCACCGCTGCGACCGCGGGATTGGCGAGGGAAAATTGAAGCCCCGCAGCCTTCATGCTGATGCCGTATCGGTCGGCGATCGCCTTGATCGCCGCGACCTTGGCAAGTATCGCCGGTGTCGCGGGCGCATATTCGAAGTTCGGGCCGCCCACGAGCGCGCCGGAACTGTAAGGACCGCCGACAACGATCCCGAGCCCGCGCTCGGCGACCTTTGGCATCACGCGCTGAAGCGCGCGATCATGGTCGAGCAGCGTGTACCGGCCGGCGAGCAGGAAGCCATCCGGACGCGGCTCGTCGAGGTCGAGCAGCAGCTCGATCGGCTCGACCCGATTGACGCCCAGCCCCCAAGCCTTGATCACGCCTTCGTCCCGCATTCGGTCGAGGGCACGGAACGCGCCCCGCCGTGCCGTCTCGAAGACGCTCAGCCATTCGTCACCATAGAAATCCTGGGCGACATCGTGGACGAAGGCGATGTCGATATGATCGGTCTTGAGCCGCTTCAGACTCTCCTCGATCGAGCGATAGGTCCCGTCCTCGCTATAGTCGTTGATCACCTTGTTCGGTCGGCCGTTGGCGAACACATCGCCTTTCTCGCCATTGTCGCGCGGACTCTCCTCGATCTCGTCGAGAATGACGCGGCCGACCTTTGTGCTGATCACATAATCCTCGCGCGCCTTCCCGGCGAGCGCCTCGCCCATGCGGATTTCGGCGAGGCCCGCACCATAGAAGGGCGCATTGTCGAAATAACGGATGCCATCGTTCCAGGCGGCCTGGACCGTCGCGAGCGCTTCCTCTTCCGGGATCGCGCGGAACATGTTGCCGAGCGGCGCCGCGCCGAAACCGAGCTTTCCGGGCAGGATTTCCTTAAGTGCCATTGTCTGGACCTTTCATTCTGTACCGTTCCCCGGATCCGTCGTCCGGCGTCGACCAGCGGAATAGCCCTGGCGCCGATTGCGCAATAGCCGGGCTCCGATCTCAGCACTTAGGATGCCAATTCACAGGTCGCTCATGTGGCGAGCAGACGGGCCATCATCTCGCCCGGACGGTGGCGAGGCTTCCGCCTTTGAAACAGGACGAGATTGGCGCCCCGCAATTTTTCGAAGAGGTCCGGCCGTGGTGGCGTTTCCCGATTGACGCGGCCTCAGTTCACGCGCCTCATTTGAGTGCGGCGACAAGTTCCTTGCCGAGCTGGGTCGCGGAGGCCGGATTTTGGCCCGTGATCAGTCGGCCATCAACGACGACGTGCGGCTGCCAGTTGGCGACGGACGAGTAGACGGCGCCTTCCGCCCTCAGCGCGTCTTCCAACTCGTAAGGCACGTCTTCGCGGGCATAGTCATATTCCTCAGCCTTCGAAAAGCCGGTCAGCTTCTTCCCATGGACGAACGGCTTGCCGTCACCTACGTCGACGCCCAGCAGGCCGCACGGCCCGTGGCAGACGGCCGTCACCAGCTTGTTGGTGGTCCAGGCACGGACGATAGCATGCTGGACATCGGCATTCCGCTGAATGTCAACCATGGGCCCCAGACCGCCGGGAAGCAAGATAGCGTCATAGTCGGCGGCATCGACCGCTGCGAGCTTGCGGCTTCGGTTAAGCCGACGGAAAGCCTTGCTTTCAAAGAAAGCCTTCTGGGCCGGATCGCTCTCGTCATAGGCATCAAAAGGTGTCCACCCTCCCGCTGGAGACGCAAATTCCACCGCGATACCGGCCTCGTCGAGCACATCAAAGGGATGCGCCACTTCGGCGAAGAAGAAGCCCGTCTTCCGATTGAAGGGGCCGATCACGGCCGCGTTGGTCACGATGAAGAGGACATGTTTGGTCATCGGAGTTCTCCTTGAAATCTTCGGGAAAGACCTGCCGCGAAGCGGTCGGCCTGGCCTGGGCGTCGCCGCAGTGCCACCATGACCCTGCTGTCGCGCAACCTGCAGGCTCGAAAACTATTGCCGCTCGCACTGAGCGGTTCTGGTTGCGACCAGCGGCGCTTCTTCAAATCATGTTGAAAATGCTGATAACATCATCGGCCGATCAGGGCCGGTGAAACGTGGTGAATCTTCGGGAGCTCAATGGCCAAAGGGTCGAAGCCCGGTGCCGGCGCGAGAGGCGCCTCGCAGCAAGCAAGTCTCGCGCGCAACTCCGCCCCTTTAGCCTTGAGTCGGGCCAATCGTTCCCGCAGCGCTTGGCGGCTCTTTCTTCGGCGCCAGCCCCACGCTCGTCCTGACAACCGGCGCCATAGAATGCCGCGTCATCGAACCAGCCTATGCGCACCTTCCAGGCGGCCTCCACCGTGGCGAGCGCCTCCTCCTGCGGGATCGCGCGAAACATATTGCCGAGCCACGCCGTCGGAACCAGGCACGACGGGAAGATGTCCTCTCGCCTTTCAGCGCACTGCTAGCGCGTCGAGGCTTAGCGCCAGCCGCTCCGCTAGGGCATTCACCTGGCCGAGATAGGCCTGGAAATGGGCAGAAGCGCGATGCTCTGCAAGGGCCGTTGCATCGGTGTAAAGCTCGTCCAGAACGAACTTTTCAGGATCGGCACGATCGCCCCAGAGATCGTAGCGCAGATTGCCCGGTTCGGCACGGCTGGGTGCAATCATGCCCTCGAGGAGCGCGCGCAGATCCTCAGCCTTGCCGGGGAGGGCAGTCAGGATGGCGATGGTCTTGACTTGGTCATTCATGGCTAACCCTCCTGTTAGGCGAAGAGCCGGGACGTGACACTCGCAACCCGGCGGCCGAGATATTCGGCCCCGTCGAGTTCGTCCGCACCTGGTGCGCGGCCGCCATCGAAACCGGCAATTGTCGTTGCGCCGTAAGGAGCGCCGCCTCGGACCTGATCCACGCCCATTTGCCCTGCAAAGCCATAATTGAGCCCACGATGACGAGTCCGAGATGGAGCAGGTTCGCGGGGCGCGAGCATAAAGCCTTCACGATCGGGACATGAGTTAAGGCCCGTGAATTCCGGCAAAGAGCGCTTGCAGAGTTTCTCGGTCGATCGCGCCACCTTCGCCTACCCTCGGCCGTTACCCCATCGGGTAGTGATTGGCACCCGAGTGAGCGATGCGTCACCGGAGCAAGCAAGATAGGTTCTGATCGGACGAAGCGAATTGCGGAAGCGGTGATAACGGCAGGTTGTGCTGCCTCGGCAATAGTGTCCGATCAATCAGAAAGGCCGCTACCGATGATACCTCATGTCACGCCCGCGTCCGTGTCAGGACCGCCAGACGCACCTGTCCCACTCGTGAATATATCGGAAAAACAAGCCCCTCAGCCTAGATCGTTTGCCTTTGGTCCTTTCATTCTGCAACCGGAGCGCCAATTGCTGGCCCATGACGGACGGGCTGTACGGATCGGGGGGCGCGCCTTCGACATCTTGACTGTCCTCGTCGGACGTCCGGGCCAGGTGGTTGGCAAGCGAGAGCTGATCAACCTAGTCTGGCCCTCGCTTTTTGTCGATGAAAGCAATTTGAAGACGAATATGGCTGCGCTGCGCCGCGCGCTGGGCGAGCGGCATGCCGAAGCGCTCTACATCGCGACAGTCATCGGCCGCGGCTACCGTTTCATATGCCCGGTTCGGACGTTCGGCGAAGGATATTGCACCTAGCGCTCGAAGAAGCCGCGGCGGGTCGCGACAGTGACCGCGTGTGTGCGGTCGTCTACTCCGAGCTTTGCGAAGATCGTTTTTAGATGTGCCTTGATGGTATCGGTCGACAGGTGGAGCACGCGGCCGATCTGCTTGTTGGCATGCCCTTCGGCGACGAGACGAAGGACCGCGACTTCGCGATCCGTCAGCGGTTCGTCGAGAGCGTGGGCGGCGAGGTCGTGCGCAATGTCGGGGCTGATCGCGTGGCGTCCGGTGTGGACTGAGCGGATGGCGTCGATCAATTCCCGCCGAATGCAGTTTTTGAGCAGATAGCCGGCGGCTCCGGCTCGCATGGCGCGGACGGCCTGAGCATCACCCGGATAGGTCGTGAGGACAAGGATGCGGGCACCCGGGGCAAGACCACGGATCGCTTTGATCGCTTCGACGCCGCCCATTTCGCGCATCTGCAAATCCATGAGGGTCACGTCGGGTGACAAGGCGCGAAACTGGTGGACTGCCTCCAAGCCGTCAGCGGCCTCGCCCACGGCCGCCATGTCCTGCTGGCGATTGAGCAAAGCGGCAATCCCGTCGCGGACCATCTGATGGTCGTCGACGATGAGCACGCGGATTGGGGCAGGGGCAGCCAGCGTCATTTTGTTGTCCGGAACCCGGCAAAGAGACCAAACCTGCCTTCATCATAGGCGATCCGGCCCGGGATTGTCAGCAAAAGTTCCGTATCTCCACCGGTACCTCGATGAATTATGAGGTCGCCCCCCAATTTGATGGCTCGCTCACGCATGTTGGGCAGACCGTAATGGCCCGTGCGCGCGCCCCGAGACAATATTTCCGGTTCGATGCCCGCACCATCGTCTGCCACCTTTATCGTGAAAGACCTGCCATATCCGATCTCGACGACCAGCTTGGTGACATTCGCGTGGCGCCGGACATCGGAAATCGCTTCATGGGTGATTCGTATGATCTCGTCGAACACAAGTGGGTCGAGGGGCCGGGTTGCGCCCGAACTGGTCACGGACATCTCGACAGGGGCGGTAAAAGCCTGCCGAGCGACGATGTCACAGAGAACCTTCTCCATGTCGCCTTCTTCGAAGGTGCGTAAGTCGCGAATCCGATCGCGTCCTTCGGCGATGAGCTGATCAGCCTGGTCGATCGCAGCTTCAAGCACAGGCCGTGCAGGCTCGTCCTTCGGGAGATAATCGACCGCAAGCTGAAAGCGCAGCGTCAGCGCCTGCACCGACTGGAGCAGGGCGTCGTGCAGTTCGCGAGCGATACGGGCACGTTCAGCGATGCGTTCGTTCATACGCGCGCGCATCCGGCTGGCTACTGAGCGCAGCCGCAAGGCATATGCAAGCCATGACAGGCCGATCAGTGCGACTCCGCAGAGGAGGCAAGAAGGCCAGCTATCAAACAAGGTCTGGAGAGTCTCGAAAGACAAGTTGGCACCAGTGTGGTTCCGCCTGCCATCGCTGTTCGCGGCTACAATGCGAGCCACGTATCGACGGGGTTCCAGCTTCGCGTCGTCGGCGGAGCGTGGCGTACCGCAACGCACCCTTTGGTCGTCCACCTTTCAAATGACAGCGGAATTGGATGTGACGCGGGATAGGAACGCTGAGTACCTTGCGGCCGTTCCGGCCATGGGCAAGCCCGGCGGGGCCGGGTGGCGGCACGCGCTCACACGTCACACCGCCAAAGCGGCTCAACCCTCCGTTGGCTGCGAACCAGAGAAAGCCATCCGGCGTTTGCGCCATCCGCCACATCCTGCGCAGCACACCATCGTCCACAGTCCAATGGATATCTTTGTGCTGCCGCAAGCCCAACCGGATCGCCGGTCCATCGGCCGCAGAAGCGGTCCTGGCGTTTTTGGGAGAGGTTGCCGACCCGCGTCGGGCGGTCAACGAACAACAGGTGAACATCCCCGGAGTTCGGCCCAGGCTGCGCAACCAAATTGGCAGTGGAGCAAGCGAGTTTGAGGCATGCGACAGCGGTTCGAACGACCGAAACAGTAGGATGCGCGTCGCCGTCATCAATCCGTTCCATTTCAAAATGCGCCGAAGCCTCAAGAACTGGTTACTAGAACTTAAGACTGCAAGTGCCCGCGTCGATAACCTTCCAGGAACCTCACGGGAATTGACCGCCTTTTACCTTGCTGAACGAAGCGATGTTGCGGGGCTGGTGAACACGACCACCGCCACCCGACTTCACCGAAACTTACCACGGTTGACCAACGCCTGGCTGTTCTCGGGGTAAAAGGGCTGCGTAAATTAAGTCGACGGAGGACGGCATGAGCAGAGGCGAAATACTGGTTCGGGGTGCCGACGCATCCCGCGTCGAAGCGCCGGGCAGTTGTTGGGGGCCTGAAACGGCCGTTGCTTCGACGTCCATGTCATCGAAGGTCGGGAACTGATCGCCAAGCGGAAAGACGCGTTCGGATCATCCGATCGCAAAAGCCCTCGTCGCCGCCCGGGATCGCCAACGCGTCGCGACCTGCCCCCTCGCACGCAAGCGATCCGCGATCGCGAGCGACGCGCGCGTCCCCCGCCTCCTCCGCCCTCTCCCGGGCCGGGGGGCGCGCACCCCTAAAACCTTGGAGACACGCAATGAAACGCACCCTTTTTGGAGTCTTGCTAGCCATGGCCACTTCGACAACCGTACCAGCCGACGCCCGTGCTGCCGACAAGCCCGTTTCGATCGTGCTTGTGCATGGCGCTTTCGTGGATGCCTCGGGCTGGAAGCAGGTCTACGACATCCTGACACACGACGGCTATGAGGTGCTGGTCGTCCAGAACCCGACAGTCACGCTGGAGGGCGATGTCGAGGCAACGCGCCAGGTTATTGCTAAGGCGACGAGGCCGGTTCTCTTGGTCGGGCACAGCTATGGCGGTGCCGTCATCACCGAGGCGGGCGCCGATCCCAAGGTGAAGAGCCTCGCCTATATCGCGGCGCTCGCGCCTGATGTCGGGGAATCCGTGTTCGAGCTGGCGACCCGACCGGTGCCGGGCGAGTCCGGTCCGCCGTTGCTGCCGCCGGCTGACGGTTTCATCATCGTCGATCCCGCCAAATTCCCGACCGCTTTCGCTGCTGATGTCGATATCTCGATCACCGGCTTCATGGCGGTGGCCCAGGTTCCCTGGGGCATCGCCGCAGTGCAAACCAAGCTCACCAGCGCGGCCTGGCGGGACAAGCCGGTCCGCTGGATGCTGCCGAAGCAGGACCATATGGTCTCGCCGACCACGCAGCGCTTCATGGCGACCCGGGCAAAGGCCAAGGTGACCGAGATCAACAGCAGCCATGCCGTGATGCTTTCCCACCCCAAGGATGTCGCCGCCTTCATCGAGGCTTCGGCCGCCGACGACCAATAGCCGCAACGTTCCGGGCGGGGCGCCGCGCCGACCGCCCGGAAACGCAGCTGACGATTGTTTATCTCGTGGATCTGATCGGAATATGGGCTGAAGGGATGCTAGATGGCCGATGCTTCGCACATTCGGATTGCTTTTACGCGCCGCCAGGCGCTCACGATGGGCGGTGGAGCGGTGCTTGCCTCGGCTTTGGCGGCCCGGAGCGCGCCGGCGATTGCCGCTCATGAGCGTTCCACCCGGAGCGCGAGCCTGATCCAGATACGCAACGCGACCCTGCGCATTGACTATGGTGGAGTTCGTTTCCTCGTCGATCCCGTGCTGGCGGACAAAGACGCTTATCCGGGTTTCGAAGGGACGGCGAACAGCCAGCGACGCAACCCGCTGGTGCCGCTGCCCATGCCGCTCGCCCCGATCGTCGACGTGGACGCCGTCATCGTGACACACCTGCATCCCGACCATTGGGACGAGGTGGCGAAGGCCAAGCTCAACAAGTCGCTGCCCATTTTCGCTCAGAATGCCGAGGACGCCACCCAACTCAAGGGGGCCGGCTTTTCCGACGCGCGGGTGCTAACCGAACAAACCCATTTTCGCGGGGTGAGTCTAAGCCGCACGGGCGGGCAGCACGGCACCGACGCGACGTTGAAGGCACTGCCGCAGATTCTTGGCCCCGTCAGCGGCTTCGTCATGAGCCATCCCGCTCACAAGACCCTTTATGTTGCCGGCGACACGATCTGGAACGTTGAAGTCGAGCGCGCCATTGCCCGTTACGCTCCCGATGTCATCGTACTGAACGCTGGCATGGCGACGGTGATCGGACTCGATCCGATCATCATGGGTCCTTCCGACGTCCTTGCCGTGCATCGGGCCGCGCCCAACGCCGTGCTGATTGCCAGCCACATGGAAGCCTTCAACCACTGCATCCTCAGCCGAGCCGATCTGCGCGCCTTCTCGAAACGGGATGGATACGAACAGCGGCTGCTCATCCCTGCAGATGGTGAAACTCTCGAGATTTGAAGCGGCCGTGCCGTCGCTTCCCAAGTTGACCGCGATCTGCATTCCCGGAGGCAACCGCTTTCCATCCGACCGCATAGGAGTCCGCGACGCGCCGGAGCCGCATTCCCACGGGTTGAGAAATCCGGGACCGCGATGGAGCGATGCTCAGGAGGAATTATGAAGAATATAGCTGCTGCTCTGGGGCCCATTCTTTTGAGTCTCTCGTTGGCGCACCAAGCGCGCGCGCAAGGCATTGTTGGCCCCACGGCCACACCTGCGCCCGTCGTCGTTCACTACCGGACGGAACGACGGCGTGAAAGTCTTCTACCGCGAAGCTGGGCCGGCCAACGGCCCCGTCGTGCTGCTGTTGCACGGCTTTCCGACCTCCTCGCATATGTTCCGGAACCTGATCCCCTATCTGGCAGACAAATATCGGGTCATCGCGCGGGACTATCCCGGCTTCGGCCAGAGCGACGCGCCGGATCACACCCAATTCACCTATTCGTTCGCCCATTATGCCGACATGATTGATACGCTGGTCCAGCGCCTCCGCGCCAAGCGCTACGCCCTCTATCTGATGGACTTTGGTGCGCCTGTTGGCTGCCGGCTCGCACTGAAGCATCCCGAGCGGGTCAGCGCGTTGATTGTGCAGAACGGCAATGCCTATGAAGAAGGATTGGGCGATGCTTGGCACACGATCAAGGCC
The DNA here is from genome assembly GCF_009755815.1 of Flavisphingomonas formosensis. Classification (GTDB taxonomy): domain Bacteria; phylum Pseudomonadota; class Alphaproteobacteria; order Sphingomonadales; family Sphingomonadaceae; genus Flavisphingomonas; species Flavisphingomonas formosensis. Next base: position 55,321 of record NZ_WRPK01000005.1, read on the forward strand.
TATTGGACCGCGGGGACGCCCGAGACGCATATGGCACTGGCCGGCCTGTTCTCTCCCGAGGTCACGAAGTTCCGATATACCGACGGCATGGGCGATGCGGCGCGCATCAGTCCGGACAACTGGGTCCATGACCAGGCGCTGCTCGACAGGCCCGGCAACCGCGAAATCCAGATGGACCTGTTCTACGACTATCGCACCAATGTTTCGCTCTACCCGCAATTCCAGAAGTTCTTCAGGGACCGCAAACCACCGACGATCATCCTGTGGGGCAGGAACGACAAGATTTTCCCGGCCGAGGCCGCTTATCCCTATCGGCGAGACTTGCCCGATACAGAATTCTATCTGTTCGAGAGCGGCCATTTCGCGCTCGAGGATCGCCTTGCGGAGATGGCGCCGCTGATCCACGACTTCCTCGACCGCAAGGTGGCTCAGCGCTGAGCGAACGCAGGTGTCTTTAGCATGGCGCCTCGCATGGCCTGCGAACCAGCAACGATTGCGCGGCTATTGCCGACACGTTCGAGCGGGCGGAGGGGGCTAAGGGTGGTGCAGGCATCAATGCTCGCCACCTGGTTGCTTTCGCCGATCGTCACGCGCGCGGCCCGGATCTGGCGCCTCGCAGATCAGCAAGGGAGGATCGTAGCCCTCGGCAGAGACGGAGCACTGCAACCCGGACCTTCCGTCGGCCTGGTGGCCGAACGGGTGGGAGTCAGTCGTCCAGCAGATGGGCCTCGATCAGCCAGAGCTGCTTGTCGCTGCCGCGCGAAATCTCGGTAAAAAAAATGTCGGCGGTATCGGCGTCGCCCTCGGATTCCGCTGCAGCAATCCCGGCGCGCATTCGTGCACCGAATGACGCGAGGCTCGCTGAAAGCGCTCTGAGATGGGCTTCGCCGTGACGCGCTTCGAGCGGGTAAACATAGAGCGTGGACAAGGCAGCGGTGGTCTGGACACGTCCGTCGGCAGTATGGCCGAGCGTCGTGATCCGTTCGGCGAGGAGGTCGACGAAGCCTTCTACCTCGTCATGGAGCTTATCGAACAGCTCGTGCAATTGGAGGAATTGGGGTCCCCGCACATTCCAATGGGCCTGCTTCGTCTGCGCGTCGAGGTCGAGTGCATCGGATAGGGCCGCCTGGAGGAGCGTAACGGCCTGCCTGCGCACAAGATCGGACAAATCGGTTCGGCTCGGTTCCTATACCGAGATCGTCGATTTCATGCGCGGCCACTCCGCCGACCCGGAGCGGGATTTCATCGAACTCTATCGCCGCCTGATCTTCACCATCCTGGTGTCGAACAAGGATGATCACCTTAAGAATCACGGCTTTCTCTATACCGGCCGTGGGCAATGGCGTCTGTCGCCAATGTTCGACGTCAATCCGGCACCCGACCGCAATCCGCATCTCGAAACGGCGATCTTCGAAGGCGGCGCCCATGACCGATCGATCGCGCTTGCTCTAGATGCCTGCGAGTTTTTCGAGATCGAGACGCCGGACGCACGCGCGCTGATCCGGGATTTGGCAAACACAGTCGCACAACACTGGCGCGGCGCGTTGCGCGACGCCGGGATCACGAGCGCGCAGGTGCGCACCTTTGAACCTGCCTTCGAGCACGAAGAAGCCGAGTTAGCGCAAGGCCTGTAAGTCATATCTGACGATATATCGCAATTTAAAAGTCATATCTGACTTACTAATCGAATGGCCTTTGTCCGAAAATGTATACATATTTCGGACAGTCTGCGCTGGAGCACTCGGTTGTCGTCGCGGGTCGCGATGCGTCGGCAGTTCTTTAGTTTGTTTTGACGTCCTCCCTGTTTTTTCATCCATGCTGAGTGAGAGTTTTCCGGCCCTTTGATGCCTGTGAGCAAGGAGCTGGGACATGAAGAAGACGCGCTACACGGAAGAGCAGATTGCGTTCGCGCTGAAGCAGGCGGAGACGGGTACGCCTGTCGCCGAGGTCATCCGCCGGATGGGTGTTTCGGAGCAGACCTTCTATCGCTGGAAGAAGGTGTATGGCGGGCTCGGCGTTGGCGAGTTGCGGCGGGTGAAGCAACTCGAGGACGAGAACCGCAAGCTCAAGCAGTTGGTCGCCGACCTCAGTCTCGACAAGCACATCCTGCAGGATGTTCTGGCAAAAAAGCTCTGACGCCTGGGCGGCGGCGCGAGATCGTCGCGCACGTCCAGGCGTCCCATGGGGTGAGCGAGCGGCGCAGCTGCCTCGCGCTCGGCGTCGATCGCTCGTCGGTGCGGTACCTGTCGCACAAGCCGGATCAGGCGCCGCTCAGGCTGCGGATTCATGATCTGGCGGCAGCGCGGATGCGCTACGGCTATTTCCGGATCTACATCCTGCTACGCCGGGAAGGATGGCTGGTGAACCACAAGCGGGTCTACCGGCTCTATCGGGAGGATGGATTGAGCCTGCGGCTCAGGCGCCCTCGTCGCAACGTCAGCGCTGCCAACCGCGCGCGGCAGCCGGCAGCGTCGGCACCGAACGAGATGTGGTCGATGGACTTCGTCTCGGATGCGCTGTTCGATGGTCGTCGCTTGCGGGCGCTGACGGTGGTCGATGCGTTCGCCCGCGAGGCACTGGCGATCGACGTCAACCAGGGCATCAAGGGCGAGCAGGTGGTAGCGGCGATGGCGCGTATCTCGTCGTTGCGCGGCGCGCCCAGGACGATCCGGGTGGACAATGGCCCCGAGTTCATCTCGAAGGCGCTCGATCGCTGGGCGTACGAGAATGGCGTCACGCTTGACTTCAGCCGGCCGGGGAAACCGACCGACAATGCGTTCGTGGAATCGTTCAACGGCCGGCTGCGCGACGAATGCTTGAATGCGCATTGGTTCCTGTCGCTGGCAGATGCTCGGACCAAGATCGAGGCTTGGCGACGGGACTATAATGAGAGCCGTCCTCACACGGCTCTTGGCTGGTTGACGCCAGCCGAATATGCTGCATCCGCCGGGATTAATCCCGGCGGATGCAGGCCGGAAACTCGCATCACGCCCGGATGAGAAACCGGGGGACCGTCAAACAATCGCCCGGCTCTAATCCCAGCCGGAGGAAAGCTGGGGGTCAGGTCACCGCCTTTAAGGGGGCAACAACAGCCACTCCCGCCAACACTACAGACCCCGCTCGGTGAACAAGGCGGATTAGAGAATGACCGTCTTGTTCCCGTTGGGGAAGATACGGTGTTCGGCGTGCCAGCGAACCGCACGGCTTAACACCGATGCCTCGATCTCACGCCCGATCGCCACCATTTCCTCCGCAGCTACCGCGTGATTCACGCGTCGAACATCCTGCTCGATGATTGGCCCTTCGTCGAGATCGGCGGTCACGAAATGGGCCGTCGCGCCGATCAGCTTCACACCGCGGGCATGCGCCTGGTGATAGGGCTTGGCCCCCTTGAAGCTCGGCAGGAAGCTGTGATGGATGTTGATGCAGCGGCCATCGAGCTTTCTCGAGAATTCGTCAGACAGGATCTGCATATAGCGCGCAAGCACGGTGAGGTCTGTCCCGCTCTCCTCGATCAGCGAGAGAAACCGGGCCTCCTGCGCAGCCTTGCCTTCGCTCATCGGCAAGTGATGAAAGCGCAAGCCATGCCACTCGCTGACCTTGCGCATCGTCTCGTGGTTGGAAACAACGCCGACGATCTCGATGGGAAGCTGTCCGATCTCCTGCTTGTGGATCAGGTCGATCAGGCAATGGCCGAACTTTGAAACGGCGATCAGGACCCGCTCCTTCTTCGACAGGTCCTTGAGCTGCCAATCGAGCTGGAGCTGCCGGGCGAGCGGCTCGATCTTTTCGGCGAGGGACTCCAGCGGCATCGGACTGAGCAGCTCGATCCGCGAAAAAAAGCTTGCTGTCTCGGGGTCGCCGTAGACTTCCGCAGCGCGGATGTCGCATCCGTGTGCAGCAACGAGCGAGGCAACCGCCGCCATGATACCGGGCTGATCGGGCGAGCGAAAGCGCAGGACGAAATTGTCGGTCAAAGCGAACTCCTGATGGATCAGCCGCGGGCAAGGACACGGGCGGCGTAAGCAGCCATGGATTGATCGACGACAATGCGAAAACGAGGCGCGCCGTCGAGATCAGCCAGCCGTGCGATGACCATCGTGGTATCGCCCAGCAGCGAACGGGCGACATCGTCGACCCGGAAGCTCTTGTCCCAAAGATCGAGGGGGCAATGCGCGGCGAGCACATCACGGGCATCGCTGCCGGTGAGCACGAAGGCGGTCCGGCCGTGGGTGATGTCGAGGGCAAGCGCGGCCTCGTCGTCGCGGAGGTCCGATTGCGCCAGCCATGCCGCCACAGCCTCCTCGCCGCCGCAGATCAGCCATTCCCCCGGAGCCAGCCAGACAAAGGTCAGGTCGTTCTGCACGACCTGTCGCCGCAACGGAGGCGGGGCATTGCCGGTGATCGAGGCAAATCGGCCGTCGGCGTCGGGGCCGTGAACGCGCAGCTTGGCAAGGGCGATGTCCTCGATCTCGAGCGCGAGTGTCGGGCGAACGAAGCCGGCGGCAGGGGATGGTGCTCGTGCTAGCAAAATTTGCGGGTCAGGCATGGAGACGCTCCCCGGAAGGATCATAAAAGCGGACATCGGCAATTTTCGCGGCTCGCCAGGTTCCCAGATCCCAGATCCGGACGGCCTCGCCCATCCGCTCGCCGCCGCGTTCGACGAGTGCCAGAGCAACAGGGCGGCCAAGCGTCGGCGATTGGGCGCTGGAGGTGACCCACCCCTGGGTGCCGCGCGCTTCGACCGCTTCGCCAGGCAGGACATGCGCGCCAACTGCCAGCGGACCGGCACCGTCGATCACTTCAAGCCCGACGAGCTGGCGCCGGTCCGGGCGGAGTCCATCGGGCCGCACGATGGATCGCCGACCGACGAAATCGTCAGGCTTCTTGGCGATCGCTGCGCCGAAGCCCAGGTCTTGCGGATATGTGGTGCCATCGGTGTCCGAACCGACGTGCAGGAAGCCCTTTTCGAGCCGCATCACCATCATCGCTTCAACGCCGAATGGCGTTATCCCATGCGGCTTGCCAGCGCGCATCAGCTCTTCCCAGAGCGAAGCGCCATAGCGCCACGGAACCGCCACTTCATACGAAAGCTCGCCAGAGTAGCTGACTCGCTGCACGCGGGCAGGCACCCCGCCAATCGCGCCGACGCGGATTTGCATGTGCGCAAATGCTTCGGACGAAAGGTCGATATCGCTGCCCAACGCGGCCAGCACATCGCGAGCCCGGGGGCCGGCGATGTTTACCACCGCCCACGCGGTCGTGACATTCTCGACCGCGACGCGCAGGTGCGGCCATTCGCATTGCAGCCATTCGTGGAAGGATTCAGCAATGGCAGAGGCATGGCCACTCGTGGTGCCGACCAGATAATGACATTCGCCGATCCGCGCGATCACGCCGTCGTCGTAGACCACCCCATGCTCGCTGAGCATCAGCCCGTAGCGGCATTGACCGATCTTGAGCGTGCGAATTCCGCCGACATACATGCGCTGCAGAAACTCTGCTGCATCCGGCCCCTTGACCTCGATCTTGCCGAGCGTGGAGGCGTCGAACAGTCCCGCAGCCTGGCGCACTGCCATCACTTCACGGGCAACAGCGCGATGCTCGTCCTCGCCCGGGCGCGGGAAAAAGGCTGCGCGGCTCCATCGGCCATAGGGTTCCATCACCGCGTCAAGCGCAAGCTGGGCCGCGTGCGAGGGAGTTTCTGAAAGCGGGCTCAAGTCCTCGCCGGTGGCGCGGCCGGCAAAGGCGCCGATCGTCACTGGGTCAAACGGAGGGCGGAACCTGGTGGTGCCAATCGCGGGTGCAGCCTTGCCAAGGAGCGCCGACAGCGTCTGGATGCCCGATATGTTCGACGTCTTGCCCTGATCGGAGGCCATGCCCAGCGTGGTATATCGCTTGAGATGCTCGACCGAGCGGAAGTTTTCGCGGGCGGCAAGCTGCACATCGCCCACCGTGACGTCGTTCTGGAAATCGAGCCACGCCGAGGCAGCCTTCGGATCGCCATCGGCAAAGCGGCGGGTCGGGCCGACTGGGGCAGGGGCGGGATAACGGACAGCAGTGCCGCGCGCGACGTCGCGTGCCATGGCGATGGCTGCTGTCAGGTCGAAAATGCCCGCTGCCGCGCCGACATTGACCGCGTTCTGGACAGCGGTCGCTGGCAGGAATGCTTGCAGCGCATCATCATAATCGAGCGATCCACCGGACTGGGAATGGAGATGAACGGCGGGATTCCAGCCATCAGACATCAGGATCGCATCACAGCTGAGCCGCTGACGATGTCTGCCATCAAGCGCCGCGATATCGAGTCCCTTGACCATACGACGCCCGCGCGCGGCGATTGGCACTGCGCCTTGAACAACGCGGATGCCGCATTCTGCCGCGGCCAGCGCGGGGGCACCGGGGGACACGCGCGAATCGACGATCGCCACGGAGGCGCAGCCTGCAGCATGGAGGGCGCGTGCGGCAGCGTAGGCAGAGTCATTGTTGGTACAGACCACGATCCGTTGGCCGGGAACCGCGCCATAGCGCCGTGCATAGACCTGTGCTGCAGAGGCAAGCATTACCCCCGGCAGATCGTTGCCTGCAAAGGGGATGGGCCTTTCGAATGCCCCGGTTGCCAGGATTACCTTGCCTGCCCGGACCTTCCAGAGCCGCTGGCGCGGTCCTTTCCGCTGGTGTGGAGGCAGGTGATCGCTGAGACGCTCGGCAAGTGCGACGAGGTTGTGGTCATAAAACCCGAAGGCCATCGTCCGGTTCAGCAATTCCACGTTGGGCAAGGCGCGCAGCCGGGCCAGTGCCGCGTCACGCCAGGCCATGGGCGCAGAGCCTTCGAGTTCATCGGCAGAAGCCAGCAGTCCACCGCCAAATTCGCAGTCTGCCTCGACCAGCATAACGCGCTCGTTGCCCGGCGCGGCCGCCGCCGCCTCGGCAGCTGCAAGGCCGGCGGCGCCGGACCCGATGACAAGCACATCGACATGGGCGAACCGATGCTCGTAGCAATCCGGATCGGGCTCGGCCGGGGCGACACCCAGACCCGCAGCATTGCGGATCGACGGCTCGAAGGCATGCCAGTTCGGCCAGAAAAACGTCTTGTAATAGAAGGCTGCCGGAATGAACCGCTTGAACAGCGAGTTGATTGCCAGAAGATCGAATTCCGCACTCGGCCGGGCATTGACCGGACCGGCGACCAGCCCCTCGTAAAGCTCGACCTGAGTTGCCTTGATATTGGGGAGAGTGTGCGATCCCCGCTCAAGCTGCACGATCCCGTTCGGCTCCTCCAGCCCGGCAGCGATGAGGCCGCGTGGGCGATGGTATTTGAAGCTCCTGCCAATGATCGAAACGCCATTGGCGATGAGGGCCGATGCCAGCGTGTCGCCGACAAAGCCCTGGTAACGCCTGCCTGCCCATTCAAAGTTGATGGGTTTGCTGCGATCGACAACGAGGCCGGAATCCGTCCGCCAACCGCTCATGATCCAGCCCCCGCGTCGATGGTCTCGCCCATCCGGTAGATCGCCGTGATCTTGTGGGTCACGGTATCGCGCGCCACGTTGAACCACTGACCGCAGCCAGCCATGTGCAGCCAGCGCTCACGGTGCTCACCCTTTGGGTTGTGCCTGTAAAAGAGGTAGTCGGCCCATTGTTCATCGCTGGCAGCGTCGTGCGGACCGGGCCGCTGCACGTGACTTTCTCCGCCACAGCGGAACTCGATTTCGGAGCGGGGCCCGCAATAGGGGCAGTCGATCAGCAGCACGTTCCTGTCCCTTTAATGAGCAATGCCGGAGGCGGAGGCCTCGTCGATCAGCGCGCCGGTGCGGAAGCGGTCGAGCCCGAAGCCGCGAGCCAGCGGATGCGCTTCACCGGTCGCCATGGCGTGGGCGAGGCACCAGCCGCCTGCCGGGATCGCCTTGAAGCCGCCGGTTCCCCAGCCGCAATTGACGTAGAATCCGCCCAGGTCGGTTTTGCTGATGATCGGCGTGGAATCGTGGACCACATCGCAGATGCCCGCCCACTGGCGCAGGAAGCGCAGTCGGGAGAAGGCCGGAAACAGCTCGACCACACCCGCCGCCGCCCGCTCCATCCAGGGAATGTTTCCGCGCTGCGCATAGGACAGGTAAAGGTCGAGACCGGCGCCGAGAACGAGTTCGCCCTTGTCGGACTGACTGAGATAGGTGCCCGTCGCGGGAGACAGGACGACCGTGTCAAGGCACGGCTTCACCGGCTCGGAGACGAACGCCTGGAGCGCGAATGACTGGATCGGAAGGCGCACTCCGGCCTTTGCCGCCACCACCGAGGAATGCCCGGCCACCGCCATGCCGACCGTATCGCTGCGGATGGCGCCGTGACTGGTTACGACGCCGCGCACATGGCCGTTCTCGACAATGAAGTCGTGGACTTCGCAGTTCTGGATGATGTCGACGCCAAGGGCCGATGCGGCGCGGGCGTACCCCCAGGCCACCGCATCATGCCGGGCGGAACCGCCGCGCGGCTGATTGAGGCCACCGAGGATCGGGAAGCGCGGGTTCTCGTTCAGGCCCGGGATCAGCTTCCGGACCATAGCCCCGTCGTGCAGCTCGGCGTCGATGCCGTTGAGCAGCATGGCATTCGCCGACCGCCGCAGCATTTCCAGCCCGTGCCGGTCATGCGCGAGCGTCCACATCCCGCGTTGCGAGAACATGATGTTGTAGTTGAGCGCCTTCGAAAGCCCCTCGTAGAGCTTCACGGAGAACTCGAAGAAGTTTGCCGTCTCGGGGAAGAAGTAGTTGGAGCGGATGATCGTGGTGTTCCGGCCGGTATTGCCACCGCCGATCCATCCGCGCTCGATCAACGCGACATTTGTAATGCCATGGTTCTTGGCTAGGTAGTAGGCAGTTGCGAGGCCATGGCCGCCACCTCCGATGACGATGGCATCGTAATGCGATTTAGGCTCGGCATCGCGCCAGGCCGGCTGCCAGCCCTGCTGTGCATTGAAGCCCTCGCGCAGAAGGGAAAGGGCGGAATAGGTTCTGGTCACGCGTTGTTCACTCCGCTTGCTTCCAGCAGGCCGGGGGCCGGCTGGATCCGGCCATTGTCCCGGAACGCCTGGGCGGACGATCGCTCGGCGGAAGCGATCGTGTTCTCCAGCAGCATGGTGACGGTCATCGGGCCGACCCCGCCGGGCACCGGCGTGATATGGGAAGCCCTCTGTGAAACACCGTGGAAGTCGACGTCGCCGGCGATGCTGCCGTCGGGCAGCCGATTAATCCCGACATCGATGACCACGGCGCCCGCCTTCACCATCGGCGCAAGGATCAGGTTCGGAACTCCGGCGGCGACCACCAGGATGTCCGCAAGGATCGTGAATTGAGCCAGGTCGCGGGTCAGGGCGTGGCAGATCGAGACCGTCGCGCCGCGCGACATCAGCATCAGCGCCATCGGCTTGCCGACGATGTTGCTGGCGCCGACCACGACGACGTTCTGGCCGGCGATGGCAATATTTTCGCTTTCGAGAAGCTTGACCACGCCATAGGGCGTGCACGGCGAGAAGATCGTGTTGCCGACCACCAGGCCACCGACATTGTACAGATGAAACCCGTCAACGTCCTTTTCGATCGAGATCGTTTCCAGGACCAGGGGAAGGTCGATATGGCCGGGCAAGGGCAGCTGGACGAGGATACCGTCGATCGCATCGTCTGCGTTCAGGCGGGCGATGGTTTGCAACAACTCTTCGTTGCTCACCCTTGATGGGAAGCGTATGCATGTGGACTCGATACCGACCGCTTCACAGGCGCGAATCTTGTTCCGGACATATACCGCCGATGCGGCATCCTCGCCGACCAGGATCACTGCGAGTCCGGGCGCTCTGCCACGGCGTTTGGCGATAGATCGGACGCGAATCCGCAGTTCACCCCGCAGCTTTTCGGCCAGGCGCCGACCGTTGATCAACTTGGCAGTCACGATGGCCTCGCTGCTCGCAATTATTGGGCCAGGCTCTCGTGAAACGGGATGTTTCGCTGATGTGGCACACAAGTGTTGCATTTGTCTGGGGTCGGCATAGGGAACCCTATGCCAATGTATTAAACATAGGGGGCCCTATGTCAAGAGGATGGAAGTCCGATGAGCAAGGCGCGTGCGCCCGTGAGCAATGCTGTGGGTGAGGCAACGCGGCCGAGGCGGCGTGCCCGCTCGTCGCGCGTGCTGGGTCGGGATGACTGGATAGCAGCGGCCCGCGTGGCTCTGATCGCCAGTGGCATCGAAAGCCTGAAGGTCGAGCTGCTGGCGAAGGCGCTCAAGGTGACGGTCGGCAGCTTCTATCACCACTTCCGAACGCGCGACGAACTGTTTGTGGCGCTGCTCGATGACTGGGAGGTGCGCAACAACGATCCCATCTTTGCCGCAGTTGCAAAGGCGAGAGACGCGGGCCTCTCCCCGGTCGGCCAGTTTGAAGCCCTGTGGAACGCATGGGTCTATGACGGCCTTTACGATCCGGCTTACGACGCGGCTGTCCGCGCTTGGTCGCGAGGGTCGGCGGCTGTGAAGGAGCGGGTCAAGGCGGTTGACGAGCGGCGCATCGGGCTGATGAAGGAGATCTATGCCGATCTAGGTTACGACGCCGATCGGGCATTTATTCGGGCCCGCGTCGCCTACTTCCATCAGATCGGTTATGAAGCGCTGGATATTTCAGAATCGCTTGAACAAAGGCGAAAGTTCTCGCCCCTCTATTTCGAGATTTTGCTCGGCTGAGGTGGTCGCGAAAGCATCAGGCCTGCCTTCCCGCGCGCGCTGCGAAAGTTCGAAGGAAGCTGTCCGGTATGTTGCCGGAATGCGGCGGTGAAGTTTGTCGGCTCACTGAAACCTGCTTTTGCCGCGATCTCGGCAATCGGCAGGGTCGTTGTCAGGAGCAGTTCCGAAGCAAGCCTCAGGCGCAGGTCGGTGCAGTAGCGCTGCAGCGATACGCCGAACAACTGTTTGAACCCATAATGAATTTTGTTGCGGTTCAAACCTGAAATGGATTGTGCTTCGGCCATCGACATCGGATTTGGGGAGCGGCGCTCGGCTTCGGTTCGCAGGTGAACCAATGCCGCCCGCTCGCTGAGCTTCAATCGGAAGAGGACGGCAGGCGGGTTTTGCGGCTCGCGCCAGCTGGAGAAAAGCTGGGCGATCACCTGAAGCCCTATCGCTTGCGATTCGAGTCGGGCCCAGACCTCTTCCGAACGCAGCAAAAACAGTCTGAGCAGCAGGGAGAGTGTGGGCCGATCGAGCGCGATGCGGCCGAAGGCAACCTCCTGCCGCGCCCAGCTGCTGGTGAAGTAAGCAGGTATCTGTTCGGGGAGCATGCCAAGCCTGCCGGTGAGGAATGCCCGCGATACGTCGATCGAACAGTATCGGTAAACCACGTCGCGGCGATAGTTTGCGGTAAGGCTGGCGCCCGCGGGCTGGACGATGAACGTGCAGGCCGAGTCCTCGTCGACAAGGCTACCCTGGTCAGCCTGATACTGCGCATTGCCGGCCGCGGCGAAGCGCAAGCGTACGCAATCGTCGGCGGCACGTGCGGTGATGCTCCAGTCATGGGCGGCCTGGCCGTCGGTCAGGTGGATGCTGAATCCCGGCTCTATGTGGTGTGTGACCTCGCCGCCTGTGGCGAGAATGTTTTCGATCCGATCGCCCGGCCTGAGCAGCCGCCCGTTCAGACGCATCATGTCGACGCCGCCATCGAGCGCCGTCTCGTGCTTCAGCAGACGGCTCAGCTTCTCGTCGATATATTGTTCGCTGGAATCGATGCAGATCGAGCACGGATATCCTGCCCCGTCAGATTCTTGTGCAGATTTCATCATCCGTGACAGGATCATCTTGCTGATCAGGATGTCAACCGTAAGCTCGCGTGTCATCTCGTAAAAAATTTGGTGAGATAAGCATCATCCCACAGGACGGGATCGAGATTGCCCATGATGGACGAAAGTTCGGGGAGTTTGACCCTGATGGGGGTTGTCGTGGGTCAGGGAGTTTGCAGATGAGCAATGCCGTTGAAACGCTCGAGCGGGCACTCGGGGAATGCCGGGAGGGCTACAGTCTTCCAGGCGCGTTCTATTCCGACCCGGGGATCTTTGAGCTTGAATGTGACGCGTTCCTGAAACGCCAGTGGTTCGTTGCCGGGCACCAATCCGAACTGCCCAACCAGGGCGATTACGTCGTTGTCGAGGTCGCGGGGGCTTCGATCATCCTGGTTAGAGGCCGGGATGGCGAGCTTCATGCGATGCACAATTCCTGCCGCCACAGAGGTGCGCTTATCTGCGTCGAGCCCAAGGGTTCCGTGCGCCAGCTGACCTGCCGCTATCACGCCTGGGCCTACCGCCTCGACGGCTCGCTGCAGGCCTGGCGCCATATGCCCGCGGGTCTCGACAAGGCCGATTTCGGGCTGGTTCGTTGTGGCGTTGCGACGTTCGAAGGGTTCATCTTCATCACCCTCGACCCTGCCAATGCGCCCGATTTCTCCACCCTCACCGCGCATCTCAAGCCATATTGGGCACCTTATCACCTGGCCGAATGCAAGGTCGTCCACAGGGAGACCTACCATATGCAGGCCAACTGGAAGCTTGCGATAGAGAACAATCTCGAATGCTATCACTGCCTGCCCAGTCACCCCGAATACAGCTCGGTGAGCGGCTTCGTCCGCGCAGACGAGAAGATCTCGCCTGCTGCCATCGAAGCCCATGCGGTGCACCGCGCCAAGCTGGAAAGTCTGCTGGCCGGGCTGGGCATGCCGTCCGAAAGGAGCGAAATTCGCTGGGTTGGCGGGCAGCTCGCCCGTGCCGGCATCATTCCCTTGTCGGAGGGCGTGAGCACGGCCTCTAAGGGCGGCGAACCTGTCGCGCCGCTGCTGGGCGAACTGCTCGCCTATAATGAAAGCACGACCACCGGTGCCTTCGGGTTCACCTCGTACCTCTTCGCCGCGAATGATTATGCGCTCTCGGTCACTTATATCCCGCGCGATGCCGGGCGGACGGATGTCGTGGCGAAGTGGCTGGTCCGGGCCGATGCGGTGGAGGGCAGGGATTACGACCTCGACGCGCTCCGCTGGCTGTGGGACGAGACCACCAAGCAGGACAAGGCGATCATCGAGCTGAATGCGCGCGGAGTCGAAACCCGCGGCTATCGGCCTGGACCTTATGCCGAACTGGAAGGTCAGACGGCCGAGTTCGTCAGCCAATATCTCCGCCTGATGCGCGAAACCGCGCGCGGATGACCGTTCAGGCCGCCCCTTCCAACGAAAACAGGGACGCCGCCGGGCACCCTCGCGCCGCATTCGGAACGCTTTCGGCATCCGAATGGTGCGCGGTTGCGGTGGCTGTCATTGTCGCAAGCCTTCCGGCGGTCATGCCGGCGATGGTCGGCGCCATGGCTGCCCAGCCGAACGTTGGAACCACAGGTGCCGGTTATCTCGTATCGACCAACATGGCCGGCATATTCACCGGCACCCTGCTGCGCGCGCTAGTCCAGAGCGGAACGTCGGCGAAGCGGATGATCGTCGCCGGATTGCTGGTGATGATGCTCGGCAATCTGGTGACGATCAGCGTGACCGGATTGCAGGCGCTGCTGGCGGCCCGCGCATTGTCCGGACTGGGCGAAGGGTTTGCCGCCGGCTTCTGCTTCAGCCTGATGGCGCAATCCCGCCGACCGGCGAACACCTTTGCGTTCTATACCGCAGGGCAGGGCATCATCGGCCTGATCGGCATGGGCTTCCTGCCCTGGCTGGTGTCGATCTCCGACTGGCGCGCCTTCTACGTGGTTCTGACGATCGTGGCGCTTCCGGCGCTCTTCCTGGCCGGACCCGCTGCCGGTGACGCAATGGAAGAGGCCCGTCAGACCTCCGCTTCCATGATCACCAAGGCGGGTTGGCTCGGCCTTGGCACCATCTTTCTTTTCTTCACGGGGATGGCCCTCCTGTGGGCGTTCCTGCAGCGGATCGGGGAATATCATGGCCTGGGGCTAGCCGCGGTTTCGGCCGCGATGGCCAGCACGGCAATTGCGGGGATGGCCGGGTCCCTGACGGTCGCTCTGGGCGGTCATCGCCTGTCCGACCGGCAATCAACCTTCGCCGGGATCGTCCTGGTCTTCGCCAGCGCCATCGGCCTTTGGGGGGGCTCGGGCGCGATGTTTGTCTTTGGCGCCTGCGCGCTGAACTTTGTCTGGAGCTTTCAGTACCCTTTCCTGTTTCGCGCGCTCGCCCACACCGATCCCGGCAAGGGCGCAGCCGTCACGCCGATGGCGACCGGCATTGCGCTCGCTGTGGGCCCCGCCCTTGGCGGCTGGATTATCGGACATGCCGGCATTGCGGTCGCCTGTCTTGCCTTCCTGGCAATGACGTTGGGTGCCCTGGTTTTCCGCCTTCTGTGCGGTGGGCCCAAGCCGGCCCAACTTATGGAGCAGAAATTATGACTACACTCGCGCCACTGCGTGAGGCGCCGTTGAGTACCGAACTCGACTGGCCGGACCGGATGACCCCTTTCACGCCGTTCGATCGGGATATCCAGGCTGATCCGATCGAACATTATCGCTGGCTTCGCGCCAACGCGCCCATCGTCCGCGCTGGTGATCCCGCTGCGCCGCTTTACATCGTGTCACGCTTTGCCGACGTCACCGAGGGACTGCGCGATGCGACCCAGTTTCACTCGCAACTGCCCGGTACGACCACCCCTCCCGGGTTCCTGCTGAACCTTGATCCACCTGATCACACGCGCCTACGCAAGGCTGCGAGCAGCGCCTTTTCCCCGCGCGCCGTGGCGGCACTCGAACCCAGGATCATTGAACTTGTTCGCGCGCGCTGGATGTATTTCCTCGATGCCGGCAGGGGCGATGCGATGGCGGAGTTTGCCAGCCCGCTGACCATCGCCGTCATCTCATCGGTGCTGGGCGTTCCTGTCGAACATTCCGAACAGATGCGGGACTGGACGACCCAGATGATCGACTATCTCGGCGTGCTGCTGCGCGGTGTTCCGGATGACGGCAGTGCAGACGCCGGGCCCTATCGTGCGCTGACTGGCTACATGAACAATGTCCTCGATGCGGCCATGCAATCGCCGCAGGACGATGTCGTTGGCAATATCGCGCGATTGCGGTTGGATGGTGTCCTGACGGCGGAGGAGACAACCGGCTTCGTCACGATTCTTTTCTCGGCCGGACATGAAACGACGACGCTGCTCACGGGCAATTGCATCGATTTCCTCTGCGATCATCCGGAGTGGCTGGAGTTCCTGCGTCAGCCTGATGGTCCGGGACAATTCCTGAACGAAATGCTGCGTTATCGTCCGCCGGTCCATCGCCTCACGCGATTTACCCATGAAGACGCCTCGCTCGCGGGCTACCGCATTCCGGCGGGCAGCAGCGTCCGCTTCCTGATTGGCTCGGCGAACCGCGACGAAGCTGCCTTTGCCGATCCCGACGTCTTCGACCCGCTGCGATCAAACAGCGCGCATGCCGGTTTCGGATACGGAATGCACATGTGCATGGGCAATTGGCTGGCACGCCTGGAGGTCCGAACGATCCTCGAGACGATCGGCCAGACTGTCCGCCGCATCGAGCGCGACACCACGATTCCGCGCGTCCCGTTGACCGGCGGGGCCTTCGCGACAGTGGGCCTGGCAGCACTTGGAGTGCGCGTGGAACGCCTTTGATCCTGCGTCATCAATCCTGATGCGCAGGGGAATCGAACGACAAGATAACTACGGAAAGGGGAAGACTCATGAGGAAGACATTATTGCTTTCAGTCAGCATCGTACCGGCGGTGCTGCTTGCCAATGTGCCTGCGGCCGCGCAGACCAGTCCCGACCAAGGCAATGATCGCGCTGATACGCCAGCCGACGCATCGTCTGCCGGCGACATCGTGGTGACCGCACAGAAGCGGGATCAACGCTTGATCGATGTTCCGCTCGCGGTCTCGGCGATCAACTCGGATACCTTGACCACGCAGAACATCAACGGCATGCGGGACTTCTTCTCTCGCGTCCCGGGTTTGCAGTACGGCGGCCCCAATGCGGCGCAACTGGCCATTCGCGGCGTGACGACCGGTGAGCGGCTGGCGAACCCGACCGTGGCAATTGTCGTCGATGACGTACCCTTTGGATCGTCGAGCTATCTCGGTCAGGCGCAGGTGCCGGATTTCGATCCTGCCACGCTCGAACAGATCGAAGTGCTGCGTGGCCCACAGGGGACCCTGTACGGTGCGTCGAGCCTGGGTGGCCTGATCAAGTACGTGACGCGCAAGCCCGATCTTGACCAATTTTCCGGCCGGGTGGAGCTCGGCGCCAATCATGTCACCGACGGTGGCGAGGGCTATTCGGCCCGCGGATCGGTCAACATCCCGGTCGTGACGGACAAGATTGGCCTCAATGTCAGCGGCTTTTACCGCAAGGACCCGGCCTACGTCGACAACATCGATCCGGTCTCGGGCGTCCGAACCAAGGATGCGAACAAGGCAAAGTACTGGGGCGGCCGCGCCGCACTTTCGATCCGCCCGGTTGACGGGGTGAAGATCGATCTGGCGGCGGTGAAGCAGTTGAGCGAAACCGTGGGCGATGCTGCCTTCACCACGTTTTCGATCACCGATTTCCGTCCGGTTTTTCCGACCAACACCCCCGCCAATCCCCGTTATCGCATGCTTCTGGGCGATCGCACGACCTCCAAGGTCCTGGCAGACGGATCGACCAGTTTCGAGCTCTACAGCGCGCGGGTTGGGGTCGATCTCGGCTTTGCCGAGCTCGTCTCGGTCAGCGCATGGTCGCGCAGCAAGCTGGTCAAGGTCGAGGACGGCACCAACCGCTTCGGTTTCGCTTTGATCCCCTACCCGGGCTACACCGGGGTGACGTTCGACAATCGCTCCAGAACGAACAAGTTCTCCCAGGAACTGCGCCTTGCCTCGACCGGGCCGGTCATTGATTGGTTGGTCGGCGGGTTCTATACCAAAGAGCATTCCGACACGCCGCAAAGCCTGATCGCGACACGTGGGTCCGATGCGATCACCGCCTATCAGGGGCTCAACCCTTCATCGTATAGAGACCAGGCCGTCTTTGCCGACCTGACCTACCACGTCACGCCGAAGTTAGATATTCAGGTTGGCGGACGGTATAGCGGCAACAAGCAATCGTACTCGTCGGTGCAGAAGGTCGATCCGGCCGCAGAATTCCTGTTCGGCCCCTCGTCCACGATCACCTCTGGCCTGAGCGAGAACGCGTTCACCTGGCTGGTCACGCCAAGCTACCGCATCACGCCCGACATCATGGTGTTTTTCCGGGCTGCCAGCGGGTATCGGCCAGGTGGTCCGAACGCCAATCTGCCGACAATCCCGCTCGCAACCTTCGGTTCGGACCGCGTCGTCAACTACGAACTCGGCCTCAAGGGTACTGCACTTGCCTCGCAGGTGACGTTTGACGTTTCCCTGTTCCAGATCGACTGGAAGGATATCCAGCTCCAGAACACTGATCTGACATCGGGCTTCGTCTTCTTCACCAATGGATCGAGAGCGCGCAGTCGCGGCATCGAGGCGACGGTGGGCTGGCGGCCCTGGCACGGTATGACGGTCGACGGGAATGCGACCTACACGGATTCCGTGCTGACGCGTTCGCTTCCGCCACAGAGCGCCGGCATCAGCAGCCTGATCGCACTGAAGGGCGATCGTCTGCCGAACACGCCGAAGTTCTCGGCGAACCTCTCGCTGCAGCAGGTTTTCGACCTCTCGGATAACGTTTCCGCCCACCTCGGTGGAACGTACACGTTCGTCGACAGCCGGCTTGGGCAGTTCGTCAACGTTGCCACCGGGCTTCGCCCGCAACTCCCGTCCTATTCCAACCTCGATCTGCGGGCCGGGATCAGCTTTGACCGTCGCTGGGAGCTGAATGTCTATGTGCGCAACGTATTCGATCACCAAGGCGTGCTGACGTCCGAAAACGCGGGAGGGACGCAGACCGTGCCGACTGTCACCTTTGTCCAGCCGCGAACGGTCGGTCTCACGCTCTCGGCGGGATTCTGAACTGAAAGCCGGAGCCGTATCTGCCGGAATGGCAGCTGCGGCTCCGGCTGCCCCTCCAGGTGCACGCATGGTGCCGGTGCGCATGCCCGGCTGCCAAGCATGCTACCTGCCGGTCGGGCGTCCGATTTCTGATTTTTCGCCGTGCAAACCTCAGGATTACTCATGACAATGGACTTGGATTTGGCAACGATGGTCAGCCGACGGGACATTCGCGATACGCCTCATTATCAGGCGGTTGCCGAATATTATTCCGCGTTGTTTGCTCCGGCCACGGGCCTGGTCCATGCCGTTCGCGAAATCCATCCGCTCAAGGATGGCACCGTCTGCGCCATCGGTGCGACCTTTGCGGGAAGCCTGGAAGACGGTCCCTCCTACAACGCGTACCGGATTGATCCTGCCACACAGGCTATTGTCGAATTGCGGTCCGGTGGCCGCCACCTGGCGGTTGCGGCGGACGGCAGACGTTGCGCGATCTATCGCGATGATGGCGTCGAGATCGTCGATTTGCGCGATGGATCCTCGCTCGCTTGGCAATCGGTGCCGGGCGTCGTGGAGCAGATGCGCTGGTCGCCCAATGGCAAGCTGGGCTTGCTGGTGGCCGGCGCCGGATCGGATGTCTCGGGTGCCGAAGGCGGGTTTGCCTTGCGGGTCGAGCATGATGGCCCATCCTGGCTCCCGGAAGTGGATATGGGCGGGTCTGAAGACGTCTGGCGTCGCCTGTGGATGTGGGAATCGGATGATGCGGACATTCGCCCTGTCACTACTCCGCCGCTCAATGTGTGGGAGTTCGACTGGACCGATGAGACCGGATTCGCCGTCATCGCCAGTGACCACCATGGCGAGGGCAGCTGGTATGGCGCCAGCCTGAGGCTGATCGACGCGGCGACCGGCAAAGACCGGTCGGGGCATTGCGCGACAGACCAGTTGGCAATTCCGCGTACCTCTCCCGATGGCGGGCAGGTCGCGTTCATCGAAGCGGTGTGCAGCGACCGCGGCATCGTCTGCGGGACTTTGCGCCTGTGGGAAGGGGGTGCCGTACGCACGCTGGCCACGGGCGATGTCGAGGTTTCCGACATGCACTGGATCGGCGCGGATCGCATTGCTTTTGCCGGCTTGCGCGGGCTGGAAACTGTCGTCGGCATGTATGATCTGGCCGCAGACCGGGCGGAAACGATCTGGTCGTCGATCGACCGGACTTGCGGTGATCATAATCCCGCCATCGCCGTGAGCGGCGAAGAGATTTATGCGTCGATCGAAAGCTATGCCGAGGCGCCAAAGCTTGTACGCCTGGGCAAGACGGAGGTTGCCCCGCTCTGGTCGTTTGCCGCTGCCGGGGCCAGTCCTGTCACTGGCTTGATCGAAACAGTTCGTTGGACGGCCGAAGATGGATTGGAGATCGAAGGCCTGCTGTTGCGGCCAGACGATGCCGCCCGCAACCTGCCCTTGCTCGTCGACATTCACGGCGGACCGGTCTGGGGCTATCGCAACCGCTGGGCTGCGCGCTTGCGGGCGGCGGGGCCGATGGTTGCGCGCGGCTTCGCGGTTCTCCTGCCCAATCCGCGGGGAAGCGCCGGTCGGGGCCAGGATTTCGCGCGACGTGTACTGGGTGATATGGGCGGAGCTGACACCAACGATCTGATCAGTGCGTTCGACCATCTTTCCGCCCTTGGCATCATCGATCGCGACAAGGTCGTCCTTTCGGGCGGGAGCTACGGCGGGTTCATGTCGACCTGGCTCATCACGCAACATACGCGTATAGCGGCATCCGTCCCGATTTCGCCGGTGACGAACTGGTACAGCCAGCATTTTACCAGCCAGTTTCCCGCCTTCGACGAAGTGTTCCTCGATGGGTCACCGGTTTCGCCGGTCGGCCAGTATTTCGATCGCAGTCCGGTGTTTCTTGCTGCCCACGTCAGGACCCCGACGCTGACTCTGACCGGCGGCCGGGACAAGAGCACGCCGCCCGGACAGGCATTGGAGTTCCACAATGCCCTCCTGCAGGCGGGAGCGACGAGCGTGCTGTGCACCTATCCCGACGATGGCCACAGCCTGCGTGGTTATCCGGCTTATCTCGATAGCGCCGCGCGTGTGATGATGTGGGCTGAAAAGCATGTCATGTATTGATATTTGTCATATCTCTATCGCCTAAATTCCGAGCGCATATCATAATATCCATCTATTAACCAACACAACAATAGCCAAAATATTTTATTATACCTAAATATAACGAGGAGAATTTGCTTCATCATGTACTGCATTAATCGCATCATGTTCGAGCTGTCACCCAAACTTGGAACGCTCGGATCTACGACCAAAACCAAATCAACTACTTGAAAACTATATAAAATTTTGATTAAATGGGTTTTCGCGGCAGATCGAGCCCCTATGCGATGTTTCGCTCATTGTTCTGGTTGTTCGATGAAGCTTGGTCGGCGATCGTGCCGCATTTGTCGAAGAACCAGCCTGGAACTGGGCGCTTCGATGATTGGCGAGTAATCTCTGGCATCTTCCACGTGTTGAAGTCAGGCTGTCGCTGGTGCGAGTGTCCGGCGGAATACAGCCCTTCGACCACAGCCTACAACCGCTGGTCGCGGCGGGGTTTCTGGACGAAATTGCTCAACGCTTTTGCAGAGGCGGGCAGTCACAAAGAGCACCTCGATCGATAGCACCTGCATCAAGGCCCAGCGCTCTGCCTTACGTGGGAAAAGGGGCGTTAGGCGCCTCTAGAGCGTTTTCTGACCGGTCTGAATCGGGAAGGCTTCTCAACCCGTTGAAAATCTGATTCACGATGCTGGCTGGGACTGGAGGCCGGCACGGAATGGGTCAGCCGCTTTCGATGGATTTGCGCTCTCGGTTGCTGGCGGCGATCGATAGCGGAATGAGCAGGCGAGCCGCAGCGGGGAGGTTTGGCGTTGCGCCTTCGACGGCGATCCGCTGGCAGTCGCAGCGAATGGTGACGGACAACTTTGTTCCCAAGCCTCAAGGCGGCGATATGCGCTCGCGCCGGATCGAGGAGCGCCGCGAGGAGGTGCTGGCTCTGTGGGAGGCGGACCGGGACATCACGCTCGACGAACTTCGGGTGGCGCTCGCCGGCATCGGTCTGTCGGTGGCGAACTCGACGCTGCACCGGTTCTTCGCGCGCTACGCTATCACGCGGAAAAAACGTATGGCCCGCCTCGTCTGCAAGAAAGATTTTATGTTTGGTCTCGGGATTTGATGGTGCATTATTCAGCCAGCAATGGAAGGATGCACTATGGGCCAGGTTCTCCATGGAAGCGCCCGCACGACAGCGGCAGTCCGTAGAGCGATACAGCATAGTCAAGAGAGCCTGAGGGTTCTTGCCAAGCGCCACGGGATCAACCCGAAGACGGTGGCCAAGTGGCGCGGCCGCCGATCACTCGTCGATCACAAGACGGGGCCAAAGCAGCCTCGATCGACGGTGCTATCGATCGAGGAAGAGGCGATTATCGTCGCCTTCCGCCGGCATACGCTGCTCCCACTGGATGACTGTCTCTACGCCCTGCAGGCAACGATCCCGCATCTGACGCGCTCGTCGTTGCACCGTTGCCTCCAGCGCCACGATATCTCACGGCTGCCGGATGTGGAGGGCGACAAGCCCCGGCGGAGCAAGTTCAAAAGCTACCCCATCGGCTTCTTCCACATCGATATCGCTGAGGTTCGTACCGAGCAGGGCAGGCTCTACATGTTCGTGGCGATCGACCGGACCAGCAAGTTCGCCTTCGTCGAACTGCACGAGAAGGCCAGGACCGCGACCGCACGCGACTTCCTGTACCGACTCATCGCTGCCGTGCCCTACACGATCCACACCGTGCTGACCGATAATGGCATCCACTTCACGACGCCGGGTGCCGGCGGTTCGGCCGTGCCGCTCATCAAGGAAGCGATCGCCAACGGCGAACTCTTCCGCGCTCATGCCTTCGAATATGCCTGCGCGCTCAGCGACATCGATCACCGTACCACCAGGCCCAAGCATCCCTGGACCAACGGACAGGTGGAGCGGATGAACCGCACCATCAAGGAAGCGACCGTCAAGCGCTTTTACTACGAAACGCACGACCGCAAGGAACGTCGGCTACACTGGCCGAGCATGTCGCTTGACGGCTTTCAGCGACCGGTTGGGCCATGCAAAAGGCCAGGAGATTTTCCTGGCCACCAAAGCTGGTTCTGGCCAATGATCCGGTCGGCAGGCCAACGATATCCATCGTTTCGTCCAAAATCCTCTTTCCGCCCTCAGCGTCGGGCTTGCCCGGCCTCGCGATCGGGTTCTTGAGATAATAGACGGTGATCGGCGGGTCGCCCACGAAGGAAAGTGTTGCGCGCCCGAAATAGCTGGCGCCGGCCGGCGGATCGATATTGACTTCATATTGCGTCACGCTGCTTGCACCGGCGCCGCTGCCGATGGGCGGCAGGATGCTTGCGAGCATGTTGGCAGCCTGCTGGCGAGCCGGCGTGGGGGAGGGCGCTTGGGCGGGTGCAGATCCCCCTGTAAGCTGCAGCGCTTCCTGTGCAACGTCGTTGACGCGCTCACTCGTTGATCTGTCCTTATCCAGCTCAGCGATGACTGCCCGCCAGCCTGGCGAATTGGCGCTGGAGGCGTCCCCCATCAGCTTCGGCGACCCCACGTTTTCGCTTTTGGCAGCCTGCCGATTTTGCTCGGGCGCCCGGCTGCAAGCTCCCAGAGCGATAACCGTGCATAACGTTATCACATCTCGCGTCATCCGAGCCTCCCAATTTCATCGCCTTCCAGAACAAGGCGGTGGTCTATGACCTGCTGTTCCGCGCAGCCGCGGACACGATGCTGAACATCGCCGCCGATCCCAAGCACCTTGGCGCGCGGATCGGCATCACCGCCGTGCTGCACACCTGGGGATCGGCACTGACCCACCATCCGCATGTGCACATGATCGTGCCTGGCGGTGGCATCGCGCTCGACGGCACGCGCTGGATCTCGTCGCGCCCCGCATTCCTGCTGCCGGTGCGTGTGCTGGGCGCCTTGTTCCGCCGTCTGTTCCTCACTCGCCTGTTGGCATTGTTCGATGCCGGCAAGCTGGCCTTCTTCAGCACCTTGACTCGCCTCGCGACACGCAAGGCCTTCCTGCGGCATCTCTCGCCGATCCGGAAGAAGCGCTGGGTGGTCTATGCCAAGCCGCCCTTCGCCGGGCCGCAGGCGGTGCTGGCCTATCTTTCGCGCTACACCCACCGGGTTGCCATCTCGAACCGGCGGCTCCTCGGCTTCGACGAGACCGGCGTGACGTTCCGCTACAAGGACTATCGCCGCCCTGCTGCTGAACGCCAGCAGGTCATGACGCTGGCGACCGACGAGTTCGTCCGCCGCTTCCTGATCCACGTCCTGCCGCGCGGCTTCCACCGCATCCGGCATTACGGCCTGCTCGCCAGTTCGACCCACAAGGACACCATGGCGCTGGCCCGCAGGCTGCTGGGCGTTGCTGTACCGGTCGAGGAGCCCGAACCCGACGAACCTCCCGACCATCGCCCGCCATGCCCATGTTGCGGCGGGCACATGACCATCATCGAGGCCTTTTGCCCGCTGGTGCCAGCCCCGCGCGCCGCCATCATCGGCATCGCCAATCCGGGGGAATGCGCCATGATCCGGCATGGCTCAGGCTGCACGACGGTTGCGCCCATGGCGTCCTGGCCGACGACCCAGTGCATGCCCATTCCGGGATCGAGCCCAGCGCGGGGCACACCGACCAGCAAAACCACCACCGTCCGCACTCTGACGCCGCACGAAATCACGCTGATCCGGCCAGAACCGGCACCTCAGGCCCAACAACGCGTACCCGCCAGAACCATCCCAAAGCCTATTTACCCATAGACCAACGCGCGGGGCCCGCGGGTTCCTGCACTGGAGGCTTTCGTACGCAAGCGCCCGAAACCCTTCACAGACCCCGGTCGTTCCCCGGTCGGATTTTGAACGGCAGGTCCTGGCACAACTTGCCATTCACCTCTGGTGCGAAGCGGTCGAGCAACAACACGCCTAAATCGAACCTGAGGTTATCGTGAACAACTGATCCCTTGCTTTCTGTCAGAACTGCGGCGCTCTTTGGACGCACACGGACAAAATCTCGCCTGCGTCGCGGTGGCCAATCTGTTCCAGTACTTACGACTCCAGGCCTTCGGAAAAGTGAGTGGGCGTGTGGGAAACAACCGAACCCGTTCAATCTTGTCAGGCATACAGCAGCGCTCCGTCCGCTTCTGTTTCGGTACGCTCATGACCGACGACCGCGTCCCCCACCAGCAGAAGGGTCGGCTCCTTGTCACTGACCGCTTGAACTAAGAAGGCAAGCGCGGAGAGCTTACCCCGGATCAGCCGCTCGGTCGGCAGCGAGACGTTGACCGCGACCATGACCGGTGTGTCGGGGTGCCGCCCCGCAGCGATCAGGTTGCGGCTGATCTCGCCCGCTGCCGCCCGGCCCATGTAGATGCCGAGCGTGTTGTCGCCGGCGAGCGCCGCCCAGTCGAGCGCGAGCGGCTCGCCGGCGCGCAGATGCGCCGTCACCAGCGTCAACCCGCGCGCTACCCCGCGCAGGGTGAGCGACATATGACCGCTCGCCGCCGCCGCGCTTGCCGTTGTGATGCCGGGGCAGATATGGACGGAGACGCCTTCACGCCCCAGATGCGTCATTTCCTCGGCGGAGCGGCCGAAGATAGACGGATCGCCGCCCTTCAGGCGGACGACGCGCCGCCCCGCCTTCGCCGCCGCGAGCAGCAGGTCGTTGATGCTTTCCTGCGCCTTGCTGTGGCGGCCCGACCGCTTGCCGACGCTGACCTGCTCGACGCCGGGCGGGATCAGGTCGAGCACGCCCGGCCCCACCAGCGCGTCGTAGAAGACGATGTCGGCCGCCGCGATCAGCCGTTCGGCCTTGCGGGTCAGGAGGTCGGGATCGCCCGGCCCGGTGCCCACCAGCCAGACGTCGCCGGGGGCGATGAGATCATTCTGCGGCATTGAGCGTCTCCTGCATGGTCTGGGCGAGGATGTTGGCGAGAGCGGGGCGGCAGGAGCCGCAATTGGTTCCCGCGCCGATCGCCTGGCCGATGGCGGACACGTCAACGAGGCTCTGATCGCGGATCGCGGCGACGA
Source organism: Flavisphingomonas formosensis (assembly GCF_009755815.1). Lineage (GTDB taxonomy): Bacteria > Pseudomonadota > Alphaproteobacteria > Sphingomonadales > Sphingomonadaceae > Flavisphingomonas > Flavisphingomonas formosensis. The sequence goes on from NZ_WRPK01000005.1 coordinate 80,445, forward strand.
TCTGGTTGAGGCCGATGTCGAAGCAGACGCAGATGGTCGCGCCCTTGTCTGGCTGAGCGCCCGGACCGCGCGCGGCGAGGACAGCGGCGGTCACCCCCTCCGCCTCCAATTGCCCAATCAGCCAGTCGCGCGAAGGCAGCAGGCCGGTGCGGGTGAGGAAGAGGACGGCGGCGAGCCGGCCTTCGCGGAGGATGGCGATGCGGCGGGTGCCGCGCGCGGGATCGACCGCCTCGACCCGGTCGCCCCTGGGCAGGCAGGCGTCGAGCCGCGTGGGATCGCCATTGCCGGCCACCTCGTAGAGCGCTCCGCCGGGGATCGTGATCCGCGTTGCCCAGAGGCAGGGCGGCGCTGCCGGCTCCGAGCCGCGCAGGATGAGGAAGCCTTTCCATTCGACCGCGACTTTTTCGAGGCGGGCGGGCGTGGACTTGAAGCCGGGCTGGCCCGAATGGGGATCGACCAGCGGCCGGGGGAGCAGGCCGGTGCGGCCGCCAGTCGAGACCTGATCGGTCCAGTGGATCGGCGTGAATATCTCGCCGGGGCGCTGGCCTTCGGTGAGGCTCACGCGAAAGATGCTCTCGCCCGACGGTGTGGCGACGCGGGCGAGATCGCCTTTGGCAAGGCCAAGCGCCTGCGCGTCGTCGGGATGCACCTCGACCAGAGGCTCCTCGCGGTGGCGGGCGAGCTTGGGCGACAGGCCGGTGCGGGTCATCGTATGCCACTGGTCGCGATACCGGCCGGTGTTGAGCGTCATGGGCCAGTCGCGCAGCGGCGGCTGGCGGTCCATCTGTTTCGCCAGGACCAGCCGCGCCCGGCCATCGGGCGTGGCAAAGCGGCCATCGGCGAAGGGCGCGCCGCCCCAGCGGAAGGGCTCCATCGCCTCATAGGCATCGTTGGCGATGGCCGCGTGGGCGCGCAGGTTGAGCAGCCGCTGCCCGTCATTCTGATAGGCGGTGAGGCGAGCATGTTCGCGCCAGATGTCCGCGGGCCGATCATAGGCGAAGGCGTTGCGCCAGCCCATGCGGCGCGCGACCTCGGTGACGATCCACCAATCGGGCCTGGCTTCGCCGGGGAGGGGGAGGAAGGGGCGCTGGCGGCTGATCGTGCGGTCGGAGTTGGTGACGGTGCCGTCCTTCTCACCCCAGCCGGCGGCGGGGAGCCGAACATGGGCGTTGGTGCTGCTGTCGGTGGTGGCCATGATGTCTGACACGACGAGGAAGGGGATCGAGGCCAGCGCTTCGCGCGCGCGGCCGGCATCGGGCATGGACACGGCGGGGTTGGTCGCCATCACCCACAGCGCCTTGATCCGCGCCTCGCCGATCGCGCGGAACAGGTCGACGGCCTTGAGGCCCGGTCTGGTCGCCATCGCCGGCGCGGCCCAGAAGCGGCCGACGCGGGCGACATTCTCCGGCGCGAAATTCATATGCGCGGCCAGCGTCGAGGCGAGCCCGCCGACCTCGCGGCCGCCCATCGCATTGGGCTGGCCGGTGATGGAGAAGGGCGCCGCGCCGGGCTTGCCGATGCGTCCCGTCGCCAGGTGAACGTTGAGGATGGCGTTGACCTGATCGGTGCCCCGGATCGACTGGTTGACGCCCTGGCTGAACAGGGTGACGGTGCGCGGGGTGGCGGCAAACAGGCGGAAGAACTGCTCCAGCAGCGCCGGTGGCAGGTCGCAGGCCTTTGCCGTGCTCCAGAGATCATGGCTGGAGCGGATATGCTCCCAGAAGCCGTCGGGCACCGTCAGATGATCGGACGAGGCGACGCCTTCCCGATCGCACCAAGCGAGCAGCCCGTTCATCAGCGCGACGTCGGTGCCGGGCTTGAGCGCCAGATGCAGGTCCGCGCCTTCGCACGTCTCGGTGCGGCGGGGGTCGATGACGACCAGTTTCGTGCCGCGCGCGGCGCGGGCGGCCTGGATGCGCTGATAGACGACCGGGTGGCACCAGGCAGTGTTGGAGCCGACGAGGACGATGAGGTCGGCTTCGTCCAGATCGTCATAGCTGGCGGGTACCACATCCTCGCCAAAGGCGCGCATATGGCCGGCGACCGCGCTCGACATGCACAGGCGCGAATTGGTGTCGATATTGGCCGATCCGATGAAGCCCTTCATCAGCTTGTTGGCCACATAATAATCTTCGGTCAGCAACTGGCCCGAGACATAGAAGGCGACACTGTCCGGGCCGTGCCGGGCGACGGTTTCTCGAAACGTCTTCGCCACCAGGTCCAGCGCCCTGTCCCAGCTTGCTCGCTTGCCGCCGATCATCGGGTGAAGCAGGCGGCCGGCGAGGCCCACCGTCTCGCCCAGATGCGTGCCCTTCGAACAGAGCCGGCCGGCGTTAGCGGGATGGGCTTCATCCCCCCTGATGGTCACGGCGCGCGGTCCGGCTGGCGTCGCCGAGATGCCGCAGCCGACGCCGCAATAGGCGCAGGTGGTGCGGACCGCTTCGCCCATCAGGCCGCCTCCCGCGCCTGGACGGGTTGCGCGATCAGGATGCGGTCGCCGTCCATCCGCACCGCGACGGTCGGCGTGCAGCCTTCGTCATTGCCCTGCGCCTCGCCGGTTTTGAGCGCGATGGTCCAGTTGTGCAGCGGGCAGGCGACATTGTGGCCGTGGACGATGCCCTGGCTCAATGGCCCGTTCTTGTGCGGGCATTCATTGACCAGCGCGAAAACCTGGTCATCGCCCGTGCGGAAGACGGCGATCTCCTTCTCGCCGCCGATCTGCACGGTGCGGGCGCCGCGCTGCGGAATGTCGGCGATCGTGCCGATGTCGATCCAGTCGGTCATGGGACTTACTCCGCCGCGATGGCTGTGGGGTTGAGGGGCTGGTGCAGGTCGGCGCGCGCGCCGGCGGCGCGCTGCGCCCAGGGGTCGTCCTGGCTGAAGCTCTGCGCACAAAGGAAACGCGCGCGCAGCGCCTCGCGGCCCGCATGATCCTCGACGATCCGGCTTTTCACATAATCGACGCCGACCCGCTCGATCCAGGGGGCGGTGCGCTCCAGATAGCGGGCTTCCTCGCGGTAGAGCTGGATGAAGGCGGCGCAATAGTCGAGCGCCTCCTGCTCGGTCGTGACCTTGCACAGCAGGTCGGTGGCGCGGAGATGGATGCCGCCATTGCCGCCGACGTGCAGTTCATAGCCCGAATCCACGCAGACGACGCCGAAATCCTTGATCGTCGCCTCCGCGCAGTTGCGGGGGCAGCCAGAGACGGCGATCTTGAACTTGTGGGGCATCCACGATCCCCAGGTCATCCGCTCGGTCTTGACGCCAAGGCCGGTCGAATCCTGCGTGCCGAAGCGGCACCATTCGGACCCGACACATGTCTTCACGGTGCGGAGCGACTTACCATAGGCATGGCCCGACACCATGCCCGCCGCGTTGAGGTCGGCCCAGACGGCGGGCAGGTCTTCCTTCTTGATGCCGAAGATATCCAGGCGCTGGCCGCCGGTGACCTTGACCATCGGCGCGTCATATTTCTCGACCACGTCGGCGATCGCGCGCAGCTCGCGCGGGTTGGTGAGGCCGCCCCACATGCGCGGCACCACCGAATAGGTGCCGTCCTTCTGGATATTGGCGTGCATCCGCTCGTTGACGAAGCGGCTCTGCTGGTCGTCCTGATAGATGCCGGGCAAGGCGCAGAGCAGATAGTAGTTGAGCGCGGGGCGACAGGAGGAACAGCCATCTGGCGTCGACCAGTGCAGCTTCTGCATCACCTCGGGAATGGAGCGCATGTCCTGCGCCACGATCTCGCGCCGCACATCGTCATGGCCGAAGCTCGTGCATTTGCACAAGCTCTTGGGCCCCGACTGGACGCCATCGCCCAGCACCTCGCTCAGCAGATTTTCGACCAGGCCGGTGCAGCTGCCGCAGCTCGCCGACGCCTTGCAGGCGCCACGAACGGCATCGAGGCTGCGCGCGCCCTGTTCGATGCAGGCGACGACCTGGCCCTTGCTGACGCCGTTGCAGCCGCAAATCTCGGCATCGTCCGAGAGCGCCGCAACGGCCGCCTTAGGGTCCAGCGCGCCCCCTCCCGAGGCGAAGGCCGGGCCAAAGATCAACAGGTCGCGGATATCCGCGATATCCTCGCCCTTCCTGAGCAGGTCGAAATACCAGCCGCCGTCCGCCGTGTCTCCATAGAGCACGGCCCCGACGATCCTGTGGTCCTTGACGACGACCCGCTTGTACACCCCGCGCGACGCGTCGCGCAGGACGATATCCTCGGAGCCTTCACCGCCCGAGAAATCGCCGGCGGAAAAGACGTCGAGGCCCGCGACCTTGAGCTTGGTCGAAGTCACCGAGCCCTTATAGCCCGTATGCCGGTCGGTCAGACCATCGGCCAGGCTGCGGCACATGTCCCATAGCGGCGCAACGAGGCCATAGACATTGCCGTCATGCTCGACGCATTCGCCCACCGCCAGCACATCGGGGTCGCTCGTCACCATATGGTCGTCGACCAGGATGCCGCGATTGACCGCCAGTCCCGCCCCGCGCGCCAGCGCGGTGGAAGGGCGAATGCCGACCGCCATGACGACCAGGCTGGCGGGTATCTCGCGCCCGTCCTTCAGGCGCACGCCCTCCACCTTGCCCTCGCCATATATTTCGGCGGTATTCGCGCCGGTGAGGATGGTCTGGCCGCGCGCCTCCAGGGCGCTCTTGAGCAGCCAGCCCGCCGCCTCGTCCAGCTGGCGCTCCATCAATGTGTCCATCAGATGGATGACGGTCACCTTCATGCCGCGCAGGGTCAGGCCGTGCGCCGCCTCCAGCCCCAGTAGGCCGCCGCCGATCACCACCGCGTTTCCGCCATTCGCGGCGGCCGCCAGCATCGTGTCGACATCCCTCATGTCGCGGAAGCTGATGACGCCGGGCAGATCCTTGCCCGGTACAGGGATGATGAAGGGATCCGATCCGGTCGCGATCAGCAGCTTGTCATAGTGCACGGTGCGGCCCGACCGGCTGGTCACCGCCTTGGCGGAACGGTTGATCGCCGACACCGGGTCGCCCGCGATCAGGTCTATGCCATTATCGGCATACCATTCGCGCGTATTGATGACGATGTCGTCGAAGCTCTTTTCGCCCGCCAGCACCGGGGACAGCATGATGCGGTTATAGTTCACATGCGGCTCGGCGCCGAAGATCGTGACCCTGTAGCGTGCCGCGTCGCGCGCCAGCAACTCCTCCACCGCGCGGCAGCCCGCCATGCCGTTGCCCACGACGACCAGATGTTCGCGCCCGCCATCGGCCGGCGTCAGCAGCGCATCGCCGCTATCGAGTGCCGGCTCCATGCCGGCCTGCGTCCCGTCCTGAAATTCCATCCCGTGACTCCAGAAAACAAAAAAGCCGCCATCCCGACCCCTGGACATTGAAGCCCGGGGGTCGGGATGGCGGCTTTGCCATCATATGCGCCTCGTCGATCCGTCCCTGGACCGCCTCGGCTATGTGAAGAAGGACAGCCTTGTCCCTTGCAGTGCAGCATAAGGGGAATCGCCTGACGGCTCAAGCGATTCCTCTCGTGGCTTTTCAGTCAGATGGACCAGTCGGCCTGGAGCCAGAGCTTGTCCGTGTCGGTCGCCAGCGCGCGCGCGTCATAATGGGCGTAGCGGACGGACAGCATGGTCTTTTTGAGTTTCGCCGATGCGAGAAAATCGATCTCATTGCCATAATGCTGGCTCAGGCGATCGCTTCTGTAACGATGCCAGCTGCCCGTCAGCGACACGGCCGACAGCGGCCCCATCGTCTTCCAGCCATAGCCGCCGCCGACATAGAGGTCGCGAATGCCGTTGGGCGGGGTCGTCAGGAATTTGTCGGCCCAGCCCTGGAACTTGAAATTGGTGCCGAGCGGCGTCTGGAAACTGGTGAGGGCGGCGCCCTTGCTCGCGCCCAATATCTCATAGCCGCCGTTCAGCTTCCAGCCCTTCACGTCCAGCGTCGCGTCGGCCAGCCAATAGTCGGCGGCATAAGCATTGGGGTTGCGATGATAGTCGGACTGGCGCGCATAGCTCAGCTGATAGCTCAATTTCGCGGCCTTCGAGAGCGGGCGCGACCCCGCGAGGCGCGCGCCATAGGTCTGGCTCGACAGGCGATAGCCCTGCACCGCCGTCTCGTCCTGATCGACCAGATAGGCAAAGCCGGTCAGCGCGCCGATGGGCGTCGCGTAGGAGAGATTGGCGAAGACATTGTCGCCGCCGATCGCCTGCTGCCGCGCGCCGATGCCATCGATGCCCCAGATGGTGCGCACGCTCCAGACATAGGCCACGTCCAGCTTCAGCCCCTTGGCGGGCGTGATTTCGGCGCGCAGGGCGTCGAACGTCTGGCCATTGTCGCGAAAGCCGACATTGCCGACGAAGCGTTCGTCGTCGAGCGCGATCTTCTGCCGTCCCGCTGTCAGCGTCACCACATTGGTCCGGTACTGGACCTGCGCGATGTAGAGCGCGACATTCTGCGGATCGGCGACCAGCGGCCGGGTGGCAGCGCCGTGCAGCCCGTCATAATAATGGTCGATGATGGCGAGCGTACCCTGACCGACCAGGGTGGCGCTCAGCGCGCCGGTGGTGGCGGTGACGCCGGCGCGGACGCGGGCGGTGAGCGCGCTGGCCTTCGACTGCGCGAGGCCGTCCTGATCGACATGTTCGTAGCGCAGCCGCGCTTCCGCGACCGGCTTGAGAGCGACTTGCTGGGCGCAAGCGGGCCCCGCGACGGCGAGCCCGGCCGCCGATAGAAAAAGCGTCTTCATGGATGCTCGTCCCCCTAGGACGCGAATATCGTGCAGAGCAGGGAAGGCGGGTCACCCGTTGATGCCGCCCGCCTTCCCTCTGGATCAGATGCGTGCGCCGGTCGTCCAGCTCTTGCGCCACTTGCCCCGCACCAGCGCGATGCCGGCGAAGGCCAGCGCGGCCAGTCCCGCGAAGATCAGGAAGCCAGATGCGAAGCTGCCGGTGAACTGCTTGGCGAGGCCGAGCGAACTGGCAAGATAGAAGCCGCCGACACCACCCGCGAACCCGACAAGGCCGGTCATGATGCCGATTTCCGCCTGGAACCGCTGGGGCACCAGCTGGAACACCGCGCCGTTGCCCGCGCCCAACGCCAGCATGGCAAGGACGAAGCAGCCGAGCGCCGCGACCAGCGTCGGCGCCTGGCTGACCCCCGCCAGCGCGAGAGCGGCGATGACGTAGACGATCATCAACGCCTTGGACCCCCCGATCCTATCGGCCAGCGCGCCCCCCATCGGCCGCACCAGCGATCCGGCGAACACGCATGCCGCGGTGCAATAGCCCGCGATGATCGGGGTCAGGCCGAACTGGTCGGTGAAATAGATGGGCAGCGACGCCGCAAGACCCACGAATCCGCCAAAAGTGACCGCATAGAAAGCCATCAGCCACCAGGCGTCGGCCTGTTTCAAGGGCTGGAAATAATCGATCAGCTTCTTGGGCGCGGGCGCGTTCGGCGCGTCCTTGGCCATCACCATATAGACGAGGAAGACGATGGTGAGCGGGATGCAGGCGAGGCCCAGCACCGCGTTCCAGCCGAACAGCTTGGCCAGCATCGGCGCGAAGAGCGACGCGAGCACCGTGCCCGAATTGCCCATGCCGGCAAGGCCCATCGCCTTGCCCTGATGCTCGGCGGGATACCAGCGGCTGGCGAGTGGCAGCGCGATCGCGAAGCTGGCCCCGGCAAAGCCCAGAATCACGCCCAGCGCCAGCGTGCCGCCGAAGCTGTTGACGCCCGCCAGATAGGCGGTCAGCAGCCCGGCGATGACGATGATCTGGCTGATCGCGCCCGCCCGCTTGGGGCCAATGCGATCGACCAGCAGGCCGTTGACGACACGCAAGAATGCTCCAGCCAGGGTGGGCACCGCGACCATCAGCCCCTTTTCCGCCGGGGTCAGCGCAAGCGCCTTGGAAATGGCGGGCGCGAGCGGCCCCAGCAGCACCCAGACCATGAAGGCCAAGTCGAAATAGAGAAAGGCCGCGATCAGCGTCGGCGGGTGGCCGGCCTTCCAGAAACTCGTCGCGGGCGCGGCCGGGTCGGCCTTTCCTTCGCGATCCCAATAAGCTGTAGCCATGTGACGTCCCCCATCAAACGGAAATGGACATGAAAAAAGCCGCAGGCCGGACACATGCACTAGGGCATGATCCGGTCAGCGGCTTTGCTGCGATACGGTGAGGATGACGATCCCACCCTTGGGACGGCACATCCGTTAAGGCGCGCTTCGTCGCGCGGCGTCTATGTTATCCCGCGATTCGCTTCATGTTGCAAGGCACAATTTCCGTGGCTTTTCAGCGTGTCGGGTGGAACCCATTTAGGAACTCGTTGATCCGTTCGGGATCGAAGATGCGCCCATCGAAGAATCGATCGGGTCCGAGCGTGATGCCCGCGCCCCCGCGCGAACCGACCGCGAGCGGCAGGCCGAGCGCTCCTTCCACCTTCATGCTGGCCCCAGGCATCGGCACCTGCGTGCCGGTGAGCGCCCGGCGGAAGACATCGGGCCGGAACACCGCGCCCGCGCGCGCGATGTGATCGGGCGAATGGTCGATCATGTTCCACCGAACTAGCTGGGAATAGATCCACAACGCCTGGCTGCGCCAGGGGAAGGGCGTGGCTTCCCGCCCAAAAAGCAGATAATCGGGATTGACGATCGGGGCCTGCCCGGCGCGCACGACCATCCGGCCGGTCAGCGCCCGCGCAATGAGGTCGGCGGGCTGATCGACATAGCGCGGGTCGGACAGAAGGTGCGAAAGCTCCCCATGATGGGCGGGATCGTCGCACCACGACGCCGCACGGATCAAGGCCCGCAGCAGGCGGTCGACAAGCGCCGGATTGTCTTCGAGCCAGGCTTCGCGGAAAGCCAGAACCTTCTCCACCCCCCGCTGCCAGATGCGCTCGCCGATCGCCGCCGTTTCGGCAAGCCCCGCCTCCACCGCCGCGCTGCCCCAAGGTTCGCCCGCGATGAAGCCGTCAATTTCGCCCGCGCGCATCGCCTCGACCGTCAGCGAGGGCGGCAGGACCCGCAGCACCACATCGCGATCGGGGTCCACGCCTGCGCTCGCGAGCCAGTAGCGCAGCATGATCGCATGGCTGGAAAAGCGATGGACCACGCCGATCACGGGCTTGCGCCGCCATAGCCCAATGGCGGCCGCGAAATCGTGTGCGGTGCCCAGCGGGTCGGCGAGCCGGCGCGCGTGATCGGGATCGAGCGCGGCGGCGAAATCGCACGCCATCACCAGCATATTGCCGTTGACGTTGAGCTTGTAAGGTGCGGCGAGCGCCGCGGGTTGCTGGCTAAGACCCAGGGTCACCGCCACTGCCAGTGGCGCGAGCATATGCGCTGCCTGTACCTGGCCGTAGACCAGCCGATCGCGCAGCGTCGCCCAACTGGTCGATCGGATGAGGTCGAGCGTCAGCCCTTCTTCTTCGGCAAAGCCCCGTTCCTTAGCGACAGCCAGTACGGCGACGTCAGTCAACGGCAGGAAGGCGATGCGTAGAATATCCGTCATCATACCCCTCCCAACAGGTCACTGGCGGTGATGAGCGCCTGCGCCACGTCCACGATCCTCTTCCCCTGGTTCATCGCACTAGAACGCAGCAGCGCATAGGCTTCCTGCTCGCTCAAGGATCGCTGGTTCATCAGGATCGACTTTGCGCGATCGATGATCTTGCGATCGCTAAGCGCGGTGCGCGCCTCCTCCAGCTCGGCCTGCATCTGGGCAAAGGCGTTGAAGCGGCGGACAGCCAGTTCCAGCACCGGCTTCACCCGTTCCTTGCGCAATCCGTCGACCACATAGGCGGATATGCCGGCGTCGATCGCCGCGCCGATCATCGCGTCGTCCGACTGGTCGACGAACATCGCGATCGGCCGGGCGAGGGCGCGGCTGACCGTCAGCATTTCCTCCAGCGTGTCGCGGCTGGGATTGCCCAGGTCCATCAGCACGACGTCGGGCGCCATCCGCTCCAGCCGGGCGACGAAGGCGCCGCGCGGCGAGACGATCTGGATATCGTCATAACCCGCATCGCGCAGTCCTTCCTCCAGGACGGTCGCTCGCAGGCCGCTGTCATCGATGATGACGATTCTCATGGGGCTGACTTGCAAGGCATGAGGGCTGCAGGTCGGGCAATCACATCGCGCGGTCAAGGGGGAGCACCGGCAAACAGCCCCATTCTCGCCTCTCATGGACGCCGCCTAACAGACTAATCAACCTTATTGGCGAAATGGTCGAGGGAGATAGCGACCGTATATAGTCGCCGCGCCTCAGCACCGCAGCCCATGCCGAGACCCACTTCATCGATGTCCACAAACATGACAACCGCGCTGGCAGGACGGCTGGCGGACACCGCTGAACGTCGGCTTCGACAAGGAACTGACGTCCGACCTATGACATCGGAGTGGCAGGAATGTCCCGAGCGCCCATTTCCGGCTCTCCACCGGAAGCGGGCGCCATCGGGTTCAAATCTCGGTGTTCTCGGCGAGGGCAAGAGCATCCTCCGCGTCGATTCCAGCGTAGCGGACCGTATTCTCGATCTTGCTGTGGCCGAGCAGGATCTGAATGGCACGAAGGTTGCCGGTGGCCCGATAGATTATCGATGCCTTCGTTCGGCGAAGTGAGTGCGTGCGATACTCGCTTCGCATGAGACCGACACCTGTTACCCATTCGTCGACAAGCCTCGCATACTGCGGGTGCTGAGATGCCCACCGTGATCAACCCTGCTGGGAAAGACATAATCGTCCACCGCGCCGCCGCGCCGATCCAGCCACGCCCGCAGGCTCGCCCGAGCGTCCGGCAGTAGCTCGAACTGAACGGGTCTTCCCGTCTTCTGCTGCATCACGATTGCCCGTGTCTGGATCAGTCCGCCGCTAACAATGTCGCCGATCTTGATCTGCACGAGGTCGCAGCCCCGAAGCTTGCTGTCGATCGCCAGATCGAACAGTGCCGATCCCGCAGACGGCGGCGCTGATTACGGTGAAAACGGATTTCCCAGATCTGCTTCGGTTTTAGAGCCCGCTTTGCACCCACGGTCTTGCCGGCATTCCAAACAGGGCGCTTGCTGGCAGCGGCTTCGGTTTTCAGGCATCTCCATGGTCGTTCTCCTATGGCCACATTGGCCACCTGCAGAACGCTCGCCGGCGAGGAGGCGGACGAATGGCTTTGGGGCTTGTGCCGACCAGTTGAAGTCATTCGCTGACCGGGAGTAAATGTCTGCTTCTGCCAGAAGCTACCGGTCGAACTCTTCGGGGCGACCACCATTCCGCGGGTACGCTCACCCTCTCAAGCAGTTACTCGGTAAAAGGCCGCGATCGCTGTCAATATCCGCGCGAACGGTCGATTACCTCCAGGGCCTCGCCCCGCTGATGACGTCGTATGTTCTCCAAAAGGATGGGCGCGGCTGTTTCGGGTTGGGTCATGCTCGCGACGTGCGGCGTCAGGAATATTCTCGGGTGCGTCCAGAAGGGATGCTCGTGGTGCAGAGGTTCCGGCTCGGCAACGTCCAGGATCGCGCGGGAGAGATGGCAGGCATCGAGCGCTTCGATCAAATCCTCATCAACCAAATGCCCCCCACGGCCAACGTTGATAAGCGCCGCCCCCTTGGGCAGGGCTGCAAAGAGGCGGCGGTCGAGAATGCCTCGTGTCGTCTCGGTGAGCGGAAGCAGGCAAACCAGCATGTCGCAGCCAGCCAAAAACGGCTGCAACTGATCGGCTCCGGCGTAGCTATCGACCTGCTCCATGCGGCGCGGCGAACGATTCCAGCCGCGCAGATCGAAACCATAAGTGGCGAGCCGCGCCAGCACGGCTTGCCCAAGCACACCCATGCCCATCACGCCGATCGTTCGTGCAGACGCCGGCGGCACTTCAAGGGGGTTCCAGATCCGTTTCGGCCGGGTCTCGATATAGTCGAAGAAGTCGCGATGCAGCGCCAGCACGGCAAGGCTGACATACTCTACCATGCCATTGATGATGCCGGGCTCGACCATCCTGACAATGGGAATGTGATCGGGAATCTTGGAAAAGTCGACGTGATCGACGCCAGCGCCCGACGAGAACAGGACTTTCAGCCGGGGCAGCGATGCGAGAAGCTCAGGCGGCGCCTGCCAGGCAATCAGATATTCAACATCGGTCAGGTCACCCGCATCGGGCCACACGCGAAAGTCGAGATCGGGAGCGTGCTCGGCGAAATACGTGGCCCATGCGGGTCCGCGGGCTTCGTCCGATCGATAGAGAATGCTCATGATGGGTCACCAGCCCCCGACCCAGCCGTCGAACAGTCCATCCGGAAGGGTTTCTGTATCGGCACCACGGAGAAAGTCGAAGTCACAGCCACGATGGGCCTGCTCGACATGCTGGTTGTAAAGGCTGCGGTATCCACGCGTATGTGACTGCGGCGACGCGCGCCACTCACGACGACGCCGTTCCAGCTCCGTTTCATCGACGCAAAGATCCAGCCGTCGCTCGGCCACATCGAGTTCGATGATGTCGCCGTCGCGGACCAAAGCCAACGGGCCGCCGACCGCAGCCTCGGGCGAGACGTGGAGGACGGCGGCGCCGTAGGCAGTGCCGCTCATCCGTGCATCCGAGATACGGAGGATATCCCGCACGCCACGTTCAAGCAGCCGGCGGGGAAGGGGCAGCATACCCCATTCCGGCATCGCCGCGCCGACCGGACCGGCGTTTCGCAGGATCAAAACACTTTTCTCATCAATATCCAGCGTCGGATCATCGATCCGGTCGGCAACCGTCTGCACATCCTCGAATACGATCGCACGGCCGCGATGCCGGAACAGCCTCGGATCGGCTGCGCAGGCCTTCATCACCGCGCCATCCGGCGCAAGGTTGCCGCGCACCACTACGAGCGGCTCCCCCACCCTTACGGGCTTGTCGAGCGGACGGATGACGTCCGGATCCAGCACCTCGGCGGCATCTATGATCTCGCCCACCGTGCGCCCATCCACGGTGACGGCGTCCAGATGCAGGAAAGGCTTCAACCGCTTCATGAGCGCGGGCACGCCACCCGCCGCCATCAGCCGCTCGGTCAGATGCTCGCCGGCCGGCTGGACGTTCGCAATCAGCGGGACCTGGCGGCCGATCTCGTCGAAGCGGTCAAGCGTCAAAGGCACGCCCGCTCGCCCGGCCAGCGCCAGCAAGTGGATGATGACGTTGGTGGAGCCGCCGACCGCGCACAGAAGTGCGATCGCATTGTCAAACGCGCGTTGGTCGAGGATTTCGGTGCCCTGCGGCCAACCCGACTCGGCCAACCCAACGCTGCGGCGGCCGACGTCGCGCGCGATGAAGCTGCGGCGGCGGTCGGCTGCAGGTACGAGACTGCTGCCGGGAAGGGAGAGGCCGAGCGCCTCGCAGATAGCCGCCATTGACGAAGCAGTACCCATCTCGGCGCAATGACCGACCGTCCCCATCACGTTGCGTTCGAGCTTCGAGAACTCGTCCTTCGTGGATTCGCCGGCGCGCATTTTATCGACCAGCCGCCACACGCCGGTAGCATTGGCGAGATCGCCGCCGGTGAAGGACCGCGGAGTCGCCGGGCCGCTGGCGAGGAATATGAAGGGAACGCGCGCGCTCACAGCTCCCATCAGCAGCGCCGGCTGTGTCTTGTCGCATCCGGCCAGCAGCAGCACCGCGTCAAACGGATAGCCGCGGATGCATTCTTCAACGTCCATCGAGAGGAGGTTGCGGAATGGGAATGATGTGGGCTTGATGATGTTTTCGCTGAGCGACATCAGCGGCACCTCGAATGGTATGCCGCCCGCCTCTATGATGCCGATCCGTGCCTCTTCCGCCAGCACCCGCAGGTTCAGGTTGCAGGGGTTGATGTCTGACCAAGTGTTCAGAATTCCGATCACGGGCCGGGACATGAGGTCCTCGCGGCTCCACCCCGCCGCGGCGAGAGTGCTGCGATGGACGAAGCCGGGCAGGTCGTCCTTGCGAAACCACCGCGCACTGCGAAGAGGATGCGCTTGCTCTGTCTCATCGCGGCTCATGCACCACCATAGAGTTGTTGAGATGAGGCAGACTTTACAGCGGTCGCGCGGCATGCACACGCCGTGCAATCATTCATTTCGGTATGAACCCGAGAAATAGTCGCTGCAATCGGCATCTTCTGTCAGTCGCTACGAAGACAATTTCGCGGCGGGACCAAGCGGCTTCCGCTCCGAACAACAGCCGGCAAGAGAGCGCGTCTTATGAGCCAGTTCAAACCGAAGTATATCACTTTCGATTGCTACGGCACCCTCACGAACTTTGAAATGGCACCGTCGGCGCGCAGGCTTTTCGCCGACCGCATTGCGCCGGAGCAAATGGAAGCCTTCGTCGAAGATTTCAGGGTGTACCGCCTGGACGAGGTGCTAGGCGACTGGAAGCCATACAGCGATGTCGTGAGCAACGCGGTCGAGCGGACGTGCCGCAAGTGGAAGCTCGATTTCAACGAGGCCGACGCGGCGGCGATTTATGACGCCGTGCCGACCTGGGGGCCGCACCCCGACGTGCCAGAGGGCCTCTCTAAGGTTGCCAAGGAGATCCCGCTTGTGATTCTATCAAATGCGATGAATTCCCAGATTCACGATAACGTGGCAAAGCTCGGCGCGCCAATTGCGCATGTCTTCACAGCAGAAGACGCACAGGCTTATAAGCCACGGCTTCGCGCGTTTGAATACGCCATCGATCAGCTCGGCTGCGCGCCCGAGGACATGATGCATGTCTCTTCGAGCTTCCGCTATGACCACATGTCGGCCTACGATCTGGGCTATGGTGCGCGTGTGTTCGTTGCACGGGGACATGAGCCGTCGCTGCCGGTTTACGCGACGCACGAGATCAAGGACATCGGAGGCCTTGCTGCGACCGTAGGCCTTTGATGGTTCGGCTCTGTTCCAAGCTATTGGCGTAAGCCGCTGCGGCGATCCGATCAGGCCCCTGCATCGGATCGCCGACATCATCAGCGGGGCAAGCCCGATCTTCGACCCCGCCCTCCCATCCTAGGTCGCAGACTTTTAGCGTGTCACCGATTGGGCTAGTCAACCAGTAGATGCCGTCGCTCGTACCAAGTGCAATCAAGTTCAGTTCTCCCGGGCGTCGGGGCAGAGGAGACACACCGACACCTGCAGGTGGCATCTTCTCTCTACGGCGGGAATGACAATGGCGCCGTCGACCGTGTGAACATCTGCTCCTGCCGAGACCTGCCGCGCACCCGATGCGCCGGAAACGGCAGCGAAGTCCCACGAAGCGGAGCTCGCTCCGCGCGGCAGCCGACGCGGTTCAGTCGTTTGACGGCGGTTTGTTGAATGGCCGCTTCCTCCGACACTTGCCGCTGACGTGGCGCGAACTTTTCGGCAGCAGCGCGCCTCATAGTCGGCGGTTCCAGCTAACTTACGCTGGCCACGAAACCGGCCGCTCGTTCGTTGCCGTCGTTGGCTCAGCAGGCCGAGAGTAATACAGCACTTGGGGCACTACGACCAAAGGGTGTAACGCCCTTACTGATGACCCGCGGAAGTCGCCAGAACAGGCACTACGAACCTGATTGTTCGCTGGTCGAGGGTCTGATGATTGGCGTTAACCAGCTCGACGAGGACCTTGTGCGGACCCACCGGCAATCCGGTGAGGATGATCTGTTCCCCGCTCGCGTCGGCCCAATGCCACGGTAGATCGTCCACGGTCACATGGATGTGACCGATGCGGGGCGAGACGTCTAGCGCCGCCGGCCCGAACACCTGGATGATGCGCAGGTTCTCGGCACGGTACTGGATGAACACGCGCCCTTTGGCGAGGGCCTCCGGTATCGGCGGATCGACGATCAGGCGCGCGGGCGGCTCATTCTCGATCGGAACGACGGCCGCTGGCCCGCGCACATCGCGCGCGGACTGAGCGGAAGCGCTGGTTGCCGTCATGATCAAAGCTCCGGAAAGGGCGAGCGGGATCGAGCGCATCATTGTCCTCGCTTCGGCGAAGGATCGCATGTCGTTTCTGCTGCGCGCAATCCGTCCGCCGCGCGAGACAGTCGTCGCGAGGAATCGTGAGGATCCGTGAGCGCAAGCGGCGGTCCTCCGCTCGCCTCACACCTGCTCTCGCCGCTTCACAGCGTCTCACTGTCCCCGCGCCCGGTGGCGCCGCACTGTCGTGAGCGCACCTCCCGGCCGCCGTCAAGCCCGGGCCAAGTCCTGCAAGGAGATGTCGGATGTCCTATCACGTGACCCGCGGCGCCGGTTTGAAACTGGCAAGCGCGCTGTTCTTACTCGCTCCCCAGATGCCCGCGGTCGCATCGCCCGGACTTCAGGCGGGAGCCGCGATCCCGCCTGTCATTCATTATCGCACAGTCAAGTTGGATGGCGTCGATATCTTCTATCGGGAGGCCGGGCCGGCCGACGCACCCGTCGTGCTGCTTCTCCACGGGTTCCCGACATCGTCGCACATGTTCCGGCGACTGATCCCGGCTCTGGCGGACCGTTATCATGTCATCGCGCCCGACTATCCAGGGTTCGGGGAAAGCGGCGCGCCCGATCACACAGCCTTCAAATACAGCTTCGGTCACTACGCCGACCTGATGGACAGCCTCATGATTCATCTCGGCGCTACCCGGTACGCGATGTACGTCATGGATTATGGCGCGCCCGTCGGGTTCAGGCTCGCGCTCAAGCATCCGGAAAAGGTGAGCGCGCTCATCATCCAGAACGGCAACGCCTATGAGGAAGGGTTGAAAGCCTTCTGGGATCCGATCAAGGCCTATTGGGCCGACGGTTCGGAGGCTCACCGTCAGGCAATAAGCGTGCTGGTCGCACCCGAGACCACGAAGTTCCAGTATACGGACGGCATGAGCGATGTCGCCCGGATCGACCCGGACAACTGGCATCACGATCAGGCGCTGCTGGATCGTCCCGGCAATCGCGATATCCAGCTCGACCTGTTCCTGGACTACGGAACGAACGTCCCGCTTTACCCTCAGTTTCAGGCTTTCTTCCGCAAATACCAGCCCCCGGCGATCATCATCTGGGGCAAGAACGACAAGATTTTCCCGGCCGACGGCGCTTATCCTTACAAGCGGGATCTTCCGCACGCCGAGTTCCACATTCTGGATAGCGGCCACTTTGTGCTCGAGGACCAGTTCGAGGTCGCAGAGCCGCTGATCCACGACTTCCTTGATCGCACGCTCGCGCGCCGCTGACGACCAGCGGCGCTCGAGCTCCCACCAAATCTCAGAAAAGGAACAGGTCATGCAACGATTGCAGGGCAAGGTCGCGGTCATCACGGGCGCCAACAGCGGAATCGGGCTGGCGATCGCCCAGCGCTTTTCTCAGGAAGGCGCCCAGGTTTTCATGACCGGCAGGCGGCAGGCGAACCTCGACGACGCGGTGCGCACGGTCGGCGGGAACGCAGTTGGCTTCCAAGGGGACGTTTCGAACCTGGACGATCTCGACCGGCTCTATGCCGAGGTCGCCCGTCACGCAGGAAGGATCGACATCCTGTGCGCCAACGCTGGCGGCGGCGAGTTCCGCAGGCTGGACGAAGTCACGGAAGATCATTTCGACCGAACCTTCGACAGCAACGTGAAGGGCATGGTGTTTACCGTGCAGAAGGCGCTGCCTTTGCTCTGCGACGGCGCCTCGGTGATCCTGACGGGGTCGACCGCTGGCAGCAAGGGGACGCCCGCATTCAGCGTCTACAGCGCGAGCAAGGCAGCGGTGCGGAACTTTGCGCGGAGCTGGGTGCTTGAACTCGCGCCCCGCGCCATCCGGGTCAACGTCCTCTCGCCTGGTTCGACGTCGACCGCGGGCTGGCATGGGCTCGCCTCGTCCGAAGAGGAGAATCTAACGATGCAGCGCCTGACCCGCGAGGCGACTCCGCTCGGCCGGCTGGGCGAAGCTGCCGAGATCGCCGCCGCGGCGCTTTTCCTAGCCTCGAGCGAGAGCAGCTATGTGAACGGCAGCGAACTCTTCGTAGATGGCGGGGCGGCGCAAATCTGACCCTGGCCGCTCAGCGACTGACAGGTGCCGCCTGCTCCACCGGAGGGAGCAGGCGGCCGCGCGCCAAGAGGTAGAGCGTACCAACAGCGACCCCGGCAACCAGCAGGTTGGCGCCGACGAAAAGGACAGGCGCGATCGTGGCGACTGCGGCGCTGCCTTCCACTCGTGACAGGCGAACCGCAGCGCCGGCAAGCGCGGTCGCCCCGAACGAAAATGCCCAATAGGAGGCGGCGAAAGGTTGCTCGACGATCCAAGGCGCCAGGCGCAGCAACAGAAGCGCCTGAAGCAGCGCATAGCCGAGCAGCGCATGCGCCGCCAGGTCGCTGGTGCCGCCGATCGCGAGATAGCACGCCGCACCGACCGCCGGCGGGGCGAGCTGGATCCCGAGCGCTGGCCGCAGTGAAGGTGGCATGACCGGACCCGTGTAGAGCCGGTGGAGCAACACGGACTCGATCGCGAGCCAGGAGAAGAACGCTGCGCCGAAGGCGAGCTGACCCCCAATCGGCCCAGCCGAGCGCGGCAGCCGTGGTCCCGCCGACGAAGCCGGCCGCGACGATCGGCAGATACAGGATCGGTGTCGAAGTGCCGGGTTCGCGGCCGCCACGCCAGAGCAGACCGGTTCGCCACAGACCAAAGGAGAGCGCGAAAGTTGCGCCGGCCAAAAACAAGAAGACCGCCAGAGCGTGCGAATAGGGTAGCGCGCCTTGAGCGATCAGCAGGGTTGCGACACCCGCGAGGCCGATGAAGCAGCACTGGACAGGATGGTCCGCTTCCTCCCGCGCCCGATCGGGCGCGACGATCCAGTTGCGTGCACAGAGCGTCGTGACGGTTGCCCACACAAGCGCGGCGCAAGCGAACAGGACCTCGCCGAACGCAGCAGGCAGGTGCCAGGCCGCATGTGCCGCCCGCCAGCAGTTGGCCAGGCCCCGAGACCAAGCACGATCCCGAAGAAGGCGACTGGAACGTGCGCCGCCGCCGGCGCCGATGACGTGCGCAAGCCGCTTCTCCCTAAAACCTGCTGAAGATCAGACTCCGCGATAGACCAGACGCGTGAAAAGCGCGCCGCTGATCACGCCGCCTCCCCATTGGGCGTCGAACGCCGCCGTTGGATGCGCCGCTACGACTTGGTCGATCGACTTGCCCTGCGCCTTGAGCGCCGAGACTCTGCTGCGGATCGCCACCAGCATGTCGCGCCATTGCGTGAGATCGGTGCGATTGCCGACCGGGCCGTGACCAGGCACGAACAAAGTACGCGCGTTCGACATAGCGAGGTTGGCGTTGGCGGCGCGGATCGCACCGTCAATGCTGCCGCCGGTGACATAGTCGATGAATGGATAGACGCCATTCCAGAAGGTATCGCCGGTGGCGAGGACGTTCGCGTTGACAAAATAGACCGACACGTCGCCGTCGGTGTGCCCAGCTCGGTAGTGACGAATCCTAAGCGTCTCGCCCGCGAAGCGCATCGTCTTGTCGCCGGCGAGGATCTCATTGGGGAGAGCTCCCTTCGGAACGGGTGTGAAGGTGTGCTCCCATTCCATGATGCGATTGGTCTGGGTCAGCCGGGCATAGGCCCTGCGACTGGCAATCACGGTGGCGCCGGCGCGGCGAACCCAGCCATTTCCGTCCGTGTGATCCCAATGCCAGTGCGTATTGACGACATAGCGCAGCTTGCCCCGGCGGATGCTACGCAGCGCCGCCTGGATCTTGGGCTGCGACACCGCAATGCCGGCGTCGACCATCAACAGGCCCGCAGGACCGGACAGGACCGTGATCTCTCCGCCCGAGCCATCGAGCATGGATACGTTCCCGCGAACATGGTGAACCGTGACCGGGCTGGCGGCGGCGGCAGCATTGATGTCCGAATAGGGGCTCGCGCCTGCGGGCGCAGCCGCGAGTGCGCCAACCGCCGCAATGGCAATGGCGACGCGAGACCGGTGACGGATCGTCATCGACTTCCTCCTCAGGGTGTGAGCGTGCCCCAATGGACCGATGCTGGATGGAATGGTGGCGCCGCACCGGACGGGGGGGCAGATCCGGTGCGGCGCAGAACGACGTCAGGTCCTGAGGAAGGCCAGCAAATCGCTGATGACTTCCTCCCGGTGGGTCGCGGGGAGGCCGTGCGGGGCACCCGGGTAGACCTTGAGCGTCGCGTCCTTGATCAGCTTGACGGATTTGCGCGCGGCATCGTCGATCGGGACGATCTGATCGTCATCGCCATGGATCAGTAGCGTGGGGATCTCGAACTTCTTGAGGTCCTCGTGAAAGAGAGTTTCGGAGAATTGCTTGATGCAGTCGTGCGCGCCCTTGAGGCCGGCCATCATCGATTGCTGCCAGAAGGCATCCTTCACGCCTTGCGAGACCTTGGCCCCGGGTCGATTGGCGCCGTAGAAGGGCTCCGCGAGGTCGCGATAGAATTGCGATCGGTCGGCGAGCAGATCCCGGCGCAAGCCGTCGAACACCTCGATCGGCAGGCCGTCGGGATTGGCCGCCGTCTTGAGCATGGTCGGCGGGATCGCCGAGACCAACACCGCGCGCTTGACGCGGGAGCAGCCATGACGACCGATATACCGGGTCACCTCGCCCCCACCCGTCGAATGCCCGACATGCGTCACATCGTGAACGTCGAGAGCCTGGACAAGCGCCGCGAGATCGTCGGCATAGGTGTCCATGTCATTGCCGTTCCAGGCCTGGCTGGAACGACCATGGCCACGGCGGTCGTGCGCAATCACCCGGTACCCGTTCGAGGCAAGCGCGAAGAGCTGGTCCTCCCAGGCGTCTGCATTGAGCGGCCACCCATGTGAGAACATGACGACGGGGCCGGTTCCCCAGTCCTTGTAGAAGATCTCGGCGCCGTCCTTGGTCGTGATGAAGCTCATGCTCTTGCCTTTCCGCGGGAGGGGACGCGGCGTCGCCGCGTGGATGACCGGCGAGGCGCTCGCCGGAAGATCGAAGCCAGAGGCGGCGACGAGCCCGGCGGCCATCGCTGATCCCAATAGGTGGCGTCGCGTCAGCATGGGATCGGTCTGGTCCGGGCACATTCGCTGGTCCTTCGGGGTTGGATGAGCGCCGTAGATCGTCAGCGATCCTGGGCCTTGTCCTGCCGAGAATAGGCTTGACGCCGAGACTGTCCGAGCAAGTTGCCGTGAACCTGAGTGAGAAGCTGCAAGTCGTCCCAACTGGCTGCGGGTGCGGCGCCCATCGTTGAGCGTCATCTCATCACATCTCACGGCGCTTTGCCGCGCCTCACGCGCCCGCGCGACCCATGAGACTTATGCAGACTTGTCTCTCAGCAGAGAGGACAGCGCGCCACGGCGTCGCTTCACGATCACGCCAGCAGCAGGAGGGGGGACGCCCATGCCGATCGTAAATCCCAATTCTGGCGGCGCGGAACGCCGCGTCGAACCCGATGGGATTGCGGATGGCCCGATGATGCGGAACCTCGCCGGCGCCACCCCGACCGACGAGGCTGAGGAAATGAGGCGTTTAGCAAATCTCGGCCTGATGTCGGTGGAGGTCGCGCACGATCTGGGCAACCTCATCCAGGTGATCGGGAGCGCGCTGCGGCTGATCGACCGAAGCTTGAAGGAGCCGACCGGCCTCGATATCGGCTATTGCTGCGCGGGCGCCCTCCTCGCCCTCGACCAGGCGACCGAGCTTCGTCACCAGCTCCTCGAGTTCACCAAGTCGCCGGGTGCACCGCCGGAACCCGTCGAGCTCAGGTCCGCCGTCGCCGGCTTCAGCAACCTCGTCATGCTCACTGCGGGGAGCGATATCATCGTTGACTTCTTCGCCGACGATAGCGGCGTGACAGTGGCGTGCGACGAGCGTGATTTGAAGAGCGCCGTGCTCAATTTGGTCGCCAACGCCAGGAATGCGATGTCAGAGGGAGGGCGTCTCACAATCGCAATATCGTGCGAGGACGATTTGGCCGCAGCGAAGATTCCGTCTGCGCAAAATTCGGCGATCCTGCGGGTCTCCGACACCGGCTGCGGCATGTCGGCCGATACCTTGACGCGGGTGTTCGAGCCCTTTTTCACGACGCGCGACGGCCGCGGTGGGACTGGGATCGGGTTGGCCATGGTGAGCCGCTTCGTTCATCGGCTGGGCGGATCTGCCCACATCGAGAGCGAGATCGGCAAAGGCACGACGGTGACTTTGCGGCTTCCGGCGGCCGGGCCGCGATCACTGGCCCACGCTTGATCACGGTTTCTCGCGATCAATCACGCGATTTTCGCAGCGATCCGTCGTCTCATGCGCGCGACCGACGGCTCCCTTTCGCCGCAAAACTCTGGAGAACGACGATGCGCAAAATGAAACTTGTGGCCGCCGCGTTTGGATTGCTGAACCTCGCGGCGGCGTCCGCGCAGACTGCGCCAGCGCCAAGGGCGACGACGATCGTGCTTGTTCACGGCGCGTTCGCGGGTTCATCGAGCTGGAACCGCGTCATCACCGATCTCCATGCCGACGGCTATTCGGTGGTCGCCGCTGCGGTGCCGCTGCGCAGCCTGAAAAGCGATGCCGCTTATGTCGCGAGCTTGGCGGCGAGCATCCCCGGGCCTGTCGTGCTGGTCGGCCATTCCTATGGCGGTGAAGTCATCTCCGCCGCCGCGGTCGGGCGACCTAACGTCAAGGCTTTGGTGTTCGTCTCCGGATTGGCCCCCGATATCGGCGAAAGCGCAGCGAGCCTCGGCGCTCGTTTTCCAACGGGTACGCTCGCTACGGCACTCGCGCCGCCGGTACCGCTCGCGGACGGCACCACCGACCTCTACATCCTCCAGTCACGCTACTGGAAACAGTTTGCCGCAGACGTCCCCGAGGAAGAAGCCAGTCAGATGGCGTCAACTCAACGCCCCGTCTCCGGCACTGCGCTTGGCGAGCCGGCCGCTGCGCAGTCGTGGCGGACTTTGCCGTCGTGGTTCATCTGGGGCTCGCTCGATCGCAACATTCCGGCCGCGCTCCATGCCTTCATGGCGAAGCGCGCCGGAGCTCGCGCGGCAATCGAAGTGCCCGGCGCCTCGCACGTGGTTATGATCTCGCACCACCGCGCGGTCGCCGATCTCGTCGAACAGGCGGCCGCCGCGGAATGAGCCGAGCGGATAGAGGATCACCGGCGCACCCGCGACGGCTCTCTGGCGCATCATGCAGTTCTGCCGACTTCCGCCTGCGAACGCGAAGAGGATAGCGCGCGCAGACCAGGCGGGAGCCGGTTCGTTACCGGCACCTGATGCGATCCCAACGCGCTCAGAAATCCTTCGAGGGAGCCATAGGAGGCAACCAGCAGGGCAACCGAGTGCAAGAGCTCCTCTAGCAACGCCGCGGGCGTGCCGGGCGCAGCCGTCTCAGCCCTCGCCGGATCGATCCCGGTGGCAAGCGGCGTCTCACTGGCCCCGTCGTTGTTCAACCGCACCGGGTTCGCGCTCGCGTCCGCCGCGAGGAGGTAGCCGCGCCCAGGCACCGTCTTGATCAGATCTGCGTCTGGACCCAGGGCGCGGCGCAATGCCGCTACCTGGAAGCGCAGGTTGCTTTCCTCCAGAAACGTCGCCGGCCAGACATAGTCGGTTATCTTGTTCTTGGGCGTCACGGTTCCCCGGTTGCGCAGCAGGATCACCAGTAGATCGAAAGCGCGTCCGCCGATGCAGACCGGGTGGCCGTTGCGCAGCAGCGTGCGCGAAGCGGGGAATAGCGTGTAGGCTCGAAAGCTGAGAACCTCGTTGCCTGTTGCCACCGCAGTCGGTGTGCGGGCAAGTACGGCCATGCGCGGCGCGGCATCAATCGTGTCATCCGCGACCACATCTCCGTGCTGTTGCTCAAGCATGATCGAAGCCCCCTTGCGAGAATGCATCCGTGTGTCACCATCGGCCCGTGCGAGCGGTGGCCGCATGCCGATCAGGTGCTCAGTTGCAGGGACGCACGCTCGCGGCAAAGCCGCACGCTGGATTACAGCGGGAGCAAAATTCCTTCGGCGCCTGTGGGTTTGACTGATCTTTGCGTCTTTCCCCAACGAGTGCACCCAGAACAGGTCCGAGCATCGATGCCATTGGAGCGGTATCCCGTTCCCAAACTAGATCAACTCCCGGCAATGGGTCATTCTCCGTCAATGAACCAGCCCGGAGATCATGGCGATGACGTCCTCCTCATAGAGGCTTTCCAGTTCCGGGCCGCGCTCGTTCATTATTTCAGGCGAAAACATGCTGATACAACCGAGCTCGAAGATCTCGCTCAGGAGGTATTCGTGCGGATCGCCGGAAGGCAGTCGACAGAGCGAGTCGCCAATGTCGGCGCTTATGTGTTCCAGACAGCGGCCAGCGTGCTCAGCGATCGCCACCGCCGGCGAACCGTGCGGCATGCCGATGATCACATCGTCTTCGACAGTGCCCAACATGATGAGGCCGATCTCGACCCTTCCCGGATCGTGGAGGGACAGCAAGACCTTCGCGCCGTCATCGCGTTACTGCACGCTCTGCCCGAACGAACTCGCACCATCTTCCTGCTTCGCCGCCTTGACGGCCAACCCTATGCCGACATCGCCGTTCAAATGGGTCTTTCGGTGAGCGCGGTCGAAAAGCACATGCTGCGCGCGACGCGCCATCTGCTGTCCTTCAATCCGGAGGTGCGGTGATGGTACGCGCAGTGATCACACTCGAGGAGGTGCTTGCCAAATCGCCTGCCGACGCCGCCGCCTTCTGGCTGGTTCGGCAGGATGGTGGCGAGAGCGAGCATGACGACCTGGTCTTCGAGCAATGGCTGCAAGCCGATCCCGCGCATGGCCGGGAGTGGGCCCGCGCATGCGAGGCTTGGGAAGGTGTCGCGGCGCTGGACGCCGAGGAGATGGACGAGCTGCGCAAATCATCGTCGCGAAGCGCCTGGTGGCGCGATTGGCGCAGCGCTGCCGCAGCATCGATCGCAGCCATTGCGATCGGCTGCGGCGCCCTCCTCTGGACACCGTATTTCGTCGAGCAGCCCGATACTCAGATCGCATCCCTGAACGACCCTGGCTCGCGGTTGCGAAAGCTCGCTACACTGACAGGAGAGCGTCGCTCCTTCACCCTTGAGGACAGGAGCGTCGTGACCCTCAATACCGGCAGCACGCTGCTGGTGCGGTTCGGACCAGCGGAACGGAGGATCACGCTCGTTCGCGGCCAAGTCTATTTCGACGTGGCGCATGATGCGGCGAAGCCCTTTATCGTCGAGAGCGCCGGCAGCACGATAACCGCGACCGGCACCCATTTCGAGGTCGAGACTGGGGACGAGAGCATGCGCGTGATCCTCGTCGAAGGGCGCGTCCAAGTCGTCGCACCCTGGGCCGGCAAGGCGAAACCGATCGATCTTTTGCCAGGCCAGCAGCTTCTTGCCAGCCGGTCCGGCGTGACGGTCGGAAAGGCGGATCTAGCCAGCGTGAGCGAATGGCAGAACGGACTGGTTTCCTTCCGCGACACGCCGCTTTCGCAAGCCGTGCTGGAACTCAATCGTTATTCCACCGGCAAGCACCTGCTTATCCGCGATCCCAAGGTCGCGGCAATACGGATCAGCGGATCGTTCCATACCGGCGACCTGCGGCGGTTCGCGCGCACGATCGCGGAAATCTATCCCGTCCGCGCCGTCGAGAGCGCGAACGTCATCGAACTGGTTTCGAGGGGAAGGCCGCTCCGCTGAACCGAGGGCATGCACCGGAGCATTGCACCGTCCCCGTACAGACAGATCGCATCCGAAATGGTAAGGAAAGCGATGCGCGGCGGGGGTGTTTTCCGATGCGGACAGGGAGGGACTTCGCAAGGCGATCCGTAATCGCCCTGTACTGCTCGCTCTGGTCGGTCACCCCGGCCGGTGCGCAGCAGGCTGGGCCGACCGAGATCCGTATTCGCGCTGGCCCGCTTTCGACGGCGCTGTCGGAGCTCGCGCAGTCTCAGCGCCTCGATCTCATCTTCGACGAACGCCTTCTCGCCAACCGTACGACCGTCGCAATTCGCGGTCGCATGACGGTCGATGAGGCATTGCGGCGTCTGCTCGGCGGAACGGGAATCGGGTATCGGCACAGCTCGGACAACGTCATCCTGCTTTTTGCCCAGACCGCCGCCACGAAGGCGCCCGACGATGAAGCCGTTGCCGACATACTCGTGGTCGGACGACTGACCCAGAATACGGACATCCGCCGCACGGAAAACGACATCCAGCCCTATCGGGTCGTGAGCCAGCGTGACGCCAAAGAGACCCATCGCGACGGCATCGACGATGTCCTTCGCGCCCGTGAGACACAGAACGACCAGATCCTCTCAGCAAGCCAGGACCCATCCACCCGCACCGGGTCGAACCAATCCGAGATCGACCTCCGGGGGCTGGGCTCCCAACAAACCCTGATCTTGATCGACGGCCATCGAATGCCATCGATACCGAACGCCTTCCAAGGCCTGCAACAGCCCGATCTCAATGCCATCCCGATCGGAATGATCGAACGCATCGAGACGCTGCCGTCGACCGCCGGCGGCATCTACGGTCCCGGCGCGACCGGCGGCGTCATCAACGTGGTGCTTCGTCGCGCCTATCGCGGTGCCGAAGTCAACCTTGTCGGTGGGATCACCCAGCGAGGTGACGCGAAGCGCTTGCGTGCCGAGGCGCGCATCGGCTTCACGCCGGACGGAGGGCGCACCGACGTCATGCTGTTCGCAAGTCGCACACAATCCGGACCGATTCACGTCGGTGACCGCGACTTCGCTGAACGATCGGAGCTGCGGGCGCTCGCAAATTCACCAGCTGCGTATCTCGGACGCTTTCCGATCGGCAACGGTCTGAACGTGTTCAGCCAGGCCGGAAACCTTGCGTTTGATCCGGCGCTGGGCGGCGCGTCGCTGGGCTTTCCCATCACTTCGGCGACCACAGGATTTCTAGGATCGGCAACGGATCGCCTCGCCTCCTTTGTTAGCCGTGCCGGTCAGATCGTTACGGCATTGCCGGCAAACGCAAGCGGTGCCGGGGGTGATCTGCTCACCCGACCGACGCTCACGTCGGGCTTCCTGAATGTCAGGCATCAGCTTGGCGGAGGGATCGAGGCCTATGTCGACGGACTGTATCTGCGAAACGCCAGTACAGTCACCGGCCGCGCGATAGCGACCTCTGCGCCGCTTGACGCCGACGCGGCGGGCAATCCGTTTGCTCAGCCGATAATCCTGACCTTTCCCATTCCGACGGTCGGTCCAGCGTCGCACACCGATATCACTGAATTTCGGGTGACGAGCGGGCTGATCATTCCCTTGTTCGACCGATGGCGCGCCAATCTCGACTACAGCTATGCCGAAACGAAGCTCGACTTCCGGGCAAGCTTCACCGGCGTCAGTGGCGATTTCTACAGCGTGATCGGCACCGGAAATCCGGGCCCGAACGGACAGCCGCCGCTCGATCCAATCGGAGATTGGAACGGCTTCATCCGCGCTTTGCCCCAATATCTTGAGAACACCGCGTTGATCATCCGCCGCTCCGACCGGCGGTCCGAGGGTTCGCTGCGTGTCTCGGGGCCTCTCCTATCGCTCCCAGGCGGAGCACTGACCCTGACCGGACTGGTCGGCGCGTGGCGAGAACAGGTGCCCGCATCCAGCTCTCAATTCCAGTTGGGCTCGATTTTGATCTCAAGCCCGGCTCCGAGATTCACGCAAGACAATCGCTACGCCTATGCGGAATTGCGAGCGCCGCTCATGCCTTTGGACTCCGGGCCGTTGCCGCTGCGTGGGCTCGAACTGCAGCTCGCCGGAAGGTTCGACGCACAGGCGACACGGGTGCCGGTTGGCGGCTCGGGATCTGACCTCACCAGCGATAGTGCCTTCACATTTCGCCAGAACGCCACCGTTTTCACCGCAGGCCTGCGCGCCTTCCCCCAACCATGGTTGATGGTGCGCGCGAGCGTGGCGACGGGCCAGCTGCCGCCCACCGTCGATCAAGTCGGTTTCGCGCAATTTCAGGCGAATTTCGATATCGGTTTGACCGATCCCAGGCGCGGAGGCCGGCAGATTGGCGAGGAAGGCCCGGTCATCCTGTTTTCGGGCGGATCACCGATCCTGCGTCCCGAACGGGCTCGCAGCATTTCGCTCGGTTTCGTGATCAACCCGAGCGGAAGTGGGCCGCGCTTTTCCGTCGACTTTACGCGGATCGATAAGCGCGGGGAGATTTCGACCGTTTACTCCGGCAATCTGAACTACTTCCTGGCGAACGAGGCCCGATACCCCGATCGTGTTCTGAGAGCGCCGTTGGCCCCAGAGGACGCCTCGCTCGGCTTCACGGCGGGCCGCATCACCGAAATCGATACCCGCTCGTTCAACAGCGGTCGCACGGTCGTCGAAGCCGTCGATGCACAATGGGACTGGCAAGTGCCTGTCGGGGCCATGAGCAGCGTTGGATCGCATGCCAAGCTGACCTGGGAACCCAGGTTGTGGCGACGAAAGGCTCCCGATCTGCCCGGCGTCAATCTGGTCGGGTTCATGGATGGCCCTCTCGAATGGAGGGGCAATATCGGTTTCGACTGGCAGCGAGGTCCGATCTCAATCGGGCTCAATGGGCAGTATTTCGGCAGCTACCGCGTCGCGAATTCCGGATACAATGCCACCGCCACCAATCCGCAGGTCGTGGCCTATCAGGGCGCCTCGAAGATCCCGGCGCAATTCTATCTCGATCTCGATGTGCGATGGCGCTTCTCATTGGCCCACGGATCGAGGTCGCCCAGGTCGGGGGAGATCGCATTGGGCGTAGTGAATCTCGCCGATCACCAACCGCCAATCGTCGCGAATCCAGACGGCGTCGGATACAGCACTTATGGCGATCCGAGGGGGCGGCGGTTCGAACTCTCGGTCTCGGTGCGATATTGAGCGGGTCCGGATTAGTTGCATTCGGTTGGAGGTAATGGCCGCTTTTCGCTAAACTGAGCCTTGAAGCCGGCAATCGCCTACCGGCCCGCTTTCTGTCGTAAGCCGACGTTCCACGATTAGCTCGGGAACGATGGCTTCGTCCCACTTTTTGCCAGTTAGCGCTCGTTTTTGGTGGCCTCTAAAAGGCTTGGCGAGCCAAGATGAATGAACGACTGAAGTTGGGAGCGGCAGTGAGTGCGCTGAACGTAGGGTCGGTTGCCTCATCTGCTTCCCTGAAAGCCAACTGGTCGAAAGCGGCCCAATTCAACCTGACGACATCCGGATTGAAAAATGTCAGAACGACAATCCTGTTGCTCGACGTAAAGATTACGAGACTGTGTAACAGCGATTCGATGAGGTTAGCGCGAACAATCGACACGAGCCAGCGGATCCGATCGCGGAATGTACCGGTTTCCCCCTTATCGACTACCAACAGAGCTATGGGGCTGGCGATGCTGGAGGCTGGAACGGGACCCGGCTATCGCTCGGTCCATTCCTCGCCATCGTCCTTGCACCATAGCTTCGAGGGTCCCTGGATCTGGTTGTTGTCCGTGATGAGCGTCCAGTAAGCGTTGCGGCATCGCCGCCCGCGCTGATCCTGCGCGGCGCTGACCACGACATAGCCGTGCCTCCCGCCGGCTTTCCAGCTTGCTGGCTGGCCGCTGTCCAATGCGGTGGGCGTTGCGGCTGCGATCGCTGCGGTCATCGCCGTGTCGTCGGTGTCGGAGGGGGCGATCGCGGTGTCGGACGGGTCATCGGGCGAGGCGCCGCCTTCATACTGTGCCTCCCCGCCGGTCGCGTCCGGCAACGCCGTTGGCGGCTGGACGGCGTCGGGAGCGATGTCGGCGGAGCCTGGCGCTGGCGGCTCGGGTTCGGGATTTGCCGTCGTGACCGGAGCCTGAGGAACTGGCGCTGTCTGTTCCGATGATGGGGCGGCGGGCGGCAGCCTGCCGATCCAGATGACCGCCACCACGGCGATCGCCAGCGAGACGAGCCATCCCAGCCGGCGTCTCGAGCGCGCTCTCCGCGCCGCGACGAGCCGATTCTCGACGCAATCCGGACAGAGCTTCTTGGGCACATGGCGGTAGCTGCTGCTGGTACCTCCGCCAAATCCCAGGCCGCCGCGCGTGCCCTTGTAGAGGCGCGTGCTGCTTGACGAACGCACCAGTTCGCGATCGATGGTCTTCAGGAAGCGGTCCGCGGGAAGGATCTCTCCGCATTCGTCGCATGACCAGTCCGCTTTCGGCATCTCCATCCCCGTCTGCTTTTGTCATTGCTGGTGGTTGAGGCTGTCGGCTGGCTTGGTGGTCGGTGCCTCTATCTGCCTCATTCGCTGGAGATCATCAGCGCGTCCAATGTCTGGGGCGTGATCGTGCCGGTGACGGCGATGCCGCGCACCTTCTGAAATGCGCGCAGGGCTTTGCGCAGGCCGGGGCCGACGATGCCGTCGATCCGTCCATTGTAGAAGCCCTGGGCGAGCAGTGCGAGCTGCACACGCCTGACGATCGAGGCGAAGCGCTTGGTCCGGCCGGACAGGGCTGGGAGGGCATCGGTCGCTGGCGGCGGCGTCGCCCGGGCCGACGGGGTGAACAGCGGTGCCGCCGGCGCCGGACGGGACGCCGGTGGCGGGGAGCGCGTCGGCTCGGGCGCTGTGTAGGTCGGCGTGGAGTAGGACGGGCTGTCATAGCCGCCGCCTGCCGAGCGATGGCTGGTATGGCTGCTGTGGCTGTAATGGCCGCCACCGCCGCCGAAGCCGGAGCTGTGGCTTGCATGACTGCTATGACTGCTGTGGCTGCGATGATCGGCGAGCGTCACATAATGATCCTGGGTGAACATGCGTAGCATCGCGCCGGCGTTCGGGTCGTCTGCCCCGGTGGTGGTGGCATGGATCAGCGCGGCTTGGGCGGGGTCGTGCGCGCCGAAGCCTGCGGCGACCAGGCTCGGGATGAGGAAACGCTTTCGGGTCATAGCGGTGTCACGCTTGCTTCCGCGTCGGCGTCAGGATGCCATTCGAAGAAGCCCGAGCACTGGCCCTGTTCGCGGCAGGCTGCGCAGCCGGGCATATATTTGCGCTTCCAGTCGGAGATGGAGGCGATGGCCATGCTGCGATAGGCCGGTGGGACCGTGCAGCGCGGAAAATTGAACAATTGGGCGCGGATGCCGTGCAGGCTGGCCTGGTCGAGCGCGGCGGCGATCGGCGCGAAATCGCGGCGATGGTCGACATGGAGGGCATGCCAGCGGCCTTTGGCGAAGCCGATATGTTCGAGCTGCATGATCGACCATGCTTCGACGAAGCGGAGCCGCGCGGCGACATAGCGGGCGAGGGCGGGGAGCTCGTGGAGGTTCGCCGAAACGAGGACGGTGCGCAGCTCGACCCGGGCGCCGGCCAGGATGAGCGTGGCCAGGCTCCGCTCGAGCCGGTCGAAGGCGCCGGCCTTGCCGACGATGCGGTCGTGCAGGCCGGCATCCGTCGCATAGAGCGGGATGCCCCAGCTTGTCCTGGCGTAGAGCGGCGAGCGCAGCCGCTCGGCATCCTCGACCGTGAAATGCTGGGCGTTGGTGAGGATATGGAAAGCGAGATCGTCGCGCGCGGCGAGCACCCGCTCGACCATGTCGAACAGCTGTTCCTTGTAGAGGGTCGGTTCGCCGCCCGAGATCCCGATCAGCATTCCCGGCGGGGCGAGCAGGCAGGCCTGCTCGAGCAGCGCGAAGCGATCGACATGCGTCTTCTTCGGTGGCTGCGAGCACATCACGCATAATTGGTCGCAGCGCTCGGTGACGAGCAGGCTGTTGGTCCGCGAGCCGGCACGCAGCAGCCGTTCGACGCGTCCGGGGGCGGGCTGGACGAGAATGACGTCGCCGTCGAGCTCTCGTCCTGTCGCGCCGTCGATCGCGATCAGGCCGCGGGCGCCCGAGAAGCTCGCGCCTGCGGCTTCCTCGTTGACGAGGAGCGAATCCCGGATGTCCGTATCGGCATTCGGATCGATCCGCAGGCGGGTGACGAAAGGCCGCTCGGCTTCAGCCAGGGCGGGCAGGGTGAGCCGGATCATTGCAGCCTCGCGCCGAGGCTGGCGGGCGTGCCGGGCAGGCGCAGCCAGCGGCTGAGCGAATAGATCACCGCCGGATCGTCCGAATAGATCAGCGCGAAGACGAAATCGAACAGGTGCAGGTGCCGCCTGCAGAATTCGGTTTCGAGGCGGGGCATGTCGATGCGGCCATAGCGGGCGATGTCGTCGACGAGGTCGCGCCCGCAATAAGGCTGGTAGGCGCAGCGCTGGCAGGCCGGGTCGAACTGGTTGGTCGCATGCGCGTTCAGCTGGTCGCGCGCTTCGCTGTCCCAGCCTCGGCGGACGTCGCCGATCGAGAGATCGATGATGCCCGAGCGCGCCAGCATGCGGGCCTCGTCGGTCGGATAGACCATGCCGTCATGGTCGACCACGATATAGTCGAGGCCCATCGGATTGGGGTTGCGCAGGTCGACATGGCGATCGCGGCCGGGCTGGAAGATCCGGCGCAGAGCGATGCTGAGATAGGTCTCCTCCAGCACCCGACCGCGATCGCGCCAGTTACGCGCGATGATCGCCCGCACGAACCGCTCATAATAAGCGCGCCATGCCAGGTCCTGCTCCCGCGCGTCCTTGTGCCGCTTGCGGGCGAAGCCCTGGAAATTGATCGGCCGCAGGAAGATGCTG
Organism: Flavisphingomonas formosensis; assembly: GCF_009755815.1. GTDB lineage: Bacteria > Pseudomonadota > Alphaproteobacteria > Sphingomonadales > Sphingomonadaceae > Flavisphingomonas > Flavisphingomonas formosensis. Next base: position 112,970 of record NZ_WRPK01000005.1, read on the forward strand.
TCGAGGCCATGCGCGGCATAGGCCTCGATCAGCGTGTCTATGTCGGGAGGGGCCGTTGCATCGATCGTCGGCAGCGCAGACACCTTGCCGGGGCCGTAGCGGTCGACGACCGTCCTCAGATTGGCGAGGAACCGATCGGTTCTCACGGGCCCGCCGGTGCGGTTGCGGCCGTGGGTCGTGGCGTCGCCGTCGAGCGAGGTGCTGATGAACAGATCCGGCCGGTCGAAGAGCGCGAGGATCTCGTCGTCGATCTGCTGCAGGTTGGTGCAGACGACGAACTGACGCTCGGCGAAGCGCTCGCAGCGCGCGATAACCGCGCGCAGCAGGTCGGGCCGCAGCGTCGGCTCGCCGCCCTGGAACTCGATCTTGATCCGATCGGTCGACAGCGCGTCGAGGCACGCCAGCACCGCGGCCAGCGTCTCCTCGCTCCAGTCGAAGCCGGGCGCGGCCAGGCCCGCCCGCGAGACCTGGCAATAGCTGCAGCTCAGATTGCAGCGCAGCGTCGGGACGAGGATCAGATAATCGAGCGGACCGGCGCGGCTGAGGCGCTCGGCGACGCCATGGAGGTGGGCGGCGAGGCCCAGCGGATCATCGGCTTCGAGAGCATGGCCCTCACGTGCGAGAAACTGCCGATCCATCGGCGTGAGAGCTTCGTCCAGGAGCCGATCGACGAAGCCGTGCGAACCGGCGAAGAAACGTCCGGCGTCGTTGACGCACAGCGCGGCTTCATCGGACAAGGGCCGGACGCGGACCGGCAGGAAAGTCATCGCACCAGTCCTGCGAGCATCGCGGCGCGCTGCGACGCGCCCTGCTCGTGCAGGCGCTCGTTGAGGAGGCCAGTCTTCCACAGAAGACGCAGATGAGGCTGGTCGTAGTCGTCAGATGCGAGCAGCACGGTCGCGTTCTCGAACGTCGCCCGGACCCCGGGATGGAAGGCCTCGACCCAGCTTGCCGCACCCTTGGCGAGGGCAAGATCGGCCGGGCGAATGCCGCAGCAAAGTGTGTAGGTCATAGCGGCGCCCCCCAGCGCGATGAACGACGAAGCTAAGCCAAGGCTTCAGCGGCAACAAGCGCAATCGCTACGGATCCGGATCAATCTCCGGCGTTGCCAGTGGCGGGGGGCGACGTAGAATGGAGACGACGGGGAGGGGCAATGATGGCGAAGGCGGTGCGTCCGTGGCGACCGGGGTCGGAATGATGCCCGAACCATCGCCCGTGAAACCGGCATCCTCGAACAATGGCTGTGGAGTCGCGATCTTGATCGGGCTGGGCCTCGTCGTGATCGGCTCGACGAGCAAATGCTCCTCCTCGCCGGTCGGTGGAAACAGCAATGCCGCGGCGGATGCAAGCCTGCAGAAGGAAAACATCACGACCGCCATCACCGCGCAGACGCCTCCCCCGGTCGAACCGCTGAGCCGGCCGAGCGTGAGGCGTGGGATCGCGCATATGCGCCTCGCGAATGAGGCAGAGGGGCTGTCCGGTGCGATGATCTATAGCGAGAATTGCTACGACGCGCTCAGCCGCCACTTCAGTTGGGCAAAGCTCGATATGTGCGGCGCGTTCGACATGCAGGCCGTCCAGTCGATCGGTGACGCCGACCTGACCGGCCTGGACAAGGAAGCCGCCTATTTTCAGAGCGAGACGGCCGCAGGCCGCTTTCTTGCCGCGGCGACAGCGGCAGGCGAGGAGGCGGGCGATGCCGACACGCGCCTCAGCCGACTGCAGGCAGAGGCCGCCAGGATCGCACCTCTGTCGACGAGCCGCGATCAAGGCGAAACAGCCGGCGGAGTCGCCAGCGGCGAGACTCTCGACACTATACTCGCCAATGTCGATGGGTCTGAGGAATGAGATGGCCTAGTGTCATGGCTGCAGCAGGAGTCGACGCATCTGGCGCGCGTGGTGATGCAATTTGCCGTACGGGATGGACGGTCGGCCCTTCATCCAGCTGCGTGGTGGGTCGCGTCATATCAGATCGAAAAAATGCCGGCAGTGCAGCATCGCTCTTCTTCATACGCTGGTCCCGGATATCGGGATCGCCCAGCGTATTTCTTTTCGGCTGGTCCGTGCGGCAATGCCGGTGATCGTTGGCGCCGGCACATGCGTTCTGCTTGAGATTATCCGGGCATCTATGTAACGCCGCGCTTTCTCCCTTCAGCCGTGGCGACTCGACTGGCGTCCGCCCAGCTCAACGGATAAGGATGATCATGCCGGATACTGCCGATCACATCGCCCTCACCGTCGAGGTGGTGGCAAGCTTCGTGTCCCATAACGAGCTGCCGCCCGAGGATGTCGCCGCGTTCATCGGCGCGACCCATGCCGCCATAGCCGCGCTCAAAGGGGAGGGCGCGGCCTCCGCGACAGCGCCTCCGGCACCGTGCGTCCCGGCGGTGTCCGCCCGCGCCAGCCTCGCCTCGCGCGAGCATATTCTCTCGCTGATTGACGGCAAGCCCTATAAGAGCCTGAAGCGTCATCTGCGTGCGCATGGACTGACCCCGGACCAGTATCGTGCGCAGTTCGGTCTCAAGCCGGATTATCCCATGGTCGCTCCAGCTTATTCCGAGACGCGCCGCGCGGTCGCTGTCGCGCTCGGCCTCGGCCGGAAGGCCGGCGTAAGGTTGAGTGCCGCTCGTCTCGAAAACTAGGCTATCCGCAAGGTTAGGGGTTCGATTTTTCGACCCTCCGCCAGCATCTGGAGCGGGAAGCGGCAAGGCGCCGTCTCGGTCTGCCAAGCGAGAGGGGCCGCAAGGCTCGGGGTTCATGTCCTTCGCGCTCCGCCACCTTCTAGGAGGTAAAGCCGGTGGCTCCGGCAATCGCACTGTAGATGCGGTCCTTCGGGGAGTGGATCGAAACCACACCTCCATGGCGGCCGGCTCAACGGCTACGACGCCGACATCTCAGGCGACTGCAGCTGGCCGTCTAGCGTAGTCGCCGTCGCCAGCCTGTTCAGCGCTTTCTCTTGCGTTGTTTCGGTTGGTGTTCACGAAGCCCAGCGCGGCGAGCTGGTCAATCAGATGATCACTTGGTGCTAAGGCGGATGGCGGGTTGTCGACGTCGGCGGTCGCAAGAACGACCTGATTATGCGAGGCGGCGAGGGCGAGAATGTCAGCGCCAAGGAAATCGAGGACGCTCTCCACCGACGTCCGCAATCGCATATGCGGCCGTCGGTGCCATGCGGCAGGAGCAGGCGGAGGTATCTACGCAATCCTCATCCCTTGAGCCAGGAGTGCATCTCCCGGGACCGTCTTGCCGTTTGATCCGCTCCCAGCCTGGCTCGCTGGACGAGCCGGGAGCGCAAGCAGATGTTGCCCCCTGCGCAACAACTGGATGGGGTGCGGCCGTTGTATTGCTGCTCCCGCTATCCGCATAAGCGTTTGATCGAACACCCCGGAGCCTTCATGTCCAAATTGGCCCTTTGGTCGCGACGCCGTTTCCTGAAAGCCAGCACCCTGTCGGTTCCGGTGGCGGTGGGGCTTACCGGTACGCCAGGTTTTTCCGCTCCGTTTGAAGGAAGCGCCGCGGCAGATCTGCAGAAGCGGATCGTCGGAACGGTCGTCGTCAAGGACGACGAGCATTATGAGACATGGCGGCAGGCAATGATCTGGCAGCGCGCCAAGGCCGATCGGCGTCCCGACATGATCGTCCAGGTCGAACGGATCGAAGATGTGCAAGAAGCAGTTCGCTTCGCGGCGGCCGGGCGGATGAAAGTCACGACGCGCTGCGGCGGCCATAGCATGGCGGCCTGTTTCCTGCGCAACGGCGGCATGCTGATCGACGTCAGCCGGCTCGACGGCATTGTGGTCGACAAGGCGGCGAAGCAAGCGGTCGTCGGACCGGGTGTCTTCTGCCGCGGGCTGGCCGAGCGGCTGGCGCAGGACGATCTCGCTTTCCCCGGCGCGCATTGCGGCACGGTTCCGATCAGCGGCTTTTTGCTGGGTGGGGGCGTCGGCCTCAACACCAATGCCTGGTCGCATGGCATGAGCGTGTTCGCCGTGAAAGCATTGGACATCGTCACCGCCGATGGTCGCCTGCTGCGCGCCAGCGAAAGCGAGAATGCCGGGCTCTTCTGGGCTGCACGCGGTGGCGGGCCTGGCCTGTTCGGCGTCGTGGTCCGTTTCCACCTGCAATGTTTCGATGCGCCCAAGGTCATCTGGGGCGCGACCTATACCTTCGCCTTCACCGAACTCGATGAAGTGACGCGGGTGATGGACAAGGTGGTTCCCCAGCTTGACAGCGACGTGGAGGTCCTGATTTCGATTGCCGCGCTGCCGGACGTGGCCGAGGATGCGCCCGTCGAGCAGCGTCAGCGCATCTATCTTGATGCCAACGCCTTCGCGGTCAGCGAGGCGGAGGGGCGGCGCAAGCTCGCATTGCTCCAGCGCGATCCGCTCATCCCCCGCGCTCTCGACAGGGTCGAGAACCGCGCCGGCAGCTTCGACCGCTACTACAGCGAGAACGAGGCCGCCTTCCCGCAGGGCTATTGGATGGGCGACAGCATCTGGACCGATCGTCCCATGGAGGCCATCGCAATACTGAAGCGCCACATACCCGACTGCCCGGCGCCCCGTGGCACGCCATTGCTGCTGTACATGGGAACAAATACGCTGCCCGACGCGGCGTGTTCGCGGATCGGCCGCTTCTATCTCGCTTATTATCTTGAATGGGACGAGCCGAACCAGGAACTTCCCAGTCGGGCTTATTGCCGGAAAGTCTTCAAGGAACTGAAGGTCGTCGCGAAGGGCAGCTACATCAACGAGATGGATCAGGAAGGTCGGCCTGAGGACATCCACGACTGCTATTCTCCACAGGCCTGGGCGCGGCTGGCGAAGCTGCGCCGGCAATGGGATCCCCTTGGTGTGTTCCACGGCTTCTACGGCCAGTCATGATGATGGTCAGTGCTTTTGCCGCCCTCGTCTTGCGTCGGGAAAACTGAAATGAAGATGCCCTCCCCGAAATTCGGTTTCCTCGCGTTGCTGCTCCTGTTCTCGGGCTTCGCGGCGGCTGCCGGGGGCAAGGCGCTGACCGCCCCCAGACCCGCCGATGATCCGGCCCGGATCGTCCACGAACTTTACGAGGCGTTCGAACGTGGCGACATGACGGCGCTGGAACGGCTGATCGCGCCCGATGCGACCTGGACCTATTACGGCCCGGCCGGCCAGTTGCCCTTCGGTGGCACCAGATACGGACCGGCGGGCGTTGCCGACTTCTTTGCCAAGGTCGACGAGACCCTCGAACATCCGGTGGCGACCCAGTTCGACTATATCGTGTCGGGGGACCGGGTGGCGGTGCCCGGCACGGAGGAGAGCACCGTTCGCGCCACTGGCATCCGCTACAAGGCGGACTGCCTCCACGTCTTCCGGATCCGCAACGGCAAGATCGTCAGCTTCGAAGAGTTCATCGACAGCGGCAAGGTGCTGCTCGCCTTTCAGGGCGACAAGAGCGCCGGCATCGGGCGCAGCGAACAGGCACCGTCCTCTTCGCCCGCGGCGTCGCCGGCCCTGCGGCCGATCGTCGATCGCAGTGCAGGCAAGGCGATCTTCACCACCTGTCTGGGCTGTCATGGCAATGACGGCCAGGGGCGGGATTATATGTACGCGCCGAACCTTACTGGCCAGAATGGTGACTATCTCATTCGCCAGCTCACGAACTTTCGGGAAGGCAAGCGCGGCAAGATCGATGACGGCCATGGCTTTCCCATGGTCGGGCGCGCGACCGCGATCCCCGGCGCCGACGGCGTGAAGGCGGTGGTGACTTATATTTCGACCCTGCCGAAGCCGGCGGCGGCGCCGGTGGCCAGTCGTGCGGTGCCAGCCGCGATCGCCGGCATCGTCCCGACCTGCGCGACCTGTCACGGCGCGGCGGGCGAGGGGAATGCCGAAATGCAGGCGCCGGCCCTCAATCGGCTGGATCACCACTACATCGCGCAGCAGCTGATCAATTTCCGGACCGGTAAGCGGGGCTATCATGCCGATGACGATCCCGGCGCGCTGATGGCCGCTTCGGCAAAGGACATACCGGACGCTGAGACGATCACGGCCCTCGCAAATTATTATGGCCGCGACTGAGGCGATCGCGGTGCCCCTCCCGGGATAGGCCTCGCGCTTCTCCACCCCTGGCCATGGCTATGAAAACGACCGCTGACAGGCGGCAACGATGCTGGAATCGAACTATGACCGACACAGTGACACCCTCCACCCGGATCGACTTCATCTATCTCTCCGAGCCCGACATGATCCGCGCCGGTGTGACCGACATGGCAGCCTGCGTGGATACGATGGAGGAGATGTTCGCGCTGCTCTACCATGGCGACTACCGGATGGCGGGTCCAAGCAACAATTCCCATGGATCCGTCGTCGTCTTCCCGGAGAACTCGCCCTTTCCGGACATGCCAAGGCCGACCCCCGATCGCCGCTTCATGGCGATGCCTGCCTATCTGGGCGGTCGTTTCAAGACCGCGGGCATGAAGTGGTATGGCTCCAACATCGCCAATCGCGAAAAGGGCTTGCCCCGCTCCATCCTCATGTTCGTGCTCAACGACGCCGATACCGGCGCACCGTTGGCCTTCATGTCGGCGAATCTGCTGTCGGCCTATCGCACCGGTGCGGTGCCGGGCGTCGGCGCACGCCACCTTGCCCGCAGGGATTCTAAGGTGGTCGGCATTCTCGGCCCGGGCGTCATGGCGCGAACCTCGCTGGCGGCCTTCATGGCGGTGTGCCCGCAGATCGACACGGTCAAGGTCAAGGGGCGCGGCGAAAAGAGCCTCGCTGCCTTTCAGCAATGGATCGCCGAGACCTACCCCCAGATCACCAGGGTCCAGGTCGTCGACACGATCGAGGAGGTGGTGCGGGACAGCGATATCGCGACCTTCTGCCAGTCTGGCGCGATCGGCGATCCGTCGATCTATCCGGTGGTGAAGCGCGAATGGGTGAACCCCGGTACCTTTCTCTCGATGCCGTCTCTGACCAATATCGACGAGGGAATGGAATCCCCGGACATCCGCAAGGTGCTCGACAATCCAGGGCTCTATGAGGCCTGGCACGAAGAGAACCCCAAGCCGGTGCATCGCAATGTGCCCGTTGTCGGCATTCGTTTCCTGGATCTCATCGACGAAGGGCGAATGTCACGCGACCAGATCGAGGATCTCGGCAAGATCGTCGCGCGCGAGGCTCCGGGGCGCCGTAATGACGAGGAAATCATCATCATGTCGGTCGGAGGCATGCCGGTCGAGGACGTTGCCTGGGGGACGGTCGTCTACCGCAATGCGCTGGCGAAGGGTATCGGCGTCAGCCTCAACCTCTGGGATCAGCCGACCTTGCGATGATCCGTCGCCGCAGTCCGGCCGCCACGAGGCAAGCATAGCCCGGTCCCCACGATATTATCATGAGATCGACCTGCATGACCGAAATCGTCAAAGTCAAAACCGGATCGCCCGCGGAAGAGCGCGGCGCCTATTCGCGGCTGATCGCCGTCGATAATCTCATCTTCGTCTCGCTCACCGCGGGCCGCAATCCGCGCACGAAGCTTATCCCTGAGGACCCGGCCGAACAGACGCTGCAGGTCCTGTCCAACATCGACGCGGCGCTGGCGGCGGTAGGCTCCTCTACCGAAGACATCATCGCCGCACGCGTGTTCGTCCAGTTTCAGGAGGACATCGACGCGGTGATGGCAGCCTATGCCGGCAAGATGCGGGGCATAAATCCTACACTGACCTTGACCAGTCCACCTCTGGGCATGGCCGAGTTCAAGGTCGAGATCGAGGTCACCGCCTATCGCGGTGCGGCCGGCGCCAATGTCAAAGAGGTCACCATCTCTCTCTGATCCCGGAGGAGATGGGCAAGGAGGAATGCGGTGGCGCCTGCGATCACCCCGGTAACGACTTCGGACAGCGCGCCACAGGCGACGACGGTCGTCGTGATTGGTGGCGGCATCGTCGGCCTGATGGCGGCGTTGGCTTTGGCGGAGCGCGGCGTTCCGGTGGTCGTCCTCGAAAAGGGGCGGATCGCTGGCGAGCAGTCGTCCCGCAATCTCGGCTGGATCCGCAAGATGGGCCGGGATGTGGATGATCTGCCCCTCGCCATGGCATCCGAACGTCTCTGGCAGGCGATGCACGAGCGGGTCGGCGGTGATGTCGGTTATCGCCAGGCCGGTATCCTCTATCTCGCCCGCGCCGAGGCCGAGATGGCGGGTCATCGCGCCTGGCTCGACGCGGTCCGCGTGGCCGGTCTCGATTCCCGGCTGCTGGGCCCGATGGACATCGACCGGCTGGTACCCGGCGGGACCGGTGGCTGGGTGGGTGGTATCCACACGCCCTCCGATGGCCGGGCTGAACCTTCGCTGGCGTCGAGCGCGGTCGCGCGCGCGGCATTGGCCAAGGGCGCGATCATCGTCGAGAAATGCGCCGTGCGCGGCCTGTCGATGGCGGCAGGACGGGTGGACGGAGTGGTGACCGAGCGCGGCGAGATTCGGTGCCGGCACGCCATCCTGGCCGGCGGCCTGTGGTCGCGGCGCTTTCTCGGCAATCTCGGAGTGTCGCTGCCGACCTTGCCGCTGGTCGCTTCGGTAGTGCGGACCGCTCCGATGGAGGGGCCGACCGACATCGCCGTCGGAGCGCCCGACTTTTCCTTCCGGAAGCGCACCGACGGCGGCTACACCATCACCCAGCGCGGTGGCTTTGTCGCGCCGCTTGTCCTCGACAGCCTGCTGCTCGGTCATCGCTATCTGCCAATGCTGCGCGCGCAGTGGAAGAATGTACGGCTATCGCTGGGCCGTGCCTTGCTCGATGATCTCGCGCTGCCGCGCCGCTGGCGTGACGGCGCACTGTCGCCTTTCGAACGGGTGCGGACGATGGACCCACCGATCCACCAGGGCTTGAACGACGAAGCTTTGCGCAATCTGGCTGCCGCCTGGCCCATCTTCGAGGGTGCGGCGGTAGCCGAAAGCTGGGCGGGGATGATCGACGTAACCCCGGACTCGCTGCCGGTGATCTCGCCCGTGGCGAAGCTGCCGGGGCTAACGCTGGCGTCGGGCTTTTCAGGCCATGGCTTCGGCACCGCACCCGGCGCTGGACAATTGGCGGCCGATCTTGCCATGGGCGAAGTGCCGATTGTCGATCCCTCGCCTTACAGGCTGGATCGCTTCACCTGAACGGCTCACTCGGAGGCGAGGAGTGCGATGCCGAGCAGGCGTTGGAGCTCATCCATCGCTTCCGCACTGCTCGCATCTCGGCTGATCATCACGATCCGGCTTGATCTGTCGTCTGTCGGCCAGCCGTCGAGCAAGCGGGGGGGATGGAAGATGTCCTGAACTCCGTCGATCACCACTGGGCGATCGGTGTCGCTGACCGCCAGCATTCCCTTGATCCGCATCAGATTGCCGCGATGCCGCGTGACAAGCGCGTCTAATGCCCGGGCGATCACCGGCCAAGGCAGTCGTTCCTCGAATCGCCAGGAGGTCGTGCTGACGAGGCGATCCCCGTGGTGATGGCGGTGGCGGTGATCCGCTTCGTCCTGTTCCACGTCGCGTGACATCGGAGCCAGGCCGTGTAGCCGGAACGGCTCCAGCAGGCGTTCGACCGCCGCCTCCTCGCTGCCAGCGACCAGCATCCTGGCATGCGGGGCGGTGGCGGACAGCAGGGTGCCCAGATCGTTCAGGCCGTCGGCATCTGCCAGATCGGCTTTGCTGATCAGCAGCGCATCGGCATGCGCTGCCTGGCTGACCGCTTCGGAATAGGTTTCCAGCGTCCTGGCGCCGAGCAGACCATCAACCACGGTCAGCACCGCGCTCAGCACGAAGTGATGCTGGATCCAGCCATCGGCGATGAAGCGCGCGAGGATCGGCGCCGGATCGGCGACGCCTGTGGTCTCGACGATGACTCTCGCGAAAGCAGGGATCGAACCTTCCCGGCGTCGCAGGTCGAGATCGCGTAGCGCGAGACCGAGATCGTCGTTCATCACGCAACAGACGCAGCCATTGGCCAGCAGTTGGGGCGGCGGCGATCCGGCCCGGGTGAGAAGATCCTGGTCGATCCCGATCTCGCCTGCCTCGTTGACCAGGAGCGCGCTGCCGGCAAAGGCCGGGTGGTCCAGCATCCGGCCGATGAGCGTGGTCTTGCCAGCCCCCAGGAAGCCGGTGACCAGCATCACCGGGATCGCGGCGGCATCAACGGACATCGTGGAGGATGCGGCCTTCAAAGACCGTGGTCAGTACGCGGGCGCCACCGATCTCGTCTATGGGAATGGCGAACAGATCGCGATCGAGGACGATGAAGTCGGCCGATTTTCCGGGTTCGATCGATCCGGCCTTGTCTTCGGCGCCGACCGCGCGGGCGCCTGCCAAGGTCAGCATCTCGATGCCGGTGGCAAGATCGACCGACTCCGTACCGTGCTGAAGAAGGCCCTGGAGGGCGGGGAAAAGATTGGGTTCGGGCAGGAAGGTCCAGTCGGTGCCGACGGTCACGCGCGTGCCCATCTCGGCGAGGCTGCCGAACGGATAACCACGATCGCGGAAGGCGGTCAGTTCGGGGATGTCGCCGAACCAGATCGGCGGTGACATCTCCGCGGTGACGTCGAGGGCGGCAAAGGAAGCGAGGTCCTCCGGCCGGACAAAGCAGCAATGGCTGATCTCCTGGATCGTGCCTTCGTGGCTCGCGGCGCGCATATCGGCCATCGCCTGGAGCACGAGCTGGACCGCAGCGTCGCCCGTGCAATGGATCTTGGCGGTGATCCCCGCCTTGTCCCAGGCGATGAGTGCGGCGGCCAGGTCCTCGCGCGAGTGGAGCAGCTTGCCGGGCTGCGGCCGTCCGGTCGCGGGATCTATCTGGGCGTCGGTGAAATGGGGGCCCAGCGGCGAGCCGTCCATGAACACCTTCACGAAGTCGGTGTTCAGCCTCTCGCTGGCGAAGCGGCGGCGTTCGGCGATCAGTTGATCCAACGCCTCTGTGGTGGCGTGACCGAAATGCTCCTCGCGCCAGGGGATATGAGCGTAGACGCGCAGCGTCAGCCCATCCTCACGATCGATCTGCTGGAGCATCTCGAGCTCCGGGCGGCTGGCGGAAGCTTCCTGGATGGCGGTGACGCCGAACCGGCTGGCTGTCTCCAATGCCCAGCGCAGCGCCGCCTTGTGCACATCGGGCTCCGGGCTAGGCATGACGTTGAACAGCCGCCACGTTGCGCGTTCGATCAGTTCGCCCGTCGGCTCGTTCGATCCGGCGCGGCGCACGATCCGGCCACCGAAGGGATCAGGCGTGGCGGCGGTGATCCCGGCCAGTTCCAGCGCCTTCGAATTGGCCAGGCCATGGTGCAGCGAGTAGTCGTGGAGATAGACCGGTGTGTCCGGGAATTTCTCATCGAGATACTTTCGGTCCACCTCGCCCTGCGCGGACAGAGTGGGATTGAAATCGCCGCCGATGACCCAACCGCTGAGCTTTCCGCGCGAACAGGCGATGCAGTCGCACAGCCGCTCGCCATAATCGCGGGCCAGCGCGTCGGCAGGCAGGCGACACTCGTAGCGATGCTTGAGCCCGGCGAGCAGGATGTGGCCATGCGCGTCGTGGATGCCCGGCATGACCATCCGGCCCGCCAGATCCACGACGACACACTCCTCGCCCGCCGCCGCCAGGATGCCGGTCGTGGTGCCGACATCCGCGATGCGTCCATTTTCCACGAGGATCGCCTCCACCCAGGAACGGTCTGCATTCACGGTGTAGATGCGGCCATTGACATAGGCGGCGGTGGCGGCGGGCTGGTTCATGGCTGCTGTCCTTCCGGCGAAAGTTACCAGCGATAGCGCACCGCCGCACCATAAGTGCGCGGCATCGCGTAGCGGACCTGGATGATGCCGAGCGAGGCGAAAGACGGGCCGCCATAGGTCGTGTTGAGGCGGTTGCTGATATTATCGACGAAGCCGCGCAGCTGCCAGTGTTCGGTCGCTTCATAGGTGATCGATGCATTGTGCTTGAAATAGCCCTCGAGCATCGTACCGGGGTCGCCGAAATTGCCGGAGAAGCGCGATGAGCGGGCTTCGAAGTTCCAGTCGAACGCCAAGCTCTGATCATTGGGCAGTCCGACGGTGTAGGTCACGCCGCCGCTGCCGCTCCATTTCGGTGCGAACGCCATTGGTCGATCGGCGACGACGGTGGTCCCGAGCGGGGTGACCTTGGCCACGTCCTTGATGACGGTATGCAGATAGGCTCCGGCCGCATAGAAACGGAGTTCGGGAGTGACCGCTGCCTCGATTTCGGTTTCGAAGCCGTAGGCCGTGGCGTCCTGGTTCGTGATCAGTCCGGCCAACCCGACATAGTTGAAGGCCTGATAATCCTTATAGTCGTAATAAAAAGCCGAGGTGTTGATGCGCAGTCGGCGGTCGAACAGCGTCGATTTCTGGCCAATCTCGTAGGACAGCAGCGTCTCGTCCCCATAGGGAATCCGCGCGAGCGACACACCGGTGGGGTAGAAGCCGTTGTTGAACCCGCCGGCCTTGGTGCCGCGTGATATGCTGGCGTAGAAGAGATTGTTGTTGTCGGGCTTATAGTCGATCTCGATCTTGCCCGACCACAGGGTTGCCTTGTATTTGAGGCGGAATGGAACCGGTGTTCCGGTGCCGCCGTCCGCGATCAGGAAGCAGTCGCCGATCGTACCCCCGCCGCAGTCGCGCAGCGCGGCATTGTCGGCATCGGCGAAGGTCTTGCTGTCACGGGTGACGCGGATGCCGCCGATCGCAGTGAACTGGCCGAAGTCCTGTTCGATCTGGCCGAAGACTGCGGCCGAATTGGTTCGCAAGCGCCAGTCGGCATTGAGGCTGATCGGGAAGTAGGTGCCGTTGTAGAGGCCCGTCGCCGGGTTGACCGCGGTAGGTCCGTCCAACGGGAAGTTGAACACGGCGGTAGGCTGGTCCTTGCCGATAGCGTGCATGCCGTAGACGCCAGCCGTCCATCGCGTTGTACGCGCGCTGTGATAGAGACGCAGTTCCTGGGTGAGCTGCTTGCCCTGATAGGGAAAGCTGGCGAACACCAGCGGGTTCGGGGTTCCGTCGCTGTCTTCCTGCATGCGGCGCTTGTAGGACTGGTAGCCGGTCAAGCTGGTGAAGGTCGTATCGCCGAACTTCTTCTCGATCCGCAGCAGGCCTGAATAGCCGGTGGAACGCAGGAAGGCGGCGTCATTGGTATCGACGACATTCTTCTTCGCGGCGGGCGTGTTGCGCTCGGCATAGCCGACCGCGTCGACGATTGTGGGATCAGCAACGACGAGGCCGTTGGCGTCGACATATCCGGTCTTGCTTTCGTAATAGGCGTGGGTTGTCCTGGTGCGGCCATATTCGCCTTTGAGCAGAATGTCCCAGCCGTCATCGCCCTGATAGCGCAGCTGAAGGCGCGCCGCGTCGGACCCGGCTTGACCGCCTCGCTCCAGAGCAGGGTTTAGATTCTTCTGGAAACCGTCACTGTGATGCGACGTGCCCGACAGGCGCATCGACAGGGTGTTGGACAGAGGCGCGGTCGCGGCACCTTCGAGTTTCAGATCGTTGAAACGGCCATAGCTTGCCGACATATAGCCCTCGGCAGTCTGGCTCGGCCGCTTGGTGATGTAGTTGATGAGGCCGCCCGTCGAGTTGCGACCGAACAAGGTGCCCTGTGGGCCGCGCAGGACCTCGACGCGGTCGAGATCGAACAGGGCAAAATCGACAGCGGGCACCGCGACGATGTAAAATTCGTCGACATAGGAGGTTACCGGTGCCTCATGGCCTTCGCCGAAGTCGTTGAGGCCGATGCCGCGTATGACTACGTTTGACGATGTCCCTGGCCCATAAGGGGAATAGCTTTCCAGGCCGACGATCTTCCCGGCGAGATCTGCGCTGCTCGAGATGTTGCGACTGGTGATTTGTTCCTGGGTCACGGCGGTGATGGCGATGCCGACCCGCTGGATATTCTGGGCGCGCTTCTGCGCGGTGACGACGATTTCCTGCAGGCCTCCGGTACTGTCAGCGGCTGCGGCCGCGGCCGGCGATGCGTCCGGGTTCGCCTGGGCATGCGCCTGGCCCGCCAACGCGGCCAGCAGGATCGACGCGCTGCTCAGCAGGCTCGGCTTCAGATGATTGGCGTATGACATTTTACGTCCCCTTTTCATTCTCGACAGCTCCGCGCTGCGTTTCTTTCCTCGAAGACTTGCCGAAGCTCCCTTCGATCACAACGGCCCCGCCGCTCGGACATGTTGCGCGATCCGCAACGTTGAATTTTTGTGAAAAGCAGCGTCCCTCGCCGACCCGCTGGCAGCGGGAAACGGCCCGGATTCTTGCCGGAAAGAAGAATGGCGCCGTCGGTTCCGACCGGCATTTGAAGTGTAGATCAGCCGATGGCTGTGGTTGCGGCAGACTGCTCCTCGTCGAGGCGATGCATCTCGCGAACGAGTGCGTTCTGAAGCGCCAGTCCGGCGGGCGTCATCCGTTTGCCCGCCCGGCTGACGAGGTGCAGCCGGATGTCCGACAGCTCATCGCTAAGAATCGGCCGCTCGACGATCCCGGCGACGCCGGCGAGCGGCTGGCCGAGGATGCGAGGCAGCATAGTGACGCCCAGGCCTTGCGCCACGCCGTCGAGGATGACCTGGATCGAGGGCGATTTGAGCACGATGTTGAGGGGCAAGCCTCGTTCAGTGAACACCGAATGGATGATTTCGAGCAGGCGGGAACCGGCATCGGGCAGCACCAGCCGTTCGCCCGAGATCTGAACCGGCCAGATCGCTGCCTCGCGCGCAAGGTGATGCTTTTCGGACATGAATAACGAAAAGGGCTGCCGGCTGGTCGCGAGCAGCTTCAGCCGGACATCCTGCTCGGTGTCAAACAGCAGGCCGAGTTGTGCACCGTCATTGAGCAGCAGCCGTTCTGCTTCCTCGCCGTCGGCGGCCTTCATCTCGATGTTGATATCCGGGAATTTGGATGAGACCGCTGCGAAGGCCTTGATGAAGCGTACGGCCAGCAGACCCTGCGCCACGACGATGCGGATGGTCGAGGTGCGCGTACTGCGCAGTTCGGAAAGGCGCGCCAGTAGTTCCTGATGCTCGACGACACGCCGCTCGTAATATTCGATCAGCAACCGACCGGCTTCGGTCAGTTGCACCTTGTAGGAACCCTTTTCCACCAGATCGATGCTGAGCGCGCGCTCGAGTAGCTTGATCTGCCGGCTGATCGAGGAGGCCGCAACGCCCAGATAGTCTGCGGCAGCGCGCATCGAGCCATGGCGTGCGGAGAGCGATAGATATTGCAGCCGATGGTCCTGAACGCTGATCTCGTAGGTTCGGCGGCTGATACCCGGCATTTACTGTCCCACCGATCCCTGCGCTCTGCGGCCCCTGCCTGGCCGCCGATGCTCGATCCTGTCGCTACGCGGCAGCACGTCAAGCTCGCTCAGCATCAGGCCTTGCTCGGCGAAGAAGAAATCGCGGGATACGAACCAGTCGCCGTCGCGTTCCTCCCAGATCATCAGGACCCGGTGGATTTCGACGAAGCCGGACGAGAGGGCGTTGTGATTGGTGATGTTGCCGAAGGCCACTTTGCCGATCACGGTTATAGGATCCATTTCGATCGTGATCGAGCTGCATGCCTCCCGAGCTTCCATGAAGATCCGGGTGATCGCTTCGTGGCCGACCTGCGCGGGCAGTTCCCGGCCTTCCATGACCGCCTCTGGCAGATAGAATTCGCGGACCATCGCGGCGATCTGGCGCGCGCGGAACCGGGCCTC
Source organism: Flavisphingomonas formosensis (assembly GCF_009755815.1). GTDB lineage: Bacteria > Pseudomonadota > Alphaproteobacteria > Sphingomonadales > Sphingomonadaceae > Flavisphingomonas > Flavisphingomonas formosensis. Next base: position 128,691 of record NZ_WRPK01000005.1, read on the forward strand.
GAACAGCCGGCATTTCGCGGTGACCCGCTGTTCGACGACAGTCGTGTCGGCCATCGGATTATCAGCCATGGACGGCGGCTCCGGAAAAGAGGAACCAGGGCCTCATGCGGTGAGGCAGTCCGCGACCGTGGCCGTGTCGATGAACTCCTCGAAGCGCGTCATCAAGCCACCCTGTACCTCATAGACATGGGCCCATTCTACCCGATACTCCCGACCGGTGGCGAGCGATGCGCTTTGCTCGATCCCTCGGCCATAGACCTGATGCCCGACGCCGACGAGCGAGCGCGGCGTCATTTCCCGTATCTGGATGCTTCTGGTAACGCGGTCGAAGAACTGCCTCACACCGGCATGGCCGCGAAAGCTGCCGGCAAAGGGAATTTTTTCTTCCGGGCCATAATAGGTCCACACGATGTCGTGGGACAGCGTTGCGAAGGCAGCATCGATATCTCCGACGTTGAAGGCGTCGAAGAAGCGTCTGACGACGTCGGCGCTCTCCTGACCGTTGCTCATCGTTTTTCTCTCCCGGCATCGGCGTCAGCAATCGCGCCGACCGTCTGTCGATATGCTCGGGGTCGGCGCGCAGCGTCAATGCCGGCGCCCCCGGCTGATGTTGCGTCTCGGGCAACATATTCGCTGCAGATCGAGATTGAGCTTGGCGTGGCTTGTCGCGATGCAAGGATCAGGGTGAAGGTTAGGGGCGCTTGCCGAACTCCCTTTCGGCGCCCACCCGCATCTCGGAGACCGGCAGCTTGCACGACCCAATCAACGCCTCGCCTGGGCCCGCTGCCGATCGGCTTTCCGAAGGCGTGCTGGGCAGTGTCGACATCACCTTCATGGTGCTGGCCGTCGCGGCGCCGATGGCGATCGTGGTTGCGACGATGCCGATCGCCTTCGCCTTGGGCAACGGCATGGGTGTTGCCGGCACCTATGTGCTGTCAGGCCTCGCCATCGCGCTGTTTGCCATCGGCTATGTGCGGTTGCTGCCCTTCATCCGCAATGCGGGGGCCTTCTACGCGATTATTGCGCAGACTTTCGGCCGTGTCGCCGGCCTCGCCGGCTCCTATGTCGCGCTGGTATCCTATGTGGCGCTGTGCTGCGCGACACTCGGCGCACTGTCCTATTTTGTCACCAACCTGCTCCATTCGCTGGGGCTCGATTTTGCGCATTGGGGCATCAGCGCGCTGGCGGTGATCGCGATCCTGGGCGTACTGTCCTATTTCCGCATCGATTTCACAGCCAAGCTTCTCGCCGTGGCATTGGGCGCGGAGGTGATCGCCATCCTGACGCTCGATATCGCCATTCTCGTTGTCGATGGGTTCGGCTCGCCAGCGCGGATCTTCTCGCCGTCGGTGGTGCTGGGGCCGGGGCTGGGGGTCAGCGCGATCTATGCCTTCAATTCCGTGATCGGCTTCGAGGCGACGGCGATCTATCAGGAAGAAGCGCGCAATCCCGCGGTCAGCATTCCCCGCGCGACCTATGCCGCAATCGCCGTCATCTGCCTGTTCTACGTTTTCACCGCCTATGCCTTCATCGTGGCGAGCGGGCCGGACATCTCGGCCGCCGCCGGCAAGAATCCCGGCCAGTTCGTTTTCGGCCTCGCCTTGCGCTATCTCGGACGACAGGGTGAGGCGCTGCTGTCTATGCTGGTGATCAGCAGCGCCTTCGCGGCGGTGCTGGGCTTGTTCAACAACAGCGCCCGCTACGTCTTCGCACTGGCCCGCGACGGAGCGTTACCTGCCGTGCTCGCCCGCACGCGCAGCGGCAACGGGGCGCCTTTCAACGCAGGCCTGCCGGTTATCTTCGTACTCAGCGTGGTGATCTCGCTCTTCGCGCTGGCCGGGCTCGATCCGTTACTCTCGCTTACAACCGCGCTTACCGGCTTCGGTTCGGTCGGGCTGATGGCCTTGCTGACGATCACCGCCTTCGCGATCCCGCTGTTCCTGAGAAAGCGCACGGGACGAATGGGGCCGGTCGCGATCTTTCCCTTGGCTGGTGGCGCGATGCTGCTGACCGGCACTGTCCTGTCGGTCGCTAATTATCCGCTGCTAACCGGCACCGACTCCACCCTCATCAACGCGCTTCCGGCCCTGCTCCTCGCGATCGCGGCGGCGGGAATGGTACAGGCGCTGATCCTGCGCCGCCGCCATCCCGCCATTTTCGCCCGCATCGGGCTGAGCCAGGTCGCAGGCTGAGCGGGCCAATCAGGAGACAGAGCATGACGACGGCCAACGATCTCTCGCAGCTGACGGCGAAGGCCGCCGCCTTCATCGGCGGCGAGAAAGGACTGTTCATCGACGGCGAATGGCGCGCGCCCCGCTCCGGTGAGACGCTGCCGGTCATCGATCCGAGCAGCGGCCGCGAGGTCGGCCGTATCGCACAGGCGAGCGCCGACGATGTCGACGCAGCGGTCGCCTCCGCCCGGCGCGCGCTGGAAGATCCGGCCTGGGCGCGCATGAAGCCGCACCAGCGCGAGGAGATCATGTTGCGTCTGGCCGAGCTGATCCGCGCGGAGGCGCCATCTCTCGCTGAGATCGAGACCGTGAACAGCGGCAAGCTGATCGCCAACACTAGGCTGTTCGATGTCGATCTGTCCGTCCACACGCTGCGCTACATGGCGGGCTGGGCGACCAAGCTCCACGGCGAGACCATGGATCTCGCTGTGCCCTATGCGCCCGACATGCGGTTCAACGGCTTCACCCGGCGCTTCCCGGCGGGCGTGGTCGCGGCGATCATGCCCTGGAACGTGCCGCTGTGCCAGGCGGTCTGGAAGCTGGCGCCGGTGCTGGCCACCGGCTGCACGGTCATCCTGAAGCCTTCGGAGCTCACGTCGCTGACCGCGCTGCGACTGGCCGAGCTATGCGATGAGGCAGGCATCACCCCTGGCGTCGTCAACGTCGTGACCGGCACCGGCGAAGTGACGGGCAAGGCGCTGATCGAACATCCGGGAGTCGACAAGATCAACTTCACCGGCTCGACCAGGGTCGGGCAGTTCATCGCCGAGCAGGCAGCCCCTGCCTTCAAACATTATAATCTCGAGCTGGGCGGGAAATCCCCGTTGATCATCGCGGAAGATGCCGATCTGGAAAAGGCCATCCCAGGTGCCGCCTGGGCGATCTACGGCAATTCTGGACAGAATTGCTGCGCCGGTTCGCGCGTGCTGATTCATGAGAAGCATTTCGACAGGGTGGTCGCCGGTGTGGCCGATATCGCGGCGTCGATCCGTCTCGGCCCCGGCCTTGACCCGGCATCGATGATGGGCCCGCTGGTCGGCGCAGCTCATCGCGCGCGTGTGGCCGAACATGTCGAACGCGCGCGAAGTGCCGGGGGCGAGGTCATCGGCGGCGAGATCGTCGAGGGGGATGGCAGCTATTTTACCCCGGCCATCGTCACCGGCCTCGATCACGGCCATCCGACCGCGCAGCAGGAGATCTTCGGTCCGGTGCTGTGCGCCTTCCCGTTCAAAGACGACGAGGAGGCGCTGCAACTCGCCAACGACACAGCTTTCGGGCTCGGTGCCAGCATCTGGACCCGCGGCCTCGCGACCGCCAACCGGTATTTCGAGCGGCTCAAGGCGGGGACGGTGTGGATCAACACGCACAATATCCTCGACCTTTCCTTGCCCTTCGGCGGCACTAAGCAGTCAGGGGTGGGCTTCGAGCTGGGACGCGAGGGCGTTATGTCGCACACCGTGCTGCGCGCCGGGGTCATGTTGGTGGACGAATGATAGGCGCCTGATCAGAGGCCAGCGCCGGGTCCGCTGTCGCATTGACCTCGATCCATTCGACGCTCTCGCCAGGCTATTGAAAGCGGCCGCTAACCTACCAATGCATGATTCCTGGGGAGCAGGTCAGGCCTGATCCGAGCCCACCAGCGGCTTTCCGGTTCGAAGGAGTTGCTATGAGACGCCTTCCAGCCCGAACAGATCCACCTCCGAATATTGCATCGCGCACCATCACTACGCCCGCGCGAGCGATCTTTCGTGCCTTTATGGATCGCGATGCGGTTGCGTCCTGGCGGCCGCCCAGCGGCACGACCGCGCGGATCTTCACGTTCGATCCCCGCGTTGGAGGACCATACCGCATGGCGTTCGTCTATGCGGAGAGTAGTGGAGGCCGGCGGAGGTCGACGCGGATGCGGACATCTTCGAGGGACGCTTCGTCGAGTTGATGCCAAACGAGAAGATCGTGGAGGCGGTCGCATTCGAGTCCGATGATCCGGCCTTCGCCGGAACCCTGACCGTCACCACGACGCTCGCGCCGGTGACCGGCGGTACCAAGGTCACCGTGCGCGCTGATAATGCGCCGCCGGTATCAGCGGGACCGATCCCCGTGCCGGAATGCAGTCGGCGCTCAAGAATCTGGCCAGCTTCATCGAGTGAGGCATCATGCGGATGCCGTCCCGTCGGTTGCTGGCGCGACGCCGTCATGACGATGGCTCGCGATCGGGCGACGTCGGTGGGGCGTCCCGTCGGCCGAGGAAGATCAGATGCTCCACGATCGGCAACAGGGTGTGATCGAGGCGGATGACGAGGTGAAACCAAGTAGTCTGGAGGTCGAACGAGATCATCATATAGCTCCGGCGAGACGCGGCCGCCCCGAGCCGTCCTATTGCGCTCCTTTGTGCTGCCATCGTTGGGTATTTTTCCTGCTCGCGCGCCTACCGTTACGTCTCCGCCGTCGATCCGGCGTCGCCAAAAGCTGTCCTCGCGCACCCAGGAGCCCTCCGCCCGGCAGTCTCGTTCTCGGTGCAGTGCTGGGAAGGAAGATGAGGAGATCCGCGCGGGCGCGCATAGAGAAAATCGCCGCTCCAGCCGAGGGGCGGTCGTCCCAGACCTCCACGGCGTCGCTCTTTCCGCATCGCCTTTCTCACCCGGTCGACCGCATGCTCGGAGGAAACCGGAGCGTTTAGCCCGACCGAGCAACCCCGTTCGGCGCCGAGCGCGGCGGCCTCCCCGGCGCAGCGCAGATTGGACCAGCGCCGGCTTCGGATCGCAGGCTGGTGAGGGTGAAGAGCGCACCTCCCCACGCTTCGACAGCGACGTTGCGCAGTCGGGCCGCGGGGGGCGGCGTGTCATCCATGCCGTAGATCGATGCCGCGCGCTTACTATCCTGATGCACGAGCGGACCTCCCGTCGCGCGGAACAGATCGTCCGGATCACCCGGCCCGCGTCGCCGCTGACATCCGGCGGCCGCACGATCGCAGCGCAGGCGAAGCGCTTCGGTCGCTGCGATCAGCGCGCCGCGATGACGCTGGCGGTATGTTCGCATATAGCCTCGATATCTGTGGGTGCCTGGGGAATGGCGCCGCTTCCGGCGTGGATCGCCTGTCCGTCGCGCCGGTGAGCCTCGCTGTGATGGATTGCGCGCCTGGGCTCGATACCGCCCCTGTGCGGGCGATCGCGGATCGTAGGAAGATCAGTGTCGAATTGGTCCGGACCTCTCCGCTACTTTCAATTTGAGAATTAAACCGTTTGACGCAAGTGGTGTTACACATCAGTTTCCGTTTCGTCGGAATGTGCGAAGGGAGCTTTGAGCAACTGTCAGGGAGGCCCTGAACATGTCGCTTCGGAGCCTGTCCAGCACCAGTGATGCGGCTATCCTTGCGAAGGTCAAGATGATCTCGGGAAAGTGCATCGAGGAACGGCGTAGAAAAGTGCGTATTTCCCAGAAGAAACTGGCATCGGCGGTGGGCATCAGCGACCGCTGGTTGCGCGAGATTGAATCCGGCAATCCTGATGCGTCGCTCGAAGACCATCTGCGATGCGCCTACCGGGTGGGACTGTCAGCCGGAAACATATTGCTGCCGTTGATATTCCTCGAGCATCGCATGACCGTCCCGGCCCAGATTCTGCACGACGACATGGCCGAGATCGAGCGTAAATGCATCAGCCTCATCGGCGAGCATTATATCGCGACGCTCGGCGACCTCATTCGCGGGACGACGGTCTCCGGCTTCCCTCGGAGCTGAAGGCATGCCGGCAGACGCCATCCACGCCGAGCGCATCCATGTGGCCCTCAAGCGCGCCATCATGAACGCACGTTATGCTCCAGGAACGATGCTCGTGATACCTCAGCTGGCCGAGGAATATGCGACGAGCAATTCGCCGGTTCGCGATGCGCTGCAGCGGCTCGTCGGTGAGAGGCTGGTCGAGGCGGCGTCCGGCGGTGGGTTCCGCCTTCCCGAACTGTCGGCCGATCAACTCCGCGACCTCTATGTCTGGCACGGGCAGATCGTTCGCCTCGCTCTCAAGTCGAGCGGCCAAGCCCTGCGCGTGGCTGACCTCAGCCCGCTGATTTTGGCACTCGATCCGGCGGATACCGTGGGGATCGCCGACCTTACCCGCGAACTCTTTGCAAGGTTCGCCGAACGCTCGCGTAACCGCGAGCACGGCCTCGCCCTCGAGGCTGCGGCGGAACGTCTGCATGCGGTACGGATGCGTGAAACCGCCATTCGAGATCGGGTGCCGGAACTGACGGCGATGTGGACCTCCGCGCTCAACGGTCGGGAAGCGCCGTTGCGAGAGGCGATCTGGGCCTATCATCGGCGGCGGCTGCGTCGCGTGCCTCAGCTGATGAAAAGGGCGGACACGCGAGATGTGGCAACATGAATGGTTTCCACGGGGAAGGGGCTGACCGGTCAGCGGCTTTGGACATCGCCCTTTCGGGAAGCGCGTGAAAGCGCCGACGATTTTGCGACATCGATGGCAAGCTGGAGGTGACAGGCCATAGCCGTATCGCCGTCGCCATTCGCGTCCAGCACATTGAGCGCCTCTTTCATCAGCGACAGGGCTCGCTGCAGTGGAGCCGACTTTCGAACCATTGGGTAACACCTCCCCGGCACGGATCCTCGACGGGCCGAGCCAGCACAAATCTCTGTTTACGGGACGAGAGGCGTCGTTCCCAGCCTCACATTGGGCGATTGCACACGCTGAGCTCCTTCAAGCTGTACCATTGCGGCGTTGGTGATGCCGCTTCCGATGTCGATGACGATGGGCTGCCTGAAACTGCAGCCGGGCGCCGGATGCGGCAATGGCAGCTCGCGCTCGGGGATATCGGTTCGACCGTATTGTCGTCCACAGCGGCACGTCCAAGCTTACCGGCGCGGGCTTTCCATGCCGGCCGCGAGCCGGTCCATGATCAGGTCCATGCGTATTTCCATTGCGGGGGCGAGGACCAGCGGCTTTCGGCGATTTTTCACCGCGCCGTCGTCGAACTGTACCATCTCCTTGTCGATCATAGCGCCGACGTGCCGATAAGCGCTCGACAAGGGGGCGTGGGAGGCCAGGCACAGCGTCCAGACGGGGATGCCGCGACCCTCCTTTTTAGCGAGGTACAGGTCAAGAAGCATGTCCCAGAAAGGGTTCGCACAGAGTGTAAATCCCAGCAGCTCACCGACGACCTCGCGCTCGAAGAGCAGCATTCGGCAAGTCTCGATTCTTTTGCCTGGGGAGCGGCTATCGTCACGCGTGGTCGGATCGGGGAGCATAGCCGTGTGACGATGGGCGAGCCGCTTCGATGACGATCAACGCGGCGCGAATGCGCCGCCGCCGTCGTGGCTGCGATTGCCGGATGATGCGCTCGAGCGAGGGTTGGCCTGCAACGGACCAAAGCGGCTGCTGAGAGGCTGCACCCCCGCCATGTCAGGTCGACTCGCCCACGACTTCCGGAGATGGGAGTCCGCTGCGATATTGCGCGATGATAGCAAGCTGTTCGGGGCGCAGCGCATCGACGGCACCGACGCCATCGCGGTGATGGGCTCGAAGCAGCCCCGACGGGCAGCGGCCATCGACATTGCCAAGATTGGGCCGATGGATATGGTAACCAAGCAGCGCTGTGAGGTCCTCCGGGAAGCGGCGTGCAATCTCCGGAGGATAGGCAAGCCATTGCAGCTCATATGGCTTCAGCCAGCCAAGCGTGTAGCTCACGATCATCCCGCGTCTTGGCGCTTCCGTTCGGTTCGCGCCGCCGGCATGCAGCGTCGAACCGAGAAATAGAAGGGCCGAACCGGGTGCGAGAGTGGGGCAGATCGCTGCGGAAGGATCCATCAGCAGCTCGTTCTGGCGACGATGGCTTCCCGGCCAGATGCGTGTGGCACCGTTCGCCTCGCTATAGGGGACGAACGGCCACATGACGTTGACGAGGAATTCGACGGAGAGGTCCGGTGCTATCAACTTGCTGCACGGCCACATATCCTGATCGCGGTGTGGAACCTGGTCGACGGAATGCGGCATCAACTCGATCGCCTGCGTCAGATTGAGTGCGATCCGATCGCACCAGGGGCCCAGCACCGCCTCGACGATGCTGAGCACGAGACCATGCTGCACGAAGGCCGCCATGCGATCCGATCGGGAAAGCAGCCCGCCGAAACGCTTGGTGTCTTCACCGTAGAAGGGGCCTTTGCTTGTCACGGCCTGTTCGAAATGGGGTCTTAGATCCCGGGCCAGCTCGTCCACTAGGGCGGCTTGCATCAAATCGGGAATGACGCAGTAGCCGAGCTCCAGGAGTTGGCTGAGATAAGACGCGGCCCGCGCATCGGCTTCAATGACGGACATCGCTACCCTCCCGGTGCTGGACCGGAAATACGTCGCGCGAGCCCTCCGATGACGGCATCCATGTGCCGGCCGCGGCCATCAGCGATGGCGTTTCGGGCGTAATGTCGATCCGCATCGCACCTGTGGTTCCGCAGGGCAACTGCTGCGGGTTTCCGAGAAGTTCGCAATGCCACCCGAAGAACGGGATCTGGCTGAGCCAGCCGGTATCGGCTACGCAGAAAAAGGCGGCAATGTCGTTATCCAGGGCAAAGCGCACGGCTGTCGTGATCAGCTGATTGCGGACCATCCTGCGATCATGTGCGCGAAGGTCGCGCGAGAGGCAGAAGCGCGAGATCTCCCAGATCTGCGGATCGGCCGGCGGCTCCTCGTCGCATAGAAATGGGAATAGGGATCCGAGGACATTGGGTTGCTCCGAGGGGAGCAGGCGCATCGAGCCGAGATGGGCGCCGTCATGACGCGCGAGCACCAGATAGGTCGTATGGACACCGTCGAACTGATCGACCTCGAACGTGCCGGCAAGGCTGGGAATGTCCCAGCCCAGCAGGTCGATGAAAACGCGTTTGCGCTCGCGGAACATGTTGGCGAGGGCGATGTCTTCCAGCGAGCGCGAAGCTCCTTCCACCAGATATGGCATGATGCCGTCTCCTTGCTGTGGGAGACAGCATCACGCAGCTTATCGAGCCCGGCTATTCCTTCAACTGGAGGATAGGGTCATTGCTGAAATGCGGCATTATAGACCATTTGACCATCGAACAATGCGCGCACCACGAGCTGGGTGCGGGTGGCGACGCCATATCGGTGCATCGCGTCGCCGAGATGCTGACGGACCGTGGCCGCGGACAGGCCGATCATCTGTCCGATCGCCCAATTGCTCTTTCCGCCAGCCACGAAAGGCAGCAATCCGAGCTGGCGCCGCGTGAGCAGCGGAATGGAGGGCGGAGCCTCGCCGCGGCGCGCACGCACGAGCCGTCGCGCGCTTTCGAAAGCAAGCTGGCCGACGAGCTGGGTCGCGGCCACCCGGTCCCAGGTCAGCGAAACATTGCGCGCGCTGAACGAGCATGTCCCGCGATATTCGCCGGGGACATGGACGGGCACGGTGAAACCTTCGCACAGCCCGAAGTGCCGCGCTTCGTCGAGAATGCGGCGATGGCGGTCGTTTGGCTGCAGATAATAGCCCATATCCCGCCAGGCAAAACCAAAGCTGGCGCGCGCGCTGGCGACATGGACGGGATCGTCGAGATGGTAGCCGCGCGACAGGCTGCGTTCCACCCAGGCCGGATCATAGTTGAGGAGGACGATCGCGTCCTCCGGTGGCCCCACGAGATCGACATGATGATTGAGCGCGAATTGTTCGAAACCGAGGCGGACTGTTGCATGACATAGCAGGGCATGAAGCTCGTGCTCGCCCCGTACATTTTGACACTCGTGAAGGAAATCGGAGAGATAGGATCCGATAAACATTGCTCTAACTCCTGTACCGGTCAGTCCTGGCACAGGGAGACGCTCCGGACGCGACATCCTCTTTCACTCTTGCCTTCCGCCCCGATGTCGCCCTGACGGCGAAGTGGCGTGGCGCACACTTGTCGCAAAACTGTCATCCAGCAATTTGCAACGCTATGCCAGCGGGACATGATCGATCCCTCCGAGAAAAGTAACCATTTTGGTTGGTTCCGGTCGAACAGAACCAGATCGATGCGGCCAGTCTCCTTTTGCGTGCGTATACCGAGAGAGGAAAATTGAGACAGCCGATACCGGCGCTGGCCATTGGCAGGATTGAGAAGATCTTCGCACCTGGATACGCTCGTGTGGCCTGAGGTGGGTGCGATGGCGAGGCCGCTCCAAAGCCGCCGCCCAGATCCACCTCACGGCTGTCGCCTATGACCTCAAGCGAACCTTCAACATCCTCGCGACGCCCGCCTGAAGCAACCGCAAGGCCAATCGCATCGGCTGAGCTGAGAAGTAATCGGACCGCCGACATCCGGAAAAAACCTGCTTCGATGGCGACTAGATGGCCGACATTCCGGTCTCACGGATCCCCGATGGCGGGTCAGTCCAGCTGCTCAAGACCGCGCTCGCAGCACCAGGGTCAAAGCCCGCCTTCGACCGCTATGGTGTCCGCAATGTCGCGCGGCCTTTCGCCGACACGGTCTTTGCGGGCGTTCCCGGGCAATTGCAGCAGAAGCTGCTCGTCTCGATCCAGCGAGGACGATCTCGCGGCTGGCGCTGCTGCAGCGAAGGCGATCGGCGTTGCCGCCTTCGAGCGCAAGCGTCCGGTCAGGAAGCCGTTTCCCGAGCATCTGCCGCGCGAGCGCGTCGTCATTCCTGGCGCCATGCGCCTGTCCGGCGTGCGGCGGCACGCGGCTGTCGAAGCTCGGCGAGGATGTCACCGAGACCCTCGAGGGGATCCCGAGCTCGTGGAAGGTCATCCAGACCGTGTGGGAGAAGGTCTCCTGCCGGGATTGTGAGACGATCTCCCAGCCGCGGCGCCGTTCCACGACGTGCCGCGCGGATGGGCCGGTCCGAGCTTCCTCGCCATGCTGCTGTTCGAGAAGTACGGCCAGCACCAGCCGCTCAACCGCCAGGCCGAGCGGTTCGGCCTACAGCAACGGCGTCACCGTGGACTTCTCCCGGCCGGGCAAGCCCACCGATAACGCCTACATCGAGGCGTTCAAGGGGGCTTCCGAGCCGAGTGTCTGAACACCCGTTGGTTCCTGACGCTTGCAGACGCCCGCGAAAGGTTGGAGGAGTGGCGCAGATACTATAACGAGGATCGGCCGCACGGTGCCATCGCCAACAAGCCCCCGATCACGCTCATGAATCCCGGTGACGCACCTAGCCCGTCACCGTGACCCTGGCCGGGAAACTCTAACCCCGGTCGTCCAGAGAATGGTGGCGGATCAAAAGCCGCCGTGCTCTAATCCGCGCTGGTGGAAACCAGGGGGTCACGTCAAGGGGAAGCGCTGGATGATGGCAGAGAGCACCAGCGGAGCACCGTCACGGTCCTGAATATCGGCCCTGTGGATGACGGCATGGACGAGGTTACCCTGGGTATCGGTGAGGATGTGGCGCTTGCGTCCCTTGATCTTCTTACCCGCATCGTAGCCGCGTGGGCCGCCGGATTCCGTTGTTTTCACGCTCTGACTATCGATGATGCCGGCGCTGGGCGAAGCCTCGCGCCCCTGGAGTTCCCGCGCAATCATGAGCAGCATGTGGTTGATCGTCAGCCACAGGCCGCTGTCGCGCCACAGATAGAACCAGCGTCGAACGGTGGACATGGGTGGGAAGCAGGGCGGCAGCATCCGCCATGGCAGCCCGCCACGCAGCAGATAAAGGATCGCCTCGACGATCCGCCGCATCGGCCATTTACGCGGGCGGCCCACCAGCGAGGTCGGTGGGAAGAACGGTTCCAGCACCCGCCACTCCGCATTCGTCAAATCCGTTGGCAAAGCCAGCTCGCTTCGCGCATGCTGTGCGCGAGTGATATCGGTCCACATCGCTGTTCCTCGGAAGTTCTTCGCAAAACTCCAGAATCAGCGACTGCCACAGCCGTCAAGTTAAGGCGCTGATATCACTCACCTTAATTTCGGATCAGCCTCTTAGAGAAAGCCGAGCGCGATCTTGCTGAGCCAGGCATCCATGAACTGATCGAGCAAGGCGAGCATGCCCGCCGACAGCGTCACCGGGACCCGGCGACCGTCCCGATCGTCGGAGGAGCGCTCGAGATGCCCTTTCCGGGACCAGTTCGCTGATCTTGCGATGGGCGCTCGAGAGCGGAATGTTCGCAGCGATGCACAGCGACCAGAGATAGATCGCCCGCCGTTCGTGATGCGCGAGATAAAGGTCGAGCAGGATGTCCCAGGTCGGGCTGGGACAGGCGTCGAACCCCAGCCGTTCGCCCAAGAGCTTGCGCTCGGCGATCAGCATGCGACACCCCGCAAGCCTCCTCTTCACGATCGCAGACGCATCATCCACGAGGCCAGCCCGGATTAACGGTCCGCCATCGCAGACGCAGAAGGAAAATCGAGCGCGCCCGAGCGATAGAGCGCGATCAGCTCTTCCTGCTCGGGGCGCAGGCTGTCGACCGCCCCCAGCGCGACCGACATATCGGGACTTAGCATCGAGGACGGACAGCGTCCCTCGAAGGTGCCGAGATTGGGACGATGCGCACGATAGCCGGCGAGGGCCGCGAGCTCAGGCGAAAAGCCGCGCGCAATCTCGGGCGGATAAGCGAGCCACGGCAGTTCATAGGGCTTGAGCCCGCCCAGACTATAGCTGACGATCATTCCGCGGCGCGGAGTAGCAGTGCGGTTCGCACCGCCGGCATGGAGCGTCGAGCCCAGGAACAGCAGGGCGGCGCCCGGCTCCATCGCGATCGCGATCGCCTCCTCTGGTGGCAGCACGATCTCGTCCTGCCGGAGGTGGCTGTCCGGCCAGACCATGGTCGCGCCATTCTCCGCGCTATAGGGTCCGAGCGGCCACATGACGTTCACCAGATATTCAACGCCCGGCACGTGGAGCGGCCACATATCCTGATCGCGATGCGGCGGCTGCGGATCGCCGCCGGGCAGGATCTCGATCGCCTGGGTGAGATTGAGCTGCACGAGGTCGCAATGAGGGCCAAGGATCGCCTGGACGGCCCCCAGCACGACCGGCGCCATCACGAACGCCGCCATATGGGGACTGCGGCGCAGCAGCCCGTGAAAGCGCCTGGTGTTCGGTCCATAAAAGGGACCGACCGAACGCGGTGTCGCCTCGAACCACGGGGCGAGATCCTCAGCGAGCGCTGCGACCAGCGATGGCGCTATCGCCTCGTGGATCACATGATAGCCATGGCGCCCGAGCGCATCGGCGACCCGCGACGCTTCGGGATCGCTTCGCTCGGCGGCGATGTGCGGCGTGACGCTGTTCATGCTAGCTCCCGCACGGCCGACTGGCCGAGGCTCAGCGGATAGGATCGATAGGTTCCCGCCCGCTGCAGCTGGCGCAGCGTTGTCGCAGTGATGTCGACCCGCAGGGCGCCGGTCAGCGCTCGCCCGACCATCTGCGGAAGGCCGAGCGGCATGCAGTCCCAGCCAAGCGACAGGATCTGGCTCAGCCAGCCAGAGCCGGCGATGCAGGTAAAGCTCGCAAGGTCGTTGAGCAGCGCGAACTCGACGGCGGCCGTCGTCAGCGCGTTGCGGATCTCGAGCCTTTCATGCGCGCGCAGCCGCGGCGACAGGCACCCCCGGCTGATCTCGCAAATCTGCGGCGATACGGGCACCGGGCCGTCGCACAGCCAGGGAAAGAGCGAGCCAAGGATATGCGCGCCTGTGGTCGGCAGCAGCCGGATCGAGCCCAAATCGGTTCGATCGGCGCCGAGCGCGACGAGGTAGATCGCCTGCGCCGTATCGAACTGGTCAATTTCATATCGCCCGTCGACGACCGGCACGTCCCATTTCAGCAGATCGACAAAGACCCGCTTGCGATCGCGGTGCATGCCGGCAAAGATCAGGTCCGCCGCAGGCGGCGTCGCGCCATAGAATATCTCGATCATCTTTTCCCTCGCTCCATCGAGATCGAAGGTCGCAAGCGATCGCGCCGCGCTCATCCCTCTAGATAGAGGGTTGCCGCGCGGCGCAGCGCCGCACCCGTCCCGCAGGGCGCCGTGCACGCCATGCCCATCAGCCTGCGACTCGGCCGGAAAGGAGAGGGGGGAGGGGAGTGATGGCGTTTGGGCGGTCGTACGCCCGGCTCCTCCCACCATCAGGGACCAGCGCGATGAACTGGACGACCATCCAAAAGATGCTGGGTTTTGCCCGGCCTGCAGGCGCTCCGCCTGCTGTCCCACACCCTCCCGCGCCGCCGGCGATCGCGCCTTGCCGGGCCCTCCCGCAGTCGCGCTCGCCCGCGCCCGCTGGTGTTCGGACGCCACCATTTTCGTATGTCCGCTCGAGACGGAATTCACGCTTGGGCCGGATGCCGCGTTCGTACGGGCATGGATCGCGTTGCCGCGCGAGACGATGCCGGAGGACCTATGGAAGCGGATCGCAGCCGCCGCGCGCGCGCTCGAGGCGACCGATGCGCTGACCCGCCGGATCTTCTTCCTCAGCGCATCCTATGGCCTGCCCACGCGCGAAATCTCCGTTCTGCTCGGCATGAACCGTCGCGCGGTGCGGCGGAGGCTGCGCACGGCCATTGCCTGTCTCGATCGATCACGCGACGCTGGAGCACCGCTTACATGAGCCTGTCCGGTCCCGCGTGCGGTCCAGGCCACGGCCCGAGCGCCGTCGGCGGCTCGCCATGGGCGACGTCAATCGCCAGCGACAGGTGGCATGCAAAGCTTGTCGCGCCATGTCCCGCGCCATCGAGCAGCGCAAGCGCCCGTTCCATCAAGTCCACGGCCTGTTCCAGGCAAGCATCTTCAAATCGCATCGGCGTTCCCCACAATGAGCTATTTCTGATAGCCCAGACGAATTCAGTCGAAGATCGTGTACAGCGGAGCGGTTCGACGCGTCCGTTGAACGACCTTTGTGTCTAGCACTAAAGCGCTACGCTGGCGCGATTTCCCGCTGTTTGCGGTGATATAGTCCTAGCGCAGGCATGATCCATTTTGGATTAAATCACCTCCAGATTGAGAGTCGGCCTCCTGTTGGGCCACTCTCGCTCCCATCTCGCCAGCGCGGGCGATGCCCGCCGGAGAAGCATCGATGAGCGTCATGAACCGCATCGCGTCCGATCGCGCGAGCCTCGCCGCGCGCGGCGCCGCCATCGTTCGCGCGCTCGGCGGACATTGGAGCGCCGCCGGTGGCATGTGCCGCTGCCCGGCGCATGAGGATCGCTCGCCGAGCCTGTCGGTGCGCGTCGGCGACACGAGCCTGCTCTTCAAATGCTTTGCCGGTTGCGATGTGCACGCGGTCCTGCGCGCCCTCGCGCGTCTCGACCTGACAACCGCAATGGCGGGACCAGTCGATCCCCCGATTCGCGCACCGGCGCACCGATGGCTGCTCGAGCGCATCACCGACCTCTGGGCGGAGGCCCGTCCAATCGCCGCAACACCGGCGTTCCGCTACCTCGCAACGCGTAGCCTCGCGCCGGACGCATGCCGCACCGATGCCATTCGCTATCATCCGCGTACCCCTTTGCGTCTCGCCAACCGGCTTCAGCACCGTCCCGCCATGCTCGCCGCCGTCCAGGAGGGAGGCACCATCGTTGCCCTTCAGCGCAGCTTCCTCGACGTCGATGCCGCGGCGCTCGCGCATGATCTCGACAATCCCCGCCGTATGCTGGGCCGACCCGGCCGCGGCGCTGTCCGGCTGGCACTCCCTGGCGATACGCTCGCGCTCGCCGAAGGCCTCGAGACGGCGTTCTCGGCGATGCATCTGCTCGGCGTGCCAGTCTGGGCGACGCTCGGCACCGAGCGCTTTGCGCAGATCGCCATCCCCCCGCATGTCACGCGGCTCATCCTGCTCCCCGACAATGACAGGGCGGGACGCGTCGCGCTCCGCCGTGCGCTTGAGGTTTATCGGACCAGGGACGGCGATCTTCGAGCGCGCTTCCCGCCCACGCCATTCAAGGACTGGAATGACGTCCTGCGCAGCGCCGGGGTGCGGCAACCGCGTGCAGAGGCCCGCAGCAAGGCCGCTATATACGCCGCTTGCGCGACGGATGGAACGGTGGAGGAAAGGGGGAGGGGCGGTTGACGCTCGGTCTGATGGTCAGGCCGCGCGCAATCGGAGAATCACAATGACCCAACTTCCTATCCTCGTCGCGGCGTCCAAGCTGACGAAATCCCCGACCAATGTCCGCAAGACCAGCGATCCGGACGCCGACGCACAGCTCGAGGCGAATATCGCCGAGCGCGGCATCATCCAGAATCTCGTCGGCTTGCCGGTCGCGCGCAAGAAGGGCCATTACCGGATCACCGCCGGTGGTCGGCGCCTCGACTGCGTCCAGCGACTGATCGAGGCCGGCACGCTCGACGCCGATTATCTCGTCCCCGTGCTCGTGCTGGCCGACGCCAAGGACGCGATCGAGATCAGTCTCTCGGAGAATTTCTTCCGGCTCGCCATGAACCCCGCCGAGGCCTGCCGCGCCTTTCAGGACATCATCGAGACCGAAGGCAAGACGCCGGCCGACGTCGCCAAGCGTTTCGGCCTGACCGAGCGGTTCGTGCTCGGCCGCCTCCGCCTCGCCTCGCTCGCCCAGCCGGTGTTCGATGCGCTCGCCGCCGGCGAGATCAGCCTCGACGTCGCGATCGCTTATGCGTCCACCTCCGACATCGAGCGCCAGGCGGCGGTCTTCACCCAGATGACCGGCAACTATTATCGCAACAATGTCGGCGAAATCCGGCGCCAGCTCGCATCGTTCAGCTATCGTGCCAATGATCCCCGCGCGCTCCTCGTCGGCCGCGACGCCTATATCGAGGCAGGAGGCCGGATCGACCGCGACCTGTTCTCTGATGCGGACACCGAGGCCTGGCTCGATACCCATATCGTCGACCAGCTCGCCGAGGAAAAGCTCGTCGAGGCGGCCGCCATCGTCCGTGAACGCGACGGCTTCGCCGAGGTGCGGATCGTGTCGGCGACTCACATTCCCTATAGCGACACCTACGAGCTCGAACCGCTTCGCGGCGATCCGGTCCCGCTGACCGACGCCGAGGAAGCGCGTCAGGTCGAGCTCGAAGCGGCCATTGCCGCGATCGAGGAGGAGAGCGGTGACGAGGAACTCAGCGAAGAGGAAGAATCGCGCCTGCAGAGTCTCGAGTCCGAGCTCAGCGCTATCGCCGACCGGGTGCCGCTGGTCAGCGACGAGCAGCGTAGCCAGGCGGTCGCCTATATCGTGATCGGGCAGGATGGTAGCCCGCGCCTCCACGAGCAGCTCTATATCGCGCCGGCCGCGGAGGAGCCCGCCGACGAGGACGAGGGTGACGCAGGGGCCAGCGAGGAGGACGCACCCGCCACGCCGACCAAGGCAATGATCAGCCAGCGGCTCGCGGATGAACTCGCGATGATGAAGACCGAGCTGATCGCCGTTCATGTCGCAGGGGATCCTCTGTTCGCCATCGATCTCGGGACCTTCCTCATGGTCGACGCCGCCAGCCGGAGCCGCGACGTGTGGGCGATACCCAGCGACCTGCGCGCAACCGCGCCGTCGCCGCGCGTCGCGGGCTTCGTCAGCGAGACGCGCGCCGCGTCTCGATGGTCGGCGATCGAGGAAGGGCTTGATCGCTCCTGGCTCGACCATGAGGAGATCGAGGGGCGCTACGATGCCTTCTGCGCGCTCGCCGACGAGAGCCGTGCCGCCTGGCTCGGATGGGCGATCGCCCGGACGCTCCACGCCGTACCCGCCGGCAAGGCTGGTAGTTCCTTCCTCGATCATCTCGGGCGCAAGCTCGGCATCGCCGTCGCGCACTGGTGGCGGCCGACCGCGCGCACCTATTTCGACCGGATCAGCAAGCCCACGATCCTCTCGCTTTTCGAGGATATCGGGGGGAGCGAACTGCGCCATCGCTATGCCGCCGCCAAGAAGCATGATCTCGCAGCGTCGGCGGAGCGGCTCTTTGCCGGCGACATGATCATGGAAGCCGATGGCAAGGAACGCGCGCTGGCGTGGCTGCCGCCGCAAATGCGCTTCGACGTCGCGGACGATGTGCCGGCTGTCGTGCGCGGGGAAGAGGCGGTCCCCCAGCCGGACGGGACCGTCCTCGGTACCGGCGACGCGCAGCTCGGCGAGGCCGATCAGTCGGAGACCGGCGAAACGCCGCCTGACCTGGCGGATGCGGCCTGAGCCATGAAAGGTCGGGGCGCGTTTCTATGGCGCGTCCCGACCAGGCTTGCGGCCGCCCGGCGGGCTGCCCCAATGGTATGCCCGCAACGCACTGCCCGCGCGTATGTCAGCCCGGCCGCTGTCCCTTTTTGCCGCCGATCAGCCATTTGAACAGGCGATCGGCCTTTGCGCGGGCATCCTCGAACACGCTGTCGCGCTCGATGAAATAGTTGAAATAGCCCGCCGGCGTGACCGGCTCGATCTCATGGATATCGACATATTTCATGCCGGCCTTCGGATCGATCACGCCCTTTTTGACGAGCGCGTTGATCCGCTTCATCGCATCGACCTCGGCCTTGTAGCCGACCGAGAACCACATCTCGGTATTCCAGTCCTGCACGTCGAAATAATTCTCGGGAAGATCCGCCTTGCGCCAGCCATTGGCGAGCGGCCGGCAGACGATGACGTCGTCGAACCCGTGCAGTTCCGACAGGATGCACGAGCGGTGATAGGCGCCGTCCATCTGCTCGGTCGGCATGCCGGCAAAGCCATAGAGCGACAGCCACAAGGCAGCCTCAATCGCCATGTTGTCGATCGGGAGGATCGGCTCCTCATCGTCGCTTTCCGTGATCCGCGGATCGTGCCCGCGCTGATCGGCCGGCACCGGCAGGCTCTTCTTGGTCAGGAGGAGATCGCGCGCCGCGTCGTTGCCGTAGAGCGCGCCGCGCCCCGACGAGGGGTCATAGCTGTTGAACACCACGCCGACCTGCTCGGGCGCGTTGAAGATATCGACCATCGTCTGGATCGACTCGGCGGTCCGCGCCGGCTTGTAAAGCTGGGCGGGGAGAAAGCGATCGGCGAAGAAATCGATGCCGAAGCCGAGATAAGGCGGCGTCAGAAAGCGCTTCAGCGCCTCGATATAAGCCGGCTCGAACACGCCCTTATAGCCAAACAGCGCGATCTTGAGCTGTGCCAGCGGATCGCCTTCGACCGCCGGATCGATGAGGCCTTTCCTGAGGTCGGGTTCGCCGCCTAGGAAAGCCGCCAGCACCACGATCTGGCCGCTCGTCGCGGTGATGAGGTCGGCCTGATAGGCATTCGCGCGCGCCGCCTCCAGGAAGCCCGCGCCATGGGCGTTGAAGCCGCCAAGCCCGGCCAACGCAAATGCCGTTTTCATGCGCGCCATGGGAATCCTCGCGATTGGGAATGGGCTTTATGCCGCACTGCACAATAACAGTCTTGGCCTTCCTCCGGAAGCGTTTCCCACCGGGATGGACGCAATCTGGCTACTCGTCCCGGGAGAGAAGAATATCGCGCGTCCCAGGCGTCAACTCCTGCTCATAATTCGAGAACCGCGATCGTCCGCTCGGCATAGCGCGCATCCCGTGGGTCAAAGCCTGCGATCGGCGTCACCGCTTCGGAGATCGTGACCGGGGCACGAAGCCCACTTACCTTGAAGGTGCCAAGCTTCTGCTCGAGAGGTTTAGCATCATTGCGCTCGATCACGACGCCATCGACATGGGGTTCGCCATGCTTCTCATAGAGGATGTGCGGCGCCAGGATGATCATGCCGCGATTATACGTCGCGCGCAGGCATAGATGGTGGACGATCGCCTGCCGCACCACCTCCACATCCGGCGTTGGCCCGGCGGCAAGGGGGCGATCAAGCTTCAGCGACAGGGTCTTGCGAATCCGTTCCACCCGGCAATGCTATCAGTCACGCAATCGGGCACAACCGGCACGGTCCCCGCGATTGCGATCATTCTGGACCCGTTGGCGCGATGCTGGAAGCCGATAGGCATACCGTCGCAAGACGCCTTGAGGCGCGAAAGGGAGGGAGGGGGTGGGAAGGGGTTGAGCCCGGCGCAGTCCAGCGCGGCTCGATCCCAGTCAGGAGGCACTCCCATGACCATGATGACATCCGCCGCGCCGCCGGCGCCGGCCCCCTACAAGGTCGATATCAGCCGAGGCCGCAATATCGGCCGCGTATCCTCTGAATGGTTCTCGCGCCCCGAGGATGAACGCTTTCTCTCGCTTCCCGAGCTCTATGCCAAAGTACGCGGCCGCGCGGATTCTGCGACGACCCGCATCATCGAGAGTCGTGCGGTCCGCGTTGAAGCCCGAAGCGAGGATCCCGAACGGCTCAGCCTCGTCGTGCCTGGCCGCGACGATCCCGTCGCGCCGACCAACTGGTCCTTCGGTCAGCTCTGCAGCCTCGTCGGCGCACCGTCCTCCTATCTTCGGACGCTGCCCGCCGCGCTTGCCGGCATCAACATGCAGCACGGACTGCTCGCGCATCGCGGCGAACAGGTGAAGCTTCTCGAGACGAACGACGGGCGCACCGAACTGCGCGCCGTGACCGGTCCTGATTACGGCCGCATCTGGGACCATGAACTGGTCGCCGCCGTCATGCGCATCGCCGGCGATGGTAGCGGCGACACGCGCTGGAAGGTTCCAGGCGTCCTCGATTGGAGCACGATGCACTATAATCCCTATGTCGATGTCTCGACCGACACGACGACGCTCTACGCCTCGGACCGCGATGTCTTCCTGTTTCTCGTCGATGACACGCACCCGATCGAGGCTGGCCGGTTGCCCAATGGCGAGCCCGATCTCTTCTTTCGCGGATTTTATTGTTGGAACTCAGAAGTGGGCTCCAAGACTCTGGGAATAGCGACTTTCTATCTGCGAGCGGTCTGCATGAACCGCAATCTGTGGGGCGTCGAGAATTTCGAGGAGATCAGCATCCGCCACTCGAAATTCGCGGCCAATCGTTTTGCCTACCAGGCTGAGCCTGCGCTCACCCGCTTTGCCGATTCCTCGCCCGCCAACTTCATCGAAGGCATCCGCACCGCACGCGCGCGCATCGTCGCACGCACCGACGAGGATCGCTCCGCCTTCCTGCGCAACCGCGGCTTTTCGAAGTCCGATACGGGCAAGATCATCGCCACCGTTCTTGATGAGGAAGGCCACCCGGCCGCCTCGCTGTTCGACTTCGTCCAGGGGATCACCGCCGTCGCCCGCGGCAAGGTCCATCAGGACGACCGTCTCGAGCTCGAGACCAAAGCGCGCAAACTTCTCGATCGCGCCAACTGACCCTCGTCGACAGGCTCGCCATTGCGGGCCTGTCGACCGCATTTCGGAGACAATCCATGGACAACGCCCCCGCATGTGCGGCGCGCACCTATCAAGTGTGCGCCCAGTTCCTGACCGATGGCGCACCCTTCGCCTCGGAGCATTGTGTCATCACCGTCGCCGACGGCCTCGATCCCTTCGCGATCGCCCAGGTCCGCGCCGACGACAGCCCCTACGCCAATCCCCACGTGCCCGACCTCTCGATTGCAATCGCGCTTGCGCCCGAGGAGCCTGACGATCCTTCGCTGCCGCCCGTCTCGGGAGCGGTGAGACCGATCTGCCCGAAGTGCGGAAGCGACGACATCGTGCGCGACGCGTGCGCCCGTTGGTCGGTCGAAGCCCAGCTATGGGAGCTTGAGGGCATCTATGACTGCCAGACCTGCAATGCCTGCGGCGCGGAGGGCGACGAGTTCGCGCGCTGGACGCTTGCACCTTCCACCGCGCGGCAGGATATCTTTCTGTGGGATGTGATCTCCGTGTTGCAATCTCCTGTTCTAGCACTGGACCTTCCCTTCCAGCGCTTCTGTCTCGGCGCCCTGGACCGGATGACCGTCGAGCAATGTGCGATGGCCTGGCACGCCGACGCGCGCATGCGCGCAGCGACCGCCTGAGCGCTACGGCACCGCCATTGAAGCGAAGGCGCGTCGGGAGCGCCACGGTCTCGGATCGCGCGATACCGCGCCATCTTGGACCATGCCGAAGGAGCCAGATATCATGGAAATCGGACGCTATATTGTGCTCAGCACCGCGCATCTGCGCTGCGCCACCGCCGAGCTCTTGACCGAATGGAGCCAACTTCCGCCAAGCGCCCAACCCTTGGCGCCCGCGCCGACCCAGTGCGGCTGGTTCCTTTCAACCCGTGACTCGCAGGGCTTGCAGAATGGCCAGCTGCCCGATGAGCTTGCGCCGATCCTCGCTTTCGGCCGAGCCTGCGGCTGCGCCTACATCCTCTTCGATTGCGACGGGCCCGAGGAAGACGCGCTCCCCACCTTTCCCTGGTAGGAGGAGGAGAGGGCAGGCGGGGATGTCGCAGGAGCTGGCCGGTGCGAGGTCGGCTTCAACGATTGTCTCCCTCTCGCAAAAGACCCGGTCCATGCCATCTCATTCCCCTCTCCGCGCACGGCTTGCCTCGTTCGAGCACGCCTATTTGCTTGCGATCCGGCTCCGAACCACAACCGGCCATCACCAGTTCGTCGTCAGGACATATGATCGGATCCAGCCGGTGCGCGTCGTTTCCGATCGGCCCGCCGAGCCGGCGCACCTCCTCGCCGAGGTGCGCTGATGGCCCGTCACCCAGCTTCGCTGTCTAGGGCGCCGTCTTCGATTCGACTGCCATGATTATTGAACGGGTGTCGCACGGTGAGCTGCTCCCCAAGGTTCAGCATTCAGCCATTTCACCTCGGAAACACCAGAACAGGCAGGCGATAGCGATTGCGGCTGAGCGTGTGCGCGATACTCTGCTTCGGCGGGCTGACGCCCGCCAGGCAGCCGCCACGGCCGGGAAGGCAACTAGCAGCACTGAAAGCGCCGCGCACTGTGTCAAACAATGGATGCCGAGGACGAATATATGAGCCGTCATGATCTTCAGCCCAAGGCGGGTCAGCCACATGTAGTCCGGGCGACGATCGGGTGGGACCGTCCTCTTCAAACCTTCTTCGCTCAGATTTTCTTCGTCACGCAGGATAAGCCGGAGGAGGGCGAGCCGCTCATCTGGCTTGGAACGGCGCCGGGCGAGCTTGCGACACCCGAGGCCGCTATCGAAGTGGTTGCGCCGCACGTCATCGTACCGGTGGGTCTTGCAGCGGAGCTCGACCGAAATGCGACAGACGATCGGCATCGCCGATGGGCGGCACCAGACCGCTGCGAAGCGAAGTCTCTTCGGATCGATCCACTAGCGCCCCCTCAGCTGCCTCGCCGTTCGTCCGCCAGGGAAAGCCTTCATATCAGACTCGCAATATCCACTATTTATGCTATATATTTCGATCGATATAGCGAAACTAGGATGCTTCGGATGGCAAGCGCGACCACCGCAAACAAAAAAGCTGGCCCTGGCGTACGGCGCCGAGGCGGTGGGAAGTCTCGCGCGATCTACGCTTCGAACCGCCTCGCGGCGGCCGCTCTGGACAATGGCCATGTCGTTGTCGATTTCTCGATCAGCCGCGACCCCGCCGATTTCACGCTCCTCAAGACGGCGCTCGCGGATGCAGGACCAAAGTCCGGTCCGAAAACCGCTGGTACAAAACTGACCGATACTGCGGTCAAGCTCCTCGCTGGCGCGTTCGAGAAGGTGGCCGAGCGATTCCTGCGGGACGCTTTCACGGTCGAGTTCGACAATCTCATCTCCGAATATCGCGTGATGCTGCGCGAAAATCTTGCCAAGGGTGACGACGCGGCGCTGAAGGCCGCGCTCAATCGCGCCCGGCTGCAGGAGCGCATTCTCGCGGGCACGCAAATGGCTGATCAGGCCGATGCCTGCGTGCTTCTCGGTCTGTCGGGCGCCAACCCTTCGGCAACGATGAAGCGCAAAGAAGAGAAGCACGAGCTTCTCCGCTTCACGGTCGATGGCCGCGCGGCCTATCCGTTGCTCCAGTTCGACGTCGAAGGGCGTCGGATCTACCCGGCTATGAGCCATATGATCGCAGCCAAGCCTGCCCATTGGAGCGACTTTCGCCTGCTCAACTGGCTGACACGGCCGCATCTCGACTTCGACGATACGCCGGGCGCAGCCCTCGGCAGTGAGCCTGATGCCGTGATTGCTGCCTTCGAGCGCGAAATCGAGCCCGAGGTCCATGGCTGATGCGGGTCAGCATCAAGATACCGCGCCCGGCCACCATGAAGGTCGGGAAGGAAGGCTATCATCTGCTGAAGGCTGGAACCGAACTGCACCGCATCCATCCGGAAGCGTTCGGCTCGACCCAGTTTAACGACACGGACAAGGGCAATGCGCGCTTCTCTCCGATCCGGAACAAGGCAGGCGCGATCATTCCGACGATCTATGTTGCCCAGTCCTTCGAATGTGCGACATGCGAAATCATCCTGCGATGCCCGGACACGCCTCCGCGCAACCGCACGAAAGTCGCTCCGCCCGAGATCGTCTACCCCAATGACTACCGATCCTATGCCCACAGCCATATTCGAACGACGGGGGTGCTGAACCTCGTCGACATCACGATCGCCGGTCAGCGCAAGATCGGCGTGAACGCGAACGCCCTGCTCGTGGGCCCGAAAAGCAGCTATCAACTCACCCGCAGCTGGGCCGAGAAGATCCATACCGAATGCCCGACCGCCCACGGCCTCTATTATGGATCCTACCAATATGGCCCCGAATTTGCCTTGGTTCTGTTCGGTGACCGCGTTCCCGACGATATCCTCGAAGCTGTGAGCAAGCGCGCCGTCGTAGATCCAGCCTGCCATGACGAGATCCAGAAGCTCGCGAGCGCGCTCTCGATCGACTATGAAGATGTCTGAGGGGGCTCGTTCATATGACCTCCTATTTCATCGACGAAAGCGGCCACGGCGGCGACCTTGCCTCGGCCAAGGATCTCGATTTCGCCAGCCAACCGATCTTCGTGCTCGCTGCCGTCGGCACGGATGAGCGGGTCGCGCTTGCGGCCGAGCTCGAGACTGTCCGGACGATGTGCGGCTGTGGCCCGGGCGATATCAAATCGTCCATGGCCCGGCTCCCGCAGGCGGTGCTGCATCTGACGCAGTTTTTGGGCGATCGCGGTGAGCCCATCTTCATCGAGATCGTCGACAAGCGCTTCTTCATCGCCATTCACATCGTCAATCACCTGCTCTGCGGGGGCATGTCCCTGGAGGCGGTCGACATGCCGAGCCGCAACGCGATCGCCGAGTTCCTGGCCGACGAACCTGCCGACGGCTTGCTGATGGACTGTGTCCGCGCCTGCCAATCGCCGGATATCCAGGCGATGCGTCAAGGCCGGCCGTGTCGCTCACGACATTGTCCCACGACACGTCAGCGGTATCGAAGCTCGACAAGCGGCTCTGCAGGATTGCCCTGGCGACGGCCTCGCTCGGAAGTTCATACTCGACCACATCGTCGAACCGCCTGAACAACGCCGGATCCAGCAATTCGGGATGGTTTGTCGCGGCGATGATGAGGCCGTCGCTCTCATCCTCCTCGAGAAACTGGAGGAAGGAGTTCAGCACCCGTCGAATTTCGCCCACATCGTTGCGGTCGTTGCGCCGCGCGCCGATTGCATCAAACTCATCGAAAAAATACACGCCGCGCGTCTCGGCCATCGCCGTGAAAACCGTCCGCAACTTCGAGGCCGTCTCGCCGAGAAACTTCGTCAGCAGGCCATCAAGCAGCACCGTGAACAGCGGCAATTTGAGCTCGCCTGCAAGCGCCGCCGCTGTCATCGTCTTGCCTGCCCCAGGCGGACCGATGAGCAGGAGCTTTCGACGCGGGCGGAGCCCATGCTGTCGGAGCCGAAGGTGCTGGCGTTGCTCGACCAGCACGCGCTGGAGTCGTTCGCGCAGCGTCTCGGGCAGCACCATGCTCGACAGTCTCGTGTCGACATAGCGTGCGGCAACGAGGTTCGCGAGGTCGCCCTTGGGTTGAACCAGCGGAACGGCCTTGCCGCGCGTCGGCGCCCTTTTCCGCTCGCGGGCGTCGTCGACGAGGTCGCGCAGCTGCTGGGCGAGCTTGCCATGGCCACGCCGGGCCTCATTCGCCGCAGCCTGCAATGCTATTGTCAGAAACTGCTCATCATCACCGTCGAAATGGCTCTGGAGAAGCGCAATGAGCTGCGTCGCGGTCGTCATG
The DNA here is from genome assembly GCF_009755815.1 of Flavisphingomonas formosensis. Lineage (GTDB taxonomy): Bacteria > Pseudomonadota > Alphaproteobacteria > Sphingomonadales > Sphingomonadaceae > Flavisphingomonas > Flavisphingomonas formosensis. Next base: position 154,910 of record NZ_WRPK01000005.1, read on the forward strand.
TGCGAATCGACTGAGTGGCTGCGCACATAGACTTCATCACCGACACCCGCGCTGTCTGTTCATGGCAATGCCCCGAAAAGTTCGGGAAAACGACCGCCCCAAAATCCCCGAAGGTTCTATCGCTGTTCCAACGGTAAGACAATCTTTCGCGAGTAAAGCGATGGATGACACCCGCTGTTCGCCGCTTCCAATATCTGATCACTCGGACTTTTCGATGCCTTCGGTCTGGTCGAGCGGAAGGCGATGATCCTTCTGCTCATGGCGCGGGCGTTGGATCAGGCGCGGGAGGACGGCCTGCGGGAAGAGCGTGGCGCAGCAGCGTCGGCAGACGCGTCGAGGTCAGCTGCGAACTGGGCGAGGGCGCGGGTTGCGCCGAGTCGCATCAATCCATCGCTCGTGACGTCTGATCCGCCGCGTGCTGCGCGCTTGCGCGCCAGGTCTGCAATGGCGCGAAGAGTCTGTTCGTCCATGCCTTCAACCTTACCCTTTGCACAACTCCTACGCCAGCAGGGCAAGGGGATAGGGCAGCGAACCGGCGCGACGCCATCGCGGGCGGCGACGGCGGGCAGAGAGGAGAGAGGGACTTTGGCGGGTGTCGTTTCGGGATGAGCCGAGGCGATGAACGTCAAAGGATAGTGACATGAACATTGGCGAGTTCAAGCAAAGCAACGGCCGTCTGCTGGGTTCGATCGCGACCCGGACGATCGATCTCCCCCGCCTCGGGTTGCGCCCGGTCGAAAGCGACAATGACAAGGCCCCGGTCTTCGAGATCGTCGCCCTCAATGTCGGCAATCGCTGGGTTCAGATCGGCGCGCTCTGGGAGGCAGTCGCCAGGAACACCACCGGCGAAGCGTTCCTTCAGGGCTCGATCGACGATCCGAGCCTCCCCGAACCGCTGCCGATCGCGCTCTTCGGCTCGCCCGCCGAAGGTATGCGGGTCGCCTGGCGCCGGCCCCAGCGGCGGGACGATTTCGGGTCCGCCGTGCGCACCGGCCGCAGGGATTATGCCGCCCAGCAGCAGGAGGGGTTCGGTGACAGCACCGCCGGATCCGACGGAGATCTGATGGGAGCGGGGGCCGGCGGACCGGTCGATGACGAAATCCCCTTCTGATCACCCTCTCGGGCCGGGAGCGCCGTCGCGCGCTCCCGGCTTTTCTTGTCTTTTGTCCAGGGAGATCTGCCATGCTCCGCTCGATCCATCACCTCGCCGACCTCAAGGCGCTTTATGCCGAGGCCGTCGCCACCCCCGAATTCCAGGCCGCCTTCGGCGAGCCGCTCGCCCTCTCAATCGTCGAACCGGGCGAGATGGCCGCCGAGCATGAGATGCCCGAACCCGTCGCGGCCCAGGCCGATTGTGCCGGCATCGTCGCCGCGCTCTTCGATCTGTTCACCGGCACCCGTCTCGAGCCGCTCGCGCCCGAAATCGCTTGGGGGTTCGTCAACTCCTTCCACTTCGTCGCCGGCAAGCTCGAGCGCCGCGAGGACGCACTCGCCGACGAGATCGGCGAACTCGCGCGATCTCCCGACAAGAGCGAGGTGTCGACAACCGCGCTCGAGGAGAAGCAATTGCTCTGCCAGTCGACCGCCGAACAGCGCGAAGCGATCGAGTGCATGCGCGACTATGCCGCCGAAATGTATCGCGCTCTGTCGGGGTGGCCATGGTCACCCGCGCGCGGGACGCGCGCCTCGCCCGCCTCCTCGGCGAGCCAGATCGCAGCGCAGGATTTCCTGCGCCAGCGCAGCCTCGCCGCCCGCGAACGGACCATGCCGCAAGGCCCCATCGTCGTCTTCTCCGGACCGGCTCTATGGGCGGACTGGGCGCCGATCTGGGAACGGCTGGATCAGATCAGGGCCCGCATCCCGCACATGACCCTCGTCACGACCGGGCAGCGCAAGGGAGCCGATGCGATCGCTGCCACCTGGGCCGCACGTCCCGAGATCGGCGTCCCGATCGTCGCCTATGGCCTCTACGGGGCGGGCCGAAAGGTCGCCTTCACCCGCAACCGCAAGCTCGTCGAGCTGAAGCCCGTCGAAGCGGTGCTGTGCGAGGGTTCGGGCCTGCAGGCCAATCTCTACCAGCTGCTGCGCCAGGCGGGCGTGCCGATCCATGCCTTCCGCAAGGCCGACCAGGCCGCCGATACGATCATCACCCGCCCGGGCTCCGCTCGGCGTGCGGCCGCCTGAGGAGACACGCCATGCATGTCGACTATTGCATCACCGGATCCTTTCCGGTGCCCAAGGGGACGCGACCGCGCGAAGGCGTTGCCAACCAGTTCGTGCTGCCCTCCGGGGAGGTCATTGCGGTCTATCCGGTCATCGAGATGGCGAGTGCTGCCGACGCCGACGACCATCGCGACCTCACATGGGACGAAGCGGACGCCTATGGCATCGCGCTCGAGCTTTATGAGCGGGCCTGCACGCTCGAAGAGAGTGACTGACGCCATCCCGCGCAACGCTCCCGCATTCATCCCCGCAACATCATTGTTGAGGAGGCCTGCCATGGCTATCCCGGACACCTTTCGGCGCAACTTCGACACCCTCAAGCGTGCGGCGCAAGCGGGTGATCTCGCCCTCATGGAATGTCGCTGCGCGCAGACGGGCGAACCCCGTTATGTCCTGTGCGCCGTCGGCCGCGACGCCGAGGGCAATTATCGGATGACGCCCTTCGGGCATCTCCACGACGGCAATCCCTTCGAGGCCTATCTCCCGCCGGGGGATGACCAGACCACGACTTGACGTCCCGACCAGCGGTCGTTCGGCTATCGCCCGAACGGCCGCTTTTCTGCTGTCGCTATTCGGTGAGGCGCGCCAGCTGGCGCAGCGAGGCCGTCATCCCGTCTTGATGATCGCTCTGGGAAATACCGGCCGGAACCCCCTCGGCGCGCAGCGCCACCTTGGTGCCCTCGCGCGCCGGCTCGAACAAGGTGGTAAGGCGCATCACCCCGGCAAAGGCCGGATCATCGCTCACGAACCGGACCTCCTCGACCACCTTCTCCTCGGCATAGAGCGCCACGAACCGGGCATGGACCTCGTCCTCGCCAGGCCGGCTCTTGCCATGTCTGTGGGGCTGGGGACCGCCATAGCGCAGGACCATCCGGTACCCGCCGCCGGCGCGTGGCTCGAAAGCGGAGAAAGAAGCGGTCATCCCCTCGGGGACACGCCAGGCGGCGAAGGTTTCAACCTCAAGAAAGGTCCGGAACAAAGTGCGCGGGCTTGCCAGAATGACCCGCGAGACACTGTCGATTCGACCTCCGTTGACCAAGGAAACTCAACCCCCAAACCCATTTTCAGCTCTGCATGAAGCCGCGCGCGGCGCGGCCTTTCTAGGCGAGCGGCGCGCAAAAGTCGCCATCGCATCGCGGTCGGCGAGGGCGGAAGGGGTGTGGCGGAAGCCTCGCGGTCTCTCTCCATGCCCTGCGAGGGGCATCGAGCCCCCCGCAGGGCAGCTCTTCCTCTCTCTCAAGTCTTTTCAGGGTGGCACGGGACCGCGTCGGCCTCAACGACGACGGGGCCCCACCATTTTCCTTGGCGGATCGGGCCGCGGCTCTCCTCCTGCAGCCCCGGTGGCCGCCAAAGAAAATCGTGACCCCCATCGCCGCTCGCGCGGTCGGGCTTCGCCCGATCCTTGACCCCGCCGCTCGGAGCCCGTGCCGTGGGGGGAACCTCTTTCAAAAAGGAGGTTCCAATGACGACAATGTTCCGGTCCACCCGTTCCTTCACCGAGATCGCCGACCTGCTCGCACAGGAGTCCGGCGAGCCCATCGACAGCTATGCCGCCGCCTTCACCGAAACGAGCGCCACGGTCCGGCTGGCGGCCACCGACGATGCCATCACGAGCGACATGCCCGACGCCCTGCAGATGCAGCTGGGCGTCGAACTTCTCGTGACGACGCTGTTCGACCTGCTGCGGGATACGCGGCTCGAAGCCGTCGCAGAGCGCCTGGCCTGGGGCGTCGTCCACAGCTTCCACAAGGTCAGCCAGCAACTCGAAGGCGAAGCAGACCGGGCGGCGAAGACACTGGGCGAACGGGTGCGCGAGAATGACGGAAGCGAGATCAGCACGATCGAAATCGAGGAGATGCAGACGCTCTGCCACGGTCTCGACGAGGCACAGGAAGCCGTCGCCTGCATGCGCGATCATGCCGCGCAGATGTTCCATGCCGAAACCGGCCGGCCCTGGTCAGCCCCGCGCGCGACGCTCACCAGCAGCAAGCGCACGGCGTCGGTGATCGCAGCCCATGACTTCCTCGCCGCCCGCCGGCAGCGCCGCATCGAGGCCAAGGCGCCAACCGGGCCGGTGGTCATCTTCTCGGGCGGACAGGAGTGGGAGGATCATGCCCGGATCTGGGCGCTTCTCGACCAGGCGAAGGCGCGCATTCCGGCGATGGTGCTGGCGACGACGGCGCAGGAAAAGGGGTGCGACGCCATCGCCGCAGCCTGGGCCGCGCGCAGCGGGGTCAAGCTCATCGCTTTCACCCTCAATCGGAAACTGGGGCAACGCGCCGGATTCGCCCGCAATGAGGAGCTGCTGAAGCTCAAGCCGGTCGAAGCGATCGTCTGCGAAGGATCGGGCCTCCAGTCCCATCTGGCGCGGATGGTGCGGGATGCTGGCATACCGCGGCACTTCCTCCTGAAGGCGAAACAGCAGCGTGATGAAAGGGCCGCGCGCGCGGCGGCGTGAGGCAGGGAGCCGACGGAGGTCGTGAGGGCTTCGCCGGCTCCCCCTTTTTGTGAGAGGTCGAAGATCGCCGGGCTCGGGAGCCCGGCCTAATGGCCGGGTCCGTCGCCCGACGATGCGGCGGCCTCGGGGGTCGCCGGCCTCCTGCGCGCGGCTCCGCCGTGCTCGTCGCTGGGACGCCGTTCCGGCGACTTTTGGGGTGGCTGGCCGTGAGCCGGAAGCGCCTTGAGCGCAGCAATCGCAGCCAGGCCGCCGACCCGAATGGCCTGTCCCACCACATCGCGAAATTCGCGCTCGCTGAGCGTTTCGACGGGCAGTTCGGTCGCAAGCACGCCATAGCGTGCACGCACCGCACCGCGCACCGTCTCGGCTTCGCGGGCAAGGCTTCTCTGGTCGGCTTCGATCTTCGCGAGCCGTTCGCGGTCAGTCATCTTGGGCATTCTCGACTCCTTGGAAAAGGAGGTCTGCCCGCCACGCTGTCTTATCCTATGAGCGCCCTGGCCTTGCAACGGCTTTGGTTGCCGGCGTTCCGCCGGCGAAGGCACAAGGCCCCTCCGGGGTGCCCCGCGCCTGCCGGCACGAGCCGGCGCAGCGGGCGAGCCGCTGCGGAAGGCAGGACGCACGGCCGAGGGCCGTATCGGAATGCACCGTACGCACGGGTGCTGCGAGCCGATTATCTCGTTCTTTCAGCGGTTTAGGCCTGTCCGACGCGTCCCCCACGAACGCGGCTCAGTGTCAGACATGGCACCCAGGTTGGCGCGCGGCGCGAGTAAGATACTGATCTTGAACTATAGTTCTGTCTGACAGGTCCGACACGCGCGCCGGCGGACTTGCGTCTGGGCAGCCGCCGGCCGCGCGCGAGCCTGGCATTCATCGTGGCGCACAGAGGCGATATTCGGCAAAAGGGGGACGTGCGAAACGAACAAACCCCGACCCGCAAAAGGTGCGCCGCTATCCAACGATGAACTCGGGGAAGCCGCCGAATCGCTTTTCAAACTGCTCTGCGATCGCGCCCGCCTTCACTGCAACAAGAGCGGGCGGGACCGAGCGGGCTGGGACTTCGTCGTCGACTTTCCCTTGCCAGAATCCGGAGGGACTATCCCTCTCGATCAGCGCCAGAAGACACGCTGCAACATCCAGTTGAAGGCGTCGGCGTCAGGAAACCGCGCGGTCTCGCTGAAGTTGTCGGCCGCCGAGCAACTCGCGAAGGACGCCCAGCCAGCCTTCATCGTCCACGTCCGCCTCCGGCGCGATGGGGAGCCGTTGAAGGGCTATCTCATTCATCTGCTTGGCGATCCCCTGGCGAAGCTGCTGCGCCGCTTGCGCGAGGCCGAAGCGCGGGGACGACATGATACCCACAACCTCAAGATCAGCTTCGACCACCGCAGGCACGGCCAACCATTCGATCTTACGCCGGACGGGCTTCGCAATGCCCTTGCCATCGCCTGCGGACCTGATCCGGCCACCTACGTCCAGGAGAAGCTGCGGCAGCTGCATGAGCTCGGATACGAAGACGCGCGCATCGTCGGCAACGCCCTGTTCCGGGTTGAGAGCGAAGATCATCTCTCGCGCGTCCTTCTGGGAGTCGAACCGCTGCGACCCGTTCGTCTTGAAACCTTCGACACGCGCTTTGGCATTCCGATTCCCTATGCCTCAGATCTCTTCAGCGAGCTTGAGGAGATCATGGTGGAGCCCCCGAGCGCCGGTGTCTGCGTCATCGCGATCACGGGGCCACCGCTTGCCCCCGCAGCCATATTTAGGACGGAGATGCTGTTTGCGCCGCCGTTCGACGGAGAGTTACGGATGCTCCTGCGGCACCCCGACATCAGCGTCCGCTTCAAGGAGACCGACGTCGCCTACGAGGCCGAGTGCGTCTTTACCGACCGGGCGCGCAGCCTGGCCGACATGGTGACCCTGTTGCGCGCACTCACCTATCTGGGATCGGGCAAGGCGATCATGTCGCTGACCGGCGAGGGGGGAAGTTTCGGTCCCATCCGGCAGCCGCTGAGCACCCCGCTGACCGGGCCCTATCTGGAGGATCTTCCCGCGCTCGCGCGTCTCGCGTCGGATTGGCAGAGCCTGCTCGAGCTGGCCGGCATCTCCTCGCAAGCGGAGCTCACCATGGATGATCTCTGGTCCGCCCATCGGGCTGCGCTGGCGGCCGACCTCCTGCTGCATACCGACAAGAAAGCAGGCTTCGCCTTCGACCGGAACGAGCTCGTGGGCATAGCCGACAGCGTCAAGGCGATCTATTTCGATAGCTGCCAAATCGCTGGCGAGGGGATCAGCTATAGCGTCGAAGTGACGCTCGAAGCGACCGAGGCTCAGCCGGACGTCTTCCGGTCCGTCGAGTTCAATCCCATCGAGGTTCGGCCCAAAGTGGCGGACCTCAATGACTATATGGACGACCTCGCGGACCGCTTTGGCCCCGGCGTCATGATCCACCCAGACCATGTTCGCAGGGTCGATCCGTCGGAGCTTGAGGTGCCCGATGTTCGGGTGCGTGAGGCCTGAAGGGTCGGTGGCGGAAGTGCCTAAATCGATCACGATGCCGGTCTGGCAGCTGCATGAGGCGCCAGACTATGACCGCGTCATGGCGCGCGAGTGCGCCGCGCTATGCCTCCGGATCCAGAGCGATCCGGCCTTCCGACGCGACTTCCTTCATGATCCTCGGCCCTGTCACCGAGACCTGTTCATGCGCTTTGCCCCAACGTCCTTCCCCGAATATGCCGGGACCTATCGAGGAACATCGGGAACCACGCTCGAGCATCGGCCGATCCACGCAACGAGCATCACCGACGGGAGCAAGCACTTCGCATTCGCACCCCCCGAGCAGGTGCCGGCGCGCGCAGCGCAACTCCTTGCGACGGTGGAACGCGAGCGTGAAGATGCGCGTACGGCTGACCCGTACGTGCAGCTTCTTCACCTCACCTATCTCTTCGCCTGGTTCGGCGCGATCCATCCCTTTCTCGATGGAAATGGACATATTCAGCGCGCGTTGTTCGCAGCCGCAGCCGCAGAGCTGGATATCCCTGTCTCGAACCGCTTCGCCATTCATCCTCGAAGCTATGACCGGCTGCTTGCGTCTCAACTGGAGCTCTTTACGCGCGGCGGCGGGACGACATACCAGCTCGCGGCCATCGCCGAATATCTGGCCTTTTGGCTCAGTGGCCCTTTCGACCGACCCGGGAGCGGGATCCCTAACCTGTGAGCATTGGACCGGCAGCTATAGGCGCTAATCTAATAGGCCTGTCCGCCCTCGGCGCGGACTACCGTGTCAGCTGCCAGTCACCAGTCGACCAACTTACGCGTGTCGATTCAGCGGCTGCAACGGCACGTACGCCAGAAGCGGTCATTCGCGCGCTTGTAACTTCCCGGGCAGCAAGACGTCTCAATTTCAGCGGTTCAATTGGCCTGCCGCTGATCCCAAAAGCGGGTGCTCTGGGACACGCCCTACTCAGGCTCGACGCTATCCGCTTCTCCTGGAGAGATTCCGCGCTCGCGCTGTTTCTGCGCTTCCTCAAGAATAGCTGGCTCGTAAACCCGCATCAGCGTCAAGGCAGCGAACACACGGTCCCACAAGTTTGCCGAATTAACACCTGGCGTCTTGCGCCGCGCGTAGGTGAACAGCGATTCGGCGCGTGCGTAGAGGGCGGCAGCCTGGATGATGTGGATCGCCAATAGATCGGTGTTGATGTCAGTGCCAGACACCAAGGGCCGGGTGCGGGCGGAAAATATCTGGGCTTCACGAAGGATGCTTTCGATGCGCTCGGCAACGTCCTCAGCATCGGTCAGCTCAACGATCCTTTCGAGCGAATCAAGAAGTTCGTACGGAAATGGCGGCAGGTTGGCAGTTACGGGTTGGACCGAATTCGGATCATGGTCTTCAGGATAGAGCTTTGCCGCTGCTGGCCACGCTGCATGTAATGCCTCGCCGGCCTCTTGGGCAAACTCACAAATCGAACTCAATGTCGTCGGCAGCGACGCGCGAGCTGCTCGCAACCTTGCTGTTCGCTCACGATCAGCCTGATCCTTGATTGCTGCGATCTGGTCGCGCGCAACTTCGATCTGCAACCTCGCCGCGTTGACCTGCTTTTGCGCAAAACGGGCCGCATAGAGCGCCGCTCCCACAGCGAGGAGCCCGGTAATCAGTGTCTGGAAATCGTAAATCCAGTGTCCCACCGTGAGGAAAAAGCACGCCACGCGGTCGCCCCCTCTCTGATGCCCCGGGGGGGACCTATCACAACGTAGCGGGACGCTACAGCGACGGTCATGAATTGTTTCCGACCAATCGTTACGAAGCCTATCGAGTCCTTTGCCCCGCGGGTATATGCGTGGTCGCAATCACTCATGAAGAGTGGGGACCATTTCTCAAATGGTCGGGGGCAACAATAGAATCGCATCCATCGGTGGAGGGATGGGAATTCATGTCGGAACGGGTCTCTTCAACGCCACAGTCGCCCCTGGGCCGTGCATATCTGCTCTACCGCCGACAGGTAATCTCTGCAGCACCGATCATGCAGTTTGTCCAGGTGGAGGTTCTTGATGCCCTAGCGCGCCTTTCTGGCGATCTCCCCACCGCGGCTTTTGCCGAAGCCAGCGGGGCGCTGGGCTACTTGCTCGCGGACCCCGCGCTGGCGTCCGATCCGGAGAAGCAGCGCACCTTCCACATGTACTATCGCACGGCCGAGAATGCGGCTTTCCCCGCCACGGCTGCTTACCTGGCGGAATGCGGAAAACTTAGCGGTCTGACCCAGGATCTCAGTCTCACCGCGATCGACTTGCCTACGCTCCGCACCATTGATGAGAAGGCCCACAGCGACCCCGCATTCAAAAACTTTGTCGGTCAGCTCTGCGCAAAGCTGGGAGAGGTGCAGTCAGCGCCGGATGCTAAGGCCTATGCGCAGTTCTTCGAAATCTATGGCGAGGCGATCGTGATGCTCCTTCTTCGGGCGCGCAAGGTCCGCGTCAAGCGGCTCCCGGAAGCGAAGACGTCGATGCCAGACTTCGAGTGCGAGACTGACGATGGAAAGCGGTTCTTCATCGAGGTCAAGTCACTCGATGTCGTTGACGGAATCTACCGTCACAAGGAAATGCTTCATGACGCGCTCGACAGTGAGGTCGAGCACGAGCGGCAGCGAAGGCAAGGGAAGCGGATAACAGCCTCCGAGCGTGAAATCGCGCCTTACAGGAAATCAGGTGCCGACCCCACGTACGATCCGCGGTCTCTCAACCGCGTGATCGATACACTTCGGAGCAAGTGGCGACAGGCATTCAAGGCCTCGCAGTTCGCACAAGGGCCAACATTCGCTTTGGCTGTCGTCGATCGCTTAGTGCTGCCAGCCTCACAGGATGATCTCGCGCCATACTATTTTGACGACGCTCTCGATGGCGGCGTCTCGAGCGGCGTTCTATGGCAGGCCGCTTTTGGGCGCGAGGGCGGGCTTGTCCTCCGGAGGCCCGACTTTGCTGGAAAACCGGGCGTGGAGGGCATCATCACGGCCCCCGGCATCTTCGTCGACGACACTCAACCTTTTGACGCGGTGGGCATTATCGTGCTCGACGTCCATGGCGGACAACGGCTCGCCTTTGGCTTGGCCTCGCCGCATTCGATCAGCGACGATTGGACAGCCGATGATACCGAGGGTGTTCTCGGAAGCTTCTGCGACTTTTGGAACGATGCTCATCACAGCAGAGGCTTTGAACTGGCACGTAGGGTCAATCCCGTGGCCGTCTCTGACGCCAAACCATTCCGTTAGGAGCAGTTCGCTCCATTTCGACCGGTTGCTTAAATGGGACGAAACGACCATCGACCGGACCTATTGCTGGCTCTTGCTGAGCATCGCTGACCCGCTGCTGTGCATTGGGATCATCGAGCTTCTCTTGTCGCTTCCGGTGGCAGTCAGGAAACCGCTGGTTGTAGTCTGCTGATAGGAGCTGGCGTTTGACCATCCGCTGTGAACTCGCTGGAATGTCTCAAACTCGGTCGCTGACTACAACGCCAACCGGGGCTGGGTGATTGAGTTGGACAACGATCGCTGCTAAGAAGGGGGCGCTTCACGACAGTCTGGTCGAGCTCCGAACAGGAGCATCGACATGGTTCGCATCAGTGTACGCGTGGAAGCCGCTCTTTATGAACGGCTTCACAAGCGCGCGTCCGGCGCCGAGCTGTCCTTTTCCGCCTTCATTCGCTCAGTGCTCGAGCAGGCGGCTGATCCGGGCGGGCGTTATATCTACTCGTCGCAGGACGAGATCCTCGCCACGTGCATCCAGATCTTATCGATCCTTGCGACATCCGTCGGCAATCGCGCGCCCGACACGCTCGCCAAAGGAATGGAGGAGGCCAAGAACCTGCTCCGTCAGCGCGGCCTGCTCGATCCGGAGCAGGACATATGAGCATCTTCCGCAACGACACGCTTGGTTCCTGGACGAGAGGCGGGCAGGCGATCGTCCACAATGTCCGCATGACCACCCAGGTCTTTTTTCAGACGGTCATCGCCGGGCTGGTGCTTTGGGTGATGGGCACCATCTGGTGGGCACTTGAGCATACGACCGCCTATCAGCGCTACGTGCTGATGAAGCTGGTGGAAGCGAGCTTCAAGACGGACGCCGCCCCCGGCACCAACGACCCCGTCCATTTTAAGACGCCTGCCGGTAAGGCATATTGGACCTCGGCCGACTGGCTGATGGCGTCATCGCTGGCCGAGCGCACCCTCCATTCCTTTGAAGTAGCGCTCATTCACGGGGCGCTCGTCGCGGGCGCGCTCGCCTTGTTTGCGCTCGGCTGCGCTTGGTTCACCTTCACTAGGACCGGCCGCGGCCTTGGGTCCAACGAATATCTTCGTGGGGCACGCTTCGGCACGATCCGCCAGGTCCGCCGACTGCTGCGGCGCCATCGCAAGGGCAGCTTTTCCATTGGCGGCGTGCCTGTGCCTGATATCTTCGAAACCGAGCATGTCCTCCTTTGCGGGGCGCCCGGAACCGGCAAGACCAACCTCATCGTCAAGATGCTGGATGGAATTCGCAAGGAGGGCAAGCGGGCGATCGTCTACGATACGGCCGGCACCTTCGTGGAGAAGTTCTACCGCGCCGACAAGGACATCATCCTCAACCCGCTCGATCGCCGGACGAGCCGCTGGTCGCCGTGGGGGGATGTCCCGCGCGACTATCATTACGATCAGATCGCGGAGTCGACGATCCCCGACAAAACGGGCGATCCCTTCTGGGCAAAAGCAGCCCGTGGCACCCTGGTGGCGGTTCTGCGGAAGCTAGCCCGGGAAAAGGAAATGCTGGTTTCCATCCTTCTGGACCGGCTGCTACGCTCTAAGCTCAAGGATCTCGCGGCGTTCGCGGCCGGTACCGACGCGGCGGCGTTCATCAGTCTCGAAGGCGAGCGCACATCCGCGGGCATTCAGGCAGAACTGGCCTCCGTGATGCGCTCCTTCTCCTATTTGGACGACACCCGCGAAGGGCTCTCTATTCGAGAATGGGTCGAGAACGAGAATGGCGATGGCTGGCTGTTCATTACGGTTAAGGCCGACCAGCTCCCCTCGCTGCGGCCGCTCATCACTGTCTGGCTCGACATCGCCATCTCGGCGATCATGAGCCTCGCGCCCGATCGGGACCGCAGGCTCTACTGCGTCATCGACGAGCTGCCGACGCTCCAGAAGCTTCCCTCGCTCTCCGACTTCCTCGCGCGGGCTCGCAAATATGGCGGGTGCGGGATATTGGGCTTCCAGTCCTATCCGCAGCTGGAGGCCACCTATGGCATCCAAGATGCTGCGGCGATCACGGGCTATTGCTCCACTTGGGTTGCGCTCCGGGCGAACGACACCCCCACGGCCAAGCATGTGTCCGAAAACCTCGGCCAGGTTGAGCAGGTCGAAGCGAACGAGGGCATGTCCTACGGCGTCAACGACATGCGCGATGGCGTGAACCTCTCGCGGATGCAGGTCACCCGGCCGTTGGTGATGCACACCGAGGTCACCAACCTGCCGAACCTCTCGGGCTTCCTCCGTTTCGGTCGCAATCTCCCAGTGGTTCGCTTCGCCGACACATTCAACAAGGTGGAAACGATCGCCGAAGGCTTTATCGAGCGCGACACGCCGCCCCAGCGCGATACAGATGGGCGCTCGCTGATCGAGGCGATCCACGCCGAAGCGAAGTCTGCTGAAGGCGAGGGGGAGCTGAACCCTCGGCCCAGGCGGGGCCGGGTCAAAAAAGAGCTCGATCTGTTCGATGCGCGTGGCAAGAATGCGCCGCCGCCATCCGAGCCTGCATCCCGGCACGACGCCCAGCCGGATCCACCTCCCACGCCGCCGCCGGCGCCCGCCATGCTCGCACCTAGCCGCGGGCGAATCCGGATCGAAGTTGATGTCTATGATCGCAAGGATGGGCCGGTACGGCCTGCAAGACCCGCATGATTCACCCCCGCCGCCTGAAGGGCACCGCCACCAATATCGCCCGCTACTATACTGTCGGTGATTACTACTCGAAGGGCTCGGAGGAGCCTTCGGAATGGGGCGGCGCGATCGCAGCGGAGCTCGGTCTGAAGGGCGCCGTAGACCCGCAGCAGTTCAAGGAGATGCTCGCAGGTAGCGTGAACGGCCAGCAGCTTGGTCGCCACCGTGCGGATGGGGAAATTCAGCACCATCCAGGATGGGATTTTGCCGTCAACGCCCCAAAGTCGGTGTCCATTATGGCCCTGGTGATGGGCGATGATCGGATCGTCGCCGCCCATGAAAAGGCGGTCGGAACAGCGCTCGATTATCTCGAGGAGCATGCGGCCCTTCGGTGGCGCGAGGAGGGCGAGATCGTCCATCAAACGACCGGCCGCCTCCTTTTCGCGCGCTTCACCGAACATGCGAGCCGCGAGCTCGATCCGCACCTCCATACCCATGTCGTGGTTCTCAACATGACCAATGGCGCCGATGGCGAGCCGATGGCCAGCCTCGAGAGCCGCGCCATGTTCGCCGAGCAGATGGTGGCGGGACAGGTTTATCGTAACGCCCTCGCGCATGATCTGCGGCAGCTTGGCTTCGCCATCGAGGCTGATCCCCGCACTGGTCTGTTTGAGATCGGGGGCGTCCCAAAGAGCTTCATCGCCGAGACGTCTCAGCGTGCCGAGCAGATCGAGGCCCATGCTCGTGAACATGGCCTTACCGGCCAGGCCGCACGGCGCATATCCTTCTACGAGACTCGCGGCGCCAAAGAGAAGATTGGCCTCGAGACGCTCAACGCGCAATGGGCGGCCCGCGCCGAGAAGCATCGGTCCGCCCTGGCGGCAATCGTCTCCTCGGCTCAGGCTAAAGAGGACAAGGAGCACTCGGTCGACGGGGCAACGGCGCGGCGGGCGACGCTGTTCGGGATTCGGCAGGCGGAAACCCGGGAGGCGGTGAACAACCTAGGGAACATGCTCAGGCTGGGTCTAGCCTCGCATGTGGGCGAGGTGCGGCTCGACGATATCCGGCCTCTGATCGCCGAGCATGAAAGGCGGACGAAACTTCTGACAACTCGCGCTCCGACCGGCGATGCCATATTGACTCGCGGTCGGACGACCCGGCGAACAGCCAAGCTGGAGATCGCACTCTCCCAGCATCTGGCGCTCGCACTCGACGATGCTCGCCCCATCGCCTCGGCCGATCGGCTGCTAACCGCATTGGAGCGATCCAGCCTGACACCGCATCAGGAGCAGGCACTCGTCACCATCGCGGCCGCGCGCGATCGCATCACCGGTATCCATGGAGTCGCCGGCGCCGGAAAATCCACCCTGATACGGACGCTCAAGGAAGCCGCCGAGCCGGGCACCATATTGGTCGCTTTGGCACCGACATCTTCGGCGGCGGCCAATCTGGGCCAAACCGCAGGGATCGAGTCGCGAACGGTCGCGAGCCTCCTCGCAGGCGGCGGCAAGGGCATCACCGAGGCCCATGTCCTCGTCGTCGATGAGGCGGGCCAGCTGGGCAATCGGCAGGCACTGCGCGTGCTGGAGATCAGTCGGACCACCGGCGCCAGGGTCATCCTCCTCGGCGACAACAAGCAGACCGGCGCGATCGAACAGGGGAAGGCTTTCTGGCTGATGCAGAGGCTGGGATTGGCGATGGCCGAACTGACCGAGTCGCTCCGCCAGGAGACCCGATCGATGAAGTCGGCGGTGACCCAGGCGCGGCTCGGAAATTACTCCGAATCGCTCGGCCATCTCGACAAGGTCGAGAGCGGTGACAGCGCCGAGAATTTGGCACGAGGCCTTGTCGCCGAATGGACCCGTCTCAGGCCGGAAACCCGCGCGACCACGAATATCCTGGTGCTGGAGAATGCCACCCGTCTCATCGTCAACACTCAGATCCGGGAGACGCTGAAGCGGGAAGGCGTGATAGCCGCCGAGGACACCCGCCTGCAGGTGCTCACGCCGGCTGGGATGTCAGATCAGGAAAAGCACTACGCCCGCTTCTACTCGGGCGGTCAGGTCGTCACCTTCTCTCGCGGCAACGCCGCTCTCGGGCTCGCGCGCGACTCCGAATATCGCGTCGTCGGCATCGGCCGCGACGCCAATGGGCGGCAGATCGTGCGTCTGGTCGATGAGAACGGCCGGATCATTCGATGGGATCCCCGACTTGGCCAAGCGCGCCACATCAATGTGTTTCAACGCGACGAGCGCGATCTGGCTCAAGGAGACCGCATTCAGTGGCGCCTCGTGAACAAGGATCTCGATCTCAAAAATGCTGAGCGTGGCACGATCGTCCGGCTTGACGGGACCGTCGCGACGATCAAGTGGGACCGCACAGAGCGTACGCAAGCGGTTGATCTGGGAGAGCATAAAACCTGGGATCATGGCTATGCCGAGACGGTGTATTCGTCTCAATCCAAGACCTATGCCCGGGCCTATGTTCTGGCCCCGGTAAGCTCTCCGCTCGTCAACGGCCAGAACTATTACACGGCAATCACGCGTGCGAGATACGGGGTAAAGCTGTGGACCGAAGATCCCGAGCGTCTCGTAGATCGGCTTCAGCGCTTCAGCGGCGAGAAGACTTCAGCGCTCGAGGGGTTAGGACGACTCGACCGCGATAGCCGCGACAGGTTCGCCGAGCGCCATCGCGACACGCTCGATCGTCTGCGTTCCGAACAGCACGACATGAGAGCCGAGCGACGGGACGTGGCTCTTGTGGCCAGACTGGATCGCCAGAGTGGCCCACCCGGAATCTCACAGCGTCTCGCGACAGGCGCGCGATCCATCGCTGAGATGCTCGATAGCTTTCTCGATCGCGCGCTTGGGCAAACGGCGAGTGAACGATCGCCGAACGACCATCAACCGACAGTCCAGCACGACAGGGAGGCGCCCCACCACGGGCAAGTCCATGACTTCGACCATTGAACGAGGCCCTCGAACCGACCGACTCACAGCCGCCGCGAGAGTTTGGCGCTGGAGCACGTCGTTGGCGCTACTCCTCCATTTGAGCGGGCCTGCGCAGGCGGAGGATGTCAATTCACCTGAACCTGAACTTCGTCGCTGCATCACCGCGGCCTCTCAAGGCCGGCCTTGGCTGGAGAGAACCTTGTGGGGTTTGCGCGACCAAGAGGGAGGATGGATTGGTGCTGAGGTGCCGAACAGCGATGGCTCGCACGATCTTGGCCCGTTGCAGGTGAACAGCTGGTGGGT
This sequence comes from Flavisphingomonas formosensis, assembly GCF_009755815.1. Taxonomy (GTDB): domain Bacteria; phylum Pseudomonadota; class Alphaproteobacteria; order Sphingomonadales; family Sphingomonadaceae; genus Flavisphingomonas; species Flavisphingomonas formosensis. The sequence goes on from NZ_WRPK01000005.1 coordinate 171,244, forward strand.
CGAGAAGCTCGCCGCCGCCACCGCACGTCCCGCGCGGCAAGTCCGCTGGTGGCTGATCCACGACGCCTGCTTCAATGTGGCGGCCGCGCGCTGGATTTTTCTTTCAGGCCTCCGCGCCACCGGCGACTACTGGAAGGCGGTAGGCGTCTACCACAGTCCGACACCATGGCGGCAACGTTGGTACGCCGATGCGGTCGCGGGAAAACTTCGCCGCCGCTATGGAAAGGACGTCTTCGCACAATGACGTCTTCACCTCACGGGGGAGAAAACAGGATCTCTCCCATGGCCTGGACGGGCCCGCCGGCTCTCTTATCGTGAGGCGCTCCAAGTCTGGCCGTCGGAAGGACGATCCTGTCAATGCGGGGCCACCCGCTCACATGCCGCCATCGCGGCCGGGCGACATTGATGTCCAACCTCCTCAAGTTCCCCCATGCCTCCGCCCGGTCGATAGCCGCAGCACCGCAAATAACCCGGAAACGGTACGTCCGATACGCCGGAACAAATTTTCAGAAGGACTGATCGCCGATGCGGTCACGATTTTCTCTGAGCGCCTCAGCCGGGCCGTTTCGCGAGAGGAAGCGCTCAGCTTCCTAGGCGATCTCACCGACTTCTATCGCATCTTCTTATCCGGATCGGACTCGACAGGGGGGAGTTCGCGCGCCGCGAAAATCACCGAGAGAAAAACCTTATCTGACGAATAGGCCGGAGCTGACCAAGTCGGATTTTTTCTTGTCTTACATAAGGGGAGGTGGGGTTGGAATGTGAAGGGACGTTTAAACGATGGCTAGACCACGATCGAATTCGACCAAAAAGGGCAGGAGCGCGCATTTGGCCGCTTATGGCAGAAAGGCGGTGCTATACGCGCGTGTGTCTACCGCAGAGCAGGAACGCGAAGGCTTCTCAATCCCCGCGCAGATGAAATTGCTCCACGAATATGCCGCCGTTCAGAGCATTAGCGTGGTGAGCGAGCATATTGATGTGGAAACAGCCAAGCGAGCTGGCCGAACCGAGTTTGAGGCGATGCTTGCCTATCTGCGTCGGCATCCCACGGTTCGCATCATCCTGGTTGAAAAAACTGATCGCCTTTACCGGAACCTCAAGGATTGGGTGACGCTGGACGAGCTCGATGTCGAGATCCACCTCGCCAAAGAAGGGGTCGTGCTCTCCAAGGACTCTCGCTCATCCGAGAAGTTCATGCACGGGATCAAGGTCCTGATGGCCAATAATTATATCGACAATCTGTCCGAGGAAGCCCGGAAGGGAATGTCGGAGAAGGCAGCCCAGGGCTATTGGCCGTCATTGGCGCCGCTCGGATATCGGAACGTCAGGAGCGAAACTGGAAAGAAGGTCATTGAGGTAAATCCAGAGGTCGCTCCAATGATCATCAGGTTGTTCGAGCTTGCGCAACTGGCGATTATTCGACCACCGATCTTGTCATCAAGGCAAGGGAAATGGGCCTGCGCTATCGTCGCAGCCAACTTGAAGTTCGAAAGAGCTCAATCCTCTACATCTTGAGGAATCGGCTCTATACGGGGACTTACGAGTGGAACGGCAATCTCCATCAGGGCCTCCATACGCCCCTCATACCTCATGCGTTATGGGAAGCCGCCCAAGCGGTTCTGGATGGGCGTTCGGCTGCGAACCTGCGCGCCCGCCCGAAGGACTTTGCCTACACGGGCCTAATGACATGCGGCCATTGCGGCTGCGCCATTGTCGGTGAGATCAAAAAAGGCAGGTATATCTACTACCACTGCTCCAAGGCGAAAGGGAGGTGTCCAGAGCCCTACGTCAGGCAAGAGGCGCTTGATGATCACTTTGCGGCGTCCCTGAAGCGCATACGGTTGGACCCTGCGATCTTCGCGTTGATCCAGAAGGCACTTAAAGAGAGCCACGTCGACGAGCAACGGGAGCGCGACGAGCAACGACGCCGACTGATGATCGAGGCCGACGCCCTTCAGAGTCGTATGGATGTTATCTACCTCGATAAGGTGGACGGCCGCATTTCGGCCGACTATCACGATCGTATCGTGAAGCCCTGGCGCGAAGAGCGGGCGAGGGTGATCCGCGACCTAGAGCACTTGAATAGCGTTGACGAAGCGTACAGCGATGATGGCGTCGCTTTGCTGGAGGTGGCCACAAACGCCCACAAGGCGTTTGCCTCGATGGCGCCGCACCATAAACGGCGAGCACTAAAACTCGTTGCTTCGAACTGGTCGTGGGCCAACGGTCGCCTAGAGACGGTGCTCAGGCAACCATTTGATATGATTGCCGATTTTGGAAAGTCGACGCACGCCAATCCCGCGACAAAACGACCCCATAATGGGCAATCTGACGATTTGGTGACCCCTACGGGAATCGAACCCGTGTTTCAGCCGTGAAGCAACCACTCGTAAGGCGTGCGGGCGCTCGATCCCGGGCTGGCCATCGCGGAGCCATTCGCCATTCAAGTGCTGCGGGCCCTGTGCGATTTTGTTTATGACCCAACGCGGCGGCGTTGATGGAAAAGCGACGTCGCGCGGTCTTGGCGACGGGCCGTGCAGTTTTTAGCCTTCGCATCTGCAGCAATACCGAATCGATCGCGAAGGAGTTGCCATGACGACCAAGGATGCCGCCGATCTTGGGGAAATGGCCCGCGTGGAGGGGCTGCTCGCTGCGCTGGGGCCGGTCGAGGGCAAGCGCATCATCGACATCGGATGCGGCGAGGGCGTGATTGCGCGCGGGCTGGCGGCGGCCGGAGCCAGCGTTCACGGATATGATCCGTTCATTGCTCCTACGGAGGAGATTTCGGAGGGTGCCGGTTCCTATCGGCTGCTACAGGCGCGCGCCGATGCGATTCCCGAGCCGGATGGTTCGGCGGATGCGGTGCTGTTCGTTTTTTCACTTCACCATGTCCCGCGGTCTTCGATGGGCGCCGCGCTCGCTGAGGCGAAGCGGCTCTTGAAGCCGGGCGGCAGCCTGTGCGTTGCGGAACCGCTGGCCGAGGGGCCGGCGCAATATGTGATGGCGCCCTATCATGACGAGACGGAGGTGCGCGCCAACGCGACGCAGGCGCTTGCGGCCCATGCCGCACCGGCCTTCGGCAGCGAGACCATATTCTTCTTCTCCGAAGGGCGCAGCTATGCCGACTTTGATGACTATGCCGCGCAGGCGATCGGCAACATGCGCTACAATGACTATCGCGAGACGGATATCGTGAATGACGAGGTCCGCGGTCGTTTCGAGAAGATGGCGGCGCAATACGGAACCCGGTTCGAGCAGCGCGTGCGCGTCAATCTATTCGCCTGAGCGAGGGGGCGCAGGCCGCCCTCGCCCCGTGCCGCCTTACGTCCCCTCATCCGGAGAAGCCATGCCATGTTTCGTTTCCTGCTGACTCCGGTTCTCGCCATTGTTGCATGCGCATTCGCTTTGTCACCCGCCGCAGCGGCGGCGGCCGATCCGCCCCCCTACCACGCGATTACGCCGTCGATGGCCGGCAAAACGGTGGTGCTGACCGGGCATGACCTCACGCTCGATCAGGTGATCGCGGTCGCCCGCTACGGCTCCAAGGTGCAGGTCACGCCCGAGGCCAAGCAGCGGATGAAGGACAATTACGGGCTGCTGCTGGAGGGATCCACCGAGGGCGTCTCGATCTACTGGTTCAACCGCGGCGCCGGCGGCGCGCGCGAGACGGTGATGTTCGCGGGCAATCCCGAAAGCCCGGAAAATTATCCCAAGGTCGCCGATACGCAGATGCGCGCCTTCCGCGGCGGCGCGAGCGGCGGCTATGGCCCGGAGATCGCCGACGAGGAGCTGGTGCGCGCGATCATGGTGATCCGCGCCAATGCGATGACCTGGAATGCGCCGAGCCCGGGGCTCGCGCAGATGCTCGTCGATCTGATCAACCATCGCGTCACGCCGGTGGTGAATTCGCGCGGCACGGTGGGCGAGGGCGATCTGGCCGCGCTCTCCAACGTCGGCGCGACGATGGTCGGCGCGGGCGATGCCTATCTCGACGGAGTGCGCATGCCGGCGGCGGAGGCGCTCGCCAAGGCGGGGCTCAAGCCGATCATCCCCTTCGCGGCCGACAATAATGCGCTCACCAGCTCCAATGCCTATGCGACGGCGCAGGCGGCGCTGCTCGTCTATGACGCGCAGGCGATGCTCGAATGGGCCGACATGGCCTATGCCTTCGATCTCAACGGGATGAACTCGTCCGTCACGCCGCTGTCGCTCGCGGTGCAGGCGGACCGGCCGGATCCCTGGCTCAACTGGCATGCCGGCAAGATCAAGGAGATGATCAAGGGCAGCTATTTGTTCGGCGCCGATCCGCAGCGCATCATCCAGGATCCGGAGAGCCTGCGCGCCTCCTCGATCCGCCAGGCCTCGGCGTGGAAGGCGTGGAGCCGGCTGCGCGACAGCGTGCTTTTCCAGATGAACACGTCGGATCACAACCCGGTCGTGAAGGTCGGGCTCAAGCCCGAGGACAGCTGGGAGCTCGCGACGCCGCAGATGATGCGCTACTACGTCAAGGGCGGCCCGCAGAGCGGTGGCAAGTCCGGCTACATCTTCTCGAACGCCAACTGGGATCCCTATCCGCTGGCGAACGAGGTGGAGGCCTTCTCGCTCGCCGTCGCCAATATGGATGTGGCGATCGTCCATCGCCTGCAGCGTTTCTCCAATCCTTTCTTCACGGTGGTGAAGGCGGCGGACTATCTGCCCAAGGGCGCGGGCTATGGCGGTTCCGGCGGCTACACGCCGGTCGATCTCTGGCAGGAGATACAGAGCCTCGCAGTGCCGATCGCGGCCGAGGGCAACAGCATGGGCGACGGCGTCGAGGAGCTGCAGGCGCAGACGCGGCTGAAGACGGCACGGGCGCGCCAGCTCGTCGAGACCACGCTGAGCCTGATCGGCTTCGATCTCAACAATGGCGCCCGCTGGATCGACGTGCGCAAGGCGCAGGATCCCGCGCGCAGCTTCGGGCCCGGCGTGGATGCCGCCTGGGCGGCGTATCGCAAGGTCGTGCCGCTGGTCGGCGACGCGCCGGGTGGCCTGCCGCAGAACCAGAATGCCGCGCAGATCATGGAATTCCTGAAGGGCACGCGCGCGACCAGCTTCTTCCCCGGCCCGGCCATGCCGCCGGGCGAGCCGGTGGCGCTGGTGCGCTGGTGAGGCGCCGGCTGACGATCGACGACGTCGAGCCGGCGGTTCGCGGCGGCTCGGTCTTCGCCTGCGGCGGGGGCGGCTGGGCGGATCATGGCCGTATGCTGGGGCGCGAGGCGATGGCGGCGGGATCGCCCGAGCTGGTCTCGATCGACGAATTGGCCGACGATGCCTGGATCGCCACGGCTGCGGCGATCGGCGCGCCGGCTGGAACCACACAGTGGGAGATGCGGGGAAGCGACTATGTCCGCGCGGTGGCTTTGCTCCAGGAGGCGCTGGGCGAGCCGCTGGCCGGATTGATCATCGGCCAGAACGGCATGTCGAGCACGCTCAACGGCTGGCTGCCTGCGGCGACGCTCGGTCTCGCCGTGGTCGACGCGGTCGGCGACATCCGCGCGCACCCGACCGGCGACATGGGGTCGCTCGGCCTGGCGGGCAGTCCAGAGCCGATGATCCAGACCGCCGCCGGAGGCCATCGCGCGTCGAACAGCTATATCGAGCTGGTGGCGCGTGGCGGCACCGCGAAGGTCTCGCCGATCTTGCGCGCGGCGTCCGACATGTCGGGCGGCTTCATCGCCAGCTGCCGCAATCCGATCCGCGCCGGCTATGTCGCAGGCCACGCGGCGCTCGGCGGCATCTCGCGCGCGCTCGCATTGGGAGAGGCGATACTGGAGGCTGAATCGCAGGGCGGCGCTGCGGTGGTGGATGCGATCTGCGCGATAACCGGCGGGACGATCCTCGCCCGCGGCCGCGTCGTCTCGAAGCAGGTGCGCTACACGCCGGAGGCTTTCGACATCGGCACGATCCGCCTGGAGGGCGAGGGTCGCGGCTGCACCCTGCACGTCATGAACGAATATATGGCCGCTGACGATCAAGACGGCACGCGGATCGCGACCTATCCCGACGTGATCACGACGCTTTCGCCGATGGGCGAGCCGGTGAGCGTCGGCTGTGTCGAGGAAGGTGCCGAACTGCTGCTGTTCCACATCGCCAAGCCGTTGATCCCGCTCAGCGCTTCGGTCCGCGATCCGAGCGTCTATCCCGTCGTCGAGCGCGCCCTCGGCATTCCCATCGCTCCTTATGCGCTCGCTTGACATGGGGGAGGCACAGCGCAGCTTCGCTCTTCCGACGGACACGGTGCTACGCTGCCGCGGCTGGCGTCAGGAGGGGCTGCTCCGCCTGCTCGAAAATGTGCTCGCGGTCGGCGAGGCGCCGGAACGGCTCGTCGTCTATGCCGCGCTCGGCAAGGCGGCGCGCGACTGGCCGTCGCATGATGCGATCGTCGCGGCGCTGAAGACGATGGCGGAGGACGAGACGCTGGTCGTCCAGTCCGGCAAGCCGATCGGCATCCTCAAGACGCATGCGCGCGCGCCGATCGTGATCATGGCCAATTGCAACATGGTCGGCCGCTGGGCGACGCCGCAGAATTTCTACGACTGGGAGGCGAAGGGGCTGATCTGCTGGGGCGGGCTCACCGCCGGGGATTGGCAATATATCGGGTCGCAGGGCGTCATCCAGGGCACCTACGAGATATTGATGCGCATCGCCGAGCGGCATTTCGGCGGCGATCTTGCCGGCCGGCTGGTGCTCACCGCCGGGCTCGGCGGGATGGGCGGCGCGCAGCCACTCGCGGGCCGCATGGCGGGCGCGACCATCATGTGCGTCGAGGTGGATGCGGCGCGCATCGCCCGCCGCCAGGCGGTCGGCCTGCTCGACATGGTCGCGTCCGATCTCGACGAGGCGCTGCGCCTGGCGGAGGAGGCGAGGCTGCAGCGCCGCGCTGTCTCGATCGGCCTGTGCGGCAATGCCGCGGAGATGTACGAAGCCATATTGGCGCGCGGCGTGATTCCCGATGTCGTCACCGACCAGACCTCCGCGCATGATCTCGTCTACGGCTATGTCCCGGCCGGCCGCTCGGTGGAGGAAGCGCGGGCGATGCGCGGCGATCCGGCCGCGCTGATGGCCGAGGGCCGCGCCAGCATCGCCCGCCATGTCGCCGCGATGCTGGGCTTCCAGCGCGCCGGGTCAGTGGTGTTCGACAATGGCAATCTCATCCGCAGCCAGGCGCTGGAGGGCGGCATCGCCGACGCTTTCGACATTCCGATCTTCACCGAAGCCTTTCTGCGCCCGCTCTTCTGCCGGGCGATCGGGCCGTTCCGCTGGATCGCGCTTTCCAACCAGCGCGACGACATCGCCCGGATCGACGATCATGTGCTGGAGGCGTTTCCGGACAACCGCATCGTTACCAACTGGATTCGGCTCGCGCGCGAGCATGTGCCGGTGGAGGGGTTGCCGGCACGCATCGCCTGGCTTGGCCATGGCGAGCGCACGGGCCTGGCGCTTGCGGTCAACCGCATGGTCCGCGAGGGGCGGCTGGCAGGGCCGGTGGCCTTCACGCGCGACCATCTCGACGCGGGCGCCATGGCCCATCCGACGATCATGACCGAGCGGATGCGCGACGGGTCCGACGCGATCGCCGACTGGCCGCTGCTCGACGCACTGGCCATGGCCTCGTCGCAGGCCGATCTGGTCGCGATCCATTCGGGTGGCGGCGGCTATTCGGGTTTCATGACGAGCTGCGGCGTCACCGTGATCGCCGACGGCAGCGAGGAGGCGGACGAACGCATCCGCCTCTCGCTCACCAACGATACCAGCCTCGGCGTGATGCGCTATGCCGATGCAGGTTATCCCGAGGCGCTCGACGAGGCGGCGGCGAAGGGGCTGCTCCGCTTTCCGCTGGAGAATGCGGCGCGATGAGCGGCGTGGTCGCCGCGCACCCATCGCCTCGCATCCACCGTGCCCGCGCCATTGCCGCGGCGTCGATCGGCAATGCGTTCGAATGGTATGATTTCTCCGTCTTCGTCCTATTCGCCCCCTATCTCGCCGCCGCGATGTTTCCGGGCGACAGCCAGACGGCGGGGATGGTCAAGACGCTGCTGGCCTTCGGCGTCGGTTTCGTCGCGCGGCCGGTTGGCGCGATCCTGATCGGCTATTTCGGCGACTATGCCGGGCGCAAGGCGGCGCTGACCCTGACCTTCGGGCTGATGGCGCTCGGCACGCTGATCATCGCCGTCACGCCCGGTCATGCGACGATCGGCGCGGCGGCCCCGATCCTCGTGCTGGTCGGCCGGCTGCTGCAGGGTCTTTCGGCCGGCGGGGAGATCGGCGGTGCGGCCTCCTTCCTCGTCGAGCATGCACCGGCCGGGCGCAAGGCGATCTACGCCGCCTGGCTGCAGGCGAGCATGGCCGTCTCCAACATCCTCGGCGCGCTGGTCGCGCTCGCCGTCGGTGCGGCGATGAGCGAGGCGACGATCGCGGCCTGGGGCTGGCGCGTGCCCTTCCTGTTCGGTCTGCTGATCGTGCCGGTGGGGATCTGGCTGCGCGCGACCCTGGACGAAACGCCCGACTTCGTCGCCGCGCGCAGCGAGGAGGGAAGGGCGCCGATCCTCGCGACGTTGCGGCAGGAGGGCGCCAATGTCGCGCGCGGCTTCGGCATCTCGGTGCTGTGGGGCGTCAGCGTCTATGCGCTCGTCATCTTTCTGCCCGTCCATGTCCAGAAGGCGCTCGGCTTCTCCGCGCGCGAGGCCTTTTCGGCGGCGCTGGTCGGCAATCTCCTGCTCATCGCCGCTTCCTTCGTGTCGGGCCGGCTCGCCGATCGAATCGGGCGCCGCACGCTGATGATGGCGACTGCAGTGGCGCTGCTGGTGGCTACGCCCATCCTGATGGCGCTGCTCGTCTCCGTGCACGCTCTGCCGATGCTGATCTTCGCCCAGGCGAGCTTCTGCGCGCTGGTCGGGCTGTTCGCCGGCGCCGTGCCCGCGATCCTGGTCGAGCTGTTCCCGACCCAGGTGCGATCGACCGGCACGTCGCTGGCCTATAATGGCGCGCTCACCCTTTTCGGCGGCTTCGCGCCGGCGATCATCACCTGGCTCTCGACGACCCGGCTCGGCCCGCAGGCGCCGGCTTATTATGTCTCCGCCTCGGCAGTCGTCGCGCTGATCGCGATCGCGACGTTTCGCAGGGAACGGTGATCGTAGGGAGGTCGATATGTCGTTTCGTCATCCTGACGGAAGTCAGGATCCATTAGCCGCAGCGTCGCGCTTTATTGGCAACGCTGCGACTAGAGCGTCGAGCGTTAAATCAGATCTGCTCATCCTGAGTAGCCATTGAGCGTGTCGAAATGGGTATCGAAGGATCGGCCACAGGGGATGTCCTTCGATAGTGATGCAGGTCGCCTCGTCCCCCGGACGAGGCTGAAACATGCCGGGGGCATGTTTCACCTGCTCACCTTCGCCAGGCTCAGCCCCTACTCAGGATGAGCGGAGGTGTTGCGGATTTAACGCTCGATGCTCTAATGGATCCCGGATCAAGTCCGGGATGACGAAGATGGAGCAATGCAGGCGACGTCTGCATGCCTAGTGCTGCACAGGAAAAGGGCAGTTCAATCCAGCCGCTCATCGAGCCGCAGCACGGTTTCCAGCAGAACCGCCGTCCCGGCCGCGAGTTCTTCCGGCGTGCTATATTCTTCCGGCGTGTGGCTCATCCCCCTGAGACAGGGGATGAAGATCATCGCCGCGGGGCAGACCGCAGCCATGAAGGCGGCGTCGTGGCCGGCGCCGCTGGCGATATCGATGGCGGCCTGTCCGCAGGCGTCGGCGGCGTCCCGGATCGTCTCGCGCAGCAGCGGATCGCAGACGGCCGGCACGCCATCGGACAATATGGCGAACTCGGCCCGCTCCACCTTCGCCATGTCCGCCGCCGCGCGGCTGTCGGCGTCGAGACCTGCCGCGAAGCGATCGGTGAGCGCGGGATCGGAGCTGCGTATGTCGACGACGATGCGGCAGCGCCCCGGCACGACGTTCGAGCCGCCGGGCCACACCTCCATGATGCCGACCGTCGCGACGAAATAACCTTCGCCCGCGGCGGCCAGCGCCTCGGCGCGCTCGCGGATGCGCGCCAGGGTGAGAGCGCCGGCATAGGCGGCGTCGCGGCGCAGATGCATCGGCGCGGTGCCGGCGTGCGCGGCCTGCCCCTCGAAGCGGATCTCGATGCGGCGGATGCCGACGATCGCCGTGACGACGCCGATCGGGATGCGCTCGGCTTCGAGCACCGGCCCCTGCTCGATATGCAATTCGAGGAAGGCCGCAAGGTCGTCGCGCTGCGCTTCCGCGATCCGCTCGGGATCGCCGCCCACGGCGCGCAGCGCATCCGCCAGCACCCGGCCGTCAGCGTCGGTCATCGCCAGCATGGCATCGTCGAGCTTGGCGACCATGCCGCGGCTGCCGATGCAGGAGAGGCCGAAGGCGCTGGGCTCCTCGGCAAGGCAATCGATCACCTCGACCGGATGGCGCAGAAGCGTGCCGCTTTCCCGGATCGCGCGGGCGACCTCGATCGCCGCGATCACGCCCGCTATGCCGTCGAAGCGGCCGCCGGCCGGAACCGTGTCGCTGTGCGATCCCATCGCGATCGCGGGCAGCCCCGGCTCCGATCCTTCCAGGCGACCGATCAGATTGCCCGCCGCATCGATCCGCACGGCAAGCCCGGCTGCCTCCAGCCTGCCCCTCAGGAAATCGCGCCCCTCCTGGAAAAGCGGGGTGAAGGAGCGGCGGGTATAGGGCTTGCCCGGCTCGGTGATGGTGCCGAGCGCGATCAGATCGTCCCACAGGCGCGCCGCATCGATGTCGGCCTTTTGTGGAGTCGCCATTCAGCCGGCCGCCTGCGGCCTCAGGAAGCGGCCATTGCCAGGTTGGGCGAGCACCTGTCCGCCCACCGCAATCGCCTCGCCGCGCAGATAGGCGGCATCGACGCGATAGGGCAGCTCCATCCCTTCATAGGGGCTCCATTCGACGACGTTCGCGCCGGCCGCGGCGGGATCGTAGCGATAAGGCGACTTGTGCATCAACACGACGTCGGCGTCGCGTCCGACCTCGAGCGCGCCCTTGGTGGCCCCGAGGCGGAACAGCTTCGCCGGATTCTGCGCAAGCAGGCGCGCCGCATGGGTGAGCGGCAGGTCACGCTCCACCAGCCCCTTGACGAGCAGCGGCAGCAGCACCTCCAGTCCCGGCAGGCCCGAGGCGTTGGCCAGCATGTCGGGATCGTCCTTGCGATCGAGCGACCAGCTCACATGGTCGGTCGAGACGACGGTGACGTTGCCTGCGGCGAGATGGCGCCATAGCGCCTCGCGCTCGGCGCGCGTCCGGATCGGCGGATTCACCTTGGCGCGTCCGCGCAGCCGCTTCACATCCTCCTCCTCGTCGAGGATCAGATAATGGATGCAGGCCTCGATCGTCGCTTCATGGCCCTGTGCACGATAGGCGGCAGCCAGCTCATAGCCGCGCCCGATAGAGCAATGGACGATGTGGGCAGGACATCCGGTTGCGGCGCCGATCTCGTAGACTTGCGCGGTGGCCAGCGCCTCGGTGATCGGCGGCCGCGAGAGGCCATGCGCGACATAGCTGGTATCGCCGGTCTCACGCACCGCGGCGAGGGTGGCGCGGATCATCTCGTCATCCTCATTGTGCACGCCGGCCATCAGTCCGTGCGGCGCGATCGCCTGGAAGCAGGCGTGCATGAGATGCGGCGGAATGCGCGGGAAGCGCTTGGGATGGGTCCCGAAGGTCGAGAATTTGAAGGCCGAGGCGCCGGCCGCGACGAGATCGTCGATGTGCCGCGTGCCATCTTCGGGCGCGATGGTGGCATAGAGGGCATAATCGACCCGTGCCTGCGCGCCGGCTTCCTCCTTCTTCAGATTGAACCGCTCGGCCGTGCAGATGAGATCGCCATCGTCATAGGGCATGTCGACGATGGTGGTGACGCCGCCCGCCGCCGCGCTCTTGGTCGACCAGATGAAATCCTCCTGATCGGCCTGGCTGCGGCTGTGGACCTGCGGATCGATCGCGCCGGGCAGGACGAGCGTGTCCTTGTCGCCATGCACTTCTCCGGCAGGCGCATCGCCTTCGCCGACATGCTGCACGATCCCGTCCGCAACCAGAACATAGCCCGCTTCGATCACCCGATCCGGCAAGACGATGTTGCCGACGAAGACCTTATCGGACATTCAGTAACCCCCAGAAGGACGCACTTCGCACGCCCGGACGGACTGTCGGGCAAACCTCCGGCGAAGCGCCGCTCCGCCGCCAGGCAAGGAATAAGCGAGGCTGTCATGGGCGCCGTAGGGGCGATTTTCGGGAAGCGTGCATAAGCGATTCCGCAAGGGAAAGATGTTCGGTAGATGCCCGGTCGTGTCGAAGGAAGGCGGCAATCGTCATATGATTATGTGGAGTTCGAAAGACCCGGATGGGCCTGAAGATCTTGGCAGAGGACCAAGGCGCACGATCATGTCTGCGAACGATCTTTCCGGCCGTCAGTCGAGGCGATTCGTCGCCGCGCAAGACCGTGAGTTCCATTTCGATTGGTGGCCGAGCATCCGGCCGTCAGCGGCGCTGCAGCGGCAGAGCGACGTGTGTCTCATCTCCGCCGTTTGAACTGTGTGGACGCAGGTTGTAGACCGATGCGATGCAAGCGAAGGACCGGGGTAGTGTTCGAGGCGACGGCTGGCTGATACGGAGCCGGTTGCGACCTCCCGGCAATCTTTCGCACCTTCCGACCTACCGGTCGGCAGTGCGGCAGGCTGAGCAAGGCGAGCCGAGCCGTGTCGCTGTGGTTGGTCCTCCCGGCTTCGGCAAGACGTGTCTGCTCGCTGCATGGCACGCGCTCGCGGAAGAGCAGGGTCTTGCAGCCGCCTGGTTCAAGTGCGATCCGCATGACGACGCAGCGGGCGCACTGGCCTATATTGCAGCCGGCCTTGGTGCCCATTTCGATGCAGTTGCGGAGGAGACCGGCGGCGACATCGTCCGGACGCTCCAGGCGCTGATCGCTTCCATCGACGGGCGGCAGGGGCCTTGTCATCTTTTCATCGACGACTTTCTGGCCAGTTCGGAAGCGGTCCGCAGCGAAGTGTTGTATCCGCTGTTGAGGCTGGCGCCCAAGCATCTGCGCATCGTGCTGACCTTGGAACAGATGCCGGCTGCGATCGAGCGCTATGTCGATCATGTCGTCGATCGACGCATATTGCGTTTCGGACTGGAAGATGTGCGGGCCCTGTGCGGCCGTGGCGTCACCGCGCATCGGGCGCGAGCGATATTGCGGCAGTCTCAGGGATGGCCTGCTCTCGCCGCGATGCTGATCGACCAATATCGTCGCACGGGCGCCGACGCACGTCCTGCTCGATTCGTTCGCACGCGCCTGATGCCATTTCTTTCGCAGGAGGATATCGTCGCGGTTCGGCATCTTGCCTCGATCGACGCTTTCGATCTCAATCTTGCTCGGCTGGTCGCAACCGACGCAGTGATCGAGAGGCTGATCGAACTGGGGGTCGTCGCGCCCGTCTCTCATCGGGATGCGCGTGGCTATGTGGTCAATCCCATGCTGGCGGCTCTGCTGGTCGGTCGCGAACCCGAAGAAGCGGGGTCGGTGAAAGCACGTGCCGCGAGGGACTTGCTGGCCCGTCGTCACTTCGTCGCCGCAACCCGGCTAGCTGTCGAGATCGGCGACGAAGAGCTGTTGACGGATATTATCGACGCTTGCGATCCCGTTTCGACTTTTCTGGGTCAAGGCATCGCCCCGCTGGAGCGGATAGTGGCGCTCATTCCGCCGGACATGGCTCGCCGCAATCTTCAGGTCTCCTGCGCTGCGCTCGTGGCCTTGCTGAAGACGGGCCATCTCAGGCAGGCGCGCGCGATATTCGGGGACGTGGAGACCCGGTTCGCCTCCGTGCTGAGCGCGCAGGACATCTCGCCTAAATTGCAGGTCCAGGTGCTGATCGCGAAGTCACTGCTCAATATTCATCAGGGGCGCGACATATCTGAGGAGGATTATCGCGCATTGGGCGCTCTGGCTGGTCGCATGAGCGGTGAGATCGGGTTGCTCGAAACGGTCGCTGCGATGTTGCGCACGCACATGCATCAGATATTCGGGGAACTGTCCGCTGCGCGGCGATCTGCCGAACATGGCGTCAGGGCGTCGATGGGAGGGGCCGGACGCTATGCGACTTTCTTCCATTATTTCGACATTGCGGTGATAGATGGAGTTCAGGGGCGAAGGCAGGAGGCCCGGGCGGAACTTGCCCGAATTTCGTCGGCGTATCGGGACATTTTGCGGCTCGATCCGCGCATCGCCGTAATACGCGACGCGTTCCGCATCGAGCTGGAGCATGAGGATGATCCTGGCGATCTGGGCGAAGCCGGGCGGCTGCGCACGATCTGCCGTAAACTGCCCACGCTCGAGGGCTGGCCCGACGTCTTTTATGCGGCCTATAGGACCTATTCCGAGAAGCTGTTCCTGGCCGGAGATACCGCGGGAGCGCTGGCCCTGCTCGACGCGGGGTCGGACTATGCCCGGCGGGAGGATGTCGCGCCGCTGTTGTTCGTGCTGGATCATCAGCGGGCACTCATCGCTGTGATGGCCGGGCAAATCGCCTTGGCGCAGATGACGCTCGAGCCCTATCGCGGCCAGACGGTTGCAGCGGTCGCGAAGCGGCCGTGGCGCGAGATCGAGGTGTGCGTCGAAGCACGTGCCGCGATGGCGACGCACCGGCCGGATCCGACATTCGCTCGTCTGCTCGCGATGGCGCGGCGGCATGCTCAGCAGCACGGCAACATGCGTCTCGGCGAGCGATGCGGGCTGCTGTCGAGAAAGGGCGCTCGCGGCCTCCGCCTGACGATCGAGGCGCAGGCTGCGCCCGATCGCCCCGCGGAGGAGGGGATGCTCGCGCACCTGCTTACTCCGAGATCTCGAGAGGTGATCGCCAAGCTCAGGGACGGGCTGACCGACAAGGAGATCGGTATAGCGCTGGGGATTTCACCCCACGGCGTGCGTTACCATCTCAAGCGGGCCTATGCCCAGATGCATGTCGAGACGCGGGCGCAGGCGCTGCTCAAGGCGGGAGAAGCTGGTCTTCTCGCCTGAACTGATGACCCCTGCCAAACTCTTATATACCCCCTACTAACGAAGAAATGACCCCTACCAATGATCTGCATGGCCATCCGCCTTCGCGTCGGTGAAGCTTCGCCGCAGAAAAGGGGAAATGACCATGATCGTCAGACACCGATTTGGATTGCTGCTGGCCGGGGTTTCCATGCTTGTCGTCCCGGCGCTCGCACGGGCGGCCGACGCTGAGGGTGTCGGTGAAATCATCGTCACCGCACAGAAGCGCGCGGAACGGCTCAGCGACGTACCAATCTCGATCACGGCCGCCTCCGGCGAGCAGCTGCGCGAGCAGAACATCACGGCTTCCAACGGGCTTGCAAAGGCCGTCCCCAATCTGACGGTGACGGACTACGGCAACCCGACCACTACATTCTTCACCTTGCGCGGCGTTTCGCAATTCGATTTCAGCGATCACCAGGAATCGCCGGTGGCGGTGTTCTCGGATGGATCCTACATCCCTTATCTCGGTGCCATCGGCGCCAATCTGTTCGATCTGGAACGGGTCGAGGTGCTGCGCGGGCCGCAGGGTACGCTGTTCGGGCGCAACGCGACCGGGGGCGTCATCCAGCTGGTGAGCGTGAAGCCGACGGCGGAACTTAGCGGCTACGGGCAATTCTCCTACGGCAATTATAACGCGGTTCGCGCCGAGGGTGCGATCAGCGGACCGATCGGTGGCGGTGTGCTGGCACGGCTGAGCGTCGTAAAGGACAGTCACGACGGCTATTACAAGAATCTCGCCGAGTCTGGCCGCAAGGGCGACGGCAACAATGTCAGCGCCCGGGGTCAGCTTTACAAGGATTTCGGCGACGGCAACGACGTCAGCCTGATCACGCGTTACTCGCATGACAAGGTGAGCACCATTCCGGCGCGGGCCAGTGCCAGTTATCCCGATCCGAAGACGGGACTTTACGTCAGCGGCAACGGCGCGGAGTTTGCTGCTTTCTGTTCCTCTTATTTCGGAACGACGGTCGGCGCGGACGCCACCGACTGTGTGAGCGGCGACGTCGAAACCGGCAATCCCTATGATATCTCGCACAACCGCCGCGGAGGCGGTCTCGACCGCACGACCTATGGCGGCACGCTGACCATCAACCTGAAATTGGCCGATACGGTAACGCTCACCGCGCTGACCACTTACGATCGGCTGAAGAAGGATTATGAAAATGAGGATTCGGATGCGACTTCGGCCGATATCCTGGCTTTCAACCAATATGCCCGGTCTCGCGACATCGCGCAGGAACTGCGCATAGCGGGCAAGCAGGATTGGGGGCAATGGCTCGTCGGCGCCTATTATCTCTCGATCAAGGGCCGATATTCCAGTGGCTTCTCCTTTTTTCCGAGCGACCCGACGTCATCAGCGCTGATCGCCAATCACTGGACCCTCGACAACGACGCCTATGCGATCTTCGGACAGGGCGAATGGAAGGTCGCGCCCGGGCTGCGGCTGATCGGTGGTCTGCGCTATACGTGGGACAGGAAACGTTTCGATTATCGCGCCTCCTGCTCGGGCGAGGGTTGCGTGCCCTTCGGCATGGACGACCCCTCCATCGTGCAGGGCACCGGCTATTATGAGGGCATTGCCGGCGCGCGGCCCGATCGCAAGTCTGGCAATTGGGACGGCAAGATCCAGCTCAGCTACGAGCCTTCGAAAGACCTGCTGGTCTATGCGGGCATCTCGCGTGGCACCAAGGCGGGCGGCTTCAACGCGGGCACCGTCGCATCCTATACGGTGGCTCAGACCCGCTACAACGACGAGGTTCTGACCAGCTACGAAGCGGGCTTCAAGGCCAGCCTCGCAGATCGCAGGATCGCGGTGAACGGCAGCGTGTTCTATTATGACTATGACGGTGTCCAACTCTACAGCCAGGTGGGCACCTCGACACTCACGTTCAACTCCAACGCCCGCATCTACGGCGCCGAGCTCGAGGTCAACGCGCTCGTCGCGCGAGGCCTTACCGTCGGCGCCTCGGCTTCGCTGCTGAACACGCTCACCGATCCGATCGAGATCGCCAATCCGCTGACCGGCGAAGTGACGCGGGAGCGCCAGCGCATGCCCAACGCGCCCGGCGGAACGCTGACCGGCTACGTCCGCAAGGAATGGACCATCGGCACCTATAAGCTGATCACCCAGGCCGATACGCGCTGGATCAGCGGGCAGAAGCTCAACATCATCGATTATCCGGCAACCCACCAGGGCGCCTATGCGCTGGTCAATGCGCGCATCGCCTTCGGTCCGGAGAATGACGCGTGGGAGATCGCCGCCTATGTGCAGAATATCGGGGCGGTGACCTATCGGATCGCGGCCAATCCCTTCGCGACGACCAATGGATCGGTGGTATCGATATATGGGCCGCCCCGGCTGTTCGGCGCTTCGGTTCGCGTTAAGTTCTGACGCATGACCACGATAGACGCGGAACGATTACGGCCGCTCGGCATGGGCGCCGCGGTGCTGAGCGCGGGTGGGGGCTCCTTCCCCTATCATGAGGTGCTCCATGCCAGCCGCGTGCTGGCCGAGCGGGGCGCGGTTCCGCTTATCTCGGCGGACGCGATTGCCGACGACATGCGGGTGGTGATGGTGGCGATGGTGGGGGCGCCGCTCGTCATGCAGGAACGGCTGGTCGACGTCGCTCAATTCGTCCATGCCACCACGATCCTGTCACGGCATCTCGGCCATGGCTTCGATGCCGTAATGGGGGCGGAGATCGGCAGCCTAAACGCCATCATTCCCGTGCTTGTCGCGGCTGATCTCGGCCTGCCGCTGGTCGACGCGGATACGCTGGGGCGATCCTTCCCGCAGATCGACATGTCCAATTTCCTGATCACCGGCGCCTCGCTTACACCGATGGCCCTCGCTGACATACGCGGCAACGAGGTGGTCATCCCGGCTGCAGAGAACGGCCCCTGGGTGGAGACGCTGGTGCGTGCGGTCACCACCGAATATGGCTCGATGGCGGGCATGGCGTCCGGTGCTACGGGACGCATCATCAGGCGCCACGCGCTCAAAGGCACCTATTCGCGCGCGGTTGCGATGGGCGAGGTGATCCTCGCCGCGCAGGCGGCGCATCGGGATGTCGTCGAACAGCTGCTGTCGCACATGCCGGGCGTCGAACTTGTCCGCGGCCGGGTGCGCGATGTCGACCGCCGCATCGAAGGCGGCTTCGTGCGCGGCGAGGCGATCATCGCGCCAACCGATGGTTCGGAGTCGATGCGATTGATGTTTCAGAACGAATATACGGTGGCGATGCGCGGCGATCGGCTGCAATCGACGGTGCCGGATCTCCTTTGCCTGTTCGATACCGTGCGCGGTGAACCGATCGGCACGGAGTCCTTGCGTTATGCCCAGCAGGTGTCCGTCGTCTCATTCCCGGCGATGGTCGAGCATCTGACGCCGAATGCCATCGCGGCCGTCGGTCCCAGGGCCTTCGGATATGAATTCGACCACCATACACCCCATGCAAAGGTGATCTGACATGCTGAGAATTGGGGTCGATGTCGGCGGTACCAATACGGACGCCGCCCTGCTCGACGGCGATAGCGTAGCTGCGGCGGTGAAGACGCCGACAACGGCAGATGTGACGACCGGTATCCGCGCGGCACTCGCCGCGCTGATCGAGAACGCAGGCGAGCAGGCGCGCAGTGCCCGCGCGGTGGTGATCGGCACCACCCACTTCGTCAATGCCGTGGTCGAGCGCAAGCGTCTCAACCGCGTGTCCGCCGTGCGCTTGTGTCTGCCGGCATCTCATGCGCTGCCGCCCTTCGTCGACTGGCCGGCAGACCTGCGCGAGCTGGTCCGGCAGGATGTGTTCCTGCTTCCCGGCGGCTATGAGGTGGATGGTCGCGAGATCGCGCCTTTCGACGTCCGCACGATGGAGGATATCGCCCGTCGGATCGCGGATTCCGGCGTGTCCGCGGTGGCCATCTCCGGCGTGTTCTCGGCGCTGCGCAACGAGCAGGAACGGCGCGCCCGCGAGATCATCGACCGCTTCTGTCCGGGCATACAGATCACCTTGTCGAGCGAGCTCGGCCGCACCGGATTGCTCGAGCGCGAGAATGTGGCACTGCTCAACGCCTCGTTGTTCGAACTCGCTCGTAAGACGGTGGCGGCTTTCAAGGATGCGATAAGCGGCAGCGGATTGGATGCGCAGCTCTTCCTGACCCAGAATGACGGTACGGTGATGCGGGCCGATGCTGCCGAGCAGGCGCCCGTGCTCTGTTTTTCGTCCGGACCGACCAATTCGATGCGCGGCGCTGCGTTGCTCAGCGGATGCTCGGACGCGATCGTCGTCGACGTCGGCGGAACGACCAGCGACATCGGCATGCTGGTGAACGGGTTCCCGCGCAATGCCAACGGCGTCGTGGAGGTGGGCGGCGTGCGGACGCTGTTCCGCATGCCGGACGTGCTGTGCCTCGGCCTCGGCGGCGGCAGCCGGATCAGGACCGACCCTTTCCGTCTCGGCCCTGACAGTGTCGGCTATCGGCTGATCGAGGAGGCGCGGGTGTTCGGCGGCGACGTGCTGACCGCGACCGATCTCGCAGTGGCGCGGGGACGCATCGCCATCGGCGATCGGGCGCTCGTCGCCGATCTTCCGGAGCAGTTGCTTGCCGAATTCGAAAGCGAGACGCGGGCGATGCTCGAGGATGGCATCGAAAGCATGAAGACGAAGGCTGGCGACATACCCGTGATCGCGGTGGGCGGGGGCGCCTTCCTGCTGCCGGACAGGCTGGCGGGCGTCTCCGAAGTGCTCTTCGTCAAGCATCATGACGTTGCGAACGCCGTCGGTGCGGCCATGGCGCAGATCAGCGGCGAGGTGGACCGGGTCTTTTCCGGTGTGGAGCGGGACAAGGCGATCCACGCAGCTACCGAGGAAGCGCGCGATCGGGCCGTGCTGGCAGGCGCGGATCCCCAAACGCTCGAGACGATCGACGTCGAGGATCTGCCGCTCGCCTACATGCCTGGCGGGGCTCGCCGCGTCCGTGTGCGTGTTGCCGGCGAACTGGAGGCGCTATGAGCTGGATCCTGCAGGCGGAGGATCTGGCGCCGATCGCACTCGGATGCGCGATGCTGGGGTCGGGCGGGGGCGGTGACACCCATTGCGCGATCATATTGCTGGGTGAATTGATCCGCCAGGGCCACCGCATTCCGATCGTCGATCCGGCACATCTGGCGACGGAAGAGGTGATCCTGACCGTTGGCTATGTCGGCGCACCGATCGTTCTTGCCGAAAAGTTGCTGAGCGGGGGGGAGATCGTTTCCGCCATCGATGCGATGCGGGATCGCCTCGGCCGGCCCATCGATGCGTTGATCGCGTCGGAGATCGGCGGGCTAAACGGCATGGTGCCGTTGATTGCCTCAGCCATGACCGGCTTGCCGGTGGTCGACGCGGACGGCATGGGGCGTGCCTTTCCACGCGGCGACCAAGTCACCTTCTCCATCTACGGCCATAGTTCGGTACCGGCCGTCGTCGCAGGTGAGGGCGGAGAGGTGGTGATCATCACGGCAGCGAGCAATGCGAGGTCCGAGGAGTTGACCCGGGCGCTGTCGGTTCAGATGGGAAGCAAGGCGTTTTCGATCGAATATCCCCTGTCGGGTGAGGACGTGCGCCGCCATGCCATTCCTCGCACATTGTCCCTGGCCCGCGCGATCGGGCGGGCGATTTCCGGAACGATCGGTGCCGAAGCCCGC
The DNA here is from genome assembly GCF_009755815.1 of Flavisphingomonas formosensis. Classification (GTDB taxonomy): domain Bacteria; phylum Pseudomonadota; class Alphaproteobacteria; order Sphingomonadales; family Sphingomonadaceae; genus Flavisphingomonas; species Flavisphingomonas formosensis. The sequence continues at coordinate 192,053 of NZ_WRPK01000005.1, forward strand.
TTCGAAGCGCTTGCGAGCATGCTGGATCGGCAATGGGGAATCGCCACGCGGCGCTTGTTCGCAGGGCGGATCACGGCCTGCAGCCGCGACACGCGCGGCGGCTTCGATAGGGGCATGATCGAAATCGCTCAGAGTGGTACCGATGGCCAGTTGATGCGGATCGCTTTCCAGAACGAGTTTCTGGTTGCATACCGCGACGATGCACTGATCGCGACCACGCCTGACATCATCTCGATCGTGGACGCCGACACCTTCCACCCGATCCATTCCGAGGGCATCCGCTATGGCCAGCAGGTCGAGGTGCTGGCGATCGAGGCGCCGGCGCTCTTGAAGACGGCAGAGGCGCTGCATATGGTTGGTCCCAGGGCATTCGGCCACGATTGCGATTTCCAACCGATAGCGGCGCTTCCGGCATGAGTGTATCGCGTTCGCGTCCGGTGGCGGCCAAATTGCCGCTTCGGGTGGCTGGGTGAGTCCGATCGCGCATATCCGCCGGATGGTGCCCGCAGACGAGCTGCCGCTGCTGCTCAGCGCCTTTGCGCTCAACGGCATTTCCTATCTGCCGATGATGACGATGCCGTGGTTCGTCAGCGGCCTCTCCTCCGAGTTTGCGCTGAACGCGACGCAGGCCGGTATCGTCGGCACGCTTCTTCTCGGCGCGATCGCCCTCACCACCGGAGCCGCCGCGTTGAAGCTCACCGCCGGACATGCCAGGGCAACGGGCGCGATGGGTGGCGCGCTGGCACTGGCCGCGCTCTGCCTCTTGCTGCTGTTTCCCGGCCTCCATAGCCTGCCGCTGCTGCTCCTAGGTGGCGTCGGTTTCGGGCTTGCCGCGGCCAGCGCCAACGCGTTGCTCGCCGCATCGGCCGATCCCGTGCGCCTGAATGGCGGCATCTGGTTCCTAACGGTGATCTGGCAGGTGCTCGTCTGGGCCGTTACGCCGTTCCTCGCCGGCCGCGCTCCGCTCGCCGGCGTTGTGGGCGTAGAGGCGATCGGTGCGGGCTTGCTCCTGCTCGTCGTCCTGGCAGCCCGCCCCCGGCCTGTCGGATCAGTGCAATCCGGCCGCGACGAGGGAAGGCAGGCCCGCCGGCCCGCGGCACTCGGCGCTGCCCTCTTGATCGGCGTAATCGCATTCTGGCTGCGTGACGGGATCACCTGGTCGCTCGTCGACAGGCGCGCCTCGCTGCTCGGCATCGAACCGGGCAAGCTCGCTCTCACGCTCACCAGTACGTCCCTGATCGCACTCGCCGGGCCAGCGTTGACACTGGTGCTCGGCGAACGCTTCGGCCGGTTTCGAACCATCGCGGCCGTGCAGGCGGCGGCGTGCGTGATTCTGTTCACCATCGCTGCCGCCGAGCGCCCGGCGGTCTATTGCGGCGCGTTGCTCCTGTGGAGCTGCATCTCCATTCTGGCCTGGACATATCTTGTCGGCCTGGCCGCGGTCGTCGACCGGACGGGGCGCGTTGCGGCGGCATGCGGCAGCCTTTTGTTCGGCGCAAGCGCGCTCGCGCCGACCTTGGGGGGGCTGTTGTTCGACCGCTGGCAGTCCGGCCTGCCGCCGGTAATCCTGTCTCTCGGAATCGTGACCCTGGCGACCGCCTGCTACGTTGCCGCGCGTTTGCCACAGGAGCCGAACGCGGGGCCGTCGCTCGTCGAACCGGCTTGAGAAACGGCAAATCGCAGTTCCGCCGGCAAGGCGAGGCATGTCTCAGCTTTGCCCGACGATCCGCTCTATCTCCGGAACGGGCTGATTGGCGAGATCCTTGTCGAGTTCTCCGACGATCCGGCCTTGCAACGCCTTGTGATAATGTTTGCGCATCTCGCCCAGCGTGTTGGGCGGGGCGATCACCAGCAACGCGGAAAAATCATCCTCCAGCGCGCGCCGGTTGAGCAGGTCGACGGTCGCTGCCGCGAAGCGATCTTCCTCCAATTGGTGGAAGTCCGTTTCTTCCATCGCGCCGCGATGGGATCCGACGCTGTTCATGCTTCGCCCGGAACGATCGCTGCCCTGTTCGCGATCCGGCGGATTGTCCTGCACCCGATGCGTTTCGACCCGGAGGTCAAGCATCTTCTCGTCGCCGTGGTTGCGCAGAAGCAGGAGTTTCCGTCCGTCAGTGACTGCGACGACTCCGTCATGGGCCAGATGCATGATGTTTCTCCTTCTCCGACCGAAGCGCGCCGGAGCCACGCAGGTTCCTGCCCGCTGCGACGGATCGCCCCTGCGCGGAGATCGATCCGTCCGGGTGGCGGCGATGTTCCGGCCGGAAGGAGAGCGCGTCGGTGAAGCTATGCCGTGGACTCGTGAAGGCTTGCCGCTGACGGACGTTTGGCTTCCATCTTCTGCAGGATCGCTGCCGGAGCCGCGTCGAACCGGTCGGCCCCGTACCGTTCGAGCATGAGCTTGCGGGCAGCCACGCCCATGAGATGGGCTCGATGGGGATCGACCTCAAGTTCTGCAAAACGAGATGCGAGGGTGGCGAAATCGCCATGACGCACGAGAAAACCGGTTTCTCCGGAAATTATGCTATTGCGCAGTTCGCCGACAGGCGTGGCGATAACCGGCGGGCCCGCGCTCATCGCCTCGTGCGCCGCGATGCACATGCCCTCCATTTTCGAGGGCTGTGCATATATGTGAAGGCCCGACAAAAACTTCCTCGGATCGGCCAGGAAACCGAGTAGTTCAAACCGATCGGCGATCCCGAGTTGTCGAGCGGCGCGCCGCAAGCTCTGCTCTTCGGGGCCAGCTCCGGCAATTGCAAGTCGACTGCGTTCGTAAAGCCAGGGCGCGACGGTGCGCAAATGCGCATAGGCGGCGAGCAAGGTGAGATAGTCCTTGTGCGGGCTCAGCCTGCCGACGCTTCCAATGCGAAACGGCTCTTCCCCGTTCCACGGCGCCGCCTGTGGCTGGTCGTTCGGAGCAATGAATAGCGGCCAGGTCATCACCCGTGCCGGAGCGACGCGCATCCGCTCCTTCAGAAAATCGGCGACGCCATGGGAATCCGCCACCCACAGATGGCTTAACCGCTGCAATATAGGTGCCAGCCAGCGCTTATAGGGGCGGATATAAGCACTATGTTGCCAGCTGATCACCGGAACGCCGCGCAGGCGTCCAACCACCTGTCCCTCGAACGTCGCGCGCGGAAGCGATGTCCAGATGAGATCGGGCCGTTCGCGTCGTACCAATCGGTCGAGCCGCCATAGCGAAAGGCCGCGCGCTTCACCTTCGCGGCTGAGCAGCGTGAAATTCAGACCGGCCTGCACCAGGTGCCGCTCCGCCGAGCGGTCGCGCGGCTCGCAGAACAGAAGCCGTACCTCATGCCTTGCTTCCGCAAGGGCGCGAAAGATCGCCGGGATGACAAATTCTGCACCCCCGCCTTCAAGGCTGCTCACAATATAGAAAATGCGCATTTTTGCCGTTCGTGAATTGCGCTCGCAGGCGTTGAGAGTGACGAGTGCGGGGAAATGCCGTTACGCAGAACGCCGAAACTTCTGTTCACCGACCATGGTTATCTTGCGGAGTTATCCATGCGATCATGTCAATTCTGCCTGCAGATGATCGGTCCAAACCTTTCATATGTGCCCATCGTTGATAGGACTAGGGAGACAGGGGCGAAAGCAGGCAGACGATCGAATGTCGTCTTATCCAGGAAGATGGAGTTCTTCTTCGAGCAATACGCATTGCAATGATCCTGCTTATTATCATCGGCGTCTTGTTTCGCTTCGGATTGGCGGTGCCGCACATGCGCCGAAGGCGCAGTCCAAAAAAGACTCTAAGCGCCTGAGCGTCAGGAGGCCCTGAACGCTGGAGAAAATCGCGATCACTGCACATTTTTCTCCATTTCCCGGCTTGCCAGGGCGCTGTGAATCTGGGCGATCGCGGCAGCTCCTTCACCGACGGCAGCAGCGACCCGCTTGGTAGATCCGGCGCGCACGTCGCCGATGGCGAAGACGCCGGCTATGTTGGTCTCGAGCGGCAGCGCGGATGCGCCGGTTAGAACAAATCCCTTCTCGTCAGTGTCGATACAGGCCCTGAGCCAGGATGAATGCGGCTTCGCGCCGATGAACAGGAAGAGATGGCAGATCGCGTATCGATGGATCGTGCCGTCGGCGCGGGTACGGACGGTGATGGCGGAAAGGCCGTCCGGATGGCCGCCTTCTACCCCCTCGAGCTCCGTACCGACATGGATCTCGACATTGGGCAGGGCGGCAATGCGATCGATCAGATAGCGGGACATGGTCTCGGCCAGTGGGCGGCGGACGAAGACATGGAGTTTGCGGACCTGCGGTGCCAGGAAGACGATCGCCTGGCCGGCTGAGTTGCCGCCGCCGACCAGCGCCACCTCCTCGCCTGCACACAGCTTCGCTTCGATCGGCGAAGCCCAATAGGAAATCCCCGATCCTTCGAATGCGGCGAGATCGGCGATGTCGGGCCGGCGATATTCGGCGCCCGACGCGATCACTACCGCCCGTGCCTCGATCCGTCTGCCGCCAGAGAGTTCGAGCGCCAATCGACCGTCCGTGCAATCGAGCCGCTCCACCTCGATCGGTATGGCGATTTCCGCCCCGAACTTGATCGCCTGGTTGAATGCGCGGCCTGCGAGCGCCTGGCCGGAAATCCCGGTAGGAAAGCCGAGATAATTTTCGATCCTGGCCGACGCACCGGCCTGTCCACCCATTGCGCGCCCGTCGAGCACGATGACCGACAGGCCTTCGGAGGCGCCATAGACGGCGGCGGCTAGGCCGGCGGGGCCGGCGCCGACCACCACGACGTCGTAGCGCGCGTCCCGGCCGATCTCGGGTGTGATGCCGATGCAGGCGGCAAGCTCCGCCTCGCTCGGCCGCTTCAGCAGCGCGCCGTTCGGACAGACCACGAGCGGCAATTCTTCCGGCCGCACCGCCATGCGTTCGAGAAAGGCTCGGCCATGCGAGTCCGTGGCCCCGTCGAGCACCAGATTGGGGTAGCCGCTGCGCGTGAGAAAGCCTTGCAGGCGGAGGAGGTCTGCGCCGTTGGGATCGCCGATGAGCACCGTGCCGGCACCACCCTCGGCTATCAGCCCGACGCGGCGAAGGATCAGTGCCCGCATCACGATCTCGCCCAGCTCGGCGGAACCGATCATCAGGGCGCGCAGATGAGGCGGGTCCAGCGGCACGGCGGTGCAGCCTTCGGGCCCGGCCCGGCCCGCAGCGATCGATCCGCGACCGGCAAGCTGGTTCACCTCGCCGCTGAACTGGCCGACGCCATGGATCGTGATCCGCGCTTCCTGGTCGAGACCGTCGCGCCGAAACACCTCGATCGCGCCATCCAGCACCAGCCAGGAGAAGGCGTCGCGATCACCGATCGCGTACACCTCCTCGCCGGGCTGGAAAATGCGTTCGGGACCGCTGGCGAACCGTTTGGCGGTCTCGATCTGGGCGGTGCTCAACACCGGGAACATCTGATGTTCCCGGGTGCCAAGGCTAGCCATTGTCGAAATGCTCACGGACGCGCTCCTTTCGATGCGGCGGCGTGGCTAAGCGGATCGCCGCCGCCTTCTGCTCTGGATGAAGGCGAGAAGGCCGCCATTCAACTGTTTTTGGTTGCGGACCTTTGGGAAGGAACCGCCCATTGCCAGACGATACAGCCAGTCTCCAGGCGCTTGCGATGGGCGTCCGCGCGACCCGCTTGAAAGAGTATGAGGAGGATATTTTCACGGAGAGGAAGGCACTCGCAAGGGTGAGTGGAAAAAGCGTCCGTGGTCAGCGCAATCCGTCCAGCATCATGACTTGGCGGAGAGGGCACTCAGTTCTTCGAGGTCCAGATCGCGCTCGAGCTCCTGAAACGTATGCTCGTCGATGTCGCCGGCGCGATGCAGTCTGATCAATTCGCTGCGTCCGGCCGCTATGGCCTCCAGGATAAGATCGAAGTGGGCATGGAGCAGAGGCGCGAACTGATCCTCTTGCCCTGCATAGCGCGCAGACATCGCGGCCTTGCGCTGGTAACGCTCGAGGAGGCGGGGATGCACCAGATTACCCTGCTCGTCATAAGCCCTGCTCTCGATCAGTCGTACCTGAGTCTCGGCCATCTGCGCTTCCGCTTCGCTCATGGCGAGCCGGGCGACGTCGGTTTCCGGGTCGCGCAGGTCCGCCCAGCGGATCAGTCGTCCCAACGTCATGCCTTGCAGGAGCACCGTGCCCAGGATCACGCCGAAGGCCGTCACCAGCATGAAGTCGCGCCCCGGGAATTCGTCGGGCACGCTGAGCGCCACGGCCAGCGTAACGACGCCGCGCATGCCCGCCCAGCTCAGCACGGTGGCCGATCGCGCCCCGAGAGGCGCGTATCGGCGTATTCCGGCTGATCGGACGAGCCTGATCAGCAGATCCGAACCGAAGATCCAGACGAAGCGCGACAGCGTGAGCGCCAGCAGGATGAGGAGGACCGGAATCGCCATCTCGTCGACGACCACGCCAAACCCGCCGACGCGCTCGACCACGCCGCGCAGCGAGGATCCGATCAGCATGAAGACGGATGCTTCCATGAGGAAGATCATCACCGTCCAGAAGGATGTGCCGCGCATGCGCACCGCAGCCGAAAAGACGACATGCTGGTACCATCCACAGATCAGGCCGGTGGTCACCGTCGCAATCACCCCGGAAACGTGGAGCATCTCTGCGAGCAGATAGGATGTCCAAGGGGCGAGGCAGGCCGCCGCGATCATCAGATATTCATCGCCGAGGCGCCGCACGAGAAGCGCCCACGCGCCTCCGATCGCCATCCCCACCAGGGCGCCGCCGAGCGCCAGCACGACGAAGCTCTGCAGCGCGTCTACGGCGCTGAACGTGCCAGTCACGCCGGCGGCGATCGCAAAGCGGAAGAGAACCAGGCCGCTCGCGTCGTTGAACAGGCTCTCCCCTTCGAGCAGGATCGAAAGCCGGCGCGGCAATCTCACGCGCTGCAGCACGGCGCGAGCCGATATCGCATCGGGGGGCGAGACGATAGCGCCCAGCGCGGCACAGGCGGCCCAGGGCAGCGCCGGCAGCAGAGCGTGCGCCACCAGAGCGACGACGATGGTCGTGAAGATCACCGCGCCGACGGCGAGCGATGCGATGCCGATCATGTGCCGACGCAGATGCCTGAGCGCGATGAACCAGGCCCCGTCCATCAGCAGCGGCGGCAGGAAGATCACCAGCACGAGCTCCGGATCGAGCGAGATCACCGGAAGGCCGGGCAGGAAGGCCAGCAACGCACCACCGCCGAGAAGGGCGGCGGCGGGCGGCAGCGCCAACCTGTGCGCGACATAATGCAAGGCGATGATCGCCAGCAGCATCGCGATCACGAGCTCGAACAACGTCAACGGGTTCATCAGGCGCGCCCCCAAGTCGCAATGCCGATGGATCTTAGCGCGTCCGAAGTCGGCGTCTACCGGCGCCGCCGGCGCATATGCCTCGCCGATCGGACCGGGGTTCAGACGGCGTGGAAGATGGCGATCTCGATCAGGCCGAGGCCGATCAGCCCGACGATCATCTGAAGCGGCCGCAGCCGAACGAAATGGCGCGGCGCCTCGCCGCCGATCGCAGCCACCGGATCGAGCAGTGCGGATGCCGCATATCCCAGCATGAGCAGGGCCACCCCCGCGAGCGCCGACAGCAGGAAGATCGGCATCGCCAGAAATCCGCTCAGGAACATGAGGATCGTGCCGGCCAGCGTCAGCCAGCTCGGTTGCGCGGTCCGTGCAAAGCCATAGCCCCGTCGCACACCGGCAATGAAGATGAGGACGGCGGAAGCCCATGTCGTTCCGCCTACGATGGCCACCGCGCGCAACGGATCATGCCATCCGAGCGCACCGATGCCCGCGCACACGATCGGCGCCATCGAGCCGAATCCCAGCAGGAAGCTCAGCGATGGGGTGGCGACGGGATCGACCTGGCTGTCGGGATCTCGCGAGCGCATTGTCACTTCCGATGCAGGGGCCGGGCTGGCCCGAGGCGTTGTGCACCAGCGATACCATAGAGCGCTTCGCTTACCTATCGAAGGCTACACGATCGGCCGCGGCTTGTCGTAGCAGGGCTTGACCGACGTTAAACTGGACTATAGTCGAGTTCATGAGCGCGCTGCCGGCGGCTACCGCACAAAGTCTCTGAAAGGTCTGGTGCAATGAACGATACCGAGCTTCTCGAGCGCCGCATCTCCGTGCTCGGCCGCAACGCACCTCTTTTCTATGATCGGCCGCTCCACATCGTGCGCGGCGAAGGCGTGTGGCTGGAGGATGCGGATGGGCGGCGCTATCTGGACGTTTACAACAATGTCCCCAATGTCGGCCATTGCCGGCGCGAGGTCGTAGAGGCTATCGCCGCGCAGGCCGCCACGCTCAACATTCATACCCGTTATCTGCACGAGAATGTCGTGCGCTACGCGGAGCGGCTGACCGCGCAGTTCGAGCCGCAGCTATCGGCCGCGATGTTCACCTGCACCGGGACGGAGTCGAACGAGCTCGCGCTGCGTCTCGCCCGTTATCGTACGGGCGGTACCGGCATCATCGTCAGCGACTTCAACTATCACGGGAATTCGATGGTGCTGGCGGAGCTGACCACCGCCTTTTCCGTTCCCGAACGCTTCGGACGGCATGCGCGTGCGGTTTCGATTCCCGATCCTTACCGCGCGGCGCCCGGACAAAGCCTGGAACAGCTGGCGGAGCAGTTCGCAGATAAGGTGAGCGACGCGATCCAGTCGCTGGAGGCCGACGGCATCAAGCTGGCGGCATTGCTGTTCGATTCGGTCTTTTCGAGCGAGGGCCTGCCGGCGCTCGTGCCGGGCTATCTCGCCAAGGCGGTCGAGCGGGTGCGGGCGGCCGGCGGCCTGTTCATCGCGGACGAGGTGCAAGGCGGCTTCGGCCGGACGGGCACGAGCATGTGGAGCTACCAGGATCATGGCGTCGTGCCGGATCTGGTGACCTTGGGCAAGCCGATGGCGAATGGCCACCCGGTCGGCGGCGTGATCGCGGACCGCGACCTGGTCGACGCGTTCGGAAAGGCGGCCACCTATTTCAACACCTTCGGCGGTAATCCGGTCTCGGCGGCGGCGGGACTTGCGACGCTCGATATCGTCGAGCGCGACAATCTGCGCCGAAATGCGCGTGAAGTGGGTGGCTATATTCGCGCCGGCCTCGAACGGCTCGCCGCGCGCCACGAGATCATCGGCGACGTGCGGGGGCGCGGCCTGTTCTTCGGGCTCGAGCTCGTCGAGGACCGCGCGAGCAAGACGCCGGCGACCGCCCAGACGAAGCTGCTCATCAACCGCATGCGGGAGCGCGGCGTGCTGATGAGCCGTATCGGCAAGTCCGACAACATCCTGAAGATGCGTCCGCCGCTGATCTTCACCGTCGAACATGCCGATCTGCTGCTCGCCACGCTCGACGATGCATTGGGAACGCTGTGAGGCATATGATGGCCAATTCCTTCTATGCGCTTGCTCCCGACGCGCAGGCGGACCGGCTGCGTGGGCTCGCGCTCAAGGCACTCGATCGCTGGCACGGACAGTTTCGCGACGTCAACCTCGTGAAATATCGCGAAAATGCGGTGTTTTCTGCATATCGCGACGATGGCGTGCGTGTTGCTCTGCGTATCCACCGTCATGGCTATCACAGCGATGCGGCACTCGCTTCGGAGCTCGCCTGGATGGCGGCGCTTGCCGATCATGGCATATCCGTTCCCGCGATCGTGCCGGCGCGGGAGGGCGAAACCTTTGTCATCGAGGCCGATGGCGGCGTGCCCGAGCCGCGCCAGATCGACATGCTTGGCTGGCTGCCGGGAACGCCGATCGGTTCGGCGGAGGAAGGATTGGTGCTGTCGGGGGCCGAATCCGAACGGCTCTTCTTCGATGCCGGCTATTTGGCTGCGCGAATTCACGATCATAGCGCAATATGGGACGCGCCATCGGGCTTCGTTCGGCACGCCTGGGATGAGGACGGGCTGTTAGGGAACGAGCCTTTCTGGGGCCGCTTCTGGGAATTGCCGCAACTCGCTCCTGCGGAGCGGATGCTGCTGGAGCACGCCGCCGAATGCGCGCGCCGGGATCTGCGTCGCTTCGGTCGTGGCGAAGACCGTTACGGGCTTATCCATGCCGATCTCGTGCCGGAAAATCTGCTCCGTCACGGCGAACGGCTGATGCTGATCGATTTCGATGATTCGGGCTATGGCTGGCATTTGTTCGAGCTTGCGACCGCGCTTTATTTTAACGTCGACGAGCCCAACTATCCCATGCTGCGCGCTGCGCTGCTGCAAGGCTATCGATCGCAGAGGGCGCTTGACGAGACACATGCCGCGCTGCTGGACCTGTTCCTGTTTCTGCGCGGCACGACGTATCTCGGTTGGGTGCAGACGCGTCCGGAAACTGAGACCGCACAGGAACTCGGGCCGATGCTCGTCGCCCGCACATGCCGTCTGGCCAGAGATTATCTCGGGTCACTGGATCGACGTGTAACCTGTTGAAAGATATCGGCTTGTGTTTTCAACGACTGAGCGGGCCGCTTTCCCTTGGCCGAATCAGGCGATAGGAAGCCGTGAGGCCGTTCGAAACGGGACCGACGAAGCGAGGCGTGATGTTGAAGGGTCGCCGCGGAATTACCCAGGCGCGCGGACGTGCGCGTCGCGAGCAGCTGCTCGAGGCGGCCCGTCTGCTGCTCCAGACGCATGAGATCGATGAGCTGACGCTTTCGGTGGTGGCGGCGCATGCCGGCATCCCGAAAAGCTCGACCTACCATTTCTATGCCGACATCCACGCGCTCTATGCGGAGCTCGCCGCGATCGAGGATCGTGAGCTGCATGCCGTCTTCCTCGAAGAGGTGTCACCAGCGGCGGATTGGGAAAGCGTGCTCGCTGCCCTGATCCATCGCGCCGCCGATTATTTTCGGGCGCATCGCTCCGCCCAGCAGCTCATGTTCGGTCCGAAGACACCGCCGGACATCAAGCGTTCGAGCCGTCAGGTGGATCTCGAGCACAGCCAGGCGATCGAGGGCCAGATCGATCGGCAGTTCGTCCTGCCCGAAATTCCGGACCGCTCGCGGATATTCTATCGCGCGATCGAGGCGGTCGACCTGATGTTTGGCCTTTCCTTGCTCGAAGAGGGCGTTTTGACCGATCATATGGTCGATGAGGCGATCAAGATGGCCTCCGCTTATCTCTCGCTCTACATTCCCAAGATCCTGCATCGGCGCGCATGATCCGATATAGCCGGATCATTCGGGCCGGCGCCGCCTCATATTCCGATCGAGTGCCACCAGCACGGGCAGCAGGATCAACAGCCCCGCCAGATTGAGGCCGGCCGCTGGCAAGGCCAGCATGTGAAGCGAGCCGCCGCCGGTCAGGCTGCCGAACAGGCCGGACCCTAGCGCATAGGGAATCAACGAAAAGCCCTGGAGCGTCGCGGCGACGCCACCGGCACGGTCGAGCGCGGAGGCAAGGCCGAAGAAATAGGAGTTGAGCGCAAGCTGCATCAGGCCGAACAGCAGCATGCCCGCTGCGTAACCCGCCGGCGACCGGGCGCCGAGCACCAGATAATAGGCCAGTGTCGCGATCAGCATCACCACGACCGTCGGCATGAGCCGTCCCCAGCGGGTTCCGATGAAGGCGACGATGGCAGATCCGACGATGGTCAGCATGGTGGCGCCCGCGAGCACTTGCCCCGCCTGCCGTGCCGATAAGCCTATTTCGACGGCCTTGCGTTCGGCGAAACCATAAGTTCCGCCGTAGATCGGAAAGGCGACGGTCATCACCAGCACGACGATCGCGACGAAAGGCCAGCATATTCCGCCATCGGTCGCGCCAGTCTCCTCCTGCGCGACGTGGTCGACCGGCAGACGGCACAGCAGGGGAAGGATCAGCCCGCCGACCGCGGCGATCAGGACGAACATCGCAGCATGGCCAAAGCGCGAGCCGACGATCGGGAGGACCAGCAGCAGCAGGGCGAAGCCGACGCCGGTGCTCGCATAGATATAGCCGTAGGACCTGTCGGGATCCGCCGTGCGCGCCACGCGCATCGCCATGCCGGCGAGCAAGCCCCCCGATCCCGCCCCCGCCAGCGTCCCAATGAGCAACAGCAGCGTGAAGGATGTCGTCGCACCAAGCATCGCGTAAGCGAGGATGGTCACCAATCCGAAGGCGATCATGGTCGTGCGGAATGGCAGCCGCGAGATCAGCGGCGGCGTGAACATCGATACCAGCGCCACCGCGAAGATGGATGTCGTGCCCACCCAGCCCGCCTGCTCCGTGCTCAGTCCCGCCTGGACGAGGCCCCCGATCACGAACGGGGTCGCTTCCATGGGCAGCATCGCGATGAACGTGCCCATGATCAGGGGAAAAATCTCGGCTGCGTAACGTCGGTCGAGCATCTGCGCGTCTTCCCCCTGGCGCGGCGTTGCGATGCAATATTCTTCCGGACGGAGCCCGCGTCTGTCAAATGAAAACTCGACTATAGTCCGGATTTAATGCTGGTATGTGTCGCCATATTGTGCTGATGTCGCATCAGCCACGACGCAGCGAGAAAGGATGAGCAATGACGGAGCAGAAGTCCGGATCCGGCGCCGGGACTGCGCGGCCGGTCATTCTGGTAACGGGCGGCGGAAGCGGGATCGGCGCCGCCGTGGCCGAGCGATTGGCTCCGACGCACGACGTCGTGATCTGCGGGCGCCGGATGGACTCGCTCGTCGCGATCGCGGAGCGAACGGGCGCACATCCGATCCGCACCGATATCAGCGATCTCGATGCGTGCCGGGCGCTGATCGCCGACGTGGTCGGTCGGTTCGGTCGGCTCGACGGTTTGGTGCTCAACGCCGGCATCTTGGTTTCGGCGTCGGTGGCCGAGATGAGCATCGACGATTGGAATGCGCAGCTGATGGTCAATCTCACCGCGCCATTCGTCCTTACGCAGGCGGCGCTGCCGCATCTGCTGGCGACCAGGGGGGCGATCGTCGGAGTAAGCTCCGTGGGGGCCGTCCAGACCGGCCCCGGCCTCAGCGCCTATTCGGCGGCGAAGGCGGGTGTCAGCCATTTCCTGCAGAGCGTCGCTTACGAATATTCGCGTTACGAGTTGCGCGCCAATGTCGTCGCGCCAGGCTGGATCCGGACTGAAATGGGCGATGAGGAAATGCGCATGCTGCCGATCGGCGACGATCTCGACGCGGCCTACCGCAAGGTCAGCGAGCATGTTCCCCAGCGCCGCGCCGGTTCCGCGATGGAAGCGGCGGAGGCAATCATATGGCTGCTGTCGCCGCAGGCCTCGTTCGTGAACGGCGCCGTGCTCGCCGTGGATGGCGGATCGCTGCTCGCCAACTCCGGAATGACCTACTTCGACACGATGACGAGTTGAGGGGGGGGCGTCCGTTACCAGAATCTGTTGGTTCGGTTCGACATCGGGGCGGCAGCGGCCTGATCAGGCGCGGTGAAGGCGTTCAAGGCGTCTTCGGCAGGGCGTCGATCCGGGCGATCAGGCGTGTGCGGATGTCGGCGGGGTTGCGCAGCCAATGCGCGCGCAGGTCGGCGACCTCGCGGGTGGAATAGGGACGGAAATCGGCGGGCAGGGATGGTCCCATTTCCTGCACAAGCCAGTTCATCAGGCGGGCCGTGTCGGCATCGCTCAGCTTGGAATTGGCCGCTCCCGGTACTTGCACGATATATTCACGGCCGCCTTCGACGCGAAGGAAATCCGCGAGACGGCCCCGCATGTTAGGCACCTTGCCGGGCATGCCGCTGCCGTCGGGCAGATGGCAGCCCTGGCAATTGAGTGCATAGTTCACCCGCGGCGAGCGCGCCGGAGGCATGTCCGGCGCCGCCGCTGAGAGCAGGACCGAGAGGCCGATCGGGGCCAGGCCGACGCCCAGCTTGATGGCCTTGCGATACATGCTCAGTCCGCTGCGCCGAGCACCACCGAGGTCGAACAGTTATAGACGACGCCGGATTGAGTGCCGAGGCACCAGTTGATGTCGTTGGACGTCGACGGCTGATAGACGGGCGTGTCGTCTTCGTTGCGCGAGCATTCGCAACGCCCGCACGCGCTTTTGCCGCAGCAGTCATTGTAGGAGATGATATAGTTCCTGCCGTCCACGGGATTTCGGCAGGTGCCGACCCAGGTGATCGGCGACGGCTCCGTTCCCGGCGGACAGGATGAGGCCGAACCGCCGCAGCAGGAACAGAGAAAGCCGTCGATCGCGCAATAGCGCCAATAGTCGCAGGACTGTGGATCCCCCGTCTCGCCGTCCTGCGGCTTGTTCGGTGCGCGTTCCGCTGCCGCGCGCGCCACAGGCAATAGCGGGGTAATTGTCGCTACGGTGGCAAAGCTGCCGAGCCGCCCGAAAAAGCTGCGCCGCGACATGGAACGCGCCGCGCGCCGCGCCATTTTCTCCGCAATGCGATCAAAGCGGGTCATTGCCGTCCTCCCCCGTCCTGCATCAGTGCGCGATCCTGAGGCCCGGGTTGCGCATCCTGAAATCTTGAAGTGAGGCCACCCCGCGGGCTCGTGCTTCGAACAGGCTTTCGAGATGCTCGCGATTGTTCACCAGCCCTTTGGCGGCGACCTGGTTGTTCTCGTCGATCAGCACGGCGTGGGGCAGCTTCGAAACCTGGAAAGCGAGACCCAGTGGTGTCGACAAGACGAGCGGAAAGGCTTCCAGCTTCTCGCGCTCGACCATCGCCTGTTGCGCACGGACATCGCCGTCGCTGGCGAGGATGACGCGCAGCGCGTCACCCTCTTCGCGCGCAATCGACTTGATCACCGGAAGCAGCGATTTGCAGATCGGGCAAGTCGGAGAAAGGAAGAAGAGCAGCGTCGTCCGCCCGTCCGCCGCGCCGCCGATCCGTACCCTACGTCCGTCGATCGCTTCGAGATCGAAACGCGGTGAAGCCTCGCCTGTCTGCGGACCGCCGGGTAGCGTCAGTGCACCCACCGGACCGAGCCGTTCGTGTAGCAGCCCGACCTGTCGGAGCAAGGCGACGAGAATGATCGCCTGGACGATGACGACGATCCATAGGAGGATCGAGGTGGTGACGAGCGCCGTGATCATGATGCCTTTGTCCGCAGCGTGAGAGTGATGGCGAGATCGGACGCCGCATAGAGCAGCGCCAGCATGGCGAGCCCGGCGGCGATGCTGAAGCCGTCGAGCCAGGCCAATGCGCGGGAAGTTTCAGGCAGGGCGCCGATCAGCGCGAAGGCGGCGATGGCCATGTTGCGCACCACCATTGCCGGCCCAAGCTCCCGGCGCGCCTGGCCAAAGCCCAGGCAGCCGCAGTCGACATGGCGGTTGCCGCGGACCAGATTGAAACCGATCAGCCCGGCATAGGCGAGGAGGAGCGCCGCGCAGGCGATCGCGCCGATCCGGCTTGCCGGCAGCAGAATGAGCGCAGAAGAGAGACCGGCGACCAGCTCGATTGCCGGCACCAGCGCCATAGCCGGTACCGTCAGCGCGGAGGGAAGCACGCGATGTCCCTGCAGCGCATTGCGAAAGGCGGTCGGACGGGCGAGCTTGTGCAGGCCGGCCGCGACGAACAGGCCGCCGACGAACAGTCGCGCTATGGCCGAAAGCAGCGGGTCCATTCAGCGTTTTCCCTGCGCGACGGGGCTGGGCTGGATCACCGTCATCTCATCGCCGAGACCGTCGACGGCGCGCAGTTTCCTGCCCGTGTCGGGGTCGAGGATGGCGAGATCGCGCGCGCCGAACAATATGGTGTAGAGCAACGGGTGGGGATCGCCGCTGATCGCCACCGAGGTTGCTGGGCGATCCAGGCGATAGCGGGCGATCCGTTTGCGCGCGGTGACATCGAACACCCAGATTTCCGTTCCCGGATCCTTGTGCGTGCTCGGGCCGCCCTGGTGCATCAGCACATAGAGACGGCCGGATGGCGCATGGTAGGCGGCCGGTTGCAAGCCGCCCAGCCGCCACCCCGCATCGTCCGGGCCGAGCAGCGACCAACGGGCCTTTGCCGCCGGCGCCTTGCCCGACGCATCGACGAGCACGGCCTGGCTGGAGAAGGTGAAGAAGAGCCACTGGCGGGCACTCACCCGCACCGGCTTTTCGGTCGCGGGATCCTTGTCTTCGAAGAGCTTGGGCGATCCGCTGCCCAGTGTCACGGCACCCCCTTCGCCGATGGCGGCACCCTGGAGCGATCCGTCGGCGCACTGCATGAAGAAGCTGCGATCGCCCGTCGGATAGACGAGACCGCAGCCGGCGGTCGGATATTCGCCGACAAGCTTGTGCTGCGCGACGTCCACCACCGTGACCGACTGTTCGGGGGTGAAATTGTAGATGAGCGCGAAGCGGCCGTCGTCGGTTAGTGGCATCGCGCTGAGAAACGGCAGGGACTGGAAGCGCTTGGGCGGGATGACCACTTCCTCGCCCGGCGCCAATGTCTTGGCGTCGTAGAAGGTGACGACGTCGGTGCGTTCGCCCCGCGAGCCCCGCGAATAGAAGGTGGCCGGAACCGCGACCGATTTGCCGTCCGGCGCGAGGAGCAACGATCCGTGCGCGAGCCCGCCGCTCACCATCCCGAGAAACTGACCGCTGTCCGCATCGAGCAGATAGGCCCGCCCGTCCGCCATGCGCGTGAAGGAGACGTCATTGACCCAGACCCAATGGGGCTGGAACTGGTCCTTCAGCTCGACACGGCTGAGTTCTTCGGGCTGAAGCTGCGCCGCCAGGGGCGCGGCAGCCAATGCAGTGCCGAGCAGCAGGGCGGCAAGTCGGGCGGATATCGGCACGGTCGGCCTCCCCTTCGTCACTTCTTCAGCGTGGCAAGATAGGCGATCACGTCTTGCCGGTCCTTGGGATTGGACAGTCCGACAAATGCCATCTTGTTGCCGGGCACCATTTCCTGCGGCTTCGCCAGATATTTGTCGAGAGTCGGCTTGTCCCAGATCAGCGTCGAGGCCGCCATCACCTTCGAATAGAAGTATTTGGGATAGCTTCCTGCCTTGCGGCCGACGATTTCGAAAAGATTGGGGCCAATGGACGTGCCACCCGATGTCACCGAATGGCAGATAGCGCAGCGTTTGAAGACGACCGCACCGGATCCGACATCCTGCGCCGGAGCCGCCTGGGTGGTCGCCAGCAAGGCGAAACCGGACAGGACGCGTAGCAATTTGAATGGAGCGATCATCATTTCCTCTGCGGACACTTCACCCGCCTTGCGAACCGCTTGTGGCGATCCACCCGATCTGCTGCCGTGGGACGAATTGGCCGCGCTTCCCGGATTGGAACCAACGGTGTTCCCGCGCATGTTCATGGCGTCGTCCCCGCGGGCGGCTTCAGCCGGCCGCCGCGGCGAGCCGGTCGATGGTCTCGCGCAGGAAAGCGCGCATGGCCTCGCCCGGCTGCTGAGCCACGCAGATGTCTAGCGAGGGATCGACCACCTCGGTGCGACAACCGCTCAGCGCCTCGATGATCGCGTGGCCCAGAAATGGAACCAGCGCCTCGGAATAACCGCCCTCGTGAATTACCGCCAGGCGTCCGCCGCACAGCGTTGCGGCGATCTCGACCATGCGCTGGGTCAGGGCGCGGAACGTCTCGCTGTGGGCAAGCATCCGCGCCATCGGATCGGCTGCGCCGGCATCGAGACCGCTGGCGATGACGATGAGCTCGGGCCGGAAGCGTTCGAGCGCGGGCGCGACGATCTTGTCCAGTGCATAGCGATAGGCCTCGTCGCCGGCCCCGGGCGGCAGGGGAATGTTCAGATTGTGGCCGAAGCCGTCGCCTTCGCCGCGATCGTCGGCTCCGCCATATCCAGGCGGGAAGCAGTTTTCCTGGTGAATCGAGATAGTGAGCGTGTCGCTGCGGCCGTAATAGATCGCCTGGGTACCGTTGCCGTGGTGAACGTCCCAGTCGACGATGGCGACCCGACCGACGCCGTGGCGTGCGCGGGCCGCCTCCACAGCGATCGGGATGTTGCAAAGCAGGCAGAATCCCATGGAGCGGTCGGGCAGGCAATGATGGCCTGCGGGCCGGCACAATGCATAGGCATTGTCCACGGTGCCCGTCAGTACGTCGTCGATCGCGGCCTTGGCCAAGCCTGCCGATATGCGTGCTATCTCGTAGCCGCCCCGGCTGAATGGCGCATGATCGCCGATATCGCCGCCGCCGGCGGTGCTGACCGCACGGAATTCTTCGATATAGCGCCGGCTGTGGACACGCATCATGTCCTCTTCGGAAACCGGCTCGGCGCTGCGCGAGCGAAGTTTGGCGATAAGGCCGCTCGCCTGCACCAGGGAGAGCAGGCGCCGCTTGGAATCGGGCGTGTCGGCACCGGCGGCGCCCGATGGCGGCTGCACCCATCCGCCAACCGGCAGAAAGAGCGCCTGAAGACCCACGCTGTGCCAGAAAGTCCGTTCGTCGGAATAGAATCCGGTCGTCATCGCAAAACCCTTGGGAACTGGCCGTCCGCCCGCCGGCGGACGGGGAAGATCAGAATTTGAATGAGGCGGACAGGCCGTAGGACACAGGCTCGCCGTAGATCTCGATACGGAAGAAGCTCACATTGTTGATGTAGGTAAGGTAATTCTTGTTGAAGATGTTCCGGCCCCACACGGCGACCTCCCAGCGGCCCTTTTCGCTGGCCAGCGCGAGCCGGGCATTCTGAAGCCAATAAGCGGGCGCGGTGTCGAAGGATTGGTTGGTCGGCTGCAGGAAGCGCCGTCCGACATAGCGCAAATCGGTATTGGCGATGATCGACAGATCGTCGCTGATCGGGAAGCTCTTCTGGATGAAGCCCTGGGCCGACCATTTCGGCGCGTTGATCGGGCGCTTGCCGTCCAGCGGGATCAGGCCGTTATAGGTCTGGATCACCGCATCCGTATTGCGGAACTTGGCGTCGAGATAGGTGCCGCCGAGTCGAACCGTGGTGGTGGGGTCTGGCCGCCAGGTCAGCTCGGTCTCCGCGCCATAGGTGCGCGAGCCGCCGACATTGCGCGTAATTGCGACCAACGGCGATAGCGGATCATTCACCGTGATCTGGATGTCCTTGTAATCATAGAAGAACAACGAGGCGTTGAGATCCAGCTTGCGGTCGAGTAGCCGCGATTTCGAACCGATTTCATAGGCCGTGAGCTTTTCGGGGGCGAAAGTGGTGATGGTTCCGCCAAATGGAACACTGTAGCCGCCGCTGCGGAAGCCGCGGGAAACCGACGCGTAGAAAAGCTGGTCGCGGGAAGGTTTCCAGTTGATCGCGGCGCGGAAGGAGGTGGTACCGTCGGTACGGTGCGAGTCGATCGCATCGACGGGAATGACAGGCGTAATCGCGTGATTCTTGCCCTGCGGATCGTTTGCACCGAGGAAGGTCGATCCGTCCACTGCGGTACGATCGCTGGTGTAGCGTACGCCGCCGATCAGGGTGAGCTGGTCGGTGAGCTGATATTCGTTGTTGGTGAACACGGCGAGCGAACGGACGGTCTGATGGAATGCGGAGGCCAGCCGCGGCGCGAAGGGCGGGAGGCCGACGAGCGGATTTGCCGACAGGTTGTTGCTTTCGTTGGTCTGTATCGAATCATGCTCGTAAAAGCCGCCGAGCAGCATGCGGAAGCGGCCGAAATGTCCGGTTGCGCGCAATTCTTGCGTCAACTGGTTGATATGGCTGTAGAGATTGCCATTGGCGGTGACGTAGACGGAGTCGTCCGAATCCTCGGTCTGGTCCCTGGTGAACGTATCGAAGGACGTGATCGACGTCAGGGTCACCGGGCCGAGTTCCTGTTCGATGCGGGCATAGGCGCCATAAGCGCGGTTGTTCGCGCGCCAAGGATTGTCCGCCGCGAAATCGCGGATGCTCCGGGGCTCGCGCTGGCCGAGCGGATCGGTCCCCGGATTGGTGGCACCGAACTTCAGACATGCTTCGGGATGGTCGAGCAGGCCGCCGTTGAAGACATTGGAACAGAAGCTGCCGTCGGCATTGTAAAGCCCCGGACTCTTGTAAGGCGTGAGATCGCTCTTGTCGCGGAAACCGTAGCCGAGGAGGCGGATGACGGTGCCGGCATGTCTCCATTTCACCTGCAGTCGGCCGGCAATCTGGTTCGGCGCACCGAAACGCTCCCCTGTCAGCAAATTGTGATAGGGTCCGCCCGTGCCTTGCGCGACGAAATAGGATCCGCGGATGGCAAGATCCGGGGATAGGGTGGTATTGGCATAACCTTCGACCCGCGCCCTGCCATAATTGTCGATTTGCATGTTCATCGCTGCTTCATGCGTAAAGCTGGGATCGTTGGTATAATAATTGACCGATCCGCCTGTAGTGTTGCGACCGAACAACGTACCCTGCGGCCCCTTCAATGCTTCCACACGAGCGATATCGTAGAAGGGCATGCTGGCCATATAGGGCTTGGAACGATAGACTTCGTCGATGTGGATCGCGACGGGCGAATCGAAGTTTGATGCAAATTCGTTGAGGCCTACGCCGCGTACCGTGAAGGCGGGCAAGTTCGAGCTGGTCGTGGCGACGACGCTCGGGATCTGATTGGCCAGCGTGCCGACGTCCGTCGCCTGCAGCCGCCGCAGGTCGTCGCTGCCGATCGCAGTGATGGTAATGCCCACGTCGAGCAGCGACTGGGCGCGCTTCTGCGCGGTGACCACGATTTCCCCCGGCACGGGCCCCACATCGGCCTCGGCGTGGGCGGAGGTTGCCAGCATCATCATTCCGGCGCCGAGCAGCGCCGCATCGGATAGTCTCATATTGCCCCCATTTGGATTCGTGGCGGCGGATTGCCCGCTCTTGCCAGGCATGGTTGTGAAGACGGCGCACCGCAGGGTGCCGATGCCTCCGCCATCATGGCGGTGGTGGCCCTGACGGCGCGCGTCCAATCTTGTCAGATTTCGGCCTCTGCGTGCCAAAGTCGGTTATAGCGCCTTCCTCAAGCTACTTGAAAATGACAGTGATCAATCTAGCATGATGTGCCGAAAGAGCGCATTTTTCGGGGAAATGTGATCGATGGGCGAGCTGGCGTGACGTTGTCATGTTCAACCAATGCGGAAGCGTTCCAACAATCGCTTCGCGCGGCCTATGGGGCTTTCGAGACGGAGCCGACCTCGCGCGACGAGGCCGAGCGCGCATTCGGCGCGGTGAGGCCGATCATGTCCGCCGCGCTCGAAGGGTTCGAAATCCACGCCGCCGCCGTGCGCAGCATTCGGCCATCCCTTGGCAATCAATGGCAAAATTCCGGTTTCATCCTGGCCCTTCTCGATGGGGAGCTTACCCTCGAACATTATGGCCGCAAGGTCGCGCTTCGCAGCGGCGACATGGCACTCCTGGATTCCAAGGAGGCCTGCAGCATCGACGTGTTCGACAAGGCGCACGCCTTCACGGTCAGCATGTCCCGCGCTTCCTTCCTCGGGTTGCGGGCTCGGCCCGAATTCCTGTTTGGCGTGCATCTCTCCTCGACGCGCAGCATCTGCCGGATATTGTTGCGGACAATAAAGAGCGTGGTGCGGGACGATTGCAGCGATCCGGGCGAAGCGCGCGCGATCCGCTCGGCCATTCTCACGCTGCTGGAGGAGGCTCTGCACGGTGCCCATTCGGCGGTGCATTGCGATGCACGCAGCCGCCGCCAGATCGAGAAGATGCGCGAGTGGGTCGCGCGTGATCCTGGCAATTCGCAGATCGACGCCGACATGCTCGCCCGCACCTTCGGCATGTCACGCCGAAGCCTGTACCGGCTCTTCGCAACGCTCGGTACGACGCCCGGCCGCTGGATCAACGACGTCCGGCTCGATCAGGCCTATCGCTATCTGTTCGACGGCGGTGCCGATCATGGTTCGGTGAGCCAGGTCGCCTTCGCTGCCGGGTTCAGCGACAGCAGCCATTTCGCGCGAGCCTTCCGTCGCAGATTCGGCGTGTCGCCGTCTGAATGTCGCGCCTTGCCTTCCGGAGCGGCGCCACCCTCCTGGTCATGAAAAACGCATCGTTTCACTGGCAGCAGGATCGGTCAGCGTCTCAATTGCATCGCCTCGATCAAGAGCGCGCGCTGGATCTGGTTGGTCGCGGCGGTGCGTGGGATGGAGTCCACGAACTCCAGCCGGCGTGGGACCTTGTAGGGGGCCAGCCTGGCTTCGGCGTGCGCGCGTAGATCGTCCAGGGTCAGTTGCGCGCCGTCCTTCACGATGACGACCGCACAGACGACCTCGCCCCATTGCGGATCGGGGATGCCGACGACGGCGATCTCGCGCAGCGCCGGATGATCGGCAAGCGCGCTTTCCACCTCGACGGGCGATATGGTTTCGCCGCCGCTGCGGATGATCTCCTTGAGGCGTCCGGTGACGTAGAGATAGCCTTCGTCGTCGAAGGCGCCGCGATCGCCGGAATGATACCAGCCGTCGCGCAGCGCCTGGCCGGTCGCGTCCGAATTGCGGAAATAGCCGTCGAACATCGGATGGGTGCGGACGCAGATTTCGCCGCTGTCGGACAGGCGGACCTCGACGCCCACGCCCGGTCGCCCGACGCTGCCCGGCTTGCGCAGGACATCGACGTCGAACAGGCCCGCGACGAAGCCCGCCTCGGTCGATCCGTAGAAGACGCGCACGCGACTGTCCGGAAACCGGGTCTTCAGTGCCCGGATCAGCTCGGGGGGCGTCGCCGAGGTTCCCGTGTCGACGATCGCCAGGCTCGACAAGTCCCATTGCGAGAGGTCTTCGGCAAGGATGCGGTTCCACACTGCCGGGATGCAGTAAAGATGGTTGGCGCGCCGCGCCTGCACCTCGTCGAGCAGCGCCCGGGCACTGGGGCTGCGCACGAAGGTGATCTCGCCCTGCGTCTGCCACGCCTGCAGCGCCAGGGTGAAGGCGCCCATGTGGAAGAGCGGGAACATGCACACCATGCGCAGAGGCTCGTCGATATAATGCCCCTGCCAGCTGCGCAGATAATTGGTGCGATGGGAGAGCATGACTCCCTTCGGCGATCCCGTGCTGCCGCTGGTGAAGAACAGGACCTGGCCGTCCCGCTCGTCCAGGCGCGGCTCCTTCACCGGACCGCCGGGCGCCGCGCGCGCCAAAGCGGGCAGGCTGGCCCCAGGCGGAGCATCGTCCAGCGTCAGGATCGGCACGCCGGCGCGCCGTGCGATCTCGGTGCCCATCGCGAAGCGCGGACCGTCGGTGACGATCAGCACCGGATCCGCCAGCTCCACCAGCTTCGCCGCCTCGTCGAGCGACAGCCGCGCATTGATCGGCGCGAACACGGCGCCCAGCTTTGCCGTGGCCAGGAACAAAGGCAGCAGCAGCAGATGATTCTCCGACCAGCTGATCACCCGCTGGCGATAGCCGAGCCCTTGGGCGCGCAGCGCATGCGCCATGCGGTCCGCCAGCGCGTCGAGCTCGCCATAGCTGAGCGCCGCCCCCTCCATCGTCACCGCGATGCGGTCGGGAATGGAGCGCGCGTTGCGGCTGATGATTTCGTCGACGGTCAAGGACATTGTCTAGCCCACATATGCCGAAGATTGAATGTTACGTAAGGGTTCGCTGCGTCGATAGCGGCCCATGTTGTCGAGGAAGAGGTCCCACACCGCGTGGAAGTAGCGCGCCACCGTCGCGGCACTATGCGGCGATATGCGGATATCGGGCGCGGTCCAGAGCGGATTGTCCGCCGGCAGCGGCTCGATAGAGGCGACGTCGATGGCCGCCGCCGCAAGGTGGCCGCTGGAAAGCGCATCGATCAGGGCGGCCTCGTCGACCAGCGAGCCGCGGGCGACATTCACGAAGAAGGCACCTTCCTTCATCGCAGCGAAGGCACGTGCGTCGAACAGATGGAGGGTCTCGGCCGACTCCGGTGCCGCCAGGACGACGGCGTCGGCCTCCGCCAGCAATTCCGTCAGATCGCCGAACGCGAAGAAGCGATCCACGGCCGCGTCCTTCAGGCCGGGCGTCACCGTCCGCTTCGTCGCCAGCACGCGCATGCCGAGCGCCTTCGCGCGCACCGCGACTGCGGCGCCGATCGCGCCATGGCCGACGATGCCGAGCGTGCTGCCGGCCAGATCGCGACCATAGGTGGGCGTCCAGTCCCGTTGCCGCTGCATATCCGCGTAGCGCGGCAGCAATTTCCACTGCTCGAGCAGCCGGGCGAGAACGAACTCCGCGATCGGCACGGAGGCGGTGCCGGCGGCGTTCGTCAAAGTGACGCCGTTGATCTCCAGGCCGGCGGATTGCAGCTGCGCGACGCCGGCGCCGATCGATTGGACCCAGCGCAGCTTCGGCGCCAACCGATCCATGTCGAAGGGCAGGTTCAAGGTCAGGATGACCTCGGCGTCGGCAAAAGCGCTGCGCTGCGCGTCGGTCAGTTGCGGCGCCAGCCGCCGGGCCTCGTCATAGGGCGGCCGCCCGCGCAGCACGCGCAGCTGCTCGCTTTCCTCATAGGGGGCGATCACGATCACGGCATCGGGAACGAGGGCCCGCAGCGCCGCGTCGTAGCGGGCAATGTCTTCGGGCGGGCGCGTTTCCCACGCCTGCGGATAGGCTATGACGATTTTCACGGGCTTCGCTCCCCTGGATCTCGGCCGCCTGGGTTGCGGCTCGCACGCGCCGGGCGGGACGATTGTCCGCCGCGCTCAGTCCTTCAGCTCGACGATGAGCTCCAGATAGGGCGCATTGCCGCTGTTATAGGCGACCTCCAGGCCCCCTTTCTCGACATAGATGCTCCGGCCGGGAATGACCGGCTCCTCCTGATAGCGCTTGTAGATGCTCTTCGTATCCGGATGCGGCTCGACGGCGACGCGGTCGCCATGGACCTGCACGACGACATAGTCATGCTCATGCTCGTGCAGCGTGGTGCGCTCGCCGGGCTGCAGCGCCAGCTCCCAGATGCGTACCCGGTCATTTTCCATCAGAAGTTTCGTGCCGATCATTTCGCGTGGGCTCAATTTCGCCGGCATGAACATGCTCCTCTCCTTTTTATTGCCCTCCGATCGCGGCGACGACGAAGGCCTCCAATCGGCGGGCGCTTGTCCGCGCCTCTTCGGGCGCGGGAAGCTGCGGCGCGGTCAGTTGGCGCTGCAGCCATTCCTTCGCCAGATCATAGATGAAGCGCGCATCCTCGACCGGATCGATATCGCCGCGCACCGCGCCGCCCGCGAACGCGTCGGCCAGCGCTTCCTCGAGGCTCGCGGTCAGCAGCGCCCCATTGGCGCGCACGGCGTCGGGAAAGCGGTCGGCCAGGCGCGCGGACGGGATCATGAAGGGGCGCGTCGCGGCGGCCGCCTCGGGGCTGATCGCCTGCGCAGCAAAGCCGTTCACCCACGCGCGGATGCGCTCGACGGGCGTGTCGACGGACGCCATGCGGTGGCGCAGATAGGAATCCAGATCACGCGTGCCGGCATCGATCACCGCCAGCAGCAATTCCTCCTTGCTGGCGAAGTGCCGGTAGAAGGCCTGGTTGGAGAGGCCCGCTTCGTCGATCACCTCCTTGACGCGCGGCGAGAAATCGCCGGTGCGCGTCATCACCTTCACGCAGGCGGCGATGAAGCGGTTCACCTCATCCAGATAGATGGCATAGCGCGGCGCCAGGACGCGATCGACCGTGCGCTGCGCGGCCATGCGCGCGCCATCGCTCCGGGGGGCGGGATCGATGGGAGAAGCGGAGCGCCTTGCCATGCAGCTATCCTATGCGCCGGGGGTGAAGATCTGTCCGTCGACCTTGAACTCGCCGATCCTGAAGACCGGGCTCATCGTCTCGTTCAGATAGGACGGCCCCTCCTGCACCGGCAGGAACCAGCCGGTGGGGCACATGGTCAGCACCTCGACGAAGGACAGGCCCTTGCCTGCGACCTGCGTCTCGAACGCCTTGCGGAAATAGCGGCGGGTGCGCTGGATGTCCCTCGCCGTCGTGACGGTGGAGCGCGCCACATAGCCGACGCCGCCCAGGGGCGTCAGCAGGTCGGTCATCGATATCGGATGGCCGTGATAGGCGGCGTCGCGGCCTTCCAGCGTGTTCTTGGTGCGCTGGCCGATCACCGTCGTCGCCGTCATATGGCCGCCGGTCTCGCCGAACACGCCATTGTTGAGGAGAAGACAGGTGATGCTCTCGCCGCGGGCGGCGGAGTGGATGATCTCCTGCAGCCCCTCGTTCACCATGTCGCCGTCGCCCTGCATCGTATAGACGAGGCTTTGCGGCCGCATCCGCTTGATGCCGGTCGCGACGGACGGCGCACGGCCGTGCAGGCATTGCACCATGTCCGTGTCGAGCAGCGAGGTCAGCGCGGTGTAGCAGCCTATGCCGACTGCGCCGATGGCGCTCTGCGAAAGCCCCATTTCGTCAATCACCTCCAGCATGCAGCGCAGCGCGATCGGCTCTCCGCAGCCGGGGCACAGATCATGGTCGCCGTCGATCAGCAGCTTCGGGCGGGTATCCCACTTCTGCCGTGCGGGCTCGGAGGGCGGCCGGGTCGTGTCGATGACGCTCATGTCTCTGCTCCTCGCACGTCAGGCCGCGCGTCGGGCGGCGACGCGCGCATAGTTGCGCTCGAGGATCTCGCGGATGCGCGCGGTGTTCAGCAGCGATCCGACGCCGAAGCCGGACGTATCCGAGGAGATCCCGCCGATCGAGACCGCCGGCGCATCGCCGAGCAGGCTGAGCCGCACATCCTCGATCATCTGGCCACCGTTCAGCTCGAACACGCCGACCTCGCGCACGCCGCGCGCGGCCTGCTTGAAGGCGTCCGCCGGGAACGGCCACAGCGTGATCGGTCGGACATAGCCGATCCGATAGCCTTCCCTCCGCATCTCCCGCACGACATGGCGCACGAACTTCGCGGCCGTGCCGAAGGCGGCGGCGATATAGAGCGCATCCTCGGTGAACTCGGTCTCGATCCGGGCCTCGGCCGACTGGATCCGGCGGAACTTGCCCTGCAGCCGGTTCCAGAAGCTCTCCGGATCGATGCCCTTGGCGCCTTTGGTCATGCCCAGCGAATTGATGTTCCGGGCGCGGCCGGTGCCGTTCAGCGATCCGTCCAGCGCCCAATGCTTCGGCGGCAGGGGCGCGGATGGACGCGGCGAGAGATCGACCGATTCCCAGGTATGTCCAAGCAGGTAATCTCCATAGATCTGCACCGGATTGCGCCAATGGTCGGCCAGATCGAAGGCAAGATGGACATGGTCGATCGCTTCGTGAATATCGATCGGGCATAATATGATGTGATAATAGTCGCCATGGCCGCCGCCGCGGGTCGACTGGAAATAGTCCGATTGCCCGCGCGCCATGTTGAACACGACCAGCGGCAATTCGGCGCGCGTGATCTCCGAAAAGCTCTCCTGCATCAGGGACAGGCCCTGGCCGACCGATCCGGTGGCGGCGCGGGCGCCCGTGGCGAGCGCGCCCCAGGCCATGCCGACCGCTTCCAGCTCGCTCTCGGCATTGATGCACACGCCGCCCGCCGCCGGCAGCTTCTCGGCCATATGATCCAGCACTTCGGTGAACGGCGTCATCGGGTAGCCGGCGAAGAAGCGGCAGCCCGCATCGATCGCGGCGCGCGCCAGGGCTTCGGCGCCTTCGACGAATTCGCGGCTCATGACGCGGCTCCCTCGGGAACGGAAATGGTCTTCGGCGTCTCATATTCGTAGATTCCGAAGACGAAATCCGGACAGACGAAATAGCAGGCGCCGCAGCCGGTGCAGCCCGGCGCAAGTTCCGGATAATGTTCGCCGCGATCGTTGCGCGCTTCGCTCATGGTGAGGACGTCGATCGGACAGGCCGGGATGCACAGCTCGCAGCCCTTGCACAATGCGATGTCGATCGTGACCGTGCCGCGAGTCAGGATCGTGGCGCTCATCGGGCGGCCTCCCAGGCGGAATGCAGGGGCTGCGCGACATGGGCATAGCCGGCCTCCAGCATCGCGATATTGCTGGCCACATGCTTCTGGCGATAGGGCGGCAGCGATTGCGCCATGGCCTGCCGGAGGCTGTCGATCGAAACCGCGCTCGTCATCCTGGCGTAGGCGCCGATCATCACCATCGCGGCGCCGAGCGCAGCGCCGAGCCCCGTCGCAATGGCGACGGCGGGAATCTCCACATAGTCGAACCGATCGACGTCGCCGTCTCTCTCCACCACCGGCGCATTGGCCAGGAGCAGCCCGCCCTCGGCGAGCTTCGACTTCATGTCACCCCAGAAGCGGTGATGCATCGCCACCGCCGACCAGGCGCGCGCGACGATCGGCGGCGTGCTGATCGGCGCATCCGCATAGACCAGGGACGTGTCGGTATTGGCGCCGCGCATGGAGCCGGCATAGGTGCCAAGCGACATGACATAGCGGCCTTCCAGCGTCAGCGCACGCGCCAGCACCTGGGTCGCCAATTGGACCCCCTGGCCGCCGATGCCGGTCATCAGAAGCTCGCGCTCCATGACCCCTCCCGAGAATATTGCTCTTTATATCGAGAATCACATTCTTATTTTGCAGAAACTATCTCCCGCCGAGGCGAAATGTAAAGCCTCTTTCGGTTTCCATGCGATCCCCGCGCGGACGTCGGCCTCAGCCGCGGCTGTCCTTGACCGTTTCCATCGCAACGAAAGTGGAGGTGCTGGCGACGTGCGGCAGGCTCGAAATCTTCTCACCGAGCACGGTGCGATAGCGGCGGATGTCGGACGTTCTGACCTTGAGCAGATAATCGAAGCTGCTCGCGATCATGTGGCACTCTTCCACCTCGGGAATGCGGCGCACCGCCAGGTTGAACTCCTTGAGCGCCTGTTCGCGCGTATCGGACAGCTTCACCTCCGCGAACGCGACATGGTCGAGGCCCATCTTGGCCGGATCGACGATCGCCTGGAAGCCACGGATCACGCCCCAATCAATCAGCTTGCGCAGCCGCACCTGGCAAGGCGTCTTGGAGAGGCCGACAGCGTGCGCCAGATCGGTGACGGTCATCCGGCCATCCGCGACCAGCGCCGCGATGATCTTCCGGTCGAAATCGTCCAGATTGGCTATAGATGCGCCATATTCCACGACCATCACCTAAATATGAGGAGAATATAAGTTATATCGGCCTGTGGAAGCTATCTGAAAAGTCGGATTGCCGCCAGCCGAGTCGCTATGATGTGCGCCATGACCAGCCAGCCGCCCTTCGCCGCCTTCGCTCCCCCCATTCGCGAGCAGTCCGCGCTTCGCCAGTTGATCACCGCCGCCTATCGACGCGACGAGGCCGAGGCGCTCAGTCCGCTGATCGCGGCGGCGACGCTGGACGAGCCGATGCGCGTCGCCATACGGGAAACCGCACGCGCGCTGGTGAGCACGCTTCGCGCCAATCATCGCGGCACGGGTGTCGAGGGGCTGGTGCAGGAATATTCGTTGTCCAGTCAGGAGGGCGTGGCGCTGATGTGCCTTGCCGAGGCGCTGCTGCGCATTCCTGACGATGCGACGCGCGATGCGCTGATCCGCGACAAGATCGCCGACGGCGATTGGGGTTCGCATATCGGCGGCGGCCGCTCGCTGTTCGTCAATGCGGCGACCTGGGGGCTGGTGGTCACCGGCAAGCTCGTCGGCAGCGTCGACGATCGCGGTCTCGGCGCCGCGCTGGCGCGACTGCTCGCGCGGGCGGGCGAACCGGTGATCCGCCGCGGCGTCGATCTCGCGATGCGCATGATGGGCGAGCAGTTCGTCACCGGCGAGACGATCGCCGAAGCGCTGAAGCGCGCCCGCGAGATGGAGGCGAAAGGCTTTCGCTACAGCTACGACATGCTGGGCGAGGCGGCGACGACTGCAGCCGATGCGGCGCGCTACCATGCCGATTATGAGCGGGCGATCCATGCGATCGGCAAAGCGTCGAACGGGCGCGGCATCTATGAGGGGCCAGGCATCTCGATCAAGCTCTCCGCGCTGCATCCCCGCTACAGCCGTGCGCAGGCGGATCGCGTCATGGGCGAGCTGCTGCCGCGCGTGAAGACGCTCGCCCTGCTCGCCAAGGGCTATGACATCGGCCTCAACATCGATGCGGAAGAGGCGGATCGGCTCGAGCTCTCGTTGGATCTGCTCGAAAGCCTGGCGCTTGATCCCGATCTCTCCGGCTGGGATGGTCTCGGCTTCGTCGTGCAGGGTTATGGCAAGCGCTGCCCCTTCGTCATCGACTGGATCATCGATCTCGCGCGCCGGTCGCAGCGGCGGATCATGGTGCGTCTCGTCAAGGGCGCCTATTGGGACGCCGAGATCAAGCGCGCCCAGGTGGATGGCTTGGCCGGCTTCCCCGTCTATACGCGTAAGCTCCATACCGATATCGCCTATGTCGCCTGCGCGAAGAAGCTGCTGGCCGCGCCCGATGCGGTGTTCCCGCAATTCGCGACGCACAACGCGCAAACGCTGGCGACCATCTATCATCTCGCCGGGCCGGATTTTGCGGTCGGCAAATATGAGTTCCAGTGCCTGCACGGCATGGGCGAGCCGCTTTACGAACAGGTCGTGGGCAAGGCGAAGCTCGATCGTCCTTGCCGCATCTATGCGCCGGTTGGCACGCATGAGACGTTGCTCGCCTATCTTGTCCGCCGCCTGCTCGAAAACGGCGCCAACTCTTCCTTCGTCAACCGCATCGCCGACCCGGCCGTGTCGAT
This sequence comes from Flavisphingomonas formosensis, assembly GCF_009755815.1. Lineage (GTDB taxonomy): Bacteria > Pseudomonadota > Alphaproteobacteria > Sphingomonadales > Sphingomonadaceae > Flavisphingomonas > Flavisphingomonas formosensis. Next base: position 222,560 of record NZ_WRPK01000005.1, read on the forward strand.
CGAGGAGATGATCGCCGATCCGGTCGAGATCGTGCGCGCCATGCCGCATCCCGGCGCGCGCCACGATCAGATCGCGCTGCCGGCCGGCCTCTATCCGGATCGCCGCAATTCCGATGGCATCGATCTCAGCGACGAAGCGTCGCTCGCCACGCTTTCGGAGGCGTTGCGCCAGAGCACTGGCATCGCCTGGGCGGCATCCTCGGCGGACGGGCGGGGGACAGTGCGGTCGGTGCTCAATCCGGCGGATCATCGCGATGTGGTGGGGCAGGTTGTGGAAGCCTCGGCCGATCAGGCCCGCGCCGCCATGGGGCGGGCGGCGGCCTCCGACTGGGCATCCGTGCCGGTCGCGGAACGCGCCGCGATGCTCGATCGTGCCGCGGATGCGATGCAGGCGCGCATGCCGATCCTGCTCGGCCTGATCGTTCGCGAAGCGGGCAAGTCGCTTCCGAACGCCATCGCCGAAGTGCGCGAGGCGATCGACTTCCTGCGCTATTACGCGGCCCAGGCCCGTGCGACCTTCGGCCCAGGCCAGGTGCCGCTCGGCCCGGTGGTCTGCATCAGCCCGTGGAATTTCCCGCTCGCCATCTTCACGGGCCAGGTCGCTGCCGCCCTCGTCGCCGGCAATCCAGTGCTCGCCAAGCCGGCCGAGGAAACCCCGCTGATCGCGGCCGAAGCGGTGCGCCTGCTGCACGAGGCGGGCATCCCCGGCGATGCGCTGCAGCTTCTCCCTGGCGACGGCGCGATCGGCGCCGCGCTGGTCGCCGCGCCGGAGACGGCCGGCGTCATGTTCACCGGTTCCACCGAGGTCGCGCGGCTGATCCAGCGCCAGCTCGCCACCCGACTTTCACCCGCCGGCAAGCCGATTCCGCTGATTGCGGAGACTGGCGGCCAGAATGCGATGATCGTCGATTCGTCGGCGCTGGCCGAGCAGGTAGTGGTCGATGTGATCGCGTCGGCATTCGACAGCGCGGGGCAACGCTGCTCGGCGCTGCGCATCCTCTGCCTGCAGGAGGAGATCGCAGACCGCACCCTCGCCATGCTCGAAGGCGCGCTCGCGGAGCTGCGCATCGGCCGCACGGATCGGCTTGCGATCGATATCGGTCCGGTCATCACGGCCGAGGCGAAGGCGGGGATCGAGGCGCATGTCGAAGCGATGCGCGGGCTCGGCCGGCGCGTGGCGCAGCAGGCGCTGCCCGCGGAAGCGGCGCATGGCACCTTCGTGCCGCCGACGATCATCGAGATCGACAGTATCGCGGATTTGAAACGCGAGGTGTTCGGCCCCGTGCTCCACGTCATCCGTTTCCGGCGAGAGCGGGTGGGGCAGCTGATCGATGCGATCAACGAGACCGGCTATGGCCTCACCTTCGGGCTCCACACCCGGCTCGATGAGACCATCGCCCAGGTCACCGCGCGAGTGAAGGCGGGCAATATCTATGTGAACCGCAACGTCATTGGCGCGATCGTCGGCGTGCAGCCTTTCGGCGGCCGCGGCCTTTCGGGAACCGGCCCGAAGGCGGGCGGCCCGCTCTATCTCGGCCGCCTCGTTGCGAAGCCGCCGATCTTCGACGCCCGCGCCGGACATCTAGATTCGGCCCTTCACGATTTTGCCGACTGGCTGGAAGGGCAGGGCGAGGCGCAGTCCGCCACGATCGTCCGCCGCTATGGCGAGGCGTCGGCTCTTGGTGTCGAGCTGATGCTGCCGGGGCCGGTCGGCGAGCGCAATCTCTATGCGCTGCATCCGCGCGGCCGCATCCTGATGCGGCCTGCAACCCGCGACGGACTCATCGAGCAGATGGCCGCGGTGCTCGCGACCGGCAACCGGGGCTTCGTCGAGGGCATGGATCTGCCGGCGGGGCTTCCCGCCAGCGTCGCCGCGACTTTCGCGCCGAGATCGGATGAAGGCTATGCGGCGGCGCTGGTGGAGGGGGCCGGCTGCCGGGTGGTCGCGGCGACCGAGCAGCTCGCCGCGATGCCGGGGCCGATCGTCTCGGTGCATGCGGCGGATGGCGCGGTCGGCCTCGCTTATCATTGCGACTGGCTGCTCGAAGAGGTGTCGACCTCTATCAACACCACCGCAGCGGGCGGCAATGCCAGCCTCATGATGATCGGCTAGCCTACTTTGATCATTCGATCCGGAGGCAGGCAAGGAAGCTTTGGTTAACCGGACTCTGCTATCGTGCGCCGTGAGTCTGGGAGGAAGAGTGTATCGGCGAATTGCCTTGCACGGTGCGCTGCTTGGATTTGGCTATTTCGCTCTGTCCGCGGTGGTGATCCGTTTCGCTCGCTTCGACGGCGGAGTCGCGTTCGTCTGGTTTGCCAATGCATTGCTTCTCGGCAAGCTGCTCAACGCACCGCGCAGGGATTGGCCGGTCTTCCTCTTCTGCTGCTTCTTCGGATCGATGGCGGCCACCATCTGGTCGGGCCTGCCCCTCGCAAGCGCGATTCCGCTGGCATCCCTCCTCATGCTGGAAGCGGTGTGTGGCACAGTGCTGCTGCAATATTTCGGAATCACAGGCTATAATCTGGCTGGTCTGAAGCAGGTCTGGCTTTTCGCGCTCATCGTCGGGGTCGTCTCGCCCGCGCTGGTGGCGATACCGATTTCGGTGTTGATCCAAGGTCTCACCGGTGCGGCATTCTTCGACAACTGGTTGCGCTGGACGCTCGCGCACGGTCTCGGCACGATGACCCTGGCGCCTGTCGTTTCCTGGATCTTCAGTGGTGAGATCCGTCGCTGGTTCGCGGCGAATTCGCCGGTCGAACGATGGGCCGCGATGCTCATGCTGTCGGTGATGGTCGCTATCACCTTCGGCGTCTTCGGGCAAAATCGGTGGCCGCTGCTCTTCCTGCCGATCGTGCCGATGATGGTGGCTGCCTTTCGGTTCGAGTTCATCGGCGCCGCGGGATCGACGCTGGCGCTGGTGCTGATCGGCGGCACTCTCACCGTCTATGGCGACGGCCCCATGCAGCTGCTGCATGCGGGCAGGGGCGAGCAGATATTGTTTCTGCAATTCTACATCGTGTGCTGCATGCTGATCGCACTGCCGGTGGCCACCGAATTGCAGACCCGGCGACACACCTTTCAGAAGCTGCGAGAAAGCGAGGCGCGCTTCAGGCTGCTTGCGGAGCGCTCCATAGACGTCGTGCTGAACATCGATCGGGGAGGCGTCATCCGCTATGTCTCGCCGTCTGTGCAAGACATGATGGGGGTGCAAGCCGATGCTCTGATCGGCCTTTCGGTGAGTGATCTCGCCGAAGCCGGTGACGGCCTCTTCGTCCCCGCGAGCATCGAGGACGTGCTCGCCCTCGGCGGGATGCCGCATCGCACGCAGATGCGCCTGCGCAACGTGGCCGGCGAGCCCTTCTGGTGCGAGGCGTATTCGCGTGCCGTGCGGGACGAGGCCGGCCATCTGACCGGCGTGGTCAGCAGCCTGCGCGACATATCGCAATATAAGGAGATCGAGCTGACGCTCTCAAGCGCCGCCAATACCGACATTCTCACCAATCTCCCCAACCGGCGCGCCTTCGATGAAGCGCTCGATCGCTGTGTCGGCGACGCGCGGCAAAGGTCTGGCGGCTACATCTGGCTCGCGCTGATCGATCTCGACAATTTCAAGCAGGTGAACGACCGCTGGGGGCATGATGCGGGCGATCATGTGCTGCGCCATTTTGCCGATATCGCGCGCGGCCTGATTCGCCCCGATGATTTCCTCGCACGCTTCGGTGGTGAGGAATTCGCGCTGCTGCTGCGCAACGTCGATGCTGCCATGGTCCGCGGCATCTGCGATCGCCTTCGCGGCGAGATCGAGGACAGCGCCGTCCACGCCATCAGCGGCGGCCCCATCCGGATTACGATGAGCGCGGGCATCGCGCTGGTCGACGGCCGTGCGCCAACCGAAATTCTGCGTGCCGCGGATCAGGCCCTCTATCGCGCCAAGCGCGCGGGGCGGAACAGGCTGGAACTCGCAGCATAGGCTTCATCGCGCGCGGCGGAGGACTCCCGATCGAAATAATGGTGAATCCATCGGCTCCGGGAAGGGGGAGAAGAGGCGGTCAGTTGGCCTTTCGGCCGGTGTTGGCCCTGGCCCTGGCCGGGGCCATGGGCTCGATCGCGTCGATGAGGCCCCAGGCGAGCGCGACCTGAGCCGAGATGCGGCGCATCGAAAGCGCCATATAGGCGGTGCGCTGTCGACCGATGCGGCGGGGAAGGCTGACCGTGCCGCCGGCGCCCGGAATCAATCCATATTTGAGCTCGGGAAGCTGAAACCAGGCATCGGGTGTTGCGACGATGCGGCGGGCGAAAGCGGCGATTTCCACGCCGCCGCCGATCGCCGCCCCCTGTACGCGCGCGGTCAGGCGGTCGCGCAGCCTGGGCAGCGAGGCGGCAGGCAGGCGCAGCGTCCGGATCCAGTGGGCAGTGGCGGGATCGCTCGCCTGGCCGAATTCGCGGATGTCACCGCCGATGCAGAAGCAGCGGCCGCGGCCCTTGAGCAGGATGGTCGAGATATCGGGATCGATCGAGGCCATGTCGAACGCCTCGACCAGCGCATCGCGCATCTCGATGCCGATTGCATTGAGGCTGGCCGGCCGGTTCATCGTCAAGGTGAGATGTCCGCCGTCCCGCTCCATCATCACCGGCGGTCCGGGTTCGAGCATCGTCGCCGAGGCGATCGAGCGGCGCGATTGCCAGCGCCGGAACTCGGGGCCGGCCTGGATGGTGGCATAGGCGAAGCTCTCCGCGATCAGAGCTTCGGCCTCCGGCAAGGTGCCGCTGGTGCGCAGGAGTTGGACCAGCACCATCGCTGCGAGCGGTGTTTCGGCGATATTGGCGACGAGCAGCGGCAGCGCGCTTTCGTCATCGAGCTGGATGTCGCACGACTCCGCCAGCGGCCCGTGGCCGATCCCGATCACCGGGCACGGCAGGGTGGTGAGCCAGGAGGCGAGGCCGGGATCGGCATCGGCCAGGCGGAGCACCAGGCAGGGACGATCGCTCTCCGGGCCGAAGCTCTCGCGCGGCGGCAAGGTGGAGGAGAGGGCGGCGATCTCGGCGCCGCTGTGTATCGATCCGAGGCCCTTACCGCTCATGAGATGCCGCGATCGTTCATGCCCGCCCTCATCCGTTGAGCGTTTCGAAGCTGTCGCCCCGCGCCGCCAGATCGACGATCAGTGGTGCAGGTTCGAAGGCCCAGCCATTGCGTCGGGTGGACAGGGTGCGCAGCGCGTCCAGCAGCACTGGCAGGCCAATCCGGTCGGCATAATGCATCGGGCCGCCGCGCTCGGCAGGAAAGCCATAGCCCTTGAGATAGACGATGTCGGCGTCGACCGGTCGATAAGCCATGCCTTCCGCGACGATCCGCGCGCCTTCGTTGATCATCGCGAAGAGGCAGCGCTCCACGATCTCGCGGTCGCCGATCGGGCGGCGGGCGATGCCCTTTTCGGCCGAATGGGCGAGGAGCAGCGTCTCCATCTCGGGATCGATCTCGGCGGTGCGGCCGTCGGCGTACAGATAGACGCCGGCGCCGGTTTTCTGCCCGAACCGCCCCTGCTCGCACAGCCGGTCGAGAAAGCAGGAATAGGGGCGGTCGGGCTGGTCGACGGCACGGCGCTTGCGCACGCTCCAGGCGACGTCCTGCCCGGCGAGATCGAGCGTGCGATAGGGCCCCATCGCCATGCCCCACGCCTCCAGCGCGGCATCGATCTGCTGCGGCAGAGCGCCTTCCTCGGCGAGGAAATAGGCTTGGCGAAGATATTCCTCGAACATGCGGTTGCCGATGAAGCCGTCGCAATTGCCGGCGATCACGCCGGTCTTGCCGATCCTCCGGGCGAGCGCGAGGGCGGTGGCGAGGGCCACCGGCGCCGTCTCCCGACCGCGGACGATCTCCAGCAGCTTCATGATGTTGGCGGGCGAGAAGAAATGCAGGCCGACGACATGGTCCGGCCGACCGGTGAAGCCGGCGATGACATCGAGATCCAGCATCGATGTGTTGCTGGCCAGGATCGCGCCGGGTTTCGCGATCCGATCGAGTGCGCGAACCACGCCCTCCTTCACCGTCATCTCCTCGAACACCGCCTCGATCACCAGATCGGCGTCAGCGACGGCGTCCATCGCATCGGTGATCGTGAGGAGGGTGATGCGGCGATCGGCTTCCTGCCGACTGATGCGGCCCTTTTCGGCATCGCGGCCGATGGTAACGGCGATCTTCGCCGCGGCCTTGTCGCGCCCCTCGGCCCGCGGTTCGACGAGGGTGACGGGCAGGCCGGCATTGAGCATCGCGATGGCGATGCCGGTGCCCATCAGACCGCCGCCGACGATGCCAACCCGGTCGATCGGCAAAGGCGCCGTCTCGCGCGGCAGGCCGGGGATCTGCGCCACCTTGCGCTCGCCGAAGAAGGCGTGGCGCAGGCCCTTGGATCCCTCGGTCGCGGCCAGCGTGCTGAAACCGGCGGCCTCGAAGGCGAGGCCGCTGGCGAAATCGGTGGTGAAGACCTGCTCGGCGCAATCGACGATCTTCGCCGGCGCCTGGTTGAGTGCGCCCGGCTTCAGCCTGGCGCGGGCGGCGGCGACCGCCTCCGCGCCGCCCGGCGGCACCGGCAGCGCGCCCGTCGGCCGCGGCGGGAGCGGTGACCGTCCGGCGATGAAGGCCAGCGCGCCGGCCACGGGATCGCCGTCCACGACGGCGTCGACCAATCCGATCTCCAGTGCCTCCCGTGCGGAAACCGGGCCGCCGCCGACCATCATCGGGATAGCGCGCGCAAAGCCGGCAAGGCGTGGCAGCCGCTGCGTGCCGCCGCCGCCGGGCAGCACGCCGAGGGTGACTTCGGGCAGGCCGAGCCGGCTATCCTCGGTCGCGATCCGGTAATGGCCCGACAGCGCCAGCTCCAGCGCGCCGCCCAGCGCGACGGCATGGATCGCCATGACCACCGGCTTGGGCGAGTGCTCGATGCGGAGCAGCAGATCGCGGAAGCGGTCGAGTGTCGCAGGCGGGCTATCGAAATCGGCGATGTCCGCGCCCGCCGAGAACATTCGCCCTTCGCCGGCAATCACGATCGCGGCCACATCGCCATCCTCGATCGCGGCATCCACCGCTGTGCGCAGCGCGTCGATCACGCCCGCGCGGATCGACAGGGCGTTGACGGGCGGATTGGCGACGGCGAGCACCGCGACGGTGCCGTCGCGCCGGCTGATGACCTTCACAACACTCTCCAGATCGGCTGATTTCGGCGAGCGTTATCACCACGGACCGGGATGACAAACGCTTTGTGGCGCCGCGGAGAAGCGTTGGGAGAAAAGGCAGATTCTGTTCCTTTCTGGTGTCGGAAAATGATCTTTCTCCCCGCCGTGCCCCATGCGAGCCTTGGCATAGGGCGGTCGGACGGGCCGTGAGCCGGGAGAGCGATCGGGATGAGGGCGGCGCGGCCGAGGGATGGCGACATGCGGGAGGGCGGCTCTTGCCCAGCAGCCCGGGCTCGTGTGCGTCTCCGCGCCGCGCAAGGACCGCGCCATGGGTGAAACGCTGCGTCTCAGCGCGCGCGTGGCCGTCGGCGGCGCGGTGCCGGATCTGCCCGGCGCGACGCTGGCCGTGCACATTGTCGCGCCGCTGCCCGTGGATCTCGCGGCCGATCCGGTGGTGCTGTTCTGCGCGCCCGGGGGCGGCATGACGCGCCTCTATTATGATCTCGGCGGTCCGAACGACCGGCGCTTCAGCTTTGCCGAGGCGATGGCGCGGAATGGCTGGATCACGATCGCCTTCGACCATCTCGGCGCCGGGGACAGCTCGCCGGTCGACGACGGTTATATGATCGATCCCGCCCGCGTCACCGCGGCGCATGCCGCCGCGGTCGCGGCGATGGCGGAGCGGCTGCGGGCGGGCCTCGACGGCTATCCGCCGGTGCCGTCCTTCCGGACGATCGGCGTGGGCCACTCGATGGGCGGCATGGTGGCAGGCTGGGTGCAGGCGCATCATCGGCCCTATGACGCGATGCTGATCCTCGGATCGGGCCCTTATGGCTTCATCAGTGAGCTCGACACAGGGCTGCACCCGCTTGCCGGCGATCCCGATCGCGCGCGGGGCGAGCTGGTCGACCGCATGAGGGCGCTCGGCATCGCGCCCCGCCTCGTCCTCACATCCAATCCGCGAAGCCGCGCCATCTTCCGTGGCGGCGATCCCGCCGCCATCGCCTGGATGCGGCAGGTGCGCACCCCTATCCTCTCGGTAGTCGGCTCCTTCACGATGATACCGGAAGGCTGGGCGCCCGAGGCCGCGGCGATCGATGTGCCGCTGCTGTTGCTGTTCGGCGACGACGATATCTGTCCCGAGCCGCGCGACGTTCCGGGCTGGTTCTCCGGCAGCCGCGACATCACGCTCCATATTCTGGCCGATACCGGCCACAGCCATTTCGCCTTTCCCTCGATCGATACGCTCACCCGGCGGGCCGCCGCATGGATCCGTTCGATCGAGAAGACGAGCAACGGCGCCGCAGCCAAGGCGGTGCCCAACCCACGGGAGTTTAGTGAATGCGTGTCCTGAAGGCCGGTCAGAAGCTCAAGAGCAGCGTGTGCGACACGCAGGTGATGGTGATCAAGCCCATCCCCGGCGAGCATGATCTCCGCTGCGGCGGCGCTGCGATGATCGACATGGCCGAGACGCCGTCGGGCACGCTCGATCCCGCCGTGGCCGAGGGCACGCTGCTGGGCAAGCGTTACGTGAATGCGGACGAGAGCCTGGAATTGCTCTGCGTGAAAGGCGGCGCCGGCAGCCTGTCGCTCGATGGCGTCGCGCTTGCCACCAAGCAGCCCAAGGCGCTGCCCAGCTCGGATTGATCCATGAACATCGCGACACTCCTCGAAATGGCGGCGGACGCCTTTCCCGATCGCGCGGCCATCAGCTGCGACGGACGCTCGCTCACCTATGCCGAACTCCTTGCCGCCGCGCGGCGCGGCGCAGCCGCCATCCGCGCGGCGCAGGTGCGCTTCGTCGGCCATCTCGCGGTGGCGAGCCCGGCCGCCGCGGTGGCGCTGTTCGGATCGGCGATCGCGGGCGTTCCCTATGTGCCGCTCAACTATCGGCTGACCGGCGACGAACTGGCGGCGCTGATCGGCCGGATCGCGCCATGCCTGTTGGTCGCCGATCCTGACTATGCGTCCGCGGTCGCGCTGCCGGAGGGGGTGCGGACGATCGACCGCGCCGCCTTCCTCGCGGCCGCCTGCGATCCCGCCCAGCCGGCGCTCGACGAGGCGGCCGACGAGACGATCGCGGTGCAGCTGTTCACCAGCGGCACCACCGGCCAGCCCAAGGCCGCGATCCTGCGGCACGAGAATCTCTTCTCCTACATCGTCGGATCGGTGGAATTCGCTGCCGCCGAGGAGGAGAGCGCGACGCTCGTCTCGGTGCCGCCCTATCATATCGCCGGCGTCTCGGCGCTGCTGAGCTCGGTCTATGCGGGCCGCCGCATCGTCCAGCTGCCTAATTTCGACGTGGCCGAATGGCTGCGCCTGTGCCGGGCGGAGCATGTCACCAACGCCTTCTTGGTGCCGACCATGTTGAGCCGCATCGTCGATCATCTCGACGCCGCGGGCGCGGCGGCGAACGTTCCGGCCTTGCGCTCTATCGCCTATGGCGGCGGCCGCATGCCGCTGCCGGTGATCGAGCGGGCGATGGCACATTTCCCCGGCGTCGATTTCACCAATGCCTATGGCCTGACCGAGACCAGCTCGACCATCTGCCTGCTCGGCCCGGACGATCATCGCGAGGCGGCGGGAAGCGCCGATCCGCTGATCCGACGGCGCCTCGCCTCGGTCGGCCGCAGCCTGCCGGCGGTGGAGATCGCGGTGCGCGACGAAGCGGGGCGATCGCTCGGCGCGGACGAGGTCGGCCGCATCCTCGTGCGCGGACCGCAGGTGGCGGGCGAATATGGCGGACTGGGCAGCCTGCTCGATGCCGATGGCTGGTTCGACACGCGCGATCGCGGCTTCGTCGATGCCGGCGGCTATCTCTTCCTGGATGGACGCGCCGACGACGTGATCGTGCGCGGTGGCGAGAATATCTCGCCGGGCGAGGTGGAAGAGGTGCTGCTCGCCCATCCGGCGGTCAGCGATGCCGCGGTGGTCGGCATTCCGGACAATGATTGGGGCGAGGGCGTCGCGGCCGCGATCGTGGTGCGCGAGGGCATGGTGGAGGCGGCGGTGCTGCAGGCGTGGGTGCGCGCGCGGCTGCGCTCGTCGCGGGTGCCGCAGCAGATCCGCTTCGTCGAGACGCTGCCGTACAACGAGATGGGCAAGCTGCTGCGGCGCGTGGTGCGCGCCGAATTCGCGGCCTGACGCCGTTCGGGATTGGTGCGCGGATTCGGCCACGTGGGGAAGGGAGAGGATATGGCATCCGACGGCACGATTCCCGGCCGATGAAGACGGAGCTTCTGATCGACGTCGGGCCGCATCTGCCCGGCGGGCCGGCCAACCGCGTCGCGATCGACGTGCATCTGCCCGCGCGGCCGGCGGCGGATGCGGTGCTGTTCTTCTGCCTGCCGGGCGGGGGCGTTGCGCGGGGTTATTTCGATCTCGACGGCGGACCCGGCACACGCTTCAGCTTCGCGCGGGAGATGAATGCCGCCGGCCATGTCGTCGTCGCGGTCGATCCCGTCGGCGTCGGCGGCAGCACTCGGCCGGAGGACGGCTTCACTCTCACCACCGAGGTGGAGGCGCAGCTGATCCACCGCGCCTTCGAAAGGTTGCGCACGATGACGGTGGGCGGGATCGACCTCGGCACGTTGCGCTTGGTCGGCGGCGGCCATTCGGCGGGCGCGGTGATCGCGGTGGTGCAGCAGGCGCTGTATCGCGATTTCGACGCGATGATCCTGTTCTGTTTCGGCACCGGCGGGCTGCGCGAGCAACTTACCCCCGAGCAGTTGGCCTCGCTGGATGAGCCGGACGGCGGACGCTCGCGCATCGTGGAGTTCGCGCGCGACCGCTCTGGCGGCCAGGCCTATGTCGAGCCGCCGGTCCGTTATGACGACACCCCCGCCAGCCGCGCGCTGCGCGCCGTGCACGATCGAGTGGTGATGGCGGTGGGCGTCCATGCGATGACGCCCGGCAGCGTGCGGCAGGAACTGGGTGGGGTGGACGTGCCGGTCTTCCTCGCCGTCGGCGACCGGGATATCACCGGGCCGCCGCATCTGCTCGCCTCGGACTACAGGGCCTGTCCGGATTTCACGCTGATCGTGCTGCCGACCTCTGGCCATCACGTCTTCGTCGCGCCGACCGCGCCGGCCATGTACCGACGCGTCGTCAACTGGATCGAAGGCCTGCCGTCAGCGACGGGCTGAGCAAGCGGCTGGATCATCCGTGCCCCTCGGCGGTTGATGCCGTTTGAGGAGATGCACCATGACCCACAGCCAGTCTGCCCGCATGCCCGATCGCACCGGTCCGCGGGAAGAGGAAAGGGCTTCGGCTTCGCGCGATGGGCCTGAGGACGAGCCGCACGGCGTTGATCGGTATGGCCAGCCCACGCCCGGCGCCCCGATCGATATCGATCCGGAGGAGAGCGGCGAGCCGGCGGTGGCGATCGAGAAGGCAGAGGAGGAAGCGCTGCTCGCCGTTGCGAGGAAGGCGCGGCGCGGACCTGAGGGCATTTGATCGAGGCTGCGGCCGCCACGCTCTTCTCCCTGCTGTTTCTATGTTGACTCAGTCAACAATGGGGGTAGCGTCGCGGCATGCAGCCCGACGCTTCCCGCCTTGATGGCCCTCGCCAGGCCGACATTGCCGCAATGCGCGCGTTCAACCGCCTTTATACGCGCCGCATCGGCCTGTTGAACGATCGTCTCGACGACAGCCCCTTTTCGCTTACCGAGGCACGGATCCTCTACGAACTGGCGCATCGCGACGGACCGACCGCCGCGGAGATCGGCCGCGCCCTCGACCTCGATCGCGCCCAGCTCAGCCGAATCGTGAAGCGTTTCACCGACAGCGGGCTGGTGACAGCGACGGCTTGCTCCAGCCATGCCCGTCGCCGATTGCTGGCGCTGACTCCGGCCGGAGTGGCGGCCGTGCGCGCGCTCGATCACGGTGCCGACGCGGCGATGGGGGAATTGCTTGCGCCAATCGGTGCCGCGGGGCGGGATCGGCTCCTGGCCGCTGCCGCCACGATCGCCGCGCTGCTCGAACCGCCGGAAACGATGGAGCGCGCCATCGTGCTGCGCGGGCCGCGGCCGGGCGATCTCGGCTGGATCGTCCATCGTCAGACACTGCTCTACGCCGAGGAATATGGCTGGGACTGGACTTACGAGGCGCTGGTGGCGGAGATAGTGGCTGGCTTCGTGCGAGATTTCGATCCGGCGCTGGACCAGGCATGGATCGCCGAGGTGGACGGTGCCATCGCGGGATCGATCTTTCTGGTGCGCGGCGATGCGCCTGGCGTCGCCAAGCTGCGGCTGCTCTATGTGGAACGGGCCGCGCGCGGCCTGGGGCTCGGCCGCAGGCTGGTCGAGACCTGCATCGCGCGCGCCCGTGCGCTGGGCTACCGGGAGTTGCGGCTCTGGACCAATTCGGTGCTGGTGTCGGCGCGGCGAATCTATGAGGCGGCGGGATTCCACCTGGTCGAGGAAGCCGCGCATCACAGCTTCGGTCATGATCTCGTCGGCCAGACCTGGACTCGCGACTTGTGACCTCCGGCGCGGACGAGCGGCGCTGCTGGCTGTGCGGCCGCGCGCTCGGGCGCCGCGTGCAATGGCATCACACCAAACCCAAGAGTCGTGGCGGCCGCGAGGTGGCCCCGATCCATCCCATCTGCCATGCGACCATCCACGCGCATTTCAGCAATGCGGAGCTGGCGCGCAGGCCATCGCGCGACTTCTTGCTGGCGCGACCGGAAATGACGCGCTTCCTGGCCTGGATCGAGAGCAAACCGCCGGATTTCCACGCCCCGACGCATCGGAAACGCTGAGCGGCGTGGGCGCTTGATCCCGTGCCACACGTTCCGATACGGGTTGCGTCGTGAAATTTGTCCCATTTGTTGACGATATGGCTACGCTTTTATCGGTAAGCGGGGCGTACAGGGACGAGTAGTAAATGATGCATGGGCAAAACAGGCTCGATCGGGCGCCTCCGCCGGCGTCGCGCGCCAGGCTGGCGCGCGAGTTCGGACGGCGATTCGCGATCTTCGGCGATGCGGAGGAGGAGTTCGACTGGAGCGCCCCTCTCTCGCGCGATTCGACGTCTACGGAGGCCATCGCCAGCCTGCCGGCGGCCACGCGGCGCTTTACCGAACGGGGGCTGATCCCAACCTATCTCGTCGATTATCCGGTCGTCGCCAATGCGCGCAGCGGCGCCGCGATCGCCCAGATGGTGGCGGATGGCGCCTGCGACGTGGGCACGCAGCTCCACCCATGGGTCAATCCGCCGTTCGAAGAGGAGGTGACGACCGCCAACAGCTTCGTCGGCAATCTTCCGCGCCAGCTCGAGCGGGCGAAGCTGCATGCCCTGACAGACCGGATCGAGGCGGTCACGGGCCAGCGCCCGATCGTTTATCGGGCCGGCCGATACGGCGTCGGGTCGAACAGCGCCGCGCTGCTGCGTGAGGCTGGATACAGCATGGACGTTTCGACCCGCGCGCTATTCGACTATAGCGGCGAACAAGGCCCGGACTTTTCCGGGCATCCGATCTGGCCATGGTGGGTGACGCCGGGGCTGCTCGAGGTGCCGCTCACCACGACATTCGTTGGCGCTGCGCGAGGCTGGCCCCGTCTCCACCGGATCAAGCCCGTCCGCGGACTGCTCGCCCGTGCCCGGCTGCTGAGCCGGGTTGCGCTGACGCCCGAGGGAACGCCGCTGGTCGAGGCGCTGGTTGCCATCCGCCGGTTGCTGGATGATGGCGTGCGGCTGTTCAGCCTGTCCTTCCACACTCCGTCGGTGGAGATCGGCCACACGCCATATGTACGGGACGAGGCCGATCTCAGCCGCTTCTGGGAGTGGTGGGACGGGGTGTTCGATCTGTTTGCGCGCGAAGGCGTGCTGCCCGCCCGCGCCGGCGAGATTGCGGCGGCTGCGCGATGACGCTGCAGGCGGGAGACGTGATCGCGCAGGAGATCGAGCTGGCCGGGGATGTCGTGCCGGCCGTGCGGCCGCGGCCGCTACGCATCGTGTTCGGCCGGTTCGAACAACCCTCCGAAGGGCTTGCCGCCGCATGGGACGCGCTCGCAGCCGCTGCGGCCGAACCCAATATCTTCTCCGAACGCTGGTTCGTGATGGCGGCAATCCATCATCTTCCGCTGGGCTCCACCGCACATCGGCTGGAGATATGGGACGGCGAGGGCGCGGACGCGCGGCTGGTGGCGCTGCTCGCGCTCGCATCGTCGCGGCGCTACGGTCGCTTCCCGGTCCGCCATGTCACCAATTGGCGCCACTATCAAAGCTTCCTCGGCACGCCGCTGATCGTCGCCGGTCGCGAGCGCGAAGCCTGGAGCGCGATCCTCGACGCGCTCGGCCGTCTCCCCTGGGCATGCAATTTCCTGCATATCGACGGGCTTGTCGAAAACGGCCCGGTGCATCGCGGCCTGATCACGGCGGCGCGGGCGATCGGGAGGACATGCGATACGGTGCACCGTATCGAACGCGCTCTGCTGGAAAGCGCCCTGACACCGACGGCCTATTATGAGCGCACCGTGCGCAAGAAGAAGCGCAAGGAGCTGAAGCGTCTCGCGACGCGGCTCGGCGAACTCGGCGCGGTACGGACCCGTCGCCTCGGTCCGGCAGATGCGCTGCTTGACTGGATCGACGTTTTCCTGACCCTGGAGCAATCGGGCTGGAAGGGAAAGGGTGGCGCGGCGCTCGCGAACATGCCGGACACGGAAGCCTTCTTTCGCGAGGCGGTGGCCGGCGCTCATGCCGCTGGCCGGCTGGAGATGCTGCGTCTCGATCTTGATGACCGGCCGATCGCGATGCTCGTCAATTTTCTTGCGCCGCCCGGTTCCTTCTCGTTCAAGATCGCTTTCGACGAGGATTATGCCCGTTTCTCGCCGGGGGTTTTGGTGCAGATCGAAAATTACCGGATCCTCGATCGACCCGATATCGCGTGGATGGATAGCTGCGCCGTCGAGAATCATCCGATGATCAACAGCCTCTGGGCCGAGCGGCGCGCGATCGTGCGCGTGACGACTCCGCTCGGCGCAGGGCGCGGCACGGCGCTGTTCCATCTCTGCCGCAGCGCCGAGCGGGTGGCGGCTGCCGCCCGCCGAATCCGATCCCGGCTGGCGGCATCGTCCTATTCCCCGGTCGAGGCGGGCGATGACCGATAGCCCGGTCTTCACCGACGAAGCGCGCGCTGCGCTCGGCGGGATCTATCCGGAACGGCCGGGCATCCTCACCCATCGGCTGGCCGGCCATCCGCTGTTCACGCTGGAGGCACTGATCGAGCTGGCCGCGCGGATGCGCCCGATCGACGTCGAGCAGAATATCGGCGACCTGCCGGTCGGCATCGATCCGGCCGAGGTGCGGCACAATGGCCTCTCGATTGCCGACACGATCCGCTCGATCGAGCAGAACGGCTCCTGGATGGTCCTCAAGTTCGTCGAGCAGGATCCCGCCTATCGTGCCCTGCTGGAAGAGATATTGGCCGAGATCGAGCCGCTCGTCGCGCGGCGCACCGGCGCAATGATCAAGCGCGAGGGCTTCATCTTCCTGTCCTCGCCCAATGCGGTGACGCCGTTTCACTTCGATCCGGAGCATAATATCCTGCTGCAGCTTCGCGGCTGTAAGACGATGACGGTCTTTCCTGCCGGCGACGCCGAGATCGCGCATGGCAGCCAGCATGAGGCCTTCCATCGGGGCGGCCACCGCAACCTGCCTTTCCAGACGGTGTTCGAGACGAAGGGGCGGTCGCTCGCGATCGGCCCTGGCGAGGCCGTATACGTGCCGGTGAAGGCACCGCACTGGGTACGTAACGGGCCGGACCCTTCGATTTCCTTCTCGGTCACCTGGCGATCGGAGTGGAGCTATCGGGAGGAGGATGCCCATAGCTTCAACCATCTGCTGCGCCGCATGGGGCTCGATCCCGCGCTGCCGGGGCGCTTCCCACGACAGAATCGTGCCAAATCGTTCGCCTGGCGTGCGATCCGACGCGCGCGGCGCGTATTGAGACGGAATGGCGGGTGATGTCGATACGGTTTGCGGGCCGCGGCGCGACCGGCGCCATCGATGTGCGGATGTTCGACGATCTCGATGCGGTGGCGCGCGATGCGGAGGGAGCGCTGGATCGAATGGCGCGGCCCTCGCTCTACGATCGCATCGATTGGCTGCGCTTGACGCGGGCGCATGTGCTGCCCGAAGCCGTGCCGCTGATCGCCCGTGCGGCGCTGGGGGCGGGGCGCTGCTGGCTGTTCCTGCGCGCCGCCCGCGGCGGCAGGGCGGAAGCCTATGCGAGCTGGTACACGCTGCGCTTCGCGCCGGTATTCGCGGGACCTGAGGCATTGCATGCGCCTTTGCTGGGTGCGCTGGCGCGCGCGCTGCGCGGACGTTTTTCCGGTATCGACCTGGCGCCGATGGCGGCCGCCTCTGCGGATCTGCTGATCCCCGCGTTCGCCCAGCAAGGCTGGTGGGCGGCGCGCAGCGAGGCCACGGCCAATTGGGTGGCCCATACGGCCGGCAAGGATTTCGCGGCCTATTGGGCCGAGCGGCCCTCGCGCCTGCGCAACACGCTGCGGCGCAAGCTGCGCGATTCCGATCTCGCCATCGCGATCCACGAGCGGTTCGACGATGCCGAATGGGACGCCTATGAGGCGGTCTATCGGGCGAGCTGGAAGCCGGCCGAGGGCTCGCCGGACTTCCTGCGCGCGCTGGCACGGGCGGAGGGCGCGGCGGGGACGCTGCGGCTCGGCATCGCCCGGCGTGCGGGCGTGCCGGTCGCCGCCCAGTTCTGGACGGTGGAGCAGGGCGTCGCCACCATCCACAAGCTCGCCCATATCGAAACGGAGAAAGCGGGATCGCCCGGCACGCTGCTGAGCGAGGCGCTGTTCCGCCATGTGCTCGATCGCGACCAGCCCAGGCTCGTCGATTTCGGAACCGGGGATGACGGCTACAAGGCCGACTGGATGGACGAAAGGCGGGTGCTGGAGCGGGTGGCGCTTCATAATCTCCGCAGCCTCGGCGGCATCGCCCGCGCCGGCCATGCGATGCTGAAAGGCGGCCTGCGCGGTGGCTGAGCGAGGCGCGCCGCGCATCAGCGTGGCGATGAGCATCTACAACAATGAGAGGGTCGTCGCGCAGGCGATCGACAGCATCCTCGCGCAGAGCTTCGGCGATTTCGAGCTGCTGATCGTCGACGACGGCTCGACCGACGGGTCACCCGCGATCCTCGACGATCATGCGCGCCGGGATCCCCGCATCCGCCTGTGGCACGAGCCCAATCGCGGCCTCGTGGCGAGCCTCAACCTGATGATCGCGCGCGCGCGGGGCGATCTGATCGCGCGGATGGATGGGGACGACATCGCGCTGCCCGATCGGTTTGCGCGCCAGGTCGCCTTCTTCGACGCGCATACCGACCATGGCGTGCTCGGCACCAATACGCATGAGATAGACGATGCCGGCACGATCACGGAGTGTACCGACTTCCATCCCTTCGATCATGAGGCGATCGTCGCGGCGCTGAAGCGTGGCTCCCCCTTCTGCCACTCCTCGGTGACGATGCGACGCGATGTACTGGCGCGCGTCGGCGGCTATCGCGCGGCCTATCGCCATTGCGAGGATTATGACCTGTGGCTCCGCCTCTCGACGCGGACCCGGCTCGCCAACCTGCCCGACCGGCTGCTGCTCTATCGCCGCTCGCCGGGGCAGATCAGCAGCCGCCACGTCGTCGCGCAGCAGACCGGCGCCGCGATCGCGCGGCTGGCGCATGAGGCGCGTGCCGCGGGTGCGCCGGATCCCACGGAGAGCCTGGAGGCGCTGCCGCCGATCGAGGCGCTCGATACGTTGTTCGGCCGGCCTGATGCGGCACGGCGCGTCTGTGCTGAAGTCGCTCCCAATCTCGTCTATTCGCGCGAGGCGATGCGGGGCGCGGGCTTCGACATGCTGGTTGCGCACGTCGCATCGGGTGGCGCGCGATCCGGCTTGTGGCGGACGGTCGCCCGGCTGATCGGATTTGGGGAGATCGAACGAGCGGTACGGCTTTTGCGAACACTGATATCCAGTCGCGATATGCGCGGCTGAAAATCTTCCACGGCGGAAGATCATGGATGCGTCTCCTCCGACGCCCCATTCTGTGGCCAGATCGAACCAACTCGCTTGCAGACGGCGTCCCTCGCCGATGGGGACGCACCATGCTACCAGCCGCGCCATGCAGGCCAAGGATGTGTCCGCGCTGATCGCGCCGCTCTATGCCGATCTCGTCACCGGCAGCCCGTGGATCGGCTTTCTCGAGGCGCTGGCCGCCTTCCTGCCGTGTCGCCATCCCACCATCGTGGCGCGCGTGCCCAATGCGCACGATCCGGGCTTGCTGGTTTCGTCCGAACCCAATCCCGAAGGGTCGCGGCCCTATCAGCAGTCGCTGTTCGATCAGACGCCGTTCCGTGATCTGCCGCCGGGCGAGATCCATACGCTACGCACGATGATGAGCGAGGCGGTGCTGGCCGCGCTGCCATATTATCGCGATTATCTGGAGCCTGCCGGCGTCACCGATATCCTGGCGGTCGATCTGGCGGACGCCCGGTCGGGCATGACGCTGCGCCTGCGCGCCAGCCGCTCGGCCGGAAGCGCGCCCTTTGCCGAGCACGAGCGGCATGTCGTCCGGCTGTTGCTGCCGCATTTGCAGGCGGCGCTCGAGATCCACGGCCGGCTGCTCGGCCAGCAGAGCCTGCTCGCGCTTTACGATCGTTCGGCCGAGCGGCTCGGCATCGGTGCTGCACTGCTTACCGAGGCGCGGCAGCTGGTGTTCGCCAATGTCGTGCTGCGCGACATGCAGGCGCATGGCTGTCCGCTGCTGATCCGGGGCAGCCGCGTCATCGGCGCCCGCCCGCAGGATGACGCACCACTGCAGGCCGCGCTCGACCGGTTGATCCGCTTTCCCGCGGCGGGACAGGAGGGCGTGCATCTGCTGCTCGGTGCCGCGGACGGCGGTGCGGCGTGGAGTGTGCTCGCGGAGCCGGTGATCGATCCGATCCCAGCAGATCCCGATGCGCGGCCGGCGGTCATGCTGCTCGTCCGCGCGCCGGGCCATTTCCGGCCCGCGACGGCTGAACATCTCGTCCGCCAGTTCGGGTTGACTCCGGCCGAAGCCGAGCTGGCGCTGCAGCTCGCCCAAGGTCGTACCCTCGACGAGGCCTCCGCCAGCGGCGGGATCAGCCGCAACACCGCGCGCAACCAGCTCGCCGCGATCTTTTCCAAGACCGGCGTCAACCGCCAGACCGATCTCGTGCGGCTGATCCTGGAGGCCGGCGTCAATCTCTGGCCGGTCCCCATCGGTGCGCAGGAGGCACCACGGCCAGAGCATTAATCGCCACGCCTCGCCGGACAGGTGCCTATTATGGACGCTCGCAGAGTTTTTTGCAGGGGGAGCCCGCCCATGAAGACCGCGCTGTTGACCGCGACGATGATCGCCACCCTATCCACCGCATTGCCAGCGGCCACGCCGCAACCGCCTTATGGTCAGGCCGCGCTGCAACCGGTGGTAGAAACGGCCGGGCCGGCCCTGCAGTTCGACTGGCCGATGATCCGCATCGGATCCGCCCAGTATCGCGAGGGGCCGACCGGCGTCACCGTCTTCCGCTTCGGCAAGAAGGTGATGGGCGCGGTCGACGTGCGCGGCGGCGGGCCGGGCACGGTCAACACCGATTATCTGCGGCTCGGCTACGAAACGCCGGATCTCGATGCGGTCGTCTTCTCCGGCGGCTCCTGGTACGGGCTGGAAAGCACCACCGCAGTCGATACCGCGCTCAAGGACGACGGCATCCGCGGCGGCAAGTGGGACGATATCGGCCTCGCCGTCGGCGCGATCGTCTATGATTTCGGGCCGCGCCGGCTGAACGAGATCTATCCGGACAAGGCGCTGGCGCAGGCCGCCTATCGCGCGGCACAGCCCGGCGTCTTCCGGCTCGGCGCGGCCGGCGCCGGCCGCTTCACTGAGACCGGCGATTTCTTCGGCTGCAAGGCGCATTCGGGGCAGGGCGGCGCCTTCCGCCAGATTGGCGACCTGAAGATCGCGGCGTTCACCGTGGTCAATGCGATCGGCGTGATCACCAGGCGCGATGGCGGCATCGCGGCCTGCTATCCGGCGGCGAACTGGCCGGCGGACCTCAAGGTGCCGGACCTGATGAACAGCCTGCCCGAAAGCCGCAAGCCCGACTGGGCGGGAGCCAAGCGCAACACCACGGTGAGCCTGATCGTCGTCAATCAGAAGCTGCCGGTGTCCGAGTTGCAGCGGCTGGCGACGCAGGTCCACACCTCGATGGCGCGGGGCATTCAGCCCTTCGCCACGATGTTCGACGGCGACGTGCTTTATGCGGTTTCGACGGAGGAGATCGATCCGCCGGCCAAGGGCGGCATCTCCTCGCCGGAACTGGGCGCGATCGCATCCGAGGTGATGTGGGATGCGGTGCTCGCCTCGGTGCCGCCCCAGCCGCCGGTGGTACCCGCGGCCGATGCGCCCCCGGCGGGCGATCCGGGCCGCTTCGCCGGAAGCTATGTGTTCAGCCCCTTTGCCAGCCTCAAGGTCAGTGTCGCAGGCGGCCGGCTGATGGCGCGGGCGACCGGGCAGCGCGACGTCTACGATATCGGCCGAATGGCGGATACGGAGCTGAAGCCGACGGTCGAGGCGGGGAGCTATACCGTGCCCGGCCGCTATCCGCTGGTGCTGCGGTTCGATCGCGAAGGCACGCTGACGATCAATCCCGGACCCTGGCAGCAGGTGAGCGGCAAGCGGGCTCGGTGACTCTGCATCACCACCCCACGCCCTTTTGGCATCTGTTTCGAAAGGCCCCCAAGAGGAAGCCTGTGCACGAGCCGAAGAGCCGAAGGGGGTTAAAGATGACCAAGTTCCAAGTCTATCTGATGACGACGATATCGACGATGCTGGTGGGCGGCGCGGCCTGCGCGCAGGACAGCGCGGCCGCCGGCACCGGCCTCGGCGACATCATCGTGACGGCGCAGAAGCGCGAGCAGAAGCTGATCGACGTGCCGATGGCGATCTCCGTGGTGACCGGCGAGGAGCTGAAGGCCAAGGGCATCGAGAGCGTCCAGGATCTCTCCTTCTCGGTTCCGGGCCTCACGATGCGCGAGGATGGCCCCGGCAGCTACACCATCTTCCTGCGCGGGCTCGCCAACCAGTCGGGCAGCGGCGCGCTCGTCGGCCTCTATCTCGACGAAGTGCCGCTCTCGCTCGACGGTTATAACCAGCTCAGCCCGGTCGAGCTCGATTATGCTCGCGTCGAGGTGCTGAAGGGTCCGCAGGGCACGCTCTACGGCCAGGGTTCGGCAGGCGGCACGATCCGCTTCATCACCAACAAGCCGAAGCTCGATCGGATCGAGGGCCATGTCGAGGCGCAGGTCTACGACGTGTCGCACGGCGCCGTCGGCGGCAAGGGCGAGGCGGTGATCAACCTGCCGATCGTCAAGGATCAGCTGGCACTGCGTCTCGCCGGATCCTATGAGGCCGGCGGCGGCTGGATCGACCAGCCCGAGGCGGGCATCAAGAACGGCAACGGCACCCGCCTGCTCAATCTGCGCGGCAAGCTGCTTTGGGCTCCATCGGACAATTTCGAGGCGGAGGCGATGGTGCAGGTGCATCGCGCCAAGACCAAGCTCGGCCTCGGTTTCGAGGAGCCGGATCGCACCGTCGACGTCGGCATCGATCGCGGCGAGCGGCTGATCCCCAAGAAGTTCGATTTTACCATCTACAATCTCGAGCTGCGCTACGATCTCGGCTTCGCCAAGCTGGTGAGCGCGACGAGCTACATCGACCACAAGCATAATTACCCGTTCACCTATATTCCGCGGCCGGGCAATTTCTCCTATAACTATGTCGAAGGGAACGACCTGCGCTACGTCCGCGCGCATCAGTTCAGCCAGGAAGTGCGCCTCCAATCCTCCGGAAAACCGTTCGAATATACGATCGGCGGATTTTACCGGAGCGAGCGCAATACGATGCTCGACACCTATGAATATATCTATTCGCCGGACGGAACGCTCTCAACCAATGGCGGAACCCTGTATCAGAATCTCTATTATTATTCCTATCAGCATTCGAAATCCTATTCACTCTTCGCCGATGCCGCCTATCACATCACCGATCGGCTGACGGTCGGCGCGGGCGTGCGCTACTTCCACGATCACCAGAAGAGCCTGATCACCTATGTTCCCGATGCCGGCGAGCTGCAGACTGCCAATTTCCATTCGATCGATCCGCGCGTCTACGCATCCTACAAATATGCCGACAAGGGCACGCTCTACGCCAGTTTCGGCAAGGGTTTCCGTTCGGGCGGCTTCAACTCGGCGCCATTCGCGCCCTATAAGCCGGAAAAGATCTTCACCTATGAAGTCGGCACCAAGGGGGCGCTGTTCGACAATCATCTGCTTTTCGATCTCGCCGGCTTCTACACCATCTACAAGGACATGGTCCGCCGCAGGCTGACCCAGGTGGGCGGCGCCTATCTCTCGGAATCGAGCAATATCGGCAAGGTGAAGTCGAAGGGTGTCGAGCTCGGCCTGACGGGCCGCGTGATGAAAGGCCTGACGCTGGACGGCACGCTCGCCTATGTCCACAGCCAGATCGTCGCCACCGATCCGGAGGATCCCGTCAACCTGCCGGGCGACCGGACCGACTATTCGCCACGGTGGAGCTGGACGATCGGCGCGAATTACGCCTTCGACTGGGCCGCGAACATGCCGGGCTTCATCCGGGTGGACTTCAACCATCGCGATCATGTGACCTATATCGATCGTTCGAGCTTCTACGCGTCGGTGCTGCCGCAGGTCTCGGACAGCCTGAACCTGCTGAACGCGCGAGTGGGTGCCACTGTTCGGGGAGTGAAGGCCGAGATCTTCGGCGAAAATCTTACCAATCAGAACAAGGCGGTCGATCCCTATGTCGGCTGGGCCAATTCGAACCGGACGCGTCCGCGCGTGGTCGGCGTCAAGCTCGGCTACGATTTCTGACGATGACGGCCGAGCGGCATGGCGCCAGGCCGCATTGATGGTGCGATGGGATCGAAGATGACTGGGGAAAATGACGGCGCCACGCGCCTCGACGAAAAAGTGGGTGACGCCTTCGATCCTGCGCTGCTGCTCGAGGCGCGGGCGCGTACCCGGGCGGCGATCGACGCCATTGCCGCGGCGATCCGCCCCGGCATGGCCGAGGAGGCGGCGATGGAGATGGCTCGCCAGATGCTGAAGGCGCGCGGCATGCTGCGCGGCTGGCACGGCATCCATGTCCGTTTCGGCCGCAACACGCTGAAGACTTTCGGCGAGCCGGGCGAGCCGGGCGTGGTGCTGGGCGAGGACGACATCTTCTTCATCGACATCGGCCCGGTGTGGAACGGTTATGAGGGCGATGGCGGCGACACCTTCGTCGTCGGCGGCGATCCGGCGATGCAGGCCGCGGCGCGCGACGTGCGCACGGTGTTCGACCGCACCCACGCCGCCTGGCGCGGGGAGGGGCTGACCGGCACCGCGCTGTACGAGCGGGCGGCGGCGGAAGCGGCCGCGCTCGGCTGGGAGTTGAACCTGGCCATGTCCGGCCATCGCCTTTCCGACTTTCCCCACGCCGTGCACTACAAGGGCGCCCTCGCCGACAGCGCGCACCGGCCCTCCAGCGGCCTCTGGGTGCTGGAGATCCAGATCCGTCATCCGGATCGGCCGTTCAGCGCCTTCTACGAGGATCTGCTGCTGGACGATGCCGGCTGATCGCGGCGGCCAGGTCTGGTGACGATGGCTCACCGGCCCGCGCCGCTTACACACCGCGGCCCGGCCGCGGTTCGCGGCAATAAGCCGCCTGCCGGAGCGCGCGGCAGCGCCCGGCGAACAGCGAAGGGACAGGGTTTTGAGTGACGTGTTGATCGACCAGGCGGCCCGCGGCGAAACGCGGCCGGGCGCGGCACAGGCATCGGCGATCGATCTCTATGCGGGCACGCTGATGCCGGACGAGATGGTGCAGGCTTTCGCCTCCGCCGAGCGTCTGTTCGCCACGCGCCCCATCGCGCGGGGCGGGGCCGTGCGCCCCATCGCCCGCGCCGCGACGATGATCGAGGATCTCCCGGTCCGCGCCGAAGGGCAGGTCTATGACCTTTACGACTATGTCTCGCGCAACCGCGTCGCGGGGCTGGCGATCCTCAAGGGCGGCGTGCTGCTGGCCGAGCATTATGATCTCGGTATCGACGCAGGCACGCGCTGGCTGTCCATGTCGATGGCCAAATCGGTCGCGACGACACTGGTGGGCGCGGCGATCCAGGACGGCCATATCGGCTCGGTCGACGATCCGCTGACCCGCTATCTGCCCGCGCTGGCCGGCACCGCCTATGAGCCGGTCTCGATCCGCGCGCTGATGCAGATGAGCTCGGGCGTCGACTGGGACGATACCCACACCGATCCGCAGTCCCACCGGCGCCGCATGCTCGATCTGCAGGTGGCGCAGCGCGAAGGCGCGATCCTCGATTATGTCGCTTCCTGCACGCGCATCGCGCCGCCGGGCACGCGCTGGAACTATAGCACCGGCGAGACGCATGTCGTCGGCGCGCTGGTGCGGGCCGCGACGGGCCGCTGGCTGTCCGACTATCTGTCCGAGCGCATCTGGTCCCGCCTCGGCATGGAGGCCGATGCGCATTGGTGGCTGGAGGCGCCCGGGGGGCTGGAAGTGGCCGGCAGCGGTATGAGCGCGACTCTGCGTGATTATGCGCGCTTCGGCCTGTTCATGCTCGGCGGCGGCACGATCGACGGGGAGCGCGTGCTGCCGGAAGGCTGGACGGCGGAAGCCGGCGCGCCGCGCATGATCGGCGGCAGTCTGGTCGATTACGGCTACATGTGGTGGGCGGTGCCTTCGCGCGACGGCAGCCGGGCCGACGGCGCCTACAGCGCGCGCGGCATCTTCGGCCAATATATCTATCTGAACCCGGCGCTCGACCTCGCCATTGTCGTGCTCAGCGCGCGATCGAAGCCGAAGGGGGCGGAGGCGATCCTCGACAACGCGTTCTTCAACAGCGTCGCCGAGGCGCTACGCTGAGCGCGACACGAAAGGAGCCGTCCGTGGAGATCAGCATCGCCTCCCCCTCCCAGTCCGATGCCTCCCGGCGCGGCGAATGGTTCGGCCATCCGCGCGGCCTCGCCTTCATCGCCTTCACCGAGGCGTGGGAGCGCTTTTCCTTCTATGGCATGCAGGCGCTGCTGGTGCTCTATATGACCGGCCAGCTGCTGCTGCCGGGCCATGTCGAGAAAGTCTGGGGATTCGAGGGGTTCGAGGCGGCATTGACGCTGCTGTTCGGCGCATTGTCCCGCCAGGCGCTCGCCTCGCAAATCTTCGGCCTCTATGTCGGGCTGGTCTATTTTGCGCCCGTGCTCGGCGGCCTCGTCGGCGACCGGCTGACCGGACGGCGCCGGGCGGTGCTCGCCGGCGCGGCGCTGATGGCCGGCGGCCATTTCCTGATGGCGATCGAGGCGGCCTTCCTGCCGGCGTTGGCCCTGCTGATCCTGGGTTGCGGGCTGCTGAAAGGCAATCTCGCTGCGCAGGTCGGCGATCTCTACGCCAAGGAGGACCGGCGGCGCGACGGCGCCTATACGATCTACTGCACCGCCATCAACATCGGCGCATTCGTCGCGCCGCTCGTCTGCGGCACGCTTGGCGAGCTTTACGGCTGGCATTACGGCTTCACCGCGGCGGGCATCGGCATGATGCTGTCGATCGTGATCTACCTGATCGGCATGCGCCACCTCGCGCCCGAGGCCGGGCCGCTGGCGGCGCGCGAGCGGGTGCGGCTGGCGCCGGGCGAGGGACGAGTGGTCGCCGCGCTGCTCGCCCTGCTGGCTGTTACCGCGCTCTACTGGATCGCGCAGACCCAGGTGTGGAACACCTATCCGCTCTGGTTGCGCGACAATGTCGATCGGTCGGTGGGCGGCGGCCTCGTCATTCCGGTCACCTGGTTCCAGGCGCTCGATTCGCTCGCCGTGCTGGTGCTCGCACCGGTGATGATCATCCTGTGGAAACGCCAGGCCGCGCGCGGCGCCGAGCCCGGGGACATGAGCAAGATCGCGCTCGGCATGCTGCTCTATGGCGCCGCCTGCCTGTTGCTCACCCTCGGCCAGGCCATTGCGGGGCGCGGGCAGGTGTGGCTCGTCTGGCCGGTGCTGTTCCACTTCGTCTGCGCGGTCGCCTATCTTTATGCGGCGCCGATCGCGCTGGCGCTGGTCTCGCGCGCGGCGCCGGCGGCGGTGAATGCGATGATGGTCGGCGCCTATTATCTCGCCATCTTCGTCGGCGGGATCGTCAGCGGCTGGCTCGGCCGGTTCTGGGAACCGCTCGGCCCGGCATCGTTCTGGGCGCTGCACGGCGGCATCGCCATCGCCGGGGCCGCGATCCTGATGCTGTTGCGCGGGGCTTTCCTGCGCGCGCTGCACGTCTCTCCGGCTGCCGCCGGGTGAAACTGGTGTCCTGAACGCACCAGCTGCCGATGGTTTGTCATCTTCCGGATCGAACCCGCCGGGCCGATCAGGAAACCCGCATTGGAAGGGCAGAAACAGCATGACGAACCAGGAGAAGAGCACCGCCGAATGGCAGGCGCTCGACAGCGCGCACCATGTCCACAGCTTCACCGATCCCAAGGCGATGGCGGCGAAGGGCACGATCGTCGTGACCCGCGGCGAGGGCTGCTGGATCTGGGACAGCGAGGGCAACCGCATCCTCGACGGCATGGCCGGCCTGTGGTGCGTCAATGTCGGCTATGGCCGGCGCGAGCTGGTCGAGGCGGCGAGCCGGCAGATGGAGGCGCTGCCTTATTACAGCAACCATTTCCAGAGCGCGACGCCGCAGATGATCGCTTTGGCCGACAAGCTCGCGGAGCTCACGCCGGGCGATCTCGACCATGTCTTCTTCGCCAATTCGGGATCGGAGGCGAACGACACGGTTGTCCGCGTCGTGCGCCGCTACTGGCAGCTGCAGGGGCAGCCGGCGAAGCAGATCTTCATCGGCCGCACGCTCGGCTATCATGGCAGCACGCTGGCGGCGACGAGCCTCGGCGGCATGGCGCACATGCATGCCATGGGCCATTCGCTGCTGCCCGGTTTCGCGCATATCCCCCATCCGCACTGGTATCTGTCGGGCACGGCGCTGGATCGCGACGCCTTCGGGCTGGAGTGCGCACGGGCGCTGGAAGCCAAGATCCTCGAGCTGGGTGCGGAGAATGTCGCCGCCTTCATCGGCGAGCCGGTGCAGGGCGCGGGCGGCGTGATCGATCCGCCCGCCACCTACTGGCCCGAGATCCAGCGCATCTGCCGCAAATACGACATATTGCTGGTGGCGGACGAGGTGATCTGCGGCTTCGGGCGCACCGGCCGCTGGTTCGGATCGCAGACGTATGCCATCCAGCCGGACGTGATGCCGATGGCGAAGGGCCTCTCCTCGGGCTATCTTCCGGTCGCCGCCGTCGCCGTCAACGATCGCGTCTTCGCCGCGATCAACGAGGGCGGGCTGATCGCGCATGGCTATACCTATTCGGGCCATCCGGTCGCCTGCGCGGTGGCGCTTGCCAATATCGACATCATCGAGCGCGAAGGCCTCGTCGATCGGGTGCGCGAGGAGATCGGGCCCTATTTCCGCACCGTGCTCGGCCAGCTGGCGGACAGCCATGCGAATATCGGCGAGCTGCGCGGCGTCGGCCTGATGGCCGCGCTGGAGCTGGTGAGCGACCGGGCGATACGCAGTCCCTTCGCCGCCGAGCAGGCGGCGGCGATCGCGGTGCGCGAGAAGTGCCTCGAAAACGGCCTGATCGCGCGTGCGGTCAACCAGGCGATGGTGCTCTCGCCCGCGCTGACGATCAGCCGCTCCGAGGTCGATCAGATGGCCGAGCGGCTGGAGAAGAGCATCGATGCGGTCGCGGACCGGCTGATCGCGACGGCCGGCGAACTGGGGACGGCGTGATGACGAGGGACGAGAAGGAGAAGACGGCGATGGCCCATGACAGCGACGCGGTATTGGCGGTGCGGGCGCAGGCCGTGCCGCGCGGGCTCGGCCACGTCACGTCGATCGTGTGCGACCGGGCCGCCAATGCCGAGATCTGGGACCTCGAAGGGCGCCGCTATGTCGATTTCGCCGCGGGCATCGCGGTGGTCAACACCGGGCACAACCATCCGCGCGTCAAGGCGGCGGTGATCGCTCAGCTCGATCGCTTCACCCATGTCAGCGTCAACGTCACGCTCTATCCGCAATATGTGGCGCTGGCCGAGCGGCTGAACGCGCTCGTGCCCGGATCGTCCCCGCGCAAGACGCTGCTGGTGTCGACCGGCGCCGAGGCGGTGGAGAATGCGGTGAAGATCGCGCGCGTCGCCACCGGGCGCAGCGCGGTGATCGCTTTCTCCGCCGCGTTCCATGGCCGTACGATGATGACCATGGCGCTGACCGGCAAGGTCGTGCCCTACAAGGCCGGCTTCGGGCCGTTTCCGGCCGAGGTGCATCATGCGCGCTTCCCGGCGCGCGGCGTCAGCACCGATCAGGCGATCGCCAGCATCCGTCAGCTGTTTCGCGACGATGTCGATGCGGCGCGGGTGGCGGCGATCATCGTCGAGCCGGTGCAGGGCGAGGGCGGCTTCCATATCGCGCCGCCCGAATTCCTGGTGGCGCTGCGCGCGCTCTGCGACGAGCATGGCATCCTGCTGATCCTCGACGAGATCCAGGCCGGCTTCGGCCGCACCGGGCGGATGTTCGGCCATGAACATGCCGGCATCGAGGCCGATCTCGTGACGATGGCGAAGGGGATTGCCGGCGGCTACCCGCTCGCCGCGATCACCGGCCGGGCGGAGCTGATGGACGCAGCGGCCCCAGGCGGCTTGGGCGGCACCTATGGCGGATCGCCGGTCGGCTGCGCTGCGGCGCTCGCGGTGCTG
The DNA here is from genome assembly GCF_009755815.1 of Flavisphingomonas formosensis. GTDB lineage: Bacteria > Pseudomonadota > Alphaproteobacteria > Sphingomonadales > Sphingomonadaceae > Flavisphingomonas > Flavisphingomonas formosensis. The sequence continues at coordinate 251,613 of NZ_WRPK01000005.1, forward strand.
GACGTGATCGCCGAGGAAGGGCTGGTGGAGCGCGCCGAGGCGATCGGCGCGCGCATCGCGGAGCGGATGGCCGCGCTCCGGGCGCAAAGCCGCAGCATCGGCGACATCCGCCGGCTGGGCGCGATGGTGGCGATGGAGCTGGTGGACGCGGACGGCCGCGCCGATGCGGCGCTGACCAAGCGGCTCATCGCGGAGGCGCAGGCGCGAGGACTGGTCCTCCTGTCCTGCGGCACCGAGGCCAATGTCATCCGTTTCCTGCCGCCGCTCACCATTCCGATGGACCAGCTCGACGAGGGGATCGAGATCGTCGCTGCGAGCTTCGAAGCGATGGGGCTGGTCGACAGCGCCGTCTTCGCCTGAGGGCGGGATCAGATTGAATGGAGAAGGGCGGCTTCGTGAAATCGGAGCCGCCCTCAGCCTGTTTCAAGTCCACGGTGAAACGGGCATGTGCAGCACCCAACTTAGAGCAGACACTGAATCAATTCAGCAGAATGCTGTCTTTATGACTGGTCGTTGCTCGTCATCAGTCGCCTCGCAGCGGCGGAATCTTGCTCATGGCATGGGTCAGCCACAGCCGGAAACGGCGGATCAGCGACTGGTCCCAGCGATCGGCGCGCGTGATGAAATGATAGACGCCGAGGCTGTAGGGCTGGAATGCCGCCTCGCCGACGCCGATCTCGACGAGCTGGCCTGAGCGCAGATCGTCGCCCGCGAGCAGATGATTGGCCAGCGCGACGCCGCGATCATGTTTGGCCGCGTCCAGGGTAAGATGACCTTGCCAGAGCAGCGGGCCGGTGAGGTCCAGTTCCTCATAGACGCCATGGGCGCCGAGCCAGTTCGCCCAGCTGTCGAAATTCGCCTCGTGCAGCAGCCGGTGGGTCACGAGATCGGCCGGCGTGCGGATCGGCGGATTGGCGTCCAGATAGGCCCGGCTCGCTACCGCCACGATCGGCACGCGCGCGAATTCCACGCTGCGCAGGCCCGGCGCCAGCTCGAACGGCTCACCATAGGTCGGCACGAAGCGGATATCGATATCCGTCTCATGGTGCGAGAAATCGGGGCTGCGGTCGGTGGGGCGCAACTCGATATCGACGCCGGGATGGGCTTTTTCGAATGCGCCGAGCTGCGGCGAGAGCCAGTGCAGCGCGAAGCCGGGCATCGACCAGATATGCAGCCGGTGATGATCGCCGCGCCGCATCAGATCGATCGTCGCCAGCGCGATGCTGTCCAGCGCCGCGCCGATTTCCTTGTGATAACGCTTGCCGTCCTCGGTCAGCGTCACGCCGCCGCTGCTGCGCTCGATCAGGGTGGTGCCCGTCCACCGCTCGATCGCGCGCAGATGCCGGCTCACCACCGCATGATCGCGACCCAGGCTCTGGGCGGCCTTGCGAATGCCGCGCAGCCGCGCGACCGCATCGAAGGCACGGAGCGCCTCGAACGGAGGCAGCGCCTTGCGCGACGGCGGGTTGATGGCGGACGTGCTCGACTTGCGATCGGACGGGTTCATCGGCGGACATTCCGGCGTTGCGCGGCGTGCGTCAAGCGTTCCTCGCCATGCCGCCGACCCTCCTGACGCGGCCAGATCGGGCCGCATCCGCGGGTTTGTGATAATTTCGTGTACCACTCAAAATTTTAGTTGATGAGAATCTTTCAGTGTGTCAGCTTCCCCTTATCGACCTGTGGGGGTCTTCAAAAAGAAAGGGGCGTCGTGGCTGACATGCAGCAAGGATTCATATCCAGCGTCATCGCATCCATTCTGTTATGCGGTGTATCGGTTCCGGCATTGGCACAGGATCTCGCGCAGAAGGATGAAAATCCCGCTGACATCATCGTTACAGCCCGGATGAGATCGGAAAATCTTCAGAATGTTCCGGCATCGATCAGCGTATTCGGATCGAAGCAGATAGAGGATGCCAAGATCGAACGCCCTGGAGACTTCGTCGCACTGACGCCGAACGTCACCTTTTCGACGGCGCAGGACGCCGGGACCACCTATCTCACGGTTCGCGGCATCAGCCAGGTACCAAACGGCGAAACGCCGGTTGCGATCTCGGTCGACGGCGTGCTGCAGACCAGCGCCTTCCAGTTCAACGAGGAAATGTTCGATATCCAGCAGATCGAGGTGCTGAAGGGCCCGCAAGGCGCGCTCTACGGACGCAACGCGATCGCCGGCGCGATCAACATCACCACCAAGCCCGTTACGAACGATTATGAAGGCCGCGTCGTGGTCGGTTATGGAAACGGCAATTTCACCCGCGCGGAAGGATCGGTGTCCGGGCCGATCATCAAGGACAAGCTGCTGTTCCGCGCCGGCGTTTCCTATCGCGATGCCGATGGATGGATCACCAACACCTTCCTCGACAAGAAGGTCGACAATTTCCGGAATATCGGCGCGGATCTCAAGCTGATCTTCAAGCCGACCGACAGCCTCACCTTCGACCTGCGCGGCCATTATGGCCGCGTCACGGGCGGTGCGGCCTATTTTGTGCGATCGAGCAACGCCAATCTCAACGGCATCGTGATTTCAGATGCCCATGGCGTCGCGAACACGGTGATCGCGCCGACTTCGAACAATCTCGGCTACAACAAGCGCCTGCTCAAGGATATTTCGTTCAAGGCCGATTACGATACCGGTGCGGGCGTCCTTTCCTCGATCACCGCCTATGATGCGATCGATCTTCTGACGACGTTCGACGGTTACGACTATTCGAACAACCAGAATTGCTTCGAGCTGACCTCGCCGCTGTCGACGCCCTATGCTTGCGCCAATCCGGAGATCACGTTAGGCGGCCTCAATGGCGGGACGCCCTTCTATACGGCGCCGTTCAACACGACATTCCAGCGCTACCGGCAACGCAATTTCAGCCAGGAACTGCGCTTCACCAGCCCGTCCAACCAACCGCTGCGCTATATTGCGGGTCTGTATTTCCTGCAGCGCAAGCGCGACCTGGTGACCGCGACGCAGGAGGATAAGGGCTTCGGTATCATTCCCGAGCTGGATTTCGATCCGTCGACGCCGAACCAGACCCGCGCCTATTTCCAGGAGCATAACAACGACAAGGCCTATGCCGCCTTTGCGCAGGTCAATTATGATGTGACCCGGTCGATCGAGATTTCGGCTGCGATGCGCTACGATTCGGATCATCGCCAACAGACCGATCCGCGGCCCGACATCTACAGGCTGGATGGTCTTGGCCGGCCGATCACGGGCCCGCGTACGCGCAAGCAGTCCTTCGACTCCTGGCAGCCCAAGTTCACGATCAACTATCGGCCGCTGCGCACGCTGTCCTTCTACGCGAATTATGCCAAGGGCTTCCGGTCGGGCGGATTCAATGCGGCCGGCACCGAGCTGGATCCTTATACCGGGGCTAAGATCGCCGATCCGATCTTCAAGAAGGAGGTGTCCGAAACCTATGAGATCGGCTTCAAGAGCCAGATGCTCGATCGCCGCCTTTCGCTGAGCGGTGCCCTGTTCCAAACCGATGCGAACAATCTGCAGGTCTTCAACTTCAACGGGTCGGTGAACGCGCAGGTCGTCAACAATATCGACAAGGCGCGTATCAAGGGCCTCGAGTTCGAAGCCCAGGCAAAGCTTCCCTACGGGTTCGCGCTGTTCGGCGGACTGGGCTATACGGACGCGAAGATCCGGAAATATACGGCCAATCCGACAACCGTCGGCAATCAGCTGCCCAACACCACCAAGTTCAAGACCAATCTCGCCCTGCAATATACCCAGGATCTGGGCGGCATGGACCTGCTGATCCGCGGTAACTGGGAACATCTCGGCAAGACCTATTTCCACGAGGGCGGCACGGCGATCGGCGTGCCGATCCGCGATCCGCTGAATCTGTTCGACGGCCAGATCAAGCTCAGCCTCGCGAGCGGCTGGAGCGCTTCGCTTTGGGGCAAGAACCTGACGAACAAGAAATATTACGATAAGGTCGTCGTGCCCGACTATAATTTCCAGGCGCGGCCACGCAGCTACGGCATCGATATTTCGAAGACTTTCTAAGTGCCTGAGAGGCGCGGGACGGAGCAATGGAGGAACAGGAGAGAATGACCAAGGCAAGCGTTGCGGTGCCGGCGAGCGATCCGATGATGTCGTTCGGTGCCTTGCTGCGGGACCGGCGGAAGAAATTGCGCCTGACCCTCAACGAGGTGGCCCTCAGGTCCGGCCTGTCCGTATCCTTCATCTCGCTCGCCGAGCGCGGCAAGGCGACCCCCTCCATCGTCTCGCTCTCGCGCCTCGCTCAGGCGCTGGAAATCGATCTCAGCTATTTCCTGACGCCGCCCCAGACCAACAACATCATCCACCGCGCGGTGGAACCGGAATATTATCCGATCGATTCCCCGGTGACCTATATCCGCCTGAGCGCCGGCCATACCAATCAGAAGATGGATAGCTTCATCTTCGTCATTCCGCCGGGGCCGATCTTCCCGCGCGTCCACCGCGACGGCGAATCCTTCTACTACATGCTGGAGGGTGAGCTGCATTTCGAAGTGGGCCAGGAGAGCTTCGACCTCGGGCCCGGCGACAATCTCCACTTCGACACGCGGCACAGCTACACGATGCAGAATCGCGGCACCGAGCCGGTGCGCGTGCTCTGGGTGGGAACACCGGTGCTGTTTCCCGCAGCGGCCGAGGGGGACGATCCGGCGTGAACGTCTTCCCTGCCATCCTCGACGCGGACTCGATCCGCCAACTGGCGGCGCCCGGCGGCGCGGCTTGCCGCATGCTCGTCTCGTCCTTCGCGGCTGGCCTCCGCGTTCCCGAGGAAGGACGGAGCCAGCATGACGAGATCGAGATCTCACTCGTCCTCAGCGGGGCGTTCGACCTCGAAAGCGGCGGCGAGCGGCGACGGATCGAGGCCGGCGACGCCGTGGTCGTCCCGGCCGGCGAATCCCATTTCTTCCATGTCCTGGCCGATACCCGCATCTTCACGGTGACGGTCGGCGGCGCCTGATACGGCGCGCTCATTCTGGGGAGTATCAGCATGCGAGTGGCAACGGACGTCGGCGGCACCTTCACCGATCTGGTGTGCTACGACGTCGACAAGCAGAGCGGCCGCGTCGTCGGCCTGCGCACCGCCAAGACCGACACCACCTATCCGCAATTCGACGAAGGCGTGATGAACGCGATCGCCAAGGCCGGGCTCGATCCCGCGGCGTTCGACTTCTTCGCGCACGGCACGACGGTGGTGATCAACGCGCTGCTGTCGCGCAAGGGCGCGAAGACCGGGCTGATCACGACCAAGGGTTTTCGCGACGTGCTGGAGATCGCGCGCGGCAACCGCCCCGACCTGTTCAACCTCGCCTTCAAGAAGCCCGAGCCGTTCGTGCCGCGCTATCTGCGGCGCGAGGTGGACGAACGCAGCACCTATCTGGGCGAGGTGCTGACCGTGCTCGATCCCGCGACGCTGGATCCGATCCTGGCCGATTTCAGGGCGGAAGGGGTGGAGGCGATCGCCCTGTGTTTCCTCCACGCCTATGTCTCGCCGGCCAATGAGATCGCCGCGCGCGACTATATCCGTGCCGCCTGGCCGAATGTCTCGGTGATCGCCAGCCACGAGATTTCGCGCGAATGGCGCGAATATGAGCGGACCTCGACGGCGGTGCTGACCGCCTATGTCCATCCCGCCGCCAAGCGTTACCTGCGCACGCTGCAGACCAGCCTCGATGCCGCGGGCTATGGCCATGCGCCCTATATCATGCAGTCGAACGGCGGCATCGACACGGTGGAGGGCGCGATCCGCAATCCGATCGCGATGGTGGAATCCGGGCCGGCGAGCGGTGTGCTCGGCGCCGCGGCTCTCGGCACGCTGCTCGGCGAGGACAAGATCATCGCGTTGGATATCGGCGGCACCACCGCCAAATGCTCGCTGATCGAGAATGCCCAGACGCGGATCACCACCGAATATCGGATCGAATGGTCGCGTACCAATCCGGGCTATCCGATCCGGACGCCGGTGATCGAGATCGTCGAGATCGGCAATGGCGGCGGCTCGATCGCCGGCATCGATGCCGGCGGCCGCCTCTATGTCGGCCCGGAAAGCGCCGGTGCCTCGCCGGGCCCCGCGGCTTATGGGCGCGGCGGGACGCGGCCGACGACCACCGACGCCAATCTCGTCACCGGCCGGATCAATCCCGCCAACTTCCTGGGCGGCGAGATCACGCCGGACCTGGACAACGTCCATCGCGCCTTCGCCCCGCTGGTCGACCGGCTGGACGGCGACATCGGCTCGGTGGCGCGGGGCATCATCCGCATCGCCAATGCCAATATGGTCAATGCGCTGAAGCTGGTCTCGCTCAACAAGGGCCATGATCCGCGCGACTTCACCCTGGTCGCCTATGGCGGCGGCGGCGCGATGCACGCGGTGATGCTCGCCGAGGAGCTGCAGATGCCCAAGGTGATCATCCCGGTGAACTCGTCGGTCTTCTCCGCCTGGGGCATGCTGATGACTGACCTGCGCCGCGATTTCGTGCGCACCCAGGTGGTGCTGCTCGCGGGAGAGAATGCCGCGCGGATCGAGGAGATATTCGCAGCCATGGAAGGCACGGCGCGCGCCAGTTTCGCCGACGAGGCCGGATCGGGCGATCTCGCGCTGCGCGTGCAGCGCTATGCCGACATGCGCTATCTCGGCCAGGAACACAGCGTGAAGGTCGAGCTGCCGGATGGCGGCTTCGACGCGGCCGTGCTGGCGGCCGCGATCGAGCGTTTCCATGTGACGCACGAGCGCGAATATACCTTCCGCCTCCAGCTTCCGGTGGAGATCGTCAATTTCCACGTCGTGGCGCTGGGTGACGTGCCCAAGCATGATCCGGAGAAGCTGCCCGTCACCGGCCGCACGCCGGACGACGCGATGTCCGGCCTGCGCACCGTCGATTTCGACGAACATGGCGTGCATGAGGCGAGGATCTACGATCGCGACCGGCTGGAGCCGGGCATGCGCTTTGCCGGGCCGTGCATCGTCGAGGAAGCGGCGGCCACTTTGGTGGTGACGCCGGGACGGACGGTGGCGGTGGACGATTATGGCAATCTCCACGTCCATATGAACGCGTGAGGGAAAGAAGAGCGATGAAGACCGATCCGTACACGCTGGAAATCATCAAGAACGCGCTCGTCGCGATCGGCGACGAGATGTTCCAGACCATGGCTCGCACCAGCATGAGCCCGATCATCTACGAGGCGCTGGACTTCTCCGTCGGCATCACCGACGCGCGCGGCGAGCTGATCGCGCAGGGGCAGGGCACCACCGTGCTGCTGGCGATGATCGACAGCTTCGTGCACGACATACTCGAGAAATTCGGCAATGCGATCCGGCCGGGAGACGTCTTCATCGGCAACGATCCCTATCGCGGCGGCGGCACCCATCTTTCGGACTTCGGCCTCGCCACGCCGATCTTCCATGACGACACGCTCGTCGCCTTCGCGGTCAACAAGGCGCATTGGCTGGATGTCGGCGGCGCCGTTCCCGGCAGCTTCTCCACCAACGCGACAGAGATCTTCCAGGAAGGCATCCAGATGCCGATCTGCAAGATCATCGATCAGGGTGTGCTGCGCCAGGATATTCTCGACATCATCATCGCCAATATTCGCGTGCCGCAGGAGAGCGTCGGCGACATGTGGGCCGGGGTCGCGGCCAATGGCGTGGCCGAGCGCCGCGTGCGCGAACTGTTCGACAAATATGGGCATGAGGCGGTGCTGACCGCCAAGGAGGAACTGCTCGACTATGGCGAGGCGATGGTCAAGCACGAGCTGGCCGGCCTGCCCAAGGGCGAGTTCTTCGCCGAGGATCTGATCGATGACGACGGGCTTGGCGACACGCCGCTCAAGGTGATGGTGAAGATCACGATCACCGACGACAAGTTCGTCGCCGATTTCACCGGCAGCGCGCCGCAGACGATGGGGCCGATCAACAATTCGCGGACCGGCCTGACATCGGCCGTGCGGCTGATCTTCAAGGCGATCACCAATCCGCAGGTGCCAGCGAACAGCGGATCCTTCCGCCCGATAGAGATCGTCTGCCCGGACCGCACGGTGTTCACGGCCGAGCGGCCCGCACCCGTCTCCACCTATTGGGAGACGCTGATGTATGCGGTCGACCTGATCTGGCGCGCGCTCGCGCCGCATGTGCCCGAGCGGCTGGGGGCCGGCCATATGCTGTCGGTCTGCTCGGTGGTCTTCGCTGGAAGCCATGCCGACACCGGCAAGAGCACGATCCTGGTCCAGCCGCTCGTCGGCGGCTGGGGCGGTGGCGACGGGCGCGACGGCCAGTCCGGCCAGTTCGCCGCGGCCGATGGCGAGACCTATAATGTGCCGATCGAGATCACCGAGGCGCGCTACGGCGTGCTCGTCGACCAATATGCCTTCCACACCGAGGATGGCGGGCATGGCGAGCATCGCGGCGGCAAGGGCGTCGTTCTCGATTATCGGATGCGCACCGACGATTTCGCGGTCACCGGGAGCTTCGGCCGCTTCAAATATCCGGCCTGGGGCATGGCCGGGGGCAGCGACGGATCGCCCAACCATCTCGACATCATCCGGGCCGACGGCAGCCATGAGGTGCACGGCAAGGTGACGGGCGCGAAGGTTGCCAAAGGGGACGTGGTGCGCATGATCACTGCCACCGGCGGTGGCTGGGGCGATCCCAAGCGACGCTGCAAGGCGGCGCTACGCGAGGATCTGCGCAACGGCTTCCTGACGGCCGAGCAGATCGAGCGCCATTATGGCGGCCTCGGGGACTGACCGGAATCCTTTCATCATGACCATGATCCTGACAAACTGCACCGTCTTTGACGGTGCATCGCCCGAACTGTTGCCCGATCGGACGCTGGTGATCCGCGACGGCCGCATCGCGGAGATCCACGACCGGCCGGCGACCAGCGCCGCGGCGACGGTGATCGACGTTGCGGGCCGCACCGTGATGCCGGGGCTGATCGATGCGCATTTCCACGCCTATGCGGCCGAGGTGAATCTCGGCGTGCTCGATCGCACCCGGCCGGAGCTGCGCGCCCTTTATGCGCGCAAGGCGCTGGAGGATGCGCTGCAACGCGGCTTTACCACGGTGCGCGACGCGGCCGGCGGCGACATCGCGCTGGCGATGGGGATAGAGCGCGGACTGATCCGCGGGCCGCGCTTCTTCTATTCGGGCCTGGCGCTCAGCCAGACCGGCGGCCATGGCGACATGCGCGGCACCGGCCCGGAATGCGGCTGCGCCTATTGCGGATCGCTGACCACCCTGGCGGACGGCGTCGATGAGGTTCGCAAGGCCGCCCGCGAGCAGCTTCGCCTCGGTGCCACGCAGATCAAGCTGTTCCTGTCGGGCGGGGTCGCGTCGCCTTCGGATCCTTACTGGATGGCGCAATATTGCGACGAGGAGCTGCAGGCCGCGGTGCAGGAGGCGGCGACCCGGCGCACCTATGTGATGGCGCATGCCCATACCGCGGATGCGGCGCTGCGCTGCATCCGCAACGGCGTCCGCTCTATCGAGCATGCCACGATCCTGACCCGCGAGGCAGCCGATGCGATCGGTGCGGCCGACGACGTCTATGCCGTTCCGACGCTCGTCACCCTGCGCAAGCTGGTCGACGAAGGCGCGGCGCTCGGCCTGCCGCCGGTCGGCGTCGCCAAGACGATCGAGGTCGAACGCCATGCGCTCGCCTCGCTCGACATGCTGCAGGCGGCGAAGGCGCGCATCGGCTTCGGCACGGACCTGCTCGGTCCGCTGATGACGCATCAGGCGGACGAGTTCCGCCTGCGCCGCGCCGTGCAGCCCGCGATCGAGATCCTGCGCTCCGCCACCTCGGTGAATGCAGCGCTGCTCGGCCATGCCGATGCGCTCGGCGCGGTACGCGCGGGCTGTCTCGCCGATCTGCTGGTGGTGGACGGCAATCCGCTGGAGGACGTCACCCTGCTTGCCGATCCGCAGCGCATCGCCCTGGTGATGAAGGGCGGCGTCATTCACAAGACCCTTCTGCCCGCGTGACCATGTCCGGCGAAGACCATCCCCGCGTCCGTCTTTCGACGGCGCTGGGCGACATGATCATCGCGGTCGAGCAGGTGCGGGCGCCGGCGACTGGGACCTATTTCCTGCGTGACGTGGCGAGCGGGCGCTATGACGGCACGAGCTTCTATCGCGTCGTCACGCTCGCCAACCAGGATCCGGAGCAGAGCGTGCCGATCGAGATCGTGCAGGGCGGGGTGCGCCAGCCGGCCGAGCCGACATGCCCCAGTCTCGAACATGAATCCACGCTGCGGACCGGTCTTCGGCATCGGCGCGGCAGTATCTCGCTGAGCCGTTTCGCGCCGGGGGCGGTCTATCACGGCTTCTTCCTGTGCCGGCGCGACGAGCCCGAGCTGGACCATGGCGGCGCGCGCCAGCCCGATGGCCTCGGCTTCGCGGCGTTCGGGGAGATCGTCGAGGGGTTCGACGTGCTCGACCGGATCTTCGCGCGGGCCGAAGCACGGGAGGCGCTGCGCGACGAGATCGCCATTTATCGGGCGGTGTTGCTGTAGGCTCGACGGGCACGGGTCTGCGCGCCAAGGGACGGGTCGCTGTCGAAAGTCAGCCTTCCATCTGCAGCTGCGTTGCGGCCAGCGGGAGCATGGCGGGGCGATGGGTGACGAGGATCAGGCCGCATCCCTCGGCATCCAGCCAGAGCGCGAGCCGCCTGCACAATTCGGCTTCGGTCTCCGGATCCAGGCCTTCGCTCGGCTCGTCCAGGAGCAGCCAGCGTCGGCCGGCGAGCAGCGCGCGGGCGATCGACAGCCGCTTGCGCTGGCCGCCGGATAGGCGTGCGCCGCTGTCCCCGATCCAGGTCGAGAGACCGTCCGGCATCGCGCGTACCTCCTCGGCAAGACAGGCGGCTTCGAGCGCGCGCCACAGCGCCTCGCCCGCAAGGCCGGGGCGGGCGAGGCGCAGATTGTCGGCGATGGTGCCGCCGATCATCGCGGCATTCTGGGGAGACAGGGCGAAGAGCGATCGGCGGGCCTCGGGCGGCCAGGCATCGAGCGGTTGGCCGTCGATCAGAAGGGCAGGGTCGGGCGTGTCGCGCCATCCTGCGAGCGTTTCGACGAGACGTGTCTTGCCGATGCCGGAGCGCCCGGTGATCGCCAGGCGTTCGCCGGCGGCGAGCGTGACCTGCGGCGTACCGGGAAGCGTCAGCCTCTCGCCGGCCGGCCTTGCCGGCGCCGCCTGCTTCCTATCGTTCGCTTGGGCGAGTTGCTCCAGCCGTGCGAGTCCCGCCGCGATCACCGCATCGCGCCCGAACGACCGGATCAGCGCGCCGAGTGCCTCGCTGGCGCCCGCCGCGGCCAGCACCGCAAGCAGGGTGATCGGCAACGATCCGTGCGACAGCGCGATCACTGCCGCCATGGCGATCCCGCTTGCCGCGAGGCCGAGCGCGGCCAGCCGCGCTTCACCGCGCGCGAAGGCGAGCCGGGCGGCATCGAGCCGCGCCGCCTGCTCGGCCAAGCCGGCATTGATCGAGGCGGTCAGCCCATAGGCCGCGATCTCGGGCGAGGCCGCGGCATATTCGACGAGCTCATGCTTCAGTTCTGCGATCTGCCGCTGCACATCGGCGGCGGGACCCGGCAGCCAGCGCCGCGCCGCCGTCCATGCGGCCGCCGCGGTGGCGGCGAGAATGGCGGCGAGCGCGATCGTGGCGGCGGTGCCGGCGAGCAAGGTCAGCAGCAGCGCGGCGCCGATCCCGCAGAGCGCGGCCGCCTGCGCCGGTGCCCGGACGAAGCGGTCCTCGATCGCCTGCACGTCCTGGATCAGCAGCGCCGCGGCCTCGCCGGAGGTGCGCTCGCCCGCACCGAGCGGGCGCCGCACCAGCTGTTCGAACAGCGCGACGCGCAGGTCGGCAAGCACCAGCAGCGCGGCGCGATGCCCGAGTAACCGCTCGCCATAGCGCCCCAGCGTGCGCAGGATCGCGAGCAGCCGGATGCCCGCGCTCGGCAGCAGATAGTTGAAGCCCTGTACCGCCGCGATGCCGGCAACACCCGCGATCGCGGCACCCGCGATGAACCACCCGGCCAGGCCGAGCAGCAGGGTACCGGAAACCGCCGTCGCCGCTGCGCACAGGGTGGCGGCGAGGCGGGTGGCGCGATAGGGCGCTGCGATCCGGCCGAGCAGGCGATCGAGTGCCGTCATGCCAGCACCTCCCGCGCGTCGGCGCGTGCCGCGGCCGCGGCGCTGTGGGTGACGAACAGCAGCGTCCGGCCGCGCCCCGCCTGCAGCACGGCCTCGGTCAGCGTAGCCGCCGATGCCTCGTCGAGATCCGCGGTCGGCTCGTCGAGCAGCCAGAGCGGCGCGTCGCGCAGCAGTGCCCTGGCGATGCCGATGCGCCGCCGTTCGCCGCCGGAAAGGCCGGATCCGGTCGCATCGATCGGCAGATCGAGCCCACCGTCGCGTGCGGCGATCAGCGGCCCGAGACCAGCCCGTTCGGCGGCCTCCGCGATCGCCGCGCGATCCGCGTCCGGCCGGGCGATGCCGATATTGCCGGCCAATGTGCCGGGCACCAGCGCGATCGCCTGGCCTGCCCAGCTGACCGCGCCGCCGAGCCCGCCTGCGGCGAGCGGCTGGCCGTCGATCCATATGCGTCCCTCCGCGACCGGTGCGAGGCCGAGCAGCGCATGCAGGAGGCTCGATTTTCCCGTACCGGTCGCACCGGACAGCGCGGTCGCACGGCCGGCGGCTATGTCCAGCGTGAACGGGCCGATGCGCCGCTCGCCATAATCGATCACCACCGCTTCGAAGCGGATGGCGGGCGGCCGGGCGAGCATAACCGCGTCCGCCGCGCGTTCGGGTTCGGCCGTGGCGGCCAGGGCGTCCAACCGCTCGATCGCGGCTTCCCCGACCTGCTTGTCATGATAGGCGGCGGCAAGGCGGCGCATCGGCAGATAGAATTCCGGCGCGAGCACGAGCACGAAGAGGGCGCGCGCGAGATCCAGCCGCTCGGGCACCGGAAAGGGTAGGAGGCCAAGGAGGTTGAAGCCGCAATAGACCGCGACGAGCGCCACTGAGAGCGCCGCGAAGAATTCGAGGATCGCGCCCGACAGGAAGGCGACGCGCAACACGGCGATGGTGCGCAGAGCCACTTCGCGCGTCGTCTCGGCGAGCTGGCGGGTGATCCGATCCTCGGCGCCGAAGCCGACGATCACCGGCAGCGCCCGGACGCGATCGATGAACAGGCCCGAAAGACGGCTCAGCACCTCGAGCTGCGCCGCCGCGGCGCGCCCGGCGGTGCTGCCGGCCAGCGCCATGCCGATCGCGAAGGGCAGCAGCGTCGCCAGTAATATGCCCGCGCCGATCGGGCTCGCGAAGGCCGCGGCCGCAGCAACGAGCAGCGGCGTCGCCACCGCCGCGGTGCGCAGCGGCCGGAACCGGGCATGATAGCCGTCCATATCCTCCAGCCGATCGGTCGCGTCCGCCACCTGCTCGCCGAGCAGGCGACGCGATCCGGGTGCAACGCCGAGCAGTGCCGCCAGGACGATCGGCCGCCGTGCCGCCTTGGCAGCGGCGGCGCTGCGGCTGCCCGTCGTCGCGGCCGCGGTCTGCACCCAGGCGCGCAGCGCGCCCGAAGCGACCAGCAGGATCAGGGCGGATACGTAGAAACCCCGATTTGCCGCCGGATCGGAAACCGCCAATGCGAGCGCCAGCGCAATGCCGATGGCGCCTGCTCCATCGGCGACCCAGAGGAGGGAAGCTCGTGTCCCGCTCATTCGAAAGCCCGCATGCCTTGCCTGTTTCGTACCCGTAACTCTATAAGCCCAGGCAATAGCCGAACCTGACCGAGCCCATCGACTCCTCTATCGATCGAACGGGGGTACCGCCATGGTGGATATGGCTGTCATAGAACTCTCGCGCCTGCAGTTCGCGCTCACGGCGCTGTATCATTTCCTTTTCGTGCCGCTCACGCTGGGACTCTCCTTCCTGCTCGTCATCATGGAGAGCATCTATGTGATGACCGGGCGCGAGATCTGGCGGACCGTCACGCGTTTCTGGGCCAAGATCTTCGGGATCAACTTCGTGCTCGGCGTCGCGACCGGCATCACGATGGAATTCCAGTTCGGCACCAACTGGTCCTATTATTCGCACTATGTCGGCGACATCTTCGGCGCGCCGCTCGCGATCGAAGGGCTGATGGCCTTTTTCCTGGAAGCGACATTCGTCGGGCTGATGTTCTTCGGCTGGGACAAATTGTCCAAGCAGGCGCATCTCTTCACCACCTTCATGGTGGCGCTGGGTTCCAACCTGTCGGCGCTCTGGATCCTGATCGCGAACGGCTGGATGCAGCATCCGGCCGGCGCGCGCTTCAATCCCGTGACGATGCGGATGGAAGTGAACGACTTCATGGCCGTGCTGTTCAACCCGGTGGCACAGGCCAAGTTCGTCCATACGGTCAGCGCCGGCTATGTCTGCGCCTCGCTGTTCGTGCTGGGTGTTTCCTCCTGGTATCTGCTGCGCGGCAAATGGGTGGCGGTAGCCAAGCGGTCCTTCACCGTCGCGGCGGCGTTCGGCCTCGCATCCTCGCTGTCGGTCGTCGTGCTGGGCGACGAGAGCGGCTACACGCTGACCGATAACCAGAAGATGAAGCTCGCCGCGCTGGAATCGATGTGGCACACCGAGCCCGCGCCCGCCGGCATTGCCCTGTTCGGCATTCCGAGCGTCAAGGAGCGCAAGACCGACTATGAGGTCAAGATCCCCTATGTGCTCGGTCTCATCGCGACGCGTAGCCTGACGGGCGAGGTGACGGGCATATCGGAACTCGTCGCCAAGGCGCAGGGGCGGATCGAAAACGGCATCCTCGCCTATGACGCGGTCGAGAAGCTCAAGCTGAACCGCGACGACCTGGTGGCGCGCGAGGCGTTCGAGCGGCACAAGCTCGATCTCGGCTATGCGCTGCTGCTCAAGCGCTTCGTCTCTGATCCGCGCGCGGCGACACCGCAGCAGATCGAGCAGGCGGCCTGGACCACGGTGCCCAACGTACCGGTGATGTTCTGGGTGTTCCGGGTGATGGCGGGCCTCGGCTTCCTGTTCATCGCCTTCTTCCTGACCGCCTTCTATTTCTCCACCGTCCAGCGCTTCGACGTGCGATGGTTTCAGCGGGCCGCGCTCTGGGCGATGCCGCTGCCCTGGATCGCGATCGAGTTCGGCTGGATCCTGGCCGAGATCGGGCGGCAACCCTGGGCGATCGACGGCGTGCTGCCAACCTTCCTGGGCGCATCCAGCCTGACCGTGCCGCAGCTGTGGACCACGATCATCGGCTTCACCCTGCTCTACGGCACGCTGGCTGTGATCGAGGTCCGCCTGATGCTGCTGGCGATCCGCAAGGGGCCCGAGGACCATGTCCCGCAGCCTTCCGCCCATACCATCGACGGCTATGCGCCGCTGCCGGCCGAATGAGGAGCCCGCATCATGACACCCCCCATCGACTATGAGACGCTGCGGCTGATCTGGTGGGCGCTGCTCGGCGTCCTGCTGATCGGGTTCGCACTTACCGACGGCTTCGATCTCGGCGTCGCCGCGCTGCTGCCCTTCGTGGCGCGGAGCGACGAGGAGCGCCGGCTGGTGATCAACTCCATCGGCGCTACCTGGGAAGGCAACCAGGTCTGGTTGATCCTCGGCGGAGGCGCCATTTTCGCCGCCTGGCCGTTCGTCTATGCGGTCAGCTTCTCCGGCTTCTATCTCGCCATGTTTCTCGTGCTTGCGGCGTTGATCTTGCGGCCGGTGGGGTTCAAATACCGCTCGAAACGGCCGGATGCCGGCTGGCGCGCGCGATGGGACTGGGCCCTGTTCGTCGGCGGGCTAGTGCCGGCGCTGGTGTTCGGCGTGGCGGTCGGCAACGTGCTGACCGGCATACCTTTCCACCTCGACAGCGATCTGCGCTCTTATTATCTCGGCAGCCTGCTCGGCCTGTTTCATCCCTTCTCGCTGGTGGCCGGACTGCTATCGGTCGCCATGCTCGTCCTCCATGGCGCGAGTTGGCTGGCGATCAAGGTCGAGCATGGCCCGGTGCACGCTCGCGCTGCCCGTTTCGGCCAGATCGCCGCGGCTGCTTCGATCCTGCTCTTCGCGCTGGGCGGCGGAATGGTGGCGACGATGGGCATGGGCTATCGCCTGGCCCATGGCGGCGATCCGCTGGGGCCGTCCAATCCGCTGCTCTCGGGCACGGTCGAGGCGCCCGGCGCCTGGCTCGACAATTACGGCGCCCATCCCTGGATGCTGGCGGCACCGCTGCTCGGCTTCGTCGGCCCGGTGCTTGCGCTGATCGGCATTCGGGCCGGGCGTGAGGCGCTGGCCTTCGGCGGATCTGCGCTCGGCACCGTCGGGATCATTTCCACGGTGGGGCTCTCGATGTTCCCCTTCATCCTGCCGAGCTCGATCGATCCCGCGTCGAGCCTGACCGTCTGGAACGCATCGTCGAGCCACGTCACGCTGTTCATCATGCTGCTCGCGACGCTGCTGCTGCTGCCCATCGTGCTGCTCTACACCGCCTGGGTGTACAGGGTGCTGTTCGGCCGCATCACCATCGACCAGGTCAGAACCAACCCCGACTATTATTGACGCAAGGAAGAGCTCAAATGTGGTATTTCAGCTGGATATTGGGACTCGGCCTTGCCGTCGGCTTCGGCATACTCAACGGCATGTGGCACGAATTTCATTCCGAGGGGGACGAATAAGAGCAGAGATTCGGCTCCAGCCGCGCAGCAGCGGTCGCACCATGGCCACCAGTTCGGCGATCTGCGCCAACCGCGTATGGCGCGTTCTTCATCCTCTCACCGCATCGATTTTCCTTCTCCTGGGT
Organism: Flavisphingomonas formosensis; assembly: GCF_009755815.1. Taxonomy (GTDB): domain Bacteria; phylum Pseudomonadota; class Alphaproteobacteria; order Sphingomonadales; family Sphingomonadaceae; genus Flavisphingomonas; species Flavisphingomonas formosensis. The sequence continues at coordinate 268,425 of NZ_WRPK01000005.1, forward strand.
CAGCGGAAGCGCCTAGCGGATTGACATTTATATACTCCTAGGATATAGGATATCCTAAGGAGATAGGCGATGGCTCTCTATGTGAAGGATATCGAGGTGGACCGTCTCGCCGAACGTGTGGCGTCCCTTCATCGCGTGAGTAAAACCGAGGCCGTACGCCGCGCGCTGCTTCACGAGCTCGAGCGCGAAGGCGCGCAAGCCAGTCTGGTCGAACGCGGGATGCAGTTTGCCCAGAATTTGCGTGCGCGCGCAGCGCCGGGAGGCCAGTCTGCAGATAAGAGCTTTATCGACGGCCTCTACGGCGAAGAGTGATGTTCATCGATGCTTCCGCTTTGACCGCCATCCTGACCAGTGAGGCAGATGGCCCCGAGCTGCTCGCGCGTATGCAGAAGAGAGGCAAACGGATCACCTCGGCGCTCGCAACATGGGAGACAACGCTCGCTGTGGCGCGTGTGTTGAACCTGCCGATCCTGGAAGCTGCCGAAGCGGTCGAAGAATTCGTCATTCTCGCGGAAATAGAGATCGTTCCAGTGGAACCCGCCGTACGTCACCTCGCTATCAAAGCCTATGACGCTTATGGTAAGTCGCGACATCCGGCGGCTTTGAATTTCGGTGACTGCTTTGCTTACGCCTGCGCGCGGCACGCGGGCATGCCGCTCCTGTACAAGGGAGACGATTTTCCTAAGACGGACATCGAGACAGCGTGAGCTTTTTCCCGCACCTGCCGGTTATGTAGTGATCGGCGATACTGCTTGACCGCAACTGCAGCTTTGACGTCTCCTCAGCCCCGATGACGGCGGGGCTTCGGAATGACGCGGACAAGACCAAGGTGGAATAAGCCGCATCGCCCCTGCAGAGGCGGGCGATGGTTTTATACGGCCACTTCGTCGCGCATGAGTTCGTTGCATATCCGGCCGAGCGTCTGGATCTGCGCGCTCACGTCGGCCGCGCGCCAGCTCAGGATGATCGGCGAGACGGCATCCGGTTCGGCCAGCGGCCGATAGACGATGTCGTCGCGCCCGAGACGCTGCACTGACTGCGGCACGATGCAGATGCCGGCATGCGCTGCGACGAGGCCGAGGCCGGTCTGCAGCTCGCGCACCTCGCGCACGCGCTTGGGCATCAGATCATGGGCGCGGAAGATGGCGAGAAGCTGGTCGGCATAGCTCGGCCGGGGATCGTTCGGATAAAGGATCAGCGTCTCCTCGATCAGGCGGGCGAGGGCGACGGGATCGCCGGTAGCGGCGAGCGGATGGCCGAGCGGGAGGACGGCGACGAGCGGCTCCTGCTCGATCACCCGCCGGGCGATCGCCGCATTCTCGAAGAGGAGGCGGCCGAAGCCGGCGTCGATACGGCCATCCTCCAGCGCCTTCATCTGGACCAGCGTGTTCATTTCGATCAGCTCGACGTCGATTTCCGGCGCGGCCTCGCGGAACCGGCGGATCAGCAGCGGCACGGGTCCATAGATGGTCGACCCGACGAAACCGATCACGAAGCGCCGCCTTTCCCCAGCGACCAGTCGGCGGATCTCGGCGCGCAGCTGATCGACGCCGGCGAGCACGCGCGTCGCGTGATCGAGCAGAAGGCGTCCAGCCTCGGTGAGCGCGACGGGCCGGCTGGCGCGGACGAACAACGGCGCCCCCAGCTCCTCCTCCAGCTCGCGGATCTGGCGGCTGAGCGGCGGCTGGGCGATGCCCAGCCATTGGGCCGCGCGGGTGAAATTGCGCTCGGTTGCCACGGCGACGAAGTAGCGCAGGTGACGTAGCTCCATGTTCGATACCTAACAGGTATGCTGTGGACCGAATAGGTCTTTCCTTTTGCCGATTTCGAGGAATATCCAGTCTTGAAGACATGAAGGATATGGAGAGCCGATGACTCGCATCGAACAGGTCGAGACGCTGATCGTCGACGTGCCGACGGTGCGGCCGCACGTCCTGGCGATGGCGACGATGTACCGCCAGACACTGTGCCTCGTGCGCATCCGCTGCGCGGACGGCACGGTCGGCATCGGCGAGGCGACGACGATCGGCGGCCTTGCTTATGGCGAGGAGAGCCCCGAAGGCATCAAGCTCGCGATCGACACCTATTTCGCGCCCGTGCTGCTCACTTGCGATGCGAATCGGCCCGCCGCGGCGATGGCTGCGCTCGCCAGGCAGATCGTCGGCAATCATTTCGCGAAATGCGCGGTCGAGACGGCGTTGCTCGATGCGCTCGGCAAGCGGGTCGGGCTGCCGGTCAGCGAATTGCTCGGTGGGCGGGTGCGCGACAGCGTGCCGGTGCTGTGGACGCTGGCCAGCGGCGATACCGGCAAGGACATCGCCGAGGCCGAGGAGATGATCGACCGGCGGCGGCACAACGCCTTCAAGCTCAAGATCGGCAAACGATCAGTGGCCGACGACGTCGCTCATGTTGCGGCGATCAAGAAGGCGCTCGGCGCGCGCGCCTCGATCCGCGTCGACGTCAACATGGCCTGGGACGAGACGAGCGCGCGGCGCGGGATCGACATGCTCGCCGACGCCGGCTGCGATCTCGTCGAGCAGCCGATCGTTCGCCACAATCGTGCAGGCATGGCCCGCCTCGCGGCGCGTTCACGCATCCCGATCATGGCCGACGAGGCGCTGCGCGGACCCGAGGATGCCTATGACTTCGCCGCGCGGGCGGCGGCGGACGTGTTCGCGGTGAAGATCGAACAATCCGGCGGGCTGTTCGCGGCCAAGCGGGTTCAGGCGATTGCCGATGCAGCGGGCGTCGCCCTTTATGGCGGAACGATGCTGGAGGCCGGCGTCGGTACCATCGCCTCGGCACATGTCTTCGCCACCTTTCCGGCGCTCGCTTTCGGCACCGAGCTGTTCGGGCCGCTGCTGCTCACCGAGGAGATATTGGCCGAGCCGCTCGGCTATGGCGATTTCGCCCTGGCCGTGCCGTCCGGCCCCGGCCTCGGCATCGCGCTCGACGAAGAGCGTGTCGCCCATCTGCGGCGTGACCGCGCCGATCGGCCGACCATAAGTATCGCTGCAAGCCAGAGGACATGACCGATGCTGTTCCAGGTTGAAATGGATGTGAAGGTACCACTCGGCTTCGATACGGAAAAATTCGAGGCGCTGAAGCTGGCCGAGAAGATGCGTTTCCAGGAGCTGCAGCGCGCCGGCATCTGGCGCCACATCTGGCGGGTAGTGGGCCAATATGCGAACGTCAGTATCTTCGACGTTGCGAGCAATGCCGAGCTTCACGACATTCTGACCGGCTTGCCGCTCTATCCTTTCATGGACGTTCGCGTGACGGCGCTGTGCCGTCATCCCTCGTCCATCCACGACGACGACCGCTGAGACGGCTCACAATCTCAAGGAGAGATCTTCATGGCTTCTAGACTGGTTCAGACCCCGGAAATCCAAAAGCTGCTCGATCGCGTGAGCGGCCTCACCGTCGGGGGCGGCGATCCGCGCACCAAGCAGATCGTCCGGCGCATAGTTTCCGATCTCTATACGACGATCGACGAATTCGACATCACGCCGGACGAATTCTGGGGCACGCTGGGTTTCCTGCAGCAGGGCGCTATGGAGTTCGGCCTGATCGCGCCGGGCCTCGGCTTCGATCACTTCCTCGACATCCGCATGGACGAGGCGGACAAGGCCGCCGGCATCGAGGGCGGCACGCCGCGTACCATCGAGGGCCCGCTCTACGTGCCGGGCGCACCGCTTGCCAAGGGCTTCGCGCGGCTCGACGACGGCACGGACAAGGGTGAAGTGCTGGTCATGCACGGCCGCGTCACCGATCAGGACGGCCAGCCCGTCGCGGGCGCGATCGTGGACGTGTGGCACGCCAACACGCTGGGCAATTACAGCTATTTCGACAAATCCCAGACGGACTACAACAACCGTCGCCGGATCGAGACCGACGCCGAGGGCAAGTACAAATTCCACAGCATCGTGCCGTCAGGCTATGCCGTGCCGCCGCAGGGCACCACGGAGCGGCTGCTGGGTTCGGTCGGCCGTCACGGCAACCGGCCGGCGCATATCCACTTCTTCGTGTCCGCGCCCGGCTACCGCCATCTGACGACGCAGATCAACATCGCCGGCGATCCGTTCCTTTACGACGATTTCGCCCAGGCGACGCGCGAAGGCCTGATCCCCGATGTCGTCCGACACGAGGATGCCGAGGCGATCCGCGCCGAAGGGCTCAACACGCCGTTTGCGGAGATCGATTTCGGCTTCACGCTGGTGAAGGCCCGTTCGGAGGCGGAAGGCGAACTCCACGCCCGCCCGCGTGTCCCGCCGATAGCGTGATCACCTGAAGGCGAGCAAAACTCCAGACCTGATGCCGACGTTCGTCAGCATGAGGCTTTGGTGGGATGCTGCACCTCCTTCCCGAGGACCATCCATGACCGACACGATCCTCACCGGTGATGGTTGCCGTATCGCCTATCGTTTCGACGGACCGGCCGATGCACCGGTTCTTCTGCTGTCCAACTCGCTCGGCACCGCTATGGCGATGTGGGAACCGCAAATGGCCGCGCTGACCCGCGATTTTTGCGTGCTGCGCTATGACAGCCGCGGCCATGGCGCGTCCGATGCACCGACGGGCGCCTATTCGATCGACAGGCTCGGCCGCGACGTGGTCGAACTGCTCGATGCGCTGGCGATCGATCGCGTCACCTTCTGCGGTCTCTCCAAAGGCGGCATGGTCGGCCAGTGGATGGGGCTGCGAGCGTCAGAACGGCTTGACCGGCTGATCCTGTGCAACACCTCCTCCTATATGGGGCCGCCGAGCGGCTGGGACGCGCGCATCCGCACCGTGCTGGCGGACGGCATGGCTGCGATGACCGATGCCGTGCTCGAACGCTGGTTCACGCCCGAGTTTCAGGAACGGGCGCCGGATGCGGTCGCGCCCGTGCGGGCGATGCTGCTGGCCACCCGGCCGCATGGCTATGCCGGCTGCTGCGCGGCGATTCGCGACATGGACATGCGCCGCTATCTGCCATTGATCGCGACGCCGACGCTGGTGATCGCAGGCAGCCACGATCCGGCGACGCCGCTCGACCATTCCGAGGCGCTGGTCGAGGGAATCCCCGACGCAAGCCTCATCGTGCTGCCGGCGGCGCACCTCTCCAGCGTGGAGTGCGCGTCGGAGTTTACCGAGGCCGTGCGGGTGTTCCGCTGGCACAATCCCGTCCGCAGGGTGGTTGCATGTCATTAGAAACGCACGATTTTGAGAGTCCCAGCCTTCGCCGGAACGATGGTTGAAGACGCTCTCGCGCGATTTATCAAAAGTCTTGCAAAAGCTTCGACGAGGCACTCTGAAAGCCCTCCGTTTTTCGCATAAGAATAGTTGACTATTCACGTATCGTCGCTTAGCCCTTGGTCATCAGGCGACATGGATCGCCCGCAGAAGAGGCGTGTGGATGGACGCGATACTGGTTCAACCCCTCTCCCTGGGAGACCGCGACGGTCCGACCGTCGTGATCAAGGATTCGATCGACGTCGCCGGCACCGTCACTGGCTGCGGCAGCAAGGTGCTCGCCGATGAGCCACCCGCCGCGCGTCATGCGCTCGTGGTGCAGCGCCTGCTCGACGGCGGCGCGCATATCGTCGGCAAAGCCAATATGCACGAGTTCGCCTATGGCGTGACCGGCGTGAACGCTTTCCGGGGCACGGCGCGCAATCCGAAATATCCTGGCCGCATTCCCGGCGGCTCGTCCAGCGGCTCGGCTGCCGCGGTCGCCGCAGGCCTGGCCGAGATCGGCATCGGCACAGATACGGGCGGATCGGTTCGCGTTCCCGCAGCCTGCTGCGGGGTGTTCGGGCTGAAACCCAGCTTCGGGCGGCTGAGCCGCGTCGGCGTCGTGCCGGACGGCACCAGCCTCGACTGCGTCGGCCCTTTCGCCCGCGACATGGCGCACATCCTCGCGGCGATGACGATGATGGATCCGGATTTCACGGCCTTATCCCGTTCCGAAACGCCGCGGCTCGGTGTTGTGCCGGTGGAAGGTGATGCCGAGGTGCTGGCGACGGTCGCGACTGCATTGGAGCGCTCGGGCGCGGCGCAGCAGGCCGCCCCGCTGGCCTCCTTCGTTGCCGCCTATGAGGCAGGGCTGGCGATCATCGCCGCGGAGACCTTTGCAGCTTTCGGTCATTATGTCGACGATCCCGGGCTGGGCGAGGACGTCCGTGCGCGGTTGATCGGGGCGGGCAAGATAACGCCGGATGCGCTGACTGCCGCGGAAGCGGTGCGGGTGCGTTTCGCGCAGGAGGTGGACGCGGCGCTGGCCGAGGTCGATGCGCTCGTGCTGCCGACCTTGCCGATCCTGCCGCCCCGGTTGGAGGACGCAGCGGACGCAGCCGCGGTGATTCCGCTGACCCGGCTCGTCCGGCCGTTCAACCTGTCGGGTCATCCGGCGCTCACCATTCCGCTAGAGACGGCGTCGGGACTGCCTGTCGGCCTGCAGCTGATCGGGCGCCGGGGCGCGGACGAGGCGCTGTGCGCCATAGGCCAGTGGATGGCCGACCAACTCGGCATCGAAGGAGGAAGATGATGGCTGTCCTCGACGCGGTCGCGACACGTGAGGCGACCGCCGGACCCGATCGGGAAAAGGCGCTGGTGGCGCTGCTCGTCCAGGCGCGGGCGCGCCGGGCGGAATTCGGTGCGCAGCAGCAGATCAGCGCGGACGTGGTCGATCTGCTGCGCGAGGCCGGAGTCTACCGCGCGCTGGTCGCGCGGCGCTTCGGCGGGGACGAGATGAGCCCGTCCGATTTCCTGCGGCTGATCGAGCGTATCTCGATCGCCGACGGATCGACCGGCTGGGTGGCGAGCTTCGGCTTTTCGGCGGTCTATCTCTCCGCCCTGCCGGTCGCGACGCTGGAAAAAATGTACGCCGATGGACCGGACGTGATCTTCGCCGGCGGCATCTTCCCGCCGCAGAAGGCGGTGCCGGTAGACGGCGGGCTCGAGGTCTCGGGCCGCTGGAGCTGGGGCAGCGGCAGCACCGGCGCGGACCTGATCGGAGTCGGCATCAAGGTGGAGGGCGGCGGCTCGACCGGCGGCCTCCCGCTGATCGCCGTGATGCCGGCCGATAAGGTGCAGATCGCCCCCAATTGGGACGTGATCGGCCTCAAGGGCACGGGCAGCCACGATATGGTAGTCGATAAGGTCGTTGTGCCGGAGGAGTGGACCTTCGTGCGCGGCGGCGCCTCGAGCCTGGATACCCCGCTCTACCAATATCCGTCCATGCCGCTCGCGGCGCAGGTGCTGGCGGTCGTCGGCCTCGGTGTGGCGCGCGCGGCGATCGACGAGCTGATCGGCATCGCCGGCGGCCGCACCTCGATAACCGGCCAGCCGACCATGGCGGACCGTGCCTATGTCCAGTCCGATCTCGCCAAGGCGGAGGCGGCATTACGCTCGGCCCGTGCCTTCTTCTACGAGATCACCGACGAGGCCTATGCAACGCTCGTCGCTGGCGATCCGCTGTCGGTGGAGACGCGCGCGCTGCTGCGCCTCGCGTCTACCAATGCGGCGCGCGTCGGCGCGGACGTGGCGCAGACCGTCTATCGCCTGATGGGCACGACTGGCGTCTTCGCGTCGCATCCCATCGCCCAGTATCTGCAGGATGCGATGATCGTCCCGCAGCATGCCTTCCTGGCAGACAGCACCTGGCAGAATGCCGGCCGCGTGCTGCTTGGCCTCGATGCTCCCGCCGGCTTCCCCTGAGAGGATCTGACCCATGGCCACTGCCCCCCAAGCCAAGCTGCGCGTGCTGTTCTGCGGCGCCGTTCTCCAGAATTTCTTCGATCTGCCCGCAAGCGAGATCGGCGCGGTCTGGCAGGCGACCGGCGAGATGCTGAAGGGCATCCGCGACCTACCGGGCGTCGAGATCCTCGGTACGATCGACGACGATCAGACGATGGTCGGCACCTCGCCCAATGGCTGGCCCTGGACCTTCTACGTCCTCGCCGACGTGCCCGACCGGCAGACGGTGGTGGAGGCGTGCAACCTGTTCCGCACCATCGCGGTGGGCGAGTATCGGCTGTGGAAATATATGCGCGTCGAGGCGCGCATCGGCCGCGAGCTCGTGATCCCGCAATGATGGGGGTGGAATTAGTCCTCTCATCCTCCCCCAACGGGGGAGGGGGACCGCCCGGAGGGTGGTGGAGGGGCTCCCGCGCCGTCCCAACTGAGCGGCATCACATTCTTCACCCGACTTGCCCCTCCCCCGCGCTGCGCGCGGTCCCCCTCCCCCTTCGGGGGAGGATGAAGACAGGGGAGGGGAGACGATGAGCTTGTCCGACCTCGCTTCCGTCCTCGCTCGCCTCGATCGGCTGGAGGCGGAGAATGCCATCCGGCGGGTGATGGCCGATTATATGCGGCTGTGCGACCGGCTGGACGCGGAGACGCCGATGGACGCGCTCGGCGCGCTCTTCTGCCGCGATGCGCGGTGGGAGGGGCGGGGATCGCGCTATGCCTCCGCCTTCGGGCGGCACGAAGGGCGGGATGCGATCGTCGCGATGCTCGGGAGCTATCGAGGGCCGCCGCCGCATTTCACCTTCAACGCCCATTATCTCGCCTCGGAGACGATCGCGGTCGACGGCGAGCGGGCGGTGGGGCGCTGGATGATGCTGCAAGCCTCCACCTATGCCAGCGGCGCTTCCGACCTGCGCAGTGCGGAGCTCGAGATCGATTTCGCGCTGGAGGACGGCCTTTGGCGCATCGCGCATTTCCGAACGACCAACTTGTTCAGCCGACCGGTCGATCGCTGGGACGATCCCGCGCCCGTGCCGGTTCCTTCATCCGACAGCCCCCCTTCCGACAACCAAGGAGGCCGACATGACTGATGTCGCCGTTGAGGATTATGCCGCGCTGGTAAGGGACGATCGCGTCCACACCAGCCTTTATCGCGATGCCGCCATCTTCGAGGCGGAGATGGACCGGATCTTCAAGAATAGCTGGGTGTGGGTCGCCCATGCCAGCGAGATCGCGGACAGGAACAGTTACAAGACCAGCTATGTCGGCCGCCAGCCGGTGATCGTGACGCGCGACAAGGACGGGCAGGTGCATGTCCTGCTCAACCGTTGCCGCCATCGTGCCGCGAGCATCTGCGAAGCCAGGAAGGGCAAGTCGAGCGTGTTCGTCTGCCCCTATCATGGCTGGAGCTACAATGTGGACGGCAGCCTGCGGAAAGTGCCCTATGCCGAGGGCTATCGGGACGATTTCGACAAGGCGGAATTCTCGCTCGTCTCGCTCCGGACCGAAGACTATAACGGCATGATCTTCGCAACCTTCCGCGAGGACATCCAGCCGCTGGCCGAATATCTCGGCCCGGCACGCAAATGGATCGATCTGTTCATGAAGCAGGGCGCCGGATTCGGCGTCAAGGCGCTCGGCGAGCATCGCTTCCGTTTTCCGGGAAACTGGAAGATCCAGCTCGAGAACACCACCGACGCCTATCATTTCCCGATCGTCCACAAGACCTTCCTGAGCTCGCTCGACGAGGAGACGGAAAATCTCATGGACGTGCTCGGCCAGGGCGGCTGGGTGGAGGATCTCGGCAACGGCCACAGCGTGATGGTGATGATCCCCGATCTGATCGATCTGGAGGACAATCTCCACGCGCCGATCCCCGAGCGGTTCGCCGATCTCGCGGCCGAGCTGGCGGCGGAGGGCCATGCCGACGATCAGGTGCGCCGCATCGTGCGGGCCGTCGGCGGATCGGGCTTCAACCTCAACCTCTTTCCCAACGTCGCCTGCTCCATGGCCTTCTTCCGCGTGCTCCGGCCGATCTCGGTCGAGGAGACCGAGATCCAGCATATCGCGATCGGCATGGACGGCGGCCCGGAGGCGGGCAATCGCATGCGGATGCGACTGCACGAGCATTTCCAGGGGCCGATGGGCTTCGGCACGCCGGACGATGCGGAGGGCTGGGAACGCGTCCAGCGCGGCGCCCAGGCCGGCGACGATCTCTGGATCATGCTCAACCGCGGCGTCGAGGCGCCGGAGGGCCGCGCCGCGCCCGGGCATAATGCCGGCGACGTCAGCGCGGAGACCGGCATGCGCGCGGCCTATCAGATGTGGAAGAGGATGATGGCGGTATGACGACGCTGACCGAGACCCGAAACCCGGCATCCGCCGATCTCGCCCCGATCGGCCTCGTCGAGGCACAGGCTTTCGTCTGGGCCGAGGCGGAGCTGCTCGATCGTCACGATTATCTGCCCTGGCTCGCGCTGTGGACCGAGGACGGGCGCTACATCATCCCGATCGAGCGCGATGCGGACGATTATGCCGCCGTGCTCAACATCGCCTATGACGATGGCGAGATGCGCGAGGCGCGGGTGAAGCGGCTGCGCAGCGGCTTCTCCATGTCTTCCGCGCCGCCCGCGCGCACGGTGCGCACCGTCTCACGCTTCGTGGTGGAGACGAGCGAGCCCGGCGCTCTCGTCCTGCGCGCCGCGCAGATCATCGTCGAGTATAAATATACCCGCACGCGCACCCTGGCCGCGGATGTCACCTATCGTCTCGTGCGGGAGGGGGAGCGGCTGCTGCTCGATCGCAAGGTCGTCACGCTGATCAATTCGGACGATACGCTCCACGGCATAGGCTATCTATTCTGATGGCGGACACGGCCCTCGTCACCGGCGCCTCGCAGGGGCTCGGCGCCGCCATCGCCACGGCGCTCCACGCCGCCGGCTACCGCGTCGCGATCACCGACGTCGACGAGGCGGCGGCCGGCGCGCTCGCCGCGACGCTGGACCCCGCGGGCGAGACCGCGTTCGGCGCGCAGCTCGACGTTCGCGATCAGGCCGCGTTCGAGGCGGTATGCGATGCCATGATCGCGCGCTGGGGCTCGATCGAGCTGCTCGTCAACAATGCCGTGGTCACCGTGGTGAAGCCGGTGCTGGAAATTACGCCCGACGAGTTCGACGCGGTGCTGGCCGTCAATCTGCGCGGCACCTTCGTTGGCTGCCAGGTGCTCGGCCGCCATTTCAGGGAGCGCGGCTATGGGCGGATCGTCAACATCGCCTCGCTCGCCGGCCAGAATGGCGGATCGGCGACGGGCGCGCATTATGCCGCGTCGAAGGGCGGCGTGCTGACGCTCACCAAGGTGTTCGCACGCGATCTCGCACCGTTCGGCATCACCGTGAACGCCATCGCGCCGGGGCCGCTCGACCTGCCGTCGGTTCGTGCGCTGCTCTCGCCCGAGAAGCTGGAGGCGGTTAAGCAGACCATCCCCGTCGGCACGCTCGGCGATCCCGCCTTCATCGCCGACCTGGTGGTCAAGCTCGGCTCGCGCGAGGCGGGTTTCACCACCGGTGCGACCTGGGACGTCAACGGCGGCCTCTACATGCGCTGAACCTCTGCGGGGGATCGGTGGACGGCGCTCGCCATGGAACCGGCATCAGCTTCGGACGCTTTCGGCTGGACAGCCCGGTCTGGCCCGGAGCGGAGATGATGGATGGCCCATGCCGACGATATCGTGACCTGCAAGGGGCCGGACAGCGCCCATGCCTTCGATATCGTTCCGCTGCAGCCGCGCAACGGCGCGCTGGATGCGCGCTGCCCGGTCTGCGGTGGCCATGGGCAGTGGAATGTCGAGATCGATCTCGTCAGCTTCCGCTGCAAGCGGGCGATCTGCGATTATTGCTCCGGCTTCGGCTGGATCGAGACGGGCGAGGATCCCGTCGCCTTTCCCGACATCATCCTGGCGCCGGAGGGTTATCCGAAATGGATCATCCGCTACGAGCCGGCGGAACGTCGTGCCAACGGGGTTTGGCCGGCTGACACGGCGTCCGGGTCCTGACAGCGGCGGCCTTGATCGCCAAGTGCGGGCTTCGCGCCGGGATGGCGCAAGCACCCCATGCGACGCATCATGGATCGATGGTGGATCGCATCTGAGGAAAGCATCTGCTTTTGTCGGAGGCTAGGTTATCCGAGCGACGAGCAGCGAGAGAGAAAATGCGATTATATCCGGCAATCGCCCTTCTATCCGGCATGCTCATCGCCACGCAGGCGCACGGGCAGGCCGATAAAGGAGCCATCTTGGTTCGTGACATCCGGCCGGATCGAGATCCGTCCACCCTGATCGTCACCATCGTGATTCTCAATCCCGATCGCCGCGCGCGGGAGGGAGCACCGGATCGGCTGTCGGGCGAGCTCATCGTCTCCGGCCGGCGGATGGCGGTAACGATGGACCGGCTGAGCCCGGTGGCGCGCGAGCCGATCGCGCCGGGAGGCTTTGTCGAGACGTCCTATCGCCTGTCGCTTCCGGCCGATGGTGTGGGCGGTGAAGCGGCTACCCTCGCTCTCCCAGGTTTGACGGGCTTGGGCTACGCCTTTTCCCTGCCGGACGCTCCGATCCTGGCCGAGGAGCGGCGGCAACCAGAGCGCAGCCGGGCGCCGGCCCTGCCGGCCACCGATGGCAATGAAGCCACGAGGCGAGCGGCGAAGCCGAATCCGGGCAACGCCTATCTCGGCAATATTTCGGCCTATGCGCCGATATACGCGGTCTATGGCCCCGGTACCGACAGCGAGGCCAAGATCCAGATCAGCTTCAAATATCAGCTCTTCGGACGGGCGGGAGAGGTCGGCCGCGGCGCGCCGTTCCTCAACGGCATTCATTTCGGCTATACGCAACGGATGTTCTGGGATCTGGGGGCGGAGTCGTCACCTTTCCGCAACATCGATTATATGCCGGAGCTGTTCTACCTGGTGCCCCCGATCCCGCTGGGCGACCGGGTCGCGCTGGGCGGCCAGATCGGGTTTCGCCACGAATCCAACGGGCGTGACGGCGTGGCCTCGCGAAGCGCGAACACCCTCTATGTCCAGCCGGTCGCGACCATTCCGCTCGGCGGCTACACGCTGTCGCTGGGGCCGCATCTATCCTTCTATGTCGGCGATCTTTCGGACAATCCCGACATACGGCGCTATCGCGGCGCCACGTCGTTGTTCGCGGAGATCGGCCGCGACGATGGACTGCGCCTGACCACCAATGTCCGTTTCAACGCCTCGTCGGGCAAGGGCGCGATCGATGGGGAGCTTTCCTATCCGCTGGACCGGATCATCGACACGAGCCTCAATCTCTATCTCTTCGGCCAGGCTTTTGCAGGCTACGGGGAAAATCTGCTCGACTATGATCGGCGGACCACCCGGCTTCGTTTCGGCATCGGCATCGTTCGATAGGCAAGGGCGGGAAGGAGCGGCCTCAGCCGCCCTTCACCGTCTGAATGGATTCGAATCCCTCGAAGCGGGGATGGCCGAGATAGAGCGGTTTGTTCGAGCCGGCGTTCCTGTGCGCTTCGCGAAAGGCGTCGGAACGGGTCCACGCTTCGAAGTCGGCCCTTGAACGCCAGATGCTGTGCGAGGAATAGAGGGTATGATCGTCCTGCGGATCGCCGCGCAGGAGATGGAATTCGACAAAGCCCGGAACGCCGGCGAGATGCGTGTCGCGCGAGAGCCAGACTTCCTCGAACGCCTTCTCTTCTCCCCGAATGACCTGAAAGCGATTCATGGCGATGAACATCGGCGACCTCCGGCAGACAATGATTCCTGCGCTCGGCAATGCCTCAACGCACCCGTCGGCTCCAGAGTGGCATTTCGTCCGGGCGTCAACGATGCACGAGATAACGGAGGCGCGTTGCCCGGTGTTCGATTCCGGCCATCTTCAAGCACGGGCGCGATCGTCGGGAAACCGCCGGAAGCAGTATCCCTTAAGCGTCATCTTAATACCTATTAAAAACGTAGACTATATAGGACTTATCCCCTAGCACGTCCCGGTCCCGTCGGCGCGTTGCGGCGATGGCAGCGCAATTCAGAGAGGGAGAAGGATCGAATGCATCGGTCCGCTGGGCGTGCCGTCATCATCGGGGCGGGCTTTTCCGGCACGCTGCTGGCGGTCAACCTGCTGCGTCAAGGTTTTTCGGTCGGGCTGGTGGAGCGGAGCCACGCCTTTGGCAGGGGCATCGCCTATTCGACCAGCCATCCGGACCTGCTGCTCAACGTACGCGCCTCGAACATGAGCGCCTTTCCGGACGATGCCACGCATTTCTCCCGTTGGCTCGGCGCGCGCGACGGCGGAGCCCCGCAGGGATTCGCGTCCCGCGCGGAGTATGGCGACTATCTCGCCGCGCTGCTCGAAGAGGCAGAGCGTTCGGCCGTCGGTCGTCTCGCCACCTATCGATCGGCTGCGGTCGATGTCGATATCGCCGCCGACGGAACACAGGTGATGCTGGACGACGGTACGCTGATCGGAGCGGATGTCGTCATACTCGCGGTGGGCAACCTCTCTCCGCACGATCCGCCGGGGATCGATCCGACGATGATGCCTCCCGGTAGCTATGTGAAGGATCCCTGGGCGGCCGGCGCGGGCGAGGGCCTGTCGGATGGGCAAGCGGTCCTGGTGATGGGTACCGGCCTGTCGATGGTCGATACCGTGCTGATGCTGGATGCACGTGGCTTTCGCGGACGCATCGTGGCGCTATCCCGGCGTGGGCTGCTTCCGCTCGCTCATGCGGCTGAGCCCGGGCCGCAGCATGCTCCGCTGGCGGAGCGGCCGCGTGATACGGGCGCTGCGCTCCTACGCAGCGTGCGCCGGCGGGCGGCCGAAATCGGCTGGCGTGCGGCCGTCGACGAACTGCGTCCGCACACCCAGGCGATGTGGATAGCGGCCTCTCGCGTGGAGCAGGCCCGTTTTCTGCGCCATGTCAGGCCATGGTGGGACATTCATCGCCATCGGCTGGCACCGCGTATCGCCGATCGGATCGCGGCCCTCCGCGGCGCGGGCAGGCTGGAGGTCGTGGCGGGACGCCTGACCGGCGTGAGCGCCCATCCGCAGGGTGGCATCTCGATCGAATGGCGCGAGCGCGGCAGCGGTCGCACCGGCGGCGGGCGTTTTGGCAGGGTGGTGAACTGCACGGGGCCACGCGGGGACATAGTGCAGGCCAAGGAGCCGCTTCTGCGACTGCTGCTGGCGGCGGGCCACATCCGTCCGGATCCACATGGCCTCGGTATCGACGTCAATGCGGCAGGAGAGGCGATTGATGCGCGGGGGCGTGCCAATCCGCGCTTGTTCGTACTGGGGCCGATGACCCGCGGCGCCTTCTGGGAAATCGTGGCCGTGCCCGATATCCGGCAGCAGAGCGCCGCCGTTGCGCACTTGCTCTCCAAGCGGCATCACGAGTCGCTGCAACAACATGTACGCCCGGATTGGCCGGTGGAAGGTGTTGCTGCGCCGGCTGGTCCGGAGTGGTGAAACCAGGTGCAGCCGCCCATCGCCGGGCGGCTGCGCCTGCGCTCAGTTTCCGCTGAGATGCGCGGCGGCGGCAGCCTTCGCGTCGCTGGCGGTCTTCTTCGTGCGCGGCTTGCGGGCCGCTTTGGCCGGGGCCGGGGCGGGCTCGCTTGCCTTTGGTTTGCGGCCGAGACCGATCTTGATCGCCAGTGCCTTGCGCTGATCGGCATAGTTAGGCGCCACCATCGGATAGTCCGCCGGCAGCTTCCACTTCGCCCGATACTGATCCGGCGTCATCTGATAATGGGTCATCAGATGCCGCTTCAGCATCTTCAGCTTCTTCCCGTCTTCCAGGCAGACGATGTAATCGGGCTTCACCGATGAACGCACCGAGACGGCCGGAGCCAAAACCTCGGGCTCAGGCTCGGCCGGCTTGCCGAGGGCGGAGAGCGAAGCATGCACGCTGCTGATCAACGCGGGCAGGTCGGTCGTCGCCACGCTGTTCTTGCTCACATGCGCCGAAACGATGTCGACCGTCAGTGTGAGAAGGGTTTCGTCCATTTAATGAAGCTCCATCGAAGGGTAGGGGGAAGGCGCCGCTTCTGTCAGCGACCCAAGCTGAATGCAAGCAGAACGATGTGTCCGAATTGTGAACGAGAATCGCTTTCCTGCCGATCCCCGCGGACACGAAGAGCGGCGTGATCGAGTGCCCCCGAAAGTGCGGCGGCTGACATATCATTACGGATCTTAATTGCTTCTCCCTGCTACATCGATTTGAACATTGCGGGACTGCTGAAGAAGTGGCCAGGGCATTTGGCTTTTGCCATTGGGTCCAACTATCCTTCCCCGATCTGATTGCCGCATATCTGCTTCTCGCGACTGCGGAACGACAGTCAATCGGTTTGACGGAAGGACGCAGGGCAATATTTAAACGAATATTTTCGATCTTACAAAGGAGGATAGCAGCTTAATTCTCCGTCATATTGGTCGATATCCTCGGCGCTTTCATTCCGCTGTTATATTCGGCAGTCTTCATATCCGAAAAGCGCATATATTGGCAGCGGCGGATCGGTTTTGCGACGATGTGAAGTCGATCGTCTTACCCGCTGCATGAGACATGGCGCGTGGCAGCTTCTGCCAGCATTCAGACGACCATAAGGATCAGCGCAACTCGGCACAATCTGCGCTACGGCCAGCATCGAGCCAAGGGCGCCGGATCGGACACCAATTTCTGATCGCTAAATTACTCGGCCCCGGCCGGCCCATCGCCGGCCAATTTGGTCGCAAGCTGCTCCAGCAGGCGGTTCAGCGTGCCGATGTCGCTCTTGCGCATCGATTTGAATGCCTGGGAATAGACACCGTTGGCCGCCTGCCAGGCCTTTTCGCCGGCCTTCTTTCCGGCTTCCGTCAGCAACACCTCGGTTACGCGGGCATCACTCGCCCGCGGGCGGCAGATGACGAGGCCATCCGCCTGCATGCGCTGGACGATCTTGGTCATTGTCGAGAGCTTGGAGATGGCGTGGTCGGCAATTTCGCTTACGCTCGCGCATTCTTCCTCGTGCAGCACCATGAGCACGCGCCAGCGCGGAATGTCGAGGCCGATCGGCCGCAGCGCCTCTTCCATATTCTGCAGATAGCGTCCGCTCGCTCGCGTCAGCCAGTAGAAGGGCCAGGTTCGAAAGCTGAAATCACCTTCGCTGTGGGTAATGCTGACTTGTGACATTGCTGAAAATACAATTCCGATCCACCTGTAGAGCGTTCTGCATGGCAGAATAGCGCGGCAACGCCAAGTCCGCCCATCCTGGCGGCAGGGTGATGGCAATATGGCGAATTCGTTGCAGGATTTGGCTGGCCTTTGCCACCACGGTCTTTTGCGATCCGGTCGATCGGCATCACTATCCGCTCCGACAAGCGCCGAGAGGGCGCGACAAGGGGAAAACGTCATGAGCATCGCCGGACGCGGCTGCGCCGCCCGCCTGTTTCGCCAGTCCACCTCGTTGCTCGGCCTCGTGCTGATCGGCGCGCCGGCTTGTGCCTGGGCGCAGGATGGCGGCCCGACCGTGTCCGGCGCGGGGCTGGAGGATATCGTCGTCACTGCCCGCCGTCGCGCGGAGAGCCTGCAGACCACGCCGCTCTCGGTGTCGGCGTTCAATTCCGCCGCATTGGCGGAGCGTAATATCCAGACCTCGTCGGACATCACCAATTTCGTGCCAAATGTGCAGTTCGACAGTACCGCCAGCGAATCCGGGGGCGGTGCCTCCAGCCAGATCTCGATCCGCGGCATCGGGCAGACCGATTATGTACTGACCGTGGAACCGGCCGTCGGCGTCTATCTGGATGGCGTCTATATCGGCAAGTCGATGGGCTCGCTGCTCGACACGGTCGACATCGATCGCATCGAGGTGCTGCGCGGGCCGCAAGGCACGCTGTTCGGCAAGAACACGATCGGTGGCGCCATCCAGCTGGTCAGCAAGCGCCCGTCCAAGGCGCTGGAATATTATGGCGAGCTGACTACCGGTAGCTATGGCCGCTTCGATGCCAAGGCGGCGATCTCCGGCCCGATCACCGATGCGGTGCGTGTGCGGCTGTCGGGCGCCTATCAGAGCCGGGGCGGCTTCGTGAAACGGGTGACGCCGGATGGCGAATATACCGGCGCGCGGCAGGGCAATATGAACCGGCTGAGCGGCCGGCTGGCGATCGAGGCGGATCTGGCGCCGAACCTGCTTGCGACGCTCAGCCTCGACGGCACGCGCATCCGCGAGGAATCGCCGGGACAGGTGCTCGTCCGCGTCGACGAGAATGCGTCCTTTGCCGGCGCCTATAATGCCGGCGTTCCCAGCGGCGTGTGCCTCGCCAGCGCGGGCGCCTCGCGCTTCACCAATCCCTATTGCTACAACAGCCAGTGGGTGAGACCGATCGACACGCACGAGACCACCAATGTCGGGCCCAATAGATCCAATACCGACGTAATCGGCACCGGGCTCACGCTCGAATGGAATCTGGGCGGGGCGAAACTCAAGTCGATCACCGCCTGGCGCAAGGTGAAGGCGGATATCGCGCAGGACATCACCGCATCGCCATATTATTACAACTACATCGCTCAGTACATCAAGACGCAGCAGTTCAGCCAGGAAGTCCAGCTGCTCGGCGACGCCTTCGGCAGCAAGCTGCATTATGTGCTCGGTCTTTATTATCTGCACGAGACCGGCAAGCAGCTCTTTCCGGTCGAGCTGACCCTGGTGCAGTTCCTCTCCGGCGGGCGCATTCGCAACGACAGCTATGCGGCGTTCGGTCAGGCGACCTATGATCTCACCAGCCAGCTCTCGATCACTGGCGGACTGCGCTACACGGATGAAACCCGGCGCTTCAATCCCGCCGGCCAGGTGCTGCAGGGCTACGATTATCTTTCGGTGACGCCAGTGCCCGGCTTCACCAATCTCTTCGCCGGCGCCGTCGGCGCGCCCGGCACGCCGCTGTTTCCGGCCGGCTGGTATGCGCGCAAGAGCAAGTCGGTGACGCCGATGGTCTCGATCAACTACAAGCTCAGCCGCGACGCGATGATCTATGCCAGCTATTCCAAGGGCTTCAAGGGTGGCGGCTTCACCATGCGCTATTTCCCGCCGGTCGTTCCCGCGGCAGGCACCGATCCCGACGATATCGTCTCCTATGCCGGTCCGGAAAAGGCGACCTCCTACGAGGTTGGTCTGAAGAGCGAGTTGTTCGATCGCCGCCTGCGCTTCAACATCGCGGGATTCTATACCGATTACAAGGACATCCAGATCACCTACAATATCGATCCGGATGGTGCGGGGCCGATCGGCGCCTTCGTGCCGGTGCTCGCCAACGCCGCATCGGCGCGGATCAAGGGCATCGAGATCGAAAGTTCCGCGGCGGTGACGGACTGGCTGCGGTTCGACGGCAGCATGGGCTATACCGACGCCGAATATCGCCATTTCTCGGCGCAGGCCCTGGCCAATTATCCGGCCGCGGCAACGTTCAAGATCCCGAACACGCCGAAATGGACCTACAATATCGGCGGCACCGCGACTGCTTTCGACGATGGGAAAGGGCGCCTGCAGCTTCGTGTCGACTATGCGTGGCGCAGCGGCCAGTTCAAGGAATTCTCCAACGATCCGGCGCTTTACCAGAAGAGCTACGGCATCTTGAATTCAAGCGTCACCTATCGGACGCCGGGCAAGCATATCGAAGCCTCGGTGGGCGTCACCAACCTCACCGACAAGACCTATATCGTCAGCGGCGTGTCCAATGCGGGCATCGGCTACACCCAGGCGACGATCTCGCGCCCGCGCGAGTGGTTCCTGCGCCTGCGCTACAGCTATTGATCGGGTAGAGGCAGGCATTGCTCATGACGACGCGTTTCAGTGTCATGGTCACCGGCGCCCTGCCGATGGCCGATTATGTTCCGCTCGCCCGGCAGGTCGAGGCCTATGGATTTTCGCAGATCCACATAGCCGACGATCTCGTCTTCCGGCCGGCCTGGCCGATCCTGACGATGATCGCGATGAACACCAGCCGGCTACAGCTCGGCCCGTTCATCGTGACGCCGCAGGTGGCCAATCCGGTCTATCACGCTGCCAATCTCGCCGCGCTCGACGAGCTTAGCGGCGGAAGGATGGTCTGCGGCGTGGGGCGGGGCGGGTTCAACCCGCTGCTCGGCATCACCCATCCGGTGCGTCCGATCAAGATGCTGAAGGAAGCCTGGCAGGTGATGGACCGCATGCTGGCGGGCGACAGGACGCCGTTCGACGGCGAATTCTTCAGGGCGACCGCCGATCTTTATTTCCAATTCGATGTGCCGCGTCGCATTCCCCTGTTCATCGGCACCTGGGGCCACAAGATGGCCCGTATGGCCGGCGGCATCGCGGCCGGCATCAAGATCGACTGCACGGCGAGCCCGAAGCATATCGCGGAACTGCGAGCTGAATTCCTCGCCGGTGCCGCGGCGGCCGGACGCGATCCGGCGGGGACCGAGATCATCGTCGGCCCGCTCGCCTCGATCGACGAGGATCGCGCCGCCGCCGAGGACAGGATCCGCGGCATGCTGGCGCTGCTCCAGCCGTTCCTCGCGCCGATGACCACCCAGGCGGGCATCGACGAAGAACAGGTTAACGCCGCCTTCGCGGCATTCAACGCCGGCGATGTCGAGCGTGCCAAGGCGCTGGTCAGCGACGCCTCGATCCGCGCCTTCAGCCTCACCGGCACGCCCCATGACGTGATCGGCCAGATCGAGGAGATGATCGCCGCCGGTGCCGACCATATCGCCTTCGGCCCGCCCACCGGCCCCGATCCGACACGCTCGCTGGTGCTGATCGGGGAGACGATCCTGCCGCATTTCGGCGCGAGCGTGGCGTGAGACGGGATTTCCTTCGCCCTGCTGGCGAAGAGCGGAAAGTGACCGATGATGAAGGAGACCCCATGACCGAAAACAGCGAAGCGATCTTCGACACGCTGGAAAATGCATGGTCGAGAAAGGATATCGACGCGCTTGTGGCACTGTTTACGCCAGACTGCATTTATGAGGACATGGCGCTCAATGCCCGGCATGAAGGCCATGCCGGCATCCGCGATTTCGCCGAGGCGGTGTTCGCCACCATGCCCGATTTCACGCTCACTTTCCCCGTGCGGCTGGTGATGCCCGAGCGCGGCTCGTCGCATTGGGTGATCAGCGCGCATTGGAACGGCCCGTTCGAGGGGATCGACCGCACCGGCCATCCCATCCTCTTCACCGGCCTTTCCTCCTACAGGTTCCGGGACGGGCGGATCCTCCACAATATCGATTGCTGGGATTATACCGTGATGATCCGGGCGTTCGGCGTGCTGCCGAAGTCGCTTGCGGCGCTGGCCACCGCGTGAGAGTGCAAATGCGCGTAAGAGCGCGGCCCGAGGCTGGTGTCACGTCTACGCCAAAGGCGCTTCGCCAAACAGCCTCCGAGCGCCCCGCATTGCGGACGCTGCTTTCGCAATTGGTATAGACTCGGCGCCGATAGCACGTGATCATCATTTCCGGTTTTTGCCGGTGATAGGGCGGCGAGGTGGCAGAGGATCGGTAGCGTCAAGCCCGCACTCCGGCCCTGATGGCAAAGGGCATGGCATGATGCAGTTCGGACCCGCCTTGCGGCACATGATGATCGACCACCACTATCTGGTCGGGGCTGGTAGCCGGGCCCGGCCGCCCTTTCCAGGCGAAAGCTTCGCCAGCGCTGAACGGCTCGAGGCACTCGGCAGCGTCTCGCGGGTATTCTTTCCGCATGAAGTGGTGGTGCAGAGCGCCACCCAGCAGCTCGATTTCCGTCACTGCTATGCGTCGCTACGCGAGGTTAGCCTCAACCAGATCAGTTACGGCGCCGACGTCGACGTGCTGATCGACGGTCTGCGCCGCAGCCACTTCGTGCTCGTGATCGCATTGTCCGGTTCCGCTACCGTCGATTTCGAAGGGCGAAGCTGGTCGATGCAAGCCGGCGATTGCCTGCTGATGAATCCCGATACGCGCTATGCCTTCCAGATCGGGGCGGATCATCGCCATCTGGCGATCGGCATTCCCGCCCGGCGCCTGCTCGGCAGCGGTGCTCCTTATCAGCCCGTGCACAACATCGCCGAGCACATGGCCGATGCGCCGTGCGGTGGCGCGGGGCAGCTCATCTCCTTCCTCGATTATCTATGCGGCGAATTCCACGCCGGATCGCGGCTTTTCGGCCTCGCCCGCGTTGCTGCCGCGAACGAGGCGAGCCTCGTCGAGCTGCTGCGCGCAGCCTTGTTCGAGGAAGAGGCTGCCGCTCGCGCGCCGGGCGTGCTGCCGGGTTTCGTGCACCGTGCCGAACGTTTCATCTCCGCGCATCTCGACGAGGATATCGGCCTGGACGACATCGTCGAGGCGGCGCGCGTGCCGGTGCGCACCCTTTATCATGGTTTCGACCGGTTCCTGGGCCACAGCCCCATGCGCTGGCTGCGGCTGCGCCGACTGGAGCAGGCACGCGCCGACATATTGGCGAGCGATGGCGCGCTATCCGTGACTGCGCTCGCCAATCGCTATTGGATGGGGCACAGCGGCCGCTTCGCCAGCCTCTATCGGGAGATGTACAGCGAGGCGCCGTCGGCGACGATCGAACGCGTCCGGCTGGAGCAATTGCGCCTGCCGTCCTGAATATTGCGCGTCCTGCATAAGGATTTCGCAAGCGAGATCGCGCATTCCGGCGGGGCGTGCAGACTGACGGGCCGTACACCGTTGCTCAGGACGAATGCGAATGAAGAAAAAGGCAGGCGCAGCGATCGTCGCGGTCATGGCGGTCGCGCTCGCCGCCGGCACCGTGCCTGCCAAGCGGCCGGCCGACATCGGCTGGCCCAGCTATGGGCTCAACCCCGCCGAAACGCGCTACAGCAGCCTGGATCAGATCACGCCAGCCAATGTCGGCCAGCTGGGTGTCGCCTGGTACGCCGATTTCGACGCTCGTTCGCTGCGCGGGGTGGAAGGGACGCCGATCGTCGTCGACGGTGTGATGTATGCCTCCGGGCCGTGGAGCAAGGTGATCGCGTTGGACGCGCGCACCGGCCGCAAGCTGTGGAGCTACGATCCCGATTTCGAAGGCGGCATCGCGCGGCGCGCCTGTTGCGACGTGGTCAATCGCGGCGTCGCCTATGCGAACGGCAAGGTCTTCGTCGGCGTGCTCGACGGCCGCCTCGTCGCGCTCGACGCCAGGACCGGCAAGCCGGTCTGGACCGCCGTCACCACCGATCCGGGCAAGAGTTACACTATCACCGGCGCGCCGCGCGTGATCGGCAATAAGGTGCTGATCGGCAATGGCGGGGCCGAATATGCGGTCCGCGGCTATGTCAGCGCCTATGACGTCGACAGCGGCAAGCTGGCCTGGCGCTTCTACACGGTGCCGGGCGATCCGGCGAAAGGTTTCGAAAACAAGGCCATCGCGATGGCCGCGAAGACCTGGCGCGGCGAATGGTGGAAATATGGCGGCGGCGGCACCGTCTGGGATTCGATGGCCTATGATCCCGAGCTCGACCTGCTCTACATCGGCGTCGGCAATGGCGGACCGTGGGACATCAAGGTGCGCAGCCCCGGCGGCGGCGACAATCTTTTCCTTTCCTCGATCGTCGCACTGAAGCCGGAGACCGGAGACTATGTCTGGCATTTCCAGGAGGTGCCCGGCGATCAGTGGGATTATACCGCCACCCAGCATATGATCCTCGCCGATCTCACCATCGACGGGAGGCTGCGCAAGGTGCTGATGCAGGCGCCGAAGAACGGCTATTTCTACGTGATCGACCGCCAGACCGGCCAGTTCATCTCGGGCACGCCCTATGTTCCACTGAACTGGTCCAAAGGTCTCGATCCCAGGACCGGCCGCCCCGACATCGCGCCCGAGGCGCGCTACGGCAGCGAAAAGCCGTTCATCGGCCTGCCGTCGCCCGCTGGCGGCCATGGCTGGCAGCCGATGAGCTACAGCCCGAAGACCGGCTACGTCTACATACCGACGGCCGAGATCCCCTATGGCTACATCGCCGAGGATGCGGCCAAATTCCATTATGATCCGCGCGGCTGGAACACCGGCCAGGATCCCGCGAGGACGGCTATGCCGGAAGATCCGAAGATCCGCGCGCAGATACGCGGCATGATGGGCGGCGCGCTGATCGCCTGGGATCCGGTCGCACGCAGGAAGATGTGGTCGGTGCCGATGCCGATGCCCTGGAACGGCGGCGTGCTCTCGACGGCGACAGGCCTCGTCTTTCAGGGCAATGGCGAGGGCGAGTTTGCCGCCTATGACGCGACGACCGGCAGGAAGCTGTGGTCGGCGCATCTCGATTCCGGCATCGTCGCGCCGCCCGTCACCTATCGTGTCGGCGGCGTGCAATATGTCTCGGTCGCGGTCGGCTGGGGCGGGATCCTGCCGCTCAACATGGGCGAGGCGCTGAAGAAGGCGGTGCCGCCGCGGGTCAACCGGATCGTCACCTTCCGGATCGGCGGGCAGGCCGCCCTACCGAAATTGCCGCCGCTCGAGCGGGCGCCGCTCGATCCGCCGCCCGCGACCGCGCCGCCCGAGCAGGTGGCCGAGGGGCATCGCATCTTTCACACCAATTGCTGGATGTGCCACGGCGATAGCGCGGTGAACCACGGCGGCGTGCCGGATCTGCGCCGCTCGGCGGCGATCGCCGATCCCGCCACCTTCAAGGCTTTCGTGCTGGAAGGCGCGGCAGAGCCGCTCGGCATGCCCAATTTCTCGAAGGACCTGACTCCTGGGCAGGTGGAGGCGATACGCGCCTATGTGATCAAGCGGGCGAACGACCTGAAGGCGGATCCTTCCCAGCCATGAACAACGAGCGCGATCCGCAGGCGGAGAGGCAGCGGTTGCGGCGCGGCTGGTACGTCGTCGGGCTCTGCATGGTCGCCTATGTCTTCTCCTTCATCGATCGCCAGATCCTGTCGCTCCTGATCGGCCCGATCAAGGCGGATCTCGGGATCAGCGACACGCAGTTCGGCCTGCTCAGCGGCCTTGCCTTTTCGATCTTCTACGCGACCATGGGCGTGCCGATCGCTGGTCTTGCCGATCGGATGTCCCGCCCTGCGATCATCGCCGCCGGGATCGCCTTCTGGAGCATGGCGACCATCGCCTGCGGTTTCGCACGCGGGTTCGGCCAGCTCTTCGCCGCGCGGATCGGCGTCGGCGCGGGCGAGGCGGCGCTGTCTCCGGCTACCTATTCGCTGATCGCCGATCTGTTCCCGCGCGAGAAGCTGGGCCGCGCGATCGCGGTCTATTCGCTGGGCTCCTTTCTGGGTGCCGGGCTTGCCTTCCTCGTCGGAGGCGCGGCGATCGCGCTGGTTGGGGCAGGGGGCGATCGGCTCGTCGCCGGGGTACTGCTGAAACCGTGGCAACTGGTGTTCCTGCTCGTCGGCGCGCCGGGCGTGCTGCTCGCCCTGCTCGTTTTCCTCACCGTCAAGGAGCCCCTGTCGGCGGATGAGCGCAATGCGGTGGGCGCGGTGCCGCGCTTCTCTGCCGTGCTCCGCTTCCTGTGGCGGGAACGCGCCATCTTCGGGCCGCATATCGCGGGCTTCACCTGCGCCGCCATGGCGTTGTTCGCGCTGCTCGGCTGGTCCCCCGCCTATCTGATGCGCAGCTTCGGGCTGACGCCGGCGCAGAGCGGGCTGTGGCTGGGCTGCATAGCGCTGCTCGCCGGCGGCGGAGGCGTGCTGACGAGCGGTTGGATGATGGACCGGATGGCCGCGCGCGGCCATCGGGATGCGCCGTTCCGCACCGGGATCGTGGGTGTGCTCGGCACGGTGGTGCCGGCCGCGTTGCTGCCGGCCGCCGGATCGCTATGGGGCGGCACAACGCTGCTCGGCATCGCCTTGTTCTTCGCCTCCTTCCCGATGCCGCCTTCGACGGCGGTCATGCAGCTCGTTGCGCCGGCCCGCATGCGATCGCGCGTATCGGCGCTGTTCCTGTGCAGTAATTCGCTGATCGGACTCAGCGTCGGATCGTTGCTCGTCGGGCTGTTCAACGATCGGCTGTTCACCGTGCCCTCCGGTATCGCAGCGTCGCTGGCGCTGGTGGTAACCGTTGCCAGCCTTGGCGGGGCTGGCCTGCTCGCGCTCGGGCGGCGGCCTTACACGCGCTAGGGCGAGCGCGGAGGCTGATGGGATTGCTGCTCTTTTCGGCTCGGCCCTGCCGATATCGCATAGCCCCCCGCCGTCGAGGCCTACGATAAGAGGGCGGCAATGGTTCGGAGGATGGAATGAAGGTTGCGGTTCTCGGCGGCGGTCACGGTTCTTATGCCGCCGCCGCCGAATTGAGCGAAGCGGGTCATGAGGTCTGGTTCTGGCGCCGCGATGTCGACGCGTTCGCGCCCGTGCTGGCCGGCCGCTCCATTCATGTGCGGGATTTCAAGGGCGAACGCGACGTGGCGATCGCGCATCCCACCACCTCCCTTGCCGAGGCGATGGAGGCGGCCGAGGCGGTGATCATTCCATTGCCCGCCGATACGCATGACTCCCTTGCCAGGGCCTGCGCCCCTCTGTGGCGCGACGGTCAGGTGGCGTTCCTGCCGCCCGGCACGCTCGGCTCGCTGCTCTTCGCGCGTGCTGCGCGGCAGGCGGGAAACGGCGCGGATGTCAGCTTTGCCGAAACCGGTACCTTGCCCTATCTGGTGCGCAAGCACGGGCCGGCCTCGATCGTGGTCAGCGTCTATGCCACGCGGCTGCCGACCGGCGTGTTCCCGGCCAGGAACAAGGATCGTACCCTGGCTCTGCTCTCAATCCTCTATCCGGCGATCGAGCCGCTGGAGGATGCGCTGTCCGGCGGTCTCATGAACGCCGGCCCCGTCATCCATCCGCCGCTGATCATGATGAATGCCGGCCCGCTCGAGCATTTCCCGGCCTGGGATATCCACAATGAGGGCACCCAGCCATCGATCCGCGCCGTCACGACCGCTCTGGACCAGGAACGGATCGCGGTGCGCGAGGCGCTGGGCTATGGCGCGCCGCATTTCCCCCTCGCCGATCATTACAGCCTGGACGGCGACGAGTGGATGTACGGCCATGCCGCGCATGAGAAGCTGACCGACAGTGGCGACTGGCGGGAGAAGATCGATCTCCACACCCATCGCTACATGCGCGAGGATACGGCGCTGGGGCTCAGCATGATCGTCTCGATCGGCCGCTGGGCCGGCTGCCCGACGCCGATCGCGTCCGGCCTGCTGGCGATCGCCTCGGCGATTACCGGCGAGGATCTCTATGCCGGCGGCCGCACGCTGGAAAACCTCGGCATCGCCGGGCTCGATCGCGGGCAGATGGCGGATTTCCTGGCCAATGGCTACTGAGCGCGCACCTATCGGGGCGCTCGGTGCCGGACGGATGGGGCGCGGCATAGCGCTCGCTTTCGCCTATGCCGGCCACCCCGTGACACTTATCGACATCAAGGAACGGCCGGCGGCGGCTGTCGCCGCTTTGGCCGCCGACGCCCGTGCCGAGATCGAGCGCGATCTCCGTTTCCTCGCCTCGGTCGATGCGCTGGCGACGGAGGATATCGCCTCGGTGATGGCGCTCGTCTCCTTT
Source organism: Flavisphingomonas formosensis (assembly GCF_009755815.1). Lineage (GTDB taxonomy): Bacteria > Pseudomonadota > Alphaproteobacteria > Sphingomonadales > Sphingomonadaceae > Flavisphingomonas > Flavisphingomonas formosensis. Next base: position 295,709 of record NZ_WRPK01000005.1, read on the forward strand.
GCCGGCCGGGCGGAAGCGCCCGCGGCGCTGGCGGCGTGCGATGTGCTGTTCGAAGGCGTGCCCGAAACCCTTGCGGCGAAAGCGGACGGCTTTGCTTTTGCCGGCGCCCATGTCCGTCCCGACTGTATAATCGCCTCGACCACCTCTACGATGGATGCCGAGATGCTGGCGCCGATGATCCCGGATCCGTCGCGCTTCCTCAATGCCCACTGGCTGAATCCCGCGCATCTGATGCCGCTGGTCGAGCTCAGCCCCTCGCGTGAGACGGCGCCGGAGGTGCTCGCCCGGTTGCGCGACTTGCTGACCGGGATCGGCAAGGTGCCGGTCGTGTGCCGATCCTCGCCCGGCTATATCGTGCCGCGCATCCAGGCGCTGGCGATGAACGAGGCGGCCCGGATGGTGGAGGAAGGCGTCGCCACGGCGGAGGATATCGACACGGCCGTGCGCGTCGGCTTCGGCCTCCGCTTCGCCGTGCTCGGCCTGCTCGAATTCATCGATTGGGGGGGTGGCGACATTCTCCATCATGCCAGCGGCTTCCTGTCGGAACGGCTCGACCCCGTCCGTTTCGCTGCACCCGCGATCATTGGCGACAATATGCGCGAGGCCCGGCGGGGCCTGCGCGACGGTGTCGGCTTCTACGATTATGCCGGGACGGATGTTGCCGCCTATCGCAATGCGCGGCTGGCCGATTTCGTGACCATGCTCAAGCAGCGGGGGCTGATGCCGCGGAGGAGCATGTGACGCTGGACGATCTGCGCGGGATAGTGGGGCCTGCCCATCTCGCCGAAGCCGGTGCCATCGAGCCGCGCTATCTCGTCGACGAAACCGGCGGGCCGCGCGCGGCGCCGGCCTGCATGGTAAGGCCTGCCGATACGCGGGAGGTTTCGGCCGTCCTCGCCTGGTGCAACGAACGGCGCCAGCCGGTCGTCGTGCAAGGCGGCCGCACGGGCATGGCGCGCGGCGCGCTGCCGCTCGACGGGGAAGTGGTGCTCTCGCTGGAGCGGCTGCGCGCGATCGAGGATATCGATGCGACCGCCGGCACGATGACGGTGGGCGCGGGCGTGGTGCTGCAGGCCGCCCAGGAAGCGGCGGAGGCGGCCGGCTGGCGTCTCGCCGTCGACATCGGCGCGCGCGGCAGTTGCACTTTGGGCGGCATGATCGCGACCAATGCCGGCGGCAACCAGGTGCTGCGTTACGGCATGATGCGGGAACATGTGCTCGGATTGGAGGCGGTGCTGGCCGACGGCACGATCGTCTCCTCGATGAACGTCATGCTCAAGAACAATGCCGGCTACGACCTGAAGCAGCTCTTCATCGGCAGCGAAGGCACGCTCGGCGTCGTCACCCGGGCGGTCATGCGGCTGCGCCCGCCCGCGGCCGGCGTGCAGACCGCGATCTGCGCGCTGGTAGACTATGCCGACGCGCTGGCGCTGTTCCAGCGGCTCGAGCGCAGCCTGCCGAGCGCGCTCACCGGCTTCGAGCTGATGTGGCGCGACTATCTGGATCACGCCGCGGTCCACACCGGCATGGCCCCGCCGTTCGACCGAGCCTATCCCCTCTATGTCCTCGTCGAGATCGAAGGAGTGGAGGAAGAGGGCGTGGCCGAGGTGCTCGGCGATGCGCTCGCCGCCCATGTCATCCAGGATGCCATCGTCGCCCGATCCGAGCGAGAACGGCTGCGCTTCTGGGCGTTCCGCGACGCGGTGGGCGCGATCGTCAATGCGATGGCGGTGGTCGAGCCGTTCGACGTGAGCATTCCGATGGCGCGCATCGGCGGCGTGGTCGCGGCGCTACGCGATCAGCTATTGGCGGAGGTCCCCGGTTGCTCGCCGCTTTTCTTCGGCCATATCGGCGACGGCAATCTGCATCTGGCGCTCGGCTTGCCCGAAGAAGCGTTGCGCCCGATCGCAGAGGCCATCGTCTATGATGCGGTTGCCGACGCGGGCGGCTCGATTTCGGCCGAGCATGGCATCGGCCTGCTCAAGCGCCAATGGCTCGGGCATAGCCGCACTTCGGCGGAGATCGGCCTGATGCGCAGATTGCGCGGCATGATGGACCCGAATCACATCCTCAACCGGCACCGCGTGGTGGAGGGGTAGGGGACGTCTTCTTTTTGGAGCCCCCCGCGCAAGCGCTGCCGAATTCACGCAGCGCAGGGAAGCTTCTTTTTTTGTCGTCATGCTGAAACGGTTCACCATGACGAATAATCCGCCCCCCTCCAGCATTTGTCTGCATTTGGTTTCCCGCAAAGCGGAAAGGCAGAATTCAGTATTCAGATCGGGCGCGGTCGCCTGTAGCGTAACGTCTCGGACGGCCGGCAGCCATATTGCTGGCGATAATATTGCGCATAGCGCCCGAAGTTGACGATGCCGCATTCGAGCATCAGCTCGGTCACGCTGCTGTCCGGATCGCCATGCAGCAGGGCGTCGTGCAGCTTTTCCAGACGGTAACGGCGGACATATTCCACCGGCGTGACGCCCAGGAATTGCCGGAAGCCATTCTGCAGGCTGCGCACGCTGACGCCAACCTGCCCTGCGAGATCGGCGATCGAGATCGTGTCGTCCAGCGTCTCGTGGATGATGTCGCGGGCGCGGCGCACGTGCCAGGGCGATATGTCGTTGCCGTACCGCGCGATCTGGTCGGAATAGCTGTTGCGGAAATTGCTCAGCAGCAGCTCGATCATCACCGTCGCATATTGGCGTTGCGTCCGTGGATTGCTGAGTAGAATCGGCGTCTCCGTCACCTGCTGGACGAGATGGCCGACGAGATTGCGCCAGGCAGCTGGCAGGCCCCGATCCTGCTCGTCATCGGCGTAGAAGACCAGCGGCTGGTTCACCGTGATGTTCATCACCTGGGTGAGATAATCCTCGAACGCCTGCTGGGCGAGACGTACGGTGCGATGGCGGCATTGCGAGGTCATGCGGATCTTGATCGGTCCGCCGGGTGAGCTGATGTGCAGATTGTCGACCCGCATCTCATGCTGCCGCCCGCCGACCAGCACCGTGCTGCAGCCCCGCAACGCTGCATGGATCAGATAATGGCCCTCGATCGCACCCGGGTCGATCCACACGTCGGTGCCATATTGGATATCGACGATCTGGGCGGGCGCGATCTCGAAGCAGCTGAGCTTCGCGCTCATCTGCGCGGGATCGCCGACATCCATCCGGTGTGGCACCAGCGTGCGGCCCACATAGTCGAGCGTTTCGCCCGGATCGGACGACAGGAAGTCCCTTTTGGTCGGCGCAGCATTGGACAGTGCAAAGGACGGCATGAGACCTCCCTCGCCAGGCATGAGTTCGCGGCGACCCCTATGCGCCGCATACCCCACCCCGACATCAGACGCGCTTGAGAGGAAATCGCACGGAACGTGAATTGTCAACGAAAGCCTGCGCAGCCATCCTGCCAATCCTGCCAATTTCGCATCGCCGCTTCGTGTTGTGGATAGCGGCAAGCCGCGCGGAACCTAGTCTGCGCGTCATTGCAGCCCACAGGAGTTTCCATGAGTGACATGATCGATCAGAAGAGCCGTCTCGGCGCGGCCGCCCGCGGCTTCGTCGCGAAGCCGGGCCGGATGCTGATCGACGGCCAGTGGGTCGAGTCGGTATCGGGCGAGTCGATCACCGTCTTCGATCCGGCGACCGGCCTCGAGATCAAGCGGGTGCCGGCCGGCACCGCCGCCGATATCGACAGGGCGGTGTCCGCTGCGCGCCGCGCCTTCGAGGGATCGTGGAGCGCGCTCCGTCCCGTCGAGCGCGAGCGGCTGCTGCTCAAGCTGGCCGATCTCGTCGAGGCGAATGCAGAGGAGCTGGCAGAGCTCGAGACGCTCGACAACGGCAAGATCTTGATGATGGCCCGCTACGGCGATCTGCGCCTTGCGATCGATTCGCTGCGCTACATGGCGGGCTGGGCGACCAAGATAGAGGGCACCACGATCAGCCCGTCCTTCGCCTATGTGCCGGACGCGCGCTTCGCCTCGCAGACGCTGCGCGAGCCGGTCGGCGTCGTCGGTCAGATCATTCCGTGGAATTTTCCGCTGGTGATGGCGGTCTGGAAGATCGCGCCGGCGCTGGCGGCGGGCTGCACGGTGGTGCTGAAGCCGGCCGAGGATACGCCGCTCACCGCGTTGCGCCTCGGCGAGCTGATCTGCGAGGCGGGCTTCCCCGACGGCGCCGTCAACATCGTCACCGGCGATGCAGGGCCAGGGGCTGCGTTGGTCGATCATCCGGGCGTCGACAAGATTGCCTTCACCGGCTCCACGGAAGTCGGCCAGATCATTCAGCGCCGCGCGGCGGACACGATGAAGCGTCTCTCGCTCGAGCTCGGCGGCAAATCGCCCGTGGTGATCCTCAAGGATGCGGATGTCGGCCAGGCGGTCCAGGGTGCGGCCCAGGCGATCTTCTTCAACCACGGCCAGGTCTGCACCGCCGGTTCTCGCCTGTTCGTCGAGCGGCCGCTCTACGATGCGGTGATCGAGGGGCTTGCCGAAGTCGCCAATGGCTTCGTCGTCGGTTCGGGCTTCGATCAGGCGAGCCAGATGGGTCCGCTGATCTCCTCGAGGCAGCGCGACCGCGTGCAATCCTATCTCGAATCCGGCCAGCGCGAGGGCGGCCGGCTGGTCGCGGGCGGCACGGCTATCGACGGGCCCGGCTATTTCTTCCGCCCGGCCGTCTTCGCCGACGCGCGGCCCGACATGACCATCTACCGTGAGGAGATCTTCGGTCCGGTGCTCGCCGCGACGCCGTTCGACGATCTGGACAGCGCCGTCGCCATGGCGAACGACAGCAGCTATGGGCTCGGCGCGAGCGTCTGGACCAGGGATCTCCTGCTCGCCAACCGCGTCGTGCGCGCACTGAAGGCTGGCAGCGTGTGGATCAACTGTCACAATCTGCTCGATCCGGCGGTGCCCTTCGGCGGATACAAGATGTCCGGCTACGGCAAGGAGCTCGGCCATTCGGCAATCGATCTCTATACCGAGAGCAAGGCCGTCACCATGGCGCTGGGCTGATCCCGTGGCGCGCGGGTCCGATCCGATGCAGGCACTGACCCGGGCCCGCGCGCTCAACGCGATCGCATTCGCCGCGGAGCATGCGGTTGATCCGGAGGGCGAGGGGCCGCTCGTCCTGGTCAAGGACAATATCGCGGTCCGCGGCATGCCCTGGACGGCGGGCAGCCCCCTCTTCGTTGATGTCGTCGCGCCGCGCGATGCCGCCGCGGTGACGCTGATCGCGGCGGCCGGCGGTCGTCCGGCCATCCGCACGACCCTGCACGAACTCGCCTTCGGCGTTACCGGCGCGAATGGCTGGACCGGCCCGATCCTCAATCCCTTCTCCGCCGACCATATGGCCGGCGGGTCGAGCGGTGGCTCGGCCGCAGCGCTCGCGGTCGGCCTCGGCGATGTCTCGCTCGTCACCGATACGGGCGGCTCGGCGCGCATTCCCGCTGCCCATTGCGGCATCCTCGGCTTTCGCCCCAGCACCGGCCGTTACCCGGCGGACGGATTGATCGGTCTGTCTCCAAGCCGGGACACGATCGGCCTCATGGCCCGCGATCTCGATGCGATCCGCTGGGCGGATGCCGTGCTGACGCCAGGGCAGGGCGGTCCGGCCCTCCCGAACGCGAGGCGTATCGGCGTCGTCGCGCAGGACATGCTCGGCCCGATCGCCCCTGACGTCGCGACTGCCTATCTCCGCCTGTGCGATCTGCTGCGCGATGCGGGCTGGGAACTGCGGACCGTCGATCTTTCGGCTATCTTCGCATGCGACGAGGCCTGCGGCTTTGCCATTGCGATGCACGAGACACATCAGTCGCTGCTCTCGGCGGTTCCGGCGCTGACCGGCCACGCCTATGGCGACCGGCTCGATGCCGTTGCCACGCCCGACGTCGCGCACATGCTGGCGCTCGCTGCGCAGCCGCTCGGCGACGGCGTCTATGCCGAAGCGATCGGCCGTGGCTGGCCGGCGCTGCGCGCCGCTTATGCGGGAGTGTTCGGAAGCGGCGTCGATTTCCTCCTGACGCCGACCTCCCCGATGACGGCGCCGCCTGTCGGTACGGACGCGACGATGGAGTTCGGCGGCGAGACACTGGCCGTCTTCCCGGCCTATACACGCTTCACCCGTCCGGACAGCATGGCCGGCCTGCCTTCGATCAGCATGCCCTTTGGCGCCGACGGTACGGGCCTGCCGATCGGCATGATGCTTGCCGCGCCGCGTTTTGCCGATCGCGCACTCCTCGATGCAGCCGGCGCGTTGCTTGCCATTGAGGGTTTTCCTGCTGCGCCTGCCGCGCTTTGATGCTCACCGCGCACAATGACTGCCGATACTGAATAGCGGCGAAACGACTTAGACGGAATGATGTCTCCAATCGAAGCCGCGGCGCCAGATCCGAGGCCGATCCGCAGGGAACATCTTAAAGCGGGAGACTGACATATGGTCGTGAACGTCGTGCGCCGTCGCGCGCAGGGAACCCTACGCCTTTTCCTCGTCACCAGCGCCCTTTCGGCCGTCGGCGTTCCCGCCATGGCGCAAGAGCAGGCAGCGCCGGATGCCGGCGCCTCGTCTCAGGGGCTGGAGGCGATCGTCGTCACCGCGCGCAAGCAGCGCGAGAATATGCAGACCACGCCGATCTCGATCACCGCGTTCAGCTCGGAGCGCCTGGAAGCGCAAGGCATTACCCAGATCAGCCGTATCCAGGATTTCACGCCCAATCTCACCTTCGCCAATGTCCCATCGAACAGCGGCATCGCGTCGAATGCGGCTGTGTATATTCGCGGTATCGGCCAGAACGACTTCGCGCCCACAGTCGAACCCGGCGTCGGTATCTATATCGATGGCGTCTATCTCGGTCGCACGGCCGGCGGTGTCTTCGATCTGATCGACGTCGATTCCGTCGAAGTGCTGCGCGGCCCGCAGGGCACGCTGTTCGGCCGCAACACGATCGGCGGCGCGATCAACATCACCACCGTGCAGCCCAGTAACAGCTTCCATGCCAAGGGCGATATCAAATATGGCACGGACAACCGCATCAACGTGCGGGCCATGGTAACCGGGCCGATCACCGACAGCCTTTCGGCCAAGATCAGCGGCGGCATCTTCTCGCAGGACGGTTATGTCAACGCGCCCTACCTGCACAAGAAACTGGGCAATCAGGATACCAAGATGATCCGCGGCGCGTTGAAGTTCGCGCCCGTCGGCAGCGGATTCAGCGCCACGCTTGCAGGCGATTATACCCGCGACAAGAGCAACGGCGCCCCGGTGACCATCTCCGGTATCGATCCGACCGCGACGGGCAGCTTCGTGACGCTCAACAACTATATCGCCACGGGATTCGGCAATCCTGCCGATTGCCTTACCGCGGCGATGGCGTCCAACACCGCCTGCTACAATCAGCGCCTGTTCAGCAAGGATACCAACTATTCGACAGGCACGACCTTCTCCGACCTCGAGCTGTGGTCGGCCTCGCTTACCCTGTCCTATGATCTGACCGACAAAATCCAGTTGAAGTCGATCAGCGCGCTTCGCCGGATCAACGGATCCTTCGCCCAGGATCGCGACGGATCGAACCTGACGATAAACCATGTCTACGACATATTCACACAGAAGCAGTTCAGCCAGGAGCTGCAGGTGGTCGGTAAGGCATTCGACGATCGTCTGAACTGGGTTGCCGGCCTCTATTATTTCCAGGAGAAAGGCGAGGATATCAATCCGCTTCATTTCCTCGTCGTGGAAGCCCAGTCGGGCGGATATTATGATTATAAGGATTGGGCGGCGTTCGCCCAGCTCGGCTACAAGATCACGGACAAGCTGACGCTCACCGGAGGTCTGCGCTACACCCAGGACCGCAAGAGCTATCTGCCCGATCAATATGTCGTCTCGACGCTCGCGCCTTTCCTCGTCATACCTCCGGGCACGCGCATCGTGCCCTACGAAACGGTGAAGGCGAACGTCAACAAGCTGACGCCGATGGTGAATCTCTCCTACCAGGCCGATCGCGACCTGATGCTCTACGCAACCTATTCCCAAGGCTTCAAAGGCGGCGGCTACACACAGCGCATCTTCCCGCCGGAGCCCAGCCTGCCGAGCTTCAAGCCGGAAACGGTGGATTCCTACGAGGCCGGTTTCAAATTCCAGGGATTCAACAATCGCCTGCGCTTCAACGCAGCAGCCTATTATACTGACTATAAGGACATGCAGCTGCTGGTTGCGGATGCGTCGCGGGTCGGACCGTTCATCACCAACGCCGGCAAGGCGCGCATCCAGGGCTTTGAACTGGAGACCAACATCGCCCCCGGAGAGGGTTGGAGGATCAACGGTTCGCTCGGTCTCACCGACGCCAAGTTCAAGAAGCTTGTCGCAGGTGTCCAGGGCCTGACGCTCGATTCCAAGTTCGTGCTGGTCTCGAAATGGACGGCCAGCGCATCGGTCGAGAAGGATATCGAACTCGGTGATCTCGGATCGGTCACGCCACACGGGGACTGGACGTATCGGTCCGGTTTCTTTACGAACGCGAACGGCATCAATACGCCCGAACTTTACCAGCCCGGCTACAGCCTGTTCAACGCGAACGTCCGCTGGCAGGATTCGCGCAAGATCTATTCGCTCAGTGTCGGCGTCGATAATATCGGCAACAAGAAATATCGCATCTTCGGCGATTATCAGCCCTCGTTCGGCTTCTACATGCAGGCCTATGACCGCGGCCGGCAATATTATGTGAAAGCGGGCTTCTCCTTCTGATCGGAGCGGGGCGATGTTCGCTGACGATAAGGCGATGGCTTTCAAGGCAGCTGGAGTCAGCCGGCGTGCGGCAATCCAGCGGATCGGCTGCGTCGCCCTCTTCTCCGCATTGCCGGCTGCGCTGCACGCCAGCCCGGCAATATCCGACGGCAGGCAGCGGACTACCGCGGCGCTGATCCGCACGGCCTTTCCGCACGACAGGCTCGATGACGCCTTCTACGCGGATATCGCCCGCCGCTATCTCGATGAACTCGCGCCCGCTGCGGTCGCACAGCACGATCGGGGCCTCGCGGAACTGGACGGATCGATGATCGGCCCTTTCGCTGCGCTGCCGCAGCCGATACAACGTTCGCTGGTCGAGCGGATCGACCAGCAACCCTTCTTCAAGGCGTTGCTCTGGCGCTGCGCCGAACTCATCTACCGCGACCGCAAGCTCTGGGCGATCGTCGGCTATGAAGGTTCGGCCTTTGCATATGGCGGTTATCGCGACCGTGGTTTCGACGACATCGACTGGCTGCCTTCCGGGACGAAGACCGCATGACCACATTCGCGCTCGACGATGCTTCGGTGTTCCTCGTCATCGGATCGGGGGCGGCCGGCGGCACGCTTTCCAACGAGCTGGCGCAGAAGGGGCATAATGTCGTCTGCCTCGAAGCTGGCCCGCGCCTCGATTTCGGCGACATCGTCAATGACGAGGCCGAAATGTTCGGCAAGCTGACCTGGCTCGACCGGCGCATGGCGACCGGAAAGCCCGATCCCAATTTCCCGGTCTGGGGCTGCAAGACCGTCGGCGGTACGACGATGCACTGGACGGCCGCCTGTCCGCGTCTGCAGCCGCACGAGATGCGCGCCCGCACCACCTATGGCGCCTTGCCGGATACCACTTTGGTCGATTGGCCGGTGACGCCGGAGGAGATCGCGCCCTGGTATGACAAGGCGGAGATCCGCATGGGCGTCAGCGGCAAGCACGGCATGCCATTCCTGCCGCCGGGCAACAATTTCAAGGTGCTCGAAGCGGGCGCGCGCAAATGCGGCTATAGCGATATCGATACCCATAATATGGCGATCAACTCGATCGACCATGACGATCGTCCGGCCTGCCGTCAGCTCGGCTTCTGCACCTCGGGCTGCGCGGTCGGCGCCAAATGGTCGACGCTCTATACCGAGATTCCGAAGGCGGAGGCGACCGGCCGGTTCGAGCTGCGCCCCGAAGCCATGGCGACCGGCATCGGCCTGGATGCGCAGGGCAGGGTCGAAAGCGTCACCTATCTCTCCAAGGCCAAGAGCTATACTCAGAAGGTCCGTGCAGTGGCGGTCGCCGGCAATGTCGTGGAGACGACGCGCCTGCTGCTCAACAATCGCAGCGAACGGTTTCCAAATGGCCTAGCCAACTCCAGCGGCCTCGTCGGGCGCAACTATATGCGCCATTTCACCATCCAGGTGATGGGCGTGATGCCCGGCAAGGTGCATTTCTACCGTCAGACCCATCTCGCCGGCGTGGTCCGCGACGAGCGGCATCACCGGCCCGAGCGCGGCTTTGCCGGCGGCTTTCTGATCAGCACGGTACCATTCACGCCGGAGATACTGGCCAAGAATATGCTGATCGGCGGCTGGGGACGCGATCTCACCTCGGTGCTCGACAAATATGACCAGCTTGCGGGCATGTTGCTCACCGGGGAGGATCCGCCGCAGCTTTCGAACGGCATCACCCTCCATCCTACCGAACGCGACGGATATGGCCTGCCGGTGCCGGTGATCCATTATGAGGATCATCCCAATACGATCGCGATGAAGACCTATGCGTGGAGCCGCGGCCGCAGGATCTATGAATCGCTCGGCGCCGAGCAGGTGATCGAGATGGGCGACTTCATTCCCGCCACCCACAATATGGGTACCGCGCGCATGGGCACCGATCCGAAGGCCAGCGTCTGTACGCCCTTCGGCCAGACCCACGACGTGCCCAACCTGTTCGTGTCGGACGGGAGCCTCTTTCCCACCTCCGGCGGCTGCAATCCAACCTTGACCATCGTCGCGCTGGTCCTGCGCCAGGCCGAGCATATCGACGGGCAGCTGCGGACAGGGGCGTTGTAGATCGATCGTCTTCCTGGATCGATGATCCGGAGAGAGAGGTCCTTCATCGCCTGTCACGCGGCGTGAGGATTTCAGGTCGAGCGTCATCCAAGCCCTGAGCGATGGGCTGGGATGACGACCATGATTCGATCCAATCTCCTCCCGTTCTAAGCTCGCTCGGCCGCTGCCGGCACCGTCACGCAGTGCAGCGTGCCGAACGGTCCGAAATCGGCGACGCATTCCTGTCCGATCGCCACCGGCAACACGCCCGTCACCGCCCCGGTCGAGACGAACTGCCCCGCCTTCAGGGGAAAGCCGAGCCGCGCCGCCGTTTCCAGCGCGAAGGCGAAGGCGGTCATCGGGCCGCCCGGAATAGCCGATGCGTCCGCCTGCCGGATCAGCACGCCGTCGATACTGGCTGCGCAGCCGAGCCGCTCCAGTGCCATGTCTTGCCAGCCCGCTATCGCCGGTCCGACGATCAGCCCGGCATTGTTGCCGAACGCCGCGGTCGATACGAGTGGACCGAGATCGTTGACCGGCGCCAGCGGGCTGCCCGCCACTTCGATGCCGATATGCATCGCGCCGGCTACCGTAGCCGCTTCCTCGATGCTCCATGCTCCTTCTCGCGGCGGCGCATCCGTGGCGAGCTGGATGACGAACTCCGCCTCGAACGCGCCGAAGCCGCCCGCGAAGACGGGGAAGGGTGTTTCGCCTTCGCTATGGACGATGGTCCGCGCGAAGATCGGCCCGATGAAGCGCCCGACGCCTTCCGCCTCCGCCCACGGGCTGCCGACCCGGCCGACCTTCCAGCCCCCGATCGCGTCCCGCCATCCGCCGATCAGCGCCGTCTGCAGCGCATAGGCTTCGGCCAGCGTCGCCGGCGGTTCGCCCGGATATGCGGCAAGACCCCGCGCCCGCGCCCGCGCCGTAAGGATTGCGTCCACGAAGCCGCCGTCGCGGGCCGATCCGCTGCCCTGTGCCATGTCGAGTGCCGATGCTCCTGTCCTGATACTTGCATATTCATCTAATGACGATCGCTCTTCTCGCGCAACAGCGGCATGCGTCGAAAGGGCGGTCCGGCGGCATTGCCTGTGGTTGCGTGTCCGTGCGCTTGCCGTCAAACTGTCATGCTTGAGACCGTGAGGCTGAGTCGGGTCCTCGGCGACGGTGCTACTGCAGGAGAATTCTGGGTGGCAGGGGACGGAATTCAGGCACGTGCGATCTGGGCATCGGGCGAGATGCCGCTGGGCAGCTGGGCAAAATTCGCGAGCTCCCGGCTCGACGACATTCACGATCATATGATCCGCGCCTTCTGCCCGCACGATCTGGCGACGGAGGGCGGCCTGCCGCGCATGGCCTTCCGCCACAACCAGGCATCGCTCAAGTCCACGACCTTCAACGCCACCGATTACGGTCTCTCCTATGGGCGCGTCTCGGTGTTCATTCCGCCGCCCGAGGAATGTTTCCTCGTCCAGTTCGTGCTCACCGGTCAGGCGCATTTCGTCCATCAGGACCGTTCCTTCGCGCTCCATCCCGGCCATATGAGCGTGCTCAGCCCGCATGATCCGATCCGCCAGACCACCTTGCCCGGCTGCCGTCATTTCACCATCAAGATCGATCGGGGGCAGATTGAGGGGCTGCTGGCGGAAGAATTCGGCCATCAGGTCGGCTCGCTGATATTCTCGCCCGATCCGGTGCCGCTGGACGGCGCGGCCGCATCCTTCGCGCAGCTCGTGCGCACCATCTGTGACGATATCGATCTCGGCGCCTCGGGCTATCTCCACCCGCGCGCGGTAGGCACCACCGAGGAGATGCTGGGCCGCCTGCTGCTTGCATCCGTACCGCACAATTATTCGCACGATTATCTGCGCGATCCGGCGCAGACTGCCGCGCCCTTCTACGTGCGCCGGGCGGAGGAGCTGATCCGCGCCCGCTTCGCCGATCCGCTGACCCTCGCCGATCTGATCGCGGCGTCCGGCGTCAGCGGCCGCTCGCTGCATGACGGCTTCCGCCGTTTCCGCGACGACAGCCCGATGGGTTTCCTCAAAAACTACCGTCTCGATCGCGCGCGCCAGATGCTGAAGGAGGCACGCGGCAGCGGGCTCAGCGTCACCGATGTTTCGCTGGCGGCAGGCTTTCTCCATCCCAGCAAATTCGCCCAGGACTATGCGCGCCGTTTCGGCGAGCTGCCCTCGCGGACCCTGAAGCATTGACTTGCGGCAAAGGGATAGCCGCTGGCTGCACATAATTGCGAAATTGGTATGAAAGCTGCCAGCGCGTTATAGCCGGATTTCCTGCAAAGCCCGATTATCCTTCCCGAACGATGCCGCAGAGCATCGGTCTCGACTTGCAGTGAGGCCGGTCAACGTCGCCGCGTGCGATCGAAGGGGAATGAACATGGGTCTAGGACGGTTTTTCGGGGGTGCGTCTCTGTCGGCCTTGGTCGCATGCGGCCTGATGGCGGGCGCGGCCCGGGCGCAGGACGCGCCGGTGCAGACGGCGGCGGCCGAAGATATGGGCGGGCTGCAGGACATCGTCGTCACGGCGCAGAAGCGCGAGCAGAATCTGCAGAAGGTCGGCATCTCCGTCACCGCTATCTCCGGCCAGCAGATCCTCCAGCGCGGCATTTCGAACAGCATCGATCTGATCACGCGGACGCCCAGCGTCGATAATTATTCGCCTTATGGCCCGGGTTCGAGCGCCAACATCGTCATCCGCGGCATCGGTCTCAACGATTTCGGCGAGGGCAATGAAGCGCCGGTCACCGTCTATGTCGACGAATTCTATGTCGTCAACGTGCCCGCCGTCGACTTCGCGCTGTTCGATCTCCAGCGCGCCGAGATATTGCGCGGGCCGCAGGGAACGCTGTTCGGACGCAACTCGACCGGCGGCCTCGTCAACTATGTGACGGAAAAGCCCGGCGACAGTTTCGGCGGTTATTTCAAGGCCAGCTATGCCCGTTTCAACGAGCTGAAGCTTGAGGGCGCAGTCAACATTCCGATCAGCGATGTGCTTTCGGGCCGCATCTCCTTCCTGTCGCATCACAGCGATGGCTATATCAGGAATTTGAATCCCGGCTTCAGCGATCAGAAGGGCGGCGCAGCCGGGACCGATGCGGTCCGCGCCCAGCTTCGCTATAATGATGGCAATTGGGATGTGCTGCTGAAAGCCGAATATGGTCGGCAGAACCATGTCCATACTTATTATGAGCAGACGCCGAGCGTGCGCGATCCGGTCACCGGCCTTGCCTCGCTCAATCCGAACGGCACCGATGCCGCCGGCTATAACGAGAAGAATTTCGGTGCCGGCGCGCCGAACGTGACGGATACCAACCGTCCACAGCGGCTGCGCTCGCAGGGCACCACCGTGATCCTGCGCGCGGAGAAGAAGCTGGGCGACGTCAGCTTCACCTCGCTGACGGGCTATCAGCATTTCGTCCGCCACTATACCGAGGACTGCGACGCGAGCCCGAACGATACCTGCTATGCGCAATTCCCGTTCAAGGCGGATTCGGCGAGCCAGGAGTTCCGCTTCTTCCATAGCGGCAGCCAGCTGCGCTGGACCGCGGGCGTCTACGGCCTCTATTCGAAATCGCAGAACAATCCCTTTGCGGTATTCAACGTGCCGGTATCGGGGCCCGGCGCGATCGATCCGACGACTGGCCTGTATGACGGCGCCTATCTGCCGCTCAACCTGGCGGCCAACTGGAAATTGCGCACCTACTCGCTGGCCGCCTTCGGTCAGGGCGAATATGATCTCTCCTCGATATTCACCTTCATCGCCGGTGCGCGTCTCACCTATGACAACAAGCATTTCCGCGATGCGGACAACGCCTCGCTGCGCAGCTGCCCCGGCTATCCGACGCCGACCAACTGCTTCCCAGCACCCGATGGCCCCGGCATCGCCAATCCCTTTTCGGGCAAATATTCGAAGGTGCTGATCTCCGGCAAGGTCGAGCTGGATTTCAAGCCGACCAACAACGCGCTCTTCTATGCCAGCATCTCGCGCGGCACGAAATCGGGCGGGTTCAGCAACGGATTCTATCCGGGCGGCGTCTCCACCTCGCAGCTCAAATATGGCGCAGAGACCAACTGGGCCTATGAGCTCGGCGAGAAGATCACCTTCTTTGATCGCCGGCTGCGCGTGAACAGTGCTGTCTTCTACTATGATTACAAGAATTTCCAGACCTTCAACTGGGAAGGGGTCGGCGGCCTGCTCAGCAATCACGATGCGAGCAGCTACGGCGCGGAAACCGAAATCGAGGCCGCGCCGATCGACAATCTGACGCTCAGCTTCGGCGGATCCTATCTCCACACGAAGATCCAGGACGTGACCAACGGCACGCCCTCCGGCGGCATCTATACGGCCGATCGGCAGATGGCCAATGCGCCGCACTGGACCGCGAACGGCAGCGTCACCTACAAGATCCCGCTCGCCGATGGCCGCGCCGTCACGCTCGAATGGGACGGAAACTACCGGTCTGCCCGCTACACCAACAATTTCAACGATCCTTCGGTGCGCCTCGGCGGCTATTTCAAGCATAATGCGACGGTGTCGTTCGACGTGACCGACAAGCTCCAGCTCCAGGGTTTCGTGCGCAACATCTCCAACAAGCTGGCGGCGACCAAGGCCTATCAGTTCAACGATCTGGGCTATACCCAATTCATCTATTCCGAGCCGCGCGTCTTCGGCGGCAGCATTCTCTATCGCTGGTAAGGTGGCGGGTCTCTCCCCCTCGGCCACCGGCGGCGGGCCGGGTGTCATGCCCGGCCCGTCCCGCGGCGGACTGGCGGCGCTGATCACGCTCGGCACGGCAGGTGTCTGCACCTTCCTCGCCATGCCGGTGATCGCCGCCGCGCTGGCGAACAGCCTGGGCTATACGCAGCGGCAGGTCGGGCTTTTCTCCACCGTGCAGCTGATCAGCCTTTCGATCGGCTGCGTGATCAGCGTCTTCCTGCCGCGCGGACGGATCCGGCGCCACGGCCTCGCCGCGCTCGCGGTCATGCTGTGCTCCGATTGCGCATCGATCCTGGTTGGTGCCGGCAGCTGGGGCTGGTTCCTGTTCTTCCGGGCGCTCGGCGGTTGCGCCGGCGGCATCGCGGTGTCGCAGGCCACCGGCGGCATGGCGCTCACCGCCAATTCGGAACGCAGCTTCGGCCTGTTCCTCGCCCTCCAGACGCTGGTTTCGATCCTCTGCGTCTATGCGTTGCCGCCGCTGGTCGCGCACTTCGGCTTCGGCGGCTCCTATGCTGTGCTGCTCGCGCTGGACGGCATGGCGGGTCTGCTCGTGGCGACGGCACTGCGCGACGACGGTGCGGCGATGGAGATCGACCTCAACAGGGGTGGCAATGATGCCGTGGCCTGGCTGCGCTGCTCGGGCCTGCTCGTCTCGATCCTCTGCTTCTTCGTCGGGGTCGGCGCCTTGTGGACCTATCTCGCATTGCTTGGTCAGGGCAGGGGGCTCGGCCCCGATCAGGTGGCGACCGCGATCACCGTGTCCAAGCTCGTCGCCTTTGCCGCCTCCTTCCTGCCCGGCTTGCTGCGCATCCGGATCGGCCGCATGGTCCCGATCCTGGCGATGCTCGGCTTGCTCTGTGCCGCGGTGCAGCTTTTCGCGCACGGCACCGGCCTTGCGCCGTTCGTCGCGGCGGCGGGCCTGTTCAGCTTCGGCTGGTACGTCCTTTATCCCTTCCAGCTTTCCGCCCTGGCCGAGGCGGATCGCGACGGCCGGCCGATGCTGGCCAGCGCCGCGCTGACCGGCATCGGGCTGGGCCTCGGACCGGCGATTGCGATGGCGGTATCGAGCGTGGGCACCAGTGGAATCTTCGTCACCGCGACCCTGTCCTTCATTGCGTCGGCGCTGGCCGCCATGCTCGCGCTCGTGCCCATGCGCCTTCCGTCCCAACGCCTTGCCGGAGATGCCTCATGAGCCTCGCCAATGATTATGCGGGGCTGAGCGAGGACGCCCGGTCGGCGCTCGATCGGCGCTACGAGCTGTTCATAGGCGGCGAATGGCGTGCCCCGGCAGCCAGCGGCTATCATGCGGTGTTCGATCCGTCGCATGGCGGCGCGATCGCGTCGGTCGCAACTGCCGACGAGACGGACGTCGATGCCGCGGTCGCAGCCGCGCGCCTGGCTTTCGACGAAGGCCCCTGGCCACGCATGCGCCCGCATGAGCGCGAGGCGCTGATCCTCCGCCTCGCCGATCTGATCGGCGCGCAGGGCGAGGCGCTGTCGCAGATCGAGACGGTGAACAGCGGCAAGCTGCTGCCCAATACCCGGGCGATCGACGTCGGCTTCTCGATCACCACGCTGCGCTACATGGCCGGCTGGTCGACCAAGATCGCCGGCAAGACGCTGGATCTCTCCGTGCCCTATGCGCCCGGCATGGCTTTCACCGGCTTCACCCGGCTGCGGCCGGTCGGCGTCGTCGCCGGCATCAC
This sequence comes from Flavisphingomonas formosensis, assembly GCF_009755815.1. Classification (GTDB taxonomy): domain Bacteria; phylum Pseudomonadota; class Alphaproteobacteria; order Sphingomonadales; family Sphingomonadaceae; genus Flavisphingomonas; species Flavisphingomonas formosensis. The sequence continues at coordinate 312,951 of NZ_WRPK01000005.1, forward strand.
CCCCTGGAACGTTCCGCTCTGCGAGGCGGTGTTCAAGCTGGCGCCGGTGCTCGCCACGGGTTGCACGGTGGTAATCAAGCCGGCCGAGCAGACGCCGCTGACCACGCTCGCGCTGGCCCGGTTGTGCCAGGAGGCCGGCGTGCCGCCCGGCGTCGTCAACGTCATCACGGGTGGGCGCGAGGTCGGCGCGGCGCTGGTCGCGCATCCGGATGTCGACAAGATCAACTTCACCGGCTCCACCGCTGCCGGCCGGCAGATCGCCGCCGTCGCCGCGCCGCAGATGAAGAAATATAATCTGGAGCTGGGCGGCAAATCGCCGGTGGTGATCGCGGCGGACGCCGATCTCGATCTTGCCATACCAGGAGCCGCCTGGGCGATCCTCGGAAATCATGGCCAGAATTGCTGCGCGGGCTCGCGCCTCTACGTCCACGCGAGCCTGTTCGACCGGGTGATCGAGGGCGTCGCGGAGATTGCGCGCGCGGTGCGTATTGGCCCCGGCCTCGATCCGGCTAGCCAGATGGGGCCGATGGTCAACCACGCCCATCGCGATCGCGTGCTCGCCTTCGTCGAGGAAGGGCGCCGCGCCGGTGCATCGCTGGTCTATGGCGGCGAAAGCGTCGCGGATCCCGGCGCCTATCTGAACCCGGCACTGCTCGTCGGCCTGCCGCACGAGAATCGTCTGGTGCAGGAGGAGATTTTCGGTCCTGTCCTCGTCGCCGAACGCTTCGAGGAGATGGACGCGGTGATGGCCCGCGTGAACGGCACCTCCTACGGACTCGGCGCCAGCATCTGGTCGCGCGATTTCGAGACGATCAACCGCTTCTTCGATCGCGTCGAGGCTGGGATTGTCTGGATCAACAATCACAATACGCTCGATCCCGCGGTGCCGTTCGGCGGGTGGAAGGAGTCTGGCGTGGGAATGGAATTGGGCGAGGAAGGGCTGATGTCCCATCTCAGGGTCAAGGCCGGAGTGGTGTGCCGCGCATGAGCATCGTTGCGGGACCCATAGTCGCCCGGCGAGAGCTGCTGATCGGCGCGACCTCGCTGATCGCGCTCGCCGCCGCCGGCCGTGCATTCGCCGACGGCGGCGTCCCGCCGCTCGGCCTGGACGAGGTGAAGACGCTGCAGGCGAAAGTGCGCGGCGCCGTCATCCCCCGTCAGTCGGAATTTTACGAGCCCTGGCGTCAGGCGATGATCTGGCAGACCCAGAAATTCCCGCGCCATCCCGACCTGATCGTCCAGGCGGAGAGCGTCGAGGATGTCGTCGCCGCGGTGAACCACGCCCGCGCCCACGGCCGCCGCATCACCACCCGCGCCGGCGGCCACAGCTTCTGCGGCTGCTTCATGCGCGACGATGGGCTGCTGGTCGATGTCTCGCGGCTCCAGACCATCGAGATCGATGCGGCGAGAGGCGAGGCGATCGTCGGACCGGGCGTGATCGGCCGGCGGCTCAACGAGGAGCTGGCGGCGCATGGCCTCGCCTTTCCCAGCGCGCATTGCGGCATGGTGCCGATCAGCGGTTTCCTGCTCGGCGGTGGCCTCGGCTGGAACGGCAATGCCTGGGGCGGGATGAGCACCTACAATATACTGGAGGTGGAGATCGTGACCGCCGACGGGCAGGTCCGCACCGCCAGCGAGACGGAGAATCCCGATCTCTTCTGGGCGGTGCGCGGCGGCGGTCCGGGCCTGTTCGGCGTTGTCACCCGTTTCCGCCTGCGCTGTCATCCGCGCCCGAAGAATATCCGTTCGCATACCTTCATCTTCGCATTCACCGATTTCGCACTGGCCGCGGCCGCGATGGAGGAGATCGGCCCGAAGCTGCCGAAGACTGTCGAGCTGATCGGCGTCATCACCGCCGCGCCACCGGGGCTCGACAAGGCCTGCGCGGTGCCCGGCTGCGACCAGGTGTTCATCCTGCAGAGCGTCGCGTTCGTCGACAGCGAAGCGGAGGCGCTCGCACTCATGAAGCCGATGGCGGAGCATCCCATCGCGAAGAAGGCGATCGCCACGACGCTCAATCAGGCCGAGACGTTCGAGACACTCTATTACGCAAATGAGGTGCCGTTTCCGCAGCGGCGCTATGCGGTCGATAACATCTATGCCGATCGGCTCGACAAGGCGATCGAGGTGATCGTGCGCGCCATGCCGCACGCGCCGTCCCGCGTCACCGCGCCCGTGCTGCTCTACAAGGGGCGCCCGGCGCTCGGTGACGGCGCCTGCACCACCACCGGCAACTTCTACGTCTCCTGCTACGCGCAATGGGACGATCCCGCTGCCGACAAGGCCAATAAGGATTGGCTGATCGCTATGTATGAGGAGCTGCAGCCTTTCGCGGTCGGCAACTACATCAACGAGCTGAACCAGGAAGGCCGCATCCACCGCATCCGCGAATGCTACACGCCGGAGGCGTGGGCGAAGCTCGGCGCTTTGCGGCGGACATGGGATCCGGGCCGGATCTTCCACACTTTCTACGGGCTCGAGCCCACGCTGCCCACTCTCGCAAAAGGATGAGGATCATGAGCGATACCGACGTCGTCGGCGGTTTCTTCAAGGCATTTGGCGAGGGCGATGCCGCCGGCGCCTTCGCGCTGCTCGCGCCGGACATACGCTGGACCTACCATGGCCCGTCCGAGGTCATCCCTTTCGCCGGCACCTTCGAGGGTCCCGCCGGGGTGCAGCGCTTCTTCGAAAGCTTCGGCGCCGCGGCCGAGCCGATCGAGATGGCGCCCCGCTCGATGGCCGCGGCGGATGGCCTCGTTTACGTCCGCGGCATCGAACGCAGCCGGATCAAGGCGACCGGCAAGGAATATGCCGTCGAGTGGGTGCATGTCATCGCCGTGAAAGACGGCCTGATCGCCAGCTTCGACGAATATCTCGACACCGCCGCCGTCGCTGCTGCGCTGGCCTGATCGACCATGGCGCGCCTGCTTCGCCCTCTCTCGGGATTCGCTGCCGCTTTGCTTCTCGTGGCGGTGGCCGCTGGCTGTGCTGCGTCGCGCGAGGCGCCGACGATTGCACCCGAGGTGGCGCGCGGCAAGGCCTGGTACACCACCTGCGCCGGCTGCCATGGCAATGCGGGCGAGGGGTTTCGTGGCATGAACGCACCGCGCCTCGCCGGCCAGTCGCCCGACTATCTTACGCGCCAGCTCGTGCATTTCCGCTCCGGCGTCCGGGGCGGGGCGGCCGATTTCTACGGGGTCGCCATGAACGGCCGCGCCAAGGCGCTGCCGGACGAGCAGGCGGTGCATGATGTCGTCGCCTATATCGCGACCTTGCCGGCACCGCCCCTCGCGCCGGCGGGCGAAGGAGACGCCACCAGCGGCCGGGCACTGTTCGAAAGCTGCGCCGCCTGCCACGGCGCGCGAGGCGAGGGCAATCCAACGCTCCAGGCGCCGGCGATAGGCGGCCTCGATAGCTGGTACGTCGCGCGCCAGCTCGCCAATTTCAGGAAGGGCATCCGCGGTCGAGAAGGCGATGCCGAGGGCGAGCAGATGCGCGCCGCGGCCGCGCTGCTGCCCGACGAGGCGGCCGACCGCGACGTCGCCGCCTATGTCGCGACGCTGCGCTGATCGGCGCGCGTCCGGCACTTCGCACAGGAACAGGGAAAGACGATGAGCCTCGACGGAGCCGAATTCGATTATATCGTCGTGGGCGCGGGTGCGGGCGGCAGCGTCGTCGCGGCGCGGCTGAGCGAGAATCCGGCCAATCGCGTACTGGTGATCGAGGCGGGCGGGCGCGACAGCAGCTTCTGGATCCACATTCCGGTCGGCTATGGCCGCACCATCACCGACGCACGGGTGAACTGGAAATATATGACCGAGCCCAATCCCGCCCTCGGTGGCCGCCAGATCTACTGGCCGCGCGGCAAGGTGCTCGGCGGCTCGACCAGCATCAACGGCCTCATCTACATACGCGGCCAGGCGGAGGATTATGACCGCTGGCGCCAGCTCGGCAACGCCGGCTGGGGCTATGAGGACGTGCTGCCCTATTTCCGCCGCGCGGAGGATCAGGAGGATGGCGAGAGCCGCTATCATGGCACCGGCGGGCCGCTCCACGTCAGCAATCTGGTCGAGCGCAATCCGCTGTGCGACGCGCTGATCGCCAGCGCGGGCGCGCTCGGCATCCCGCACAATCCCGATTTCAACGGCGCCCGGCAGGAAGGCGCCGGCTATTATCAGGCGACGATCAAGCGCGGCCGGCGCGTCTCCTCGGCCACCGCCTATCTGCGCCCCGCGATGAAGCGGCCCAATCTCACCGTTGCGACGGAGAGCCTCGCCGAACGCATCCTGTTCGACGGGCGGCGCGCCGTTGGCCTGCGCCTGCGCCAGCCGGGCGGCACGATCAGCGTGCGCTGCACGCGGGAGCTGGTGCTGGCCGGCGGCTCGATCAATTCGCCGCAGCTGCTCATGCTGTCCGGCGTCGGCGAGGCCGATCGGCTGCGCGACCTCGGCGTCGATCCGGTGCATCATCTGCCCGGCGTCGGCCAGAATCTGCAGGATCATTATGGCGGCCAGATCACCTGGAAATGCAGCAGGCCGATCACGCTCAACGACGTGATGCTGAGCCGGCCGAAGCAGCTGATGGCGGGCCTACGCTGGCTCCTCTTCCGCAACGGTCCGCTTTCCGTGCCGGCCGGCCAGGCAGGGCTGTTCACGCGTGTCCTCGAAGGATCGGCGACGCCCGATGTCCAGTTCCTCTTCCAGACGTTCAGCGGCGGCTATTATGAAGACGGCCTGTTCAAATTTTCGGGCTTCGCCAATTTCATCTGCCCGGTGCGCCCGCGCAGCCGTGGCAGCCTCACGCTCGCCTCTGCCGATCCCGCTATCCCGCCACGCCTGTCACCCAACTATTTCTCGGACGAGACGGATCGGCGCATTGCGGTGGAAGGGCTGAAGCTCGCCCGCAGCATCGCCGCCACGCCGCCGCTTGCCGATTTCGTCACCGAGGAGCATTTCCCCGGCGCCGACATACGCAGCGATGCCGAGATCGAGGCCTATTTCCGCGAGACCGGCGGCTGCGTGTCGCATCAGGTCGGCACCTGCAAGATGGGCAGCGATCCGCTGGCGGTGGTCGATGCGAGCCTGCGCGTGCATGGCCTGGAGGGGCTGCGCGTCGCCGATGCCTCGATCATGCCGACGCTGATCTCCGGCAACACCAACGCCGCCACGATCATGATCGGCGAGAAGGCCGCGCAGATGATATCGGACGCCGCCAGGGCTTGATTGCGTATCGAACCGGCTTTTCGAGCCGCACCATCCTCCGTCTATGTCAGCCTGTCGACCAGGTGGGCCATGAGGTCCATCCTTTCGTGGAAGATCGCCACGATCAGCGCGGGCGCGTCGTCCCGCGGCAAGCAGAAGATGAAATGATGTTCGCAATGCGCCATGCGTAGTTCTGGATAGAGCGTACTCACTTCCTTGAAATGTCCTTGTCCGGCCGCGACGCGCTCGATCCCGCGTTCGAGCCTGTGCATGTAATCGCGCACCTGGGCATCGCCCCAGTGGCGACGCGTATAACGGATGATCCCGCGGATATCGTCTTCCGCCGCCGCGGTAAGACTATAGGCTCTGGTCAACTATGGCCGCGCCCCGTTAGTTCCTCATCCACGATCGTAGCGATGCTTCTGGCGGAAACGCCGCCATTCAAGCCTTCGACGACGCGTTCACCCAACAGAATTTTCAGCTCCTGCCACGCTTGTTCGCCGCTCATATCCTCGGGAAAAAGCCGTTCGAGAGCATATTGCTTGATGGTTTTGCCCTGTAGCGCAGCGAGGGCCTTGAGGCTTTTGTGCTGCTGGTCGGTCATATCTATCGTCAGGCGACCCATCGGGAACCTCTCAATGCGAAATTGGGTGATTAGCACAAATGTGGGGATCCTCCTATGCAGGCGCTCCACAGGCGCCGGAGTTTTCTTGCGACGGATTGCGTCACCCCGTTCGTTGAACCGGCGAACATCGGGAGACGTGCCGTGATCAAAGCCTGTTCCATTCTTGCGTGCCTGTTTCTCGCCGCGCCCGCCCTTGCCCAGTCCGATTCGCCACCCGTCACGCCTCCCGTGCCGGAGGCTGCCGGCGGGGGTCTCACGCTCGATCAGTTCATCGCCAAGCAGAGCGAGCGGCTGACCGCGATGGATAGCGACGGCGACGGTCGGATCAGCAAGGCGGAGATGAGCGCCGCGCCGGCACGCGGCGGCCGCGATCCTTCGCGCCTGTTCGATGCTATGGACGTCAATCATGACGGCTATCTCGACAAGAACGAGATTCGTGCCGCGCTTGCCAGGCGGTTCCAGCGCATGGACGCCAATGGCGACGGTATCCTCACGCCGGAAGAGCGTATGGCCGGGCGGATGGGCCGCGGCGGTGGTCGGGAGCGGCCTTGAGCGCAGGCCTGACGGAAGCCACGGCGGTTGACCGGGCTCGATCCGGATGCGGACCTGGTCGCGCGCGTCGGCCGCGGCGACGAAGCGGCGGCACGGCAGCTCGTCGGCGCCAAGCTGCCGCGCGTGCTTGCGCTCGCCGGGCGCATGCTGCGCGACCGCGGCGAAGCGGAGGACGTTGCGCAGGAAACGTTCCTGCGTGCCTGGCGGCAGGCTCCGCGCTGGCGACCGGGCCAGGCGCGTTTCGACACCTGGCTGCATATGGTGACGCTGAACCTGTGCCGCGATCGCCTGCGCCGCCGGCGCGAGGTCGTGATGGCCGAGCCTCCCGACCTGGCCGATCCGACGCCCGGGGCGGAATCGGTGCTGGACGAGGCGGCGGAAGGGCGCGCGGTAGCCGCAGCGATCGCCGCCCTGCCGGATCGGCAGCGCGAGGCTATACTGCTCGTCCACTATCAGGACATGGGCAATATCGCGGCGGCCGAAGCGATGGGGATCAGCGTGGAAGCGCTCGAAAGCCTGCTGTCGCGTGGACGGCGCAGCCTGCGCCAGACTTTTGCCGAACGGAGGAAGGCCGATGACTGAGCCGATGACGCCGGAGCGTTTTGCGGAACTGGCCGAGGCTTATGGCGCGATTGCGCGCTGGCCCGCCGATGCGCGCGACGCCGGTCGGACACTGGCCGAGGCGCGGCCTCATCTGGCGGCTCTGCTGGCCGAAGCGGAGGCACTGGATGCGCGGCTCGCCCGCTGGCGGATCGACGCGCCTTCCGCCGCTCTCCAGGGAGCGATCCTCGCGCAGCGGGGCCATATGGCGCGGCGTCGGATGCGCATCTGGTGGTCCGGCCTCGGCATTGCGACGGCGCTGGCCGGTGCAACGGCCGGTTCCTTCGCTGCGGCTGCCACCTTGCCGCCGGAGCATGTGCTGAGCGACGACGCTACGGTCTTCGGCAACGTGCCCGCGCAGGAGGATTGAATGACGCCCCGCCTGCTCAAGATCGTCTGCGCGGCCTCGATCTTTCTCAATATATTCCTCGTCGCCGCCGCGGCAGCCGGTCTCTACTGGGCTCAGACGCGCCGGCCGATGATCGGCGCTGGTGCGATCCGTATCGCGGGCGCCGAGCTGCCCCAGGCCGAACGCCGTGCCTTCCGCCAGACGCTGCGCGCGGCGCGGCACGAGATCCGGCCGATGATCCAGGCGGATCATCAGGCCCGTCGCGATGCGGCGGCGTTGCTGCGTGCGCCGACAGTCGATCAGGCCGCGCTTGCGGCCGCGCTCGCGCGAGTGCGTGATGCCGACGTCCGCATCCGCACTCATGTAGAAGGGCGCGCGGTCGCCTTCGTCGCCACCTTGCCTCAGGCCGATCGGGAGAAGCTCGCCGCCGTGATGGAGCGACGCGCGGGGCTGCGTCAGCGCTGAGCAGCGACGGAAATCGCCTTCCGCCACGTTCAAGCTGCATTCGCCGTTTGGGAAAGGTCATGCCATGCCTGCATCCGCCGGCCTCTCGACTGCCGCGATCGCGCTGAACCGTTTCGGTCTCGGCGCGACCCCGGACAACACTCCTCCGGCTGATCCGAAGGCAGCGCTGCTCGCCCAGTTCGATCGCTTCGATCCGCTGCCGCATGGCTTCGCCGCGCTTCCTGACGCCGGCATGCTGGTGAAGGCCTATCAGCAGCAGCGCCAGGCCATGCGGCAGGCTGCCCCGGATCGCAGTCCCGCCCAGATCGCCGCGCGCCAGGATTTCGTCCAGGACGTCCAGGCACTCTATCGACAGGCCGTCCAGGCCCGCGCGCAGAGCGCGCTGGAGACGGAGGCGCCGTTCGTGGAACGGCTCGTCCATTTCTGGTCCAACCATTTCTGTATTTCGGCGGATAATCCGCAGACCAGCGCCTTTGCCGGCGCCTTCGAGCGCGATGCCATCCGCCCGCACGTGCTCGGCCGGTTCGAAGACATGCTGCTTGCGGTCGAGCGCCATCCGGCGATGCTGGTCTATCTCAACCAGCTTCAGTCGATCGGCCCCGGCAGCCCAGCTGCCACCCGCGCCGCGCAGCGCAATCCCGGCCGCCAACGGGGGCTCAACGAGAATTTGGGCCGCGAGATCATGGAACTCCACACGCTCGGCGTGCGCTCCGGCTACACCCAGACGGACGTCACCGAATTCGCCCGCGCGCTGACCGGTTGGTCGGTCGACGGGATCGGTCCGCAGGGGCGGCTCGCCGACGGCAATCCAGACGATTTCGTCTTTCGACCGCAACTCCACGAGCCTGGCACGCGCACCATTCTCGGCAAGACTTATTCCCAGTCGGGCGAGGCGCAGGCTCGCGCGATCCTGCTCGATCTCGCCGGCGCGCCCGCGACGGCCAGCCATGTCGCGACCAAGCTCGCCCGCCATTTCGCTGGCGACACGCCCCCGCCCGCGCTGGTCGACCGGCTCGCCTCCGCCTTCCGCGCCGGCAAGGGCGATCTGCCAGCCGTCTACAAGGTGTTGGTCGACAGCCCGGAGCCCTGGGCGCCGCGTCCGATCAAGTTCAAGACGCCCTGGGAATGGACTCTTTCCGCATTGCGAGGGCTCGGACGCGCGCAGGTTGGGGAGATGCAGGTCGCCGCGATCCAGAATCAGCTCGGCCAGCCCATCTGGAAGCCCGGATCGCCCGCCGGATGGGACGACATGGCGGCAAGCTGGGCAGCGCCCGACGCGCTGTTGCGCCGGGTCGAGTTCGCGCAGCGGCTCGCGGCGCCAGTGGGCGATCGGATCGACGTGCGTGCGCTCGGTCCGCGCCTCCTGCCTGCGTCCTTCGATCCGCAGACCGCAGCCGAGATCGCCCGAGCGGAAAGCCCGGCCGGCGCGCTCGCCCTGCTGCTGGTCTCACCCGATTTCCTGAGGAGATGACGCCATGATCGATCGCCGCAATTTCCTCGGCCAGGCGGCGCTCGGCGCCGGCGCGTTGCTGGTCGGCTCGCATATGGCGCTGGCCGCAGTGGAGACGGATCGTCGCTTCGTCTTCATCATCCAGCGTGGCGCGGCGGACGGCCTCGCCATCGTCGCGCCTTATGCCGATCCTGCCTATGCCCGGCTGCGGGGGGCCCTCGCGCTCGATCCGGCCAAGACGATCCGGCTGGACGGCAGTTTCGCCCTCCATCCTGCCCTGGCCGAGACGGCGAAAATGTACGCCGCTCGCCAGGCTCTGTTCGTCCACGCCGTGGCGTCACCCTATCGTGACCGCTCCCATTTCGATGGACAGAATGTGCTGGAGACGGGTGGTGACCAGCCTTATCGCCTGAGGGACGGCTGGCTGAATCGTCTCGTCGCCCTTCTGCCGCGCGCACGTGACGAAGCGGTGGCGCTTGCGCCCACGGTGCCGATGGCTCTGCGAGGGTCGGCGGAGGTCACCTCCTATGCGCCGTCCGCCTTGCCGCAGCCCAGCGATGATCTCCTCCTGCGCGCAGGACGGCTTTACGCGCGCGATGCGCAGCTCCATCCACTGTGGACCGCGGCGCTCGAAGCGCGGGGCCTCGCCGAAGGCAGCGGCGCACGGCAGGATCCGGCAAGTCTCGGTCGCCTCGCCGCCAGCTTCCTCGTCAAGCCGAACGGCCCTCGCATCGCGATGATGGAGACTGGCGGCTGGGATACGCACAGCGGGCAGGAGGGGCGCCTCGCCGCGCAGCTCAAGGCGCTTGACATGCTGCTGGCCGCGCTGCGCGACGGGCTCGGTTCCGCATGGACGCAGACGACGGTGCTGGTCGCCACCGAGTTCGGCCGCACCGCGGCGGTCAACGGCACTGGCGGTACCGATCATGGTACCGCCTCGGTTGCCTGGCTGATCGGCGGCGCGGTCAGGGGCGGCCGTCTACTCACAGACTGGCCTGGGCTCGCTCCCGGGCAGCTCTATGAAGGGCGTGACCTCAAACCCACCCTGGCGCTCGATGCGCTGATCGCAGGCGCCGCTGCGGGCGCGCTCGCGCTCGATCCTGTGCGCGTCGCGCGTTCGATCTTCCCCGAAGCCACAGGCCTGCGCCCGGTCGAAGGACTTACCGTCACATGATGAGACGGGTATTCGATTCTGCGGGAAGGCGGCAGAGTTGGAGGAGGCGCGCGCCTTCGCGCCGCGACGTGGCGGCGTCCCCTAGAAATGCGCCTTCACCCCCAGCTTCCATCGCCGCGGCGCGGCCGGGCTGAGACTGCGCGGGTCGCTCGCGTCGGGCGCCTCGGCGAGGTAGACCGAGTCCGTCTCGCTGAACGTGCCATAGGTGGCATAGTGGCGGTCGAGCAGGTTGCTGATCTCGGCGAAGAGCCGCACGGGCCCGAACAGTCGAACCGCGCCGCGCAGGTTCACCACGGCGAAGCCTTTGGTGCGCGGCTGGAGATTGGCCTCGTCGCCGAACAGATATTGTCCGCCCTGGAGCTGCACGTCGCCGCCCAGGCTGAAGGCGTCGCCCGCATAGTCGATCGACAGCGTCGCGCGGTGGCGCGGAATGCCGGGCAGGCGGTTGCCGCGGCGTACCTCGATCGTGCCGTCGTCCGATGCGGCCGGATTGTCCGGGCTGTTGAGCGTCAGCGGCGTGCGATAGGTGGCATCGGTGAAGGCATAGCCGAACCGCGCGGTCCAGCGCCCCTGTGTCGCCGCGATGCTCGCCTCGACGCCCTGCCGCCGCGTGCGGCCGATATTCTGGAAATAGGCGCGGCCGCGCACATCCGACGCGATGAACTGGATATCGTCATAATTGCCTGCCCGATAAGCGGAGAGCATCCAGTCGATCGTCCAGCCGGACCAAGCGACGCGGCCGAGACCTCCAGCCTCCCACGTCTTCGAGACGACCTGCTTCAACGGCGGATCGCCGACGAAGAAGTTGGTGAAGCTGCACGGGTCGTCCGGCCCTGCGCAGGACAGCTCGGCCGGCGTCGGCGCGCGGTTGGATTCCGAATAGCCGATGCGCAGTCGCAGTGCCGGTGACGCCTGATAGTCCAACTCGGCGCCCGGATTGAGGCGGGTGAAGTGGTGCCGCCCGTTCAGCGCAGTACCGATCCGATCGTCCAGCCGGATATGTGCGATGTTGTAGCGCAGTCCCAGTTCAGCCGACAGGCGGGGGCCGAGCGGCAGCGTGTCGCTGAGGAAGGCTCCAAAATAACGCGTCCGCGCCGAGAGCGAGACGGGAGTGATCGCTCCGTCCGGCTGGTCGACGATCGGCCCGAGCCCATCCACGCCGCGCGTGTCGGTGAGCGCGCCGAGTTCGGTGGAGGAGCGGAAGCGGGTGTGGCTGCCGTCATAGCTGACGCCGACGACGAACTGGTTGATGCCGCCGAGCAGCGGCCGCTTGTCGGCGAGCTGGACCAGCGCGCCGCCGGCCGTGGTGTGCGTCAGCGACCGGTTGAGCACGCCATAGGGGGCGCCATCGTCGAGCAGCGCCGGCACCTGGCGTCCGGTGGTGTCGAACAGGGCCGACTGATCGTCGTTGCTGTCTTCCAGGCAGAGCAGGCTTGCGTCGTCGTCGCAGGCTTCGACGTCGGCGGCATCGCCGTTCACGGTACGCTGCCGCAGCCGCTGGGCATAAAGGCTGGCCTCGATCCGGGTCGTGTCGGAAAGCGCCATCCAGGGGTGGAGGCTGATCCGTCCGAAGCGGTTGCGTGTATTGTCCGGCCAGGTGAACACCGCACGGCGATCGGCGGCGAGCAGTTCGACCGGAGAAGATCCGTTGCCGGTCAGATCGCTGTCCGCGCCGATCAGCTTGATATGGAGACCGGCCTTGCTGCCGTCATAACCGAGATCGGCATAGCCATTGTATAATGTCGACGGCGAATAGCGGCGCCACCCGCCATCGTGGCTTTCCTGCAGCGCGACATAGGCGCTCCATGGGCCGTGCTGCCACCCGGCCTCCATCGTTCCTTCGGCCCAGCCGTAATTGCCGCCGGCGCCGGTGAGATCGAGCCCCTGGAAGCTGCGCCCGGTCTTGGTGCCGACCACCAGCGCGCCGCCCAGCGCGTTCAGGCCGTAGATCGGGCTCGCATCCTTGATCGTGATGCTGTCGATCGCAGCTTCGGGCAGCAGATCGAACTGGACCGTGTCGCCGAACGGCTGGTTGAAGCGCGCGCCGTCCAGATAGACGGCGATGCCCTGCGCCGTGCCCTGCAGCGGGGAAGCGGTGTAGCCATGGTAGACGAGATTCGGCTGGAAGGGATTGTCCTGCGCTTCCTGTAGCGAAAGCCCCGCGATATTGCGGGTCAGCGCGCCGAACATGTCGGGCGTGCCCGTGAGAGTGATCTGCCGGCCGTCCACCTTTACGGCATCGTCCATGTCGAAGGCGTCGCCGGGGGCGATGACAATGATCGGTGGAGCTGCATCCGTTGCCCGGTCCTCGGCCTGTGCCCGTACGTGTACGAGCGTCGTCGCCGATACCGCGGCGAGCGCCAGCAGCGCGCCCTTCTTCATGCAGATCCTCCCTTGTCCTGACGAGAGGTTCGGGGAGGGCTGTTGCCGGCGCAACCAGACCAAAGACCAATAGGCAGGGACCGATCAACCGGCGCGGCTCGCCACCAGTTCCTGCACGACGGACGGGTCGGCGAGCGTCGAAATGTCGCCTAGCGCGTCGAACTCCCCCTCGGCGATCTTGCGCAGGATGCGACGCATGATCTTGCCGGAGCGGGTCTTGGGCAGGCCGGGGGCGAACTGGATCGCATCCGGCGTCGCGATCGGCCCGATCTCGCGCCGTACCCAGTCCCGAAGGGCTGCGCGCAGCTCGTCCGACGCCGCCTCTCCTGCGTTCAGCGTGACATAGGCATAGATGCCTTGCCCTTTCACGTCATGCGGCACCCCCACCACGGCCGCCTCGGCCACCTTGTCGTGCAGCACCAATGCGCTTTCGACTTCGGCCGTGCCCATGCGGTGGCCGGAGACATTGATCACGTCGTCGACGCGCCCGGTTATCCACCAATAGCCGTCGGCATCGCGCCGGGCTCCGTCGCCGGTGAAATATTTGCCGGGGAAGGTGGAGAAATAGGTGTCGAAGAAGCGGGCATGATCGCCCCAGACGGTGCGCATCTGCCCGGGCCAGGATCGCGCGATCACCAGATTGCCCTCCGTCGCGCCATCCAGCACCCGGCCCTCGCCATCGACGAGCTGGGGCTCGACGCCGAACAGCGGTCGCGTCGCGCTGCCCGGCTTCAGCGCGGTGGCGCCGGGCAGGGGGGCGATCATCCCGCCGCCGGTCTCGGTCTGCCACCACATGTCGATGATCGGGCAGCGGCTCTCGCCCACTATTTCGTGAAACCAGCGCCACGCTTCGGGATTGATCGGCTCGCCGACCGATCCGAGCAGCCTGAGCGATTGCCGTCCGGTGCCGGCGACATGATGATCGCCCTCGCGCATCAGCGCGCGCAGCACGGTCGGTGCGGTGAACAGTGTCGTCACCTGGTGACGGTCGACGATCTCCCAGATGCGCGCCGGCGTCGGCCAGCTGGGCAGGCCTTCGTACATCAGCGTCGTCGCGCCATTGGCCAGCGCGCCATAGACGATATAGGTGTGGCCGGTGATCCAGCCGACATCGGCCGCGCACCAGAAGACCTCGGGTGCGCGATAGTCGAAACAGGCATCGTGGGTCAGCGCGGCCCAGAGCAGATAGCCGCCCGACGAATGGACCACGCCCTTGGGCTTACCGGTCGATCCCGAGGTGTAGAGGATGAACAGCGGATCCTCCGCGTTCATCGGCTCGGGCAGGCAGGTCTCGCTCGCGGCGGCCAGCGCCTCGTCATAGCGGATGTCGCGCCCCGCCTGCATCGCGACGGGCGCGCCGGTGGCGGCGACGACCAGGACGTGGCGAACGCCGGGGCAGCGCGCGAGCGCCGCATCGACATTGGCCTTCAGCGGCACGCGCCGGCCGCCGCGGCGGCCCTCGTCGGCGGTGATCACGATCGATGCGTCGCAATCCTGGATACGGCCGGCCAGCGCGTCGGGCGAGAAGCCGCCGAACACCACCGAATGGATGGCGCCGATCCGTGCGCACGCCAGCATGGCGATCGCCGCCTCCGGGATCATCGGCAGATAGAGGATGATGCGATCGCCCTTGCGCGCGCCGAGCGCGCGCAGCGCATTGGCGCAGCGGCAGACCTCGGCGTGCAGCTCGGCATAGCTCAGCCGGCGCGGCGTCTCGGCCGGATCGTCCGGTTCCCACAGGATCGCGGTCTGCTCCGCGCGGTCCGCCAGATGCCGGTCGATGCAATTGGTCGCGACGTTGAGGATGCCGTCGGAAAACCAGCTTATGCCGAAGTCGGCGGCGTCGAAGCTGCTTTCGTCGATCCGCGTCGGCGTCCTGATCCAGTCGAGGCGGCCGATCTGATCGCGCCAGTAGAGTTCGGGCGTTTCGAGCGAGACGGCATAATGGTCCGAATAGCGCGCATTGTCGATGCGCGTGCCGGCAGCCCAATGCGTGGGAACTGCGATCAGATCGTCGGCCAAGCGTCTAGCTCCTTGGAAAAGGGAGGCCGGCGGCGGGCGTTTCGCCGGCCTCCAGGGTCAGAAGAAGAGGATCGCGCCCGTCGCGATCGTGTCCGAGTCCGCATGGTTGTCGCCATGCGCCTTCGATTGGGTGTGCACATATTCGCCGATCAGCGTCACCCAGCTGGTCAGCCCATAACGCGCCTGGCCCACCCAGCTTGAATTGCGACGCACCAGCGTCGGATCATAGAGGCCGATCGGATCGGCGGCATCGCGATCCGCTTTCTCCGCGCCGGAAAGCTTCAGGAAGCTCGCGCCGTAGCTGCCGGCAAGGGTGAATTTGCCGATCGTGTAGGTGCCCTGGAAATAATAGCCGTCGCTCTTGCGGCGATTTCCGAGCGCATCGGTCGAAAGGATGAAGAGTCCGGTCGTGCCGACGCCGGTGCCGTTGTAATAATAGCCGAGCAGGCTGGCGGGACCATAGCCCAGCTTGGCACCGACATCGAAGGCGCGGCCGGTATAGCTCGGCATGTCGGCCGTGGCGTCATGCTTCTGGGTAAGCCCGCCGAGCCATCCATGAGCCGAGAACTGGTCCGACTTATAATCGTAGCTGATCTTCGCCTGGAAACCGGGCGTCTTGTTCACCTCGCTGCGGCCCGCCGTAGTGAGCGGCTGGAAGACGCCGAACGAAGCCTGGAAGCCGGCGAATTTCGGGCTGGTATAGCTGATCTGCGGCTGGAAGTCGGTGTAGATGTAGCCGATGCCGATCCGGCCGAGCGAGGTGTTGGACGGCGCTGAATTGCTGCCCGGTGAACCGACCGACAGCAAGGTGATGTCGTTCAGGATCGCGTCGGATCCGAACATGCCTATGTCGCGGCCGACCTTGAACTCGCCGACATTGGGGCGGCCGACGGTCAGATAGGTCTGGCGGAAATCGATGCCGGCGGTGGCAAGCGCGCTGGGATTGCCGGCGGAATTGGCGCCGCCGATGCCGTTCACGCTGTCGATGCCCGGATAAAGGCCGAAATGCGCGCCGACGTCCCAGCCGCCCTGGTTGGTGGTGACGTCCATCTTCAAGAAGGCGGGCAACAGGCCGTTGCGGATCGCGGAGCTCTTGGAGCCGAGATTGGCGAGGCCGCCGGTGACGATGTGGTTGCCGGTCAGCGCGTCACCGCTGTCGTGCGTATAGAAGCCGTTGATCTGCCCAGAGAAGGTGAGTGCGATGTCACCGATCTGGAGGCCGACGCCCTTGTCCGTCATCTTCACATAATGGCTCATGTCGAGCGCGCTCGCCGCGGCCTGCTGTGGCGCCGGCTGCGCGGCGGCGACGGGCTCGGCCTGCTTGCGGGCGAGCAGCGCCTGATATTCCGCGTCGGTGAGGATGCCCTTCTGCTTGAGCGTCATCAGCAGATCGTCTGTGGTATCGGCGAAAGCCGGGCCGGCCACGCCGGCGAGGCATGCGAGGGCGACGGCGGCCTTCAGCCGCGTCAGTTGCGCTTTCTTCATGAGGTTCTCCCCTGAGGCCGGCATCGGCTGGCGCCGGCTCGACGGAGAGAGTGGCCGGGGATCGTCGGACGGGGAATTGCACTTTGGATCATTGGACCTTGGACCGAGGCCGAAATGTCCGTGCGTCTCCTCCCCGAAGCCCGCTCAGGGCGCGATCGCTACCCCCCAGGGCGCCCGGCCTGCCGGAACGGTGGCGATCACCTTGCGCTGCGCCAGATCGATCACCGACACATCGTTGGTGAGGCCGTTGGCGGTGAAGGCGCGGCTGCCGTCTGGCGTGATCGCGAGATGCCAGACGCGCTGGCCGACGGGCAGGTAGCCTGTCACCTTGCGGCTGGCGACGTCGACGAAGGCGACCTGGTTGGCCCGGCCGAGCGAGACCAGTGCCGTCTTCCCGTCCGGCGTGAAATCGATTCCCACTGGCATCACCTTGTCCGCCGGCACGCCCGGCGGCTGGAAGGCGATGGTGGCGGTCACCTGGCGCGTGCCCATGTCGATCACGCTCACCGTGCCGCCGATCTCGGCGGACACCCATACTTCCTTGCCGCCTGCGGCGAACTCGGCGTGGCGCGGGCGCAAGCCCACCGTCGTCTGCGCGACATCCTGCTTTGTAGCGAGATCGATCCAGTGCACCTGGCTGTCGGTCTCGGATGTCGAGAGCACGAAGCGCCCATCAGGGCTCACCGCCATGCCCTCCGGCTCCACGCCGACGGGTATCTGGAAGGCGACCGCCGCCTTGGCGATGTCGATCGCGGTGACGGCGGCGTCCCGCTCGTTCGCGGCGAACAGCGTCTTGCCGTCCGGCGACAGCGCGAACTGCTCCGGATCCTCGCCGGAGGGAAGATCCGCCAGCACCTTGCCGGTCGTGCGGTCGATCACCTGCACTGCATTCTCGTCGCTCGCGCACAGATAGATGCGCTTGCCGTCGCGCGAGAGCAGGATGCCGCGCGGCCGCTTGCCGACCGGCCAGGTCGCGACGGGCTGCAGCGTCGCCGCGTCGATCACGGTCAGCGTGTTGCCGCGTTCGTTGGAGACATAGACGGTGGACGCCGCGGCCGGCGCGGCGGCGAGCGAGAGCGCAAGGGCCAAGGATAGCTGTCTCATGGCGTGAATGTGTAGGCCGATGCGCCGGGGAAGCGTCTAGTCCCAAAGTACCATGGGGCGCTCCCTCCGCTCATCCTACTGTTTCGCGAACGCGGCAGCATCTGGCGCCGCTCCTGGAGGGACGCATGAAGGTACGCTTCGAAGGGGTGGCGCTCGCCGTCGCCGCGGCGCTGATGGTCGGTACGGTTTCCGGCCGGGTGATGGCGCATGGCAATGTGACGCCGCAGCCGGTCGACACCAGCGCGTTGCCCGACCTGCAGCCCAACAACGACAGCTGGGTCACCAAGAACCCCTTCCGAGCCGATCCGCAGGTCTATGCCAAGGCGCAGAAGATCGGCGAGAGCGCCTATGGCCAGAATTGCGCGCGATGCCATGGCCTCGAGGCGATTTCCGGCGGCATCGCGCCGGATCTGCGCTATCTCGACGTCAAGGAAGATGGCGACGAATGGTTCATCGAGCGCTGCCATCACGGCTCGGTGCGCGACGGCAAGGTCTATATGCCGCCGATGGGCGACGTGCTGGGGCAGAAGGCTTGCTGGGCGATACGCTCCTGGCTGGACACCGTCCATTCGGATAGCTGAGCCATGCTGCTCGATCGTCGCCGGGCACTCGCGCTGATCGGCGGCGGCACCGCGATGCTCGCCGTCGGCGGGCGTGCAGGCGCCGCCTCGCTCGACAAGGTGATCGCGCGCGGCACGCTCTCCATTGCTGTCTATCGCGACTTCGAACCCTGGTCGTGGCGCGAGGGCGACAGGTTGCGCGGAATCGATGTCGAGCTCGGTGAGCTGCTGGCCTCCGCCATCGCCCTGCGCGCCGAGTTTCTGGAGCTGATCCCGGGCGACGACGTTGCCGCCGACCTGCGCAACGCGGTCTGGCGCGGGTCCGTCGTCGGCCAGGCGCCCGCGGACGTGATGATGCACGTGCCGGTCGATCGCCAGCTCGCGCTGGCCAATGATCGCGCCGTGATTCTCGGCGCTTATTATCGCGAGAGCTTCGCCATGGCCTGCAATCGCGATCGCGTGCCCGATTGCGAGGCGCTGCCTCCGGCCTTCAAGGGACGGCCGCTGGCCGCAGAGATCGACTCCATTCCCGACTTCTATCTGTCGAGCGTTTCGGGCGGCATGCTGCGCAGCGACGTGCACCATTATCCCACCGGCCCGGCCGCGGTCGCTGCGGCTGCGGGGCAGGAGGCGGACGGCGTGGTGGCGACGCGCGCGCAGATCGAGCATGGCCTGCTGGCGGCGCGGGATCGGCTCGTCCAGCGCAAAGGGCCACTGCCGATGATGCTCTCGCCCGGCTGGAACGTCGGCATTGCCGTGAAGGACGACAGCCGCGACCTCGGCGACCGGCTCGAGTCGGTCCTCGCCGCGCTCGTCGCCAACGGCAAGATCCCGGCGATCTTCGAACGCTACGGCGTCGTCTATCGGCCTCCGGCGGAAGCCTGAGCGGACGCATCTTGGCCCTAGGTACAATTGCCCGATGCTGCGCCGAACCTAGCATTCGCATCGTCAGATCGGCGCACATGCTGCGCACAAACTGGAGGGGATCGGATGAAGCGAATGACACATTTCATCGCGCTCGGCGCGCTAGCGGTTGCTCAGGCAGGAGGCGTCACCACGCTTTCAGCGCAGTCCGGCGCCGGCCCCACCGACGCCGACCTCATGTCCTCCGCCACCAACACGGGGGCGGTGCTCACCAATGGCATGGGGCCGCGCGGCCAGCGCTTCAGTCCGCTCGATCAGATCAACGCGCAGACCGTCTCGCGCCTCGTTCCGGCCTTCGCGGCCTCGCTCGGCGGCGAGAAGCAGCGCGGACAGGAGAGCCAGCCGATCGTCTATGACGGCACCATCTATGTCACCGGCTCCTACAGCCGCCTCTTCGCCTTCGACGCCCGCACCGGCGAGGAGAAATGGGAATATGATGCGCGCCTGCCGGACGGCATCATGCCTTGCTGCGACGTGGTCAATCGCGGCGCCGCCATCTATGGCGACAAGATCATCTTCGCCACGCTCGACGCTCATATCGTCGCGCTCAACCGCAACACCGGCAAGGTCGTCTGGAACAAGAAGGCGGCCGACTACGAGGCCGGCTATTCGATGACGGCCGCGCCGCTGATCGTGCACGGCAAGGTGATCTACGGCAATTCCGGAGGCGAGTTCGGCATCATCGGCCGCGTCGAGGCGCGGGACGTGAACACCGGCGAGCTGGTCTGGTCCCGCCCCACCATCGAGGGCAATGTCGGGCAGCTCAACGGCAAGGATTCGACCATGACCGGCAAGCTCAACGCGAGCTGGCAGGGCGATCAGTGGAAGACCGGTGGCGGCGCGCCCTGGCTCGGCGGCACCTATGATCCCGAGACCAACCTGCTCTATTTCGGCACCGGCAATCCCGCGCCCTGGAACAGCCACCTGCGCCCCGGCGACAATCTCTACACCTCCTCCACCCTCGCGATCGATCCCGACACGGGCGAGATCAAGTGGCACTATCAATATACGCCGCATGACGGCTGGGATTTCGACGGCGTCAACGAGTTCATTCCGTTCGACGCCACGGTGAACGGCAAGAAGATGAAGCTCGGCGCCCAGGCCAACCGCAACGGCTTCTTCTTCGTGCTCGATCGCACCAACGGCAAGTTCGTCTCCGCCTCGCCCTTCGTCACCAAGACGACTTGGGCCAGCGGCTATACCAAGGCCGGTCGGCCGATCTACGTCGACAGCAACCGGCCGGGCGCGCCGACAACGGACAAGGGCGCCTCGGTCTTCTCCGCACCCAGCTTCCTCGGCGGAAAGAACTGGATGCCGATGGCCTACAGCCAGCAGACCGGCTGGTTCTACGTGCCCTCCAACGAATGGGGCATGGACATCTGGAACGAGCCGATCACCTACAAGAAAGGCGCGGCCTATCTCGGCGCAGGCTTTACCATCAAGCCGTTGTATCCCGACTATATCGGCGCGTTGCGCGCGGTCGATCCGGCGACGGGCAAGATCATGTGGACCTACAAGAACAAGGCACCGCTCTGGGGTGGTGTGCTGACCACTGGGGGCGGCCTCGTCTTCACCGGTACGCCGGAAGGCTATCTCAAGGCGTTCGATGCGAAGACTGGCCAGGAATTGTGGAAGTTCAACACCGGCTCCGGCGTCGTCGGCTCGCCTGTCACCTGGGAACAGGATGGCGAGCAGTATATCGCGGTGATGTCCGGCTGGGGCGGCGCCGTGCCGCTCTGGGGCGGCGAGGTCGCCAAGGCGGTGCAGCATATCAACCAGGGAGGCTCGCTATGGGTCTTCAAGCTGCCCAAATCCTGATCGGGTCACGTGGTCGGGCGGAAGTCGGTGCGGGGTCTCGCGGCCCCGCACCGCATCTGCTAGGCAGTGCCCTCATGGGGGAGAAGAGTGTGGAGCGTGTGCTGATTGCGGACGATCATCCCCTCGTCCGGGATGGTCTGCGCACGGTGATCTCCGTGGCCTTCGATGCCGCCGAGCTGTTCGAGGCCGCCTCGCTCGAAGAGACGATCGCGATCATCGAGCGGGAAGGCGATTTCGATCTCGTCATGCTCGACATCAACATGCCCGGCGCGACCGGCGTGAGCGGCCTCGCCACCTTGCGGCAGCGCTTTCCCGCACTGCCGGTGGTGATCGTCTCGGCCGCCACCGATCGCGGCCTGGTAAGTGCCGCGCTGGCTGCCGGTGCGTCCGGCTTCATTCCCAAGTCGCTGAAGCGGGGCGCGATCGTCGATGCTCTGAAGCAGGTGCTCGCCGGCGAGATCTACGTGCCCGAGGATGTCGGGCTCGATGACGGGCCGGACGAGGAGGAGCGCGACATCCAGCGCCGCATCGACCAGCTCACCCCGCAACAGAAAGTGGTTCTCGGCCTGCTCGTCGAAGGCAAGCTCAACAAGCAGATCGCCTATGAGCTCGACGTGTCGATGACGACTGTGAAGGCGCATGTCTCGGCGATCCTCACCAAGCTGCGCGTCTTCAGCCGCACCCAGGCGGTGATCCTCGTCAACAAGGTCCGCTTCCACGCGGAACCGCGCCGGCACTGACGAAGTCGGATCGGGTTGGATGTCGGTCGATTGATTCCCCTTCCCGCAAGGGAGGGGCATATCTCAATGCATCGGCCGGCCGAGCAGCGCCCGCAGCTGCGCGGGCTTCACCGGCTTGTTGAGGCAATCCAGCTTCTCCGTCGCCAGCCGGTCACGCAGTTCCGGGGTGCGGTCCGCAGTGATGACGATCGCCGGTACGGCCGCGCCCAGGCGTCGGCGGAGCAGGCGGACGGTGTCGTCGCCGGTCTCGCCGCAATCCAGATGATAGTCGGCGATCACGATATCCGGCACGAAGCCGGACTCGATCGCCGCCAGCGCTTCCGCCCCGTCGCGCGCGCCGGCGACCCGATAGCCCCATCCGCCGAGCATGGCCGCCATCCCTTCCAGGATCGAGGCTTCGTTGTCGATCACCAGCACCGACTGTTCGGAAACGCTCCTTCGGCGCGGCGTGCCGGTCAGGGTGGCGACGGTATCGCGCGGCGGCGTTGCGGGCAGACAGATACTGAAAGTCGATCCTTCGCCGGGCGCGGACCGCAGCTTGATCCGTGTATCGAGCATGCGCGCGGCACGCTGCACGATGGCGAGGCCCAGTCCCATGCCGCGCGTCCGGCCGCCATCCTCCAGCCTGTGGAATTCCTCGAATATGGCGGCATGATGCTCGCGCGCGATGCCGATGCCGGTGTCGGCGATCTCGATCTTCACCTGTTCGCCCCGCCGGCTGCAGCGTACTTCGACGGAACCGGTTTCCGTGTAGCGAAGCGCGTTGGAAATGAGGTTCTGCAGGATCCGCCGGGTGAGCCGCATGTCGGATCGCACCCAGAGCGGCGATGTCTGGATGCGCAG
This sequence comes from Flavisphingomonas formosensis, assembly GCF_009755815.1. Taxonomy (GTDB): domain Bacteria; phylum Pseudomonadota; class Alphaproteobacteria; order Sphingomonadales; family Sphingomonadaceae; genus Flavisphingomonas; species Flavisphingomonas formosensis. Next base: position 335,245 of record NZ_WRPK01000005.1, read on the forward strand.
CTGGAGACCCCGTTCGCGCGCCATGGGTGCGAATTCGGCCTTCATGCTCCCGAGCAGCTCGGAGAGCGCGAAGTCGGTCGGTTGCGGCACGATCGCGCCGGCGTCGAGCTTCGAGATCTCGAGCAGCGCTTCGAGGAGATCCTCCACCGAATCTAGGGCCGATCCCGTCTGGCGCACGAGAGCCCGGGTCGGCGCGGCGAGCCGCCGGTCGGCGATCGCCGAGACGAACAGCCGTGCCGCGTTCAGCGGCTGCAGCAGGTCGTGGCTGGCGGCGGCCAGGAAGCGCGTCTTGGACAGATTGGCCTCCTCGGCGGCGGTCTTCGCCTCCCGCATCGCCTGCTCGGCGGCGAGGCGCTCGGCTGCCTCGCGCTGCAGCTTGAGATTCACCGACGCGATGTCGGCGGTACGCTCGGCGACGCGCCGTTCCAGCGTCTCGGCTGTCTCGCGCAGCGCCTCGGCGGCGCGCAGGCGCTCGGTCACGTCGGCGATGCTCATCACCATGCCGCCGCCCGGCAGCTTGGCGCGGCGGACCTCCAGCAGCCGGTCCGCGATCGGCAGGCGCGTTTCGGGCACGCCGTCGCCGCTCGCCCAGCCGACCGCCGCGGCCCGCTCGGGCCCGACATGGGCGAGCAGGCCGTCATGATCGCCGATCGCCTTGTCGACCTCGGCCGGCAACGCCAGAAGGCGCGCGAGCGGCTGGTTCCAGGCGATCAGCCGCCGGCTTTCGTCATAGACGCAGACGCCCTGCGGCATGGCGTCGAGCGTCGCCTGCAGCAGCGCGCCACGCTCGGCGAGCTGGCGCGCCATCTCCTGGGCGTCCTCCGCCTTCACGTCCGTAATGTCGGTGTAGACGCCGACGATGCCGCCCTCGCTGGTGCGCAGCTCGTTGATCTGGACCCAGCGGCCATCGGCCAGCACATGGACATGGCCGCCGCCGGCCACGCCATGCTGCGCCAGCCGCTCCGACATCCAGCGATCCGGCGCGACGCGCGGGCCAAGGCTGCCGTCGGCCTCGCTGATCATCCGCGCGAGCTCGGCAAAGGTGAGCCCGGGCCGGATGCGATCCGCGATCCTGGGCCACAGGCTGAGATAAGTGGCGTTGTAGACGACCAGGCGATCGTCCGCGTCGAAGATCGCGAAGCCTTCGTTGATACTGTCGATCGCGTCGCGCAGCCGGCGCTCGGCGCCGTCCGCCTGCTCCTTGGCCACGGCGAGCGCAGCATTGGAGGCAGCGAGCTCGGTCAGCGCGCGCTCCAGGTCGGCGGTGCGGTCGCGGATCTTGCCTTCCAGCGTGATCGCGGTCTCGAACAGGGAGAAGGCGTTGCCCTGCAGGTCGGTCGATCGTTCCACCCGATCCATCAGCACGCGGTTGATCCGCTCCGCCTTCGCCAGCGCGGCCTCCAGCTCGGCGATGCGGGCAGCCGCGGGATCATAGGCGGGCTGGGCGCTCATCGGCCGATCGCCAACCCGCTGAAGGTCTGGTTGACGTGAAGTGCGTGATATTGCTCGCCATAGGTGTTGAAGCCTATGACGCGGCGGTCTGCGAACAGGGCGGACATGTCGCGTCCGATCTGCCGCTGCGCGAGCTCGACCGAATTCAGCACGCAATCGAAGCCGATCACCCGATCGATGCCACCCACCGCATCGTCCAGGCGATCGAACAGGCCGCGCATCTCGCCGAGCACGTCGTGCGCCTCGCCCAGGGTCAGCACGATTCCCTCGTCGATCGCACAATAGAAGGTGAGGCTGCCGTCGGGATTGAGCGACTGGACCGAACGGCAATAATATTCGCCGCCGGCGCGGACCATCGGCGGATGGGAGGCGAAGATGGCCGGCCCGAGCTCCTGAAAAGGTACGCCCACCAGCCGCGCATATTCCTCGCCGGCCGGTTCGGCGTTGATCTCGCGCACGATGCGGTCGACCGGATCGGCCGCAGTCACCACCATCTTGACCCGGCCCGGCGAATAATATTGCGAGCGGAAGGCGTGCATGCGGTGGCGGGAGGTCAATATGCCGACCAGCGCCGCGTCGCGCCGGAACACGCCGTCGTGGAAGACGAACGTCTCGCGAAAATCGAGGCCGTCGCCGGACGAGCCGCCGATCAGCGGAATGTCCCCCAGCGCATCCTGCACGGTAATGGTCAGCATCTCCTCGCGGTGCGACAATCCGTCGACGAGGAAGATCGCCGCGCGGCTCACGTCCGGGCCGAGCGGTCTGGCTCGTTCCGCCGCATCGGCGACGAGGGCGCGGACCGCCTGATGGGCATGGGCCGCCTCGAACCGGTCGAGCTCGTCGAAGCGCACCGCGGAAAAGGCGAAGGCGTCCGCGGGAAAGCCGATCGCGGTGATCGTCCCCTCGCACAGCCCCTCCGGCGTGATCTCGCCCGAGGAGGTGCAGCCGATGACGGTCAGCCCTTCGCTGCGCGCCGCGATCGCCGACGCCAGCTTGGCGAGATCGTAGCGGCTGGAGCAGAACAGGATGACGCCGCTCAGCGTGGGCGGGTCCAATTCGCGAAACACCGCCTCGATGGCCAGCACGGGGTCGGCGAGGTCGGATGAGGCGGCGCGAACGATCGGTGTATTCTGGTTTTTATCTCTCTCCATGGGCGCGACTATGCCAGCCGTGGCCGGCGGCGTCATCACCTCTCCCGTGCGGCGCTCACGCGCCGGTTTGCGGCGGGCCTGCAGCTTCAAGCGCATCGGCTTCCTCATCGGTGAAGACGCGGCTGCGGACGATGAAGCGCATGCCCTCCGGCCCCTCCAGCGAGAAGCCGGCGCCGCGGCCGGGCACGACGTCGATCGTCACCTGGGTGTGGCGCCAATAATCGAACTGGGCGGCACCGATCCACACCGGGATATCGCCCCGCGTGCCGACATGGCCGAGCAGCACGTCCTGGCCGCCGACCCGGAACTCGCCGGCAGGATAGCACATCGGCGCCGAGCCGTCGCAGCAGCCGCCCGACTGATGGAACATCAGCGGCCCGTGCATTGCCTCCAGCCGGGCCATCAAGGCGTCCGCGGCAGGAGTGGCGAGGATGCGGGGTGGAGGGTTCATCATCCACTTTCCCGAAAAAAGGGGGGGCGGCGGGCTCCGGGAGAGGCCCGCCGCCTGGCGAGGGAGGCCGAAAGGGGGTGAGGCCTCCCCCGGGGAGAGCCTCAGAAGAAGCCGAGCGCCTTGGGACTGTAGCTGACGAGCAGATTCTTGGTCTGCTGATAATGATCCAGCATCATCCTGTGATTCTCTCGGCCGATGCCCGACTGCTTGTATCCGCCGAAGGCGGCATGGGCGGGATAGGCATGGTAGCAGTTGGTCCAGACGCGGCCGGCCTGGATGCCGCGGCCCATGCGATAGGCACGGGTGCCGTCGCGGGTCCACACGCCGGCGCCGAGGCCGTAGAGCGTGTCGTTGGCGAGGGCGAGCGCATCGGCATCGTCCTTGAACGTCGTCACCGCGACGACCGGGCCGAAAATCTCCTCCTGGAAGACGCGCATCCGGTTATGGCCTTCGAGGATCGTCGGCTCGACATAATAGCCGCTCTCGAGTTCGCCGCCGAGCGCGGCACGCTTGCCGCCGGTCAGCACCTTCGCGCCCTCGTCCTGGCCGATCGCGATATAGGAGAGGATCTTCTCCAGCTGGTCGTTGGAGGCCTGCGCGCCGATCATCGTCGCGGCGTCCAGCGGGCTGCCCTGCTTGATCTTCCGCACGCGCGCCACCGCCTTCTCGATGAAGCGGTCATAGATGCTTTCGTGGACCAGCGCCCGGCTCGGGCAGGTGCAGACCTCGCCCTGGTTGAGCGCGAACATCGCGAAGCCTTCCAGCGCCTTGTCGAGATAGTCATCATCCTCGGCCATCACGTCGGCGAAGAAGATGTTGGGGCTCTTGCCACCCAGCTCGAGCGTCACCGGGATCAGGTTCTCGGTGGCATATTGCATGATCAGCCGGCCGGTGGTGGTCTCGCCGGTGAAGGCGATCTTGGCGATCCGCTTGTTCTGCGCCAGTGGCTTGCCCGCTTCCACGCCGAAGCCGTTAACTACGTTGAGCACGCCCTCGGGCAGCAGGTCGGCAATGATCTCGACCAGCACCATGATCGACATCGGCGTCTGCTCGGCCGGCTTCAGCACCACGCAATTGCCCGCCGCTAGCGCCGGCGCCAGCTTCCACGTCGCCATCAGCAGCGGGAAGTTCCACGGGATGATCTGGCCGACGACGCCCAGCGGCTCGTGGAAATGATAGGCGATCGTGTCATGGTCGATCTCGGAAATCGATCCTTCCTGCGCGCGCAGGCAGCCGGCAAAATAGCGGAAATGGTCGACCGCCAGCGGCAGGTCCGCCGCGGTCGTCTCGCGGATCGGCTTGCCGTTGTCGATCGTCTCGACCAGCGCCAGCAGGTCCAGCTTCTGCTCGATCCGGTCGGCGATCCGGTTGAGCACCAGCGCGCGCTCCGCCGGCGATGTCTGTCCCCATTTCTCGCGCGCCGCATGCGCGGCGTCCAGCGCAAGCTCGATATCCTCCGCCGTCGAGCGCGCGATGCTGCACACCGTCTTGCCCGTCACCGGCGAGGGATTGTCGAAATATTGGCCACGCACCGGCGCCACCCATCGGCCCCCGATGAAATTGTCGTAACGCGAACGGATAACGACATTGCCTTTCAGCTGGTCCAGAGCCTGCTGCAACATGATCACTCTCCTGGGTGCCCGGAATTCGGATCGACTCGGCGATCCCCGTCCTGATGACAGTCGCATGCCGCGGGATGGGCTTGCCATAGCACCAAATGGCAATTGGCGTCGCCGGACGATCGCCCGACAACGACCCGCAACCAATTTGGAGAGGTGTTCATGTCGATCAAGGCGCTGCGTGCCGCCATCCTCCTGTCCGCGGTCCTGGCCGTGCCGGTCATGGCGAAGGACATCACGGTGCAGATGAAGAGCCAGGGAGCCGCGGGCATGATGGTGTTCGAGCCGAGCCTGGTGAAGGCCAATGTCGGCGACACCATCCATTTCGTGCCGACCGATCCCAGCCACAATGCCGAGCCGATCCCCAGCATGCTGCCGGACGGCGTGACCGCACCGGCCGGCGCGATGAACAAGGAATATATCCTCACCCTGACCAAGCCCGGTCTCTACGGCATCAAGTGCAAGCCGCATTACACCATGGGCATGGTCGCGCTCATCAAGGCAGGCAAGGGCGCGGCGCCGAATGCGGCCGCCGCGGCGGCCGCCGCAGCCAAGTTGCCGCCGCTGGCCGGCAAGCGCATGGCTCCGATGCTTGCGGAAGCGAAATAATGGCGCTGTTGTTCGTATCCTATGAGGCCGGCGCCGAGGCGCGCTTCGATCGCGATTATTATGTCGCGACCCATCTGCCGCTGGTGGAGCGGCTGTGGGGACCGCTCGGCCTGCGTTCCGCCCAGGCCTATTTCCCGGCATCCGACGGCGCCGCCATCATCGCGATCGCCGCGCTCTTCTTCGAGAGCGACGATGCGATCGGCGCGGCGCTCGGCTCGGCCGGCACGGCGGAAATATTGGCCGACCTCGCGAACTTCACGGACGTTGCACCGACGCTGTCGCGCGGTGTAGCGCCCTGAGCGGAAATGGACGGCTGCGGCTGGACCTTAGTATCATGGTCCGCGGGGCGCGGCCGAATCATCCTGCCCCCTTGCGCTGGCATCCCGCCAGGCAAATTGGAGAGTGTGACATGAGCTGGAAGACCCCCAAGATCGTCGAAATCGCGCTGGGTGCCGAGATTAATTGCTACGCCTGCGCCGAGATGCCCGCCTGAACCACCGATGCGCATTCTGGTGCTGGGGGCGGCCGCCGGCGGCGGCTTCCCCCAGTGGAATTGCAACTGCACCGCGTGCCGCCGATCGCGTTCGGGCGATCCGGCGGCACCGGCCAGGAGCCAGGCCGGCTTCGCCGTCAGCAGGGACGGCGCCCGATGGCATCTCGTCAATGCCTCGCCGGACCTGCGCGAACAGATAGCGCGCACGCCGCAGCTTCATTCGCAGGACGGCCTGCGCGGCTCGCCGATCCGCAGTGTGGTGCTGACCGGCGGCGACATCGACGTGATCGCCGGCCTGCTCAACCTGCGCGAGCGTCAGCCGCTGACGATCCACGCGACGGCGTCGGTGCACGCGATACTGGATGCCAATCCGGTGTTCGACGTGCTGGCCCGTGACGTGGTGATGCGGCCGGAGCTACGCCTGGACGAGCCGTTCCTGCTTGAACAAGGCCTGTCGGCCACCCTCTTCGCGGTGCCCGGCAAGGTCCCGCTCTACATGGAGAGCGGGGAGGAGATGCAGCCGATCGTCGTCGACGGCACCACGGTCGGCCTGCTCCTGGAGGATGGCGCGAGCCGCGCTTTCATCATCCCGGGCTGCGCGGCAATGACGCCGGATCTCGCCGAACGGCTGCGCGGTGCCGACATGGTCTTTTTCGACGGCACGCTCTGGCACGATGACGAGATGATCGAGGCCGGGCTGGGCAAGAAGACGGGACGGCGCATGGGTCATATGAGCCTGGCCGGTCCGGAGGGCACGCTCGCTGCCTTCGACAGCTTGGAAGTCAAAAACAAGATATTGATACATATGAACAATTCAAATCCCGTCCTGCTGGCGGACAGCAAGGAACGTGCGGCGGCCGAAGCGGCCGGCTGGATCGTTCCGGAGGATGGGCTGGAGGTGGTGCCATGACGACGATGCCCCTGACGCCCGATGGCCTCGAAGCCGCGCTGCGCGCGATCGGGGCGGAGCGCTATCATAATCTCCACCCCTTTCACCGCCTGCTCCATGACGGCCGGCTGGCGCGCGGTCAGGTCCAGGCGTGGGCGCTCAACCGCTATTATTATCAGAGCCAGATCCCGGTGAAGGACGCGATCCTGCTCTCCCGCCTGCCGACCTCCGAGCTGCGCCGCGAATGGCGCCGCCGCATCGAGGATCATGACGGCGACGGCAGCCAGCCGGGCGGCATCGCGCGCTGGCTGAGGCTGGTCGAGGGCGTCGGGCTGGATCCGGCCTTGGCCGAGCGCGGCGAGGGGATCTTGCCGGCAACGCGCTTCGCGGTGGATGCCTATGTCCATTTCGTCCGCGATCGGAGCCTGCTGGAAGCGATCGCTTCGTCTTTGACCGAGCTGTTCTCGCCCACCATCATCGCGGAGCGCGTGTCCGGTATGCTCGCCAACTATGATTGGATCACCCGCGACACGCTGGCTTATTTCACGCCGCGGCTGACGCAGGCGCCGAAGGACAGCGATTTCGCGCTGGCCTATGTGCGCGAGCATGCGATCACCGCGGAACAGCAGCAGGCGGTGCTCGCCGCCTTGCGTTTCAAATGCGACGTGCTGTGGGCGCAGCTCGATGCGCTCTACCTCGCTTATGTCGCGCCGGGGATGATCGCGCCGGGCGCCTTCGTACCGGAACCGCGGGCATGAGCGGCGGTGAGGATGCGCTGCCGCGCTTCCGCCGCGGGGTGCGCTTCCGCTTCGACGAGATACGCCAGCAATGGACGCTGCTCGCGCCGGAAAAGCTGTTCCTGCCCGACGAGACGGGTACCGAGATATTGAAGCTGGTGGATGGCGAGCGCTCGGCGGGGGCGATCATCGACGATCTCGCCGCCCGGTTCGATGCGCCGCGCGACGTGATCGCCACCGACGTGCTGGCGACGCTCGACGATCTGGCCGCGCGGGGGGCGCTGACGCTGTGAGCGCGGTCCCGCCGCCGATGGGGCTGATCGTCGAGCTCACCCATCGCTGCCCGCTGCAATGCGCCTATTGCTCCAACCCGCTCGCGCTGGTGCCGCGCAGCGACGAGCTGGACACAGAGACGCTCTGCCGCGTGCTCGACGAAGCGGCAGCGCTCGGCGTGCTGCAGGTGCATTTCTCCGGCGGCGAACCGATGGCGCGCACAGATCTCGCCGCGCTCGTCGCCCATGCCAATCGCCGCGGCATCTATACCAACATCATCACCTCCGGCGTGCTGCTCGACAGGCAGCGCATGGAGGCATTGCTGGCCGCCGGCATCGATCATATCCAGCTCAGCTTCCAGGACAGCGAGGCGCAGCGCGCGGACGACTTCGGCCATTATCGCGGTGCCCATGCCAGGAAGCTGGCCGCGGCCGAGCTGATCCGCGAGGCGGGCCTGCCGCTCACCGCCAATTTCGTCGTCCATCGCGCCAATCTCGATCGGCTGCCGGCCATGATGGCGCTCGGCGAAGCATTGGGCGCGGAGCGGATGGAGATCGCCCATGTCCAATATTATGGCTGGGCGCTGGCCAATCGCGCGAGCCTGCTGCCCAGCGCCGATCAACTCGCCGAGGCGACCCGTCTGGTCGAGGAGGCGCGGCAGCGGCTGCGCGGACGGATCGCGATCGATTATGTCGTCCCCGACTATTATGCGGCCCGGCCGAAGGCCTGCATGGGCGGTTGGGGCCAGCGCTTCATCAACCTGTCGCCCTCCGGCCACGCACTGCCCTGCCACGCCGCCGAAACCATCCCGGGCATGATCTTTCCCTCGGTGCGCGAGCAGACGCTGCGTAGCATCTGGGAGGAAGCCGAGGCGTTCGCCCGCTTCCGCGGCACGGACTGGATGCCCGATCCCTGCCGGAGCTGCGATCGCCGCGAGATCGATTGGGGCGGCTGCCGCTGCCAGGCGCTGGCGCTGGCCGGCGATGCCGCCGCCACCGATCCGGTCTGCGACCGCGCCCCGGATCGCGCCGGTCTGCTCGCCGCGCTCGACGATCGCGCACCTGCCGAGGATATCCGGCCGCGCCGTTATGGCGCGCGGCTCGAGCCCGCCTGACCCGGCTCGCCGGCATGCACGAGCATCCTCTGCGGGACCGGATCGTCGGAGAGATGCATCTGCGGCGGCTTCCCCCGGTTGCCGCTCCGATGACCATCCTGCAGCTCGTGCTGCTGGTCGCCCCCGAGGAGCGGGTCGCCGAGCGCGCGTCGATGCTGGCCATGCCAGGCGTGGTGCCGGACGCGCAGGTCGTGCGTTCGCGCCATGCGGAGGGCGTGGCGGAGGATGGCTGCCGCTATTGCTGGGAGCGGCATAGCGAGGCGAGCACGTTCACCGCGCTGATCCCGTGCGGGACGGCGGCGGAGGATGCCGCCCGCATCGATCGCGCCTGGCAGTGGCTCGCCGCATCGCCGGGCCTGTTCGTGCGTGCCGTGCGGCTGGATGTCGTGGCCGACGAAGCGACGGCACTCGCGCAGCTGCCGTCGATCGGCTTCGCCGAGGAGGAACTGGTCAGCTGTCGCTTCGGCGTAGCGCGGATGTGGTCCGATTTCCGTATCCACGACGGGCGGCTCGGCCGCTTGCTGCTTGCCGCGGGCGATATGCCGCCGCCCGATCTCGGCCGCCTGGTCCAGTCGCTGCAGGAACTCGGCAATTATCGCAATCTCGCCTTGCTGGGATTGCCGCTGGTGCAGGACGAGAGCGCGCGCCTCGATGCGCTGGAGGCGGAGCTTGCCGCGCTGACCGGAGAAATCTCGGTGTTGGGCGACGATCGCATGCTGCTCGATGCGCTCTGCGGGCTTGCCGCCCGTGCCGCGGCGTTGCGTGCCGAAACCGGTTTCCGCATGGGCGCGACTTTCGCTTATGCGGAGATCGTGCATCAACGCCTGCTGGCACTCGATGCGCAGCCGATCGCGGGCTTCCAGTCGCTCGATCAGTTCACCGAGCGCCGGCTGCGGCCCGCCATCCGGACCTGCGAATCCTTCGTCGCCCGGCTCGAGCATCTTTCGATCGGCGTGGAACGCGCCACCTCGCTGTTCCGCACCCGCGTCGACCTCGCCCTTCAGGAGCAGAGCAATGCGGTGCTGCGTTCGATGGAGCGCAACGCCGCCCGGCAGCTTCGCCTGCAACATCTTGTCGAGGGCGTCTCGGTCGTCGCGATCAGCTATTATGCCTTCAGCCTGCTCGATCATATCGCATCGGCCGCAGCGGGGATGACCGGCGCTGATCATGAGCTGGTGTCGGCCGCGTTGGTGCCGCTGGTTTTCGCAGGCGTTGCCCTCTTCCTCCGGCGGCGCGTGCGGGCGGCCGGACTGTCCCATGGAGCCGATGGCGATCAGGGCTGGCCGAATGCCGGCCCCGGCCAGGCCGGGGGTCAGCCGAGGGACGTTCCGACGATCGCGCCTGCGCCATAGGTCACGCCGGCCGCCGCCAGTCCGATCAGCAGCTGGCGGAGTGCCGAGAAGAGCGCGCCGCGACCGGTGAACAGGCTGGTGCCGGCACCGATCAGGGCGAGGGCGAGGCCGCTCGCGATCAGGCTGGCGATCAGAGCGGTACGGCCGCCCAGCAGGAAGAAGGGAGCGACCGGCACGATCGCGCCGGCCGAGAAGAGCAGAAAGGACCAAAGCGCGGCCTTCCACGCCGATCCGCCCAGTTCATCGGGATCGATACCGAGCTCTTCCCGGGCCAGCGTGTCGAGCGCAGTATCCGGATTGCTGAGTAGCTTGTCGGCAAGCGCGCGGGCCTGCGGCTCGGCTATGCCCTTCGCCTGGTAGATCAGGATCAGCTCCTCGCGCTCCTCGTCGGGCACGGTGCGCAGCTCTTCCGCCTCGGTGGCGATCTGGCTCTGGTAGAGCTCGCGCGAGCTCGTCACCGACAGCCACTCGCCCATCGCCATTGAACAGGCGCCGGCAATCAGGCCGGCCAGCCCGGTCAGCAGCAGCGTATGTTCCGCCGCTGCCGCGCCGGCAACGCCCATGACCAGGCTCGTGTTCGAAACCAGGCCGTCATTGGCGCCGAGCACGGCTGCGCGCAGCGTGTTGCCACCGCCGCGATGCCGACCCTCGATCAGTGCCAGCGTTGGCCCGGACAATCCGCCCTTGCCGGCCGCGGCCTGCATCAGCAGCGCGTGGGAGCGCTCGTCCTGCGGCAATCCCGCGTCACGCGCTTCCGGCTGGTCGTCATAGGCGGCGCTGTCCCGCGTCTCGCTCGCCGCGAGCGTCGGGAGCACGAAACCCGGCCCGAAGCGGCGGGCGAGCCAGGCGAGGATGCGGGCCCGGAAGGAGGGAGAGGGCGCGAAATATCCGCCTTTCGCCTCGATCCTTTTACGCCAGAAATCGCCATGCGCCTGCTCCACAGCGGCGAGCCGGCGGAAAACCTCTGCGAGTTTGGGATCGCCCTCGCTGTCGGCCAGCGCGGAATAGATGGCGGACCCGTCTACTTCGCCTTGCAGGTTCGACCGATAGCGTCGCAGCGTGCTTGGTTCGGCCATGTCCTGCCCCTTTCTCGGTCTCTCGGCCCGTCCCGGAACGGGCAATACGCCGCCCGAGCCTTTGTCCTTTTAACAGTATCGTCTCTGAGATGCAGCGCCGGACGGACATTCTGGCCAAATTGGTGATGAGAGTTCCGCCATTGCTTCCCGCAAGCCTCGAACGCCCTATGGTGCCGGGCCGAGGGAATATCGGAAAGGGAGATGGGCATATGAAGCAATCGCTCTTGGCGCTGAGCTGCGTCGCGTATCGCCATGCCGAGACCGAGGGAGCGGGCGATCTCGATGCGATACTGGCAACGATGGAGGACGAGCCGGTCTATGATTTCTATCCGGTCGCCCGCCGTTTCCGCGGAATGGATCGTACCCGGCGCTATTATCGGCATTTCATCGCCGATGTGCGGCCACGGATCGCCGGCTTCGAACAGCATTCGGAGTGGATCGGCCCGGACGGGGCGGTGCAGGAATATTCGGTGACGGTCATCGATCCGGAAGCCGACGGCGGAACGCGAACCTATCGGATCCTTGGCATATTGACCTTCGGCGATGTCCTGCTTTCCGGAGAGCGGCTCTACGCGGACGAGGCCTTTTTTCGTATCCTCATCGGCCCGTTGTGGGACGAGCTCGAGCCGATCGATTGAGCGGCGTCGCATCATCGACGAGGTGCCGGAAGGGAAACCCCTCCGGCACCTCGCCCTCCTCCCTGTCGCGAGGCTCTCGGCGGTCAGGCTCCGAACCGATAGCGCAACCGCAGGCCGTACATGCGCGGTTCGCCATAGATGGTAGCCCAGGTCAGCAGCGAGCCCTGTTGATAGACGTCGGTGTTGCTGATCCGATAGAGCTTGTTGGTCGCATTGGTCACATAGAGGCCGGCATCGATGCGACTGCCGTAGATGTTGTTCCAGTCCAGCGACATGTTGAGCAGGCCGAACCCTTTCAGCCGCTCGCCCGGCTGCGCGGATTCGACCACGACAGCTTCGGTGTGCTGATCCGAATTATGGGCATAGTTGACGAAGAAGCTGAGCGTGCCCGCATTTCCGGCCAGCGGCTGGTTCACCGAGGCGTGGAAGCTGTAAATATATTTGGCGACATATTGGCCGGGCAGGCAGGACATGTTGACGATGGCCCCTGGCGTGGGCAGCGCCCCGCTGCAATCCGGCACGAGCCCGGTCGCGACGATGTTATACTGGGTATATTTGAAATCCGTGTAGCTGAAGGTGCCGCCGAGCTCGAGCACGGGGAAGGGCTTGACAGTGGCTTCGACTTCAACGCCCTTCACATGGGCCTTGGCCGCGTTGATGCGCGCACCGCTTGCGTTCGTGCTTGGGTTATAGTCTCCCGTCGCTTTCTGGATATTCTTATAATTGAGATAATAATAGGACGCATTGAGCCGAGCTGGTACCATACCCAGCTTGAAATCGGATTTAAATCCCCCCTCGTAGGACGTCACGAACTCGGGATCGAAGGTACGCGTATTTGGGTAGACAGAGTAAGAATTGAAACCGCCAGCCTTATATCCGCGGCTGACCTTCGCAAAGATGAGCGTGTTCCGGAAGATTTTGTAGTCCAGGCCGATCAGCCAGTTGGGCGCCTTGCTGTGCAGCGTCGCGCCGAAGGAGCAGCCGGCTTCCGGATTCGACGTCACGATGTCGCCGCTGTTCGAGCAGAGATAGGCGCTCGGCCCGACGGGCGAATAGGAGAAGGCGCTGCCCTTTATCGTATCCCAGGTGTAGCGATAGCCGCCGGTCAGGCGCAGCCCTTCCAATGCAGGCACGATCGCGCCGAAATCCAATGTCGCCTGAGCGTAAAGCGCCTTGGATTTGTTGCGTACGTTCACCGAGGCATTGCTCGGCGCGCAGAAGCCGGAGAAAGCTGCGGGGCAATAGACGATTGCATTGACGCCCTGTTCCCCGGCCGGCTTCTGGTCGTAATAGAAGCCGCCGACGGTAAAGGTCAGATGCTTGTCGAGATAGGATCCCTGGAGCTGCAGTTCCTCGGTGAATTCCTCCAGATAGTCGCGCGGCCGCGTGTTGATCGGCAAGGATGCATCATATTGCTGAACGATCGTCCCGTCGCCGTCATAATAATAGAAGCTCTTGAATTTCTGGTAGCTGACGATGTTTCGTGCGGTCAGTTCGTCGTTGAAATTGAGCGTCGAGGTGTTGGTGATGCCCCAGGTCTTGGTTTTCTGGCTCTGGAGCACGCCGGGTGCCACCTTGCGCGGGCCAAGCTCGTTCGCCTGCTGCGTCAACCCGCGATAATAGTCGCAGCTCACCGCGATGCCTGACGGTCCCGGCGGTGAAAATGGCGGGTCGACGCAGAAACCAACCGCCTGCAGGCCCGCGATGTTGAAACCCTTGTGGATCTGCCCGGTGCCGTTGAACTTCGAATAGGCGCCATAGGCCATCGTATAGTTTTCGAAATTGTCGCTTGGGCGGAAGGTGATGCCGATCCGGCCCGAATACCAATGGGTATTGTCCAGATCCTTGTCGTGGATGACGTCCTTCGTATAGCCGTCCCGGTCATGATAGGCGCCGACGACACGAACAAGCAGCTTGTCGCTGACCACCGGCACGTTGAGGACCGCCTCGATCTCCTTGTTGTTGTAATTGCCATATTTGCCCTGCACCCAGCCTTCCAGCGTGTCGGTCGGCTTGTGGGGCACGAGCAAGATCGCGCCGCCCGTGGTGTTGCGGCCGAACAGCGTGCCTTGCGGGCCGGCCAGCACCTGGAGGTTTTCGAGATCGACATAATTGCCGGGGCCGCCCTGCTGGCTGAGCGTGATCGGGGCCGGCAGCGGCACCTCGTTCATGTAGACGACCACGCCCGGCGAAGCCTGGAAGGTGGCACCCTGGCCGCGCAAAGTGAACGTCTGGGAATCGCGCGAGGCCTGGCCGTTCGCACCGACGATGAGCGAAGGGACGCTCGCCTGGAGATCTTGCGACTGGGTGATGTTGCGCTGCTGGATGCTCTCTGCGGAGAAAGCGGTGATCGAGATCGGAACGTCCTGGTTGCGTTCCTGCCGCCGCTGGGCGGTGACGATGATTTCCTGGATGCCCTGCGTCTCGCGGACATTGGGCGGCGTGGCGGCCGCCGCCGTCTGCGCATGCGCGGGCGCCGACACCGCAAGCCAGCTCGTTCCGGTAAGAATGGCGATCCTCGTGACTGTCGTCCCCAGCTTCATTTATGCCCTCCCTCGGTCATCCTCTTGTGATTCTGGACTTATGGTCCTGCGCCTTTGCCGGCGTCGGATCCTCGCCTTCCCTCGACAGGGAAGGCGCAATGGGAACGCGGCAGCCCAAGACTGCACGCGTCAGGCAGCAAATGGATGATCAATGTCGCGCAACGTCGTCCCGGCGCGATAGTCCGCCGACGCGAATAAGCGCGTCGTTTCGCTCGGCTCTCAATTTAGGCGAGTGATAGACCCGCGCGCCTGCGCGTCCAGCTCAAGCTGTCACCTCCCCTCTGGTCTCCTGCGTAATTGTCTCTCGCAGGTTGTGCGAATTGGTATTTGACTTTGGCCGCTATTGTCAAGTTGTCCTTTTTGCTGCGCGGCAGCGGCCGGGCCGGCGGTGCGGACATGCACGGATCGCACGGGAGAATTAGCATTTGCACGGGTCATGGCGCGGTAAGCGCGGTCGATCACTAAGCCGCGAACTGGCGACGCCGTCGGTCTGTGATAGGCTCCCGGTCAACAGCCAAGCGCGGCGAAGCGGGGGTGCGGCGCGCGGGCGCATGACCGCCCGGCGCGCCATGCGCAACGACAGGAGGAGAGGCGCGTGACGGGATCGAACGGAGCGAAGCGGCCGATCCGCATCGCCGCCTTTTCGGGCGCGGTGGGCGATTATGCCGGCGCGCTGGCGGCAGCGGTGCATGGCGGCCCGGCGGACGTGCTCATCGGCGACTATCTCGCCGAATTCACCATGGCGCGGGTGATCGGCTCGCTCTCCTCGCTGCCGCAGCCTTTGCCGCCGAGCGTCTATCATTGCGGCGATTTCCTGCGCCAGCTGGCCCCCGAGCTGGAAACCATCGCGGCGCGCGGGTTGAAGGTCGTGGTCAATGCCGGCGCCTTCGATCCGGCCGGTCTCGCCAAGGCGGTGCGCAGCGCGATCGAAGAGCGCGGCCTCGCGCTGCAAGTGGCGCATCTCACCGGCGACGACGTTCTGCCGCAGCTCCGCAGCCTCGCCGATGAAGGCAGGCTCGTCCATCTCGAGACGGGGAAGGGGCCGGGTGCGCTGCTGGACCGGATCGTCGCCGCCAACGCCTATATGGGCGGCTGGGGCATCGCCGCGGCGCTCGGCGCGGGCGCGGACATCGTGATCTGCGGCCGGGTCTCGGATGCGTCGCTGGTGCTCGGGCCTGCGGCCTGGTGGCATGGCTGGGCGCTGGATGACTGGGACCGGCTGGCGGCGGCCGTCGCCGCCGGCCACATCATCGAATGCGGCGCGATGGCGACGGGCGGCAATTTCGCCGGATTTGCCGAGCTGCCGCGCGACATCCGCCTGGGATATCCGATCGCCGAGATCGCGGCCGACGGCGAGGTGGTCATCACCAAGCGCGCGGAGGAGGGCGGCGCGGTCACCGTCGACACGGTCACCGCGCAGCTGCTCTACGAGATACAGGGGCCGCGCTATCTCAATCCCGACGTCATCCTGCACATCGACAGCATCCACCTGTCTCACGACGGGCCGGATCGGGTGCGGCTGAGTGGAATCAAGGGCAGCCCCGCACCGGAAACCACCAAGATCGGCTGCTTCTATCCCAATGGCTGGCGCTTCGCCCTCTGGGCCTTCGCGATCGGGCTGGACGTGCAGGCGAAGATCGATTGGCTCGAGCTGCAAATGCGCAGCCTCGTCGATACGCTCGCGCTCGACGACTATCGCTTCGAACCGTGCGGCCAGGCCGCGGTCGATCCGCAGAGCGAGGCCGCGGCCTCCGTGCCGATCCGCCTCGCCGCGGCCGCACAGGACAAGGCGGAGCTGGGCAAGTTCGTCGAAGGCTATGCCTCTTTCGCGCTGGGCGGCATACCGGGCTTCCATGGCGATGGCGGGGGCGGGCCGGAGATGCGCGTCGATTTCTGGCCAGGCCTGGCCAGCCAGGAGATCGTCCGCCAGCAGGTGGTGATGGGCGATGGCCGGACGTTCGATGCACCCCATCCCCCGATGCGGCCCTATCTTACTGATCCTGCCGCGGCTCCGGCGGCCCGCACGCCGGGCCGGCTCGCATCGGGCGAGACCCGGCGGATTCCGCTCGGCGCGCTCGTCTATGCGCGCAGCGGCGACAAGGGCGCGAACGCCAATCTCGGCATATGGTGCCGGGACGAGGCGAGCTGGGAATGGGTGCGCGACGCGCTGGACGCCGAAACCGTCGCGCGGCTGCTCGGCCTGCGGCAGGATATCGTCGTCGAACGGCACGAACTGCCCAATGTGCGCGGGCTGCTGTTCGTGCTGCGCGGCTATTTCGGTGACAGCGGCTCGGGCAATATCGGCCTCGATCCGATCGGCAAGGGTATCGGGGAATTTCTCCGTGCCCGCCATGTCGACGTGCCGGTCGCGCTCATACCCGCCTGAGCGCAGCCCTCAGGCATGATGGACACCGCGGGCGATGGCGCGGGCAAGGCAGTCCGCCGCCGCCGATCCGATCCGCGCCACCGCGAGCGCCCGGCCGCCGTCGGCGGGCAGGTCGATCGCGCCGCTCGCCAGCGCAAAGACGAGATCGCCGTCGAAGGGCGTATGGGCAGGCCGGATCGCGCGGGCGATGCCGTCCTGCGCCATCATCGCCACGCGGCGCGCCTCCGCCTTGTCGAGCACGGCATTGGTCGCGATCACGCACAGCGTGGTATTGGCGCCGGCGGAAAGGCGGCCGAGCGTCGCGAGCCGGCTCTCGTCCGGCATCGGGTCCTGCGCGCCGCCCGGGCCGGACGGCAGATATCCACCGAATTCACTCCCATGCTCGAACGGCCAGGCCCAATAGGTCCGACCGTCGGGCATGAAGGCGGATCCGATCGAATTGACCGCCGCCAGCGCGCCGACCACCAGCCCATCGGCAAAGACCAGCGAGGCTGAGCCGATGCCGCCCTTGCGGTATCCCGCCATCGCCCCGCGCCCTGCGCCGACCGAGCCGAGCGCGAAATCCTCGCTCGCGGCATCCACCGACGCGGCGCCGAGCCTGCGATAGGGCGGCTCCTCGCCCCACTTTTTGTCGCCATCGCCGGCCAGATCGTGCAGCACGGCGGCCGGCACGATCGGAATCGCATGGCCCTCCGGCCGCAGCCGCATGCCGATGCCGCGCGCCGAAAGCCACGTCACGGCCCCGTCTGCCGCGGCAAGGCCGAACACCGATCCGCCGGACAGGACGATGCCATGCACGCCGGCCACCAGATTTTCGGGCGCCAACGTCTCGGTCTCGCGCACGCCGGGGCCGCCGCCGCCGATGTCGACCGAGGCGATCCAGGGCGTGGCGGTGAGCAGGGTGGTGACGCCCGTGCCGGCGGCTTCGTCGGTGGCATGGCCGACGCGCAGCCCGGCAACGTCAGTGATCAGGTTCCGGGGGCCGGGCTGCGGCGCATCGCTCACGCCGCGCCGCCCGTCCAGGGGCGCGGCCAGGGCCGCTGGGCCGGTCGCATTGCCTCATAGGCATGAGCGAGGCGCAGCACGCCGAGATCGTCGAAGCGGCGTCCGATGATCTGCAGGCCGATCGGCAGGCCGGCGGCGGTATAGCCGCAGTTGATCGAGGCGGCGGGCTGCTCCGTCATATTATAGGCGACGGTGAAGCCGATATGCTCGAACGGGCGCGCGGGATCGTTGACCGGGCTCGCCCAGTCGGCCGGAAAGGCGGGGACCGGCGCGGTCGGCGAGAGCATGAAGTCGTAACCCCGGAAGGCGGCGATCCCGGCTTCCTGCATGCGGATGATCTGGTCGAAGCCGGTATAGACCGAAAGGCCGTCATAGCCGCGCGCCGGCTCCACCCAGGCGCGGATATAGGGGAGGATGGTCGCGTAGCGTTCGGGCGGCAGCGATCGTGTCTCGTCGTGGAATCGCGTGCGCCAGAAACGGTCGAGCCCGTCCAGCATCTCGGGCGTGAGGAAGGGGCGCACGGGCTCGACGATGGCACCGGCACTTTCGATCAGCCGCGCCGCGGCGATCACCGCTTCGCGCGTTTCCGGCTCGGCCGGCATGCCGCAGCCCGCGTCCAGCAGCAGGCCGATGCGCAATCCCTGCAGGTCGATGGCGAGATCGTCCCAGGCGATGTCGGCGGGCGGCAGGCTCATATAGTCGCGTTCGTCCGGCTGCGCGGTGGCCGCCATGATCAGCGCGGCATCCGCCACCGTGCGCGTCATCGGGCCAGCGACCCGACCGATATAGGGCGGATCGATCGGCACGCGGCCGAAGCTGGGCTTCAGTCCGAAGATACCGCACCAGCCGGCCGGCAGCCGGATCGATCCGCCGATGTCGGTGCCGAGATGCAACGGGCCATAGCCGGCCGCGGCCGCACTGCCTGCGCCTGCGCTCGATCCGCCGGGGGTGCGGCTCGTGTCCCAGGGATTGCGGGACAAGGCGTGGAAGCTCGACAGTCCGGACGACAGCATCCCATAATCGGGGTTGGTCGTCTTCGCGAAGGGGATGGCGCCGGCCTCGCGCAGGCGCTGCACCGGCGGTGCATCCTGCGGCTGGGGCGTCATGTCGCCGGCAGCCGAACCGACCGGCTTGGGATCGCCCTCGGTCGCGATCAGCTCCTTGATCGTCACCGGCACCCCATCGAGCGGTCCGGCCGGTGCGCCGGAGGCCCAGCGCCGCTCCGATCGGCGCGCCTCGGCAAGCGCCCGTTCGGGCTTCGCCGCCCAGGTGGCGGCCAGCACCGGCTCGGCCATCGCCATCCTGTCGAGCACCGATTGCATCACCTCCACAGGCGAAAGGGTGCGCGCCGCGAAGGCCTGGATCATCTCGCGCGCCGTGAGGTCGCAACTTTCAGTCATCGGGTTCTTGCCATAGTCTGGGGCCGGTCGGCTGGGAAGCGGAGGATCAGCAGCGCGGAGAGGCCATGGCCGAGCGCCGGCGCGACTGCGAAGAAGCTGAGAAGCCCGGTAAGCGCGGTCGCGTCATTGGGGCCGGCCGGCCTGAAGCCGAACCAGCCGATCACGAAGAAGGCGATCGCCACGGCCAGTGCCATGGCGGCGTTGGTGGTGACGTTGAACACCGAGGAGAAAAGGCCGGCGCGCTCGATGCCCGTCGTCGCGCGGTGCCGGTCCGCCACATCGTAGATCATCGCGCGCAGCATCAGATTGCCCGATCCCTGGGTCAGGCCCTGCGCCATCACGAGCGCGACCAGCAGCCATGCCCGTCCCGGCGTGAGCAGCAGCATGGCGAGATTGATCGCGACCTGGACAAGCTCGGCGAGGATCAGCGTGTGCGGGCGGCCCAGCCTGTAGCTGATCCGCGCCCAGAGCGGCGCGGCGACGATGCCGAAGGAATATTGGATCAGCAGCAGGATCGCCGCGATGTGGAGCTGCATGTAGAAGGTGACGAAGAAGACGAACACCGCGCCGCGCGCGCCTTGGCCCAACGACACGAAGAAGTCCGACGCGATGATCCGCCACAGCAGCCGGTCGCGCAGCACCGCACCGAGGCCGCCTTTCGCCGGCGCCGCGGCCTCGGTACGGCGGCCCGGCGCCTCGCGGAACAGGGCGGCGATGAGGAGGAGACCGGGCGCCAGCGCCGCGACCACGAACAGGCCCATTGCCTGCACGTGCAGCTTGGCGTCGCCGACATGGAGAAACTCCAGGGCGGCCGGCATCAGCAGCACCGCGAAGACGCCGACCGAAGCTCCGGTCTGGATATAGGATTGGATGCGGGCGCGCTGGCGCGGATCGGCGGAGAGCTCGCCGCCCCAGGCATAATGCGGGGTCGCGGTCGCCGTCCAGCCGAGGCAGAGCAGCAGCAGGCCGATGGCGAGCCAGGCGTCGCCCGCGCCCGGCGGCGGCAGGAAGACGGCGATGGCCGCGATGAGGAACAGCAGGCCGCCTCCAAGAATCCACGGCTTGCGGCGGCCGAGGCGGGTATGGGTATGATCGGAGAGCCAGCCGACCACCGGATCGCTGAACGCGCTCCACAGCCGGCTGAACAGGAAGATCGTGCCCACCGTTTCCAGTCCGAGCCCCATCGTCTGCGCATAGAAAGCGGGCAGATAGGCCTGAAGCGGGATGTTGAAGCCGCCGGTCGCCACGCCCAGCATGGCGAAGGCGGCAAGACGGCGGACAGGCAGCGGGGCTGCGGTCGGGGTCGTCATGCTAAGCGATCATGGCTGCTTCATCCTCCCCCGCAGGGAAGGGGGGACCACACGCAGTGTGGTGGAGGGGTTCAGCTTTCGACAGCGCAGACGCCAGACATGAAGCAGGCGGGAGCCCCTCCGCCGCCTTCGCTGGTCCCCATCCCGCTGAAGGGCAGGATGAACGACGCCAAGGACTCATCCTGCCAGCGCCCCATCGAGCTCGAACACGCTGACCGGGGTCGGCAGCACGCCGGTCTCGGCCGCGTAGCGCTCCCACGCCTCGCGCAGTTCGGCCAATATGTCGGGGCGATCCGCGGCGCGATCGTGGATCTCGCCGGGATCGGTCGCCAGGTCGTAGAGCTGCCACCCGCCTGCGCCGACCGGATGAGGCAGCCAGAGCGCCTTCCAGTCGCCCTTGCGCACCGCGCGGCGGCCGAACAATTCCCAGCCTGTCTCGGTTTCCTGGGAATGGACAGCGTCAGCCTTGCCGGCGAGCCACGGCGCCATCGATCGTCCGCGTGGCAGCGCGATCGGCCGGCCCGCATAATGGGTACCGGCAGGGGCTATGCCAGCCATGTCGAGGACCGTCGGCAACACGTCCATTGCCGTCGAGAAAGCGTGGCCGATCTCGCCGGCACGGGTGACGCCGGGACCGCTTGCGAAGGCCGGCACGCGAATGCCGCCCTCGGACGTAAAGGCCTTGTGCAGCCGCGACGGCGCGGTCGCCGCCTGCGCCCAGCGCGGCCCGTACCAGCAGCAGCTCGTCGGGCGGCCGAGATTGTCGAGGCTGTTGTCGTAATGGCGCTTCACGCGATCGACGATGATCGGGCCATAGATCGGCATCGCCTCGACGATCGCGCCCTCTGCACCATTGTCGGAGAGGAACAGGATCAGCGTATTGTCGAGTTCTCCGGTCGAGCGCAGATGCTCCACCACCCGGCCGATATTCTGGTCCATGCGATCGACCATCGCGGCATAGACTTCCATCGTCCGCGCCGACCAGGCCTTGCCCGCGGCGTCGAGCGCCTCCCATTCGGGCTCGTCCGCCACCACCGGATGGGGTTCGACGTCGGGCTCGCACAGGCCCAGCGCCTCCAGCCGGGCGAGACGGCGGGCACGCAACGCGTTGGGGCCGTCGTCATAGCGGCCGCGATATTTGGCGATCTCGGCATCGGGCGCCTGCAACGGCCAATGCGGCGCGGTGAAGGGCAGATAGGCGAAGAAGGGGCGATCGTCGTCGCGCTCCGCCAGATACTGGATCAGCTTGGTCGCGAAATAATCGGAGGAGTAGAAATCGTCCGGCAGCGCTTCCACCGGGACGCCGTCCTCCTCGTACAGCGCCTCCACCGTGGCGAAACGGTTGAGCTCCCCCTGGCCATAATGGCTGCCGCCCGCGGGCAGGAAGGCGAAGCTGCGCTCGAAGCCGCGGGCGTCGGGCTTGCTCGTCGGGGTATCGCCGAGATGCCATTTGCCCGAAAGGATCGTGCGATAGCCGGCATCCCGCAGCAGCTCCGGCAGGGTCACCACCCGTTGATTGAGATAGCCTTCATAACCCGGCGCGCCGGCGAAACCCGGCGCGGACACTTCGAGCATCGATCCGATGCCGGCGATGTGCGGATCCGTGCCGGTCATCAGCATCGCTCGGGTGGGCGAACAGGCGGGCGCAGAGTGGAAGCCGGTCAGCCGGACGCCGGCGGTGGCGAGCGCATCGAGATGGGGTGTGGCGATCTCACCGCCGAAGGCGCCGAGGTCCGAAAAGCCGAGGTCGTCGGCAACGATCAGGAGGAAATTGGGGCGCTTCGCAGTCATGGCTTCTCCTAGCCTAGTTTCTCTTTCGATAAAGTAGAGAATGAGCCCGGCCCAACCCTCAATTCCGGACCTGCTGCGCAAATGCGGCCAGTCGCTCGGCGGCTTCGTCGATCACCACATCGGATTTGGCGAAGCAGAGCCGGATGACCGAGGTGGGCGCATTTTCCGTGTAGAAGGCCGAGATCGGAATGGCAGCAACGCCGGCATCCTCGATTGCGCGCAGGCAGAAGGCACGGTCGCCCAGTGCGATGCCGGAGGCGGCAAGATCGATGCAGAGGAAATAGGTGCCCTCGCTTGGCAGCACGGCATAGCCTGCGGCGATGAGGCGAGCCGTCAGCCGATCGCGCGAACGCTGATAATCGCCGCGCATCGCCTCGAAATAGCTTTCCTCCTTGCCGAGGCCATAGGCCACCGCTGCCTGGAGGTTGGGCGGGGTGGTGAAGGTGAGGAACTGGTGCGCCTTGGCGATCGGGGCGAGGAGGGTGGGCGCCGCGACGACGAAGCCCACCTTCCAGCCGGTGAGCGAGAAGATCTTGCCAGCCGATCCGATCTTCACCGTCCGCTCGCGCATGCCCGGCGCGGTTATCAGCGGCAGGTGTTGTCGGCCGTCGAACAGCACATGTTCCCACACCTCGTCGCAGAGCGCGATCAGATCGCGGCGGACGCACAGCTCGGCCAGGGCCGCGATCTCGCCGTCGTCGAAGACGCGCGCGATCGGATTCAACGGATTGTTGAACAGGATTACACGCGTGCGCGGGCTGATCGCGGCGGCGATGGCCTCGATCGGCAGGCGCCAGTCAGGCGGCGCCATGCTCACCAGCTTTGCCACGCCGCCGGCCCGCTGAACCAGCGGCAGATAGGCGTCGTACATCGGCTGGATCAGCAACACCTCGTCGCCCGGTGAGATAAGCGCGAGCAGCGCCGCGGAGAGCGCCTCGGTCGCTCCCGATGTGACGAGTATGTCGCTGCCGGTGGCGTCGAGTCCGTGAAAGCGGCGATAATGATCGGCGACTGCATCGCGCAGCCGGTCCGTGCCCATCATCGGCGGATATTGGTTCGATCCGTTCAGAACCGCATCGGCCGCCGCCTGGCGTATGTCGAGCGGCCCCGCGCCGTCCGGAAAACCCTGGCCGAGATTGATCGCGCCGGTCTTGCGCGCGAGCATCGAAATCTCTTCGAACACGCTGGTCGGCATAGTGGCGTAGATGGGATTCACGCGACCTCCATGGGCCGGGCGCGACGCCGGCCGGTATCTCCGCAAGAGAGCCCGATGTGATCCGGAGGGCAAGCGGCTATCGGCGGGAGACGGATTCCATGTCCCGATCGCAAAGATCGGGCCGTCCGCCCTAGACCTGCGTCGTCTGCGCTTCCGCTTCCATCCAGGCCGAGAATTGCGCGAGTGCGCCGTCCTGCTCCCAGCCCTGCCGGCGCACGAGATAATAGGCTGCATCGTCCTCCAGCGCATCTGCGAACGGGATGACGAGCGTCCCTTCGTCCAGCTCCGGCTGAATCAGGAAGCGCGGGATCAGCGCGACGCCCGCGCCGGCCGCGGCCGCCTGGGCGAGCATCAGGAAATGCTCGAACACCGGACCGCGCAATGGCGGCACGTCGGTCATGCCCTGACCGGCGAACCAGCGATTCCATGCAGTGCGGCGGGAAGCCTGGAAAAGCAGCGGCTTGTCCAGCAATGCTGCCACGGATGGCAGGGGATTGCGATGCAGCCAGTCCGGCGCGCAGACCGCCACCGCCTGCTCGCGGAACAGGAAAAGGTGGGAGGCGCGCGGCCAGTCCGGCTGGCCGAAATGGATCGCCGCATCGAAACCTTCTTCTTCCAGGTCGAACGGAAAGGAGCGGGCGGCGAAGTTCACGGTCATCTCCGGGTGGCGCGCAGTGAGGCGCGGCAGCCGCGGTGCGAGCCAGCGCATGCCGAAGCTGGGCAGGGTCGCAATGTTGAGCTCCCGATTATGCGTCCGGTTCATGGTTCGCTCGGTGGCGGTGCGGATGCGATCGAGCGCGGGTTTGATCTGCTCGGCATAGGCGCGGCCCGCCTCGTTGAGCTCGACCCGGCGACCATGCCGATCGAACAGGCTGGTCTGTAGCCATTCCTCCAGCACCGCGACCTGGCGGCTCACGGCGCTCTGGGTAAGGCCGACCTGCTCGCCCGCGCGCGAGAAGCTGCCATGCCGCGCGGCGGCCAGGAAGCTGGTGAGCGCCGCCATCGGCGGCAGGAAGCGGCGACTCTCATTCATTCCATTTCCTCATCAGCAGATACGGCAAATCCATTTTGAATCCGGCGCAGCATTCACCAGATGGAGCACCGACTGCAACGGATTCGGATCGGTACCGCCATCATGGCCCAGCATGCGAAAATCTCACAAGCTCTCGTGCAGACAATGCTCCCGGTGGATCGCGCCGAGCAGGCGGAGCGGATTCTCGCGCCGATGATCGACGCAGAGGCCGACGCAGCACCGGGCGTGACGCGCGCGCAGTTCGCCGCGGCGATGAATCGCATCCTTTTTCTCGGTTTGCTGGATCGGGTTCCCAGCGGCAGACGCTATGTCGCGGATGTCGAGCGCGAGGGCGGCCGTATCGCCTTCGATCATGGGGCCGTGCGCAGCGTCTGTCTGGCCGCAGGCGATACCGGCGCGCTGCCGCGCGGCGAACTGGCGTTCCGCCGGATCCTCGAGCCGCTTGGCTACAGTGTCGCCGCAATCTACCCGCTGCCGAAGCTGCGCATGACCGGGCGCGCCTATCGCCACGCCGATTTTCCCGACACCATGCCGCAATTCTTCGTGAGCGAGTTGCATGTCGACCAGTTCGACGCCGATTTTGCGGCGGCGGCGCAGCGCGTTTTCGGCAGCTCGCACGACCCGCTGGATGCGGAAACCAAGGAAATGCTCCGCGATTTCGCGGAAGGGCGGACGGTGACGCTGGATCGGGCCTGTCATGCGATGCCGGTGATCGTCGGCGCCTTCGGCTGCCATCATGCCACGCCAGAGCTCGCCGACTATGAACGGCTGCGCGATTCCTCGCGCGAGGCGGCATGGATCGCGACGGAGGGCAATGCCTTCAACCACGCGACCGATCGGGTCGCCGACGTGATCGCGCTGGCGGAGGCGCAGCGCGCGCTCGGCCGGCCGATCAAGGATAGCGTCGAATTCTCCGCCACCGGGCGCGTGCGGCAGACCGCCTTCCGGGCCGACACGGTCGAGCGCCGCTTTAAGGTCCGTGGCGCCGCCGATGCGGTGCTGGAAGTGCCGGGCTCCTTCTATGAATTCATCAGCCGCGATGCGGATCCGGATACCGGCCTTATCGACCTGTCGTTCGATAGCGGCAACGCAACCGGCATCTTTACCATGACGCAGGGCGCATGAGCGCTGGCCCGGTCTTGATCGACGCGCTGCGCGCGCTCGTCGGCGATCGCAATCTCCTCGCCGCCGCCGAGGATCTGCGCGTCGCCCAGGCCGACGGTCGGGTCGCCGACGGGAGTGAGCCCTGTGCGATCGTGCGTCCTGCCGATGCCGCGCAGGTGTCGGAGATCGTACGCCTGGCAGCCGGGCACGGCGTTCCGCTCGTCGTGCAGGGCGGCCGCACCGGGCTGGTCGGGGCCGGCCTGGCGCAGCAGGCGGGGGCGCTGATCCTGTCGCTCGACCGGCTCGACCGCTGCATCGAGATCGATCCGGTCAACCGCATGGCGACGGTGGATGCCGGGGTCCGCCTTTCCGCGCTCAACGCCGCCGCTGCCGAATTCGGCCTGTCCTTTCCGATCGACCTCGGCGCCGATCCGATGATCGGCGGGATGATCGCGGCCAATACCGGCGGCGCGCGCTTCCTGCGATACGGTGACGTGCGCACCGCGCTGAAGGCGGTCGAGGTCGTCCGGTCAGACGGCACGGGCGAGCGGATGCGGTTCGGCGCGGCGCTGTGGAAGAATAATGGCGGGCTCGATCTCAAGCAGCTGCTCGTCGGCAGCAGCGGTGCGCTCGGCATCGTCACGCGCGCGACGGTCGCGCTGCAGCCCTTGCCGCAGGCGCGGCTGACCGCACTGCTGGCGCTGGCCGATCCGCATGCCGCGCTGATGCTGCTGCGCCTGTTGGAAGACGGCTTCGGCACCTTGCTGACCGCGTTCGAGGGGATCAGCGGGGCAGCGCTGGCCGCGGCGCTGCGCCATGTGCCGACGCTTCGCGCGCCGTTCGGCGGCCCGCTGCCGGCCTATGCGGTGCTGATCGAGCTGTCCGCCGGATCGCTGTTCGACGCGGCCGAGCTGGAGGACAAGCTCGGCACGCTGCTGGCGCCCCTGATGGAACGGGACGGCACACCGATCCTGGATGTCGCCACCGACCGGCGCGACGGCCTCTGGGCGATCCGCCATGCGGTGCCCGAGGGGCTGCGCAGCGAGGGTGCGGTCGTCGCCTGCGACATTGCGCTGCGCCGCGGGGACGTGATGCGGTTTCGCGACGATCTCGCCGCCCGCCTGGCCGCGGCCGCACCGGGGCTCGTCCTGCACGATTTCGGGCACATCGGCGACGGCGGGCTGCATTTCAACTGCGTCTGGCCGAAGGCCGCCGGGCCGCTGCCGGACGGGATCGCCGATCGCGCGCGCGCCATTGTGTTCGATGCGGTCGTCACCGAATATGGCGGCAGCTTCAGCGCCGAACATGGCGTTGGCCCGCGCAACATTGCGCAGTATCGCCGCTTCACGCCGCCCGGCGAACGCCGGATCGCAGGCGCCATGCAGCGGCTGATTGCCCCGGTGCCGATCGGGAGCGTGGATTTTGGAACGGGTTGGTCTGAGGAGTTGGACGATGTCGAATGATCTGATGGGGGTCTACAGCCGCGCGCCGGTGGAAGTGGAGCGGGGCGAGGGCGTCTGGCTCGAGGCGCGCGACGGCCGCCGCTATCTCGACTGCGTCGCCGGCATCGCGACCAACAGCCTGGGCCATGCCAATCCGAAGCTCATCGCCGCGCTGACCGAGCAGGCGCAGAAGCTTTGGCACGTCTCCAACATCTTCCGCATCCCCGGCCAGGAGGCGCTTGCCCATCGTCTCACCGAGGCGAGCTTCGCCGACGTGGTGTTCTTCGGAAATTCCGGATCCGAGGCGATCGAATGCGCGCTGAAGACGGCGCGGCGCTTCCACGTCGCCAACGGCCAGCCGGAGCGCATCGACGTGATCGGCTTTGCCGGCTCCTTCCACGGCCGCACCTATGCCGCGATCAATGCGTCCGGCAATCCGAGCTATCTCGAGGGCTTCGGCCCGCGCCTGCCAGGCTATGTGCAGCTCTCCGTCGATGATCGCGCCGCCATCGAGGCCGCGATCCGCACGCCGACCGCCGCAGCCGTGATCGTCGAGCCCGTGCAGGGCGAGGGCGGCGCGCGAGCGCTCGACGAGGAGTGGCTGCGCTGGGTACGCGCGCTGTGCGACGAGACCGGCACGCTCCTGATCTTCGACGAGGTACAGTGCGGCATGGGCCGGACCGGCCGGCTGTTCGCCCATCAGTGGTTCGATGGTCTCGCACCGGACATCATGGCCGTCGCCAAGGCGCTCGGCGGCGGTTTTCCGGTCGGCGCCTGCCTTGCCACGGCCGATGCGGCCAAGGGCATGACGGTGGGCGTGCACGGCTCGACCTTCGGCGGCAATCCGCTGGCGATGGCGGTCGGCATCGCGGCGTTCGACGAGCTGGCGAAGGAAGAGACGCTGGCCAATGCCCGCGCGATCGGCGCGCGGCTGGCCGAGGGTCTGCGCCGGATCGGTGCGGCCTATCCCGATATCGTCGTCGACGTGCGGGGCAAGGGCATGCTGATCGGCGTCAAGCTGATCCCCAACAACCGCGAGATGATGGCCGCCGCGCGCGACCAGGATCTGCTCGTCGCCGGCGGCGGCGAGAATTGCATCCGCATGCTGCCGCCGCTGATCATGACCGCGGACGAGGCCGACGAGGCGCTCCGCCGGCTGGAGGCGACCTTCGCCGCGACGCGCACGCGGCTGGCCGCGGCGGCCTGATGCTGTTCGTCCGGCCGGCCGGGCCCGCAGACATCGATGAGCTGATGGAGCTGGCTTATCTCTCGGGCCGGGGCTTCACCAGCCTGCCCGAGGACCGGCCGACGCTGGCCAGCCGCCTCGCCTTGTCGGAGCAGAGCTTCGGCGGGCAGGCAGCACCGGCGGACGCCTGGTACGTGATCATGCTGGAGGACAGCGACACCGGGCGGATCCAGGGCGTGGCGGGCGTCAAGGGCGCCGTGGGCCAGCATCGCCCGCATTATTCGTTCCGGGTGATGACGCTCGCCCAATATTCCTCGGCGACCAACACGCGCTTCGATCACAATGCGCTGGTGCTGGTGAACGAATGCAGCGGCTGTTCCGAGGTCGGCTCGCTGTTCCTGCGGCCGGGCAAGCGGCAGAGCGGCGCCGGATCGCTGCTCGCGCGTTCGCGCTACATGCTGATCGGCACGGCGCCCGATCGCTTCGCCAGCACGATCATGGCGGAGCTGCGCGGCTGGTTCGACGAGATGGACAACAGCCCCTTCTGGGATGGGATCGCGAGCAAGTTCTTCCGCCTGCCGTTCGAGGAGGCGGACCGGATGATCACCTCGACCGACGGGCAGTTCATCCTGGATCTGGCGCCGCGCCATCCCATCTATCTGGAGCTGGTCGACAAGGCGGCGCGCGACGCGATCGGCGCGGTCCACCGCCATGGTGTCGCGGCGTTGCGCATGCTGGAGAAGGAAGGCTTCACCCGCTCCGGACTCATCGACATCTTCGACGGCGGGCCGACCATGACCTGTCCGCTGGGCAATATTGCGACGATCCGTGGGGCGGAGCAGTGCTCGGTACGGATCGGCGATACGGCAGGCGGCGAGGAGATGCTGCTTTCTACGACCGACATCGCCCGTTTTCGTGCGCTTCGCACCGAGGCGCGGCGGGAGGACGGTCAGATCTGGATTTCGCAGGACTGTTCGCGCGTGCTCGGGGTGAGCGAAGGCGAACGGCTGCAGGTGAGCGGAGCGATATGATGCTGCAATCCATCGACCCGGCAAGCGGTGAGATCGTCTGGGAAGGGCCGACCCACGCCGCGGCCGATTGCGAGGCGGCGCTGCATCGGGCGCGCGGCGCCTTTGCGGGCTGGGCGCGCACGCCGTTGGAACAGCGGGTGGCGATCGTCCGCGCCTTTGCGGAGGCGCTGAAGGCCGACAGCGAGGCCTTGGCCGAGCTCATCTCGCGTGAGACCGGCAAGCTGCTCTGGGACAGCCGCGGCGAAGTGGCCGCGATGATCGGCAAGGTCGAGATCTCGATCGCCGCGCAGGCGGAACGCGCGGGCGTGCGCGAG
Organism: Flavisphingomonas formosensis; assembly: GCF_009755815.1. Classification (GTDB taxonomy): domain Bacteria; phylum Pseudomonadota; class Alphaproteobacteria; order Sphingomonadales; family Sphingomonadaceae; genus Flavisphingomonas; species Flavisphingomonas formosensis. The sequence continues at coordinate 364,860 of NZ_WRPK01000005.1, forward strand.
CAGGCGATGCCCTTCGGCAGGGCGGTGCTGCGCCATCGGCCGCACGGCGTGATGGCCGTGCTCGGCCCCTATAATTTCCCGGGCCACCTGCCGAACGGCCATATCGTGCCGGCGCTGCTCGCCGGCAATTGCGTGATCTTCAAGCCGTCCGAGGAAACGCCGGCGACCGCCGAACGCGTCGCCAGGGCCTGGGCGGCCGCCGGCCTGCCCGAGGGCGTGCTGCAGGTGGTGCAAGGCGGCCGGGAGACGGGCGAAGCGCTGCTGGCGACGGATATCGATGGCCTGCTGTTCACCGGATCGGCCCAGGCCGGGCGCATCTTCCGCAAGGCCTTCGCCGATCGGCCGGCGGTGATCCTCGCGCTCGAGCTGGGCGGCAACAACCCGCTGATCGCCTGGGACGGCGATGCCGAGGCGATGGCGACGGTGATCGTCCATTCGGCCTTCATCACCACCGGCCAGCGCTGCTCCTGCGCGCGGCGGCTGATCGTGCCCGTCGGCGCCGAGGGCGATCGCGTCATCGATGCGCTGACCGCGGTCGCCGGCAAGCTGCCGGCGAGCGCCTGGAACGACACGCCCGACGGCTTCATGGGTCCGCTGATCTCCGCCCGCGCGGCGGAGGCTGCCCGCGCCGCCTATGCCGGCCTGCTGGAGCGCGGCGCGAAGCCGCTGCTGCCGCTTGCCGAAGTGGCCGGACGCAGCGCGGCGTTCACTTCCGCCGCGATCGTCGACGTCACCGGATGCGACGTACCGGACCGCGAGATTTTCGCCCCGCTGCTGCAGATCGACCGCGTGGCCAATTTCGATCGCGCGATCGAGCGGGCGAACGCGACCGCCTTCGGCCTCTCCGCCGGCCTGCTCTCCGCCGATGAGGCGCTGTGGGAACGGTTCAGCCTGGAGGCCCGGGCGGGCGTGATCAACCGCAACCGGCCGATCACCGGCGCTTCCTCGGCGATGCCGTTCGGCGGCCTCGGCGAATCCGGCAATCACCGGCCGAGCGCCTATTATGCCGCGGACTATTGCGCTTTTCCGGCCGCCAGCCTCGAGGCGGCGGACATCGAGGCGATGGCGATACCGGGCCTGGCTTGATCGGCCCGGCCCTCGGCCGAAGGTGCCGTGGGGCCGCTCGGAGGGAGCTGGCCTGGGGACCGCCCCACAGCATGGCGGTTGTGCGCCCCGATGCAGGCGGGGCGCAAGCGGGATCGGACCCGATATGGCGCGATCAGGCGCTGACCGCGGGCACGAACATATAGCCTTCGTTGCGGACGGTGCGGATCAGCTCGTCGCTGCCGAGCTTCCTGCGCAGGCGGCTGATCTGCACGTCGATCGCCCGGTCATAATGTTCGCTGTCCTGCCCGCGGGCATAATCGAGCAGCTGATCGCGGGTGAGCACGCGGCGGGGATGTTCGACGAATGCACGCAACAGGCGGAATTCCCCGTCCGACAGGATGATCGGCATTTGGTCCGGATCGTGCAACGTGCGCCCGAGGAGATCGATGCGCCAACCCGAAAAGCGGCGCACGCCGTTCGATCCGCTTTCCTCGCTGCCCTCATAGGATCGACTCTCGGCCTGTTTGGCCGTGCGGCGCAGAACGGTGCGGATGCGGGCGAGCAGCTCGCGCGGATTGCAGGGCTTGGCGAGATAGTCTTCGGCGCCCATCTCCAGCCCGACGATGCGATCGATGTCGGTGCCTACCGCTGAAAGCATGATGACCGGCGGCCCGTCGCTGCGCTGCAGGTCGCGAAGCGCGGTCAGCCCGTCCTCGCGCGGCATCATGACGTCGAGCACGATCAGATCGTAACGGGTTCCAGACAGCTTCTGACGCATTTCCAACGGATCTGCGGCGGCGTCGGCGCGATATCCGTGGCGATCCAGGAAAGAGGAAATGAGCGATCGGATGCCCGGATCGTCATCGACGATCAATATGCGCGTCTCGAGATCCATGCGGTCGATAATGGCGTTCATGGCCGCTCTTTGCCAGCCGGATATCAGTGGGATTTTGCAACGGGCTGCGCCATGTTGCGGCAGAGCGGCTTTCTCCGTCGCGTCCTGCAATATTCCCGGCATGTTCTGACATTTGCCGGCAACATGGCGGCCGCAGTTCCTTCCCTTAAAAAACCGCTGGGGAACAGGCATGGGCACGATCGGGGCTGCGATCGGATCATATCGTGCACGCGGCGATGGCCGACGGCGGCCAATTGTGGCAGACGATATTCTCATGAAAAGCCCGTTTTCCGGTGGGCGTTGGCGCGGCCCGCCGCTCATGTTCCAGATATTGGCGCTGTTGCTCGGCGGTCTCGTGATCGCCCAGCTCGTGACCCTGCTGCTCACGCTGCTGCTGCCGCCCTCGCCGAGCCCGCAGCACAGCCTGGCCTCGATCGCCGCGGCGCTGCGCGGCGAGCAGGGGCGCGAAAGCCGGCCCGACGGGCTGGAACGCGCCGTGCAGCCCGGCCCTCCCGATCTCGGAGGCACGGGCTGGATCGTGTCGGAGCGCGCCAAGGTCAAGCTTGCCGATCTGCTCGAGACGGCTCCGGACGACATCCGCCTCGCTTTCTACACGCCGCTGCCCTTCGCCGGCACCGCGGCGGCGCCGAAGCTGACGCTGGCCACCGATGGGCCGATCCTGCCGCTGAAGGCGTCGGCCGATGGCCCGCGGGCGTGGTTGCTGCGCGTGGCGATGCAGGTGCCTGGCGGTAATATGGGCACCGCGACCCGCTTTCCCGGCAGCGCGCCGACGCGGGACAGCTTGCCTCCCGGGATGCAGATGGGCTGGGGCCGGCCGCGTGGGACCGGAGCCGAGACGCTGCCCGGCGACGTTCAGGGCGGCCTCCCGCCGGAAGGGCCGCTGTTCCGGATCGATCCGGGGCCGCGCGACGGCAATGGTGGGACGTGGCTGCCGGGCGATGGCGGCGCGGCGGTGCCGCCGCTTTTGCAGATGCCGCGTGCCGCGGCTCGTGCGCATGAGGTGATCGATAAGTTCACCGCCCCGCTGACCTCCCAATCCTCGACGATGGTGCAGGACAGGTTGCAGACCCAGCGGAGCGATCTGCTTCCCGCCGAGCCTACGCCCCCAGTCGTCATAGAGGGTGATGCGAGGCCCGGACCACGCGCCGATCCGTCCCCGATCCGTATCCCTGCACCGCTGGCGCCGGCCGTACCCGTCGGGGTCGAGGCGAGGCACTCGACAGAAGCCATGCCGCCGCCTGCGCCGCCGGTCGTGGTAGCGCCGCGCCTGGGCGATATTCGGTCCGGTGCCGAGGATCAGGGCAGCGGAGAGGCGCTCGTTCCGCTCACGCCGCGGGCGGGCGGCCTGTTCGGTCTTGCGCCGGCACCCTTCGTTGAAGGCAGTTTCGTCGCCGCGATGCGCATGCCCGATGGGCGCTGGGCCGTGGTTCAGCCGTCGCCCGAGCCTTTCCCCAATGCGTGGCAGCGCCGCGTGCTGCTCTGGTTCCTGATCGCCTTCGCGATCGTCGCTCCGATCGGGTGGCTGTTCGCGCGGCGCATCGTACGCCCGCTCGCCAGCTTCGCCGAAACCGCCGAGCGGCTCGGCCGGGACCCATCCGCGCCGGTGCTGGCGCTCGACGGCCCCGCCGAGATCGGCCGCGCGGCGCGGGCGTTCAACGCGATGCAGAGCCGGCTGCGCAGCTTCGTCGGCGACCGCACCGCGATGGTCGGCGCGATCAGCCATGACCTGCGCACGCCGCTGACCCGCCTGCGCTTCCGCATTGAGGAGGTGGAGGATGACCATATCCGCGAAGGCATGATCGAAGAGGTGGAGGAGATGGAGGCGATGATCACCTCCGTCCTCAACTTCATCCGCGACGCCTCGACACCGGGCGTTCGCGAACGGCTGGATCTGCAGACCATCGTCGAGGATGTCGTCGAGGATGCCGCGATCGTGGGCAGCGACGTCTCGATCGAGGCGATGCAGGAGGCGCCGGTGGAGGTGGACGTGCTGGGCATCCGGCGAGTGCTGGCCAATCTCGTCGACAATGCCGTGAAATATGGGGCACGCGCGCGGCTCCGGCTGCACGTGAACGAGGAGGAGGTGATCGTCGACGTGCTCGACGACGGCCCCGGCGTTCCGCCGGGCGATCTGGAACGCGCGTTCGAGCCCTTCTATCGTGCTCCCGATATTCGCGCCTCGGGCAAACGGGGAAGCGGGTTGGGGCTCGCGGTATGCCGTTCGATCGCCCGCGCTCATGGCGGCGATACGGAGCTGCTCAAGGACGCCCAAGGATTTACCGCACGCCTGCGATTGCCGCTCTTTCGCCAGCCGGAGCGGCGCCTGGCAGCTTGAGGCGGACGGGCTGGCGGACTGCCGCCCCCTCGGTTCAGGGCGCTTCGCCCAGGACAATGCCGAATCTCCTTTCCCGCCGGAGAAGGAAAATGAAGAGCTTCTTCACTCTTGCTATGGTCTCGGCTGGGAAGAGCAGCCGCATTTTCGAAGTCGTCTGATCGTGAATGATCTTCGCTTCGTCGAAGAACGCAACCGATCGCCGCTGCTAAGCGCGTGATTCTTCGTGGATTCGGGAATGCGGTTCGACGAGCCGTTCGCCCGCCACTTGACGATCCGCCAGCTCCCGTGCAACTTTTCCATGAAGCGGCGAGGCTTTTCATTCCCGTAACGCTGGCTGCGGCCGCTCGGTCGAGCTTCGAGAACAATAACGATAAAAGACCTGATCATCGGGACGCACACAAGAATGAAGGCGCACCCACCAACGGGCGTGTCGGGAGTCCTGTGATGCTTCGATGCCAGAAGCCTGTAGCGTATCCGGTGACTGACGCGCCGGCGCTCTTCATCATCAGCCATGTACGGCTCGTGCGGGAAGGCCTGTCCTGGCAGCTCCAGCGCGACGGCCGGCTCGATCTGCAGGGGGCTGGCCGGCCCGACGCCACGACGCTTGCAGAGCTGGCCGCCGCTCCTCCGGATGCGATCGTGCTCGATCTCGGCGTGCCCCGCGGACTGGTCTTTGCCGAACAGCTGCACGCGATGCTGCCCGCAACGCGGTTGATCGGCTTTGCGATCGGCGAAGGCGATACGGAACTCGTCGCTTGGGCGCGGACCGGCGTATGCGGCTATGTCGAGCGTGAAGGGAGCGCCGGGGATATCGTGGCAGCGGTGCTCCATGCGCTCAAGGGAGAGCTTTATTGCTCGCCACGCTTCGCTGCGCAGCTGCTGGCGGAACTGGCTGCCCGCGGCCCGGCGCTGCCGCCCTGCGCGTCTACCGCGGATCTTACGCCGCGCGAGCGCGAGATCCTCACCTTCGTCGTCCGCGGCGCAAGCAACAAGGAGATTGCCCGCAGGCTCGGCATCAGCGTCGCGACGGTCAAGAACCATGTCCATCATTTGCTGGACAAGCTTGCCGTACGCCGCCGTTCCCAGGTGTCGGCGGTCGTCCAGGGCATGCAGCTGGCCTGATCGGCCCGGCACCGACGTTGGAGGGCATGTCGATCGGCACGTCCGTCGGCACGGTTGCGAGAGTGATGGCGCCGGTCTCCGCGACAGGCTAGACATTGATGCGACGACCGATGATGGGCGTAGCGCGCGACAGAACGATGAAACGCAGTCTGGATCTTCCGCTGACGATAAGGCCGGTGGTCGGCATGGAGGATTGCTACCCGGCCGGCTATGTAGACCTGTTCCATTCGCACGACCGCTCGCAACTCTGCCTGGCGCTGACCGGCGTGATGTCGGTGACGACCGATCTGTCCACCTATGTGCTGCCCGCAAACCGGGCAATCTGGCTGCCGGCCGGGACGCGGCATCAGGTTGCGTGTCGCGGCGAAGTGAAGCTGCACATCCTCTATCTCGAGCCTGATCTTCCCGGCCAGCCGGCCGATGCGCGGGTGTTCGACGTGTCGATGCTGCTGCGCGCGCTGATCCAGGAGGTGCTGACCTTCGACCATGCCTATGACGAGCGCGGGCGGGAGGGACGCATCGTCGCGCTGATGCTGGAGGAGATAGCGCGCATGCCGTCGATCCCGCTCGCCGCGCCGACCCCGAAGGACAAGCGGCTGCGCCGCGTGTGCGATCTCATCATATCGGATCCTGGCAACCAGGCTGATCTCGATGCGCTCGCTCGCCTCGCCGGGATGGGGCGGCGCACTTTCACGCGCGCCTTCCGCAACGAGACGGGCATGGCCTTTGCCGTTTGGCGCCAGCAGATCCGGCTGATGGCCGCGCTTTCGATGCTGGGCGACGGCAAGTCGATCACCAGTATCGCCTATGACGTCGGTTATGAAAGCCCGAGTTCCTTCACGGCGATGTTCAATCGCGTACTCGGCGTTCCACCCAGCCATTACGCCAGATCCCGCGTCACTTAGATGCGACCGTAAGACGTGCAGCGAACTGGGGCATTCCCAAACCCTTGTAGTCGGCTTTCCTCGTCATGCCAGCGGATGCTGGCATCACTCTCGACCGGCAGCCGGTAACTGTCGAGAGCGGCCCCAGCTTCGCTGCGGCGACGAAGAAGAACGAGCTCCCGATCAGCCACGGGTGAAGGCTCTGACTCGCAGGGAAGGAAAGCAGAGCTTCGCTAAAATTCAACCGCTTCGCATGGCGCTTTAGGCCCGGCGCACACAGCGTGTGACCCGGACGCGACGGCCCGTCCGGACAAGCGCGCTACGGTGCGTCGCAGATGGGCCGGATGCCGCAACAAGGAAAATATATGGACTGGGCGCTGCTCGATCCCGAAATCGCCAGTTTCGTGCGCCGCATGCAGGCTGATTGGGCAAGCCATCCGCCATTCATGACCCTGCCGTTGGACGAGGCGCGCGCCGTGGCGGAGGAGGTACGCCGTCCGTGGCGGGCCGGTGGCCCCAAAATGGCCCATACTACGGAACATCATGTGCCGACGCCCACCGGGCCTTTGCGGATCCGGGTCTATGACCCCGGCATCGGCGCTGCCGCACCCGTACTGATCTATCTGCATGGCGGCGGCTTCACTCTGTTCAGCATCGATACGCATGACCGGCTGATGCGCGAATATGCGGCGGCGGGCGGGTTCCTGGTGGTCGGCGTCGATTATCCGCTGTCGCCCGAGGCGCGTTTCCCGAAAGCGCTAGACCAGCTCGTCGCGCTCGTCGGCTGGCTGGCAGCGAAGGGAGGCGAAATGATTGGATGTGACCGCGATCGTATCGCGATCGGCGGGGATTCGGCAGGGGCCAATCTTTCTCTGGCAGCGGCGCTCTGCCTGCGCGAACGCGGCGATGCCGCGCGGCTGCGCGGGCTGCTGCTCAACTATGGCGCTTTCGATTCCGTCTGCTCGGACGAGGCGGAAGCGCGGTATGGCGGGCCGGGGGCGGTGCTCGACAGTGCCGAAATGGCCTATTATTTCGGCAATTATACCGGTGGCACCCTCGATTTCGAGGCGGATCTCCACGCGAGGCCGATCATGGCGGACTATGCCGGCCTGCCGCCTGCCTTCTTCGTCATTCCGGAATGCGACATCCTCTCCGAGCAGAGCTACCTCGTCGCCGAGCGGATGGCGCAGGCGGGGGTGGTGGTGACGAGCAAAGTCTATCCCGGCGCCACGCACAGCTTCCTGGAGGCGATGTCGGTGGCGGCGGTCGCGCGCGAGGCGATCGCGGACGGGGCGGCCTGGGTGAAAGCACGCCTCGCCTGACCCGTTACCGGGGAAGCGTCTGCGCGATCGCATCATCCCGTGCGAACCAGCCCGGGGGAGCCACGCGAAGCATCGGCCAGATCTCATCCAGCGTCGCCGCGTCGTAAAGGCGCCCGTCGCGCATCACCGCGGCGACCGCGCGGGCGTTGCGCACATCGATCAGCGGATCGGCGGTCAGGATCACCAGGTCGGCGCGCTTGCCGGGTTCGACGCTGCCCAGATCGGACTTGCGTCCGATCGTTTCGGCCGAACCGATGGTCGCGGCGTGGAGCACGGCCATCGGCGCCATGCCGCCCTTGGCATGCGCCTCCATCTCATAATGGAAACCGATGCCGGGGGTCTCGCCATGGCTGCCGATGCCGACCAGGCCTCCGCTTGCCTGTAAAGCCGCGGCATCGGCGGCGATGGCGGGAAAGCGATATTCGCCGATCACCCGCCATTCGCGGGACAGGAGCAACTGGTCGGCGAAGCGGCGTGGCCAGAAATGAAGGATCTTGCCATCGTCATGGGGATCGTCGGAGGAGATCGACCAATCCTGGCCCGGCGGCCCGCCATTGGTGATTTCCAGCGTCGTCGTATAGCTGGTTCGCGCGAAACGCAGCAGCTCCAGCACGTCTTTCTGCAAGGGGGCGGCGACGAGCGCATGCTCGTTGCCCGCGAAGCCGTCGAGGATCTGCGTGAGGTCCAGCTTCATCGAGAGCGCGCCCTCCGTGGTCGGCTGCATGCCCAGCCGGGCACATGCCTCCGCCACCCATTGCCGGACCTTGCGGCTGCCGGTGCGATATTCCTTGATGTTGCGCAGCCCATAATCGTCGCGATAGCGCCCGATCACCGCCATCGCTTCGTCGAGGGAGGTGAAACGCTGCATCGAGAAGAGCGCGACCCCGGTCTGCCGGATGCGCGGCCCCACCATCAGCCCGGCATCGAGCATGTCCTGATAGGCCAGCATGTCGATCGTGAGCGTCGAAGGATCGAAGCTGGTGGTGACGCCATAAGCGAGGCGCGCGCCGATGCCCCAATCGTCGAGGCCGAGCACGTCGCGCCGGATCGTCGAGACATGGTCGTGCGTGTCGATGAAGCCGGGCAGGATGGTCTTGCCGGTCATGTCGCGGACCGGCGTGCCGGGCGGTACCGGAAAGCTGCCCGCCGGCCCGACCTTCGCGAAGCGGCCGTCTTCGATCAGAATATCGGCCCGATCGATCACGCGATCGCCGCCGGCCATCGTCAGCAGCCTGCCGCCACTAAGCAGCAGGCGACCCGGCGCGACGGCCGCGCGCGGCAGCTCGATCGGCGCGACATAGCGCGTCTCGTCCGTTTCCGCATCCGCAACCCAGCTCGGCGCGCCGGCCGGCGCGAGCGAGATGCTGGCGAGCGGCCTGGCATGAAAGGTCGATCCGCTCGACCAGCCGATCGTCCGGCCATCCGCCGACCATTCGAAATAGTCGGCGCCGCCCTGGGTGATCCGGCGGTGCGGCAGATGCGGATCGGAGAGATCGATTGTCGTCCCTGCTGCTGGCGCCGCGACCAGATGGAGCTGCTGCGCGACTTGCGCGAGCAGCCATTTGCCGTCGGGGCTGATGCGCATGTCGTCGACCGGCACCGCCCCGTCCTGGAAATACCAGCCCGGCCCTTTCACCTGGATGGCCGGTCCCAGCGCGCCGCTGGCGGGATCGACGGCGCGCAGCCCCGCGTCGGTGAACAGATGGAGCGTGCCCGCCGCGAACTGGGGCCTGCCGCCCATCATGCCGCGCGTCACCACATGCGCCGCGCCGCCTTCGGCCGGAAGATCGACCAGCTCCGCCTCGCGCAGCTTGCCATATTCCATGAAGGTGTCGAGCCGGGCCTGCTGGCTGGACCGGATCGCGTAGATGCGGCGGCCGTCCGGGGAGAAGACCGGATAGCTGTAATAGGCCGGCACGTCGCTGAGCCTGCGCGGAGTGGCCGATCCGTCGACCGGGGCGGACCAGATGGCGCCGCCATTTCTTTCGCTCCAGCGGATCCATAGCAATGTCCGGCCGTCGGGGCTCCAGCTCGGCTGGAAAGCGGGATCGCCCTCGATCGCGAAGCGGCGCGGGCGCGCGGTGCCGTCGAGCGGCATCAGATAGAGCCGGCCGAGCGCGGAAAAGGCGAGGGTGCGGCCGTCCGGCGAGGCGACGGGCGCCATGATCAGCCGAGCCCGCACCGGGCCGCTCTCTTCGCGAATATCCTGCCGCGTCGACGGGCCGACGGCGAGATCCACCGCCGCCTCGAACGCGATCGGGACAGCCGTGCCGTCCGCGATCGCGATCCTGCGCATCTCGCCGCGCACGCTGATCAGGATCGCCTGCCCGTCCGGCGTGAAGGCGAATCGCGGCAGGATATCCTGCCACATCGCAGATTGGAGCTGATCGTGCTCGACCGGGAAGGCGAGGCGCCGGTCGATGCCGGTCGTGAGATCGAGCAGCCGGAGCTCGGTCTGCCCGGAGGTGCGCCGCGCATAGGCGAGCAGACGTCCGTCCGGTGACGGCATCGGCCGGAAGGCGCTGAGCGGATGGTCCGCTTTGCGCCGGGCATCCTGTTCGGTGACGATCGTCTCGTCCTCGCCGGTAGCAAGGTCGCGGCGCATGATCGACCAGTCGTCGAGATCCTCGAAGGCAAGGCCGCCGACATGCTGGGCGAAATAGAGATAGCGCCCGTCGCGCGAGGGCGCGGCGCCCAGGCTGCTACGCCAGCTACCATGCGGCGCAGCGGCGGTGTCGCGGATCGGCACGATCAGCTTGCCCTGGCCGTCCAGCCCGTAGCGCCACAATTCGTAATTGTTGAGATCCGGACGGTAGCGGCTGACGAAGATCGCCTTGCCGTCGGCAGCCCAGGCGGGGGAGGTGAGCACCGTATCGTCATCGCCGAAGCTGATCTGGCGGGAATTGCGCCCGTCGAGATCCGCGATCCAGAGATTGTCGGCGCCGGAGCGATCGCTGACGAAGACGATATGCCTGCCGTCCGGCGAAACCGTCGGCTGCGTGTCGAAGGGCAGGCCGTTCGAGAGCGCGGTCGCCCGTCCGCCGCCGGCCGGCATCGCATAGAGATCGCCGAGCATGTCGAACAGGATGGTCTTGCCGTCGGGCGTGACGTCCAGCGACATCCAGGTGCCGCGATCGGTATCGAAGCGCAGCCGGCGGGCGGCCTTCATCGGCAGCGTCTGGCCGGCGGGCTGGAGCGGGCGTGGCGCGTCGGCGACTTCCCGGCCGGTCACCGTGACCGGAGGCTCGCCACCCTCATGGGCCAGTGCGGCGGAAGCGGCCGAGGCGAGCAGCAGCAGTGCGAAGAGGGTGCGCATCAGCGATAGGCCGGAGGCATGGGGTCATTGGTCCTGGCCGGCGCATAGCGCGCGGCGAGTGCGGATTGGCGGGTGGCGAGCGATACCGGCTTGCCGGCGATCAGCATCGTGGCCGGCGCGCTCGACGGTTCCAGCGGATCGCCATCCCAGATGACGATATCCGCGTCCGCTCCGGGCGCGAGCAATCCGCCGGCCATGCCCCAGATCCGGGCCGGCGCCAGCGTGACCGCCTTCAACGCGTCGGCATAGGGCAGGCCGTTGGCAACAGCGAGCCCCGCCCCGCCGCGCATGGCGAGGCCGGCGTCATAGCTCAGATAGATGCCGTTGCCGGAGACGGAGAAGGCGATCGTCACCCCCGCCTTGGCCAGCAGCGCGGCATTGTCGAGCCGCGCGCCGACGGCGTCGAAGGTGACGGGGAGGTTCAGCTCGGCATCGAGGATCACCGGCACATGGGCAGCGGCGAGCGGCGCCGCGACGCGCCAGGCCTCCGCACCGCTCATCAGCACGATGCGGATATGCTGATCGGCGGCGAGGCGCAGCGCTTCGCGAATGTCGCTCTCGCGATCGGCCCGGATCGCGAGCGGCACGGTGCCGGTCAGCACCGGCGCCAGGGCCTCGGCATCGAGATGGTTGAGCAGCTGGTCGCGCGGGCCGGGGGTCTTGCGCGCGGCATAGCGGCGCGCCTCGTCCAGCGCGTTGCGCAGCAGCGCCCATTGCGCCGCGCGCGATCCGCCCGCCTTGGCGAGGCCGGCATCGCCGACCGCCGCGAAGATCGCGGCCCGGCGCCGTTCGACGATATCGCCTTGCGGCACCAGGCGGATCGTCGCGCCCGCGCCGCTGAACGGCGCTGTGGCCGCCGCGCCCGGATAGATCATCGCGCGGGTCAGCCCGTCGGCGCGCGCGACGGGTATCAGCGTGGAATTGGGATTGATCGCCGGCGCGATGTCGAAGGCCGGCCCCAGCGGCCCGGCATCGACTGAATGGTCCACCGTGTCGCTCGCCTCGGCCACCTCGGCGAGGCCGAGCTGGGTGGCGGGATTGACCAGGCCCGGTGTCACCATCCGTCCGGCCGCATCGATCACGCGCGCCCCGCCAGGCACCGCGCCATGCGCCGCGACCGACAGGATATGGCCATTGTCGATCAGGATCGTCGCGTCCTCGACCGGCGCGCTCGCGATCGGAAAGGCGCGGGCATGGACGATCGCCAGCGGTTCCGCGGCGGCCGCCTGCGCCAGGACGGCGAAGAGACATGCGGCGGCGAGACGGATCATCGGCGCGGCTCCGGTGCCCGGCCGATCTCGAAATCGGGCCGCGGCTGCCGTGCGGGATCGGACCGATCGAAGGCGATCGCGCCATCCACGAACACGATGTCGGCATGGGCGTAGACGCTGAACGGATCGGCGGACCAGATCACGGCATCGGCATCCTTGCCAGGCTCGAGGCTGCCTACCCGATCGGCGATGCCCATCGCCTTTGCCGGGTTGGCGGTGACCCAGGCGATGACATGTTCGGGCGGCAGGGAGAGGCCGGCCCGCCGGCCCGCCGCCGCGGCCTTGCCCGCCTCGACGTTCAGCCGCTGCCCGAGTACGGGGGAATCGGAATGCATCATCGCACAGCCGCCCGGCGCGGCATCGACGAAGGCGGCATTTTCGCGGATGGCGTCGAGCGCTTCCATCTTGAAGCCCCACCAGTCCGACCAGACGGCGGCGCAGACCTGATTCGCGGCCAGCAACGGCGCGATCTTGTACGCCTCCACCGCATGATGGAAGGCCGCGATGCGGAAGCCTATGGCGTGGCTGAGATCGAGCATCGTCGCCATCTCGTCCGATCGGTAGCAATGCATCTGCACCGCGATATCGCCGTTGAGCACGGCCGCGAGCGTATCGAGCTGGGGGTCGTCGGTCGGCGGATCGTCATCTTCCTTGCCGGTCAGATACTCGTCCCACTCGTGCATATAGTGGCGCGCCTTGGCGAAGGCCTGGCGGATGAACTGGATCTCCCCCTGGCGGCTGGTCGGCCCGCGGCCCTTTTCCACATCGGTGCCCTTGGGATTCTCCCCGCAGGCCATTTTCATGCCCCAGGGCGCGCCGGGCATCTTCATCGCCTGCATCGTCGTCGCCGGAATGGGATGGAGGATGACGGAGCGGCCGCCGAAGATCGGGCTCGATCCCGGCAGGATCTGCAACGTCGTGACGCCGCTGGCCAGCGCCTTCGCAAAAGCCGGGTCCTGCGGATTGACCGCGCTTTCGATCCAGGTTCCCGCCGCATTGGGATCGGACATTTCGCTGACGTCGGAGGCATTCGCGTCGGCTGCCGTCAGCGGCACCACATAGGTGCCGTCATGGCTGTGGACGTCGATGATCCCCGGCGTGACCCAGCGGCCATGGGCATCGATCTGCCGCGCGCCCTTGCCGTCGAGCTCATGTCCGATCGCCGCCACCTTGCCGTCGTGCAGCAGGATCTGGCCATCGTCGATGCGGTGGCCGGCGCCGTCGAGAATGGTGGCGTGGACGATCAGCGTGTCCGCGCGCGGCAGCGGCTTGTAGGTGCTCGGAAAGAGATCGCGCAGATAGGGCGCCGCCTCGTTCGGCCGCGCGGGATCGGACGGCCCGTGGCGGCCGTACCCGCCACGCTCGCGCGGCGGGCCATCCATTTGCGCCGGCGCCGGTCCGCAGGGAAGAAGCATCAGCAGGGGAGCGAGGGCTCGCAGCAGATTTGCCTTCATCCCTCGCTGTCCCCTACTTGCCCGAGGTCAGAACTTCATTGTCACCGTACCGATCACCTGCCGAGCCTGGCCGTAGACGCAGTTGATCATGCTGGCACAGCGAGCGATGTATTTCTTGTCGAAGATGTTGGATCCGTTCACCGCGAAGCGCCAGCCCGGCAAGTCATAGTGAAGGATCGCATCGAACAAGGTCACATTACCGGCGTAGAAGACCGGCATGTTTGCAATGGCTGAGCCAGTACCGGACGGCAGATTGCCCGCGCTCTTGCTGTTGTGTCGTACACCGAAACCGCCACCGAGACCGGCCAGGAAGCCCTTCTGCGTGGTATAATCGGCGAAGAGAGAGATTTTGTTCTTCGGCGTCGTTGGCATCGGGAAGCCGACGTCCCCCGGCGCATTGTCGCTGCTCTTCACTTCGCTGTGATTATAGCTGTAGGACGCGTTCAGGGTAAGCTGGTCGTTGATGCGGCTCACCACTTCGAATTCGGCGCCATAGACCTCGACATTGCCGCCCTGGCTCCCGCCGACCGGCAGAAGACCGGTTTGCGCGGAGACGAAATTGGTCTGTTTGAGATCGAATACCGCCACCGTGGCGAACAGTTTGAATCCCTGCGGCAGGCCGCGGGCATCATATTTGATGCCGCCTTCCCATTGCTTGGTCGAGGTGGGCTTATAGGGATTTTTGTCTCCATCCACGCCCAATACGGGTTCGAACGACGTCGCATAGCTCACATAGGGCGCGATGCCGGACTCGGTGACATAGTTGACGCCGACGCGATAGGTGAACTTATGGTTCTTCTGTGGCTCGACGAACGACGGGCCATCAGCTTTGACCCAGTCGTAACGGCCGCTCAGCATGACGAAGAGATTGCCGAACTTGAGCTGATCCTGCGCATAGACGCCTGTCTGCCTTAGGCGCTGGGTCGCATAGGCAAAGGGATAGCCGATGTCCTGTGCAAATTGCGGATCGTAGACCGGATTGAACGCGTCGAGCGTGCCGGCAAACACAAAGCCATAACGCGCGACGTTTCGAACGTTGCGATAATCGACGCCGACGAGCAGCTTGTGCTCGATCGATCCCGTATCGAAGTTGGCGTCGATGCGATTGTCGGTCGTGAAGCTGTTGACCTGCTCCTGATAGCTGAAATTATACTGCCTGAGCGTACGATAATAAGTCGGCAAGCTGGGATCGTCCACGTTGGTGAAGCCACCACCGCTGTAGAGGCCAATCGGCGTATTTTCCTTATAATGGCTCCACTTTGTGTTCGAGTGGAACGTGATCGCATTGCCGAAGCGGTGCTCGAAATCATAACCCAGGCCATATTGGCGCCGCTCGAACAGATCGTTGGGATCGTCGAGATTGGTCGATCGGCTGATCTTGCCGTTGGGATTGGGCAGCAGCGTGCCATAGATGGGCAGGAAGCCGCCGGCGCCGCCCTCGACCTTGTCATACTGATAATAGGCAAGGCCGGTGAGCTTCGTGTCGGGGCCGAGCTTCAGCGTCGCGGTCGGCGCGGCGAGGATGCGCTTGCGATTGGTATGGTCGATCTCGCTTCCCGCGTTGCGGTACAGCGCCGTCATGCGGACGTCGAGATAGGGGGCGGCCGGGCCGGTGACCGTCATCGCGGCTTCGCCGAAGCCATGCGTGCCATATTTGCCCTGGATCTCCCCGCCGAACTCGCTCGAGGCGCGACGGCTGGTCTCGTTCAATATGCCGCCCGGGGGCGCCGAGCCGTAGAGCGCAGAGGACGGGCCTTTGAGGATGTCGAGCGACTGGAAGGCGTAAAGATCGACGCCAGTCGAAGCGATCGTGCTCGTGGCCGGGACCGCGAGACCATCGATATACTGTTTCGGCGTAAAGCCGCGCACGGTCACGAAGTCATAGCGCGGATCGGCGCCGTAATTCTCGCCGAACGCACCCGAGGTGTAACGAACGGCCTGCTGTATGTCGATGAAGTTGAGCAGGTCGATCTGGTCTCGCGTGATCACGGAGATCGACTGCGGCGTTTCGATCAGCGGGATATTGGTCTTGTTCGCCGTGATCGTGCCGTCGGGCACATAATGGCGCGCGGTCACGACGATCGAGCCGTCATCATTCTTTACCGTCTTGATCGACGCGGCGTCGCCCTGATCGGCGCTTTGTGTCGTGTCCTGCGCAAGCGCGGCCTGCGCGAAGCTGAACGTGGCGCTCGCAAGAAGGAGCAGCCTGGACGATCGACGTAGGTAAACCATGGTAACCCCCTCTATGTGAACGCGTCCCTGCCTGTGGTTTTCTGATTTCTATGGGTTCATCCTAACCGATCAGGCCGTGGCCCCTTTCACGCAATCGGGTCCAATTCTATTTTGGGCGGGCCGAAAGACATGCCGGTGACGAGGCCGGGCCTGCGCAGCAGGTGCCGGATTGCCGGGCGGCGCCAGACCGGTGAAAATTGCGTTCAAGTATATTTTGTTGCGCGCCTGCTTTTGGGTTGATCCAGCGAGAAACGGAGAGGGGATGGAGATCGGCACGGTCGCCATCGCGGTGGCGTTGCCGTGCCGTCCAGCTTCGGCGGCAAGGCACCCACCGCCACGATCGCCAGGGGAAGGCATTCTCCGGCAAGTCTGGGCGGCCGTGCCGCATCGGCCAGGATTAAATCTGTGAGACGGCTTTGCCCTGCGTTGACATGGTACCAGAAAATGCACAATGGTGCAGAAAATTCCTCGTCATACGCGGCGAGACGAAGAGAGGAGCGCACATGAAAGCGAAGGTTGCGAGCATGGTGGTCTGCGGAGCGGCGAGCCTCGCCCTCGGCGCCGCCCTTCTCTCCCAAGCTCCCGCGACGGCCGGCGGCCAGGCCACCGAAGCCAACTGGTCCAGCTTCGGCGGCACCGCCGACGAGCAGCATTACAGCCCCCTCGCGCAGGTGAATGACAAGAATGTCGGCCAGCTCGGCCTCGCCTGGTATCATGATCTCGATACGTTCGATTCCTACACCCAGCCGCTGGCGGTCGACGGCGTGCTCTATTTCGCGGTCGGGCTCAGCGTCGTCCATGCGATCGACGCGAAGACCGGAAAGCTGCTCTGGCAATATGATCCGGACGTGGCAGGGCAGCCGGAGGCCAGGACGCGGATGCGCGCAGGCTGGGGCACGCGCGGCATCGCCTATAAGGACGGCATGGTGTTCACCGCCACGCGCGAAGGGCGGCTGGTCGCGCTCGATGCGAAGACCGGAAAGCTGCGTTGGCAGGTCAAGACGCTGGACGAGGCCGAGAATGGCTACATCACCGGGCCGCCCTGGGTTGCGGGCGATGTGGTGGTCACCGGCTTCGGCGGCGCGGATTACAGCCCGACGCGCGGCTATGTGACCGCCTACGACATCAAGACCGGCAAGAAGGCCTGGCGCTGGTATGTCGTGCCGGGCGATCCGGCGAAGGGCTTCGAAAACAAGGCCATGGAAATGGCCGCGAAGACCTGGACGGGCGAATGGTGGAAATATGGCGGCGGCGGCACCGTCTGGCACGCCATGGCCTATGACAGGAAATATGACCGCATCTATATCGGCACCGGCAACGGCTTCCCGTGGAACGAGAAGATCCGCAGCCCCGGCGGTGGCGACAATCTGTTCCTCGGCTCGATCGTCGCGCTGAATGCCAAGACCGGCGAATATGTCTGGCATTATCAGGTGAATCCGGAAAACAGCTACGACTTCAACGATGCGATGGATATCGAGCTCGCCGATGTGACGATCGGCGGCAAGCTCACGCCGGTGCTGATGCATGCGCCGAAGAACGGCTTCTTCTACGCGATCGACCGGAGCAACGGTAAGCTCATCTCGGCGGGCGAATTCTCCAAGCAGAATTGGGCGAAGAGGATCGATCCCAAGACCGGCCGGCCCGAGCTCAACCCGGAGGCGCTCTATCCGGACGGCAAGGCGTTCATCATCTATCCCTTCCCGAACGGCGCGCACGGCATTCAGGCCATGTCGTTCAGTCCCAGGACCGGCCTCAGCTACATCCCGGTGATGGAGGGTGGCCGCGTTGTTACCGATCCGGCGAACGTCAAGGATTGGCGGTACAAGCCCGGCATGTTCGTGAACACCGGCCTCGGCGCTCCGCCGGCGGGGCTCACGCCGCCGCCGGCCAAGAGCATGCTGGTGGCCTGGGATGTGGCGCGCAACAAGATCGCCTGGTCGATCCCGCAGCCCGGCGTCTTCAATGGCGGCACCATGGCGACCGGCGGCAACCTGGTGTTCCAGGGCCTGAACGACGGCAGCTTCAACGCCTTTGCGGCGGACAGCGGCCGCAAGCTATGGTCGTTCGCCGCGCAGAACGGCATCCTCTCCGCGCCGATCAGCTATACCGTTGGCGGCAAGCAATATGTCACGGTGATCACCGGCTTCCGCAGCAGCCAGGCGAACACGCCCAGCTGGGATTATACCGAGCAGCGCCGGCGGGTGCTCACCTTCGTGCTCGGCGGCAGGCAGGCGCTGCCCAAGCTGGAGCTGGTCGACCGGTCTAACCAGGACGATGCGGCGTTCACCGTCGATCCCGCCAAGGCCAAGATCGGCGCGGGCATCTACAACACGTCCTGCGTCATCTGCCACGGCATCGGCATGATCTCCGGCGGTGCCGCGCCCGATCTGCGCAAATCCTCGGTACCGCTCGATGCCGATGCCTTCTCGTCGGTGGTGCATGACGGAGCGCTGATGCCGCGCGGCATGCCGTCCTTCGAGAATCTGTCTGCGGAGGAGCTGGAAGGCCTGCGCCACTATATCCGGCAGCGCTCGCGGGAGACGATGGCGGCCAAATGAAGCGGAGCCGCCTGCCTCTCGGTGTAGCCTGCCGCCCGGCAGCACGTGAGATCCGCCGGAGGCGGTACGGACGTCCGGTCGGGCTCAGGTTGACCCTGTGGGGGAGGCCGTGCATGAAATCTGCTCGCCCTTTAGGTTAAGAGGACATGCCATTGTTGAAGGAGAACAGCGAGCGGCCGCAGACCTATTCGAGCCCCGCGATCCTGGAGCGTCGGCAGCGAATCCTGGAGGAGACCCGCCGCGTGATCGCCGAGCAGGGCATTGCGGCGCTGAGCATGAACGAGATCGGCCAGCGCGCCGGCGTTGCAAAGCGGACGCTCTACAATGCGTTCCAGACCCGCGAGCGGATGATCGCCACCGCGATTCAGGAATATTTCGACGAATATGTCAGCCGGATCAGCTTCACGAGCCCGCCCGGCACGATGATGCACAATCTGGAACGGATGATCTCCGTCGTCCAGCGCAACCGCCGCATTCCCAACTATATCCGCGCCATCATGGCGCTCTATTTCAGCTCGGGCGTAGATAGCGACATCTGGCAGGCAATGCATTCTCTCGCCACGCGGCACAATCGCGAGTGGATCGAGGAACTGGCCGCGCACAAGCAGCTCCAACCCTGGGTGAAGGTCGACAGCTTCGTCGACGATCTCGTTCGCTACGAATATGCGACGATCAACGATTGGGCACAGCAGCGTATCGCGGACGACGAGATCCTGGTGCGGCTGATTTCCAGCTATCTGACCTTCATCCTTGGTGCGCTCAAGGGCGCGGCGCGCAAGGAGGCGGAAGCACTGCTCAAGGATCTGGTGGAGCGCGGCATGGATGCATTGCCGCTCGCCCGGCGCGGCAAGAAAGCCGGCGACTAAAACTATACCTATATGCAAATTTACTTGCGCCTCTGCCATCCTTTCGCCTAGAGCGATAGGAAATCGGGTGGGAGCCACCCGGTGGCTCGCATAGAGCGGGAAACGAGGAGCTGGGACGGGTGATCGTCTCGCTCCGGTCAGCCGGCAGCCGCCGCACCGGCTGGCACGAGGATGGGAGAGGCAGATGGCCGAGCCGACCGACGCCCGGGAAATCCTGGTCGATGAACGAGAGGATGGCGTCGTCGTCCTTACGCTCAATCGCCCCCGCGCGAAGAACACCGTATCCTTCTCGATGTGGGAGCAGTTCGCTGCCGCGCTCGACCATCTCGAAAATGCGACGCCGGCGCGCCTCCTGATCCTGCACGGTGCGGAAAATTATTTCGGCAACGGCGGCGACGTGAAGCTTCCGCCCGCCCGCGGCGAGGGCGCCCTGGCGCTCGCGGCCCGGCTGGAAATGGGGCAGCGGATCATCCGCCGGGTGCGTGCTCTGCCGGTTCCGAGCGTCGCCGTGGTGGAGGGCGGCGCCTATGGCATCTCGTGGAGCCTCGCCATGGCGTGCGACATGATCTTCGCGGCCGACGATGCGAAGTTCGGCGCGCCCTTCCTCGAATTCGGCCTCGTGCCGGACGGTGGCGCCGCCTGGTTCCTGACCCAGCGTCTCGGCCGTACCCGCGCGTCCGAGATCATCTTTTCCGGCCGCACCTTGTCCGCGTCCGAGGCCGATGCACTGGGGCTGATCAGCCGGCTGGTGCGGCCCGGCACCGCGCTCGATGAGGCGCTCGCGCTCGGCGCGACGATCGGCGACGGCAACCGCCATGCGGTGGAACTGGCCAAGCGGCTGATCGACCTGGCGGAAAATGCCGATCTGGCCGCCACCCATGCACTGGAGCTGGTCTATTGCCACAGCTGCCAGGCGGGTGAGGAAGTGCCCCGTGCCCGTGAACGCTTCAAGGCCCGCGCTGCCGCACGTGCCGCGGCCAAGGCGGCGGGGGAGGTTTAACTACTTCGTCATCCCCGCGAGGGCGGGGATCCATGTCTCTCAATCTATTCGACGACATTCGCGGTAGAGAGAGACATGGGCCCCTGCCTTCGCAGGGGCGACGGAGTTTCGATATCCGACGAAAGGGAAATCCGCCCGATGCAGTTCGACATGCGCAGCCTGCCGATGGCGGTCCGCTACAAGATCATCACCTCGACGATCACGCCCCGTCCGATCGCCTGGATCACCAGCATGTCGGCGTCTGGCGTGGTCAACGCGGCGCCCTACAGCTTCTTCAACGCGGTCGGCAGCGAGCCGCCGCTCGTCGTGCTCGGCCTGCTCAAGGAGCCGGCATCCCGTACCCTCAAGGATACGGCGCGCAACATCGTCGAGACCGGCGAATTCGTCGTCAATCTGGTCTGCGAAGATGATGCCGAGATCATGAACCAGAGCAGCGCCGCCGCGCCGCCCGAGGTGAGCGAGATCGACTATGCCGGCATCCGGACCGAACCCAGCGTCGTGGTCGCGCCGCCGCGCATCGCGACGAGCCCCGTGAGCTTCGAATGCCGCAAGGTGGCTGCGCTCGACATCGGCACGCAGCAGACGGTGATGATCGGCGAAATCCTCTATGCCCATGTCCGCGACGAGTTCGTCTCCGATCGAGAGCGCATCTATTTCGACACGCCGGCGATGAAGCTGATCGGCCGCACCCACGGCAGCGGCTGGTATGTCCGCAACAGTGATGCCTTCCAGCTCGAACGGCCGCGCTTCGATCCCTCGCGCCTCGCGCCTGCCGGCGAGGATGAAGCGGCTGGGAAGTAATTCGAACCTACTGTGCAAAATTACTTGCGCTGACGGTCAATTTGGTGTCTGGTTTTGCGGAGCCCTTCTCTCTGCGCGTCTCCGCGCCGGGCAGGGATGATCGATAAAGCAGAGCCGCATGAGGCCCCCTCATAGGAGTGAATGATGCCCGGTCCTCTCGATCATCTGATCGTCATCGAGGCGGCGCAGTCGATGCCGGCGGCGATCGCCACGATGCTGCTCGCCGATCATGGTGCGGACGTGACCAAGGTCGAGCCGCGCGGGGGATCCTTCTTCGCGCATGATCTCACCCGCAAGAGCTGGGACCGCGGCAAGCGCAGTGTCGAGCTGGATATCGCCGATGCGGCCGATCGCGATCGGTTGCGTGGCCTGCTGGCCGGGGCGGACATCTTCGTCCATGCGATGGAGGAGAAGGAGGCCGAGGCGCTCCGGCTAGACGCGGCGTCGTTGAAGCAGGATTTCCCGGCGCTCGTCGTGGTGGCGCTGACCGCTTATGGCGCCGATACGCCTTATGCCGAGCGCCCGCATGGCGAGGGGCTGGCGGCCGCGCTGCTCGGCACGATGATCGACAAGGGCAGCCCGTTCCGCCCCGGCCCGGTCTATCTTGGCCATCCCGCGCTCCATTATGGACAGGCCTTCCTCGGCGTGATCGGTGCGCTCGCTGCCGTCCGCGCACGGCGCCATATTGGCATCGGCCAGCGGGTCGAGGCCTCGCTGCTCGATGCGATGATCGCCCAGTCGCCGATGAACAACTGGTGGCAGGAAGACGGCATCTCCTACATCAAGAAGGGCGATTCCGGCGCGATCGACCGCTTCGGCCGTACCCGCCTCGTCACCGCCATGTTCGAATGTGCCGACGGCAAGTTCCTGCAGTTCCATTCAGGCGGCCCGGGCGGCTTCAAGGCGGCGATGGACGTGCTCGGCTTCGGCGATCGCGTGCAGGCGATCAAGGGTGCCGAAATGGCGGTGCCGCTCACCGACGACGAATATCATATCGCCCGTGTCGAGATTTTCGATGCGTTCAAGCAGAAGCCGCGCGACGAGTGGATCAGGCTGCTTCATGCGGCCGATGTCGCGGCGCTGCCGGTGCTGGAGCCCGCCGAGGTGCTGCTCGACGATCAGGTCGAATTCGTCGGCCAGCGGATTGCCCTCGACGATCCGGATTTCGGCACCGTCTATCAGGCGGCCCCGGCGCTGCAATTCATCAACAGCCCGCCCGCGACGCCCGAGCCCGCGCAGCCGGTCGGCGCCTCCAATGGCGAGCTGGACAGGCTGGCCGCACGTCCCGCCCGCGCGGCTGTGCCGGCGGAGGCCAAATTGCTGAAGCGCCCGCTCGAGGGCGTCAAGGTGGTCGATTTCTCGTCCTTCTTCGCGGTCGGCTATGGCGGTCGCCTGCTCTCGGATCTCGGTGCGGACGTGATCAAGATCGAGACGCCGGAAGGCGATCAGATGCGCCCGCTGCCCGACGTGTTCGATGCGGCCCAGCGCGGCAAGCGCGACATCGTGCTCAATCTGAAGACGCCCGAAGCATTGGAGGCGGCGCATCGCCTCGTCGCTCAGGCCGACGTCGTGACCCACAACCTGCGTCCCGGCAAGGCCGACAAGCTCGGCATCGGTTATGAGCGGCTGTCCGCGATCAACCCGAAGCTCATCTACGCCTATATGCCCGGCTACGGCTCCAGGGGCCCGAAGGCGCTGCTGAAGAGCTTTGCACCGCTGGTCTCGGGCTGGACCGGCCTGCTTTACGAAGGCGGCGGCGAAGGCAATCCGCCGACCCGCTCGGTGTTCGGGAACGAGGATTATAATAACGGCTTTCTCTGTGCTGCCGGCGTCCTGATGGCGCTCGAGCGGCGCAGCCTCACCGGCACAGGCGACTATATGGAATGCCCGCAACTCCATTCGAGCCTGTGGACCACGTCCGAGCATTTCCTCGATGCGGACAAGAAGGTGGTCTACGGCTTCCGCCTGGATAAGGATCAGGCGGGCTATAACGCGCTGGATCGCAATTATCGCACGACCGACGGCTGGCTGTGCATCGGCTGCCGGTCGGATGCGCGCTTCGCTGCGCTGGCCGCGGCCGTCGGCATGCCCGAGCTGATCGGCGACGCGCGTTTCGCCACGCCGCGGGATCGATCGGCCAACGATGCCGCGCTGCAGGCGCTGCTAACCCCCTTCTTCGCCGACAAGACGAGCGCGGAGGCCTTCGCCCTTCTCGACGCGGCAGGCGCTGCATGCGAGATCGTGCGCGAGACGAGCTGGGTGCAGGAGGCATTGTGGCAGGATTGGGCGATGGCGTCCAACCGCGTCATCGAGGACAAGGATTCGATGTACGGCCACGTCCGCCAGTTCGGCAGCTTCGTGAAGCTCAGCGAGACGCCGGGCTTCGCCAGGGGATCCGCGCCGCGCCTTGGCGAGCATACGCGCGAGATCCTCGGCGAGGCGGGTTACTCCGCCGCCGAGATCGAGGCGCTGATCGCCAGCGGCAAGGCTATGGTCGCCAAGAGCAATACCGGCCGGATCGATTCCAAGGTGTCGGCGGCCTGATCCGTCGACCTCGATAAAGGCCATAATCGGGAGCCCTGAGGGTGCAGCTCAATCTTCGCTACGACATGAACCGGCCCGAATTCGGCGCCTCCCATCCGGCAATGTACAAGACGGCCATCGAACAATCCGCCTGGGCGGACAAGCTCGGCTTCACCCAGGTCTTCCTGGCCGAGCATCATGGCACGGAAGGCGGCTATTGTCCGTCGCCGATGATCCAGGCGGCATCGATCCTTGGCTCGACCGACCGGATCGTCACCCATTTGTCCGCGCTGGTCGTGACGATGCACGATCCGCTGCGCCTTGCCGAAGATCTCGCGGTGCTCGACAATATCGGCCCGGGCCGGGTCTGGCTGACTGCGGGCATGGGCTATCGTCCGCACGAATTCGCGATGTTCGACAAGGACATCACCAAGCGTCTCGGCATCATGAACGAGACGCTGGCGGCGCTGAAGAGCGCGTGGACCGGCGAGCCGTTCGAATTCCGCGGCCGCACCGTGCTGGTGACGCCGCCGCCGGCGACGCCGGGCGGTCCGAAAATCTACATGGGCGGATCGACCGAGAAGTCCGCGATCCGCGCGGCCAAGAACGGCTATCAATATTTCCCCGGGCACCCCGATCTCTTCCTCCTCTACAAGGAGGAACGGGCAAAAGCTGGTTTCCCTGAGCCCGAGGCGCTGCGCAAGCCGGCGGCGAGCTTCCTGTTCGTGTCCGACGATCCCGATCGCGATTGGCCGCGGGTCGCGCCGCACGTCGCTTATGCCACCAACGCCTATGCCGAATGGGCGAAGGAGCGCGGCGTGGGCCAGACGCGCTACAAGGCCGCCGAGACGGTCGAGGCGCTGAAGGCGATGCCGAACATCAAGGTGGTAACCCCGGACGAATGCTTCGCCTATCTCAAGGAGCTCGGGCGCGGAACCGCCGTCACCTTCCACGCGCTGCTGGGCGGGCTCGATCCCGAGCTGTCCTGGAGCAGTCTGAAGCTGTTCGAAAAGGAGGTTCTGCCGCGCCTGCGCGCCGAGCCGGGCCTGCTCGAGATGTGCGACTGAGGGGCGCGAGAGACGAGGGAGAGAGTGCATGAAAGATAATGAACGCCGCGCCACGCTGCGCGCGATGCTCGCCGTTCCGCTCGCGATGGCGGCGACCGGCGCCGGCGCCGCCGCGCCGAAGGGCAGGGGCGGTGCTTCGGGTGGCCTGGCCGAGCGCATCGACGTGCTCGAATCCAAGGACCAGATCACCGCTTTGCTCTACGCCTATGCCCGCGCCAACGATCGCGCGGATGAGGCGCTGCTGCGCAGCTGCTTCTGGCCGGAATCGACCCATAAGCACGGCAAGTTCGAAGGCAAGTCGTCCGATTTCGTCGGTTTCGCCTTCAAGATCGTCTCGGCGCTCAAATATGCCTGCCACCATATCTCCAACGTCACCGTCGAGATGAAAGGCGACAGAGCCTTTTCCGAATGCTATTATTTCGCGCAGCACCGGCGCGATCGGAAGGACGGCCAGGGTGAGGAAGACGTCTTCTTCCAGGGCCGTTATCTCGATTTCCTCGAGCGTCGGAACGGCGAATGGAAGATCATCCGCCGTCGCGGCCTTTCCGATTATACCTCGCCGGCATTCCCGTCCGAAACGCCTTATTCGGCGTGGCCGGCCGGGCAGCACAGCGTGAAATATCCGGACGACGATTTCTACAAGATGCAGCAGGAGTTCCTGGCGGGAGCCTGAGAGCGTGCGCGCGATCCTGTGCGAACGGCACGGGCCACCCGAAAGGCTGGCCCTGCGCGATATCCCGCCGCCCGAGCCTGCGCCCGGCGAGGTTCGGCTGCGCGTCCAGGCGGCGAGCGTCAATTTCCCGGACGCGCTGATCATCCAGAATCTCTACCAGACCAAGCCGCCGCTGCCGTTCGGCCCCGGCAGCGAGGCGGCGGGTTTCGTCGATGCGGTGGGCGAAGGCGTCGGGGATTTCCATGTCGGCGATCGCGTCGCGGCAATGACCACCTTCGGCGCCTTCGCGGAGCAGGTGGCAGTTCCGGCCGCCCGGGTTCTGCCGCTGCCGGAGACGATGTCCTTTGAAGTCGCCTCGGGTTTCACCGTCGTCTACGGCACCGCGATTCACGCGTTCGAGCAGCGCGCGGCGCTGCGCAGCGGCGAGACGGTGCTGGTGCTCGGTGCGGCCGGCGGCGTCGGGCTCGCGGCGATCGAAGTGGCCCGGGCGATGGGCGCTCGCGTCATCGCGGCGGCCTCTTCGGAGGAGAAGCTGGCGCTTGCCCGCCGTCACGGCGCGGACGGGACGATCGACTATTCGCGCGAGGATTTGCGCGCGGGAATCCGGCGGATCGCGGGGGACCGGGGCGTCGACGTGGTCTTCGATCCGGTCGGCGGGGCGCTTGCGGAACCGGCCTTTCGCTCGATCGAGCGCAATGGCCGCTATCTCGTCGTCGGCTTCGCGGCGGGCGACATTCCATCGATCCCGCTCAACCTGCCATTGGTGAAGTCCGCCGCGATCATCGGCGTGTTCTGGGGCTCCTTCGTGGTCGCAGACCCCGAGGCGCATCGGCGCAATGCCGAGCGCCTCTACGATTGGCACGCACGGGGCCTGCTCGTGCCCGAGATCAGCCGCCGCTTCCCCTTGGAGGAGACGGCGGCCGCAATCCGCTGGGTGATGGACCGCAAGGCGCTCGGCAAGGTGGTGGTGACGATCGGCGAGGCGGGCTGAACAGCCCTGTCTGGTTCAATCGATCGGAACGAAGCCGGCGATCCAGTGGTCGCCGGCCTCAACCGGCTTGAAGCGCAGCCGCATGCCGCAGGCCGGCGCCACGCCCTCATCCTCGATCAATATGCCGGGAACGCGCACGCCCGGCGCATCGTCCGGTTCGAACAGGACGCAGGTGAACGGCACCTCCGCCTTGTGATCGCCGGGCAGGAGGCTGCGCACGATGGTGGTGTAGGTATAGGCCCGACCTTCCGGCGAGACCGCACGCCATTCCAGCACGGCATCGGGTTTTCCGGGCACGACTTCCGGCGGATACCAGATCCATTCGCCGGTCTCGGCATCGGCGGTGATGCGCAGCTCGCCCGCGGCGAGGCCGTCGTAGAAGCCCTGCAGCAGCGGATCCTCGAGATGGACCGGATAGACGGGAATGCCCATTGGCTCAGCTCCGCGCGAGGATGGTGGTGGAGTGCGAATTGCCGCCGAGGCCGGCGACGGCGCAGAGCCGCGCATTCGGCACCTGCCGCGCGCCCTCCCGCCCGCGCAGCTGCCGCACGCCCTCGATCATCAGGTTGATGCCCGGCACATAGCCGCCGGACATGTGGCCGCCGCTGGTGTTGACCGGCATCCGCCCGCCCGGCCGGGCATGGCCGGCGGCGTAGAAGCGCGGACCCTCGCCCCGCTCGCACAGGCCCAGCATCTCGGTCTGCACCAGCGCGGAGATGGTGAAGCCGTCGTAGATCTGCGCGAGATCGAGGTCCTTCGGATCGCAGCCCGCCATCGCATAGGCGCGGGCGGCGGATTCGCGGCCGGGAAACTCGAAGGTGCTGGGCTTCTGGGTGAACAGCACGCCCTGCGGATAATTGTTGTAGCCGAGGCCGACGCCCTGCACCGCGATCACCGGGTGCGGCATGTCGCGCGCTTCCTCGACCGCGCTCACGATATAGGCGCAGCCGCCGTCGGTGGTGAGGCAGCAATCCGCGACGCGCAGCGGCGTGGAGATCATCGGGCTCTTGCGATAGGCCTCCAGATCCATCGGATCGCGCCGCTGGGCGCTGGGGGTGATCTCCGCCCAGGCGCGGTAGGTCATCGGAACGGAGGCCTGCTCCTCCTCGGTCATGCCGAACTCATGGGCATAGCGATTGGCCATGCTCGCGAAATAGGTGGGCTGGCCGAAGAAGCCGGCGGGCATCTCGATCCCCGCCTTCTGCGGCTCGCGCGCATGGACCGCATAGACGCCGCCCGGCTTGTTCGACCAGATGGCGTAGGAGACCAGCACGTGCCGCGCGAGGCCGGCCTCGATCGCGAGCTGGGCCAGCTCGATCGCCTGTCCGCAGGTGGCGGTGCCGCCCGCGGAATCCACCGCCGCGCAGAAGCGTTTCTCGCCGCCGCCGATGGCATGGGCGATCTCGTCCGAGCCGTGGCCGACATATTTGTTGGCGATATAGCCGTCGATGTCGGCGGGCGTGAGCCCGGCGTCGGCAATCGCCGCCAGGCTCGCCCGGGTGAGCATCTGCATCACGGTCTGGTCGCCCTTGCGCAGGAAGGGCGTTTCGCCGACACCGGTGATGGCGATCCGGTTGGGCTTCATCATAGGTCCTTGAACCCCTTGCCTTCCGCCGCCAGCCGCTCGATCAGCGGCGAGGGCGCGAAGCCGTCGCCATGGGCCGCCTGCAGCGCCTTCAGCTTTTCGAGCACCACCGGCACGCCCTGGAGGTCGCCCCAGAACATCGGGCCGCCGCGATAGCGCGGCCAGCCATAGCCGGTGATCCACACGATATCGATGTCGGACGGCCTTGAAGCGATACCCTCGTCGAGGATGCGGGCGCCCTCGTTGACCATCGCGAAGAGGATGCGGTCGAGTATCTCGTCGGCCGGCACCTCGCGGCGGGCGATGCCCTCCTTCTTCGCGAAGTCCTCGATCACCTGGAGGGCGACGGGCGAGGGGACGCGGTTGCGGTTCTCGTCATAGTCATAATAGCCGCCGCCGCTCTTCTGGCCGTGGCGCCCCATCTCGTTGAGGATCTCGCGCACATTGGCGGAACGGGTCGTCTCGCGGTTCCAGCCGACGTCGAGGCCGACCAGATCGCGCATCTGGAAATGCCCCATCGGAAAGCCGAAATCGTAGAGCGCCGCGTCGACCGCCTCGGGGCTCGCGCCCTCCAGCACCAGCCGGTCCGCCTGGGTGTTGCGCGCCGCCAATATGCGATTGCCGACGAAGCCGAAGCCGTTGCCGACGAGCACGCCGATCTTGCCGATCGTCTTGGCGAGCTTCATCGCGGTGACGATGTTCGCTGGCGCGCTGTCCTTGGTGCGCACCACCTCGAGCAGCTTCATCACATTGGCCGGCGAGAAGAAGTGCAGGCCGATGACGCTCTCGGGCCGCCCGGTCGCCGCCGCGATGGCGTCGATGTCGAGATAGCTGGTGTTGGTGGCGAGGATCGCCCCCGGCTTGGCGACCGCATCGAGCCGTGCGAACACGTCCTTCTTGACGTCGATCTGCTCGAACACCGCCTCGATGATCAGGTCCGCGTCGGCGAGGTCTTCCAGCGCGAGCGAGCCGGTGAGCAGGCTCATGCGCTTCTTGAGATCCCCGGCGCTCAGCTTGCCCTTCTTCGCCGTCGTCTCATAGTTGCGGCGGATGATGCCGAGCCCGCGATCGAGCGCCGCCTGGCTGGTCTCGACGATGGTGACCGGGATGCCGACGTTGAGGAAGTTCATCGCGATGCCGCCGCCCATCGTGCCGGCGCCGATCACGCCGACTTTCGCGATCGGCAGGGTGGGCGTGTCCGCCGGGATGCCGTCGATCTTGGCGGCCTGGCGCTCGGCGAAGAAGACGTGGCGCTGTGCGGCGGACTGGCTGTCCTGCATCAGCACGTCGAACAGCGAGCGTTCATAGGCGAGCGCATCCTCGAACGGCTGGTCGACCAGCGTCGCCTCGACGCAGCGGATATTATATTCGGGCGCCAGGAAACCGCGGAACTTCTTGGCGTTCGCCTTGCGGAACTCGGCGAATATTTCCGGCCTGGCGCGAGCCTCGTCGAGCTTGTCGGTCTTATCGCGCACCTTGACCAGCGAACGGCCCTCGTCGAGCACGCGGTTTGCGAAGGCGATCGCGTCGGCGCGGAGTTGCCCTTCGCCGGCGAGCTCGTCGAGCAGGCCCATTTCCAGGGCGGATTTCGCGGACACCGGATCGCCGCTCGTCACCATTTCCAGCGCCTTGGGGATGCCGACGATGCGGGGCAGGCGCTGCGTGCCGCCGGCTCCCGGCAGCAGGCCGAGCTTGACCTCGGGCAGGCCGCATTTCGCGGACGGCACGGCGATGCGGTAATGCGCGACGAGGGCGAGCTCCAGCCCGCCGCCGAGGGCGGTGCCGTGGATCGCGGCGATCACTGGCTTGGGCGCATTCTCCACGATCTTCTGCAGCTCGCGCAGCGACGGCTCGACCTGCGGCTTGCCGAACTCGGTGATGTCGGCGCCGGCGAAGAAGGTCCGGCCCTCGCAGATCAGCACGAGCGCGCCGACGGCATCGTCGGCGATCGCCTTCTCCACGCCGCCCGCAATCCCCTGCCGCACCGCATTGGAGAGCGCATTCACCGGCGGCGAATTGACCGTGATGACCGCGATCCGGCCTTCCACCTCGTAGGTGGTGACGTCATTGACCTTCATTCAGCCCTCTATGTGTTGATGCGCCCGGCCTGCCGGCGGCTTGCGCGGCCAGGACCTCGCGGGCGCGTTGACGGAGATAATGCTGGAGCGCGCCGATATGCTGATCGTCGAGCTCCTCGAAGCGGGGCATGCCGCGTTCCATCAGCATCCCGTCGCGCAGCACGGCGGTGAAGCTGTCATGGTCCATCGGGATGGGCGACTGGAGAAGATCGGGGGCCGCGCCGCCCGATACGGCGCCGGCGCCGTGGCAGATGGAGCAGCGCTGGCCGAAGATCAGCGCGCCCGCTTTCGCCTTGGCGGGATCCACGGTGAACGCCGGATCGTCCAGCACGGGCGGCTGCTCGTCATTCGCCGGCGGCAGCTTGGCCTTGCCGCCGAGCGCAAAGGTGAGGAGCCGCCACTGCTGCGTGCGGTAGTTCCATTCGCGCGGCAGGCCGGTGGCGCTTGCGAAACGGGCGCCGGCGATCACCGAGACATATTCGCGGCCGTTCGCGCGATAGACGATCGGCTGCGCCATCACCGCGGTCTGCGCGTCGAAGGACCAGAGCGGCTTACCGCTGGTCGCGGCATAAGCGACGAAGCGGCCGCCGGCATTGCCCTGGAACAGGAGATTGCCCGCGGTGGTCGCAGTGCCGCCGCCGCCGCGGATGCCGGGCATCGGCACCCGCCAGGCCTCTTTCTGCGTGGCCGGGTTCCAGGCGAGCAGGAAGCTGGTGGCCGGCCGATCCGGCACCACGCCGGGCGGCGGCGCGCCCGTGCCGACGCTCAGCCGCTGTCCGTCGAGATGCTTCCAGTCCTTGAGGCCGCCCTCGGGATCCACATAGACGCGGCCCTGGTCCATCGTCGGGATATAGACGAGGCCGGTCGCCGGGTTGAACGACATCGCCTCGATATTGTGCGCGCCGAAGGGGGAGGGATAGACGATCGCCGGCTTGCCGCCGGGATAGCGCGCTTCGGGATTCTCCACCGGGCGCCCGGTCGCGACGTCGATCCGTTTCGCCCAGTTCACCGGCACGATATTCTGTGCCGAGATCAGCTTGCCCGTCTTGCGATCGAGGACGTAGAAGAAGCCGTTCTTCGGCGCATGCATGATCACTTCGCGAACATGGCCGTCGATCTTCAGATCGGCCAGTTCGATGTCCATCGCCGAATTATAGTCCCAGCTTTCGCCCGGATTGGTCTGGTAATGCCAGACATATTCGCCGGTATCGGCGTCCAGCGCGACGATCGAGCAGAGGAACAGATTGTCGCCGCCGCCTGGGCTGCGGATCTTGCGGTTCCAGGGCGAGCCGTTGCCGATGCCGATGTAGATGCGATTATATTTGGGATCATAGGCCATGGCGTTCCAGACGGTGCCGCCGCCGCCATATTTCCACCATTCGCCCGTCCAGCTCTTCGCGGCCATTGCCATGGCCTTGTTCTCGAAGCCTTTCGCCGGATCGCCCGGCACGGTGTAGAAGCGCCAGAGCTGCCTTCCGGTCGCCTGGTCATAGGCGGTCACATAGCCGCGGATCGGGGCGAAATCGGCGCCGCCATGGCCGATGATCACCTTGCCCTTGAACACCCAGGGCGCGCCGGAGATGTAGCGCTCGTCATCCGCGCCGACCGTCATCACGCTCCACGCCGGCTTGCCGGTCTTCGCGTCGAGCGCGGTCAATTTCCCGTCGATCGTGCCGACGAAGATCTTGCCATTGTCATAGGCGAGGCCGCGAATGCCCCAGGCCGCGCGCAGCTTGCGGCCCGCAGTCTTCCACGCTTGCGCGTCGAACGTCCACAGCTCCCGTCCGGTCGCGGCCTCCACCGCGCGCACGAAGCTCGAACCCGAGGCATAATAGAGCACGCCGTCGACCGCCACCGGCGCGGAGAGCGCACTGCCCCCGTCGTTGATATCCTTGAACCAGGCGAGGCCGAGCCCGCTCACGGTGCGATCGTTGATCTCGGTGAGCGGGCTGTAATGGTTTTCGGTCGAGCCGCCATAATGCGGCCAGTCCCGCCCCTCCTGGATGGCGGCATCGGGTGCCGAGCGGCCGGCGAGCAGCAGCAGGGCGGCGAAGGCGATCGGCGCGCGCACAATCAGCCTCCGATCGTCCGATCGGACGGCCAGTAGCGCTGGCGCAGCGCCCGCTTGTTCACCTTGCCCATCGCCGTGCGGCCGATATCGTCGACCATCTCATAGCCGCGCGGGCATTTGTAGCCGGCGAGCGACGCGCGGCAGAAGGCGTTCAGCTCGTCGGCCGTCGGCGGATCGGACGGGTCGCGCGGAATGACCAGCGCGCGGGCTTCTTCGCCCATCTCCTCGTTCGGCGCAGCGACCACCGCCACGTCGGCCACCTTCGGGTGGCGCAGCAGGACATGCTCGGATTCGGCCGGATAGATGTTCACGCCCCCGCTCACGATCATGTCGGAGACGCGATCGGTGATGAACAGATAACCGGCCTCGTCGACATAACCCATCTCGCCCAGGGTGAAGACGCCGGGGGCGATGTGCGCGGCGGCGGTCTTTTCCGGATCGCCGCGATAGACGATGCCATGGCCGCTGGTGTCGCGGAAATAGACCTGGCCGACCTCGTTCGGGCCGAGCACCTGGCCGTCCTCGCCATAGATGACCGTTTCGAACGGCGGTAGGGCCTTGCCGACCGAGCCGGGCCGCTCCAGCCATTCGGCGGAGCTGATGAAGGTGGTCGATCCCGCTTCGGTGCCGCCATAGGCTTCCACCAGCACGGGGCCGAACCAGTCGATCATCGCCCTCTTAACGTCGCGCGGGCAGGCCGCGCCGGTGTGGGCGAGGCGCTGCACGCTGGAAACATCATATTTGGCGCGGGTCTCGGGCGGCAGCGCGAGCAGGCGCTGGAAATGGGTCGGCACCATCACCGATCCGGCAATGCGATATTTCTCGATCAGCGCTAGCACCTTCTCGGGATCGAAATGCTCGACGGTGACGAGGCTCATGCCGGCGAACAGGTTGCGTGCCATGCCGAGCGGGCCAGTGTGGTAGAGCGGGCCGACCGCGATGCCGGGGGAGGGCGTGACGCGCGGGCGCAGGGTTTCGGCCAGTTCGCGCACCGTGGCGACGCGTGGGAAATATTGCGGCGGGGTGTCGGTGGCCTTGGGGCGGCCCGTGGTGCCCGAGGTATAATGGAGATGCGGCAGCGGCGGCACCTCGTGATCGGGCTCGGCATCCGACGCCTCGGCGATCCATTCTTCCCAATGGATCAGGCCCGCGCGCGGCGCGCAGCGCCAGCCGATCACCGTTGCCACGCCTGCTTCCGCCGCCGCGGCGATGCCGGCTTCCGCCGTCTCGGGGCCGACGAGCACGGCCACGGCGCCCGAATCCTTCAGGATATAGGCGGCTTCCGACGGGGTGAGATGGAAACTCACCGGAACGCTGGAAATGCCGGCCTCCAGGCAGGCGACATAGGCGATGACGGTTTCGACGCTGTTCGGCGCGAACACCGCGACCCTCTTGTCGTCCGCGAAATCCAGCCCGCTGAGCGCGTTGGCCGCGCGATTGAGGATCGGATCGAGCGCGCGCCACGTGTAGGTGACGCGTTCGTCGGCAAGCGCGAATGCGTCGCGACGCGCCGGATCGACGCCGGCCATGGCTAAAGACATGGGTGCTCCTTTGGGATGGGCGAGGGCGCGCGAGGGTCAACCATGGACCGACGTCTGCGCGATGATGGTCGAGGAAAGATAGCGGAGCGCGACCCGGAAGGAGACGAGCGCCAGCACGGCACCGGCGAAGACCACGATGCCCAGCGAATAGCCGAGCATCGCTTCGTTGCCGAACACATATTCGGTGAGGCCGGCCACGATCGCGGGGCCGGCGCCGAGGCCGAGAATGGTGAAGACGAACAGGAAGAAGGCCAGCATCTGCGCGCGCGCCGCGCCGGGCGCGATCAGCGCCATCACCGACGACACATAGACCATGAAGGGCACGGTGATGAACTGGGCGACACAATAGCAGGCGAGGAAGACATAGGCGTTCGTCGCGAAGAACATGTAGGCGATCACCGGCAGGAAGGCGAGGATCAGCCAGCTGTAGAAGCGCAGATGCGCATCCTTCATGCCCCGCGCGAAGAGCCGGTCGACGATCCATCCGTTCACCACCAGCGACAGCGCCGAGACGATGTTCATCAGGCTGAGCGCGAGGCCATATTGCTTCGGCTCCCAGCCGAAATGCCGCTCGATATAGGTCGGCACCCAATTGGTCATCGAATAGCCGCAGATTGCGAGACAGGAGGTGCCCGCCAGCATCAGAGCCAGCAGCCGCCAGTTGGTGCGCACGAAGGCCCGCGTCTCCGCACGCTGCGCCTCCTTGTCCATGGTCTCGCGCACGCGCTTGCGACCCGGATCGGGGAAAGTGAACAGCAGCGCCGCGATCAGGATGCCTGGCACGCCGATCATCATCATCACCAGCTGCCAGGGATGGGCCGGGCCGTGGAAGGGAATGTGCACGCCCTCATGCGCCGTCGCGAAAGCGACCGCCGCGCCGCCGAGGCCGAATGCGGTGGCCGAGC
Source organism: Flavisphingomonas formosensis (assembly GCF_009755815.1). GTDB lineage: Bacteria > Pseudomonadota > Alphaproteobacteria > Sphingomonadales > Sphingomonadaceae > Flavisphingomonas > Flavisphingomonas formosensis. The sequence goes on from NZ_WRPK01000005.1 coordinate 399,418, forward strand.
CCACCTTGCCCGCCATCTGGAAAGTGGAGGTGGCGCGGGTCAGGAGGTGCCGCGGAAAGCCGTCCGCGATCAGCGAATAGGCGGCCGGCAGCAGCGCCGCCTCGCCGACGCCGACGAAGATCCGCGCGATCAGCAACTGTTCGAACGTCTGGGCATAGCCGCAGGCGGTGGTCGCGATCGCCCACAAGGTCACGCCGCCGAAGATGATCCAGCGACGCGAGAACCGGTCCGCCGCCCAGCCGAGGGGCAGACCGAAGATCGCGTAGAAGATCGCGAACGAAGTGGAGGTGATCATGCTCACCTGCACGTCGCTCAGCAGCAGATGCTGCTTGATCGGGGTCACCAGCATCGAGATGGTGAGCCGATCCACCCAGGAGAAAACGTACAGCGCGAACAGCACCGCGACCATCCACCAGGCCTGGCCGAGGCGCGGCGTCTCGCTCCGCGACGCGGTCTGGGTCTCAATCCGGCTGGCCATCGCGATGCCCTCCCAATCGTCTCAGCGCACCGGCAGCGCGTTCAGCTCGGCGATCTTCTGCTTGCCGAGCTGGGCCAGATGCACTTCGTCGGGGCCATCGGCGAAACGCAGGTAGCGCGCGTTCATGAAGGCAGAGGCAGGCGGGAAGTCGCTGCTCATGCCGATGCCGCCGAACACCTGCATCGCGCGGTCCGCGACGGTCTGGGTCATGCGCGGAGCGACGATCTTGATAGCGGCGATCAGGTCCTTGGCGACCTTGTTGCCATAACGATCCATCGCATCCGCCGCCTTCAGGGTCAGCAGGCGCGCTTGCTCGATCTCGCAGAACGAGAGCGCGATATCCTGGCGGATGCTGCCCTGGTCCGCCAGCTTGCGGCCGAAAGCGACGCGGTTCTCGACGCGGCGAGCCATATATTCCAGCGAACGCTGCGCCTGGCCGATCAGGCGCATGCAGTGATGGATGCGGCCCGGCCCGAGGCGGCCCTGGGCGATCTCGAAGCCGCGGCCCTCGCCGAGGATCAGATTTTCCTTCGGCACCCGCACGTCGGTGAACGTGATCTCGGCATGGCCGAAGGGCGAGTGGACCGAGTGGAGCACGTCGAGCGGGCGGACGATCTCGATGCCCGGCGTGTCGCGCGGGATGAGTATCTGCGAATGCTGCTTGTGGCGCGGCCCCTCGGTCGAGCTGCGGCCGAGCAGGATGAAGATCTTGGTGTTCGGATCGAAGGCGCCCGAGATCCACCATTTGCGGCCGTTGATGACATAGTCATCGCCGTCCGCCTCGATCCGGGTGGCGACATTGGTCGCGTCGGAGGAAGCGACCTCCGGCTCGGTCATCACATAGGAGGAACGGATCTCGCCGGCGAGCAACGGCTTCAGCCATTTCTCCTGCTGCTCGGGCGTTCCATAGCGGGCGAGCACTTCCATATTGCCGGTGTCGGGCGCCGAGCAGTTGAAATATTCGGAAGCGCCGATCACGCGGCCCATCAGCTCGGCGAGGGGCGCATATTCGAGATTGGTGAGGCCGGGGCTCCATTCGCCATATTCATGCGGCAGGAACAGGTTCCAGAGGCCCGCCGCCTTGGCCTTGGCCTTGATGTCCTCGATGCCCGGCCACCGCTTCCAGAGATTGGCGGGGTCATCGTGGAAATGATCGCGCTCCTTCTCGATCGGATAGACATGGGCATCCATGAAATCCGTGATCTGCGCGCGAAGCGCCTTCACCTTGTCCGAATATTCGAAGTCCATCGTCCAACCTTTCAGCGCGTCAGAGAGTGAGGCCGCCATCGACGACGATGGTTTGACCGCAAATGTAACTGGCAAGGGGGGAGGCAAGGAACAGCGCGACCCCCGCCATCTCTTCGACCGTGGCGAAGCGGCCGAGCGGGATCTTCGCCAGCGCACGCTCGCGGCGTTCCTTATGGTCCATCGTCACCTTGGTCATCTTGGTGTCTACGAGGCTCGGCGCGATGCCGTTGACGCGGATGCCGTCGCGCGCCCAGGCCTGGGCGAGCGCGTGCACCAGATTGACCGCGCCGGCCTTGGATGCCGCATAGGCGGGATTGCCCATGGTGGCCCGGAAGGCGCCGATCGAGCTCACCACGATGATCGATCCCTTGGCCGCCGCCAGCCGGTCGTGCAGCGCGGTCGAGATCAGCATGATGCTGTCGAGATTGATGGCCATCACCTTGCTCCAGCCCTCGCGCTGGAACTCGCGCCGGCCATAGAAGACGGCGCCCTGCGAATGGACGAGAACGTCGATCGTCTCGAACGGTGGCGGGGCTGCGGCAATCGCGTCGGGATCGCTCACGTCGACCTGGGTGTAGCCGAGGCCGGAAAGGTCCGATCCTTCCTCTCCCTCATAATCCGCTGCGCTCGCGCGCGTGCCCCAGACATGGACCTGGGCGCCCCGAGCCAGGAAGCCGCGCGCGATGCCGTTGCCGATGCCGCTGGAGCCGCCGACCACCAGCACGGTCTTTCCGGAGAAATCGAGGTCGTTCATGGGGTGGGGCAGGTCCTTGAGGGTGTGACGGTTGAGAGAGCGTTCATCGCGTCAGCCTGTCTGCTCGTTCGAGCAGCGCGATGGCGCGGCCGTGGAGCCGGTCACCGACATCCTTCGGTGCCTTGCCCGCGCAGGCGCGGGCATAGGTTCCTTCGAGGAGGATGCCGAGCTTGTAGCAGGCGAGGACATGATACCAGTCGACTGCCGAGAGATCGCGCTCCGATGCGGCCGCGTAGCGGGAGATCAGCTCCGCGGCTTCCGGAAAGCCGATCCAAGGCGTGACGGAAACGGTGCTCTCGCTATCGCCTTCCGGCCAGGTCGCCAGCAGCCAGCCGAGATCGAGCAGCGGGTCGCCGATCGTGGCCAGTTCCCAGTCGATGATCGCGGCCAGTTCCGGCCCATCGGGACGAAACATCACGTTGGCGAGATGATAATCGCCATGCATGATGCCGGGCATGAAGGTTTCGGGGCGGTGCCGCTCCAGCCATTTGCCGACGCGCCCGACCGCGGGCAGGCTGTCCGGACCGGGCCATTCCGCGAATTCGCCATAGCCGGCGAGCTGGCTGCGCCAGCGGGCGACCTGCCGGCCCAGGAAATTCTCCGGCTTGCCGAAATCGGTGAGTCCGACCGCGCGATAATCCAGCGCACCCAGCGCGGCGACGCCGTCGACGAGAGCGAGGCCCATCGCATACTGGATCTCCGCGGAGCTCGCATGCGGTTCGGGCAAGGTGCCAACCGGATTGAACCCTTCGACGGGCTCCATCAGATAGAAGGCGGCGCCCAGCACGGCCTCCTCGCCGCAGGCTGCGATCAATCCGGGATGCGGCACGTTGCTGCCGGCGAGCGCGCGCAGCACGCGAGCCTCGCGGCGCATGGTCTCGTTCGAGTTGGGGCGCGGATGCTGCGGTGGACGGCGCAGCACATAATCGCGTCCGTCGCGGGTGAAGCGCAGCAGGATGTTCTGCGTGCCGCCAGCCAGCGGGACGATGTTCTCGATCGCTCCGGTGCCCAGCTGCTGCGATGTCATCCAGGCAGCAAGCGACTCGATGTTAATCGCCGAATCCACTCAGACATCCTCGCATTTCCGGCGCTTATGTCGCCGATTAGGTCAATTGGATAATGCGCTTGACTGATAGGGATTGCAATGAGATTTTGCACTCATGGTTAGACTTCAGATCGCCAGGAGCGATGAACAGAGCCGCAGCGCAGCCGCCGAGCATATCAAGCGGGTAGCATTGCGCCTGTTCGCCGAACGGGGCGTCGACGGTGTCACCGTGCGCGAGATTGCGGCAGCGGCGGGCCAGAAGAATCACGGAGCCGTCGGCTATTATTTCGGATCGAAGGAAGCGCTCGTCCGTGTGATCATCATGGATGGCGCGGTGGAACTCGAGCAGCTCCGCAATGCCGCGCTCGACCGGCTGGAAGCAGAAGGCGGGCCGCGCTCGGTGCGCGAGATCGTCGACGTGCTGATCCTGCCGGTCACGGCGCTGGGCGACCGCTATTATATTCGTTTCGTCACCTTGTTCAGCATGTCGCATCGCGATCTCATGCTCGATGCGATCGATCCGCGCTGGAATCGTGCCTATGGCCGCTGTCTCGATCATCTGCGCAGGCTGATGCCGCAGCTGTCGCCCGGCCTGCAGAATCAGCGATTCATATTCATGGGCGCCTGTCTCGGCGCGGTGCTTTCCGCGCGCGAGCGCGCACTGGCGGACGAGAGCCGCGATCATCCGATGTGGGGCAGCGAGCATGGGTTGGAGCATTTCGCCCAGGCGCTGACGGCCCTGCTCGAGGCGCCGGTGGACCTGCCCGCCGCGGCGATCGCCCAGATCGAAGGGCGCGCCGCGCCGCTTCCGGAGACGCGCGGGCCGGTCGGCTGAGCCGGCACCGCGGCATTATTCATCCCTATTGAGCGAGAGGAAATCATGGCGGAAGCATATATTGCGGCGGTTGCGCGCAGCGCCGGCGGCAAGCGCGGCGGACGGCTGGCGGGGGTCCATCCTGCGGACCTGGCCGGCAAGGTGCTGGCGGGCCTTGTCGAGCGCAGCGGCATCGATCCCGCAGCGATCGAGGATGTGATCATGGGCTGCGCCTGTCCGGGCGGCGAGCAGGGCGCGAACATCGCGCGCAACGCCGTGCTTGCGTCGGGGCTGCCGGAGTCGGTGCCCGCGACGCATGTCGACCGGCAATGCGGCTCCTCGCAGCAGGCGCTGCATTTCGCCGCGGCGACGGTGATGTCCGGCGCGATGGACGTGATCGTCGCCGCCGGCGTCGAAAGCATGACGCGCGTGCCGATGGGCCTGCCCTGGACGCTGCCGGCCCAGCACGGCTTCGGCACCTATCGCAGCCCGGGCATCGAGGCCCGCTATCCGGATACGCCGTTCAGCCAGTTCGGCGGCGCCGAGATGATGGCGACCAAATATGGCTTCACCCGCGAGGACCTCGATCGCTTTGCGCTGGAAAGCCACAGGCGCGCGGCGGCGGCCACGGAGGCCGGCAAGTTCGCGGGCGAGATCGTGCCGATCGAGGTGGTGACGCCCGAGGGCGAGACGGTGGTCCACACGGTGGACGAGGGCATCCGTTTCGATGCCAGCCTCGAAAAGATAGCCAGCCTCAAATTGCTGCGCGAGGGCGGTGTGATCAGCGCGGGCAACGCCAGCCAGATTTGCGACGGTGCCGCCGCGCTGCTCGTCGTCAACGAGACCGGCCTCAAGGCGCTGGGCCTTACCCCACTGGCGCGGGTCCACCACATGACCGTGATCGGCCATGATCCGGTGATCATGCTCGAGGCGCCGATCCCGGCGACCGAACGGGCGCTCGCGAAGACCGGCCTCGGCATCGACGACATCGACCTGTTCGAAGTCAACGAAGCCTTCGCGTCGGTGCCGCTCGCCTGGCTCAAGGCGCTCGGCGCGGATCCGGCGAAGCTCAACGTCAATGGCGGCGCCATCGCGCTCGGCCATCCGCTCGGCGGGTCGGGCTCCAAGCTGATGACGACGCTGGTCAGCGCCCTCCACGATCGCGGCGGCCGCTACGGCCTGCAGACGATGTGCGAGGCGGGGGGCATGGCAAACGTGACGATCGTCGAACGGCTCTGAGGCTGGCATTGTCTGCGACATGTGTTAGATTGTACACATATGATCGCAGAGGTTATTGCCATGAGCAGCACGACGATGACGATCCGTCTCCCGGTGGAGGTTCACGATAAGCTCGGCCGTCTTGCGCAAGGCACGAGACGCAGCCGATCCTTCCTGGCGGCTGAAGCCTTGGCGGCCTATGTCGACCGCGAGCTCGCGATCATCGAAGGGATACAGCAGGGGCTGGCGGATGTGGCGGCGGGCCGGGTGACGCCGCACGATCAGGTGATTGCCGAGCTCGACGCCATGATCGATGAGGTGGAGCGAACCAAGGCCCGCCGGGGGTGAGACGCGTCGAGTGGTCGAACGCGGCCAGGCACGATATCCGCACCCAAGTTGAATATATTGCCGCCGAAGATCCCCAGGCCGCCCGCCGGATCGTGGCGATAGTGAATCACGTCGGCGAAAGCCTCGGCACTTTCGCTACGGGACATCCTGGGCGGGTTGCCGGCACCTACGAAAAATCGGTGCGTGGCTTGCCCTATGTCATCGCATATGCGCTGACCGATGACGACGCGGCGGGGTCGATCCTGAGGGTCATCCATACGTCGCGGGATTGGGGCGAGGACGATTGGCCGGACGATTGAACCATCTGTCGACGGCCGACCGATATCGCTCTGCGATCAGTTCCCCCCGTCCAGCAAACGCCGTGCGATCACCTGGGCCTGGATCTCGCCGGCGCCTTCGAAGATGTTGAGGATGCGCGCGTCGGCGAGCAGGCGGCTCGCCTGATACTCGGTGGCGAAGCCGTTGCCGCCATGGATCTGGAGCGCATTGTCGGCCGCGGCCCAGGCGACGCGGGCGCCGATCAGCTTGGCCATGCCGGCCTCGAGATCGCAGCGCTTGCCCTCGTCCTTCTGGCGCGCGGCGAAATAGGTGAGCTGGCGGGCGCCCATGATCTCCGCGGCCATCATCGCCAGCTTGTTGGCGACGCGGGGGAATTCGAAGATCGGGCGGCCGAACTGCTTGCGGTCCAGCGCATAGCCGAGGCCGACGTCGAGCGCGGCCTGGGCGACGCCGATCGCGCGCGCCGCCGTCTGGATGCGCGCGCTCTCGAAGGTCGCCATGAGCTGCTTGAAGCCCTGGCCCTCGACGCCGCCGAGCAGGTTGGCGGCGGGCACGCGGAAATCGTCGAAGCCGATCTCATATTCCTTCATGCCGCGATAGCCGATCACCTCGATCTCGCCGCCGCTCATGCCCGGGGTGGGGAACGGATCGGCGACGGTGCCGCGCTCTTTGGGCGCGAGCAACATCGAGAGGCCGCTATAGTCCTTCGTGGCGGGATCGGTGCGGACCAGCAGCGTCATCACGTCGGCGCGCGCCGCGTGGGTGATCCAGGTCTTGTTGCCGCTGACGCGATATTCGTCGCCGCTGAGCGTCGCGCGGGTGCGCAGCGCGCCGAGGTCGGAGCCGGTATCGGGCTCGGTGAACACGGCGGTCGGCAGGATCGCCGCGCTCGCGATCTGCGGCAGCCAGTGCGCCTTCTGCTCGGGCGTGCCGCCGGTCAGGATCAGCTCGGCGGCAATCTCCGACCGGGTGGCCAGCGATCCGACCCCGATCCAGCCGCGCGACAGCTCCTCGGACACGACGCACATCGCCGTCTTGCCCATGCCGAGGCCGCCGAATGGCTCGGGGATGGTCATGCCGAACACACCCATCGCACCGAGCTCCTCGACCAGCGGCAGCGGGATCAGCTCGTCCTTGAGATGCCAGTCATGGGCATGGGGCGCGACCTTCTCCTGCGAGAAAGCGAAGAACTGGTCGCGGATCATGTCGAACATCTCGTCGAGCCCGGCATTCTCCAGCGTCGCGCGGCCGCGCGCATCGGCGAGATGGCGGGCGACGGCGGTCTTCACCGCCTGCGTGCCGCCCTGGCGGATCAGCGTGCCGAGCGCGGGCGCATCGAGCGCCGAGACGTCGTCGGCGAGGTCGCCCGGGCGGATCACCTCGCCCTGGTTCATCGGGATGCCGCCGCGCAGCTGCGCGCCATATTCGGCAAAGAGCACTTGCGCGAGCAGCGCCTCGATCTCGCCAAACTCCCCCTTCGCATCGAGCGCCGCCGCCCAATGCGCCACTTCGCGCATCAGCTCGGCATAGGAGGCGAACCAGCCGAAGCCGTGGACGACATGCTGCTCCTCGTCGGCGCGGCGCCTGTCGACACGGCCGTTCGCGCCCGCGATCCGCGCCTTCACCTGCGGCTGCGCGGCGGCGACGAAGGCCTGCGCCGCATCGGCCGCGCCGGCCAGCAGCGAGAGAAGATCCGGCAGGATGGGCGCTTCAGGCATTTCGGCCAGCACTGCGTTCGTCATCCTTCGCCTGCCTGCTTCTTGTTCGCGCTCGCCATCGCCTTGGCATCGAGGCCGCCGACGAGATGGCCGGTCATCAGCTGGTTATGCGCATGGGCGAGGTGGTGCATGTGGAACACGGCATCCATCGCGGTGCGCTTGCCGCGCAGCTCCTCGACATGGTTCACTGCCTGCTTGGTCAGCGCCATGCCGAAGCGGTCGCGCGTCGCCAGCTCGGCGGCCATCTTCGCCACCTCCTCGCGCAGCGTCTCGCGCGGGTAGATGCGATTGACCATGCCGAACTGATAGGCGCGCTGCGCCGGCATCCGCTCGCCGAGCAGCAGCAGCTCGCGCGCCACGCGCGGCGGCAGCTCGAAGGCATGGGCGAAATATTCGACGCCGGGCTGCGCCATGCGCACCACCGGATCCTGGAAGAAGGCGTCCTCGGATGCCACGATCAGGTCGCACACCCAGGCGAGCATCAGTCCGCCCGCGATGCAGGCGCCCTGCACCATCGCGATCATCGGCTTGGGGATGTCCTGCCAGCGCCGGCAGAGGCCGAGATAGGCGTCCTGCTCCAGCACATATTGCCGCTCTGCGCCGCCCTTGTTGAGGTGATCCCACCACAGCAGGGTGCGGCTGCGCGGCAGGTTGGAATCCTTCTCGGGCGTGCCGATGTCGTGGCCGGCCGAGAAATGCTTGCCCTCGCCGCCGAGCACGATGACCTTGACCTCGTCATCCTCCACCGCGCGCTTGAACGCGGCGTCGAGCTGATTGAGCAGCCGGTAATTCTGCGCGTTGGAATATTGCGGGCGATTGAGCATGATCCATGCCACCGCATCCTCGACCATATAGGTCACATAGTCCGGCTCGTCCGGCTGCGTCTCCGTGGTCATGCCCTTGCCTTTCTCCGCTCGCGCTCAGCGCGGCCCCATCCGGATGCCGCCGTCCAGGCGCACATCCTCTCCGTTCCAATAGTCGTTCTCGATCATCGCCAGCGCCATCGCCGCATATTCCTCCGGCCGGCCAAAGCGCTTCGGGAAGGGCACGCCGGCGCTGAGCGAGGCGCGCACCTGCTCGGAGGCGCGGGCCATCAGCGGCGTGTCGAAGATGCCGGGCAGGATGGTGTTGACGCGGATCCCGTCGTTCATCAGGTCCCGCGCCAGGGGCAAGGTGAGGCTGACGATGCCGCCCTTGGATGCCGCATAGGCAGCCTGGCCGATCTGACCGTCTTCGGCCGCGACGCTGCCGGTGTTGATGATCACGCCGCGCGCGCCATCCTCCAGCGGCTCGAGGTCGAGCATGCCCTTGGCGGACTTGGCGCAGCAGCGGAAGGTCCCCACCAGGTTGATCTGGATGATCCGGTCGAACTGGTCGGTCGGAAAGGCCTTGGTCTCGCCGGTCGCCTTGTCGCGGCTGGCGGTCTTGATCGCATTGCCGGTGCCGGCGCAGTTGACGATGATCCGCTCCTGCCCATGCGCCGCGCGCGCCTTCGCGAAGCCCTCATCCACCGACTCTTCCGACGTGACGTCGACCTTGCAGAACAGGCCGCCAATCTCCTCGGCCGTCTTCGTGCCGGTCTCCTCGTTGAAGTCGAACAGGGCGACCTTCACGCCCTTGGCCGCCAGCGCGCGCGCGGTGGCCGCGCCCAGGCCGGAGGCTCCGCCGGTGACGATCGCGGATACGGTGCTGTCGAGCTTCATTATTGTCCTTCCTCGGATTTGCGCGCTCCGGATGGGCGCTGGGCGATCGCACCCCGGGCGTCGAGCGCGTCGAGCGTCTCGTCGTCGGCCGCAAGCCAGTCGCGCAGGATGTCGCGGGTATGTTCGCCGACGCGCGGCGGGCTGTATCGATAATCGGCCGGAGTCGCGGACAGCTTGCCCGGATAGGCGACGGTCGGGATCTCCACCCCATCCTCGCGCACGAAGCGGTGCACGGTGCCCCGCGCCTCGACGAAGGGATCCTCGAACACATCCTTGATCGTGTTCACCGGCCCCGCCGGCACGCCGCAGGCAACGAACCGCGTCATGAGCTCGTCGCGCGGAAAGCCGCGCACCAGATCCTGGACGATCGCCTCGATCGCGTCGCGGTTGATCAGCCGCTGGCGGCTGGTGGCGAATCGCGGGTCGGTGCCGAGCTCAGGCACCCCCATCTCGGCGCAGAGCGCGCGGAACTGGCGGTCATTGCCGACGGCGATGATCATCACGCCGTCCGCCACCTCGAATGTCTTGTAGGGAACGACGGTGGGATGCCGGTTGCCGAGCCGGCCCGGCACGATGCCGCCCACCAGCCAGTTCATCGACTGGTTGGCGAGCATCGCGATCTGGGTGTCGAGCAGCGACACGTCGATCCGCTGCCCTTCTCCGGTGCGCTCGGCGTGACGCAGGGCCGCGAGGATGCTGACCGTCGCATACATGCCGGTCGAAAGGTCGCACATGGCGACCCCGGCACGCAGCGGCCCGCCATCCTCCTCGCCGGTGATGCTCATGAAGCCGCCCATGCCCTGGGCGACGAAATCATAGCCGCCGCGGTCCTTATAGGGGCCGGTCTGGCCGAAGCCGGTGATCGAGCAATAGACCAGGCGCGGGTTGATCGCGCTCAGCGACTCGTAATCGAGGCCGTATTTCCTGAGGCCGCCGACCTTGAAATTCTCGACGACGATGTCGGCCTGCGCGGCAAGCTTGCGGATCAGCTCCGCCCCCGCGGGATCGGCGAGGTTGATCGCCGCCGACCGCTTGTTGCGGTTGCACGACAGATAATAGGCGCTCTCGCCGATCTCCGGCTCGCCATCGGCGCCGGTGAGGTAGGGCGGGCCCCAGGCGCGGGTGTCGTCGCCATTGCCGGGCAGCTCGATCTTGATCACGTCCGCGCCGAAATCGGCAAGGATCTGCGTGGACCACGGCCCCGCGAGCACGCGCGAGAGATCGAGCACCTTGACGCCGTCGAGCGCGCGGCCGCTCATGCGCCCGCTCCCGCGTTCGCCGCGCACGCTGCCGTCTCGGCTTTCGATATGATGTCCGGAAAGCGCATTCGGCTCCTGCCCCATATTCTATTGCTTCCTGTGACATGGCAGATAGCGTTGCCCGAGACGAGCCACAAGCATTTTTGCACTAGGGGATACTTTTCCTCTCACTTCGCCTTGGTTGTGGTGCGCAGATAGGCGATCAGGTTCGCCCGATCGGCCGGGTTGGCGATGCCCGGAAAGGCCATGCGCGTGCCCGGCACGGCCGTCATCGGCTTGGCTATGAAGGCATCCACCGTCTTGTCGTCCCACACGATCTTCGATGCCTTCATCGCGGGCGAATAGGCGAAGCCGGGCACCGTGCCCGCCCTGCGTCCGAACATTCCGGAAAGCGACGGGCCGAGCCTGTTCTTGCCGGGCTCCACCGCATGGCAGATGGCGCAGCGCATGAAGAGGGTCTTGCCCTTGGCAGGATCCGCCGCCTGGGCGTGGGCGGACGAAGCGAGCGCGCCGATGGCGGCAGCTGCGAGAGCGAACGTCACGGCGTCACGATACAGGGGCACACGCAAACTCCTTCTTTCATTGTTCGCATAATTCTATACCAGTGTGCACGAATTAGCGATGGCTTATCCCGTCGCATATTGAAACGGGTGCGGGCAGCGCGGGCCTGGCAGCCACCAGGAAGAGGAAAATCATGGCTACGGTCGACCACAAGGCCGACAGCGCGCATTTCGGGCCCGTCGGCCTGTCCGTCGCGATTCTCGTCGATATCATGTTCGCGCTCAACGTCGTCGCGATGAAGGTGGTGGTGACGGCGACATCGCCGCTGCTCTCCGTCGCGCTCCGCATGGGTGCGGTCTTCCTCTTCTGTGCACCGGCCTTCCGGCTCGTGCCGGGGCGCAACCGGGCCCTGGCGCTCTACGGCTTCCTCAATGGCGGCCTGTTCCTGCTGCTGATGAATCTGGCGCTGTTCATGGCGACCAATGTCGGCACCCTCGCGATCGCAGGGCAGCTCAGCGTGCCTTTTTCGCTCCTGCTCGGCGCGCTGATCTTCGGCGAGCGGCTTTCGTCGCGCAAGATCGTCGGCATCGTGCTGGCCTTTGCCGGCGTCGCCATATTGGTGTTCGATCCACATATTCTCGGCGAGATACCGGCGGTGCTGATCATGGCGGCCGCGGCTTTCACCTGGGGCGGGGCGACCCTGATCCAGCGGCGGCTGGGCGGGATCCCGGTGATGACGATCCAGGCCTGGAACGGGCTGATGGGTGCGGCGGTGCTGGCGCCCTTCGCGCTCATCTTCGAGCCCGGGACGCTCGCCAAACTGCCGCAGGCGAGCGGGGAGGCGATCGGCTGGTTCGCCTTCTCGGTGCTGGGCTCGACGGTGATCGGGCAGGGGGCGCTCGCCTGGCTGCTGCAGCGCCATCCGATCTCGACGGTGATGCCGCTGATGCTCGCCTCGCCGGTGATGGCGACGCTGTTCGCTTCGCTCTATTTCCACACGCCTATCACGCCGGTGATGGCGTTCGGCGGGTTGCTGGCACTGGCGGGGGTGAGTCTGATTGCGTTGACGAAAGAGGGGGTGAGGGGTGACGGCTCTAAGCCATCGGAAGTCAATCAGACCCGCTCATCCTGAGTAGCCATTGAGCTTGTCGAAATGGCGTATCGAAGGATCGGCCGAAGCGTTTGTCCTTCGATACGGGTCTTCTTCGGGTTCCCACGAAAATGCCATTTTCGTGGGTGCCCTCCCAGGCTCAGCCCCTACTCAGGATGAGCGGATGGGTTTGGCTCAGTTGTGAGCTATGCGATCTCACGCCCGCTCGAACACCGCGGCGAGGCCCTGACCGCCGCCGATGCACATCGTCTCGAGGCCGTAGCGGCCGTCGCGGCGCTGCAGCTCGCGCATCAGGTTGGCGAGGATGCGTCCGCCGGTCGCGCCGATCGGGTGGCCGAGCGAAATGCCGGAGCCGTTGACGTTCAGCCGATCGCGATCGTCCCAGCCCCAGCCCTTGAGGCAGGCGAGCACCTGCGGCGCGAAGGCCTCGTTGAGCTCGACGAGATCGATGTCGTTCCAGCCGAGGCCGGTGCGCGCGAACAGCTTCGCCACCGCCGGCACCGGGCCGATGCCCATGCGCGAGGGATCGCAGCCCGCCGCGGCCCAGCTGTGCAGATAACCCATCGGCTCCAGGCCGAGCTCTGCCAGCTTGTCCTCGGCGACGACCAGGCAGGCGGCCGCGGCGTCGTTCTGCTGGCTGGCATTGCCGGCGGTGACCACGCCGCCCTTCTCGATCGGCTTCAGCAGGGCGAGCGATTCCGGCGTCGCATCGGCACGGATGCCCTCGTCCTTGGCGAACAGCACGGGATCGCCCTTGCGTTGCGGCACCGGCACGGGAACCAGCTCGTCGTCGAACTTGCCCTCGGCCCAGGCCTTGGCGGCGCGCTGATGGCTCATCGCGGCATATTCGTCGCAGGCCTCGCGGCTGATGTCATAATCCTTGGCGAGGTTGTTCGCCGTCTCGATCATGCCGGTGATGATGCCGTAGCGCGCGATCGGCTGGGACATGACGCGGCCGCGGGTCAGCCGATCGTGCAGCGTCGTCGATCCGGAACGGGCGCCATGGCGATGATCGATGGAATAATATTCGACGTTGCTCATGCTCTCCACGCCGCCGGCGACGACGATGTCGGCCGCGCCGGTCTGGATGCGCATCGCGGCATCGATCACCGCCTGGAGGCCCGAGCCGCAGCGCCGATCGAGCTGAACGCCCGGAATGGACTCCGGAAAGCCCGCCGCCAGCGCCGACCAGCGGCCGATGCAGGGTGCCTCGCCATTGCCATAGCCCTGGCTGAAGACGACATCGTCGATCCGCTCCGGGTCGATCTTCGTGCGCTCGACCAGCGCCTTCAGGATCACGGCACCGAGATCACCGGCGGTGATCGAGGCGAGCGAGCCGCCGAACTTGCCGACGGCGGTGCGGATGGGAGCGACGATGGCGGCTCTGCGCATGGAATGTCCCTTTGGGTTGGGTGGAGTAATGTGGATATGGTGCGTTTATTCCCCGTTCGGGCTGAGCTTGTCGAAGCCCTTTCCTCCTCATTCTGGCAACGAACGGAAGAAGAAGGGAGTGCTTCGACAGGCTCAGCACGAACGGCGAAAGGGTGGTATCTCGATCAGCCGGCCTCGGCCTGGCGGATCATCTGCTTGGCGATGATCGTCTGCTGGATCTGGCTGGTCCCTTCGTAGATGCGGAGCAGGCGCACGTCGCGATAGAAGCGCTCGACCTTATATTCGGCCATATAGCCGGCGCCGCCATAGATCTGCACGGCACGGTCGGCGATGCGGCCCACCGCCTCGGAGGCGTGATATTTGAGTGCCGAACATTCGAGGCTCACCGGTTCGCCGGCATCAAACTTCGCGGCTACCGACTTCATCAGCGCCTCGGTGGTCAGCATGTCCACCTTCATGTCGGCGAGCATCGCCTGGACGAGCTGGAAGTTGCCGATGCGCTGGCCGAACTGCTTGCGCTCCAGCGCATAGCGCAGGCTCATCTCGATCAGCCGGTCGCACATGCCGAGCGAGACGGCGGCGATGTGGATGCGGCCACGATCGAGCACCTTCATCGCCGTCTTGAAGCCGCGGCCGGGCACGCCGCCGATGATCGCGCTGGCGGGCAGCACGACGTCGTCGAGGATCACGTCGGTGGTGACCGCACCTTTCTGGCCCATCTTCTTGTCCGGCTTGCCGAGCGAAATGCCCGGCGTGTCGGCCGGCAGGATGAAGGCGGAGATGCCCGCGGCGCCCTTCACATCCGGCTCGGTGCGCGCCATCAGCGTGAAGACGTTGGCGCGCGGTGCATTGGTGATGTAACGCTTCGTGCCGCTGATCCGGTATGTTTCGCCGTCGCGCACCGCTGCGGTGCGCAGCGATCCGGCGTCCGAACCGGCCTCCGGCTCGGTGAGCCCGAAGCTGGCGATCGCCTCGCCGGTTGCGAATTTGGGCAGCCATTCGCGCTTCTGCTCCTCGGTGCCGTCCATCACGATGCCCTGGCTGCCGATGCCGACGGTGGTGCCGATCACCGAGCGGAAGACGACCGAGGCGCGGGTCAGCTCGCGGATGATCGCCGCCTCTTCGGACATGGTGCAGCCGAGGCCGTCATAGGCCTCCGGCACGGAGATGCCGAACAGGCCCATCTCCTTCATTTGGTCGATGATCTCGGCAGGGACGGCGTCGGCCTCCTCCACCGCATCCTCGGCGGGGATCAGCTTCTCGTCGACGAAGCGGCGGACGGTGCTGAGGAACAGCGAGAAGGTTTCGGTGTCCATGGGTGTCTCCTCAATGTCCTGAATGTGCTTGGAAATCCGCCGTGGCGATCATCGCATCGGCACCGTCGCAGCGCAGGGCGCGGACCTTGCCGGCGCCGTCGTCGCGCAGCAGGATCGGCTGGCCGCAGAATAGCGGGGCGACCGCGCGGAAGCCGAAGCCGGTGGGCGTGCCGCCGCTGCGCCGGGCGTGGCCGAACAGCCGCGCCGCCGTGAATGGGCCGTGGACGACGAGGCCGGGATAGCCTTCCTCGCCGGTGGCGTAGGGCAGGTCATAGTGGATGCGGTGGCTGTTGAAGGTAGCCGCGGAGACGCGGAACAAGTCCACGGGGGTCGGGTTCCACAGCGCGTCGCCGTTTTGCGGCGCGATCTCGGCGGGCACCACCGGCGGGGTGGGCGCCCCGGCGTCGCGATAGACGATCGTCTGCTTCTCGTTGATGCGCATCGCGCCGTCCTGGGTGATGCGATGTTCGAGCTGGACGAGGACGAGCTGGCCGCTGCGGCCGGCCTTGTGCGTGACGTCGAGGATGGTCGATCGGCGCTCGGCCTCGCGGTCGAGCAGCAGCGGCGCCTCGAAGCGCATCTCGGCGGCGGCGAACATGCGGCGCGGCAGGGTGACCGGGGGCAGGAAGCCGCCGCGCTTGG
Organism: Flavisphingomonas formosensis; assembly: GCF_009755815.1. Classification (GTDB taxonomy): domain Bacteria; phylum Pseudomonadota; class Alphaproteobacteria; order Sphingomonadales; family Sphingomonadaceae; genus Flavisphingomonas; species Flavisphingomonas formosensis. The sequence goes on from NZ_WRPK01000005.1 coordinate 415,244, forward strand.
GATGGCCGTCCGGCCCGATCTGGTCGGCGGCGACGGTCGGCAGGAAGAAGGCCCAATGGGCGAGGGGTGGCTGGCTGCTCTCGACGTCCAGCGTCTCGCCGAGCGCGGCAGCGAAGCGGCGCAATGTCTCGGTGGAGAGATGCTCGCGGCGCAGCTCCTCCTTGCCGATCCAGCCGCGCCAGTGGACGATGTCGTCTTCAGAGACCATGGTGTTGCTCGCCATCCCTTCTCCCCGCGAAGGCAGGGCGATCACGCCCTTCATCCTCCCCTGCAGGGAGTGTCGGGTTGGATTGCCCCCGGCAATCCAAGATCGTGCCGGGGGCACGATGGACCCGACACTGGGGACCACCGAAGGTGGTGGAGGGGCTTAGCCTCACCACCTGCGTGTCGCTTGTTGTGACCGGCGGCCCCTCCACCACCCTGCGGGCGGTCCCCCTCCCCCTGTGGGGGAGGATGATGCGCCCGACATCTCCGCTCACGCCACGATCCCCTCGTCATGCAGCCGGGCGATGGTGCCGCTGTCGAACGACAGCAGCTCGGCCAAAACCTGATCGGTATGTTCGCCGAGGCGCGGCGCGATCGCCACGGGGCCGCGCTCCTCCCCGGCGAAGGTCGCCGCCGGGCCGGAGGTCGGATAGCTGAGGCCGCTCGGATGGGTCAGCGTCTCGAACAGCGGGTTGGCGGTGAACAGGCGGGGATCGCCGGTGACCGCCTGGTGGAGCGTTCGATATTCCCCCCAGGTGACGCCACCGGCGTCGAAGGCGGGCTTCAGGGCTTCGCTGTCGCGGGCTGCGAAGGCGCGCTCGAACAGCGGGAAGAGGCGGGCGCGGTGGACGAAGCGGACGCCCTCGTCCTTGGCGAAGCTGACGCCGAGCTCGGCCTCGAGCGCGGCGATCTCGGCGGCCAGGTCGAGTGTCTTGACGAGGCCGGTCCATTGCCGGCCGGTGATCGCGACGACGATCAGGCGGCGGCCGTCGGCGGTGACGAAATCGCGGCCGAAGGCACCGAACAGGTCGTTGCCCATGCGCGGCCGGTCCCCGCCGTGCAGCACCTCGGCGACCTGGCCGAGATGGCTGAGGCTGGATGCGGCGAGATCGGAGAGCGGCACGCGGATCTCGGCGCCCTGGCCGGTGGCGCGGCGCCGGAGCAGTGCTGAGGCCATGGCGAAGGCGGCATAGGCCCCGCCGAGCAGGTCCCAGGCCGGCAGGACATGATTGACTGGCCGGTCGTCGTCGGCCGGACCGGTCATGGCGGGGATGCCCGCCGCGGCATTGACGGTGTAATCGACCGCCGGCGATCCGTCCGACCAACCCATCACGCGCACCGTGATGATGTCGGGACGCCTTTCCTTGAGCGCGTCGTGCGACAGGAAACCCTTCACCGGATAGTTGGTGAGGAAGAGGCCGGCATTGTCGCCCGGCGCGGTCGCCAGCGCCACCGCCAGCTCGCGCCCCTCGGGCCGGCCGAGATCGATGGCGATCGATTTCTTGCCCTTGTTGAGCCCCTCCCAATAGAGGCTCGCGCCATTGGGCGCGACCGGCCAGCGCCGCCAGTCCGGCCCGCCGCCGATCGCGTCGAAGCGGATCACCTCGGCGCCCATCTGCGCGAGGTGGAGGCCGCAGGACGGGCCGGCGATGAAGGCCGATCCCTCGACGACGCGCAGCCCCTTCAGCAGATCGTACATATGCCCCCCTCTCAGCCGAGCTTCACCAGCGACCGGCCGAGATTCTCGCCGCTGAACAGCCCGAAGAAGGCGTCCAGCGAACGCGCGAGGCCGTCCTGGACGGTCTCCGCTTGGCGCATCAGCCCGGCTTCGTACCACGCAGTCATGTCCGCGAGGAACTGCTGCTCGAGGTCCATGTGGTCAAGCACGATGAATCCTTCGAGACGGAGACTTTTTGTCATGATCATGGTGAGGTTGCGCGGAACGGTGGGTGCGTCGGTCACATTATATTGCGAGATCATCCCGCAGATCGCGAAGCGCGCCCGCTTGTTGGCGAGCGCGAGCGCGGCCTGGAGATGATCGCCGCCGACATTCTCGAAATTGACGTCGATGCCGGTCGCGCCGATCGCCTTGACCTCGCGGGCGAGTGCCTTGGTGAGATTGGGTTCGGCCTTGTAATCGATCGCCGCATCCAGCTTCAGCGTGTCGAGCAGGAATTGCTTCTTGCGAGCGCCGCCGGCCGAACCGATGACCTTGTGGCCCTTGATCCTGGCGATCTGGCACGCAATCGAGCCGACGCCGCCGGATGCGGCGGAGACGAAGACGACATCGCCATCCTTCATCTCGGCGATGCGCAGCAGGCCGACATAGGCGGTGAGGCCGGTCGGGCCGGCGAAACCGAGATAGGCCTGCGGCGGCAGCGTGCCCCGCACGCGATGCTGGAGCGCGCCGGCCGGCGCGTTGAACAGCTCGCGCCAGCCGAGGCGGGAGAAGACGAGATCGCCGGGCGCGAAGCCGGGATCCTCGGAAGCGACCACCTCGCCGATTGCCGGACCTTCCATCGGCCCGTCCAGCACGAAGGGCGGAACATAGCTCTTGGCGTCGCTCATCCGGCCGCGCATCGCGGGATCGACCGCCATCCAGAGGTTGCGCACCTGCACCTCGCCCGGGCCGGGCGGCGGCACGTCGACGCTGACCAGCGCGAAATCCTCCGCAACCGGCACGCCCACCGGCCGGCGCTTCAGATGCATTTCCCCAGATTTCATTGTCCCGGACCTCTTCGCAAGCCTTGCCGTTTGATCATCGCGTGTCGCCCCGCAGAGGCGCTACCGGATTCACGCATCGGTTTGGTCTCGTCTCTTCCGCGTCATGCCAGCGGAAGCTGGCATCACTCTCGACCAGCAACCGGATAATTGTTGAGAGTGCCCCCAGCTTCCGCGGGGGTGACGAAGAAGAAGCTTCCAATCAATGAAGTGTGAATATTGTAGCGTGGAGGCAGACCCCATGTCTCCATCAACAGGCGAAATCATCGCAGCAATTGAGAGACATGGATCTGCGCCTTCGCGGGGATGATGAGGAGGGGCCATCGCATCAATAGCCGTTGAGGCGCCCCCACCGCTCGCGATGGAAGGAGGCGCCGCCATAGCATTGCTCGGCCACGCGGGCGCGCTTCAGATAAAGGCCGGCGTCATGTTCGTGGGTCATGCCGATGCCGCCGTGCAGTTGCACCATCTGGTTCGAGATCAGGTGGGCCGTCTCGCCGGCGATCGCCTTGGCGAGCGAGGCGAGTTGCGCCACGTTCGCGTCTCCGGCGTCGAGCGCGTCCAGCGCCGCCTCAACTGCGGAACGGGTCAGCTGAAGCTCGCCGAACATCTCCGATGCGCGATGCTGCAGCGCCTGGAAGGAGCCGATGATCTGGCCGAACTGGACGCGTGTCTTGAGGTAGTCGAGCGTCGTGTCGAACGCCTGGGTGGCAAGGCCGAGCAGTTCGGCGGCCACGCCGATGCGGGCGCGATCGAGAATAGCCTCGAGTAGCGGATAGCCTTCGTCGACCATGCCCAGCACCGCATCTTCGTCGAGCGCGACGGCTTCGAACGTGAGCAGCGCCGGGCAGCGCGCGTCGATTTGATCGAGCCGGCGGCGGTCGAGGCCTGCGCTGTCCGCGGGGACCAGGAACAGGGTGATGCCATGTGTGTCGCCCGGAGCGCCGGCAGTGCGTGCGGCGACGATGAACAGATCCGCGCCCATGCCGTCCTGCACCGGCCGCTTCATCCCGTCGAGGCGCCATCCCGCGCCGGAGCGTGCAGCGGCGAGCGTGATCCGGGCCGGAGCGTGATGGGCACCCTCGTCCACCGCCAGCGTGCCGATCAGCGAGCCGGCGGCGATCCCGGGCAGCAAGCGCTCCTGCTGGGCCGCGGAGCCGCCCAGCCGCAGGGCGCTGGCCGCCACGAAGGCGGAGCTGAGCAGCGGGGAGGGGGCGAGCGTGCGGCCGAGTTCCTCGACGATCAGGCCGAGGCTGAGATAGCCGAAATCGGCGCCGCCGAAAGTCTCGGGCACCACTATGCCCGTCCAGCCCATGGCCGCCATCTCGGCATAGGTGTCGCGATCGAAGCCGACACCATCGCCCGGCTTGCCGCCGCCGCCATGATCGTAGAGGCCGCGGACCACGGAGATGGGCATACGATCGCGCACCCACTCGACCGCCATGTCCTTGAGCATCGCCTGTTCTTCGTTCAGCACCGCCACGGTGCGCCCTCCCGCAAATTGATCATGGTCCGCGCTTGCCCGCTCCCTGCCGCCGGCGACCTCACCGATCGGGCAACCCCAGCGATCGCTTCGCCGTGATGTTGTTCTGGACCTCGTAGCTGCCGCCGTAGATGGAGAAGGCCTTGCTGTGCAGCAGAGCCCGGCTCGCTTCCCGCTCGTCGGGGGAATAGTCCTCGCCCGCCCAGCCGAGGCCGTGCGCGCCGAGGATCTCGATCACCAGCTCGGATCGGCGCTGGATGATGGTCGACCAGAGATTCTTGAGCGTCGACACGCCGTTGTTCGGCCCGCCATTCTTCGCTTCCTGCGTGAAGCGGCGGACCGTCGCCATATAGGCCGCATGGCGCATGGCATTGTGCACCATGCGCGCCCGCAGATCCGGATCGGCGATCCGTCCTTCGGCGTCGCTGCCGACATAGCGGTGGGCCAGCGGGGCGAGGGGGGTGATGTCGGTCTTCACCTCCGACAGGCTGCTCCGTTCGAACTGGAGCAGGCGCTTGGCGATCGACCAGCCGCCATTGACCTCGCCGACGAGATTGCCCTTGGGCACTTTCACGTCGTTGAAGAAGACTTCGCAGAAATGGGTCGAGCCGCTGATCAGCACGATCGGCCGCGCCTCGATGCCCGGCGATTTCATGTCGATCAGCAGGAAGCTGATGCCGCCCTGCTTGCGGCTCGTATCGGTGCGGACCAGCGCGAAGCACCAGTCGGCCTGGTCGGCGCCGGAGGTCCAGATCTTCTGGCCGTTGACCAGCCAGTGATCGCCCATGTCGACGCACTTGGTCTGCAGCGAAGCGAGGTCCGATCCCGCGCCCGGCTCGGAAAAGCCCTGGCACCAGCGCCGCTCGTGCGAGGCGATCCAGGGCAGATGTTCGAGCTTCTGCTCTTCATTGCCATATTCGAGCAGGGTCGGGCCGAGCATCATCGTGCCGTAGCTGCGGATCGGATTGAAGCCGCCGATCGCCGCCAGTTCCTCGCCGATAATCTTCGCCTGCGCTTCGCTGAGGCCGGCGCCGCCATAACGGGGCGCCCAGGTGGGCACGCCCCAGCCCTTGTCGGTCATGCGCTGGCGCCACAGCTGGAAATCGGCGCTGGCGGCGGCGGCATGGGCGTTGCCCTGGAAGATGAGGCCGCTGACATTGGTCAGTGCCGGCGGGAAATTCTCCCGCAGCCATGACCGTGCCTCCAGCCTGAAATCCTGATCGTCCATCGCCTGCGAAACGTCCTTGTCTGTGCCCGGGGAGGGCAGGCGCTGGCCTCGCCTTCGGCACTGTCCTCCCGTTCGGGCGCTTGCCGGCCCTTCCCCGTCACTTAAGCGAAACTTGCACTTGAGACTAGACATATTTTGCACAGGGGGATAATTTTTAAGGGTGGAGCGGCTCCCGTTGACAGCACCGGCGCGCTCCATAAACTATACCATAATGCATAATTGACCGGAGGATCGCCCGTTCCCCCGGCGTGAAGCGAAATTCAGGAGAGCGCGATGACGACCCCGACTGCGGCCCGGCCGATTCCCGCCCATGTCCCGCCCGAGATGGTCGGCGAATTCAGCCTCTTCACCGCGCCCGGCATGGCGCCGACTCCCAATGGCGACCCCCAGGCCGCCGCCGCCTGCGTCCATGCCGGCCCGCGCATCTTCTATTCGCCACTGAACACGCGCGACGGGCATGGCACCTGGGTGATCACCCGCGCCAAGGACCAGCGCCGCGTCCTCCAGGACGGCGAGACCTTCTCCAGCCACCGCAGCATCTTCGCGTCCGCGCTCGGCGAGGATTGGCCGATGATCCCGCTGGAGCTGGACCCGCCCGAGCATGGCGCGTTCCGCTCGCTGCTCAACCCGCTGCTCTCGCCCAAGCGCGTCATGGTGCTGGAGCCTGCGGTGCGCGAGCGCGCGGCCTTCCTGATCGACCGGATCGCGAGGGCCGGCACCAGCTGCGACGTGATGAATGACTTCGCCTTCCCCTTCGCGGTGAACATCTTCCTGCGCTTCCTCGGCCTGCCCGACGACCAGCTGGAGGAATTCGTCGGCTGGGCGACCGACCTGCTCCATGGCGAGCCTGCGAAGCGCGGCGCCGCAGCGCGCACGATCGTCGCCTTCATCGACGACCTCGCCGCGGAACGGCGCCGCGAGCCGGTGGATGATTTCATGTCCTTCATCATCCAGGCCAAGGTGAAGGATCGGCCGCTCACGGATGTGGAGGTGCGCGGCATCGGCGTCCTGCTGTTCATCGCAGGGCTCGACACGGTGGCCGCCGCGATCGGCTTCGACCTGGCCTATCTCGCGCGCAATATCGCGGACCAGCGGCTGCTTCGCAACGAGCCGTCCCGCATCGTGCTGGCGGCCGAAGAGCTGCTGCGCGCCTATCCGACGGTGCAGATGATCCGCGTCGCGACCAGGGACATCGATTTCGAGGGCGCGCCGATCAGGAAGGGCGACTATGTCTCCTGCGCGACGATGATCGCCAATCGCGATCCGGAAGAGTTCGAATGCCCGGAGAAGATCGACCTGTCCCGCGAGGACAACCGGCACCAGGCCTTCGCCTACGGCCCGCACCGCTGCCTCGGATCGCATCTCGCCCGGCGCGAGATCGTGATCGGTCTGGAGGAATGGCTGAAGCGCATTCCTGATTTCCGGATCAAGGAAGGCACCGCGCCGATCGCCTATGGCGGCCATGTGTTCGGTATCGAGGACCTGATCCTGGACTGGTCCTGACCGAGGCCAAGGGTACAGCCAGAGCGTAGAGAAAAGGGAAGCGCATGCGGATCCTCGTCCACAAGGAAAAATGCCAGGGGCATGCACGCTGCTGGTCAATGGCACCGGACATCTTCGACCTCGACGACGAAGGCTATATCGTCGCCGGCGACATCGACGTCACGCCGGACGACGAGAAGAAGGCCTGGCGGGGCGCAAAGTCGTGCCCGGAACGCGCGCTCGAAATCGAGAAGTGACCAAGCCGCACTAGCCGTTTTCGGCGTCACCCTCGCGTCGGGATGACGGAAGAGATTTTCGTCGACCGTCCCTACGAATAGGTCCGGATCCAGACGCCCTTGGTCTGCAGATAGGCGTCGATATGCTCGAAGCCGCCCTCGCGGCCGAAGCCGCTCATCTTATAGCCGCCGAAAGGCACTGCCGGATCCATCGCGAAATAATGGTTCACCCAGACCGAGCCGGCGCGGATGCGCTTCACGGCGGTCATCGCCTTGTCGATATTCTTCGTCCACACGCCGCCGGCGAGGCCGAAGCGGGTGGCGTTGGCGCGCTTGATCACCTCGTCGAAATCGTCGAACGGGAGGATCGAGGCGACGGGGCCGAAAATCTCCTCGCGGGCGATGCGCATCTCGTCCTTCACGTCGGCGAAGACGGTGGGGGCGACGAAATGGCCTTTGTCCAATTCGCCGCCGGTCACGCGGTGGCCGCCCGAGACGAGCCGCGCGCCCTCCTGCGGCCCGAGCTCCATATAGGAGGAGACGCGCTCATATTGTCTCGCCGAGACGAGCGGGCCGATCTGGGTCGCCGGATCGAGGCTGGGTCCGATCTTCAGCGCGGCGCCGAATTCGGCGACACGGGCGACGACCTCTTCATAGACCGGCCGCTCGACGAACAGGCGCGTGCCGGCTGCGCAGACCTGCCCGCTATTGTTGAACACGCCCATCGCCGCCGACGGGATCAGCGCGTCGATGTCGGCGTCGGCGAAGACGATGTTGGGCGATTTGCCGCCGAGCTCCATCGTCACCTTCTTCACCGATCCGGCCGAAGCCTGGATGATACGCTGGCCGGTCTCGCACGATCCGGTGAAGGCGATCTTGTCGACATCGGGATGCGCCGACAGGGCGGCGCCGGTGCCGCCCTTGCCGGTGACGATGTTCACCACCCCCGGCGGCACGCCTGCCTCGAGGCAGAGCTCGCCGAAACGCAGCGGGCTGAGGCCGGCATCCTCGGCCGGCTTCAGCACGACGGTGCAGCCGGTGGCGAGCACGGGACCGACCTTCCAGACGGCGCTGAACAGCGGGCCGTTCCAGGGAATGATCGCGCCGACGACGCCGACCGGTTCGCGCAGCGTGTAGGAGAGCAGCTCCACCGGAAAGCTGTTGCCCAGCGTCTGGCCGTGGATCATCGTCGCGGCGCCCGCGAAATGGTGCAGCGAGCGCTGGATCATGCCGCGCAGGCCGCGTGAGGCGGTGATCGGGCGGCCCATCTCCATCGTGTCGAGCAGCGCGAGATCGTCGAACTCGCGGTCGACCAGTTCGGCGAGGCGGATCAGGATCGCCTGGCGCTCGGCCGGCTTGAAGCGGCTCCATGGTCCCTCGAAGGCGGCGCGAGCGGCGGCGACGGCGCGATCGACATCCTCCGGGCCAGCCAGCGCCAGCTCGGCGACCACTTCGCCGGTGGACGCACTGATGCTCTGGAACCGCTCGCCGGAGAGCGCATCGACCAACTTGCCGTCGATCAGAAGCCGTTTGGGCCCAGAATCGAGAAAGGCAGGGCGAGCAAACTGGGTCATGAAACCAATTCCTTATGCAGCGTTCGCGGCGACGGCGCGGCGCATCGAGCCGCGTCCCAGAGCGAAGAGGAGCGCGCTCGGCAGCAATATGCACAAGACGCTGATGATGAGCGACATGCCGACCAGCTTTTCATTGCCGAGCACCTTATCGGTGACGAGGCCGACGAAGGCCGGGCCGCCGGCCATGGCGATGAGGCCCGTTGCGAGCACGTAGATCGCGGAAACGCGGCCGCGCAGATGCTGAGGCGTCACTATCTGCGCTGTGGCGGGTCCCATGCTGGCGGTCGAGAGGATCAGCATCATGAACAGCCAGTAGAAGCCGATCGTGACCCACGGATTGCCGACCAGAAACGCCGCGATGCCGCACGGCGCGGCGAGCAGCACGGTGGCGAGGCACCAGAGCAGATGCGCATCCTTGCGGCCGCGGCGATAGAGCGCGTCGACGATCGAGCCATGCAGCGGCATCAGCGCCGCCGCCGCGATCTGGGCGATGCCGATGACCACGCCGATCCGCGCCGGTTCCCAGCCATGGACGCGGGTGAGATAGGCTGGCGTCCAGAGCTGGAAGCCGATGGTGACCGCATAAGCGAGGCCGAATCCGATGAAATTGGCGGCGAACAAGGCCTTGTAGCGGCGCATGAACGCCCAGGCTTCGCCATAGCCGGCGGTGCTGGCTGCAGCCTTGCGCCGCGGAGGCTCCCGAAAGACGAAGACCAGGAAGGCGAGCAGGAGGCCCGGCGCGCCGGTCATCAGAAACACCTTTTGCCAGGGCTGGAGCAAGCCGAAGACCGGCCAGACGGAGGGGCCTGCTTTCATAGCTGCAGCGACGATCGGTCCGCCGACCAGAAAGACGATGCCGGCGCCCATCACGCCGCCCATGATGAACACCGACATGGCGAGCGACACGCGATGCGGCGGGAAACTGTCTCCCACGATCGAATAGCTGCCCGTGCCGAACCCGGATTCTCCGGCGCCGACGCCGGCACGGGCCAGGGCGAGCAGGGCAAAGCTGCCGGCAAGGCCGCAGGAGGCCGCGGACAGGCTCCAGATCGTCACGGAGATATAGAGCACCACGCGGCGGCTGAACCGATCCAGTGCCATGCCGAGCGGAATCGCGCACAAGCAGAAGAGGAAGGCGAAGGCCGGGCCCTGCAGGAGGCTGATCTGGAAATCGCTGAGGCCGAGATCCCTTTTGATCGGCGTCACCATCAGCGCCATGATGTTCCGGTCGGTCAGCGACAGGATGTACAGCAGGAAAAGGATGGCGACGGTCAGCCATCCCATTAGCGGGGAGGGATAGGCCGTGGCCGCGGCGGGCTGCTCGGTCTTGGGCAACGGATTGGACATGTTCACCTGCGCGAATCGGGCCGCATGGGGCGCAGCCGCACCGGCCTCCAATCGAGATGGCATTGGGGGCAGCTCACCGGCATCTCCATGTATCGCCGCATTTCGTTCGGTTGGTGCGGCGTTGTTGCGGGCCGATTGCCTGGGCCGACCTGATGGCGATAACACATATTTCTGCACACTAGGTCAATATATTCCTGAGCGCCGAGACCCCCGCTCGCTGAAATAGGGCCTTTCTGCGGCAGCACATGCTGCGCACAGCCGAACTGCACCCTAATCGTCAAAACTTCCCTTTCGTGCAAATTTTGTTGACAGCGTCGCAGAATGCTCTAACAGAAAAGTGCACGCGAGGATAATAATGGCCCGTTCGCCGTGATCGGCCGCCGCGTTGCTTCAGGGAGGGGTGTGCGATGGCACCGCATTTTATTTCTGCATTCGTAGCCGGCGTAAGCCTGATCGCGCTCGCTGCGCCCGCTTACGCGCAGCAGGACGCCGCTGCGCAGGACGCAAAATCGCAGGCTTCGGCGGAGACGTCCGACAGCACCAAATCGGCAAATGGTGGCGATATCGTCGTCACCGGTTCGCGCATCGTGCGGAACGGCTATACAGCACCGACACCCGTTACCGTCGCGACGGCAGAAGATTTGGTGAAGACGACGCCATCGAGCATTTCGGACGCACTCAACAAGCTTCCCCAATTCACCAATTCACTCAGCCCATCCAAGTCCGCTCTGAACTTCTCGAATGCACCGATTCACGGTAACGTCCTCAATCTTCGTGGCCTTGGCACCCCCAGCGCCAATCCGAAGGGGCCGCTGCGGACGCTGGTGCTGTTCGACGGGATGCGCGTTTCGCCTACGGAATATGTCGGCACGGTCGACACCAACGTGCTGCCACAGCTTCTGATGCAGCGTGTCGATGTCGTGACCGGCGGCGCCTCGGCGCAATGGGGTTCGGACGCCGTCGCAGGCGTCGTCAACTTCGTACTCGACAAGAATTTTACGGGCATCAAGGGCGTCGCCCAGGCCGGCGTCGCGCAGCGTGGCTATGCCGGCAACCAGCGGCTCGGCGCCGCCTATGGCACCGACTTCACCGGCGGCCGCGGCCACCTGCTGCTCAGCGGCGAATATTCGAACAATGACGGCATGCAGCGCAACGATCGCGATTTCGCGACGAAGGGTTACACTTATGTCGGTAGCGTCATTGGTTGCGTGAACACCACGACTATTCCAACAGCCTGCAATCCGGGCGGTCAGTTGAACCCCTATACGATCGGTTCCGATATCCGGATTTCCGCCTTAGCGCCGAGCGGTCGCATCGTCGCATCCAGCGTTACGGGCAATCCATTCGTCGGACAGGTGATCAACAGCGACGGTAGCACACGCCCCTTCAACACGGGCACTGCCGTGGGCACGACGGGCTTTCAGTCTGGCGGCGACGGTTATACCATTCCAAACGACGGAACCGCCATTTCCCCGATGAAAACCTACCAGGCCTTCGGTCGAGCGAGTTATAAGCTGACCGACGACATCACGGCGTATGTCCAAGGCACTTGGTCTCGCACGGACATGCGTTATGTAACGCAGGTCAACGGCCTCGTCCCTTCATCGGAGTATGTCCAGATTTACAAGGGCAACCCCTATTTGTCGTCTGCGCTCGACGCGTCTTTGCCAACCACCAATGATTATCTTCGGGTGGGCCAATATGATGCGGGACAGCCCAAGCCCGTAGCCAAGGAGCGCACCGATTATTGGATGGCGACTGCCGGCCTGAACGGTACGCTCGGCCGGTTCAATTGGTCGGCTACCTATTCGCACGGCAGTTCCACCCACACGATGGCCAATTCCGGCCTTTACGATAACAACAAGCTCTATGCTGCCGTCGATGCGGTGGTCGATCCTTCGACGGGACAAGTCACCTGCCGCGTCCTTCTCGATCCTACGCTGGCCAGCCAATATGCCGGGTGCAAACCGCTTGACGTGCTGCATGGCGATCCTTCGAAATCGACACCCGAAGGCTATGCCTATGCGACTGGTACATCGCGTTATCGGGCGACGATCCGGCAGGATGCATTTGCGATCAATCTGAGTGGCAGCCTGTTTGATCTGCCGGCTGGTCCAGTAGATTTCGCTGTCGGTGGTGAGTATCGTCATCAGTCGCTCAATCTGACGTCCAATGCAGACACGACTATCCTTCTATCCACGGCGGATCACGACTCCTATTTCAATGGCTTGCGCGGCGTACCTCCCACGGCTTCCGCGTTTTGGTTGACCAACGTCGGTCCGGCCAACGGTAAATTGAACGTAAAGGAAGGTTATATCGAGATCGGCGTACCGATCTTGAAGGATAAGCCCTTCTTCCGAGAATTGGGTATCAACGGTGCCGGTCGCATTACCGACTATTCTACATCTGGCACGGTGAAGACTTGGAAAGTGGGCGCGACATGGAAGCCGGTCGACGATCTGCTGCTGCGGGCCAACCTGTCGCGTGACATCCGTGCTCCCAACCTGTTCGAGCTCTATGCCGGACCACAAAGCGGTATCGGCATCGTCAACGACATCGCTATCAAGGATCCTAACGGAAACTTGATCTACGGAAGCGGTCTCAATCAGAACGTCAACACCGTCACCGTCGGCAATCCCGATCTAAAGCCGGAGAAGGCCAAGACCCTGACCATCGGTGGGGTGGTGACTCCTTCCTTCTTCCGTGGTTTCTCTCTTTCGGTCGACTATTATCGTATCAAGGTCGATAATCTGATCGACAGTTTGTCGGCACAGCAGATCATCACTAATTGCTACCAGGCGGGCGGTTCAGGCGTGGCGGAGTGTGGCTACATCTCGCGCCAGACGGCAACCAGCCTGCCTTCCCTCATTACGCTGTTGCCGCGCAACATCGCATTCCTCAAAACTGCGGGTCTCGATATCGACGCCAGCTATCGGACTCCATTGGGCAATGGGGCACTCGGCGTCCGCCTTTATGCCAATTACCTCTTCAAATTCGACAGCCAGCAATATGCCGGCGCGCCAATCGCCCATTATGCGGGCGTCAGCGTGGTAGGCAGCAATCCGGCGGGTTACCCCCGCTGGCGCGGCAATCTAACGATCGACTATTCGAACGGGCCGTTCGGCGTCACGATTGGCGAGCAATATATCGGCAAGATGCGGCTCGATATTCCCGGCCAGACGACGAAGGTGTATTTCGTTGACGATCATGTGAAGCCGGTCTGGTATACCGATCTCGCCATCCGTTTCACCGTGCCGCACGGCAATGGCAATTTCGAGCTATTCGGCAACATCAACAATCTGTTCGACAAGAAACCGCCGCTGATACCGGGCACGGTTCCCGGCGTGAACCTGCCGACCAATATCGCCGTCTATGATTTCATCGGCCGGGCCTTCACGGCGGGTGCCCGCTTTAAATTCTAAGGCAGTTGATCGGACTCCATCGGATCAACCACCCTTAGTCTTTCCGTTACCGCGATTTCCGAGCCAGCTGCTTCGAAATCGCTCCAGCGTCGCAGCTGCCGGGATTTTGCCCGTCGGCGTTTGAAGGAGCCGTCGGTCCCTCTCCCCGAGACCGGCGGCTCTGTCGTCTGAAACGTTGCCGTACCGGGCGGAAACGCTCCGGTTTGGGATCCCGCATTTCCAGAGCAATCTGCGCGATCTGTGAATCGCACAGCTTGCTCTAAGCCTTTGTGGTCGCATCCTTTGCGCGGAAGACCGGTTTCCGCTTCTCCGCACGATGCTCTAGCCGCCGACCGTCCGGCAATTGAAGATGCGCTCAGGAAGAGGAGGAGATGAATGCGGGTCGACGGTCCGGATCAGCCGGTGCTGCTGGCCATGGAACAGGGGATCGCCCGCGTCACGCTCAATCGTCCGGATCGGCTCAACGCCTTAACGGTGGAGCTGCACGAACGCCTGTTGGAGATTCTGGACATGCTCGAAGCGCGGCGAGACGTTCGCGTGATGCTGCTGACCGGATCCGGCCGTGCCTTTTCCGCTGGACAGGATCTGGGCGAGCGTGACGTGGACGGCGATGCGCCGCTCGATCTCGGCGCGAACATCGAGACATATTATAATCCGTTGGTCCGCCGGCTGGTGGCGCTGCCATTTCCGCTGATCTGCGCGGTCAATGGAGTGGCGGCTGGCGCGGGTGCGAACATCGCGCTGCTCGGCGACATCGTGATCGCGAAGGAGAGCGCCCGCTTCATCCAGTCCTTCGCCCGCATCGGGCTCATGCCCGACAGCGGCGGGACCTGGACACTGCCTCATCTCGTCGGCCAGCCGAGGGCACTTGCCCTCGCGATGACGGGCGATCCGATCGACGCGCGCCGGGCGGCGGATTGGGGCATGATCTGGAAGGCCGTGCCCGACGCCGAGTTCGATGCGGAGGTGGAGTCTTTCGCCCGGCGCCTTGCTGCTGCGCCCACGTCCGCGCTGGTAGCGATCCGTGGTGCAGTCCGCAGCGCGTGGGACAGGACGCTCGATGCGCAACTCGATCTCGAACGCGACGAACAGCGGCTGCTCGGCCGCAACGACGATTATCGAGAGGGCGTCCGTGCCTTCAAGGCGAAGCGCCAGCCGCGGTTTACGGGGCGCTGAACCGAAGCCGCCTCATCAGCGCAGCCCGGATAGTTCCAGTTTTTCAAGGACGTTAAATCCTCTTTGCCGTATGAAACCGATATTGGACATATGGAAAAATTAACGTTGGATTGAGAATGGTTTCGGCTAAGGGCGGGCCAGTTGGTCTGCTATGGCCGGCAAGAGGGCGTGGGGCCCTCGACCAGAGGATCCTATGGAATTCGTAAGACGACTGATCGGGCCATTGGGCGCCTGTAGCCGAGGCAATCACAAGGTGGATCGGCAGCGCGTCCGCCATGTGAAGGGCGATCTGCACGCTACCTGCAAGCGTTGCGGTCAGCCGCTCGTACGCTACGGCCCGGACGACTGGCGCCCACTCGACCAAGGCTGACCAAGCCTGTTTGACGGATATATTCGAAGCGGCGGTCTCCAGGCCGACCGCCGCTTCGTCTGTTCAGGGACGGGTGGTCGTCAACCCGCCGCCTTGCCGATCACGCGCGCCAGTCGTGCCGAGAAGGCAGAAGGATCGGCAGGCAATTCGCCGTCGGCGATGCGCGCTTCGTCCAGCAGCAGATGGGCGGCATCCTCACGCAGCGACGCGGCTTCTTCGCCCAGCACGCCGAGGCGGGTGATCAGCGCGTGGCGCGGATTGATCTCCAGCACCGGCTTGGTCGCGGAGCCGAGCCGGCCGGCATTGGCCAGCAGCTTCTCCAGCTGCCGATCCATGCCCTGCTCCGATGCGACGAGACAGACGGCGCTGTCGGTCAGTCGCTCCGATGCACGCACGTCCGACACGGCATCGCCGAGCACCGTCTTCACATAAGCGATGAAAGCGCCCACCTCTTCCGAGGCGGCTGCCGGCGCCTCGCCCTCGGGGAGGGGAATCAGGCCGAGATCGGCGAGACCCTGCGTCACCGATTTGAACGGCTTGCCTTCATAGTCGGCGCCGGCGGTGACCCAGAAGCTGTCGACCTGATCGGTCAGCAGCAGCACCTCGATGCCGCGCGCGCGGAAGCCCTCGAGTTGCGGCGACTTGGCGAGGCGGTCGAGATCCGAGCCGGTGGCATAATAGATGGCGGTCTGATTGTCCTTGAGGCCGGCGGCATAATCCTTGAGCGAGCGCCAGCCTTCGCCGGACGCCGTCGTCTTGAAGCGGGCAAGCGAGAGCAGCGTCTCGCGGCGGGCAAAATCCTCGTAGAGCCCCTCTTTGAGCACCGCGCCGAAATTGTCCCAGATCTTGAGATAGCGCTCGGTGTCGTTGGACGACAGCTTCTCGAGCTCGGCGAGGACGCGGTTGGAAACGCCTTTCTGAATCGCGGCGAGCACCGGGCTTTCCTGGATCATCTCGCGCGAGACATTGAGCGGCAGATCCGCGGAATCGACCAGGCCGCGCACGAACCGCAAATAGCGCGGCAGGATCTGCGCCTCGTCGGTGATGAAGACGCGGCGGACATAGAGCTTCATCCGACCGCCGCGATCGGGATCGAACAGATCGAACGGGCGCGTCTCCGGCACGAAGGCGAGCACCGAATATTCGTGGAGACCCTCGGCGCGATAATGGAGGGTCAGTGCCGGCTCGTCGAACTGGCCAGCCACGCTGCGATAGAAATCCTTATATTCCTCGGCCGTGATCTCGCTGCGCGGCTTCGTCCACAGCGCCGCGCCGTCGGCGATCTGCCGCGGCTCCGCATCGGGCGTGTCACGCAGGAAGATCGGCACGGGCACATGGCCGGAATGGGATTTGACGCTGTGCTCGGCGGTGTACGGCTGGGTATAGCCGGCCGCGTCCTCCTTGAGGTGGAGGATGACGCGCGTGCCGCGGGCCGGGGCCTCATCCGTGTCGATCGCCTGGATGGTGTAGGTACCGAGCCCGTCCGACGACCAGCGGGCCGCGCCCTCGCTGCCCGCGCGGCGCGAAACGACGTCGACATGATCCGCGACCATGAAAGCCGAATAGAAACCGACGCCGAACTGCCCGATGAGCTGGCTTCCCTCCGCATCCTTCGACGCGGCGATCCTGTCCATGAATGCCCGGGTTCCGGAACGGGCGATGGTGCCGAGCGCTTCGGCCAGCTCGACCTCGCTCATGCCGATTCCATTATCCTCGACGACGAGCTGTCGCTTGTCCGCGTCCAGCGTCACGGTGATCCGCGGCTGGCCGTCATCGCCGAGCAGGGCAGGGTCGCTGAGCCCCTCGTAGCGGAGTTTCTCGCACGCGTCGGCTGCGTTCGAGATCAACTCCCGCAGGAACACCTCCTTGTCCGAATAGACCGAATGCACCATCAGGTGCAGCAGCCTGGCGACATCGGCCTCGAACGAGCGGGTCTCCGGCGCAGAGTCGGTCGTGGTCGTCATGGTGATCTTCCATCTCCTCCAATCGATTTGGTCGAGCAGATGGCTGGCGCGCCGCGGCCTTTCAAGATGCTTTGGCGATGGCGGGCGACCGGGGCAGCCTGCCGCCGAGCGCGTCCAGTATCGCCGCGGCGGCGCGGGCGGGCGCTCCCCCTTCCGTATCGCCCAGCGACGCGCGCGCATAAGCCTCCTGCGCGGCGCGGTAGATCGGGTGGCTCTCGCTCGCCCGCATCAGCGCGGCAAATATCTGGTCCGGCTCCTCTATCACCTCGCCGCAGGCCCATTGGGCATAGGAGGGATCGCCGCGCCAGGCGGCATTCTGCGCATTGAGGAAGACGCAGGGCCGCGGACGAGCAAGGAACTCTATCACCTGGCTGGAGGTGTCGCCGAGATAGATGTCGGCCGCCGCGGTGTAGCTGCCGTCGATCATCGCGAAACTGTCCAGATCGGCGTGGACGTGCGGCAGCCCGGCCACTTCGGCCAGCAGCGGCCGGATCTCGGGCGCATTTTCGATCAGGCGTTGATGGGGCGCGAGGATCACGTTGAAACGATCCTGTGCCGCCAGCATGCGGACGACCCCGGCTCCCCAGAGCGGCCAGGAGGAGCGGTGCGCCTGCCAGTGCGGCGTGTAGAGCAGCACCGGGCGCGGTTCGGCGAAGGGCAAGGCCGGCTGGCTGCGCTGGCGGAAGGCGGATTTGACATAGCCCGTCGCCAGGATCCGGTCCGGCGCGAAGCCCCGGTCCAGATAGGTCTGCCGCTCGCGCTCGCTGGGCACCAGCGTCAGCCAGGGGCTCCTGCGTCGGCGGTCGTCGCGCGCACTCATCGATCCGACGCCATGGGAGGTCTTCACGAAGCGGCAGGGCAGGGGCAGCAGCGTCGGCAGCCACAGGCTGGTCTGTTCCGCGCAGACGACCACCGACGTCCGCAGCATCGCGGGAATCAGCCGTGCGAGCATCGGCAGCTTGGGCGGCAGATCGAGCGTCATGCTGTCGGCGGTCTGCACGCGGAAACCCGGCGCGCGCCGGATCCGGGCGGTGGGCCGGGGCAGGGACGGCAGCCAGGCGGAGAGCAAGGCCTCATGCGTGCTGGTGCTCACCCACAGATCGATCGGCACGTCGCTGGCGGCAGAGAGCGCCTCGACGATGGGATAGAGGTGCGGGATCAGCAGCGTCTCGCCCAGGAAGAGAAAGGCTATCCGATCCTTCACGGCCCTGCATATCCTCCGGCCTGCTCCGCCAGCATCTCATCCCACCGCCCGGCGAAGGCATCGAACAGAGCGGCATCGCGGCTGACGGCGAAGATCTCGTGATTGAGCCAGCGCGACGTGAGCGTGAGATTGAGGCTGCCGAAACCCGTCCAGCGCCCGTCCGGCCCGTCGGCCAGCAGAAACTTGCTGTGCATCGGCAGCTCCTCGGGATGGCGATAGCGGGTGAAGCCGATACCGCCTGCCGCGATGCGCCGCTCGATCCGCCGGGGCACGCGGCGTTCGGTCGCCTCGGTCAGCAGCTCGACGCGGACGCCGCGCCGCGCGAGCGCGATCAGCCGCCGCGCCATGCCCGGATCGCGCAGATGCGAGACGGCGAGCCGCAACCGCGAGCCGGCTGGCAACGCGGAGAGCATGCGATCAAGCGGGTGGCTGCGACGAGGAAAGAAATAGATCGCGATTTCTGATGCTTCGATCGGGCTATTGAGCGCCCGCGAAAAGCGCTGTCCGATCGACCGGAGCCGGGAGTGGAGCAGATCGACATGCGTCATCAGCGGGGCGACGACCGGACCGTTCAACGCGACCAGATAATTGTGCCCGCGGTCCTGATCGCCAATGGCGCGGATGACGCGCGGATCGGGCTGTTCATTGCCGGATGGGTTGAACGATCCGATAAGGGCGGTTGGGACAGGGTGGCTGAAGCAGTAGAGCTTCTCGTGCAGATGGCGGAAGGCGCCACGGTGGACGAGCCCGATGCCGGCGCCAATGCCGTCGACCGAATCGGCCAGCATTGCGATCACCGCCTGGTTGGCGTTGCGCAGCCGTGGCGCGCCCTCGATCGCCAGGCGGACGCGGACGCCGCGCCGATGCGCGCGGATCAAGGAGGCCGCCAGCCTTTCGTCGCGGAAATAATAGGTTGCCCAGCGTATCACCCCGCCGGAAGGAACCGCATCGATGCGCTCTTCCAACAGATCACGCAGGCGTCCCGGCCGATCGGGGCCGCCGAAAAAGACCTGCATCAATCCCCTGCGGCCCGCCCGTTCATTGCCAGAGCATGATCGCGGCGACGAAGGCCGCGGCGGCGCACAAGGTCGCCGTGACTGGGACCAGCGGCGTCATCAGCCGCCGCACGTGCCGCGCCGATCTGCCGGTCGGATCCGCTGCGGGCCGGGATGTAGAGGCCGCAGTGATGCGCATCCAATCCTCGAAGGAGATGCGGCCTGTCTCCGCCTGGCGCGAGTCGCGATTCGGGTCCATGCACGGATGGTCTGACACTATGCGGCGAGACTCAAGATAGCCGATGCGACCCCGAGGAAAGTCCGTGTCGCATCCGGGCCGGCCCGAGCCTAATTCCCCCCGCCCGCCGCATCCAGCGCCTGATCGAGATCCGCGAGGATATCGTCGATGTGCTCGATGCCGATCGAGAGACGGACATAGCCGTCGGAGACGCCGGTCGCGAGGCGATCTTCCGGCGTAAGCTGGGAATGGGTGGTGCTCGCCGGATGGATGGCGAGGCTGCGCGCATCGCCGATATTGGCGACATGATAGAAGAGTTCGAGCGCATCGATGAAGCGGCGCCCCGCCTCCTGCCCGCCCTTGAGCTCGAAGCCCAGCAGGCCGCCGAAGCCGTTCGGCAGATAGCGGTCCGCCCGCTCGCGCAGCAGGCCGGTCTGCTGCGACGGATGGATGACGCGAACGACCTCCGGCCGCTCGCGGAGATGATCGACCACGGCCTGGGCGTTCTCGCTGTGCCGGGCGATGCGCAGCGGCAGCGTCTCGATCCCCTGGATCGCCTGGAAGGCGTTGAACGGAGAAAGCGCCGCGCCGAGATCGCGCAGCAGGACGACCCGGGCGCGCAGAATATAGGCGATCGGGCCGAGCGGCTTGGCCGCCTCGGCCCAGACGGCGCCATGATAGCTGGCATCGGGCGTGTTGAGCTGAGGCTGGCGCTCAGGCACCGCCTGCCAGTCGAAAGTGCCGCCGTCGACGATCGCACCGCCGATCGAGGTGCCATGGCCGCCGATATATTTGGTCGTCGAATAGACCAGAATTGCCGCGCCATGGTCCAGCGGGCGGGCGAGCAGCGGCGCGGCGGTGTTGTCGACGATCAGCGGGATGCCGAGCGGACGGCCGATCGCGGCGACTTCCGCGATGGGGAAGACGGCGAGCTTCGGATTGGCCAGCGTCTCGCCATAATAAGCCCGGGTGCGCGCATCGGTGGCGCGGGCGAAAGCGTCGGGATCCGCGGGATCGACGAATCGCACCTCGATGCCCTGATCGCGCAGCGTGTTGGCGAACAGGTTCCAGGTGCCGCCATAAAGATCGGTGGAGCTCACGATATTGTCGCCGGCGCGGGCGAGATTCTGGACCGCGAACGCCGAAGCCGCCTGACCGGAGGCGACCGCCAGCGCCGCTGCGCCGCCGTCGAGCGCGGCGAGCCGCTGCTCCAATATGTCCGTCGTCGGATTCATGATCCGCGTGTAGATGTTGCCGAGCTCCTTCAGCGCGAACAGGTTCGCGGCATGTTCGGTGTCGCGAAACTGATAAGAGGTGGTCTGGTAGATGGGCGGCGCCACGGCGCCCGTCGTCGGATCGGCTCGCCAACCGGCGTGCAGGGCCAGGGTTTCGGGACGAAGCGGTTTGCGCGGCATCATTCTCTCCTTTGGTGCAGCCTAGCTGGTCGGACGGTAGCGGTGAAGCTGCCGCGCGATGCATCGTGCATGCGGGCGCCCGCTGTGATGGCGCTCACGAACGGGTATCCGGGCGGCATCGCCTAGACGGGGCTGCGATCCTTCTGAGTGCCCGCCGGATCGCACCGGGCGCCCGCTGCGCGCTCGACCGCTCTCCGCATATCCGGCTGCTTGCCGATCCCGAACAATCACCGCTCCGGATCGGCCGATGTCGTGCTTAAGCAAAATGCAGGGGCAATGATGTCGTTTCTTTGGTGGTTCGCAATATGATGTTGGACCGGCAGGCACTGACCTCTGCCCCCGTCAGCAAATTCTTCCTCAACAACTCCTCGTAGCTGACCAAATCCCTGGTCACGACATGCAGGATAAAATCCAGATCGCCGGTGACGTAATGGCAGGCGACGACCTCGGGCAGCTTTTCGATCCGTTCGAGAAAAAGCCGCTCATTCTCTGCCGAATGCGACCCGAGCCGCACCAGGATGATCGCCGAGATGCCGAGCTTGAGCGCTTCGCGATCGAGGATCGCCACCGTGCGATCGATCAGGCCGCGGTCACGCAGGCGCTGCATGCGCCGTGAACATTGCGATGCGGAAAGATTGATCCGCGCGCTGATTTCGACCGGGCCGAGACTGCCGTCCTCCTGCAGCTCCGCAAGGATCTTGCGGTCGTAGGAATCGAGCTGGGTCGCATCGGATGAGGTCGCCATAGACCGGGGAGATTTGCGCGCATTTCGCGGACCGTCAATGAGTCGTTGCCGCCAATTGGGAGGCAGATGCATCGTCGGTGCGCGATTTTAGCTTTCATGCGCACGATGGTTGCGTCCATGCAGGCGGAAACCCCGATTTCGCACGCACCGTGCTTCCGTCCGGCGCTAAGAGGTGAAACGCATATCCTACGGGAGACATTATGTATTTCGCCACCTTGTCCGCAGAGCCGAGGGATCCGATCCTTGCGATCATCGACGCCTTCGCGTCCGATCGACGAACGGACAAGATCGATCTCGGGATCGGCGTCTATCGCGATGCGGAGGGCGGCACGCCGGTGATGCGTGTCGTCAAGCTGGCCGAGCAGCAGCTTCTGGCCGAGCAGGCGAGCAAAGGCTATCTCGGCATCGAGGGGGATCGTCATTTCGTGGCCGCACTGCAGCCGATCCTCTTCGGCACTCTGCCGCGCGCCCTCGATATTGCCGGCGTTCAGAGCGTCGGTGGGACGGGGGCGCTACGGCTCGCCGCGGACCTGCTGGCGCTCGAGAGGCGGGATCGGACCGTCTGGTTCGGATTGCCGACCTGGGCGAACCATCTTCCCCTGTTCGCGGCCGCCGGCTTGCAGACGCGCACCTTTCGTTACGTCGATCCCGCCACGCAGCGGGTGGACGGTGCCGCGCTCGGCGATGCCGTCGCACAGGCCAGGCAAGGCGACGTGATCGTGGTGCACGGCTGCTGCCACAACCCCACGGGCATCGACCTCGATCTGGAAACGTGGCGCGAAATCGGCGTCCAATGCGCGCGCAAGGGGCTGCTGCCGGTCGTCGACATGGCCTATCACGGTTTCGGCCATGGGCTCGACGAGGATGCCGCAGGCCTGCGGGCTCTGCTGGAAGAGGTGCCGGCCGCGCTGATCGCCTATTCCTGCAGCAAGAATTTCGCGCTCTATCGCGAGCGGACCGGCGCCCTCTTCGTCGTCGGCAGCGGCCTCGGGGTGGAATTGGCCATGTCCAATCTTTTCGCGCTGGCGCGGGCGAACTATTCCATGCCGCCGGATCATGGTGCGGCCGTGGTGCGGACGATCCTGCAATCCCCCGCGCTGGCGCGGGCATGGCGAGAGGAACTCGGCGAGATGCGCACACGCGTACGTTCCCTGCGCGCCGCGCTTGCGGCCCATGGCCGGCGCGGGCCCGTCGATCTCGTGCCGCTGGGGCAGCAGAACGGCTTTTTTTCCAGCCTGCCGCTGGACGCTGGACAGATCATGCATCTGCGCGAGGCCCATGGCATCTATATCGCGCCCAACGGGCGCATCAACGTCGCGGGCCTAGCCGAGACTCAGCTCGACCGGTTCGCCGCCAGCCTCGAAGAGCTGGACTCATGCGTACCGGCATAGTCGGGGCTGGGGCGATCGGCTGCGCCCTTGCGGCGCGGCTCGCCCATGCGGGGCATGACGTATCGCTGGTAGTGCGCAAGCGACAGCGCCGCGACGCCCTTGCCGCCGACGGCATCACCTGCGTCGAGGCGGGCGCGCGGATCGAGGCAAGGCCGCGCATCGTGGAAAAGCTGCCGCTGGTCCGATGCGATGTGCTGTTTCTCGCCCTGAAAGCGGCCACGATAAGCGACGCTGTCGCGACGCTTCCCGACTCCATCGATCGGGACACGCTAATCGTGCCGCTGGTCAATGGCATTCCCTGGTGGTTTCCGCTCGACGGCGGAGCAGGGGCCCGCCCGGTCCGGGCCGTCGATCCGCAGGGTGCGCTTCTGCGCCGCTTCGTGCCCGGGCAGATTGCAGGAAGCGTCGTCTATACGACCGCGATGATCGTCGATTCCGCATGCGTGCGCGTCACGCGCAATCAGCGGCTGATCCTGGGTGCGATCGATGGTCGGTCATCGGACCGTATCGCCGCGCTCGCCGCGGAGCTGTCGGCCGCCGGCATAGAAACCAGTGTCAGTGATCGGATCCGCGACGATGTCTGGACCAAGGTGGCGCTGAATCTCGCCACCAATCCGCTTTCGGTGGTGAGCGGGGCCTATCTCGGCCAGCTCTGTTCCGATCCGCATCTGGAGCCCGTCGTTTCCACCATTCTCGACGAGGTCTGGCGCGTGGCCGGCCGCTATGATGCACGACCGCCGCTGACCCGCACGGAGATGCTCGATCGCGGACGGCAGGCAGGCGCCTTCCGCACATCGATGCTCGAGGATTATCGCGCGGGCCGTCCGCTGGAACTGGATTCGATCGCCGATGCCGTATTCGAGCTTGCCGCCGCGATCGGCCTCGATCTGCCGATAAGCCGGGCCATCGTCGAACTCGCCCGCTATCGCTCCGCTGCAAGCACCCTTCCGGAGAAGATATGATGAACCTGCGCAATCCCCTCGATATCTCCAGCGAAGAAGCGCAGCTGCGTAGCGATCTTACCGATTTCTATCATCTCGTCGAATATTTCGGCTGGGACGAAATTATATTCAATCATATTTCCGTTCGTGTACCGGGGCCTGATCATCACTATCTCGTCAACCCGTTCGGCCTCGGATATGACGAGATCGAACCGCGGATGCTGGTGAAGGTCGATACCGAGGGCCGGCTGGTCGAGGACAATGGCTACAAGGCCAATCCGGCGGGCTTTGCGCTGCACGGCGTGATCCATGCCAATCGTCCCGACGCTATCTGCGTCGCCCATGCCCACACGCTCGCCATGTCCGCGGTGGCCAACAAGGCGCAGGGCTTCAGCCACGACAATTTCTACGGCGCACAGCTCACCGGCCGGATCGGCTATCATGATTTCGAGGGGATCACCCTCTATGCGGAAGAGAAAGGCCGCATGCTCGCCTCGCTGGGCGACAAGGACGTGCTGGTGCTGCGCAACCATGGCGTCGCGGTCTGCGGGCCCGACATTCCCTCCACCTTCATGCTGCTGTGGATCGTCGAGCGCGCCGCGCAGGTGCAGATGCTTTCGCAGGCGATGCAGGGCGATCAGATCATGCTGTCCGATGCTGTGCGGCAGCAATGCGTGAGCGATGCCCAACGCATTTCGAAAAGCGGCGGCGCGGCGCGCATGCTGTTCGATGCGTCGGTGCGGCGGATGCGCCGCGATCGCAGGCGCTGAGCGGGGCGCTCATTCCAGCGAGACATGGTCCCGCACGAAATCGAGGAAGGCGCTGACACGGGGGGCCGGACGGGGGCCACCGGCGTAGAGAATGTGGACGTCCTCCCCGTCGCCCGGATGGAAGGGGTGGAGCAGCTCGACCAGACGGCCGGCGCGCAGATCCGCGGCGACGTGGAAACTCCCCAGCCTCGCGATACCGCCGCCTGCCGCGGCCATCTGACGCACCACCTCGCCCGAATTGCCGAAAAAGCCGCCTTCGACGGGACGCTGGACGATCCTGCCGCCCACGCGGAACGGCCAGCTGTCGATGGACCGGCGGAAGGTGAAGCGTAGGCAGCGGTGACGATCCAGATCCGCCGGCACCTGCGGTTCGCCATGTTTTGCGAGATAGTCCGGGCTGGCAACGACGACCATCCGGCTGTGGCCGATCTTGCGCGCGCGCAATGTGGAATCGCGCAGCGGCCCGATGCGGATGGCGATATCCGCGCGCTCCTCGACCAGGTCCACGACGGCATCGGTGAGTTCCAGCTCCAGCGTGATTCCGGGATGCGCATCGAGGAAGCGCGGCAGGATCGGCAGCAGGCAATGGACGCCGAACGGCACCGAAGCGTTGACGCGCAAGGGCCCGCGCGCTTCGATCCGCTCTTCGCCGATGCCGCGTTCGATCGCGTCGATGTCCGCCAGCAGCCCGGAGACGCGATCGCGATAGCGCTCGCCCTCATGGGTGAGCGTCAGCGCGCGCGTCGTGCGCCGGATGAGCTGGACGCCGAGCCGCGCCTCGAGCCGGGCCATCGCCCGGCTGATCGCCGACGGCGTCAGGCGCAATGCGCGCGCCGCGGAGGCGAAGCTGCCTTCGCGGGCCACGGTCAGGAACATCTCCATGTCGCCCAGCCGATTGTCCATGGCATTGATGACTTTCGATCACTTCAATGATGATGCGTTGCCATCTACTCATCAATCCGCCGCATGCCTAGCTCAGGGCCACAGCAAGGGAGTTGGTCATGGATCTGAACATCGCAGGCAAGAAGGCGCTCGTCACCGGTTCGACGGCAGGCATCGGCCTCGCCATCGCCGAGCGGTTGGCCGCAGAAGGAGCGGAGGTCGTCATCACCGGCCGCAGCCAGGAGAAACTGGATGCCGCCGCCGAGCGCGTGGCGCAGGCCGGCCGCGTCACCGCCATTCTCGCCGACCCTGCCACCGCGGCCGGCGCGGCGACACTGATCGAGGCGGTCCCGGACGTCGATATTCTCGTCAACAATCTCGGCATCTACGAGGCGCGGCCCTTTACCGAAATCGGCGACGAGGACTGGCATCATATCTTCGAGGTCAACGTGGTCAGCGGCGCCCGGCTGGCGCGCCACTATTTCCCGCGCATGCTGGCGAAGAACTGGGGCAGGATCATCTTCATCGCCAGCGAAAGCGCGCTCGTGATCCCGGGCGAGATGATCCATTACGGCATGACCAAGACGGCACAGCTCGCCATTGCGCGCGGCCTCGCCGAGCAGACGCGGGGCACGGGCGTCACCGTCAACTCGGTGATGCCGGGGCCTACCCGTTCGGAAGGCATCGTCGATTTCATCCGTTCGGTGGTATCCGACAAGGAAGCGCCGGAGGCGGAGCGCGAAGCGGCCTTCTTCTCCGAATTGCGGCCTTTGTCGCTGATCCGCCGGCTGATCGAGGCGGAAGAGGTAGCGGCGATGGTCGCCTTCCTCGCCAGCCCGCTGGCGGCAGCTACCAACGGCGCGGCGGTGCGCACCGAGGGGGGTATCGTTCCGACCATCGCATAGCGCGGTGCGCTGATCTCTACGCCCGTCGTGCCGATACGCTCTCCTCACGGTAGCGTTTGGGGGAGCGGCCGACATGACGGGCGAAGAAGCGCGAGAAATAAGCCGGATCGACCATGCCGACCGAATAGCCGATCTCGGCGACGGATAGGTTGGAGTAGAGCAGCGCGCGTTTCGCCTCAAGCAGCGCACGCTGATCGAGCAAGGCCGTCGGCGAGGCGCCCGCGACGCGCGAGCAAGCGACGCGCAAGGCGGTGGCGCTGACGCCGAGCGCGGCGGCATAAGCCGAGACCGGCTCACGCAGACGGAAGCGCTGCTCGATCCGTTCGCGCAGCCGTGCGACGATCGCCGCATGGTGCGATGGCTCCGCCAAAGCGTAGCCACCCTCCGCAGCCCCGAGCTGGCGGCGCGCAATCACCATCAGGGAGAGCAGCGCGGCTTCCACCGCCGCGCGATGGCCGGGCGCGGCCCAGCCCAACTCCCGGCTGAGATTGGCAAGAATGGCCTCAACGGATCCGATCAGCGCCTCATCCAGCGCCACGGCACATGGCTCCTTGAAAAGCATGGCGAGATCGGGGTTGCGCTGCAGCAGGTCCGACAGATAGCTGCCGGCGAGGGTCAGTACCCAGCCGCTCGATTCAGCAAACCAGCCGAAACCATGCACCACGCCCGCCGGTACCAGCAGCAGGCAGGGCGCCGAGAAGCCGATCTCGCCTGCCTCCGCGCGCAATGCCCCGCCGCCCTCGTTGACCACGAAGACATGGCTGAGCTCCGCATGGGCGTGCGGTTGGATCGTCCATTCGCTCGGGCGAGTGCGGTCGTCGAGGTTTTCGAGGTGTACAAAGCCCTGGGCGACCAGCCTGTCTGGCTCCCCATAGAGGTAAAAGGTCGGAATGGTCGCCGGACGGGAAGGCATGGCGCGAAGCCTTTCCACGGAAAATGTCTGTTGGATCGTCCAATTATTATGTTCGCCCGATCATGTCCAATCGGATCGCTGCGGCTAAGATCGTCCGGCAAGCACGGCATAGTCCGGCGCCCCATCCTCAGAGGACCGACCATGACCGACAGTCTCGCTTATGCCCATGACGATGCGGGGGCGCCGCCCTCGCGGTTTCCCGACTATCGCTCCACCGTGCTGCGCAGCCCCTCGCTGCCTTTGGTCCGCATTCCCCAGACACTGACCGAGGTGACCGGCCCGGCAGGCTGCTGGGACCGCCTGATGGGCTCCGCGCTCGCCGATCTCACCACCCAGCACGAGGGCGCGCCGCTCGGCCAGCGCATCATCGTCACCGGGCACGTGCTCGACGAGGCTCGGCGGCCCGTTCCCCATACGGTGATCGAGATCTGGCAGGCCAACGCCGCCGGCCGCTACATCCATGGCAAGGATCAGTGGGATGCGCCGCTCGATCCCCATTTCACCGGGGCCGGCCGCGTGGTCACGGACGGGGAAGGGCGCTATCGCTTCGTCACCATCCGGCCCGGCGCCTATCCCTGGGGCAATCATCGCAATGCCTGGCGGCCGGCGCATATCCACCTTTCGCTGCTCGGTCCGGCCTATGCCACCCGGCTCGTCACCCAACTCTATTTTCCGGACGATCCGCTCATCGAGATCGATCCGATCGCGAATGCCGTACCGATGCCCTATCGCGATCGCCTGGTCTGCCGTTTCGATATCGGCATCACCGAGCCCAATTGGGCGCTTGGCTATCGGTTCGACATCGTGCTCAAGGGACGCGACGCGACGCCGCTCGAGGAGGAAGCGTGATGAGCGACCTGGAATCCCGCAACCCCGCATCCCGGGCGGACAATCAGGATGCGGCACTGTTCGGTCAGACGCCCTCGCAGACGGTCGGTCCGTTCTTCCATTATGGCCTGCCCTGGAAAGGCGGCGCCGACCTCATCGGCAAGTCCGACATGGGCGCCCGGCCGGAGCTGTTTCCGGAAGACCATTATGTGCTGAACCTCTCGTCTCCCACCGGTACGCCCACCGGTGAGGCGATCGAGATCGCCGGGCGCGTGCTCGACGGGGCGGGCGAGGCCGTGCCGGATGCGATGATCGAGATCT
This sequence comes from Flavisphingomonas formosensis, assembly GCF_009755815.1. Lineage (GTDB taxonomy): Bacteria > Pseudomonadota > Alphaproteobacteria > Sphingomonadales > Sphingomonadaceae > Flavisphingomonas > Flavisphingomonas formosensis. Next base: position 443,780 of record NZ_WRPK01000005.1, read on the forward strand.
GGCAGGCCAATGCCGCCGGCCGCTATGCGAGCCCGGACGATGCACGCGACGAAGTGGCGCCCGATCCGCACTTCGTGGGTTTCGGCCGCGCATCGACCGGCGAGGACGGCGTCTATCGTTTCCGTACCATCCGTCCGGGCCGGGTACCGGGGCCGGGCAACAGCCTGCAGGCACCACACATCGCACTGTCGGTCTTCGGCCGCGGCGTCCTCAAGCGGCTGGCGACGCGCCTCTATTTCTCCGACGGCGAAGGCAATGACTTCGATCCGGTGCTCGGCCTCGTTCCCGAGGAGCGGCGCGACACGCTGATCGCCACCCGCCGCGCCGATGGGAGCTGGTGGCTCGACATCATCCTCTCGGGCGAGGGGGAAACGGTCTTCTTCGATCTATGAGCGATTGGCTGCGCTCCCGCCCGGCGGCAACGCCGGCGATGCTGGCGATCTTCGCCGACGATCGAACGATCGGCCATGCGCTCGCCTTCGAGGCGGCGCTGGCCGCCGCCGAGGCAGCGGAGGGACTGATCGACCGGGCGTCCGCAGACGCGATCGGCGCGGCCTGCCGCTCGCTCGTGCTCGATCCCGCCGCGCTGGCCGAGGAGGCGGCGCTGGCGGGAACGCTTGCCATTCCGCTGGTGAAACATCTGCGCGCCGCCTTGGCCGGCCCCGCGGCCGAGGCTGTGCATCGCGGCGCGACCAGCCAGGATCTCGCCGATACGGTGCTGATGCTGCAGCTGCGCGAGGCGGCGGCGCTGCTCGCAGCCGATCTCGCACGCATCGTGGCCGCGCTCGATCACCAGGCACGGCGCCATGCCGACACGCCCGCGCTGGGCCGGACCTTGCTTCAGGATGCGCTGCCGATCGGCTTCGGTCTGCGCCTCGCCCAGGGCGCGGCGGGCGTCGCGGACGGCGCACGGCGGATAGAGGCGGAGGTCGCCGCGCACGCGGTGCTGCAATTCGGCGGCGCGGCCGGCACGCGCGCCGGTCTCGCAGGCAGTGGCGAGGCGATCGCCCGCCGCCTCGCCACTGCGCTCGGCCTTCCGGCCGCGCCGCCCTGGCATGCCCGGCGCGGCGGCATCGCGGGCATCGCGGGGGCGCTGGGCATCACCATCGGCGCGCTCGGCAAGGTGGCGCGGGACGTCACGCTGCTTGCTCAGAATATGATCGGCGAAGCACGCGAGCCGGCGATAGCGGGGCGGGGCGGCTCCTCGGCGATGGCGCATAAGCGCAATCCCACAGGCTGCCAGGTCGCGCTTTCGGCCGCGTTGCGCGCGCCAGGGCTGGTGGCCGGCATTCTCGCCGGCCTCCCGGCCGAAGAGGAGCGGGGCATTGGCGGCTGGCAGGCGGAGGGTCCGGCGATCGCCGATCTGTTCCTGCTCGCCGCAGGCTCGGCCGATGCACTCGCCACCGTCACCGAGGGGCTGGAGATCGACGAGGCGGCGATTGCGCGCAATCTCGCCGCGAGTGGACTGGGCACCGACATCGGCGAAAGCGCGGCGATCGTCGCGCAGCTGCTGGGCAGCGAAAATGCCGGTCGCGAGGAGGATTGAATGGCTTTTACCGAGCGCGACGGCGTCCGCCTCTATTGGCGGCTCGAGGGAGCGGAGGAGCGCCCGCCGCTCGTGCTGCTGAACTCGATCGGCACCGACATGAGCCTGTGGGACGCCGCGTTGCCGTATCTCCTGCGGGCCTTCCGCCTGCTGCGGATCGACACGCGGGGCCATGGCGCATCCGATGCGCCGGACGGCGATTATACGCTTCCCATGCTGGCGGCGGACGTCGCGGCGGTGATGAACGCCGCGGGCATCGCGCGGGCACCGGTCGCCGGCGTCTCGCTCGGCGGCATGATGGCGATGCAGCTCGCGCTCGATCATCCCGATCGCGTCTCCGCGCTCGCCCTGATCTGCACCTCGGCCGCGATGGACCGCGCATCGTGGGAGACGCGCATCGCCACGGTACGGAACGAGGGCACTGCCGCCATCGCCGACATGGCGATCGGCCGCTTCCTCTCCCCCGCTTTCGCGGCGAGCCATGCCGAGATCGCCGACAGCCTGCGCCGCGCGATCGCCGCCCAGGCAGACGCCGGCTATGCCGGCGCCGGCGCCGCGATCCGTGACATGGCGCTGGACGGCCGGCTCGGCGCGATTTCGGTGCCTGCGCTGGTCGTCACCGGCGATGCCGATGTCTCGACGCCTTTCGCGGGCCATGGCGACCGGCTGCTCGCGGCTCTGCCCGACGCGCGCCACGTCGCACTCGCTTCCGCCCATCTGCCGCCGATCGAGGCGCCCGCTGCGCTCGCCGCCGCGCTGCGCGATACTCTGCTCGGCGAAGCTCCGGTCCGCGAGGCGGCGGAGACACTCTTCGAGGCGGGCCTCGCCAATCGGCGGCGCGTGCTCGGCGATGCCTGGGTTGATCGGTCGCTGGCCAATCGCACGCCGTTCAATGCCGAGTTCCAGGCGATGATCACCCGCATCGCATGGCAGGAGATATGGAGCCGAGCGGGCCTCGATGATCGCACCCGCCGCCTGCTCGTCGTCGCCATCACCGCCAGCCTCGGCCGTTGGGAGGAGTTCGGCCTGCACGTCCGCGCCGGCCTTGCGCGCGGCGGCTTTACCCGCGACGAGCTCAAGGAGGTGCTGATGCAGACCGCCATCTATGCCGGCGTGCCGGCGGCCAACACCGCCTTCGCCGAGGCCGGCCGCATCATCGCGGAACTGGATGAGGCGTAGCGTTCGGCGAATCGTCAGCCGAGCGCGGCGGCGATCCCCGGCCCATGGGCGAAGATCGCCGCGGCGCGGATCTGATCCCCTGAGGGGCGGACGCCCGTATATAGCACGAACTGCTCGATCGACTGCAGCACGATCACTTCGGCGCCCGAGATGATCCGCTTGCCCTGCTGGCGCGCCGCCAGGATGAAAGGCGTCTCCGCGGGCTGGGCAACGACATCGAAGGCGACGGTGCAGGCGGCGATCAGCGCTGGCGGGAAGGCGAAGCCGTCGCGGTCCGGTCCTTCCATGCCGATCGGCGTCACGTTGATCAGCAGGCCGGCGCCTTCCGCAGGCAGGTCCGCACGCCAGTCATAACCGTAGAGCGCCGCCAGCGCCCGACCGGCATCGGCATTACGCGCAACCAGCGTGCCATGCCTGAAACCGGAATCGCGCAACGCGGCGACGACGGCCTTGGCCATGCCGCCGCTTCCGCGAAGCAGAAATGGCGTGGCGGGATCCACCGCATGGCGCGCGAGCAGCGTCCGCACGGCAGTATAGTCGGTATTGTAACCGGTCAGCCGCCCGTCATCGTTGACGATCGTGTTGACGCTCTCGATCGCCCTGGCGGAATCCTCCAGCACGTCCAGGAGCGGTATCACCGCTTCCTTGAACGGCATCGAGATCGCCGAGCCGCGGATGCCGAGCGCGCGGATGCCAGCCACGGCCGCCGCCAGATCGGTGGTACTGAAGGCTTTATAGACATAGTCGAGGCCCAGCGCCTCGTAGAGATGATTGTGCAGGTAGGATCCGGCATTGCCGGGCCGGGCCGAGAGCGACATGCATAGCCGGGTGTCACGGCCGATCGGGGGTTTCATCTCCTGGCGTCCTTCAGGCTGCTGCGCTGGTTCGGCGGATCGGCGTGCTGGATCCGCGCACGAGGCAGCGCCCGTCCAGCACGATGCGGCGGGCGGCAGCATCGGGATGGTCCAGCCGGTCGAGCAGCATCGTCATCGCGGTGCGACCGATCTCGGCAACCGGCTGCTCGATCACGGTGAGCCCGTCGCCGACCAGTTCCATCCAGGGTTCGTTGTCGAAGCCAGCCAGCGCGACGTCGCCGGGAATCACGAGCCCCATGTCGCGTACCGCGTGCAGGACGCGGGTCAACATCACGCCATTGCTCGCGATCAGCGCCTCGGGCCGGCTGGTCGCCTGCAGCAGCCGGGCCACGGCCGCTTCCGCGGCGCCAGGGGCATGATCGACCAGCACCGCTTCGGGATCGAGCCCGAGCTGGGCCATCGCCTGCTCATAGCCCGCCCGGCGTTCCGCGCCGGTTGTGCTGGCGGCACCGAACAGGCCGGCGATCCGGCGATATCCCTGCTCATGGAGATGCCGGACGAGCAACGCAGCCATCGCATGATTGTCCAGCAACACGCTATCATGCTGTCTGGACGTACCGGCGCGGTCGATCAGGACGATGGGGAAATCCTTCGGGATGGCATCCACCTTCTCCACCCCGCGCCGCGTTGGCGCGAGGATCGCGCCGGTGACGCGCTCCTCCTGCATCAGGCGCAGATACATCTCCTCCTTCGCCGGATCCTCGTCGGTGTTGCACAGGATCACGCGCATGCCGCGGGCATAGGCGACATCCTCGATGGTGCGGCTCACCGCGGTGAAGAAGGGGTTGCGGATATCGGCCACGATCAGGCCGATCGTATTGCTGTGCTGGGAGCGCAGGCGGCGGGCCGAGAGGTTCGGCCGGTAACCGGTCGATTTCACCGCAGCCAATACGCGTTCCTGCATGTCGGAATCCACCGCACGGCCGGCCAGCACGCGCGACACGGTTGCAGGCGAGACGCCGGCGAGTCGAGCGACATCCTTGATTCCGACCGTCATTGTGAAAACGTTCTCCACTCTTCTGCCGTCATTTTGGCCTGCTGATGCTGAAAAATCAAGATATTCTGCCCTGGCCTAGAGGCTATTGACAAATTTATGAGAAAACGTTTTCTAATAGCCATCGTAAAAACGAGGAGAGGTGCGCATGACGCTCGACCAGCCTTCGGTGGCATTGGAGACGGACGATCTGATCCGTATCGGCGCGCATGTCTCCAGCAAGGAGGATGCGATCCTGCAGGCCGGGCAGTTGCTGATCGCCGCAGGCTGCGCCGGTCCTGGCTATGATCGCAGCATGATCGGCCGCGAGGCGGTGGCCAACACCTATCTGGGCGGCGGCGTCGCCATTCCGCACGGTCTCGGTGAGGATCGCGGGCTGGTGCGGCGCGACGGCATCGCCGTGCTGCAGATCCCGGAGGGCATCGAATGGAATCCGGGGCAGGTCGCCCATCTCGTCGTCGGCATCGCCGCCAGCTCGGACAGCCACATTGATATATTGCGCCGTCTCACGCGCCTGATCCAGGACGATGCAAAGCTGCGCAGCCTGTTCGGGACGCGGGATCCCGCCACCATCGCCGCGGCGCTGCACGGCGAGGCCGCGCTCTCGTCCGGCGAAGCGGAGGTGGCCGCCGATCTTGCCGAACGCATCGAGTGGACGGTCGATTATCCGGCTGGCCTGCACGCCCGGCCGGCGGCGAGCTGGGTCGAGGCCGCGAAGCGGTCCGTCGTGCCGCTGCGCGTCCGGCATGGCGCGGAGGCCGCCGACCCGCGCAATCTCGTCCAGCTGCTGCAGCTCGGCCTCAAACCGGGCGATCGCGTCACCCTCTCGGCGGCAGGGCAGGGCGCGGCAGAGGCCCTGCGCGCTTTCCTCGCCGTCATCGCCGGCCTGTCGGGACGGGAAAAGGCGGATGCCGCCCGTGCCGCGGAGAAGGTCCGCAGCGGCGGGCCCGGATGGCAGCCCGCGGGAACGCCGACGATGATCGCGGGCGTCGCGGCCAGCCCCGGTCTTGCCATCGGCCGCGTCCACCTGCTCGCCGCACAGGAGTTCAGCGTTCCGGACGAGCCGGTGTCGCTGGTGGAGGGCGGCGCGCAGCTGAACGACGCCATCGTGCGCACCCGTGCCCAGATGGCGGTGCTGGTCGACGATACGACGCGCCGGCTCGGCGCCTCCGATGCCGCGATCTTCAAGGCACAGACCGCATTGCTCGACGATACGGACCTGATCACGCTCACCTGCCAGCTGATGGTGGAAGGGCACGGCGTCGCATGGTCCTGGAACGCAGCGATCGATCGGCTTGCCGGCCAGCTTGGCGCGCTCGGCAATCCGGTGCTGGCGGCCCGCGCCGCCGATCTGCGCGATGTCGGCCGGCGCGTGCTGACACAGCTCAATCCGGCGCTGGGCACAGGCACGCTCGCGGATCTGCCGGACGAGCCCTCGATCCTCGTCGCGGCCGACCTCTCCCCGTCGGATACCGCAGCGCTGGACAGCGCGAAGGTCGCCGGCATCGCGACCGCGCTGGGCGGGCCGACCTCGCACAGCGCGATCCTCGCCCGTACGCTCGGCCTGCCTTCGGTCGTCGCCGCGGGCGCCGAGCTGCTGGCGCAGGCGGCCGGCCGATTGGCGATCGTCGATGGCGACGGGGGCCGCGTCTGGCTCGATCCGTCAGAAGAAGATCTGCGATCGGCGCGCGCCTGGATCGCGGAACTGGCCACCCGCCGCGCCGCCGAACAGGCCGAGCGCAGCGAACCCGCCCGCACCACGGACGGGCACGAGATCGCCATCGGCGCCAACGTCAATCGCCCCGACCAGGTGGATTTCGCGCTGGCGCAGGGCGGCGAGGGCGTAGGCCTGATGCGCACCGAATTCCTGTTCCTGGAACGCGGCGACAGCCCAAGCGAGGAGGAGCAGCGCGAAACCTACCGCGCGATGATCGGCGCGCTGGGCGGCCGTCCGCTGATCGTGCGCGCGCTCGATATCGGCGGCGACAAGCAGGTGCCGCATCTCGATCTCCCGAAGGAGGAGAATCCTTTCCTCGGCGTGCGCGGCGCCCGCCTGCTGCTGCGCCGGCCCGACCTGCTCGATCCGCAGCTGCGCGCGCTCTACCGCGCCGCCCGGGACGGCGGCGATCTCTCGATCATGTTTCCGATGATCACCTCCGTCGCCGAGCTGATCGCGCTGCGCGCCCGCTGCGAGGAGGTGCGGCAGGCGCTGGACGCGCCGCAGGTGCCGATCGGCATCATGATCGAGGTGCCGGCAGCGGCGGTCCGGGCCGATGCACTGGCGGCGCATGCGGATTTCTTTTCGATCGGCACCAATGACCTCACCCAATATGCGCTCGCCATCGATCGCCAGAATCCCGAGCTAGCGGCCGATGCCGACAGCCTGCATCCCGCCGTGCTGCGCCTGATCGCGATGACGGTGGCCGGCGCCGGACGGCACGGGCGCTGGGTCGGCGTCTGCGGAGGCATCGCCGGCGATCCGTTCGGCGCTGCGCTGCTCGTCGGGCTCGGCGTCAGCGAACTTTCGATGACGCCGCGGGACATTCCTGCCGTGAAGGCGCGCATCCGGGCCTCTTCGCTCGGCTCGCTGCGGACGCTGGCGGAACGGGCGCTCGACGCGGAATCGGCTGCCGACGTGCGCGCGCTGGACCGGGCGGCGCAGTGATGGCCATCGTCACCGTCACGCTCAACCCCGCGATCGATCAGACGATCATGATCGACCGGCTGGTTCCGGGCGAGGTCCATCGCGCCCGCCAGGTGCAGCAGCATCCCGGCGGCAAGGGCGTCAACGTCGCGAGCTGCCTTGCCGACTGGGGATGCCCGGTCGCCGCGGCGGGGCTGCTGGGCGCCGACAATGCCGTGCCGTTCGAGACGCTGTTCCGCGACAAGGCGATCGCGGATCGGTTCGTCCGCTTTCCGGGGGCGACGCGGGTCAATCTCAAGATCGTCGACGATCGCCGGACGACCGACATCAATTTCGACGGGCCCGCCGTTCCCGCCGACCGGATCGAGCTGGCGATGGCGGATATCGTCACACAGGCGTCCGAGGGCGATATGATGATCCTCTCCGGGAGCCTGCCCGCCGGCTGCGGTATCGATCAATATCGCTCGCTGCTGGAGCGGCTGGCGCCGAGCGGCGCGCGGATCCTGCTCGATACCAGCGGCGAGCCGCTGGCGGCCGCACTGGCCGGCGGGGCGATGCCCTGGTGCATCAAGCCCAATCGCCGCGAGCTCGCCGACTGGGCAGGCCAGCCGCTGCCTCGGTTGGCCGACGTCGTTGACGTGGCGGCGGCGCTGAACCGGCGCGGCATCGCGCTGGTCGTCGTGTCGATGGGCGCGGAGGGGGCGCTGTTCCTCTCTGCGGAAGGAGCGCTGCTTGCCCGCCTGCCGGTCGATGCGCTCGCCAGCACCGTCGGTGCCGGCGATGCGATGGTCGCCGGGATCGCGGCGGCGGCGCGGGAAGGCGCCGGGCTCGAGCGGATAGCCCGGCTGGCGACGGCGTTCGCGGTGGCCAAGCTCGGCCGCCCCGGCCCGAACCTGCCGGCGCTGCCGACGATCGACGCGCTTGTCGAGGATGTGACGATCACCGCGGTCGATATGCCGCAGGAGATGATGAGGGGAGAGGCCTAATGACCAGGATCTGGGCCGTGGTGGATGCCGGCGATGCTGACGTCGCCGGCGTCCTCGCCAGCGAGGCGCTGCGCAAGGCGGCGCGTTCGAGTGGATGGGACATTGCTGTGGAGGTGCGCACCAGTCAGGGCGTGCTGCATCCGTTCGATCGGGCGGCGGTGGCGGAGGGCGACGGCGTGCTGCTCGTCGCGCCTGCCGATGCCGACGACAGCCGCTTCGATCTGCAGGCCCCGCGACGCCTGACCCTCGATGCCGTGCTGGCGGATCCCCTGGCCGCTGTCTCCGGCGCGACCGCAGGCGAGGGGAGTGCCGGCCCTTCGCCGGTGAAGCGCATCGTCGCGATCACCTCCTGCCCGACGGGCATCGCACACACCTTCATGGCGGCCGAGGGCCTGCAGGAAGGGGCGCGGCAGCTCGGCTATGAGATCCATGTCGAGACGCAGGGCTCGGTCGGCGCACGGACCCCCCTGACTCCGGAGGAGATCGCGGCGGCCGACGTCGTCCTGATCGCGGCGGACCGCGAGGTCGATCGTGGCCGCTTCGCGGGCAAGCGTGTCTTCGTTTCCGGCACCAAGCCGGCGATCACCGGCGGCGCCAAATTGATCGAGCGCGCGCTGGCCGAGGCGAAGGTGCAGGGCGGCGGTGCCAGCCCCAATGCCGCGGCCGCCGCAGGCTCGGGACCGGAACGGGCCGGCGCCTATAAGCATCTGATGACGGGCGTGTCGTTCATGCTGCCCTTCGTCGTCGCGGGCGGCCTGCTGATCGCGCTCGCCTTCGCGCTGGGCGGCATCCACGCCAATGACGATGCCCATGCCGGCACGCTCGCCCACGCGCTGTTCGAGATCGGCGCGAAGGGCGGCTTTGCGCTGATCGTGCCGGCGCTGGCGGGCTATATCGCCTTCTCGATCGCCGACCGGCCGGGTATCGCACCCGGCATGATCGGCGGCATGCTTGCCGCCAATCTCGGCGCGGGCTTCCTGGGCGGCATCGCGGCGGGCTTCATCGCCGGCTTCGGCGTCGACTGGCTCAATCGCCACATCCCCCTGCCGCGCACGCTGCAGGGATTGAAGCCGATGCTCATCCTGCCGCTGCTCGGCACGCTGCTGACCGGGCTGCTGATGGTCTATGCGGTCGGCGCGCCGGCCGCGGCCCTGCTGTCCTGGCTCACCGAATGGCTGCGCGGCATGCAGGGCGCGAGCGCGCTGTTGCTCGGCCTCGTGCTCGGCGCGATGTCCGCGTTCGACATGGGCGGACCGGTCAACAAGGCGGGTTACGCCTTCTCCACCGGCCTGATCGCCAGCCAGGTCTATACGCCGATGGCCGCCACGATGATCGGCGGCATGACGCCGCCGCTCGCCGTTGCGCTGGCGACGCGGTTGTTCGCCAGCCGTTTCACCGCGGACGAGCGCGAGGCAGGTGGTGCGGCGGCGGTGCTCGGCCTCGCCTTCATCACCGAAGGTGCGATCCCGTTCGCGGCCCGCGATCCGCTGCGCGTGATCCCCTGCCTGATGGTCGGATCCGCGATCGCGGGCGCGATATCGACGACCGTGGGGGTGGAGCTCAAGGTTCCGCATGGCGGAATCTTCGTGCTGCCGATCCCCGGCGCGGTCACTCATCTGCTCGCCTATGTTGCGGCGCTCGTGGCGGGGACCGTCGTGAGCGCGCTGCTGCTGGGCATGGTCAAGCGGCCGCTGCCGGCCGCCTGACTGGGACTGTCATTTACAGAGAGGATCGGTGAACATGGTGGGGATGATGCGCCTCGCGGCCTTGGCCGCGCTGGGCCTGGGGATGGGCGTGCCGGCCGCCGGGGCACAGGAAACGCAAAGCACGGTTACGCAGGCGAGCGAGGCGGTGCCGGACAAGCTCGGCACGCGGCCCGCTCCGGCTTCGGACGCCGCGACCGAATGGCAGCCACTGGCGGACGCGGGGATCCGCATCGCACTGAACTATACGGGCGAGGCAGCCGCCAATCCCAGCGGCGGAGTGCGGCGCGACGCGGCCTATGCCGGACAGCTCTACATGGGCCTCGATCTCGATCTCGCGAAGATCGCAGGGGTGGACGGCGGCGCGCTGCATTTCGCGGTGACCAACCGGCACGGCAAGAGCCTGTCCGCCCTCGCCATCGGCAACAATACATCGGTACAGGAGATATGGGGCACGCAGAACACCCATCTCGCGATCCTGACCTACGAGCAGAAATTGTTCGATGGGCATCTCGATATCGAGGCCGGCAAGAGCCAGGCGAACATCCATTTTCTGAACTCGCCGCTCTACTGCAATTTCCAGTCGAATTCGGCGTGCGGCAATCCGACCTTCGTCTTCAAGAATAGCAATTTCACCTATTTTCCGGCATCGAGCTGGATGGCCAAGGCGAAGCTGAGCTTCGGCCCCTGGTTCGCTCATGCCGGGATCTACGAGGTCAACCCGAACCGCAAGCGCGCCGACGACGACGGCTTCAGCCTCAGCTTCAAGGGCGGCACCGGCTACATCGTGCCCTTCGAGCTCGGCTATGGCTCGGATTTCGGGACCGATCGGCTGCCGCGCCACTATATTCTCGGCGGATGGGTCGATCGCGGCGACTATACGGACCCGCTGCGCGACGATCGCGGCGGCATCGCGGTGCTGAGCGGCCGTCCGGCGGCGACGCGCAAGGGTCGGTCCGGCCTCTATTTCCGCTTCGACCAGATGATTTTCCGTCCCGATCCGAACAGCGAGCGCGGGCTATCCGTCTTTGGCGTGGCGATGCAGAATCTGTCGGGGCGGGTGACGGAAACGCGCTTCATGGAGCTGGGCCTGGTGCAGACAGGTACCTTCGCAGGACGCGACAAGGATACGATCGGCTTCGTGATCAACGATCAGCGGTTCAGCGACCTGGCATTGGACGCAGTGCGGGCGGCGCGGACTTCGATCGGCGGGTCTCCCCATCTTCCCCGCCATCAATATATGATGGAACTGGCCTATGGAGCGCAGCTCGGCCCGGCGATCCGGATCTCGCCCAACCTTCAATATATCGTCCATCCCGATCAGACGGGCATGCCGTTCCGGAGGACGGACATACCCAATGCCTTCGTCGTCGGCTTCAAGTTCACCGTCGATGCACCAACTTTGCTCGGTCTGGCGGGTCGGCACTGAGCGAATGCCCGCGGGATACGGAAATCACGCCGTGCGCCGGGCCTTTGCGGTCGCATCGCTCCGGTCGGTCAGCCGGCTGCCTTAGCCGAAATGCGGATGACAAGGCGCTGCGGCGCCCGGCTGCGAGGGAATTCGAGAACGGCCTGCACGGTTGCGGTCACCCGCATCCCGCCGCCCATCGCCGCGATGATCTCCGAGGCCTCGGGTTCCCTTATATGGCCGAGTTGAACGCCGCTCCGGTTGGTCACGATCAGCAGGGGAGGATGCGCCCTGGTCTCAGGCTCGTGATGCAGCAGCACGGTCTCGCCGATTCGGCTCGCCAGTATTGCCCCCTGCCGATCGCTTCCGTCCGAATTATCGCGGTCTTCCCCCAGGACTTGCAACACCATCGCGAAGCTTTGCTGTTCCGAGTCAGCGATGACGCCGCTCCTTTCGATCGATTCCGCTGAGAATGAGGAATGTCCGCCGGATCGATCGGGCTACCAGATCAGCCAGCCCACGACAGCGCCTAACAGGAGCAACGCCGCCGCTTGGATTTCAAGCTGACGCGTCGGGTCGATAGTCTTTCTCATAGCGTTTGCTCTCCGGTCCATCAAAGTGATGAAGTAAAGCACACGCCCCGAGACATCCTCTCTGAACCAATATGGCCCACGAGATTGGTTCTCGCCAAGTGCAATTTTCGCACTGCACCACGCCGTGATCGTCAATCAGCGATGGTTGATCAAACTTTCATCTTTCGTGTCGTCGAATTGCGGACGACGAATGCAGCGGCCTGTTACCATGCAATTCGAGTTCCGGGTCCGGGCCCCTCCCGCCTCATCGATAGGGTGAGGTTCAACGACGAGGGGGCTGTCGCATGCCGGCGAACGGCGCCCTGCTATGCCGACTCCCGCGTTACCCCAAGGCAAAAGCGACGGTTCACCCATGCATCTCCGATGTCATCGACGGGCGCGTGTCCGGAGCTCCGGCGGGGCGATAGGCGAGCGTGACCGCATCGGGGCGGAGCAGGGTCTCCGCCAAGCGGCGCTGCCTCGCCCTGATCCAGTTCCAACAGGTGCGGATCCACCGCATGCCATCATTCTCCCATCCGCCCAGGGGCGTTGCAAAGCTGCGTCTGGCACCCGCTCGTCCCGTCAGCTATCGAGCAATTCTATGGGCCGCTGCAGTTCCGCTTTACGCTGGCTCCGCGCGCGCCGGTCAGCCCGTTGACGGAGCGTGTTCGACGAGCGCCAGCATTTTGGCCGGAGGCCGGTGTCAGGCGGCCTGCTGGACGCGCCCAGCGGCCGTGTAGCGGTTGGCCGGAACGGGCAGGCCGATATTCTCGCGGAAGGTCGCGCCCTCATAATCTTCCCGAAAAAGGCCACGCGCCTGGAGTATCGGCACGACCTTTTCGACGAACAACGCAAGCTGGCCCGGCAATGGCTCGAACACCACGAAGCCGTCTGCGCCCTCATTCTCGAACCAGTGCTGCAACGCATCCGCGACGCGCTCGGCCGAACCGATAAAGGCGGTGCGCGGTGTCGACAGGCGCTGCGCGGCCTGGCGCAAGGTGAGCCCTTCCTCGCGCACCTCCTTCAGAATGCGCAACGTGCCGCTCTGCTGGCTGTTGAGGCCGATATGGGCGACGTCGGGAAAGGGCACATCGAGATCATATTGCCGGAAGTCGTGATCGTTGAACGTGCGCGACAGGAAACCCAGGCCCGTATCGATCGATTCCAGCGCGGCCAGCTCCTGATATCGGGCTTCGGCATCCGCGTCGGTATCGCCCACGATCGGCGAAATGCCGGGCAGCACATGGACCGCCCCGGGATCGCGCCCGAAGCCCTTGGCCCGTGCCTTGACGTCCCGATAATATTCCTGCGCTTGCTCGATCGTCTCGGCATGGGTGAACAGTGCCTCGGCGCGCTTGGCAGCGAAATTGCGCCCGTCGTCGGACGCACCGGCCTGGAAGATCACGGGCTGGCCTTGCGGCACGCGCTTGATGTTGAGCGGGCCACGCACCTGGAAGAACTCCCCCTTGTGATCCAGCCGATGCAGCTTCGCAGGATCGACGAACACGCCGCTTTCCTTGTCGCCGACGTGCGCGCCGTCCTCCCAACTGTCCCACAGCCCCTGGACGACGTCGAGATACTCCGCGGCGATGCGATAGCGCACCTCATGGGCGGGATGCTCGGTCCTGGAAAAATTGGCGGCGGTATCGCCAAGCCACGAGGTGACGACGTTCCAGCCGGCGCGGCCTCCGCTGATGTGATCCAGCGAGGCGAACTGCCGGGCCACGTTGAACGGCTCCGAATAGCTGACGGTCACCGTCGCGACGAGGCCGATATGAGAGGTGACGGCGGACAAGGCAGACAGGATCGTGATCGGTTCGATCCGGTTGAGATAATGCGGGCTCGATTGTTCCGTGATCGACAGGCTGTCCGCCACGAACAGGAAATCGAACTTACCCTTTTCGGCGAGCCGCGCCTGTTCGGCGTAGAAGGGGAAGCTGGTGCTGGCATTCACATCCTTGTCGGGATGGCGCCAGTCATTCCATGTCCGGCCGACACCGTGGAGGATGAAACCCAGCTTGATCTTGCGCGCATTGGCCATCGGACGGATCCTGAAAGGGGAAAGTACCATCCCTCGATACGGCGGCGCATGTCGACGGACGAACGGGGATATCTGATATGCTATTGATCTTCGCAAAAGCGGCGGGCGGCGTCGGGCACGCCCGCCGCCGCGCAGCGCTCAGGCCGCCACCCTCACCTCGAGCGCGCGGATCGCATTCAGGACGGTCTGCGCCTCCGTGCGGACCAGCCAGTCAGGGCTGACATCGACGAAGCGGACGACATGATCGCGATCGATCACGATCACCGCGGGTTGCGGCAATTCGGCCGTGCCGGTGCCGGTCAGCTCGCCGATCCATCCTGGTGTCGGCTGGCCTTCCGGGATCTCGCCCCGCGAAAAGGTAATGCCGAACCGCCGGCCCAGCGCATTGTCGCGATCCGACGCGACGGCATAGCCGAGCCCGTGCCGGATCTTGATCTCGCCAAGCCCTTTTTCCGCCAGATGCGGGCTGACCGCGACCAGGCGGATACCCGCAGCGTCGAGCGCCGGCCGAAGCTGCCGGTCATAATAGGGCAGGGCGAGATTGCAGGCCGGGCATCCGGCGAAACGGAAGAAGACGAGGGCGACCGGACCCTCGGCAGTCAGCGCTTCCAGCGTCAACGCCGCGCCATCACTGTCGATGAGGGTGAAGGGAGCAATTCGGTCGCCGACCTTGACGATGGTGCCGGGATCGAAAGCGTCGACGAGCTTACGGCGCTGATCGACATTCTTGGCGAGCTTGCCCGGATCCCAGCTTCGCACGCGTTCGGTATGCAGGGCTTCGAACTGGGCGGTAAGGCTTTCCTGCGCGTTATCGGGCATGGTCATGCTCCTTTCAGAAATGACGGGTGGCGAATGCGCCGGCTGCCGTCGGCGCAGGAACGGCCATGATGGACGGCGCAGAGAAGTTCGCGAGACAGCGCGTCGTTCCCGAGAGCAGCCGGTATCGTCGGCGATGCCGCGTCGAGGCGTCCGGCTGCCGCTCGCTGACCGAAGATGCCGTGCAGCCAGTGCCGCAGCACGATGGACCGCCGATCAATCCCGGCAGCGCCATGGCGTGCCGGTCAGGCCATGATCGATATGTGAAGCGGCCGCGATGGCATTCGACGCCGGATATGGTCTGACTCTGCGAGCGGACATGCCATCCTCACTGGCTGGTTTCATGCCGAAGCTAGAGCGATGCGTCCCACCTGTCCGTCGAGAATATTCGAATGGCTTATGACAATTGACGATAAGTGGATCAGGCGCGATCGCGCCGGCCGCTTCCCTCGTGCCGGTGGGTTGGCTCGACTGGCTGCGCGGGACAGGTGCGCTCGATCAGTTCGTCGAGCAGCGTCTGTCCGTCGATCCAGTCATCCAGGCCGGACTCCGCGTTGATATGGCCGCACGCGCCCACATCGATCAGCTCGCTGTGCCAGCGACGGGCCATCTCCGCCTGCCGCTCGAAACTCGCATAGGGATCGTTGCGGCTGGCGACGAGCAGCGAAGGGAAGGGAAGAGGCGTGTCGGGCTCCGGCGCGAAGCGTTTCAGCACGCGATGAGGCCCGTGCTTCTCGACATCGGGTGGCGCAACCAGCAGCGCGCCGCGGACCCGCGCCGTTATCGATGGATCCGACAGGGTCGACCACCAGGCGGTAGCGAGACAGCCGAGGCTGTGCGCCACGATGACGATCGGCTCCGCCGTGCAGAGCACCGCCTGCTCGAGCCGGCTGATCCATACCGTTCTTACCGGACGAGACCAGCAGCCCATTTCGACACGCACGCAATCGCTTCGTTCGCGCTCCCACAGGGTCTGCCAATGCTGTTCGCCCGAACCGTTCAGGCCGGGTACGATCAGGCAGGTAACTGCGTCACCCTGACGAGTGGCCATGACAATCTCCGACATTCTCCGCACAGTATATGCTACCCAAAATTCTCCTGGTGCAAATGGCTATGATTGTACGGGATGATGGAAAAAATTGTCCGATCGATTTTACATCGGGGGCGTTTGTCCAGAGTATATGAGCATCGGGAATAGATTAAATTCGTGTATTGAGTTTTTCTAATTCATTCGGCCGAGGGGGCGGCGGAATGCAAGCATCACCAGGGGCGCAAGGCCGGCGCTAAGAGTGTGTATGGAAATGCGCCTTCGGCGCATGCTCGGCACCGGCCCTCTCCCCCACCCGGCCTCCCAACGGCAGTATTCTATGGGAGGCCGGGTGGGGGAGAGGGCGGAACCATCCAAGGTTCCGGCGATGCGCAGCATCGTTGGAAAGATGGTGGAGGGCGGTGCCGCCTCGAAATGCGCGCTTCCGCGCATGTCCAAACAGACTCTAAATGGGTGCGGAGCCGAGCGACAGGATCGCTCGGCTCCGCTGGGGGTGGAAGCTCGGGTTCGTGAGCTTCCGGGGGAAGTCAGTGTCCGGCGGCAGCCAAGCGGCGCAGCATCGGATCCGGGCCGGCGAGAGCGACGGGCTGTCCGGTCTTCCGGCGACGGGCGAGCCATTCGCGAACCGTCTCGGCGGCGGTATGATCGATGCCGTTGAGCCGATGCAGATCGAGATGGACCGCGCGGCCCGCCGGGATCCGGTCCAGCGTCTCGCTGAGCCGGGCGAGGCTGACGAATGTCGCCGAACCGTGCAGGCGCACCTTGCTTTCCTCGTCGGCATGATCCTCCTCGACGGTGAGGCGCAGCGACTTGCGATGCGGGATCAGTTCGAGGAGCGACAAAGCGAGACCGACGAGAACCCCGGTCAGCAGATCCGTCGCCACCACGAGCACGAACGTCGCCGCCCAGGTGGCCGCCGGGAGGAGGCCGTAATTCTCGAACAGATGCTTCACATGGGCAACGCTGACGAGGCGCCAGCCGGTGACCACGAGGATACCGCCCAGCGCGGCCATCGGTACCTCGCGCAAAAGCCACGGAAGCAGGGCGACGAAGCCGAGGATCCAGGCGCCGTGCAGAATGGTGGAAAGCCGCGTCTTGGCGCCCGCCTGGACGTTGGCGGAGCTGCGGACGATCACGCCGGTCATCGGCAGTGCGCCGGCGAGGCCGCATAGCAGATTGCCGATGCCCTGGGCACGCAGTTCCTTATTGTAGTCGGTACGCACGCCGTCATGCATGCGATCGACCGCGGCGGCGGACAGGAGCGTCTCGGCGCTGGCGATGAAGGCGATGACGAGCGCGCTCATCAGCAGGGCGGGGCTGGCGAGCGGCGCGAGGAAGCCGCCGTCGGGAGTGTCGATCGCACCGATGATCGACGAGGGGACGTCGATGCGGGCAATTTCGAGGCCGGAGAAATAGGCGATGGCGGTCGCCAGGGTGACGCCGATCAGCGCACCGGGGACGAGGCGCAGGCTCGCCGGCCGCCACTTCTCCCATGCCAGCATCGTACCGATGGTGACGAGACCGATCAGCAGCGCGATCTCGGTCGATCGCCAGGCGAAGGGCGAGAGGCCGAGAACGCGGCCCGGCATGGCTGCCAGATTGTCGAGACCGCTCGAAAGCGGCCGGCTGTCGAAGAGGATATGGAACTGGCCGACCACGATCAGCGCGCCGATGCCGGCGAGCATGCCATGCACCACCGCAGGCGAAATCGAACGGAAGAAGCCGCCCATGCGCAGCGTACCCGCTACGAACTGCAGCGCGCCGGCCAGGAACAGGATCGGGCCGAGCGCGCTCAGTCCGTGCTGCTGCACCAGCTCGAACACGATCACGGCAAGGCCGGCCGCCGGGCCGCTGACCTGCAGCGGCGATCCGGCGAACAGGCCGACGACGATGCCGCCGATGATGCCCGTGATCAGGCCTTTTTCCGGCGGCACGCCGGAGGCGATGGCGATGCCCATGCACAGCGGCATCGCCACCAGAAACACCACGATCGACGCGGTGAAATCGCGCGCCAGCGTCGGGCTGCCCGACGCCTGGCCCTTCAGCTTGGCTATCATGCGGCAGCCTCGTAATGGACATCGGCGGCGAGGCGCGGCGACGACGCCACCGCGATGGGAAGTGGCTGATCCTCGCGCAAGGGCACGAAGCGGCCGGTCTCTCCGTCAAGACCGAGCACCTGGCCGGCATGAATATCGACGAACCAGCCGTGCAGCGCCATTTTGCCTCGCGCGAGCGCAGCGGCGACAGACGGATGGGTCCGCAGATGGGCGATCTGGGCCACGACATTTTCGAGGCTGATCGCGTGAACCCGCGCCGCTCCGTCGAGATCCGGATAGCAGCTGTTGACGACATTCTCGGCCGCCGTGCCATGGCGCAGCCAGGCCGCGACGTTCGGCATGCCGGCGAGCAGTTCCGGCTTGCTCAGCGCTTTCATCGCGCCGCAATCGGAATGACCGCAGACGATGATGTCGCTTACGCCGAGCGCCATCACCGCATATTCCACGGTTGACGAGACGCCGCCATTCTGCGTGGCGAAGGGCGGCACGATATTGCCGGCGTTGCGGCAGACGAACAGGTCGCCGGGTTGGGCCTGCATGATCTGTTCGGGCACCACGCGCGAATCCGCGCAGGAGATCATCAGCGCCTTGGGGCTCTGCCCATGGGTGGCGAGCTTGGCGTAGAGATCGCTGCTGTTGGGAAAGACGGTCTTCTCGAAGCTGAAGACGCGGCCGATCAGTTCGTTCATCGATTGCCTCCATGCGCGGGCAGGGGGGATCCCGCGGGATGGAAGAGAACTATCCTATGGCTTTTGCTGCTTTTCGGCCTGAATGTAAGGAAGTATTTCCATGCTGGCGGCCGATCCCGGCCAGATCTCAACCCGCCGCGCGGGGGAGACGGATCGTGGCGCGCAGGCCGCCTTCGGGCCGGTTCTCGATCGTGAAACTGCCCTTTTCGGCACGCACCGCGTCGTTCACGATCGCGAGACCGAGGCCCATTCCGCGCGTGTTGCGGCTGCGCGCACCGTCCAGCCGCACGAAGGGCTGCAGCACCTCGGCGAGCTTGTCTTCCGCGATGCCGGGCCCGTCGTCGTCAACGATGATGAGAATGCCGTCGTCGCGCTCGCGTAGCGTGAGACGGACATTACCGCCATAGTGGAGCGCATTGTCGATGAGATTGGTGAGCGCGCGCCGGATCGCGACCGGACGGACATGGGCGACCAGATGATCCGGACCGAAATAGTGCGCATCCTTGCCGGCATCGCGTGCCGCGTCGATCTGCGTGGCGGCCATGATCGCGAGATCGACGCTCTCGGCGGTTACGGTCGCTTCCTCGCCGCTCAGATAGATTTGGAG
Source organism: Flavisphingomonas formosensis (assembly GCF_009755815.1). Taxonomy (GTDB): domain Bacteria; phylum Pseudomonadota; class Alphaproteobacteria; order Sphingomonadales; family Sphingomonadaceae; genus Flavisphingomonas; species Flavisphingomonas formosensis. Next base: position 462,945 of record NZ_WRPK01000005.1, read on the forward strand.
CGAGTGAAGAAGCCCGGTCATTTCTTCGATGTCCTGATCCATCGGACGCTGCGTGGCGGGATCGAGGCCTGCCCCGTCGAGCCGGAGCTGCAACCGGGCAAGCGGCGTACGCAGATCGTGGCCGACCGCAGCGAGCGCCTGGGTGCGGCTGGTGATCAGCCGGTGGATACGATCCTGCATCGCGTTGAAGCCGTGAATGAGGCTGCGGACCTCGGCAGGGCCTGCTTCGGGCACCGGTTTGGGATCCTGGGTGCCGACCTGGCGCGTCGCCCGCATGAGCACGCGCAGCGGCCCCAGCGTCGCGCGGATCATGATGATGCCGACGAGGACGAGCACCAGCGTGGGCGCGATCAGGCTCAGAATGCGTCCGAAGGTGAGCGTCCAGATCGCCTTGGCCTGATAGGTACGGAAAAAGAGCAAGGTGCCGTCCGACAGCTCCATCGTGCCGGCGACATCGCCGCCTTTGGGAAGCGGCAGGAGATGGATCCGCAGCTTCGCCTCGAGCAGCGCCGGCTCCTGCTCCAATATCTGGTTGCGCATGTTGCGCAGGCTGAGATTGGACGGCATCACGTCGCCGGCACGCGACCAGCGGAAGGTGAAGCGATCGGTACTCAGTTCGTTCGCCACGAACGGCCGGTCGCTCGGTCGCGTGCGATCGAGCACGCGCCGGGCCACGACGAGATGCTCGGCCATCCGATGCGCGTCGTCCTCGCGCAGCGCAAAACGGTTCGCCCGGTTGAACACCAGCGTGTTGGCGATGAACTCCGTCGCCATGATCGCGACGAGGATCAGCAATATACGGGCGAGGACGCCGAGCGAGCGGCCCCGCATCAATCGCGTGAGACTGCGGCGCTGAACATGTAGCCTATGCCCCGCACCGTCACGATCGGCGGCTTGGCGCCATCCGCGCTGAGCTTGCGGCGCAGGCGGCTGACCAGCACGTCGATGCTTCGGTCGGAACTGTCGCTGAGGCGGGTGCGCGAAAGCTCGATCAGCCGTTCGCGCCCTATGACGCGCTGCGGCTGCCCCACGAACGTCCCGAGCAGATCGAATTCCGCACCGGTCAGATCGACGATCGCACCGCTCGGCGAACGCAGCTCGCGCCGGGTGAAGGACACGCGCCAGCCGTCGAATTCGGCTTCATGGCGCTTCTTGTCGTTCGCGTCGGCCATCGGCCCGCGACGTAGCACCGCCCGGATCCTGGCGACGAGCTCGCGCCTGCTGAACGGCTTGGCGAGATAGTCGTCGGCACCGAGCTCCAAGCCCAGGATGCGATCCTCCTCGCTGCCGCGGGCGCTGATGAAGATGATCGGCACATCGCTGTCGCGGCGGATCTGCCGGCAGAGATCGATGCCGTTGGTGCCGGGCAGCATGACGTCCAGGACGATGAGATCGGCCGGCCCGGCTTCGAGCGCGGTCCACATCTCCGGAGCGGAGGTGGCGGATCGCACCTGGAAGCCATTCTCCTGCAAGAGACGGACGGTGAGGGTACGGAGGGACGGATCGTCCTCTACCAATATGATCGTGTGTGCGGTCATCCGGATCTTTATGTCATTCGCTCGACTGACGACAGATAGGTGCTGGCACGCGCCATAACAAACATCTATCGTCGATATGGCCGAAACGGGCGGCGTGAGGGGGCGGCCGGAGCCGCCCCGAGCGAGGTCAGAGCGAGGCGTGCTGCTGCGCGGCGGCACTGCGCACCTTGTCGAGAACCCGCAGCAATCCTGCGGCTTCCGCCGGCGCGATACCGCTGGTCACGTCGCGGCCGAGGCGGTCCTTGAAGCGGAACGACCAGGGATCACGCGAGGCCGGCTGATATTGCTGCGCGATCTCCCGCATCACCGGTTCCGACACCTCGAAGACGAGCGTCTTGTTGAGCTTGCAATAGACCACTTCGTCGACGAAAGGGCATTCGTCCGCACGATGGGCGGCAATGGCGAGAGGATCGCTCTTGAGCGCGCCGCCGGCGACATAATTCACCTGGTAGAGCTCCTTGCGCTGGCCCCAATAAGCGATGTCGTGCCAGATCTGAAAGCGCACCGCACCGGTATCACGGGCGACGAGCGCGCGAACATAGACATTGTCGGCCAGGCCATCGCGGATCGGCTGGCGGCCGCGATGCGCCTTCTCGGTGGAGATCACCAGATCGGGCTCGAGCGGATCGTTGACAATGCTGGTCCGGCTTTCGAAATCAGCCGGCGTCATCGCCGCGAGCCGCTTCGACAGGGTGTCGCTGGCCGACGCAGCTGCCGGCAGGAGAAGCGTTGCGCCGACGAGAAGGGCAATCTTGCGGACGGACGTGATCATGATCATCGCTCGCTAAGCTGAGTGGGGTGGGGGGCAGCATCGGCAAGAGCCTGCGCCCTGGCGCGGGCATGGCCAAGACAGGTGGTCGCCTTGCTGGTTTCCGGGTGGCAGAAAGCCACATCGTTCTTGACCTGGGTGACCGGGCGGAGCATGGGGACGCTCTTGCCGGGCATCGAGACGACTTCGTGGGTTTCGGACAGTTGCTGGGCCATCAGCGCGGATGGCGCGAGCAGCAACACCGCCGAGCAGAGAATCTTGGCAAACAATCGAGCCTCCATGTGAAAAGTGGTAGGCATTGAAATGCCGATCCAATGTTTCTTGAAACTCGCCCGCCTGTAACAAAGTGTTTCCGCATAAAGCCCTTCTTCGGACGATGCGTGATGCGATTCCGATCGGGCACAAGCCGTTCGCTTCTGCTCCTTTATCATGCTCCCGTCATCGAATATTGCCACGAAGCCATTTTATCGCGGCTGGGTCGCAACCGATCAGATCGCAATATGCGACGGCCGTGCGCCCGCGAATATGGCGAATGGGGTACGAGGGGGAATCGGCTCGTTCCCAAGGGCCCGCCGAAACCCTTGCGCTTGTCTTAAGATCAAGAACGAAACCATAAGCGAGATCTGCATGAACTGATCTTGGTTCGTTAGATTTGTATCGAATTATTAGCCAATACGCGTCGGCCGCCGGTATTTTCAAATGCCGGCATCGAGCAGGCGACAGCGGATCGGAATGCGCGGGAAGGCGGCGTGACGGCCGTCACAGCGCAGTGGCGCGATGCCCGCCATAAGCATCATGCGACCCGGACGAGCAGGGTGCTCGTCGACTTGGCCCGGTGCTTCTCTTGGCATCGGGCCATTTTTTTGTCCCGTCTTTGGCAGGTTCGGACGGGAGGCTGGCTCTATTCGCGTCCGGCACGAGGAACGTCCGCCATGGCGCTGCGTTGGGTCGGGGAAGGATAGAGAATGGCAACGCAGCCTGAAGTCGCCCCACCTGATACGATCAATCCGCAATCGCCGCCGGAGGTGTCGCCGCCGGCCACGCCGCTCGAAGAGCCGGTCGAGCCGCCGCCGGTGATCACGCCGACCCTTCCTGACCGCGATCAGCCCGATCCGGCCTATCCCGAAACCCCGCCACCGGCATCCGGCTAATGCGCGGAAAACGACTCTTCCAGGATAAGCCGCGGAACTTATTCGCGAAAAGGGCGTATGTCGCGGAACAGCCGAACCGGATCTACGGAATGCTCGGCAAAGAGCTGTGAAGGTACATTGGAACGAATGTCGGAGGCCTCTAGCTTCGCTTGGCTGGCGCGTGTGAGCGAGAGCTTTTTCGTCGCGCACAATGCGCATCTGGAGGCGGAAACAACCGTCGCGCGGCATCTGCTCCACCGCGAGCGTCTGGGCGAGACGCTGGTCTTCGCCACGCAGGCCGATCGCGCCTTATGTGAGGCGGGTGGCGACGTCTGGGAACTTTCCGTTCGCAGGCAGGACGGCACGCTCGCTCATTTCGTCGGGGCGAGCCTCAGCGCGTGCCTCGCGACGGCGCAGCGCCAGTTGCAGGTCGGCGCACAGCCCTCGCTTGCAGCCTGAGCCTTCCTGCGGACAACCGACCGTCGCGGCCAAGTCTGTGTGGCCAAAGTGCGCAAAAAGGGCCACGCCCTTCGATGAAATACGCGCAGACATTGCGAAGCCTCATGCGCCACGGCACCGATAACCACTAAAAGATCGATCGATGGTGGCAGGCCCGGCCTTGTCGAGGGAAGGGAACTGTCCACAGGTCGGACATGATCGGAATGTGTCCGGATACCGGCGCATCTCCAGTTGCGGGAGTGGGATTGCGGGGGATGAGCATGGCCAACGCCGGTATCGAATTCGACGTTCCGTCGCTGATGGCGGAAGCACGGCAGCGCACTGAAGGCCTCGAAGATTTCGGATCCGGCCCGTTCGTGGAGCCGCTGGGGATTTTCGTCAATTCCCTGGCCCGTGACGCCAGGCTCAATCCCATCGGCCAGCATATCGCCCGAGAACGGGCGCTCGGCCATATCGTCAACCGCCTGCACTATGTAGAGGACCGCAAAACCTTTCCGGGCATTGCCGACGAACGCATCGTCAAGCCGATCTTCATCATCGGCTTTCCCCGGACGGGCACCACCATCCTCCATGACATCCTGGCGCAGGACCCGGCAAATCGCGCACCCCTGACCTGGGAAATCACCTATCCCTCGCCGCCGCCGATGACCGCCAGCTTTGAGACCGATCCCCGCATCGCCCGATGCGAGGCCTCTTTCCCGCCGATCGACGAACGGCGCATCGCCTTCAAGGCCATGCATCCGATGGGCGCGCAACTTTCGCAGGAATGCGTGGTGATGATGGGCGATGCGATGTGCACGCCCTTGTTCCATAACCAGTTTCGGGTGCCTAGCTATCAGGATTGGGTGGACCGCGATGCCGACTGGCGCTCCGTATACGCCTTCCATCGGCAGCAGCTCCAGCATCTGCAGCACCGTCACAAGGGCGAGCGGTGGGTTCTGAAGACCGGCGCACATCTGTGGGGTCTGGAGCATCTGCTCGAAACCTATCCCGATGCCCGGATCGTCTTCACCCACAGGGATCCGGTGAAATCGCTCACATCCTACGCCAGCCTCACGGCGCTCGTCCGGACGATGGGCAGCGACGAGGTCGATCGCGCCGAGATCGCGGAGGATTGGACCGGACGGCTCGAGCGCGTGCTGGCGAACGTCCTGCGCCTTCGTGCCGAGAAAAGCTGGCCCAGGGCGATTCTTTACGACGTGATGTTCCCCGATTTCGTGCAGGATCAATTTGCGGTGGTCGAGGCCATATACCGTGCATTCGATCTGCCCATGTCAGAGGAGGGCGCGCGCCGGATGAAGGCATTCATCGCGGACAATCCCCAGGGCAAGCACGGCATCCACCGCTATTCGCCGGAGGAATATGGCATCGATCCTGCCGTCGTGCGCCAGCGGCTGCGGCCTTATATCCAGAGGTTCGATCTTCGTCCCGAATGACCGCGGCGGCCGTGCCCGTTTCCACCATTTCGGCGCCATCTGTTCTCGCCCATATGTGCTATTATAGACATTTATGCTTCATAATGGACAGGCGATCGCATTGCCGAAAAGGGGGAACCGGGGGATCGATGTCGATGATGCGCGTGCCGTTCGGCGCCCGCCTGCTAACCCTGGTCCTGGCGATGCTGGCATCCCAGGCCGCGCAGGCGGCAAGCTGTCAGCTCGTCAGCTATGGCACGTTGCCGGTCACGATGGAGGGACTGCGTCCGATGACGACGGTCAAGGTGAACGGCAAGGAAAGCCGCTTCATTCTCGACAGCGGCGCCTTCTTCAATTTCATGTCTCAAGCGCAGGCCGCCCAGCTCGGCCTGTCGCCGGGACCGTTGCCCTTCGATTTCACCATTTCCGGCATCGGTGGAAGCGCGGTGCCCCAGCTCGCCCGGATCCGGACGTTCGGATTCCTCGGCACGGAGCTCAAGAATGTCGAGTTTCTGGTTGGCGGAACGGATGCTGGTGCGGGGTTGATCGGCGCCAATCTACTTGCCTTGGCCGATACCGAATATGATCTCGCCGCGGGCAAGGTCCGTATCGTCGAGGCCAAAGGCTGCGGCAATGGCGCGCTCGCTTACTGGTCGAGCAACGGCAATTATTCGGTTGCGGAAATGCTCTCGACCACGAACGAGCGTGACCGACGCAGCTTCGTCGCCGTCACCATAAACGGCAAGACGATCCGCGCGCTGCTCGATAGCGGCGCGAGCGGCTCGCTCCTCAGTCGCGACGCGGCGGAGCGAGCCGGTATCGATCTCACCGCCAAGGACGTGCTGGCGAGCTACGGCACGCGCGGCGTCGGGCGGCGAACCTACAGGACATGGATCGCGCCGGTCGATCAGTTCAAGATCGGCGACGAAGAGATCCGCAAGACGCATATTGCCGTGATGGACGGCACTATCGGCAACGGTCCCGACACACCGGACATGTTGCTGGGCACCGATTTCATGCTTGCGCACCATATGCTCGTCGCCAAGAGCCAGCGGCGCATCTACTTCACCTATAATGGGGGCAAGGTCTTCTCGCTGGGACAGAGGGGGGGAGATGCGGCGGCGGAGCCGGCCCCGGCGGCCTCCGCCAGCACAGCCAGGCAGAACGACAGCAGCGCCACCCCGAAAACCGCCGAAGAATTCGCCCTGCGCGGCAATGCCCATATCGCCAGGCACGAATCGGCTCTCGGCATCGCCGATCTCAGCGAGGCGATCCGGCAGGCGCCCGATGTCGCCAGCTACCATGTCGACCGGGCAAAAGCCTATCTCGCCATTCGCCAGCCGAAGCTCGCTCTCGACGATCTCGATGCAGCCGTGAAGCGCGATCCGGACAATGTGCAGACATTGATCATGCGCGCCAGGGTCAGGCTCGGCAATCGTGACACGACAGGCGCTCTCGCGGATGCCGAGGCGGCAGAGCGTTTCGTAGACACGGGTTCTCGCATGGCGCTCGCGCTCGCCAATCTGTTCGTCGCGCTGGACGCACCTGCGCGGGCCATCCCACTGTTCGATGGCTGGGTGAGGCTGCACGGGGACGATGCGGGCCTTGCCGAAGGGCTCAACGACCGATGCTGGTCCCGGGCGCTCGCCAATGTCGACCTCGACAAGGCGCTCGACGACTGCAACCGGGCATTGCGGATACGCAAAGCCGATGCCGGCTTCCTGGACAGCCGGGGAATGGTCTATCTGCGCCGTGGTGATTATCCACATTCGATTGCCGATTATGATGCGGTCCTTGCGCGACAGCCGGGTTCCGCCTGGTCCTTGCTCGGCCGCGGACTGGCGCGATTGCGCGCGGGACAGGAAGATGCGGGCAAGGCCGATCTCGCAGCGGCGAAGACGATCGAACCCGACATCGAAAGCCGCGCCATTAAGCTTGGTCTTTCAAAGCCGTAGCGATCATATCGTAACGAATGATCTGAATTTAACATAACATATCTTATCAGACTTATTTAAAGTTGGGGCTCGATCGGTCATTCGCGCTTCTCGAGTGTCACGGGACCGTGCACTGGACGGCACCAATCCGAAAAGCAGAGTCAGCAAACCTCCCCCACGCGATACGGGTCAAACCGGACGATCTCGCGCAGGCTCACCAGCGTCTCGTAGCGACGGACATTCTCGTCCGGCGTGAGCACTGCATCGATGAACGCCTGATAGCCTTCGATCGAAGGCACCGTCACCATCAGGAGGAAATCCGTACGGCCGGTGACGTTCCATGCGCCGATCACCTCCGGCCGTTTTTCGAGCTTCCGCGCGAAAAGCTGCTCCACATGCGGGAGGCTCTGCATCAGCTCGACCAGCACATGGATCGTAATCGACGACGCCAGCCGGCGCGGATCGATCAGCGAGACATCCGCCATGATCACGCCCGTTGCGCGAAGCCGACGCAGGCGACGCAGCACCGCGCTTTCGGACAGGCCGACCTGGTCGGCGATGGATCGAGCAGGTTCCAGATTATGACGTCGGACGATCGCCAGAATGCGACGATCGAACGTGTCGAGTGTGACTGTTTCCGTCATTCATACCACAATGATGATGAAATCCGCCGAAGGATGACAGAAAAAGGCGGCCTTCGCCATGGCCGCGCGCGTATATCGCCTTCATCATGACGACCGTGACCGCCACCCCTCTGCCACCGTCCATGCCGCTCCTGCATAAGGCGCTGCCCTATGCGGCGCTCGCCGGTTCGATCATTTCCTTTTGCGTGGGAACTTCGTTCGCCAAGCAGCTGTTTCCGCTCGTGGGAGCGCAAGTCGCGGTCACCTATCGCGTCGGCTTCGCGGCGATCATCCTGCTGATCCTCTTCCGCCCGTGGCGGATGCCGCTATCACGCGCCGACCTCTATGCGACGATGCGCTACGGCGCCGCGCTGGGCGTCATGAATTTCTGCTTCTACATGGCATTGCGCAGCATTCCGTTGGGCCTCACGATCGCGATTGAATTTCTCGGCCCGCTGACCGTGGCATTGATCCACTCGCGCAGGCCCGCGCACTTCGCGATCGTCGGTCTGGCCGTCGTCGGCCTTCTTCTCCTGCTCCCCATACGCAACACCAGCCACGCTCTGGATCCGGTCGGCGTGGTCTATGCATTGGGAGCCGGGCTCTGCTGGGGTTTGTACATCATATTCGGCAAGCGAACCGGCCATCTGCCCGGCGGGCAGGCGGTTGCGCTGGGCATGACCACCGCGGCGATCCTCGTCGTGCCGATCGGCATCCATCATGCCGGCGCCGCTCTCTGGGCACCTTCGCTGATGCTGCTCGGTCTCATACCGGCGGTGCTATCCAGCGCGCTGCCTTATTCGCTGGAAATGGTCGCTCTCAAGAGAATCCCGGAGAATAGTTTCGGCGTGCTGCTGAGCGTGGAGCCAGCGGTAGGCGCCCTCTCCGGCTGGCTCCTGCTCGGCGAACATCTGACCGGGTTGCAGTGGCTGGCCATTGCGCTGGTGGTGGCCGCATCCGCGGGGACGATATTGGTGCCAGCAAAACACGCCTGAATATATCGGGTTACGCGGTGTTTTTCAGAACGATCTAATCGCCGCCGGATCTGTGGCAGCCGGCGTCATAATAGCCGCGCACGGCCTGCTGCATGCGTGCAATCCGCCCATCATCGGCGCGCTGGGCGGCAAAGGCGGCGCGTCCCGCCGCGGTCAGCTCCCTTTCCAGGGCTTCTGCATCGATGCTGACGCAGCGGCCGTCGATGACGATATCCCGTCCCGCAACGACGAGCCGTTGCAGATGGGCTGCCTTCATACGGCCCAGCAGGATGGCTACGGGATCGATGTCGTCATGCACGCAGTCTGCGCTCATCGCCGCGAAATCGATCGCGATCAGATCGGCCGGCGCACCGATCGCGATCGTGCCGCCGCCATCGTCGCCGACGATCGTATGTCGACCGCTCCGCATCGCCGCATCGAAGAGCTCGCCAGCGGCCATCGGATCCGCATCGCGGGCGTGGAAATGCCAGACCAGCCGCAGTTCGCGCAGCATGTCCTCGTCATCGTCAAAGCTCATCCCGTCGAGGCCGATGCCGAAACGCAGGCCGGCTGCGCGAATGTCGTGCAAGGGTGGACGGCCGGAGCGCAGCCGCATGTTGGAGGAGAGGTTGATCGAAACGGTCACGCCGCGTTCGGCCAGCAGCGCGCACTCGTCGGGGCGCAGCCATACGGCATGCGCCACTGTCAGACGCGGGCTGAGCAGGCCGATCGAATCGAGGAACGGGACGAGTCCACCGGGATAATGCGCATCGGCCCATTGCCGCTGCCGTTCGGTTTCCAGCATGTGCATATGCACGCGTCGACCGGTCTCTTGCGAGGCCGCCGCGATCGCCGCCAATGTTTCATGTGATGCCCATTGCGGCGCGACGGGACCATATTGGAGCATGAATGTCTCATGCTCGAGGGCGCCGATCGCTTCGATCAGCGCCATGTTGGTCTCGAGCCCGCGCAGCGCATTGGCACGCGCGACCACGGCCGGTCGATCCTCCGCCGGCAGGCTCGCCAGGAGCGGATCGAGCTTCCCATAGACGTTGGGATTGCGATCCTGGAACGGCAAGGCGAACGCAATGCGGATGCCGACATCCCGCGCCGCGCGCGATACGGCTTCGGCCTCCGCCAGCAATTGCGTCCCATCCTGGGTGTTGTGGCAATGATTGGCGGCGCAGATGCCGCTTTCGGCCATGCGGGCAAAGGCCAGCGCCGCGCAGGCATAAGGATCGATCCGGGGCTGGCGTGCCAACGCCGGAAGCCACTCCTCCAGCGGCGCGTCTGCCGCACCGAAAGCCAGCGTCCTCAGCCCGCGCCCATGATCATGGGCGTTGGCGAGCGCCGGCATCAGCAACGCATCCGCCTCCGGCGGGCTCAGCGCCGCAGGATCGGCAGCCTCGATCGCAGCGATGCGGCCGCCCATGATCCGAATGGCGGAGGCCCCCTGCCCCCCGCCATGCCCCGGCGTCGCGAGCAGCCGGCCGGCACGGATCGAGAGGCCGTCGCTCACGCCGCCCCGGGACGGAAGGCGATGATCGCCGCGGTCGTCTGGTCGACGTTCCGCGGCGTCGGCAGGGGCATCTGCTGCACGCGCCTTATGTTGCGGCCATGGCCTTTCGCCTCCGTCACCAGCGCGCGATCGCGCATGACGAAGCGGCCGCGCACCAGCGTGTGGATCGGAACGCCCTTCACCGTCGTCTTATCGAACGGCGTGCTCGATCCCTTGGACTTGAGCACGCCCGAATCCACCGTCTCTTCCCGGCCAAGGTCAACGACGACGATATCCGCATCCGCGCCCGGGATCAGCGCGCCCTTGCGCGGAAACAGGCCAAAGGCCTTGGCCGGCGCGGTGGAGGTCATCCGCACATAATCGTTCAGCGTCATCCGCCCTGCCTGCACCTGGGTCAGCATCAGCGGCATCTGTGTCTCGACACCGGTGAAACCGCAATCCGCGCACCAGATGTCGTCATTATGCTTTTCCTCGGCGGTATGCGGTGCATGATCGGTCGCGATCATGTCGATCGTACCGTCGGCCACGCCCTTCCAGAGCTGATCCTGATGCGCCTTTTCGCGCACCGGCGGATTGACCCGGATCAGCGAGCCTTTCTCCGTATAGGCATGCTCGTCGAGCAGCAGATAGTGCGGGCAGGTCTCTGCCGTGATGTCGACACCCCGCGCCTTGGCTTCGCGCAGCGGGCGCAGCTCGTCGCCGGAGGACACGTGAAGAATGTGGATTCGCGCACCGGTCCATTCGGCGAGGATTGCCGCACGCGACACCGCCTCCACCGCCACCACCGGCGGGCGGGCGGCGAGATGGGCGAGCGGATCGGTGCGACCCGCCTCGCGCAACTTGATCTGCCGACGCGCCATGATCGACGCATTCTCCGCATGCAGCGAGACGCGATAGCCGTGCCGCGCGACGATCTCGAACCCTTCGAGGATCGCGCCGCTCGGCGGTGCCGGGAGGTTTGCGAAGGTGTTGCCCATGAAACATTTGAACGCAGCGACACCGCCTTCGATCAACGCCTCGAGCTGGTCGAGATTATCCTCGGCGAGCAGGCCGTATATGCCGAAATCGACATAGGCCGCCTCGGCCGCCTTCAGCTTGAGGTTGAGCGCGTCGACGGTGCCGGTCGGCGGCTTGGTGTTCGGCATCTCGAAAACGGTGGTGACGCCTCCCATCGCGGCGCTCGCCGTGCCGGTCTCCCAGGTCTCCTTGTGGGTGTAGCCCGGCTCGCGGAAATGGACATGGGCGTCGATCGCGCCGGGCAGCAGATATTTGCCGCTGGCATCCAGCCGCTCGCGCGCTTCGGGCATCGCGGCGTCATCGCCGATGGCGAGGATCGCGCCGTCCTTGATCGCGATCGCAGCGCGGAACTGGGCACTGTCGGTGACGACCGTGCCGCCGGTGATGACGAGATCAGCAATCATATAATCTACTCGCTTGGAGAAACGGTTAGGTACAGTAATTCATATCCGGAACCAGCCGTGCGACGCTTCTCAAAGCATTGCCCAGCCGCCGTCGACCGGCAGGTCAACCCCGGTGATCTGGCGCGAAGCATCCGAAGCCAGGAAGAGGCATGCGGCGGCGGCGTCCTCGCCGGTGCTGATCCGCCGCATCGCATATTCGGCGGCGTGCTCGGCCACCGCTTGCTCTTCGCTGATCCCCTTGGCCTTGGCGTAGCCGGGCATCACTTTGGTGCGGAAGCGCGGGCCGTCGACCATGCCCGGCGCGACGCAATTCACGTTCACATTATGCGGGCCGGCCTCGAGCGCGGTTGATTTGGTGATGCCGCGCAGACCCCATTTGGAGGCGGAATAAGCCATGCGTCCGGCGCGACCGCGCATGCCGAAGGTGCCGCCCACATTCACGATCTTGCCATAGCGGCGCGCTACCATCCCCGGCAGCACCGCGCGCATCGTGTTGAAGCAGCCTGCCATGTTGAGCCGCACGATCTGGTCGAATTCCTCCGGGGAAGTCTCCCACGCGGTCTTGCCGACGGGCCCGGTTCCCCCGGCGATGTTGACGAGGATGTCGACACGGCCGAAGCGCGCTTCCGCCTCCGCAACCAGACGCTCGCACTCTGTCGGCTCCATCACGTCGCAGGCGCTGACCAGCGCCTCGACCCCCATGGCCCGCGCATCTGCCGCAACGGCTTCGATCGGCGCCAGATCGCGTCCGGCGAGAATCAGATGGCAGCCTTCCCGCGCAAAGGCGCCGGCTACGGCCGGTCCCATGCCTTTGCCCGGCCCGGTGAAGACGGCAATCTTTCCCGCCAGTCCCAAATCCATACGCGCATTCCTCCTTCGGGCCTGCGGCGCCCCTTGACGATCGGTCGGTGAAGAAGTCCGCATACCGGCTGGAACCAGCCAGACTTCTTCTCCGAAATTTTGCTGTTGCCGCATCGTGCGGCGCCTGCTTCTATGTTGGCGATCGCGTCACCGATCGGCCGTTACTCCGTTATTTCAAATATTTGTCCAAAGCTTCCAGGATCCGGCGACAGCGGGTGTTGCCGCTTCGGCACCACCGGACCACCGAGAATTAGGGCCTATGCCGTTGCCGCGGGGGTGCTAATTTCTCGGGGTAGCGTTGCAAATTAGACTACGGGGTATCGATGGCACTCAGGAACATGCGCATCTGGCGCTACATCGACGAAGTGGCGCGCGTCGGGTCGGTTCGGCAGGCGGCAGAGCGGCTCAGCGTCACGCCGTCCGCGCTTCTACGCCGTATCCAGGACGTCGAATATGATCTCAGCGCGCCGATCTTCGAACGCCACGCGACCGGCGTGAAGCTGACTGCCGCCGGCGAGGTGCTGATCCGTTGGATTCGCAGCCAGAATGCGGATTTGCGGCGCGTCTATTCGCAGATCGAGGAACTGTCCGGCCTCAAGCGCGGCGAGATCCGCATCGCGTGCAGCCAGGCGGTGGCGCGCAGCTTCCTGCTCAACGAAATCATCGCTTTTCATGCCCAGCATCCGATGGTGAAATTCAAGGTCACGGTGACCGACCACACCACCGCGATCCAGTCACTCGCCAATTACGAGACCGATCTCGTGCTGGTCTTCCGCCCGTCACGCTCGGCCGAGCTGCAGACCATCCTGACCGTCGGCCAGGGGCTCGCCGCCATCATGGCCGCCGATCATCCGTTGGCGGCGCGCGAGACGGTGCGTATCCGCGAATGCGCGGCCTATGACGTCGCGCTTCCTGAAGGCAGCTTCGGCGGACGGGAGATATTGGAGGACAGGCTCGCCGCCAGTTCGGCCAAGCTCAACATCGTGCTGGAAGCGAACAGCTTCGACATGCTCGCCGATTTCGTGGCGAACACACAGGCGATCACCTTCCAGATCGATATCGGCGCGCTCAACTGGAAATCCGATCCGCGTTTCGCCGTGCGCTCGGTGAGCGATCTCGACAGCGCTTATGGCCCCCTGGTGCTGGGGCAGTTCAAGGGACGCGCATTGCCCTTGGCCCCCGCCAAATTCGCGGAACAGCTCGCCCGCAAGCTCGACGGCCTGCGCAGCCTTCCCGCGCCGGAGCATCACGACCTGCCCTGACGACTGTGCCGGTCCTGCTACTCCTCCGCTCCGTAAATGCGCCGCGCCGCCTCGGGCGACACGAAGCCTGCGTCGATATCGGCCATCACCTGCTCCGGTGCGCGCGTCGTCGGATCGCCCAGCCCGGCGCCCCCCGGTACCTCCAGCACCAGCCGGTCGCCGCGCGGGATCGCCTGCAGGCCCTTGGCCCGAAGCGCGCCACCTGATTTGAGGCGAACCACGCCGGGCTTCGCGTCGTGCCCGCCATCGCGCCCGCGCGCGGGACGCTCGACGCGCTCGAACATTGCGAGCACCTCGAACGGCGCATCCCCACGGGCACCGACCTCCACCGTCTGGCCGAGGCCGCCGCGCCGTTCGCCCGCACCGCCGCTGTCCGTCGTGAGTTCCTTCTTCCAGATCACGATCGGGGCGTTGGCCTCGCTCACTTCCACCGGCATGGCGCGCACGCCGCTCGGAAAGGCGGTGCCGGAGAGACCGTCCTGGATCGGCCGGGCACCCGATCCCCCGCTGTTGAAGAAGACGGTGTCGAAGCTTCGGCCCGGCGCGTTGCTGCCCGCCGCCTCGATCCGTCCGCGCAGCTGCACGCTCCACAGGCAGGAGCTTCCCTCCGCCGGCACCCGGCCGGGCAGCGCCTGGGCGAGGCAGCCGAACACGACGTCCGGCAGCATCTGGCCGATGACATGGCGGGCGGCGACCGGCCAGCCGCGTTCGACATTGAGGATGCTGCCGAGCGGCGCCTTGACGACGAACGGCGAGAGCGCGCCGTCATTGTTCGGGATCTCCGGCGAGACGATGCAGCGCAGGCCGAAGACGGTATAGGCGCGGCAATAGTTCATCACCACGTTGATGCCGCGCTGCACCGCCGGATCGGTGCCGTCATAGTCGATCGTCACCGTATCCTCGGCGATGGTCAGTGTCGCGCGGAGCGTGATCGGCCGGTCATAGCCGTCGATCGTCATCTCGTTGGACCAGCTGCCGCGCGGCAGCCTGGCGATCTCCGCCCGCGTCGCCGCCAGCGACCGCTCGATCACATAATCGGCGATCGCGTCGAGGCCATCGAGCCCGAACTCGTCGAGCATCGCGCACAGCCGCCGGGCGCCGGCATTGTTGCTGGTGATGTAGGAGAGGACATCGCCCTCCACCTGCAGCGGCGTGCGGACATTCTGCCGCAAAATCTCCATGAGATCGGCGTTGATCACGCCCCGCGAGGCGAGCCTCAGCAGCGGGATCTGCAGCCCTTCCTCGTAGATGGAGCGCCCGTCCGGGCCCTGCCCCAGCCCGCCTATGTCGACCTGATGGCAGCAGACGCCGAAGATGCCGACGATCCGGCCACGGTGGAACACCGGGGTGATCACGGTCACGTCGTGGAGATGGCCGGAGGTCAGCCAGGGATCATTGGTGATGAAATGATCGCCCTCGGCCATGCTCTCGACGGCGAACTTCTCGAGGAAATGATGAACGCCGGAGGCCATCGAATTGACGTGCCCGGGCGTTCCCGTCACCGCTTCCGCGACCATCCGGCCCCGCACGTCGAACAGCGCAGCGGAAAGGTCGCCCGCGTCGCGCACCGTGGTCGAGAAGGCGGTGCGCATCAGCGTCTGCGCCTGTTCCTCGACGATCGAGATGAGGCGCGTCCACATCACCTGCATGCGCAGGTCGGAGAGGGCGGCGGTCATCGGGGCATCTCCTCGTTCGGCATGCGGCGGGTGAGCACGATATAGCCATGGCCGTCGATGGCGCCGTCGAAGGCCGGGGACACGACGCTGGTCGTCTCGCGCTCGATCACCAACGCGGGGCCGGCGAAGCGGTCGCCGGGCCGGAGCGCCTCACGGCGGAACAGGCCGAAGCGCTCCGCCGTGCCGGAGGCCGGATCGATCACCTCGCGATAGCCGGCGGGATCGACGGTGCGGGAGGCAGCGGTCTGGGCAAGCCGCACGGGCTCCGTCTCGCGCGTCTGAACCGAGACGCGCCAGGTGAGTATCTCGACAGGCCAGGCAATGGTGACGCCGCCATATTGGTCGCGATAGGCGCGCTCGAAGGCGGCGAGGATCTCCGCCTCGTCCCCTTCGCCCAGCCTCCGCGCGGGCAGCGGCACGGGAATCTCATAGCCCTGGCCGACATAGCGGGCGAGGCAGGAACGCGTCTCGGACCGCGCCCGCCCGCCGGCCCCCTGCGCGACCAGCGCGTCGGCCGAAGCCGCCATCTCGTCCAGCATCGCGTTCACTGCGGCAAAATCGATCCGGTCGAGCGTCTGCGGAAGGCTGCGCGCAAGCTCGTAGGAGATCGGCGCGTGGAGAAAGCCGACCGCAGAGCCGACGCCGGCATTGCGCGGGATGATCACCTCCCGCACGCCGAGCTTCTCGGCGATGCGCGCCGCGTGGAGCGGCGCGCAGCCGCCGAAGGCGATCAACGTGCGATCCTCCAGCGTGAGCCCCTGCTCGACGGCATGGACGCGCGCCGCGCTCGCCATCGCCTCGTCGACGATCTCGCTGACGCCGATCGCCAGCGTCGCCGCGTCCGCGCCGAATGCGCCGAGCCCCGCCAGCGCGCCTGCGGCCGCGCCGGTGTCGAGCCGCACCTTGCCGCCCGCAAAGGCGTCGGGATCGATCCGGCCGAGCGTGATGTCGGCATCGGTCACGGTCGGGCGCGTGCCGCCACGCCCGTAAGCCGCCGGCCCCGGCTCGGACCCCGCGCTGTGCGGGCCGACCTGGAGGCGCCCGGCGGCATCGAGCGCGGCGATCGAGCCGCCGCCCGCGCCGATCTCCACCATCTCCACCACCGGGATGCGGAGCGGCAGGCCGCTGCCCTTGCGGAAGCGGTGGACGCGCGCGACCTCGAAGCCCTGAGACGTCTGCGGCCGGCCCTCATCGATCAGGCAGATCTTCGCGGTCGTGCCGCCCACGTCGAGCGCGACCATGCGATCGATGCCGCGCTCGCGCGCGATCTTGGCGGCGAAGATCGCGCCGCCCGCGGGCCCGGATTCGACCAGCCGGACCGGAAAGCGCGCCGCCGTGTCCACCGTCGTCAATCCGCCCGAGGACAGCATCAGATAAAAGGGACAGGCGAAGCCCAGCTCCGCCAGCTTGTCGTCGAGCCGGCGCAGATAATGATCGACCAGCGGCTGCACATAGGCGTTGGCGACGGTCGTCGAGAAACGCTCATATTCGCGCATCTCGGGCGAGACCTCGGAGGACAGCGACAGGCTCGCGCCCGGCATCTCCTCGGCGAGGATGCGCGCCGCGGCCTGCTCGTGCGCGGGATTGGCATAGCTGTGCAGGAAGGCGATCGCGACGCTCTGGATACCGCGCGCGCGGAAGCCGGCCGCCGCCGCGCGCACCGCCGCCTCGTCGAGCGGCAGCAGCACCGCGCCATCGGCGGCGATCCGTTCCGGCACACCGATGCGGAGCGCGCGCGGCACCAGCGGCGCCGGCTTTTCCATCGCGATGTCATATTGATCGAACCGGCTTTCGGTGCCGAGGTCGAGCACGTCGCGAAAACCCTCGGTGGTCAGCAGCGCGGTCGCCGCGCCGCGCCGCTCGATCAAGGCGTTGGTGGCAAGCGTGGTGCCGTGCACGATCAACTCGACATCGCCGGGCGCGATCCCCGCCTCGCCGAGCAGCAATGCCACGCCGTCGAGCAGCGCCCGTTCGGGCGCGTCATAGGTGGTGAGCAGCTTGGTGGAATGACGCCGCTCGGGCGTTTCGAGCACGACGTCGGTGAAGGTTCCGCCGATATCGGCGCCGATCTTCACCATCGCCCGGGATTCAGCCATTATAGTCATCCGGATTGCGTTCGAGCTTTGCGTAGAAGCGGGCGAGATGGTCCGACACCTTGACCGGCTCGTAACGCGGCGTGCCGGTCCGCGCGAGCATCTCGGGAAGCGGCGCCACCACCACGTCGCGATCGGGGTTGGCGAAGAACGGTACGGAGAAACGCTCGCCGCCGGACCGGTTGCGCACGCGATGATAGTTGGAGAGGAATTCGCCGTTCGACCACCACATCATCATGTCGCCGACATTGATGGTGAAGGCGCCTGGGATCGGCGGCGCAGCGATCCATGCGCCGTCGCGCCGCTTCACCTCCAGGCCGCCGACCGCCCCCTGCGCCAGGATGGTGAACGGCCCCTCGTCGGTGTGCGAGACCGTGTTGGACACGTCGAGATCGGCCTCGGCCGGCAGCGGCGGATAATAGTTGAGGCTCAGCTGCGACGGCGGACGATGGAAATAGCCGTCGAACCGGTCCTCGGGAAGGCCGAGCCCGAGCGCGAAGGCACGCAGCAGCTCGACCGAAAGCGTCTGCATCGCATCGAGATAGGCCTCGCCCGCAGCACGGAAGGCCGGCATCTCCTCCGGCCAGCGGTTGGGCGCGTCGAATATCCAGGCGAGCGGATCGTCCGGCCGGTCTTCCGGCCCCCAATCGAGCTGGAAACGATATTGGTCGAACAGGCGGCTGTTGCGCGAGAGCGACTGCCGCTCGGGCGCCGGCACCCAGCCGCGATACCAGTCCCGTGTCGCCAGCGCGCGCATCTTCTCTTCGCGCGGGAGGTGGAAGAAGGCGGCGGACTGGTCGAACATCCTGTCGATCACGGCCTGATCGACGCCATGACCCTTGAGATAGAAGAAGCCGATCACCCTGCATGCCCAGGCGATCTCGCCCGCGACCCGCGCGCGATCCGTCGCATTGCCCGAAAGGAAGGGCGCGAAATCGATCAGCGGAATCTCCTCGATGTCGACAGCCGCGGCGACCATGACGTCGTCATCGCTTCTCTCGCTGCGGCTCATTCCATTCTCCTCGAACATCGATGCAGTGACACGATTATCGCAACGCCTGCCCCCTCACCGATGCTTTTTCGGTCAACACCCGTCGACGAATCGTCTACGTGCAGCGCACGAATGGCGCGCTATGCTGCGCACCATGGAAACAGCGCATCCTTCTTTCCAGCCCGGACGACGCGAGGCGCTGCGCCGCATCGGGCTCGCCGGCCTCGGCACGCTCTGCGCCGCCGGCGTCGGGTCGCTCTGGGTACGCGCGGCGCAGCAGGGCGCTTTTTCGGCGCGCGAGGGACGCAGCGGCTTTTCGGCGATCGATCATCAGCTCGGCTGGACCAAGGGCGTCCAGTTCGGCGGCGATTTCATGGCGCAGGAACAGGGCTTCTTCGATCGGGAGAAGCTGAACGTCTATTATGCCGCCGGCGGCCCGGGCACGGACTATCGCACCCTGGTTTCCAGCGGACGGTCGCTCGTGAGCGAAAGCAATCCGCAAGGGATGATCGAGGCGGCGTTGCAGGGCCAGCCACTGGTCGCATTCGCCGCCATCTATCAGCGCGATCCGGGCTGCATCATCAGCCCCGCCGCACGGCCGATCCGTTCGTTGCGCGACATGGTCGGGCGGACCATCGGCCTGCCCAACAGCATCCGCGGCCAGATCGGCGTGCTGATGCGCCGCGCCGGGCTGGATGCGGACAAGGTGCGCTTCGTGCCCGTCGGATCGGACGCGTCGATGCTCGTCGGTGGCCAGGTGGACGGCTATTTCAATTGGGCGACGACGGCAGTACCTTCGCTCACCATTGCCGGCTTCCCCACCCATGTCCTGCACATGTGCGACATCGGCGCACCGAGCTATGGCGCGGTGCTAATCGCGCGGCGCGACCGGCTGGAGAAGGAGTTCGAGCTGTTCGTGCGCTACACGCGCGCGCTGATCGGCGGCTGGGGCTGGATGGTCGCGCACCCGCGGGAGACGGCGCGGATCGTCGTCGAGAAATATGCCGATCCGGGGCGCAGCCTGGCCGAGCAGACGCTGCAGGCCGAAACCATCGTCCCCTACGTCACCGCCGGCGACGCCCGGACGCAGGGGCTGCTGTGGCTCGATCCGGCGATATTCGAAGCGAATCTGCGGATCGCGCGCGATGCCGGGCAGGTTCCCGCCGATCGGCGCATCGACATCGAACACATGGTGACGCAGGATGTGGTGAAGGCCGCTCATGCAGTCGGATGACCACATGTGCGTAGCCGATTCGGCATCACCCTCGATCGCAATCGGCATATCTCGTGAACGGCGTATTCGGGCAGACCTAGCGTCATGACCTCCCTGTCCGCGCTCGCACCGACGGAATCCCTCCCAACCCCGCGCCAGGATGTCGCGATGGAACAGCTCACCGTCCGCGGCGTCTGCAAGCGCTTCGAAATCGATGGCCGCAGTGTCGAGGTGCTCAGCCCGACGGATCTCACCCTCAAGGCCGGCGAGTTCGGCGCGCTGATCGGCCCGTCCGGTTGCGGCAAATCGACGCTGCTCCGCATGATCGCGGACATATTGCCGCCGAGCGACGGCACCATATTGATCGGCGGACATGAGCCGGCGCGGGCGCGGCGCGAGCATGAGATCGGCTTCGTCTTCCAGGATCCGACGCTGCTGCCGTGGCGATCGGTGCTCGACAATGTCCGCCTGCCGCTGGAACTGGTCGGCAATTCGGCGCGGCTGTCCGGCTCGACGCCGCAGGAGCTGATCGACCTGGTCGGCCTCTCGGGCTTCGAACATGCCCGCCCCGGCCAGTTGTCCGGAGGCATGCAGCAGCGCGCCGCGATCGCCCGCGCCCTCATCCTGTCGCCGCAGCTGCTGCTGCTCGACGAGCCGTTCGGCGCGCTGGACGAGATCACCCGCTATCGCATGAACATGGAGCTGCTGCGCATCCGCGCCGAGACGCGTACGACCTCGCTGATGGTGACGCATTCGATCCAGGAAGCGGTGTTCATGGCGGATCGTATCTTCGTGCTCGCCGCACGGCCGGGCCGGATCGTCGATGTCGTCGAGGTGGAGGTCGAGCGGCCGCGCAAGCTTTCGGTGATGAACTCGCCCGAATTCGCCGCGGCGGTCGATCGGGTGCGCACCAGCCTGTTCGGCGATGCGCTGGGCATGCTCGACGATGCCTGACGTCCGCCGTGTCGTTCTGCCCGCTTCGGTGTTCGCGCTAGCGATCCTGGCGTTCGAGCTGGCCGCCCGCGCGGGCCTCACGCCGGTAACGATCGCGGCGCCGAGTGCGGTGCTCGCCGGCATGGCAAGCCATGGCGGCCTGCTCTGGTATCATCTCGAGCCGACATTGCTGGTGGCCGTCACCGGCTTCCTGCTCGCCATCCTGCTCGCGCTCGCGCTGGCCGCGCTCGTCTATGTGGTGAAGCCGCTGGAGACGACGGTGATGACGATAGGCACCGTCATCGACAGCATCCCGATGATCGCGATCGCGCCGGTGCTGGTGATCTGGATGGGGCTGTCGCTGCCGATGCGCCTCACCATCACGACGATCATCTGCCTGTTCCCGATCTTCATCTCCGTGCTGCAGGGCCTCAAATCGCCTCCTTCCACGGCCAATGAGCTGTTCACCAATCTGGCTGCCTCGCCGCTCCAGCGCTTCCGGCTGCTCGCCATCCCCTACGCCCTGCCCTATCTGTTCGTCGGGCTGAAGATCGCGGCACCGCTCGCCATCCTCGGCGCGCTGATCGCGGAATGGACGGGCGCCGAGCGCGGCCTCGGCGTCTACATGCTCAACGCCATGTTCGGCCTTCGCGTGATCGAGCTGTGGAGCGGTGTGTTCCTCGCCTGCGCGGTTTCGGCGAGCGCCTACATGCTGGTCTGCCTGTTCGAGCTGCTTTCGATCACCGACAGCGGTCGTCGCGGGGTCGGATCGTGAGCGGCACGGTCGCGGCCGTCCGGCGCCGTCACAACCCCTTTGCCGGCGCAGGCCGCATCGCCGCGCACCGTATCGGCAATTTCCTCGCCTTCCTGCTGGCGCTGGGGCTGATCTGGCAATTGCTCGTCACGGTCTTCGCCATTCCACGCTATCTGCTACCGCCCCCGCCGGCCGTGCTCGCGGCATTCGGCGGCCATGGCGGCGCGATCCTGCAGGCGGCGGGCTTCACGGTACTGTGCACTTCGATCGGCATGGTGATCAGCGTCGTCATCGCGATCACCCTCGCCATCGCCTTCATCGCCTCCGATCGGCTGAGCCGGGCGCTGATGCCGCTGATCATCCTGATCCGCACGGTTCCGATGATCGCCGTCGCGCCGCTCATCATCCTGATTTTCGGCCGCGGCCCTGCGAACAGCATCGGCATGGTCGCACTGCTCACCTTCTTCCAGATCATGCTGGCGGCCAAGCGCGGCTTCCTGTCGCCCTCGCCCAACGCCATGGAGATGATGCACACTTATGGCGCCAGCTTCTGGCAGATTCAGCTCAAGGTGCGCGTGCCCTTCGCCATTCCGTACATCTTCACCGGCCTGCGCATCGCATCGGGATCGGCCATCCTCTGCGCGATGTTCGCGGAATGGCTGTCCGGTGCGCCCGGGCTCGGCATGCTGATCCTCGAATCCTATTCGGTGCAGGATTTCCCGCTGATGTGGGCGGCCGTGCTCACCAGCACCACCGCGGCCTATCTCTTCTTCACGCTCACCCTCGCGATGGAGCGCCTCGTGCTGGACTGGAGCCGGTGAGCGGGCCGCTGGAGGGCCAGGTCGCGCTCGTCACCGGATCGACGCGTGGGCTCGGGCGCGAGCTCGCAGCGGTGCTGGCAGAGGCCGGTTGCGACATCGTGGTGGTGGGGCGCGAGGCGGAAACAGGCGAAATCACCGCCGAATTGGTCCGTGCCGCAGGCCGCCGCGCGCTCGTCGCACCCGGCGACGTCACCGACGAGGCGGCGATGGATGCCGTCGCGGCGCAGGCGCTGGAGGTCTTCGGCCGCATCGACATATTGGTCTGCACCGCCGGCGTCGGCGGTCCGCGCAGGCCGGTCTGGGAGAGCCGCGCGGCCGACCTCCATGCCTGTTTCGACGTCAATGTGCTGGGAACGATGCTGGCGATGCGTGCCGTCCTGCCCGGCATGATCGAACGCCGGCACGGCCGCGTGATCGTGATCGGAGGCACGTACGGCCACAAGGGGGTCGCCAATTCGGCAATTTACGCTGCGTCGAAATGGGCGTTGCGCGGCCTCGTGAAATCCGCAGCGCTGGAAGCGGCGCCGTTCGGCGTCACCTGCAACGTCATCGCGCCCGGCGGGGTGGAAGGCGAAAGGCTGCGGCGCACCTTCCAGCAATCGGCCGATGCGCGCGGCGAGCCGGTCGAGGCGGTGATCGGCCGCTTCACCGCCGGCACCGCGCTCGGGCGCCTTGTCACCGGCGACGATATCGCGGCCGCGATCCTGCACCTTGCCGGTGAGGGCGGGCGGATGATCACGGGGCAGGACATCATCATCGATGCCGGCACGATCGTGTGATCGCGACGCTGCCGTGCCGCTTGCTTCTTCCCTGTCGTCCCTGTCTTTGCAAGGGCGACGCGTCTGAGACCATCGCCGTAACGAGAGCATCATGACCGACCTTTCCGCCTATCGGCGCGACACGCAGATCCTTCATGCCGGCCGCGATCCGGACGCCAATCATGGTGTCGTCAACCCGCCGGTCTATCATTGCTCGACGGTGATCTTCCAATCGCTCGACGAGCTTCTGGAAACGCGGCGCGATCGTGCCAGCGGCGCCTATGTCGGCTTCACCTATGGCCGCGAGGGCACGGTGACGACACGTGCGTTCGAGGATGCCGTGACCTTGCTGGAGGGCGGCTATCGGGCGGTCGTCACCTCCTGCGGGCTCGGCGCGATCTGCGCCTCGCTCACCGCCTTCCTCTCGGCAGGCGACCATCTGCTGATCGTCGATAGCCTCTACGGCCCGGCCCGCGCCTTCTGCGAGGATTTCCTGCGCAAGTTCGGCGTCGAGATCACTTATTATCCGCCCTCGATCGGCGCCGGCATCGAGGCGCTGATGCGGCCCAACACCAAGGTCGTCTATATCGAATCGCCCGGCTCGCTGACCTTCGAGATCACCGACGTTCCGGCGATCACCAGCATCTGCCGTGCGCGTGGCATCACCACGATCATGGACAATACCTGGTCTTCTCCGGTCTGCTTCCAGCCCCTCAAGCATGGCGTCGACGTGTCGATCAACGCGGCGACCAAATATATTTCCGGTCACAGCGACCTGATGCTCGGCATCGCCGTGTGCACCGAGGAGGCTTTCGTACCGGTCAAGAAGACGGCGTCCGGATCCGGCTACTGCGGCGGCCCCGACGATGTCTACATGGCGCTGCGCGGCCTGCGCACCCTGCCGCTGCGCATGCGGCAGCATCAGGCGAACGCCACCCGCGTCGCCACCTGGCTGCAGGATCGCCCGGAGGTTGCCCGGGTGATGTATCCGGCACTTCCCGGCGATCCCGGGCACGAGATCTGGAAGCGGGATTTCACCGGCGCCTCGGGTCTGTTCGGCATCGTGCTCAACGCCTGCACCGACGCGCAATTCGCCGCGATGCTCGATCATATGAAGCTGTTCCGGCTGGGCTACAGCTGGGGCGGCTATGAGAGCCTGTGCGTGCCCACCTATCCGTCCGACCTGCGCTCGGCGGAAGCCTGGGAGGCGCCGGGGCCGTCGCTGCGGCTCCATGTCGGGCTGGAGGATGTCGAGGATCTGATCGCCGATCTCGAAGCGGGCTTCGCGCGCCTTGCGGCAGCCGCCTGAGAGGAGTCCGGATATGACCATGCTCGTCGATATCATGGCCGGCCCTTTCGCTTTCGTCGCCCGGCTGGAAGAGGCGCTGGCACCGAAGACCTGCGCGCTGTTCCGCACGATGCTGCCCTGGGACCAGCAGCTCATCCATGTCCGCTGGAGCGGCGAGGGCATGTGGATTCCGATGGGCGATGCCCATGTCGACCTGCCCTGGGAAAATCACACCTGCTACCCGACGCCCGGCCAGTTCATCTTCTATCCCGGCGGGGTGAGCGAGACGGAAGTACTGCTCGCTTATGGCAATGTCTGTTTCAGCAGCAAGTTCGGCCAGCTTCCCGGCAACCAGTTCCTGACGATCGTCGAAGGGGCTGAGCAGCTCGCGGAACTCGGCCGCAAGGTGCTGTGGGAAGGCGCGCAGCCGATCCGGTTCCGGCTGCGCGGATGATCCGCAAGGTCGCCTGGCTGAATGTCGAGGCGCGGCGGCTGCTGTGCGTGCGCAGCGCCGGCAAGGCGCTGTTCTACATTCCCGGCGGCAAGCCCGAGCCGGGCGAGGACGATATCGCGGCGCTCCGCCGTGAGATCGCGGAGGAACTTGGTCTCGCGCTGGACGCGGCCACGATCGCGCCGGCCGGGCGCTTCGTCGCGCCGGCGGACGGCAAGCCCGATCTTATAGTCGCTGTCGATGCGTTCACCGCCGCGCATCGCGGCACGCCCGCGCCGCAGGGTGAGATTGCCGAGCTGCGCTATCTCGCCAGCGCGGATGCGGATGCCGTGTCCGCCGTCACCCGTGCCATTCTCCAGACGCTGAAGGACGACGATGTCATCGATTGATCATCCCTTTCTCGCCGATCCGCGCAAGAAGCTGCTGATCGACGGCCAATGGGTCGACGCGCAATCCGGCCGCAGCTTCGAATCCCGCAATCCGGCGACGGGCGCGCTGCTCGCGACCATAGCCGAAGGCGATGCCGCCGATATCGATCGCGCCGTCGCCGCCGCGCGCCGCGCATTCGAAAGCGGCCCTTGGCCGCGCTTCACGCCCGCCGAACGGCAGGCGGTACTGCTTCGCCTCGCCGACCTGCTCGAAGCGCGCGGCGAGAGCTTCGCGCGGCTCGACACGCTGGACATGGGCGCGCCGATCCGCCGCACGCGCGGCGCCATCGGCCTGCTCACCGGCGTGCTGCGCTATTTCGCCGGCCTCGCCCGTGCGATCGAGGGATCGACACCGCAGCCCTCCATGCCCGACATGTTCGTCGCGACGGTGAAGGAGCCGGTCGGCGTGTGCGGCGCGGTCATCCCCTGGAACGGGCCGCTCTGGGCATCGGTGCTGAAGGTCGGGCCGGTGCTGGCGACGGGCTGCACGCTCGTGCTGAAGCCAGCCGAGGATGCTTCGCTTTCGCCGCTGATGTTCGGCGAGCTCTGCCTGGAGGCGGGCGTGCCGCCGGGCGTGATCAACATCGTTCCCGGTTTCGGCGGAACCGCCGGCGCCGCGCTCGCCGCGCATCTCGACGTCGACAAAATGTCCTTTACCGGTTCGGACGCCACGGGACGCAAGATCGTCCAGGCATCGGCCGGCAATCTCAAGCGCCTGTCGCTGGAGCTTGGCGGCAAGTCCCCGCACATCATCTTCGCGGATGCCGACATTGCGGCCGCCGCGCCTGCGGCTGCCATCGCCGCGTTCGGCAATAGCGGGCAAGTGTGCAGCGCCGGCACGCGTCTGTTCGTGGAGCGTGCCATTGCGGAAGAGTTCGCCGCCGAGGTCGCACGCGCGGCAGCGGCGATGCGGATCGGCAACGGTATCGAGGAGGATACCGATCTTGGCCCGCTCGTTTCGGCCCGCCAGCTCGCCCGTGTGGTCGGCTATCTGGACAGCGCGCGCGAAGAGGGAGCCGCGGCGGTGTGCGGCGGTAAACAGCTGACCGGCGATCCCTGGGATGCCGGCTTCTTCGTGCCGCCGACCGTGCTGACGGACGTTGGCGACGATATGAAGGTGGTGCGGGAGGAAGTGTTCGGCCCGGTGCTCTCCGTGCTCCCATTCGATACGATGGAGGAAGTGATCGGCCGCGCCAATGCAACGCCTTTCGGCCTCGGCGCCGGCGTCTGGACACGTGAGATCGGCAAGGCGCATGCGATGGGCAAGGCGCTGCGCGCAGGATCCGTGTGGGTCAATTGCTACAACACACTGGATCCCGCGGTACCGGCGGGTGGTTACAAGGCCTCTGGCTATGGCCGCGAATATGGGCCCAACCATCTGGAAGAGCATCTCCAGACGAAATCGCTCTGGATCAGAACGGCGTAAGCGGACTTCTTGCCATCATGCTGCACTGGTTTCAGCATGATGGACCGACTGGAGCGGCCCGCGCCTCAGGACATCCACTTCGGTACGCTCATCGGCGGCTGCGCAAGGAGGCCGTCGATCAGCGCGTCGGGATCCTCGGCGAGCACCACGCTGTCGCGATGCGCTGGCGGCAGGAAGCGGTGCGTGATCATCATGTCGATCATCGTCATCAGCGGCGCATAATAGCCATCGACGTTGAGCAGGCCGACGGGCTTGTCGACGTCGCCGAGCTGGTTGAGCGTCCAGGCTTCCATGAACTCTTCGAGCGTGCCGAGCCCGCCGGGCAACGCGATGCAAGCGTCGGACAGGTCCAGCATCCGCTCCTTGCGCACGCGCATGTCCGAAACGATTTCATGGACGCTGAGCCGGTCGTGCAGATGGCCGCGGCCATGCAGCCGCTCGGTGATCACGCCATGGACGGTACCGCCGGCATCGAGCGCGGCATTGGCGAGCACCCCCATCAGCCCTTTGTGCGTGCCGCCATAGACCAGCATGATGCCGCGTCTGGCAAGCGCCTGGCCGAGGGACGCGGCGGCGTCGATATAACGGTTGCCGTCGCCACTGTTCGATCCGCAGAAGATGGCTATGGCGCGGATCGCGCGTCCGCTGGCGGGCGTCTCGTTCGTCATCGGCCGGCTATAGCAGCCGAAAGGCGCACGTCGACGGGAAAAGCCGCAACGCCCGGCAGCGCATGTGACACTCCTATTTCATTCTCGGCAACAGGCCCCCGCGATTGAAGCAACAGCCAAACCGAATCCGATGACGCACAGTCATACGCGTCACGAATCATCGTTTTTTCGTCAATTTGTTCGGTAGTCGAACAAATGCAAAAGGGGGACACTACCGCCGATGATGAGCCGGGATCAGAACAGGCTGATCACCCAGACGGGCAATGGCACGCCGGCAGGCGCGCTGCTGCGCCGCTACTGGCAGCCTGCCGCGCTCAGCGTGGAACTGGAAGGTCCACGCCCCGTGCGTCCCGTCAAGCTGCTCGGCGACGATTTCGTCCTGTTCCGGGACGAGCAGGGTCGGCTCGGCCTCATCGATCGCGATTGCCCGCATCGCGGCGCCGACATGGCTTATGGGCGGCTCGAAAATGGCGGGTTGCGCTGCCTCTTCCACGGCTGGCTGTTCGATGTCGACGGCAAGTGCCTCGAAACGCCCGCCGAACCGGAAAAGAGCCGGCTGTGCGATCGTATCACGCTGCGTTCCTATCCGGTATGCGAGCGCAGCGGCATCATCTTCGCCTATCTCGGCGAGGGTGAGCCCCCCGCGCTTCCCGCGCTCGACTGCTTCGCCGCGCCGGACAGCCACGTCTTCGCCTTCAAGGGGCTGATGGAGTGCAACTGGCTGCAGGCCTTGGAGGTCGGGATCGATCCGGCCCATGCCAGCTTCCTGCACCGCTTCTTCGAGGATGCGGATCCGAACGACAATTATGGCCGGCAGTTTCGCGCGGAGTCGGCGGACAGCGACATTCCGATGACCGCTGTGCTGCGCGATTTCCCCCGCCCCGAGATCGAGGTGGAAAAATCCGAGATCGGCCTGCGCATCACGGCGCTGCGTGAGATCGACGCGCGGCGCACCCACGTCCGCGTGACCAATCTCCTGTTCCCGCAGGCCTTCGTCATTCCGATGTCGTCCGAAATGACCATCACCCAGTGGCATGTGCCGGTCGACGACGTCAGCTGCTACTGGTACGCCATCTTCACCAGCTTCACCGATCCGGTCGACAAGCCCGAGATGCGCCGGCAACGGCTGGAGCTCTACACGCTGCCGGACTATCGGCCGCGCGTCGGCCGCGGCAACCAATATGGCTACGATGTGGCCGAGCAGCGCGATCAGACCTTCACGGGCATGGGGCTCGACATCAACGTCCACGATCAATGGGCGGTCGAATCCCAGGGTCGCATCCAGGATCGCACCCGCGAGCATCTCGGCACGACGGACAAGGCGATCGTCGCCTATCGCAAGATGCTGCTCGGCGAGATCCGGAAGGCGGAGGAAGGCAAGCCGGTCTTCCTGGAACTGACGGCGGAACAGGCGGCCGCGATCACCGGTCCCGCGACGATCGACGGCATCGGCACGACCGGCGAGTGGGAAGCATATTGGCGTTCCGCCGATGCACGCCGCCGCGAAAATGCGCCATGGCTGGCGTCCACTCTCAGCGAGGCGGCGCCGGCACAATGAGCTTCGTCGAGAAACACGGCCTCTGGAGCGATGCACAGCGCAACGCAGCGGCCGACATTCTCGACCGCATGGAGAAGGACGGGCTGGAAATCGTCCGCCTCTCCTTCCCCGATCTGCATGGTGTGCTGCGCGGCAAGGCGGTGCTCCCGCTTTCCCTGCCCGCGGCGATGCGCGACGGCCTTTCGCTCACCTCCACCCTGCTCCTCAAGGACAGCGCGCACCGTACCGTCGTCCCGGTGTTCACTGCCGGGGCCGGTATCGACATGCCGGAGCTGCAGGGCGGCGCCGACATCGTGATGGTGCCGGATCCGTTGACCTTCAAGATCCTGCCCTGGGCCGCCGGCACGGGGTGGATGCTGTGCGATCTCTATTTCGCCGACGGCCGCAAGGTTCCTTTCTCGACACGCCATCTTTGCCGCGACATGATCGACCGGCTGGGGCGGCAGGGTCATGATTTCGTCTCGGGGCTCGAAGTCGAGTTCCACATCACCCGCCTCGTCGATGCCAAGCTCGGTCTCGAAGATGCCGGCCAGCCTGGCAATCCGCCTGAAGTCAGCCTGCTGCATCAGGGCTATAATTATCTGACCGAGCAGCGGCTCGACCAGATGGAGCCCATCCTCGAGATATTGCGCCGTGACATCGTCGCGCTTGGCCTGCCGCTCGGTTCGATCGAGCTCGAATTCGGCCCGAGCCAGTGCGAATTCGTGTTCCGCGCCGGCATCGGCATGCAGCCCGCCGACGATATGATATTGTTCCGCAGCGCCGTGAAGCAGATCTGCCAGCGTCACGGCTATCATGCCACCTTCATGTGCCGGCCGGCGCTGCCCAACATCATGTCGAGCGGCTGGCACCTGCATCAGTCGCTGTCGGCCGGCGGCCGCAACGTCTTCGCCGCAGAGGATGGCGGGGCAGAACTTTCCATGATCGGGCGCCACTATCTCGCCGGGCTCTTGGCCGGCGCGCGCGAAGCCGCCGCATTCACGACGCCCACGATCAACGGCTACAAGCGCTATCGCGCCAATTCGCTGGCGCCCGACCGCGTCGCCTGGGGACGGGAAAATCGCGGTGCGCTGTTGCGCGTGATCACCGGAACGTCGCCGCAAGCCGCACGCATCGAGAATCGCGCGGGCGAGCCGGCCGCCAATCCCTATCTCTACCTCGCCTCGCAAATCGCGAGCGGCCTCGCCGGCCTCGCGGCTGGCCAGGAGCCGCCGGCCGGCGTCGATTCTCCCTATCAGGCCGAAGCGCCGATGCTGCCGACGACGCTCGAAGCGGCGCTTACGGCGCTGGATGGCAGCACTCTGTTTCGTACCGCGTTCGGCGATCGTTTCGTCGATTATTTCCTAATGATAAAGAGATCGGAAGTCGCACGATACAATGCGCACGTGACCGACTGGGAACAACGAGAATATTTCAATCTGTTCTGACGCGTACCTCAATAACATAATCAACGACAATATTGATAATATATTCGCAGGCGAGGGCACCACATACCGAGGGAGCTCAAAAGATGAATATTGTCTTCAGGGAATATACCGTCCACCGGACGGAAGGGCAGACACTCTTCTCCTGTCGTCGAATCGCATTGGCCGCGGGCGTCGCCGCCGCTGCGCTGCTTTCGCAGCCGGCCATGGCTGCGGACGCAGCCGAAGCCGCCGCGGCACCGGCCGCCGATTCCAGCGACATCATCGTGACGGCGCAGCGCCGCGAGCAAAATGTCCTCAAGGTTCCGCTGTCTGTCGCAACCTTCTCGCAGGCCAAGATGGACACGCAGGGCATCCGCCAGATCGACGATATCGCACGCCTGACGCCGAGCCTGCGCTTCACGCGCACGTCGGGTGTCACCGGCAACAACGGAGCGAACATCTCGATCCGCAACATCGCGTCTGACGTTGGCGCTGCGACCACGGCCATCTACATCGACGATACGCCGATCCAGATCCGCAGCGTCGGCTATTTTCCGGGCAATCCCTATCCGCGTGTCTTCGATCTCGAGCGCGTCGAGGTTTTGCGCGGTCCACAGGGCACGTTGTTCGGCGCAGGCGCAGAGGGCGGCGCCGTCCGCTTCATCACGCCGCAACCGAGCTTTTCCGATTTCAGCGTCTACGGCCGTACCGAAGTTTCGACCACGGAACATGGCGCTCCAAGCTATGAAGCGGGCCTCGCCGCCGGCGGACCGGTTACCGACAAGATCGCAGTGCGGTTCAGCGCATGGTATCGCCGTGACGGCGGCTATATCGACGAAGTGACGCCCGGTACGAACAATGTCATTCACAAGGATATCAACTCACAAGACACCTACGCTGTAAAAGCGGCGATCTCCTGGAGACCAATCGACAATCTGACTATCACGCCCGGAATCTATTATCAGAACATCGAAGCGAATGGTCGAAATCAATATTGGGAAGGATACGGCAATCCCTCCAAAGGCGATTATGTGACCGGCCACACCAACGCCGAACCTTCGAGCGACCGCTTCTACCTACCCTCGCTCAAGGTCAACTATGACCTGGGCCGCGTGCAATTGATCTCCAACACGTCCTATTTTTCGCGCAAGCAGCACCAGATTCTCGATTATGCCAACTATCTCTCGACACTGCGCAGCGGCAGTCCATTCGGGACATATGCCAATAAGGATGCGACGAACGCCTTTGCCGATCTGACCAATCAACAGCGCAACTTCATTCAGGAGGTGCGCATTCAATCCTATAATGATGACAGCTTGGTCGACTGGACGGTTGGCGGATATTACTCGCGAACCAAGCAGCACCTGATCTATTACTCGGCCTCTGGCCGCATCCCCGGCGTTATCTCGAGCGGCTATCCTCAATATCTGGGACGCTACAATCTATTCGAGCTGATAGATGCCAATGATCGTCAATTTGCCGGCTATGCCAATGTCGACATCAAGCCGATCAATGGCGTGAAGATCACGCTGGGCGGACGGTTCACCCACAACAAGTTCGATTTCGTCAACTTCCGTACCGGCCCGGTCAACAGCGGCAAAGACTCGACGGTGCTCAACAGCCAGAAAGAAAACCAGTTCACGCCCAAGATCGGCGTCACCTGGCAGGTCGACAACAACAACATGCTCTACGCTTCGGCCAGCAAGGGCTTCCGCCCTGGCGGCGCTCAGCCGATCGTCGATCCCAATTTCTGCGCGACCGACCTCGCCAATCTCAAGGTCACGACCAGCCCGACCGGCTACAAGCGCGACTCGCTCTGGTCTTATGAGGTCGGTTCGAAGAACAGCCTGTTCGGGGGCATGCTCATCGTCGATGCCAACGCCTATCTGATCAAGTGGAAAAAGCTGCAGCAGGCGATCCGCCTGCCGACCTGCGGCTTCACCTTCATCGGCAATCTGGGCAACGCCACGGGCAAGGGCTTCGACGTCTCGGTGGCACTCAAACCGTTCAGGGGTTTCCAGATCGGCGGCAGCCTCGGCTACAACCACACAACCATCGACAAGGACGCCTATTTCGACGGCGACCCGAGCGACGCCAATCCCGGCGTGATCGTTCGGGCCAAGGGGCAGCGCGTCGGCGGTCCGCCCTGGTCGGCAACCGCCTTCGCCGAGATGACCCAGCCGATCAGCACCAGCGTCGACGGCTATGCCCGAGTGGACTACAGCTTCACCGGCACGGGCGTCAGGTCCACCGTCCCGGCGGTCCCCTATAATTATGATGCAAGCCTCTATCCGCTGAAGAGCAGCGACTATGTGACGGTGCGCGTCGGCGCGAAATTCGGCGCGTTCGATGCGTCCTTCTTCGTCAACAATCTCACCAACGAGACCACGCCGCTGGCGCGAAACCACGATACGATTACGTCACCACTCTACTATGACGAATCTTATCGTCCTCGTACCTACGGCCTCACGCTGCAAGCTCGCTACTGATCATGGAGAAATGTGGGCCGGCATAGTCCGGCCCACAAAAGAAAAAGGGACCGCCGGAACTCTGCCGGCGGTCCCTTTTCCATGCCATGCGAGGTGTCTCGCCTTCAGAAGCCCTGCGCCGCGAACCGCGCGTTGAGATGATCGGCAACCGTGACGGGGGGGTGCCGCGGCGCTTCGCCCGGTGCGACACAGCCGGGCAGGCATTCGATCAGCTGGCTCGCCGCGCCGGTGAGAAAGAAAGGCGCGGAGAAGCGCTCGACCCCGGCCAGGTTCGCCACGCGATGCAGCGAGGAATGATACAGTCCGTTGGTCCAGCGCTCGAACAGGTCGCCGACATTGACGACCAGCGCGCCACGGAACGGCGGGACGTCGATCCAGCGATCCCGGCCGCGATCGAAGAGCTGCAGTCCGCCGACATCATCCTGCAGCAGGAGGGTCAGCGCACCGAAATCATTATGCGGCCCGGCCCCTTCCGCCTCCGGCGCATAGCGCACCAGGCGCAGGGCCGCGATCGGATCGGTGCAGAAGGCGTCGAAATGATCCTCCGGAAGATTCAGCGACAGCGCCATGCCGCGCATCACGCGCGCCGCGATATCGTGCATCGCTTCGACATGGGCGAGCATGACGGCCCGAAAGCCCGCGAGCTTGTCCGGCCAGAGGTTGGGCTCCGCGCCGCCTTCGCGTCGCAGGAAATATTCCTCCTTGAGCGGCGCCTGCAGATCGCCCGCCGTCGTGCGCCCGCCCATGCGGGCATAGCCGGGTGCGCCGGGCCGCCCCCTGTTGGCGATGCGGCGCTTGGCGGCTTCGTCGAGCGAGAACAGGCTGCGTGCCGCGTCCAGCACGGCGCCCAGCGCAGCCTCGTCGAGACCGTGACCGGTCAGATAGAAGAAACCGCTCCCGGTCCCGGCGGCACGCAGCGCCTCCGCAAGCGATCGCCTGGCTTCGCGATCCGTCTCGGCCAGCGCCGAAATGTCGACGATCGGCAGCACATGCCCCTCCATCCCGTGATACTCCGACAGAAAATGCGCAATCCTAGCGCGATGGCCAGGCGCTGGCGGTGCCGATTGGGCGAAGGGCAAGTGCCGGATTTCGAACGGCGGCATGCGCGGTGATATGCGATGAGGGGGAGAGACCCCCAGGAGTTCGCCATGCCGATGATCGCCGCACCGGACGGAACCCGCCTTCACGTTCGTGTCGAAGGCCGCGCGAATGCCCCCGCACTGCTCTTCGCGCATTCGGTCGGCTGCGATCTCACCCTGTGGGACAACCAGGTGGCGGCGCTCGCCGAGCGCTTTCGCATCCTACGCTATGACGCGCGTGGCCATGGCCGGTCGGACGCACCGGAAGGCGACTATCGCATCGAGCAGCTTGCCGGAGATGCCCTCGCCATATTGGATGCCTTCGCGATCGATCGCGTGCATCTGTGCGGCCTCTCGCTCGGCGGCACGCTCGGCCAGTGGCTCGGCATCCACGCGCCGGAGCGGTTGGCCAGCCTCACCCTCTGCGATACCGCCGCCCGGCTCGGCACGGCCGAAGGATGGCAGCAGCGTATCGACGTCGCGCGCGATCAGGGCATGGCCGCGCTCGTCGACATGTCGATGACGCGCTTCTTCTCGGACGGCTTCCGCGCTCGCGCGCCGGAAACGGTCGCAAAGTTTCGGTCGATCTTCCTCACAACGCCAAGCCATGGCTTTGCCGGCTGCTGCGCAGTGTTGCGCGATTGCGATTTCCGGGATCAGCTTGGCCGCATCGCCGTGCCGACGCTCGTCCTGACGGGCCGCGAGGACATCCCCACCCCGCCTGCCGACAGCGAATATCTCGCCGCCGGCATCCAGGGTGCGAACCTGTCGCTGCTGGATACCGGCCATATCTCTGCAGTCGAGGCGCCCGAGGCGTTCACCGCCGCCCTGGCCGGCCATATCGGCCTGGTCGGGTGAGAGCCCGCGTTCGGCACGTTGCGAGGCACCGGATCAGACGATCACGCCGCCGTCGATCACGATCTCCTGCCCGGTGATGTTGCGCCCGCCCGGGCCGACGAGGAACAGCACCGTGGCGACGATGTCCGCCGGCTCGTTGGTTCGGCCGAGCGCTATGCCCATCGCCGCCACATAATCCTTGCGGACGGCATCCTCGCTCGCGCCCTCGGCTTCTCCGCGTGCCGCCCAGCCGTCCTTCATGCGCTGCACCGCGATCGGGCCCGGCGCGATATAGTTGACCGTCACATTGTCCTTGCCGGCCTCCAGCGCCGCGCTGCGGCTGAGCCCGCGCAATCCCCATTTGGAGCTGGAATAGCTCGAGCGGCCCGCCCTCCCGCGCATGCCATGGTTGCCGCCGATGTTGATGATGCGCCCGCTCTTCCGTGCGCGCATCACGGGCAACAGCCGCGAGAGGATCAGGAAGGGCGCGCGCAGGTTGGTGGCGATCACCGCGTCGAATTCCGCGACGCCGAAGCCGCCTATGTCCGGCGACAGCGGCCCGGGTATGCCCGCGGCGTTGACGACGACGTCGCAGCGCCCGCCCGACCAGGCGAGAAACGCATCGATGCCGGTCTCGACCGCCGCCGCATCGCGCAGTTCGATCGGCAGGACCAGCGCATCCCGCCCATGCTCGCCTATGGCTGTGGCGACCGCCTCCAGCGCTTCGGTACGCCGGCCGACCAACGCCACGTCATACCCGGCGCCCGCCAGCGCCAGCGCGATCTCGCGGCCCGTACCCGCGCTCGCACCGGTGACGAAGGCGACGGGCGCCGCTCCTTCCGCCATGATCAGCCCGCCTTCGCGAAATAGCGCGACTTGAGCCCCGCCTGGATCTTGTAGATCGAGCTGCCGGCGCGCGACGGCTGCGGCAGCTTCACCGGATTGGCCTCGACGCGTATCGAGGGAGCGGAAGATCCAGCGACCATTCGGCCCTCATATTCTTCCCAGTCGACCGCGTAGAAGAGCGGATAGGCATCCGCCGCGGCATATTCGAGGAAGAGGATGCGGCGCGGATCACCGGAACGGTTCACGCCCGATCCGTGGATGGTCAGCGGATGATGGAAGGCGACGGTACCGGCCGGCCCGACCAGCGAGCGGCTCTGGCCCAGATCCACGCCCGGATCGGCGACATCCACTGCGCCGATGAAATAGCCGTCCTCGCCATGATGCTCGAGCAGCGGCCCCTTGTGGCTGCCGGCGAGGACCTGCATCGCGCCATTTTCCGGCCGTGCCTCGTCGATCATCACCGATGCCACGCAGGTGCCCATGTGGGTGTGCGGGGCGAAGGCCCAATCCTGATGCCATTCCAGCGCGCTGCCGCCGCGCGCAGCTTTCATGTTGATCTTGCTGTGGCTCAGCCGGATGTCGGGCCCGATCAGCGCGCTCAGCACAGCGATGATGCCCGGATGGCCGGCGAGAGACCAGTAGAAGGGGTCGGCCCGGTGCGGTTTCTTGATCCGTTCGATCGTCACCTCCCCCTCGGGCGAGGTGACGAAGTCATAGACCGGCGTTTCTTCGCTCAACCCTGCCGCGGCATCTTCGATGCGCTGGGTGACGGCGCGAAGCGCGCTCACCTCCTCGGGCGAGAGCAGGCCGGGAACGATGACATAGCCGTTCGCGCGATAGTCGCGGACGATGGGATCCAGATCGAGCTCAGCCA
Source organism: Flavisphingomonas formosensis (assembly GCF_009755815.1). Taxonomy (GTDB): domain Bacteria; phylum Pseudomonadota; class Alphaproteobacteria; order Sphingomonadales; family Sphingomonadaceae; genus Flavisphingomonas; species Flavisphingomonas formosensis. The sequence continues at coordinate 499,439 of NZ_WRPK01000005.1, forward strand.
TGAGCGGGGACCACGGGAAGATCGGTGATGACCATATGCGCCTTGTGATGAGTGATGCAGAGAGGCAGCCGCGCCGCGCGGGCCGCAATCTGCCCGGTTGCGCCGCATGCCCAGAAGACCGGGATCTCCCCGGCTTCGAGCCGGGTCAGCCCGTGTCCGCCATAGGAAGCCGCAAGATCGGTTATGCCGATCGCGGATGGCAGCCCGATCGATACGGGGCGGCCATGATATTGCGGATAACGGTCCGAAATGATCGTCGCGCTGATCGCATCCGACGGCGTCAACGCACGCATCGAGACGACGAGCTTGCCCGCAAACGGACCGACCGGCACCGTATCGATGTCGGTGACATACATGGCCGAGACATTGCCCTCGTCGAGGTGGCGCAGCCGAACCCCATGCGCGAGCAGCATGGCCTCGAACGAAAAGGAACAGCCGAGCACGAAGGCGACAAGGTCGTCCCGCCAGAGATCGCCGATGCCGTCCGGCGTCGCCACATGCTCGCCGTCGCGGAAGACCATATATTCACCGACATCGGTCCTGAGATCGAGATCCTCGGCCAGTGCCGGAATATGGGGCGATCCGGGCTCGGATCGTCCCAGGATCGGCAATGCCTGCGCGTTGGCCCGGCAGTAGGTTTCGAAATCCTCGGCATAGGCTCGCGGCAGGATGACGAGATTGCCCTGCACATAGCCCGGCGCGACATGGTTGGTGAAATCGCGGAAGCTGCCCTGGCGAATCGCACGGCGCACGGCACGCGGATCGGCAAGGTCGATCTCGCCGACATCGCTCATGCCACCCTCCTCGCCGGTTGCGTCATGGTGCTGGCATAGCAGCCCGCTGGCGGCGCGGAGATGCTATTTGCGCGCTGCGATGTTGATCAGTCTGCAACATTTGCCTTCGACGTGGTTCAATCTCGGCAACCCCTCCGGTGCGCGGATGCGCCGCACGCACGCGTCCGACGCGGCCTTGACACGTAGATCTCAACAATCGTATTTATATGATAATTAGCAACGGTAATCGTCCGGGGGGATGCATCGATGAAATCCAGGCCCAGTCTCTATCTCGGCGTCGCGAGCCTGCTGGCGCTGGTCGCCGCGGCCGAGGCCGCCCAGGCGCAAACGGCGCCCGGCACGCCTCAAAAGACCGACACCTCGCCCGACGACATCGTCGTCACGGGCTATCGCGCCAGCCTGCGCGACGCACTGAAGGCGAAACGTGCGGCAACGGTCGTCACCGAGACCATCTCTTCGAAGGATATCGGCGTACTGCCGGACGTGACCATCGCGGACGAGCTCGCGCGCCTTCCCGGCATTACCGCCACGCGCGATCGCGGCAATGCCAGCCAGGCCGTGGTGCGCGGTCTCGGCCCGCGTCTCGTGCTGGGTCTCGTCAACGGCCGCGAGGTCGCCTCGTCGGAACCGGATCGCAACGTCCGTTGGGAAATCTATCCGTCCGAGATCGTCTCGGGGGTGACCGTGTACAAATCGCAGTCGGCCGATCTGATCGCCGGAGGCGTTGCCGCCACGATCGACATCCGCACGCTGCATCCGCTCGATTATACCGGCCCCGCCCTCACCGTGCGCGGCGGCGCGCTGTACAATGACGGCGGCAAGGATATTCCCCATTATGGGGGCTGGGGCACGCGCGAGAGCGGCCAATATGTGGCCAAGCTCACCGACACTCTCGCCGTCGCGGTCGGCGGCTCGTACCAAAAGCAGAAGAATGGCTTCGCCTCCTTCCAGGGCTGGGGGTACAACACCGTCGATACCGGTTCTCCACCCACGCTGGACGGCAAGCCGATCAACGCTCCGTGGGGCGCGCAGACCGAGGTCAAGGCGCTCACCGAGACCCGCTGGAGCACTACCGGCGCTCTGGAATGGAAGCCGGGCGGGGATTGGGACGTCAATGCCGACTTCCTCTATTCCGACGTCAAGATCAACGAGCGCCAATATCAGCAATGGTACGGCCGTTCTAACGGCTGGGGCGACTGGGGCGGCACGATCGGCGGGCCGGGCGATATCTATCAGCCGGGCAATTACACCATCGTCGGCAATGACATCGTCGCCGGCACGCTCAACAACTATTCGTCCGTCACCAACGTGCTCGGCCATTATACCGAGGACAAGAATCTGATCGCGACCGGCCTCAACGCCAAATATAGCGGCGACGACTGGACGGTGAAGTTCGACGGATCCTATTCGCTCGCGCGTCGCGACAACATCTGGCGCGCGGTGGCCAGCGAGGTCTATCCCGCAAGCACCAGCTTCTCCACCGGCGCCGGGTCGGTGCCGACGGTGTCGACCAGCATCGATCCGGCCGATCCCTCGATCCAGTCGGTCCGCAGCTACTATGCCGGCCTGGTCGATGGGCCGCAGCGCCTGCGCGACTCGCTCGCCGCCGGCCAGGCGGACGTCTATCATACGCTGCATGACGGCTTCTTCACCGGCTTCGGCGCGGGGATGCGCTATTCCAACCGTGTGAAGAGCTTCAAGGCCTTCACGTCGGCCGTCACCACCAATACCGGCGGCGACGTTTCGATTCCCTCCTCGATGCTCGGCGAATTCAATGTCGGTGGCTTCAACGTCCCGAACCTGATGTATGGCAATTACGAGCAGATTGCCGGTCTGGCCCTGAATATCGCTGCACCGATCGAGGATCTCTCGAAATATTGGCGGGTCCGCGAGGATGATTTCGAGGGATATCTGCTCGCCGATTTCGGCGGAAACGGCTTCACCGGAAATGTGGGCGTGCGCTTCGTCGACGTCAGCACCCACAGCAATGCCTTTCAGGGCACGACCAGCTGGGATCCCATATTGCAGGCGAACGTCACCAGCTACGCGCCGGTCAGCGCCAATAATCATTATTTCCGGGCGCTGCCGAGCCTCAACCTCAATTTCGATCTCTCGGACAAGCTGAAGCTGCGTGCCGGCATCGCCCGCGTGATGTCCCGTCCGCCGCTCGACGAACTGCGCGCCAGCCGCAGCCTCAGCTACTATCCGCCGACCAATACGGGATCGGCCGGCAATCCCCAGCTCAAGCCGTTCATGGCCTCGCAAGCCGATCTTTCGCTCGAATGGTATTTCCACAAGGACGCGCTGTTCGCGCTTGCCGGCTATTACAAGAAGGTCGGCACCAACATCGGCTATACCCAGGCAGCAGCCGACATAGACGGCGCTTCCTACACCATCACCCGGCCCGCCAATGGCAAGGGCGGCAACATCGCCGGCCTCGAAGCGACGTTCCAGACCCCCTTCTATTTCATTCCCGGCCTCGATCATTTCGGAATCTATTCGAACGTCGCGCTGGTCCACTCCAACATCAAGGAGCTCGCGCCGTCGAGCAATCCTTTCCCGGCGGTGGGTCTCGCCAAGTTCACTGGAGAGCTTGATCTCTATTATTCGGACCACGGCATCGACGCCCGCGTCGCACTCAAGCATCACACGCCGTTCACCGTCATCTACGGCTGGGATTCCTCGCAGTTGACCCGGCTGGAAGCGGAAACGACCCTGGGCGCCAGCCTGTCCTACACGATCAACCGCAATTTCTCGGTACGCGTGCAGGCCAATAATCTTACCAACCAGGTTGCGCGCTTCTACTGGAACAACGATCCGCAACAGCTCGCCCGCTATGAACGCTACGGCCGCAGCTACCTGATGGACGTCACCTTCAAATATTGATCACGGCGGACGGAAGATCCTCGGGACGCAACGAAAGAGGGCCGCGACCATCGCGGCCCTCTTGACTCCGTAACCGATTCTGCAGGCGGACCCGTTTCAGAGTCTGTATGGAAATGCGCCTTCGGCGCATGCTCGGCACCGGCCCTCTCCCCCACCCGGCCTCCCAACGGCAGTATTCTATGGGAGGCCGGGTGGGGGAGAGGGCGGAACCATCCAAGGTTCCGGCGATGCGCAGCATCGTTGGAAAGAAGGTGGAGGGCGGTGCCGCCTCGAAATGCGCGCTTCCGCGCATTTCCAAACAGATGGGGTGATTGGGGCTCGTGCCCGAGTCGGTGGGGTGGCTGCTCCTCGCGGATAGTAGAACGTGGTCCGTATCGAGCGGCCACAACCATGAGGAGGAGCAACCATGCGC
>NZ_WRPK01000006.1 GCF_009755815.1 Flavisphingomonas formosensis
TGCGCTGCTCATAACCATCCCGTCTTCATCTGGGCATGGTCACGATGGCGGCGAATACACCAGTCTGTCGCCGCCTGTTGTCATCGAAGAAAACGGGTTAATACGCAACTGTAGTACTAGTGATCGCAACAAAAGGCCGGACATATGATCGCAAGCGATCCGATCAAATTATCCTCTCAGCCTCTTGCAAGAGGGAGCCGTCCACATATGCCGGTTGCGACAGCTGTTGTAACCGATCCGCCAATGCCCGCAGTCGGTGCAGGCCTCGACGTGGCCGTCAAGGGCGGCGGTGCGACAATGTTCGATCGCCGACATGATCTTGAGCTGGTGCAGACTCAGATGCCCGGCATGCGCGGCGCGATAGGAGGGGCTGGCGGCGCGGAAGATAGCCACACGGGACCTGACCCGTGTTCATCGCCGCGCACCATTCCGTCATATGAGCTGCCTATCGGACATTGTTGAGCTCGGTGACGGCGTAGCGCGGCAGGAGCAGGTGTAGCATTGCGAGCGCGGCCAGATAGGCAAAGGCGGCGACGACGAAGATAGGTCGATAGCTTCCCAGGTGCTCCAATATCGTGCCAGCGAACTCGGCCATGATCATGCCGCCCAGTGCGCCACCCAGCCCGCCGAGCCCGATCACGGAGCCGGCAACATGGCGCGGAAACAGGTCGCCGGGCAGTGCGTAAAGGTTGGCGGAAAAGGCCTGGTGACCGGCGCAAGCAAGACCGATCAATGCCACCGCCGTCCAGATGCCCGGTGCCGAGGCCGCAAATGCGATCGGTACCGCGCAAAGTGCGGCCGCCAGCATAGCCGCCTTGCGTGCGTTGCCCAGGCGCCAGCCGTTGCCGAGCAGGCGGGAGGACATCCAGCCGCCCGAGATCGAGCCGATGTCCGCGCAGAGATAGATCAGCACGAGGGGCGGCCCGAACTCGGTGATCTTCAGATGATAGCGGCGACTGAAGAAGTCAGGCAGCCAGAACAGGAATGTCCACCACACCGGATCGATCATGAAGCGGCCGAGGACATAGGCCCAGGTCTGCCGCATCCGCAGGAGGTGGGATAGCGAGATGCGGATAGGCGCGGTGGTGCTTGCCGGATCCGATTCGATCCACGACAGCTCCGCAGCGCCGACGGCTTTGTGGTCACGCGGGCTGCGATAGAAGAGGAGCCATCCGGCCAGCCACACGATCGTGAGCATGCCGGTGGCGATGAAGGCCATCCGCCAGCCGAACGCGACGGCGATGAACGGCACGATCAGCGGCGTCAGCAGCGCGCCGATATTCGACCCCGCATTGAAGATACCGATAGCCAGCGCCCGCTCGCGCGCAGGGAACCATTCGTTGGCGGCGGCGAGTGCGGCAGGGAAGGTGCCTGCCTCACCCATCGCCAGCGGAATGCGCGCGATCAACATGCCGCGGGTCGACGTGAAGGCGATGTGCGCAACATGGCCGATCGTCCACAGCACCACCGCGACGGCATAACCGGCTTTGGCACCGATCCGATCGACTAGCCGCCCGAATATGACGTACGATAGGCCGTAGACCGCCTGGAACCAGATCGCGAGATCGGCATAGCCCGTCTCGCTCCAGCCGTAGCGCCTCTGCAGATCGGGTTTCAGCACGGGGAGGACGAGCCGATCGACATAGCTCAGCACCACCGCCAGGAAGAGAAAAGCACAGACGATCCAGCGGACATGGCCCCGCGGCTTGGCGCGCGATATCTCCGGTTCTTCGGCTGCGCCCGCTGCCATCTCCCTCTCTCCTTTTCGTCGTGACGGCCGGCTCGCGCGACAGCTTGTCCCGAACGCTCGAACAAAATTATAAATTGGTCAAGCCACATGATCCGGATATCTGCCTTGGGAAGGGCGGCTTCGCTATGCAAGGGCCATCTAAAGGCTGATTTCAAATCTGCACCAACCACCCTCTTGCATTTGGCCTGACCACATCGTAACCTTGGCAACATAGTCCTGACGTCTATCAGGCAATTCCAGGGAGGAGCGTGGCCATGGCGCTGCATTTCATTCGAATCGGATCCTCGGCTCTTGCGATCGGCACCGCATTGTGGACCACCGCCGCTTCCGCAGCAGTGGCCCAGGCGGCACCGGGCGACGACACCACGGCGCCTGCCGCGCCATCACCGACGCCGAACGTTGGGCCGGCCGTGTCCGACGCCGCCAGCTCAGGCGAGATCATCGTCACTGCCAACAAGCGCGCCGAGAATGTGCAGCGCGTGCCGCTCGCCGTGTCTGTGCTGGCACCGACGCAGCTCAAGTCCGCCGGCGTCACCCAATTCTCTGATCTCGGTCGCGTCTCGCCCTCGCTGGTGATCCGCACCGCCGAGCAGCCGGTCAACTCCAACGTGTCGCTACGTGGCGTTGGCACTTTCGCGTTCGGCATAGGCGTCGAATCCTCGGTCGCCGTACTGGTCGACGAGGTGCCGCTCGCCTTCTCGGCGCGCGCCTTCACCGATCTGCCCGACGTCCAGCGGATCGAGGTGCTGCGCGGTCCGCAGAGCACGCTGTACGGCAAGTCCGCATCGGCCGGCCTGATCAACATCATCACGCGCGAGCCGACCTCGAGCTTCCACCTCACAGCCAATGCGCTGGTCACCAGCGATTCCGAGCGCGGCGGCAATTTCAGTGCATCGGGCCCGATCAACGCGAATCTCGGCTATGTCCTGTCGGCCAGCTATTCGAGCTGGGACGGGAACGTGAAGAACCTGTTCAACGGGAAGGACGCCAACGGTCGCGAAGCATTCACTACCCGCGGCAAGCTACGCTGGGAGCCCGGCAGCAACGTCAAAATCACCGTCTCCGGCAATTATCTCAAGGGCAACACCACCGTCGGCCGCCCCTTCACGCACATGTCGCCGACCGCGCTGTTCCGCGGCACCGCCGGCCTGACCCAGCCGGTCGTGATGCCCGGCGTCACCGTCGGCCCGGACAATACGGACATAAGCAACAACTTCGATTCCCGCACCCGCTATGTCGGTTACGGCGGCTATCTGCGCGGTGAGATCGGCCTCGGTACCATGACGCTGACCTCGATCACCTCCTACGATCACTTCCATCTGTGGGATTATCTTGATCAGGACGACACGTCCTATGCTGGCAATCTCGGCAATAACAACCAGATCGGCCAGTTCCGGGAGCATCAGGTCACGCAGGAAGTGCGCCTGCAATCGGCCGCCGAGAAGCCGTTCCGCTACACGCTGGGTCTTTATTATGCCAATGTGCACTTCGCGCGTCCGTTCGTGCGCGGGCCGTATTTCTCGCTCGCCAACTGGTATGCCACAAGCGAATCCCGCCAGATCGCGGGCTTTGCGCAGGCCGACTACACGTTCCTGACCAAGTTCACGCTGACCGGTGGTGTGCGCGTGCAGAACGAGAAGGTGCAATACACCTTCAAGGACAATCTGGCGGTGGCGCCCGCACCCTCGCTCTTCAGCGGTAGCGCCAAGGATACGGCTCCAACCTGGAAGGCGAGCCTGCGCTATCAGGCTACTGAAAATCTGATGGCCTTCTTCACCTATGCGACCGGCTACAAGGGCCAGACCTACGATCTCACCACCGGCTTCAATGCGAACCGGGCTGCCGCCGGCCCGATCAAGCCCGAGAAATCGCGCGACAAGGAACTCGGCATCCGCTGGCAGTCGTCCGATCGCCGGTTGACCGCAAACTTGACGTTATTCGACACGCATTATCAGAACCTGCAGGCGCAGACGATCGAGACGCTGGCCGACGGCACCTCCAATTACCGGCTCACCAACGTCGGCGGGCTGACGACCAAGGGAATCGAGTTCGAAGGCACTGCGCGCATTCTGAACGATATGAACCTGCGTGGTTCGGTCACCTATCTCGACGCCAAGTACAGCTCCTATCCGGTCGCCCAATGCTATCCGCTGCAGACCCCTGCGACGGGTTGCGATACCACCACCTCGCCGAGTTCCCAGAACCTCACCGGGACGCGCGCGGTGCAGGCGCCGAAATGGAAATTCGAGATCGGCGGCGACTATTCGCCCGCGATTACGGATACGCTGAACGGCGTGCTGCAGGCGGACTGGCAGTATCAGAGCAGCATGTTCTTCCAGGCACATGATCCGGAGACTTTTCAATCGGCCTACAGCATCGTCAATGTCGGCGTCGGCGTGCGTGCCGCCAATCACCGCTGGGAACTGATCGGCTTCGTCAACAACCTGTTCGACAAGCAATATTATGGGTCGCTGGTGAACACCGCCGGCAATTTCGGCAACCAGATCGCCACTCAGGCGGTGCTGCCGCGCGATTTCCACCGCTACGGAGGTGTCCGCTTCGGCTTCAACTTCTGATCCCTGGGGCGGGGCCGGGCGCCCCGCCGCCTTCGGCCTCGAGGAGAGTTGCATAGTGCCCCGATTCCGCCGTCGCGCCCTCGTCGCCTTGTTTGCGCTGGTCACGGTCAGGCCCCTCGCGGTGTTCGCGCAGGACGCGCCGGCGAAGCCGCCTGTGGATGCGCCGGCGCTCGCCGCGCTGGGGCCGCTTCCGATCGGCGTCGCCGATGTCGAGTTCGTTCAGCTAGAGCAGATGGATCCGGCGAATGGCAGGGATCGGCCTGAGCTTGCCGATCGCCACGTGACGATGAAGGTCTGGTACCCGGCGGGGAAGGCGGGGCGCGGAACCGTGTATCATGCCGCCATGACCGGCGAGGCGGGGGCAGACGTGCCTTTCACCGTGCCCGGCATCGCCACGCCCGCCGCGCCTGCCGCCAAGGGTTCCTTCCCGCTGATCATCCTGGCGCACGGTTATGGCAATGTGCCCGAGGCTCTGTCCTGGCTCGGCGAGAACCTCGCCACCAAGGGCTATGTGGTCGTCGCGCCCTCGTTCCGCGATCCGCCGATCAACATCCGTACGACGCAGGCGATGTCCGGTCCGATCGCGCGGCGCCCGCTCGATATCGTCTTTATCACCGCCGAGGCGCAGCGCCGTGCGCGTGCGGGGCAGGGGCCTTTCGCCGACGCCGATCCCACGCGCACCGCGCTGATCGGCTATTCGATGGGCGGTTACGGCGTGCTCACCGCCGCCGGCGCCCCGCTCGATCCCGGCCTGGCCCAGACCACCCGCGGTGCGCTCACGCCCTATGTCGCGGGCGGCGATCGGCAAGGCGAGATCCGGATCGCCGATCTCAAGGCGGTGGTTGCGATCTCACCGCCCAGCGACGTCCGCGGCATCAAGACCTGGGCTGCGCCGGGCGTCGGCGCGATCCATGTGCCCACCTTCTTCATCGTCGGCAGCCAGGATCACACCGTCGGCTACGATCCCGGCGTCCGCACGCTCTTCGAGACCGAGACCCACGCACCGCGCTATTTGCTGACCTTCCGCGAAGCCGGGCACAGCATTGCGCTGATCGGCGCGCCGCCCGAGATGCGCGGCAATTTCTGGAACGAGGACTGGTTCGAGGATCCGGTCTGGCGCAAGGATCGGCTGCTGCCGATCCAGCAGCATTTCATCACCGCCTTCCTCGATCGCTACGTCAAGGGCGATACCGCGAAGGCGGCCTATATCGACGGCCTCGTTCCCGACGCAAGCGCCGGCAAATGGGCCGACGCGCCCGGCGGCCGCTATGCCGGCTTCAGCCCCGGCGCGCCGACCTCGACGATCTGGAAGGGCTTCCAGCCGAGCCGCACTGCAGGGCTGTCGTTGGAGTTCAAGCCGGCGAATTAATCCCGGCTCTATCGAGGAGAGAAGGATGCGCGCGATGGCACGGGGCTTGGGCGGGATTGTCGCGGCCGCGCTGATGGCCTCCGTTGTCTCGGCGGCGGTAGAACCCCCTTCGACTGTGGTTACCGCGCTGCCACTCGCCACGGCGCAGAATTCGCCGCTGCTCGTCTCGGCCGACATGCGCGGCGGCATCGATCTCTCCGGCCCTTGGCATTATTCGATCGACCCGTTCCGCGCGGGCCTCGCTGGCTTTCATGGCGAGACGCCCGATCTGGGTCAGCGGCGCTACCTCGACATCGACGTCGCCAAGGAAATGGCGAGCGACAACCGGGCGATGTACGAATTCAATCTCGATCATGCGCCCCTCACGGTGCTGCCCTCCTCCTGGCTGACCGCGGCGCCCGAGATGCGCCATTATCAGGGGCTGGTCTGGTATCAGCGGCATTTCGACGTGCCGGCCAGCCGCCACGGCCGCCTCTTCCTGCGGTTCGGCGCGGCGAATTATTCGGCTTATGTGTTCCTCAACGGCAAGCCTGTCGGCCGGCACGAAGGGGGCTTCACACCCTTCGCTTTCGAGGTGACCGGCCTGCTACGCGACGGCGACAACCAGATCACCGTTGGCGTCGATAGCCAGGCGACGCCTGCCACCGTGCCGCCGCCGGTGACTGACTGGGAAAATTACGGAGGCCTCACCCGCCAGGTTCGGCTGGTCGAGACGCCCGACACGTTCGTCGACGACGCCTGGGTGCGCCTGACCCGCGATGGGCAGATCGCGGCCGACGTGCATTTGAACGGCCCCGCTGCCGCGAAGAAGACCGTCCGCCTGCGCATCGGGGAACTGGGCGTCGACATACCCGGCACGACCGATGCGCAGGGCAATTGGCATGGCGCCATCGCCGCGCCCGCCGCGCTCGTGAGATGGTCGCCCGACCGGCCCAAGCTCTATGACGTTGCGGTCGACGCGGGCGAGGATCATTGGAAGGATCGCATCGGCTTCAGGACGATCGAGGTGCGCGGCACCGACATCCTGCTCAACGGCAAGCCGATCTTCCTGCGCGGCATCTCGCTGCACGAGGAAGAGATCGGCGCCGCGCCTACCCGCGCCATCACCCCCGCGTCCGCCCGCGCGCTGCTCGGCGAAATCAAGGACGGGCTGCACGGCAACTACGTCCGCCTCGCGCATTACCCGCACAGCGAACTGATGACGCGGACCGCCGACGAGCTCGGCCTGCTCGTGTGGAGCGAGGTGCCGGTCTACTGGATGATCGCCTGGGACAACCCCGCTACACTGGCGACCGCGCGCAACATGCTCGCCGAGAATATCCTGCGCGATCGCAACCGGGCGTCGATTGCGATCTGGAGCGTCGCCAACGAAACGCCCGTCACCGATGCGCGCAATAGCTTCCTGCGCACGCTCGTCGCCGATGCTCGCAGGCTGGACGACACGCGGCTGATCAGCGCCGCATTGCTCGTCGATCACGGCAAGGGACCGGGCGCACCGGTGATGACGCTCGCCGATCCGCTCGCAGAAGCGGTCGATGTGCTCGCGCTCAACACATATAACGGCTGGTACACCGCCGATCGGCTGAGCGATTTGCCCGCCACCCGGTGGAACGTGCCGACGGACAAGCCGCTGGTGTTTTCGGAATTCGGTGCGGATGCGCTGGCCGGCTTCCACAAGCCGCAGAAATTTTCCGAGGATTACCAGGCCGATTATTACCGTGCCACGCTCGCAATGGCGGACAAGCTTCCCACGCTGCGCGGCATGTCCCCCTGGATCCTCAAAGACTTCCGATCCCCGCGGCGGCAGAATCCGGATTTCCAAATGGGCTGGAACCGCAAGGGCCTGATCTCCGAGACCGGAGTGCGCAAGATGGCCTTCTATGTGCTGTCGGATTATTATCAGGCGAAGGACAAGGCGGCCGCGGCCAGATGACCCCCGTCACCGGGCCGCGCCCGGGCGACGCGTCATGGATGCCGGAGCGTCCGCGCCAATGCGTCCTCCCAGCCGGCAAGCAATTGCTGGCGAAGCGCCGCATCCATCGCCGGCTTGAAGCGGCGTCCCTGCGCATGCGTGGTCGCCAGCGCATCCAGATCCTTCCACACGCCCACGCACAACCCAGCGAGGAACGCGGCCCCGAGCGCCGTGACCTCGAGATGTTCCGGCCGCTCCACCTCGATCTCCAGCAGATCGGCAAGGAACTGGCAGAGCCAGTCGTTCGCGGCCATTCCGCCGTCGACGCGCATCACCGTCGGCCTGGCCCCGCCATCCTCGACCATCGCAGTCAACAGATCGCGCGTCTGGTAGACAACTGCCTCAAGCGCGGCGCGGGCCAGATGCGCCGCGGTGGCGCCCAGCGTCAGCCCGAAGATCGCGCCGCGCGCATCCGGATCCCAGTGGGGCGCGCCCAGGCCAACGAAGGCCGGCACCATGTAGACCCCGTGGCTGTCGGGCACGCGGGTGGCGAGGCTGTCGGTGTCATGGGCATGGGTGATCACGCCGATGCCGTCTCGCAACCATTTGATCGCCGCCCCCGCGACGAATATCGACCCTTCGAGCGCATAGGTCGTTCTGCCGTCGAAGCGATAAGCGGGCGTGGTCAGCAGCCGGTTTTCCGAGGTGACCGCCTCTTCGCCCGTGTTCAGCAGCATGAAGCAGCCGGTGCCGTAGGTGGATTTCGCCATGCCCGGCTCGAAACAGGCCTGCCCGAACAAGGCCGCCTGCTGATCACCTGCCATGCCCGCGATAGGTATTGACGCGCCCAGGAGGTCGGGCGTGGTCTCGCCGAAGCGATAGCTGTTGTCGTGAACCTCGGGCAGCAACGCCATGGGCACTTCGATCAGCTTGCAGAGATCCTCGTCCCAGCGCTGCGCGTGGATGTCGAACAGCAAGGTGCGGCCGGCGTTGGTGGCGTCGGTGGCATGGACCTTGCCGCCGGTCAGGCGCCACAGCAGGAAGCAATCGATCGTCCCGAACGCGAGTTCGCCCTTTTCCGCCCGCGCCCGCGCGCCCTCGACATTGTCCAGGATCCAGGCGAGCTTCGTGCCAGAGAAATAGGGATCGAGCAGCAGCCCGGTCCTGGCGCGAACCATGTCCTCGTGGCCTTGCTCCTTGAGCGCGGCGCAGGTTTCGGCGGTGCGGCGATCCTGCCAGACGATCGCGTTGTGGATCGGCGCGCCTGTCTCGCGATCCCACACCACCACCGTCTCGCGCTGGTTGGTGATGCCGATGCCCGCGATCCGCTCCGCGCCGACACCGCTGGCTTCGATCGCTTCGCGCGCGGTGGCGAGCGTGTCGCGCCAGATATCCTCGGGATCATGCTCCACCCAGCCGGGTGCCGGATAATGCTGCTGGAATTCGCGCTGTGCCGTCGCGACGGGGGCGCCCGCATTGTCGAAAACGATGCAACGCGTGGAGGTCGTGCCCTGATCGATGGCGAGGATGTGATGGGCTGCGGGCAACGTTGCTCTCCAGGCACATTATGATTGAATTGGTCAGGCCAGTTCACTACTAATCCCAGAGTTGCGGTCAAGCAAGCCGCACCCATCCATTGCGTTCTTCACTGCCCGGACTTTGCCTTCATGAACGAACCCATTGTCTATGACATGCTGATCGTCGGGGGAGGCATCAACGGCGCCGGTATCGCGCGCGATGCGGCGGGACGCGGCCTCAAGGTTCTGCTCGTCGAACAGGATGATCTCGCCAGCCATACTTCGGCTGCCAGCACCAAGCTGATCCACGGCGGCCTGCGCTATCTTGAATATTACGAGTTCCGGCTGGTCCGCGAAGCGTTGATCGAGCGCGAACGCCTGCTCGCGATCGCTCCTCACATCATCTGGCCGCTGGAATTCGTTCTCCCTCAGAAGAACTCTCCTCGCCCTTCCTGGATGGTGCGGCTCGGCCTGTTTCTCTACGATCATCTCGGTGGCCGCAAAAAGCTACCCGCCACGCGGACGATCCGTCTCGACGAGGACGCCAGGGGCAATGGGCTTAGGCCCAACATGGGGCGTGCTTTCGTCTATTCGGATTGCTGGGTCGAAGACAGCCGGCTCGTCGCTCTCAACGCGCTCGACGCAGCAACGCGGGGCGCGGCGATCCGCACCCGTACCAGGCTCGTCTCGGCGGAACGGGTCGACGACCTTTGGCATGCGGCGATCGAGGACGAGAGCGGCGCGCAAAAGGTCCGCGCGCGGGTTCTGGTCAATGCGGCCGGTCCCTGGGTAGCCGACGTGATCGGCAGGACCGGCAATGCGCGCAACGACCGCGGTGTGCGGCTGGTCAAGGGCAGCCACATCATCGTGCCCCGGCTCTATGAGGGTGATCACGCGTTTCTGCTGCAGAACCCCGATCGCCGCGTGATCTTCGCCATTCCTTATGAGGGTGAATTCACCCTGATCGGCACGACCGACCTGCCTTGGGATCAGGCGCCCGGCCCAGCGACCATCTCACCAGAGGAGACGCGCTATCTGATCGAGGCTGCCAACGCTTATTTCGCGCGCACGCTGAGCGAACAGGACGTGGTCTGGACATATGCCGGCATTCGTCCGCTCTACGACGATCACGCGGCCACTGCCTCGGCGGTGACCCGCGATTATGTCCTCGAAGTCGAAGGCGGAGATGGTCGGCCGGCGATGCTCAACATCTTCGGCGGCAAGATCACCACCTATCGCAAGCTCGCCGAACATGCGTTGGAGAAGCTTGCGCCGTTCCTGCCCATGCCGGGCGAGAGCTGGACCGCCGGCGTGGTCCTTCCGGGCGGCGATATCGAAGGTGGCGATTTCGATCGTTTCGTGGATCGATTGCAGGCGCAGTATCGCGGTCTCCCGATGCCGCTGGTTCGCCGGCTGGCACGCGCCTACGGCACACGTGCGCCGGTTGTGCTGGACCGTGCCGAGAAGACCGACGATCTCGGGGAGGATTTCGGCGCCGGCCTGTATCATGCCGAGATCGATTATCTGGTCCGAACCGAATGGGCGCGCACCGCCGAGGATATCCTCTATCGGCGCAGCAAGCTCGGCCTGCATGTGCCGGAGGGTGCCGCCGCCCGGATCGATGCCTATCTGGCAAAGAAGCGCGTCTAACCCGCCGCGCGATAGCGGCGGCGCTTGGCGTTGATCTCCGCCCGCGCCTTCTCGATCGCTTCGACTTCCGTCGCCTCGAGCAGATGATCGATGACGCGGCCGAGATGATCGCGCATCGTCTCCCGCGCCGCCTCCGCACTGCGGCTGGCGAGCGCGGCGACGATGCGGCGGTGCTCGGAGACGCGCGGCGCCACCCCGGCGGCGCGGACCTTTTCGGTCAGCAGCGCATATTGCGGTGAGTTCACACGAGCCTCCCACAGCATCGAGACGGTCTTCTCCATCGCGCTGTTCTGCGTGATCCGGGCGATTTCGAGGTGGAATTCGCGATCGGCTTCCTCGGCGCGGAGCAGATCTTCGCTCTCCATCTCGCCGGTCAGTTCGCGCAGTCGCGCGATCTGCTCGTCGGTGATCATCTGCGCGGCGAGCCCGCATATCTCCGCCTCGAAGATGCGCCGCGCCTCCAGCAGTTCGAACGGACCGACATCGGCCTCTGTCGGCTTGCCGCCCTGCGGCTGGAGCGAAGCGACATAGACGCCCGAATTGGTGCGGACCTCGACCAGACCGTCAAGCTCCAGCGCGATGATCGCCTCACGGATCGTGGGGCGCGAAACGCCATATTGTTGGGCAAGATCGCGCTCCGACGGAAGCCGATCGCCGACCGCGTAGCGGCCGGTGCCGAGCGCTAGGCGGATTTCGTTGGCGATCCGCTCGTAAAGGCGGCCCTCGGCGCGGGATGGTGTCATCGACATGGTGTCAGCCTGTGGCGGTCGCGGTCGCATTTCAAGCCGTCTCGCGCAATTGCGCGATTGCCTGGTCGATTTCCTCGGATTGGTGGAAATCCGGGGCAATGCGGGCGAGGAGTACCTCGGCGGGCGCGTTTTTTCGGGCGAGCGGCTGAAGGTCGGCGAGCATGGGATCGACGAGGCCGTCGATCCGGGACAGCCCCACGATCCACCCGGCGACCGCTTCGGCCAGCGCCGGGCTGGTCAAGCCTTTGGCATCGCGATCCCCGATCGGGCCGAGGAGGCGTGGCGGCAGCTTCTGCGATCCGTCGGCGGCGATCTGGATCAGCGCATGCGGCAGCGCCGGATTGGCGAAGCGCTTGCGGAGCGCGGCCCGATATACGGGGACATCGACCACCGATTGGTCGATCGTCTCCGCCGCCTCGTCCCATAGCCGATCGACGAGCGCGCCGAGCGCCGGATCAGCGATGGCCTCGTGGACGAAGCGATGACCGCGCAGCAGCCCGCGATAGGCCAGGGCCGAGTGGGCGCCGTTGAGCAGGCGCAGCTTTGCGGTCTCCCAAGGCGCGACATCGGCGACCAGCTGCACGCCGACCTCAGCCAGATCGGGCCGGACCGCAGCAAAGCGATCCTCCACGACCCATTGCCAGAAAGGTTCGGTCCAGACTGCCGCCCGATCGAGCAGGCCGAGTGCGTCGCTGCTCCCGGCGGCCATCTCCGGCGTGGCGGCGGGCGTGATCCGATCGACCATCGATGCGGGAAAGGCGACCTGATCGGCGATCCAATGGAGCGCGGCATTGTCGATGCCTGCGGCCTGCGCCGCAGCGAGCACGGCTTCGCGCGCCACCGTGCCATTGTGCGAGCGATTGTCGCAGGACAGGATCGTGAGCGGTGCAAGGCCGGCTGCGTGCCGCCGGCCAAGCGCACGCGCGATCAGGCCAGCGGCACTCAAGGCGCCATGATCCAGATAGCCCTTCTCGGTGATGGTGAGCGTCACGAGGTGCGTATCGACGTGCGCGAGCGCGGCGACCACCGCCTCGGGCGCCTGCGCGGCGACATGGAAGGCCGCGAGCGCGGCAATCACCTGAGGCCGGTCTTCGCCGCTGCCACGTTGGGACAGGCTGTAGAGCCCGTCCTGCGCCGCCAGCGCCGCGACCACGTCGGGCGAGCGCATCGCCACGCCGGTTATCCCCCAGCGCGGATCTCCTGCGGCGATCAGCGCATCGAAAGCCGGCGCCTGGTGTGCGCGGTGGAAGGCGCCGAGGCCGAGGTGGACGACGCCGGCCTTGACGGCATGACGGTCGTACCGCGAAACGAAGGTCGCATCGGACAGCAGCGCGCTCACAGGCGATAGGCCTCCTTCACGAGCCGATAGGTGAGGTCATGGGCCAGTTCCGTCGCCTCGTCCTCGTCGAGGCGATGCTCGGCGACCAGGCGTGCGAGGAAGGCGCAATCGATCCGTCGCGCCACATCATGCCGCGCCGGGATAGAGAGGAATGCGCGGGTATCGTCGTTGAAGCCGACCATGTTGTAGAAACCGGCGGTCTCGGTGGTCTGCTCGCGGAAGCGCATCATCCCTTCCGGGCTGTCGTGGAACCACCAGGCCGGGCCGAGGCGCAGACAAGGGTAGAAGCCCGCCAGCGGCGCGAGCTCGCGCGAATAGGCCGTCTCGTCGAGCGTGAAGAGGATGAACGTAAAGCCTTGGGCGTCGCCGAAACGGTCGAGCAGCGGCTTGAGGCCCTCCACATAGCCGGTCTGCATCGGGATATCGGCGCCTTTGTCCCGGCCGAAATCGGCGAATGTCCGGGCGTGGTGATTGCGGAAGCTGCCCGGATGAAGCTGCATGACGAGGCCGTCGTCGACGCTCATCCGAGCCATTTCTGTCAGCATCTGAGCGCGGAACAGTTCGGCGTCCGCGGAGGAGGCGGTGCCGCCCGCGACGCGGGTGAACAGAGCCTCCGCTTCGGCTGTCGAAAGATCGGCGGTGCGCGCGGTCGGATGGCCGTGGTCGGTGGATGTCGCTCCCAAATCCTTGAAGAAGGCACGGCGATCGCGATGCGCGTCGAGATAGCCGGCCCAGGTGCGCGTATCCTTGCCGGTCAACGCACCGAGCCCGTCGAGATTGTCCTGAAAGCCTTCGAACTCGGGATCGATCACTGGATCGGGACGATAGGCCGTGAGCACGCGGCCCGGCCAGCCGCTGTCGCGGATCGCCTGATGGTGCTGCAGCGAATCCAGCGGGTTCTCGGTGGTGGTGAGCACCTCGATGTTGAGGCGATCCATCAGCGCGCGGGGCCGGAAGGCCGGGGTCGCCAGCGCCTCGTCGATACGGTCGTAATAAAGATCGGCGGTCTCGGGGGAGAGCCGCTCCTCGAAACCGAACAGCTCGGCGAACACCCAATCGAGCCAGATCCGGGACGGGGTGCCACGGAAGAGATGGTAATGGGCGGCGAAAAGCCGCCAGATCGTGCGCGGATCACGCTCGACCCGGCCGCCGTCGCGCCGCGCGATGCCTAGCGTCTCCAGCGGCACGCCCTGCGAATGAAGCATACGGAAGACATAATGATCGGGTACGATCAGCAGATTGGCCGGATCCGGAAAGGGTTCGTCGCCGGCGAACCAGGACGGATCGGTATGACCGTGTGGGCTGATGATCGGCAGTCCCGCGACCTCGTCATAGAGCCGTCGCGCGATCGATCGCGTCGCGGGTTCGGCGGGGAACAGCCGATCGGGGTGCAGATGCAACGGGGCGCTCACGTCAAACAACCTCTCCAATCTGGCCTGACCAATATGGACAAACATCCATACCACGTCTACCGTTCATGAAACAGCTCGGGAGGATGGCGTGAGAATCAGGGAAGCGCGGGTGATCATCACGTCGCCGGGACGCAACTTCGTCACGCTCAAGATCGTCACCGACGAGGGCATCCACGGAATCGGCGACGCCACCCTCAACGGCCGCGAGAAATCGGTGGTCGCCTATCTCGAGGATCATGTCTGCCCGCTGTTGATCGGCCGCGACGCGCGTCAGATCGAGGATATCTGGCAGCTGCTCTATCGTGGCGCCTATTGGCGGCGCGGCCCGGTGACGATGCGCGCCATCGCGGCGGTCGACGTGGCGCTGTGGGACATCAAGGCCAAGACGGCCGGCATGCCGCTCTATCAGTTGCTCGGCGGTCGCAGCCGCGACGGCATCCTGTGCTACGGCCATGCCAATGGCGGCGACATCGCGGAGACCGTCGATGCGGTCGGCCAGTATATCGATCTCGGCTACAAGGCGATCCGCGCGCAGACCGGCGTTCCCGGGATCAAGGACGCCTATGGCGTCGGCCGCGGCAAGCTCTTCTACGAGCCCGCCGATGCCGCGCTCGCCAGCGTCACCGGCTGGGACACGCGCAAGGCGCTCAACTACGTACCAAAATTGTTCGAAACGCTGCGCGCCACCTACGGCTTCGATCGCCACCTGCTGCACGACGGCCACCATCGCTATACGCCGCAGGAGGCTGCGAACCTGGGCAAGATGCTCGAGCCCTATCAGCTCTTCTGGCTGGAGGACGTGACGCCTGCCGAAAATCAGGAGGCGTTCAAGCTGATCCGCCAGCACACCGTCACGCCGCTGGCGGTGGGCGAGATCTTCAACACGATCTGGGACTGCAAGGATCTGATCCAGAACCAGCTGGTCGACTATATCCGCGCGACGATCGTCGGCGCAGGCGGCGTGACGCATCTGCGCCGCATCGCCGATCTTGCGAGCCTCTACCAGATCCGTACCGGCTGCCATGGCGCGACCGATCTGTCGCCGGTGACGATGGGGACGGCGCTGCATTTCGATACCTGGGTGCCCAATTTCGGTATTCAGGAATATATGCGCCATACGCCGGAGACCGACGAGGTCTTTCCGCACGATTATAGCTTCAAGGACGGCCTCCTATATTGCGGCGAAACGCCCGGCCACGGCGTCGATATCGACGAGGGGCTGGCGGCGAAATATCCCTATGATCCCCGTCAGCTGCCGATCGCCCGGCTGGAAGACGGAACGATGTGGAACTGGTGAGGCCGATGCGGATCGTCACCTTCGGCGAAGGGATGATCGAGATCTCCGGCCACATCGGCGCGTCCGGCCCGATCACTTATGGTGGTGACGTGCTGAACATGACGGTGGCGTTGGCCCGGCTCGGCCATCGCCCCGCGTTCATGACCGCGCTGGGCGGCGACGCCTGGTCGCAGGAGTTGCTCGATCGGTGGACCGCCGAGGGCGTGGATTGCGCGCTGATCGCGCGGCATCCGTTGCGCGTACCGGGGCTCTATGCGATCCGCGTCGACGAAAAGGGCGAACGCAGCTTCACCTATTGGCGCGATCGTTCGGCTGCGCGCGATTTCTTCGCGCTGCCGCAGAGCGCGGCGTTGATGGAACAGGCTGCCGCCGCCGATCTCCTGTTCCTGTCGGGCATCACGCTGTCGCTGTTCGACGGCGCGGGCCGCCGCCGGATCGCCGACCTCGCCGATCGCGTGCGGCGGCATGGCGGCATCGTCGCCTTCGACGGCAATTTTCGCCCGCGTGGATGGGGCAGCCCGGACGAGGCGGAACGCGCCTTCCTCGATTTCGCCGCCCGTGCGACGATCGCGCTGCCCACCGCCGAGGACGAGGCGTTGATGCACGGTCACCAGGAGACGCCCGAAGGCATCGCCGATCGCTGGCACGCGCAAGGCGTCGCCGAGGTGATCGTCAAGCTCGGCGCGGAAGGTGCGTTCGTATCGGCCGATGGCGTGCGCGAACTGGTGCCGACGACGCCGGTGATGCCGGTCGACACCAGTGGGGCTGGGGACGCTTTCGATGCGGGCTATCTCGCCGCGCGTCTGGCCGATTACGGCCCGGCCGCGGCCGCGCGCTTCGGCCACCGTCTCGCCGGCGAAACGGTGCGGCATCGGGGCGCGATTCCCACGCGCGACGCGGTGATCCATATCCAGCCGGACGCACGGGCTTGACCCGGGTGCGCCATTTGCGATGGTGGATCGTTGGGCTGATCAGCGTCGGCACGATCATCAATTATCTGGCGCGCAATTCGCTGGGCGTGCTGGCGCCGGAGCTCAAGACCGAACTGCACATCTCCACCCAGCAATACAGCTATATCGTCGGCGCCTTCCAGGCGGCCTACACGGTCGCGCAACCGGTGTGCGGGTTCATCATCGATCGGATCGGGCTGCAACTGGGCTTCGCGCTGTTCGCCCTTGCCTGGTCCCTGACCAACGTCGCGCACGCGCTCGCGGGTGGTTGGATCGGACTCGCATTCTTCCGCGGCCTGTTGGGGTTGAGCGAGGCGGCGGCGATACCGAGCGGCATGAAGGCGATCGCCGAATGGTTTCCGGCACGCGAGCGATCGGTGGCGGTCGGCTGGTTCAACATCGGCACGTCGATGGGCGCGCTCATCGCTCCGCCGTTGGTGATCGCGATCTCCGTGGCGGCGGGATGGCGGATGGCGTTCGTCGTCACCGGCGGCATCGGCCTGATCTGGGCCGTGGCCTGGTATGCCTTCTACCGCACACCGGACAAGCATCCGGCGATCACGGCGGAGGAACGGACCTTTATCGTCGCCGATCGCCGCGACGTACCGACTCAGCGGGCGCGCGCACGTGATATCCTGCGCAGCGGCCGTTTCTGGGCGATCGCCATTCCGCGCTTCCTGGCCGAGCCGGCATGGCAGACGTTCAGCTTCTGGATTCCGCTCTATCTCGCCACCGAACGGCACATGGATCTCAAGCAGATCGCGCTCTTCGCCTGGCTGCCGTTCCTGGCAGCGGATCTCGGCGGCGTTGCGGGTGGCTATTTGTCGCCGGCGCTGATGAAGCGGGGCGTGCGGCTGATCCCTTCGCGTATCGCCGGCATCTGCGTCGGCGCGATGCTGATGATCGCGCCGGGCTGCATCGGGCTTGCCGGCAGCCCCTATCTGGCCATCGGCCTGTTCTGCATCGGGGGTTTCGCGCACCAGATGATCTCCGTCCTGATCAACACCCTTTCGGCCGACGTCTTCGCGCCGGAGGAAGTCGGCACCGCGAACGGCTTCGTCGGTCAGGCGGGCTGGCTGGGCGGCCTGATCTTCAGCCTGGCGATCGGGCAACTGGCCGACAGCATCGGCTACGCCCCACTCTTCGCCTGCCTGTCCCTGTTCGACCTGATCGGCGCCCTCGTGCTGATCGCCATGATCGGCCGGCTCAAGCCCGCCGCAGCCAGAGCCTGAGGAACCAAGATGCGCCGCGCCACGCTTTCCGATCCGCCGCTCTTCGCCGTGCACGAGCGGGGCAGGGGGCGCATCACGCTGGTGGCGGACACCGGCGCGGTGGCGCATGTCTTCGTGCTCGAAGAGGATATCGTCCGATTGCTCATGCTGCCGGACGGGAAGGTGAAGGGGCCGCCGAGCTGGGCGATCGCGCCCGGCGCCGAGGATATCGAGGAACCCGGCCGCGATCGGATGAGCGTCGAAGGCTTCGCCTGCCCGGATTTTGCCGTGGAGGAGGACCGGGGGACGCTGACGATCGAAACCAAACGGATCCGCCTCGAGATACGCTTGCACGGCCTCCATTGTCGGTGGCTACAGCGCGCCGGTGGGGAGTGGGTGCGGATGGCCGAGGACCGCCCGACGCAAGCCTATGACTTCGGTTGGTTCGACGGACGGGTGCATCACTATCTCGCGCGCCATCCCGGCGAGCGCTTCTATGGGCTCGGCGAGCGCGCCGGGCCGATGAATCGCGCGGGAAACAGCTTCCGCCTCACCAACCTCGATCCGATGGGATACGACGCCGAGACTTCGGACCCGCTCTACAAGAGCATCCCATATGTCCTCGCCGTGGACGGCGACAACCGCGCCCACGGCGAGTTCTACGACACGATGGCCGACGTCGCGTTCGATTTCGGCCGCGAGCATGACAATTATCACGGTCCCTATCGCCACATGGTGGCGGAGAGCGGCGATCTCGACCTGACGATGATCGCAGGCCCCGATGCGCTCTCCGTCACCAAGCGCTTCACCTGGATGACCGGCCGTCCCGCGTTGATGCCGCGTTATGCGATCGGCTATTCGGGTTCGACGATGACCTATACCGACGCGCCCGACGCGCAGGCGCAGATGGCGACATTCATTGCCAAGCTGGAAGAGCATGACATCGGCTGCTCCAGCTTCCATCTCTCTTCGGGCTACACCTCGATCGGCGGCAAGCGCTATGTGTTCAACTGGAACCGGGACAAGTTTCCGGACCCCGCGGCCTTCATCAAAAGCTATGCGGACGCCGGCATCGAGCTCGTCCCCAACATCAAGCCCGCTCTGCTCCGCGATCATCCGCAATATGCGACGCTGGACGAACAGGGGCTGTTCGTCGCGGACGATGACGGGCGCACCGTCGAGGGGCAGTTCTGGGACGAGCTCGGCGGCTTCGTCGATTTCACCAATCCGGATGCCGCCACATGGTGGCGCGGGCAGGTGAAGAGCGCGCTGCTCGATCACGGCATCCGCGCCACCTGGAACGACAACAATGAATATGGCGTGTGGGACAGGCACGCCCGCTTCGCGTTCTGGGGCGATCCGCGCCCCGCCGCCGAGGCCCGGCCGCTGATGCCGCTGCTGATGAGCCGCGCCTCGCGTGCCGCGCAGATTGCGCACGATCCCGAGCGCCGTCCGTATGTCGTGACGCGATCGGCGATGGCGGGATCGCATCGCTATGCGCAGACGTGGAGCGGCGACAATCGCACCGATTGGAAGACGATCCGCTACAATGCCAAGATGGGCCTGGGCCTCGCCCTTTCGGGCGTTTCCAACAGCGGCCACGACGTCGGCGGCTTCGCCGGTCGCAAGCCCGAGCCGGAGCTGTTCCTGCGTTGGGTGCAGGCAGGCATACTGATGCCGCGCTTCAGCATCCACAGCTGGAATGACGACCGCAGCGTCAACGAGCCGTGGATGTATCCCGAGCTGCTGCCCGCCATCCGCAGGCTGATGGCGCTGCGCCAGACGCTGACGCCTTACCTGTACGACCTGCTCTGGCGCTATCACCACGATTACGAGCCGGTGGTCCGCCCGCTCTGGCTCGACTTTCCCGACGATCCACGGGCCTGGATCGATGGCGACGAGCACCTGCTTGGCCGCGATCTGCTGGTTCCACTCGTCTGCGAACCGGGCGCCACGACGCGCATGGTCCGGCCGCCGGCGGGCGCTGACTGGATAGACCTCTGGACGGGCCGGCACTGTCCGGGTGGCGAGACGGTCGAGCTCGACGCGGTGCCCGATGGTCCTCCACCGCTCCTCGCGCGCATCGGTTCGGCGATTCCGATCGACCTTGCGTCGGGTGGGTTCCGCCCGGGGCCATTCCGCCGCGGGCTTTGGCTGTTCCCGCCGAGAGGCGAAGGCCGCTTCGCGTGGAGCTTCTATGAGGACCAAGGCGAGCACGGACCGCATGATATATGGGCCGGTGAGTGTGCCTGCACTGTAGGCGAAGTGCGACTCACGGTAGAATGCCAAGGGCCGGGTAGTTTCGGCGACAATCGCCTGATTGTACTTCTTCCCAAAGGCGACGAGCGAGAGGTCATAATAAACAATCGCCAAGTCGAACGCGCGCAGATCGATGATCGCCATGCTTGGGTCGTCAGTCTGTAATTAAGCCCACCAGGGCCTGGGATCGGCGAACACCGATAATGTTGGGCGACGGGCACTACGTACCCGGAGCCGGTTCCCCTGAGCCTTCAAGCGTTTCCCGATTGCAGCGACTTACACGCGCTCTGCCGGCGCCATGGGTACGGTTGGCCACGTCGCATTGGCATTCAATCCAAGCTCGGCACAATCGCCTCGGACGTCGAACCTTGCGGAGATGTGGGCAGATCGGCTGTTGGGTGATGAACGGTTGGATGGGGTGCGCCAAGCCTGCTGAGCGGCGATGGCGCAGCTTCGTCCGCCGCCGTTCCCGGGGCATCGTTCATGAAGGAGAGTCTCGGCGATGGACGCGTCGCGCAGATGATCCAGGCGATGGGCAGCTCTGGCGCATCGGCTGGGGAGGGAGCGCTCGCCATGCGCGACCAGCCTCTGCCCAGTGTGCTTGCCTATCTGGCTGCGTCGGCGGCATTGGAACTGTCATGACCACGGAAATGAACAAGACGGGTGCGCCGGTAGGCGCACCCACCGTCAGTCACATGCTGGGCGAGATGACCTGGCTGCTCACCCAATCTCCGCTGCATCGTGCGCTGTCGATCGGCGATCTCGAATGGCTGATCATGCGGCGCTCATCCACGAGCAATTCTATGTGTTTCGGGATGGCGACCGGCCGTCGAGCTCGCGCTCTGGGCCAAGTGCGATGCGAAGCGGAAGCGAAGCTCGATCGCGGTATGATCGAGCCGGCCAACCGTCTCTCGCTCGAACAATGGCGGTCCGCAGATCGGATCTGGCTCGTTGATCTGATCGCGCCGTTCGCCAATGCGCAGAATAAGCACCGTGAGGTGATGCTGGCTGATCTCATCGCCGGCCCGCTCAAGGGCCGAGCTTTCAATTCCACCAGACGGATCCTGAAACCGGGGAGCGCTCCGTCCGGCAAATCAGTGTGGATGCGAGCGATCGCCTGAAGGTAGCGCTTGAAGAAGCCGTTCAAACCGGACGAGGCGAGTAAGGGAGCAGGCATGGTTTCACGCACCTCAGATCCAATTCCCCGTGGCGGTCTCAATCCCGACAGTCAAAGCGAGGGATACTGGTGGTTCGAGCAGGTGGTGCGGCCATGGATCTGATGGCCGCAGTCCAATGTAGTTTCGTCGCATCCCATTGTTTTGGGGGTATCGACGGGGGTAATCGACAGCTTGACGTCCTCCCTGTTTTTTCATCCATGCTGAGTGAGAGTTTTCCGGCCCTTTGATGCCTGTGAGCAAGGAGCTGGGACATGAAGAAGACGCGCTACACGGAAGAGCAGATTGCGTTCGCGCTGAAGCAGGCGGAGACGGGTACGCCTGTCGCCGAGGTCATCCGCCGGATGGGTGTTTCGGAGCAGACCTTCTATCGCTGGAAGAAGGTGTATGGCGGGCTCGGCGTTGGCGAGTTGCGGCGGGTGAAGCAACTCGAGGACGAGAACCGCAAGCTCAAGCAGTTGGTCGCCGACCTCAGTCTCGACAAGCACATCCTGCAGGATGTTCTGGCAAAAAAGCTCTGACGCCTGGGCGGCGGCGCGAGATCGTCGCGCACGTCCAGGCGTCCCATGGGGTGAGCGAGCGGCGCAGCTGCCTCGCGCTCGGCGTCGATCGCTCGTCGGTGCGGTACCTGTCGCACAAGCCGGATCAGGCGCCGCTCAGGCTGCGGATTCATGATCTGGCGGCAGCGCGGATGCGCTACGGCTATTTCCGGATCTACATCCTGCTACGCCGGGAAGGATGGCTGGTGAACCACAAGCGGGTCTACCGGCTCTATCGGGAGGATGGATTGAGCCTGCGGCTCAGGCGCCCTCGTCGCAACGTCAGCGCTGCCAACCGCGAGCGGCAGCCGGCAGCGTCGGCACCGAACGAGATGTGGTCGATGGACTTCGTCTCGGATGCGCTGTTCGATGGTCGTCGCTTGCGGGCGCTGACGGTGGTCGATGCGTTCACCCGCGAGGCACTGGCGATCGACGTCGACCAGGGCATCAAGGGCGAGCAGGTGGTAGCGGCGATGGCGCGTATCTCGTCGTTGCGCGGTGC
Source organism: Flavisphingomonas formosensis (assembly GCF_009755815.1). GTDB lineage: Bacteria > Pseudomonadota > Alphaproteobacteria > Sphingomonadales > Sphingomonadaceae > Flavisphingomonas > Flavisphingomonas formosensis. The sequence continues at coordinate 22,208 of NZ_WRPK01000006.1, forward strand.
GCCCAGGACGATCCGGGTGGACAATGGCCCCGAGTTCATCTCGAAGGCGCTCGATCGCTGGGCGTACGAGAATGGCGTCACGCTTGACTTCAGCCGGCCGGGGAAACCGGCCGACAATGCGTTCGTGGAATCGTTCAACGGCCGACTGCGCGACGAATGCTTGAATGCGCATTGGTTCCTGTCGCTGGCGGATGCTCGGACCAAGATCGAGGCTTGGCGACGGGACTATAATGAGAGCCGTCCTCACACGGCTCTTGGCTGGCTGACGCCAGCCGAATATGCTGCATCCGCCGGGATTAATCCCGGCGGATGCAGGCCGGAAACTCGCATCACGCCCGGATGAGAAACCGGGGGACCGTCAAAACTTCTGCGTGGCTCAAATAGCCGGCGGATCGAAAGGGGGGGGCGATACGCTTTCCGCTTTGCTTCAACGGTAGTCCGCCGGCTCGATTCGACATCGCCTTTCTAGGAGATCTGGACGCGAGTGAGTGTAGACATCAGCATCCATCGCTGATTCTAAGGGCTTTCAAGAGAGGAGAGCCGATCACGTCCCTCTGTTTCCGGCCCACTGCCTACAATCGATGACCTCCAGTCTCCATCACGCCGCCTCGCGCTCCGCGGATTGGCAGAAGGTCTGACGGTCGCGACGCTGGACGCAATCTCGACCGGGGCGCTTGCCTAGACGGGCATTACCACCCTTTCGGCCGCCACGTCGGCGATTTAGCCGTTCCGCAGGCGATCATCGAAGACCTGAAGCGGCACCTGCGGTCCGCGCGGCTTGGCGGCGGTGAATAATCGATTTTAGGGCGCGGTGCCGACCGGCCGTTTCGCGCAGGCTGATTGGCAGCTTTCATCAGGATCAGGCTTTCGCCGGTAGCTGATATGGATGACCGGCTTTGGTCGACTGCTGGCCAGAAGCTGTGACAGCAACCCGCGCCATCGGTGGGCAAGCGCGTTAATCTAGCGCCTATGGGGAAAGCTTCTCCTGTCGGTGAAATTCCGCAAGTCGACGAACAGGGTGCGCTGCGTACTGAGATAACCGCAGGGATGGAGGGGCGCTGGGAGCAGGCCGGCAGTCTTCCTCGAAGGATGTCTCCGGAATACAGCGCGCGCGACGGGTGACGCAGCCCCTTTCCAAACTGCGGCACATTGAGATTGTGCGCGAGCGGACTCGGCGTATGGTGCTGGAGTCGCTGCTGCTGTGGCACTGCCCGAGTGCGAAGCTGAGACTGTCTGCGAGTCGCTGATGCGTTCCCTCTCGTGCGGTCCAATGGCTCTCGTTGCGAGACGTGGTGGCCTGGCTATTATGGGGGACGATGATGGTGCTGAAGTCCCGATGAGACGCATTCTCGCAGCAGTGGCGGTGGTCGTTGTGGCTGGCTTGATTGCCTTTGGGGTAATTGCCTGGCGGCCGTCCATTGCCCCGATCACGCGGCCGAACCCATCCAGCTTTCCGGCGGCTCTTGTCGCGCGCGGAGAGAAGCTCGCCGCGGCGGGCTATTGTGCATCCTGTCATACGGTACGAGGCGGGCAGCCGTTTGCGGGCGGCTATGCGATGCCCACCCAGTTCGGGACGATCTATTCCACGAATATTTCCCCCGATGTCGCCTCAGGCATTGGCAACTGGTCGGAGGCCGCGTTCAAGCGGGCGATGCGCGAGGGCGTTGCTCGGGATGGCAGCCATCTGTTCCCCGCCTTTCCCTACGATCATTTCAACAAGCTGACCGATGCGGACACCGGCGCTCTCTATGCCTACGTCATGACCCGGCCGGCGGTGAGCTCGCCTGAGTACAAGAACACGGTTCCCTTCCCGCTGAGCATCCGGGCGCTGCAAGCGGGATGGAAGCTGCTCTTCTTCCACCCCGAGCCCTTCAAGCCCGATCCGGTCCGGAGCGCCGCCTGGAATCGCGGCGCGTATCTGGCTGAAGGCCTCAGCCATTGCGGAGCCTGCCACACACCGCGCAACGCTCTGGGGGCCGAGAAGCGGAGCAAAGCCTTCGCGGGTGCTCCCATCGACAACTGGATCGCGCCGCCGCTCGACAAGAGCAATCCTGCGCCGGTGCCATGGGACCAGGCGGAGCTCTCCGCCTATCTTGGGACCGGGGTAACACGCTATCACGGCACTGTCGCCGGACCGATGGCGCCGGTGGTCCATGGACTGGCCCAACTACCGCCGGCAGATGTGGACGCGATCGCCACCTACTTCGCCACGCTCAACGGTACGGTAGGCAAGAATGTCGATCCGGCGCCCATCGTTGCCGAAGCACTGGCAACCGATCGCATCGGGACTGGCCTGACTTACGACCCCGCCGCGCGTCTCTACGCCGCAGCCTGCGCATCGTGCCATTTCAACGGCGCGGACAGGGCCAATCCGCTGCGGCCGCAGCTCGCGCTCAACAATGCGCTCAATCTCGATGATCCGACCAACCTCATTCAGGTGATCCTGCACGGCGTCGGTGCGAAAGACGGCGCTCCGGGCGTGGTGATGCCGGCTTTCTCGCGCTTCAGCGATGCCGACGTGGCGCGGATCGCCAACTGGTTGCGGGCAACACGGACCGGCAAGGCCCCCTGGCCCGATGTGGAGAAGAAGGTCGCCGCGATCCGCGCCCAGGGTTCGGAAAGGAAATGAGGCGATGACCATCACCAGCTTCACGATCAATGGGCGGGCGGTGCGCGTCGACCTGGACGATGAGACGCCGCTGCTCTGGGTGATCCGCGATGAGATCGGTCTGACCGGCACAAAGTTCGGCTGCGGCATCGGCATGTGCGGTGCCTGCACCGTGCATGTCGGTGGACGGGCGACGCGGTCTTGCATAACACCGATCGCCTCGGTCGATGGTGCCGAGGTGACGACCATCGAGGGCCTCGATCCGGCGTCCAATCACCCGGTCCAAAAGGCATGGCGGGAAATCCAGGTTCCGCAATGTGGTTATTGTCAGTCGGGCCAGATCATGCAGGCGGCTGCGATGCTGGTGGATTTCCCCAACCCGACCGATGCCGACATCGATGCGGTGATGACCGGCAACCTTTGCCGGTGCATGACCTATGTGCGTATCCGCGCCGCCGTGCGTCAGGCCGCCGGAGAGATGGCGGCAGGTGTCGTGCCAACTGCGAAGGCCAAGGCATGAGCCGGCTGATCCCACGGGAGGAAACGGCACACCCGCTGACCCGGCGGGGCTTTCTGGTCGCCGCGGGCTCCGCCGGCCTTGCCTTTGGTTTCGCGCGGCTTGCCGAGGCCGCGATGGATCCGGCTACGGCCGAGGGTGTAATCGCTCCTCCCGTTCCGCCGCAGCTCGACCCGAGCCTGTGGTTCGCGATCGACGCTGACGGTATCGTAACGGTCAACATCATCCGCGCCGAGATGGGGCAGCATGTCGGCACGGCGCTCGCCCGCATTCTCGCGGACGAACTGGAGGCGGACTGGGACAAGGTCCGTATCGTCCATGTCGACAGCGATCCGAAATGGGGCCTGATGGTCACGGGCGGCAGCTGGTCGGTGTGGCAGACCTTCCCGGTGTTCAGCCAGGCCGGCGCTGCCGGTCGCATCGCACTGATCGAGGCTGGCGCGAAGCTGATGGGCGTGGCGCCAGCCTCCTGCCGGGCGGTGGCGGGTAAGGTCGTCGCCGGTGGTCGCTCGATCTCCTATGGCGATATCGCCCGCCGGGGCGCGACCGTACGGCGGTTCACGGCCGACGAACTCGCCAAGCTGCCGGTCAAGCCCCCTTCACAGCGCCGTCTGATCGGTCGGCCGGTCAAGGCGCTCGACATCGCAACCAAGACCGACGGAACAGCGCGCTATGGCATCGACGCCAAGCTGCCCGGCATGGTCTATGCTCGGCCTAAATTGCCGCCGACGCGCAATGGCGCAAAAGTCGTTTCGATCGACGACAGCGCCGCGCGCAAGGTGAAGGGCTATTTGAAGAGCGTCGCGATCGACGATCCCACCGGCACTGTCTCGGGCTGGGTCGCGGTCGTTGCCGAAAGCTATCACGCCGCGATCAGGGCAACGGACATGGTCGCGGTGCAATGGTCCGGGGGCGACGGTCTCTCGACCTCCGAAGGCGACATCCAGGAGCATGCCCGCGAGCTGATCGCTAAGGCGGACGGTGGTGTCGATCTCGACGTGGGGCCGGGCGACACAGCCGGCGCGTTCCGTTCGGCGTCGAGCAGCATCGAGCAGGAATATACCACTTCGACGGTGCTTCACTTCCAACTCGAGCCGGTCAACGCGCTCGCGTTCGAACATGACGGGGTGATGGAGATCCACACGGGCAACCAGTGGCAGTCGCTGATTCTGCCGACGCTGTCCAAGGCGCTGGACCTCCCTGAAGAGAAGATCATCCTTCGCTCCTACATGCTGGGCGGTGGTTTCGGGCGCCGGCTCAACGGTGACTATACAGTCCCTGCGGCGCTCGCTGCGCGCGCGCTCAAGCGGCCGGTCAAGCTGGTGCTCACCCGCGAGGATGACAGCCGGTTCGATTCCGTGCGCTCCGCCTCCGTCCAGCGACTGCGCATGGCCTTCGACAAGGGCGGCGGCGTCACGGGAATGGAGCATCATGCCTGCGCCGGCTGGCCGACGCAGGTGATGGCACCAGGCTTCCTTGCTCCAGGCAAGAACGGGAAATACGACCCCTTTGCGATCTCCGGCGCGGACCACTGGTACGATGTCGGGCAGCAGCGCGTACGGGCGATCTCCAATGATCTCGCCAATTCGGTCTTCCGGCCGGGCTGGCTGCGCTCGGTCGGCCCAGGTTGGACCAACTGGGCAGTCGAAAGCTTCATGGACGAGGCAGCCCACCATCTGAAGGTCGATCCGGTGGCGTTCCGGCTGAAGCTGTTGAACGCCAGTGGTCGCAATGCGGGCAGCGCTCCGAACGCGGTCGGCGGTGCGCTGCGGCAAGCCGCCGTGGTGCGGCGCGCGGCCGAGAAAGCCGGGTGGGGCACGAAGCTGCCGGCCGACACCGGCCTTGGGCTCGCCACGAGCTTCGGCCAGGAGCGTGACATGCCTACATGGGTGGCGTGCGCGGCGCGCGTGCGGGTCGATCGCGCGACCGGCGTGGTGACGGTAGAGAAACTGACGCTCGTGACGGACGCAGGCACCATCGTCGACCCCGATGGCGCACTCGCGCAGACCCAGGGCGCGGCGCTCTGGGGGCTCAGCATGGCGCTGCACGAGGGGACCCAGTTCGCACAAGGGCAGGTGAAGGACGTCAACCTCGACACGTACATGCCGCTTCGGATCGCGGACGTTCCCGATCTCGATGTGAGTTTCATGGACAGCACCGAGGTTCCGGTCGGACTCGGCGAGCCGGCGGTTACCGTGGTCGCGCCGGCCATTGGCAATGCGATCTTCGCAGCTGTCGGAGTTCGTCTGCGGCATCTGCCGATAACCCCGGACGCTGTTCGAGCTGCACTTTCCACCTGAGCGAAAGCAAGCTGTTATCCTGTTACGAGCTATCGTTGACGAAGCTGATCCCGCTCGACACTCGCCGATCATCGACACGGGGCTTCCCGTGGCTCTTCGGAAAATAGGGCTCAAGCCGCGCCATCTGCTCGTCCGTCAGCTAATACAGTCACTCAAATCAGTCTCCCCAAGGAGTCTGAATCACGTCGCGCTACTCACATCAATGGGTCCTGACCCTGAGCACCGGCCATTGTGAGTTCGGCGGCATCGTCACACCGGCCGCGCGCGACGGCCTTCATCGACAGCATGGTGATGCGGGGTGCCGTAATGTCGATTAGGAAACGGGCTAAGTGAACACCCCGCCGTGGCACGGGACATATTCGTGGGCTCGGCCCTGACGTGCAGGGAGTAACGGCTGCCAATGCCCCCGATTCGCTGGCCAAGCATTCGGACCATATGTCAAATAAGTGTCCGTAAAATGAATTATGATTAATGTTTGGGCGTGCAGGCATCTGCCTGCCCAATCTTTAGGCCGCGTGCAACGCCCGGTGCCGCGCGTTCTGCCGCCGATGCTGGCTCGGCTCCTGATTTCCGTCTGGCACGCCTTTTGCTCTGTGAGAGGCTCGTAACGAGGGAGGCGAAATGAAACTCGTCATAGCCATAATCAAGCCGTTCAAGCTGGATGAGGTGCGCGAAGCACTGTCCAGCCTTGGCGTGCAGGGCATGACCGTGACCGAAGTGAAGGGCTTTGGGCGGCAGAAGGGCCAGACGGAGATATACCGGGGGGCCGAGTACAGCACGAACATGGTGCCGAAGATCAAGATCGAGGTAGCGACGACGTCTGATCTGGCGGGACGTGTCGTGGAAGCGATCCAGCAGTCTGCGAACACCGGCGCGATCGGCGACGGCAAGATCTTCGTGCTCGACATTGGTCAGGCGGTGCGGATCCGCACCGGCGAGACCGATGAGACGGCGCTCTAAGGAAAGGGGGAAACATGAAGCTTTCTAGCAAGATAGCGGCTGGCATAGGGGCACTGGGCATCGCCGCCCTCGCCTCCATGCCCGCCTTCGCCCAGGATGCGCCGCCAACGGTCAACAGCGGCGACGCCGCATGGATGATGACCTCCGCCGTTCTCGTGCTCGCGATGATCGTTCCCGGCCTCGCGCTGTTCTACGGCGGTCTCACGCGCGCGAAGAACATGCTCTCCACCATGACCCAGATCGGCGCAGTGGCCTGCCTGGGCATGCTGATCTGGATCATGTGGGGATATACGATGGCCTTCGGCGAAGGCGGTAGCGCCTTCCTTGGCGGCTTTTCGAAGCTGTTCATGAAAGGCATCACACCCGACAGCATCTCCGGCTCCATTCCGGAATATGTCTTCGCCTGCTTCCAGATGACCTTTGCGGCGATCACCGTCGCCCTTGTCCTCGGTGCCACCGTCGAGCGGCTCAAATTCTCTGCTGCGATGATCTTCGCCGCCATCTGGCTGACCCTGGTCTATTTCCCGATCGCCCATATGGTCTGGGCAAGCGACGGTCTCTTTTTCAAAGCAGGCGCGCTCGATTTCGCAGGCGGCACCGTGGTGCACATCAATGCCGGCATCTCCGCGCTCGTCGCGTCGCTGATCGTCGGCAAGCGCCTGGGGTACCCCAAGGAGCCGATGCCGCCCCATTCGATGACGCTGACCGTGGTGGGCACGGGCCTGCTCTGGGTCGGCTGGTTCGGCTTCAACGCGGGTTCCGCGCTCGCCGCCAACGGCGCTGCGGGTCTGGCGATGATCAATACCTTCGTAGCAACGGCCTCCGCGGCCCTGTTCTGGATGCTCGCGGAGCGGCTCAACGGGCACAAGGGCTCGGCCCTCGGCTTCTGCTCGGGGATCATTGCCGGCCTCGTCGCGATCACCCCGGCTGCGGGCAATTCCGGTCCCTTCGGCGCCGTCGTGCTCGGCGCGGTGGCCTCGATCATTTGCTTCTACGCGGTGACCATCCTCAAGCCGAAGCTCGGTTATGACGATGCGCTCGATGCTTTCGGGATCCATGGTGTCGGCGGCATCATCGGCGCCATCGGTACGGGCATCGTCTACGCTCCGTCGCTCGGCGGCCCTGGCAAGCCCGACTATGACATGGCCCATCAGCTGATCGTGCAGGTCGAAGCGGTGGCCACGACGGTGGTCTGGGCCGTCATCGGCACCGTGATTGCAATGTTCATCGCCAAGGCGCTGACCGGCCTCCGTGTCACCAGCACGATCGAGCAGGAAGGCCTCGATCTCGGCGAGCATGGCGAGCGCGCCTACAATATCTGAAAGTTCGGAGGTCATCCCAACAAGATGGCCTCCCCCTAGTGTTCCTCCTGCGAACGACTGGACCGGCGGAGAAATTCGCCGGTCCATTTTTAATTATCTCCGGTAGGATTTATTGGAATAGAGCAAATTAGATCTTCGGATCTAATCCGATTGACTATCGGTATAACGTCATGGATAAGGGCGATGCCCCCTCGCAAGGGCTTTCCATAACAGATTTGGCAAAACTTTCGCCGCTCCCCAAAAGGGGGCGGCGTTTTTCCTCTGCTGCCCGGCGAACATGCCGCAGCGCGGTCGCTGGTGTGCGACAGTGACCTCCGTCTACCGCGCGCCAGCTTTTCGCCGCGTCACACGAAGGTGCTACGGTTCGCATCAGAAGATCCGGCCAGCGAGATCGTCCTTCGACCTGGAATCGGGGCGACGATCAAAGCGCGTCTCGCCCGGATCATGTCGGCCGGCACCAAAGCGGTGCAGCGGTCTCAGGCGGCCCAACTGGCGAGATCCTCCTGCTCGCCGAGCAGGGCGAGACCATGCGCGATCGAGGTGAGCTCGCCGCCGGTCGCGATGCGCTCCTCGCCGAAGCGCTCGGCGAAGAGGTTGCGGATGCGCGGGATGAGAGACGTGCCGCCGGTCAGGAAGATGCGATCAATGGCATGCGGCTCGATGCCCGCAGTGGTCAGGGCGTGGCCTATGGCGCCGTCGATCCTGGCAATATCGGGCGCGATCCAGCCTTCGAACTGATCGCGGGTAACCTCGGCCTCGATGGAAAGGCCGCCGCCGGCAAAGCAGAAACGTGCGCTCCGTGCGGAGGAGAGATCGCGCTTTACCCTGCCTACCGCGTCATAGAGGCGGTAGCCGAGCTCCTGCTGGATCACCGCGATCATCCGGCCGATCGCATCCGGATCCAATGCCGTGCGGCGCAGCTTGTCGAGCTCGGCCAGGGTGCGCCGGTTGCGCATCAGCGCCAGCCGCGACCAATCGGCAAAATCGGCGAAATAGCCGCGCGGAATCTCGAGCAGCTTGTCAAACGAACGATATGACCCACCCTTGCCGAGCAAGGGCAGGACGAGATTGTCGACGATGCGATAATCGAAACGGTCGCCTGCAATACCGACACCGGCATGGCCGAGCGGCCGGCAGCGTTGGCTCGCGCCCGGCGCCTCGATCCGGACGACCGAAAAGTCGCTCGTGCCGCCGCCGAAGTCGGCGACCAGGATCGTGGCCGGCTCGGTGATGCGCGAAGCGTAGCTGAAAGCCGCACCAAGCGGTTCATAGACATAATGAACTTCGGCCCCGAGGCCCGCGAACATCGCATCGTAACGCTGGCGGGCCAAGGCCGGATCGGGGCGATGCCCGGCATATTCGACGGGACGGCCGACGATCAGCCGCGCGCCTTGCATGCGCAGCTGTCCCCGTGCGCGCGCTGCCATTCTGTCGAGGAAGAGCCGGCCGAGTTCCTCGAAGCGATAGCGACGTTCGAAGACGGTGGCATGTTCGAAGCTGGCCATCGCGGCCACCGACTTGAACGACTGGATGAAGCGGCTGCCTTCCGGATATTCGAGATATTCCGCGATTGCCCAAGGGCCCGCCTCGCTCTCGATGCGTCCCTCATCCTCCCAGAAGCAAAGCGCTGAACGGAAGACCGGATCGGCGCCGTCCGGTCCGTCGAGCGCGATCAGATCCGATCGGCCACCGCGCGCGATCGCTGCGACGGAGTTGGTGGTGCCGAAATCGACGCCAATGACGGCGGGAGGTGAGGGCTGGGGCATGGGCCGGCGTCGCCTACAGATTTCGTCGCCCGGCGCAAGGCTGAAGGCGACGAAGCGCCGAGCCAATTCGTCTATCGGGCGTCGGCCCCCGCCCGTATCACCTCGTCTGCTCCGGCTCGGCCCGTTCCGGCTCGCCGATCCGTGCATGGCGGCGTTGGCGCAGGATATAGATATCCATGATCCAGCCGTGCCGGCTGCTCAGATCCGCCCTCAGCCGGACGATCCGTGAACCCATCGCCTCCAGCGGGCCGTGGACCAACGCTTGCTGAGGCAGGCCGAGATAGGCACCCCACCATATGTCGAACGGCTCGGGCGGCAATGTCTGGAAGGCGCAGCCGCCGTCGAGCATCACGACGACGCTGTCCGTGCCGGTCGGCCAGCCGTCCTCCCGCAGCCGTCGACCAGTGGTGATGAGCACCGGTTCGGCAAGACGGTTGAGACAGATGCCGTGTGCCGCGGTGAGCGCCTGGATGCTGGTGATGCCGGGAACGACATGGGTCCTTACCGGCATGCCGAGCGGGGCCAGGCGCTCGGCGATGCGCAGGCTGCTGTCGTAGAGCGAGGGGTCGCCCCAGACGAGCAGGGCGACGGACCCTCCGCCCGGCAGGTGTGCGGCGACGCTCTCCATCCACAATCTTGCGATCGCGTCGTGCCAGTCCCGCACGGCGTCCAGATAGCGGCCTTCGCTGCTCCGCTCGGGCATGTCGAACTCGGCGATCGGCACCGGGGTGGACAGCATCTCCGCGCAGATCGAGCGGCGCAGGTCGACGAGATCCGATTTGGCGGCACCCTTGCGCGGCAGCAGGATCAGGTCGGCTTCGTTCAGTGCTTTGATCGCGCCACGCGTCAGATGGTCGGGATTGCCCGTGCCGATGCCGATGAGGATGAGCGTGATCACGCGGCGGCCTCGCCATGTCTGCCCGTGGCTGGCGCGACAAGATGGAAATAGCTGCCCGTCACCCGACCGCGGCGGGAGCCGGACTGGTCCAGGCGGCGGCCTTCCGCGTCGTGGATATCAGCCAGCGGCGGATCGGGCTGCGCGACGATCGTCGAATAATGGAATTCATGACCGCGCAGCCGCATTCCGGCCGGATAGTTGCCGACCGGCGCAAGCAGGCGCGCCGATCGATAGCCGAGATGCAGGCGCCGCGCGGCGAAGCTCGTGACGAGCCCGAGCAGGCCGGCCATGGCATGGGCGCAGCCGTTCGCATCCACGATTGCCTCGCCCAGCACCATATAGCCGCCGCATTCGCCATGGATCGCACGGTCCCGCGCATGGTGCCGCAGCCCCTCCAAAAAATGGCCCGCGGCGGCGAGCTTTCCGGCATGGAGCTCAGGATAGCCGCCGGGCAGCCAGACGATATCCGCGTCGGCCGCTGGCGCTTCGTCCGCAAGCGGCGAGAAAGGCAGGATCTGCGCGCCCGCCGCATGCCAGAGAGTGGCGAGATGCCCGTAGCAAAAGGCGAAGGCGGCATCCGATGCCAGCGCGATCCGCTGCCCTGGGGGAGCGAGCGGCGGGGCATTCCGCGCCGGGTTTCTGGCGGAGGCGGCGATGGCGCGCACCGCCGGCAGGTCGACGTGGGCGGCGACGCTGTCCGCGATCCGGTCGATCGCGCCATCGATGTCGGGATGCTCGCTGGCCTGCACCAGTCCGAGATGCCGCTCGGGCAAGGTGAGCGAGGCGGATCGGGGCAGGGCGCCGAGCACCGGCATGGCGATCCGTTCGAGCGCGTCGCGGACGAGCCGGCCATGCCGGTCGCTGGCGACCTTGTTGAGGATCACGCCGGCGATCGTGACATCGGGGCGCATCCGGCGGAAGCCGTCCGCCACCGCCGCGGCCGACTGGCTCTGGCCCGAGACGTCCAGCACCAGCAGCACCGGCCAGCCTCTCCGCGCGGCGATATCGGCGCTGGCGCCGGTGCCGCTTTCGCCCATTGCAGGCGCCCCGTCGAACAGGCCCATCGCCCCTTCGGCCAGCGCCAGATCGGCATCGTCGGCATAGGCCGCGATCCGATCGAGCAGGGGTTCCGGCATCGACCAGCTGTCGAGATTGAGCGCCGTGCGTCCGCTCGCCCGGCTCTGAAAGGCGGTGTCGATATAATCGGGGCCGGCCTTGAAGGGCTGCACCCGCACGCCCTGGCGGGCGAAGGCGCGCAGCAGGCCGAGCGTGATCGTCGTCTTGCCCGATCTGGATCGGGGCGCGGCGATCACCAGGCCAGGCGTCATTCGAACAGGCCGGCGAAGCGGGATTGCGCCGAGCCAGGCCGGAATCGCCGATCATAGTCGGCGGCATAGAGGCGGCTTTCCGCAAATCCCGCCGCGTGGAGCACGATTCCGACGAGGATGAGCGCGGTCCGCTCCGGCCCGCCTTCGGCCACCGCCTCGATCGTGCCGAGCGTCGCACGGACGATGCGCTGGTCCGGCCAGCTCGCCCGCCAGACGATCGCAACCGGGCAGTCCGCGCCATAGCGGGGCAGGAGATCGCATACCACCTGCGCCAGATTGTGGATCGACAGGTGAATGGCGAGGGTCGCCCCCGTCGCGGCGAACGCGGCCAGCGTCTCGCCGCCCGGCATGCTGCTCGCGCGGCCCGGCGTGCGGGTGAGGACGAGGGACTGGCCGAGCTCCGGCAGGGTGAGTTCCGCCTCCAACGCTGCCGCCGCCGCGGCGAAGGCGGGCACGCCGGGCGTGATCGTGAAGGCGATGCCGAGCGCCTTCAGCCGCCGGATCTGCTCGCCCATGGCGGACCAGATCGAGAGGTCGCCCGAATGCAGCCGCGCGACATCCTGTCCGGCAGCGTCGGCGCTGCGCATCGTCTCGACGATCTCGTCCAGCGCCATCGGCGCGGTGTTCACGATCGCCGCGCCCGGCGGGCAATGATCGAGGATCGCGGCGGGGACGAGCGAGCCGGCATAGAGGCAGACCGGCGATCGGGCGATCAGGTCGCGGCCACGCAGGGTCAGCAGATCGGGCGCGCCGGGGCCGGCGCCGATGAAATGGACGGTCATTGGGAGGCTCCTCGGGCAAGGGCGCAGGTGGCGCGGCGATCGGGCGAGACATGGCGGGCACCGAGCAGCCGGGCGTCCGGCCCGGCGGCGGCGAGCGCGACCGCCTCGGCAACGCTGCCGACGCCGCGGGCAGATAGGCTGGCCGGCGATCGGGTGCGCGTCATGATCCCTTCGAGCGCGGCAGGATCGATCGCGATGAGGGGCAGCCGCAGCGCGGCGGCGAGCGGGGCGAGGCCCGGAGCCTTGTCGGTCAGCGTCGCGAGCGCATCGACGGCCTCGTCCGCCGATGCGGCGAGCAGGGCCGAACGCAACGATTCGATCCGCGTGCCGACGCGAAATCCGAAACCCGCGACGATCACAGCGTGACGCTCCATTGTACGATCGGGTAGGCCGGTCGCCAGGCCGTGCGTCTGCCCAGCGGCATCGCCTGCGCCAGCTCGAAGCGCAGCAGCGTGCCGCCCTTGCGCCTGTGCCAGTCGGCGAGCAGAGCCTCGGATTCGATGGTCACGGCATTGGCGACGAGGCGCGTTTTGCCGCCGGGCAGCGCCCAGATCGTCTCGAGCACGGCGGCGCTCAGTCCGCCGCCGATGAAGATCGCGTCCGGCCGCGTGCGGCCCGCGAGGCAATCGGGCGCCGCTCCGTCGATCACGACCAGTCGATCCACCCCGATCCGCGCCGCATTGGTGCGTGCCCGGGCGGCGCGGGCCGGATCGGCTTCGAAGGCGAGCGCCGTCATAGCGGGATGGCAGAGCAACCATTCGATGGCGACCGAACCAGATCCGGTACCGATGTCCCACAATGTCTCGCCCGGACGCGGCGCCAGCGCGCCGAGCGTCAGCGCGCGTATCGGATGCTTGCTGATCTGGCCGTCATGCGCGAACCAGTCGTCCGGCCGGCCCGGCGCGCAGGGCAGCGTCGCGCCTTCACCGGCGAAGGCGATGCCGATCGCCACCGGGTGCGCGACATCGGTCAGCGCAAAGCCTTCGGCCGGGCATTGGCGGATGCGCTCGCGGGGGCCGCCGAGCGCTTCCAGCACATGGAGTTCGGAGGCGCCGAAGCCGTCTTCGCGGAGCCACGCAGCCAGTGCCGCCGCGGCCGCCCCGTCCCGCAGCAGCGCGATCGCCCGCCGCCCGGGGATCATGCCCGGCCGCAGCTGCGCGAAGGGCCGTGCATGGAGGCCGTGGCAATCGATCTCATGGAGCGGCCAGCCGAGCCGCGCGGCGGCGAGGGCGAATGCGGATGGCCCCGGATAGGCCATCCATTCGCCGTTGGTCAGGTGGCGCGTGATGTTGGCACCCGCGCCGAACCAGAAGGGGTCGCCCGAGGCGAGCATCACGGTCGGCTGCCCACGTCGGTCCAGCAGCGGCGCGATGCCGTCCTCGAACGGCACTGGCCACGGCCGGCATTCCGCCCTAAGGCCCGGCAGCAAGGCGAGATGGCGGGACGCGCCGGTGACGAAGACGGCTGTTTCGAGCGCGCGCCGCGCCGCGGCGGACAGGCCGTCCCAGCCATCCTCGCCGATGCCGATGATGGTGAGCCAGGGGAGGCCGGTCGTGTCAGCCACTGCGAACATCCTCCTTCTCGGCGGCACCACCGAAGCCAGCGCGCTGGCCCGTGCGCTGGCCGGACGCGACCTCGCCGCGACGCTGAGCTATGCCGGCCGCACCGGCCAGCCGCGGGCGCAGCCGGTGCCGACACGGATCGGCGGCTTCGGCGGGATCTCGGGGCTCGTCGCCTATCTGCGCGCCGAGGGGATTACCCATCTCATCGATGCGACCCACCCCTTCGCGGCGCAGATGCGCGCGCATGCCGCAGCGGCCGCCAAAGAGACCGGCGTGGCCCACATCCTGTTGACGCGTCCGGCCTGGACGGCCGGGAAGGGAGATCGCTGGGAGCACGTGCCCGATATCGACGCGGCGATCGCCTCTCTCGCCGGGCCGCCGCGCCGGATCATGCTGGCGGTCGGCCGCATGCATGCAGAACGCTTCGCGGCGCAGGGCCAGCATCATTATCTGCTGCGCTTTGTGGATCCGCCGGAGGTGCCGCCGGCCCTGCCGCATCACACACTGGTCGTCGATCGCGGGCCGTTCACGGTCGATGGCGACACACGCCTGATGCGGGAGCACGCGATCGATATGCTGCTGTGCAAGAATGCCGGTGGATCGGGCGCCGCGGCAAAGCTCGCCGCCGCTCGCCGGTTGAGCCTGCCGGTGCGGATGATCGACCGGCCCGTCCAGCCGGACGTGGCCGTGGCGCATGACGTGGCGCAGGTGCTGGCATGGCTCGATCATGCCGAGGAGCGCGGCGTATAGAGGATCGGCGTGCCGCGCCGCTCGATCAGCCGGGTCGCGCTGGAACCGACGATCACGATCGTGCGCATGTCCGCCATTTCGGGGGCGGCGTCGCCCAGCCGGACGATGCTCAGCCTCTCGTCCGGGCATGATATGGCGCGCGCGAACAGCAGCAGCCGGTCCGGGCCGCACGCTTCGCGCAACACGCCGAGCACACGGGCGAATCCGTCGGGCCGCGCCCGTGAGCGGGGATTGTAGAAAGCCATGGCGAAATCCGCCTCTGCGGCGAGGCGCAGCCGCCGCTCGATCAGGGCCCAGGGCTTGAGATTGTCGGACAGGTTGATCGCGCAGAAATCATGGCCCAGCGGCGCGCCGGCCCGCGCCGCCGCCGCCAGCATCGCCGTGACGCCGGGCAGTATGCGGATATCCAGATCGCGCCACGTGGCAGGCCCCGTCTCGATCGCTTCGAACAGCGCGGCCGCCATGGCGAACACGCCGGGATCGCCCGAGGAAACGATGACGACGCGGCGTCCGTCGGTCGCCAGGGCGAGCGCATGCGCGGCGCGCGCCAGCTCCTCGCGATTGTCGCTGGCGTGGAGCATGAGGCCCGGCCGCTCCGGCACCCGTGCGACATAAGGGGCATAGCCTACGACGTCCGTCGCCTCGGTGAGGGCCGCGCTGACCTCCGGCGTCACCAGCGCGGCGCTGCCGGGGCCGAGCCCTGCCACGGCCACCCATCCGCTCATGGCCGCCGCCCCCGGCCATGGATGAGCAGGATGGAGAAATAGGCGGTCACGCTCGCCGCCTCGCGAAGCGGCGTGATCCGCTGCTCGGCCATGGTGGCATGTTCGACCAGCCAGGCGCTGTCCTCCCGTCCAGCCGCGGCAACGGCGCGGCGCAGCTTGGCGAGGTTGCGGCCGATCTTCATCACGACGAGCGCGTCGGTATCGCGGATGCGGCGGGCAAGCTCCTCCTCGGGCAGCGTCGCCATCGCGACGGTCAGCACGTCGTCGCCCCAGCTGATCGGGATGCCGCTCGCCGTCCACGCGCCCGACATGCCGGAGATGCCCGGCACGATGCGCACCGGCGCGGTGGGCACCAGCCGGCTGTGGAGATGCATGAAGGATCCGTAGAAGAAGGGATCGCCCTCGCACAGGACGACCATGTCCTCGCGCTGCGCGGCGATCGTCAGCAAATGGCGCGTGCACTCGGCATAGAATGTAGCGAGGCAGCCATTGTAGCGCGGATCGGCCACGGCGATCTCCGTCGTCACCGGATATTCCATGGCGAATTCGATGACATCGGGGCGCAGCATGCCCTCGACGATGCGACGGGCATGGCCGGGCCGGCCCGCCTTGCGGAAATAGGCGATATGCCGGGCGCCGCGGATCAGGCGATCGGCCCGCACGCTCATCAGATCCTGCGCGCCGGGACCGAGCCCGACGCCATAGATGGTGCCCCCGCTCATTCCGCCTCGCTTGCGAGCGCGTTGACCGCGGCGACGGTGATCGCGCTGCCGCCGAGCCGGCCTTCGACCACGCAGCACGGTACGGGCTGTGTGTCCCACAGCGCGGCCTTCGATTCGGCGGCGCCGACGAAGCCGACCGGGCAGCCGATGATCGCGGCAGGGCGGGGCGTTGCCGGATCCTCCAGCATCGCCAGCAGGTGGAACAGGGCGGTCGGGGCGTTGCCGATGGCGACGATCGCACCGGAAAGATGGGGCCGCCAGAGCTCAAGCGCCGCGGCCGAGCGGGTCGTTTCCATCGCGGTCGCGAGCGCCGGTACTTCGGCGGCGCCGAGCGTGCAGAGGATCGGATTGGCGGCGGGCAGCCGCGCGCGGGTGATGCCTTCGGATACCATGCGCGCGTCGCACAGGATCGGTGCGCCTGCCTGCAGCGCAGCGACGGCCGCAGCGGCGAAATCTTCAGAGAAGCGGATATGCGCTGCGAGCGCGACCATGCCGGCCGCGTGGATCATACGTACCGCGGCCCGTTCTTCCGCGCCGGGGGCGAAGCGGCCGAGGTCCGCCTCGGCGCGGATGATGGCAAAGGACTGCCGATAGATGGCTGCGCCGTCCTTTTCGTAGGCGTGGGGCATTCAGGCGGCTCCGAAGAGGGACAGAAGGTCCGCCGGCGCAAGGCCGCGGCGTTCTGGCGGCGCCCCTGCACGCGCCGTCCGGGCGAGATCGAAGTGCCCTTCGCGGCCGGTCAGCACCGTGTCGGCGGGTCCGGGACGCGCGCAGCCCTTGCCGCATCCCGAGACGTGCAGGCTTCCCTCGACATGAGGCGCGAGCCGCAGCGCGAGCGCGCGCGTCTCGACGCTCGCCTGGGGACAGGCCGGCGCGCCGGCGCAGGCGTCGACGTGCAGCCGCGGATCGGCTGGATCGCCTATCCAGCCGGCGAGCCCGTCCGCCGTCGCGCCTTCGGCGATCAGGCCCCGCCAGGGCGTGAGGCGCAGCGCCGTCGCTCCGCTTCGTTCGAGCAGCCCGGCGAGCGCACCTGCCTCGATCCGTCCGAACGGCACGCCCGCAAAAGGACCTGGCGCGTCGCGGAGCGTCTCGGCGCGGCTGCGCGGCGGTAGCGGCGCGATCCTGGCCAGGGTCGCCGGAAGGGAGGCCGTATGCCGGCCCACCCGGCCGGCGTCGCGGCCGCCGGTCTTGACGAACCAGCGGGCCAGGACGATCAGCGTGTCGATCGCGGTTTCCGGCCGTGCCGGAAGCCCCTGGGAACGGCCATCCGGACGGGCGATCAGCATATCCCCCTCGCTTCGCTCGATCCGGAAGTCGGCCGGGCAGTCTGTCAGCGCCGGCGCCGGCCCGGCATCGATCGCGAAGCCGATCTTGGCGGGCAGCGGCGGCAGCTCGCCGATCCGCCGGCGCAGCTCGTGCGCCAGCCGATCGCTATCGTCGCCGCTGTGCCAGTCGGGTGTCAGGACGAGGTTCAGCCGCGCTTCCCGGTCGGGATCGGCCTCGGCGAGGCCGTCGGCGATCAGCCGATCCCGCAGGGCCGGACAGTTCGCCTCCGCGACACCGCGGATCTGGAGCGCGGCGCGGTTGGTGAGATCCAGCAGGCCGTTGCCGAAGCGCTGCGCCGCTTCGCACAGCGCCGCAGCCTGCGCTGCGCGCAGGCGCCCCTGCGGCGGACGCACGCGGACCAGCCAGCCGTCGCCCGCCTCCATCGGGTGCCAGGTCGTCGGGCAGGCGCCGCGGACGATATGCGTCGCGTGCGGCCCGTCCTGCGGTGATGCGTCTGCCTTCAACACCCGCCCTCCACGCCCGACGCAGTCTGGCAGGGGCGTGCCGGCACGAGTCCGGTCGGCGCACAGCGACGGGCCGGCGTGCAAGCGCCCGTCAAGCGTGCCGATGCGGCCCCGGCCGCACGGAATCGTCGCCCAAACGGGATGACCGAGCCACGACCAGTCCCTGGGTCATGGCTAGAGCGACCAGTGCTCCGGCAGGTCTCCTGGCTTGCGGGTCACGGCTCGGCACAAGGCCTTCCCGAAAGGGGCGCCCTGCCGGGCAGCCCGTTCAGTGGCCGGCTCCGCCCCTCGGGGGCAGGGCCTCATGCGCCTCGCTCGCCGCTCACAGTTGCAGGGACAGCCGCGGATTTGGGAAGATGCCCGCACCGCGTTCCCTATTAAGTCCCGTTCGGGACACCGGGGCGATCCATGGATTGGGGAAACCCCACTCCATCCCCGCCGCATAGCGATGATGAGCGGGAATGGGAATAGCGGAGGCGGGAAGCGGCTGCAGGGATCCGACGGCCTCAGCCTCGCTCGCGCATCATCATTGCGTCGGGCAGGAGAAGGTGCTCCTCCTCCACCACGTCGATCGGGATTTTCATCGTCGGGGGCCTTGCCGCGAGGCGATCGGCGTCAGTCGGCGGCGGAGGCGGAGTCGGTGACGACGCCCATCACCGTCCAGCGACCCTGCGGCGTGCGCTTGAAGATATTCTGGTTGTGACTGCCGCCGTCGACGAACATCTCCGATCCGGTTACCCAGGAGGAGAGCTCGGTGGCGAGATAGACGGCGGCACCGGCATGATCCTCCGGCCGGCCATAACGGTTGGTGGGCAGCATGCGGTTCGCGATCTCCTCCATCCCGGGCTTGATGATGTGCTTGAGCGGCACCTGCTCGCTGTCGGTGGTTTCCGGCGCGATCAGGTTGACGCGGATCTCGTCGTTCGCGAGCTCCAGCGCCATTGCCCGGGTGAAGCCCGTCACCGCATGTTTGAAGGTGGTGTAGGCGACGTTGTAAGGGCAGCCGCGGAAGCCCTCGATCGACGAGAGGTTGATGATGCTGCCGCCCTTTCCCGCCGCGCGCATCAGCGGCAGCATGGCGCGGGTGACCAGGAACATGTGGCGCAGGTTGATGTCGTGCTGCGCGTCCCATTCGGCATCCTCCATCTCATCCAGCGTCTTGAAGGTGTTGAGATGGTGGCCGACATTATTGACGAGGATGTTGAGCCTTCCGAAGCGTTCCGCGATTCGATCGCGCACCCGCTCGACCGCCGCGCGATGGCGAACGTCGGCCTCGACGATCTCGGCGGACGGAAACACAGCTCGCAGCTCGGCGCATTTGCCGGGGTCGATCTCCGCCACGGCAATCTCCGCACCGAGATCGGCATAGGCCTTTGCGATCGCCCGGCCGATGCCGGCACCGGCGCCCGTGACGAGCGCGACCTTGCCTTCCAAAGAAATGTTCATGCCTCGGATCCTCTTTCTCCCTGGCTCGATTGAGTCGCCGCCGCAGCCGGTCCTGACAATCGGGGAAAGCTTTGCGATCGCGCGAACAGTTATGTGATCGGTCGGCGCCGCATCTTTTGCGACATTTCCTGCCGGCGCATGCAACGATTCGCCATCCCCGGCGCTTTGGCATCGTGGACCAAGCCTCGCGTCCAGCCTCCTCTTGCGGATGAACGTGTCCGGAGCACGGGTAGGGCGCTGCCGATGCGAGGCCGATGCAGGAGCGTCATTATGTTCGACCGCTATGTCATGGTGGCAATCGGGTTTGGAATGGGGCTCGTCATGCTGTCGAGCATGTATCAGCCCTGAGCTGCGCCCAGCCGCTTTCTAGCGCGGCGCGACCCTCGGTCGCCCCTCGTCCACGGCGCACGCTGCTCATCCTTTCTTAACAAGGCGTTGGATAGGTTTACATTCCAGCGCCAGATATGTTCCAAACACTCGATCTTACCACTCTTCTGCTTTGCAGCATGCTGAGCAGCACAGCCTTCGGGCTTGTGTTTGCCGGGCTGTGGCGCGCGCGCCGTGCCGACCGCTATCTGTTGCACTGGTCGGCGAGTTCGCTTCTCTACGCCGTGGTGCTGATCAGTTTCCAGCTGCTTCGCGTCGAAGCCGTCCCCGCCGACAGCCCCCTTTTCAGCCTTCTCTACGGATTGTTCGGCCTCACCAACGTCCTGGTCGTCTCGGGCCTCAGGGCGCTGAGTGGCAGGCGGCCGTTCGCAGGCTGGATGCTCGCGCCGATATTGACTTCGGCGAGCGGTCACGCACTGCCCGTGATCGCCCTCTCCTTCTTCCCGGCCATGCCTGCAAGCGTTCTCCCTGCAGGGGAAACGGCCGGCCTTGCCATCGCCATGGCAATGACAGGCTGCGTCGTTCTGTTCGGGCCGGGCGGACGCAGCTGGACGGGTCAGCGGATTACCGCACTGGCGCTGCTTGGATATCTGCCGGGATATGCAATCGCCTTTGCCGGCGAGATCGGCTTCTCACCGTCCGTCAATCTCGTCGCGCTGATTCCCATGCTGTCGGACCAGCTTCTCCTCGGCGTGCTCAATCTCGGCCTGCTCGCCATTCCGGCCGAGCGTGCGCAGGCCCGCCTGCGTGAAGCTGCGCGGCGCGATCCTCTCACCGGCACCTGGAACCGAGCCGGTCTCGATGCCGCAGCCCATGGATTGCTCGTGCGAGGTGGCGCCGTCGTGGCGATCGACATCGATCATTTCAAGCTCATCAACGATCGGCGGGGTCATGCGGCGGGTGACGATGCTCTGGTCACGCTCGCACGGCTGGCGGTCGGGCTTGCCGAACGGTTCGGCGGAGAGATTGCGCGGGTCGGCGGCGACGAGTTCATCGCCATGCTGCCGCACGCGAGCGGTGAGCAGGCCCGTGCCTTCGCGGATCAGCTTCAGATCGTACTGCATGCGCAAGCGAGCAGGCTCGGCTGGACGATCAGCATCGGCATCGCGACCATCGCTGCGGGCGAAACCAGCCTCGAGGCCAGCCTCCGGCGCGCCGATGAGTCACTGTATCGCGCGAAGGCGCTCGGTCGGAATCGGGTGGCAGCCTGAAGCCGGTAAGATCCGGATCGTCCGCCTCCTTTCGCACCATGCCAGCTTTTTAACGGTACCTGCGCGTCGGTACCTTCGCGCTCCTCCCCGGTTTCGGCAATATCGCTGTCATTCCGAGGTGGAGCATTGTCGCAATCGCGGCGTTGTCCTTCCGCAAGCAGGAGAGCGGGATGCGCGGGGCGTTGCTGGGTGGATCATTGCTTCTTCTGGCCTTGCCGCTGAGCGGCTGCGATTTTGGAAACCCCCGTCCCGACAAGCCCTCCGTTGAGGTCAAGCTGGAGGAACCACATTGGACGGCGCAGACGGCGGACCAGCTTCGCCGGACGATTGCCGGTCGCGCCATCCATGGCCTGGATCGCCTTGCCTTCGATACCAGTGCCGCTGCCGGCACGACGGCGGGCGATGCCGCGTTGACTCGCGTCGCTCTCGCCTATGCGAACGCGCTGGCGCGGGGTGCAGCCGATCCTGCCAGGCTGTTCGCCGAATATACGCTGCCGCGCCCGGCAATCGATGCGCGCGCCGGGCTCATCCAGGCCCTCGACGCCGGGCGGCTCGACGTCTGGCTGGACGGGCTGGCGCCACAGAGCGACGATTATCGCAAGCTCTCCGCCGCCTATCTCGCCGCTGCGCCGGGTTCGGCCGTTCCCGTCACCGGCAAGCCGATCGGCCCGGGCGACAGCGATGCACGCGTGCCAGCAATTTCGGGCAGTGCGAAGGCACGCGCCATCGCTGTGGAGATGGAGCGGCTGCGTTGGCTCGACCGCATCGTGCCCGCCACCCGCATTGACGTGAACATCGCCACGGCCGAGCTAGAATATTGGCGTGACGGCATGTTGGCCGATAATCGGCGAGTGATTACCGGGGATTCCGACACGCAGACCCCGCAACTCGGCTCGCCCCTGTTCCAGCTGGTAGCCAATCCGACCTGGACCGTCCCGCGATCCATCCAGCGCCGGGAGTTGGCGGGAAAGGGCGACGACTATCTGCGTCGCCACAACATGCAGTGGAAGAACGGACGGATCGTGCAGCTTTCCGGACCGCAAAACTCGCTCGGTCTCGTCAAGTTCGGGCTGAAAAACCCCTATGCCATCTATCTGCACGACACACCGGCCAAGCATCTTTTCCATGAGAGCGAGCGGCAGCGCAGCCATGGCTGCGTTCGCGTGGAGGATGCGCTCGGCTTTGCCGACATGATCGCGCGGGACGAGGGCGTGTCGGAGCAGTGGCAGGCCGCCCGGTCGGGCGATAAGCAGCGCTTCGTATCATTGCCGCGCGAAATACCGGTGAGGCTCCTCTATCGCACGGTCGTTTTCGATAATGCCGGCGCCCCGGTGGTGCGGGCGGACCCTTATGGTTGGAACGATCGCATCGCGGCGAAGCTGGGCTTTGCCGTGCCGGCATCCCGCGAAGCAAGAAGCCAGCGGACCGATATCGGACCCTGAAGGAAATGGACGAGCAGTCTGCCTAATGTGAAACCGGCAATATCTGAATCGTCGACGGGTTCCCGCCCTCACTGAACCATGTCCTCAACAGCGATCGGCGCCAGCGCTGACGCCTTTCACAAAAGCACCGGCAGCGATCCGCGACGCGCGCGGATCGCCGCAGGAAAAGGAGACAGCGGGCTTCGATACGGTCAACCCGAAGGGGGGAGAGGCCTGTGTCCATCGGCATCATCCCGCCGACAGGCAGGACCGGCGCGCCGACATGTGTCAGCGGCCGGCAACCTCGATCGTCCGGTCGCGCTTCTCCTGAGCCAGTGCCTTGGCCTTGGAGATGATGGTGGCGAACTGGCTATCGGCGCTGCGCGATGCCTCGGTGCGGCAGCGCGTCACTTCCCTCGTCATCGTGAGATCGCGAACGTCGAGGTTGCCGCACATGTCGAGCGCTGCGCGATGGATGCGGTGACGAAGCTCGGCCTGTCCGCCCGCTTGTGAAAGATCGAGGTCGGCAAAGGAAACGGTCCGGGTCGGAACGTCCTGAGCCATGGCGGGAGCGATGGTTGCGGAGCAAACAAATGCGGCAGCGACGGCCGCAGCAGAAATGATGCGGATCATGATATGCCCTTTCTGGTCATGTCGAGGCGAGACCTTGCCGCCTTCGACATGGTTACTCTGCACGTCTCCGCGATTTGCCGATGTGAGGTGCGTCACGCCGGGAAATTAAAATTTCGACAGGTTCGAGATGTTGCCTTCACGGCATCCGGATGCCAGTTGCCGGCACCCGACCGGAGAAAAAAGGGCCTCCTTTGCCCACTATTTTTAATGATAGTGGCTGCACGTGAAGGAGCGCCGATGAAGGTCGGAATCGTGGGTGCCGGTGCAATTGGCACGTGGCTGGGCGTGCGGCTCGCCCGGAGCGGACACTCGGTCAGCGTGCTGGCGAGGGGCGCGACACTGGATGCGCTTCGCGCGGGACCGTGGCGGCTCGATATCGACGGCGAAACGGTGGTGGCTTCCGTCGCGGCTGCCGCTCAGGCGACGGATCTGGGGCGGCAGGACCTTCTCGTCCTCGCGCTCAAGGGGCCGGCTCTCGGCACGGTCGCGCCGCTGCTTGCGCCGATGATCGGCCCGGATACGATCATCTGCCCCGCCATGAACGGCGTTCCCTGGTGGTTCATGCTGGGGGGCGGGGGCGAACTCGCCGGAATGGCGCTCCATTCGGTCGATCCGGATGGCTCGATCGAGCGAGCGCTTCCCTTCGATTCGGTGATCGGCAGCGTCGTACATGCGTCCGTGGCCATCTGCGCTCCGGCGCATGCAGTGCACAAGGCGGGCAACAGGCTGATCCTCGGCGAGCCGGATGGCGCGCCGTCTGCGCGCCTCGCCTCGCTGGCTGACGCATTCACCGCCGCCGGCTTCGACATCGAAAGCAGCCCTCATGTGCGCAAAGACATATGGTATAAACTCTGGGGCGATATGACGATGAACCCGATCTCGGCATTCACCGGCGCGACCTGCGATCGGCTGCTCGATGATCCGCTGGTTGCCGATTTCGTCCTGGGGGTCATGGCCGAGGCGCAGGAAATCGGGGCGCGGATCGGATGTCCGATCGCCGAACATGGGCGGGATCGTATGGCGGTGACGCGTCAGCTCGGCGCGTTCAAGACGTCGATGCTGCAGGATGTCGAGGCTGGCAGGCCAATCGAGATCGATCAACTGCTTTCCGCGCCGCGGGAGCTTGCCGAGTGCCTCGGTATCGCGACCCCCAATCTCGACCTACTGACCGGCCTCACCCGTCTTTTCGCGCGCAGCCATGGGCTTTACCCGGGCTGCAATGCCTTTTGAGAGGCGGCGAAGCGCGCGGTTTCAAACTGGTTTGCGCCGTCCGTTCAGCCGCGCTCCGGGGGACGGTCCCAGGGATAGAAAGCGGGCATCTCGGATGCCTTGGCCGAAAAGCGAGGCGGGCGCTTCTCACGGAAGGCGCGGACGCCCTCCTTGCCGTCCGCAATGCTCGTATAGAAGACGGCGAGGGATTCGATTCGATGCGCCTCGATCGGCCGCGGCTCGGCGCTGTTGCGCCAGAGCATCTGACGGATCAGCGCAATGCTCTGCGGGGAGCGGTCCTTGACGAGAGATCGGGCAAAGGCACAGGCGTCCTCCATCAGCGTGTCCGGGGCGTGAAGCGAACGGACCAGTTTCTTTTCCAGCGCCTCCCGGGCATCGAATATGTCCGCGCGATATCCCCACTCGAGCGCCTGTTCGAGCCCGACGATGCGGGGGAGGAACCAGGAGGAGCAGGCTTCCAGCGTGATTCCCAGCTTGCCGAAGACGAATCCGAACCGCGCCGTGTGCGAGGCCAGGCGGAAATCCATCGGCAGCAACATGGTCGATCCGATGCCCACCGCCACGCCATTGACCGCGCCGACGATGGGCTTCAGGCAATCATACATGGCCAGCGTCACCCGGCCGCCGGTATCGCGCACACCGGCATGGATGGCGGGATCGTCGAGCTTGTCACGCATATCCTCGATCGTCGGACTGAGTGTCTCGTCGAGGCCGAAGACATTGCCGTCCACGGACAGATCCATCCCGGCGCAGAAAGCCTTGCCTTCGCCGGTCACGACGATCGCACCGATGCCGTCGTCCTGGCTCGCCCGTGCATAGGCATCGACGAGTTCGTCGCACATTTCGACCGTGAACGCGTTCATCCGTTCGGGCCGATTCAATGTCAGCCGGACTATGCCGTCATCGATTTCGTAGCGGATCGTCGAATAGGCCATCCATCCCTCCTGCGCATTCTCCCTCGTGCATTGCCGCTGCTGGCCACATTGTCCACCTCGTGGATCGCGGATGGCCCGGGGTGAGGGCGATGGAAGAGGGGTGCGGGCCGGCGAGACATTTGGGGCTTAGCGCCGACCCTGACCGGTCGTCCCACAGGGGTCGGGGCGGCGGCTGTGCCACTATTCGAGGGGCAATGTTGCGTTTGGATTTCAGATTGTAGCTGCTCGGCCGCGGAGGAGTGCCCGCTCGCCGGACGGTTGATAGACATCAAGCCCGGATCCACTGGCGTCTTACGCATCGCCGAAGTCAAAAACGGAAGCGGGGCACATCGCTGCGCCCCGCCCCCTTGCAACAGCTCTGTCGTTCGCCCTCAGGCGGCGAACTGGTTCATCGTGTTGTGGACGCCGCCGGCCTTTAGCGCGGCCTCGCCAGCGAAATAGTCCTTATGGTCGTCGCCAATGTCCGATCCGGACATGTTCTGGTGTTTCACGCAGGCGATGCCTTGACGGATTTCCTGACGCTGCACGTTGAGCACATAGCCCAGCATGCCGGCCTCGCCGAAATAGTCTTTGGCAAGGTTGTCGGTCGACAGCGCGGCGGTGTGATAGGTCGGCAGCGTGATCAGGTGATGGAAGATGCCGGCCCGCGCCGAGGCGTCCTTCTGGAAGGTCCGGATCTTCTCGTCCGCCTCGCCGGCCAACTCGGTCGCGTCATAGTCCGCGCTCATCAGCCGGGCTCGGTCGTAGCCGGAGAGGTCCCGCCCCTCCGCCGCCCAGCGGTCATAGACCTGCTGGCGGAAGTTGAGCGTCCAGTTGAACGACGGCGAATTGTTGTAGACCAGCTTGGCGTTGGGAACGACTTCGCGGATGCGGTCCACCATGCCGGCGATCTGCTCGATATGCGGCTTCTCGGTCTCGATCCACAGTAGGTCGGCACCATGCTGCAGCGAGGTGATGCAATCCAGCACGCAGCGATCCGCACCGGTGCCCTCGCGGAACTGATAGAGGTTCGAGGGCAGGCGCTTCGGGCGCATCAGCTTGCCGCTGCGATTGATGATCACGTCGCCGTTGACGGTCGAAAGGTCGGTGATCTCCTCGCAGTCGAGGAAGGCGTTGTACTGATCTCCCAGATCGCCCGGCTCGCGGCTGAACGCGATCTGCTTGGTAAGGCCGGCGCCGAGCGAGTCGGTGCGCGCGACGATGATGCCGTCGTCAACGCCCAATTCGAGGAAGGCGTAGCGGCAGGCGCGGATCTTCGCGAGGAAGTCCTCGTGCGGAACGGTGACCTTGCCGTCCTGATGGCCGCACTGCTTTTCGTCCGAAACCTGATTCTCGATCTGCAGCGCACAGGCACCCGCCTCGATCATCTTCTTGGCAAGCAGGTAGGTCGCCTCGGCGTTGCCGAATCCCGCATCGATGTCGGCGATGATCGGCACCACATGGGTCTGGTGATTGTCGACCGCTGCGAGCAGCTGCTTTTCCTTCAGCGTGTCGCCAGCTTCGCGCGCCGCGTCGATCTCGCGGAACATCATGCCCAGTTCGCGGGCGTCCGCCTGGCGCAGGAAGGTGTAGAGTTCCTCGATCAGCGCGGGCACCGACGTCTTCTCATGCATCGATTGGTCGGGTAGCGGGCCGAATTCCGAACGGAGGGCAGCGACCATCCAGCCCGACAGATAAAGGTAGCGACGCTCGGTCGAGCCAAAATGTTTCTTGATCGAAATCATCTTCTGCTGGCCGATGAAGCCATGCCAGCAACCGAGCGATTGGGTGTAGGCGGCCGGGTTGGAGTCATAGGCGGCCATGTCGCGGCGCATGATGGCGGCTGTATATCGCGCGATGTCGAGCCCCGTGCGGAAGCGGTTCTGCAGGCGCATGCGGGCCACCGCCTCGGCGCGAATTCCGTCCCACGCGCCGTCCTGGCGCCCGATCAGCTGATCGACCTGTGCGATGTGTTCCCAATACATTGCCGTTCCCTCTGAAGCAGTGTTGGAAAAATCCATACAGACAGAACCGAGGGATAGCCTCACAAATGCACAAAATTCCGTGTCTTCAGGTCAACAGAAGAGTGGATCATGAGGTAAACTTGTAATTTATTGACAAGCCATTTAAAACATCGTGCAGGCGAGCTGCCGATGCCTCTCTGATGAGGTAAGCGGTCGCAGATCAGCGGCTCAGGGTGCGGATCGCGCGAAATATGTCCCAGAGTCAGCGACGCCGTCCTGTTGGCGCGATCGACTGCACCCAGATCAGGTCCTTTCCGTAAAGGCGCCCGACAATCTCCACCTCCTCGTCGAGAAGATGGAGAGGCACTGGCTCGATCTCGAGCCACGCATCGGTCCCGCCGCCGTCCCGAAGTGCGAAGCAACCGCCCTTGGCAATGAAATGCCCCACTTTTCGGCAGGCTGCCCGCACATCCACGCGTTCTGCGACGAAGGTCGACCGGTTCTTTTGCAGCATTGACAGCTCCTGTCCGATTGCAGGCCTGTCCTCTCCTGACACGATGTTTACGCCTATGGCGCAGCGATACAATGGCCAATTGATGATGAGGCATGATGGCGAGCAGGCCCTTTCCAGGCACCGTTCGGCTCATTCAGGGCACGTTTCACAGGCAATCATTGATCTGCATCAATATAAAAGGAAAATAGCTCCGATGGCCGCACAATTCGCGATTCAAAGAATGGAGACTTTGGGAGCCCTCCGCGTTGAGCGCGCGAGAGGAGATCGACATGACCGACCAAGCCGAACTGAAGCGTGACCTGTGGAAGAAGATGTCTCAAAGCCCCTTCGTAATGATCGGGCTGACCGGCGGCGGCCAGCATAGCGAGCCGCTTACCGTTCAACTTGACAAGGATCAGGTCGACACGCTGTGGTTCTTCATCGGTCGGGATAATCGACTCGCCAAGGGCGGCGATGCCATGGCGCAGTTTGTGTCGAAGGGTCATGATTATTTTGCTTGCCTGGCCGGCCGCGCACAGCTCGACACCAATCGAGCAATGATCGACAAGCTCTGGTCGAAGCAGACAGAGGCCTGGTTTCCGGGCGGCAAGGACGATCCCAACCTGGCTCTGTTGCGTTTCGACATAGACAGCGCGGAACTGTGGGAAGCGGATGTATCACTGTCTGGCAAGTTGAAGATGCTCTTCGGCGGAAAGATCGAGCCCAGCGAAGAGGGCAGTCACGCAAGGGTCGCAAGTACGGCGGTCTGATCAGCTCGGCCAATTTCGAAGCAGCTATATTCATCCGGCCAATGGCCGATGAGATGAACGGGCAACGCCGCGATTCGCTATCCTTGTCATCTGGCGAGATTGCGAATCGCGGCCTGAACGCTTGGTCTATTGCCTGCTTCAGGCAGCGATCGGCATATGGCCTGGAAGAGTCCACACACAATCAGACACCCGCACTGTGAAGCGTGCGCCGTCGTGCGGGGAGCGGAAAAAGCCAGCGCCCTCGCGGATGCGGAAGAAGGCCACGCGGTCTTCGCTCATGTCCACCCGGTCGGTCGACCCCAGCAAAACGCTTTCCCCATAGATTTCCCAGACCACCGAAGCGGTCGCGGCATGCGATCCGCTGAGTGCCATCACGTCGCTTGCCGTCAGCGTCCGCTTGTCGGTCGTGTAGAGGCGCCCGTCCACATCCACTACGTAGCGGCCCATGCCAATGCTCTGAGATCCGAATTTCATCGTCATCCTCCGCTTGATCGCGTCGAATGGATATTGGCTTAAGGACATGTCAAAAGCTGTCACCCTGCATTGAGCCCCGCAAAAAACATCTTTGGCCTCGCTTCCCGCTTCGCATCAGGGCAGGGCAGGAAAGTCGCTCCGCCGATAATGTTCGGCCATGGCCCTTAGCGCCTCCGGCGCGAGCACCTCGACCGCCGTTCCCCAGGAATAGAGATGCCAGCACATTTCGAGATAACCGGAAGCGCGGAACCGCACGATTAATGCTCCGTCTTCGAGCTCTTCGAGCTGCTGGGTGGGATGAAAGATGTAGCGCCTCGCATGCGCTGCCGCATCGCGTGTGAACTTCCAGACGACCTCGCCATATTGGCGGCTATCCTCATAGGAGCCGAAGGCAAGCGCGGCATGTTTGCGGATGCTGAAGTCGGGATCGATCTCGAAGCCTTCCTCCATAAGCTCCGCTTCGTAGATTTCCTCGACGCGATAATGACGCAGCCGCGAATTGGGCTTCGCGGTGTCGCGTGCAACCAGATATCTGCGGACGCCGAGCAGAAGACCGTGCGGTGCCACGATCCGCTCGCTGGGCACGTCCTCGGCTCGATTGCGATAGACGATCCGTAGCAGCTGCGGACCTTTCAGCGCTTCCGAGATCGCGGCGTCCACCGTCGATATGGCGGCGGGCCGCGGGCCGGGCCGCACCGCATGGCCGAGCGCTTCGAGCAGCGCCTCTTCATCCACGGCAAGCCTCGTGCCGGCGCCCGGCGGAATAAGTGCCCTGACCTTGCGTTCGAGCTGGCGTGCCGTGTCGGCCTCGCTCGCCATGCCCTGCGCGTCGAGCGCAGCGATCGCCGTTGAAAGCGCAGCCAGCTCCTCGGCCGAAGGCGTCAATAGCGGGGCGATCACGCGGGCCGGCAGGATCCAGCGGGCGCGGCGATCCTCGTCGAACCGTTGCTCGGTGGCGGGGAAGCTCGCCTGCAGCGCATCGGACATCCGCTGTGCGGTCCGATGCGAACAGGCGAAGACCTCTTCGATCTCGGCAAGGGATACGCCGCGGCTGCGGGTTGCGAGCATCGCCAGTTGCAGGAGTAACTGTGCCTTCGCAAATGACATGCCGGGTCTCTCCATGACGGCGCCGTTCCCGCTTGTGGCATGGCATCCGGTTTCGGGGAAAGTATCCGCAGCCATTGGAGCCGGCAGCTATGCCACGGAAGTTGGATATCCTGCACCGCCAGCGGATAGACCAGCACGCGATTATCGGTCCTTATCCTCCCGGTGAAAGCGGCTCAATAACGGCCGAGTTGGGGGAAGACATGACGACGAAACTTGTCCGCACATCCGATCGGCATCTGTTGCTGAGCGTTGCCGCACTTGCCTTGACAGCGGGCGCCACGCCTGCCCTGGCGCAGACGGAAACGCCCTCCGCGAGCCCGTCCGAAGCTCGGCCCGCAGATGCCGGCGTCGGTGACATCGTGGTCACCGCGCGGCGCCGGGAGGAGACGCTGCAGAAGGTGCCCGTCTCGATCACCGCCTTCACCGCCAAAGATCTCGCGTCCCGGCAGGTCGACAATATCTCCCAGATTGCCGGATCGACCCCGAACCTGGTGTTCAATTCCTCCGCGCCCGTTTCGGGCAGCAACACCGCCGCCTCCATCTTCATCCGCGGCATCGGCCAGACCGACTTCACGCTGGTGACCGATCCGGGCGTCGGCCTCTATCTCGACGGCGTCTATATCGCGCGCTCGGTCGGCGGCGTGCTCGATCTGGTCGACGTGCAACGCGTCGAGGTGCTGCGCGGCCCGCAGGGCACGCTGTTCGGAAAGAATGCGATCGGCGGCGCGATCAACATCACCTCTGCGCCCCCGAGCGGAAAATGGGACGCATCGCTGCAGGTGACGACCGGCAGCCGGAACCGGATCGACGTAAAGGGCGTGATTGACGTTCCCATCACGGACAATATGGCGCTGCGCGTCTCTGGCGGTGAGCTCAGCCAGGGCGGCTATGTCCACAATGTCGGCGGCCCCAAGCTTGGCAATACCAATGCTCAGCTGGCGCGCGCCGCGCTTCATTGGGAGCCGGTCGATCGGCTTAAGATCGACATCAACGGCGATTATACGCGGCGGCGCGAGCAGGCGCAGGCGATGAAGCTGCTCGATTTCAATCCGAATGCCGGTGCGCCGACCTTCGGTCCGTTCAACGGCGTGATCGCGCCCGCATTCGGCTATCCGCAGTTCGACTCCCGCTACACCGAGGGCGGGCCCTATCAGACTTTCCAGGGTCGCAACCCCAATGCCATATCCAATCTCAACCTGTTCGGCGTGTCGGGCACCATTCAATATGCGCTCGACGACGCGCTGACGATCAAGTCGATCACCGCCTATCGGAAGTTTGATAGCCAGTTCGGCCGGGATTCGGACAATTCACCCTATACGATCGTCGAAACCTATGACGATATCCATCATCATCAGTTCAGCCAGGAACTTCAGCTCTATGGCAGTCTGCTCGACGGCAAGCTCGATTATCTGCTCGGCGGATATTATTTCAAGGAAAGCGGCAACGATCTTAATGACGTCTACACCTCGGTAATCCTCATCAAGAGCGGCGGCGCGGCGTCGACCCGCAGTGCGGCTGGCTTCGTGCATCTCACCTATCACGCCACGGACAAGCTGCGGATCACCGGCGGCGTGCGCTACACCAACGAGAAGAAGACTTTCCTGCCCGATCAGCAGGTGATCTTCTATGATTATACCCAATCGCTCTTCGGTGGCGCGGGCTTCACCGACGGGCAGCGCATCCTGCCGGAAGTGAAGTCCACCCGCACGTTCGACAATGTCTCGGCACTGGCAGGGATCGACTATCAGTGGACCAATCGGTTCATGACCTATTTCTCCTTCTCGCAAGGCTTCAAGTCCGGAGGTTTCAACCAGCGCGTGTTTCCGCCGCGCAGCGAACCGGGCTCGTTCGATCCGGAAACCGCCAACGTCTATGAAGTGGGCCTGAAATGGTCGAACGACCCCGGCACGATCCGTTTCGATGCCGATGCATTCTACACCCAGTACAAGGATATCCAGGTCAAGATCATCGACGTCGTCGCGCCGGGAACTGGCAATGCCGCGCGCGGACGGATCTATGGCGCCGAGGCGGAGTTGACCGCAAAGCCTATCCCGGCGCTGACTCTCAACGCTTCGGCGGGCTATCTCAACACTGCCTATACGAAGTTCGCCGCGAATTTCGATCCGACACAGGGGATCACCAAGAACAACCGCTTCGTGAATTCACCCAAATGGTCGCTGGCCGGCGCGATTTCCTATGTGATCCCGGCTGGCTCGCTGGGCGACATCACCCTGCGCGGCGACTGGTCCTATCGCTCCAAGGTCTATAACGATGCGGCGAACAGCGAGCGTATCGCACAGCCCGGCTTCAGCCTGTTCAACGCCAATGTGATCCTCGATACGCATGACAAGCTGTGGCAGGTGTCGGTAGGCGTGAAGAATATCGGCAACAAGGCCTATCTGCTCACCGGCAACGACGAATATAACGGCTTTGGTTATGTCGAGGGCGTCTATGGCCGGCCGCGCGAGTGGAACCTGACGGTGAAGCGGTCCTTCTGATCCGCGCGCCATTCCCTTTCCTCCCGTATCTCATGACGGATGCCGACATGACGCGCGTTGCCGCCCACATGTGCCTGGGCAAGAATCGATTGGATCGGAAAGCCCAGGTCGGCCGGCCGCTGCTCGCCTGCTATTTCCCGATGGGCGATCCGCTATTCGAAGGGGATATGCGGGACATTTATGCCGGCGAGGGCGTGGACATCGTCGAACTCGGCATGCCGACGCCTCACCCCCATCTCGATGGGCCGGACATAGCCGGCGCCATGGCACGCGCGCTGACGAGTCCGGTCGACAGCTATATGCGGCTGGCGGAGATGGCCGAATGGCTATCGCTCGATTCAGCCCGGCCGGCGGGCGTATGCATGGCCTATCAGGATCTCGATATGATGCGGATCGCGCCGGCGACGCTCGACGTGATGGACGGCCTGCTGTTGATCGGTCGCGCGGCGCGCCGCGATGCGGCGATGATCGAGGCCTTGTGCGAGGTCCACGACGTGCGCGAGTGCGGCCTCGTGCCGCTGGGCTTTTCCGCGGCGGAGGCCGGTGCTGCCACGGCCTATGACGGCTATGTGATGATGCAGGCTGCATCCGGGCCTACGGGGCCGCGTCTCGCCCTCGACGCGGGCCTCGGCACGGCGATTGCTGGATTGCGGCAAGCGGGCATCACCCGCCCGATCCTCGCCGGTTTCGGTATCGGAACGCCGGAGCAGGCGCGCGAGGCGATTGACAGCGGTGCGGACGGCGTGGTGATCGGATCGATGTGCATGCGCAAGGCGATGGCAGGACGTGCTGCCATCCGCGGCTTCCTGCGTGACGTGCGGGCAGCGCTCGATGCCTGAGGCCGGTCTCGTGCTCGGTGTCGATCTCGGCACCACGTCGCTCAAGGGCTCGCTGTTCGATGTGCAGGGCCGGCTGATTGCCGATCACTCGACCGTCTATCCGACGACGCGCCATGCCGATGGCCGTGTCGAGCAGGATCCGGGCGACTGGCTCGATGCGTTCTGGACAGTTGTCGATGTGCTGCTGGACGGGCGGGATCCGGCCGGCCTGATTGCGCTCGGCATCTGCAGCCAGGTGAATACCAACGTGTTCGTCGATGACGAGGGGCGGGCGCTGGCTCCGGCGATCACCTGGCTTGACGGCCGCTGCGAAGGTGAGGCCGCGCGCCTCGATGCCTTGGTCGACGATACCGCGCGGCATCGCTGGTGGCCCTCCGGAATGGCGATCAGCGCGAGCCACACGCTGCCGCGCATGGCGTGGATGGCGGCGGTGCACCCCGGCATCTGGAACCGCACGGCCAAGGTACTGTCGCCCAAGGATTTCCTGCTGCGGCACCTGACCGGCCAGTGGACCGCCGATGCGCCGGCGGCCTTCGATCTGGTCGATATGCAGGGCCGCTACATACCGGAGCTGCTTGCCCTCGTGCCGGGAGCGGCGGCACGGCTGGCGCCGCTCGCTTCCTATCGCAGCGTCATCGGCCGGGTTTCCCATCCGCGCCTGCCCGGGTGCAGGGCGATGGTGGTCAACGGGACGATGGATGCGCTCGGCTGCCTGTTCGGATCCGGCGCGAGCGGTCCGGGCGAAGGCAGCTATATCAGCGGCACTTCCGAGATCATCGCGATGATCGGAGATCGGCCGGGCAGCGCGCCGGGGATTGTCAGCTTCGTCCCGGTGGACGACTGGCACGTCCAGGCCGGACCGACCCAGAGCGGGGGCGATACCCTGCGATGGCTGGCGGAGCTGCTGTCGCTTCCCTTTCAGGACGTGCTGGCGCTGGCGGCAACGGCGGATCGTAGCGGGGCGGGAGACGAGATACTCTTCCTGCCGCATCTGGAGGGCGAGCGCGCGCCGTTCTGGGATTCGCGGGCGCGGGGCAGCTTCCTCGGCCTGCGCTCGTCGGACGGGCCCGCCGCGCTCGCCCTCGCCGCGCTCGAAGGCGTCGCGCTCTCCGCCGGGCTGATCTTTTCCGGATGCGCGCAGGCGGTTGGACACAGGCCCGACGCGCTCTATCTCGGCGGCAAGGGCAACCGATCGGATCTCTGGGCGCAGATTCGGGCCGACGTGCTCGGCATCCCGCTGCACCGTGTGGATTGTCTCGATACCGGCGCCGTCGGCGCGGGAATCATGGCGGGGGTCGGTGCGGGTCTTTTCCCGAGCATCGCTGAAGCATCGCGCGCCTTCGTGCGGATCGAGCGGACCTTCGTGCCCGATCCCGCCCGGCGTGCGCGCTATGATCGGCTCACCCGGCGCTATCTTGTTGCCTATCAGCAACTCAAGCCATTTTACGCCTTGGAATAAGGGATTTCGGCTATTGTTTAGCCTTGAAGGAATCGCGCATTTGCGACAGATTTGTTGCTCCCGGCCGCGGAGAAAGATCGATGTTCGCAGTGCCTTTGGTGCGACCCCTCTCTACCAGGGTTAGCTATCAGTCGATCCGGCTCGACGACTTCAGCTCCTATCTGTCGGGGGCCTATTGCACGCATCGCGTTTTCAAGCGGGGACGCGGCGGAGCGGTAGATGCACGGCATCACCGCGTCTCGCTGGGCAATATATCGCTCAACTATTTGCAATATGGGGCCGAAGTGGAAATCGATCCCGGCCTTTTCGAAACCTTCTACATGTTGGAATTGCCCGTCTCGGGATGGGTGGATCTCGATCATTGCGGCAAGACGGTGCGCAACCAGACGGGCTTTGCGACGATCCTGTCGCCGACCGAGCCGGTGCGATCGATCTGGTCGCAGGATTGCGGCCAGCGGATGATCAAGATTTCTCGAGCGACGGTCGAGCGCCAGGTGGGCCGCATGCTGGGCCGCGCGATCACCGAGCCGGTGGTGTTCGACACTTTGATCGATCTGTCGCGAGAGCCGGGGGGATCGATCGTCCGGCTCTGCAATTTCCTGTTCGATCAATATGAGATGGATCCGGGCTTGTTCGGCGAGCGGCGCGTTTCCGAAGAAATCGAGAATGCGCTGATCACGCTGCTGTTGCTCGGCCAGCCGAACAATTATTCAGGGCCGCTCGCCGCCAGCAACAGCGGAGCGGTGCCGCGGCACGTGCGCCGCGCGCTCGACTATATCGAGCAGAATCTGCGCGAGGAGATCAGCATCGAGGCCGTTATCGAAGCGAGCGCGGTCAGTGCACGTGCCCTCTATGCCGGGTTCGAGCGGTTCGTCGGCACGCCACCCCAGCTCTATATCCGCAACCGGCGGCTTGATGGGGTGCGCGGCGCGCTGTCCGAAGCCTGTGCGCCGACGACGGTGAGCGAGCTGGCGCTGGAATGGGGCTTCACCCATCTCGGTCGCTTCTCCTCCGAATATCGTCGGCGGTTCGGCGAATTGCCGTCGGATACGCTTCGGCGCTGATTGCGGCGGCGCGATAGCGCCCGT
The DNA here is from genome assembly GCF_009755815.1 of Flavisphingomonas formosensis. Taxonomy (GTDB): domain Bacteria; phylum Pseudomonadota; class Alphaproteobacteria; order Sphingomonadales; family Sphingomonadaceae; genus Flavisphingomonas; species Flavisphingomonas formosensis. The sequence goes on from NZ_WRPK01000006.1 coordinate 58,172, forward strand.
CATCCGATCCCGGCGCAGCTTGTCCACTGGCCGCGGTGAATGCCGGTGTGCTTTTCTCCGGCGCTGGCGGGTGCGCGCCGCCCATGGTTCATCGGCGCATGACCAACCAGATAGTGACGGTGCCCTGCCACAGCCGGGGCCGCTTTGCCGGTCGTCCCGGCGAAGCCTTTGGCGGGCAATTCGTCGCACCCATATTGTTGCCCGTCCTCGATCGGCTGGAGGCGGCCTATCGCGAAGCCCGCGCGGATCCCGTCTTCCGCGCGACGTTCGACAGGCTGCTCGCCGATCATGTCGGGCGACCGACGCCGCTGAGCCTGATCGAGCTCGGGGATGCCGGCGCCGCCCGGCTGTTCTTGAAGCGCGAGGATCTTTCGAACAGCGGCGGCAGCTATGGCGGCGGCGTGCTCGGGCAATGCCTGTTGGCGCAGCGCATGGGGATGGGAGCGGTGGTCGCCGACACCGGATCCGGCGATCATGGCGTGGCCGTGGCGGCCACCGCGTCGCGGCTCGGCCTCGCCGCAACGATCTATATCGCCGATCCGGCGGGACGTTCCCAGCTCGCTATGGTCGATCGCATGCGGGCCTTTGGCGCCACGGTCGCGATGGTGCCCGGAGAGGCGAGCATGCTGCACCATGCGATGAGCGGCGCGATCCAGCATTGGATGGCCCATGGCGCCGATTGTCTTTACGTCGCTGGTGCGCCGATCGGGCCGCATCCCTATCCCACTCTGGTGCGTGATTTCCAGGCCGTGATCGGCCGGGAGGCGCGGGCGCAGATCGTCGAGCGCACGGGCGCGCCGCCCGCTGTCGCAATTGCGACGATGGATGGAGGCGGAGCGGCCGTGGGGCTGTTCGGCGCATTGCTCGACGATGCGACGCGCCTGATCCTGGTGGAGCCGGAGGGCGATGGCGGCAGCCGCAGCGCCGCGCCGCTCAGCCATGGCCGGCCCGGCGTGCTGCACGGCGCCTACACGCTGCTGCTGCAGGATGCGGACGGGCAGCTGTGCGACATACGCGCGCTAGCGCCCGGCGCGTCCTATCCAGCCGCCGGACCGGAACTGGCCGCCTGGGCTCGCGCCGGCCGGATCGAGGTCGCGCGCATCGCGGACGGCGATGCGATCGCCAGCCTGCGCTGGGCGGCGCGGCATTACGGGCTGCTCATGTCGCTCGAATCCGCTTACGGGGTCGCCCACGCGCAGAGGATGGCGGCCACTGCCGCGACGGGAACGGCGATCGTCTGCGTGCTCAATGGAGGCGGCACCAAGGATCTGCCGCTGGTGGAGCGCCACGGATGAGCCGCCGTCTCACGCGGCGCTTCGTCGAGCGCCGCCAACAGGGCCGGGCCGCGCTGATTTTCTATCTTGCCGCGGGCGATCCTTCGATCGCGCTGGCGGCGGACATGCTCCACGCGGTCGTCGCAGGCGGCGCCGATATCATCGAGCTCGGTTATCCCTTTTGTGATCCAATCCTCGATGGCCCGGTCATTCGTCTCGCCAATCGGCGCGCGCTGGATGCCGGCGGGTCGCTGGACGCTACGCTGGCGATCGTCCGTCGCTTTCGCGCGCGCGATGCCGACACGCCGATCGTGCTGATGGGTTATGCCAATCCCCTTTTGTCGCGAGACGGCGCCGTGTTCGCCTACATTGCCGATGCGGGCGCTGACGCGCTGATCATTCCCGATCTGCCACTGCGTGAGGCCGCTGCGCTGCTGCCGGCGATCGCGGCGGCGGGCCTTGCTCTCGTCCCGCTCGTCTCGCCGGATGGTATGACGGATGCGAACCTCGCGGCCAGTCCGGGAGTGGGCGGCTTCAGCTACTGTGTCGCTCAGGCCGGGCCGACCGGCGGCGCCGCCCCGGACACCGGACAGGTGCGCGCCGCAGTCGCGATGTGCCGGGCCTTGTCGGATCGACCAGTGGCGGTCGGCTTCGGAATCAAGACGCCGGCGCTGGCTGCCGAGATCGCGGCGGTTGCGGACGGCGTCATCGTAGGATCGGCGCTGGTCGACCGGATCCGGGCAATGGGCGACGAGGATGTGGACGCGGCCGCACTGTTTGCCGCGATCGCGGACTTCTGCCGGACGTTCAGGACCGCGATCGACGGGCGATCGTGAAAGCGATGGCGACGCAGGCCAGGCAGGCGAGCGGCGCCACGATCGCCTGTCCGTAGAGCCGGGCTATCGGCGTGGCGCCTCGCAGCGCGCCGACGGCGTAGGAGCCGATGCCCACGCCCACCATCATCGCTGCGGTGAGCATCGAGGCGATCCAGGAAATGGCGCGTGGCGTGCGGGCGGCGGTGAAGGCGACGAGCATCGGGAAGAAGGCCGAACAGGCCAGACCGGCCAGACCGAAGCCCGCATAGGCGGCGCCGCTTCCTTCGACATGCGGCAGCAGCAGCAGCGCGGCGGCCATGGCGCAAGGCAGTACCGCAAGGAACAGGATCGGCGGCAGCCTGACCGCGATCAGCGAGGCGAGCAGCCGGCCGCCGGTGATCGCTGCCCAGAAGCAGGTCAGCGCCAGCGCGGCGTCGCGGGCCGCGAGGCCGCGTTCCTCGGTGAGGAACACTGTCGCCCAGTTGGAGAATGTGCCCTCGGCCACCGAGTAGAGCATGGCAGCGGCGGCACAGGCCCAGAAGAAAATGGTCCTGCCCGGATGGCGCGTGTTGCCCACCGTATCGCCCGGCACTTCGTCGGGGATCGGAAAGCGAGTGGACAGGGCGATCAGGAACAGCAGCCCGCTGACCACCGCCAGCAGCCCGGGTCCGGCGATCCACATTCCCCTGTCAGCAAGCGCCGCGAAGAAGACGGGAGCCACGGTCAGCCCCGCACCCGCGCACATGTGCAGCGCCGTCACCGCGGCGCCCTGTCGGGCGGGGAAGAGCAAGGCGGCGAATGCGTTGAGCGGTCCGCCGCCGAAGCCGAAGCCGAAACCGAAAGAGGCGGTGCCCATCATGATGAGGAGAAGGGCAAGGCTTGGTGCGACCAGGCTTGATGCGGCGAGCAGCGCCTCCGCGATCGCGAAGCAGGCCAGCGCGATCAGGAACATGCCGCGCAGGGAGAGCCGGCGCTCGATCGCTCCGCCGGCGAGCGCGCCGAGCACGGATGCGGCGAGCTGCGGGATATAGATCGCGCCATATTGCTCGTTAGAGAAATGATGGAGCGCGCGCAGCACGACGCTGCTCGCCGGGAAGCTCACCAAGGTGAGACCGATGACCAGGCCGCCGGCATAAGTGCAGAGCGCCGGAGCGAAGCGGTGGAGAAGGGGCCGTTGCGTCATGGGGCGCGTTCCGTTTCGCGAGTGTCGGTCATGCGAGATCGGCCGCGGCCAGATAGCCGGACATGCCGCCGAGGCCGGGGCCCGGATGTGTCGAGGCACCGATATGGTAGAGGCGGTCGATCGGCGTGCGGTGATTGCCGGGCGTGGCGAACGGGCGCCACAGCATGAACTGGTCGATCGAGCAGAGCCCGCCATAAGGATCGCCGTCGACGAGGTTTATGTTCAGCCGGGCGAGATCCGCGGGGCTGATGACGTGGCGGCCGAGGATCGAGCGGTCGAGATTGGGGATCAGCGCCGAGAGGCGAGCCACTATCCGGTCCGCATAGGCCTCGCGCACGGCTTCGGTCCAGCGGCCGTCGGCGGGAATCTCGATCTCGCCGGCGGCGTCGCCGCGCAGTTCGCCGTCGCGCGGCAGCTCCTGGAGCTGGATCCAGAAAATCCATCGGCCTTCCGGCGCGCGGCTGGGATCGAGCGCAATCGGCTGCGCGACCACGATCGTGCCCTGTTGGGGCAGCAATCCCCGCTCGGCCTCGTTCACTGCCTGTGAAACGCCGTCGAGGCCATCGGTCAGGTGCAGCATCGCGACCTTGCCCAGCGTCGGATCCGGCCAGGCCGGCGGTTCGGACAGGGCGAGATGGATCTGCATCTCGCCGCGGCCATAACGGAAGCGGGCGGCATCTGCCTGGGTTTCGGGTGGCACGGCGTGCCGGGGGAGCAGGCGGCCGTAAAGCTGGGTGGGCGTCACCGAGGCGACGACGGCGCGGCGCGCGCGGATCGTCTCTCCGCCTGCAAGGATCACTCCCGTCGCGCGGCCCCGTTCGACGAGGATCCGCTCCACGTCGGTGCCGGTGCGCAGCTCGCCGCCGCATTCCTCGATCAACGCCCGGAAGCCGGCAACGATGCGGTCGCTGCCGCCGGCTACCATCGGTGCGCCGGCCTGCTCCAGCGAGAACAGGACGAGGCGGTTCATCAGTGCCGAAGCCGCGCTCTCCGGAGACAGGCCGACATGCAGCACCCAGGGCGCGAACAGCCCGCGCGAGACCGGCGAGCGAAAGGCGCCGGCCAGCCAGTCGCGGGCCGATCCCATCGCTTCCCCGAAGAAGCGCGCGAGGCCGGCAAGGCCGCGGCGCCGCGCCTCGCCCGCGAGCAGGCGGACCGTGCGCCAGGACCAGAGCGCGTTTCCGAGCAGTCCGAAGATCAGCGGCGCGCCGCGTTCGATCTCGGCCATCGCCGCGCGATAGGCGTCGCCGTCGCCGGGTGCGAGCACATCGAAGGCGGCTGCATTGGCCGATCGGTCGGTGCGGAAGATGAAGGCGCGGCCGTCCGGCAGCAACGTTGCGGTGGGCGTGTCCGTGTTCACGAAGCGGACGCCGTGGCGGGCGAGCGCAGGACCGAGTTCGGCGAAATGGGGGGCGGTGACGAACAGCGGATAAAGGGTGGAAAGGGTATCGTGCCGGAAACCGGGCAGCGTCAGCTCCTCGGTGCGGATGCAGCCGCCGGCCAGCGCATTGCGCTCGAGCAGCAGCACGCGCTTGCCGCGCAAGCCGAGCATCGCGCCGCACACCAGCGCGTTGATGCCGCTGCCGACGATGACGACGTCCGGTTCCATCGGCACGGCTCAGCCCTGCGCCATCAGCAGCGGCATCAGCGGGATGCGCCGTTCCGGCCCGAGAATGGCGTAGCCGCCGTCCACATTGGTCTCGCTTCCAGTCATGTAGGATGCGGCGTCGGATGCGACGAAGGCGACGACGTTGGCGACCTCGGCGGCGTCGGCAACGCGGCCGAGCAGATTGAGATCGGCCGCGACGGCGTCGGCATGGGCACGATCGCCGGAAGTCAGCCCATCGAACGGATCCGACCAGATGTGGCCGAGCGTCACCATGTTCACACGAATGCCGTCGGCCGCGTAGTCGAGCGCCTGCGCCTTGGAGAGGTGGCGTAGTGTTGCCTTGGACACCGGATAGGCCCAGCGGCCGACATGCGGCACCAGCCCCGAGATGGAGCCGATATTGATGATATTGCCCCGCGTTGCGGCGAGATGCGGCCGCGCGATCTCACCCAGTATCGCGGCGGAAACGGCGTTGACGTTCAGCGTGTCGAGCCATGTCCGGCGCGCCGTCGCGGGGCCGTCGTCACCATAGGAACAGGCATTGTTGACGACGATGTCGAGCCGGCCGAACGTGGCGATCGCCGCGCCGACGAGCGTTTCGAGCGCGGCATCGTCGGTGATGTCGGTGGCGACGAAACGGGCGCGGTCGCCGAGTTCCGCCGCGATCACGTCGCCCTTCGCGGCGCTGCGCGCGGCGATCATCACGGCGGCGCCGTCGGCGTGCAGCTTGCGGGAAATGGCGGCGCCGATCGAGGCGGCACCGCCGGTCACGATCGCGACCTTGCCGGCGAGTGGGGTCATGCGGCTTGTCCTTGGCTGGCGCGGTGCTGCGGCCGCGAAGTCACGCCATGGCGGCGCATCAGCCGGGGCAGCAACCCGGCATAGTCGGCGGCGTCGATGGCGACGAACCAATGTTTGAGGCGGGTGGAAAGCGGCAGCTTGAGATCCATTTCCGCCAATATCTCGTCCATATGATGCACCGAGAAGGGGATGATGTTGGTGCCTTTCGAATGCTTGCCGTCGGTTCGCGCTTCCATCCAGGCGAGCCGCGAGTCGACATAGGCGTTCTGCGTCTCGACAGGCGGCGGTGTCAGCCCACCGCGCAGCAGATCGGCGAGCCACAGCGCGCTGACTTCCGCGTTGAGCTGGCTGAAGAAGGAGGAATTATAGCCGTTGAAGGCGAGGCGCGGCACGCCCACCGGCAGCATCGAACGGTACAGGCGGAAATTGCCGCGCATATCGGTGACCTTCGCCAGAGTGGCGGCGTCCAGGAAGTCGCAACGCTGGTGCCAGCCGGTTCCGCAGATGATCACTTCGGCCGGCACCGTCGCGCCGGTGGAGAGCGTCGCCTCGCCGGGCCGAAGCGTGGCGATCTCGCCCTTCTGGAAGCCGATCGCCCCACTCGCGATATTCTCGTAAAAGCCGTCGGTGACGAGGCTGACGGTGCTCCGCGCGATCGTTTCCAGCTTGCTGTCGGGCTCCAGGCCGATCCTGCGCAGCTGGAGCTGGCGGGAGATCACCGCCTGAACACTTCCCATCATCATGTCGCGCACCGGCTTGCCGGGGCCGTGCAGGAACTTCTCGAAACCCCTGATCTGGATGTAGCGGAACAGGCCCTCGCCGAGCCGATTGAGAAAAAGATGCTTGAAGTTGAGTATTTTGGCGAGGCGTTTCGGAATTTTCCAGATCAAGTGGCGGGCGATCACCGTGGTCGAGGCGGCGAGACCGACGCTCGCCATCGCGACGTCGCACGACGACTTGCCATATCCGATCACTAGGAGATTGCGGCCGCGTGCAATCTCCGGATCGGTGAACTCGCTGGTGTGCAGGATGTGGCCACCAGCGCCGATGAAGTCGTCGCGCCCAGGGAAGGCCGGGATAGAAGGAATCGAAAATATACCGTTGCAGACGATCAGATAATCGACGTCGTGACGGTCCTCGTTTCCGTCCCTGGTGGATCGGGTGACGATCGTCCAGCCTTCCTCTCCGCGCGGGATCGCGGCAACCACTTCGCAGTTCAGCCGGATCGCATCGCGAAAGGCGAAATGATCGACATAGGTTTCGAGATAGGCCTGAACCTGCGCTCCGGTCGGCCATTCGGGATAGGATCGTGGCATCGGAAAATCCGAAAAGGCATAGGTGTCTCGCGGATTTTGCGTTGTCAGGCCGGGATAGCGGCGTGATGCGGACCAGACGCCGCCAATGTCCGCTTCCTTCTCGAATATGGTCACGTCGAAACCGAATTGCCGCAGCGTCTTTGCGGTGCTGAGACCGGCCAAACCACTGCCGACAATCCCAATGCTGCGGATCACGCCTTGCTCCATCCCATTTTGCGTGCGGTCAGGCTATGCAGCGATTCCGCACCGCGAAATGCGGCGACTGCCGGGATTGTCCGCTTACTGCGACAATGCGGAACCGGACGGCGGGGCGATATCCTTTCTGACGGATAAAGGCCGCAGTTGCGGACTAACGTCAGCAGGAAAGTGACGAACACCAGCATCGCCTCTTCTCGTGTCCGGCGGTGTCAGAAAACAGGGCTGCGAGTCCTTTGACTTCGATGCATGATCTTTGATACTGACGACATGCCATCCAGGTATGTATTACAGTGTTAATCCCTCGGCCTGCGCATATAGAATTGAATGTGCAAAGCAGTTTTCTATAGGATTCATATAGTCATTTCGAGCGCGAAGTCGGTTATTCTGTAGATGGTGTTTGTCCAGAGAAATCGAAAACCTGCTGATGTCGAGACCACCCTGCTGCGGGGCTGCGCATAACTACAACGATCGGCTTTTCAGCGGTCCCGATCCGTCGAATCCGCGGACGATGGCGATCGCCGGCTTCCGCGAATTTGGTGCGGTCGTGGCATTCCCGCTCTTCTGGCCTGCCGTCCCCGTCGAGCATGATGTTCCCATAGGAACGGCCGGCCGCCTTTTCCGGCTATCCGGAAGCAGTCGGGGGCGATTTTCGTGAAGCCGGCCGCCTTTGCTACTCCGCCTCCTGGTCTCGCATGGTGCATGTAGTGCCGGCGGCGCATCTGCGCACAGGATATGTGCAGGAGGGAGGAGCGGCTCATGACGGCGGAAATGGTGGCTGAAGCCAGCGCCAACCGTGCATTCGACTTCGATCCTTTTGCGCCGGCCTTCTTCGAGGATCCTTTTTCGGCCTACAGGGTGATGCGCCGGGATCATCCGGTCTACCGGCGCGAGATCGTCAACCACCGGATCTGGCCGCATTACTGGATGCTGAGCCGGGCCGAAGACGTGGACGCAGCGCTCAAGGACTGGCGGCGCTTTTCCTCCGCCAAAGGCACGCTGATCGATACCGACATCACCCTTATCCCTCCCAATATCTTCAACATGGATCCTCCGCGGCACGATGCGCTGCGTGCGATCCTTGCGCGCGTGCTGACACCGAAGCGGGTGGCGGACCTCGAGCCGGATGTCGCGCGGGCCGCGCAGGACCTGCTGCGCGAGCCCGTCGCCGAAGGGCGGCTCGACGCGGCAACGGGCTATGCGCAGCTGATCCCGACCCTGACCATGTGTTCGCTGATGGATCTGCCGGTCGCGGATCGCGGGCAGTTTCTGCGCTGGAACCTCGATACGCTTGCCGGATCCGATTTCACCAGCCCGGCGGCGCTTGCTGCCTATGCCGAGATGGACGCTTATTGGAAGTCACTGGTGGCCGAGCGTCGCCTGCGCCGGGGCTCCGACCTGATCTCGCAGATCCTGCACCACGACAAGGCTGGGCTGGAGCTCAGCGACGAGGAGATTGCCGGCTTCTGCTCGCTGCTGCACGATGCGTCGCAGAATACGACGATGAACATGATCGCCAATGCCGTGATAGCGCTGGCGCGCTTTCCGGACGAGCGGCGCAAGCTGGTCGCGGAGCCCTCGCGCTGGCCGACGGCGCTGGAGGAGCTGATGCGCTTCGTCTCGCCGGTGCAAGGGCTGGCGCGCTCCACGACATGCGACGTCACCCTGCATGGCGTGACGATACCGGAGGGCGATCAGGTGCTGATCCTCTACGGCTCGGCCAATCATGACGAGGCCATGTTCGATCATCCCGAACGGCTCGACTTCGATCGGCCCCGGGTGAAGACGCATTGGACCTTCGGCCAGGGCATCCACACCTGCCTCGGCGCCGCGGTCGCACGGCTCGAGACGCGGGTCGCCCTGCAGGCGTTGCTGGCGGCGGCGCCGGAGTTCGACGTCGTCGAAAGCGGGATCGTGCGCACGCAGCTCGTGCCGACGCGCGGCCTGGCGAGCGTGCCCGTAGTGTTTGCATGAGGATGTGCCGATGAGCAGCCAGCCGATCGATCAGGATTTCGCCTTCGATCCGCACGATGCGGCCAGGGCCAAGGATTTCGCGCTGATGGATCGTATCCGCAGTGCCCGGCCGGTCTGTCGCCCGGCGGACAATCTCGTGCTCACCACCCGCTGGGCCGATACGCGCGACGCGTTCAGGGATGCGGCGCGCTTCTCCTCCGTGGGCGACATGCGCGCGCCGGGCGTCACCGTCCCGATCGAGGAGAGCTTTCTCGGGGAGCTCGATGCGCCGCTCCACCCGAAGATCCGCCGCATCCTGATGCGCGGCTTCACCCCACGCAATGCAATTGCAGTCGAGGGGTGGACCCGCGCGAATGTCCGGCGACGCCTCGACGCCTTCGCGCGGGCGGGTGGCGGCGATCTCATGAAGGCGCTGGCCATTCCGCTGCCCGGATCGGTCTCGGCGCATGCGCTCGGCATAGCGGACGGCCTGCACGAGCAGGTCATGCGCTGGTGCGATGAGCTGCTGCACAGCACGTGGCCGTCGCATGGCAAGACCGAGCGGGGCGAGGGCATTGCCGGCGCCTTTCCCGAATTTGCGGCGGTGCTCGACGGACTGATCGCGGAGCGGGAGGCGGCGGGGGAGGGGGCGCCCGACGATCTCGTCACCACGATGGCGAGCGCGCGGGACGAAGATGGCTGGCGGATCGGCGCGCATCATATCCGCACCCTGATCGTCAACATTCTCTCCGGCTCGCTTTCGGCGAGCTACATGCTCGGTAATCTCGCCTATCGCTTCGTGGCGGACGCGGGCTTCCAGCAGCGCCTGCGCGAGGAGCCGGACAAGATCGCGGCGGCGGTCGAAGAATCGCTGCGCCTCGAGGCGCCGGTCGCCTTTCTTTTCCGGACCGCGCGGCAGGACAGCGAGATCGGCGGCTGCCCGGTGTACAGGGGCGAGCATGTCATGCTCGGCATCGCGGCGGCCAATCGCGATCCGGCGGTCTATCCCGATCCCGGCAGCTTCCGGCTCGACCGTGAGAATCCGGCGAGCCACCTCGCATTCGGCTTTGGGCCGCATCTGTGCATCGGCAACCATCTCACCCGGATGATCGGACGTGTCGTGCTGGAGGAGATGATCGCGCGTTTCCCGGCCGGCAGCCTCAGCCTCGTCGCTGGCTTCGAGTGGCGCTGCGTCGCGCATCATCTTGAATATGGGCCGGAGACGCTCGATCTGGTGGTGGAAGGAGTCAGGTGACGGGACAACTCCCGCCGTCGGCCATCAGCGTATGGCCGGTGACATAGGCGCTGTCCGGCGAGAGCAGGAAGCGCGCCGCGCGGCCGATATCCTGCATAGGGTCGCCGAGGCGGCCCATCGGGTTGCGGCCCATCACCCGCGCCTTCATCGTCTCGTCGCGGGCGAAGGCCTCGACCAGCGCCGGCGTTGTGGCGAGCGGCGCGATGCAGTTGACGCGAATGCCGTCCGGGCCCCATTCGCGCGCCAATGCCCGTCCAAGCCCGCGCTGGGCGGCCTTCACGCCCGCATAGACCGGCAGTCGCGCTTTGCCTTCGAAGCCGGCCTCGGAGGTCAGCAGCAGCAGCGCCCCCCGGCTCTTGCGAAGATGAGGGTAGGCGAGACGCGCGAGCAGATAGGAGCCGCGCACGGAGACCGCGACCTGATGGAGCATCTCCTCCATCGTGAAATCGGGCAGGGTGGCGTGCCGGGTGGCCGACTGCTCGCTGGTGGCATTGTGCACGGCGCCGTCCAGCCTGCCATCCTCGGCCACGGCTGCGGTTATGGCTGCGGCAACCGACGCCTCCTCCGCCACGTCGCATGCAACGAAGCGGCCGACACCGCCAAGCGCGCTAACCTCGGCGGCGACGGCTTCGCCTTGCGCAGGCCGGCGCGCCGCGATCCACACGGTCCAGCCGGCCTCGCCGCAGGCGAGCGCGATGCCCCGACCGACACCGCCGCTCGCGCCGGTGACGATGACGCTCGGTCTTTCCTTCCCAGTTACCATGACCGTCCTCGATCTGCCGGCAGGCAGTGTCCGCTGAGATGCGCCGCATCGGGAGAAAGCAGGAGCCGCACGGCGCCGAGCACATCCTCCTCCAACGTGCCGGGAAAGCCGCGGAGTGGGGGATCTGGTGCGATCGGCGGGCCGCTGAGCAGGCGGCTGGGTGTGGTGACGGTGTTGGCGCGAACGCCGCGCTTGCCTTCCGAAAGCGCGAGCGAACGGACAAGCGCGGCCACGCCCTCGGCGATCGCGGCTTCCGGCGCGAGCCCCGCGGAATCGAGCGGCGGCGGCGCATCCGCCACGGCGACGATCGCCCCGCCGTCCGCGCACAGGCTGCCAGCCGCGCCGAGCGCCATCATCCATTCCAGCAGTGGCGCTTCGCCGCGTGCGATCCAGGCATCGAATGCCAGATCGGCCAGGCCGGCCGGATCCCATCGCTCCGGGAAAAGGGCAACCACGATCCGCTCGGCGCGCGGCTCGGCGTCGATCGCCTCGCGCCATCGGATCCAGGCACCATCATCTCCCGCAGAGGGAGTCGAGATCAGCCGGGCATTCAATCCATTTGCGAGGCGATGGGCTTCGCTGCGATCCTGGCCAATCATAATGGTCATGCCATTCATGGTCTCATCCTCTTCGGCAGTCGCGATGGTGGATATTGGCAAAATCCGTGTCAAGCCGGACAGGAATTACCGGAATAGATAATGGAATTTTCCGTGATCTTGGAAATAATCATGGGATGGGGCGGATATGAGCGAAATTCTATCAGGAAAAGTCGCCATCGTGACGGGCGCCGGATCGGGCATCGGACGGGCGACGGCACAGGCGCTCGCGCGGGCCGGAGCGGCGGTGGTCGCGGCGGATCTCGATGGCGGCAGCGCGGCGCGCGTTGCCCAGGAGATCGGTGCCGCGGGCGGCCGCGCGACCGGAGTGCGGACCGACGTCGCGCAGGAAGGCGACATCCGCGCCATGATCGAAACTGCGGTCGCCGAATATGGCGGGATCGACATTTTGCACAACAATGCGGCCGCATCCTCGCCCGCGCTGATGAGCCGGGATCGGGACATCGTCTCGATGGACATCGAAGTGTGGGACGAGGCCTTCGCGGTAAACCTGCGCGGGCCGATGCTCGGCTGCAAGCACGCGATTCCGCAGATGCTGAAGCGGGGCGGGGGCGTGATCGTCAATACTTCCTCGGCCTCCGGGCTCACCGGGGATGTGGTGCGGCCGGCCTATGGCGCCTCGAAGGGCGGCCTCGGCGCGCTCACCCTCTATGTGGCGACCCAATATGGCAAGCAGGGGATACGCTGCAACGCGATCGCTCCCGGCGTGATGGAGACGCCGGCGCTTGCCGCGAATGTCTCGGAGGAAGATATCGCGCTCTACCGGCGCAACCATCTCACCCCGCGCCTCGGCCGGCCCGAGGATGTGGCTGCGGCGGTGGTCTTTCTCGCCTCGCCCGGTGCCGCCTTCATCACCGGGCAGGTCATCTCGGTCGACGGCGGTCTGCTCTCCCATCATCCGACCTATGCTGAGTTCATGCGCCGTACCGAGGGCTGAGTGGCTGCTTGAAAAAGCGTCCCGAATGCTGCGGGGCAAGGCGGGTTCGCGCATGTCCTGCGCTTCATTGCACAGCGGGCAGACCAATGTGCCAAGAGAGGCCGGATAAACGGCGCCATCAGGCCGGATAGGCGATCCCGCCCCAAGGAGTATCCGGACATGACTGACGCTGCGGCAGGGCTGAGCGAAGCCGACGCTTTTTCGATCGGCCGGCTCGATGCCCATGGCCAGGCCGAGCTGGTTGCAACCCGCCAGCTCCCTCCTGCCGCCCTCGTCGAGGCGGCGCGGATCCGGATCGATGCGCTCGACCCGATCCTGAACGTCATCACCTGCCGTGACGATGCGCAGGCGCTTGCGTGCGCTCGCGCGGCGACGGGCGAGATGGCCGGCGTTCCCTGGCTGCTCAAGGACGGGCTCGACTATCCCGGCATGCCGAACCGAAGCGGCTCCCGATCCAAGGCCGATGCGCAGCCGGGTAGCATATCCTTCGCCTTCACACAGCGTTTCGATGCCGCGGGGCTGATCGCGCTCGGCAAGACGAATGCGCCCGAATTCGGGCTGCTTCCCACGACGGAGCCGGTGCTCTACGGCGCTGCACAAAATCCCTGGGCGCTCGGCCGCTCGCCTGGCGGCTCGTCGGGCGGTGCGGCGGCTGCGGTCGCTTCGGGCATGGTGCCGCTTGCCCATGCGGCGGACGGCGGCGGCTCGATCCGCATTCCCGCGAGCTGCTGCGGCCTCGTCGGTCTCAAGCCCGGACGTGGCGGCAATGTGCGAGCGCGGGACGTGCATATCATCGAGGATCTTCTGGCCTGCGACGTGCTGCTGTCGCGCAGCGTGCGCGACGTCGCCTGGGCGACGGCGGTGGGGGCCGGCAGTGCCTCGCGGCCGATGGGCCCGTCGGCGGACAGGCTGCGGATCGCGGTCGTCACCGAAAATCTGGACGGCGTGCCGCCCTCCGGTCCGGTCGCAATGATCGTCGAAAAGACGGTGGCGCTTTGCGCGTCGCTCGGTCATCGGATCGAGACGGTGCCATTCCCGGGCGACGGACCGGCCATAGCCGCCTGCTTCCGGACATTTTGGGGATATCTGGCGCACGATGCCGTGATGCAGACCATCGGCCGCCTCGGTGCCGCACGGGCGGAGGAAAGTCTGGAACCGTGGACCTGGGCGCTTGCCGAGGAGGCGCGGAGCCTGAAGACCGACGCGCTCGATCGGGCGCTGGAGACGATCTCGGCGGCGTCGCAGGCTTTTGCACGCTTCTTCGCGCGGTTCGATCTGATGCTGTCGCCGGTGCTGCGTTATCCCGCCCTCCCTATCGGCGAGCTGGCGCCGACCCGCGCGTTCGAGGCGATTGCCGGCCTGATGTTCGACTACGTCTCCTACACGCCGCTGCAAAATCTGATCGGCGTGCCGGCCATCTCGCTGCCTTTGTTCGCCGATACCGACGGCGTACCGATCGGCAGCATGTTCACCGCGGCCAAGGGTGGCGAAGATCGGTTGCTGGCGCTCGCCTTCGAGCTCGAGGCGGCGATGCCCTGGTCGGATCGCTGGCCCCGCCATTCCATCGCCAATCCGGATGCTCTCTCCGTGATCCGGGATGCCTGAGGATGGGGGATGAGGAGCTCCGCGCCGGGCAGGAGCGCAATGGCGATCGCTACGACGCTGCACTGATGATCGAGGCGTGCAAACGCACGCGGGCGGCGATCGCGCGGATCGCCGGCGAGATCGCGCCGGGCATGGCGGAGGAAGCCGCGCAGGCGCTGGCCCGGCGCCTCCTCAAGGAAGGTGGCCTGCTGCGGGGGTGGCATGGCATCCATGTCCGCTTCGGCGCGAACACGCTCAAGACCTTCGGCGAAACCTCCCAGCCCGGCATCATCCTCGGCGAGCGGGACATATTCTTCATCGATATCGGGCCGGTCTGGCAAGGCTATGAAGGCGACGCCGGCGCGACCTTCGTCACCGGCGACGATGCCGACATGCACCGCGCGGCGCGCGATGTCGTTGCCGTCTACGAGGCGACGCGCACGGCCTGGATGGACCATGGACTCACCGGTGCGGCGCTCTATGGCTTTGCCGAACGCGATGCCGCCATGCGTGGATGGGCGCTCAATCTCGACATGTCCGGCCACCGCCTGTCGGATTTCCCCCATGCCGTTAAGCATGACGGCGCTTTGGCCGACATCAGCTATGCGCCTTCGCCCGGCCTGTGGGTGCTCGAAATTCACATCCGCCATCCCACGCGGCCTTTCGGCGCCTTTTACGAGGATCTGCTCGTCATGTGACGAGACGGCCGGCCTCGCTCGTCGAGAGCAGGCCGGCCGCAACATAATCGGCGCTCTTGCAAGGAGCCGTCAGAATCCCCAGCCCAGGGTGAGTTTCCAGATACGCGGTTCGCCTGAGACGACGAAGAGGTCGCCGGTCGCGCCGGAGATATATTTCTTGTCGAAGAGATTGTTGATGTTGAATTGAACCGAGAAAGGCCCTTTCTTGAGGCCGATATTGGCATTGACCAATGCGTAGGACGGGATGGTGTAGCTGTTCGGCAGCGAGCCCTGCTGTTTCGAAAGAGCGATGCCGCCGAGGCTGGCACTGAGCACGCCCATTTGCCCGGCGTCGATGGAATAGCGCGCCCAGAGACTGGCCTTGTGGCGCGGTGCGCCGATCACGGTCTGGCCGACCGGGATGGTCGGATCAGATTTCACCACGGCATGGGTGTAGGCATAGCTGGCGACGAGCTGGAACTGGCGGGTGAGCTTGAACTGTCCGTCAAGCTCGACGCCGCGGCTGCGCTGGGCACCGGTGACTTCGTAGACGCTCGGCATGCTCGGGATCGCCGTCGCGACGTTGGAGCGGGTGATCTGGTAGATGGCGAGCGTTCCGTTGAGCCGGCCGTCGGGCGATCCGAGTTTTACGCCGGCTTCATAGGCCTCGCCGGTCTCGGGCGGCACCGGCTTGCCCGAGAGATCGAAATAGCCGGGTTGCGGCAGGAAGGAGCGGGCATAGCTCAGATAGGCGGAAAAGCCGCCGCCCAATTCATAGGTCAGGCCCGCGCGCGGCGAGAATTTGGTGTAGCGCGCGTCGTTGATCTTCACCGTGTCATAGCGGCCGCCGGCGGTCAGGTTGAGGCCGGGGGCCAGGGTGATCGTATCCTGCACATAGAAGCCGAAAGCATCTGATTTCGTGTTTCCGTCGTAAAAGGTGCGCGGCTGGGTCTCGAAGACGCTGTAGTCGGGATCGTAGAGATTGAAGGCGATGGTCGGCGCGAAGCCGAGGCCGATCCTCGTCGGATTGCGCAGCCCCTCATATTCGACGCCGAGCACCACACGGTGCCGGAACGGGCCGGTCGTCGCATCCAGCTGGAAGCCGCTGTCGAGCGAATAGATGTTTCGTTTCTCGAAAAAATCATCGCCATATTCATATTGGATGCCACTTGCCGGATCATAGGCGAGCGGCTGGTAGAGATTGAGATATTTGAGATCGAGATAGGAATAGCGGGCATTTTGATAGAAAGAGAGATGTTCGTTGAAACGATGACGGAATGCATATCCGGCAGAGACGAAGGTCTGCAGGATCTTTCCCTTGTTGTCGGGATCGCCGATGTAGAGGGATCGGCGATAATAGCCGAGAGGTCCGGCATAGACGAGGCCGGCGGCCGGCTGGTCGGGAATGAGCTCGCTCCAGTCCTTGGAAAGCGATGCCAATATGGTCAGGCTGGTGTCGGGGCCGATATGCCAAGTCAGCGACGGCGCGACATAGAGGCGGCGCGTCGCCGGATGGAAATCGATGAAGCTGCGGTCGTTGCGGTAATTGGCGACGATCCGGCCGTCGAGCGCGCCGCCGCCGGTAAGCGGGCCGGTGATGTCGATCATCCCCGTATAGCTATCATAGCTGCCGTAGCTGGCGTTCACCTCGATATGCGGGGTCGATTGTGGGCGCTTGCTGATCAGATTGACCAGGCCGCCCGGCGAACCCTGGCCGAACAGCACGGAGGAGGGGCCCTTGATCACCTCCACCTGCTCAAGCCCGGCGAGCTCGGCGTTGATCGCGACGCCGCGCGGCAGCCCGTCGACATAGGTGTAGCCGCTCGCATCGAATCCGCGGATGCGATAGAAGTCGTATGAGCGAGCGTAGCTGCCGGTCATGACGCCGGCCACGTTCTGAAGCACATTTTCGAGAAGATTGGCGCCCTGCTCCCTGATGAGCTGCGACGAGAGGATCTGAATATTCTGCGGAACCTGGCTGAGCGGTACGTCGCTCTTGACTATATTCTTCTGCGCCGCAGCGGTTACGACGATATCGGCGATCGGCGTCGTGGTGTCCGTTGCCGGCTCCGCGGCGTGGGCAGCCGTGGCGGTAGAGCAAAGCAGTGCGAGCGTAATGGTCTGTTTCATCGCATATCCCCCAAAAGGGCCAGCCGCCTGCATGGATCTGCTTACGGTCTGAGCTCTCCTGATGATCGCTAGACCAACGGCGGGACGGGACTTTGCGGGGCGGATCCGATCTTGTGCAGGAAGCATCCGGATCGTCATCGAATGATCATCAAAATCTCGTGAAGTCCGGCACGCCTGCTGCTCGACATGGCCGCGTGGCGATATGGCCGGGCCACGATCTCAGGCAGCGGGCGCCCGGCGCGGCTTTGTCCTGTCGCGTCGGCGGCGTTCGACGAGGCTTTCGCGGGCAGCCTGCCGCGCCATGATCGGCGACATGCCGAAGGCGGAGCGGAAAGCGCGCGAGAAGCTGGCCGGATGGTCATATCCCGCCTCCATCGCGATCTCGATCATCGACATCGAGGAATCGTTCACCAGCTCGAACGCCAGCTCCATCCTGAGCCGGTCGCGCACGTTGCAGACGGTATCGCCATAGATCTGCCGGAAGCCGAGCTGCAGTCGCCGCCGGGTCAGCCCGACGCATGTGCACAGCTCGGTCACGCTCAACGGACCGCTGAGATTGGAACGGATGATGCGCATCGCCGTGTCGAGCTTCGCAATATCGGCAGGGGTCAATATGTCGGTCGCGCTTTCCTCGGGCGGCGTCATGATCGTGGCGAAGAGATGGAAGATCAGCTCGAGCGTCTTGACGCGCAGATAGGCGCCTCTCAGGCTGCGGTCGAAGGGACATTGCAACAGCTGCTGGATCGCGAGCGAGGCCTGATGCGATATCGGGACGTTGCGCGGCGAGAGCGAGACGCCATTGCACAGAAACTCGGCGATATCGGTGGGAATGTCGGCTGCATCGAGGCCGGTCGCCTCGAAGAACAGCTCGCGCTCGACGACGATGCTGAGCCAGCGCAGATGCTTGCCGGGTTCGTAGAGCGTTTCCAGCTCGTCGCCTTCGGAAAGGCCGTAGAGGGTGCAGAAACCATGGGCCATCGGCCCGACGGCATCCGTGCCGCGCGCGTGGCTGAGCGGGATCACACCGTCCACCATGGCGGAGAGCACGAGATGGCCGTTCATGTCGTGCCGCCGCGGAATCGGCGTCGCCGCCACCATGTCGGTCACGATCATGCCGAGGCCGGTGCCCAGCGCATAATATTCCCAGCCGCCGCGCGCGATATTGATGTCGTAATCGTATCGGAAGCCGAGCCCGTGCAGGGGGCGGCACCAGCCATCCGGAAGCGAGGAGGAGGGCGTGTCGGCGGCCTCCATCTGGCGGACGCGGCGGTGCAGCTCCTTGATGTCGCGGATGCTGCGCGCTTTCGGAACCCGGCCAGCATTCTGCATCTCGACCATCCGCTTCGCTCCTGCCTGCTCGGCTTCTGCCGGGGCCGCCATCGTGGAGACGAGGGCCACGAGCCGCTTAACCGAAAGGGCTCATATCTTAACAGAAAGGATCAGCAGCTTAACAGGAAAGTGCCGGCCTCAGCCGCCGAGGCCCCAGACGGCATCCGGGCATTCGATCATGCCGTCGCGATAGCGGACGGCGGGATCGCGATCGGCAGCGAGGAAGGTCGGCCCGTCGAGATCGGCATGGTCGCACAGCTGGCCGAGCACGAAGGCCGGCGCCTGGGACCAGGAGGTGCCCGTCATGTTGCCGACCATCACCTTGAGGCCGAGGCGCCGTGCCTCCCGCTCCATTTCCAGCGCGTGGGTGAGGCCACCGCATTTGTCGAGCTTGATGTTGACGATGTCGAACCGGCCGACCGTGCCTGCGAGATCGCGGATATCCTGCACGCTTTCGTCTGCAGCGAAGGCGATGTCCCGCGGCATCCCCTCCAGCGCCTCCTCGGCCCCGATCGCGAAGGGCTGTTCGATGAGGCTCACCCCGGTTTCGTACAATGCGGGGTAGAGCGCGAGCAGGCCATCGGGCGAGAAGCCGCGATTGGCGTCGATCGAGATGTCGGCATCCGGCCGGGCCCGGCGGACCGCGCGCAGCCGCGGCGCATCCTCCGCATTCCCGGCCAGCTTGAGCTTGATGGCGCGGGCATGCGTCATCGCCGATGCCTTGGCGGCCATCTCGTCGGGGGTGCCGATGCCGATGGTGAAGACGGTGGCGAGCGGCGGCGCGGCCTCCAGCCCGGCAAGCGCCCAGACCGGCGTCGCGGTGCGCGCGGCCTCCAATTCCCACAGCGCCGCATCGACGGCGTGGCGCGCGCCGCCGGCCGGAAGCAGGCGGAGCAGGCGCGTCCGGTCCAGCCCCGCTTCGATCTCGCTGCGGATGGCTTCCACCTGGCCGACCATCGCGGACGGGGCATCGCCGCGATAATAGACGCCGCAGGCTTCGCCCCGGCCGCGATAGGGGCCGTCCTCAATGCGCACGACGAACAATTCGGCATGGGTGAAGGCGATGCCCGAAATGCGGAAGGTTTCGCGCATCGGCCAGGTTTCGATTTGGACGCTGAGCTTCACGGCTGGTCTTTCGCTGGAGGTCCGGGCGGATCGTCGTTGCGGGTCAGGCGGCGGGGGCGAGCAGCAGGTCGACGATCTTGCCCACGCCCTGCCGGATCGGATCGCAGCAGGGCAGGCCGGTCTCCGCCTCGATCCCTGCCACGAGCGCGTCCAGCGCATCCTCGGGCACGGCGCTGCTGTTGATGCTGATGCCCACGGCACGGGCGGCGGGATTGGTGAGATGCGCCGCGTTCAGCGCCATTTCGGCAAGGGCGTTGAGCGAGGGCACCGGATAATCGAGGCCCAGCAACGTCTCCCGTCCCGGCTCGTGGCAGATCACCAGCGCGTCGGGCTGGCTGCCGTGGATGAGGCCGAGCGTGACCGCGGCATAAGCAGGATGGGCGAGCGATCCCTGGCCCTCGATCACGTCCCAATGATCGGCAGCGGCAGCGGGGGACAGCCATTCCGCGGCGCCCGAGATGAAGTCGGCGATGACCGCGTCGATGACGACGCCGCGGCCGGCGATCAGCAGGCCGGTCTGGCCGGTGGCGCGGAAGTCCGCGTCCACCTGGCGCGCGCGCAGCTCGGCCTCGATCGCCAGCGCGGTGTATTTCTTGCCGACCGCGCAGTCGGTGCCGACCGTCAGCAGCCGCTTGCCGCTGCGTTTGGCGCCGGTGCCGGTGGCGAAGCGCCGGGTCGGCTGACGCACGTCGTGGATCGTCCGGCCGCAGCGGCGGGCGGCCTCCGCGATTGCGGGCATGTCGGCCAGCCGCTGATGCATGCCCGCGGCGACGTCGAGGCCGGCCTCGAGCGCGGCGACGATCTTCGCAACCCAGGCGTCCGGAATCACGCCGCCGACATTGACGACGCCGATCACCATGGTGCCGGCACCGGCGGCGGCAGCCTCGGCCGGCGTCATGTCGGGCAGGCCGGTATCGAAGGCGCAGCCGGGCAGGCGATATTGCGCAAGGCAGTCCCGCGCGCGCCAGCGCGCGATCCCCGCCGCCATCTTGTCCATGCCGACGAGGGCGGCGTCGCCGAGAAACAGCAGATAGGGAGCGCGCATGCGGGGAAATCCTCCTGTTATGACGCGGTCGATCTAGCGGTTCGCTAGGGGAAGCCGCTTTGCGGGTTGGTGCAGCGGCTTAGCCGGTCGGCGTGCCTCGGCTTGGTCCGTAGGGGTAAGATCCCGAGCCTTTCTGCAAGGCGCGGCGCGGGAAATCGGGCAAGAAGCGGATGCGCCACCAGGAAAAGGAAGCCCGAGCCTTGCCGTCCACCCCGAGCGCGCTGCAGCGGCCATCGATCGTGCTCGCCCTGCTCAGCGCCACTTATGCGATCAACTATGTGGACCGGCAGATATTGTCGGTGGTGCTGGAGCCCCTGCGGCTGGAGTTCGGGCTGAGCGATGCGATGCTCGGGCTGCTTGCCGGTCCGGCCTTCGCGCTTTTCTATGCGACCATGGGCGTGCCGATCGCGATCATGGCGGATCGCTACAGCCGCATCCGGATCATCACCTTGTCGCTCGCCTGTTTCAGCATCGCGACCGCCGCATGCGGCTGGGTGACCTATTTCTGGCAGCTTCTGCTCGCGCGCGTATTGACGGGCGTCGGCGAAGCCGGGACCGGACCGGCCTCCCAATCGATCATCACCGATCTGTTTCCGCCCGATCGTCGCGGGCGGGCTCAGGCGATCTATGCGGTGGGCGTCAATATCGGGCTGATGGTCGCATTCGTCGGCGGCGGCTGGATCGTCCATCACCATGGCTGGCGCGCGGGTTTCCTCGTTGCCGGCATTCCCGGCATCCTGCTGGCGCTGCTGATGGCCGCGACGGTGCAGGAGCCGCCCCGTCAGTGTGAGGTCGAGACGGCGGCCGCGCCGTCGATGCGCGAAACGCTCGCTTATCTGCGCTCGCAGCGCTCCTATTGCTGGATCGTGCTCGCAAGTGGGCTCAGCGCCTTTTCGGGCTATGGCGTGACCACCTTCGTGCCGGCCTTCTTGATGCGGTCCCACGGTCTCGACGTCCAGCAGGTGGGTCTGGTGCTGGCGCTCATCGTCGGCATCGGCGGAGGCGCGGCCACCTTTGCCTCGGGCCTGCTGGTCGATCGCCTGCGCCGGCGGAGCCCGCGCTGGTATGTCGGCGTGCCGATCCTGGGCGCGCTCGCTTCCTTGCCCTTCTGGCCCGTCTTCCTGCTGGCCGGGGATCCGCGCGTCGCGATCGTCGCGGCGATCGCGCCGCTTTCGCTGAGCGCGACCTATATCGGGCCGTGCATCGCCGCGATGCAGGCGCTGGTGCCGCCGCGCATGCGCGCCCGCGCGGCGGCGACGCAGCTCTTCCTCGGCAATCTGATCGGGCTTGGCCTGGGACCGCAGATCATCGGCCTCGTGAGCGACTGGCTCGCTCCTTTCGTCGGGCGGGATTCGTTGCGCTATGCGCTGCTGGCGGGCGTCTGCGCGAGCATGCTGGCCATTTTCTCCTATTGGCGCGCCTCGCTGTCGATCGCGGCGGACATGGCCCGCCTCGGCGAGGCGCGCGCGCCGGAGTCCGCTTCAACCCTGCGGCCGGCGTCGTAGCAGCCGGCCCGCGGGATCGGGCACGACGCCGCCTTTCGCGGTATAGGCGCTGCGCCCGTTGACCCACACCTCGCGGATACCCTCGGCGGGCAGCTCGGGCTCGGTGAAGGTCGCGCGGTCGGCGATCGATGCGGGATCGAACAGCACCAGATCGGCATAGGCGCCCTCGCGCAACACCCCCCGATCGGCGAGGCCGAAGATCGACGCGCTCAGCCCGGTCATCTTGTGGATCGCGACCTCGAGCGGAAACAGGCCGAGATCGCGCGCATAATGGCCGAGCACGCGGGGAAAGCTGCCCCACAGCCGTGGATGCGGGCGCTGATCGTGCGGCAGGCCGTCGCTGCCGATCGCGGTGCGCGGATGCGCCAGGATCCGCCGCACATCCTGCTCGTCCATCGAGAAATAGACCGCCCCGGCCGGCTGGAGGCGCCGCGCAGCCTCGATCGGCGGCACCGCCCATTCGCGCGCGATCTCGTCGAGCATCCGTCCTGCCGCCGACGGGTGAGGGAGCGACCATGTTATCTGGACGGGGATGTCGTCGCGCAGCAGCTCCACCAGCAAGGCCGTGGAGGAGGCGGCATAAGGATAGGCGTCGAGGTGGACGTCGCCCTGGCCGGCGGTCCGGTCGATCAGCGCCAGCGTCTCGCGCGATCGGCCGAAATTTTCCGGAAGGGCGCATTTGTGATGGCTGATCACCACCGGGCAGCCGATCGTCCGGCCGATCGCCGCAGCTTCCTCGATGCTCGCCATCACCCCCGATTCTTCGTCGCGCATATGGGTGACGTAGAGGCCCCCGTGGCGGGCGAGCGGCTCGCCGATGGCGATCACCTCTTCGGTCGTCGCGGCGCGGGCAGGGGGATAGGCAAGGCCGGAGGAGAAGCCGGCCGCGCCCTCGGCAAGGGCGGCGGCGAGCAGGCTGCGCATCTCGGCGCACTCCTTCGGGCGCGCCGGGCGGAAGACGTCGTCGCCCATCACGCGCACCCTGAGGCTGATATGGCCGACGAAGGCGAGGGCGTTCACCGCCGGCGGATGGGCGTCGAGATGCGTCGCATAGGCTGCGAAGCTGTCGAAGGTCCACCACCGCTCGTCGCCGAGCAGGTCGAGCGGGGCGATCGGCCGGTGGTCCAGGGAAAGCGGTGCGAGGCTGACGCCGCAATTGCCGACGATGACGGTGGTGACGCCCTGCGAGAGCTTGCAGGCCAGCGCTGCGGGCGGCCCGAGCAGGGCGCGGTCGTCATGGGTGTGGGCATCGATGAAGCCGGGTGCGAGCACGAGCCCGCGCGCATCGATTTCGCGCCCGCCGGACCAGCCGGTCAATGCGCCGAGCGCCACGATGCGGTCTCCGCTCACGGCGAGATCGCCGGTCACGCCGCTCTCGCCATTGCCATGTATCAGCAGCGCGTCGCGGAACAGAAGATCACAGCGTGGCATGGGGCTTTCCTATCGATAGGGATGTCAGGATCCAGCCGAATGTCTAGGAAGGCGGCGATCACCGCGCTTGGCGATTTGGAACGCGTGCTGCGCAGCGCGGATCAAGGCACGAGCCCTATCGGACAAGCGGCTGGAGCAGGCAGCCGCTAACACCCTATGTCCAGGCAAGGGAGGAGGGCGAGCCATGCGCTTGTGGCGACGGACGGGGATGATCGGGCTCTGCCTGCAGATGGGCTTGCTTTTGATGGGGGTGTGCGGTTCGGCCGCGGCCATCGCATCGTCGTCGCCAGAGCCTGTCGCTGCCGATGTGCGCGACGTGGCGGTGGACGGACGGACGTTGCGCTTCGAGATCCGCCGTGGCCCGCCGGACGGACCGGTCGTGCTGCTCGAGGCCGGGGCGACGCTGGATCTGCGCGAATGGGATCCGGTGATCCATGCTCTGGGCGGGCGTGCCGCGGCGACGCTGATCGCCTATGATCGCGCCGGCATGGGGCACAGCCAGCCGCTCTCTACCTCTTACGACATCTATGAGGAAGTCGCCCGGCTCCACCGCGCGCTTTACCGGCTGGGCCTGTCGAAGCGGCTCATCCTGGTCGGCCACAGCTATGGCGGCTTCCTCACCCAGCTTTATGCAAACCTGTTTCCCGCAGAGGTCCGCGCGCTGATCTATGTCGATGCGAACACCGTCGAGGGACTGGGCGGCTTGGAAGCCGCCGAAGCCTTTCGCACCAGCATCCTCGACGCGGCGAAAGCGGGCAAGACGCAGTTCAACGACCTGCGTCTCGCGGACGGCTATGTCGCGACGATGCGAACGATGATGCGCAATCCGGTGCCGTGCGGCCTGCCTGTCACCGTGATCACGCAAGGTGCGGCCGATGCTGCGATCACCGACGCGAAGCTATTGCGCTGGCGCGAAGGCCACAGGGGCCTCGCCAGGCGAAGCGGCGCGACGTTGCTGTTCGCAGCGCATAGCGGCCACATGATCCCGCGTGATCAGCCGGAAATCGTTGCCGATGCGATCCTCGCGGCGATTGCCCGTGAGACGGCGAAGCGCCCCTTGCTGAGCTTTCCCCCGCCTGAGGCTGATTGCACGGCCAAGGCTGCTGCCGACCGCTAGCTGAGGGATTACGGTGCCGCGCCGGATGGCCCGCACTGACGGCTCGTCCCGATTTACGGCATTGTTCCAAGGGCGATGCAGCCTACATACGGGCACGCCAAGCGGAGCTTATCATGGTCGCCCTCTCTATGCTCGAACCCGTCCGCGTCACGCAGGACACGGACGCCAGCCAGTCACTCGAAAATGCGCGCGATCTTGCCGTTCAGGGAGAGAGTTGGGGTTATCGCCGGTTCTGGGTGACCGAGCACCACAACATGCCGAGCATTGCCGGTGCGGCGACTGCGGTCGTGCTGGCCCATGTCGGCGCAGGCACGCGGACCATCCGGATCGGGGCGGGCGGCATCATGCTGCCCAATCATGCTCCGCTCGTGATCGCCGAACAGTTTGGCACGCTGGCGCGGCTGTTTCCCGGCCGTGTCGATCTCGGTCTCGGCCGGGCGCCGGGAACCGATCAGGCGACCGTACGTGCCTTGCGGCGTCCGCCCGGTGCGGACGGCTTCCCCAACGATGTGCAGGAAGTGCAGGGCTATTTCTCCGCGGCCAGCGCCGACTGGCCGGTGCAGGCCGTTCCCGCCGCAGGGACGGACGTGCCAATTTGGATCCTCGGATCGAGCACCTACGGTGCGCAGCTCGCCGCCCATTTCGGCCTGCCCTTTGCCTTCGCGTCGCATTTCGCGCCTGCCCATCTGCTCGCCGCGCTCGACATCTATCGTGCCACGTTCAGGCCATCGGCAGTCCTTGGTGCGCCGCATGCGATGGTTGGCGTCAACATCATCGCTGCGGACAGCGATGCCGCCGCGCAGCGGCTCGCCACGAGCCAGCAGATGTCCTACACTAATTTATTCCGCGGATCGCGGACGCTGAGCCATCCGCCGATCGATGACATCGAGGCCTATTGGACCCCGGCCGAGAAGTTCCAGGTCGGTCAGATGCTCGCCCGCTCGATCGTCGGCTCTCCCGAAACCGTTCGCGCGGGCATTGCTGCGCTGATCGCTGAAACGGACGCCGACGAACTGATGATCGCATCCGATGTCTACGATCACCTCGACCGGCTACGCTCATTCGAACTCATCGCTTCGGCAATGGGTCGGCAGGAGGGGCCACTTGCTGCCTGATCGGCTTTCCTCGAAAAGTCGTCGTAGTGCTTCGTCAGGTCAGCCACCATATCGACGACGCGACGCAAGCCGACAACAGCGCCAAGAGGAGCGGGCGGGCAGCCCGCCAGCCTCCGTTTCGCCATCCAATGGCAATCGTCATGGCAGCTTTCACGGCGGTGTTGGCGAGAACCGCGGATATGATGGTGGCGCCAGCCATGCGATCGTCGAGGGCTGATTCGGGCAGCCCCGCGATCGTGAGTATCGTGGCATCGACGTCCGACATACCGGTCAGGCTCAGCATGATTGCCATCGCCTTGCTTCCGAAGGTTGCGAGCGCCCACCGGGACAGCAGCGAAAGGACGGCGACCATTGCTGCGAGCAGGAAGGCGGGACCAAAGCCGAGAGGATTGGCGATAGGGAGTCCGCTTTCCTTGTCGGCCGCTCGTCGATAGGCCAGCAACGCATAGCCAGCCGCGATGCCGCATGCCGGGGCGAGTGCGGCGGCAGTCGAAGGGAATGCTCTCGGCAGAAAGATCAAGACGAGAAGCTGTACCCGCAGGAACATGACGAGCGAGGCGATCGCGATTCCCGCTGTGAGTGTTCCACGCATGTCCGGCTCAGTGCGCAATCGCCGGGCGAGGTCGGCAGTTACGGCGGTTGAGGAGACGATCGCTCCTGTGAATGCCAGGAGAAGCGTACCTTTTTGGGAGCCAAGCCGGCGATTTGCTACATAGCCGACGAAGGAAAGGCCGATGACGAAGACGACGACGAGCCAGATCCGCTGTGGATTCCAGGCGCCAAACGGTCCCAGATTGCTGTTGGGCAGAAAAGGCAGCACGATGAACGCGACGAGTGCAAAACGCGCCACGCCCTTCATCTCTTCTTCGCTAAGTCCTTTGAGCAGCGCATGCATCGATTGTCTCGTGCTCAGCAGGACGAAGATCGTGGCCGCCGAGGCCAAGCCCACCATTGGCGACACCCGAACCGCGAGGAAGCCCGCCGCCAACGTCAATATCGCCGCGATGCTGGACGTGGCCGAGCGTCGCTTAGGCGCGGAGTCGCGCGCATAGCCAATCGCGAGGATCAGGCCGGCCGAAAGAAGGAGCACAGCGCCGACCAGATCGGGAACGAGTGCGCATAGGCCACCGCCCAGACCAAACAGCCCGAATGTTCGAAAGCCGGCGATGCGACGACCTTCACCTACGTTTCTTTGCGTCCAGCCACGTTCGAGGCCGACCAAAAGCCCCGCGGCAGCTGCCGCGATCAGTCTCAAAAAGATATGGTCGAATTCTCCCATGGTGCAGGAAATCCATGCCCTCCTTCATCGGTTATCGATGCTCATCAGGACATCCGTTGCACTGCATTGCCTTCACGACGACCGTTTCGCTTGAAACCGAACGACGGGTGAAATCCAGTAGCCGTTTCGAAGAAGGAGGGACGCCGATTCGCTCTTCCTCTCGCCCTTTTTTGATTTGAATGAGCTATGGTCAGCAATCTGGGCGGGGTGCTGCTTCTTCCGATCGTCGCTGGTGTGGGCTCGGTGGGCCGTGGGTGCCGATCTTGCGTGATTTGCGGCACTCTCTTTCCGACGATCAGGCCATGAAAGCCGCGAAACCCGTCTGAGCGCCTATGAACTCAATGAGCATTCGGCTCGGCCGGTCTGCAGACTATGCTTTGAGCGTGCAGATCCCAATGCGGCACACCCTCGAGACGCTCGAATTCCCGAATTGCCAGGGCGACAGCTTGGCCTGGATCCGGAGCGGTCATCTGGAGGCTGCGTTGGCAGCAATGATGCATGTGCCCGGTCGAATCGGTGAGCTCGTTATGGAAGCTGATGTCATAGCATCGTCCGAAAGACGAATTTTGCTGGTTCATCGCGTATTCCTTTCGGGCATAACTTTTCGGATAGGCGCTGCCTGCGCTATGCGTAATATTCCGCATTTGAGAAACTGCCCCCAGTTGGAACCGCCTGTGGCGGCTTTGCCGTTTCGAAAGCGAGCACGCGATTTCACATTCGGATAAGGCGAACAGGCGCGGGCCGCGCCATCGCGCTGGACGCCTTCCTCTTTGGACAGACTCATGAGCCAAAATCCCATGATTAATGAGCTGTCTGATCATTGGATTGATCGGCGTTGGGGCTATCATCGTTTCAACGAGAAAGGGGTCTCGATGCGACTCTCGGTTTGAGGACAGGGTTGAAGCTCGGACCGGGCAGTCCAAATTCGCTGTTGAGGACGACGATGTCTCCCGAAAAATTCACATTGCATGATGACGAACTCATGATTTCGGATCTACGCCGTCGTCTTAAGGAAACACGCTGGGCACCAGATTTTGGGAACGCCGACTGGAGCTACGGCGTCGAGAAGTCGTATCTTGCATCTCTTGTTGAATATTGGGTCGATGGTTTCGATTGGGAAACCCAGATTCGGGCAATGAACCAGTTCGATCACTTTCGCGTGACGATCGACGGCATTCCGATTCACTATATGTTTCGGCCCGGATCGGGATCGTCTACGATCCCGATCCTGTTGACCCATGGCTGGCCTTGGACTTTCTGGGACTTTCGGGATGTGATCGAACCGCTCGCCGATCCCGCCGCCCATGGCGCAGATCCGGCCGATGCGTTCGATGTGATCGTGCCATCCCTGCCCGGTTTCGGCTTCTCGGTGCCGCTGCGCACGGGAGTGAGCTATTGGCAGGTTGCGGACCTTTGGCACAAGCTGATGACAGAGGTCCTCGGCTTTCGGAAGTTTGCGGCTCATGGCGGTGATTGGGGTGCGATCGTCACGTCTCAATTGTCGCACAAATATGCTGCTGATCTCTATGGAATCCACGTCTCGATGCCCGTTTGGCCCGGATTGTTCGCAAACCCGCGGCCATATGATCTGCTTGGTCCATTGCTGCCGACTCTGTCGGCCGAGGAGGCGGTGAACGCCACGGCGGCAGAGCGGCGCCTCGTTAGCCATATCACCACGCATTTGGTCGATCCCCAGACGCTGTCCTATGCGCTGCATGATTCACCGGTGGGGCTGCTCGCCTGGCTACTCGAACGCTGGCGCGCATGGAGCGACTGTAACGGCGATGTCGAGAAGCGATTCTCGCGCGATGCCATGCTGACCAATGCGACGATCTATTGGGCGAGCGAGAGCTTCGTGACGTCGGCGCGCTTCTATGCCGAGGCGGCGCGTCAGCCTTGGCAACCCTCACATTCCCGGACGCCCACTTTCGGGGCGCCCGCGGGCATCTCACTTTTCCGTGGGGACGGCACCGCACTGTTTCCGGAAAGAAACCTGTCGAACTACAACGTCCTTTTCCGCGCGGATCACACGTCGGGTGGCCATTTTGCCGCGGCGGAAGAGCCCGCGGCGGTGGTCGAAGACATCAGGGCGACCTTCCGCACCCTCCGCTGAACTTACGAGGATCCGCCAATGACCAGCATGACAGACTCCATTCCGGACCATGTTCCAGCCGATCTCGTCTTCCCCTTCGATTATCGTGGCGATGCGCAGATACGCGAAAGCCTGTGGGACTATCTCGCCAGCATGGGCGATCGTCCGGCTATGTTCTTCTCGCCCGATCTCGGCGGCTATTGGGTTGTCACGACAGCGGCGCTCGCCGAAGAGGTCTTCTCGAACCACGAGATCTTTTCGGTGAGGTCCGTTTCCGTTCCCAAGCTTGAGAGCCCGGTCAAGCTGATCCCCAATAACTATGATCCGCCCGAGCACGCACCCTATCGCCGGATGTTCACGCAAAACCTGTTCTCGCCGCGTGCGCTGTCTTCGCTCGAAGACGTGACGCGCCGCGATGCACGAGCGTTGTTGAACGCGATGACCCCGGGGCGGTGTGAATTCGTCGGGGAGTTTGCCGAGCGTTTGCCGATCGACGTGTTCCTGGCGGGAATGGGCGTGGACCCGGCGCATCGCGAGCAATTCCTGCCCTGGGTGCGCAACGTCTTCAGCGGGGCGACCAAGGAAGAATTCGGACGCGGCATGGCCGAGGCGTCGACCTTTCTGGCGGAATGGTTGAAGAAGCAAATGGAGGCGCCCGAGACCAACGGCGGCGGCATGTTTCAGGCGATGATCGCGTCCAGGATCGACGGGCGGGCGCTCACATGGGACGAAATGCACCGGATCACGGTGATGCTGTTTCTCGGTGGCCTCGACACGGTTACTTCCGAAATGTCGCACGTCATGTATTTCCTGGCTGGTAGCCCGGCGCACCGACAGCGGCTGATCGATCGGCCTGCGGACATCCCCAAGGCGGTGGAGGAGATGCTACGGCGGTTCAGCATCGCGAATATCGGACGCATCGTCGTGAAGGATACCGACTTTCACGGCGTCCGTCTGAAGGCCGGCGATCCTGTGCTGATCGCCACGCCTATCGTGGGCCTGGACGAGAGCGCCTTCGAAAACGCGACCACGGTCGACTTCGATCGAGGGCGCGCGCGGGGCGTACGGCATCTGGCGTTCGGAGCGGGGCCGCACCTTTGCCCCGGAGCCTATCTCGCGCGCACGCAACTGCGTGTGATGCTCGAAGAGCTTCTTCCCCGGATGCCCGGCCTGCGGCTGCAGCCGGGTGCAAAAATCGAATGGCGGGCCGGGGCCGACTTCATGGTTCGCGAGCTGCCGCTGGAATGGGACGCTGTCGGGTCCGCCTGACCCGGCCTCCTCGTCGACAGGGAAAGAAACAGCTTCGAGGAGGATTGAGCGAGCGGATCGGTCGAGACGACGGCCCATCTTCTCGCCTTCGACGAATCGAATTCATGCCGGGCTCTTAGAACTGGTGATAGACGGCGGCCATTTGATGTGGGATGCGAACCGTCCCATGGAGCATCGGTGCCGAAACACATAGCCCAGGTCGCCCCTCGCCGCGCATCGCGCGCCTTGCTGCAAACCGTCCTCCAGCAGGTTCGTACAATAGATGTTGGGGAAGGCGAAAGCATCGCATGCCGCTGTTTCGGCAAGACGCTGGACGAGGTGATCGATCCGCATTGGGTCGGACCCATGCCGGACGATGCATTCACCGACGCGTTCTCCGCGGGCATGACATTGATCGTCGGTCGATGCGCGTGGCGCGAAGGCCGGCCGCCCATGACCAGGGAGGAGTATGGCCTCCTATGCCATTGCGTGATCACTTGCCGCACCTTGCGGGACGTGATCGAGCGCGCGGCCTCTTTCATGCGTGCGCTTGCCAGCCGACCAGGCCGCTTGACGATCGAGGTGATCGACGACGTTGCGGAGTTCTGCATCCATACCGATTATGGCGTGCGCGACCGCATCGGACTGCTGACCGATTTGGCCGGCCTGGCAGCGTTTCATCGTCTGTTTGCCTGGCTGATTGATGCGCCGGTCGAATTGCTGAGCGTGCGCATGTGCTATCCATCGTTGATCGGGAGCCGGGCATCGGAGTTCATGATCGCTCATCCCATCATATTTCAGGCAGAAACGAATGCGTTCCGTTTCGCTGCCTCTCTCCTCGACAGGCCGGTCGTGAGAAGTCCCCAACAACTGATTCCCCTTTTGCGGCGGTTCCCGTTCGATGTGAACGACACTCAGATCGCGCGTGACACGCTTGCCAATCGGGTCCGGTCACTAATGGCGGCGAACTTGTCGCAGCCCAAGCGCATCCCCACCGAGAGGGAGATGGCTGAGCTGCTCGGCATAAGCCTCTCGACGCTGAAGCGCCGTTTGCAGATGGAACAGGCTTCCTATCGATCAATCCGGGACGCTTTGTTGTGTGCCGTCGCGATCGAGAGCCTGGAAAGCGAACGCGAGAGCGTCGCGGCTCTCGCCGCGCGCCTTGGCTTCGCGGATACCGGAAGCTTCCGGCACGCGTTCAAGCGTTGGACCGGGCGCTCGCCAGGGCGGCATCGTCGCGCTGCTCTATAAGTGCGAAGGACGTTCGACGCTGCCAGCAGCATCATTTTATGAGGGTTGTTGCAAGCGGCAGGCGCTGAGCGTCCCGACCATATCGTTTGGACGGGTCCTCCCCTTCCGCGCCGATCACAGCATCGCTCGCAATCGAGGGAGGATCCGCTATCGCGGTTGGAAAAGCGGCCTGATAACCGGGCTGCGAGGCACTGTGCGATCTTGGCAAAATGCCGGCCTCGTTTCGCGGGCGTTCGGGCGATTTCGCACCGGGACCGGGGACCAAGGCGCCGCTCGATGCGTTAAGCACGGTCTGCAGCTGGAGGGAATCCCATGCGCTTCGTCATCAACGACACCGATATCGAGACCGATATCGACCCCAGGACCTCATTGTTGGATCTCCTGCGTGAGCAGATCGGGCTAACTGGGACCAAGAAGGGCTGCAACCAGGGCGCATGCGGGGCCTGTACGGTGCTGGTCGATGGAGAGCGGATCCTCTCGTGTCTCGCGCTGGCCGTCCAGTATGAAGGCCGGCAGGTGACCACCGTCGAGGGGCTCGCCGACCAGGCCGGTCTTCACCCGCTGCAAAAAGCATTCATCGAGCATGATGGCTTCCAGTGCGGCTACTGCACGCCGGGGCAGCTCTGTTCGGCGATCGGCATGGCGGCCGAGCTGCAGCGGGGTCTGCCCAGCCACGTCACCGGCGACCTGTCGGCGATGGCCATCAGGGCAACACGCGAAGAACTGGCCGAGCGGATGAGCGGCAATCTGTGTCGCTGCGGCGCCCATAACGGCATCATCGATGCGATCGACGAGGTGTTCGGAGAGCGACGCGGTCAGCAGGGCTATGATGCCGAGATGCCGGAGAAGGTGGCATGACGCCCTTCAGCTTTGCACGCGCCACGGATGCCGACGACGCGCTTCGCCTGGCAAGCGCGCGGGGTGGTCGCTATCTCGGCGGTGGCACCAATCTCGTCGATCTCATGCGCGAGACGATCGAGCGTCCGACGGCATTGATCGACGTCACCGGCCTGTCGAGCACGATCGGCGAGCGCGATGATGGCGGGCTTCTGATCGGCGCGGCCGTGCGTAACACCGCGGTGGCGGAGCACGCGGCGGTTCGTGCCCGCTACCCGGCTTTGGCGCGCGCCATCCTGTCGGGTGCTTCCGGACAGATCCGGAACATGGCGACCGTTGGCGGCAATATCCTCCAACGGACGCGGTGCGCCTATTTCTACGACAATGCAGGCTCGCGCTGCAACAAGCGCAATCCGGGGGAAGGCTGTGACGCCATAGAGGGTTTCAATCGCATGCACGCCATCCTGGGGGCGTCGCCATCCTGCGTTGCAACGCATCCGTCGGACATGTGCGTGGCTCTCGCCGCTTTCGATGCGACCGCGCACCTGCTCGGCGCGGATGGCGAGCGTCGGTTGCCGCTGACCGAGCTTCATCACCTGCCGAACGGGCGGCCCGACGACGAGACCCTGCTCAAGCCCGGCGAGCTCATCACCGCTGTCGAACTGCCTGCGGAGCGCTGGTTCGCGCGATCGACCTATCGAAAGGTGCGTGATCGGGCGAGCTATGCCTTTGCCTTGATCTCGGTTGCTGCCGCGTTGAAGATCGACGGCGATCGCATCTCCGATGTGCGGCTCGCTCTCGGCGGCGTGGCGCACAAGCCATGGCGCGCGCATAAGGCCGAAGCGGCCCTTCGCGGGGCACCGGCGACTGCAGAGCATTTCCGTGACGCGGCTCGGGCCGAGCTCGCAGGCGCGGTGCCGCTCAGCCACAATGGCTTCAAGATCGAGCTGGCGGAGCGGACCATCGTTGCCGTGCTTCAGGAATTGGCAGGAGAAATCGCGTGAGCATCGTCAAGGATGCCGCCGAGGCGGCGAAGGGCCTCGCTCAGGCCGTCACGAAGAAAGCCATCGAGGTGGCGCCGGATGGATGGGTGCCGGGGGGTACGCCCGATCCGCTGATCCGGAACCAGCATGGGCATGTCGGCAAGCCCGTGTCGCGGATCGACGGGCCACTCAAGGTGCAGGGCGCGGCGCGTTTCGCCGCCGAGTTCACGCTCTATGGCATGACCTACGCGTCCGTCCTCTTCTCGACGATCACCAAGGGCCGCATCGCCACTCTCGATACCGCGGATGCGGAGGCTGCGCCGGGCGTCGTGCTGGTGATGACCTATCGCAACGCGCCGAGAATGCGGCCGATGCCGGCGTTCGGTTCCAACCGCATGGCGGCTGGCGGCGACGACCTGCCGGTCATGCAGGACGACCGCGTCCACTGGAACGGGCAGCCCGTCGCGCTGGTGCTGGCCGACACGCAAGAACAGGCGGATCATGCCAAGTCTCTGATCCGCATCGGCTATGAAGCCGAGGCAGCGACCACCTCCTTCGAAGCCGCGAAGGCCGACGGCACGGAGCCCGGCCAGTTTCAGGGTGATCCGCTGCAGGTCACCATCGGCGATGCCGAGACCGTGCTCGCCTCGGCCGCTTTCAAGGTCGACGAGACCTATCGCACGCCGCGACACAGCCATGCCGCGATCGAGCCACATGCCGCGACGGTAATGTGGGACGGCGACATGCTTGTCGTGCACGATGCCACCCAAGCGGTGACGCACACAGCGTGGTCGCTCGCGCATATGTTCGGGATCGAGCAGGACAAGGTCCGCGTCACCTCGCCCTATGTCGGTGGCGGCTTCGGTTCCAAGACGCTCTGGCAGCATCAGGTGCTGGGCGCCGCCGCCGCCAAGCTGGCCGATCGTCCCGTTCGTATCGTGCTTTCCCGCGAAGGCGTCTTCCGGATCGTAGGCGGCCGGAGCCTGACCGAGCAGCGCTTCGCGATCGGCGCCGAGAAGGATGGATGCTTCACCGCGATGATCCACACCGGCACCACGATCATGACACCGCACAGCGCGATGCCCGAGCCGTTCATCGTCGCGACCCGCAGCGGTTATGCCGCGGACAGCTTCAAGATGGAGGTGCGGGTGGCGAGGATCGACATGGTCGCCAATACCTTCATGCGAGCGCCAGGGGAGGCGGTCGGCACTTTCGCTATGGAATGCGCGATCGACGAGCTTGCCGACCGGATGGGAATCGATCCGATCGAACTGCGGATCAAGAACGAGCCGGAGAAGGACCCGACCGTCGGCACGCCCTTCTCGTCACGCAATATCGTCGAGGCCTATCGCGCGGGTGCGGAGCGCTTCGGCTGGGCGAGGCGGCAGCCGCCGGGCGCTCGGCGCGAGGGCGAGTGGCTCGTCGGGCTGGGCTGCGCCACCGGCACCTATCCTTATTACCGGATGCCCGGCGGTGTCGCCCGTATCAGCATAGGCCGCGATGGCCATGCCTGCGCATCGGTCGCAGCGCATGAAATGGGGATGGGCACAGCCACGGCGCATACCCAGGTGGTCGCGGAACGTCTCGGACTGCCGCTTGACCAGGTCACGGTCGAATATGGCGATTCCCGACTGCCGGGTCTGTTCCTGGCCGGCGGATCGCAGCAGAGCGCCGCGATCGGCGCCGCGATCATCGCCGCCCACCGGGCTCTGGTGGTCGAACTGCTCAAGCTTGCCGGCAATGATTCGCCGCTGGCCGGTCTGAAGCCGGAGGAGGTCGGCGGTCTCGATGGCGGCCTCGCCAAGCTCGATGAACCGGCGCGGTGGGAGAGCTATGCCTCGATCCTGGCGCGCGCGCAGCGTGCCGAGCTGTCGGTGGAAGCCGCAGCGCCCGCGCCGATCGAAAACCAGCATTGGTCGATGCACTCGTACAGCGCGTTGTTCTGCGAGGCGCGGGTCAACGCCGTGACCGGCGAGGTCCGCATCGCGCGCTTTCTGGGCTCATTCGATTGCGGCCGTATCCTGAATGCCAAGACTGCCGCCAGCCAGTTCCGCGGAGGGATCATCATGGGCCTCGGCCTTGCCCTGACGGAAGAGACGGCCTTCGACGAACGCACCGGCCGGGTCATGAGTGCGAGCCTCGCCGAATATCACATACCCGCCCATCTTGACGTGCCGGCGATTGACGTGATGTGGACGAACATCCCTGATCCCCATACGCCGATGGGCGCTCGGGGGATCGGCGAGATCGGCATCACGGGCACCGGAGCGGCCGTTGCCAACGCGATCTACAACGCGACCGGGCGACGGATCCGCGATCTTCCGATCACCCTGGATAAGCTCTTATCGGCCGGTATCGGATGAGGCGATGGATCGATGCAGATGGTCAGCGTCCGGCTTTCAATCGAATGAGGGTCCGTACCCGGGCTGCGCGATGATATGCCAGCGGCGGCGATCCGGGGAGCCTGCAGTTTGGCCACGCCCGGAGCGAAAAGACGCTGCGATCCGCGCCTCGCGCGAAGGAATCGGCGCCTATGCCAAAGGGCGCCCGCACGCTTCAGGACGTGACGCCGCGTTAGCCGGCTCGGCGAACGCTCTCGACGGCAGTTCGCCCAGCGGCGGCTTCAGCTTCTGATGGACTGTCCCCGCATCTGCCCGGATTGAATGGCGCGGCCATGTTCGTACATTCTTGCCCATGGAGGTGAGACATGGCTGCCGACTCGCTTGCTGATCTCGTTAAGGGCTTCTCGCGCGGAGGCCGGGCGCTCCTGCAGAAATATGCTCCCTTCGTGGAATGGGAGCGGGTGCGCAAAAGCCCGCCCGCACGCCGGATCGAGGCGTTGTGCGACGCGCTGCTATCGGTGAAGGGCGAAGCCTCGGGCGGCGCCATTGCGGCGGATCTGCTGGATGCCTATCGCGGGCTCGATGCCGAAGAGCGGCTCGGCTTCTTCCGCTATCTCGCCGAGCGGCATGGCCCGGATAGCGATCGGATAGGCGCAGCCTACCGGGCCTATGAGGCCGGGCCGTCGCCTGCGACCTTGCAGGTCCTCACCCGCTCGGTCGAAGCACCGCGGCGCGAGCTTTTCCGGCGGCTCAACATGCCGGCGGGCGCGACCTCCCATCTGGTCGAGATGCGTCGCCATCTGCTCGATCTGCTGCGGCCCCATCCCGAGTTGGTCAGCGTCGAGGACGATCTGCGTGCCTTGCTCGAATCCTGGTTCAATCGTGGCTTCCTGGAGCTGCGCCACCTGTCCTGGTCGTCTCCGGCGGACATTCTCGAGCGCATCATCCGCTACGAGGCGGTTCATACCATCCACGACTGGGCCGATCTTCGCAGCCGGCTCGATCCGCCGGACCGGCGCTGCTTCGCCTTCTTCCATCCGGCGATGCCGGACGAGCCGCTGATCTTCGTCGAGGTGGCGCTGATGCCGGACATACCCGCGCACATCGACGGCATATTGACCCGCAACCGCCTGCCGGACGATCTTGCCAATGCGCGCTATGCCGTCTTCTATTCGATCAGCAACTGCCAGGCGGGCCTGCAGGGCATCTCGTTCGGCAATTTCCTGATCAAGCAAGTCGCCGCGGACCTGTCGCGCGATCTGCCGCAGATACAAGGCTTCGTCACCCTGTCGCCGGTTCCGGGGCTGATGGATCATCTGCGCAAGGCTGCGGCCGATCCCGACGGCCCGGCGCTCACGGCGGAAGAGCTCGCCCGCTTGGCCGAGCCCGGCTGGTGGGACGATGCCGCGCTCGCGACGCGGTTCGAGGCGATCGTGCTGCCGGAAGCGGTGCGCTACTTCCTCGATGCCAAGCGCAGGGACGGCAAGCCGCTCGATCCCGTTGCGCGTTTCCATCTCGGCAATGGCGCCCGTCTCGAAAGGCTGAACTGGCTGGCCGACCGCTCGACCAAGGGACTCGAGCAGAGCGGCGGCGTGATGGTCAACTATCTCTACGACCTGCCTAGCGTGGAGGAAAATCACGAGGCCTATGCCAATCAGAACCGGGTTCGGGTCGGCAAGCCGTTCCAGCTGCTGGCGGACCGATCGAAAGCGGCGGCGGGCAAGGCGCGGTCAAGCCGCAAATAGCTCCAGCGGAGATCAGCCGCGGATCGGTTTGCCTTGGTTGCCGAGGGCGCGCCTCCTCATTTCAAACAAGCATGTTTGTTTTTACTGCCGCTTGTCAGGCGGCCGATGCGCTGGAACGGGGCTGGCCCGCGCGATCACTCCTCGAGCGCTATGATCCTCGTCGCGATCGCTGCGGCGCCGGCGCGATTCTCGACGCCGAGCTTCACGAAAATCTGTTCGAGATGCTTGTTCACGGTGCGTGCGCTGATGTTCATGATCTCGCTGGCGTCGCGATTGGACTTGCCCTGCGCGATCCAGAAGAGCACGTCGCTCTCCCGCGGGGTCAGATTGAGCATGCGCTGCAGGATCAGCGATTCCCGGCCGTCGTGGAGCTCCGCGATGCGAAGGAAATGCTCATCGCGCGGGGCCTTGCCGATGTGGCCGATCTCGATCTGTTTCCTGCCGACGGAGAGGCGGACGGCCTGGCGCTCACCGCGCGCGGCATGGGCCAGGACGGCGAGGATGCCGCGCGCCAGACACTCCCGCGCGGCTGCGCCGGCTTCGTCCTCCAGCCGCTCGACCAGCACCGCCGCGAGCGGCGTCATCCAGCGGATCTGCCCGCTGGAATCGGCCGAAAGCAGCCGGCGTCCGGCGGCATCGAGCGCGGTCTGCGCGCGCAGCATCGTCCGTGCGTTGGTCAAGTGCACGCGGACGCGGGCGATGAGCTCGTCGAGCAAGATGGGCTTGGTCACATAGTCGATGCCACCGGCCTGGAGGCCCGCCACGACGTGGCGCGTCTCGCTCAGCCCGGTCATGAAGATTACGGGAACGGCGGCGTGCGCCGGCCGCGCCTTGATGCGGCGGCACGTCTCGAAGCCGTCGATGCCCGGCATCACCGCGTCGAGCAGGATGAGATCGGGACGCGCCTCCTCGATCCGCGTCAGTGCATCCTCGCCATCGCAGGCAGACGCAACGACGAAGCCGGCCCCGGTCAGCGCCTGTTGCAGCATGGCCCGCGCGTCGGCGTCGTCGTCGACGATCAGGATCAGCCCGCCTTCTTCCCTGTCGTCCATCAGTCCTCCCCGCGGATCCAGTCGATATCGAGCAGCAGCCCGATCCGGTCGAGCAACTCGTCCAGCTCGAATGGCTTGGTCAGGAAATCGTCATGCGGATCGTCTTCGCGGCGGGGGCGCTGGAAATCGTGCACATTGGCGGAAACCATCAGGATCGCGGGTTCCTCGCCATGGCGGGCGCGCAGCGTGCGTGCCGTCGTCCATCCGTCGTCACCCGGCATGGCGATGTCCAGCATAACGAGATCGGCGGGCTTGCGGGCGAAGCGCTCCAGGCAACCGGCCGCCTCGCTTGCGAAATCGAGCGCGAATCCGAGCGGTTCGAGCAGATCGCCGACCATGGCGCGGTGGGCCGGATCGTCGTCGGTCACCAATATGCGCCGCCGCGGGCCGGCATAGCCTGTAATGCGGCTGCGCGTGCGCGCCTCGTCCGGGGCGGCGGGGGCGGAGGAGAGAAACAGCTTCAGCCGGAAGATGCTGCCGCTGCCAGCCTGGCTCTGCACCGAAAGATGGCCGCCCATGATCTCGGCCAGCAGCCGCGTGATGGTGAGGCCGAGGCCGATGCCGGGAGCGACATGGCTGTTTCCCACCCGTTCGAACGGCTCGAAGATGCGCTCCAGATCCGGTTCGGCGATGCCGACGCCAGTATCGACGATGTCGAACTCCGCCACCGGATCACGCCAGCGCACGATCAGCGAGGCCCCACCGACAGGCGTGTATTTGATCGCATTGGAGATGAGATTGATCAGGATCTGGCGAAGTCTCTTCTCATCCGTGAACACGAAGTCAGGCAGGCTCGGCGGACGGTCATGATCGAAACGAAGGCCCTTTGCTGCGGCTTGCAGGCTGAACATGTCGACGATCTGGTCGAGCAGCTCGCCGAGATTGATGCGGTTGCGCTCGATGCGAAGCGATCCATTCTCGATTCTGGCGATATCGAGCAGTCCGTCGACGAGGTTGACGAGATGACTCGTGCTTCGCCGGATGACGCGCACCGCGTCGGCTGGGCGGTGCGTCGGATCCCGCTCCAACAGCTGGGCATAGCCAGAGATGGTGTTGAGCGGCGAGCGTATCTCGTGACTGACGCCGACGATATAGCGGCTCTTGGCAAGATTGGCGGCTTCCGCCACCTCCTTGGCGCGCTGCAACTCGGCGTCGGTCTGGCGATGGGCTTCGATCTCCTCGATCAGCATCATCGTCTGCCGGTCGGTCTCGTCCTCTGCCGCGCGCTGGCTTTCCTGGGCCAGGACGAAATACCAGCTGATGAAGGCGAGAAGGACGAGCAGGCAGGCATAGACGACACGCAGCACCGATCCGAGCGCGCGTGGATCGATGCCGCTCTGCGCCTGCTGATAATAGATGAGGATGAGCACGATGCCGATCGCGCCGGCGATGATCGCGTAAAGCAGCAGAAAGCGCACGATCCGCCGGTGAACGGCATCGAAGATCAGCCGCGGCAGCAACCGTCCGAGCAGGGCGGAACCCTGGTCCACCACCCGCGCGCCGACCTTGCAGGCATCGTGGCAGCGCGCTTCCAGCGTGCAGCAGAGCGAGCAGATCGCGCCCTGGTAGACCGGGCAGTGCGCCATGTCCTGCGGCTCGAACGCCGCCTCGCAGACCGAGCAGCGTATTTCCGGCTCGCCGGCAAAATCGGCTGCTTCACGCGCGATATAATAGCGTCCGCGGGTCGTCCAGGCGATCAGCGGCGCCGCCAGGAAAGAAAAGGCGAGGCCGATCAGCGGCGAAAGAGCGGCTGCGACCGGCCCGAACAGACCGACGAAGCAGAGGGTGGAGGCGATCAGCGACAGCAGCATCGCGCCGACGCCGACCGGATTGATATCGTATAGATGCGCGCGGCGGAATTCGATGCCGCGCGGGCTGAGACCGAGCGGCTTGTTGATCATCAGGTCCGCGGTCACCGCGCCGAACCAGGCGACGGCGAAATTACTGTACAGCGCGAGCACCCGCTCGACCACGGTCTGGATGCCGCCTTCCATCAGCATCAGGGCGACAAGCACGTTGAACACGAGCCAGATAACGCGGCCCGGATGGCGGTGCGTCAGCCGCGAGAAGAAGTTGGAGGAGGCGATCGATCCGGCATAGGCGTTGGTGACGTT
Source organism: Flavisphingomonas formosensis (assembly GCF_009755815.1). Lineage (GTDB taxonomy): Bacteria > Pseudomonadota > Alphaproteobacteria > Sphingomonadales > Sphingomonadaceae > Flavisphingomonas > Flavisphingomonas formosensis. The sequence continues at coordinate 98,891 of NZ_WRPK01000006.1, forward strand.
GATCTTGATCTGGCAGATGGCGACGAAAAGGCCGGTGAGCGCGATGGCGGGGATGCGCGAATCCGTGAGGCCCTGGAAGGTCATGAAATAGAGGGCGGTGGGATTGGATGCGTCCGCCGCCGAGAGGCCGGCGCGCAGCGCGAGTACGGCGAGCACCGATCCGGTGAGGATCTTGAAGGCGCCCATCACGATCCAGCCGGGGCCCGTGGCGAGAAGCGCGGCCCACCATCGCAGCTTGCCGACCGCCTGGGCACGCGGAAGGAAGCGCAGATAATCGACCTGTTCGCCGATCTGCGGCAGCAGGGAGAGAAAGACGGCGAGCGCGAGGCCGATGCTGACGAGGCTCAGTCCGCCCGCCTGCCCCTCGAAGCCGCTCCACAGCGCGAAGGCGGCGCTGCCCTGGCTCAGCACATACGCGAGCGGGGCGAGCTGGAGCAGAAGCCAGGCAGGCTGGGTCCAGTTCTGGAGCTGGCTGATGCGGCGGAAGCCGTAGGCGGCGACGGGAAGGACGATCAGCGCGCTGACGATATGGCCGATCGGCAACGGCAGGCCGAAGCAGAGGTTGAGCGCGGCGGAGAGGATCACCGCCTCGATCGCAAAGAGGATGAAGGTGAAGGAGGTGTAGAGGGCCGAGGTGATCGTCGATCCCAGATAGCCGAAGCCGGCTCCGCGGGTCAGCAAATCCATGTCGACGCCGTAGCGCGCGCCATAGAAGCAGATCGGAAGGCCGGCCAGCAGGAAGATCACGCCCGCAATCAGCAGGGCGATGCCGGTATTGGCGAAGCCGTAGCCGAGGGTGACGGTCGCCCCGATGGTCTCGCAGGCGAGGAAGGCGATCGAGCCGAGGGCGGTGTTGGCGACCCAGCCGGCCGACCAGCGGCGTGCCTTGTTCGCTGTGAAACGCAGCGCATAATCTTCCAGCGTGTCGTTGCGGACCCACTGATTATATTGCCGGCGCGCCCGCACGATGCGCTGCCGGCGGATCACCGCCGGATCGGTCGCGCCCGCACGGGTGGCCATGGGCGGCGGCGTGCTCAGGCCGACCAGATCATTGCCGCCGCGGTGGCTGTCGCGACGAAGCCCACTGCTTGGCCGATGCGCCGCGGCTGCAGCCGCAGGGCGAGGCGCGAAAGGCCGAAGCCGGCCGCATGCAGCGCGAGCGTGGTGGCGATGAAGCCTGCGGCAAAGCAGAGGCCGTCGCTGCCCGGCGCCATCTCGTGCCCGTGCGCGAAGCCGTGGCCGATCGCGAACAGCGCGATCGCCGCGGCGGATAGCGCCAGGGGCGGCCGCACGTCGAACAGGAGTGCAATGCCGAGCGCGGCGACCGAGGCGACGATCAGCATCTCGGCGATCGGCAGCGGGCCGCCCGCGGCGCCGTAGGCGAAGCCGCCGAGCATGAAGCTGACGAACGCGGCCGGGCAGACCCACCAGTGGCGCGGGAAGGCGAGGCCGCTCCACAGACCCACCATGATCATGGCGAGCAGATGGTCGATGCCGGTCAGCGGGTGCAACATGCCGGCGGCCAGCCCCGATTCGGCACCGTGGCCGGGATGGGCGAGCGCCGGTGCCGCAGCAGCGAGCAGCAGGAGAGCGAGCGAGGGACGAGCGAGACGGATCATGGCTGGGGTTCCTTCAGCGGGGCGAGGCCCCCGGTCGCGACGATGAAGCGCGCAATCTCGGCTATGCCCGAGCCTGCGCGGATATTGGTGAACACGAAAGGCCGTTCGCCGCGCATCTTGCGCGCGTCACGGTCCATCACTTCCAGGCTGGCGCCGACGAACGGGGCGAGATCGATCTTGTTGATCACCAGCATGTCGGAACGGGTGATGCCGGGGCCGCCCTTGCGCGGGATCTTGTCGCCGGCGGACACGTCGATGACATAGATGGTGATGTCCGCCAGCTCGGGGCTGAAGGTCGCGGCGAGATTGTCGCCGCCGCTTTCGATCAGGATCAGGTCGAGCGTGGGAAAGCTGCGATGGAGCTGGCCGACCGCGGCGAGATTGATCGACGCGTCCTCGCGGATCGCGGTGTGAGGGCAGCCGCCAGTCTCGACGCCCAGGATCCGCTCGGGCGGCAGCGATCCCGCCCGGATCAGGAATTCGGCGTCCTCGCGCGTGTAGATGTCGTTGGTGATCGCCGCGATGTCGTAATCTTCGCGGAAATATTTGCACAGCGCGTCCATCAGCGCGGTCTTGCCCGATCCTACCGGGCCGCCGATCCCGACGCGCAGCGGGGAGAGTGTCTGGGTCATGTGCGGAACAGCCTCGTATATTGGGTTTCGTGCGCCATGCTGGCGAGATCGGCATGGAGGGCGGCGCTGCCCATCTGCTCGAACGGATCCTCGTCCGCGAGCGCGGCGGCTTCCGCCACCGCGGCGAAGCACGGCTCGCGCAAGGCGCGGATCAGAAGCTGGCCGTCGGTCTGGCCGAGCGGAACCAGCCGCTGCGCCGCCGAGACGAGATTGGCGATGCTGCCATGCAGCCAGGCGGTCAACGCGCTCTCCAACGTGACGCCATGGCCGGCCATGAGGCAGGCCGCGGCGACCGGATAGGCAAGCGCCTCGTCGTCGATCGGATCGAGCAAAGCGAGTGAATCAGTGGGTGAGGTCGCCTGCGCAGTGCGGCGAAAGGCCGCGCCTTGCGCAGTGGATTCAAGATGCCGTTCCCGACTGGTGAGCATCGCAGCCGCCAGTGCGCCGACCTCGCGCAGCCGGGCGCCGTCGCCCGCCGCCGCGGCGCGATAGGCGTGGACGAACAGGATCATGTCGGTGCGGATCGAGCCGTGCGCGATGAGGTCCGCGATCCAGCCCTGCGCGGATGTCCGGTTGCGGACATGACCGGTCTCCACCGCCCACTCCAGCCCACTCGAATAGGCAAAGGCGCCGATCGGATAGGATGGGGACATCCAGGACAGCAGGTCGTAAAGCGCGCCTTCAGCCATGCGCGTGGTCATGAGGGTGATGGCCCTCATCCCCGTCGTGATGATGATGGTGGTGGCCATGGCCCTGCCCGCCGCCATCCTCATAGGCGCCGCCTTCGGGATCGAACGGCGCCAGCACCGCATGGCAGTGGCCGCCGAGCCCGTGCACCATCGCCTCGATCACATGGTCGTGCCGGATGCGCAGCCGGTCGCCGAGCAGTTGTGTCGGCAGATGGCGGTTGCCGAGGTGCCAGGCGATGCGGACCAGCGCCGGCAGGTCATGCGCGTGGATTTCGGTCAGCGCTTCGTCTGCCGCCTCGACTCGCACGATGCGGCCGTCTTCGAGTTTCAGCCCGTCTCCGTCGCGCAGACGCACGGGCCTGGGCATGTCGAGCAGGATCCCCTCCCCGGTAGGCGTCGTGAACACGATGCGGCGGCGCGTGCGCATGTCGTGATCCAGACGCAGCACCGCGCTCGCCCCTGGCGCTTCGCCGCTGATGATGCTCACGATCCGATGCATGCGACCCTCAAAACAAAAAATAGCGCTGGGCGAGCGGCAGTTCGGTTGCCGGCGCGCAGGTGAGCAGTTCGCCGTCCGCGCGCACCTCATAGGTCTCGGGATCGACCTCGATGTGCGGCAGTGCATCGTTGAGTTTCATGTCCGCCTTACCGATGCCACGCGTGCGTTCGACGGGACGGACCATCCGGTCCAGCCGCAGCCTGCCAGCAATGTCCGCCTCGATCGCCGCTGCCGAGACGAAGCTGATGGAGGTGGCAGCGATCGCCCGGCCATAGGCGCCGAACATCGGCCGCGCATGCACGGGCTGCGGCGTTGGGATGCTGGCATTGGGATCGCCCATCATCGCGTAGACGATCGTCCCGCCCTTGATCACGAGATCGGGCTTGGCGCCGAAGAAGGCGGGCGACCAGACGACAAGATCGGCGAGCTTGCCGGGCTCGACCGACCCCACCTCGCGCGCCAGCCCCTGCGCGATCGCCGGGTTGATCGTATATTTGGCGACGTAGCGGCGCGCACGCAGATTGTCGTTGTCGCCGGTCTCGCCGGGAAGCGGGCCGCGCTGCTGCTTCATCTTGTGCGCGGTCTGCCAGGTGCGGGTCACGACCTCGCCGACGCGGCCCATCGCCTGGCTGTCCGAAGAAATGATCGAGAGCGCGCCGAGATCGTGGAGGATGTCTTCCGCCGCGATCGTTTCCTTGCGGATGCGGCTTTCGGCGAAGGCGAGATCCTCGGGGATCGACGGATCGAGGTGATGACAGACCATCAGCATGTCGAGATGCTCGTCGATGGTGTTCACCGTGAACGGGCGGGTCGGGTTGGTGGAGGAGGGAATGACGTTCGCGAAGCCCGCCAGCTTGATGATGTCCGGCGCATGGCCGCCGCCTGCGCCTTCGGTGTGAAAGGCATGGATGGTGCGGCCCTTGAAGGCGGCGATGGTGTCCTCGACGAAGCCGCTTTCGTTGAGCGTGTCGGTATGGATCATCACCTGGATGTCGAATGCGTCGGCGACGCCCAGGCAGCAATCGATCGCGGCCGGCGTGGTGCCCCAATCCTCGTGCAGCTTCAGCGCGGCCGCGCCTGCACGGATCTGCTCCTCCAGCGCGGCGGGGTGGCTGGCATTGCCCTTGCCGGCGAAGGCGAGATTGATCGGCAGGCCTTCCGCCGCCTCGAGCATGCGCGCGATGTGCCACGGCCCGGGTGTGCAGGTGGTGGCGTTGGTGCCGGTCGCCGGGCCGGTGCCGCCGCCGACCATGGTGGTGATGCCGGAAGCGAGCGCTTCCTCTACCTGCTGGGGGCAGATGAAATGGATGTGCGCGTCGACGCCGCCGGCGGTGACGATCTTGCCCTCGCCCGCGATCACCTCCGTGCCCGGGCCGATCACGATCGCGACGCCGGGCTGGATATCGGGATTGCCCGCCTTGCCGATCGCGGCGATACGGCCGGCGACAAGGCCGATGTCCGCCTTGTAGATGCCGCTATGATCGAGGATCAGCGCATTGGTGATCACCGTGTCGACCGCGCCGGCGGCATTGGTCACCTGGCTCTGGCCCATGCCATCGCGGATCACCTTGCCACCGCCGAACTTCACCTCCTCGCCGAGGATGGTGGCATCCCGTTCGACCTCGATGACCAGCGCCGTGTCGCCGAGCCGCACCTTGTCGCCCGTGGTCGGGCCGAACATGTCGGCATAGGCGGCGCGGGGTATGCGATAAGGCATCAGCCCAGCCCTCCCATCACCTTGCCCTGGAAGCCGATCACCGTGCGCGTGCCGCGCAGCGGCACCAGCGCGACCTCCCGTTCCTGGCCCGGCTCGAAGCGCACCGCGGTGCCGGCCGGGATGTCGAGCCGGCGCCCGCGCGCGGCGTCGCGATCGAAGCGGAGCGCAGCGTTGGTCTCGGCGAAGTGATAATGGCTGCCGACCTGGATCGGCCGGTCCCCCGCATTGGCGACGGTGACGGTCACCGCTTCCAGATCCGCATTCAGCACATGCTCGCCGGGCGGCGTGATGATTTCTCCGGGGATCATCGTGCTCACCGGATCGGATGATGGACGGTGACGAGCTTGGTCCCGTCGGGAAAGGTCGCTTCGACCTGCACGTCGTGGATCATCTCGGCGATACCCTCCATCACCTGGTCCCGGCGGATCACATGGGCGCCGGCCTCCATCAGATCGGCCACGCTGCGGCCGTCGCGTGCGCCCTCCGTCACGAAATCCGAAATCAGCGCGATCGCTTCGGGATGGTTGAGTTTCACGCCGCGCTCCAGGCGGCGGCGGGCGACCATCGCTGCCATGGCGATCAGCAGCTTGTCCTTTTCACGCGGCGTCAGGTTCATCTCAGCACATCCAGACGCGCGGCATCGCGCGCCCCTCCCTCAAGGCCGCGAGGGCGGCCAGCATGTCCCGGCGCAGCGTCGCGCCGTCCGGCGCCAGGAAGCGCGCGACGAGCAGCCCGTTCCAGGCACTGGCCGCTGCGAGGCCACCGGCAGCGGTGAGCGCTTCGCGCAGGCCGCCGAGCAGTGCGGCGGCCCGCGCCGATATGTGGATCAGCACCGCAAAGGCGCGCGCGCCGGCGCCCAGCGCGGCTCTTCCCATCCGTTCGGCGATCGCACCGTCCAGCTTCAGGGCGTCGGCATAGATCAGCCGGCCGTCGCGCCAGATCCGCCAGCGATCGCGCAGCATGCCGCTGCGCACCGTCTCGTCCATCGCCTTGCGGCCGAGCACGACAGCCTCGAGGCCGAGAAATTCGGCATCGCCGTGGAGGCGCAGCTGCATGTCGCGGTCCAGCGCCGCGCGATCGAACAGGATCGTCTCCTGCGGCAGCCATTCGGCGCGCGCGCCACGGCTTACCGTGAGCCGACTCGTGATGCGCGCCGCATCGCCCGGCGTGCGATAGACTTTCTCGGCCGCCTGGGTGGTGACGCTGGCGATGCTGTTTTCGCCCCAGGCGATCGACTGGTCGAGCCGGTCGCCGCCGGCGATGCCGCCGCCCGTATTCATGATGGTCGCGCAGGGCGCGTCGCCCGGCAGGGTGCGCGGCACCCGCAGGCGCAGGCAGCCGGATTGAAAGGCGGTGCGGATCGTCGTGCGACCGTCGTGCTCCTGGAATGCGAGATCGATCTCGCCGCGGCTGCGAACGAGCGCGAGCGACGGTGCGGCAAGGGAGCGGGCGGAAGGCAAGGGCACGCTGACCGTTTCCGATATCGAGTCTTCAACCTGAAATGTCATTCGCCTGTCATCCGCTTCCCGGCGATAAGTTCATATTTTCCGCAGTTGCGCAATGACGCCCTGTCCGCCCGCGGGGGGCATTTGACGTATTGGCAACGCCTCTGTCCCGAAGACGAGCCCGCTCCCTCGCGCCCTACGTCAAATGACGCATGGCCGGTCATTGTGCGTCGCAGCACCGTGCCGCCATCGCAATCGCCGCGACGGGCGGCGCGGCTTCACCGGAGGGCATATGGGCAAGGGGCTACACAGGCGGATTCTGATCGGCGCGCTGCTCGCGGGCACGGCCTGCATGAGCGGTTGCAAGAAGAACGACGCAGCCGCGGGCGCCGGTGCGGCAGACGCGGTGAAGGTGGGCGTGCTCCATTCGCTGAGCGGCACCATGGCGATCAGCGAAGTGACCGTGAAGAACAGCACCCAGCTGGCGATCGACGAGATCAATGCGGCCGGTGGCGTCAACGGCAAGAAGATCCAGGCCGTCACCGAGGATGGCGCCTCTGATCCCGCCACCTTCGCGCAGAAGGCATCGAAGCTGATCGACGACGACGGCGTCGTGACCGTGTTCGGCGGATGGACTTCGTCGAGCCGCAAGGCGATGCTGCCGGTGTTCGAGAAGACGAAGAACCTGCTCTGGTATCCGGTGCAGTTCGAAGGCAATGAATGCTCGCCCAACATCATGTATTCGGGCGCGCAGCCGAACCAGCAGATCCTTCCCGCCTATGACTGGGCGAAGCAGAAGGGCTTCAAGAAGATCTTCCTGGTGGGGTCGGACTATGTCTTCCCGCGCACCGCGAACCTGATCCTCAAAAAGCATATCGAGCATGACGGGCTGACGATGAGCGGCGAGGAATATCAGCCGATGGGCGGCACGGATTTCTCCGGCGTCGTCGCCAAGATCCGCGCCGCAAAGCCCGACGTGATCTTCAACACGCTGAACGGCGATTCCAACGTCGCCTTCTTCAAGCAGATGGCGGCGGCGGGGATGAAATCGGACGTGATCCCGGTGATGTCGTTCAGCATCGGCGAGCAGGAGGCGCAGGCGATGGGCCCCTCGCTGGTCGAAGGCAGCTATGCCGGCTGGAACTATTTTCAGACGCTCGACAACCCGGAGAATGCGAAGTTCGTCGCAGCGTACAAAGCCAAGTTCGGCGCCGACGCGGTCGTTACCGATCCGATGGTGCACGGTTATCTCGACGTCTATGTCTGGAAGGCGGCGGCCGAGAAGGCGAAGAGCTTCGATCCTGCCAAGGTGCGTGCCGCCGCGGTGACGCTGGATGCGGTCCCGACGCCGCTCGGCACGGTGAAGTTCGCGGCCAACAACAGCCTCGTCCAGACCGGCTATATCGGCCAGGCCGATCCCAAGGGGCAGTTCAAGATCCTGTGGACCTCGCCCGGCATGATCGACCCCAATCCTTATGACGCGCTGGCCTTCCCCGGGAAGACCTGCACGATCAGCTAAGGACGGCTCGATCCGACCCCGCCGGCCCGAGCAGCCCGGCGGGGTCGCCCCTCCTTCCAGTGGAGACCGGCACATGGACGCGGCATTCCTTACCGGCCAGGTGTTCAACGGCTTCAGCGTCGCCTCCATCTACATATTGGCGGCGCTCGGCCTCGCGCTCAGCTTCGGGCTGATGCGCGTGATCAACATGGCGCATGGCGAGATACTGATGGTGGGAAGCTATCTCGCCTATCTCACCATTCTCTTCATTCCGGGGCCGCTCGGCATCTTCGCAGCGATGCTTGTCGCCTTCATCGGTGCCGGGCTGCTCGGCGCGGGGCTTGAGGCGGCGTTGGTCAGCAAGCTCACCGCGCGTCCGCTCGACACGCTGCTCGCCACCTGGGGAGTCAGCCTGATCCTGCAGCAGGGCGCGCGCGACGTCTTCGGCGCGACCGGCGTCTCGGTCACTGCGCCGGCCTGGCTCGACGGTGCGATCACCATCGGCGCGCTGCCCCTCCCGGCCGCCCGCCTGTTCATCATGGCCGTCGCCGTCGCCGTTCTTGGCGGACTGGCGCTGTTCCTGCGCATGACCCGGGTCGGCCTGCTCGTCCGGGCGGTCAATCAGGATCGCGCGACGGCCTCGGCGATGGGCGTGAACGTGCGGCAGGTGGATGCCTTCATCTTCGGCCTCGGCGCCGGCGTCGCTGGAATAGGTGGCGTCGTGCTGGCGCTGCTCGGACCGGTCACGCCCAATGTCGGGCAGAGCTACATCGTCACGGCCTTCCTGGTCGTCGTGCTCGGCGGGCTCGGCAGCATGATCGGCACGACCATCGCCGCGGTGATGATCGGGCTCGTCATGGCGCTCGCTCAGATCTTCGTCGATGTCAGTTTCGCGCAGGTGCTGACCCTGCTCTTCGTCGTCCTTTTCCTCCAGTTCCGGCCGCAGGGCGTGATCGCGATCCGCTCCCGCGCGCTCGATGCCGAATAGGAGCGTGCGATGCTGAACCTGCCTTTCAAGACGATCGGTGGCGGCGCTGCGCTGCTGCTCGCGATCCTCGCCCCCTGGCTGCTCTCTGCCTATGACCTCAACCTGCTCGGCCGCTTCCTCGCGCTCTCGCTTTCCGCGATGGGGCTGGTGCTGCTGTGGGGCGAGGGCGGCATATTGAGCCTCGGCCAGGGCGTCTTCTTCGGGCTTGGCGGCTATCTGCTCGCGATGCATCTGAAGCTCGACGGCCTCGGCGCGGGCGAGCTGCCGGATTTCATGACGTGGAGCGGCGTAACCGCGCTGCCCTGGTGGTGGGCGCCGTTTCGCAACCCGCTCGTGACGATCCTCGGCGTGCTGCTGGTCCCCGCCGCGATCGGAGCCGGCTTTTCCTGGCTGATGTTTCGCCGACGGATCGGCGGCGTCTATTTCGCACTGATCACCCAGGCGCTGGCACTGGTCTTCGCCACGCTGCTGATCAGCCAGCAGGGGACGACCGGCGGCTTCAACGGCCTCACCGACTACCACAATCTCATGGGGCTCAACCTTAACGACGAAGGCGTGACGCGCGGCATCTACTGGCTCACCCTCGCGCTCGTCGCCACCGCCTATTTCGCGCTGCGCTGGCTGCTCTCCTCGCGCTTCGGCAAGCTGCTGCGCGCCTCGCGCGACGGATCGAACCGGCTGCGCTTCCTCGGCTATGATCCGACGCCCTACAAGGTGGTGGCATTTTCGGTCGCAGCGGTGCTCACCGGCGTATCCGGCGCGATGTTCACCCTGCATGCGGGTGTGGTCTCGCCCGCGCTGGTGGGCGTGGTGCCGTCGATCGAGATGGTGATCTGGGTGGCGATCGGCGGGCGGACCTATCTCGTCGGCGGGATCGTCGGCGCGCTGCTGGTGAACTTCGCGAAGGACAAGATCTCGACGGCGCTGCCCGAGCTCTGGCTTTACGCGCTGGGGCTGCTCTTCATCCTCGCGGTCACGGCCTTCCCGCGCGGGATCGTCGGCGAATTCGAGGGCGAGCGCCGGTTCAAGCCGGCACGGCTGGGCGACATGTTCGCGCGCTGGCGCGCGGGGAGGGCAACGTCATGAGCGAAGCCGCGATGCTCCGCCTGGAGCAGGTCACGGTCGATTTCGACGGGTTCAAGGCGATCAACGACCTCAGCCTTACCATCCCGTCCGGCAGCATGACCGTGGTGATCGGGCCCAATGGCGCCGGCAAGTCCACTATGTGCGATACCATCATCGGCCGGGTGCGGCCGACCGCCGGACGCGTGCTCTTCCACGGCGAAGAGATCCAGCGCCTGGCCGAGCATCGCATCGTCGGCCGCGGCATCTGCCGCAAGTTCCAGACGCCGGGCGTGCTCATCGGCCTTTCAGTGATCGACAATCTCGCCATCGCCGCGATGCGCGACAGGCGCTGGTGGCGAAGCTTTACCAGAGCGGGCGAAGAGGAGGCGCGGGCCAAGGCCGAGGCGGTGCTCGAACAGGTCGGCCTTGCCGACCGGCGCGATGCGCTGGCGGGCAATCTCTCCCATGGCGAAAAGCAGTGGCTGGAGATTGGCATGGTCGTCGCGACCGATGCCGAGCTGCTGCTGCTCGACGAGCCGACCGCGGGCATGGGCGCGGCCGAGAGCAGCCAGACCGCGCAGATCATCCGTACGCTGGTCGGCCGGCATGCCGTGCTGGTGATCGATCACGACATCGATTTCGTCTCGCAGCTCGAAGGCCATGTCGTCGTGCTGCATCAGGGCGCGCTGCTGCGCGAGGGCACGCTGGACGAGATCCGGCGCGACGAGGAGGTCGCCGCCATCTATCTCGGGAGGGCCAAATGACCGACCTCATCAATCTGCGCAGCGTCAGCGCGGCCTATGGCAAGGGCCAGGTGCTGTGGGACGTCGCGCTCGACATGAAGGCGGGCGAGGCCGCGACCGTGCTCGGCCGCAACGGCGTCGGCAAGACCACGCTGATGAAGACGATCATGGGCCAGCTACCCGTCTCCGGCGGCTATATCTATGTGAATGGCGAAGAGGTGACGGCGATGGGCGCGTATCAGCGTGCGCGTGCCGGCATCGGCTTCGTGCCGCAGGGCCGGCACGTCTTCCCGCATCTGACGGTCAGCGAAAATCTGGAAGTCGGCCTCGCGGCGCTGGCGCGCAAGGGGTTCAAGGGGCCGCGCAAGGTGCCCGACATGGTGTTCGATCTCTTTCCCAAGCTCACCCAGATCGCCAACCGCAAAGCGGGCGTGCTGTCCGGCGGCGAGCAGCAGCAGCTGGCGATAGGCCGCGCGCTTGCCGGCCAGCCCTCGCTGCTCCTGCTCGACGAGCCGACCGAGGGGATCCAGCCGAACATCGTCCAGCAGATCGAGGATGCGTTGCTGCGGGTGCGGACTGAGCTCGGCGTCGCGATCCTGATCGTCGAGCAGAATCTCGATTTCGCCTGGTCCTTCGCCGAGCGCTATTTCGTGATGCAGCGCGGGCGGATCGTGAAGCAGGGCAAGACGGCCGAGGACAGCGCGGCGGATATCGCAAAGCTGGTCCATGTATAGCGCATAGCTTGCATCGGCGCCTCGGCTGTGCAGGAAGGCGGGCATGTCGCGCCAACTCAGCCTTGCCGTCGTCGGTGCCGATCATCCCAATCGCGACAAGAGCAATCGCCGGTTCGAGATCCTGCTCTGCCTGCCCGGCGAGCCCGTCCGGCTGATGCCGGAGCCGCGCAATCCGGTCGACCCGCATGCCATGGCGGTGTTCAGCGCCCGCGGCATCCAGATCGGCTATCTCACCGCGGAGCGCGCGCCCTGGATCGGCGGGATGGTCCGCAACGGGCGCGAGATCCGTGCGATCTTCCAACAGGCCACCGCTGGTGGCGCGATCATCCGCGCGGCGTTCGACGGTCTCGAGCCCGTGCTTCCGCCGGCTCCGGCTTGCGCGGCGGACTCCAGCGCGCCGGACGATGCGTTCGACGGGATCGATCCCATCTATCCCGACGAGTGACAGCGGGGCCGGTTTGACTCTTTCGCTGGGCTGTCCGGGTATCTCGAAGATCAGACCGGCGCCGCCAGGGTCGCCATATAGGCTCGCCAGCCGCCATGGGCGGTGATCTCCTCGGCACCGCGAATGGCGGCTTCCTCGCACAGGAAGCAGGACACCTGGCCGCCCGTCGCGAGATCGACCTTGCCGATGCCGAGCGGTGCCGGAATGCGTTCGACGAAGCGGCCGAAGGCAGCGGGCGGGAAGGACCAGATCTCGATGGCGATGCCGGGGCCGTTTGCGCCCGGCGCACGCACGAGGCCCGGCTTTGGCGGGGTCGTGCCGGGCAGGGCGAAGAGCCGATAATCGCCGGTGGTATGCGCAGCGGCTTCGAGCGTTGCGTCGAGCGCGGTCAGTTCGTGATTGAGCGGCATGCCGCTGAGATGGGCGCCGACCACGGCCAGACGGAGCCGCCCGTCCTCGGGCAGGTCCGATCCGACGGAGGAGGGCGGCGTGCCCAGCCGGTCGATGCCCATCCCGCAGGCTGCGTCGTGATGCATCCTCGCTGCCAGCGGGACCAGCGCGTCGTCGTGAAAGGCGGGTGCGGCCAGGGTCACCCCGAAGGGCAGGCCGTCGGAACGGAAACCGGCCGGCACGGCTATCCCCGAGAGGTTCAGCAGGTTGAAGAAATTGGTGTAGGTGCCGAGCCGCGTATTCAGCGCGATCGGATCGGCGCGCATCGCATCCACCCTGTAGATGGTGGGGGCCGTCGGCAGCAGCAGCACGTCGATTTGGGCCCAGACTTCGTCTGCCCGGCGACGCAGCGCCTCCAGGGCATAGGCTCCGCGGAAGGCGTCCGCTGCGCTCATCGTGCGTCCGCCGAGGATGATGCTTGCGACGCTCGGATCCAGCGCGTCCTCCGTCACGCCGAAGCTCTCATAGGCCGCCAGCCGCTCGGCGACCCATGGCCCGTGATATAGCAGGGCCGCGGTTTCCCGAAAGGGCGCGAAATCGATCTCGACCGTGGCGGCGCCGATGCGTGCGATCGCGGCTTCGTAGAGGCGGGCGCTTTCGCCGTCGCCGAAAAATTCGCGGTCGCCTGGCGCGAGTATGCCGATCCGCAGGCTGGCCCGGCCGAACGGGCGTTGCCGCGCAGATCGCGAATAGGGATCCGCCGGATCGAAGCCCTGCGCGATGCGCCGGATGCGCGCGCCGTCGTCCACGGAGAGCGTAAAGATGCTCACGCAGTCCAGGCTGCGGCACGCCGGCACGACGCCGCGGCTGCTGAGCAGCCCGGACGTGGGCTTGATGCCGACGATGTTGTTGAAGGCGGCGGGCACGCGGCCCGATCCTGCGGTGTCGGTGCCGAGCGAGAAGCTGGCGAGGCCGGCGGCCACCGCCACGGCGGAGCCCGAGCTCGATCCGCCCGATATATAGGCGGGATCAAACACCGAACGGGGGGCGCCATAGGGCGATCGGGTGCCGTTTAGACCGGTCGCGAACTGATCGAGATTGGTCTTGCCGATCATGATCGCCCCGGCCTGGCGAAGCCGCGCGACTACCGCCGCGTCCTTCGTGGCGACATGCGCGAACGCTGGGCAGGCGGCCGTGATCGGCATGCCGGCCACATCGATATTGTCCTTCACCGCGTAGGGGACACCCCACAGCGGGAGAGAATTGGGTTCCGGCGCGCGCGCCAGCAACGCCTCGATCTCAGCCGCCATCCGGTCTTCGTCGGCGCGGGTGATGAAGATGGCCGGATCGGCATGATCGATCCGTGTCGCGATCTCGGCGAACAGATCATGCGGCGAGGTGCCTGCGGCGTAGAGCGCGCGTACCCGCGCGAGATCCAGCAACGAGGGAAAGCCCATCTCAATGGCCCTCGCCCAGCATCGAGATATGCGCGCTCACGACCCGCCATCCCTCCGGAAAGCGCACCCAGCTTTGCGTCTGCCGCCCGGGCGCGGGCGCGCCGTCTCGCTGGAACTCGGCATGGGCGGTGGCGAAATCGGTACCGAAGCTGGTGATCACCACTTTGAGCAGCCGGCGCTGCGGCGACCCGCCGACGCGCGCGGACCGAAACGCGCGGATCGCGTCGATGCCGTAGAGATTCTGGCCCGGCCCGATCCGCACCGTGCATTCGGAAGCCCAGAAGAGCGCGTCGAGCGCGTCGAGATCGTTGGTCATCAGCGCCTGCTCATAGGCTTCGAAGGCCGAGGTCGCGGCGGCCAGCGTGGCAGGATCGTTGATCAGCATGAATCCCTCATCCTCGTGGTGGCGATACCGCGCCGTTCGAGCAGGGCGGCGGCCCGCAGCGCAAGATCTTCCCGCCAGGGCGGCGCGACGATTTGCACGCCGATCGGCAGTGCGTCGCCCTGCACCGGCACTGCGGCGATCGGCACTCCGACGAAGCTCAGCGGCTGGGTGAGCAGGCCGATGTTGGGTCGGGTCGGCAGTGCCTGTCCGTTCACCTCGATGGTCGGCTGGCCGAGCAGCGGGGCGGCGCAGGGCGTCGCAGGGGCGATCAGCAGGTCATGATGGCGGAACACCTCGTGCAGCTGCTCGCGAAACAGGCTGCGCACGCGCTGCGCCTGCAGGATGATGTTGGCCGGAAGCAGCGCGCCGGCCAGCAGGCGATCGCGGGTGGCGGGATCGAAATCCGCGGCGCGGCTCTGCAAGGCACGGCGATGGAGATTGCCGCCCGATGCGGCGGTGAGCGTGAAGGCCGCGGCGCGCGCAGCCTCCGCGCCGGGCAGCACGACAGGGGCGACGGCGCCGAGTGCATCCGCCACTGCGCGGGCGGCCGCGCGTCCCTGCGCGTCGGCTTTTTCCTCGAACCATCCGCCGAGCAGCGCGACGCGGGCCGTGAAGGGCGTGTCGAGCAGGTGCGAGACAGGCTCGCGGCGCCGATCGGCACAGGCGGCGTCACCCACGTCATGCCCCTGGAGGATATCGTAGATCAACGCGAGATCGGTTGCGTTGCGTGCGAACGGGCCGAGGTGATCGAGCTCGTGGACGAAGGGAAAGGTGCCGGTGCGAGGAAGACGGCCGAAGGTGGGCTTCAGTCCGAATATGCCGCAGAAGGAGGCAGGCACGCGGATCGAGCCATTGGTATCGGTGCCCAGCGCGCCCTCGCACAGGCCGGCTGCCACCGCGGCGGCCGATCCGCCCGAGGAGCCGCCCGCGCTGCGCCCGGTGTCGGCCGGGTTGCGGGTCGCGCCATAATGGGCGTTCTCGGTGGTGAAGCCATAGGCATATTCGTCCATATTCTGCGTGCCGACCAGCACCGCCCCCGCCGCGGTCAGCCGCTGCAGCAGCACGGCGTCGGCGCCCGCGGGAGGCAGGGCTGCGTTGATGATCGAGCCCGCCGTGGTGACGCGGCCGGCGACGTCGTAATTATCCTTGACGCCGAAGGGGACGCCCGCGAGCGGCCCCGGATCGATCCCCTCGGCAACGAGCGTGTCGATCCGCTCCGCCTCGCGACGGGCGCGGTCGAACAGTATCTCCGTGAAGCAGTTGAGCCGCGGATTGAGCCGCTCAATACGGGTCAGTCGGCTTTCGATGAGCGCGGTCGCGGAGACGTGGCCATCGCGCACGGCCTGCGCGATGGCCACGATGCCGGCCAGGCCGGAATGGATGGTGCACAGCTTCATGGGCGGTAGACCGGTGCAGGCTCGACCAGGGGATCGAGCGGATCGAGGAACAAGGCGGCCTGATCGAGCAGCACGCCCAGATTGCGGCTTACGCCGGCGAGGTGGTCGGGATCGATCGACAATCCCGCCACCTGCGCCAGCGCCCCCACAAAAGCTGCGTCCAGAGGCGACGGCCCGCTCATTCGGCGGCCTGAGCCGTGGCGTGCACCAGGCCATGGTCGGCGCTCTCCTTGGCGAGGCCGGGCTTGCGCGAGCAGATGAGGAGGAAGAGGGCGACGACGAGATAGGCCGCCGCGACGCCCGGTGTCTTCATCACCCCGATCGCCTCGGCATGGATCAGGCCGAAGAAGGTGAGCACCGCCCCGGCCGCGGCGAAGGCGGCCGCCTTGGCGAGCTTGCCGTCGATGATCAACACGGTGATCGATCCCAGGATGATGCCGCAGAGCGTGGCACCGCTGCCGAGCACCTGCAGGCCATGATAGAGCACGCCATTGTTCGCCAGAGCGTCGAGCCCCACCTTTCCGGCATCGGTGCCCGCCGCGCTCAACGCATTGTTGATCTGGGTCGTGCCCCAGGCCGCGATGTTGGGCACGATCGCCAGTACGATTGCCGGCGCGTGGCGATGGGGGCTTTCCTGAAAGGCCTGGGCGCCGATCAGCATGCCGATATAGAGCAGGATGGGCAGCAGCGCGACGGCGGGGATCACCGCCATCATCAGCGCGACGACGCCGAACCAGGTCAGCACCAGCATCATCGCGCCTGTCGCGGCGGAATAGCCGGTGCGGCCGCCCATCGCCTTCCAGCCGGGATGGCCGATATAGACGGCGTTGATGAAGGGATTGCCCATCAGACAGCCGATCAGGCTGATCACGCCGTCCGCGGTCAGCACGCGCGTGGTCGGGAAATGATCGCCGGCTGCCTCTGCACTCTCGACATTGTCCATCGCCTCGACGAGATCGTAGATGCCGAAGGGGATGGCCGTCACCAGGATGACGCCGATATATTTGAAGCCACCGAACACTTCGGCCAGCGCTGGATGGGGCAGGTGAAAGCCGAAATCGGCGAGCGCGCCGGTGACCTTCTCCGGACCGATCCCGCCGAGTTCGAAGCCCATCGACTGCGCGCCCCAGGCGATCAGCGTGCCAACCAGCATTGCCATCAGGCCGCCGGGCACGCCGCCCGGATAGCGATAGCCGCCCAGCCAGCTCGCCAGGATCACCGCCAGGCAGGTGACGCCGATGATCGGCGTCATGAACACCTGCGCGCCCGGGCTCAGCGAGATGAAGGTCAGCGAGATGCCGGCGAGCGAGCCGAGCAGTGCCGCGCGCGGCGTGATCTTGCGGATCACCGGGGCGACGAAGCCGCCGATCATCAGCACGAAGCTCTGCACGCATACCCAGGTCAGGCCGGCGCTCCAGGCCTCGACCGGATTGCCCGACTTGAGCAGCACCGGCAGCATCACGACGAAGGTGACGATGAACATGTGCGGCACGCTGATCCCCGACGGCAGGGCGCAGACGTCATCGCGGCCCGTCCGCTCGGCAAGCCGTCGAGCCAGCCAGGCATAGTAGACGGTGCTGAGGAAGAGCATGAGCCCGACGGCGGGCAGGATGCGACCGAAGATGATCGGATCGGGAAGCTTTAGCACGAAGCGCAGCAGCCCCGTGAGCACCAGCACGTTGACGAGGATGTTGGTGCCGAAGCCGAAGAAGGCGTTCCAGTCGCCCGGTGTCCACCAGGGTAGTTTCGCCGTAGCCGGTACGGCATCCGCAGTAACGCTTGCCATGATGATCGACCCCCTTCCGTCTAGTTCGCGGCCGGTTCCGCCGGCGCGGCGAGCGCGGCGATCACGCCCGAGGATTCGCCAACCCATCCGAAGATGCCGCCCTGTGCCGCGATCATGCGGAGCGCGACGTCGTGGAATTCGGGGAAATAGGACCCGGTACAGTCGGCAAGGACGAGGCAGTCGATGCCGCGGTCATTGGCCTCGCGTACGGTCGTGTGTACGCAGACTTCGGTCGTCACGCCGCAGACGATGAGCTGCGTGATGCCGTGCGTCCCGATGAGATCGGCCAGCTCGGTATTGTAGAAGGCGCCTTTTCCCGGCTTGTCGATGACCGGCTCGCCGGCGATGGGATAGAGATCGGCGATGATGTCGTGGCCGGGCTCGCCGATCACGAGGATGCGGCCCATCGGGCCGGGATCGCCGATCGTCACCGTGCCGCGGCCGCGGATGCGCTTGCTCTCGTGCAGGTCGCTGAGATCGGGCTTGTGGCCTTCGCGGGTATGCATCACCAGCATGCCCGATGCGCGGGCGGCGGCAAGGAGGGATTTGAGCGGGGCGATGGTGCGGCCGAGCCGGCCGACCTCGTTGCCAAGCATCTCGCCGAAGCCGCCGGGTTCGATGAAGTCGCGCTGCATATCGATGATCAGCAATGCCGCCTTTTCGGGCTGCAGCATGAAATCATACGGTCTTGCAGGAACACTTCTCATCGCCGTGCCTCCGTTGCTGCCGTGTGCGCGGGAGCGGCCCGGCAGGGGCCGCCCCGCCTGTTGGTTCGACCTAGAAACCGATGTTGATGCCCGCGCCGAAGACGAGTTGATCGCGCTTGTCGTCTCCGCTGTTCAATATCGCCTTGGCGCGAACGAGGTTGTCGTTGATCAGGTGATAATATTGGCCGAAGGCATAGACCGAAGCGCGTGCGCCGCCTTTCACGAAACGGATCGGCGTGCTCGCCTTGAGGCCGGTCGTGAAGACTCCGAAATTTCCATCCTTATAAGGGCCGAGGCCCCAATAGGTCTTCGGGCCGACGGTGATCCAGGTCGGTGCCGAAAGGGTGAAGGACGGCGTGGCATAGGTCGGAACCGCGCCCAGTTCGATGTCGAAGGTCTTGCCGGCCTTGCCGGTCACGACCGTGGAGGATTTGCTCTTGAAAGCCCAGAAGAACTTCGCGTAAGGATTGAGGCTGAAGGGGCGATCTTTCGATGCATCCTTATATTTCAGGCTGAATTCGATATTGCGTTCATCCTGGAAGGCTACGGACGGCTGCCCGCTGATGAACTGGCTGTATTCGACCCCCGCCTCGAGGTTCTTCGCTATGTTTCCGCTCACCCCGACGAAGAAATCGAATTCGTTGATGGCGGTTATGTTGCCGTCCTTGCGGCTATATCCCGGATTGATATCCAGCCACGTTCCCGCATGGAAGGCGATGCCGTTCGGTGCGACGGCGACGAGTCCGTCGAGGACTTGAACCGCTGCGCCGCGTGTCGTCACGACGAGGCCGCGTGGCGTGACATAGTCGTTTCGTACCGAGATGTCGCCAAAACCGTGCAAGGCCCAGCCCGACGGCTCTTCAGCCGCTGCAAGGCTGCTGCAGGCGCTCAGCACGAGCGCCGAAACACAATAGATCGTCCGCATCTTGGGTCGCTCCCTTTTTGGTTAGCGCCCAGACATCCCCTCAGTGTGCGAACACGCGCATGATTGCGTTACCTGCAATTCTGTATGCGCAATGTAAGTCTTGCATACAAGAAATGAGTCGGCAACAGGATTGTTGCGTGATCGTCATTTTCGTATGCAAGCAATGTCCCGCGCGGTCCCGCCGAGCGCGTGGCCATATGGCTTTGCGGGTGGAGGGAACGAAGGCGTTGGCCGAAACGACGGTGGACAAGCTTGCCGACGACATGGCGGAGGCAATCCTTTCCGGCGAGTTCGCGCCGGGATCCCGGCTTGACGAACAGCTTCTCGCCCAACGCTATGCAGTCTCCCGCACGCCGGTGCGCGAGGCACTACGTCAATTGGCCACTACCGGGCTGATCGAGGTGCGGCCACGGCGTGGCGCGATCGTGACGCAGGTGACGCCGGCGCAGCTCGAGGAACTGTTCGTAGCGATGGGCGAACTGGAGGCGACGTGCGCCCGTCTCGCCGCCATGTCCATGCTGCCGACCGAACGCCGCCGGCTGCAGGCCCTGCATGAGCGCATGGGGGTGCTGGCGCGGCAAGGCGACGCGCTCGCCTTTGCGGACTGCAACCATGATCTGCACACGATGATCTACGCGGGCGCCCATAATGGCGTGCTGGCGGACATGACGCAGGCGTTGCGCCGCAGGCTCGCGCCCTTTCGACGCGCCCAGTTCCATCTCGAAGGCAGGTTACCGAGGTCCTTGTCGGAGCATGACGCCGTGATCGCCGCGATCGTGCGGGGCGATGCGGCTGGCGCCCATACTGCGATGCTGCATCATGTGACGCTGGTGGAGCGCAGCTTCGAGGAGCTGTGCGAGGAGCAGGTCCGCAATCCCTGACGGCCGATGGGTGTCGTATCCCGTCGACATAATCCACCTCTTGTTGAGAAATGTCGTCCGGCATTGTAGCGTGTTCTCGTCTGCGGTGGATTCTACCGGAGACGATCGCATCTTTATCCACGGCTCCATCGGCGAGGAATTGAATGGCAGAGGACAATGACCTGATCGCCATGACGATTGAAGTAGTTGCAAGCTATGTGTCTCATAATGAGCTTCCGCCGGAGGAGGTGGCCGGGTTTATCGCGAAGACCCACGCCGCCATCATAGCGATCGACAAGGAGCCCGATGCCGCGGTGACGCAGGCGGATGTCGCGTCGCGACCCGCCGTGTCGGTGCGCAAGAGCCTTGCCTCGCGAGAGCATATCCTGTCGCTGATCGACGGCAAGCCTTACAAGAGCCTCAAGCGGCATCTCAAGGTCCATGGCCTGACGCCCGCCCAGTATCGCGAGAAATTCGGGCTGAAGCCGGACTATCCGATGGTGTCGCCGGCTTATTCGGATGCGCGCCGCGCGGTCGCCAAGCGGCTGGGCCTCGGCGGCAGGCCGAGGCGGTCGAGCGGCGAGGCGCGCACCGATGCGCCCGCGGCATCTGCGACGCGTGCCCGGAAGAAGCTGTCGATCGTCACCTGACCGTTGCCCGACCACATCCTCCGGACAAAAAAAGGGCCGCCCGGCGGGCGGCCCTAAGTCTTAGGAGAGGATGCCTGAAAGGCAGCTTTACCATCGCGTCATCGCGCATCTTTTGCAATTGCAAACATCAGAATGGCCGGTTTCGCGTAGAGAAATCGCGCCATTATGATGCGACGCACAAGTCGGATTGCGCAGTCAGGCAAGCGGAGCGCTACATTGCTTCAGGGGCAGCACCCCCATCGCAGGCCGCGCAAAGCAGGGTGACGGCGCTCCGCACGAGGCTCCACATCGCCGTCCCCCGGTGATCGGCGGCGGTGAGCGCGGCGATCAGTTCCCCATCCAGCTTCTGTATGACGCAGCGTCCATAGGTCGAGAGCAGGCGCCGGGCGGTCTGTTCGATGCGCATCGATGCCATGTCGGATAATGTGCGGGTCTCGGCCAGATCATCGAGCAGGCCGGCGAGGTCGCGGGCGACGTGGATCATGATACGGCACTCTTCGCGGCAGGCCGCGGGCAAACGGACATAACTATTCTCATGACGCTCCTGAGCTGGGGCATCCTCTCGTCTTTGTACGCTTTGATGGCACAGGGTCCGCAAGCTGACCGCGAAGCGGTCGTGTCATCCGTGCCGGACGACTGCGTCGCTTCGCGTGTCGAATGGGCGAAGCGACGTGGTCACACAAGTGTTAATTCTGTCATTTCAACCAGATCGGTGATTATAGGTGGCGCATCGTCCGGCCGCGCGCTCGCGGATAGGCGCGTGCAGACCGTGAGACCGGCCGCCGCAGCGGTGCTACGGCGGCCGGTCGGGCAGGCTGGTGAAGCGGTCTGGAAAGGCGCGAGAGGCGCCGTTCCAGACCGGATTTTCAGAAGGCGAAACTTACGTCGAGACCATAGGTCCGTGCCCGCTCGTAGATCACCGAGGCGACCAGCCCCAAGCCGGTGAACTGCGTGATGTTGCGGTTGTTGAGGATGTTGCGGCCCCATGCCGCGATTTCGACCTTGGAGCGTCCGAGATCGACGTCCGCCAGGCCGACGCGGGCATTGACGATCCATTGGAAAGGTGTCGTGGCGGCCTTGACCAGCGCCGGATCGGCCTGCGCCGTCGGGCCGACGCCGGGCGTGATGTCGGACGTCATCAATATCCTGCTGCGGAAATTGGCATCGACCCGCGCGGTCAGGTGGCCGCCGAGCAGCACCGCCGAGGAATCATATTGGGCGGAGAGGTTACCCGTCCATTTCGGGCGCTGGAAGGGCAGATAGCCCGGCGCGCCCGATACATAGGCGAAGCCCGGGAAGATCGTGTCCTTGATGAACTTGAAATGGGTGTAGCCGAGATTGGCCTGCAAGGTGAGGCCGTTGACCGGAACCAGCGTATTTTCCCATTCGAAGCCATAGGCCTTCGCGTCGCCCGACGAGACCACCGCCTGCGAGAAGAGGAAGGTGCTCGGTACGCCGGTGAGCTGGCCGGACGTATCATATTGCAGGTTGGTGTATTTGACGTGGAAGAGAGCCAGATTGGTGCGGAAGCGCCGGTCGAACAGATCCGCTTTGATGCCGCCTTCGAAGGATTTCGCCGTCTCGGGCTTGAACTGCAGCGTCGCAAGCTCGCCCCCCGACACATAGCCGGTCGCATATTTCGCATAAGTGAGAATATGGTCGTTCACGCGATAGTTGATGCCGGCCAGGAAGGTGGCCTTGCTATGCTTGTATCGGATCGGAGAGCTCACCGGGCTCATGCCCGTGACGTTGCCGGCCAGATACTGGTCCGGCAGATATTCGATGCCATTCTTGTCATCGATCGTGATGCGGGCGCCGCCGACCAGATCGAGCTGATCGGTCAGGTGGATTTCCGGCTGGAGGAAGAAGGCGTCGGAATTGGTGGAGACGGTCGTGTGCAGATAGCCGGGGTTGGCCGGAATCACGAAAGCCGTCCCGGCCGCGGATGTATTCTGGCCGTCGATCACCTGAGTGATCGAGGTATTATAGGCATTATTGTAGCCGGCCGTCACGAAATGGTCGTGGAAATGCAGATAGCCCGCGGTGAGCGTGAACCAGTCCGTCGTGATGTTGAGCTGGAACTCGTCGCTCCACTGCTTCTCGTTGCTATAGGCATTGTTGCCGAGGAAGATGAACGGGGCGGAGGGGTTGGCGGAAAACAGCGTCGGATTGCCGCCCGGCGCGAACGGAATGGCGATGCCCGGCGGGTAGCCGCCGAGGCCCGCGACGGGCTGGTTCATCAGCCCGCCGAGGCCGTCGAGCTGGAAATTCACATGCAGGCGAGATTTCCGCAGTGCGAAGATGTTCTTGATGGAGATATTGTCGTTGAACGTATATTTCGCAGTGAGATTGTGACCCCAATTGACGGTATGGCCGGGCGTCGTGAACCAGTTGTTCACCGCATCCGGGCGCTTGTTGGTGATCGGCGTCTTGGGATTTGGGCTCGCGTCGTAAAGTTCCGACAGGAAAGATCCGGCTGGCAGATAATCGGTGCCCTGTGCATTGGGCGTGAACCGGTCGTCCGTATAGTCGAACTTGTAGACGAGATCGAGATTCGGGTCGAGGTCGAACTTGAGGGCCGCCTGCACCGCCTCGGTATTATCGCCGCCGAGCCATTTGGGAGATTTAGCGACGCCATAAGCGCCGCCCGTGGCGGGGCCGTAATCCCATGTCGTGCCCGCGCCGAGGTTGCGTACGTCGCCGCGATGCTGCGAATGGAGATAAGTGAAGGAAGCGCTGATCGGGCCGAACTGCGGCAGATCGATATGGGTCTTGCTGCGGAAGCTGTTCTGGTTGCCGATGGTGAAATCCTGGTGCCCGCCAAAGCGGCCGGTCGGATCCTTGGTGATGATGCTGATCGCGCCTCCGGTGGCATTGCGGCCGAACAGCGTGCCCTGTGGCCCCTTCAGCACCTCGATACGCTCGATATCGGCGAATTCGAATACCGAGCCTGATTGGTTCTGCAGATAGACGCCGTCGAGATAGAGCGAGACACCCTTGTCGGTGCCGGCTGCCGAATTGCCTCCTAATATGCCGCGCAGCGTGTAGTTGGGCGACTGGTTGCCGCCGCTGCCCAGGCGCACTGTGAGATTGGGCGCGATGGCATTGAGATCGTTCACGCTCTGTATGCGGTTCGCCTTGATCGAGTCGGCGCTGAGCGCGGTGATCGAGATCGGCACCTTCTGCAAATTCTGCTCGCGCTTCTGGGCGGTCACGACGATGTCCTGGACGCCGTTGATCTGTCCCGGCCGTCCGTTGTCCTGCGCCCGGACGCTCAGCGGCAAGGCAAAAAAGGCAGCACCGAGGAGTAATGAGGACCTGACGGCCCGCCCCGACGGCAGCGCGTGCATAAATTCCATAATGAACCTCCCCAAATTATATGATTATTTCTAATATAAATGACAATTAATACCAAGTTTCGCGATCTTTTGCGCTCAATAATAGGTTATATTATGGCTATATCCAAATAGACCATCTCTAATGGCGTAAGTAATATAATCATGAACTTTTTGTTAGAATTGCGCATTTTCATGTTATATATGTGCGAATGGGTGCGCAAGATGAGGTCAATTCTTCGAAATAATGTCAGGAATCCACAACGGGCTGACTTGCGTGTTGTGTCGGCCCTGCATTTGGCAGCATTGCCCGATGCATCCGCTTTCCCAGACGGAGCACCCTGACGGCGGCTCGTTGAGCCGCGCGCGGACGGCCGGTCAGGATAATAATATATCCGTTAATCATGGCTGGTAGTAACTTGTTAAAACCCGAAAACCATGGAAGGATCAAACGGGTCGATAGGAACACCGGTCCTACGGTGTCCATCTGGTCGGGCAACAGCGGAAAGACTGCACTCGACACCATGGGGTGAGGCAGGGATGAATCCGTCCGGCGACGATGGAAGCACAAGGCTGGCGCTGATGGCGGACCCGTTGCTCGGCGACGTCTCCGAGCGGCGTACAATGCTGCAGATCGGCAAGCTGCTCACCGAAACGGTGCAGTCGCTGTGTCTCGTGCGCGTTGTCGCGCCGGGCGGCATCGTGCTGTGCACGACCACACCGCTCAAGGTGGATCAGCAGGTGGCGATCGGCTTGCGGTCTTCGGAATTAATGGCTGGATCGGTCGAGCGGCTTCACGAGGATTTGGCGCTTGTGCGTTTCCTGCGACCCGTCGCACTGGATCAGCTGCTCGCGCGGCAGCGCCGCGGCGACGATGGCGACAGGCTTGCGGAATCGGTGCGGCTCGAGCTGCAGTCGCAAGGCAGCATCGACGTCCACGGCGATCGGCACCCGGTCGAACTCTACGACATCTCGCTCGCCGGCGCTAAGATAAGCGATCTGCCGACGCTGCGCATCGGTATGCCGCTAAGCCTGTTCGTCGATGGCCTTCCGGAATGCCAGGCCAGAATCCGTTGGCGTCGGCACGGATGTGCAGGCATGGCGTTCGTGACGCGCCTGCCCTTCGATCGGCTTTCGCAATGGGTTCTCACCCAGCGGCCACGCAGCGATTCGCTCTCGCTTTCGGTCGAGCCGGTTTTGCCGCACTCTGCGCCGGAACCGCTCGGTGTGGAGCAGCGCATCTCGCCACCACTGCCCTGCTGAAGGGCCGCTTCGAGCGAACGGATCGACGTTCCGGCCGACGCCTCTCTCCCCGGAAGCGGATCCGGCATGGCTGTATCCCGCGCTTATGCTTTGACCGCTTCGAGGATGGAGACCGCGCTGGTCACCGCCCCGCCGCCGAGATTGAGGCAGAGACCGAGCTCGGGCGGGCTGGCCAGCTGCATCTCGTCCGCCTCGCCGAGCAGTTGGCGGGCGATCATCACATGCATTGAGACGCCGGTCGCGCCGACCGGGTGGCCTTTCGCCTTGAGTCCCCCCGAAAGATTGATCGGCAGCCGGCCGTCCCGCTCAGTCTGCCCTTCGCGGACGACGGCCGAGCCCTGGCCGGGTTTCGCCAGGCCCAGTGCTTCAACTGACAGCAGCTCGGCGATGGTGAAGCAATCATGGACTTCGGCGGCGCCGATGTCGTCGACCGTCGCACCTGCGGCGGCATAAGCGCGTGCGATCGCCACCGCTGGCCCTTCGAACCGCTCGGGACGCTTGGCGGAAAGCGGCAGCAGGTCGCTGACCAGCTCGGCGGCGCGGAAGCCGACAGCGCGGCGAAAATCCGGAAGGCGGGAGCGGTGCGCCACGACCACCGCCGCGGCGCCGTCGGAGATCAGCGAGCAGTCGCTCAGCTTGAGCGGCGGCGCGATGACGGGGTTCTTGTCGGATACGGCGAGGCAGAAATCGAGATCGACCGGCCGGCGCAGATGGGCGAGGGGATTGCGCATCGCATTGGCGTGGTTCTTGACCGAGATCCGCGCCATCGCTTCGGTCGGATCCTCGAAATTCTGCGCGTAAGCCTCGGCAAAGCGCGCGAAGATTTGCGGAAAGCTCGTCCCGCTTTCCTCGGCCTGGTAGCTCGCGCCGCCGAGCGCCTTCGTCACGCCGGCGGTGTCGAGCCCGGTCATCTTCTCCGCCCCGACCACCAGGGCGACACGGCATCGTCCGCTGTTGACCGCATCCAGCGCCGAATATAGCGCGGCGCTGCCGGAGGCGCAGGCATTCTCGCATCGGATCGCCGGCTTGAAGCGCAGCCCGGGATCGGCATGGAGGATCATCGATGAGCAGAAGCCGTCGGGAACCAGGCCGGAATTGAAATTGCCGAGCCATACGGCATCGACATCCTCGCCGGCGATACCGGCGTCGACGAGCGCGGCGGACGCTGCATCCTTGATCAGGGCTTCGAGATCGAGCCCGTCGAACTTGCCGAACCGCGTATGTCCCCAGCCGACGATGAATGCGTCCATTTTCTCTCCGATACCACGATGCTGCCGCGTAACGCCTAGCAGAGCGTCCTGGCCATTTCATCAGCGGCGAAATGTTCCACTCCCGGCAAGTCGGTGGGCGGGGCGGCAAAAGCGTCATCAACCAGCTACCGGTGCCCGCGCGAAGAGGGAGAGCAGCCGGCCCCGATATGGCTTGGGGCGCCGTTCAGCCATTCGGGCGAGGCCGCGCGCTGGGTGGCGTGCACGAAGCGGTAGGCTGGCCCGAGAACCGGGAGCTGACGGGGCGCTACCACTATGGGCATAAGCCGCGTATGGCGCAGGGCTGCGGGGCAGGATGCACCGACGCCGGCCGTCCTCATCGAGGCGGGCGAGGACCGGGAATGATGATGGGCCGATGAATCTGGCGGAATTGCTTCTGGTGCGGGCACGGACGACACCGGCTGCGCCAGCCCTCTTCCTGGGCGACGGCTTGGTCGCCGACTATGCGGAATTGGCGCGGCGCGTGCTGACGGTCGCAGGCGGCCTTGCCGCGCGCGGGGTCAAGGCCGGCGATCGCATCCTGCTGTGGATGGCGAATAGCCCCGCCTATATCGAGACGATGTTCGGGATCTGGGCGGCGGGCGCCGTCGTCGTGCCGCTCAACTACAAGCTGCATCCGGACGAGGTGGCGGCGATCGTCGCCGACGCGCGGCCGAGGCTGATCTTCGCCGATGCCGGGGCCCCGGCGGAGATCGGCTGGGTGCCGGTGATCCGGACCGGCGAGCAGGATCTCGCCAGCCCGGTTGCGGGCGCTCGGGCGGCCGGTGCGGTGCCGCGTGCGTCCGGGGATCTGGCCTGGATCTTCTATACCTCGGGAACCACGGGCCGCCCGAAGGGTGCGATGCTGTCCGTAGGCAATCTTCTGGCTATGGCTCATGCCTATGTCGTTCATGTCGATCCGGACACGGCGCGGCGGGCCATGCTCTATGCCGCGCCGATGTCGCACGGCGCGGGGCTTTATGCCGTCCCGCAGATGCTGGTCGGCGGCGCGCATGTCGTGCCGGTGTCGGGCGGCTTCGATCCGGACGAGATCCTGGCGCTCGGCGCGGGCGGCAGGCTTGCCCCCCTCTCGCTGTTCGCAGCGCCCACCATGGTGCGCCGTCTGGTCGAAAAGGTCGAGGAAGCGCAGGAGCCGCCGGTCGGGATCGGAACGATCGTTTATGGCGGCGGCCCGATGTATTCCGCCGACATAGAGCGGGCCGTCGCGGTCATGGGCGATCGTTTCGTCCAGATCTACGGCCAGGGCGAGACGCCGATGACGATCACCTATCTGCCGCGCGCCATGGTGAGCGATCGCTGCCATCTCCGCTGGCGAGAGCGTCTCGGTTCGGTCGGCCTGCCATTTTCCTGCATGGACGTGCAGGTCGTCGGCGCGGACGGGGTGGAGCTTCCCTGCGGCATGCCGGGCGAGATCCGGGTAGCCGGTCCGACCGTCATGATGGGCTATTGGGGCGATGCGGCCGCCACGGCGGCCGCGCTGGTTGATGGCTGGCTGCATACCGGCGACATCGGCCGTTTCGACGAGGATGGGCTGCTGACCCTCACCGATCGCGCCAAAGACGTGATCATCTCCGGCGGGAGCAACATCTATCCGCGCGAGGTGGAGGAAGTGCTGCTCCGCCATCCGGATGTCGAGCAGGCATCTGTGATCGGCGAGCCGGACCCGGAGTGGGGAGAGAATGTCCTGGCCTTCATCGTCGCGCGCGCTGGCACCGGCCTCGGGATCGCTGCGATCGATGCCCATTGCCTTGACCATATGGCGCGATTCAAACGCCCGAAGCGCTACCTGTTCGTCGAGGATCTGCCGAAGAATGCCTATGGCAAGGTCCTGAAGACGGAACTGCGCAAGCGTTTGCTTCCCCTGTCATAGCAGCCCAGGATCGTAGCGGTCGCGGCATCGCCGGCGGCCATGGCCGGGCGATCGGGCTTGCACCCGCAGCACAGGAGCGGGTGCCGAACCTGCTGGCATGAGGGGGAAATGATCATTACGATCCGTTCATCTATGGAATGGCCCACCCTGTTCGATTTCCCACCCCGTGGCCTTGCCGGTCGTGCCCGAGGTCTGCCGCCTTTCGTTTACCCCACGCCGGAGCCAGCCGATGCGCCGTCTAGAGGATAATCTGTTCCTCGCGCTCGTCCTCGCGGTATCGATCGCCTTCGCATGGATCGTGCAGCCTTTCTTCGGAGCGGTGCTGTGGGCGTTCATCGCGGCGGTGCTGTTCATGCCGCTCAACGATCGCCTGCTTCGTCTCATGCCGACGGGGCGCAACCGTGCGGCATTGCTGACGCTGCTCGTCATCGTCGCGATGGTGATCGTGCCGGCGGTGGTGCTCGCCGCGTCGCTGCTTCAGGAAGCGTCTTCGGTCTATCTGCGGGTGCAGGCCGGCGAGGTGGATTTCGGCCGCTATGTGATGCAGGTGCTGCATCGTCTGCCGAGCTGGGTGGTGCATCTGTTCGATCGGCTCGGCCTGACCAATTTCGATCTGATGCGCGCGCGATTGCAGGCGGGATTCGCGGCCAGTTTCCAGACGCTGGCGGCCCAGGCCTTCAGCATCGGGCAAAGCGCCTTCGGGTTCCTGATGGCGCTCGGCGTGATGCTCTATCTGAGCTTCTTCCTGTTGCGGGACGGGCGATCTCTGGCGGCGAAGGTCGAAGTAGCCGTGCCCCTGCATCCGCACCAGCGCAGCGCCTTGATGGCCAAGTTCATCGCGGTGGTGCGCGCGACGGTGAAAGGCAGCCTCGTCGTCGCGGCATTGCAGGGCGCAATCGGCGGTATCGTCTTCTGGGCGCTCGGCATTCACGGCGCGCTGCTGTGGGGCGTCTCCATGGCTATCTTCTCGCTCCTGCCGGCGATCGGCACGGGTCTCGTCTGGGTTCCGGTCGCCATCTATCTGCTGGTGACGGGCGCGATCTGGCAGGGCATCGTGCTGGTCCTCTGCGGCCTGTTCGTGATCGGCATGGTGGACAATGTGCTGCGCCCCATCCTCGTCGGGCACGATACGCGCATGCCCGACTATGTCGTGCTGATTTCCACGCTGGGCGGCATAGAAGTATTCGGCTTCAACGGTTTTATCATCGGGCCGGTGATCGCGGCGCTATTCATCGCGATGTGGGATATACTCAGCCAGTCGCGGGCTGCATCTGCCGAGGAACGGTAAAATCGCGAATGCTCCCCGATCCCGGCATGACGACAGATCCAACTCGGTGAGCAGCTGAAATTTGCGGATATTGCCGCACGTCGTGCGCGGCAGATCGGATCGTATCAAGACGAAGCGTGGAACCTTGAAGCGCGACCGGCGGGTTACGATGAAGTTGGTGAGCTCGCCTGGAATTGCGACGCCCGCACCGGATAGTCGAAGCAGATCGCGGCCGTCGCCATGCGGCTCGACATCAGCGCAGGATTCTGACCGGCGTTCCGTTGTCAGATGGCTTCTCCTCTTGCTCGGCCTCGCCCCAACGACGGGCGCCGGGCACTTCCAGGTCGAAGCAGTCTAGCGCGCGGGCGAGCACATGGTCGACCAGATCCGCGATCGTTTGAGGGCGCTGATAGAAGGCCGGAACCGGTGGATGGATGATCCCGCCCATTTCGGTGACCGCGAGCATGTTCTTGAGGTGTCCGGCGTGGAGAGGGGCCTCGCGGGTCAGCATCACCAGTCTGCGCCGTTCCTTCAGAACGACGTCGGCGGCGCGGGTGAGCAAGGTGGTGGTGACGCCGGTCGCGACTTCGGCGAGGGTGCGCACGGAACAGGGCGCAATCAGCATCCCCATGGTGCGGAAGGAGCCGCTGGCGATCGATGCGCCGACGTCGTTGATCGGATGGACGTGGTCGGCGAGAGCATGCAGCGCATCGCGGCTTACGTCCGTTTCATGAGCGCGTGTCATTTCGCCGGCGCGGCTCACGACCAGATGAGTCTCGATGCCGAGGCTGCGCAGTATCTCCAGCGCGCGGATGCCGAAGACGATGCCGGTGGCGCCGGTGATGCCGACGATCATCCGGCGCGGAGCCGAGGCGTTGACGCTCATCGATGGAGCCAGGTCATGCGGAGAGCCAGGCCGGCACGCGCGGCATGCATGCGCGCAGCCGCTCCCGGGCGCTCGCCAGGGCGGCGGCCGGCGGCAATGCCCGCTCTATGCCTTCCGCCCGGTCGCTCGGCTTAGCGGTCGCGTCGAGACCGGCCTTGGTGACGAGGCCGCCTTCCTCCATCGGCTCGGAGCGGTCGGTGCCGCTGTGAGGGAAAAGCATCAGGTCGCGCTCCAGCTTCATGCGATTCATCCGTGCCCAATCTACCATCACCGGATCCCAGGGGTCGATGTCGACGTCGACCACCGTCACCCGCTTGACGAGGCTTACCGCCGCGAAGGCGGCATGGATCGCGCGGCGGGCCTGGCCGGGTCGGGGCGCGTCGAGCTGGACGACGACATCGGTGCGGCCGGCGCCCGCCTCGGTCACGGCCACGTCCCGCACGTTCGGCACCACTTTGGCGATGCCGTGCAGCAGTCCGGCGGCGATCGGCAGCGCGCCCAGATAGATGTGCTCGCGATGGTAGCCGGGCTCGATCACCTGCAGGATCGCGTCCTCGCGTCGTGTCATCGCCGAGAAGGTGGCGAAGACGCCCGGCCCGTAATTTTCGTACATGCCATGATATTCGGAAATAAATCCTTCCGGAACCGAAACATTTGCGTCGATACGGCCTTCCAGCACGATCTCGGCGCCGGCCGGCACGCGCAGGTCGACGGTCAGGGCGTCGATCAGTTCGACCGGCGCGCCGAGCAGGCTGCCGGCGCATTCCAACTCGTCGTCACCCACGCCGAGATAAAGGCATGCGGCGAGCTGGATGGCCGGATGCGCGCCGAGCACGACCGCGATGTCGAGCGGCCGTCCGCGCGCCGCAGCGCGCCGGGCGAAGAGGGCGAGATGATGGTTGGGCGCGATGCCGACCAGCGCCGTGCGTCCGTCGAGCAGGCCGACGCGTGCGAAGGAGGCGTTGCCGCGCCCCGTCTCGGGATCGCGAGCAAGGATGACGCCGGCGGTGATGTACGGCCGCTCCTCGCGCTCGAAGAAAGTGGGGACGGGTAACGCGGCGAGCGGGGCGTCGCGCTCGACGACCGCCTGCACGGCGCGGTGCGTCGCGCTGACCGGCCATATCGGCTCACGGATCGAACGCAGGATTCGTTCGGAGATCTCCGCCGGTGCGATGCCAAGCGCGGCGGCGATGCGCTCCCGCCCGGCGAGCAGATTGCCCGCGATGCGGAGCGGCGATCCCGCCACCGCTTCGAACAGCAGCGCCGGACCGCGATCGGCAAGGGAAAGGCAGGCGGATACTTCATGGAAGGGATCGACCGTGTCCGGCACGCGCAACAGATCGCCTGTCCGGTCGAGCCATTCGAGGAAAGGACGGATGGATTGGTGCGCGTTCATCGAATGAGCCTACCGCGTTGCAGCATTTTCACCAGCCGTTTGAACGCCATGGCTTGCGACACGCAAGAGATGCTGCGTATTTTCGAGCCGGATTATCGCTTGC
This sequence comes from Flavisphingomonas formosensis, assembly GCF_009755815.1. Classification (GTDB taxonomy): domain Bacteria; phylum Pseudomonadota; class Alphaproteobacteria; order Sphingomonadales; family Sphingomonadaceae; genus Flavisphingomonas; species Flavisphingomonas formosensis. The sequence goes on from NZ_WRPK01000006.1 coordinate 130,910, forward strand.
TGCACAAAAACCGATGACCGCAGCTGCGGCATGCGTGCCACTCTCGGGTCGTGATGATGCATGGGGATAAAGATGGCTGAATTTCATCTGGGATGGTTTCTCGGGCCGGGCATCACCGTGCAAGGCTGGAACGAGCCCGGCTTCAGCCGCGGCTACGACTGGAGCAAGCCCGATATTTTCCAGGACGGCGCCCGCGCGCTGGAACGCGCCTGCTTCGATCTGCTCATTCTCGAGGATACGTCGGCGGTGCCCTATACCTACAAGGGCAGCATGGACTATTATCTGCGCACCGCGACGATGACGCCGAAGCTGGATCCGGTGATCCTGACGCCGTATCTCGCGCAGGTGACCGATCGTCTCGGCCTCGCCGTGACGATGACGTCCACCTTCTATCCGCCCTGGCTGCTGGCGCGTTCGCTCTCGACGATGGACCATTATTCTAATGGACGCATCGCCTGGAACATCGTGACCGCGACGAGCGACGCCGCTGCGCAAAATTATGGCTACGACAAGCAGTTCGAGCATGATCTGCGCTACGACATGGCGGACGAATATGTCGACCTCGTCTCCCAGCTCTGGGACGCGTGGGACGAAGATGCGGTGGTGATGTGCGAGGAGAGCGGCACCTTCATCGATCCAACGAAGGTGAAGACGCTCAACTTCGAAGGCAAATATTACAAGTCGCGCGGGCCGCTCAACGTGCCGCGCTCGCCCCAGGGCCGACCCGTCTACGTTGCTCCGGGTGGGTCGCCACGCGGCCGCAAGTTCAGTGGCCGCAACGCGGATGTCGTGCTCGCCACCTCGGGCACGATGGCGGACATGAAGAAGTATCGCGAGGACGTACGCGCCCATGCGGCCAGTTTCGGGCGCAATCCGGACGATCTCAAGGTCATGTTCGCGGTAAGCCCGGTCGTGGTCGATTCTCCTTCGGAAGTAGCGGAGATGAAGGCTAAGCTCGCCGATGCGAAGAAGCATCATATGGAAAAGGGCATGGCTGCCATGTCCTTTCTTTCCGGCATCGATTTCGGCAGCTTCGATCCCGATGCACCGATCGGGGAAATCAAAACCAACGGCATGCAGACCATGCTGCAGACCTTCGCCAAGCATGGCCCGCAGGCGACGTTGCGCCAGATCATGACCCATTCGGCGGATGACGGCTTCAACCAGATGGTCGGCACGCCGGACATGATCGCGTCGATGATGAAGGAAATCGTGGAGGAGGTGGGCGGCGACGGCTTCCTCATCGCGGGCTACATCAAACCCAAATATGTGACGCAGATCTGCGACCAGCTCGTCCCCGAGCTGCAGCGCCGCAAGCTGACGCGCAAGGGGTATGACCATGCCCATTTCCGCGACAATCTGATGGCATTCTGAACGTCCGAGCAAGCTTCCCCTGGCGGCGGTCCGATTATCGGACCGCCGTTTTCGTTGAATTCTTCTGCGCTGGGGTGCGCGTTCCAATTATCCGTTCGGGATGAAAACGATCCGGCGGCGGTCGCCTGCGTTCCAGCCCCGGTCCAAATCGGCAAGCGGCATCGTTTCCGTCGCGAGCGAGAAGCCGCCCGCAACGGCGGCCTCGAGCATGGCGCCGATCGCCGCGATCAGCCGCCCGAGCGGCACGCTGCCTATCCCACTTCCCATGAGCTCGATGGCGGACGAGCGCAGCACCGCGCCCGGAAGGGAGATGTTCGCGCCGCTGGCATTGCCGATCTGGATGAAGCGCAGCGGCACGCCATCTGCACTGCTCTTGGCGCCCGCGATCAGCAGGCGCTCGGCGCTCATACCCCACAGATAATCGAGCACAACATCGATCCCCTTCGCGAATTCCTCCCTGAACGCGGCTTCGAGAGCGTCCGCATCCTCGGAGAGCGGGATGATCGCGTCCGCACCGAGCGCTTGGAGCGCGGCCAGCGTCTCACGGTCCCGACCGGTGGCGACGATCCGGCGGGCGCCCTTATGCTTCGCGATCTGTACGGCGAGTTGTCCGGAAGCTCCGGTGGCCCCGTTGATCAGGACGGATTCGCCAGCCTTGAAACGGGCCCGTTCGGTGAGAGCGGCCCAGGAGGACATGCCGGGATTGGCGATCGCGGCCGCCGTCATGTCGTCGAGCCCCTCGGGAAGCGGCAGACAATGGTCTTCGGGCGCGACGGTTTCCTCCGCCATGCCGCCGAACGGTGCCCGTGGCAGAAGGAAATAGACGCGGCGCCCATCGTCCAGCTGCCCGACGCCATCGACGCCCGCGACGAAAGGGAAGAGGCTGGAGGAACTGTAATGCGTTCCGGCTGCTCGGCCGCGGGTCAGCGGGCTTAGCGCGCTGGCCAAGACCCGCATATGCTGTTCGCCGGCCTCGGCAACGGGGACTGCGAAGTCGGCGAAGACGGGGGCTTGCCCGGATGCTTGAACGACGGCGGCTTTCATCGGCTGACCTTTCCCGAAGGTGAAATATGTGTATGATGCATATATATGAGGGTAGACATGCCGACAAGAAAAAATGTGCAAAGTACACATATAACCACGCAGCTTCGAATGCTGCACGGCGCGGTGCTGGACATCGTCGGGATGATGAACGGTCCCCAGCGCGACGAGATGATGATCCGGGAAGCGGGGATCCGGCTCGACCGCGCATTGTTTCCCTTGCTGGTGCTGGTCGAGCGGTTCGGGCCGATCGGCGTGGTCGATCTCGCCGATCGCGTGGGCCGCGATTACACGACCGTGAGCCGGCAGCTCGGCAAACTGGAAGCCCAGCAGCTGATCGAGCGATGCGTGACCGGTGATCGCAGGGTGCGGCTGATGGCGATCACCGAATCCGGCAAGGCGATGACGGATCGGATCGACGCCGCACGCGAGCGCATTCTGCGCGCGGGGTTCGCCGATTGGGCGGAAAGCGAGATCGACGACCTCGTCCGTCTGGTGCGCCGATTTGCTGACGCGATGCGGGAGAGCGAGATCAAAGAGAGGCTGAAATCCTAGAGCAAGCTGGGCGATATGTGAATCACCCAGCTTGCTCTAAGCCTTTGCCGTCGCATCGTTTCTGCGGAAAACCGGTTCCCACTTTTCCGCACGATGCTCCAAGGAGTTGACGGATCTGGTTCGGTTCGACGCGTGCCGTTCCGGTCCGATTGGCAAGGGTTGCGGAGCCGTCGTAGGGCCGGGCCGAAGCATCTCGACCACCGGATCCCTGCACCTGCCGCGAGGAAGGCGCTGGATCGATACGCGTTCAGCTCAATGCGGGAAGCGCATCCAGGTGGCAGGCGGCAGACTGGCCGTTCGGCCGCTCGCGCAGTTCGGGCTCCTCTGCCGCACAACGATCGAAGGCATAGGGGCAGCGGGTACGGAAGCGGCAACCGCTTGGCGGGTCGATCGGGCTCGGCACCTCGCCGCGCAGCATGATGCGCGCATGGCGGCGCGCGGGCGAGGGATCGAGCACGGCGGAGAGCAGCGCGCGCGTATAGGGATGGGCCGGCTGTTCGAACAGCGCCGCGCGCTCGCCGATTTCGACGATTTTGCCGAGATACATCACCGCCACACGATCGGCGATATGCTCGACCACCGCGAGGTCGTGGCTGATGAAGAGCAGGGCGAGACCGAGCCGCTGTTGGAGATCGGACAGGAGATTGACGATCTGTGCCTTGCTCGACGTGTCGAGTGCCGACACGGCTTCGTCGCAGATGATCAGATCGGGCTCCGGCGCTAAAGCGCGGGCGATGGCGATGCGCTGGCGCTGGCCGCCCGAAAATTCATGCGGGTAGCGTTCCGCGGCCGAGCGAGGCAGGCCGACCTGGCAAAGCAGATCGGCGACGCGCGCATCCACCGCCGCCCGGTCTCCGGCCAGCCCGAAATTGACCAGTGGCTCGGCGATGATGTCGCGTACCCGCATGCGCGGGCTGAGGCTGGAAGCGGGATCCTGGAAGACCACCTGCATGTGCCGGCGCAGGCGGCGGAGCTCGACGCGGCTCATCTCGGTGATGCGATGGCCATCGAGCCAGACATTGCCCTCGGTCGGCTCGACGAAGCGCAGGATCGTGCGGCCGAGCGTGGATTTGCCGCAGCCGCTTTCGCCGACGATCGCCAGCGTCTCGCCGCGCATCACGGTGAAGGTGACATCGTCCACCGCACGCAGCCAGGCCGCGCCCCGGCCGAGCAGCCCGCGCCGCACCGGATACCATGTCCTGAGCTGGTGGACGTCGAGGATCGGCGTGGTCATGACACGGGCTCCGCGCGGCGGCAGACGACGAGATGATCCTGTGCCACGGGCACCTCGGGCGGCCGTTCGATGCGGCAGCAGGGCTGGGCGTGCGCGCAGCGCGGCTCGAAGGCGCAGCCGGCCAGGATCTCGGCAAGGCCGGGGACGTTGCCGGGGATCTCGGTCATCCGGCCGGCGCGATGGCCGCCGCCGCCGCGCAGCCGTGGCGTCGCCTCCAGCAGGCCGCGCGTATAGGGATGGCGCGGCCGGTCGAGTATCTCCGCGGCGGTGCCTTCCTCCACCTTGCGGCCGGCATAGACGACGATCACGCGATCGGCGAGCTCCGCCACCACGCCCAGATCATGAGTGATGAGGATGACGCCGGCGCCGAGCTTGCGCGCCTGCTCGCGGATCAGGTCGAGGATCTGGGCCTGGACGGTGACGTCGAGCGCGGTGGTGGGTTCGTCCGCGATCAGCAGCGCGGGATCGCAGGCGAGCGCCATCGCGATCATCACCCGCTGGCGCATGCCGCCGGAGAGCTGGTGGGGATATTCGTCGATCCTGCGTTCGGGCGCCGGTATGCCGACAAGACTGAGCATCTCCAGCGCACGGGCGCGCGAGTCGCGGCGCGAGAGACCGCGGTGCAGGCGCAGGCTCTCGGCGATCTGGCTGCCGATGGTCTGCACGGGATTGAGCGCGGTCATCGGCTCCTGGAAGATCATGCCGATGCGGTTGCCGCGTACTTTCCGCATCTCAGCCTCGCTCAGCGCAAGCAGGTCGCGGCCTTCGAAGCGAACCGCGCCCTCGTGGCGCGTGGCAGCGCCGAGCAGGCGCATGATCGACATGACGGTGACCGACTTGCCGGATCCGCTCTCTCCGACGATCGCCACAGTCTCGCCCGGCTGCACCGCGAAAGAGAGACCGTCCACCGCGCGCAGATCGCCCTCGCCGGAGGGAAAGAGCGTGCTGAGCGCATCCACCTCGATCAACGCCATCGCTCAGCGCCCCGCCTTCACGTCGAACGCCTGGCGCAGCCCTTCGCCAAGCAGATTGACGCCGAGGATGGTGAGCGAGAGGGCTGCTGCCGGCACGAAGATCAGCGCCGGCTTCACCTGCCAGAGCGAGCGGGCCTCCGCGATCATATTGCCCCAGGTGGGCGTGCTCGGCGGCACGCCGGCACCGATGAAGGAGAGGGCGGCCTCGATCAGCATCGAAGCCGCCCAGATGAAGGTCGCCTGCACGGCGAGCGGCGCCATCAGGCTGGGCAGGAGATGGCGGGTGAGCAGGCGGATCTGGCCCGATCCGGCGGCGATCGCGGCCTCGACATAGGGACGTTCGCGCAAGGACAGCATGAGGCCGCGGATCAGCCGGGCGCAGCGGGGCGTCTCGACGATCGTCACCGCGACGATCACGTTGGTCGCAGAGCCGCCAGCGATCGCCATCAGCGCGATGGCGAGCAGCACGGCGGGCATCGACATCACCCCATCGAGCACCCGCATCACGATCGCGTCGCTGAGCCGGGAGGAGGCCGAGATCATGCCGATCACGGTGCCGAACAGGCAGGAGAGCAGCGCGCAGCAGCCGCCGATCAACAGCGAGACGCGTGCGCCGTAGAGGATGCGCGCGAAGATGTCGCGCCCGAGCATGTCGGTGCCGAGGAGATGGTCCGCGCCCCACGGCAGCAGACGATCGCCGACCGAGACGGCCCGTGGATCATGTCCGGCGATCAGCGGAGCGAAGATCGCCAGCAGAAGGATCGCCGTCAGGATTGCGGCGCCGGCGGCGAGCGGGCGGTTGCGCAGCAGTCCGCGAAAGGCAAAGCGGATCCGCATCGCGCGCTGCGGCGGCGGAGCGGCGATTACCACCATGGGTTCGAGCGTAGTCGACATGTCGTTCAATAGCGGATCCTCGGATCGAGCAGCGTATAGCTCAGATCGATGATGAGGTTGGTCAGCACATAGACGAGGCTGGAGAGCAGTACGACTGCCTGGATCACCGGATAGTCGCGGTGGAGGATCGCATCCACCATCAGTCCGCCGATGCCCGGCACGACGAAGATCCCTTCTACAACCACCGTGCCGCCGATCAGCACCGGCACGCCGCTGCCGATCACGGTCACGATCGGGATGGCGGCGTTCTTGAGCGCGTGGCGGAAAAGGATGGTGCGTTCGCCGACGCCCTTGGCGATGGCGGTGCGGACATAATCCTGGCCCATCGCCTCGATCATCGCGGCGCGCGTCACATTGGCGATCAACGCGGAGAAGACGATGCCGAGCGACAAGGCGGGCAGGATCGCGGTGCGCAGAAACGGGCCCGGCCCGGCCGAGATCGGCTGAAAGCCCTGGACCGGGAGCCAATGCAGCGTGGAGGCGAAGACGAACGCTAATATATAGGCCATGACGAAGGGCGGCAGCGAGAAGCCGAGCGTGCCGTAGCCGGCGAGCAGCCTGTCCCATGCACCGCCTTTTCGGCGGGCAGCGAGGATGCCGAGGGTGATGCCGATCGTCACCGCGAAGAGAGTCGCGAGAAGCATCAGGCCCACAGTGGCGCCGGCGCGTTGCCCGATGAGATGCAGCACCGGCTCGCCGCTGTAGATGGACGTGCCGAAATCGCCGTGAAGAAGTTGCCACACCCAGCTCGCGAAGCGCACCGCCGGATCCTGATCGAGGTGGAGCGAATGGCGGATGCGGGCGATATCTTCCGCCGAGGCGGTATCGCCGGCGATGACCAGCGCCGGATCGCCCGGCGCGAAATAGAGCAGGCTGAAGACGATCACCGCGACGACGCCCATCACCGGTATCGCAAGCAGCGTGCGGCGCAGGGCGTATCCGATCATCGCGGGCGACTCGCTTCGCCACTCCCCGGCATGGCGGCAAGGATCGGCGCGCGGGATGAAAAGTCGGTCGCTCCCCTCCGTCCGGCATGTCGGTGGGGTGCCTCGATGATCACGCGGTTTTCCCGATGTTCCAATAGACGCCATAAGGCGCGGGAAGCACACCGGTCACTGTCTTGCGCCAGGCCGCGTTGGCAGTAACGGCGCCGAGCGGGATGTAGGGCAGCGTCTTGAACGCTTCGATCTGGAGCTGCTCGGCGAGCGGCTTCTGCTGGGCCTCCGGCGCGAGCGCCCATTGCCGGCGCAGGGCCTCGATCTTCGGATCCTCCGCCCAGCCGGCATAGCCTTTGAGCCCCGCGCCGCGCAGCATCGGATGGACGACGGGATCGAGTATATCTCCGCCAGTCCAGCCGGTGACGAACAGGCTCCAGCCGCCCGCACTGACCGGGCCATGATTGGTGCGCCGCTGGGTCAGCGAGGAGAAATCGAGCGTCACGAGCTCGACCGTCATGCCCATGCGGCGCAGCACGTCCTCGATTATCTGCCCGAGCGCGGCGGCGGGATTCTCGGCGCCGGACAGCAGCACCACCTTCTCGCCCTTATAACCGGCCGAGGCGAGCGCCTGCCTGGCCTTGCCGATATCGGCGACCTTCAGCACGTCCGAGCCTGCCTCTGTGAAGTAGGGCGATTCGGATGCGTAGAAGCTGCGCGAGGGATGCGCATCGCCCGGCCGGTTGCCGGCGATGCTCTTCATCATGGCCATCTGGTCCAGCGCCATCGCCAGTGCCTGACGGATCGCGGGATTGTCGAACGGCGGCTGCTGGTGATTGGGTTGCAGCATGAAATAGGTGTCGGCATTGAGCCGCCGACCGAGCACGATGTCGGGATTGCCGGCCATCGCCGGCTGGAGATCGGCGGGCGGCAAGTCCCAATAATCCTGTTCGCCGGCCTGGATCGCGGAGAGTGCGGTGGAGGCGTCGGTGATCTGCGACCAGACGATGCTCTTCACCCGCGCGATCTTGCCGCCAGCCAGCCCGCTCGCCGGCTCCTTGCGCGGCACATAGCCGTCGAACCGTTCCCACACTGCCTTGGAGCCGGTGACCCACTGATCCTTCAGGAAACGGAACGGGCCGCTGCCGATCGCCTCCGTGACGGCGGTGGTGGGATCGGTCTTCGCCAGCCGTTCCGGCATGATCAGGCAGGCCGGCGCGGAGGATTTGCCGAGCGCGGCGGGAAGGAGCGGAAAGGGCGCTTTCAGCCGGATGCGGAAGTGCCTGTCGTCGATCACATCGAATCCGTCGACCTGCTCGAGCAATATCTGACCGAATCCGTCGCGTGCTGCCCAGCGCTGAATGGAAGGAATGCAATCCTGCGACCGCACGGGCTCGTTGTCGTGAAACTTGAGCCCTTCGCGCAGCGCGATCACATAGGATCGGCCATTATCGCCGATTGTCCAGCCTTCCGCCATTTGAGGCTTCGGCACGAAATGATCGTCGACCGCGATGAGCTGATCATAAGTGAGAAAGCCGAATTCACGAGCACCGGGCGCCGTCGTCCATATCGGATCGAGGCTGGAGAGGCTTTGTGTATGGATGACGCGCAAGGTGGCGTCCTTCCCGCCGCCCTCGCCCGCCATATCGCTGCCCGAGCCGCACGCGCTGAGCAGCACGGTTGGAGCGAGTGCCAGCGCCGGAACGCCGATCGCGAAGGAGGAGAGGAATTCCCTGCGTTTCATCAAGCGGTTCGCCTTCGCTCCTGCAGCAACCCGATCTTTCGCTTATGCAGCATGGAGCTTACGAATCAAATTTTATTCCCACGAATATAGCCTCTCGAATTTCGTTATAAGTTTCGCCGCATCGCCGCCGTCGGACCGCTGAGGCCGTGTCCTCGGCGTTTGCTCGGCAGGCTTGCCCGGCTTCGATCCGGCTTCGGGGCTTGCCGCTCCGAGCGATTCGGATTTTCTTATGGCGCTGTGTTGGGGAAGCGATCCGGTGAGGACGGCGACTCCGGCTAGGATGACGAGGATCATGCAAGCAGCGGGAGACATGTGATGAACCCAGCGAAAGGCTCGACGATGGCCAAGCTCGAACCTGCGGACTGGCGAGGATCGGCTGGCGATCGCTGGGCCAGCAACGTCGATCATTTCGAAACGATGTTGACCGAGATCGGCGCTGCGCTGCTCGCCCATGCCGGCTTCAGCCCCGGCGAGACGGTGGTAGAGATCGGCTGCGGCGGCGGACGCCTGACCCGCGAAATCGCCGGCCGGGTGGCGCCGGACGGCACAGTGACGGGCGTCGACATCTCGCCAACACTCGTCGCGCTCGCGACGGACCGCGCGGCAGCCGACGACATCGGCAACATTAGCTTTACGGCGATCGACGCGCAGACCGGCATGCCCGGACAGGCGCCGTTCGACCGGCTCGTCTCGCGGTTCGGGGTGATGTTCTTCGCCGATCCGGCGGCGGCCATGGCCAATCTGCGCGCCATGCTGAAGCCGGGCGGGCGGCTCGATTTCGCGGTGTGGGCGCCGATCGCCGGCAACCCCTGGGCGGCGACGATGATGCAGGCCGCGCGTGAGCCGCTCGGCCTCGTCCCGCCCGAGCCGCGTGCGCCGGGGCCGTTTGCGTTCAGCGAGGAGGATTATCTGCGCGGCCTGCTGGAAGGCGCTGGATTCTCCTCCGTCAGCATCACGCCCTGGACGGGCAGCGTGAAGATCGGCGGGCCGGGCGCGACCGCGGAAGAGGTGGCCGAGCTTTCGATGATGACGGGATCGATCGCCGAGCCGCTGAAGGATGCAAGCGCCGAACTGCGCGCGATGGTCCATCGTTCACTTACGGAACTGCTGCGTCCCTATGTGGGGCCGAGCGGAGCAGTCTTGCCGGCTTCCGTACACCTCGTGACCGCCAGTGCATGATTTAGGGATTTGAATAATGGACGGATCTTCTTTTGAATAGTCCGCCATATTTTCCGGATCGCTTCTGGCTAGGGCTCGATTACTCTTCTGCGTAACGGCGGATCGGCGGACATCACTTTCTTTATTGGCGTTCCATAGGCGATTCATCGTGCTTGTGCTGCAGCATGGCCTGCCGCGGACGCGGAGTTTCGCCAAAGCCAATTCGGGACCGCTTGTTGCGCTGCGGCATATTTCATTGACATGACATCCGGCTGCGCGCAGCCTTGCCGTCCGGCATCGTGCAGGAGGTCCCCATCCGTCGATGATCGATTTTCGGTCGCTCAGTTATTTCGTGGTCGCATGCGAACAGGAGAATCTCGGTGCTGCGGCGCGGGAGCTCGGTATCGCTCCGTCGACGTTGAGCGCGAGCCTGAAGGCGCTGGAGACCGATTTCGGGGGATCGTTGTTCCGCAAGCAAGGCGCGGGCCTGTCGCCCAAGCGGCTGGCTCATTGGCTCTATCGGGCGGCGGTGCCGCTGCTCCTGATGGAAGCTTTCGCCTGCCGGCGGGTGGCCGCTAGCCCGGAGGCGCCGATCACGCGTCTGCGGGTCGACGTGCGTCTGCGCTTCGCCTTCGGTCAATTCCGGCTGGCGCTTGGCAAGGCGACGGCGGAGACGGCACGGGCGGAGCCGCTGGTGCTCGTCGATCCGCAATGGCCGCTCGAAACGGGCGCGGCGTTCGGAACGGCAGGCGCGGACATGCTCGGGTTCGACGAAGATGCGAGCGTCGTCGTCGAGGCAGTGGCGCGTACTGCGGATCCTGCGGCGGGCGAAATCGCGTTGCGCGAAGACCCGTGGATGGTGGTGAGCCGCAATTTCGGACTGGACGAGGAGACGGGCGGCAATGGTGCCGTGGCGGCGCAGCGGCTGGTCGTCCCGGCGTTCCAGCCCGCGGTGGTCGACCAGCTGATGGCCCATCTGCGTGCAAGGCGCATGACGCTCCAGGCGCTGGACGCCGCCCCGGGGGACTGGCCGCAACTGCTCGACGAGCATTCCGGCTGCGCTTTCCTCCTGCCGGAAAGCGCCATCGCGCCGCGGCTCGGCGTCGCCCGGATCAACGCAACGCCGCTCGATCCGCCGCTGTCTGCAACGCTGGTCGCGCGGACGGACGGCAGCGCGACGGCGCTGCGCTTCGTCGATCGGCTGAAGGCCGCGTTCGAGGATCGCGGCCCGGGCCCGGTGTTCGAGCCGATCCTCACCGGCCGGCGCATCCGCTACTTCAATCTTGCTTATGAGCTGGGCCGCGTCTCGGCTGCCGCGCGCGCGGCCAGCGTCGCCCAGCCGGCGCTCAGCCAGCAACTGCACAAGCTCGAGGACTCGCTCGGCACCACGCTGTTCGACCGGCGCACCTTCGGGCTCGTCCGAACGAAGACGAGCGCCAATTTCGCGCTGGCCACCAATTTGCTCGACCGGCGATTGCGCGAGCTGGCGATGAGCGGATCGACGGCCTCGCTGATCGAGGGCGGCCGGCTAAGCCTCGGCATATTGCCGTCGGTCAGCCATCACGGCCACCTCGTCAACCGAATCACCGAGGCGGTGCTCGCCCTGCGCGAGCAATATCCGGCGATGAGCGTGGCCGTACGCGAAGCGCCCAACGGCACGCTGCAGAATCTCGTGCTGGGCGGCCGCGTGGGTCTCGCGATCGTCGAGACGGCGCTGTCGCAAATGCCGCGACTCGCCCTCGATGCCAGCGAGGAGCTGGCGGTGATCGCCAACCCGCGCTACGCGCTGCTGCCGCCGGGGCCGGTGAGGCTCGCCGATCTGGCGCATCTTCCGCTGGCCTTGCCGACCAGCCTGTTCGGCTTGCGGCAGCTGCTGGACGCGTCGGCACGGGCGGCGGGCATCGAGATCCGGCCGCGGCATGAGATCGATGCGCTGACCATGCTGATCGCCTTGCTCACGCGCGAGCCGATCGCAACGGTGCTGCCCGCATCGGCGGTCATGCCCGAAATCGTGGCTGGCGAGCTCAGCGCGCATATGATCGTCGAGCCGACCATAAACCGGCGCCTCTTCGTCATCTATTCCGGCGATCGCAGCCTGACGCCGGCGGAGCGCGATCTCGTGAAGCTGCTTCGCCTGCATCTGTCCAGCGGCGCGCAGGAGCGCGTGCCCTCGCTCGCCATGAGCGGCTGACCGCGGCGGCCTTGCATGTGCGAGAACTCTTATGGCTGTGTGGGCAAAAGCTTTATCTTGTCTGATTTGCTGACCCACCCGTAACTTTCCCGACAAGAAAATCAGTTTCAGCGGAGAGAGATGCCGCCGGCGAGCAAGGGGTTCGCCGGACTGGCTTCTGGGCGGGGTAACGACATGATCGACCTTCAGGGAAACCGTGACCGCGCGTTCCGTGGCTTGTTTGCCATGTCGCTTTCGGTCAGCGCCATAGCGCTGGCCTGTGCCGATCCGGCGTGGGCTGCCGATGCAGCCGCCACGGGCTCGGCAGACGCGACGGCCGAGGCATCGAGCGCGGGCAGTGGGGAAATTCTGGTGACGGCGCGCAAACGCGTCGAGAATCTCATGACGACACCGGTCTCCGCGACGGTGCTTTCGGGAGACAATCTGGCTCAGCAGAATGTTCGCAACTTCCAGGATCTACGCGGCGCCGTCTCGAACCTCGAGCTGGTTCCGCTGCTGTCCGGGGGCGCCAGCTTTACCGTGCGCGGCGTGGGCCAGACCTCGAACCAGGTGAACGCCGACTCCAAGGCGGGCTTCTACGTCAACGAGATGTATGTCAGCCGCCAGGAAGGCAACGATCTCTATTTCTACGACGTCTCATCGCTGCAGGTGTTGAAGGGGCCGCAGGGCACGCTGTTCGGCAAGAATACGACGGCCGGCGCCGTGCTGCTCACTACCCAGCTTCCGACCCATGATTTCGAGGGTTACGGCAAGATCCGGGTCGGCAGCTACAAGCGCGTCGAGCTGGAAGGCGCGCTCAACGTGCCGCTGGCCGACGGGCTGTTCGGCCGCGTCAGCTTCCGCACGCAGGATGCCGACGGCTACATCAAGCATCTGCTCGACAACGGGCGCAGCGGCAACATCAACAACAAGTCGGTTCGTGCACAGCTTCGCTGGGAGTCCGGGGCCCTGACTGCGGATCTGCTCGGAGAATATAACGCATCGCACACAGATGGCGGTGCGACCATAGCGACGGCTTGCAGAACTGACAGCTACACTAAGAATTACAATGCTCTTCATTCCGTAGACTATTGTGACAAATATCCGATAATCGGCAAAGACTATACGGTCTATGGCGGCGCTACGCTGGGTGCCCCGACGAGTTCGGCGATCACGGACGAGGCTGTCGGCGGCGATGCGAACTCCGGAAAGAACAGATATATTGGCAAAGGGCCGTTCAACGATACGGATGTCTGGACCATCAACGGGCGGCTCAACTATGCGCTGACCGACGATATCGCGATCCATTCGGTCACGGCGTATCGACGTTCGCACGCGGAATGGTACACGCCGACGCTCGATGCCCCGGACGACATCTATGCCGAGTATGACAATACCAAGACCAAGCAATTCTCTCAGGAATTGACCCTCGGTGGATCAGCCATAGACGGCCGGCTCAACTTCATCGGTGGTCTCTATTATTACAATCAGAAGACAACGTTTCTTCAGGATACCGGTCCGGACTGGATTGATCCTCTGGGTTACGTTTATGATGCCGACGTGAAATATAAGAGCTTCGCCGCTTTCTTGCAGGGATCCTTCAAGATCACGCCGAAGCTCGAGCTCACGGTCGGCGGGCGTTACACGCACGACCACAAATCCGGCAACAGCTATGTCTTTTATGCCGGCAACGGTGCGACATATGTCGATGCTAACGGTGCTACGCAGACATGCGGCTGGTTCATCGGCGATTTCCTCGGCGGCCTCGCGAATTGCGCGGGCGCGCCTTACACCGCGTCGGGTTCGAAGAGTTGGAACAGTTTCGATCCCAAGGTCCAGCTCTCCTACCAGTGGAGCGACAGCGTCTATACTTATATGACCGCCGCACACGGCTACAATGCCGGCGGCTTCAACCAGCAACTCGGTGGCCAGCCTGCCGATGGCCGTTTCCCGTCCAATTATAATCCGGAAAAGCTGTGGTCCTACGAAGGCGGCGTGAAGCTGGATCTGCTCGATCATCGCTTCCTGATCAGCGCATCGGGCTTTTATCAGAAGTATAGCGATATCCAGTCCACGATCCTCGTAACGATCGGGAATATCACCAGCCGCCAGTTCGCGACCGCGGCGACGGCCCATGAAGCGGGCTTCGAGGCCGAGTTCGTTCTCCGTCCGACCGAAAGGCTGACGCTGCGCGGCAATGGCTCCTATCTGGAGCAGGGCTATGACAAGATCGTCTCAGGCGCTCTGATCGACAAGGAGACACCGGTCAATTCCGCCCCGAAATATCAGTTCAGCGCGGCGGTCAGCTATGATTTCGATGTCGGAGCCAATGGCGTCCTGACACCCAGCGCCGATGTGCGTGGCATCGGCAAGAAGCCGGCCTGCTATACGTCGGGTACGGCCACGGCACCCCAGCGCGCGACCTGCAATCTGCCGGCCTATGCGCTGGTGGGCTTCCGGCTGGATTATGTACCGAGCCGGGACAGCGCCTGGAGGATCGGCGTGTACGGCACCAACGTGTTCGACAAGGTGATCCAGCTGACCCGCTCGGGCTATCTTTCGGGCGGCATGGGTATCGATCGGTACACGCCGGGCCGTCCCCAGGAATTCGGCGTGGAGGCCTCCTATCGCTTCTGATGCCGTCACTCTGACGGATGGCCGTGGCCGCCGATCTGTGATGGGCAGATCCGGCGGTCGCGGTTCGGGCGGCGGGTTGCGAGGCAGCTCATGGAGAAAAGAGAGATGATGCTGAAAAAGGCTTTCGTCGCGTTGCTTGTCGCCGCGGCCGCCGCATTCCAGACGCCGGCCTGGGCGGCTTCGGCCTATGTGCCGATCCGCTATGATGCGACCGGCGAGACGATCACGCTGACCGGCCACGACCTGACGATCGACCAGGTCGTGCGGATCGCGCGGCATGGCGCGAAAGTGGCCTTGTCGCCGGAGGCGCGGCAGCGTTCGGCGGATGCCTATGGCCTGCTGCTCGAGGCAGCGGCCGAGGGCGTCAGCGTCTACTGGTTCAACCGCGGCGCCGGCGATCAGCGCGAGACGGTGATCTTTTCCGGCGATCCGACCTCGCCGGAAAACAGCGCGAAGCTGAAGGCGATCCAGCGCGCGCGGTTTGGCCGCGGCGGCCTCGGTTCCTATGCGCCCGAGGTGGATCATGAGGATGTCGTGCGCGCGATGATGGCGATCCGCGTCAACACCATGTCCTATGAAGCCGCGAGTCCGGGCCTCACCCAGGCGCTGATTGATCTGCTGAATGCCGGGATCACTCCCGTGATGGGCAGCCGCGGCACCCTGGGCGAAGGCGATCTGGCGCTGATGGGCGATATCGGCGCGGCGATGGTCGGCGAAGGCGAGGTCTATTATAAGGGCACGCGCATGGCCGCGGCCGATGCACTGCGTCAGGCAGGCCTCAAGCCGCTGGAGCCGTTCGGTGCGGACGACAGCGCCCTGATCAGCACCAACGCCTATGCGGTCGCCAACAGCGCGCTGCTCGTCGCCGATGCCGGCAACCTGCTCGATTGGACCGATATGGCCACGGCGATGGCGCTGCTGGGCATGAACAGCAGTCTGACGCCGCTTTCGATGCCGGTTCAATCCAACCGGCCCTATCCGTGGCTGAACTGGGATGCGGCGCGCGTGCTCGACATGGTGCGCGGCAGCTATTTGTTCGACGCCGATCCCAAACGCATCATCCAGGATCCCGAGAGCCTGCGCGCGTCCACCCAGCGCACCGGTTCGGTGTGGCAGGCGCTGGCCGACCTGCGCCAAACCGTGCTCATCTCGATCAACAGCTCGGATCACAATCCGGCGGTGCGGCCCGGCCTCAAGCCGTCCGATTCCTGGGAGCTGGCGACGCCGCAGATGATGAAATTCTATGTGAAGGGCGGTCCGCTCAGCAAAGGCAAGAGCGGTTACATCTTCTCGAACGCTAATTGGGATCCTTACCCGCTCGCCAATCAGCTCGAATATTTCACCATCGCCCTTGCCAATATGGGCGTGGTGCTGACGCAGCGCGTCGATCGCTTCACCAATCCCTTCTTCACCGCGATCAAGGCCAGCGACGTGCTTTCGCCCGATCAGATCCGCGCCATGCCGGCGGCGGGTGGCTATCTGCATTCGGATCTGTGGATCGAGCTCACCGGACTGATCAATCCCGTGACGCCGCAAGGCCAGGCGATCGTCGCGACGGTGGAGGATCTCCAGGCTGAGACGCGGCTGAAGGTGAAGCGCGCGCGCGACGCCGTCGACGTGACGCGCCATCTGCTCGCGCAGGACGTCATCATGTCGTCCAACTGGATGGATATCCGCAAGCTGCAGGATCCGCAGCGCAGCCTCGGCACGGCGCCGGCGGCTGCCCTGTCCGCGCTGCGCAAGGTGCTGCCGTTCCAGAGCACGGCAGCGGCTGTCTCCCGCGAGCCGGCGGGCCAGATCGTCGCGGACTTCCTGGCCGCGACGTCTGCGCGCTCCTTCTACACCGGCGGGCCGACCATGCCGCCGGCCTCACCCGTCCCCGTCGTGGGGCAGCGTTAGGCGGTTCGGCTCTGCCTTCCTCGGGCCGGGCCGCCTGACGCCAAAAATTCAACGGCCGCCGCATCGCCGGATCGCGGCACCGACAGATCGGAACGACGATTGCGATGACCGAGATTCATTATGTGCTGACTTTGTCCTGCCCCAATCGGCCCGGCATCGTCGCCAAGATTGCGACGATGCTGTTCTCGCATGGCGGCAACATTCTCGAAGCCCATCAATATGACGATCGCGCCTCCGGCCGGTTCTTCATGCGGACGGTGTTCAACCTGCCGGAGGGTGGGGAGGTGGCGAAGGTTGAGGCGGATTTTGCGCCGATTGCGGCGGAGCATGGCATGGAATGGGCGCTGAGCCCGAACGACCGGCGCAAGAAGGTGCTGATCCTGGTCTCGAAATTCGATCATTGCCTGGTCGACCTGCTCTATCGCTGGCGGATCGGGGAGCTGGCGATGGATATCGTCGGGATCGTCTCCAACCATGGCTTCGAAACCTATGCGGGCATCGATTTCGGCGGCATCCCCTTCCATCACCTGCCGATCACCAGGGAGACCAAGCCGCAGCAGGAAGCGCAGATCAAGGCGGTGGTCGAGCGGACGGGCGCGGAGCTGATCGTGCTGGCGCGCTACATGCAGATCCTGTCGGACGATCTCGCCGCCTATCTGTCGGGCCGCTGCATCAACATCCATCACAGCTTCCTGCCCGGTTTCAAGGGCGCCAAGCCCTATCACCAGGCCCATGCGCGCGGCGTGAAGCTGATCGGGGCGACGGCGCATTATGTGACCGCGGACCTCGACGAAGGCCCGATCATCGAGCAGGACGTCGAACGCGTCAGCCACAATGACAGCCCCGAGGATCTCGTCCGCAAGGGCCGCGACATCGAGCGCCGCGTGCTCGCCCGCGCCGTCGGCTTCCACCTCGAAGGCCGCGCCCTGCTCAACGGCTCCACCACCGTCGTCTTCCGGGATTGATGCCCATGGTTGCTGATCTGATCGATGGCAAGGCGATCGCCGAGGCCCTCCGGCGCGACATCGCGAACGAGGTGGCGGCGCTGGCGGGGCAGGGGATAAAGCCCGGGCTGGCCGTCGTGCTGGTCGGCGAGGATCCGGCGAGCCAGGTCTATGTGCGCAACAAGGCGAAGCAGACGGTGGAGGCCGGCATGGCCTCGTTCGAGCATCGTCTCGATGCCGGCACATCAGAGGCGGAACTGCTCGCGCTCGTTGAACGGCTCAACGCTGATCCGGCGGTGGACGGCATCCTCGTCCAGCTGCCGCTGCCGCCGCAGATCGATGCCACCCGCGTGCTGCGGGCGATCGATCCGGCCAAGGATGCGGATGGCTTTCACCCGATCAATGTCGGCTTGATCGCGACCGGTGCCGGAGGCTTGGCGCCGTGCACGCCACTTGGATCGATGATGCTGATCCGCAGCGTGAAGCCGGATCCGACGGGGCTCGAGGCGGTGATCGTCGGCCGTTCCAACATCGTCGGCAAGCCGATGATCCAATTGTTGCTCGGCGCCGGTTGCACGGTGACGGTCGCGCACTCCCGTACAGTCGACCTTCCTTCGGTCTGCCGCAGGGCGGACATCCTCGTCGCCGCGGTCGGTCGGGCAGAGATGATCCGGGGCGAATGGATCAAGCCCGGCGCGATCGTGATCGATGTCGGTATCAACCGCGTGCAGGGTGCGGAGGGCAAGTCCCGCCTCGTCGGCGACGTCGCCTTCGCCGAGGCGCGTGCGGTGGCCGGTGCGATCACGCCGGTGCCGGGCGGCGTCGGCCCGATGACCATCGCCTGCCTGCTCGCCAACACGCTGCAGGCGGCCAAGGCACGCCGTGGACTTGGCTGAACCCGTCATCGAGACGACGCGGCTCTTCGTCCGCGCGCTACGCGTCGTCGCGTCGATCGGGATCCATCCGCATGAGCGGATCGCACCGCAGCCCCTGATTCTGGACGTCGAAATGGACGTGCCGCCGGTGGCGGCGGACCGGATCGGCGCGACCTATGACTATGCGCTGGTGCGGGACGCCGCCCATGCGGTGATCGCGGACGGGCATATCGATCTGGTGGAGACCTTCGCGGAGCGGATCGCGCGGAGGCTGTTCGGGGCCGGCGATGTCGAGGTCGTACGGATCAGGGTCGCGAAGCCGGCCGCGCTGGTGCCGGATGCGGAGACGGCGGGCGTGGAATTGAGGATGCGGCGCGGATGAGGGGCCTGGTCCCCCTCATCTTCCCCGGAACGGGGAGAGGAACCAGCCGCGGATTGGTGGAGGGGGTCCTGCTCGCGTCATTCTCGCCCTCACGCCTGCATTGCGTGCGGAAGCCCTCCATCATGCTTCGCGCGTTCCCCCTCCCCCTGCGAGGGAAGATGAAGAAAGGGAGGGGGGTGGAGCGCGCATCACCCTACCGCGGTGCGCTTCTTCTTGTCGGGATCGTCGAAGGGCAGCGGCTGTGCTGTCGCTTTTACCTTGCCCTGGGCTCCTTCGAGCTCCAACGCGGTGCCGGGCACCGCCGCGCCGGGATCCAATCGCGCGATCGCCAGCGAACGGCCGGTCAGTTTCGAGACCATGCCGATCGTGACCACGCCCACCTTCTTGCCGTCGGCGAGCAGGATATCCGCCGGATCCGCCGGCTTGTCCGAGTCGAGTTCGATACCATAGATCTTGAACCGCTCCTTGCCTTTGGCGCGATAATGGGCATCGGCGCCGCGGAAGCCGGTCTTCTTCGGGCTTACGGTGAAATCGAGGCCCAGCTCCCACAGCGTGTCGCCGGGGCCCTCGCCATTTTCGAAGGGCCACATTTCCGACATGTCATAGGGATAGAAGAGCAGGTAGCTTTCGACGCGCAGCAGGTCGAGTGCGGTGAAGGCCGTCGCCTCGATACCGAATTCCCGGCCCTTGTCGAGGATCGTATCCCAGATCATCGGCGCTTCGTGGCCACGACAAAAGATTTCGTAACCGCGCTCACCGGTATATCCGGTCCGCGAGATCATCACCGGCGCACCGAACAGCGTGGTCTGCAGGTGATGGAAATATTTGAGGTCGCGAATACCGGGCACATGTCCGGCGAGAAAGTCCACTGCGGCGGGCCCTTGCAGCGAAAGATCGTGCAGATCGTCGTCGAACAGCATCGCGACGTTACGCCCTGTCGTCGATGCGCTCAGGAGCTCGTGGCCGGCACCCGAACCATGCACCACCATCCAGCTGTTGGGCCCCGTTCGGTAGAGGATGCAATCCTCGACGAACTTGCCGTCGTCGTTGAGCATCGTGGCGTAGGCGGAGCGGCCTGGCGTGATCTTCTCGACGTTGCGGGTCGTCACATAATCCAGCACGCCGGACGCATGCGGCCCGACGAGATGGATCTTCTTGAGGCCGGAGACGTCCATCAGTCCGGCCTTGGTGCGGATCAGGGCATGATCGTCCTGCAGATCCTTGTCATAGGTCCACGCGGTTCCCATCCCGTTCCAATCCTCGAGCGCGGATCCCAGGGCGCGGTGACGGTCGGCAAGCGTGGAATGACGCCAGCTGTTCGGCATGGAAAGCTCCTCTTCTGCATGGGGGAATCGGCCGCGGCCGGTTTTTCTCTGACAGAAAGAATTTTTATCATTGGGACGAAAATCTGTCGAGGGCCTCCGATGCTTTATTGACAAGTTTATTTCCTCAAGGGAAAGTCACCCGTGCGCTTCAGCAGCGTGCAACCGCCGAATTCCGGGAGATTGACGTGGCACTTGCCGCTTGCCGTCCCATGCCGGTGTCGTCATGAGCGATCAAGGCATCAAAAGCAGACCGCGCTATACGCCTCTAGCACTGGATCCGACTGGACGGACTCATCTTCTCGTCGTGGACAGCGCAGAGATTCTGCCTGAAGTCTTTGCCGATGGCGTCGGTCCACGGGATTTTCCCGAGCGCTGGATGATCGAAGGCCACAGCCGGGCAATTCCATCGCCCCTTCCCGAAGAGACAGTGCATGGCTTCCGTTCCGCCAGCCATTTGCTGATCGCGCTGCGGCGGCGCCTGGCGCAGGAGCATATGGGTTTCCGCCTCTATGCGGCGGGCACCGAAGGCTTTCTGTGGGACGTGGCGGGCGCCTGCGAAGCGGCGGGCATGGGCAAGGCGGAATATCGCCTTTGCCATTCCGGCAGCGCGCAACGCCGCATCTTCTGCGTGCATTGCCGGACGATGACGGATGGCGTCACGACCAATCTCGTCACCTGCTCGGGATGCGGCGCGCAGCTTTTCGTCCGCGACCATTTTTCCCGCAGGCTCAATGCCTTCATGGGTTTCCAGATCGATGCCGAAGTGCCGGGCGAGACGATCCCGGTGGAGGAGCTCTACAGATGATCCAGCGCGACATCGCCTATCGCGTTCGGGCGATCGAATCGCTCTCGCCGACGCTCAAGCGCATCGTCCTGGAATCAGCGACGGGCGATCCGCTGCCGGTGGGAGCGGCCGGAGCGCATATCGCGCTGACGCTCAAGTGCGGCGACCGGATCCTGCGCAACAGCTATTCGCTGATCGCGCCATCGGACGGGACCGGCCGTTACGAACTGATCGTGCGCCGGACGGACCCGTCCCGCGGCGGATCCCATTTCGTGCACGACGAGCTGACGGTGGGTGCCGTGCTCGCCGGCTACGTGCCGCACAATCTGTTTCCTTCATTCAGTCACGCACGCAAGCATCTGCTGATCGGCGGGGGAGTGGGCATCACGCCCCTGCTCGCGCATCTTGCCGCGCTTCGGCGTGAAGGCGCGCGCGTGGAACTCCATCAGTTGGCCGCAGCCGAAGAGGTTGCGCTGTTCACGCAGTTGCTGGCGCCTTGGGCGGGCGACGACGTGCAGGTGCATGGCGGGCGGGAGGGGCTCGATCTGGAGGCACTGCTCTCCCGCCAGCCGCTCGGCACCCACGTCTATGTGTGCGGCCCGGCCGCACTCATGGATCGTGTCGAGGGCATGGCTGTGGCGCTGGGATGGCCGGACGGTCGGATCCATCGGGAAAGCTTCGGCGCCAGCGGCGGCGAGCCGTTCACCGTAAGGCTGGCCCGGTCCGGTGGAGAGGTTCGCGTCGGACCGGACGAATCGATGCTGCAGGCGCTGGAGAATGCCGGCGTCGCCGCGCCTTCGCTCTGTCGTGGCGGGGCGTGCGGCGAATGCCTCACCCGCGTGCTCGAAGGCGAACCCGAGCATCGCGATCATTATCTCACCGCCGAAGAAAAGGCGTCGGGCCAGTTCGTCATGCCCTGCGTCTCGCGTGCTCACAGCGATATGCTGGTACTGGATCTGTAAGGAGGACGGCCATGACTATCGCCTTCAAGACCGGCGAGTCTTTCCGTGATGACTTCCGCTACGCGAACAGCGATGCGGCGATATTGCGTTTTCCTTTCCCGTTCGGCGAAGATGAATATATGTACGCGGTCAATCTCGAGCCGCATTTCGCCGGCGGGGCTACCGATGCTTTCGATACCGCTTTCGATGTCGACGAACATTATGTGAGCGAATGCCGCGAGCGGGAGATGGTGCTGCGCCAGGATCCCAATCGCTGCATCGTGCTGCCCCACATGATGCAAGCCCAGTGGGATACGCTGGAACTGATCATGGAAAGCCTGGCGCGCGATTATCCGGACCATTTCCAGCTGGAAAGGGACGGACGGCGGTGGACGTGGCGCAACCGGCCGCTCGGCATCGAGGATCGCTTCACCTTCGGCATGCCGGACACGCTGCCCTACGAGCCTTTCGAATATATCACGCGGCAGGCCCAGGGGGATTTCACGCTGCAGGATCAGCGCGACGGCAATCTCTACATGGATGGCGGCATGGTGACGACCCAGGCCGATTGGTCGCTGGAATTCGATCTCGGCATGACCTTCCACGAATGGCATGGGCCAGTACCCCTCGCCCATGAGATGGGGATATTCGATCGCGCGCTGCAATATCTGCTGCGCGTGCAATATGGCCATCCCGCGCGGCGGCTCAACTGGACGATGACCGTCAATCCGCGGCTCGACACCTCACCGGAAAATTATCCGGTATGGGGCCCGGACCGGACGACGATCACGCCGGACAATGTCGGCGAGCGGCTGCATCTGCGCGTCGAGCTGCAGACCTTTTTCCGCCTGCCGCGCTCCAATGCGCTGTTGTTCGGTATTCGGGCCTATCTCGCCAGTATCGACGAACTCGCCCGCGTGCCGAAATGGGGCCGCCGTCTTCACCGCGTGCTGCGCGATCTGCGCGAGGAACTGGCTGGATATAAGGGCCTTACCCGCTATCGCGACATCGCAGTCGAGCATCTTTCGCGCTACGACGACGGAGCGCCGACGAGCCCCGGTATCGCTCCCGATATCCGGACTCTGCCTGCCTGAGCCGAACCATCAGGATCGACGCAGCAGGGAAAGCGCAGGGGGAAGGAGCGCTGGTCATGGCCAGGCGACTCAAGGACATCGAGGCGGCCGCAGCGCAGATCGAGGAGCTGCGAACCGGATCGAGCGCGCCGAGCAGCGATCCACGCTCGCTCGAACGTGCGCTCGGCCTGCAGATCCGGTTGCTGCGGCGGCGGCAGGACCTGTCGGGCGCGGACTTCGCAGCGGCGGCGGGAATCTCACTCGGCATGCTCTCCAAGATAGAGAATGGCCAGATCTCGCTCTCCCTCACGACGTTGCAATCGCTTGCTGCTGCGCTCTCGGTACCGATCTCGTCGCTTTTCGAATCGGTCGAGGAAAGGCAGGATTGCTCGTTCGTCCCAGCCGGCAGGGGCGTGAACATAGAGAGGCGCGGTACGAAGGTCGGCCATAATTACGAGCTGCTCGGTCATTTGCCGCGCGGAGACGTGGTGGTAGAGCCCTATCTCATCACCTTGCACGAGAATGCATCGCCCTATCCCAGCTTCAGCCATGCCGGGATCGAGATCATCCATATGCTGGAAGGCGAACTGACTTATCGCCATGGTGCGGCAAGCTATCGTCTCCAGCCGGGCGACACGATGATGTTCGACAGCGGCGCCCAGCATGGGCCGGAGGAACTCAACCAGCTGCCGATGCGCTATCTTTCGATCATCATCTACCCGCGTGGAGCGGGATAGCAGGGCGCAAGCGCTGCACGGACCTTCACGGCCTCCGGCATGGCGTAGAGGGTTCGAAAGCGAAGAGCGAAACCTGGCGCTCGAGGGCATCGGGCAGAGCCCCGATCGTCATCCCAGCGAAAACTGACTTCGCCCGCGCCCATGTCGACAGCGATTCACACTTTCGCCGAGATGACGTAGCGATCTGAATTCATCACTATAATAATTGAGCGCGACGATCCCATTCTCAATCGTCATCCCGATTCTCATCGGCATGACGGGAGTAGTTCCTGCTCAATATTTCGCGAGCATCCGTGCGATCAGCACAACCGCTATGCCGGCCGCTATGGTGAGATAAGGCAGAACGCCTGCGCCGGTCTTCACGCCCGCTTCCGGCGCCAGGTGCATGTCCTGCGTCATCGCTTCGGGGAACACGCCCTTGTCGACGACATGGTGGCGCCAGACGAAGACGGGCAGGATCAGCGCGATCACGATCACACCGGTAATCAGCGTGCCCTTGCCCCACACGTCCGCGCCCATCCCCATCAGGACGAGGTTCACGAAGGAGAGGCTGGTGCCCGCCACGAGGAGCAGCGTCGGCGCGCGGAACGGGCGCTCCCAGTTCGGACGGTCCATGCGGTGGATCCAGGCGGAGTTGAGGTTGAGGAAGTTGAAGACGATGTAGCAGACATTGCTGATCGCCAGCACGAACACATAGTCGGACAGCGAGAGGAGGATCAGGTTGAAGCCGAGATCGGTCCACATCGCCGATGTCGGCGCGCCGGCATGGTTGGTGCGCCCGAGATAGCGCGGCAGCCAGCCGTCTATGCTCGCCTGGTAGAGCGTACGCGAGGATCCGGCCATCGAGGTGATGATCGCCAGCATCAGGGCGAGGATCATCATCACCAGGATCACGTTGGCGATAGCAGGTCCGGCCGAAATCATGTTCGCCATCGCATGGCCGACGCCCATATTGTTGTAGATTTCCGGCGCGAGCATGCCTGACAGCCCGAGCACGCCCTGGAAGCTGATCGGTACCAGCGTGAACACGACGATGCAGAGCAGGCCCGAATAGAGGATCGCCTTGAACGTATCCTTTTTCGGATCACGAAACTCGCGTGTGTAGCAGACGGCCGTCTCGAAGCCGTAGGTGGACCAGGCCGCGATGAACAAGCCGCCGGCGAAGAGGGTGATGCCGGCCATGTCGAACATGCCGTTGACCGGATTGCCGGCGGCGTCGTGCGCCAGCGGCACGATCGGGAAGAGGTTTTTCGACAGCACGTCGCCAGTGAAGAAGGGCACGAGGCCGATCAGCAGCAGCGGCAGCAGCGCGATGACGCCGAGGATCACCTGCACCTTTGCGGTCGAGCTGATGCCGCGATGCTGCACGGCGAAGGCGATCAGCAGCAGCGCCGCGCCGAGGAAGAAGACCGCGTTCAGCCGCAGCGTGAGCCCGGTCTTGATGAAGCCGAGATTGGCGATCGTGATCTGCCAGGTGTTGATCGAGGCATCCGGGCCGAACAGCGCAAGCAGCACATAGCCCGCGGCAAGGCCCGACCCGATCGACAGCACCGGCGACCAGGCCAGCCAGTTGCACCAGACCGAGACCGGCGCGAACATCTTGCTGTAGCGCACCCAGGCGACCGCGCCATAGACAGACGCGCCGCCCGACTTGTGCGGGAACAGCCCGGCGATTTCGGCATAGCTGAACGCCTGGATGAAGCCGAAGCAGATCGAGATCGTCCAGACCGCCCAGCTCGCCATGCCGACCGTTGCGGCGATCGAGCCGATCGAGAAGAGCACCAGCGCCGGCACGCCGCTCGCTATCCAGAAGGCGCCCGTCCAGCTGATGCCGCGCTGCAGCCCGCCGGTGTCGACGAACGTCTCCCCCGTGCCCGCCGCCGCTCCCATGCCCGTTTCCGCCACAGTCGCCATCGCCTTGACCCCCAATTTCCTCCGCCGGCCGGACGCTGCCGGTCAGGCGCGAACCCTCGTCTTGTCCGGATCATAATGCGGGAAGCGCACCACCTCGGCCGCGATCCGCTTCTGATGTCCGTCGAGCTTGCCGATCTCTAGCGCCTGGCCGATCGCGGCGCGGCTTATATCGACCCGAGCCAGGGCGATCGTCCTGCCGAGGATCGGCGAGCGGGTGGCGCTGGTGACGACGCCTATCTGGGTGCGCCCGTCGAACACGCCGTCGCCATGGCCGACATCCTCGAAGCCCGCGATATCGAGGCCGACCAGCGCGCGCTGCGGGCTCGCCCGGCGCCGCGCCAACGCCTCGGCGCCGACATAAGGGACGGTCTTGGACGCAGGCACCGCAAAGCCGATGCCGGCCTCGAACGGATCGGTCTGGTCGCAGAATTCGTAGCCGGCGAAGACGAGGCCGGCCTCGATCCGCACCATGTCGAGCGCATCGAGGCCGAGCGGAAGCAGCCCCCTGGGGCCGCCCGCCGCGAACAGCGCGTCCCAGAGCGCCGGCGCGCTGTCGGGGTGGCACCAGAGCTCGTAGCCGAGCTCGCCGGTATAGCCGGTGCGCGAGATGAGCACCGGCACGTCGCCGATCCGGCCGGTGGTGAAGCGGAACCATTTGAGCTCCGCCACGGTGGCAAGGTGGCGCGGCGTCTCGACGAGCGGCGCGAGGATGTCGCGCGCCAGCGGGCCTTGCAGGGCGATGTTGTGGAGCTGGTCGGTCGACGAGCGGACCCAGGCCTTGAGGCCATGCTTCTCGGCCAGCTCGCGCAGCCAGACGCCGCAATAATCGTCGCCGCAGACCCAACGGAGATTATGTGGGCCGAGGCGGAAGACGGTGCCGTCGTCGATCATGCCGCCGGTGTCGGTGCACATCGCGGTGTAGACGATCTGGCCGATGGCGAGCTTGGCTATATCGCGCGTGACCGCCAGCTGCATCAGCGCCTCGGCGTCCGGGCCCGTCACCTCGAACTTGCGCAATGCCGAAAGGTCCATCACCACCGCCCGCTCGCGGCAGGCCCAATATTCCGCGATCGGCCCCTCGCCGGTGTAACAGTTCGGCAGCCAGAAGCCGCGATACTCCACGAAGTTGCGCGTCAGCGCCGATGTGCGCGGATGGAAGCCGGAATGGCGGGTAAGGCGCGGGGCGGCGTCGGGGGTCATGCGATGGGCGATTCCGGGGCTGATATCCGCGCTGCGATCGTAGAGGCGGACATGGATGTCGGTCGGGTTCCAGCCATTGGCGGCGTCGACGTCGTCGGTGCAGGAGGAGGAGGCGCACACGAGGTCGGTGAGCGCGCGCAGCAGCACATAGTCGCCGGGGCGCGACCAGGGCTCGTCCATGCCGATGCGGTCGTCATGGCCGACGGCGGTGTTGTAGAAGAAGTTGATCGCCGGCCAGCCCTTGCGCGGCGCGACGCCATGGGGATCGAGAGCGCGGTTGAAATTCTCGGTGCAGTTGGCGTGGCCGGGATAGCCGAGATCGTCATAATATTTGGCGTTGCAGGCGAGCAGGAAGGTGTCGTGCCGGCCGACCGTGTCGCGCACCACCTCCACCAGCGGCCGCATCCGCGCGTCGAAATAGCGCGAGTGCAGTCCGGGCGAGGAGAAGGCTGCGCCCATCAGCGTGCGTGTGACGGTCGGATCCAGCCCATATTCGGTACCGCCGGCGAGCGCGGCCGCGTCGAAGGCGAGGAAGTCGGAGCATTGCTTGCCGGCGACGTCGATGATCTGGATATAGTCGCCGGCCGCAACCCGATAGGCGCGCGCGGTCGCCGCATCGATCCGGATGTCCGCCTTGGGTTCGGCGAGCGGGGCAGGGAGATCGCTGGACGGCGCCACGGCGCGGTCGATCCACAAATGCAGCTCGGTCGGGGCATCCTGCGCATCCGGCAGCATCGGGGAGCCGGGCGCTTCGAGGACGCAGAGTAAAGACTGTTCGGCGGTGAAGGTGGCGGAGGTTCCGGGCGCGGCGTCGGCGGGGAAGAGCGGGGTTACGACGGCATCCGGGATGGCGCCGGTCGCCTGCTCGAAGAGAGTGGCTATGGCGCCCGTTATCTCATCCGCGTCATCCCAGCGAAAGCTGGGATCACTCTCTACGTCAAGTGGTGCGTTGTCGGCGACCGATCCCAGTTTTCGCTGGGATGACGGGTTGACCACATACAGCATCCCCTGCTGCAGTCCCTCCGGATCGACGATCGTCCCTCTGTCCCCCGGTTTCAGCGCGAATAGCGCCGCGCCGCCGCCGGGGACGACGATCCTCTCCCGCAGGCCGGGTTCCGCCGGGGCAGGGGGCGCGGCCATCGGATCAGGCGGCGGCCGGCATGCCGAGGAACACGGGCAACGTGTCGTCCAGCGCCTTCATCCATGTGGTGTGATGCTGGGGCGATAGCGTGCCGGTCAGCACCGAGCGGTAGCTCTTGTCGCGATAGCCGAGAATGCTGTGCTCCTTGTCGTGCTCCCATTCCTTGAAGAGGGCGGCGACGCCGTCGACGTCGAGATGCGGATAGTCGGTGGCGGCAAGCAGCTCGCGCACATAGTCGGTCTGGAAGTCGATCTGCTGGAAAGGATTCTCGAGCGCCTCCTCTCGCGCGCGCCAGGCGAGATTGTCCGCCTCGCGGGTTTCCGCGTCGGGCAGCGCTATCTTTCCCATGATGATGTCGCGCACATACCAGGCCTGCGCGTCGAACATGTTGAACGTATAATATTGGTCCTGCATGCCGATGAAGAACAGCTTCGGATTGGGCTGCCAGGCGACGCCCTTGTAGAGATTGAGCGGCCAGAGGCGATTATTGGTCTTGAGCCGCAGCTCGTCGGGCAGGAACGGGAAGTGATGCTGATAGCCGGTGCACAGCACGATGGCATCCACCTGCTTGCTGCTGCCGTCGCCGAACCAGGCGGTCTTGCCGACGAGCTTGGTCAGCAGCGGTTTCTCCTCGAACCCTTCGGGCCAGGCGAAACCCATCGGTTTGGTGCGGTAGCTGAACGTCACCGATTTCGCGCCATATTTGAAGCATTGCGTGCCGATATCCTCGGCCGAATAGCTGCTGCCGATCATCAGCATGTCCTTGCCGGCGAATTCGTCGGCGGATCGGAAATCATGCGCATGCATCACGCGGCCGGGAAAGGAAGTCAGTCCTTCGAATTCGGGGGCGTTCGGTGTCGAGAAATGTCCGGAGCAGACGACGACGTGATCGAATATCTCGCTATAGTCGCGATCTTCTTTCTGGTCTTTCACGCGGACGGTGAATTTTTCCGTCGCGGGATCATAATCGACCCAGCGCACTGGCGTGTCGAAGCGGACATAGGGACGCACACCGCTCTTGGCGACGCGGCCCATGATGTAATCGTGCAACACGGCGCGCGGCGGATAGGAGGGGATGGCGCGGCCGAAATGTTCCTCGAACGTATAGTCGGCAAACTCCAGGCATTCCTTTGGCCCGTTCGACCACAGATAGCGGTACATGCTGCCATGCACCGGCTCGCCATATTGGTCGAGTCCAGTGCGCCACGTATATTTCCACAGGCCGCCCCAATCGTCCTGTTTTTCGAAGCAGACGAGTTCGGGGATTTCGGCGCCGGTACGGCGCGCGCTTTCGAAAGCTCTCAACATGGCAAGGCCGCTCGGGCCTGCGCCGATTATGGCGATCCGCTTGGTCATGATTCCTCCGGAGAGACGGATAAAAACTTTCGTCAGAGTGAAATGAGTGTCAATATAAGCGAAGCCGAATGAGCTCATCGCAAAAGCTGTATTGACCTAGAAAGCGCCGGATTTCCGGCACACTTACTTTCCCTGTAAGAAAATATCCTTCCGCTCTATTGACGTGTGCGGCGGCACGGCGGCAGGAGAGCCGGGCATGGCGCCGATCCATCTCACCTATCTCAACCGCATCGATGTCGAGGCGATCGCGCTTACCGATGCGGAGATACTCGACGCGATCGAGGCAAGCCTCGCAGCGCAGGGACGCGGCGAGGCCGTGATCGAGCCGCGGGTGCATCTCGAACCCGGCGCCGCGGATGGGCATTTCAACATATTGCGCGGCGCGCTGCGTGCGCCGATCGATGCCGCGGGCGTGAAGGTGGTCGGCGATTTCGTGGACAATTATACGCTCGGCCTGCCGTCCGAGCTCGCTATCCTGTTACTTTTCGATCCACGGACCGGCGTGCCGCGCGCGATGCTGGACGCGACCGGCATCACGGACATGCGAACGGGCGCCGTCACGGCGATCGGCGCCAAATATCTCGCGCGGCCCGACTCGCGCATCCTCGGCCACGTCGGCGCACGCGGCACCGCCTATTGGAACGTACGGCTGTTGGATCGCCTGTTCGATTTCCAGGAGATTCGCATCCACTCGCGCCGGCCGGAAAGCCGGGCCGCCTTCGCGACCCGGCTGAGCCGCGATCTCGGCAAGCCGGTGATCGCGACGGAGGATTGGCGCAGCTGCGTCGACGGTGCCGACATCGTCGTCGAGGCATCGCGCCTCGGCGCGCCCGCACCGCTGCTGAAGACGTCGTGGATCAAGCCCGGTGCCCTGGTGATCCCCTATGGCACGATGAGCGCGGTGGAATTGTCGCTGACCGACATCATGGCCAAGATCGTGGTCGACGATTGGGGGCAATGCCGTGCCGGCAAGTTCGGAAGCCTGCGGGCTCATGTCGAGGCGGGGCGGCTGAGCGAGGCGACGTTGCATGCCGAGCTGGGGCAGATCGTGGCCGGCTTGCGGCCGGGCCGGGAGAGCGCGGAGGAAACCAACCTCTTTTGGCATCGCGGCCTTTCCCTGTCCGACATCGCGCTGGGCCATGCGATGCTGGAGAAGGCGGCGCGGCTCGGCATCGGTCAGCGGCTTCGCTTTGCATGAACGCTGCACCGGCCCGGATCGCGAATGCGCGCATGTACGCGGTCGCGCCCGGTGCGGCGGCGGCCTGGCGCCGCTTTTTCGGCTGGCTGACGGACGCGAGCGGTATCTCCCTCGAGATCATCGACCATGCTTATCCCGCTCCGCTGCCCGCGCTTTGGGCGCGGCCAGACCTGGCTTGCGGCTTCATGTGCGGGCTGCCCTTCGCCCGCAGTGCCGGTGCGGTGACGCCGATCGCCGCTCCCATACCGGCGAGCGGGCCGACCGCGGGTCGGGCCGCCTACGCGACCCACTTCGTGGTTGCCGCGGGCGCGCCATACCGCATGATCGAGGATACGTTCGGCCGGCGCATCGGCACGACCGTCGAGACGTCGCATTCCGGCTATAATGCAGTGCGCCACCATCTTCTGCCCTATCGCCGGCAGCGCGGCGGCGCGGCGCTCTATACGGAGACGGTGGGCGGCCTGCATACGCCACGACGCGTGATCGAGGCAGTAATCGCTGGCATGATCGACGTGGGTCCGCTGGACAGCTTCGCCTATGAGCTGATTCGGCTTCACGAGCCGGGTCTGGCGAGCGCGATCCGCATCTTGGCCACGACGCAGGCCGCGCCAATCCCCTTGCTCGTGGCGCATGCCGCCTGTCCCGACGCGGTCGTGCTCGCGCTGCGTGAAGCGTTGCTGTCGGGGGGAGGCGGCGTGGAACGCCATGCCGATGCGCTGGCGCTGCAGGGTTTCGCGCCAATCGACCCGCAAAGCTATCGCTGCCTTGCCGAGCGCGAAGATGAGGCCGTAGCGGCCGGCTATGGAATGATCGTCTGACTATCGCGAGCCCGCGATGGGCATCCCCGCGCGGTTGCAGACAATATCAATCGTCACTTGTACGCAGCTCCGAAGACGCTGACGCGTCTGGGACCGATTTTGCTCACACGCCGAGCGGGCTCATTGCAAGGATCGGGGCCGGGGCACCGTCACGGTGACGATCAAGCCGCCTTCGCGCGCGTTGGCAAAGGTCAGCGCTCCGCCGAAACGGCGCAGCAGGCTGTAGGCCGTCGGGATGCCGAGCCCGAAACCGGCGGTATCGCGTGCCCGCGCCTCGTCGATTCGGAAGAAAGGATCGAGGATCGGGCCGAAATAATCCTCCGCTATGCCGGGCCCCCTGTCCTGGATCCTGATCTGCCAGTCCTCTCCTGCTTTTTCGATGCTGAGCTGCGCATGGCCGCCATATTGCACGGCATTCTCCACCAGTGGCCGCAGCGCGAGGAGCAGAGGGAGCCGATAGCTGAGTGTCTCGGCATCGATGGGCGCGCAAAGCGTGGCCTGGCCGTCGAACGCAGCGATGACGTCGCGGATGGCGGCGGCAAGGTCGACCAGCTCGGGTTCGGCGGCGAGATGCTGGGCGTGCAGATAGTGCTGGAGCGACATCAGCATCGCTTCCATCTCGTCGGCGCTCGATCCCACCAACCGCGCGATATCGCTGTCTTCCACAAAGTCAGCGGCGATCTTCAGCCGGGCGAGCGGGGTGCGCAGATCATGGCTGATCGCCTCGAAGGATCGAGCCTGATCCTCCACAAGGCCGCTGATCCTTGCCTGCATGTCGTTGATCGAGCGCGCGAGGCTGCGCAGGTCCGCGGCGCCGCTTTCGCGCACGGGCACATGCTGGCCCTGCGCAATGGCATTGGCCGCGTCGGACAGGGTGCGCAGCGGGGTGGTGAGAAAGCGCAGGCCGAGAAGGCCCGCGCCCACGCAGAACAGGGTGGTGAGCAGCGACATGGCGGTGGCGCGCAGTGCGATCGGCCAGTTCGTGGAGATGTCGCGCGATCGGAAGTTCAGCCATGCGCCGTCGGCGAGCGGCATGGAGCCGACGAGATCGCGGCTCCCTTCGGAACCTTGTTCGAGGGCGAGCAGGATGTGCCGCCCGGCCAGCCCGGGTTCCCAGACCAGGATATGCGCGGCGATGTCGGCGATCTCCTCATCGCTGCCGCTCCGCAACACCGACGGCGTCACGGCGAGCCGGACTTCGAGATGCCGGCTGGTCATGATCTGCGAGACGCGGTCCGGCGCCATGGTGCGCACGCGATCGCTGACGACGAGCAGTTCGGCGACGCGGCGGGCATGATCTTCCCGCAGCGTCTGCCGGTCGATCGCATGATAGAAGATCAGGCTTGCCACCAGCTGGACCGCGCCGATGAGCAACAGCAGGGAGGCGGCATAGCCCGCCAGCCGGCGCGAGCGCAGCCGCGCGCCGAAGGCCTGCTGTGGATACGCGTCCATCAGTCGTGCCGCACCTCGCAGACGGTTAGCGCGCGCTCCCGGCCGCTGCGATCGGGCCAGAGGATCGACTGGCCTTCGCGAAGACCGATCAGCGCGGCCCCGATGGGTGTCAGAATCGAGACTCGGTCGGCCGCGATATCGGCCTGCCGGGGATAGACGAGCCGGATCGTGCGGTTGCTGCCGCTTGCGCCGTCGGTGTAGGTGACGGCCGATCCCATGGTGACGACGTTGTCGCCGATGGTTTCGGCGCTGCGGATCTGCGCCCGGTCGATCTCGTCCAGCAGCAGCCGGCTTACCTCGGGCATCTGATTCTCGGCACCGATGGCGAGGCTGGTCAGCGCATCGGCCTCTTCGGCAATCATCTGAATGCGCGGGTGCCGCGCGGTAATCGCATTCTTCATGGAAAATCCCGCTTGCCTCGAAAGATGGAGCATCTGGTCGTCGAGAGGGCCCCGGGCTCGGGGCGGACGCCGACGAACCCGGGGCTAGATGCCCGCGAGAAGCTGTCCTCCGTGATGGCGAAGCCGATTTACCATCTGCTTAGGCTGTCATCGAAGCACAAATGAGTCAATCGCGCCCGGGGTGCAGCCACGATTTGAAATAATGCTGAATATGAATCGGCCGGCCGGCCTCTGCGAAGGAGCAAAGATCATTCGGCGCTTGTCGGAAGTCGTGCGAATTTCTGGCGAACGTGGAGCATGCCGTTGGACGGGCGTCGATGCTGGGCTGGAGGCTATTCAGGGATGATGGACATGCTATGTCCGATCCCATGCTGTTCTCCGCCCCACCCATCACCGAGCCCGGCCGTCTGGAGGACGAGGCCATCGCGCCACCCGATTTCGTCGTAGTGGATGTGGAAACGGCCTGTTCGCGCGTCAGCAGCATCTGCCAGATCGGCGTCGTCGGTTTTCGCGACGGGACGGAGGTACTTGCTTACGAGACGTTGGTGGACCCGTGCGACGACTTCTCGTCTTTCAACACTCGGATCCACGGCATCAGCAGCGACCATGTCATTAGCAAACCGACCTTCGCCCAGATCCATGCCGTCATCGATAGGCATCTTGCCGGCCGGATCACGGTTGCGCATTCCCTTTTCGACAAAGGAGCCTTGGCATCCGCCTGTCGTGTCCACGATCGTCAGCCGATCGAAACGACCTGGCTGGACAGCGCGCCGGGGTTTTATGAACGTTCGGCGGCCCTCTTAGCGAAGGCGGTTGACCTCCGTCAGCTTGAGGCGGAGCGGTCGGCTGTTGAGAGATCGGAGCCGGCGCCGAAACGCAGCGCCGGCTCCTTGCCGCGTTGGCGGGGCTTGCATCGCGGCGCATGAGCTATGCGTGAAGCGGGGGCAGCAGCATTATCGTATATGTATTTGGTGGACGTTTATGCGGCGTCGTTTGCTACGGAAGCTTATTGGTACCCGGCAGCGCCGAATCGAAGCCGTACGAGACGAGGCTACAGAGATATCAACAGTGGCGCGACGCCGCTATTCGGTTGAACTGCTGGCGGTCCTGCGATCGGCGGGGATTTTCGGCCTTTCTGTTGGGTCCTTGCGAGACGTGTCGTGTCCAGATGGATTCCAGCCCGCAGCGTGAGGTGTCACGCAAGCGCCGGAGGGTTGATCGAAGCAGAGCCCGCCGCAGCGTAGCTTTTTTCCTCGATCAATTCAGAGGCGAGCAGCATATTGATGTCCCGCTTCAATCGTGCCCGTTGGTCGTTCTTTGTATAGACTGCGCGTGCAAGCGCTATGAAGGTCGACCCGAACGTTGCTTGCGCTTCCTCGACCCTGATGGCATCCTCGATATCCCACAGCTGCTCGTTGATATGTTTGAGCCGCTCCACGAGATTGGCGACTTCTCTGTCTCGCGTAACGGGCAGGCTGATCTCCGTAAGGATCTGATACTCCCTTAGGAGGTTTGTGCGTGCTTCAGGGTTATCGATGTGATCCAGCTTGATGTCCAATATGGTCATCTTGTCGAGCAATTCGCCCCACGATATCGGAACGAGAGGGCTAGCCGGATCGGTCATGGTGTTATCCTTTACGAGATCGGCGACGAATATGGGCGAGATCATGCGACACATGGGCCATAACGGTTTTCCAGTCGCCCGGTTCGGGTTGCGCGTAGATTCGCATCGACGGATACCAGCTGCTCGTCACGCTGCCGGGATCCCAGCGCCAGTCGGGAGCCGCCTTGATGAGCAGCCAGGTCGGTTTTCCCATGGCTCCTGACAAGTGTGCGATCATCGTGTCGACGGTAATCACCAGCTCCGCTCCGGCTATGAGCGATGCGGTGATGCCCATGTCGAACGGGCAACCTTGCGGGTTGAGCACGTCCAGCGTCGATGGTGCGGGGACGAGGGTGATGCAAGGTGCGATGCGGGTCAAGGAACGGAAAAGATCCGCTGGCAGGTCTCTGTCCCGATCCCACTCGCCGGAGGCATGGCACAGCGCCACCGTACCGGGCGGAAGCTCGGCATGGCGAGCCGCTATATAGGGCGGCGGAGCCGCTTCGGGGGGAATGCGCAGTACGAGATCGAGCTCGGTGATTTCGATATCGCACTCGGATTTCGGCTCGGGCGCGGCCGGATCGAACGCAATAGATTGATCGATACCGTTCAGCCCGGCGAGCAGCTCACGGAGCCGTGGCTGTACTTCGAACGACACGCGACCTGCCCGACGCGCCAGCACAGGAAGATAGCGGGCAAATTGGATAGTGTCCCCGAGCCCGTGATAGCAGCGGACGAGAACCTGCCGACCGTCGGGTGGACTGCCGTCCCAGACCCAACGCTGATGGAAGGGCAGAGAGGGATCGTCTCGGCTGGCGGGATCCCGTTGTTGCAATATATTCGCTGCTACCGTCCATGCCGTCTCATAGTGTCCGGCGCGCATCGCATCCTGCCAGATCTCGCCAATGTCGATCATCTATTCGCAATCGCCTGTGAGTATGCAGGTTCCCGAAATGGATCTATGTTGGACCGGTTGCGCAGCCTGAGCGCTGAGTTTCCTTCACTGCTCTCGCGCATCAGCGGTTAGATCCAACTGCGGCATTGCGCGAGATCGCACGCTTATGCAGGAGCGCGATGATCCAGGTTGGTGAACCACGATCTGGATGTGCAGAGCGGCGCTGGCATGGGAACCTGCGTTCGCACGTTGCGCTTTGATCGAAGCGCCCCTCGCCGTAGGGATAGCGCTGGTCAAAATGGAGCGTAGCATGAGAGTGCCGGGATATTTGCTGTTTCTGACCCTTGCCTCATGTGGAAGCAATCCCGATTCCCGAGCGGATAATACTGCCGATCGGCTCGATCGTGCGGCGGAACAGAGCGATTCCGCTGCAGCGGCGGTTTTGGCCAATCGGGCCGACGCGGTACGCGAGGGCCAGGCTGGCAGTTCGGATGTCGCTGTCCAGAATGCGCTGACGGACGCGGGCGAGGCCCAGCGGCCGGCAGTGCTGCCATCTTCGCAGGCGCAGGCGATGCCGCACCGTGCCGGCGAACCCATGCCGCCGGCCGAGAGCGCACGCCGCCCCTGAGCGCGCGACCGTGCCAGCGTCTGTCGTGGATTGCCGAGCACGGGGCTGCGGCGAGGCGGCGTCGCAAGCATCCGATCCGCCGCTGGAGCGTTTGCCGGAGATGCCGTCGTCAGTCATTCGCGCTTTCAACTATCTTCCGGACGTAGCCCGGTTGGAGATCGAATTTCTGAGCGGTCGTCGTTACGTCTATCTCGGTGTTCCGGCAGACAAGGCTGCTGCGTTGCAGAAAGCGCGTTCCAAAGGCCGTTTCTTCAATCGTCATATTCGCGATCACTTTCCTTTCCTCCGCATACGCTGAAGCGGAGCGCATCAGCGCACAGCCGCGAGGGGCATGGTCCGGCGCGCGCCTGCACCACTGGCTGCAAGGCCGGAGCAGCCAAGTTCTGCGGCGAACCAGTCGCATGTCGAGGCGAGCCCGTCCGCGAGTGGAACCTGCGGCGCCCAGCCCAGCCATCGCCGGGCACTGGCAATGTCCGGCCGACGGCGGCGCGGATCATCGACCGGCAGCGGGCGGTAGACGGTCTCGCCGCTTGTCTCGACAAGTCCCAGTATCTGCTCGAGAAGTTCGTTGACCGAATATTCTTCGGGATTGCCAAGATTTATCGGTGCGGACGGTAGTCCGTCCGTTTCCATCAGCCTGATGAGACCGTCGACCATGTCCGACACATAGCAAAAGCTTCGCGTCTGGCTGCCGTCCCCGTAGATGGTAATGTCGCGTCCCGACAACGCCTGGCAGATGAGATTGGACACGACGCGTCCGTCATCCGGATGCATGTGCGGTCCATAGGTATTGAAGATGCGCGCGACGCGAACATCAGCACGTCCTAGCCGGGCGAAATCAAAGCTCATTGCCTCGGCTGCCCGCTTGCCTTCATCATAGCAGGCGCGGGGCCCCGTACAGTTCACCCAGCCGCGATAATCCTCCTTTTGCGGATGGGTCTCCGGATCGCCATAGACTTCGCTGGTCGACGTCAAAAGAAAACGCGCACCACTTCGTTCGGCAAGGCGCAGCAGTCGATCAGTGCCGAGGACGTTGGTGAGCATCGTGTGCTCAGGATCCGCCTGATATTGCGGCGGCGAAGCAGCGCAGGCGAGATTGTAGATGCGCGTTATCGCGTCCGACCGATCCAGCACCGTGCGCGGCAAGGGGGCGGTGATATCGGCCTTGATGAAGTGAAAGCCCTGGTGTCGCGCCAGATTTTCGACATTGACCGGACGTGACGTCTGCAGATTGTCGAGACAGAGCACGGAGAAGCCACGATCGAGCAGGGCGGCGCACAGATGCGATCCGATGAAGCCGGCGCCGCCGGCGACCAGGGCAAGAGGCTGCTTAGCATTCGTCATCGACCATCCTTTATTACTGTCGCTCAACTTGCCCGCGCGAGCGGAAGGGTGCCGCACGCTTCGCCGAGCCACGTCTCGAGTTGTTCCGCACGCCGGGCGGAGCTGTGTCCGGCCAGCACTCTTTCCCTGGCACAGAGGCCTAGGGTCTCCTCCTTGCTCTCCAGCGCATGCGCGACATCGTCGCTGTCCCGTGCGAGAAGGATGTCCCGCCCCGGCAGCAGTACCGTCTCGATGCCGGGCCAGATGTCCGAGATGATGGCCGTGGCGCAGGCGGCGGCTTCGAACAGCCGCACCGACGGCGACCAGCCGGCACGAACCATGTCAGCCCGCGTGATGTTCAGCGTGTAGCGCGATGCGCTGTAGAAATCCGGATGGGCGGCTGGCGGCAGATGTTCGATGCGCTCGACATTTTGCGGCCAGTTCATGTTTGTGGGATATTGCGGACCGGCGACGACGAAGCGCCTATGCGGTAGGCGACGGGCGGGCTCGAGCAGCAGGGCCTCCAGCGCGGGTTGACGGTCGGCGCTGTAAGTGCCGAGATAGCTGAGATCCCAGCGCCGGGGTACGGCGAGCGGTCGGTAGGCGTCGATGTCGACCGAACAATAAAGCGGACGCGCGGCGGCCACGCCATAGGTCCGCTCGATCCAATCCAGCGTTGGTCCGCCGGTGAATGAAAGATAGAGATCATAGCCTGGTATCAGGTCAGGGGAGATATAATCACAATCACCGGTGGAAAGATGAGCAAGAGTCACGGGCGTATCTATGTCGTAAAATGCGGTAATGCCCCGTGCATGTTGCTGCACGAAGCGACCCACTGTGATTCCATCTGGTACATAGGATCCAACGATTACTGCATCGGCAGTCGCGATCTCGTCTTGCCAGCGCTCGAGTTCCGAGAGCGCACCGTAGAAAGCCAGCCGGCAGTAGCGGGGCGTACTAAGGTCGCGATTGGCGGCGTACCAGGGCTGGTCGCGCTCCAGGAAGAGTATTTCGTGGCCGCGCGCCGCGAACGCCGCCAACAGCGCACGGAATGTCGTGGCATGGCCGTTTCCCCAGGACGACGACAGGCTAAGGCCGAAGACGACGATCTTCATACGCCAACCCTCGCGCGCGCGCGAAGTGTTGAGAATATTGCGTCAACTTGTGCGCCGCGCAGAGAATAGCTGTGTTCGGACATGACGCGCCTACGCGCGGCCTCTCCGATCGATCGGGCGCGCTCCGGCGTCAGCGCCTCGAGCAGGTCCGCGACATCCTTTCCGTCGCGGGCGACGAGCACTTCGGTTCCTGGCTGGAGGAACAGTTCGATCCCTTCCCAGACGTCCGTGATCAGGCAGGCAGCTGCGCCAGCAGCCTCGAATATCCGGGTCGCCGGCGAGAAGCCGACATGCGCCATGCTTTCGCGAGCGACGTTGAGCAAGGCGCGCGGCGTCGAGTTGAAGCGGTTATGTTCATAGGTGTAGACATGGCCGCAATGTCGCACATTGGGCGGCAGAGGCCGCGCATCCCAGCCACTGCCGCCGATGAGAAAACTCCGTTTTTTGAGCCGTTCGGCCGGCCGAAGCAGAAATTCCTCCACGCGAGCCTCCCGGTCCGGGAGACGGTTGCCGAGAAATGCGAGATCGGCTGCGAAGCGATCGTCCGAGGCATCCGGGAAATGGCTCCCCGGATCGAGTGCATTATAGACCGGGATGCAGTCCGCCGCACCGAAGCGGCGATAGGCGTCGACGACGGGAGGCCCGCCGCCATAAGTGAGGACAAGATCGAGTTGAGGCAGGGCGCTTCGCACGGGATGATCAGCCGAGATCCGCATCTCATCGAGGGTGGCAGCAGCGTCAACGTCCCAGAAGACCCGCAGTGCGTCCGGCTGCGCGTGCGCGATGATCCCTTCGAGCAGTTCGCGATCGAATATGCCGACGCCATTGGCCTTGACGACGATATCCGCGTCGGCGGCCTCAGCCAGCACGCGCCGCATCGCCTCCGGCGTTGCCTCATAGACGATCACGCGTGCCCAGTCGGGCGGGTCGATATCCCGGTGCTGCTGACGATCGAGCACATCGGGTTCGTAGAAGCTGATCGCGTAGCCGCGGTCTGCGAGAGCGTTGAGGATTCCGCGATAATAGGTGGCGGCCCCGTTCCAGTAAGAGGAGAGCAGGCTGGAGCCGTAAAAGGCGATCTTCATGCCAAATTCCTTTGCGGCTCGACGCTGGCCGGACGCAGCCCGGCGACGATGGTGAGCAGCTCGCCGGCTCGGTGAGCACAGCTATGGCGTTCGCGAATGGTCGCGATCCCATGTGAGATGAGGTGCGCGCGCAATGCTGCATCGGCCGTGAGCGCGCGTAGGTGCCGCGTCATCTCGGCGCCGCTGTGCGCAACCAGGAAATCTTCGCCAGGCGTAAACAGCCGCTCGCTGTCGGACCAAGGAGCGGTGACGAGCGGTATGCCGCATGCCAATGCCTCAAACACCCGTATCGTCGGGATGCCAGGAAGGACGGTGGCGTAATAGCGGCGCGGCACATGTACCGTCGCAAGATGACGCGCGAAAAGTTCGGGCACGCGCGCATTCGGGACCCAGCCATGATAGCGGGCATGGTGTCGC
This sequence comes from Flavisphingomonas formosensis, assembly GCF_009755815.1. Taxonomy (GTDB): domain Bacteria; phylum Pseudomonadota; class Alphaproteobacteria; order Sphingomonadales; family Sphingomonadaceae; genus Flavisphingomonas; species Flavisphingomonas formosensis. Next base: position 171,132 of record NZ_WRPK01000006.1, read on the forward strand.
AAGAGCGTGCGAATGGCTTGAGGTGGATAGCGCACGCCATAGATGTCGAGGGGCATGCCGGCCGCCTCCGCTGGCCGAAGTAGATAATCGCCGATCTCCCTCGTACGTTCATCGTCTCCCCAATTGCCGATCCATATGATGCCGTGGCGTTCGGTCGGCTCCGCTGGCGGATGGAAATGGTGCGTGTCGGCGGCTTCGTGCCAGGTCCACACGCGGTTGGCCCAGCCCCAGCGCCGATAGACGTCGGCAAGTGCCTCGCCGAACGCCAGTACGCCGTCATAGGCGGAGAGATCGAAGGCGCGGATTGCGTTTGGTTCGCTTACGGCACGGTGATGCGTGTCATGGAAGAGAAGGGTGAAGCGGCCGCCGCGCTGGCGCGCTACACCCAGCGCCGCAACCAATGTCGGGTCGTTCCATTCATGAACGATGACGAGATCGGCATCCTGCGCCAGCGCGACCGGATCCTCGCCCGCCGCATAGGCGCATGGCTGCAGGTCTGGATAGCTGCTGTGGAAGCTCTCCAGACCCTTCTCGCCATGATCGGCCAGGAGATTGTCGAGACTCCAGTTCCTCTCCGGCTCGCAGGCGCGCACATGGTGGCCGCGGGCGATCAGTTCCCGCAGCACCCCGCGTAGAAAATGCGCATTGCCGTGGTTCCAGCAGGATCTCAGCGAGTGAGTGAAATAGACGATGTTCATGCCGCGCTTTTCCGCTCGACGGCAGACGTGGGCGTCGCCAGGAGTGCTGCGTAGAGAGTGGCCATGGCTTCTGCCATGGAGGCCGGCGTGTAGCGCCGGGCTGCTGCTGCTGCCCGGCTGCCGAGCGATAGCCGCAATCGCCTGTCGTCGATGAGCCGCGCAACGCCTGCCGCGACAGCATCTGCGTCGTCGTCGGGCACGAACAGCGCGGCGTCCTGCCAAAGCTCTCGAAATGTGGCTATGTCGGACAGCAGGAGTGCGCAACCCGCCGAGGCCGCCTCGAGCACCGCAAGCCCGAAGGGCTCGTAGCGGGCGGCGGAGACGAAGACGGGCCTCGCGGCGAGACAGCCGGCCAGCGCGCTTTCGTCCAGCGAGCCGAGCAATGCCAGGTTGTCGAGCTCCACTACTTCGTCCTGCGGACCGCGAACCGGTCCTGCCGCCTTGAATGGTATTGGAAGCCGAGCAGCCGCCTGGTCGAGCAGGACCGCATTCTTGCCCGCATCCCAAAGGCGGCCGGCGGTGAAGGCGAAGTCTGCCATGTCGAGCGGCTGACGGGTCAGCGGTGTACGGCCATTGTGCACGACGCGGGGACGTGTGCGCAGCCCGTAGATCTGCTGGACTACCTCGCCGAATGCACGAGACGGCACGACGATCTCAGCCGCCTGACATAGGCCCTGGGCGACGAGTGTCGTGCGCCAAACGAAATCCTCGGGCGGCGGGCCATTGCGCGTCGCCCGCCACCAGCTCGCGACGCAGCTGTGCAGCACGGTGACGACTGGCACGCGATAGCCGCCTGCCGCGGCGAGGGCGGGGCTGTTGAGATGGACGAGGTCGGCACCGAGTTCAGCGGTGAGCTCCGCTGTCCGCGCGCCCGCCCGCAAGACGGCATCCTTGTCGCTGGCCAGCCAGTCCAGAACGATGTCGGTCTCGATCAACGCCGCGCCGGCAATGCCGCCGAAAGCGCTGCGCTGCTTCGTGGTGGGCGGCGGGCCGCCGACCAGCAGGCTGGTCCGCCAGCCATGGGGTACGAGCGCGCGCGCCAGTTCGGCGGCATACTGCCAGACACCTCCCACCGCGTCGGCTGTCATCAGGAGATGGCGGATCATCGCGCGGCGGCGGCCAATGGGCGGGAAGGCGACGCGGCCCGCAGCGCGCGATCGTCGCGGAACCACTCAGCAAGCCGCGCGACACCGTCTCGCCAAGGGCGTTTCGGACCCAGTTCGAGCGCCGCATCGGCTGCCTGCGTATTTGCGACGAAGTAGCGCTGGTCGCCGGCGCGCCAATCCGCGAACCGGAGCTCGACGTCCTGGCCGACGAGCGCCTCGATATGTTCGACGAGGGTTCGGAGGCTGACCGCATTGGTGGGACCGCCACCGAGATTGAAGGCGCGTCCGGCGATGTGGTCGATCCTCTTCCACGCAGCAACATAGGCCGAGACCGCGTCCGCAACCTCCAGGATGTCCCGCACTTGATGACCGTCTCCAAAGAGGGTGATCGGCTGGCCGGCGAGCGCGCGCAGCAGAAAGTGGGCGACCCAGCCCTGATCCTCCGTGCCCATCTGGCGCTGCCCATAGATGCAGCTCATACGCAGCACCGCGCTGCGCAGGCCGAAGCTGCGGGCATAATCCAGCACATATTGATCCGCCGCCCCCTTCGAGCAGCCATAAGGGGTGTGAAATTCGAGCGGCCTGTTCTCGCCGACGCCGGACCGGGCCAGATCCGGATCCACCGGACTATAGCCATGTTCGCCCCGCTCCAGCGCCACATCGGCAAGATCGCCATAGACTTTGTTGGTCGAGGCAAAAAGGACTGGGGTAGGGGAAGGGAGGCTGCGCAAGGCCTCGAGCACGTTCAGCGTGCCTTCGACATTGATGCTGAAATCTTCGAGCGGATCGTCAAGGCTCGTCGTTACGGCGACCTGCGCCGCGAGGTGGAACACTGCCTTTGCCTCGCGTGCGGCGCGACCGATCTCACCCGCATCCCTGACATCGGCAACCACCTCGATGATCTTCGCCCCATGCCGTGCGCGAAGCCAGTCGAGATTGGTTTTCACCCCTTCGCGCGACAGCGCGTCGTAGACGATCACGTCGTGACCCTCGCCGGCCAGCCGGTCCGCTATGTTGGAGCCGATGAAGCCGGCGCCGCCGGTGACGAGGATCGGCCGCGTGTCTTTCGCGTCATCGCTCATGCCACGAGTCCTCTTGCCTCGAGCTGGGCACGGGCTTCGCCAACCCGGTCTTCCGCAGTCTGGCGGGCGACCCACTCGGCGAGCTCTGCCAGGCCCACCCCGAAATCCTGTTGCGCGCGAAAGCCGAGGTGATGCTCCGCCTTGCTGGTGTCGCAGAAGCAATGCCGTATGTCGCCGACTCTGCCCTTGCCCACGATATCGGGTTCGACTGCGTCCTTGCCCATCGCTTTAGCCAGCTCGAGCGCGACCTCGGTCACCGAGCGATCTTGGCCGGATCCGATGTTGAAGCTGCCGCCCGCCAATCCCGGCAGGGCCAGCGCGTCGGCGAAGGCGCGGGCGACGTCCGCGACATGGACGAAGTCGCGTCGCTGTGCGCCATCCTCGAAAATCATCGGTCGCTGGCCATTGAGCAGGCGGGAGGCGAAGATCGCGAGCACGCCTGTGTAGGGATTGGAAAGAGCTTGGCCAGGACCATAGACATTGAACAGGCGCAGGCAGACGCCTTCCATGCCGTAGGGCGCCGTCATGATATGGGTCGTTCGTTCCTGAACATATTTGTTAAGCGCATAGATGGACGCAAGGCTCGGCCGTTTCCATTCGGGTGTGGCCAGCGGAATGAGGGGGCGGCCATGAGCATCGAGAGGATCCCAGCCGCGACCGTCGTCGCCGGCTGACTGCCGCTCGGCATCCTCGACGAGCGCCCCGTCCTGATCGCGATAGAGACCCTCGCCATAGATGCTCATCGAGGATGCGGTGACGACGCGCCGCACCGGTCGGTCGATCAGCCGTTCGAACAGCACGGCAGTGCCCAGATCGTTCACTGATGTGTAGCGCTCGAGCTCGTACATCGACTGGCCGACGCCGACCTCGGCTGCGAGATGGATGACGCTGTCGATACCCGCCAGCGCTTTTCCGACGGCATGACCGTTGCGTACGTCCGCGTTGATCAGCTCGACCTCGAGAGGAAGATCGGCCGGCCGCGCACAATCGCCGTGAACCTGCTCGACGAGGCTGTCGAGAACCCGTACGGCATAGCCTCGTCGGAGCAGTTCGGAGCAGACCGACCGGCCAATAAATCCTGCGCCGCCGGTGACCAGTACACGCTCCATTACCGCGTCCTTACAAATGTTTGGAGATCGAGCTCCCAGGAACAGCATCTTCTTCATCTTGTTCCTGTTTAACTATCTCAATCATGATCCAGGTTATTCAAAACCATCCTGGGTTGCTTCATCCGACGAAAGAAAAAGCTCAATCGGAACTGCCGGCGTTTGATCAGTGTTGGGCAAGCATCTATGTTGATGCTTTTAAATGTGCGGCGCCGGAAATGAGGCTCTATCTGGCGCGCCACGCTCCTCATGACCTCATCGGAGACGTGCTCACCGGCCGCTCTGGCGGTGCCGGCCTCAGTGCCGGCGGCCGCGGTCAGGCTCGGCGGCTCGCCCGGGCGCTTCGCGGCGCTCCGATCCATGCGGTCCACTGTAGCCCGCAGCGGCGAACCCGCGAAACCGCCGGCATCATCGCCGATCAACTCAAGCTGGAGGTGCAAATCGTGGATGCGCTGGACGAGATCGATTTCGGGGACTGGACCGGAAAGCGCTTCGCCGATCTTGCCCGCGAGCCAGACTGGATCGCGTGGAACGAGCGGCGATCATGCACGGCACCGCCAGGCGGCGAAAGGATGCAGGCGGTGGTTGAGCGCGCGCGGAGCCATATCGAGGCGCGGATGGACGAGGTCGCCGGGCTGCTGTGCGTGAGCCACTGCGATGTGATCCGGGGGTTGATTGCACATTATCTCGGCCTGGATCTCGATCATATGCTGCGGTTCGACATCGAACCGGCATCGTTCAGCATGGTCGATATCGGCAATTGGGGTGGCCGCGTGGTCACGCTGAACCGGGTGCCGGCATGACGCCGGGCAGTACATCCGCCGCGTCATCCTCGCGACAGGACACCAGAGCGATGATCGAAGCGCTCGGTCCCTGGTTCCACAATATCGAGATCGACGGGGTTTGGACCGCACCCGATCATTTTCTCGGCGATTATCCCGCGGTGAAGTTCGCCCGTTTCGCCGACGCCCTGCCTCAGGACCTCGGCGGCTGCTCGGTCCTCGATATCGGCTGCAACGCAGGCTTCTATGCCATGGAGATGAAGCGACGCGGGGCCGGTGAGGTGGTGGCCATCGATTCCGACGAGCATTATCTGCGGCAGGGCCGCTTCGCCGCCGCAGCGCTCGGTTATGCCGATATCCGCTTCGAGCAGCTGTCCGTTTATGACGTCGCCCAATTGGGCAGACGCTTCGATCTCGTGATCTTCATGGGTGTGCTTTACCATTTGCGGCACCCGTTGCTCGCGCTCGATCTCATTCGCGAGCACGTCGCAGGCGAAAAACTGCTCTTCCAGACGATGCAGCGGGGCGGCGATACGATCGCGAACATCCCCGAGGATCATCCTTTCCATGTTCCCGGGACGACGCAGCCACCGGCCTTTTTCGACGATCCGGGCTATCCCCGCATGCATTTCATCGAGCGCGAATATGCCCATGATTGGACGAACTGGTGGGCGCCGAACCGGGCCTGCAGCGAAGCCATGCTCCGCTCTGCCGGCTTTGCGATCGAGGCGAGGCCCGAGGAGGAAGTCTATTTGTGCCGCGTCGCCGAAATTCCGTTCGCTGGACGCGGGGCGGGCGCTGGCGCGGTCTACCCGGCCAGAGGTCAGGAGGAAGCGCGATGATCGAAGCGGCGATGATCTGGAATGAGCCCAACAACAAGTCCCATTGGGATCCGGAGCTCGACCCGGAATGGGCGCTCTACGCTGACCTGGTGATCCGCGCCGGAGCCGCGATCGCCGACGTTAATCCGGCGATGACAAGGGTGCTTGGCGGCATGTCCCCGATCGACCCGGCGTGGACATCGCGGATGCGCGACCTGGGCGCGCTCGACGCCGTGGATGTGGTTGCCGTCCACGGCTTTCCTCTCGACTGGAATCTGTGGCCCATCCACGCCTGGCCGGCCAAGGTGGCGGAGATCGAGGCGGTGGTTCCCGACAAGCCGGTCTGGGTGACGGAGGTCGGTGTCGGTTCCTTTGGCGCTGACGAGGTGCAGCTATTCGGTTTCAACCGGACGGCGGAGCTGCTGATCGGCCGCGTACCGCGGATCTTCTGGTACTCGCTCTATGATCTCCCGCAAAGCTGGGGCGCGACCACCCGCCACCGCGAGGCCGAGGGATCGAGCTACTACCGTCATTTCTACATGGGGCTCCTTCGCGAGGACGGAAGTCCCAAGCCGGCGCTGCAGGCTTACGCGAAGGTCGCAAGCCGGATGGGCCTCATGCAATGGTTCCATTTCGAGGATCCGCGCCTGGACGATGCGGTGACCTGGATGAAGCGGCTGGGCGTGCGTCACCTGCGCACCGGGCTCAGCTGGGCTGACAGTTTCCGGCCGGGCGCGCTCGATTGGTTCGATCGGCAGATGGAGGCGTTGGCCGATTTCGAGCTGACCGTCACCTTCTGCTTCACGCCCGAGCATCTCGGCCTCGCTCCCCACCATACGAGCCCGCCACGCGAAGCACAGGGCTTTGCCGATTTTTGCGCCTGGATGATCGATCGATACGCACCGGCAAGTGTCTCCCGGCCCGCCGCGTTCAGCGCCTGAAGAAGAAGGAAGATCACATGCCTGCAACCGCGCCTCGAGCGATCAGGATAGCCATCGTTGGCGTCGGCAATTGTGCCAGCTCGCTGGTTCAGGGCCTGTCCCATTATCGCGACGGCGCAAACGACATGATCGGTCTCACGCATGTCGATCTCGGAGGCTATCAGCCTGGCGATATCCGCGTGGCCGCAGCCTGGGATGTCGATTATCGCAAGGTGGGGCGCGATGTCACGGATGCCATATTCGCATCGCCCAACTGCACGGCGCGATTCTGTGAACGGGTCGATCCGACCGGCACGATCGTCGAGATGGGCCGGATCCTGGATGGGATTGCCGATCATATGGCCGAACATCCGGAGGAGCGTAGCTTCCGCCCCGCCGATCTGCCGGAAGCAACCCGCGCATCCGTCATCCGCACGCTACGCGAACGTAAGGTCGACATATTGCTCAACTATCTTCCGGTGGGATCCCAGCGAGCGACGGAATTCTACGCGGAATGCGCATTGGAAGCCGGTGTGGCGCTGGTGAACAATATTCCGGTGTTCATCGCGAGCGACGAAGGTTGGGCCGAACGATTCGCCGCGGCAGGCGTGCCGGTGATTGGTGACGACATCAAAGCCCAGCTCGGTGCCACTATCGTCCACCGGATATTGACCGACTTGTTCGCCAAGCGCGGCGTCAAGCTCGAGCGCACCTATCAGCTCAATACGGGCGGCAATACAGACTTTCTCAACATGACCAACCGGTCGCGCTTGTCGTCCAAGAAAATCTCCAAGACCGAGGCGGTGCAGGCGGTCGCCGAAGTTCGGATCGACGATGACGACATCCATGTCGGACCATCCGATTATGTCGCGTGGCAGAAAGACAACAAGGTCTGCTTCCTGCGCATGGAGGGCCGATTGTTCGGCGGCGTTCCAATGAACCTGGAATTGCGGCTCTCCGTCGAGGACAGTCCCAATTCGGCTGGTGTCGCGATCGACATGATCCGTTGCGCAAAGCTGGCGCTCGATCGGGGGCTCGGCGGTGCGATTCTTCCCGCATCCGCCTGGTTCTGCAAGCACCCGCCGGTCCAGATGACGGACGATGCCGCTCATGCCGCGCTGGCCGCGTTCATCGCTGAGCAGCCTGCGAGACTTGCCGCGGTTCGTCAGGAGTCCGCAGGATGACGAGCCCGGTCATGCGCGCGGCGGTCGTCACCGCCCCGGGTCGCGTCGAACTGGTTCATATTCCCGTGCCGTCCACCGGTGTCGGCCAGGTTCGGGTGAGGCTGGAAGGGTGCGGCGTATGCGCTTCCAACCTGGCGCCGTGGGCAGGGCCGGACTGGATGCGCTTCCCGACGGCGCCGGGTGCGCTCGGCCATGAAGGCTGGGGCATCGTCGACGAGGTGGGAGAAGGCGTGGACGCGATCCGCATCGGCCAACGCGTCGCGACCTTGTCGCACAACAGCTACGCCGAATTCGACGTGGCCGAGCAAAGCGCCGTCGTACCATTGCCCGATGCACTGGCGCGAGCCCCGTTTCCCGGCGAGCCGCTCGGATGCGCCATGAACATCTTCCTGCGCAGCGAGATACTGCCTGGCCAGACGGTGTGCATCATCGGCATAGGCTTCCTGGGAGCGCTGTTGACCCGACTGGCAAGCGAGGCGGGTGCGCGCGTGATCGCGATCTCGCGCCGGGATTCTTCGCTGGCGCTGGCACGTCGCTTCGGCGCCACGGAGACGATCCGCATGGATGAGCATTTTCACATTATTGATACTGTGAACGCACTTACCGGCGGGCATCTTTGCGAGCGGGTTATCGAGGCAGTCGGCAAACAATGGCCGCTCGACCTCGCTGGAGAACTTACTGCCGAAAGGGGGAGGCTCATCCTCGCGGGTTATCACCAGGATGGGCCGCGGCAGGTCAACATGCAGCTGTGGAACTGGCGCGGCCTCGACGTGGTGAATGCGCATGAACGCGATCCCACAAGCTATGCGGACGGGACCGCCCGGGCGGTTGACGCCGTCGTCGCCGGTCGGTTCGACCCCTCGCCGCTCTATACCCATGATTTCCCGTTGGACCGGCTGGGGGAGGCGCTCGATATGACGCGCGATCATCCCGAGGGGTTCGTCAAGGCACTGATCCGTCTGTCCTGAATGGTACGGGCCGGCGCTAATCCGCCGAAGGATCGACAGGCGTGAGACCATGAACATGCAGCGCTATTATTTTCACGTCGTGAATGGCAGCGGCTCCGAACTGGATACGCACGGTATGATGGTTCGTGACAAGCAGGATGGACTGGATCATGCGCGCACGCTTGCCTGTCCGCTGCTGACCGACGAGCTGCTGTCCGGCCGCAGCCATGCGACGGTGACGATCCTTGTCGAGGATACGGAAAGTCGCTGCATCGACGCGATCAAAGCCGAGCTGCGGGTCACCACGACCAAGCACAGGGCAGCCACGGACTGAACGGCATTCATCACGTCTTGAGCGACGGTGGCTTGCAGTTCCTCCGGTGTCGGATCTTTCCGCGTGTTAGGAGAATGATGAGGTGATACCGCGGATCGGTTTCCTGGGAGTCGGTTGGATCGGCCGCCATCGCATGGAGACGTTGCTTGCCAGTGGTGCGGCAGAAGCCGTCGCGGTGTGCGATACCTCGGCCGAATGCTTGGCGCACGCCGCCCGGCTGGCCCCTGGAGCGGCGCAGGTCGGTTCGCTGGACGAGATGCTCTCCCTCAAGCTCGATGCCGTCGTGATCGCAACGCCGAGCGCATTGCACGCCGAACAGGCGATCCGGTCGCTGGAAGCGGGAGTTGCCACATTCTGCCAGAAGCCGCTCGGCCGCAGCGCTGCGGAAGTCGGGGCGGTCGTGGACGCGGCGCGCACGGCGGATCGCCTGCTCGGACTCGATCTCTCCTATCGCCACGCCGAGGCGGTGCGGCAGATCGCGGCGCTTGTCCGCAAAGGCGCGCTGGGCCGACTGTTCGCAATCGATCTGACATTTCACAACGCTTATGGCCCCGACAAGGACTGGTTCTATGATCCCGCATTATCCGGCGGGGGATGTGTCATCGATCTTGGTGTCCACTTGGTCGATCTCGCTCTCTGGATCCTGGGATTTCCGCCAGTCGATGCGGTGGATGCACGACTCATGGCCGGCGGGCGGCCACTGGTTGCAGGCCAAGTCGAAGATTATGCCGTGGCGCAGTTCAACGCAGGCGGCGTGGAAGTGCGGCTCGCCTGTTCGTGGCGGTTGAACGCCGGCTGCGAAGCGGTAATCGAGGCGGAATTCTTCGGTGACGCAGGCGGAGCGCGGCTGCGCAACGTCAATGGATCCTTCTACGACTTCTCCGCCGAGCGCCTGTCGGGCACGACATCGCAGCCCCTGGCGATGCCGCCGGACGCCTGGGGTGGACGTGCCGTGCTATCATGGGCGCTCGCGCTGGCATCCTCCCCGGCCTTCGACCGCGATGCCGAACATTATCTATGCTCGGCGCAGGTGCTGGATCGCATCTACGGGCGAGATATTGTCGCATCATAGCGGAATGATCCGCCCATCAGTATCGGATATAGCGCAATATGGTCGCGGATCCTGCGATCGACGGTGAAGCGATATTCTATCGATCCGGGCGACTGCCATGGACAAGGATTCCGAAACTCCAAACCGAATGTCACTGAGCCACAACGTATATTGGCCACCGGAGGTAATGTCGTACCAAGGCTTGCTGCCATCTTGCGATGGTGCGTTGAGCCATATGGATCGCGGCACAAGTGCAAAGCGATGTCATCCTAGCCTATGTTGTCGAGCGGCGCCATTCTTCTGCTTCCCTTCGCGCTCTCGACCATTGTGCCTGCAACCGAAGGCCGCCAGGTGGAGAGAGCGATGTCGGAAGCCAAGCAGACGACGGACCATGCAACGATCCGCAAGTGGGTGGAGGCGCGGGGTGGCAGGCCTGCCGTGATCCGCACGAAGGGTGGCGATGGTGGCGTGCTGCGTATCGACTATGGCTCGCCGGAAGACAATCTGGTGGAGATCGCATGGGAGGAGTTTTTCCGTATCTTCGATCGTTCGAAAATTGCCTTTCTCTACCAGGAGAAGACGTCGGATGGACAAGAGAGCCGCTTTTCCAAATTCATTGACCGGTAGCTGCCTCATGCAGCTTCATGCCCGCGCTCGCTGCAGCTTCGATGCCGGTAAGGGAAGCGGGCTGGATGGCATACGATCGGATCATATGGCTGCGATCGCACGAGCGATTAGATAATCAGCCGAGCGCCCAACCGCCCTTGCCCTCTCCACTTGGAAGCAAGCGGCCCAATCATGGAGACATCGTCATGCCCAACACGCTCTCTGCCTTTCAAATCGCCCGTGAGTCGGAGGGGTATTTGCTGACATTGACAAGTGATGACGGCGAGCGCCTGGAAGTCATTGCCAGCTTCGAACAACTCGACCTCATCAGCGAGGAGATCAGCCGTCAACTCGACAGGGACGAGGAGAACGAACTTGGCATGGATGAGGAAAGCGGCGGTGCGTGATAAAAGGCTCTCGTGGCCAGCCTCATTCATAGGCACGGCGGGCCTGCCGGCGCATCAACGGACCATGCCTCAGCTTATGTTAGCCACTATCGCAACGATTCCGGGCATTCCAGACTCAGATTCAGGGGACGAGGCTCGTAGGCGATAAGGTCGTCTGGTGTTCGCCCTACTCGGGCGCGAGGCGAAGGGGCGCCGTCCACCGCGCGGCTTACGTCAATCGCGGACAAATCGGGGCATGGCTTCGATCTGAGGAACCAGCAGGAGCATCGGCATGCTCAACCAGGCCAGTTTTGATGGCGTGACAAGTGTCTTCAGGCCGCAACAATATCTCGCACGTCAGGGCGAGGAGCAAGAGCGGATCCTGCTGCTCACGGAAGGCTGGGCCTATCGCTTCCACCTGCTTTCTGACGGTCGGCGGCAGATTACGGCCCTCTTCGTACCCGGAGACTGGTGCGAACTCGGCTGGATGCAGGGAGAGCCGGCAGATCAGCCGGTCATTGCGCTGACCAACGTTCGGGCCACCGCCGTGCCCTGCTGGTTGATCTTGCGCAAGTGCGAGCGTCAGCGAGAGGTGTGTTCGGCATTCTGGTCAAAGATGGTCGCGCAAATTCGCCGGCAAACCGATTGGATCGTCACGCTCGGATGCCGTTCGGCAATCGAGCGGCTCAGCCATTTGTTTTGCGAACTCCATCTGCGCTTGGGCGCGAGTGGTCTCGCTTTCGGCGAGCAGTTCGCTATGCCGCTGACCCAGATAGACATCGCCGACATTACGGGCCTGACCACGGTCCATGTCAATCGAACCCTGCGCGAAATGCGCTTGCGGGGCCTGGTCGAGCTCCAGTCGAAGTGGCTGCGTATCCACAATTTGGCCGAGTTGCGCCAAACGGCGCTATTTGAGTTGTCGCCCAGAAGATGCTCGATGCCTCGCACCCGCGGTTGCGAATAGTCGAGATCTTTGCGCGATGCATCATAGGCTTTCACGATACGAAGGACATGCACATGGCAGAACAAGAGAACATCTCGACACGACATCAGCCGAAAGGCGCCGCCAAAAATCCCAGCGATACGCTGGATCGGGAAGCCGACAGCATGGATGTGTTGCATGGGGACGCCGGCCGCGCCGCCGAAGCGCAGAAGCGTGAGAAAGATGAGATCAAGCTCGACAGCGCTACGGCCGCGATCGACGAGCAAGCTCGGTCAAAGTTGCCGCCAGATGGCGCCCGCTGAATACGGCGCGCCGGCTCGAAATCCGAACCCTTGTCGCTGCGACCAAGGACATGGTCGGTAAACGATGACCGGGACAAAGAAGGGTTTGTCATGCCGTTCGTTCGCATGTCCGAGATAGGAGATGAGGATCTTCTGAAGATCCGGCGCTGGATTTCCGCCTATAGGGAAGGTCAGCTGACTAAGGCGGAACTCGAGGAAATGATCCTTTCCTGCGGATATGATTCCCATGACGTAGCCCGATATATCGCGTTGATCGCTTCAACCGACGGCTAGAGCATCGCGCGGAAGAGTGGGAACCGGATTTCCGCGCAAACGATGCGAGCACAAAGGCTTAGAGCAAGCAGTGCGACCCACATATCACGCAGCTTGATCTAGGACCTGAAACGCGGCCGCGGTCCGGATCGGCTTTGATATAGTGCGCTTCCGTCGCGAAGCGGCTCCGGCTGGATGGTCTTCCATGGCTGCGGCGCGCCGAGTTGCCCACCCTGTTTCGCGCATGTCATGCTGGCTGGCTTGCAGCCCATTGTGTAGACGGACGTGAGGACCATGGCGCCCATTTTTCACCGTGATTCCGCTCTACGTTGGACTGGTCCCGAGGGATGAGCGAGAGACGCGGGCCTTGATCATTTCGACGATGCGATGTCTCCGCGGATCTGACCATGGGCAAGCACAGCGAAAAGACCCGTTCCCCCGATGATATTGCCCGCGAGCGCAGGCAAGGTGAACTCGATCAGAGCTTCGCTTAAGCTCATCCGGCCGCTCAGCCAGAGAAAGCTCGCCTGCGATGTTCCGGTGACGACATGACTGAAACCGCCAATCGCGATGACATAGGTCAAGAGGCCGATCACCCAGAATTCGCTGCCACGGGCATTTGGCAGAAGCCAAGCGATTGATGCCATCAGGAAGCCGGCGGGTATACCAAGGGTGAGCGTGTGCAGGCCATCTTGCACCTCGAGCTTCTGGAGAATGTCGATGGCCGCGATCCGCTGCTCGTGGGAAACTATCACCTCTGCGGCCATCAGGGCGCTGATCAACGAAACCCCAACGAGATTGGCGGACAGCACGCTGCACCATAATCGCATCAATCGGCCGAGATTGGCTGCGGTCGGAGCTCGGGCGACGGGTAGGACCGCGGTGACGGTCGTCTCGGTGAAGAGCTGCAACCGTCCCATAATGACGATCAGATATCCGACCGGATAACCGAGCATGTAGATGAGAGGAGCCCAGTTCGTATCCGGCAAGCGCATCCGCAGAAAGAGCTCGCTGAGCAGGGAGAGCGTCATGGCGAAGCCCGCGGCCAATCCTGAAAGCAGCAGGGCCGATAACGGACGTGCGAGCTCTTCCTCGCCCTGAAGGCGCACCACTTCGTGAAGGACTTTGGGCGAGCGTGCTCTGCGTTCGTCGACATCGTGTCGTTCGTGGCGTGTAAGCGCCGCATCAGGCCTGTGCTCGCCGGTCTCCTCGGTCGATGACGCATCCTTCTCCATGCTTCATGCCGCCGCTATGGTAGCATCTCGCCATCGGTCGTTCCCCGGGCGTGGAACAGACGGCTTCTTCTCTGTTCGCGCGGTTCGCTTTTCGATCTTCATACCAGCCTCGGTGTCTTCGATGGGACAGCCTCTCAACCGGTCGAAGCTGCAAAGGTTGCGGGCGTCAGCGCCGGTTGCATTCGCCTTGGCAAGATGAGGGACCGGACGTCTGCACTGACGATGGCGATATGAACGTGCGACCGCTTGGCGCGTGAACGCAGATCAGCTCAAAATAGCGGAGCCTCAGCGGTCGGAGGCAATTGCAAGGCGTCGACCGGCGTCGAGCCGTTCCCCACGCTATGCTTCACCCCCCAAATCGCCTTCTGTGTGCAATTCGCGACCGCGAGCTTTCTGGGGATCGCTCCACGCGCTGGGAGCGACGGCAAGGCGGCGATGTCGGGCAGGGTCGCCTATCTTTCGCTTCTTTGGGTGTGTAGCGCGCTTGGGTTCTGTCGCGAGCCGATCAACGCCTGCGCTTTCGCGCTGTCTCTTCTGCCGATTCCCCGAGCGGCGGCGATTGTTTCGGCCGGCCGGCTGAAAGCTCCTGCGCCGTCTTCAACGCTCGCCCCGGATCGGGCCGCGTATCTCGGGATACCAGTCCAGGACGACCGTCGCGGTCGACGCCGTCGATGTCGGACGAGGGTGGGCTGGCGGGAGGCTTGGCCATTGCTGCTATCTCCTTTCGGATCGTGAATTCCGTCAAAATGTTGAACGTCGACCATTGACGATCATGGTCCTTGATCGCCGTCCGTTCGGAAACTGTGATGCAATGTCCGTCGGTCCCGCACGTTCCGCGAAAAATCATCAAAGATTTGGGAGGCTGATCCATGTCGTTGTGCCCTGACATGAGTCGATCAACGTCATACTGATCCGGCTCGGAGTGCGAACGGACCGCGTCTAAAGACCGCTTTTCCCGCAGGATTCTGAGCGATCCGCTTAGATTTCACTGTTGGCTCGATATTCGTCGCTTGATTGCCTCTTCTTGCTCAACGGCATCGGGCTAGCCAGGCTGCCGTGCAGAGCAAGCGGATGCGCGAGAAACAGAATTTCGGCGGCGAGCAGAAGTGACGCGGCGGGCATCAGCGAGCGAACATGCAGGCCGCTCGACCCATGTCGCAGTCGATTGATCGAGAGCAAGCGCCGTTCCTTCACCAAGTCGACGCCGATGAGTCGGCGGCGGCCGGCTCCATAGGTTAGCGGCCGGATCGCTTTTGGCGTCCGCAAGTTGTCCTAATATGAGGAGCATGGATCATTTTCTCCGCGGGCGCTCCATCGAGCGGCTGGACGAGGCCGAGCGGGATCGTCTCGAAGGCCTCATTTCGCGTCATCGACGGCTCTCTGCGCGAACGACACTCGTGGAACGCGGGGAGGAGCTGAGGCAAAGCACGTTGCTCGTAGAGGGTTTCATGATTCGCTACATCGACGATGTCGAAGGGCATCGTCAGATCGTGTCGTTCCATGTGCCTGGCGATTTCGTTGATCTGCATGGTTATCCCCTCCGCGTTCTGGACCACTCGATCGCGACGATCACCGATGCGCTGATTGCCGTCGTTCCCCATAGCCAGCTGAGCCAGATCATGGACAGCGATCCGACGCTCGCCCGCAAACTTTGGGCCGCCACGCTGCTCGACGCTGCGATGCACCGGGAATGGTTGTTCCGGCTGGGCCGATTGGAGGCGGTCGGCCGTATCGCACATTTTCTCGCTGAGACCGATGCTCGCCTTCAGGCGATCGGGCTAAGCGACGGCCGAACTTGCGCCCTGCCGATCACGCAAGGAGATCTGGCCGAGATCACCGGGCTGACCAGCATTCACGTCAATCGCGTTCTGCGGACCCTGCGCGAGGAGAATATCTGTCTATTGCGTGCATCAAGGCTGGAGATACTGGATCGACATCGTCTTTATCGAATCGGACAATTTGATCCTACCTATCTATACCTCAAAGCGACGCCGCCAACATCCGCTGCCGGAGCCGAGAGCGCAAGGCAGCAGCGCGAATAGCGATCGTTCGGTGGCCGGGAAGCGTAAGGACGAAGCTTTTGCCGGTGACGGTGGGTTGCCCATAATCAGCGATCGGATGTCCGTCAGCCGGCTGAGACCAAGCCGATCGGGTGAGCAAGCATGCGCGCTGGATTGTTCCGGGGAAAAAGAGGCCCTTGAAAAGGGGATGTGCGAGCGCCGTCGATTGTATTGGCCGGGAAGGCATGCTTTCCCGAGCAGAGGGGCACGAAATGATATCCAGCGCAGGGCGTCCGCCGATCAGGTCGGTATGAACGACTCGAGGAGATGTTCGACAGTCGTGAGCCGTGATTGCTCATCCGCGGACACCGTAAAAATGAGCCGATCGCGTTTTTTTACGGCGTCGGCGACAGAAATTGTACAGCAATGATCCTTGCGCAGTGTGAGAGCTATCGTCGTTGATCCCGCGTCGATGCGCGCAATACCGAGGCCGCGCGCGAGCAATCTAATCCGTGCAGCACAGAGTAATTGCATCGCCGGGGCGGGCAGCGAACCAAAGCGATCGATTACCTCTTCCTCGAACGCCTGAAGCTCGGCAATCCCTTCGAGACGGGCAAGCCGGACATAGAGGTTCAGCCGGATATCAGTCTCCGGCAGCCAATCCTCGGGGAGAAAGCCGGTTGCGCCGAGCCTGAGCTCGGGTGACCAATCGTCGACGCGCTCGCCTCGCGCCTGGCGCAGCGCCTTCCGAAGCATGGCCTGATAGAGATCGATGCCAACGAGCCTGATATGTCCGGCCTGGGTTTCCCCGACGAGATCGCCAGCCCCCCGCAGATCGAGATCGCGGGCACTGATCTCGAAGCCGGCTCCCAGCTGATCATAGGTTGCGAGTGTCCGCAGCCGCTTGACGGTTTGGTCGCTCAGGCAGCCGTCACGGGCGCCAAGCAGGATCAACTGGCCGCGACGATTACCCCGGCCGACCCGTCCGCGCAGCTGATGCAGCTGAGCAAGACCGAAGCGATCAGCGTGCCAGACGATCATCGTGTTGGCGCGTGGTACGTCGAGCCCCGCCTCGATAATGTTGGTGGCGAGCAGTACATCGCCTTTGCCGCCAGCGAAGGCGACCATGATGCGATCTACGTCCGACACGGGCATTTTGCCGTGCGCTTCGACGATGTGCAACTCGGGAACCGCCTCTTCGAGTTGCTGGCGAACCGCTGCCATGTCGGCGATGCGGGCGACGACGACAAAGCTCTGGCCGCCACGGCTCTTCTCCCTGAGGAGGGCTGTCCGGACCGGTTGCATGTCTCTGCCGGCCAGGCTGGTGCGGACCGGCTGCCGTCGGGCGGGCGGTGTCGCGATGATCGAAATCTGCTGAAGGCCAACGAGCGCAGCCTGGAGCGTCCGGGGAATCGGCGTCGCGCTCAGGGTGAGCATGTGGACATCGGCTGCCTTTCGGAGCTGCGCTTTATCGGCCGCCCCAAAGCGCTGCTCTTCATCGACAATGATCAGGCCGAGCTTGGCTGGGCGAATTGATTTCGAAAGAAGCGCGGTCGATCCGATCACGACCGAGGCGGACCCGCCGGAAAGGGCAGCCTCCACCTCCTTTTTCTCGCTGTTGCCCGTCAGTCGCGAATAGCCGCAGACGTTTCCGCCGATCACCTCGAAACGTCGCTTGAACGTCTCGAGATGTTGACCGATCAGCACCGTCGTCGGGGCGATGACCATGACTTGATAGCCTGCCAGGACGCAGATTGCGGCAGCGCGCAGGGCGATCTCCGTCTTGCCGTAGCCGACGTCGCCCACGAGCAGCCGGTCCATGGCCGAACCGCTCGCCATATCCGCCCTGACGGCTCCGATGGCCCGGCTTTGATCCTCGGTTTCGGTAAAGGCGAACCCACTTGCAAATCGTTCATAAGCAGCGGGATCGGCCTCCATCTTCGGGGCGCGACACGCCGAACGCTGCTGGGCGCGTGTCGCAAGAGCAGTTGCACTCTCCCGGAGAGCGGCCTGGATTTGGCGTTGCCGGCGCTTCCAGGATGAACCGTCGAGCTTGTCCAGCGCGACGGCATCCGCCTGCGCGCCATATCGCCACAATCGCGCTGCCTGATCGATCGGAAGCAGTCGGCGCGCTTGGGCAGCATAGCGCAGGGCGATTGCTTCGCCGCCGCCGGCTTCCACCGGCATTGCCTCCAACCCCTCCACTATCGCTATTCCGTGATCTTCATGGATGACCATGTCGCCGCAGCGCATGTCCGTCGCGATTTGACCTGCAGCTGTAGATCTGAGCGCTTCCTGCGCACCGCTCGCGCGACTGCCAAGCAGGTCGGTCGCGGTCACCAGGACGAGGTCAGGCGCGGTGAAGCCTCGGCCTCCCGCCATCTCGAGAAATGCATGTCGGCCCGGCGACATTTGCATGATGTCGCTCCAACAGCCAGCCTCTTCCATCTCGATACCGAGTCGGTCGGAGACGCGGCTGCGCAAAAAACGGAGGTCCCGCGCTGAGCCGGAGACGACCAAGCGTCGTCCGCGTTCGATCATCGACCGTGCGAACCGCGTGAAAGCCAGGATTGGTGATCGGCTCTCTGCAAAATATGGCACCCGGTCGATGTCCGTCTCATCAATCGAGAAGATGGACCAATCTGCCAGCGCATCCGACCATCGCTTCTCCTCGATCGCGATCCCGGCACCCTCATCGTCGCCCCGAGCGTCGGCGGCCAGTTCGAGCAGGCGCTTGCGCCGGGCGGCGACCTTTGCAGCGAAGGCGATGTTTCCCGGTTTCAGGTGGCGCAGGATCAGGATGGTGGGATCCACTGCGGGCTCGGTGGCGCGGCCTATCTCCAGCGCGTCGCGCATTGCGATGGTGCGCTGTGATCCTGGCTCATAGGATCGCAGCGCGGTTACCCTTCCTTCGCCTGTCTCGATCCGCACCGGCATGCCGGCATCGGCAGGAAAGATATCGATGACATTGCCACGAATGGCTACCTCGCCCGGTTCATCTACCCGGTCGTCCTGGATATAGCCTAATCGAGCCACCAGCGTTTCGAACATGCCGGCCTCGAGCGTGTCGCCGGGATGCAAGGTTGGCGGAGCACGGTCGAAATGTTCGGGCGGCGGATAGTGCTGGACCGTCGCCTCCACGCTCATCAGGCAAGCCAGCGGGGGGCGATGCGGCGCCTGCTGCAGCATTCTCAGGCGATGCAGAGCCGCCATGCGTCGGCCGGTATTGGCAGGAGAAGGCGGAGCGTCGTCGCCAGGCAAGGCATCGCTCGACGGCAGGAAGATGATCGCCCCGTCGCCGACAAGCGCCGTGAGCATCTCAGAAAGCTGTTCTGCCTGCGATTCTTCGTCTGCGATATAGACGAGATCGCCTCGCATCAGCGTTTCGGCGAGGCGGACGGCGATCAGGCTGATATTGGCCATGCGTTTTTCCGGAATGGCCGCGCGAGGCACGCTCGACGTCGGCAATGCATCGAGCGCTGACGGCTATGGGTAATCAGGGAAGATTTTGTCTCTTCCAGTGAGGGCCAAAGCTTCCTGCTGCCCGCGACTGCGTGGCTATCGACCAATGAATCGCGTTGGTTGGGGCTCTTGCGGCCGCTGCGAACCCGCTCGGGAAGCTCATCGGTCTGCCAGCTGCGTCTTGAGCTCATCTATCCGCTGCGATGCTTCAGCCTTGCTAAGATTTCCCGGCGGCAGCTCCGCGCCCAGCTGCTCGCATAAAGTGGCCAGATAAGAGGCCTGCGCACCTGTCATCGGATCGTCACCCGACACCCAATTGCTTGGGTCTTTTACGGTGTTCGATCCTGGGTGGTCGTCGAGCTTCGGATTGTCAAATTGATCGGCCATATCCGCCTATCTCATGTTCATGGGATGTTCCATTGCAGAACGGAAAGGAAGCTTCCGAGTTCCTTTCAATCTTGATGCTCTGGCTTGCGGATTAGGCGATTGAGATGAGGCTGAACTATTGTCGCATAGCCATCTCTGCTCAGTCCGCGTAGCCAAAGTCATCGCCTTGGATCGTCGTTCCGAACGTTTGCCGGCGCATGTGCCGGCCACTCCCCGTCCTCGAGAGGAGGCAGGGCTTCGAATTCCTCCTTTGTGATCCGCAACGTCCACTGTTCGCACCCGAAGGCTACGCTTGCGCGCGGGACGGCGCGCAGAGCTTCAGCAATTGCCGGTCCCTCGGAAGAGGCTATGACAATATAGCTGATCTGCCCGGTGGCACATTCCAGAAGTGCTTCGACCGCCTTGCCGATTTTCTCGCCCTGCTCGTCGACGATTTGGAAGCCGCACACCGAGGTCGCGGAAAACAGCGTGGGCGCGGCGGACCGCGAGCTCGCGACGACCGCAGATTTGCCGCCATCTTCATAGACTCTCTGGCGTCCGAGCCAGCGCCAGATTCCGATTGCGTTGACAAGCGTGAGAAATATATTGGTTGTCAACAGATTGGCCTGGCCGGTGGTAAAACCCACGAGCGACCAGCATAGCGAGCCGATCAAAAAGACGACGAAGCCCCATCCCGTGAAACGCGCGCCGAGATTTGCGGCTGTCATCATCGCCGCAATCATTGTCGCGGCAGGAGCGATCCACTCTGCCATGGTCTGAACCATCATATCCCTCCGTTGAGTGGCGGAGAGAACGCATGACTGCGGTTCGGGTTGACCTCCATATGTGGCTTTCGAGATTTGGAACGAAAGGGCGTATTGGCAATTTTTGCACGATGCCACGCATTCGGGACTGCGCTATCATTGGGGCGGGAGCGGCCGGACTGACCGCCGCCATTTATGTGGCGCGCTTCCATCTCGAAACCACGGTTTTTGACGGCGGCGACAGCCGCGCCGCATCCATCCCGCGCACGCTCAACCATGCGGGCTTTCCCGAAGGAATCAGCGGTGCCGATTTGATCGCCCGGATGCACCGTCAGGCGATGCGCTATGGCGCTCATATCGAGCGGCAGCGCGTAATCCGGCTTGATCGGGCGGGCGAGGATTTCATTGTGGTCACCGAAACGGGGGAGACCCGCTTCCGGTCGGTCCTGCTGGCGACAGGCGTGGTCAACCATCGCCCTGACATCGAGGCTTCGTCGCACGACAGAGCTCTCGCCCAAGGATTGTTGCGCTATTGTCCGATTTGTGACGGATATGAAGTCACGGACAAGCGGATAGGCGTCATAGGTGCTGGTAGCCACGGCTTTAAGGAAGCGTATTTCTTGCGCATGTACAGCAGGGACGTCACTCTGATCGTGCCGGAGTGCGGGTCAGGTCTCGAAGCGGGTGAGCGGGAAACGCTTGGTAAGCTTGGCATTCGTCAGGTCGATGGCCCGCGCGGGCAGCTTCGTATCGATGGAACTCATCTGATCGTGCCCACGGCGGCGGGCGAGCTTGCCTTCGACAGTGTCTACCCTGCGCTTGGATCGAAGATATGTTCGGGCCTGGCGTCCGCGCTCGGCGCGGCGACGAGCGAGGACGGTTGCATCATCGTCGATGCGCATCAGCGTACCAGCATAGCCGGTCTTTACGCGGCGGGTGACGTCGTGCGGGGGCTCGATCAGATCAGCCATGCGATGGGTGAGGCCGGAGTCGCTGCGACGGCCTTGCGCAATGATCTTGCTGAACGGCGCGCCCTGTTGCGTTGAATCGTCTCTCAGGGGTCGCATTTGATTTCCATCTATGGGTTCTAGCGCGACGAGCATGTCAGCAGGCACGCTGCTCGGCCAAGGCGCCGGCCCAGCATCTCACGCATTGGTCTTGGAAGTGCGCGTACAGGCACCGCTCCCGGTCGTTTGCGAGCGCAGAGTGCGAACGGCAGCGTGCAGACCCGGTAACCCGAAACGGTCATCGCAATAGCCTATGTTATCGGACTGGAGCCTGTCGGAGGCACCCGGTTTGTCGGCCACACGTTGGAGTAGCAGGCGAAACGCATGGCCATGACCTACGGCGGTCTCTGCGCCTGAGGTGGCCAGTCGAGGCAACGCGTAGGTGAGTTGACGGCCCATTATAACTTATGTTGATGCTGTTATCGTCGCGCGCGCCCAGCCTTTTTTGCGTGTCGGGGGCCTATAACGGGGAGCAATTGGCAATGCTGAGCCATGACCGCGTCGACGGCACCGCGAGCTTTTTCCGGGCGCACCAATATCTTGCCCGGGAAGGCGAGGCGCAACATCGCCTTTTCCTTCTGAAAGAGGGCTGGGCATGCCGCTTTCGTCTGCTACCGGATGGACGCCGTCAGATTACCGCCCTTTTCCTGCCCGGCAACTGGTGTGAACTCGCCTGGATGCAGAACTTTTTGCCCGATCAGCCGGTGGTTGCTCTCACCAACGTCAGAGCGACCGCCATCCCAGCCGCAGCGATCCGGCAACAATGTGAGCAGCATGTGGACATCCGCTCGGCGATCTGGTCGGAGATGATCGCTCAAGAGCGCCGCCAGTCCGACTGGATCATCAATCTCGGTCGCAAGTCCGCGATAGAGCGGCTCAGTCATCTGTTCTGCGAGTTTCATACGCGTCTTCACGCTTGCGGTCTGACCTATGGTGATCAGTTTGCCATGCCACTCACTCAAATCGATCTTGCCGACGTGGCCGGGCTGACTCCCGTCCATGTCAACCGAACCCTGCGTGAAATGCGGTCGCGTGGGCTGATCGAGCTCCAGTCAAAATGGCTTCGTATCTTCGAGCTAGACGAAATTCGCCGCCTCGGTCTTTTCGAAGCGGGCTTGCGCGAAACGCCGAACGGCGGGGTCGCACCGCTGCGGCTGGTGTGCGCCTGACGGCCAGCCGGATAGTAAACGTCCCGAACGCGAGTGTGCGTTGCAGCGTGGCCTCGCCGGGCCGTTGTTCGACCGTCGTGCGAGCCGAATCGGTGTGAGCTGGCGTGGCCTCGCAGGCGGCGGGGGAAATGAGATCGATGCCGTCGGTGCGATCAGTCCTCATTCTCTGCAGATGGCATCCCATCTCGCGGGCCGCTCTCTGACGCCATCCACGGTACGATGATCGTACAGGAAAGCCCCCCTGGAAGAAGGTCGAACCGCGTTTTCGCGTCAAGCTGGTAAGGAAGACCGTGTAAGATGAAATCGCGTCCGAAGCCGACATGACCTGGATCAGGATCGATAACCGGCACGCCGCGCTCCTGCCATTCCAAAATCAGTTCTTCATCCTTCAGCGACCAGCGGATTTCCAGCGCCCCCGGTATCTCGGCTCGTGCGAGTAGACCGAATTTGATCGCGTTGGTGCTCAATTCATGGATGGCGAGTGCGAATGATTGGGCGGTGCCATAATCCAGTCCGATTTCTGGTCCCTCGATGGAGAGCCTGGAATCCAACTCGAAGGCGAGCAACTCATCGCGGACGAGCGTTTCGAGATCGACATGGTCCGATGGGTAGCGGCCGCGCATGGTCTGCATCCGCGCGAGCGCATCGAGCCGCCCCGAAAAATGCTCGGCCACATCCTCTAATGAAGCTCCCGAGTGGGCTGTTCGCGAGAAGATCGCCCGAACCGTTGCGAGCAGGTTGCGGACCCGGCGTTGCAATTCGATCTGGAGCTGCTTTTCCCGATCTCGATCGGCGCGCCGCTCCTTCTCCAGTGCCGAGAGCTTCCGTCGCGTCGCCGCAAGCTCGGCCCGGAGGAGGGCGAGCTCGTAGTTGTGCGAAGGCGAAGCTTCCTCCGATGATCCGGCTCCTCCATCTCGGTTCGTGTGGCTCATATGCGAGACTCGCTCGATCTTTCCTCGTCTGAGAGTATCGATAGACTATAAATGTGCTCTCGTGCCTTCTGAAAGTCGAGAATGGTGCGATTGCTTTATCATCGATTCTCGCGCGATTGCAGGTCGTCGGATGGCCCAACGGAAAAGTCCTTGGGCATCGGCTCCCGAAATCCTGATTATGGCTATGGGTTGACAGGCGCTTCAGACCTAGCAGGCGGTATCGCCGCTCCGTGCCAGCGAATTCGATGGTCGAGAAGACACCCGCCGATCCCGATTGAAGCGCTTCTCCGCCATATTCAGGAGAGCCGCGGCATGGAACGTCTTGAAAGCCCCTCGAAGGCCGAAGATTAATGCACGCTAATGTAGGAACCGGCGCTCATGCCTATCTTCATCTGGCGGGTAGAGCCGATGAGGTTGGAATGTCGAGCAATGATCTATCCTATTTTCGCCGGAGGGCCCGACAGGAGCGGACGGCGGGCAATCGGGCTGCCGATCCTGCGGTTCGGGCGGTCCACCTTGCTCTTGCGCGGCAATATGACCAACGCGCGCTTGAAGAGGAGTTGCAGTCCGAGCGCGTCGAGCGTCGCCTCGCGCATCATGTCTTTCCGGACGATACGGCATAGCGCATGGCAATCTTTAATCCGCTGTCGTCCAGCACGCGGACCCATCTTCGCGGCAGTGGCCGCGCGGCAGGAGCGAGAAGTAATCACGGCCGCGGCCTGGCAACGATACCGACGGGGAACTGATTGATGGCTGAGGCGACAAGACCGCGGGCGACCGCGCCCGCCAGGGACCAGCCCGGTGATCGGGCGGCTTTGCTGATCATAGATATGATAAACTGTTTCGATTTTCGCGGTGCCGAGCATCTCAAGCCGAAGGCCCGACGCGCGGCTGCTGCTATCCATTCGCTGCGGGTGCAAGCCGAGGAATTGGAGATGCCCGTCATCTTCGTAAACGACAATTTCGGGGAATGGCATTCCGAACGGTCGCGTCTGATCGAGCGTGCGCGGCCTGCGCTGGTCGATCCGACGCTGGAACCCAAGGAAAGCGACTATTTTATCATCAAGCCGCAATTTTCCGGCTTTTACGCGACCAATTTGCCGGTCCTGTTGCCGAAGCTCGGCGTAACGCGTCTGATCATGACGGGGGTATCGACCGATATGTGCGTTTTGTTCAGCGCAGCGGACGCCTATATGCGCGATTATCGCCTATGGATTCCCCAGGATGCGGTCGCTGCCGAGTCCGACCGCCGCGGCGAGGTCGTGCTGGAAATACTGCGCGATCAGATGAAAGCGGAAACGGCGGCTACCGATTGTCTCGATGTTCGTACGTGGATTTCGCAGTTGGACGAAGCGCTTTAGTATCCGCTTCATCGACAAAGCAGGAATCGATGCTCGTGCGGAACTGGCCGCGCAGGCAACGCGGAGCCGGCACATGCTGCTGGGGGGATGCGCCGGCTCCACTTCGCGCGGGAGGTCTTTGAACGCGCGCTCGATGATAATGTCGCGCTTCCCCTCGCTCCGCATTCGGTTATGTTAAGTCAGTTTGCTTTTGTGCCCATCCCAACTGCGCCCGGCCACGATCGGCGGATGCCACGAAACGCCTCGGCGATGCCCTTGAACAGAATCAGTGATGAGGCCGCCCGCCACGCTGGGCCTGACCCGCTGCCAAACTCCTCCACGCGAGATCGAGGACAGCGATTCGATCGTCCGGCCGGCCACATTGGAGGGTCAAGGCCCCTTCGCTGTGGACCCGGGAGAAACGCTCGACGCGCCCGTCATGCACCGTGGTAATGGCGAGATAGTTGTTCGGCGGCAGATCGCGTGACAGGCGCGCTGCGGCCCGATCGATGAGCTCGCCCGCCTGCGCATTTTCTTCAGTGAGGCTTTCCGCCGGCATCAGCATGAGCTCGGCTCCAGACCTCGTCTTCGGCGTCTTCGCGATCCTCTCGAACATCGCGGCACAGGCCACTCCTCTAGACAAATCGCATTCGATTTCGCTGGAGTGCCGCGCGATCGAGCAGACGAGGTCGAGCTTGCGATCGCCGAGGCTGGAAAGCGCATCGTCCAGTTGTTCCGGCTCAGGCACGTCGGTTTCGATGGCGATGGCTTCGCCGCCATAATGAAGGCAGTCGGCGAGCGTCGCGTACAGCATGGCATCGCAATCGGCGAGGATCAGATCATAGCCTGCCTCGGCTGCCCGTAGGGCAAGCTGCGCGCCATCGGCTGTGCCTGCGCCTGTGATCAACGCCAATTTGCCGTTCATGCCATTCATCCCTCGCAGGCTGTCCGGTGTGCCGTCGGAGCGTGGAAAGATAAACGCCGTGGAGACGCCAACGATCCGGGAGGGATGCCGGCCATCCCACGGAATCATGTTGCTGCAGGTTAGCTCGCGATCAAAACTGCAACCCTAATCGCGCTGCCGGGTTGAAGAGAGAACATCACTAGCATTGGCGGGTCTGGATCGAATCATGCGCGACGTTCTTCATGCCGGGCCGAGTACATCGGCCTCCCAATTTTTGAACGATTCCTTTCAGCGCGGTCTCGCGCGATGGAACCGAGTACGGTTGGCTCCGGCCGCGCCGACAGCGGACTGGCAGCAGCGACTGCAGGATGATTTGCGTATGCTCCGCCTCGAAGGTGCCTTTCTCGAGGAGCTTCGCTCCGAGATAGCGGACGAGGCGGCGGCGGTTCCAACCGATGCCGATGGTTTCCTGGATTGGTTCGAGGCGCTCAAGCAGGTGGGTCCGGGGCAGGGCGATGCCCTCTTTCCCTGGCTTGCGCAGGAGGCGTCGCGCGACGAGTTGCGCTGGTTCTTCGAACAGGAGGCAGCGGGAGAGGCAGGCTTTGATGATCTCGTCGCGCTGACTCAGGTCAAGCTGCCGGTTGCCGCCAAACTCGAGCTTGCGCGTAACTATTGGGACGAAATGGGCAGAGGCAATCGCAAAGGAATGCATGGACCGATGCTGGATGCGTTGGTCGAGACGCTCGCCGTGCAGCCCGAGATCGAGAACACGGTCTGGGAGAGCCTCGCGCTTGCCAATGCCATGACCGCGATGGCAACGACGCGCCGCTATGCCTGGCTGTCGGTCGGCGCATTGGGCGTGATCGAGCTGACGGCGCCTGGTCGATCCGCGTTGGTCGCAGCCGGGTTGCGCCGCATCGGCCTGACCGATCGCGAACGCCGCTATTTCGACCTGCATGCGACGCTCGATTTGAAACATAGCGCGGACTGGAACAGAGAGGCTATCCGGCCGGCTGTTGCGGAAGAACCGAAACGGGCCCGATTGATCGCGGAAGGTGCGCTCATCCGATTGCGCTGCGGCGCGCGCTGTTTCGATCGCTATCGGGCGGTGCTTTGGAGCAGCAAGAGCGGTTACTGATGCGATCCCATTGTGTCAGTCGCTCTCTATCCTCCCGACATGGCCAGCGGCCGCGATATTGTCTCAGGGCGCGGCCCGAAATCGACCTTGGCCAGCCCAAGTGCCGGTCTTGGCATGTATGTTGTGCCGATAGCCACTCTCGTTCCACCGGATGCACCGTTCACGGCTCGCAGTCTTTACCGGGAGTCAGCTGATGACGATCGAAATCTCCAAGGTTCATGCACATCCCAGCAGGGTTTCTGCTGAGAAAGGCGTGGTGATGGTAGACGGCCCAGACGGGGTCGCCATTTCTCTGACGCCCGAAGCTGCCCGGGAGACGGCGGACCGATTGGCCGAAGCCGCAGCAATGGCTGCTGCGCAGCGAAGTCTGAGGGACGGCGATGATGGCGGGGGTTGATTTTGCGGCGACCGGATCGGTGTGATGTCTTGTGCGGCTGGACCGGGTTTCTGGTGGACCGTCGCGTGTTGCTTTCCGGTTGAGTCGTTCCTTGCTTCTCGTGACAGCCCCCGATCGCAACCTTCGATCCTCGGCATAAGGGTCGCGACTTCATTCGGCAGCCGAATCGTCTCGTGGAACTTTGATGCGGCGCATCAATTTTCTGCTTTCCTTGCGACGGGCACATCCAAAGCTCTTTCGTGAAGGCAATTATATCCTCGAGCCTTCGCCGTGCGGCTGGACAGTGCGGCGCGCGCTGAGCGATCAGCGGGCGACATGTTCAATGAGTGTGAGGCTTCCGCAGGTTTCTGCCGACAACGACGCCAGGATTTGAGTTCGCGCCATCCAAGACATTCTGGGATATTCGTTCACTGAGCCGTGTCAGAGGACTCGAGTGCTTCCAACGCCCTAATCTGTTTAACCTCGTCCTGATCTCGATCATCGGTGCTACCGCTGTATAGGAACCTTGCGCAGACATGTCCGGTTGACGCTTCTTGCAAGCATGGAACAGGAAGCGGCCGATGACATCGTCAGGACTGATGCAGAAGACCCGTCTGGCGCGCAACGTGAGGGGGAGATGGGCTCTGCCTTGCGCTCTGCTTGCCTTGTCTATGGTCGGTTGCCGTCCTAGCCCATCCGACAACCCGGCAGTGACGACCGATACGGCCGGTCATCCCGTTTCTCCCGAGAGCCCGGCTCAGACGGCAATGCCTACTGCCAGCTCGGTACCGAGCCGAACGGACGCGTATCTCTCCCGAGCCAGCGCCGGCGACAGGTTCGAGATCGCGGCCTCGCGCATTGCGGTCGAGCGTACCGCTTCGCCGAGGATTCGCGCCTTTGCGCAGAGAATGATCGACGAACATACCACGACCAGCGAGAGCCTCCAGGCTGCCGCTAAAGAAGCCAGGCTGCTTCCGGTGCCGCCTGCGTTGAACCTCGATCAGCAACGCCTGCTGCGCCAGCTCTCATCGATGCCCGCCGCTGGGTTCGACATCGGTTATCTCTCCGGCCAGCGGAGCGCCCATCAGCAGGCACTCACGCTTCATCAAGGCTACGCGGCGCACGGCGAAGTGCCCAGCTTGAAGGCCACGGCCGCCAAGATCAGCGCTGTGGTACAGCATCATCTGGACGAGCTGGATGCGCTGCCTCAACATTGACGCAGACATCGGCGAAGCTATCCCAGTAGGGTAGCATGATCTAGCGCTGCCCCCTGTCGGGCATCTTGCGGAACGTTCGAAGGATATCGGCCGACAGCAAAGCCAATCGCTGCGCTTGTTTACCTTGCCGCCGCGCCACCGCCATTTCACTCACGCCCGTTAGTCGACCCTGTCCGCATCTTTGTCACGCAACTGCCCGCCATAAGCGGCTGCGACGCTCGCAATAAAGGCGCCGATAAGCATGGAAAGCGCGGTGAAAAAGCCCAGCGCCGATGACGCCTTGCGCGCCTTGTCGGCCGCTACGCGGATGGAAAGAGCCGCCGCATCGACGCGCTGCCTGGCTTCCTGAGCTGAGATTCCGGTCTGCGCCGCGACCCGGCTTGCAATATAGTTTCTATCGCCGGCTTGTAATTCGTCGCCACGACTTAACAGCCGGCCAATCTCTGATCGCATTTCCGACGACGCGTTCGCATCCGCGCGGTCCGAGCGCAGCATCGCATCCGTCGCATAGCTCACGGTCGCGCTCGTCGCATCTGCAGCGGCGCCTGCCGCAGACGCAGTGGCACTCAAGGCCACCGCTCCCATGACCCCGGTCGCGACGGCCCAAGCCAGGAGACCGTGGGCGGTGTCGCGGAAGAACACTTCGTGGCTGTGGACGCCGACCCACTTCGTCCGAAGGCGTCCCGCTATATATCCGCCCATGAACGAGGACAGCCATTGCGTGACGATCAGCCAGATGCCGATGCCGACCGCGAAGGTGGTGACGGACGCGCCTGAGCCTGGCCAAGGCGATGCCGCCGCAAAGCCGAGCCCGGAACCCAGCGCCGCGAGTATCAGCGTCGTCGCGAGTGCGACCGCGGCTCCCGCAAGTGCGGGTGCCCAATTGACGGCTGAGCGTGCCGGGTCGGCCAGATTCGATACCGCGTCAGGAGCGCGGCCGAAGGAGGAAGCCATGACCGTTGCTCCTCAATGCCAGAAGAGCAAAAGCAGGATGATTATCGGGATAGGGATTCCCAGCAACCAGAGCAGGATCGGCATCGTTGTCTCCTCTCGCAGATAAATGTTCTCGTCGGCCGTGGCTTCACGGCGTGACTATTCAACACATGAAGCGCGATCTTGATCCGTTGCGCAGCACACGGACCATCGACCGCGGTCCGGAAGTGTCATGGAGGGTGTGACAGTCGCGTTCGAGCCGGATTGGCTGCATTATTCTCGCCATTCGGGAATTCGAACGATATTCAATCTTTGCGTGATATCGCCGATCGCCTCAAGGAGAACCGCTGTCAGCACGCGACAATTTTGCCAGTTCGGCCGTGTGGTGGAGGCAAGCTTGGCTGCGGCGTACCGGATCATCTCATCATCACGCGGCCAGCCGTTCCTGCGCCTCGAGATCCGCCTCCTCATAGGTGGTGACTTCGAATTTGGCGAGCGTGGCGGAGCCGAAGCAGGTGGTCAGCGCGGTATCCGTGGCATCCCGGCCGCGTGCCATCAGGATGCGGCCGATGCGCGGGCGGTTGTGACGGGCGTCATAGGTATACCAGTTGCCGCCCACATAGACGTCGAACCAGGCGCTGAAATCCATTGGGGCGTCGACAGGGGGTATGCCGATGTCCCCGAGATAGCCGGTGCAATAGCGCGCAGGGATGTTGACGCAGCGGCAGAGGGTAATCGCGAGATGGGCAAAATCGCGGCACACCCCCACCTGCTCCTGGTAGCCGTGCCAGGCGGTGCGGTCGGCCCGTGCATATTCGTAGCCGAAGCGGAGATGGTTGTGGACGAAGTCGACGATCGCCTCGACCCGATCGCGTGCCGAAGCGATGCCGCCGAATTTGTCCCAGGCGAACTGCATGAGATGCTGTGTCTCACAATAGCGGCTGCCGAGAAGGAAGACCAGAACGTCTTCCGGCAGCTCCGGTATGGGCATGACCGGCACATCAGGCGCCCGCTCGTCCGGCAAGCCGGAATCGGCGATGGCGAAATCCGCACGAAGTGCGACGCCGCCAGCGGGAATGGTGAGCCGCGTGCACATGTTGCCGAAGCTGTCGACGAAATCATACAGCGGCAGCGTGGGAGACGCTTCGATCCGATGGGGTGAGCGCAGATCGCGGTTGCGCGATGGATGGATGCTCAGCAGCGCGAGCATCGGCGTGGGGGCCATTGCGTCGAATCGAATGTCGAAACCGGCACGGATGAGCATGGTCTGATCCCGGACAGGAGTTGATCGGTTGCCGGCTGGAAACGAGATGGACGACGATTCGATCCCGCGCCGGGCGATATTCGGCGCATCCGGGACACGCTGTGCCATCGGGTACCGCGAATAGGCTGCATACTGACTTTTATTTGCTGCAGGCGGAATAGGCGATCGAGGGGATATCGTAGCAATTGCATTTTACGATCCGAGCAGGTCGAGTGGCTGCGCGATTATTCAGGCTGCAGTGCAGCGATGCGCCGTGCCATGCAGGCGCTGTCCGAAGCAGGTGAGGCGCAGCCACTCCGCTACATCGTCAAGATCGCCGAAAATGCCCTGTTCGGGGTGACACCGGCGAGCTCGCAGCGATTGGCCAAGTCGGCCAAGCCGGCGGGCGTGATTACGCCGTCACGCCCCACAGGAAGATGACGCAGCATGAGGTTCTGGTCCGATCGAGGGAGCGCCGCCCGAGCTCCATCGCATAGCCGCGTCGTCAGGGCGCGTCCTGGATTGAACGGAACGTGGTCGCTGAGACTCCGGTCTGGACATAGCTGCCCGCGGCCGTGGTCGCGTGGCTGGTGAGCGTGGTGAGCGTGCAGAGGCGGGTCGCCAGGTCGATCGTTCCGATCAGCGCGGTGGCGGTGTCGTCGGCGGTCGCGAGGGCGATGGACTGGTGTTCGAGGCCGCGGTCGCGCGCCGCGATGTCGGTCACGCCCCTGACCGGCGCCTGCCGGCCATCCTTCCGCAGGCTCCCCGTGACGAGCCCGGCGTCGCCGTGGCGCCAGATGGTGAGTTCGAGCAGGGATCCGTCCTCCGCGATCCAGCGGCCGGTGGCGGGATCGGCCGGCACCGCCATCTTCTCCGTGGCTGGTTCTGCGGGGGCAGCCGCGGCGACGCGGCGATAGGTCAATTTGTCGATATAGGTGCCGGCCGGACAGACACCGGGAAAATCGACGGCACCGGCCAGTGCATGGGCGAGCCGCAATGTGGGTTCGCCGTCGATGATGAGGAGCTGCCCGCTGAGGCCCGAGCACCAGTGCCAGCTCGGATCGCCTTCGCCGGGATCCAGCGAATGCCAGTTCAGCGCCAGCGCAATCGGCTGGCCGGTGCCGGAGTCCGCCGGCGCCTCCGCCGCACAGCCGACGACGAGATAGGTGCCGGTCGATCCGGTGTGCGATCGATAGAGGCCGAACAGCATGGTGCCTTCGGCCGCGAGCGTCATCGTGGATCGATACTCATTTTCCCAGGTGCCGGCGCATGACATGGGTCGTTCGTCTCCCTCAGCGATCGGGATCGGCCGCAAAAGGCCGGTCTATCGAGGATGATGGCTCGGTGAACCAGGCTGCGCCCGTCTCCGTCACGTGGAAATGATCTTCCAGACGCACGCCGAACTGGCCCGGCACGACGATCGTCGGCTCGTTGGAGAAGCACATTCCGGGGGCGAGCGGTGTCCGGTCGCCGCCGACAAGATAGGGCGCCTCGTGAATGCAGAGCCCGATGCCATGGCCCGTGCGATGTGGCATGCCCGGCAGGCAATAGCCGGGGCCGAGACCATGGCGATCGAGCACAGCGCGGGCGGCGGCGTCGATCGCCTCGCAGGCGACGCCGGGCGCGACTGCATCGAAGGCGGCCTGCTGCGCCTCGCGCTCCATCTCCCATATCCGCCGCTGCGCGGCGCTGGGCGTGCCGAACACGTAGCTGCGGGTGATATCGGAATTATAGCCTTCGACGGTGCAGCCCGTGTCGATCAGCACCATGTCGCCTTCCGCCAGGACGTCGTCCTGCGGGAGGCCGTGCGGCACCGTCGTCGAAAGGCCGAACTGGACGATGCAGAAGCTGCTGCCGCTCGCGCCGATCGCCCGGTGGGCGCTGTCGATAAACGCGCGCACGGTGCTGGCCCTGATCCCGGGCGCCAATATCCGGGCTGCCCGGCGCTGGACTTCCAGCGTCATCTGCTTGGCCTGCCGGAGCAGCGCCAGTTCCTCCGGCGACTTGCGCGCGCGGCAGCCGTCGATGATCCCGGTCGCATCGAGGATCGATGCGGACGGCGCGGCGCGGTGCAGCCGCTCGGCCATGCCGAAGGGCAAGGCGGGATCAATCGCGACGCGCGTACAGCCTTGTTCCCGCAGAATCCCGGCGATGAGCGCGGACGGACTTTCATGCTCGTCCCAGCAGCGCAGATCGATGGCGATGCCGGGATCGACGACGGCCAGCAGCGACTCCGCCTCGAAGGCGGGGCAGATGATGAAGGGGTGCCCCTTCGGCGTCAGCACCATCGCCACCAGCCGTTCGATCATGCCCCAGCCGATGCCGGTGAAATAGACGAGGCTGGTTCCCGCCGCGACGATGAGCGCATCGGCCCCGGCTTGGACCATCCCCTCGCGCGCCTTGTCGATCCGGGCGAGCCGTTCGGCTGCGGCGATCGGCCTCGCGCCGGCGAAGGGCCGAATTTCGGAGAGCTCGCGTTCCGCGGTCGATCCGCCGATCATAGCCCGGCTGCCCCATAGCCATAATGGTCGCGCGCCTGCGCCGGGGTAACGTAGCCGTCGCGCAGATCGGCCAGCAGTTTCTCCCGGTCCCGCCGCATCGGATCGCCGTAGCCGCCGCCGGTGGCGCTCACCAGCCGGAAGACCTCGCCTTTCACGGCGCGCGCGCCGGTGACCATGGAATAGGTTTCAACGCTACCGTCGCCGCGCAATATCTCGGCGCGGTTGCGTGAGCCTTCCCTGCCGCCGTTCATGCCCCAGGGGCGCGATACGGTGCGTGTCGCCGAATAAGTAAGGAACGCCTCGTCTATCGTCACGCGATAATCGATCACCACCCCCTTGCCGCCGCGATATTCCCCGGCGCCGCCATCCTCGTCGTGAAAGGCATAACGATCGATCTCGAAACCGTAGCGGCTTTCGGCGAGCTCGACAGGGATGTTGAACGTCTCGCCATTGGCGGCGCAGAATTGCCCGCTGTCGCCGTCCCGGTCGAGCCCCGCGCCCCAGCCGCCGACCAGCGGCTCGCCCATCACGAACAGCTCGCCGCTATCCGGCAGCAGGCCGGAGATGAAGGTGGCGCCGACCGTGCGCTGATGGCCGACCGGCAGCTTGTGCGGCATCAGCGGCGCCAGCGCCTTCCACATCACCTCGATCGCGGCGAGCAGCGATTCATAATAGATGGAAACCGGCGCGGGGCTCTTCGCCGACAGGATCGTGCCGGGCGGGCAGATGATCTCCAGCGCGCGGAAACAGCCGCCATTGGCTGGAATCTCGGTGTTGGTCACCGCTTTGAAGGTGCAGCGCGCGCCGGTGATCAGGCCGGCATAGCTGAGGTTGATCGGGCCGACGGCCTGCGGGCTGGTGCCGGTGAAATCGGCGATCATCTTTTCGTCGGTGATCGTGATCTTCACCTTGACCGCGAATGGCCCATTGCCGTGGCCATCCTCCTCGACGACGTCCTCGGCGACGAACACGCCCTTGGGAAGTTTTCTCAGCTCCTCCTGGGTCATCCGCTCGCCATAGTCGAGCAGGCCGTCCATCGCACCGATCAGCGCCTCCACGCCATATTTCTCGGCCAGCTCGGCGATCCGTTTGCCGCCGACGCGGCAGGCCGCGACGCCGGCATGCATGTCGCCGATCGTGCTGTCGGGCAGGCGGACATTGGCACGGATCATGCCGACCAGCGCCTCGTTGATCCGCCCCTCGTCGAACAGTTTCAGGAAGCGAAAGTGCAGACCCTCCTGGAAGATGTCGGTTGACGCGGTCGTCGCGCTGCCGGGGAAGGTGCCGCCCACCTCGGTCCAGTGCGCCTTGTTGACCGTCCATGCGATCAGGCGGTCCCCGGCGAACACCGGGAACAGGATCACCACGTCGGACAAATGGGTGCCCCCGCCCTCATAGGGCGAATTGGTGAGGAACACGTCGCCCGGCCGGATTCGATCGAGCGGCCAATGCTCCAGCGTGCTCTGCACGGCGGTGTCCAGCGTGGCGAGGAAGCCGGTGACGCCATTGCCCTGCGCCAGCAGGTTGCCATGCGCGTCGGTGGCGCCCACCGCGAAATCCGTCGTCTCGTAGATGATCGGGCTCATCGACGTGCGGATCATCGCGTTGAACATCTCGTCGCCCAGCGCGACGAGCGCGTCTTTGATGATCTCCTGCGTGAACGGATCGTGGGACATGGTCATTCCTTTCAAGCCGCGCCGAGATGGACGTGATAATTGCCGAAGCGATCGATTTCGACGCGCACGCCCGGCGGGATCGGCAGGGTGACGGACGGCTCCTGGATCACCGCCGGACCATCCAGCTGCATGCCGGGCTCCATGCGCAGCCCATCGTGGATCGCCGCGTCATGGATGCCATGCGTGTCGAAATCGACGCGGCGCACGCCGATCCGGGTGTCCTCGACGCGGGCGCCACTGGCCGCACGTTCGGCGAGATCGGGCTTATCGACCGGCAGGGTCGCGACGAGGTGGAAATTGACGAGCTGGACCGGGGCGTCGAGGCGATAGGTGAAGCGCTTCTCATGCGCGTCATGGAAGGCTGCGATCGCATCGGCCACCGGATCCGTGGCGTCGATCGCGATGCGGACTCCGACGGTATGCTCCTGCCCGACATAGCGAAGATCGGCGCGATATTCGAAATCCGGCACCCGATCGCCGGCCTCGTCGGCGAAATCCGTCCGCGCCTGCGCCGCCATCTCGTCGAACACGGCCTTCACCTCGCCCAACCCGTCGGGCTGCAGGGCGGTGAGGCGAGTTCGGATATAGTCGCGGCGCAGATCGGTCAGCAACATGCCCCAGGCGGAGAAGACCGACGAATTGACCGGGATGATCACCTTCGGAACCTTGAGCTCCTCGGCAAGCGCGACAGCATGCATCGCGCCGCCGCCGCCGAACGCCATGAGCGCGAATTCGCGCGGATCGTGGCCTTTGTTGGTGGAGACGAGACGTAGTGCCGTCGTCATGTTTGCATTGGCGATGCGGATCACGCCCCGCGCCAGCTCGGCCTGCGACAGGCCGAGCCGATCGCACAGCGGCGCAAAGGCCGCGTCCACCGCCTGCCAGTCCGGCTCGACCTCGCCACCGACGAAGCTCGCCGGATCGATCCGGCCCAGCACCAGATTGGCGTCGGTGGTCGTCGGCCGGGCGCCGCCGCGGCCATAGGCGGCAGGGCCGGGGCGCGCACCCGCCGATTGCGGCCCGACGTGCAACTTGTCGCCGGCATCGATCCAGGCGATCGATCCGCCGCCATTGCCGATCTCGACGATCTCGGAGACCGGCGTCTGCACGGGGTAACCGGGATTGCGGGCGTCGCGCTCGATATAATAATCGGTCGAGACGCGGATCTGCCCATCCTCGATGAGGGTGCACTTTGCGGTGGTGCCGCCGATGTCCAGCACGATCAGGTTGGTCTCGCCGATCTGCCGTCCGAGATAGGCGGCCGCATAGATGCCGCTGGCCGGGCCGGATTCCACCATCGCGATCGGATTGGCTTTCGCTGCCGCTACGGTGGTGATGCCGCCGTTTGACTGCATCATATAGGGGCTGCCCCGGAACCCGGCGCCGGCCAGCCGGCCTTCGAGCGATTCGATATAGGTCCGCGCGATCGGCGAGACATAGGCGGAGAGCACGACGGTGTTGGTGCGTTCATATTCACGCCATTCTCGGCTCACCTCGTGCGAGGCGAGCACCGCTACCTCTGGCCACAAGGCGCGAATCGCGGCCACCGTGCGCCGCTCATTCTCCGGATTCACATAGGCGTGAAGGAAGGCGATCGCGATCGCCTGGACGCCTTCGGCCCGGAAGAAATCAATGAGGCCGGGCAGCGGCGCGAGATCGACCATCCGGTTGAGCTCGCCGCGGAAATTGGTGCGTTCATCGAGCTCTGCTCGCAGGTAGCGATCGACGAAGGGCCTGGGCTTGCGGAAGTTGAAGTTGAACAGGTCCGGCCGATTGCCCCGTGCGATCTCGAGCACGTCGCGGAAGCCCGAAGTGGTGATCAACGCCGTCTTGACGCCTTTGCGCTCGGTGAGCGCATTGATTACCACGGTCGATCCGTGCGCGAAGAAATCCAGTGAAGCCGGTGACAATTCGGCCTTGGCCATGGCGGTCATCACGCCCTGTTCGAATTCGGGCGGGGTGGTGCCCGCCTTGGCGACCTGGATCGCGCCCGGTCGTCCCGTGGCGGGATCGATCGGATAATAGACCAAGTCGGTGAAGGTGCCACCGACATCGCTTGCTGCTCGCACTGGAAATCCTCCGCTGCCGGCCGTCACGCGGGCCGGCGCTTGTCGTGATCGGACAATCGCATGGTCGTTCACGGCGCCGCGTGCGCGCCCGGTCCGATGATCAATTCCTCGGCACGATCACCCGGTTGGCGATCGGCGGTGGGCCGGCAAAGAGACCGCTTGCCGCCAGCCGCTGCGCATCGGGGGGCGCCATGCTGTGGATGCGGCTCGGCCGCCAGCCGAACTGCACCTTGTTGAGCGCGCCGAATTCGGTGCTTTTGAAGCAGGCATAGACGGCGTCGATGATCGGCACGCCGAACTCCTTCTGGAGTTGCGCATAGAAGCCGAATTCCATCGTGCAGCCGAGGATGATCGCCTCGGCCTTGTCGATCTCGATAGCTAGCCGCACCGCCTCGCGGATAGCTGCTTCGGTTCGCGGCGGATCGCGCTGGAAATCGTCGACGTGCAGGCCGACGGTGCGGAACGAGGCCAGCCGATCATGATAGCCGTAATGGCGGATGCGGTCCTCCATCTGCACCTTCCATTTCTCGACGCCGATGACGACCGAGAAGCGGTTGCACAGGTTGGAGACGATCTGCAGCGCCGACTGGCAGGGACCGCAGACCACCGCATCGCCCGAAAGCTCACGTGCCTCGTCGAGCGCGGTGTCGTAGAAGCAGCCGATCGCATAGCCATCGAAGCCTTCGGTGGCGGCATAATGCGCGATCGCCGTGACCGGGAACCAGATCCGGCTTTCGAAACCCCGCCATTCGAGGTTGGTCAGCTGCGTCGGTTCCGGCAGATCGAGCGAGACGACATGCACCTCGCTGTTCGGAAGCTTCACCCTGGCAATCAGATCCGCGATCGGGCGATCGAAATCGGGAAGGTTGATCGGATTGACCCAGAGGAGCTTCAACGGCGCCGTCGATGGAAGCTCGGATGATTCTATGCTGCCCATGGCATCCTCTCCGTTCAGAAGCTCGTGCGCAGTTCGACGCCATAAGTCCGCGGCTCGGCGGGCTGGACGAAGCCGCCGCTGACGAACTCAGCATTATATTTCTTGTCGGTCAGGTTGCGCACATAGCCGGTGAGCGTCCAGCGGCCGTTCGCCGATTCCACGCCGCCGCGCAGGTTGACGAGCTGGAAGCTCGATCGGGCGGTGGAATTCTCCGGATCCCAATATTGCTTGCCATGATGCTCCACCTCGCCGCGGGCGAACAGGTTCAGCCTGTCGGTGACCGGGAAGCGATATTGAGCGCCCAGCGCGCCGCCGTCGCGCGGGATATAGGGTGCCCAATTGCCGACATCGGCGGGATTGAACGCGAATTTCTTGATCTCGCTATGGGTGTAGCCATAGTTTGCGTAGATATCGAGACCCTTGATCGGGGTGAAGGTCGCCTCGATCTCTCCACCATAGAGATCGACCTTGTCGATATTGACCAATATCTGCGCGCCGACGGCACCGACGAATACGAAGTAGAAGGGATTCTTGTCGCGCGTATAGAAACCCGTGCCGTTGATCCGCAGGCGGCCGCCGAGCAGGCGCGCCTTGAAGCCGCCCTCGGCCGTGGAAGCGCTCTCCTGCCGGACCAGATCGAACACGCCCGGCAGATTGGCCGCGGCGGCGGCGCCGCTTTGATTGTACTGGCCGGAGCGGAAGCCGATGCCATAGTCCGCAAACAGGGTCAGGTCGGGCGAAGCCTTGTAGTTCAACGTGACTTTGGGCTGCCCCTTGTGGAAGTTGGCGATGCGGCCGCAGGCGCTGGTGCTGGCAAGGGTGCAGCCGGTGGGAAGGCCGGCGCTGCTCAGCGGACTGATCATCTGATGGCGGCGATCATGATCGTAGCGATAGGCGAAGGACGCTTCCAGCTTCGGCGTGATGTCGTAGGCGACGTTGCCGTAGAAGGCATAGGCCTGGTTATGGTTGTTGTCCGCAAGGAACGACAATGTCGGGTTGATCGGATTGTCATGATCCGGTTCCCGATGGATTTCGACGATACCGAGCCCGTTGTCGAGGCCCGTCGTTGTCGAGATGAAACGGGTCGTCTTCAGATAATAAGCACCGATCATCCAGCGGAAACGGTTTCCGGCGGGCGAAGCGATACGGAAGTCATTCTGCCACGCCTTGAGATTCTCATATTGTGTCTGGGTGCCGTCGGTGCCGAAGACGTTGCGGCTGGCGGTGTAGGGGAACTGGTCGCCGCCCAGATACTCCTTTACCTGCACCACCGAGAAGACGTTGGTGATGGTGCCCCAGTCCGCCTTGTTCTCGAGCTTCAGCGAGGCCTCCGCGATCGAGCGGGTGTTGCGGCCGCGATTATTGGCGCAGAAATCGCGCGATACGCGGTTCGCATCGGGGGCCGGGCCGCCAAACGGATTGGCGGGATCGAGGAAGCAGGTGCCTGGCGTGAGGTTCGCCGGCTGATAGAGGAACTGATCGCCGATCGCGCTGGTGTGCGTGTAGCTGGCCCGCAGATCGGCCGTCAGCGTGTCGCTTAGGAAGGCCTTGAGCTGACCGCGAACATTGCGGTCATGGACCTTGTCGACGGTCTGGCCGAGATAGATATTGTGTAACAGGCCGCCGAAATTGCGCGCGCTGCCGGACAGGCGGAACAGGAGCTTGTCGCGGACGATCGGCCCGCTGATCGAGACCTCGCCGCGATAATCCTGGCCATTGCCGGCCGAAACCTGCGCGTCGACATGGAAATCGTTGGTTGGCTGCTTGGTAGTGATCAGGATCGCGCCGCCGATGGCGTTGCGTCCGTAGAGCGCGCCCTGCGGACCGCGCAGCACCTCAATCTGCTGGACGTCGAACAGATCGCTGGTGAATTGACGCGAGGTGACCTGCTGGACACCGTCGGTGACGACCGCGATCGGTGCCTCGCCGTTGCGGACCTGCGATATGCCGCGGATCGTCACGAAGGAATTGCCGGCGCTCTGCGACTGCACGATCGAGATGTTCGGGGTGAGGCCGATGAAGTCGCTGACATTCTTGATCCGGGCGTCGTCGAGCGCCTTGGATGAGAAGGCGGTGATCGCGACCGGAGACGTGAGCAGGGCTTCGGTGCGGCCGCGCGCGGTGACGATGATCTCGCCTGCCGCCGGGGCATCGCCCGGCTGCGCACCGTCGGCGGCCTGCGCGAGGGCGGACGGAGCATAGAGCGCAAAGATGAGCCCGGATGTGCCCGACAGGACCCGACGGAGAATTTTCTGCTTCATTTACGCCCCTTTCCCGTTTGCCGGAATGTGGGGACAGAGTCCGTCATCGCAGCGTCGTCGGCAACTCCGCTGGAGAGTAGGCGCGCGGGCCGTGACCGCCGCAGGCCACCCTACCCGACCGGGTAGGTCGCCCGTTACCGCGCGCGGCGGTCCTCATTGAACAGGCTGATTGCGCGGGCGCGCCGGTCCACGCCGAGCTTGACGAAGATATTCTTGAGATGGAATTTCACCGTGTGCTCGGTCATGTCGAGGGCACGGGCGATCTCCTTGTTGGTCAGCCCCTGCGCCAGCTGCTCCATCACCTCGATCTCGCGCGCGCTGAGATGCATGGCATCCTGGGCGGTGCTGCGCGCGGGCGTTGCGCTGGCTTCGGTGATTTCCGACAGGAAGGCGGCCTCCAGCGGGAATTGGCCTTCCTGCCACAAGCGTCGGCGCAGCCGGCCAAGGACGGGGATGAGATCCGGCACGGCCCGGAAAGGCTGGGCAATCCGGTCGTCGACCGCAAGGCCCAGTCCGCGGCGGATATCCTCTTCCGCGCCCTGCTCATCGCCGAGCCGCATGGCGATCGAGGCCCTGAGCAGCAACGCCCGTATCTCATAGGGTCTCGTGCCCAATTGCGCGGCAATGGCGACCAGATCGCTCGCGATCACGCGTGCCTGCTCAGGCGCGCTGCCGAGGTGCCAATGCGCCAGCGCATGTCCGACGTCCTGATAGGGGCGCCAATTCTCGGGCGCGTGCCGCCAGCAGCCGGGTGGATATCGCTGCTCCAGGCGCGCGGCGATTCCCGCATCCCCTTCACCGGTCCACAGGGTGAAGAGAAGGCGCTGGGCGTCCACGATCGCTGCCAGCCGCCTGAAGCCGCGCATGGCGATCAGCCGTTCGCCGTCGGCGATGATGGCTTCCATCGCCGGGCCATCGCCGACCGCCCGGGCCAGCTGGAAGCGG
Organism: Flavisphingomonas formosensis; assembly: GCF_009755815.1. Lineage (GTDB taxonomy): Bacteria > Pseudomonadota > Alphaproteobacteria > Sphingomonadales > Sphingomonadaceae > Flavisphingomonas > Flavisphingomonas formosensis. The sequence goes on from NZ_WRPK01000006.1 coordinate 212,130, forward strand.
GTGTCGAGGCCGGTGGAATAGACGTCGAACCAGCCATCATAGTCGCAAACATGCCGGAACGCCTGCTCCAGCTCCTCTGCGGGAAGGGATACGGTGCCGGTCGACCAGAAGTGGACGGCGCTCATCAGCAGGTCGGAAATCGCCTTGAGTCCGCTGTCTGCCCCGAAATTTTCGCTCGCCATCGCCTGGGCCTGGGCGAGATAGGCCGAGGCGGTACGCACTTGGCCGCGATAGAGGCTGGCGAGGCCGGCATGGAGATAGCAATAGTTGAGCCCGAGCACCGAGTTGGCGGAACGCATCGCCGCCATCGCCTGCCTCGCCAAGCTTTCCGCCTCCTCGAACCTGCCCACGCAGAGCGCGCCCACCGCGCCTGCGCAGTCGAGCACGCCGCGCGTCAGGCCGTCTGCGTCGGGGAAGGTCGCGCGCAGCTGGTGGAAGGATTCGAGAAAGGGCAGGTCGATGGAATTATCCTCATAGACCCGGATGAGCATTCCGACATTGACCGCGTCCCGCCCGGACTCATCGAGCTCGCGCCAACCGGTGGCGCCGTCCGCCAGTTCGTCGCCGACCAGATCGAACGTCGCACGGGCCTGTTCGAGATGGCCGAGCTTGAGATGCAGATAGGCTTCGGCCAGCAGAAGCCTCGGCCGGCCCAGACGCTCGGCATGGGGAATGAACTCGAGCAGCTGATTGAGCTGCGCCATGCCGCCGAACAGGATGAGGCGCCAGCCCCCCGCTGCCTCCACCAAGGCGCTGCAGCGTTCGAAATCGCCTGCGGCGCGGGCATGGCGAACCGCCTCGGTCAGCAGGCCGGACTGTTCGAACGCTTGCGAGGCGCGCAGGTGCAGTTCGGCGACCATGCCGGGGCGCCGCTGACGCAGCAGGCCCTGCAGATATTCTGCGAACAAATGATGATAGCGGAACCAGATATTGTCGGCGTCGAGTGGCGTGAGCAACGACTGGAGCGGATCGAGCCGCTCGATCATGCGCCAGCTATCGGATCGCTGGCGAACGGAATCGGTGATTTCCGCATTGAATTTTTCGAGTATCGACGTCTCGATCAGGAAATCCACGACATCGTCGGGCAAGGTGCGCAGGACCTGATCGGCCAGGAAGCTGGAGAGATGGCCGCCGCGCGCGGTGAGCCGCGCGAGGGGCAGGGGTTCGCTACCTTGCTGGAGAAGCAGGAGCCGTGCGAGCTGCAGGGCGACCGGCCACCCTTCCGCCTGGGCGAGCAGCTCGGCAAATTCGGGCGGCGCCGGGACGCCCTCGAGCAAAAGACGCGCCTCGCCCTCGGTGAAGCGCATCATGTCGCTCGACACTTCGGCGGCGAGACCGGAGGCAAGCAAGGTCGGCACGTTGATCCGGGGACGCGTCCGACTGCCGAGAACGAGGCGCGTATCCTGTGGGAGAAGCGCGATGACCCGGGTCATCAAGGCGTCGATCTCGGGCGTGGCGGCGCGATGATAGTCGTCGAGGATGATGACAAGCGGCGCGCCACCGTCGGCGATGCCGGCGATCAGCCCGCGCATCGCCGATTCGATCGTGAGCTCGCCCAGCGTCTGATCGGCCTGGGCAAGAAGGCGCGACATGTCGACGCCGGCGGCCGCGACGGAGTGGATCAGCCCGACCAGCAGATTGCGGGGATTCGTGTCGGTATCGTCGAGAGTGAGCCAGGCGACGCAGTGGCCGGTGCGCATCAGGGCGGCCCGCCATTGCGCAAGCATCGTGGACTTGCCGAAGCCCGCAGGCGCCGTTGCGAGGACGAGGCGGACATGCATCACGGCATCGAGCGCGCTGATCAATCGCGGGCGCTCGACGACTGTTGCGGGCTGCCGCGGCACCTCCAGCTTGAGCTGCAGCATGGCATCGGGATCGATCACGGCTGACGGACCACTGAAAGGGGGGATTGCGGATCCCTAACGTGGCCACGGGCGAAGGCCAATGCAACAGCGTTGCGCGAGGGCCGCCTTACGAGGCGCGCGGCGTGTCTTGCGCGCTGCCATGCCCGATGCGCGACCATCTCGCCTCCGACCCGACAGGATGATCGTTCGTCGCAGCGCCCTCGGATCGGCTTGACCTTCCCTTCGCCGCCAATCCTGCCTATGTCACTGGGTGATGAGCTCCAGGATCGACATCGAGGCTCTCTGCGCCACCAAGGGACTGCGTATCACCGAGCAGAGGCGGGTGATCGCACAGGTGCTGTCGGATTCGGGCGACCATCCTGACGTCGAGGCTCTGCATGCGCGCGCTTCGGCCATCGATCCGGGAATTTCGATCGCCACCGTCTATCGCACGGTGCGGCTGTTCGAAGAGGCTGGCATATTGGAGCGACACGAGTTCGGCGACGGCCGCTCGCGCTACGAGCCCGCGCCCGAGGTTCATCACGATCATCTGATCAATGTCGAAACCGGCGAAGTGACCGAGTTCGTGGATCTCGAGCTGGAACAGCTTCAGAAGCGCATTGCAGAGCGGCTGGGCTACCGGCTGGTCGATCACCGTATGGAGCTTTACGGAGTCCGGCTCGATCGCAAGTCCTGAGCGGCACTGTCTTCTCCGGCGCCGTCGGCAGGCGCGCTGCGACTGACATGGCTTTGGATGATTTGAGAGCGGGATGTGACGAGTCAATCGTCATCGCCGCTCCGGAAAAATGATGGTGAAATTCAATTCCATTTCGGCATGCGCTCATCGCTGTTCGTGGTCGTCACCATCATCGCTATATCGTGATCACGATTGTTCCGGATCGATCAATATTTGATGATCGTGGAACAAGTATCACCAGCGACCGCATACGGCGACCTGTTGCTCGGCAAACATTGCCTTCGCGGTCTTTCAGAACCTCCGTTTCCGCGGAAGCGACACTGACGGCCATGCCGCCCCGCGCGCGCGGTGGACATGACGGTGGGCTATAAATTCTGATAGGGGGTGTGGCGTGCTATCGGCTCTCCCCATGGCGGCGGCGGATGGTATAGGGGGGCATGCTGATCGATCTCACGGGCCGCGCCGCCCTCGTCACCGGCGCATCGAGTGGCCTCGGCGCGCATTTCGCCGAGGTGCTGGCCAAGGCCGGCGCCCATGTCGCCATTGCCGCACGCCGGACCGACCGGCTGGAGGCACTGGCGGCGCGTCTGGCCGATGCCGGGCGGACGGTGACCGTGATCGAGATGGACGTCGCCGATCGCGCGTCGATCGCGGCCGCCATCGAGCGCGCCGAAGATGCGCTCGGGCGGATCGACATCCTCGTCAACAATGCCGGCGTCACCCGCACCAAGCCCGCGCTGGATTATGATGAGGAAGATTTCGACGAGATCGTCGATGTCAACTTGCGCGGTGCCTTTCTCGTCGCGCAGCGCGTCGCGCGCGCCATGCAGGGATCGGGCGGCGGATCGATCGTCAACATCGCTTCGATCCTCGGTCTGCGCCAGGCCGGTCAGGTCGCCTCCTATGCCATCTCCAAGGCCGGCGTGATTCAGATGACCAAGGTGCAGGCGCTCGAATGGGCGCGGCACGGCATTCGCGTCAACGCAATCGCGCCGGGCTATGTCGATACCGAACTCAACGCCGATTTCTGGGAGTCCGATGCCGGCAAGGCGCTGGTCAAGCGCATCCCCCAGCGCCGCCTCGGCCGGCTCGAGGATCTCGATGGCGCGCTGCTGCTGCTGGCTTCGGAGCTGTCCGCCTACATGACCGGCTCCGTCATCACCGTCGACGGCGGCCACCTCGTATCCACGCTGTGACGATGGGAGCAGGAGATGCGTGAGGCGCACCCGCCGCTGGCCGGCCGCGTGGCGATCATCCCCGCGATGCGCAAGGCCGGCGGCGGGTCGATCACCAACGGCGCAAAGGGATGCTGACTTTCAGCAGGATGACAGGAAGAGATCAAGCCGCCGCAAGATAGTCCCTGCGCGCGGCGCGGGCGTCGCCGAACAGGCGGGAGAGCAGCGTGATCCGCTTGTGGCCATGGCCGATCGCCAGCTCATCGGTGATGCCCATGCCGCCATGGAACTGCACGCATTCATGCGCCAGCATGATCGCCGCCTCGCCGACGAACGCCTTGGCCGCCGCGATGGCCTTGTGCCGGCCGGCGCCCTCTTCCGTTGCCTTCAGCAGCAGCGAGCGGGATTGCTCCACCGCGAGGTAGAGCCGCGCCATGCGATGCTGGATGGTTTGGAAGCGGCCGATCTCGGTGCCGAACTGACGACGGGTGCGGACATGGTCGAGCGTGTCGCCGAGCAGGCGTTCCATGATGCCGAGCATCTCGCAGGCTGCGGCAAAGCGCGCATCGGCGGCCAGCTCGGAAAGGCCGGTGGTGCCGAGCGGCATGATCCGATCCGCCGCGACCGCAAGGCCGTCGGCCTCGACCCACGCGGCGATCGAACCGTCGAGCAGCCGAACGTCGCGCCGGACGAGGCCGGGCGTATCGGCAGCCAGCGCGACGAGCACCGGTTCCCCCTCCCGCATCGCCACGAGCAGAAAGGCGTCGCAGCCCGCTCCGTCGAGCGCGAAGCCGGGCTCAATCGTCAGCCGTCCGTTCGATAGCTGTGCCCGTGGCGTACAGGCCATGCCGATGCCCTCGTCGGGCAGGAGGAGGGACCAGCGCGCCGTGCCGGCCGTCAGTGTTGGCAGCCATTCCGCCCGCTGCATCGCATTCCCGTGGCGTGCCAGCGCCGGCGCGCAGAACAGGATTGCGCTCAGCACCGGTTCGACGACGAGGCCGCGCCCGATCTCGGTCATCAAGGTCATCACGTCGCGCGGGCCGCCGCCGAGGCCCCCGTCCGCTTCCGGCAGCGGCAGTGCGAACAGGCCGAGCTCGGCAAGCATATCCCAGTTCTCGGCGCCGAAGCCCGCCATGCCCTGGCGATAGGACCGCCGCCGCTCCACATCGTAGCGATCCGCTACGAAGCGCTGCAGCGCATCCCGCAGCATCGACTGTTCCTCGGAAAGGCTGAAATCCACCATCACCATGGTCCCTGATTATGCAGGGACATTGGCAGCCGCGGCAGTTTCTGGCTTCTAGCCTATGGGATAGCGCCGCGCCGCCTAGCCTCGTTGCTAGTCCACCGCGAGGGCACCGCGCGCTAAGCGTCCGGCATGACACAGACTGCCATCGCCCCGATCGCCGAGACGCTGTTCCTCGCCGAGCCCGTCGTCCGCCTGATCGGTGGGCAGCACCGGGAAAGCGGCCGGATCGTCTTTCCCTGCCCGCCGGACGACTCGTTCGAGCCGGTTCCGCTGTCGCCACGCGGCACGCTCTGGTCCTACACCGTCCAGCGCTTCCGCCCGAAGACGCCGCCCTATCGCGGGCCGGAGGCGTTCGAGCCGTTCGCGCTCGGTTATGTCGAGCTGCCGGGCGAGGTGATCGTCGAGACGCGGATCGTGGACGTGCCGTTCGAGGCGCTACGGATCGGCATGCCGATGGTGGCGACCGCGGTGCCGTTCGGCGCGGACGATGGCGGGGAACCGCGCCTCATCTATGCCTTCACCGCCGACGCCATCACCATCGACCAGGGAGCGGAGCAATGAGGGACGTGTTCATCGTCGGGGTCGGCATCCATCCCTTCGGGCGGACCGACGCGCGCACCGGCCTGCAGCAGGGCGCCTATGCGGTGCGCCAGGCGCTGGCCGACGCAGGGGTAACGTGGGGGGACATGCAGTTCGCCTATGGCGGATCAGATGCGGCCGGCAATGCCGACACGATGGTCGGCGATCTCGGCCTCACCGGCTTGCCGTTCGTCAACGTCTCCAATGGCTGTGCGACCGGCGGATCGGCCCTGTTTGGCGCCCATAATGCGATCCGCTCGGGCGAGTTCGATCTCGGCATCGCGGTCGGCTTCGACAAGCATCCGCGCGGCGCCTTCAACCCGCTGCCGGCGGATTGGAGCCTGCCGGACTGGTATGGCGATGTCGGCCTGATGGTGACCACGCAATTCTTCGCGATGAAGATCCGGCGCTACATGGATCGCTTCGGCATCACCGAGCGGAGCCTCGTGCGCGTTGCGGAAAAGGCGTTCCGCAACGGGACGCTCGCCGATCACGCTTGGCGTCGCAGCCCGGTGGATGCCGAGACGATCGCCAATTCCCAGATGGTGAGCGATCCGCTGACCAAATATATGTTCTGCTCCCCCGCCGAGGGCGGCGTCGCGCTGGTGCTGGCCAGCGAGAAGCGGGCACAGGCGCTGGGCGGAATGAAGGTGCGGCTCCGCTCGGTCGCGGTGCGCAGCCGTCCGGCGGGCTCTTTCGAAGTGTTCGCGCCGATGGTCGATATCGACAATGGCGGATCGGCCACCCGCCTCGCCTCGGGCGCGGCATTCGAGATGGCGGGCGTGGGGCCGGGCGATATCGACGTCGCGCAGCTCCAGGATACCGAATCCGGTGCGGAGATCATGCACATGGCCGAGAACGGCTTCTGCGCCGACGGCGAGCAGGAGCAGTGGCTGGCCGAGGGCCGCACGGAGATCGGCGGGGCGCTGCCGGTCAACACCGATGGCGGCTGCCTGGCCTGCGGTGAGCCGATCGGCGCGTCGGGGCTGCGCCAGGTCTATGAGAATGCGCTGCAGCTCGCCGGCCGCGCCGGCGCGCGCCAGGTGCCGGGCGGGCCGCGGCTGGGCTATAGCCATGTCTATGGCGCGCCGGGCGTGTCCGGCGTCGCGATCCTCGAGCGCTGAGCATGGCGCTGTCCTTTGCGCCGGAGGAGGAGCGGTTCCGCGAGGAGGTGCGCGCCTTCCTCGACGAGCATCTGTCCGAGCGGCTGCGCCGCGGCGCGCGGCTGACCTCCGGGGTCTTCGCCGAACCGGATATCGCCGCCGAATGGCAGCGCATCCTCGAGGAAAAGGGCTGGCTGGTCTATCACTGGCCGGAATCCGCCGGCGGGCCGGGCTGGTCGCCGATCCAGCGCTACATCTTCGAGAAAGAATGCGCCGAGGCCGGTGCTCCGGTGCTGCCCGGCATGGGTCTGAAGCTGGTGGGGCCTGTGCTCTATAGCTTCGGCACCGAGGCGCAGAAGCAGCTTTATCTGCCTGTGCTGCGCGAGGGGCGGGATTTCTGGGCGCAGGGCTTTTCCGAGCCCGGCTCCGGCTCCGATCTTGCGAGCTTGCGCACACGCGCGGTGCGCGATGGCGATCATTATGTCGTCACCGGCTCCAAGATCTGGACGACCCAAGCGCAGCATGCGAATCGGCTGTTCTGCCTCGTGCGGACCGATGCGCGGGTGAAGGCGCAGCAGGGCATCAGCTTCCTGCTGATCGACATGGTCACGCCCGGCATCACCGTCCGCCCGATCCTCAGCGCGTCGGGAGATCACGAGGTCAACGAGGTCTTCCTCGACGATGTCCGCGTGCCTGCGGAAAACCTTGTTGGCGAGGAAGGGCAGGGTTGGACGATCGCCAAGTTCCTGCTCGAGAATGAGCGCGGCGGCAGCTGCTACGCGCCGGGCCTTATCGCCGACATCGACCGGCTGACCGGGCCGGCGGAGCTGGACCGCCATGACCCGGATCGGCTGGCCCGCATCCGCATCGCGGCGGAGGCGCTGGAAGTGACGGAGTTGCGCATCCTGGCGGCGATGCAGCAGGGCGAGGATCCCGGTGCGCTCGCCGCCACCACCAAGCTGCTCGCTTCCGAGATCCGTCAGGATCTGGAACAGTTCGTGAGCGAGGCATTCGGCTATCGCGGCCTGCAGCTTCCCGCCGAACGGCCCTTCTACGGCGACGCGATCCCGCAGCCGATCGGCTGCGAGGAGGCGCAGGTGGCGGGCGCGCGCTATCTCAACAGCCGAGCCTGGTCGATCTTCGGCGGCACCAGCGAGATCCAGCTCGGCATCATCGCGCGCGCAGCGCTGGGGCTGTGAAGGACGGAGGTGATGACGCGCATCGAGCTATCCAAAGGGCTAGGGCGGGACTTTGCGGTTGGCAGTCCGCCGCGCCTCCCAATAATTTCGCATCATAAGTAGCAAGGAGTCGATGATGGGGCAGAGCCCGAAAGCCGCCGAGCGTGCGGTCGCCGTCGCGGCGGCGGCGGCCGATCCCGCACGCCGGCCGCGCAGCTCCTTCGGCCCGCTGGCCGGGGTGCGCGTCGCCGATTTCTGCTGGATGGGCGTCGGCGCCTGCGCGACCCGCATCCTTGGCGATTTCGGCGCGGAGGTGATCCGCATCGAGGATCGCAACCGGCTCGACATGCCCCGCGTCCTGCCCATCTACAAGGGAGCCGGCGCGCGCAACTATGGCGAGGGCGATCCGGATCCCGACCCCAATGCCGGCGGCCTGTTCAACAACTACAACCGCAACAAGCTGGGCGTCACCATCAACATGCGCGATCCGCGCGGGCGGGCGCTGTGCGAGCGGCTGATCGCTTCGTCGAGCGTCGTCACGGAAAATTTTGCGCCTGGCGTGATGGAGAGGTGGGGCCTCACCTACGATTATATCCGCACGCTGACGCCCAATCCGATCATGGCGCGGATGAGCGGCTTCGGCCATTCGGGCCCTCATGCCGATTTCAAGAGCTATGGCCCGGTGGTGCAGGCGGTGAGCGGCCTGTCCTTCATCAGCGGTCTGCCGGGGCGCGAGCCCTCGGGCTGGGGCCTCAGCTACATGGACAATATGGCCGCCTTCTATAACGGCGCTGCACTGCTGATGGCGATCTACCATCGCAACCAGACCGGTGAGGGCACCGAGATCGACGTGTCCGCGATCGAGGCAGGGATCAATCTGCTCGGCCCGATCCTGCTCGACGTGACGGTGAATGGCCGCCGGACCAAGGACGATCCCAATTATCCGCTCGGCAATCGCGTCGAATATCCCAATGCCGCACCGCACGGCGTCTATCCGGTGCGCGGCGAGGATCGTTGGATCGCGATATCGGTGTTCGACGAAGCCGGCTGGGCGGCGCTCGTCGCGGAACTGGGCAATCCGGACTGGGCAGGCGAGGCGCGCTTCGCGACACAGGCGAGGCGGTTCGAGCATCAGGATGCGCTCGATGCGCTGGTGGGCGAGGCGACCGCGACGCGCGAGCGTTACGATCTCATGCACCGGCTGCAGGCTCGCGGCGTCGCGGCGGCGGTGGTGCAGACGCCGGAAGACGTCAACGAGCATGATCCGCAGCTTGCTCAGAGCGGCGTCTTCTTCGATCTGGATCATCCCGTGATCGGACGGGCGCGTTTCGAGGGAACGCCGATTCGCTTCTCCAAGACGACGCAGGATTATTGGCGCTCGGCGCCTCTCCTCGGCGAGGATAATCATTATGTCTTCACCGAATTGCTCGGCTTGTCCGAGGATGAGTATCAAACTTACGCGGCCGAGGGGGTGATCTGATGGCAGCTTTTCATGCCGCGGGCAGCGCAGCGCCCTATGCCGGTCTCAAGGTCGTCGAGCTGGCCGAGGATGTCGGCGGCGAATTTCTCGGTCGGATGCTCGCCGAGATGGGCGCCGACGTGATCAAGGCCGAGCCGCCCGCCGGATCGCCGACGCGCGCGCTCGGGCCCTTCGCCAAGCATGTCGAGAGCCCGGATACCAGCCTGACCTTCTGGCTTTACAACAGCAACAAGCGCAGCGTCGTCGTCGATCTGGAAAAAGGCGCGGAGGCCGCGCTCGCGCCGCTGCTTGCCGGTGCGGACATCTTCATCGTCACGCTCCAGCCCGCGCGGCTCAAGGCGTTGGATCTCGATCTCGATCGGCTGTCGGCGCGCTATCCGCGGCTGATCATCGCGTCCATGACGCCTTATGGGCTGACCGGGCCCTGGGCGGACTATCGCAGCTCCAATCTCGTCGCGTTGGCCGGAGGCGGGCCGCTCAACATGTGCGGCTATGACGATCATTCGATCCCGCCGATCAATCCCGGCGGCGATCAGGCCTATCATGCCGCCACAGCCTTTGCTCATATCGGCGTGCTCGTCGCGCTGCTCCACCGCCAGCAGACCGGCGAGGGGCAGTTGCTCGACGTGTCGATGCACGGCGCCAATGCGGTCAATCAGGAGCTCGGCAATCCCTTCTGGTTCTACAACGGCGTCAATGTGCAGCGGCAGACCTGCCGCCATGCCCAGCCGGTGATGACCCAGTCGGCGATGTTCGCCTGCGCGGACGGCCATTATGTCTATTATACGCTGATCCTGGGCGATACGCGCGCCTGGAACGTCCTGGTCGAATGGATGGATGAGATGGGCCTGGCGGCGATGCTGACCGATCCCGAATATCAGGACATCAAGTTTCGGCAGGATAATTTCCATCAGATCCAGGAACTGGTGGAATGTTTCTTCCTCGTCCAGGACGGGCATGACGCCTATCTCGAAGGGCAGCGTCGCGGCCTTCCGATCGGGATCATGAACACGCCCGAGGACCTGCTGGACGACGAGCATCTCCAGGCCCGCGAGTTCTTCGTGAAGGTGGATATGGGGCCGGAGCAAGGCGAGATCCTCTTTCCCGGCGACAGCTATCGCTTCTCCGCCTTCGGCAGCGTGCCGCGGCGGCGCGCGCCACGGCTCGGCGAGCACACCTCCGAATTTCTGGAGGATGTCGCCGCGTAATTCCTGGTGAGGAGTTGCCGCTCTTCTCCGGGCGTTTGGCAAAGGAATCGGAAAAGCCGGGGAAGAAGGCGCCGGGAGAGGAGAAACTATCCCGTGACACCTAGTCTTTGGTCGCGGTGACAGCCCGAAGTCCTGCGTCGCAAGGTGGCGCGCATTCTAAAGGCCCGGAGCCCCATGTCAGACATTCTTTCATCCGTCAGCCCGTCATCCGCCCAGGAGGCCTTTGCTCGCGCCGAACGCGCGGCGGCGCATATTCCGGGTCTTACTGCCGGTCCGGAGCGGGAGATCGCTTCGGTCGCGGTCGTTGGTGCCGGGACGATGGGCAGCGGCATCGCAATAGCATTGCTCCAGTCCGGCCTGCCGGTGACTCTGATCGAAACTGCGCAGCCGGCGCTGGAACGCGGCACGGGCACGATCCGCGCGGCGCTTGAGCGCATGGTGGCACGCGGGCGTCTGTCCAGGGCCGCCGCCGAAGGGGCTTTCGGCCGGCTGGATACGAGTCTGGACATGGCTGCGGCAGGCGATGCCGATCTTGTCATCGAGGCAGTCTATGAGAGCATGGAGCTCAAGCAGGCGATCTTCGCCAGGCTGGACGGCATCGCCAGGACCGGTGCGATCCTGGCATCCAACACATCGTTCCTCGACATAGACGAGATCGCCGCGGCGACCAACCGGCCCGAGGCGGTGCTGGGCCTGCACTTCTTCTCGCCAGCGAATGTCATGCGCCTGCTCGAGATCGTGCGGGGACGGCGCACGGCGCCGGAGGTGCTCGCGGCCGCGCTCGCCTTCGCGCGCCGCATCGGCAAGGTGGGCGTGGTCAGCGGCGTGTGTGACGGTTTCATCGCCAATCGATTGATGCGGCCGCGTGCGCTGCAGGCCGATGCGATGGCGCTGGAAGGCACGCCGATCGCCGAGACCGATCGGGTATTGACCGATTATGGCTTCCCGATGGGCCATTTCCAGATGATGGACCTGGCCGGACTCGACATCGTCACCCGCGGGCGTACCGATCGCACGGTGATGGGCGATCTCGTTGCAGCGGGCCGGCTCGGTCAGAAGAGCGGAGCGGGCTATTATGACTATGACGGGCGTCGTGCCGTGCCGTCGCAGGCCGTGGATGCCACCATCGCAGCGGTCGCGCGCGATCTCGGCGTCGACCGACGGCCGACCGCCGGGGACGATGCGATCCTCGACCGCCTCCTGCTCCCGGTCGTCAATGAGGGCGCGAGGATCATTGCCGAAGGCGTCGCCCTGCGGGCGTCCGACGTCGATCTCGCGGCGATACTGGGCTATGGCTGGCCGCTCGATCGCGGCGGGCCGCTATTTTGGGCCGATGGCATGGGGCTCGCGACCGTTGTCGAGAAGTTGCGCGGGCTCGAAGAGCGACTTGGCGCTCAGTTCGCGCCTTGCGAGGCGCTGGTTCAGGCCGTCGGCACGCGAGCTTTCGCTTATTAGGGCGCGATGATATCTGCTTAAAGGATCATCCCAGCTCTCGCTGGGATGAGGAAGATTTTAATCGGGATGCTCGCGTCAAGCTGCGATCGGCGCTGAATTCTCGATCAGCGCATAGTCCCCGGCCTTGCCATCATCTTCGATCAGCCCAATGCCGATGCCGGCGACATGCTCGGCGGTCATGATTCCCTCGCGAGACATCTTCTCCTTCAGCCAGTCGGCCGCCTGATCGCCGCCGGTGAGCGCGAGCATGCCGGTGGCGGTGACGCCGGGGCAGATCGCGTTGATCCGGATGCCGCATTCGGCCGCGAGTTCGCGACAGGAGCGGACGAACATCAATATCCCTGCCTTGGTCGCGGTATAGACCGGATCCGCCCAGCTGGGGACGAGAGAGGCGCGCGATGCGGTGATCAGGATGGCGCCGCCATGGCCGCGTGCCTGCATCTGCTCGATCGCGAACTTGCTGCCGGCGATCATCGCGGTCAGGTTGACGGCGATCATCTGCTCGATCCGCGGCATCGTCATCGCCGGGAAGGCGGGCGGACCGCCGATGATGCCGGCATTGTTGGCCATGATGTCGAGGCCGTGGGTGGCGGCCGTGTCTCGTATCGCGGCTTCCAGCGCCTCGTTGTCGGTCACGTCTAGGCCGAGCGCATGGGCCCGGTCGCCATTGTCTGCAATCAGTCGGGCGGTTTCTTCAGCCGCGGTTTCGTCGATGTCCGCCACGACGACGTGGCGCGCGCCGCGGTCGGCGAGGAGCAGGGATAGAGCCCGGCCGATACCGCTGCCTGCGCCCGTGACGAAGGCGCTGCTGCCTGCAATGTTCATGATCGCTCCGGATGTAGCGGAAGGGCGACCAACCGGCCGCCCTCCCTGAGGGCTTTTTAGGACGATTTGCCGAAGCGCATGGTCGCGGTGATGCCGATGGTGCGCGGTGGCGCCACCGTCAGCCGCTCCACGTCGATGCCGGAAAGGCCGCCCGCCGCGGAGACCTCGCTTGGCGAGGCGAGATAGAAGTTATAGTTGAGCCCGTTGGAGATATATTGCTTATCGAACAAATTACGCGCCCAAAGCCGGATATCGAAGCGACCGCCCGGCGGCGTATAGGTGAGCGAGGCATTGGCGACGTTGCGCCGGCGGGTGAGAGGCACCGCGATCTTCTGGAGATTGTTCGGTGCGAGCTGATATGGGCTCGCAAACTGGTCGTCGAAATGGAAGGCCAGCGTTCCGCCGTTCGCCAATTCATGATCATAGTCGATCAGGAAGGTGAAATCGTTCTTCGAAACGAACGGCGTCTTGTTGCCGGTGCAGCTCACGCCAACCGCGCAGCCTTCGAACTTGCTGTAATAGGAGTCGGTATAGGCGTAGTTCACGCCCAGCGAGAGCCCGCGGACGGGCCGCAGCACGGCCTCGACCTCCACGCCCTTCACCCGTTGCTTACCCGCATTGGTGTCGTTGAGCACGCCTTGTACCAGAGAACGAACCTGGAGGTTGGACGTATCGGCCAGGAAAGCAGCAATGTTGGTTGTCAGAAGATGATCGAAGAAGCTCGATTTTGTACCGATCTCATAGCTCCAGGTCGTCATGGCGGCGAGCGGGATCTGCGCAGCCGCGGCATTGGTCTTGGTCATAACCCAGCCGCCACCCTGGAAACCCTTCGAGACCGAGGCATAGAACATCATGTCGCGCTCGGGCGTATAGTTCAGGATGAAGCGGGGGGTGAAGGCGTCCCAATGGTCCGTTCCGCTGTTGGGCCCGGGAAGCTTCTGATAATAAGGTGCCCCGTAGAAGGGCGAGCTGCCGACATGACTGACATAGCCGCTCTTGCGCTCATAGCTGTAACGCAGGCCTGCGGTGAAGGAGAGGGTGTCGGTAATCTTGTACTTGCCCTCGATATAAGGACCGATGCTGCGATTCTTGATGCCGCTGTCGACGGTCTGCTGCAGGTAAAGCCCCTTGGTCAGGACCGAGAGATAGGTCTGCGAAAGCGTGCCGTTGAAACCAAAGCCGATCGCGTGGGCAAGATCCTCATAGCTGGCATAGACGCCGGCGAGCAGGCTGAAGCGGCCGCCCCAGTTGGAGGTGAAGCGGAATTCCTGGCTGACCTGCTTCTCGTCATTGGTGTTGAGCGAAGGAAAGTTGGACGGCAGCGGACCGCCATCCGCATCCTCGTTCAGCGAGGCCTTCAGCGACCGATAGCCGGTGATCGAGCTGATCGTGCCGATGTCCGTGCGATATTCCAGACGCACCAGCCCGGCGAATATCTTGCGCCGCGTGCGGCCGTCATCGTCGAGCAGCGTCTTGTGAAGATCGCCGCCCGTCGCAGCGCGCACCGCCGCCGCAATCGCGCCCGGGCCGTAGGCGACCGGGCCGTCACCTCGTCCCCAGCGGTTGGTATAGCTGGCGCTGGCCTGCACGCGCAGCCGGTCGGTCGGCTCCCATGTGAGCGAGCCGCGCACGCTGGCAACGCGGTTGTCGGCCAGATCGTGGCCGGTCATCAAATTCTTCTGATAGCCGTCGTCATTCTTGACGCTGTAGGCGAGGCGGAAGGCGGCATTGTCGCTGATCGGCAGGTTGACATAGCCGTCGCTCTCGATGCCGGTCTGGCCGCCGTCGAAGCGCAGGCCGGTGACCGTGATCTTGCCGGACGTCTCACCGATCACCGCGGGGTTGCTGGTGATCTGCAGCGCGCCGCCCACCGCATTGCGCCCGAAGGTGGTGCCTTGCGGGCCGCGCAGCACCGCGATCTGCCCGACGTCGAACAGGTTGGCGTCGAACGAGGCGAGCGAGCCGTAATAAAGGTCGTCGATGTAGACGGCGACCGGGTTCTCGAGGCCGGTCGCGTCGTTGGTCGACGCCTGGCCGCGGATCTGTACGGTGATCACCGACGTACCCTTCACCGGCACGAAGGTCGGCCCCGGTGCGATCCGCGTGATTGCGGCGAAATTGTCGATCTTGCGGGATTCGATCTGCTTGGAACCGAGCGCGCTGACCGCGATCGGCACGTCCTGCAGCCGCTCGGCGCGGCGGGTCGCGGTGACGACGATGTCACCGGCATTGGCCGGTGCCGGCGCAGCCTCGGCGGCAGCAGCGGCGGGTGGCGACGCATCCTGGGCGAAAGCCGGTCCGGCAACAACGGCCAGTGCCGTTCCCGCGAGCAGCAACGGAGTGCTTCGAACCATGAAAATCCGTCCCTTCATCATCTTCTCCTCCCCAAATTCGGCGCAACGCGACAGCCCCGGCGCAGCGCGCCGGCGATACCGGTCTCGCGCCGGTTTGATCCTGACCAAGGGGGAGGCCGATTGCCTTGGCGGCCGCTCCACTGGACTGGCGCTGTGGTAGGGCGGTTCCCGCAACGCGTCTTCTCGTTATTCTGATAGGTGCGTCGCACGCCGGCTACGTTCCTCGTCCGACTGGCAGATGCAATAGGTGGACGGTATGCCGCGGCGGGCGATAGTTCCCGGTCCGATCAGGACAAGGAGAGGCCGATGACGCTCGCGACATTCCCCGATCATGACCGCCGTTTCCGTCTCGATGGGCGCACGATCTTCCTGTCGGGGGCGGCGGGGCATCTCGGCCGGGCAATGGCGATCGGTCTCGCCCAGGCGGGCGGCCATGTGATCCTGAACGGCCGCACCGAAGCGACGTTGCAGGCGCTGGCCGACGAGCTCATCGCCGCCGGCCTCTCTGCGTCGGTGGTGGCCTTCGACGTGATGGATCGGCCTGCGGCCAATGCTTTCTTCGCCGGGCTCGATCGGCTTGACGTGCTCATCAACAATGCGATCAGCGGTTTGCCCCGCAAGGATGACGCCTCGCCCGATCGGCTGTTCGAGGTGACTTTCGCGAGCGGCGTCACAGCTGCCCATGGCAATATCCGCGCGGCGATGCCGGCGTTGGAGGCCGCGGTGGCAGACGCGGGTGACGCCTCGGTGATCAACGTCGCCTCGCTCTACGGCCGGGTCAGCCCCCGATTCAGCGTCTATGGCGACAGCGGCTTCACCAGCGGGCCGCATTATGGCGCGACCAAGGGGGGCCTCTTGCAACTCACCCGCTATCTCGCCTGCGAGCTCGGGCCCAAGGGCGTAAGGGTGAACTCACTGAGTCCCGGCATCTTCCCGTGGGATGACGTGGCTGCGCAGCATCCTGGCTTCGTCGAACGCGCGTCCGCCCAATCGCCGCTCGGGCGGACCGGGCGGGCCGACGAACTGGCCGGCGCGGCGGTTTTCCTCGCTGCGCCGGCGTCTACCTATATGACGGGGGCGGATCTGCTGATCGACGGGGGCTGGGCGGCCTGGTGAGAGCTCAGGCGCGATATTCGTCGACATAGCCGTCGAGCCGGATCAGCGCGCCGGTGGTGTAGCTCGATTTCGGGCTGGCCAGATAGAGCGCCGTTGTCGCGATCTCCTCGGGATGGCCGATCCGACCGGCGCCGGACAGGATGCTGCTGTCTACCGCGTCGGCCCAGCTCGCTGCGATATCGGTGCGGAACGGCCCGCAGACGATGCAGTTGACCCGCACCGATGGCCCATATTCCAGCGCATGCGACTGGGTGATGATGTTGAGCGCGCCCTTCGCGCCGGCATAGACCGGATAATCGCGACTCGGCTTCAGCGAGGCGAGGCTGCTGACGTTGATCACGCATCCGCCGCCCGCCGCGATCATGCGCGGCGCGAGCAGCGCGGTGAGCCGGAACGGGCCCTTGAAGTTCACGCCGACGATCTTGTCGAACAGCGCCTCGGAGACGGAGGCCGAGTCGGGGGCGACGGGGGAGATGCCGGCATTGTTGACGAGTACGTCGATCCGGCCGAACGCTGCCCAGGCGCGCGCGGCGAAATCGTCGAGCCCCGCCCATTCGCCGACATGGCCGGGCAGCGCGATCGCCTCGCCGCCCAGCGCCGCGATCTCGGCGACGGCGGCCGCGCAACTTTCCGCCTTGCGGCTGCTGATGATGATGCGCGCGCCCTGTGCCGCGAACGCCTTGGCCATTTCAAGGCCCAGCCCTCGGCTGCCGCCCGTGATCAGGACGACCTTGCCGGTCATGTCGAAATAATCTGCCACACCCGTCCTTTCACGTCCTTGTCACACGTCTTCGTCGCCTCTGCGGAGGCAGGGGCCCATGTCTCTATCCCAAACGCGATGTCATCGCAGATGTTGGGAGACATAGGCTCCTGCCTCCGCAGGAGCGACGAATTGTGGTCATCCAGGCTCGATACTAGTCCAGCCCGTAAAGCCGTGCGGCATTGTCGTGCAGGATCTTCTGCACCTGATCCTGCGGTACGCCGGCGAACACCTCTTCAAGATAGTCGGGCGGGCGCTTGGCCGAGGTGGCCGGCCCCGGGCTCATGCTGGTCGGATGTGGGAAGTCGGTCTCGTAGAGGATGTTGTCCGCGCCGATCCGGTCGATCGCGAACTTCACCAGCGGATTGTCCTCGAACCAGAAGCTGCCGTAGATCTGGCGGCGGAAATATTCGCTCGGCAGCAGGTCGTAGGTATCGGCATGCTCCTTCGGCACGCCGCAATTGATCCACTGCCAATCGAGCGAGGCGACGGCGAAGGGCAGCCACCCCACGCCGCTCTCGACCGAGACGAAGTTGAGCTTGGGGAAGCGCTGGCAGATGCCGCCGCAGATGATCTGGGTGACTGCGGAGGCATTGCCCATGAAGAAGAGAACGCCCATCGAGGCATAGTCGGCATGGCTGGGCACGCTGTCGTCCATCAGCTTGTTGACCTCATGGTCGCCCGAGCCGATGTGGAAGTTGACGGGCATGCCCATCTCCTGAGCGGCGGCCCAGAGGCGGTCCCAATGCGGGCTGGTAAGCTTCGGCTGAGCGAAGAAATGCGGCTCCGAGGTGAAGACGAGGCCGCGATGGCCCATGCGCTTGCCGCGCTCCAGTTCCTTCAGCGTCTCGTCCAGATCCCAGAAAGGCAGGATGGTCTGCGGCAGGAAACGGTCCGGCGCGATGCTGGCATAGTCGGTCTGCCAGTCGTTATACGCCTTGATGCAGTCGAGCATCAGGTTGGCGCTGTCGAGCTTCAGCAGCGTCTTGGCGTCGAAGAAGATGACGTTGGGGAACAGCACCTGCGCCTGGATGCCGTAATCGTCCATCACCTTCAGCCGCTCGACGGCATCCCAGGTATAGCGCTCGGCCTCGCCCAGCGTCTTGGGATGGAAGGGCGGATGCTCGTGCCAGCCGGCCATGGCCGGCGAGCCGGCGCCGCCCGCCCGCTTGTCGCCGAAATACCAATAGTCGGTGCCGGTTTCTGCGTCCTGCTTCACGTGCGGCACGGCGTCGCCATATTTACTGGATACGCGCGACGTCCACAGGTCATAGGGTTCGACGACATGCGTGTCGACGTCGATGATCCTGTACTGGTTGGTGTGCACATTCATGTCAGCCATCCTCCGATAGGCGCTATCTTCCGCCACTTTGCCCGGCACGGGCATCGCGGCCAATCACAATATGATCATATTTGTAAGAAGCTCGCTTACCAGTATCAAAATGGCTAGTCGAACTGCCGCAGCTGGGCCGCTACGACAGGGTTCGAATCGGCGGTTTGCGCTCGTTCGCGTCGGTGCTCCGGCGCGCGGCGGGACTGGCGGCGGTGGAGACGGTGGCTGTGAAGATCGAAGAGTCGGAGGCGGTTCGGTCCGCCAGCGCGGTGGGTGATGGGGGGCGCGATGGCGCTTCCACCGTCGCGAAAGCGTGGAGCCCTTCGGCGGCGCAGCCGGCTGCCCGCCGGACGATCGGCTTGCGCAATCGCTGGGCCGGTCTCGGCATCCTCTTCATCGTCGCGCTGTTCAACTATATCGATCGTACGATCCTCTCGATCCTGCAGGTGCCGATCAAGGCCGACCTCCATTTGTCGGATTCGGAGATCGGCACGCTCACCGGCATGGCCTTCGCCCTGTTCTACACCTTCTTCGGCGTGCCGATCGCGCGGCTGGCGGATCGCAGCCGGCGCAAGGTGGTCATCGCCGTCTCGCTCGGCGTGTGGAGCCTGATGACTGCGCTCACCGGGCTGGCCGGCGGCTTCCTCTCGCTGCTCTTCCTGCGCGTCGGCGTGGCGATCGGCGAGGCGGGCAGCGTGCCGGCCACCCATTCGATCCTGTCCGACCTGTTCAGCAGCGAGCGGCGCGGCAATGCGCTGTCGACCTGGGGCCTTTCGATGCCGGTCGGCACGATGATCGGTTTCATCTCGGCGGGCTGGCTGACCCATTCGATCGGCTGGCGCGAGGCGTTCGCGGTGGTGGGTATCGCCGGGCTCGTGCTGGTCCCGTTGCTGCTGCTGACGCTGGCCGAGCCGCAGCGCGGCCGCTACGATCCGCCGGCCGCGGCCGCCGCCGAGACGATCTCGACCGGCGAGGCGTTACGCATTCTGGCGGGGCTGCGCTCCTTTCGCATGATCGTGCTCGGCGCGGCGCTTACCGCCTATGTCCAATATGTGATGCTGACCTGGAACGCGCCTTTCTACGTGCGCGTCCATCATATGGCGCTGGGCGACGTCGCCTTCTACCTCGCGCTGCTCAATGGGCTCGGCGGGGGCGTCGGCCTCTATCTCGGCGGCACCCTGTCGGACTGGGTGGGCCGGCGCGACCGACGTCTGTCGCCCCTGGTGCCCGCGGTCGCCGCCTTCCTGATCGTTCCGTTCGCGCTCGGACAATATTTCGTCGCATCCTCCTCGCTCTCGCTACTGCTCGGCATCGTGCCCGCCGCCGCGACACTGATCTATTATGCGCCGACGGTCGCCATCTCGCACACGCTGGTCTCGCCGCGCATGCGCGCCTTCACCTCGGCGATGCTGGTTCTGATCATCAACCTGATCGGCATGGGACTCGGCCCGCTCGTCACCGGCGCGCTCAGCGATCTGCTCGTCGCGCGGTTCGGCATGGTCGAGGATTCGCTGCGCTATGCGATGGGTGTGTCGATGTTCGTCGCGATCGCGGCGGGCCTGCTCTTCTGGCGCGCATCCCACCATATCGGCCGAGAAATGGCGACGCGCGCTTCTGAATGACTGTTTTCGCCGGATATTGAAACTTCGACTGCGGGGCCCCGGGGCGCCCGCCAAAACATGGGATCAAGGCATGGCATGGGATTTTGAGACGGACCCCGAATTCCAGGCGCAGCTCGACTGGGTGGACGCGTTCGTCCGCGACGAGGTCGAGCCGCTCGACGAGTTGCTGGGCAGCCCCTATGCGGTCAAGGATCCGCGCAATGTCCGGCTCGTCCGCCCTTTGCAGCAGAAGGTGCGTGAAAAGGGCCTGTGGGCCTGTCATCTGACGCCGGCGCAGGGCGGCCAGGGCTGGGGCAATGTCCGCCTCGCCTTGCTCAACGAGTTGCTCGGCCGCTCGCGCTTCGGCCCGGTGGTGTTCGGCACCCAAGCGCCCGATACCGGCAATGCCGAGATCCTCGCCCATTACGGCACGGCGGAGCAGAAGCGGAAATATCTGCAGCCGCTGCTCGAGAATGAGATCGTCTCCTGCTTCTCGATGACCGAGCCGCAGGGCGGCGCCGATCCGCTGCAGTTCCGCACCCATGCCGAGCTCGACGGCGACGAATGGGTGATCAACGGCGAGAAATGGTTCTCGTCCAACGCCCGCTGGGCGGATTTCCTGATCGTCCTCGCGGTCACCGATCCGGATGCCAGGCCGCACGATAAGATGTCGATGTTCATCGTGCCTTCGGACACGCCGGGCATCGAGATCGTGCGTAATGTCGGCTTCCACGGCGAGGCGGTGTTCGACCACGGCTATGTCCGCTACACCGACGTCCGCGTGCCGCGCGATCATCTGCTCGGCGAGCGCGGCAAGGGTTTCGCCGTCGCCCAGACCCGCCTCGGCGGCGGCCGCATCCACCATGCGATGCGGACGATCGGCGAGGCGCGCAAGGCGCTCGACCTCATGTGCCGCCGCGCTCTCTCGCGCCACACCGCCGGCTCGCTGCTTGCCGACAAGCAGATGGTGCAGGAGAAGATCGCGGACAGCTGGATCGAGCTCGAGCAGTTCCGCCTGCTCGTGCTGCGCACCGCCTGGCTGATCGACAAGCATCAGGATTACAAGAAGGTCCGGCGCGACATCGCCGCGGTGAAGGTCGCGATGCCGAAGGTGCTCAACGATATCGCCACGCGCGCGATCCAGATCCATGGGGCGCTCGGCATCTCGACGGAGATGCCGTTCATCCTGCAGATCACGACCTCCTTCGTCATGGGCATCGCCGATGGGCCGACCGAGGTCCATAAGGTGACGGTCGCCAAGCAGGTGCTGCGCGAGCATGAGCCCTATGACACGCTGTTCCCGCCCTACAGCCTGCTGACCCTGCGCGAGCAGGCGGAGGAGAAATATGGCGCGCTGCTCGCCGACCTGCGCGAGGATGAGCTGGAAGGGGTGTGAGACGAGACGATTTCGTTTCTGATCTACGTCATCCCAGCGAAAGCTGGGATCACTCTCTACCGCGAGCCGGTCATAGTTTGAGAGCGATCCCAGCTTTCGCTGGGATGACGGAAATTCGGCGTCCTCAGGTCAAAGACCCAGCACCGTCTTCGCGATGATCGTCCGCTGAATCTCGTTGGAGCCGCCGAAAATCGTCCAGGCGCGGTTGTTGAGATAGCGTGGCGCGGCCATCTGCGCGTCGATGCTCAGCACCGGATCGGGTGCTGCCTCGCCATAGAGCGGGCGTTCGGTGGCGAGCTGCAAACCGGCATAGCCGTACATGCGCATCTCTATCGTGCTGATCGTCTGCTCCAGGGTCGAGGCGACCATCTTGACCAGCGAGGTCTGCGGGCCGGGCGGCAATCCCTGCGCGATATCCGCGAGGATGCGCAGCTCGGTGATTTCCAGCGCCTGCGCCTCGCACTCCGCGTCGCAAAGCGCCGCCTGGAACGCCGCGTCCGCCCCGATCGGCCGCGCATCGTCTCCGGGCAAGGCCGCCGCCGCGGCGCGCAGCCGGGCGAGGCGGGCGAGAAGGGCGGGGGCGTGGCAGGAGCCGCCCCGCTCATTCTCGAGCAGGAATTTGGCGATCGTCCAGCCTTGGCCCGGCTCGCCGACGAGGTCTTCGTCGGGCACCTTCACATCGTCGAGGAAGATGGCGTTGACCTCATGGTCGCCGGCGAGGCCGATGATCGGACGCACCTCGACGCCGGGCTGGTTCATGTCGACCAGGAAGAAGCTGATGCCGGCCTGCGGCTTCACCGTGGCGTCGGTGCGGGCCAGGCAGAAGATATGGTCGGCGAACTGGGCATGGGTGGTCCACAGCTTCGATCCGTTGAGCACCCACTGCGTGCCGTCATGCGCCGCGCGGGTGCGCAGGCTGGCGAGGTCGGAGCCGGACTGCGGCTCCGAGAAGCCCTGGCACCAATAATGTTCGCCGGAGAGGATGCGCGGTAGATAGCGCTGCTGCTGCGCCGCGCTGCCGAAATGCTGGAGCACCGGTGCGAGCAGGCGCAGGCTCAGCACCGGCAGGCGCGGCGCGTCGGCGAGCGCGCATTCCTTCTCGAAGATGTAGCGCCGCACCGGATCCCAGCCGGTGCCGCCGAACCGCGCCGGCCAGCTATGGCCGATCCAGCCTTTCTCGTAGAGGATGCGATGCCATTCGCGCCCGATGTCCGGCTCCGCGAACACGGTCGGCGTCAGCCGCGCGCCGCGGCGCAGCCGCTCGGGCAGATGGGCGGACAGGAAAGCGCGGACTTCGTCGCGAAACGCGGTTTCCTCGGCATTGAGCGTCAAGTTCATGGCGCCACTGTAGAAATGCCCGCTGCCGATCGGCCTCTCTCAAAAAAGCTAGGTGAGGATGGCGGAAACTGGCGCTTAGCAGAGTGGTCGGGGGCGTGTGGCTTTCTAAGCTGGCTGATCATGGCGGGCGCTTCGCCCGGGGACTTCGATCGGGGAAAAGGCGTGGATTTCACTCTTACGGACGACCAGCAGATGTTGAAGACGCTGGTCGAGCGCTTCGTGGCCGATCGTTATGATGCCGGTGCGCGTGCCGTCTATCGCGCGACTGCCTGCGGCTATTCGGCCCGGAATATGCAGATGCTGGCCGAAATGGGGCTGTTCGCGCTCGCTTGGCCGGAATCGGAGGGCGGGCTTGAAGGCGGCCCGATCGAGATCATGACGGTAATGGAGGCGCTGGGCCGCGGCCTGGCGGTCGAGCCGGTACTGGAGACGGTGTTCGTGGCCGGTGCAATGCTCGCGCGGCTCTGCCCTGCGGAGCTGCGGGGCGAATGGCTGGAGGCAGTGCTGCATGGACGCCGCCGTGTCGCCTTTGCCTTTGCCGAGCATGGCGCGCGCTTTGCGCTCACCGGCGGCGGTACGCGCGCGCAGGCGGGGCGTCTCAGCGGCGGAAAGACGATGGTGGCGGCCGGCGCCGATCTGTGGATCGTAACGGCGCGGGACGAGCGGGGCGACAGCCTCTATCTGGTGCGCGCGGATGCGACCGGCGTTGCGACGCGCGACTATCGGCTGATTGACGGATCGGTGGCGAGCGAACTCGTTTTCGACGCGGTCGCTGCCACGCGGATCGGCGATCTCGCGGCGATTGAGGGGCTGCTCGACAGCGGCCGGATCGGCGCGATGGCGGAGATGGTCGGCATCATGAGCCGCATCTTCGACGAGACGCTCGATTATGTGCGCAATCGCAAGCAGTTCGGCGTGGCGATCGGCAGCTTTCAAGCGATCCAGCATCGCCTCGCCGATCAATATGCCGCGCTGGAACTGTCACGCTCGCAGCTCTATCGTGCAGCGCTGGCCGAGGGAACGGAGCGCGCCGCCGCGATTGCGGGGGCGAAGAGCTTCATCGCCCGGCGCGCCATACGCCTGGGCGAGGAATGCATCCAGTTCCATGGCGGCATGGGCGTTTCTGACGAGCTGGCGATCGGTCACGGCCATAAGCGACTGATGCTGCTCGCATCGCTGTTCGGCGACGCGCATCATGAGGCGGCGCGTTACGCCGAGGCGCTGGAGCGGGCGGGGGGCATCTGACAAAAAGCCACTCGCTCCGTTTGGGCTGAGCTTGTCGAAGCCCATTTCCTTCTTCCTTATCGGCGACTCGAGCAGGAAGAAGAAAGGGAGTGCTTCGACAAGCTCAGCACGAGCGGGAGATATACCGTCTCTTATCAGCCCGCCGCGAGTTCGTCGCGCAACGTACGGCGCAACAGCTTGCCGGTCTCGTTATAGGGCAGCATGTCGCGGAAGAAGATCTGCTGGGGCGCCTTGGTGGAGCGCAAGCGGGTGCGGACCCAGTCCTGCAACTCGGCCTCGGCCGGAATTGTCCCTTGCGCGACCGCGAAGGCGACGATGCGCTCGCCCCATTCCTGGTCGGGCGCACCGATCACCGCGACGTCGGCGACGGCAGGATGCTGGCGCAGCACGTCCTCGATCTCGCCGGGCGAGATGTTCTCGCCGCCGCGCACGATGACGTCGTCGAGCCGGCCGTCGATGAAGAGATAGCCCGCCTCGTCGAACCAGCCCAGGTCGCGGGTCGGGAACCAGCCGGCGTCGTCGGTGGCCTTGCGGCCGACATATTCGCCCGACACCTGTTCGCCGCGCACCCAGATCTCGCCGGGCTCGCCAGCAGCGAGTACGCGGCCGTCGGGATCACGTATCTCGACCGCGACGCCCGGCACCGGCCGGCCGACCGAGCCGAGCCGGCGCAGCGACTCCTCCTCGCCCGAGCGGGCGGCGTCATGGTCTTCGGGCCCGAGGATGGAAAGGGTGGAGCTGGTCTCGGTCAGCCCATAGGCGTTGGTGAAGGCGACGCCGGGCAGCAGGTCGAGCGCGCGACGGATCACCGGCAACGGCATGCGCCCGCCGCCATAAGCCAGCGCCCGCAGGCTGGGCAAGGTCGCCTGGGCCGTTTCGAGCACGTCGAGCACGCGCCCGAGCATGGTCGGCACGAGCATCGCATGGGTGACAGCGAAGCGGCGGGCGCTGTCGACCCAGGCCTCCGGCTGGAAGCTTTCGAGCTGGACGATACGGCGCCCGTTATAGACCGAGGTGAGCAGCGCCGAGACGGCCGCGACATGATAGGGCGGCACGCTGACCAGCGCAGCCTCATCCTCGTCCGCGCCGAGGAACTCGACCGTCTGGAAAACATAGGAGGTGAGATTCTCGTGGCGCAGCAGCGCCGCCTTGGGCTCGCCCGAGGTACCGCTGGTGAACAGCAGCACGGCGATGTCGGAGCCTTCGACGGGGACGAATCCGTCGGCCGGCGTCTCCGTCAGCCGCCACAGCGCATCGCGGGGCAGGATCTCGATGCCGTGGATGCCGGCAAGGCGATCGGCCATCGCCTCGTCGGCGACGATCAGCGCGGGGGCGAGCCGCGCGGCAAGGCGGCGCAGAGTCTCGTCCGGCAAGCGATAGTTCAGCGGGCAGAAGGGCAAACCGGCGAGCGCGGCGCCGAAGAGCGCCACCGGCAGCGCGGGCGCATTGACCCCGAGATAGCCGATATGGGCGGCCGGCGATCCGGCCAGCGAGGCGGCGAAGGCCTGCGCCCGGGCCTGAAGCGCGGCATAGCTCAGCGCGCCCTCGCTACCGTCGATGGCGATGCGGTCGGGAACGGCCTCGGCGGCAAGCTCGAGCAGGAGAGGGATGCGCATGACGGCCTCAGTCGGAGGAGGGGAGCTTCTTGGCTTCGACCGGGTCCAGCGCGGCGCCGGCAAAGCCGAGCGATCCCTGGCCGGCCTTGGTGCAGAGCAGCTCGATGCCGGTCGCCTCGGATCGGTAGCGCTTGCCGACCACGCAGCCCTGGTCGAGGCCGGGCTGCATATCGGCCGGCGCGGCCTCCTCGCCGACCGGCGCCATGTCGACGCCGCCGCACTGGGGCAGGCCCTCGCTCTTGGGTGGGCGGATGAGCACCGCTTCCGCTGTGCAGACCCGGCTCTTCCAGCGACTTCCCGGCTTGATCATATGCTGCTGTCCATTTTCGCGTGAGTGTCGGTTGCGCCGGCTTCGCAGGCCGCGGCCCAGGCAGCTTCGGCCAGTGGCGCGACGCGCGCGGCCTGCTCGACCGCCTGGGGATCGACCGCATTGCCGCCCTGCTGGCGGGCGACGACACCCTGGATGATGGCGGCGACGCGGAACAGGTTGAAGGCCTTGTAATAGCCGAGATCGGCGATGGGGCCGCGGCCGATGCGGGCGCAGTAGCGCGCGACATAGGCGTCGAGCGGGGGGATGCCCAGGCGATCGAGATCGGCGGCGGCCAGCGAGCCGCGCGGATCGATGCCGGGCGGGCGATACCATTCCATCGCATGATAGGTGAGGTCGGCGATCGGATCGCCCAGCGTAGCGAGCTCCCAGTCGATGATCGCGGCGACCTCGGGCCGGTCGGGACGGAAGATCAGGTTGTGGAGCGAATAGTCGCCATGGACGATGCGCGCCGGCACCTCGGGCGGCACGTTGGCGGCGAGCCAGGCTATGACCTTGTCCATCGCCGGAACCTCGATGGTCTTCGAGGCTTCGTACTGACGCGACCAGCGGGCGACCTGGCGGGCGAGATAATTGCCCGGCCGGCCGAAATCCTCGAGGCCGAGCGCAGCGGGATCGAGGGCGTGGAGGCGGGCGAGGGTGGCGTTGGCGGAATCATAGACCGCGGCGCGCTCCTCTGGCGCGAGGTCGGGCAGGCTGTTGTCGAAGAAGATGCGGCCCTCGACATGAGCCATGAGGTAGAAGGCGCTGCCGATGACGGCAGTGTCGTCGCAATAGGCGATGGGCCGGGGAACGGGCAAGCCGGCGGCGTGCAGCGCGCTGATGATGCGATATTCGCGATCGATGGCGTGGGCGGAGGCGAGCAGCACGCCGGGCGGGCGGCGCCGCAGCACATAGGCGGCGGCGTCGGTGCGGACCAGATAGGTGGGGTTGGATTGGCCGCCCTGAAACTGGCGGATGACGATCCCCTCGCCCCCATCCACATCGCGCTCGCGCAGAAAGCCGGCGAGCGCAGCGGGATCGATCTCGAAACCCGACAGCATCTCGCCGGACGCGCCGAGATAGGCGTTCGGCGCTTTCTGCTCGGCAACGTCGTTCAATCTTCGTCCTTTCGCGGGCCAGGCGCCATGCCGTGGAGATAGGGTTCCGAGCGCCGTATTCAGCAGAAATCGTCCGGCGGGGCACCTGTCCGATTGGTGGGGTGCGGCGCCTTCGCACGCACGCCATGGCTATGCGTGATATCGGTGTGCGCTGACGCGGGCATGACAGGAGGAGGCAGTATGACGGACAGACCGAGCGAGGCAGCGCAGAGCGGGCGGCTTGCCGGCAAGACGGCGCTGGTGACCGGCGCTGCGTCCGGTCTCGGCCTCGCGATCGCTACGCGGTTCGTGCGCGAGGGTGCGCGGGTGCTGCTCACCGATCGCGACGCGGCGGCGGTGTGCGATCGGGCGGACGCGCTGGGCATGCCCTTCGCGCATCACGACGTCACCCTCGAAGCGGACTGGACTGAGGCGATCAATGCGGCCGAACAGGCATGGGGCGGGCTTCACATCCTCGTCAACAACGCCGGCATCTGCATACCGGGTACGATTGAGGAAACCGACCTCGCTGCCTGGCGCCGGACTCACGCCGTCAATCTGGACGCGGTGTACCTCGGCTGCCACATCGCCCTGCCGCTGATCGCGCGCAGCACGGCGGCGCAAGGTGAGCGCGGCAGCATCCTCAACATTTCTTCCATCTCCGCGATGGTCGCGGGCGCCAATATGGCGAGCTACAACAGCTCCAAGGCAGCGGTGCGTCATCTCAGCAAGTCGGTCGCGCTGCACTGCGCGAAGCAGGGTTATGCGGTGACGTGCAATTCGCTCCACCCCACCTTCATCGATACGCCGCTGATCGACGGCCTTGCCGGCGGTGTGGAGCGAGAGGCGATGCTCGCCAAGCTGGCGCGCCAGGTGCCGGTCGGGAGGGTCGGCAAGCCGGACGATGTCGCCTGGGCGGCCGTCTATCTCTGCTCGGACGAAGCGCAGTTCGTGACAGGCGCCGAGCTGGTGATCGACGGTGGCATGTCGGCGCAGTAGCGCCACTCCAAAGACGCGATCCCGGCGAAAGCCGGTCTCGCCCGGTCTCGGGGGAACCGTCCGTTGCATTTCCATCATGCTGAACTTGCTTCAGCATGGCGGGCCACTTACCGCCACCGCACCCGCTCGCCAAGCTTGGCCGGCCAATAAGCTCGGAAATCCTCGACGACATGTTCGACATGCTTGGCCATCAGCGCTTGAGCGGTCTTGCCGTCGCCGGCGATCACCGCGGCCGAGATCTCGGCATGCTCCTCGGTTATGAAGGTTTCGAGCTGGGTGCGGTCCTTGCTCATCAGCATATGGTCGGAAACGATGAAGCCGATCCCGCGGTAGGTGATCGCCAGCGCACGATTCTCGGCGAGCTCGGCGATGGCGTCGTGGAAGGCGAGGCCGTCGTTGATCGCCTGCGGGCCGTTTTCCTGTGTTGTTGCGGCCAAGAAGGGACGCAGCATGGCCTCGCGTTTCGCCGTATCCGGATTGCGCGCGGCGAGTTCGGCGAGCAACGGCTCGGTCAGCGTCCAGGCGACCAGCAGCTCCTCGTAGCTCGCGCCGTTCATCTGGTAGAACAAAGTCATGGTGCGGCCGAGATTGCGCGGCGAGGCATGGCCGACGGTCACTCCGATCCCCGGCTGCAATCGGATGAGACCCTGCACCTCGAGCAGGCGCAACGCCTCGCGCAGCGATGCCCGACTGACGCGATAGTGGCTCAGCATCTCGGCTTCGTGGGGCAGGCGGCTGCCCGGTGCCATCTGCTTATCGACGATCTCGCGCACGATATCGAAGGCGACGAGTTCGGCGGTCTTGAAAGAACGCCCCGACAGGCCGCCATCGCTATCCGCTGCGATCGGCGGGCGGGTGTTCCTGCCCCCCTCGCGCGGCGCATCTTCCCTCCGGTTCCTCCCCATGGATCTATTCTCCTTGTCGTCTTTCGCGGAGGGGCGGGCAAATTTCCTCATCATAGGCGGCTCCGCCCGGTACGAACAGGGATAGGCCGGCGCGGCCGGCTCATCGCCATCGCACCGCCCCGCCGTCGAGCACGATCGCCCGGCGTTCCGGAACGCGAGCGCGGAAGCGGGCCGCCCCATCGTCCTGCCGCCATGTCTCGATCGCGATGGTTTCGCCGGGGAAGACCGGTGCCGTGAAACGGCAGGAAAGATGGGTCAGCCGTTCCGGCTCGTCCCCGGCCAGATCCACCACTATGGCACGGCCCGCAAGGCCGAAGGTGCAGAGCCCGTGAAGAATCGGGCGTTCGAAGCCCGCTTCGGCGGCGGCGGCGGGCAGCAGGTGCAGCGGGTTGAGATCGCCCGACAGGCGATAGAGGGCGGCCTGTTCCGGGCGGGTCGCGATCTCCACGACCCGGTCGGGTGCATCGCGGGTGAGCGGTGGCTCGAGCCGGGGTGGCGCATCGCCTGTGCCTTCGCCGTCGTCGCCGCGCAGCAGCATGGTCGAGCGCGATACGGCGAGCACGGCGCCGGTCTCCGCGTCGGTGAGCGTGCGGGCCGTCACCAGCAGGGATCCGCGGCCGGCACCGCGATGGTGCAGCACCTCGATCCGCATCCGGCCGACGACCGCGCCGGCGGCAGGAAGCGGCCGATGAATATCCAGCGCCTCGGCGACATGAAAGACCTGTGCGGCGTCGAGCGCGAAACGCGGATCCTCCATCCAGAAGCCTTCGCTGGCCAGTACCGTCGCCAGAGTGGGCAGCGCCTTCAACCCGGCCTCATAGACATAGGGCAGATCGGCATCGTCACGCCCGGCGCCGATGCCGAGCGCATAAAGGATCGTCCGGCGCGCATCATAATGCTCGACGATCGGCTCCGGCATCCAGCGGCGAAGGACGGCGGCGTCCATGTGCGGGGTTACTGTCCCGGCCCGCCATGCCAAGGCGTTTCGACGACGCCGTCGGTGAAATCCCGCCCGTTCCCAGCCCGAAAAGTGGCAAGCGCGGCGCGTTCGGGCGCATAGGCGTAGCATACGCCGATACGCGCGGATTGGGTGGCGACCGGTAGGCCATCCGACGCATCGGGCAAGAAGCCACGGCCATAAGCGAGGAAATAGGTGCGGGAGAGGACGGTGGCGGCCTCCAGCGCATCGCCCTCGAAACGCTTGGCAGCCCAGCCGGTGAAGCCGCGCCCGACGGGATGCCCGGCCAGCTCCTCTGGCGCGATGATCGCGCCGTCGCGCACGCGCCAGCGATGCACCGGCACCTCGTCGCGACGCACCTCGATGTCGACCGGATCGTCCGTCTCGTCGGGAACCGTCGCCTCGTAGATCCGGGTCACGCTGCCGCGTCGTGCATGGGCGAGGGTCAGGGCGGCGAGATCGAACAAATGGGTGCAGTTCCGCTGCGCCCGCCCGCCGGCAAAGAGATCGGCGGCGGTGATGTCGATCGGCATCCCCTTCAGCTCTTCCAGCATGGCGGCCGCCGCTGGACAGGCGCTGGTCGGGATACGAATCGTCTCGCCGTGAATGGCCGTAACCCGATCGCCGTCATGGGTGATCGTGCAGCGCATCTCGTGAAAGATATCGGCTAGCACGGACTGCACCATCCCAGGGCTGCCTACCAGCCGGATGCGTCGGCGTGCGATGCCGTGGCCATAATGTGGGTTCAGCGGAAAATCGAGAATCGGCCGATCGGCGCGGCGCCCCATCAAGGTCGAATCCTGGTCCATGCCTTCAGTCTATCGCGACTTCGGGCCGTTCGAAACTCACAGAATGACAAGGATTTCCAGTGCTAAGCGCAACCTAGGATAAATATGATAAGAAACTTGTCATCCCCTGCGCTTTCGGATAGCTTCGATAGGCAGAGCGAACCCGGAGAAGGGCCCTGAGAGGATGAGCGACCTGAAGGATGTGGCGGCGATGCGGATCACGTCGCCGCAGGACGTGCGGCGCGCGGCTATTGCGCTGAAGGCACTGGTGGATTCGATGGGTGCGTGGCGGATCGCCATCTGTCACAATATCGCAAGCAATCGGCCTATGCGCGATGCCGACGGCGCGATGCTCGCGACGAGCGTATTCGGATGGACGGAGGAAGAGGAGGATCGCTGGTGGCGCCTGCCGCGCCTCGCGCTCGATTCCCCGCTGCCCACTGCCTGCCGCTACGAGAGCGAGCCCTTCTGGTGCAATGCCGGTGGTTTCCACACACTGCTTCCCAATCCGCAGCTTGCCGGCATCGGCCTGCAGGATTTCGAGCGGCGGGCACTCACTCATGCCGCGATCCTCGTCCCGGTGCACATGCCGTTCGGCGTGATCGGTGCAGCCAGCATCACCCCGCGCGATCGCAGCCTCGTCGATCTTTCCGACATCTTCGCGGCCTATGGCGACATATTGGGGCTGTGCCTGCGCGCGTTCGTGACCAGCTATTGCCGGGTGATGGTCTCGCCGGAGCGGGTACCGGTCGGCACCATGCTCTCCAAGCGCGAAGTGGAGTGCCTGCGCTGGGCGGCAGTCGGCAAGACCGATCTCGAGATCGGCATGATCATGTCGCGCAGCCGCGCCACCGTCCGGTTCCACATTCACAATGCGGCGATGAAGCTGGATGCGGTCAACCGCAGCCAGACCGTCTTCAAGGCTGCACAGCTCGGCTATATCGGCCTCAACAGCTGATTTTCGGCAGCGTCGGTCGGCACCATCACATGTGGCCGGCCGGATGCGTTTTCCCTCGCGCTTGCGGGAGGTGGCACCACCCTCGTTCGTCACCGGACAAAAGCGCTAGGTGGAGGCGCCGCGCGAAAAGGCTACCGCTAGTGGCGAGCAATGACGCAGCGGGAGAGAGGGCATATGGCAGCGGACGATCTCGCCGTCGCCGCGCGTGACAGGACGGCCATCGTCGGCATCGGCAGCACCGAATTTTCGAAGGACTCGGGACGCAGCGTGCTTGCGCTCGCGACCGAGGCGGCACGGGCGGCGATCGCCGATGCGGGGCTGACGGCTGCGGATATCGACGGCATCGTGCGCTGCGACATGGATGTGGTGACGACGGCCGGCCTCGCCGCCTCGCTCGGTCTCGACAGGCTTTCCTTCTGGGCAGACACCGGCCCGGGCGGAACGGCGCCTTGCATGCAACTGGGCATCGCCGTCGCCGCGCTGCTCTCCGGCCAAGCCAATGCCGTGATCTGCTTCCGCTCGCTCAACGGTCGGTCGGAGGCACGCTTCGGCGTTGGCGCGCCGGCCGCGGCGGACATGCGGGTCGGCGGGCGCGGTAGCTATGACGAATATTATCTGCCCTATGGCATGATGACGCCGGGCCAGTTCTTCGCGATCCTCGCACAGCGGCACATGTACGACTATGGCTCGACCGCGGAGCAGCTCGGCGCGATCGCGCTCGCCTGCCGCGAAAACGCAAATCGAACGCCGCATGCGCAGATGCACGATCGCCCGCTGAGCATGGAGCAATATCTCGCCTCCCGGATCATCGCATCGCCATTGCGCCTGTTCGATTTCTGCCTGGAGAGCGACGGTGCGTGCGCCGTGGTGCTGACGCGGGCCGATCGGGCACGCGATCTGCGCCAGCCTCCCGTGACGATCCGTGCGGTTGCCGGCGGCGGACCCGAGGACTTTCGCGCGGGCATGATGTTCTCGGCGCTCACCCGCCATGATCTCGGTGATATTGGCGGGCGCGCCGCGGCAGGTGAGCTCTACCGCCGCGCCGGCTTGGGGCCGTCCGATATCGACGTGGCGCAATTTTACGATTGTTTCACGATCAGCGTTCTCCTGCAGCTCGAGGCGTTCGGCTTCTGCGGCAGAGGCGAAGGCGGCGCCTTTGCCGCGTCCGGTGCGATCCGGCGTGACGGCAGCATCCCGATCAACACCGCGGGCGGCAACATGTCGGAAGGCTATGTCCACGGCATGAACCACATCGTCGAGGCGGTCCGCCAGCTGCGTGGTGAGGCGGCGAACCAGATCGCCGGTGTGGAGACCGCGCTCTGCACCAGCGGCCTGTTCCCGGTGGGATCGGGCGCGATCCTCAGAAAGGCCGCCTGATGCTCCCGGTGACTGACGATCGCGACACTGCCCCTTTCTTCGTTGCAGCACGCGAGGGGCGGCTGGTCTATGCCGCCTGCCCGTCCTGCGAGCGGGCGGTGCATCCGCCGCTGCCCTATTGTCCGTCCTGCGACGCCGGAGAGCCCGTCACCTGGCGGCAGGCGAGCGGACGCGGCACGCTCTACGGCTTCACCACCGTCGCACACCAGGTCCATCCGGCCTTTCCGGCGCCCTACACGGTCGTGCTGGTCGCGCTCGACGATGCGCCAGACGTTCGGCTGACCGGAATGATACCCGGTACGCCCGCGTTGGAAATCGGCCAGGCGATGCGCGTGTGGTTCGAAGATAAGGGACAGGACGTCGTCCTGCCGCAATGGCAGCCGGCAGAGGAGAAAGCAGCATGACGGGCACCGTCGGTATCCAGACCTACAATTATCCGCCCGAAGAGCTGCTCGCGCTTGCGCAGGCGGCCGAACGACTGGGCTTCGAGGGCCTCTGGCTGGGCGAGCATTACGTCAATCCGGCCAGCTATCGTAGCGCGCATCCCGGAACGCATGGCAGCTCGGAGGTGAAGGAGGACGATATTCTCGGACCCCATGTCACCTTGCAGGATCCCTGGTTCCTGCTCGGCGCGGTGGCGGGGGCGACGCGCCGGCTCAAGCTCGGCACCGCGATCACCATCGTGCCGCTGATGCCGCCGCTGCTGCTCGCCCGCGCGACGGCGACGGCCTGGCACGTCTCCGGCGGCCGCTTTCGGCTCGGCACCGGCGCGGGCTGGTTGGAAGAGGAGTTCGACATTCTCGGCATCCCCTTCGCCGAGCGCGGCAGCCGCCTGGACGAGACGATCGAGATATTGCAAAAAGCCTGGGCGGGCGGCTATTTCCGGCACGAGGGCGCCCATTTCGCCTATCCGGTGGAGCAGCAGGTCACGCGCGATCCGACGCCGGTGCCGCTGGTCTGCGGCGGCAACACGGGCCCGGCGCTGCGCCGGGTGGTTCGCGTCGCCGATGCCTGGATGAATTCGGCGATGGTTTCGCTCCCCGAGGCGCTGGCGCTACGTGATCGGATCGAGGCAGAGCGGAGCAAGGCGGGCAAGACCGGCGCGCTCACTTATTATCTACGCCCCGAACATCCGGACCCTGAACTCGTCGATCAGTTCCGGGCGGAGGGTTTTGGCAATATCGTGCTCTGGGGGCCGCATGTCTGGCCGCAGGGCGGCCCGCTGACTTTGGCGGAGAAGGAGGCGCGTCTCGCCGAGATTGCCCGATCGCTCGGCGTCCGGGCGCCGAGCGAAGACGTCGCGGCCTGAAGCGGCGGAATGGCATGAGGATCCGCAATCGCCGCTGGTTGCTGGCCGAGCGTCCGCTCGGACGCCCCATATTGCACTCCGATTTCCGCTGGGACGAGGGGGACGTCGACGCCGCCGCTCTCGAGGAGGGCGAGGTGTTGGTCCGCGTGCTGCATCTCAGCGTCGATCCCGCCCAGAAGGGCTGGATGGAAAATGTCGCCGATTATGTAGCGCCGACGGCGCTGGGCGAGGTGATGCGGGCTTATGGCATCGGCCAGGTGGTTGTCTCGCGCGCCGCGGGTATGGGGGTTGGCGACATGGTGCTCGGCTACCTCGGCTGGCAGGATTATGCGGTCCAGCCTGCCGCCGAGCTGGAACGGATCGATGGCGATGGCCCGTTGCTGGCCCATCTCGGCATTCTCGGCCTGACCGGCTACACTGCCTTTTTCGGCTTGAACAGGATCGCCAAACCTTTTCCCGGTGATACCGTCGTGATCACCGGCGCCGCGGGCGCGGTCGGCCTCGTCGCCGGGCAGCTCGCCAAGCTGGCCGGTTGCCATGTCGTCGGCATTGCAGGCGGTGAGGATAAATGCCGCTGGCTGGTCGAGGAGATCGGATTCGACGCCGCCGTCGATTATCGCGCCGGGCCGATCCGCAAGCAGATACGTCCGCTCGTGCCCAACGGGATCGACGTGCTGTGGGACAATGTGGGCGGCCCGACATTCGACAATCTGTTGCCGCTCATCGCAACCCACGCGCGCGTGGTCGTGTGTGGTGCCATCGCCATCTATTCGGAATCGAGCCTGCCGCCCGGACCTTCCCACTACATGAATCTCGTGTTCCGGCGCGCGCGGATGGAGGGCCTGATCGTATTCGATTACAAGGAGGAGTTCCCCTGGGCCTATAAGCGGTTGGCGAAGTGGCTGGCCGAGGGCAGGCTCAAGGCACCTGAGGACGTCGTGCATGGCCTGGATCAAGCGCCGGCGGCTTTGTTGCGGCTATTCGAAGGCCGCAATCGGGGAAAGCAGATTCTGAGCCTCGACGCGCAGAATTGAGCGGGCACCCCACGCTCGACCCATGTGTCTGCGAGATCGCATGCCGGGCGCATGCGGCCGATTGATTCGACGGCTTGAATATCGGCCACGCAACGATTAGGCTGGATCGATAACATAAGTTAGCGCCCATTCTTTCCAGTAGCTATCAGAATAATTTCGCCATGCTTTGAAAAATAACAGAATAAATCCAAGACTGATTTAGAGAGTTGAAGTCATATTAACTATGACGAATCAACGTCATTTGTGGTCGTCGCACCTGAAGCGCAACTGATCTCATCAAAATGGAAAGCCTTAGTCTTTTTCGTCAGCGGCTTATTGCCGCCGTCGATTGGGCGGGGGCATGAGGTCGCGCTTCAGGAGAAAAAAATGAAATTTGTTGGTGTTGCTGCTGCGGAAACGATCATCGGCACGTCGGTCGCCGACGACATCAATGGAATGGGGGGCAATGATCTGGTCTACGCCGGACTCGGCGACGATCATGTCGAGGGCGGAGATGGGAATGACACCGTCTACGGGGACGCCGGCAACGATTTCCTGCGTGGAAACCCCGGTGACGACACGCTCTATGGCGGTGATGGCAATGATCTTCTCGATGGTGCTGCCGGTCGCGATCATCTGATCGGAGGACTCGGCAACGATATCTTCTCGGGTGGAGACGATAATGATATCATCGATGCCGGTGACGGTCATGACCAGATATTGGGGGATGCCGGCAACGACGTCATCTATGCCGGCGACGGCCGCGACTATATCGACGGCGGTTATGGTGACGACATCATCTACGCGGGTGCCGGCGATGACGGCTTCCTCAATGAGGTCAATCCGGCAACAGGCAAGTTGACTACCCAGGCTGTGGGCGGCGGTGCCGGTAATGACTGGATTTATGGCGAAGATGGCGCCGACAAGCTGAAGGGGCAGGCCGGCGACGATCATCTCTACGGCGGCGCCGGCAACGACCGTGTCGATGGCGGCGACGGCAACAACCATCTCGAAGGCGGTTCTGGCGATGATATATTGTCGGTCGAATATGGTGTCGACCAGCTCTACGGCGGCGATGGAAACGACAATATCCAGGCCGGCCTCGGCAATGATCATCTCTATGGCGGCAACGGCGCGGACTCGATGAATGGCGAGGGCGACAATGACGTCATGTATGGCGGCAGCGGCAACGACATCATGATCGGCGGCGCCGGCAATGACGAGATTCACGGCGATGCCGGTTTCGATCGGATCATGGGCGAACTCGGCAGCGACAAGCTGTGGGGCGGCGCCGGGGCGGACTGGTTCAGCTTCAAGGGCGCGGGTGCGCTGGATGGCGGCGATACGATCGAGGATTTCGAACGTGGCATCGACAAGATCGTGCTCGAGAAGCTGGGCGTCACCAGCTATCATGCCGGCGGCGGTCTAGGTACCGTCTTCGCCACGGATCTCGCGAATGGCGACGTTTCCCTCAATGTGGTGACGTCCGCCGGCCAGCATTTCAGCATCACGGTGGCCGATCCCAGCCATGTGCTGAGTGCCGCCAGCTTCTCGGCGACGGACTTCCTGTTCGCCTGACGCGGTGGCGCCGCAAGGCGCCCGGCTAATCCGGGAGAGGTAGATCGCAATCGCCGCCGGCGCCGGCGATCTGCCTCTCTTGGCCCCCTTCGCCTCGCAAGAGCGTTATGTCGCCACAGAGCCATCGCCTAGTCTTGCCCGCGAACGTCTGTCGAGCGGCTTTTGGGGGCGACGGGGTGACTTCTGGTTCCATCGGGCATGGCGTGCCGGGCGAGGTTTTGATATCCTCGCATAGGGCGCGGCCTGTCGGCAGCAAGAGCGGCGAGTTCAATGTCGCAGCACATGGCCTGCGCGGCATCGCGTCGATCTTCGTGCTCGCCGCCCACATCTTCGGCGGCACCGCACGGCATATCTATCCGGATCACGCCGATTATGTTCGCATTATCGAGCATCCGTGGAATTTCGGTACGTTCGGCGTCGAAATCTTCTTCGTCATCAGTGGCTTCGTTATCCTCCAGAGCGCGACACGCTATGATCTGCGCGAATTCGCCCTGCGCCGGTTCGTACGCATCTATCCGTTGTTCTTCGTGCTCTCGATCCTGTTCGTCGGGCTGAACTACACGACCAATGCCTACGCGCATCTCAACAATGTCGAGAGCATCGTCGCTGGGCTGCTGTTCCTCAATCTTTTCACGGGCACCGAACAACTCACGCCCAACGCCTGGAGCCTCAGTTACGAGGCGTGCTTTTACGTACTCACCGGGCTCGTTATCGCCTTCGGCGTGCGGCGGCGCGACAAGCTGCTCGGTGGCCTCTCCCTGCTGGCGGCGGCGGCCTTCCTGATCGCCTTTCCCATCACGGTCTATTTCCTCGTCGGTATCGCCATGCGCTTGGCGATGCCGGCCGCTTCGCGGCCGACCGCGACGAGCCGCGTGGCCGAAATCGTCTGCTTCGGATTTCTCGCCTATTTCGCGAGCCGCGCGCATTTCGACTATTCCTCCTGGCGGCAGTTTCTCAATCCGGTCGTGCCGCTCACGCTGGCCGCGATCACGCTCTATTTCTATCTTGCGCTGCGGCCGGGCAGCGCCACCGCCCATCTTCTCGGCGGCCGCTTCTTCCGCTATGCCGGCGATGTCAGCTACAGCCTCTATCTGGTGCATCCCTTCGCTTATTATCTGTTGCGGATGCTGTTCGTGCGCTGCGGCTGGTTCACGGACAATATCGCCTTGTCGATGACGGCTTTTGCCATCGCCGTGTTCGCGGCCTCCTTCGCGATGACGCACTTCATCTACAGATTTCTCGAGCGTGGCCCCTATCAGGCGATCTTCCACCAGCGCATCTATCGTGAGAAGGGTGCCACGACGCAGGTAGGCTCATGCTGACGCAGTATTCCGGCCGGGTCCAGGCAGGCAGCGCCATGCCGCTGTCGATCCTCGCTGCGATCTTCCTTTCCTGCTATCTGACGTGGCGGCCGTCGCAGGACATCATGTTCACCGCCAGCGACGCGCTGTTCCTGCTCGGCTTCGGCCAACTCGTCCTTGCCCATCGCATGCCGCTGGAGCCGTTCCGGTTCCTGACCCGCTTCTGGTTCGCCGGCTTCATCATGCTCGTCGGTGGCCTGCTGATCGGCTCGATCGTGTGTCCGACGCCGTCGCGCTGGCTGATCGTCGCGGCGCAGTATCTCTTCGCGTGGATCGTCCTGCCGATGATCCTCCTGCGTCGCGGGCCGGATCAAACCGCGACGCTTATCAAGGCATTTGTCTGGGGCGTCTTCGCGATGAACCTGTTCGGCGCGATCGTCTATTTCACCTATACGGGCACATTCAACGATGCGCGGGCGCTGTTCGGCCTGGATTTCCTCTCCGGTGGCCGACGGCTCGGCGCGTTTGCCAGCGATGCGAACTGGAATGGCGCCGTGCTGGCCATGGCTATCCCGGCGGTGCTGTTCCTGCATGCCAAGCAGCGCGTCGGCGATCTGCTGATGCTCGGCTGGTTGGCGGTGCTGATCCTCGGCATCGTGCTCACCGCGTCCTTCACGGCCTTCAGCAGCGCGTCGCTGGCCATCGCCATGTTCGTGGTCGCCGGCGGAATCCGCTTCCGGCTGCGCACCGGCCTGATCGCGGCCGCCGGCAGCGCCGTAATCGCAGGCATATTGATCGCCCGCGGCGTAGGTCTGCCGTCGATCTTCGTCGAGCGCGTCGGCAATGCGATCGGCAATGGCGATATTTCGGAGGCCGGCACGTTCGAAGGGCGTCTGAAGCTGATGATCGAGGCGTGGCGCATCGTCGAGGATCATATGCTCGTCGGCGTCGGCGCCGATCAATATCGCGTGATCAGCGAATATAAGGCGCCGGTGCACAACATGTATCTGCTGTTATGGGCGGAAGGCGGTCTCCTTTCGCTTTTCGGCTGGTTGTTGATGCTTTCGGTGATCATCTGCGCTGGCGTCATGGCCTATGGACGCGACCGCATTGCCGCGGCCTATACCCTGTCCGTGTCGGTCACCTTCATCCTGGCATCCAATGCGAGCCCGCACATGTATGCGCGGCTCTGGTCGGTTCCGGTCCTGCTGGCGATTGCCGCGTCGGTCGAGGCGGCAAAGGATAGCGGCCCGGCGACGCGCAGACGCAAAATGATGAAACTCGCGCGCGCCTGAGAACGCCGGTGAACGAGCAGCCTCGCACATTGGCACCGGCGCAGGGCCGGGCCGTGGCTCCTCTCCACATCGCGCTCGTCATCGCCGGCCTCGGGGCGGGAGGTGCGGAACGCGTCGTCAGCCTGCTCAGCGCGGACTGGGTGGGGCGCGGTCACCGCGTAACGCTGATCTCTTTCGATAGCGCGGCCGCACCGATCTTCCACGGGCTCGATCCGCGGGTCCGCCTAGAGCGGCTGGGCATCGCCAGCGATCGCCGGCTGGGCGGGCTGCTCGCGACGCTGCGGCGCGCCTGCATGCTGCGCCGGACGCTGGATCGGCTGGCGCCGGATGTCACCATCTCCTTCCTGACCAAGATCAACGTCCTGACTCTGCTCGCCAGTCTCGGCACCCGGCGTCGGGTGATCATCTCGGAACGAAACAATCCCCGGCTCCAGCAGGCAAGCCGCGGCTGGACGATGCTGCTCTCCCGGCTGCACCGGCGCGCCGACGGGATCGTGATGCAGACACGGGCCAGCCTGGAATGCCTCGGCGCTACCGCACGGCGGCGGGCGCATGTCATCCCCAATCCCATCGTGATCGAGCCGCTCCCGGGGCCGCCGCGGGACGGCCTCATCCTCGCCGCGACCGGACGGCTCACCCGGCAAAAGGGTTTCGACATGCTGATCGACGCCTTCGCCCGCGTGGCCGATCGCCATCCGCGCTGGATGCTTCGTATATGGGGTGAAGGGCCCGATCGGCCCGAACTGGAACGGCGCATCGCCGGCTATGGTCTCGGCCATCGCATATCCTTGGCCGGCAACAGCCGGTCTCCCGGCGAATGGGTCGGTCAGGCCGATGCCTTCGTGCTGTCGTCCCGCTATGAGGGCTTTCCCAATGCGCTCGGCGAAGCGATGGCCGCGGGTCTGCCGGTCCTGTCCTGCAACTGCGCATATGGCCCCGCTGATCTCATCCATTCCGGCGAGGACGGGCTGCTGGTGCCCGTCGAGGATGTCGCCGCACTGGCGGAGGGACTGGACCGGCTGATGGGGGATGCGGCGTTACGCGACCGGCTCGGCGTCGCCGCGCGCGACGTCGCGGAGCGCTGCCATCCCCGGAGGGTGACCACGCTTTGGGACGGCGTGCTGGCGGAGGTGAGCGCCGGGCGCGCGGGCGCCCGCTGAGCTCAGGCGGCTTCGCGTCCGCCGATCGGGCCGATCCGGCGCTGGAAGTGAACCTGCCACAGATCGAGCAGCGCGGCCCTGTCGCCCCGGGCAGGTGCCGATACGGCGAGATGCTCCGAATCGACCATGCGCAGCCGGAACGGGCAGGGGCCGGTCAGCCGCAGCCCCTCGACGGCGAGGCCGTCACGCCGCAACGAGGCCTTTGCCGCATCGTCGAAAGCGAGATTGGCCCAAAGGACAGTGGCTTGGCCTTCCAGCTCGATGGCGGCGGCGGCGCCGCCGCTATACGCAAACACGATCTCCATGATCCGGTCGTCCCTGTTCACTCATGGCGCACGACGCCCCCGCGGCGCGCCACGGGAAGCACGCTAAAACCGGTTCTGCAGCCCCGCAACGGCGATACGCTTCGGTTCGACGCATATCTCGGCGCTGTGGCTTCCGCGCAGCATTCCGGTTTCGAAAGGAAGACGGTGCCATCCGCCATTTTCCCTTGGCGCCCCCGGTCGCGTGGTCTTGTCCGATTGTGTCTAGGCTTTCGCATGGGTTATAGGCCTTTGCCCGAAAATGGAAAATAAGGGGGCGTCCGCCGGTTTGCGACGCGACGGGGGTTCGAGGGGTACCGGATGGGCAAGGCTTCGCCTGACGCGAGCGATTATCCCTTCCTGAAGGGCGGAGGCGCGATCGCCGACCGCATCGCCGTGTTCGACTGGTCCCGCACCGCCGTCGGCCCGATCGATGGCTGGCCGCCGAGCCTGCGCACCGCGGTCGCATTGATGCTGCGCTCGCATGTGCCCATGCTCATCTTATGGGGCACCGCCGGCGTGATGATCTACAATGACGGCTATGCCGCATTGGCGGGGACCCGCGAGGCAGGGCTGCTGGGCGCGGAGGTGCGGGTCGGCTGGCCGGAGCATGCAGCGTTCAATGCGGAGGTGATGCGGGTCTGCCTCGGCGGCGACAGCCTGTCGTTCAAGGATCATTCTCTCACGCTCGAACGCATCGG
This sequence comes from Flavisphingomonas formosensis, assembly GCF_009755815.1. Lineage (GTDB taxonomy): Bacteria > Pseudomonadota > Alphaproteobacteria > Sphingomonadales > Sphingomonadaceae > Flavisphingomonas > Flavisphingomonas formosensis. Next base: position 253,730 of record NZ_WRPK01000006.1, read on the forward strand.
CGGGCCCGAGCAGGTGTGGATCGACCTCGATTATTCGCCCTTGCTGGACGAGGCGGGCCGGGCGGTCGGCGTTCTGGGAATCGTCGTCGAGACCACCTCGCGGGTGAAGGCAGAGGCCTGGACGCGTGATCAGCAGCAGCGGCTTCAGCGCATGTTCGAACAAGCGCCCGCCTATATGGCGATGCTCAGCGGGCCGGATCACATCCTCGATTATATCAATCCCGCCTATGCCCAGTTGGTCGGGTATCGCGACGTCGTCGGCAAGCCGGTCCGCGAGGCGCTGCCGGAAGGGCGGGGGCAGGGCTTCTTCGAGATGCTGGACCGTATCTATGTCTCAGGCGAGGCATGGGCCGGCACGGGGCGGCCGATCATGCTGCAGCGGACACCCGGCTCGCCGCCCGAGGAGCGCTATATAGATTTCGTCTGCCAGCCGGTTCGCGATCCGGACGGCGAAGTGGTGGGTATCTTCGTCGAGGGATCCGATGTCACGGATCGCGTCCTTGCGGAGCGCGAGGTCCGGCAGAGCGAGGCGCGCCATCGCCAGATTCTGGACAGCGCGATCGACTATGCGATCGTCGCGCTCGATCCCGAAGGGCGGGTGACGCGCTGGAATGCCGGGGCCGAACGGATCTTGGGTTGGAGCGAGGCCGAGATGCTCGGGCAGACGCTGGCCCGGCTTTTCCCGCCTGGCGATCATGCGGCCGGCGGTGCCGATGCCGAAACCGCGATCGCCCTTGCGACCGGTTGCGCGCAGGAGGAACGCTGGCTCCTGCGCGCCAGTGGCGAGCGCTTCTTCGCCACCGGCGAGATGCGGCCGATCCGCGACGATAGCGGCCAGCCGGTCGGCTTCGTGAAGGTGGTGCGCGATCACACCGCCGAATTCCGGGCGCAGCTGGCACTGCGCGAGTCAGAGGATCGGCTGCGACGCGCACAGGAAGCGGGCGGCGTCGGCATCTTCTCGATCGACATCCTCGATGGCGGGATCGACGGCACCGCGGAATTCTGCCGCATCTTCGGTATTGCCCCCTGCGAGAATCTGAAAGCGATCGATATCGAACGTCTCGTGATCCCGGAGGATTCGCGGCTGATCTCGAACGATGAGAGCCGTCGCAACGGCGCGGCGCTGCTCGATGTCGAATATCGTATCCGCCGGCCGGATACGGGCGAGATTCGCGTCATCGCACGCACGGCTGAATATGAGCGAGACGAGGCCGGCCGTCCCATCCGGCTGGTCGGCGTGGTGCAGGACGTTACCGAACGGCGGCGCGTGCAGCAGGCGCTTGAGGAAAGCGAGGCCCAGTTCCGCACCTTCGCGGAATCCATGCCCAATCAGGTATGGACGGCGCCCGCCGCCGGCCTGATCGACTGGTGCAGCGCGCAGGTATGGGCCTATACCGGTCTCGACCCCAGCAGCCTCGAGAATGAAGGCTGGGCATCGATCGTGCATCCCGACGATCTGGACAACTCCAATGGGCGCTGGGCTGAATCGATCCGCACCGGGAAGGTGTTCGAGGTCGAGCTTCGCATGCGGCGGGCGGATGGCGATTATCGCTGGCATCTGGTCCGCGCCATTCCCGTGCGCACCGCGGAGGGCCGGATCATCCGCTGGGTCGGCACCAACACCGACATTCACGAGCAGAAGCTGGCCGAGGCGGAAAATGCCCGCGACCGGGATCGGCTTTGGGTCATGTCCCAGGATCTACTGCTGGTGAGCGATCGCGGCGGTGTCATCACCGCGGTCAATCCGTCCGCCACACGCCTGCTGGGTTGGGCGGCGGAGGAGATGGTGGGCCGCCCGGTCGGCGACTTCATCCATCCGGCGGATCGCGAAGCCACTGCGGCGGAACTGGAGCGGATCGCGGAAGGTGCTGCGGCCCATGCGTTCGAGAACCGCTTCCTGCGCAAGGATGGCGACTATCGGCTGCTCGACTGGACGGCAGTGCCGGACGCGGACCGGATCCACAGCGTCGGTCGCGACATCACCGAAAGCCGCTCGATCGCACGGGATCAGGAACGCATCTGGACGCTCTCCCCCGTACTCAAGATCGTCGCGACGCTGGAGGGTAGGCTGCTCAAGGTCAATCCGGCGTGGAGCGGCGTGCTGCAGTGGCAGGGCAGTGAAAGTACCGGCCATATGCTGCTCGAATTCGTCGCCGAAAACGATCGCGAGGCGGCGAGCATCACGCTGGAGCGGTTGCTGCTCGGCGCGCACCGCAGCGACGGTGAATTCTCGATGCGCACGCGCGAGGAGAGCAAAAGGCAGGTCGCCTGGAATTTCGTCGCGGAGGGTGGCTCGATCTACGGCTTCGGACGGGACGTCACCGATCAGCGCAGTGCCGAGGATGCATTGCGCCAGAGCCAGAAGATGGAGGCAGTCGGGCAGCTGACAGGCGGCATAGCGCATGATTTCAACAATCTGCTGCAAGGCGTGACCGGCAATCTCGAACTGCTGCAGCATCGTCTCGATCAAGGTCGGATGGATGGGCTGGACCGCTTCATCAAGGGGGCTGCCAATTCGGCCAGCCGCGCCTCCGCGCTCACCCATCGGCTACTCGCCTTCTCGCGGCGCCAGCCACTCGATCCGCGGCCGGTGCGCGCCAATCCGCTGGTCGCCTCGATGGAGGACCTGCTCCGCCGGACGCTCGGCGAAACGGTCCGGCTCGAGCTGGTGCTGGCCGGTGGCCTCTGGCTCACCAAATGCGATGCCAACCAGCTCGAAAGCGCGCTGCTCAATCTGGCGATCAACGCGCGCGATGCGATGCCGGAAGGTGGCACGCTGGTGATCGAGACCTGCAACGCCCATCTCGACAGCCATTATGCCGCCAGCCAGCGTGAGGTGCGGCCCGGCCAATATGTCTGCATCTGCGTCACCGATACTGGCGTCGGCATGGATGCGGCGACCATGGCTCGCGCCTTCGAACCTTTCTTCACCACCAAGCCGATCGGCCAGGGCACCGGCCTCGGCCTGTCGATGATCTACGGCTTCGCGCGCCAGTCCGAAGGTCATGCGCGCATCTACAGCGAGGTCGGCATCGGTACGACGGTAAAACTCTATCTGCCGCGCTATCACGGCGAGGCTACCGAGGATGGCGCCCTGCCGCAGCTGTCCGACGAGCATGCCGCGGAAGCGGGCGAAACCGTGCTGGTGGTGGAGGATGAGCCGATCGTGCGCGGCCTGATCGTCGAAGTGCTGAGCGAGCTCGGCTACCGGGCGATCGAGGCGGCCGATGGGCTGGCTGGGCTTGAGGTTCTCCGGTCGGACCGGCGGATCGACCTGCTCGTCACCGATATCGGCCTGCCGGGAATGAATGGACGGCAGATGGCCGATGCGGGGCGGGAGCACAGGCCGGATCTCAAGGTGCTGTTCATGACCGGCTATGCCGAAAATGCCGCGCTTGCTTCAGGTTTCCTCGAACATGGCATGGCGATGATGACAAAGCCCTTCGCCATGGAGGCGCTCGCCACCCGCGTTCGCGACATGATCGGCGGCCTCTGACCGGGCGTGTCCTGGCCGGTCCGCCTATATCCCGGAAATCCCCTGGACCTTGTCATAGGCGGCAAGAGTGAGCCATTTGCGGTCACGCGTCTGGACCATGTCCGCGCCGCAGCGCTTGCAGCGGGAATAGCGCATCTTGCCGCGGTCCACGACGTGCCGGCGCGAGCGGAGGTGGCCGTTCAGAAGGCACCACAAGCCTTTCAGACGCTTCATGTCGCTCCCCCTTTGCCGGAGCCGGCGGCTGCACCCCCGTCCAACGCGTGCGGCGCCGAACTCCCAGTGCAGATGGTAAGGATGCAGCCCGGCAGATCGCACCGATATTCTGGACTAAGCCTTTAGAGGTAGGTCACCGTGCAGTGTTGGTCGGTCTGCCTGCCCCTTTCGCGAATGGCGTGGGGACGGCAGAGACCAGCCCTATGGCCAGCGCGTCGAGGAAGTCGTCTAGGTTCGACCAGCCGTCGCCATCCTTGTCATCCCAGGCGTCGAACCGGTCGGGATCGGTGCCGTGGGCAGCCTCCCATGCATCCGACATGCCGTCCCCGTCGCGATCGGGGTAGGGCGTGCCGTTGGCGATCGGTGGCAGGGTGCCGAAATCGGAGACGATATGGCCGGTGCGCGATCGCACCTCGTTCACGATCCGCCGGTCAACCGCGTCGCGTGGAAAGGCGCCGGACTGGGCGAGCACCTGCCCATAGGCCTTGGCCGCGCTGGTCGGCTTGATGGTCAGCGGGCAGGGCGGCTTGGGCACGAGAATGGCGGCGACGCCGGCATTGGCCGGAAGGAGGCCGTCGAAGACGTTCCCCGTCTGGTAAAGCCTCGCATGGCCTGTGCTGCCGACCGACTGGTAGACGAGCCCATGGGCAAAGCCGCGTTTGGTGCTCGGTCCCGCTCGGAAATAATTTCCGACGATGCTGACCGGCGTCCCGCCATAGCTTTCCCAGATCTCGGCGAATTCGACGACGCCGTCATAGAGTATGTTGTTGATCACTTCGACGCAGGATCCCGGCGGGAAATTGATGTCCGGATTGCGGTCGCCATTGTGCGCGCAGAGATTGCGAATGTAGCTGACATGCTGGGGGCGAGGCGGATCGCTCGCCATCAGCGTGCATTTGTCGTGCCGCGGAATGCCCTCGGCCATGATCGAGTTGGATATGGTGATTTGGTCATTGCCGGCATAGCCGCCGATATTCTCATCGAGAGACCAGGATGTGCTGACATGATCCAGGATCACGCGTTTGCTGTTCTCGATCGTGATCGCGCTATTCGCCTCGCGCTGCTCGCCCCGCTTGTCGGGACGTACCCTTACGAAGCGGATGATCACGTCATGGGTATTCTTGATGACCAGTGGCGTGAAGCCGTCGGGGCCGCCATTGTGGGTGAGCAATATTCCGCCGCCCGGTGCGGTCTGGCCGGCGATCGTGATATAGGGATTGGTGATCATCGGGCGCTTGGTCGTGTATCGGATCACGCCCCCGACCCGGAAGATACACACTCGGGGGCCGACTGCATCGATGCACGCCCTCAGCGATCCCGGTCCCGAATCTGCCAATGTCGTCACCGGGATGATCCGCCCGCCGCGGCCGCCCCGCGCGGTGCGGCCATAGCCCTGGGCGCCCGGGAAGGCGTCCGTCGCGTCGGGTGCCGGTGGCCTGACCGATGGCGGCGCGGCTGTTGCGGCCATGCTGCCGATGGCCAGGCCTGTCGCGGCGAGCGCTGCCAGCACTGGATGTCGTATCGTCTTGCAATGCGCGTTCCTGCCAGCCTTGATAGCGTGACGCATCATCGTGTTTGTCCTAATAGACCAGACGCAGGCCGAGTGTCGTCTGCCAGCGGTCGAAACGGTTGCTGGTCTCGGGGCTGGTGCGTTTCGTATAAGCCGTCCCCAGCGAGAGCGACCAGTGGCGGCTGAAGAGATAGCGCATCTCGATTTCGCCGTTGACGTAGCGCTGATCATTGTCGGCCGCTCCGCGATAGTGGATGTCGCGCAAACCCACTGATCCGTGCAGCTGAAGATTGTGACGCACTTCCTGATCGATCGCGAGACCGATCCGCGTATCGATCCTGCCGAGCGATCCCGCGCGTATGGTTGCGACGTCCCCTCGGAAGACTTCGAAGATCACCGCCGTCCGAACTCTCGGCCGCCAGACGATACGGCCGTTCGCTGCAAGGCCGGTGAAGGACTTGACGCCCGGCGCATCCGGATTGGACCGGAATGCGCCCAGGCCGATGTCGCCCTGCAGCTTGTCGGCCAGATCGAAGGATATGCCGCCGAGCACGCCCATCGTCGTGGCATCTCCGAAGATCGCGCCGCGTACCGGCTTCAGCCGGAAATCGCGCCGATTGACGAACGGCTGGACGAATACGGCCACTCTCCTTCCGACGTTCACCGATCCCCGGACCGATGCCCGATAGGTCAGCATGTCGCGATCGGCGTCCACCAGCGGCAGATAATCGAGCTTCGAAATGGCGGCTTCGGCGGTCAGGCCCACGCGCGGCCCGGCGTAATTGTAGCGCAGCAGCGCGGTCGCAAGGTTGATCAGCGCCGGAGAACGCGTCCGGTTGATCGACGCTTCCGGATCGCTGCGCCGTTCGAAGGTCCGGTCGAAGGCCAGTTCGGCCGTGATCGTCTGGTTTCTCGCCACTCCTTTCGTGGCATCGATCGTCGCGCCGAACGTGTTCACATTCTCGGTCGGATGATCCATGTATCGAATGATCGATCCATGGAGATCCGCTCTGAGATCGAAGGTCGGCCCCTTGTGCGAGATCAGCACTTTGGGGCTGGCCGTGAAAATCGCGTCGCTGATCGTTCGGTCGGGTACCGCAAGGATGTTGTTGTCGTAGGTGACGCCCATGTCCAGTGTCGGGGCGATCACCGTGCCGCCGAGGATGATCGTCCTCGGCTCGTAGCCCGGGCGCGGCAGGTTGGCGATCGTGGGGTCGCGTTGCTCCGCATTCTGCGCCTCGAGCGGCATCGGACAGAGGCCGGCCGCCAAGGCGAAGAGGGGGAGCGAGAGGCCGCGCGCGAGCAGGGTCCCCGATCGCATCCATGAGCGTTTCACTCGCTCAGAACCAGCTTTCCCGGATCACGATCACGTCCCCGGGCTGGATCTGGGTTTCCTGCGAAGCGCGGCCTTTCACGTTGGCACGCGTGATCGTCGCTGTCTTCGTATTGGCGCGGAACGTGTAGCCGCCGGCTATCGACACCGCCGTCATCAGCGACATCCCCGGAACATAGGGATATTGCCCGGGGCGCTGGACTTCGCCCGCGATGAAGAAGGGACGATAGGCCTGGACCTGCGCGCTCACCTCAGGATTGAGGACGAGCTGACGGGATCGGATCTGATCTGCGATGGCGGCTTCAGCCTCGCGGACGGTCTTGCCCGATACCGTCACCGGCGGCAGCATCGGCACCGCGATCCTGCCGGTATCGTCGACGAAATAGGTATTGTTCAGCGCATCCAGGCCGGAGACATGGATGCGCAGTTCGTCACCCGGGCCGAGCTGGTAGGCGCTCGTGCCAACCGCAGGCAGCATGGGCGTATTGCCCGCCTGGGCCGCCCATGCCGAAGTCGCCATCGCCGCTGCGACGATCCATCGTATCATCATCTTGCACCTCCACGATTTCATCCCCCTGCGATCGTGGGCATGCGCGACGCTGCCGCGCCTGTCCTACGGTCGCTGAGACCGTGCATTCATGGGTTCACGCCGGAACCCGCTCGTCCTGAAGCCAGCCGCTCAAGTCGCGATCCATCAGACCCTGGAGCGCGATGATGTCCGCCCGATAATATTCGCGGAGCATGGACTTCAGTTCTTCTGTCAGCGGCGGGTAACGAACGGGGCGCGCCATTGCCGCCCTCATGCCGGCCAGCCACGAATTGGTGCGGAGCGGATCGAGCAGCGGCCGGGCGGGCCGCAGCAGGCGACGCAGCGGCAGCGGTAGCATCGGCGCCGTGCTGTCGTTGCGGCGTTCGGAGACAGCCTCTTCCGCGATATGGCTGTCCACGCCGATATGATGGCAGACTTCCTCTATCATCCGATCCGGATCCCGGTGGATATCTTCGTAGAGGATGATCTTCACCGTATTGGCCGGCACATGGTCCAGCAGGCGCCGGAGGTGCTTGGCGTAGCGGCCGCCTTCGAGGAAGCGCGGAAAGCTCGTCTGGGCCGCATCCAGATAGCGGCGCGGATCGCCGCCTACCGTGCCGCGCCGATAGAGCATGCAATAGTCGGAATAGGCCCGTTCGACTGGATCGCGAAGCTGGATGATCAGCGGCACGCCCGGCAGATGTGCAGCGATGCGCTGCGCCGCTTCGGGATGGGCGAGATAGTCGGCGGACTTCTCCCCGACGATGCGTCCTGCTGGTGCCGCGGCGAACAGCGAGCGGTACCAGTCGAGCCCGCGGTAATAGTCCGTGCTGAAGAAATGCGGTTCCGAGTCGGGCAGCCAGAGCGCCGGATGGGCGCGCAGCTGGTGCGAGATCCATGTCGTGGCGGCCTTCACCGCGCCGATGATCAGGAATGAGGGAAGATCTTGGCCAGGTGAGGTCATTGCGCGGCCTCGTCGACGATTGTCCGCAGCACGCGGCCCATCGCTGCGCAGCTCTCCTCGTCCAGCGTCGGATCCACCGGCAGCATCAGACTCGTTTCGCCGAGTTCGCGCGCGATCGGCAGTGGTGCTGCGGGCGCGAGGCCCGCCTCGACGAAGGCGCGCTCGCGATAGATTTCGGGGCAGATGCCCACCTGGCAAGGGATGCCGGCCGCCCACGCCTCCTGCACGATGCGATCGCGGCTCCAGCCGGTCTTCAGCCGTTCCGGCCGCACGAAGGCGTAGAATTTATAATAGGCGTTGCCGATGCCGTCCCGCGGTCCGATCAGGCGCAGGGCCGCGCTGCCGGTCAATTCGGCCAGGATCGCCGCCGCATTGCGCCGACGGATGCGCAGCCAATCGGGTAGCTTGTCGAGCTGCACCAGGCCGATGGCCGCCTGCATCTCGGTCAGCCGGTAGTTGCTGCCGAAATCGTCATGCAGCCAACGGAATGAGTGGCCGATGACGTGGGCACGCGCCACATTCTGATCCTTGCCATGATCCTTCAGCGACCAGGCACGACGCGCCGCTGCTTCTTCCCGCAGCACGAGCATGCCGCCTTCGCCGCCAGTCGACATGATCTTGTCCGTGCAGAAGGAGAAGGCGGCGGCATCGCCGAAGCTGCCGATCGGCCGCCCATCGAGCGTCGCGCCATGCGCCTGCGCGCAATCCTCGATCAGCTTCACCCCCATCTCGGCGGCGAGCAGCGCGATCTCTCCGACGGCGGCGGGATAGCCGCCGATGTGCACGGCGATGATCGCTCTTGTGCGCCCGGTGACGCACGCCGCGACGTGCCGGGCATTCAGACCCTGGGATTCCGGATCGATATCTGCGAACACCGGCTTGGCCCCGCACGCCATTACGCAGCTCGCCGAGGCGACGAAGCTGCGGGCAGGCACGATCACTTCGTCACCCGGCCCGACGCCGAGCGCACGCAGCGCGACTTCGAGCGCCAGCGTGCCGTTGGCCAGCGCGATCGCATGCGGCATGGCGCACAATTCGGCGAAACCCTGCTCCAGCGCGGTGCATCGATCGCCGTGATGAAGGGCATTGACCCGGCCAGATCGAAGCACCGCTTCGACCGCGGCGATCTCGTCGTCCGCGAAGACCGGCCAGCGCGATGCGATACGGGAAGGCAGTGATGCGGGGCTGACGGTCTGGGCGAGGCTGAGTGTGGCCATGTGCTACTCCATTGCCGCAGCGGCAGGCATCGCCATGGTCCGGACCGGTTGAGACACGGGCTGGGGGCTGCGGATGATCTGAAGGGGGACGACGTCGCCGCGATGTTCGCTCTCCATCGCCTGGAAGAGCAGGTCGTGGACCGCCTGCTCGTCATGGTCGGCGATGGCCCTGGCGAAGGCATCGAAGCGCTTGTTGAGAACGGCGACCGGAACGGGAACCGGCTCCGCCTCGAACACGCCCGGAAGGGCAGAAGGCAGTCTTTCCTCGCGTTCGTCGAACAGTTCCTCGTACAGCTTCTCGCCGGGCCGCAGGCCGACGATCTTGATCTGCACGTCCACGTCGGGCTCGAGACCCGAGAGGCGGATCATGCGGCGCGCGATGTCGATGATCTTCACCGGCTCGCCCATGTCGAGCACGATGATACGGCCGCGCTTCACGTCGCAGCCCAGCGTCCGTGCCATGCTGTGCAGGACGAGCTGGACGGCCTCGTGCACGGTCATGAAGAAGCGCGTGATTTCCGGATGCGTTACGGTCAGCGGTGCGCGGCGCTTGAGCTGGTGCTCGAACAGCGGGATCAACGATCCGCTGGATCCGAGCACATTGCCGAAGCGCACGGTCATGAAGCGCGGTGCCGAAGGCTGGTTGCTGCCCGCGAGGTCGAGCGCCTGGCAATAGAGTTCGCCGAGGCGTTTGGTGGCACCCATGATGCCGACCGGGTTGACCGCCTTGTCGGTGGAGACCTGCACCATGGCGCGCGCGCCGAAGCGCAGGGCTGCGTCTGCCACGTTGCGCGTGCCGAGCACATTGGTCATCACCCCGGCGCAGATGTTGGTCTCGACCAGCGGCACATGCTTCAATGCGGCGGCGTGGAGTACGAATTCCGGCCTGTAGCGGCTGAACACGTCCATGATGTGCTGGCGCTGGCGGATCGAGCAGAGCACCGGGCTGCACGGGATGCCGGGAAAATTCTCCCGCATCTCGAGCTCGACCGAATAGAGGTTGAATTCGCCGGCATCGAGCAGGATCAGCTCCGCCGGCCCGAAGGCGGCGATCTGTCGGACGAGCTCGCGGCCGATCGTGCCGCCAGCGCCGGTCACGAGCACGCGGCAGCCTTCCAGGGCGCGCGAGACCACGGTGGGATCCAACGTCGTCTGCGGCCGGCCGAGCAGTTCGGCATGGTTGACCGCCTTGAGCCCCAGCGGCTCGCCCATCGCGGTCGGCTTGGGCGCGCGCATCACGGCAAGGCCCAGCGTTTCGGCAGCGGTTACCAGCTTGAGCTTGATGGGGCCGGCGAGACGGGTCGTCCCCTCGGCCAGGATCAGGCAGTGCGGCCGCAAATGCATCGCGGCAAGCGTGCTCACCACTTCGGCGACGGCATCGATGCTGCCCAGGATCGGCACCCGGCGAAGCCGCAAGGCGACGTCCTGCTCGCCGAGATCGAGGATGCCGACGGCGACATAATCGGGATCGTCGGCCGCTTCGAGCTGACGCAGCACCATCTCGACATTTTCGGGCGAGCCGACGATCAGCGCTCGCTGGCGCTCCGGTTCGGCAGGAGACTGGTCGGTGGCGTGCAGCCGCCGCATCGAGCGGAGCTGGTCGGCAAGGATCCGGCGCCACAGCCTGCCCCCGGCGAGGATGGCGACGAGCACGAACCACTGGATGAACGGCACCGAAGTCGGCAGCCAGCGTGCGCCGGCCAGTGTGATCGCCGCGACCGGAACGATGACGGAGATGGCGGCGGCTCCGACGAGCGCGATCAGGTCATTGAGCGAGCCGAGCCTCCAGACCCGCTCGTAGACGCCGCAGAGATGGAAGATGACGAGCCCGCACGCCAGGAATATCGGCAGGCTGCAGATCATGCCGAGCAGCATCGGCTGGGGAATCTGCCCATTCATGCGCAGCAAGACGGCAATCGTCAGAGCGAGGCAGATGGCGATCGAGTCGTAGAGCAGAAAGGCTCTCCGCCGCCAGGAGCGACGGCCGGCAATTGGCGTGAACGGCGCAGTCATGACGCAACACTCCCCCTTGGCGCCGCTGCGACTCCTTTTTTCTAAAGCGGCTCAGGTCGCCAAACCCATGTCGGCTGGGGCGAACGATAAGGCGCTGCGCTGCAGCGTGAACTCGCGCATCGGGAGGATACCGCCAAGAGGTAGCCATGCCGTCGGAATTGTCCGGTACGACAATAGTCTATCTCCAAAGAGTATTGGGAAGCCTTCGGTTGTTACCCCTTCGGTCACAGAAGGATGATGGCCGGAATCGACGCGCTCTCAGGCGCGGCTTCCGATTAGTTTTCCGTCGGGACGATCCGGAAAGCGCGAGGGGACAAGAGAATGAGGGGCGATGCGATCGCCGGCAGCAGCCGGTGAAAGTCATGCACGTCATCACCGGGCTCAACGTGGGCGGCGCGGAGACGATGCTCGCGCGCCTGATGGAAAGCGCGTCGCTCGTTCCGGACCTCGATTCCTGCATCGTCTCGCTGATCGCACCCGGTACCGTCGGCAGGCGCATCGCTGCAACCGGCACGACGATCCACAGCCTCGGTATGCGGGGCGGCCTGCCGTCGCTGGCCGCCGCCCTGCGGCTCGCCAGGCTGGCGCGCGAGGAGCGGCCGGATCTGATCATGGGCTGGATGCATCATGGCGCGATCGCCGCCAGTTGGGCGGCGGCGGCGATGCCCGAGGCGCCGCCCGTGATCTGGAACGTCCGGCATTCGCTCAGCGGCTACAGGCGGGAAAAGCCGCTCAGCCGGCTCACGCTGCGAATGGGAGCATGGCTGTCGGCGCGTCCGGCGGCGATCGTCTACAATTCGCGCACGGCCTGCGAACAATATCGCGCCTTCGGCTATCGGCCGAAATGCGATCTCGTCATTCCCAACGGCTTCGATCGCCACGTCTTCGCGCCGCGGGAACCCGGCCGACGGAGCTTGCTCAAGAGCTTCTGCCTGCCGGAGGGCGCGGAGGTGATCGGCATGGTCGCGCGCAATCATCCGATGAAGGACGTGGGCAACCTGATCCGGGCCTTCCTCGCCGTGCGCGAGCGTCGCCCGGAGGCGCATCTGCTGGTGGTGGGGCAGGGGATGGACGAGCCGTCCGCCGCCGATGCGCGGATGCTGCGATCCCTGCCGAGCGGGAGCTGGACGCTTGCCGGCCACCGTACCGATGTCGCGGACTGGTTGTCCGGCCTCGACATATTGGCCCTGCCCTCGGCATGGGGAGAGGGTTTTCCAAACATCGTCGGAGAAGCGATGGCATGCGGCGTACCGTGCGTAGCCACAGACGTCGGAGACTCGGCTTGGGTGGTGGCCGATGGCGGCCGGATCGTTCCGCCGGCGGATGCCGAGGCGCTGGCCGAAGCGCTCGTCGAGCTCCTCGGCCTGGGTGCCCAGGAACGCCGGGCGCTCGGCCAGATTGCGGCGGCCCGGGTGACGCAGCGTTTCGCGCTGGAAGCGGTGGTGCACCGTTATGCGGCGCTCTTCCGCGAGCATGGGCTCGCAACGCCGCCGTCGGCATCGCCGACGGCGGAGCGGACGAGGGGGGCGGCGCTGTGAAGATCGTCGTGGTGGCGAGCCTGGCTTATTCTCTCGTCAACTTCAGGGGACGCCTGCTGACCGATATGGTCGCCAACGGCCATGAGGTGCTTGCCTGCGCGCCCGAGGAGGATGCCGAGATCGCCGCCAGACTCGCGGCGATCGGTGTCGCCTATCGGATGATGCCGATGGCTCGCACGGGCCTCGATCCGTTCGAGGATCTGAAGACGGTGCGCTGGCTGCGGCGCTGTTTCGTCGAGGAGCGACCGGACCTCGTCCTCGCCTATACGCAAAAGCCGATCATCTATGCGGGCTTGGCCTGCCGCCTGGCAAAGGGGCCGCTTTTCTATGCGATGGTCAGCGGCCTCGGCCATGCCTTTGGCGAGGAAGCGCGGCCCTGGCTGCGCCGCCTCGTCGCCGCGCTTTACCGCCCGGCGCTGGCCCGTGCCTCGGCGGTGTTCGTGTTCAATGCCGACGATCGCGGCGAGATGCTCAAGCATCGCATGATCCGGCCGGAGGCGCGCGTCGTGCAGGTGCCCGGCACCGGCGTCGATCTCAGCCATTATGCGGCTGCGCCGGTTCCGGCGGACGGCCCCCGCTTCCTGATGATCGCGCGTCTGCTGAAGAGCAAGGGACTGTTCGATTATGTCGAGGCGGCCCGCCGGATCCGGCGCGACCGTCCTGATGTCCGCTTCGCCTTGCTCGGACCGCTCGATCCCAATCCGGCCGGCATCGATGCCGCGCAGGTCGCCGCCTGGCAGGCCGAGGGCGTGATCGATTATCTCGGCGAGACGCGGGACGTGCGGCCGCATCTTGCCGCGGCGAGCGTCTTCGTGCTGCCGAGCTGGTATCGCGAAGGATTGCCGCGGACGATCCTCGAGGCGATGGCGACCGGCCGCGCGGTGATCACCACCGACATGCCCGGCTGCCGCGAACCGATCGATACCGGCGTGAACGGTTTCCTGGTCGAACCGCGCGACGTCGATGGCCTCACGGCCGCGTTATGGCGCTTCGTCGACGATCCCGGGCTGGCGGTGGCGATGGGCGCACGGGCGCTGGAGACGGCGAGGACGCGTTTCTCGGTCGAGCGCGTCAACGGCATTCTGCTCTCCACCATGGCGCTCGGTACGCCGCAGGCGCCGGCCGAGCCGCGCCGGCAAGACGTCCCGATCGCTGAGGCGGTGCAATGAAGGGAGCCCGCGCCCGCGATATCGCGATCGCCGTCGCGGCGTTGCCCCTGCTGCTTCCGTTGCTGCTGCTCAGCATCGCCGCGGTCGGGCTGATCGATGGCCGCCCCGTCTTCTTCTTCCAGATGCGGAGCGGTCTTAACGGACGCAGCTTCCGTCTGATGAAGCTGCGCTCCATGACAGCGGGAACCGAGGCGCTGGCCGACAGCATGCGCATCACGCCGCTCGGCCGGATCCTGCGCGCCACCCGCCTCGACGAGCTGCCCCAGCTCTGGCACGTGCTGGTCGGCGACATGAGCATCGTCGGGCCGCGCCCGCTGCTTCCCGCGACGGTGACGCAGGCCGGCGAGCGCGGTGTGGCGCGGGGGAGGGTGCGGCCGGGTCTCACCGGGTGGGCGCAGGTCAACGGCAATGCGCTGCTCAGCGACGAGGACAAGTTCGCGCTCGATCTCTGGTATGTCGAGAACCGGTCCCATCGCCTGGATTGGACGATCATCGTCCGCACCGTGCTGGTCATTCTCAACGGCGAGCAGATCGATACCACTGCCATAGGGAGGGCGTATGCGCGCGGTACTGATCGGCGCGGTTGAGAGCACGCGGGTTGCGGCCCGCTGCCTCGCCGCGGCGCCGGATTGGGATCTGGCTGCGCTCGTCACGCTGCCGCTCGAGCTCGGGGGCCGTCATTCGGACTTTCTCGATCTGGCGCAGGATGCGGATGCGGCAGGATGCGCGTTGCTGCGCTTTGCCAACGCCAATTCGGAAGAGGCGATCGCCGCGATCACCGAACTGCGTCCCGACTATCTCTTCGTGATCGGCTGGTCCCAGCTCTGCGGCGAGCGGTTGATGGCGATCGCGCCGGGCCGCACGGTCGGCTATCATCCCGCAGCGCTGCCCCGCCTGCGCGGCCGCGGCGTCATTCCATGGACGATCCTGCTGGGCGAGCCGATCACTGCCGGCTCGCTTTTCTTCATCGATGCCGGCACCGACAGCGGCCCGATCCTCGCGCAGCATTATTTCCATGTTGCGGCCGATGCGACCGCGGCAGAGCTCTATGCGCAGCATATGGAGGCGCTCGGCCACATGATGCCGCCCCTGCTTGCCGGCTTCGCCGCGGGAACCGCCGTGCCGCGCGTGCAGGACACGCGCCATGCAACATGGGCCGCGCGCAGGCGTCCCGAGGACGGCGAGATAGACTGGACGGGGTCCGCGGAGGCTGCCTGGCGGCTCGTGCGCGCGTGCGGCGATCCCTATCCCGGAGCGAGGACGACATTGGGCGACGAATTGATCATCGTGGCAAAGGCGGAGCCGGTGCCCCTGCTCCATCATGCGGCGGCGCTGCCGGGTCAGATCGTCGAGCGGGACGGTGCCTCCTTCGTCGTACGGTGCGGCGACGGCGGGCTGCGCGTCTCCGAATGGCGCAGGACCAAGCCCGGCCTGCCGCCGATGCATGCCAGGCTCGGCGGCGGCCTGGGGGGCGGTTTATGACGATGCTGAGCCGCATCCGCCGCGCCCTCGTGATAGCACCGCATCCGGATGACGAGATCCTGGGCTGTGGCGGCACCATGGCTGCGATCGTCGCGGGCGGAGGGGAAGTCCATGTCGTCATCGTCACACGTGGGCAGCAGCCGCGCTTCGACGTGGCCCAGGCCGAGCAGGTCTATCGGGAGGCGAAACGGGCGCACCAGCATCTCGGCATAGCGGAAACCCATTTCCTGGGCCTGCCCGCGGCCGAGCTCGACCGGCTGCCGCATGCCGATCTCAATGCCGCGATCGCCGGTGTGGTGAAGGACGTGCGGCCAGATACGTTGTTCGTGCCGTTCGTCGGCGATCTCCACATGGATCATCGCCTGGTATTCGAAGCCGCCATGGTCGCCGCGCGACCGCGGGGGGGGAGCTATCCGCAGCGTATCCTCGCCTATGAAACCGTATCGGAAACCAACTGGTCCGCGCCCACGCTGGCCCCGGCCTTTCATCCCAATGTCTTCGTCGAAATCACCGATTTTCTCGACGCCAAGCTGAATGCGTTCGCCTGCTTCGTTTCACAATGTCAGCCATTTCCCGATGAACGATCGATCGAGACGCTCAGCGCACTCGCGGCAGTACGCGGATCGACCGTTACGCGAGAAGCGGCGGAGGCGTTCATGCTGATCAGAGAGGTAAGTTGACCATGCACGGAACCATCGTGGCCGGCTCAACCGGCGAGAATCTGGTCCCCTCGACCGAGCCGCGGCGTGGTGGCCGCCCCCATCTCAGGATCATGTTGAGCTCGGCGGGTCGCCGGGTCGGCCTGCTGCGCGCGTTCCGATCCTCGGCGAGCATGCTTGGCGTCGATCTCGAAATATTCGCGTGCGATGTCAGTCCGGAATGGAGTCCGGCATGTCTCGAATCCGATTATGCGATTGCCGTACCTCCGGCTACATCGCCGGAATTCATCGAGCAGTTGGTCGAATATTGCGGGCTGCATCAGATCGCTTTCATCGTGCCGACGATCGATACCGAGCTGATCACGCTCAGCCTCGCGCGTGAGCGGTTCGCGCAGGTAGGGACGACGGTCGTCGTGGGCAGTCCGCTCATCGTGGAGATGGCCCGCGACAAGCTGATGACGGCTCAGTTCCTTGCCGCCGCCGGCATCCCGTCTCCGCGCACCGCGACGGCCGAAGAGGTGCTGTATGGCAATGACAGCTGGGCCTGGCCGCTGCTCGCGAAGCCGCGCCACGGTAGTTCCAGCCGCGGCATCCATGTCGTCGAGGACCGTTCCGCCGTCGCTCGTCTCGGTAACCGCGAACCATACGTCGTCCAGGAAATGCTCTACGGCCGTGAATTCACGGTGAACCTCTTTTTCGACAGGACCGGTACGCTCAAGAGCGCGGTTCCCCACGAACGCCTCAAGGTCCGTGCCGGGGAAGTCGAGAAAGGGGTTACGACCCGTGACCCCGAACTATGCGGCTTTGCGCGCAAGCTGGCCCGCGCGCTTGACCGACCGTTCGGCGCGATGTGCTTCCAGGCCATCAAGTCGAAGGACGGCAAGGCTTCCCTGTTCGAGATCAACGCCCGATTCGGTGGCGGCTATCCGCTGGCCCATCGTGCCGGGGCGACCTTCACACGCTGGCTGATCGAACAGCAGTTGGATCTGGCCTCTACCGCCAATGATGGCTGGGAGGATTCGGTCGTGATGCTGCGCTACGACGATGCCGTATTTGTGTGATATTTGTGCCGAACGGTAGACAGAGTCCGGATTTCGTCGTCGTTCTGGATCTGGACGATACGCTGTATCTGGAGCGCGATTATGTCGAAAGCGGCTTGAATGCGGTTGGCTGCTGGGTGGAATCGCAATTGGCCCGGCCGGCACTCGGTTCGCTGATGATCGATCTTTTCCGGCAAGGCATTCGTGGCAATATCTTCGATCTTGCCTTGGCGGAGGCTGGCCTTGCCGGGCGACCGGACCTCATTGCCCGCATGGTGCAGGTCTATCGGCAGCACAGGCCCCAGATCGATTTGACTGCGGATGCAAAGCGTTTGTTCGCTCGCCGCCCGGATCGCGTGGCGTTCGCGCTCATCACTGACGGCTATATCGACGCGCAGAAGCGTAAGATGCGTGCGCTGCGGCTCCATGCCCAGGGCCTGTCCCTGGGCATTTGCACCGATCGCTGGGGACGGGCTGATTGGAAGCCTTCGGAACGGGCGTTCCGCCACGTCCAGGCTATATTCGGCGTGCCGCCCCAAGCGCTTGTCTATGTTGCGGATAATCCCAACAAGGATTTCCATGCGCCGCGCCGGTTGGGGTGGCGCACGCTCCAGATCAAACGCCCCGGTCGTCTGCATACCCGCATCGAATCTTTCGCCGAATCGGCGGATGCTGAAATAGAAACTCTCGATGAAATTGCGCCATGAGCGGACCGGTTTCATGCTGGTAAGGGGGATGTCGGCTGCATGAGCGAGGCGGCCGGACAAGGAAATTCAGCTCATCAATTCGAGTGAGGCGCAAGCGCCAGGATGCTCCGAAACGACGGCGAACGGATGGGATGATTGCACAGCCGAATTTGGTTAACGGCGGGTGGCGGATTCATCACCGGAATATGTCTCGCTTTGCGAGAAATATCTGTATATCATACTGAAATTTAACAGATTTATTCTAATTGGGCTGTCTGTCAGATGTGGGTGGAATCCTCTTCATGTCGAGATATCCTAAAGTGGATAAATCATCAGAATTCCTAACATATGATAGCAAATAAAACGGCCTACAGGGATGTAAGTTATGCTGTTTATTGCGGTTTATCCTTAAGGGCTACCAACATTAACCTTTTTATGACTCTACAATACTGTAAAGGGCATGCACCATGACGGGGTGAATGGCGGAACGTGAATCCCCGCCGGATCGGAGATTTTATACACCATTGTACAATCTTGATCATTAACACGAAGTTATCCATAATAGCCCGAAATATGGGTCGCGAAAGTTCAAGCCGCTGACAGGGGGGAACCTTGAGGAAGCAGTTGAATATCGCGATAGTGAGCCAGAACGAGATTGAACGGGAGGGGCTTCGCAGGGTCCTTGCCGAGCAGTCTTTCGCCGTGGTGAGCGTGCATCGCGACCATCATGAGCTCGATCTTGGCGCGATCGATGATCCGGAAAGCGTGGTGCTCGTCCTCGTCGACGCTGCAAATGAGGAGGAAAGCCTCGAAACCTGCCGATATCTGCGACAAAGCTGGCCGCATTATCGAGTGGTGGTCTTCGCGGCGAACTGCCAGGGCAAGGCCGTCTACGACGCCTTTCAGGCGGGCGTTCACGGCTATGTGGGAAAGCATATTTCCGTCGACAGCCTGACCGAGATGCTGAAGCTGGTCGCCCTCGGCGAGAAGATCATACCGTCCCAGGTATTCTTCGACCTCTCGGTGCCGAAGACGGTGAGCCAGCCTTCCGACGCCAAGGCCAGCATCGGCGAAGCAAATCTCTCCGATCGGGAAGTCCAGATCCTGCAGCGGCTGATCCGGGGTGACGCGAACAAGATAATCTCGCGTGATATGTCGATCACCGAAGCGACCGTCAAAGTTCACGTGAAATCCATTTTAAGGAAGCTTGCCGTCGCGAACCGGACGCAGGCTGCCATCTGGGGGGTGGCACGGGGCCTCGGCCAGACGGCAGGGCATGTCTAGCTGTCTGCCATCGGGCCGATAGCGCCGGATAGTCCGCGCACGTCGGAAAAGCACTGCGACCGAAGGTCGAACTGTCCGCGCCGAGATGGCGGGCCGGGTCTGCGGCCACAAATATGCAGGGGACGATCATGTCAGATGTAAATGCGCTCGTCACCGTCGGACAGTCTCGGGAGACGAGCCTCGCATTGCCGGCTGCGGCTTATCAGGACGCGCGGGGGAAGGGCGCCTATATAGGGCTTTCCGAGGCGGCGAGGATTATCCGCAGACGGCGCTGGCTGATCTTTTCGGTCGTGCTCGGTTCGATCATCGCCGCGCTGATCTTCCTGCTGCGTTATCAGCCGGTCTACAGCACGACCACCACCGTGATGGCGTTGCCCACCAACGAAAGCCCGGGGGGTGCCCAGAGCGTGGCACCGACGGCGGTCCCGAGCGAGAGCGAAGAGGCATCGATCCAGACCAAGGTGGAACTGTTCCAGTCCCGTCCGCTGGCTCGCGACGTGGCTTTTTCCCTGCAGCTCGACAAGGATCCCGAATTCGCACCCGGCAAGGGCGGCCCCGGCCTGACCGATCGCATCTTCAACCTGTTCAGCCCGAGCGCGCCGGCCATGACCGATCCCAAGGAGCTTGCCGAGACCGAGCGGCGTGCCCGGGAGGAAGCGATCGTCGACAATCTGATCGATCATGTCAGCGTGGAACGGGTGGCCCGGTCACGCGTGATCAGCGTCACCGCCTCGTCGACCGATCCGGTCAAATCGGCGCGCATCGCCAATCGCCTGGTCGACATGTATATTCGCAATCAACTCCAGGAAATGCGCGACAATCGCAATCAGGAGATCGCGGATCTTTCGAAACGTGTCGTGAATATCCGGGATCATCTGCAGGAAGCGGATTCGGCTGCGGTAGCCTTTCGCCGCAATCACGGACTGTTGAGTTCGCAGCCCGAGGCGACCGGAGCGTCCCAGGCGAACGAACTGATCGGGATGCTCACTCTGGCGCAGAGCGAGAGTGCGGCCGACAACCGCCGCGCTGCACCCATCGCGATGCCCAGCGGCGGGATATCCGCAACATCGACGCTGTTGACCGAGCTGCAACAGCAGGAAAGCATCCTCGCGCGCAAGCAGAGCCAGCTTTCGAGTTTCTACGGGCCCGGCTATCCGGACGTCGTCCAGACCTCGGCGGAACTGTCGGCGCTTCGCACCCGGATCGCGCAGGAAAATTCGCGCATCAAGGCGGATCTGGCGTCCCAGGCTTCGGCCAGCAGCGCCAAGAGCGGAACGATCGGCGCGGCGCTCGCCCGGGTTCGTGCGCAGTCTTTTGGCGAGGGACAGTCCGCGGTCACGCTGCGCGCGCTGGAGCGCAATGTCGATGCCATCAACACCTTCTACACGACGTTGCTCAACCAGCTGAACACCAAGCTCGGCTCCCCGATCGACGACGATCCCGACATCTCCCGCATCTCGCGCGCGCCCGTGCCGGATTCGCCCAGCTATCCGTTGCCTAAGCGCGTGCTCGCGGTGGTGCTGTTCGCGGCGCTCGCCATCGGCACGCTGATCGCCTTCGTCGTCGAGACGATGGACACGAAGCTGCGCACGGCAAAGCAGGTGGGCCGCGCCCTCGGATTGCCCACGCTGGCGATGATCCCGGAAGTGACGGATGAGGACGGCCCGTCCAAGGCGGCGATCATGCGCCATCCGCGTGGGCGTTTCGCCGAATCAATGCGCAACCTGTTGATCGAGATCGAAACGCGCACGCCGGGGGACGGCTCGCGCGTGGTCCTCGTCACCTCGCCGCTGAAAGGCGAGGGAAAGTCCACCGTGACGAGCAGCCTGGCCGCGGCGGGATGGCTGATCGGCCGCAGCGTCGTCGTGGTCGATTTCGATCTGCGCCGGCCCGGCATCTCGGATGGATCGCCCTCACGTCCCGGCATCGTTGCCTATCTGGCCGATCGCGCCGGCATGGACGATCTCATGGCGACCCAGGACAGCCGGCTTACCGTCATCGGCGTCGAAGAAAATGCGGACGATCCGGGCGGCCTGATCGTCTCGCCCCGTCTGCCGGAGCTGCTGGCTCAGCTTCGAGAGCGGTTCGATCTCGTGATCCTCAACGCTCCGCCGATCCTGCCGGTGCGCGATGCCAAGACGCTCGCCGAACATGCGGACGCCTCGGTGCTGGTGCTGCGCTGGGGGAGGACGAGCCCGGAAGCGGCTGCGACCGCGCTGGAGATCTTCGGCCACCCGATGACGGGCGCGGTGCTCAACCGGGTGGATTATGCCACTCATGCCAACCGGCACTATGGCGATGCGATCCATTATGTCGCCATGTCGGCCAGCGAATATGATCCGGACGCGAGGCCGATGGGCCTGCTGGCAAGGCTTGCGGAGCGGCTGCGGCGTTTCCGCAAGCCCGCGGAGGAGCTGGTCGAGAAGCCGGCGTGAACCGCCTCGAAAGCCGCTCTGTCGCGAATCCGCTGCTCTCATGAACGAGGCTCGCTGCTGATCCGATGGGCGCCGCCGGTGTGTTGCCGGCGGCGTTCGGCTGGGTGAGGCCCTGATGCCGGGCTCCGGTCGGGCAGACTATCGGGAAAGGACGAATAGATGCATGTCTTGGTGACCGGATCGGCCGGTTTCATCGGTTTCCATCTGGCGCGACGTCTGCTCGATGACGGGCACTCCGTAACCGGCTTCGATGGCATGACCAGCTATTACGATGTCGCGCTCAAGCAGGATCGCCTCGCCCTGCTCGAGCGCTCGGCCGATTTCCGGTTCGTCCAGGGCATGCTGGAAGATCGCGCGGCGCTGGCCGGTGCTGCCCGGCTGCGGGAACCCGAGGTGATCGTCCATCTCGGCGCCCAGGCCGGGGTGCGCTATTCGATCGAGGCGCCTCAGACCTATATCGAGAGCAATCTGATGGGCTCCTGGTCTGTGCTCGAGCTGGCCCGCGAGATCGCGCCACGGCATCTGCTGATGGCCTCCACATCGTCCGTCTATGGAGCGAACGCGCATATCCCCTTCGGCGAATGCGACCGCGCCGACGAGCCGCTGAGCCTCTATGCTGCGACCAAGAAAGGCATGGAGGCGATGGCGCACAGCTATGCGCATCTGTTCGCCATTCCCAGCACCATGTTCCGCTTCTTCACCGTCTACGGGCCGTGGGGCCGGCCCGACATGGCGTTGTTCAAGTTCGTCGACGCCATATCGGCCGGCCGTCCCATCGACGTCTACGGCCACGGCAGGATGGCGCGCGATTTCACCTTCATCGGCGATCTCATCGAGTCGATCGTACGCCTGATCGGCATCGTGCCGGACGAGGCCAATCGGCAGACGGCCGTCGCCGACACGCTCTCGCGCAACGCGCCCTATCGGGTGGTGAACATTGCCGGCGGCCACCCCACGCCGCTCATGGATTTCATCGCCGCGATCGAGGCGTGCCTGGGCCGCAAGGCCGCGCTCAACATGATGGAGATGCAGCCGGGCGACGTGCCGCGGACCTTCGCGGATCCGGCCCTGCTGAAAGCGCTTACCGGCTATGTTCCAGGCACGCCGGTGACGGCTGGCGTCCGCGCCTTCGTCGATTGGTATCGCGATTACCGTCGGGAGAGGGTCGCGATGCCGCTCAGCATTCCCGCCTGACTCCGCGTCAGGCGTCGGCTACTGCGAGCGCCGGCGCCGGCGCCGGCCGCGCCTGCTTCAGCCCGCGCCGCAGGGCGAGTGAGAGGCCGCCGAGCCAGATCATGCCGAACATCACCTGGGCGATGTTCGCGCCCATCGCCCCGAACAGCTCGATGAGCGGCGCGACCATCAGGTAGAAGGCCAGCGTCGAGGCCAGCACGGTCCGTAGCACGGCCGGCTGCAGGCCCATGGAGAGCAGCCCGGCCCGGCTGGCGGCGCCGCTGATGGTCAGCGAAACGGCGAAGATCTGGACCGTCAGCAACGGCGCGGCCGCGACGAATTTGGCGCCGGCGGTCGCACTGATCGCATAATGGCCCAGCAGGAACGCCCCGACGCAACACAGGCCGCCGAAACTCGCGAGCACCAGCTCCATCCGCAGGATCAGCCCGATGAATTTCGAACGCTGCCCCGCTGCCCACATCCGGCTCAGATCCGGATAGACCACTGCTTCCACCTGGCTGCCGACCTGCTGGACGACACGGCTCACTTTCTTGGTGAGCTGGTACATGCCCGCTGCCGCCGGATCCACCAGCCAGCCGACGACGAGCGTATCGAGCTGCTGCGCGCTGCTCCAGATGGTGAGCGAGACGTTCGCGCCCCAGGTGAAGCGCCAGATGTCGGGGAAGCGTGCGGTGATGCCGCGTAGCCTGGCCGACCAGATGCGGCGCAAGCCGCGGCGATGCAGGATCGCGATCGAAACGAGGATGTTCAGCATCGATCCCAATATCTGGGTGAGCAACCAGACGAGGATCCAGCCGAGCAGTCCCGCGCCGGCATAGAAGGCCAGTCCGCTGGCCAACAGGCGGGCCAGCGAGGTGATGATCTGCAGTCGCGCATAGACGCGGAAGCGATCCGAAAGCCGGAAGACCGCGGTAGCGGTCCCGTTGAAGTTGAAAAGCAGCGAAACCATGAACAGCAGCGCCAGTGCCACGTGCGGCCAGGAAATGTTCAGTACGAAATGGCCGAGAATCGCCAGGAGGCTTGCCATGGCCCAGGCTGCGCTGCTTCCCGCGCAGTCCAGCGCCAGTCCATATTTGTAGAGCGAGCGCAGGTCGTCCCGCCGCTCGATCTCGTCAAGCGGCGCGCCATAGCGGATGATCGGCTGCCAGGACTGGAAGCTCAGCAGCCGCTCGCAAGCCTGCCCTAGGGTGAGGATGAGGGCCAGGACGCCATAATCCTGCGGCCCCAGCGATCGTGCGGCGAGCGCGATCGAGACGAGGCTGAGCACCACCGAGGCCGACGTGCCGGTGAGCAGATGGAAGACCGCCGCCATCCGGCGATGCCGCAGCGTCCGCAGCGCTCGCGCAATGAAATGGCGGGGTGCGGTCTCCCCTCGCTGTTCGGTTTGCATCGTGGTCCTTCACGAAATTCTGCCTGCCAAATCGATGGTCCGTCTTTCCGCCAATGGCGCGCGTTCTTAAGATTTAACTCAGAAGAGCGCGCCTTTTGGCCCGGTGCAGGCAGTATGATGGCCTCGACAAGGGGGCGTTGATGACCATCACCGCAAGCAGATTTTTCTCCACCGATCCCGGTCAATTGACCCCGGAAGTGGAAGATCGGTTCTTCACTGCGCTGAAGACCGGAAACAACACGTTCAAACGTACGGCGAGCGATCGCTTCGAAAGACTCGACGAACGCTGCGCGCAGCGTTTCCGGAAGACAGGCACCGTACTCCGCGAAGTGCTGGACATCGGCATTTCGTCCGGCGCCACGACCCTGGCGCTGAGCGAGTGCCTGAACCGTGCCGGCCAGAACCCGCGCATCACGGGAACGGACCTGTCGCTCACCGCCTATCTGCTGCCTGTCGGCGGCGGAATGCAGGTGCTCGTCGACGAGCAGGGCAATCCGATGCAATATGAGATGTTCGGCAGGGCGCTGCGCGCCTGGACGCGCCGGGCGGATTATTTCACCGGGATGATCGGGGTCCACGGCCTGCTGCGTATGGCGACGAGGGGCGCGATCCGCCGGCAACTCGAACGTGGCGACCGCGAGGGGCATGCGGTGCGCCTGCTGACCCCTCGGCTTCTCCGCCATCCGGATATCTCGATCGAAAAGAACGACATCTTTCAGCGCACCGAGCATTTCGAGAGCCGGTTCGATTTCATCCGGGCGGCGAACATCCTCAACCGCGGCTATTTCGACGAAGCGGCGCTGCGGCTCGCGCTCACCAACGTCGCGCGCTATCTGGCAGGGCCGGGCGCGTGGCTGCTCGTCGGGCGAACGAGCCGCAGCGGCACGGCGTCGACATTGTTTCGCGTGGCGCCGGACGGAAGGCGCTTTGTCCTCGTCGAACGATCCGCCGGCGGTTCCGAAATCGAACGGCTCGTGCTGTCGACCCCCGTGCCGCCGGCCGCGGCTGCGGCGTGATGGCGAGCCGGGTCTGTTTTCCCTTCGTCGGCTCGGATGTCGGCGGAAGCCACGTCTCGGCAGCGGGCCTGATCCGTCATCTCGATCCGTCCCGCTTCGAGCCGATCGTGCTTCTACAGCATGGCCGCGGGCGGATCGCGGAATTGTTCGATGACGCCGGAATTGCCTATCGCGCCGCCCCGATCACGGCCGAATTGGTGCATGGCCAACCCGTCAGGCCGGTTTCGGCGCTGAAGCTGATGACCGCGGCACCGCGCCTCGCGCGCTTTCTGCGCAATTGGAAGGTAGACATCCTCCATTGCAACGACGGGCGGACGCTGGCGACCTGGGCGCTGGCGGCGCGTATCGCGGGCGTGAAGCTGCTCTGGCATCATCGCGGCTCGCCGCGGGCGATGGGGCTGCGCCTGCTGGCGCCGGCGATCGCGGACAAGGTGGTGACCGTCTCGAAATTCGCGGCCCCGCGCCCGGGCTGGTATTCGGCCGCACCGCGCACCAGCGTGATCCACAGCCCATTCGATACCGCGATCGAGATGGACCGCCGTTCAGCGCACGAGGCGCTGCTCGGCCTCCTGCCGCGGGTGCGGCCCGACACGCGCATCGTCGGTTTCTTCGGTGCGTTGATCGATCGCAAGCGCCCGCTGCTGTTCGTCGACGCCATCGCTGCCATGCGCCGCGCCACGCCTTCGGAGGACGTACGCGGCGTGATCTTCGGCCAATCCTTCGACGGCATGGAAATGCGGGTCGCGGAGCGCGCCGCGGCGTTGGGAGTCGGAGATGCCGTGCATGTCCTCGGCCATCGCAGCCCAGGGCCCTTCTGGCTGGCGGGCTGCGATCTCCTGATGGTGCCGGCGGTGGACGAGCCGTTCGGACGCACGCTGGTCGAGGCGATGCTGGTCGGAACGCCGGTCGTCGCCACCGCGTCCGGCGGAAATATCGAGGCGATCGATCATGATCGCACCGGCCTGCTCGTGCCTGCCGAAAATGCGGAGGCGCTCGGGGCAGCCTGCCTCGCCCTCATCGCCAATCCGACGCGATGGTCCCGCCTTGCGGTAGCCGCGCGCGCCGACGCGCAATCGCGCTTCGGCGAGGCGCGGCATGCCGAAGCGATCATGTCGGTCTACGCCGACATGCTGGCCGGCGCGATCGCCGCAGACTCTCATGGTGGCCAAGTGTCGCCGGCAAGGAGCCACGTCAATGACAGCCATTTCCAGTGAGACGGTGCTTCGCACGTCGCCATCCCGTCCGGCGTCGAACGCCGCTCTCGTGCAGACGATCGCGCGCTGCGCGGCGCTGAGCCTCGTCATCGGCCTGTTCGGCCGGATCATGACCTTTCCGCTCAATCATGACGAGCAGATCCATGTCGTGGCCGCCCGGCTGTTCCTGCGCCAGCCGCTCTACGAAGCGCTCGGATATAATCATCTCCCCGGGCTCCCGCTGCTGCTGGGGGGTTTCTATGCGTTGAGCGGGACCGATCATTTCCTCCAGGCAGGCCGCCTGCTGATCTTCCTGTGCTGGCTCGCGACCTTGCTGCTCACCTGGGTCGTCGCCTTGCATCACACGGGCGACAGGCGCATCGGAGTCGCGGCTGTGCTGCTCCTTGCCGCAGGGGCGCTGCTCGGACCGGCGGGCATGCTCGTCACCAATAATTTCCTTCCCATCCCCTTCGCGCTGCTCGGCATCCATCTGTTGATCGTCGCGCTCGAAGGCGATGGGGTGCGTCCGTCGCTGATATTCTCGGCCGGCATCGCCATCGGCTTCGCAGTGATCCTCAAGATCAGCTACGTTTTTCTCGTGCCCCCGATCCTGCTGGCAGCGCTGGTGGCGAAGGAGGGGCTGAGCGTCCCTATCCGTCTGCGCGAGATCCTGTTGCCCCTTGCGGTCGGTGGACTGATCGGCGGGCTGCCCGGTTTCATTGTGCTCTTCAGCGATCCGGCGGGCCTCTACGCACACACGGTACGCTATTTCACCGGGGGGCATCTCGCTTATTGGCAGCAGTCGACTGATCCCAAGGCGATGTCGCTGGCAGCGAAGATGCTGGTGGCGGAGGGCGTGTGGTTTGCCGGCGGCGGCCTGCTGACCACCGTCCTCGTCGTCAGCGTCGGGCTCATCCTGCGGCGGACAAATCCGGCCGCGATGCGCTGGTGGCCGATCCCTTTTGTCGCCCTGATCGCGCTGTTCGCGGCGGCCGGTTCCTTCGCGCCGACACCCGCCTTCCCCCAATATTATGAGCCGCCGCTGCCTTTCGCGATCCTGCTGTTCATCCTCATGTTCCGTCAGCTGGATGAAAGCGGCCGGCGCACCGTGCGCCTGATCGCGGCTGCGGCCGGAGCCGCGGCGCTGCTGATCATCGTGCCGCGGGTGCTGCCGAATATTCCGGATGCGGTGCGGCCGTCGGTATGGACGGGAAACATACTGCATAATCAGGGCAAGCATATTCGCAGCCTGCTTCCCGACGCGGCGGCAACCGGCAAGGTGGCGACGCTCGCGCCGATCGTCGTGGTGGAAGGCGGCATGCCCATCTATCGCGAATTCGCCGCGGGTCCGTTCGTCTATCGTGTGGCGGACTATCTTTCGCAGGCCGACCGGCGTCATTTCACGACGACGTCGCCGAGCGATCTCGCCCGGTTCCTCGATGC
This sequence comes from Flavisphingomonas formosensis, assembly GCF_009755815.1. Classification (GTDB taxonomy): domain Bacteria; phylum Pseudomonadota; class Alphaproteobacteria; order Sphingomonadales; family Sphingomonadaceae; genus Flavisphingomonas; species Flavisphingomonas formosensis. The sequence goes on from NZ_WRPK01000006.1 coordinate 281,534, forward strand.
CGATCCGCCAGCCGCGGTGATCACCGGGCGCGAGCCCGCGCTCGATCCGGCGTTCGTCGAATTCGCCCGGTCCCGCGGCTATCGCCAGGTGGACACTGGCGATCCCAGGACCTCGCTTTTCGTCCGGCCGCTCGTCGCGGCGAGCCGGCCGGCATCCAGGACGGCCGCCTGACAGGCGGAAAGAAGTGTCCTTTCACGGCGACGAAGGTCTAATTCTTTAGAGAGGTGTTGCGCTCGATGGGGTTGTGGCCGCTCCCGATTGGCTGCTGGTCTAATGCCACTGCGCCCGCCGGTCGTCGCCGAGTTTCGGTATCATTCACGACAATCCGGAATCTCCAGATTATTGGGGGGAGTAGCGATGAAAACGGTTCTGCTGGCGGGTGGATTGGGCTCTCGCCTTTCCGAAGAGACGGTACGTATTCCGAAGCCGATGGTCGAAGTCAGCGGCAGACCGATCATGCTCCACGTGATGGATATATACAGCCATTGGGGGCACAATGATTTCATCATCGCCTGTGGCTACAAATGCATGACGATGAAGGCATTCTTCAACAACATGCATCTCCTCAACAATGATTTCACCATCCGGATCGATACTGGCCGCGTGGAGCTGAAGCCGAGCCGCAACGTCGAATGGAACGTATCGGTGGTCGATACCGGCGAACTCACCATGACCGGCGGTCGCCTCAAGCGACTGCGCGACTGGATCGGGGACCAGACCTTCATGGTCACTTATGCCGATGGCGTCGGCAATGTCGATATCGAGGCGCTGCTCGATCTTCATCGCTCGCATGGCGGCCTCGCCACGGTTACTGCGGTGCAGCCACCGGCCCGTTTCGGTAGCCTCGAGCTGGAGGGCAACCGCGTCGCCCGTTTCGCGGAGAAGGTCACCAGCTACGAGACCTGGATCAATGGCGGCTTCTTCGTCTTCGAACCGGGCGTCTTCGACTATCTCGATGGCGATCATGAGCCGCTCGAGCAGGCGCCGCTCGCCCGCCTGGCGCAGGACGGGCAACTCTTCGCGTATGAGCATCGCGGCTTCTGGCATCCGATGGATACGGTGCGCGATCGCGAGCAGCTCGAGCGGCTCTGTGCCGGTACGCCGCCTTGGCTGAGCTTCGAGCGCGAGGCCAGTGTCGCCGCCGCCCGGCCGATGATCTATGCCTGAGGCGGCTTGGGACGACGCGCGCCTGGGGGATGCGCTGGCCGGCAAGCGTGTGCTGGTGACGGGACATAGCGGCTTCAAGGGAGGATGGCTCTGCCTCTGGCTGGAGGCGCTCGGTGCAGAGGTCGTCGGCGTGTCGCTGCCGCCGCCGTCGGGGCTGACCTTCTACGACGCGGTCGGCCTTGGCGAGCTGGTCGACAGCCGCTTCGCCGATATCCGCGATGCCGGCGCGCTGGCGGAGGCGACGCGCGGCATCGATGCGGAGCTCGTGCTGCATCTCGCGGCCGAGCCGATCGTGCGCCGCTCGCACCGCTTTCCGGCCGAAACCTTCGCCACCAACGTGACCGGTACCGCCCATATTCTCGACATTGCCCGGGCAATGCCCTCGCTGCGCGCGGTGATCGTCGTGACGAGCGACAAATGCTATGACAATCGCGAGTGGGACTGGCCCTATCGCGAGACGGACCGTCTCGGCGGCGGCGATCCGTACAGCGCCTCGAAGGCCTGTACGGAAATCGTCGCGGATTGCTATAGGCGGACCTGGTTCCGTGATCCGGCAGGGCCGCGTCTCGCCACGGTGCGCGCGGGTAATGTCATCGGCGGCGGCGATTGGGCGGAGGACCGGCTGGTTCCGGACATCGTGCGTGCCGCCAGCGGCGGCCCGGCGCTGATCCTGCGCAATCCGCGCAGCATCCGGCCGTGGCAGCATGTTCTCGAGCCGCTTTCCGGCTATTTGCTGCTCGCCGCGCGGTTGATGCAGGACGATGGCGCGCGGTTCGCGGACGCCTGGAATTTCGGGCCTTCGAGCGACGGCGCGATCGACGTTGAGACGCTGGCCAGGGCCATCATGGCGGCGTCCCCGGCGCTCGATCTGCCGATCCGCTTCGGCGGGGGCGGGGATGACTGTCGCGAGGCGGTCATGCTGCGTCTCGACAGCAGCAAGGCCCATCATGAACTCGGCTGGCGGCCCCGGTTATCGAGCCGCGCCATGCTCGGTTTCACCGCAGACTGGTATGCCGCCCACTTGCGCGGCGATGCCGACATGCGTGCCGCCAGCCGAGACCAGCTGAACGCCTATTCGGCGCTGCAATCGTCCAATCAGGGGGAGCTTCTTCAATGCGGGTGAATTACGGACAGAGCGTACATGGAGAAGCGGAGATCGAGGCGGTCACCGCCGCCCTGCGCAGCTCCACCCAGATGGGAAAGAATGTCCGTGCGATGGAGGAGCGCGTCGCCGCGCTGTTCGACAAGACGCACGGCATCATGGTCAATTCGGGGTCCTCGGCCAATTATCTGGCGATGGAGCTGCTTGGCCTGCCCGCGGGCAGCGAGGTGATCACGCCGGCGCTCACCTTCGCGACCACCGTCGCGCCGATCGTGCGGCAGGGGCTCGTCCCGGCCTTCGTCGATGCCGCGGAGGCGACCTATAATATCGATGCCGAAGCGATCGAGGCGATGATCGGGCCGAAGACGCGCGCGATGATGATCCCCTCGCTGATCGGCAATCTGCCCGATTGGGATCGCATCCGCCAGATCGCCGACGCGCACGGCCTGATGGTGATCGAGGACAGCGCCGACACGCTCGGTGCGACGCTCGGAGGCCGCAGTACCGGCTCCCGGTCCGATATCAGCACGACCAGCTTCTATGGTTCGCACGTGATCAATGCCGCGGGAAATGGCGGCATGCTCTGCGTGCGCGACGATGAGCTCGCCCGCCGTGCACGGCTGTTGCGATCCTGGGGACGGACCTCGTCCTTGTTCGTCGAATCCGAATCCATCGAAACCCGGTTCGACGTCGATATCGACGGCATCGAATATGATGCCAAGTTCATGTTCGAGGCGCTCGGTTACAATCTCGAGCCATCGGAAATGGGTGCGGCATTCGGACTCGTCCAGCTCGATAGGCTGCAGACCAACATAGAGTGTCGCATCGCGAACTTCGCACGCCAGCGCGACTTTTTCGAGCAATATGAGGATTGGTTCCTGTTGCCGCGGGAATTGGAGGGTGCGCGCACCGGCTGGCTGGCCTTCCCGCTCACCTTGCGGGATACGGCACCCTTCACCCGGCGCGAAATGCAGATCTGGATGGAGAGCAACGACATCCAGACACGTCCCGTCTTCACCGGCAACATCGCGCGCCAGCCGGCGATGAAGGGCATAGCGTTCCGCCAGCCGGAGGCGGGGTGCCCGGTTGCCGATGCTGTGATGCGCGGCGGGATCCTGCTCGCCTGCCATCACGGTCTCGACGATGCGCAGATCGATCATATGCACGCCACCTTCCGGGCCTTCGCGAACCGGTGGGCCGAACGGCCCCTCCTGCGCGCCGCCGTGGCGTGACATGGCCGGCGCGGCACGCATCCTGATCACCGGCGGCACCGGTTTCATCGGGTCGCATCTCGTCCGCCGCTGCGTGGCGGAGGGGCATGAGGTGCATGTGCTTCTGCGCCCGTCCAGCGCGGCCGTCCGGCTGGAGCCGATAGGCTCTGCGGTCACGCTCCATCGGCTGTCGCTGTCGGACGGGGCGGCGGTCCGCGCCTGCCTCGCGGCGGTGCGGCCGACCGGGATCTTCCATCTCGTCGGCAACACCGCCAGCCGCCACGATCCGACGCTCGCGCAGAGCAGGGAATCGCTGGAAAGCCTCACCGATTTCCTGAGCTTGGTCGAAGCGGCCGCCGGGATGGAGGTACCCCCGCGTCTGTTCCTGCGGACCGGATCGATCGCTGAATATGGCGCGGCAGCGCTGCCTTTCTACGAGGAGCAGCGCGAACGCCCGGAAACGGGTTATGCGGCCTCGCTGGTGGCGGCCACCCACTATGCCCAGGCGATCGCGCCGCGGCTTCCCTTTCCGCTGGTCACCGCGCGTCTCGCGCTCGTCTACGGCCCCGGTCAGGCGTCGGACTTTCTCGTGCCGTCGATCATCGAGGCCTGCGTGGCCAATCGCCCGATATCGCTCAGGCGTCCCAAGGATCGACGGGATCTCATCCATGTCGACGATGTCGTCGAGGTCTTGACCGGCCTCGCTCGGGAGATGCCGGCGGATTGCCCGGTCATCAACATCGGCTCGGGTTACGACGTCAGCGTCGAGGCGCTGGCCGAAACCATTGCCGATCTCGCCGGATGCAGTCTGCGATTGCTGGCCGGCGGCGACGATTATGAGCCGGTGACGTTGCGCTTGTCGATCGAGCGGCTGCGCAGGGCGACCGGATGGCGTCCCCGCGTTCCGCTGCGCGAAGGGCTGGCGGCGCTCATCGAAGAAGCCCGGCCCAGAATGATGACGGTGGCGGCATGAACATCCTGACCTCGGTTCCGACCCGCGTTTCGATCGTGGTGCCCGCCTATAATGAGGAGGCGACGGTCCAGCGCTGCTACGCGACCATCGTCGATGTCTTCACCGGGCTTCCGGACTATGAGTGCGAGATCATTTTCACCGACAATCATTCCACCGATCGTACCTTTTCGATCCTGCGCACGATCGCCGCGGCGGATCCGCGGGTGCGCGTCATCCGTTTCTCGCGCAACTATGGCTATCAGCGTTCGGTGCTGGTGGGCTATCAGAGCGCGACGGGCGCCTGTGCCATCCAGCTCGATTGCGATCTGCAGGATCCGCCAGAACTGATACCACAGATGCTGGCGCGGTGGCGCGAAGGCCATCAGGTGGTCTACGGCATTCGCCGGTCGTTGCGCGATAGTTGGGCGACGGCGCTGGCGCGGCGCGGTTTCTATCGTTTCATCAATGCGCTCAGCGATGATGACCTGCCCATCGATGCCGGCGAGTTCCGGCTGGTCGATGCGCGTATCCTGCAGGAGCTGAAGCTCGTCCAGGATACCACCCCATATATACGCGGCCTGATCAGCGCGCTCGGTTTCTCCCAGGTCGGCATCGAATATGATCGGGGCGAGCGTATCGCGGGCATGAGCAAATTCTCGCTGAGGCCGATGATTGCACTCGCGGTCGACGGCCTGCTCAATCATTCGCTGGTACCGTTGCGCATCGCGTCCGCGGTCGGCCTTCTGGTCGGCAGCATCACTTTCCTGCTGATCTTCGTCTATCTGCTGTGGCGGCTCACCTTCGGGGCGGCCTGGCCCGCCGGCTTTGCGACGACGACGATATTGATGCTGATGTCGATCACGCTGAATGCTTTGTTTCTCGGCATCATCGGCGAGTATCTCGGCCGGGTCTTCATCCAATCCAAGCAGCGCCCGACACCGGTGGTCGAGGCGATCCTGAACGGGCATAGCGAAAGCCCGCAGGGCTGGCCGCCCGTCCTCGTCATCGGCGAGGGCGCCCGGCATTGAGCCAGGTGCGCGGGCAGGTGCTGCGTTTTCTCGGGTCGGGCGGCTGCGCCACCGCGACCGATGCCCTGCTCTATGCTGCCTTCGTTCATGGCCGGCTTGCGCCGCCGATCGCCAATATCGCATCCTATTCGATCTCGGCGGTCGTGGCCTTTCTGCTCCATCGGCACTGGACCTTCGCGTCCGCGGGCGGGCCGGCTGGCCGCCAGGCGGTGCGTTTCGCGCTGCTCGTGCTGTTCGGCATGACCGTGTCGACCGCCGTGGTGTGGACGTTGACGCCGCTGTTCGGGCCGTTCATCGCCAAGATCGGCGCGATCGGCATCACCGTGACGCTGAATTTCTGCATATCGCGCTGGCTGGTCTTCGCGCCCCGCCGCCTCCCCCTTGAAGATCGGATCTTCGCTCAGGTCAGGCGATGATGGTGAAATGGTCTGCGGTCAGCACCGGCTTGGTGCTGAGCAGCGCGATCTGGATCTGCGCCTGCCCGCCGACGCCATCGGGATCATAATAGAGATTGCCGGTCGATTGCTGGTAGATGATGTGCTGATCCGCGGTCAGCGCCTGGGTGCCGTTGATGAAGGCGCTGGCTGGCAAGCCGCCCGCCGGCAGGTTGGCGAAGGCGGTGAACACGGCCTTGGAAAGCGCCATGATATCCTCGCCCGGGGTGAAATCCTTCACCTTGTCGCGGTCGGCCGACGTGGTCAGGCTGTCGAACACGAACATGTCGTTGCCCGCGCCGCCGGTCAGTTCGTCGGCCCCGGCGCCGCCGATCAGCGTGTCGTTGCCATTGCCGCCCTGCAGGAAGTCGCTGCCGCCTTCGCCGTACAGCGTGTCGTTGCCGTCATTGCCGGTCAGCAGGTCGCCTCCCAGCCCGCCATGCATCTCGTTGTTGCCGGAATTGCCCGTCACCGTGTTGGCGAGGTCATTGCCGACGAAGGACAGGTCCAGCGTCCCCGTCTGGATGAGATTCTCGATATCGGGGCCGAGCGTGTAGCTCACCGAGGCATAGACGGTGTCGGTGCCTTCGCCGGTGTTTTCGATCACCTGGTCGCCGACATTATCGACATAATAGATATCGTTGCCGATACCGCCGGCCAACGTATCCGCGCCGCCCGCGCCATCCAGCGTGTCCGCGCCCGCGCCGCCGTAGATCACGTCGTGGCTGGCATTGCCGGTCAGCACGTCGTTGCCGCCGAGGCCGTTGATCGTCCACAGATCGTTGCTCGACGCGGTGAACACGTTGACGCCATTGTCGCCGGTCCAGCTCTTCGGTTCGGGCAGGTTGTTGATCGCGATGGTGTAGCTGGATTCGACATAGGCGCCGGAACTGTCGGTGGCGCGTGCGACGATCGTCTGGGATTGCGCTGTCTCATAATCGAGCAGCGTCCCGTTGGCGACAGAGATGACGCCGGTATGCGCATCGATGGCGAAACGGCCGCCGGCAGTGTTGGTGAGGCTGTAGGTCAGCGTGTCGCCCCGGTCCACGTCCTGCGCGCTCACCGTGCCGACCACCGTACCGTTGGCTGCATTCTCGTCCACCGCGCTGCCCGCGAGCGTGATGGCGGTCGGCGCGTCGTTGGCGCCGGTGACGGTCAGATAGGCCGTCGCGGTCGAGTTCAGGCCGTCGGAATCGACGATGGTGTAGGTGAAGCTGTCGGTTGCCGTCTGGCCAGCGGCGAGCGATTGGAACAGGCTACCCGGCGCGTAGCTGATGATGCCGTTCGTGATCGAGATCTGCGCGCCGGCCGCGGATGTCGCGGCATTGAGATGGATGGTCAGCGTGTCGCCGAGATCGGGATCGACATCGTTGGCGAGCAGGCTGCTTCCCGGAATCACGCTGCCGTCTTCCGATACGGTGATGTGATCGTCATTGGCTGTCGGCGCATCGTTGACCGGCGCGACGTTGATCGTCACGCGTCCCGTGGCGCTATGGCCATCCGTATCGGTCACCACATAGGTGAACAACGCGGCCCCGCTGAAATTCGCGAAGGGCGTGAAGGTGATCGCGCCATTGGCGTCCAGCGAGACGGTGCCGCCCGAGACGGCGGAGATGCTCTGCAGGGTCAATGGCTGGCCCGCGGCGTCGACATCATTCGCGAGCAGGGTCGCGCCGGAATAGATCGAGACGATATCTTCGGTGCCGGTCAGCGTGTCGGCGGTCGCGACCAGCGGCGGCGGCCCGCCCTGGCTGCCGAGCGGATCGAACAGCTTGAACTTGATCGACGTGCCCGAATCGTCGCCGCCCTGCCCGCTGAAATCGGTCCAGGCGATCGCGAAGCCGCCATGATCATTGCCGATGACGGCAGGATCGGTCTGGCTGCCCAGCGCCTGGGTGTTGACAAGAAATTCGCCGCCGATCTTGGTGCCGTCAGCGGCGAAGATCTGCGCTTTGATGCCGGCCGTGCCCATTTCGGAGCCCTGGCCGCTATAGTCGGCCCAGCTTACGATGAAGCTGCCGTCGGAAAGCGCGGCCACGCTCGGGGCGAGCTGCGCGCCCGCGGTCGTGCTGTTGGCCAGCGTCTCGACGCCCACCTTATTGCCGGCCGCGTCGTAGATCTGGAATTTGATGCCGTAATTGTCGGCATCGCCGCCCTTGCCGCTGGCGTCGGCCCAGGCCACGACGAAGCCGCCAGAGGCGAGGCCGGTGATCGTCTCCTGCTGTTGATTGCTGGCGGTCTGGGTGTTGACGAGGAATTCGCTGCCCACCCTGGCGCCCGACGCATCGTAGATCTGCGCCTTCACGGCGTCCTTGTTGGGATCGCCGCCGATCTGGCTGCTGTCGTGCCAGCTGACGACGAAGCCGCCGCCGGACAGGGATGCGACGACGGGCGTATCCTGTCCGTTGGCGGTGTTGGTGTTGACGAGGAATTCGGAACCGACCTTGGCGCCGGATGCATCGTAAAGCTGCGCCTTGACGCTGGAGACGCTGGTGTCCCCGCCCTGCAGGCTGTTGTCGGTCCAAGTGACGACGAAACCGCCCGACGAGAGCGCCGCGACCGAAGGCATTTTCTGCGCGCCGTCAGTGGTCTGGTTGACGAGGAACTCGGAACCGACGGCAATACCGTTCGCATCGAAGATCTGCGCCTTGATGCCGGAGCTCGAGGGATCGCCGCCGACGCCGCTATTGTCGGTCCATGTGACGACGAAGCCGCCCGAGGCGAGCGCCGCGACGGCCGAGCTGTCCTGGCTGTTCACGGTCTGCGTGTTGACCCGGAATTCGCCACCGATGTCGTTGCCGGCGGAATCGACGATCTGGCCCTTGATGCCATAGCTGCTGGTGTCGCCACCGACACCGCTGCCGTCGCTCCAGGTCAGCAGATAATGGCCGTTCGAGAGGGCGGTGACGGTCGCCTGCTGCTGGTTGCCGGCGATCGCCGTATTGGCCAGCATCTCGGTTCCGCCCGAATAACGGCTTTCGATGACCGAATCCGTGATCGAGATGGTGAACACCTTGTCGAAACTGTTGCCGAACGTATCGGTGGCGCGCACCGTCACGGTGGCGGTCTGCGCTGTTTCATAATCGAGCAGCAGGCTGTTGCCCACTTCCAGCGTGCTGCCGTCGATGGTGAAGGCGCCGCCGGTGGAATCGTCGACGATCTGATAGCTGTAGCTGGCGTTGAGCGCGCCCGTCGCGCCGATGCTGGCAACCGCGGTATGTTCGACCGTGGCTTCCGAAATCACCGTGTTGGAGAGCGTGAGGGCGCTGATCGCCCCCGTCGTCGGCGTGAAGACCTGCGCCTTGATGCCACCGTCCGTGTCGCCGGCGGTGCCGCTATAATCGTTCCAGGCGACCACCAGCGAGCCATTGGCCAGTGCCGTGATGGTCGGCATCTCCTGCGTGCCGTAGATGCTGCTGTTGACCTGGAACTCACTGCCCAGCCTATGGCCGGCATCGTCGAAAACCTGCATCTTGATGCCAAAGCCGCTCGAATCCGTCGAGAGCATGCTGTTGTCGCGCCAGCTCACCGCGAATCCGCCGGCAATGGCGGTCACGATCGGCTGATCCTGCGCATTGAGCTCGGTGGTGTTGACCTGGAATTCTGCGCCAATCTTGCCGCCATTGGCATCGAATATTTGCGCCTTGAGACCCGATCCGCTCGTATCGCCCACGCCGCTCTGGTCGCGCCAGACGACGACGAAGCCGCCATTGTCGAGCGAGGTGATGGTGGGTTGATCCTGTGATCCGGCAATGGTGGAATTCACCAGGAATTCCGCGCCGATCTTCGTACCTGTGGCGGAGAAAAGCTGGGCCTTGATGCCCGGCGCCGCATTGTCGCCGCCTAGCCCGCTGCTGTCGACCCAGGTCGCCACGAAACCGCCCGAGGACAGGCTGGTGAGCGCCGGATAATTCTGCGCGCTGAGCGTTGTCGTGTTGACCAGGAACTCGCTGCCCACCTTGGCGCCATTGGCATCGAAAATCTGGGCGCGCACCCCCGTGCTGTTTGCATCGGGTGCGGTGGCACTGGCATCGACCCAGCTGACGACGAAGCCGCCATTGGCGAGGTTCGTGATGGTCGGCGCGTTCTGGTTGAGGTTGGTCGTCGTATTGACGAGGAATTCGCTGCCGATCTTCGCGCCGCTCGCCGAGAACATCTGCGCCTTGATGCCGAGCTGGCTGGCATCCGGGCCCACGCCGCTGGCGTCGGTCCATGTCACGACGAAGTTGGCGGACGCCAGGGTCGCGACCGATGCCTGGGTCTGCGCTCCGGCGGTCTGGCTATTGACCAGGAACTCGCTGCCGACGAGGCCACCATTGGCATCATAGATCTGCGCCTTGATGCCTGATCCGCTGCTGTCGGCGCCACTGCCGCTCGCGTCGGTCCAGCATAGTACGAAGCCGCCGGTCGCCAGGGCCGTAATGGCGGCGTCGGTCTGTTGACCGGACTTCGTTGTATTGACGAGGAATTCACTCCCGAGAGTGTTATACGCGCCGTTTGACATCTCGATCCCCACAGATAGCCATGGCCAGCAGCGCTCGATCGCTGATGGAGGGATGGCTGCAGCAGAAACCCTAGATCGCCTTCGGTCATGCGAAAACGCATCATGGGGAGTGCCGGCTGTTCATCGGGATAGCAATGGCTATGCTTACGGAGAGTTCTCTTCTTTCGTCCGACCATGATGCCGGTCGATTCGACTTATCCCGAAGGCGCTATCCGGAAGCGCCTTTTTATTGGCTTCGCGCAACACGCTAGTTTTCTTCATCTTCGGCAGATAGGGGGATGAGTTCATGCGTATCGCGATCATCGGAACGGGATATGTCGGCCTGGTGTCCGGCGCCTGCTTTTCCGATTTCGGACATGAGGTGACGTGCGTCGACAAAGATGTCTCGAAGATCGCGGCACTCCGCCATGGTATCATGCCGATCTACGAGCCCGGCCTCGACATGCTCGTCGAAACCAATGTCCGCGCGGGTCGGCTCTCGTTCACGGATGACCTCGCCACTGCCGTCAAAAATGTATCGGCCGTCTTCATAGCCGTAGGCACGCCCTCACGCCGCGGCGACGGCCATGCCGATCTCAGCTACGTCTTCGCCGCCGCACGGGAAGTGGCCGCTGCGCTCGACGGGCCCGCGGTCATCGTCAACAAGTCGACCGTGCCTGTCGGAACCGGCGATGAGGTGGAGCGGATCGTCAGCGAAATCGCTCCCGACAAAGGCATCACCGTCGCGTCCAATCCGGAGTTCCTTCGCGAAGGCGCAGCCCTTAGCGATTTCAAGCGGCCCGACCGGGTGATCGTCGGTGCAGAAGACGAACCCACCCGGTCCGTGCTCGCCGCCATTTATCGGCCGCTATCGCTCAACCAGTCCTCTGCGCTCGTCTTCACCAGCCGGCGTACCGCCGAGCTCATCAAATATGCGGCCAATGCTTTTTTGGCGACCAAGGTCGCCTTCATCAACGAGATTGCGGATCTCTGCGAAGTAGTCGGTGCCGACGTACAGGGCGTATCGCGCGGCATCGGCATGGATAACCGCATCGGCCGCAAGTTCCTTCATGCGGGGCCGGGCTTCGGCGGCTCCTGCTTTCCGAAGGATACCCTGGCCCTGCTCAAGACGGCTGACGACAATGATTCCCCGCTGCGCATCGTCGAGGCGACGGTCGCGGCGAATGAAAGCCGCAAGCGGGCCATGGGACGCAAGATCATCAGGGCGATGGGCGGTCGTGTCAGAGGCAAGACGGTCGGTCTGTTGGGCCTGACGTTCAAGCCCGACACCGATGACATGCGCGACTCGCCAGCCATTCCGATCATTCGGGCGCTGCAGGATGCCGGAGCCATCGTGCGTGCCCATGATCCGGAGGGCATGGAGCAGGCGAAGACGATGCTCAGCGACGTCGATTTCGCGGCAGATCCCTATGCGGTTGCCGATGGAGCGGATGCGCTCGTCATCGTCACGGAATGGGATGCGTTTCGTGCGCTCGATCTGAAACGGATCGCGGCGCTGCTCGCCACGCCGACATTGGTCGATCTGCGCAATGTCTATCCTGCCCGGGAAGCTGTCGCCGCGGGGCTGGAATATGTCGGTGTCGGTATCGGTGATTTCGAGTCGCGGCCGTTCGTCAAAATGGCAGACCCGGTTGCCTGAATGCCGCCATCGGAAAAAAGGATGGCTGAATACTGATGAGGTAGACAATCTGCGCCGATGTCCCGGCCTCTCCTTTATGAATAAGATGATAACTTAAAGCAGCGAAGTGGGAGCGCCGCCATGAAAAGGAAAGTCGGATATGCGTCGATCATCTTAGCCACGCTGATGGTGTCGGCGACATGGCCGGCTATCGCAGATCGCCGCCCGGGCGACCGTGCCGATCGCGCTGCCGTCAGGGTCGAGGGCGGCGCACCTCCGGTCGGCGGCGGCGCAGCGGATCCCGGCCGGTCGTCCGGGGGCAGCGGTGGCGATCCGATCCGTCCCGCGCAGGGCGAGGGCTCGATCCGCGTCGGCGACGGTGCGGGCACAGTGACGAGCCCGATCGAGAATCCGGGCGGTGTGGTGACCAAGGATGGCGATCACCATGCCGGCGGCGATGGCGGCGCCGGCACGGGTTCCAGCGGAGGTGGTGGAGCGGGAGGCGGTACCGGCGGCGGGCATGCGCAAGGCAGCCCGGCGCCGGTTGCTGGCCTGGGCTTCGGCGCCCTGCTGGCGATCGGTTGGGCCTATGGCTTGCTGAGACGCCGCGTTCGGACCTGATCATGCGCACGCAGGATGCGGCGAACCTCCGGCAGCATCGCAGCGCCGTGCCCGCCAGAATCGGCCGCGATCAGCTGATCGGCTGTTGCGGCGTGGTCGTGGCGGTGAACGGCTTTGCCGGCAGCCTTGTCAAGGCGGTGCACAAGCAGCCGCTCGACATGGCCTTGCTCGATCTCGGCGGCATCAGCGCCATCGCGTGGTTTGCCATCTGCGCCCTGCTGCTGATCGGGGCCGAGCGCGGCGAGCGGGAGCCGGTCCAACATGGCGATATCGCCATCGCCGCGGTGATGCTGCTGCTGGCGCTGGTGCCCTTCAACCAGGCGGGATCCGCCGGGCTGCTGCTCGGCGGCCTGCATCTCTATCGCACCGCGCAGCGCGGCAGCCGCAGCCGGCGTATCGCGGTCGTGATGCTTGGGCTCACCGGGCCGCTGATCTGGGGGCGGCTGCTGCTCGCCTTTTTCGGCCCGCGCATCCTCGGCGTGGACGCGCATATCGCCGCATTTTTCGCGGGGCTGCCGGTGCGCGGCAACGTCGTCTGGTTCGCCGACGGCCGCGGCATGCTCTATGTTGCCCTCGGCTGCTCGTCGATCCACAACATCTCGCTCGCTATCTTGTTGTTCGTCACGCTCATGCAACTGCTCGGTCTGCGCCTGACCCTGGCCCGGCTCGGCGTCGGCATCGTGGCGGCGGGGGCAATGGCGCTGGTCAATGTGGTGCGCCTGGCGACGTTGGCGCGCTTTCCGGCCCAGTTCGATTATATCCATACCGGCCCGGGCGCCCAGTTTTTCGGCATTGCGGGCTTTCTGATAACCGGTGTCGTGATGGTGGTCGGCCTTGGCCTATCGGCGCGCCGTCGCTAGTAGCGCCCTGCTCGGCGCGGCGCTGATCGCGACGGTAGGGCCCAAGCTGGCGGTCGAGGAGCGCGCGGCCCAACTCGACCTGGGGCGGCTCAATGCGGATGTCGAACGGCGGCTTCGCCATTCCGGCTTCAAGACGACGATCGACGCAATCGATCCCGAGCCCGCGGTGTTCGCGGTGCGCGGCTCCTGCTCGCTGTTGGTACGCAACGGTGATCGTGCCCGGGAGCTGAACCATCTTTTCACGATCCAGGCAGCCGGGCTGGGGCCGGTGGAGATCCACTATCGCGGGGATTGGCATCGCGGCTCGACGCCGGGCCGCGCCATAATCGAACGGTCCCTGCAGGATAGTGTGGAGCGGATCGGACTGCATGTCGGGCGCCCGGCGGTTCTCGCGGCAGCCTGGCGGGGAGGCTGCGAGGGATTGGGTGCGATACTGGCGGGCATTACCGCCCATGCTTCGCTCCGCTGATGGCCTATCGGGCCGAAACAGCCATCGCCGCGCGGCGTGCGCCGCGCGATCGAGCCGGATCGTCTCGGGCTGGCGGCAGAGAGCGTCCTACACTTCGTCCCGGCCTCGTTCCGTGGCGGTGTATCTGGCCGGCTTTTACGCGACCGACGCAGGATTCCGGCTGGAGAAAGAGCGGGTACGGTTTCCTATCGAAAGATTGCGAGAGGAAAAGAGGAAGGGTGGATCGATCCACCCTTCCTCTCCGGCTCAACCTCAGTTTCGCGAAGAAGGCGCATGCCGCGCCTTCATCGCGGACCAGGCGGCCTGACGCTCGGCAACCGTCACCACGCCATCATGGTTGGCATCCATCCGGTCGAAGTGGGCAAGCGCCCGGCTCTCGAATTCGGCCTTGGAGAGGGTGCCATCCTTGTTGGTATCCATCATGCCGTGGCCGCGGCGATGGCCATGATGACCGCGGAGACTGCCGCGCGGCGCATCGAACTCTGCGCGCGAGAGGGAGCCATTGCCGTCGGTATCGAGCTTGGCGAAGCGCGCATCGTGGCGTGCCTTGCGAGCCTGCTGCATTTCGTCCCTGGTGATCGTGCCGTCCCGATCGAGGTCCAGTTTTGCGAAACGCGCGTCGAGCTTTGCGACGAGCTGGGCGCGGCTCATGTCGGCCATCGGTTTGCGGGGGCCGGATGTGTCGCCGGGCGCCGCGATCGCGCTCGCCGCGCCGAGCAGCGCAAGCACCGACGCACCAGCGGCAAAAATCATCTTCTTCATTGGTCAACTCCTTGTCCTGAGGGGCGTTGTGCCGCCCGTGAGCACAGCTATGCGGCCGGGCTGTCGCGTAACTTTGCCGGTGAGGGGACGGAATTGTCGCGATTTGTATCGGGCGATCCCATTTGTGCGGGTGGAGGTGCGATCGGCCAGCGCCGCGGCGGGGCGGATGATCGGAATCCTCACTTTCTCTGATCGCTATTTCGCACTTGCGGAATTTTGTTCGCAGGTGCAAGAAGGCGGGGCCTTTCAGGCATCCTCTCCTAAACCTGGGCCGCCCGTGAGGCGGCCTTTTTTGTGGGCACCGCCGATGCCGTCTCCTTGCCGGCCGGCCCGCGGCGGAACGATCCGGTCGCGCAGGCGTATCCGCTTGCGGCTATGATCCCGCAGGCGAGACCTTCTTTCGGAGCCCTTGATGATACGATATCTGCCGCAAGTCGAAGCAGAGGCGGGCGACGGCGGCGAAGCGGACTGCCGGTGGATCGACGTGAGGGATCCTACGCAGGAGGAGGTGGAACGGATCCGAGAGCGGTTCGGGATCGTGCTGCCGACGCTGGAGGCATTGCAGGAGATCGAGGCGAGCAGCCGCCTGCGGGTCGATGGCAACACGCTCTATATGAGCGCGCCGCTCTTGTCCGGTACGTCGACCGAACGGTGGAAGATCGCGCCCACCGGCTTCATCCTCACGCCGCGCCACATCGCCACCGTGCGCTATGCTGAGCTCCAGGCCATCGACATGATATTCGACGAGATCGCGGCTGCATCCGAAATGGTGCCCGCCGAAATATTCGTGCGCCTTCTCGAGGAGGTGGTCGATCGCGCGGCCGATCATCTCGAGCGGGCGTCCGCCATCGTCGCCAAGGCGTCCCAGAAGATTTTCTTCGAAGAGCCAGAGCGTCGCCACCGGCTGAGCCACAAGACAGCCGTGCTGCGCGAAGCGATGCTCGAGATCGGCCGTGCCAATGATCGTGCCTCGCGGGTACGTTACATGTTCCTCGGCATAGATCGCATGGCGGCCTTCGTTATGGATCGCTGCCAGCCAAAGATCGAAGAGGCGCTGCGCGAGCGATTTTCCGCCGTCCGACACGACATCGTCTCACTCGACGAGTTCGAGACGAGTCTGTCCGGGCGCGTCCAGCTGCTCCAAGATGCGGCGGCGGGATTCATCAGCATCGAGCAGAATGATGTGGTGAAGGTGCTGACCGTCGTCTCGGTCGTCGGCGTGCCGCCGGTGCTCGTGGTCGGCATCTACGGAATGAACTTCAAGGTCATGCCTGAGCTCGCCTGGCGGTACGGCTATCCCTATGCTTTGATGCTGTGCCTGTTCTCTGCCGTCCTGCCGCTCCTGTGGTTCAAATGGCGCGACTGGATCTGATCGTCATGGGTGCAGGGGCGGCCTTCGCTCAGGCGGCTTCCCGACCGGTCATCGGCACGAGCCGGCGCTGGAAATAGATCCGCCACAGGTCGAGCAGATCGTCCGCATCGGAGCGATCGGGCACGGAAAGCAGGGCATGCTCGTCGGCATCGGCAAGCGTGAATCGGAATGGACAAGGGCCAGTCAGGCGCATGGCGTCCAGGGCCAAGCCGTCGCGCTTCAGCGCGGCCTTTGCAGTCTCGTCGAATGCCAGGCTTGCCCAGAGTTCGGTGGCGCGGGCCTCGATCTCAGTCAGCGTGGCGAGCCCGCCAACGCAGGGGAATATGATCGTCATGGCCCCGTTCATGCCCATCTGCTGACCGTATGCCTCCCCCCGGTGACGCAACTGGACATAAAATATGGTGCGGCCACTGCTACCGCAACCCTTCCCGCTTCGGCTCACCGCATTGCCTCACCCTTCCGTGGTTCGGCTAATCTCACCTGATCCTTAAGCCCGTGTAACAATCGCCTCGAAAGGGAAACAAGTCGTTGGCCTGACGTTTGGCAGCGACGAAAAGGAGACCCAGATGAGGAAGCCACTCACTATCGTTCTCGCAGCACTGGTGACGACGACGCCCATGATCCTTTCGACGTCGGCCGTTGCGCAGCCCTACGATGATCGCTGGGACGGCGATCGCGACGGAAATTGGGATCCGTCACAGCATTATCGCGACCATGATCGCCGTTGGATCGACCGCAATGAACGTGTCTATCGCGGCAGCGACGGGCGCTATTATTGCAAGCGCAGCAACGGCACGACCGGCCTGGTGCTCGGCGCCGTGGGCGGCGGCCTGCTGGGCAGCGCGCTGGGCGGCAGCACGCTGGGCACGCTGCTTGGCGCCGGCGGCGGCGCGCTGCTCGGCAAGAATCTGGATCAGCATCACGATGAAGACCAGAATCGCAGGAACGGCTACGTCTGCGATTGAATCGAATGGGGGGTGGGGCGATCGACCCGATCGCTCCCACCGCCCGCTCAGGCCGACCTCAGAATGCGGCCGTTACGGAGAAGAGAACGGTAGAGCCTGCGATCGAGGATCCGTTCTTGCTCGAGGAGAAGGTCGGCAGATAGGCCGAATCCTTCTTGGAGATGTCGGTGTCGACATAGGCGATACCGAAGGTCAGGCGTCCGAAGGTCGCGTCCGCGCCCAGCATCCAGTCGACATATTCGCCGGTGGGCGCCACGCTGGTGCCGTTGGGGCCGAGTCCGGGATTGCCGTTGGAGTAGCCGAGATGCCCTTTCAGCGTCACTGGCGTTCCCGAAATGCCGATGCTGGCATCGCTCCAGATATAGAGATTGTCCTGACTCTGCCCGCGGCTCTGCGGCGTGTTGGAGAAATTGCCGAGCGCTTCCTGTTTCGGTGCATAGGCTATTCCGGTCAGCAAGTTGACTGGGCCGATCGTCCCGCTCACTTTCACATAGGGTTCGGCGAAGTCGGTATTGTCCGCGCCGCCCGGATACATGTACCAGGTGAGGCCGACATCCACCGTCGCGCCGCCGAAGCTTCTCTTGTATCCGCCGAACAGGTCGAGCTCCATGTTCGCGCCGCCAAAGGTGCCCCAGCCGGCAAGGTTGGATCCCCATGTCCCGACATAGAAGCCGGAGGCGTGGCTGACGGTGATGCCGCCCTGAATCGCGAAATTCTTGTCGCTCTGCGAAACGCCGCGGAAACGATAGTCGCTCACCAGGCCGACCGATCCGGACACGGTGAACTCGGCCGGGGGCTCGGTCGGTTGCGCAAAGGCCGGCGTTGCCGCAACGAGGGCCGTCGCGAGGGCAAGGAACATTTTCATACAGGAGATCCCCTTTTGTCAGAGAATGCTCCTCCCGCATCCCGCCGGCGTTCCCTCTCTCATGCCGCGGCATCGGGGTCCGTCCTCACGGGCTCGCCATGGGTAGATGCGGCGTTCTGCTGCGCGGTTTCCCGATGGTGACAAATTATTGCTGGCAGGACGGGCCGATCACGCCGCGACCCGGGTGTTGCAACGATGCATCGCAGCATGACCGGAAACTTTCCGCCGTCGAAACGTTATCGGTGCAGTTTCTCGGCTGTAATGGAAAAGGACAGTCACATGCTCAAATGGGCACTCATCTTCCTCGTCGCAGGTTTGGTCCTTGGCGCGATGGGCTTTGGCGGTATCGGCGGCGCATTCGTCGGCATCGCGAAGCTTCTGTTCTTCGTGGCCATCGCGCTGTTCCTGCTGTTCGTCATTCTCGGTGTCACCGCGGCGCGACGTATCTAGCAACGTGTCAGGGACGGTGCGGCGTCCGCATGTGGTGCAGCATCGCGCCGTGACCGACAATGACAGCGTGGATGAGACCGGCATGCTGCTCCGGCAGGGTGCCGGTTTCGTCTTGCGCCGCGACCTCGGTGGCATCTTGATGCTGGAGCTGCATCGCGTGCCGGTCGATCTCGTTGCCAAGCGCGTGCGCCTGGTCGGCCGCCGTCTTGCCGACGGTCATGTCGAAGTGGAAGGCGTCCAGCCCTGGTCATAGGGTGGGTCGGGATAGCTGAATTCGAAAAAGAAGCTTCTTCCGCCAAACATGAGTGCCGCCTGCCCTGAGGCGCGGCGACATTGGTCGTAATGCTACGCGCTTCGGCGCGCCATGCGAACCCGATCCAGCGCCTCGCGCTCCATCTGGCTCAATTCGACGAGCGTCTTGTCCAGCGCTTCGCGCTGTTCGGTCAGTTCGTCGATCCGCTGGCGGCAGCGCGCCGCCAGCACCCGCATCTGCTCCACATGCTGCGGATCGGCGTCATAGAGATCGAGGAATTCCTTGATGTCGCGCAGCGAGAAGCCCAGCCGCTTGCCGCGCAGGATCAGCTGCATGCGGCCCACCTCGCGCCTGCTGTAGATCCGCATCGTGCCGACACGGCGCGGCTCTATCAGCCCCCGATCCTCGTAGAAGCGCAGCGTGCGCGTGGTGACGCCGAGCGATTGGGCAACGTCCTGTATCCCCCGAAGATCGTCGCCGTCATTGCTCATTCCCATCCCCCTGCTGCGTCGCAGCCTTCGCCGCCTCCTCCGCCACCAGCTCCTTCTTCGAAAGCTTGCCTATCAAAGTCTTGGGCAGACTGTCGCGAATTTCAATCTCGCGCGGACGCTCGATCGCGTTGAGCCGCTGTTTGAGGAACGCCGCCAGCGTCTCCGGCGTCGCGCTCGCGCCCTCGTTCAGCGTCACGAACGCCTTGGCCGATTGGCCGCGATAGGCATCGGGCACGCCGATCACCACCGCCTCGCGCACGGCCGGATGCTCGTACAGTGCTTCCTCAATCACACGCGGATAGACGTTGTAGCCGCCGCTCAGGATCATGTCCTTGATCCGGTCGACGATGAACAAATAACCGTCCTCGTCGAGATAGCCGACATCGCCGGTGCGCAGCGCGCCATCGACGAATACCGCCTCGGTCTCCTTGGCTCGGTTCCAGTAACCCTTCATCACCTGCGGGCCGCGTGCGCAGATCTCGCCGCGCTCGCCCGTGCCGAGCACGCGGTGCGGATCGTCCAGGTCGCGAATCTCGATGATCGTGCCGGGGAACGCGATGCCCGCCGACCCGGCCTTGTTCAGCCCGTCGATCGGATTGCAGGTTATGATCGGTGATGCCTCGGAAAGGCCATAGCCTTCCACCACGCGCGATCCGGTCAGCGTCTCGAAGCTCTGCCGCACCTCCGCCGGCAAGGCTGCTCCCCCGGATATGCAGGCGTGGATGAAGGAGAAATCGATCTTCTCCTTGGCCGCAATCTCGTTGATCGCGCCGTAGATGGTGGGCACGGCGGGAAAATAGTTCGGCCGCGTCCGGCGGATCGTGGCCAGCAGCTGGTGCAGTTCGAAGCGCGGCAGCAGCACCATCTCTGCGCCGACCAGCACCGAGAAGTTGAGCACGGTGGTCAGCGCGAAGACGTGGAAAAGCGGTAGCACACCGACCACCCGATCCTGCTCCGGCCGTTCGCCGCCGACATGGATCAGCTCTGCCTCCGCATTGGAGGTCAGGTTGGCATGGGTCAGCATCGCCGCCTTGGGAACGCCGGTTGTGCCACCGGTATATTGGAAGACGGCGACGTCTTCGGGCGAAAGGGCGACCGGATCGGGCGCCGCCGGATTGGTGATCAGGTCGGCGAAGTGCAGCGCGCGCGGATCCTGCAGTTCGGGCGCGATGTCGCCGCGCTTGAAGAGCTTGTAGGCGAAACGCTTGAGCGGGGAGAGCGCATCCGCGATGGGGCAAATCACGACATGGCGCACTCTCGTCTGCGCCAGGGTCGCGACGGCGCGATCGTGGAACTGGGCGAGGTCGCAGGTCACCACCACTTCGGCGCCCGAATCCTCGATCAGCGCGATCAGCTCCCGCACCACGTAGAGTGGGTTCATGTTCACCACGATCCCGCCGACCCGCAGCGTCGCGAAATAGAGGATCGGATAGTAGGGGGTGTTGGGCAGGCACAGGCCGACGCGGGTGCCCGGCTTGACACCGAGATCCTGGAGACCGCGGGCGGCCCTGTCCACCAGTTCGCCGAGCTCCGCATAATGCGTCACCCGGCCGAGAAAATCGATCGCCGGGCGATCGCCGTAACGCCGCACCGCATCGTCGAGCAGGTCGGTCAGGAGATGCTGGCGGATCACGGGCGGGGGTGATCCCCGCCCGCCCGTTGCAAACGCCTGCCCGCCGGCCAACGTGGCGCCGCTGCTCATCAGAAGGTCACGCGCCCGCCGAGCGCGAATATCAGCGCGCTGGCATTTTTCAGCCGTCCGGAGGTGACGATCACGGTCTGCAGCGGGGTGCCGGCATAGGCGGCAGTGGCCTTGTCGATGTCGACGCTGTGGATCTTGTCATAGCTGGCCGCTGCATCGATGGTGAAGCGCGAGGTCAGCTGATAACTGGTGCCGAGCGCGAAGTTCCAGCGGTCGCCGTCCGGCACGCGCGGATCGCGTTCGCCGGTTGGAATCGGCGAAAGATCGCGCTGGATGCCGCCGCGCACCGTCCATTTGGGCGTTGCCGCATAATCAAAGCCAACGGCGTACGACATGCTGTTCTTGTAATTTTCGGGAATGGCGGTGTCGAGCGGCGAGAGCAGAGTGATCGCGTCGAACTTGTTCCAGCCGGATCGCGTTATCTGCCCGTTGATGGTGAGCCGGTCGGTGGCATGCACGCGGGCGCCGAACGTCAGCTGCCAAGGCGTGCGGAACGTGGCATGCACCCCGTCGATCGACTGGTTGATCGCGCCGGCGAGCACCGGATTGGCGTTGCCGGCGATCGAGAAACTGCCCTTCAGCTTATGCTTTACGCTCGACTTGTAGGAGACACCGAGATCGATGAAGTGGCTGCGATATTGCGCGCCGAGCGAATAGCCGAGATCCCAGCCGTCGCCCTTCAGCGTCTGCTCCGCATCGGGCAGCAGCGGCGAGATCGGATCCGGCAGCAGGTTGGAAAGTGTCGCCTTGGCATATTCGATGTTCAGCCCCGCACCCAGCGACAGCCCCGGGATCGGCATGAAGGCGATGGTCGGCTGGATGTCGTAGGTGCGCAGTCGCGTCTTGTCGGCATTATAGCGTGCCCAGCTGTCGCTCGCATAGTTGGTGGTGAAGCTGTAGGGCGACGTCGCGACCAGGCCGACCGCGAACTTTTCGCCGATCGGGATCGCGAAGCCGCCGGACGGCAGCACGCCATTGTTCACGGGATTTTTCTCCCGCTGGTCGCCACCCACGGGCGAGGGCGCCTGGCCGGGCCGGACCACCAGCGTGCCGGTGTTCACCGAATCCGCGCGGGGAATGATAGCGGCCGCGCCGAAATAGGCCTGTGCCGAGGGCAGTCCGCCGATCGACGCCGGATTCCACCATAGCGATTCCGGTCCGGTGTCCGACACTTCGCCGGAGAAGGCGCGGCCGACGGCTTTCACCGACTGTTCCTGCAGATAGAAGGCAGAGGCATGGGCCTGCTGCGCCAGGGTGACGGCCGCCATGGCCGAGGTTGCGAACAGGGCTGCCTTGCAGGCCCCTCCAGTCACGATGTTTTTCATCTTATGCGGCTTCCCTTACATTGCGCGAAACGGGCGGTTTCGCGCGTTACGCTTAACGCACGCGAGTCCAGTTCTGTGTCTTGCAGAGCGGCACGAAGATGCAGCCGCGCAACGCGAGGTGATCGGCATCTACCGGCGTGATCCGCGCCTTGTAGGTCTTGCCGTCCTCGGCATTGTAGATCGTGCCGCCGTCCCAGACGCCGCCGCTCCAGGAAAAACCCTGCAGCATGGCGACGCCCTTCAACGCGCGGCCGCGCAGCTTCGCGTCCTTATTGTTGACATCCTGAAGGGTGGGATTGGCGCGGATCCCGTCCGAGGTGACGAGGTGGCCGCAGATCGACGATCCGCAGCGCTGGATGTCGACGATTCCGTTGCGGGTTTCCGTCCGCCACTGGCCGATGACCGAATCGGCGGAAGGTGCGGCGCCCAGCAACGAGGCGACGATCATCGATGTGATCACGATAGCACTCCTTGCAGTTCCTTTCCTGTCTCCACGCGCGGTCTGGTGTCGCGTCGCGGCCACCGATTCCCGTCTTGGGCAACCGGCGTTTTAAGCTATGGACCAAAAATCCATTGACGTATAGGTAAATTATCGCACCTTTAAGGAAAGCGCTTACGGTCCTATATTCCGGGCCGTGTTCACGGAGAGGAATCGCATGTCCGACGTCGTCATAGCCGGCTACGCCCGCTCGCCCTTCACCCTTGCGAACAAAGGCGCGCTGGCGCGCGTTCGCCCCGATGATCTCGCCGCCCAGGTGATTCGCGGCCTTCTCGATCGGACCGGGGTCGATCCGGCCGAGATCGAGGACGTCATCCTGGGCTGCGCCTTCCCGGAGGGTGAGCAAGGGCTCAACGTCGCACGGCTGATCGGGTTGCTTGCCGATCTGCCGCTGTCGGTCGGCGGCATGACGGTGAACCGTTTCTGCGGCTCGTCGATGAGCGCGGTGCACATCGCCGCCGGCCAGATCGCGATCGGCGCGGGCGAGGCGTTCATCTGCGCCGGCCTCGAATCGATGAGCCGCGTGCCGATGATGGGCTTCAACCCGCTGCCCAACCCTGCGCTCGCGAAGAAGCGCGCCGGCGCCTATATGGGGATGGGCGAGACGGCCGAGAATGTGGCCGAGAAATACCAGATCACCCGCGCCGAGCAGGACGGCTTCGCGGTGAAGAGCCAGCAGAAGGCGGCCGCGGCGCGCGCGGCCGGCAAGCTTGCCGACGAGATCGTGCCGATCGAGACCAAGGCCGGCCCGGTGAGCGAGGACGGCATCATCCGCCCGGATACCACCGTGGAGATATTGGCCGGGCTCAAGCCCGCCTTCGACAAGGACGGCACCGTCACCGCCGGCACCTCCTCGCCGCTCACCGACGGCGCCTCCGCGCTGCTGGTGACGTCCGAGGATTTCGCCAGAAAGCACGGCCTTGCGATCCTCGCCTATGTGCGCGGTGTCGGCGTCACGGGCTGCGCTCCGGAGATCATGGGCATCGGCCCGGTTGAGGCGTCGCGCAAGGCGCTGGCGCGGGCCGGCATCACCGTCGCCGATCTCGACGTGGTCGAGCTCAACGAGGCGTTCGCCAGCCAGGCGCTCGCCTGCATCCGCGATCTCGGGCTCGACGAGAGCAAGGTCAATCTCGATGGCGGCGCGATCGCGATCGGCCATCCGCTCGGCGCGACCGGCGCGCGCATTGTCGGCAAGGCTGCCGCGCTGCTCGCTCGCGAGGGCGGCCGCTATGCGCTCGCCACCCAGTGCATCGGCGGCGGCCAGGGCATCGCCACCGTGCTGGAGCGCGCATGATGACGGGTGCGATCAACAAGGTCTGCGTCATCGGCGCAGGCACGATGGGCGCGGGCATCGCGGCCCAGGTAGCCAACGCCGGCGTGCCCGTGCTGCTGCTGGATATCGTGCCGAAGGACGGCAGCGATCGCGACGCCATCGCCAAGGGTGCGGTCGCGCGTATGCTCAAGACCGATCCGGCGCCGTTCATGTCGAAGAGCGCGGCAAAGCTCGTCGAGACCGGCAATATCGAGGATCATCTCGGCAAGGTCGCGGAATGCGATTGGGTGATCGAGGCGATCGTCGAGCGGCTCGATCTCAAGCAGTCGCTCTACGAGAAACTGGAGGCGGTGAAGCGTCCGGGCACGGCGGTGTCGTCCAACACCTCCACCATTCCGCTCGGTCATCTGATCGAGGGGCGCTCGGACCTGTTCCGGCGCGATTTCCTGATCACCCACTTCTTCAATCCGCCGCGCTACATGCGGCTGCTGGAGATCGTGACCGGGCCGGAGACCGATCGGGAGCTGGCGGCGCGGGTCGAGGATTTCGCCGATCGCGCGATGGGCAAGCATGTCGTCCACGCCAAGGATACGCCGGGCTTCATCGCCAATCGCATCGGCACCTACTGGCTGGCCGTGGCGGTCAATGCGGCGATGGACCAGGGGCTGACGATCGAGGAGGCGGACCAGATCGGCGGCAAGCCGATGGGCGTGCCCAAGACCGGCATTTTCGGCCTCATCGATCTGGTCGGCGTCGATCTGATGCCGCTCCTGACCAAGAGCCTTACCGCCACCCTGCCGCAGGGCGATCCCTATTTCGAGACGGTGCGGCCGATGCCGCTCGTCGAGACGATGATCGCCGAGGGCTATACCGGCCGCAAGGGCAAGGGCGGCTTCTACCGGCTGAACAAGGCGGGGGGAAAACGCGCCAAGGAATCGCTCGATCTCGCCACCGGCGACTATCGGCCCGAGCGCAAGCCGGAGCCGCTGCCGTCGCGCCTCGAAAAGGATCTCGGCGCGCTGATCGCCGCGCCCGGCAAGACCGGCAGCTACGCCTGGACGATCCTCGGCAATGTGCTGTCCTATGCCGCCAAGCTGGTCGGCGAGGCGGCGGACGACATCGTCGCGATCGATGACGCGATGAAGCTCGGCTATAATTGGCGCTATGGCCCGTTCGAGCTGATCGACCGGCTCGGGCCGGGCAAGCTCGCCGAGCGGCTGAAGGCGGAAGGCCGCCCGGTGCCGCCGCTGCTGGAGGCGGCCGGCGACAAGCCCTTCTACCGGGTCGAAGGCGGCAAGCGCCAATATCTGACCGTGGACGGCAGCTATGCCGATGTGCCGCATGCCGAGGGCGTGCTGCTGCTCGAGGACATCAAGCGCGCGTCGCAGCCGCTTGCCAAAAACGGCTCGGCGGCGCTCTGGGATGCCGGCGACGGCGTCGTGGTGCTCGAATTCACGGGCAAGATGAATGCGCTCGACGGCGACGTGGTCGCGCTGATCCAGCAGGCGATCCCGCTGGTGAAGGCCAGCTACAAGGCGCTCGTCGTCTATAATGAGGGCAGCAACTTCTCGGCCGGCGCCAACCTCGGCCTCGCCCTGTTCGCGGTGAACATCGCGGCGTGGGGCGAGATCGAGAAGCTGATCGCCGGCGGCCAGCAGGCCTATAAGGCGCTGAAATATGCGCCCTTCCCGGTGGTCGCGGCGCCGGCCGGTCTCGCGCTCGGCGGCGGCTGCGAGATATTGCTCCACGCCGATGCCATCCAGGCCCATGCCGAAAGCTATATCGGCCTCGTCGAATGCGGCGTCGGACTGGTGCCGGGCTGGGGCGGCAATGGCGAGATGCTCGATCGCTGGGCGAAGTCCGGGCTGCTGCCCAAGGGGCCGATGCCGGCCGTCGCCAAGGTGTTCGAGACGGTGTCCACCGCCACGGTCAGCAAGTCCGCCGCCGAGGCGAAGGAGCTCATGTTCCTCCGTAGGAGCGACGGCATCACGATGAACCGCCATCGCCTGCTCGCCGATGCCAAGGCCAGGGCGCTGAGCCTGGTCGAAGGCTATGCGCCGCCCGAGCCGCCGAGCTTCCGCCTGCCCGGCGCCAGCGGCCGCACCGGCCTGGATCTCGCCGCGCGCGATTTCCACAAGAAGGGGCTGGCGACCGACTATGATCTCGTCGTCTCCGATCGCCTCGCCGAGGTGATCACCGGCGGCGAGGCCGATCTGGTCGATACGGTCACCGAGGATCAGTTGCTGAAGCTGGAGCGCAAGGCGTTCGTCGCGGCGATCAAGGACCCACGCACCATCGCGCGGGTCGAGACGATGCTGGAGACGGGCAAGCCGTTGCGGAATTGAGACTGTTTCATCCTTCCCCTGCGCGGGGAGGATGAAGTGAGGGAGAGTATCGATGCAAGTCTATGAGGCCCCGCTGCGCGACATGCGCTTCGTGCTGCACGAGCTGTTCGCCGACGATGGCTATGGCGGGCTGAAGGCGTTCGAGGAGTTCACGCCGGATCTGCTCGATGCGGTGCTGGAAGAAGCGGCGAAGGTCGCCAAGGACATATTGCTGCCGCTCAACGCCTCGGGCGATCTCGAAGGCTGCACCTACGAGAACGGCATCGTCCGCACGCCGAAGGGCTTCAAGGAGGCTTACGACCAGTTCCGCGAGGGCGGCTGGACCGCGCTGGCGTCCGATCCCAAATGGGGCGGGCAGGGGCTGCCCGAGACGGTGAACAAGCTCGTCGAGGAGATGATCTGCGCGGCCAATGTGTCGTTCAGCCTCTATCCCGGCCTCACCCATGGCGCGACCACCGCGATCGAGGGACATGCCACCGAGGATCTGAAGCAGGCCTATCTGCCCAAGATGGTAAGCGGCGTCTGGTCGGGCACCATGTGCCTCACCGAGCCGCATTGCGGCACCGATCTCGGCCTGCTGCGCACCAAGGCGGAGCCGCAGGCGGACGGCAGCTACAAGCTTACTGGCTCCAAGATCTTCATCTCGGCGGGCGATCACGACCTCACCGAGAATGTCATCCACCTCGCGCTCGCCCGGCTGCCCGACGCGCCCAAGGGCGTGAAGGGAATCAGCCTGTTCCTCGTGCCCAAATATCTGCCGAAGGAGGATGGCAGCGCGGGTGCGCGCAACGGCGTGTCGGTGGCGGGCATCGAGCATAAGATGGGGCTCAAGGGCTCGGCCACCTGCCAGATCAATTTCGACGACGCCACCGGTTGGCTGGTCGGCGAGCCGAACAAGGGCCTCGCCGCGATGTTCACGATGATGAACACGGAGCGCGTCTCGGTCGGCGTGCAGGGGCTCGGCATCAACGAGATCGCCTATCAGTCGGCCGTCGCCTATGCGAAGGAGCGGTTGCAGGGCCGCTCGCTCTCCGGCCCGAAGCGTCCGGACCTTCCCGCCGATCCGATCATCGTCCACCCCGACGTGCGGCGCATGCTGATGACGATGCGCGTCTATGCCGAGGGCTGCCGCGCGCTCGGCATGTGGGCGGCACGGGCGCTGGATGCGGAGAAGCACAGCGAGGATCCCGAGGTCCGCGCGCGGGCGACCGACTTCATCGCGCTGGTGACGCCGGTCGTGAAGGCGCTGTTCACCGATTTCGGCACCGATGCGGCCAATCTCGCCGTGCAGGTCTACGGCGGTCACGGCTATATCCGCGAGCATGGCGTCGAGCAGTTCGTGCGCGATGCGCGCATTGCCCAGATCTATGAAGGCACTAATGGCGTGCAGGCGCTCGATCTCGTCGGCCGCAAGCTGCCGGCGCATATGGGGCGCAACCTTCGGCCCTTCTTCCATGCGGTGTCGGGCCTGTGCGAGGAGATGGCGGGCGTCGAGGACAAGGCGCTGAAGGCCTTCACAGGCGGCCTCCAACAGGCGTTCGGCGCGCTCCAGCTCTCGACCGGCATGATCGCGCAGAAGGGTCTCGCCGATCCCGAGGAGGCCGGCGCCGCGGCGACCGACTATCTGCGCCTGATGGGGCTCGTCGGCATGGGCTATTGCTTCCTGCGCGCCGCGCGGATCGCCCATGCGCGTCTGGCCGAGGGCGCGGGCGAGGATGAAGGTTTCTACAAGGCGAAGATCGCGACCGCAGGCTTCTTCTTCGATCGCATCCTGCCGCAGGCGACCGCCGCCTTCCTCGCGATCAAATCGGGCAAGCGCTCGCTGATGGCGCTGGAGGCGGAAGCGTTTTGAGGGGTTGAGCCGCTCGTCGCCTTCTTCTTCGTCATCCCGGCTCAGCGGTCGCTTCGCTGATCCGGGATCCATTCGCCGCAGCGGTGCCCTTAGACGCAACGCTGCGGCTAATGGATCCTGACTTTCGTCAGGATGACGGTCATATCGTCAACGATTCGGACAACATCCGTCGGGAAAAGCCCGTGCTTCCGTGCGTCCCGTCTGCGCCTGTAATATTTTGCGTCAGCTCCGCGTCTCAATCCGACATTGCTGCGGGAGACGCGCGGGCAGTAGCCATCCTCCCCGAAAAGCCGCGATCAACGGAGTAGAAATGGCTAGCGCAGCATCCACATTCGATCCCGCCGAGAAGCTCGTCTCGGTCGATTCCCACGTCTTCTTCACCGACGAATGGGTCACCGCCCGCCTGCCGCAGCGCCTGCGCCAGCAGTGGATCGACGGCAACAAAGCGTTCCAGCAGCAGGAGGTCGACCGGCGCGGCGGCTGGACGCCCGATATCGTCGACATCATGGATCCCTATGCCTGGAACGATGCGGGCCATTATGAGCCGCACGCGAAGCTGAAGGCGATGGACCGCGACGGCGTGTTCGCCGAGGTGATCTTCCCCGAGGTGGGCGGCGCCAAGGTCTGCTCGCCGTCGATCATGGGCAATCAGTGGAAGGAGATGCTGTCCGGCTTCAACGACGCCATCGCCGATTTCTCGTCGGTGGATACCGAGCGGCTGATGTGCGCCTATCAGCTGCTGCCGTTCGATATCGACGCCTCGATCAAGGAAGTCGAGCGCGTCGCGAAGCGCGGCGCGCGCTGCGTGCAGCTGCCGCCCTTTCCGACCGAGCTCGGCCTCAAGGACTATTATCATGAGGAGTATCACCGGCTGTGGGGCGTGATCCAGGAGACCGGCCTCACCATCCTCAACCATCTCGACAACAGCGCCAAGAGCTATGAGCATATCGCGCGCGACCCGACGCCGCAGCGTGCGATCGCGCTGGGCCTGCCGTCGCTGCAGCTCGCCGAGACGATCTGCTTCTGGATCCTGCCGGGCACGATGGAGAAGTTCCCCAAGCTCAAGGTGATGTTCGTCGAGCCGGGTCTCGGCTGGCTGCCCTTCCTGTTCGACACCGTGCTCGACGGCCGCATCGTGCAGGGGCATTATAAATTCCCCAATCTCAGCATGTTGCCGAGCGAATATTTCAAGCGGCAGATGGGCGCGACCTTCATGTACGAGCCGGTCGGCCTCAAATATTGCTATGAATATTTCGGGCCGGACTGCCTCTACTGGTCGACCGACTTCCCGCATCCAGCGACCTCGTGGCCGAATTCGCGCGAGCTGATGGAGAAGCAGTTCGCCGCTGCCGGCATTCCGGAGACGGATCGGCGCAAGATCGTGTGCGACAACGGGCTTCGGATGTTCGCCACGAATTGAGGGCCTTCTCATCCTCCCTCCCCCCAACGGAGGAGGATGAGAAGGAAGAGATGCTGGAAACGGAAGAATTCCGGCTTTACCATATTGCCGCTCGCGCATTCAGCGATGTCCCGCCGGAGAGCCGGGGCGCCTGAGGCCGGCAGGAGGAGGATCATGACGGGCAACCGGATGACCCATCATTTCGCGCAGACGCTGCTCGACTGCGCGGCGCGGCGCGGGCTCGATCCGTGTCTATTGACTGATGGCCGGATGCTCGCTGGCGACGAGCAATGGCACGGACAGGATTTCTACAATTTTCTGTACCGCGTCGGGGACGCGCTGCAGGACGAATATTTCGGACTGGCCAGCGATCGCTGCCCGCCGGGGACGGCCCAGCTCGGCATCGAGATGCTGGTGCTCAGCGAGGATCTGGGCGATGCGCTGCAGCGGTCCTGCCGCTTCTACCGGATCGCGTCGAAGGGATTGCGGCTGCGATTGGTCCAAAGCGGCGAGATGGCCATCTTCGAGATCATGCTCGCCGAGCCGGCGTGTGACGAAGGGCATTTCCTTACCGAATGGACCATGCTGCGCTGGTACATGCTCTGCCAGTGGCTGATCGGCGAGGAGATCAGCCTGGAACGCGTCGATTTTCCGCATGCAATGCAGACGGCCCTCGCTGACTATACCGAGGTGTTCGGTCACAATATCCACTTCTCGCAGCAGACGGCCCGCTTCTTCTTTTCAATCCATTATCTCAGCCGCAAGGTGATCCGCCGGCTTAAGAACATCGAAGGCGATTGGGTGCGCCGTCGCGCCGCGGAATTTACCGAGCCGGACATCTATCGGGCCTGGAAGGAGTTGCTGAAAGCGGCCTTGCGCGCTCGAATGGCGCGGATGAATCCGATACCGACAATGGAGAAGCTGGCGGAGGAATTCGGCGTCTGCGGCCAGACGCTGCGGCGGCGGCTCAAGGCGGAGCGTACCAGCTATCGCAAGCTCAAGGCCGAGGCGCGGCGCGAGATGGTGCTGGAAGGCATCCGCAACGAGGAACTCACGCTCGGTCAGATCTCGCTGATGGCGGGCTTTGCCGAAACCAACGGGCTGGTTCGCGCGATGAAGTCGTGGACCGGCCTCACGCCCTCCCAATATCGCAAGCACGCCATGCCGCAGCGCGACGACGATGCGCTGCACTGAAGTGACGAGATGGGGACGATCCGCAGGCGCTTGGGCGAAGAACGTTGTTCGCCGTCACGGACTATGGTCTGTTGTCGACAATGACAGCGCTCGAGCCACATTGCCGCAGACGGCCTCCCATGTCGAATGCCGAAAGAGACGAGAGCGCAGGAACAACGGCTCGCGCCTATGGGGAAGCGCTGCTGTCGCAGTTCGGCTTTTCCGGAGTGATCGAGGGCGTTGCCGATCACCCGGCGCTGGCCTGGCGCCGCTCCGGGCTTATGGCGGTGACGGGAGCGGCCGATGCGACCGGGCGGATCTGTCCCGCCGCATTGGCGAGCGCGGCGGACGGGGCGTTGCTGGCGATGAAGGCGCTGGTGCCCAACCCGGCGCGTCTGCCGGCCAGCGGCGCCTTGCTGCTCGGCGAGCGGGCGCGGCTGCTGGGTCTCGCGCGACGCGGCAGGGTTTCGGCCAATGGTTCCTGCCGGCTGCTCGATACGATCGACGGCCGCATCGCGCTCAATCTCGCGCGTGACGATGATCGGCCGCTCGCGGCGTTGTTGGCGGGACGCGAGACCGGGAGCTGGGCAGATGTCGAGCAGGGCGTGGCCGGGCAATCGACGGACGAACTGCTCGCGCTCGGCGTCGAGCTCGGCCTGCCGATTGCCCGAGACAGGCCGCCTGCGCCGACCGAGCGCCTGTTCGAACCGGTGGCGGCCGCTCGTCCGCACCGCCACGAGGCACCGCTGGTCCTGGACCTTTCGTCGCTCTGGGCGGGGCCTCTCGCCGCGTCGCTGCTGCGCATGGCCGGAGCGGAGGTTGTCAAGGTGGAGAGCCGGGCGCGACCGGACGGTGCGCGCTTCGGGCATCGCGGCTTTTACGACCTGCTCAACGCCGGCAAACATGCGGTGATGCTCGATTTCTCCGCGCGTGCGGATCTTGCCCGGCTGCAGGCGCTGATCGATCGCGCCGACGTCGTCATTGAGGGATCGCGACCGCGCGCTTTGCGCCGGCTCGGCATCGATCGAGACACGGCAGTGGCGCGCGGCACGATTTGGCTGAGCCTGACCGCACATCCCGAGGAGGATCGTGTCGGCTTCGGCGATGATGCCGCGATTGAGGCTGGCGTCGCGACGCTGATGGAACGGGCCTGCGGCGAAGCCAGCTTCGTCGGGGATGCGATCGCCGATCCGCTCACCGGCCTGCATGCAGCGCTCGCCGGCTGGGCAGCATGGCGCGCCGGAGAAGGGAGGCTGATCCGCCTTTCCTTGTCCGGCAGCGTCGCGCACGCGATGCGCGCCGGTATTGCGGAGGGGGAGGCGTTGTCTGCTTGGCAGGCGCTGGCCGAGGCAGACGAAGCGCCGCTCTATCCGCTCCGCCGCCCCGCAGATGCCGCGCGCGAGCCGGGGGCGGACACCGAAACGGTAATGGCACGATGCTGATCCGCGGCGCCGAGATCGACGGCGCGTGCTGCGACGTGCGGATTACTGACGGATGCATTGCCGCGATCGCGCCGGAGCTGCCGCCCCGGCTAGACGAGCGCGTGCTCGATGCTGCCGGTGCGGCGCTGTTGCCGGGGCTCACCGATCATCACATCCATCTCAACGCTACCGCCGCCGCGCTCCAGTCGGTGCGATGCGGGCCGCCCGAGATACTGGACGAGGCGGCGCTGGTCGCCGCGCTCGAGACGGCACCGGGTGACGGCTGGCTGCGCGGGATCGGTTATCATCCGAGCATCGGTGTCGATGTCGACCGCGCCTGGCTGGACAGGCATGGGCCGGCGCGGCCGATCCGCATCCAGCATCGTAGCGGCCGGATGTGGATATTGAACAGCCGGGCGGAGGAGATGATCGGCACTGCGTTACCCGCAGACGGGCGCCTGCTCGACCGCGACGACTGGCTGCGCGAGCGCATGGGCTCCGCGGGCGTCGACCTGGTGCCGCTCGGCGCGCAACTGGCCGGCTTCGGCATTACCGGCCTGACCGAGGTGACGCCGCGCAACGGACTGGCCGATTATCGCCGCTATGCCGAGGCGGGCCTGCCCCAGCGATTGCTGATCATGGGGCGGGCGGAGTTGGACGACGCCGCGCCGCTCGGGCTGGCGCGACGGGGCGCCGTGAAGCTGCATTATCATGACCACGATCTGCCCGCGCTGGATCGGCTGGCCGCCGAAGTCGCACGGGCGCATGACGCCGGCCGGCCGGTAGCGGCCCATTGCGTCACCGAGGCGGAACTCATGCTGACGCTGGCCGCGATCGAGGCGGCCGGCCCGCATCGCGGAGACCGCATTGAGCATGCAGCGATCACGACACCGCCCTGCGTCGAATGGATCGCCGCGCTCGGCCTGACAGTCGTCACGCAGCCGCATTTCATCGTGGAGCGGGGCGCAGCCTATAGCACTGATGTCGAGCCGGAACTGCGCGCATGGCTTTATCGCCTGCGCGGCTTCGTGGATGCGGGGATCCGCCTGGCGGCGGGTAGCGACGCGCCGTTCGGTGGCATCGACCCCTGGCGAGCGATGGCCGCCGCGGTCGATCGGCCGGCGGCGTTCGGCGCGGACGAGCGACTGTCGCCCGAACAGGCGCTCGCGCTGTTCACCGGGCAGGCGGAGGATCCCGGCGGCATGGCGCGGCGGGTCGCGGTGGGGGAGGCGGCGGATCTTTGCCTGATCGATCGGCCATGGCGCGAAGCCCGTGGCGCGCTGGCTGCCGTCCGGGTCCGCGCGACGCTGGTGGGTGGCCGGATCGTGCACGGTGGCGATGCGCTCGGAGCGCCATTGTGATCGCGCCGGAGCGGATAGAGGAGCCGATTGATGGATACGCATAGCCTCTTCTCTCTCGAAGGAAGGGTTGCGTTGGTAACGGGCGGCTCGCGAGGCATCGGACGGATGATCGCGGAGGGTTTCATCGCGCAGGGTGCACGCGTCTACATTTCCTCGCGCAAGGCCGATGCTTGCGCCGAGACGGCTGCCGCGCTCGGCGCCTCCTGCATTGCCCTGCCGATGGACATATCGACGGTGGAGGGTTGCCGCCTGCTTGCCTCGCAGTTCGGCGAGCAGGAGCCGGCGCTCGATATTCTCGTCAACAATGCCGGTTTCGCCTGGGGTCAGCCGTTCGACACCTTTCCGGAAAAAGGATGGGACAGGGTGATGGACCTCAACGTGAAATCGCCCTTCTTCCTGACACAGGCGCTGCACGGTGCGCTGCGCAACGCGGCGAAGCCCGATCGGCCGGCCAAGGTGATCAACATCGGCTCGATCGATGGATTGCAGCTCAACCTGTGGGAAACCTACAGCTATCATGCATCCAAGGCGGCGATCCATCATTTGACGCGCCGGCTCGCAGCCCTGATGATCCGGGACGGCATCAACGTCACCGCGATCGCACCCGGCGCCTTCGCGTCGGAAATGAACCGGGCCGCACGCGATCATGGGGATATAGTGGCGAAGGCGGTGCCTGCGGGCCGCATCGGGCGCGCCGAAGATATGGCTGCGGCCGCCATATACCTCGCCAGCCGCGGGGGCGATTATGTGGTCGGGGAGGTGCTGTGCGTCGACGGCGGCGTCGTCAATGCTGCGCTCAATATACGGATCGATGGTTGAACGTGCGCGATGCGGGCTTGCATGGTCCCCTGCCCTTTACGCGGGGGGACGCTACAGTGTCCGAAGCTCGGCAGCCCCTGCAAAAGCCGGTTCCCTATGGATCAACGGAATCCACTCTGGGAATCCCCTCCGGCATCAATCTGCCAAAGTAGTGCTAGCAAAGCGGCTTTTAACGCGAGCGCGACAGTTAGGAACAGAGCGCGGAATTTAGGGTGCAATCAAGCGCTCCGGGCCAGCAAGTCCGCCACCCGTGAGAAGGCTTCACGAATATCATTTTTATCCAGGCCCGTATAACCAAGCACCAGCGAACGGGCACGAAAGCGCCCGGGGTTGCCATATTCATGCACGGCAGCACCCTGAAAGGGATAAAGTCCTACACCGCAATTCTTTGCGAGCCGCTGCATCTCATCTGCGCTGGGCAGGTCTGGTGGCAAGGTCCACATCATGTGCATGCCACATTCCTGACCAAGGAGCGCGCCGCCTGGAAAATGCCTTTCGACGGCTTCGACCACGGCGTCTCGCGCAGCCATATATGAGCGGCGTATTCGCCGGAGATGTCGCAGGAATGCCCCCTCGTTGAGAAAATCCGCGATCACTGCCTGTTCAAGCCAGGGTGCCCCATTGTCGGTAAGGGATTTGACGATCCTTGCCTGATCGAGAAGATGACGTGGCAGCACCGCATAGCCGATCCGAAGCCCGGCGCCGATCGACTTGGAGAAGGTACCAAGATAGATGACATGGCCGTTGCGATCGAGCCCTGCAAGGGCGGTTAGAGGCGGTCCATCGTAACGAAAATCACTGTCATAATCGTCTTCAATAACATAGCTGCCGGTCTGATAGGCCCAGTCGAGGAGATGAAGCCGGCGGTCAAGGCTGAGTGTGCTGCCGGTTGGAAATTGATGTGAGGGCGTAACATAGACTAGATTGCCCATGAATCCTTCAAGCTGCGAGACAACGATGCCCTGTTCGTCGACGTCTATCGGTCGGATGCTGGCCCCGTAGCTGCCAAACAGATAGGCGGCGCCCTGATAGCAGGGATTTTCGACCGCTACGCTTGCCTTGGGAGCACCGGTCAGGAATATGCGCGCCAAAAGATTGAGCGCCCCCTGGATACCCGAGGTGATCATGATCTGATCGGCTCCGGGGCTGATACCACGCGTGTCGGCAAGATGGGCTGCTATGGCTTCGCGCAGTGTCGACAAGCCTCGGGGATCGCCATATTCCGTTTGGGCGCCACGGGCATAGGCGAGATGCTTGGCAATCGCGCGCTGCCAGAAGCTGGTCGGGAAGCCGGCTGGATGCGGACGTCCGACAAAGAAGTCGAACTGCGGCCGCGCACGCTTCTCGTGCCAGAGTTGAGGCGAGCGGCCCGTGAAACTCGGATTGCGGCCGAGGCGAACTCGCTTGCGAACAGGTGGGGCCGCTGAATGGCCGTTGCGCAGCAGCACGGTGGCGTCAGGCAACCTGTCATTGACGAAGATTCCAGCCTTGGCCCGTGAAGTGATATAGTCTTCAGCGGCAAGCCGCTCATAGGCTAGGACCACGGTGTTGCGTGCTATGCCCAATTGTGAAGACATGCTGCGCGTGGAAGGTAGACGCTTGCCGGCCGGCAGGCTGCCCTTGAGGATCTGATCGCGTAGCGCCTCGTAGAGCTGCACCTGCAACGACCGCTCATCGTTGCGATCAATGCTGATGATGAGGTTCATCGACATCGTGGCGGCGCGCTCCCCGACTTGTGCTGCTACCGATATTATCGCACTGCCTCTCCAAAGCCAGGGATATAGCGATCTGGCACCATAAGGTTTCCCAGCTTTGGTCCTAGCGGCAGGCCACGGGACTCTTAATCCTGCTTCCACAGCTCGTCGGGCTGGACTCACGGAGCGGAGAACCACAATGTCCATCTATCTCAGCATGCAGCGCGTGCGCTTTTCAAGCCCGGACGGCTATGAGAAGTTCAAGGTGATTTTTGCCGACACACGCAACCACCTCATGAAAATGCCGGGTTTCCTCCACCTTACCTGGTGGGTCCACCCCGAGGACCCGACCTGGTTCAACGAGGTCAGCTTCTGGGTCGACCGCGCGTCGCTCAAGGATTGGCACATGAATATCTATCATAAACATGCTAAGGAATGGGCCGCGCGCGGGGCCATCATGGAAGATATCATCACCAATTTCGAACTGACCAACACACGGTTGCTGCGCGTATGCCCGTGCTGCGGGCTGGTCGAGGACAAGGCGTTTGAACTTCAGGAGGAGCAGAAAGTTCTCGCCGAACCATGCCCACAGTGCAATTTCAACTTCCCCGTCATGCCCAGCACGCCGAGCAGTTTTGCTGTCTTCAAGGATGTGCCGAAGGTCGCCGGTGCGCCAGAAGGCCTTCCAGCGACCTGATCAGCAAATGGCGGCAACCGGCTAAAACAGCCTGAAGGCACACAGGGCCGCTTTGTGGGTCTGTTTCCGCAGGTAGAATGATCTCCCTGATCTGGCACCATCAAAAAGGCGCGGAGTGGCGCTTGGGACTTGAACGGTGATGCCGCACCTTCGACGTGGCCCGCTGAGCAGCTCTCCGGAACGGTACGCGCCGAGGACAAAGCAAAGGAGACAAGGGGATGACCACAGCAACACTTTCGCGCCATATCGTTCATGGCGGCGTCCAGAATGAACCCAATGAGAAATGGGTGCCGTTCGAGTGGCTCGAGCCGCGCTTCGGCGCACAGGTCCACGGCGAATATGTAGTGACCCGCCCGCACGGCGTGTCGGGTTCGCTATCGGCAGGCTTCTGGCGCACTGGCCCTACGGCGCCTGGCGCGGCCTCGGACGGATCGCACAGCCTCGTCTATTCCTCGCCGCTGGGCGATGAGACCGCTTGCGTGATCGACGGCACGGCCATCCTGACGGTCATTTCGACAGGCCGGCGATATGAAGTGGGGCCGGGCTCGATCATCAGCTCGCCTAGGGGCCTCGAAGTGCAATGGGACATCCAAAGCCCCGCGTTCAAGAAATGGTGGTGCATCTGGAACGGCAGCGACGCTACCGCCAATCCGGCGCAGGATCTGCTGATCACCCATGCCAGCGACAACCCTGACGACTGGCAGGAGTATCATTTCGAGGAGCCGCTCGAAGGTGCGCAGGTCGCGGGTGAACTCTATTTCATCCGTTCGGGCGGCTCGTCG
The DNA here is from genome assembly GCF_009755815.1 of Flavisphingomonas formosensis. GTDB lineage: Bacteria > Pseudomonadota > Alphaproteobacteria > Sphingomonadales > Sphingomonadaceae > Flavisphingomonas > Flavisphingomonas formosensis. Next base: position 319,001 of record NZ_WRPK01000006.1, read on the forward strand.
GGTACGATGCTGAGCGGGGTGTGGCGTTCCGGCAAGGGAATCGCCGGCAGCCAGGTCGACGGGAAGGGGACACTCGTGACCCCCTATACCGGCGTGCTGGGCGACGAGACGATCTTGTTGCTCGAAGGCGAGGTCGAGGTGGTCGAGACCGAAACCGGCAAGACCCATAATTTCAAGGCTGGTGACACGATCGGCTTGTCCTCGGGCATGCACATCAGTTGGACATCCAAGGGGCCTTTCTCGAAGAAGCTCTGGGTCATCACTCGCGACGAACTTCCAGCATAATCGATCATCCTACCGCGACTGTAGCCCCTCGGCTAAACCGAGGGGTTTTTGTCGCCACAGCTCGAAGCGGAGTCGGGCAGTCTCCGCACCAGCCAATGCGGGCGTGAGTCGATGTTTCAGGCCTTCGCGCAAGAAGCGCTGGCGGCATGGTCTATTCACGACCGCTGGCACCGGGCCGATGTTCCTCCCGTCCCCACAGTCCTGACTGTAATCCGATCAGAATGGCCTTCGCCCGCCTTTAGAGTGATGTTCCGGGAAGTGGGCGATCTGGGTAATGCCGTCCATGCGGGATCTCATGGACAGACCGGTCAGTCTCTTTCGGCCGCGGGAAGGCGCCAGCTATTGGCCCTAACCAGAATAACGGGAAATGGCTGTACGGATCACGCAGCCACGACAGACGGCATGGCGATATAGCCAGGCAGGCTTTCCACACGTCCGATCCAGTGCCGGATCGCCTCATATGGTTCCAACGACAGGCCGCCTTCCGGAGCCGACGCCATATAGGGGAACATCGCAACGTCGGCGAGGGTCGGACGACGAAGTTCGAGCCATTCTCGCGAAGAAAGATGCTTTTCCAGTGCCAAAAACAACCGATCCGAAACGCGCGTGACCATCGCATTGTCAGCGGGATAGCCGAAATGTCGGGCGCCGCGAGCCAATGCGGGTCCGAAATTCACGTTGGCCGCTGCCGTCCCGAACCATTGGCAAATCTGCGCCATTTCTTCGGGTTCGGTGGGAAACCAAGCCTCACCACCATATCGGCGAGCCAGGTAAACGAGGATCGCGGCTGAATCGCGTAAAACCGTGGTACCATCTTCGAATACGGGCAGTTCGCAGAGAGGATTGAGATCCTGAAACGGTGGACGCAGATGTTCCGCATTAAGCAGATCGATTGGCACTATTTCGATAGGCAGCGAAATAATCGACGTAAACAGCTTAATCTTGTGACAATTTCCCGACCAGGAGAAGTCATATAATCTCACGGTGATTTCCTCGCTGAAATGATTCGGAAAACTCAATCACATTTCTATTTGTTGTGCTTTCATGAATGGAAAAACATAGAAACAGAGCGCCATCTAGCGGGCCTCGTTGATCACATGCACCTGCGTGAATTCGTGGAAGCCTTCCTCCGCCAGCTCCATCCCGAGCCCCGATTGCTTGGCGCCGCTGAAGGGAATGGCCGCATCGAGATCGAGATGCTTGTTGATCCAGACCGTGCCGCTTTCCATGCGCTTGGCGAGGTCGCGCGCCTTTTCGCGATCCGATGACCAGATCGAGCCACCCAGTCCCATCGGACTATTGTTGGCGCGCGCCAGCGCCTCGTCAGGATCGTCGTAGCGGATGATCGGCAGGATTGGCCCGAACTGCTCCTCATCGACGAGCCGCGCCCCATCGCTGATATCGCGCACGATCGTCGGCCGGATGAAATAGCCCGGGCGATCCTCTACCACGCCGCCGGCGATGATCGTCCCGTCGGCGTGGCCGGATGCCAGGAAGTCCTTCACCTTCTCATATTGCGCCCTGTTCTGAAGCGGTCCCATGCGCACACCCTGCTTGAGACCGTCATCCACCACGACCTCCTCGGCAAGCCGAGCCAATTCGCGGCAGAGTGAGTCATAGATCGCCGAATGGGCATAGACGCGCTTGATCGCGATGCAGACCTGCCCGGCATTGACGAAAGCGGCATCGAAGATCGCCGGCGCCACCTTGGCCGGATCGACATCGGGCAGCACCAGCGCCGCGTCGTTGCCGCCCAGTTCCAGCGTGACCCGCTTGATGGTGCCTGCCGCGCTTGCCATCACCTTACGGCCGGTCTCGGTCGAGCCGGTGAAGCTGATCTTGGCGACATCGGGGTGCGTGGTCAGGCGCTCGCCCAGATCATTCTGGTCGGTGACGATGTTGACGACGCCGGCCGGGAAAATCCCCGCCATCATCTCACCCAGGCGCAAGGTCGTGAGGGGCGTTGTGGGGGCAGGCTTGAGGACGATCGTATTGCCCGCGAGCAAGGCGAGCGGCAGCTTGAACAGCGTCAGCCAGACCGGAAAATTCCAGGGAATGATCGCGCCGACCACACCCAGCGGGCGGCGATGCAGCTCCACGCGCCTGCTCTCGCTATCTTCGAGCACGCGCACGGGAAGCTCGTGCACGACGAGCTGACGGATGAACGCCTCGGCAAAGGTGATTTCCGCTTCCGCTTCGGGCAACGGCTTGCCCTGCTCCTGAGTCAGAAGCCGGGCCAGTTCAAAGCGTTTGGCGCTGATCGCATCGGCAAGCTTGAGGATGAGATCGCGGCGCTGGGACAGCGCTACCATTGCCCAACCGGGATAGGCGGCCTTAGCGGCCGCGATGGCCGCGTCGAGCTGCGCCTCGGAGCCCCGCGGACAGATCGCCAGCACCTCTTCGGTCGCCGGATTGATGACCTCCATGGTCGATGCTCCATCGACCAGCGCACCATCGATCAAAAGCTTGTAGTCGCTCATGTTCATCCCCTCCATTAAGCTCTTCCGCCCCTCCGTCCCGGGCGAAGATCCAGGGCGGCCGTCAGAGAGGACAGGCTAGGCCCTCGGCTGTCGCGCTAAAGATCCTGTCTTTGCATTTTTGATGGCGCCAGTTGGCGGCACCGATTCGCCTCCGTGACCAACATTAAGGTTGAAGGTGCGATAGGAGGACTTCGTGTAGACGCTAGGTTCTGGGAGCGGATGAACCCCTCTCGATCCGCAGACTTCGCACTGTCTTTGCGGGTTTTTGGTCCCATCAGAAACAGCCGGAATGGAACTATGCCTTTGCCAGGGCCTTCGGCAGACAGACGCTGTCGATGGCGAGTGGTCCATGCAGCGCCGCTATGAAGGCGCAGGAAGACGCGCCAGTGGAGAGGAAAGCAAGAACATGAAGCATGAAGCCGCGTCGGTCGTGCGTCCCACCTATCGCGATGCACGCGCGAGCTTCAGCATCGAGGCCGAAGAGGCGCGGCTCAGCGGCAGCCTGGAAACGGGCTTCAATGCCTGCATCGAATGTTGCGATCGGTATGTCGGCACCGGCGCTACCGCTCTATATTGGGTGTCGGCCGACGGGCGAACCGAAAACTATAGTTTCGAGGCGCTGCGCGATCAGTCCGCCCGCGTTGCCAATCTGCTCGAAAGCCAGGGTATCGGCCCGGGCGATGTCGTTGCCGGCCTTCTCCCGCGCACGCCCGATCTGGTCGCAACGATCCTGGGTAGCTGGCGGATCGGCGCTGTCTATCAGCCGCTCTTCACCGCCTTTGGCCCCAAGGCGATCGAGCATCGTCTGGCGCTGAGCGGCGCGCTGTTTGTCGTCACCGACAGCACTAACCGCGCGAAGCTGGAAGGCATCGCCGACTGCCCGCAAATAGCGACCGTCATGGTGGATGGCGACCGAGCGCCGGAAGGCGACATCGACTTTCGCCCCGCGGTGGCGGCACAGCCCGCCGACTTCGTGCCGGTCCTGCGCGCCAGCGACGACCTGTTCCTGATGATGTCGACATCGGGCACCACTGGTCTCGCCAAAGGCGTGGGTGTGCCCCTCAAAGGACTGCTCGCGATCGGGGCCTATATGCGCTGGGCGATCGACCTCCAGCCGGGGGACATGTTCTGGAACATCGCGGACCCAGGCTGGGCCTATGGGCTTTATTACGGCATTACAGGGCCCCTGCTGCTGGGTCATGCCATCACCCTATATGATGGCCCCTTCAGCGCCGAGACGGCCTATGCCCTGATCGGGCGCCTTGGCATTACCAATCTGGCCGGATCGCCCACCGCCTATCGCCTGCTAATGGCGGCGGGGGCGGAGGCGGCCGCGCCCGTCAGCGGCCAGCTTCGTGTCGTCAGCAGCGCGGGCGAGCCGCTCAACCCCGAGGTCATTCGGTGGTTCGACGCCCATCTCGCCGTTCCCGTCCACGATCATTACGGCCAGACCGAGACCGGCATGGTGGTGAACAACCATCATGGCCTCGATCATCCTGTGCGCATCGGCTCGGCCGGCCTCGCCATGCCCGGCTATCGCATCGTCGTTCTCGACGAGGCAGGAGAGGAATTGGGACCCAACCGACCGGGAATACTTGCCATCGACATCGCCAACTCCCCGCTGTTCTGGTTCGACGGCTATTGGCAGACGGAGACTCCGGCGATCGACGGCCGATATTACCGGACCGGTGACACGGTCGAGCAGGAGCTTGATGACAGCATCAGCTTCATTGGCCGCCAGGACGACGTCATCACCTCCGCAGGCTATCGCATCGGTCCCTTCGACGTGGAAAGTGCGCTGATGGAGCATCCTGCCGTCATGGAGACGGCGGTTGTCGGCGTGCCCGATCGCGAACGCACTGAACTGGTGAAGGCCTTCGTCGTCCTCAACCAGGGATATGCCGCGTCGGCCGGGCTCGCTGAAGCGCTGAAGCTTCATGTCAAGACCCGTCTCTCCGCGCACGCCTATCCCCGGCTGATCTCTTTCATGTCCGAATTGCCGAAAACCCCCAGCGGCAAGATCCAGCGCTTCATCCTGCGGGCCATGGAAAAGAACATCTAGCCAGGAGATGGCGTTCGGCCCCGATAGCGCTGCGAGCGCCGCCTGCGGGATCTGGCACCAGCAGAAATGGCCCGCCAGGCCCTAGGGCGGCACTCGTCCTCTCCATAGGCTCGCGGACATAGCTCCCGCAGGTCTACTCGCACGGCGCGGGGCGCGGACCTCGGGAGACAATGCGAGCAAGGAGAGTTCCATGGTCAGCGAACCCACTATCCAGAGCAGCACAGCATCGAAATCAAGCCGTTCTCTGGGCGTCGGCAATCGAAACAGCAATCCGGCGCAGTGGACGCCTTTCGCCTGGGATGACCCTCTGTTCGGTCCCCAGGTCAAGGGCGAAGTCGCGCCGATCGCGTTCGAGCATACGAGCGGATCATTGCAGCTCGGCCTCTGGCGAACGGGCAAAGGCATTCCGGGATGCAATGAGGATGGTTCCTGCCATGTCGACTATTCGGCGCCCCTGGGCGACGAGACGATGGTCATCCTCGAGGGCACCGCGACCGTGAGGATCGTGGCGACCGGCAAGCAGTATCGCCTTGAGGCGGGCACGATCATCAGCCATCCCAAGGACGTGGCGCTCACCTGGGACATCGATCCGCCCTTCCTCAAGAAATTCTGGATTCTATGGGATTCGCCGTTGGCCGGCATCAAGGAAGACGATGTTTATGTCGGCCATATCACCGATAATCCCGAGAGCTGGGCGCCCTTTGCTTGGGAAGAGCCGGATCATGGATCCATGGTATGCGGCGAATTGTTCAAACTGCGCGCGACCGGAAGCACGGGAGCCCTGCTCTGCGGTCTTTGGCGCGCTGGCGTCGGCATCCCCGGCTGCGGGCCTGATGGATCGACCTCAATTCCCTACACCTCGCCATTAGGCGATGAGATCGAGCTGCTACTCGAAGGCCATTACAGGGTCGTCAACGAAGACACAGGTGAGACACATGAACTCAAGGGCGGCGACGTCCTCGCGATGCCGCGCGGCACCCGGCTCTCCTGGTCGTCGAAATCCCCCTTCGCCAAGAAATTCTGGCTCATAGCAAACGCTGACGTTCCTGCTTAAGTGTCTGGCCCCACCATTCGTCGGGCTGGGCCGCAGATGAAGACAGGGAGATCGTGACAGGTCCGCCCGCTGTTCCATATGGCAGCTGTCTGCCATCCCGAACAAAACCAGCGCCTCTATCTGGCTCCATCAAAAAGCGCCGAACAGGTCCTAAGAGGTGGCTCAGTTCTCCTGCACGTTGGATCTTGACAGTGGGAGTCGGGAAGCGAGCAAGCCGCTCCAACCGACCCACCGTCCTGGCGCAACGGGTCACGAATGCACCGAGATGCAGTGGCCTCATCAGGGAGCTTTCTATGAACAGGGTTGGAGGCATCAGCATTCTTGCCATCGCGGCATGTCTTGCGACGCCGGCATTCGCGCAGCAGGCGGCAGACGAGCAGGCCCAATCCGGGGGGCTTGAAGAGATCGTCGTGACCGCGACCAAGCGGTCGGAAAATCTCCAGGACGTGCCGGTAGCCGTTTCGGCCATCTCCTCCTCGGCGCTGACAGCCAAGGGGGTGTTCGATACATCGGACCTTAACGCCTCAATGCCGAACCTTCAGGTATCGTCCGCCTATGGCTTGCAGCAGCCCAATTTCACGTTGCGGGGCGTCGGCGTCGGCACGGAACTGAGCGCCAGCGCGGCCTCGCCCGTCGGCGTCTATGTCGATGAGGTCTACCAGACCTTCCGTGCCAGCCAGGGCCAGCAACTCTATGACCTTGAGCAGGTCGAGGTGGTGCGAGGCCCTCAGGGCACGCTCTATGGGCGCAATACCACGGGCGGTGCGATCAACTTCATCACGCGAAAGCCCCGGATGAAGGGCAACACCGGCTATCTGACGCTCGGCTACGGCAATTACGACCGCAAGAGTGCGGAAGGCGCCATCGAACTGACGCCGGTTGAAGATAAGCTCGGCATTCGCATCGCCGGCACCTATGTGAAGTCCGATCCCTACATCCACAATCTGATGCCCGCCGGGCTCAACACCACGGCAGCGGGCGGCGCGTCGGGTCTCAACTTTGCCACCGGCCGCGATCCCAATGGGGACAAGACCTACGGTATCCGCGGAACTCTGCGCTTCACCCCGACCGATACGCTCGATGCCACCTTGAAGGGCTATGCAGCCAAGTCGACCGGCGGCGTCGCCGCGTCGCTGGGCGCGGGTCCGTCGCGCACGAACCCTGCGGTGTTCAACTATGAAAACCCGGCGTTCCCGCTGGCACCGCTGTTCCAGTTGCTCGGCGACAATGGCGCCGGTCTGCTGCCCAGCAGCTACAGCCGGGCGGGCCTGTCCGACAAGCAGATCGAGCAGGATACGATCGGCCGGGCCGTGACGCGCGCCGAGGGCGTTGTCCTGACGGTCAAGGCCGAGCTTGCGGACAAGCTCAACCTGACTTCGATCACCGGCTATGATTCCGGCCTCTATCTCCAGACCGCGACAGATTGCGACAGCAGCCCGCTCCGCCTGTGCTCCAACGGCTACCGCTCATCCTTCGAGGCCTTCAATCAGGACCTGCGCCTCGATTATAGCAGCGGCCCATTCAAGATGATCGTGGGTGCCTATTATGGCTGGGACAGCATCACATCCGATAACACCATCGACATCTTTAATTTCCTGAGCGACGTGCGCGCCGCGGTCGGCCTGCCCGCAACCTGGTTCAACCCGGCCGGCGGCTTCAACGGCACCGCGCTCTCGGCCGGCTCGGTTCCGACCGGCGTCCGCGGCAAACAGCATTTCAAGCAGAACCGGGAAAGCTGGGCCATCTATGGCGAGGGCAGCTACGAGATCACGCCTACGCTCAAATTTACGGCAGGCCTGCGCTACACTACCGATACGACCGACTATAAGGACGGTCTGACCACCTATTATGACGATGCCGGCAATCCGCGCCTGCTGGCGGTGTCGGCCTATGGTGCGCCCTATTTTCTGGCGCCTGTCTATAACGAGAGCGGTAATGTCGTCATCCCCGCGACTGCCGCTCCGAACCCTGGGGGCATCAACAAGAGCGGCAAGACGAGCCGTATCTCGGGCCGCGCGATCCTCGACTGGAAGCCGGTGGACGGCGTGATGCTCTATGGCAGCTACAGCCGTGGCTATCGCGCCGGGACCTTCAACGGCCTGGCCTATATCAGCTCGCCGCAGGTGTATTTCGTCAAGCCCGAGGAAGTGAACGCCTTCGAGGTGGGTTTCAAGACCCGGTTCCTCGACAACCGCCTGCAGATCAATGGCAGCTTCTTCTATTATGATTACAAAAACCAGCAGAGCCAGGTCGTCGATCCGAGCGTGACCGCCAATATCATTACGCTCGATGGGACGATGAAGGGCCTCGAACTCGACGTCGAGTTCGCCGCAACCAACCGTCTGACGCTGAGCGCCTCGCTCGGTATTCTGGACAGCAAATATAAGGGCTATGATCAGGCGAAGTGCGTCGGGCTCAATCTGAGCGGCCTATTCCCGGCGCAGAACGGATCGTGCGTGCAGTCGGGAGCGGGGAACGTCAGTGTCGGCGGCAACCCCTTCCCCTACGCGCCCAAGACATCGGTCAACCTCGCCTTCGACTGGGACGCGGTCGATATCGGCGAGGGCAAGATCAAGGTGCACGGCGACGCCGCCTATACCGGCCGTTTCTATTATGACACCTTCAAGGACTATAGCCGGGGCGTTCTGCCCAATCTCGCCAGCGGGCGCTACACGCAGGGAGAAGGCGATTATTGGGTGTTCAACAGCCGCATTAGTTATGTGACTGACCGCTTCACCCTGTCCGTTTGGGGCAAGAATCTCACCGACAAGCTCTATTATCCGGCGGGATATCCCAATGAGGGCATCACAGGGGCGGGCTACATCGTGCGCGCCCTGCCTCGCACCTATGGGGTAGAGGGAACCTTCAGGTTCTGAACGAGGGAACGGGGACCGCGTCTTGAGGTCCCCGTCTTTTGAGCGCAGCACATGTCACCTGCCCCGGTAATTTCCTCCAGTTGCGATTAGAGTCCGGCCTATCGAGAGGACGGATGAGAGGAAGCGCACGAGGAGACCGTTCCGCAGCAAGGTCTCGACCTCCTCGGCTTTACCCTGCTTCGCGCTGAGGCGGACAAACAATGCCTTCACCACCGCCGCTCGCGGTTGGTCGTCGAGCGCTGACGTTTCGGGCGATGTGTCAGGTATAGCGGCGTCCATGCGAAGCTCCATCCGGTGTCCGGACGGCTTTGCACATGTTGCGAATCCGCGAGCATTCGCAAGTTTCCTAAGGAACCTTACGAGGGCACGGAGCATTGCCGCTGCGCCGGCAAATGCCTGAGCCCGGGACGGGAAATGGCGCCCCTGAACTGGCGATACGCTAAAGCAGGTTAGCTGGATCTCCGATTTGTCGGCTTTCGCGGGCGTTTGGGCAGATGGTGAGGAACGCCGGCCGGCCCCGTTCGATTGAACAGCTATCCCAGCTGGAGTGTCCTCTCATGTCGATCGCCAAAATGATCGCGCTTCATCCCGACGTCGGCGATGATTTCAACGAACTGCTAGCCACCGCCGCGCGGCACGCGATGTTCTGCGCGGAGATGTGCACCAGTTGCGCCGATGCCTGTGTCGCCGAGGACATGGATATGCGCCAGTGCATCCGTTCCTGCCTCGACTGCGCCGATGTCTGCGCCGCGACCGCAAAGCTCGCGGTGCGAAGAACCGCGCAGAATGTCGAGGTGCTGCGCGCGATGCTCGAGACCTGCATCCGCGTCTGCGAGTTGTGCGCCGAGGAGTGCGCGCGCCACGATCACGGCCATTGCCAGCTTTGCGCGGAGATGTGCCGCGAATGCGCCGCTGATTGCCGCGCAGCGGTGCCGACCGTGCAGTAACCAGAGCCGACGGCTCTCAGCTTCGCGGACGTGCTCAGCCGCATAGATGCCGGGTCCGCGGCCTGACGCGTCTCATTCTCGCCGGCTTTATGGCGGCCGCGTTTACGCCACGATCGTCCGCGCTGGACCGGAAAGCGGGCATCGAAATCATCAAGCGGTGGCGCGTTGCTGCTCGTCCTGTTCGGGCGGATCCGCCAGTCGGGTCCGGTCACCACCCTGATATTCTTCTATATCCTGCCTCTCCTCGTGTTGCGCATCCTCTATCCCACCGCGCTCGTGATCTGGGGGCGGGCACATGGTAAGATTTTCGCGCCCGACAATTACGACTGGATGTTCGTCCGGTACGCCGCGCTATCGTCTGGCTCGAATATTTCCGACGGCGCGCCAGCGTAATATGATGGCGCCGGGATGGGGAACACCGGCAAGGGCGAGGGCCGCATAATCTGCCGTTCATTTGCTCACAGACGTTGCGGACAGATAGCATCGCCCGGTGAATCGGCAGCGAAATGCGGGTTTGCGGATTACGCTGAACAATGTGTGCAAGGTCTGCGAATCGAATAAACAGAGGGGCGAAGACGCCGCATGGTCGATTTAATCTCCACCCATGTTTCTCGACGAACGCTGCTGGGCGGGCTTGCCGCGGGGCTCGTCGTGAACGGGGTGGGGATCGGTACGGCGCTGGGGCAGCCGCGCGTCGGCGGTCGGATCCGCGTCGCCAGCACGTCCGCCTCGATGGCGGATACGCTCGATCCGGCCAAGGGCGGTACCGCGACCGACTATATCCGCCACTATATGCTCTACAGCGGCCTGACGCAGTTCGATGGCCGCTTGCGCGGCCGGCCCGGTCTGGCCGAGCGGATCGAGACGCAGGACAATATCGTGTGGAACATCCGCCTGCGGCGCGGGGTGCATTTCCACAACGGAAAGCCGCTGACCGTCGACGACGTCATTTTCTCGTTGATGCGCCATCGCGATCCTGCCGCGGGGTCAATGGTGAAAGCGGTCGCCGATCAGTTCGCCAGCGCGAAGCGTACTGGCCCGCTTGACCTGCAATTGCGCCTGAACGGGCCGAACCCGGATTTGCCCGCGATCCTAGCCGTGTCGCACTTCCTGATCGTCGAAAATGGGCGTCGCGACTTCGGTCGGGCCAATGGCACCGGTCCGTACAGCTGCAGCGAATTCTCACCGGGCATTCGCACGATCGTGCGCCGCAATCCCAATTACTGGAAGCCGGGCCGTCCTTATCTCGAAGAGATCGAACTGATCGCGATCCCCGACGAAATCTCGCGGGTCAATGCGCTGCTCTCCGGCGATGTCCAGATGGTCAATGCCGTCGGCCCCAGCTCGGTAAAGCGCGTGCGCGCGACCTCGACCCATTCGATCATGGAGATCCCGTCGGGGCTGTTCACCGACCTGATCATGCGCCGCGACAATCCGGTGACGGCCAATCCCGATTTCGTGCTCGCAATGAAGTATCTGCAGGACCGCGAGCTGATCAAACGGGCGTTGTTCCGCGGCTTTGCGACCATCGCGAACGATCATCCGATCTCGCCTGTCGACCCCAATTTCAATCCCGACATCCCCCAGCGGCCGTTCGATCCGGACCGGGCAAAATTCCTGCTCAAGCGCTCCGGCCTGCTGGGCGTGCGGTTGCCGGTCTATGCCGCGCCGGCCGCCAACGCGTCGATCGACATGGGATCGGTACTGCAGGAGCATGCCGCGCGGATCGGCCTCAAGCTCGCCGTCAATCGCATGCCGAGCGATGGCTATTGGGCGACGCACTGGATGAAGCACCCGATGACCTTCGGCAACAACAACCAGCGGCCGACCACCGACATGATGTTCAGCCTGTTCTTTCAGTCGAAGGCGCTGTCGAACGAATCCGGCTGGAACAACCCGCGTTTCGACCGCCTCCTTCTGGAAGCGCGCAACACCACCGACGCGGTGTTGCGCAAGCAGATCTATGGCGAGATGCAGTGGATCGTGCATCAATATGGCGGGCTGGCCATTCCTGCCTTCATCAGCTTGCTCGACGGCTATGATCGCCGTCTCAAGGGGTTGTTTCCGATCCCGCTGGGCGGCTTCATGGGCTATAATTTCGCCGAATATGCATGGTGGGACGCATGAGCGCTGCGAATAGGCGTTCGCTGTGGCGCGGCGCCGGGCGGTTGATCGTCAAGCGGGTCGGGTTGGCGCTCGTCACGCTGCTGCTTGTTTCGGCGGTCATCTTCACAATCAGCGGGCTGTTGCCCGGCGATGCCGCACAGGAAGTGCTGGGGCGGGGAGCTACGCCCGAACAGATCGCCGCGCTCCGCCATGAAATGGGCCTCGATCGGCCGGCACCGGTCCGTTACGCAGAATGGCTGGCGGACATTGTGAGAGGCGATCCGGGACAGTCGTTGGTCGCGAACAAGCCCGTTGCCGACATCATTTCCGAGCGGTTGCCGAACACCTTGACGCTGGCGGCGCTCGCGACGCTGGTTTCGGTCCCGTTCGCGTTTCTTATCGGGATCGCATCGGCGGTTTCCCGTGGCCGAAAACTCGACCGAGCGCTCAACATCGCGACGCTGTCGATGGTCGCGCTTCCCGAATTCCTGGTCGCGACGATCGCGGTGCTGGTCTTCGCGGTCGAACTATTATGGCTGCCGTCGATCACGATCGTGCCGAAGAACCCGACGTTCGCTGAATATGTACGCGCCTATGCGATGCCGGTGATGGTGCTCGCGGTCGGCGTCGTCGCCCAGCTCAGCCGGATGATCCGCGCCGCGATCATCACCGAACTCGACCGGCCCTATGTCGAGATGGCGCTGTTGAAGGGCGTGAGGCCGCTGCGCCTCATATTCCGCCATGTGCTGCCCAACGCGGTCGGCCCGATCGTCAACGCGATGGCGCTCAGCCTGTCCTACCTGTTCGGAGGTGCTATCATCGTGGAGACGATCTTCAACTACCCCGGCCTCGCCAGCCTGATGGTGAACGCCGTCACCTCCCGTGACATGCCGCTGCTTCAGGCCTGCGCGATGATCTTCTGCGCTGCCTATCTCCTGCTCGTGCTTATCGCCGATACCATCGCGATCCTCGCCAATCCCCGGCTGCGCCAGGCATGAAGCGGGGGAATCTTGCCCGCGCCATCCGCGCGTTCCCCTGGTCTGGCAAACTCGGGCTGGCGCTCGTGCTCTTCTGGATCACCATCGCGCTCGTGGGCCGGCTCATCGCGCCCTATCCGTCCGGCGCATTCGTCAGCTACGAAGTGTTCGCGGGGGCAAGCGGCAAATTCTGGTTCGGCAGCGACTTTCTGGGCCGCGACGTGCTGAGCCGCCTGCTGGTCGGCGCGCAATTCACCGTCGGCCTGTCGGCGGTCGCCGTGACGATCGCGGTCGCGTTGGGCACAGGCTTCGCGCTGACGGCCGCGGTCGGACCGCGCTGGCTGGACGAATTGTTGTCGCGAGCGATGGATACGCTGATCTCGATTCCCAGCAAGATTTTCGCGCTGGTGCTGGTCGCCGCATTCGGATCGTCGATCCTGTTGCTGACGCTGATCGTGTCGATCACCTATGTCCCCGGCAATTTCCGCATCGCACGGTCGCTCGCGGTCGGGCTGGCGAGGCTCGACTATGTCGAGGTGGCGCGGGCGCGGGGCGAGGGGCGGCCCTATATCGCGCTGGTCGAGATCCTGCCTAACATGATCCGGCCGCTGTTCGCCGATATCGGTCTGCGATTCGTGTTCATCGTGCTGCTGTTGTCGGGGCTGAGCTTCCTTGGCCTCGGCCTCCAGCCACCGGACGCAGATCTCGGATCGCTGGTGCGTGAAAACGTCAACGGTCTTGGCGAGGGCGCGCTCGCGATCCTGGTTCCCGCGCTTGCGATCGCCAGCCTTACGGTCGGCGTGAACTTGCTGATCGACGCCGCAACGCAGGGGAAAGTGCAATGAACCCGGCACCCCATGTCGAGGTTCGCAACCTTATAGTCACCGTGCCCGGCCCCGATGGCGCGCCGCTACGGATCGTCGACGATGTGTCGTTCGAGGTGGCGCGGGGCGAGGTGCTGGCGCTGATTGGCGAATCCGGATCCGGCAAGACCACGATTGCGCTCGCGCTGATGGGTTATGGCCGTGGCGGAGCGGCGATCAGCGGCCGGATCCGGGTCGGCGACGCCACTCTGGACGGCGGCGGCGCAAGCCTCGCGGCGCAACGCGGGCGGCAGATTAGCTATGTCGCACAGAGCGCTGCCGCGGCCTTCAATCCCGCGCGCCGTGTCATCGATCAGGTCATCGAGCCAGCGCTGATCCATCGCACCGCATCGTCCGGCGACGCGCGTGCCAGCGCCGTCGAGCTGTTCCGCGCCCTTGGGCTGCCCAGCCCGGAAACGATCGGCAGCCGCTATCCGCACGAATTGTCGGGCGGGCAGCTCCAGCGGCTGATGGCCGCCATGGCGCTGATCACCCGGCCTGATCTGGTCATCTTCGACGAGCCGACCACCGCGCTGGATGTGACCACTCAGGTAAGCGTGCTTCAGGCGTTTCGCCGCGTCGTCCGCCAGCAGGGGGCGACCGGTGTCTATGTGTCGCACGATTTGGCCGTGGTGGCACAGATGGCCGACCAGATCCTCGTGCTCAACCGCGGCCGGGTACGCGAGCATAATCGCACCGGAAAACTGCTTGCTGCGCCCGCCGACGACTATACGCAGCTGTTGATTGCGGCGGCGCATCCGCACGTGAAGGCGCAAGCGGCGGTCCCGGCCAAGCCCGAACCGCTGCTCGAGATTGCGGGCCTTCACGCCGGCTATGGGCCGATCGATCGCGAAGGCCGGCCAACGCTGCCGGTGTTGAGCGACGTCAGCCTGACCATCATGCGCGGCGCCGCTGTCGGGGTAATCGGCGAATCCGGTTCGGGTAAATCCACCGTGGCGCGTGTCGTCGCTGGCTTGCTCGCCCCCGTCACCGGCACGGTTTCGCTGGCCGGCGAACCGCTCGCGCCGACCGTCTCGGGCCGCACGCGCGAGCAGTTGCGCCGCGTCCAGATCGTGTTCCAGAATGCCGATGTCGCGCTCAACCCGGCGCACAGTGTCGGCGACATTCTCGGGCGCGTGCTGCGCTTCTACCACGATCTGCGCGGCGCTGACGCGCAACGCCGCGTCGCCGAGCTGCTCGACCTGATCCGATTGCCGGCGGCCGTCGCCGAGCGTCGTTGCGACGAGCTGTCGGGCGGCCAGAAACAGCGCGTCAACCTGGCGCGCGCTCTCGCCGCCAATCCCGACCTCATCTTGTGCGACGAGGTGACGTCGGCTCTGGACACGGTCGTTCGTGGTGCGATCCTGGACCTGCTGGCCGACCTACGGCGCGATCTTGGCGTCGCCTATATGTTCATCAGCCACGACATCGCGACGGTGAAGGCACTGTGCGACGAGATCGTCGTGCTCTACAAGGGCACGACGGTTCAAAGCGGGCGACGCGAGAGCTATGATACGCCGCCTCTTCACCCCTACACCGATCTGCTGATCCGTTCGGTGCCGGAACTTCGGCCGGGCTGGCTGGCGGACGAGACCGTTCAGGCCGCGGCACCGTTCGCGCATATGCCCGAGTCGACCCATCTGTGCCGCTTACTGCCGCGTTGCCCGCTCGCGATATCGGGCCGCTGCGACGCGATCGCCCCGCCGCTTCGCAAGACGAGCGCCGGCCACATGTTGCTATGTCATCGCACCGAGGCCGAACTGATCGGCTGAGCTGCTTTGAGTCATAAATAGAATGGGCTGGCGCGCCGGATTTGCTTGCGGCTGATCGGGCCGGAAACCGTGGATTGCGATACTGTATCGCCGATCTGCTCGCAGCATCGGCTGCTTCGGTGATTCATGCTGCGCACCCGGCAAGATTGGCAATATCTGCTGGAACCGCATCATAGCCTCTCCTCCGCAACCTCAGAGGAGTGGTCAGGTGGCGAAGTTGAAGACTCTAGCATGGACGGCCGCAGCCGCTACGGCGGTCCTGGCGCCAGCGCTTGCCCAGGCGCACGGCATCTGGTTCGCGCAGCGCGCCAAGCAGATCGCGATCATCTATGGGATCGGCGCGGATGACCTGCAGTCGGTCAAGCGTCTACCCGGCATGGAGAACGTCCAAGCCTGGGACGCCGACCTCAACCCGGTCAACGCGCAGTTGCGCGCGGACGGCTCGCTGGTGGTGGTCGATACCGACGCGCCGCCGTCGATCGTCAGTGCGGTGCTTCAGAATGGCACCTGGTCGTGGCTGCCCGACGGCGAGATCGTGAAGAAGACCAAGGACGAGGTACCGAACGCGACCAAGACCGAGACGACGATCAAATATGCGGTGTCGATCCAGGGTCCGTTGACCAAGCCGGTGCCACTGATTCCGGCGCAGGCGCTGCAAATCGTTCCGGTTGGCAAGATTCCCGATAAGCTGGGCGAGCCGCTGACCTATCGGGTGACGTGGAAGGGCAAGCCGGCCGCCGGTGCCGGAGTGATCAACGACATGGTCAACGATCCGGATGCGGTGGAAGTGAAGACCAAGGCCGATGGCACGGTGACGTTCCCGGTGCGCAACCAGGGGCTCAACGTGATCCGCGCCGTGCATGTCACGCCGACGGACAATCCGGCCAAGACCGATCGCTACGAACATACGGCGACGCTTGCCTTCACGCTGCCGCACAAGCCCGAATAAAGCTGCCGATACCGGAGAAGCATCATGAAGTTCATGCATTTCGCGCTCGCCTCGGCGCTCGCCATCACGCCGGCTTACGCCCATAGCGATACCAAGCCGCGCCACGGCGGGCAGGTCGTGGAAGTCGGCGAAACCGCCTTCGAACTGGTCCGCGCGCCGGCCGGCGTCTCGCTCTACATTCGCGACGATGGCGACGACGTGCCGGCAAGCGCACTGACCGCCAAGCTGATCGTTACTACTGGCGCAAAGAAGAGCGAGGTTCCGCTGGTCGCGGGCAAGGACAGCCAGTCCTTTGCCAAGGGGCTCAAGATTCCGGCTGGTTCGCGCGTCGGCGTGCTGATCATCAACACGCAGACGCAGGCGCGCCAATCGGCGACGTTCAACATCCAATGAGGACGCGGCGCGACGTCCTGTTGCCCATTCTCGGCGTCGCGCTGGCGGTCGGCCTCCACGAGGTCGCCGCGGCGCACGGCGTCGCCGAAGGGGACAAGGCGTTCATCCAGAACAATCCCGGCGTGAACGTCGTCCCCTATCTCTATCTCGGTGCGAAGCACATGGTGACCGGATACGATCACCTCCTGTTCCTGTTCGGCGTCATTTTCTTTCTGTATCGGCTGAAGGATGTCGCCAGCTATGTGACGCTGTTCGCGGTCGGACACAGCGCCACGCTGCTGGCCGGGGTCTATTTCAACATCCATGCGAACCCGTTCGTGATCGACGCGATCATCGGCCTGTCGGTGGTCTACAAGGCGCTGGACAATCTGGGCGCCTTTCCCAAGCTGATCGGATTCCAGCCCAATCAGAAAGCGGCGGTTTTCGTCTTCGGCCTGTTCCACGGCTTTGGTCTGGCGACCAAGCTGCAGGATCTGATCGCCTCTCGCGACGGGCTGATCGCCAATCTGGTCAGCTTCAACCTAGGTGTCGAGACGGGTCAGTTCATGGCGCTGAGCGTCATTCTCATCCTGATGACGCTGTGGCGGCGTACGCCTTCGTTCACGAAAAATGTCGTCGTCGCCAACGCCCTGCTGATGTGCGCGGGTATCGTGCTGACCGGATATCAACTTGCCGGATACATGACGGAGCAGACAGCATGACTGCAACTTCCTCGACGAACGTGCCGTATCAGACGTCGCGGGCCACCCTCGCCCGTGCTTCGATCGCCGCACTTGCCGCTGGCGCCGCGATCCTTGTGCTGTTCGTATTACCCGCCGAATATGGCATCGATCCCACCGGAATTGGCAACGCGATCGGCCTGACGCGAATGGCCGCCGGCGAAGACGCGGCGGAGCCGGCACAGACGGCTGCGGCGCCGGCCGCCCCGGCCACGTTCGCGGTGCCGGTGCAGACCCAGGCCAATATCGAGAAGAAGACGCCTTATCGCATCGATGAAAAGACGATCACGCTCGCGCCGCACACCGGCATCGAACTCAAGGCGCACATGAAGGCGGGCGATACGTTCAACTTCCGCTGGACCTCGACCGGCCCGCTGCGTTCCGAAATGCATGGCGAACCGGCGGGCGGAAAGGACGACGAGTTCACCGACTATTGGAAGCAGAAGGACATCCGGAGCGGGCAGGGCAGCTTCACCGCACCGTTCGCCGGCACGCATGGCTGGTACTGGAAGAATCGCGAGGAGGTGCCGATCACCATCACCGCGAAGCTCGACGGCTTTTATCAAGACGTGTTTGAACGGAAGTGACCGGGATCGGGCGTTGCCGTTCGGGTGGGGTGTCATCGGCCCAATCGTTCATGCCCGAGGATGCCGGCGGTTCGCTTCGGTGGCACACACGCTAGGCAGGCCAGAAGCGCGCTGAATATGATCCAAACCCGCTTGATCGGCGGCGGCGACAGGGAAGGTTCGCGATGAAGTTCATGTCCGAAGCGGAGTCCGCCGCGCTTGTTTCGCACGAGATGGCGTTCGAGGCGGCGCGGGAGGCGCTGATCGCCGCGGCCGGGGACGCCGCCATCTTTCCTGCCGTGATCGCCCACGGCTCGTCGCCCACCAATCGCATCTCAATCAAGTCGGCCTCTACGCCCGATTTCGCCGGACTGAAGGTCGGTTCCTTCTGGCCAGGCAACGCCGAACGCGGCTTGCCACGGCACAACTCGGCGATTCTGCTGTTCGACCAGAGTGTGGGCCAGGTGGAATGGGTGATCGAGGGCGGCAAGGTCAACGCCTATCGCACTGCCGCGGCCGACGCCGTCGCGGCGGACGCGCTGGCGCGTCCGGACGCTTCGGTGCTGACCATCTTCGGCGCGGGCAACCAGGCATTGTACGAATGCGTAGCGATCGGGCGAGTACGGCCGATCACGCAGATACTGGTGGTTGCGCGCGATGCCGCGAAGGGTGAAGCCTTTGCCGAGGCGCTGGAGGCGGAGGGGCTGACGGCGGCTCGTGCCGATGCGCGCGCGGCGTGCGAATGCGCGGACATCGTCGTGACGGCGACGCCGTCGCGCGCGCCCTTGTTCGACGCAGATTGGATCCGCCCGGGCACGCATGTCGCCAGCATGGGGTCGGACGCGGCGGGCAAGCAGGAGCTGCCACCTTCCCTGTTCGACCGGGCGGCATTGTTCTGCGACCTGCCTTCGCAGGCCGTCGTGATGGGTGACCTGCAGCATTTTGACGGCGATCCGAACGCGATCGTGGCGATCGGCGACGTCCTTCAGGGACGCGTGCCCGGCCGCGTCTCACCCGAGCAGATCACGGTGTTCGACAGTTCCGGTATCGCATTGCAGGATCTGACGATTGCCCGGCGGCTCGTCGCGGCTCGTCGCTGACTTCGCCGGGCAGGGATGGTTGCGGTAGATCATGCCGCCCGCAAGCCTGCGACTGGCGTTTCGATGCCAGTTCTTCCGCAAGAATGACGATTTCGGCTGTGTGGCTGGGATTAGTTTGACTCGAACACGCCAAGCGAAGGGGGCCTTGCATGCCGATACTCAAACCCAAGTTCATCACCTTCGATTGCTACGGTACGCTCATCAATTTTGAGATGGCGCCGGTGGCCCGGCAGGTCTATGCCGACAGGCTGTCGGGCAAGGCGCTCGACGATTTCTGCGATTATTTCTCGGCTTATCGCCTCGATGGCGTGCTCGGCGCATGGCGCCCCTATCTCGACGTCGTGACCGAGGCGCTTCAGCGCGCCTGCAAGCGATCGGGCATCGACTATCGCGAGGGAGACGGGGAGGCGCATTACAACGCCATTCCCAGCTGGCAGCCGCATCCCGACGTGGTCGAGCCGCTCAAGCGGATCGCGGACAAGATTCCGCTGGTCATTCTGTCGAATTCGATGGTCGATCTCATCCCGCATAGCGTGAAGAACTTGCAGGTGCCGTTCCACACGGTTTGCACGGCCGAGGAGGCGCAGGCCTACAAGCCGCGGATGCAGGCATTCGAATTCATGTTCGATACGCTCGGCTGCGGGCCCGAGGACGTGCTGCATTGCTCGTCCAGCTTTCGCTACGACCTGATGACCGCCTATGACTTGGGCATCAAGGACAAGGCATTCGTCAATCGCGGGCATGAGCCGCTCAACAGCTATTATGAGGTGAACGAGATCCGGAGCCTGGGCGGCTTGCCCGGATTGGTCGGGCTGTGAGGGTCGCACTGACTCAGGCCGTGGCGGCAGTGGTCGACGTCCGCGCGTATGCGGCGGGAACGAACCCTTCGGATGACTGGTTCGATGGCCGTGCCGCCCCGGCCTTCGCCGATCGCGATGCCCAGGTCGCGGCGATCGCGCTGCGGGGGGCGGGTCGGGTACAGGCGCTTCCCGCGGACGAGTTCGTGCTAATTCTCGAAGGCCGTCTGGAAATCGAAGGCGAAGCCGGCACGCTGCCGGTCGATGCCGGAACCGGCGCCGTGCTGCCCATCGGCAGCAGCTTCGCTTGGCGCGCTTCGGACGATCTGCTGGCGGTGATCTATTCGGCGCCGACCACCGCTCCCGGAAACGCCACCAAGCCGCTCGCGATCGATCATGATGCGCCGCTTGCCCCGTCCAATCCGCCGCTGGCCGAGAATCTGATCGGGCCAACGCCCGCCTGCCGATCGCATAGCGACTATATCTCGGCCAATGGCGAGTTCGCGTGCGGCATCTGGGATTCGACCCCTTACCATCGCCGCCAGATACCCTATCGACAGGTCGAGCTCATGTACCTGCTGGACGGCAAGGTCAGCTTCGCCGACGCGCATGGCAGCGTCAGTTTCTCGGCGGGAGATGTCTGCCTGTTCGTGCGCGGCGATGGCTGCGCGTGGCTGAGCGAGGAATATGTGAGGAAGATCTACGCGAACCAGCGGCCGGCGGGATGAGCGGATTGCCGCGATTGCGCGCCTTCGGCGTGCACGTTGGCGGCATTAGTCGCGGCAGTATCTGCCGCGACTGGTGCCGATCGCCGCATGACAACGCGACTCCGCCATGACTTTTGGAAGGTGTTGCCAACGCAAACGGGCTTAATGATGCGGTCGCCCTGTTGCGACGTCTCGAAATCGAATGGATGAGTGCTTCGATGTCCAGCTCCGCCCACACTGCTCCGATTTCCGCTCCGGGTGACGTCGTGCCGCTGGACGCTGGCCACATCCCGCAGGCGCTCGCGCTGTCGCAGGCGCTCAAATGGCCCTATCGCGCCGAGGATTGGGCCTTTGCATTGGCGCTGGGGCGTGGTTTCGCGGTCGAGCTGGATGGCCGGCTGGTCGGGACCGCCTTGTGGTGGCCCTATGGCGACGACTATGCCTCGGCCGGCATGATCATCGTCGCGTCGAATGCCCAGCGCCGTGGCATCGGCGCCCGGCTGATGGACGCGCTGCTCGCCGATGCAGCCGGGCGCACGATCATCCTCAATTCGACTCTCGACGGCGAGAGACTCTATCAGCGGCTGGATTTCGAACCCTGCGGGGTGGTCCAGCAACACCAGGCCGTGCTGGAAGCGGCGCCGACGATCGATGCGGGCGTGTCGCTGCGCGCTGCGCGGCCCGATGATCGCGCAGCGCTGAATGCGCTTGATCGGGCCGCTTCGGGAATGGACCGGGGTGCTCTGCTCGATGCGCTTTTCGGCGTCGCCGATGTGCTGGTGATCGAGCGCGATGGCCGTCTCATGGGCTATGGCTGCGTGCGCCGCTGGGGGCGAGGTTTTGTGGTCGGGCCGGTGGCGGCTCGCGACGTGCGCGACGCCAAGGCGCTGATAGCTGCGCTCGCCGCGCGTCATGTCGGCGATTTCGTGCGGATAGACGTGACGGAGGCGAGCGGGCTCGGCCCGTGGCTCGGCACCGTCGGCTTGCCGCAGACCGATCGCGTGGTTGCCATGTCGCGTGGTGCGCCGCCACAAGGCGATCCGGATGCGACGTTATTCGCGCTTTCCAATCAATCGCTCGGTTGAACCCAAATCGAGGCCCGGAAGAGCTGATCCATGATCCAGACCTTTCTCCAACCGGCTGAAGCCGATGCAGCCCCAAGTCTCGATACGGTCGAGACGCCTGCGCTGGTGCTCGACGTGGCGAAGCTCGACCGGAACGTCGCGCGGCTGCGCGCGCATCTCGACGCGCTCGGCGTCGCCTTTCGCCCGCATGTGAAGAGCGCCAAGTCAATCGACGTGGCGTGGCGGCTGTTCGCGAAAGGGGTGGGGCCGATCACCGTTTCGACGCTGGCCGAGGCGGATTATTTCGCCGCTGCCGGCTTCACCGACATCACCTATGCGGTTGGGCTGTCACCCGACAAGATCCACCGCACGCGCGAGCTTGTGGCGCGCGGCATCGATCTGTCGGTGTTGATCGACTCGCTCGACCAGGCGCGCGCGCTGGTCGAGGCCGCGCGGGACGGCGGCGTCATGCCGGGCGTGCTGATCGAGATCGATTGCGACGGTCATCGCGGCGGCGTGCTGCCCGATGATCCGGCACTTGTGGCGATCGCCGGCACGCTGAAGGACGGAGGGGTCGATCTGCGCGGGGTGCTGACTCACGCTGGCGAATCCTATGCCGCGCGGGGCGGTGTGGGTCTGCCGGAAGCTGCCGAGCAGGAGCGCGCGGCGGCGGTGCTCGCGGCCGAAAAGCTGCGCGGCGCTGGACATGCGTTGCCTGTGGTCAGCGTCGGATCGACGCCAACGGCGCATTTCGCGAAGAATCTCGACGGCGTGACGGAGGTGCGCGCCGGCGTGTTCATGTTCTTCGATCTGGTCATGCACGGTATCGGCGTGTGCGAGTTGGACGACATCGCGCTGTCGGTGGTGGCGACGGTGATCGGACACCGCCCGGAGAAGGGCTGGATTCTGACCGACGCGGGCTGGATGGCGATGTCGCGCGATCGCGGGACCCAGCGGCACCCGGTGGACCAGGGATATGGCCTGGTGTGCGACATCGACGGCAAGCCCTTTGCCGACCTGATCATCGGCGACGCGAGCCAGGAGCATGGCATCATCAAGGCACGCCCGGGCAGCGGCGCCACGCTCCCGGACCTGCCGCTCGGCACGCGCGTCCGCATCCTTCCCAACCATGCCTGCGCCACCGGCGCGCAGCATGACGCCTATCACGTGATCGTGACCGGAAGCCGCGACGTGACCGCCGTCTGGCCGCGCATGCGGGGCTGGTGAGGAGATGATGACCAACGTGGCCGACGCGCGGTACGCCGTCTTCGAGAAGCTCGATCGTGCCTATATCGGAGGCGAATGGGTGCCGGTTGCCGGGCACGAAAGGCTGCCGGTGATCGATCCGGCGAGCGGCGAACAGGTGGCCGAGATTGTGGGTGGCACCGCCTCCGATGTCGATCGCGCGGCCTTGGCCGCGCGCGCGGCGTTCCCCGGCTTCGCCGCCACGCCCGTCGCCGATCGCATCGCGCTGCTCGAGCGGATCCATGCGCTGATCCTCGAGCGCGCCGAGCCGCTCGCGCGCACGCTGACGCTCGAGATGGGCGCGACGATCAGTCATGCCCGTGCCGCGCATGTGCCGCTGGCGGCGGCGCATGTTCAGGCGGCGATCGACGTGCTGCGCGACTATGACTTCCTCACGATGCGGGGGACCACCGCCATCGTGCGCGAGCCCATCGGGGTGTGCGCGCTGATCACGCCATGGAACTGGCCACTCTATCAGATCACCGCCAAGGTCGCGCCCGCGCTGGCGGCGGGGTGCACCGTGATCTTGAAGCCGAGCGAATTGTCTCCGCTCAGCGCGCTGATGTTCGCGCAGATCATGCACGATGCCGGCGCGCCCGCGGGTGTGTTCAACCTCGTCAACGGCACCGGGCCCGAGGTCGGCACCGCGCTGGCCGCGCACCCCGACATCGACATGATCTCCATCACCGGATCGAACCGCGCCGGCGTGCTGGTAGCGCAGGCCGCCGCGCCGACGGTCAAGCGCGTGACGCAAGAGCTGGGTGGCAAGTCGCCCAACATCCTGCTGCCGGACGCCGATTTCGATCGCGTGGTGCCGCTCGGCGTGATGGCGGCCTTCCGCAATGTCGGCCAGTCGTGCAGCGCCCCGACGCGCATGATCGTGCCGCGCGACCGGCTGGCGGAGGTGGAAGCGATCGCGCGTCGGACGGTCGAGGCGATCGTCATCGGCGATCCCGGCGAGGATGCGACCGTGCTTGGCCCGATCGCTAACCGCGCGCAGTTCCAACGCGTGCAGGCGATGATCGCGGCCGGGATCGAGGAGGGCGCCGTGCTGGTGTGCGGCGGACCGGGACAACCCGACGGGCTCGAGCGCGGCTTCTTCACGCGCCCCACAATCTTTTCGAACGTCGCAACCGGCATGCGCGTGGCGCAGGAAGAGATTTTCGGCCCGGTGCTGGTCATCATCCCATATGATGATGTCGACGAGGCGGTTGCGATCGCTAACGACACGATCTTCGGCCTCGGCGGCCATGTCCACGGCAAGGACATCGACCGCGCTCGCGACGTGGCACGCCGGATTCGCACCGGGCAGGTCCACCTCAACAATCCCGCCTGGGACCCGCATGCGCCGTTCGGCGGCTACAAGCGCTCGGGCAACGGGCGCGAATATGGGGCTTTCGGCTTCGAGGAATATCTGGAGGTCAAGGCCATCCTCGGCTTCGCCTGACCGCCCGTCACTGGAGATCTGTCACCATGCCCGCCCCGCTGCGCTTCATCGCTTCCACGCCCACGCTCCCGGACGAAGCGGACGCCGTCATCATCGGCGGTGGGATCATCGGCACGTTCACGGCCTATTACATGGCCCGGCGCGGAATGAAGGTCGCGCTGGTCGAGAAAGGCGTGGTGGGCGGCGAACAGTCGAGCCGCAACTGGGGCTGGTGCCGCCAGCAGAACCGTGACGAGCGCGAATTGCCGCTGGCGACCAAGGCGCTCGATCTGTGGGCCGCATTCGGCAAGGAAAGCGGCGAGGATACCGGCTTTCGCCGCTGCGGGCTCTTCTATGTCAGCAATCTCGACGAGGAACTCGAGCCTTGGGCGCGCTGGGGCGAATATGCCCGTTCGGTCGGGGTCAAGACGCGCATGCTGACCAGCGACGAGGCGAGCGAGCATGCCGCCTTCACCGGCCAGCGCTGGCGCGGCGGCGTGCATTCCAGCAATGACGGGATCGCCGATCCCGGCCGCGCCGTGCCGGCGGTGGCGAAGGCGCTGATGGCGCTGGGCAGCACCGTGCATCAGGCATGCGCGGCGCGCGGCATCGAGACCACTGGCGGCGCGGTCAGCGCGGTCATCACCGAGCGCGGGACGATCCGCACGCGACAGGTGATCCATGCCGGAGGCGCCTGGGCGTCGTCGTTCTTCAACCAGCTCGGGATCCGCTTTCCCCAGGCGACGGTGCGCCAGACCATCCTGGCAGTGGGAACCGGCCCGCTGACGCTGCCCGATGCCTTCTACAGCGATTCGATTTCGATCACCCGGCGCGGCGAAGGGGCCCACACGCTGGCGATAAGCGGCCGGGCCCAGGTCGATCCGACACTGCAATTTCTCCGCTTCAACCGCCAATTCATCCCCATGTTTCGCAAGCGCTGGAAGAAGGTGTCGCCGGGCGGCCTGCACGGATTTCGTGCCGGCCACGAGACCCTGTCGCGCTGGCGGCTCGATAGGCCGACGCCGATGGAGGCGATGCGTATCCTCGATCCCGTTGCCGATCCCACGACGGTGCGCCTGACGCTCAAGCGCGCTGGCAAGCTGGTCCCGGCGCTTGCAGGCATGCCGATGGTCGCCAGCTGGGCAGGGTTCGTCGACAGCACGCCCGACGGCGTGCCGGTGATGGGAGAGATTCCCGGCATTCCGGGCCTGATCCTCGCCGCCGGGTTCAGTGGGCACGGCTTCGGCATAGGCCCCGGCGCGGGGCACCTCGTTGCCGATATCGCGACTGGGCATGAGCCGATCGTCGATCCGCGTCCCTACCGTCTTTCGCGTTTCTCCGCGGGCGAGAAGATCGACGTTTCAGAATTCTGACGGCAGACGATGGCCGGCTGTGCCGTTCCGATGGTCGGGAGAAACCATATCTGCTCCGTTCGGCCACGATAACCGCATTTCTCCACGCCGTCCTGCCCGTAGAAAATCCTCGGATTGCACAGCAGCGAGAGGACCCATGACCTTCCGGCCTGACTTCATCAGCTTCGACTGTTACGGCACGCTCATCAATTTCGAGATGGGGCCGACGGCGGAGAAATTATTCGCCGATCGCGTCGATCCGCAGCGGATGGCGGCTTTTCTCGCCAGCTTCAAGGCCTACCGCCTCGACGAAGTGCTGGGTGCGTTCAAGCCGTTCTTCGACGTGGTCGCCAACTCGATCCGGCGCACATGTGCGGCGCATCACGTCGAATATCGCGAGAGCGACGCGCAGGCGCTGTACAACGCCGTGCCGACCTGGCAGCCGCATCCCAATGTGGTCGAGACGCTCGAGGTAATCGCACCGCACTATCCGCTGGTGATCCTGTCCAACTCGATGGTCGATCTGATCCCGGCGAGCGTCGCGCATCTCCGGGCGCCGTTCCATGCGGTTTACACCGCAGAGGAAGCGCAGGCTTACAAGCCGCGCATGCAGGCGTTCGAATATATGTTCGGCCGGCTCGGCACGACGCCGGACCGCATGATGCATGTCTCGTCGAGTTTCCGTTACGACCATATGACCGCATCGGACCTTGGCTTCATGGCGAAGGGGTTCATTGATCGGGGGCATGAGCCGAGCTCAGCCGAATATGGCGTCAGCCGGCTGTCCGACATTCGGCAGTTGCCCGGCCTGTTAGGCCTTTGAGCGGCTCCTTAACCTCCAGCCTTGAGAACGGGTATGTCCGCCAACCTCAGCGACCTGCCGTTTAACGGCTCGCAACTGTCCACCAGCGCGCCGGAACTGTCGCCGACCGAGGCGGCCAAAATCGCGGCGCGCTGCTATGGCATTGACGGCACGGCGGAACTGCTCACCAGCGAACGCGACAGCAACTTTCGCCTCGGCGCGACCGATGGCAGCACATATCTGCTCAAGGTCAGCAATCCATCGGAAGCCGAGGATATAGTCGATCTTCAGACCGCTTGTCTCGACCATATCGCTGGCGTCGATCCCACGCTGCCGGTACCGCGCGTCCTTCGCACGCGCGAGGGCGCCAAGCGAGGGCAAACCGTTCTGGCCGATCGCCGCCGATGTACGGTGAGGCTGCTGACCTATCTCGCCGGCGTTCCGGCCAAGGGCACGCCGCGGAGCCGCACCCAGCGAATCCAGATCGGCGCGGTGCTGGCCGAACTGGACATCGCCTTGCGCGGCTTCACTCACCGGGCGGCGGTACATGATCTGTTGTGGAACGTGTCGCGCGCTGATCGCCTCACGCATCTGGTGGACGAGATTTCGGGCGGCGGCCGGCGCAAGCTCGTGCGGCATTTCATGGACTGCTTCCTGGCCGACACGCTGCCGCGCCTCGGCGGCCTCCGTGCGCAGGTCATCCACAACGACTTCAATCTCTACAACGTGCTGGTCGCCACTGCCGATACCGATCGGGTAACTGGGGTGATCGATTTCGGCGATCTCGTGCATGCACCGCTGGTCGGCGAAGTCGCGACTGCGGCCGCATTCCAGATGGCACAGACCGACGATCCGATGGCGGCAGCGGCTGAGTTCGTCGGCGCCTATCATGCTGTCCTGCCACTGCTGCCGGAAGAGCAGGAGATCTTCGCCGATCTGGTCGCCACCCGTCACCTGATCACCGTGCTGATCTCGGAATGGCGCTCGCGGCGCTATCCCGAGAATCACGCCTATATCATGCGCCATAATGCGGGGGCCTGGGACGGGCTGCACCTGATGGCCGGATTTTCCCGACAGGACGCGCGCGATCGGATGCTGGACGGCGTGCGCAGCGGAGATGACAGATGACGAGCACGATCGATCTCAACATGGTCAACGCCTATATCCCGGGGCGCGCCGATGTCGGCGCCGAGACGGCGGCGACGATCGCGCGGCGCGACCGCCTTCTCGGCCCGGCCTATCGGCTGATGTACGAGCGGCCGCTGCATATCGTGAAAGGGGAGGGCGCGTGGCTAATCGACAGCGACGGCCGCCGTTTCCTCGACATCTACAACAATGTCACTTCGCTCGGCCATTGCCATCCGCGCGTGGTCGAAGCGATCGCCCGCCAGGCAGCGACGCTGCAGACCAACACCCGCTATCTCCACGACACGATCCTCGAACTGGCCGAGCGGCTGCTCGCCACAGTGCCAGGCACTGACCTGGCGCACCTGATGCTGACCTGCACCGGCAGCGAGGCGAATGACCTCGCTTATCGGATCGCCAAGGTGCGGACCGGCGGGACGGGAATAATCGTAACCGAAACTGCCTATCACGGTTTCACCGACGCGGTGTCGCAGTTCTCGCCTTCGCTAGGCGTCACCGTCGATCTGGGCGCGCATGTCCGTCTGGTCCCGGCGCCGCGTGCCTATCATGCCGATGGGGCCGATCTCGCGGAGCGTTTCACACGCGATGTCGAGGCGGCGGTAGCCGATCTCAAGCGCCACGGCATCAAGCCAGCGATGCTGATCGTCGACTCGCTCTTCACCAGCGATGGCATCCTGCCCGATCCCGCGGGTTTTCTGCAGGGCGCGGTCGCCGCGATCAAGGCTGCCGGCGGCTTGTTCGTCGCCGACGAAGTGCAGCCCGGATTCGGGCGGACTGGCGTGGATATGTGGGGTTTTCGGCGTCACGGCGTGGCGCCGGACATCGTCACCATGGGCAAGCCGATGGGCAATGGCCAGCCGATCGCCGGCCTGCTCGTCACGCAAGACGCGGTGGCGCAATTCGGCCGCGAATCGCGCTACTTCAATACCTTCGCGGGTAACACTGTCTCCTGCGCGGCGGCGGTGGCGGTACTCGACACGATCGAGGAGGAAGGGCTGATCGCGCACGCCGGAAAGACGGGGACCGCCCTGCGCGAGGGAATTGCCGCGCTGGCGCAGCGCCATGAGGCAATCGGTGACGTACGGGGGGTCGGCATGTTCGTCGGCGTCGAGATCGTGTCGGACCGCACGACGCGGGCGCCCCACCGTGCGTTGACGAGTCGCGTCGTCAATCTGCTGCGCGACAAGGGCATCCTGCTCAGCGCCTGCGCGATGGGGCATAACGTGCTCAAGATCCGTCCGCCGCTTGTGTTGAACGATGAGCAGGTGAATATGGTGGTACAGGCGCTCGATGAGGCCTTCGCCGAAGCGATGATAGACTGAGCCGAAAGTCGATCGAGAATGCGCTCAAGGTTCGATCTTGACCGGATGGATTTCAAGATCCTCGACCATCTTCAACGCATGGGCCGGTGCTCCAACGTCGAACTCGCCGATATGGTGGGCCTCAGCGCCAGTCCTTGTCTGGCGAGGGTCAAGCGTTTGCAGAAAATCGGCGTCATCGAGGGGTTTGGGGCGCACCTCGCATTGGCGCAACTGGGCGATTACCTGATCGTGTTCAGCGAGATCACGATCAGCGGTCATCGGCGACATCATATGCGCCGCTTCGAGGAAGCTGCCGAGGCGGTGCCCGAGATCATGGAATGCTATAATGTCAGCGGCGGCTATGATTTCCTGTTGCGTATCGTCATCCGAAGCGTGTCGCATTTTCAGGGCATTATGGACGGGCTGCTTCAGGCCGATCTCGGCATCGAGAAATTCTCGAGCTACATTGTTCTGCGTGTCCCGTTCGTGAAGCACGAGCTGCCGCTGGACCGGCTGTTCGGCGACGCGGAGCCGAATCCGGTCGTGCCTTCCTCACAACAGCGTTCCGCTGGCTGAACTTGCCAAATCGGTGATGCCGGACGGAAACATCGCTCAATCGGCACCCATATTCGGTCAAATCTGTTGAGCGGGCGGTGCGATAGGTTGAAGGCAATTCATCCTGCCAGAGGGTCGGTCGCAGCATGTCTCCTGTAGTAGCGCGCATTTCCAGTGACGAATCGCTGCCGTCCGCCGTCGATGTCGTCATTGTCGGTGGGGGCATTATCGGAAGCGCAGCGGCTTATCTCCTCGCGAAGCGCGGCTTCGCGGTCGCGCTGCTGGAAAAGGGGTATGTCGGGTGCGAACAGTCCAGCCGCAACTGGGGATGGGTGCGGCGGCAGAATCGCGACTCGCGCGAGTTGCCGCTGTCGCTAATCTCGATGCAGTTGTGGGACAGGTTCGCACTGGAGATCGGTCGCGATCTGGGCTTCCGGCGCTGTGGGCTAACCTTTGCCACACATCTTGAATCCACACTTCAGCAATGGGAAAGCTGGCGCCCGATCGGGGAAGAATTCGGTGTGAGGAGCCATATCCTCAGCAGTTCGCAGGCCGCCGCATTGATCCCGGAAAGCAAGCGCACGTGGCGCGGCGGCTTGCAGGTGCCCGACGACGGCAAGGCTGAGCCGGCCCTTGCCGCGCCCGTGTTGGCGGAGGGTGCGCGGGCGCTGGGCGCGACGATCCACCAGCAATGCGCGGCGAGAGGACTCGATCTGGCAAACGGCCAGGTCGTCGGCGTCCATACCGAGAAGGGATATGTCAGGGCGGACGCGGTGCTGTGCGCGGCCGGCGCATGGGCGTCCCGCTTCCTGCGTCCCCACGGCATCAGTTTTCCGCAGGCCGGAGTCCGGCAGACTGCGCTGCGTACCAGGCCGATGGAGAATATCGGAGAAGCGATCTATACCTCCGACTTCTCGATCACCCGGCGCCTCGACGGCAGCTACACGCTGGCGATCAGCGGCAAGGCGACGATCGACGTCACCGCACAGGGGATCCGCTACTTCCGCGAGTTCGCGCCGCAATTCGCGCGCCGGTTGAAGAATGTGCGGCTCGGTTTCGGCAACTCGTTCTTCTCCGGCCCGGAATCCTTGCCGGCGATGTTGACCGACAACGACCGGATTTTCGAACAGAATCGCGTGCTCGACCCCGCGCCGCAGAAATGGCTGGCACGGCAGGTGATGGCGAACGTCCGCGCCGCCTATCCGCAATTCGTCGACGCGGTGATCGACAGCATGTGGGGCGGGCTGGTCGATTGCACACCTGACGCGGTGCCCGTGATTTCGAAGGTCGAGCAGGCGCGCGGGCTGGTACTGGCTGCGGGCTGTTCGGGGCATGGATTCGGGCTAGGACCGGGCATCGGTCTGCTCGCATCGCAGCTGCTCGTCAACGACACGCCCTGCGTCGATCCCACACCCTTTCGCCTGTCGCGGCTGGTTGACGGTTCGAAGCTTGATATTGCTGCGATTTGAGCATCCGCGACGGTTGAACGTAGCCACGGGATCACTCGACCGGAGGGTGATATCAGTTCACCAATGAGGCGGTCCGACATCCCGTATCTGGACGATCTGCCTTCCTCGGCGGTGCGCCGCCGCACTGTCCATAAGGTTGCGCCGAGCGCATCGACACCGGACAGCAGGAGCGTCATGATTTCATCATCCCTTTCTTGATCCAGACGATCATAGTCTCTGGACCAGTCAAACGCGGGGACGGGCCGCTACCGGCCGTGGTTGAGTCCCGGCCTCCATGCTTGTCCAGTCCGCTGCTGTCTTGGGTGAGTTACGGCAGTTTGAGCGGGAGCTGACCGAATTTACGCGAGATAATCTTCCGAAAAGGCGGTGAAGGCAGCAGCCAATGCTTGGCTGTGCGGGTACATGTCATGGCATGAGCAGGTATCGGGCGGTAATTCCACTCCGCCAAGGAGCAAGGTATGGCGACAGGCGTAGAGACAATGGCGACGTTGCGGCGAATGACGATGGACGATCTGGTCGCCGCGCAGTCTCTTTCACATGCGCGGGGATGGCCGCACCGCGTGGAGGATTGGGAAATCCTTCTGGGGCTGGGCTTTGGCTATGTCGCCGAGGACGAAGACCGCATCGTGGGGACCGCAATGGCGTGGCTCTATGGCGCTGATGCGGCGACGTTGGGGATGGTGGTGGTCTCGCCGGCCGCGCGTGAAGCCGGGATCGACCGGCGGTTGATGAACGCGGTACTCGGCGATCTGGGCGAACGCACGACCATGCTCAACGCCACGGCAGAGGGCGAAGCGCTTTATGCCGATATGGGTTTCGAGGCCGGCAACGCCGTTTTCCAGCATCAGGGAGCTGCCTTCGCCGTACCGATCGCCGAACTCATTCCCAACGAGCGCGTGCGTCCGCTGGGAAGCAGGGACATGCCGGTGCTGCATGATCTTGCCCGCCGCGCGACGGGCATGGATCGAGACGCGCTGCTGAACGCACTGGTGCCCGGCGCGCAGGGTGTCGTCCTCACTCGCGACAATGAGCCGGTGGGCTTTTCGCTGTTTCGCCGGTTCGGCCGGGGTCATGTCGTAGGACCGACGATCGCGCCGGATACGGGCGGGGCGAAGGCGCTTATTTCCCACTGGCTGGGTTCCAATGCCGGCATCTTCTGCCGCATCGACATTCCGGAAGAAAGTGGCCTTGGTGAATGGCTCGAGGAACTCGGCCTGCCACGGGTCGGGCAGGTAAGGCGCATGGTGCGCGGCCGGACGCCCGATGTCGATCCCATGGCCCGGATTTTCACTCTCACTACGCAGGCCCTCGGATGACGATTTCCCTCACCAACCCCCACCTTTTCGTCCAGCGCGTCTATATTGACGGCGAATGGAGCGGCGCGCGGTCCGGCGCGACGATGGATGTCGACAATCCGGCGACCGGCGCGGTCATCGGCACGATCCCCGATTGCGGCGAGGCCGAGACTCAGGCCGCAATCGATGCCGCGCAGGCCGCCTGGCCGGCGTGGCGCGCCCGGACGGCGGGGGATCGGGCCGCCCTGCTGGAGCGCTGGTATGCTCTGGTAATGGATAATATCGCCGATCTCGGCCGCATCATGACCGCCGAACAGGGCAAGCCGGTCGCCGAAGCCGAGGGCGAGATTCGCTATGCGGCCAGCTTCATTAAATGGTTCGCGGAGGAAGGCCGCCGGATCGACGGCAGCATCGTCCCGGCTCCGGAGGCCAATCGCCGCATCCTGATCCTCAAGGAGCCGGTCGGCGTATCGGCCGCAATCACACCGTGGAACTTCCCCGCCGCCATGATCACGCGCAAATGCGCGCCGGCGCTGGCGGCAGGATGTCCGGTGGTGGTGAAGCCGTCGGAGCTCACGCCTTTCAGCGCGCTGGCGCTGGTCAAGCTGGCAGAGGAGGCCGGCTTTCCCAAGGGGGTCATCAATATCGTCACGGGTCGGGCCGCGCCGATCGGCGGCGTGCTGACCGGCAGCGAGACCGTCCGCAAACTCTCCTTCACCGGATCGACCCGCGTCGGCGCTCTGCTGATGCGGCAGAGCGCGGATACGATCAAGCGGCTCAGCCTGGAACTGGGCGGGAACGCGCCGCTGATCGTGTTCGACGACGCCGACCTCGACCTCGCGGTCGCCGCGACCATGGCCAGCAAGTTCCGCAATGCCGGCCAGACCTGCGTCTGCGCCAATCGCATCCTGGTGCAGGATGGCGTGTACGAGGCCTTCGCGCAGAAGCTTGCCGCAGCGGTTTCGGCGCTGAAGGTCGCGCCGGGCGACCAACCGGGCGCGACGATCGGGCCGCTCATCAACCGCGCGGCTGCCGACAAGGTCTCCGCCCATGTCGAGGACGCGCTGGCCCATGGTGCGACCATCTTCGCGCAGGCGCCGGAAGGCGCGACCGGCGAACGATTCGCCACGCCCTTGATCCTGACCGGGGCGACGCGCGACATGCGCCTCGCCAGTGAGGAGACATTCGGCCCGGTCGCGCCGCTGTTCCGCTTCCATGACGAGGCGGAAGGCATCGCGCTCGCGAACGACACCAGCTTCGGCCTCGCCAGCTATTTCTACACCGAAAACCTGCACCGCGCCTTTCGCGTCGGCGAACGGCTGGAAGCGGGCATGGTCGTGCTCAACACCGGCGGCATGGCGATGGAGATGGCACCCTTTGGCGGGGTCAAGCAGTCAGGCCTCGGCCGCGAGGGCGCTCATGCGGGGATCGAGGAATATCTCGAAACCAAGGCGTTCCATATCGGCGGGCTGAAATTGTAGACGGGGAAGTTATGGCGCGCAGTTATTCTATTTCGGTCATTCCGGGCGACGGCATCGGCAAGGAGGTCATGCCCGAGGGCATCCGTGTGCTGGAGCGCGCGGCGAGTCTCTACGGCTTTTCGATCCAGCAGACATGGCAGGATTTCGCCTGCTGCGACTATTATGCCAGACATGGCCAGATGATGCCGGACGACTGGAAGGAGCGGATCGGCTCTCCGGACGCCATCTTTTTCGGAGCGGTCGGCTGGCCCGACACAGTGCCCGACCATGTCTCGCTCTGGGGATCGCTGCTCCAGTTCCGGCGCGAATATGATCAATATGTCAACCTGCGGCCGGTGCGTCTGATGCCCGGCGTGCCCTGTCCCCTCGTGGGTCGGGAGCCCGGCGACATCGACTTCTGGGTCGTGCGGGAGAATACGGAGGGCGAATATAGCGCGGTCGGCGGCAAGATGTTCGCCGGCACGCCGCGCGAGGTCGTCATCCAGGAAACGGTGATGACCCGTCACGGCACCGACCGGGTGCTGCGCTATGCCTTCGAGCTGGCGACGACCCGCGAGCGCAAGCACGTCACCTCCGCGACCAAGTCCAACGGCATCGCCATCACCATGCCCTGGTGGGACGAGCGGGTGGAGGAGATGGCGAAACACTATCCGAACGTCACCCACGACAAATATCATATCGACATATTGACCGCGCAGTTCGTGCTGAACCCCGATCGCTTCGATGTGGTGGTGGCGTCCAACCTGTTCGGCGATATCCTCTCCGATCTCGGCCCGGCCTGCACCGGCACGATCGGCGTCGCGCCCTCCGGCAATATCAACCCCGACCGCTCCGCGCCCTCGCTGTTCGAGCCGGTCCACGGCTCCGCCCCCGACATCGCCGGAAAGGGCATCGCCAATCCGGTCGGGCAGATCTGGTCGGCGGCGATGATGCTGGAGCATCTGGGCGAGGGGGAAGCCGCCGCCGCGATCATGCGTGCGGTGGAGACGGTGCTGGCCGAACCGGCGCTGCGCACCGCCGACCTCAAGGGGAGGGCGACGACCGAGCAATCCGGCAGGGCGATCGCCGACGCACTGGCCTGAGCCTGCAAGACCGGCGGCGGCAGATTATGCCGCGTCCTTCGCCCTGAAGGATCGCAGCGCGCCGCCGTCCGGCGCAACTTAGCCTTTCACTCCGCGGGGCGCGGCTAGTCTGGTCGGCATGACCACACAATGGCGAGCCCACTGATGACGCTGCATTCCAACCGGTCGATCCTGGATATCGACCGCGACCATCTGATCCACCCCGTCACCTCCTTCCGCGCGCATGAGGCGCGGGGTGCGACCATGCTCCAGAGCGGCAAGGGCATGTGGCTGACCGACATGGACGGGCGCGAGCTGCTCGACGCCTTCGCCGGCCTCTGGTGCGTCAATGTGGGCTACGGGCACGACAGCATCGTCGAGGTGGCGGCCGAGCAGATGCGCCGGCTTCCCTATGCGACAGGCTATTTCCATTTCGGCAACGAGCCCGCCGCCCGGCTGGCGCAGCGGCTGGTGGAGCTGAGCCCCGAGGGGCTGGACCATGTCTATTTCACCCTCGGCGGGTCGGACGCGGTCGATGCCGCGATCCGCTATATCACCCATTATTACAACGCGATCCGCAAGCCGCAGAAGAAGCAGTGCATCGCGCTCGATCGCGGTTATCACGGCTCGACAAGCACCGGGGCCGGGCTGACCGCGCTCGCCAATTTCCATCGCAATTTCGACCTGCCGTTGCGCTGGCAGCATCATATTCCGTCGCCCTATCCCTATCGCAGCGATCTGGAAGGCGATGACGCCGCGATCATCGCCCGCTCGGTGCAGCAGTTGAAGGACAAGGTGGCGGAACTGGGCGCGGACAATGTCGCCGCCTTCTTCTGCGAACCGATCCAGGGATCGGGTGGCGTGATCGTGCCCCCGGTCGGCTGGTTGAAGGCGATCCGGGAAGCCTGTGATGAGCTCGGCATCTTGATGGTCGCCGACGAGGTCATCACCGCCTTCGGCCGCACCGGGCCGATGTTCGCCTGCGAAGCGGAAGGGGTGACGCCCGACTTGATGACGGTCGCCAAGGGACTGACATCGGGCTATGTGCCGATGGGCGCGCTGCTCATGTCGGACAGACTCTATCAGGGCATCGCCGACGGCGCGGCGGCCGATGTGGTGATCGGCCATGGCGCGACCTATTCGAGCCATCCGGTGAGCGCGGCGGTAGGACTGGAGGTGCTGCGCCTCTATACCGAGGGCGGCATATTGGCGAACGGGCAGAAGGTCGCCGCGCGTTTCGCGACGGGCCTGGCTGCCATCGCCGATCATCCGATGGTGGGCAACACGCGGGGGCGGGGCCTGCTCGGCGCGATCGAGCTGGTCGCGGACAAGCATAGCAAGGCGCGGTTCGATCCGGCGCTCAAACTGCCCGATCGCCTGTTCGCCAACGCCTATGCCAACGGTGTCATCTTCCGCGCCTTCGGCGACAATATCATCGGCCTCGCTCCGGCGCTCTGCGCGTCCGACGAGGAGATGGACATGATCTTCGCGCGCATCCGCAAAACGCTGGACGACCTGCTGGAAGAGGCGGATATTCGCGCGGTGGTCGGATAAGAAAGGGAAAAAAGGGCATGTTGGGCGGACCTAGACTGGACAGGATCGACCTCAAGATCCTCACGCAGCTTCAGCGGTCGGGCCGGGTCACCAATGTCGAGTTGGCCGATGCGGTCGGCCTGTCGCCCAGCCCCTGCCTCACGCGTGTCAAGCGGCTGGAGACGGCGGGCTACATCACTGGTTATGGCGCGCACATCAACCTGCACAAGCTCGGCGAATATCTGACCGTCTTTACAGAAGTGACGCTGACCGAGCATCGCTCTGGCGACTTCTCCCGGTTCGAGGCGCGCATCCGCAAGCTCGACGAGATCGTCGAATGCCATCTGGTGAGCGGCGGCTACGATTATTTGCTGAAATTCGTGACCCGCGGCGTAGCGCATTATCAGTCCATCATCGAAGGGATGCTGGAAAGCGACTATGGGATCGAGAAATATTTCAGCTATGTCGTGATCAAATCGCCCTTCATCAAGCATCATTACCCGATCCAGCATCTGTTCGGCGAACAGGGACGGGGGGCATGACATGATGACCGACATGGCGGACTTCCTTGAACTGCTCGTCGCCTTCCGCCGCGACATCCATGCCCATCCGGAACTGGGCTTCCGCGAGCATCGCACCGCCGGCCGGATCGCCGAGCAGCTGCGATCGCTGGGGCTGGAGGTGCATGAGGGGATCGGACGCACGGGTGTCGTCGGGGTGCTGCGCAACGGGCAGTCCGGTCGCAGCATCGGCCTGCGTGCCGATATGGATGCGCTGCCGATCGACGAGCAGACCAACCTTTCCTATGCCAGCCGCACGCCGGGGCAATTCCATGGCTGCGGCCATGACGGCCATGTCGCCATGCTGCTGGGTGCTGCGCAGCTTCTGGCGCGGACGCGCCGTTTCGACGGCACAGTCCATTTCTTCTTCCAGCCGGCCGAGGAAGGCCATGGCGGCGCGCGGGAGATGGTGCGGGAAGGGCTGTTCGAGCGCTTCCCCTGCGACCGGGTCTTCGCGCTCCATAACTGGCCGGACCTTCCCGCCGGCACGATCGCCACGCGGCCCGGCCCGATCATGGGCGCGGCCGACAAGTTCGAGATCAAGCTGGAAGGGCGTGGCGGCCATGCCGCCATCCCGCAGGATACGCCCGACGCCATTCTTGCCGCCGCGGCACTGGTGCAGCAATTGAACAATATCGTGTCGCGCCGCGTCGCGCCGACGGCGTCCGCCGTCCTTTCGATCACCCAGATCCATGGCGGGCACACGCATAACGTCATTCCCGATACGGTGACGATTTCGGGCACGGTGCGGACCTTCGACCCCCAAGTGCAGGATCGCATCGAGGCGTCGCTGCGCGAAATGGCGGCAGGCGTGGCTTTGGCGACGGAGGTCGCCGCGACCGTGGTCTATGATCGCTATTACCCCGCGACGATCAACGATGCCGAGGCGGCGCATGAAGCGCTCGCCGCGGCCGCGACCGTGGGCGAAGCGCGGCTGGCCCCCGACCCCGCCTTCACCTCCGAAGACTTCGCCTTCATGCTTCAGGCGTGCAAGGGCGCCTATATATGGCTGGGGCAGGGGAAGCCGGAAGGCTCTTCGCCGCTGCACAACCCGCATTATGACTTCAACGACGATGTGCTGGAGCTGGGCGTCCGGCTGCACGTCGCGCTGGTCGAACGGCATCTGGTGGCCGGTCAAGAGGCTCCGGACAGCGCGACGCTATAATGTTTCACGCGAGGGAGCCGCGCCGGCAGGAAGCGCCGGTTGCGGACGAAACTCGATATACGCCACTTCGTAGCATCCGCATGATCGGCGTGGATCTATGCCGTTAGGCGATGGGGATGGCGGATGGCTAGCAATGCTTCGATGGTGCAGGGACGGGTGACCACGAGCACGGCAAGGACGCCGGCGGCGACTGTCGCCGGCCGGCTCCAGAATATCGACGCCTTGCGCGGGTTCGTCATGGTGCTGATGCTGCTCGATCATCTGCGCGAGACATGGTTCGTGTACATCAACGTCACCGATCCGTTCGATGCGCGCACGGGCCTGCCCGCCATGGGCATCGCGCGTTTCATCGTCAGCTTCTGCGCCCCGACCTTCGTCGCGTTGACGGGGCTGGGAGCCTATCTGTTCAGCATTCATCACACCGTGCAGGAAACGACCGGCTTTCTCGTGAAGCGCGGCCTGCTGCTGATCGCGATAGAGCTTTGCTTTCTCTCGCCGCTCTACTGGGGAATCGTGCCGCAGCCGACATTCTGGCTTCAGGTGATCTGGTGCATCGGCATCTGCATGATCGCGCTTGCTGCGCTGATGCGTCTGCCGCGCCCGGTGCTCGTCGGTCTCGGCCTCGTCCTGGTCTGCTTCCACAATCTGCTCGATCCGATCCGCCTGACGCAGGACGATCCCTTCTTCCCGATCTGGGCATTGCTGCATCAGCGCGACGCGATAATGCTGCCCCTGGGCTTCGTGGCGAAGACCACTTATCCGATCCTGCCCTGGCTGGGCGTCATATCGCTGGGCTTCGGCATCGGACCTTGGTTCCGGCCTGAAGTCGATCCGGCCACGCGGCAGCGCCGCCTGCTGCTGCTGGGCGGCGGCATGATCCTGGCGTTCGTGCTTCTGCGTCTGCTCAACATCTATGGCGACAAGCCATGGTATGTGGTGGACGGCGATCCCGTGCGGACGCTGGTGAGCTTCATCTCGATGACCAAATATCCTCCTTCTCTGCTGTTCCTCCTGCCCACACTCGGCGGCGGCGCGTTGCTGCTGGCGTTCTTCGAGCGGATCAAGGACTCGGCACTGATCGGGGCGCTCGCCGTGTTCGGCGGCGCGCCGATGTTCTTCTACCTGCTCCACCTGTCGGTGCTGCGCATCCTCTACCACAGCGCGCTCGCGGTCTGGGGCCCGAACCATGGCCTCAATTTCGGCTTCGATGATTATAACTGGGTGTTCCTCTGGTACGTCGCGATGATCGTGCCGCTCTATATCCCCACCGCCTGGTTCGCCCGGCTCAAGCGCCGCCGACGGGACATTGCGTGGCTCAAATATTTCTAGGGCCGTCGGGGCCGGCGTCGCTGGCTCATCTTTCGCCGCGTCCTCCCCGAGGCGGTCGGTCCCATCGTCGATGCGTGGTGCCTGCTTGTCCTATCTGTTCGGAGGAGCGATTTCGTAGGGATGATCTTCAGCTGTCCCGGTCTGGCAAGCCTGATGGCAAATGCCGGCACGACGGCTGCGGCATTGGCCCCGGCGCGGGGCATCTTGACGCCGACATCGCGTCAGGCCACACGCCTAGCTTCGATCCCAAGACCTATCGGCTGTCGCGGTTCAGTGACGTCGAAAAGAGCGATGTTTCGGAATTCAGCGCCCGTTTGGTGGGCCATCCAAAGCCCCGCATATTCGTGCCGTACAGGCTCCCCTATTCACAATATTGCGCCGGCACGTGATACGATTTTGAAGTAATATTTCTGGATCGCCGCATAGCCTCATCTGTAACAAGAGGTGGTGAACCACCCTGGCAAGGCTTCCGCGACCGGGCCGCAGCGGCCCGCGCGAATATAAGGAAGCCAGCCCCGTTTCGCAGGACATCAGGTAACAGCGATCATATAAGGGGTATCATATCATGCGCATGTCATCGGTCAGCAGGCTCGGCTTCCTCGCCGGCTCCACCATCACTGCTCTGTCCGCCGCCCTCGCGCCGGCCGCGTCGGCGCAGGCGCCAGTCGAGCCCGCCGCCGAAAGCGACATCGTCGTCACGGGTCTCAAGCGGCAATATTTTGGCGACACGCCGGTGAAGGAAATTCCCCAGGCGGTGCAGTTCCTGGAAGGCAAGCTTCTCGACGATCTGAACATCACGCGCCTCGACTCCGCGCTCGAGCTGGCGAGCGGCGTGTCGCGGCAGAATAATTTCGGCGGTTTGTGGGACAGTTTCGCAATCCGAGGCTTCGCCGGCGACGAGAATTTCCCGAGCGGCTTTCTCGTCAACGGCTTCAATGGCGGGCGCGGCTACGGCGGCCCGCGCGACGCATCCAATATCGAGCGGATCGAAATCCTCAAAGGCCCCAATTCGGCCTTGTTCGGTCGTGGCGAGCCGGGCGGCACGGTCAACATCGTGACCAAGAAGCCGACCTTCAAGGAAGGCGGCAGCTTCGCCGTGTCGGCGGGCAGTTGGGAGACGTATCGGGTCGAGGGCGATTATAATCTGCCGCTGTCGGACAGTGTCGCGGTGCGGATCAACGGATCGTCCGAGCGGGCGCACAGCTTTCGCGACACGGTGGAGACGCAGAAATATACGGTCACCCCGTCTTTCCTTGCCAAGTTGTCGGATGCCGACATCTTCACCTACGAACTGGAATATGTGAACCAGCAAGTGCCGTTCGAGCGCGGCGTGGTGGCAATCCCGACCGTCAACCCCAACGGCTCGATCAGCTACAATCTGGGCGCGATCCCCAACAGCCGGTTTCTGGGCAATCCCAATGACGGCCCGACAAGGGTCGAGGTGCTGGGTCACCAAGTACAATATCAGCATGATTTCAGCGACGATTGGACGCTGATGCTGGGCGCGGGCTATAAGGACACCACGTTCAAGGGCTTTTCCAGCGATCCGGAACTGGTGCTCAGCCGGCAGCGCCTGGACAATGACGGGCGAACCTTGAGCCGCCAGCGCCGTTATCGCGATTACAGCACCACCAATATGGTGTTCCGCGGGGAAATCAGCGGGAAGATCAGCACGGGATCGATCATTCACAATATCCGCATCGGCGCCGACTGGGATCGTTTCAAGATCGACACCTACCAGACCCGTTACCGTCCGAGCGCCGCCGATCAGTCCTATTCGATCGACATCTTCAATCCCAACTACAACATCCCCGCGCCGACGCCCGGCGTGGTGATCCAGAATGCCACCGAGATCCAGAAGGCCTGGGGCATCTACGCGCAGGACCAGATCGAGATTAGCAAGCAGTTCAAGATACGCTTCGGCGGGCGTTATGACGATTTCAGCCAGGATATCGACCTGCGCGTCAACAACACCAACCCGCGCAAATCCTACACCAAGTTCAGCCCGATGGCCGGTCTGGTGTTCGAGCCGACGAGTAGCCTGTCCTTCTACGCCAGCTACGGCAAGGGCTTCCGCCCCAACAGTGGTGTGGGCTTCGACGGCCAGCCCTTCGCGCCGGAAACCAGCAAATCCTACGAAATCGGCGCCAAGCTGATGACGCTCAACGGGCGCCTCACCAGCACCCTGTCGCTCTACACGATGAAGAAGGACAATGTGCTGACGACGGACCCGGTCAATGCCGGTTTCTCCAAGCCGGTCGGCTCCGCCCGCAGCAAGGGCGTCGAGTTCGACCTCAACGCCAAGCTGCCCGCCGGCTTCGAGCTGTTCCTGACCTACGCCTATACCGACGCGGAATGGGCGACCAATGCGCTTGACCCCAATTTCGCCGCACCGATCCGCAAGGGCGATCCGCTGATCAACATTCCCAAGCACCAGGGCAATGTGCTGCTATTCAAGAACTTCTCGATCGGCGACCATGACGCGATGCTGGGGGCGGGCGTTTCCTATGTCGACCGCCGCCTGGGCGAGACGGCGACGACCTTCTTCCTGCCGAGCTACACCATCGCGAAGGTGCTGGGATCGGTCAACATCACCGACCAGCTCAAGCTGTCGGCCGATGTGAACAACCTGTTCAACAAGAAATATTATGCCAGCTCCTATGCGGCGTTGTGGATCGCGCCAGGCACACCCAGGCAGTTCACCGTGCGGGCAAGCTTCAACTTCTGATACAGTGAGACCGGGCTGCCGGCGTTCGCGCGCCGGCGGCATGGCCTTTTCTTCTCACCGAGGCCCGATCCATGTCCCGGCCGCAATGGCTCCGCCTTCATCGTTATGCTGGCCTGACGATGGCGCTTTTTCTTCTGGTGCAGGCGATGACCGGGGCGCTGCTGCTCTATCGCGGACCGGTGGAGCGGTGGCTCGACCCAGCGGGACAGACCAGCCGCAGCCAGGGAGCGATCGTCAGCGCCGGTCGGGCGATGGCGGCAGCCAGTGCCGCTGTCCCCGGCGCGCGAGTCACGAGACTCTTCGCGCCCGATGCGAGCAGGGCGATCTGGTTCGCACAGATGGTGCGGCGCGACGGCGGAAGCGCCTATGCCACGGTCGATCCGGCGGGCGGGGCGGTGCTGCGCATCGGCGGCCTGTCGCGTTTCCCTATGGAGGCTGCGCTGCAACTTCATTATCGGCTGCTGTCCGGCCGCGCCGGTATGGCGGTGATAGCGATGAACGGCCTTGCGCTGTTGCTGATGGCGGTCAGCGGCCTCGCTTATTGGTGGCCGAAGCGCAATCCGGCCAGGGCGCTGGCGATACGCTGGAGCCTGTCTCCCCGGCTGGTGCTGCGGCAGGCGCACCGCACGGTCGGCGTGATCGCGGCCGCCTTCCTCATCCTCCTTTCCGCGACCGGCTTCCTCCTCGTCTTTCCCGATCTTCTCGAAAGTGGTGGCGGGGCTCCGCCGGCTGTCCCGACCGCCGTTCAGACCGATCGCGCTCTGGCGCTCGCGCACAGCGCCTTTCCCGGCGCCGCGCTGCGTGACATCAGGATCGGCGGCGACCGTTTGACCGTCAACCTCCACGCCCCTGAGCGCAACGCGCGGGCGGTTCATGTCGTGGTGGTGGCGCTTGCCGACCCGCATCTCATCAGCGTGACGCCGGCGGAGCGCAGCCCCGCGCTCTGGATGCCGCTGCTGCCAATTCATACGGGCGATTTCCTCGCGCCCGTGGGCCCGCCCGTCTGGCTGCTCGTCGCACTCTCGCTGGCCGCGCTGGCGATCACCGGTCCGATCATGTGGTGGCATATCGCCGCCCAACGCCACCGTGCGCGAAGAAAGGCTCTCGCATGACCCTGCTCTACACATCCGATGCCGTGCGCGGCCGCGTGTGGCGCGCCATTTTCGCGCAGGAGGCGGCCGACATCGGCTTTATCGAACCACCCGAACCCTATGATCCCGCTGCCATCCGCTACCTTGCCGCCTGGAGCCCGCCCGCCGAGCTGATCGCGAGCCTGCCCAATCTGAAGATTCTGTTCTCGATCGGCGCGGGGGTGGACCAGTTCGACATGGCCGGCTTGCCGCCGCATGTCGATGTCGTGCGGATGATCGAGCCGGGCATCGTCGCGGGTATGGTGGAATATGCGACGATGGCGGTGCTGGCGCTGCATCGCGACCTCATCCCCTATCGCGCGGCACAGGCGGATCAACGCTGGGCGCCGATCAAGCTCGTTCCCGCGGAGCAGCGGCGGGTGGGGGTGATGGGCCTCGGCCAGTTGGGCAAGGCTGTGCTCGGCGCGCTTCGCCTTTTCGGCTTCGCGCTGTCCGGCTGGAGCCGCTCGCCGCATGCGGTGGAGGGCGTGACCTGTCACAGCGGCGCGGCGGAGCTGGACGCTTTTCTCGCCGAGTGCGACATCCTCCTGTGCCTGCTGCCGCTCACGCCAGACACGCGTGGTATATTGTGCCGCGATCTTCTCGTTCGCCTTCCCCAGGGCGCGATGCTCATCAACGCGGCGCGAGGCGGGCATCTGGTCGCCCAGGATCTGCTGGACCTGCTGGACGAAGGGCATCTTTCCGCCGCGATGCTCGACGTCACCGATCCCGAGCCGCTGCCGCCGGGTCACCCGTTCTGGAGCCATCCGCGCATCCTGCTAACCCCCCATGTCGCCAGCATGACGCGTGCGGACAGCGCGGCGCGCGCGCTCATTGCCAATATCCGCCGGCATCAGGCGGGCGAGCCGATGGATGGGCTCGTGGCGCGGGGCAGGGGCTACTGAGGCAGGCGGGTCAGAGGCTGAAGCCGAAGCCGATCACCGCCGACGTCGCCTGCACCGCTTCCCCCTGATCCTTCGCCAGCCGACGTGTGCCGCCCAGCAGCCGCTCGTGCGCGACGCCGACATAGGTGTTGATCTTCGGCGTCAGCCGGTAGCGCAACCGGATCGACCCCTCCGCCTCACCAATCCCGGCGCGCGCACCCTGGTCGATCTGGTCGCGCGCTGCCCATCCGGCGGCGACGCGCGGTTCGAGGTATAGTTTCCCGGTGATCGGCATGGCGTAGATGATCTGCCCCTCGCCGCTCAGCCGGCCGCGATCGGACAGGAAGATATAGGTCTCCCAGCTCAGACGGGTGCCTACCGATCCCTGCGCGCCGATGATCGCATGGGTGTCGCGCGGGGCCGGCGTGATATCGTGGCGGATGCCCGCCAGCCATGTCACATTCCCGACCGTGTGGCCGTAGAAGACCCGGATTTCGGACTGGTCGATCTGTGTTGCCAACGGGCCGCCGCCGGTGGTGACGAGCATCAGCTGGTCGGTCGCGTCTCCGTAGGAGAAGGTCGCGTCCCAGAGAAAAATGTCGTCGCCTTTGTCGGCGCGCATCTCGATCAGGTCGAAGCCGCCGCTCAGCGTTGCGCCGCCTTCCCTATCCTGCGCTCGGGCGGGTCCGGTGGGCAGCGCCGCGCAGGCAAGGAGCGACAGGCATAGACCAGAGACGCGCAGCATCGACCCCTTTCCGTTCGTACCGAACCTAGGGCCGCGCGGGCGGCGCGA
The DNA here is from genome assembly GCF_009755815.1 of Flavisphingomonas formosensis. GTDB lineage: Bacteria > Pseudomonadota > Alphaproteobacteria > Sphingomonadales > Sphingomonadaceae > Flavisphingomonas > Flavisphingomonas formosensis. The sequence continues at coordinate 363,973 of NZ_WRPK01000006.1, forward strand.
TCGTGCAAAGCCTTGTCCTGGCCGCCGCTGATATGACGAAATGGAGCGAGACGGCGGCATCTTCTGCCGCCCGGGTCAGAACCAGAAACGGATACCCATGACCAGGCTTGTCGCGGACGCGCTCTCCCCCTCCGCGCGCCTATATCGGGCCGTGTCGCCGAACTTGCGTTCCCAATTGATACCGACATAGGGCGCGAATTCGCGCGCGATCTCGTAGCGCAGCCGCAGGCCCAGCTCGATGTCCGACAGACCCGATCCGATTCCGAGTTCGGGTACGTCCTGCGCCGCGACATTCACCTCCAACGCGGGTTGCAGGATCAATCGCTGGGTGATGCGCTGGTCATAGCTGCCCTCCAGCCGCAGATGCGCGTCGCCCTTGTTCGACAGGAACAGCTGGCCTTCCACCTCGAACCAGTAGGGAGCGAGCCCCTCGATCCCGATGGTGGCGTAGGTGCGCTGCGGCTGTGGGCGGAAATCCTGCCGCACGCCGCCGACGATGTTCCACCAAGGGTCGATAGCGCGACTGTAAAGCGCCTGCACCTCGGCTCTTTCGAGCCCGCCGCCCGCCGCACCTTCGCCTTCCGACTTGATCGCGAGCCGGTTGATATCGCCGCCGATCCAGCCTTCGCCTTTCCAATAATAGCCGTCGCGCCCCTTCTGCGCGCGATACTCCAGCCGGTCGATCATCAGCTGGGAAAAGGTCATGCCGCCGCTTTCCTTCGTCATCGCGGCGCGGGCGCGAGCCATGACGGCGGGATCGTAGAGCGCGTCGCCGGCATGATCGGTGGGAGCGGGCGGCGGCGTGCCTTTGGGAACGGTGGCGTCCGTGCTTTCCACCGTGTGGCCCGCGTGAGGGTCGGCGGCCGGCGGCGCTTCGCCCTGGGGCATCTGATGCGCGCCATGGTCCATCTGGCTGTGGTCCATCGTCTGCGCCTGCGCGGGCAGCGCGACGCCAAGCAGGGCTATGCCAAGCGCGCGCCTCATGCCGCGCCGCCTTCGTGCCGGACCGTCACGACCCGCATCATCCCCGCGTGCATGTGCATCAGCATATGGCAGTGGAAGGCCCAGTCGCCGATCGCGTCGGCGGTCAGATCGAAGCTGACCTTGCCCCCCGGCAGCACGTTGACCGTATGCTTGCGTGGGTTGGTCGCCGCATCCTCGCCGGTCCGGAGCTGGAAGAAATGGCCGTGGATATGGATGGGGTGGGGCATCATCGTGTCGTTGATGAGCGTCACGCGCACCCGCTCCATATGGCGGAAGGCGATGGGTTCGGCTCCGTCCGACAGCTTCACTCCGTCGAACGACCACATATAGCGCTCCATATTCGCGGTCAGGTGGATGTCGAGCGCGCGGGTCGGCGGGCGTGTATCGCTGTTGGGCTCCAGCGCCTTGAGGTCGGCATAGGTGAGAACGCGATGGTCGACATCCTCGAGGCCCGTGGGTCGGTCGGCGATGCGGTCGGCGGGCATGGCGGAGAGGGTGGCGACGCCCGGCCCCATCGCCACATCGGGCGCCACCGAGGGATCGAGCATCTTCATGCTATGGCCGCCCATGCTTTCATTGGCGGGTTGGCTGAGGTCGATGACGCCATTCTGCCCCATGTCCATGCCGCTCATGTCCATGCCCATATCCTTCATGGTCAGCAGCGGGCGCTGGCGCAGCGGCGGGACCGGCGCGACCATGCCGATCTGCGGCGCCAGCGTCGCGCGGACGAGGCCGGAACGGTCGATCGCCTCGGCGATGAGGCCATAGGGCTTCGCTTCGGTGGGCTGGACGAGGATGTCGTAGGTTTCGGCGATGCCGATCTGGAACTCGTCGGTTTCGACCGGCTGGACATGCTGGCCGTCGCATTGGACGACGGTCATGGGAAGGCCGGGCAACCGCACGTTGAAATTGGTCATGGCTGATGCGTTGACGATCCGCAGTCGCACCCGCTCGCCCGGCGCGAACAGGCCGGTCCAGTTTTCCGGCGTGCCGTGGCCGTTTACCAGGAAGCTGTAGGTGGAACCGGTGACATCGGAAATGTCGGTGGGGTCCATCCGCATCTTGCCCCAGTCCATCCGGTCCTTGAGGCCCTGGTCCTTACCCTTCAGCAGCCCGGTCAGCGTCTGCTTCTGCATGTTGTAATAGCCGCCCATCTGCTTGAGGCGCTTCAAGATCATATGCGGATGGACCGGCGACCAGTCGGACAGGACGATCACATGCTCGCGATCCGCCTGCACCGGATCGGCACCGATCGGGTCGATGACGATCGGGCCATAATGGCCCATCGCCTCCTGCATCCCCGAATGGCTGTGATACCAGTAGGTGCCCGACTGACGGATCGGAAATTCATAGGTAAAGGTTTCGTCGGGCCGGATGCCCGGGAAACTGATGCCAGGCACACCGTCCATCTGGAACGGGACGATCAGCCCATGCCAGTGGATCGACGTATCCTCCTTCAGCCGGTTGGTCACGGCGAGGCGGACGCTCTGTCCTTCCTTCAAGCGAATGAGCGGGGCTGGCAGCGTGCCGTTGATGGTGATGGCATGGGCCGACCGGCCGCCAGTGGCGAAATGGCTTTCGCCTACGGTCAGGGCGATCGTCTCGCCCGACAGCACGTCCGGCGTGGGGTGCAGGCCCGCCGATCCGCTGCGCGCCCAGGCGGGAAAGGCGTGCGCCAGCGTGAGCGCGGCGGCGCCCTTCATCAAGGCGCGGCGATCGAGAGACAGGGAAGCCATGCCGCCTTTTACGCGCCGGGCCGATCAATCCCTCAACATTTCGCTCAGCTTCGCGCGCGCGCGATAGAGTCGCGTCTCGACCGCCTTGGCGGTGATGCCCAGCACCTGGCCTGCTTCGATCTGGCTCATCCCCTCGATCGCGCAGAGCAGCAGCGGGTCTTTCAGGGGTGCGGGCAGGGCGGCGACAGCGGCATTGATCCGGGCGAGGGCGCGCGTCGACTCCAGTGCCTCTTCCGGTGTCGCGCCGTCATCGCTTATATCGAGCGCCTCGTCGATCTGCCGCGCGCCGGTGAAGAAGCGCCGCACAGCGCGCCGCCGTGCCCAGTCGCGGCACTTGTTGAGCGCGATCCGCGCGATCCAGACGCGAAACGGACGCGCGCCGTCATAGCGCGCCAGCGCGGCGAAGGCGGCGACGAAGGTTTCCTGCGTGATATCCAGCGCCTCGTCCGCGTCGCCGATGTGGCCGCGCGCCAGCCGCCAGACAGCATCGCGGTGACGCTGCATCAGCCCGGCATAGGCCGACTGGTCGCCCGACAGGGCGCGGGCGACGAGCGCGCGATCCTCGGGATCGGCGGCGCTCACTTTATCGCGGGGTCTGTGAAGGCTGGGTCAGCGCCTTGACGATGGCGGCGTCGAACTGCGCCGCCTGATCGGGCCGCAGCACCCCGCGCATGGCGAAGATGTGCCGCAACGTCTCTTTTTGGAGTTCGCCCATCACATGATGAGACCGGTCTACCGCCGCTCCGACCCTGGGGCCATAGCCATGCTCGGCGGCGATGGCGTCCGCCAAACTCTGGTTGTCGGCGCGCATCTCCGCCTCCAGCGCCGCCCTGCGCTTGGCGAAGGCGGCCTCCAGCGCGTGGATGCGCTCTTCCTGCGCGGGATCGAGCGTCATCCGTTCATGGAGCAGCGCATGAACCTGGCTCTCGACGCGCGGGGGCGGGGCGAGCCAGGTACGTGCCACCAGTACGGCGGCCAGCGCGGCGGCAAACGCCACCAGCGCCACCAGCAGATAGCGCGCCCCGCTCACTGGCCGAGCAAGCGTGAAGGCGCATAGTCGGACATGCCGATCGGCATCGGTGATGCCTGTGCCGGCGCGGAGGGAAGGACGCTACCCGCCCAGCCGATGCCGATCGCCAGCAGCCCAGCCAGCGCCAGGCTGCGCCGCGCCATCGACCGCTCACGCCGCTGCGCGACGCCCGCGATCACCGCACCGTCGATTCCCGTCAGCCGGGCGTCGGTCGGCATGGCACGCATCGCGTCCAGCATCTGGTCGAGCTCGCTCATCGTCATCATCTCCACGTCCACGCTCGGAATACGCACTGGTGCGTCTATCCCCTCGCATCGGCGTCTCCGGAAATTATGCGCAGCAGACGAGGGGTCGGGCAAGGTCGTGCGTAAAGCCGCTTAGCCACCCTTGCCGGAGATTGTCCCATGAAGCGTTTGTTCATCCCCCTGATCGCCGCCGCCATCGCCCTGCCCGGTGTCGCCGCCGCGCACAGCAAGCTGCTCTCGTCCAGCCCGGCCGCCGACGCCACCGTCACCAAGCCCACGAAGCTTACGCTCACCTTCTCAGAAACCTTCCTCGCGCCGATGAGCGGTGTCGAGATTGTCATGACCGGGATGCCCGGCATGGCCGATCATCCGCCGATGCCGATCGCGGGCTTCAAGACCAGCGTCGAAGGCAAGACCATGGTCGTCACGCTTCCCCGCGCACTGCCCACCGGCAGCTACGAACTCAAATGGCATATCGTCGGCGCCGATCAGCACAGGATGGAAGGCGGTTACGGCTTCAAGGTCAAGTAACGGATCGTGACCGAGGGGGTGCTCATCGCGGCGCGCTTCGCGCTGATGCTGGATCTTGCCTTGCTCATGGGCCTGCCACTTTTCTGGTGGGTCATGGGCTTGGCCGGCCAACGGTGGGTCATGATCGCGCTGGCGCTTGGCGGCATCCTGATGTCGGCGCTGTGGTTGCTTGCCAGTGCGGCGTCGATGACAGGCTCCGCGATGGCGCCTCCCGACTGGACGACTGCGTGGATCCTGCTGACGCTGACCCCGATCGGCCTTGTGCTGGCGGTGCGCGGCGTTGCCTTGCTGGTCGCCTGCATGTGTGCGGCGACACACCGGCCTCGAATGACCCTCATTCCCGCGCTGATCGCCGCGGCGACGCTGGCCTGGACGGGGCATGCCGGAGCGACCGAGAATATGACCGGCTCGCTGCACCGCATCGCCGACGTCGCGCATGTCTGGGCGGCTGCGGCCTGGATCGGCGCTCTCGCGGTGCTTCTTCATAGCTTGCTGACGCTGCGAGCCGGCACGGCGGACGTGCGGCGTGTCGCAAGGATGCTGACGCGCTTCTCCGCGATGGGAACGATGGTGGTCCTGACATTGGCCGCCAGCGGATCGATCAACATGATCATGATCGTCGGCTGGGAGCAATTGCCGGCACTGGCCGCCAGCCGCTACGGGATGCTGCTCGGAATCAAGCTCGCCCTGTTCGGCCTGATGCTTGGCCTGGCTGCGATCAACCGCTGGACGCTGACACCCGCGCTCGATGGCACGACGGCAGGGAGCGCTGTAGGGCGCCTGCGTTTGTCTCTCCTGATCGAGACGGGCGCTGCGACAGCTATCGTGGCGCTGGTCGCCTGGTTCGGCACGCTCGACCCGTCAATCTGAGCGCGACTTTCCGCAATTCAGGCAGCGTAGCATATGAGATTGACCAGGTGGTCGAAGGCGCCTGCGGGAGTTTCTTCGGGGGCCGATCTTGGTGGCGACATTGCGAAAGCTTGCCGTGTCCAGATATGCCTGCGGACGGCGGCAAGGCATCGGTGCCGCGCTGCTCGGGATCGAGCAGCCGGAACACCCGGCTGAAACAGTCGATGCCTGGTCTGGAATGCGAGCGCCAGCGTGCCGCGCGGGCTCTGTATACGGTCGTGCGCGCGCCCGGATTGCGGCGCGGCGATATGGTGGTTGCCCGTGTGCGCGCGGCCTTTCGCGGACTTGCCGCCGCGCGGAGCTATCTGCAGGTCTTTCGCTGTCGAGACCGTCGGCTGTCTCTCCTTCCGATCCTCAACGGATGGTGTGAAGCAACGAGAGCAGGCGCACCCGAGTGCCTCGATCTTCCACGCTGAGATGAGTGCAGCCCGATCGGGGACGCGGTTTTCGTCATGGACGGCTCCGATGGTGCTTCGCGCGCGGACATAAACCGCGCCAAAATCAACGAGCCGACAGACGGCGACCTGATCGCGGCGCACTACCGCTGCGACACCGGTCGAAAGCCTTTGTTGCGACGGCCCAAGTGGAACTTGGATTGACGACTCGATCTCTACTAAGTCAATAGACTTACATAGACAGGTGGCGGTCGATACCCCTGTCACGAAACGAAATCGACCCGCGGCTTTTGATGGGAAGCAGCTTGCTCCGCGTCACCAACGGCTAAAGCGCACGACCGTCCGGAGGCCTCCGGGCATCGTGTTCCCGAGAAGGAGGAACGAGGACGATGCGACGCTTCTGCAAGACGGTCACCGCCTGACGGCGGACCCAGCAGTATTTCAAGGACGACGGACGCGCGCCCTCGCCGGCGCGGTCGATGGCTGGCGCCTGCGCTGCGGCGCGCGCCCGATTGGGGGATAGAATGCACGGGTTCGGAATTGCGAAAGGAACGATCTCGCTGGCCGCGCTGACGGTCATGCTCGCCGGGACGGCACATGCCGAAGGCGCGGCGACGGCGGCATCGGCCGATTATGCCGCCGCCGAGGCGGAGAGCGGCGGGGAAATCCTCGTCACCGCCCGCAAGCGCGAGGAACGGGCGCAGGACGTGCCGATCGCCCTCAGCGTCGTCGGGCAGGAGGCGCTGGAGAAGACCGGAAACTTCACGCTGGGCCAGGTGCAGCAGCTGGTGCCCACGCTGCAGATCTTCAGCTACAATCCGCGCAACACGAACATCAACATCCGCGGTCTCGGCAGCAACATCGCGATCACCAACGACGGTCTCGACAATGGCGTCGGCGTCTATATCGACCAGGTCTATTACGGCCGCGTCGGCCAATCCCAGTTCGATCTCGTCGATCTCGATCATATCGAGGTGCTGCGCGGGCCCCAGGGCACGCTGTTCGGCCGCAACACCACGGCAGGCGCGATCAACATCGCGACCCGCGCGCCGAGCTTCGACACCGAATTCAAGGGCGAGGCGTCGCTGGGCAACCATGGCTATCACCAGGTGCGCGGGTCGCTCTCCGGTCCGATCATCGCCGACAAGCTCGCGGCCCGGATCAGCATCGCCGATACGCATCGCGACGGCTTCGTGGACAATGTGCGTACCGGTGTGGACACGCAGAATTACGACAATTTCACGATCCGTGGTCAGCTGCTCGCCAAGCCGACCGAGGCGCTCTCGATCCGGCTGATCGGCGATTGGTCCCGCCAGCGACAGAATTGCTGCGTCCAGCTGCTGGCCGGCAAGTTCACCACCTATAGCGACGGAACGCCCGTCCAGGCGCTGGCGGGCGGCGGCACCAACAATTTCTTCGATCGCATCGCGCGCGCAGGTTATTCGATCGTGTCGTTAAACGCCTTCGACCGCGTGACCGATGCGGACTCGCCCTATCAAGCGAACATGACGAGCTGGGGCGTTTCCGGCCAGGTCGACTGGGATTTCGGCAGCGCCACGCTGACCTCGATCACTGCCTATCGCCGCTGGAACTGGAACCCGGCGAACGACGCCGATTCGATCGGCCTGCCGATCCTCACGCAGGCGCAGATGGCCAACCGGCAGCGGCAGTTCAGTCAGGAAATCCGGCTGGCCTCCAACGGCTCGCGCAAGCTCGATTATGTGCTCGGCCTCTATTATTTCTACCAGAAGATCCGCGGCGACGGCGTCACCCGCTACGGATCGGCAGCCGCCAATTTCTACCTGCCGCCCAGCGTCCCGGCGGTACTGGGCAACGCTGCGCTGAACGGCTTTGAATCCGATGCGATCTCGATCCCGCAGACCCACAGCTACGCAGCGTTCGGCCAGGCGGCCTGGCACATCAGCGACGCGCTCACGCTGAGCGGCGGCCTCAGATTCACGCATGAGGAGAAGAAGGGCTATTATTCGCAATTCACCGTCGATGGCGTCGATCTTTCGACATTGCCGGCCGCGCTCGCATTGGCGGCCCAAGGCATCCGCAACAATTTCAACCGCGAGGTCGCCTATACGACGCGGGTGAAGGACGACAGCCTGTCCGGCCAGGCGACGCTCTCCTACACGATCGCGCCGGATCTGCTCGCCTACGCGACCTATTCGCGCGGCGCCAAATCCGGCGGGCTCAACCTCACGGCACTGCTCGACATCGCGAACGCCAAGGTGAAGCCCGAGAAGGTCGACAATTACGAGATCGGCCTCAAGTCCCAATTCCTCGAACGCAAGGTGACGCTGAACCTCGCAGCCTTCCAGACCAATGTGCGCGATTATCAGACGCTCATCCTCGACACTGTCAACCCGCCCTTCACGCAGCAATATATCGCGAACATCCCGAAGGTCCGCACCCGCGGCGTCGAGGGCGACCTGCAGGTCCAGCCGGTCAAGGGCATCAACCTGAACGCCTCCTTTGCCTACACAGACGCCACCTACCGCAACTACAAGAACAGCCCTGCGCCCGTGGAGCAGAATCCGGCCGCCGGCCTCACCACCGATCTCAGCGGACAGCCGCTCGCCGGCGTGCCGAAATGGACCTATACGCTTGGCGCAGACGTCGAGCAGCCGGTCGGCACCGCCATACTCTACGCCCATGCCGACTATTCGCACCGCTCGAAATTCTACACGAGCGTCAGCAACTCCGTTTACTCGATCATCAAGCCCTATGGTCTGGCCAATGCCCGGATCGGCGTGCGCACCGAGGACGGTCATTGGGATTTCTCGGTCTGGGCGCGCAACCTGTTCGACAAGGACTATTTCATCACGCTGAGCCCGAGCAACACCGGGCTGATCACGGGGCTGACCGGTGATCCACGCACCTTCGGCATCACGCTCCGCACCAGCCTGTGAGGTGAATCCATGGCCACGATCCTGTCCGTACTGCCTGCCGACACTGCCCTCCGGTCGACACCGCGCGGGCGCCTCTCGGCGGGCAGACTCGTCGCCTTCTCCAGCCTCGCATTGCCCATCTACGCCGCGCAGATGCCGCTCAACGTCTACCTGCCGGCCATCTATGCCCAGCATTATGGCCTGCCGCTCGCGCTGCTCGGCACGATCTTCCTGATCGAGAAATTGTGGGGGACGCTCGCCGATCCGTTGATCGGCACGCTCAGCGACCGCACCGCCGGGCGGATCGGCCGGCGCAAGCCGTGGATCGCGGCAGGCGGCATCCTGTTCGGCCTGGCCGGCGTCGCTCTGTTCTTCCCGCCGGCCGATGTCGGCCCCTGGTGGCTCGGCTCCGCCTTGTTCGTCTTCTATCTCGGCTGGTCGATGATCCAGATCCCCTATCTGGCCTGGTCGGGCGAGATTTCGGGCGATTATCATGAGCGCACCCGGATTGTGACCTACCAGACCGTGGTCGGGTCCGCCGCGCTGCTCGCGGTGCTGGTGCTGCCGACGATCGTCGACCAGATCCGCCCCGGCGACGCGCCGCTGAAGCTCGGCGCGATGGGCGCGGCGATCCTGCTCGCGCTCATTCTCGCCCTGCTGCTCGCCCTGCGCGCCTTTCCCGAACCGCCGCTGCCGGCCGTCCGCGCCGAACGCCAGCCGCTGCTCGCCACCATCGGCATCGTGCTGCGCGACGGACCGTTGATGCGCGTCCTGCTCTCCGATTTCGCGGTGACGATCGGGCAGAATATCCGCGGCACGCTCTTCGTCTTCTTCGTCGCCATCTATATGGGCCTGCCCCATTGGGCGAGCGGCTTGTTCCTGCTCCAGTTCATCTTCGGCATCACCGCCGGGCCGATCTGGATGGCGATCGCCCGCCGCCTCGGCAAGCACCGCACCGCGGTGATCGGCGAGCTCGTCCAGGTGGTGATCAACCTCGGCCTGCTGCTGGTCGTGCCCGGGGAACTGCCGCTGCTGCTGGCGCTCACCGTCGCGCAGGGGCTCGCCCAGGGATCGGGCAACCTCATGCTCCGCGCGATGGTCGCCGACGCCGCCGATCGCCATCGGCTGGAAACCGGCGAGGATCGCTCCGCCCTGTTCTTCTCGGTGTTCAGCATCTCGATGAAGGGCGGGATGGCCGCCGCCGTCGGCCTCGCGCTGCCGCTCGTCGCCTGGGCCGGATTCGATCCGGCCAGCCAGCACAACAGCCATGAGGCGCTGCGCGCGCTGCTGCTGCTGTTCGCGCTCGGCCCCGCCATCGCGCACCTGCTCTCGGCCTGGCTGGTGTGGCATTTCCCGATCGACGAGGCCGCCCACAGCGACATCCGCCGCGCGCTCGACGCCCGCGACACCGCCCCTGCACTCTGACCTTCAGGAGATTTGCATCATGACCGCCTATCAGGCCGACCTTGCCGCCGCCCAGGAGCTGTTCCGCATCACGCCGCTGCAGCCGAGCCTCGGCGCCGAGATTGCCGACATCGATCTCAGCCAGCCGCTCGACGAGGCCACCCGCGGCGCGCTGCATGCCGCGCTGCTCCACTATCGCGTGCTCTTCTTCCGCGGCCAGGAACTGAGCCGCGAGCAGCATATCGCCTTCGGCGCGAATTTCGGCGAGCTGGAGGTCCATCCGGTCTTCTCGCTGCCCGATTATCCGCAGATCCTGCCGCTGATCTCCGCCGAGTTCGTCGGCAAGTATCGCGCCTCGACCGACGCCAACTGGCATGCGGACACCACCTTCCGGCCCGAGCCCTCGGCAGCGTCCGTGCTGCTGGCGCGTGTCTCGCCCCCGCTCGGCGGCGATACCGTCTTCGCCAATGCGGTGGCCGCCTATGACACGCTGTCCGACGAGGTGAAGGAGCGCATCGACGGCCTCACCGCGATCCACGACCCCAGCGTCTTCATCCAGTTCCTCGACAGCGAGGAGAAGAAGGACGCGCTGCGGGCCCAATATCCCGAGGTCGAGCATCCGGTGGTGCGCGTCCATCCCGAGACCGGAGAAAAGGTGCTCTATGTCAATTCGGTGTTCACCCGCCGGATCAAGGATTGGGACAAGGCCGAGAGCGACGCGCTGCTCGCCCTCCTGTTCAACCAGGTGAAGCGGCCCGAATTCCAGGTCCGCTGGAGCTGGCGGCCCGGCTCGATCGCCTTCTGGGACAACCGCGCGACCCAGCATTACGCCGTGCCCGACTATAACGAGCCCCGCCACATGGAGCGCGTGACCATCGTCGGCGACCGCCCGCGCGGCATTTCTTCCGCTCTCTGACCGATCGAAGAAGGAGACTATCCATGACCGCCCTCCAGCAGCGTTTCGTGAATGCACGCGAGGCCGAAGGCCCGCTCGACATCGCCCCGGTCGCCGGCCGTATCGGCGCCGAGGTGCGCGGCATCGCCCTTTCCGGCGATCTCGACGCCATCACCATTGCCGCGATCCGCGCCGCCCTCGTCCGCCACAAGGTGCTGTTCTTCCGCGGCCAGTTCCAGCTCGACGATGCCGCGCAGGAGGGGTTCGCCGCCCGCCTCGGCACGCCGATCGCCCATCCGACCGTGCCGGTGGCCGATGGCTCGCGCTATTTGCTCGAGCTCGACTCGCGCGAGGGCTATGCCGCGTCGAGCTGGCACACCGACGTCACCTTCGTCCCGGCCTATCCCGAAGCCTCGATCCTGCGCGCGATCGAGGTGCCGGAGGCGGGCGGCGACACGCTGTGGGCCAACACCGCCACCGCCTATGAGGAGCTGCCGGATGCGCTCAAGCTGCTCGTCGACAATCTCAAGGCGATCCACACCAATCTCTACGATTATGCCGGCACGTTCGGCGGATCGCGCGAGCGGGTGGAGAAGCACCGCGCCATCTTCGGCTCGACCGTCTACGAGACCGAGCATCCGGTCGTCCGCGTCCATCCGGAATCGGGCGAGCGCACCTTGCTCGTCGGCCATTTCGTGAAGAACTTCGTGGGCTTCAACAGCGCGGATTCGCAGCGGATCTACGCGATCCTGCAGGATCACATCACCAAGCCCGAGAACACGGTGCGCTGGAACTGGCGCAAGGGCGACGTGGCGATCTGGGACAACCGCGCGACCCAGCACCGCGCCATCGCCGACTTCGGCCTGCAGCGCCGCCATCTGCGCCGCGTGACGATCCAGGGCACGGTGTCGAAGGGCATCGACGGCACCGAAGGCCGCCTGCTGTCGCCCGCGCCGGAGCCGCATGCGGCGGCGGCGGAGTAAACTCGTTCGTCATCCCGACTTTCGTCGGGATGACGGCATTGCCTCAGGAGAGCAGCCATGACCGACAGCAGCACGCCGTCCAAACGCCCCAATTTCCTCGTCGTCGTGGTCGACGACATGGGCTTTTCCGATCTCGGCGCCTTCGGATCGGAGATCGAGACGCCGCATCTCGACGCGCTCGCGCTCGGCGGGGTGCGCCTGACCGATTTCCATTCCGCGCCCGCCTGCTCACCCACCCGCGCGATGCTGATGACGGGCACCGATCACCACATCGCCGGGATCGGCACGATGGTGGAATGCCTGCGCCCCGATTTCGCCGGTGCGCCGGGCTATGAGGGCTATCTCAACGACCGGGTCGTGACGGTTGCGGAATTGCTGCGCGAGGGCGGATACCGGACCCTCTTGTCCGGCAAATGGCATCTCGGTGACACGCTGGAGCGAGCGCCCGTCGCGCGCGGCTTCGAACGCTCCTTCGCGCTGCTGCCCGGTGGAGCCGATCATTTCGGCGGCGGGCCGCTGGACCGCATCACTCCGCACAAGCCGATCTACGCCGAGGACGATCGGTATGTCACCGAGCTGCCCGAGGATTTCTACTCGTCGGACTATTTTGCGAGCCGCCTGATCGATTTCCTGGACGAGAAGCCCGAGGATGATCGGCCATTCTTCGCCTATCTCGCTTTCTCGGCACCGCATTGGCCGCTCCAGGCGCCGGATGCGGAGATCGCAAAATATCGCGGAGTCTATGACGGGGGGCCGGACGTGCTCCGCAGCCGCCGGCTCGAGCGGCTGCGCGCGCTGGGGCTCGTCTCGCCCGACACCGTACCGCATCCGGTGGTCACCGAAGAACCTGAATGGACCGACTTGTCGGACGAGGCACGGGCGGCCTCGGCGCGCAGCATGGAAGTCTATGCCGCGATGGTCGACCGGATCGACCAGAATGTCGGTCGCGTCGTCGAGGCACTCAAGCGATCCGGCCGCTTCGAAGACACGCTGATCCTGTTCTTGTCGGACAATGGCGCGGAAGGCGCGATCGTCGAGGCGATGCCGATCATGGGGCCGGTCTTCGCAAAGATCATCGCGCAGCATTGCGACAACAGCCTCGACAATATGGGCCGTCCCGGATCCTATGTCTGGTATGGTCCGCGTTGGGCGCAGGCCGCGACCGCGCCTTCGCGCCTGGTGAAGACCTACACCACCGAGGGCGGCATCCGCGTGCCCGCCTTCATCCACTATCCGGCGGGCAGGCGCGGGGGCACGATCGGCACCGTCTTCGCCACCGCGATGGACGTCGCGCCGACCTTGCTCGATCTCGCCGGCGTCCGCCACCCGGGAACATGGTGGCGGGGGAGGGAGATATTCGATCTGCGCGGCCGGTCGCTCGTGCCTTGGCTGACGGGGCAGTCGGAGATCGTTCATCCTCCTGGCACCAGCACCGGATGGGAATTGTTCGGCCGCCGCGCGATCCGCAAGGACGACTGGAAGGCCGTCTACGTGCCCGATGCGGAGGGAGCTTCGCGCTGGCAGCTCTATGATCTATCGCGCGATCGCGGCGAGATCGATGATCTTTCCGAATCCAATCCGGATATCCTTTCGGAGCTGCTCGGGCTTTGGCGCGGCTATGTCGAGGAATTCGGGGTGATCGAGGAAGCGATCAGCATCTTCGATGCCGATGCCGCTTATTGGGAAGGGAGCTGGAATCCGCGGCGCGCGATCGAGCCGGCTCTCGACTGATGCGGCGTGCAAGTGCGACGCCCTGTATGTGTGTCGCCTTCCCCGCGCATCCGTAAACGGACCTGGCAACCGAGATCGTATCGGAAGTCCGTCAAATAGCTGGATGAGAGGCTGCCTTTCCTCATCCTCCCGCTTTTTGGGGGAGGATGAGGGGAAGGCTCACTCATCGGGCGGCGCAGGCTCGCGCCGCCCAGGTGGCGCACAACCGTGATCACGCCAATGCCGCCGGTGGAAATCATACTCCGCAACGCGCGCGCGGGCTTCGGCGAAGAGGCGTGCGGCCTCGGCGGGTTCGAGGTCGGGCTGCGGCCGGTAGGGCGACCAGCGTTCGGACTGGCGGCGGCCGAGCCAGAATAGGGCGGCGACGAGCGAGGGCGGCTGCTCGACGAGGGTTTCGGAGCGGAGCACCTCGCCCTCATCGGTGAGGAAGACCGTCTCGCGCATATAGCAATAGCGGGTGGCGCGGGCGAGGAGCGCCGCCTCGACGGCATCATCGGCGACCGCCTTGCCGAGGCGGACCGCCTGTCCGAAGGCGGCGTGGCGGAGCGTCCATTGGCGCAGCGTGGTGAGGGTGACGCCGAACGCGCGGGCGAGATCGCGGTCGAGCGCGCCCTGCTCCGCCATCCGGCGGGCGAGGGGGATGAAGGCGGGATCATATTTCGAGGCCGTAGCGGGCGGCGGCTCGGCGTCTAGGGGCTTGGTGGGGATGGCTACGGTGAGGGCGGGCAGCGGGGGGTGTATGCGATGAGGGAGGGTATCGGGGCCGGCGCATTGCCCGTCATCCCAGCGCAGGCTGGGATCACTCTCTACAGCCACCCGCTCGCATGTGGAGAGCGATCCCAGCTTGCGCTGGGATGACGGGAATGGTGAGACCGTTTCGAGACCCACCAGCGGATCGCCATCGTCCACCGGCGCGGCAGGACCGGGATCGAGCGCATCGATCCGGGCCATCGCATCCTCGTCGCCGTCCATCTCCGGCCCGCCATCCTGGGCGGCGCACATCGCCTCATAGGCATCCTCCTCGATCTGGAGCAGGGCCACCTCGGTGGAAGAGAGGGCGTCGTCATCGGCGCGCTGGATCACCGGCGGTGGGTCCCAGCAGTCCGGACGGCGGACGCGCAGCCAGAAGGTGGCGGCCTTGTCGCAGGGCGGGACATGCTCAGTGACGGCGACGCGGACGAGCGTGCCGTCGCGCAGGAAGACGCGCTCGGTCTCGCGGTCATAGCCGGTGGCCCTCCGGAACAGCGCGCGCTCGACCGCTGCGTCGGCGGCATCGCGGCCGAGCTTGCAGGCGGCGGCGAAGTCGGGATGGCGCTGCTTCCACTCGCGGATGGTCTTGAAATGGACGCCGAAGGCGGCGGCGAGATCCTTGTCGAGCGCGCCGCGTGCGGCGAGCGTGCGTGCGGCGGGGATCAGGGCGGGGCTGTAGCGGGTCGGGGGGCTCATGCTGCGACGGTGGCATGAGCGGGGGGATTGCCGGGAGGGGGGTGGACCGATGAAGCGTGCTGTCGCCTAACGCTCGTGATGACCAATCAGAGGCGACAGAGAATCGCCTGTCGATTGTCACTGAGGTAGTGGCCTGATATCACCGTTGGCCCCACATCCTTTGAAAAGGCTGTCACTCTGAACTAGTTCATAGTATCCGATAGGAGAAATAGATCTGATTTCGCCCGTGACGGTCCCATAATCCCGTAATGCAGTGGCAGCGTCCGCTTCAGCATTTTCAGAAAGGATTTGGCTGATATAAGCCTTTTTGTAGATGGCCCCAGGGGGAACAAAATCAATTAGTATCTTTCTAGGTATGAAATTTATCATGCCAGCCTTCAAGTGAAAAACAGCTGCCCGCTTGGCATAGCAGACATCAACTTGGAATGGCCCGCCGGATCCTAAATGAGATCTGAGCAGAAGATAGTCTCCCTCAGGAATCTCCTTTGTCATGAAGAAGCTTCCCTTACTCCACTTCCTATCGCCATACCTTATTAATCCTCCGCCTTGTTCTACCTTTGTAACTATTCCTTCCGAACGACCTTCTGCTAAATTAACTTTTACAAAAACGTAAAATGTCATTGCGGGCGTCGGTTTTCCGTCTATTAGGAGCATCGCATTTGGGCTTGATGGGCTGAAGGTAACAACATCGGCTTTTGAATTTGCTGCTGTGAACAGCAGCAATAGGCCGGCAATCCATCTTTTCATATTCCATCGTCCTATTTGCCTTGGATTTGCATAGTAGAGTAGGAATTCTGTAGGTGGCATATCTATCTGCGACCCGCCATGCTGCACTGCGTATCCCGGTTAAAAACACGTATACTTTTTGCATAATTTTAGCGAACCGAGCGAGTACTTACTGCGGGTTCACCCAGAAGGTTGCCTTACGCAAATAACGCAGTCCATCATAGATTGGTGCGCCGGGTGAAAAATCGAAATGACCGCGTCGCAGGAAATAAATGCAAGTCTGATTGTCTAAAAAGGCCGTTTGTAGCCCTTTAGTGCTCACAGGGCGACAGGTCTTTACCTGACCATCGCGGCTGATACCCAGCAGCGCGGCACTATGGCTCTCCAAATGATAGCGCATCGCTATTGCCGGATAATCATCAATTCCGATAGATACGTTGAAACTACCATCTTCTTTTTTAAGAAGCTGATCGACAGGTGTCTCAATCGGCGGATAATCGATCGTGGTATTGACATAACCGGGATATGCAAAAGCGTACATCTGCTTCGCTGCTGGAGCACCGGGTGGATTTTTGAAGAAACTAAACTCCACATCGACGAATCCGCGCCTTAATGGCATGGCCATGCCTGGAAACAGGCTGAATCTGGCCGAGCGCATCAGTTGCGCGCAGCCCGTTTTCGCCGCGTCTGGCAGCGGCGATTGACCGACGTCGCAGCTGACGGGCTTTCCATTGGCATCGAACCACAGCCGCACGGTCAGCGACAGCCCATCGCCCCCGGCAGGGGGCTCGACATTGAAAGCGCGGGAATCCGGCTCGAAATCGAAGCGTCCCGCACCATCCAGGTCGACAATGTCGGGCGTGATCGTAATCGGTGCGGGGGTGGCCGGGACGAACGCGTGAAAAACGGGCCTGGGCGGGAGCGCCGCCGCCAGCAGGATCAGTGGTAGCATCTCGCCATCCCCCCTCTCGATTCATCGCCGACACATGCAGATAGTCGACGAAGAGGCAGCCGAGCAATGCGGTGAAGGACTATTGGATGGCACACTGTGGGCCTGCGGTGCATCGGAGGCTTAAGTGCAAGGATTCCTTGCTGAAAAACTGCAATGTCACCGTAATGTGCCGCTAGAAAATCCGCTGAGAGCGAAGTTTTTCCTTGACGGGCCCGTGTGTCTGAGGCAGGTCCGTGTTGTTCAGGCATCAAAGGGGATAAGTCGTCACTCACTGAGGGTTCGCCCTCCAGGAAGGCTTTGGGCCTTCTACCCAATGGCTGCGGTCGTGGCGGCACGGCGGCGGCACGGGCGTGCCCCGGACGGCCGGGGCCCGCCTTGGTGATCAGGGTAAAGCGTTCCTCCCCCATCCTTCAGAGCCGCGACGGCGCCCTCACAGATTGGCTGTGCGGGCGGCGAAGAAGGAACAAGCCAATGTCACAGTTGGATCTGAACGGGGAGCGCAGGCGGAAGAAAGCGAGGACGCGGCGGCGTTGGGCGAAGTCCCTTGTCCGTCCGCAGACTTTGAGGGCGTTGATTACCATCGGGCGTTGGACTGCCAAGGTCCTCGGGCTCGCGCTGGCTATCATCAAGGTCTTCCGGGAGTAACCGCCACCCTGCATTGCGTTATCGAAAGGCAATCACATGCTAGGCGAAGCCTTACGGCTCATACGGGTCTATCACGATCTGAAGCAGAAGCAGGCTGCTGAGCGCTTAGGCGTCTCGACGTCCTACATTTCAGAGATCGAAAAGGGCACCAAGACGCCCACGTTGGAAACCATCGATCGGTATTCGAAAGCCTTTGACATTCCGGTTTCCTCGATCATGTTCTTCTCGGAGACATTGGAGCGTGGAGGTCCTATGGACAATGCTCGCACGTTCGTAGCGGGAAAGGTGCTTGCCCTCATGCAGTTCCTCGAGGCTCGGTCGGGCCGGGTCCATGCAGAGTAGGAAGGCACATCCGCTACACCAGTCGCGGCTGTTCAAGGTGAGCAGTCCAGCAAAGCTTGCTCACATACTTGGCCTCACCGACGACGGGCTCACTGCCTTGATTGGCAAGGCCGATGTCTACCATGAGTTCGATATCGCGAAGAAAGGCGGCGGCAAGCGCCATGTTGAGAATCCAACAGCGCCGCTGAAGGCGGTGCAGGCCAAGCTCGCTAAGTTCCTCGCTGCCATCGATCCGCCCGACTTCTTATTCTGCCCGGTTAAAGGTCGGTGTTATGTCACCAACGCAGCCTCGCACCGAGCCAGCAGGGTGGTGCATTGTTTGGACATCAAGAAGTTTTTTCCGAGCACACCGTCGCGCCGCGTGTTCTGGTTCTTCGAAACGGTTATGAAATGCCGGAAGGATGTCGCTTCGATCATCACGAGGCTGTCCACCTATCAAGGGCGGCTACCCACCGGCAGTCCACTTAGCCCAATCATGGCCTACTTCGCTTATTGCGACCTTTGGGCGAAGCTGGACGCCTTCTGCCGGGAGCGAGGTTACAAACTCACCGTCTATATCGACGATGTGACGGTCTCGGGCCAGAAGGTGCCTCTATCAGACATCTGGCGCATGAAGCAGATGATCCACGGCTACGGTCTTCGGTATCATAAGGAGAAGACGTTCGTCGACCGCCCCGCCGAAATCACCGGCGTCATCGTCAGGGGCGACAAGCTCGCTGTGCCCCATCGTCAGCATCTCAAGCGGCGTTCGGCCCAGAGAGAGTTGCTTTTAGGCGAGGGCGACACTCAGGTCTTGCAAGGTCGCTTGGCAGGGCTGGACGGGCAAATACGACAGGTAGCATGTCACAACGGGAAACTTGGGTGAACGAGGGCAGCAAGCGCCCAACTGCAGTCATTGAGTTCTGCTACGATGTAGGCGACTATCAAGTATGCCTCTCGACAAACGCGCTCGTAAAATCCTCATAGATACATTCTGGTCTCCGTCAGGTTGGAAGCGCGAACGAGCGGTGTCTCCGGACGATCTCGCGTACGCCAAGGAGCACGGATCGATGTTCGATCCGGTTGAAGTCTCTCACGACGAGGCGGTGGACGCGGCAATCAATGCCGTCGCTCGAACAACTAGCGGAGCCGTGACCCGCGCGTTTCTCGCAAGCCTTTCGACAAGGCGGCTCGAACTTCGTTCGGCTCTAGGTAGTTATGCGGTTGGTCGGCACATGCAGGCGCATTCAAGCGCTGGCGCTCGTTGCGTGTATTGCGGAGAATATCAAAATGCGGCCGATCCCAACATCCTGAATTTCGAACGAATTAAGTGGGGTGGAGTTCGCCACTATAACCCTCGATATATCGCGCTCGACCTAGAGGCGCTTGCGGCGGAAGGCGCCGTCACGCCGACCGATGAGGACCGGCAAATTCTGCGATCCATTTTTGAAACGGCGAAGGGTATTGGCCAGAAGGGGCGATTGGGCGATTTGGAACGGGCGCTGTCGGGTCTGTTCCCCTCGAATAGTTCGGAACGACGTACGCTGATCGGCATTCTCGGTTATGCCGGCATTCTGATCGATCCTGGTCGACCTGACTTCCGTCGCGGATTTGTGCCCGACGCGAAGCGTGAGCAAACACCTTGGCACAAGGACGATTGGCCTTATCCGGTCCAATGGTGGACAGGTTCGTGTGGTGTAAGCGAGTCGGCAATCGACGAGTGGTTTCCTGATCTTGAGAACGGAAGCTAACTACCATCTCGCGTCATTGTAAGGCGGCGAAGCTCATGGCATCGTCGGCACCGTGACGATCACCCTGAACCCACCCTCCGGCACATTGCTCGCTTCAATCGTTCCGCCATGCGCCACCACCGCGCAGCGGGCGATGGCGAGGCCGAGGCCGAAGTCGGAGGGGTCGCCGCGGACGAAGGGGTCGAAGAGGGTGCCGAGGTCCGCCGCGGCGACGCCGGGGCCGGTGTCGCTGACCGTAATGTGATAGGCGCCCTCGGCCTCGTCGAGCGCGGCGGCGAGGGTCACCAGGTTGGCGGGTGGGGCGAAGCGCAGGGCGTTGCGGACGATATTCTCGATCGCGCGGCGGAACAGGGCGGTGTTGCCGCGCAGGTTCGGCCGGGCAGCGCGGGTAGATCGCGCGAAGAGGATGCCGTAGGCCTGCGCCTCGAAAACGGCATCGCCAGCCAGCTCCGCGATCACGGCGATCGGAGCGAAATAATCCTCGCCGGGATCGGCGCCGCTTTCCACGCGGGCGAGATCGGCGATCTCGTCGCGCCGCCGGCCGACCTCGCCCTGCAGACGGACGGACCAAATATCTGATCGATTACAACGGCGAAGGCCGCGCAATCCGCCGTCCGTCGCGCGCGAGCGCTCCTCAGCCGAGCGCGAGCACGCCCTGGCGGGGCGGGGTTGGCGAAGGAGCGGGAGCGCCGCGATGCATCAGCACGCGCGCCGGACCCACCAGCGTATAGACCGCCTGGCGTTGCGCGCCGCGATTATGATGATCGACGCGATAGCCCTGATAATGGCGGCGGAGCAGGCCGGCCTGCACCAGCTCGGACACCGCCCGGCTCAAATTCGTCTTGCCGGACGCCCGGACGCGCATTCGCACTTCCTCATCGATGCGCTCGTCGGCGGCGGCCGCCTCCGCGGGGAGGTCACCGGTATTGCTGAGCTCCGAACGCACCCGTTCGACCAGTGCGAGCCGCCGTGGATCGCGCTGGCCCATCGGGGTCAGCGCATCGCACAGCCAATCGCGCAACAACGCAAGCTCGCCATCCCGCCGGACGATCGGCCCTGCGCTGCCGTCCGGACGCGCCACGTCCGCGATCAGGGTGAGCAGCATGAAGGCATAACGGGGGCGGGTGCTGCAGCGCGCGAGCTGATCCAGAAGGGAGGAGACATCTCCCCGGCCAGACTGACTGCGCTCGAGCGGCGTGTGAAACATAACGGGATTGAATCAAGCACAGAAAGCGGACGATGTGAATCCCCCTTCAAAGCCGGATCGATCTTTTGTCGGCTATGACACTTTACCAGGCGGCAAAGTGTCACTCCGAAAACTTTATGGGGAGCAGGATGAGGACGGGCGAATAATCATCATCACCTCAATCCTTCGACGCCCTCGGGATCATCTCGACCGCGGGGGGGCAGGCATCTCTCGACTTCTCGTTTTCCAGTAAGTCGGTATCCGACGATGTGCGGATTCCAGGCTCCGCGGGGAATGACGATCGAAGCTCAACCCGATGTCATCATGGCCCGATGAATCCCGCCTTCCGTCGGGATGACGAGGTCGAGCGGCTCGGAAAGCCTCTCGACCGTCAGGCGACGCCGGCCCAGGTCTCCCGGCGCCAGTCGGCAATGGCGAAGGGGCCTTCTCCCCCGGTGCCCGCGCATACCACCGCGCCGAAGCGCATCTCCCCGTCGCGCAGCGTGCGAAGCCGATGCCCACGTGCCGCAAGATCCGCGGCCATGGGATGCGCCGCCTCGATGAGAATGTCGCCGCCCTCGCTGCGCCAGCGCGGGGCGGCGATGGCCGCGGCGAGATCCAGGCCGCCGCCGAACACCTTGCCGATCACCTGAAGCAATGTCTGCACCTGCCCGTCGGCGCCCGGCGTCGCCAGCGCAATGGCATCGCCGCCGCTCAGCACCATCGCTGGCGCCAGCGTATGTACCGGACGGCGGCTCGGCCCGGGCGCATTGGCGCCGCCGGTGAAGCCGCCTGCGCGGTTGTTGAGTACGATGCCGCAGGCGGGCACGAACACGCAGGAACCGAAATCGTCGAACACGCTGACCAGCGAGGAGGCGACCATCCCCTCCGCGTCGGACACGGCGACGCCCGCAGTGTGAAGATAGGCGCGCGGGCCGCCGCGTCGCGCCGCGCGTTCGGGATCGATCGGCAGCGGCTCGGCGAGCAGCGCCGCACCTTCTCCTGCCCGCTCGCGATAGGCGAAGGCGGCTTCGGTCAGCTCGATGGCGAGATGATCCTCGCGATCCCCGGCCGGCTCGCCCAGCGCTTCGCGGCCGGCCAGCGCCATGGCCAGCAATATGCCCTGGGTCATCGGCGGCTGCACGGCGACGCGCACGTCGCGGAACGCGATCGTCACCGGCGGGGCGACGACGCTGCGATGGGCCGCAAGATCGTCGCGGGAGAGGGCGCCGCCGAGCGCGCCGACGGCCGCCGCGATCGCCGCAGCGGTTTCGCCTGCATAAAAGGCATCGGCGCCATTCCGGCCGATCGCGGCGAGCAGCGTGGCGAGCTCCGGCTGGAAGAAGCGCTCGCCTGCCTTCAGTCCGAGCAGCGCCCATCGGCCTGCGCCGCCCTTCTCCAGACGGTCACGCTGCGCCAGGGCCGCTGCCGCCAGGCCCGGCGGAACGACGAAACCGCCCTCGGCGATGCGGCGCGCCGGTTCGAGCAGCGCGGCCAGCGGGAGCTTGCCCCAGCGCGAGGCGAGCTGCTGCCAGCCGTCGACGATGCCCGGCACGGTGATGCTGTTGGCGCCGGTATCGGACCAGGTGGACAGGCCGGCCGGCGCTGCACCGGCACCGTTCACGGCGGTCACGCCCGCGCCCGGCGTGCGCACCAGCGCGAGCATGTCGCCGCCGAGGCCGCACGCATCGGGCGCGACCACGCAGAGCACCGCCTGCGCCGCGATCAGCGCGTCGACGGCCGATCCGCCGCGGGTCAGCATCTCCTGGCCCGCCGCGACGGCAAGCGGATGGGCGGCGGCGACCGCGCCGAGGCGGCCGCGCAGCGCGGGGCGGACATAGGAGGAGAAGCTGTCGGCGAGATGCATGGTCAGACCGCCGTATAGCCGCCGTCGATGACGAGGGAAGTGCCAGCCACATAACGGCCGGCAGGCGAGGTCAGGAACAGGATCATGCCGGATACTTCCTCGGGCTCGCCGTGGCGCCTCAGGGGGATCTTGCCGTCGATTTCCGCGCGCTTGGCGGCGGGATCGTCCTGATAATCCCAGAAGCTGTTGTTGAACGGCGTGTCGATCCAGCCGGGCAGGATGCAGTTGATGCGGATGCCGAGCGGGGCCAGCTCGGCCGTCAGGCTGCGCGCGAGCCCGGCGAGCCCGGCCTTGGTGGCGTGATAGGCGGGCATGCCGGCATTGCCCCGCAGCGCGGCCGTGGAAGAGGTGAACAGGATCGAGGCATTGTCCGACTTGGCCAGCCAGGGAGCCGCTGCCTGTGCGAAAAAGAACGGCATTTTGAGATTGAGCGCGAGGGAATCGTTCCACATCGCGTCGGTCCAGTCGGCAAGCGGGGCGGAATTCATCACCGCGGCCGTGACCAGCACCGTGTCGAGCGCCCCGAACGCCGCGATCGTCGCCTCGACCGCTTCGCGCGGGGCCGCGGGATCGGAGAGATCGCGGTGGAGGAAGATGCATCGGCCCGGCGCATCCTGCGCCGCCACTTCGGCCGCCTCGGCCCGGTGATCGACCAGCAGCACATCGTCGCCGCGGGCACGAAAACCCTCCACCGCCGCGCGGCCGATGCCGGTCGCGCCGCCTGCTACGATGACCGTGGCCATGATGTGCCTACCTTTCCCAATCTATGTTCAATCCGAACGACGGCTTCATCACCGCGTCAGCGCGATCGGCAGCCTGGCGAGACCGCGCAGGCCGGGCACGAGGCGCAGCTCGGAAGGCCCTGCATGTTCCAGGCTGCCGACCTTCTCGCCGAGCGTCCGGAAGAAGACCTCGCCCTCCAGCCGCGCCATCATCTGCGCGACGCAGCCATGGATGCCCCAGCCATAGCCGATCTGGCCGACGATCTTGCGGCGGATGTCGAACCGGTCGGGTTCCTCCCATTTGGCGGGATCGCGCCCGGCCGAGCCGATCAGCACCAGGATCTTTTCGTGCTTGCCGATCCGCTGGCCGGCCAGCTCCACCTCGCGCAGGGTCGTGCGGAACAGCGACTGGCTGGAGGAATCGTAGCGCGTCGCTTCCTCGAACACGCCGCGCGCGAGCGCGGGATCCTCTGTCAGCAGCGCGAACTGATCGGGAAAGTCGACGAGCGCGCGCAGCGCCAGGCCGATCGAATCGATCGTCGTGTCGACGCCTGCCGAGAGCAGCGAACGCACCAGCAGCTTCGCTTCTTCGTGGGTGATGTCGCCCGCGTCGGCCGCGGCATAGATGCCCGCGCCAAGCCCATCGGCGCCGAGCACGTCGCGCTCGCAATGGGCGTCGATCCACGCGCTGACCGTCTCGGCGTCGCGCATCAGCTCATGATACCAGTCGGTGGTCGGGCCGAACGCACCGAACACCATGCCGCCATATTTGAGCATGATATGCCGGTCGAGCGGCGGCATGCCGACCGCGTCGGGGAAGACGGTGAGCGGGAAGGGCAGGACGAGATCGTTCACCGCCTCGATCGTGCCGGCATCGAGCGCCGCGTCGATCAGCCGCGCGGCGACGGCCTCGAAGCCCGGTTTCATCGCCTTGAGCGCCGGCGCCGAGAGCACGCCCATCAGCACCTTGCGGGTGCGGCCATGTTCCGGCGGGTCGACGTCGAGGATGATGCTCGGCCGCCGCCACGGCTTGGTCTTGAAATAGTTGGTGAGGCCGCCGCCGCCGGCGTTGCTGAAATTCTCCCAATCGGAGAGCACCGCTTTCACCTGGGCATAATGCTGCACGCACCAGATGTCGTATTTCTCCAGCCACACGACCGGCCCGAGATCGCGCAGCTGCGCATAATGAGGGAAGGGATCGGCGCGGAATTCGGGCGAGAAGGGATCGATGTCCGATACGATGCGGCGGTCGGTCAGCACGGTCGTCATGATGCTCCCCTCAAGGCGGCGCGGCGGGCGATGGTGGCGGTATGATCGATCGAAAGGCCCGCGGTCAGCACGACCCCATAGGCCTCGTGAGCCTGCTCGATGCTCACCCGATCGTCGAGAATGTCGTCGAGGACACGCTCCGCGGGCCGATCGAGCGGATCGCCATAGCCCCCGCCGCCCGCCATGACGTGACGGAAGACGTCGCCGCGACCGAGCGTGATCGGTTCGGTCGGCAGGGTCGGCACGCGCCGTTCGCCTCCGGCCGAGGCGATACGATTGACCGCGGGAGCACCGGGTCGGCCGCCGAACAGGCCGTGCGGCGGATGATCCGCCTTGTCCGACCGGACACCGAAATAGACATCGTCGGCGAGCAGCCGATAGTCGCGTGCGAGGCCGAGACCACCGCGATGCTCGCCCGCGCCGCCGCTGTCGGTGACGAAGCCGTAGCGCTCGATCCGAATGGGATAGTCCGCCTCGATCATCTCCACGGGCACATTGGCCTGGTTGGAGGCCATATGGGGCACGCCATCCTGTCCGTCATGCGTCGAGGTGGCCCCCCAGGTGCCCATGATGCATTCGGAAAAGACGAAGGTCTCGCCGTCGACCCGGCCACCGAAGCTCGGCAAGGTCGAGCCGCCGGCGCCGTCCGCCGCTACCTTGTCCGGCACGGCTTCGGCCAGCGCGCCGAACACGCAGTCGACGATGCGATAGCCGGTGATGCCGCGCGCGCCGCACGGTGCGGGATAGACGGCATTCACCAGGCTGCCTTCCGGCGCGATCACCGTGATCGGTCGCGTATAGCCGTGGCAATTGGGCACGTCGGCCGACATCACCGAGCGCAGCGCGGCATAGACGTTGGACTTGCAGAAGGAGAGGGGTGCGTTGATGCCGCCCTTCACCTGTGGCGAGGTGCCCGTCCAGTCGGCGACGACCTCGTCGCCCGAGACGGTGAGCGCCACTTCGAAGCGGATCGGCTCGGGGCTCTCGCCGAGCCCGTCGATATGATCGGTGAAGCGATAGACGCCGTCCGGAATCTCGCGGATCGCGGCACGGGCCAGCCGCTCCGAATAATCCTGCAGCGCCTCGCCATAGGCGGCGACGGTGTCCGCACCGTAGCGCCGCACCAGCGCATCGAGCCCGATCTCGCCCGCGCGGGTGGCGGCGATCTGGCCCTGTATGTCGCCCAGCACCTGATCGGGCACGCGCACATTGGCGGCGATCACCGTCATCAGCGTCCGGTTGCGCACGCCTTTTTCCTCGAGCTTCATGAAGGGCAGGCGCAGGCCCTCCTGATGGATCTCGGTTGCCCCGATCGAATTGCTGCCGGGCACGAGGCCGCCCACGTCGACATGATGCGCGATCGTCGCCGCCCAGCCGGCCAGGCGATCCGCGGCGAAGATCGGTTTGATGACATAGACGTCGGGCAGGTGCTGGCCGCTCGCCAGATAAGGATCGTTGCCGATGAAGAGGTCGCCGGGCGCGATATCGCCGTCATATTGCGCGATCAGGTGGCGCATCGCGTCGTAGAAGCTGCCGAGATGCATCGGCGTCGTCAGCCCTTGCGCCAGGGTCTGCCCCGAAGGATCGCAGAGCGCGGTCGAGAAATCCATGGCGTCGCGCACGATCGGCGAATGGGCGGTCCGCATCAGGATCAACGCCATCTCGTCGGCGATCGCCTCGAAGCCGTTCTTGAACACTTCCATGAGGATCGGATCGAGCTGGGTCATGAAGCGCCTCCGTCTGGCAGCCTGATCACGATATTGTCATCCGCGTCGCGCGCCGCCGTGGCGCCGGGCGGAACGAGCGTGGTGCCCTCATATTCCTCGATCACGAACGGTCCGGCCCGCGCCACTCCGTCGAGCGCGGTGCGGCCGATCAGCGGCGTCGCGATCAATCCGTGGCCCGCACCGAAATAGACCGGGCGATCGCCCGCCGCGGGCGCG
This sequence comes from Flavisphingomonas formosensis, assembly GCF_009755815.1. Lineage (GTDB taxonomy): Bacteria > Pseudomonadota > Alphaproteobacteria > Sphingomonadales > Sphingomonadaceae > Flavisphingomonas > Flavisphingomonas formosensis. The sequence continues at coordinate 390,541 of NZ_WRPK01000006.1, forward strand.
ATGCTCTGCCGCACGCCCGCGATGCCGCTCGGCCCGCGCGGCGGCAGCGTGCCGGTCACGCGCAGGCTGACGAAATCGACGCGGTGATTGCCGAGGGCGTGGCCGTAGCTGCGGATGTGCTCGGCTTCGAAACTGGCGCGGATCGCGGCCAGCGTCTCCTCGGTGACGGGGCCACGCGGGATTGCGACGGGCAGCTCGAAGCCCTGTCCGCGATAGCGCAGATCTGCCCGCCAGCGCAGGCGCACCGGCTCGTGCGTGCGCATCTCGGCCAGCACTTTTTCTTCCAGCGCGGCGAGGTGGCCGGCAAGCAGGGCGGGAGCGTCGGCACCGAGCGGATGGCGCCAGGCGAGGGTGTGCGACACTTCGAAATCGGCGAAGAGCAGGCCGACCGCGCTGAACACGCCCGCGCCCGGCGGCACCAGGATGTGCGTCATGCCGAGCTCGGCGGCGAGCGCGGCGGCATGGACGCCGCCATTGCCGCCAAAGGCGAAGAGGGTGAAATCGCGCGGGTCGCGCCCGCGATAGGTGGAGACCGCCTTCACCGCGCGCATCATCGTCGCATTGGCGAGACGGTGGACGCCATGGGCGACGTCCAGCAGGTCCCGGCCGAGCGCATCCGCGATGCGGCCGAGCGCCGCGCGGGAAAGCGATGCGTCGATCGGCACGCTGCCGCCGGCCAGCGCGTCGGGATTGAGATAGCCGAGCACGACATTGGCGTCGGTGACGGTCGCTTCGGTGCCGCCGGCGCCGTAGCAGGCCGGCCCCGGGGAGGCGCCCGCGCTGTCCGGACCGACCTTGAGCGCGCCGCCGGCATCGATCCGCACGATGCTGCCGCCGCCGGCGCCGACCTCGGACACGTCGATCACCGGCAGCTTCAGGGCATAGCCGCCGCCCTTCACCATGCGGCTGTTGAGCGAGATGCCGCCGCCGACCTCATATTCGTCGGTCGCGACCACGTCGCCGCCCTCGACCAGCGAGGCCTTGGCGGTGGTGCCGCCCATGTCGAAGGTGATGAGATCGCCATGGCCGGAGCGTCCGCCCAGTCGCGCGGCGCCGACCACGCCGGCGGCCGGGCCGCTCTCGACGACGGTCGCGGGCCTGGCGATCACCTGCGCGACATCGAGCGTGCCGCCGCTCGACTGCATCATCAACAGGCGCCCGGCGATACCCGCTTCGCCCAGCCGCTGCTGCAGCGAGCACAGATAGTCGGCGACGACCGGGCCGATATAGGCGTTCACGACGGTGGTGCTGGTCCGCTCATATTCGCGGATCTCGGGCAGTACGTCGCAGGAGATCGACAGGAACCGGCCGGGCAGCGCCTCGCGCAATATCTCCGCGACCGCGCGTTCGTGGCCGGAATTGGCGTAGCTGTGGAGGAAGCACACGGCCACCGCCTCGATCTCCGCCTCGGCGAGGCGGGCGGCGAGCGCGCGTACCTCGTCGAGGTCGAGTGGGATCAGCGTCTCGCCCGCCGGTCCCATGCGCTCGGCGAGCTCGAAACGGTGGCGGCGCGGCACCAGCGGCGCCGGCTTCTCGTAAAGCGGCTCGTAGAGGCGCGGCACGCGGATGCGCCGCAACTCGAGCACGTCGCGAAAGCCGCGGGTGGTGATCAGCGCGGTGCGCGCGCCCTTGCCCTCGAGGATCGCGTTGGTGGCGATGGTAGAGGCGTGGAGCACCTCCTCGAGCCGGTCCAGCCCGATGCCGAGCTCCGCCGCGAGAGCGCCGATGCCGTCGACGATCGCGCGGGCATAGTCCTCCGGCGTGGAGGGCAGCTTGCGTGTCGCCAGCACGCCGTCGGGCGACAGGCAGGCGATGTCGGTGAAGGTGCCGCCGATATCGGCGGCGAAGCGGTATCCGATCGCAGGCTCGTGCTCGGCCATGGTCAGCCGCACCGGAAACGGGCGAGCTTCGCCTCGTTCACCGCGATGCCGAGCCCGGGCGCGTCGAGCGGCAGCAGCGCGCCGTCCTTCACCGGGAAGGGCGCATCGACGATGTCGTCCTCATAATAGCGACCGGCGATGCGATAGGGGTGGGTGCCGGCCGGTGCGCTGATCGGGATCACCGCGGGCAGCGTCACCGCCGGCATGGCGAGCGCGAAATGGACGTTGGCGGCATTGCCGATCGCGGATTCGATCGATCCGTTGACGTCGCAGGCGATGTGCCGCGCCTCGGCGATCGCGGCGACCTTCGCCGCGCCGACGAAGCCGCCGGCCTTCGCCAGATAGATGGAGATGCAGTCGGCGCCCCGCATCGCGACGAGATCGAGCGCGTCGTGAATGTCCCAGCAACTCTCGTCGGCGACGATCGGCACGGAGGCGGCGGCGGTCACCTCGGCCATGGCGGCAAGGCCCGCGGCCGGCTGCTCGACCAGATCGACTCCGGCCTCGGCGAGCCGGCGCACGATCCGGATCGCGGCCTTGGGATGGCCATAGCCCTGATTGGCGTCGAGCCGCAGCAGCACGTCCGGGCCGAGCGAGCGGCGCAGCGCGGCAGTCAGGCGGATATCGCGCTCGGCATCGACGCCGCCCTTGATCTGCAGCGCGCGTGCGCCGTCGGCGACGGCGCCCTCGGCCTCGGCAAGCGCATCCTCCTCGCCCATCAGGCCGACCATGTGGGCGACGGGCACGCTGGCACGCACGGAGCCGCCGAGCAGCTTGTAGACCGGCAGGCCGGTAATCTTGCCCCAGGCATCGTGCAGCGCCATGTCGACCGCGCATTTGGCGTAGACATTGCCGATCGCCGCGCGGTCCATGATCGTTCGCGCATGGCGCACCTGGGTGGGATCCGTGCCGACGAGGGCGGGTGCGAACACCTCGTTGACCATCGCCGTCACCGTCGCCAGCGTCTCGCCGGCGTGGCGGCCGAAATCGCCGCCCCAGTCGGGCAGCGGCGTCGCTTCGCCATAGCCGACGATGCCGCTGTCGGTCGTCACCCGCACGAGCACGAAGCCGCCGAGATCGACCTGCAAGCCGGCCCATTTGAAATCGCGGCGCGGCGGCAGGCGGAAGGGAACGGCTTCGATGGAGGCGATGGTCATGAGCGATCCTGGGATTGATCGGCGCGATTCGTGGCCGCTCCGCAGGCTTTAGCAGAATTTTCAGATACGAAAAATTCTTTCACTATTCTTCCGGTGCGGGACGCGCGCCCGGCTGCATGAATGGGGTGACGAGGCCACCGCGTTCGCCGGGATCGTGGGAAACCGAGAGGATGCGCGCATCCACCTTGCCCCGCGACAGAAAGAGATGGCGCATGCTGCTGTCGAAATAGGCGCTTTCGCCGGCCTTCAGCTGGAAAGGCGCATAATGTTCGCTATGCACCTCGATCTCGCCGGACAGGACGTAGACGAATTCCTCGCCGCGATGCCGGCTCCAGTGATCGAATTCCTCAACGCTGCGCGCGCGGATCACCATTTCGAGCGGAGTCATGCTCTTGCGCGAAATCTCGGTCGCATGGGCGCGGTAATCATATTGGCCGCTGGTGAAGCGCGCGCCTTCGCCGATCCTCGTGGTCGTCTTGCGGCCGGTGACCGGTGTCTTGCGGCCGGGGCGGACGAACTCCTCGATGCTGACCGCGAGACCGTCGCAGATCCGCTTGATGATATCGAAGGAAGGGGAAATCTGGCCATTCTCGATCTTCGAAAGATGCGCGATCGAAACGCCGGTACGAGCGCTGGCCGCCGCCAGCGTCAGCCCCTGCTCGCGCCGGATCTCGCGCAGATGCCGCCCGATATCCTCGGATGGCTTCGCATCCTCGTTGCTCACCATTTTCGCCTTGTCTTCCTGCGGGAAGATCGACGATGAACCGGGCGACGATTTTTCCAAAGTGAAAAATGAGGACGGGCAATGGGCGAAGGCAAGGCGGGCAGGAGCGGCGGGACGGCCGTGCGACGGCTCCATGTGCTTCTGTGCGGCTATGAGATATTGCCCAAGACGGTATCCACCCGTGATCGGGGTGGCCGTTTCATCCTGGCCGAGCCGGTCTGTGCCTATCTGCTGGATACCGACAGGGGCTGGGTGCTGCTCGATACCGGGGTGGATCCCGGCTATTCCAATGATCCGCTCCTGCGGGAAACTCTTTTCCTCGCGAACGGCTGGTCGCCGCCGGTGGTGCGGCCGGCGCATCTGCTCGAGGCGCAGCTGGAAACGATCGGAGTGACCTGCACCGATATCGGCCATGTCATCCTTTCGCATCTTCATTACGATCATTGCGCCGGCCTCGCCCGCTTCGCGCATGCCCGCATCTCGATCCAGCGCAGCGAATATGCCTGGGGCTTCGGCGGCGCGCCGGGGGCGGGTTATCTGCTGCGCGACTATGGCGCGCCGAGGCTGGACTGGGATCTGCACGACGGGGATTGGGAGGCGATGCCGGGCCTCGCCCTGCTCGACACGCGTGGGCACACCGCCGGGCATCAGTCGGCGATGATCGACTTGCCGAGCGGAAAGGCCATCCTGCTGCCGTTCGACGCGGGCGATCTTGCCGAGAATTTCGAGACGGAGGTGCTTCCCGGCGAATGTCATGACGAGGCTGCAGCGCTGGCGGCGATCCGCCGGCTCAACGCGCTTCGCACCGAGCATGACGCCGAAATGCTGCTGTTCCATGATCCCGTCGCGATCCAGGCGATGCGCCTCGCGCCCGATTGCTACGACTGACACGCGCGGCGGCTCTCCCCGGCGGACGGCCTGCCGCTCGTGGGCGAGGCGCAACCTCAAGCCGGCTTCGCATCCTTGTCCTCGAACGGGATGTAGACCGAGGATTTGTAGAAGCGCGAGAGCAGTGCGGCGACGTGCACCGGCGGGAAATTGGCCTGGCCGTCGCGTTCTACCAGTTCCGGCAGGGGTTCGACCACGACGTCCTGGTCGGCATTCCAGAAGAAGGGGATGGAGAAGCGTTCCTGCGCGGAGGTGTTGCGCACCCGGTGCAGCGTCGACTTGTAGCGTCCGTTGGACCACCACATCATCATGTTGCCGATATTGACCGTGTAGGCGCCGGGCACCGGCGGAGCCGCCAGCCAGCGGCCGTCCACCGTCTTGAGTTCCAGTCCGCCGATCTCGCCCTGGGCGAGGATGACGACCGGGCCCTCATCGGCATGAGCGGACAGATTCTTGATCTCGTTGCCGGCGCCCTCTGGAAGCGGCGGATAATACATCAGGCTGATCTGCGAGACCGATTTCTGGAAATAGCGGTCGAACCGGTCCTCGGGCAGGCCCAGGCCCAGCGCGAAGGCATGGAGCAACTCGGCGGACAACCGCGCCATCGCATCATAATAAGTCATGCAGTCACGATCGAACCCGTCGACCTGCGGCGGCCAGCGATTGGGCTGGAAGAAGACATTGCCTGTCTTCAGATCGGGATCGTCCGGATCGAATTCGCGCTGGATCCGATATTGTTCGAACACGCGGCTGTTGGCGTCGAGCTTCTCCGGATTGCCCGAGTAGATCCAACCGCGATTCCATTCGTCGGTGACGCGGACCTTCTCCTTTTCTGCCATCGGAAGATGGAAGAATTCGGCAGACCGGTCAAACACGGCGCCCCGCAACTCGGGCGGGACGCCATGGCCGGTCAGGTAGAAAAAGCCGATCGTCTCGCAGGCGCGCGCAATCTGCTCGGCGACTGCCTGGCGTTCGGACGCGCCGCCGTTCAAAAAAGGGGCGAAATCGATGAGCGGCACTTCCGAAACCGCGATCGCTTCGGCGATCTGCCGATCGTCATCCTTGACCTGATCCGTTACCATGAAGCTTTCCCGCACTATCTCCAGGACGGTGGTGGCAGGCCGGGACGGCACAGGGTAATGCTATTCCCGATCTGCGGCCTTGCGCGATCGGCAACACCCAGAGCCGAACAGCTCGAATGATCGCAGAGCCTCTGTTCAACTATATGATAAACATATGAAATAATATCCGAACGAGTATTCGGATCCGCCCCTGCTGGGCGAAGGGGCGAAGTGGACGCCGAAGCGGCTCTGCCACTAGGGATAGGATCATGATCGCCAATCCCAATGTCGACCGCACCGCCCCTTATGCCGATGGACGTCGCGAGACGATCCTGAGCGGCTCCGCCTTCGAAATTGCCAGGCGCGAGATACGATCCTGGCCCGGCTTTGCCGAAACGGCGCTTCGAAGCCTGCCGACGCTCGCGGCCGAGACCGGCGTCGGTGCCCTCTATTATAAGGACGAGGGCAGCCGTTTCGGCCTTGGCAGCTTCAAGGCGCTCGGCGGCGCCTATGCCGTGCTGCGCCTGCTGCAGAAGATCGTCGGGAAGGCGACCGGCGAGACACCCGGTTCGGCGGATTTCATGGCGGGAAGCCATGCCGATCTGCGCGCGGGCGTGACCGTCACCTGCGCCACCGACGGCAATCATGGCCGCTCGGTTGCCTGGGGCGCGCAGAATTTCGGCTGCCGCTGCGTCATCTATGTGCACGAAACGGTGAGCCAGGGCCGGGTCGACGCGATCGCGCGCTTCGGTGCGGAGGTCCGGCGGGTGGCGGGCAATTATGACGATGCCGTGCGCCGCGCCTCCGCCGATGCTGCTGCTCACGGCTGGCACGTCCTCTCCGACACCTCCTACGAGGGTTATGTCGATGTTCCGCGCGACGTGATGCAGGGTTATGCGCTGATGGTGGACGAGGCGCTGGCCGCGATGCCGGCGCCGCCCAGCCACGTCTTCGTCCAGGGCGGCGTAGGCGGCCTTGCTGCAGCGGTCTGCGCGACCCTCTGGGAGCGGTTCGGCGCTGCCCGTCCCATCTGTGTAGTGGTGGAGCCGGACGCGGCGGACTGCCTTTGCCGCAGTGCCGCGGCAGGACATCCGGTCGCCGTCGAGGGCGCGCTGGATACGATCATGGCGGGGCTCGCATGCGGCGAGGTTTCGCTGCTCGCCTGGGACATATTGTCTCCCGGAGCGGACGCATTCATGGCGATTCCGGATGATGCGGCGGCGCAGGCGATGCGGCTGCTGGCCGACACGGTGCCGCCCGTCATCGCCGGTGAATCCGCGGTCGCGGGTCTCGCCGGCCTGCGCGCGCTTCGGGACGACGCCGAGGCCAGGCGTCTGCTCGGGCTCGGCGATGACAGCGTCGTGCTGCTGTTCGGCACCGAGGGCGCCACCGATCCCGACGTCTACCGCGCGATCGTCGGCCGATCGGCCGAGGCGCTGCTCGCGTGAAACTCGCCGACACGATCGATACCGAGATCGAGGCGGCGCGCGAGCCGCTCTTTGGCTTATGTGCCCGGCTCGTGGCGGCGGAGAGCGTGAGCCCGCCGGGCCTCACGGCGGGCGTCGCGGCGATTGTCCGGGACTGGCTGGCGGAGGCCGGCGTCGCGGTGGAAACGGTCGCCGCCGACGTAACGGCGCCCAACATCGTCGGCAGCGTCGTCGGCGCCGGTGCCGGTCGGCATGTGGTCTTCAACGCCCACATGGATACGATGGAGGCTGGCGATCTTGCGCGCTGGACGGTGCCGCCCCTGACGCTCACGCGTCGGGACGGGCGCGCTTATGGTCTCGGCATGGGCAATATGAAGGGCGCATTGGCCGCGATGTGCCTCGCCACGGTGCTGCTCCACCGCCATCGCGACGCGCTGTCCGGCCGGCTCAGTCTCACCGCCGTGTCGGACGAGGTGATGTTCGGCGATCGCGGCACGGTCTACCTGCTCGCCCAGCGGCCGGACCTGGCGGGCGACTATCTGATCAGCGGCGAAGGACCGGGCTTCATGGAACTGGCCGTCGCGGAAAAGGGGCTGTTGTGGCTCGATGCGGAGACGAGCGGCGAGGGGGGGCATTCGTCGGGCGCTCTTGCCGGCTGTACGGCGACGATGCGCCTCGCTGCCTTCCTTGCCGCGCTCGACGGGCTGAACGAGGTCTTCGCGATGGTGCCGCCGGAGCTCGAGGGAGTGAGTGGTGGCGAAGGAGAGGTCGGCCTGCGTCTCTCGCTCAATGCCGGCACGCTGAATGCGGGCACGGTGCGCAGCCAGATCGCGACCCGCGCCACGGCGCAGATCGATATCCGCCTGCCACCCGGTATCGCCGCCGATGAGGCGGAGGGACGCGTGCGTGCCCATATCCCCGACGGCCTGCCCGTCACCCTCGCTCGCGTGAAGGCGTGGGATGCCAATTGGACCAGCCTCGATCATCCGCTGACGCGGGCCGTCGCCGCGGCGGCGGAACAGGTGCGCGGCGTCGCGCCGCGTCCGGTCGTTAGGCTTCCCGGAAGCGACGCGCGGCGCTGGCGCGACCTGGGCGTGCCGTCGCTCTGCTTCGGGCCGCAGCCGACGCTTTCGGCAGGGATCGACGATTTCGCCTATGAGCAGGACGTGGTGGATTGTGCGAAAATCTACGCCCGGTCGGCGATCGCGCTCATGGCCGGCTGACGGGCCGGTGCGCGGCCTCGACGACCGCGCTGGTGACGAAACGGCCAGGATCGATCGGCGTGCCGCGCGGGATGTCGCCCGAGTCATAGGCGAGGCGGATGGCGTGCTCGAACGGCTCCGGCTGCACCCAGAGGAGCCCCCGCGTCGTGCCGTCGCCGTTCACGACATAGTCGCGCATCAGCTTTGCCTCGGCGGTCTGCCGCGCGAGGTCGGTGCCCGGCGCGGCATATTTGTCGCAGACGATCCGCGCGGTCTCGACCGGATGGGCGTTCATCCAGCTCCAGCCGCCGATAAGGGCGCGGACATAGCGGACGAACAGATCGAAATCCGCCTCCAGCCGATCGCGCCGGGCAAACAGCAGCTCGCCATAGCCGGGCGCGCCGATATCGGAAAAATGCAGGAAGTGGCCGCCGACGCCTGCCTGGTCGAGTGCGGGCTTCAGCCGGGTGGCCCAATCATAATAGCCGTCCACCTGTCCCGCCATCAGGATGCTGGGATCGGTGCCGCCGGGTACGAAGCGGACCCGGTCGGGGTCGAGGCCTTGCCGCCGCATCAGCGCGGATAGCTGTCCGCGCACCGAATTGGGCAGACAAATCGTCTTGCCCACCATGTCGGCAAGGCTGGTGATCGGATTGCGCGCGAGGCTGGCGATGCAGGAGGGATCTCGCTGCAATATGGCGGCAAAGGCGATCAGCGGCTGCTTCTGAAGCTGCGAATTGATCATGCCGATCACGTTGCTTTCGCTGATCAGGCTGCTGCCGCTGGCGACCAGCGTGCGATAGTCGGTGCTGACGCCGCCCGCGGCAAGGGTGACGTCCAGCCCCTCGCGCCGGAAATAACCCTGTTCCTCCGCCATGAAATCGCCGCCGAACTGCACGCCCTTGAGCCAGCCGAGCTGGTGGCTGACCGGCCGTCCGGCGTGAAGGCGTTCGCGCGCCCGCATGTCCATCGCCGCGCGCGTCCAGAGCGTGGCGACACCGCCGGCGGTCGCGGTCGCAAGGCCGGCAAGGCCGATCCGGCGGAGCGTTTCGCGGCGGGTGAGCACGGCGGCGGCGGGGCTGGCGAGGGTGGACATAGGCAGGGACGACGCTAACCCGGCCGCTGCAGATCGGGAGGTGCTAAACCCGCGCGGCTTCGTTGCGAAATCGGCTACGCCGGGATGCCATTGAGCGCCACGACAGTCGCGCTACTCTCCGCTGCCGCTCCGTGCGGCCGGACGGAAGGAAGCGCGATGGGAACAGGCGATCGGACGGGCATGCGCGGCGGCGCGAGCGGGACGGCCTGAGCCTATGCCGGCACTGCGCGACGAAGATGCCGCAGCCCGTGCGCTGAATCCGGTCGGCAAGGATTTCTCCGAAGCGCTGGCGCGCGGGCTGCGCATCCTGCGCGCCTTCAACGCCACGTCCCGCACGCTCTCGCTCAGCGATATCGCTCGCCTGGTCGATCTGCCGCGTGCGACGGTGCGCCGTACGCTGCTGACGCTCATTCATCTGGGCTATGTCGAGGCCAGCGGCCGGCTGTTCAGCTTGACCCCCGACGTGCTGACCCTGGCCGGTGCCTATCTCGAATCGAGCACTGCCAGCTCGATCCTGCAGCCGGCCTGCGAGCGGTTGTCGGCCGAACATGGCGAGACTTTCTCGATGGCGGTGATGCATGGAAGCGACGCGGTGATGGTTGCCTACGCCCGCCCGCGCAGCATGTACATGCTGGGCGGCGGCATCGGCCTGCGGATCCCGGCTCATTGCACTGCAGTCGGCCGCGTCATGCTTTCCTCCCTGGCCGAGGCGGCACGCACGGCATTTCTCGAAGAAGCGCCGATCGAAGCCCTCACGTCGCGCACGATAACCGACCGGGGGCGGCTGCTGGCGCTGATGGCCGAGATCGCCGCCCAGGGCTTCGCCATCGTCGAGGACGAGGCGGAGCTCGGCTTCCGCTCGCTCGCCGTTCCGGTCTGGCGCCGCGACGGACGGGTCGGGTTTGCGATCAACGTCGGCATGGCTTCGATGAGCATGCCGATGGAAACCGCGCGCGAACGGTTCCTGCCGGTTTTGCGAGCCGAAGCGGACCGGCTTGGTCGCTTGCTGATCTGAAGCGATTTCAAAGCAGACTCGCCCCGCTGGTTCGGGACTTGCGGCTGAGAGCAGCGCTCATGCGTCAGGTCGTGGCGTGGGAAGCATGCGCGCGCGCTGCCGCGACGAAGGCCCGGGCGGCCTCGGCGACGGCGTCCACGCTCTTGCCGGGCCGGTAGAGCGCGGACCCGAGACCGGCACCCGCCGCGCCGGCGGCGAACCATTGCGGCAGGGTTTCGACCGTCACGCCACCCACCGCCAGCAGAGGGATTTCGATGGGAAGCACGGCGCGCAAGGCCTTGACCACAGCAGGACTCGCCCCTTCGGCGGGAAAGAGCTTCAATCCGCTCGCCCCGGCATCGAGCGCGGTGAAAGCCTCGGTCGCGGTGCAGAAGCCGGGGAGGCAGATCAAGCCGCGCGTCGCGCCATGACGGATGACGCCGGCGTCTGTATTGGGCGCCACGATCAGGCGGCCGCCAGCATCGCGTACGGCATCCACCGCGTCTTGGGTCAACACCGTTCCGGCGCCGACCAATATGTCCTCGCCATAGCGCGTTGCGATCCGGGCGATCGAGGTGAGCGGATCAGGCGAGTTGAGCGGCACCTCGATCATGGTGAAGCCGGCATCGACCAGGGCATCGGCGACGCCTTCGATCTCCTCGGGCTTCACCCCCCGCAGGATCGCGACGAGCGGGCAGCGTGTCATGGCGTCGGCAAAGTCAGGATGCACGGTCATCGGCCAGTCTCCAGATATGGGTTATGCCGGCAACGAACGCGGCGTGGCTGTCCAGCGTCACCACGCGGCCGCCGGCTTCTGCGATCGCGGCTGCATAGAGGCAGCCAAGATGCGGATCGGCGAGAAGATGGACTGTCGCCCCCGTGGAGAGCGACTGGGAAGCGACGTCCGCACCGATCAGCAAGCCGCTGGCAAAGGCGGCGCTGTCGGCCTCGCTACGCCGGCCGAGCAGCGCTGCGGCACGAACCCCGAACAATTTCGCGATGAGTTTGCCGGAAAGCCCCTCCGCGACGCCCGCCCGAAAAGCCGGCCCATCCTCCACGCCGCCAGTTAGGAAGGGGGCGAGCAGGCTGTGGCTGCGCAACAGCGCGAACAGCTCGCCGGTGATGCAGGTGGTGAAATCGATCACCATGCCGCGCTCCATCCGGGCCCATTTGCAATGCGTGCCCGGTTGGCACAGCAGCGCATCGGCCGGCGCCAGCCCCGCCGCCACCGCGCCGAGCAGCTGGACCTCCTCTCCGCGCATCACATCGCCGTGCGCCGCGCTCAATCCCGGCACGATGGCGGTCGCGCCGGGCTCGACCCAGAGCAGGCTTCGCGCCAGCGCATCGAAGCTCGCCGGACAGGCGAGATAGGGTGCCTCGGCCCAGCCCTTGGCCGAACCGACCATGCCGGCACACAGCATCGGCAAAGTGCCGAAGCGGGTGCGGATCGCCGCTGCTTCCGCCGCGAAGGTGCCGGGCGCGACGGCCAGCAGGCCGCGTTCGTCGCGCTCCGTCGCCAGCACCGTGCCGTCGGCGGCCAGCGCATAGACCCTGCGATTGGTGGTGCCCCAGTCGACCGCGAGCAGCTCTGCCTTGCTCATGTCACCACCATGTCCAGTAGAGCGCGACGAGGACGACCATGATGATCGCCGCAGCGGCGTTGAAACCCGCCGTCGTACGGAAACTGACGCCCTCCATGCTGATCCGGTTGTCGGCGGCCCCTGCCGGACGGGCGAGCGACACGGCGATGGCGAGCAGCAGCGACAAGGCGAAGACGATCAGCATCCGGTTCATGAACGGGATGGAACTGAGCGCCGCGATGCCGCCGAAGCGGAACAGCAGGCTGAGCAAAACGGAGGCGACCGCTCCGGTCAGCGCGCCGGCCTCCGTCGCGCGCGGCCAGAACAGCCCGAGCAGGAAGATGACCGTGATCCCCGGCGTCACGAAGCCGGAAAACTCCTGGATATATTGGAAGGCCTGGTCGAGGCTGCCGAGCAGGGGACGCGCGGTGGCGATCGCGATGACGATGGCGACGCTCGCCGCAATCCGCCCGACCGTGACGAGACGGGCCTCGTTCGCTTCGCGGCCGAACCATTTCGCATAGATGTCCAGCGTGAAGATGGTCGCGATCGAATTGATCTTGGATGCGGTGGAGGCGATGATCGCCGCCACGAGGGCGGCGAAGACCAGGCCGAGAAGCCCGGTCGGCAGCAGCCGCATCATCGTGGGATAGGCTTCGTCGGGTTTCGCCAGATCGGGCGCGAGCAGCACGGCGGCGATACCGGGCAGCACGATGATCACCGGCATGATCAGCTTCAGAAAGCCGGCGAAGATCATGCCGCGCTGCGCCTCGGGAAGGCTCTTCGCCGCGAGCGCGCGCTGGATGATATACTGGTTGCAGCCCCAATAGCTGAGATTGGCGATCCACATGCCGCCGATGATCACGGAAAGTCCGGGCAGATCCTTATAGTGGGGATCGTCCGGCGACAGGATCATGTGGAAATGATCCGGCGCACGCCGCACCAGCTCCGCCATGCCCGCGGCGACCCCGCCGCTGCCGCCGATCTTGCCGAGCGTGAGGAAGGCGATCACGAGGCCGCCCAACACCAGCAGCGTCACCTGGACGATGTCGGTCAGCGCCACGGCCTTCAGCCCGCCGCGAATCTGGTAGAGCAGGGCGAAGAGGCCGAGGCCGGCGAGCGCGATGTCCTGATCCAGGCCCGTAACCTGCGTCACCGCGATCGATCCCAGCCAGATGATCGAAGTGAGGTTCACGAAGACGTAGAGGATCAGCCAGAATATCGCCATCACGGCGCGGATCGTGGTCCCGAAGCGCTGCTCCAGAAATTGCGGCATCGTGTAGATGCCGTTGTGCAGGAAGATCGGAAGGAAGAATTTGCCGACGATCAGCAAGGTGAGCGCGGCCATCCATTCGTAGGACGCGATGGCGAGACCGATGGCATAGCCCGATCCCGCCATGCCGACGATCTGTTCCGCCGAGATGTTGGCAGCGATCAGCGAGGCGCCGATCGCCCACCAGGGCAGCGCCCTGGACGCGAGGAAATAGTCCGTCGTGTCCTTGCGGTGCCCCGCCTTTTCGCGGCTGACATATTGCGCCAGCGCGAAGATGCAGACGGCATAGGCGATCACCATCGCCAGATCGATTGCCGACAGTCTCATCCAGGAGCTCCCATGAAGCGGATCCGGCGCGATTGCGCTTGCAATCGGCCAGTCTGGTCTATTTATAATATTTAAATGATGTGAGGTGTTTGGAGTTCGCCGCATGGTCACCGATCCCAGCGACATTCGCGACACTCTCGGACGAAACCTCACCTACGGATTGCTTGACCGGCTGGGCAAGCAGATCGTCAGCGGGGCCTTCGAGGGAAAGACCTTTCCAACTGAAGCCGAACTCTCGCTTCAGCATGGCGTCAGCCGCTCGGTCACGCGCGAAGCGGTGAAGATGCTCACCGCGAAGGGCCTGCTGACCGCCCGGCCGCGGCAGGGCACGTCGATCCAGAGCGTGAGCCATTGGAATCTGTTCGATCCGGACGTCCTGCGCTGGCTCCTGGAACGCAAATTCTCGATCGACCTGCTGGTGCAATTCAGCCAGCTTCGCCAGGCGATCGAACCGGCGGCCGCGGCGCTGGCGGCCGAAGCCGCGGGCGAGCGGGAGCTGGCACAGATCGATGCGGGTCTGGCGCGCATGGCCGCTGCGGAGGCCGGCGACGACGACGCGCTGGAGGCGGACATCGCTTTCCACATCGCGGTGCTGCGCGCCTCCGGCAATCCCTTCTTCGAACAGCTGCGTGACGTGGTGACGACCGCGCTCAGGACGTCGATCCGGGTCACCAACCGGATCGTGGGGCGTACCGCCGATCTCGCCGCGCATGCGGCTGTCCGGGATGCGATCCGCGGCCGTGATCCGGCGGCGGCGCATGCGGCGATGAAGCACATCATCTCCGACGTGATGGTCGTGATCTCGGACAATCAGCCGGGCTGAGGGCATCTTCCGCCTCACCCTGCAAATGCATGCGGCGGCAGGCCGCGCAGACCCGTCTCCACCTCGAACAGCGCGCCGCCATGCTCCTCGTCCACGCCGTCGGATGCGGAGGTGACGAACATCCGGTCGAGACCGGGGCCGGCAAAGGTGCAGTTCGTGATCTGCGAGGCCGGGAGTGCGATGCTGCGCTCGCGTGCGCCATCGGGCGTGAAGCGACTGACGCAGCTGCCGCCCCAATGGGCGATCCAGAGGCCGCCCTCGCAATCGACCGTCATTCCGTCGGGCGAGCCCCAATCCTGTGCGAAGTCGATGAAGCGCTCCCGCGGGCCGAGCGCGCCGCCCTCGCGACGCGCATAGCGATAGACCCGGCCCAGCGCGCTATCGGTATGGTAGAGCCATTCGCCATCGGTGCTGATCGCGGGACCGTTGGCGATATGATAGCCCGTGTCGAGGCGATGCCAGCTGAGATCCGGATCGAGCCGGTAGAGCGCTCCATCCGCCCGAGACCCGTCCATCGACATGGTGCCGGCCCAGATCCTGCCGGACGAATCCACCAGCGCGTCGTTCATGCGGTTGGACGGCAGATGCGGTTCGGGCGAAGCGAGGGGGCGCAGTGCGAACGGATCGAGCTGGATCATCGCGAAACCGCTCTTGAGCCCGGCGATGAACCCGGGTTCGTCCCGGCGCTCGAAGATCCAGCCGATCGGTTCGGGCACGTCCCACGTGTCGATGCTGCCGTCCTCGATGGCCAGCCGGTGGATGCGCTGGCCGAGGATGTCGACCCAGAAGAGCCGTTGCTCGCGCAGGCACCATATGATGCCCTCGCCCAGCCGATCCTTTCGTGCGCGCTCGACGATACGATAGCTGCTCATGGTTCCGCCCGATCAGTGGCTGTCGCGCGGCACGCCGAAACGCTGCGCCACGCGCTGATATTTGACCGCGCTTTCGATCACCGCGCCGCCGGCGAACTGGCCGGTGATGGCCCGGTGGATCTCCTGCCAAGGCGTTTGCGCTTCGGGGAAACGGAACGGATCGGCCTCCGATTCGGAGCGCCGCCGCGTGAGTTCCTCGTCGCTGACGAGCAGATCCACCGTCCGATTGTTGAGATCGACACGCAGACGATCGCCGGTCCGGAGCAAGGCGAGACCTCCTCCCACCGCGGCCTCGGGCGAGGCGTTGAGGATGGAGGGGCTGCCCGACGTGCCGGACTGGCGGCCGTCGCCGATACAGGGCAGCGCATCGACGCCCGCG
Organism: Flavisphingomonas formosensis; assembly: GCF_009755815.1. Taxonomy (GTDB): domain Bacteria; phylum Pseudomonadota; class Alphaproteobacteria; order Sphingomonadales; family Sphingomonadaceae; genus Flavisphingomonas; species Flavisphingomonas formosensis. Next base: position 406,224 of record NZ_WRPK01000006.1, read on the forward strand.
CGGATGAGCGCGGCAGGGGGACGCATGTTGACCACTTCGGCGCCGCCGGGATAGCCGATCGGGCCTGCACCGCGGATGACGAGGATCGATCGTTCCGTGATGCCGAGTGCGGGATCGTCGATGCGTGCGTGATAATCCTCGGGGCCGTCGAAGACCACGACATCGCCTTCGAACGCGTCGGGATCGTTGGGATCGGACAGATAGCGGGCACGGAACTCGTCGCTGATCACGCTCGTCTTCATGACGGCGGCGTCGAACAGATTGCCGCCGAGAACCGTGAGGCCGGCGGCCGGCTTCAACGGATTTGCCAGCGGGCGGATCACGGCCCCGTCGTGGATGCGGCTTTCGGCATAATTGTCCGCGACGGTGCGACCGTTGGCGGTCAGCGCCGTAGCGTCCAGCAAGCCGGCACGCAGCAATTCACCCATCACTGCCGGCACGCCGCCGGCGCGGTAAAAGTCCTCGCCGAGATATTCGCCGGCCGGCTGGAGATTGACGATCAGCGGAACGTCCGCGCCATGCTGCTCCCAGTCGGAGAGGCTGAGCTCGACGCCGATATGCCGCGCGATGGCGTTGAGATGGATGGGGGCGTTGGTTGACCCGCCGATGGCCGAATTGACGCGTATGGCGTTGAGGAAGGCTGGTCGCGTCAGAATGTCCGACGGCTTGCGATCGGCGGCGACCATCTCGACGATCTGCCGTCCGGTTTCCCAGGCGCATTGCTGCCGGTCGCGATGCGGCGCGGGAATTGCGGCGGAGCCGGGCAGGGACATGCCCAGCGCCTCCGCCAGCGAGTTCATCGTCGTCGCCGTGCCCATCGTGTTGCAATAGCCGGTCGACGGCGCTGAAGAGGCGACCAGTTCGATGAAGCCGCGATAATCGATCTCGCCGCGGCTCAGCATCTGCCGCGCCTTCCAGACGATGGTGCCGGATCCTGTCCGCTGGCCTTCGTGCCAGCCGTTCAGCATCGGTCCCACCGACAGCGCGATCGCCGGGATGTTCACCGTGGCCGCTGCCATCAGCGCGGCCGGCGTGGTCTTGTCGCAGCCGATGGTGAGCACGACGCCGTCGATCGGATAGCCGAACAGCACCTCGACGAGGCTGAGATAGGCGAGGTTACGATCGAGCCCGGCGGTCGGGCGCTTGCCGGTCTCCTGGATCGGGTGCAGCGGAAATTCGATCGGGATGCCGCCGGCGTCGCGGATGCCGTCCTTCACCCGTTGCGCGAGCACGAGATGATGGCGGTTGCACGGGGAGAGGTCGCTGCCGGTCTGGGCGATGCCGACGATCGGCCGATCCGACTGCAGCTCTTCGATCGAAAGGCCGTAGTTGAGATAGCGTTCCAGATAGAGCGCGGTCATGTCCGGCGAATCGGGATTGTCGAACCAGGCGCGCGATCGCAGCTTCGGTCGATCGGTCTGTCCGGTCATGCGTGCTGCCCCTCGACTAGCGTCATAGAATTTCTCTTCACTCCGGGCGGAGCCTGGCTTTCGGCCTTGCTCGGCGCTCGTTGACGGCTTTAAGCATATATATCATATAAAAGGAAGATGGGAGTGGAGGAAGCGGGATGAGCGAAGCGTCGGTGCGGCTGGGGCTTGTCGGGCTCGGCAAGATTGCGCACGACCAGCATCTGCCCGCGATCGGCGGCGACAGCCGGTACAGGCTGGTCGCGACGGCCGATCCGGCCGCGTCGTTGCCGGACGTGCCATCCTTTCCGGATCTCGATGCGATGCTCGCCGCCGACGTCGCGCTCGACGCGGTGGTGCTGTGCACGCCGCCGCGGATCCGCGCCTCGCTTGCCCGCCGAGCGCTGGCGGCCGGGCTGCACGTCATGCTCGAGAAGCCGCCGGCGGCGTCCGTCCTGCAGGCCCAGGCGCTTGCCGATGGGGCGGCATCGGCCGGGCTGACCCTGTTCGCGGCGTGGCATGCGCGCGAAGCGGCGGGAGTGGACGAGGCTCGCCGGCTGCTCGCCGGCCGTCCCGTCGCGCATGTCGAGATCGTCTGGCGCGAGGATGTGCGGATATGGCACCCGGGCCAGGACTGGATTTTCGATGCCGGCGGTTTCGGCGTGTTCGATCCCGCGATCAACGGGCTTTCGGTGGCGTCGGCGATCCTGCCGGGCAGGCTGGAGGTGGAAGCCGCCACCTTGCATTTCCCGGAAAACCGCGAGGCCCCGATCGCGGCCTCGCTGGCCATGCGTCTCGACGGCGGCGTGCCCGTCAGCGCGGAATTCGATTTCCTCCACGAAGGCACGCCTGAATGGTCGATCACCGTCCGATCGGATGCGGGGCTCTTGGAACTGACGGCGGGCGGCAGCCGGTTGAGCGTCGACGGCGTCGCCGTCGGCACCGGAGAAGACGTCGAATATCGCCGACTCTATGATCGTTTTGCGAGGCTGATCTCGGGCAAGACCAGTGATGTCGACCTTGCTCCGCTCGCGCTCGTCGCCGATGCCTTCATGATCGCGCGGATTCACCGCGCCGCGTCCTTCGTGTTCTGACCATGGCGATGGATCTGCCCATGCTCGATCGCCGCGGTGCGCTTTTGACCGGATTCGCGGCCACGGCGACCGCGGCGCTGCCCGGGTTCGCCGCCGCGCAGGGCCGGCAAGCGCAAATCGCCGATGCCGTGCCGCGCCGCAGCGTCCGTCTTGCCGAGGGGTGGCGCTTTCACCTCGGCCACGCGAGCGACATGGCGCGCGATTTCGGTTTCGGCCGCAATCAGCGCAGCTTTGCCAAGGCCGGCACCGGCACGGCCGATGCCGCCATGCCCCGTTTCGATGACAGCGGCTGGCAGACCGTCGCCGTCCCGCATGATTGGGCGGTCGATCTGCCCTATGCCCCGCCGACGGAGCCAGCGGCGAAAGACGAGGCCGATGCGGTCGCCGCCCATGGCTTCCGCGCGATCGGCCGCGATCATCCGGCCAACAGCGTCGGCTGGTACCGTATTCCGCTTCCCGTCGGCCGCGAGGATGCGGGGCGTTCGGTCTGGCTCGAGTTCGACGGGGTCTTCCGCGATTCCATCGTCTTCGTGAACGGCTATATCGTCGGCGGCAGCGCGAGCGGATATGCTCCGTTCGGCGTCGATATCTCCGATTTCCTGGACTATGACGGCGGTCCGAACCTGCTTGCGTTGCGCGTCGATGCCAGCCTCGGCGAGGGCTGGTTCTACGAAGGCGCCGGCATTTACCGTCACGTCACCCTGATCAGTGCGGCGCAGATCCACGTTCCGATGTGGGGGGTGTGCGTGCGCAGCGAGATTGCGGGATCGGCTGCGACGCTTTCGATTGCCGTCGATCTCGCAAATGGAGCCGCAGGCGACGGCAACGGCTCCATCCGCCACAGCATCGTTGCGGCCGATGGCAGGACGGCTGCAACGATTGCGCCGATCGACAGTCCCGTGCCGGGACGCGGCCAAGTGACGACGCAAGCCGCGTGCCGCCTCACGGCACCCCGCCTCTGGTCGCTCGAAGATCCGCACGTCTATCGCCTGATCACCGAGATTCTGGTGGACGGGCAGGTCGTCGACAGAGTCGAGACGCCGTTCGGCATCCGCAGCATTGCCTTCGAACCGGACAAGGGATTTTTCCTGAACGGGCGCAGCGTGAAGCTGCTCGGCACCTGCAATCATCAGGATCACGCCGGCGTGGGCATTGCGATCCCCGATGCGCTGCACGCCTGGCGCGTCCTGCAGCTCAAGGAGATGGGAGTGAACGCCTGGCGGAGCGCGCACAATCCTCCGGCACAGACACTGCTCGACCTCTGTGATCGCATGGGCATGCTGATGGTCGCCGAAGCACGGCTCAACAGCAGCTCCACGGAGGCGATGGACGAACTGGAGCGGATGGTGCGGAGCTGCCGCAATCATCCTTCGGTGATACTCTGGTCGCTCGGCAACGAAGAGCCCCAGCAAGGCAGCGAGCGCGGCCGGCGGATCACGGCGGCAATGGCGGCCAAAGTGAAGGCGCTCGATCCTACCCGCTTCACCACACAGGCGTTCGACATGCATTTCGGCGAAGGCGCGAGCCTGGCCGTCGATGTCGTCGGCTTCAATTATCGCACCGACAAGATCGCCGCTTTTCATGCGGCCCATCCGCATCTTCCGGTCATCGGCACGGAGACCGGGAGCACGGTCGCTACCCGTGGCGCCTATGTGAACGACGCTAAGCGGCACGTGGCGCGCGCTTACGACACCGAATATCCCTGGTGGGCCAACAGCGCCGAGCAATGGTGGCCGATCGTGGCCGACAGCCCCTATATTGCCGGCGGCTTCATCTGGACCGGCTTCGACTATCGCGGCGAGCCGACGCCCTTTCCCGCGTGGCCGAGCGTGTCGAGCTATTTCGGCGTGCTCGATCTGTGCGGTTTTCCCAAAGATAATTACTTCTACTATCGCGCCTGGTGGCGGCCGGAGGATCCGCTCGTCCATTTGTTGCCGCATTGGAACTGGGCCGGAAGGGAAGGCGAGCCGATCGAGGTTTGGGCCTACGGCAATTGCGACGAGATCGAGCTCCTCCTCAATGGCCACAGCCTTGGGCGCCAGGGGATGCCGCGTTACGGCCATGTGCTGTGGCAGGTGCCTTATGCGCCCGGCGTCATCGAGGCGCGCGGCTATCGCGGCGGACGGCAGGTGGCGCAGGACAGGCGCGTCACGGCTGCCGAAGCCGCCGCGCTCCGCCTGAGCGCCGACAGGCGGCGCTATTCCGCAAATGGCACCGACGTGGCGGTGGTGCGCGTCGAGGTGATCGATCGGCATGGCAATATCGCGCCCACCGCCGGCAATGCCGTCGCCTTCGAGGTGACGGGGCCGGGCCGGTTGATCGGCACGGGCAATGGCGATCCTACCGATCATGCGCCCGATCACGGAGGATCGCGCAACGCCTTCAACGGTCTCGCCCAGCTGCTGGTGCAGGCCGGCCGCGCGCCCGGCGCCATCCGCATTGCCGCACGCTCGCCCGGGCTTGGCGAAGCCAGCCTCATCCTGTTCGCCCATTCGCCCGAGGAGTCGGCCCGATGATACGCACCACGCTCCGCACGACCGGCGCCCTTCTGCTGTCGCTCGCCATGTCCGCTGCCGCGCAGGCTGCACCCGGCGGGCCGGATGCCTCGCCGCTCTACCTGGGCGCGGACCTTTCCTTCACCAACGAGATGGAGGATTGCGGCGCCGTGTTCCGTGATCATGGCAAGCCGGTCGATCCTTTCGCGCTGCTGAAGCGCAAGGGCGGCAACATCGTCCGGGTCCGCATCTGGAACGATGCCAAATGGACGCGCTACAGCGGTTATGACGATGTGCTGAAGACCATCCGCCGCGCCCACGCCGCCGGTCTCATGGTGCTGCTCGATTTCCATTATTCCGACGATTGGGCCGATGGCGACAAGCAGATCGCGCCGGCGGCCTGGGCAGGGCTAGACACGGCGGCGCAGGCGAAGGCGCTTTACGACTATACAAGCGACATATTGGCGCGTCTTGCCGCTGCCGGGCAGATGCCGGAGCTGGTGCAGGTCGGTAACGAGACCAATTTCGAGCTGCTTGGCGGCGCGAAGGGCAAGCCGATCGACTGGACACGCAATGCGAAGCTGCTCAACGCCGGGATCAAGGCGGTGCGCGATGCCGGCAAGGCGAGCGGCAAGCCGCCGAAGGTGATGCTGCACATCGCCCAGCCCGAAAATGTGATCGGCTGGTTCGATGACGCGACGGTGGCCGGTGTTCTCGACTATGACATGATCGGGATCAGCTATTATTCGAAATGGTCGAAATACGGCCTGCGCGGTCTCGGCGAACTGATCGCCGCGGCGCGGACCCGCTATCACGCCGATGTGATGGTAGTGGAAACCGCCTATGCCTTCACCGATGCGGCGAGCGACGACACCCCCAATTTGCTGGGATCGGATTCCGCGATCGCTGGCTATCCCGTCACGCCGCAGGGGCAGCTCCACTATCTGCAGGATCTTACCCGAACGGTTATCGACAATGGCGGCAATGGCGTGGTCTATTGGGCGCCCGACTGGGTTTCGACGCGCTGCAAGACGCGATGGGGTACCGGATCGAGCTGGGAGAATGCCGCCTGGTTCGATCTCGGCCGGCATGAGGCCCTCCCTGCTTGGGATTTCCTTTCCATTCGCCGTTGAGAGCAACCGGACGACTTGCGGCCGCGCCGCAGCGCAGATCGAAAACCTCGGTCCTGAGAGTCTTCTCTGATTGGGGCTCATCGGGTCAAGCTGCTCTCTCGTATTCGTGACCGTCCCATGGATCACTCGCTTCTCTCCGCGGTCAGCGCCGGGCTGCCGCATGATGGGGTCAGGAGA
>NZ_WRPK01000007.1 GCF_009755815.1 Flavisphingomonas formosensis
TTGGCGATATCCAGCCCGATTGTGATAGCTTGCGACACGGACGCCTCCCTCAGTGGTGCTTCAAACACCTCCACTCTGGCACATCGATGCCGTCGGGGGGCGTCCACCCCATCAGCTTTGTTGATGAGGGCGATAGCACACCGCTTGCGTCGCGGGCGAGAGATGACGCAGTATGGAGGCTGCCAACGAGGGCAGCGGTATGAAATTCGACGACCTTTGCTCAATCGCACATAATTTCGCCGACTCGTTTGGGAGCGGCGCAAGCCTGCTGTTCAACAGCTATGGCTTCTACCCATATGATGATGCGGGACAGAGCGAGGGCGGAACGATCGAGATAGATGTTCTTCGTGGTAGACTGCTAGCGGGTGTATCCTCCCCAGAACTTCGTAGCTTTATTGAGGACTCCCCTCGCGTGTTTGAGAGCCTATGCTTGCGGCACGGGATATCATCCGAGGCGTTTGCTGGCTTCACCGCCCGCTTCACAAAGACACAATCTGGTAGGGAGTTTTCTGTCACCGTCGTTGATCAGAAGGGACGGTGCCGCACCGATCGCTTCGATGGCGTCTATGGGAAACGGCTTGACGCCCGGAAGCACCCGCCCGTGACCTCTGCGTAAGGTCCGCTTTTGGGGCGATTCACGTTGTTCCCCGTTGGCGACGCCGTGGCCGGCGCCGGACGGCAAGGAATGGTGGAAAGCTGCCCTTACTCAGGAAACTGCGAGCGCGCCCTATGATCTTCTCTCCGCTCGCTTACCTCGCCGCCGTGGGCTGAACGCGTTGCCAATAACAGAGTAGGCTGCCACTCCCCAGACGAACAGTATGGGCAACCCAATTAGGACGGGAACAATCGCCCAACCCGGCCAAAGGTCTCCACCCACGGCTATCGACCTAGTGGGATCACGTGGGTCGAACCGCACGATAACCACGCTCCCGACGGGTTTTTGAGAAATCAGCTTGCAACCGCCATTTTTGCCACCTTCGTAGGTGACGTTCTGAAGTTGGAACCGGTATCGAAATAAGCACGACCGAAGCACCGACTTCGAATCTGTGACGATGGCGTGAGCCGTTTCCCCGTTGCGGATTAACTGGATCCGACGGTCATGCTCAACCATCGCGAGGTGACCAATGATCATTAGAGGGAAGCTGACCAACAACGCCAGCGTGGTGAGAGCGGACAGCCCCTTCATAGCTTCGAGCAGTGACTTCTTCCGCATCCCTCTCCCTTAACGGACCTGAGCGGCGTCCGCTATTGGGGCGTTAGCCGCCGCCGCGCTCGCCGAACGGATGCGCGGCTATCAACGCCGCAAACTGGGTGGAAGTGGACGTCTCCGCTTCAATCTCCATAGTCCCGAAACTCGCCCCCGATGTGCACCTGAATGCGTAGGAGCGCTTCGACCACCCTTTGCTTCACGTCGAACTCCCAACGCCTTCCCGAATAGTCGGCTTGGATCATGTAGGGTCCTAGCTGCTCTGTAGGGTCAACCGGTTCCGAGACATAAAGCCAGCCTATGGAATGTTTTCCTGACGGATCGAACACCACTCTCGTCGACCCGGACTGATCGGGAAATTCCGCGGAGAGTCCATTGCTTGCCAACTGTTCGCTTAGAATACCTTCAAGAAACACCGATCGCATGGATGACGAATAACAATGCACCGGCTTTGGTGCACGTATTGTTTGATCCGACCCGAATGGTCATTGTGGCCCTTCCCGCCGTTCCCCCTGGCAACGCGGTCTCCGGCTCCGGACGGCAAGGAATAGTGGAAAGCCGGCGTCTATCAAAACGTCTAAATCGATCTAGGAGACAGCCTTCTTGAGTGCGAACGGCGGCATGTCCTTGTGCCAGCGAGGGCGTTGCGGGTCGTCTTTGATGAACCCTGCGCCGTCATCGAAACCTATGATTTTATGGCCGAATGCGCGAATCAAGGTGCGTGCGGCGTCGATGCCGCCATATGGGTAGGCGTATGGGTCGATCTCCAGTCGCGCCAAACTTGGACCGGTTCTTCGGACGCCAATCAATTCATACTCCCCGCCAAGAACAGCTTCTATCAGCGAGCGAAAATCCCAAGGGGTAGCCGGCATCTCGGGACTGTGTCGGTCCGGCAAAGGCGTGGAGAACCAGAATTTATTCCAAAGTTCCATCTCGACGTCGTCGGGCCACCAAAACTCTGACAGATCCGAAGCGGTGAAATAGGGAAGCCAATGATCTTCATCGCAGGTGATATCCCCCGACTTCTGTTTCTGCAACTCCGCCACGACTGTCGCCAACCGATCAAATGCGGCTTCATCAGCGATCACGAATTCAACGAATGCGTATCTGTCAGAGTGATCCATACTTCAACCTAACTTAATGCGCGGAACGTCCGCAACGGGGCAATTGCGGTTGTTCCGGTTTAGACCGGACCCGATCACTCGCCCGGATTGAGCTTCGCGTTTGCCGCCTCGAGCCTCGCCGACCAATCGGGAAGATCGGCAAGCAAGCCTTCCCACTCCTCCGGGGTCGGATCGCGGCCCTCCGCGACCATCGCCTCGACCTGGGCGCGGATGCGCGTGAATTGGTCGATCGCCGCGCCGGCCGCGATGGCGACATTCAGCAGATGCAGGATGAGTTGCAGGGCATTCCCCATGATCAGCGCTCCTGTAGCTTGGCCGCCGCATCACGGATTTGCGTCGTGACCGCGAGCAGGTTTGCCGTCGAGAAGTCGAACGAGGCGCACGGCGTGCCGCCCACGCTAGCCGCGCCGGTCGTGCAGAGCCGATAGGCGTCGGCAAGCTTCACGGCCGGCTGCACTGCCCGATTGGCCTCGGTTGCGGCCTTGACCACCGCCGGCGAGGCGTCGGGCGATTCGGCATAGGTCGTCGCGCCGATCACCGCCGCCTTATAGGTGCCGACAGCGGCAAAGAGCGTCTGCCCAGCCGTGGCCGGGCTGCCCAGCGTCTTGCAGCCGGCGAGGCCGGCCGCGAGCGCCAGGACGAGCAGAGCGCGCCTCACTGTGCCGGTCCGATCGCATGCTTCGTCGCGATGCGCAGCACGAAATTGACCACGCCGACAATGGCCATAATGGCAGTGACGACCTGGTCCTGTTCGAGGCCTTCGGGAAGCAACTTCATCGCGCCCAGCACGGCGAAGACGGTAGCAACGATGTTGAGCCAGATCGTGCGGCTCTGCCACCACGCTTTCGTATCGAGCATGTTCGAACTCCATAGGGGATCGGCCCGCGCCGCCGGCTCGACGTCGGGCGAGAGGGTTTCAGCGGGGGCCGGGAATCAGGCTTCGTTCGTCGAAAGGGTTCCGCCCGCGGCCACGCGATAGGGCTTGGCGGACGCCGGAAGCACCGTCTTGACCGGCGGCCGGCGCACGGCGACGCACCGCGCCTTGGCGACACGCGAGATGCTCACCGCATCGCCCTGGTTGCCTGCCAGGACATGATAGGCGCTCGCATCCTCGGCAACGTATGTGCCGACATGACCGGCATAGCCGCCTGCGATGGGGCGGCTGAATACCAGCACGTCGCCCAGGATCGCCTGCGCGCCCTTCTCGAACACGAGGCGGGGCGACGCGGTGGTGCCGGCGTTATGCGCGATCATCATGCCGTAGGCCGCCCAATTGAGCGCCCAGAGCGGATTATCGATCACGGGCTTGCCGGCGCGGAATGCCACATAGGCCATGGTGAGCCCGCACCATGCGACGCTGTCATGCGTGTAGCCGCCGAGCCCTTTCACGCCGGCGGCGATCAGCTCGTCACGCCAATAGAGGATCGCGGGATTGTCGGCAGGACCGGGCGCTTCCTTCGTGCCATAGATGGCGAGGCCAGCCTCCGTGACCTTGGGCAGCACGCCCAGACGGCCGAGCCATTCATAGCCCTTGGGATAGGTCGTCATGGTCAAACGTCGTCGTTGATGATGTGGCGAGGCGCGATCGGTGGCCCGTCCGAAAGCCGGCCCTGCGCGGCATCGCGGATCACGTTTTCGCCGGAGAGGCCCAGCTGGATTTCCTGCCGGATCTTGCCATGCACCTGCTCGGAACGCTCGATCGTCAGGGCGTCGACCTGGCGCAGGAAGCGCTCGGTATAGAGCTTGACCAGCCGATCAGCGCCGACGGTCGCCAGCGCGGTGATGAGCGCCGCGGTCTCGCCGCTCGCTCCCAACTTGCTGACGATCGAATAGGCAATGAGCGCCACCAGCGGCAGCAGCAGCAAGTCCGCCACCAGCAGCCACGGCCGGATCTGGACGCCCCGCTTGATCAGCAGCGCATATTTGGCCGCGAGGCCGACCGTGAGGCCGATCCAGATCCAACCATATTTCGTCATCGCGGTTTCAAGCCACGGGTTCATGCATGTCCTCCCGTGGCGCAGGGCGTGCGCATCCATGGGGTTTCCTTTCGATCGGAGCAGGGATCAGGCGTAACAGCCCGCGGCGTCCTTGGAGATGCGCGCGACGGCGTTGAGGTCGTGACTCAGGTAGGTATCGCCACCGAGCAAGCGCCCGGGGCCGTCGGTCGCATCGCCATAGAGATCGATCGACTTGAGGCGGTAATCACCGCCGCCCTGGCCTGAGACATAGACGCCGGGACTGCTGGTCGTCGATCCTTGGAAGTTCCTGAAGCCGGGATCCAGCATGACCGTCTGGGAACTGCCCGATACCGAGCCGAACCCAAAATATTCGGGAGTGGCGCTGGCGATGAACCCGCCATAGGTCGTCCATTCATAAGCGAAATCGACGCCGTTCGCCTGATCCCAATTCCCCACGTGCAATCCAGCATTCGGATCGCCATGGCTTCCCGCCTGGAAGATGTCGCTCTTGATGGCGCGATACGTCCGAATGTCCTTCTTCGCCACGGCGCGCGCCTGGGTCCGCAGGAGACCGGTCGTCTCATCATAATAGCTGTTGTCGCGACCGAGCAGATATGCCCCGATGTAAGTGTTGTAGAACTCAATGATGTGATCGGTATTTCCGGTCGCGCTGTCGGCGGAGATGACGAGAGTCGTCCCTTCGTAGCTGTTGATCCGCTCGAAGAGGTTCTGGACGATCGCGAAACCGGTGACATTGTAGCTGCCGGCGATACCGAGGCAGCCATCGGGCGTCTGGCGAATCTCGTTGAAGGCGAACATGCCGCCGTCGATCGATCGCGTGTTGGATGCTGCGAAGCTTGCGCCGGTAAACTTGCAGCCGATCGTCAGCCATGTCTCGAACGGGATGGTGGTGTGGAGCTCCGAACCGTCGGCGATCGTCTGCGGCGCGCTCAGCGTATAGACGCCAACGCCGCCTGTCGTTCCCGACACCTGGGCGCTGATCGTCGATGTGCCCGCGATGCCCGCGCCCTGGAGGCGCTGGCCCGCATTCAGCACGGTGCCCGGCTTGATCGCAGTGACCGTCAACGTGGTGCTGCTGACACCACCTGTTCCTGCAGTGAACGTTCCACCCGCATTCGACTCCACACCGCGCATGATGCGATGTTCGGTGCCGCCGATCGTGACGGCCTGGCTCGTCGGATTGAGGATCTTGAGGCCATACATCCAATCGGCCGCGCTCGACAGATAGGTGAAGGCATAGCCAGCATTGTCGAAAACGCAGTCGTCCCAGATGATGTTGAGCGTGACCGTGCCCGAGCCCGGATTGCTGCCCTGCATGTTGCTAGAGCCAGTCCGCAGCACGCCGACCTTGTTGAAGCGGATGTAGGCGCTGGTGACGGGCGAGGTGAACCCCTGCACGATCTTCGGCGCATAGGCCGCCGCACCGAAGCTGTAGACGTTGTCGGTCGCGGTCCAGCCACCCGCCTCCTCGTCGTCATAGGTGAAGGTCGGCGCCGCAACATTCTGCGTGCGATTGTTGCCCGCACCGGCGCCCGCACTGTTCAGCACATAGGGCGTGCTGCTGCCTTCCTTCCGGGCCTTCACCACCACGGAATCGATGCGAGCATTCGCCGCCATCGCCTTCAGCATCGCACCATCGGGTGTGAGGCAGGGATTGGCCTGGGCCGTCGCCTTGTTGGTCGAGCAGACGCCCGTGCTGTCGCTGCCGGTCCGCGAGAGATAGACCAGTGGCGGGTTTGCCGCCCAGGCGACATGCTTCAGGAAATGCCGCTTGTTGAAGCCGCGGCCGGCGACGCCAGTCGTGCTGTCCGCGATCGACGCCGACGTGCCGATCCATGGGATGCCCTGCGCGGTGATCTCGACGATGTGGTTGTCGGTGAGGCTCGTGATGTCCAACGACCAGGCGTAGACCACCACAGGCGATCGATCGCTCGTCCGCGGCGACGGGGCCGTGCCGGTGAAGGTGCCCGAGACGCTCGTGGTTCCGTCGCTCGCCGTCACCTTGATGCACGGCACCTGCAGGCCCTTGCGCGCATTGCGGTGGAACGCGAGGATTTCGCCGCTGATCGTATTGCCGACGGTCAGGCGATGCGGCGTCACATGGTTGATCACCGCCGGCGGCGACGTGACGGTGGAATTGTTCGCGGTGAGCTGGAGCGTCTGCGCAGGCGCGTTGCTTGCGCTCTTCGTGAACCAGCCCGCCTTCAACTCGACGATCGGAAGCAGCGGCGTGCCGCTGACGACGGCCACGTCGGTCGAATAGATCTTGCTCGCCAGCCAGCAGCGAATGATGGCGATACTGCCGGTGACGGTGTCATCCATCTGGGCATTGTTCGGCCACGCCTTGCGCACCGCCTTGGTGATCGGGATCACCTCTTCATAGACGGCCGGGTTGCCGTTGACGTCGAAGCCCTGCCGCCAGACGCGCACGCCCATCAGGCTTTTGCCGGCCTGGAAGGGATTGAGCGTGCCGCCGCTGTAGGTGTTTGCGACGGTCAGGTCGACATAGGAGCCGTTGGCATTGATCGACGCCGCCTGCAGCCAGGGGGCCGGGGTTGCGCCGAGATTTTCGAGGGCGGAGACCCGCGCAAGCAGGCTGGCATAGCCATTGTAGAGCGAAGCGGTGAATCCGATGGTGCTCGCCAGGCTGGCCGCCGACTGCTGCGCCAGGATCGCATAGCCCTGCGTCGCGGCGAGCTGCGCGGAGCCGGTCGCGACGAAGCCGTTGAGCGTGACCAGGGCCGCGGCGATCGCGTTGTTGACGTCTGCCGATTGCGCGGTCGCGAGCAGAGCCATGACCTGCGCGTCGGTCGCGTCGGCAGGCACCGGAACCGTGCCGATCGAGCCGATACGGCGCGCGGCGTCGGTGAAGGTCTCGTAGAGACTGTCGACCTGAAAGACGTTCCCGTCGAAGGTCATGTTGGCGATGATGCCCGGCTGCAGCTTGCCCGGCGTCAGCGCCGATCCGCGCTGCGTCACCGCATATGGGCCGTGGCCGTTCACGGCGAGCGTCACGCCGCCGGTGTTGGCGCTGGTGACCAGCAGGCTGATGCGGAAGCCGGCGGCGATATCGGCCGTCGGCGCAGGGGTGAGCGTGGCGGTCAGCGCGTTGGCGGTGCCCGTCGCCTGCGCAAAATTCGGACTGCCGGCCTGGACCAGCTCCGTCGCAAGGGCGGCCACCTCGCCGGTGGTCGCCGAGACTTGCTTGCCATCCTGCCAGGTGGCGAGATCTTCGGTTCCGTCCAGCGGCCGGGAGGGCGGCGGGTAAGATGGGATAGTGCCCATGAAAACCTCATGAAAAAGCCCGCGCAAGGCGGGCTGTGTTCGTCTGCGATGGCGGGCGGATCAGGCCTCGGGCGGCGCTTCTTCGTGCGGTATAGCGACCGGCTTGCCGTCGTCGCCGGCAACGATGCGATGGCCCTGCCTCTGCGCCTCGAGCAGCTCGCGGTGGCGCTCCTGGCTGATCTTGATCGCGTCCTTCGGCGTGCCGCGCATGCCGTGCACCTTGCGGTGATAGAATCCGCCGGTCGATGGGCTGAAATAGAGCATGGCGATGTCCTCAACGGCCTTTGGCGAAGAACCGGAAATTGACGTTCTGCGTGAAAGGCTTGGCAGCGTCGGTGGTGTCGAACAGGAACGTTGCGCCGGTCTGCGACACCGCGGTTCGCAGAACGGTGAGCGGGTTCCATAGGAACGGCTGCGGCGGGTTGAGCGGCACCGCGTAGACGTCGATGCATTCGACCGGGAACGAGATGGGGAAGGTGATCGATGCGGTGGTGGTGCTGGTTCCACCCGACACGGCAACGGATTGCCCCCACTGCTCCAGCCAGCCATCGGCCTCCTGCCGCCAGCCGGCCGTATAATCGCGCGGCATCGCATCGCGCAGGTTCTTCGGGGTCAGAACCTTGTTGTTGATGGTGCCGGCGAGGATCTCAGCCGCCGACGCGGGAACGATGCCACCACCGCCCCCGGGCGAGGTAATTGCGATGATTGCCGCGAGCAGCTGGGCATTGTTCGTCTTGTCGAGCGTGAGCCCGGCCGCAAGGATGACGTTGACCAGCTCCTCCTGAAAGCCGTTCAGCCAATCGGGCGTGACGGTCGTCGGCGGAGTGGCGGTAAGTGGGTCGCCGCCGGTGAAGTAGCCCGGCGTGCCCGGAGCGGCCGGCGGGGGAAGCGCGGGCGATGCCGTGACGTGATCGATCCGTTGCATGTGCGCTCAGCCCTCCACGCTCTCAGGATCGGGCGTCGCGGGTGTCCGCCAGTCGGTGCTATCTCGCGTCCAGCCGATGCCCACGCCGGGGTTTGCCGCCCCGGGCACGATCGAGCAGCCGGCGGGCGGCATCCATGGGGTGCTGCCGTCCCATTCGACGGAGTTGACGACGACGCCCTCGGCGTCGAGCACAAGCCAGGTTGCGGACATGTGATCCCCTCAGAATGACGTGATGACGACGACGCGGCCCGCGCCGCCCGTTCCGCCGGCTCCGCCGACAAAGCCCGTCTGCGCGGAGCCGCCACCGCCCGCGCCACCGCCGGGGGTCTGGCCATCGCCGCCGGTGCCACCATTCGTGGTGGTCGACGATCCGCCGCCACCACCGCCGCCGCCCGGCAGATAGGCGGTCGTCGCCGTCAGCGTGCCACCATTGCCGCCACCGCTTGCGCCTGCCGCCGCTGCCGCCGCCTGTGCGCCCAGCGATTTGCCGCCCACGCCACCGGCCGCCGTTGCGTTTGCGGATGTGATGCCGGCGCCGGCAGCGCCGCCGCCCGATCCGCCGGGAGATGCAGCGCCTGCGGACGATGCACCCGCCGCGCTCGATCCGCCGCCGCCGCTACCACCACCGCCGTTGCCGATGGAACCCGCCACGCCGCTGCCGCCGCTCGCGCCGCCGACCGTGCCGGACCCTGCCGTCGAGCCGCTGCCGGAGCTGCCGGCGCCGACGATGCCGCCGCCACCGCCACCGCCCGACGCGGTGCCGACCTGGCCGCCCGCGCCGCCACCGCCACCATAGGCAGTCAGCCATGATCCGAACGAGCTCGCGCCGCCGACACCACCAGCCGATCCGGCCGCCGACGTGCCGCCCGCGCCCGACGTGCCGCCCGCGCCGACGGTGACAGTTTCTGTCGCCCCCACGGCGGAGGCAGCGATCCATACTTCCGTGCGGGATGCACCGCCGCCGCCACCGCCGCCCGAGGTCGCGGTCGACGTCGCTGCGAACGCGCCACCGCCGCCGCCGCCGCCGCCGCCAGTGACGATCACATGCACGAGCTTGGCGCCGCTCGGCTTCGTCCATGTGCCGGACGAGGAGAAGGACTGAATATCGTCGGAAGAGGGCGCGCCGATCGCGGAAAGGACCGTCGATCCGCTCGATGCGCCGATGATCGTCCGGCCGAGGGAGGTAAGGTCCGTGGTGGCGGCCGCGCCGGAGCCCGTCCAGTAATCGACCTTGTTCGCCGCGGTCGTCAGGCCAGCAATGGCCGCGAGATTGGAGTTGTAGGCCTGGACGTTCGTGCCGATCGCGAGCCCGAGATTGGTGCGGGCGGTCGACAGATTCGACAGGTCGGAAAGGTTGTTCGCCGGCATGAGGCCGGTGCCGGTCGCGCCGAGCGTGCCGCTCGACAGGGTGACGCCGGTGCCCAGCGTGACCGGCGACCAGGTGCCTGCGCCGGAGCGGTAATAGAGGGTGTTCGTGCCGGATGCGGCGGCGAGGCTGGTGAGGTCCGCGTCGAGCGGCTGGAATGCCGAGGTCAGTGCGCTGTTGGTCGCCGCGAAGGTGGCGATCTGGGCGGGGCTGATAATGACGTTGTTGCAAGGCGCCGTGCTGGCCGGGCAGCCGGTGCCCTGCACCGACACGATGCGCTCGCTGCCGACCAGTGTCCCGGCGAGCGGCAGCTGCGAATATTTGACCTCGGCCGCCATGGAAGGCGCGCACGCGAGCAGCGCCGCCCCGAGGACGGCGAACAGCCGTTTGAGCATGCGGATTTACTCCTGGATGAAGTGGGTCGTGCCGTCTTCGCCGACGAAGGTGTCGAAGCCGTCCTCGCTGACGAACGTGCCGCCAGCTGCGAAGATATAGGTATGCGCGGGCTTGATGGCCTCCATCTCGCAATTGAGCGCGCTCACCGGCAGGTTGCTGGTATTGGCGATGATGGTGACACCCCAGGTGAAGGCCCATTCGTCGCCGCACGCCGGCTGCCCTGCGCTGCTCTCGCCCGCGCGGAAGGTCGCATAGTCCTCGATGCTGATCGTGAAGCCGAGCGCTGCGGCGAAGTCGATGAAGCGCTGCCGCGACTGGCCGCCGCCTGCCGTGAAGCGGGCGAGGACCGATCCCTGTCGCTGCGCGAGCGTCGGGCTGTTGCCCAGGCACGGATCCGGCAGCCCCAGCGATTCCTCCCATTCGGGCAGCAGACCGGTCGTGCCGGCGGGAAAGGCGTCGGCCAGGAGTGCGATGGCGTCCGCATCGATCTGCGCCGGCAGGAGAGCGAGGGCGGCGATGAGCTTGCCCTGCACGCTGCCCGGATCCTTCGGCCAGACCCTGCCGGTGGGCATCAGGTCGCGGATCGCGCCGGCATAATCATCGGCTGAGAATTTTCCGCTCATGCGTAGGTGATCGTGCCGGGCACCGGCAGATAGCCGCCGGCAGACTGGATGTTGCCGGCGCTGCCGGGAGTGACGGTGCCGTTGCTGACCGCGACGTTGGTCAGCACGAAGCCGGCGCTGCCGGGCACGCTCTCGATCGCGCCCTGGATGGCCGAGATGTTCGTCGTGCCGCCGGGGACGGCGCCGGTCTGGAGCGCGGAGGCGAAGGCGGCGGCGATCGCGTTCTTGACCGACGTGCTGACGCCCGAAATGCCGGCAATGGTGAGGTTCACCGTGTTCGGCTCGGGCGCGACCGAATAGAGCAGCACCGTCACCGGCTGCACGTCATAGAGGGCATTGGCGACGGTGAGCTGGTCGCCCGTCGCCTCGGTCGCGCGGGTCTCGTCGGCGGCGACGCCGTCGTCGAGCAGCCATTGCAGGGCGTTGGCGAAATCGCTCTTGACCAGAGCAAGCACGGTCGGCGTCTGCTTGGACCGGGTCCGCAGCCAGAATTTCGAACCGATGTCACCGGCCCACCAGCCGCGCGGATCGGTCGTGCCGTCGGGGATTGTGTCCTCGGTGTCGGCCGTCGCATCGGTGAACAGGCTGATCAGGACGGCCGTGACCAGGTCATTGCCGGCGAGCAGGCCCGTGCCCGCCGTATAGGCCTCGATATCCGTCCAGATCGGCGCGGCGCTGTCATCGACGACCGAGTTGCCGTTTTCGTCGACCAGCAGATTGAGCTGCGGGACGGACAGCACCCAGTCTCCGGTGCCGCTGTCCGGATCCCATATCGTCGCAATGTCGGGCATTCAGGCCTCCGGAGTGGGAGGGTCTGTGTTGTCGCTGCCGGCCTGCACGCCGCCGTGCGTGTGGCCGTTATAGGCGTCGTGCACGCCGTTCATGCTGACGTCGCCATTGCGGCTCAGCACGTCGCCGGTGACGTGGAGATCGCCGTCAATAGTGCAGCTGCTGAAGTTACGGATCGTGACCGCCTGCCCGGCAGCGTCGATGATCAGGCCCTCGCCATCCTTGAACCAGACATAGGCGCCGCGCGCGTCGTAGAGCGCCGCGTCGCCCGCCTGGAGGTTGCGCAGGCGGCTATCCCGATGATTGGTGGCCACCACCAGCGAGAGCGCTCGGTTGCCTGGCAGCCGAACCAGCACGGCATCAGAGTCGACGGGCGGCGACGAAGCGAAACCGAACTCGGCCACTCGGATCACGCCATCGGAGATGCGGCGCCCGCCGTCTGGATCCATCGGACCTTCGTCGATCTGGACTTTCTGCACGACGTCACTGTCGTCAACGACGGTGACGCGGCCGCGCCGGACGAACTCCCAGAACTGGCGCATCATTGCACGGCCTCGATGATAGGATCGGGAACAAGAATGATAGGTTCGGGGGTGAACGCTTCTTTTGGCATCAGGAGCAGCTCGGCGGTGGTGCCAGTACGATCGTCCCGGCGATAAGTCACCTCGGATATGCAGAGCATGACGTCTGCCCCGTCGAGACCGGGCACCGTCACAGGCATCAGCTTGTTCGGCGTCCACAGCTTGCCGTCCTTGTCGCGCCAGCTGTCGAGCAGGACGCGAACCTGCGTGCCTCGGCCTGCCCGGCGAGCGACCTCCCATATAGCGCGACGCTTGCAGAGATCCTGTCCCTGGCTGGACTGGTCGGCGACCACATAGAGGCGCCGATGCCGTTTGACGTTCGCGTCCTTCTGCATGTCGATCTGGAAGCCTGCGTCGCCCGCCTCAATGAGGGGATCCACGCTCAGCAGTGAACAGACCACTTCGCTGAACCGCTCGTCCATCGACCGCTCGAACTGCCACCGAAGGACGTTCCCGCCATCGCCGTATTTCGCGCCGCTCGAGTGCTTTTCCTGGCCTGCCTGGGCAAGGACGAGGTCGCCCTTTTCGTCCTCGTAGAAGAGCAGGCCGGCGTTGCGCGCGAGGCGCTCGATCAGGCCAACCGGCGTTTCGGTCAACTCAAGCTGGAACTGCGGGATCTGCGGACCGACGTCGACGCCGTTCAGCGCCGATACGCCGATGTTGTAATAGGATGCCAGTTGCGAAGCGACCTGCAGCACATTGCCATTGACGAGCTGGCCCGATGGCCATTGTGCCGAGCAATCGACAAGGTCCTGGCATTTGCCGCGCCCCGTTATGGAAAGCTGATGTCCGTTCGCATCGCCTCCGTTGGTGTCGCGATCGATATACCCCGTGATGACGACGTCGCTTCCAAGCGCCAGCTCGCAAGCCTGCCCTGCGAAGGCGACGACCTTGGACCCGTCGGAGGGGTTCAGGGCGGTGAGACCGATCGAGAAGCTGTTGGGGATGCGCTCGCACCCGCGGGTGAGGCTCACATTCTGCCAGCCGGTGATCGCGCGTCCATCGACCTTAAGCGTGACCTCCTCCGGGGTCGTGTCGGTCATGATGCGAGCGCCTGAAATGATGGTGGCATGAAGAGTGGCGAGACGGGGACCACCTGGGCAATGAGTTGATCCGCGCGCGACGCGTCGCGGTAGATGGACTGCGCCAATGCCAGCGCCGAGCGGGAGCGCGGAACGTTGAACGATCGGATCGGTGCGAGCGTCGCACCGCGGGCCTTGAGATCCTGGGTCACGGCGATGCGCAGATCGCGAAGCACGTCATAGGTGCTGTCCTGGCCCGCATCCGCTGCGGCAGTGGCAACCGTGTCGATCAAGGACGTGACCAGCACCAGCGTCTTGAACGCATCGTCGTAGCTCGACGGCTGATAGCGCGCCGAGCTCACCGCCAGGGCAACGGCAATCATGCGCTGAAACAGTGCGGTGATCGCGCTGCCCGTGGTGCCGGCTGCATCGATCCCCGCAGGGCTGAACGCGAGCAGCTTAGCCAGGAGCCGCAGCGCGTCCGCCGGGTCGGCGCAGGCATTCACCAGCGCGTCGACCAGGTCGCCGGCAGCGTTTCCGACATCGGTCTCGGTTGCTCCTATGCCCAAGGTGGCAACGGCGGCGGCGAGGGTCGCCGCAGCTGCCGCGACATCCTGCCGCTGCTCCGACGCCTGAACGATCAGGCTGGCGACCGTCGCATCGGCCGAATAGGCGTCGTTCGCGGCGGTGGTGAAACCCGCGTTCGCGCCCGACGTGAAACGGCCATTGTTGCCAGGCAGCCGGGCAGTCAGCTTGTTGATCGCCGTGGCATCGCCGGCCAGCGCCGTGGTCTGGCCGCTCCATTGGCTTGCTGAGCTCGAGATCCCGCTATGCGTGCCGCCGCCCGAGAGCGCGGAGACGAGCACGCGAGCGATGTCCGCCACGATCGCAATCTTGGCGATGGTCGCGGCGCTGAGCACGCCGGCGTCCGTCGCGGCGAACACGGACGCCAGGCTCTTTTTTCCGCTCTCGACGAAGGCGAGTGAGATCTCGCTCATTCGCCCCGCACCGAGGTCCTCGTCCATGGAATAGCGAAGGACGTTGACGTTCAGGATGCCGAGCGTCGGATGCGTAAGGATGCCGGGGCCCTTCGCCTCGAGCGCGGCGAGCAGGAGCGCACGCTGCAGCTGCACGGGCCCGCCGAGGTAGACGAGATCGCCCTCGACGAGGAAGCCGTTGAACGAGAAGCGCCGCGCCCCGCGCCCCATATCCTCGGTGGAGGGCAGATCGCGGCCAGGATATTCGTGCACGACGACGCGCCGGCCGCCTTCGTTGGCCGAGCGCGCCACGGCGAAGGGAACCCCCCGAAAGGAGGCGGGCAGCAGCCCGTTGGAGAAGAGGGCCACTCTACCAGCCGCCGCCGCCGGCGCTCGTCGGCATTGCATAATGCACGCCGCTACGGCCTTCGCTATCGCGCGACGTCACCTTGGCTCCGGCGGGGAGTCCTTCGAATCGATGCTCGACGATGATCCGGCCGACCTGATCGTTGGTCATCTTCCGCCCGCTCTCCATCTGGACGATGGCCGCAATCAGCGCGTTCATCTGATCACGATTGTTGATGTCGATCTGATCGTTCGGGCCCAGGCCCGTGCGCTGGCGGATGTGTCGGAGATAGGCCGGGACGTCATTGCCATCCGCGGCCGGAGCGTAGCCCTGGCCCGGAGCATCGAGCAGTTTTTCCGGAGTCGTCTGACCGCGGCGCACGTCGCGGCGAATGATCTTGTCGATTTCGCCGATACTCTCGGCCTCGGACGCGAATTTGCGGAAACGCCCGTCCTTGCCCTTGATGCCGCCGAGATTGTTGTTGCCACTGCCGAACAGGCTGCCGATCAGCCCGGATGTCTCGGGATCGATCTTCTTCCCGTCCTGCGTCACCGTGAAATGCAGATGCGGCCCGGTGACGTTTCCCGATGCGCCGCTTAGCGCAAAGGTCTGGCCGGCCTTGACCCGGGCGCCATTGGCGACGTTGACCTTGCTGAGATGAGCATAGCCGGTCGCCAGGCCGTTGCCATGGTCGATCACCGCCTGGAGCCCGCCCTTGCCGTTCCGGAAGATATGGATCACGCCGTCCTTGGGCGCGTGGAGTGCAGTGCCGACAGCCGCCCGAAGGTCGACGCCATTGTGATAGGTGGAGGCTCCGGCCTTGGGCGCCGCACGCGGACCGAAGCGCGACAGAACGCGGTGATCGGCGCCCGCCGCCGCGCCGCCGCCAGCGGCTGATCCCGTTGTTCGCGCTGCGGCCGCAATCTTGTCCGCCGCGCGGTCTATCTTGGTGGCCGCCGGCGAGAAGCTGCGCTCGACGCTCTCCTGAAACCGCGACACACCGTCGACCAGGCGACCAAATACGGGCTCGATCTTCCCGCCCAGCCAGTCACCAGCGCCCAGCAGAGCGCGGTCCTTGATCTGGCTTGCGATCACGCCTTCGCGCTGCACCCGCTGGGCCCGCGCCGCCTGGGCGTCGTCGAGCACCGGACCCCGCTTCGCAACGTCGGCCATCTCGGCCTTGAGCGTGCCGGAGCCCTCGCGAAGCAAGGGGAGGGCGCCCGTCGCGCCGAATATGCCCGCGATCGCGTTCGCGGTCTGCGGATCCTTTTGGCGCTTCAGCGCATCGGCGATGTCGGCGGTGGTCGCGTTGTAATCGAGGTTGCCGTCCGCCCCCTTTTTGAACCCGATGCCCAGCTTCTTCATGGTGAAGAGTGCGGTGGCGTTCCGGCCGTGATAGGCATCGTGCACGGTCTGGGCGATGTTGGCCATCGCCGTATCGGCAGCGCCCTTGTCCACGCCGTAGCGCGCCGCGGCGCCCTCGAAAGCCATCAGATCCTTGGTGGCGATGCCGATCGAGCGGGAGAGGCGGCCTGCCGCGGCGCCAGCTTCGGACCAGTTCGACACGAGCTTATAGGTTGCGGCACCCGCCGCGACGAGCACGGCGACCGTGGCAGCGCCCGCGACGCCGATACCGGCCATGGTGCGGGTGAGCACACCGCCGGCCATCGCGGCCCGCCCCATCGAATCGCTGGCGGCTTCGGTCATTTCCCGGATTGCGCCCATCCGCTTCAAGAAGGGCGCCATCACCGAGCTGCGGCCGAAGGCTTTCGATGCAGCGCCCTCAACCCGGCTGATCGACTGGATCACCGACTTGTTCGCGTTCGAAGCATCGCGCCGGAAGCGATCGAAGGCGGCGCGGTTGTCGTTCGCCGCCTTCTTCCCGACCTGGCCGAGGCGTCGCTCGGCGGAGCGCGCGCCCTTTTCCGTCTTGTCGTCGGCAACGACGGCCACGGCGAAGCGAGATTGCATCAGTCCCTCCGCAGCACGCCGGCCGTTTCCGCCCACACCAGAATTTCAGACCAAGGGTCACGCAGAATCTCGCGCGGATGAACGCCCCAGCGACCGGCGAGCGCGTCTACGATGCGACGCCAGTCGGTGGGTCTTCGGCCAAAAAAGACGCGATGTACCTCGCCCCCTTGATGAGATCGCGCGCACCGATCTTCTCGATGGCGCCTTTCGGGATGCCGGCAATCAGGGACACGCTGAAAACGTCGGCGGCGCGGCCGTCGTGCTTGTCGATTTCGAGCAGCTGACCGGCGGTCGGCTCTTTCAACTTCAGCTCGGTATAGGTTTCGCCGCCATGCTCGACCGGCTTGCGAAGCGTGATGACGAGCTCGTCGGGGATTTCATCGATCTTGGACATGTCAGTGCTCCCGCACCTCGGGACCTTCGAAGGCGGCCTCGTAAGTGGCCTCTTCCGTGTTCACCTCGAGGGGGTCTCCGACGCGCCACATATTGCGGCCGACGACGGTCTTTCCGTTTGCGAGCTCGAGCGTGATGGTCACGTTGCCGGCATCGCCGAGAGACTTAAGGCTGACACCGCCCTGATCTCGGCCGCGCCACGATATGCGGCCAGGCGCGGGCATGGCCTTGTATCCGTGAATACCGTCCTGCCCGGGCAGCGATTCGCGAGTCTCCTGATCGGGTCGATAGGTGCCCTCGCCGACGATGGCGTAAGATTGGCCGTCCACCGCGATGTACGCGGTGCCCGCCAGGCGATTGGGATCGGTCGCCATAAGCTTCTCCGATGATTGAGGGGATTATTGCAGCCGGAACTGCATCAGCAGCGCGAAGATGCGCAGCTGGTCGATGAGGATCGCCGGATAAAGGACGTCGACCCGGTTCGGGGCGGTGGCGTTTTTCTCGACCACCAGATTTTCCGCGAAGGTGTCGGACTGCTGCACATATCCCTGCTCTTCCATCTCGCTGTATTTGGCGATCAGGTCGGCGCGGATCGTGTTCGGCGTGACGACGTTGGACCCGGGTGCGATGCGGGTTCCGTTGGCTTTCAGCTTCTTGCGAGCATATTTGGTCGTGATGACCGTGGAAAGCTGACGCAACACATACATCAACAGGAACATCGTCTCGACCTGGACATAGCTATTGTCCGGATCGCCGAGCGCGTTGAACTGGTAGGTGGTGATGACATTCTCGATCAGCGGCGTGTCGTCGGACGCGACTGAGAAAGTCGAGATGCCGTCGAACAGCAGCGTGTTGCGCTGGCTGAGCGAGAAGCGGCCGCCGAGGTGCGGCGCCAGCACGCCCCGCAGGGCGAGCGTCTGGAGGGGCAGGCCAGGATCCGCGCGGACGCTCACCGCGGCCGCGCCAGCCATCGCCGCCGCCCATTCCCACGAGGGGGAGGGGCTATCGTAGATGCCCATGCAGCTGAGATGCTGGTCGTTCAAGCCGTTGCCGAACGTCGCCAGCGCGCCCTGGCTGCCGCGCTTCGCGATGAAGCAATGGCCATAGACCTGCGTCTGCCACGACCACCGGCCCGTCGAATCGTTCAGAAAGGCCGTGATCGCCGCGATCGTGGTCGGATCGTTGTAGGGACTGACGATGAAATCGAACGGCTCGTCCTGCAGGTTGGCGAGCGCGGCGGTCAGGCTCGGCGGCGTCGCGCCGCCCGTCATGGCGACGATGGTCACGCCGAGGCCGGCGGGGGTGCGCTCGCCCCCCGGCGCACCGCGGAACCCGACGCGCATGTCGATGTCGAGGCCGGTCGCTCCCGCATTCTTGGCGGTCACGTTGACCTTGCTGGTGGTCGTGCCGTCGACCGCCGCGGTGACGGGCAGCGCGGTTGCTGCGTTGATCGCTGCGGCGACGGCGGTTGCCGCCTGGGCGGCCGTGGTGCCGGACGCCAGAGCGATCGAGACCTTCTGACCGGCGACGTAGAGGCTGAGCACGCCAACGGCCGTGGTCGGGCCGGTGAAGGAGATGGAGCCGGTCGCGGCCACCGCAGCGCCATCGTCCACCAGCGGCAGCGCCCACAGCTCGCCGAACGTGTCGTTGAGCCGATAGGTCTTGATCATGTCGGCCAGCAGCGAGCCCGCGCCGCCACCCTGGATGCCGGCGGTCACGCTCTGCACGAGCACGGGGAGGTTGGGCGGATAGGTGCCGGCGCTCGTCTTCTGGCCGATGATCAGCGCGCGCTGGATGAGCTGCGCCGTGTTGGCCTGGCTCGGATCGATCTCGGCATAGAAGAGCGGGACGCGGATCGCATCGCCGGCGGGGATCTGTGCGAACGGGACGGTCATTCCTGCTCTTCCTGGCTGGGGGCCGGTTCGGCCGGGGTTTCGGGAGCGGGCACGACGTCGCCATCGGCGAGCAGGCGCGCCCAATAGACGTCATGTTCGGACACCTCCTGCCCGTCGTCGGGCACGAGGGCCTTCGTTTCCGGATCGCGCACGCGGCGGTCCGGAGCAGCGATGATCCGCATGAAGCGCTCCTATTGATCGGTGGGGATGTCGGCGCCGAGGCCGGGGAAACCGGGGAAGGTGACGCCTACTTCGGTGAGATCGTCGGCCGTGATCGGCGCGAAGTCCTCGGGTCCTTGATAGAACTCGCAGCCGATATCGATGTTGATGCCGGCGAGGTGCTTCTCACCCTCGGCGGAGAAGCCGGGCACAGCGCGCACGAAGGGGAATTGCTGCAGCTTGCTGGTCAGCGGATAGCTGTTGATCACCGCGACCTCGATCTGTCGCTGCAGGCGCCACAGCGCCTCCTCGGCGTCGCCCGCGCCGCCGTCATCCGGAGATGCGAAGGCGGCGACCTGGGCGATGACGCGCACGGTCGAGACGACGGTGAAGGCGATGTCAGCGCGGCCGAGCGAGGTCTTTTCCTCGCTCATCAGGCGCAGCTTGATCGCCGGATATTGCTGGTCCCAGGTGACCCAGTCACCCGGGCGATAGACGCGGCCCTCGGCATCGGTGGGGTAGGGGGCAGCGTCGGGTTTGAGCGCTGCTTTCACCAGGTCGAGGATGGTGTCGGACGTCGTCGTCATAGCGCCGTCGCGTTCAGCAGCAGCAGCGCGTGACCGTGCCCGTCGGGCTGCACCTCACGCACGATGTACGTAATTCCGACCGAGGGGATGAGCACCTTGTCGTTCTGCACCGGGCCGCCGACGCCCGCCTCCGCGAAGCGCGCCAGGCGCACGCCGAGGATCGGCTTGCGCGTCGCGTTCTCGCTGCCGTCATCGTTGGTCGTGACCGCGAGATATTCGCGGTCGAACACGGCATCGGCGAGCGCGAACGAGCCGCCGGCCGCCGGCATATACGTCGGCAAGGACGCGTCCGTCCCATCCCCCTCGCCAAAGATGGCCATGACAGGGGAGAGGACGAGCGCGTCCCAGTCGATCGACATCGTCGATCAGGCGCCGATGCGGCCGGTGCGCAGGACCTCGGGCCGCTTGCAGATGAAGAGCGGATATTCGTACGCCTCCATCCGCCACCAGCTGTTGCGATCGCGATCGAAGATCGGAACCACGTAGCGCTCCTTGCCGGGCGTATTGATCCATTCGAAGCTCTCACCCGGCGCCATAGCCTTCTCGAACACGCCCGGGGCGTTGCGCGGGAAGAATTTCACCTTGTCGTTCGGGATCTTGATCGTGCTGTTGTCATCCGATCCGCGATAGTTGACCCATTCGACGTCCGCGAAGGGGAAGGTCTGGAAGGCGCCACCCTGCCGCAGGTCAGCCGCGGCCGACCAGTTCTGGTAGGTCTTCACCACGTCGATGTGATTGGTGAACTTGTCGTAGAAATCGTCGCCGCAGAGCGCGACGACACGCGTCTCGGTGGTGAAGGCGCCCTGAGACGAGCGAGCCATGCTGCGGACCATGGCATTGATGATAGGCCGCAGCGAGAACTCGACATTGGCGGTCAGATTGAACGCAATCTCGTCCGGCGCGACGATCTCGAACTCGTCGAACCAGTTATACCAGACGCTGTTGTCGGCATCGAGCAGGAGGCCCTGCACGGCCGCGAGGCGCTGGAACTCCTCGGTATAATCGAGGTGCGAGAGAATACCGGTCGGCCCGCCCAGACGGCGCGCAACCTCCGCCTGCACCTGCATGAACACCGTTTCCTGGCCGAACTCGCGGATGTTCTGCAGCTCGTGGCTGTGGATGGTGTCGCCCTTGAAGATGCGCGGCACGTCGAAGTACCGCATCTTGCGGCGCTCGGTCGTGCGTTCGGAATTGGTCGGCTGCCCGCGCTGGCTCATCGGAACGATGCTCAGCACGCCATTGCGCTCCTCGACCGCGAGCGCAGTGGTACGGATCGGGTTGGGCGTGAAGATGTTCATGTCGCCCAGCGTCGACGGCAGGTGGGGGATGCGCTCGACGGTGGTGGTGAGCTCGATTTCCGAGAACGCGTCGTTGTGGAAGATGTTGATGATGCTCATGCGGATGCTCCATCGAAAAGGGGTCGCGCCGGCGATGGAGCGCAACCGTCAGGGAAGGGGCGCGGCGCTCGGCCGCGCCGGTCAGACGTTGAGGATGCCGAGCTTCGCCAGCTGGGCGAGGGCGGTGGTCTGGTGCTGCTGCGTCGTGACGTTCGCGCCCCAGATCAGTTCGGCCGCCTGGACCTTCATCGGGCCGCGCACGTTCGCCACCGCGCGCCGATCGGCGGATGTGGCATCGCGCCGGCCGCTCCAGAGGATCGCCGCCGCGCGCTCGAGACCGGTGGTCACGGTCGGATCGTACGCCTGATATTTCAGGGCACCGGTCACGGTGATCTTGAAGGTATCGCCCGCAACGAAGTCGGTCGCGCCGTCGGCGAGCGTGAAGCCGAGACCGCCGCCGTTGAACGCGACGCCGACCGTGCCGTGCCCGACCAGGTTATGATCGGGATCGCGGACGACGAATGCGCCGGCATTGGCCGCCGGCTCGACGATTTCGAGATCATAGTCGCCGAGCTTTGCCGAGCTGCCGACCGTGATCGCGCCCATGGCGCCGTTGCCGGTGTTGGTGCCGATGGCGGTGGCGACACCGGCGCCGCCGGTCAGCAGCGCGCCAAGTACCAGGCCGGCGGTGCACACGCCGGCGCCGGAGGCGAGGACAATGGCCTCGCGGGTAAGCATGCCGTCGCTCGGATCCCAAACGACGTAACCGCCCTCGTGGCGGAGTTCGACAAGCGGGGTGACAGTGGGATTGCCCATGATCGGGCTCCTTTCTCAATGAGGGGGGAGGGCGGTCAGCGAGTTGCGACACCCGCCTTCTTGAAGGCGGTGTCCCAGCTCGCCTTCACGGCAGCCTTGCCGTTGAGCGGCGGGGCATCGCCGCCCAGGCTGACGTTGCGCGCGGACCGGTCGGTCCGGGCGTGACGATTGCCCTGCGGCTCGCGGTCCCCACGGTCGTCAGAGCGGTCCGCCTGACTGCGCAGGACGGCGATCGCCTCCTTGCGGGTCATGGTCGTCTCGAATGCCAGCGAGGCGGCGAGAGCCACGTTGCGGGCAGCCGAAGGATGCGCGAAGATGGCTGCGCACCGCGCGCGCTCTCGGCGACGTGCGGCCGCCTTGGCGCTGCGGCCGTTCATCTCTTCCTTGTCGTCATCATCCTCGGGTTCGGAATCGTCGTCATCGTCCTCGGCGCGGCGCGAGCGCTTGCCGCGAGACTTCGGCTCCTCGTCGTCGCCGTCGTCGTCTTCGGCGCGCGATCCCTTCTTGCCCCGGGGCTCGTCGTCATCGCCGTCGCCATCATCGTCCTCGGCGCGGCGAGCACCCTTGCCCTTCTTGCCCTTGGGCTCCTCGTCGTCCTCTTCCGAGGCGTCGTCGTCACGCTCGTCCTCTTCGGCGCGGGCGTCCTTGTCCTGATCGTCGTCGGCCGCCCGACGCGAGGCACGGGTGAGGCCGGCAAAATGCGCGAAGCGGCTCGCGCCGGCCATAAGCTGGCTGGAGGATTTCATATGCACATCCTTGTGATTGGCGCGAAGCCTGCCGGGGCCGGGCCCCCTGCGTTCAGTCGAGCTGCTTGAGCAGCGCCCGGAATGCCTCGTCGGGCGCCGCCACGGCATCAGCGAAGCCGATGTCGACACCCTTGGAGCCTGGAAACGTGCCCGCCTGCGTGGCGGTCACGTCTTTCTTGGCCATGCCGCGGTTGCGCGCGACGGTGGCATCGAAGATCTCGCCGACGGCATCGACGTCGGCCTGGATACGCGCGAGGGCGTCATCGGACAGGTCGATCATCTCGCTGCCCTCGCCCTTCAGTGCGCCCTTTGTGATCAGCGTCGGCGTGATGCCGTTGTTCGCCAGCCATTTGGCGATGCTGAGGTGCAGATAGATGACGCCGACCGATCCGGTGCCGCCCGTCCGCGGCACCCAAAGCCGGCCGGGGTCGACAGCAGAGACGAGCGCATAGGCCGCCGAATAGGCGTTTTCGCCCAGAATCCCGGCGATCGGCTTGACGCCACGCGCGCGATAGATCGTGTCGACGAGGTCGAAACAGCCGGCTACTTCGCCGCCGGGGCTGTCGACATCGAGCGCAATCGCGTCGACGTCGGGATCGGCCAGCGCCGCCACGAACTGGAAGCGGATCCGGTCATATCCGGAAATTCCGAAATATTCGCCATAGTGCCAAAGCCAGCCGAGGCGCTGAATGAGAACGCCCTTGACCGGAATGACGGCAACACCCGCGATCACGTCGTAGGGTCGTTCGCTGCCCGATCCCCGGCGCGGTGATCCCCATTCCTCGCCGGCGCCGATCTCGCTTGCCGCGCCGCCATCGGCCCGCAACGGAAACGACTGGCCGAGAAGCTGGAGCGCGAGGGGGGCGTCGGACTCATTGAGCGCAATGCCGGCATTGAACAGTCGCGAGGCGAGGTGGAGTGGAAAGCTATGCATCAGCGCCTCCGCTGCCGTCCGTCGCGCGCGCCCGGCGCAACCGCAGGCATGGCCGGTATCTTCTCAACGGCGATCGGCTCTAGCGCCTGCGTTTTCGGAGCAGCCGCGGCTATCAGTGCCTCGATTTCGTCCGGGCTTTCGTTCACGCGCAGACGCTCGCTACCGATCAGGTGCACCGAAGATCCGCCCTCGACCGCGTCGAGATAGGCGATCGCCGCGACCGCGAGGCGGAGCGTACGCATCCCGCCGTAGCGGGTGACGTCGATGAACATCAGGCCTGCTCCGTCTTCGGCTTCTCGGAGGCTTCGGTGGCCGAGACTTCGGGCCCGAACCACTGCGGATGCGGCAGGCCGAGATCCTGCATGCGCTGATATTCGACGGCGCGCTGCTCCAGATTCTCTTCCCAATCCATGCCCTGCTTGGCGCACTCCTCTTCCATCGTGGAGAGGCCGGCATCGAGGCCGAGAACGACACCCTGGCGCTCTGCGACCGGATCGACCCAGCCGCGCGCGACGCCCAGCCAGCGACCGCGCGCATAGGCGGTGCGCATCTCAAGATAGGACGGGGCATTGCGGGGCAGGGGGAGCTCGCCGCGCTCGAAAGGCTCCTCCAGCCAGGTGGCGAGGACGGGCGTTGCGGTGTTGATGTCGAACTCGTCGCAGCGCCGATTGTAGGTCTTTTCCGATTGGACGATGCCGGCCCGGGCAGATGACCAGCTCGAATCCGAATAATCGTTGTGGACCTCTTCCGCCGACATGCCGAGGCAGACCGACACCGCGCGCAGCATCTCATGCGTGAACGGGCTGAAATCGCCGGCATTGCCGCCGGGAGCGACCGTCTCGATCTTCTCGCCGGGCGCGAGCGTCGCAACCCGCACGCCGTTGATGTTGATGTCGCGATCGCTGTGAAAGTCCGACCGCATGCCCTGGTACCAGGACCAGCCCCTTTCCTCGTCGTCCTCGTTCTCGAGGGCGCTGCGGACCATCTCCGTATCGAACGGCGAGGTGACATACATGCCGAAGGCGGACGCGACCGTCTCTGCCTGCAGCTTCACGCCGTAGAGCTTGGCCAGCATCTTCAGCCGGTTGATGACGGGCGCGAACACCGACACGCCGCGGTTCTGGCCGAACCGCTCGGGATCATAGTCGTGATAGACGCGCCGCCAGCCGTCGGGATCCTCGCGCTCGATGCGGTCCCATTCCATGCTCTCGACCGCATTGTACCAGTCGTTCTGATGCGCCCGGCGAATATGGTAGGCGACGGGCACCTGATCCTTGTCGAGCTCGACGCCGCCGCGCAGGATCTTAGTGTCCGTCTGCATGTACGGGTTCGACAGCCGATCCGGATCGACGCCCTCGAATGCCGTCGCATAGGTTGCCGCGCCGCGCCCGAGCCGATCCGGCCGCCACTGCGCGACGATCAGCGATTCGCCGTCGACCAGCTTGTGGCCGAGCGCGAGGCGGAACTGCTGCGAGACGGTCAGCCGGCGATTGACGTCGTTATAATGGCCGAGGTCTTCCGAATAGGTGCGCCACAGCGCCTCCAGGGCCTGGCGATACTCGTTTGCCCAGACAGCGTCGAAGCCCTTCGCGTGCAGCCCAAGCGCGCGATAATCCGGCTTTGCCACGAACCGATAGGATGCGCCGATCGTCGAATCGAGGATCCGGCTGACCGCGCCACTCGCCCAACTGTCGTTGCGCCGAAGGTCCCGGGCGCGCGAGGCGATCCGGTCGCGGTAGATGTTGATCTCGGTGTCCGGCGAACGGATGACCGGATACCAATCCCCCGTCTCCTGCGAGAACCAGCTGCCCGCGTCGTAGGGGAAGAAATTCTGCGGGCCGCCGCCACTGTTGATGGAGCCACGCATGCGCCCGCGCGTGCGGGCATTGTCGCGGATCTGGGCGATGATCGCGGACGGGATCGGCTGTCCGCGATTGTCGATCAGCTGCGGCACGTTCGGCATCAGCGAAATCCGACCGAGAGCGCGCGGCGTGGCGAGGAGATGATGCCGAGCTGTGTCTGCAACTGGCGAATGGCGAGCGTGAGCTGGCCGATATTCGTCATGGAATAGGTGACGCTCTTCGCGCCATCTCCCTGCGTATAGGACCCACTGATCACCTTCTTGCCCGACATGAGATCGAGATAGTCCCGCTGCATCTGCTGCAGGCGCGCCTGCAGTACGGCAGTGTCCATGCCGGCAAGGATGCTGCGGCTCGGATCGTAGCGCATGGGCATCTTCCTTCAGGCGAGGCGGCGGCTCAGCGAGCCACTCGGCCTTTTCGGCGGCGGCGAGACGGGCGCCGCTGGCGGTTCATCGGTAACTTTGGCGGGTACTGTCGGCGCCGCCGGGGCAGGGGAGGGTTCATCCTGCGAGGCAGGCGCGAGCCATTCCGTGACCATCGCTCCGACTTCGTTCGCGATCCGGTTGAGCTTCAGGCCCATGTGGACAAGGCCGCGCAGAGCGGCGAGCGCATACACCCGACAGTCGAGCCGCTCATTGGCCCGGCCGGGGATCGGCACCCACTTCTTGACCTTCTGTGCCCCTTCACCCTCGATCAGGATCCGCTCGGCGGTGAGTTGCTCGAACGCCGGCTGATCCCAATCGCCGTTGAAATGCATGTATCCGGGGCCCGGCGCCATCTTGTGCAGCATGCTGCGCAAGGCATCCTTTGCGGCGTTGACGCCGATGATCACCGGCCGGAACGTCTTCTTGCTTCGCGAGCTCGGCCGCTTCACCGGCCACACCGGATTGCGATAGCCGGTCCGCGCGCTCTCACCCTTGATCGCCCAGATCTTGCGGCCCAACCGACCCTTCGAAAAGTCATAGACGCGGTCGGTGTGATGGCCGCCGGAATCGATGCAGGCGGCCCGTATCTCGAAAGGACGGCCGTCTGCCCGGTACCACACCCGTTTCAGCAGCTCGTCGAGTTGCGCCTGCGTCGCTGGGTCTGACATTTCGCCGTCAATCACATGGTGCTCGATCGACCAGCTTTCCTCGTCTCGCCCCCATCCAACGATTTCGATCTCAAGGCGATAGTCCTGGACGTCGATGCCGGCGGTCAGCAGCGCTACACCGTCCGGCACGATGCCTGGCGGCCAGTTCTCCCGGCGGGCCAGCAGTTCCGACATCTCGACTTCGCGGCCGCCGTGGCGGCGGTATGGCCACGCAGCCTGCGTGTTCCACCACACCTGTTTCTTGTCTTCGTCGCCCTCCGCGGCGATCCATTTCCGCGCAATGTAGGGCGGCGCATCCTTTGGCCAGGGCGAATAGAGCTTGCCGGCCTGGAAGCCGGCATGTTCGTTGGGCACGGGCCACGAACCGCAGTGCACACACCGGGCGCGATAGACCGCCCAGCGATCGCCTTCCCACCAGTCCCAGACCTTGGCGACCGGATCCGGATCGCCCGCGCGCCATGCTGCCTCGTATGCCTCGAGGGGCGCCTGCCGCTCGCCGCAGCATTCGAACGGGCGCGTCTGGTGCCAGCGGATCGTCGCGAGGGCGCGGCGGCGCTGTCCCTCCGTCCAGCCCGATCCGCAGGCCTCGCAGAAGATCCGGGCCGTTTCCGTCCGATGGCGATTGCCATCCTCGCCCTTGTCCCATTCAACGTGCTTGAAGAACTCCGGCACCATCCGGTGACCGCAATCCGGACATTCGACGCTCGCACGGCGCTGATCAGACGCAAGGAAGCTCGCTTCGATCCGGCTCTCGTCCTTGACCGTCGGTGAGCATACCCGCACCGAAAGCCAGTTCGGAAACGACGCCATGCGCTCGTCGCCGATGTCGATCGGATCGCCTTCGCGGGTGACCGGGTATTTATCGACCTCGTCGTACAGCACGATCCGCACGGGCCGGCGCGCAAGGTTGTCCGGGCTGCCGGCGCCGACAAGGGCCAGAAAGCCGCCCGGGAAAGACTTGAATAGAAGGGTCTCCTCCGCCTTCCGTGTCTTGACCGTACCGACCAGCTCGCGAAGCGCGGGCGTGGCATTGATAAGCGGGCCGATGCGCTCCTTGCTGAACTGCTCGGCCGCGTCTTCCTTGGGCTGGACGAGCAGGATCGGGCAGGGATCGCGATGCGCGTGAAACCCCACGATGTTCTCGAGCAGCGATGTCTTGAGCAGCTGTGTGGCCACCATCGCGGTGATGACGTGCACACCCGGTTCGGTGGCCGCGAGCATCGGGCCGCGCGCAATCTCTACCGTCGAGGTCCGCCACCGACCGGAGCTGCTGCCGGCCTCCTTGGCCAAGCGGCGCTCCTTGTCGGCCCAGTCGGGAAGGCTATCCCGCGGCGGCGGCGTCCAGCCCCGCCGCGCGGCGCGGTGCAAGCGCTCCTCGTTACTGCTGAGCGGTGAAGTCGCCCTGCGGCTCGCCGAGCTGCTCAAGCTGATGTTGGACATGGATCGTGAGAGCCTCCACGACCCGATCTGTGTCGACGTCGAGGTCCGCCGCGAGCAGCGGGCCGACCCGTGTCGGGAACCCTATCCAGGCGTCGCGCCATGATCGCGCAGCTTCGAAGAATATCGCCTCGGCGCGCTCGACCTCCACGAGGCTGCCAGCTTCCTTCCTGGCCGCGATCAGGTGTTTCGCTGCGAGGCCATTTTCCTTGATCTGCTCGGCGCGGACGACAGATGCGAAATCGCCGCGCAACACCTTGGCAAGGAAGTCGTCGACCTCTTCGCCGGCGATCGCGTCCAGTGCCTCCTGCAGGTCTTCCGCCGTGGCCCCGCGCGATGCTTTCCGCTTTGTCCGCACAGGCTGTGCGGGTGCGGACACCTTTTTTGCCGATGATGCAGTGTCCGCACCATTTTCAGTGCGGCGATTCTGTCTCCGCCAACCCGATCCGGCGAGCGCAGGATCGATCTTGCCATCGCCGGACAGCAGCAGTTTTCCGGCCTTTACGGCGCGGCGAACCAGCTTTTCATCGCAACCATCGAGGCGGGCGAACTCGCGGATGGAAACCGGCGCGGACGGTGCGGACATCGGGGTGCGGACACCTTTCGCAGCTCAGCGCTGGCCGCGAGACGCGCGCGCGAAATACCCTCGTTGCCTGAGGGGTCAGGAAGGACCCACGCTCACCATCTGTGGTTGCCTCGATAGCGGCCGGAGGAGGGGAGGGTGACCACTCCCAGGCGCGCGGACGAAATGCCTAGGTGGGTGTTTCCTCAGAGGCGGATCGTTTGGCCCGTATCCACAGGATGAAGCGCCAACCAAAATCGATAGTCATGAGCACCAATCCCAGCGGGAGAACCCAATCGGGAATGTCGATGCCTTTGAGGAGGCTGACACTGACGACGGATAACCCGATGAGCAAAGTCACCGAACACAGCGCTATCAATGACTGTCGTGCATCCTTCGTCATGCTGGCATGATAGCATTGAAGGCATCAGCTGAAAACGACCCGCTTCGTCGCGATCGCCTGCGCATAGGCATCCTCGAATGCCTTGCGC
Source organism: Flavisphingomonas formosensis (assembly GCF_009755815.1). GTDB lineage: Bacteria > Pseudomonadota > Alphaproteobacteria > Sphingomonadales > Sphingomonadaceae > Flavisphingomonas > Flavisphingomonas formosensis. The sequence continues at coordinate 28,904 of NZ_WRPK01000007.1, forward strand.
GCGTTGCGGCGCAGATAGGCTTCGGCTGCCCGGAAGAAATCCAGATGCTCTTTCACCGGCGCCGGGTCAGAGAAGCGGATCAGCAGCTTGAGGTGGCCCGGCTGCGCGGTGCCGGGCTTGGCGCGCTTCGCCTTCCTGGCCGCCGTCGGCCGCTGCCACACCCCGTTGATGATCCGTCCGTCCTTGGCCTTGACCGAACCGACGAACACGTTCGGCTTGGCCTTGAGCTGCGCCACCTTCCCCTTGGGGATGTTCCCGTAGGCATTCACCGGCAGGCCTTTCGGGACCAGCATGCCGCGCTTGCCGCGCAGCTCCTGCATGCCCGAGCCACCGTCGACGAATGGCGCCAGGTACTCGGCCTGGATATCCTTCGGGAAGATCACGGCTATCGGCGTGCTCTTCGTGGCCGGCAGGATGGCGAAGGCGTTCTCGGTGAACCGCGTCGGCTTGTCGAAGGTCTCGATGACCTGCTCGCGTTCCTCGCCCTGAACACCCTTGGCCAGCGTGGTGAGCGCCAGCGCGTCGACGAAGGGCATCTGGTCGCGGTGGAACGCGGTCATGTCCCGATGCAGTGTGCGAATGTCGGGCTTGAGGTTGACGACGATCATAGGCCGGCTTGGGCGAGCGCGGAGTCTATTTCGCGCTCTACGGCATAGCAGTCCGTTCCGCCCATGAGCCAAGGTTCGTGCCTAACGCGATGGACGGCACCGTCCGCCATGGTGATGACAAGCATGCTGTCGCCCGGCGCGTTTATGTACTGGCGCCGATCCCATTTCACGTGAGACACGTAGGCGGCGTTGATCATTAGTTCCCTGTTCACGCGCACCATCGCCATATAAGCATCTCCGGTGAACTGGTCGCGGCGATCGGAGTCGAACCAATGACCTGCGGACTTAGGATCGCTCGTCCAAGAGACGTTCGAATGCGAGCATTCCGTGGTCTAGTTCCCAATGATGGTTGGGGCAGAGCCACACGAGGTTCGTAGATGAGTTTATCTCGTCGAGCCGAGCAGTACCAGGAAAGGCTGCTACCGGTCGCAGATGACACGCTTCGGCGTGCCGATCGTATCCGCAGATCATGCAGCGCTTCGGCGATCGCGAAATGGTCGATCGAGCATGGGCTCGGATCACCGAATGTGAACACTCGCTCTTCTCGCGTCGCCCGAGCAAGCCCCTTCGGTTCGACCAGCACCCCTTGCAGTAGGCTCGCCCGCTAAATGAAACGCCGCGAATGCCCTCGTTGACATTCGCACCACAGGTTCTGCAGGGAACCACAGCTCGTGCCCGCTTTGGCAAGCAGTTGTTGAACGATGCGGCGCACGAGCGGGAGCAGAATTTCTTCTTTCTGCCGTCAGCCGGACGGTCTTTTCCGCTCAACCCGATCGGACCGTTACAATGATTGCAGAGCGGCGGGTTTGCAAAATAGGCAGCTCGCATTGCTCGAGACCTGGCGATGCCACCGCGAACTTCATCCTGCGCCATAGAGCGATGCTTTGGCATAGCCGACTTTGCTGCGCAACCCGAGCTACCACTGCTCTACGCCGCTGTGATCTGGATACGAAAGACCCCGCCGGAGCGGGGTCTTGCTGCGCGTCAGGCGACAGGCTCGTGCCGGTGGCGTGCCCCGACGCAAGGGCGGTCAGCAGCGCAGCAATCTGGTTGTCGGACGAGCGTTCGGAAACCGAAAAGTATAACGGTAATACCAGCCACGCTTCATGGCTTCCGCAACCGCGAGACTCTGGCATTGAAATTTGTTTTCCAATCTCAGGAAGCGGTCGGCGTCGAAAGGCGTCTTATTCACGTCCAAATTAACGTCGATTATAAAATCGAGGACCTTTTCAGAACAATTCGCCTTAGCGTCAGAAACATGAATGTAAGCATATGTCTTACCATTATTTTGGGGTGCGACCTTGTTAACGTATGCCCAGCAAATCAGTTCATCGCTAACCGTTGCAAATGGCCTTTCGGTGACGCCCGCCAATGCCAGAACAAGGCCAGTTATCATCGCTACCCTTTGACCTTGACCAACAGCATCGCACCAACGGCAGCCGCCGAGACCACCAACAATAGCAAGAACACAGGGAGAGCCCGATCACAAACCCCGCAGGGTGGGGTAACGGTGCGCGTCAGGCGCAATTGTGGAGCCCCTTTTTCGCGCATTTTCGTAACGGCGTCAATACGGGGCGAGGGGGTGGGTCATTTTGAAATATCGCGGAACCACGGTAGTATCTGGCGGGCGTCAGTCTCAGCAGCCTCTTGGGTTTCATATAGGCCCGACAGGTGCGTTAACGCGGTGCAGGGGCCAGTGGATTCGTCGCCAGCCTGCTTGGTCCACTCTGTGAATTGGTACATTCCTGTCGGCAAGCGAGCGACTTCCAGCTCGCTCTGACCATCCGGGCTTCCGATTTTCAAGACGGTCGTTTCGAACATGTCATTCTATCCGCTTCCTACAGGAACCGCGGTTCGCTGGGGCCTCTTCCGCGTCCTCTCCAGCTTCGCGACATCCGCAATTTCCCATCGGCGGGGGTGCTTCTCGCGCTTGGTCCTTCAGGCATTGAACAGAATCGCTTTGCAGTCTGTGAGCCTACGCTCGGCGTCGGCCAGACGGTCGCGGGCGACAGGCGGCCCGCGCCGGCCATCTCCTATCAGCCGCAGATTGCCGAACATGTCGCGTTCGATTTGCTGCTTGAAGGCCAGCGTGGCTTGTCGTTCCATTTGCAGCATTCGATTCCTCCATGTTTCGCGCGAAGCATACACAAGAATCTGGCAAGCTGTTTCGTTTGTCTCTCAAAAGCGATACGCATCGTTCCGAGCCCGTTCGATCTCTTGCTCACTGACCGATCGATAGACCTCGGCGACGCATTCGGGCCAGCGATCGAGCGCCGCGATCAGTTCGCGCCGGGCTCGGCGCCAGTCGAGCCCGTATCGCTTTGCCGCGACGGTGTAGCCCACCGCGTCGCCGACGATCATGTCGAGCACCATCTGCTTCGGCTGCGGCAGCAATTCCCGCCAGCGCCAGTATGCCAGGTGCAAGCGTACACGGTGGATACCCTCCGCGACGCCGGCGCGCCGCGGCGACTGATCGACACGCATCTCCAGACTGGCGCCTTTCACGCCCACGTCAGCCTCGATGCTGCGATAGACGTTCGCGATCGCATCTGCCCATTCCTGCTGATCCTTGTCGATCGTGCCGTTCCTGACGAGCTGGGCAATGCTGTCGGTGTGGGTCCGGGCAGCCTGGGCCTCGGTCTCCGGCGTTCCGCCGGCGCCGAACTGCTCCCGGATCGCAACGGCTTCCTCGATCCCCGGCGAAAGCTGAACCGGCATCGCAACTCGCTTCGGCTTCTTCCGCCCGCCGCGCTTGCCGACCGTGACCACCTCCTTTGGACGTGCCCGGCCGAGCACGAGATGCTCGAACCGTTCCCGCTCGCGCTTGTCGGCGGCATCCAGGCGCGCGCGACGCGCGTTGTAGCGGTCGACCGCCTCCGGATCCTCGGCATAGCGACGGGCGAGCTCTTGGCGTGCAGCGGCGATCCGCTCGCGCCGTTCCCGCGCCTTCCGCTGCGTCGGCGTCTCTGTCACGTCCCCGCTCATCTTCACCCCTACATCCGTACCCAGATCATCGACCGCATCAGAGCGCCGCGTCGTCATCCTCAATCATCCCGACGACGGCGCGCGCGTCCTCGAGCTTCGCGCCGTCGCGGATCACGGCCTGGCCGAGGATGCGCCAGACGGCATCCCAGCGCTGGTGGCGGCTCATTTGCAGCCAGTCGCCACAGCAGGCGCCGTCGGATCGCTGGGTCAACGGCTTGGCTTCGTCGGACTGACGAACGGCATAAATTGCGCCGTCCTGACCGCGATCCTCCCCAAAATTCCATAATATCGTCAGATCGCTGAGCGGGATGCGGTCCGGCCCATCGGACACTTCGACGTCTTCGAAATCGATAATCATGATCCACGCTCCTCGCGGTTTTCGGCTGGCAGATAGTTGCTGTACCGCCAGTGCCATTCGAGCTTGATGGTCTGCTCGCGGCCGGGAAGACCCATGCGGACCTTCGTGCATGCGAGCTCGGTCACCGGCAGTTCCTTGTTCGGGCGATCGATCACGAAGCCGTAATCGGCCTTGTTCGCCCAATGGGCAGAGCCCGACACGTCGTAAAGGCCCGGCGCCACCGGTCTCTGCCCCCACTGCATGGGCTTTTTCGGGTGCGCCACGATCCAGACCGCGACGTTGTACAGGCGGGCGAACGCCTTCAGCGCGCGGATGGCGCGGCCCGTGTAATCCGTCTCCGATTCCTCGGGCCGCCGCTTGTGCTCGATCTCGTTCCACGGATCGACGATGAACAGCCGGGTCGCATCGCGGATCGCGGAGATGCGGAAATCTTCCAGAAGCTCCTCGAGCGTCAGCTCGTGTTCCTCGTCGGCAATGTCCTGGCTGATGATGACGACGCGTTCCTCGAGCATCGCATCGACCTCGGCCAGGCGCTCCGCCGACACGAAATTCCGATTGTCCACGTCCTTGTCGGAGCAGGCGAGCAGAGTGGCCCGGAGCTTCGTCTGCAGGATCGGTTTCACCAGCGTCTCGAAGCTGCCGAGCGCGATCCGGATGCCCCGGCGGAGCAGCTGCCCGATGACGAACACGAGCAGCGATGTCTTGCCGGCGCCGGCGAATCCCGTCCAGACCGTCAGCGTCCCCATGACGAGCATCGGGGGATCGTCCATGCCGGGGATGCCCAGATTGACCGTCTCCAGCGGGGGCGGTTCGGGAAAGTCGCTGAGCCGATACAGGCCCTTCACCGGATAGGGTTTCGCGCTGTTCAGCACCCGCGCCACGCCGCCCTCGCCGTGCGCCTCGAGAACCTCGTTCAGGTCCTTGCAGCCGTCCGGATAGGTCACGAACCGGCATCGCTCCGGACCGAGTCGGCGGGCGAGCTCGGCCGCCAGGATCCGCCCGACATGGTCGCCGTCGACGGCGAGGATGAAGGTTTTCACCTCGTCCAGGAGCGCCTTGGCCCGCCAGATGAAGCGATACCGCTCAGCGTCATTTTCCTCGCTGATCTCGCCCTTGTGGGCCTGATCCGGGCCGCCGTTCGGGACGGACACCGACGGGTGAAACCCGGATTGGATCGCTGCGATCGCATCCCACTCCCCCTCGGTGATCACCACCGCGGCCCCGTTCCGGACCTCCTCCGATAGCAGCACGTCGTGGTTCCACAGGCAGAGCGGAGCGCCCGAATCCATCATGTGACGCTTCGCGCCGGTCAGCCGGTATTTGTGGTTCACAACCTTGCCGTGTTCGAGGTACGGCACGGTCAGCCAGTGCTTTCCGCCGCGCTCGATCGAGGTGAGCCCCAGGTCGACCGCCAGTTCCGCGCTGAGGCTTCTGGCCTCCAGCCATTCGACGTGTTTCGGATGGATCTGCATAGGGTTTTCCGCCCCTCCAAGGGCAATTGTGGCATTTCCAGACGACGCCATCGTCGCCGATCGTGACGGACAGGCAGGGGTCGAGCTTATGCTTGCGGGTGTGCGAGCACTGCGGGCACAGCGTCTTGTGGTTCCCCGGCCCGCGGTTCTTCAGGACGATGCGCGCCTCGGAAAGGATCTCGGCGGCGCTCAGCATGGCGAGGAAAACCGCATGCCGCCGAGGACGCGAGGATCGTTCTCGCGTTCGGGCTCGGCGCGACCGGCGCGACTGCCGGCGTTGAGCACCCAGTTCAGCCAGGTCTTCCGCCAGTCGATCTTCGTGGCATCCCGGCCGCTCTTCGCCTGCCAGTAGTTCGCGAACTTCTCCGCCTCGCGGGCCACCTCCGGCGGGGGAAGGCCCTTCGCCACCGCCGCATCGATCCAGTCGTCGGGCATGACGAAATCGGCGGGCAGTCGTGTGCCGCGCGTCGCGGCGCCTACCGAAGGTATATTATTATAAGACTGTCCCTGTCCCTGTCCCTGTCCCTGTCCCTGTCCCTGTCCCTGTCCCTGTCCCTTGGAGCTTTTTTTCGCGTGACTTGGGCGTGACGCGGACCCCGCTGTCACGCGTGACATTTGCGTGACCCGATCGGGACGGCCAAGTCCTTCCCATTGCTCGAAATTTGGCGCTTCTATCGTGGCGTCGGGATGCCGTTCATTGTGTTTTCGGACCGCTGCACAGAGGGTCAGATGCCGCTTTCTGAGTTTGCGTGCCCATGCAGTGAGCGCTTCTTCCGCGACGACGGGATGATACAGACGGCCGTCATTGCACCGCACCCACCCGTGCATCGCGACATCGCGCACACTGTCCCATGTGACACGGTCGAACCCCAGTTCGGCGAGGTAGCAGAGCTCGTCATCGTCGTCCGGCAGGGACGCGGCAGGCACCTGGTGCCAGCTGCGGTACCAGAGCTTGTGGCCGACCATCCAGGCAAGCGGATGACGCGATGCCTTGGCGTTGAAGGTCGATCCGAACAGGCGCGTGATGTCGATCATGATGCGGCCGAAGTCGCGCAGATCGCAGTCAGCCGACGTTAGCGGCGCTGGCAACATCGAGGCGTCATCCTTTCCCCTGGCCATGGTCAGTTCCCCGTCGCTTTCCCGTCGGCGATCATCTGCAGCCAGACCGACGTCAGCGCGTGCACCCGCCGGATCAGCGTCTCGTGCGGCGTCAGCTCGCCGGCCTCGACCATCCCGTCGGACTCGACCGCGATGATGGCGGGCAGGAGGGTGGCGAGAGTAAGCGCGCCGCGATCGTCGCTGGTGCAGATGGCGCCGGCCTCGGCCCACCGGCCGCCGACGAGGGCCAGCAGTGGGTCGGCGAAGCGTCCGCCCCATTCCGCGCACCCGGCCAGGAAGGTCGGCAGATCCACCGCCGATCCGCCCGCCGTATAGATGGCGGCCCGGTCCTCGGATTTGCCGAGCACCCGCGCCATGTCCTTGAAGGTGATCTCGTCCTCGGCCTTGATATCCGAGAGAACCCGGCCCTGGACCTCGACCGACTTATTCGCGGAAAAGGTCCGGCGCGCCCGGTGGATGTGCGGTGCGGTCATTTGTTAGCACCTGCAGCATGGTCAAGGACAAGCGGGCGCGCGCACGCATTGATGAAATGATGCTCGCCTGGGCGAACACGGTGGGCGCACTCGTCCACACGATGGTGAGCGCAGGCGTTCCGGAGGATCTGATCCATAGCTTCCTCGATCAGCTCGACACGGCGAACGAGATGACGTTGACCGGCCCGCGGCGATGGTTCGCGCTGGAGATCACGACGGTGTTTCGGCGGATGGTGGCGGTGAATGATTGAGCGATCGAAATTGACGTGTCTTAGATCTCTCACCGACCTTAGGCGCGGAAGTCCTAAGAGGCGCTGCATCTTGGGCTGCAATGGGCTGCAAGAGCTTCTGCCCCACACTACCCCTAAATCGACCGCACTACCGGTGCCCGGGCTAGCAGGTAGGGCGCTACCGGAGAGGTTCACTTGTTTGGCTGACTGCGGTTATCGGCACGCTTTGCTTCGCCCAAGCTTTTTCTTGAGGTGCAGTTCGCCGTTTGTGTCAGAAACGCCTCCAGAGGGACATCATTCCCCTGTGTTCTGGCAGCGAACTGGATGTCCGGCCAATAACGGCTCGGAATGCGATAACCGCGGTTCCGCCATTGCCGCACTGTCACTGCGGGGACGTTGATCGCCCTCGCTAGTGCTGCGGCTGACGGCCACAACTGAAAGATATCTTCGATCGAACGCATGCCCGATTCAGTACGCAACGTATCAAATAAAGGCAATACCCTGCGTATCGCTTCCCGATTAAGAGAGGTCTATGGAAAAGCCTTTTGAACGCCTGCGCCAAGCGCGGATCGAAGCTGGATTTAAATCCGCCTCGGCTGCGGCACGTAAATTTGGTTGGGGCGATGCGACGTACCGCCACCATGAAAACGGCACCCGTGCTTATGGCATCGACCAGGCTCAGATGTATGGCGAGGCTTTCGGAGTTTCCCCAATTTGGCTTCTCGATATCGGCCCTTCGGCCCGCGAATCTTGGCGCGTCCCGGTAGGGAAATTTTTCACCGAAGTTGTTTATCCCGAACTCACCTATCGAGAGGGCCTCGAAGAACTCCTTGAACTCGCCGGAAGATCTTTCGGGATGAGCTTTGTGATCGAGCTCGATGTGGGTGTTAGGTCAATGGAGGTCAAACGAAAGGAAAGCGGAGATATAGTTTTTCACATTGTCTCGCCTGAGACACTTTCTATTCCCGAAGAGAAATTCAAGAACGGATTTCTTTTCTTTATGCGAGCACCTGTCCTCTCATCCAAGCCTGCTGTTCACGCTGGCGATCTCGTTTTGGTAGATGGAGAATATGGTGAGGTGAACGCTCGCCCCGAACTATTGGTGGTGAGGAATGCTGAGGTTGAAGACATCGTGATTGGCTGGGTGACGCAAAGAGAAGATGGACAAGGGGTGATTCTCTCTGACGGATCCGGACGACCGGCGTTGACGGTAAGCGCAGAGGACGGTGGCATCATCGGAAAGGTGCTGTGGGTCGGGCACCGGCTTTAGCGATACGCACTGTATTGACAGTTGTTCGATACGCGTTGTACTGAATGCGCCATCAGCCGATCGCCTTCGGGCCGAAGACGCTGATGACGCAGGCCGGATAAGCGCGCTCGCCAAGGCAGCCTCCGCGGATCTCCTGCGCAACCTCAAGCAGGAGAGACCGCTATGGTCGACGTTGTTGATATGGGCACCTCGCGCGCGTTCGAAGACGCCGCCTCTACTGAGCCCGCGATCACCGTAAATCCCACCACCGCCGCTCCAGCCAACAGCGTACGCGCCAGCGGCGCAGCGCAGGCCATGGAGGCCGCGAGCGCTTCGGCCGTATCCATCCTGACCGAAGCCATTACCCGCTACGAGGGAGTTCTCGCCGAGGCGAGCGAATGGGGCCGGAGCGTGATGCAGGCCGCCTATGACGGCGCAAAGGCCGAGATCGCGGCCATCCCGCACAAGACGACCAAGGCCAGCTACGAGAGCAACAGCGGCGTTCGCCACCTTTCGACGTCGGACGAAACCTCGGTGGCGATCGCACAAGGCGTTGTGGAGAGAGCGGATTCCCACATAGCGGGCGGGCGAGCCGATTGGGTAGAGGCGTCGCGCGAACTGATGGCTCTGCTGGCCGAGCGGGAGCATGAGAAGCAGCGCATTGACCAGCGCTACAAGCTCGACGAGCTTTCCGATGAGGAGATCAGGCGAGGCGACGCGCTCTGCAAACTCGCTGTCGCTATCTACGCGATCCCGGCCACGAACTTCGCAGATGTGTTCACCAAGCTCGCCTTTCATCGCGAGCATGGCGTGCTGGACGACAGGGATGCGCTGGAAGCGGTTGAGGCTGACCTGCGCCGCCTTGCGGCAGCGGGCGCCGTCATGAGCGCCAACAGCGACAGTCCCGAATGGATCGCGGCGGAAAGAGCGCTCGCCGAGACCAAAGCCAAGGTCGCGCTCGCCGAGAGCGAGTCCGACATCGACGATGCTGCGGATGCGATGACAGAGGCGGAGCTTGCCCTGATGGCTCTGCCGACGACCAACGCCCGCCAGATGCTGCGCAAGCTCGTCGTGGCATGGAAAGGCGGCGAACTCGCGGCTGTAAATCATCATGCCCTGTGGGATGAGGTAGAGCGCCTCGCGGCAGCGGAGGTGCTGTGATGGGCGCCCTTTCGAAAATCGCCGTCGACGGCGGATCTGCCCGCATGAGAGAGGGGAGGGTCGGCGCCGTGAGCGCGCCGGCCGTGACCTTTCAGCCGGACGTCATCATCCCTGCCGAGGCTGCGGCCGCCAAAGTGATCTGCGCGCCAGCGCAGACGCTGGAGGCAACCTTTGCCCGCTGGAGCGCGACGTGGCGCGCCCTGAACACGCTGCCGACGAAGGACATCGAGCACGATCTCTGGGATATCGTCTGTGACGCGGAAGTGGCGATCGACCAGAACGAGACCGCCGGTATAGACCGATCCGAGATGCTGATCTGGATCTCGCTCGCCAATTCCGGAATCGATGACCAGTATGACGAATTGGTCCTCAACCAGGATCTCGACGCCCTTCTCGCTCTGCGCAGGAAGCTCAATTGGCCTCAGGCCGTCTTGGTCTCCGCTATCGCGGCACTTCGTGGGGCGCCGCCCACCGCGCCGGCGGCGCCTTTGGACGGGAGCTCTGCATGGGAAGCCGCTCGTCTGCGCTATGAAGCCGCTCTGACCGCGGAACGCGGCTACATCGCCGCCAACTATCCGCCCGAACTGGAGGCTCTGCCGATAGGGCCGGAACGGTCGGCGTTGGTGGACGCGATCCCCCAAGCCGTCACCGATGCGGCCAACCGCCTCACAGAGGCCCGCGCCTACGCTCAGGACGCCTTGATATCCTGCCCAGCGCCCGACGCCGAAGCGGTCGTCTATAAAATGGCCGTCTTCTGCCACGACGACTACGGCGCCTCGTCACCGCACGAGCAAATCGCCCATGAGATCACGCGCTTTGCGGGATCGGCGGTGTGGTCATGAGCGTGCGCTGCTCGACCTGCGCACATTGGGAGAGGTCGTCGCGCGATCGCGACGGTGTCTCCCGAGCCGCGTGCCTTCGCGAGGCGCCGCGCATCAGCGAGGCCGCGCTGAATCACATCGGCCGGATGGGCACCTCATTCGCTGGTCTGATCGACCCCGAAAATATCAGCGCCGCCACGCTGTGGCCCCGCACCGCCGCGAACATGCGGTGCGGCGAGCACCAGCCGGCGGACCCGGAGATGCCGATATGCTGAGCGGCTTTTTCAACATCATGTGCAAGGGCGACTTCCCGATCGCCGACATCGAGTGGATCAAGCCGCTCGACGCGCGTGCCAAGGAGGCCGACCGTTATCCGGTGAAGCTCAGGGGGAACCGAGCCGTCGAGCTGTTCGAGTTCGAATATAATGAACTGATGCACCGCCCGATCCAGATCATGCCGGCGGAGACCGGCACCAATCTGGTCAGCTTCGACGCGTCGGATCCGCCGATGATCTTCCGCTCCCCGATCATCGGCTGGGCGCTCTGCCTGGATGGCCGGATTCGTCCGGTCATCCCGATCGGCGTCGTCAATCCCGGAGTCGATTCCTTTGTCGAGATGCGCGGCGGTGGGATCGCGGCACTGTCGGACGCGGCGGAGATCGACGAGTTCGCGAGCGCGGACGAGATGCTGCAGCATTTCGTCGGCCGGTACAAAGCCCGCAAGGCCGAGACGGCGGCCCAGGACAGCAACCATGACGCCGCGCTCTAACCGGTGCGAGACCTGCCGCTGGTGGGCGCAGGCGGCGGCCCCGCTCGCCAATGCCGTGCGGAATGCGGTCGCGGACCAGCATGTTGGCACCTGCCAGCTCTATCCGCCCGATCTGGTGAACATGAGCGGGCAGCTGGTGAGCCGCTATCCCGAGACGACCTATGATCGCTTCTGCAGCCATTGGGAGGAGGAGCGGGAAGGGGCGGTCGGCGGAGATCCGGATCCCGGCGAGCGAGCGCCGCAGGAGGTCGTAGTGAGGTGGCCATGGAAGACAACGGCGGCGGCGTGAGCCGGGAGGGTGAACTCCTCGCCAGCGAACAGATGCGCGACACGATCGCGGACATGCTCGAGCGGCAGGCCGCCATCCGCGACCGGCGTCCGCCCGAGCGGCGGAATGAGGGGCCACCTCCGGACCGCGGATCGCGCCTGCTATGGGGCATGGCGCAGGAGGTGCGGCGCATGCCTGGGCGGGCGGCGCTGCCGAATGGAGCGAAAGAATGATGATCGACCGCAGCCGCGACAATCTGCTCCGCTTCCGCGAGGTGAAGGACCGCACCAAGCTGTCGCGCTCCACCATCTACGATCGGATAGGGAAGGGGACCTTCCCGCCATCCGTTCAGATCTCGGCCGGGCTAGTCGCCTGGTACGAGAGTGACATCAACGCGTGGGTGGCGAACCCGATGGGTTGGCGGTCGCTCTAAAGGGCGAGCAAGGCCCGGCAATCGACACGGCGACGCTCGACGTCGGCGCCTATGTCACGGAGGTTCGCCGGATACTGCCAGTGGCGGCTTAGCGGTTGCGGCAATCCTAGATGGCGAGCTAGTTGACTCCGAACATCGAACTACCATATTGATAGGTGCATGAGTGATGACCGCAAGAAGGTGGTGCCCTTTAGGCCCCGCGCAGCCGATCTGGAAACCATCATTCACGCGATCGCGATCGCAGATAGGTACGTCTATCTGGGAGCGCACACACGTGATCGAATGGACGAGCGTACTATAACGCGTCCGGACGTTCTCCGTGTCCTTGAAATCGGATCCATTAAGGGTCCGATTTCGACTGGACTCAAGCCCGGGGAATGGAAGTGCAAGGTTGTAGCGCGAGTAAAGGGTAGCCGAGAGATTGGGGTTGTAACAATAGTCGTCGAAGGGAAGAAAATTTTCATAAAGACCGTAGAATGGGAAGATTTGAAATGAGCACCGCACGCCATTTTATCCGCAACGGAGAGGATGTCCGCTCTGTTCCGTATGAATACAAAGAGAGCGGATTGCAGGGTATCTTCCTCCATAATGGATATGACGCCGTTGAATATGACGGAGAACAGTACGTTTCAGTCGTAGATACCAAAGGATTGCACCGCTGCATAGGCGCGCACATTGTATTCAACCGCAAGGAACTGGCACCTGCAGAAATAAAGTTCCTAAGGAAGACAATGGATATGACACAGTCGGAACTTGGCCGCTGCATTGGTCAGAGCAGTCAGCAAGTTGCGAGATGGGAGAAGGGGCAATCTGTTATCCCGGGGCCAGCCGATCGGCTCCTTAGAGCCATATTCCTGCTTAAGACCATGGACCCCGAAGAGCGGGAGGAATTTCTTAGCCTACTTCAAAACATTGAGGAAATGGACGAGCGTCCTCCGCAGCGTTTGGATTTCTGCTTTGCAGAAGATGAATGGAAAGACGCTGCCTAACTACGCCCTATCCTATCCTATCCTATCCTATCCAACTCAGCGCCGCCCTTCCACAAGGCGGCGCTTTCAGTTTGTGACCACGGACAACCGACATGCCCACCTGCCGCGCTACGGCCCATAGCTGGTACGTCCCCAGCCCCACGTCAGGCACGGCGCGCCCCTTCTCCCCGCTGATCGCGCAGAGCGCCGGAGACCCGCTTTGTCACGAGCTTGAGCAGCTCGCCATCCCTGGCGAGGCCGCGTTGCGGGATCGCCTCCGCATATCAACGCATACACAATCGCAGGACGAATCGGAACAGCATTGCGGTTTCCGGATTCGGTGGCGGGAGCCGGCCGGCCGAGGTATGATGCACCAGCCCGGAAAATGCCTCAAAATGGCATAGGGGTACATGTCGGGGTAAGCGCGATCATCCTATTTGTCGAAATCCCAGAAATCCGCCATTCCTGAGCCTCCTTGTGATGGGCTCCCTCTCCGCCAAACAGTCCCATAACATCCTGTTTATAGGGAAAATATGGAGGCTTTGGTCGAGGCCGCCCGCTAGCGCCGTTATCCGTGAGGCATTGACGGTGACCCTCTGGTTCGAACAGCAGCGATTAGAGCCCGGTGGCATTGCTTGAGTAGTTTGGCGGTGAAGGACGCTGGGTCTCGTATCCAAGGCCGCGCGCGGGCGCTCTGGGTTGTAGTCGTCCACCCATGTGGCGATCACGACGCGGGCGCTATTCGCGACGCCCCCCGCAAAACATCATAACAGACTGCCGCGTCGTCGATGGCGACACGCTGCGCTGCGGGCGTGAGAGGATCCATTTGTGCGGCATCGACGCACCGGGCCTTCCGGGGCAGTGTCGGCCGAGCCGCGATTGTGCGCCGGGAGGCCCATTCGCCTCGACTGGCGCCTGCGCGCCGCGACCGGCGACGCGGATCCGCCACATCGAGCGGAATCGCTATGGCCGAACGGTCGCAGCCGCTCATTAATCTAGCGCGACTGCTCTGGATCAATCGGAAAAGAATCGCATCGTTCGGGGCGAAATAGCTGCCAGGACGTTTAGCCAAGATGGCTGGCCAAGAAGAATTTGCGAGGCGCCAGCGCGTCCTCTCCGAATTCGGCGATTTCGTGCTCGACGGCGATGATCTCGATGAGATCCTCAACGAGGCTTGCCGGCTGATCGCCAGGGCACTGGACGTCGATCTGGCTAAGGTGGTCGAGATCGAGCGGCATACGGGGATGGGTTTCATTCGCGCTGGCGTGGGATGGAGCCCAGGGATCGTCGGGCAGGAGCGTATCAGCCTCTCGGAGCGATCGTCGGAAGCATATGCGATCGAAAAAACCGAGCCTGTGATCACGAACGATATCCGGCACGAGGAACGCTTCGAGTTTCCGCGCTTCCTGGTCGATCATGGCGTCGTCGCGATGGTGAACGTGCCGATCCTTCTGCCGGGCCGCGTGCCCTTCGGCGTGCTGCAGGTGGACGCCCGTAGCCCCCAGAAGTTCGATCAGGAGGATATCGAGTTTCTCAAGACCTATTCGATGGTGCTCGGCCCGGTGATCGATCGCTGGAAGACGGCCGCGGCCCTGAAGGAAACCGACGAACGGCTGCGCCTCATCGTGGATAATGCCAGGGCCTATGTCCTGGTGGTCAGCAATGCGGACGATCGGATCACCGACTGGCTCGGCGGATCGGAAGATATCCTTGGCTGGTCGTCGTCCGAGGCGATGGGTGTGACGACCGACATGATCTTCACGCCGGAGGATCGCGCGACAGGCGTGCCCGATCGGGAGCTTTCCGGCGCGCGCGAGCGAGGAACCTTCCCCAATGTTCGCTGGCACCAGCGGAAAGATGGGACGCGGGTCTTTCTCGATGGGCAGACGATCGCTCTCAAGGATAAGGCGGGAAGCCTTCGTGGTTATCTGAAGATCGGCCAGGACGTCACCGAACGGGTGCGCACGGAAGCGGTGCTGCGTGAAAGCGAGGAGCGACTCCGCCAGTTCGGTGAGGCCTCCCGTGACATTCTGTGGATGCGGGATGCCGAAACGCTCCAGTGGCGGTATCTGACGCCCGCTTTCGAGGCGGTGTACGGGATGGGCCGCGACGAGGCTTTGACCGGCGACAATTTCCGTACCTGGCTCGATCTCATCCTGCCCGAAGATCGCGAACATGCGGGGCGGGCGACCTACCGCGTCCGCGAAGGTGAGCAGGTCACATTCGATTACCGGATAAGGCGGCCAATCGACGGTACGATCCGCTGGCTGCGCGACACCGATTTCCCGATAACCGACGCGAGCGGCAAGGTCGTTCTCATCGCTGGCGTCGGGCATGATCTGACGGAGCTGCGAGAGGCCGAGCTGCGCCTCCAGGTGTTGATGGAGGGTATCCCTCAGCTCGTATGGCGAGCGGTCGGAAAAGGCGATTGGACCTGGTCCAGCCCCCAATGGAGCGAACATACCGGGCTCGCAGCTGAGTACAGCGTGGGGTGGGGATGGCTCGAAGCGTTCCATCCCGATGATCGTGATGCTGCGCGCCACGCCTGGGAGGTAGCATCGGAGCGTCGCAGCTTTGAGATAGAGGCCCGCATCTGCCACGCCGCGACCCGCGAATATCGATGGTTTCAGACCCGTGCGGCGCCCGTGCTCGACGATCGCGGCACCATTGCCGAATGGCTTGGGACGTCGACCGACATTCATGACATTCGCGAGCTGCAGGAGCGCCAGCGGGTGCTGGTCGCCGAACTCCAGCACCGCACACGCAACATGATGGGCGTAGTGCGCTCAATGTCCGACAAGACGGCGCGCGCCAGTGCCGATCTGCCCGATTTCCATGATCGCTTTCGCGACCGCCTGGACGCGCTGGCCCGCGTTCAAGGCCTCCTGTCACGCCTGAACGAGCATGATCGAGTGACCTTCGGCGAGTTGATCAAGACCGAACTGGCGGCATTGGATGGAGCTGCCGACCGGGTGAGTCTCGATGGTCCGGAAGGCGTTCGGCTTCGCTCGTCGACGGTGCAGACGCTCGCGATGGCCCTCCATGAACTGGCGACCAACGCAGTGAAATATGGCGCGCTCGGGCAGCCGAATGGCAGATTGCGGATAGAGTGGCGGCTGGAGCAGCGGAACGGCGCGGCCGATAGCCCATGGCTCCATATCGACTGGCGCGAGAGCGGTGTCACGATGCCGAGCGCCGGTTCAACGCCGAGAGGCGGAGGCCAGGGCCGCGAGTTGATCGAGCGCGCCCTGCCGTATCAGCTCAAGGCGCGAACCACGTTCGAACTGGGCCAGGACGGTGCCCATTGCACCATATCGCTTCCGGTATCTGCAACCCGAAACGTGGAGGAGGAAGAGCATGGCTGATCCTGCGCTACGGGGCTGCCGCGTGCTCGTCGTGGAAGATGAGTATATGCTTGCCGTCGAGCTTGCGATCGAGCTCGAGGACGTTGGCGCCATTGTTGTTGGGCCCGTCGGCGACCTTGTCGACGCGATGGCGTTGATCCAGCGTGAGCAGCGGATCGATGCTGCGATCCTCGATGTCAATCTTGGCGGCGAGATGGTTTTCCCAGCCGCGGACCTGTTGATCGAACGCGGTGTCCCCGTGGTGTTGACGACCGGCTACGACAAGTCTGCCCTCCCCAGCCGCTTCAGTGGCGTGGCACTTTGCGAGAAACCCGTGGGCACGAGGCGATTGATCAACATGGTCGATCATGTGCTAAGCCTCTAGTTGAGTGGGATTACATACGTGACCCGCCGGCAGCTCTACGCCGTGTCAATTGCCGGTCGACACTTGGAAATCGAAAGCATCAAGCACAAGGCGCTTCGCAAACTCGTCGAGAAGGGCGGCGCCAAGGGCTTGATCGAGGCCGCGCCTGATCGACATGATCGCTTTCATCGTCGCGGCGGCCGGGCGCGATGGACTCGGCACGCCGCCGAACTTCGGTTTCCATCCGCTCACCGGGGACCGCAAGGGCATGTTGCGGATGGTTGCCGGCCAACAGGCCCGCAACCTCGGCGTTTGCTTGGCAGGGGAGAAATTGACCCGTGGATTCCCTGTCCGCTACTGGGGCGACCCATCGTTTCGATCAGCGACCCCGTGGCCGGCTCCGAACGCTTAAACTGGTGAAGAATCGTTCTGGCGGATCCCGACAGGCAGACGCCGATAGCTGCCGTCGCGAAAAGGATGGTCAATTGGGAAAGCTACACGACCGCCTTAACCATGTGGATCAGAACGCCCCCATTAAGGGCTTCCTCCCGCTCGATCTCATATCCGAGCGAGGCGTAGAGATGTAAGTTCTCTTCAAACCTCTGGTTCGTGTAGAGACGAACCGTGGTCAGTCCGGCCGCACGCGCCAGTTGCTCGGCATAAGTGACCATCTTTCGACCGTAGCCGCGTTTTTGAAAGCTCGGATCGACGGCCACATTCTCTATCAGCACGTCATCGTCGCGTTCGATGGTTTCGACAAGGGCTGCCAGCTCTTCTCCGACAAACAGGAGGTCGGCGCGATGATCCCGGATATGCGCGGCATGATCCGCCCTCATCGGTAGCGGCTCGCGACCGATGAGCGGAATCCATTTGGAATAGGCCAATCTGGTGAGAGCAGTAACAGCCGCAGCATCATCGAGGGTGGCTAATCGGATTATCTCGCTCATGCGCTAACTATGACGGGTTGCGCGCAGGATCGAAAGGGCAACGGCTTCCCATAAACGATCGGGAAACGGGATGGCAGTAGCGGTTCGTTCAAGATTCATTGCGGGCACACGCCTGACCGTCATAAAACGCCCCATTCATATTTTCAGGTACGAGAAAGATGCTGTCGCATGTAACTGTTGGCGTCAAAGATGTTGAGCAAGCTCGTCGCTTTTACGGTCCGATTTTAAAGGCGCTTGGTCTAAAGCCGAGATTTGCCGACGCCCATTGGGCCGGGTGGCAACCATCCCTTGGCGACCGGCCGTTATTCATTGTGACCCGGCCGTTCGATGGTGAGGAAGCTACTGTCGGCAATGGTCAGATGATCGCTCTGATGGCGGACAAACGCGCCACGGTCGATCAATGCTACGCTTTGGCGCTTCAGTTAGGTGGAACTGACGCGGGGCAGCCCGACGTTCGCCCGCACTACCATCCTAATTACTACGGTGCCTATTTTCGCGATCCCGATGGGAATAAGCTCTGTGTTTGCTGCCATCTGCCTGAATGACCGTCTCGTAAGGGATCGATAAACGAGAATGCCAACGGCGTCCCGGAACCCGTCGCGCGCGCGATAATGAGAAGGTCGGCATCAGCCGGAACGGCGATAGTTGGTGGGAAGCGGACTGTCGGTCACGGTGACGTCGCCGGCCAGGCAATGGCATCGATGGTGGCGCGCACTGCGGCGACCTGTTCTTCGGTGCCGCCGGCGGCCTGGAAGGAGGCGACCAGCGTGTCGATGAAAGCGCCCCGGCTCGGGCTGGTCGCGCTCGCATCGGCGATATCGATGCGTGCGCTCTTGGCGTGATAGACATAGGCGGCCTCGGGCCCGGCGACGGACAGCGCCTCGACCGACAGCAGGATCCGCTGGCGGAAGCTGTCATCGTCCTCGTAGACGGTCACAGCGCTATCGGACGCCGGCGTGACGACCAGGCGCTCGACGTTGAACAGAGCGCCGAGATGATCGAGGTTGCTCTTCTGCGCATAGGCGAGCAGCAGCTGCCGCGCGCGGTCGTTGAAATCGGCGCGCAGCAGCAGCTCGCGATAGGCGAAATCCTCGATCAGCTTGACGACGGGATCGGACTCGACGGTCGCATCGAAGGGGGCGAGGCCCGCGGCGGTGGTGAGCGCCACCATCTTCGCCACCAGCTGGGCGCGGATATCCTCATAGCCCATCTGCACGACAACGGTCGGCGCCGGCAGGCGCGACAGGTCTACGGTGGTGGGGCTGATCGACTTGAGGTCATCGGCCATGGGCGACTGTGTCGCCATGCACGCGGCGAGGCCGCAAAGGGGCGCTGTTGTAGGGCGCGGTCCAACAACAGCGCCGGTGCGGCGGGCTGGCTATGCCGATGCAAACAGACCGTCAGGAATCGCCACTGGCGGACATTTGCGCAATGCGTATTCTCGAGAGCAGGGTGACTCCTGATAGGGTGGTAAGTGCAGTCTGAAGGAGAACTTAAGAGGGCTCTCCAGGCGATGTGGGTATCCTATAACGAGGCGCTTTCTCGCGAGGATCCTGAACAGGAACTCGATGCATTGATCAACCAATTGGACGAGCTGGTTCCACATGCGAACGTGAGCGACTTGCTGTTCTGGGGAGAGCGGGAGAAAACCCCGGACGAAGTTTTCGATGAAGCAATACGCAGAGAGTTGATTTGGCGTCATGAGGGTGAGTTGGCGCTCCTCATCCATATAGAAACACT
This sequence comes from Flavisphingomonas formosensis, assembly GCF_009755815.1. Taxonomy (GTDB): domain Bacteria; phylum Pseudomonadota; class Alphaproteobacteria; order Sphingomonadales; family Sphingomonadaceae; genus Flavisphingomonas; species Flavisphingomonas formosensis. The sequence continues at coordinate 48,213 of NZ_WRPK01000007.1, forward strand.
TTTGACGGCAGCTTTGACGAATCCGGATCTCAGTTACCCATGCAGGCAATATACGGAGAGCGAACTCCCGCAAGTGCACCAACAGATTGCGGAGCTATCACCTAACATGGTCCAGTAAAGGCGACTCCGTAAGTTAAGCTGCGTTCGGCGAGGAATATGGGGGCGGCCTCCTCCGCTCCAGTTACGGATACAAAGGCGGCAAGGTAATTTTCGCCAATGGATAAGTCCAATTCGGCCGCGATGAATGCTTGGCTCGGCATATTGTGCGGGGCCGGAATTGGCACCCTCATGATGGGTCCGGCGATCTTTGCAGCAATCATGTCAGGTGGCGCTGGCCATGGCTCTTATATCGCGGCACGCGCGCTGTTTCCATTCTCCATGCTCCTCACGCTGTTGGAGGGTTCGATCGGGCCAGTTTCTATAGCGGTGGGGCTGTTGCAGTTTCCTCTATACGGAGCACTGATCGGCTGGGCCGTGGCAATGCGGACAACTCGGCCAGCCGTTTTGATATTTGTGCACCTGATTGCCGCCCTTGCCTGCTTTTCGGGCCTGCTTCCAAATTTTTCTTGACGAGCGGACCGTCTGCTTTCCACCATTCCTTACCGTTCGGCACTAGCCACCGAATCGCCAATGAAGACGGCTGGAAGCGCCGGGACCTTCAAAGATCGATTGGATTGGCATCATAGCGGTCAATTTGGGCGATGTGACCGCTGTCAATCCAGAAGTTTGTCAACACGGCACCATCATTGAGAGAGACAGCGTATCGTCCTGTTTTGCAGCCAGCGGCGATGCTCGGGACGTCACGTAAGTTACCGCTATCCTTTGATTTGCCCAATCGTTCGAAATCGCACGACACGGACACAATGCCTCCAAGCTTCTTATCCCAGTCCCACGGAAGTTCTGTAACCGCTTGGCCCTTACAAATTGGGCGTCCCGAAACCTGAAAGCACTGAATGTCGGCCCCTTGAGCTCCCGCTCCTGCGATCATTGTAGGAAGGACTGCGCCTCCGAGCCCACCCAACGCCAAAGCCGCCAGACCGACTATGAAAATTCGCATACCACGCAGCCCCCCTCCGATGCGGACGGCAGCTTCATACCACTCTTCTCCGGAGCCTGCCTGTCGCAAATCCACCATTTTAAGACGTTGCGTCAGGCTACGCGTGGTGCAGCGTCGACCAGATTGAACACTTCCTCGAGGATCCACGCACGATCCTCCTCGGTCAGCCCAAGCAGCTGCCGCACCGGATAAGTCACCTCTGGCGCGCCCGGTTCCTTCGACACCCTGTCGTGTAATCCGAGCTGGTGAACCGCCGCGATCCGCGCTGCCGTGCCCACGAACCCGATCCCGACCTGCTCGACCGTAGCCTCGACCTTCAGCCACGAAGCACGCCATAGCTTGACGAACATCGCCCGCGCCTTCTCGCGCCGCTTGATCCGTCCGGCCTTGCCGCGCAGCGGCGCGCGATCGCGAGGGGCTGCCTCGCGCAGCTTGCGCGGCTCGAACGGGGATCCGTCCGGATTGACCTGGCCGGCGATGCGTTCGACGGTGCGGCGGCGCAGGCCCTGGCCGATCTTGCGGGCGATCGCGCGGCGCTTTACCGGCGCGAGCTGCTCGATGAGCGCGCCGATCGCCTGCTCGAGCGGCTGGAGATCGTCCGCTTCCATCGATCAGGGCAGCAGCTTCTCGCCGCCGATCCAGATCTCCCGCAACGACACATCGGGAACGGCGCCGGTGAGCAGCGGATCGAGCGGGGAAGGTTCAGCAAGGTGGACCATGTCATAGCCGCCATCCCCCGCGCGGCTGCGCGCGTACCGCCTCGGTGAGCTCGAGGTCGATCGAGATGTCGATCGTGTGGTCGTCGATGATGTCGGCCTCGAACGGCAGCGCCTGGTCGCCGCTGGCATGGTTGAGCAGCAGCTCGGGCTGGTGGACCGTCAACCAGGCCAGGATGGGCAGGATCAGCCGGTCGGGATGATCGGTATAATCGAAGACCCGCAGGTTGAGCCGATAGCGATATTCCCAGACCGGCGGCTGCCCGGGTGGCGGGAAGCGCGCGGCGATGCGGCCCTTGTCGATGAACAGCTTGCAGCGCTCCGGATCGCGCACGAGATCCGGGAACACGGCGGCCAGCGCGGCGCGCAGGCTATCGGGCTTGATCATGCGGGCTGCAGGGCGTTGCGGGCGCCGTCCAGGCGATCAGGCGGGCGAGCTGGTCGGCGAGCGCGCGATAGGCGGTGGCGAGCCGGATCGCGGCGGCGCGCACCGGCTCGCTGATCGTGGCGGAGGCATCGGTCGGAAATCCCTCGGGCGCGACCGGGCAGCGGGTCAGCTCCGCCGGCGGCGTGTCGCGGATCGCGACCGCGACCGTGTGCGGCGGCTCAGCGGGCCGGTGCGCGCAGCCCGCCAGCACGGTTGAGAGCAGCAAGCCAGTCGCCATCGACACGGCCGTCCGGACCGATCTTCGCATCTTCCTTCTCCATGGTGTCGGCCGCGCTGCGCGCCGCCGCGTCATTGGCCTGGGCGGCCCTGGCATCGGCCGCCGCCTTGCTCTCACGCTCGGCCGCCGCAGCGGCGAGCGCCCTGGCCGTGGCGGCCTGGGTGTCACGCTCATATGTCGCGAGCGCGAGGATCCGCGTCTCGCAGGCATCAGGGCCAGCGGCGTAGGGTGCGCCGGCGGTTGCGCAGCTCCGATCGGCGAACGCCTGCAGCTCGGCGCGGCCGAGCGCCAGCCATGTGATCAGGCCCGCGGCGCCGATCGCCGCGAGGATCGTCATCCAGTGCGGCGCGATCCAGCTCCAGAGCCTCGCGCCGAGCGCGCTTCCGATCTCGATCACGATGCGTAGAGCGCGGCCTCGGCCGCGCGCCTCCGCACCAGGCCGGCGAGCACCTTGTCGTCATTCTTGTTCCACAAGGCGAACTGCGCCTTCGCGCCGGCATAGTCGCTCGCGAGATGCTTCTTGAGCAGCGTCGAATCGCCCAGCCCCTCGGCGATCGTGTCGTCGTCGATATCGAGCCCGCAATTATAAGCGAACGAGACCAGCGCATCATACTGGCCCTGGGTGGTGGGCGCGCCGCCAAGCAGCATGTTCACCCCGATCTCGACTTTCGCGAGATCGGCTAGGAAGCGCGCATCGGCGCGGGCCTCGGTCCAGACTGTGCCGATCGCGATCGGCTTGCCCTGCTCGTCGCTGGTCGATCCCCAGCCGATCGAGACCGGCTTGCCGTCCTTGCTGCCCGGATCCGGATAGGCTTTCAGCGCGAGCGATTCGAAGCTCTTGATCAGCGCGATGCCCTTCGCGCTGGTCTTCATCGCACCGGCGGCCGCGGCGATGCCGCCGGCGAGCGCGCGGTTGACGCGGTCGACCTCGGCCTGGGTCAGGCCGCTGCCCTTGATCCCGCGGATGACGTTGAACAGCTCGGTACTCATGGGCGGTCCTTTCGAGAGGCGAAGCGATCGCGCAGCAGATCCGGGATCGATGCGATCACCGCTACGGCACGGTCGCGGAATGCCGGAAGGGCATCGGCGGCGAGAAAGGCGCAGGTGAACCCGATCGCCTGGGCGACGAACGGATCCAGCGAGAACCAGGCGGCGACCCCCTTGGTCACGAACCAGCTCGTGCAGATGCCGATGAACAGCTGCGCCGCGCGCTCGCGCCAGGTGAGCCCGCGCTTCAAGAGCTGGCTCACCGTGGCGCCGAACGCCGCCGGCGCCACGGCCACCGCGCCGGCGACGAGGGCGGAGAGAATATGGTCGCGGTCCATCGTCAGTCCCAAAGGTTGACCAGCGCCCGCTCGTCCTGGGCGGGCGCGGTGTCGGGGATGGTGACCGGCGTTCCTTCGGGAAGCGCGGCGGCGATCGCGGCGAGGCCGGGATTGGCGGCCAGCACCGCCTCGAGCGCAGCCGGGCCGCCGCCGGTGGTACGCCAGACCAGCGCGTCCAGGCTCTCGTCCTGGTTGGCGGCATAGACCGCCATCAGATCAGCTCGACCGCGACGCGGCCGACCGCGAGCATGTCGCGCACCGCGAACAGGGCGTTGCGGCGATAGTCGTCGGCGCCGAGCGCCCTGGCTTCGGCGCGGTCGCTGCCGTCGCTGGTGGCGGAGAGATCGCGATAGGTCTCGCACAGATCGGCGCAGGCATGATTGTAGACCGCGCGGCGCCAGAGCAGCACCAGCTCGCTCACCCCGGCGAGCGGCTCGGCCGGGACGTCGGCGAGGGTGGCGGCGCCATCGAGGACGCGCGCCAGCTTCCATGTCCGGAGATCGCGGCGCACCGAGATCATCGCGCCGATCGCCGCCTCGGTGAGCCGATCATCGGTAACGACGGTGCCGAGCCGCATCGTGTCGCGCAGGTGCGCGAGATCGATGTCGGGCCACCATCCGTCGGCCCCGAGGATCGTCGCGGAGCTGCTGGGCGGCGGTGAGGAGACGAAGCCGGTCACGCGGATCTTCCCGATGGTTCGCCCCGCGGCAAGCGGGGGGGTGAGGAGCGATCGGGGACGGAGCCGGGATGAGACCGGCCGTCCCGTTCGTTCCGCCCCCCGAGCGCCGCGGGGCGAGCTGGTGCGCCGGCTCAGGCCGGCGGAGTGGCTGCCTCGGCCGCGAGCTTCCTCGCTTCGCGCTCGAGGCGGTCGATATCCTTCTTCACGCCGGCGGTGTGGCTGTGGCCATAAGCGAGGCGCAGGTAGCGCAGCGCCGTCTCGACCCCGGCGCGGCGGCCGCCGGCGGGACCATCTGCGCCGGGCTCGAGCTTCTCGGTATCGCGCACGATCTGCAGGCCGATCGCCTTCAGCAGCTTGGCGCGGATCTCGTCATGCATGTCGTGATCCGCGGTCAGATCCTCGACCAGCAGCAGCGGCTCGATGTCGGCGTCTTCACCCTGCCCGAGGCGCTTGAGCGCGGCATCCGCGATCTCTTCGACGATCAGGGCAGGCGCGGTGCGGCTGAAGCGCTCGGGCAGGGGAAGGTCATGGGCGAGCACATGCTCGACGATCGGAAAGGCGACGGCATAGTCCTGCAGGTCCAGCGCCCAGATCATCATGTGGATGACGATGTCGTCGGGCTCGGCCTTGCCGCGCGGCATGAGCTTGCCGGCATCGATCACGCCCTCGACCCAGGGCAGATAGGCCGCGATCATCTCGCGCTTCGCCTCGATCTTGCGATCGGTCGCCTGGATGGTCTTGAGCCGGCGCAGGTCGACCCCGAGCCGCGCGCGGAGCAGCTCATATTCGCTCGCCGGCGCGCCGCGCAGCTCGCGCGCGCCGGCGGGTGCGGCGGCGGCCGAGGCCGCCGCCTTCTGCGCGAGCTTGCGCGCGTGGAAGCGCTGGGCCGGCGAGAGCGCCATCAGTCGTCGTCCGGGGTGATGAGCTGGATATTCTCGATGAGGCAGGCCGCCTCATAATCCTCGATCACATAGCCCTCGTTGGACGACTGGAAATCCTCGACGCGGTCGGCGTCGGGCGCCTCGCGGATGGTGCGCCGGCGCTTGCCGTCCTGATAATAGATGGAGAGGTTCTTGAGCGGCGTGACCAGGATCGCGTTGGGCACGAAATAAGGCACCGACGCGGCCTGGCGGTTGCCAAGCCGCTTGCTCGACATGATGATGTCGGTGGCGAGCTGCTCGGTGGGCGCCTGCTCCTTGTTGACCAGGCGAAAATATTTGTCGTGGAGCAGATCCGAGCCGCAGATCGCGACCAGGTCCTGGCGCTCGCGCTGCCAGCTCGGCAGCAGCGAATAGATGGCGTCATAGACCAGCGCGTCGATATTCTTGTAATCGCCGCCGGGCCCGACGGTGATGACGCCGGCGCTGGCGCCCTCGTCCATCACCCGCTCGGCATTGTCGGTGCGCATATGCTGCAGCCAGCCGATGTTGACGTCCTGTAGCAGGGGATTGGCGACGCGATTGGTGGTGGCGGCGGCCGAGGTGCCGTTCCAGCCGATCATGATGCGATCGAGCGCGCAGCGCAGCATGATCGCTGCCTGGATGCGGGTCTGGAAGTCGGCGAACTTCGCCCAGACGTCGAGCTTGCCATAGCCGAGATGGGTATCGAAGTTGGTTTGTTTCAGCTGATAGCCGGTCGAATCGAGCCCGGTCGGATCCTGGGTCTGCCGGCGCCCCGCACCGCTGGTGTCGGTGCGGCCGGCGATCGTCGAGTTGACCTCGAGGCCGATCTTCTCGCCCTGCAGCTCGGGCACGCCGAAGATGTTGATCGCGGAGAGGAAGCCGCTCGATTCCTGGATCTTGGTTTCCAGCGTCTGCTGGACGGAAGGATCGACGGTGAACTTCTTGGAGACGTCGCGGACGCCGTTCACCTGCGCCATCTGGCGGGTATAGGCTTCCCAGGCTTCGCGGGTTTCGTGCAGCATGAAGGATACTCCGGTGCGTTAGGGGCGGCGGGCTGCGCGATCAGCAGTCGGCCAGGGCGAAATGGCCCGCGCCGGTCCCGCGCGGGCGCGGCTGCTGGCCCGGCTTCTCGGTGGTCTCGATCGATGCCTTCAGCGCGTCCTGGTCGGCACGCAGCGTGGCGATGTCGGTGGCGAACCTGGTGCCGATCTGCTGGACGGCGCCGCGCAGCTCGGTGAAGCCCTCGGCAATGGCGGCCGAGAAGGCGGCCATCGGATCATTGTCGTTGCCCGGCGCCGGCGGCGTCACCGGCGGCTTCGGTTCCTCCGGCTTCGTGCCGCCCGTGAACTTGGTGAGCAGCGCGTCGAGCTTGCTGAAGATGCCCGTGGTGGGATCCGCCGGCGCCGCGGGCTCCTCCCATTCGATCTTCGTCTCGATCGCGGCGGAGAAGACATTGCCGGGGTGGAGCTTGCGCGAGTTGAACGGGTTGTTGTCGCCCTGGGCCGCGGCGAACTGCAGGATCTCGGTGCCGAGCGAGGCGGGCGAATCTGTGACCGCGAGGCCCTGCAGATAGGCTTTGCCGCTGCTCGCGAAATCGGGGTTGATCTCGATCGAGGTGAAGATCTTCTGGCGGGCGCCGGTGATCGCGACCAGCTCGTCGGTCGGATCAATCTGCGCGAACAGCGCGCGCCTGGTGACGGTCTTGCCGCCGAGCTCGATCTGCACATCGTCGGTCTTGAGCGCCAGCACGTCGCCATAGGCCTTGAACGGGCCTTCGGGCGTGTAGCCGCGGATATGCTCCATATTGACCCGCGCGCCATAGGTGTCGCGATTATAGGTCGCGGCCATGTCCTCGAGATCCTTGCGGGCGATCACGCGGCCGTCGCAGGTGTCGCCCTCGATGGCGACGCGGAAGAATTTGGACGTCTTGGCCATGGTCCTCGGCAGCTCCGGTTCGTTCGGTGCGCGGCATCGCGCGGAGACGGTGCAACAGGGACCGGAGGCGCCCTTGTTCGCAACGTGGCGCTGTTGTTGACGCGGGCGCCACAACAGCGGCGGCGGGAGCTTCGGGGGCCGGCGCGGTTAGCGTCCGCCGGCGATGTTGAGATCACCCGACGACAAGCAGCTGTTCCTGGATGTGCGCCGCGAGGCGCGCTCGCTCTATTGGCGCGGCTGGGGGGTGACGGAGATCGCCGAGGAGCTGCAGCTGAAGCGGCCGACCGTCGAAAGCTGGAAGCAACGCGACAAATGGGACGAGGCGCCGAGCGTGCGCCGCATGGAGGATGTGACCGAGGTCCGCTACGCCGCGCTCGTCGCCAAGGACAGGAAGAGCGGGCACGACTTCAAGGAAATCGACCTGCTCGGCCGCCAGATCGAGCGCTTCCATCGCTGCCAGAAATATCGCCAGAGCGGCAACGAGGCCGACCTCAATCCCAATATCGAGGCGCGCAACGCCGGTCCGAAGAAGAAGGCGAAGCGCAACTATCTCGACCAGGAGGCGCAGGAAAAGCTGCTCGCCGCGTTCAGCGACGGGCTGTTCCAGTATCAGATCGACTGGCGCGCCTCATCGGCGCTCTCCACCCGGTTCATCCTCAAGAGCCGCCAGATCGGCGCGACCTTCTACTTCGCGCGCGAAGCGCTGGTCCGCGCGATCGAGACCGGCAACAACCAGATCTTCATCTCGGCCTCGCGCAACCAGGCAAACATCTTCCGGGAATATATCGTCGCCTTCGTCCAGGGCGTGACCGGCGTGAAGCTGGAAGGCGATCCGATCATCCTCGAGCTGGAGGGGGTGGAGGGGCCGGGCGGCGAGCCGCCCAAGCTCTATTTCCTCGGCACCAACTATCGCACCGCCCAGGGCTATCATGGCGACGTCTATATCGACGAGGCCTTCTGGATCTACGGCTTCGAGCAGATCTGGAAGGTCGCCAGCGCGATGGCGAGCCAGAAACGCTATCGCAAGACGCTGTTCTCGACCCCGTCGACCATGGCGCACGAAGCCTATGCGCTGTGGAGCGGCGAGCGGTTCAACCGCCGGCGGACCAAGGCCGACCAGGCGAAGTTCGATGTAAGCCATGGCGCGCTGCAGGGCGGCGCGAAGGGCGCCGACGGCATCTGGCGGCAGATCGTCACGATCGACGATGCCGAGGCCGGCGGGTGCGACCTGTTCGATCTCGACCAGCTCGCGCTCGACTATTCGCCGGACGAGATGGACCAGCTGTTCCGCTGCCTGTTCATCGACGACAGCAAGAGCATGTTCCCGTTCGACCTCATGCGCCGCTGCATGGTCGACAGCTGGGATGCCTGGGCGGACGATTTCGATCCCTATGCGCTCGATCCCTATGATGGCGATGTCGCCATCGGTTACGATCCGCAGGAGAGCGCCGCCGGCGACGACGGCGCCTGCGTGGTGGTGGCGAAGCCCAAGGTCGCCGGCGGCAAGCACCGCATCCTCGCCAAGTTCCGCTGGCGCGGATTCGATTTCGAGGAGCAGGCGGCGAAGATCCTGGATCTGTGCGGCCGCTATCGGGTCACCGATATCGGCATCGACACGACCGGCATCGGCGCCGCGGTGTGGCAGCTGGTGGTCAAGCGGTTTCCGGCCGCCAGGCGCTATGATTATTCCGTCGCGCTCAAGACCGCGATGGTGCTGAAGGCGAAGAACGTGATCAGCAAGGGCCGGCTCGAGTTCGACGCCGGCTGGATCGATCTGGCGCAGAGCTTCATGGCGATCAACGCGCAGCTCACCCCAAGCCAGCGCGAGGTCACCTATGTCGCCTCGCGCGCCGGCGATACCGGCCATGCCGACCTCGCCTGGGCGGTGATGCACGCCCTCTATTTCGAACCGCTGGACGGCGAGCTGCTGACCGCCAGCAACATCGTGGAGATCTCCTGACATGGGCGACGTGATCGAGGGCGAGCTGGTCGCCCGCAGCGAGGGGCCGGCGGCCGGCGAGGCCGAGACGGCGATCGCGTTCAGCTTCGGCGATGCCGAGGGCGTGCTCGATCGGCGCGAGCTGCTCAGCTATGTCGAATGTTTCCGGGCGGGCGACTGGTATGAGCCGCCGGTGAGCTTCGACGGGCTGACGCGGTCTTTCGAGATGGCGCCGCATCATGCCAGCGCGATCCGGCTGAAGGTGAACCTGCTCACCAAGCATTTCATCCCGTCGCGCTATCTCGATCGCGCGACCTTCCGGCGCGCAGCGCTCGACTATCTCGTCCTGGGCAACCTGTTCCTGCAGCGGATCGACAATCTGGCGGGGCGGCCGATGCGGCTCGAGCATTCGCTGGCGCGGTTCACGCGCTGCGGCGTCGAGGAGGGGCGCTTCTTCTTCGTGCCCGGGTGGAAGCAGAGCTATGAGTTTCCAAGGGACAGCGTCATCCACCTGCAGCAGGAGCATCCGAGCCAGGAGATTTACGGCCTGCCCGAATATCTGAGCGCGATCCAGGCCGGGCTGCTCAACGAGGCGGCGACGCTGTTCCGCCGGCGCTATTATGCCAATGGCAGCCATGCCGGCTTTATCCTCTACCTCAACGGCACCGACTTCGGGCAGACCGAGACCGACGCGATCCGCAAGGCGATGAAGGACGCCAAGGGGCCGGGAAATTTCAAGAACCTGTTCCTCCACATCCCGGGCGGCAAGGAAAATGGCGTGAAGGTGATCCCGATCGCCGAGGTCGCCGCGAAGGACGAGTTCACCGGCATCAAGAACACCTCGCGCGACGACATGCTGGCCGCGCACCGCGTGCCGCCGCAGCTGCTCGGCGTCGTACCGATGAACAATGGCGGGTTCGGCGACGTCGGCAAGGCGAACGACATATTCTTCGCCAATGAGATCGAGCCGCTGCAGGCGCGGCTGCTGGAGATCAACGACCAGCTGGGCGCCGCGGCCGTGGCTTTCTCGCCATATCAGCCCTCCACGGCCGTGGCGCTGGCGGGCTCCTGATCCAGCGCATTCCGTCGGTTCGAAGACCGAGCGGCGCATTAGAGCACTCAGGGCTTAATTCCAGAATGCGGGTATTGAGGTCGCCGACGGCAGCTAGATAATCAAACCGATCGGAGTATGTGGAGTGCGCTTCCGGTTGCTGCTTTCAAAATAGGTGCCGCGTCAGCCAGCCGCTCTATCGCTTCGTCAATCTGCTCCTGATCGCGAACGCCCGCGCGGTGTTGGCGATAGGGCTCAAGTTCGTTTTTGAAATAATATATTTCACCGTATGGACGGCATTCATGACTTCCGCACGAGAAGTTTGCTGCCATAATTAATGGCATGCATCACAAATGATGCGCGACTCAGTGGAATATAAAGGGCCTTTCCGGCTCGTAACGGCCCACCTACTGCAAGCCGCTCTATCGAAACCCCCTTGAAATTCGACGCGTCGGATCGACTGTCGGTAAATTATCGTTCTCGACCAACGATGCACAGGGACGAGGAAGGGGGCAAGCTGGTCGATCTCACGCCGATCGAGATGATGATGTCACTGTTCATTTGTAGCGAAACTCGCGACGCAGGTCGCCATAGTGAGAGCCTATGATGGTCGAATCTGGATAATTCTTACATTGGAAGGGCGCTTCGAACCGGGTAGGTTTATTGCAGGGGTTTCTGGGCATGTGGTCGCCACAAAAGATAATGCCCGCATAGCGGCAAGAATCGTGGGAAGACGAGGAACACGGCGCCGGTACGGCGCACCGAGTCCTTCCGCATCCATCGGCGACTGACAGGATCAGGAGGACAATATGGCTGTGATCACGGGAACGGCGGGAGCCGATACTCTCTTCAGCCCGGACGAATATAACGAATTCGGCGAGGTCATGGGCGACGACGTCTATGGGCTTGGCGGCAACGACGTCATCTACGGTGGCTTCGCGCCCTATAGCTATGTCGGCGCGGACTCGCTCTACGGGGGTGCCGGCAACGACATCATCTACGGCAGCTTCGGCTCCGGCTTTTCCGAATATAGCTTCACCCTGATCGACGGCGGCGCGGGCAGCGACGTGATGTATGGCGGCAGCGGCGACAATAGCTTCTTCGTCGATTCGCCCGGTGACGTGGTGGTCGAGGGGGGCAACGGCGAGGATTATTACGGCGATATCGTCTATGCCACCGTGTCTTTCGTCCTGCCTGACAATGTCGAGTTCCTTACGCTTAGCGGCGCGGGGCTGACCGGCACGGGCAACGGACTGGACAATATTCTGTCTGCCGATGCCGGCAACCAGACGTTGAACGGCAAAGCCGGGTACGACCAGCTCTATGGTGGTGACGGCAACGACATATTGGATGGCGGCGACGGTGACGATTATCTCGACGGAGGCTATGGCTCCGACACGGCAAGCTATGTCGATGCCACGGCAGGCGTAACCGTCGATCTCGGACTCACCGACTGGCAGAACACCCTCGGCGCCGGATTCGATATGCTGGTCAAGATCGAGAATCTGACCGGCTCCGCCTATGCCGACCATCTGATCGGCAACGCGCTCGGCAATCGGCTCAGCGGCGGCGGCGGAGACGATGTGCTGGACGGCGGCCCCGGCAACGACACATTGGATGGCGGGGCAGGATCCGACACGGCCACCTATGCTGCGGCCGACGTCGCGGTGCGCGTGAACCTCGCCATAACCGGTGCGCAGACGACCGGCATGGGCACGGATACGCTCGTCTCGATCGAGAATGTGGTCGGATCGGCCTTTGCCGACACGCTGACCGGCAACGACTTCGCCAATATCCTGACCGGCGGCGCGGGAGACGACGTGCTGAACGGCGGGCTCGGCAATGACACACTGGCAGGCGGCGACGGCATCGACACGGCGAGCTATGCCAATGCGGCTGGGGCGGTGCGGGTGAGCCTGGCGATCGCCACGGCGCAATCGACCATTTCGGCGGGCACCGACACGCTGTCGGGCATCGAGAACCTCACCGGCGGCGCCTATGACGACCAGCTAACCGGCGACAATGGCAACAACGTCCTTGTCGGCAATGCCGGCAACGACACGCTGATCGGCGGCCTGGGCGACGATACGCTGAACGGCGGCGCGGGCAGCGATACAGCGAGCTACGTGGGTGCCGCGTCCGGCGTGACGATCAGCCTTGCGGTGACGACGGCGCAGGACACGCATGGCGCGGGCATCGACACTTTGCTGTCGATCGAGAATGTGACCGGTTCGGCCTATGACGATGTCATCACCGGCTCGGCGCAGGTGAACATCCTCTATGGTGGCAATGGCAACGACACGATCGATGCCGGCTCGTCCAACGACACGGTGGACGGCGGCTATGGCAACGACGTCCTCAAAGGCGCGGCGGGCGATGACATACTGACGGGCGGCGTCGGCCTCGACACGCTCACCGGCGGAGCGGGCGCCGACACGCTGACCGGCGGCACGCAGAACGACACTTTCGTCTACCTTGCGGTCGGCGACAGCACGCTGGCCGCCACGGACCGCATCACCGATTTCGCCAAGGGCGATATCCTCGACGTGTCAGCGATCGACGCCAACACGAAGGTCGCCGGCGACCAGGCCTTCGTGCTGGCATCGGCCTTTACCCACACGGCGGGCGAGTTCACGCTCACCTATGATGCGGGGACGAACACGACAACGGCGCTGTTCGACACCAATGGCGACGCAGCCGCCGACATGGCGATCCTGTTTACTGGTAATGTGACGACATCGACGTCCACCTGGCTGCTCTGAGGGTTGGGGGGCCGGCGGCTTATGACCGCCGGCCTCGCTGCTCTACGAGGTGCTTTATACAGTGGCGAGATGATGCGCCCTCCAATGTAGGGCGGCGAAGTGGGCGGCCCTCGCCAACGCCTCCTCGGGCGTCTGCGCGTGAGCGCCCCATTGAAGGTGCGTGCCGATTTTCTGGCCAGCCTTGATGTCGGCCTCCCAGCCGCGCTTCGAGCGGTATACCTTCCAAGAATAATCGAAGCCCGCGATCTGCGGCACCAGCTCGGCGAGCGGGGCCACTGCGTCCAGCAGTGCGGGATTAACGTCATGCTCCATGAGAACAAAATTGGAACATTGGATCCGAGTCGGTCAAGCGTCGGGCGCGAAACGATCCCGCGCAGCTCCGAGCGCCGCGCTGGCCCCCGCGCCTCGCCCGCCCGCTTTTTGGGTCACTTTTGATGCGATTTTCTACGTTTAGTCGTCACTAACTCAGGAAAATTTACTGGGAAATGAGCGTCTGCGCATCAGGATGAAGCTGGAGCCTCATCCGCCCTTGACGCAATTTGATGCATGCCCAAGGGCGGGAAGTGGTGGTTAGCTACCATTGCGAAGCGCGGCGGCGGAGGTAATCTTGGCGTATGACGCCAACGCGAAAAACATGGGTTGGGATTGTACTGATTATTGCAATAGCCGCGACGCTGGCGTTCTTCGTTCTGCTGGCGGCGTACGGCTTTCTAATGTTGGCCGGGTGGATCGGTCGATGATGGTGGAAAGCGCACGCTCCTCGTTATAAATCGGCGGTATGGTCAAACCTCCAACCCAACAAGCGGACCCCGTTGTTGCCCGGTTGCTCCGCACGCCATCAGGACTTCGCGCTGGTGGTCAAGCATCAGTCGATCATGAAGTGCTGGCGACCTATTGCCACGACGACGGAGGACATCCCTTTGCTATTTGCCGCGATGGGCTGTTGATAGATCCTGATGGTGTTGTGCGGTTTGTGGCTTTCCATGAGATAGAGAACGCCAGTTTATACGATCACGACCTGCTACTGCGGGAGAAGAATGCAATGAGGCGCTCGGGCCACGTTGGGGCCACGTCGCTTACCCTCGCTCTGACGAACGGCGAGACCGTGATTATTCCGTTAAACGTGCGCGCGGATGGAATGTCCGAACGGCTTACAATCGCGGGGCTGATCGAGCAGCGAATACGGATTGCCAAATCGGAGCGACGCAGAGCGCAGCATCCACAGGTGTAATCGCCCGATAGCGAAGGTCTGCTACTCAGCGCTTCGCGCCATTCCCCTCGTGACGCGGTACCCGGCGCTGAACGGCAAGGAATGGTGGGAAGCGGTCGTAGGGATGCGAGCAACGGCTAGCGCAATCCCTGATTGTCGAGGATAATTTCGGCCTGCATTCCGGCTTCAAAGTTGCCAGTCTTAGCGATGCCTTCCAACAGCCCCGTAATAGAGGCGCAATCATGGGCCTCTAGGCAAAAGAGCAGTGTGCCGCGCCTATTTTCCAATTCCGGCCGCTGGATCAGCCTCACCAGAACATCAAAAATCCGCGGGTCTGGATTATCTGCAAGCTCTAACGCGAGCGAATGCCGCTCCGCATGATCGCTGGTTTCGTCGAGACGCTTAATCTTCTCAGTTAGCTCGGTATCGGTCATAGCCTGTGATCATAATCTGGAACCGGATCGTCTGCTACTGGGGCGATAGCTGTCTATGCCAGCGGCAGGGGATCGAACCCGTGCCCGTCACCGGGATCGCTGTAGCGATACGTCTACCAATTCCGCCACGCTGGCAGTGTCGGACTTTGCTGGATGAATGATGCTACCGCACTGTCGGCGCCGGACGGCAAGGATGGTGGGAAGCGGTCATTTGCGCGGCGCGAAGGTTCTACCGTGGGGAAAGCGAAGCGGCGTCGCAGGATCAAGTCCGACTTCGGAAACGCGAAGCGGAACCACCACGCCCTCTGAAATACTGCGCCCGGGTGGATTACCCCACACCACTTCTGCCATGAACTTGCGGCCGCGACATGTGACCTCGATCAAATCGCCAATCACTGGGGCTAGCCCATAGAAGCGATTTTCGTCTTCACGAAGCTCCCGCTCCGTGACGACTTCGCCATCCTTCAGTGCGATGCGCTTAACCCAATAGCCCATACGACGGTGTAGCAGCCTACGGCGAGCCGATTCAACGAGGTTCAATTTATGATCGCAACTGGGCGATTTCGCCAATCCCAGACGCCAACACCTCTTCCGTACCTTTCGTCACGGGCAGCAAGCATGGCGCTGCCTTTTCACGCAGCAGAAAACGCATGCGCCCCTTGGGGAGCACATTGCGGAGGTCGCGCAGCCTCGGTGACGATGCTGGTTATGTGCCGCGGTGGGGCTGTCCCTCAAGTTGGCGCCGCGCGAAGCGCGTCATCATATCTCTAGGGCCGGATTCTGGCTGAGTAGTGAACTCGCGTTCAAATCCAAAGCCTTACCAAGGCGGGCAAGCGCTTCGCCCAGGCTGGTGCCCCCGGCGATCGCCTCGGCCTGCTCGGCCGCGGGGAGGCGGGACAGCATCCGGTTGACCTCGGCACCAGCCTCGGCGCGGCGATGCCCGTCGTCGTCCGGGGCGGGGGCTTTGCGGGTTACGGCACGCACGAACTTGCGCGCGATCTCGGGCAGGCTGAAGCCATAGGCATTGGTGATCTGGCGGACGCGTGGGCCGACGCCGTCGGCGTCCTCAATCGGTTCGGTGCGGCGGATCCATCGCAGGAAGCCGTTGGAGCGCAGGCGGGCGAGGGCGCCCACGACAGCGCCTCGCGATCGCGCGAGCCGTTGCTCGAGATATTCGATCGACGGCTCCAGCCGCCCGGTCTTGTAGTCGACCAGGCGATACAGCTCACGCAGCACCTCGAGCGCGACATGGCCGAGCGGGCCATTCTTCTTCCCCGGCTCCTTGTTGGTGCGGTCGAAATGCTCGGCCGCCTTCATCCTGGCGCCGATCTCCTTGGGATCGATCGGCTGCCAGACCTCGCTCTCGCGCGTGCCGGCGTGATAGCTGTTCCGGCGCACCGGCTGGAATGTCCGACGTCCCCCCAGGACGCCGCGGGTCAGCTCGCCGATGGATCGGCCAAATCCCCCCGCCGCGGTCATGCCGCGGCCCTCGCAGCTGCTAGCCGCGCGGACCTTTCAAGAGGTCGGCCGCCGGCGGAAAATCCGCCAACAGCATATCGGCCCACTCCTGGGCGAGCTGGCGCCGCCGCGGCAAATAGGCTGCCCGATTGTAGATGCCTTCCGATCCCTTGGGCAGGTGCGCCAGCATCAGGTCGATGATCGCGCGGTCGCCGGCATTTTCGAGCACGACCGCGCGCTCGTTCATGATCGTGCTGAAGGTCGATCGCCAGCCATGCGGCACGTGGCGGCCGGCGAACTGCGAGAGGCTGCGGTACATCTTGCCGATCGCATTGTCCGTCATATGCCCGTGCGCGTGACGCTCGTTGGGGAAGAGGTAGGGCAGGCTCCCCGAGAGCATGCGTACTGCTTCGATGGTTTCGACCGCTTGGCGCGAGAGCGGTACGATGAACTCGAATTTCGCCTGCACCTTCTTCTCGAGACGCAGCTTCATCCGTGTGGCGGAAAGCCGCCAGATGGGCTCCTTGCCGCCCAGTCCCTCGAACTCCGACCACTTCGCCGTGATCAGCACGCCGGGGCGGGGGACAGCCAAAGCCTGGAGCCGCGCAGCGAGCTTCGTTACGGGATTTGCCGGCAGCGCCTCGGTCGCTCGAATGAGAGCGCGCGCCTCCTCGAGATCGGTGAGCGCAGGGAATCGCCCTTTTGATGGTGCCGATAGAGCCGGCTTCGATGCCACCGTAGGATCGATTTCGGCTAATCCGCTCGCCATCGCGAACAGGAACACCTCCGACATGCGTTGCCGGACGCGGTGAGCCGTCTCGATCGCACCGCGCTCCTCGATGGCTACGACCACTTTCAGCGCCATTGGCGCGGTGATCGATCTGATCGGCACGTTGCCCAGCTCCGGAAATACGTGGTCCCGCAGGCTCTGAAGCACGTTGCGCGCGTGCGTCTTGCTCCAACGCGGGGCATTCTTCGAATGCCAGATCTCGGCGATGACACGGAAGGTGTTCGCTGTCCCGATCTGCAGTTGGGCTGCCCGCTGCTTCTTCTCGACAACCGGATCGACCGCATCCCGCAGAAGCCGCCGTGCGTCGTCGCGCTTGCTCCTCGCCTCGGCCAGGCCCACCTCGGGATATTGACCGAAGGTCAGCTTCTTCTCGGTGCCACCGACGCGATATTTGAAACGCCAGGACTTCGTCCCGCTCGGAAGAACGTAGAGATAGAGGCCCTTCTCGTCCGCAATCTTGTACGGCTTGTCCCGCGGTTTTGCCGTCCTGAATGTCGAGTCGCTTGCCACCCGGGGCCCCCAACCAAAAAATTGGGGCCCCCAAGCGAGCCCCCACCGAAAGCGAGATTAAGTGACAATCTCTGCTAACGCCTGAGAACGCAGAAAGCCCGGAAAAGCGGGCTTTGCAAGGGCTGATTAGAATATCTGAGAAGCTGCGATAAGCTGCTCTGGTGGAAGGGGCTGGATTCGAACCAGCGTACGCTCACGCGGGCAGATTTACAGTCTGCTGCCTTTAACCACTCGGCCACCCTTCCGTCAGGCTTCGCTGCCGGAGGCGGCCACATGGCGAAACCGGGCTGGACTGTCAACGCCTCACGTGGAAAAGCGCGCGCATCATGAGAAAAGGCCATCGACCATCCGTCGCCCCGAGCGGGCGTCCGCGCTTCTGGGGGCGCCATGCGGTCATTGCCGCACTGGCCAACCCGGATCGTATCATCAAGCGCATGTGGGGCACGCGCGAAGCGCTCTCGGCGCTGGATCTGCCGCCCGTCATCCCCGTCACCTATGCCGATGTCGCGGATCTCGGCCGGCTCGTGCCGCATGACGCGCCGCATCAGGGGCTGGTGATCGAGGTCGATCCGCTCGAGGATATCTGGCTGGGCGACCTTCTGGAGCGGGGGCAGGCGAATCAGCGGCCGCTGGTGGTGCTTGATCAGGTCACCGATCCGCATAATGTCGGCGCGGTGCTGCGTTCCGCCGCGGCGTTCGACGCGCTCGGCATCATCACCCAGGATCGGCACGCGCCGCCGGAATCGGGGGCGCTGGCGCGCGCCGCCTCCGGAGCGCTGGAAGTGGTTCCCTGGGTCCGCGTGGTGAACCTCGCCCGCGCTCTCGACGAGATCGCCGAGGCGGGCTTCTGGCGAATCGGCCTCACCGGCCATGCCCAGGCTACGCTGCAGCAGGTGATGGGCGAGGCGCGGCTTGCGATCGTGCTCGGCGCCGAAGGCGAGGGCATGCGCCCCAACACCGAGGCGCATTGCGACGAACTGGCCCGGTTGCCGATCAGCCCGCTGGTCGAGAGCCTGAACATTTCCAACGCGGCCGCGATCGCTCTCTATGCGGCCGCGACACGCAACCGCTGATTCGCCGTTCCTGATCGCCGCTCACGACAAATCGCCCACGGTGCTGCGAAGAGCGCCATGGGCGATTGGCAAGGCAAATGAGAAGAGGCAGCCGGAGGATCAATCCTCCGGAGCGATCGTCACTTTCAGGCCGTCGAGCGAATCGGTCAGCTGCACCTGGCAGGAGAGGCGCGACGTCTCGTTGCGGTGATCGGAGCTGTCGAGCAGGTCGTTCTCGTCCTCGCTCATCGCCGGCAGCTGGTCGAGGAAGGAAGGATCGACGTGGACGTGGCAGGTCGCGCAGGAGCAGCAGCCGCCGCACAGCGCCAGCAGCTCGTCGATGCCGGCGTCGCGAATCACTTCCATCACCGAAAGGCCGGCCTGCCCGTCGATGGTCGATTCCTCGCCTTCGCGGGTGACGACGATCAGCTTCGGCATTAGGTGGATCCTCCTGACAAAAATTTAGCGCCGCCTAGGTCGGGCGCGGTCACAAATCAAGGGGTGGGAAGGCCGATGGGATTGACGGCGGATCGAATCCGCGAGGCGATGGATGCGCTCGCGGCGATCGAGCCGGCCTTCGCGCGTGGCCTGGAGAGGGTCGGTTACCCCGAGCCACGAGTGCGTGCGCGCGGCTATGAGACGTTGCTGCGCACCATCGTAGGCCAGCAGGTGAGCGTGAGTTCGGCCGCTGCGGTCTGGGCGAAGCTCGGTGAAATTCTGGGGCCGGCGCGCGATCCCGCGGCGATCGCGGCGGCTTCGGACCAGGATCTGCGCGCGGCGGGCTTTTCCCGACAGAAGAGCGCCTATGCGCGCAGCCTCGCCGACGAGGTGTTGTCAGGTCGGCTCGATCTCGAGGCCCTGCCGGCGGATGACGAGGCGGCGATCGCGGCGCTGACGGCGGTGAAGGGGATCGGCCGCTGGTCCGCGGAAATCTATCTTCTGTTTGCCGAAGGCCGGCCGGACATCTGGCCCGCCGGGGATCTCGCCGTTCAGATCGAAGTGGGCCGGATATTGGGGCTCAATTCGCGGCCGGACGAGCGCGCGACACGGGCTCTGGCCGAGCGATGGCGTCCCCATCGCGGCAGTGCGGCGATCTTTTCCTGGCACCATTACAAGACCCCGGTGCTCTGAGAATCTCCTTGGCCATGCGCCCAGGCGCATCGCCGGGCACATGCCCGGCACGTGTTCGAGAGGCCGCCGCCTCGGTAGGCGAACTTCATGACGGTCACATCCATAGCCCCAAAATCGGGGGTTTCGGTGAGGTCATTAGCATTTTGCTAACCTTGCTCCGTTACTGCTCCTGCTCGGAAGAACGGAGGCTTCGATGCCCCGCGCCCTGAGTGCGCCAGAAAGCATCAGTGTCGAAAAGGGCGCGCTGGGGCGATTCAGCGGGGAGTTCGTCGATCGCGAGACCGAGCAGGAATTCCTGATCGACCGCTATCCAGAGGTGCTGCGCCACGCACGGTTGCTCATGACGGCCGCCATGGTGCTCAACACCTTGTTCCTGGCGAGCGACTGGCGCTTCTATGGTCAGCCGCATTTTTTCGTCGCGTTGCCCGCCCGGCTACTCGTCATCCTCGTGGCCGGCATTTGCCATTTCCTGCTCGGCCGAGCGCGCGACCATGCGCATGTCCAGCGAATCCTGATCGGCTGGATGTGGGTCACCGCCGTGCTGGTCGCGGTTCTCGTGACGTCGCACAGCGATATCGCGCTGTTCGTCATGCTGATGCTCCCGGCGCTCTATTTCATGGTCGTGCCGGTCGCCTGGCGCTGGCTGGTACTGGCGGCCGCGGGAAGCAGCCTGCTGTTGCTGGTCGGCTATGAGATCGGCGTGTTCGACGGCACAATGCTGGGCCTCGCGCTTGCACTGCTGATGATGGGATCGGCATTGTCGCTGATGGCGGCGCGAGCGAACCGGCTTGCCCGGCTGCAATGGTGTGCGAGCCGGGCGGAGCGCCATGCGCGCGAGGAACTGATCGAGAGCCGCGCGACGCTGGAGCGGATCTTCGCGGCGAGTCCCATCCCGGTGGTGATCAGCAACCGTAACGGCCGCATCCTCGATCTCAACGACAGCGCGCGAGAATTCATCGGCTTCACCGCCGGGCCTGTCGAGGGCACGTCGCTGCAGGAATTCTATGTCGATCCCACTGATCGCGAGCGAATCTTCGCGCTGCTAGACCGCGACGGCCGCGTGCGCGACCTGGAGCTTGACGTCCGGCTGTCGGACGGCGCGCAGCGCACGGTGATGATCCGCGCGACGCAGGTCGACACGCGCGAGGGGCCGATCATCATCTCCGGCATCATCGACATCAGCAACCGCAAGGCAATCGAGCGCAGTCTCGAGCGGCTGGCGTCCACCGATACGCTGACCGGCCTGCCGAATCGGCTGAGCTTCTTCACCGCCGCGCGTACCGAGATGCTCCGCGCCCATCGGACGGGCGCGCCGCTCACCTTGCTCATGGTTGATCTCGATCATTTCAAGCTGATCAACGATGGCTTCGGCCATCAGATGGGCGACCGCGTGCTGCGCAGCTTCGCCAAAGCCTGTACCTCCGTGCTGAAGGGCAGCGACTTGGCGGCGAGGCTCGGCGGGGAGGAGTTCGCGCTGCTCTTGCCCAATGCCGATATCGAGCATGGCCTGGCGATCGGCGAGCAGCTTCGCCTGTCCGTCGAGCAGCTTCGCTTTCCGGAGATCGGCGAAGATTTGCGTCTCACGGTCAGCATCGGCGCGGCCGCGGTGAACAATGTCGAGCCCGATTTGGATGCCGCGCTCGCCCAGGCCGACATCGCGCTCTACGAGGCGAAGCGCCGTGGCCGCAATTGCGTCGTCTCAGCCGGTGCCCATGACGATCTGCTGCGTTTCGATCGCACCGGAAGGGGACGCGCGGCGAGCTGACGCGCGGCTCACGCCGCCTGGCGCAGGGCGTCGGCGAGCAGCCGGAATTCCTTGTCGCGCGGGCTCCCTTTTCGCCAGGCGAGGGCGATCTTGCGGGTCGGATGCTCCGCGTCGAGCGGCCGTGCGACGATCGAGGTATCCTTCAATATGCCGGCATCCAGCGCCATTTCAGGCAGGAGCGTGACGCCGAGGCCGTTATCCACCATCTGGACGAGCGTGTGCAGCGACGTGCCGAGCATGGCCGCTTCGGCCCGCAGCTCCGGCCGGTTGCAGGCGGCGAGAGCGTGGTCCTTCAGGCAATGTCCATCCTCCAGCAGCAGCAGTCGCGATTCGTCGATCGCGTCCGGCCGCACGCTGGCCGCGAGGCCGGCGGCGTCGCGCTCTGGAAAGGCGACGAACAGCCGGTCGTCGAACAGCTCTGCCGATTCGACCTCGCCGCAGGCGTAGGGAAGGGCGAGCAAGACGCAATCCAGCAGTCCGCGATGCAGCGAATCGCACGCCGAGGGGCTGGTTTCCTCGCGCAGGTAGAGTTTCAGCTCGGGCCAGGCGGCGCGCAGCTGGGGCAGCATGCGAGGCAGCAAGAACGGCGCGATGGTGGGGATCACGCCCATGCGCAGCTCACCCGAAAGCGGCTTGCCGGCGGCGCGGGCCATGTCGCCCAGCTCCTCCGCTTCACGCAGTACGCGGCGCGCCTTGTCAGCGATCCGCAATCCCAGCGGCGTAAACCGCACGACGCGGCGCGTGCGCTCGACCAAAGTGATCCCGATCAAGGACTCGAGCTCGCGCAGGCCGGCAGAAAGAGTCGACTGGGTAACGAAACAGGCATCCGCGGCGCGGCCGAAATGGCCGTAATCCTTCAGCGCCACCAGATATTGGAGCTGCTTGAGGGTAGGAAGGTAGGTGCTCATTTATCGCCTCATTCGATCATTGACCTTGGAATAATCAATTTGATCGTTATATGCTACTCCGATACCTGCCCGTCATCCCTTCAACACCGAGCCACCCCAAGAGGAGACATCATGCTCACTGTAGGCGACAAGTTCCCCGCTCTCACCCTTCCCGTCCAGC
Organism: Flavisphingomonas formosensis; assembly: GCF_009755815.1. Taxonomy (GTDB): domain Bacteria; phylum Pseudomonadota; class Alphaproteobacteria; order Sphingomonadales; family Sphingomonadaceae; genus Flavisphingomonas; species Flavisphingomonas formosensis. Next base: position 70,662 of record NZ_WRPK01000007.1, read on the forward strand.
AGGGCGTCAGCGCGCTTCCCGCCGGCGAGACGATCGATACCGGCGATACGGGCGGCAAGTGGAAGGTCGTGTTCTTCTGGCCGAAGGACTTCACCTTCATCTGCCCGACCGAGATCATCGGCTATGGCGAGCTGAAGCAGGATTTCGCCGATCGCGACGCCGTGCTGATCGGCGCCTCGACCGACACCGATTTCGTCCACTTCGCGTGGCGCAAGTCGGATGAGCGTCTCGCGGCCTGCGACTTCCCGTGGATCGCGGACAACAAGAAGCTGCTCGCGAACGCGCTCGGCATCGTCCATGAGGAAGCGGGCGTCGCTCTGCGCGCCACCTTCATCGTCGATCCGCACAATGTGATCCAGCACGTCACGGTCAACGGCCTCAACCAGGGCCGCAACCCGGCCGAGGCGATCCGCGTGCTCGACGCGCTGCAGACCGACGAGCTCTGCCCCTGCAACTGGCAGCAGGGCGAGGAAGTTCTGAAGCCGGCGGCCTAACAGCCCCCGGGCCGACCAGGCTTCACGTCGAGGGGCGCGGAGGAATTCAGACTCCGCGCCCCTTTTCTATTTCAAGGAGACCGACATGTCGCTGAAGGCATTTGCCGACACGCTTCCCGATTTCGCCAAGGACCTGCGCCTCAACGTCAGCTCGCTGCTCAATGACGCGGCGCTCGGCGACCAGCGCAAATATGGCCTGCTGCTCGCCTGCGCGCACGGCACCGGCTACAAGCCGATCGTCGAGGCCGCGGAGGCCGAGGCGGAAGGCAAGCTCTCGCCCGACGCGGCCAATGCGGCGCGCGCGGCTGCGGCGATCATGGCGATGAACAACGTCTATTACCGCTTCACCCACCTCGCCTCGAACAAGGAATATTCCACCCTGCCGGCGAAGCTGCGCATGAACGTGATCGGCTCGCCCGGCATCGACAAGGCCGATTTCGAGCTGTTCAGCCTCGCCGTCTCGGCGATGAACGGGTGCGGCATGTGCATCGACAGCCATGAGAAGGTGCTGCGCCAGCACGGCGTGAACAGCGAGATCATCCAGACCAGCGCGCGCGTCGCCTCGGTGATCAAGGCGGTCGCGACCGTCCACAGCGCGGTGGCCTGAGGGCGATCGAATTCATCCTCCCCGGAACGGGGAGGATGAAGGGGTGTCCCCCCAATTCCGCCCGGCCTCTGGCGTTTTGGCGATGTGCGCCCTACATGCCGTTTTTATAAGGGTCGTTGAGGGAGACCGCCGGTGTTCAGCGGACTTGTCGCCTATCTGGATTCGGTTAAGGCGCGCGATCCGGCGCCGCGCTCGCGCTGGGAAATTCTGCTCTATCCGGGCGTGCTTGCGCTCGGCCTGCACCGTATCGCGCATTGGCTGTTCAGCGGCGAGCTATATTTTCTCGCACGGCTGGTGAACCATATCTCCCGCTTCCTGACCGCGATCGACATTCACCCCGGCGCCAAGATCGGGCGCAACTTCTTCATCGATCATGGCTTCACCGTGATCGGTGAAACCGCGGTGATCGGCGACAACGTGACCATCTATCAGTGCGTGACGCTCGGTGGCACCAACCCGGCCAATGGCGTTGCCGGCAAGCGGCACCCGACGATCGAGGACGACGTGATCATCGGATCGGGCGCACAGGTGCTCGGCCCGATCACCGTTGCACCGCGCTCGCGGATCGGTGCCAATGCGGTGGTGACGCGCGACGTGCCCGAAGGCGCGGTGATGACCGGGATCCCGGCACGTCCCACGCTGGTCGACGCGCAGGAATATCAGAAAGGTTTCGTGCCCTACGGTACGCCATGCAGCGAGCGTTTCGATCCGCAGACGCAGCAGCTGGAACTGCTCAAATGCGAGGTGGAGACGCTTCGCAACAGGCTGGCCCTGCTGATCGAGGAACGCGACGCCCGTTCCGAGGAGCCGGCCAAGAACAGGCAGACCATCGCCTGATATGGGGGTCGTAACGCCTTTCCCGACCGCCGGCGGACAGCAGCCGAGTCAGGTCGGTTTCGATCGCGCGGAACTCACCCGCATTCTGGATCTCTATGGACGCATGGTCGCTGCCGGCCACTGGCGTGATTATTCGGTCAGCTTCGATCGCGATGCCGCGGTGTTCTGCGCCTATCGCCGCGCCGCCGAACGACCGGAATATCGAATCGAGAAACGCCCTGCACTGCGCAATCGGCAAGGCATGTGGGCATTGGTCGGGGAAGCCGGCGCCATCCTCCGCCGCGGGCATGAGCTCGGTCCGGTGCTGGCGCCGGTGGAGCGCAAGCTCATGAAGCTGGTAGCGGAATAGGTCGACGTCGATCCTCCCAGGGAGAGGATCAAGGGAAATCAAGCCGCTGCCTCGGCGTCCAGCGCGTAGCCGGCCGAGCGTACCGTCCGGATGATGTCGGGGCGATTGCCTTCGTTGATCGCCTTGCGGAGGCGGCGGATGTGCACGTCCACGGTGCGCGGCTCGATGTCCGAATCGCGCCCCCAGACCGAGTCCAGCAAACGTTCGCGCGAAAAGACGCGGCCGGGGTGCTCCAGGAAATGCCGGAGCAGACGGAATTCGGTCGGGCCCAGCGGCACGGTCGCGCCGTCGCGGCGGACCTTGTGGCTCACCGTATCCATTTCGATGTCGGCATAAGCGAGGCGCTCGCCTGCCAGTGCGGGGCGGACGCGGCGCAGCACCGCGCCGACGCGGGCGACGAGCTCGCGCGGGCTGAAGGGCTTGGTGACATAATCGTCCGCGCCGGTTTCCAGGCCGCGGACGCGATCCTCCTCCTCGCCGCGCGCCGTGAGCATGATGATCGGAACATTGGCCGTGTCCGCCATCCGCCGCAGGCGGCGGCATACCTCGATGCCGGAAAGGCTTTCGACCATCCAATCGAGCAGGACCAGGTCCGGCGGGGATTCCTGGGCAAGCAGGAGAGCCTCCTCGCCATCCGCCGTATGCTCGACCTCGAATTCCTCGCGCCGGAAATGCCAGAGCAACAGCTCGGACAGCGCCGCATCGTCCTCAACGAGAAGCAACCTACCACGAGTCATGCGTTATACCCGCTCTGCTGCCAACATGTCCTCGCCGCGCGGGCGATCCGGAAGAATCTGGCCGGTCGCGGCAAAATAGACCATCTCCGCGAGATTGGTGGCGTGATCGCCGATCCGCTCGAGATTCTTCGCGATGAAGAGCAGATGGGCGGAAGGCGTGATGTTCTGCGGGCTTTCCATCATGCAGGTCAGCAGAGCGCGGAACAGGCTATTGTAGAAATCGTCGACGGCCTTGTCCTGCATGCTGACGTCCAGCGCCTTCTGCGCATCGCGCGCCGCGAAGGCGTCGAGCGCGTCATGCACCATGTCCGCGGCGGCGCGTCCCATCGCCGGCAGGATCGCCATGGGCTCGATGCTCTTGGCGTCCTGGATGATCGGCACGCGCTTGGCGATATTCTTGGCGTAATCGCCGATGCGCTCGATGATGCCAGCAATCTTCAGCGCGGCGAGCGCCTCGCGCAGATCATCGGCGACCGGTCCGCGCAGCGCGATCAGGCGCAGCACCTGCCGCTCCACCTCGACCTCGAGTATGTCGATCTTGCGGTCTTCCTCGACGACGCGGGCCGCGGCGTCGAGATCGCGACGCATCAGCGCCTGCACCGATTCGGCTATCGCGGCTTCGGCCCGGCCGCCCATCTCGGAAACCAGCGCTCGCAGCTGGCCCATGTCGTTGTCGAAGGCAGAAACGGTATGTGCATTGCCGTTGGGCATCGTCATTCACTCCAAGGGGCGCATGCCCCGGTAGATATCAGTCGGCTATGCCGTTCCGGCAATCCCGCTAAGGCCGTTCCGATTCGTCTCTGTTGCATTTGCATTACGGTTTGATGACGAAGCGGGCGCCGCCGGAAGCAGCACCGTCACCGTCGTGCCCTCGCCGACCACGCTATCGATATCCAGCCGCCCGCGATGGCGTTCCACGATATGCTTGACGATGGCGAGTCCGAGCCCGGTTCCGCCGAGCGAGCGGCTGCGCCCCGCATCGACGCGGTAGAAGCGCTCGGTAAGGCGGGGCAGATGCTCGGGCGCGACGCCTTCGCCCTGATCGGCCACGGTCAGCCGCACCATGCCGCTTGGCGCGGTATCGAGCGAGACGCGGACGGGGGTGCCGGGACGGCCATATTTCAGCGCATTGCCGATCAGATTGTAGAGGAGCTGGGAGAGCTGCGCCCGATCGCCGATGACGTCGGCGGTGTGCGGCGCGGCGTCTATGCGCACCCGCTCGTCGACGTCCTGGCGCGACGCCCGCATCGAATCGCGTACCTCCTGCGCCAGCGGCAGCAATGCCTGCGGATCGTGCGGCACGCTGTATTTCTCCGCCTCGATTCGCGAGAGCGACATGAGGTCGTCGACGAGCTGCTGCATCCGCTTCGCTTCGCGGAACATGATCTTGAGGAAGCGCGCCCGCGTCACCTCGTCATTGCCCGCCTTGCCGTCCTCCAGCGTCTCGATGAAACCGAGCAAGGTGGCGAGCGGCGTGCGCAGCTCGTGGCTTGCATTGGCGACGAAATCGACTCGCATCCGCTCGGTGGCATAGGTTGCGGTGCGGTCGACCAGGCGGACGAGACGATTGCCGCCGCGTAGCTGATGCATCACCAGCTGCCATTGCCGTTCGCGCTCGCCGACGCCGACGACGTCGATCGCGATCCGCCACGCGGCCTCGCTGGAGGAAGTACGTCCGGTCAACCGTTCCGCCGCCGCCGGGTGGCGGATCGCAAGGCGGATATCCTCACCCACGATATGCGCGCCGAGCAAGGTACGCGCCGCGGCGTTCGCGTGCTTCACCAGCCGCCCTTCGACGAGCAGCATGGGATCGTCGACCGCCTCGATCAGTTCGTCGATTCCGGGGGGCAGCGAGGACAAGGCAATGGGTGGAGGTGGTGCTGCCACGGATTCCTCGTCGCGCCGACGGGAGATAACCGCGAACAATGCGGTCAGCAGGCCGGTGAGCAGGGTGATCGCCGCCACGACGCTCGACTCTCCTGCGAGCGCGGCACCAATGGTGCCTCCAACGAGCAGTAGCAGGGCGATAATTGCGAAAATCGGATCGATGCGTGTCATGTCACCGACTTTCTACGCTTCTAATGTTACGGGTTCCATTCGCTCGCCTTCATTTCCTTTTACGAATATGTAAGGGAAGTGCGGGCAGGAGGAAGGCATGGACGAGCCCGATCAGGATCAGCCGGAGGAAGCGGCCGGCGGCGCGGCGCCGACACGGCGGCATCTGCTGATGCTCGGCGCGGTTTCCGCGTCCGCGGTGGTAACCATCCGGCCTGCGCTGGCGAATACGCTCGGATCGGTGCTGACCTGCGAGATCCCCGTGCCGGACCGGAGCCTTTCGGCCAATTATATCGCGTCGGACGGATCGCTGGTGCCTTCCGACACGCCGGGCGCCTTCCCGCCGGCACCGATGCCGTTCAAGGGCGAGGATGTGAAGGCGGCGCTCCGCTACGGCCGTTCGCTGCCGGGCACCGATTACGCGCAGAGCCGCGCCTACACCAATTATATCCGCCGCCTGCAGCGCGGCATGAGCGGCTTCACCTGCTACGCCTCGCTGCAGATGCCGCAGCGCTGAACCGCGCCCGGTGACCGGGCCGGTCTATCGCGCCGATTCACCGGCGCTGCGTCTTACGATCGAGCTGGAGGGGCTGACCCTCGTCTATCATCGCCCATCCGGGACCACGCATGTGCTGGGGCCGCCCGCGCCTGAACTGCTCGCCGCGCTGGCGGAAGGACCGGCCGATATCGCCGAGATGGTGCGCCGCCTGCAGCGCCTGCACGATCTGGACGGCGGAGGCGGCATCGAGCCGGTGATCGCGGCGCGGCTCGAAGAACTCGAAGCGGCGGGGCTGGTCCACCGGGGATGAGATACAGGCTGTCGCTGAAGGTCGGGCCGATCGGTTTTCGCATCGGCTCCGCATGGCCCGGGCCGATCGCGGCCTTGCGCGGCCTCTATGCCGGCTATCCCGGGCCAGACGACGGCATCGCCGATTTCACCGTGCGGCTGGAGCCTGAGCGGCCCTGGCGCCGCTGGCTGCGTCCGTCCGTCGCGATCCATGGCGATCACATGCTGCCGGATGCCGCGCCGCTGGCGCTCGCCCACGGGCTGCTCGCCGCGGAAATGGGGATGAACCTGCAGATGGCGCTGGGCCTGCGCCGCTATCTGTTGCTGCACGCTTCGGCGGTAGAGCGCGATGGGCGCGCGCTGGTGATGACGGGCGAATCCGGGGCTGGCAAATCGACGCTCGCGGCCCTGCTGGGCGAACGCGGCTGGCGCCTGATGGGCGACGAGTTCGCGCTGCTCGATCCGGCGAGTGGAGCGCTCCATCCTTTCCCGCGCGCGGTGAGCCTGAAGAACAGCGCGATCGCGCTGATGGCGGCAGACGTGCCGGAGGATCGCTTCGGGCCGGTGCTGGAAGATACGCCGAAGGGCCGCATCCGCCATCTGCGGCCGCGCGCCGACGCGATCGCGCGCATGGCCGATCCGGCTACGCCCGCGCTGATCCTTTTCCCGCGTTACGGCCATGCCAGGGCGATACGGCCGATCGGCCCGGCCGAAGTGTTCGTCCGGCTGACGCAGGCATCGACCAACTATGTCTCGCTCGGCGAGGCGGGGTTTCGCGCGCTCACCGGCCTGGTTGCCGCCACGCCGGCCTGCGCGATCGACTATCCCGATACCGAGGCTGCGGTATCGCTGGTCGAGACCCTCTGGGCAAATCTGGACTCGTGAAGGAAGCCGCGCTGCTCGTCCGGCTGCTGGCGGATCCGGCGGAGGCGCGCGCGGTGCCACCCGCGGCGTGGACGGGGCTGCTCGCCGCCGCGCGGGCCGAGCAGCTCATCGGTACGCTCGCCTGCCGGCTCGACGGACTGGATCTGCCGGATCCCGTGCTCGCGCTGCTGCGCGATGCACGTGCGGGGGCGGCGCAGGCGCGGATGAGCGCGCTGTGGGAAGCCGAGATGGCGCGTCGCGCACTGGAAGGGCTCCGCATCCCCGTGATCCTGCTGAAGGGCACGGCGTTCGTCGCGGCTGGTCTGTCGGCCGGCATCGGACGGTCGATCGGCGATCTCGACATATTGGTGAATCGGGCGGATCTGCCCGCAGTGGAAGCCGCGCTGATCGCCGCCGGGTGGGAATGGGTGAAAGAGGACGCCTATGACGACCTCTATTACCGGCAGTGGATGCACGAGCTGCCGCCGCTCATCCATCGCACCCGCGACCGGATGATCGACGTGCACCACACCATATTGCCGCCGACCGCTCGACCGACGCCGGATGCGGCGGCGCTGGTGGCGGACAGCGTCACCCTGGAGAACGGGCTGCGCATGCTTTGCCCGGAGGACATGATCGTCCATGCCGTTGCGCATCTCTTCGCCGATGGCGATCTTGCCGGCGGGCTGCGCAACCTCTGGGACATCGATCGGCTGCTGCGTGATTTTTCCGCAGAAGACGGCTTCTGGGAGAGACTGGAGGCGCGCGGGCGGCTGCATCAGCTCGGCAAGCCGCTTGCTCGCGCTCTGCGCCTCGCCGAGCGGCTCTACGGGACGCGGGTGGATCCCGATCTGGCCGGTCCCGCGCGCGTGAGCGATGCCCTGTATGTCCGGCGTCTGCTGGTCCGTGACGGTTGGGGCCGGCAACGCCGTCCGGTCACGCGCTTCGCCTTTTACATCCGCTCGCACTGGCTGCGCATGTCGCCGCTGATGCTGGCCCGGCACCTGTGGATCAAGGCGCGCAAGGGCTGACGTTTTCTTCATCCTCCCTGCGGAGCCCGAGGGGCAGGGTGAAAAGAGAGCTTCCGAACTGCCCTCAGCCCAGCGCCCGCAGCGTGGGGATTAGCGCGTCGTAATGATCGATCAGTGCGGTGGCGCCGAGCTGGTCGTGCGGACGATCGGAGAAGCCGAAGGTCACGGCGACGCTCGGCAGGCCGGCGTTGCGGGCCGTGTCCGTGTCGGTGATCGAATCGCCGATGAAGGCCGCACGGCCGCCGCCGGCACGGGCGATCGCCTCGAAAAGGGGGGCGGGATCCGGCTTGCGCACGGGCAGCGTATCGCCGCCGACCAGGCTGTCGAAGCGGGTCTGCCAGCCGAGCGCGTCGATCAGCAGCCGGCTCAGCGATTCGAGTTTGTTGGTGCACACGGCGAGCTTGACGCCCATGCCTGAAAGTTCGTCCAGCGCCCGTTCCAGCCCCTCGAACGGGCGGCTGCGGTCGGCGATATGCGCTTCGTAATAATCGAGGAAGATCGGGAAGCCTTCCTCCACCAGTTCCGGCGTCATCGTGCCGGTGGCAGCAAGCCCCTTTTGAAGCAGCGCCTTGGCGCCGTGGCCGACCATGTGGCGCACCGACTCCTCGGATACCGTGTCACGGCCCAGCACGGTGAGGCTGTGGTTGAGCGCCGCGGTGAGATCGGGGGCGGTGTCGGCGAGCGTGCCGTCGAGATCGAAGGCGACGACGGAGAAGGGGAAGGCGGTCATGATGGTGCCGCTCCTGCCGCGGACGATATGGAATTGGCAAGTGTTCCGTGGCAAGGAGCCCGGCCATGACGACATCGCCCATCGCCGCCGTGATCCTTGCCGCGGGCAAGGGAACACGGATGAAGTCCGATCTTCACAAGGTGCTCCATCCGATCGCCGGCCGGCCGATGCTCGGCCATCTGCTGGCCAGCGTCGACGGCATCGGCGCGGCGGCCAAGGTCGTCGTGGTCGGCAGCGGCCGCGAGCAGGTGGAGCGTTTCGTCGGCGGCGGCGCGCAGATCGTGGTGCAGGAGCCGCAGCTCGGCACCGGCCACGCCGTGCAGCAGGCGCAAGCCAGCCTGGCCGGCTTCGATGGCGACGTGCTGATCTTGTATGGCGACGTGCCGCTGGTGCCTGCCGCGACGATGACACGCATGCTGGAGCGGCTGAATGCCGCCGATCGGCCCGCGGTGGTGGTGCTCGGCTTCCGGCCGCCGGACGCGCTGGCCTATGGCCGGATCGCGGCCGTGGACGGCGTCATCCGCAAGATGGTGGAATATAAGGACGCGACTCCGGAGGAGCGCGCGATCACCCTGTGCAATTCGGGGCTGATGGCGGTGAAGGCGGCGGACCTGTGGGCACTGCTCGCCCGGGTCGGCAACGACAATGCCGCTAGCGAATATTATCTGCCGGACATCGTGATGCTGGCGCTGGCCGATGGCCGCAACTCGGCGGTGATCGAGGCGGAAGCGTGGGAGGTGGCGGGCGTCAACAGCCGCAGCGAGCTCGCCCAGGTCGAGGCGGACTGGCAGAGGCGGCGGCGCGCGCAGGCGATGGCTGACGGCGCCACGCTGATCGCGCCGGAGACGGTATGGTTCAGCCACGACACCGTGCTGGGGCGCGATGTGACGATCGAGCCCAATGTGTGGTTCGGCCCGGGCGCTGCGGTCGGCGACCATGTCGTCATCCACGCTTTCAGCCATATCGAGGGCGCGAGGGTCGCCCCCCGCGCGGAGATCGGCCCCTATGCGCGGCTGCGTCCCGGTGCGGACATTGGCGAGAAGGCAAAGGTCGGCAATTTCGTCGAGATCAAGAAGGCGCGGCTGGGCGTCGGCGCGAAGGCCAATCACCTCAGCTATATCGGCGATGCCAGCGTCGGCGCGGGCGCCAACATCGGCGCGGGCACGATCACCTGCAACTATGACGGCTACCTCAAATACAAGACCGAGATCGGCGAGGGCGCCTTCATCGGATCGAACAGCGCGCTGGTCGCTCCGGTCGTGATCGGCGACGGCGCGATCGTCGCCGCGGGATCGGTGGTGACACGCGACGTGGCCGCCGACGCGCTGGCGCTGGCGCGCGGTCGCCAGGAGGAGAAGCCGGGCTGGGCCGCGCGTTTCCGCGCGATGATGGTGGCGAAGAAAAAGGCGGGCTGACCTTCTTCATCCTCCCCCAAAGGGGGAGTGGGACCGTTCGCGTAGCGAATGGTGGAGGGGCCGCCGCCCACAACAAGCGATGCGTCGGCCGTGGGCGGGCGCCCCTCCACCGTCCTACGGACGGTCCCCCTCCCCTTCCGGGGGAGGATGAGAAGGTCAGCCCCGCACGCCCGTCGCCTTCTCCGACCACTCCCACAGCCGCCTGGCCCGGTCCGGATCCAGCGCACGGGGCTGCACGCCATGGAGCGGCTGGTCGGTCTCCGCAACCGGCGCTTCGTGGCATTCCTCCAGATAGAGTCCGCCCTTGCCCTCCAGCTCGCGACCGATCGCGGCCCAGACCTGGGTGGCGGCGCCTTCGCCGGGCGTCTGCATGCGGATCTCGCCGATCTTGTCCCAGCCCTGGTCGGCGATCACCGTGGGTGACATATGGCGGCCGAGGCTCGTCGCCACCGCGCCGGGATTGACCGAGAAGGCGCGAATGCCGCGATCGGCATAGCGGCGATCGAGCTCGCTCGCGAACAGGATGTTGGCGGTCTTCGACTGGCCATAGGCGAGGAAGGGATCATAGCCGCGCCGTTCGAAATTGACGTCGTCGAGATCGATGTCGCCCAGCGCATGGCCGCCGGAGGAGAGGACGACGACGCGGGAGGGCGCAGCCTGCTCGAGTGCCGGCAGCAGGAGCAGCGTCAGCGCGAAATGGCCGACATGATTGGTGCCGAACTGCATCTCGTGGCCGTCCGCGGTGCGTCCTTCGGGACAGGCCATGATACCGGCATTGGCGATCAGCAGGTGGACCGGCGCCCGGCCGACGCGGTCGGCGAAAGCACGGACCGATGTGGCATCGCCGAGATCCAGCTGCTCGACCGTCGCCTTGCCGCCCGCCTCGCGGATGCGCACGGCGACCTTCTCGCCTGCGGCGACGTCGCGCACCGCGAGCACCACCTCGGCCCCCCGCGCGGCGAGGACACGGGCGGTTTCGCGGCCAAGCCCGCTGGCGGCGCCGGTGACGACGGCGCGCTTGCCGCTGAGATCATAGCCGGCGGCAATGGTTTCGGCTGTGACGGCCTCCGGAAAGCCGGGCTCAACGGCGGGGGCGCCGGTCTGGGTAGGCATCATCCTTCTCCCTCTCTCTTCCGGCGAGCGTGACCCCCGGCGCACTGGAGGTCAATCGGCGCGGCCGCTAAGCTGGCTGGATTGCGAAAGGGAGCGGATGCAGATGAAGATCAGCGCACGCAATCAGATACAGGGCACCGTGGTCGCCGTGACACCCGGCGCCGTCAATGGAACCATCAAGGTGGATATCGGCGGCGGCACCATGATCACCTCCAGCATCACGGAGGAAGCGATCGCCGATCTCGGTCTTGCAGTTGGCGACGGCGTGACCGTGTTCATCAAGGCCAGCGACGTGCTGATCGGCAAATAGATCGTGTCGCAGGCAGTTCAGACTTAGGAAAGGCGCGTCCGCTACACAGCGGCGCGTGATCGGCCGGAGCGGCCGGAGCAGAAGGAAGTTGCGGGGCATGTGCGGCATCATCGGCATTTTGGGCGCTGAAGAGGTTTCGGAGCGGCTGCTGAACGGGCTGAGGCGGCTGGAATATCGCGGCTATGATTCCGCCGGCATATGCACCATCCACGATGGCGTGCTCGATCGGCGGCGGGCCGAGGGCAAACTCGACAATCTCGCCAAGAAGCTGTTCGCCGAGCCGCTGCCGGGCGAGATCGGCATCGCCCACACGCGCTGGGCGACGCATGGTGCGCCGACCACCGACAACGCCCATCCGCATGCCACCGGCGAGGTGGCGCTGGTCCACAACGGCATCATCGAGAATTTCAAGCCTCTGCGCGAGGAGTTGATCGCGTGCGGCCGGACATTCGAGAGCCAGACCGACACCGAGGTGGTCGCGCATCTGATCTCCGAGCAGGTCGAGCAGGGCGTCGCTCCGGCCGAAGCGGTGCGCACCGTGCTCAAGCGGCTGCACGGAGCCTTCGCGCTGGCGATCCTCTTCCGCCAGCATCCGGGCATGCTGATCGGCGCGCGGCTGGGCTCGCCGCTGGTCGTCGGCTATGGCGAGAATGAGACCTATCTCGGCTCCGACGCGCTGGCGCTGGCGCCGCTGACCCAGAATATCGCCTATCTCGAGGAAGGCGACTGGGTGGTGATCACCCGCGAGGGCACGCAGATCTACGATCGGGAGGATAATCCGGTCGACCGCCCGGTTACCCAGTCGGGCGTCACTGGTGCGCTCATCGACAAGGGCAATCATCGCCACTTCATGCAGAAAGAGATTTACGAGCAGCCGATCGTGGTCGCCCAGACGCTCAAATCCTATGTGCGTCGGCTGGACGACCAGGTTTCGCTGCCGATTCCCGACTTCGATCTCGGTGCCATCCGCCGCGTGACGATCGTCGCCTGCGGCACCAGCTTCTATGCCGGCATGGTCGCCAAATATTGGTTCGAGCAGTTCGCGCGCGTGCCGGTCGATCTCGATGTCGCATCGGAATTTCGCTATCGCGCGCCGGTGTTGGAGGAGGGCGGTCTGGCGCTCTTCATCTCGCAGTCGGGCGAGACGGCGGATACGCTCGCCGCGCTGCGCCATGCCCGCTCGGAAGGGCAGAAGATCGCCGTCGTCGTGAACGTGCCGACCAGCTCGATGGCGCGCGAGGCGGATCTCCTGCTGCCGACCCATGCCGGCCCCGAAATCGGCGTCGCCTCCACCAAGGCGTTCACTTGCCAGCTCGCGGTGCTGGCGGCGCTCGCCGCCAATCTGGCCCATGCCAAGGGCCGGCTGTCGCCCGCCGAGGAAAAGGCGGTCGTCCGTCACCTCGCCGAGGCACCGGCGGCGCTCAACGCGGCGCTCGCCTATGACGAGGCGATCGAGACCGTGGCCCAGAAGATCGCGGCCGCGCGCGACGTGCTCTATCTCGGCCGCGGGCCGGATTATCCGCTGGCGCTGGAAGGCGCGCTGAAGCTCAAGGAAATCAGCTATATCCATGCCGAAGGTTATGCTGCCGGCGAGATGAAGCATGGCCCGATCGCGCTGATCGACGAGAATGTGCCGGTGATCGTGATCGCGCCGTCGGGTCCGTTGTTCGAGAAGACCGTATCGAACATGCAGGAGGTGCAGGCGCGCGGCGGCAAGGTGGTGCTGATATCGGATTATGACGGCATCTCGGCAGCCGGCGATGGCTGCATGGCGACGATCACCATGCCCAAGGTGCATCCGCTGATCGCGCCCTTGGTCTATGCGATCCCGGTGCAGCTGCTCGCCTATCATGTCGCGGTGGCCAAGGGCACCGACGTCGATCAGCCGCGCAATCTCGCCAAGTCCGTCACGGTGGAGTGAGAGCGGCGGCAAGGTCGGGACGGGCGATCAGCCCAGCCGTTCCGGCACGTCCAGCGCATCCTCGATCACCGTCTGGCGCGGCGCCATCGCTTCCCAGGGAAAGACGAACCAGCGCTTGTCCTCGGCACGATCGATGCTGCGGGCCCAATAATCGGCGCGTGCGTCCGACCGGACATTGGTGATCAGCACGGCGGCGCGCAAATTGGCCGGATCGCCGCCCGCCGCTGAGATGGCACCGCGCAGATGGGCGATGGTGCCGCCCGAATCGTTGATGTCGTCGACCAGCAGCATGCGCTTGCCCGCCGCGCTCATCGCGGCGATGCGCGCCAACAGCTTCTCGCCGAACGCTGCCAGCCTGGTGCTGTGATCGATGGAGAGCAGCGGATGGCCGGTCGCGTGGCTGAGATAGGCCGCGGGGGCGAGGCCGCCACGGCCGATGCCCACCAGATAGTCGGGCCGCCAGCCATCGGCGGCGATCCGCTCGGCCAGGATGCGGATATCGGCGACGAGGGCGTCGTGGGAGATGGGGAAGAGAGTCGGCATGGCATTCCGTCAGAGCACGTCTATTTTCATGGAACGGAACTCCGTTCGGGCTGAGCTTGTCGAAGCCCTCCCTTCATTCTTTTCGTCCGTGCGACAATTCGCTGATTTGCGGCCAATCCGCACGAATCGAGGCCAGTTTCTTTGCTCTGCTCCAGCCCTTGAGGCGCTCTTCAGCCTCCAGCGCCTCGACTCGAGTCTGGAAATTCTCCGACCAGACCAGGACGACTGGCAACCGGGTGGATGTGTAACCACGCAAGCCGCCCGAATGATGTTGGGCCAAACGCAGGTCGAGATTGTCAGTGTGGCCGACATAGAAGCTCCGGTCGGCGCGCAGTGCAGCATATAGGTCCAAAATGCCATTAAAGGCGTTTAGCAGAAAAAAGAAGGGAGGGCTTCGACAAGCTCAGCCCGAGCGGTCAGAGGCAACGCTTTCCGAGCGGGAAGAAGTGGGGCTTTGCCATCGGCCGAGGCCGGCGATATGTGCCGCGCCGCGCGCACCGGAAAGGACCCGTCATGCCGAAGATCACCGGAGGATGCCATTGCGGCCTCGTACACTTCGAGGCCTTCGTGCCGGAGGATGTCGTGCTGCTCGATTGCAACTGCTCGATATGCAGGATGACCGGCTATCTCCATCTGATCGTGCCGGAGACCAAATTCCGCCTGATCGAAGGGCAGCGGGAGACCTCCACCTATCGGTTCGGCTCCGGCCAGGCGCGGCACATCTTCTGTTCGCAATGCGGCATCAAGAGCTTCTATCGGCCGCGTTCGCATCCCGAGGGGATCAGCATCAACTGGCGCTGCGTCGACGACGATCATGGCCTCGATCCGCGCATAGAGCCCTTCGATGGCCGGAACTGGGATACCGCGCGCGCCACGCTCGGCTCATAGGCGTCTCGGCGGAAATCCTTTGCGGACCAGCCGATTTCACCCTTAGAACGGCCCGCAAGGGCGGGGGAGAGATGAATGGCCGGTGTGGGCGGGGATTATGTGATCGACGTGAAGCGCGATCGTCTGGTGATCGTCGCATCCACGCTCGGCACCGTGTTCGAATGGTATGACTTCTTCGTCTATGGCACGCTGGCGCCGGTCATCGCCAAGCTGTTCTTCCCGGCCGCGAGCGAAACGGCGGGCTTTCTCCTAGCGCTCGCGACTTTCGGGGCCGGCTTCGGCGTGCGGCCCGTGGGCGCGCTGCTGTTCGGCTATCTCGGCGACAAGCTCGGTCGCAAATATACCTTCCTCGTCACCATCGCGCTGATGGGCGTCGCCACCGCCGCGGTCGGCCTGCTGCCGACCTTCGCGGCGATCGGCATATTGGCGCCCGTGCTGCTCGTGATCTGCCGCCTGCTGCAGGGGTTGGCGCTGGGGGGCGAATATGGCGGCGCGGCGATCTATGTGGCCGAGCATGCGCCGCGCAACCGTCGTGGTTTCTATACCAGCTTCATCCAGGCCGGTGTGATCGGCGGCTTCCTGTTGAGCCTGATCGTCGTGCTCTCCTCCAACGCTTTCCTGACGCCGGAGCAGCAGCATGACTGGGGCTGGCGCGTGCCCTTCCTGTTTTCGCTGCTGCTGCTCGCCATCTCGCTCTGGATCCGGCTGAAGCTCAAGGAGAGCCCGGTCTTCAAGGCGATGAAGGAAGCGGGCGAAACGGCGCGCAATCCCGTGAGCGAAAGCTTCGACAGCTGGCCAAAGATCAAGATGATCCTCGTCGCGCTGTTCGGCATCGCCTCCGGCCTGACCGTGATCTGGTATACCGCCCAGTTCCAGGCGCTCTATTTCCTCCAGAACGCGCTGCGCGTCGAAGATACGTCGGCGCGGCTGATCATCGGCGCGGGCGCGGTGTTCAGCCTGTTCTGGTTCATCCTGTTCGGCTGGCTGAGCGACAAGGTCGGGCGCAAGAAGCCGATCCTCATCGGCTACGCGCTCACCATGGCGCTGATGTTTCCGCTCTTCCACTGGATGGCTGGCGCGGCCAATCCCGAATTGTCTGAGGCGATGGCGCGCAATCCCATCGTCGTGACCGGCAGCAACTGCGCCTATGATCCCTTCGCCACCAAGGGGCAGGCGACGGAATGCGGCAAGGTGCTCGACGCGCTCTCCAAGAAGGGCGTCGGCTATCGCAAGGTGGACGGCGCGCCCGGCGCGGCGCCGCATGTGACGATCGGCAACGTTCCGGTGGATGCGCTCGATCCGGTGGCGCTCGATACCGCGCTGAAAGGCGCCGGCTACAGGCTGGACAAGGTCGCGCCGCCTTTCCGCCACGCGATCGTGCTGGTGCTCGCGATCGTCTGCATCGGTTGCCTGTCGGGCATGACCTACGGGCCGACGGCGGCGCTGCTGGTCGAGCTGTTCCCCTCCCGGGTTCGCTACACCTCCATGTCGGTGCCCTATCATATCGGAACCGGCTATTTCGGTGGCTTCCTGCCGTTCATCAGCCAATATATCGTGGCCAAGACCGGCGATCCCTTTGCAGGCATCTGGTACACGTTCGGTGTCGTCGCGATGGCGTTCGTAGTGACGCTGATCTGGCTACCGGAGACGGCGGGCAAGGAACTGGATTAAAGATACTCTTCTGGTCGCAGCCGAGGATCAGGGAGAAGCCGCGGCTTGCCCTCGCCTGCCCGGGGCGGCTATCGCCTGCGCAGTGATTTCGCCCGATGCTCCGCTCCGCCTGACCCTCGACACAGAGGCGCTCGTCGCAAACTGGCGCTGGCTCGCCCAGGCCGGAGGGCGGGCCGCGTGCGGCGCGGCGGTCAAGGCAGACGCCTATGGTCTCGGCGCGCGGCAGGTGGTGGAGCGGCTTGCCGCCGCGGGGTGCCGTGATTTCTTCGTCGCCACCTGGGCCGAGGCGGCGGCGCTGGGGGATTGGCCGGACGGGCTGTCGCTGTCGGTGCTCCACGGCGTGCGGGAGGCGGATGTCCCCTTCGCCCAGGGCAGCCGCGCCCGCCCCGTGCTCAATAGCATCGGCGATGTCAGGCGGTGGCGGGCGGCGGGCGGCGGCCCTTGCGACGTGATGATCGACACGGGAATGAACAGGCTCGGCCTCGCGCCGGAGGATACCCGTACCGCGCTGCTCGACGGGCTGGAGATCCGCACGCTGATGAGCCACCTCGCCTGCGCGGACGAGGATCATGCGATGAACGAGGCGCAGCTCTTCACCTTCCGCGGCCTCAAGGGCGCCATAGCCGCCACGCGCTACAGCCTCGCGAATTCGGCGGGCGTCTGCCTCGGCGCGCGCTACGCCTTCGGGCTGACCAGACCGGGCATCGCCCTTTATGGCGGCATTCCGCGTCCCGAAGCGGACGGGCATATCCGGCAGGTCGTACGCGTCGAGGCGCAGGTGCTGCAGCGCCGGCGCGTGCCCCAGGGGGGCAGCGTCGGCTATGGTGCGACCTTCGTCGCGGAGCGTGCGACCGAAATCGCGGTGCTCAACATCGGCTATGCCGACGGCTATCTCCGCATCTTTTCCGGCGGCACCGGGCGGGCGCGGGCAGGCGGCGTGCCGCTGCCCGTGATTGGCCGCGTCTCGATGGATCTCACCGCCGTGGACGTGAGCGCGATGCCGGACGTTGCGGAGGGCGACTGGGTCGAGATCGATTATAACCTTTCCGAAACGGCCCGCCTTTCAGGCCTCACGCAATATGAGTTGCTGACCCTGCTAGGCCGCCGCTATCAGCGGCGATGGGTATGACGCGTCTCATCGCTGCTCTTTTCGGATTCTTCGCCGCGATCGGACGCGTGCCCATCGGGCTGTTCGCGGCGATCGGACGCGTCGCCATCTTCGCCTGGCGGACCATCTCGCGCGGCCTCGCGCCGCCTTATTATCCCGGTCGTTTCCTGGAGCAGCTTGCCAGTATCGGCTGGTTCTCGCTGCCGGTGGTCGGCATGACGGCGATCTTCACCGGTGCCGCGCTCGCCCAGCAAGTCTATACCGGCGGCTCGCGATTCAATGCGCAGTCCACGGTGCCCGCGATCGTCACCTTCGGCATGGTCCGCGAGCTGGGGCCCGTGCTGGTCGGCCTGATGGTCGCCGGCCGCGTCGCCTCGGCCATGGCGGCGGAAATCGGCACGATGCGCGTGACTGAGCAGCTCGATGCCATGGAGACGTTGCGGACCGACCCGTTCCGGTACCTGATCGCGCCGCGGCTCTTTGCCGCGGTCCTCGCCCTTCCGGCGATGGTGCTGATCGCCGATTCGATCGGCCTGTTCGGCGGCTATATGCTCTCGATCGGCAAGCTCGGCTTCAATCCTTCCAACTATCTCCACACGACCCGCCAATTTCTGGAGATGGACGATGTCGTCATGTCACTGGTCAAGGCGGCGGTATTCGGCTTCTTCATCGCACTGCTCGGTTGCTACAACGGCTATGCGACCCAAGGTGGCGCGGCCGGCGTCGGCCGATCGACCACCGATGCGGTGGTTTCCACCTTCATCCTGATCCTGCTTTCGGACCTGCTGATCACCGTGATGGTGTTCACATGAACGGCGACCCCAAGATCGAGATGCGCGACGTCGCCAAGGCATTCGGCACGAACGAGGTGCTCAGGGGCGTCAATCTCACCATCCATTCCGGCGAATCGGTGGCGATCATCGGCGGATCGGGCACGGGCAAATCGGTGACGCTGAAATGCATTCTCGGCCTGCTGCAGCCGGATCGGGGGGAGATCCTCGTCGACGGCGTGGACGTGACCAGGATGGGCGGTCGGGAATTGGAGAAGCAGCGCGCCAAGTTCGGCATGCTCTTCCAGGGCGGCGCCCTGTTCGATTCGCTGCCGGTGTGGCGCAACGTGACCTTCGGCATCACCCAGGGCCGGGCGCGCGATGCGGCGCGGATGCGCAAGGTAGCGGCCGAGAATCTCGAGCGGGTCGGGCTCGACAGCAAGATTCTCAATCTCAGGCCCAGCGAGCTTTCGGGCGGCATGCAGAAGCGCGTCGCGCTGGCCCGCGCCATCGCGCCGCGGCCGGAGATCATCTTTTTCGACGAGCCCACGACGGGCCTCGATCCGATCCGCGCGGACGTGATCAACGATCTGATCGTCTCGCTGGTCGAGGATCTGGGGGTGACGGCGCTGACCATCACCCACGACATGGCTTCGGCGCGTAAGATCGCGCATCGCGTGGCGATGCTCTACGAAGGCCGGATCATCTGGCATGGCCCGCGCGACCGGCTCTATGACTCCGGCAATCCCTATGTGGACCAGTTCGTCCAGGGCCGCGCGGACGGGCCGATACGGTAGGAAGATCCCCTCCTTGTGGGGAGGGGAATTCAGAGGCTCAGTCCCGCTCGACACACATGGCGATGCCCATGCCGCCGCCGATGCAGAGCGTGGCGAGGCCCTTCTTGGCGTCCCGCTTCTCCATTTCGTACAGCAGCGTGGTGAGCACGCGGGCGCCCGACGCGCCGACCGGATGGCCGATCGCGATCGCGCCGCCGTTGACGTTCACCTTGTCCGCGTCCCAACCGAGCTCCTTGCCGACCGAGAGCGCCTGCGCGGCGAAAGCCTCGTTCGCCTCGATCAGGTCGACATCGGCAAGTTTCCAGCCCGCCTTCTCCAGCGCCATGCGGCTGGCTGGGGCGGGTCCGATGCCCATGATCGCCGGATCGACGCCGCAGGTCGCCCATGAGACGACGCGGGCGAGCACCTTGGACCCGCGCTTGGCCGCTTCGTCGGCGGACATGACCACGATCGCGGCGGCGCCGTCGTTGATGCCGCTCGCATTGGCCGCGGTCACGCTGCCGTCCTTCTTGAAGGCCGGCTTCAGCTTCTGCATCGCCTCGATGGTCGCGCCGTCGCGGATATATTCATCGGCGTCGACGATCGTGTCGCCCTTGCGGCCGGCGATCGTCACCGGAACGATCTCGTCCTTGAAGCGGCCCGCCGCGCGCGCGGCCGACGCCTTGTTTTGGCTGGCGACGGCGAAGGCATCCTGCTCGGCGCGGGTGACCTGATATTTCTCCGCCAGATTCTCCGCCGTCACGCCCATATGATAGTTGTTGAACGCGTCGGTCAGGCCGTCATGGATCATCGTGTCGACGAGGCTGACGGGACCCATCTTGGTGCCGCCGCGCAGATGCTGCGCGTGGGGCGCCATCGACATGCTTTCCTGGCCGCCCGCGACGACGACCTTGGCGTCGCCCGTCTGGATGGCCTGGACCGCCAGCGCAACCGCGCGCAGGCCGGATCCGCAGAGCTGATTGATCCCGATCGCAGTCTTTTCCACCGGGATGCCGGCGTTTACCGCGGCCTGCCGTGCAGGGTTCTGGCCTGCCCCCGCGGTAAGGATCTGGCCCAGGATCACCTCGTCCACATCGCCCGGCGCGACGCCGGCCTGTTCGAGGGCGGCGACGATGGCGATACGGCCCAGCTCATGCGCCGGTGTGTTGGCGAAGGCGCCGTTGAAGCTGCCTACGGGGGTCCGCTTGGCGGCGGTGATCACGACTCCGGTCATGCGTTCCTGTTCCTCCTGCTTCTTTGCCGCGCCTGTACTGGCTTTATTGCGGTTGCGAAAGCCACCTGGAGAGTTTCGGCCACAGTGTGGCGCGGGCGCGGCCCCCTACCATCATGCCGACATGGCCCTGGGCGAGGGTGACCGTTTCGCCGATGCCCGCGGCCGAGGCGGCGGGCACGATGCGATCCGTGGTTGATACGATGTCCAGCACGGGGCAGGCAATCGCGGCCGGATCGATCGCGCGGCCGCCGACCCGCCATCGGCCGCGCCCGGGCAGATCGGCGACGAAGCAGTCGTCGATCAGCTCGCGGGCGGCCGCGAAGGTCAGCGGCGGTCCGGCATTGGCCCAATCTTCGAGTGTGACGAAGGCGCGGGCGCCCTCGCTGCCGGGATCGAGCGTGCCGAAACGCTCATATTTGCCGATCGTCCTGGCGGGATCGAGCTGCCAGAAGGCCGCCTGGAGCACCTCCATCGGCAACAGGCCGAGCGTTTCTGCGGACGAATGGGCCTGATCCCACAGGTCCGACAGGCCGTCGCGCGCGGTCTGCGGAAAACCATCGAAGCGCCACGGCGCGGCGATCAGCGCCAGCGACCGCAGCGGCCGCAGCGCGGCGGCTGCCATCGCCATGGTGCCGCCCAGGCAATAGCCGGCGAGCGAGACCGGTTCGCCGATTGCATCGATCAGTGGCAGGAGCATGGTTTCGACATGGCCGGCTATGCTCAGGCCGCGTTCGGCTGGATCGGGATCGCCCCAATCGACCAGCAGCGGACGCAGCCCCTCCGCAGCAAGCCGGCGCAGCAGCGAATTGTCCTCCGCCAGATCGAGCACCGATGGTGGGTTGATGAGCGAGGGGACGAACAGCACAGATGGGCCGGAGCCGCCATAATCGCGCAGCATGGCGCGTCCGGCACGCGCAACAATCGGCATGGCGGGCGGGGCAGGGCGGCGTTCCGCCTCCTGATAAGCACGCAATCCGGCAAGCGCCTTTTTCATCCGATCCGGTGATGTTGCAGTCTCGCTACGCAGCAAAGCGAGAAACAACGGCAATGGACGCGGTCCGTGTTGCGGTGCGGCATTGGTTGATGCTATCGTCATGTTTTCAGTTGCTAGGGGTCGCGTCCATGGCGAAATCTACGGACAATTCGGGCACGGTCATTATAAAGAAATACGCCAATCGCCGCCTCTATAATACGGAAAGCTCAAGCTACATCACGTTGGATCATCTCGCAGCGATGACGCGCGAGGGGCGGGATTTCAAGGTCGTCGATGCAAAGACCGACGAGGATATCACGCATAACGTGCTGACCCAGATCATCATGGAAGAAGAAAGCCACGGGCAGACGATGCTGCCTGTGAGTTTCCTGCGCCAGCTGATCTCCCTCTACGGTGATTCGATGCAGTCGATGGTGCCGCAATATCTCGAAGCGTCGATGGACGCGTTCCGCCGTAATCAGGCGCAGTTCCGCAGCGCGATGGAAGGCGCCTTTGCCGGCGGTCCCTTCGCGGAGATCGCCAAACGCAACATGGAGATGTTCGAGGCTGCGGCGAGCGCGTTCAAGCCGAAGAAGGAAGCCGGCACCGCCTCCACCGGCACGCGCGACGACGAAGTCGCCGCACTCAAGGCTCAGCTTGCCGGCCTGCAAGACAAGATCGACAAGCTGAGCGGGTGATCTTTCCCGGTCGCTGGGAGGATCAATTCGTTATTTCGGCTTCACGAATTTCAGGGTGAGCCGGTCGCTCTCGCCGATCGCCTGATATTTCGCACGATCGGTATCGCCCCCCTGATAGGTGGGCGGCAGGCTCCACACGCCGTTCGGATGGTCGTGATCATCCTTGGGATTGGCGTTCACGTTCGATTCGCCGGCCAGCTTGAAGCCAGCGGCCTCGGCTAGCCGGAGGATCGTCGAGCGCTTGATATAGCCACTGGAGCGCTCCAGCGCGTTGTCCGCCTCTTCGGGGAGGCGATGATCGACAATGCCGAGAATACCGCCGGGTTTCAGTGCCGCGTAGAATGCGCGGAAAGCGGCTGCGGCCTGTGCGTCGCCCGCCATCAGCAGATTGTGCACGTTGCGGAAGGTGAGCACGCGATCGACCGTGCCGGGCTCCGGATAGTTGCCCGTCGTTGGATCGAAGACGATGTAGCGCGGCGAGGTGCCGAACCAGTCGGTCTTGGCAGCGAGCATGGCCTTGGTCGGCGCCTCGCCGCGCGTCGAGCCATAGGCGATATAATGGCCTTCCGCCTTCAACAGCGGCGCGAGGATCTCGGTGTACCAGCCGCCGCCCGGATTATATTCGAGCACCGTCTGGTTCGGCCGCACTTCGAAGAATTCCAGCGTCTGGATGGGGTGGCGATAGGAATCGCGCGCACGGTTGGCCTCGCTGCGGCGGTGGTCGGCGACTGCCGCGGCAATCGGGTTCGATGCCTTTTCGGCGGCCTCGGCAGGAGTGGCGAAGCCGACGGACGGACAGGCTAGGGCGGCCGCGACGGCCAGCAGAATGACGCGCTTTTGCATGATCTTCTCCGATACAGTCCCTTCGCCGAAGGTGGCTGGGCGGAGGCAGGGCGGCAAGAGGGAATAGCCTTTCCCCCTCTCCCGCCCGCTGAAGAAAGCGGGAATCCTACAGACAGGCTTCCAGGAAGGGCTGATCGAATCCGAAGGCGCGGGCCTTTTCCAGCGTATAGGGTCGCAGACCCATCGAGCGATATTCGCCGATGATCTTTCCGTCCGGCGTCTCGTCGAGATATTCGAACTTGAAAAGTTCCTGGGTGACGATCACCGGGCCTTCCATGCCGATCACCTCGGTGATGTTGGTCACCCGGCGCGAGCCGTCACGCAGGCGCTTCACCTGCACGATCAGATCGACCGAATCGGCGATCTGACGGCTGATCGCCTCTTTCGGCACCTTGATGTCCGACATCATCACCATATTCTCCATGCGGGCCAGCGCCTCGCGTGGAGAGTTGGAGTGGAGCGTGCACATCGAGCCGTCATGGCCGGTGTTCATCGCGGCCAGCATGTCGAAGCATTCGGATCCGCGAATCTCGCCCAGGATGATGCGATCCGGCCGCATGCGCAGCGCGTTGATGACCAGATCGCGAATGGTGATCGCGCCATTTCCTTCGAGATTGGCCGGACGGGTTTCGAGCGGCAGCCAGTGCGGCTGCTGCAGGCGGAGTTCGGCCGCATCCTCGATGGTGATCACCCGCTCACCCGGATCGATCATCTTGGACAGCGCATTGAGCATCGTCGTCTTGCCCGAGCCGGTACCGCCCGAGATGACGACGTTGAAGCGGCTGGCGCCCGCGATCTTGAGCGCCGTCGCCATCTTCTCGTTCATCGATCCGCCGCGTGCCATCATGTCGAGCGTGATCGGTTTGGCGGAGAATTTGCGGATCGAGATGGCCGTGCCGCGCAGCGACAGCGGCGGGACGATCACGTTGACGCGCGATCCGTCCAGCAGGCGGGCGTCGGCAAGCGGGGTGGTCTGATCGATGCGGCGGCCGACCTTCGAGACGATGCGCTGCGCGATCTGGAACAGATGCTCCTCGTCCCGGAAGCTGATCGGCGCGAGTTCCAGCTTGCCCTTGCGCTCCACATAGGTTTGCTCGGGGCCGTTCACCATGATGTCGGTGACGAGCGGATCGTTGAGCAGCTCTTCCAGCGGTCCGAGGCCGAGCAGTTCGTCGACGAGCACCTTCTCGAGCGCGAATTGCTCGCGCCGGTTGAGGTTGATCTTCAGTTCGGCCAGCACCTCGCCGATGATCGGGCGGAATTCCTCGGCAAGCTCATCCTTGTTGAGCGTGGCCGCGGCTTCCGGATCGACGCGTTCCAGCAGGCGTGGCAGCACCTGCTCCTTGATCTTGTGGACCGAGGCTTCGAAACCCTCCGCCTTGAGGCTGCCGCGCTCGCCCGACTGGGCCTCGCGGCTGGCCAGCCGGGCCATCGCATCGCCGTGAAGCGACGGGGCAGCGGCCTCCTCCTCGATGGCAGCGCTGGGCAGGGGGAGCGAATCGATCGAGGGAAATTGTTCTCCACCGGTCTGGGAGGGGCCGCCGGCGCCTCCCTTCATCGGCCTCGCAACGCCGAAAGAGGGGCGCTGCGCCGTGTTCCCAGATATTCCGCCACGCCTGCCGAATGCGCTCATCGACGATCCCCAAAACGCCCACGTACCTGTGGGCGGTAGACACGGTGGCAGGGATAGCTCGCAAAGGTTTTACAATATCCTAACCACACGCGGCCTCGGCGTCGGGAGCCGGCCCCGCGGCAGACATGCGAAGGGCCGCACCGATGATCGGCGCGGCCCTTGCGAAGCCCGTGGATCGGGCGAAGAGGCTATCGGCTCAGGCCTCGCTGGCGCTTTCGGCCAGGACGGTCAGGCCCTTTTCGCTGACTTCGGCGAAGCCGCCTTCGACGCGGATCCGCGCCGAGACGGTGGTAGGGCCCGAATAGATCGCCAGCTCGCCCGTGCGAACGACGGACATGAAGGGCGCATGGCCCTGCAGCACGCCGAAATCGCCCTCGGTGCCGGGGACCACGACCATATAGACCTCCTCCGAGCGGAGGAGCTTTTCCGGGGTCACGAGTTCAAAGTGCAGGGCCATTTCGTCTCTTCCAGCTGCCCTCTCCCGCGGGCGGGAGAGGGAGATACTTCGTTACGCTGCGTCCTGCGCCAGCTTGGCCGCCTTTTCGACGACCTCGTCGATGCCGCCGACCATGTAGAAGGCCGCCTCGGGCAGATGGTCATACTGACCTTCGACCACCGCCTTGAACGACTTCACCGTATCCTCGATCGAGACGAACTTGCCGGGGATGCCGGTGAACACCTCGGCGACATGGAACGGCTGGCTGAGGAAGCGCTGGATCTTGCGGGCGCGCTGCACGGTCAGCTTATCCTCTTCGGAAAGCTCGTCCATGCCCAGGATGGCGATGATGTCCTGCAGCGACTTGTACTTCTGCAGCGTCTCCTGGACGGCGCGGGCAGTCTCGTAATGCTCCTGGCCGACGATACGCGGCTCCAGCATGCGGCTGGTGGAGTCGAGCGGGTCGACGGCCGGATAGATGCCGAGCTCCGAGATCGCGCGGTTGAGGTTGGTCGTCGCGTCGAGATGGGCGAAGGAGGTGGCCGGCGCCGGATCGGTCAAGTCGTCCGCCGGCACGTAGATCGCCTGCACCGAGGTGATCGAGCCCTTGTTGGTCGAGGTGATGCGCTCCTGCAGCGCGCCCATGTCGGTCGACAGGGTCGGCTGATAGCCCACGGCCGAAGGAATACGGCCGAGCAGCGCCGACACTTCCGAGCCCGCCTGGGTGAAGCGGAAGATGTTGTCGACGAAGAAGAGCACGTCCTGGCCTTCCTGGTCGCGGAAATATTCCGCGATGGTGAGGCCCGAGAGCGCGACGCGGGCACGGGCGCCCGGCGGCTCGTTCATCTGGCCGAACACCAGCGCGACCTTCGATCCCTCGGACGTCGGGTTGCCGTCGGCGTCTTTGGCGATGACGCCCGCGTCGAGGAACTCGTGATAGAGATCGTTGCCCTCGCGGGTCCGCTCGCCGACGCCGGCGAACACCGAGGTGCCGCCATGGCCCTTGGCGATGTTGTTGATCAGCTCCTGGATCAGCACGGTCTTGCCGACGCCGGCGCCGCCGAACAGGCCGATCTTGCCGCCCTTGGCGTAGGGGGCGAGGAGATCGATCACCTTGATGCCGGTGACGAGGATGCTGGCTTCCGTCGACTGGTCGATGAACAGCGGGGCCTCGGCGTGGATCGGGGCCGAGAATTCGGAATTGACCGGGCCGCGCTCGTCGATCGGCTCGCCGATCACGTTCAGGATGCGGCCGAGCGTCTTCGGGCCGACGGGCACGCGGATCTGCGAGCCGGTATCGGTCACTTCCTGGCCGCGCTGCAGGCCTTCGGTCGAGTCCATCGCGATCGTGCGCACGGTGTTCTCGCCGAGATGCTGGGCGACTTCCAGGACGAGGCGGTTCTCGCCGTTCTTCGTCTCCAGCGCGGAGAGGATCGCCGGCAGGCGATCCTCGAAGGTCACGTCGACGACGGCGCCGATGACCTGGCTGATGCGGCCGACATTGTTGGTGGTTGCGGTAGCCATGCTATTCTTCCTTGCCTGCCTGGTCCGTTAGGCGCTTCGGCGCCAGCTTCTGTTGGTGCTACAGCGCTTCCGCGCCAGCGAATTTTGGCGCTACAACGCTTCCGCGCCAGCGATGATTTCGATGAGTTCGGTGGTGATCGCGGCCTGACGCGTCCGGTTGTACTGGATCGTCAGCTTGTTGATCATCTCGCCGGCATTGCGCGTGGCGTTGTCCATCGCGGTCATGCGGCTGCCCTGCTCGGATGCCGCATTCTCCAGCATCGCGCGGAACAGCTGGACGGCGATATTGCGCGGCAGCAGCTCGGCAAGGATCGCTTCCTCATCGGGCTCATATTCCACCGCGGCGGAGGCGCCGGCCGCGGCCGTGCCAGCCGGAGTTGCCGTCAGCGGAACCGGGATGAGCTGGATTTCCGTCGGTTCCTGCACCAGCGCGGACTGGAACTTTGCGAAGAACAGATGCGCGACGTCGAACTCGCCCCGGCGATAGCGCAGGATCAGGTCTTCCGAGACCTCATGCGCATCGGAGAAGGCGACGTTCTTGATGTGGCTCTGATCGACCTGGTGGACGATCTTGCCCGGATAGATGCGCTGGATGACCGCGCGGCCCTTCTTGCCGATCAGGTAGAAGCTGACCTCCTTGCCCTCGGCGATCAGCGCGTCGGCAGTCTTGCGGGCCGCGCGCACGATATTGCTGTTGAAGGCGCCGGCAAGGCCGCGCTCGGAGGTGGCGACCACCAAGAGGTGCTTGCGGTCGCTTCCCGTGCCGGCAAGCAGCTTCGGGCTCTCCGGGCCGATCGTGACCTTGGAGGCGAGGCTGGCCATGACGGCAGCGAGGCGTTCGGCGTAGGGCCGCCCGGCCTCGGCCGCCATCTGCGCACGGCGCAGCTTGGCAGCGGCGACCATCTTCATCGCCTTGGTGATCTTCTGGGTCGACTTCACCGAGGTGATGCGAACCTTGAGGGCTTTGAGGCTGGCCACTCGTTTTCCTCTTTATCGTCATCCCGGCTCGCGCCGGGACGACGGTGACACGGTTCAGGCGAAAGTCTTGGCGAACGCTTCGATCGCGTCCTTCAGCTTCGTCTTGGTGGCGTCGCCAAGATCCTTGGTCTCACGGATCTCGGTCAGCACGTCCGCATTGTGGCTGCGCAGATGGGCGAGCAGGCTCGCCTCGAAGCGCGTGACCGCCGACGTCGGGATCGAGTCGAGATAGCCGTTGGTGCCCGCGAAGATCGACGCGACCTGCTCCTCGAAGGGCAGCGGGTTGAACTGCGGCTGCTTGAGCAGCTCGGTTAGGCGCGCGCCGCGGTTGAGCAGCTTTTGCGTCGAGGCGTCGAGGTCCGAGCCGAACTGCGCGAACGCCGCCATCTCGCGATACTGGGCGAGCTCGAGCTTGATCGAGCCGGCGACCTTCTTCATCGCCTTGGTCTGCGCGGCGGAGCCGACGCGGCTGACCGAGAGGCCAACGTTGATGGCCGGCCGGACGCCCTGGTAGAAGAGGTCGGTCTCAAGGAAGATCTGGCCGTCGGTGATCGAGATCACGTTGGTCGGGATGTAGGCGGACACGTCGCCGGCCTGCGTCTCGATGATCGGCAGCGCGGTGAGCGAGCCGTTGCCATTGGCGTCGTTCATCTTCGCGGCGCGCTCGAGCAGGCGGCTGTGGAGATAGAAGACGTCGCCCGGATAGGCTTCGCGGCCCGGCGGACGACGCAGCAGCAGCGACATCTGGCGATAGGCGACGGCCTGCTTGGACAGATCGTCATACACGATCACGGCATGCATGCCGTTGTCGCGGAAATATTCGCCCATCGCGACGCCGGTATAGGGCGCGAGATACTGGAGCGGCGCCGGCTCGGAGGCGGTGGCCGCGACGACGATGGAATATTCCATCGCGCCATTCTCTTCGAGCTGACGAACGATCTGCGCGACGGTCGAGCGCTTCTGGCCGACCGCGACATAGATGCAGTAGAGCTTCTTGCTCTCGTCGTCGCCGGCATTCGGGCCCTTCTGGTTGATGAAGGTGTCGATCGCGACGGCGGTCTTGCCGGTCTGGCGGTCGCCGATGATCAACTCGCGCTGACCGCGGCCGACGGGGACGAGCGCATCGAGCGCCTTGAGGCCGGTCTGCACCGGCTCGTGCACCGACTTCCTCGGGATGATGCCCGGCGCCTTCACCTCGACGCGGCTGCGCTGATCGGCAACGATCGGCCCCTTGCCGTCGATCGGATTGCCGAGGCCATCCACCACGCGGCCGAGCAGTCCCTTGCCGACCGGCACGTCCACGATGGTGCCGGTGCGCTTGACGGTGTCGCCTTCCTTGATCTCGGAGTCGGCGCCGAAGATCACGACGCCGACGTTGTCGGCCTCGAGGTTGAGGGCCATACCCTTGATGCCGTTGGCGAATTCGACCATCTCGCCGGCCTGGACGTTGTCGAGGCCGTGGATGCGGGCGATGCCGTCACCGACGGACAGCACCTGGCCGACCTCGGATACCTGCGCTTCGGTGCCGAAGCTGGCGATCTGGTCCTTGATGACCTTGGAGATTTCTGCGGCGCGGATATCCATGTTCAGCCTTTCATCGCGTGCGCGAGGGAATTGAGTTTGGTGCGGATCGAGCCGTCGACCTGGCGGCTACCCACCTTGACGATGAGACCGCCGAGAATAGCGGGATCGACAGTGAGGTCGATCGCCACGTCACGAGCGAGCTGGCTCTTGAGCTTGGCCTTCAACGCGTCGATCTGGTCCGAAGACAGCGGGTGAGCGGAGGTGACCTCCGCCGTGGTTTCGCCGCGATGCCGGGCGGCCAACGCCGAAAAAGCGCGAATCGCGGCGCCGAGCTGGCCGAGCCGCCGGTTCCTGGCGAGCACGCCGAGGAAATTGGTGGTCAGCGGATCGAGCGCCATGGCTCCCGCCGTGGCCGCAATCGCCTTGGCTGCCTCCTCGCGGCTGACCAGCGGGCTGGTGGTCAGGCGACGGAAGTCGTCCGATTCGGCCAGAGCCGTCTTCAGCGTCGCCAGACTGGCCGAAACCGCGTCCAGCTTCTTCTCGTCGCGGGCGAGCTCGAACAGCGCCGTCGCATAACGGCCCGAGAGGCTAGCCTGAATACCGCCGGAATTCTCCACGCGCGCACCGTCCCCCAGATGATTGTCCCTGACCCATACGAAAAAGGGGCCGCCCGGAGGCGTCCCCGGATGGGTCGCGGGCCGGTTAGCAGGGGAGGTGCTGCGATGCAAGGCGGCTGGCTTTGGAAGCAATTCGCGGGATGCGGAATGAAATTGCCGTCGCCACATGGAGGATATGACCCAAAGTATCACGCAAACCGATTCGATCGACGAGGATATGGCTTGGCGTGCAGTACTTGCGCGCGATCGGGCCAGCGACGGCCGCTTCGTGACCGGCGTTCTTTCCACTGGCATCTATTGCCGCCCGTCCTGCGCGGCACGTCATCCAAAACGCGAAAATGTGCGGTTTTTCGCGGATGGAGCCGGGGCGCGGGCGATCGGGCTGCGGCCCTGCCTGCGTTGCCGGCCGGATGATATCGCTCGCGACGAGGCCGGAGTCGCCCGCGCGATCGCCCTCATCCAAAGGTCGGACGAGCTCCCCACGCTGGAGGCGATGGCTGGCGCCGCCGGCTATGCCCCGCATCATTTCCACCGCCTGTTCAAGCGTGCGACCGGCGTGACGCCCGCCGCCTATGCCCGCGGCGTTCGTGCCCGGCGGGCGGAAGGCGCTCTCGCGGGAGGGCAGAGCGTGACCGAGGCGATCTACGAAGCGGGCTATTCGGTGCCCAGCCGATTCTATGCGGAGGCCGATAAAAGGCTCGGCATGACGCCTTCCGCGTGGCGGGACGGCGGCCGGGGCGAGGTGATTCGCTGGACGACGGCGCAGACCAGCATGGGACGGATACTGCTGGCTGCGACCGATCGCGGTATCTGCCGCTTGTCGTTCGAGGAGGATGATTCGGCGCTGTCGGAGCGGTTTCCCAACGCCCGGATCGACCGCGACGACATCGCGCTCGGCGACCTGCTCGAAAGCGCGGTGGCGGCGGTGGAGCAGCCCGGTCGCGGCCACGGCCTGCCGCTCGACGTGCGCGGCACGGCGTTCCAGGAGGCCGTCTGGCGCGAGCTCAGCCGCATCCCTCCGGGCGAGACCCTGAGCTACGCGGCGCTCGCCGCCCGCGCCGGCAAGCCGGGCGCCGCGCGGGCGGCGGGAACCGCCTGCGGCGCCAATCCGGTCGCCGTGCTGATTCCCTGCCACCGCGCCCAGCGCGGCGACGGCACGCTGGGCGGCTATGCCTATGGGCTGCCGATCAAGCGCGAACTGCTGCGCAGGGAGCATGGCTGACGGCGAGAATAGTCACACGAAGCTGTAGGGATCGACGTCCACCGCGACGCGCACGGTGCGCGGCCAGTCGACTCCACCCAGCCAGTCGCGGATCACGTCCTGCACGTCGAGCGCGCGGCGGGCATGGACGAGCAAGCGATAGCGGTGCCGTCCGCGCAGCATGGCGAGCGGGGCGGGGGCGGGGCCGTAGACCGCCATGCCTTCCACCTGCGGCGCCGTCCGCCCGATCCGCTTCGCCGTCTCCTCGGCCTCGTCCTGCTTCTCGGCCGACACGATGATCGCGGCATAGCGGCCGAAGGGCGGCGCGTTGGCGGCACGGCGCGATTCGGTTTCGGCCGCATAGAAGCTTTCTGCATCGCCCGAGACGAGCGCCTGGATCACCGGCGCGCTGGGCTCGCGCGTCTGGACGAGCACATGGCCGGGCTTGGCGCCGCGCCCGGCGCGTCCGGCGACCTGCGCGATCTGCTGGAAGCTGCGTTCGGCCGCGCGCAGATCGCCGCCCGACAGGCCGAGATCCGCATCGATCACGCCGACCAGGGTGAGATTGGGGAAGTGATAACCCTTGGTGACGAGCTGCGTGCCGATCACGATGTCGATCTCGCCTTCGTCCATCCGCGTCACGAACTCGGCCGCCTTGGCGGGCGACCAGAGCGTGTCGGAGGTGACGATCGCGGTGCGCGCATCGGGAAACAGCGCCGCCACCTCGTCGGCGATGCGCTCGACACCGGGCCCGCACGCGACCAGCGCGTCCTCTTCGTGGCATTCCGGGCAGGCGCGCGGCGGCGGCATGATATGGCCGCAATGATGGCATTGCAGCCGGGCGAGCAGGCGATGCTCGACCATCCAGGCTGTGCAGTTCGGACATTGGAAGCGGTGTCCGCAGTGACGGCAGAGGGTGAGCGGCGCATAGCCGCGCCGGTTGAGGAACAGCAGCGCCTGCTCCTGCCGCGCGATCGTCTGGCCGATCATCTCGACCAGCGGCGGCGACAGCCAGCGCCCGCGCGGCGGCGGGGTATCCAGCATGTTGACGGTGACGATCTCGGGCAGCTCGGCGGCGCCGTAGCGGCCGGGCAGGCGCAGCTCGGCATAGCGGCCGAGTGCGACCTGCTGGCGCGTCTCGATCGCAGGCGTCGCCGAGGCGAGCACCACCGGACAGCCTTCGAAATGGCCGCGCATCACCGCGACGTCGCGGGCGTGGTAGGTGACGCCGTCCTCCTGCTTGAACGAGGTCTCGTGTGCCTCGTCGACCACGATCAGGCCGAGGTTGCGATAGGGCAGGAACAGGGCCGAACGCGCGCCGACCGTCACCATCGCCTCGCCGCTGGCGATCGCCCGCCAGGCGCGGCGGCGCTGCGACTGGCGCAGATCCGAATGCCAGGCGACCGGGACATGGCCGAAACGCGCCTCGAACCGCTTCAGGAAGGGCTCGGTCAGTGCGATCTCGGGCAGGAGGACGAGCGTCTGCCGGCCTCGCCGGATCGCCTCGGCCACCGCTTCGAAATAGACCTCCGTCTTGCCCGATCCGGTGACGCCGTCGAGCAGGAAGGGCTGGAACGCCTCGGCCTTGACGGCCGCCACCAGCGCACCCGCCGCTTCATGCTGCGCCTTGGAAAGTTCGGGTTGATGATGGCCCGGATCGGGGATCGGAAACGGATCGTCGACCGCGACCGTCACCGCCTCGATCGCGCCGGCCTTCACCAGCCCGCGGATCACCGCGTCGGAGACGTTGGCGGCCATCGCCAGTTCGCGCACCAGGCCCTGCCGCTCGCCGATCCGCTCCAGCGCCTGGGTGCGTTGCGCGGTCATCCGATCGGGCACATGGCCGGTCGCGCGATATTCGGTGACGGTGCGTCCCCCGTCGAGCGCGCTGGCCGAGGCAAGCGCCATGCGCAGCACCGCGGCGGGCGGCGCCAGATAGTAGCTGGCGGTCCATTCGATCAGCCGACGCAGCGGCGCGGCGATCGGGGGCAGGTCATAGACGCCGGCCAGCGGTCGGAGCCGGTTGTCGCCCACCTCGGCATCGGAGGGCATGCGATCCGCCTCCCACACGACGCCGGCGATCTGGCGTGGGCCGAGCGGGGCGAGGACGATCGATCCGGGAACGACGTCATGCTCCCGATCCACCCGATAATCGAGCGGGCCGAGAGCGGCATTGAGCAGGAGAACGCGGGCACGGTGGCTGGGCATGGCCCGCCCTAGTTAGGGAAGGAGGGCGGCAAGGGGAATGCATGGCGTCAGCCGGGTCGCGCGTCCGCGAGCCGGGCAAGCGTCAGCTGCGCGCTGGCGACGAGCTCGGCGAGCTGCGACGCATAGAAGAAACGAATGGCCGTGCGCGCTTCTTCCTCCAGCCGCACCGTTCCCTTGGCGTCGTAGAGCAGCAGCCCGGCGCGCGTCGCATCGGTAAGCATGCGTCGGATATGGATCTGCGAGACGCCGAAGCGACGGGCAGCGGCGGAGAGCGAGACGGGAATCTCGCCCGCCGAGGGAAAGTCGTCCGGCCCGCCCGTCTCGACGAAGGTCATCACCATCAGCAAGCCTGCGTAGCGATTGGGGAAGATCTGGAAGAAGGCGGACATGGCGTCGCTGACCCGCGCCCGATCGTGAAGCCGTGCGGCGTGCACGCACAGGAAGGTTTCGAACACACCGGCTTCCTCCATCCGATCGATCAGCCCCGTCACGTCCGGAGCGACTATCGCTGCGGCACGCAATGCGGCTGCGCTGTGGCTGCGCCAAGCTGCGAAATAGAGCGGTGTCGGCTCGTAGCGAGGCCGGGCGCCCGCACCAGGCGGCGTGATCACCGCCACATAGCCGACATGCTGCAGAAACTGCAGCAGCGAGCGGGCGCGTCCGGGGCTGAGATAGCCCGATGCTGCGCACAATTCCTTGAGTCGCGCCAGCGTCATCCCTCCGGTGGCGTGGAGATAGCCGACCCAAAGCGCCGTGACATAGCGGCCCGCATCCTTGAACACGCCGCCCAATGCCTCGTCGCCTGCCGCAGAGGCCAGCATGTTGGTGGCGAGCGAGCGTGCGGCCTCGGCGAATTGCGGATGTGCGATCATCCGCAGGGATTCCTCCCCTTGCCCCAGATCAGCATGACCATGGGGCATATAGGCACCGTCGCGCGCAATCTGCACCGCAGTCTCCACAAGCTGCCGCCCGGGCTCGATTCGCGCCTACGATCCCTGTCTGCACGGCGTATCATGCCCGCCTGGATCGTCTAGCCGCATCTGGCGGCAGAACGGCTTCGGTGCCGTCCGGTCAAATTTGTTCAGTTGCGGCACGGGCGGCTCTTACCAATGATCGTCCTGCGGAAACGGGGTTGGCCGGCGCGGCGGCGACCGTGCATCGCTCGCGATGGCGGTGCCGCCGACGAGCCTGGACCTTCCCCGATCGCGCGTGAGGCGTTCGTTCGTTCCTGGGGGAGAGTATCGATGCGACATCTATCCGCCGCCGTCATGGCCCTGGCTCTTGCTGCTGTTCCGGCGGTCGCCGCTCGGGCGGCAGCCGACGACGCGCCGTCCTATGATAAGGGGCCGGTGTGGGATTTCGGGCTGGTCCAGACCAAGGATGGGCATTTCGACGATTATGTGAAGTGGCTGGCGGGGCAGTGGCGCGCGCAGGAGGAGGCGCTCAAGAAGGCCGGGCGTATCGTCGACTACAAGGTCCTGGTGGTCGTCGATCCGCGCAAGGGTGAGCCCGACATCATCCTTGCCACGCAATTCGCCAATATGGCCGCCTTCGATCATTCGGTGGCCGACGAATATGCCCTGCAGAAGCAGATTTTCGGTTCGTTGTCGAAGGCCAACCAGGAACAGGCGGACAGGGGCGCGATCCGCACGATACTGGGCGATCTGCTGGTGCGTGAAGCCGTCCTGAAATAACGCGTCGGGCCACCCTGTGCGGCACGGCCCCGGGTGGCGGCCAGGCTATGTGTCCCCAGCCTGGCCGTCCTCGGGAACCGCTTTGCCGGAGGGATGGTCGCTCGCCGCCGGCATGGCGGCGATGCTGCGGACGTGGATGTCGCGCTGCGGGAAGGGAAGCTCGATCCCGTTGTCGCGGAAGAGGATCCACAGGCGGTTGAGAACGTCCGACCGGACATTGCCGGTGCCGAGTTCCGGATCGGCGATCCACACCATGATGTCGTGCTGCACCGCGTTTTCGCCGAAATCCTTCAGCCAGACCGACGGCCGGGGCTCGTCCAGCACGCGCTTGGCGGCGATCGCTGCCTCGATCATCAGGCGCTGGGCGAGCTGCAGGTCGCTGCCGTAGCCGACGCCGACGGGAATGTGGATACGCACGTTGCGGCTTGAATAGGACCAGTTTTCGACGGCTTCGGTCATCAGCTGCTCGTTCGGGATGAGATGCTCCTTGCCGTCGCGGGTGAGCACCGAGACGGCGCGCACCCCGATCTTGCCGACCGTGCCGAACGTATCGCCGACGACGATCACGTCGCCTGGCTTCACCGATCTGTCCATGAGCAGGATCAGGCCCGCAATCAGATTGCCGAAGGTCTTCTGCAGGCCGAAGCCGACAGCGAGGCCAAGTGCGCCGGAAAAGACGGTCAGCGCAGTGAGGTCGATGCCGAGCAGATCGATGCCGAGCAGGACGGCGACGATCATCACCGTGATGCCGGCCAGCTTCTGCACCAGGGTACGTTGCGAGATGTCCAGCCCGCGCATCCGTTCGATCGAATGCACCAGCACCCGGTTCGCCACGCGCGCGGATACATACAGGACGGACGCGACGACGATGAAGTTGACGATGCCGAGCAGCGTCAGGCGATGGGTGCCGACGGTAAGCCCTATTCGGTCGAGCGCGGCGAGCAGCGGCTCCATGCCGCCGAGCGTGCCCGCCGTGGTCGCGACCAGGGCGATCGCTGCAAGCAACATCGATCCCGCCTGGCCGAGGGCGAAGGTGGACGCCAGCGCATGGACGATCCGCGCGGTCGCACAGCCGAGCGCCAATGCGACAATGATCAACCCATAGGGGCTGAGCAACGCCGCATTGTCCGCAACGAGCAGCAGCAGCGCCATGATTCCATAATGGATCAGCGCTCGGGCAAGGCCGGCCCCTCCTTCGTCGCGCCGTCCGGTCCAGCGGTGCAGTGCTGCCGCGACGCGGGTTTCTGCACGCAGGCCGATCAGTCTTCCCAGCCCATAGGCGCCGGCCACGATCAACACCGCGACGACGATGGCGTAAAAATCGGGCGAGACGGGAACCTCGAGCCCCAGCGCGCGCAAACTGCCTTGCCAATCCATGGCCTGCCTCCGGCGCATGAGCATCGAAACGGGAAAAAGGTTCCCGATCGGCCGCTCGCCGGCTCGTCATCGCGGTAATGCGGCGCCGCGCCGCCGCTTGCTACTCGGCTGCGGCCTTGAGCGCGGGCGCCGACGGGCGAACATATTCGCCTGGCGTCGCGTCGGTCTGGGCTCCATTGTCGAAGGTCGGCACGCCGTTGCAGAGGGTGAGCCGCATCGGCGCGGGTGCGCGTGTCCAGCGCCAGGTGAAGCGGCCCTCGCCATTGGGGACGTCATGCGCCTTCCGCAGCGGGCGTTTCTCGATTTCGTCGAGTCTGAACACTGCGATGTCGGCGCGTTTGCCGGGCGCGATCACGCCCCGATCCTGCAGGAAGAAATGATCGGCCAGCTTGCCGGTCATGACATGCACGGCTTCCTCGATGGTGATGAGCCCGCGATCGCGCGCGAGATGTGCGAGCAGATGCATATTCTCGCCTGCGCCGCAGAGCATCTGGCTGTGCGCGCCCGAGTCGGTGATGTTGCCGACGCTGCGGGGATCGCGGAACAGCGTGACCATCAGCGTCTCGTCCAGCGGCATCGGCGGAATTTCGATCAGTGAGTTGATGCCGTTGGCGAGGAACCATTCGGCAAGTGCATCGGAAATGTGCAGACCGCTCTCGTCGGCATAGCGCTGCAGCGAAATGCCGACCGGCCCGTGGTCATTGTCCGAATTGTTGAGGAACAGCGTATCGGGCTCCTTGAGTGGCGGATTGCCGTTCTCGAGATAGGCGCTCCACACATCGCGCGCCCGCGCCCTCCAGATTGGATCGGCGAGCAATGCCCGCTTTTCCTCTTCCGTCTCGAGATTGACGACCTCCTGCCACGGCATGATGTTCGATTGGCCGAAGACCAGGGTCTTCCACAGGCCGAGGGTGAAGGTGTGTGCGCTATGCTCGTAGCCCACCCAGAAATCCCGGCCCGCGGCCGAATGCGCGGCATGCTGCGCCACCATCCGGTCGCGGAAACCTTCCTGGAACTTCCTGAGCGGCACGCCGCCCGCCATCTGCACCCGGATCGGGCGCGATCGGACGAGGCGGGAGAAGCGATCGACCTGGTCAGGCGCGGTCTTGGTTATGAACACGTCGAGCGCGATCTGGACGGTGGCCTGAGGGTAGTGCGCGAGCACGTCGAACAGCGCGTCGAACTCGGCGTCGTCCGCTTTCAGGCTGGGCACCGGCCGATACTGGATGTCGTAATCGCCCAAATTGGTGGACAGGCCGAGCGCGCCGGCTGCCATGGCCTCGTCGAGCAGCCGCGCCATCGCGGCGATCTCTTCGGCGTTCGCCGCCCTTTCCCAGGCATCCATGCCCATCGTCGCGAGACGGAGGGGGATGTGACCGACATAGGCCGCCACGTTGAGCGGATTGTGCACGGTTCGTGCAGTCGTCTCCCAATATTCCGGCCAGCTCCGCCAGCTCCAGGGCAGCTTTTCGAGGAAGGGGCGGAGCGGCATGTCCTCGAAGAAGGAGAATATCTTCGCCATCTCCTCCCGCACCGTCGCATCCTCGGCGACAGGGGCGGTGCCGAAGCCGCAATTGCCGATCACCACCGTCGTTGCGCCATAGCCGGGCAGAGGATCGAGATCGGGCTGCCACCACATCACCCCATCATAATGGGTGTGGCTTTCGATGAAGCCGGGCGTCACCAGGCATCCCGCCGCATCGAACTGCCGCTCGCCCGACCGCGGCGCGAGGCCGGGGCCGACTTCCACGATGTCGCCGCCTTCCACGCGAATGTCGGCCTGGAAACGAGGGGCGCCCGTGCCGTCGATAACGGTGCCGCCCTTGATCAGAATGCCGTTCATCTGCATCCTCCATTTATTTTATAAAGATATAATCATTCGAGGTCGTATGGTTGTCAATCGAGAGGATGGATGAGCGGAGTCGCGATGCGACGTGGCGGACGGCCGACACTCGACGATGCGCGGCGAAAGAGCGAGCAGCTGCTCGAGGCCGCTACCGCGCTGTTCGTTGAGCGCGGCTTCGACGGCGCGACGATGGAGGCGGTGGCGCTGGCGGCGGGCATCGGCAAGCAGGCTGTCTATCAGCGCTATGCCAACAAGGAGGCGATGTTCGCCGCGGTGATCGCCCGCCTTTCCGATGACGTCGATGCGGCGATGCCGCGGCATGACGATCGCGATCCGCTGGCGGAAGGGTTTACCCGGCGCGTTCGCGACTATCTGCGCTATGCGCTGAGCCCGCGGGCACAACTCGTCTGCCGGCTGGTAATGCGGGAAGGACACCGCTTCCCGCAGCTGGCGCTGCTGCTGCAGCAGATGACGCTGGAACGGATGATCCGGCCTCTGGCAAACTTCCTGGATGTGGTCGTGGCGCGCGGCGAGATGCGCGGCGCGGATACGATGGCGATCGCATCGGCCAGCGTGGATCTCGTCTTCGCGGAGGCGATGCGGTCCGCCTTTCAGCAGCGTTGCTTTTCCACGGATCAGATCCGCTGCGCCGGCGGCGCGATCGCCGATCTGATCCTGCCCGGACTGGCACCCGGCACGGCGCCTCTCAACTACGCCTCAGAGCTTGGCCCCGCCTAGCTTGTAAGTGAGCTGCAGGTAAAAGCTGCGTCCGACCCCGTCGAACCAGGAAATGTCGTAATAAGGGTAGGAGGCATAGCTGCTATCCCGTTGCGGACCCTGATCGAACAGATTGTCGACCGTGAACGAAATCCTGGCATGATCGGTCACGTCATATTGGGCGGAGAGGTTGAACAGATAGGTCGCCTTCAGGTGGCGATCCTCGTCATAGTTGGGCAGGCGGCCCAGGCGCTGGCCCTGGATCGTCGCGCTCAGCTTGTCGAGGCTCCAGCTCAGGCTGGCCGTACCCTTGTCGCGCGGAATATCATAGTCGCTGTCATAGGCGAGCTTGCTGATCGTCGGATCGCCCGGATATTGGCGGGTCGTGTGGTTGAACACATAGGTGTAGCCGACCGAGAGGCTGAATTCGCCGATGCTGCGCGTCGGAAAGCGCATATGGGCGGCGATGTCGATGCCGTCGGTGGTCTCCTTCGCGACGTTGATCGGGTTTATATAGACGCCCTGGAGCCGCCCTTGCAGCGCGCCGGAGCCATAGCGCTGCACGCGCGCGATCGCATCGAGGCAGGTCGGCGAATTGGGATCGACCGGCGTTCCTGCCGCGGTCTGGCCGAGCAGGCAGTCCGCCTCGTCGCGCAGGACGCTGTCGACCTGCATGTCGAGCACTTCGTTGCGCAGCGCGACACGGAAATAGTCCACCGAGACGTCGAAGCGTCGCGTGGGCTGCCAGACCACCCCGGCATTGAGCGATTTGGAAGTTTCCGGCTTCAGCGCCCGATTGCCGGTACGGTGTGAGACGATGCCTTCGTCCGAATAGTCGCAATCGCCGATGGCGACGTCGGGCTGCAGCGTGCGGCAGAGATAATAATCCGTGCCGCTCGGATGCGTGTCGCCCGGTCCCGAAAAGACATAGTGAAGATCCGGAGCGCGGAAACCGGTGCCATAGGCGGCACGGAACAACAGGTTTCGCGTCGGCCGCAGTTCGGCGCCGGCATTATAGGTGAATTTGCCGAAGCCGTTGCCGGCGGCGCGATAATGATCGTAGCGGCCGGCCGTCTCGATCTGCAGGAAGCTGAACACCGGCACGCGGAATTCGTAGCCGAGGCCCCAGTGCCGCCGGCTGCCCTTGCCGGTCGAGTCGGTGAGACCGACATAATAATGGCCGAGAGCGAGCGGATCGGGCCGCAGATTATAGCCCTGGCTGCCGATCTCGCCGATCGCCGCGAAGCCGACCGGGCCGGCCGGCAGGTGGAACAGCTCGGTCGTGTTCAGCGTGGCCGAGAAATTGTCGGTGCGCGATTTGGGGCGATAGATCGCGTCCTGGGTGATCGAACGATATTCCGCCGGGGTCAGAGGCGTATAGAGCCGCGCCGGATCCGCATCGAAGATCGGATAGCCGCTGTCCGGATCCACGCCGAGCTGCGGGCCGAGGAAAAAGGCATTTGCCTTGTCGATCACCACTTCGGGGAAGGCCACGCGCGAGCGATATTCGGCGTGATTGTAGGAGACTTCGTAGCTCCATTTGTCATCGCGGCCGAACCGACCCTTGATCCCGGGCGTGATGTTGAAGGTGATCGATCGGTTGCGCGTCATTCCGGCGCCGAGGCCGCCCATCTCCTCGGGTGTGAACTGGCGATACCAATTGTCGAGCAGCGAGCCGTCGTAGGTGTTTTCAGGAAGCTGGCGCTTATTGTAGAAAGTGCCTTCCTCGTTGCCGTCGGGGGTTTCGTAATACCAGTCGAGCACGTCGCGAAAGAGCTTGAGCTTGCTGTAGCTGAACTGGAGATCTGCGAAGAGCTCGGCATGGTCGCTCAGCGTATAGCCCAATGAGGCATAGCTGTTCAGCGACTTGCGGCTGGAGATCATCGTGCCGTAGCCTACGGATTCGTTGCTGCCGCAGAAATAGCCGTCATTGCCATTCACGTCATAACCCGGCCGGCTCGCATAATAGGTCGTGCCGCCGTTGAGATTGGCGAGCTTGGCGCATGTTGCCGCGCCGGGGTCGATATAGTCGGTATATTGATCTGTGCGCAGGAAGGTGCGCCGCGCCAGCGGCTGCTCGGTGGTGGGATTGTCCGCGGTCGAATCCTGCCGCTTGCGCTGATATTCCCACAGCGGCTTCTGGCGCAGCAGCTCGATGCCGACCACGCCATGGAAGGCGCCGGTATCCCAGCCGCTGGTCAGGCTGAGGCGTTGTGACGCGCCACCGCCATGCTGGGTGTCGCCGAGGCGCAGGTCGATGCGCGTGCCATCGGCCTTCTGCTTGAGCTGGAAATTGACGACGCCCGAGATCGCGTCCGATCCGTAGATCGCCGATGCGCTGCCGCTCAGCACCTCGACCCGCTCGATCAGGCCGACCGGGATGTTGGAGATATCGGTGAAGTTGCTCTGGCCCTTGAAGGGCAGGGGGAAGTCCGCGATACGGCGCCCGTTCACCAGCACCAGCGTATGATTGGGGCCGAGACCGCGCAGATCCACCTGCTGCGCGCCGGGGGTGAAGGAGGCGCCGGAGGCGCTCTGCTGGCTCTGTGTCTCGCCGCCATTCTGGGTGATCGCACGCAGCAGATCCGGCACGCTCTGATAGCCGTTCTTCAGTATGTCGTCGGACGAGATGACGGTGACCGGCGCCGGCCCTTCCACCGTCACGCGTGGAATGCGCGATCCGAGCACGACGATGTCGCCGCCGGCCGGCGCTTCGACATCGCCGGTGATGACCGGCGCGACGGGTGTCGCGCTCTGGCCGGATGCGGCGGATGCGATGGCTGCAAGGCTGCTCGTAGCAGCCAGCAGCGTGGCCGCACGACGGATGTCGAGCATGTTCAAATCCCCTGTGATGTCCCCGTTGACATATTGGCCAAGACTATCGACGATTTGAAAGAAGAAATTTTCATCCTGAACAGAAAAGGCCGCGGATTGTGTCTTCCGTGGCACGGCAAAGGGGAATCGAATGGTGAAGCCGTGGCGCGCTGCGTTCCTGGCTCTGGCTGCTCTATTGGCGCCCGCGGCCGCTCATGCTGCCACGCCCGGCGGTTATGCTTATTACGAGGTCGGCGACGTCGCCGCGCATACGCCCGGCCGGACCGAAGCCGCGCTGCTGCTGATGGGCGGCGGCGACTGGGACAAGCGCGCGCTCGACTGGTTCGCCGCGAAGGCCGGCCATGGCCATGTCGTCGTGCTCAAGGCGTCCGGCATGGGCGAGGCGGGCAAGGAATTTTTCGAGGATGCCGGCAGCCTGGCCTCGGTGCAGACGATCGTGTTCGACGATCGCAAGGCGGCCAGCGATCCGCGCGTGCTGGCGATTGTTGCCCATGCCGACGGCATCTTCCTGGGCGGCGGCGATCAATCCAAATATGTCCGTTTCTGGAAGGGCACGCCTCTCGCAAAGGCGCTCGACGCGCATGTCGCCCGTGGCAGGCCGATCGGTGGGACGAGCGCCGGCCTCGCCGTGCTCGGCGGCACGGCTTACGGCGCGATGGATGGCGGCAGCATCGATTCGATGGTGGCGCTGGCTGATCCGATGGGGCCGGGCGTCACCCTGGTGCGCGATTTCCTGCACATGCCGCATCTCTCCCATGTGGTGACCGACACGCATTTCAACGCGCGGGATCGGCTTGGCCGGCTGATCGCCTTCGTCGCCCAGGCGCGTACGAACGGCGACGCGCGCGCCGTCGGGCTCGGCGTCGACGAAAAGGGCGCGCTCTGCGTCGATGCGCAGGGCAGGGGGCGCTTCTTCTCGCCCGACGACGGGCATGCCTGGCTCATCCAGCCGATCGGCTTGCCCGGCACGGCGCAGCTGGGCAAGCCGCTCGACTGGCAACAGGTGCGGATTACCGGTATCGGCGGCGCGAGCACGATCGATCTGCGGACGCTGGCCGTCACCGATCCTGCCTTCACCGGCACGGCTTCGGTCAAGGCCGGAAGGCTGACGGGTGCACCGCTCCTGCCGGGTTCAGGCTGGTCGCTCGCCATCCATGGCGGCGCCGGCGTGATTCCACGCGGCAGCCTGAAGCCCGAACAGGAGGCTGCCTATCGCAAAGGCCTTTCCGATGCTCTGGCGGCCGGATCGGCCGTGTTGCGGCAGGGGGGCAGCAGCCTTGATGCAGTGGAAGCCGCGGTGCGCGTGCTGGAGGATAATCCGCTGTTCAACGCCGGTAAGGGCGCCGTGTTCGATGCGACCGGCAAGAACCAGCTCGACGCCGCGATCATGGATGGGGCCACGACCAGAGCCGGCGCCGTCGCCGGTGCCACCCGCACCAAGAATCCGATCAGCCTCGCCCGCGCGGTGATGGAGCATAGCCGCCATGTGCTGCTATCCGGACCCGGTGCGGATGAATTTTCCGCCGAGCAGGGGCTGGAGCAGGTCGATCCCTCCTATTTCCGTACCGACCAGCGCTGGCAGGATTATCTGGAGTGGAAGCGGGACAATCATGCCGCACTGAACCCTACTCATCGTTTCGGGACGGTCGGCGCCGTGGCGCGTGACGTGCGCGGCCATGTCGCGGCGGCGACCTCGACGGGTGGGCTCACCGGCAAGCGCTGGGGACGCATCGGCGATTCGCCGATCATCGGCGCGGGCACCTATGCAATCGACAACGATTGTGCAGTATCGGCCACGGGAACCGGCGAATATTTTATCCGGCAGTCGGCAGGAAGACAGATTTGCGATCGCATTGCATTGAAACGGGAAAGCGTGCAGCAAGCTGCGAGCGACACGATCGAAGCAATTGGTGACATTGGCGGCGATGGAGGATTGATCGCGATGGACGGCGATGGACATATCGCCTTCGCAATGAACAGCGAAGGCATGTATCGTGGCACCGCATCGTCGCACATGGAACCGCGCACGGCTATCTACGCCGACGAGCAGTGGACGTTGCCGTAGGAGGCCAAGTGGGACGAAGCGCAGAGCGTAAACATCTCGACGATCTGGACGCCCAGCTGCTTGCGCTTCTCCGGCAGGATGCGCGCCGGCCGATTTCCGATCTCGCCAGCGCGCTCGGCGTCTCCCGCGCGACCGTTTATGCCCGCATCGGCCGGTTGGAACAGGAAGGCATCGTCGAGGGCTATACGGTGCGCGTCGGCGTCGAGCATGAGCGAAGGATGATCCGCGCTCATGTGATGATCAAGGCGCTCCCCAAGCTCAGCGAGGCGACCGGCGAGCAGCTTATGACCATGCCGCAGCTGACCGCCCTGCACGCCATCAGCGGCGAATATGACATGATAGCGATGATCGAGGCGGAGGACGTCGGCGGCCTCAATGCGCTGATAGATCGCATCGGCATGCTCGACGGGGTGGAGAAGACGACTTCCTCCATCATCCTCGCCACCAAGCTTCAGCGCTAAATCGAGACCTCAGCTCACCGTGTGGGCGGAGGTTCTGGCCCTGTCAGGGCATCCGAATTCAGCTTGACCCCCGTCAGCTCCAGCCGCTGCGCCTCGCGCATCAGCGCGACGATCCGGTCCGCGGCGGCGGCATAGCCGAGACCATGGGGCGGGCGAATGTTCGAGAGGCAGTTGCGCTCGCTGTCCAGCCGGCCGCGGCGGGGCGCCCAGGTGAGATAGGCGCCGAGAGAATCCGGCGCGCTGAGCCCCGGCCGCTCCCCGATCAGCACCAGCGCCATCCGCGCGCCGAGCGCCGCGCCGATCTCATCGCCCAACGCGACGCGGGCGTGGCGGGCGAGCACTACCGGCGCGAGCGACCATCCCTCCAGCCGCTCGAACAGGGCGAGCAGCAGCGAGGCGGCATGATGATGCACGGCCGTAGCCGACAGGCCATCGCCGACGATCAGCGCAGCATCGGCGCCTGTGCGCGGCAACCG
Organism: Flavisphingomonas formosensis; assembly: GCF_009755815.1. Taxonomy (GTDB): domain Bacteria; phylum Pseudomonadota; class Alphaproteobacteria; order Sphingomonadales; family Sphingomonadaceae; genus Flavisphingomonas; species Flavisphingomonas formosensis. The sequence goes on from NZ_WRPK01000007.1 coordinate 115,008, forward strand.
GCCAGCATCGGCGGGATCGAGCCGCCGGCCCAGGTCGGGACGCCGCAAATAGGTCACGGGATCGCCCGCCTGACTTGCCACCTGGATCACCTCTCGGCCGATCGCCTCGGCGAAGCCATCCGTGCGCAGCTCGGCGCTTACCGCATCGCGTGCGCGGGCATGGGCGAGCTGGAAATCGAGCATCGCCCCGGTGGGCAGCGCCTGTCCGACGCGGCCGAGCGCGATCCGCGCCTGGGTGAGGCCGCGCAGGCGATCGAGCGGGATGGGCGTCTCCTCAGCCATCGAGATGCGCCAGCGCGGGGATATGCCGCCAGGGCAGCGCGGCGGGAGCGCTTTCGAGCAGCCGTCCGCGCTCGTCGCCGAGGCCCATGCGCTGCATCCACGCCTCGAACTCCGGCGCCGGGCGCAGGCCCAAAGTCTCGCGCAGATAGAGGGCGTCGTGGAAGCTGGTCGATTGATAGTTGAGCATGATGTCGTCCGCCCCCGGCACGCCCATCACGAAGTTGACGCCCGCGACGCCGAGCAGGGTCAGGATCCCGTCCATATCGTCCTGATCGGCCTCGGCGTGGTTGGTATAGCAGATGTCGAGCCCCATCGGCAGGCCGAGCAGCTTGCCGCAGAAATGGTCCTCCAGCGCGGCGCGCAGGATCTGCTTGCCGTCATAGAGATATTCCGGGCCGATGAAGCCGACGACGGAGTTGACGAGCAGCGGACGGAAAGCGCGGGCGACGGCATAGGCGCGGCATTCGAGCGTCTGCTGGTCGACGCCATGATGCGCGTCGGCGGAGAGCGCCGATCCCTGGCCCGTCTCGAAATACATGACGTCGCTGCCCACTGTGCCGCGGCCGAGCGCCTGCGTCGCGGCATGCGCCTCGCCAAGCAGCGCGAGATCGATGCCGAAGCCGCGATTGGCCGCCTCCGTGCCCGCAATCGACTGGAAGCAGAGATCGACGGGCGCGCCACGGCGGATCAGCTCGATCGTGCCGGTGACATGGCCGAGCACGCAGCTCTGCGTCGGTATCTCATAGGCCTGGCGTAGCTCGTCGAGGAGGGTGAGCAGCGTGGCGGCGGTGGCGATCTCGTCGCTCGCCGGGTTGATGCCGATCACGGCGTCGCCCGATCCCAGCAGCAGCCCGTCCAGCGTGGAGGCCGCGATGCCGGCCGGATCGTCGGTGGGATGATTGGGCTGCAGACGGACGGAGAGGCGGCCGGGAAGGCCGATGGTGGAGCGGAAGGCGGTGACGATGCGGATCTTGCGCGCCGCGGCGATCAGGTCCTGGTTGCGCATCAGCTTGGAAACGGCCGCCGCCATCTCGGGTGTGATGCCGGGCGATGCGGCGGCGATCGCGGCACCGTCGGTCGCCGGGTCGAGCAGCCATTCGCGAAAGCCGCCAACGGTGAGATGCGCCACGGCGGCGAAGGCGGGGGCGTCATGCCCGTCGACGATCAGGCGGCTGATCTCGTCCGCCTCATAGGGGATGACGAAATCCTCAAGAAACGTCGCAAGCGGCAGATCGGCCAGCGCATAACGCGCCGCCACCCGCTGTTCGGCGCTCTCAGCCGCGATCCCGGCCAGCGCGTCGCCCGAACGCAGCGGCGTCGCCGCGGCGAGCAGCGCGCGCAGCGAAGCGAAGGCGAAGCGCGTGCCGGCGAGATCGACCTGGTAGGCGGGCATGCTCCCTCCGTGTTGGAACCCCTCCTCCAAAGGGATGGGCTTAATGCAGACTAGCCCCGCATCCGGCGCGCTTCGTCCAGCAGGCGCTTGCTGCGCAGGTACATTTCCAGCCGGGTCAGCGCGAGCAGGCCGACCACCATGGCCACGAACACATCGGCGATCAGCGCGGCGCTGAGGTGCCACGCGGCGGCTTCGGCCGTCGCCACGCTGCGCAGGCCCGCGCGGAACAGGATCAGAGCGACCAGCAGGATCATTGTGAAGGGGGAGGCGCGCTGGTCGAGCTGGTGGGTTTCGGGATCGACGCTGATGTGGATCGATCGGCCGCGCTGCCAGCCGATCGCGGCGCCAGCGGCAAAGCCCGCGGCGATCAGCGCCCAGGCAATGGCGCCCTGCGGCGGCTGGGTGGCGAGCATCATCGCGCCGATCCCGGCATAGACCGCCGGCACGATCCACAGCGTCTCCAGCCGAAGGCGGCGTGCGCGGCGCATCCGCATCATGCGCAGCCCCAGCACGACGACGACGATCACGGCGGGCAGCAGATATTGGAGAAGGGGAGAGGATGGCTGGTGCATGGAATGCTGCTTATCGTTCCGATGCCGCCTGGGGCAATTGCGCTGCGATCATTCGAGCGGCTGCAGCTCGCCGGCTATCGTCGGGATCAGTTCGCTGATCGTCGGGTGGATGTGCATGGTGCGGGCAAGCCTGTCCACCGGCGCCTTGCATGCCATCATGTCGAGGATGCTGTGGATCGCCTCGTCGCCGGAAACGCCGAGCACCGCGCCGCCGAGTATCTGCCGGCTCTCGGCATCGACGACGATCTTCATGAAACCCTGGGTCTCTCCCATTTCGGTGGCGCGGCCCACGCGCTTCATCGGCCGCCGGCCGACGAGGATGCGATGTCCGGCCTTTTTCGCTTCCTCCTCGCCCATCCCGCAGCGGCCCAGCGGCGGATCGACGTAGAGCGCATAGGCGGTGATCCGGTCCGAGAGCTTGCGATCCTCGCCGTCCAGCAGATTGGCCGCCACGATCTCGAAATCATTATAGGAGGTATGGGTGAAGGCGCCGCGGCCGTTGCAGTCGCCGAGCGCCCAGATGCCGGGCGCGCTGGTGCGAAGATGGTCGTCGACCCGGATATAGCCTTTCGCATCGGTTTCCACACCCGCCGCATCGAGGCCGAGATCGCCGGTATTCGGCGTACGGCCGACGGCAAGCAGCACATGGCTGCCCACCAGCTCGGGCTCGCCCTCGGTACAGTTGACCCCTACTGCTATGCCGCCGCCATGGCGCGCGAAACGGATGCATTCGGCATTCAGTCGCAGCGCGACGCCTTCTCGCTCCAGCATCGCCCGGATCGCATCGGAGATCTCCGCGTCCTCGCGCCCGATCAGCCGCGACCCTTTCTCGACGATCGTCACCTCGGCGCCGAACCGGCGGTACATCTGGGCGAATTCGAGCCCGATATAGCTGCCGCCGACCACCACGAGATGGCGGGGCAACTCGGCGAGGGCGAGCATCGTCGTGTTGGTCAGCACCGGTACGTCGTGCACGCCGGGCATGTCGGGGATCGTCGCGCGCCCGCCGACATTGATGAAGATGCGCTCGGCCTCGAGCAGTCGATCGTCCACCCGCACCGTGCGCGCGCTCTCGAAGCGGGCATGGCCGCGCACGAGGCTGAGACCTTTCATCCCGCCGAGCCAGCCCTCGACGCCGCTGCGGGCGTTGCGCGTCACCGTCTCGGCGCGCTCCTTCACGCGGTCCATGTCGATGGCGATCGGGCCGGGCAGGGTGACGCCCCAATCGGCGCCGTGCCGTGCGACATGGGCGGCGCGGGCGCTGGCGACGAGCGTCTTGGTGGGCATGCAGCCGGTGTTGACGCAGGTGCCGCCCACCAGATGGCGTTCGACCAGCGCAACCGTCATGCCCGCCTGCGTCAGCCGCCCGGCCAGTGGTGGGCCCGCCTGACCCGCGCCGATCACGATCGCGTCGAAGCGCTCGGGCATCACAGCGCAAATACGATCAGCGCGGCGCCGGCGATCGCGGCCGCATCCTCGATCAGCGCGGCCGGACGATCCGTGCCGGACCGGGCGGCGAGCTTTGCCCGCAGCGAGGAGAACAGGAGCGTGCCCACGATCGCGCCGACGGCCCCGGCGATCAGGCCGATGGCGGCCGATCCGGCGCCGATGCCGATCGCCGCACCGCTCAGCGCCCCGGTGAGGATCCGCGCGGAGAACTGGACAGGCACCTTGCGGCTGGGCGTCGTGGGAAGCTGATCCGTCACCAGCTCGCCCAGCGCGCCGAGCGTCAGGATCCAGGGAGTCCAGCGATAGCCGAGAAAGGCGAGCCAGGTTCCGGCGAGGTCGATGCGGCCCGTCGCGGCGGCCCAGCTGATCGCCGCGGGCGCCATGATCGCCCGCGAGCCCGCGACCAGACCGATCAAGAAGGCGAGCAGGGTATCCATCGTCGCGCTCCCATGTCGAGACTGGGCCGACGATGGCTTATTTCGCCACCGTGCGGAAGTGATTCCGCTCAGCCGGTACGAAGATAGCGGAAGTACCAGACCTCCCGGCCCTCGCGCCGCGCCTTGGCCTCGTAGCGCGTCTGCGGCCAGTCTTCGGGACGGTTCAGGAAGTCGGCCGGCCGCTCAGCCAGCCAGGTGAAATCGGTGCGCTGGTTCATCACCATCATCGCCCAGCGGCAGTAGACGGGATGATCGGTGCCGAGGCGGAATTCCCCGCCGGGCCTGAGCTTGGCCGCGAAGCGGTCGAGCGGGCCGTGATTCATCATCCGGCGCTTGGCATGGCGCGCCTTCGGCCAGGGATCGGGATGCAAGAGGTAGATGCGTTCCAGCGAGGCGTCGGGCAGACGGTCGAGCACCTGCAGCGCATCGCCCATGTGCAGCCGCACATTGGCCAGCCCGTCGTCGCGGATATGGCCGAGCGCGCCGACCACGCCGTTGAGGAACGGCTCGCAGCCGATGAAGCCATGATCCGGCCGCGCCCCGGCCTGGCCAGCGAGATGCTCGCCCGAGCCGAAGCCGATTTCGAGCTGGATGGGGCGATCGTCGCCGAACAGGCGCAGCGCATCGAGCGGCCCGTCCTCGGGCACGGCGAGCGTCGGCAGCAGCTCCTCGACGAGCGCTTCCTGCCCGGCGCGCAATTTATGGCCCTGGCGGCGTCCGTAGAGGCGGCGGATGGTGGTCGGATCGTTCACCGCGGTGCCTATGGGCAGCCGCATCGGCGAGCGCAAGCCCGGCTTATCGGGCTGGCTTGCGATCCACCAGGCGAATCCGCGTGCCCTCGACCGACCAGAGTTTGTCATTTTGGGTCGTCGACACGAAGATGGGCATGCGGGTGGTCAGCGACGTGAAGACGTGGATCTCCGTCGGCGTCGGATCCAGCAAATGGGTGATGGCCAATGCGGCCGGCTTCCCGCCATTGCCGTCACGCAACGGCATGTCGAGGCAGGTCTTGGTAAAGTCTCTTATCGGGCCGGCCTTGCCGTCGCTCGTGACGGCGATGAGGTGGTGGCCGCCGAAAGGGACGCTCTGGAACGTGGTCTGCGGCGTCAAAAGATAGACGAGGATCGGTCCGCCCGGCTTTTCCGGCGGCACGACCACGCTGTTGAACGGCTGATCGGAACAGAGCGGCTTGCCGCTGGCGGCGAAAGCGGATTTCGCGGTCGCCAGCGCCTTGATCATCCGCTTGCGCAGGTCGTTCAGCGTGCGATCGTCCTTCGATCCGAGCAATTGGCTCGATACCAGTTGATCGTCGCGGAACCGGGCCACATAGACCGCTTTCGGATCATCTTCGTCCTTGTCGAAGAAGATCAGCTCCGGTGCCTCGGCCGGTCCGTCGACGATCCAGCCGCCCAGCACGCTCGCCGGATCGTCGATCTTCGTGCGCATGTCGTCCGCGCCATGCCAGGCGGCTTGATCATAGGCATAGATCAGCGCGCCGCGGCGGCTGGCCTGTTCGATAGCGCTCGCCTCTCCGGGGCCAGCTGCACCGCAGCCACCGAAGCGGAGGGAATGGCTGCCGCGGGCGCGGCTCCCCATGCGACGATCGGCGCCGCCTGGACCAGCGCGCGCGCTAACTGGCCCCCGATCAGGCCGATGGCGGCCCGAAGCATCGTCATTTGCTCATCAGGCTCGAATCGAGACTGATCGCCTTGTCCCTGACCGATGCCAGCGGGGCCCCGTGCATTACAAGGTCGATCGCTTGATCCGGCGAGGGCAGATGATCGAAAGCCGGGTAGATCCTGCTGCCATCCAATTCGCGAAGGGTCACGAACACGCCCGGTTTCCGCATGAGCAGTGGGACTTCGGGCGAGACCGACGCGACGATTCCCGCATCGCCGAGAGCTATGACGTAGCGGTCTTTTTCCCCAGGGTGGCGATAAATGCCATAGGCAACGGTGTCGCTCGCCTCCCGGCACCAGGCGCCGGCATCCGCCGCGCCATCGCCGCCCCCCCGCATCGTTTCCTGCGTCGCGGCGAGCAGCACGAGCGACATGTCCGGCTTCACCGCGGATGCCTTCGAAAAATACAGTGGCTCGGCGCATCCGGCCACCGCAGCCGCCGCGGGACCGGCCGGTGTGTTGGCCGGAAAGGCGACGCCGGCGATCGCGGTGTCGAGCAGGGCATCCATGGCGGCGTCGTCCATCGCCGTCGAACTGATGCGCAGCGCGAACAGCCAGTTGCCGACCGGTATCATCGCGAGCGCGGTGCTACGATAGGCGCCGCCCCTCGGCACATAGGTGCGGCGCAGCACATCCTTGGTGCCGCTGCCCGGGCGGGCGAAGGCGATCGGAGCCGACGTCACCGCCGTGACGCCCTGGTAAATGTCTCGCGCCTCGATCATCGCCTGGGATCGGTCGAACCAGATTGCGGCGCTCGCCAGTGCGGGACGGAAGAGATAAGCGGTCAGGATCGTCGCCGAATCCGGCGTGGCATATTGCGCCATGATGTCGAGCTCGGCCGTGCCGCTGTCGACGATCCCGCTTCGCTTCAGCGTGCCGATGGCGGGCGGCAGGGCGAGGTGCGTCGCGCCGTGCGTCCAGTTCTTGCCATCCGGTGCGTCGAGCGTGCGGCTCGCACCGGCCGGCGCGCCTGTGCAAAGGCCCATCACCAGACAAGCGGCAAGCAGCATCCCGCGCATCGATCTTCCCCCTTCGCCCCGCTGCTAAGCTGGACCGAAGGTACACGGCGCGCAATGGACGAAATGCACCGGGATGGCGGCAATATAGCCGGCCTCGATGGGACTGGCTCATCGAGCCCGGCTATGAGCCCCCCGCGGCGACTGAGCGAATTCAATCCCCGATGATCAGCATCTCCGGGGCCGCGTGATGTGAGTGATTTGGGGCTCGGCGGCTCATGCAGGCCAGAAAGCGACGGGGCCGCCGTTTCCGGCAGCACGCCGTCGGTGCGCTGAGCGCGGATGGCGAGTGGATCAGGCCGCCTTGGAGCCCGGCGTGCCGCATTTGGTGAACTTGCCCTTCGCATCCTTGCACCGCGGCGGCGCCTTGGCTGCGGCTGGCGGTTGCGGGCATTTGGTGAACTTGCCCTTGGCGTCCTTGCACGGCGTCTTGGTCGCCGGCGGAGCCGGTTTGGGCGGCGGACACTTGATGAACTTGCCCTTTGCATCCTTGCAAGGTGCGGCAGCCACCGGCGCGGCCAAACCCGAGACGAGACCGAGGGAGACGATTGCAGCAATAAGCAACTGGCGCATGGACATCCTCCTGACCGGCCGAACGCTAGGGAGGAAGCGGAACTTCCTCAAATGAACTACCGGTCAGGAGTTGGACAGCTCGGCTTCAGGCGAGTTCGGCCTTCAGCGCCTCGACCAGATCGGTCTTCTCCCAGGAGAAGAAGTCGCCATCCGGCTTGCGGCCGAAATGGCCATAGGCCGCGCTCGGTTGGTAGATCGCCTTGTTGAGGCCGAGATGGGTGCGGATGCCCTTCGGGGTGAGGCGCACGAGCTTCGGCAGGACCGCCTCGATCTTCGCCTCGTCGACCGTGCCGGTGCCGTGCGTGTCGACATAGAGCGACAGCGGCTCGGCGACGCCGATCGCATAGCTGAGCTGGATGGTGCACTTGGTGGCGAGGCCCGCGGCGACGATGTTCTTCGCCATGTAGCGGCTGACATAAGCGGCCGAGCGGTCGACCTTGGTCGGATCCTTGCCGCTGAACGCGCCGCCGCCGTGCGGCGATGCGCCGCCATAGGTGTCGACGATGATCTTGCGGCCGGTGAGGCCGGCGTCGCCGTCCGGACCGCCGATCTCGAACAGGCCGGTCGGGTTGACGAAGATCTGGCCCTGGTCGGACGGCAGCCAGCCCTTGGGCAGGACCTCCTCGAACACGGTCATCACATAGTCGCGCAGCGTTTTCTGGCCGGCATCGTTGCTGAGCGCGGCCGAGTGCTGGGTGGAGACGACCAGCGCGCTGGCGCCCACCGGCTTGCCGCCCTCATAGCGCAGCGTGACCTGGCTCTTGGCGTCGGGCTCGAGGAAATCGACGATCTTGCCGTGGCGGTCCTGCGCCATCTTCTCGAGGATGCGGTGCGAATAATAGAGGGTGGCCGGCATCAGGTCCGGCGTCTCGTCGCAGGCATAGCCGAACATGATGCCCTGGTCGCCGGCGCCTTCGTCCTTGTTGCCGCTCTCGTCGACGCCCTGGGCGATGTGCGCGGACTGCTCGTGCAGGTGGCAGGCGAAATCGGCGCGGTTCCAGTGGAAGCCGTGCTGCTCATAGCCGATGCGGCGCACCGTCTCGCGCGCGGCGGCTTCGATCTCGGAATTGGGGATGGGCACGGCCGAGCGGACCTCGCCGGCCAGCACGATGCGGTTGGTGGTCACCATCGTCTCGCAGGCGACGCGCGCAACGGGATCCTTGCCGAGGAACAGATCGACGACCGCGTCGGAAATCTGGTCGGCCACCTTGTCGGGGTGCCCTTCGGAAACGGATTCGGAGGTGAAGAGATAGTTGCTGCGTGCCATTGGTACTGGGTCCCCTTGCGGAAAGACAAGCCTAGCGGGTGATCGGACTTAAAGACATAAAGGAATCGTTATATGTCCTTTAGCCGGCCTTGCGGCGCGATGCAAATGCCGCTGCGATCAGCAGGACTCCGGCGAAGAGGAAGCAGAGGAGATTGCCGAAACGCGCAAATGGCGTGGGCGCATGCGGCGGCGGCAGATGGGCGTCGATCGCGCCCGCCGTGCGCCAGGGCAGGCTCTTGAGCAGGCGGCCGTCGCCATCGACCACCGCCGAGATCCCGGTCGGGGTGGAACGGATCACCGGCAGCCCCTCCTCGATCGCGCGCAGCCGCGCCTGGGCAAGATGTTGCGGCGGGCCCCAGCGGCCGAACCAGGCGTCGTTGGAAGGGTTGAACAGGAAATTGGGCCGGTGCGCGCGGTCCACCACCTGGCCGGAGAAGATCATCTCATAGCAGATCTGGCCGCCCACTGCGCCGAAGCCCGGCAGCGCCAGGGTGCGCGGGCCGGGGCCGGCGAGGAAATCCATGTCGCCCGGCGCGAGGCGGGAGAGGCCGAGCGCGGAGAGGATCGGGCGCATCGGCAGATATTCGCCATAGGGCACCAGATGCGCCTTGTCGTAGCGGCCGACCAGCCGCTCGTTCGCATCCATCACGAACAGGCTGTTGTGCGCTGCCTGCACCTTACGCTTCCCGGCGTCCGCCCAGACAATCGAGATGCCGCCGGTCAGGATCAGGTCGCGCGGGCCGATCAGATGGGCGATCGTGCTGCGCCAGCCCGGCTCGTCCTCCAGATAGGCGGGGATCGCGACCTCGGGCCAGAATACCAGCCGCGGCTGCGCTCCGGGCGTGCCGCTGAGCCCGGCAAGCGTGTCGAAATTGCGGCTCTCGAAATCCGGGCTCCACTTCTGGTCCTGGCCGATATTGGGCTGGACGACGCGGATCAGCGGTCCCGCCTGGCCGGGAAGGGGGCCGCGCGTCGCCGCGCCATAGCCGCACGCGACGAGCACCGGCAGAGCGAGCAGCAACGCGTCGCGCCAGCTGCGGCGCAGCAGTGCCGCCAGCGTGGCGGCAGCGAGGATGACGATCGCGCCGAGGCCGTAGGTCCCGACCAGCTTCGTCAGGCCCGCGGCCGGCAGCAGCAGCAGGGTGACGCCCAGCGGATTCCAGGCGAAGCCGGTGAACATCGTGGCGCGCAGCCATTCGGTGACGATCCAGCCCGCACCGAAGACGAGCGCGAGCGCAACCAGGCCGGCGCGGCGCGCGAGCCAGGCGACGAGCACCGCCAGCGCCGGATAGACGGCGAGATAGAGCGACAGCAGCAGCACAGCCACCCAGCCCAGCCAGGCCGGCATCGCCGCCTGATAGGTGAAGGCGGTGGCGATCCAGTTGAGCCCCAGGGTGAAATGGCCGAGGCCGAAACACCAGCCGCAGAGCAGCGCGCCACGTGCAGTCCGTATCCTCGGAATGACGTGGATCAGCAGGGCGAAGGCGATGAGGGTGATCGGCCACAGGTCGAGCGGCGCGAAACCGAGCGCGCTCACCAGTCCGAGCAAGAGGGCGATGAGCGGAGTCGGCACGCGCGGGCTATCGCTCAGCCGCGCCGCGGATGCCAGAGGGGAGATTGTTCCGCCGTCGGATTTTCGTCCGGCATGAGTGTTGGAGCTTCGCGCGTAAATCTGAACCGTCATGCCGGAGGGAGAGGGGGAGGTTCGGACTCTTCTTCGTCATGCTGAACTTGTTTCAGCATCCACCGTTCGCCAGGCACCGCCGTCGCCGCTGGGACGATGCCGCAGCGACGGCATTTTCTTTGGAAAAGCCAGTGAAGGCCGCGCAGCGGATGCTGAAACGAGTTCAGCATGACCGAAAAAACATGCCTGTCCGTGGAGCTTTCGCCCTGGATGCCTATTGTGCCGCGGTGACGCGCCACACGCGGTTGCCCGCATCGTCGGCGACGAGCAACGCGCCCTTCGAATCGATGGCGACGCCCACAGGCCGGCCCTGCGCGTCGCCGTCCTTGTCGAGAAAGCCGGTGAGGACGTCGATCGGCATGCCGACCGGCTTACCGTTCTTGAAGGGTACGAAGATCACTTTATAGCCGGACGGGGGATTGCGGTTCCACGAGCCGTGCAAGCCGATGAAGGCGCCCTCGGCGAAACGCGGCGCAAGCTTCTGGCCGGTCGCGAAGCCGAGGCCGAGCGCGGCGGTGTGGGAGCCCAGCCCGTAATCGGGACGGTTGACCACCTCGAGCTGGCCGGGTTGCGGATAGGGCGGCCGATGGTCCGGAATGCCGCCCCAATAGGCCCAGGGCCAGCCGTAGAAGCCGCCGAACTGCACACTGGTGAGATAGTCGGGAACCAGGTCGGAACCGATCTCGTCGCGTTCGTTGACCACCGCCCATAACTCATGCGTCACCGGATTCCAGGCCATGCCGTTGGGATTGCGCAGGCCAGCCGCGAAGATGCGATGCTCGCCGGTCTTGGCGTCCACCTCCCAGATCGCCGCGCGCTCCCGCTCGGCTGCCTCGCCATTTTCGCCGACATTGCTGTTCGATCCGATCGAAACGTAGAGCTTGCTGCCGTCGGGGCTGGCTATGACGTTCTTCGACCAGTGATGGTTGCGCGGGCCGGCCGGGAGTTCGGCGACCACGACAGGTTTGGCGGTGATCTTCGTATCACCCGGCTTGAACGGATAGCGAAGCAGCTTGTCGGTCGCCGCGACATAGAGCTGGTCGCCGACCTGGGCCATGCCGAACGCCGCATTGAGGCCGCTCAGCAGCACGGTGCGCGTCTCGGCAACGCCGTCGCCATCGGCGTCCCGAAGCAGGACGATGTCGTTGCCGGCGGGATTCTTCGATCCCGCGCGGCGCATCAACAGGCCTTGCATGAAGCCGCGGAAGCCTTTTCCTTCCTCGGGTTGTGCCGGCGCGCCTGGCTCGGACACGAGCACGTCGCCGTTGGAAAGGACGAGGAGTTGGCGCGGATGCTTGAGGTCGGTCGCGAAGGCATTGACCTTGAGGCCCGGCGCCGGGATCGGCGTGGCGTTGCCGCTCCAGCCGACGACGGAGGCCACGCGTATGGTGGGGATCAGTGCAGCGCGGGGCGCCTGCAGCGTCGGATTGGGGCCGTAGCCCGCCTCGATCGGCAGCTTTGCCGTATCTCCCTTGAGAAGATACCATCCCCCGGCGAGAATGATGATCAGCAAGGCGAGGGGGATGGCGTAGCGCTTCTTCATCGGCAATCTCCGGCGCGGCGGGCGCCTCATTGATGTTCGGTCACTGTCTCCCGCGCCGCGGGCGGATGGAGCGTCAGGCGGGTGACGCGGCGATTGTCGCCGCCGGTAACCTCAAGCCGCCAACCACTGTCATGTTCCACCACCTCGCCGATTTCCGGCACATGGCCGGCCAGCAGGAAGGCGAGTCCGCCCAGCGTGTCCACATCCTCTTCCACCTCGCCGAGGCGGGGATCGATCGTTTCTGCGGCGTCCTCCAGTTCGGTGCGCGCGTCGACGTCCCAACGGCCGTCGGGCAGCGGCACCATCTCGGCCACCGCCTCGTCGTCATGCTCGTCCTCGATGTCGCCGACGATCTCCTCGACCAGATCCTCGATCGTGATCAGCCCTTCGGTACCCGAATATTCATCCAGCACTACGGCGAGATGGGTGCGCGTGGCGCGCATCTCGGCCAGCAAATCTATCACGCCCATCGACTCGGGGACGTAGCGCGGCTGGCGGATGAGCCGCTCGAGCGTGGGCGGGTGCGGAGCGCCGGTGGCCAGGATGGCGAAGACGTCCTTGATATGGATCATGCCCGTCACCGTATCCAGCGTCTCGCGATAGACCGGTAGGCGGCTGTGCCCGGCTTCGGCAAAGAGGGCGACGAGTTCGGCAAAGCTCGCCTTCTCGTCAATCGCGACGATATCGGCCCGCGGCACGCCCACATCGCCCGCCGTGCGATCGCCGAAATGCAGCAGATTCTTGAGCATCTGGCGCTCTACGGCGGAAAGGTCGCCCTTGGCCGGAGCATCGTCCTCATGCTCCTCGATCGCTTCCTCGATCTGGTCGCGCAAGGTCGGCTCGCTGTCCGAACCGAACAACGCGCGCAGCCCCGCCCACAATCGGCCGGGACTGTCGCTGCTACTACTATCCTCTGGCATTACCCTGTATTACGCCTCATCCACCGCATAAGGATCGGCGATGCCGAGCGTGGCGAGAGCGACGCGTTCCAGCGCCTCCATCGCTTCGGCTTCGGCATCCCCCTGGTGGTCATAGCCTAGCAGGTGAAGGGTCCCGTGGACAATCAGGTGCGTGGCATGATGTGCGACGCTCACGCCCTTGTCCGCCGCTTCCGCCGCGCAGACGCCGGCGGCGAGCACGATGTCGCCCATCAGCACCTCGCCATCGTCCGAATTGGCGAGGCTGTCGATCAGGTCCTCCTGCACCATCGGGAAGGACAGGACGTTGGTGGGCTTGTCCTTGCCGCGATAGCTTTTGTTGAGGCTGTGGACCTCCTCGTCGGAAGTGAGGCGGACGGCGATCTCCGCGGTGAAGCTCCGCTCGGCGATCCAGGCATAGGGGCTGATCCCGAGCGCGGCGGCCACCGCTTCGCTCGCGAGGGCTTCCCAATCGACATCGGCGGGCCAGCCTGGCTCAATCTGCACGGCGACGTCGATCATCGGAGGATCCTCAAATCCTCTCCTGCGGAGCAGGACGAAGTGAGTGCCCTACGCATTGGGGCCCTCATAGGCTTCGACGATCCGGCCTACGATCGGATGGCGCACCACGTCCGCGGCATTGAAGCGGACGGTCGCGATCCCCTCGACGCCCTCCAGCCGGGCCACGGCGTCGGCGAGGCCCGACTTGCCGGGTTCGGGCAGGTCGACCTGCTTCGGATCGCCGCAGATCACCATGCGGCTGTTCATGCCGAAGCGGGTGAGGAACATCTTCATCTGCGCGGGCGTGGTGTTCTGCGCCTCGTCGAGGATGATGAAGGCGTCGGCGAGGGTGCGGCCGCGCATGAAGGCGATCGGCGCGATCTCGATCTCGCCCGAGGCGATGCGCCGCTCCACCTGCTCGGCGGGCAGCATGTCGTAGAGCGCGTCGTAGAGCGGGCGGAGATAGGGATCGACCTTCTCCTTCATGTCGCCGGGCAGGAAGCCCAGTCGCTCGCCGGCCTCCACCGCGGGGCGCGAGAGGATCAGCCGGTCGACCGAGCCGCCGATGAGCTGCTGCACGGCCTGGGCGACGGCGAGATAGGTCTTGCCGGTGCCCGCCGGGCCGAGCGCGAAGATCACGTCCGACCGGCCCAGCGCCTCCATGTAGCGTATCTGGGTGCCCGATCGCGGCACGATCGTCTTCTTGCGCGTCCGGATCATCACCGGCGGCGGATCGCCGGCATCGGCACGGATGATGCCGTCCAGCGTCGGCTCGGCGGACATGGCGATCACGCCGTCCACCATGCCAGCGTCGATATCCTGGCCCTGCACGATGCGGTTGTAGAGGCCGGTCAGCACCTCTCGCGCGCGGGCGGCCGCCTGCGCCTCGCCCTCGATCTGCAGCTTGTTGCCGCGCGCTGCGATGTAGACGCCCAGCCGGTTTTCGATGGCGACCAGATTCTGGTCATATTCGCCGAACAATCGGCCGAGGAGCTGGGGCTTGTCGAACACGATCTCGAGGCGGGAGCGGTCTCCGGCCTGGGCAGCGGCGGGCTTACGGCTCATGCGGTCCTTTCGGCGTGGACGAGGTGAGGGCGATGGGGTGCGCATCGCGCGCGATGCTTGCCGTATTCCATGGCCGTTTCATGAAACGGCCCGTCGTGGCGAGCGGTTCCGGCAAGGACGCGCAAAGGCGGTGCAACAGCATCGCTGTCACTGTGGCAGGTGATCGCCCCGCGGGACAGGGGGAATTTATCCGTTCGCAGCGGGGGCCTGCAATCCGGCATCAGAAAGTCGGGCAGTGTCGCGGTGCTGCAACATCGTCTTGCCGCCGGCGATTCAGGACGGATATCGGCGCGGCATGGCTGCCTCACCTTTCCTCCGCGTCGTCGCGACGCTCCCCGTCATCCCGGATGAGTCGGGATCACGAAAGGAAAAGGCAAAGACGGATATGTCTTCCACGCGTGCGTCGGCCGCGCCGCTCAGGCGGCCGCGCGGATCTCGCGGAGCAGGCCGGTCAGGCTGTTCGGGCCGGCGGCGACGATCTCGACCGTCGCCAGCGTGCCGATCGCCGGGCCGTCCTCGACGATCACTGATTGCAGCCAGGGCGACTTGCCGATCGTCTGGCCCGGCTTCTTGCCCTTGCGCTCGATCAGCACCTCGGCGGTGCGGCCGATGGTGGCGCGGTTGAAGGCGAATTGCTGTTCGCCGAGCAGCGCCTGCAGCCGCTGCAGCCGCTCGTCCTTCACCGCCTCGGCGACCTGATCCTCCATCGTCGCGGCCGGCGTGCCGGGGCGCGGCGAATATTTGAAGGAGAAGGCCTGGGCATGGCCGGTGGCACGCACGATCTCCAGCGTCGCCTCGAAATCGGCTTCGCTCTCGCCGGGAAAGCCGACGATATAGTCCCCCGATATGGCGATGTCGGACCGCGCCGCACGCACCCGGCCGATCACCTCCAAATAGCTCGCGACGCTGTGGCTGCGGTTCATCGCCTTGAGGATGCGGTCGCTGCCTGCCTGCACGGGCAAATGCAGGAAAGGCATCAGCTTGGCGATTTCGCCATGCGCGTCGATCAGCCCCTGGCGCATGTCGTTCGGATGGCTGGTGGTGTAACGTATGCGGGCAAGGCCGGGCAGCCGGTCCAGCGCGCGGATCAGCCCGTCGAGGCCCTGGACGCGGCCCTTCTCGTCCTCGCCCTCCCAGGCGTTGACGTTCTGGCCGAGCAGGGTGATCTCCTGCGCGCCGGCATCGACCAGCGCCTTCGCCTCGTCGAGCACCGCGTTCCACGGCCGTGATACCTCGGCGCCGCGCGTATAGGGTACCACGCAATAGGTGCAGAATTTGTCGCAGCCCTCCTGCACGGTCAGGAAGGCGGTCGGTCCGGAAAGCCGCCGCGCGGGCAGCGCGTCGAACTTGGAGGCGGCCGGCATGTCGGTATCGACCGCGCGGCCCTTGGCGACGAGCTCGGGCAGGCGGTGATAGGCCTGCGGGCCGACGACGATGTCGACCTCCTTTGCGCGGCGCTGGATCTCGGCGCCCTCGGCCTGGGCGACGCAGCCGGCGACGGCGATCATCGGCGTCGATCCATCCTCGCGGCGCAGGCGCCCGATGTCCGAATAGACCTTCTCGGCGGCCTTCTCGCGAATGTGGCAGGTGTTGAGCACGACGAGATCGGCGCTGTCGGCGCCCACCGCAGGGGTCATCCCCTCGGCGGCGAGCAGCTCGGCCATGCGCTCGCCGTCATAGACGTTCATCTGGCAGCCGAACGACTTGACGTGATAGGTGGAAGGACGGGTCATGGCGCGGCGCTATACAGGCGCGGAACCGCGGTTGCTAGGTTTTGGAAAGTTGTGCCGGCGATGACCGGTCATGACGCTTTTGAGAGCGCGCTACGCCGCCTTCAGCCCGCGGATTTCATGAAAGGCGGATCGGGGATCGCCGCCCGGCTTTCGTTGAGCAAGGCGCTCCAGCGGGTCGAGAGCTCGTTGAAATAGGCGTCGTCCTCGGCGATGCGGCGGCGGACGACCGGCTCGCTGCGATCGGCCGGGATCGCGATCAGGTCCAGCGGGCGGCCCACCGCGAGGTTGGAGCGCAGTGTGCCGTCGAACGAGATCAGGCCGACCTTCACCGTCTCTTCCAGCGGTGTCCGATAGTCGAGCACGCGGTCGAGGATCGGCTTTCCGTACATGGTCTGGCCGATCTGGAGGAAGGGCGTGTCGGGCCGGCACTGGATGAAATTTCCTTCGGGGTAGATCAGGAACAGCTCCAGCGGCCCGTCGCCGATGCGCCCGCCGAGCAGCAACGTGGTGGACGAATCGATGCCGGTGCCGGCCAGTAGGACGTTGGCGGCGCGATTGGCCAGGATCGAGGCTTCGCTGACCAGTTGCGCGGCGCGAAACATGGTGGCGACGTGGGCGATCCTGCGCGGCTCGCCGCCTTCCTCGAGTGGCGGCAGACCTTCCTCGAGCGTGGAGAGCAGCGTCTGCGTGACAGAGAGATTGCCCGCCGAGCAGGCGACGACGATGCGATCCTCGCCATCCGCCAGCATGTGCAGCTTGCGGTAGACGGAGATATTGTCGACCCCGGCGTTGGTGCGGGTATCGGCGATCATCACCAGCCCGGCTTCGGGCAGCATGCCGACGCAATAGGTCACAGGCTCTCCCTCCGGCCTTTTCTTTTTACCCCATAGGCGTGGCGGTCCGGCGAAGTCGAGCGGGTTTGCGGGGATTGTGCGCGGCGGGCTTTACCTATGTCGTGCACAGAGTGTAAACGACGTGGGGCAGACAATGGGAGAGAGATGATGGAAGAGCTGGTGTCCACCGCCGCGGCCGAGGCCGAATCGCAGGACTTTCAGGTGACTCCACCTGCTTCGCGCTCGGCGATCAAGGCGGACGAGGCCCGCTACATGCAAGGTGACGTGGAACCGGCGACGTCCAGCGTGCTGATCTCCAACTCCAAATATCTCAACAATCCCTATTACAGAGATTCCTACGCGCAGCATGCGCTGCGCCGCCACGGCCGCGACCTGCCGCCCACCTACACCATCCCGATGATGGTGCGCGCGATCGCGGAGGTTACCGACTATCCCGAGGCGATGAAGCTGATCGCGGCGGAGAAGGTGAAGAATCCGGAATTCGGCGGCTGGGTCGATGCGCGCCGCCTGACTTCGTACCGCGCCGAGGAGATGGGACATTATGCCTCCGGCACGCTGGGCGCGACGATCCGCGAGTTCATGGCCAAGGGCTATGAGATCGAGTTCATGAAGAAGGACGAACAGCCGGCGAACGATTTCGAGTATATATTGAAGCGCCGCACCGCGCTCCACGACATAGAGCATATGGTGACCGGCTACGGCCCGAACAGCGCGGGCGAGATGGCGCTCGCCATGGCCAACGTGACCGCGATGGCGCATTATTTCAGCCCCGATCTCGCGCAGTTCATGAACGCGCACAATGTCTGGGTCTCCTCGGCCAGCTACAAGCGCATCTCGCTCCACTATCCGGCCGCGCTCCCTACCATCCTGGAGGCGATGGAGCGTGGCATCGCGCTCGGCCGCGCGCTCCAGAAGCCGCTGCTGATGTATCCCTGGGAGGATTATCTCGACTGGCAGCTCGACGATATCGCCGCCGAGATCGGTTTCGCGCGCGGGCCGGGCGATGACTGGCACTGGACGATCGAAGCCTGCACCGGCTGAGCTTTTCGGGGACTTGCCCCGGGATCACCAGGGAATGGTGCGGCCGAGATAATCCAGATAGTGCAGGCCGGGGTCGCGCCGCCTGGCGAGGAGGACGTCGATGAGGTTCGGGACGCTCTCCTCGATGGTGAGGCGGGCGTTCGGCCCGCCGAGATCGGTGCGGACCCAGCCGGGAGCCATCAGCACCATCGACCGATCGCTTCCGGCGCGCCGTGCCGCGAAGCTGCGCATGAACATGTTCAGCGCGGCCTTGCTGCCACGATAGAGCTCGTCTTCGCCGGTCTCGTTGTTGGCGATGCTGCCCCGCCCGGAGGACATCACGCCGATCAGGGCGGTGGCGGAAAGAAGAGGCTCCAGCTGCTCGATCACGCGCATCGGGCTCAATGCATTGGTCGTCATGATCCGGATGAATTCGTCGGTCGACACGTCTCCGATCGGCTTGCGGCTCTCGTCGGCGACGCCGGCATTCACGAACAGCATGTCGAACGTCCGATGCGACAGGCGGTCGCGCAGCGCGGCGATCTGATCGGGCAGGGTGATATCCAGCGTCTCGATCTCGATCCGGCCGCCGGCCTCCTCCGCCAGATCGTGCAGCTTCGTTTGCCCGCCTCGCACGGTGCCGACGACCGCCCACTGTTTTTCGACGAACTCGGCCGCCATGGCGAGGCCGAGCCCGCGCGAGGCGCCGATGAGCAGGATCGTGCCGCCCTCGGGCGGCGGTGGAAGAGGCATGGGACTATCCTTCGCTGAAGAGGTCGCAACGCATGTGCGTGCCCGAACGCCATGGCGCCAGACGCAGCCCATGCACTCTGTCATTGCATCCGGCGCTATGTCTGCTCCATTGCATCGGATAGGCATAGGAATGCAGACGCTCGACCTGAACCTGCTGACCGCATTGGACGCGCTGCTCACCGAAGGAAGCGTGGTCGGCGCGGCGCGTCGCCTGGATCTCAGCGCGTCTGCCATGAGCCGGACGCTCGCACGGCTCCGCGCCGCCACCGGTGATCCGTTGCTGGTGCGCGCGGGCCGCGGGCTGGTTCCGACGCCGCGGGCCACCGCGCTGCGCGACGAGGTTCACGCACTCGTTCGGGACGTACGCCGGGTGCTTGGCCCGCAGACCGACCGGCTCGACCTCGCCTCGCTCGATCGGACTTTCGTCATCCGTGCGAACGACGGGTTCGTCGATCTGCTTGCGGCATCGCTGGTGACGACAGTCGCCGCGGCCGCACCGCATGTCCGCCTGCGTTTCGCGCCCAAGCCCGACAAGGATGCCGGACCGCTTCGGGAAGGGCGGATCGATCTGGAAATCGGCGTGCTCGGCGCTTCCGCCCCGGAGGTGCGCACCAGCTTTCTCTTTCGCGACGATTTCGTCGGCGCGGCGCGGACCGGGCATCCGCTGCTGGACGGGCCGGTGTCGGCCGAACGCTATGCAGCCTGCAAGCACGTCGTGGCGTCGCGCACGCAGCTTTTCACCGGGCCGGTCGATGCCGCGCTCGAACAATGCGGGATGCGCCGGGATATCGCCGCCGTCGTGGGCAGCTATCGGGGGGCGTTGAGTATAGCCCGTCGATCGGATCTGCTCGCGCTCGTTCCACGCTCCTGCTTCGCCGGCGGCGATCCGGGCACCGAAGGAGTCGTCCGTTTCGAGCTGCCCGTCCATACGCCGGGGATCGTGATCTCGGCGATGTGGCATCCCCGCATGGATCGGGACCCGGCGCACCGCTGGCTGCGCGATACCGTCATCGCGCTATGCCGGACGGCGTTGCCGCAGGAATGAGCGCGCCTCGCGACGCATCTTGCCATCGGGCGGCTGTCCGGCCTATTGCCTGCGCAGGCTGACAGATATGTCAGATTCGCAATGCAAGGAGTTGAGAGGATGACGAGGCTGAGCATTGTCGCCGCGCGCGGCCGGGAGATTGCGGCATGAACGACGTGCCCTACCTGCTTCGCGGCGTGACAAAGCTGACGACCGACAGTTCGGTACTGATCAGCTCGTCCAAATATCTCAACAACCCCAAGATGCGCGACTGGATCGCCAACATCACGCTCAAGCGCAACGGGCCGGACGTGCCCGCGCAGGCGGAGATGTATCCGGTGGTCGAGATGCTCAAGGAGATCCAGGACCTCGATCATATCGAGGAGCTGTTCACTGCCGAGCGCAAGAAGAATCCCGCGCTGGATGCCTGGTTCGAGGAGGGCTATCTCTCCAACTACGATGCCGACTATTTCAAGCAGTTCGCGCCGGGTACGCTGGGCCACGTCTTCTATCGCGACGTGATCGAGAAGAATTTCGAGATCGTGATCTACGATCTGCCCAAGCCGAAGACGCAGCTCGAATATTTCAACTACCGCTCGGGCCAGAACCACGATCTGGAGCATATCCTGACCGGGGGCGACTTCAACTATATGGGCGAGCTGGTGCCGGCCTGGTGCCGCATCACCAGCCATTTCAAGCATCTGAGCCCCGAGCTCGCGGGCGAGCTTTCGGTCATGTCGCTGTGCGTGACCTTGCGCTACACCGTCCGGACCTTGCTCCATTATCCGACCGTCTGGCCGACCTGCCAGAATGCGATCGAGCGCGGCATGCGTGTCGGCCATGCCTCCGGCCCGATCTTCATGTTCAAATATGAGCCGGTCTTCCATCTGCCGCTGGCCGAAGCGCGCGAGGCGCTCGGCATCCACGGCGCGGAGGATGTGGACACGACGGGGCCGTCGATGGTCTGGGCCGAAAAGGCGCCCGTGACCGCCTGAACTCCGGCAGAGCGATAGCCAATGAACGATATCAGCGTCGATTACATCATCGTCGGCGCGGGATCGGCCGGGAGCGTATTGGCCAACCGGCTGACCGCGAACGGCCGGCACCGCGTGCTCCTCCTCGAAGCGGGTGGGCGCAACACCAGCCTGCTCGTCTCGATGCCGGCCGGCGTCGGCGTGCTCTCGGCCAGCCGCAACGCATCCAATTGGGGCTTCGAATCCGAAGCGGTGCCCGGTTTCGGCGGCAGGCCGATCTTCCTGGCGCGCGGCAAGGGGCTCGGCGGATCATCGTCCATCAACGGCATGCTCTATGTGCGCGGCAATGCGCGCGATTTCGATCAGTGGCGTCAGACGGGGCTTGCGGGCTGGGGCTATGCCGACGTGCTGCCCTATTTCCGCAAGTCCGAGGATTGCGCCGCCGGGGCCGACGACTGGCACGGCACGGGCGGCGAATTGCATGTCGCCTTCGGGACGTCGCGCGATCCGGTCTATCAGGCTTTCATCGATGCCGCGATCCAGGCCGGACAGCCCTTCAATCCCGATTTCAATGGCGCCGAGCAGGAAGGTTTCGGCCGCTATCAGCTCAACATCAAGGACGGCCGACGCTCGGGTGCGCTCAGCGCTTTCCTCAAGCCGGCGATGGCCCGATCCAATCTCAGCGTGGAGACCGGCGCGCATGTGACCGCGATCGGCGTCGAGAACGGGCGCGCCGTGTCGGTGAGCTTCGCAAGCGAGCCGGGCGCGCCGGTACGCACCGTGCGCGCGGGGCGTGAGGTGATCCTGTGTGCGGGTGCGCTGCAATCGCCGCATATCCTGCAGCTTTCAGGGATCGGCGATCCGGAGCGGCTGAAGGCGGCCGGTATCGCGCCGGTCCATGCGCTGTCCGGCGTCGGTCTCAACATGCAGGATCATGTCGACGTCGCGATCACCTGGTCGAGCACGCGGCCGTCGCTCTATTCGAAGACCAAGGGCTGGCGAAAGCCGCTGATCGGCCTGCGCTACCTGCTGACCAGGGGCGGGCTCGGCGCCGAGAATTCGTTGGAAGCCGGCGGCTTCGCGCGCAGCCGCGAAGGGCTGGACCGGCCCGACATCCAGATCCAGTTCGTGCCCGGCATCATGATCAATCATGGTCAGAAGGGCATGCTGCCTATCGACGGTTTCTCGATCGATGTGGTGCCGCTGCATCCCGAAAGCCGAGGCGAGGTGGATGTCTCATCGGCCGATCCGTTCGCGCCACCGGTCGTACGGCCCAACCATCTCGCGACGCCGAACGACGTTCGCGTGCTGCGCGAGGCGGTCCACCTCGCCCGTCGGATCGGCGAACAGCCCGCGCTTGCGGCGTTTCGCGTCGCCGAGCTGGAGCCGGGCCGCGCCGTTCGCAGCGACGACGAGATCGACGCCTGGGCTCGCGAGAATGCCTCGACCATCTTCCACCCCGTCGGGACCTGCAAGATGGGGGCGGATGGCGATCCGCTGGCGGTGGTCGATGCCGCACTGAGGATCCGCGGGCTGGCGGGGCTGCGGGTCGTCGACGCCTCGGTGATGCCGACCATCGTCAGCGGCAACACCAACGCCGCCACCTTCATGATCGCCGAGAAAGCGGCCGACATGATCCTGGCCGACGCCTAGAGCAAGCTGGTCGATAGGGAATCGCCCAGCTTGCTCTATGCTGCGCGGACAAATTCCGACTTGAACGAGCGTACGCTGAAATCGGTTGCCGGGAGGAGGCAAAGGCAGAAACGGGCGCGCCGCGCGCCGGGCTGGTTCTTCGGCAGATGTGGTTCGATCGCCCCCTGCGGCGCATGTGAATCGGGAAAGCAGTCCCGCCTCAGCGGACGATCGAGCGAGCATCAAAAATACGGTTCGTCCGTCAGCCGTTGCGACACCCACCAGATATTCCCGGCTGGATCTCGGACGCCGCCCTGCCTGTCGCCGTAGGGCATGTCGCCAACGTCCATGATCTTCTCGGCACCGGCCTGCTCGGCCTTCGCCATGGCGGCGTCGGCATCTGCGACATACAGGTAATATGCTGCGCGGGTCGCGGGAAACTGCTCGGACGCCTCGCTGATCATGATCGTCGTCGCGGAGAACTTAAGCTGGCAGTTGGCTATGCGGCCGTTCGGAGCCGTGCTCCGGCCGATCTCGCGTGCGCCGAACGCCGCCTCGAGAAAACGCACATACTCTTCGGTACCATCAGCAAAGATGTACGGCGTCACCACGCCAAACCCTTCAGGCACATGCATCGATCGTCTCCAACCAGCGACGACACTCTGGCGGCACCAGTGCCGCCGTCAATCATCTGATCGAGTTCAGGCCTTAGCGTCTTCGTTCCCGTTCAGGAACGAGAAGCGATTGCGCCCATCGATGGCCCTCTCTACCCATCCGCCATGACCGATATCGGGGGCATCATCAGCGAAATCGCGGCGGAGATGGCCACCGTCGAAGATCGGGGAACCGTCGCCAGCTATATCCCGCCGCTCGCGGCCATCGATCCGGGGCATTTCGGCATCGCGGTTATCGAGGCGGACGGCGCCTGCCATGTCGCTGGCGATGCGGACATGGCCTTCTCCATCCAGAGCGTATCCAAGGTCTTCGCGCTCACCCTCGCGCTCGGCAAGGCGGGCGACGCGCTGTGGAAGCGGGTGGGGCGGGAGCCCTCGGGAAGCGCGTTCAATTCCATCGTCCAGCTCGAGACCGAAAGCGGCGTTCCGCGCAATCCCTTCATCAATGCCGGCGCGATCGTGGTCGCGGACATGATCCTGTCCGGCCATGCCCCGCGCGAGGCGATCGGCGAAATATTGCGCTTCGTGCGTGCCGTGGCCGAGGATGACACGATCGGCATCGACGAGGCGGTGGCGCGCGGCGAGCAGGCGACCGGTTTCCGCAACATCGCGCTCGCCAACTACATGCGCGCCTTCGGCAATCTTCACCACCCGGTCGATCATGCGCTGGGCGTCTATTTCCACCAGTGCGCGATCGCGATGAGCTGCCGCCAGCTCGCCCAGGCCGGCCGCTATCTGATGATGCAGGGACGCGTGCCGGGCGGCGGCCGGATCGTCTCCGCGGCCCGCGCCCGGCGCATCAACGCGCTGATGATGATGTGCGGCCATTACGACGGATCGGGCGAATTCGCCTTCCGTGTCGGGCTGCCCGGCAAATCGGGCGTCGGCGGCGGCATCCTGGCGATCGCGCCCGGCCGCGCCTCCATCGCGGTATGGTCTCCCGGCCTCAACGAGCGCGGCAATTCGAAGATCGGGGCCGTGGCGCTGGAACGGCTGGTGCATCGAACCGGCTGGTCGGTATTCGATCCGGCGGCGGATTAGCGGATTAGCAGAAGCGAGCGGAGGCGGTGCGGGCGGGATATGGTCCCGTCACCAGGCCGCGATCGTATGGCTTTGCTCGCGCAGGAATTGCGGCACATACCAGCTTCCGAGACCGCCCTTGCCGCTGGTTCCCGATCCTTTCCAGCCGCAGAAGGTCTGGATTCCGGGCCAGGCGCCCGTCGTCGCTCCGCTGGGCCGGTTGGCGTAGAGCACGCCGGCCTCGATCGTGGTGAGGAAGCGATCGAGCTCGGTCTCCTCGCGCGTGTAGATACCGGCGGCCAGGCCGTAATCATCGCGATTGGCATCCGCGATCGCCGTGTCCAGCGCGTCGAACGGCAGCACGCTCAGAAAGGGCAGGAACAGCTCTTCCCGGTTCAGCCGGTGATCGTTGTCGAGGCCCGCGACGATCGTCGGCGCCACATAGGGACCGCGATCGAAGAGATCGCCCGAAAGGTGCCTGCCGCCGTGCAGCACGCGCCCGTCGCGCTGCGCCTCCTCCACCGCGCCGTGGAAGCGCGCAAGCGACGCCGCATTGACGATCGGCCCCATGAAGATGCCGGCGTGACGCGGATCGCCGACCGCAAGCCGGGCAGTGATCGCGATCAGCCGCTCGACATAGGCATCCACCACGGCGCGCGCGACATAGACCTTGGATCCCGCGCTGCATTTCTGCCCCTGCAGTCCGAAGGCGGAGCGCGCCATGCCCTGCGCGGCGACGTCGAGATCGGCGGAAGCGGTCACAAAGGTCGGGTTCTTGCCGCCCATTTCGGCGAGCACCGGGCGGTTGCCGCGCGACGATGCCGCATGGCGCAGGATCGCCATGCCCACCGCATTGGATCCGGTGAAGGCGAAGCCGTCGACGCCCGGGCAGCGGACCAGCGCCTCGCCGGTCTCGCGGCCGCCATAGATCAGGTTCACCACGCCGTCCGGCATGCCGCCCTCGATCAGCGCCTCGACGATCAGCCGGCCGGTAAGGGCGCTCGCCTCGCCCGGCTTGAACACCACCGTATTGCCGGCCGCCAGCGCCGCGCTCATCATGCCCAGGGAGAGCGCGACCGGAAAGTTGAACGGCGCGATCACCCCGAATACGCCATAGGGACGAAGCACCACGCGGGAGCTCTCCCCCGGCACGGCGGCGGGGCGCGGGGCGGCGAAACCGTCGTTCCGCTCCATCTCCGCGCAATAATAGCCGATGAGGTCGATCGCCTCCTCGATCTCGCCCACCGCCTCGATGCGCGACTTGCCGACCTCGATCAGGCAGGCGGCGGAGACCTCATATTTGCGCCGGGCGAGCGCCGCGGCCCCGGCGCGCAGGATCGCGATCCGTTTTTCCCAACCCAGGGCGCGCCAGCTCGAACAGGCTCCGCGCGCCGCCGCTACCGCCTCTTCGACCAGCGCGGGTGACGAGATCGGAAATTCGCCGAGGATCAAGCTGCGGTCGATCGGGCTCGCCAGCACGGCGATCCTGCCTTCGTCGCGATCGCGTCCGGCGACGAACGCGCCATGGCGGCGTCCGAGCAGCCGCGTTTCCACCTCGGGGATCAGTGCGTCGAGATGCGCGTGCACCCCGGAAAAATCCTCGGCGATATTGCTGTAGGTGACGCGGGGCAGGGCAGTCATCTCGCCGGTCCTTCCAGTCGTCCATAGCGCTTCATGATCGCGCGCAGCTCGTCGTGCGGCAGCGCGAAGAGGCGATAGCCGTCCGCGCCCGTCATCGTCCGCGCTGCCGTCAGCGCGTTGACGATCGCTTCCTCGGTGGCCTCCACCGTCGCTTCGAACAGCCCGTCGATCGCGGCGCTGGGCACCGGTGCGATCGGCGTCGGGGCGGCCTGGTCGGGATGGTTCGGCTCGGCGGCCGCCGTCGAGAATGCGGCGATGAGATCGCCGGAGCCGTTGCCGGAATAGGATCCGAGCCGAGCCAGCCCCATCGCGGCCCGCTTCGCGACGCGGCCGAGCTGCACCGGCATCAGCGGGGCATCCGTACCGACGATGATGATGATCGATCCCCGGTCGCCCGGCATGTGCCCGGCGCGCGCCTCGCCGGAACATCGGGGCTGCTTGTCCGCAGGCGCCAGCCGGGGATCGTAGCACGGAATCCAGCGCTGCCCGATCTCGCGGCCCACCGGCACGCCCGCGATGCGCAGCACCGCGCGGTCGCCCGTGTTGCACTGGACGAGCACGCCGACCGTATAGTTCTTGTCCGCGATCTTCACCCGGCGCGAGGCGGTGCCGATGCCACCCTTGAAGCCGAAGCACTGCATGCCGGTGCCTCCGCCGACCGCCCCCTCCGCCACTGGCCCGCCCTTTGCCGCCTCGAGCGCGGCGATCGCCGTTTCGGACGTAATGTGGAAGCCTTCGATGTCGTTCAGCCAGCCGTCCCAGGTCTCCGCCACCACGGGAAAGCCGGCGTGGCCGAAGCGCCGCTGCGACCATTGCTGGATCCCAGCATAAACCTGCCCGATGGCGTTGGTGTTGCTGATCCCGATCGGTCCATAGATCACGCCGAAATCCTGCATGTAGGCGATGCCTGTCATCTCGCCATTGCCGTTGAGATCGAAATGGCCGCCGTAGACCGGCCGGCCGTCGGCGCGGCCGCGCGGGAAGATCGCCGTGACGCCGCTGCGCACCGGCCCCTTGCCGACGACGAGCGGGCCTTCGCCCGAGACGAGCGTGACCTGCCCGACCTCGACGCCCGGCACGTCCGTGATCGCGTTGAGCTTGCCGGGCGTACCCTCGAAGGGAATGCCGAGATCGCGCGCGCGTTCGGCATGAGCCGGCATGGCGAGCGCGAGGAGCAGCGCGAACGATCCTCCCCTCATGCCATGCCCTCGAGGATGGGCAATTCCCGCGGCACATCGCCCTCGGGCGCTTCATCAAGCTCGCGTGCCAGCTTGTGGCCCGAATAGACGGCCTGCTGGATGGTGCTCGGCGACCAGCAGTCGCCGATGCGGGTGACGCTGGCGATGCCCGCGCCGGCCCATTCCGCCTCGCGCGCGGCAAGATCCAGGTACAGGGCCTCGACCGGCAGCCGTGCCGTCACCGTCACGATCGCGCCGGCGGCATGTTCGGTGACGGCGCCGGTAACGCCGTGCTGCAGGATCGCCGCGCCGTTGCGATAGCCGGTGAGGCTGCTGTAGGTGAGCATCCCGATGCCGAGCCGGGCGAGGCGGCGCGCGATCGGCAGCGCTTCCATCGTGTTGACCGTCCAGGCGGAAACGATCGAGGCCGGCGTCGCCAGCACGACCTCCAGCCCCGCGGCGCGGCAGCGCTCGGCGAGCACGCCGCCCATATAATAATGATCGTCGTCCCAGATCAGCACGGGGCCGGATGCCGGCAGGCGGCCGGCCATGATGTCGTCCGGCGTGTAGATGCCCGGGCCGTCGAAGCCGGGGACGGGAAAGCCGCTGTCGCGTCCGACGCCGTCGCGCCGCCAAACCGCGCCGGTGGCGATGGCCACATGCCACGCGCCGAACTCGAGCACATGCGCCGCCTCGAGCGGGCTGTTTCGATAGATGGAGACGTTGGGCATCCGCTCGATCTGACCGGCCCGCCAGTCGCGCACCCGCGCCCATTCGGAGAGGCCGGGCAGCTTCGCCTCGCGGGTGACACGCCCGCCCAGCTCGGTTCCGGCCTCGGCGAGATGCACCTGATAGCCGCGCCGCGCCGCCGACAGCGCGGCCTCCAGCCCGGCCGGTCCCGCGCCTACGATCAGCACCGCGCCTTCGGATTTGCGGGGCGCGATGATTTCCGGGTGCCAGCCGCGCCGCCATTCCTCGCCCGACGTCGGGTTCTGGGTGCAGCGCAAATTGGTCTCGGTATAGTCGCTGGAAACGCACATGTTGCAGCCGATGCATTCGCGGATCTCGTCGATCCGGCCTTCCTCCAGCTTCTTCGGCAGGAAGGGGTCGGCGATGGAAGGCCGCGCCGCGCCGACGAAATCCATGATCCCGCGCCGGATCTGGCTCGCCATCATGTCGGGGGAGGTGAAACGGCCGACGCCGACCACGGGCTTGCCCGTCACCTGCTTCACGAATGCGGTGTAGCGTTCCTGGAAGCCTTCCTTCGCGAAGCGCGAGGTCTGGCTGTCATTGGCCCAGGTGGAGAGATTGACGTCCCACAGGTCGGGCAGGTCGGCCAGCATCTCGATCACGTCGCGGCCTTCGCCGTCATGGGTGATGCCGGCATCGCCCATCAGCTCGTCCACGCCGAAGCGCACGGCCACGGCGCAGCGATCGCCCACCGCCTCCTTGGTATCCTCGATCAGTTCGCGCAGCAGGCGGACGCGGTTTTCCAGACTGCCGCCATATTCGTCGATCCGGTCGTTCTTGCGCCGCTCCAGGAAATGCTGGGCGATCGAAAGATCCTGCGTGCAATAGACGTAGACGATGTCGAACCCGGCCTGCTTGGCGCGCAGTGCCGCGTCGCGGTGCCACTGGCGCAGGGCGCGGATGTCGCTCTTGTCCATCGCGCGTGCCTGCACCGGCGCATAATAGATGATCGGCCGGTGCGAAGGCGCGATCGGCGCCAGCCGCGTGCCCCAGTTCGCGCAGGAGGCGCCATGGTGCATGAGCTCGATCGCCGCCAGCGCGCCATGCCGATGCACGGCGTCCGCCATCAGGGCGAGTGCAGGCATGTCGCGATCGTCCCACAGCCGGCCCTCGTGGAAAGGCTCGCAATCGGAGGTCGGGTGGATCTCCACCTCTTCCGTCGTCACCACCGCCCAGCCGCCCTCGGCCTTGACGCCGCGCAGCGCCGCCAGCGCGCGCGGCTGCGTCCAGCCCATGCCGTTGCAATGCGGCACCTGGTAGAAGCGGTTGCGTGCCGTCACCGGGCCGATCCGCACGGGCTCGAAGAGGATGTCGTAACGCGGATCGCGGGTCATGCGAGAGCTCCGATGGAGGAGAGGGTGGCATCGAGGACGTCCCCAAGCCGATCGACGATCATGTCGATCTCGGTATCGGTGGCGATATAGGGCGGGGCCAGCAGCACATGATCGCCGCGCCGGCCGTCGATCGTGCCGCCCCCCGGATAGACCAGCAGTCCGCGCGCGAAGGCTTCGGCCTTGATCCGCGCGTGCAGCTGCAAGGCCGGATCGAACGGCGTCTTGCCGTCGCGTTCCGTCACCAGCTCGATCGCCTGAAGAAAACCGCGGCCACGTATGTCGCCGACATGGGGATGTGCGCCGAAGCGCTCGCCCAGCCGCCGCGCGAGGTGGGCTCCCCCGTCCCGCACCCGTGCCAGCAGATGCTCGTCCCGCACCGCCTTCTGCACCGCCAGTGCGGCGGCGCAGCCGATCGCGTGCGCGCCATAGGTCTGGCCGTGCTGGAAGGCGCCCGATCCTTCCGCGATCGCGCGATGGACCTGCGCCGTGCAGACGAGCGCGCCGATCGGCTGATAGCCCGCGCCCAGCCCCTTCGCCAGCGCCACCATGTCCGGCACCACGCCGTCTGCCTGGCAGGCGAGGAAATGTCCGGTGCGGCCTGCACCGCACATCACCTCGTCCAGAATCAGCAGCACGCCGTGGCGATCACAGATCTCGCGGATGCGCCGCAGATAGCCCGGTGCGGGCGGCACCGCGCCTGCGGTCGCGCCCACCACCGTCTCGGCGAGGAAGGCCATCACCGTCTCCGGGCCGAGACGGTCGAGCTCTTCCTCCAGCGTCTGTGCCGCGCGCGCGCCATAGGCTTCGGCCGTTTCGCCGGGGAGAGCGTGGCGATAGGCGAAGCACGGCTCGATATGGGAGACGGAGATCAGGAGCGGCGCATAGGGCGCCCGCCGCACGGCATTGCCGCCTGCCGAGAGCGCCCCCAGCGTGTTGCCGTGATAGCTTTGCCGGCGCGCGATCACACGGGTGCGCTGCGGCTCGCCGCGTTCGAGATGATATTGGCGGGCCAGCTTGATCGCGGCCTCGATCGCTTCCGATCCGCTGCCGGTGAACCATATCCGGTCGAGCGATCCCGGCGTCGCTTCGGCGATCAGCTCGGCCAGCGCTTCGGCCGGGGCGCTGGTGAAGAAGCCGCTATGCGCATAGGCCATGCGCCTTGCCTGCTCGGCGATCGCGGCGGCGATGGCGGGATGGCCATGTCCCAGTGCGGAGACCGCGGCGCCGCCGCAGGCGTCGAGATAGCGCCGCCCCTCGGCATCGATCAGCCACAGTCCCTCGCCGCCGACCGCCATCGGCGGGCGGCCTTGCGCCGCGCGGTGGAAGACATGGCCCGGCGGCGTCACGATCCGCCCCGCGGCGTGGCCGCATAGGCGCCGCTGTCGTAGAGCGCCTGCTCGATCGCGCCGATGCGGGCGGCGGCGGCATCGCCGGCATGGGCCAGCATCGCCGCGGCGAGGCTTTCTACCAGCGCCATTGCGGGCGTGATCGACGGAAAGAAGGACGGGCTTTCGGTGCCGAACAGCAGGATCGATCGAGCCTGCGCGGCGAGCGGGGTCGCGCGGCTATCGGCGATCGAAACTAGAGTCGCGCCGGATCGCCGCACCGCCTCCGCGATGGCGTGGATTTCGCGCGCATAGGGGCGGAAGTTGATCGCCAGCACGGCATCGTCCGGCCCTATCGCGGCTAGGTCCGCCGCCAGCGACGATCCCTCGCCGCCCAGCATGACGATGTTCGATCGAAACAGCCGGCAGATATAGGCGAAGGCGGTGCCGGGCGCGCGGCAGCTCAGAAAGGCGGCGACGAAGATGCGCGGGGCCGCGGCGAGCATGCGTGCCGCCTCCTCGATCGCCTCGGCTGGGTTGGCGGCCAGGACGTGGCCGATCCCGGCCTGTTGCGCGTGCAGCATGTCCTTGGCGAGTGCGGTTCCCCCCTCGCGCCGCACGAGCGCGTCCGCGCGCTCGGCATAGAGCGGGGATGAGGCACGGAAATCGGCGACATAGACGTCGCGCATGCTCGACCAGTCGGTAAAGCCGAGGGCGCGGGCGAGGCGCAGCAGGGTCGCCGGGGCCACGCCGATGCGCCCGGCGATCTCGCGCATCGATGAGGTGGCGACCGCTTCGGGATGATCGAGCAGGAAACGCGCGCCTTCCGCAAGCTGCGGCGCGAGCGCGGGCAGTTCCGCCAATATCCGTGCGCCGGCGGCGTCGATGCCCTGCGCCGTCATGGCTTCGTGCGCGCCACGCGGCGGCAATCGCGATTTCCCCTATGGACGCACGCCATCAACATCGACTCCGCCTGTAAAACAGATGTTTCTCATACCCCGATAGAAAAGTCATATGTTTCTTCACCTCGCCCGCGCATAATTGAGGATCGGCGGAACGGGAGGCGATTTGCCGCGTCTGAGAGGACAGAAAGGCGCGCGGCGTCGGCGGCCGCATGGCCTGCCGTGACGAACAGGGGACGATGAGATGACCAGTCTGACCGCCGAGGCGCCGCCCGGCCGCAGGGCGACCAATCCATGGAAACTGCCGGGTGCTGCTTGGAAACAGGTGGCGATCCGCACCTTCAACGAAGCGTCGCAGGACAATATCGGCCTCGTCGCGGCAGGCGTGGCCTTTTACGCCTTTCTGGCGCTCGTGCCGCTGCTCGGCGCTATCGTGCTCTCCTACGGTCTCGTCGCCGATCCGCAGACGGTGATCCGCGACATGCACGCCCTCACCGACGTGATGCCGGCCGATGCGGCCAAGCTCGTGGGCGAGCAGTTGATGAACGTCGTGCAGAGTTCGTCCGGGAAGAAGGGGTTCGGGCTGCTGATCGCGCTCGCCATCTCCTTCTACGGCGCGCGCAACGGCGCCTCCTCGATCGTCACGGCGCTCAACATCGCCTATGAGGAGACGGAGCGACGCAGCTTCCTGATGCTCAACCTGCTGGCGCTGGTCATCACTGCGGCGATGGTGGTCGTAATGATGATCGCGCTGTTTGCCGTGGCCGCGCTGGGCCATCTGGAAGCGCTGTTGCCGACCATGCCGGACTGGGTGCTCACGATCGGCAAGATTGCTGCCTATGCGGTGATGGTGCTGGCTGGCGCGGCGGGCGCGGCGACGCTCTACCGCTATGGCCCGGACCGCGCCCGCGCCCGCTGGGTATGGCTGACCCCGGGGTCGCTCGGCGCGGCGGTATCGTGGCTGCTGCTGACGCTCGGCTTCGGTCTCTACGCGGCCAATTTCGGCAATTATGGCGCCACCTACGGATCGCTGAGCGCGGTGATCGTGCTGCTCACCTGGCTCTATTTCTCCAGCTATGTGCTGCTGCTCGGCGCGGAGCTGAATTCCGAGTTGGAACATCAGACCGAGCACGACACTACCGCGGGTGCCGAACGGCCGCTCGGCCAGCGCGGTGCCTGGGTCGCCGACCATGTCGCAGGTGACAGCCTTTCCGCCGAGGGCCGCGCCTCGCCCCTCTCCGACGCGCCGGAGGAGGTGGTGAAGGAGTCGCCATTCCCCGGGAATGCGGATCCCGCGCCGCGCTCGATCGCGGGAGATTATGTTGCGGGACGGCTGGTCAACCGCGTGAGCCGGATCCTCGGCGCGAAGAAGGTAGGCGCCGTGCCGGCGTTGCTCACCACCTGTGCGCTCGCGATGCTGCGGCGGCGCGGGCGCGAGCCGGTGGGCATGATACTGCTTGCGGCCGGCGGCGGCCTTGCCTGGCTGAGCCGCGACCGCACGGGGGATGCCTCCAAGCCCGCCGGACGCTAGACTGGAGCATAATGCTTCGCTTCCTCGTCGTGCTCGCGCTGTTTGTCGCAGCCGCCTTTGTCGTGTTCGTGCACGCGCGCCGCGCACCGCAGGACATGCCCTGGACGCGGCTGGATCTGGGACAGCCGATCGGCCTGTTCACCGGCCGCAAACTCGCCGGGCTGACGCAGGCGCCCGCGCGCTGCCGCGCCTTGCTTGATCGCGCAGGCGTGCGCTTCACCGCCGAGCCGGCAAGGCGGGAGGGCGGCCATTGCGGCTATGATGATCTGGTGGAGCTCGATCCGGGTGGCGCGCTGGCGGCCGCGTGGCGTCCGGAACTGAAGACCGCCTGTCCGGTCGCGGCCGGTCTCTCGGTCTGGCTATGGGAAGTGGTGCAACC
Source organism: Flavisphingomonas formosensis (assembly GCF_009755815.1). Lineage (GTDB taxonomy): Bacteria > Pseudomonadota > Alphaproteobacteria > Sphingomonadales > Sphingomonadaceae > Flavisphingomonas > Flavisphingomonas formosensis. Next base: position 148,110 of record NZ_WRPK01000007.1, read on the forward strand.
TGCGGCGCAACATTATATTGGCAGCCGCGTCGTCGCCGTCGACCATTATGGCAGCTACAATTGCCGGCGCATGTACGGCGCGAACAGGGGGCCGTGGAGCGAGCATGCGACCGCCGACGCGATCGACGTCGCCGGCTTCCGCTTCGCCGACGGCACGCGGATCACCATCAAGCGCGACTGGAAGGGCGATGACGCACGCGCCACCTTCCTTCACGTCGCGCGCAACGGCGCATGCAAGCTGTTCTCCACCGTGCTCTCGCCGGATTACAACGCCGCCCATGCCGACCATCTCCATCTCGATCAGGCGAGGCGGGGCGAATGGGGCTGGCGGGCATGCCGTTGACGCAATTCAGCGAAGGAAATCAGCTTGCATATTCCGCGCGTTTGGGCGTGAAGACGTCGAGGTTCAGCACCGGCTCGTCACCGACCACGACGCCCCAGTGACGGGCATTGGGCGGCACCACCAGCAGGCCGCCGGCGCCGAGCCGGGTCACGCTGTCCTCGATGTGGAAATCGATCTGGCCGGCGAGGATGTAGACGATCTGCTCGTAATGATGATCGTGCGGCCGCGGCTCGTGGCCAGGCATCAGCCGGTTGATCGAGACGGTCGCGCCCTCGCCCGAGAAGGCCTTGCGGGAGACGCCCTCGCGGACATGCTCCCATTCGATGTCGTTCCAGTTGATCGTGGAGATATCCATTTCGTTCTCCTTTCTTATCCTCCCCGGAACGGGGAGGGGGAGGATGAAATTATGCCGCCGCGCCATATCCCCCGCCGCCCGGCGTCTCGAGCAGCACGACGTCGCCCGGCTCCATCGCCATTTTGCGCACCTCGGAGATCGGCTGGCCGTTCACTAGGAAGCGCCCGGCAGCCCCTTCCTCGCCGCCGTCCAGCCCCTCCGGACCGCGATCGAGGCGGCTCGGCACGGCGTTGAGCAGCCACGGCGATGAGGTCCGCATGTGAAAGCCGATGATCTGCCCGTCGCCGCCGCGCACCCGGCCTTCGCCGCCGGATCCGACCCGCAGCTCGCGCCGATCGAACACGATCGGCATCACCGCTTCGAGGATCTCGACCGGCACCGCCGCGACGCCCGTCGGATAGCATGTGGCGCTCGGCCCCGGCTTGGCGGCGCGGGCGCCCATGCCGCCCGAATAGTTGAACATCGAGGAGGTGAAGGCCTCGCCATTCTCGCGCTTGCCCTGCACCTGCACGGTCCACACCGCGCCCGATCCCTCGGCCAGCACGCGGTCGGGGATCACCTGGTGCAGCGCCTTCAGGATCGGCATCGGCACGAACATGCCGACCACATGGCGCGCATTGAGCGGCGAGGGGTATTTGGCGTTGACGATCGATCCCTCCGGCGCCTTCACCTTGATCGGCGCCAGCGATCCGAAATTGTTCGGCTGCTCGGGATTGAGCGTGCTGCGCAGCGCGAAGGTGGAATAGGCGTGGGTATAGTTCATCACCACGTTGATGCCGATCGGGCTCGCGTCCGAGCTGCCGGTGAAGTCGATCGTCACCTCGCCCAGTTGATTGTCGATCGTCACTGCCGCCTTGAGGTCGATCATCGTGCCGCCCGGCACGTCGAAGCGGCTCTCGCCGCGGAAAGTGCCGGCCGGCAACGCGCGGATGGCGCGGCGGGTGGCCTCCTCGGAGCGCGTGATGATCTCGTCCGACAGCGCCTCGATGTCGGCAATGCCCTGCCGCTTGCAGAGCGCGATCAGCCGCTCGCCGCCGCTCCGCCCGCTGGAGACCTGCGCGGCGAGATCGCCGAAGACATGGTCGGGCGTGCGGACATTATGCTTGATGATGTCGTGCAGCAGCGCGCTGGGCACGCCCGCCTCGTAGAGCTTGGACGGCGGGATCCAGAGGCCTTCCTCATGCACGTCGCGCGCGCCGGCACCGATGCCGTAGCCGCCGATGTCGGTGTGGTGGATGGTCGAGCCGATATAGCCGATCAGCCGTTCGTCCCAGAAGATCGGGCAGAGCACGGTGATGTCGAAGAAATGGCCCGCCGACATCCAGGGATCGTTGGTGATCACCACGTCGCCGGGCACCAGCTTCCCCTCGAAATGCTTCGAGAGGGCGAGGCCCGCCGCGCAGAGCGAGTTGATGTGTCCCGGCGTGCCGGTATTGGCCTGCGCCACCATGCGGCCGCGTGCGTCGAACAGACCGCTGGCGAGGTCGCCAGCCTCACGCACCACGGGGCTGAACGCGATGCGCTGCAGCGCCTTGGCCTGCTCGCTGACGATGCCGATCAGGTTGGACCAGAGGATTTCGAGTTCGATGCCGTCCATGGGTCAGGCGCTCCGTGTTGCGATGAGGCAGCCGATATCGTCGACCACGACCGTCCAGCCGGGCGGCACGACGATGGTGGTCTCGCGCTCCTCGACGATCACCGGCCCCGCGATGGTTTGGCCGACGCCGAGGGCGACGCGATCATAGACCGGCACGTCGCCGGCCTCGGGCCACAGCCCGACCGGGCGGGCGGACTTGGCTGCGCCATGCGTGTGGCCGGGGCGGGCGACGCCGCCGAATTCGGGGCGCGGCCCCTCGGCGGTGACGCGCCAGCTCACGATCTCGATCGGCACATGCGAGGGATTGACGCCGTACTGCGCGAAATAAGCAGTCTCGAACGCTTCGCTGAGCGCCGCGACATCCTTTGCGATGCGCGGATCTTCGGGCAGCTCTACGGCAACTTCGTTCTGCTGGCCGACATAGCGCAGGTCCGCGCCGAAGCGCAGCCGCACCGCATCGGCCGGCACGCCGGCCGCGGTCAACGCGTCCTCGCCCTCGGCGATCAGCTCGGAAAGGATGCTGTCGACATCGGCCCAGTCCATCGCCTCGGTACGGCCGAGCGCGCTGCGCACCAGATCGAGTCGTACTGGCGTCACCAGCGTGCCGAAGGCGGAGAGCACGCTCGCCTGCGGCGGGAAGATCACCGAGGCGCTCTGCAGCAGTTCGCCCACAGCGCAGGCATGCACCGGCCCGGCGCCGCCGAAGGCGAGCAACGGCAGGCCGCGATAGTCGAAGCCGCGATCGGTGGCATGGGTGCGCGCCGCGGCCGCCATCGTCTCGGCGACGATGCGGAAGATGCCGCCAGCGGTTTGCATCGTTGTGGTGCCGAGCGCGCTGCCCAGCTTTTCGATCGCGGCGCTGGCGCCAGCGAGGTCGAGCGGCATGTCGCCGCCGAGGAACTTGGCGCCGTCGAGCAGGCCGAGCACCAGATCGGCGTCGGTGACCGTGGGCGACGTGCCGCCGCGGCCGTAGCAGACCGGGCCGGGCATCGATCCGGCGCTGCGCGGGCCGACCTTCAAGAGCCCGAGATCGTCGATCGAGGCAATGCTGCCGCCGCCCGCGCCGATCTCGATCATGTCGACCGAGGGGATGGTGAGCGGCATGCCGCTGCCTTCCATGAAGCGGTAGATGCGGTCGACCTCGAAGCTGCCGGTGACCAGCGGCTCCCTGTTCTCGATCAGGCAGGCTTTCGCGGTGGTGCCGCCCATGTCGAACGCCAGCAGCCGGTCCAGCCCGAGCTGTTCTGCGAAATAGGCGGCGGCGAGCGCACCGGCGGCCGGGCCGCTCTCGATCATCCGCACCGGATTGCGCGCGGCGACCTCGGCGCCGATGATCCCGCCCGAACTCAGCATGATCAGCGGGCGATGGCCGATTTCGCGTTTGGCGAGGCCGGCTGCAAGACCCTGCAGATAGGGTTCTGTGATCGGCGCGGTATAGGCGTTGACCGCGGTGGTCGAGGCGCGCGGATATTCGCGGATCTGCGGGGCGACGGCGGAGGAGAGGGAGAGGCTGACGCCCGGCAGCTTCTCCGCGAGCACCCGGGCCGCGGCCTGCTCGTTGGCGGCATTGCGGAAGCTGTTGAGGAAGCAGATCGCGATCGAGCTGACGCCCGCTGCCTTGATCGCGTCGACCAGCCCGGCGACCTCCGCCTCGTCCACCGCGCGGAGCTGCTCGCCATCGGCCAGCACGCGCTCGTCGATCTCGAAGGTAAGTTCGCGCGGGACGAGCGGGTCGGCGAATTCGATCTGCGGATCGTACATCTCGTAGCGATGCTCATTGCGGATCGAGAGGATGTCGCGGAAGCCCTTGGTGACGAGCAGCGCAGTGACGGCGCCCTTGCGCTCGATCAGCGCATTGGTGACGACGGTGGTGGCGTGGACGACGACGCCGGTCACGTCGGCCGGTGTCGCGCCGGCCTTCTCCATCACCAGGCTGACACCCCGGAAGAAGCCGTCGAGCAGATTGTCGTGCGTGGTCAGCGTCTTGTCGACGATCAGCGCACCATCCGCGCGCCGCAGCACCGCATCGGTGAAGGTCCCGCCAATATCGATCGCCAGCGAATAGCTCATGATGCGTCCTGTGCTGAGGGGTTGTTCTTCATCCTCCCCCGCAGGGGGAGGGGGACCGTCGGAACGGCGGTGGAGGGGCCACTGCCTACGGCAAGCGATGCGTTTGCGGTGAGCGGCGGCCCTTCCACCACACTTCGTGTGGTCCCCCTGCCCGTTCCGGGGAGGATGAAGAAGCAGCTCATCCGCGCCATCCCAGTCGCCCCGAGATATCCGCGGCGGCCGTGCGCACGGCGTCGATCAGATAGGCGTCCGGCTCGGCGGCGATGGTGTCGACCGATCCGACGATCGCAACCGTCCCCGCCCATGTCCCGTCATATCCGAAGGCCGGCGCCGCCAGCGCGTTGACGCCGGTGACGATCCGGCCGGGCGCGGTGGCCCAGCCTTGTCCATAGACCTGCGCCAGCTCCGCCTCGGGCGCGCCGGAGAGACCGGCCTCGGCCAGTATCTGTTCGCTCGGCCCGAAGGCGAGCGCGACGAGGCCGTGCGCCGAAAGCAGCGGGTCCATCACCGTGCCGGGGCGGATTGCGAACTCGACGAGAGTGCGGCCGTGCAGCAGTTCGACGATCGTCACCTTGCCCGCGACCATGGTCGAGGCGGTCACCGCCTGTCCGGTCGCATCGCGCAGCCGCGTCATCGCAGGGCGTGCCGTGCCCGCGAAGGAGATGCGGCTACGCACCGCCTCGCCGAGGCCGAGCAGCCGGGCGGTGATCTCGTAGCGATCGGTATCCTCGTCCTGGCGCACATAATCGCGCAGCAGGAGCGCGCGCAGATGGCGATGGGCGCGGGGCTTCGAGATGTCGAGGGCGCGGGCGATGTCGCCGAGCGAGCGCGGCTGCGGCGATCCGGACAGGAGCTCGAGCATGCCGAGCACCAGATCGACCGATTCCAGTTTGTCCTCTTCCAGCGCGCGGCTTGCCAAAAGATCCTCCGAATCATTCCGCTCAACGGAATATCATTTCGATCATTGACTTTGTCGCGTCCGGCGGCTGTTCTGTCAAGCATCGGGAGGGCGGCCATGGACGTGAGGTTTCGCGAACGGGTGCGGCGGCACGAACCGCTGGTCGGCACCTTCATCAAGTCGGGTGCGCACGAGATTGCCGAGTTGCTGGGCGGCACCGGCATCGATTTCGCGGTGATCGACGCGGAGCATGCGCCGCTAGGGCTGGACCGGATCGACCGCATGGTGCTGGGCGCGCGCAGCGCCGCCTTGCCCTGCCTGGTGCGGTTGCCCGCATTGGCGCCGGCATTGGCCGGCCAGATGCTGGATCTCGGCGCGTCCGGCATCGTCGTGCCGCATGTCGCCGATGCGGCGTCCGCAGCGGCCGCCGTGGCCGAGGCGCGCTACCATGGCGGGCGGCGGGGCTATTCGCCGTCCACCCGTGCCGCCCGCTACGGCGCTGACGGCCCGACGGGCTATGCCGAACGCGCCGACGCCGGCACGGGCATATGGTGCCAGATCGAAGATCCCGCCGCTCTGGCGGCGATCGACGCAATCGCCGCGGTGGAGGCGGTCGACTGCCTGTTCATCGGCCGGGCGGACCTGGCGATGGCGATGGGCGTGGCGCCTGGCGACGCCGCGATTGCCGATGCGGTGCGCGCCGTTGCCGAGGCCGGCCGGCGGTATGATCGCACCATTGGCATCTTCGTCGCATCGATGGCGGAAGTGCCCGACCTGTTGGCGCTCGGCATCACCGTCTTTGCCTGCGGCAGCGACCAGAGCCATCTCGCCGCGGCGGGACGGGCGATGGCCCGATCCCTGAAGGATGCGATCGCTTAGGGCAGCTTCGCCACAATCTGTTCCGACACGTCCCAGAGGCGGGCCGCGAGGGCGGCATCCTCCGCATCGGGCCGGGCCGGCGCGATGTTGCAGTCCGCCAGATACTGGCCGTTCAGCGCGGCCGCCTGCGGATTGGCCGCGGCATAGCATTGCGTCGCGGCGCCCTGCGGGACGGTCTTGAAGGCCACGGCGGAGAGCAGTCCCATGATGCCGGCGAGGATCGGGCGCGGGACGGGGATGTGGCGCATGAGGTTGGTCGCGATGACGCCCGGGTGCACGGCGTTGGCGGTCCGTTCGCTGCCTGCGAAGCGACGCGCCAATTCCTTGGCGAACAGCAGATTGGCGAGCTTCGACTGGCCATAGGCCATGCCGGCCTTGTAGCCCTTCTCGCCGGAGAGATTGTCGAACTGGATGCCTTCCTTCGGCGCCATGCGATGCGCCGCGCTGCTCAGCATCACGACCCGCCCGTCTTCGGCGAGAAGGTCGGTCAGGCCCGTCACCAGCATGAAATGCCCGATATGATTGGTAAAGAATTGCAGCTCATAGCCGAACGCCTGCTCCAGCTTCGGCAACGCCATGATGCCGGCATTGCAGACCATAGCATCGAGCGGCACGCCCTCCGCCTTCAGCGCGGCGACGCACGCGCGGATCGAGGCCGGATCGGAGAGCTCACATGCGATTCCCTCCGCCGATTCGCGGATCCTCATCGCGGCGTCCCGCGCTTTTCCGGTGGTACGCGCCGTGCCGACGACATGCGCGCCGCGCTGCGCAAGCACCCGCATCGTCTCGAAACCGAGCCCGGAATTGCAACCTGTCACCAGGATCCGTTTTCCGGCCAGCGACACGCCGGCGGTGACGTCCTCGGCGGTCGACCGATATCCGAAACCGCTCGGTCCATTGGATTTGATCAGGGCATAGAGCGACATGTGCGACCACTCCCGCTGCCCGAACGGTCGGGCGCGAGGGCTGGTGTCGCGGGTTTGGGGCCGGTCGGCAAGCCCTTGCGGGCGTCAGCCCAATTCGGGCAGCGCCCAGTCTATCGGTTTCTGCCCGCGTTCCTTCAGAAAGGCATTGGCCTTGGAGAAATGCTTGCAGCCGAAGAAGCCGTTATGCGCGGAGAGGGGCGAGGGGTGTGGCGCCTTGAGCACGAGGTGGCGCCCGCCCTTGTCGATGCTGTCGACGAAGGCCGCCTTCTTCTGTGCATAGCTGCCCCACAGCAGGAAGACGACGGGCTCGGTACGTGCATTGACCAGCCGGATCACAGCGTCGGTGAACTTCTCCCAGCCGCGGCCCTGATGCGAGGCGGCCTGGCTCATCTGCACGGTCAGTACGCTGTTGAGCAGCAACACGCCCTGCTTCGCCCAATGTTCGAGGAAGCCGTGCCGCGCGCGCGGAATACCGAGATCGCTCTCCAGTTCCTTGTAGATGTTGACCAGGCTGGGCGGCGCAGCGACGCCGGGTTTCACGCTGAAGCACAGGCCGTGCGCCTGGCCGACGCCATGATAGGGATCCTGGCCGAGGATGACGACGCGCACCTGCTCCAGCGGGGTCAGGTCCAGAGCGCGGAACCATTCGGAGCCCTTGGGGAAGATGCGCTTGCCCGCTTCCTTCTCGCCGACGAGGAAGCTGCGCAGCGCCGCCATATAGGGGCTTTCGAACTCGGGACGGAGCGGGTCGAGCCAGCTGGGATGGAGCTTGATCGCGTCGGCCATGCCCCCCTGTCCCGGAAGGGCGTGACGGAGTCAATCGGCTATGGTGCGTCGGGGTGGCGTCATCGCGCCGGTGCCATCACCGGCTCGGCGAAGCTGATGCGATTGCCGTCGGGATCGACGATCTGCGCCACCTTGGCGAAGTCGCCTCTCATCGTCTCGCCGAGCGTCAGGCCGCGATCGGCGAGCAGCGTGCGCACCGTGGCGAGGCTGTCGACGACGAGCGTCGTCATGGAGCGGCCGGCCCGGTCCGTATCGCGCAGCACCTGCACCCCCGCCGCCGGCATATGCCATTCGCTGAGGCCATCCATCGGCGCGGCGTCGGGATCGCGGCCGAACAGCCGGATGTAGAAGGTCTTGGCCCGATCCAGATCGGACACGGCGATCACGGAATAGACTTTGTCGACATTCATCGCGCTTTCTCCTTGCTCCCGGACAACGCGCGGCGCGGGCCATGGGTGCCGCGGCGCGGCGGGCGCATGCTACGGCCGGCCGCGGAAGGAGAGGCTGCGGATCGGCTGCCAGGGGCCGCCGGCATAATACCAGGCGGCGAGCCCCGCGACGACCAGAGGACGTGGGCGGAAGCCGGCTTCCAGCGCATCGGCGAGACGGCGCGCGGCTTGCGGCGGCACCTTGTTCTGGATGGTGATGTGGAGCCGCGGACGGGCCTGGTCCTGCGGCTGGAGCAGTGGCCCGAACGCCTCGGCCAGCGTGTCGCGGATCGCCAGCAGGGCAGGGCTTTCGACGCGATAGGCGACGCCGCCGCCGAGCCGCAATATGCCCCCGATCCGCGCCGCAGGCGCCGGCTCCGCGCAGATCCGCCGCAGCCGGCCGATCAATTCCTCTTCCAGCGAGGGCGGGAGATGATGGAAGAGGGTGATGTGCGCAGGCACGAGGTTGCGCTCCGCCGGGAAATGGGCGCGGCGCTGCGCGTCGGCCCAGGCGAAATCGGCCGCGCCCATCGTCGCGGTGAGGATGATCGGCATGGTCTTTGCCATGACGCCAGGCTGTGGCACGGTCGCGCTCCCGATTCCATGCGCGGAGAATGGCCCATGACCCACCCCGTCCATATCGGCATCGGCGGCTGGACCTACGAACCCTGGCGCGGAACCTTCTTTCCCAAGGGCCTCGTCCAGTCGAAAGAGCTCGAATATGCCGCGGCCCGAATGACCGCGATCGAGGTGAACGGCACCTATTACAGCCTGCAGAAGCCGGACAGCTTCCAGAAATGGGCCGATGCCGCGCCGGAGGGCTTCGTCTATACGGTCAAGGCCTCGCGCTTCGCCACAAACCGGCGCGTGCTGGCCGAAGCCGGCCCGTCGATCGAGAAGTTCCTCGCGCAGGGACTGACGCGGCTGGGGCCGAAGCTCGGGCCGATCCTCTGGCAGTTCGCGCCTACCAAGACATTCGATGCGGAGGATTTCGGAGCTTTCCTGAAGCTCTTGCCGAAGACGCTGGACGGCCTGCCGCTGCGCCACGCGCTGGAGGTGCGCCACGAGAGCTTCCGCGATGCGGCGTTTGTCGATCTGGCGAAGGCGCACGGTGCGGCGATCGTCCATGCCGATCATGCCACCTATCCCGAGATAGCCGAGGATACGGCGGATTTCGCCTATGTGCGGTTGCAGCAGGCGCGCGAGGAGGAGGAGACAGGCTACAGCGCTGCCGAACTCGACGCTTGGGCGGAGAAGGTGCGGGAATGGCGCAAGACGCGCGAGATTTTCCTGTTCATGATCAATGGGGCGAAAGTGCGTGCGCCGGCGGCTGCCCAGGCTCTGATCGCACGGCTTTCCTGACGAGGGGGGAAGGGACGATGACCGGATTGCGGATCTGCCTCGCGGCAGCGCTGGCGCTGGGTGCGGCTGCCTGTTCCAAGCCCGCGGCGGACAATGCCGCCTCGGCCGACGTCACCGCTGGCAACGTGGTGACGGTCCCGGAGAGTGGGCCGGTGAATGCCATGGTGTCTGCTCCGGCAGAAGAAGCAGGCGGGGCGGATCAGGGCGATCTCGGCGCTTATGTGGGCCATTATCCGTTCGACAAGGTCGGCGGCGTCAGCTTCATCGAAAATCCCAAGGTCAAGGCGGCGATCGCCCGGACCGTGACCGACAAGGCGATCCTGCGTTGGGTGACGGATCCCGATGCGGGGCCGAGCGACACCATCTACCGGAAGGACGGCAAGATCGCCGCCTGGTCCTGCCAGCAGCATAATTGCGGCGATCACAATTGGACGTTGCTGGTCGATCCGGACGGCGCGAAAGCCGCGCTGTGCTATCATGATGCCGAAAAGAGCGGCGGCGGCTCGCTCTGGTATCCGGCCGGCGGGGGCGAGCCCGAAAAGCGGGACGGCGATTGCCCGGCATCGAAACCCTCGATGTAAGCGCGTGAGGGACGGGCGGAGGGCTGGCAATCCCGTTGCTGGGAAGACGCTGCAGCATCGCGCGTTCAATCTGGCCGACATCTGATTTGGCGCATGATGCTCTAAGTAGCATTGCGGATTTGTCTGCCTGCGCCTTTGCGACAGGAAAGTGAGGCGAGGCGGGCCGGTGCTTGCCTGCCGGAGATGTTTCATGGGCTGGCCGATTCCCGATCTCGTCGACTTGGTTCCCGAGCCGCGGCCCCATGAACGCGCCCTGGGGGCTCATCTCGTCTCGGTGCTGCTGCAGATGGCGCTCGCCATAGCGATTTCCGCGGCCGCGGCGGGCGTGATGCTGATCAGCCTTCCGTTGCAGGCGATGGTGGTTTCGGAATGGGGCCTGACGCCGTCCGGCACGCTCCTGCTCTTCGCACCCGTCTTCCTCCTGGCGACGACCGCCGCCGCGCCGGCTGTCGAGCGACTGAGCGTGGCCGGGCTGCGCGCGCTGTTTCTGATCTATGCGCTGCTCGTCGGCCTTGCGCTCGGCACGATATTGATCGTCTGACAGCCGGTTCAGTGGCCGAGCAGGAGCGGCAGGCGGCTGTCGCTCAGCATCCTGCGCGTCACCCCGCCAAACACCGCTTCGCTCAGCCGGCCATGGCCATAGGCGCCCATCACGACATAATCGGCGTGCCAGGCTTCGCATTCCGCCTGGATCAGCCGGTCGGCCGCGTGGATCCCGTCGCGCACCGATTGGACGCTGCCATGAATGTCGTGGCGCGAGAGATAGGCCGCGGCTTCGCTGAGCGAGAGTGTACGGCGCCCATCGTCCACCGCGAACAGCCGCACGTCGGACGCAAGGGCGAGCAGAGGAATCGCGGCGCGCATCGCCTCGGTGGCGGTGCGCGAGCCGTCCCACGCGATCAGCGCGCGCCCGGTCGCGGCAAAGCGGGTCATCGCCTGCGGCACCGCGAGCACGGGTTTGCGCGTCTGGGTGACGATCCGCCCGGTGATGTCGCGCATGTCGGGCAGCAGCGCCGTGTCGAGCAGCCGGCTGGTCACGACGATATCGGCGAGCCGCGCTTTGTCCACGACGCTGTGGGCGATCTCGCCGGTGATGTCCGTCCAGTCCCAAGGCACGTCCTCATGGGCGAGCCGCGTCTCGATCGCGGCGCGATTATGCGCTTCACGCTCGCGCTCCTCCTCCAGGATCATCAGGTTCCCGGCGGTATTGTAGAAATCGCCCATCACCTGCAGCGGGCTGGTGACGTCCAGGCAGCTCAGATGGCCGCGCAGCGCGCGGGTGAGGTCCAGTGCCGCCTGCAGCCGCGATTCCTGGCCGGGATCCGCATGGATTAGCAAGAGCACGGTTTTCATCGCATCTTCTCCATCGGGAGGCGACGCTATGCCGATGCGGCCGCACCGGAAATGCGGGATTGTACGGAGGCGTGGATCAGCCGTCGCCGGTCGAGAGGGTGAGTATCGCGGGCAGGCTGATCGCTGTGATATTGCCGTGTCCGGATCGGCTGCGCGCATAGGCACGGCCATGCACGGTCTGCAACGCGCCGTGGGCAAGCGAGGCGTGCGCTGGATCCGGATTGCGGCCGCTGTCAGCGATGATCAGCCAGATGCGCCCGCGGGCGCGCCGCGCGCGCAGAATCACATAGCCATGGCCGGGCATCGCCGCGCATCTGCGGGTAAGCAGCTCGATCAACAGCGCATCGAACGCCGCCGGATCCAGCCGCACCGGCAATGCGCGCTCCGCACAGTCGATGGCGGTGTCGATCCGCTGGCCGGCCAAGGCGCGGATCATGGGCTCAAGCTGCCTCAGCCGCTGGCCGAGATCGAAGGTGCGCAGCGTCTCTTCGCGCTCGGCACCGGCCGCGCTCGCGGCGATCCGGGCTGCCTCCTCGACCGCTTCCAGCAGGCCGAGCCGCTGGCGTTGCACGAGGGCGTCGTCCGGTCCGGCTCCATCTGATGCGACGAGCGCGAGCGCCGGGCGCGGCTTGCCCGCCGCCCTCAATCTGCGGCGCGCGGGTTGCAACGGGACGGGTCTCGGCTGCATCGCTGTCTCCTCGCTCTGCGCGAGAGTGGCGACGGAAATCGCGCCCTTCCATCCGGATTATTGCGTAGCCGGCGGGCCGCCGGGCTTGGCCGGGGCCTCCCCGTCTTGCTCCTCCCTCACGCTGCGAAGCCGCTCCCGAAAGCTTTCGAGCCGCTCGCGATAGCCTTCTGCATCGCCATATTCGAGAAAGGTGAAATAGCGATGATGGGGATCGCTGATCCGCACCGCATGCTTGATCGGGCACCAATATTGCTCGGTGCGCGCGGCCACTTCGCGCACATAGGCGGCGACGCCGTTGGCATAGCCGCAATAGGCGCAGTTCAGTGCCTCCACCCAGTTGAGATAGGCGAGCCGCCTGCGATCGAAGCTGATGTAGGCGGATCGCCGCACGCGCGGGATGCGATAGATGGGGAAGCAGATCGCCTGATAGGCGCTCACCCACAGGTCGATCAGCGCGAACGGTATGATCAGCGAATAGATCACCGGCGAAGACAGAATAGAAGCCAGCGGCGCATCCGCGAAATAGGCCGCGATGCCGGTGCGCAGCCGCTTCTGTTCGGCGACGACGCCATGCTCGAATTCGACCAGCCGTTCCTTGACGGACCAGCCGAGCTGCTTGTGTCGCCTGTATATCTCTCGGTCCAGCTCCGCCTGCAGGCGGACGATCTCCCGCGCCAGTTCTTCCATGCGCTTGGTCATGCGGGTTGGACCTCGCGGCGCGGGGCCCGCCAGCCGGCGTGGAAAGCGAGATGGACGTGCACGCGTGTCTCCCTGCGTCGAGCCGTATGGGCGCTGATCGCCGCTTCCGTGCGGCGTGGCCATCCGCAGAGATACGGAGGGATGCGTGACGAAATGAGGACAGGGGAACGGCCGTGCCGCCGCCGGGTTGTCGTACGATCCTACGGGAGGATACGGAGCGACGCGAACCGCGGAGGGGTGCAATATGAACCCATGCCGATGATGGAAGCCATGGTCTGCGAGGCGCCGCACCGGCCGCTTCGCCCGGTGAGGCGGGACTTGCCTGTGCCGCGGCCGGAGGAACTGCTCATCGAGATCGCCGCCTGCGGCGTCTGCCGCACCGACCTGCACGTTGCCGATGGGGACATTGCGGCGCGCTATCCGGTGGTGCCCGGCCATGAGATCGTCGGGCGGGTCTCGGCGATCGGCGCTGCGGTGCAGGGTTTCGCGATCGGCAATCGCGTCGGCGTGCCCTGGCTCGGGCATAGCTGTGGCCAGTGCCGCTATTGCCGGGACGGGCAGGAGAATCTGTGCGATGCGCCGGAATTCACCGGCTGCACCCGGGATGGCGGCTTTGCCAGCCATATGGTGGCCGACGCGCGCTTCTGCTTTGCGATCCCCGCGGCTTTCGGGGATATCGAGGCGGCGCCTCTGCTTTGCGCGGGGCTGATCGGCTGGCGGGCGCTGCGGCTGGCGGGCGAGGGGCGGAGCATCGGCCTCTACGGCTTTGGCGCCGCCGCGCATATCCTCGCCCAGATCGCGGTCTGGCAGGGGCGGTCGGTGCATGGCTTCACCCGCCCCGGCGATGAAGAGGGCCAGGCATTCGCCCGTTCGCTCGGCTGCTGCTGGGCCGGCGGATCGGACACGCTGCCACCGGAGCCGCTCGATGCGGCCCTGCTGTTCGCGCCGGTCGGCGCGCTGGTGCCGGCGGCGCTGAAGGCGGTGCGCAAGGGCGGGCGCGTCGTCTGCGCCGGCATCCACATGAGCGACATCCCCGCCTTTCCTTATGCCGATCTGTGGGGCGAGCGCTCGATCCTCTCGGTCGCGAACCTGACGCGGGAGGACGGGACGAGCTTCTTCGACGTCGCCGTCCGGGCTGGCGTGCGCACCGTCACCCGCAGCTTCCCGCTCAATCGGGCGAACGAGGCGATGGCGATGCTGCGCGACGGCCGGATCGAAGGCGCGGCGGTTCTCGTGCCGCCTTCCCGTTCGTCCTGATGGCGGCCGGACAGACCGGGCCGCAGGACGGCGTGATCGCCTTCCTCGAAGGCGGTGGGCTCGGCGCGCCGGTGGAAAGACGGATCGATACCCATGCCGCGATGGTCTTCCTGACGCGGGACCGGGCTTGGAAGCTCAAGCGCGCGGCGCATTATTCCTATCTCGATTTCTCCACCGCCGAGGCGCGGCATCAGGCGCTGGAGGCGGAGCTGCGGCTCAACCGGCGGACCGCGCCGGATCTCTATCTGGCCGTCCACGTCGTCGCGGGCGATCCTGACGGCGGCTACCGGCTGGATGGCGAAGGCGCGGCGGCGGACTGGCTGCTCGAAATGCGCCGCTTCCCCGATGACGCGCTGCTCGATCGGCTCGCAAATCGTGGACCGATCGACGACGGGCTGATCCTGCCGCTCGCCGATCGTATCCGCGCGCTCCACGCCGCGGCCCCCGCCGATCGCGGCGTGCCGGGTGCCGAGGCGATGCGCGCGATCGTCGACGGCAATGCCGAGAGCATGGCCGAAAGTGCCGCGGTTCTGCGGCCCGATCGCGTCGAGGCCCTGTGCCGGCTACAGCATGAGTGGATCGATCGCTTCGCCGACCGGCTGGATGCGCGCGCATGCGCCGGGCGGGTGCGGCGGGGCCACGGCGACCTCCATCTCGCCAATATCGCGCTGATCGACGGCGCGGCCACGCCGTTCGACTGCCTGGAATTCAGCGACGCGCTGGCGACGACAGATCTGCTCTACGATCTCGCTTTCCTGGTGATGGACCTATGGCATCGCGGGCGGCAGCGCGAGGCGAACATCCTGCTCAACCGCTATCTCGATCTCTCGCCGGAGGATGAGGACGGCCTGTGCCTGATGCCGCTCTTTCTTTCGATACGTGCCACGATCCGGGCGCATATTGCCGCGGGGGAGGCGGTGCGTGATCCGGCGGACGGGGCTTCCGAGGTGGAGGCGACGTCCTATCTGGCGCTGGCGGAGCACCTGCTGGCGCCATGCGCGGCACGGCTCGTCGCGATCGGCGGCTTTTCCGGCACAGGCAAGTCGACATTGGCGCGCGCGCTCGCCTACCGGCTCGATCCGCCGCCCGGCGCCCGCATCCTGCGCAGCGACGTGTTGCGCAAGCGGCTCGCCGGACGCCCGCCCGAGACCCGGCTCGGGCCGGAGCATTATACGCCTCCGGTCACGGCGCGCGTCTTCGCGTTGCTGGACCGGCTCGCCGCCGACGCGCTGGCCGGTGGCCAGTCCGTGGTGGCGGATGCGGTGTTCGCGCGGACGGGAGAACGCGCGGCCATAGCGTATGTCGCTGCGACCGCCGGTGCCCGTTTCGATGGACTCTGGCTTCATTCGGACGAAGCCGAACGCGTCGTGCGCGTCGAGCGGCGACAGGGCGACGCCTCGGACGCCGATGGCGCCATCGCCCGGGCGCAGTCCCGGCTCGACGTCGGGGCCCTGGGCGCCTGGCAGATCGTGCCGTCCGATGGGGACATGCGGGAGGTGACAGCGCGGGCATGTGCACGCCTGTCCCTGCCGGACGATCGTGCTTGAGGGTGACGAACTGGGATTTACGTATCGATCAGCCGAACATCACGGCTCTCAGCGCTTTCGCTACCCGGATTTCCGGGCCAACAGCTTAGCCCACCAACTTCGCAAACGATGCGACCCCAAGGCTAAAAGCAAGCTGTGCGACTCCCATATCGCGCAGATCTAATGTGCGATCAGCAAGGGAACCGGGCTGTCCTTGAGCATCGCCCGGGTGACGCCGCCGAACAGGCCCTCGCGCAGCCGGGAATGGCCATAGGCGCCGAGCAGGCAATAAGCGGGATGCATCGCGTGGCAGGCCGCGAGCAGCGTGGCGGCGACCCCGTCCCCGCCGATCGGCCGGCGCTGGATATCCGCATGGATGCCATGGCGCGACAGATAGGCGGCGGCGTCCTCTGCCGCCGGGCCGGCGATTTCGCCGAACTCGGCGAGCGTCACCGAGCGGGCCAGCGCGAGCAGCGGCGTCGCGGCGCGCAGCGTCTCCTGTGCGGGCGCCGAACCATTCCATGCGATCAGCACGTCGCCGCCCACATCCAGTCCATGCGCATCGGCGGGTACGGCGACGATCGGCTGGCCGGCGCTCATCACCAGATCGGCCGCAACGGCGCGCATGTCGGGCGGCTGGCGGTCGGCGAATGCGGTGTTCAGCACGATGAGATCGCTCAGCCCGGCAACCTCCCTGATTGTCTCGACGAAGCCGCCGGTGGCGTCCTTCATGTCCCAGGACACGTCTTCCCTGGCGAGCCGCGCTTCCAGCCGCGCGCGGTTGCGCGCCTCGCGTTCGCGTGCATCCTCGAGCAGCGCCAGTTCGGCATCCGCCATCATATAGCCGGCGCCGACCAGTACCGGCATCTCGACCACGTCGATACAGCTCAGATGGCCCGAAAGGGCACGGGTGAGATCCAGCGCCGCCTGCAACCGCGCTTCTTCACCGGGATCGTCATGCACGAGCAGCAGGATATTCTTCATGCGAACCTCCAGCATGGGCCGCATATCCTTCCGCGCGGCCGGCGATAGAGTGATGACTCAGGACGCGGCGGCGATCTGTAAGGAATAATACGCATCGGGAGCGGTCTCACCGCGCCAGCCGGGCAGATCCGCCGCAGCCGGGCTGCGTGCCAGCCACAGCGCCTCGCGTAACGCCGCCTGCGGATCGGCGGCGAGCCGTTCGGGCGGCAGGTGGCAGCGCAGAAAATCAGCCCAGCGGAATTCGGCGAAGGGCGCCCCGGCCTTGGTATAGCCGCCGGCATCGCGCAGCCGGCCTGCCAGGGAGCGATAGGGATCGTCGACCAGCGCGCCGATATGGTGCGGCAGCTCGTCCGGCGTGCGCAGTCGCCCGCCCGCGTCGAACGGGTGCAGCCATCCCAGCGCCTGCAGCGCGTACGGAAAGGGCATGCCTGCCATGCGCCTGGGCAGACGGAGGATGCGCGCGGGGATCCGAGCCACCCCTTCCTCGTGAAGCGCACGGACGAGATGGTGACGGTCGATCATCCAGGGCGCGCCGTCCGGATCGATCACGACCTGCAGCGGATGCGCGCGCAACGTCACGCGGCGCTGGGCTCCGTTGTAGGACCGCCATCGCCTCCGCTTGCGCGCCACGAGATCATAACCGAGTGTCATCTGTGTCGGGCGCAGCGCGTCGATTGCAAAGCTGCCATAGCGCCCGCCATCGTGCTGGGGCACAGGCCCGGTGAGGATGGCGGGCGATGGATCGTCCATGCATGGATTGGCGGTCATGATGCGCCGATGGTCCCCTGATGATTCCGTTACCGGCTAGGCCGCACTCCATGCCGCGGGTATCGGTAGACTTACGGAGAGGCAGGCTTTCACACGAAGCTGTCGCCATTCGCCTGGCCGAGAAGCACGCCGCCGAAATTGCGGCCCACCTTGTCGGGATTGTTGGCGACGTGGGTGCGGCCGGTGTGGATGTCGGCGAAGGCGCGCGCAAGCGGCCCGTCCCGATAGACGCCCTGTGCGCCGCCCGCATGGAACATCCGGGTGATCAGTCCAGCGCAGCGATCGAGTATCTGTGCGGATTGGAAACGGAACAACAGCCTTTCTTCCAGGTCGAAAGGCTGGTCCGCCCGCGCCTGGGTCATCAGCACGTCGAAATTGTGCAGCAGGCTACGTTCCATCTCGTCGATCGCCGAGGCGGTTTCTGCGATGAGGAGCAGCACCGCCGGATCCTCGGCGCTGCGCGAGAAATCGTTGCTGCTGAAGCGTTTCGCGGCCGAGGCGCGAAACGCGTCCAGCGCGCCTCTCAGCGCACCGATCGCGGAGGAGGAGACCGCCCGGACGAAGATCTGGCCGAAGGGCAGGCGATAGAGCGGCGCGGGATTGAGCTTGAGCCCCGGGCTGGTCGCAGCGAAGCCGTCCTTGGAGCGGTGCGTGCGATAGGCCGGCACGAAGGCGTCGTTCACGATCACATCCTGGCTGCCGGTGCCGCGCAGGCCGAGCGTGTCCCAAATGCGGGCGATCTCGAAGTCGCTGCGGGGGACCAGGAAGGTGCGGTAATCGGGCGGTCCTGCTCCGTCCGCGGATGGTACGAGGCCGCCGAGGAAAACCCAGCCGCAATGCTCCACCCCGCTTGAAAAGCCCCAGCGGCCGGAGATGCGATAGCCGCCTTCCACCGGCGTCACCTGTGCCTTGGGCATGTAGGAGGAGGCGATGCGCATGTCGGGGTCGTCGCTCCACACCTCTGCCTGCGCCTGTGGATCGAAGAGCGCGAGCTGCCAGTTGTGCACGGCGACGACGCCATAGACCCAGGCAGTGGACATGCAGCCTTCGGCCAGCGCCATCTGCACGGTGAAGAAATCGGCCGGATCCAGCTCGTAACCGCCCCATGCCCTGGGCTGGAGGATGCGAAACAGGCCATGCCGACGCAGATCCTCGATCGTGGCATCGGGGATGCGGCAGGCGGCCTCGGCCTCCGCCGCGCGTTCGCGCAGCACCGGGATCAGTGCGCGCGCCTGCGCGACGAGATCGATCGGATCGACGGGGGATGCGAGTGTCCTGGCCATGTTCTGCTCCTTGCGCGCCCGCTGGCGTGCGCCACGGACATAGGGCAAGCATGCGCCTTGCAGTCGCCAGAGCTTTGACTTGCGTCAAAATACGCTCGATTTGCGTTGCGATATGGCGTTATGAGAACGCAAAACGGCAGTATCATCCCGATACGGGTGCACTATGTCATGGTCGAGGCGTATCGAGATCCATCTCCGGATGTCCTGGTCATGGCTCAGATGCTCGATCGTCTTCGTCCCGTCATTCACCTGCGCTTCAGACTTCCCGTCGCACATCCTCGTCGTGCCCATGTGTCGCATCGCCTTCATCCTGCCTCTGTTCGCCTCCTCGCTAGCGGCGGCCGGGAGCGTTCATGCGCAGGTGGCGGACGTCGCGCCGGGCGAAATCATTCGCCTTACCCCCGAACAGAAGCAGGCGCTCTCCGCGCAGCAGACCGAGGCGACGGTCAACGCTGCGCGGTCCGGGCTTTCCGGCAGTGGCAGCGATCGCAACGCCATCCATGGTGAGATCGGCGCGATGGTCGGCACCAATGGCGCGCGGGGTGTGTTCGGCA
Source organism: Flavisphingomonas formosensis (assembly GCF_009755815.1). GTDB lineage: Bacteria > Pseudomonadota > Alphaproteobacteria > Sphingomonadales > Sphingomonadaceae > Flavisphingomonas > Flavisphingomonas formosensis. Next base: position 167,447 of record NZ_WRPK01000007.1, read on the forward strand.
CGGCGGCGATCCCGCTTGGCGACAATGCCGGCGCGGTGATCTCCTTCGAGAATTCGCGCTACGGCCGCATCCGCGGTCGCTGACGCGCAGTCGCGCGGGCGGTGGCCTGCGCTCTCAGTTCCTGGCGGCGCATCTCGACGCGCGCGTCCTGCTCCAGCGTCACCCACTGTCGCATATGATCCTGCACGAGGCCGATCTGGCAATCGATGCAGCTGGAACGAAGCCGCCGCCCGCTCTCGCGGACGCGGCCATGGCGGTGAAAGCCGAACAGGCAGAATAAGCGTCTCATGCCTCCCGGATAAGGGCGGCCCGACGCGCTGCGCAGTGATGCACGTCACAGTTCGAGACGGTAGCGCAACTTTCGGAAGACTTGCATTGTCCTTCCGGCACAGCATTTCGTCCTTGCGCCGGTCTTGCGCCGCTTTGCGAGGCCGGTCCGCTCGATTAGGATCGCCCATCCGGCACGGCGCGGGCCTCAGCCCCGATCAGATGCGGAGGAGAGGATATGGCGACCGAGATCAAGTCGTTCTGCCGGGTCTGCACGTCGGCGTGCGGCCTCGTCGTGGAGGTGGAGGGCCAGCAGGTGCTGCGCGTGCGCGGCGACACCGATCATCCGCTGACCCAAGGCTATAGCTGCTCGAAGGGCAGGGGACTTCCGCGCGTCCATCACGGCCCCGACCGCCTGCTCCATCCCCGGATCCGCCGGGACGGCGCGCTCGTCCGCGCGGATTGGGAGGAGGCGCTCGACGATCTCGCGGACAAGCTCCGCCGAATCATCGACAGCGACGGGCCGCAGGCGATCGGCATCTTCCTCGGCGGGGGCGGCTATATGGATGCCGCCGCCTATCATGTGGCGCGCGCCATCCCCGCCGCGCTCGGCACGCCGGCGGTCTATAGCGACATGTCGGTCGACGTCATGTCGAAGATGCTGGTGTCGGAGATGATGGCCGGCATCGGCGGCATGATGAGCCGGCCCGATTTCGCCCGCTGCCGGATGATCCTCTACATCGGCACCAATCCGGTGGTCTCGCACGGCCATACCTCGATGCTCAACGTGCCCGCCGCGCGGCTGCGCGAGGCGGTGGCGCAGGGCGAGGTCTGGGTGCTCGATCCGCGCCGCACCGAGACGGCGGCCAAGGCCAACCGCCATCTCATGCCGCGGCCGGGCAGCGACTATGCGATACTCGCCTGGCTGATCCGCGAGCTGCTGCAGGACGGCGCCGATCACGCCTATCTGGCGGCGCATGCGCAAGGGCTGGACGGATTGGCCGCCGCCGTCGCCCCCTTCGATCTGTCGCGTGCCGAGGCGGTTTCGGGCATCGCCGCGGCGGACCTTCAGGACCTGCTCGCCGCCGTGCGCCGTGCCGGCCGGCTCTGCGTCGAGACCGGCACGGGCATCTCGATGTCGCGCGCCGCCAACGTCACCCAGTGGCTGAGCTGGGCGCTGATGATCGTCACCGGCTCGCTCGACCGGGAGGGCGGCGCCTGGATCAATCCGGGCTTCCTCGCCCAGATCGACCGGCAGGAGATTCCCGCCGCTCCGCCCGAGGGCTGGCGCATGCCGGGCCCGCGCAGCCGGCCCGAGCTTCTGACGGTGCTGGGCGAATATCCCTCCGCCGCGATTCCCGACGAGATCGAGGCGGGCCATTTGCGCGCGATCCTCAACATGAGCGGCAATCTCGCCACCTGCCTGCCGCAGACCGATCGCACCCTGGCCGCGCTCGCCCGGCTGGAGGTGCTGGCAACGGTGGAGATCATCGAGACCGCCACGACGGCCGTTTCCACCCATGTCTTCCCGGCGAAGGACCAGCTCGAGCGTGCCGACCTGCCGCTTGCCGTCGACGTCTCCTTTCCGGCCGTCGCCAGCCAATATACCCCCGCGGTGGTCTCGCCGCCGCCGGGCATGCGCTCCTACTGGTGGACGATGGCGCAGCTCGGCAAAAGGCTCGGCCATGATTTCCTGCCGGGCCTCGATCCCGATACCGCCAGCGACGAGGATGTGCTGGCGCATATCGCCGCGCGCGGACGCCACGGCATCGATCGGCTGCGTCAGGAACGCTATGTCGTCGACGCGCCGGTCGCGATCGGATGGCTGGAGCGCTTCGCCGACGGTCTCGGCGGCTGGCGCCTGGCCCCACAGCCGCTGGTCGACCAGCTCGCCGAGATGGAGCCGCCCGCGCCGCTGGTGCTGATCCCCCGCCGTCAGCGCCATCACATCAACTCCCGGATCATGGACCCACGCGACCACCCCTCGATCCTGCTCAGCCCCGAGGATGCGGCCGATGCCGGCCTCACCGACGGCGCGCCCGCGATCGTGCGCAGCGCCCATGGCGCGATCGAAGGCGTGGTCGAGCTCGACCGCACCCTGCAGCGCGGGGTGATGACCGTGCCGCACGGCTTCGCCGGCCCCTATAATGTCAACCAGCTCACCAGCTGCGACGATGTCGACCCGCTCACCGGCATGCCGCGCATGTCGGGCCTGGCCGTCTCGGTCAGCGCGGTCTGATTCATCCTCGCGTGCGGGGAGGATGAATAAGCCAATCCCCGGCCCCGGCAGGTGCCGGGGCCGGGAACCGTTCAGCCGGTGACCTCCGTCACCAGGCCCGCGCCAACGGTGCGGCCGCCTTCACGCAACGCGAAGCGCACACCGGGCTCGATGCCGACGGGCTTGTTGAGCGTGAAGCGGATCTCCGCCTGATCGCCCGGCGACACCTCGCCGCCATCCTCGACCTGGATGACGCCGGTGACGTCGGTCACCCCGAAGAAGAATTGCGGGCGGTAGCCGCTCGCGAACGGCGTGTGACGGCCGCCTTCCTCGCGCGTGAGGACGAAGATCCGGGCGCTGCCCATCGTCCGCGCCTTGATCACGCCGGGGGCGCTCAGCACCTGGCCGCGCACCACATCGTCGCGCTTCAGGCCGCGCAGCAACAGGCCGACGTTCATGCCCGCCCGGGCCTCCGATATGTCCTTCCGGAAGGCCTGGGTGCCGGTCACGATCACCGGTGCGCCCTCATTGTCGCGGCCGATGATCTCGACGGCGTCGCCCACCTTGAGCACCCCGCGCTCGACCCGGCCGGAAACGACCGTGCCGCGGCCCGGAATGGTGTGCACGCCCTCGATCGGCATCAGGAACGGGCCGTCATAGTCCCGGACGGGGTCCGGAACATGCGCGTCCAACGCCGCGACGAGGTCGACGATCGCCCGCACGTCGGGATGGTCGAGATCGCCGCGCCGCGCCGCCTCGATCGCGCCGAGCGCGCTGCCGAAGACGAACGGCGCGTCGGCATAGCCCTGCGAAGCGAGCAGTTCGCCCGTCTCCAGCTGGATGAGCGCCTTCATGTCGTCGTGATCGGACGGATCGAGCATGTCCATCTTGTTCACGAACACCACGATGTGACGGACATTCACCTGCCGCGCGAGCAGGACATGCTCGATCGTCTGCTTCGCCGCGCCCTTGGTGGCGTCGACGAGCAGGATCGCGCCGTCCATCTGCGAGGCGCCGGTGATCATGTTCTTCACATAATCGGCGTGGCCGGGACAATCGATGTGGGCATAGTGCCGGGTCTCGGACTCATATTCCACATGCGCGGTGTTGATGGTGATGCCGCGGGCCTTCTCCTCCGGGGCCTTGTCGATCTGGTCGAACGATAGGCCCTTTCCGCCCAGCCGCGCCGCCTGGACCAGGGTGATGGCCGAGGTCAGCGTGGTCTTGCCGTGATCGACATGGCCGATCGTGCCGACATTGACATGGGTCTTGATAGACATGGTCTTTCTCCTGCCCCCATCGTGGGGGCTTTCGAGTTGCCGTGCGGGCCCGGTTGGCCTGACTGGGCTCGCACGGCGGTTGGCATTGGCGCGCCAATTCGGTGGAGGGCCGGCGCGCACGGCGCGTGCGGCCCAAAAAGCAAAAGGCTCGCCGGGCGGGACCCGGCGAGCCTTTCTCGAAGCGTCGAAGGCCGGGTTCCGTCAGGCGGACGGTCCCCAGGCAGAAACGGCGTGGGGCGTCAGAAGGCGATGCGCCATAGTCCGGCGCCGGCGCATGGGGCGCCGTCGCTCGGGTTCATGGCATTGATCGTTTCGGCACGGGCCATGGCCCAGCTCCTTTCGGTGCGGCGCGCTGCGGGCGCCATGAAAAAACCCTGGAGGCTCGGGCCGTCCAGGGTCTTTGTAGACAAAGGAGGCCGTTCGCCTCCTGCAAGCAGAAGACGCGTCAGATTTCGATATGATATACTAGGCGGTCGCCGACATTACCTGCCGGTGTTCCTAGTCCTTTTTCATGTCCGACTGCTGGCATCTATGTCTGATCCTTGAAAACTGTTCTGCCCGTTATCACCGAAAGTCGGGCATTTCAAGCAGTGCTCGCGGGGGTGGCGCAGAATGAGCATCAATGCTTTGCCCATGTCCGCGTTTCGGCGTCGATGAGGTCGAGCATATTGCCCTGGGCCAGGTTGATATCGAGCCGGTGCAAGCCCCAGCCCGGCATCGCCGACGTCCGCTGAAGCACCTCGTGCAGCAGGCCGGCAAAGGGCGTATCCTGCACCGATATGCTGAGCACGTTTCCGTCCGCATCCGAGACGCAGCGTGCCGATAGCTGTCCCACCACCTTCACCCACGGCGGATCGTCGTCCGGCGCCATTTTCGGCTTGGGCAGATAGGCCTCGAGCATCCCGTCGCCACCGCCCGGTGCGGCCGGGTTGACGCAGGCGGCGACCAGCCCCGCCCGTCGGTTGCGTCCGAACGCGCGCGTCGGGCTCGTGTCGTCGGCGGCATAGCTGCTCCACGTATAGACGCAGCCGGTCTGATCCGCGCCGGCGCAGAGCGGGATGTGCTTGAACGTGCCGCCGATCGTGGCGTGATCCGGTACCAGCAGCCCCGGATCGCCGGCCAGCATGATCGAGACGATCCGCTTCTGCGCCGGCTTGCCGTCGATCTCGGCGGCGATCAGGTGCTGGAGCAGGATCGTGCCCTGGCTGTGGCCGATCAGGACCACGCCGCGTCCATGATTGTCGTGCGCCAGATACCAGGTCCAGGCATCGAGCACGTCCCGATAGGGCAGGCTCTTGTCGGTCGCGGGATCGCCGGCCAGCCGCTTGAACAGGGCGGCAAGGGTCACCTGGCGATAAAGCGGTACGAACAGCCGGCATCGCGAGGCAAGCCGCCCGGCCTGGGCGCGTGCAACCCTCACCAGTTCCGGGCTGGGCGTCATGTCGGCATAGCTGCCCTGCTCGCGTGAGGCGGTCGGATAGACGTAGAAACAGTCGATCGGCGGATCGGCCGCCGGAACGAACGCCTCGCGCCGGCGCGTGCCCTCGCCGGACACGATCATCGCGTCCAGCCCGTCGGTGCAGGGTCCTTCGCTCCCTGGCCGGCAAAGCCAGGATGCGGGCGCGCCATAATCGACCGGCGTAGGGGCAGGAGGCTCGGCAGCAGCGGTTTGAGCCGCGGCCAGAGCGGGCCACAGCGAAATCAGGACAAGGAGCAGCAGTACGCGAATCCGGTCGATCGAAACCATCGGACACCTCTATTTTCGCGCCGTGCCCCGATAGCGCAAATCGTGGCGGTGCAACATCCTGTGCGACGCCTTGCTGGGTATATTGGTCGCCTCCGGCCTGCCGAGCGTGGCGATCCATCATTGCCCGGTGGATCAGGCCGCTAAGATCGAGGCGGCGCTGCGCCCTGACGCTCGACCCGTCGGAGGAGAGGCGCCTGATTGCGACGTGCTGAAACAGACCAGGGGCGCGCCCGCTCGCCGCCATCGCGGGAAAATGAGGCAGGCCGTGGGCGGAGGATTCGACAGCGGCCCGCGCGCTGGCTAAGGGCGCCGTTCGATCGGCCCGATTCGGAAACGCCGGACCCCGGGGCGATCGCGTGTGGCGTCGGGGGCAATGGAGCGGCTCTGCCGGGCTTCGTTTCCTTGACAGGGTAGGCGTACGGCGATTCGATGCCGTCTCCGTCGGGGGGCCGGAAGACGATGATGGGCACTTTTGTCCTGCTCGCGCAGGCGCTGCTCTATTTCTCGGTGATGACGCTGCTGTTCCACAGCCGCCGTCGTCTCGGCATCGGGGTGTTCGTCTGCGCGCTCGGCGTGATGCATTTCCTCGAAACCTATCTCGCCGCGGTCTTCTTCATCGAGCTTCCCTTCGGACTGATCTCGCCGGGCTCGACCGTGATGTTCTCCGGCAAGCTGGCGATGATCCTGCTGCTCTACATTCGCGAGGATGCCGAGACGGTGCGCCAGCCGATCTACGGCCTGTTGATCGGCAACATGCTCATGGTGGCGCTTGCCTTCATCCTGCGTTTCTACACGCCGGTGCCGATGAACGGCTATAATCCGGATCTCAATCTGCTCGATCAGCTTGGCGCGCTCATGGTCTGGGGGACGGCTCTGCTGTTTGTCGACAGCCTGGGCCTCATCATGATCTATGAGCGGTTGGGACGGCTGTTCGGCAGCCATCCGGTGATGCGTGCGTCGATCGCGCTGATCCTCGTGCTCACCTTCGATCAGCTCATGTTCTACCAGGGGCTGCGGATCATCTCCGGCGCGCCGCCCAGCGCACTGCTCGGCGGCTGGCTGGCGAAATCCGGCGCGGCGATCGTCTATTCGCTTCTCATCGCGGCCTATCTGCGCTGGTTCGAGCCGGTGGTGATGTCGCGGGACGGAACGGAGCGCCTCTCCGACCTGTTCGGAAAGCTGACCTATCGCCATCGCTACGAGGCGCTGCTCGAGCGGTCCGGCATCGACGCGCTGACCGGCGTGGCGGATCGCAGCCGCTTCGAGGCGATCGCGCAGTCCAGCGTCGCGCGCGCGCTGGCCGAGCAGAGGCCGCTCAGCGTCGCGATCGTCGACGTCGATCATTTCAAGGATATCAACGATCGCTACGGCCACGTCACCGGCGACGACGTGCTGCGCCGCATCGCCGAAACGCTGCGCAAGTCGGTCCGTGCCAGCGACCAGGTGTTCCGTTACGGTGGCGAGGAATTCGTCGTGCTGTGCGAGGGCATGAGCCATGAGGTGGCGATGGCGCATGCCGAGCGGCTGCGCCGGTCGGTGCCGGCGGCGCTGGAGAACACGCTCGCGATCACGCCCACGGTCAGCATCGGCGTGGCGACCGCGCCGACGGACGGCGCCAATATATTGGAGCTGATCCACCATGCCGATCTGCATCTCTACGAGGCCAAGCGGCTGGGGCGGAACCGGGTGGTGGGCAATCGGCCGGCCGACAGGCTGAATCCTGCTTTGTCTTGAGACCCGTCGGTCTTTCGTCGCGCCAGCCGGAAAAAGGGCGGCCCGGCAACGAGACGCCGCCGGGCCGCAGGGACGGGAAGGGTCGTGGTCTTCCCGTCGGGTCGCATCGATGATCCTAGGGAGTCGCGGCGCCGGCGCTGTGATCTGCATCGCAGTGCAGCGAAATATTGTCCGAGCCTGCCGGTGCCCCGGCGGAACCGCGCGTGGCCGGTCGGTGTCTTCCTCCGCAGGGAGAGGTGAATGAGCCGGATCCTGGTTCTCGGCGGCTATGGCGGGTTCGGCGCGCGCCTTTCTCGCCGGCTGGCGGCACGAGGACATGCAGTGCTGGTCGCCGGGCGTAGGGGGGATGCGGCTGCCGAATATTGCCGGTCGGTCCCCGGCGCGACGCCCGTGGCGATGAACCGCAACGGCAACGTCGCACAGCAGCTCGCCGGCCTCCGCCCCGATCTGCTGATCGATGCGGCGGGGCCGTTCCAGGCGAGCGGCTATCAGGTGGTGCAGGCCTGCATCGACACGGGCGTCCCCTATCTCGATCTCGCCGACGGGCGGGATTTCGTCGGCGGCATCGCCGGCTTCGACGCCGCGGCGCGCGCGGCCGGGGTCGCCGTGATTTCGGGAGCGTCCAGCGTGCCTGCGCTGTCCGGTGCGGTGGCCCGGTCGCTGGCGGCGGACATGGCGCGCGTGTCCGATGTCGAAAGCGTGATCAGCGCATCGAACCGCGCGACGGCGGGGCTGTCGGTCGCCACGGCGATCCTCAGCTATGTGGGCCAGCCCGTCCGGCTGTGGAGCGGTGCGGAATGGGAGACGGCCTATGGCTGGCAGAGCTTGCGGCGGCAGGCCTTCGCGCTGCGCGGGAAGACGCTGTTCACCCGCTGGGTCGCGCTCGCCGAGGTGCCTGATCACGCTATCGTGCCGGCGATGCTGCCTGGTGAGCCAAGGACGGTCTTTCGTGCCGGGCCGGAATTCGCCTTCCAGACGATCGGCCTGTGGCTGCTGAGCTGGCCGGTCCGCTGGCGTCTGCTCTCCTCGATCGCGCCGCTGGCGCCCCATATGCGGCGTTTGCATGGGCTCACCGCAGGCTGGGGCGGGGACCGGTCGGCCATGGCCGTGACCGTGGACGGCTGGGTGGAGGGGCGGGCCGTCCGCAGGCGCTGGACGTTGGTCGCCGATCGCGGCGATGGCCCGGAGATCCCGACCATGGCTGCGGAGCTGCTTGCCGAAATGATCGTGGAAGGGCGGCTACTCTCCGGTGCCGGCCATGCCGCAACCCTGCTGGCGCTCGATCAGTTCGCGCCGCTTTTTGCCGATCGCGCGATCACGACGGAGATAGTGGAAGAGCCGATCCGATCCCTTCGCCAGCGATAGCGCCGGAAACGCCTAACCCAGCCCTTCCGCCATTTCCGCCAGCTCCAGCCAGCGCAGCTCGGCCTCGTCCTTCTTCGCGCGCGCGGCTTCGACCGCCTTCATCAGCGCGTCGAACCGGCCCGGATTGCTGGCATAGAGATCGGGATCGGCCAGCGCGGCTTCGTCTCGGGCGATCTCGGCCTCCAGCTTCTCGATCGCGGCGGGAAGCAGATCGAGGTCGCGCTGATCCTTGTAGCTGAGCTTGGTCTTCGCCTTGGCCGCCGCCGGTGGCGCATCTGCTTTGGGAGCAGAAGGGCGCTGGTTCGGCGCGCGCGCCGGCTGCCGCTGTCGTTCCCAATCCTCATAGCCGCCGGCGACGATGTCGATCTTGCCCGATCCGTCGAGCCCGAGCGTCACCGTCACGGTCCGGTCCAGGAAGTCGCGATCATGGCTGACGATCAGCACCGTGCCGTCATAATCGGCGATCACTTCCTGCAGCAGGTCGAGCGTCTCGAGGTCGAGATCGTTGGTCGGCTCGTCCAGTACCAGGAGGTTCGAGCGGCGGGCGAATTCGCGCGCCAGCAGGAGGCGCGAACGCTCGCCGCCGGACAGGGTGGCGACGCGCGCCTCGGCGATCGACGGATCGAACAGGAATTCCTTGAGATAGCCGTGGACGTGCTTCTTCTCGCCCAGCACCTCGATCCAGTCCCCGCCGTCGGCCAGTATGTCCCGCACGCGCTTCTCGGGCGCCATCAGCCGGCGCTGCTGGTCGATGATCACCCCGTCCAGCGTCTTGGCCAGCTTCACCTTGCCCTCGTCCGGCTGCAATTCGCCGGTCAGCAGCTTGAGCAGCGTGGTCTTGCCCGCGCCATTGGCGCCGACGACGCCGATCCGGTCCCCGCGCGTCACACGGAAGGTGAAATCCTTGATGATGGCGCGATCGCCGAAGCGCTTGGTGACATGCTCGGCGTCGATCACCACCTTGGAGCGCGCGTCGTCGGTGCCGATCGTCAGGTTGGACGTGCCCTGTGGTCCCAGCATCGCCGCGCGCTGCGCGCGCATCTCCTTCAGCTGGGCGAGGCGGCCCTGGTTGCGCCGCCGCCGTCCGGTGACGCCGCGCTGCAGCCAATGCTCCTCGATCTTCAGCCGCGCATCCAGCCGCTGGGCGGCGCGGGCCTCCTCCTCATAGACCTTCTCGGTCCAGGCCTCGAAGCCGCCGAAGCCCACTTCGGCACGGCGGATCGAGCCGCGGTCGAGCCACAAAGTCTGCCGGGTGAGGCGGGTCAGGAAAGTGCGGTCGTGGCTGATCACGACGAAGGCGCCGGTGTAGCGACCGAGCCACTGCTCCAGCCAGTCGATCGCGGCGATGTCGAGATGGTTGGTCGGCTCGTCGAGCAGCAGCACATCGGGCTCCTGCGCGAGGGCGCGGGCGATCGCGGCGCGGCGCCGCTCGCCGCCGGATGCGGTGGCGGCTTCGCGGCCGAGGTCGATGCCGATCTGGTCGGCGATCGCCTCCACCGCGTGCGCCGCCGGCGCGTCGGGCCCGGCGAGCGCGTAATCGCGCAGCGTCGCGTGGCCGGCCAGCGACGGCTCCTGCTCCAGCAGCACGACGCGCGTGCCGGGCACGATCGTCCGGCGGCCCTCGTCAGGCTCGATTCGGCCGGCGAGCAGCTTCAGCAGCGTCGTCTTGCCGGCGCCGTTGCGCCCGATCAGCGCCAGCCGGTCGCGCGGCTGGACATAGAGATTGAGGTGCCGGAATAACCAGCCGGCGCCCTGGACGACGCCGAGATCTTCAAAAGCAAGCGCAGGTGCGGACATGATGCAACAGTCTGAAGGATAAGGAGAGCGGCCTATTCACGGCCTGTTCAAGGCCATATCGCTATGCGACAGCGTCATGTCGAGTATGAAAGCAATTCTGCCCAGCCTTGCCATCTTGCTGGCCTGCGTCGCGTCGAGCGCGCCGGCTCGGCCGGGTCCGCATGGGCCGGGCGGTCCCGAGGACGGAGGCATGGATCGTCCGCCGCCGCCCCCCGGCTATGGCGGCCGCCGCGCACCGGACCAGGACGCTGCCTATGATGCCCGCCGCGCGGGATCGATTCGTCCGCTGCGCGAGATCGAGCGCGGCGTGATGCCGCGCATGGCCGGCGCATCCTATCTGGGCCCTGAATTCGATGCGGGCTCCTCCACCTATCGTCTCAAGTTCATGCGCGGCGGTTCCGTCATCTGGGTGGACGTGGACGGGCGCACCGGCGCGATCATCGGCCGTTCAGGCCAATAACTATCCCCGAATCGTTCGGGCTCTCCCGTCTGGCCAAATCCGTGATAATTGGCGTATCCGGCCGCGAGCCGTGCCGTAATGGAGATCGAGGATGCGCGTACTTATCGTCGAAGATGAGCCTAATCTGGGCCGGCAGCTGCGCGCGACACTGGAAGGGGCCGGCTATGCGATCGATCTCGCCACCGATGGCGAGGACGGCCATTTTCTGGGCGCGACCGAGCAATATGACGCGGTGATCCTGGATCTCGGCCTGCCCGAGATCGACGGACTCACCGTGCTCGACCGCTGGCGCAAGGAAGGCCGGGACATGCCGGTCCTGGTGCTGACCGCACGGGACAGCTGGTCCGACAAGGTGGCCGGGCTCGATGCCGGCGCAGACGATTACCTCGCCAAGCCGTTCCAGACCGAGGAGCTGATCGCGCGGCTCCGCGCGCTGATCCGCCGGGCCTCGGGTAATGCCTCGTCGGAACTGATCGCGGGCGACGTGCGGCTCGACACGCGTTCGGGCAAGGTGACGCTGGCCGGCGAGCCGGTGAAGCTCACCGCGCAGGAATATAAGCTGCTGAGCTACCTGCTCCATCACAAGGGCAAGGTGGTCAGCCGCACCGAGCTGATCGAGCATATCTACGATCAGGACTTCGACCGCGATTCCAACACGATCGAAGTGTTCGTCACGCGCATCCGCAAGAAGCTGGGCCAGGACGTGATCACCACGATCCGCGGTCTCGGCTACAGCCTGGAAGATCCCGACGCCCGAGAGACGGCTTGATGCCGCGGCCGGCCTTCCATCCGATTCAGCCGTCGCGCGCGCCGGGGCGGAGCGGCGTGGACGGGCAGGAAGCGGCCGGCGGGCGGACTTGCTGATCGCGATGCGCGGCTGATCGATGGCGGACGAACCCGGCCTGGCCCAGGGGGCATCGGCGCCGCGCACCACCGGCTCGCTGACGCGGCGCATGATCGGCGTCGCGGCGCTGTGGATCTTCATCCTGCTGCTGGGCGGCGGCGTCGCGCTGGATCGGGTGCTCAGCAACGCCGTGACGCGCAATTTCGACGCGCAGCTCCAATATGTGCTCACCGCCATGATCGCCTCGGCCGAGATCGGGCCGGACAGCGAGGTGCGGTTCAACCGGCCACTGGGCGACCAGCGTTTCCTGGAGCCTTATTCCGGCCTCTACTGGCAGGTCTCGGGCATGGGCCACGATCCCTTCCGCTCGCGATCGCTGTGGGATCGCGCGCTGCTGGTGAAGGGCGGCCATCACGATATCGACACCCATTCCTACGACAGCAAGGAATTCTCGAACGAATCGCTGCGTGTGCTGGAGCGGGACGCGACCCTGCCCGGATCCAACGTGATGTGGCGTTTCCAGGTCGCGCAGAGCCGCGAAGGCCTGGACGAGCAGATCGCCACGCTGCGCCGGACGCTGGTCCGCTCCTTCGCCATATTGGGGCTCGGCCTCATCATCATGGCGGCGCTGCAGGTGGTCTTCGGCCTATGGCCGCTGCACAAGGTGCGCCGGGCGATCGCTGCCGTGCGCTCGGGCGAGGCGAGCCGGGTAGAGGTGAAGCTGCCCTCGGAAATCGCGCCGATGGTGCAGGAGCTGAACGATCTCCTGGCCCATAACGACAAGCAGGCGGAGGAAGCGCGGCGCCACGCCGGCAATCTCGCGCATGCGCTGAAGACTCCGCTGACCGTGATCATGAACGAGGCGACCGCGCAGAGCGACGATCTGTCCGCCACGGTGATCCGCGAGGCGACGACGATGCGTCGTCAGGTCGACCATCATCTCGCCCGCGCCCGCGCGGTCGGCCGCCGCGGCAATGCGCAGAGCCGGGCGCAGGTCTGGGACTCGCTCGCCGCGGTGGAGCGGGCGGTGGGCCGGCTCTATCCCAATGTGACGATAGACCTCGACGGCGTGCGCGATGCCGAGGTGCATGTCGAACGCCAGGATCTCGACGAGATGCTCGGCAACCTTATCGAGAATGCCGCGAAATATGGCGGCGGCCGGGTGTTCGTCACCGTCTCCCGCCAGGCGGGCTTCGTCGAGATCATGGTGGAGGATGACGGGCGCGGCATTCCCGAGGCGAAGCGCGAGGCGATCTTCGAGCGCGGCGCGCGGCTCGATACCGGCAAGCCCGGCACCGGCCTCGGCCTCGCCATCGTACGCGACGTGGCGGAGATTTACGGCGGCACGGTCGGCCTCGAGGAGAGCGAGGATCTCGGCGGCTTGCTCGCCCGGTTGCGGCTGCCTGCGGTCGCGGCAGGCTGACCTCTTCATCCTCCCCGGAACGGGGAGGGGGACCATGCACAGCATGGTGGAGCGGTTCCGCTCACCTCATGCGCATCGCCTCATGCAGGCCGGAACCCCTCCACCATTCGCTTCGCGAACGGACCCCCTCTCCCTGCGGGGGAGGATGAAGAGGTCAAAACCCTTTCCGCTCGCATCAAAACCCACGGGATGCTGCCCGGCCGCATCCCGGCTCCTACACTCCTGATTCGAGATAGGCCGCCGATCGGGCGGACTATCCGCGGGAGTGGGACGATGCCGAAGAAGCTGCGCGTCATCCAATATGCCTCGGGCATGACCGGCAAGGCGGTGATCCGGGCGCTGGCGGATCATCCCGAGATGGAGCTCGCCGGCCTTCTGGTCTGGAACAAGGAGAAAGTGGGCAAGGATGCGGGCGAGATCGCCGGCATCGCGCCGCTCGGCATCATCGCCACCGACTCGCTGGAGGAGATACTGAAGATCGACGCCGATGCGGTATCGTTCATGGGGTTGTGGCCCGACCTCGACATGGTCTGTCCGCTGCTGGAATCGGGCAAGCATGTCGCGCTGACCTCGGGCCTCGTCTATCCGAAATATCTCGGCGAGGAGGTGGTGGCGCGGCTGGAGGCGGCCTGCGCCAAGGGCAATGCGTGCGTGTTCGGCGGCGGGCTCAGCCCCGGCTATGTCGAGTGCGTCGCGCCGATCACCCTGTCCAACCTGGCGCGGCGGGTGGACCGGATCACCGTCGAGGAGTTCGCCGACTTCCACGACATCGACGAATCCGGCGAGCTAATCGGCGAGATGCTCGGCATCGGCAAGACGGTCGAGGAGGCGACGAACAATCCGCATCCGCATTTCGACGAGATGATGCCGAAATTCTTCAACCAGACGATCGCGCTCACCGCCGACGCGCTGAAGCTGGAACTCGACGGCATCGAGCATGACATCCAATATTTTGTCTCGCCCGGCGGCGGCGAGATCCCCGCGGTGAAGATCCCGCCCGGCACGATCGGCGGCGTGCGCGCCCATTTCAAGGGGATGAAAGGCGGCGAGGCACGGATCATCGTGCGGCTGAACTGGATCTGCACCTATGATCTCGGCGCCGAATGGTTCAACTATGACGCGCTGTCCAACTCCACCCAGTGGCGCGTGACGATCGACGGCGACCCATCGATGCGGCTGACCTTCGAGCAGGCCGATCATTTCAGGCCCGGCGTGCCCAACGAGCGCAAGACCACGGATCATTCGTTCATCATCACGGCGATGAACGTGCTCCACGCCATCCCCTATCTCTGCGCCGAGACGACGCCGGGGATCAAACATTATGGCAATCTGCCGCTCATGGCGGGGCGCTACACTGCGCGGTGAGCCGTCCTTCTCCCCCTCCCGCAAAGCGGGAGAGGAAGGTTACGCTTCGCGCATACCCGCACTCCGGCGGAACTGCTTCGGCGTGAGGCCGGTGGCGCGGCGGAAGGCGAAGGAGAAGCTGCTCGCGTCCGAAAAGCCGGTTTCGTAGGCGATTTCCTTGATGCCCCGCTTGCCGTCGAGCAGGAACTGGCGGGCGCGGGCGATCTTGCTGTCACGCACATAGGAGCCGATGCCCTGGCCGGTCGTCGCCTTGAAACGGCGCACGAAGGTGCGCTCGCTCATCTCGCAGGCCTTCGCCAGCGCCGCGACCGTGGTCGCCTGGGCGGGTGCGGCGAAGAGCAGGTCGGTGACGCGGCGCATCTGCCAGCCTTCGAGCCGGCCGGCATAGCTGCGATCTTCGTCCGTGCTGCGCACGTGACGGGCCAGCTCGACGAGCAGCGAGATGGCGATGGAGTCGGTCAGCAACTCGCTGGCGAAGCCCGGCGCCACCGCCTCCTGATACATATGCTGCAGCACCTCCTGCAGCCGCGGGCTGTGAATGTCGTGGAAGCTGCGCAGCTCGCGCTCGCTCCAGCCGCCGGATAGGCCGGTGACGGCGTGGAAGCGCTCGGGCGCGAATTCGGCGGTGATGGTGCGGAAACGGCCGCCGCCGGTGCGCACCTGCCACGGCACGTTGGCAGGCACGAAGACGATCCGGCCGATCTTCGAGAAGCGTTCGCGCGATCCGACCTCGTACCGGCCTTCCGACGGATCGGGGATGGCGGTCAGCGCCGCGCCGATCACATAGTTGGCGCTGGTGGCGGCGAGCGCGTCGTTGCGGGAGACCTGATTGTCGCGTAGCTCGAGCGAGGCGGTGGGCGCCACGATACGGGCGATGGCGCGATATCCGTCCATCAGGGCCATGTCCTCGTCCTCCCATTCGGCCGCTCTTGCGGCGGCCTCATCCGTGCGGAAGACTGCGGTCGTGCGGCGAAGGCGTCAACCCGCCGCGACGCTGGCCGTCACTCCAAAAGGCACAGGCCTTCACCGTTCGCCGGCTGAAACCCGGTACCCGGATAGGGTTCGATGCGGCGAGCGCGATTCGGAGTCGCTTCGGGAATGCGCTCTTTCGCGCATTGCCAAATGCACGCTCAGGGCAGGTTGATCTGCCAGGAGACGCCGAAGCGATCGTTGAGCCAGGCGAAGCGCCTGCTGAAGCCATAATCGCCGACCGGCATCAGCATCGTGCCGCCCTCGCCGAGCGAGGCGACAAGATCCTCGAACTGCGGCGCCGAGTCGCAATCGACGAACAGCGAGAGCGCGGGCGTGAAGCCGAATGCATGGTGCACCGAACTGTCGATGCACAGCAGCGACTGGCCGGCGACGGTGAAGCGCGCTCGCATCACCGAGCCCTCCGTTCCAGGCCCGTCCGGCCCGTAGCGCACGACATCCTCGATCGCGCCATCGGCGAAGAGCGAGATGTAGAAGGTCATCGCTTCTTCGGCACGGCCTTCGAACATCAGCATCGGGCGAAGCGTCGCGGCCATCCCTCTCTCCTATTCCGGATGAACCTTAATTCACGGAACGATCGCGACAATCGCGCATCCTGCTGGTGGTCTGACAAGCAGGAGGGTGTTCATAATGACCGTTTCCAAGATCATCGGTGCGATTTCCGCGGCCTGCGCCGCCGCCACGCTGCTCGCCGCGCCGGCGGCCGCACGCCCGCACCACAATCCGCATGTGAAGCGTGTCTGCCATTGGGAATGGCATCACCATCATCGCGTGCGCATCTGCCGCACTCAGCATTGGCGGTGAGTTCCCGCTGACAGGGATGCCGGCTCGGACGCAGCGTCGTCCGGGCCGGACCTGCGTCCGGCGCTCAGCTCTCGACGCGCACCCGCTCATGGTGGCGGATCACCTCGTCGATGACGAAGCGCAGGAATTTCTCGGAGAAATCCGGATCCAGATTGGCGGATTTGGCCAGCGAGCGCAGCCGGGCGATCTGCCGCTCCTCGCGGCCGGGATCGGCGGGCGGCAGGCCGTTTTCGGCCTTGAAGCGGCCGACCGCCTGGGTGATCTTGAATCGTTCGGCCAGCATGAAGACCAGCGCCGCATCGATATTGTCGATGCTTTCCCGATAGCCCGCCAGCGTTTCGTCGCTCACTCTCGTCTCCCATGCGTCGCGCCGCCGCCTTTTCGCGGGGAAGGAGCGATCAGGCAAGCCCGCGCGCTTGCCTTTGCGCGCGCCGCGCGCCAGAGGGCAGGCGCATGAGCGCAACAGTCCATAGCCTCGGCCGCACCGCCGCGCCCTCGCTTACGCCGATGACCAATCTGGTCGCCGCCGATCTCAACCATGTCAACCAGGTGATCCTCTCGCGCATGCAGAGCGAGATCGCGCTGATCCCGGAGCTGGCCGGCCATCTGATCGCCGGCGGCGGCAAGCGGATGCGCCCGATGCTCACGCTCGCCTGCGCGCGGCTGCTCGACTATGCCGGCACGCGCCACCACAAGCTGGCCGCCGCGGTCGAGTTCATCCACACGGCCACGCTGCTGCACGACGACGTGGTCGACGGCTCCGGGCTGCGGCGGGGCCGGCGCACCGCGAACATCATCTGGGGCAATTCGGCGAGCGTGCTGGTCGGCGACTTCCTGTTCAGCCGCGCCTTCGAGCTGATGGTCGAGGACGGCTCGATCCGGGCGCTGCGCATCCTGGCCAACGCGTCTGCAGTGATCGCCGAGGGCGAGGTGAACCAGCTTACCGCGCAGGGGCAGATCGACACGCCCGAGGAGCGCTATCTCGAGATCATCCACGCCAAGACTGCCGCGCTCTTCGCCGCCGCCTGCCGCATCGCCGCGGTGGTGGCGGAGCGGGACAATGCGGTCGAGGAGGCGCTGGACGCCTATGGCCGCAACCTCGGCATCGCCTTCCAGCTGATCGACGACGCGATCGACTATGCCTCGGATGGCGCGACGATGGGCAAGGATGCCGGCGACGATTTCCGCGACGGCAAGGTGACCCTGCCGGTGATCCTGGCGCATGCGCGGGGCAACGACGCCGACCGCCAGTTCTGGAAGGATGCGATGGAGGGGCGGCGCGTCTCCGACGAAGATCTGTCCCACGCGAACCGGCTGCTCCGTGCGACCGGCGCGATCGAAGATACGCTGGGCCGGGCGCGCACCTATGGGCAGCGCGCGATCGATGCGCTGGGCCGCTTTCCCTCGGGCGTTGCCAAGGCGGCTCTGGTCGAGGCCGTCGAGTTCGCGATCGCGCGGGCTTACTGAAATTCCCTCTCCCGTGAGGGAGAGGGAGACAGGCGGCTGGCTCAGCTCAGCGTGTGGGTCAGGCTGATCTCGGCCTTGAGCAGCTTGGAGACCGGGCAGCCGGCTTTCGCTTCGGCGGCGATCTCGGCGAATTTCCCGGCATCGATGCCGGGCACGGAGGCGGTGAGCGTCAGGTCCGAGCGGGTGATGGTGAAGCCGCCGTCGCTCTGCTCCAGCTTCACGGCCGCCTTGGTCTCGAGCGTGCCGTCGGTGAAGCCGGCGCGGGCGAGGGCGAAGCTCAGCGCCATGGTGAAGCAGCCGGCATGGGCGGCGGCGATGAGCTCTTCGGGATTGGTGCCGGGGTCCTCGCCGAAGCGCGTGTTGAAGGCGTAGAACTGATCCTTGAGCACGCCTGACTGGGTCGAGATGCTGCCCTTGCCGTCCTTGCCGAGCCCTTCGTACCGGGCGGTCGCGGTCCGTGTCGTCATGCTGTCTTCTCCTGAGGTCTGAACGGAAGTGGCCGATCATGATCGGGCGGTGGCCCGACCGCGCGGAAGATAGGCACTCGCCGTGACACTGTGCAGGCCATATCTCCGGATATTCGACGTTCGCACGGAACGTTGCGGCGCTGAAACGCGGCGAAACATCCGGGCAAGCTGCGCCGTCTAGCCCGTCCGGATTGCTTGGGAGACGGCGGATGCGGACGATGACGGTGGCGATGGTGGCGCTTGCGCTCGCGGGATGCGCCGGGCCACCGCATGGGCGCGGCCGCCCGCACGGCTTCGGCCCCGGCGGACCGGGGGGCCGGCATATCGGCGGACGGCTGTTCATCAGCCCGATGGGCGAGCCGTTCCGCGTCGCCGACGGCGATCCGCGCGCCGCGTGGTTCGATGCGGCCGACGCCGATCATGACGGGCGGCTGACCCTTGCCGAGTTCCAGGCCGACGCCAGGCGCTTCTTCGCGATGCTCGATCTCAATCACGACGGAGAGATCGATCCCGACGAGATCGACCATTACGAAACCCGCGTCGCGCCCGAAATCCGCACGGGTGGCGGCATCGCCGGAGGCGGCATGGGCCGGGGTGGCGGAGGCCGGGGCATGGGCGGCGGACATCGCGGTGGCAGCGGCATGGGCGGCGGTGGCATGGGGCATCGCGGCATGGGCGGTGGAGAAGGACCGCCCGATGGCGGCGCGCAGGACGGCAATCGCGGCCCGAAGGAGCCGGCCAGGCAGGGTGCCGCGCGCTTCGGGCTGCTCGACCTGCCGGAGCCGGTGACGGCGGCCGATGCGGACTTCAACCGCGGCGTGAGCGCGCAGGAGTTCGACCGGGCGGCGGTCAAACGGTTCGGAGCGCTGGACATGGACCATCAGGGCGTGCTGCTGCGCGCCGACATCCTCAAGATGGCGCGGGGCGGATCGCGGTAGCGCGGACCCGCCGACAAGCGGCTTGAGCCGCTCCGCCCGGCGCGGCGGGTGCACCGTGTCTGCACCCTCTCTCCATTCGATGCAGACGCCGCGCGCAGCGCCGCTGCACTCCCGATCGGCAGCATCGGCAGGCCGTTCACCCTGCGGCGAACCGTGATAGCGTGCGCCGATCCGTGGCGGATCGGGACGCGCCGCGGGCAGAGAAGAGGAGAGGCGCATGGCCGAACAGGGACGCAAGGAGCGTTCGCCGGGGATCAAGCTCTTGTTCGTGGGGCTCGTCGCGCTGGCGCTGGTGGTGCCGCTGCTGCTGGTCTACGCGCTGGTCTGGGATCGGCAGAGCCAGTCACAGACGGCGCAGGACGCGATCAACGCCGGCTGGGGCGGCCCGCAGGTGGTGGCCGGGCCGGTGGTGGTCGTGCCGTTCCGCACCACCGAGGTGCAGACCGAGCAGACCAACGGCCAGACGGTTTCGCGTAGCGTCGAGGTCGAGAAATATCTCTATATCTCGCCGGTCGACAATCGGGTGACGACGCGGGTCGCGCCCGAGGAGCGGCGCAAGTCGATCTATCGCAGCGTGCTCTACGAGGCGCGGGTGCAGGGGCGGGCGGTGTTCGCGCTGCCGGCGGACCTGCCGCGCTTCGGCGTGACGCGCGAGCGGCTGCTGTGGGACCGGGCGGAGCTGCGCATGGGCGCGTCCGACGCGCGCGGGCTGACCGGCGGCGGGCGGCTCGCCGCCAATGGCCGGCCGCTCGCGGTGCAGCCGGGCAAGGGGCTGGGCGCCACCGGCGGCAACGGCTTCTTCGCCTTCCTGCCGTGGACGGGCGAAGGCAATCTGACGATCGACTATGGCTTCGGCCTGCGCGGCAGCCGGTCGATCAGCCTCGTCCCGCGCGGCGGGCGGACGGTGTGGGACATCTCCTCGGCCTGGACCAATCCGAGCTTCGGGGGCGCCTTCCTGCCCGAGAGCCGAACGGTTTCCGATAGCGGCTTCGCGGCCCATTATGCGGTGGACAAGCTGGCGCTC
Organism: Flavisphingomonas formosensis; assembly: GCF_009755815.1. GTDB lineage: Bacteria > Pseudomonadota > Alphaproteobacteria > Sphingomonadales > Sphingomonadaceae > Flavisphingomonas > Flavisphingomonas formosensis. The sequence continues at coordinate 187,637 of NZ_WRPK01000007.1, forward strand.
GGGCAGGCGCCGGTGGGGACGGAGGATCCGGGGCCGCCGACCTATGAGGACAGTTCGGCGGCGCTCGAGGTGCGGGCTGCCAAGGCGTCGTCCGCCGATGTCGCCTCCGGCGGCGCGGTGGACGTGGTCGATGGATCGTCGCGCGCGGTGATCGTCGGGCTGGTCGAGCCGGTGAACCTCTATGCCAAGGTCAACCGCTCGGTGAAATACGGCTTCCTGTTCATCGGCTTCACCTTCCTCACCTTCCTGCTGTTCGACGTGGTCGGCGGGGCGCGGGTGGCGGCGGCGGAATATCTGCTGACGGGCGCGGGGCTGGTGCTGTTCTTCGTGATGCTGCTCGGCTTTTCCGAGGTGATCGGCTTCAGCGCGGCCTATGCGCTGGCGGCGGGTGCGATCATCGGGCTGCTCTCGGCCTACAGCGCTGCGGTGCTGAAGAGCTGGAGGCGCGGGCGCTATATCGGCGCGCTGCTGGTCGGGCTCTATGCGCTGCTGTTCGTGCTGCTCAACCTGGAGGCCTGGTCGCTGCTGATCGGATCGGTGCTGCTCTTCCTGGTGCTGGCCGGGGTCATGTACGCGACCCGCAATGTCGACTGGACGAGCGTGCGCAAGCGGGACGGGATGGCATGACATCGCCGGGGGCGTCGTTCGGCGGATCGATCCGCGAGCAGGAACGACGCCCCCGATCGGAACGAAAATAATGTCAAAGCGACGTTAACCTTAGTTTCAACACCTTCGACCTACAGCGGCCGCGACGGAGAGGCCGCGGGGGCCGTTCTCGAGGGGCAAGGACTGAAATGACGACTTCGTTTTCGAAGGGGGTGGCGCTCGCCTTCACGGCTGCGCTGTGCGCAACGGCCGCGCAGGCGCAGGATGAAGGGCTCGCCAGCAGCAAGCAGCAGCTCGCCGCCCTGCAGAAGCAGGAAGCGGCGCTGCGCGAGCGCATCGCGCAATATCAGCTGGATGCGCTGATCGCCCGGATCGATCGCCAGCCCGCGATGAGCCTGGTGGCGGCGAAGAAGCGGCCGGCGCGGCTGATGGCTTCGGCCGGGCGCGACTGACCGGCTCGCTGCGGGCGTTCGCCGCGCGGATGCGGCGTCCGCAGGAATCGCTATGGCTGCGTCATGCCGCATCATCCCAGCCTTCCTCATCCCATAGCCACTCGGGCGGCTCGGGTTCGTCGCGGCCGGGCGGGGCGCAGCCATGGGTGCGCCAATGGCGGCGGTGGAGATCATAGTCGGCGACGCGTTCGCGGGTCTCGGCGATGAGGGCGGCGGCTTCGTCCGGATCGAGATCGGGGCGGGCGTTCAGCGACCAGCGGTGGTCGGGACAGCGGGAGAGCCAGAAGAGGATGGCCGTGAGCGAGGGCGGCTGCTCGACGCGGGTCCGGGTGCGGATGATGTCGCCATCGTCGTTCCGCAGGAGTTTCTCGCGGACATGGCTGTAGCCGGTGGCGCGGGCGAGGAGGGCGGCTTCGACGGCATCGTCTGCGACGTCTTTGGGAAGGCGCACGGCTTGGCCGAAGGCGGCGTGGCGGAGCGTCCACTGGCGGATGGTGGTGGTGGTGACGCCGAAGGCATGGGCGAGATCGCGGTCGAGCGCGCCTTGTCCGGCGAGCGCGCGGGCCAAGGGCACGAAGGCGGGGTCGTAGCGCGCTGCGGGTGCGGGCGGATCGGCGTGGATGGGTTCGACGAACGGCGCGGTGATCGGATCGGGCAGAGGGGGGTGTATGCGATGAGGGAGGGTATCGCTTTCCTGTTCTGCGTCATCCCAGCGCAAGCTGGGATCGGTTTCAACCGCAGACCGGTCGCCTGCGGAGAGCGATCCCAGCTTGCGCTGGGATGACGGGTATGGGGCGGGCGTTTCGAGGATCTGGAGCGGATCGGTGTCGTCGGCAGGCGCAGTCGCGGGAGCGAGCGCGTCGATGCGGGCGAGCGTGTCCGCGTCGCCCGCCATCTCCGGTTCGCCGTCGACCGCGGCGCACCAGGCCTCATAGGCGACATGCTCGATCTCGCGCAGCGTCTCTTCGGTAGGCGTGAGATCGTCGGGTCCGGCTCGTCGGATCACCATCGGCGCGGCCCAGCGGTCGGGGCGGCGGATGCGCAGCCAGAAGGCGGCGGCCTTGTCGTTGGGCGGGACATGTTCGGTGACGGTGGTGCGGATCAGTTCGCCGTCCTTCAGGGCGAGCTGCTCGGTCTCGCGGTCATGACCGGTGGCCAGTCGGAACAGCGCGCGTTCGACCGCTGCGTCGGCCGCTTCGGGAGACAGGCGGCAGGCGGCGGCGAAGTCGGGATGCTGCTGCTTCCAGGCGCGGATGGTCGTGAAGGACACGCCGAAGGCGGTGGCGAGATCCTTGTCGAGTGCGCCGCGCGCGGCAAGCGTGCGGGCGACGGGGATCAGGGCGGGGCTGTAGTCGGTCATGACAGCCAGGCTGGCATGGGTGGAGGGATTGCCGGAAGTAGACGAGATCCCTGAGTCCGGGTTTCGGCAAGGGATGACTGGCCTTTGCCAGCCATCCCCAGATCCATTACTGCGCGGCGGGAGCTGCCCGCTTCGCGTCGTCTTCCGCGATCGTCTTGGCCATCTTTTCCGGATCGGACGGCTTCATCTTGGCGGACTTGCCGTCAAACTCTTCCTTGGTCGAGGGCGAGAGGTTGGGGCGGCCCGCCACGATGCCCATGCCGATCTTGCATTTGACATAGCTGGTCTCGTCGGCTTCCGCCTCCATGTTCAACTCGTCGGTCGCTTCGGACTTGGTTGTGAATTTATGGGCGCCGGGCGTCGTCGTCAGCACCCAGTAACGGCCGTTGTTGGTGGTGCCGAGCATCTTGCCGTTTTCACGGATATTGCAGCTGATCGCCATGCCCATCGCGCTCGGACGGAAGAAGACCACCTGGCTCATGCCCGCCGGCGGCGGCGGGATCACTACCGGAGCGCCGGCTGCGGGCGCGCTGTCGGTGGCGGGTTCCGCGAGCGCGGTTCCACCCGCCATGGCGCAGGCCAGCCCAAATGCTGCAACGATTGCCGACTTATGAACGATCATGGGTGAGAGCTTCCTTTCTCGCTAAGTGTTGGTGCCGCCGCGGTGACCGTGGTGGTCGTTGGTGCGGTGGGTACAGACGCCGATGATGGGACCGCCGCGGGAATGGCCGGCTGCGTGGCGCCGGGAGAAGGCACCGTCACAACCGCTGACGTCTTGGCGAAACCTATCGTCCCGGCGGGAATGTTCACCTGGCCGCCACTGACGAACATCCCGACGAGGCCGACGGCAATGACGACGGTCGCTGCCGTGTCCGTGCGATCCTTGCCGGTTTGACCCGAAGTGGGCGCGGCGTTGAAGGTGAGACTACGCAGCGGAATGCGAATGCCCTGATAGTCGAGGTAGCGGGCCGCAACGATGAGCTCTCCCGGTTTTCCGGCAAAACCCGATTTGGCTGCCTGGACGACGTCGCCCGAGCCGATGATGCCTGCCGGGATTTGGGTGCCGTCCGGAAGATCGATCGGCGCCGCTAAGCGAATCGCAAAATGTTCGCCGATCTTGCTGATATTGGAGTTCAGCGTGGCGAGCATCTCCACGCGAACGGGTGTCAGCGCGGGAAGGGCGCAGCATCCGCCGGGCGGCACGGCGGGCGCGGCGGGTGCGGGGATCGCCCGTACGGCCTCGGCGGGAACAGATGACTCATTCGACTGAGCCGACGCAGCCGCAAGCCAGCCGGCCAAAAGGCCCGTAAAGATTGCCCCCATTTCGATAACGCCCCCGTTCCCCATGGAGCGGTTACTATGCTGCGGTGGGAGGTGCAACATTTCCTCACGGTGGATGCTCAAAAATCGATGCGGAATTGGGGGCATCCATGTGCCGAGCTTCACGGCCGTCGCATGAGGATCTCGTTCGGCCACGGCTGTTCGGGGACGGTCTATCGGTTGTCGCGGATGCGTCTTCTGCGCCGATTCGTTGAATTTGATGGCTGTCCCTGGAACTCCGATTTGCCTTGGAGCGTCGCCTTCAAATATTTCGACCAAAGTGGATCTGTTGCCCCGGCGAATTGCACACCGGCCACCCTCCAGCAATCTTTTCCCGGGTTGGACCTGAGTCCGATACCCAATCCATCGCCTCGACCACGTCTTCGATATAGGCGAGGTGGTGCTGTTCGAGCCGCGCGGGATCGTCGGGAGCGCGTTCGGCCTCGGCCAGCATGTCTTCGAAGTCGCTGCGGGCCAGCATGTTCGGCGCGATCCGATCCGCATCCCAGGCGGCATGGACGCGCGGCGCCAGATCGCGTAGGCCGAGCATGGCGATCGCATCGAGCCAGCTGACCCAGGCACGATCCCAATCGTCCGCGAAGCGCTCATCGTCGAAGCGTACCAGAAAGCGGCGCATGGCATCGCGATCGATGCGTCCTTCCCAGGTGAGGAAGGTGGCGGCGCCGAGCACCGAGCCCCGCACGAATTCGTCGACCCGCCGATCCTGGATGAGCGCGCGCAGGGCGTCGAAATCGCCATCATAGACGCCGACGAGCATGCGCGGCAGCGTCGCGGTGATGAAATCGCCGAGCAGCGCCTCGACCTCATCCGTGGGGCGGCACAGCAGGCGCAGGAGCGGCCGGCAGGACGCGCTATCGCGGCCCGCGCCGAGAATGAAGAGGCCACGGAAGAACAGCCGGTCCTCCTCCTCGGTCAGGGGCAGGCCGATGGCGGCTTTGGAAAGAAGGGCGCGTAAGGCGGGCGCCGACTCCTCGATCCGCGCGGTGCAGATGGCGAGCGAGGTGGTTGGAAGCTCCCGCTCGGTCGCGAGAGCGTGGAGATGGGCTTCTATCGGGCCGCTGTCGACGTCGTTCCCGGCCGCCGAGAGAAGGCGTCGAATTCCGCCTTGTCCATGCTATCCCGCTCTTCACCCGCATCGATTCACGCTGATTGACGCCCATTGCAGGCGGAGGCCAGCTTCATTCTGCGGCCGGGGCCGATCCGGCAGTGAGCGGCGTGCAGGCGGCGGTCGCCAAGGGACGTTCCGATACGGAGCGATGCCGGCGAGAACGCGATGCGGGCGGCGGCCGCGCATGATCACGGATGCGTGGGCGCGTCCTCGGCGACCAGCCACCGATGCCGCAGCCGCGGCGACAAGAGGAAAAGCCCGGCGAAGGCGGCGCAAATCAGGGCGACCGCGCCATATATGCCCGCGATGACGATTAAGGCCGTCATCGCGCCATCCCGCCGGCCGCGATGGCCAGGTCGGCGATCTTCCCGGGCTTGTGGATGCCGGGCTGCCCTGCGGCGTTGCGCGTGACCGGAAAGCCGAGGCTGGAAAGCGCCGCGCCATAAGCCGCCGCGAGGTCCGTATGCGCGCGCCGGGCGCACATGTTCTGCGCGACGGCAGCATTCATCAGGGAGATTTGCTGACGAGCCAGCAGATAATTGATGTCCATCAGACAAGCCTCGATGCGCGGAGGCAAAATCGCCGCCTGTCACGAGAATGTGCTAAATTTCCGGTGATGCATTCGCTTCTAACAGATCGATCGACCCAGGGCGAATTAAATCGAACCGCCTTATTTTAAGGGAGCGGTCCGCGATGATATTTCAAACATAATGTTCATTTTTATTTATCGATCGGGCCGATGCCGCGCACTGCTACTGGTTTTGGTGAGGTTGGCGCACCACATGGCAAGCGTGGTCCCCGAAGCGAGGGGAAAGGCGAGCGGGGCAAAGGGCTCTCGCAGAGGATTGGAGCTTGCCATGACGGACGCATCTTCCCGGCCCACCGCGCCTGCGCCGCATTGTGGTGCGCAGACGGATGGGTTCACCGAAGAATTCGAGCGGCTGAAAAGCTATGTGGAGTTTCTGGACCATGCCATGGCCACCCACCTCGTGCCCGCACCTGTGGCATGCCGTCGGCCGACCGGTCGCCCGGTGGCGGCCGATCCCGAGCGGCTGCCCGATATCGGCCGAAACGACGCTGCGCAGCCCTCCTGAGAGGGGACGTTTTGTTCGTGACGACGAACAACGCTTCGATCCCGCCGACACCGTGATCCAAGTCGCGCCCGGACGCCTCCTGTCGCACAGGATCATCCGTCCCAGTCTCGCCCAAGCGGGTTCCGATGCGGAAAATATCACTTTAGCTGAACGAGCGATGGCCCCCCGGTTAAATGGATTATAACTAACTGCCGCTATGTCCGACTATCGGTCGATGTCTGATCGAAGCGGAGCGTAAAGTTCGATGCGGCTGATTCGGCAAGCAATTCAGCGTTGTTCGTTGAGCAATGAGCCGGAAGTGATCCTCGCGCAATATCGCGAGATCACGCGGCAGATACCGCTGCTTTATTCGCTGCTGATCGTGAACACCGCCGCAGTCGCCTTCACCCATCGCGGCTTCGCGCCCCCTTTTCTCACTTATGTGGTGCCAGCGGGGCTCTGCGCGGTATCGCTGTTTCGGGTGGCGAAATGGCTCCTGCCGCGCAACGCGCCGCTGGATGTGACGCGTGCGCGCGCGCAGCTGAAGCGATCGATCTTCTTCGCGGGGGCCTTCTCGCTGTGCGCGGTGCTCTGGTCGCTCAGCCTCGCGCCCTATGGCGGGCCTTATGAGCAGGGCCATGTATCGCTCTATATCTCCATCACGGTGATCGCCTGCATCTTCTGCCTGATGCACCTGCCGCAGGCGGCGCTGCTCAGCTGCGTGATGGTCACTGGCCCTTTCATCACTTATTATTTCCTGCAGCACAGCCTGGTGTGGAAGGCGATCGCGCTCAACATCGGCCTTGTCTCGCTGGTGATGATCCGCGTGCTGCTGAACAGCTTCAGGGGCTTCGTAGAGCTCGTGCGCTCGCAGCGCGACATGGCGATCAAGGGTGCGGAAACCGAGCGTCTCAGCGCCGAAAATGCCCGGCTGGCGATGACGGACAGCCTGACCGGCCTGCCGAACCGGCGGTTCTTCTTCGCTCGGCTGGAGGAGGCGATCGCCGCCGCACGTCGCAGCGGGCGCCGCTTCGCCATCGGCGTGCTCGATCTCGATCGCTTCAAGCCGATCAACGACACTTACGGGCATGTGTTCGGAGACCGGCTGCTGGAGCAGGTCGGGCGCAGGCTCACCACCGCCGCCAGCACCGATGCGCTCCTGGCGCGGCTCGGCGGCGACGAGTTCGGCGTGATCCTGTTCGGTGGCTGCGACCAGGCCGAAGCGATCGGCACGGAATTATGCGAGCTGGTCAGCCGGCCCTACAAGCTCGACGACATGCAGGTGGCCATCGGCTGTTCTGCCGGGTTCGCCATCTTCCCGGACGCGGGCGGCACCGCGCATATCCTGTTCGATCGCAGCGACTATGCGCTTTACCACTCCAAATCGCAGAAGCGGGGGCGCTGCGTGCTGTTCTCGGTCGAGCATGAGACGAAGATCCGATCCGAGCGTGCGATCGAGGTGGCGCTGCAGGCGGCCGACCTCGACGCGGAGCTTTGCGTCCATGTGCAGCCGATCGTGGATTTGCAGACCATGCAGGTCAGCAGCGTGGAGGCGCTGGCGCGCTGGCGCAGCCCGGCGATGGGCGATGTGCCGCCCGACAAATTCATCGCCGCCGCCGAGCGCTTCGGCATGATGCAGAAGGTGACGCAGCTTCTGTTCGGAAAGGCGCTCGACGCTCTCCACTCGCTGCCGCCGGAGCTCCGGCTGTCGTTCAATCTCTCGGCGCACGATATCGTATCGCAGGAGATCGTCGATCATCTGATCGCCGAGATGCAGCGCAGAGGGGTATCGCCGCGGCGCATCATCTTCGAGCTCACCGAAACCGCCCTGATGCGCGATTTCGACCTGGCTGTCGCCGGGATCGACCGGCTGCGCGCGGCCGGATCCCCCATCGCGCTCGACGATTTCGGCACCGGCTATTCGAGCCTCAGCTATTTGCGCCGCCTGCCGATCGACAAGGTGAAGGTGGATCGCAGCTTCCTGTCCGGCGGCAACGGGAGCGACGAGGATGTGCTCGCCGCGATCAAGGGGCTGTGCGACAATCTGCGCCTGCGCTGCGTCGTGGAGGGGATCGAAACCGCCAGCCAGCTCGCCCTCGTGCGGCGGCTGGGCTATGATTACGGCCAAGGCTATGTGCTGGGCCGGCCCGTGTCCGCCGCCAGCTTCCGGATCGACGATGCGATGATAAGCCTCGACGCGCCTGAGCCGACGGCGCGAGAGACGGCGATGCCGCAGCTGGCCGCGCGCGGTGTGGCGCGGCGGGTGCGTGCGAAGGGGTAGGGGGAGCAAAGCCGTTTGCTGACTGCTTTCAAAGACGACTTGAGCTCCGCATATTGAGTGATTTTGGCACGTGTCACAGTAATCCGTAATGCCCACTGTGCGATCGGCGGTGGACACGCGGATTGACGCTGCGTAGGGGAGCGGCATGGCGGGGGCGATCATTGCGGCGGTGTGGCTGATGCAGGCAGCCGCGCAAGGGGAAGCGCCGGCCGCGCCGGTACCCGAGGAGGCCATGCCTGACCTTGCGGTTCCGGCGAACGAACTCGGCGATGACCGCAAATATATCGTCTTCCACAAGCCGGGCGTAACCATGGAACAGGCAGAGGCCGATCTGTCCTTTTGCTGGCGCTTCCTGCCCCATGGCGTCCAACGGACCGCACCCTCCTTCATTCCCTGGCAACAGGGCGATGCGACGCGCCCGGTCGTTTATTCGGGCGGGAGCTATGGACTGGTCGGTGCCGCGATCGGCGCGATCATCGCCGGGCCGCTCGAACGCAGCGTCCGGCAGCTTCGCCTGTACAGATGCATGCTGCCACGCGGCTACGTCCGGTATCGGACATCGGAGACGGTGTGGAAGCTGCTCAACGGCGACGATGCCGCGCGATCGATCCGCCTGCAGGCGAGGATCGCCGCGGGACCCGTGCCGCCGACGCCGCGAGCCGACCCATGAGATGGCCGGCCGCTCTCCTGGCCTGCGTATTCGCGGCACTGGCATCTCCGCTCGCGGCGAAGGCGCCACCGGAGATACGCCAGATTCCGGCGGGAGAGTTGACGGTACCGGCGCAGGACAAGGGCTATGTACTGGCCCGGCTGGATACCAGCCTTTACAAGCTAACGATCGACATATTGCGCATTCCCTCGCGCGAGGAACTCGGCACCTATGAGGTCGCCAAGCGGGCGGCCTTCGAAAAAGCGGGGCGGAAAGCGGGCCCCTATGAGTCCTTCGTGTTCGACTATGAGGGGCGGCCGAACTTCTTCGCCTTGCGGCCCAGCCCGGCCGCCGCGACCAGTGGCAAGCTGGCCGTCATCCTCGCCGAGCTTCCGCCGGGTGATTATGTGCTCTACGGGCAGGGTTATCAGAACTGGCTGTTCACTTGCTTCTGCTACGGCACTGTTGGATTCAGCGTCCGGCCCGGCGCAGTGACGGATCTCGGTACGGTCTTCTTCGGCAAGGCGTCGGAGCCGTCCCCCATTCCGGAGCTTGCCGGCGAAGTCGGCCTCGGCCGTACCGCGAGCATGGACTATAATCTTTTCGCCGTCGGGCTGCGGCCCGCGCGGGCCGGCGACGTTCTGCCCGCTGGGCTGGACCTGGCACATGTGGTACCGGCGAAACTGCATGCGATCGGGCCGTTCGTGGAAACCAATACCGTCCTGGTCAGTCGGCTTGCCGCCATCCCCGGCGTGCTGTCTTATGATGGCGGTCGGGTGATTGACGTAGTAAGCGGGAAGGAAGCATTGCCGCAATAGAAGCTGCATGGTTGCGGGCCGAAGTACGGCGGAATGGCTTCTGTGATTACCCTATGTAAGTCGATAAAGATGTTCATTGAAACTTGCGTTTCCTGAAAGCGGATCTCAGATGAGGGGTTACAGTGACACGTGCCAAGACTCCTAAATATTTGCCGTACGGAGAGCGTGTCTCCAAGGAGTAGGTTGCTATTTATGTGCATTTGCACGTGTCACCGTAATGCCCTGCTGGCCGACCTTGACATAGCCGAGGCCGACCTCGGCGAGCATCGCCATCTCCACTCTCGGTCGCCAGCAGCGGCGTCAGAAAACGTCCGCCTTGATCAGCGATCCGGCAGCGACCAGAGATGCGTGGGGCACAGACAAAAAAACGCGGCCGGCGAAGACGCCGGCCGCGCTGCATGGTTGGACCGATATGCGGTCAGTCGGCCTTTTTGACGTCCACGGTCGGGACCTCGACGTCCGTCTTCTTGCTCTTCACTTCGACCTTCGGAACGTCGACAGTCTCGGTCTTGGTGCCCACGTCGACGTCGGCGGTCTTCACGTCGAACGCGGGCGCCTGTCCGCCCTGGACGCTCACTTCCGGCAGTTCGGCCTTCTTCGTCTGATCGACATCGATCAGTCCGAAAGCGAAGGCGGCTATCACTGCCAGGATGAGGATTGCGGCGACGATGATGCCGGCGCCGATGCTGCCGGTCTTCTTCTGCTCATACGTCGCCATGTCAGCGCACCGCGCCGCGGCGGACGAGGTTCACGAGCGCCAGGAGCAAAAGCGCGCCGAGGAACGAGACCAGAAGCGTCGAGGCGGTAACCGCGCCGCTCGTAATGGGGGGTGTCCCGAGAAGAGGTGAGATCAACACGCCGGCAAGCAAGGAGCCGACGACGCCGACGACCACGTTCAAGAAGAGACCCTGTTGCGCATCCGTGCGCATTACCATGCTGGCAAGCCAGCCAAGAACGCCGCCGATGACAAGAAGAAGTATCAGTCCCATTTCTTTCTCCCATCCTTGTATGGCGTGGGAGACGTTCGGAAGGCGAATTGGTTCCTGTTGGGTTTACTCCGATTACCATGGTGAACGCGGCCCAGGTCACGCGTTGCACGCAGGCGCCGAGGGACGCGACCGTTTGTTATTTCTCTGGGGCAGCCCGGCCTGTAGCGCGCGTTTGCGCCGGTCTTTCACTCCGCCGCCACTCGCTCCGCTTTCGCGCTCGCCAGCAGCGGCTTCAGATACGCCCCCGTATAGCTCCGTTTCTCCTTCACCACCTGCTCGGGGGTGCCGGCCGCGACGATCTCGCCGCCGTTGTCGCCGCCTTCGGGCCCTAGGTCGATGATCCAGTCGGCGGTCTTGATGACCTCGAGATTGTGCTCGATCACGACGACGGTGTTGCCCTGCTCGACGAGGGCGTGGAGGACCTCGAGCAATTTGCGGACATCCTCGAAATGGAGGCCGGTGGTCGGCTCGTCGAGGATGTAGAGGGTGTTGCCGGTGGCCCGGCGGCTCAGTTCCTTGGCGAGCTTGACCCGCTGGGCCTCGCCGCCGGACAGGGTGGTCGCCTGCTGGCCGACCTTGACATAGCCGAGGCCGACCTCGGCGAGCATCGCCATCTTCTCGCGGATGGCGGGGACGGCCTTGAAGAACTCGACCGCGTCTTCCACCGTCATGTCGAGCACGTCGGCGATCGACTTGCCCTTGAAGGTGACCTCCAGCGTCTCGCGATTGTAGCGGGCGCCGTGGCAGACGTCGCAGGTGACGTATACGTCGGGCAGGAAGTGCATCTCGATCTTGAGCACGCCGTCGCCCTGGCACGCTTCGCAGCGGCCGCCCTTGACGTTGAAGCTGAAGCGGCCGGGCTTGTAGCCGCGCGCCTGGCTTTCGGGCAGGCCCGCGAACCAGTCGCGGATCTGGGTGAAGGCGCCGGTGTAGGTGGCCGGGTTGCTGCGCGGGGTGCGGCCGATCGGCGACTGATCGATGTCGATCACCTTGTCGAGATATTGCAGGCCCTCGATCGTCTCGTGATGGCCGGCGAGCAGGCGCGCGCCGTTCAGCTGGCGCGCGGCGGAGGCGTAGAGGGTGTCGATCGTGAAGGTCGACTTGCCCGAGCCCGAGACGCCGGTGATGCAGGTGAAGGTGCCGAGCGGGATGGAGGCCGACACGTCCTTGAGGTTGTTGGCGCGGGCGCCCTTCACGGTCAGCTTCTTGCCGGAGCCCTTGCGGCGCTTGGTCGGTACGCCGACGGCGCGGCGGCCGGAGAGATAGTCGCCGGTCAGGCTGTCCCGGTTATTGAGGATATCGTCGAGCGTGCCTTCGGCGACGATCGCGCCACCATGGACGCCGGCGCCGGGGCCCATGTCGACGATATGGTCGGCGGTGCGGATCGCATCCTCGTCATGCTCGACGACGATCACGGTGTTGCCGAGATCGCGCAGGCGCCGGAGGGTGACGAGCAGCCGGTCGTTATCGCGCTGGTGCAGGCCGATCGAGGGCTCGTCGAGCACGTAGAGCACGCCCGACAAGCCCGAGCCGATCTGGCTGGCGAGGCGGATGCGCTGGCTCTCGCCGCCGGACAAGGTGCCCGAGGTGCGATCGAGGTTGAGATAGTCGAGGCCGACATTGTCGAGGAAGCCGAGCCGCTCGACGATCTCCTTGAGGATGCGCTCGGCGATCTGGCGCTGCTGCTCGTTGAGATGGTTCGGCATGTCGCGGAAGAAGGCGAGGGCGGGGCCGACCGCGCGGCGGGTGGATTGGGAAATGTCCTCGCCGGCGATCTTCACCGCCAGCGCCTCGGGCTTGAGGCGGGCGCCGTTGCAGACCTCGCAGGGGCGCGAGCTTTGATATTTGGACAGCTCCTCGCGCATCCAGGCGCTTTCGGTCTGCAGCATGCGGCGGTTGAGGTTGCCGATCACGCCCTCGAACGGTTTCTTGACGTCGTAGCTCTTCTTGCCGTCGATGAAGGTGAGGGTGACGGGGCGGCCGCCGGTGCCGTGGAGGATGATGAGCTGGACCTCGCCGGGCAGGTCCTTCCAGGGCGTGTCGAGGCTGAAGCCGAACTCGCGCGCCAGGCTGCCCAGCACCTGCATGTAATAAGGGCTGGGCGGGTTGGATTTCGCCCAGGGCACGACCGCGCCCTTCTTGATCGAGAGGGCGTGGTTGGGGACGACGAGATCCTCGTCGAAGATCAGCTTCTCGCCGAGGCCGTCGCAGGCCGGGCAGGCGCCCTGCGGGGCGTTGAACGAGAAGAGCCGCGGCTCGATCTCCGGGATGGTGAAGCCGGAGACGGGGCAGGCGAACTTTTCCGAGAAGGTCAGGCGCTCGGAAATGCCGGCGGGGAGGGCGAGGGCCTTGATGCCGGTGGCTTTCGCCGCGTCGGCCTTGGCGGCGCCGCGCTTGGGCTTGGCGGCCGGCTCGCCCGCGGCGCCCTCCGCAGGGGTGGCGCTGGCGATGTCGACATAGGCCAGGCCCTCGGCGAGCTTCAGCGCGGTCTCGAAGCTCTGGGCGAGGCGAGTCTCGAGGCCTTCGCGCACGACGAGGCGGTCGACCACCACCTCGATGTCATGCTTGTATTTCTTGTCGAGCGCGGGGGCGGCCTCGATCTCGTAGAGCTCGCCGTCGATGCGCACGCGGGTGAAGCCCGCCTTCTGCCACTCGGCGAGCTCCTTGCGATATTCGCCCTTGCGGCCGCGCACGACCGGGGCGAGCAGGTAGAAGCGCGTGCCCTCGGGCAGCTGCATCACCCGGTCGACCATCTGGCTGACCGTCTGCGCCGAGATGGGCAGGCCCGTGGCGGGCGAATAGGGGATGCCGACGCGCGCCCAGAGCAGGCGCATATAATCGTAGATCTCGGTGACGGTGGCGACGGTGGAGCGCGGGTTGCGGCTCGTCGTCTTCTGCTCGATCGAGATGGCGGGGGAGAGGCCCTCGATATGGTCGACGTCGGGCTTCTGCATCAGCTCCAGGAACTGGCGCGCATAGGCGGACAGGCTCTCGACATAGCGGCGCTGGCCCTCGGCATAGATGGTGTCGAAGGCGAGCGACGACTTGCCCGATCCGGACAGGCCGGTGATGACGATCAGCTTGTCGCGCGGCAGATCGAGCGACACGTCCTTGAGGTTGTGCTCGCGCGCGCCGCGCACGGAGATGTGAGTCAGCATGGGGCCGTTTGTTCCAGATTTGTTCGAGGCGGGCAAGGGGCGCCGGCTACTCGAATGATATGGGTCGGGAGTGAGCGCTGCGCAACAATCTCTGATTTGGAGGAAAAGCCTGTCGGGCCGGGCGGGTCGGATGCTAAGGGCGATGCCGAAGAAGCGGCAGGGGGTTTGAGCGCATGTCTGGCCATCTTTACACACCTCTGTCGTCAACGGCTCCCGCCGACGTCGTGTTGAGCCGTGACGGCTCCACGCTCTACGCATCCTACTCTGACGGAACGATCCGTGTTCTCGACTCTGCAAGCCGGGAGGTTGAGGCGGTCTGGCACGTCGGTACGAATCTGGGTGGGATCGATTTGTCTCCGGACGGCAGCTTTCTGCTGGTCACGGAGCAACAGTCCGTCGTGCTTCACCCGGCAACTGCCACCCAAAATGCGTTCGAAACGATCAAGGCCTATCGGGTTGATACCGCGACAGGCCACGTCACGGCTTTCCCGGTGGACGTCGAAACTAGCTACCCGATACCGTTTCATGACGTTGCCATACTCGATGATGGAACGGCCAGACTTAGTCTCGGCACATATGAGCGAAGCGTTTACGCACTCGATACGAACACGGGAGACTATACTCGAACCGGCCAAAGCTACGGTGGGACCGGGGTCCTGCTGACGTCGCACGACCGCTCCGAGGTGCTTTATTCCGGATCGAATCAATCCGACGCGCCGCTGGCGATCTTCGGGCCGGCCGGCCTTCTCCATCAACATAGCCAGTATCAGGACGGCATTCAGGGTTACACCCACGGCGTGGTGGCGTTCAGCAAGGAGGCCGATCTGGTCGTCCAGCAGACGTTTGCCGCCGCCGGTAGCGGGCAGGTTTTTACAAATCTCTACGTTTATGACGCCGAATTGAGCTACAAGTTCGATCTCCTATCCTTGCACCCCGAATTTGCCGATGGGAATATCGCAGGGCTCGCTTTCAATGCGACTGGCACCAGTCTCTATGTGCTTGACGGCGATACGAATAGCATCGTGGAGCTTTCCACTACCGATTGGAGCATCATCCGCAGCTATGAGGTCGGCGCCGACGTGGGCGATCTTGCCGATGGTGGCTACGGCAACAGGCTCTTGATAAGTGACGATGGCAGAATCTTCACGGTGGTGACCGCCAGTGGGATACAGCTTGTCGAGAACGACGATTTTGCGAACAGCTTTTGGGGAACGGCTGGGGCTGACGATCTGGCGGGAGGCTTGGGCAACGACACTCTGTTCGGTCTGAGCGGAGACGATCACCTTGATGGCGGGCCGGGTAACGACGCCCTGTATGGCGGGCCGGGCAACGATAAGCTCGACGGCGGAAGTGGCAACGACCTCTTCACGCTGCGCTTCGGCGATGGTGTGGACACGATCGCTGGCGGCGACGGGCTCGATACGATCAAGGTGATGGGCAACAGCGTCTCGATCGTCTGGACGCTGGTCTCGGGCATCGAGATGGTGAATGGCGGCACCTATGCGAACGCGCGCATCGTCGGCACCGCGGGCGACGACACAATCGATCTGACCGGCGTGACCCTGCGCCATATCGATCGGATCGACGGCGGTGACGGCAATGACGTGATCACCGGATCGGCGGGCGGCGATACCCTCTATGGCGGGCGCGGCAGCGATACGCTTTATGGCGGCGACGGGAACGACGTGTTCGCTGTCGGCGCCGACAGCGGCGTCGATACCATCTATGGGGGCAACGGTACGGACGCGATCCGCGCCTTCGGCAACAGCGCCTCGGTGGTCTGGCCGAACGTGTCGGGCGTGGAGACGGTCGATGGCGGCACGTACAGCAATTTCCGGATCCTCGGCACGTCGGGCGCGGACAGCATCGATCTCACCGATGTGACCTTGCGTCATGTCGAGCGGATCGACGGTGGTGATGGCAACGATACGATCCGGGGTTCGGTGGGCGGCGATACCATCTATGGATCGACGGGTGACGACAGGCTTTATGGCGGTGCGGGGACGGACGCCCTGCATGGCGGGGCCGGCAACGACACGCTGACCGGCGGCGCGGGCAAGGACAGTTTCTGGTTCGACACGCGGCCGGACGGCGTCTCGTTCGACACCATCACCGACTTCACCGCGGCGGATGACACGATCCGGCTCGCTCACGGCGCGTTCAGCGCGATCCCGGTCGGCAACCTTGCCGCTACCGCCTTCTACCAGGGCAGCGCGGCGCACGATGCCGATGACCGCATCATCTACAACGAGGCGACCGGCGACATCTTCTACGATGCGGACGGCACCGGCGCGAAGGCGGCCCTGCTGTTCGCGCATGTCGATCCGCATACAGACCTCAGCAAGGCGGATTTCGTGATCGTCTGAGCGCCTGTCGCGATCGCCCGGTCAGCTTCTCGCTCGCCGGCCAGTATGTCGAGGACCTGACCCTGACCGGCCATGCCGCCTACGGCGGTGCCGACACATTCTGGTTCGATGCCGCGCCGGATCCGGTGAGCAATATCGACATCATCGCGCCTTGCCTTCTTCCGGGTCTTCCGATCCGCGAGCACGGCGTCGAGCGTGCGGCTCGGCCGGAAAAACAGGCGGAAAGCGGGCTGGGGAAAAAATTCCGAATCCCGTGGAACCGGACGGCCTCTCGAGAGTATGCAGTTTCGGGACGTCGGGGGACGAGAATGAAATTGCTGTGTCTGATCGGCAAGCATCAGCGTGCGGGGCGCAGCGTCAGGCGGATGCAGGACGGCTGGATCGGAAAATGCGCACATTGCGGCGTCGCCATCCAGCGCGCCGTCGACGGCATATGGACGCGCGCGAGCGAGGCACAGGTCGCCGCCGCCGAGCAGTATCGTACCAAAAGAACGGAATGATATCGCGGCGCAGGCGACGCCGGCTGATAGGGTCCTGATCGAATATGGGCGCGGGGCGCGCTCATCCCGAGTAGCCGTGCCGGTTCGATGGTGATCGAGGCGCTACGCCTTTCGGAGTATCCGGAATAGCGCGCCGGTCGCGGGCCGCATCCGGTTATGGATGCTTCGCGATCCGGCCTGTGCCGGGCGCCATCGTTGACCGGGGAGGGAGGTACGCTGCGATCCGGAGCGCGCGCCGTTTCGGGCAAGCCGTTGCGCAAGCATCCTTTTCTCGGAACGCCGATGTCGGCCGAAAAGACTCAAGAAGCCGTCCCGATATGTGCGACGTGGGGTAAAGTCGCTGAAACGAAATGAGTCCGTAACGAGCAAGGGCGCACGCTTTCGGTCGATCTCCGTCCGCGAACCGCCCGGCCCGCCAAGGTGGCGTTATATCCAGATCGGAAGTAAAAGCCGTATCGTGAACTGCTTGTCATTGCCGGGGACTTGATAGGCTTGCGAGCCGTTCACTATACGGGGAAGGTCTGAGGGGGGATGTGTGCGTGAAATCGGCCGGTCGCTGGTCCTGTGCTGTTACGCTGTCGGTTGCGTGACGTGTGTCTGTCTTATCTGACACCTTGATCGCTCCCAGCATGAGCCTCACGGTTCACCTCAGGCGCGGCCTGCGGGGACGGCGATCGCATAGCTCCAGCCGCCGGGCGATCCTCCTTGCCGGGCTCGTCGCCGCGTGGTTGCCGGTTGCGGCGGATGGACAGATGCCGGCCCCGGTCCCGATGGCGCCGGCTGCGCTGATGGGGCCTGCCGCCCCCGCCTCCGGGCCGTCCGCCCCGGCACCGTCCGTGCCGCCGCCCGGCGACGATCCGATGGCGATCGATTTCGCGACGGATCCGATCCTGGGTTTCGGCCATCGCGAAGCGTCGCCCGATCTGTTCCGCGCGACGATCGCGCGTGCGATCGGAACGCATCCCTCGGTTCGCCGCGCTTCGGCGGCACAGCGACAGGCGAATGCGGCGGTCAAGGAAGCCCATTCCGGCTGGCTACCCGAAGTCGATCTGCAGATGACCTATAATCGTCGGCTCGCGGCGGGCTTCTCCAACAGATTCACCGATACGCTGGTCGAGCAGACGCAACCCGTCTCCCGTACCGACGCGTCGGTGTCGGTGAGCCAGAAGATCTTCGATTTCGGCGCCACCGCCCAGCGCGTGAAGGGGGCGAAGGCACGGCGCGACCAGGCCGGCGCCAATCTCGAGATCGCGCAGGACGATCTCGCGCTCGACGCGATCGCCGCCTGGTACGACGTCGCGGCCTATCGCGCGCTGGTCGCGCTTGCCGAGAGCATGCAGCAGTCCGAGAAGGAGATCCGTGGCTCGGTGGCGGAACGTATCAAACAGGGCGCGTCCTCCGCGGGCGATCTGTCGCGCGTCGACGTCTATCTCGGCCGGGTGGCGCTGCGGCTGACGCAACTGCACGGGCAGCTCGCCTCCGCCGAGGCGCGTTACCGGGAGTCGACCGGCATGCCTGCGCCGATGCAGCTCGGCCGGCCGACGCTCACCCTGCGCCTGCCGGAGACGGTGGAGGAAGCGCGGCTGGCGAGCGGCAATGCCCCGGAGGTGCGCTCGGCCAAGGCGCAGGAACGCGCCGCGCGGGCGGACTGGAGGGCGGTGCAGGCCGAAAACCTGCCGCAGGTCGGCGCGCAGGTGAATGCCGCGCGCTACGGCATATTGGAGAATCGCCGCGACTATGACGTGCGTGGGCAAGTGACGCTCAGCCATCGCCTCTTCGGCGGCGGCGGCGGCGCGCGCCAGGAGCAGGCGCATGAGCAATATCGCGGCGCGCAGGCCGCCAGCGACCAGGTGATCGGCGAAGCGGAGCGCGATGCGGAGACCGCCTTCTATACGCTCGTCGCCTATGACGAGCAGGTGAAGACTCTGGAGCAGTCCTATATCGCCAACCGCCGCAATCGCGACGTGCTCTATACGCGCTTCAAGAACCTGAATGGCACGCTGTTCGACATATTGGTCGCGGACGACGACTATTTCGACACGGCCACGACCTATTTGACCGCGGTCGCGCAGCGCGACGCGCAGCGGCTGGCGTTGCTGCGCAAGTGCGGCACGCTGCTCGAGGGGTTGAACATTACCATGGTGGGACCGGGACGATGAGCGACACTGTGAAGCCGCCGGCCGAGCCGCGCATGGCGGATTGGCTGCTGAAGCCGCTGCTCGCCAATCGCAGCCTCTATATCCAGGTGATCCTGGCGGCGATCGTCACCAACCTCTTCTCGCTCGCCACGTCGCTCTTCTCGATGACGGTCTATGATCGGGTGGTGCCGAACAATGCGGTGGAATCGCTCACCGCGCTGACCATCGGCGTGGCGATCGTGCTCGCCTGCGATTTCATGCTGCGCACGCTGCGCGCCTATTTCACCGACATCGCGGGCGCGGAGGTCGATCGGCGGATCGGCACCGCGCTGTTCCAGAAGCTGCTGGCGATGCGGCTGGATCCCAAGCGCCGCTCGACGGGCGCCTTCGCCGGCATGCTGCGCGAATTCGAGACACTGCGCGAATTCTTCACCTCCGCGACGATGACCGCCTTCGTCGACGTGCCGTTCATCGCGCTGTTCCTGTTCGTGATCGCCCTGATCGGCGGCTGGATCGTGATCGTGCCGATGGCGGTGGTGCCGCTCGTCATCCTGGTCGGCGCGCTGACCCGGCCTGCGCTGGATCGCATGTCCGCCAAGATGATCACCGAGGGGCTCTCCAAGCAGGGCGTGCTCGTCGAGACGGTGGGATCGCTGGATTCGGTGAAGGCGTCGATGGCCGGGCCGATGCTGGCCCAGCGCTGGAAGAAGGCGCTGATGATGCAGGCCGACAGCGGCCTCAAGCAGCGCCTCGTCGGTACGATCGCGATGACGACCGCGACGACGGCGCAGAATCTGTCCTATATCGGCACGATCGTGTTCGGCGTGCATCTGATCGGCGCGGGCGACCTCACCACCGGCGGGCTGGTCGCCTGCTCGATCCTCTCCAGCCGCTGCGTCGCGCCGCTCGGCCAGATCGCGCAGCTGCTCACCCGCGTGTCCTCCACCCGCATGGCCTATCGCCATCTCGACTCGCTGATGAAGACGCCGAACGAGGCCGACGAGGGCGTGACGCGCCGTAACGGCATTTCGGGCGGCATCGAGTTTCGCGACGTGCGCTTCCGCTATGCGCCGGACTCGCCGCCGGCGCTCAACGGCGTCAGCTTCAAGATCGAGCCGGGCGAGCGCGTCGCGCTGCTCGGGCGGATCGGGTCGGGCAAGTCGACGCTGTTCCGCCTTATCGTCGGCCTGCATCCGCCGGAAAGCGGCGGCGTGCTGATCGACGGCGTCGATATCCGGCAATTCCATCCCGACGATATCCGTCGCAATGTAGGCATCACCCTGCAGGAGGCGGGGCTGTTGTCCGGCTCGGTGCGCGACAATATCGCGCTCGGCCGGCCGGAGATCGACCATGAGGAGCTGGTTCGCGCCGCGACCGTTTCGGGCACGCACAGCTTCATGTCCAACCTGCCTAATGGCTATGACCTGAAGCTCGCCGATCGCGGCGAGGGTCTGTCGGGCGGGCAGCGGCAGTCCATCTCACTCGCACGCGCGGTGGCAGGCAGGCCGCCCGTGCTGCTGCTCGACGAGCCGTCGAGCGCGATGGACCCCACCACCGAATCGGGGATGATCGACCGTCTCTCGGCGGAGGTGGAAGGGCGCACGGTGCTGATCGTCACGCACCGCCCGCCGCTGTTGCGGCTGGTGAAGCGTATCATCCTGATGGATGCCGGCAAGATCGTGGCCGACGGGCCGCGCGACGAGATATTGAAGCGCATGGGCCTGCTGCGCCCCGCCGAGGTCAGGCCCGAGCCGAAAGGAGCGGCGGCATGAGCGAGCGACACGCCCACCAGGCGGACGAGCATCATGTCCACCACATGCATCTGGAGGACGTCGCCGCCGCGGTGAAGCCGCGCACGGCGGCACGAATGCTGCTCTGGGCTATCATCGGCACGTTCGTTTTGCTGATCCTATGGGCGTCCTTCACCCATATCGACCGGGTCACGCATGCGCAGGGCCGCGTGATCCCTTCCAGCCAGCTTCAGATCGTCTCCAATCTCGAAGGGGGCGTGGTTTCCGAAATCCTGATCAAGCCGGGCCAGAAGGTGAAGGCCGGCCAGCCCCTGCTGCGCCTCGATCCGACGATGGCGGGGGCGGATTATGGGCGTGGCGCAGCAACCGTCGCCGCCCTGCAATCCAAGGCCGCGCGGCTGGAAGGCGAGATGCAGGGCAGGGATCCGGTGTGGCCGGCCGACCTGATGGCGTCCTCACCCGAGCTGATCGCGGCCGAGAGGCGTGTTCATGCCGAGCGCATGACCGATCTCTATACCGCCACCCAGGCTGCCCAGGCGCGGCTGGCGGCGGCGCAGCGGTCGCTTTCCGAAACCCAGCTGGCAGCGGAGACCCGTGACAAGGCAAGCCTTTCCGCCCGGCAGCAGGCGGATCTCATCCGGCCGCTGGTGGACAAAGGCATCGAGCCGCGGCTCAGCCTGATGCAGGCCGACAACACGGCGGCCAATGCGGCAGGCGATGCCGCCGTCGCGCACCAGACTGCCGGGCGCGCCGCCGCCTCGGTGGCCGAAGCGCGTGCCCAGCTCGCCCAGGTGCAGGCCGACTGGCGCGCCAAGGCGGGCGAGGATTATGTGATGGTGCGCGCCGAGCTCGAGGCGCAGCGCAAGTTCCTGCCGGCCTCGGCGGACAAGATGCGGCGCACGACGCTCACCGCGCCCGTCACCGGCACGGTCAATCGCGTGATGATCTCCACCGTGGGGGGATCGGTGCCGCCGGGCCAGCCGATCATCGAGATCGTGCCGTTGCGCGATACGCTGGTGGTGGAGGCCGCGGTGAAGCCGGAGGATATCGGCTTCGTCGCGATCGGCCAGCGCGCCACGGTGAAGATCACCGCCTATGACTACAGCCTCTATGGCGGCATTCCGGGCCGGGTGACGCGCATCTCGCCCGATGCGGTGCTCGATCCCAAGGAAGAGCGCAGCCACTATCTGATCCAGGTGGCGATCGATCGCGACGCGATCGTCAACAAGGCGGGCGAGCGGTTGCCGGTCGGCCCCGGCATGGTGGCCGAGGTGGACCTGCTCGGCGACAAGCGGACGGTGATGTCCTATCTGCTGACGCCGATCACCCGGCTGGAGGAGCGCGCCTTCCGCGAGCGGTAGGGGTTTTTCCCCTGCCCTTTGGGGAAGGATGAAGAAGGCTAACGCAGCGCGCGGCCGCTCTGGGGGCCGATCCACTTGCCGCTGTCGCGATATTCGGGGCGGATCTGGTCGTCCGGGGTGAGGCCGGCCGGTGCGGCTTGCATCGTGGCCGGGGCAGGAGCGGCGGGCGGAGCCGAGACGGTCGTCAGTGCATAAGGCAGCGCCGGCTGCGCGGCCGGACGGGTGAGCGCAGCGAACTGGGTCGCGGCCGGCGCGTGCGGGCCTGGCATCGGTTCGACTGCGGCATAGGCCTGGCGAAAGGCCGAGGGCAGGCCGGCGGCGCCCGTCCAGCGGAAGAAGATGTGCGCGCCGACGATCGTCGTCACGGCCAGTGAGCGCGACCAGTTCGGCGCGACGGCGAGCGTGTGATAATGGGTGGCGAGCCCGACCGGTGCATAGACGGCGCCGTTCAGCGCCTCGCGCGCGATGCGGCTGGCGATCGCCCAGCCCTTGCGCGTCGGGCTGTAGCGGGCGAGCGCCCCGTCGCAGGAGAAGGTGAACTGGCAGCGGGCCTGCTGTTCCGATCCCTGATAGACGACGCCGCACACGCTGCTGGGATAGGCGGGATGGCGCACCCGGTTGAGGATCACCTGGGCGACAGCGCGCTGGCCGGCCTCGCTCTCCGACGCGGCCTCATAATAGATGGCGGTAGCCAGGCAGTCTTCGGCGCGCAGCGCGGCGAGCGGGCCGCCGGTGAAGCGGAAGGGGGCGGCGGCCGGGCCGCTCGACATGGTGACGCCGGGATTGCGGGGATCGAACGGCTTGCCCGTTGGCGGCAGCGTGCCGTCCGGCGCCGCGTTCGCGGCCATATCGCCGAAATCACGGGTGACGGCGGCGATCTCGTCATCGGTCGGCATCGCATTGCCCGCCGTTTCGGGCAGGCGCGGCCGGGAGTCGGTGCCGGATGCGGCCTGCGCGCGGTGCGGCGGCGGTGCGAGCCCGGCCAGCGGCGGCGCGGCCGTCATGGTGCAGGATCCGACGAGACCGAGCAGCGCAAGGGACGCGGCGGCACGATGCCTGCGTTGCCGCAGCCGCCGGCGCGCCGCCATGCGGCGCAGCGCGCTGTGCGTGTCCAGATGCGAAGCGGGAATCATGCCGAACAGGCCATTAAGACACTCCGGCCGCCAAGGCTTCCCTTAAATTGGCCGTGTCCCGCCCCGGCACAGGAGATTATGATGAAGTTAACCGGTTAACCGGCGGGTTCGGTGCGCCGGAAGCGCCTGCCGGCTTCTCCCAGGTGAAGACGCCGTAGCGCATCGCGCCGGTGCGGTAGGCGAGGATCAGGCGCGGCACGCTGAGTGCGAACAGGCGGTTGCGCGCGGCCAGCGACAGCCGCCGGATCCGCCGATCGACGATCATCGCGCCGAGAAAGCGCAGGGCGCAGATCGTCCAGGTCCTGCGCACGCGATGGCTGATATCGGTGGCGGAGAGCGAGAGCAGCCCGGCTTGCGCCGCCCAGCCTTCATAGTCCGCGGCGGTGCCCATCGAGGGCAGGCGGCCTTCGCGGCAGATCGGCTCCAGGAGGTGGCGGACCTCCCAGGGCTGCGGATCGGGCGCGGCCAACCAGGCGCAGACGACCAGCCGGCCACCGGGCTTCAGCACGCGCGCGGCCTCATGGAAGAAGGCCGGCTTGTCGACCATATGTTCGGAGGATTCGATCGCATAGGCGCCGTCGAAGCTGTCCGCGGGCAGGCCGCTCGCCAGCCAGTCCCGCACCAGCAGGGTGACGCCGGGGCACGGCGGGGCAGCGGCGGCCTGCGCGGCCGACAGGGTGAGGCCGGTGACCTCCGCGCCGCGCAGCGCGGCGAAGCGGCGGGCGGTGGCGCCATAGCCGCAGCCGATGTCGACCAGCGCCGCGCGGGAGGCGATGCCCAGCCGCTCGCCGACCAGATCGGACAGCGCCTCGACCGCCTGCTGCGGCGTCTCGCGGCCGGATGCCCAGTAGCCGTGGTGGACATGCTCGCCCCAGAGCTGGCGGTAGACGGGATCGAGTTCGTCATAATGATCGGCCACGTCCGGCGCATGTTGCGGGGCGGCCGGGACGATCATCGGCGGGGCGCCAGTCCGGAACGCAGTCGTTCGCCGGGCCGCCCGAGGCGGCAGCCGGGATGCCGCGCGGCGGGCGGCTCAGTTGACCGATAGCACCAGATTGCGGACCACCGGATAGATCTGGTTTTCCCATTTGCGGCCCGAAAAGACGCCATAATGGCCGACGCCGGGCTGCAGATGGTGCCGCTTCAGATGCGGACGCAGATGCGAACAGAGATCGTGCGCGGCCGAGGTCTGGCCGACGGCGCAGATATCGTCGCGCTCGCCCTCGACGGTGAGCAGCGCGGTTCGCCGGATCGCGCCGGGGTTCACCCGGCGGCCCCGCCATTCGAGCTCGCCCTTGGCGAGCAGCGCGCGCTGGAAGACGATGTCCACCGTCTCGATATAGAATTCGGCGGTGAGATCGAGAACCGCGAAATATTCGTCGTAGAAGGCGCGGGTGTTCGCGGCCTCGACGTCGCGGCCGTCGGCGAGATCCTGATAGAGCTCGCGATGCTTTTCCATGTGCCGGCCGAGATTCATCGACATGAAGGCGGTGAGCTGGAGAAAACCGGGATAGACTTTGCGCCGCCAGCCGGCATGCTGGATCGGCACGGTCTGGATCATGTTCTTCTTGAACCAGTCGAGCGAGTGGGACACCGCAAGCTCGTTCACCGTGGTCGGGTTGACGCGGGTATCCACCGGGCCGCCCATCAGCGTCATGCTGCGCGGCGTGGCCGGATTCTTGTCCTCCGCCATGATCGAGACGGCGGCGAGCGTCTGCACGCAGGGCTGGCAGACCGCCATGACATGCGCGCCCGGGCCGATCTCCTCGAGGAAGCGGATGACGTAATCGACATAATCGTCGAAGCCGAAGCGGCCTTCCGACAGGGGGATGTCCCGCGCGTTGCGCCAGTCCGCCACATAGACGTCATGATCGCGCAGCAAGGTCGCAACGGTATCGCGCAGCAGGGTCGAGAAATGGCCGGACAGCGGCGTGACCAGCAGGATCTTCGGCTGCGGCGTTTCCACCTCCTTGGTGAAATGCAGCAGGTCCCCGAAGGGAAGGGCGAGCACGGTTTCCTCGCCGACCGGCACGAGCCGGTTGCCGACCGGGACGGCGTCGATCCCGAAGGAAGGGCGATGATGGGTCAGCTTGGTGTCGGCGACCATCGACAGGGCGGCGAATACGCTCTTCGAGACCGGCCATTGGCCGAAGCCGCCCAGCGATGGCTGCAGTCCGCGCGCAGCCTCGGCAAAGGCGCGGATGGGTTTGCCTGCATCTGTCAGGGCCTGGAAGGCGGCGTACAGCATTCTTCGGCGCGATCCCCCAAAAACCGGGGCAGCCCCGATTCTTCTCTACCGGACCTGATTAATCCATTTGTTGCTGCACTGCGACATGATTATTCCAGGGGTGTCGAAGGGATTCGGGGAGGACTCCGGTGGCGCGCGCGGTGCTGACGATTTCGAGCAAGAATTATTCCTCCTGGTCGCTGCGCGGCTGGCTGCTGTGCAAGCTCGCCGGTCTCGACGTCGAGGAGCAGCGGGTGTCGATCGACGATCCGGACAACCGTGCGGAGCTGCTGCTGCTTTCGCCCTCGGTGCTGGTTCCGCGGCTGACACATGAGGATGCGAGCGTTTGGGACACGCTGGCGATCGCGGAATATCTCCACGAGGTGTTCCCCGACGTCGCCATGCTGCCGGCGGACAGGATCGCCAGGGCGCATTGCCGTTCGATCTCCGGCGAGATCCATTCGGGCTTCCACAATCTGCGCTCGGCACTGCCGATGAACCTCAAGGCGCGGCATCGCAACTTCA
Organism: Flavisphingomonas formosensis; assembly: GCF_009755815.1. Taxonomy (GTDB): domain Bacteria; phylum Pseudomonadota; class Alphaproteobacteria; order Sphingomonadales; family Sphingomonadaceae; genus Flavisphingomonas; species Flavisphingomonas formosensis. The sequence continues at coordinate 213,473 of NZ_WRPK01000007.1, forward strand.
AGGTGTTCGCCGGCGCCAAGCCCGACATCGAGCGGATCGAGACGATCTGGGGCGAGTGCCTGACGCGCTATGGCGGGCCTTTCCTGTTCGGCGAGCCGACCGTGGCCGATGCGATGTTCGCGCCGGTCGCGACGCGTTTCCTCACCTACAACGTCTCGCTGCAGCCGGCCTCGCAGGCTTATTGCGACGCGATCATGGCGTGGGAGCCGATGATCGAGTGGATCGCGGCGGCGAAGGCCGAACCCGAAGAGGTGGAGGAACTCGACGTCGAATTCTGACGATCGCCGGCGCGCGCGCCTGCTGGCCGGAGCCGGAGCCGCGCTCTCCGCGACGGTGGCGGCCGGCGCCGCGCTGACTCTCGCCCGGCGCCATCTGCGCCTGCATCAGGTCGCGCGCTGGACGCCCAAGGACCGGACGGCGCGGCGCATCGCCGCGGGCGTGCGCTACGGCCCGCTGCCCTGCCATAGGCTGGACGTCTATGCGCCCCGCCGCCCCGCCGCCGGCCCGCTGCCGATACTCCTTTTCTTCTACGGCGGCGGCTGGTCCTCGGGCGAGCGGGACTATTACGGCTTCGTCGGGCGAGCCCTGGCCGCGCGCGGCTTCATCACCGTCATTCCCGATTACCGGCTGGTGCCGCAGGTGCGCTTCCCCGCCTTCCTCGAGGATTGCGCCGAAGCGGTGCGCTGGGCGCGGGCGGAGGGCGGAGCGCATGGCGGCGACCCGGACCGGCTGCTGCTCGCCGGCCATTCGGCCGGAGCCTATAATGCCGCGATGCTGGCGCTGGACCCACAATGGCTGGCGGGTGATCGCGGCGCGGTGCGCGGGTTCGTCGGCCTGGCCGGCCCCTATGATTTCCTGCCGCTCGCGCCCGGCTTCGCTACCGAGGCGCTCGGCCGCTGGCCGGTGCCGGAGGAAACCCAGCCGGCCCACTTCGCTGCGCCTGGCGCGCCGCCCGCGCTGCTGATCAGCGGCGACCGCGACGATGTGGTGTCTCCGCAGAACAGCCTCAGCCTCGCCGCACGGCTGCACGCGACGGGCAATGCCGCCGATCTCCGCGTTCTTCCCGGCATCGGTCATGTCGAGCTGATCGCGACACTGGCGCAGCCGTTGCGCTGGCGGGCGCCGGTATTGGCCGCGATCGCCGGCTTCGCCGCGCGAGTCACCGCGACCGCCGTCGAAGAGGCCGCCTTTCCGTAACGTCAACAGCTGCGTTTCGTCGAAGCGTCTGTACCGTTCGTCGGCGCGCGAGGCGGTTGGCAGACTCGAGGTTGGCGTCGGTCGAACCCACAGTGAGCGCGGCGGCGTCTCGGCGTAGCACGATGCAGCGGCGGCCGGCGACATGTCCCCTGTCGGCCGCCGCGACGCCCCATTTCCGGGAGGAGACCGATGATGAAGACCACTCTCATGCTGGTTGCGACCCTTGGCTCTGCCCTGGCCGTCCCTGCTTTCGCCGCCGACAGCCATGGCTCGACGGAGCGCGTCGAGGTCCGTTACCACGATCTGAACCTCGCGACTGCCGAGGGCACGAGCACGCTTGGCCGGCGAATCAGCAATGCCGCAACCGAAATCTGCGGCACCGCCGACGTGCGCGATCTCGCCATGCGCAACGCGGTGAACCAGTGCCGCACGGCTGCGATAGCGAGTACGCAGACGCAGGTCGCCGAGGCTGTTTCCGCCGCGCAGCGCGGACAGGCTTATGCGCAGGCCAACAGCAGCATCGCCGTTTCGCGCTGATCCCCGCTGCGCGCACGCCCCTGTCTGCGGGATTGCAGCGGGGGCGTCAGAGTCTGTTTCGAAATGCGCGGAAGCGCGCATTTCGAGGCGGCACCGGCCCTCTCCCCCGCCCGGCCTCCCAACGGCAGTATTCTATGGGAGGCCGGGCGGGGGAGAGGGCCGGTGCCGAGCATGCGCCGAAGGCGCATTTTCAAACCGACTCTCAGCGACCCGCGAGGGCGCGGGCAGCGGCGAGATAGGTGCGGCCGATCCGGATTTGCGCACCATCCACGAGATGTGCGTGCCACACGCCCATGCCATCATGGCTGAGCCGCGCGATGCGATCGCGGCGCACCATGGTCGAACGGTGCAGGCGGATGAAGAGATCGGGATCCAGCCGCCGCTCAAGCTCGCTGATCGTCTCGTGCAGCAGCAGGGAGCGCCCATTGGCGTGCAGCCGCATATAATCCCGCTCGGCATCGATGCGATCGATGTCCCGCGCGGCGATGCGGATCATCTCCGATCGCCAGGGCACCCAGAATTCCTCCGTATAGGCCGTTTTCTCCGCCGGAGTGCCGGTGCCCGAGCGTAACGCCGCACCGACGCGGCCGATCGCCCGCGCCAGCCGCTCGGGCGAGACCGGCTTCAGCAGATAGTCCACCGCCGCGACATCGAACGCCGCCACCGCAAACTGATCGAAGGCGGTGCAGAAGATGATCGCCGGGCGCGCCTGGCGATCCTCCAGCGCCCTGGCGACGGCAAGGCCGTCCAGGCCAGGCATGGCGATGTCGAGCAGCAGCAGCTCGGGCGTGAGCGCATCGACCAGCCGCAACGCCGCCTCGCCATCCGACGCGGTGCCGACCAGATCGATTCCCGGCGTCTGGGCGCACAATATCTGCAGGCGCTCGATCGCCAGCGGCTCGTCGTCGACGATCAGCGAGCGGAGCGGGGGAGCGGGAGGAGGCTGGTCAGCAGCCATGGCGGATCAGCGGCATGCGAAGCGCGACCCGGAAGCCGCCGGCCGGCAGCGGCCCCCATGTGCAGGACGCCGCATCGCCGAAGCGGGCGGCGAGCCGGTCCCGGACATTGGCCAGCCCGACACCGGTGCCTTCCGCCCGGTCGTCGTCGATCGGATCGCCGTCATCCTCGACCACGACATGCAGATTGCGATCCCGTTCGGTGGCGGTGATCGAGACCAGCACCGGCCGGCGCGCGCGCGACACGCCATATTTGATCGCATTCTCGACCAGTGGCTGGAGGATCAGGCCGGGCACGCAGGCGGTGCGCAGCGAGGCGGGGACGTCGATGGCGACTTCCAGCCGATCCGGGAAGCGAACCCCTTCGATATCGAGATAGAGGCGCTGCAGTCGCAGCTCTTCGGCCAGCATGACATCCTCGCTCGGATCGCCGGTGAGGCTGGTGCGGAAGAAGGTGGCGAGGTTCATGATCATCTTCTCCGCCTCCTGCGTGCGCTGGGCGAGCACGAGGCTGGAGAGCGAATTCAGCGTGTTGAACAGGAAATGCGGATTGACCTGATAGCGCAGCGCGCGCAGCTCCGCCGCCTGGGCCTGTTCGCGAAAGGCCGCGGCGCGGCGCTCGGCGAGCGCGCTGGCGCCGGCATAGCCGAGCGCGAGATAGAGGGCGCCCCAGCCGCCGAAGAAGAAGATATCGTTGATCGCCGTATCCGCGATCATCATCAGCGGCGTATCCTTCGACATCTCGTCATCGTCGACGCCGACGCTGACGGTCACGCTCTTGTCGCCGTTGACGATCGTGGTGGTCTTCTGGTGCTGGGTATGGTGCTTTTGCGCAGCGTGAACCGGCTTGTAGAGGTAGAAGGCCGAATAGTTGACGAAGGCGAAGGCGGTCGAGGCCGGCACGGCCAGCGCCAGGATCAGCAACAGCTTGCGGCCCAGCGTGGCCGGCATCCAGCGGCGCAGGCCGAGATACATGAGCCAGGTGAGCCCGATGCCGACGATGCCGACGCAGACGCGCCGCGTGAACATGTCCAGCTGATCGTCGAACTGCATGAACAGCGAGCGAATGGTGACGATGACGAGATAGAAGATCCAGAAGCCGAGGATCGACAGCAAGGTTACCCGCGCATCCGGCGAGCCAGCTGCATCGCCGGTGCGTTCAGGTGCGGCACGTTCGAGCCCATGAGATGCCATGCGGGGCGCATATTCGTTCATGGGACATCCTAACCCCAAAGCCGCGCCGGTAGTTTAGGCAAAACCGACCTCCATCGAAAGCGGCAGCGCGTTCATCGAAAGAGAAGGGTGGGGAAGGAGGGGGCCGCGACCGGAACGGGCCGCCGCGCGGTTCGTTGACAGCCATGGACAGGAGACCAGAGATGATCAGCGATACGAAAGACCGCGATCCGAAGGACCCGCCGGCTACACCGAAGATCCGTACCGCGCACGATGCGAGCGACGACGTGCGGCTGCAGCGCGATCCGTCGCATGAGGATGCCAAGCTCGACGTAGCGCTGGACGAGAGTTTTCCCACTTCCGACGCGCCTTCCAACACGCAGCCTGGCAAGGGCAAGGATCCGGCGCCCTCTTCCGGCTATGACGAAGAGGCAGAAAAGGCGCGCATGGACGCGAAGGAATGATGGCAGCGGAGATTTGCCAGGCGAGATCTCGCCTGGCGTCGGCCTGCGAGCGGAGCGAGACCTGGTTTCGGTGAGGCCCCATCCGTTTGCATGCGCGAGCGACAGCGGCGGCCAAGAGAGTTATCCACGTTTTCAATCGCTGCATGCTGCGCCGTCGTAAAAGCAATGTTGCATTGCAACACAAAACATGCTCCGTTCCTGAATGCCAGCATACCAGCGGGTTAAGCAGCCGCTAACCAGCCAAGGCGCATCATGCTGGCCTAATGGTTTGGGGGTAGTTTTATGGGCACCCAGATGAGACCAGCGGATGGCGCGATGACGCTGGCGGAGATGAAGGAATTCGCGAGTTTCCCGGCATCGGTGCAGCGGTATATCCGCCGCTCGCTCGATGTCGGTCTTGATCGGGAGGATGCGCTGGTGCGCTGGTCCCGCGATGTAGTCGAAGCGGCCAGCATCAAGGCGCAGACGCGCATATACGGGCGCCTCGACCGGATCCGCAATCTCGTTCCCGACGATAGCGGCCTGGATGCGGTGGAGCCTTTCTTCGCCCCGCTGGTGACCATCTCTGCCTTCGATCTGGGGCAGGACCGGCTGAACGGCTTCGGTGCCTATCGCTTCCTTTACGAGCGGCTGATCGGAGCGAATGTGCGCCCCTGGCTGCCGGGAGCCTTCTGCGCCGCGGCGGCCCTGCCGCACCTCCATCCGGAAAAGCGGCGCATCCTTCTCCAGTCGATCAGCGAGGCGGCCGCGACGGCGCCGGGCTGGTCGAACCGCGAGCCTTGCTTCTATCCCGAGTGGGTGGACAAGGTGGAGCCGCGGCTGGCCAGCTGAGTTTTCCAGCCTGGAGCGTTCAGGATCCGATTGCGGCCGATCGGCCGTGCCATCCATCTATGCCGGCGTGATTTGCAGGGCGGCAGATAGGCCTTCCGCCTTGAATCGCATCAAGCAGCGCGGCGCCGTGGAAACGGATCGCATTCCCCGCGTTCCGGTGCATGACCGTTAGACATTCCATGAGGGGGATTTCCCGATGCCCGCCACCCGCCTGACCACCAAGCGCGTGGAGAAGCCCTGGGGCCGGCGCGATCTGTGGCCCGGCTTCGGCGACGTTCCCGCAGGCGGCGACCCGGTCGGCGAGATCTGGTTCGAGGATCCGCGCGGCGGCGATCCGGTTCTGCTGATCAAATATCTGTTCACCAGCGAGAAGCTGTCGGTGCAGGTGCATCCCGACGATGCGGAGGCACGCGCACGGGGCTATCCGCGCGGCAAGGACGAAGCCTGGGTGGTGCTGTCGGCGGAGCCGCATGCCACCATCGCGATCGGCACCTTGCAGGTGATGAGCCGCGAGGAGCTCAAGGCTTCCGCGCTCGACGGATCCATCGAGGCCAAGCTCGACTGGAAAGCGGTGAAGACCGGCGACAGCTATTATTCTCCGGCCGGCACGGTGCATGCAATCGGGCCGGGGCTGACCCTGGTCGAAGTGCAGCAGAATGTGGACCTGACCTATCGACTCTACGATTACGGCCGGCCGCGCGAACTGCATCTGACGGATGGCATCGCGGTGAGCCACCCCGTTCCCTATGTTGCGCCGTTCCTTCCGAAGGAAATCGCGCCGGGCCGGGAGATTCTGGCCGATGGTCCGGCCTTCGTGATGGAGCGCTGGTCCCGTGAAGGAAGCGGCACCATATCCGGCGGCGATCGGCCGGTCTGGCTCATCCCGCTGACCGGGAGCGGCTCCGTCGATGGCGATCCGATCGAGACGGATGGCGTATGGCTGATCGAGGGCGACGCCGAACTGACGCTGAGCGGCGCGGTGGACGTGATCGTCGCCTATCCCGATGCGGGCGTGATCCAGGGGCTGTGGAGCGGCTGACTCAAGCCTTTCCTGTATGGCTGTCCTTGCCGCCGTTCATCTTCCCCCTGTGGGGAGGATGAGAAGGGAGGAACCGACAATATGGGAGGGCCCCCTGAAGGGGAGCGCTCGCTCTATCCCCGGGTCGCCGTCGCGAGCGGTTCGCCCGTGATCGGGTAGCCGAGGCCGTCGCTGATGCAGAGCCACTGCTCGCCATTGCGCTGTTCGACGAAGGGGGTGATCGTGGTGATGCCGATCGCCTCGGCCTGGGCGGCCGCCTCCGCGAGGGTGGAGAACTGGGCCAGCCGTTCCAGGTTGCGGCGGGTCGGGAAGATGACGCGGTGATGGCCCGCATCCGAATCCGCGATGGCGTCCGCCGCCGACATCCAGATCGCCCTTATGCTTTCGCCGCCATCGGGCATGGCCTCGGTCATGTGCATCGCCTCGGCGAGATAGAAGCGGGTATCGAAGGTGCGCTTTTCCAGCCGGGGCGGCGGACACCAGCGTGCGAAAGGCGCAAGCCGCCCAATTTCGAGGCTGAGGCCGTGTGCGGCGAGCAGCGCGCCGAAATCGGAGCCATCGCGCAGCGCTGCGCGCAGATGGCCGACGAGCGCCGCATCCGGCTGCGGTTCGATCGCGATGGCGACGCCGGTTTCCTCCACCGTCTCCCGGATCGCGGCGATGCGGGCGGCGGCGTCATCGCGATCGATTCCGGTCCGCTTCGCCTCGGCCGCGGCAAGGGCGTGATCGCCGGGATCGATGCGTCCGCCCGGAAACACCATCGCGCCGGCCGCGAAAACCATTGCGCTGCTGCGCTCCACCATGAGCAGCTCGGGCGGCAGGCCGTGGCGCGGACGCATCAGGATCAGCGTCGCGGCGGGAATCGGTCCATCACTCATGACCAAGCGGGTAGATGGGTTCGACGCTGGACGGAAACATTTTCGCCACATTGAAGGCCTGATGGATCGAATGTCATCCATCGTCCCTCCAATTGCCCCGGCGGCGGCGGCGTGGCAGAGCGGCCTTCGAATGAGGGTGCGCAGCGAATGATCGGAATGACGATGCTGGCCCTGGCGATCGGCGTCGCGCTGATCGCCGGGTGGCGGCTCTATCTATGTATCGTGGTGGTGGGCCTCACGATGCATGCGGGATGGCTGGATTTTCCCGCCTATCTCTACCGCATGGGGATCGTCGCCGATCCCTGGGTGCTCGGATCCGCGGCGGCGCTGCTGATCGTCGAGACGGTCGCCGACAAGATCCGCTGGCTCGATTCGCTCTGGGACGCGGTCCACACCGTGATCCGGCCGCTGGGCGCAGCCTTGCTGGCGCTGGCGATCGGCGATCCGCCCGCGCCGCTGTGGCAGGTAGGCATCTTCCTGCTCGGCGGCGCGGCCGGGCTCTACAGTCATGCGGCCAAGGCGACGATGCGTGCCCTTGCCAATGCGGCGGCACGGCCGCTGAACACGGTGCTGCTGTCGCTGGCCGAGGATATTGCCGCGGTGCTGCTGCTCGCCATTGCGCTGCTTCACCCGTTCGGAGCCTGCGGCGTCGCGACACTGATGCTGTTGCTCGACGGCGCGCTGCTGCTCGCCGCGCGCGGGCGCATCCGGCGGCTGCTCGGCGGCGAGGACGGGTTGGAGCATAGCTGAGGGATTGAGCCTCCCTCCGCCGGTGCTCCGGTGTTCGTACGTTGGCGATTCGCCTTTTTCATCCTCCCCGGAACGGGGAGGGGGACCGCCGAAGGCGGTGGAGGGGTTCGGCTCACGTCAGACGTGTCGCTTGTCGTAAGCGGGAACCCCTCCACCACCCTGCGGGTGGTCCCCCTCCCCCTTGCGGGGGAGGATGAAAAGGTGGGGAGTCAGCGCGGTAGCAGCTGCTCGGCGATCTGGATGGCATTGAGGGCAGCACCCTTCAGCAGCTGGTCGCCGGAGACGAACAGCGAGAGCGAGCGGCCGCTCGGATCGCCGAGATCGGTGCGGACGCGTCCGACCAGCACGTCCTCGATGCCGCTGGCTTCGACCGGCATCGGGAAATGGTTGCCGGCGCGATCGTCGACCAGGCGCACGCCCGGCGCCACGGCGAGCAGGGATCGGGCCTCGTCGACCGAGACCGGTGCGTCGAATTCGACGGTCATCGCGATCGAGTGGGCACGCAGCACCGGCACGCGCACGCAGGTCATGCCGATCGGCAGCTCCGGCGTGCCGAGGATGCGCCGGGTCTCGGCCATCGCCTTCAGTTCCTCGCCATTATAGCCGGTCTCGGGATCGACGTCGGCATTATGGCTGAACAGGTTGAACGCATAGGGATGCGGCAGCACCTGCGGCTGGAAGGGGCGGTCGTCGAGGTAGGCGGCGGTCGCGTCGCGCAGCTCCTGCATCGCGGCGGCGCCGGCGCCGGACGCGGACTGATAGGTGGCGGCCTGGAGGCGGCGGATCGGATGGGCGCGGTGGAGCGGGGCGAGCGCCATGGTCATGATCGCAGCGACGCAATTGGGATTGGCGATGATCCCGTTGTGGCGCTCCATAGAGGCCCCGTTCACCTCGGGCACGACCAGCGGCACATGCGCCTCCATGCGGAAGGCGGAGCTGTTGTCGACCACGACCGCGCCCGCATCCACCGCCGCCTTGGCGAAGCGGCGGGAGATGGTGGCGCCGGCGGAGAAGAGCGCGATGTCGATGCCGTCGAAGCTGTTCTCGGTCAGTTCGGCGATGGTCAGCTCGCCGCCGTCGAAGGGCAAGGTGCGGCCGGCGGAACGGGCCGAAGCGAGCAGGCGGACCTCGCTATGGGGGAAGCGGCGCTGCTCGATGCAGCGGAGCAGCTCGACGCCGACCGCGCCGGTGGCGCCGACGATCGCGATGGCGGGGGCAGCCGCGCTGCGCGGGCGGCTTTCGGAGAGGGTGGCAGTCTGGTCGAGCATGTCGTCTTCCCTTGTGCTGGAGCGGGGAGGACGGGACCTTGTCTGGCGTGGCCCCGTCCGTTCCCGGCGGGGCCCTTTGGCGCTATGTCGTCGGGATCACCGCGCGCGCCAAAGAACGTCCGCCGGAGCGGGCGTTTTGGTAATAATGCGCGTGACGATCGGCTGAGACATCGCGCAGCCGCCTAGGTGCCCTGCGCGCGCAAGTCAACATCTTCGTGGCGGCCTTGCCAGCGGTGGCGGTTCGTACGAAGCAGGGCCATGGCCGCCCGCGACGACAAGCCGATCATCCTGTTCGACGGGCTTTGCGTGCTCTGCTCGGCCAACGCCCGGTTCGTGCTGCGCCACGATCGCGCGCGGCGCTTCCTGCTGGCTCCGATTCAGGGCGAGGTGGGCGCCGCACTGTTCCGCCGGCATGGCATCGATCCCGAGGATCCGGATACGATCATCCTGGTCACCGGCGAAGACATGCTGCGCGACAGCGATGCCGTTCTGGCCATCTATGCCGGCCTCGGCTGGCCGTGGAAAACCGCCAGCCTGCTCCGCCTCGTGCCGCGCGCGCTGCGCGACCCGGTCTATCGGCTGATCGCGCGCAACCGCTACCGCCTGTTCGGCCGGCTGGAGAGTTGCTGGCTGCCCCGCCCCGAAGATCGCGACCGCCTGCTCTGACGCTTGTTTTTTCAGAACAGTGATGCAATAATGCACTAACGTTCTGATAAATAGGGGGCGAGGAGATGGATGCGGCGTCTTTGCAGGACGCGCTACGCGCGCTGATCGACCAGGCGGCGATCGAGACCCTACTCAAGCGCTATGCCCGCGCGCTCGACGAACGGGCTTTCGATGCATTGGACGCAGTGTTCACGCCGGACGCGCAGCTCGATTACACATGTGCGGGCGGGATCGCGGGGGCCTATCCGGAGGTGAAGGCCTGGCTGGCGGAGGTGCTGACGCCGATCGCCGAGATGCAGCATTTCACGACCAATGTGGAAGTGGAGCTGGATGGCGATCGCGCCGCCGGCAAGAGCTATACGATCAACGTCAACGGCATGCGGACCGCCACGGGCGAGGTGAAGCACATGGTGGTCGGTGCGCAATATATCGACCGGCTGGTGCGCACCCCGGCAGGCTGGCGCATTGCCGAGCGGCGCGAGGAGCGCTTCACCGTGCTCGGCCATCGCTTCGGCCCCGAAGACCTCGCCGTCGCCTCATGACCATGACGAGCCCCGAGCCGCTAGCCGCGGCACGCGACTATGATCCGTTCATGCCGCTCGTGATCGAAGGCGATCCCACGTCGCTCTATGCGCAGTTGCGCCGCGAGACGCCGCGGCTGTTCCTCGAGCGCTACAACGCGTGGTTCTTCTCCAGCTTCGAAGACATTTGGACGCTCTCCAAGCTGCCCGGCCTTTCGGTGGCCGGCGGCATTACCCCATCCCAGCTACTGCTCGGCGCGCCGGCCAATCCGTTCATGGTCAGCCAGATGGATCCGCCGGATCACCGGCTGTATCGCGGCGCGCTCAATCCGCTGTTCACCGCCAGCGCCGCGCGCGGGCTGGAGCAGGCGGCGCGGCATGAGGCGCGCGAGCGGATCGCCGCGATCCGCGCCGCGGGCGGCGGCGACCTGCTGATGGGTTATGCCGGGCCGATCGCGGTCGCGGTCGGCTGCTGGCTCAGCGGCCTGCCGCGCGAAGACCTGCCACAGCTGATGCGCTGGACCAACAAATTCTTCCATCGCGATCCCGATCGACCGGGCGATACCGCGGTGGGAGCCGAGGCAGGCGTCGAGTTCATCGCCTATATCGGTGAGATACTACGCGACATACGGGCCGGCCGGAGGGAAGCGACCGGCGCCTTCGCCGCGCTGATCGAGCGGCAGCGCGCGGATCCCGCGATCAGCGACGATCATCTGATCTTCATCGTGCTGAACCTGCAGATCGGCGCGGGCGATACCGTGCCGAAGAGCATCAGCGCGGCCTTCCATCGCCTGTGGGAAAATCCGCAGGAGCGGGCGAAGCTGGCCGCCGATCCGGCGCTGGCCCAGGCGGCGTTCCTGGAAGCGGTACGGCTCGACATGCCGACGCAGATGCAGGGGCGTACCGCCACAGAGGCCATCGCCTATGACGGCATCGTCATCCAGCCCGGGCAGAAGACGATGCTGATGTTCGCCGCGGCCAATCGCGATCCCGCCGAGTTCGACGCGCCCGATGCCTATCGTATCGATCGCGGCAACCGGCGGACGATGGGCTTCGGCAACGGCATCCATCGTTGCCTCGGCGTGCATGTCGCCGGCATGGAGGGAATGGTCGCGATCGAGGAGGCGATGGCGGCGCTGCCGCCCTATACGGTCGATCTCGCCGCATCGCGCACGCACAAGACCGAATATGTGAAGGGCTGGGCCAATCTGATGGTCACGCTGTGATGGAGGGCGGCATGGAGGGGACGAAGGCGCGGCGCACGATCACCGGGGCGATGGGATTAAGTATCCTCAATCGGGTGTTCGAACAGGCCAGCGCCGACGGCAAGGCGGTGTTCGTCGCGGTGGTCGACGGCACGGGCGCTCTGATCGGGCTCGCGGCGCATGAGGATGCGCCGCCGATCTGCCGTAAGATCGCACAGGACAAGGCGTGGACGGCCTTTGCGTCGCGCCGCAGGACATCGGCATGGAAAGCCTATGTGATGTCCTCCCCGGAGGAGGAGCGGCATCTGATGCTGTCCCAGCCGGGATACATCGCCGCATCGGGCGGCACGCCGATCCTGATCGACGGGATGGTGGCGGGCGCCGTGGGCGTTTCGGGGGCCGGGCAGCAGGAGGACGAGGATCTCGCGGATCTGGGCGCCGCGCTGGCGAGCGCGGTGTGACCCGCCTTTCGCTCCAGCTGCCCGCTGTGCCGGGAGCGGCGGATCCGGACCCGCTGGCCTGGCTGCTGGCGGCGATGCGGACCGGCCGTCCGCCCTTTCGTCACTGCGCGCTGGATGCGGGTTTCGCAGGAACGGGGGCGATCCGGCTGGGCGCCGGCGACGCGTGGCTGGAGATCGTACCGGCAGCGGAGCGTTCGGCGTCGTCCGCCGCGACGGTACCGATCGTGCCGGGCCTTGCGCTGACGCCGCCGGACCCGGAGTCGCTGATCGACTGCCTGACCGCCCGTGCGGAGGCGATCGACCATGTCGGCATCAGCCTGTCGCAGCGCGATCTCGACGGCGCGGCCTGGGAGGATTTCATCGCCCGGCTCGCAGCTTTCCTGCCGGCGTGGCGGCTCGAGATCGGATCGGCGAACGACATCGTGATGATCGTCTGCGAGGGCGCGGAGGGGGAGCGTGCGGCGGCGATCGAGCTGGTTCACGATCGGACCGCGCCGTTCAGCAGCGTGCATCTCTGCCTGGCTATGGGATGCGATCGGGCGGAGCTCGAGGCGCGCTTGCCGCCGCCGCTGGGCGGGGCGAAGCCGGGGGACGAGCCCTTTTTCCGATCGGTGGCGCTGCCGCCGTCGCTTGCCGTTCCAGCCTATCTCGACCTGGCGTTTAGCGACGGAGAGATGACGCCCTGGCCGGCGATCGTGCGGGCGATGGGCAAGCGGATCGGCCGCGCCGCGCCGCGATGACGCTTCTGCGCGGCCGAAAAGCCCTTTAAGGCACGGGCGAACGATCGAGCAGGACTGAGGCAGCGATGGCTGGAGTACGCGAGAAGGGCAAGGCGCGGCGTAAGCAGCAGATCATCCAGGCGGCGAAATCCCTGCTGGCGAGCGGCGGTATCGACGCCCTCTCCACCCGACGGCTGGCCGAGGAAGCCGAGCTCAGCGTCCACACCCTCTACGCGCTGGTCGGTAGCAAGGATCAGATCCTCGAAGCCGTCATGGCCGACAATCACGAGCGGGTGGCCGACGATCTCGCGCGCATCGACGATCATGAGGCGATCGAGAAGCTGTTTGCGATCGTGGAATCCACCTATCGCATCATTTCCGAGGACAGCGCGGCGCAGAAGCCGATCATGCGCATGCTGATGACCCGCTATTATGAGGGCAATCTGAACCCCAATCCCTGGTGGCTGATGGCGCAGGAGAAGGGATGGATGGAGCGTGCCATCACCGAGGCGATCGCGCGCGGCCAACTGGACGCCGATTTCCCTGCGGGCCTGATCGCGGACATGCTGACCAAAATCTATATGGCGAATTTGCGCGACTATCTGTTCGACCAGGCGACGCTGGACCAGTTCCGCTCTGCGACCCGCTTCGAATTCTGGTTCTGCCTCGCCAATATCGCGGCGGCGGGCCATCGCACCGATTTCCTGGCACATGCCCAGGCGGAAGCGAAGATGATGGGGGAGATGGGGAAAGCCGCGCATGCCGAGGCGCCCCCACCCGCACGAGACGGATGAGGGCGCCGGCGGTGGTACGACAGGGCCGCTTGCCGGTCAGCTCTGATAGGCCGGCCGGAAGGTGAAGCGAGACGCCAGCTTGCCAGGGCGGGACATGGCCCGCTCGGTGCGGCGCTGGGCGGCCGGCTCGGGCTTGGCGGCGGGCATGTCCGGCGCCGCGGGCTGAGCGGTCGCCATGCTTTCGCGCTGGTCGAAGAAAGCGGCTCGCTTCAGCCGGCGGCGCAGCGACAGCGACGGATTGTCCGGCGTCGGTCCCGCATAGGCGGCCTGAACGTGACGGCCGAAACGCGAGAGATCAAAGCCCTGCGGCATGTTCTGGGTGGGGGTGGCCGCAGCGCGGTCCTGCTCACTGCGCGCGACGGCGGGTGCCTCCGGCGCAATCGCGGGGGCCATGACCGGGACCGGCGTCGGCGCGGCGGCAGGCTCGCGCGGGGCGGGCGCCATCACCGGTTCCGAAACGGGTTCATAGGCGGTCTCCAGCGCGTCCTCTTCCTCGTTCCGGCCCTTGCGGCGGCCGATCGCGAAGGCGCCACCGATCAGGGCGAGCAGGCCGACACCGGCCGCGCCGGCAATCGGCATGTCGTCATTCTGCGCGGTGCTTCGTGCGGTCGGCGCCGGAGCGGGCGTTGGTGTCGCTGCGGCGGTGGGCGCGACAGTCGCTGCCGGCGGAGCCGCCTCTGCGCGGCTGCGGACCGGGGCGGGCGTCGCCGAGGCCACTACCTTCGGCGCAGGGGCAGACGCCTTGGGCGTGGCCTCGGCGCTGCGCGACGAAACCGGGCGGGAAGCAGTGGCGCGCGCCGACTGAGCCGTCCGGCCGGTCGCCGCGGCCTGGTCGGCGCCGCCAGCGGAGGCCGGTGCGTTGGTCGCCGCGCTATCTGCCGCCATGTCCGGTACGGTCACGCTCGACAGGCCGGACGGCTGACTGGCGGGCGTCGCCGCCTGGGGAGCCGGCGCGGCGGACGGCAGGCTCGGGGCCGAGGCGGCGACCGGCGGCGGTGCGTCGATGACCGGAGGCGCGGTGGTCGTCGCGGCAGGATCGGCCTGCGCGAACAGCGGCGTGGACGAAAAAGCGATGGCCGCGGCAATTGCGGTCATGGCGGGGCGGAGCGGGGTCTGTGCGTTGCTCATGCGCAACCAACCCTCATCCAGCTCAGTTCGTCGCATCTTATCCGCTAAAATGCCTCGATCCGTCGGTGAATTGAGGGAAGAGCTCATCCATGTGCTGTTAAATAGAGACTTTGTAATCTGAGGTTAAGCTTCGGCTACTCTGCTGCAGTGCGCAATTCCGCGCGCCGGATCTTGCCGGTTGCTGTCTTCGGAAGCGTTTCGACGAAATGGAAACTGGCAGGCATCTTGTGCCTGTCCGCGTCGGTATCGAAGCGGCGGCGCAGCTCCGTGACCAGGGCGTCGCACGCGGCATAGCCGGGGCGCAGCACGACGAAGGCGCGAATCGACTGGCCGAGCATCTCGTCCGGCTGGGCCACGGCGGCAGCTTCCATCACCGCCGGATGCTCGACCAGCAGGCTCTCCACCTCGAACGGGCCGATGCGGTGGCTGCCCGAGATGATGACGTCGTCGGAGCGGCCGACGAACCAGAAATAGCCGTCACGATCGCGCCAGCCGCGATCGCCGGTGAGATACCAGTCGCCGCGCCGGGTGCGCGCGGTCGCTTCCTCATCCTGCCAATAGCGTAGGAACAGGCCGGGGGCGGGATAGCGCACGGCGATGTCGCCGGTCTCTCCCGGATCCAGCTCGTGCCCTTCGGCGTCGATGATGGCGACATGATAGCCGGGCAGCGGCAGGCCCATCGATCCCGGCCGCTCGGGCATGCCGGCGAGGTTGGCGATCAGCAGCCCTGCCTCGCTCTGGCCGTAGCCGTCGCGGATGGTGATGCCGGTTTCGGCCTTCCAGGCGCGGATCACCTCGGGATTCAGGGGCTCGCCCGCAGCGACGCACTCACGCAGGCGCGGCACGCGCAGGCCGGCAATGCCGTGCTTGACGAGCAGACGATATTGGGTCGGCGGCGCGCAGAAGACATCGGGCTCCAGCGCTTCGATGAGCGCGATCTGCTCGGCCGTGTCGAAGGCGCGATCGACGATCACCATCTCGGCACCGACCGACCAGGGGCCAAATGCCGCCTTCGCCCAGCCGGTGGTCGGCCAGAACCGATCGTGCGGCCGGATACCGTGCCAGATCGAGGCCTGGCGCGTGCCCGTATAGGTGTAGCAATGATTGTGCAGCACCGCCTTAGGCCGGCCGGTGGTGCCGGACGTGTAGAAGACGAGCGCGGGATCGCTCGCGCGGGTCGGCCGGCCCGGTGTCGGCGTCGCCTGGGCGAGCGCGGTGCGAAAGCCGGTCCAGCCGGGTCGGGCCGCGCCTTCCTCCTCGACCAGCAGGAAATGGCGCAGGCTCGGCAGCTCGATGCGTAGTGCATCAATATGCGCGGCGACGCCAGGCGTGGCGACGACGACGGCCGCGCCGCTGTGCCTCACGCGGTGGGCGATGTCACTCGGGCCGAGCACCGCCATCGACGTCGGGATCGCGACCAGCCCGGCGGCGAGCGCACCGACGGTGGCGATCTGCCACTCGGGAATGCGCGGCAGGATGACGATCACGCGCTCGCCCGGCGCAAGACCCAGTGCCTCGTAGAGACCGGCGCAGCGGTGGATCGCGTCGCTCATCTGCGCATAGGTGATGCGCGTTTCGCCGCCCGCGGCGTCGCGATAGAGAGTGGCGGGCCGATCCGGATCGGCGGCGAAGCGATCGACCACGTCGCGGGCGAAGTTGAAATCCTCCGGCACGTTCCAGACGAAGCCGTCGCGCAGCCGGCGATAGCGATCGAGCGCGTCTTCCAATTCCGTCATGCGCCCGTCCTGCCCAAGCTGATCCCGCCCGCCAACAGATGAAATAACTAGCTCACCGTTCTGAAACTTCAACACTGTTGTAATTATTTCGAGGCTCGCTTAGGCTCTTCACCACTCAGGGAACCCGCACGAACGGGCGAAGAGGTGAGGGGATGCGGATAGAGGCGGGCCAGGTGATGGCCGTCACCGGCGGCGGCAGCGGAATCGGACGTGCGCTCGCGCTCGGCTGCGCGGCGCGCGGCATGGCGGTGGCGATCGCGGATATCGAAATCGGGACGGCGCAGGAGACCGCGCGGCTCGCCGAGGCGCACGGCGTGGCGACGTTGGTGCGGGAAGTGGACGTGAGCCGCGGCGATGCGATGCGGGCCTTTGCGGACTCCGTCTACGATCGTTTTGCGCGGTGCGACCTTCTTTGCAACAATGCCGGCGTGCTGGTGCTCGGCCCGCTCGGCGATGCGCGGGCGAGCGACTGGCGCTGGGCGATGGATGTCAACCTGATGGGCCTCGTCCACGGCATCGAGGCGTTCGTGCCGCGAATGCGGGCGGCGCGGGCGGGGCATGTGCTCAATACCGTCTCGCTGCGCGGCATCGTGACGAGCGCGGGCTGCGGCGTCTATGCGGCTTCGAAATTCGCTGCGCTGGCGGTGAGCGAGACGTTGCGTATCGAGCTGGCGGCGGACCGCATCGGGGTGACCGCGCTGTGCCCCTGGTCGGTCGACACCGCGATCCTGGCGAGCGATCGCAACCGTCCGGGCGAGGGCGGGGGGCTCTCCGCCGAGGCGGTGCAGCGGCTGATCGACGCGGCGCCGGCGAACGACCTCACCATCGGTGCGGACGTCGTCGCCGCCGTCGCGATCGAGGCGGTGGAAGCGGACGAAGCCTATGCGATCACCCATCCGCGAGCCCGAGCCCTGATCGAGGACCGGTTCCACGCGATCGTCCGGTCGATCGAACGGGTGGCCGCGCGGCATCCCGAGCTGCCCTGATTCCTCGAGCGAAAGACGCGCCCGCGATGCCGAACCGAGTGACGATCAACCTCAACATACTGACCCTGGACCGGCTCTTCGGCGGCGATCTCGCCCGCTATGTCGATCAGGCGCGGGCGATCGAGGATGCCGGCATCGACGGCATCGTGATGCCCGATCATGTCGTGTTCGGCGACGATGCGACCTATCCGTTCGGCGCCTGGACGGTCGCGCCATCGGACAGCTGGCCGGAACCGATGGCGGTGCTGGCCGCCGTTGCCGGCGCGACCCGGCGGGTGGATCTCGTCACCAACGTGCTCATCGCCCCGCTGCGATCGGCAGTGCTGCTCGCCAAGCAGGTGGCGACGCTCTACGGCCTCTCCGGCGGGCGATTCCAGCTCGGCGTCGGCACGGGCTGGCAGGAGCAGGAATATGTGGCGAGCGGGCAGAGCTTCGCCGCGCGCGGCGACATGCTGTTCGATCAGATGCGAGCATGCCGCGCGCTGTGGCTCGAGCGGCCGGCGACGTTTCGGTCCGAGCATGTCAATTTCGAGAAGATCTGGTGTTCGCCGGGCTTGCCGGGCAGCGCGGAACACTCGCCGCTGAAGCTCTGGTTCGGCTTTGCGCCGAGCGCGGCCAACGCTCGCTATTTCGCCGAGTTCGATGCCGGATGGTCCTGCATCAAGCCGGATCCCGGCTTCATCGCGGAAGGTCGGGCCAGGCTGGAGGGCCTGTTGCGGGACCGCTACGGGATCACGAAGCGGTTGCGGGTGCGCGCCGCCCCCGCGATCCATTTCGATGCGTCCGGGGCAGTATCGATCGATCGTACGATCGATCATCTCCACGAATCGATCGAGGCGGGTGTGACCGACTTCGACGTTCCATTGATGTTTTACGTAAAAGAGGCCGATCGACTTCCCGAGTTTCTGAACAAGCTCGGCTCAATAAATCGGACTGTCGCCGAATAGACGATCTGATCGAGCGATAGCCCGGTGTGTTGGAAAGACGTTTCGAATCAACGAGCGTCGACAACTGATGGGGAGGGATATCATGCGCGGACGGACAAGTGCATATCGCATGGGAAGAAGGCTGTGGCCGGCCAGTCTGATGGCGCTGGCCTACGCGCTGTTACCCGAAGGCGCTTCGGCGCAGGCGGCGAACGCGCCCGACGGCGGCACCATCCAGGACATCGTCGTGACGGCGCGGCGTACGTCGGAATCGCTGCAGAAGACGCCGATCTCGATCACCGCGCTGAACGCGCAGACGCTTGAGAAGATCAACGTCAACCAGGTCGACAAGGTCGGCCAGGTGGCTCCGAACGTGGTCATCAACCAGCAATCCGGCGCTCTTTCGGCAGCGTCGATCAACATACGCGGTATCGGCCAGACGGATCCGTCCTTCGCGCTGGACACCGCGGTCGGCATCTATCTGGACGGCGTCTATGTGGCACGCAGCGCGGGATCGATCTTCGACCTGGTCGACCTGGAGCGGATCGAGGTGCTGCGCGGACCGCAGGGCACGCTGTTCGGGCGCAACACGACCGGCGGCGCGATCCAGCTGATCTCGAAGAAGCCGGCCGACGTGATGGGCTTCACGGTGAAGGGCGGATACGGCACGCGGAACAACTGGTTCGCACGCGGCCGCTTCGATACCGGCAAGCTCGGCAATTCGCCCTTTTCTGCTTCGTTCGTCTATTATCACCGTGATCGCGACGGCTATTTCGATAACACGCTCACGCCCAGGAGCAAGGATCCCGGCTCGCTGCACGTCAATGCCTATATGGCGTCGCTGCGGGGGGATTTCGGGCCGTTCCAGCTCAATTACAGCTACGACTATGATCGCCGTACCGGCGCCAACCCCTTTTTCCAGACCAGCGCATTGAGCGACGTGGCGCTCGCTTATTACAGCCAATCGGAATCGCTGGGCGGGGCGAAGCTGCAATACAGCCCGGACAAGAGACTGAAATCGGGTCAGCAGCAGTCGGCTTATGGCGACTTCTACACGTCGAAGACAATCAGCCAGGGCCATAATCTGACGATGAGCTACGAGGCGTCGCCCGCCTTCACGATCAAGTCGATCACCGGCTATCGCAAGCTTTATCTCTTCAACGCGCTGGCGCTGAGCGGCAATGGCGATCTTAAGGGACTGGTGCTCAATCCGACGACCTTCGAGGTGAGTGTCCAGTCGGTCACGCCCTATAATGGTTATAACGGGCCGCAGAAGCAGTGGCAGGTTTCGCAGGAACTGCAGCTGCTCGGTACGATCGGCGATTTCAAATATGTCGTGGGTGCATATTATTTCAACGAGCATGTCTCCGAAGACAATCACCAGAGCCTGACCTTCCTCACCAATATCAGCCAGACGTCGACTCCTTTCTATGTCGGCATCAATCTGGAGCCGGAGGCGAAATATCATGCCCGCTCGCGCTCCTATGCTGCGTTCGGCCAATTGAGCTGGCGGCCGCAGGCGCTGGACGAGAAACTCGAGCTGACCGGTGGCATCCGCTACACCAAGGATCACAAGCAGCTGACCTTGCAGAACACGTCCTTCGGCATTCCGGATGCGTCCAACGGATCGGATACGGTGAGCTTCGACAATGTCTCCTTCCTGGGATCGGTGAGCTATCAGTTCTCGCCGACGACATTGGCCTATGCGAAGATCTCGACAGGGTATAAATCCGGCGGCTTCAACCCGCGCGCGCCGGGATTGACCGATGCGCAGGGCAAGTTCATCGGGCTCAATTCGTTCAAGCCCGAGAAGCTGACCTCTTATGAGATCGGTGCGAAGACCGATCTGTTCGACCGGCATCTGCGGATCAACGTCGCGGCTTTCTACAGCAAATATAATGATCTTCAGGTGCCGCAATTCGCATCGGGCAGCGCCGGTGCCTCGACGCTGCTGGTCAACGCCGGCAAGGCCGATTTCAAGGGCGTCGAGCTGGAAGTCACCGCCATACCGGTGCGAGGCCTGACCCTGACGGGATCACTTGGCTATACCGATCCGAAGTACAAGCAGTTCCTGTTTCTCAATCCGGCGAACAACATGATCAGCGATATCTCGAATTCGGCACGTTTTCCCAACGTCGCGAAGTTCAACTCCTATGTCGCCGCGGAATATGATTTCGAACCGACGCGCTATGGACAGTTCACGGTGCGCGGATCTTATGCCTATCGCAGCCACGTCTATTTCTACCCCAACGACACGGTGAACGTCTTCAACAAATCGGTCGATTCCCCGGCGACGAACAGCGTTGAGGCACGCGTCTCGCTGACCGACATTCCGCTTGGGCAGCGACTGAAGGGCGAGATTTCGGTGTTCGGGGAAAATCTGCTAAACGAGGATCAAGTGCTCTACGGCGTCGATTTCGGCGGCCTGGGTTTCGGCGGCAAGATCTATGGTGAACCGCGGCGCTTCGGAGTGGAGGCGAAGCTGAGCTTTTGAGGCACTCTCCTTCCCGGAGCGGGAAGATAATCAAAGACGGTCTCGCCATTCTCGTTCTCGCGGGAATGGCGAGATACATTTTCGGTACATCCGGTGCGAAGACTCTGTCGCGGTCGGCCCCGGCATGGCAGGTTCGCGCCGACAACAGATGGGAGAGAGCGGGTGAAGGCAGTCCGGTGCGCCGAAGGGCATGTGCATGTGGCCGAGGTGGAGCGGCCGTCCGGCGAAGGCGTCAGGGTACGGATCGCGTCCGCGGGCATTTGCGGATCGGATCTCCATTTGCTCGCCGCCGGTTATCCGATCACGGCCAATCTCGGCCATGAGATGGCGGGCATTGCCGAAAATGGCCAGGCAGTGGCGATCGAGCCGCTGGCGGTCTGCGGCGAATGCCCGGCCTGCGCGGCGGGCGCCTATCATCATTGTGCGCTGGGTGCGTTCGCGATCACGCTCGGCCTCGGACGGGACGGGGGCATGGCGGAGGAGGTGATCGTGCCCGAGCGCTGCCTGGTGCCGCTGCCGGCAGGGTTGTCCGCAAAGGATGCCTGTCTGGCCGAGCCGATCGCCGTGGCGGTGCACGGCATCGCGCGTGCCGGGGTCCGGCCCGGCGATCGCCTGGCCGTGGTGGGCGGCGGTTCGATCGGGCTTTCGGCGGTGGCCGTCGCCAGGGGCATGGGGCTGCCGGTCGCGCTCGCCGCGCGGCACGATGCGCAGCGCCTCGCGGGCGAGCGGCTCGGCGCGACCGCTGATCCGGCCGGCGAACATGAGGTGGTGATCGATTGCGCAGGCACATCGGAGTCCATAGCCCAGGCGGTACGCCTCGCGCGCACGGGCGGCACCGTGCTGACCCTCGCGACTTATTGGGGCGGACTGGAGCTGCCAGCCTTCGAGGTGGCGGCCAAGGAGCTGAAGATCGTGGCCTCGTCCAGCTATGCCCGCAACGGCGCGGTGCGGGACATCGACATTGCGGCATCTCTGCTGGCCGGCAATCCGCGCATCGCCGAGACGATCATCAGCCATCGCCTTCCTCTGGAAGCCGCCTCCGAAGCCTTCGACCTGGCGCGCGATCGGACGAGCGGGGCAATCAAGGTCGTGCTCGAGCCCTGAGCTCAGCATCCTCCGCGGACGATCATCGCGCCGAAGATCGATTGCCGGCAACGATCCGGAGAGCCCTGCCGGCGATGGCGCCGTGGCTGATGCTCCGTGGAATCCCGGCGGCTCGCTCTTCTATAGCTGCTCGTCGAACGATGCTCCGTTAAAGGCTTTACAGCATCGAGCGTTAATCTGAACCGTCATGCCAGCGGAAGCTGGCATCACTCTCGACAGGCAGTCGGGTGGCTGTGGAGAATGACCCCAGCTTCCGCTGGGGTGACGCGGGTGGCGTGAATGAGCCAGATTAAGCGCACTGCGCTCTAGAATCGCACGGCAGCCCGAGCATAATAGAAGCCGCCGCTCAAACCGAAGGGCGCAAAATTTCCGTAGAGGCCGGAGCCGTCATAGGCGACGATGCCATGTTTGTCGGGATAGACGTCGAACAGGTTGTTGGCGCCCACCGAAAGGGTGACGTGGTCGCTAAGGTCATAGCCGATATCGAGATCCGTCACCCATTTCGCGCCGAATTTCCGGTCGTTCGCCGCGACTGTGCTCGATTCGACATAGCTGCCATAGCGGGTGAGGCGCAGCAGGCTGTGCAAGCGGCCGAACGACCAGTCGCCGGACAGCACCACCTTGCTATGCGGCGTCGCCGCGATGAGATCGCGCTGCACCTGGCGCCCGAACAACGCCACGCTGACCGGATTGCCGTTCGAATCCTTGAGATTCTGGAGCTGCGTCGGCGTGTCGATGACGTGCAATATCTTGGTCTTGTTGTAGCTGTAGGCGGCGTTGAAGCGAAGGGTTCCGAGCGCCGAAGTGCGCAGCGTATATTCGGCGACGACGTCCACGCCGCGGGTGCGCGTATCGACGGCGTTGGTGAAGAATTGCGCGCTATCCACGCCGGTGATGCCCTGGGCGAGCAGGATCGCCTTGATCGCGCTGCCGCCATTGGCGGAGGTGCCGAGGAAATCGGTCTTCACGATGCGGTTGTCGACACGGATCTGGTAGCCGTCGACGGTGATGCGGAAAGGCCCGCGCTCGAACGTCGCGCCGGCGGTGAAGTTCAGCGACTTCTCGGGCTTCAGCGGCTTGGCGCCGAGCGCGATCGCCGCGGCGCTGTTCACCGGGAGGAACTTGGAGGTGGTGGAGACGCGCTGGTCGCCGATCACCGTCACGGTGTTCTGCGTCGTCGAGAAGCCGGTCTGCGCCAGCGACGGCGCGCGGAAGCCGGTGTTGACGCCGCCGCGCAGCGCGAAGCCGCTGCCGAGATCGTAGCGGGTCGAGACCTTCCAGCTCGCCGTATTGCCGGCGCTGTCGTCATAATGCTCGAAGCGGCCGGCGACGCCGACGAACCAGGGCTTGGTGATATTGGTCGAGAGATCGACATAGGCGGCATAGTTGTTGCGGCTGAGCGAGGTCGCGTCCGCCGGCGAGGTGCCGGTGAAGGAGACGAGACCGGGCGACGGCGCCCTGCCGCCATAGGTGTTGCCGAAGGGCGTGCCGTCCTTGGGGATGATGTAGCCGCCGTCGCGATAGCTGTCGGGCTCGCCCGCGATGTTCTGGAACTTCTCCCAGCGATGTTCGAAGCCGACCGCGACGGCCAGCGGCTCGGCGAGGCCGATGTCGTAGCTGCGGGTGAGATCGATATTGTTGACCCACAGCGACTGGACCTGCTTGCCCATGAAGAAGCTGGTCGGGCTCGACGGGCCGAGCGAAGGGTTGAGCGTGCCTTCCGCGCCGAGCTTGACATGATCCTTGCCGTAGCTCGACGACAGATCGAAATCCCAGCCCGCGCCGAGGCCGCCCTTGAGGCCGACCGCGGCCTGCCAGTCCCACTCCCAGATGCGGCGATAGGCCTGGAAGCCGCCCGGATAGATTTGCGGCAGCGAGGTCAGGCCCTGGGTATTGGTCTGGCCGCCATAGCCGGTGGGCGAGGGGAAGGCGGCGCCGCGCGCGTCCTTGATGTCGCGGTAGCTGAGCGTCGAGAAGCTGTAGAGCGTCAAGTTCTGGCCGACCGGCAGCTCGGCATTGTAGGAGCCGTTGATGATCTTGTCGCGGTTCGAGCGGCCATAGCCGCCGGCGATGACATGATCGGCATTGGCCTCGCGCGGATCGGGCTTGCCGTTCACCAGCGGATAGATGTTGGGGACCGGCAGTGCGGAGCTGTCCGCGCGGTCGTGATATTTGCCCTCTACGGAGACGCGGATGAAGCCGCCGTCGCCGATGCGGGTACCATAGCCGATCGTCTGCTGAAGCAGGGCGCCGCCCTTTTCGTAGAGCTGGCCGGCGGTCGAGGTGAACTCGCCGCCTTCCGGCGCGCTGTCGAGGATGATGTTGATCACGCCGGAGATCGCGTCCGAGCCATATTGGGCGGCGGCGCCGTCGCGCAGCACCTCGATCCGGCCGACCGCGTTGGTCGGGATGAGATCGATGTCGACCGGCGTGGAGCCGCCCGATATGCGCGAGAGATTGTTGATCAGCGACGTGGTGTGGCGGCGCTTGCCGTTGACCAGCACCAGCAGATAGTCACCGGACAGGCCGCGGATCGAGATCGGCCGGACGCTGGCCGAGGTGCCGCCGCCGCCGAGCGCGGGCATGGTGAGCGAGGGGATGACGTTGCCGAGAATCTCCTTGAGGCCGGTGCGGCCGGTGGCCTTCAACTCCTGCGGGCTGATCACGTCGATCGGGACGGGACTGTCGGCGATGGTCCGCGGCCGCGAACCGCGCACGCCGGTGACGACGATGGTGTTGCCGTCCGCTTCCGCCGCCTCCGAGGCGTCGGCGGTGACGATCGGCGCGGGCGCCGCGTCGGCGGCGTGGGCGAGGCCTGGCGCAGCGAAAACGAGGGCAAGGGCGCTGCCGCCACGAAAAACAGAGAATTGCATCGGTGTCCCCCAACAATTTCCAGTGCGGAGGCGCGCAAGTTCGCATCCGAAAAATCCGGTGCGCGCGTCCCGCTCGAAAAGATGTTTAAGCTTGTGGTGTGTCTATTCGTCATTGCCCTTCAAGGGCAAAGCAGCTTAATTTTCTGCTGACGAAATTATTCCTGCATTTTTATTAGAAATAGAAACTTGCCTATTTGTCGATTTGATAAGCATTCGACCGATCATTATTTGAACGACGTATCAAAGGCGGCGTTGAGATCGCGTTTGCCCGCAACCGCGCCGGCCGCCGTGAAATCCTCCAGCACCTGGCGCTGCTCGGCGATCAATGCGGCATCGATCGGCACGCGAAGGCGCTGGTTCTTCTCCGCATAATCGCGTGCGATTGCCTGGGGCAGGCCGGTTTCCTTCGCCAGCAGGTCGCCATAGGCATCCTTGTGGGTGGCGGCCCAATCCAGCGCCTTCGCCTCGCGCTTGAGGAAATCCGCGAGGATTTCCCGCTTGGCGGCGGCTGCGGAATCATTGGCGACGTCGAAGCCGATGCCGCGCACGAGGCCCCGCCCATCGACGATAGTGCGGGCGTGCTCCAGCGTGGCGGCGCTGAGATAAGGCACCCAGATCGACCAGGCATCGATCGATCCGCTGCTGAACGCGGCCTTGGCATCGCCCGGCGCGAGGAAGCTGAGCTTCACATAGTCGAGCGGCAGATGGGCGGCGGCGAGCGCACGCACGACCAGATAGTGGCCGACCGAGCCGCGTGTCGTCGCGATCGTCTTGCCCTTGAGGTCGGCGAGCGTCCGGACGGGCGAGCCCGCCGGAACGACGATGGCCAGCGCGCCCGCCGGCCGCTCGGGCGCTTCCTGCGCGCCGACAGCCTTCACCGGGCTGCCGCTCTGATAGGCGAACATGAAGGGCGCGTCGCCGGTAAGACCGACATCGACCGCGCCGCCGCCGATCGCCTCGAGCAGATGCTGGGCGGCCGGAAATTCGGACCATTCGATACGATAGGGCGCACCGTCCAGTGCGCCGGATGCCAGCATCAGCGCCTTGGTGCCGCCCCGCTGGCTGCCGACGTGAAGCACGCCGGCGTCATCGGACGATGTTCCGCCCCGGCCGCACGCGCCGAGCGCGAGCAGCAGGGACAGCGTTGCAGCGAAACGTCTCACGCGACCTGTCGCTCCGCTTCGCGGGCGGCCTCGCGCCGGGCGACCCGATCGCGCACCAGCGGAATCAGATCGCGGCCATATTGGATCGCGTCGCCGAGCGGATCGAAACCGCGGATCAGGAAATGATCGATGCCGAGATCATAATAATCGAGGAGCGCGTCGGCGACCTGCTCGGGCGTGCCGACGAGGCCGGTGGAATTGCCCTGCGCGCCCGCCACGGCGGCGAGACCCGTCCACAGGCGGGTATCGGCGCGATAGCCGGCGCTCGCCGTCTGCAGCAGGCGTTGCGATCCGGCATTGGGCGGGGTGTGATCGCTGGTCTTGAGGCCGGCATCGGCGCGCAGGGCGCGCACCCGCTCGACGATCTCGTCGGCCCGTTTCCAGGCGGCTTCCTCGGTATCGGCGATGATCGGACGCAGCGACAGCGAGAAGCCGGGGCGGCGGCCGTAGCGCGCGGCGGACGCGCGAATAGTGGCTACGGCTTCGCGCACCTGCGCCAAGGTTTCGCCCCACAGTGCATAGACGTCGGCATGACGGCCGGCGACGTCGATCGCCTCCGGCGAGGATCCTCCGAAGAAGACGGGCAGATTGGTGGGTTTCACCGCGCTCCAGCCCTGGCGGATACGATAGAAATCGCCGTCATGATCGAACGGCTTGTCCGCTGTCCATTCGCGGCGCAGCACGGTGAGATATTCGTCGGTGCGCGCGTAGCGCAGCGCCTTGGTGGACACATCGCCGTCGCGCTGCATCTCCTCGTCCGCACCGCCGGTGATGATGTGCACCGCGATGCGGCCGCCGGAGAGCTGATCCAGCGTGGCGAGCTGGCGCGCGGCCAGGGTCGGCTGGGTGAAGCCGGGGCGGTGCGCGATCAGGAAGCCGAGCTTCGTGGTGATCGCGGCGGCATGGGCCGCGACGATCTGGCTTTCCGGCGAATTGGAGCCGAACGGGATGAGGACGCGATCGAAACCGCCTTCCTCCTGAGCGCGCGCCGCGGCCTCGACATAGTCGCGGTCGAGCTCGCGCCCGCGCGGGACGGCGTGGATCTCGGAATTGTTGTTGAAGCCGATATAGCCGATGAATTTGACGGACATGGCCGTACCTCCTGTGGGGTTCAGATGACGTAGAAGCCGTGCGTGCCGTCGCGCGCGAGCTGATCGACGAGGCCATATTCCCATTTGAGATAGGCCTGCATGGCGGCGGCGGGATTGTCTGTGCCCTCATAGGGGCGGCGATAGCGGCCCTGCGCGCCGCGCGGCGGCAAGGCGTGGGGATCGCCGGTCTCGGAGACGTCCGGCCGGCCATCGAGCACATAGACTTCCCAGCCGAGCTGGGCGAGCCAGGACGCGGTCATGTCCGCGCGTACGCCGAGATCGTCGGCGAGCACGATGCGCGCGCCGCGCACCGGGGCGAAATGGTCGGTCTCCTGGACGAGCTGGCCGCCCGGAGCATTGCGGAAACCGGGGGCGTGGCCGGCGGCATATTCCTCCGGCGGGCGCACGTCGAAACGATAGAGGGTGCGCGCGTGATCCGCCTCCAGCGCGGCCAGGGCTTCGGCGTCGACGCGCTTGACTGCGGCGCGATAGGCGACCTGGCGGGCGCGGACACGGGCTTCGTCCAGCGCGCCGGCATCGACGTCGGGATAGCGCGCGCTGCTGCCGTGCTGGAGCGCCTGGCCGGCGAGCGTCCAGCCGATCGTGCCGTTGCGCAGCGCGACGACGCGATTCGGCAGGCCGGCGTTGATCAGCGATTGTGCGCCGATGATGCTGCGCGTCCGCCCGGCGCAGTTGACGATGATCGTCGTATCCGGATCGGGCGCGATCGCGGACGCACGCAGCACGAGCTCGGCGCCGGGAACGCTGATCCCGCCGGGCAGGCTCATCGTCGCATATTCGTCGAACCGGCGCGCATCGAGGATCGCGATGTCCGCCTTCTCGTCGATCAGCGCCTGGACGTCGCCGGCGGGCAGGGACGGCGTGCGACGGCGATGCTCGACCAGTTCGCCGAACGCCTTGGAATAGGAATTGACGTCCTCGAACAGCTCATAACCCGCATTGCGCCAGCCGGAGAGGCCGCCTTCGAGCCTGTGGACGCGGCTGTAGCCGAGCGCGGCGAAGCGCTCTGCGGCTGCGTCGGTGAAACCTTCGACATCGTCGTAGAGGATGATCGGCACGTCGCGGCGGGGCAGGCGGGAGGGTGCCTCGATCTGGATGCGCTCCAGAGGGATCTGGGCGGCGAAGAGGGGATGGCCGGTGGCGAACGCGGCTTCCTCGCGTACGTCGATCAGGGCGATCTCGGCGCGCAGCAGCAGGGCCTGGCGAACGGCGGCAGGAGTATATGTCTGTGTCATGGGATCAATGCTGGCAGGGCGGCATAGCCGGAGATGAAGAGTTTGGGCGTACCATCGGCATCGTAGGTCGCCCGTTCGACGGCACCGATATCGGCACCATAGACGTGGATGCTGATCGACACCCGATCGTCATAGGCGTTTGCGACGCGATGGATGTCACCGGTGGCGGGCGAGAAGCTCTCCACCTCGCCGGCGGCAAGGGTGCGCAGCGATCCGACACGGAAGAGGCGGCCGTCGTCGCGGCGGGCGAAATCCTCGACCAGCTCGGCGCCGCGCAGCACGCCCACCATGCCCCAGACGCGATGATCGTGGACCGGCGTCGCCTGACCGGGCGCCCAGACGAAGCTGACGACGGAAAAGCGGTTGGCCGGATCGCGATGGAGCAGATATTGCTGGTAGCGGCTGGGATCGGGCGCAGCATAGGCGGCGGGCAGCCAACCGTCGCGAGAGACGAGATCGGCGAGCCGCCGGCTGCCTTCGGACAGGATCGCCGCCTCGTCGGCACGGTCGACCAGGCCGCCGAGCGCCGCGACGAAATCGTGCAGCGGCGCGGCATCGGCGCCGGCCGTATCGATCGGGGCCGGGGCGTTCATTCGGCCGCCGCCAGCCAGGTGGAACGCGGATGCGCCACCAGATCGGCATAGGAGCCCTCGGCCGCTTCGACGCCGAGATGGCCGAGCAGCACGGCGCGCAGGCGGCGGACCGTCGCGGTGCGCTGGCCGCGTTCCGCCTCGATGCGCTCCTCGGCGACGATGCGGCCCTTGTCGAGCACGAGCACGCGATCAGCAAGCGCGATCGCCTCGTCGACGTCATGGGTGACGATCAGCACCGCCGGGCGATGCCGCTGCCACAGGCTCAGCACCAGCTCGTGCATCCTGAGGCGGGTGAGCGCATCGAGCGCGGCGAACGGCTCGTCGAGCAGGAGGAGCTGCGGCTCGCGGACGAGCGCGCGGGCGAGCGCGGCGCGCTGTGCCTCGCCGCCGGAGAGGGTGAGCGGCCAGGCGTCGAGGCGATGGCCGAGGCCGACCTCGCGCAGCGCCGCCTCGGCACGGGCGCGGACATCCTTGCCGGGCAGGCCGAGGCCGACATTCTTCCAGACCCGTTTCCACGGCAGCAGCCGCGAATCCTGAAAGACGACGGCACGCGCCGAAGGAATGGCGACCTCCTGCCCCTCATGCCGGCTGTCGAGACCCGCGAGGGTGCGCAGCAGGGTGGTCTTGCCGCTGCCCGAGCGGCCGAGCAGGGCGACGAACTCGCCGGGGGCGATATCGAGATCGAGCGAGTCGAGCACCACCGTCTCGCCGAACACGCGCGAGAAACCGCGCAACCGGACGACGGCGGCTACCGGAGCGGGCGATTCCGCGCCCGGAGATGCGAGCGTCAAAGCCATGGGATCAAGCCTCCACCAGCGAGGGCCGCCAGGCAAGGGCCCGGCCTTCGATGACACGAACGATGAGATCGGCGCCGAGGCCGAGCAGCGCATAGACCATCAGGCACACCACGATGATGTCCGTCCGCATGAAATCGCGGGCGTTGTTGACGAGATAGCCGAGCCCGGCGGTCGCGTTGATCTGCTCGGCGATCACCAGCATCACGATGGCGATGGTGAGCGAATAGCGCAGCCCGACGAGCAGCGAGGGCAGGGCGCCGGGGAGCAGGACATGGCCGATCACCTGCGCCCGGCCGAGGCCGAAGCTGCGCCCCATGTCGACCAGCCGGACGTCGACACCGCGAATGCCGTTATAGAGGTTGAGATACACCGGAAACAGCGTGGCGAAGGCGATCAGCGCGATCTTCGGCGTCTCGCCGATGCCGAACCAGACGATGAACAAGGGCGCGAGCGCCACCACCGGAATCGCCCGCTTGATCTGCATCAGCGGATCGATCGCGACCTCGCCGGAGCGGGAGAGGCCGGCCACCAGCGCGAGCACGATACCGAGCGAGACACCGATGCCGAGCCCGATTGCGACGCGGCCGAAGGAGACGAGCAGGTTGGACGGCAGCTCGC
This sequence comes from Flavisphingomonas formosensis, assembly GCF_009755815.1. Taxonomy (GTDB): domain Bacteria; phylum Pseudomonadota; class Alphaproteobacteria; order Sphingomonadales; family Sphingomonadaceae; genus Flavisphingomonas; species Flavisphingomonas formosensis. Next base: position 243,697 of record NZ_WRPK01000007.1, read on the forward strand.
CGGACCAGATCATCTCCGCCAGCGTCTCGATCACGGCCGAGGGCGCGGCGAGGGTGCGCGGCGGGATGAGGCCGGTGCGCGAGGCCGCTTCCCATAAGAGCAGCAGCAGCAGGGGCGACAGCCAGCGGCCGGGGCGTAGGGTGAAGGAGGGGGATCCGGGCTTCTTCATGGCCGCATCAAGCCGGATTATTCTCTACTGAATCAATAGAGTATGCTTCACCTAACGTATGAGATGTGCTTATATGTGGTCATATAATATTGAAATCGTTTGATAAATTCTGGTCGTGCGGGGTCGTGGAGAAAGACTTTAGGCGAATCAAGAATATCATTATCCATTAAATCTACTGATAAGATAGACAATAGCGGTAATTCGAAGGAGCGCGAATGGCCGTCAACCTGCCTACCACCATGCTGCGCAGCTTCGTCGCGATCGTCGACACCGGATCGATGCTCAATGCAGCGGAGCAGGTATTCGTCACCCAATCCGCGTTGAGCCTGCAGATCAAGCGGCTCGAGGAGCTGGTGCAGCAGCCGTTGTTCCAACGCGAGGGGCGGCGGCTGACCCTGACCGCCGCGGGCGAGCTGCTGCTCGGCTATGCGCGTCGGATGCTGGCGATCCATGACGAAGGACTGGCCGCGATCAGCGCCGGGCGCTTTATCGGGCCGGTCCGCGTCGGCATGGTGCAGGATTTTGCCGATCTGCTGCTCACCGGCCTGCTGGCTCGCTTTTCCGAGCTTCATCCGGAGGCGCAGATCTTCGCGCGCGTCGCCGGCACGGCGGAATTGCAGACCATGCTGGAGCGCGGCCAGCTCGACATCGTGATCGGTTATGCCGGCCCGCGCGATGAGCATGCGCTGCGTAGCGCGCCGATGCGCTGGTTTGGCGAGGAGGGGCTGGCCGGGGCGGACGTGCTGCCGCTCGCCGTGCTGGAAAAGCCCTGCCGCTTTCGCGAGGCGGCGATCGCCGCGCTGGATGCGGCGGGCCAGCCGTGGCGGATCGCGGTGGAGACGCCCAATCTCTCCACCCTGCGTGCCGCCGTATCGGCCGGGCTTGGCGTCACCTGCCGCACCAGCCTTTTCCTGCGCGACCTGCCCGTGCTCGAGGCGCCGGCGCTGCCGCCGCTGCCCAACGTCACCTGCATCCTGCTGAAGGCCGAGCAAAGAGGAGAGGCGGCGCGGCATCTGGCCGAGCTCAGCGCAGAGGCGATCCGGGCGCTGTAGCCCCGGAGCTCAGCGCGATGCGCGCGTCAGCCCCGCACGGGGGATGACCGGCTCTCCGCCCGGCATCGGCACGGCGATCGCCGCGTCGAACTCGTCGGGCGCGTGGCTCCTGAGGAAGCTGGAGGCGAGGTTGGCGGGCGTGTCGGACAGGGCGGCCGGCGTCGTAGCCAGGCCGGAGGCGGTTCCGGCCGGTCCGAGGCTCGGCTGGCGCTGGAACGGCACGAGCTGGCGGAGCGTCGTCCACAGGCTGGTGGGAGCGGGCCCGAAACTGCGCGCCGGATCCTCGAGCTTGCGAATATCCATCCAGAAGGCGGCGTTGAGCATGTCCTGCCCCAGCATGTCCTGGGCGATGCCCATCGCCTGACGCAGACGCATCAGCTTCAGCATCGGCACGGCATCGAGATCGCCGACGCCGCGATCGGCGGTGACGCCGTCGGGGGCGACCGGGTTGGCGAGCGGCTTCAGTTCCTGCCACAGCGCATCGATGATGCCGCCACCCCCGCCGCTGCCGCCGACACCGCTTGCACCGCCCGGCTGGCCATGGGTCTTCAGGACCTCCTTCGGGTCGGTAACGGTGAAGAAGCTGTCCTCGAAGCGGTGGACCCGCTCGACGACCGCCACCATCAAATTGGTCAGCGGGATCGAGAAGGCCTCCACGTCATCCACCAGCGGATAAGGATCCCAGTTCGAGTTGGAGAGGATGTAGCCGCCCATGCCGTTGCTCCAGCGGCCGCCCTTCACATGGTATTTGAGCAGCTGCGGCGTCGCGAGCTCCCACGAATCCCCGGGCGAGAAGCCCGGACGGATGGTGGGATTGTGATCGGTCGAGTTCATCTGGATCAGCACCGTGTCGCGCAGCCGCGCCCAGGACTGCCAGACGCTGCCCGCGCGCCAGACCGTCGCGCGAAGGCTCTCGGGATCCTGGATGATGCGATATTCGCCGTTGAAGACGTAGCTGCCCTTCAGCATCTCGAGCACGCGGCGGGCGGCGAAGTTCGCCCAGGGAAAGGGACGGGTGGACTGCACCGGCAGGGACAGCGGACCGATGCTGCCGTTCATCGCGTTGAGATCCATCGACCAGATGAGGTCGTGCCAGCCGAGGAAGCGGCGCAGGTCATAGACCAGCAGCGCGGCGAAGCCGGCCGAGAGCGCGCTCGTCGTGACCAGGTTCCCGTCGGCGCCGGCAAATTGGATCGGATGCAGGCCCGCGGCGCTGAGCGCCTCGGCGGCCGGCATCCTGCGGCCCTTGAAATAAGCGAGGCCGAGCCCGCGCAGCGTCTGTCCGGTCGGCACGAAATCCGCCTCGCCGATCGCGCCGCGCCAATAGACCGCCGGCGTCACGCCATGGTTGAGCAGATCGGCAATGCCCTGCACATAGGCGGGGCTGGCCGCAAGGTAGCGCATATTGTTGAGATCGACGGCGAGCATCGCGCGCCCGACCTCTTCGTCCTTGATGTCCTCCCCGAAGCCGGCCGGCAGCTGCGGCGTCTCGGGCGGCGCATACCGTCGTGCGATCTCCGCCTTGAACGTCTCGGAATCGGGATCGCCGACCAGCGAGGCCTGCTCGCGTCCGGAGCCGGGTAGGCGGTTGAAGAGATAGACCGGCACCTTCTCCGCCTGCGCTTGCAGGATGAGCCCGAAGGAGGCGGCCGCGCCGTCCCTCAGCTCGTCCGCCACGCGCACCTTCGCACCGAAGCGTGCGATATCGACGAGCTGATCGATGGAAAGGTCGTGACCGGTCAGGGTGACAGTACGGTCGGCCATGGTGGGGGTGATGGGTCGATAGTCCGTCTCCGCCGATGCCGGGCCGGAGATGCCGAGAAGCATGGCCGTAGCCACCATGCCGATCAGGCGTCGCATGCCGCCAATTCGACCCGCCATATCGTCCCCCATTCTGCGCGCTGCGCGACCGCTGACGGCCGAATGAAAGGCGGCTGGCTATTCAAGATCAATAATTATTCCTCACAGTGAAATAAGCTTCTGGCCCTATTCGAAGAAACGATGGGATCGCCATGGTTCTCCTACGCCGCAGCGTTGCACCTTATGAGTGGCGCTGCGGCGAATGGATCCCGGATCAAGTCCGGGATGACGAAGAAGAAAAAGTACATCGGCACCGATGTGTGAATGTTGTGCCCTACAGTGGGGAAACCGGACGACGGGGCGGCCCCTGCTATCCCGCTGGCAGGGACGCCGGAAAACCATATCAGTTCTCCTGACATGCTGTTCAGAAAAACGCGTTGGAGCCATTTCCGGCGGCATAATAGCTGTTCTTCGTCCCGCCTCCGCCTGCGAGGCCCAGATGAAGGACAGTCTCCCATGGCAATAATCGAAGAAACCCGTTCGCCGATCGATGTACCGGCCACTGGCACGCTCAGCGTGGAGCAGCTCACCCCCGTGATCGGCGCGGAGGTCGGCGGAGTCGATCTCGGCAAGCCGCTCGACCGGGCGGTGCGCGACGAACTCTATGCACTGCTGCTCAAGCACAAGGTGCTGTTCTTCCGCGATCAGGATATTTCGCGTGACCAGCAGCTCGATTTCGCGCGTAATTTCGGCGAGCTCTACGCTCATCCGTCGGGCGGGCTGCAGACGCACCGCATCATCCAACCAATCGCGGCCGAGGATTTCAAGAAATATGACGAGCGCGAAAATCACTGGCATACCGACACGAGCTGGCGGCTGAACCCGGTGCTCGGCGCGGTGTTGCGCGCGGAGCATATTCCTGACGTCGGCGGCGACACGATCTGGGCCAATGGCGGATCGATCCTGCGCGGTCTGCCCGCCGATCTGCGCGAGAAGATCGACAATCTCTATGTCATTCACGATTTCCAGTCGGCGCTCGCCAAGGCGAACGAGATCTATCCGCTGGTCTCGCATCCCGTGATCAGGACCCATCCTGAGACCGGTGAAGACATCTTCTGGATCAATTTCAGTCTCAAGCCGCGCTTCGTCGACCTGGACCGCGCCGAGGGCGATGCGCTGCTCGCACGGCTCTACGCGGAGGTGAAGAAGCCCGAGCATAGCGTGCGCTTCCGCTGGCGGAAGAATTCGGTCGCCTTCTGGGACAATCGCGCGGGGTTGCATTATGCGGTGCGCGACTATGGCGATTTCCCGCGGGTGATGCACCGCGTGCTGATCGCAAGCGACGACATCCCGCATCGCGTGCGTAACGCCGACTGAACGAGCCTCTCCTTGCCGCGGCCGGTTTCTCTCCTCGTGCCGGCCGCGGCCCTTTTTGTGCGGCACTTAGTTAGATGATCTTGAATCCATATTTGAACTGCAGATCAAATATGGTGTAAGTCCCTGCCCTTATGCTCCCCGGCGAGGCCGGGAAGGAGGCAGGCGATGACCAATGCTGCGGCCGGCGCGATACTGTCGCGACGCGAGAAGAACAAGGAGCGCACGCGCCGCGCCATCCTGACGGCGGCCCGCGCCTGCTTCACCGCGTCCGGCGTCGGCGCGACCACGATGGACGAGATCGCCGAGCGCGCGGATGTCGCGAGGGGCACGCTGTTCAACTATTTCCCGGCCAAGGCGGATATCGTCGTCGATTTGATCGCCGAGAATAACGAAGCCTTCCAGACGCTGATCGAGGAGGCCAACGCCGCCGAGACGCAGGTCGCCGCGCGCCTTCACCGGATCTTCGTCGGCAGCGCGACGCGGCTGGAGGCGAACGCGGCGCTGTCGCGCAGGCTGCTCGACCCGGCCGAACAGGGCTGGGCGGTCGCGGCCGGGGGCGATCGCTGGTCGGGGCGGCTGGTCGATGCGTTCACCGCAGCGCTGACGACCGCAGCGGATAGGGGGCGGGTGCGCGGCGACGTGCCGGCGCGCGATCTCGGCGAGATGCTGCTCGGGCTCTACAGCGGCATCGTGCTCTTGTGGCGGCTCGACGAGGCCTATCCGCTGAGCGCCAAGCTGGAGCAGGCGGCGCGGGTGGCGGTGGAACTGGTGATGGGGCGGGGGGCAACGTCCTGAAGGCGTCACGCTGAACGCCTTTCAGCATGACTAAGAATAAGAAGGCCCTCTCCCGGCAGCGGGAGAGGGCTTGAAGTCACCGCTTCGCCTTGCGGACCATGTTGAGCGAGGCGATCTTCTTGGCCGGATCCGGCTCATATTCCGCGTAGAACTGGCTGTAATATTGGCGGAAGGCCGCGATCGGGCCGTCGCCGTCGCAGATCACCGGCTGCGGCATGTAGCGCTGGCGATCCCAGACCACCTTGTCCTGATCGAGCTGGCGGCAGAGATTCTTGATGATACCACGCGCCACGCCGGCCTTCTCGCCCTCCTTGTCCGAGCGGCGCTGGGTGAAGGCGAAGCGGACGTGCACCTTGTCCTGCGAGACCGGCGTGACCGCCGAGACGAGCAGCGTGTCGCAGATGCCGCCGAAGCGGGTGTAGCTCTGGCCCGGGCCGATCGTGCCATAGGCGATCGAGCCGTCGACCTTGCCCCAGGGCGTGTCCATCTTGGAATGGACGACGCCGGTGCGCTTGTGGCCTTCGGAGGTCAGCGCATAGTCCGGAAAGTCGGCGGTGCCGTGGATGTAGCGGAAATGGGCGGCGTCGACGCCGTTTTCCGCCATGTTCTGCAGCGAACCCCAGACATACCATTCATGATGTTCATAGTCGGTCCATTCGGGATCGGCGGTCTCGGCCTGCTCCTCGACGTCCCACATCGGCGCGGTGCCATGGGGATGATACCAGAACCAGATGCACTTGTTCCGCTCGATCACCGGCCATTGGTGATCGCAGGGCTTGCGGACCTGCGGCGGAATAGTGCGGGCATAGGGAATATCAGTGACCGCGCCGGCGCCGTCATAGCGCCAGGCGTGGAAGGGGCATTCGATGTCGTTGCCGGCTACGCGGCCGCCATAGCCGAGATGCGCGCCGAGATGGCGGCAATAGCCGTCGATCATCCGCGCAGTGCCGTCCTCGCCGCGCCAGATGGCGAGATCGGTGTCGAAATAATAAAGCGGCTTGACCTCGCCGACGGCAAGTTCGTCGGAGAAGCAGGCGACATACCAGCCGAAGGGGAAGGGCAGATCGAGGTTGCGGCTCTCGATCGAGCGACGATTCTCGGGCTCGGCCATGCGCCACGCCTTGAGCGCATCGCCCTTCAGCGCCTGGAGCTGGCTCCAGACCGCGACCGGCGGGGTGCGAGCATCGGTGAGACTGTCGGACATCGTCACTCTCCCAGGTTGAAGACGCGGCGGGCATTGCCGGCGAGGAATTTCGGCCAGACCTCGTCCTTGAAGGGAACGTCCTCGAGTTCGCGGAAGATCCGGTCGAGACTGAGGCCCATCGGGAAATAACCGGCATAGATGATCTTGTCGGCGCCGCGCGTGTTGGCGAAATCGATGATCGCCTTGGGATAATGTTTGGGCGCGAAGGCGCTGGTCGAATAATAGAGGTTCGGCCATTTGAGCATCAGCTTGACGGCCAGCGCCTCCCAGGGCTCGGCTCCGTGGCGCATGACGATCTTGAGATCGGGGAAGAACCAGCAGATCTCGTCGAGATGCTCGACCTTCTGATTCTCCATCGGGATGCGGGGCCCGGGTACCCCGACATTGAGGAGGATCGGCAGGCCGAGCTCCGAGCAGGCGGTGTAGATCGGGAACATATATTTGTGGTTGATCGGCACCTGCGGCCAGGTGCCCGCGGGGAAGACGCTAACTGCCGCGAGGCCATATTCGGCGTGGATCTGCTTGATCCGGCGGACCTCCTCCATGCCGCGATTGGGATCGAGCGGGAGGTCGAAGGCGAAGCGATCGGGATATTCGGAACGGATGCGGCCGACCAGCGAGGGATCGAAGCCGACCAGCGCCTTGGCGATGTTGAAGCGATCCATCTCGCCGATCGTCCAGGCCAGATAATCCGCCTGCTCGCCGATGTCGGGCACGCCCTTGAACATGTACTGCGCCGGCATCTCGAAGGCATCGAGGCTCTCGCGGTCGCGCAGCAGCGGGCGGAACCAGTCATACCAGTCGGTGCGGGCGGCATTGCTCGGGATGCCGAGCATCGTGTCGATCACGGGAACATCGTTGGGCATCGGCATCTCATCTCTCCCTGATTCTCTCCGATGCCCGGCTCGATACAGATAAATATACTAAAATTCAAGTTTGAACTTAAATTCAAATAATGGCAGCGGCCAGGAGAGGGGCTTTTCAAATTTCTACCGAGGCTAAAACTATCGTGCGCGCAGCGGGTGAGCGTCCATGTGGGCGTGATCCGCAATTGGCGGCTGTCGGCGGACGATGATGTCGAGTGCATCTGGCCGACGGAGCGCAGCTGATCGGGCGGCTGCCGGCGCGCTGACGGCGCGATTTCGCTTGTTTCTGAAGCTTTTCCCGCGCGCCGGAGCGTTGCATAAACAGACGTCATGCCAGCGCAAGCTGGCATCGCTCTCGAGAGGCGCCCGCGCGACCGCGGAAGCGATCCCAGCTTTCGTTTTCGCTGGAATGACGAAGAAAAGTTTCCAATGAGCGACGGGCGAATGCCGCAGCTCTCCCCGGAGGGGAGGGGGATTAGCGAGGCATGGTGACCTGAGACCTACCCCGCCACTTCCGGCACGCCCCGGACACCGCGCACCAGCTTGCCCGGCCGCGCTTCGGTCGGCCGGTCGTTCTCGAGTGTGATCTCGCCGGAGACGATGGTCATCACATAACCCTCGGCGCGCTGGTCGAGCCGGCGGCCGCCGGCGGGCAGGTCGTAGCGCGTCTCGGGGGCGAGCAGCTTCAGCCGGTCGAGGTCGATCAGGTTGACGTCGGCCTTGTAACCGGGGGCGAGCAGGCCGCGATCCTCAAGGCCCACCGTCTTGGCCGGATCATGCGTCAGGAAACGCACGGCCTCGCTCAGCTCCAGCCGATCCCGCTCGCGGTCGCGCACCCAATAAGCGAGAGTGAAGGTGGTGAAGCTGGCATCGCAGATCACGCTGTAATGCGCGCCGCCGTCGCCGAGACCGGCGATTACATTGGGATGGCGGATGATCTCGCCGACCGCATCGAGCTTGCCTTCGTGATAATTGCCGAGCGGCAGCAGGAGCATCGCCTTGCCATCCTTCTCCAGCAGCATGTCGTAGGCGACCTCGGCTGGCGTCTGGCCGCGGCGCTTGGCTTCGGCGGCGATGCTGCTTTCCAGCGGCGGCTCGTAATTGGGCGGATCGCCGAATGGAAACATCCATTCCCAGTTGCGCGCCATCTGGGTCAGCGGATGGCCTTCCTCGGGCGCCTCGGCGACCAGCTTTGCACGGAAATCGGGATCGCGCATGATCCGCAGCTTCTCAGGCAATGGCAGTGCCTCGATCGCCTTGAAGCTGGGGCAGAGGGTGAAGGGATGGGTGGACAGCTCCAGCCCAGCGATCATGCCGACGGGGCGGGGAAACATCTGCGCGGTGACGGGCGGGCCGTTGCGGTTCAACCGCTCGACGATCTCCAGCCCTTCCTTCCAGATCTTCGCGCCGGAATTGGGCGCGCCGAAGGTGAAGGTGGCAGGGCGGCCGCTCTCGGAGACGACCTCGCCGAGCATGCCCAGTTCCTGCTCCCAGGGCGCGATCGCCAGCACCGCCTGCACGATGCCTTCGCCGGCATCGCTCATGCCGCGGGCAATTTCGATCAACTCGCGCTGATCGGCCTCGAAGCTTGGTATCTGCTGGCCGTCCGAGGTGCGGTGGATGAACACGCGGGAGGTGGCGAAGCCGATCGCGCCGGCCTCGATCGCTTCCTTGGCGAGTGTGCGCATGCGCTGCAGATCGTCGTCGGTCGCCGGCTCGCGCGCCGCACCGCGCTCGCCCATTACATAAACGCGCAGAGGCGAGTGGGGCAGGTAGACGGCGACGTCGATGTCGCGGGCCCTCGCGTCGAGCGCATCGAGATATTGGGGGAAGGTCTCCCACGTCCACGGCAGGCCCTCGGCCATCACCACGCCGGGAATATCCTCCACGCCTTCCATCACCTTGAGCAGCAAGTCGTGATCGGACGGACGGCAGGGCGCGAAGCCAACGCCGCAATTGCCGACGACGACGGTGGTCACGCCGTGGTTGGAGGAGGGCGAAAGCCGGTCGGACCAGATCGCCTGGCCGTCATAATGGGTGTGCACGTCAACGAAGCCGGGCGTGACGATCAGCCCCTTCGCATCGACGGTGCGTGTCGCGCTACCCTCGACCGTGCCCATCGCGGCGATGCGATCGCCCTTGATCGCGATATCGCCGACGAACGGTTCGCTGCCGCTGCCATCGACGATCAGGCCCCCCGTGAGGAGCAGATCATAGTCGGGCATTTTTCTCTCCCATTTTCGTTTGCGCGATCGTCGCAGAGCACGCTCGCCTGGGAGAGTAGCAGCCGAAGGCCGCTGTGGAAACGCGACGATGCAGACAAGACGTGTGATCCGGCCACGTTCGCCTGGCCGGGCGGGCATCGCACCCTTCCGTCCGCCAGCGGGAATCGCAGCCGCACCTGGCGCCGTTCAGGGTTCGCGCATCGTCTCCAGCGGAATGTCGTAGCGTTCGACATAGGGGCGAAAGCGTTCAGCGATCGCACCGGCGTCGAGGCCGAACTCCTCGGGATCATAGCCATGTTTCCCGAAACGGCCCTTCGGATGCGACTCGACATGGTCCTGCATCGCGGCCAGCGCCTGTCCGTCGAGCTCGTCGCCGAACGACGCATAGACGCGGCCCATGGTGGCGATCGGATCGTTCGCCAGATCGGCGTAGCGCACGTCGACGATCCGATGGTTCGGGTTGGCATCGCGAAACGCATCGATCGCGGCAATCGAACGGGCGAGCATCTCCGTCCAGTGATCGGCGATGTAGCGGCGGTGATCGGCATCGGAGAAGGTGCTCGTCAGCGTCGTGATCAGGCTGCAGACCGAGGCGCAGAGCACCACCGGATCGCGATGCATGACCACCAGCCGCGCATCGGGATAGACCGCGGTGAGCGCATCCAGATGCAGCGCATGAGACGGCGATTTGAGCGACCAGCGGCCGCGGACGCCGCCGCTCTGCAGCGTCTGCAGCACGCGCTCATGATAATCGTAGGCCGATCGGTGATCGGTCGCGAACAGCCATTCGCCATAGGCCGGGACATTGGCCATGGCTTCCCACAGCACGCTTTTGAAATCCTGGTTCAGCAGCCCGATGCACTCGGTCGGCCCATCCGCTTCCTCGCTCTGCACGATGCGGATGCGAGGATTGATCTGGTCGACCATCGCGCTCGCCGCGCGAACCGCTTCGATGCGCGGATCCGAGAGCAGCGTCTCAGGCGTCGGCGGCGGCACGCTCGCTTCTGCCTCCCAGCGCAGCAACGGGCGATGCCGCTCGTCCTTTTCCAGCAGATAGCTGAGGAAGGTGGTGCCGGCGCGGAACAGGCCGACGACGACGATCGGCGCTTCGATCCGCTCTTCGGAGACTTCGGGATGCCGCTTGGCCCAGTCGACGATCCGCAGACGGTTGGATAGCCCGGAGACGATCGCGCCGGGCAGTGCCATCTGCCCGAACGGATTGAGCTGCGCCTCGGCCGACAGGGAATCGCACAATATCGTCAGTCCCTCGCGGAAACTGTCGCTGCCGAAATCGTCGAGGCCGGTCTGTTCGCAGGCGGCGGCGGCGAGCATGTCGGGGTTCATGGCCATCGGTGCGGCTCCTTCACGATCCGGCAATGTCGACGACGGTTCGGCCGGAGGTCTTGCGCGCCTCGTGGTCGGCAAGCGCTGCACCCACCGCATTCATGCGGATACGTTGCCCGATCGCTGGCCTGATCCGGCCGGCGGCCACCAGATCGCACAGCGCCGCATGAACCTGTTGCCCGATCTCCGGCGGATGCGGGTTCATTCCCATGCGGCGCATCGGGCCGACCGCCATGCCATAGGCCAGCATCACGCCAAGCACGGAGAAATTGCCAATGGAGACCTTGCGCAGCGGCTTGCCGCCGAGGCCGCCCTGCGAGTCGCCATTGAAGCCGACCGGCAGGTAGCGGCCTTCGCGCGCCATGCAGGTCCAGATCGGTTCGGTGAGCTCGCCGCCGACCAGGTCGAAGGCGACGTCGACACCGCGCCCGCTGGTAAGATCCATTACCCGATCGAACAGATCGTCCTGCCGATGATCGATCGATGCCGCTGCGCCGAGGCTTTCGCAATAGCGGCCCTTCTCCGGGCCGCCGGCGAGCGCGATCACCTGCGCACCGGCAGCCGCGCCGAGCTGCACGGCGGCCGTGCCGACGCCGCTCGCCGCGCCGGTGATGAGCAACGCTTCTCCAGCCTGCAGCTTCGCCCGCAGCTGCAGCGCAAGATAGCTGGTGTGGAAGGGCAGCAGGAAAGCCGTCGCCTCGGCATCGTCGAGTTCAGGCGGCGCGTCGAAAAGGCTCGCCAGCGGCACGATCGCCTGTTCGGCCATACCGCCAAATGCCATCTTCGTCATTCCGACGACGCGCCGGCCCAGCCACGCCTCGCCCCCTGCTCCCGTCGCTTCCACCACGCCGCAGACATCCATGCCGAGGGTGAAGGGCGGCTGCGCCATCACCGTCGCCACGCCGCCGCGGGCGCGCGCGATATCGCCGAAGTTGAGCGACGCCGCGGATACCGCGACGCGGACCTCGCCCGGCCCGACATCCGGTATGGCGGTTTCGGCTACCGCCACGACATCGGCAGGATCGCCGTGGCGAAGCACCTGAACTGCCTTCATTCGCTGTCTCCTTGTGCCAGACCGCCAATCAACGCCCGAAGTGGAATTTCACCGAGGCGCCGTACATCCGCGGTTCTCCCGCGAGAATCGCGTCGACGCCCAGATCGGTCGCAAGCGAATAGCCGCCGACGAAATAGCCCTTGTTGGTGAGGTTCGTCCCGAACACGGCGAGGTCGATGCCCTTCGCGATCGCGTCGTTCCACTCGATCCGTGCGTCGAGCGTGCCGTAACCGGGGAAATAGTCCTTCAGTCCGACCAGAACGGCATCCGGGTCGGACGTGTTGACCTTGCCGGTATAGGAATAGCTGGCGAACAGGGTGACGTTGGTATCGCCCGGCAGCGGCAGCTTATACTGGCCGTTGATCGAATATTTCCAGTGCGGCTGATAGGCGATCTGGCGGCCGATACGGCAGGCTTCGCCGGCATCCACCTGACATTTGGCATCGAGATAGGAGACGAAGCCCGACAGTGTGAACCCGGTGAACGGAACGATCGTGCCCTCGAACTCGAAGCCCTTGTTGGTCGCGCGGCCGGCGTTCAGCACCGCCGAGACGAGCGTGCCGCCGCTGAACACGCCCTGCGCGATCTGGATATTCTTATATTTGTCGTGGAACAGCGCGAGATTGGTACGGAGCGGAACGCCGATATCCCAATCCGCCTTGAGCCCCAGCTCGATATCGTCGACAGTTTCCGGCCGGAAGACGCGCGTATCCGCGGTCGGCGCCGGCAGGTTGAAGCCGCCGCTCTTATAACCGTGGCGATATGCTGCATAGACCAGGGTGCGCTGGTTGATATTATATTGGAGCGTCGCGTCGCCCGTCACCGCACTGAAGCGAGCCCTTGACGATTGCGGGCAGACATTCGGGGTCAGACCGGAGACCGGATCGAACTGGCTGGGATCGGGCTGGTTGCAGGTGCCGTCGTCCGTAAGCTTGGAGGAAGAGGCGAAGCGCTTGTCGCGCGTATATCGAATACCGCCGCTGAGCTGCAGACCTTTGGTGATATTATATTCGATGTGCCCGAAGACGGCATCGCTTTTATCGTTATAATCCTGGATGGTGCTGATTATGGATCCGAAGCTGTACGAACGATAGGCCTGGTGAATTCCGGGCTTGGCCTGCTCGTGATAATAGCCGAGGATGTAGCTGAGGCCGAGATCAGGCATCTTGCCCTGGATCTGGAATTCTTCCGTATATTGCTCGAACCCGCGAACATAGGGCTCCGAGCCGGCCGGATAGAAGCTGTAGATATAGGATAGCGGACCGGACAGATCGAGCGTCTCGGCGGTCTTCTCCTTGCGGAAGGAGAATATGTTCTTCAACGTGATCGTATCAGAAATCTGCCAGCTGGTTTTGTTGGTGACGCCGAAATCGCGGTTGCGTCGATACTGGTAGCGCGGGTTGGCGATGCGGCGGATGCCCAGCGCCTGCTGCTGCGCCAGGGCGGCCTGGAATTGCTGAGGCGTGAGGCCGGAGAGGCCGAGGCCGCCATTTGCCGCGGCTGCCTGAAGCGCGGCAACGGCGCCGCCGAACGGCCCGGTGGCGCAGCCGGGCAGGGGATATTGCAGGCAGGCGATATAGCTGGAGGCAGGACTGCCGGCGGTCAGGGTGAAGCTTTGCGGCAGGCCGAGGAAATTGCTGAGCCCGATCGTCTCCGGAGTGGCGCTGGGGCCGTAGAGCAGCGGATTCGGCAGGCTGCCGAGGTTCGCGCCGGGATCCACCTGCCGCAATATCTGGCCCGAGCCGCTATTGTCGCGGAAATTGCTGTCGACGATCGTGACATTCTCGATATCGGGCGTCGGTGTGAACAACAGCGAGACGCGGTAGGAATCGTTGTTGCGGCTGTCGAGCCGCTGGCCGGTCACCACGTTGCGCGTGAAGCCGTGACGGCGGCCGATGTCGCCGGCCAGCCGCACTGCGAGGAGATCCTGCACGATCGGCAGGTTCAGCATCGCTTCCAGCTCGCGATACTTATAGTTGCCGAAGCTGCCTTTCAGATAGGTGCCGAGATCGAAGGACGGCTTCGTCGGTTCGAACAGTACCGCGCCGCCGGTCGTGTTGCGGCCGAACAACGTGCCTTGCGGCCCTTTGAGCACCTGTACGCTGGACAGATCGTAGATCGTGCCCGATCCGGCGATCGGCGTCGGCACCTCGGCAAAATAGGTGGCGACGCTGGTGAAGTTGCGCTGGCCGCCGCCCAGCACCCCCGGACCCTGGCCACGGATGTAGAAGGTGGCCTCGCCGCGATCCTGTCCGGAAATGTTGAGCGCCGGTGCGAAATTGCGCAGTTGATCGACGGAAACGACGCTCCGCTCTGCCAGGGCATTGCCCGACAGGGCGGTGATCGCCACGGGAACCTTTTGGAGCGATTCCTCGTGGCGCCGCGCGATGACGACGATGTCGCCTATCTCCGCTGCCGTCTTGGTGGCCGTGCTGGTCTGCGCCTGTACCGGAAAAGCCGCGGTCAGGGCTGCGATCGTGCTTGCCGCCAAGCAAAGCACGGGCGTCGATTTCTTCATGCTTCCTCTCCCCGTTATTTTAATTTGGCCGTAGCGTTATTTTGTCGCTGGTCCGGCGCGCCCTCGGCGCTGCCGTTCAGTCGCAGGTGATCACGGCGTTACGCAGTTCGTAGCCCGTTACCAGACGGTTCCAGGCGAGGTCGGGCGCGCGCTCCAGCTTCAGTCCCGGAACCTGCATCAGTCGCTCCAGAAACAGGAAGGTTTCATGCAGCGCCACTTGCGCCCCTGGGCAACGATGCTCGCCATCGCCGAAAGCCAGACCGGCATTGCCATATTTGGCGCTGACCTTCCGTCCAGGCATCACCTCGCGCGGGCAAGCGCCGAAGGCGGCCTCGTCGGTATTGGCGGCGCGCACGTCTATCGCAACCGCATTGCCGAGACGCACATCCTGCACGCCGTCAGACGACGGCAGATCCGCCTGCATGCGCCGATAGATATAGCCGACCACGGGCTCGAGGCGCAGTATCTCCTCGAGCAACGCGATCTTGCCGGTCTCGTTCGCCTCCAGGAAAGCGGTGCGCAGTTCCGGGCGTTCCAGCATGTGCCATGCCGCCATCACGATAAACTCGCGCGTGGTCGCCATGCCGGCTGCGCCATAGACGAGACATTCGGTCAGGATCTCGCGGCCGTTATAGCCTTCGTCGATCAGATGCGAGATCACGTCGTCCTGCCGGTGTTTCTTGCGGGCGCGGATCGCGGGCGCGACGTCGCGATAATAGAAGGACAATACCTGATATTGCGACCGCAGGAATTTGGCGAAGGCGCGCAGCTTGTTGCCGGGCGGATCGAAGTTGCCGGTGAAGAAGACGTCCAGCCGTTTGGCAAGGCCATCCGGATCGCTTGCGGTCAGGCCGACGATGTCGCCTGCCACGGCGACAGCCAGTTCGAGGCTGAGGTCGTCGAGCTTGACCCGCTTCTGTTTCCTGAAGCGGTCGATCAGGCCGTCGCTCAGGCGTATCATCAGATCGCGATAGCGGGTCGTGACGATCTTGGGCGTAAAGAAGCGCGCGGTGGCGCTGCGTTGCACGCGATGCGCCTCGCCCTCCAGGAAAAGGATGGGCTGGCGCGTCGCGCTGCCGATCTTGCTGACTTGCTCGGCCATGAAGCCGGCTTGCCGTGCGGCATCGCTGCGCAGCACGCTGCGCGCGCGATCGAATGTCTGCGTGCGGACATCGGGCTTCACGGTGCCGCCGCCTTCCGATGCGGCAGCGGACTTGCGGTGATCGTCGCCGCTGTGGAAAGGACAGCCTGCCTGCGGATGGGCTTGAGCGTTCATGAGCATCACCCTATTTATGATATAGTATGGATCATAAAATAGACTTTACCGAGCGGCCGTCAAGCGCGGTCGACGCACGAATCCTGAAATCGCGCGCGGCGCTTCGCGATGCGCTGATCGCGCTGGCGGGGGAAAAGCCGTTCGCGGAGCTGACCGTGGCCGAAATCGCAAAACGGGCCTCGGTGGGCTATGCGACCTTCTTTCGCCACTTCCCCAGCAAGGAAGCCTTGCTGGCGGATATCGCCGAATCGCTGATCCTCGACATGCTGGCGCTGATGGGCCCCCTGATGCGCGAAACCGAGACGCGCGCCGCCTCGCTGGAGCTGGCGCGGTTCGTCGATACGCAGCGGGCGATCTGCCATGCGTTGCTGGTAGGGGCTGGCGACGCGATGCGGCGGGAGATCACCTTGCGCGCAATCCAGCTTTCCGCGGCGAATCGCGTCGACATGGGCGGAGACCTGCCGGGCGAACTGCTGAGCGTCCATTCCGTCGGCGCCACGCTCAACATCCTCGCCTGGTGGCTGGAGCGGGGGACGGACATCGACGCCGAGGACATGGCGGCCATCCTTGACCGGCTGGTGTTCAAGCCGCTGTCGCCCGAGGCTTGTTAGAGTCTGTTTGGAAATGCGCGGAAGCGCGCATTTCGAGGCGGCACCGGCCCTCTCCCCCACCCGGCCTCCCAACGGCAGTATTCTATGGGAGGCCGGGTGGGGGAGAGGGCCGGTGCCGAGCATGCGCCGAAGGCGCATTTCCATACAGACTCCTAGACGCAAGCTGGGTTCAGCCGGGCGCTTCAACGCTCCGGCGCCGGAACTTCTCCGACATATAGGATCCGGCGGCCGCGGCACCACCGTCGACGGGTAGCACGACGCCGGTAATATATGCGGCTTCGGGCGCGGCGAGCATCAGCACCGCATAGGCGATCTCGTCGGCCTGACCGAGCCGTGCCACCGGAATATGCTGAGCCCGCGCGCTATATGCTGCGGGCGACCAGGCTTCGCGCAGCAACTCCGTGTCGATCGGGCCCGGTGCGATCGCGTTGGCGGTGATGCCGTGATCGGCAAGCTCCAGCGCCATGGCGCGAGTGAGGCCGATCACGCCGGCCTTCGCAGCACCGTAAGCGGGGAAATCGAGCGGACCCATCATCCCGGCGATAGACGTTATCGATATGATCCGGCCGTAGCCGGCCGTCGCCATCACCCGCGCTGCCGCCTGCGAGCAGTGGAATACGCCGGAGAGATTGATGCCGATGTGATCGGCCCAATCCTCCGCAGATTGATCCAGGAACGGGGCGCTGCGGGCGATGGCGGCGTTGTTGACGAGAATGTCGATGCGGCCGAACGCCTCCGCCGCAGAGGCGACCATGGCATCCACCGAAGACCGGCTGGCAGTGTCGACCGAAAGCGCGATGGCACGTCCGCCGCTTTCTTCTATCGCGCTGACGGTCTGCCGGGCTCGTTCGATCGCGATGTCGGCGATCGCGACCGCCGCGCCCTCGCGCATGAGCCGCAGCGCCACGGCGCGGCCGATCCCGCGGCCGGCGCCGGTAACGATCGCCGCTTGTCCCGTCAGCTTGCCCTGATCTGCGTTCGGCATCCCATCCTCCCCATCCTTATGATGCGGCTTCTGCCAGCGCGGCGGTTCGAACCGCTGCGCTCAGCCCGCGCCGTACAGCGCGCGTTTCAGCGCTTCCAGCCGATCGCGTGCGGCGACCCGCGCCAGCCGTGTGTTCGGCGCGAGCTCGAAGCCGTGAAAGGCGCCGGGATAGACGTGCAGCTCGACGGGAACGCCGGCGCGCGTCAGGCGCAGCGCATAATCGACATTCTCTTCGAGGAAGAGATCGAGCGAGCCGACCGAGATATAGGCGGGTGGCAGGCCCGCGAGATCCTCGGCGCGAGCGGCTGCGGCGTATGGCGATATGCCGGCACCGCCCGGTTTCTCGCCGAGCAGCGCGTGCCAGCCGAAGCGGTTCGAAGCCGGAGTCCAGATGAACTCGCCAACATAGGGATGCGCATCGCGCACGCAGGTACGATCGTCGATCATCGGATAGATCAGCCGCTGGAAGATCAGCGGCACTTCGCCGCGATCGCGGGCGAGCAGGGCGAGGGCCGCGGCCAGGCCGCCACCGGCGCTCTCGCCGGCGACCGCGATCCGCGTCCGATCCACGCCCAGCTCTTCAGCGCCATCATGCAGCCATTTCAGCGCGGCGTAGCAATCCTCGAGCGGCCCGGGATGCGGCGTCTCCGGCGCCAGCCGGTAATCGACCGAGACGATGACGCAGCGGGCGGCATCTGCCGTCACGGCATTGCCGGCGCTGCTCATCTCCGCCGTGCCCATCACATAGCCCCCGCCATGGATGTGCAGCACCGCGGGCAAGGGGGTCTCGGCCGGCTCGGGACGAAAGATGATGATGCCTACATCATGTCCGCCGACCCCGGCGATCCTGCGGCGCTCGATCGTGATGCCGTGAGCGTCCGGAACGGGCAAAGCGAGATCCTGCCGTGCCGCGCGCATTGCGGACAGGGTGGCACGATCGAACTCGAACTGTGGGAAGACATCCAGCGTGGGCAGCAGATCCGGATCGACGAGATGGCGGGTCGACATGGAGCCTCCGTATCGGCGGGTGGAACATTGGGGCCAAGCCATTCTGCGTCGCCCGGCCTGCGCACGACGATGGACGTCGGCTATTTCGCTCCTTCAGGATTTCGGGCGTGCGGATCGATCACCGCTTGTCCGCCTATGTCCATCGCGGCTTTGCGGGCATGCGGATCGAAGCTCGGGATGGAAAAGCCGCCACCGCGATCGCCCAGCACCTCGGGCTTGGAAACGCTGATGTCCGTCGTGTTGCGGCGACCGTAGGAATCGATCGTCGGTATTGCGGCTTCGGCCAGCGGAGCCATGCGCTGCTTCCGCGCCAGCGCGGCCTCGATATAGGGCGCCAGCTCCTCGGCTTTCTGTTTCTGGCGGATCGCATCGCGTTCCTTGAACGCAGGCAGCAGCTCGCGCGCGAACAGCTCCAGCGATTCGCAGATATGCGCGTGGCGATTCTTGCCGACCTGCTGGACGAAGATCAGCTGGTCCATGCCGATCTTCTCATAGCGTTCGAACTGCTCGCGCACCTGGTCCGGCGTGCCGATGCCGCCATGGCCGCTATTCTCGGGGATGGTGTCCTCCACCTCCTTGAACTTGCGCCACAGTTCGGAGCGGCCGGGCCGATGCTGGCCGTAGGCGGCGACATAGCCGAGCGAATAGCCGAAGAATTTGAAACCCTCCCGCCCACGCGCGATCGCCTCGGCCTCGTCGGCGTGGACGGACATGGCGCTGACGATCGCGATATTGGGGTTCACCCTGTGACTGATCGGGACGCATTCGTCCGATTTGATGATGTCATAATATTCCTGGACCCAGTGCGCGGCCTGCTCGGGCTCCACGAAGGCGAAGGCAAGCGCGCCGAGGCCCATGCGCGCGGCGCGGTGAATCGACTCACGGCGGGAGCAGGCCAGCCACATCGGTGGGTGCGGCTTCTGCACCGGCTTGGGTACGATGTTGCGCGCCGGCATGCTGAAATATTGGCCCTGGAAGCCGGGATAGGGCGTCATCGCCAGCATGTTCGCGGCCTGCTCTGCGCCCTCGCGCCACAGCGCGGTCTTCTGCGCGGGATCCTGGTTGAAGCCTTCCATCTCCAGCGCGCTGGCGGATTCACCGGTGCCCCATTCCACCCGGCCGCGGGAGACGAGATCGAGCGCCGCGATCCTCTCGGCGGCGCGCGCAGGATGATTATACTGCGGCGACATTAGCATCACGCCATGGCCGAGCCGGATATTCCTGGTCCGTTGCGAGCAGGCGGCGAGGAAAACCTCGGGCGCGGAACTGTGCGAATATTCCTCGAGGAAGTGGTGCTCGACCTCCCAGACATAGTCGATACCGAGCCGATCGGCCAATTCCACCTGGTCCAGCGCCTCCTGATAGACGCGCAGCTCGGACTCCTCGTCCCACGGAGTCGGGACCTGATGTTCGTAGAACAGGCCGAATTTCATCGCATTTCCTCTCCCAGGGGCTGCGGATGCGTATCCTATCTGTTTTATGGATACGCAGATGCGATGCCATGGTGGCGACGGGCGGGCAAGACCTAACTCCCTCTCCCCTCCGGGGACGGCCCGTCGAGAGAGCGGTCGACATCAGGGGCGCGGCTTGCCACCGTTTCGACGTGCCCCCTTATAACCCTCTCCCCGGAGGGGAGGGGGCTTTAGGTGCCTCACCGCAGCAACTCGGCCAGCTTGTCTACCTCGTCATAATGGGCCGTCGCGGGGACGATCAGCAGTTCGTCCGCGCCGGCAGCGCGGACATTGTCGATCGCTTCCAGTATGGCGTCGGGCGTATGGCGGGTCATGCTGTCAGCGACGTAACGCCCGATCTCCTCGCCCTGATATTTCATATAATCATAGACATAGCTTTTGAGCTCGGCCTCGGCGTCGGGCGCCAGCGAGTACCAGAAGCTGCCGACCAGATAGGGTTTGTCGGTCCGGCCTTCTTTCACCCAGGCCTCTTTGGCCATGTCGAAGATGCGCTCATGCCCCTCGCGATCGCCGGCCATCGAGGTGCCGTAGATGCCATCGGCCCATTTGGCAGCGCGGGCGATCGCCTTGGGGCCCATCGCGCCGGCATAGAGCGGGATGTTCGCGCCTTGCGGCGAGACCGGGCCGACCTCGTCCGCGCCCTCGAACACCGGCTCGCCGCGCCACACCCGGCGCATCTCGAGTGCCTGCTCGTCCATACGCTGGTGGCGCCGTTCGAATGGTGCGCCGACCGCCTGATAATCCTTCTCGCGCCCGCCGATGCCGACCGTCACCGAGACGCGGCCGTCGGAGAGAACGTCGAGCGTCGCGGCCTCCTTGGCGGTCATCACGGCGGACCGCATCGGCAGCACGTAGAGCGACGGCATGATCCGCACCCGCTCCGTCACGGCCGCCGCGGCGCAGAGAATGCTCTGCATGTCATAGCTGTGGTTGGTAATCCGTTCGCCGCAGGACAGGCTGTGGAACGGCCCGGCTTCGATCTTGCGCGCCCAGGTGAGAATCCGCTCGCGATCATAGTCGCGCACCATATAGGGCATGCACACGCCGATCTTCATCGTTCGCTCTCCGCTGTCGTCATCGCTCCGTTCGCCCATCGGGCGAGCGGTGAGGCTATCAACGGGGCCTGTAGCCCAACGCATCTGCTGTCGCGCCGCCGAAATGATCCGTCCGTTCTTTTCCGGCCCTATCCGCGCGGCGTGGCTAAAAAAGGCTGAGCTGTGGGCCCGGCGGCGCGCGGAACAAGTCGGTGCGCAGGCGAATGCGCTCGTTCTTCAGGCCGTAGCGCTTGCACGCGATCTGGAAGCGGGTGCGGATCAGGTCGTACCAGGGGCCTTCGCCGCGCATCCGGCTGTGGAAATTGGGATCATTGTCGCGCCCGCCGCGGATCGAGCGGATCATGCCCATGACCTTGCCCGCTCGGTCCGGGAAGTGCGTGTCCAGCCAGGCGCGGAACAGCGGCGCCACCTCATGCGGCAGCCGCACCGGAATGTAGAAAGCGCCGATCGCGCCGGCGTCGGCCGCCGCCTCGACCAGATGTTCGAGATCGTGATCGGTGATCGCCGGTACGATCGGCGCAATCGAGACATAGGCCGGAATCCCTGCCTCGCGCAGCCTGCGCACCGCCGCCAACCTTTTTTCCGGCCGCGGTGCCCGGGGTTCCAGGGTGCGTGCGATAGCGGGGGTGAGCGAGGTGATCGATACCGCCACGGCGCACAGCTGCTGCCTCGCCATCGGCGCCAATATATCGATGTCGCGCGTCACCCGGTCCGATTTGGTGGTGATGGTCAGCGGATGCCCGGTTTCCGCCAGAACCTGCAGCACCGATCGGGTGATCTCCCAATGTTCCTCGATCGGCTGATAGGGATCGGTGTTGGTGCCGAGCGCCATGGACGAGACGACATAGCCGGGCTTGGCCAGTTCGGCGCGCAGCAGCGTTGCGGCGTCGGGCTTGGCGAACAGCTTCGATTCGAAATCGATGCCGGGCGACAGGTCGTGAAAGGCATGGGTCGGACGGGCGAAGCAGTAGATGCAGCCATGCTCGCACCCCCTATAGGGATTGATCGAGCGATCGAAACCGATGTCGGGCGACTGGTTGCGCGCGATGATCGTCCGCGGGCGTTCGACGGTGACGGTGGTGCGCAGCGGCGGCGCGGCACCATCAATCTCCTCGCGTGCATCCAGCCAGTCGCCATCGGCCTCGGCGAGCGGAAGATTGAAGCGGCCGCTCGTTGCGTTCTGCGTCGCGCCGCGGGCTGGGGAAGGCTTGGAGCGCATCCGGGAAGGATAGCGTTCCGTCGGAACAAATCAAGAACAAGAATCATCCTCCCCCTCTGGGGAGGGCTATCGCATATGAACACTGCCCTCCATCCTCCCCATCGAAGATGGGGGGATGAGAAACGCCCGCATCCGCCCAGCTGGCAATATGCGATAACCCTGCCCTGCGGGGGAGGATGAAGGAAAGGCGTTACGCCCCCTGCTTGGCCAGCCAGGCCTCGAGCCACTTGATCGTATAGTCGCCGGCCTGGAATTCGGGATCGTCGAGCAGCGCCTGATGCAGCGGGATCGTCGTCGTCACGCCCTCGATCACGAATTCCTCCAGCGCACGTCGCAGGCGGCGGAGCGCGCCCTGGCGGGTGGTGCCGTAGACGATCAGCTTGGCGATCATGCTGTCATAATAAGGCGGCACCCGATAGCCGGCGTAGAGGCCGCTATCGACGCGCACATGCATGCCGCCGGGCGCGTGGAACTGCTTCACCAGGCCGGGGGAGGGCGCGAAGGTCCGCGGATCCTCGGCATTGATGCGGCATTCGATCGCATGGCCGCGAAATTGGACGTCCTCCTGGCGGAGGGTCAGCGGATGGCCTTCCGCGATACGGATCTGTTCGCGCACGAGATCGAGGCCGGTGATCGCCTCGGTCACCGGATGCTCCACCTGCAGGCGGGTGTTCATCTCGATGAAGTAGAAGCGGCCGTTCTCGTAAAGGAACTCGATCGTGCCGGCGCCGCGATAGCCCATTTCCGCCATCGCCTTGGCGACGATGCCGCCCATCTCCGAGCGCTGCTCGGCGCTGATCACGGGAGAGGGCGCCTCTTCCAGCACCTTCTGGTGGCGGCGCTGCAACGAGCAGTCGCGCTCGCCGAGATGGATGGCGTTGCCGTTGCCGTCGCCGAAGATCTGGAACTCGATATGGCGCGGATCGCCGAGATATTTCTCCATATAGACGGTGGCGTCACCGAACGCCGCCCTGGCCTCGCTGCCGGCCTGCGCCATCAGCGTCTCGAGCTGATCCTCGCTCGGGACCACCTTCATGCCGCGGCCGCCGCCGCCCGACGCGGCCTTGATCAGCACGGGGTAGCCGATTTCGGCGGCGACACGCTTCGCCTCGTCCAGATCGGTCAGCGGTCCATCGGACCCGGGGACCAGCGGCAGGCCGAGCGCAGCGGCGGTCGTCTTCGCCTGGATCTTGTCGCCCATCGTCCGGATATGTTCGGGCTTGGGGCCGATCCAGATGATGTTGTGGCTCTCGACGATCTCCGCGAAGCGGGCGTTTTCACTGAGAAAGCCATAGCCAGGATGGATCGCGTCAGCGCCGGTGATCTCCGCGGCGGAGATGATGTTCGGGATGTTGAGATAGCTTTCCGTCGCGGGTGGCGGGCCGATGCAGACGGCCTGGTCCGCAAGGCGGACATGCATTGCGTCAGCGTCGGCGGTGCTGTGCACCGCCACCGTCTTGATGCCCATTTCATGGCAGGCGCGGTGGATACGGAGCGCGATCTCGCCGCGATTGGCGATCAGGACTTTCTGGATGGCCATGCGCGTGCCTTACTCGACGATGACGAGCGGCTGATCATACTCCACGGGCTGGCCATTATCGACCAGCACCGCCTTCACCGTGCCGCCGCGTGGGGACACGATCGGGTTCATCACCTTCATCGCCTCGACGATGAGCAGCGTCACGCCGGCAGCGACCTTGTCGCCGGGCTGGACGAAGGGCTTGGCGCCCGGTTCGGCGGCCAGATAGGCGGTACCGACCATGGGCGACTTGACCGCTCCCGGATGCTCCGCGCTGGCAATTTCAACCGGCGCGGCCTGCGGCGCGGCAACGGCTACGGGCGCGGCCGCAACCGGCGCTGCGGCTACGGACAGCGTCTGGGCGGGCACCGAAATGTTGCGCACGACGCGAATGCGGCGATCGCCATCCTGCACCTCGATCTCGGTCAGCCGCGTATCGTCGAGCAGAGTGGCGAGTTGACGGACGAGATCGGGATCGACCTGCATCGCGCTGCCGTTCTTGTCGCTCATCAGTGACCCTTTGTTGTTGATGTCGGGGCGCCCATGTCAGAGCTTTGCCGCCGCGTCCAGCGCGAGGGCATAGGATAGCGCCCCGAAGCCGGCGATTGTTCCTTTTGCAGCCTGTCCAACGAAGCTCCTGTGGCGAAATTCCTCGCGCCTGTGCGGATTGGACAGATGCACCTCGATCACCGGCACCGTGATCGCTTTGATCGCATCGTAAAGCGCTAGCGACGTATGGGTGAAGGCGCCGGCATTGAGCAGCACCGCCCTGGCGCCGGCGGCATTGGCCTCGTGCAGCCAATCGACGAGATGGCCTTCATGGTTGGACTGGCGCATATCGATGACGAGGCCGAGCGTGCGCGCCTGATCCTCCAGCCGGCCGGCAATGTCGTCGAGCGTGTCATGGCCGTAGATTTCGGGCTCGCGCAGACCCAGAAGGTTGAGGTTCGGGCCGTTGAGGACGAAGACGGTATCGGCCATCGGGTGCCTTTCGGTTGCGGCGTCGCTTGGCCGATCCCTATATGGCGCCATGCGCGTTCGCGCAAAGGCAGCAGACAAGGGTTCAGGACGATGACGACGGACGGCACGATCATGCTCACGGTGAATGGCGAGCATCGCCGCGTGCCGCAGGGGCTGACCCTGGCTGCCCTCGCCGAGGAGCTCGGCCTCGATCCGGCCAAGGTGGCCGTAGAGCGCAATCTCGAGGTGGTGCCGCGTTCGACGCTCGATCAGGTGCTGGCCGAGGATGGCGATGATCTGGAGATCGTGCATTTCGTCGGCGGCGGTGACCATCCCGCACCCGTCGTGGACGACAGCTGGACCGTTGCCGGCAAGACGTTCCACTCCCGGCTGATCGTCGGCACCGGCAAATACCGGGATTTCGCGCAGAACGCCGCTGCGGTCGAAGCCTCCGGCGCGGAGATCGTCACCGTCGCCGTGCGGCGCGTGAACATCGCCGATCCCAAGGCGCCGATGCTCACCGATTTCATCGATCCGAAGAAGATCACCTATCTGCCCAACACTGCCGGCTGCTTCACGGCGGAGGATGCGATCCGCACGCTGCGCCTGGCGCGCGAGGCGGGCGGCTGGACGCTCGTCAAGCTCGAGGTGCTGGGTGAGGCCAAGACGCTCTATCCCGACATGGTCGAGACGCTGCGCGCCACGGAGATCCTTGCCAAGGAAGGGTTCGAGCCGATGGTCTATTGCGCCGACGATCCGATCGCGGCCAAGCGGCTCGAGGATGCCGGCGCGGTCGCGATCATGCCACTCGGCGCGCCGATCGGATCGGGCCTCGGTATCCAGAATCCGGTGATGATCCGGCTGATGGTAGAAGGGGCCAAGGTGCCCGTGCTGGTCGATGCCGGCGTCGGTACCGCGTCGGATGCGGCGGCGGCGATGGAACTCGGTTGCGACGGCGTGCTGATGAATACCGCGATCGCCGAGGCGAAGGATCCGGTGATGATGGCGAGCGCCATGAAGGCTGCGGTGGCGGCCGGACGCCTTGCCTATCGCGCAGGCCGGATGGGCAAGCGCCGCTACGCCGATCCCTCCAGCCCGCTTGCCGGCCTCATCTGAATCCGATGGCGCGGAGGGCAGGATCTTCTTCGCAAGCGGCAGGGGCATGAGACGGATCGGGCCGGCTATGCCGGGCTCGTCTGCGCGAGCACCCAATTCTTCCATAAGCTGCGGGACCATCTGAATCCTGGCTGGCGCCGGCCAGGCGCCGATGATGCTGATGGCATTTGGTGGTCTGGATGTTTACCACCGGCGCAGGCGGTGCGGCGTTCGCCATCGGATCGCAAACGCCCTTCTCGCTCGCCGCATCGACCAGTTCGATCCTGCTCCTTGCCGCCGTCCCGGACACATTGTCGCTGCGCGTGCCAAGCCGATTGAGGCGAGCAGCGGAACCAGGCCGCTTTCCCGCTCGTTTATCTGGCAATTCCAACGGGTGCGGCGTGGGCCGCGCCGGCAGCGAAGGAGACCAGCGATGGGCGAGATGATGGACAAGCTGAAAGGCCATGCGAACGAGGCCGTCGGCAAGGCGAAGCGCGCGATCGGCGACGCTATGGATCGCCCCGATATCGTGGCGGAAGGCGATGCCCAGGAGGCGAAGGGCGACGTGCAGAAAGCCAAAGGTGCCGTAAAGGGAGCGATCAACAAGGTGTGATCGCTTACGGATAGACAAGAACAAGGGCGTCATTCCTAGATGGATTGGCGCCCTTTTATAATGCATGCCTGGCCGGGTTGCGGCATCGGCCGGAGGAAACTAAGGCGATGCTCCAGTCGGGGAGTAGCGCAGTCTGGTAGCGCATCTGCTTTGGGAGCAGAGGGTCGCAGGTTCGAATCCTGTCTCCCCGACCATCGACCCATTTTCAGGCCATCCCAGAGGTGCTCGGAATGGATCGGTGCGCCCCTCGTCTTTTAACTAAATCAATGACTTAGTGTCTCAGTGCGGCTCAGAGGCTTGCCTTGCAGCGCGTTGCTGTTGTCGGCTATTTGTTTGTTCAACGATTTCCGAACCAACACCAAACCAACAGTTTGGCGAGCCAGGCAGACACGCGATGCTGACCGATATCAGTCTCAGGGCCCTCCAGCCCAAGCCAACAGCTTATAAAAAAGCAGATGGAGGCGGCCTCTTCATCTCGGTTAGACCAAACGGAGAAAAATCCTGGGGACTCGCGGTCAGGGTGAACGGCAAACAGCGGTTCCTGAGCGGCGGCCTCTCCTGACGTGAGCTTGCGGGAAGCCAGGGATTGGCGCGCAGCCGTAAAGGCACAGCTGATCTTGGGAATGAAGCCCACTGCGCGGCCGCATGGTATCCTTGATGGTGACGCCGAACCACCCGCTGCCGCTACGGGGGCGACCTTCGAGGCGGTAGCGCGGGAATGGCACGGCACGCGCCGCGCCGGCTGGACTGCCAGATATGCCGGTGTCATCATGCGGCGTCTCGAAGGGGATATCTTCCCCGTGATCGGCAACGAACCGATCAGGGACATCACGCCGCGGCAGATGCTCGAGGCGCTGCGCGAAATCCAGCAAAGCGGCTCCGTCGAGATGGCTCATCGGGTCAAAAATCACTGCAGCGAGATCTTCCGCTACGCCATTCCAGACGGACGTTGTGACAGCGATCCGTGCCGCGACCTCTCCCCCACAATGGCGCGCCCCACACCCGTGCGGCATATGTCCAAGGTAGCCGCAAAGGAGCTTCCCGGTTTTTTGCGCAACTGAACGCCGACGGTGGAGAAAGGCTGAGCCATCTCGCTGTGCGTTGGACGATCATGACGATGGTCCGATCGCAGGAAACGCTGTTTGCTGAGTGGTCCGAGTTCGAGGATCTCGATGGTGCCAAGCCGCTCTGGCGCATTCCCGCCGAGCGGATGAAAATGCGCTCGGAGCATCTCGTGCCGCTATCGTCCCAAGCTATCCCGATCTTGAGGGAACTTCATGGTCTGAACGTCTTTCGGAAAACGGGTAATATGCGGCCCGTTACCTCTTTCCAATGGCGAGCGCCCGTTCGGAGGTGATCAGCGAGAACCGCATGCTCGATATCCTGTACCGGATGGGCATGCGCGGCAAGGCGACGGTCCACGGCTTTCGCGATCTCGCCAGCACAGTACTCAACGAAAGCGGACAATTTCAGGCTGACTGGATCGAGCATCAACTCGCCCATCAACCGCGCGGCGTGCGCGCGGCCTGCAATTCCGCTCGCTATCTCCAGCACCGCCGCGTGATGATCCGATTATCTCGAAGAAGCGGAGCGGCGAGGCATGAACCCGACGCGCTCCGCACTGGTACCTGAACGAGCCGCTGCGTATGCCCGATTACCATGGGATTGAAAGCGCGACCGAAATCCCTTTCATGGCAGCGCAGCGCGTGTTCGCGGTCCGCTCGTGAGCGATACGACCGTAATCAGGTCAGTTTTTGAATTGGTAGAATCTGGGGTTGCTAGGGTCAGGACCCATTGATGTGAGAGGCGCGATCTGATTCAGGCTCCGCAAGGAGACTGGATGTGAGCGATCTCTACTGGCTGACCGACGAGCAGATGGCGCGGCTCGAGCCGTATTTCCCGAAGAGCCATGGCAGGCCGCGGGTTGACGATCGGCGGGTGTTGAGCGGGATCATCTTCGTGATCGCAACGGGCTGCGCTGGCGGGACGCGCCGAAAGATTATGGGCCGCACAAGACGCTGTACAACCGCTGGAAGCGCTTGGGCCAGATGGGTGTCTTCACCCGGATGATGGAAGGATTGTCCTTCGCAGGCGCCGATCGGAAGACGGTTATGATCGACGCGACCTATCTGAAGGCGCACCGCACGGCATCAAGCCTCGCGATAAAAAGAGGGACCTCGGACGCCTGATCGGCCGCACCAAAGGCGGCATGAATACGAAGCTCCATGCGGTTACCGATGCGAACGGTCGCTCTTTGAGCTTCTTCATGACCGCCGGTCAGATCAGCGATTATATCGGCGCAGCGGCCCTGCTCGACGAACTGCCCAAGGCGCAATGGCTGCTCGCCGACCGTGGCTACGATGCCGACTGGTTCAGGGATGCCTTGGAGAACCCTGCATCCCAGGCCGAAAATCCCGCAACGAGCCCATCAAATACGACAAACGCCGCTATCGCCGTCGCAACCGCATCGAGATCATGTTCGGCCGTTTGAAGGATTGGCGTCGGGTCGCCACGCGTTACGATCGATGCCCGACCACGTTCTTCTCCGCCATCGCGCTCGCCGCCACCGTCATCTTCTGGATATGACCAATGAGTTCTGACCCTAGACAAGAGCGCTCACGATTGCGCGAGATCCGATCGACGCGCCTTCTATGGCGAAGCTGGTAGGCGTGGCTTACGAAGAGAGTGTGCCCTGTGCTGGCGGCTTGGGCTCGACCGTCAGCGCTGTAATGGGCTCGGTCCCCCGGCGTTCGCCGCTTGCGGATCGAGAACCGGGCATCGCGTTCGACCCGCTCACCGTGGCCAACAGAGCGAAAGTGTGATCATCGCGTTGTTCTTGCCGGATTCCGCGACCACCTCCACGCCTGGCTTGAGTGAGAAGGAGGGTATGCGCGTGAACCAGGCCTCCAGGAACTTGCGCAGTTCCAGCCGGGCGAGATGCGAGCCAAGGCAGCGGTGCGGGCCGCTGCCGAAGATCAGGTGCGTCTTGTTTTCGCGGCGGAAATCGATCCGGGTCGGTTCAGGGAACTGGCGCTCGTCGAGCCCGAACAGGGTGGTCGAAAGGACGACCGGCTCGCCCGCGCCCATCCGCACGCCTTTATAGTCCATGTCGTCGCGTACCATGCGGGCGAGATTGGTGATGCCGTGATAGCGCAGCAGCTCCTCGGTCGCGTCGGGGATCATCTCCGGCTGCTCGGCGAGCTGGCGCTGATGCTCCGGGTGGGTCGCGAGGAAGCGCATCGAGAAGCCAAGCTCGGCGACGACCGTATCCAGCCCTGCGAACATCAGGTTGATGCACATGCTGAACACCTCTTGCTCGGTCGCGGGTCGGCCGTGGATGGTGCTGGCGATCACCTTGCTCGTCAGGTCCTCGCCGGGATTGCGGCGCCGTTCGGCGATCTTCCCGCCCAGATAGGCGATCATCGCGTCCATCGAGGCCTGCACGGCCGCCGGATTGGGACTGCGCGTCTGGTCTTCGACCAGCGGGAGGAGCATTGCGGCATCCTCCATCGGGAAATCCATCATGCCAAGGAAGACGCCGATCGGGAGACGCTGGGCGACGGCGCTCTGGAACTCGCATTCGCCGTCGGCGAGGAAGCCCTCGATCAGCTCGGCGCAGAGCTCACCGACGATCTCGTCGTAGCGCTTCAGCGCCTTGGGCGAGAACGCCGGGGCGAGCGCATTGCGATATTCGTTGACCTCGGGCGGATCATATTCGGCCGGCGCGAAGCGGAAGCCGGTGTCGACGAAGGGCACCGCCACGATCCGGCTCGAGAACAGGCCGTGGTTGCGATAGGCCTCCTGGATGTCCTCCGCGCGGGTGAACACCCAGTGGCCGCCGTTGCGCGGCGTGTAGAAGATGTCGGGCCCGTCGTGCAGCGCATGCCATGCGAGATGGATGTCGCCATCGACCGGCTTCAGCCCGAATATGTCGATGTCGCGCACCAGATGGGGCGGCACATGATCCGGGATCGGCGCGAGGCTGCTCATCGAACTGTGCGTGTTCATCGTCTCTCCTGACGCGATCCTGCGATCCCGCTCTCGTCCGCAGAGCTATCATTCACTTTGCATGCAATCAAGCCGGCTCTATGGATGCGGCGTGGACGATCGGAGCGGATATGGCCAAAGCGAAACTGAAGGGCATCGATCGCGGCGAGCGGCTGGCGCTGGTGACGTCCGAATGCCAGTCGGCGATCGTCGACCCGGCGATCGCGATGTTCAAGGGGTTGGCCGAGGACGTCGAGCAGCGAGGCGTGCTGCCGCGGATTGCCGGGCTGGCCGCTCTATGTCGGGCTGCTGCCATTCCGGTAGTTCACTGCACCGTGCGGCTGTTGCCCGATGCGTACGCCTTCCCTGCCTGCTCGCCGCTGCAGGCGATCATGAAGCGCAATCCGCTGCTCCGGCGCGATCGGCCTGAATCCTGGCTGCACCGCGCGCTTGGCGCCGATCCGGCGGATATCGTCTCCGACCGGATGCACGGTATCACCGCCTTCCACGGCACCGAACTGGAGTCGATCCTGCGCGGGCTTGGTGTCGAAACCCTCCTGCTGACCGGCGTCTCGACCAATATCGCCCTGATCGGCACGGCGATCGAGGCGGTGAACCGCGGTTTCTCGGTGGTGATCCCGGCGGACTGCGTGGCAGGCGGAACGCCGGAAACGCACCGCCATTCACTAGAATACACCCTGCCGATCCTGGCCACGGTCACCGATGTGGAATGTCTCGTGCCGTTTCTAGTCGGGCGGCGGCGGATTTGATGTGATCGCGTGTATCTGCCATATTGCATGCAAACTGCTCGGCGTGTAGAAAGCGGCGGGAAAGGCCGGCCCTGTCTCCGGCGATACAGACGATCGGGAGTTGCTGAAAATGGCCGATGCTGCGCTTGCGATGGAAGCGACCCGAACGGTGCCGCCACATGTGCCCGCTGATCTGGTTATCGAGTCCGATTTCCACAGCGGCCCGGGCTTCGCGACCGACCCGTTCGGCGCCGTCGCCTGGCAGACGACCGGGCCGCGGATCTTCTATTCTCCGACCCATTACCTTTTGCCGGGCTGCTGGGTCGTGACGCGTGCCGAGGACATCCGCTACGTGCTGCAGACCCCGGAGCTGTTCTCCAGTAGCGGCGGCATCGGCTTCTCCGCGCTGATCGACGAAGCCTGGGATCTGATTCCGGTAGAGCTCGATCCGCCTCATCATGCGCCGTTTCGCGCGCTTCTCAATCCGCTGTTCTCGCCTAAGGAGGTCGGCAAGCTCGAAACCGGCGTACGGCTTGCCGCGACGAGCCTGGTCGATCGGTTTGCAGATGCGGATGAGGTCGAGTTCATCGGCGCGTTTGCACAGCCCTTCCCGGTTTCCGTGTTCCTGCAACTGCTGGGCCTGCCTCTTGAAGAGATGCCGCAGTTCCTCGAGTGGGAGGCGGGACTGCTCAAGAGCTTCAGTCTGGAGGACCGCAAACGTGCGGCTGCCAACATTGTCGGTTATCTGCGCAATGCTATCAAGGATAGGCGCGCCAACCCCGGCACCGACCTGATCAGTTGGGCGACCCATTCGCAGGTCGACGGACGCGCGCTGACCGACGACGAGGTGATCGGGATCTGCTTCCTGATGTTCATCGCGGGGCTGGATACGGTCGCCTCGTCGCTCGGCTTCCATTATCACTATCTGGCGACGCATCCCGAGTTGCAGGCGCAGCTGCGCGCCGATCGTAGCCTTATCCCGACCGCGGTCGAGGAGTTCATGCGGCTCTACTCGATCGTCATCAACCACCGCCGCGTGGTGCAGGATACCGAGATTGCCGGCGTAACGCTCAAGAAGGGCGACTGGATGACGGTGCCAACCTTCAACGCCAGCCTCGATCCTGCCGAGTTCCAGGATCCGCGCACCTTCATCCTCGATCGGCCCGCCAACCGGCATGTCGCTTTTTCATACGGGCCGCACCGTTGCCTGGGATCGCACCTTGCGCGGCGCGAATTCGTGGTGGCGATGAACGAGATCTTCGATCGGCTGCCGACGTTCCGGCTGAAGGAGGGGGCGCCGTTCCGGACCGTGGGCGGGGCGGTGTTCGGGGTGGAGGAACTGCATCTCGTCTTCGAGCGCTGAGGGGGAGGGCGCGATGGACCAGCGCGTCAGCATGGTCATGACCGGTGCCCAGGACGTGCCGGCGCTGCGTGCCCTCTACGAGCAGGGGCTCGGCTGGACGCCCTGGGGGGGGCGACATTCGGCGATGTCGCGATGTACACGGTCGGCCACTCGGTGCTCGTGTTCCTGAACGGCGACTATCTGGCCGCGGAACGCGGCGAGGCATTGAGCACGGGATCGCGCAGCTCGCCGGCGGTCTTCGTCGAATCGAAGGAGGCAGTCGACGCTATCTACGCCCGCGCGCTCGCCGCTGGCGCACGGGGAACGAGCGGCATTCGCGATCGCGACGAGGGGCTCTACACCGGCTATTTCGCCGATCCCGAGGGAAATAGCTGGGAAGTCGTCTGGAGCCCGCACATGCCGCTCGACGAGACGGGCGCGCTCATGGCCGGATGATGTCGGCTTGCGACGTCCTCCTGACGTAGGCTCATGATTGCCGGATAGGTCCTCTCCCGCAAGCGCGGGAGAAGACTCAATGCATCGAACGGCGTCTCAAATCGGATCCCATGCGAAAACGTCCGCCGATACCTGCAGCGGAAACAGGTTCGGCCGCATCGCCGGCATCAATTCATCCGCGATCGTCGCTGGCGTCCAGCCTTGCTGGCGATGGACCGAGCGCACCGGACGCGGGGGCGAGAACAGGAATACCTCGTTGCGCCGGACGCAGAAGATCTGACCGGTTACATCCGCAGCCGCATCGGAGCAGAGATAGGCGACGATCGGCGCCACCGTCTCCGGCGTCATTGTCTTGAGTCGCTCGATCCGTTCCTTCTGCGCCTCCGTTTCCGCCGGGATGCTGGCGGTCATCCGGCTCCAGGCGAAGGGTGCGACGCAGTTGGAGCGCACGCCGAAGCGTTTCATGTCGAGCGCGATCGAGTTGGAAAGGCCGATTACGCCCATCTTGGCCGCCGAATAGTTGGACTGGCCGACATTGCCGATCAGTCCGGAGGTCGACGTCATGTGCACGAAGGCTCCGCCGCCCTGCTCGCGGAAATGCGGCGCGGCGGCGCGCGAAAGATGAAAGCTGCCGCCGAGGTGGACGTCGAGCACCGCCTGCCAGTCGATCGCGCTCATCTTGTGGAACATGGCGTCGCGCGAGATGCCGGCGTTATTGATGATGCCGTCAATCCGTCCGAATGTGCGGATGGCATCGTCGACGATCGATCGCGCGCCTGCGGGATCGGCGACATTGGCGACATTCGCCACAGCCCGGCCGCCCGAAGCGGCTATCTTGGCGACCGCTTCGGCGGCGGGCCCCGCATCGATGCCTTCGCCGCCGAGTGAGCCGCCAAAATCGTTGATGACGACCGCGGCGCCCTCTGCAGCGCATTCCATCGCGATCGCGCGTCCGATGCCGCGTCCCGCGCCGGTAACGGCGATGACCTTGCCTGCGAGCAATCCCGACATATGCATGATCCGTTTCAGAGCTGCGAGGCGGGCAGGTTGATCACCAGACCGTTCAGCGCGCCGGTCAGGGGGATCTGGCAGGACAGGCGGCTGGTCTCGTCGGGATCTACCGCCATCTCCAGCATCGTTTCCTCCTCGACGCCCGGGCGGCCGACCTTCTCGATCCACTCGGGCGCGATGTGGACATGACAGGTGGCGCAGGAGAGCGCACCGCCGCAATCGGCCAGGATGCCGGCGACGCCGTTGTTCAGCGCCACCTGCATGACGCTGTCACCCTCATGGCCCTCAACCGTTCTCTTCTCGCCCTTGTGGGTCACGAACGTCACTTCCACCATTTCCTGCTCCCTCGATGCGGCGT
This sequence comes from Flavisphingomonas formosensis, assembly GCF_009755815.1. Taxonomy (GTDB): domain Bacteria; phylum Pseudomonadota; class Alphaproteobacteria; order Sphingomonadales; family Sphingomonadaceae; genus Flavisphingomonas; species Flavisphingomonas formosensis. Next base: position 277,817 of record NZ_WRPK01000007.1, read on the forward strand.
GTGCCGCGTTCACATAGACCGGCGCAGGCTATGCCACGCGCGGGAAAGACTGTCCCTGGCGGGTTCGGCGGCGATCGCGATCAACGCTTCCGCCCGCTCGTCGAGCGAGGCATTACGCAGCATCGCGACGCCATGCTCGGTGACGACGGCGTCGACGTCGGTGCGCGCCAGCGAGACCGAAGGCGCCTCGATCCGCGGCACGATGCGCGAGACCGTGCCGCCGCGCGCCGTCGCCGGCATCAGGATCATCGAGAGCCCACCCGGCGAGCGCATCGCGGCGCGCGCGAAATCGGGCGCGCCGCCGACCCCGCTGTTCAGGCGGCCCGATTGCCATTCGAGATTCGCCTGCCCGAACAGATCGACCTCCAGCGCGGAATTGATCGCGAAGAAGCGATCCTCGAGCTGGAGCGTGCCCGCGTTGTGAGTGGTGCGGGCGTCGGCGAGGTGGAGACCGCCCCAGTCGGCGAGCCAGCGATAGAAGGACTCGTCGCCAGCGGCGATGCCGGCGACATGGCCTGCAGCCTCGCGCCACACGCCGGCCTCGGCGAGCGGACGGAAGGCGGCGCCGACGAGGCCCGAGCGCAGCCGCAGGTCGCTATGGCCGGCGAGCGCCGGCCATAGCGCGCCCGGCGCTCCGCCGATCCCGATCTGGATCGCGGCGCCGTCCGGAATCAGGGCGGCGGCGCGCGTGGTGATCGCGCGGATGTCCGGGGCCGGCTTGCCGCCATCGACGGTCAGGAGAGGGGCGTCGAGCGTGTAGACCGCGTCGGCCTCTGCGAGCGCGATCGACGGGCCGGGTATCGCCGGCATGGCTGAATTGACGATAGCGACCCGCCGACGGGCGCGGGCCCAGGCGATCGGTGAGAAATCGGCGGCGATGCCGAAGGAGCATCGGCCCGCTGCATTCGGCGGCGCGACATGCGTGAAGGCGGTATCGAGATCGGCCTCGTGCTCCAGCCACGCCGCGATGCCGCTATAGGGCAAGGGGTGCAGCCGGACCTTTCCGGCATCGAATGAAGTGCGCAGCGCAGGCGGAAGCAGGAAGACGGTTTGCCGCGCATCGGGCGCCAGCGCGGCATAGTCGAAGCCGTTGATGCCGGGCAGCGGGCAGCCGACGATGTGAACGCCTGCCATCCGTCCGGGATCGGCGGCCAGCCGCTCGGTGAGCGCGACGATCTCGCCGGTGGCGCCCGGCAGGTAGATCGTCTTTCCCGGCGTGAATTCCGCGAGCAGGGCGTCGGTCATGGCCGCTCGAACAGGGCGGCGATGCCCTGGCCGCCGCCAATGCACATTGTCTCGAGCGCATAGCGCCCGCCGCGGCGCGCCAGCTCGTGAAGCATGGTGGCGAGGATGCGCACGCCGGTCGCGCCGATCGGGTGGCCGAGCGAGATGCCCGAACCGTTGACGTTGATCCGATCGTGGTCCGCGAAGCTCCAGCCCTTCATCACGGCAAGCACCTGGACGGCGAATGCCTCGTTGATCTCGATCAGGTCGATCTGGTCCCAGCCCATGCCGGTGCGCGCGAACAATCGCTCGACGGCGGGCACTGGGCCGATGCCCATCCGTGCGGGATCGCAGCCGGACGCCGCCCAACCGAGGCACCAGGCCATCGGCTCCAGCCCGAGTTCGGTCAGCCGGTCCTCCGCGACCACCAGGCAGGCCGCGGCGGCGTCATTCTGCTGGCTACTGTTGCCGGCGGTGACCGTGCCGCCGGCGATCAGCGGGCGGAGGCGGGCGAGCGTCGCCATATCGGTGTCGCCGCGGACGCCCTCGTCGCGATCGAACAGGATCGGATCGCCCTTCTTCTGCGGCACCGGCACGGGCACGATCTCGTCGGCGAAGCGTCCGTCCGCCCAGGCACGCGCGGCGCGGCGCTGGCTCTCTACTGCGAAGGCGTCGGCCGCCTCGCGCTCGACGCCGTAGTCCTGTGCGAGAGTCTCCGCGGTTTCGATCATCCCGGAGATGACGCCGAACCGCTCGACCGGCTGGGATCGCTCGCGCCCGCGATCGAGCCGGTCGTAGAGCTGCACCGTGCCCGCGCGCGCGCCGCCGCGCATCGAGGTCGTATAATATTCGATGTTGCTCATGCTCTCGACGCCACCGGCCAGCACGACGTCGGCCGCGCCGGACTGAACCATCATCGCCGCGGTCATCACCGCCTGCAGCCCGCCGCCGCAGCGCCGGTCGATCTGGAAGCCGGGCACCGCAATCGGCAGGCCGGCGGCCAGCGCCGCCCAGCGGCCGATGCAGGGCGCCTCGCTGTTGGCATAGCTCTGCGCGAAGACGACGTCGTCGATGCGCGTCGGATCGATCCCGCTGCGATCGACCAGCGCGGTAATGACATGCGCCGCAAGCCCCTCGGCGGGTAGCGGGGTCAGAGCGCCGAGGAAGCGCCCGACCGGCGTACGCAGGGGGCTGACGATGGCCGCTCGCCGCATTCTTGTCTCCAGCGGAATCTCACCGCGTGCATGTAAAGCCTGGGCTTGTGCTGTCGGCTTGGGCCCATATTCTACCAAAGCTTATAGACATCGAAAAAATTGCATGCAATCATCGATTCTCATCAAGGAGAGGTCGATGGGCACGGATGCAATGCAGGTCTTCTGGGACCACAAAGCGATCGCGGACAAGCTGGGGCTGTGGTGCCGTATCGTGGATACCAAGGATCTGAGCCGGATGCCCGAGGTGTTCGACCGGGAGATCTTCTGGGATTATGGCAAGGGTACGTCTGAGCAGGGGCTCGACAATGTGATCGCGCGTATCGACGCCCATCTGGTGAGCGAATCGCTGTGCGGCGCCACCCAGCATCATCTCGCCAATCTGCGGATCGACGTCGACGGCGATGCGGCCGAGAGCGAGGCCTATTTTTTCGCCGCCCATGCCGGCGTCGGCGTACTCACCGGCAAGACGCTGCTGCAATGGGGCAATTACAACGACTTCTGGCGACGCACGACCGAGGGCTGGCGGATCGTGAGGCGCCTGTATCGGATCGACATCTCGGACGGGCCGTTGGAGGTGGTCTACGGCAACGGCACCGCGGCGATGTGGCAGGAGGACGACGAGCGTGCGTTGAAGTGTGCGTGAGGCAGGCCGGCTCCGGCTCCGTTCGGGCCGAGACCGTCAATGCCTCTCCTGTCTTCGTCTGTCCGATCAAGGAATGACGACGGAAGCAAAGGCTCCGACAGACCCAGTCCGAACGGTGGTGGGTTCGCCCCACGTTCGATTACAAGACAGCGGAGAGACGAGATGGAATTCGAAGGTAAGGTAGCGATCGTCACTGGCGGCAATTCGGGCATTGGCGAGGCGGTCGCCTGGCGTTTCGCCGAGGGCGGCGCGAAGGTGGTGATCATCGGCAACAATCCCGAGACCTGCCGCGCGAAGGCGGAGGCACTGCGGGCGGCGGGCCATGAAGTGGCCTTCCACGCCGGCGATGTCTCGCGCGAGGCCGATGTGAAAGCGGCGGTCGACCTTGCGGTTGGTCGCTTCGGCCGCCTCGATTTCGCGATCAACAGCGCCGGTATCTACCAGAACCAGCCCTGCACCGTGGTCGACATGGAAGCCGACTATTTTGATCGCATCGTCGCGATCAACCTGCGCGGCATCTTTCTCTCGATGAAATATCAGATCGCCGCAATGCTGAAGAGCGGCGGCGGCTCGGTGGTTAATGTCGCGTCGGGCGCAGGCATCCGTGCGGTGCCGTTCGCATCCGGCTATGTGGCGGCCAAGCATGGCGTGATCGGGCTGACCAAGACCGCCGCCTATGATTTCGGCACGCAGGGGGTGCGGGTCAATGCGATCTGTCCCGGTCTGGTGAAGACGGCCATGACCGGCTTCCTCGATCAGCTCGAGCCCGAGGCCGCAGCCTTCTACTTCAAGGCGAACACCATGGAGCGGATCGGCCTACCGGAGGAGATCGCCAGTGCGGCCGCTTGGCTCTGCTCGGAAGGCGCGTCCTTCACCACCGGCCTGATCATGCCGGTCGACGGCGGGTACAGCGTCAAATGAAGCGGAGCGCGCCGGCGATCACGGCCGAGACGCTCATCGATCGAGCAATCATCTCCGATCAGGTCTATCGCTACATGAAGGGTCTGGATACGCGCGACTTCGATCTCGTGATGTCTGTGCTGACGCGGCCCTTCCACATGGAGGCTTGGCAGCTCGGCGTGGATCGCGAGCTCATGCCGGAGGACTATGTGCTGGGCCTTGGGCCGGCACGCTTCCTTCCGGGATTCGACGTCACGGTGCATATCAGCACCAATCATCTGATTACCGTCCATGGCGACACCGCGCATGTCGAGACCAAGCTCTATGCCTGTCATTATATTCAGGAGAAAGGCGATGAGCGGCGCAACATCGGAGGCAACCGCACTCCGAGCGTCAACATCCATTGCAACAAGCAGATGCCGTGGGAAGGCTGGCTCACGCGGCAGGACGACGGCAACTGGCTGTTCCACAAGATCCGGATGGGCACCTTCGCGAGCGAAGGCGATACGCGGGCATTCGACATTTCGCTTGAGCGCTCGGGGCATCTGGATGTGGCGTCGGGTTGAACGGCGTGAGGTAGTTTCTTCGTCACATTGATGAAGCAGGTTCCCGACTTTGCTCCAACCGGACCGGACGGTTACAAGGTGAACGAATAGCCGCCGTTCACCGCGATCGTCTGGCCGGTGATCCAGCCCGCGGCATCGGATGCCAGGAAGCACGCCATCGCCGCCGCATCGTCGGGCGTGCCGAGCCGCCGGATCACATAGCTGTTTAGGATCTTCTCGCGGAACGCGTCGTCCGCGAAAGCCTCGGCCGAGGTTGGCGTCATGGTGGCGCCGAGCGAGACCATGTTGACAGTGATGCCGTGGCGGCCGACCGAGCGGGCCAATGCTCGCAGAAAGCCGGCGGCGCCGGCCTTGGCGCCGCTATAGGCTTCGAGCCGGGGCTCGCCCATTCGGCCGGCCTCGGACAGGATCGTCACAATCCGGCCGTCGCCGCCGCGTGCGATCATCTGCGGGATCGCGGCGCGGCAACAGTGCATCACGCCGAACAGGTTGACCGCGAACCAGCGTTGCCAGTCATCGGCCGGCAGCTCCCAGAAAGGGCGGTCGCCGGGCTCGGGCCGGGCCAGCGGTCCGGCATTACCGGCGTTGTTGATCAGGATGCCGATCCTGCCCAGCGTGGCGCCGACCTGCGCCATCATCGCCTCGACGGCGCCGGAGTCCGTCACGTCGGCGGTGACCGCGATGGCTCGGATGCCCGCGGCTTCGATCTCGGCCGCGACCGCGGCGGCGCGTCGGGCATGGAAATCGTTGACCGCTATGCCGCTGGCGCCGCAGCGCGCGAGGGAGAGGGCGATTGCGCGGCCAATTCCCTGGCCCGCGCCGGTGACCAGCGCGACCCGGCCGCCGCAATCGATCACGCCGCGCCGATCCGGGCAGTCATGCCCGTCACCCCGGATGCGTCGCGTGTCCAGAGGTCCGCTCCCGCTCGGCATAGATCGAAGACATCGGTATCGAACAGCGGCCGCTGGGCGCGGAACGAGAAGCTCTGCACCCGCCGGTCGGGCGCGGTCGCCAGAAAATGGTGCATCAGCAGCATCGCCTGCAGCGGGCCGTGGACGACGAGGCCGGGATAGCCTTCCTCGTCCCGCGCATAATCTCGATCATAGTGAATGCGGTGCGCATTGAAGGTTAGGGCGGAAAAACGGAACAGCATGACCGAATCGGGTACGATCCTGGTGGTATCATCGCTTGGCCGTGGCGCTTCGGTCGGCACCTGCCCGGACATGGGCGCGGACGTGGCGGCCTCGCGATACACGAGAACCTGTTCCTCGCTGATCGAGGCCACGCCGGCGGCGGCAATCTCGTGGCGCAGCGTGACGAACAGCAGGTCGCCGCTCGCGCCGCGCTTGGGCGTGATCGCGGCGATGCTCGAGCGCCGGACCAGCGGGGCGCCGATCGCGATTGGCGCATGGAAGCGGAGTTTGCCGCCCGCCCACATCCGTCGCGGCAGCGTGATCGGCGGCAGCAAGCCGCCGCGCTCCGGATGGCCGTCGCGGTCGATCCGCGATTGCCGGGTCTGCGGCAGGAAACACAGCCAGTGGGCGAGGGGCGGGGCCTCACCGGTCCAGGGCTCTCGGTCGAGCAGCGCGGCAAGGCCGGCCAGCGGCGCGGCCGCCATCACGTCTTCCGTTTCCTCGGTTCGCCCGACCCAGGCGGAAAAGTCTTCCATCAGAAGCTTTTCGGTAGGCCGAGCACATGCGTTGCGACATGGCTCAGGATGAGGTTGGTCGAGATCGGTGCCACTTGGTAGAGCCGCGTCTCACGGAATTTGCGCTCGACGTCATATTCCTCGGCAAAGCCGAAGCCGCCATGCGTCTGGACGCACATGTCGGCAGCATACCAGCTCGCTTCGGAGGCCAGCATCTTGGCCATGTTCGCCTCCGTGCCGCAGGGCAGGCCTTCGTCGAACATCCGCGCCGCCTTGCCCACCATCTCGGCAGCGGCGGAGAGTGCCACATAGGCACGCGCGATCGGAAATTGGATACCCTGATTCTGCCCGATCGAGCGGCCGAACACCATGCGGTCCTTCGCATAGGCCGAGGCGCGATCGATGAAGAAGCGGCCATCGCCGATGCATTCGCTGGCGATCAGGATGCGCTCGGCATTCATGCCGTCGAGGATGTAGCGGAAGCCCTTGCCTTCCTCGCCCACCAGGTTCTCGACGGGAACCTCGAGATCGTCGAAAAACAGCTCGGTGGTCGCGTGATTGAGCATCGTACGGATCGGTCGGATGGTGAGGCCATTGCCGACCGCTTCACGCATGTCGACGAGCAGAACGGAAATGCCGTCCGACGTCTTCTTCACCTCTTCGCGCGGTGTCGTGCGCACCAGCAGCACCATGAGGTCCGAATGCTCAGCGCGGCTGATCCAGATCTTCTGGCCGCTGACGACATATTTGTCGCCGGCTCGCTTCGCGAACGTCCGGATGCGAGTGGTGTCGGTGCCGCTGGTCGGCTCGGTGACGCCGAACGCCTGCAGCCGCAACTCGCCCGAGGCAACCTTGGGTAGATAATCCGCCTTCTGGGCAGGCGTGCCATGCTTGAGCACGGTGCCCATCGTGTACATCTGCGCATGGCATGCGCCGCCGTTGCAGCCGGAGCGGTGGATCTCCTCCAGCACGGCGGTTGCGGCGCCGAGTCCGAGGCCCGAACCGCCAAACTCCTCCGGGATGAGCACCGACAGGAAACCCGCTTCGGTCAGCGTACGGACGAATTCGGTCGGATAGGTCCGGTCGCGGTCCAGCCGCTGCCAATATTCGCCCGGAAAGTCGGCACACAGCCGGCGGACCGCTTCGCGAATTTCCGGATAGGATGGCTCGTTAAGTTCGGACATATCATCCCTTCATTGCATGCAATATGAATAGGCCGATCTTACTGTCAGTGCAAGCGCGGGTCACGGAAAAAGGTTTTTCGGTGACGAAGCGGGCTAATTTCGATGCCGGCTGATGCAGCTCTGGGCCGGTCGAGCGCAGCGGCGCTGGGGTGGCACGGAAAATAGGATGATGTGGGAAACGACTTGCCGGCCAGCTAGATTGCATGCAAAGAGCAATTAAGATCAAGCAATGCAAGGCGCGATTCATGCGGATCCGCCGGAGACCGGGATGCAGGACGCTATGGCGACATCAGGACTTTCGCTGGAGGCGCTCTACACATCGTTCACGTGCGGATCGCTGCGGCTGGCAAATCGCTTCGTGATGTCGCCGATGACGCGCGACATGTCGCCCGGCAATCTGCTCAACCCCGAGGCGCCGGCTTATTATGCAAGGCGGGCAGCCGGCGGCTGTGCCCTGGTGGTGACCGAGGGCACGGCGATTCCGCATCCGGTAGCGCACGCCACCAGCACCATTCCCAATTTCTACGGCGACAGCCTGGCTGGCTGGCAGGAGACTGCGCGCGCGGTGCATGCGAACGGCGGCGCGATCTTCGCGCAACTCTGGCATACCGGCCTTTATCGGAGTCGCGAGGAGACGCTCAATCCGCAGATGCCCTCGATCGCGCCCTCGGCGATCGGTGAGGCGCCGGTGCGGGTGATGACCGAGGAGGACATCGCCGATGTGATCGATGCCTATGCCACTGCCGCCGCGAATGCTCGATCGATCGGCTTCGATGGTATCGAGATCCACGGTGCGCATGGCTATCTGCCCGACCAGTTCTTCTGGCCGCCGACCAACAAGCGGGCCGATCGCTACGGAGGTCCGATCGAGAATCGGGTGCGCTTCGCGGTGGAGATGGTGGCCGAGATCCGGCGGCGGACCGCGCCGGACTTTCCGATCATGTTCCGCTTCTCCCAATGGAAGGGGCTGAAGTTCGATGCCAAGGTGGCGCGCGATCCGACAGAGCTCGAGGCCTGGCTCTGCCCGCTCGCCGATGCGGGGGTGGACATTTTCGATGCCTCCACCCGGCGCTTCTGGGTTCCTGAGTTTGAGGGCAGCGATATGAATCTCGCCGGTTGGGCGAAGAGGGTCACCGGCAAGGCCAGCATGACGGTCGGCTCGGTCGGCCTCGAAAGCCCGCTCCACGTCGGCAAGGTCAGCGAGAGCAATGGTGTCGAGGTTTCGACCGAGAACCTGTCCCGACTCGTCCAGATGTTCGAGCGCGGCGATTTCGATCTGGTAGCGCTTGGCCGCATCATCCTCTCCAATCCGGATTGGCCGACGCTAGTGCGGCAGGAGCGGTTCGATGCGATCAGACCCTATGATCCCGCGATCGTCGCGGCCAGACTGGAATGTGCGGCCGCCTGAGGGCGGCGAAACGAGAAGACCGGAGACGAGATGATGCCCGATATTAGCTTCGATCCCGTTACGACCGCCCTGGTGGCGATCGATCTGCAGCACGGAATCGTCAATCTGGAGACGGTGCCCTACGGCTCGGCGGATGTCGTCGCGCATACCGCCCAGATCGCCAAGGCGCTGCGTGCGGCGGGCGGCACGATCATCTTCGTGCGCGTGACCAACAGCGATGACGGCGCCGACGCCCTCGCACCGACCACGGACATCGTCCCGCCGGCACCAGCACCGAAGCCGAGCTACTGGGCCGAGCTGGTTCCCAAGCTCGGCATCAAGGACAGCGACATCATCGTGACCAAGCGGCAATGGGGCGCCTTCTACGGCACCGACCTGGAGCTGCAGCTGCGCCGCCGCGGGATCAGAACGATCATCCTCACCGGCATCGCCACTAATATCGGCGTGGAATCAACCGCGCGGGACGCGTTCGAGCGCGGTTTCGATCAGATCTTCGTCGAGGATGCGACCGCGGCGTTGAATGCCGATGCGCATAAGGGCAGCTTCGCGCTGTTCGGGCGGATGGGCCGCGTCCGATCGACCGAGCAGGTGCTGGACGCGCTGGCGGGATGAGCAAGGCCATGAAGGCCGGGAAGAGATCGGTCGGGCGGCTGGCCGGCCGGAAGATACTGATCACCGGCGGCGGCTCGGGGATCGGGGCGGCGACCGCACGGCGCTTTGTGAAGGAGGGCGCGCGGGTCGCCATCCTCGGTCTCGAGCAGGAGGCGGTCGATGCGGTCGCGGCCGAGACCGGCGGCGAAGCGATCGCCGTGAACCTCACCGATGCCGAAGCGACGCGCGCCGCGGTGGACGAGGCCTTCCGCCGGCTGAACGGGCTGAACGGAATCGTCTGCAATGCCGGCGTCAGCCTCTCCAAGCCGTTTGCCGAGACCAGTGCCGAGGACTGGCACTGGGCGGTGGACGGCAATGCGACCAGCGTCTTCCTGACCTGCCAGGCCGCCTTGCCTTATCTGCGGCGCAACGACGAGGCAACGATCGTCAATCTCGGCTCGGCCGTCGCGCTTTCGCCGCTCAGCGGGCGTGCGGCCTATGCCGCGTCGAAGGCGGCGGTCCATGCCTTCACCAAGGTGCTGGCGATGGAGCTGGCACCGCGCATCCGCTGCAACATCGTCTCGCCCGGTGCCGTCGATACGCCGATGGTGCGCAATACTTTCACCGATCCCGAGGCGATCAAGCGCGTCGAATCGCGTTACGCCCTGCGGCGGATGGGGCGCCCGGACGAGATCGTCGAGGCGATCCTGTTCCTCACCAGCCTTGAATCCTCCTTCGTCACCGGCACGACTTTATCGGTCGATGGCGGGCGGATCTATTATTGAGCCCGCGGCGATGAACTTCGACTATTCCGAAGAAGAATGCGCACTGGCCGAGCAGGCGCGCCGCCTGCTTGCGGAGCGGGCGCCGCCGTCGCTGATCAGGGCGCTGCTCGAGGGCGAGGGGCGGGACAGGGCGGCTGCGCTCTGGACCGAAGTTTCCGCGCTCGGATGGCCGGCCATCGCCATCCCGGAAGCGCATGGCGGGCTGGGTTTCGGTCATGTCGCGCTCTGTGCCTTGGCCGAGGAGGTCGGGCGCGCCATGGCGCCGCTGCCAATGCTGCCCTCAATCTATCTCGCCGCCGAGGCGATCGCGACTGGTGGTTCGGAAGCGCAGAAGGCGCGCTGGCTGCCGCGGATCGCCTTGGGCGAGATCGTCGGGACGGCGATCGTCGGCGCAAGCGTTTCAGCCACGGCCACCGGAAACAGGCTGACCTTGCCCGCGACCCTGGCGCCGTTCGGTGCCGAGGCGTCCATCGCGGTGGTGGCCGGTCGTGACGGCGCGTGGATCGTCGACCTCGGACAGGCCGGTGTCGTGCGCACCGCCGTACGCACGATCGACCAGAGCCTGCCTTGTGCGACGATCGCCTTCGATCGTGTCGAGACCGAGCCGCTGCAGATGATCGATGCGGAACGCATCCTGGCGCGCGCGGCGGTGCTCGTGGCGTTCGAGCAGCTGGGCGGCGCTGATGCCTGCCTCGACATGGCGCTGGGCTATGTGCGCGAGCGGCGGACGTTCGGACGGGTGGTCGGCAGCTATCAGGCGGTGAAGCATCGGTTGGCCGACATCTATGTCGCGAACCAGCTTGCCCGCTCCAATGCCTATTATGCGGCCTGGGCGCTCTCGGCGGATGCGCCGGAACTGGCGCTTGCCGCGGCGACCGCGCGGGTCTCGGCGACCGCCGCCTATGAGCTGGCCGCGCGCGAGAATATCCAGCTGCACGGCGGCATCGGTTTCACCTGGGAGGCGGATTGCCACCTCCATTATCGCCGCTCGCGCGTGCTGGCGCAGATTCTCGAGCCGGTCGAGACCTGGCATCGCCGGCTTGCCGCGGCGCTCGACAGGGAAGGGGTGGCCTGATGGATTTCGAGGACACGGCCGAGGAAGCGCGGTTTCGCCGCGAAGCGCGGGAGTGGCTGCAAACGCATGCGCCGCGCTATGCGCCGCCGGCGGGAGAAAGCGATGCCGAGGGCTTCGCGCTGCTGCCGCTCGCCCGGCGTTGGCAGACCGCAAAGGCCGAGGCGCGCTATGCTCGGATCAGCTGGCCCGAGGCGCACGGTGGTCGCGGTGGCACCGCGATGGACGAGGTGATCTTCGAGGAGGAGCAGCGACGCTTCGCGCTGCCACCCGATCCGTTCGGCATCAGCCTCGGCATGTGCATTCCGACGATGATGCAGTGGGCAGAGCCGCAGGTCGCCGAACGCTTCGTCCGCCCGGCGCTGCGCGGCGAGGAGATCTGGTGCCAGCTCTTCTCCGAGCCGTCGGCGGGCTCCGATCTCGCCAATGTCCGCACTCGCGCGGTGCGCGACGGCGACGGCTGGATCGTCAGCGGGCAGAAAGTCTGGACCACCGGCGCGCATGTCTCCGACTGGGGGACGATCTTGGTGCGCACCGATCCTGCAGCCGAGAAATATGCGGGCCTCTCCTATTTCTGGTTCAACATGAAGTCGCCCGGCGTCGAAGTCCGGCCGATCCGTCAGGCCTCGGGCCATGCCGCATTCAACGAGGTGTTCTTCACCGAGGTGCGCATCCCTGATGCGCAGCGGCTCGGGGCCGTCGGCGGCGGCTGGAAGGTGGCGATCTCCACGCTGATGAACGAGCGGATGGCGGTGAACGAGGCCGACATCGCCAACATTACTATCGACGACGTCGTGCGCATGGCCCGCCGGCCGGGCTGGACCGGCGGGCGGCCGATCGACGATCCCGCCGCCTGCGCTCAGATAGCCACGCTCTATGCGTGCAGCATGGGCGTGCGTTACACGCGCTATCGCATGCTCACCCAACTCTCGCGCGGTGGCCTGCCCGGGCCCGAGGCGGCGATAGGCAAACTGGCGCTTGCGCGCAACATCCAGGACATGGCCGCTTTCGCTATGGAGATGCGCGGTCCCGCCGGCATCATCGACGACCGCGGAGGTGATCCCGACCTCGCCGCGATGCAGGAGGCTTGGTTCTATTCGGCTGGCTTGCGCATCGCTGGCGGCACCGACGAGATATTGCGCAACACCATCGCTGAGCGTGTGCTCGGCCTGCCGCAGGAGGCGCGCGTCGACCGCGGCGTGCCCTTCAACCAACTCACGAGCTGATGGGACCGCGATGAATCTGGATTTTACGCCGCAGGAGGAGCAGTTTCGCCAGGAGGTGCGCGCTTGGCTCCAAGACAATGCGCCGCGCGAGCATCGCCCGGGCGACGGCGAGGCGATGCGCGATTTCGACATCGCCTGGCAGCGCCGCCAATATGAGGGCGGGTGGGCGGGCATCGCCTGGCCGGAGGAGTATGGCGGGCGCGGCCTCTCCACCATCGAGCAGCTGATCTGGTACCAGGAATATGCCCGGGCCGGCGCGCCCTATATCGGCGTCAACTTCGTCGGTGTGCTGCATGGCGGCCCGACCTTGATCGCAAACGGCAGCGAGGAGCAAAAGAAGGCGCATCTGCTGCGCATCCTCAAGGGCGAGGAGGTGTGGTGCCAGGGCTTCTCCGAGCCGGGATCGGGGTCGGACCTTGCCTCGCTGCGCACCCGCGCCGAGATCGACGGCGATCATCTCGTGGTCAACGGCCAAAAGATCTGGACCAGCTTCGCGCAATGGGCCGACTATCAGGAACTGCTGGTGCGCACCGATCCGGACGCGCCCAAGCATAAGGGCATCAGCTGGGTGATCTGCGACATGCGCGCGCCGGGCGTGCGGGTGCGCCCGATCCGGACGATCGCCGGCCATCACGAATATTGCGAGGTGTTCTACGATGACGTCCGCATTCCCCTGGCGAACGTCGTCGGCGGGCTAAACAATGGCTGGCGGGTCGCCATGTCGACCCTGGGCTTCGAGCGCGGCACCGGCTTCATGAACGAGCAGGTGCGGCTCGCGACCGATGTCGAGGCACTGATCGCGCTGGTCAAGAGCAGGCCGGCGCTGATGCGCGATACCGACATCACCCGGCGCCTGTCGCGGCTGCGCGCCGAGACGGCGGCGCTGCAGGCGATGACCTATGCCGGCATCTCGCTCAACGAGCGGCGCGGCGCGCCCGGCGCGGAGGCCTCGATCCTGCGGCTCTATCATGGGCTGCTGACCCAGCGGCTGGGGCGGCTCAGCATGGAGGTGCTCGGCACCGCGAACCTTGAGCTGAGCGATCCCGAAGCGGGCTGGACCGGCCCCTATCTCTATTCCTTTTCGCGTACGATCGGCGGCGGCACCGCCGAGATCCAGCGCAACATCATTGCCGAGCGCGTGCTCGGCCTGCCGCGCAGCCGATAGGATTTCCGATGGACCTGATGCCGTCCCCCGAAGAGGAGCAGATCATCGATACGGCGCGCGCGCTGCTGTCGAAGGAGCTGCCGGTCGATTACCTGCGCTGGGAGAAGGGAGCTGCGGCTGCGCCTGACCGCGCGCTGCTGTCGGCCTTTGCCGAGCTTGGCTGGATCGCGCTCGGATTGCCGGAGGATGCCGGCGGTTTCGGCTTCGGGGCGACCGAGGAGATGCTGCTGTTCCGCGAGGCGGGGCGCGCGCTGGTGACGCCGATGCTGATGGCGGCCGTGATCGCGGCGCGGCTGGCGGCGGCGCGGGGCGATGCGGAGAGCGTGGCCGCGCTGGTCAGCGGCGAGCGCAAGGTCGGCCTCACCATTTCCGCCGACGGTGGCGAGCCGCATTATGTGATCGAGGGTGACGGTGCCGATCATGTCCTGCTGGTTGCGGGCAACCGCGTCGCCTTGCTGCCTGCCGGGAATTTCGGCGAGCGCGCTCCGGTGGCCGGCGTGGACGGTGCCGTCACGCTCGAGCGTGCGACCCTCAACGAGGACGGTGCCGCGCTGTCAGCCGACGGCGAGGCGGCCCGGCCGCTGCTCCGCCATCTCTCGCTGCTGATCGCGGCGACATTGGTCGGCGCAGCCGAGGCGGTGCGCGATCTGACCGTAGCGCATGCCTCCGAGCGGAGCCAGTTCGGGCAGAAGATCGGCAGCTTCCAGGCGGTGAGTCATCCCTGCGCGGACATGGCGGTGCGGTGCGAGGCGGCACTGTCGCAGGCGAAGCTGGCCGCCATTGCGCTGCGCGACGGCAGCGAGGATGCCGGCTTCCAGGTGCAGGCGGCGCGGATCGTCGCGATCGATGCGGCGATCGCCAATGCGAGCGCCGCGATCCAGCTTCATGGCGGGATGGGCTTCGCCGCCGAGTATCCGATACATTTCTATCTGAAGCGTGCGCATCTGCTGGACCAGGTCGGCGGCGCCGCGGCGAGCCAGCTCGACGCCTTCTTCGCGCTCGACGCGCTGTAGCCCATGTCGCGAACCGCGGCCGGAGCCTATCGCTGGTACGTGCTTGGGCTGATGGCCGCGGCCTATGTCTGCCATTCGATTGACCGGCAGATCGTCTCGGTCGTCATCGAGCCGATCAAGGCGGAGTTCGGCGCGAGCGACAAGGCGATGGGCCTGCTCGGCGGGCTCGCTTATGCGGTTGCCTTCTCGATCGCCTGCCTGCCGCTCGGCTGGCTGATCGACCGGGTGAACCGGCGGACTTTGTTCACGGCGGTGCTGTCGGTCTGGAGCGGGCTGACCCTGTTGTGCGGCTTCGCTGGCAGCTTCGGCAGCCTGCTGCTGATGCGGATGGGAGTCGGCGCGGCGGAGGCGGGCGCGCAGCCGCTGTGCGTCTCGCTGCTGTCCGACTATTTTGCGGCCGGGGAGCGTAGCACCGCGATCGGCCTCTTCTATCTCAGCACCGCGATCGGGCTGGCGGCGAGCTTCCTCGGCGGCGGGCTGATCGCGGCCCATTATGGCTGGCGCGCCGCCTTCTTTCTGGCGGGCCTGCCCGGCATCGTGATCGCCGTGCTGATCCTCGCCACGCTGCGCGAGCCCGTGCGCGGCCATCTCGATGCGGGCGAACGCGCCGTGACCGAGACGGTCGGTGCGATGCTCTGGCATTTTTTGCGGGCGCCGGGCCTGATCCATCTGGCGATCGCGATGACGCTCACCTCGCTCACCGTCACCGCGCTGTGGACCTGGGCGACATCGCTGCTGATCCGCATCCATCATGTGCCGCTGGGGCATGCCGGCATCATCGTTGCGGCAGGCGCGCTGTGTTCGGCGCTGGGATCGATCCTGAGCGGGCGTATCGCGGACAGGCTGGCGCAGGCGGGGCTGCGGCGGCTGGCGCTGGTGCCGATGGTGACAACCTTGCTCTGCGTGCCGTGCGGGATCGCCTTCGCCTATGCGCCGGGGCTGCCGTCGGCGCTCCTCGCGCTTGCGGTGACGGCGTTCGTGATGGGCGGCTATCTCGGGCCGGGATACAGTTTGGCGATGGGGTTGGTGCGGCCGGGCATGCGCGGCTTCACCGGCGCGGCGCTGCAGCTGTGCATCAACCTGCTGGGATCGGGGATGGGGCCGGTGGTGGCGGGCACGTTCAGCGATGTCATCGGCGGGCCGCTGTCGCTGCGGCCGGCGCTGGCGTTGACGATGCTGTTCAATCTCTGGGCGGCGCTGCATTTTGCGCTGAGCTATCGAGGGTTGATGGCTGACGTGCATGCAAAATAGCAAGTGCCTCGCCGTGGATTGGCCGGAAATTGTCAAATTCCCAGCGAATATGCCTCGGTGTTGCATGCGATGTGGGTTGCGCGGCGTAGGCGGTTGGGGCAGAAATGATCCGAAGCCACGGCATCGCGCGATGCGGCCGACTGCCGCGCCCGATACCCGTTCGAAAGAGGAGAGTGACGATGAAGCTCGAAGATATGATCCTCGTCAGCGTGGACGATCATATCGTCGAACCCGGCGACATGTTCGACCAGCATGTCACCGCCGCCCAGAAGGCCAAGATGCCCTATGTCGTGCGCGAGGGTTTCAACGATCACTGGGTGTATGAGGGGCGGAAGCTGCCCAATCCGGGGCTGAACGCCGTTGCGGGCCGCGTGCCGGAAGAATTCGGCTGTGAGCCGACCTGCTATGATCATATGCGGCCGGGCGCCTATAATGTGCATGCGCGTGTCGACGACATGAACGCGAACGGCCTGCTGGGGTCGCTCAACTTTCCGACCTTTCCGGGTTTCGCGGGCGACCTCTTCTTGAACGCGAAGGACAAGGATGCGGCGCTGATCGCGGTGAAGGCCTATAATGACTGGCATATCGATGAATGGTGCGGCGCCTATCCGGGCCGTTTCATTCCCACCGCGATCACGCCGCTATGGGATGTCGACCTGATCGTCGAGGAGATCAAGCGCGTCGTCGCCAAGGGCTGCCACGCGATCACCTTCACCGACAATCCGTCGAAGAAGGGCCTGCCGGGATTGCATACCGATTATTGGGAGCCTTTCTGGAAGGCCTGCGCCGACAATGACGTCGTAATCTGCAACCATATCGGCACCGGCAACGTCCCCCAGCATCCGTCGATGGAATCGCCGATCGACGCCTGGATCATCGGCATGCCGATCTCGGTGTCGCTGAGCGCGGCGGACTGGCTGCACCTCAAGGCGCTGCAGCGCTATCCCAATCTGAAGATCGCGCTGTCGGAGGGCGGGATCGGCTGGATCCCCTATCTGCTGGAGCGGGCCGATTTCACCCAGCAACAGCATGGCGCATGGACCCATGCCGACTTCGGCGGGAAGAAACCGAGCGAGGTGTTCCGCGAGCATTTCATCACCTGCTTCATCGACGACAAGTTCGGCGTGCTCAACCGCTACGAGATCGGCGTCGAGACGATCACCTATGAGTGCGATTATCCGCATTCCGATTCGCTCTGGCCGCGCGCGCCGGAGATGCTGCTCGAAAGCCTGGCGGGCGTTCCCGACGCCGAGATCGACCAGATGACGCACGAGAATGCGATGCGCGCCTTCAGCTACGATCCGTTCAGCCTACTCGGCCGCGAGAATTGCACGGTCGGTGCGTTGCGCGAGCTCGGCAAGAATGTCGACGTGACGCTCAAGGCCTATGGCGCGGCGGGTGGATCGAGCCCGCTGGAGCAGGGCGTGAAGCGCGTCGTCACCTCAGGCGATGTTGTGAAGATGTTCCCCCACGCGGTCGAAGAGGCGGCGTAAGACGACGGCCTGTCATCCCAGCGGAAGCTGGGATCCCTCTCAACCCCGAACCGGTTGCCCGTAGAGAGTGATCCCAGCTTTCGCTGGGATGACGGGATGATATTCACAACCATCGCGAAGCGCGCTCTGAAAAGCGCCACGACTTCGCACGATTCCATGCATTCTGGTGAGAAACATCGCGCCAATGTGATGCGATCGGCTTGCCAACGGAAATATTGCATGCAATATCGTCCGTGCATGCAACCGGGTGCTTCGGCCTGGAGCGATGCACGCAACGGCTGACCAAAACGAGGATCGAGGGGCCCGCATATCATCATGGCGCAAGCGCAACCGGCCACCCTGATCGAGAAGCTCTGGCGCGCTCATGAAGTCGCCGATCTTGGCGACGACACCTCGCTGCTGCATATCGACCGGCTGTTCCTTCACGAACGCTCCGGCGGGCGGATGCTGCAGGGGGTTGCCGCCGCGGGGCGGACGGCCTTCGATCCGGCGATGATCTTCGGGACGCTCGATCACATCATCGACACCGATCCCGGACGCACGGATCAAACGAAATTCCCCGGCGGGCCCGAATTCATCCAGCAGTTCCGCTCCGGTACCGCGGCGGCGGGCATTCGTACCTTCGATCTCGGCGATCCCAACCAGGGCATCGTGCATGTAATCGCGCCCGAGCTCGGCATCGCGCAGCCCGGCATGACATTGGTCTGCGGCGACAGCCACACCTGCACGGTGGGCGGCATCGGCGCGCTCGCCTGGGGGATCGGCATCACCCAGGGCGAGCATGTGATCAGCACGCAATGCCTGGCGGTCAAGCGACCCAAGATGATGCGCGTCCGCTTCGACGGCGCGCTCGGCGCCTGCGTGACCGCAAAGGACATGATCCTCCACCTGATCCGGCTGCACGGCGCGCGGGGCGGGCAGGGCTGCGCGATCGAATTCTGCGGCAGCGCGGTCGCCGCCCTCTCCTGCGAGGCGCGGATGACGCTGTGCAATATGGCGGTCGAGTTCGGTGCATGGACCGGCATCGTCGCGCCGGACGAGAAGACGATCGATTTCATGCGCGGTCGCCCCTTCGGTCCCGAGGCAGGCCACTGGGCCAACGCCGAAACCTGGTGGCGGACGCTGCACAGCGACCAGGGCGCGCGGTTCGATATCGACATCGCCATCGATGCGTCGGCGATCGCCCCCCAGGTCACCTGGGGCACCAGCTCCGAACAGTCGATCGGCATCGACGAAGCGGTGCCGTCGCCGGACGACGTTGCCGATCCCGTCGCGCGCGGCTCGGCCGAAAAGGCGCTGGGCTATACCGGGGTTACGCCCGGCCGGCCGCTGACCGGGCTGCCGATCGAGGCGGCGTTCATCGGCAGCTGCACCAACAGCCGGATCGAGGATCTGCGCGGCGCGGCGGCGCTGCTGCGCGGCCGGCATGTCGCCGAGGGCGTCAAGGCGATCTGCGTGCCGGGATCGAGCACGGTGAAACGGATGGCGGAGGCCGAAGGGCTCGACCGGATCTTCGCCGATGCAGGCTTCGAGTGGCGCGAAGCGGGATGCTCGCTCTGCTTCTATGCGGGCGGCGACAGCTTCGGGTCGGCGCGGCGCGTCATCAGCTCCACCAACCGCAATTTCGAGAATCGACAGGGGGTCGGCGTGCGGTCGCATCTTGCCAGTCCGCTGACCGTGGCCGCGTCTGCCGTCGCGGGCGAGATCAGCGATCCGCGGGATCTGGTGACGCGCTGATGGAGCCGTTCGTTCACCTGAAGGGCGTCGCTGCGCCGCTGCCGATCGACAACGTCGATACCGATGCGATCATTCCGTCGCGCGAGACCCAGTCGGTGTCGCGGTCGGGCTATGGCGAGAAGCTGTTCGCCAATTGGCGCTATCTGCCCGGCACGCGGGAGATCAACGCGGATTTCGTGCTCAACCGGGAGCCGTTCGCGCAGGCCCAGTTGCTGGTCGGCGGCCGTAACTTCGGCTGCGGCTCCTCGCGCGAGGCGGCGGTATGGGCGCTCAGCCAGTTCGGCATACGCTGCGTGATCGCGCCCAGCTTCGGCACGATCTTCCGCAACAATTGCATCCGCAACGGTCTGCTGCCCGTCACCCTGCCGATCGAGGTAATCGAGCCGCTGCTGAGCGATCTCCAGGCCTGTGTCGGCCAGGCGATCGTCGAGATCGATCTTCAGGCCTGTACCGTCACCGGCCCGGACGGGGCGGTGCATCGCTTCGAGATCGGCGCGCTCGATCGCGAGATGCTGCTCAGCGGGGCCGACGAGATCGCCATCACGCTGCAGAAGCGCGGATTGATCGAAGCCTTTCGGAACATGGATCGTACCCAGCGTCCCTGGGTGTATCAGGACAGCCAGATATGGGCCGAGGATGCACGGGAGACGGGCACATGAGCTACAACCAGATCCGTTACGAGACGGGCGACGATCATGTCGCGACGATCACGATCGACCGCCCGGACCGGTTGAACACCTTCACCGATACGATGGCCGACGAATTCGTCGACGCCTGGCGCCGGGTGCGCGAGGACGACGGCGTCCATGCCGTCGTGCTGCGCGGCGCGCCGGAAAGCCGGGCGTTCAGCACCGGCATCGACGTCGCGGAAGGCATGGAGATGCTGCGCCACGCCAATGTCTGGCGCCAGGGCGACCCGGGCGAGAAGCTCGGCCCCAAGCACAATGACGTCTGGAAGCCCGTGATCTGCGCGATGCATGGACTGGTCGCGGCGGGCGCCTTCTACTGGGTGAACGAGGCGGATATCGCGATCTGCTCCGAAGACACGCAATTCTTCGATCCGCACGTCACCTTCGGCATGGTCGCCGCGCTCGAGCCGATCGGGCTCTCGCGGCGGATCCTGCTGGGCGACGTGATGCGCATGGCGCTGCTCGGCAGTCACGAACGCATGGGCGCGCATACCGCGCTGCGCGTCGGCCTGGTCAGCGAAGTGACCACCCGCGAGGAACTGCATGTACGTGCCCATGCGCTGGCCGCGATCATCGCCAGCCAGCCGAGCGCGGCGACGCAAGGGACGGTGCGCGCGGTGTGGGAGTCGCTCGATCTCGGCCTGACGCCGGCGCTGCGCCAGGCGGTGCGCTACTGGCAGGTCGGCAACCCCCAGGGCGAGGCGCAGATCGACCGCGGCAATATGCCCAAAATCTCGTGGAAGGAACGCTGATGGCAACTTGTCTCGACACGCGCCCCGGGGACGCCATCAGCTCGAAGGAAGGCAGGAAAAGCATGCTCGACGCGGAAGGCCGTATCGCGGAAGGTTGGAAGACGGGCGAGCAGGACAGCATGGTCGCCGCGCTCGATCGTGCGGCCCAGGCCTGGCCCGATCGGGTGTGGCTCGATTTCCTCGGTGAGACCTTCACTTTCGCCGAGATGGACCGCGCCACCAACCGGATGGCGCATGCTCTCGTCGGCCTCGGCGTGAAGCCGGGCGATACCGTGATCTCCTTCCTCGACAACAGCCCGGATGCGATCGTCGCCTGGTTCGCGATCAACAAGGCCGGCGCGATCGCGGTGCCGATCAACACTGCCTATCGCGGGCCTTTCCTGCGCCATCTGGTGACCGATGCGGACGCCCAGATCGTGATCGCCGAGCCCGATTATGCCCAGCGGCTGGCGCAGATCGCCGATGCCATCCCTGGCGTGCAGCGCATCCTCTATCGCGGCGACAAGCCGGATATGGGCGAGTGCACCATCCCGTGCGAACCGCTCGATGCCTATCGCGGCGACGACGACTCAGCGCTCGGCATCGCGGTGCAGCCGCGCGATCTCGCCTGCCTGATCTACACGTCGGGCACCACCGGCCCGGCGAAGGGCTGCATGATCAGCCATAATTATGTCTGCAATCTCGCGCGGCAGAATAACGGCGTCTATTCGATCACCGACGCCGACACGATGTGGACCTGCCTGCCGCTGTTCCACATGAATGCGATCGCGGTTACCCTGATGTCGACGATGCTGGTCGGCGCGCGGGCGGCGGTGGTTCCCAAATTCTCGGTGACCAATTTCTGGCCGGAGATCCATCGCTCGGGCGCCACCATCGCGAGCGTGCTCGGCAGCATGGCGGTGTTCGTCGCGCGTGCGCCGGACAATGCGGCGATGCTCGCGGCCAAGGGGCAGCTGCGCGCCGTGCAGGGCGCACCCTGGCCGCCCGAGGTGGCGGACACGTGGCGCGAGCGCTTCGGCGTGAAGAGCCAGATCGCAGCGCGGCTCTACGGCATCACCGAGGCGTGCCTGGTCACGACGATCGGCGCCGAGATCGAGGTACCGCCGGGCAGCTCGGGCAAGCGCAACGACGTATTCGACGTGCGTATCGTCGACGATGACGACAATGAAGTCCCTCCCGGCACGCCGGGCGAGATCATCTGCCGTCCGCTCAAGCCGCATGTGATGTTCGAGGGCTATTGGAAGCGGCCGGCGGAGACGCTGAAGGTCTTCCGCAACATGTGGCTGCACATGGGCGACATCGGCAAGTTCGACGAGGATGGCTGGTTCTACTTCCTCGACCGCAAGAAGGATTATCTGCGCCGCCGCGGCGAGAATATCTCGAGCTTCGAGATGGAGGCGGTGTTTTCCAGCCATCCCGACATTTCAGAGGTAGCGGTGCACGCCGTGCTGTCCGATGCGTCGGAAGACGACATCAAGGTGACCGCGGTCCTCCAGGAGGGCGCTACGCTGACCGAGGAGGCGCTGTGCCGCTGGTCGATCGACAAGGTGCCCTATTTCGCGATCCCGCGGTACATCGAGTTCCGGCCCGAGCTTCCGAAGAATCCGGTCGGCCGGGTGCTCAAGTTCGAGCTGCGCGACGACGGCTGCACGGCGACGACCTGGGATATGGAAAAGGCCGGCATCAAGGTGGACAGGCGCTGAGCGATGGCAGGCGGCGCCAACCACCCGAGCCCCGAAGCCGTCATCCTCGGCTATTTCGAGGATATCTCGGCGAAGCGCTTCGCGGCGGCCCGCGCGCGCATCGCCGATGACGCGACCTGGTGGGTGGTGGGCGAGGGGCGCTGGCCGCTCGGCGGCACCTACAGCAACCGCGAGCTCGGCAAGCTCTTCGGGATCGTCGACGAACGCTTCCCTGAGGGGCTGCAGATCACTGTGCAGCGGACCACGAGCGAGGGCGACCGCGTCGTGGTCGAGGCGGAATCGCACGGCATCCGGCGCGACGGGCGGTCCTATAATAACAATTACGTCTTCATTTTCATCGTGCGGGACGGGTTGATCCGTCACCGGCGCGAATATTGCGACATGTTCCACGCCGACGATCTGCTCTGCGGCAGCATCGGCGATGGGAGCGGCGCGACCGCGTCGGACAGCAAAGCAGGGACACAAGGATATGCGTAAGACCACGCGGCTGAGGAAGCTGATCGAGGATCCGCGACTGCTCGTCATGCCCGGCGCCTATGACGCGCTGAGCGCACGGATCGCCGAAGAGGCCGGCTTCCAGGCGGTCCAGGCATCCGGCGCGAACATCGTCGCCTGCCACTTCGGCGTGCCGGACTACAGCCTCGTCTCCGCGCGCGAGATGGCGGAGCATACCGGGCGTATCGCCAATGCGGTCGACGTGCCGGTGATGGGCGATGCGGATACCGGCTTCGGCAATGCCGTGAATGCCTATCTGACGGTGCAGCAGTTCGAGCGGGTCGGGGCGGCGGGCGTGAACATCGAGGACCAGGTGATCCCCAAGAGATGCGGGCATCTGGAAGGCAAGACACTACTCGACATCGACGAGGCGGTCGCCAAGATTCAGGCCGCCGCCGATGCTCGGGAGGACAAGGATTTCGTCATCAACGCGCGAACCGACGCGCTTGGCGTCTTCGGGCTCGACGAGGCGATCCGGCGCGGCAACGCCTATCTCAAGGCCGGCGCGACGATGGTGTTCCTCGAGGGCGCCGATTCTGCCGAGAATATCGAGGCCGCGGTCAAGGCGATCGACGGGCCGGTGGCGGTGAACCTCGTCGAAGGCGGCAAGACACCGTCCGGTCTCAGCTTCGCGAAGCTGCAGGCGCTCGGCATTGCGCGCGTGAGCCTGCCGTCGACCGCGATGCAGGCGACGGTGCAGGCGCTGCGCACGGTGTTCGGGCGGGTCAACGCCGCCGGGGGCATCGAGGGCTATGAGGATCTGCTCTGCGGCTTCGGCGTGGCGCAGCGGCTGCTCGGCCTCGAACAGATATTTGCGCTGGAGGATCGCTATATGGCCGGGCTGGTCGGGCCGGCGGGCGATCAGTGACGACCGCCGCCGGAGCCGCCGTCTCCGGCGAACGGAGGCGTAGCTATGGCTGGGCTCCGGTCGAGACGCTTCAGGATGCTCTCGCGACGATGACCGGCCTGGAATTCTTCCAGGCACTGGCGAGCGGTGCGCTGCCGCCGCAACCGATCACCGCCACGGTCGGCTGGACGGTGATGGAGGCGGTGCCGGGGCGGCTTCGGCTGGGATTCGAGCCGCAGGAGCATCTGTTCCATGCCGGCGGCCTGCTGCATGGCGGCGTGATCGCGACCCTGCTGGACAGCGCGATGTCGGGCGCGGTGATGACCTCGCTGCCGTTCGGGCGCGGCTGCACGACGGTGCATCTGTCGGTCGACAATATCCGGGCGGTCCGGCCCGATGCGGGGCTGCTCACCGTGACCGGCGAAACCACGCAATGCGGCCGCAATGCCGCCTTTGCGAGCGGCACGATCACCGATGCGCAGGGTCGGCTCTACGCCCGCGCCACTACCAATTGCCTGGTGTTCGATCGCCAGGGCCATGCGGCCGATCCGGATCTGCCCGGACGGACATCGCGATCATAACGGCAGGAGAGAGACGTGGGTGATTTCGAAGGCAAGGTCGCGATCGTCATGGGCGCTTCGACCGCGGGCGGCATGGGCGATGCGACCGCGCGCCGGCTGGCGAGGGAAGGTGCGAGGGTCATCGTATCCGGCCTGGGCAAGGCGCATCTCGAGGCGCTCGCGGCAGAGATTGGCGGCTCGGCGTTCGAGGCGGACATCACCGACGAGGCGCAGGTGAAGGCGCTGGTCGACCATGCCGTGACGACCCATGGCGGCCTGCATATCGCCGCCAATCTGGCCGGCCTGTGCGATCGTTGCTCGATCCGCGACATCACCGAAGAACATCTGCTCAAGATGACGAAGATCAACTATTTCGGGCCTGTCTGGTTCGTGAAGCAGGTGGCCGAGCAGATCGTCGATGGCGGGGCAATCGTCACCATCTCGTCGCTTTCGGCGCATGACGCGATCTCGGGCATCACGGCTTATGGCGCGGCCAAGCGCGCCGCGGATCGGTTCGTGCAGGCGGCGGCGCTCGAATATCGCGCCAAGCGGCTGCGCATCAACGCGGTCATCCCCTCGACCAACGACACCAACATGCTGCGCAAGGGCATCGCGGAGTTCGGCGGCGAATATGAGTCCTTCATCAAGCCGTTCGTCGATCTGACGCCGCTGGGCCGCATTTCACGGCCCGGCGACATTGCATTCATGGTGCACATGCTGCTGCGCGACGAGTTTTTCGAGACCGGCCAGCTCTGGAACTGCAGTGGCGGCAACGCCCTGCTCGGCCAGCCGCGCGCCTACGCCTGAACCGCATAAACCAATCAAGACATCGAGGAGAGCAGTCATGGGTGAATTGTCCGGCAAGGTGGCGATCGTGATGGGCGCTTCGACGCCTGGCGGCATGGGCGAGGCGACCGCGCGCCGCCTGGCGCGCGAAGGCGCCAAGGTGGTGGTCTCCGGTCTCGGCCGCGAGCATCTCGAGACAGTCGCCAAGGAGATTGGCGGCTCGGCGTTCGAGGCGAACATCACCGTCGAGGCCGAGGTGAAGGCGCTGGTCGATCACACCGTCGAAACGTTCGGCGGCCTTCACGTCGCGGCCAATCTCGCCGGTCTTTCCGATCGCTGCCCGATCCGGGAGTTCACCGAGGAGCATCTGCTCAAGATGACGAAGATCAACTATTTCGGGACGGTCTGGTTCGTGAAGCAGGTGGCCGAACGGATCGTGGACTATGGCGCGATCGTCACCATCTCGTCGCTCTCCGCGCATGATCCGCTGTCCGGCATCACCGCCTATGCCGCCGCCAAGCGCGCGGCCGACCGGTTCGTGCAGGCGGCGGCGCTCGAATATCGGGACAAGCGGCTGCGCATCAACGCCATCATTCCCTCGACCAACGATACCAACATGCTGCGCAAGGGCATCGAGGAATATGGCTATGATTTCGATACGTTCACCAAGCCGTTCATCGAGCTGACTCCGCTCGGGCGACTCAGCCGGCCCGAGGACATTGCCGGCATGGTCTTCATGATGATGCGCGACGAGTTTTTCGAGACCGGGCAGATCTGGAATTACAGCGGCGGCAACTCGCTGATGGGCCATCCGCGCACGCTCGCCTGACCGAACCGCAGCTCGGCCGCTTCTCCGCCCGGAAATGGCGGCCGATCTCGTGGTTGCATGCAATTTTGTGTTGCATGCAACTTCGGCAGATAATAAAGCTGATAACCTGCAAAAGCGGCGAAATAAGGGGAGGATTGAATGCAACAATTCCATAAGCGGGGTGCGCAACTTGCCGTGCTCATGCTGTCGACAGCCTATTGCGGCGTCGCGCATGCGCAGGATGCGGCGCCACAGACAGCGCAGGCACAGGATGGGCAGGCAGCCGGCGACATCATCGTAACCGCGCAGCGGCGCGAGCAGCGGCTGAGCCAGGTGCCGCTTTCGGTGCAGGCGCAGACCGGCGAAGCGCTCACCAAGGCCGGAGTCACCGATTCCCGGGCGCTCGAGCAGATCACGCCTGCGTTGAACTTCACGGCCGGCTATTCGCCGACCACCTCCTCGCTCGTCATCCGCGGCGCCGCTTCGCTCGCCAACGAAGGCGGCATCCAGCCGAGTGTCGGCGTGGTAGTGGATGGCGTGCCGGTGGCCCGCCAGGGCGAATTCGTGAGCGATCTGGCGGATATCGACCGGATCGAGGTGCTGTCCGGCCCGCAGGGTACGCTGTTCGGCAAGAATTCCACCGCGGGCGTGGTCAACATCATCTCGACCAGGCCCAAGCGGACGCTCGGCGCCTCGATCGAGTTGACCGGCACCAGCGACGAGGAAGTCATCGCCAAGGGCATGGTCAACGCGCCGGTGGCCAATGGCATCTCGGCCCGCTTGGTCGGATATTATCATTATATCGATCCGATGATCAAAAACCTCGCCGGTCCCGATCTTCACGGACAGAAATCCTATGGCGGACAGGCCAAGCTGCTGTTCGATCTTTCGGACGACGTGAACCTGCTGCTGAGCGCAAGCTACAATCACAGCTACAGCACGTTTGGCAACAACTTCGTCATCACGCCGAATTCCGAACCGCTGGGTACTTTGCAGCGTGCCGTCTTCGGACCGATGGGATGGGGCGTCGACGTCGTCAACCAGGATACGGTTTCGTACAACAAGAACCGTCTCTATAGCCTGACCGCGGAATTGAACGCGGACCTGAGCGACGACCTGCACCTCGTCTCGATCACCGGCTATCGCAACTCGAACAACAAGACCGAGATCGATGTCGATGGCGGCCCGGTGGGCGTCAATCCGGGCAGAGGCTACTCGCCCAATCCGCTCGGCTATCCGATCCAATATGTCGCGACCAACGACGATCACCAAGTCGAGGTCTACAAATATTTCTCGCAGGAAGTGCGGCTCGCCTACAGCAAGTCGGGCCTCGATATCGTCGGCGGCGTCTATTATCAGAATTATGACGAAACCCGCCAGCTGCTGCTGCCGTTCATCCTCGATGGCGCCTTCGCCCTCCAGAATCCGGCACTGGCGGGTGTCCCGTTCTTCAGCAACGACATTCTGCACACGAGATTGTCCGACGACACGATCGCGGCGTTCGGCGACGTCACCTATGCGGTAACGTCGACGATCAACGTCTTCGGCGGCCTGCGCTTCACGAACGAGAAGCTCAAGCTGAACTATGATCACGACATCTTCTTCAATCCGGCGACCGGCTTCTTCAACCCGATCACTGTCACCAATACGGCGCCGCCGGTCGGGAACATCAATTTCGTGTCGAAGCGGACCGACAATAATCTTTCGGGGCGCATCGGTATCCAGTGGAAGCCACGGCCGAACCTCAACTATTATGCTTCGTTCAACCGCGGCTATAAGGGATCGGCGGCCAATCAGGGTCGAGCGGCCAATGATGCGGCTACAGCTCTGCTGAAGCCGGAAATCGCGGACGCGTTCGAGATCGGTGCCAAGCAGCGCTTTTTCGACGGTGCGGTGTCGCTCGACGTCGCGATCTACAAGCAGAAGATCAAGAATATCCAGCAGACCTCGATCATCGGCGGCGTCACCGTCGATCTGATCAACGCCGGCGCGCTGAGCATCAAGGGCTTCGAGGCCAACCTGACCGCCCGTCCGATCGAGGGCCTCGCGCTCAGTGCGGGCCTCGTCTACAATGACGCCCATTATAGCGGGAAGAATATCAGCTTCCTCTGCGGCCCTTCGGCAACCCCCGGCGTCGGCCGGTGCCGCGCCGACGGCACGCAGGATCTGAACGGACAACAGGCGATCGGGTCGCCGAAATGGAAGGTGGTCACCTCGGCCTCCTACGACATTCCGGTCGGCAGCGACCTGAAGGTCAACCTGCGGGTGGCGTATAACTGGCGCAGCAGCATCCAGTATCAGCTGCAGGAGGATCCGCTGACCCGGCAGCCCAGCTATGGCATCCTCGATGCCTCGGTCGCGCTCGGTACGATGGATGACAGGGTGCAGCTCACCCTGTTCGGCAAGAACCTGACCGATAAGTTCTATTATTCGAACCTCAATACCGCCGATTTCTTCATCGGCCGGCAGTTCGGTAATATCGGTCGGGATTATAAGCGCTACGGCGGATTGCGCCTGACGTACAAGATGTAAGGTGTCCGCTAGAGCATGATGATTTAGGGTTGGCTTTTCGTCATCCCAGCTTTCGCTGGGATAACGTGCCAATCCGGTGTCATCATGCTCTAGCGCTCTCCCGCAAGCGGGAGAAAGCTTGAGTGTAGATATCGGGGAAGACGATGAAGCCATTTGCCGACAAGGTTGCGCTGGTCACGGGAGCGGGAACGGGCATCGGTGCGGCGACCGCCATCGCACTGGCCGGGCAGGGCGCCCGGGTGGCGCTGATCGGCAGGCAGGAGAGCGATCTGGCCGCGACGCTCACCACGATCGAAGGAGCCGGTGGGGAGGCGCTGGCGATAGCGGCCAGCGTCGACAGGCCGGAGCTGCTCGAAACGGCCGTCGCGCAAACGGTGGATCGCTTCGGCGCGCTGCATTTCGGCATCAACAACGCCGGCATATCGGGCCTGTCCGCACCGGCCGGGACGCTCGATCCCGCCGCGTGGGAGCAGGTGATCGGGGTCAATCTCGACGGCATCTTCCACGCCATGCGCTACGAGATCCCGGCGATCCTCGCCGCGGGCGGCGGTGCGATCGTCAACATCGCGTCGGTCTTCGCCAATCGCGGGCTCCCTACGCGGTCGGGCTATTCGGCGGCGAAGCATGGCATCATCGGCCTCACCCGGGCCGCCGGCATCGAATATGCCAAGCAGGGCATCCGCATCAACGCGATCTCGCCAGGGGTGATCGATACGCCTTTGCTGGACGATGGACGCGAGCAGACTGCGCTGTTCACCCAGGCGATTCCGATGGGGCGGCTGGGCCGGCCCGAGGAACTGGCGAATGCCGTGCTCTTCCTGCTGTCGGACCAGGCATCCTATATTACGGGTACGGAGCTGGTCGTCGATGGCGGCTTCCTCAGCTGAATGTGCTGCTTGCGGAGACGATGATGGCGACTGCATGGCCCCTTCCGGACGTTCCGACCGACCAGATACTGGATTTCGACTTCTTCCAGGTCGAGCCCGTCGATGGCGATCTCCACGCGGGGTACCATCGCTATCATGATGGGCCGCCGCTCTTCTACACGCCGCACAATGGCGGGCATTGGGTGGCGACGCGCGCGGAGCTGATCTACGAGATCTTCCGCGACTATGACCGTTTTTCCAACCGCGGCATCGCGCTGTTCCGCGATCCCGGCGACGAGCCGCATTTCATCCCCGGGGAGCTCGACCCGCCGATCCATGGCGGTTTCCGCACGCACCTGAACCCCGAACTGTCGCCGCGCCGCGTGCGCGCCTTCCAGGATCGTGCGCGCGAGCTGACCCGCGAGCTGATCGAGGATGTCGCCGCCAAGGGGAGCTGTGAGTTCCAGGTCGCGATCGGCACGCGGATGCCGATCTACAATTATCTGGCGTTCATCGGCCTGCCGCTGGAGGATGCCGACCTGCTGCTCGAGCATGTCGAGATCATCGGGCGCAGCGCCGATTTCCAGGCGTTCCAGGCGGCGCTCGGCTTCGTCCAGGACTATCTGGCCGATCAGATTGCGCAGCGCCGCCGGACACCGGTGGACGATTTCCTCGGCCGGCTCGCCTTCGCCCGGATCGGCGATCGCGAGATCACCTCGCACGAGGCCAAGGTGACGGCGCTGAACGTCGTGCTGGGCGGGCTCGACACGGTCACCGCGTCGATGGGCTTCTTCATGAACTTCCTCGCCCGCAATCCGGGACATCGCCGGCAGCTGCTCGACGATCGCGACCTGATTCCCGAGGCGATGGAAGAGTTGCTGCGCCGGCACGGCATCTTCAACACCGCCCGGCTGGTCCGCGAGGATGTCGATTTCCACGGCACGCTGCTGCGCAAGAACGATCTCGTCATGGTGCCGACGACGCTCTACAATCTCGATCCGGCCCGTTTCGAACGTCCGCTCGACGTCGATTTCCGCCGGCCGGACAAGAATCATATGACCTTCGCGGTTGGCATCCACCGCTGCCTGGGCTCGAACTTCGCGCGCATCCAGTTGCAGGTGCTGCTGGAGGAGTGGCTGAAACGTATTCCGGACTTTGCGATCGCGCCGGGTGCGGAGACGGTGATGAAGTCGGGGCGGACCAATTCGGTGATGGAATTGCCGCTGGTTTGGTGATTGTTCGTCATCCCAGCGAAAGCTGGGATGACGCAGAAACAATTACACATCCAATATCGCGATGAAGTGCGCCGAATCCAGATATTCGCGCCCTTCCACGATCACGCCGTCCCGTACCACGAACAGGAAATGGTAGCGGTTGTTGTAGACCATCCCGGCCTTGTTGACCGAGCGGGATTCCACCTCGATCGCCACGCGCTCGCCTTCGGCGGTGACGCCGACGACCGTGAGTTGGAGCGGCTGGGCGAGGACGGTGCCGATGCCGTTGCCATAGACCTGGCCCAGCCCCTCGCGATCCATCCGGCCACCATAAGGCGGCGGCGCGATCACCTCATAGGCGACATCGGGCGCGAGGCGGCCGAACGCCGCGTCGAACCGCCCCGCGCCGACATCCTCGAAGAAACCCACGGCGATTTCGCGGGGGGATGCTGTGGTCATCTGATTCTCTCCCTGACGGATCATATTTCGATCAGCGCGATCGCCCGTTCGGGGCAGGCGCGCGCGCCGCGCTGGGCGAGGGCCTCCATTCCCTCGGGCACATCGTCGCCGTCGGCGACGCAATAGCCATTATCGTCCAGCCGGTAGACGTCCGGCGCGATGGCCGCGCAGCGGGCGTGGCCGGAGCACAGGGTGGTATCGACCTTGATCCTCAACATGGCCTGCTCCTCTCTCAAACCAATCTTGCGACCTTCATTTGCATGCAACCATGGCCTTGAAAAGCCATATTCGCACGCGAATTCCGATGGACGGACCAGATTGCATGTAATAAGGAGCGTTGAAATCACATTCAGGAGGATGCGTTGGGCTTTTCAGGCAAGGTTGCGATCGTGACCGGTGCGGGCGGCGGAATCGGCGAAGGCTATGCCAAGGCGCTGGCCGAATGGGGCTGCGCGGTGGCCGTGGCCGACATCAACGAGGCCGGCGCGCAGCGCGTCGCCGAGGCGATCGTCGCGGCGGGCGGCAAGGCGATCGCGGTCAAGGTCGACGTCTCCTCCGAGGACTCGACCAAGGCGATGGCGACGACGGTGGCCGGCGAACTGGGCGGCATCGATTACCTCATCAACAACGCCGCAATCTATGGCGGCATGCAGCTCCATACGATGATGGACGTGCCGTACGATTATTGGAAGAAGTTCATGTCGGTGAACATGGACGGCTGCTTCCTCGCGACGCGCGCGGTGGCGCCTTATATGGAGCAGCGCGGCGGCGGCGCGATCATCAACCAGTCGTCGAGCGCCGCCTGGCTGTCGCGGGCGGGCTATTACGGCATCGCCAAGCTAGCGCTGAACGGCATCACCCAGAATATGGCGATGGAGCTCGGCCCGAAGAATATCCGCATCAACGGCATCGCCCCCGGACCCACCGATACCGAAGCGACGCGCACGTCGACGGCGGAGGGGCTAGTCGACAGCATCGTCGCGACGCTCGCGCTCGCGCGCATGGGGCAGGTGAAGGACATGGTGGACGCCTGCCGCTTCCTGCTGTCCGATGAGGCGGGCTGGATCACCGGGCAGATCCTCTGCGTCGACGGCGGCTTCATCATGCGCCCGTGAGCCGGGCCTTATCATCTGATCGAGGACAAAGAGCGTGAAGACAGACAGCTTGCTGCGGATGCCGGGCTCCTTCATCGGGAGCGACTGGGTCCAGCCGATCGACGGCGGCACCGAGGACATCCCCAATCCGGCGACGGAGGACGTCTATGGCGTCGCTACCGTCGGCGGCGTGAAGGATTGCGACCTGGCGATCGCCGCGGCGCGCAAGGCCTTTGACAGCGGTCCTTGGCGGCGGATGTCGATGCGCGATCGTGCGCGCAAGATGGAGCAGCTCCACGCCGCGCTGCTCGCCCGCAGCGACGAGATCATCGACATGATCGTCGCCGAGGCCGGCTGTGCGCGTGCCGAGGCGGCGGGGCTGCTGTTCGCGATCCCGATGCAGCAGATGGCCGCGGATATCGACGAAGCCTATCGCTATGAGAGCGTCCGCTCGCTGCCCTTCATCATCAATCCCGGCTGGGCCGGCGACAAGGTGCTCGGCACCGGCGCCAAGCAGCGCGTGCCGGTCGGCGTGGTCGCCGCGATCACGCCGTTCAACGCGGGCTTCTTCCTGAACGTCGTCAAATCCTCGGCGGCGCTGATCATGGGCAACAGCGTCGTCCTGAAGCCCTCGCCCTACACGCCGTTCGAGGCCTGGATCCTGGCCGACACGATCCGCAGGCTGGATTTCCCGCCGGGCGTGTTCAACGTGGTGACCGGCGGGATCGAGGTCGCCCAGATGCTGACCACCGATCCGCGCGTCGACATGGTCAGCTTCACCGGATCGGACAAGGTGGGCGCCGCGATCATGGCGCAGGCCGCGCCGACCCTGAAGCGACTGCTGCTCGAGCTGGGCGGCAAATCCGCGCTGATCGTGCGGCAGGACGCCGATCTGGATGTCGCCGCGCAGGCCGCCTATTGGAACATTACCTGCGAGACCGGCCAGGGCTGCTGCCTGTTCACCCGCCATCTGGTGCACAACAGCGTCAAGCAGGCCTTCATCGACAAGATGATCGCGGTGAACGGCCAAGCGGTCGTCGGCGATCCGGCTGACCCCAGCGTGACCGTCGGCCCGCTGATCCGGGCGCGCGAGCAGCAGCGCGTGACCGGGATGGTGGACGAGGCCGTGCGCGGCGGCGCCGAGATCGTGTTCGGCGGCAAGGCGCCCTCGCATCTCAACCGCGGCTATTTCTACGAGCCGACGCTGATCACCGGGGTCGACAATGCGGCCCGCATTGCGCGCGACGAGATATTCGGTCCGGTCGGCGTGGTGATCGGCTACGAGACCGACGAGGAAGCGCTCGCGATCGCCAATGATTCCCCCTACGGGCTCGGCGGCGGCATCATCTCCACCGACAAGGGGCGCGCGTTCGAGATGGCGCTGGAGCTCGATGCGGGCTTCATCGTGATGAATGACGGGCCGGGTGCCAAGCATCCGGCAGCGCCGTTCGGCGGGCTCAAGCGGTCCGGGATCGGGCGGGAGTCTGGGGTCGAAGGGCTCGATGCCTATACCGAGCTCAAGTCGATCGTGTTCCGCGCGGGCTGAAAGAGGCGCCATCCCAGCGAAAGCTGGGATCGCTCTCAAAATGCGAGCGGCTCGAAGTGGAGAGTGATCCCAGCTTTCGCTGGGATGACGGGCGTTGGAGAGGGAAAAACCATGACCTTCGACCTGCAATATCTGTCGGACTATGTCGCGATCCGGCAGCTCAATGCGCTGTACAATCGCTATGCCGACATCGGCGATGGCGAAGCCTATGCCGGCCTCTACACCGAGGATGCCGAGTTCCACATCGTCGGCAACCGCGTCTATCACGGCCGCGCCGAAATCGCGCCCGCGGCCTCCGCGACGCGGGTTACCGTGCACGTGACCACCGAGCCCGAGATCGAGATTGAGGGCGACGTGGCGCGCCAGCGGGTGCGGATGCTGTCCATTTACCGTGCCGAGGACGGATCGCGGAACGAGTTCGTTGCCAGCGGCTGGTATATCGACGAGCTCAAGCGCACCGCGGAAGGCTGGCGCTACCATCGCCGCCGCGTCGAGCTCGACATTCCGGTGAGCGAGGTCTTCCGGAAGATGACGATCAGCGAGCAGTTCGCCCAGCTGGCGAACGGCTGATGGCGGCCGGCTTCGACCGGCTGTCGCTGGCCGGCAAGGTCGCGATCGTGACCGGTGGCGGCAATGGCATCGGTGCGGAGACCGCGTGCCTAATGGCATCGCGCGGAGCCGCCGTGCTGATCGCCGATATCGACGAGGACGCCGCCTGGCGCACCGAGCGCCAGATCGCGGACGAAGGTGGTAGGGCGACGGCGCTGCGTGTCGATGTGGGCAGCGCGGCCGATCTCCAGGCCATGGTGGATGCGGCGGTCGATATGTTCGGCGGCCTGCATATCCTGTGCAACAACGCCTTCTTCCAGGTGATCGGCTCGGTCGAGCAGCTGAGCGAGGCGGATTGGGACCGGACGCAGACCGTGTCGCTCAAGTCGGTCTTCCTCGGCAGCAAGTTCGCGATCCCGCGCATCCGGGCGTCGGGCGGCGGCGCGATCGTCAACACTGCCTCGATGCATGCCATCACCGGTTTTCGCGGCTTTGCCGCCTATCAGTCCGCCAAGGGTGGCGTCTGCGCGCTGACCCGGCAGATGGCGATGGACTATGGGCATGAGAATATCCGCGTGAACGCCGTGCTGCCCGGACCGACGGTGACCGCGGCCTTCGCGCAGGTGCCCGAAAGCTATGTGCGGATATCGGCGCGACGTACGCCGATCCTGCGTACCGGTCGACCCGACGAGACGGCCGAGGCGATCGCCTTCCTCGCGTCCGATGCGGCATCGCTGATCACCGGCATCGCCATGCCGGTGGATGGCGGCGCGACGATCGTCGGTGAGCCCGACTGGCTCGACGAGAAGCCGGTTATCCTAGCCTGAGATTTTCTCGTCATCCCGACGAAAGTCGGGATCCATTTTGCCGCAGCGTTTCGTCTTCATGGGCAACGCTGCGGCGTCTGGATCCCGACCCTTCGACTTCGCTCAGGACATGCTTTCGTAGGGATGACGGCAAGGGCCCAACCGAGGGAGACCAAGATGGAGCATAGCCTGATCCGGGCCGAAGCCGCGCTGGCGCCGAAGCCTGCGCATGTTCCCGACGATCTTGTTCGCGATTTCGACATGGCGCGCTGCGCCGACACGGGCGATGTCCATCGCTATTGGAAGGAGGAGGTGCAGGACAGGCTGCCCGACATCTTCTGGACGCCCCACCATGGCGGCCACTGGGTCGCCACGCGTGCGGCCGACATCCTCGCCATCCAGCGCGATCCCGGCCTCTTCTCGAATGGCGAGTTCGTGATCCCGCGCGGTATCGTGCCGAAGCTCATCCCGCTGCAGCTCGATCCGCCGCGGCACACCGCCTATCGGCGATTGTTCATGCCGTTCTTCGTGCCGCGCGCGCTCACCGATATCGAGGCCAGGGCGCGGGCGGTGGCGATCGAGCTGATCGAAGGGTTGCGGCCACGCGGCGAGTGCGAGTTCATCGGCGACTTCGCCGGGGTGATGCCGATCGTCGCCTTCCTCACGATGATGCACCTGCCGCACGACGATCTGGCGATGCTGCGCGAGCGGGCGACGCTCGCCTCTAAGCCGCATTTCGAGGGCAGCGCCCAGGCGTGGGAGGACCTCTCCGCCTATATCCGCGATTGCATCGCCGCCCGGCGCGCGCAGCCGGGCACCGATCCGGTCAGCGCGATGCTGCAGGCCGAAGTCGATGGCGAGCGGCTCTCGGACGACGACGTGTTCAGCATGTGCCTGCTGCTGCTCACCGGCGGGCTGGACACGGTGGCGACGATGATCGGCTTCATCGCCCATTATCTGGCCACGCATCCCGAGCTTCAGGCGCAGCTGCGCGAGGATCCCGCCCGTATCCCGGATGCAGTGCAGGAGTTCGTCCGTCGGCTCGGGATCAGCAATCTCGGCCGGCTGGTCACGCGCGATGCCGCGTATCGCGGCATCGCCTTCGCCAGGGACGACATGATCCTGCTGCCGATGCCGCTCGTCGGGCTCGACGACAGGCTTAATGCCGATCCGATGGATTTCATGCTCGATCGGTCCGAGCGGCATTACTCGACCTTCGGCGTGGGGCCGCATGCCTGCCCGGGCAAGGTGCTGGCGCAGCGCGAGATGACGATCTTCCTGCAGGAATGGCTGACCCGCCTCCCGCCATTCCGGCTGAAGGCCGGGGCGCCGCCGGTCTTCACCTCGAGCCTGATCAACTCGGTCGAGGCGCTGCACCTGAGCTGGTGAGAGTGCCGGCGGCCTCGCGGTCCCACGTCTCTGCCGTCACGCCGGTTTCGCGGAGCAGATATTTCTGGACCCGGAGGCTCGGCGTGCGCGGCAATGCGTCGGTGAAACGGATATAGCGTGGCAGCATGAAGCGGGGCAGGCGCGGCTCGAGGAAAGCATCCAGGGCGGCCGCGGTGAGATCGCGACCTGGTGCGAGGACGACCACGGCCATCACATCCTGCTCGCCATAAGGTGACGGAACGCCGATCACCGCGGCCTCGGCGACATTGCGATGAGCCATGATCTCGGCCTCCACCTCCTGCGAGGAGATATTCTCGCCGCGCCGACGCAGCGCATCCTTCCGGCGGTCGACGAAATGGTAGAAGCCGGCATCGGTGCGCCGGAAGCAGTCGCCGGTATGAAACCAGCCGTTGCGCCAAGCCTCGGCGGTCGCCTCGGCATCCCGCCAATAGCCGGGCGAGATGCTTCCCGGAGCCTCGGCGCGCAGCACCAGCTCGCCGACCTCGCCGGGGCCGACCGGCACGTCGGCTTCGTCGACGAGCAGCGCCTCATATCCGGCCCGCAGCTGACCGCAGCTTCCGGGGCTCGCCTCCAGCCGATCGGTGGTGATCGGGATCGACAGCTCGGTCATGCCGTAGCCGGTGAAGAGGCCGACGCCGAACCGCCTGGCGAACGCCGCCGGATCGCGAACGAGCGGGAACATCGATACCCAGCGCAGGGGATTGGCCGCGTCATCGGGGCTTTCCGGCTGGCGCTTCAGAAACTCCGCCGCCGCCCCGACCACGGTGCAGCCCGTGACGCCATGCGCGCGCACATCCTGCCAAAAACGCGTCGTCCGGAAGCCGGGCGAGGCGACGACGGCGCAGCCGGTGATCAGCGCGCCGATCACCGGCAGCAGCCCGCCGACATGGAACATCGGCAGGTTGAGCAGATAGCGATCACCTGGTCCGAAGCGGTCGCCGAAATGGGTGGCTGCGATGGCGTGGAGCTGCGCATACGGCACAATCACGCCCTTGGACGCGCCGGTGGTGCCGGAGGTGAACAGGATGCATTGCGTATCC
This sequence comes from Flavisphingomonas formosensis, assembly GCF_009755815.1. GTDB lineage: Bacteria > Pseudomonadota > Alphaproteobacteria > Sphingomonadales > Sphingomonadaceae > Flavisphingomonas > Flavisphingomonas formosensis. The sequence continues at coordinate 315,093 of NZ_WRPK01000007.1, forward strand.
AGTGGGTCGAGTGCCGGAAGCTCGGGTAAGGCATGACCCTGCGACAGCACGCTATCCAACCGGAGAGCCGAGATCGGCGAATCTTCGTCGGCGATCTCGCCGGCAAGGAGGATGCGGGCATCGGTCGCCACATCGGCCAGCAGTGCGACGCGCTCGCTGTCCACCGCGATCACGCGCGGGCTAGTCAGGGCGATCACGTGGCGCAGGAGGCTGCCCTTATAGGCGAGATTGACCGGCGCCACGATCGCCCCGAGCAGGTTCGCGCCCAGCCACAGCCGCAGGAAATCCGGGCCACCCGCCATCCAGAGCAGGAGGACGTCGCCCTTGCCCAGGCCGAGGGTCGCCAGCCCGGCGGCCGCGGCGCTGGCTTCCTCCAGCGCTCGCCCGAACGACCACTCGTCGCTCTCGAACAGCGCGAACAGCCGCTCGGGCGTCGTCTCCGCGCGATGGCGGAGCAGATTGCCGGTGACGATCATTTCGCCTTGGGCAGATCCTGCCCCAATGTCCGCAGATACTGGCGGATGGCCTCGATCTGGTCGGGCGGCAGATCGTCGAAGCGCGGCATGCCGGCGGGCACCAGTGCGCCGTCCCGGACCACCGAGAAGAAGGCGTCGCGCGATGCGGGCACTGGCGAGATGCGCAGGTCCGGGGCCGTTCCCGCCGCCATGCCCGCGCCGCCATGGCAGGTGCCGCAGGCGATGTGATAGGCGATGTTGCCGCGCTGGGCCAAGGTGTCGTCCCGCCGGAAATCGGGATCGGCCGGCGCCACCCGCGGGACGAGCGGTGGGGCGGGCGGCAAGGTCGCGGTGCCGCCGATCGCGAAGGTCAGCACGCGGCGCGCCATGGTGCGATAATCGACCTCGAACGCCTGCAGCCCCTTGCCATGATAGCCGCCGCCCGCGCCGCCGGTGCCGGTGATCACCGTGACATATTGCTTGCCGCCGACGGCATAGCTGATCGGCGGTGCGACCACGGGGCTGCGCGTATCATAGCTCCAGAGCAGCTTGCCGCTGCCGGCATCATAGGCGTTGAAGCGATTGTCGATCCTGCCCTGGAAGACGAGCCCGCCGGCGGTCGCCATCGTCCCGCCCGGCCAGTCGCCCGGCAGCTTCACGCTCCACCGTGCCGTCTGGGTGACGGGATCCCAGGCACGCAGGAACGAGCCCTGGTCCTTGAAGTCGGGCAGATAGCTGCCGGTCACGCCCATGCCGGCATTGACGTTGGCCGGATGGACGGGAAGCTGCTCCTTGCTGAGATCCAGCCCCTTGTCGCCGATGATCATGCCGCGCTGGATCGTCGGGATGTAAACGAGGCCAGTCTTGGGGCTGTAGGATTGCGGCAGCCAGCTATGGCCGCCGACGATGTTCGGCCACATCTCGAACAGATCCCGCCCATGATAGCGCGCGCCGGGATTCTCGATCGGGCGCCCGGTCTTCATGTCGATGCCGGTCGCCCAGGTGACCTTCACGAACGGCTTGGCGGAGAGCAATTTGCCGGTGGTGCGGTCGAGCACGTAGAAGAAGCCGTTGGTCGGCGCCTGCATCAGCACCTTGCGCGGCTTGCCGTCGATCGGAATGGTGGCCAGCGTGATGTCCTGGGTGGTCTTGTAATCCCACTGCTCGCCGGGATTGATCTGATAGTGCCAGATATATTTCCCCGTCGCCGCGTCGACCGCGACGATCGAGGCGAGGAACAGATTGTCGCCGCCGCCGGGGCTGCGCAGCGCATGGTTGTACGGATAGCCATTGCCCGTGCCGATGTAGAAGCGCTTGAGCTCGGGATCGTAGGTGAACGCGTTCCAGGCGGTGCCGCCGCCGCCCTTCTTCCACCATTCGCCATGCCAGGTCTTCGCGGCGAGTTTCGTCGTCTCGTCATGGTCGACTGCGGGATTGCCGGGCACGGTGTAGAAACGCCAGAGCAGCTTGCCGGTCGCTGCGTCGTAGCAGCTCACATAGCCGCGCACGCCGCCGCCGTCTGCACCGCCGAAGCCGATTATCACCTTGCCGTCGAACACGCGCGGCGCGCCCGAGATATAGGCATTGTCGTCCTTGGCGACGGTCTGCGCCGTCCAGATCGGCTGGCCGGTCTTGCCGTCGAGCGCGATCAGGCGGCCGTCCTGCGTGGCGATGAAGACCTTGCCGCCCGACCAGGCTAGGCCGCGACTGCCATAGCCCTGGCGTAGCTTGTGGCCGGACATTTCGGACGCCTTGGAATCATACTCCCAGAGCAGCTTGCCGGTCGCCGCCTCGAAGGCGCGGATATAGCTGTGGCCGGTGGAGGTGTAGACGATGCCGTCCGCCTCGATCGGCTGCGTCAGGCTGGCGCTTGCCGGCAGGTCATAGGACCAGGCGAGGCCGAGCTTCGGGACCGAGCCGGTATCGATCTGATCGAGCGGGCTGTAATGCTGCTCGCCGGCGCTGCGCCCATAGGATGGCCAGTTATTGGGATCGAGGCCGATGCCGCCGTCGGCGGCCGGATCGATGGCGGGCGCCCGGTTGCATCCGGCGAGCGCCGTCACCGCCAATATGGCCAGGACGCCCCTTGTCCCTATGCGATTCATCGTCATCCTCATCGATTATGGGTTCAGATCTCTTCGGCCATCGGGCCGGTGTCGCGCGTCTCAGGAAGGCACCAGGCGACCGCGAGGCCGGCCAGCATCATCAGGGCCAGGAACAGGAAGAAGCCGCTTTCGTGGCCGATGCGCTTGAACCAGAGCGCGGCGAACTCGCCGAGCCCCCCGAACAGCGCGTTCGCGATCGCATAAGGCAGCCCGACGCCGAGCGCGCGGATCGGGGCGGGATAAAGCTCCGCCTTCACGATCGCGCCGATCGCGGAATAGCCCGAGAAGCTGAGCAGCAGCACAGACAGCAGCAGGGAGGCCGCCACCGGATCGGTCGCGACCGCGAGCGCCCGCATGATAGGAACGGTCAGTGCCGCGCACAGGCCGAAGCTCAGCATCATCGTTCTGCGCCGGCCGATGACGTCCGACAGCAGGCCGAACAGCGGCTGGGCGAGCAGGAACAAGAGGAGCGCCGATGCGGTGATCGCGGTCCCCTCCATCGCGGAGAAGCCGGCGGTGTTGACGAGGAACTTCTGGCTGTAGCCGATGAAGACATAGAAGCCGGTCGAGCCGGCCGCGGTCAGCCCGAAGACCAGCCAGGTCGCCCTGCGATGGCGCGAGAGCAGGTGGCGAGCGGCGCTTGGCTGGGCTGCGGTGGTTCGTGCCTGCCGGAACGCTTCGGTCTCGCTCAGGCTGATCCGCAGGCGCAGGACGACGACGGCGAGCGCCGCACCGATCAGGAAGGCGAGGCGCCAGCCCCATGCCCGCATCGCTGCGTCACTGAGCAGCGCTTGCAGCGCGAGCAGCAGGCAGAGCGCGGCGAGCTGGCCGAGCACCAGCGTGACGCATTGAAAGCTGGACCAGAAGCCGCGCCGGTCGCGGCCCGACATTTCCGAGATATAGGTCGCGCTGGCGCCATATTCGCCGCCCACGCTCAGCCCCTGCAGCAGCCGCGCGACGAGCAGCAGGGCAGGGGCGGCGAGGCCGATCTCGGCATAGCCCGGCGCCAGCGCGATGATGCACGACCCCGCGCACATGAGGCCGACCGATAGGGTGAGCGCGGCGCGGCGCCCCCGCCGGTCGGCGTAGAGGCCGAACAGCAGCGCGCCGAGCGGCCGCATGACGAAGCCGAGGGCCAGGATCGCGGCGGACTGGAGCAGCTGCACCGTGCGATCGCCCGCCGGGAAGAAGATCGGCGAGAAATAGAGCGCGAACGAGACGAAGACGAACCAGTCGAACCACTCGATGAAATTGCCCGTCGCGCCGCCGACGATCGAGCGAAGGCGGCTGCGCGGCGGATCATGCTCCCGGCCGGCATCCATGCCCGCTGCATCGGCCGTGCGGGGAGCGGCGGCGGTCATGCGTTCAGGCCGCCGTCCACCACCAGCTCGGCGCCGGTCATGTAGCTGGACGCGTCCGACACGAGGAACAGGGCGACGCGGGCAATCTCCTCGGCAATGCCGAAGCGCTTCATCGGCACAGCGTTGCGCGCGGCATCGATCAGCGCCGCGCCCTCGGCCTGGTTGAGCATCGGCGTATCGATGCCGCCCGGCAGGATGGTGTTGATGCGGATCCCGTCGGCGACGAGGTCGTGCGCGGCATAGCGGGTCAGCCCGCGCATCGCCCATTTGCTGACGCCATAGCCGACATAGGTGGGATAGCCGCGCAGCGCCGCGGTGGAGGCGACGTTGACGACCGCGCCACCCTGACGCCGCATCGCCGGCAGTACGGCCTGGATGCCGTACAGCGCGCCATGGACGTGGATGTCCATATAACGCTGCATTCGTTCGGGAGTGATCTGGTCGATCGGCTCATAGCCGGTGATGCCGGCATTGTTGATCAATATGTCGATCCGGCCGAAGCGGCTCTCCGCAGTTTCGACGACCTTCGCCCAGCCGGCGCGATCGGCGACGTCATGCGTCAGAAAGGCAGCCCGCTCGCCGAGCTCTTCCGCCAGCGCGGCGCCATCGGGATTGAGGTCGGTCAGGACGACCGACGCGCCTTCCGCGAGGAACAGCCGCGCCTCCGCCGCGCCCTGGCCGCGTGAGCCGCCGGTGATGATCGCAACCTTGCCGTCGAGGCTCGGCATGTCCGTATCCTCTCTTGTTGGATTCACGGATCGTCAGAGAGGCGCCTTTTCCTCGATCATCTTCGTCATCCTGGGCTCGACCCAGGATCCATTCGCCGCAGCGTTGCCCGCGATATGCACCGCTGCGGCAAATTGGATGCTGAGGTTCGTCAGGATGACGGAAGAAAAGGGCTCAACTGAAGATCGGCGAATATTGTCATTCCTTTACGGGGCCTTCGGTTACGCCGCGATCGAGGGCGAGGCCCCTTTCGCAACCCCCAGCGATTCGCAGATCTTGCGACCGGCCTGCCGCCCGAACACCAATCCGCGCAGCACCGAAGTCGCGCCGACATAGAGGTTGTAATAGAGGCCGACCGTCTCGCCCGAGGCGTAGAGGCCGGGGATCGGCGATCCGTCGCGGTTCACCACTTCGGCGTCCTTGGTGATCTTCACGCCGCCGCAGGTGAAGGTGTTCGCGCACATGATCGGATAGGCGTAGAGATCGTTTTCGTCGATCGGCCGCGCCCAGTTCGATTTCGGCAGTGGCAGACCTTCGGTGGAGAGGCCGTCAACTTTGGTGGTGTCATAGCTGCCCTCCACCGTCGCTGCATTGTAGGAGCGGATCGTCTCGACAAGCACCTTCTCGGGTACGCCGATCTTGGCCGCCATCTCGGTGATCGAGGATGCGCGGATCGGTTCCTGGTCGGTCTTGATGCGGGTGCGGATGTTGGGGATGTCGAACAGCCGGGAATCGAACAGCAGGTGCGCGATCCCAAGCTTCTGGCGCATGATCGTCCAGCTCACCTCGTCATAGATCAGCTCGTAGCGGTTCGAGCCTTCGTCCATGAAGCGCTTGCCGTGGACGTTGACGAGGATGCCGTAGTTGACGACCGCGATCAGCGCCTCGTGACGGGGCGAGCGCGGGTCGACCGGCTCGCCGTGGAACATGTCATATTGTCCGGCCGCGGCTGCGCCGGCCGCCAGCATCATCTCGATGCCCTCGCCCTTATTGTAGACGCCGCCGGGCGAGACCGGGCGGGTAAGGTGCGCATTGTGCCCGACATAGCGGGTCATCATCTCGATATTGCCCTGATAGCCGCCCGAGGCGACCACGACGTTCGGCGCCTCGATCGCGAAATTGCCCTTTTCCTTGGACCAGCAGCGCAGGCCGCGGATGTTGCCGGCATCGTCGAGCAGCAGCGAGCGGCCGGTCGTCTCGTAGAACATGTCGATGCCGAGCTTCTCGGCCGACGTCGCCAGCGCCTCAACGATTGCCAGGCCGCCGCCGCTTGGTCCCATCCGCTCCGGGCCTTTCTGCAGCAGCATCGGGCTGTGGAAGGTGAATTTGATGCCGTGGGTCTTCAGCCAGGCCATGGTACCCGCTGCATTCTCGGCGAGCGAGCCGACAATCTCGGGATCGTTGAACGGATAGGCGCGCACATTCTGCGGCCAATTCTCATAGTCGTTCGAGACTTCCTTGAGGAATTCGGGGCCGATCGCGCCATGGCCGCGCTCGAGGAACAACTCGACCAGATCGTCGGCCACCTCTTCCTCGGTTTTCATCCGCATCCAAGCTTCGGTGTAGCGCGAGTTGCCGCCGCGCTCGTTCCTGGGCGCGCGCTCCAAGAGCGCGACCTTGGCGCCGCCCTCGGCCGCGGTGACCGCCGCCGACAGCCCAGCCACGCCGCAACCGATGACCACCACGTCCCAAGCCATGTCCTTACTCCCGATCCTTGAAGGCCGATCCGCCTCGCCCTGCACTCTTTGGATGCAATTGGCCCAGCGCGTTGCTAATCTCGATAGCCAAATTGCAGGTTGCATGCAAACTGTCGATTGCGATTTAATGCGCGCGATGGACGATCGGATCGGGACGGCTGAATGAAGACGGTTACGGAGCAGGTTATATCGGAGATCCGCGAGCGGATCCTGGACGGTAAATACGGGCCGGGCGCCCATTTGCACGAAGCAACGCTGGCGGCGGACCTGGGAGTCTCGCGGACGCCGATCCGCGATGCACTGCGCGTGCTCGGCAACGAGGATCTACTCGTCTACTACCCCAATCGCGGCTATATCGTGCGCAGCGTCGAGCTCCATGACGTGCTCGATGCCTATGATGTGCGCGGCACGCTAGAGGGGCTTGCCTGCCGGGTGATCGCAGAGCGTGGCCTGACCGAGGCGCAGCGCGAGGGCTTCGCCGAACTGATCGAAAGAGGCGACACGATCTTTGCGTCTCCGAGCTGGGGGCAGGAGGAGCAAAGCGCGTGGCGGGCACTGAACAGCGAGTTCCACTATGCGCTGCTGACCGCTTCGAACAACCGGCATCTCGAGCCGATCATGCGGCAGATCCGCTTTTTCCCGCGGATCTTCGACAGCCGGCTCGATCCGCAGTCGGAGTTCTTCCAGAACGTCCACACGCGCGAGCAGCGGGTGCGTTCGCATCATGACCACATGCACATCGTCGAGGCGCTGATCCGCGGCGAGGGTGCCCGCGTCGAGGCGCTGATGCGTGAGCATGTCTATGCCAATCGCGAGCTGCTGCGACGCGCGATGGAGGGCAGCGGCACCTTCTGATTGCATTGCATGGTGCAACCGGTTGTTCGCTACCCTCTTGATTTGCATGCAATCTGCGCATAGGCGATGGCTTTCCCGATGAGGGCTGGCCATGGTTCCTTACGCCGATCTGCTCGCCATCCGCTGTCCCGAGCGACTGTTCTCCTGGTCCGAGCGCGAGGCGATGCTCTATGCGCTCGGCATCGGCATGGCCGCCGATCCGCTTGATCCACATGAACTGCCCTTCGTCTATGAGAAGAATCTCAAGGTCATGCCCAGCTTCGCCACCGTAGCGGCCTGGGGCTCCAATCCGCCACTCGCGGCTGCGAAGGTCGATTATACGAGGGTGGTCCATGCCGAGCAGGGTATGACCTTGCACCGCGCTTTCCCGTCTTCGGCGACGATCCGCGCGGTCGGCGGAATGACCGCTGCGATCGACAAAGGCGACGGCGGCGCCTTGATCTACGGCGAGACCGAACTGCGCGACGCGGATACCGGCGAGGCCTATGCGACGCTTGCGGTGACCTGGCTGGCGCGCGCCGACGGCCATTTCGGCGGCCCACGCGACGGCGTGTCCGCGCCGCACATGATCCCGGATCGGCCAGCCGAGCTCTCGTTCGACATCGCGACGCGGCCGGACCAGGCCTTGCTTTATCGGCTTTCGGGCGATCGCAATCCGCTGCATGCCGATATCGATCTTGCGCGTCGGTCGGGGTTCGAGCGGCCGATCCTGCATGGGTTATGCACTTATGGTCTCTGCTGCCGCGCGGTGATCGCCGGCTGGGCGGATTATGATCCGCTGCGGCTGGTGAGCCAGACGGCGCGTTTCTCGGCGCCGGTGCTGCCGGGCGATACCATCACCGTCGACATGTGGCGGGACGAGGATGTGGTGTCGTTCGAGGCGCGGGTGAGAGCGAGGGGCGTGACGGTGATTCGTAACGGCAAGGCGGTGTTGCAAGCTAAGTAGTAGAAGATCAAATTTGGAAAATCGGAATTCCGTTCAATGATCCCTGCTACCTGCTCTTGGATATCTGTATCATGAGAGTGAGCTTTGATAGCAATGCTTGGGAGACCATTTTCGACGAACCGGACACACGTTGGGAACCGATACTGGGTTCGATAGTGGATGGGCGCATCGAAGGTTTTGTATGCGAGATCGGCTTTCGGATTGAGGCGATCATGAAGTCCAATCGGACAGGCTATTTCTCCCGACCGTATATGGAAGTGCGAGGCGGGTTAGGGATCAATGCTGACGGCACCATGGCTATCAGGATGTCAATCGGCCCAAACGACGCAAAGCATCCAGGCTTACCGGTCAAACAGGCTGCCAAATTTAAGAAGGCTATGGATGCTGGCTTCAAACTAATGCGTGGCCATTCTTGGCTCGGTCTGCCGGGGCCGCCAGAGACACAGAAAATCGAACTGTTCGTACCCGAAACCGCAGAGGTAGGCTTTGAGCGCGAGCAGCGCCAGCACGATGTGACCGCCTTGATCGATGCGCGCGGAGTTGGCCGGGCGGCATTCGATGCGGTTGACGGATGGTTCGAACGCTCACGCGAAAACGCAGATGAGAAAGCTCTGAGCAAGGCTTGCGCCGAATGGGCGGATGGAGAGTTAGTCGCTGCACACATTGCTTATGGGCACGAAATACTTTGCACTGATGATCGGGCTAAAGGCACCGGTCGATCTGTGTTCGACGCCGAACATCGTACTTGGCTTTCCGAGACATTCGGCGTCCGCTTCGCGACTTTGAAGGAGTTAGCCACTCTTAAATTGCACCCTTAGATTAATAGGATCACGGTAGCGACTGCCCTCCATCGACGATGATCGTCTGCCCCGTCACATGGTCCCCGGAATCTGCTGCGAGATACAGCAGCGCCCCCGCGATATCTTCGGGCGTCGCCGCCTTCGCCAACGGGATCATCGCCCGGAATGCCGCCAGTTGCTCCTCGCTCAGATGTTCCAGCGCGGATTCGGTCACGGTGATCCCCGGCTCCACACCGTTCACCCGGATCCCGCGCGATGCGAGTTCGGTCGCCGCCTGCCGGATGAACCCGTTCACCCCCGCCTTCGACGTCCCATAGGCCGTATAGCCCGGCACCGACACGCGCGTGCCGGTGATCGACGAGGTCATCAGCAGCCGCGCCGCCTTGCTCGTCTCGAGATGCGGCATCGCCGCGGCGGCGAGCCAGAAGCAGGCCTTCACATTGACGGCGAGCATCTGCTCCAGTTCGTGATCATCGATGCTGTCGATCGTCGACGCGCCGAGCGCGGCGGCATTGTGGACGACGATGTCGACGCCGCCGAAGCGCTCGACCGTCTTCGCCACGACGTCGGCAACCGCGGCTCGCGAGCCGATGTCGGTCGCGATCAGTAGTGCTTCGCCGCCAGCGGAGGAGATGCGGTCGACCACGTCCTGGCCCGGCGCGGCGGTGCGCGTCGCAACGACGATCTTCGCGCCTTCCTCGGCGAAGCGCAGCGCCGTCGCACGGCCGATCCCCTTGCCCGCGCCTGTGACGATCGCGACCCTGCCTGCCAATTGTCCTGCCATACTTGCTCATCTCCCATGAAGACAATATTGCATGCAATATGGTTGATATCCAGAGATATTGAGCGAAATTCTGTCTTAGAATCGTTCACATGGCATTTAATAATGCGTCAGCCCGCCTGACATCGCACCATCGTATGCGCCTGCCGCATCAGATTGATCACCATGTCGGGGAAGATCGCCATCGCGCCGGCTTCGGCCCTGCGGCCTGCCGCCGCGGCGACCTTATATTCTAGAATGCAGGCCATACGGAATTGGGCGAGGACTAGATAATAATCGAAACCCCCCATGTCGCGGCCGGTCAGCGCGGCATAGCGCGCGATCATCTCCTGACGGGTCGGGAAATCGGTGGGATCGAAATAGGCAGCCGGCGGGATCGCCTCCGGTTCGGCCGCGTCGCAAAGGTTGCAGAGCAGTAGCGCGAGGTCGAACAGTGGATCCCCGATCGTCGCCAGCTCCCAGTCGATGATCGCGCGCACGCGGGTCGGCGGCGCCGGATCGAACAGGATGTTGGGTGGGCCAAAGTCGCCATGTACGATCCCGCGTCTCTGGTCGGCGGGGAGATGTGTCCGCAGCCAGGCCGCCACCTCCTCGATCCCAGGCAGCGCGCGCGGGGTGTAAGCAGGGTAGCGCAGGGGATAGGCAGCGAGCTGGCCGAGCCAGCGATCGACCTGCCGCTCGAGGAAGTTGCCGGGCTTACCGAAATCGCTGAGCCCGATCGCATCCGGATCGACGCGTGCCAAGCTGGCGAGCGCATCGACCATCGCGAAGCCCATCTCACGCCGGCGTTCAGCACGGTCGAACAGCGCAGGATAGCTGCAGCCCCGTTCGCCGAGTTCCGGCGCCCAACCGTCGATCCGTGCCATCACATAGAAGGGAGCGCCGATCAGCCCGGGATCGGAGCACATGCCGTACAGCCGGGGATGCGGGACGTCGCTGCCGCCGAGTGCGGTCAGCAGCCGTGCTTCGCGCATCATCGCCTTCTCGCTGTTGGGTGGCGCGACCGGCGGCGGCCGGCGCAGCACCGCCGGTGCGCCGCCGCGGTCGATCGTCAGGATGACGTTGCTCGTTCCGCCGTGCAGGAAGCCGATCTCGAGCGGCTCGGCGCCGATCTCGGGCGCGTGGGCGTCGAGCCAGCGGGTCAGCGCGGCGGGATTCGCGAGCGCTTTGGGATCAGGCATCGACCTGGTCCGGTGAGAGGCTGCGCACATAGTCGATCCACGGCGACCGCTCTCCCGGCAACGCCAGTGCCGTCTCATAGCGCCGCAGCGCGTCGCGTGTGACCGGCGGGATATGCGCGGTCGGGAAGAGGTCGGTACTGGCCTGATGGCGGCGCAGCAGCTGGCGCGCGATCGTCACCTTGTGCACCTCGTCGGGTCCGTCGGCGATGCCCATCACGAAGCCGCGCAGCAGCATGTCGCCGAACGGCATTTCGTTGGAGATGCCGAGCGAGCCGTGCAGATGCATCGCCTTCGATACAGTGGAGATCAAAACGCGCGAGGCCAGGATCTTTGCCGCGGAGATATCTTCGCGCACTGCCTTGTAGTCGTTCAGCCGGTCGATCTTCCAGGCAGTGTGCATCACGAAAAGCCGGAACTGCTCGATCTCCAGCCAGCAATCGGCCAGCACCTCCTGCACCATCTGCTTGTCGGCGAGCAGCGATCCCTGTGTCGTCCGGCTGAGCGCGCGCTCGCACATCATGTCGAGCGCCTTGGCGGCTAGGCCGACGCTGCGCATGGCATGATGCACCCGCCCGCCGCCCAGGCGGAACTGGGCGATGCGGAAGGCGTCGCCCGCCGCGCCGAGCAGGTCTGTGTCGTGCAGCACGACGTCGCGATAGTCGAGATAGGCCTCGCTGCCCGATCCCGGCAGATCGAAGGTGGTGCCGACGTTGCGCAGGATGGTGACGCCCGCCCGATCGGCCGGCACCACGAACATCGATGCGCCGTGATGTACCGGCACATCGGGATCGGTGATGGCCATAACGATCAGGAAGGCCGCCCAGCGGGCATTGGACGAATACCATTTGCGGCCGTTCAGCCGCCAGCTGCCGTCCGGCTGACGCGTGGCGCGGCAGGTGAACTGGCGCGGATCGGCACCGCCCTGCGGCTCGGTCATCGAAAAGCAGGAGACGATGTCGCCGTCGAGCAGCGGCCGCAGCCAGGACGTCTTCTGCGCATCCGTGCCGAAATGGGCGAGGATCTCGGCATTGCCGGTGTCGGGTGCGGCCGTGCCGAACACGGTCGGCGCGAAAAAGGAGCGCCCGAGGATCTCGTTCATCAGCGCGAGGCGTACCTGCCCATAGCCGTTGCCGCCGAGCGCCGGCGGCAGGTGGCAGGCCCACAGCCCCTTCGCGCGCACCTCGGCCTGCAGCGGCGCGAGGATCGCGCGCAGCGCCTGGTTGCCGGGATTATAGGCCTGGTCCTGGTGGAACAGGCTGTCGATCGGCTCGATATGAGTGCGCACGAAATCGCGCATCCAGTCCAGCTTTTCGGCGAATTCGGGTTCGGTCTCGAATGACCACATGGGCATTCCCTCCAGATTAGGGCCGCAGCACGATCCGACCGTCCGGCCTGCCCTCGAGCACGAGTGTCATCGCCTCAGCGAAGTCGGTCAGGGCGAAGCGATGCGCGACGGTTGGCCGGATCGCGCCGTCGCGGAACCAGGCAAACAGGCTCTGCATGATCCGCCGCGCCGCCCCGGGCTCGCGGCGGACGAAGCGACCAAGATTGACGCCGACCAAGGCAGCTTCCTTGAGCAGCGGCAGATTGGTCGGCAGCGCCGGGATGGCGCCGCCGGCAAAGCCGATGACGGCATGGCGGCCGCCGGGGCGCAGCGTCCGGAACGCCGGCTCGGTCCAGCCGCCGCCGAGCGGATCGAGGACGACATCGATGCCGCTCCGCTCCGCAATGGCTTCCACTTCGGCGCGCAGCGTCGCCGGAGCACCGCCGACGACATGGTCCGCGCCGAGCGCGGCCAGCTTGCCGTGGGCACGTGATGTCGCCGCGATCACCCGCGCGCCGAGCGCCTTGCCGATCTCGACCGATGCCCCGCCGACCGATCCGCCCGCACCGAGCACGAGCAGGGTCTCTCCGGCCTTCAGCGCAACCCGGTCGATAAGGGCGTGCGCCGCAGTGCCATAGCCGACGCGGACGACTGCGCCCGCATCGAACCCCATCGTATCCGGCAACAGGTCTGCATCGCCTTCGTCGATGCAGACCTTTTCCGCCCATGCACCCCCGATGGCGAGCGCGCAGACCCGGTCGCCGACGGCGAAACTCGTGACGTCCGCGCCGACTGCATCGATCGTGCCCGCGCATTCGCTGCCTGGGATCCCGGGAAGGGCGGGACGGTCCTGATAGCCGCCGGTCGCGGTCAGTGCGTCGACATAGGAAAGGCCCGTTGCCTTGATCCGGATGCGGATCTGGCCCGGGGCGGGGATCGGGGGCGGTACCCGCTCGAGTGCGATGGCGTCGGCATGCCAGTCGCGCATGACGACTGCCGCCATTGCGTCATCGCCGCTCACGGGAGGCCGCCATCGACGCGCACGATCGTGCCGGTGGTGTAGCTCGACGCCGGGCTCGCGAGGTAGAGCGCGGTGGTCACGATTTCCTCCGGCAGGCCGCAGCGGGGGATCGCGCCGGGCGTGCTCTCGCGCTGCTCCTCGGGCCAGCTTTTCGCGATGTCGGTCAGGAACTGGCCGGGCGAGATGCCGTTGACCCGTACCTTGGGCCCACAGGCCCGGGCGAGCGCTAGGGTGAGCGCGTTGAGGGCCGCCTTCGATCCGGCATAGACCGCGTAGCGCGGTTCCGGGCGGATCGCGCCGGTGCTGCTGATGTTGATGATCGCGCCGCCGTCCCCCGCTGCCATGCGCTCTCCGACGAGGGCGGCGAGACGGAACGGCCCCTTGAAATTGACGCCGACGATCTTGTCGAAAAGCTCCTCGCTGGTCTCGACCAGCGAGGGCGCGAGTGGTGACATGCCGGCATTGTTCACCAAAATGTCGATCCGTCCGAACCGCTCGTGGACGGCGTCGACCAGGCCGGCGAGCTCATCCCAGTGGCCGACATGGCAGGGCCAGGCGAAGCCGCGCCGGCCCAGCGCCTCGATCTCGGCGACCACCGCTTCGCAGGCTTCGCGCTTGCGGCTGGTGACCGCCACGTCGGCGCCGGCCTGCGCGAAGCCGAGCGCCATCTCGCGGCCGAGGCCGCGGCTGCCGCCGGTCACCAGCGCTACCTTGCCGGTCAGGTCGAACAGGTTCGCGTTCATCGCCTCTCCCCTTGCCGGTCGGTCCGCACCGGGCTGCGCGCTTGGCTTTCGAGCCGCTGCCGCAGCGTTGCCAGCAGCCTGGCGGCCGTGCCGATCGCCACCGCATCGAGGCCGGACGCGAGATCGGCCGCCCATCGATCGCCTTCGCGATCGGCCAACGCGAAGGCCCGTTCGCCCTCCGTCGTGGGCGCCAGCGTGCGGGCCCGGCGATCGGCGGGATTGTCGTGGAAGGTGACGAGGCCCTGCTGCTCGAGATGGTTGGCGATGCGCTGGATCGCCTGGCGGCTATGCCCGAAGCTACGCGCGATCCGCGCCACCGTCGGCGCCCTGGGCGCGCGGCAAATGGCGGTCAGCACCAGCCAGTGGGCGGGGAGCATGCCGGCGATCCGTGTCGTCATCTTGCGCGCGCTTGCCAGCCGGCCGGACAGGCGGATCACCTCGTCGATCAGGGCGACGACGTCCTTGCGGACGGGCTCGGCAGCAGCGGAGTTCGACAACATACGGTCAATATTGCATGCTATTCGTGAACTGTAAACCGCAGGTACCGATATTATGTCTGGATAAATGGATATATTGCGTGCAATCTTGTCACACCTGCGCAAAGGAGAGCGACGCATGCGGAAAGGGCATCCCGGCACCATCCCGACGGGCGGGCAGGTGGAAGACCGGCTCGCGATCATCAACCTGCTCGCGGCCTATGCGCATTATGCCAATGTCGGAGATATTGACGGCTGGTCCGATTGCTTCACCGAGGATGCCACCTATCGCATCTCCGCGCCGGGCGCGCCCGGCGTGCCGCTGCCGATCGCCCAGGTGATCGCGGCCGAGACGCCGCAATTCGCGGCCTATCGGCGGATGCTCGCCGATCCGGACAGCGGCGAGCGCAAGATCTACTGCATCGTCAACCCCTATGTCGTCGAGCTGAGCCGGGGCGCGGCCATGATCGTCTGCGAGCTCGTCCAACTGCGCGCGCAGCCGAACGGTCCGCCGCCCCGGATCCAGCTGACCGGCACCTATGAGGGCGAGCTGATCCGCAAGGGCGGTGTGTGGCGCATTCGGCGCTGGTCGATCGCGACCACGCGGACACCGGAGTCGGTGTCGGAGGTGCCGGCGACATGGTGGTTGAATGTTGCGGCGAGCCCGGAGGGAAGCTGGCGCGATGTGAGTGCGTGATACAATCCCGACGCCATTTGCGCCGAGCTTGTCGAGGTGCTCTTTTCTTTTCGAAGGAAGAAAGGGAGGGCTTCGACAAGCTCGGCCCGAACGGACGATTGTCGTCACTGGGAGGACTTGATCAGGTCGCCACCACGACTCCGTCCGCGATCAGCGTATCGATCTCTGTCGCATCGAAGCCGACCTCGCCCAGTATCTGGCGGCTATGCTCGCCCAGGATCGGCGGGGCGAGATCGCGGCGCGCCGGCACTCCATCCATGCGCCAGAAGGCGCCGACCTGTTCGAGCTGGCCGAAGCGCGGGTGCGGATAGGATGCGACGAGGCCCAGCGCGCGGTTTGCGGCATCGTCCAGAAAAGCGAAGCGCTGCGCCTCGCGCGCCGGTCCGGCGGAGGCGCCATGCTCGTTAGCGAACGCCAGCGCCTCGACAACCGTGCGGTCACCGAGAGCTTTTTCGACATCGCCGCCTGCCGCCGCAGTCAGCCGTTGCCAGGCGTCGTCGGCGCGCACGAGCAGCGCGATCCAGCCGTCCACGCAGCGATAGAGACGCTCGCGCGGGCCGAGGCCGAGCTGCATTGCATCCAGCCGGGCGAAAGGCGCGGTGCTGCCATCCGCCAACACTGCCGTCTCGTTCGCCGTGAACAGGCTGGCGCCGAGCAGCGAGGCGCTCAGGAAGCGGCCTTGCCCCGTCCGGTCGCGCTCGCGCAGCGCCGCGATCGTGCCGTGGAGCGAGGCCATGGCAGCGAGATGGTCCATCATCCCGAAACGGTGCCAGATCGGCGGATTACCCCTGCCGGCGCCCTCCAGTTCCCAGCCGGACATTGCCTGGAAGAGCTGGTCATAGCCCGGCCAATCCTTGCGCAGCCCGGCAGAACCGTAGGAATTGACGTGGCAATAGACCAATGACGGCTTGATCGCGGCTAGACTGGCATAATCCAGTCCCAGCTTGGTCGCGGCCGGCATGCGCAGATTATGGTGCACGGCGTCCGCACCGGCGACGAGCCGTTCGAGCACCGCGCGGGCGCGGGGATCCTTGAGCTGGAGCGCAAGTGCGCGCTTGCCGCGCTGGCAGCCGTTGAACCCCCAGTCGATCCATCGCATCTGATCGCCCGAGGTGGCCTCGACCTTGACGACGTCCGCGCCGAGATCTGCCGCCAGCATCATCGCGAACGGGCCGGCGAGGAAATTGCCGAAATCGAGAATGCGCACCCCGGCGAGAGGAGAGTCGGGAGTAGTTGTCGGACGATCGGGTATTGCCGGCCCGGTGCTGTCCGGCCAAGCCGGTGGATGGCTGCCCAGTGCCGGCGCGGGGAAGCGGACCGACACCGGCGGCTCGATGGTGATCGGGACGGCGGGCTGCAGGCAAACGCCGAGATCGGGATCGTCGACCTCGACCACATAGCCATTGGCGCGTGCCTGCTCGTCCGCGAACAGCGCGCCCATCGGCATCGCGGGCTGCACCGGCACGTCCGCCTCCCAGAGTGCCCTGAGCCATATCGCCGAATCATGGCGCAGAAAGGCCGCGCGATTGGCAGGCATCATCGGAAAGAGGCGCGCATAGGTCGTCGTCGGCGGGAGCGGCTGGCGAAGCGCATCGTCGAGCCGCTCTATCTCTGCCTGCATCAACGGGACTTTGTCGACGTTCGCCATGACATGGACCCATGTGCCGTTCGCGCATTCGAAGATCGGCATGTCGCCGCGCTTCGGCATGCCGTCGGCGAGCGAATCCGACGGATACTCGGCGCGATACCAGTGCATGGCCAGCGAGGTGAGGGCGCCCTGGAGGAGGCTGGTCTCGATCACCCCGCTGCCCCGACCGCGATCTCTGGCGAGCAGCCGGGCCGCCGCTCCCGTCGCGGCGAGATAGGCCGCACCCCAGCTTCCGAGCGGGAAGCGGAGATAGGCCGGGCCGTCGCGGTGGACGCAGGCCTGTTCGTCGAGGATGCCCGCCGCGCCGAGCACCAGCATGTCGACCGGCTCGATCTGTTCCAGTGGGTGGCCGGCGGGAAAGCCGCCGATGGCGGCTTCGATCAGCCTCGGCCAGCGAGTTCGATCGCTGAGCCCGAGTTCCCGCCGTCGCGATGGCAGCAGATCGTGGATCAGCAGATCGGCGTCGCCGAGCAGGCACTCGAAGCTCCTCCGATCGGCGGCATCGTGGAGGTCGAGCGCGACGCTGTGCTTGCTCCGGTTGCGCCCCGCGAACGCAGCGCTGCCGCGCTCTGGGTCGCCTGTGCGCGGTTCGATGCGGAGCACCTCCGCGCCCATCTCCGCGAACAGCAGCCCCGCGATCGAGGGCGCGAGCCCACCCGCGATCTCGATCAGCCGGACATCGCCGAACAACCCCGTCATGCTCATCGGTCGGTCAGTTCAGGATGACGTCGGCATAGTGGAGCGTGTCGAGATATTCGGTGCAGCGCCACAGCTTGCCGTCACGGATGGTGAACAGGAACAGATAGTCGTTGGCATAGACGCGGCCGTCCGCGCGGCTGGCCTCGCCGCTGAACTCGGCCGCCACGCTGTCGTCCTCCGCGATCACGCGGTGGAGCGTGATACGGAGCGGCGTGGCGAGGCGCGCCAGGATGGTGCGTTCGGTCAGCTCGGCAAGCTGCTGCTTGGTGTAGGTGCCGGTCAGCGGCGAGTGGCCGCCCACCGTCCAGATCGCGTCGTCTGCCAGCATCGCCCAGGCGTCCGCCGTGCGGCCGTCCGAGATGGCGTTGAAATAGCGCTCGACCAGCGCTTTGTTAGCCTGCCTCTCCATCCCGCTTCACCTTCTATTGCATGCAATATGATGGAATATCGGCGGTTGTTTGTCAAATTCCGCTGGTTATCCCGTGGATGGGTGATTAGTTGCATGCTAACATCGAAGGGAGAGGGATCATGCAGAATTCGCTGGCAGGTAAGGTGGCGATCGTCACCGGCGCGTCGAAAGGCCTGGGCCGAAGTATTGCCGCCAGCCTGGTCGACGCCGGCGCACGCGTCGCGCTGTTGGCGCGGTCCCGGCCGGAACTCGAGTCGCTCGCAGCCGTGCTCGGTCCCAATGCAGCCGCTTTTCCCTGCGATCTGCGTTCGGCTGAGGCGATCGGCATGACTGTCGCCGCGATCGCCGAGCGGTTCGGCGGCGTCGACATCCTCATCAACAATGCGATGATGTGCCTGCTCAATCCCATCGACAGCATCCCCGACGAGGATGCGCGCAGCGAGGTGGAGACCAACCTGCTCGCCCCCATCCTGATCATCCGCGAGGTCGTGCCGCACATGCTGGCCCGCGGCGGGGGCGACATCGTCAATGTCAGCTCGGAATCGGTCGCGATGCCTTTCCCCTATCTGTCGGTCTATGCCGCCACCAAGGCGGGATTGGAGGGGCTGTCCGCGGCGCTCCGCGTCGAACTCGGCTACAAGGGCATCCGTGTCGGCGTGTTCCGCTCGGGCTTCATGGCGGAATCTTCATCCTCGGCCTTGTGGTCGGACGAGAACAAGGCGGGCTTCTACGAGGCACTCAAGGCGACCGGGCTGGATCATTATGCGGGTGAAGCGATCCCGGTGCGCGTGCAGGCCGATGTGCTGGTCTCGATGCTGACGCTGCCGCGGCAGGCGAATATCGATCATATGACGGTGCGGGCAGCGAAATAATCCGGTCATCCCGGCATTCGCTGGGAAGACGGGGATGTTACCGCCCCGACCAAGCCGGCGCCCGCTTCTCGGCAAACGCCCGCGGGCCTTCCCTCGCATCGTCCGACCCCATCATCGCCACGATCTCGGGCCAGTCGAGATGCGCGGTCATCGCCTCGCGAATGTCGCCTTCCAGCGCGCGGCGCATCACCGCCTTGGACGCGCGGATCGCGAGCGGGCTGGCGGTGAGGATGGTCTCGGCCAGCGCCAGCGCAGCCGCAAGCGCCTCGCCGGCCGGTACCACCCGGTTGACGATGCCGAGGTCCAACGCCTCCTGCGCTGAGATTCGCCGGGCGGTCATGATCATCTCCATCGCCCGCTTCGGGCCGACATGCGCCGGCAGTCGCAGTAGTCCACCGGCCATGGCAGCGAGGCCAACCTTCACCTCCGGCAGCGCGAAGCTCGCATTTTCCGCTGCGACGACGATGTCGCAGGCCAGCGCCAGCTCGAAGCCGCCGCCCAGCGCCATGCCGTTGACCGCCGCGATCACGGGTTTGTCCAGATCGAAGCGATTGGTGAGCCCGCCGAAGCCGGTTGGCGGCACCACCGGCTCGCGTGGCGCGAGTTGCTGCTTGAGGTCGTTGCCGGCGCAGAACGCCCGTTCGCCCGCGCCGGTGACGATCGCCAGCCATTGGTCGGGATCGGTCGCGAAGGTGTCGAGCTTCGCTGCCATTTCGAAATGGGCCGGCGCATTGAGCGCGTTCATCGCCTCCGGGCGAGCGATGGTGAAGACAGTCATGCGGCCCTCGCGGCGTACTTCGATAAAGTCGGTCACGGTCTACTCTCCGATAAAATGCGCCGCGCGCTTCGCCTTGAATGCGGCAACGCCCTCGCGATAGTCCCGGGTCTGCCCGAGCAGGCGCTGGAAGTCGCGCTCGTGGTCGAGTTGCTCGTCCAGTGTCGTCGTCACAGCGCGGCGGATCGCGCGCCTGGTTTCGACCAGCCCGCGCGTCGGCGCGGCGGCGAGACCGGTCACCAGCGCCTCAACCTCACGCTCGAAATCCGCATCGTCGATCGCGCGCCAGATCAGGCCCCATTCGGCGGCCTGCGCGGCGCCGATCGGCATGCCGGTGAGTGCCATCGCCATCGCCCGCTGCTGGCCGACGAGGTGCGGTAGAGTCCAGGTGCCGCCGCAGTCCGGCAGCAGGCCGATGCGGGCGAAGGATTGCACGAACCGGGCGCCGGCGGTCGCCACGGTCAGGTCGGCGAGCAGGGCGATGTTCGCGCCCGCGCCGGCGGCGACGCCATTGACCGCGCAGACCCAGGGAAAGGGCAGATCGGTCAGCCGTCGGACGAGCGGGTTGTACCATCGGTCGATATTGGCGCCGAGATCGAGCGGGGCATCGCTTTCGACATCGCGCTCGCCGAGATCCTGCCCCGCGCAGAAGGCGCGGCCGGAGCCGGTCAGCAGCATCACGCGCGCGCCCACGCACTCGGCTTCGTCGAGCGCCGCCATCAGTGCAACATGCATGTCGACCGAGAAGGCGTTCAGCTTTTCGGGCCGGTTGAGCGTGATCCGCGCGATGCCGTCCTGGATCGCCAGCAGGACCGGCGTCTCCACGACCGTCACGACGCCGCTTCCGCTGCCAGCAGCGCGCGGCGCAGATCGGTCTTCAATATCTTGTTGGCGCCGCTCAAGGGCAGCGGCTCGAGGCGGATGTCCACCGAGCGTGGGCATTTGAAACCGGCGATCAGCGTCCGGCAATGCGCGATGACCTGGTCGCCGGTCAGCGCCTGCTCCGTTTTCGGCACGACCACGGCATGCACGGCCTCGCCCCATTTTGGATCCGGACGGCCGAACACTGCGCATTGCTGCACAGCCGGGTGCGACGCTATCGCATTCTCCACTTCGAGCGAATAGATGTTCTCGCCGCCCGAGATGATCACGTCCTTCAGCCGGTCGACGATGTGGAGATAGCCGTCCGCGTCGAGGAAGCCGACATCTCCGCTGTGCATCCAGCCGTTGCGCAGCGCCTCGGTGGTCGCCTCGGGCTTGCGCCAATAACCGCGCATCACCATCGGCCCGCGAATCACCACCTCGCCGGTGTCCCCGGTCGAGACCGGGAGGCCGGTGGTGGGATCGTGGATCGCGATGTCCGCGAGCAGCGCGGGCCGCCCGGCCGAACGGAGCCGGCCCTTGGCCCGCGCGTCGGACAGATGATCGCGCCAGCCGAGCATGGTTGCGATCGGCGAGGTCTCGGTCATGCCATAGGACTGGACGAAGCGGACGTGCGGCAGCTTCTCCATCGCCTCGCGCAGCAGCACCTCGGGCATCGGCGCCGCGCCATAGGTGATGTACCGGAGGCTGGAGAGATCGTGCGCGGCGAGGCTGGGGTCGTCGAGCAGCGTGCGCAGCATCGTCGGCACGAAGGTGGCAAGCGTGACGCCGGCGCGCTCGATCGTTTCCAGCACCTCCGGTGGGGCGAAGCGGGGCAGCATGACATGGGTGCCGGCGGCCTGGGTGACCGAGAACAGTCGGACGGCAGCCGCGACATGGAAGAGTGGGCCGCAGTGGAGGTGTACCGTCTCCTCGTCCATGCCGATATGGGCGATGAAATTGACGGAGTTGGCGAGGATGTTGGCGTGGCTGAGCATCACGCCCTTCGGCGCGCCGGTCGTGCCGCCAGTGTAGAAGAGGCAGGCGAGATCGTCGCCGCCGCGGCCGGCATCGGTGAGCGGGGAGGCCGCGGCGAGCGCGCGGTCATAGCTGTGCAGGCCCGTCGGGACTTCGCCATCGCCGCTGAGCAGCACTGCCGCGATCGCCGGGCAGGCGCCGCGCAGCGCCTCGAGTTGTGGCAGAAATTCGGGGCCGATGACCAGCAGCACCGGCTCGCTGTCGGCCAGCTGAGCCGCGATCTCGGCGGTCGAGAGGCGATGGTTGAGCGGCGCCAGGACGCCGCCGGCCAGCAGCGCGGCGAAGCCGGTCTCCAGTGACCGGTGGCTGTTGAGCGCGAGCAGCGCGACTCGATCGCCCGGCGCGAGGCCCAGCGTCCGAAAGGCGCCCGCGAGCCGCGCTATGCGGCCAGAGAGTTCGGTCCAGGTGAAGCGGCGTTCGCCATCGATCAGCGCGATACCGGCCGGGCGGATCTGCACGGCGCGTCGTAATCCTTGGATAAGACCGGTCTTCACGCGTTTGCCCTCCCTCTCCTTGCGCTGCCCAGCTCCAACCCTTTGCATGCAATACCACATTGAGGCGGTCATACCTCTAGCGGAAAGCCGCCGGCGACCTTGATCGTTTCGCCGGTGATGAAACCGGCTCGAGACGAGCAGAGGAACAGCACGGCATCGACGATGTCCTGCGGCTGGCCCTGGCGCTTGATGAGCTGCAGGTCGTTGACGAAATGATCGACCATCTCGCGGGGCAGATCGGCCATCACGGTGTCGGTCGCCATCAGGCCGGGCGCCACGCCGTTCACGCGAATCCCGTCGGGCGCGAACTCGCGCGCTAGGCTGATGGTCAGGCCGCGCACCGCCAACTTGGAGAGGCCATAGGCGCCAGCCACCGAATAGCCCGCGATCGAGGCGATGTTGACGATCGTGCCGCCGCCGCGCCGCGCCATGGATTTGCGCGCCGAAACCGCGCAATTGATTACGCCCATGATATTGACGTCCAGGCAGGCGCGGATGTCGGCGCGGGGCAGGGCGCTGAAATCCCTGCTATAATGGCGGGTCAGCAGGCCGGCGTTATTGATAAGGATGTCGACCCCGCCGAGCCCCGCCTCGGCCGCCACGATGGCTTCGTCTACCGACTCCTCGTTCGCCACGTCGCAGGCCAATGCGATCGCCTCGGCGCCGCGCTCGCGCAACCGTGCCGCGGCTCGCTCGCCCTCGGCCGCGTCGATGTCGGCGATCGCGATGCGCGCGCCCTCCGCCGCCAGCGCCTTCGCGAACCCGAATCCGAGGCCGCGTGCGCCGCCGGTGATGAATGCCGTTCTGCCCTGATGTTCCATCGCCCGCCCCGCCACCGATAGCGCGCATAAAGCACAGCATCACCACGCAAACAACAAGATTGCATGCAAAATGTGATGCCGCTACGCATGGGTCATGCAATCCGATCCCCTGTCCATCGCCTTTCCCGGAGCCGGTGGGCTCGCCATCCAAGGCGAGCTCCATGGACCGGCCGACGGCTTTCCAGTGATCCTGTCGCACGGTGGCGGGCAGACGCGGCATGCCTGGGGGCGGACGGCGGAGCGGCTCGCCGAGGCGGGATTCCGCATCCACGCGCTCGACCTGCGCGGCCATGGCGACAGCGGCTGGGCGCAGGACGGCCTTTACGCGATCGAGGATTATGCCGAGGATCTGCGGCTGCTCGCAGCGACCTTCGATGCGCCGCCGGTGCTGGTGGGCGCGTCGCTCGGCGGCATCGCCTCGCTGCTCGCGGCTGGCGAGGAGCCTTGCCTGCCGATTGCGGGCCTCTGCCTGGTCGATGTCTCGCCCCATCTGCGGCCCGAGGGCGTGGAGGGGATATTGGGCTTCATGCGCCGCACCGCGAGCGGCTTCGACACGATGGAACAGGCGGCCAATGCGATCGGTGCCTATTTGCCGCATCGCCCGAAGCCGCGCGACCTGGACGGCATCGCCAAAAATCTACGCAGCCGTGCGGACGGTCGCTTCTACTGGCACTGGGATCCGGCGACGATCGCGCGTCCGCTGGACCCCGAAAGCACGAGCCGGCGGCTGGAGCGCGCGGCTGGCCGGATCACCGCCCCTGCGCTGCTGGTCCGCGGCGCGCGGAGCGAATTGGTGACGGCGGAGGTTGCCGCGGCCTTCATGGCGCTGTTTCGCGACGGACATACGGTCGACGTCGCCGGCGCACGCCATATGGTGGCGGGTGACCGCAACGACCGCTTCGGATCGGACCTGCTCGCCTTCGCCGAGCGGGTGCGCGATCGTCGGGAGGATGACCATGCTGGCCAATGACGCACCACTGCCCGTCCTGACCCCGGAGACCACGCCCTTCTGGACAGGCGGCGAGGACGGCGCGCTGATGATCGCGCGCTGTTCGGCCTGTACGCGCTATGTCCATCCGCCCCAGCCGATCTGCCCGCATTGCCTCAGCCGCGAGATTGCGCCGGTGCGCGTGTCCGGCCGCGGCACGGTCGCCAGCTTCACGGTCAACCATCAGCGCTGGTTGCCGGACATGCGCGTGCCGTTCGTGATCGCACTGATCGAGCTCGAGGAACAGCCCGACATCCGGATCACCACCAATCTCGTCAATCAGCCGATCGAGGCGGCGGCAATCGGGCAGAGAGTGCGCGTGCTGTTCGAGCGGCACGAGGATATCTGGTTGCCTTTGTTCGAGCCGGACGGGGAGACGGGGGAATGAGCCGGTTCGGGGAGAAGTCGGTCGTCATCAGTGGCATCGGTCAGTCCGAGATCGCGCGGCCGTCGCGGAAATCGGCGCTGGTTCTGACCATCGACGCGGCGCTCGCGGCGGTCGACGATGCCGGTCTCACGGTCCGTGATATCGACGGCGTCGCAACCTGGCCGGGACGCATGGCCAGCGATCCCGGCTTCGGGCCGGTCGGCGCCAGCGACCTCAAGGAGGCGCTGGGCCTTGAGGTCAATTATTTCTCCAGCGGGGTGGAAGGATCGGCGCAGTTCGTATCCGCTTTCAATGCGATCAACGCGATCCATGCCGGTCTGGCCCGCCACGTCATCGTCTTCCGCACGGTGCATGAGGCGACGACCCGGCTGCAGACCGGCAGCGGCACGGCCTTCGCCGTGCCGCGCGTGCCCGACGCCCGCTTCCAGTGGCAGCTTCCGTTTGGCGCGATGTCGGCAGCCAACTGGGTAGGCCTCTATGCCCAGCGCCATTTCCATGACTATGGCACGACGCGTGAGCAGATGGCGCAGATCCCGTTGAATTGCCGGCTGAACGCGGCGCGCAATCCCAAGGCGGTCTATCGCGGTCCGCTTGGCCTGGACGACTATCTCGCGTCGCGGATGATCTCGACGCCACTCTGTCTCTATGATTGCGACGTGCCGGTCGATGCCTCGACCGCGATCATCTTCTCGCATGCCGATCATGCCGCCGATCTGCGGCATCCGCCGATCCATATCGAAGCGATCGGCTCGGCGCTGCACGGCCGCGACTCGTGGGATCAACGCGCCGACCTGACGACGATGGCGGCGTTCGACGCGGCGGCGATGATGTGGTCCCGCACTGACCTGCGCCCCGACGACGTGGACACCGCGCAGCTCTATGACGGCTTCAGCATCCTGACGATGCTGTGGCTGGAAGCGCTCGGCTTCTGCGGGAAGGGTGAGAGCGGCGCGTTCATCGAGGGCGGCGAGCGGATCGCGCTGAACGGGGCACTGCCGCTCAACACGTCGGGCGGGCAGCTCTCCGAGGGCCGCGCGCATGGCTATGGCTATCTGCACGAAGCCTGTCTGCAGATGCGAGGGCAGGGCGGGGATCGGCAGATCGCGAAGCAGGTGCGGACGGCGGTGGTCGGTACCGGTGGCGGCCCGCTCGGGGCGTGCATGCTGCTCCGGCGGGATTGAGTGAGGCATAATCCCCTCCCCGAAGGGGAGAGGGGGAGTGCTAGAGCGCCTCGAAGATCGTCACATTCGCCAGGCCGCCGCCTTCGCACATCGTCTGCAACCCATAGCGCAGCTTGCGCCGGCGTAACGCGTGGATCAGCGTGGTGGCCAGCTTGGCGCCGGACGCGCCCATCGGATGGCCGAGCGCAATCGCGCCGCCATGCACGTTCAGCCGTTCCGGATCGGCGCCCACCGCCTTGGTCCAAGCGAGTGGCACCGAGGCGAAGGCCTCGTTCACCTCGTAGAGATCGATGTCGCCGATCGAGAGGCCTGCGCGGTCGAGCGCGCGCAAGGTGGCAGTGATCGGCGTTTCCAGCATGATCTCGGGATCGCCGCCGAGCACGCTCATATGATGGATCCGGGCCAGCGGCGTCAGGCCATGCGCCTGGAGCGCCGCCTCGCTGACGATCAGTACGCCGGCCGCGCCGTCGCAGATCTGGCTGGAAGTGGCGGCGCTGATCCGGCCGCCTTCGATCACGGTGCGCACCGAGCCGATCGACTCGATCGTCGCGTCGAAGCGGATGCCTTCGTCGACGTCATGCACGGCCGGATTGCCGTCCGCATCGGCGATAGCGATCGGTAGGATTTCGCCGCGGAACAGGCCCTCATTCGCGGCTCGGGCTGCGCGCTTGTGGCTTTCCAGCGCCAGCGCATCCATATCCGCGCGCTCAAAGCCATATTTGGACGCCATCATCTCCGCGCCCTTGAACTGGTTGTAGGCGAAGCCCGGACGCCGTTCGAGCATCACCGGGCTGATCGGCCCGCCCATGCCCTTCTCGTGAGGCAACAGATACGCCGAGTTCATGGGCACACGGGTCATGCTCTCGACACCCAGCGCGATCACCGCGTCGGCAGTGCCGGACATGACCGCCTGAGCGGCGAAATGGATCGCCTGCTGCGAGGAGCCGCACTGGCGATCGACGGTCACGCCCGGCACGGTCTCGGACAACCGTGACGAGAGGATTGCCTGGCGCGCGACGTTGAATGCCTGCTCGCCGACCTGGGTGACGCAGCCCATCACCACGTCTTCTATGGCGGCGGGATCGATCCCGGTCCGGTCGAGCAATGCGTCGATCAGCGTGCCGGCCAGATCGGCCGGGTGCCAGTCCTTGAGCCGGCCGTTGCGGCGCCCGCCAGCGGTGCGGGCGGCGGCCACGATATAGGCTGTTGTCATCGGGTATCCTGTCGATTGAAAGAAGGGTGCGCGGCTCAGCGCGGCGGCATGCGGATGGCGCCGTCCAGCCGGATCACCTCGCCGTTGAGATAGGTGTTGCGACAGATTTCCAGTACCATCGAGGCGAACTCCTCGGGCGCGCCGAGGCGGCTCGGGAAGGGCACCGATTTCCCGAGCATGGCCCGGAAATCCTCCGGCATGGCGAGCATCGGTGGGGTGGCGAAGATGCCAGGCATGATAGCGTTCACGCGGATCGCCTCCGACGAAAGGTCGCGCGCGATAGGAAGCGTCATGCCGACGATCCCAGCCTTGGCCGCGGCATAGGCGACTTGGCCGATCTGTCCGTCCTGGGCGGCCGCCGACGCAGTGTTGACGATCACCCCGCGCTCGCCGCCAAGCAGCTCCAGCATTGCCATGCCGGCAGCGGCATGCGCTGCGCACTGAAAGGCGCTCATGAGGTTGAGCGCGACGATTTTGGAGAAGCGGTCGAGCGCCATGGGTTCGACGGTTCCGGTCTCCTTGTTGCGACGGATGATCTTGGCGGATGTGCCGCCGCCGGCGCAACTCACCAGGATGCGCTCCTGGCCTTGGGCAGCACGCGCCTGCTCGAAGCCGGCTTTCACCGACTCCTCGGACGTCACGTCCACCGTGCAATAATGGCCCCTGATCTCCTCCGCGACCTGCGCGCCGCGTTCGGCGTTCAGGTCGAAGATCGTTACCTTGACACCGGTCGCGGCCAGCGCCCTAGCGCAGGCCTCGCCGAGGCCGGACGCTCCGCCGGTGACAATCGCGGCAATCCCTTCATTCAACTCCATGTCGCCTCTCCGTCAGGTCATGCATGCGATA
The DNA here is from genome assembly GCF_009755815.1 of Flavisphingomonas formosensis. Lineage (GTDB taxonomy): Bacteria > Pseudomonadota > Alphaproteobacteria > Sphingomonadales > Sphingomonadaceae > Flavisphingomonas > Flavisphingomonas formosensis. The sequence goes on from NZ_WRPK01000007.1 coordinate 342,494, forward strand.
GACGGGTAAAGGAAGCGATCAAAGCTAAAAAAGATAGAGAACTGCCTTATATTGAATGCAATATCGACTTTTTTGGCCGGGAAGGGCTGTCCTTGGTATCGTTCGGTGAGGGTTGATGCTGAACGCTCCTGCCGAAGGGCAAGGGAGCGCTGTGATCATGCCGATGTGGGCGCAGAGGTGTTGGGGGTCTGAGTGGTGGTGGCCATTGTCTCGGACGCTGCTTGGGATAGCAGGCGTGGATCGCTGCCCTGTTTTGATATGCGGTGTCGGCGACCTCGTGGGCACCGTGAAGACGAGGTAGACCGGCAGGAGGTCCGGGCTCGCGCTCGGCATGCCAGGCGCGCGCCGCCGCGCCCTGGCACCGGGGACAATGGTGGTCGCAGCAACTGTTATAGGCTGGCTGCCGGTAGATCCCGGATGCGGCCTGCGCACGAGTCGTCATGGGCTTCGAACTCGTCGCGGATCGAGGTCAGCAACTCGCCGTAATAAGTTCGCTCCGCGCGTTCCCGATGACGGTACCTGTACCCAGCCGCAAAGCAGCCATGTGGAACGCTTGTCGTGACTCGAGAACACTCCATCCCAAATTGCGCTTGCTTCGGAAAATTCTCTAAAAAGCTCCCTGCAGCTCAGTGAGTTTTGGTTCGGAAAGTTGGATTCAGAGATTTCGCGGGGTTAAAAATATAGTGAAATCAATAAGTTGATTCATATTGGTATCCCTGGCTCCCCGACCATCAGCCATTTTCAGGCCGTCTCACAGCCGCTCGGAACGGAGCGGCGCGCTCGTTGTGAGCCAACTCGCCATGGAAAGCTTGCAGGCGCCCAATGCTTGCATAATCGGCGGGCAGTTGGCAGGCTCGCTTGGTGCCGACCGAATTCTCCGCGCGACAGGGCAATGCATATCCTTGGCAAGGACAGTCGCTTTGGACCAGCCGAAATGAATGGAGACGAGCGTGCCGAATTGCTGGCTTGGGACACCGGCGCGATCATCCCGCCAGAGAGCTATGAGCGCCTGAGGGCGGATCCCAATTATCCCGGCGCCGTCCGCTGGCTTGCACGGACGATGCTCGAAACCGCCGACGCCGACCCCGCGCTGCATGGGATCTTCAAGGATGCAGGTCGTAAGGTCGCCGCCTTATGCACCGCGTTGCTCCACGGCTCCGGCGGCATCACCCTGCCGCGCCTGAAGGAGCTGATGGCGAAACTCCATCTGGCCAGCCCTGGCCGCGCGCGCGCTCTGCTCATTTACATGCGCTATCTCGGGTTCGTCGAACTGAGACAGGTACGGGCAGCCGGCTCCCCGGCGGTTTATCTGCCGACAGCCAAATTCCAACGCACCTACGCGGCTCATCTCCGTCAGGTCGTCGAAGCTACTGCATGGATCGCCCCGGCCGCGGCGCGCGTTGCCGTCGCCTTCGACGAACCCGCTGCCGTCGCCATCTTCGTCCGCCATTTGACGCAAGGGTTTTTGAACAGCACCGCCCAGGGACACGATGTCGACAATTATTTCGAGATTTTCTCGCATCGCCATGCGGGTACTCAAATCCTCAATCAGCTTGTGAGCCAAGCGCCGGGCGACAGCTTTCCGCCGGAAGGCAAGATTCCTTTCGTCGCGGCAACCGCGGCGCGACGCTTTCGCGTTTCACGCGTCCACGTACGCCGCCTGTTCCGCGCCGGCGAACAGGCTGGGCTCATCCAATTTGACGAAGGTGCCGTTTGCTTCAGCGACGCGGGCCGTGACATGATCGAGTGGGTCTACGCAACGAAGATGATCGTCTATCTCGGCGCCGTCGCTCGCACATTCCGGGACGTGGCCGACACCATGGCCACCGGGAAGGACGGGATCGCCGCCTGAGGGCGGCCGTCGAGATGACCGGGCGAACGGCGTCGAACTGAGCCGATTTGGTAAGTCGTCGCCTCTGCTGCCGCGAGCCGGCTTCTCCTCGCGCACGGTTGATTCCTGCCTCGCACTTCGGACGATGAAGAGGGCAAGCCTCCGCTCGGCGATCCTGCTCTCGCATCTTGGTGGACTTTTTTCATCATCCCGGATCATTCCGGGATGACGAAAAGGAAAAATCTCCCGTCAATGATTTGTGAATGCCCTGGGCTCGCTTGGGAGAGGGCGCAAGGTCATTCGGCGGCCTCCAATGCCCGGTTGGCCTCCTCGACTGCCTTGGGCGGCAGATATTCGCCCGGCGTCGCGCCGGTGTAGCGTTCGCCGTCGAAGGTAGCGATGCCGTTGACCAGCGTGAGCCGCATCGGCGCGGGCGGGCGGGTGAAGCGCCAGGTGGTACCCCCTTCGCCGTCCGGCACGTCGAACGCCTTGATCATCGGGCGATAGGCGATCTCGTCGAGGTTGAAGACGACGATGTCCGCGCGCTTGCCGACCTTGATCTCGCCGATCTCGGTGAGGCCGAAGAAGCCCGCAAGCTTGCCGGTCAGCACGTGGATCGCCTGCTCCAGCGAGATCAGGCCGCCGGCGACATATTTGGTGAAAAGCAGGATATTCTCGCCTCCCCCGCACAGCATCTGGAGATGTGCGCCGGCGTCCGAGACGTTGCCGATCGACTGCCGGTCATGCATCAGCTTCGCAGTCAGCTGTTCGTCCTTGGGGAAGGGGGACATGTGGACGGTGGACTTGGTGCCATTTTCCAGAATCCACTGGGCCATCGCGTCTGACCGGTGCAGGCCTCGCTCCTCGGCGAATTGCTGTAGCGTGATGCCGACCGGCCCGACGCCATTCTCCGAATCGATCAGGTTGAGATCCTGCGGATTGTTCATCGGCGAATGCGCCCAGGCCTTGGTGTCCCAGCTGTCGCGCGCCCGCGCGCGCCAGTCCGGATCGGCGAGCAGCGCCGCCTTTTCCTCATGGGTCGGCGCCAGCACCACCTCGTGCCAGACATAGTCGTTCGACTGGGCGAAGATGAGCGACTTGGTGAGGCTCAGCGTGCTGGTGGGCGAGACATGCGCCGCCGTCGGCCACAGATCATAGCCTTCGGCCTGCATCCGCTCGACGCGGGGCTGCATCTGCTCGCGCATCGGCCGCTGATATTCGAGCGACGGCACGCCGCCGGCGATCTGCATACGCAGCTTGCGGCCCTTGGTCAGCCGTTCAAGCCGCTCCAGCTCGCGGGGCCCGGTCATCCGCATGAACACGTCGACTATCACCTGGTAGGTGGTGCCGGGGTGACGCTCCAGCACGTCGAACAGCGCGCTGAATTCGGCGTCGTCCGCGTTCAAGGTCGGGATGGGGCGATCGTCGCCGTCATGATCGCTGAGGTTGGTGGAAAGCCCCAGCGCGCCGGCGGAGAGCGCATCTTCCAACAGCTCGGCCATGCGGGCGATCTCGGCGGGTGTCGCGGCGCGGTCCCAGGCTTCCAGACCCATCGCCGCCATACGCAGCGCGATATGGCCGACATAGGCGGCGTGGTTCGCCGGGAGCTTGATGTTGCGCTGCATCGACGCCTTATATTCGGACCATTTCTCCCAATCCCACGGCACGTTCTGCAGAAACGGCTTCAGCGGGATATCCTCGAAGAAGGAGAAAATCTTCACCATCTCCAACTGCGCGGCCTTGTCACGCGAGAGGGGGGCAGCGGTGAAGCCGCAATTGCCGAGGATGACCGTGGTCGTGCCGTTGCCGGGCAGCGGATCGAGATCGGGCTGCCACCACATGGTGGCGTCATAATGGGTATGGCTCTCGATGAAGCCGGGGGTCACGTAGCAACCGGTGGCGTCCACCACTTGCTCGCCCGCGCGCGGCGCCAGGTCCGGCCCGATTTCGGTGATGATGCTACCGGAGACGCGGACGTCCGCGGAAATGGATGGGGCGCCGGTGCCATCGATCACGGTGCCGCCTTTGATGAGCACGCCAGACATGTCTCTCTCCAATCAGAATCCCGATGAACGAAGATCCCTCGGCTCTGTGGCCCTGCCCGGTGCGCGTGGCGCCCGGGCTTGTCGGGAAGGCTATCCGACGTCGTAGAGGGAGGCAAGGGCTGCTGCGGGAATGCGGCTCGATGGATGTCGAATACTTCCCTATGCGGAGGATATGGGAGAGAATGCTACGCGCAGATGTTCTTTGTTACGTCGTGGCAGGATGGCGGCCACCGCGGCCTCCTTCGGCCGGGTCAGCCGGGTCGCCTTGCCGTCGTCGAAGATGCACAGCGGCAGCATTCGCTTCGCCCTATGGCGCTGCGATTTTCCGATTGCAGGGTTACCGTCGATCCGTCTCGACCGGCCTTCGCGGGTCGACGATCCACTCCGACCAGGAGCCCGGATAAAGGGAGGCGCCCCCAAGTCCGGCAATCTCCATCGCCAGCGCATTGTGGCAGGCGGTCACGCCCGAGCCGCATTGGAGGATCACCGCTTCGGGCGAGCGCTCCCCGATCAGCTCCGCAAAGGCCTTGCGCAGCGCCTCTGCGGCTTGGAAGCGTCCGTCCTCGCGCAGATTGGCCTTGAAGAAGCGATTGCGCGCTCCCGGTATGTGGCCGGCGACCGGATCGAGCGGATTGGGCTGGCCGGCGAAGCGCTCGGGCGCACGGGCATCGAGCACGAGCCGCTCGCCGCTGGCAATATTGGCCAATACCGCTTCCGCATCGACCACGCCGAGCGAGCCGGGTCTGGCCGCGAAGTCGCCGGCAGGAACCGGCCGTACGCTCGTTTCGAGCGGATGGCCCGCGGCGACCCAGGCCTGCTTGCCGCCGTCGAGCACCGCGACCGCTTCGTGGCCGAGCCAGCGCAGCAGCCACCACAGGCGCGCGGCATAGGGGCCGCCCGCTGCGTCATAGGCGACGACCTGCCGACCCTGGACGAGACCGGCGGCGCGCATGGTGGCGGCGAACGCCTCCGGATCCGGAAGCGGATGGCGGCCGCGCGGCCCCGCCGGAGCGGACAGGTCGCGATCGAGATCCATATATTGCGCGCCGGGAATATGGCCCGAACGATAGGCGTTGGAGCCTGCCAGCGGATCGGCCAGGTCGAAATCGCAATCGAACAGGCTGACCGCGCCGGCCTCGATCAGCGCATGCAGAGCATCGGCGTCGATCAGCGTCTTGAAAATCGTCATGCGAGGGTTCCACTGGACTTGCGGCGGCGTTGGCGCGTCAGAAAAAGGGCGAAGAGCAAGGCGGCGACGAACGTGACCGACATATGTCTGGGCCGTCAAGGCCGCGCCGATGTGAGCCCGAGCAATGCTGGGGCCAACGAGGGTTCCTTCGCGAAGTTCAAGTACCGTCGCCGCATCTCTGCCGGCTCTGCACCGACCAACCCACCACGCGGCGCGAGTAGAGGTCGATCACGACACCTAAGTAGGCAAAGCCTTCCAGGGTGCGGATGTAGGTGATGTCTGTCACCCGGGCTCGATCTGGCGCAGCCACGTCGAACTGGCGGTCCAGAGTGTTGTCGACCGCCAGGGAGGGCTTGCCGCCATAGCTGACCGGCCTGCGCTTGTAGCCGATCTGCGCCTTGATCCCCGCCAGCCGGGTCAACCGCGCAACGCGGTTCGGGCAGCAGGTCTCGCCATGATCCAGCAGATCATCGTGCAGTTTGCGGTAGCCATAGACCTTGCCGCTGTCATTCCAGGCCCGCCGGATCAACTCGGTCTGCCGAGCATCTTGCCGCGCACGTCGGCTCAGTGGGCTCTTCTGCCAAGCATAGTAGCCGCTGGGGTGCACGGCGAGGCACCGGCACATGGCCCGCACGCCGAAACGATCGCGATGCTCGGCAATGAAGGCATATCTCACTTTGCATCTCGAGCGAGATACGCGGTGGCTTTTTTAAGGATGTCGCGCTCCTCGCTCACCTGAACCGCCCCAGGTTTGGCGGAGGCTCCGGCTCCTGAGAGAGTGGAGCCACGATGAGCAAGACGACGAACAAGTTTTCGCCTGAGGTCCGCGAGCGGGCCGTACGCATGGTTGTCGAGCATGAGGGGGAACACCTGTCTCGCTGGGCGGCGGTGGTGTCGATAGCCGAGAAGATCGGCTGCTCCGCGCACACCCTGTTGGAATGGGTGAAAAAGGCGGAGGTCGATAGCGGCAAGCGTGCCGGCGTGCCCACAGATGTCGCGAAGAAGCTGAAGGCACTGGAGCGCGAGAACCGCGAGCTGCGGCAGGCCAACGAGATCCTGCGCAAGGCGTCCGCATATTTTGCCCAGGCGGAGCTCGACCGCCCGTTCCGCAAATGATCGCCTTCATCGACGAATATCGTGAGGCCTATGGGGTCGAGCCGATCTGCAGAGTTCTGCCGATTGCCCCATTCACCTATCATCAGCACGTCGCGCAGCGACGAGACCCCCATACCTGCTTTCCGAGCGGGCCAGGCGCGACCGGGCGCATCGGTCCGAACGCCGCGTCTTGATGTCCATCGCAAACCTCCATGTTCAAAGCGTTGCGACGACCGATTGAATCCGCCCAATACGTATCCATCAGGTACACCGAACGCCTCGCCGAAGCCGGGATCGAACCGTCCGTCGGCAGCGTCGGCGACTCCTATGACAATGCCTTGGCCGAGACGATCAATGGCCTTTACAAGGCCGAGGTGATCCATCGACGCGGGCCGTGGCGATCTTTTGAGGCCGTGGAATATGCCACGCTCGAATGGGTGGACTGGTTCAACCACCGCCGTCTGCTCGAGCCAATCGGCAACATGCCTCCCGCCGAGGCCGAGAATCGATCTTACGCCATGCTCGACGACGAGCGCATGGCAGCCTAACTTAACCTTTGGAGCCTCCGGCAAACCTGGGGCGGTTCACTCCGCCTGGATCGCGCCCATGTCCTCAGCCTCGCTAAGCGAGCCCAGCATGCGGTACCCGAGGCGCAGAAGCCGGGGCCGTTCTGCCTGGAAGCTTGCAAGGCTTTCACCGTTGTGCAGCACGAAATTGCTCCGTCAAACGGGATTGGAGCCCATCATGAGCCGCGTCGCGCCATGCCCAAAGGGCAAGAGCGCTCGCAAGGATAGCCGGCAGGGTTACCGCGGGAAAGTCCCGGACCAGCGCGCCGGTGCCGCAGATGCCCACCGCCACTTCCCAGAAATGGAAGAGCGCGTGACCGGCAAGCCAGAGCGCGGCAGCAGACCACGAAGCAACGCGCGTCGCCGGCCTGGCGACACCAAATAGCATCGCCGATCCAACGAGAAGAAAAATCAGCCCGATGTCGCGCACGAAATGCTGGTTGAAAGGCCCGGTGGTGGTGACGCCGGGCACTGCGAAGTACCAATTTGTCGGCGACACCAGCATGAACAGGCCGTTGGCCAGCGCGCCAAGCCCGAGCAGTGTCGCGAGTGCAAGGGTAAGGCCCCGGCTCATGCTGCCCGCTCCTGCGTCTGGGTTTCAAGCCAAGTTTCAAAGCGGGTGGGCACCAGCCGCGCGCCAACATCCGGAACAAGGGTGCGATCGTCGGCCGGCGCGCCGAAATAATTGCCGTCTGCCGTCACATGGATCAAACGCGGATCGTCGTGGGCACCAAGCCAGTTGGCGGCAAATTCCGCAAGGGGTGCTCGTTCCGGCCCCGCCACCTCGACGATGCCCGCGACGGGGGAGGATGTGGCAATTTCGGCAAGCAGTGCAGAGACATCGGCGGCCGCGATAGGCTGGAACGCAATTGTCGGAACATGCACCGCACCTTCTCGCGTGTACCCGTCCGCTATGGTGGGCAGGAATTCAAAGAATTGGGTCGCCCGCACAATCGTATAGGGCACGCCTCCTGCTGCAATAAGCTGCTCCTGCACAAGCTTGGCCCTGAAGTAGCCGGATGCCTGGAGGCGATCCGTGCCGACCACGGAGAGCGCTATGAAGTGGCGCACGCCGGCGTTGCGCGCGGCTTCCAGCAGGTTAGTCGTAGTGCCGCGAAAGAAGGCGAGTGCAGCCGCATCTTCGAACGAGGGCGCATTGCTGACATCGATCACGACGGACGCGTCCGCCATCGCATGGTCCAGGCCCTCGCCAGTGAGCGCGTCGATGCCCCTGCTTGGCGAGGCGACAACAACTTGATGGCCCTTTGCCTCCAGAAGAGCGCCCAAGGGCCGGCCGATCAACCCCGTGCCACCGATGATCACGATCTTCATGTCCATGTCTCCAATGCAAGTGTCTGCCCGCTTGACGAGATGGCGCGGGCGAGTGTGACACGGACGACAAAAAATTATGTGCGCAATGATGTCACGATGCGCCCGACTGTCTCGTCATGCCTTGTGAGTGCCGATGGTCGGCGCTGATGATGAGGCGAGCATCATGACCGAAATGAAGCGTTTGAACTGGTTTGAAATCTCTCCTGACGGGGCCAAGGCTCTCTTCGGTGTCCATCACTATGTGACGAAGAAGACCAATCTGCCCGAAGAGCTTATTCATCTTATTTTCCTGCGTGTCTCGCAGATAAACGGCTGCGCCCATTGCATCGATATGCATACCCGCGACCTGCTCAAGACCATGGCAATCGACAAGGTTGCACTGGTCCCCGTCTGGGCAGAAGTGCCGCACCTGTTCCCCGATCAGTACCGCGCAGCGCTTGCCTGGGCCGAGGAGGTGACTAACGTCAGCAGTACCCACGCCTCCGATGATGCTTATGCGGCTGCGGCCGCCGCCTTTGCGCCGAAGGATCTGGTCGACCTCACCCTCGTCATCGCGGCGATGAATGCGTTCAATCGGCTGGGCGCGCCATTCCGTCTTCCCGTTGCGGCAATGCCATGAACGGCCATAGGCGGGGGCGCCCGTTCCCCTCGCCCCTCGACAGCAGTCGACCAAACCAAGACGTTCGTGCTGGCTCGCTCGAACGACGGGTGCGGGTAGAAGCAACCATTCGAGCCTCATTGAACCTGCCCGGTGGCAGGCGACCTCATCCAGCCGCCGAGCGTCAAGGTTCATTTGCCCGGAGCCGACGTCAGCTTCCGTCGAAATCTGTCGATATCGACACCGTTCTCCATTGAGCGAGAATAGCCGCATCCCCCAGATGCTTCGCTTCGATCGCTGCTACGGTGTCACTGCCAAGTGGCAGTCGGACCGGAGGGTTGGCGGCATCGGCGAAATCAACAAGCACCTGCGCGAGTTTCGCCGGATCACCGGGCTGTGCATGGTTCAGCCCTGTCGCAACAGAACGGACGCGACCGGCGGTGGCTACATAATCGTCGATGATCACCGGGCTGACCGAAAGTGACGAGGCGTCGAGAAAGTCCGTTCGGAAATAGCCCGGCTCCACGACGGTCACATGGATGCCGAGCGGCGCCAGTTCCGCGTGCAACGCCTCGGAAATCCCCTCGACCGCAAACTTCGTGGAGGAATAGACGCCAAACCCTGCCGCGCCCCGATATCCTCCGATCGACGAGATGTTGAGCACGCGACCAGAGCGCGCGGCGCGCATGTGTGGCAGTACGCCGCGGGTCACGTTGAGCAGACCGAACACGTTGGTACGATAGACGGCTTCGACCTCGGCGGCGCTCGCTTCCTCGACAGCGCCCATCAGGCCGAAGCCGGCATTGTTGAGCAGGACGTCGATACGGCCGAACCGGGTGATGGCGGCTTCGACCGCCGCGCCGACTTGATTCTCATCCGTCACGTCAAGTGCCAGCGCCAGCAGATTGGGCTGCTCGCCAAAGCGATCGACGACAGCCCGGGGGCTGCGGGCGGTCGCGACGACGGCGTCACCTCGAGCCAAGGCGCGGTCTACGACCAGCGCGCCGAAACCGCGCGAGGCGCCGGTGATGAACCAGGTCTTCATGGCCAAATCCTTTCGAGAGGCAGCGCGGGTCAGGCGCGGGGGTTCATGGCGGTTGCGAAGGTCAGTTCCATTTCTCGGGCGAGAAGATCAGGAAACCTGACGAGCAGCGCCTTGGTGTAAGGCTGCGCGAAATGCGCATCGAGGTCGGCGCGCGAGGCCCAGGTTTCGTAGAGGATCCAGGCATTCGGATCGTCATTGTCCCGATGAAGCGTGTAGCCGAGCGAACCGGCCTCTTTCGAGGTGGGATAGATCAGCGCCTTCAGCGCTTCGCCGAGTTCAACGGCATGCTGAGGCTTTGCGGTGAGGCGGGCGATCAGGGTCAGTTGGGTGGTCATGATAGTCTCCCTTGGATTGGGGGTGGTTCGGGGATCAGAGCCCGGCAACCGACATCTTGATATTATGGCCACCATCGACCGTGATGGTCTGGCCGGTGACGTAGCTGGCTTGGTCGGACGCCAGCCAAAGCATGGCGTCGGCGATCTCCCGCGCCTCTCCAATGCGTCCGAGCGGCACGTTCGCTTCGTAGAACGGCCGCATGTCGCGCCCTTGCGTGAAGCGGTCCGACATCTCGGTCTTGATGAAGCCGGGCGCGATGCCGTTTACGCGGATGCCGTCACCGCCCAGCTCAACAGCAAGGGCGCGGGTCAGCGATTCCGAGCCGCCTTTCGTGGCGGAATAGACCGGCAGCTTCGCACCGCCCTGCCGGCCCCAGAGCGACGACACAGTGATGATCGATCCGCCCGGCCGCCGCAGATGCGGGATCGCATATTTGGCGGTGAGGAGTGTGCCGCGGATGTTCGTGTCCAGCACCGCATCGACATCCTCCACACTCAACTCGGCGAGTGGCAGCACATGCGGCGGCTCGATTCCGGCATTGGTGATCAGCGTGTCGATCGGACCGAACCGGTCGACCGCGTTGGCGATGAAGGCCTCGATCTGCGCGGCGTCCTGGACATCGGCGGTCTGGAACCAGCCGGCGCCGCCAAGCCGATCGATTTCCGCGACGGCCTCGGCTCCGCGTCCCGCGCGACGCCCCGAGATTGCGACATTCGCGCCCGTACGGGCGAAGGCGAGCGCGGTGGCATAGCCGATGCCCGAGGTCGCGCCGGTGATAACGATGGTCTTGGTCATGGGAATTCTCCTTGTGTCGGCGCTCGCTCACGCGGCCGGATAGACCGCTTCCCAAGCGGCATTCGGGTCGGTGGCGAGCATCCAGAAGACATCGGCCGCCGCGCTCGCTTCGGCGGAGTCGGGCGCGACGAGCGTCGCGACTGTCGCGATACGGATGCGGATGCCCCGCTCGGCCATCGGCTCAGCCAGGCCCTGCACGATGTTGCGTAGCGCAGCCTTGCCGGCGCCGAGCACGGCCCAGTCGGCGCTTGGGTGAATTCCTAACCCGCCCCCGGTCACAAGGATCGTGCCGCCGCGCCCACCGAACATCTCGGTCGCGGCGCGAATGGTGTTGAACCCGGCGGTGACGTCGATGGCCAGATCGCCGGCGATCTCGGCATCGGTCATCGAGAACAGATCATGGTTGCGCACCACGCCCGCGTTGAAGTGCACCGCGGTGAGGCCGCCGGTCAGGTATTCGGCCTTGGCGACGGCGGCGCGAAGCGAGGCCGGATCGGTAGCGTCCGCCGGGACAATATGGGCGGTGATGCCCTCGGCGTTGAGGTCGGCGGCCAGCGTAGCGAGCCGATCGGCGCTGCGCCCGGTCAGGACGATCTGCCAGCCTTCGCGACCGAACCTGCGGGCGACGGCCTGACCGATGCCGGGGCCGGCGCCGATGATCATGATGGATTTGGACATGCGGTGTTCCTTTGCGTGGAGAGAGGGCTGGCCGCCCCTCACGCGAGGGCCGGCCGGTCATTCTGTGCGTGGGGAGATCAGGCAAGCACCTCGGCCAGTTCGATCAGATTGCCGAAGGGGTCGCAGAAGAAAGCGAGCTTGCGGCTGATCGCTTCGAGCACGAACGGCTCGGTGACGATGGTGACGCCGCGGCTGCGGAGCTTCTCGACGGTCGCTTCCACGCTGTCGACGTTCAGGCAGAAGTGGTGGTAGCCGGTCCAGCCAAGGCTGCTGCCAAGATCGGTATAGGGACGCACATCCTGCGGCTGGGGATCGCCGCCGCCCAAGATCTCGACGTAGAAGTGATCGTCGGTCGCCGGCGCCACATAAGCGAGCTGCTCGTCGGCATAGTCCCACTTGGCGACGACGCGGAAGTCGAGCGTGCTCACATAAAAGTCGAGCGCGGTCTGCAGGTCCGGCGTCCGCACCGCGACGTGGTGGCCGCGCATGTCGGCGAAGGGCGAGGCGTTGTTGTGGGCGGGCGGAATGAAGTCGGCCATTGGATATCTCCTTGCTTCCGCCGGAGCATTTCCGGCTGGCAGGAGCTTTTTGGTCCTTTCCAATTGAATCGATTAGGAGGATAGTTTTCTCATCAATACTGAGTGAGAATCAGCAATGCGCGCGACCGACCTGTCCGAACTGGCCGCGTTCGACGCCGTCGCCCGTCACCGAAGCTTCCGACGGGCGAGCGAGGAGCGAGGGGTGACGGCGTCGGCGATCAGCCACGCCGTCAGCAATCTGGAAGCGCGCGTGGGCATCCGGCTGCTCAACCGCACGACGCGCAGCGTTTCCCTTACCGATGCCGGCGCGATGCTGCTCGCCCAACTGTCCCCGGCTTTCGGCGAGATCGGCTCGGCAATGGATGCGCTCAACCAGTTCAGGGACACGCCGTTCGGGACGGTGAGGATCAACGCGCCGAATTCGGTCGCTCCATTCGTGCTTGGGCCGGTGATCGGACCGCTGATCGCCGCCAACCCGAACCTCACGCTCGAGATCGTGGCAACGGACCGGCTGGTCGATATCGTCGAAGAGGGCTTCGATGCCGGTATCCGGCTCGGCGAAAGCCTGCGCGATGGCATGACTGCGGTGAAGATCAAGCCGCGGCTGCGCTTTGCCGTGGTCGGATCGCCTGCCTATTTCACGCAGCACGGCATACCAACGGAACCGGCCGATCTTGCCCGACATATTTGCGTGCGCAACACGTATCCAAGTGGCGTCGCATACCCTTGGTCGTTTGGTCGCGACGGCGACGAGATCGATATCGATGTCTCGGGGCCTCTGGCGCTGCATGACCACGAATTGATGATCGAGGCGGCACTGGCTGGCATCGCTCTCGCCTACGTCTGGGAAGACCGGGCTCGTCCCTACGTCGAGAGCGGCAGGCTCGTGTCATGCCTTGCCGATTGGATCGCGCCGGAGGACTGGCTGTATCTCTATTACCCGACCCGGAAGTATCTTTCAGCAGGTATGAGGGCAATTATCGCTGCTCTGCGGGCTTGAAGGGTCCAGGCGGCAGCACTCTACAACATACGCCGTTTCGATTCAGCGCTCGGTATATCGGCTCAAACCGCAAGCTGCCGTCAGCCCGCGCAAAGCGGCGGGTTGGCAATGCGCCCCAAAGACGATCACTGAGCCGCCGTCCCCGTGGGCCCACTAGCGGACATCGCAGACCCTATCGCCTTACCCGCCTGATCCAGCCAAGACTGGATCCTTTGGCTTCTGGGCGCCCAAGAACCGACGGCGACAAGCGGCCCAGTCCGCAGCATTGAATAATTGAAAAGCTACCTACTTCGCCGCGAGAACCGTAAGTTTGTGGATTTGCGGCGCCTCCGAGAATAGTTCGCTCGCCTTGTCCATCAAAGCTGCAGCCACCTTGCCATCAAGATGGGCCTGCCGATCCTCCTCGCTATCGAAGGTGTCGAAGATTGCGTATTGTCCCGGCCCTTCTTCAATGGCGTACCAGTTCAATGTGCCGGCTTCTTGCTGGACGAGAGGAAGCGCAGATCGGAGGAATGCCGCGACCTCGCTTTCCTTGCCGGGCTTCGCCTTCAGCGGCACATAAAGAGCGAGTTTCACCATGATTGTCTCCCATACGTGAGTCGGACGCCCCGCTCGGGTCCATAAAATCCACACGTTTGCGAGGACGAATGATCATCTGCTTCAACCTTCGTGGACGGCGTTTGTTCCAGGCTCGAAATGGTGTTGAGCAATGTGCCCGGGTAGAAAACAAATTGGCGCCTTCCACGAAGCCTTGGCGGGCTTGAGTCATGACATATAAGAAAATGGCCAAAGCGAGCAGTTTAAGCCGCGCTCCCGGTAACATATGTCCGAGCTGTGTGTTATGGAGGAGCACCGTGCAAATCCACACGGAAACTTGCCTGTTTCGGTGTAGCGAACGAGGGACGGCGCCTTAGTAAGGGCCAGGGAAATGACGGACGCGGTTTTGCTGCTTCTCGTGGAAGACGACCCAGCGATACTATTGACGCTCGAGGACGAGTTGGAAGAGGCTGGCTTCAAGACGCTGACTGCCCCCGCCGGGCAAGACGCGATCGGTATCCTCGACACGCATCAAGCTGAACTTGCGGGCCTGATCACCGATATCCGTCTTGGAGATGGTCCCGATGGTTGGGCGGTCGCTCATCATGCACGAGAACTCAATCCGCTTATCCCTATCATCTATATGAGCGGAGACAGTGCGGCCGAGTGGCCCGTCAAGGGCGTTCCCAATAGCACAATGCTCCAAAAGCCATATGCGCCCATGCAGGTGATTGTCGCGATCTCGACCCTTCTGAACGGCATAGCGCCACCCGCACCTTAGAGATCGCGAGTTGCGGCTTGAAGCGGTGCTCAGCTCACGGCGTGAGGACGATCGCCCCTTCGCTTCCGCCCACGTCAAGCGAGCGATGGATTTCGACGACGTCCGCCAGGGGCGCTTCACGCCAGATATTCGGCGCGAAGATCTTGCTCGACATTGCGTCGAACACGTCTCGTGCCCGCTCCCGATATTCCTGCAGATCGGTGATATGCGCCGCCAGCCCCGGTCGGGTCAGGAACAACGACTTCTTGTTAAGGGTGCCGAGCGCCACGGGGTCGGGCGCGCCCGACGATGCTCCGAACGACACCATCATGCCGCGCGAGCGCAGGCTGTCGATCGAAGCCTCGAATGTCGCCTTGCCAACCCCGTCATAGACGACATGCGCCATTTCGCCCCGAGTGAGCCGGCGCACCTCGGCGGGAATATCGCACTCGCCCCAGACTAGCACATGTTCGCAGCCCGCGGCCAGCGCCCGCGCGACACTTGAGCGGCGGGAAACGACCCCGATGACCGTCGCGCCCAGGTGCGTGGCCCAGGCCGCCATGATCTGCCCGACTGCTCCTGCAGCGCCGTAAAGCAATGCAACGGTGCCGGGTGCGACAGAGTATGTGCTCTTGATCAGATATTGCGCCGTCAGTCCCTTGAACAGCGTCGCGGCCGCCTCGGCGAAGCTGATCCCCCCGGGAAGGTGGATAAGGCGCTCGGCGGGGTATGAACGCTCACTTGCGTAACTCCCCAGAGGTCCGAGCGCATAGGCGACCCGATCTCCGATTGCGACGTTTGTCACGCCCGCGCCGACTGCGCGAACATATCCCGCGCCTTCAAGACCAAGCCCGTTTGGCAGCGGAATTAGCACGGCGCCGTTCCGCTGGGTGACGTCGAGGTAATTCACCCCGATCGCCTGCTGTTCGAGCCACGCCTCTCCTGGACCGGGCTGCTGTGGCTCGATCCGATCGAGCTTCAACACCTCCGGGCCTCCCGTCTCTTCAAGACGAACGACATCAATCATCATCAGCTCCTTGCGAGGTCCAGAGGCGCAGCCCGCGCGGTAGGTTCCAACGCGCGGGCCGCACGTCTCTCAGAGGTTGGGAACGAGGCCGCGAACCGGGCTCACGCTCTCAAGAAGCGACGCCACGTGCAGGATGGTGGACTCAGCCTGCCACTTGCCGACGATCTGCACGTTGATCGGCAGACCTTCGCTGCTGGTCCCGAACCGCATCGCCACGCCTGGCAGCCCGGTCACGTTGAGCGGCACCGTGGCCCCCTGCAGATACGTCGCATCGACCGTCTGCCCGTCGATCGTGAATTCCTCAACGCCATGCTTGTGCGCGGGAATCGGCAGCACATGGGTTATCAGCGCGTCGTAGCGCGAGAAATAGTCCGCATAGCCGTCACGCAGCCGCTCGGCGGCCTGTTCGGCTTCGATGAAATCCTTGAGCGACGTCTCGGGCAGAGACAGCATGGTCCTGGACATCTTGTACATCTGGTCTTCATGCCCTGCCACCGCGTCACGGAAAGCGGGTTGCATCTCCATCACGTGGAGGCGGTTGAACACGTCGAGCGCGAAGTCGCGCTCCAGCGCGGGAATGCCGACTTGCTCGACGAGCACGCCTATGTTCCTGAGGGCTTCCGCGGCTGCCTTGACGGTGGCCGCCACTTCGGGATCGACCGGGCCGAAGCCGGGGCCGACCATCCAACCGACGCGCAGCTGGCGGAAGGGCTGCTGGCCGATGCCGTTGTCGAACTGGACGGTGCTGGTGGCGAAGGCATCCTGCCCATCGGGTCCAGCCAGCAGCGAGAAGGCGAGCGCCACGTCGCGCACCGAGCGGGCCATGGGGCCGACATGCCAGAAGCGGCGCGGCGCACGTGGCCAGATGCCGGTCATCGGCACGCGTCCGTGAGTCGCCTTCATTGAGGTGATACCTGTCTGCGCCGCAGGTCCGCGAACGGAGATGGCGAGGTCGGTCCCGAGGCCGAGGGGCGACATGCCCGCCGCGATCGCGGCAGACTCGCCGCCGCTGGAACCACCCGGCGTGCGGCTGAGGTCCCAGGGATTGTTCGACCGGCCCGACAGCAGATTGTCGCTTTCGATCCAATAGGAGAATTCGGGAAGGTTGGTCTTGGCAAGCAGGATGCCGCCCGCCGCCTTGAGCCGGGCGACGCTGGTGGCGTCGGCACTGGGCGTGCGGCCCTTGAAGATCGGCGAGCCGCGCTGCGTCAGGACCTGTGCGGTATCAATCGAGTCCTTGGCGGTGAATGGGATGCCGTGAAGCGGGCCTATAGGCAGCCCTGCAAGCACTGCAGCCTCCGCCTTCCTGGCATCCTCCAACGCGCGCTCAGCCACGGTCACGATGGCGTTCACCTGCGGATCGACAGCCCCGATCCGATCGAGATGCGCCTTTACGACCTCTACGGGAGAAACCTCTTTCGTGCGGATCAACTCGGCCAGCTTGGTGGCATCGGCATAGTGTAGATCGTCGGTCATATCGGCATCCTACCTGTCACTTGATAGGTGACCGAATGGACCTTTCCTTTTGCCGAGTCAACGTCTATCTATCACTTGATAGGCAGCTCGAAAATGAGGCTCCATGGCTACCGATATGAGAGAAGCGATCCTTGAAGCAGGGCGACGTGCGGTGCAGGCGCACGGTTATAGCGGCCTGAACTTCCGCGAGCTCGCCAGTGAAGTGGGCATCAAAGGCGCCAGCATCCATTATCACTTCCGCACGAAAGCGGATCTCGGTGCCGCTGTGGCTCGCCGCTACTGGGAAAGCTCGGATGCCACGCTCGGGGCGTTATGGGACCGATATGCCGATCCCAAGGAGTGGCTCCTGCATTATCCCGAGACCTTCCGACAGTCGCTCGAGAACGACAACCGTATGTGCCTGGCCAGCTTCATGTCCGCCGAGCATGACGATCTGCCCGAAAGCGTAAGGATCGAGGTGCAGGCTTTTGCCGAAATCAACGTGAAGTGGCTCACCAGGGCGGTTTCGGCTGCGACCGGCGCGACGCCCGAAGAAAGCGAACGGCGCGCGCGAAGCATCTTCGCGGCCGTTTCAGGCGCGCAGCTTATGGCACGAAGTCGCGCGGACATTGGGGTGTTTGACGCACTCATGGACGGCTACCGACATTTCGGTCTTATTCCCACGTAGTCGGCGCTGGTACCTGAGTGCAGAGGGTCCGGTTTCGGAGAAGTCGGACGTTAGATTACCCGGCCGGAACGACGAGTTAGTCCCATGACGCGGCGTTCCGCTTCCGGCCGCACGCGACCAACTTAGGCCATTCCCATTGACGGGTGGGAACACCGCCCGGGCCGAAAGCGGCCATAGCATTCCTAATCTTTCCATCGGCGGTAGCGCCCTGAAAGCGTGCTTCCGCGCTGACGGCTCCCGCCCCAAGAGCGGTCGCTTTTCAGGAAGGCCTAAGATCGAAAGCCGCTTCTTGCTTAAGAATATTGTGAGCGGTGCCAGCGCCAAGCCGCAAACACGGTGCCGGACACTTACCCCGCCAAGGCCCCGGAACGCCGGCCGCTCCGAAGCGTGATCTTTCCTTCGCGGCAGGAGGTTCATTGCACTTCAGCGCTGAACATTTTCTGCAGCACGCATTTCACTACTCGCCGCTTCCTCTTCGGCACCAAGCTTTTTCGAAAAGGCCACCGCACGATCGAGGAGCGCGCGATGGCGTTCCCGCGCGAGCCTCAACGCCTCGCTGGAGAATGGCACCTTCTCACCGCGCTTCCATCGCGCCGAAAGATCATCGCTCATGCGCTTGCTCTCGCCATCCACTAGGTCGCTGATGCACAGCGAGGCATCGGAGACAACGTCGGACGTATTGACCGCGTTGCGGCTCATCGCATTACTCGTGCGGACGGCGTTTGCCGACTGACGATTTGACTCGCGCACCATTGCGATGGTCCGATCAAAATCGGCACCGGTCAGGACGTTGACGAAGCCGCCGCCGCCGGCATCTGCGACCGCCTTTAGCGCCGCCGCTTCCTTTGAAGGAAGACCGAATCCGATGATATTCACCACCGCTCGCGTATTCCCAGCGTTTATCCGTCGCGCGACCGCGACCGGATCACCGCCGCAGGTCTCTTCGCCATCGGAGACGACGTAGATCACCTGTTCGCCGGGCTTTGCGGCGGTGTCGAGCAGTGCTTGGGCGCGTTCGAGCCCGGCGGCGAGCGGTGTCCAGCCCGTGGCGCGAACGTCCTTCACCGCGGCAATCAGGCCCGCGTGATCTGCCGACATCGGCGCGAGGATGTCGACGCTTCGGCAGGACTTTGCCTTGCCGGCCTCGCTATTGTCACCTTGCTGGCCGAAGACGAGCAGCGAAGCCTGGACGGTAGACGGGAGGCCATCGATGAAGCCGATCGCGGACTGACGCGCCAGCGCAAGCTTGGTCTGACCACCGATCAGACCGGCCATGGAGCCTGACCCGTCGATCGCGATGATCACGCGTGTCGGCTGGACCGCCGTGCCGATCGGATTCCTACGCTTCTCCAGCACCGCCTTCTCCAGTTCGACCTTTCCGAAACACCTGTCCGAATCCTCGGTAATGAAGCTGTCGACATATTCGCGCGCAGTTTTGGGGAGACCCGTTGACGCAGTGTCGGTCGCTGGTTCGGAATTCGCCTCCCTATCCTTTCCGCCGCTACATGCGGAGAGCGGGATCGCCAAGGCAGCGAGGACAGCCAATCGGGCATCAATCCAGCAACGCATCACGTTCGCTCCCTGTCTGCACGCAGATAAGACTGTTGCGCGGAAGCGCCCCAACTCCGCCAATTCGGTGCAGCCGTTGCTCGAGCTTATCACAGCGGCTCGACGGGTCCATTGGGAGAAAGCGAACAGCCAGCAACGCACTCACTCAGTCTGAACACCAATTCGAGCATCTGGACGCCGCCGTTACGCATTCCACCAGAATGCGAAGTTCCGTACTAGCGACTCCCGACCAAAATCAGACGCTAAGGGCAGCAGACGCTAGCGTCTGCTGCCAACAAATCCGGCCATCGAGCGCCACAAACCAATCGATCTACAAAGCGCCCTAACTACAGTCGCTCGTCGACGCTGAAACTGAGAACGTAAACCGGCATTGATCGTCTTGCGCAATGTTTCGCAAGAGATCGCCTCCAAAATCGCAGATCAACGATGCAAATCACTTGACATGTAGCGAGGCTGAACAGTTTTCAGACTATCAGCCGACATAGGGCGCGCTGTTGCGTCGCCGATCAGCAAGAGCGTTGGATCGTCCTCCGCGATCGTATCAACCAGGAAGGGCAGTGCCGCAAGTGTACCTCGGATGATCCTTTCTGCCGGCAAGGAGACATTGACGGCGATCATAACGGGCGTGTGCGCAGACCGACCAGCCGTGATCAGTTCCCGCGCAATGTCGGTTGCGGCGCTTCGGGCCATATAGACGGCGAGCGTCATGTCACTCGCCGCGAGTGTCCGCCAATCAAGCTGCAACTCCTCGCCCGCTCGAGCATGAGCCGTCACGAAGGTAAGCTTGCGGGCGTTGGCTCGAAGCGTCAGCGAGGCACCCCCGTTGGCGGCTGCCGCGCTTGCCGTGGTCACGCCCGGGCATATGTTGACCGTCACGCCGTTCGCCGCGAGATGGGCAATCTCTTCGGCGGAGCGACCGAATATTGACGGATCGCCACCCTTCAAACGAACGACTCGTCGGCCGGCAAGAGCAGCTTCGACTAGCAGGTCGTTGATTGAGCCCTGATCCTTCGAATGACGCCCCGAGCGCTTGCCGACGCTCACTCGCTCGATGTTTGGAGAGGTCAGCGCCAATATACCGGGGCCGACGAGCGCGTCGTAGAACACAATGTCTGCTCGTTCCAGCAGGCGCTCCGCCTTGCGGGTGAGGAGGTCCGGGTCGCCAGGTCCGGCACCAACCAGCCATACCGTGCCGGGGAGGAAGTCCGTGCTCATGGAGTGACTCCGTTCCGGACTGCGGGAGGATTGTCCGTTGTCGCCATGGCCGCGCTAAGCAGCTTCGCGATCGCCGGGCGGCAGGAGCCGCAGTTGGTACCGGCGCCGAGTGCACGGCCGACGCTAGCGGAGTCAGTGAGGCGCTGGCTCGCAATCGCATGGACAATAGTGGTGACGCCGACGTCGAAACAGACGCAGACAATTGCACCGCGATCGGTGTGCGAGCCGGGCGCGCGGCCGGCGAGGATTTCGGAGCCGTGCTGAGCGATCCCAAGCTGGGTGATGAGCCAGTCGCGAGACGGCAGCGCGCCGTCCCGGGTGATGAAGAGGCTCGCGCGCAGGTGCCCTTTGTCAAGGATCGCCAGCCGCCAGGATCCGCGCGCAGCATCATGGGCTTCGATCCGCTCGCCCGGCGGCAGTGCACCCTCCAACGAGGCTTGATTTCCGATGCCGGCCAGTTCGTACAGCGAGCCGCCCTCGACAGTTATGCGCGTGTGCCAGAGGCAGTCCGGAATGCGCGGTGCCTCGCCCGCGACGAGAAGGAATCCCCGCCAGTCGATCGCGACTTTCTCGATGCGGGCGGGGGTCGCCTTGAAGCCGGGCTGGCCGGAATGGGGGTCGACAAGAGGATGAGGCAGCAGCCCGGTACGGCCGCCACTGCCCTGCATGTCGGTCCAGTGGATCGGGGTGAACAGTTCCCCGGGACGCTGCCCGTCGGTCAGGTTGACCCGGAACAGACTCTGTCCCTGCGCGGTCGTCAGGCGGGCGATGTCACCGTCGGCAAGGTCGAGAGAGGCGGCGTCGGCCGGGTGCATCTCGACCAAGGGCTCGGGCCGGTGGCGGGCGAGCTTCGGCGCGAGGCCGGTGCGCGTCATCGTGTGCCACTGATCGCGATAGCGGCCGGTATTGAGCGTGAATGGATAGAGTGGGGGGGGCACTAGCGCCGCCGCCTGCCGCACCGGGACGAGCCGTGCCTTGCCCTCCGCCGTCGGAAAGCGACCATCGGCGAACGGAAACCCGCCCCAGCGGAAGGGCTCCATAGCGTCATAGGCGGCGTTGCCGATGGCGGCGTGGGCCCTGAGGTTCAGCAGGCGCGCGCCGTCATTCTGATAGGCGGTGAGGCGACAATGCTCGCGCCAGATGTCGGCCGGACAATCAAAGGTGAAGGCGCTCCGCCAGCCCATGCGGCGCGCGACCTGCGTGACGATCCACCAGTCCGCTTTGACTTGGCCGGGGGATGGCAGCAGGGCGCGCTGACGACTGACGCAGCGTTCCGAATTGGTGACGGTCCCGTCCTTCTCGCCCCAACCGGCGGCGGGCAGGCGGACATGGGCATGGCGGCTAGTGTCGGTCTCGGCGATCGCGTCCGACACGACGACGAAGGGGCAGGTGGCGAGCGCCTCGCGGACCATGCCGGCGTCGGGCATACTGACCGCCGGGTTGGTCGCCATGATCCACAGCGCCTTGATCGTCCCGTCGCGTACGGCGCGGAACAGGTCGACCGCCTTGAGGCCGGGCTTCGTGACCATGTTGGGCGCTGCCCAGAACCGGCCGACGCGCGCGACATTGTCGGGCGAGAAATCCATGTGGGCGGCCAGCGTCGAGGCGAGGCCGCCGACTTCACGGCCACCCATTGCGTTGGGCTGACCGGTGATCGAGAAAGGCGCCGCGCCGGGCTTGCCGATCCGTCCAGTGGCGAGGTGCAGGTTCAGGATCGCATTGACCTGATCGGTGCCGCGCAGCGACTGGTTGATGCCTTGGCTGAACATCGTGACGGTGCGCGGATGGGCGGCGAACAGCTCGTAGAAGCGGAGCAGGTCAGGCGGCGGGAGGTCGCACGCCTTGGCGGTCGACCAGAGATCGGTGCCTTCGGAGAGCGTCTGCCAGAAGCCCTCAGGGGTAGCGACGCTGCGGGCGAGGAAATCACCGTCCAGCAGGTGTTGCTGGGCGAGCCAGGCGAGCAGGCCGTTCATCAGCGCCACGTCGCTGCCGGGACGCAGCGGCAGATGCAGGTCGGCCTCTTCGGCGGTCTCTGTTCGGCGCGGATCGATGACGACGACTTTGGTGCCGCGTGCCGCCCGCGCCGACTGGATGCGTTGGTAGACGATCGGGTGGCACCATGCGGTGTTCGAACCGACGAGGACGATCAAGTCTGCTGCGTCGAGATCGTCGTACGTCGCGGGCACGACATCCTCGCCGAACGCACGCAGGTGTCCGGCCACCGCGCTCGACATACAAAGGCGTGAATTGGTGTCGATATTGGCGGAGCCGATGAAACCCTTCATCAGCTTGTTGGCCACATAATAATCCTCGGTCAGCAGTTGGCCTGAGACGTAGAAGGCGACGCTGTCGGGCCCATGACGGGCGATCGCTTCATGAAAGCGGGTGGCGACCAGATCGATCGCTTTGTCCCATGAGGTCCGACGTTTGCCGATCATCGGATGCAGCAGCCGTCCCTCCAGGCCGACCGTCTGGCCCAGATGGGTGCCCTTTGAGCAAAGCCGCCCATGATTGGCGGGGTGGCCCACGTCGCCTGCAACCTCGACCGAGCGAGACCCGGTGACGGTCGCCGCGATGCCGCAGCCGACGCCGCAATAGGCGCAGGTGGTGCGGATCGCGCCCATCTCAGGCAGCCAGCGCCGACGTGACGGCGTGGAGGCGGGAGATCAGCACGCGACCGGCATCCACCTTCGCCGGGATGGTCGGAACGCAGCCCTTGTCGTCTCCAATCGCCTCGCCGCTGGCGAGGTTGATGCGCCAATTGTGGAGGGGACAGGCCACGGCATGACCGTGGACGATGCCCTGGCTAAGCGGCCCCTGCTTGTGGGGGCAGCGGTTGACGAGCGCATAGACCGCGTCGTCCCCGGTGCGGAAGATCGCGATCTCCTCGCCGCCGGCCACGGGTACGGTCCGGGCGCCGCGCGAGGGAATGGCCGACAGCGGGCCGATGTCGATCCAGTCTCCGATCATGATCGTCACTCCGCTGCGATGGCGTCAAGCGGGCGGAATTCACCCAGATGCTGGTGTTGTTCTGCCTCGGCCCCGGCCGCGCGTGCCGCCCACGGATCGTCTTGACTGAAGCTTTGCGAGAAGAGGAAGCGCGCGGTCAGCGCCTCGCGGCCGGCCTCGTCGTCGACGATCCGGCTGTTGATGAAGTCGAGGCCCACCCGCTCGATCCACGGCGCCGTGCGCTCCAGATACCGGGCATGTTCGCGGTAAAGCTGGATGAAGGCCGCGCAATAATCCATCGCCTGCTGCTCGGTTGCAACCTTGCAGAGGAGGTCAGTGGCGCGCACCTTGATGCCGCCATTGCCGCCGACATGGAGTTCGTAGCCGGAATCCACGCAGACCACGCCGAAGTCCTTGATGGTGGCTTCCGCGCAATTGCGGGGGCAACCGGAGACGGCGATCTTGAATTTGTGGGGCATCCACGATCCCCACGTCATTCGCTCGATCCTCACGCCGAGGCCGGTCGAGTCCTGCGTGCCGAAGCGACACCATTCGGAGCCTACACAGGTCTTCACCGTGCGCAGCGATTTGCCATAGGCGTGGCCGGAGACCATGCCGCCGGCATTGAGATCGGCCCAGACAGCAGGCAAATCCTCTTTCCGGATTCCGAAGATGTCGAGGCGCTGCCCGCCCGTCACCTTCACCATCGGTGCATTGAACTTTTCGACAACGTCGGCGATCGCGCGGAGTTCGCGCGGATTAGTGAGGCCGCCCCACATGCGCGGCACGACCGAATAGGTGCCGTCCTTCTGGATGTTGGCGTGCATCCGCTCGTTGACGAAGCGGCTCTGCTGATCGTCGACATATTCGCCGGGCCACGCGCAGAGCAGATAGTAATTGAGCGCAGGTCGGCAGGACGAGCAACCGTCCGGCGTCGACCAGTGCAGCTTCTGCATTACTTCCGGGATCGCGCGCATACCTTGTGCCACGATCTCGCGACGGACATCGTCATGGCCGAAACTGGTGCATTTGCAGAGCGTCTTGACAATATGCTCGCTACCATAGTCCTCGCCCAGCGTGATCGAGAGGAGCTGCTCGACGAGGCCCGTACACGATCCACACGAGGCCGATGCCTTGCAGGTGGAGCGCACCGCATCGAGGCTGACCGCACCGTCGACGATCGCCTGGCAGACCCTGGCCTTGCTGACGCCGTTGCAGCCGCAAATCTCGGCATCGTCCGAGAGCGCCGCAACGGCCGCCTTAGGGTCCGCTTGCCCACCCCCGGAGGCGAAGGACTGGCCGAAAATCAGCAGATCGCGAATGTCCGAGATGTTCTCCTGTTTCTTCAGGAGATCGAAATACCAGTTGCCGTCGCCCGTATCGCCGTAGAGCACCGCGCCGACGATGCGCTCGTCCTTGACGACGACGCGCTTGTAGATACCGCGGGACGCATCGCGCAGCACGATGTCTTCGACGCCCTCCATGCCGGAAAAGTCGCCAGCCGAGAAGACGTCGATGCCGGACACCTTGAGCTTGGTCGAGGTGACCGAGCCGCGATAGCCGGAATGCTGCTCGACCAGCCCGTCGGCCAACGCGCGACACATGTCCCACAGGGGGGCGACGAGGCCGTAGACGTTCCCGTCATGCTCGACGCATTCGCCGACCGCGAGCACGTCCGGGTCGGAGGTGACCATATGGTCGTCGACCTTGATGCCACGACCGATGTCGAGACCAGCGTCGCGGGCGAGCGTCACGCTCGGGCGGATACCGACCGCCATCACGACGAGGCTCGCCGGGATCAGCGTGCCGTCCTTCAGCCGCACGCCCTCGACCGCCGTGTCGCCGACGATCTCGGCGGTGTCGGCGCCGGTCAGGATCGTCTGGCCGCGTGCCTCGAGTGCGGTCTTGAGCAGCCAGCCGGCCGCCTCGTCCAGCTGGCGCTCCATCAGGGTTGGCATCAGATGGAGGACGGTAACCTTCATGCCCCTGAGCGTGAGGCCGTGCGCCGCCTCCAAGCCCAGCAGCCCGCCGCCGATGACCACGGCGTCGCCGCCTGCGCCGGCGGCCGCCAGCATGTGATCGACGTCCGCCATATCGCGGAAGCTGATGACGCCGGGCAGATCCTTGCCCGGCACAGGGATAATGAAGGGATCGGATCCGGTTGCGATCAGCAGCTTGTCATAGCTTACGGTGCGGCCTGACCGCGCGGTGACGCTTTTGCCGACGCGGTCGATCGCCAGCACGGGATCGCCGGTGATCAGCTCGATCCCGTTGTCGTGATACCAGTCGAGGCCATTGATCACGATGTCGTCGAACGTCTTTTCGCCGGCTAGCACGGGCGAGAGCATGATGCGGTTGTAATTGACGTGCGGCTCGGCGCCGAAGATCGTCACCCGATAGCGGCCCGGATCGCGCGCCAGCAATTCCTCCACCGCGCGGCACCCGGCCATGCCATTGCCCACGACGACGAGGTGCGCGCGCCCATCGGGCCCGCCGCCCACCCCCTCGCCAGCAATCCGCTCGTGAACCCCCATGACAAGCTCCAAAAACGCGAAAAGGCCGCCATCCGGACCTCGGGGTGAACCGAAGTCGGAATGGCGACCTTGCCAAAATCGTGAACCGGCGGCGGACCACCGGAGGCGACGCGCCCATGCTGATCCATCAGCGGAAAAACAGGGCTATGGAATGATAGGGCATCGTTGCCCTCACATTCGCAGAATGCTGCGATTCAAGCCGCGCTGCAAGCGATTTTTTGCGGCGCGGCACAGATCAGAGTGCCCAGTCAGCCTGAAGCCACACCTTCCGCGTATCGGTCAGGAACTTCTTCGTGCGATAATCGGCATAGCGCACCGACAGTGTCGTCTTGCCGAGCTTTGCGGAGCCCAGAACGTCGATCTCGTTGCCGTAATGCTGGCTCAGCCTGTCGCTGTCGAAGCGATGATAGATGGCCTGAACCGACACGCCTTTGAAACGTCCGATTGTTTTCCAGCCATAGCCGACGCTGCCGTAGAGATCGCGCACGCCGTTGGGCGGAGTGGTCAGGAACTTGTCGGCCCAGCCCTGGAACTTGAAGGCTGTCGCAAGCGGAGTCTGAAAGCTGTCCAGCGCGACACCGGCGGCGTTGCCGTGTCCGGCGCCCAATACCTCGTAGCCGCCGCCGATCTTCGCGCCCCGCGCGTCGAGCGCCGCGTCGATGAGATAATAATCGGCGGTGTAATTGTTTGGATTGTTGCGATAGTCGGACTGGCGCGCGTAGCTCAACTGGTAGCTGAGCTTGACCACCTTGGAGAGCGGCCGGGAACCGGCCAACCGGACGCCATAGCTCTGGTTCGACAGGCGATAGCCCTGCACGATCGCCTCGTGCTCGTCGATCAGATAGGCGAAGCCGGTCAGCGTGCCGACAGGGATCGCGTATGACAGGTTGGCGAGGATGGTGTCGCCGGAGATGGCCAGTTGCCGCGCGCCGACACCGTCGATGCCCCAGATGGTGCGGACGCTCCAGATGTAGCTGACGTCCGCCTTCAGTCCCTTGAGCGGCGTGATCTCGGCCCGGACGGCATCGAAGGTCTGACCGTTGTTGCGGAAATTGATGGCGCCGATGAAGCGCTCGTCGTCGAGGACGATTCGCTGACGCCCGGCGGTCAACGTGACATCTCTGGTCTTGTACTGGAGCTGGGCGCGATACAGCGCGATATCGTTCGGATCGGCAATCAGAGGCCGGATGGCTGCGCCGTGCAGTCCGTCATAATAGTGATTGATCACCGCGACCGCCCCTTGCCCCTCGACAAGCGCCGAAAGCGGGCCCGAACTCGCCTGCAGGCCGCCTCGCAGCCGGAAGGTCAGGGCGTTAGCAGCACGGGCGAGACCGTCCTGATCGACTGTCTCGAAGCGGGCGCGCAGGTCGACGAGCGGCTTCAGCGCGATGTCCTGGGCACAAGCGGGCCCTGCGACGGCCAGCGCGGCCGCCGTTGCGTAAAAGGCTTTCATATCAGTCCCCTTGGTGGCGGGCGGGGCCTCCCTGACGCCGCCCGCCCAGTGCTTCAGGTCAGATGCGGATGCCGTTCCGCGCCGCTTCCCACGTCTGCCGCCAGCGACCTTTGATCGTCGTCAGGCAGAGGACCGCCACGATCGCAAGTCCAGCGAAGATCAGGAAGCCGGGCGCGAAGCTGCCGGTCAGCTGCTTGGCGAGCCCGAGGCTGGAGGCGAGATAGAAGCCGCCGATGCCACCGGCCATGCCGACCAGCCCGGTCATGACGCCGATCTCCTTCGCGAAGCGCTGGGGGACCAGCTGGAACACCGCGCCGTTGCCGGCACCGAGCGCCAGCATGGCGACGACAAACAGTCCGAGCGCGCTCTGCACGGTCGGCGCGACACTGACGCCGGCCAAAGCGAGGGCTGCGATCACGTAGACGACGCTCAGCGTCTTCACGCCGCCGATCGCGTCGGCCACCGTGCCGCCGATCGGGCGGACCAGCGACCCGGCGAACACGCAGGCCGCCGTCGCATAGCCCGCCATCACCGTCGTCAGCCCGAACTGATCGGTGAAGTAGATCGGCAGCGAGGCGGCGAGGCCGACGAAGCCGCCGAACGTGACGCTGTAGAACAGCATCATCCACCAGGCATCGGCCTGCTTCAGCGGCTCCAGATAGGCGGTGATCCGCTTCGGCGCAGGCGCATTGGGCGCGTCCCTCGCCATAATCAGATAGGTGACGAATACGATCGTGAGGGGGATGCAGGCGAGGCCCAGCACCGCGTTCCAGCCGAACAGCTTGGCGAGCGTCGGCGCGAAGAGCGAAGCGAGCACGGTGCCCGAATTGCCCATGCCGGCGATCCCCATCGCCTTGCCTTGATGCTCGGCCGGATACCAGCGGCTGGCGAGCGGCAGGGCGATCGCGAAGGAGGCGCCGGCAAAACCCAGGACTACGCCCAGCACGAGCGTTGCGCCGAAGCTGTTGACGCCGAGCAGATAGGCCGAAAGCAGCCCGCCGATGACGATCAGCTGGCTGATCGCGCCCGAGCGCTTGGGCCCGATCCGGTCGACAAGCAGCCCGTTGACGAGGCGCAGCATGGCGCCCGCCAGCGTCGGTACCGCGACCATCAGCCCCTTCTGCGCCGGGGTGAGGTGGAGGGTCTTGGCGATTTCCGGCCCAAGCGGCCCGAGCAGGACCCAGACCATGAAGGCCAGGTCGAAATAGAGAAAGGCGGCGATCAGTGTCGGGCGGTGGCCTGCACTCCAGAACGCACTCTTATTCGTATCGTCGGCGACACCGTCGCCTTCCCAGAAGCTGGTAGCCATGTGCGAGTCCCCCCGTATCGATCTGTTCGAGACACGAAAAAAGCCGCCTCCGGGCCCCGCGCTAAACGCGTGGCCGGACAGCGGCTCTGCTGGTTTGGTAGTGGAGTCTACCCCGACGCTGGAGCGAGACTCGCGGACCGCGCAACATCGCGCGATGGAACTAGTGTCCGTTACGGGCGCACTTTACGCAAGTGCAAAAATTCAGTGGGCGCCGAAATCTGCGATATAGTCGCCGAGATGATCGGGATCGAACACCCGCCCGTCGAAAAAGCGGTCCGGGCCCAGCGTCAGCGTGCCCGCATGCGAACCGACCGCGAGCGGTGCAGTCAGCGCGCCTTCCAGCTTCAGGCTGGCGCCCGGCATTGGCTGTCCGCTTGCCCCAAGCGCCCGGCGGTAAATGTCGGACCGGAAAACCTCGGCTGCGGCACGTTCGCTCGCGGCGTCGTGCGGCGCGAGGCCCCAGCGTACGAACTGCGAATAGATCCAGAGAGCCTGGCTCCGCCACGGAAAGCCCGACGCCTCCCGCCCGAACATGATGAAATCGGCGATGGCCAGCGGCGAATGCCCCTGCTTCGGGACGATCACCCCGGTTAAAGCCGGGAGCAGAATGTCGGGCGAGCGGCCGACATATTCGGCGCGGGCCAGCAAGCTGGCCAGTTCCGCTTTGTTGGCGGGATCGTCGCACCAGGCGGCGGAGCGACTGAGCGCGATCAACAGGCGATCGACCGTCATGGCATTGGCCTCCATCCAGTCCTTCCGCAGCGCCAGGACCTTCTCGACCCCGCGCTGCCAGATGCGGACGCCGGCGAAGACGAATTCGGCGAGGCCCTCGGCCGTCGCGGCCGTATTCCACGGTTCGCCGGCGATGAAGCCATCGATCTCGTCGGCCTTCAGTGCCTCGGTCATCAGCGATGGTGGGAGGACGCGGAGCGTCACGTCGCGATCGGGGTCGATGCCGGCGAAGCCCAGCCAGTAACGCAGCATCAGCGCGTGGCTGGAGAAGCGATGGACGACGCCGATGACAGGCTTGCGGCGGTGCAGGCCGATAGCCGCGGCGAAATCGTGGGCGGTCGCGATCGGATCGTCGATTCGGCGGGTAAGGTCCGGATCGAGCGCCGCCGCGAACGCCGTCGACATGACGAGCGCGTTGCCATTGGTGTTGAGCTTGAACGGAGTCGACAGCGCGCAGGGATGCTGGCTCAAGCCTAACGTTACGGCGACTGCCAGCGGCGCCAGCATGTGGGCAGCCTGCACCTGCCCGTAGACGAGTCGGTCGCGCAGCGTCGCCCAGGATTCGGAGCGGACGAGCGTGAGGTCTATACCCTGCTCTGCAGCGAAGCCCTTCTCGCGCGCGGCGATCAGCGGCGCGCTGTCCGTCAGGGGAACGAAGGCGATCGAAAGCGGTGTCAAGGCTTGCCTCCCAGCAGGCTGCTCGCGGTGATCAGCGCGTCGGCGACCTCGGCGATGCGACGGCCCTGATTCATCGCGGTCGATCGGAGCAGCGCATAGGCGTCCGGCTCCGTGAGCCCCCGTGTTTCCATCAGGATCGCCTTCGCGCGATCAATCGTCTTGCGCTCCGCCAGAGCTAACTTGGCTTCCTGAAGCTCGCTCTGCATCCGGGCAAAGGCGTTGAAGCGGCGGATGGCGAGATCCAGCACCGGCTTCACCCTGTCCTTGCGCAAACCATCGACGACATAGGCCGAGATGCCGGCATCGATCGCCGCGCCGATCATCGCCTCATCCGACTGATCGACGAACATTGCGATTGGGCGGGCGAGCGCGCGGCTGACGATCAACATTTCCTCGAGGCTGTCGCGGCTCGGGCTACCGAGGTCCATCAACACGACGTCGGGTACCAACCGCTCAATTCGGGCGACGAACGCGCCGTGCGGAGGCACGAGGTGGATGTCGTCGTAACCGGCATCCCGCAAGCCCTCCTCCAGCACGGAGGCGCGCGCACCAGTGTCATCGACGATCACGATGCGCAAGCTGATGAGATGATTCCTTCGCTAAACCTTAGAAGTGGATAGCAGCGCAGTAAGGGGAACTGCGCAAGCGTTGAGAATGCCGGCCCTGGAGAAGCAGGTTACCGCGTCGAAGGGCTCCTCGCCAGAGGCGAGGAGCCCTTCCTTCAAATTTCGGTATTCTCAGCGAGGGCAAGCGCGTCCTCAACGTCAATCCCGAGATAGCGTACCGTGTTTTCGATCTTGCTATGCCCGCGAAGGATCTGGACGGCACGAAGGTTGCCGGTAGCCCTATAGATGATCGACGCCTTTGTCCGGCGAAGGGAGTGGGTACCATATTCACTTCGCATCAAGCCGACCCCAGCCACCCATTCATCAACAAGGCGGGCATATTGCCGGGTGCTGAGATGCCCATTGTGATCAACCCGGCTCGGGAAAACGTAATCGTTCACCGTTCCGCCTCGCCGTTCGAGCCATGTCAGCAGACTGGTTCGAGCATCGGGCAGCAGCTCGAATTGAACAGGCCGACCTGTTTTCTGCTGCATCACAATCGCGCGCGTTCGGATTTGCCCCCACTGACAACGTCGCCGATCTTCATCTGCACCAAATCGCAGCCCCGAAGCTTGCTGTCGATTGCCAGATCGAAGAGCGCTCGATCCCGCAAACGGCGGTGCTGATTGAGGTAAAAGCGGATCTCCCAGATTTGCTTCGGCTTCAAAGCACGCTTTGCGCCAACGGTTTTTCCCGCATTCCAGACTTGGCGTTTGATAGCGGTGGGCTCTGTTTCAGGCGTCTCCATAATCATTCTCCAATGGCCAGATTGGCCGTCTGAAACGCTCGCCGATGTAACGCGAAGAAGCAGCCTTTAGGCTTGTACCGATCAGAATGCGCCATCCAACGAAACTGCCTAAACGGCGGCTGACGCCATAAGCAGACGTAATTCCGAAGTAGATCGAGCCGTCTGATTGCCCTCGATCGCCAACGAGCCCGCGTTTTTAGTCCGCCAAGTCGTGCTTTATCTGATCTGCTCCCCGTCTTCAGGCCGGTGATGAGTTAGCTTCGGTGTTCTCGTGCCCTTGGCGGGGGCAGCGGGTAAATTTGGCAAGTGCCATACCGCCGGGGCTGCCGTGCGGATGCATGGTGTTGTAGTCCGTCCGCCATGCCTCGATGGTCCGTCTCGGCACGCACAGCGAAGAGAACCGGTGTTTGTTCAAGCGCTCCTCGCACAAGCGACCATTGGACGCCTCCACAAAACCCGCTCAGTCTGCTCCCGGTTACCGCTCGATTCAAATCGGCAGTGTTCGCTTAATTCCGAAATGACTGCAATTTGCCGGCTCCCCAACCTGTCCATATGAGCATTACGGATTTTATGCGCCCAATTGTCTTCCTCCGATAGAATGGGGATATGTTGCCCCCTTGGGGACAAGCGCGCCGATGGTTAGTGACGACATTCTCGAAACATGGTTCTGCAGCGAGGTGCTGCCGAACGAGGGTGCGCTTACCAGCTTCATCCGCAACAACTGGCGCGTCGGCGAGGATGTCGTTGATCTGCGCCATGATATCTATGAACTGGCGATCACCGGTGCGCGGCGAGGCTTGCCGGATAACGCACGGGCCTTTCTGTTCGCGATCGCGCGCAACCATCTGATCAATCGCGCGAAGCGGTCGCGCATCGTTTCCTTCGACTTGGTGTCCGATCTCGAAGCGGTAAGGCATGACCCCGACATGCTGACCGCCGAACGATATGTCTTGGCGCGCGAGGCGCTGAAGCGTGCGCAGGAAGGGATCGACCAACTGTCGCCGCGCGTCCGCCAGATCGTGCTGCTGCGCAAGGTTGATGGGCTCAATACGCAGGAAACCGCGGCGCGTCTCGGCATTGGAATCGATGCGGTCGAGCGGCAACTTGCGATGGGGATGAAAGCGCTGGCCGACTTCATGCTTGGCGGTTCGGGAAAGATCATAAGGCAGAAGTTTGCCCGGAAAGTGCGCAAGGAGAATGGTGCATGAGCCGCGCGGAGGATGCTCGCGACACAGCGGCCGCGTGGATCATTCGCCGCGAAAACGGCGAGCTTTCGGATGAGGAACAAGCTGCGTTCGACGCTTGGCTTGCTGCATCCGACGGCAACAAGGCGGCCTATTGGCGTCTGAAGCATAGTTGGAAGGATGCCGACCGGGTCGGGGCGCTGGGCATTCCCGCCGCTCCGGCCGCTCCGCACAAAGCCCTGATCCGCTATGGGATGCCGGTCGCGCTCGCCGCTTCGCTCGTGGCCGCATTCTGGATCGGGTCGATCCCGTTCCCAACCGAGCCTTCCGCACAGACGCTGGCGATCACAACCTACAGGGCGGGAATCGGCGAACGCAAGGACCTGGCGCTCGCGGACGGCAGCCATGTCGAGCTCAACACCCGAAGCGTGATCCGCGCGGCTTCGGCAGCCGATCACCGCGAAGTCTGGCTCGACGACGGCGAAGCGTATTTCGAGGTGAAGCACGATCCCCGCCGTCCTTTCGTCGTTCATGCCGGCGCGCGAACGATCACCGTATTGGGGACTAAATTTTCGGTCCGGCGCGACGGCGGAGACGTATCCGTCTCGGTCCTCGAGGGACGCGTTCGAATCGACGAGAATCCGGCCAGGAACGGAAGGCTTGCCTCGGCGACGATGATCACCGGCGGCATGTCGGCGATCAGCGAGGGCCGCTCGACGCTCGTCACCCAGCTATCGGAGTCGCGTGTCGAGAACGCGCTCGCGTGGCGCGATGGCATGCTGAGCTTCGACCGGACGACGCTCGCCGACGCGGCTGCCGAGTTCAGCCGCTATCATCGCCGGCCGGTCATCGTCACCGATGCCGCTGCTGCCGGAATCCGCATCGGGGGTAACTTCCAGGCATCCAATGTCGAAGCCTTCGCGCGGCTGCTGCGCGATGCTTACGGGCTGCATGTCGAGATGACCCCCGACGCGATCAAAATTTCCAGCTGAAACGTTACGGCTTTGTGACGCCCGACTGTCCTACCGTTCGAGGGCGCGACCACGCGGCCGAACAGGGGGAAGCCATGAAGAAACCCAGCCTTGTCGCCATATTTGCGACGAGCATTTGCGCGGTCGCGACGCCCGCGCAGGCCCAGAGCCGCAGCTACGACATTGCCGCCGGTGGGCTCAAGTCCACACTCGATGCATATGGATGGCAGTCGGGTAGGCAGGTCCTCTACCGGACCGACGATATTAGCGGGGTACGCTCGGACGGCGTGCGTGGAACGCTGGATGCCGACACGGCTTTGGCGCGTCTGCTGCGCGGGACCGGATTTACCTTTCGGGTCGATGCGTCGGGGGCAATCGCGATCGTGCCGGGGGAAGGCGAGGCCGGAAGCGCCGCGGCCGATAGCGAGAGCGCCGAAATCATCGTCACCGGTACGCGGATTCCCGGTGTCGACGTGCCGGTACCCGCGATAACAATACGGCGCGATCAGATCCGCAACAGCGGTTATGCATCGGTCGCCGATATCTTCGACGATCTGCCGCAGAACTCACGCGAGATGTCTGCCGATGCCTCGATCGGGACGGGGGTTTCGGACCTTGCCCTTTCCAACGGGCAGGGCACCACTGGAATCAGCCTGCGCGGGCTCGGGGCCGAATCGACGCTTGTCCTCCTCAACGGTCATCGCCGCGCGGGTAATGTCGACGGCCGCGTCGTCGACATTTCGGCGATCCCGCTTGCCATCGTCGACCGTGTCGAGATCGTGACCGGCGGCCGATCGGCAATCTATGGTTCGGACGCCGTTGCCGGTGTGGTCAATCTGGTCACCCGGCAGGATTTCGAAGGGATGGAGTCCGAATTCTATCTCGGCAGTGCTGCCAAAGGCGGCGAACGGATCGGTATCAGCCACACCGGCGGGATCAAGTCCGAGCGCGGCGGGCTGGTCCTTGCCTATGATTTCCGGCGCGAAAGGAATTTCGACATCGTGCGGGCGGGGCTCGGCGGTCCGTCGCCGTTCGACGTGTCGCTCCGCCGCTTCGATGCGCGGCCCGACAGCAAGCGGCACTCACTCTATGCTGCTGGGCACTACCGGATCGCTGATGCGGTCGAGATCTACGGCGACGCGCTCTATACGAGCGACCTCAAGCGGACCGTACTCGACTATACGTCGCCCTTCTTCGATTTTACGCAGAATTCCAGAATTCGGAGCCGACAATATAGCGCGGTGCTCGGCGCTAAGGTCGATTTGGGCGGCGGATGGCACCTCGATGTTTCAGGTAACCATGGCGCGGTGCGCAATCGAGAGAATGTCGAGGACAGCTTCGGCGGACGGTACCGCAAAACTTCGGCGCGGCTGACCGAAGCATCGGCTGTGATCGAGGGCGCACTATTCGCGATCGGCGCGCACGAGGTCAAGGCCGCGTTCGGCGCCGAATATCGCAAGGAGGAGCTGACCAACCCGACGCTGAACGCCGACCGCAATATCGCCTCGGCTTTCGGCGAGCTGATCGTTCCTTTCGACATCGGCGGCGGAGAGGTCGAATTCTCGGCGGCTGGGCGTTCCGATCGCTACAGCGATTTCGGCAGCACCTTCAATCCACAGGCGGGTCTCGTATGGAAACCGGCCGCGGGCCTGGCGATCCGCGGTGCCTATTCGCGAGCGTTTCGGGCGCCGCCGTTGCTGACGCTCTCGCAGTCGAACCAGGCATTTCTGCAATATGTGCCCGATCCGAAAACGGGAGGTGTCACGCCGATGCTGATCTGGCTCGGCGGTAATGCGGCGTTGCGGCCCGAGCGGGCGACGACCTGGAGCGCGGGCTTCGATTATTCGCCACCTTCGGCCTCATGGCTGACCGTCTCCGCTTCCTATTTCTCGATCGACTATCGCCACCGGATCGACCAGCCGATCGAGGATACGGGCAGCGCCCTTCTCGACGAAGCCTTCTTCGGCTCGCTGGTCAACCGCATGCCTGCGGACAGCGATGCCCGAAGGGTGATCGAAAGCGCTCTCTCCGGCGACCTCGGGGCGTCGGGCTTCATCAACATGACCGACATCGACTTCGATCCCGCGACGCAGAATCTGCTCGATATCGCGCCGGGGCTGGTCGTATTCGACAATCGCCGGGCGAACATCGGCTCGGACAAGGTTGACGGGGTCGACACCAAGATTGACCTCCGTTTCGGATCGGCGACGGACAAGTTCTCAATCGGCGCGGACGGGACCTATTATCTGAACAGCAAGCGCAAGATCACTCCGCTCAGCCCCGCCGTCAATCGGCTCAATACTCCCGGGCAACTCGTCGATTTCCGGGTTCGGGGGTCGGCGAGCTGGACGCACGGCGCCTTTGCTCTGTTCGGATATCTGAACTATGTCGACGATTATCGCGATAGCTTCACGTCGCCCGAGCGCAGGATCGGTTCGCTGACGACCATCGATCTGACCGCGCGCATCGATGGCGACCAGTTCGACAATCCCGGCCCGCTGCGCGGCGTCAGCGTGACCTTCAACATCGACAATCTGTTCGACAAAAAGCCGCCGCTGTTTGCGAGCAGCGACTTCGGTCTCGGCTATGACCCCGCCAATGCCAGCCCGCTCGGGCGCTATTTTGCGCTGCAGGTGACGAAGCGGTGGTGAGCGCTCGGCGGTTGTCGCGGTGGGCCGCGCTTGTGGCGGCATTGCTTCTCCTGCCTCCGCGCGTTGCCGCCGAAACTGCGGAACTGCCGCTGCTTTCGATGCAGGACGCGGTCGATTTCAACGCGGCTTCGGCCAGCGACCTCGGCTGGTCGGCGCCGGGCCGGCTGATCGCGATCTGGCAGGAGCCGGGCGAAGAGGCGGAGATTGTCGAATGGAACCTCGCCACGGGCACCCGCCGCGTTATTGAAAAGGCCGAGCGGGCGATCTTCTCGCCCGATGGCCGCTGGATATTGCTGCTACGCGGGGAGCGGTGGTGGCTCAAAAATGTGCGGACGGGCAAGGCCGAGCCGATCGCATCCTCGGCAGAGCAAGGTTTCGTCGCGCTTTCGCCGCCGATGTGGGCGCGCGATAGCCGGTCCTTTGCATTCCTCGAATCAGCCGATCCGCCACGCGCGTCGAAGACCACCTCCGTCAGCGAAGCGGATGGCGTACGGTTCGTCGACGTCGGCGCTGAGGCCGATCGCCGCTTCGGCTCTGGCGGCACCGAACAAGCCATGATGAAATCACGCGTGCGGATCGGCCGGGTCGATGCTCCTGCGGCCTTGCGCGCCTTCGACATCGCCGAAGACGCCGCCTATCGCGGAGGATGGGGGAAGGGCGGTGATTTCTATTTCATGCCGCTCGAAGGTCATTGGTACGGCCACCGGTCGCGCACAATGGTCCGTGCGCTCGACCCGGTGTCGGGGCGCTCCACCGACCTTTACACGCAGCCGGGACTGATGCAGCTCGGCGCGCTACGCGTGTCGCCTGACGGACGGTCGATCGCTTTCACCGCAGATGTCGACAATCGGCGTTGGGACGATTTCGACAGCCTCAGCCTGCTCGACATCCGCACGCGCAAGGTTCGCCGCCTGACGACCTCGCTCTATGTCAGCGATTTCGACTGGGCGCCGTCGGGCGACGCCCTTTTTCTGACCGCGCGCGACGGGGCGTTCAGCCAGATTTACCGCGTCGATCTTCATAGCCGTGTCCGTCAAATTTCGAAGGGGGATGAGCGCCGCTACGACCTCAGCGTCTCGCCCGACGGCAAATGGCTTGCCTATCTCGCCGAGGACGCTTTGGGTCACCGCGATCTGCGCGTCCTCGCTGTGGCATCCGGGTCCGAAATGACGCTTGCGACGCTGGTGGAGCCGGCGCGCGCTTTCAGGCTCGCATCCGCCAGGCAGGTGCGCTGGAAAACACCTGACGGGCCGATGCTGCACGGCCTGTTGTTCCTGCCGCCCGGTTTTGATCCCAAGCGTAAATATCCGATGTTCGTCGATGTGCACGGCGGCGGACCCGCGGCTCGGCTCTATCTATCCGGTGTACTCGCCGATCGAGCGCGGCTCCCGCTCGAATGGCATGCCTGGGCGGACAAGGGCTATATCGTCTTTGTTCCCAATTATCGCTCGTCGGGAGAATATGGTCCGCAGATAGCGGCAGAACGCTACGCCGCTCGCGACTGGGATACGCAGGGGATTCGCCAGGATGCCGCCGACATCGAGTCCGGGGTGCGCTGGCTGATCGGCCAGGGCAATGTCAACCCTTGTCGTATTGCAATTCTCGGTCACAGCGCAGGCGGCGCGCGCGTTCAATATCTGCTGACCCGGACCAGCCTTTTCACGGCGGCCATTCTTCACGACCCGATCCCGCCTGGCGCGCTGGCGCAAAATCTGGCCATGATGACCGGTGACTATGCGGGTGCACCGGTGAGTATCGGGACAACGGGCGAGCTTCTCGGTGAAAATCCGGAAGCATATTTTGGAGGTTATCTCATCGACGGAGTACGCATACGCACGCCGACGCTGATCATGGTCGGAAACCCGGATAAGGGGGCCATCGATCCTCAATCGTCCGAATTCCTCTTTTCGCTGCTAAGGGCCAACGGCGTGCCGGCACGCATGGTCCGTTTCGTCGATGATGGGCACAATCCGGGTAGCAGCGCGGCCTCTATGCGGCGCTATCGGGAAATGGACGGCTGGCTCGATCAGTACTTGCCTGATCGCCCGGCGCCGTCGGAGTAGGTGGTTTTTCGCCGACTCCAGGTCCGCCCGCAATCGGCCCGTTTCGGTCGGTGTGCGATACCGGCCAGACGACCGCTAAATGTCGGCTCCTGATAAGAGCTGCCGTTGGATCCATCACTCTAAACGGCATCTGTGGACGCCCCTTCGGATGCAAGCGGTAAATCGGGGTGGATTGGCAGGTAGTCGGATGCTGTCATCTGTCCGGCCTCGATGAGCAGCGCCATAGCTGCGGGCCAGTATGGG
>NZ_WRPK01000008.1 GCF_009755815.1 Flavisphingomonas formosensis
GCGAACTCCCATACTGGCCCGCAGCTATGGCGCTGCTCATCGAGGCCGGACAGATGACAGCATCCGACTACCTGCCAATCCACCCCGATTTACCGCTTGCATCCGAAGGGGCGTCCACAGACGCCATTCCATAAGGCATCGTCACTGAATTGCTCGGTCGGGGATCGTCATTCCCTTCTGTGGTAGGATTCGCTCCTGTCGTAGAGCGCTTTCAGTTCCTTGCAGAGAAATCTCCCGGCAATCCCCGCCGTCATGCCAGCCTCGCTGCCATGACCGACTACAGCCCCGCTTTGATCCCCGTCGCCCGCACGCTTGCGGCGCGCGGCGCGCTCGACAAGGATCTCGCCACCGCCTTCGGCGTGCCCTTCACGACCATCCGCGCATGGAAGCAGCAGCATCCCGACTTCGCCGCCGCCTGCCGCCTGTCTCCGGAAGCGGCGGACGCCGCCGTCGAACGCGCGCTGTTCCGGCTGGCCACCGGCCATGACCGCGAGACCGAGCAGCTCGCCCTGAAGGACGGCGAACTGATCCGCACCACCGTCACCGAACATGTCCCGCCCAATGACAAGGCCGCCGCCTTCTGGCTGCGCATCCGCCGCCCCGAGCGCTGGGCCGCACCGATGGTGATCCGACGAGCCGGACCCGACGATCTCACGCCTACCGAAGAGACGCTGCGCGAGATCGAGCATGTCGCCTATGAGGCCTGGTGCGCTGCGATCGACGGCGAGCCGGAGATGGCGGGCGACGCCGACACGCTCGCCCGCATCGACGCGCTCGCTCCTGCGACTGCGCCCACCGACGATATCGATCCGCTCCAGATCCTCGAAACGCCCGCCCCATACCCGTCATCCCAGCGCAAGCTGGGATCGCTCTCCACGGGCGACCGGCCGACGGTTGAAAGCGATCCCAGCTTGCGCTGGGATGACGGGAAGGAGGAAAGCGATACCCTCCCTCATCGCATACACCCCCCTCTGCCGGCACCGATCACCGCCCCCCTCGTCGAACCCATCGACGCCGATCCGCCCGCACCCGCAGCGCGCTACGACCCCGCCTTCGTGCCCTTGGCCCGCGCGCTGGCCGGACAAGGCGCGCTCGACCGCGATCTCGCCCGCGCCTTCGGCGTCACCACCACCACCATCCGCCAATGGACACTCCGCCACGCCGCCTTCGGCCAAGCCGTACGCCTTCCCAAAGACGTTGCAGACGATGCCGTCGAAGCCGCCCTCTTCGCCCGCGCCACCGGCTACAGCCATGTCCGCGAGAAGATCTTCCGTAACGACGATGGCGACATCATCCGCACCCGGACCCGCGTCGAGCAGCCGCCCTCGCTCACGGCCATCCTCTTCTGGCTTTCCCGCTGCCCCGACCAGCGCTGGTCGCTGAACGCCCGCCCCGATCTCGACCCCGACGAAGCCGCCGCCCTCATCGCCGAGACCCGCGAACGCGTCGCCGACTATGATCTCCACCGCCGTCACTGGCGCACCCATGGCTGCGCACCGCCGGGCCGCGACGAGCCCGAGCCGCCCGAGTGGCAATGGGACGAAGCGGAGGACTGGGACGAGGCCGCCTGATCGAGGGCGGCACCGCCCCTGCCCGCCTCTCAGATCGAGCGGCTGATCAGCTCCTTCATGATCTCGCTCGTTCCGCCATAGATGCGGGTCACGCGGGCGTCGCGGAACAGCCGGGCGATCGGATATTCGTTCATATAGCCAGCGCCGCCATGCAGTTGCAGGCAGGCATCGATGATCTGCCACTGCGTCTCGGTATGCCAGAGCTTGGCGGCGGAGGCCTCATATTGATCGAGTTCACCGGCGATGTGGCGGGTCAGGCACCAGTCGACATGCGCCCAGCCGAGCTGAAGCTTGGTCTTGATGTCGGCTAGGACGAAGCGGGTATTCTGGAAATCGAACACACTCTTCCCGAATGCCTGGCGTTCCTTCACGAAACGAACCGTCTCGTCATAGGCGCGCTGGGCATTGGCCTGCGCGGCGATCGCGACGGTGAGCCGTTCCTGCGGCAATTGCTGCATCAGATAGACGAAACCCTTGCCTTCCTCGCCGATACAATTGCCCACCGGCACACGCACGTCTGCGAAGAAGAGTTCGGACGTATCGGCGCTGTGCTGGCCGATCTTGTCCAGGTTTCGGCCCTTGGTGAAGCCCGGCCGATCGGCCTCGACGATGATCAGGCTGATGCCCTTGGCGCCCGCATCCGGATCGGTCTTGGCGACGACGATCACGAAATCGGCATTTTGGCCGTTGGTGATATAGGTCTTCTGTCCGTTCACCACATAATGATCGCCGTCGCGCCGGGCGCTGGTGCGGATACCCTTCAGATCGGATCCGGCGCCGGGTTCGGTCATCGCGATCGCGGCGATCGCCTCGCCGGTCACCATCTTCGGCAGCCAGGCCCGCTTCAGCGCCTCGTCGCCATAATCGAGGATATAGTCGCACGCGATGTCTGTATGCAGGTTGAGCCCTGCCGAGGAACCGGCATAGTTCAGCTCCTCGTTGACCACCGCGATGAATCCGTAATCCAGGCCCAGCCCGCCATACTCCTCCGGCACCTGCGGGCAGAGCAGCCCGGCCTCGCCGCAGCGCAGCCAGAAAGCGCGATCGACGATGCCTTCCGCCTCCCACCGATCGAGATTGGGATAGAGTTCGCGATCGAACAGCTTGCGCACCGCTTCGCGAAACTGGTCGTGCTCGGCTCCGAACGCAGTCCTGCGGCTCAATTCCAGCATATGTCCTCTACAGGCTTGGGGGTGGAGGGCCAGGGCCGCTCGGGGAGCGTTTCGCCCCGCGCCTCGGCAATTTCCGTCAGCAGCGGACGGAGCAGTTCCGCCGCCAGATCATCGATATTCTCGGTATAGCCATGCAGCTGCCCGTGCAGCGTCGACAGCCGATCGCGATCGAAGCTCTCGAGCTGCATCCGCGCGGCCATGTCGGGATCGGCCCAGCGCCTGCGGCTCACCTCGGCCCGGCGCAGGCACACGGCCGCACCGACCGTGATATAGCCCGCTGCGCGGAACAGCCGCATCGCCTGATCGTCGGCGAAACCGCGCGCCGCCATCGCGCGCATGAAGCGATCCGCGATGCGCAGCTCCGCTTCCATGCCGAAGCCGGATGCGACGAACTGGCTCGCTATCTGCGGATGATCGGCGAGCAGCGCCTGCAGCCCGCGCGCATAGCAGACCACATAATCCCACCAGGGCTGCCCCTGGTCGACCGCGATTGGCAACCGCTCCACCTGCAGCGAAACCGTGCGCTGCAGCAGTTCGTCGCGGCTGCCGACATATTGGTAGAGCGTCGCAAGGCCGACGCCGAGCGTGTCGGCGATGCGTTTGAGGCTGAAATTTTCGAGGCCGAGCGCCAGCGCCGTCTCGACCACCTGCTCGACGGTCAGCAGCCGCGGACGGCCCGGCGGTCGTCCGGATCCGGCTTCGCCGGCACTCACCGCTCGCCGCCCTGTCTGCAATCCACCCATCTCGGCCACCATCCCCTGATCCGGAAATAGAGGGCAGCATCGCGTGCATGACCATGTCCGAAGGCTACCGCGTGACCGTCAAAAGATGACAGACATGCAGGATCCGCGCTCACAGCGTCAGCACCGTGCGGATGCCGATCCCCGCGCGCAGATCGGCGAGCGCCGCATTGACCTCTTCGAGCGGACGCTGCCGCGTCACCATCGGCGCCAGCCGCAGCAGGCCGGCGCGCCACATCTCCAGATAGCGCGGATAGTCGCGCGGCGCATAAGCGGTGCCGACATTGCAGCCCAGAATGCGCTTCTCCTGGCCGATGAGCTGGTTCGGCGAGACCAGGCCCAGCCGGTCCTCGGCCTGGAAGGCACCGACCAGCACGATCGATCCGCCCGGCATCGTCGCGCGCACGCCGAGCGCGACCAACTCCGGCGATCCCACCGCATCGAAGGCGTGGCGTACGCCGGGGCCGCCGGTGAGCGCGCGCACCGTTCGCACCACCTCGCATCCCGCCGGATCGATCACATCCGTCGCGCCGAACGCCAGCGCCGCCTCGCGCCGCTCCGCGATCGGATCGCTGGCGATGATGCGCGTAGCCCCCGCGATCCGCGCGCCCTGCACGATCGCCTGGCCGACGCCGCCCAGCCCCATCACCAGCACATGATCGCCAGCCTCGACACGGGCGGTGTTGAACACCGCCCCGACGCCGGTCTGGATCGAACAGGCGAGCAGGCATGCCTGGTCCAGCGGCGTGCCCGCCGGCACCGGCACCACCCCCGCGGCGTTGAGCACCGTCATCTCCGCCCAGCCGCCCATGCCGTTGCCGCGAAACACCTCCCGGCCGCGCCAGCGGAACGGCGTCGTGCCGTCGGCGAACAGGCCGCTCAT
Source organism: Flavisphingomonas formosensis (assembly GCF_009755815.1). Taxonomy (GTDB): domain Bacteria; phylum Pseudomonadota; class Alphaproteobacteria; order Sphingomonadales; family Sphingomonadaceae; genus Flavisphingomonas; species Flavisphingomonas formosensis. Next base: position 4,367 of record NZ_WRPK01000008.1, read on the forward strand.
CCAGATCCGCGCTTCGTCGCAGCAGGCGGGATTGCCGTTGCAGCAATAGGTGCAGCGCCCGCATGCCGGCATCGGCGTCAGAGCGACCGGATCGCCCGGCGCGACGTGCGACACGCCCTCGCCGACGCGATCGACGATGCCCGCCGCCTCATGCCCCACGATGATCGGCAGATGATCGCCGAAGCCGCCCTGCAGCGTATGCTCGTCCGAATGGCAGACGCCGCAATGGGTGATCCGCACGCGAACGTAGCCCGGCCGGGGATCCTCGACCTCGAGATCGTCGACGATCTCCAACGGGGCGCCGTGCGCGGTAGCGATCGCCGCGCGCATCAGGCGCGCTGGAACTGCATGAATTCGATGACGATGCCGTCCGGATCCTCGACGCAGAAGACCATGAAGGGCTGCCCCGCCATCACCACGCGGCACGGCTCGCTATACGGCCGATGCCCGGCCGCGACGAGCGCGGCATGGATGGCCGCGGCATCGCGCACCTTGAGCGCGATGCGCCCCACACCGGGCTGCGCCAGGCCGATACGCGCCGGCCCGCGCTGCACGGGCGCGCTCCATTCGACGATGTCGAGGCGCGTGCCGCGCGGATCGTCGCCTGTCGCCATCAGCACGGCACGACCGGCAAGATCGTCCGGCAAGGCCAGCGGCCGGGCAAGTCCGATCTCCGCAAAGCCGGTCGGCAGATCGCCTATCGGATCGCTGAGATCGATGGACCGCCTGAAGCCGATCAGTTCGTAGAAGGCGACGGTGCGATCGAGGTCGGTACTGTTGAGGTTGATATGATAGATTTGCAGCAGATTGGGCTTATCGGCCTCGGCCATTGTGGTCCTTCCCTTGAATCCTCCCCGTTTCCGCTCGGGAGGACGCAGCTCTCCCAGGCTCAGCCCGGAGCGAGCATATGATCGACATAGGCCGCCATTTCCGGCGGAAACGGCGGATAGGCGGCCGGCGTGCCGACGGCCGGATCCAGCGCATCCTCCACGACCCCGCGGCCGTTCGAGAATTCGCGGAAGCCGGCACGGCCGCCCAGCCGGCCGATGCCGCTATGATTGGATCCGCCGAAGGGCAGCGTGCCGATATTCGCCTGCGCCGCGACCGCGTTCACCGCGGTCGATCCGGCCCGCGTATGATCGATATACCAGTCGACGGTCGCGCGATCCTTCGTGAAGATGTAGAGGCCCAGCGGATTGGGCCGCCCGGCGATTTCCCGCGCGGCCTCTTCCCGCGAGGAGAAGCCCTGCACGGTCAACACCGGCCCGAACACCTCTTCGTGGAAGATTTCCATCGTCTCGCCGACATTTTCGAGCACGGTCGGCGCGACGAAACGTGCCTCGACGTCCGCCTCCCCACCCAGCGCCACCGTCGCGCCCTTGGCGACGGCATCGTCGATCAGCCCCTTGATCCGCGCCGCATGCCGCGTGTTGACGATGCGGGGCAGGTCGGGCGACGCTTGGAAGCCCTTGCCCTCGGGATCGTAGAAAGCGGCGATCTTCGTCTTCAGCGCGGCGACGAACGGTTCGCGCACGCTTTCGTGGACCAGCACATAGTCGGGCGAAAGGCACACTTGGCCCGCGACGAGGTGCCGGCCGAAGCTGATCTTGGCCGCCGCATCGTCGAGATCGGCATCGCGCTCCACGATCACCGGATTCTTGCCGCCCATCTCCAGGGTGACGCCCGCGAAATGCTTGGCCGCGGCCTCCATCACCAGCCGGCCGACGCGGTTGTTGCCGACATAGCAGACATGGTTGAACGGCAGCTTCAACAGCGCCTGCGCCGTCTCCGGCCCGCCGGTGACGACGGCCACATCATCGGTCAGCCCGGCCTTCTCGATCACCTTCGCGACGAGATCGGCGGACAGCGGCGCCAGTTCCGAGGGCTTCAGCACCACTGCATTGCCCGCGGCGAGCATCGTCACCAGTGGCGACAGGCTGATCAGCACCGGCGAATTCCAGGTGGCGAGATGCAGCACCACGCCCTTCGGTTCCCAATGGATATAGCCGCGCCGGCCCATGAGCGAGGGCACCTGCTCCACTTCCTCGCGCTCCATCCACCCTGCGAGCCGCTCGGAAACGAAGCCGATCTCCTCCTTGAGCGGCAGCAGCGCGAGCCGACCGTCCATGCCCAGTTCCTCGAGCCCTGCCTCGCCGATCTCGCCGCGCAAGTCGTAAACCGCCTGGTAGAGCCGCTTGAGCTTGGCGATGCGCTCGTCCGCGCTGGTCCGCGCCAGCGCCGGCGCCCGCGCGCGCAGCCGATCGAAGATGTCGCGATAGGCCTGCTCGTCCGCGCTTATGCTGTCATGAAGCATCCGATCCTCCTCACATCATGTCCGGAATGGCGGGCTGGCGCCGCTCTAGCATGTCCTCATAGCGTTTCCGGATGGCGTTCTTGGTCCGCTCTTCCAGCGGCAGGATATAGAAATCGTCGCGCAGGATCGAGGCGTAGACTTCCTCCGCAAAGTCCTCCGGTTGCGTCAATGGCACTTCATGGCCGATCAAGTGGCGCATGGCCGCTTGGAACTCGTCGACATTGTTGATACCGCCGCCCGCGCGCAGCGAAGGATCGCCATATCGCTCCTGGACATTGCGATGCGAACTGAACAGCCGCGTGTCGACGACATGCGGGCCCGGAAAGAGGATCGCGGCCTTCACCTTCGATCCGGCCATCTGCAGTTGATAGGCCAGCACCTCCATCAGCGCGATCAGCGCCGCCTTGGACGAGGAATAGGCCGCGCCGCTCGGCGGAAATACGATCCCCGCGCCGGACGAGGTGGACGTCATCAGCGCCTCCTCGCCCTGCTCGATCAGCACGGGCATGAAGGAGAGGATGCCGTTGAGCGGCCCGAAATAATTGACGTCCATCGCCCAGCGGAACGCATCCTCGCTGGTTTCCCAGATGGTCGGCCCACCACCGCCGCCGACGCCGGCATTGTTGAAGACGAGATGGACCTTGCCATATTCCGCGAGCACCGCGTCACGCAGCCCATCGACCGCCGCGCGCTGCGACACGTCCGTGACATGGCCGAACGCGGTCCCGCCCGCCTTGCGTACCTCGGCCACCGCCTCGTCCAGCGCGCCCTGCTCGATGTCCGCCAGCGCGACCTTCACGCCTTCGCGTGCCAGCCGCAGCGCCAGCTGCTTGCCCACGCCGCTGGCCGCGCCCGTGATCACGGCGACGCGCCCGTTCAGATTCTGCATCCCACTCTCCTGTGCCCTCGTTCGTCAGGGTCGGCAGGGACTCGGCCATCCCTACCGAACGAACGTTAGTCAGGTGTGGAAGCAGCTGCAACGGGGTGTCGCACACGTCGATGCGAAGCCGTGCCGCGCATGGCGCTCAGCCGTCGGGCAACAGCAGCGTCCGGGCCGTGCGGTGGAGCAGGCCGCGATAGCGGGCGATCCGCGCCGGATCGGCGAAGTCGTAACGGCGCGCCTCGCCCAACTGACCGGCATTGCACACATAGTTGATGATGCCGGCGCCCAGGATGTTGAGCGCCATCATCGGCTCGACCGGCCCGAACGCGCCACACGCCCGGCCTTCGTCCACGATCGCTTCGAACAGCAGCAGGATGCGTTCAGAAAATTGCACCGGATCGGGCGCGCGCGAGGTGAGGTCCGAGCTGTTGCGCGCCATGATCCGCGCCGCGGTCGGCCGTTCGATCATGAAATCGAGCCAGGTATCGATGAGGCCGGTCATCCGCTCGAACGGAGTGCCTCGGCTGCTCCGCTGCTCCGTCCGCGCCGCCAGTTCCTCGATGATCGACTGCTCCACGCAATCGTATATTTCGCGCTTGGACCGGAAATGGTGCAGGACGGACGGGCGCCTGATGCCCACGACGTCGGCGATCATGTCCAGGCTGGATCCCGAAAAGCCGACCTCCGCGAAGACCCGTTCGGCATGACGGACAATCTCGCCCCGCGTCTCGCTGCGGATCGATCCGCGCGGCGGCCCCCTGCGTACCCGTGTCTGCCCTTCGATCATGTCGTCGTCCCGTCCTTTGTTCTCGTCGTGGCAAGCTCCGTTACGGCTTGCAAGCGCGCTTGACTCGACCGCGCCGTGCCTGATAGCGCAATTAAACCTACTAACATGTAGGCATAATAATTAATGGGGAGAAGCCATGCCGGGTACCGACATCCGTCCCAACCTCGCCTCGCCGAACACCGGCGTCGTGATCACCGGGGGCGCCTCCGGCCTCGGCTTCGCCTCCGCGCGCGCGCTGGCTGCAGTGGGCCGCGCCGTCGCGCTATGGGACATCGACGGTGCGCGCGCCGAAAGCGCTGCCGGGCAGGTCCGTTCGGAATTCGGCGTTGCCGCGATCGGGCTCGCCGTCGATGTGCGCGATCCGCACGCCATCAAGGAAGCGGCCGAGGCCAGCCGTGCGGCGCTGCCGTCGATCGGCGGCATCGTGCATTGCGCCGGCATCGTCGACACCGCCTCGCTGGAAGGCATCACCATCGAAAGCTGGGACGACGGCATCAACATCCATCTGCGCCCGATCGTGCTGCTGCTGCAGGCTTTCCTCGAAGATCTGAAGAGCAATCCGGGCTCTGCCGTGGTCGCCACCGCGTCGATCAACGCCACGCTCGGCAACGCCGTCAACCCGATCTACACCGCCGCCAAGGGCGGCGTGCTCTCGCTCGTCCGCTCGCTCGCGGACCGGCTGGCGAAGGACGGCATCCGCGTCAACTCGGTCTCGCCAGGCCAGATCATGACTCCGATGATGAAGCCCTCGGTCGATGCGCTGCCCGATCGCTATTTCGAGAAACGGATCCTGATGGAGCGGATCGGCGAGCCCGAGGAGATCGGCCGTGTCGTCCGTTTCCTGCTGTCCGACGAAGCGAGCTACATCACCGCGTCCGAAATCGTCGTGGATGGAGGAAACATCTCCTCGCAACGCTGACGCCGGGATCTTCGACAGAATGATATCAAGTCCAAAACACTAAGGGGAGTGAAAGATGAAAGCTTCGGTCGTGCGCCGCATCGTGGCGCGCAGGACGCTGTGTGCCGCCGTGTCGATGAGCGCGCTCGCCGCCATGCCCACCCACGCGCAGGATGCGGCTGCGCCGGCATCGGTCAGCGAGGCCGCCACCGGTCTCGGCGATATCGTCGTCACCGCGCGGCGGCGCAACGAGAATCTGCATGACGTGCCGGTGGCGATCACCGCCTTTACCGGCGAGGCGCTGCAGACCCGCAACATCACCGAAGTGACCGCGCTCGATGGGCTCGCGCCCAACGTCAAGGTCGTCGAGAGCAGCAGCAACGTGACGACCTACATCCAGATCCGCGGATCGGTGACGACCAATCCCAATCCGGGCTACGAACCGGCCGCCGCCATGTATATCGACGGCGTCTATATCGGTAAGGCCGTGGGTTCGACCGTAGACGTCGCCGACATCGATCACATCGAGGTGCTGCGCGGTCCGCAGGGCACGCTGTTCGGCCGCAACACGCTGGCCGGTGCGGTCAACATCGTCACCAAGAAGCCGAGCGGCACATTCGGCGGCTGGGCGAAACTCGGCGCCGGCGATTATGGTCGCAAGCTCGGCCAGTTTTCATTGGACCTGCCTGAATTCAATAATATCAGCATCAAGCTCGCCGGGCTGATCTCGCGCCGCAACGGCTTCGTCCATGTGCGTGACAATCCCTATCCGGCGATCCCCGGCCAGGATCCCACGGTGAAGCGCATCGGCGACGAGCGCAGCGAAGCCTTCCGCGCGGCGGTGCGTTACCGGCCGGTCGACAATCTGACGCTCGACTACACCTTCGATTATAACCGGGTCCACAACACGCCGATCGCAGGCGTTCTGCAATCCATCGGACAAGGCGGCATATTCGATCCCAATTCATCCAACTATGTTGGCGTGCCACTCTATCTCTATCTGCAGAACGGCCGCACCGACACCAGCTACGCGACTGGCGGCGTCGACAATGCGAAGATGGCGGATCGGGTGAAGACCTTCACCCACACGCTCACCGGCACGCTCTCGCTCGGCGAAGCGACGCTGAAATCGATCACCTCCTATCGCACGATGAAGTGGCTCCAGTCGCTCGATCTCGATGGCACGCCGCTGCCGATCGCCGCCGGCGGATCGAATCTCGACTATCATCAATTCTCGCAGGAGATCCAGGTCACCGGCAAGCTCGGCCGGCTGGTTTATACCGGCGGCCTCTATTATTTCCACGACAAGGGCGACAACAGCAACCCGCAGCAATTCTTCGGAACGACGCTGGAATCGCTCGACACCTTCACCACCAATGCCGACGCCATCTACGCACAGGTCGATTACACGCCGCCGATCCTCGACGACAAGCTCGTGCTGACCGCCGGCTACCGCTATAGCCACGAACGCAAGACGAGCGACCGCTTCGCATCGGCCGGCGGCTTCGTCACCATTCCAGCGGGAACCATCTCGGCTGCCAGCTTCCATGGCTCGACGCCGACTTTCATCGCCAAATACTCGTTCACGCCCGCGTTCAACGTCTACGCCAAATATGCCGAGGGTTTCAAAAGCGGCGGCTTCTCCGTCGACGCCACCGATCTCGTCGCCGCGACGACCCCCTATGCCCCCGAAACCGTCAAATCGATCGAGGTCGGCTCCAAGCTGCGCTTGTTCGGCGGCCGCCTGATCCTCAACGCCGCCGCCTTTTTCGACAAGCACGACAATCAGCAGATCGCCATCTTCAAGGCCGGTCCGAACGGCTTCGTGACGCTCACCGCCAACGGCGCCAAGTCCAAGATCAAGGGTTTCGAGCTGGAGGCGCAGGCCAAGCCGGTCGACTGGCTGATGCTGTCGGGCAATGTCGGGCACACCGATCCGCGCTTCACCCAATATTTTGGAACGGAAGGCGGCCCCAATATTGCGAAAACACAGGCCTTCGCCTTCGTGCCGCGCTGGCAGGCGACGGTCAGCGGCGATGCACGGTTGTTCCAGGCAGACAATCTTCAGGTCAATGTCGCGGTCGATTTCAACTATAATTCGAAATATGCCGCCTTGCCCTACAGCACGGACCCTGCGACCAACCCCAACATCTATTCGACGCTAGCGGATTCGCAAAAGATCGTCGACGGCCGCGTGATCTTCAGCAAGATCCCGATCGGCGGCACGACGCTGACAACGACGGTGTTCGTCAAGAACATCTTCAACGATGCGTCGCGCACAGCCGGAATCGATTTCGGCCCGTCCTTCGGCAATATCGTGACGCGCAACTATAATTTCCCGCGCAGCTTCGGGGTGGACGCCACTGTCCGCTTCTGATCGGGTGAGCCGCCGCCCGATCAGGCGGCGGCTACCAAAGCTGCGATCGCAGCGTCTAGACCAGTCTTGCCTTTTCGGGCACCGGCGCCGCGATCGGGATAATCGATCCAGCCGGCATTGAAACCGTCGATCATCTGCATGCGCGGAACCGGATTGCGCATGCCCTGCTCGCGGAAGATCGCCTCCCACCTCGCACGCGGCACCGCCTCGGCCTGCACCGGTCGGGAGAGCGCCTGGGAAAAGGCCGATGCCAGTGCCAGGGGCGTTACGCGCTCCGCCGCCTCCAGTTCGACGACATGCGCATGCGTTTCCTCGCGCAGCAGGTCGGCGACACAATGGCCGACATCCTGCGCGGCGATCATCGGCACCGGCCGATCGAGCGGCTGCAAATAGCTGCGGATCACCCCCTCGTCTCGGGCGGATGCCACATCGGCCGCGGCATTGTCGATGAACCAGGCCGGCCGCAGGAAGGTGACGGGAAACGGCAACGTGCCAAGCCTTTCCTCCAGCAATCCCAGCTGATTGAGCAGGTTCGGCCGCGTCGTATCCGCACCGATGGTGGAGAGCGCGACCACATGGGCCGGCCGGGAGGAGACCAGCGCGGCGTGCAGCGTCGCGATCATCGCCCGTGCCTCCGGAAAACCGGGCGAAGGATCGAACACCGACGGGAGCATCGCGAACACCCCCTCCGTCCCGGCAAAAGCCCGCGCCAAGGCGTCCGGCGCATCCAGATCGGCAACAGCGATCTCGCAACCCAGGCCCGCCCATGGCGCCCCCTTGGCAGCATCGCGCACGATCGCCCGCACAGGCTGTCCCGCTGCACGCAAAGCGCGCGCGGCCGCGCCGCCGACCTTGCCGGTCGCTCCCATGATCGCAAACATTGAATTGTCCTTTCCGCATTCCCGCCAGTGCGGGGAAACAGGTTCGGCAGGACTTTGCCCGCCTCGCTCCGTCTTATGCAATTTGGAGACTACTGATCCCAATGCGCTTATGTCATATCAGTCGTGATCTGTTGTCAGGAGTGAACCCATGGCCTATGACGGCCGCCTGCTGTCCGGCGTGACCGTGCTGATGGCGGTGGTGGAGGCAGGATCGATCGTGCGCGCCGCCGGTGCGATCGGCCTTTCGCCTTCCGGCGCCAGCCGCGCGCTTGCCCGGCTGGAGGCGCGCGTCGGCATCCGCCTCATCGATCGCACCACTCGCGCCCTCTCGCTCACCGACGAGGGCCGACGCTTCTACGAGAGCGTCGCACCGCATCTGGCCGCGATCGAGGAAGCTGCGCACGAGGCTGCAGGATCCGCCAGTCTCGTGCGCGGCCGCCTGCGCGTCAACGTCGATCCATTCTTCGCGCGCATCGTGCTGGCCGATCGCATCGCGGCTTTTCTTGGCAGCCATCCCGATCTGTCGCTGGAACTGGTGGCTCGGGATGCGGTGGGCGATCTCGTCGCGGACGGCTTCGATCTCGCCATCCGCTTCGGCGATCCGCCCACCGGCTCGTTCGTCGCACGCAAGCTGACCGACACGCGCATCCTCACCGTCGCATCGCCCGCCTATCTCGCCACGCGCGGCCGGCCGTCCCACCCGTCCGATCTTGCGGACCATGACTGCATCGATTTTCTCGATGTCGGCACCGGCCGCCCCTTCGCGTGGGAGTTTCACCGCAAAGGCACGATCATGCCGGTGACGTTCCGCTCACGGCTGCTGCTGTCGGATAGCAACACGTTGCTCGACGTCTGCGTCGCGGGCGCGGGCATCGCGCAGGTGCTGGAGATCGGCACGCGCGCCTGGATCCGGAGCGGCGCCTTGGTCGATCTGTTCCCCGACTGGGCTGAAGAGCGCTTTCCGCTCTATGCCCTCTTCCCGTCGCGCCACCATCGCGCCGCGAAAGTCCGCGCATTCATTGACTTCTGCGAGGAGATGATCGCCGCGCACGAAGCACTGGGATGATCTTTGGCCCTCTCCCCCGCGCGGAAGAAGGTTCAATCAAGGTCAGGGCGCCACCGTGAACCCACTATATCCCTCTGCCGCCACTTTCTCGCATCGTCCGACATAGGCCGGATAATCGAGATGAATCATGAAACGACGTGGTTTCCCGTCTATATTTGCGCCGGTGTACCAACTGTTGCCTGTCGCCAGCAATGTGCCGGCGGCCATCGCGTTCAGTTCCTCGCCCCATGTCTCCTGCGCCGTCTCGTCCGCCTCGATCAGGTTCAGGCCTTGCGTGCGCAGATGGACGAGACAGTCCGCGATCCAGTCGACATGCTGTTCGATCGAATAGATCATGTTGGTGAGCACGCAGGGGCTGCCCGGTCCCGACACGATGAACATGTTCGGAAAGCCGGCGACGCCGAGGCCGAGATAGGATTGCGCTCCGTCCGCCCAGTCGTCCCGCAGCCGGCGGTCGCCGCGGCCGCGAATGTCCATGCGCAGCAACGGTCCTGTGATCGCATCATAGCCGGTCGCCAGCACCAATATGTCGAGCGGATGGTCCTTGCCGCCCGCACGTACGCCGGTTTCGGTGACGCGTTCTATCGGCTCCTGCTTCAGGTCGACCAGATGGACGTTGGGCCGGTTGTAGGTGTCGTAATAGCCGGTATCGATGCACAGCCGCTTCACGCCCAGGCGATGCTTCGGCACCAGCTTGTCCGCCGTTTCCGGATCCTTGACGATCTCATGGATCTTGTCGCGGAAGAAGGCCGAGGCGGTGTCGTTGGCCTTCATGTCGTAGCTGAGATCGTAGAAGGCGCCCTGGAACGAAAGGCCGCCGCGCGCCCAGGCTTCCTCATAGATGCGCTTGCGCTCGGCATCGTCCACTTCCAGCGCGCTCTTGGTACCAGGTTCTCCGGTCACGGCACCGAACTGCTTGCCGCAATGATCGCGGAACGCCTTGTAATCGCTCTTGATCTTGGCGGCATCGGCGGGATCGAGCGGCCGGTTGTGCGCCGGCACGCAATAGGATGCGGTGCGCTGGAAGACGGTCAGTTCCGCCGCCTCACGGGCGATCATCGGAATAGCCTGTACGCCGGACGATCCGGTGCCGATCACGCCGACGCGCTTGCCGGCGAGGTCCACGCCCTCGTGCGGCCAGCTTCCGGTATGGACGAGCAGGCCCTGAAAGCTGTCGAGCCCGGCTATGTCCGGCACGTTGGACGCGGAGAGGCAGCCGACGGCGGTAACGAGGAAGCGCGCCACCGTTTCAGCGCCATCGGACGTCGCGACGATCCAGCGCCCGCGCGCTTCGTCGAAACGCGCGCCCAGCACGCGCGTGTGGAAGCGGAAGTGACGCCGCAGATCGAAGCGGTCCGCGACGTGGCCCGCATAGCGCAAGATTTCCGGCTGGGGCGAGAAATGCTCGCTCCATTCCCATTGCTGCTGCAGATCCTCGGAGAAACGGTAGCTATATTCCATGCTCTGCACGTCGCAGCGCGCGCCGGGATACCGATTCCAGTACCAGGTACCCCCGACATCACCGCCCGCCTCGAACCCCTGCATGGAGAAGCCGTTTTCCTGCAGCCGGTTCGCCATGGCGAGCCCCGCAAAGCCCGCACCGATGACGACGACATCCACCTCACCACCCTGGCCGGCCCGCTCCGCCGAGTTCATGATCCTGCTCCTATCAAAAACCATGTCCGGGAATCGAAAGCCCCCGCTTCTTTCTCTGCGCGCATCAATCTGCCATCACGACATTTGACGGGCATTTTGGTTTATTCTAGCACGCATCACATCGTCAATGCGCGAAAATATTGACAAAATGCGTAAGGGGAGAGGGTCTTGAAATCGATCTGGCGTGTCGCCGTACTTGGCGTGACCCTTCTTTCCGGCGCCGCCTTCACCATGGTGCCTTCGCAGGACAGCCTTTCAGACCCGTCTGCGCGGGATTGGGCGATGCACGGCCGCACCGCGAGCGAGCAGCGCTTTTCCCCGCTCGGCCAGATCAGCCAGGCAAACGTCGCTGGCCTCGGTCTCGCCTGGTATCATGAGTTCGACACGGATCGCGGCCAGGAGGCGACGCCGATCGTCGTCGACGGCAAGCTCTATGTCTCCACCGCCTGGAGCAAGGTGTTCGCCTTCGACGCCGCAAGCGGCACGCCTCTCTGGTCCTATGATCCGCAGGTAAAGGGCGCCAAAGGCTTCGATGCCTGCTGCGACGTGGTCAATCGCGGCGTGGCGGTGGATGGCGGCCATGTCTTCGTCGGCACGCTCGACGGCCGACTGATCGCGCTCGACCGGACGACAGGCAAGCCGGCCTGGTCCGTGCAGACCACCGATCCGGCCAAGCCTTACACGATTACGGGTGCGCCGCGTGTCGTGCGCGGCAAGGTGATCATCGGCAACGGCGGCGCGGAATATGGCGTGCGCGGCTATGTGAGCGCCTATGACGCGGCCACCGGCAAGCTCGTCTGGCGCTTCTACACTGTGCCCGGAGATCCGAAGAAAGGGCCCGACGGAGCAGCGTCCGATCCGATCATGGCCAAGGCCGCGTCCACCTGGTCGGGCCGCTGGTATGACGAGGGCGGCGGTGGCGGCACCGTCTGGGACTCGATCGTGTATGACGAGGAACTGGGCCGGCTCTACATCGGCGTCGGCAATGGCGGGCCCTATAATTATTTCGTGCGATCGGACGGCAAGGGCGACAACCTCTTCCTCGCCTCGATCGTCGCGCTGGATCCGGATACCGGCCGCTACATCTGGCACTATCAGGAAAATCCGCAGGAAAGCTGGGACTATACCGCGACGCAGCCGATCGCGCTGGCCGATCTCGTCATCGACGGCAAGCCGCGCAAGGTGCTGATGCAGGCGCCGAAGAACGGGCTGTTCTACGTCATCGATCGGACGACCGGGAAACCGATCAGCGCGACGCCCTACACCCAGATCAACTGGGCGAGCGGCATCGATCCCAACAACGGCCGTCCGATCGAGAAACCTGATATTCGCTATCCGGAAAAGCCGGTGCTGCTCATGCCGGGGGCATCGGGCAGCCACAACTGGTATCCTATGGCGTTCAACCCGCGGCTCAACCTCGCATATTTCCCGATCTCGCGGAACAATGCGCAGCTCTACACGCCGCAAAAGCCCTTCCAGTATCGCAAGCAGGGCTGGAACACCGGCATCGAACTCGCCCCCGCCGCCATCCCCGACGATCAGATCGCGCCGATCGCCGCCAGCCAGACCGGTGCGCTGATCGCCTGGGATCCTATCGCCGGCAAGCCGCGCTGGGCAGTCGAGCATCCCTATCAGAATAATGGCGGGGTGCTGGCGACCGGCGGCGATCTCGTCTTCGAAGGCACATCGGACGGCTATTTCTATGCCTATGCCGCGAACACGGGCAAGCAGCTCTGGCGCTACGAGGCGGGCAACGGCATCATCGCCGGTCCGATCAGCTATGCGGTCGGCAACGTCCAATATGTCGCGGTGATGGCCGGCTTCGGCGGATCGGGAGTCTCCGCCGGCTTCCAGGCGCATCAGCATCGCCGCCTGCCCGGCCGGTTGCTGGTATTCAGGCTCGGCGGCACCGCAAGCGCGCCGGCCTATCCGCCCGAGCCGGTTTCGACCTTCAAGGCCGAGACGCCGAAAGTACCCGCCGCCACGATCGAACGCGGCCGCATCGTCTACAATAATAATTGCATGGTCTGTCACGGCGTAAACGCGATCAGCAGCATCCTGCCGGATCTGCGCAAATCGATGCTGATCGCCGACGCGCAGGCCTTCGATGCGGTGGTGGCCGACGGCGCGCTGGCCGACAACGGCATGGTCGGTTTCCGCGACAAGCTGCCCGCCGCGGATATCGCGGCGATCCGAGCCTATCTGCAGGAGCGGTCGGCCGCGCAGAAATAGCGTCCTCAGCGCTCGCGCCCGCACGAGAGTCCTCCGCCGGCTACGGCGGGGGCTCGCCGTCTGCTGCGCTCAGTTGCCGCTCACGGCTGCCTTCTCGTTTTCCGCATCGGCCTTTTTCGCGAGCGCGTCGGCTTTCGGCCCGTCGGTGCGATTCCTGATCTCGAAATAGACCGCCCGGCTCGCCGCGCGCTGGATCGTTTCCAGCCTGATCGACACCAGAGCCGGCTCGACGCCGAGAACGCGGTAATTGTCGGCCTGATTTTCCTTCTGAAGGACGAAATAGCCGTTGGGATCGGTTCCTTTCACGACCGCCAGCCGCCGGTCGACGAAGAATGCCGCGGAATCGAATGCCGCGCACATGTCCGCCTTCGACCAGACGGGATCGATATCGACGGCCTTGTGGCAGGATTCGCTGTAGAGCTGCGCGCCCTGCAGCCCGCCCTTTCCCTTTATTCTGACGAAATCGCCGACCCCCTTTTCGATATCCCCATAAGAAAGTTCGGGCGGCCCCGTTCCGGATGCGAGCCGGTCGCTCTCGATATGCTGGCTCGAAATGAAATTATCCAGAATGTCCGTTCCGACATTGGCCACGGACGGTATCGATCCGACTTCATCATCGCCCAGAGACCGGCGATCGCCACCGGCCGTGCTGCTCCAGATCCTGTCCGCAGCGGCCGCGGGCTGGTAGCGATCGGAAGCGACCACTTCCAGCACCATGGCGAGAGCCAGCGCGACACCGATCGAGCCGAGCAGTGTGCGGTGCCGCTTGATGAAACCCTTGCGATAGAGGGAGAGAGGAAAGTCGAGCCGCGGCGGAATGATCTGCGGTGGGGAAGAAGGCCGCGGTGGAGGCGAAGACGCGCGGGACTGCGCGGCGGCGACCTGCCCCCAGATGGTCGCCGCATCGGCCCTCCTGCGATCATAGGCGGCGCGTTTGGCAGGATCACCGATCACGGCCCAGGCGGAATTGATCTCGGCGGCGCGCTGCGTTGCATCTGCCGACATGTTTCGGTCGGGATGAAATTTCCGCATCAAAGCCTTGTAAGCAGCACGAATTACGTCCTCATCGGACGATGGCGACACCCCCAAAATCTCGTAGAAGTCCGGAACTTCCGCCATCCATCGTCCCCTGGACAATGTCTACCGGCGAGCGATCCCTTTCGCCAATTGGATATATCGGTTGGTCAAGGGAGCATTATGGGTACCGTTCGCCGCCATTGCTCGATCGCTTGCGAATGATAGCCCTAGCGGCATCCGATATTCAGGCCTGCGCCGCGAGCCCGGCGGCGGCGATACCGGCGAGCGCAGCGGTCTCATCATTGTCGGAGGTGTCGCCGGTGACGCCGACAGCGCCGATCGCACGGTCATGATCGACCACGATCACCCCGCCTGCCGCAGGCACGATACCGGACGGCGCGAGCGGACCCAGCGACGCCAGGAAGGTCGGACGCTCTAGCGCCATCTCCCCCACCTTGCGGCTGGGGACGCCGAGGAACAAGGCGCCGGCCGCCTTGCCCGTCGCGATCGCGAAGCGGCCACTGGAGGCGCCGTCCTGCCGCTCGAACGCGATCGGGTGTCCGCCGGCATCCAGCACCACCACGCTCAGCGGCTTCAGGCTCAGTTCCTGCCCCTTGGCGAAGGCGGTGGCAATGATGATGCGGGCCTGATCGAGGCTGATGTGGCTCATGCGTTCTTCCTTGTGGCAGAGGTAGTGGATTCGAGGCTGGCAGGACGGGGGCCGCCCTGAGCCCAGTCGATCAGCTCGATGGTATGGACGACGGGCCGCGCGGCCCGCTGGCCGATCTGGGTCGCGCAGCCGATATTGCCGGTGACGATCACGTCGGCATCCAGCCGGTCGAGCGCCGCAGCCTTGCGCGCGCCCAGTTGCCCGGCAATCTCCGGCTGCAGGATGTTGTAGGTGCCCGCCGATCCGCAGCACAGATGCGCATCGGCCGGGACCCGAACCCGATAGCCCATACGCTCCAGCAGCCGCTTCGGCGCCTCCGTCACCTTCTGGCCGTGCTGCAGCGAGCAGGCCGCGTGATAGGCGATGGCGAGCCCTCGCCCCTCGCCCTCTGCAAGGCCGAGCCCATCCAGGTATTCGCTGATGTCCTTCGCAAGCGCCGATACCCGCGCCGCCTTCTGCGCATAGGCCGGATCATCGCGCAGCATGAAGCCGTAATCCTTGATCGTCGTCCCGCAGCCCGAGGCGGTGATCAGGATCGCCTCGATCCCGTCCGCCTCGATCGCCCGCGTCCACGCATCGACATTGCGCCGCGCCGCCGCCAGTCCCGCCGCCTCGCGCCCCATATGGTGGACCAGCGCGCCGCAGCAGGCCTCACCCGGCGCCTCCACCACCGCTACACCCGAGCGCGCCAGCACCCGGAGCGTGGCGTCGCGTATCTCCGGCCTCAGCACCGGCTCCGCACAGCCCCGCAGGATCGCCACGCGGCGCCCAGCGCTCCTCCCGGTCGCAGGGACGACGGACGGGCCAGATCGTCGAGACGGTCCTTCTTTCCGTTCCGGCACCAGCTCCAGCATCGCCTGCAGCGGCTTCAGCGCCGCCGCCTTGCCGAACCACGGCGCCAGCGGCCGCACGAGCCGGCCCAGCGCCAGCGCCGCCCGGAACCGGGCCGGATGCGGCAGCACCCAGGCCAGCAGCGACCGGATCAGACGATTGGGCAGCGGCCGGCGGTAGCGCGCGTCGATATAGGCGCGCGCGTGATCGACCAAATGCATGTAGTTCACGCCCGACGGACAGGTCGTCATGCAGGACAGGCATGACAGGCAGCGGTCGACATGCTTCACCGTCTCCGCGCTCGGCTGCCGCTCCTTCTCCAGCATGTCCTTGATCAGGTAGATCCGCCCGCGCGGGCTATCCAGTTCGTCGCCGAGCAGCACATAGGTCGGGCAGGTCGCGGTGCAGAAGCCGCAATGCACGCATTTGCGGATCACCCCCTCCGACGATGCCATTGCGGGATCGGCAAGCTGGGCTTCGCTGAATTCAGTCCGCATCGGCCTCGTCCAGATAGCGACCCGTCTCGAACACGCCCGTCGGATCGAATGCCCGCCGAACGCGACGCTCGAGCGCCATCACGCCGGCCGCGCGCGGATGCTGAAAGGACACCACAGCCCGCATCGCCTCGCTCGCGCGCACCAGCATCGCATGGCCACCCGCTCTCTCCGCCGCACCCCGGATAACCGCGGCGTCGCCGTCGAACGCCGCCCAGACGAGGCCTCCCGCCCAGTCGAAGAACCAGCGGGCGCCGTGCGGCGCCAGCGTGGCGGCGACGGTGCAGCCGCCCGCGGGCGGCACGCTCACGCGCCACAACGTCTCCGCATCGGCCAGCGGCTCGACATCGCGGATGCCGCGCCAGAGCGCGTCCGCCTCGCCCGTTTCCATCAGGCCGACAGGGCCATGTTCGGACAACAGGCCGGGAAGCACGGCGCAGCGTGCGGTGACGGACGGCTCGAAACCGTGCAGCCGCAGCAGGGTCAGCGCCCGCCCGTCATTCACCGCGGCGGGCAGATGCGCGGCCGCCGACACCTCGGCATGGCACCCCATGGCGCGCGCCATCGCGGCATGGGCCGCGGCATCCTCCAGCCCTTCCAGCACCATCGTCGCCTGCATGCGCGGCCGGGGCAGTACCTTGAGGGAGAGCTCGTGGATCGCCGCCAGCCGGCCCCAGCTTCCCGCCATCAGCTTGGGCAGATCATATCCGGTGACGTTCTTGACCACCTTCGCGCCGCCCACAAAGGCCTCGCCACGTCCGGAAACCGCCTTGAAGCCGAGCAGGTGATCGCGGGCGCCGCCCGCGGTCAG
Organism: Flavisphingomonas formosensis; assembly: GCF_009755815.1. GTDB lineage: Bacteria > Pseudomonadota > Alphaproteobacteria > Sphingomonadales > Sphingomonadaceae > Flavisphingomonas > Flavisphingomonas formosensis. The sequence continues at coordinate 21,284 of NZ_WRPK01000008.1, forward strand.
CCGCCGCGGCCCGGCGACGCCGGCCGCGATCACGCCGCCGATCGTCGCCCGGCCTTCCGGCCAGCCGAACAGATTGCCATGGTCCCAGGGCTCGAAGGCGAGCATCTGCCCCTGCCTCGCCACCATCCGCTCGATCTCGGCGAGCGGAGTGCCGGCGCGCACGGTCAGCACCAGCTCGGCCGGGTCATAGTCGACGACGCCGGTGAAGCCGCGCATGTCGAGTATCGCCGCCTCGCGGGGCGCGCCGATCGCCGCCTTGCTGGCGCCGCCGCGGATCTCCAGCCGGCCGCCGGACGCCGCGGCCGCGCCGACCGCCTCCGCCAGCTCGGCGGGCGTGGTGGGACGCAGGCTCGCCATCAGAAGCGCGGCAGATCGGGATGCGGCAGCTGCCCATGATGGACATGCATTCGGCCGAGCTCGGCGCAGCGGTGCAAGGTCGGGAAGACCTTGCCCGGATTGAGCAGCAGCATGGGATCGAAGGCGCATTTCACCCGCTGCTGATGCGCCAGATCGACCTCGCCGAACATAGCCGGCATCAGATCGCGCTTCTCGACGCCGACGCCATGCTCTCCGGTCAGCACGCCGCCGACCTCGACGCAGAGCCGCAATATGTCGTTGCCGAAGGCCTCGGCGGTCTCGAGCTGGCCCGGCTGGTTGGTGTCGAACAGGATCAGCGGGTGGAGATTGCCGTCGCCGGCATGGAAGACGTTGACCACTGCCAGCCCATGGGCGTCCGAAAGCTGCTGCATCCGGCGCAGCACCTCCGGCAGCCGGCGGCGCGGTATGGTGCCGTCCATGCACAGATAATCGGGCGCGAGCGATCCCATCGCCGGAAAGGCCGCCTTGCGCCCCGCCCAGAAGGCGAGCCGCTCCGCCTCGTCACGCGACACGCGCGCGGTGCCGGCACCGTTCGCCCGCGCGATCGCCGCCACCGCCTCGATCAGATGATCGCACTCCGCCGCCGGCCCGTCGAGCTCGACGATCAGCAGCGCCTCGACGTCGAGCGGATAGCCGACCTGCACGAAGGCTTCGGCGGCATGGACGGCGGCGCGGTCCATCAGCTCCATGCCGGCCGGGATGATCCCCTCGGCGATCACGTCGGCGACGCATTGCCCGGCGCTCTCGACGCTGGGAAAGCCGAGCAGCACCGCGCGCGCCGTCTCCGGCCGTGGCAGGATGCGCACCGTCACCTCTGTGACGACGCCGAGCAGCCCCTCCGAGCCGACGATCACGCCGAGCAGGTCGAGCCCAGCCGGATCGAGCTGCCGCCCGCCGAGACGCAGCACCTCGCCCTCCATCGTCACCAGCTCGACGCCCAGCACATTGTTCGTCGTCAGCCCATATTTCAGGCAATGCACGCCGCCCGAATTCTCGGCGACATTGCCGCCGATCGAGCAGGCGATCTGGCTCGACGGATCGGGCGCATAATAGAAGCCCGCCTCCTCCACCGCGCGCGTGATGGCGAGATTGGTGACGCCGGGCTGGGCGACGACGATGCGATCGGCATAGTCGATGTCGAGGATCCGGTTGAACCTGCTCATGCCGAGCAGCACCCCGTCGGCCAGCGGTAGCGCGCCGCCCGACAACGACGTTCCCGATCCGCGCGGCACCACCTTCACGCCCTCGCCGTGGCACCAGGCGAGGATCGCGGCCACCTGCTCGACCCTCTCGGGCAGCACGACGACCATCGGCGGCTGGCGATAGGCGGTCAGCGCATCGGATTCATAGGGCCGCAACGCATCCGGATCGCTGATCACGCCCTCGCCCGGCACGATCGCCTGCAGCGCCGCGACGATCGCGTCGCGGCGGCCGAGGACGGCCTGATCCGGTTCCGGCATCACCAGCGACATCGCATTCTCCCCGGGGCCGGTTACGACAGCTGCGCGCGACATGCCAGAGGCTGGGCAAGAATGCGCCAGCCACGCGCCGGCTTGCACCTCCGGCCACATTCAAAAGAAATCCGTCAGGCCCTGCGGATCGCCAACGTCTAGCCCTGCTTCGATTCGCCAAAGGCGATGCCGCGTGAGATCGCCGCGATGGGATTGGATAGGGGGTGTATCGGATGAGGGAGGGTATCGCCCCCAGTCGCGATGGGCGCGGGCGTGTCGATCGCCGTCCAAAACACCGTGCTCGGCGAGAGCGCGGGCGCTGGCGACCAGTGTGGGAGCATAGCAGTTAGGCGGTCTCATCCCCGAGGCATAGGCAACGCACGAGCGCTCTTGCCACCGCCCTCATCAGGAAACATAAAGAGAACAAGGCAAGCCTTCGAAGGGACTGTCTCTTGCTGGAGGGGGCGATGGCTCGTTCGAGACTGATCAAATGGATACTGCTCCCGTTTGGCCTGGTCGGGTGCTTTGCTCTGTCTTTATGCACGCCACCAATCGAAACGGCTCCCCCCTCGGCCGAAAAGGCGATCGCACCATCCGCCGCTGCGGCGGCCGATCTTTTCGAGCAGGAATGTGTCCGGCAACGCAATGCGGCCTGGATCCGCAAGCAGAACAAGCAGCGCATGGATCAATGCACCTGGCTTGACGACGGAGATTGCAGGTTTCGTGCCGACGGCCTGGTCGCATGGCTCGTTCCAACTACGGATCACTCCAATATTCTCGTCAGCGTGTCTTGGGCTCAGCCCGGTCGCATCGAAGGGCCGCCACCGGGCCTGTTGTCCTGCACGGTGAGAGTGCCGGCCAAGATGGGAGATGGTCTGGCGGCTGCCCTGTCGCGCATCCACTATCATGGCAGGCCCATCGGTAAACCTTTTGAAAAGGAAGGATATCGAGATTATTTCGATACCTCTCTCTTTTGGGGACCGAAGCCCAATGATGCGGCCTCGGCAGTCATTTGGTTGAATCGTTACAGGGACAGGAATGATCTTTTGGAGCGAGCCAAGGATCCTAACAATTCCATATGGGATGATTGGAAAGAGAATCAGGATCATTATAAATCCATTAAAATGAGTAAGCAGCATTATCTGCAATTGGCTACAGACCCGCCTTTCGATCAATATGATCGAAATTTTCTAATAGAATTTAGAAAATATTGAAAAATGAAATCTACACATTATCATCTTTGATAATTTCTTCAAATTGATGATATAGACTGAGCGGATGAAGAAAGAAATTCTGGTAATTATCTCTGAGCGGTATGTCATAATGCGTATCATCATATTCTTTCCGCTCCATTATCCTCTTTTTGACCCTTTTGAGGGAATTGCGATATCCAAAATCGAGCAGCATATCCCGCTGCGTGGCAGTGCTTTTTTCATACGAATCTTTGAACTTTTTATCAAACGAATCATCATCACTCTTTATATTTTCATAGACACTCTTAACTTCTCTCAACCTTAGTCCAGTCAATTTAACGATGATATCCGTTTTATCGTTCATCATATCCCGATAGAGATTTTGAGATTTTGCGGAATAGAATTTCAAATTCAGGGGATCATCGGCCTTTCCCGGATGTTCCTTCATATATTCTTTCACGAGATACATCGCCGTCCCGAAATTGAAGTTTCCAGAGCCAATGTCCAGTTTCAAGGGATCCCGGATTTTTCCCGCCTTTCCCCAGCTTTTGTCGCTGTTTTGGACAGTGCTTCCCTTTATGGCTTCCTCGTCCAGTTTATACATTCTCTCAAGATAGGCATTAGGATCCGAACGGACCTTGAGATACGCCCATCGCCAGCGGTCAGGCGCCCAGTCCTTTGCGTAGCCGAAGGTTCGGTACTCCTCACCTATCGCTGCTGCAATCGCAGTCCTCAGAACATCAAGAACGGATGCGGTGGATATGATCGAGCTTCTATTCTTTCTTACATAATCGATAATTTCCTTTCTCATCGGAAAGCTGGTGCCCGTTGCCCTGCCAGCGAGTATGATATTATCCGCCTTGTTGTCATTTTCATTGAAAATTATGCGGGATGGCTTATCGATGCTTTTATCCGTAGCGCGTGAATAGCCGCGATCCTGTGATGCCGAAGCGGATATCGTTTCATCGCCTGCTGCTTGCTTGCGGTCCGGATCCAGGGGAGCCATGAGATCCGAGCCTTTAAGATTACCATCAACCCAAGGCTGGTTTTGAGCGGTCGGCACGAGCATGGTTTGGCGCCCATCGCCACGGAGGTTCGCCGCCATGATCGCGCGGACCGTATCCAGCCTTTCCGGCGTGAGCGCGTAATAATCCGCCAGCGGTATGCCGCGCAGCGATTGCGTTTCCGGATCGAGCACTGCGGCCATCACGCGCGAGAAGGCCGCATCCTGCTCCTTCTCCACAGCCCTGCGGTCGCCTTCCGCCATGTCTGCGAGGCGCTGCTTGAGCCCGTCCGCGATGGCCGGATCGAGCCCCATCGCGTCCACCGCGGCATGCTGGGCCGGCAGGTCGCCGCCCTCGTCGCGGATCAGGCCGGCAAGCCCTTCCTGCTGCTGCTCCGCCACATAGGGCTGCAGCATACGGGTCAATCGATCCACCTTCGCCGCATCGCCGATCGTCGCGGCGCGCGCGTTCAGCCAATCTTGCGCTGGCGTGGATCGTGCTGCGCCAGATGCTCCACCACATCCGCATGCGCCGCGCCGCGCGCGTCCGTCTCCGCCGCGCTCGCCGCATCCGGGTCGAGGCCCTGCCGCCGGCTGCGTCCGCGCACCTCGCCCACGAGGCGCCGCTCGCCTTCCGCAACCGCGCGCATGTCATTCAGTCGCGCGCCTCGGCGCATCGCTGCCAGCGCCAGATCCTGGCGCTGCTGCGACTCCGCATCGTTGAATGCCTGCGTCTCGCGCTCCGCATGAGCGCGCGCCTCGTCGCCCAGGCCGAAAGGCGCGGTTCCATGATGTCGCGATACATGTTCCGCTGCCGCACCGTGTCCAGCTCGCCCAGCGGCCGGCGCACGATCTCGTTCAGCGACTGCTCGATATCCTTCCAGCGCGACGCGGCATCCCCGCCGCGCGCGGCAAACCACGGGCCAGCAAAGGCCTTCCAGCGGTCGACCGTGTCATTGTCGGCCTTGCGCACCAGCGCCTCGTCGAGGTGCAGCTGGATCGGATCGTCGTCCTCCGGCAGGCCGGAGACGACGGGGGTTGCGGGGCTATCCGGTACGGCGGGCGTGTCGGCCCAGACGACGGGATAGAGCGGATCGGGATATGGGACTCTTGGCATGACCAACTCGTCCCACCGAGCCGGGATTGCCGCCAGGGTTGCGTGTAGCCAGTCCCCTAGGGTCAGCCCATCATGCCGGCATCCGCGCTCGATGCGTGTCGCAGCGATCGGATCGAGACAACGTCCTCAGCAGCATAATCGCGTATCCTGTCGTCGGAAGCGAGCACCCGTGCCTGGCATCACAGTGCACGTCTATACTCGCCTCTAGACCGCGGCTCGAATCGATCCGGCCTCCGATCACGCCGTGCCGGGTTGTTCGCGCTTTGAGGAAGGACGAACCACCATGCAAGCCGACACGCCTCCCGCCGAGACAAGCGCCGCACTGATGCAGCTTGCCGGCGGCCTGTGGATCTCGCGCGCCATATGGGTGGCGGCGCACCTGCGCATCGCCGATCACATCGATACAGCCCCCGTTTCGATCGAGGATCTCGCCGCCGCCACCGCGACCCGGCCCGATCCGCTCGGCCGCCTGCTGACCGCGCTCGCCACCGTCGGCGTGTTCGATCGCGATACGGAAGGCCGGGTCTCGCACACGCCGATCTCGCGGCTGCTGCGGTCGGATCATCCCGCCACGCAGCGGGCCTTCATCGAATCGGTGTTCGGCCACGAACATTATGAGGCCTGGGGCGCGATCGAGGGAACGCTGCGCACCGGCGTCACCGCCTTCGACCTCCATTATGGCAAGCCGGTGTTCGACTGGTTCGGCGAACATCCCGCCACCGCGGCGCTGTTCGGCGAAGCGATGACCTCGGTCACGCTAGCCACCGAGGAAGCCGTCATCGCCGCCCATGATTTCGGCGCCTTCACCCTCGCGGTCGACGTCGGCGGCAGCCATGGCTCGCTGCTCCGGCGGCTGCTCGCCCAAGCGCCCGAGGCCCGCGGGATCGTCTTCGACCTGCCGAGCACGGTCGCCGAAGGCGAGCGCATGTGGCAGGGCACCCCCGAAGCCGCGCGGCTCAGCGCCATGGGCGGGGACTTTTTCCAGAGTGTCCCGGCCGGCGGCGATCTCTACCTGCTCAAGTTCATCCTCCACGACTGGACGGACCAGCAGTCGATCGCGATCCTGCGCAACATCCGCGCCGCGATGAAACCGGACGGGACGGTGGCGATCATCGAGATGGTGCTGCCGGACGATCCGGCGACGCGCCATCCTGGCCGCTTCATGGACCTCAACATGCTGGTGATGACCGGCGGGCGCGAGCGCAGCGCCAAGGACTATGCCGCGCTGCTGCACGAAGCCGGCCTCACGCTGCGCAGCGTTACGCCCACCGCGTCGCCGATGAGCGTGATCACGGCGGGGATGGTTGAGTAATCGCCGGGCGGCGATTAGATTCGGATGATCGACAGGGAGCAGACCATGAGCGTAGCCGAGGAAAGACCAGCGGACACCAATGTCGGCCGCCTTCCCGACCAGCCACGCTCGACGGCGGTGTCGGACGAGCTCGGCAGGCTCGTGGCCCTGCTGCGCGGCGTCTGCCCTCGCGAGGCCGATATCGAGTTCCAGTTCGACACCAAGCTGCGCGTGCATATCGATGTCCGCGAGCTTGAGCATGTCGTCGCGCTGGAGCTGATCCTGCCGACGCTCGGCGCCGGCATGTTCCACGATATCCAGCGCGGACAGACGCCCCACCACTCGTTCATGCATCGCGTGACCGCGCTGGTGGATCGGTAAGCGCTGGGCATCTGGAACTGATGTCTTAAGCCCCTCCCCTTCAGGGGCAGGGCTATCGCATATGAACGGCAGAGTTCTTCATCCTCCCCATCGCAGATGGGGAGGGGGACCGCGCGCAGCGCGGTGGAGGGGAAATGCGCGGCCGGCTAACGGCTCGCACTTTGCAAATGCACGGTATTTCCCCTCCACCAGCCTTCGGCTGGTCCCCCTCCCCAGCAGAGCTGGGGAGGATGAGGAGGCCCGCATGCAGCGATTTCGCCATATGCGATTGCCCTGCCTTCAGGGGAGGAGTGAGCCGAGATGATCGCGAATCGCTCCAGACCCACGATCCGTCATCACGCCGCCACCGGCTCCGCTTCCGGCTCACGGATCGCCTGCGCTTCCATCATGCCCGCGTCCGCGCTCTCGTCGGTGATCCATTTCACCATGCGCCGCAGCGGCTCGATCCCGTCCTGGGGCGACGGCGTCTGCATCAACGTCGCCGCGCCGCCGAGCGAGACGAGCCGCTGAGCGCCCTGGAAGGCCAGCCGGTCGCGCAGCGTCTCCTTGAGCGATTCCGGATAGATGCCGATCGTCTGGGTGTAGCTGTTAACCGAGCGCACCGCCGTCTCGATCGCATCGACCGGCACGATGTTCGCCACGCGGCAGGCGAGCATCCGCGCGAAATCCACCGGCGCGTCGGAGCGCGAGACGATGATCGCGCCCTCATTGCGCCGCCCGCCGAACAGCCGATATTCCTCCTCGACGAAGCTCAGCGCGTCGAGCTCCGCCTTGAGCTCGGGATCGAACGCCTTGTGCGGCGTGCTCAGATGATCGGGCAGCGCCTGCAGCGCGGCGAAGGTCAGTTCGCCCAGCCGCTCGGCCCGCGCGATCCCGGCCTCGTCGGTGCCCGACTGGACATAGACGACGCGCGCGTTGACGCAGCCCTCCTGGTTGAGCGCGCCGATATCCACCGCCAGCCGCCGCGCCACCGCCTGCAGGGTCGCCTCGTCGGCGAACGCCTCCGGGCCGATGATCGTGCCGCTATGCTTGGGATCGAGGGTGATCAGGTCGAGCCCCGGCTGGAGATATTGGGTGACATGCTTGATCCCCGCGAAGCCGCCCCAGGCGACGATCTTCTCGATGCGGCGCGGATCGTAGAGATGCGCCTCGATACGCTGGTCGCCGCCCTTCCAATAGGCGACCGAGACGTGACGGGTGATCGGATGGTCCGGAGCCATGTCGATCATCGTGCGGGCGATCGCCGCGGTGGTGAGCGGATCGTTGGACGGCGTCTTGACGATCGCGTCGGAGCGCGTGACGGCGTTGCGGATCACCGTCGTCACGCCGACCACCGGCACGTTGCCGGCGATGATGTGCACGGCGCGTGCGCCCATCGCACGGATGCGCAGCTTCGTGCGCGGATCGCGCCCGGCGGGCTGCTCCACCCAGCCTTCGAGATAGTCGATGCCGACCAGCCGCTCGGCCAGGTCGCGCACCGTCTCGGCCCGGAAATAATCAGGGATCAGGCCGTAATGATAGCGCAGGATCGGATCGGAGAGGCCCGAGGTGAGCCGCGACAGCTCGAACGCCTCCTGCAGATAGCGATTCTCATGGGGATCGAGCAAAGTGCCGAGCCGGTCGAGATAGGCGACGATGTCCTCGAAGCTGAGGTCGTAGAGATCCGCCATGCGCGACGGTGCCGAGAGAGCCAGCCGGTCGAGATGATCGACCACGTCGGGCGCGGTGAAGCTGGCGCCGCCGCGCCGGCCGCCGAAGGAGATGCCGCCCTCGTCGACGATCTCGCCGCGCAGGATCAGGGGAACGGTGTAGGCCATCTCAGGCGCTCCTCTCGAGGATATAGTCCATCGCGCGGTCATGCGCCTCGGGCGCGCCGGCGCAGTTGATCTTGTCGTCGCCGCCCTGCGCCTCCGAGAAGCGGCGGATGGTCGATTCGAGATAGGGCCCCTTCCGGCCGCAGCCGCAGGGCTCGTCAAAGCCCGCCATCGTCACCTCGTCTCCGCTGACGAGGCCGCCCCAATAGCTGTCGGGCAGCAGGTCCATCAGCGCGAGCCGCCCGGTCTGGCGCCCCGTGCGCGGCAGCGGCTCACCCGTCTCCGGATCGAGCACGAAGGTGATCACCACCGGCGGGAAGTGGAAATGCCCTTCGGAACAGCGCGGCGCATTGGCCATCAGCTCGCTCATCCCGAAAAACTCGAAATGGCGGCTGAAGCCGAGGAATTCGAAAATCCGCTCTTTATAGTCGGGCGGCAGCAGCTTGCCTTTCGATCCGCCGCCGGTGGTGAGGATGGAATTCTTGCCGAAGATCCCCTTGAGGCCGCGCTTCAGCCCCTCCTCCGCCCATTCGAACAGGATCGGCCACACCGCGAAGAGGAAGACGTCGCGGCCCGCATAACGCTCGCTCGCCTGGGCGAAGAAGCGATCCATGTCGTGCGGCCGATCGGCCTCGCGCTTCGCAAACTCGTCGCGCCGGGCGAGCAAGGCGGGCGAGAGCGCGATCTGCCCCTGCTCGCCGCGCGCCTCGGCAGCGCGCAACCGCCCGGCGAGCGAGGCGACGTCGGCGCTGAAATAGGCCTCGGGATAGAGGAACAGCGCGTCGCCCGCGGCATAGATGTCCGCCATCAGGTTCATGCCCCGCGCGATCGCGCTCGCGCCGTAGCGATAGGAGGGCGAGATCAGCGGCATATGATCGACGAGAATGTCCGGCCCGGTCCGATAGCCGTCGAAGTCGCGGATGCAGTGGGCGTTGATCGTCGGCGTGATGATCGTCTGCGCCTTGGTGCGCGGGATGATCGAGAGCTTGCCCGAGGTGCCGAAGGTGTGGATCGGCAGGAGGTCGCTGCCCGCCGCCAGCGCGCCGATCCAATCGTCGATGGTGGTGACACCGGACACGTCGACCCGGGACAGATCGGTGGTCGTCATATTCTGCAGCCAACGGGTCAGCCTGTCGAACTGGCCGCGCTCGAGGAAGGAAAGCGGATAGCTTTTGTACACCGTGTGGGGAAAAAGCAGCGGTACAACATCGTCGATCGCGTCGATCCGGTCGATGCCCTGCTCGTCGGCCAGCTTGCGCAGCACCGGCAGCCGGTCGCGCAGCTCCGCGAAGCGCTTGCGAAGCGCGGAAAGCTGAACCTGCTCGCGCTCGGCGTCGCTCAGCCGGAAGCCGGCATCATAGTTCGCATCCCTGAAGGATTGCGGGTCGGCGGCGAGCGCCTGCACGAAATCGGACATCCATCGCTCCTGAGTCTTGTCTGGAGCCATGCCTAGCCGGGATGCCGGCACGCGCATGATGCATTCGCACTAGGACTCGAAACGGCGCAGCACGCCATTGGTCCCGGAACGCCCTTTTTGCCCGACCAATACGACCAAATCGTCCGCAACCCTGCTTGACGACTCGCGTTTGTCATGATCCTATGCTGCGATGCAACATAAGGGTTCGACTATGATCGAGTTCGCAGGGTCTTCCGGAGAGACTATTCGTCTTGACCCCGATCTGATCGAGTCGGTCCGTCCGGATCATGGCGCGGTGATCGTCCGGCTCATCAACGGCGTGCTCAAGCGGGTCAGTGATCCCTATTCCAGCGTATTGGAGAAACTCGCACGCTGCTGATCGGCATGGGCCTTCGCCGGCGGATCGCCCTGCCCGCGCGATGCGGGCAGGGAACAACGGAAGAAGATGCGTTCACCTCATTCAGCGGCGATAATAATCGTCATAGCCGCGATAATCCCGGTAGCCGCCGCTCCACCGGTTATGGCGGCCATAGTCGTCGTCGCGATCGTTGATCGCCATTTCCAGATTGTCATATTCGCTGTCTAGATAGCGCGCCTCGGACGGGCCGAGACCGTTCGCGCAATAGCGATCGGCATTCTGCTCGATCATCGCGATGTGGCGGTTCATATTGGCCGCCTGGCCCGGGTTCAGATCACCCTCGATGCGTTCCTGGCGAATCCGGCGATGGAGCGCGTCCGCTCTTGAGCCATCACAAAGCGCGCGCGCTTGCCAGCGATAGTCGCCTCCGCCCCAGGGCTGGGCCGAAGCCGGCACGGCTGCAATCGTCATGGCCATCAGGCCGGCTGCAAACAAGGCTTTCATCTCACCACTCCCTAACATTGTGGGGGTGAGACTGCGCCCGTCTCGCTTTTGTAATACTGAATGCTTCGTCGTCTGCGGTTAAGACTTGCCGGCCTACGGCAATAGGGCGTTTTTCTTGCGCCTGCCGGCACCCGACCGAGAGACACGGCAAGACCATCGCGGCCCGCGCCCGCCGGACGAAACATGAACTATCGGTCATCCACAGCCAATGCCCCGGCAGGCCAACCCCGGATAGGAGGGAAACCGGGGACGTTCGGAGACAGGGATCATGGCAACTCGTTCTTTCCATTCGCTGGCAATGGCGCTGCTCGGCAAGCATGCCCAATCGCTCGATCCCGAGGAAGCGCACGTCCTCACCAAGATCGAGGCCCGATTGCCGATCAGCCGGGACGCTGCCGACGTCGCAGACGAGCGCGCGACGTTCGGCGAGCGGCTCGCCGATCAGGTCGCCGCCGTGGGCGGCTCATGGAGCTTCATCATCGTCTTCGTCGTCGTCCTGTTCGGCTGGATGGTGCTGAACAGCGACATATTGCCGCGCCTGAAGGCGGTCTTCGATCCCTATCCCTATATCTTCCTGAACCTGATGCTCTCGATGCTCGCCGCGATCCAGGCGCCGGTGATCATGATGAGCCAGAATCGTCAGGCAGCGAAGGACAGGCTGGCGGCCAGCCTCGATTTCGAGGTGAATTTGCGCACCGAACTGGAAATTCTGCGCCTGCACGAGAAGATCGATCAGGCGGTGGCCGCGCGGCTCGACCATATCGCCACGCGGCTGGAAGGCATGATGACGGCGATGGGCACCAGCAGCCGCCCATGAAACGCCCCGTCGCCGTCCTGATGCTCTTGCTGGTTGCCGCGCTCGCCGCGGCATCGCTGCTGTTGCGTCCGGGACAGCGGCTGGCGGACTCCTATGCCCCGCCCGTCACCTTCCTGCCCAGGGTCACGCTGGACAAGATCGCGACCCCCGAGGGGCCCCGGCTGGTCGTCACCAGCGAGCGTTCGCCCGACGCGTCCGACCTCAACGTGGGAGACCGGCTGGAGGATATCGACGGCCAGCCCGCCCCGTCGTTCGCCGCGCTGCGCCATATCCTGGCGGTGGATCATGCAGCGACTCTGAGGCTTCACGTCCGGCGCCACGACCGGCTATTGACCATCCTCGTCGACAGGGCGGCATGAGGAGACGGGCGTGGGGCACAAGATTCTGGTGGTGGAGGACGACGGCGCCACTGCCGACTATATCGCGTCGGGCCTCGATCAGGAGGGTTTCGTGGTCGATCGCGCCGGCAATGGCCGCGACGGCCTGTTCCATGCCATCGACGGCAATTATGATTGCATCGTGCTAGATCGGATGCTGCCGTCGATGGACGGCATGGCCGTGCTCGGATCGATGCGAGCGGCGGGCGTGGAGACCCCGGTCATCATCCTCTCGGCGCTCGGTTCCGCCGAGGATCGCGTCGCCGGCCTGACCTCCGGCTCGGACGATTATCTCACCAAGCCGTTCGCCTTCGCCGAGCTGCTCGCGCGCATCCGCCTGCAGATCCGGAAGAGCAAGGGCAGCGGTCCCCAGCCGGAGACGACACTGTCCTGCGCGGATCTCGAGATGGACCTGCTCTCGCGCAGGGTTCGGCGGGCGGGCCGGCCGATCGAGCTGCAGCCGCGCGAATTCCGCCTGCTCGAATATCTGCTGCGCCACAAGGATCAGGTGGTGACGCGAACCATGTTGCTGGAAGGCGTCTGGGACTATCATTTCGATCCGGGCACAAACGTGATCGACGTCCATATCAGCCGCCTGCGCAAGAAGCTGGACGAAGGACAGGCCGGCCCGCTGCTGCACACCGTGCGGGGGGCCGGCTATCGTCTCGGCGCGGACGCATGACTTGCGGCTGATCCGATCAGCCACTTTCCGCTTCGCGGCGCTGGTCTTCCTGCTCCAGCTCGCCGGCGCGCTGCTGCTACTCGCCGCGGTGCACCGGTTGACCAGCGCCGAGCTTTCGCAAAATGCGCGCGCGCTCGCCGAGGAGTTGCGCGACGATCTGCTGGCTACCTATCGCCAGGGCGGCACCGTCGCGCTGGCGCAGACGATCGCCCGGCGCACCGCGCCCGAGCGCGAGCCGAGCTCCGCCATCCTGCTGGCCGCGCCCGACGGCAGCTTCCTGGCCGGCAATATCGCCGCCTGGCCGCCAAATGTACCGATCTCGACGCCTTGGGCGGTGATCGAGATCTACCGCATCGGCCAGTCCGCTCCCGAACGGCTGGGCGTGGTGGCGACGCACCTTCCCGGCGGCGAACGGCTGCTGACCGGCCACGCTATCGACAATGCCCTGCGCTTCACCACGGTGATGGAGGGCGCGATGCTCAGTACCCTGCTGCTCGCCATCGCGCTCGCCGCCATCGCCGCGCTGGTCGCCGCCCGGCTGATCGAACATCGGCTGATCGCGACGGTCGAAACCGCGCGGGCGGTTGCCGCCGGAAAGCTGGAACATCGCGTGCCGCTGGATCGCAGCGGCGACGCGTTCGAACGGCTGGCGATCGTCGTCAACGCCATGCTGGATCGGATCGCCGCCCTGATGACCGAACTCAAGGTGGTCACCGACGGCCTCGCCCACGATCTGCGCTCGCCGCTAACCCGGCAGCGCGCCATGCTCGAACGCGCTCTCGGTCGGACGCAGGAGGAGCAGGCGCGTTTGGCGTTGGGCGGAGCGATCGAGGAATCGGATCGGCTGCTCGCGATGCTCAACGCCGCGCTGCAGATCAGCCGTGCCGAGGCCGGGCTCGGCCGGGAATTGTTCGTGGCCACCGATATCGGCCGGATGCTCGCCGATCTCGAGGAGATGTACGGGCCGCTCGCCGAGGAGCGCGGCTTCTCCATCGCGCTGGCCACCGAGCCGGATCTCGTCGCGCCCGTGCATCGCGAGTTGCTCGGCCAGGCGCTCGCCAATCTGATCGACAATGCGCTGAAATATGGCGCGGGGGAAATAAGTTTGTCCGCCGATCGCCGGGGCGATGCCATCTGCATCGCCGTCGCCGATCGCGGACGGGGCATTGCGGAGGACCAGCGAGCCGAGGCCCTGCGGAGATTCGGCCGCCTGGATGCGGCGCGTCGAGGGGAAGGAGCGGGCCTCGGCCTGTCGCTGGTTGCCGCCGTCGCCCGGCTTCATGGCGGCACGTTGAGCCTGGAAGATAATGATCCCGGGCTGTGCGCCCGGCTCACCATCCGGCCCGAGGCGGATGCATCGGGGCCGGGGGCGCGGCCGGCGTCAGGCTGAAGCGCGCCGGCCGCCCGGTTTGGAGTCTGTTTGTCGATCAGTCTTCGGCGCATTGTGCGGCACAGCCTCGAAATGCCCTCTCTCGCGCTTTTCCGACCGATTGTCTCACGTCAGCGGGTCTTGGCAGCCGCTGCCTTGGCATGATGCGCGGCCTTGCCCGGAACCTGCTTGTGCACCTTGGTCGCTGCGCTTCGCTGGTGCTGCTTGCCGGTCGCCGCATTGGCCGGGGCGGCCGCGATCGAAAGCGCCGCAACTGCGCCCAATATCGTTGCCGGAATGACGTTTTTCGTGCGGAACATGTCTGTCTCCTGATTTCCGCGCCCGTTCATCGGGTGCGGAAATCACAATAGAGCCGGGCATTTACGGCGGAGTGGCCCCAACATTGTCATTCCGTAACATTACGAATGACCATTCTGTCATGGACGGTGACAGGCTGCGCGGCTTTGCCCATGATGCCACCGGGACGGCACGGCTCGCCGGCAACCCGGATCGTTCGACCGGGCTTGCCTGAATGGCCGGAGCAAAGCAGGGAAGGCCGCGGGCAGGCCCAACAGGCTGGAGGGCGGGTGGAAGAACCGGTTTTCTACGATGCGTCGGGGCGGCGTAACCGCTGGACAATGCGCGGCTTCCTCGGGCTGCTGCTGCTCACCGTGCTCGCCGCCATCGCCTTCGCGGTCACCGTGGTCGAAGTGCCGGTGCCCCAGCCGCTCGCGCTCGCGATGGAACATCCGGTCCCCCGCCCGCTGGAGCAGCAGGTGCTGCATCTGCGCCATCGCGCGGCCCGCGGCCTCTCTGCCCTGCGCGACAATCTGGCATCCTGGCTGCCCCGCCACACCTCGCCCGCCGCACAGCAGGTGCGCCAGATCAAGGCTGCCTTCTATGTGCCCTGGGACGATGCGAGCCGCTCCTCGCTCTCGCGCCATATCGGCGAGATCGACTGGCTGATCCCGAGCGTCATGTTCGTGACCGGCCCCGCCCACACCCTCACCATGGCGCCCGACCGCCGGCTCGACGCGCTGCTCGCCGCCACGCCGCATCGCCCGAAGCTGCTGCCCATGGTGCAGAATGCGGTGGAGGATCGCTGGGACGGCGCGGGCAGCGCCGCCCTGTTCCGCGACCGCGCAGCGCGCACCGCCTTCCTCGACCGGCTCGAGCAATTGCTGCTCGCGCGCAAGGCGGATGGCGTGGTGTTCGATTTCGAGGAAATCCCCGCCGACGCGCTGCCCGCCTACATGCAGTTCCTGCGCGAGGCTCGGGCCCGCTTTGCTGCGCGCCAATGGCAGGTGGTCGTCACCGTGCCCGCCGACGATGACGACTGGAACCTGCGCGCATTCGCCCGCGTCGCCGACAAGATCGTGCTGATGGCCTATGACGAGCATTCGCCGGAAGGCGATGCCGGGCCGATCGCGAGCCAGGGCTGGTTCGTCAAGCAGCTCGGCAAGGCGCTCGCCCGCGTGCCCCGCGAAAAGCTGATCGTGGCGATCGGCAACTATGCCTATGACTGGACGGCATCTGGCCAGGCCACGTCGCTGGCGGTCGAGGAAGCGTGGCTGAACGCGCACGACAGCGAGGCGCCGATCCAGTTCGACCGGCAGAGCGGCAACCCCTCCTTCGGCTATGAGGATGGCGGCGCCACGCACAGCGTGTGGATGCTCGACGCCGCCACTGCCTGGAACCAGCTGCGCGTCGCCGATCTGAACGGCGTCGCCGGCGTCGCGCTGTGGCGGCTCGGCACGGAGGATGCCGGCTTCTGGCCTGCCCTCGCCGCCTTCGAGAGCGGTCATATCCCGGATCTGCGTACCTTGCACGCGGTCGGCAACGTCGATGTCGAGGGCAATGGTGAGATATTGCGGATCGAGGACGTGCCCGCGCCCGGCCAGCGCCAGCTCTTCCGCGACGCCCGCAACCTCATCGTCCTGGAACGCTATGTGCAGCTTCCGACGCCCTTCGTGGTGCGCCGCACCGGATACAAGCCCGGCTTCGTCGCGCTGAGCTTCGACGATGGACCGAGCGCGGAATGGACGCCCAAGATCCTCGACGTCCTCAAATCCCGCGGCGTGCCCGGCACCTTCTTCCTGATCGGCGAGAATGCGATGGCGCATCCGTTGCTGGTCAAGCGGATCGTCGCGCAGGGCAGCGAGCTGGGCAACCATACCTTCACCCATCCCAATCTCGCCAAGGTCTCGCCCGAAGGCACGCGGATCGAGCTCAACGCGACGCAGCGCGTGGTGGAGGCCTATACCGGCCGCTCGCTGCGGCTGTTCCGCGCGCCCTATTTCGGCGACGCCGAACCCACCACCGCGGACGAGCTGATCCCGGCGCTGACTGCACAGCAGGCCGGCTACACCAATGTCGGGCTGCACGTCGATCCGAACGACTGGCAGCGGCCGGGCACCGATGCGATCGTCAACCAGGTGATCGCGCAGGTCGAGGACGGATCGGACGACCGCTCGGCGCAGATCATCCTGCTCCATGACGGCGGAGGCGATCGGTCGCAGACCGTGGCCGCCCTGCCCCGCATCATCGATGCGTTGCGCGCCAAGGGCTATCGCTTCGTGCCGGTATCCGAACTGGCAGGGCTCGCGCCGGGCCAGGTGATGCCGCCGGTCTCGGGCGTCGACCTGCTCTCGGTGCGTGCCGATATCGGCATGTTCCTGGTGCTCGCCGCCCTCGGCTATGCACTCAAATGGATGTTCTTCCTCGCCATCGCACTCGGCGTGGCGCGCGCGGTGATCCTCGCGGCGCTGGCGCTCAACAGTGCCCGGCGGCGCAACCGGCCGGTGCCGCCGGCGATCGATCCCGAACTCTTCGTCTCGGTGTTGATTCCCGCCTTCAACGAGGCACGCGTGATCGAGGCCTCGGTGCGCCGGGTGCTGGCCAGCACGAACACGCAGGTGGAAGTGATCGTCATCGACGACGGCTCCACCGACGAGACCAGCGCGATCGTGCGCGCCGCCTTCTCGCAGGACGATCGCGTGCAATTGCTCACGCTGCAGAATGGGGGCAAGGCGCGCGCGCTCAATCGCGGGCTCGCCCTGGCCAAGGGCGGGATCATCATCGCGCTGGATGCGGACACCCAGTTCGAGGAGGAGACCATCGCCCGCCTCGCCCGCTGGTTCGCCGATCCGCGCATTGGCGCGGTCGCCGGCAACGCCAAGGTCGGCAACCGGATCAACCTCGTCACCCGCTGGCAGGCGGTGGAATATGTCACCGCCCAGAATCTGGAACGGCGCGCGCTATCTCGTTTCGATGCGATCATGGTCGTGCCCGGCGCGGTCGGCGCCTGGCGCAAGGCCGCGCTCGACGAGGTCGGCGGCTACCCCGCCGATACGCTGGCGGAGGACCAGGATCTCACCATCGCCATCCAGCGGCGCGGCTGGGAGATCGCCTATGACGTCGACGCCGTCGCCTGGACGGAGGCGCCGGAAAGTTTCCGCGCGCTCGCCAAGCAGCGCTTCCGCTGGGCCTATGGTACGCTGCAATGCCTGTGGAAGCATCGCGGCATCCTGCGCCTGCGCCGCCCGGCCGGCCTCGCCTATGTCGGCATTCCCCAGGCCTGGATATTCCAGATCGGCTTTGCGCTGATCTCCCCGCTGATCGATCTCGCGCTGGTCGTCAGCATGATATCGACGGCGATCAACGTCGCGCAGCATGGTTGGGCGCAGACGCAGAGCGACGTGCTGCGCATGGCGGCCTACTGGATCGTCTTCACCGCGGTCGACATCCTCTGCGGCTGGGTCGCCTATCGGCTGGAGCGGCGCGAGAAACGCTATCCCTTCGTCCTGCTCGTCGCCCAGCGCTTCGTCTACCGCCAGCTCATGTACGGGGTCGTGATCCGCGCTGTCGCCAATGCGCTGCGCGGCCTGTGGGTGGGCTGGGGCAAGCTGGAACGCAGCGGACGCGTCGATGCGCGCAGCTGAGCCAGGCAGTCACGCGCGAACGGGTCCCGCTCCGCTGGGGAATCATCGACTTCCCGAAGGGTAGCGTCCCGTCACCGCGAGTCGGCGCGCGCAGACGCGCAGATCAGCTCACCGAGGCCTGCCGCGGCGCCTGATTGCGCGGCGGCGCGATGAGATCGTCGATCATGTCGTTCCACAAGGCATAGCCCTGCGCGTTCATGTGCAGTCCGTCGGGCCGGAAATAGCTGGCGTTGGGAGTGCCTGCGGGCGTCAGCAGCACGCTGCCGACATCGACATATTGGAAGCCGATCGTCCCGGCGCTCGCCCGGATCGCCATGTTGGCCTCGCTCATCTTGGGCCACAGTGTCCAGCGTGCCGGGCTCGGCTTCATCGACAGATAGAGCAGCCGCGACTGCGGCAGATCCGCCTTCAGCCGGCGCAGCAGCGCCAGAACGTCCGCAGTCACCGCTTCGGGCCTGCGGCCTTCGGCAATGTCGTTCTCACCGACATAGACCACCACCGTAGCCGGATGCTCGCCGGCAACGACGTCGCCATAATAATGCAGCACGTCCGGCGTGGTCGCGCCACCGAAGCCGTGGTTCATCGCCGCGACGCCGGGAAAGCTGTGCGGCAGATCCCAGAAGCGGATGCTGGAGCTGCCGATGAACAGCGTCGTCGCATCGCTCGCTGCCTGGCGGTCACGCGCGGCGAACGCCTGTACCTCTGTCGCGAAACGCGCAAAATGGTCGGGTGCCGGATCGGCGGCCTGCGCCGTTCCAGCAAGTCCCAGCGACACAAAGAAAATTCCCAAACGCCCCATGGACCATGCCCAACCGCGTCGATGATGCCATTGTAATCTATCACAGCCCGTGGGTGAACCCGGATTCACGAAAACCGGGTTCGGTGGCTCAACTCCGCTCCGCCCGGCTGTCATCCGGCGCCACCTGGACGAGGATCTTGCCGCCGCTGCTCCGCCCGGACAGACAATCGGCCAGTGCCCGCGGCGCGCTTTCCAGTCCCTCATAGACGAGTTGGCGGTAGTGGATCCTCCCCTCCCGCCACAGCCGCGCGATCTCGCTGCGGAAGGCCGGGTAATCGTCGTCATAATCGAGCACGACGAACCCCTCGATGCGCAGCCGCTTGCCGAGGATGATCCCGGTCGGCAGCTGCGTATCCCCGCCGCCGCAATAGGAGGCGGCCATGCCGCACACGATCAGCCGGCCGAACGGTTTCAGCCGATCGAATATCGGCCGCTGCACCGCGCCGCCGACATTGTCGAAATAAATGTCCACGCCGGCCGGGCAAAGCCGGTCGAGCGCTGCGCCGACATCCTCGCCCATCCGGTCGATGCAAGCATCCGCGCCCAGTTCCCGGGTCACGAACGCGCATTTGTCCGCGCCGCTGGCGATACCGACGACATGCAGTCCATCGGCCTTCGCCAGCTGCACGACCAGCATGCCGACCGATCCCGCCGCGGCCGAGACGAGTATCGTCTCGCCCGGCCGGGCGTTGCAGATGCGCCTATAGCCGACCCAGCCGGTGAAGGCGGACCGCCCGATCAGGCCGAGGTCCGCCTCAATCGGCAGTTCCGCGGGATCCAGCCGGATCGCGCTCGCCCCGTCGATGGCCTCATAATCCTGCCAGTATCGGCCGCCGAACGCGTAATCGCCCACGCGAAAATCAGGATGACGCGAGGCGATCACGCGCCCCACCGTACCGCCGGCGAATTTGGAATCGGACGGCACCATGCCCGCGCGCATCGCCTCGCCGACGCGAATGCGCGAGGGATTGGGCACGGCATCCGCCGAGGCATCGACGCGCCCCGCGCTCGAATCCTGCGCGACATCCGGTCGTTCCCCGGCATAGGGCATCAGCGGCCGGACGCCGGGGGCGATGCTGATATAGATGGTCCTGACCAGCGCCTGCCCCTCGCCGGGCTCCGGCACCGGCTCGACCCGGATCTCGAAATCATCAGGCCCAGGAAGCCCGTCGATCGGCCGGGCGATGCGTACCACCCGGTTCTGCAGCCCCGCCGCCATCGCCCTCTCTCCTGCTCCGCGCGGCCCTTGCCGCTTCGCCGAGCTGTCGGACGGAGGCGCCGGACGGTCAATCGCGGACGTCATCGCGCGCCACACCCGATGACGCGATGCGGCCAAAAAGCGCGGCGATCCTCAAAATTTTGTAACCGCGGCCGGCCATTGCCGCCGACGGGCACAGCCTGTAGGGCGCGAAACGCTCATGGCTTCGGTCTTTTTTCGGGATTCTTCCTATCAGGGTCGTGCGTCGCTCCGTCGTCGCGCCATGGCCTTTCTCGTCGCTGCGGCCGCGAACATCCTGCTCGTATTGATGCTGCTTCGTCTGGCTTCCGGCCCCCCCGCCCCACCGCCGCCGCGCAATCCCGTGCTGGTCGATCTGCTGCCCGAACCGACTACCACGCCGACGGCCGACAAGCAGGCGACGCGCCAGAAAAAGGCCGGACGCAAGACGCCGGAACATCCGCCGACGCCCACCGCCCCAAGCGCCGAAACCAAAGCCCAGCCGCCCGCAGCGCTGGCCGGCCCGCTGAAGATGGTCATCGTGACTCCCGACGTGTTCCGCGCCTCAGACATCTCCAAGCTGCCCCAACACCCGGCCAACCAATCGCAGAGCGCCAGCGACAGCGACAGCGCCGATGCTGGCTCCGCCGGCGACAGCACCACCGACGGACCCGGCACCGGCCCGCATGGCGAGCCGCTGTACAATGCCGAATGGTTCCGCGAACCCACCGATGCCGAACTGTCCTTCTATCTGCACTCCCGCCCGCCTGACGGCGGCTGGGCGCTGATCGCTTGCCGCACGGCCGCACGCTACCATGTCGAGGATTGCATCGAGATCGGAGATTCCCCGCCGGGCTCCGGCCTTGCCCGGTCGATGCGTCAAGCCGCCTGGCAGTTCCTCGTCCGCCCCCCGCGCGTCGGCGGCCGCTCGCTGGTCGGCGCATGGGTCCGCATCCGCATCGATTTCACCCAGGCCGCGCAGCGGTGACGGGGATACAGATGACACCAATTCGCCTTATCCACCAATGGGGAACCGCTTCTGGATCCGGACGTTGCGGGCGAAGGTCTGGGCATCTAGACATCATCCGTCACACAAACGGGGGCGCGGCAACGACGCGTGCCGGCGATTGTCGCGAGGCTTTTTAATGGGTTCCGTCCGCGCGGCGAGTCCGCTCTGGTTTCTGTCGGGCTTGTCGCTCCTGCTCGCATCCTGTGGACCGAACGAGAAGAAGAGGGACACGACGCCGCCCGAAGCCGGCTTCGTGGTGCTCAAGGCCGAGACCGTGCCGATCTATGTCGAGCTCTCCGGGCGCACCGCTGCCTATGAGACGTCGGAAGTGCGGCCACAGGTCTCGGGCCTGATTCAAGCGCGACTGTTCACCGAGGGCAGCATCGTCAAGGCGGGTCAGACGCTCTACCGGATCGATCCGAGCCTCTATAAGGCCGCGGTCGATCAGGCCGATGCCAATCTCGCCAGCGCGCTGGCGAATCGGGAATCGACCCAGGCCAAGGCCGATCGCTACCGTCCGCTCGCCCAGATCGAGGCTGTGTCCAAGCAGGATTATACCGATGCCGCGGCGGCGGCGAAGCAGGCAGTGGCGAGCGTCGCGCAGAACCGCGCGACGCTGGAGACGGCGCGGATCAACCTGCGCTTCACCCGCGTGCCCGCGCCGATCACGGGGCGCATCGGCCGCTCGCTGTTCACCACCGGCGCGCTCGTCACCGCGAACCAGGCCGATCCGCTGACCACGATCCAACGGCTGGATCCGATATATGTCGACATCCAGCAGTCGAGCGCGGAGCTGCTGGCACTGCGGCGCTCGCTCGCCTCGGGCGGCGTCGTGCCGTCGGCCGCAACCGTGAAGCTCACGCTGGAGGACGGCAGCACCTATCCGCTCGCCGGAACGGTCGAATTTGCCGAAGCGATGGTGGATCCGAACACCGGCTCGGTCACGCTGCGCGCCCGTTTCCCCAATCCATCGGGCTTGCTGCTGCCAGGCATGTATGTCCGCGCTCGGCTCAGCCAGGCCACCAGCCGGAGCGCCATCCTGGTGCCGCAGCGGGGCCTGTCGCGCGATGCGAAGGGCAATGCCACGGTGATGGTGGTCGGCGCCGGAAACAAGGCCGAGCTCCGCACCGTCACCGCCGGCCAGACGGTCGGCGACGCATGGCTCGTCACCTCCGGGCTCAATCCGGGCGACAAGGTGATCGTCGAAGGGCTCGGCAAGGTCCGCGCCGGTCAGGCGATCCGCCCGGTGCCCGCAGGATCGCCGCCGCAGACGACGCCGCCCGCGGGCGGCGGAAGCGGCGGGTCCGGTCAGCCGGCAAGCCGCAGCTAGGCGATGCTCTCCCGCATCTTCATCGATCGACCCATCTTCGCATGGGTCATCGCGATCGTGATCATGCTGCTCGGCATCGGCGGGATCATCTCGCTGCCGGTCGAACAATATCCCGACATCGCGCCGCCCGCCGTCAACATCCGCGCCACCTATCCAGGCGCCTCGGCCGAGACGGTCGAGAGCAGCGTGACCCAGATCATCGAGCAGCAGCTCACCGGCATCGACGGGCTGATCTATTTTTCCGCCACCTCGAGCTCCGCCGGCACGGTGACCGTCACCGTCACCTTCCAGAAGGGCACGGACCCGGACATCGCGCAGGTCCAGGTCCAGAACAAGGTGCAGCAGGCGCTGTCCCGCCTGCCCCAGCAGGTGCAGCAGCAGGGCCTGATCGTCACCAAGTCCAATGCCGATTTCCTCACCGTCGTGTCGATCTACGACCAGACCGACCGGATGACGAGCGCGGACGTCAGCGACTATCTCGTCTCCAACCTGCAGGATGCGATCGGTCGCCTGCCGGGTGTCGGCGACATCAACGTGTTCGGCGCGCAATATGCGATGCGCATCTGGCTGGACCCTTACAAGCTCATGTCGTTCCAGCTCACCACGGACGACGTGATCTCGGCGATCGAGGCGCAGAACACCCAGGTCGCGGCCGGGCAGATCGGCGCCCAGCCCTCGCCCGACAGCCAGATGCTCAACGCGATCGTCACTGCCAAATCGCGCCTGACCAATGCCGAGCAGTTCCGCAATATCATCGTCAAGACGCAGACCGACGGCTCGAAGGTGCTGCTGAAGGACGTCGCCCGCGTCGAACTGGGGAGCGAGAATTACAACAGTGTCAGCAGCCTCAACGGCCATCCCGGCGCCGGCATCGCGATCCAGCTCGCGCCGGGCGCGGATGCGCTCAAGACCGCCGAGGAAGTGCGCAATTTCATGGATGCGCACGCCGACTCGCTGCCGCAAGGCCTGACCTACACCTATCCCAATGACAGCACCGCCTTCATCAAGCTCTCCGTCGAGGACGTGATCAAGACGCTGATCGAGGCGATCATCCTCGTCGTCATCGTAATGTTCCTGTTCCTGCAGAGCTGGCGCGCCACGCTGATTCCGGCGATCGCGGTGCCGGTGGTGCTGCTCGGCACTTTCGGCGTGCTCGCCGCCTTCGGCTTCTCGATCAACACGCTCACCCTGTTCGGCATGGTGCTGGCGATCGGGCTGCTCGTCGACGATGCCATCGTCGTCGTCGAGAATGTCGAGCGCGTGATGGAGGAGCAGCCCGACATCACCCCGCGCGAGGCCACGATCCAATCGATGGGCGAGATCAATGTCGCGCTGATCGCCATCGCGCTGGTGCTGTCCGCGGTGTTCCTGCCGATGGCCTTTTTCGGCGGATCCACCGGCGTCATCTACAAGCAGTTTTCGATCACCATCGTCTCCTCGATGGTGCTTTCGGTGCTCGTCGCGCTGATCCTCTCGCCCGCGCTGGCGGCTACCCTGCTGAAACGGCGCGATCCGGAAGCAATCGCAGCCGGCAACCGCTTCGTCGCCAGGGCGCACGACTATGGCGAACGGTTCAACGAATGGTTCGCCCGGACCTCTGAACGCTATCGCGATACGGTCCGCCGGCTGTTCGGCCATGCCAGGGCTGCGATGCTCGTGTTCGCCGGCATCGTCGTATTGCTCGTCTTCGTTTTCCTGAAACTGCCCACCAGCTTCCTGCCGGTGGAGGATCAGGGCATTGCCCAGCTTCAGATCACCCTGCCGCCCGGCGCGACCCAGAGCCGCACCGTAGCCGCCGCCCAAGCGATCCAGCGCTATTTCCTGACCCAGGAGAAAGCGAACACCGCCGCGGTCTACACGGTGGTCGGCGGCAACCAGGCGGGCACCGGCCAGAATGCAGGGCGAGGCTTCCTCTCCCTGGCGCCGTGGGACCAGCGCAAGGGCGCGGAGAACACCGCGGAGGCTATCACCCGCCGGGCGACCCAGGCGATCGGGCGCCAGCTGCGCGACGTGCAGTTCAATGCGCTCAATCCGCCGCCGGTGCGCGGCCTCGGCCAGTCCAGCGGCTTCACGCTCGAGCTTCTGAACAGCGGCAATCTCAGCCGGGACGAATTCAAGGCGCGGCGCGACAAGCTGCTCGCCGAGGCGAGCGCCGACCCCGATCTGGCGCAGGTGCGCCTCAACAGCCTCGAAGACACGCCGACGCTGGGAATCAACATCGACGAGGCGAAGGTCGGAGCGCTCGGCATCAACGAGGCGAGCGTCAATTCCACACTTTCGGCCGCATGGGGCGGCGTCTATGTGAACGACTTCGTGGATCGCGGCCGCGTCAAGCGTGTCTATGTCCAGGGCGATGCGCCGTATCGCAGCCGTCCGGAGAATCTCGCGAGCTGGTATGTGCGCACCGGGACCGGCGCGATGGCGCCCTTCTCGTCCTTCGCGCAGATCGGCTGGAATCGCGCGCCCAACACGTTGACCCGTTTCAACGGCATCAGTTCCTATGAAATCCAGGGCCAGGCCGCCGCGGGCCGAAGCTCCGGAGATGCGATGACGCGCATCGCGGCGATCGCCGCAGAGCTGCCCGGCACCTCGATCGCGTGGAGCGGCCTTTCCTATCAGGAGAAACTGTCGGGCGGCCAGGCCCCCATCCTCTACGGCCTTTCGCTGCTGGTCGTCTTCCTCTGCCTCGCAGCCCTCTACGAAAGCTGGTCGATCCCGTTTGCGGTGATGCTCGTGATGCCGCTCGGCCTCATCGGAGCGACCCTGGCGGTGCTGCTGCGCGGGCTGGAGAACGACGTCTATTTCCAGGTCGGCCTGCTCACCACCATGGGGCTGTCCGCCAAGAATGCGATCCTCATCGTAGAATTCGCCGAGCAGGCGGAGAAGCAGGGTAAGAGCCCGACCGAGGCGGCGCTCGAGGCCGCGCGCATTCGCCTGCGCCCGATCCTGATGACCAGCCTCGCCTTCATCTTCGGCGTGCTGCCGCTCGCCATCTCCACCGGTGCCGGCGCGAAGAGCCGCGTCGCGATCGGCACAGCGGTGATCGGCGGGATGACCACGGCGACCGTGCTCGCCCTCTTCTTCGTGCCGTTGTTCTTCGTGCTGGTCCGCCGTCTTTTCCACGGCAGGCAGGAGGAGCGGGAGACGCCGCCGGCCGCACCCTCCGCCGGCGAGGACGTTTCGGCATGAAGCCCTTCATCGCCATAACCGCCCTTGCCGCCCTTGCCGGATGCAGCCTGCAGCCGGCCTATGAGCGTCCCAGTCCGGCCGTCCCCCCCGCCTGGCCGCAAGGCGATGCCTATCTGCGCCAGAGCGAAGCCACCCTGCCGTCGATCAATTATCGCGACATCTTCCGCGACACCCATTTGCAAGGCCTGATCGAACAGGCGCTGGCCAACAATCAGGATCTGCGCGTCGCCCTTGCCAACGTCGCTTCGGCGCGCGCCCAATATCGCGTCGCCCATGCCGCGATCTTCCCGCAGATCGACGCCAGCGGCGGCGTCACCGTTAGGCGTCCGTCGGATAGTGGCACGACCACCGGCGGCACCAACACCGGGACGGGCAGTTCCAGCGGCGACAGGACGACCACCAGCTACAGCGCCGAAGTCGGCACTACCTCATTCGAGATCGACCTGTTCGGCCGGCTGCGCAGCCTCAGCAACGCCGCCTTCGACGAGTATCTCGGCACCGAGGCGGCCGCCCGCGCCGCCCGGCTGACGCTGGTCGCAGGGGTCGCCAACGCCTATCTGCAGCTTGCTGCCGATCGCAGCCTGCTCGCCATCGCCGTCGACACGGAAAAGAGCGCGCAGAAGAGCGTCGAGCTGACCCGAGCCCGCCTCCAAGGCGGGATCGCGCCGCGTACCGATCTGCGCCAGGCGGAGACCATCCTCGCCACCGCCCAGTCGGATCAGGCTGCGCTCACCACCGCCGTTGCGCAGGATCGCAACGCGCTGGAGCTGCTGGTCGGCACCCCAGTAGCCGATACCGCCTTGCCCGCTTCGCTCGAGGCAATCGACGGACTTCTCGCGGAACTGCCCGCCGGACTCGATTCCGGCATTCTCCTGCGCCGGCCCGACGTGGTGGAGGCCGAATATTCGCTGCGTGCCGCCAATGCGCGGATCGGCGCGGCGCGCGCCGCTTTCTTCCCGCGCGTTTCGCTGACCGCGCTCGCCGGCCTCGCCAGCACGGCGCTGTCGAGCCTGTTCACCGGGGGCGCCTTCACCTGGTCGGTCGCGCCGTCCGCCACACTGCCGATCTTCGATGCCGGCGCCAACAAGGGCAATCTGCGCTATGCCGAGGCGCAGCGCGATCTCGCCATTGCTAATTACCGCAAGGCGATCCAGACGGCCTTTCGCGAGATCGCAGACGCGCTCGCGAGGCGCGGCACGATCGATCGTCAGCTTGCGGCGGACACCAAGCTCGAAGAAGCCGCGCGCGACAGCCTGTTCCTCGGAACGGCCCGTTATCGCGAAGGGATCGACGCCTATCTCGCCACGCTCGATGCGCAGCGCAGCTTCTACAGCGCGCGACAGACGTTGACCAATGCGCGGCTCGTGCGCGCCCAGAACCTCGTTTCGCTTTACCAGACGCTCGGCGGCGACCAGCTCGTTGCGGACTTGCCCGCCGTCCACGGGCGGTAGAGAGTCACGCCCATGCGCATCGGCCGTCTCACCCCCCGCAGAGCCTTTGTGCTGGCCCGACGCCATCGGCCCGATACTGAGGTCTGGCGCCGCCGCGTGGCGATCCTCGGCGGCGCGATCCTGATCGGGCTGGTCGCACTGCTTTTCGCCCGCGCCGCGGATTGGGCTTCAGCGATCTTCCAGCAGGCGATCGGGCGATGGTGGTGGCTGCCGTTGATCGCGACGCCGCTCGGCTACGGCGCGCTCGTCTGGTTTACCCGCCGCATCGCGCCCGAAGCAGCGGGTTCGGGCATTCCGCAAGTCATTGCGGCCTCTCGCGTGCCGGATCGCGGCATGGAGCGGCTGGTTTCGGCCAGGACGGTCATCGTCAAGCTGCTGCTCACCGTCGGCACGCTGCTCTTCGGCGCATCGGTCGGCCGGGAGGGGCCCACGGTCCAGGTTGCCGCTGCACTGATGGGTTATGCACATCGGGCGATGGCCATTCCGCTGCGCGCCTCGGTCTATATCGCCGGTGGCGCCGCGGGTGTCGCCGCAGCATTCAACACGCCGCTTGCAGGCGTCGCCTTCGCGATCGAGGAGCTCGCCGCGGCCTATGAGCAGCGGATGACGCTGCTGGTCATGGCGGCGGTGCTGATCGCGGGCATGGTGAGCCTCGGTCTGGCCGGCGACTATGTCTATTTCGGCGTGATGCGACAGACCCTCGGCGTCCACGATGCGCTGTTCGCAGCGCCGGTGGCAGGCGTGGTCGGCGGCGTCGCCGGCGCGCTCTTCTCGCGCATGCTGCTCGGCGCCGGACGGACGTGCTTCGCGCCCGTCCGCTGGCTGCGCGAGAGGCCGGTCCGTTTCGCCATCGCGTGCGGCCTGATAGTTGCCCTGCTCGGTGTCGCTACCGGCCTCACCTGGGGAACGGGCTACGATACCGCACGAGCGATCATCACCGGCTCGGACGTTCCGATCTGGTATGGACTCGCCAAATTCGGCGCGACACTTGCGACATCGCTGTCCGGCCTGCCGGGTGGCATCTTCGCCCCATCGCTGTCGGTGGGCGCGGGGATTGGCGACATGTTGCGCAGCATCTTTCCCGGCTATCCCGGCGGCGCCATCGTTCTGCTCGGCATGGTCGCCTATTTCACCGGCGTGGTGCGCGCGCCGCTCACAGCAGTGATCATCATTTCGGAGACCACCGCCAGCCGCGGTCTCATGATGCCGCTGCTCGCCGCTGCGCTGACGGCCGATTTCGTGGCGCAGATGGTGAGCAAGGAGCGGCTTTATCACGGTCTCTCTCAACGCTTCGCCATTCCGCCCGCGCCGGGATCAGGCGACGGCGCTCCGGCAGGCGAGGCGCGCCCGGCCCATTGAGCACCCGCGGGGTCTGGCCATCTGCCGTGTGCTCGCCTAGACTGAAAGTGACGGGGGCTGTTCGATCGCAGCGCGATTTGGGACCGCGGGCGATCACGATATGTTGGGAGAAGCTCCTTTGATGGTCTCGGTTCGCCAGTCTCTTGCTGTCGTCGCCCTTTTTACTGCATTTGCGGCACCCGCCGTTCAGGCCAGCGATCTCGGCACCTCCGCGAAGACGGGTGCACCAACCCTCACCGCACAGCAGATACGCGACTATGCGTTGGCGCTCGGGGAGATTCAGACGATCCGGAAGGCTGTGGCCGATGCCCCGGCCGACCAGCGGCCACTAATGGCCGCCCAGGCGAAAACTGCGATCGCGGCTGCGCTCGAACGCCGCGGCATGGATGTCATCAGCTTCAACACGATCAGCGCCGAGGTCGAGCGCGAGCATGGCCTGCGCAGCCAGGTCCGCCAGATCATGATGCAGGGCGTAATGGGCGGGATGACGGACAGCCAGTAAGAGTGAAAATGCCGCCCCGGATCATCCGGAGCGGCATCATAGGCCTTGGCCGCAGGCAAGGCCGCGGTGTGCGTCCAGCCCGCTATCAGGTCCGTATCGCAGGTATCGAGGGCTTGGCCGTAGCGTCGGTTGCCGGCGCCGGCGTCTGGCTGGCAGCCGGGCCGCAATCGCCGCTGGTCTGGCTCACCACCTTGGGCTGCTTGCCTTCGCCGAGCGAGGTGACCTGAACGCTGCGGCTGCACATGCCTTTTCCGCTGCTGGTCGACACGAACGAATAGCTGACAGCACCCGCCGGCAGCGTGCCCGTCGAAACCGCGGTTAGACCGCCCGGCTGAGTCGCCGCCTGTTGGCGCATCGCATCGATCTGCCGGAACATCGCATCCGCCTGCGCATCCATCTCGGCGGCGATACGGTCGAACATCGCGAACGGCGCGGCATCGAAGGCATCGAACGCAGTCGGCGCGAAGGCGTCGGCACCGGCGGGCGCGAACAGGATTCGCGGCGCCACATCGCCGCTGTAGCGAATATGCGCGACGCTGCCGTCAGGCAGCGCGACTTCCATGACATGGGATGGTTCGGCCTTTGTCGCCGCCACTGCGGCCGTCCCGACGGCGAGTGAGGCGGCCACGGCCAGCATGGCTTTCCTGTTGAATCGCATGAATTCCTCCGCTCGAATAAACAGGTTCGCTCACTATGCACGACAGAGGCTGAACCCCGGACTAACGGCGCAGGAAGGGTGCGACGGTGGCAAAAGCCGTCCAACGCAAAGCGCCACCGTCGCCCCAGCCTAATGATCGACAGCAAACGACCGCGCAGTGATGCCGATCACGGTGCGATCGAAATGTTCGTGCACCGGCGAACGGATCGCTTGCCACACCCTGCGGTATCGTCGCCGGACGCTCCGGCAGAGAGCGAGGTGCGCGCCGCTTTGCAATCCGCAGCAGCGTGTCCCATCTATCATGAAGTCGAACGATGCCGACCGTGCTGAACGCTTTTTTCCTCGTCCTGCAGGCAGAGGCCGCACCTGTCTCCGCCCCTGCCGCCCACAACTTGCAGATCGGCCGCATGCTTCGTTTCTCCGACGGCCGCCGCATCGGCGAGGTGATGCGCATCGATCGGGACGGGGCCGGCCAGCCGCGCGGCGTTGTGGTAATCTTCGGATCGGGCACCGTCATAGTGCCGGCCTCCACCTTGTCGGACAAGGATCACGGCCTTCTGACCAGCCTCGGCTATCGGGACGTGCAGGGTCTCGCCCGCTAAGCGCGCCTTCAGTCGGCCTCCCGCGCCGGCTGACGGAGCATGTCGATGAACGCGCGCAACGCCGGAGCCATCTGGCGCTGCTGCGGATAACAGAGGAAATGCCCTGGAAAGGGCGCCGACCAAGGTGCCAGCAACGGCACCAGCCGCCCATCCGCCAGATAGGGGCGAAACAGATCCTCCACCGAAAAGGCGATGCCGACGCCCTGCAGCGCGGCGGGCACGCACATGTCTTTCTCGTTGACGATCAACGGGCCGTGCACGGCCACTTCGAACCAGCCGCCATCCTCGAAAAACTCCCAGGCATAAGGCGTCTGCCGCCCCGGCCAGCGCCAGCGGATGCAGCGATGATGGACGAGGTCGCGCGGATGCGCCGGCGCGCCGTTCGCGGCGAGATAAGCCGGCGATGCCACCGCGATCTGACGCAGTTCCGGCCCCAGCCGGACCGCCACCATATCGCGCTCGATCACTTCGCCGATGCGGATCGCCGCGTCATAGCCGCCCGCGACGACGTCGATCACCGCATCGTCGAGCGTGAGGTCCAGCTCCACATCGGGATAGGTGGCGGCAAATTGCCCGAGAATCGGCACGATATAACGCTCCGCCGCCGAACGGAAACTATGTACGCGCACCCGACCGGCCGGCCGCTCGCGCGAATGGCGCACCTGGTTCAGTGCCGCTCCGAGCTCCGCCACCGCCGGCCTGACCCGCTGGAACAGCGTCTCGCCCGCATCGGTCAGCGCCACGCTACGCGTCGTGCGGTTGAGCAGCCGCACGCCGACGCGCTCCTCGAAACCGCGCACCAGCTGGCTGAGCGCCGAAGGCGAGACGCCGAGCGCCTCGGCGGCGCGGCTGAAACTCAAATGCTCGCCCACCGCGACGAAGGCGCGGAGCTGGTTATAATCGCTGCCGGGCAGAAGCGTGTCCATGCGACAGGCTCAGCATTATTCAGCTGAGCTTACAAGCTCTGTGAGAAATAGGCGTATTCTGAAAGACTGCTGCAAGTGCGATCTGGGGCGTGCAAAAAGGAGACGTCCCATGAAGACATGGCTCATTACCGGCATTTCCCGCGGCTTCGGACTCGATCTCGCCCGAGCCGCCCTGGCGCGCGGCGATCGGGTGATCGGCACGGTGCGCAGCGGCACGCCGGACCTGCCGGAAAGCGACGGGCGGCTGCACCTCTTCACTCTCGACATGGCCGATCCCGCCGGCATCGGCGCCACCGTCGAGGCCGCCTTCACCCTGGCGGGCCGGATCGACGTCGTCGTCAACAACGCCGGCTACGGCCTGCTCGGCGCGATCGAAACGACGAGCGATGCCGATGCGGAGCACCTCTTCGCCGTGGATCTTTTCGGCCCGTTCCGCCTCATCCGGGCGGCGCTGCCTCATCTGCGCGCCCAGCGATCGGGCCACATCCTCAACATCACCTCCATTGCCGGACGCGCGCCGGTCGCCGGATCGGCACTTTACGCGGCCGCCAAGCATGCGCTGGAAGGCTTTTCCGCCGCGCTTGCCCAGGAAGTGGCTCCCTTCGGCATCAAGGTGACGGCGGTCGCCCCCGGTGCATTCCGGACGGACTTCCTCTCCGCCCATTCGCTGCATCGGGCTGATGCCGGGAGCGATGCCTATGCCGCCTCGGTTGGCCGGAGCCTCGCCGCTTTCGATGCGATGGCCGGCCGCCAGGCAGGCAATCCCGCCCGCGCGGCAGAGGCGCTGCTCACCATCGTCGATGCCAAGGATCCGCCTCTCCACCTGCTGCTCGGTTCGGACGCGCTACGCCGCACGCGCGAAAAGCTGGGCGGCGTAATCGAGGAGATGGATCGCTGGGAAAGTCTCACTCTCGGCACCGATTACGCTCGGGGTGCGGCGGGAATGGCGTAAAGATGGCTTAGCTTCAGCATTCGGTCCTCGCCGCGACACCAAGCGCTCGCTACGACGGCCGAATGCTGCGCTTGCTCACGCTCTTCGTCTTCCTGGTGTTGTTCGCCTCGCCACTTTCCGCCACGCCATCGCTCGATCCGGCGCTGCACGAACGGATCGGCCTCGTCACCACCGACAAGGGGCGCTACGCGCCGGGCGACACCGCGACTGCGCGCATCACGTTGCGCTCATCCAACGCGCCATTTCGCGGAACGCTGGTCGCCACGCTCTTCCGCAACGCCGAGGAGATCGCACAAGGCAGGCGCAGTGTTGAGATCGATGCCGAAGCGGTCGTCGCCGAATTCCCGTTCATCGTGCCTCCCTCCGACCTGCGAGGCTATCGCATCGATGTGACCCTGGTGGATGCCAACGGACGCAGCGTGGACCAGGCCTTCGGCTCGGTCGACGTCCAGTCCGGCGCGCTGCCGACGCGCTTTCCCCGCCAATGCTGGATCTCGCGCTGGGGCGAGGATATCGATGCCGCGGCACTGCTCGACAGCCAGGTGGCCTGGCGCTGCAACACCGTCCAGGCCTATGCCAATTATTACCGGCCCGAGCTCGCCCCTCCGCCCGAGCTCGCCAGCTGGCCGTCCCTGCCCAATCGCACCGTGAGCCGCGCTACCATCCGCAGCGTGATCGCGGCGGCGCATGCCCGTGGCCTGCCGGTGCTCTTCTTCCAGGGCACCGGTGAAGCCTATGACGATTTCCTACGCCGCAGCACCGGCCCGAGCCTCGACCAGGGCTCCTTCGTCCGCGCCTGCTCGGTTGCCCGTCCCTGCACGGAGGCGGATCTCGATCGATCGCCCGCCCTTCCCGACAACTGGACCCGATATGGCTGGCAGGCAGATCATCTCGATCTGTTCGATCTCTGCTCGCCCGGCTGGCAGGCACATCTGCTGTCGAAGAGCATCAAGCCGATGCTCGATCAGTTCGGTTTCGACGGGTGGCAGGCCGACACGCTGGGGCCGCCCGCCGGCCCGCGTTACGACCTCACCGGTCAGCTCAGGGATCCGGGCGCCTGCCTGTCGGCCTTCACCAGCAGCGCCCAGGATTATCTCGGCAAGCCGGTGGTGGTGAATACTGTGAGCGGCTGGCACCTCGCCGACGTCGCGCGGGACGGCAGCCAGCCGATCCTCTATCGCGAGACGTGGAACTTCGATTCGCCGAGCTTCGCAGCGCTCGACGCGATCACGACCGGCATTCGGCGGGATACATCCCGCGCGATCGTGCAGCCCGCCTATCTCCAGCGCGCACTCGCCACGAACTGCGCGCGCAACACGGCGCAGCCCGGCTCCTGCGCGGTCAATCTCGCCTCGCCGCTGCTCGCCACCGCGCTGATCGCATCGGCGGGATCGACGCTGATGAACCATATGGACGATGGCTGCATCGCCACCGGCGTGTTCATCGAGGGCTATCACTTGCCATGCCCACCGCCCGTCACCGACGCGCTGCTGCGCTACAAGAATTTCGAGGTCGCTTATCAGCCGATGCTGCGCGACGGCGTAACGGCCTCGCCGCTGCCCTGCGCCCTGGCCGACGGCACATCCTCCGCCAGCGCCCCGGCCGCCGGCCACATCGACCTCATGAGCCGCGCCAAACCGGGCTTCCAGATCTGCCAGGTCGTGAACCTCGCCGGCATAGCCACCGATCGCTGGACCGACATGGACGGCACCATGCCGGCACCCACACCTGCCACCGATCTGGCGATGATCCTCCATTATTCCGGCGCACCCGTCCAACCCGGCACCAACCGCCTGTGGTGGGCCTCGCCGGACATGAACAACGGCGCCGCGACCGATCTTGCCTATGTCACAGGATCGGATGCGGGCGGCAATTTCGTGCGCTTCACCCTGCCCCGCCTGGCTTATTGGGCGATGATCGTGCTGGAGACGCCCGGCCTCGCGGATTCGGATCTGCACGCCAATCCCTATGAGCCACTATCCGGCGCCACGTTCAGCACGGCGGCCAATGGCATCGGTGTCGCAGATGGCATCGCCATTGCCGCCTGCTGTGGCCGCTGGGCGCGCTTCGCCACTTTGCAATTTGGGGAAACGACGCCGCGGCATGTCCATATCGCCTATCGGGCGGAGGCGACGGCGCAACTGACGCTGCGGCTGGACGGTCCCACCGGGCCGGTCATCGCGGTCTGCCCGCTCGTGGCGCCGGGCGGCGAAGCGGATTGCCCCGTCTCTGGTGCCCAAGGCCTCCACGATCTCCACATTGCGTTCGACGGCGCGGACATCCATCTGCAGGCGCTGCAGTTCGCACGCTGAGCATCGTTGTCGCACCATGATCGTCGCCACGCGTTGTCGGCGTCACCGTGCGATCCGCGGCGTGCAGGAAAGGGAAACGGACATGCGACAGGCGACGAAGCTGCTGCAGGTGCAGACCAGCCGTCAGGGACTGATCGAGGTCACGCGCGAGATCGTCGATTGGATCGAGACGCAGGCGTTTGCCGAGGGGCTGCTGACAATCTTCTGCCGGCACACCTCGGCATCGCTGCTGATCCAGGAAAATGCCGCGCCGGAGGTCCGCAGCGATATCGAGGCCTATTTTGCCGAAATCGCGCCGGAAGATGCAGGCCGCTATCGTCACGACGACGAAGGTCCGGACGACATGCCCGCCCATCTTCGCACGGCGCTCACTCAGGTGCAGCTGTCGATTCCCTTGATCGGCGGGCGGCTCGCGCTCGGCACCTGGCAGGGTATCTATCTGTTCGAGCACCGCCGCGTACCGCACCGGCGGAGCCTGGCCCTGCACCTGATCGGAGCCTGAGCGCGTTCGGCAGTCAATCCGTCGCGAACAGCCGCGCAGGATCGGCCATGGCCTTGATCTCGATCGCATTGCCGCTCGGATCGGTGAAGAACATCGTCGCCTGCTCGCCCGCCTGGCCGCGGAAACGGACATAGGGCTCGATCACGAAGGAAAGTCCGGCCGCCTTCAGCCGCGCGGCAAGCGCCTCCCAGTCCGCCATCGGCAGCACCAGCCCGAAATGCGGCACCGGCACGCCATGGCCGTCGACCGGATTGACGCCCGCCGGGCCGGAGGCGCCGGTGCGATGGGCGACAATCTGGTGGCCATAAAAGTTGAAGTCGACCCAGTCCTCGGCGCTGCGCCCTTCGGGACAGCCCAGCAGCCCGCCATAAAAGGCACGCGCCTCGGCAAGGTCGCGGACCGGGAAGGCGAGGTGGAAAGGACAGACGGGATGGGCGGTATCGTTCGACATCATGTCCCTCGGCGGTCGGGAGCGGTCAGGCGCTCTCGAACAGATTTTTGAACTGCCGCGGCTGGCAGCGCAGATACTGGTTGGGCGCCCGCACGGTCGCGCCCAGCTCGGCGGCTGCATGCCAGGGCCAGCGCGGATCGTAGAGGATGGTCCGCGCCAGCGCTACGAGATCCGCATCGCCTGTGCCGACGATCGCCTCGGCCTGCTCGAAGCCGGTGATGAGACCTACCGCGATCACCGGAATGCCCACTTCCGCCTTCACCGCACGCGCCAGCGGCACCTGATAACCGGGGCCGACCGGGATCTGCTGTGCGGCATGGAGCCCGCCGCTCGATACGTGGATGGCGCTGCAGCCCCGTCGCTCCAGCTCCTTCGCAAAGGCGACGGTCTGCTCGACATCCCAGCCGCCTTCCACCCAGTCCGTGCCAGACACGCGCATCGAGACCGGCTTCTCCTTCGGGAACGCCGCGCGCACCGCATCGAATATCTCCAGCGGGAAGCGCATCCGATTTTCCAGCGAGCCGCCATAATCGTCGTCGCGCCGGTTGGAGAGCGGCGAGAGGAACTGATGCATCAGATAGCCGTGCGCGCCGTGGAGTTGCACCAGATCGAGGCCGAGATTGTCGGCGCGCAGGGCCGATGCGACGAAGGCATCCCGCACCCGCTCCAGCCCCGCCCGATCGAGTGCCATCGGGGCATTCTGCCCCTCGGCGAAGGCGATCGCGGATGGCGCCACGGTCTGCCAGCCATGGGCATGATCCGGCGCGATCTGCGCCCCGCCGTTCCACGGCAGATCGGTCGACGCCTTGCGGCCGGCATGGGCGAGCTGGATGCCGATCGGCATCTCGGACCAGCGGCGTATGCCCTCCAGCGTCCGGCGCATCGCCGCCTCGGTGGCATCGTTCCACAGGCCGACGTCGGCATAGCTGATCCGCCCTTCGGGCAGCACCGCCGTGGCCTCGATGGTCAGGAGCGACGCGCCCGAGAGGGCAAGCTGGCCGAGATGGATCAGGTGCCAGTCGGTCATCTGCCCTTCCTCGGCGGAATATTGACACATCGGCGCGATCACGATGCGGTTGGCAAGATCGAGGTTCCCGACGCGGATCGGCCGGAAAAGAGCAGGTTGCGTCACGAATGTCTCCCTGAAGCACAGCGGGCGAGGCGGACGGATGAAGTGCCACACATGGCGATCTGTGCCCGATCGGCAAGGGCCGATCGCGAACGCGGGTTGCATTTCGGATCAGGACGGTTGACGCGGCCGGAGTCGCTCCGGACAATCCGCGAAAATATGGGAGAGTGATGATGGACGACGCAGCCAAGAAGACGGCGCTCAGGATGATCCCCTACGGCCTTTACGTGCTCACCGCGCGCGAGGCCGACGGCACCGTGCATGCCGCTACGATCAACTGGGTCACGCAGACGTCCTTTTCGCCGCCGCTCGTCGCCATGGGCATCAAGGCCGATTCGGGTGTCTATGCCGCGTTGAAGGCCACGAAGAAGGCCGTCTTAAACATCCTCGGCAAGGGGCAGCAAGGGGCCGCCTTTGCCTTCTTCAAGCCGGCCACGCTCGAAGATGGCAAGCTTTCCGGCGAACCCGTGCATGATGGCGAGAACGGTGTCCCTGTGATAGCCAGCGCGCCCGCCGCTGTGGAATGCAGCCTGATCGAGATCGTCGAGCGCGGCGATCATCACGTCGCGATACTGGAAGTCACCGACGCCACCCTTTCCGCACCAATTGAGGGACGTCCGGATGCGGCCGTGCTGGAGATGAAGGACCTCGGCGAGAAAGTTTTCTACGGCGGCTGAGCACCGGCGGGCGGCCGCTATATGAGCCGACGCGATGGACCGTCCTTCAATGTGCCGTTTTGCCCGTTATCAGGCGGCGGCGGAAGAAGGCAGCCGGTCCGGCAGCAGGTCGGCTTCGCCAGCCAGCTGCAGCAATTCCGCCAGGTTACGTACCCCCAGCTTCCGCATGGCGCTGGCGCGATGCATCTCGACCGTGCGGATGCTGAGGCCAAGCGTACGCGCGACGAGCTTGTTGGAAAGCCCGCCGGCAATATGCTCGACGGTCTCCCGCTCACGCACGGACAGGCTGCCCACCCGTTCCTGCGCCTCACGCTTTCGGGCGACCAGCGGCAGGCTCCGGCCGAGCTGTTCGCACCCGGACCGGATCACGTCCAGCAACAGCCGGTCGGCGATCGGCTTTTCGAGGAAATCAAAGGCACCTGCTTTCAGCGCTGCGACGGCCATGCGGATCGTGCCCTCCGCGCTCATCAGGATCACGGGCATTTCCGGCCGCAATGCGGAGACCCGGCGCTGCACTTCGAGCCCGCCGAGCCCGGGCAGATCCACCTCCATCACTATGCAGCCGACAGGCAATTCGGCGAGATCGTCCAACAGGTCCTCGCCGCAGCTGAAGGGGTATGAATGCAGTCCCGCCTCGGTTATCAGCGCGCCCAGGGATCGGCGAACAGCCACATCCTCGTCGACGATATAGATCGTCCGCGCAGAATCCATCGGCCTTATCTCCCTCGATCCATCAAGCAGTGTCCATCGATACTCTACACGACGAGCCTCGTCGTGATTCTCCTGTCCTGTAACGCGACGGCCGCCCCCGCAAGACCCCGGCGCACGGAGCCGGACAAGATGTGTTGAACAGGCCGACCAGCCGTTTATGGTGATGGGCGATGGCGGATGGTGGGGAGTATCAGCCAAGTGCCTGCGTCCTGTTGGTTGTACGTCAGCCGCAGTCAAATTGAGGTGGCTGCCATTCCATCGGAAATCGAGCAGATCGTTTCGACATCGCGTGGACGCAATGCCACGCTGGACGTCACCGGGGCGCTCATCTTCGCCCGCGGCCGGTTCAGCCAGTATCTCGAAGGGCCGGAAACATCCGTTGCGGCGCTCCGCGCCAGCATCGAGCGCGACGACCGCCATACCGACATCGTGACCTTGCCAACGAAGCCGACCGCCGTGCGACTGTTCGAAGGCTGGTCGCTCGCCTATGCCGGCGAAGCCAGCTACATGTCGCGCGCGATGGAACGTACTCTCGTCGATGCGATCGAGGGCCCGGAACGCGATGTGCGCACGCTGATCAACATCATGGTCGGCATGACCGACGGGAGGACCCCCAAGGGGTAGGCCCCGACGGCTGGCTGGAAAAGCGCGAGACCGGCAACCCTGGAACGACTGCTCCTACAGGTAGACCCAGGGCCGCGCGGCCCTGTCGCGGGCGCGGAACGCAGCGATCTGGTCAGCGCGTTTGAAGGTCAGCTCGATCGCATCGAGCCCCTCGAACAGCATCTCCTTCGCCTCGCGCTCGATCGCGAAGGCCCAGTTGCGCCCGTCAGCGAGCGAAACGATCTGCGTGGCGAGATCGACGGTCACGACCTCCAGCCGCTCCGCCGCCTCGGCGAGCGCGGCCACCGCTTCGGCCGGCAGCTCGACCGGCACGATCCCGTTGCGCACGCAATTGCCGCGGAAGATCGGGTTGAAGCTCGGCGCGACGATCGCGCGGAAACCATATTCGGCGAGCGCCCAGGCGGCATGCTCGCGGCTCGATCCACAGCCGAAATTGGTGCCGCCGATCAGGATGGTCGCGTCGCGATACTCGGGCCGGTTCATCACGAAGGCGGGATCAGGCTCGCGCCCGCCGACCTCCGTGTAGCGCCAACCGGCGAACAACCCATCCGCCAGCCCCTTCTTGGAGACGGATTTCATCTCGCGCGAGGGGATGATGGCGTCGGTATCGATATTGTCCCGCACCAGCGGCAGGGCGTGCGCGGTGAGGCTGTGGAATGGCTGGCTGGTCATGCGATGGGGCTCAGCTTGCGCGGATCGGCGATCGCACCGGCGATGGCGGAGGCGGCCACGGTTTCGGGCGAGGCGAGATGCGAGCGCGTCTCGGGGCCCTGCCGGCTCTCGAAATTGCGGTTGGTGGAGGTGATCACCCGCTGGCGAAGCCCGAAGCTCTCGCCGCCGGCAAAGAAGCACATCGAGCAACCGGCCTCGCGCCATTCGAAGCCCGCGTCGCGGAAGATGCGGTCCAGCCCCTCGGCCTCGGCCTCCGCCTTGACGCGGGTAGATCCCGGCACGCAGATCGCCTTCACATGGCCCGCCACCTTGCGCCCCTCGAGGATCGCGGCGGCACGGCGCAGGTCCGACAGGCGGGAATTGGTGCAGGAACCGATGAACGCCGCGTCGATCGGCAGATCCTCCAGCGCCTGGCCTGCCGTCAGGCCCATATAGGCGAGCGCGCGTTCATGCGTCGCCTGCGTGTCGCGGCCACCTGCCGGATCATAGGCCGGCACGGTCTCGCCCAGCGGCACGGCATGCTGCGGACTGTTGCCCCAGGTCACCATCGGCGCGACGTCCGCGGCATCGACGATATGGTCGACGTCGAACACCGCATCCGCGTCCGAGTGCAGCGCCGCCCAGGAGGCGACGGCAGCGTCCCAATCGGCGCCCTTGGGTGCGAAGGCGCGGCCATTCAGATAGGCAAACACCGTCTCGTCGGGCGCGATGATCGCGGAAAAGGCGGAGAGCTCTGTCGCCATGTTGCACAAGGTCAGCCGCCCCTCGACATCGAGTGCGCGCACCGCCTCGCCGGCATATTCGAGCATATGGCCCACCGCCCCGGCCGCGCCGAAGCGGCCGAGCAGATGGAGGGCGAGGTCCTTCGCCGTCACGCCGGTGCCGAGCCGGCCGTTCACCGTGATCCGCATCGTCTTCGGCTTGCGCACGCGCAGCGTGGACGTGGCGAGCGCATGCTCGGCCTCGGTCGAGCCGATGCCCCAGGCCAGCGCCCCCAACGCGCCCTGAGTGCAGGTATGGCTGTCCGGGCAGACCAGCGTGACGCCGGGCAGCACGATCGCCTGCTCGGGCGAGATGACATGGACGATGCCCTGCCCCGGATCGCCGATGTCGAACAGGGTCAGCCCGGCCTCCAGCGCCGCCTTTCGCGTCGCGGTGATGAACTGGGTGCCGGTCGGCATGATCGTCCTGTCGCCGCGGCCGGGCAGCGTATCGACGATATGGTCCATGGTGACGAAGGTCTGCCGCGGCGCCATCACGCTGCGGCCGGCGTCGCGCAGGCTTTCGAGGGCGACGCTGCCGGTCCGCTCGTGCAGCATGATCCGGTCGATCAGCAGCAGGCCGGTGCCGCCGCCGAGATCGTCGATCGCATGCAGATCCCACAGCTTCTCGAACAGCGTGCGTCCCATTGTCAGGCGACGCCCCCGCTGGCACGCAGCGCGCTGATCTCTTCCGGCGCGTAACCGAGGCCCGCGAGCAGCGCGTCACTGTCGGCTCCGATCGCCGGAATGTCGCGTGTGAGGCCCAGCCGTTCGCCGTCGAACTCGATCGGCAGGCCCGGAAGGCGTGTGGCGCGCCCGTCCGGCAGGGTGAGGTCGACCAGGCCGCCGGCATTCAGATGCGGATCGTCGAACAACTCGTCCGGGCGGGTGATCGGCGCAAAGGGCAGGCCGATCGTCTCCAGCTTCTCGACCAGCGCGTCGCGGGTCATGCCGGCGAACAGCGCCCGGACCTGCGGCAGGATCGCGTCGCGCGCCAGCACGCGCTGGTTGTTCGCGCGATAATCCGGATTGTCGCCGAGCGCATCGAGGCCGAAGGCACGGCAGAAGGCGAGCCATTGGGAATCGCTCACCACGCCGACGAACAACTGCTCCTCGGGCTCGCTCGTCTCGAACACGTCGTAGATCGCCCAGGCCGAGATGCGCACCGGCATCGGCCGCGCGGCGGCGCCGGTCACGGCTTGCTGCGCCATATGCTGGCCGACGAGGAAGGCCGTGGTTTCATAGAGCGAGCAGCGCACCTCGCTGCCCTTGCCGGTGCGGTGCCGCTGCTCGACCGCGGCAAGGATGCCGATCACGCCGAACATGCCGCCGGTAATGTCGATCACCGACGCGCCGGCGCGCAGCGGCCGGCCGGGCGGGCCGGTCATATAGGCGAGGCCGCCCATCATCTGCGTGACCTCGTCGAGCGCGGTGCGCTTCTCATACGGCCCGGCGAGAAAGCCTTTGGCGGAACAGTAGATCAGCCGCGGATTGTCCTTCGACAGCTCTTCATAGGACAGGCCGAGCTTCGCCAGCGTGCCCGGACGGAAATTCTCGATCACGATGTCCGCCTCGGCGATCAGCCGGCGCGCGACGCCGAGCCCGTCCGGCTGCTTGAGATCCAGGCAGATGCTCTGCTTGTTGCGGTTGAACATCGGGAAATAGCCCGCGCCCGAGCCGAGCAAGGTTCGCGTATGATCGCCGCCTACCGGCTCGACCTTGATCACCTCCGCGCCGAGATCGCCCAATATGACTCCAACCGCCGGCCCCATGACCATGTGCGTGAATTCAACGACTTTCAGGCCCGCAAGCGGAAGGGCATCCTGGTTCATCACTATCCCGGCTAAAAATTGTCATGCCTTGAATGGCTTCACCGATTTGATATAGACCTATGACAAATAACGCAACCAGAGTCGAAAGGGTCGGAAGAGATCGTGGACGCCATGGACGGCATCGACATCCTCATCAGCGAGGTCGGCCCGCGTGACGGGCTGCAGAGCATTGACGCCATCATGCCGCTGGAGGCGAAGAAGGCGTGGATCAGCGCGGAGGCGGCAGCCGGCGTGCGCGAGATCGAGGTGGGAAGCTTCGTTCCCGCCAAGCTGCTGCCCCAGCTCGCCGATACACGCGAGGTGGTCGCGCATGCCTTGACGATTCCGGGGCTCACCGTCGCCGTGCTGGTGCCCAATGCCCGCGGTGCCGAGGCGGCGCTGGAGGCGGGTGCGCACAAGCTGACCCTACCGCTCTCGGTATCGGAGACGCATTCGCTGCGCAACCTGCGCCGTACGCATGAACAGGTGCTGGAGGAAGCACGCGCCATCGCGGCCATGATCGCCGCACAGCCGCCCGAGAAACGCCCGCATTTCGAAGGCAGCCTTTCCACCGCCTTCGGCTGCACGCTGGAAGGCGCGATCCCCGACGCGCAGATCGCACGCCTGGCCGAAAGGCTGATGGCTGCGGGCTGCGACGAGGTGGGCCTCTCCGACACCACCGGCTATGCCGATCCGGCAGCGGTGAAGCACCTCATCAACCTCGTCCGCGATACGGTGGGCGAAAAGACGCTGACCGGCATCCACTTGCACAACACGCGCGGCCTCGGCCTCGCCAACGCGCTGGCCGCGATCGAATGCGGGCTCACCACGCTGGACAGCTCGCTCGGCGGTCTCGGCGGTTGCCCCTTCGCGCCCGGCGCCTCGGGCAACATCGTGACCGAGGATCTCGTCTTCATGCTGGAGGCGATGGGGCTGCGCACCGGCATCGACATCGACAGGCTGGTCGCAACACGGGAGATCCTGGCCGCGGCGGTGCCGAACGAGCCGCTCTATGGTTTCATACCAGATGCGGGTCTCCCGCTCGGTTTCAACGCGGCCGCACGTCGGCCTGTCAAGGAGGTAGCATGACGATCATCGGAACGAAGATGGTGCGCGAGGACAAGACCGCGCGTCAGCTCTTCGAGGAGGTCATGGCCAATCCTGCGCGCAAGAAGTTCGGCTTCGGCGAGAAGCTCGCCATCATGAACGTCGATTTCCAGCAGGCCTATACGCGGATCGACATGTTCAAGACGGCATATGAGACCGATCCGAAGCAGATCGACTATGTGAACACCAT
This sequence comes from Flavisphingomonas formosensis, assembly GCF_009755815.1. GTDB lineage: Bacteria > Pseudomonadota > Alphaproteobacteria > Sphingomonadales > Sphingomonadaceae > Flavisphingomonas > Flavisphingomonas formosensis. Next base: position 64,317 of record NZ_WRPK01000008.1, read on the forward strand.
CTCGCGCCTTGCCCGTGCGAAGGGCATGCCAGTAATCTGGTCGCGCGTCGGCTATAAGGACGATGCGGGCGATGCCGGCGTCTGGGGCACGCGCACCGATACCGAGGATTCGCTCCAGAACATCAAATATGGCAGCGAGCGCCACGCCTATGATCCGCGCTGCGAGATCGATCCCAACGATCTTCAGTACACCAAGCGCATGCCGTCGGCCTTCTTCGAGACGCCGCTCAATTCCTATCTGCGCTGGCACAAGGTCGATACGGTGATCGTCACCGGCGGCAGCACCTCGGGCTGCGTGCGCGCGACGGCGGTGGACGCCCTCGCCTATGGCTTCCGCTCGATCGTCCCGATCGAGACCTGCGCGGACAAGCATGAGAGCTATCATTTCGCCAATCTGACCGATCTTCAGCTCAAATATGCCGATGTCGAGCCGGTGCAGACGGTCATCGACTGGCTGGAGGCACGCTGATGCGCGAAGGCGAAGGCGATCCTGGCCTCTACGATTTCCGTCCCTATCGGGACCGTGCGAAGATCGCCTGGCCCGAGGGCAAAACGGTTGCCGTCTGGGTGTCGCCCAACATCGAATTTTACGAGCTCGATCCGCCCGCCAACCCGCAGCGCAAGAGCTGGACGAAGCCGCACCCCGATGTCGTCGGCTATGCGCATCGCGATTATGGCAATCGCGTCGGTCATCAGCGGCTCGTCGACGTCATGGAGACGCATGGCTTCAAGGGTTCGGTCTCGCTCTCCATCGCGATGTGCCAGCATCATCCCGAGATCGTCGAACAGGTGAACGCGCTGGGATGGGAATTCTTCAGCCATGGCGCCTACAACACCCGCTATTCCTACGGGATGGACGAAGCGCAGGAACGTGCGCTGATCGAGGATTCGATCCGCACCGTGCGCGAGGCGACAGGCCAGTCGATCAAGGGCTGGCTCGCCCCCGCCCTCACCCATACGCCGCGCACGCTCGATCTGATCGCCGAATATGGGCTGACCTATACTTGCGATCTCTATCATGACGATCAGCCGGGGCCGGTGCATGTGCAGTCCGGCCGGCTCATCTCCATGCCCTACAGCCTGGAGGTGAACGATCATTATGGCTTCTCGGTCTATAATATGAGCCCGCGCGAATATGCCGAGACGCTGATCCGCCAATATGAGCGGCTGGCCGCCGAGGGCGAGACCTCGGGCACGGTGATGTGCATTCCGCTCCACGCCTATCTGGTCGGCCAGCCGCACCGCATCGGCCCCTTCGCCGAGGTGCTGCGCCACATCGCCGCCGACGGCCGCGCCTGGATCACCCGCTCGGGCGACATCGCGGACCATTTCCTTGCCCATGACTATGACGCAGCGACGGCCGACGCCGCCCGCTACGCGACGGAGGCGCGCTGATGGCGCTCGATCCCTGCTATCTCGAATATCCCAAGCGCCGCCACGGCATGGACCATGATTTCTATCCCTGGTCCAACCTGTTCGAGCGCAAGCCCATCGCTTGGCCGGACGGCAAGAGCGTGGCAGTGTGGATCCTGGTCAACCTCGAATGGTTCCCGATCGTGCCGGAAGACAAGCCGTTCCGCGCGCCGGGCCATATGGTCACCCCCTATCCCGACTATCGCCATTATACGGCACGGGACTATGGCACGCGGATCGGCTTCTACCGACTGCTCGACGCCTTCGCGAAGGTCGGTGCCAAGGTCTCGGTCGCCGCGAACGCCGCGATCGCCGAGCGTTATCCGTCGGTGATCGCCGACATCGTCGCGGCAGGTCATGAGATCGTCGCCCATTCCACCGACATGAACGGCACGATCGCAACCGGCATCGGCGAGGAGGCGGAGCGCGCTCTGATCCTGCGCTCGCTCGACACGCTGGAGCGCGTCGCCGGCACGCGCCCGCGCGGCTGGCACTCGATCGCCCGCTCGCAATCCTTCGACACGCCGCGCCTGCTGGTCGAGGCGGGCGTCGACTATATGTGCGACTGGGTGAATGACGAGCTGCCCTATCGCTTCACGACCAGCGCGGGCAGCCTGATCAACCTTCCGCTCAACCATGAGCTGTCGGACCGCCAGATCCTGGTCAACCAGCAGCATTCGGTCGACAGCTATGTCGAGCAGATGACCGACGCCTACACGCTGCTGGAGGCCGAAAGCACCCGCTTCGGCGGTCGCATGCTGCCGCTCAACGTCACGCCCTATATCATGGGCCTGCCCTACCGCATCGACGCCTTCGAACGCCTCCTCGCCGACCTCGCCGCCCGCCCGGGCACCTGGTTCGCGCGCGGCGACTCGATCGTGGATGCGGCTGGAGTGTGATCCTTCATCCTACCGCTACGGGCTACGGTATTCACGCAGCCCAGATATGGGTTCCTTCCTCGTCATGCTGAAACGAGTCAGCATGGCGAGGAAAATCGTCAGCCACCCTCCACGTGAATCGAACAGCCTTACGAGGGAGGGTAATGTTAACACCGCTCCCGGCAGTCGATCCGCGTCGAGCGCCGCCGCTCACACCCCCAGCTTGCGCAACGCGATCGGCCGCCGCGGGATCGTCACCGTCTTCTGCCGCGTGTAGAAGGCTTCGCAGGCCGCACCGCCATCGGCACCGACGCCCGAATCCTTATAGCCTCCGAACGGCGCGCGCAGCTCGCGCATCATCGGCGTGTTGCACCAGACGATGCCCGCTTCGATCCGCTCCTGCGCCTCCATGATCCGCGCGATATTCTGCGACCAGACATAGGAGACCAGACCGAAGCGGCTGGCATTGGCGATGCGATACGCCTCTTCGTCCGTATCGAACACCATCAGCGCCGCGAACGGGCCGAAAATCTCCTCCTGGCACACGCGCCGGTCGTTCGAATCCGCGCGCACGATGGTAGGTTCGACATAGCAGCCGCGATCGAATTGCGGTGCGCGCCGGCCGCCGGTCAGCAAGGTCTCGCCCTCGGCGCCGGCGCCGGGCACGAAGCTCAGCACATGCTGCATGTGGCGCTGCGAGACGAGCGGCCCGATCTCGGTCGCAGCGTCCAGCGGATCGCCGATGCGGATCTTCCTGGCGCGCTCGACGAACGCTTCGATGAAACGATCGGCGATGCCGCGCTGCACGAGGATGCGCGAGCCGGCGAGGCATTGCTGGCCGTTATTGGTGAAGATGCCGAGCAGGGCGCCGTCCACCGCCTGCTCGAAATCGGCGTCGTCGAAGATGATGTTGGCCGATTTGCCGCCCAGCTCGACCGTCGCCGGTTTCAGCAGCTCGCCGGCGGTGCGCATGATCACCCGTCCGGTCGGCGTGCCGCCGGTAAAGGTGACGACATCCACGCCCGGATTGCGGATCAGCCGGTCGCCGGTGCTGGCGCCGCGGCCGTTGACCAGGTTGACGACGCCTTCGGGCAGCCCTGCCTCGCCCAGGATCGAGACGAGCTTGCTGATGCCGAGCGGCGCCTGTTCGGAAGGCTTCAGCACGCAGCTGTTGCCGAAGGCGATCGACGAGGCGATCTTCATCGATCCCAGCGCCAGCGGCGAGTTCCACGGGCTGATCAGCGCGGCGACGCCGACGGGCTCGCGTCGCACGAAGGTGAGATAATCCGGGTTCTGCTCGTAGAGGGCGCCGACGCTCTGGCCGATATAGTCGGCGAAGAAGCGGAAATTGTCGGCGGCGCGCAGGATCGAGCGGTTGCGGATCTGCGCGCGCGGAATGCCGGTATTGGCGCATTCGATGTCGGCCAGCATGTCCGCGGCCGCATCGATCAGGTCCGCGCAGCGGCGCAGCACCGCCTGCCGCTTCTCCACCGCCATGGCGCGCCACGCGCCCTCGTCGAAGCTACGCCGGGCGGCCGCGACGGCGCGGTCGACGGTGGCGTCGTCGGCCTCGGGCAGCTCGACGATCAGCGTGTCGTCGGCAGGATTGACGACGGGGATCGGCGCCTCGCCTGCGCTGATCGTTTCCCCGTCGATCAGGGCGGTGATGATGTCGGTCATGGCTGTCTCTTTCGGCTGTCGGATTCACACATTGGGTGACGGCTCATTTCCTTCGTCATCCCGGACTTGATCCGGGATCCATTCGCCGCAGCGCCGGGCATCGATGCGCAACGCTGCGGCCAATGGATCCTGACTTCCGTCAGGATGACGAAGAAGAAAAATACGGCGATGTGCGAATGTCTGAGCTCCTTGGAAGGGATGCGGTTGCGGCGCGGCAGCGGTCGCGCCAGGCTTTGGCTGCTTCGGAAGCAGAATCGAGCAGGTCGCCGAGGCCGAGGCGATCGTAGATCGTCGCGGCGAGGCAGAGGTTGGAAGACAGGATGGTGAGCCCCTCCGGGGCGTCGGCGATCAACGGCAGCGAAGGCATGCCGGTGCCGGTCAGCAGCACCGCATCCACCTTGGCAGGATCGATCCGCGCGATTGCCGGGGCCGCATCGGCGCTGCCCAGCGCGTAGATGCCCCGCGTGTCCGCATCGGGCGCGAGGCTTCCCGCGCTGTCGACGCTGACCAGTTCGTAGCCGAGCGCCTGCCAATAGCGCACCGCTGCCTGGGCCAGCCCTGCCGGATAGGGCGAGACGAGCGCGATGCGCTGCGCGCCGATCCGCATCAGGGTACAGGCGATGGCATCGGCCGCGGTGACGATCGGATAGCCAAAGCGATCCTCGCAATAGGCCAGTACCGCGCGCTCGTCGGCAGGATCGACGACATAGGACGAGGCGGTGCAGCCGAAGCCGAATATGTCGGGCCGAAACGTGTCGAACGCGGCGAGATGGTCAACCAGACGCAGCAGATAGTCACGCAGCCGATCGGCGGGTACCCCGGCCTGGCTGGTCAGCCGGGTCACGGTGACGCTCGCGGTGGGGGGCGTCAGGATAGCGAACTCGGTCTCGACGGTAGGATTGGCCTGCGGCGTGCCGATGCCGATCCGCCCGCCGCGCCCATAGTCGTACGAACCGCCCATCAATCGATCACCGCAGCCCGGCGGAGCCCTGCGATCATCGAGCTGCGCAGCAGATGCTCGCGCGCGGCGACGGGATCACCCGCCGTCTTCTGCAGTGCCGTCAGCATCTCGCGCCTTTTGTCGCCATCCCGCTCCTGCATGCGCGCGCGGTTGCGGTCGGCCTGCGCCAGCACCTCCTGCTCCGCGATCGGCTTGCGGCGGCGGGTATAGCGGTCGAGCAGATCGATCGGCGCGCCTTTCCAGATCTCGGACAGCGTCGCCACCAGTTCAAACGCGTCGTGCACGCCGCCGTTCATGCCCATGCCGCCCGAGGGCGAGTTCACATGCGCCGCGTCGCCCGCCAGCACGATGCGGCCCTTCCGATAATCGTCGGCGATGCGCATGTGGATACGATAGGGCCGTGTCTCCAGCACCTCGTGCCCGGCGTCGCTCGGCGCGATCTCCTGCAGCTTGCGCGCGATGCTCTCGGGGCGCAGCCCATCCTCCACGGTCTCGTCATGATCGGGATAGAGGCTGCAGCGCCAGAGATTGGGCAGCCGCAGCAGGCTGAACGTGCCGCCCTCCTTCCAGACATAATTGACGTTGGAGAGACCCGGCAGATGTTCGTGAAAGGGAAAGAGCGTCGTCGCGAGGATCGTCGTCTCGGGGTAGGTCTTGCCTTCGAAGGCGATGCCCGCATCCTGCCGCACCACGCTGCGCGATCCGTCCGCGCCGATCAGATAGCGTCCGGTGAAGCTCTGCGGATCGGCGTCCGCCGGCGCGTCGACCGGTCGCGCGACGACGGTGACGCCCTCCTCGTCCTGCGACACCGCATCCACCCGGATGCCGAGCAGCACGCGCCCACGCCCTTCCGCCTGCAGCCGTTCCAGGAGCAGGGCGCACAGCTTCGACTGTTCGCACTGCAATCGGAAGGGGTGGCGTGTGTCGGCAGCGATCGCCGTAAGATCGAATTCCGCCTTCTCGCCTGTCTCGTGCAACCGGATCTGCCAGGTCGGGCTGCGCAGCCCCTGCGCCACCAGCGGTTCGGCCAGCCCCAGCGTGTCGAGCAGGTCGAGCGTCGGGGGATGAAAGGTCGAGGCGCGCAGATCGGAGGCGAGCACCGGCTCCGCAGCGATCAAGGTGAAGGGAATGCCGCGCGTGCCGAGCAGATAGGCTGCGGTCAGCCCCACCGGCCCTGCGCCCACCACGATCACCCCGTCGTCCATCGCCCATTCCGCCCGCTGGTTTATTTGTATTACTTCTAATAGTAATATGTCCCGCGCAAGCGATTTTTCGGGCCGCCTGCAGGCTGTGTAATTTTTCGCGGCAACGCGCGGATCGCATTGAAGGCTGCCTTACGGAGTGATACGCTCCGATTCGGAACAGTGTTCTATATTTTAGAACGCTGTGCGCCGCGACAGGCTGGAGGCCCCAGATGGCACAAATGGACTTGGCAAATTCGACGATCGCCGACATCGAGACGGTGACCCAGCCGACGCATGACGAAATCGCGCGCCAGCGCTTTTGCAGCGTGCTGCGCCGTCACGCCATCCAGGATTTCGCCACTGCCGTGGAGGCGGACTATCGCGAGCGCGTCGCCCCCAAGGCGGGCGCCCCCGCCACCAGATGGCGCGAGATCGACAAGGCGATGGAGCGGGAGAACAGCTACCGCTTCTACAGCACGCTGCGCTACAATGCGCAGGAAATGTGCTTCCTTTCGGTCCAGCCGGAAGTCGAGCGCGCCCTGCCCGATCTGATTGCCGTCGCCCGCGACGCTGCCGAGCGCAATCCTGCCGGCGGCTCGCTGCGCCTCGATCCGGCGCTCGCCGTGCCGGCCTATGTCACCAATCTCGACGTCCATCTGACGCCGGGCTGCTTCCACAGCGAATTCACAGAGGACGACGTGGCGCAGGGTGCGGTCGTCAGCCTAGGTTCGCGCGTCTTCACTGCCCAGCAGAGCCATCGCAGCTGGGGCGGCGTGGCGCGCGTGATCAGCCGCTGGATCAAGGCTGCCTATCCCGATTTCACGCCCACGCGCATGCTCGACATCGGCACCACTTCGGGCAAGAACCTCATCCCCTATGTCGAGGCCTTTCCGGGCGTCGAGGCGCATGGCATCGACGTCGGCGCGCCGCTGCTGCGCTACGGCCATGCGGTGGCCGAGCATGCCGGTGTCCCCGTCCACTACAGCCAGCAGAATGCCGAGCACACCGATTTCCCAGACGGCCATTTCGACCTGATCGTCTCGAGCTTCTTCTTCCATGAGATCCCAGTCTGGGCGACGAAGAAGGTGCTCGCCGAATGCCAGCGCCTGCTCAAGCCGGGCGGTCTGATGGTGCATCAGGAGTTGCCCGCGCATGACCTGGTCGACGCGTGGGAAAATTATTTCTGGAATTGGGACACGCGCAACAACAACGAGCCGGCCTACACCGCCTTCCGCGATCAGGATCCGATCGCGCTGATGGCCGATGCCGGCTTCGATCCGGCTGCAAGCTTCGCGCATATCCTACCCGATATCGGCGCCTATCCGGATCGCACCGCCGCTTTCGCCTGGGACGAGCCGGGCCGGCCGCGCCACGGCAAGGGCGGCTGGTATGTATTCGGCAGCCGCAAGCCGGCCTGACGACGATCGCGGGGCAGCGCATCACAGACAATCGGGGCCGCCGGCCGGGACCAACCCGGCCGACTGAAGGACGACACGCGTGATATTGGAAAAGAATAGCGCCGCCTACCGCTGGTATGTCGTGCTGCTGCTGCTCTTGATATTCATCCTATCCTATTTCGACCGCTACATTCTCAGCCTGCTGGTCGAGCCGATCAAGAAGGCACTGGAGCTCAACGACTTCCAGATCGGCCTGCTGCTCGGCCCAGCCTTCTCGACCTTCCACGTACTCGTCGCGATCCCGCTCGGCTGGTATGCGGACCGCACCAACCGCAAATATCTGCTGCTCGCAGGCATCGTCATCTGGTGCACCATGACGGCGAGCAGCGGCCTGGTCGCCACCTTTCTGCCGCTCTTCCTGATGCGCCTCGGCCTGGGGCTCGGCGAGGCGGTGGTGAGCCCCTGCTCGGTCTCGATGATCAGCGACTATTTCAGCCGCAAAGAGCGATCGCGCGCGATCAGCGTCTATATGGCGGGCCCCTATCTCGGCGCCGGCCTCGCCTTCCTCGCCGGCGGCTTCATCGTCAGCCATCTCGAAACGCTCGGCCATGTGTCTTGGCCGATCTTCGGCACGCTCGCGCCCTGGCAGGCGGCCTTCGTGCTGGTCGGCATCCCGGGCTTCGTCTTCGCCGGCCTGATGCTGTCGGTGCGCGAACCCGAACGGCAGGAGCGCATCTCGAAAGGCACCAGCGCCACCCTCGCCTTCCGCTACATCTGGAAGCGCTGGCGCGGCTTCGGCTCGCTGTTCGTCGGCTCGACCAGCAATCTCGCGCTGAGCGCGCTCACCTTGTGGAACGTGCCGCTGTTTTCGCGGGTCTATGGCTGGAGCGTCGCCGAGACCGGTTTCGTCACCGGCCTCTTCTATTTCACCGCCGGCCCGATCGGCACTGCCGTCGCGGTCTGGGCGACCAGGTATTTCGAGGCGGGTCGCACGGACGGCTCGATGCGCGTGCTGCTGCTCGGCCTGATCATCTGCGTGCCGTTCAGCGCCTTCTATCCGGTGATGCCGACGGCGGAACTGGCGGTCGCGCTGATGTTCGTCGCTTTCATCGGCAAATCGGTGGCGACCGCTGCCGGCCCGGCCGCGATGGCGCTCATCACCCCGGGCGAAATCCGCACCCAGTCGATGGCGATCTTCAACACCGTCATCTCGCTGATCGGTCCGCTGATCGGCCCGCCGCTGATCGGCTGGGCCACCGACGCGCTCGGCGATCCAAAGAAAATCAACGTCGTCCTGTGCGGTTACGTATTGTTGATCGGCTTGCCCTCGATCGTGATAGTGTCACTCGGATTGAAATATTATCGTGCGGCGGTGAAAGATCTGGAAGAAGCGCTGCAGGCCGTGCCGGCACAGCATTGAATGACGCCGCACTCCGCTTGTTACGGGATGGCGGCCGGATCGGGGACGGAATGGACAAGACGATCGTCAAGGGCATGTCGGTGCTCGAAACGCTGGTGGCCTCTCCGGAGCCGCTCGGCGTGTCCGAGCTCGCCCGGCTCGTAGGCCTGACGAAGAGCAATATTCACCGCTATCTGCAGACGTTCGTGGCGCTCGGCTATGTGTCGGCCAGCAACGGCCGCTACGCCGCGACGCTCAAGATCTGGCAGCAGGGCGCTCAGGTGATCGAGCGGCTGGATCTGCGCCGTACGATCCGGCCGATCATGGAGCGACTGGCGCGGGCCACGCTGGAGACGGTGCATCTCGCGCTTTGCGAAGGCGCCAACGTCATCTATGTCGAGAAGGCCGAGGGCGTGCATTCGGTGCGCGCCTTTTCCGAGATCGGCGAGCGCGCGCCCGCTCATTGCTCGGCCACCGGCAAGGTCTTCCTCGCCTATCATCCGACCGCGCTGCAGGAAACGCTGGCGCGTCCGCTGCGCTACTATACGCCCCACACCATCACCGACGCCGACGCACTCGTCGCCGCCACTGAGGAGGTCCGCGCTTCCGGCATCGCGATCAACCGCGGCGAATGGGAGGTTACCGTCGGCGGCGTCGCCGCGCCCGTCTGGGGGCCGGACGATCAGATCATCGCCGCGATGGGCCTCACCCTGCCGCTCATCCGCTACACCGAGGAAAACAGCGCCACGCTGATCGCACAGGTCCGCGCCGCCGCCGCCGAAGCCTCCCGCGCGCTCGGCGCCTCGCCCCAGCAGATCGGCGCCGGCAAGTCCCGCCTGGTGGCGTAAGCGATTCAATCCTCTCCCGCTTCCGGGAGAGAGCCTCAGATCAGCGCTTTCCCGTTGCTTCTCTCACGAAGTCCGCCGCGATGTCGGACCAGCGCGCCGGTTCGACGATCAGCATGTGCGCCGACCCGTCCGAGAATTTCCGGTAGCGGAAATTGGGCTTCATCTGCCCGGTGCGGATGTCGATCGGATTGAGCGCGTCGGCGCCGTCGGACAGCACCAGCACCGGCACCTCGATGAGTTTGAGGTCCGATGCCATGTCATTGTCGAAGACGGCGGCATGCGCGACATCCGCGGCACCGGCCAGGAACAGGTTCAAAGTCGACCAGTTGATCGTCACCAGATTGCGCGGAGAGACGCCCTGCGCGCGGAACAGCTTGGCATAATAGGCGCTGAGATGGCTGCCGTCGGGCTTCAACGTCATGTCGGCTTCCGGCAGAGCCTTGCGCTGCGCCCGCTCGGCTTCGTTATAATTCGGCGCGCCGTGCAGGATCACGCCCTCCACCCGCTCGGGATGATGCGCGGCGAGCGCAGCCGCGATCGACGCACCGGTATGATGGCCAGCGACGACGACCTTGCGAATCTTCAGATAATCCAGCACCGGCACGATATTCTCGGCATATTGCTGGATCGTCGGCGCTCCGTCCGGCGCATCCGACATGCCGTAGCCGGGCGTGTCGATCGCCAGGGTACGGATGCCGCGTGCGGCGAGACAAGGCTGGATATCCGCGAACTCGACCAGCGACCAGGGCGTCTGGTGAAGCAGCAGCAGCACCGGCCCCGTCGCCGGCCCCATCATGCGGTAATGGACCTGTCCCATCGGCGATGGCGCATAGCCTTTGCCGCCTTTGAGCACGCTGAGGCCATCCCAATGCGAATCGGTCTCGGCGGGCGGTGCGCAGCGCGCGGCCCGTTGGGCCGGCGGCGACGCGCCCGCATCGTTCGCAAAGGCGAGAGCGGGGAGGACCATATGATTGACCAATGCCGCGCCTAGACATGCTCCGACGACCCATCTTCGCATGTCGCGCCTCATACGTTCTGAATAATAGAACATCGTTCCATAATTGAGTGTGTCGCCGTGTATCCGGACTGTCAACGCGCTCTCGCATCCTGGCCATCCTGCGAAGCCGGTTTTGCTGCACCGCAGGCAAATCGCAGCCGCATGGGCATTCCGCCTTGACGGCTAGTCGGCACCCAGTTTAGCCTCAAGATATAGAACATCGTTCCGTATTTTAGAACACAATCCTTCGGAGTCGCAAACATGTGGGATGTGGTCGTTGTCGGCGGTGGATCGTCGGGATTGCCGGCGGCCATTTTCGCGGCCGAACGCGGCGGGCGCGTGCTCTTGCTCGATCACGCAGCGCAGCTGGGCGGCACGCTCTGGGTCGCGACAGGCCAGATGAGCGCAGCCGGCACCCGGCTGCAGCGCGAAAAGGGGATCGAGGACAGCGCCGACGCCCATTTCGAAGACGTGCTGCGGATCAGCCGCGGCACGATCAACCCGGAACTGGCCCGCCTTGCGGTGGACAACGCCGCCGCCACCTTCGATTGGCTGATGGAACGCGGTTTCGAGCCGATGCCCGATCATCCCGTCGCCGGTTACGGCCACGAGCCCTACCTCGAGAAACGTTATTACTGGGGCGCCAAGGGCGGCATCAGCGTGAAGGACGTGCTGGTCCCGATCGTCGAGGAGCTGGAGCGGCGCGGCGCGATCGACGTGCGGCTCCAGCATGAGGTGATCGCGATCGATACGGACGAGAAGGGCCGCGTCACCGGCGTCGTGGCTCGTGATCAGGAGAACCAGGAGCATCGCTTCGCCGGTGGCAGCGTCGTGCTGAGCTGTGGCGGCTATGCGGCCGATCCTGCCCTGTTCGCCGAACTCAGCGGCTATCCGCTCTACAATGCCGCTCCCTATCCCTTCTCGCGCGGCGCCGGGCTCAAGCTGGGCCAGTCGGTCGGCGGCTACCTGCGAGGCTTCGAGAATGTCTTCAACAACTTCGGGACGCTATACAATAGCGATATCTTCCCCGCCCGTACCGTCGCACCGGTCGAAACCTTCCCGGAACGGCGCGAACCCTGGGAAATCTACGTCAACGCCGAAGGAAATCGTTTCATCCGCGAGGATATTCGCAGCGTCGATGCCCGCGAGATGGCACTGATGGACCAGCCCGATCGTCGTTACTGGATCGTCTTCGACCAATATGTGCTCGATCATGCGCCGCCGATCGTCGTCGGATGGACGCGCGAAGACATGGTGAAAGCCTTCGCCGAGGATGGTCCTGCCTTCTCCAGCGCGCCGGATCTGGCGACGCTCGCCGAACGGGCAGGTATCGATGCGAACGGACTTTCCCGTGCGGTCGCCGGCTATAATTACGGCGTGCTGACCGGCAACGACTTCTTCGGCCGCATCCATCGCCCGGTCGCGCTCGAAAGCGGCCCCTTCTACGCGATCCGCATGCAGGGCAGCTCCATCTCGGGCGCGGTGGGGCTCGCGGTCGACGACGCCCTGCGCGTGATCCGCAAGGACGGCAGCGTGATCGAGAATCTCTATGCAATCGGCGAGCTGCTCGGCTCCGGCCAGACAATGGGCAAGGCCGCATGCGGCGGCATGATGGTGACGCCTGCGATGAGCTTTGGCCGCCTGCTCGGCCGGACCCTGCCGATCGCGGCCCGTTGATGCTGCCTTCCGTCAACCTGCTGCCCGGCGAACGCCGCGGCTATGTGGATGGCCCTTGCGGTCAGGTCCATTATCGCGAGCAGGGCGCGGGCATCCCGATCGTCCTCATTCATCAGGCCCCCTGGGGATCGATCCAGTATCGCCGCGCGATCCCGGTGCTGGCCGCCGCGGGCTACCGCGTCGTGGCGCCCGACCTGCCCGGCCACGGAATGTCCGACCCGCCGGCCGAAGCGGCGAGCATCGAACTCTATGCCGATACCGTCGCGGCCGTGATCGCGGCGCTCGATCTCGGCCCGGCCGCGCTGGTCGGCCATCATGGCGGCTGCCTTGTCGGCGCGCGCCTCGCGGCCACTCGTCCCGAGCTGGCCCGCGCGCTCGTCACCGACAACATGCCCTATTACACCGCCGCGCAGCGCGCCGAGCGCTCCGGGACGCTGAGCGACGTGCAGCAGATCAAGCCTGACGGCAGCCATTTCACCGACCGCTGGGCGGTGGTGCGGCGGATCGCCGACCCCGCGTGGAGCGACGAGACGGTCCATGTCGGCATCGTCGCCTATTTCGCCAACGGCCCCTGGAAGGAAGACGGTCACCGCGCCGCACCTGCTTATGACCTCGAGTCCGATATCGACGCAATCGCCTGCCCGACGCTGGTGATCTCCAGCCATCAGGACCGGCTGTTCCCGATGGGCCGCCAGCTCGTCGAACGCCGGCCGGGCTGGTCCTATGCCGAATATCCCGGCGGCGCCGGCATGGTGTTCGAACGCGTGCGGGAATGGGCTGCGCCGATCCTCGCCTTCCTGGCCCGGCAAGCCAGCTGACATCCGCCGGAAAGGGCAGACATATCATGACGCTTACCATCTATGGACGACCGGGGTCGCGGGCTCGTCGTCCGCTCTGGGTCGCGCGCGAGCTCGGCCTCGAGGTTCAGAATATCGAGCCGGCGCCGGGCGAGACCAAGCAGCCCGCCTATCTGGCGATCAATCCCAACGGCAAGGTTCCGGCGTTGATCGAGGATGGCTTCACCCTCTTCGAATCTTTCGCGCAGAGCCTCTATCTCGCCAAGAAATATGGCACCGGCCGCCTCTACCCCGAGACGATCGAGGGCGAAGCGCTCGTCTGGCAGTGGACGCTCTGGGGTCTCAACGAGCTGGAGCGGCTGCTGACCGTCTGTCTCTTCGATCGGGTGATCAAACCCGAGGCCGAACGCGACACCGCCGCCGCCGACAAGGCCGAGCAGGACTTGCAGGCACCACTCGCCATCCTCGATCGCGCTCTCGCCGGGCGGGACTGGCTGGTCGGCGAGGGATTCACCGTGGCCGACATCAACGTCGCCGCGATCGTGGCGCTTGCGCGGCCGTGCAAAGTCGATCTCGGCGGCCATGCCAACGTCGCGGCCTGGTTGGAACGCGCCCTCGCGCGGCCGGCTTATGCCGGCTGATTGTTGCATCGGAAGCACAGCATCAGCGGGGCATCGCCGCAGCGATATTAGCGCGTGACAGCGCCCGCTTTATGTCATACACATATAACAAATAATAATCGGAATTCGCAGGGCCTCCGGCGACTCGCGCGCCGGAGATGGGCGGGGCTTTGCCCGGACGCACGGGGCGGCACCGAGTGGGCAGGACACTAGTCAGGGAGCGTGTCTTAGAGACACCAGATCGAAAGGTAAGATCCGGATGAACATGATAAGGTTGGGGGCGGTCGCGGGACTTAGCCTTTATGCGATGGCGGTGGCCACTCAAGCCTATGCCCAGGATACGGCGGATACCGGCGGCGGGATCGGCGACATCGTCGTCACCGCGCAGCGCCGCGAGCAGAAGCTGCAGGACGTTCCGATCGCGGTCAGCGCCTTCACCAGCCAGGAGCTGCAGACGCGCCAGATCACGCGAACCGTCGACCTGCTGGCCTATGTGCCCAACCTGATCGGCCACAACAACACGTCGATCGGCACGGCGAACACCTATTCGCTGCGCGGCCTGAACAACAATGAGACCATCTCGACCTTCGACCTGCCGGTCGGCACCTATGTCGACGACGTCTACATGTCCCGCCAGAGCGCCAACAACTTCTCGCTTTTCGACGTCGAGCGGATCGAGGTGCTGCGCGGTCCGCAGGGCACGCTGTTCGGCCGCAACACCACCGGCGGCGCGATCAACGTCATCATGAAGAAGCCGGCACGCGATTTCGGCGGCTTCGCCGAGGTCGGCTATGGTCGCTTCGACCGCAAGCAGGCCCGCGCCGCTGTCGATATCCCGATCATCAAGGACAAGCTGCTGAGCAAGTGGCAGGGCTATTATATCCATGATGACGGCTACGCGCACAATCTGACGACCGGCGAGAAACTGAACTACGAGCATAGCTACGGTTTCCGCGGCGCCCTACGCTTCCTCGGCTCGGACAGCACGACCTGGGACGTCACCGCCGACTATAACCATCAGAGCTACGCCAACTTCCCGAACTTCTACGATCCGGACAGCAAGGATCGTGTCACCTACACCCGCCTGCGCACGGACCAGACGGTCTCGCAGGTGTTCGGCGGCAAGAGCTATCTCTCGCCCGGCCTTGCGGACCTGAAGCTCGGCAACACCGTGAATAGCTGGTCGGTCACGTCCAACCTGCAGATCCAGGCCAAAGACAATCTGACGATCAACATCATCAGCGGCTACCGCCACATCTACAACTATTACATGACCGACAGCGCGGCGAGCCTCAACAGCGCGACGACCCAATATGATTATCCGGCCGATATTGTGAACCCGGTAATGGGTAGCACCTCGGTTCTCGCCAATAAATATTGGGGCGGCCAGTTCAGCCAGGAGATCAAGGCGACCGGTACAGCCTTCGATGGCAAGCTCACCTATGTCGGCGGTCTCTATTATATTCGCGAAGACAATAAGACGAGCTTCGCCAACGTCCTTATCAGCCCAACCGGTGTTGGTACGCTCTCAGCGGATCGCACTATGTACAACAACACCGATGCGATCGCTGGATACTTTCAAGGCGACTATAAGATCGTTCCCGGCTTGACCTTCACCGCCGGTATCCGCTGGACGGGTGAGTTCAAGGACATCCACTTCACACCGAATGCCAGCCCGCTACCGCCGAGCGGCGTCAACCTTCCGTTCGATACACTCGACGTCATCGCGAAGGGCAATCCAGTAAAGCAGAACGCCAAGGTCTGGACGCCGCGTTTCGCGATCGACTACAAGATCAATCGTGACGTCTCGATCTTCGCCTCGGCGACCAAGGGTTTCAAGTCAGGCGGTTGGGTGTCGCGTGCCTATAACGCGGCCTCGATGTTCGCGTTCAAGCGCGAGACGATCTGGTCGTTCGAAGGCGGTCTCCGCTCCGAATGGTTCGACCGCAAGGTCCGCCTGAACCTCACCGGCTTCTACTTCAACGACATGGACAACCAGCTGCCAGCGGGCAGGGACAATCCGCTGGTGCCCGGCCAGATCATCTACACCACGCAGAACTTCGCGGATCTGCGTAACTACGGCCTCGAAACCGAGCTGACGATCGCGCCGACCCGCGGCCTCAACATCTTCTGGTCGTCGGGCCTCCAGCACGCCCGCTTCAAGAACCTCAATCAGTCTGTCGTCGATCAAATGCGGAACTGCCAGCAAGCCATCGCTGCCGGTAGCGCGAGCGCCAAGGCTACTTATTGCAACCAGGGCATCGTGACGGCGACGGGGCAGCTCGCAAAACCGAGCCGCGCACCCGACTTCACCTCGACGCTGGGCATCAACTACACCGCCGAGTTCGGCGACTATGCCGTGATCCCGTCGGTGAGCTGGAACTACACCTCGTCGAGCTGGCCGTCCGCCCAGAACGACGTCCGCGGCTATCAGAAGGCGCACAGCCTGTTCAACGCGGGCATCTCGCTCAAGAACAAGGTCATGGGCTGGACGCTCTCGGCGGACTGCACCAACTGCTTCGACAAGCGCTACGTCGCCTCCTTCCTCATCTTCCCGTATCTCAACGAGCCGGGTCGGTGGACGGTTCGGGCCCGTTACGACTTCTGATTTGCAAGTCCCCTCCGGCGGGGAG
Organism: Flavisphingomonas formosensis; assembly: GCF_009755815.1. Taxonomy (GTDB): domain Bacteria; phylum Pseudomonadota; class Alphaproteobacteria; order Sphingomonadales; family Sphingomonadaceae; genus Flavisphingomonas; species Flavisphingomonas formosensis. Next base: position 80,801 of record NZ_WRPK01000008.1, read on the forward strand.
CAGAAATGCTCCCCGCCTTTTTCTGTTTCAGGAAGATATGACGATGGCCGAGCGTCCCGCCCCCGATCAGGTCAAGCTGCCGCGCACGGCCAAGGGCCAGCGCCCGCATTTCTTCGACGATCCCGCCATCGATCAGATGATGACCTTCTTCCTCGAGCTGATGACCGAGGTCGCCGTGCTGCGTGAGCGCACCGACACGATCGAACGCCTTCTCGATACCAAGGGCGCCATCTCTCGCGCCGATATCGAGGCCTATCGCGCCGACGCCGCGGTGGAGGCCGAGCGCCTTGCCTGGCGCAACGCCTATTTCCAGCGGGTCATGCGGATGCATGCGCCGGACTGAGGCATGACCGCCTACCCGCATCTCTTCTCCCCCACCACGATCGGCCGGCGGACGCTCCGCAATCGGATCGTCCATGCCTCCATGTCGACACATTATGCCGTGGGCGGGCGCGTCACCCCCCGGCTGATCGACTATTATGTCAACCGCGCGCGCGGCGGCGCCTCGCTGCTCGTCACCGAGCCGATGGCGATGCTGCACTGGCAGACGCTTCCCACCCGCCCGGCCGTGCTGAGCGACGTCAATGAGGGCGAGCTCGCCCGCTGGGCCGATGCCGTCGGCGGCGCGGGCGGCCTGATGCTCGGCCAGATCCAGGACAATGGCCGCGGCTTCCGTTCCGGCTTCCGCAATCCGGGCGCTTTCGGCCCTTCGGCCCTGCCCGACGATCTGAGCTGGACGGTTCCCCACGCCCTTTCGATCGACGCGATCCGGCGGATGATCGAGGAATTCGTGCAGTCGTCGCAGCGCATCCAGCGCGCAGGCTTTGCCGGCGTCGAGATATCGGCCGGTCATGGCCATCTCTTCCACCAGTTCCTCGCGCCCCGTTCCAATGTGCGCGAAGACGGCTATGGCGGCGATACTGCCGGCCGAACGCGCTTGCTGATCGAGCTGATCGCCGCCTTGCGGGCCGGCTGCGGCACCGACTTCATCATCGGCATCAAGCTGCCCGCGGAAGACGGCATGGATCGCGGCATCGACCTCGCCGAGGCTGCGCGGATCACCGAGCAGGTCCACGCCACCGGCGCGATCGACTATCTCACTTATTGCTGGGGCGCGCATGGCGACACGCTCTACGAGCATCTGCCCGATCTGCACGGCCCCCGTATGCCCTATGTGGACCGCATCGCGACGCTCGGCAAACACGCCCCCGGCGTGCCGCTCGGCGCGCTCGGCCTGATCACCGATCCCAATGAGGGCGAACGGATCATCCGCGATGGCCTTGCCGATCTCGTCATGCTCGGCCGGCCGCTGGTCACCGATCCGGCCTGGGGCCTCAAGGCCAAGCAGGGCCGCGAGGCGCAGATCCGCTATTGCGTGTCGTGCAACACCTGCTGGCACATGATCAACATCGGCCGCGGCCTCCATTGCGACAACAACCCCCGCGTCGGCGCGCCCGACGAGGCCGACTGGCGGCCCGAGCCGGCAGCGCAGCCGAAGCATGTCGTCGTGGTCGGCGCGGGCATCGCCGGCATGGAGGCCGCCTGGGTCGCCGCCGCGCGCGGCCATCGGGTGACGGTCTTCTCCGCGTCGGACGAGGCCGGCGGCAAGACGCGTCTCCACGCGCTGCTGCCGGGTGGCGAGAATCTCAGCAGCATCTACGATTATCAACGCCTCGCCGCCGAGCGCGCCGGCACCGTCTTCCGCTGGGGCGAGCGCGCGAGCGCGGACGCAATCCTGGCGCTCGCGCCCGATCATGTCGTCCTCGCCACCGGATCGACGCCCGCCTGGCCGGCCTATCTACCCGCGGACTATCGCGGCGAAGGCTTCTTCCCCGATCTGCGCGAGGCGATGGCCGATCTTACCCGGCGCACCAGCCGGCAGCAGGGCACCGCGGTGATCCACGACGCCGATCACGGCGCCTTCACCTACGCCGCCGCCGAGCTGCTGCGGGCCCGCTTCGACCGGGTCGTTATCCTTACCGAGCGCGAGCGCATCGCCAGCGACGAGGCGATGGTGACGCGCCAGGGCGTCTATGCCCGCCTCTATCGCAAGGGCATCGAGATCGTAACCTCGGTGCGTCCGCTCGCCAGTTCCCGCTTCGAGGAAGGCGAGGTCGCCTACGCCAATGTCTTCAGCGGCGGCGAAACCGTCATTACGGACGTCGCCCTCTTAACCTACGCCACCGCGCGCATCCCCGACGACCAATTGGCCGAACCGCTGCGCGCGGCCGGTATCGACGTGCGGCTGATCGGCGATGCCTGGGCGCCGCGCACCGTGCTGGCGGCGACGTCCGACGGCTATCGCGTCGGCATGGAATTTTGACGATTTTCGGAAGGAGAGTGCGCATGTATCCCGATCTCGACGGAAAGGTCGCCGTCGTCACCGGCGCCGGCCGCCACGGCGGCCTCGGTGCCGCGATCGCCCGCAAGCTGGTCGAGGACGGCGTTCACGTCGTGCTCCATGACATCGGTGCGACCAAAGGCGCGATGGCTCCCGAACATGGCGTCGGACAACTTTCGGAACTGGAGCAGATCGCCGAGGAGCTGAGCACGATCCACCCGAACATCGCGACCTTCACCGCCGACATGCGCGTCGAAGCCGAGGTGGAGGCGCTGATCGGCCATGCCGTCCAGTGTTTCGGCAAGCTCGACATACTGATCAACAATGCCGGTGTCGGCTATCTCTTCGGTCCCTTCGTCGAGCAGACGCAGGAGCAGTGGGACACGGTGCTCAACGTCAATCTGCGCGGCGCCTTCTTCGCGATGAAGCACGCCATCCGCCAGATGCTGATCCAAGACGAGATCCCGGATTGGGGGCGCGGCCGCGTCGTTTCGATCGGCAGCCGCGGCTCCAAGTCGGGCTCCGCCCTCACCTCTTCCTACATCGCCTCCAAGCACGGCATCGTCGGGCTGACCCGCTCCGTGGCGATCGAGATGGGCCCGCAGCAGATCACCGTGAACGCGGTCTGCCCGAACCACGTCACCACCGGCCTCGGTTCCTGGCAAAACGAATATATGGCGAAGATGCGCGGACAGACGATCGACGAATATCTCGCGGCGATGCGCGGCCGCATCCCGCTCGGCCGCGTCGGCACGCCCGAGGACACCGCCAATGCCTGCGCGTTCCTCTGCTCTGGTCAGGCCCGCTACATCACCGGCGAGGCGATGAACGTCTCAGGCGGCGAGGAAATGCACTGAGGGCCGGTTCCTCGTATAGCTCTTCCCAGTCCGCCATCCCGATTTTCGCCGGGACGGCGGACTGGGCGACTTGATCTACGCCAGCGCCGCCAGCCCCGCCTCGGCGATCGCCACATCCTGTTCCGCCGAGCCACCGGAAATGCCAATCCCGCCGATGCACGCGCCGTCGTGGCGCACCGGCAGCCCGCCCGGCATCGGCAGATAGTCAGTCAGCCGCAGCAGCTCCGGCTCGTCCTTGAGGCGCGCGGTCAGGGCGCCGCTCGGCGCACGCATCAGGGCCGCGGTGCGCGCCTTCGCCATGGCGACCGTTGGCGTCATCACCCCGGCCCCGTCACCGCGCTCCACGCGAAAGACATGACCGCCATCGTCGACGATTGCGATCGTCGCGGCGACGCCGATCTCCCGCGCCTTGGCGCGTGCGGCGGCCATGATTTCGTCCAGTTCGGCAGGCCCCAGTATCGCTTTGGTCTTCATTGGCACTTTTCCTCAGGGTTCGGGAGTGGTTAAGGGTTAATCACTGCGTATCGATATTGGTGTGGGGAACAGTCTTGGCAAAACGTAACGACGACGTCGCTCCGGTCGATCGGCTGCAGGCGGTTCCGCTGTACCATCAGATCTTCATGCAACTGCGCGAGGAAATCATCAGCGGCGCGCGCGGCTTCGGCTCGCGCATGCCGACCGAGGAGGAGCTTTCCGAAAGCTTCGGCGTCTCGCGCATCACTGCGCGGCGCGCGCTCGCCGAGCTCGCCGACACCAATCTCGTCGCCCGCAAGCGCCGCGTCGGCACGCACGTCATCTATCAGACGCCCGCCAAGCCGATCGAGGGCAGTATCGAGCAGGCGATCGAATCGCTGATCACTTATGGCCGCAAGACCCAGGTGAAGCTGCTGGAGCTCGAAACCATTCCCGCCCGCCTTCCGATTACCGACGCGCTGCAGCTGCCGATCGGCACGCCGGTGCTGCGCGTCGCGCGCGTCCGCTGGCTCGACGATCTCCCGCTCAGCTATCTCGTCAGCTATGTGCCGGCGGATCTCGCCGAGGCGATGAACCGCACCTCGCTCAAATCGACGCCGATGCTCAGCCTGCTGGAACAGGCCGGCGTGAAGATCGGCGCCGCGACACAGACCATTTCCGCCTCGCTGGCCGATGCCACCCTCGCCCATCTGCTGGAAGTCGACATCGGCTCGCCGATCCTGCGCGTCAACCGCACCGTGATGGATACCGACAAGCGGCCGGTGCAGCATGTGCTCGCCCAGTTCCGGCCCGATCGCTACCAGATCAAGCTCGATCTCCATTCGGCGAAAGCCTGAGCGGGGCCTTGCATACATCCACGTCATGCCAGCGAAAGCTGGCATCGCTTTCAAAAAGCACGCGGCTCGTGGCGGAGAGTGATCCCAGCTTTCGCTGGGATGACGCATTTCGAGAGCGCACTCCCGTTGCGCGACGCCCCGTGATGGCGAGGTCGGCGAAATGCGCGGATTTACCGTGAAACGGGTCATGAGCAGCCTTCTGCCACAGATTGCCAATTTGATATAGATATAAGGGTAATTGCTGCTAATCTGCCTGCATGACAGGGCATTGCAGATGAACGACTGGACTTCCCACGGCGATCCCCGCCTTACCCGTTTCCGCTTCGCGACGATCGGTGCCCCCGATATCGGCGTGATCGAGGAGCATTATGGCCAATGGCTCGGCTATCGCGTGCGCGAGCGGGGCACGGTGGCCGCCGATCTCGCTGCCAGCTGGGGTACGCCGGCCGCAGCGGGCCGCCCCTATATCGTGATGAGCACCGACGGCGCGCATGACGATTATGTCCGCGCCGTGCAGACCAGCGCCATTCCCGGCTATCGCCCGCTCACCACTTTCGGCTGGGCCGCATTCGAGATCATCGTCGACGACGTCCACGCCGTCCACGCACGCCTGAAGCAGTCGGCCTTCACCATCCTCGCCGAGCCCAAGCCGCTACAGTTCATGCCCTCGATCGTGGCGATGCAGGCGGCGGGGCCGGCCGGCGAATGCCTCTATTTCACAATGGAGAGCGGAGATCGCGAAACCTCGATCCTTCCGCGCCCGCGCTCCTTCGTCGACCGTCCGTTCATCCTCGTCGTCGCGGGCAGCGATTTCGATCGGCTGCGCAACTGGTATTGCGACACGTTCGACCTGAAGCGCCGGCCGCTGCGCGACAGCAAGATCCAGCTCGTCCAGGATGCGCTCGGCCTCGATCATGACCATGTCATCCGCATGACCACCGCAGGCCTGCGCGAGCATGGCTATCTGTTCGAATTCGACGAATACCCGTCCGGCCCCGGCTATCTCGCCGCCCCCCGCCCCCGCGCCGCGGGCGAGTTGCCGCCGGGCTGCGCGATGGCGAGCATCGCCACCACCGCGCTCGACAGCATCGCGGACCAGGCGATAACGCCGCCCGTCCCGCGCGAGGGAATAGGCTATGATGGCCGCCGCGCCTGCACCGTGATCGGCCCGGCTGGCGAGTTGGTCGAGTTCATTGAGGAGACCGAATGATGAGGGTTCGCGACGTCCAGCATCCGATGCTCCCGCAGGCGACCGAGGAGGAGCTGAGCCGGCAGCGCGCCGTCGTTTCGCTGCGCAAGCTGCTCAACGCGCGGGTGCGCAGCCAGAATGTCCGCCGCTTTCATGAGGAAGGCGCCGCCGCCTTCGCCGAGCGCAATAGCCGCCAACCGCAATCGCCCGACGATATCCAGGCCGCCCTGTTTGAATCGATGGGCTATCGCATGTGGAGCGCCGCCAACCGCTCCGCCCAGGAGATGATCTGGATGTCGGTGGGCGAACCGATCTTCCGCGATCGCGATCGCATGCAGGCCGCCGCCCGCGCGCTGGCCGAGGCGCCGGACCGGAAAGGCTCGCTCCACCTCGACCCCGACTATGATCCCTCCCCCGAGATTGCCGGCACCGACGTGCATCTCCAGCCCGGCGGCTATGGCCGCGACGACGGTCCGGACGATATCGTCGCCGGCGCCTTCTACGAAACCGGCGGCAACGTCTTCTCCTTCGGCCAGGGCGCGGGCAAGGGCGATAGCAAGGCGGGCGTGATCTTCCGCCTGCTCGACGAGGAATTCCCCGATTTCGTGCCGGGCCGCATCCTCGATCTCGGCTGCTCGGCCGGCGCCGCCTCCTGCGCCTATGCCGATCGCTACCCCGAGGCCGAGGTGCATGCGCTCGATATCGGCGCGGGCATGCTGCGCTACGCCCATGCCCGTGCCGAGGCGCTCGGGGTTGCCGTCCATTTCCACCAGATGGACGCGGCCGACCTGCGCTTTCCGGAGGCGAGCTTCGATCTCATCGTCTCGCACAACATGCTGCACGAGATCGGCGCCGAGAAGCGCCGCCGCGCCATGGCGGAGGCGCTGCGCGTGGTGCGCCCCGGCGGGCTCGTCATCTTCCAGGACGTCGATACCCGCTTCGCGCCGACCGAGGTGCACAGGGTGGAGAAGAACTGGGATACCGCCTTCAACGGCGAGATCTTCTGGCAGGTCTATAACGAAGCGGATCTGGTGGCCGATATGCGCGCGGCCGGCTTCGCCGAAACCGGCCTCAGGGAGCACAACGTCTCCGCGGTCAGCAATATCAACCGCTGGTATGTGATCAGCGGGCGCAAGCCGGTGGATGGAACCCCGACCGCATGACGAGCAGGATCGACGCGATCGCCGCGGTCATCCAGAGCGGCCGCGGCACCCGCGCCTACAGCCTCGACAATCGCGAGGCCGAGCAGGTGCTTTCCATCGCCCTCGCCCTGCTGGTCGAGCTCGCCGCCTCCAACGATCGCATCGATCGGCTGGAACGCGAGATCGCAACGCTGAAGGGCCAATCGCTCGACGCGTTACGCGAGGCACCGTTGGATGCGGACGCGCAGAAGGAACGCCAGGAGGCGCTCGAAGCGATGCAGCTACGCGTCCTGCGCATCCTGATGGATCCGCGCGACGGGGGTTGATCATCCCACAAGCGCCCTTCCCTGCAAGAGGGATCGGATTCGTACGTTTCGAGATGACCCTTTGCCCGTTGCCCCCGCGAAGGCGGGGGCGACGGGATGATCGTGCGTATGTTTAATGCTGCCAGGGCACGGACAATTGCGGATGGCTAGAATGTCTGAACAACTGAGATTTCCGCGCCTCACCCCTTCGGCCGACGGATCGCGCGCACCTTCCCGCTGCCCCCGCCGCCACAGAAGAAACGCTCGCCGCCATCCGACTCCAGCCCGGAGACGAAGGTCCCGGCCGGCATCTCCAGCCGCTCGAGCACCGCGCCCGATTGCGGATCGATGCGGCGCACGTCGCTCGTCTCGTCCTCCCAGGTGCCGTGCCACAGTTCGCCGTCCACCCAGGTGACGCCGGTCACAAAACGATCGGATTCGATCGTTCGCAGGATCGCGCCCGTTTCCGGATCGATCTGGTGGATCTTGCGGCCGCGATGCTGGCCGACCCACAGCGTGCCCTCCGCCCAGGCAAGGCCGGAATCGCCGCCGCCGCCCGGCGCCGGAATGGTGGCGACCACCTCGCCCGTCTTGGGATCGACCTTCTGGATGCGCGCCTCGGCGATCTGGAAGAGATAGTGGCCGTCAAATGCGGTTCCGGCATCCGCCGGCAGCGCGATCGATCCGACCAGCGCACCGCTCTCCGGATCCAGCGCATTCAGCCCGTCACCGCCCGCGAACCAGACTCGTTCGCCATCGAAGCTGACCCCGTGGACGCCCTCGACTCCGGCGAAAGGGCCATATTCGCGGAGGATTTCGGCGGACGCACGCTTCATGCGCCGGGTTTAGCGCGATGGCATCGGCACCGGGAGTAACAAGCTTGTCGGGAAACCCGATACGCCGGACGCGATCCAGCGGCAGGCACGGCCTCTGCCGAAGGATTCCGCCTTGCCCGCCTCCGCCAGCCCGTCCAGCGCGCGCTGCACGGTGCGCTGGCTGACCCCAAGCGCCAGCGCCAGGGCCGAGCTCGGCCAGGCTTCGCCATCGGCGAGCAACGCCAGCACCTCCGGATGATCGCCCTCGACGGGCGGCGCCAGGACGACCGGCTTGCGGCCGCGCCGCGGCATCAGCAGGAAACCCCGCGCCGTCGCGGTGATGCCCGCCAGCGGCCGCATCATCTTGCGCAGCCGGCCGATTTCCACGCGCAGCCGCGCGCGATGCGACTCGTCCGCCTCACGCGCCGAGAAGGCACGGGCCAGCAGCGTCTCGCGCGAAACGTCGCGCGGCCAGGCCTCGGCCAGCGCCCGCACCAGCGCAAACAGCTTCGGCCGGCTCGTGAAGGACAGCGTCGCCACGCCGGTCCGCGCGACGCTGCGGCATGCATCGACGACGAGCGCCTCGCCCGCGAGCAGCGTCTCAACCTCGTCCAGCCGCAAGATGCGATCGGCGCCGCGCGCGATCAACCGGGCCGCCGGCCCCTCCAGTGCCCGGATGGCGACCGCGACCTCGGCGACCAGCGCCGGGATGCCGGCGTCCTGCGCATGCCGCTCCGCGCGGACAAGCGCCCCGCGCGCGGCCTCGGCTCGGATGCGCCGCGCAGCGATGCCAGCCTCGACCAACGCCTGCGCCGCCTGCGACGCCGGTGGCAATCGTGCGGGATCGATCGCCGCCAGCGCCCGTTCGGCCTCGTCGAGGCGCCCAATCAGCAACAGGCGCCGGGCTTCGAGATAGTGGGCATGCGCGGCATTCACCCGATCGCCATGCGCCTCAAGCGTGGTCCGCGCGGCCTCCAGCCGCCGATCGGGCCATGCCAGATCGCGCGAGACGAACGCGATCTCGGCCTCCGCGACGACACAGCGCGCCTGGGCGACGCTTTCCCGCGGCCCGAAGCCATGCGCAGCACGGCGCAGCAGTTCCCGGGCGCGATCGAAATCGCCGAGCTGCGCCATGGTGATGCCGCGCAACGCCAGCGCGGGTGGATCTTCGCGCAGCGCGATCCGGCCGAGCGCGCCGAGCGGATCGCCCCTGGCGAGCGCCCGCGCCGCGGCGGTGATCAGCGAGTCCATCGAAATCCCGTCACACTTGTCACTCCCGCCCGCCGCCTGCGCGCGCCACCATCCTCGCCATGCCCATAGCGGCAGCAACGGCCCAATCGACCGGGAACCACAGAATGACGACGCACATTGCCTCGCACAAGGCGGCCCCGCCACCCGTCCGGCCTCTCGGTCCGGCGGACTGGCTTGGCTTCGCGGCCACACCGGTCTTCACCGCGCTGGCCGCGGTGTCGGCGGCGGAAGTGCCGCGGATCATGCTTTGCTCGGCGCTGCCCGGCCTGCTGCCGATCGACGGCATGACGCTCATGTATCTGCTGATGAGCCTCTTCCACGCCGGTCCCTGGCTGCGTCTCGCCGCTCTGTGGCCGTCCAGCAGCCGGAAATCGCAGCCGCTCCAACTGAAAACCCAGAAAAGGATCTACCGATGAACGCGACCATCCCCCTTTCGTCCGAACATCGCATCGTCTCCCGCGAAGAGTGGCTCACCGCCCGCAAGAACTTGCTGGCGAAAGAACGGTCGATGACCCATGCGCTCGACGATCTGCGCGAGGAGCGGCGGCGCCTCCCCTGGGTGAAGATCGACAAAGACTATGTCTTCGAAGGGCCAGGCGGTCCGCGTCCGCTCGCCGATCTGTTCGGCGGCCGCAGCCAGCTCGCCATCTATCATTTCATGCTGACGCCGGGATCGGACGGCATCTGCCGGGGCTGTTCCTTCATCGCCGACGGCATCGATGCGGCGCGCCAGCATTTCGAGCATGCCGATCTCGCCTTCGCCGCCATCTCCCGCGCACCGATCGGCCGGATCGAGGCGGTGCGTCGGCGCATGGGCTGGAGCTTCCCCTGGCTCTCCTCGCACGACAGCGACTTCAACTTCGATTTCGGTGTCTCCTTCACCCCCGAGCAATTGGAAGACGGCACCGCCATCTACAATTACGGCACCGTCATCCGGAAGAGCGAGGATATGTTTGGCACGAGTATCTTCGTGAGAGATGGCAGGGGTGACGTTTTCCACAGCTATTCGACCTATCATCGCGGCAACGAAATGCTGATGGGCGCCTTCATGTGGCTCGATCTCGTCCCCAAGGGCCGCAACGAACCCGATGGCACGATGAACTGGGTCAAGCTCCACGACGAATATTGAGCTGGTGCCATCCTGAACCTTTTCCCGCTTGCGGGAGAGGGTTCAAGACAGCGAGATCACCGCCCTTCCCCACGGCCCCAGCGCCAGATCCCGGCCGGCTTCCTCATATCCGCCGGCCACCGTCTCGCCGATCCGCCCACGCAGCCCCCCCGGCGCCCATGTCGCCGGCTCCGCGGAGAGATTGAACAGACAGAGCAACGCCTCCCCCTCGCTTTCGCGCAGCCAAGCGAGGATCGGTCCTTCCGCCTTCAGGAAGCGGATCGAGCCCGTCGCCAGCGCCGGATACGCCTTGCGCAGCCCGATCGCCGCGCGATAGGCTGCAAGCACCGAATGGGGATCGGCCGCCTGCACGTCCGCCGCCGCGCGCCGATGCGCCTGCGGGACAGGCAGCCAGGGCGTGCCGGTGGTGAAGCCGCCATTGTCCGCCGCCGCTTCCCACACCATCGGCGTGCGGCAGCCGTCGCGCCCCTTGAAAGCGGGCCAGAAGCGGATGCCATAGGGATCGCGCAGATCCTCGAAGCGCAGCTCCGCCTCGGTCAGCCCCAGTTCCTCGCCCTGATAGAGGCAGATGGTGCCACGCAGGGCGACGAGCAGCAGGATGGCGAGCTTCGCCACCTCGTTCGGATCCTCTCCCGCCGGCGTCCAGCGCGACACATGGCGCACCACGTCGTGGTTGGAGAGCGCCCAGCAAACCCATCCCTCGCGCGCCGCCTTCTCGAACCGGCCGACGATCGCGCGGAAATAATCGGGGGTGAATTCCGTGCCGAACAGATCGAACGTATAGCAGAGATGCAGCCGGTCGCCGCCCTTGGTGTAGAGGCCGACGGTGTCCGGCGAGCGCGCGCCGTCCCCCACCTCGCCCATCGCCACACGGCCGGAAAATTCGTCCAGCAACGCGCGGATCCGTTTCAGGAAGGCGATGTTGCCGCGCTGCGTCTTGTCGTAGCGGTGCTCCTGGAAGCCATAGGGATTGGTTTCCTGCACATCCGGCGCCGCGCCGCGAAAGGCGGGCGGATTGTCGCGGAGCCTGGCGTCGTGGAGATAATGGTTGCAGGCGTCGAGCCGAAAACCGTCCACGCCGCGATCCAGCCAGAAACGCATCGTGTCGATCAACGCCGCCTGCACCGCCGGCTCGTGAAAATTGAGGTCCGGCTGGCTGGTGAGGAAGCTATGCATATAATATTGCATGCGTACCCCGTCCCATTCCCACGCGGGACCGCCGAACACCGAGAGCCAGTTGTTGGGCGCCGTGCCGTCCGGCTTCGCTTCGGCCCAGACATACCAGTCGGCCTTGTCGTTGGTGCGGCTCGCGCGGCTCTCGACGAACCAGCCATGCTTGTCCGACGTGTGGGAGAGCACCTGGTCGATGATGATCTTCAGCCCCAGCCGATGCGCCTCGGCAAGCAGCGCGTCGAAATCGGCGAGCGTGCCGAACAGCGGATCGACGTCGCGATAGTCGGACACGTCATAACCCATGTCCGCCATCGGCGACTTGAAGAAGGGCGCGATCCACACCGCATCCACGCCGAGCGAAGCGATATGCGCCAGCCGCCGGGTGATGCCGGGCAGATCCCCCACCCCGTCGCCGTCGCTATCCTGGAAGGAACGCGGATAGACCTGATACACCACCGCGCCGCGCCACCAGTCCGTGCTGCTCATATCCGCGCCCTCCGGATCACCGTCGCCCCTGCGAAGGCACTACGGCGTTCACGCATCGGTTTGGTCGCCTTTCTTCTCCGCGTCATGCCAGCGGAAGCTGGCATCACTCGCAACCGGCAGTCGGCGTGACTGTCGAGAGAGACCCCAGTGTTCGCTGGGGTGACGAAGAAGGAAAGCGCCGAATCAACATGTGTGAAGGCCATAGTACGAAGGCAGGGCAACAAAGAGAGAGCCACCCCTCCCGTCACGACGGCACGAACGCCACGCTGCGCGCCGCCACCTCGCATGGCGGATCGACGAAGCGCACCGCGTCTCCGCTGCGGTTGATCAGCACGGCGATCCCGCTCGCGAGCTTCATCGCCAGCGCGCCCGTGTCCGGCGCCTCCCAGTCGCCTTCGTCGAAACGCCGGCCGTCCGGCGCCAGCCAGGTGACGTCTGCGTCGCTCAGCAGCCGCGGATCGGCGAGCGCCGGATGTGCCGCGCGCAGGGCCGCCAGCTGCGCGACATGATCCTCCAGCGCGACGTCGCGTCCTGCCCAGTCGAGCCAGCCGATCGCGTTATCCTGCGCATAGGCGTTGTTATTGCCCTGCTGGGTGCGGCCGAATTCGTCGCCCGCGGTCAGCATGATGGTGCCGCGCGAGGCGAACAGGGTCGCCAGCAGCGCCCGCACGTCGCGCGCCCGTTCCGCGCGCACCGCCGGATCGTCGCTCGGACCCTCGACGCCATTGTTCCAGGAGAAGTTGGCGTCGTGGCCGTCGCGATTGCCCTCGCCATTCGCCTCATTATGCTTTGCCGCATAGGCGACGCTGTCGGCGAGGCTGAAGCCGTCATGCGCGGCGAGGAAGTTCACGCTGCGGGTGCGCGGCGCGGAAAAGATGTCGGAGGAACCGGCGAGCCGCGTCGCCAGCGCGCCGACGGCATGGGCATCGCCCCGCCAGAAGCGGCGCACGTCGTCGCGATAGCGGTCGTTCCATTCCAGGAAGCCTTCCGGAAACTGGCCGAGACGATAGCCGCCCGGCCCCACGTCCCAGGGCTCCGCGATCATCACCCTGTCGGCCAGCACGGAATCACCGGCGAAGGCGGTGAACAAGGGCGCATGCGGATCGAAGCCGTTCGGCCCGCGCCCCAGCACCGGCGCCAGATCGAAGCGGAAACCGTCCACGCCCGCATTGCGGACGAAGTGCCGCAGCGTATCGAGGATCAGCCGCTGCATCGGTGCCCGCTCGCAGGCGAGCGTATTGCCGCAGCCGGTATCGTTGACGAGCTGGCCGCCCTCCATGCGGAAATAGCTGGCGCCGTCGATCCCGCGCAGTGACAGGGTCGGGCCTAGGGCGTCGCTTTCCCCGGTATGGTTGAAGACCATGTCCAGGATCACGCCTATGCCGGCGGCGTGCAGCGCCTCCACGGTATCGCGCAGCTCGCCAAAGCCGCCGGGTGCCAGCCTGGGATCCAGGGCCATGAAACTGACCGGGTTATAACCCCAAGCGTTGCTGAGACCGAGCGGCGGCAAATGCCGCTCGTCGATCCAGGCGACCACCGGCATCAGTTCCACCGCGCCGACACCGATCTTCTTCAGATGCGCGATCACCGCCGGATGGGCGAGCGCCGCGATCGTGCCCCGCTGCAGCGGCGGCACCTCGGGATGCTGCCGGGTGAAGCCACGCACCGAGACTTCATAGATGAGCCCCCCCGGCGCAAAGCGCGGCGATGCCGGAAAGGGCGGCTCCGGCAAGGTGGTGACGATCGCCTTGGGCATCAGCGCGGCCGTATCCACGCCGCGCTCGGCAAGCCGGGGATCATAATGATAGGGGCGGTCGATCTCGATCGCCCAGGGATCCATCAGCAGCTTGCAGGGATCGAACCAGTGGCCCGCCGCAGGATCGAATGCACCGCCGACACGATAGCCGTAGCGCGCGCCAGGCTTCACCGTCTCTACGAACACATGATGCCAGCCGCCCTGCGCGGCATTCAGCCGCTCGCTCTGCATCTCGCCGCCATCCTCGTCGAACAGGACGACGTCCACTGTTTCGGCATGGGCCGACCAGAGGGTGAAATGCGTGCCGTCCTCTGTCGCGTGGGCGCCGGGCGGGAATTCGGGCTCCATCAGGTCACCACGTCCGGCTCGGTGCGGCCGGTATGACGGGCGATCCCGGCCACCGCCTCGGCCGCCGCGATCAGCGGCGCGAGCCCGATCGGTGTCTCCTGCGCCAGATCTCCGGTTGGCGGCTCGTAGCGCTCGATATAGACGCGCAGCGTCGCGCCGGACGTGCCGGTGCCGGACAGGCGGAAAACGATGCGCGATCCCCCTTCGAAGCCGATGCGCACGCCCTGCTTCGTCGCGGTCGATCCGTCGACCGGATCGGTGTAGGCGAAGTCGTCCGCGCTGACGACGGCAAGGCCCGCGACCGTGCTGCCCGGCAGGCTGCCCAGCCCGGCGCGCAGTTCCGCCATCAGTGCATCCGCCGCCGCGCTGTCCACGCCCTCATAATCGTGCCGGGCATAATAGTTGCGTCCGTAGCGCGCCCAGTGTGCCGTCGCGATCTCGGCGACGCTCTCGCGCCGCGCGGCGAGGATGTTGAGCCAGAGCAGCACTGCCCACAGCCCATCCTTCTCGCGCACATGATCGGAGCCGGTCCCTGCGCTCTCCTCGCCGCAGATGGTGGCGAGCCCGGCATCGAGCAGCGTGCCGAAGAATTTCCACCCCGTCGGCGTCTCGTAGAGCGGGATGCCGAGCGCGTCCGCCACCCGGTCCGCCGCGCCGCTGGTCGGCATCGAGCGCGCGATCCCCTTCAGCCCCTTGGCATAGCCTGGCGCGAGATGCGCATTGGCGGCCAGCATCGCCAGCGAATCCGACGGCGTGATGAAGATACCCTTGCCGATGATCAGGTTGCGATCCCCGTCGCCGTCCGATGCCGCGCCGAAATCCGGCGCATCGGGCGCCATCAGCCGATCGTACAGGTCCTTGGCGTGGACGAGGTTGGGATCAGGATGATGGCCGCCGAAATCGGGGAGCGGCGTCGCATGGAGCACCGCCGCCTCGCCCGCGCCGAGCCGGCGGCCGATGATCTCGGCCGCGTAGGGGCCGGTCACCGCGCTCATCGCGTCGAAAAGCACGCGAAAGCCCGATCCGATCAGCGTACGGATCGCATCGAAATCGAACAGCGTCTCCATCAGCGCGGCATAGTCGGCGACCGAATCGATCACCTGAACGGTCATGCCTCCCAGCGCCGTCTCGCCGATCGTATCGATATCGACGTCCGCCGCCTCGATCGTAAGATAGCGGTCGATCGTCATGGAGCGCGCAAAGATGGCATCGGTCACCTTCTCGGGTGCCGGCCCGCCATTGCCGATATTATATTTGATCCCGAAATCCTCGTGCGGCCCCCCGGGATTGTGGCTGGCCGAAAGGATGATGCCGCCGAACGCGCCATAGCGGCGGATGACATTGCTGGCCGCTGGGGTCGAGAGGATGCCGCCCTGACCCACCAGCACGCGCCCGAAGCCGTTCGCCGCCGCCATGCGCAGCACGATCTGCACGACCTCGCGATTGTAGAAGCGCCCGTCGCCGCCGAGCACCAGCGTCTGTCCAGCAAAACCCTCGAGCGAGTCGAAGATCGACTGGACGAAATTCTCGACATAGTTGGGCTGCTGGAAATGCGGCACCTTCTTGCGCAGTCCGGACGTGCCGGGCTTCTGATCGTCATAGGGCGTGGTCGCGACGGTCACGGTCATTCTGGCGCCGGTCCTTCTGTGAGCGAACGATAGAGGGCGGCATAGCGCTCCGCGCTGCGGCCCCAGGAGAAATCAGCCTTCATTCCCGCCCGCTGGATCGCCGCCCAGCGGCCGGGCTCGCGATGGAGAGTAACGGCGCGGCGCAGCGCGGCGCGCAGGCTGTCGCCGCGCCCCGCCTCGAAGACCAGGCCAGTCGCCACCTCGGCGGAGAGCGCCGCTTCATTCGCGTCGATCACCGTGTCTCCCAATCCCCCCGTGCGGGCCACCACCGGAACGCAGCCATAGCGCAGACCGTAGAGCTGCGTCAGCCCGCATGGTTCGAAGCGCGACGGGATCACGATGGCATCGGCGCCCGCCTGCAGCAGGTGCGAGACCGACTCGTCATAGCCGATCATCACGCCCACCCGCCCCTGGTGCCGCGCCGCGGCGGCGAGCAGCGTGCCCTCGATCCCCTGGTCGCCCGTGCCGATCAGCGCCAGCCGCCCGCCCATGGCGACCAGATCGTCGACCACGTCGGCAAGGATATCCATGCCCTTCTGCCAGGTCAGCCGGCTCACCACGCAGAAGATCGGGCTCTCGTCGCTCGCCAGTGCGAAGCGCTTCTCGACCGCGCGCCGGTTGCGCTTGCGCGCGGCGAGCGATCGCATGCCGTAGCGCGCCGGGATCAAGGCATCGCCGCTCGGATCCCATTCCCGCATGTCGATCCCGTTCAATATGCCGTGCAGCCGCGCCCGCCGCGCGCTCAGCAGCCCGTCGAGGCCCATGCCCTGCGCCGGCGTCAGTATTTCCTCGGCATAGGCGGGGCTTACCGTCGTGATCGCGTCGGCATATTGCAGCCCCGCCTTGAGATAGCCGACACCACCATAATATTCGACGCCGTCGACGGCGAAGGCCGAGGCCGGCAGGCCGAGCGCGGGGAAGATGCCGCTGTCGAAGCGCCCCTGGAAGGCGAGATTATGGATGGTGAGCACCGCCGGCACGGCATGGGCTGCGCCATGGCGCATATAGGCGAGCGTCATTGCCGCCTGCCAGTCATGGGCATGGACCAGTGCGGGGGCGAAACCCTTGATCGCGCCCCCTGCAAGATCCGCTGCGACCGCCGAAAGCGCGGCGAAACGACGCCAATTGTCCTGCCAGTCGCGCCCGCCCGCATCCGCATAGGCGCCGCCGTCGCGTGCGAAATGATGCGGCGCGTCGAGCACCAGCAGCCGCTGTCCGTCGATCATCGCGCGCACCACCCGAGCCGGGCCGCCGAACAGGTCGGGATAGCGCGCGAGCGCGCGCGGCCGCTCCACCGCGCGCATCACAGCAGGGTAGCCGGGCAGCAGCGTCGTCACGTGCACGCCATGCTCCGCCAGAGCGGCGGGCAGCGCGCCGACGACGTCGGCAAGCCCGCCCGTCTTGACGAGCGGATACATCTCCGAAGCGACCGCGAGCACGTCCATCGGTAATCAGTCCCTGAGGAGGTCGATCATCGGTTGGGTGATGAGCACGACGCCCTTATCGGACCGTCTGAAGCGCTGCGCGTCCAGTTCTGGATATTCACCGACGATCAGTCCCGGCGGGATCTTCACGCCCGCATCCACCACCACCCGGTGCAGCCGGGCACCCCGCCCGATCTCGCAATCGGGCATCACCACCGCCTCGGTGATCGAGGAATAGCTGTGCGCACGCACGCCGGTGAAGATCAGGCTGCGGTGCAGCGAGGATCCGGAGATGATCGTGCCACCGGCGACCAGCGAGGAAATGGCCGCGCCGCGGCGGCCCTCATAATCGTGGACGAACTTGGCAGGCGGCGTCACCTCCGAATAGGTCCAGAGTGGCCAGCTGCGATCGTAGATGTCGAGATGCGGCACCACGTCGGTCAAGTCGATATTGGCTTCCCAATAGGCATCGATCGTGCCGACGTCACGCCAATAGGACTCCTTCTCCTGCTCTCCCCTTACGCAGCTTTCGGTGAAGCGGTGCGCCACCGCCTTGCCATGCTTGACGATATGGGGAATCAGGTCGCCGCCGAAATCATGGTTGGAATCCTCGTTGGCCGCATCCTCGCGCAACAGATCCGCAAGGAAACGTGTCCGGAACACATAGATGCCCATCGATGCCAAGGCGAAATCGGGCTTGTCCGGCATGCCGGGCGGATCGGCCGGCTTCTCGATGAAGGCGATGATCTGGTCCTTGGCATCGACGTGCATCACGCCGAAACCGCTCGCCTCGGTGCGCGCCACTTCCAGGCAGCCGACGGTGACGTCCGCGCCGGATTCGACATGCTGGCGGAGCATCAGCTCATAATCCATCTTGTAGACGTGATCGCCCGCCAGGATCACGATATATTCCGGTGCATAGGCCTCGATGATGTCGAGATTCTGGAACACCGCATCGGCCGTCCCGAGATACCATTGAGACTCAGAGACGCGCTGGCTGGCCGGCAGGATATCGAAGCTCTCGTTGCGCTCCGGCCGGAAGAAGTTCCAGCCGCGCTGCAGATGCCGGATCAGCGAATGCGCCTTATACTGGGTGGCGACGCCGATGCGGCGAATGCCCGAATTCAGGGCGTTGGACAGCGCGAAATCGATGATCCGCGCCTTGCCGCCGAAATAGACCGCGGGTTTCGCGCGCACGTCGGTCAACTCGAACAGGCGGCTGCCGCGTCCGCCCGCCAGCACATAGGCCATGGCATCGCGGGCGATCGGCGCCGTTCGTCTCTTGTCGATCATATGCGCTCTTCTCCGCTCCGCGTACGCCATGAAACTGACACTCCGCATCGCCGCAATCGACGATCCGCGAAATACGCCGATCCGGGCCGAACGGCGATACCCCTCATGGCTGATGCACCAGCAGGATCGCGGCCAGCGGCGGCACGGTGACGCTGGCCGCGCCATCCTCTCCGGCGATCACCACACCCTGGTTGCCTACGCCGCTGCCGCCATAATCCAGCGCATCGGAATTCACGATCTCACGCCAGCGGCCGCCGGCGGGCAGGGTGAGATCATAGCCATGGTGCACCTGCGGCGTGAAATTGGCGATCATGACGACCGGCGCCGCGTCCGGCGCGCGCCGGATCCAGGCGAAAATCGAATTGGCCTTGTCATCCACCACCAGCCATTCGAAGCCTTCCGGCTCGCAGTCGCGCGCATGCAGCGCCGGCAGCGCTCGATAGGCCAGGTTGAGATCGCGCACGATATTTTGCACGCCGGCATGCGGGGGCGCCTCCAGCAGCTCCCAGTCTAGCGCGCGGCTTTCGCTCCACTCACGGCGCTGGGCGAATTCCTGCCCCATGAACAGCAGCTTCTTGCCGGGATAGGCCCACATGAAGGTGTAGTAAGCGCGCAAGGTTGCGAATTTCTGCCAGTCGTCGCCCGCCATTTTGCCAATCAGCGCGCTTTTCCCATGAACCACCTCGTCATGGCTCAGCGGCAGCACGAAATTCTCGGCAAAGGCATAGATGAGGCCGAATGTGATCTCGTCATGATGATGCCTGCGATGCACTGGATCGCGCGCCAGATAGGCGAGCGTATCGTGCATGAACCCCATATTCCATTTGAACCCGAAACCGAGGCCGCCGGCATGCACGGGATGGGTCACGCCCGGCCAGGAGGTAGACTCCTCGGCGATCATCATCGCGCCGGCATGGGCGGCATAGACCTCGCGGTTCGTCCGCTGCAGGAAGCGTACCGCCTCCCAATTCTCGCGCCCGCCCTCATCGTTCGGAATCCACTGCCCCGGGCGCCGCGAATAATCGAGATAGAGCATCGAGGCGACGGCATCGACGCGCAGCCCGTCGAGATGATATTTCTCCATCCAGTACAGCGCATTGTTGACCAGGAAGGCCGAAACCTCGCGCCGCCCGAAATTATAGATTGCGGTGTTCCAGTCGGGGTGGAAACCCTTGCGCGGATCTTCATGCTCGTAGAGCGCGGTGCCGTCGAAGCGGGCAAGGCCGAAGGCGTCGGTCGGGAAATGCGCCGGCACCCAGTCCAGGATCACGCCAATGCCGGCGCGGTGGCAACCGTCGACGAAGCGCGCAAAGCCCTCGCCGTCGCCGAACCGCGCGCTCGGCGCGTAGAGGCCGGTGGTCTGATAACCCCAACTCGGATCATAGGGGTGCTCGCTGATCGGCAGCAGCTCGATATGGGTGAAACCCAGATCGGCGACATAGGGGATCAATGTTTCGCCCAGCGCGTCCCAGGTGAGGAAACCATCCCCCGCACCGCGCCGCCAGGAGCCGGCATGCACCTCATAGATCGAGATCGGTTGCCGGCGCGCGTCGGCCCCGGCCCAGAAGGCCCGGTGCGCGGCGTCCCCCCACTCGTGCGCGAGGGGCGGCGCGACGACCGAGGCGGTGGCCGGCCTCAGTTCCGCATGGAAAGCGAACGGATCGGCCTTGAGCGGCAGCAGCCGGCCGGATGCGCCGACGATCTCGAACTTGTAGGGCTGGCCCGGCTCGACGCCCGGCAGGAATATCTCCCAGATGCCGGCATCGCGGCGATGGCGCATCACGTGCAGCCGCCCGTCCCAGCCGTTGAAAGGACCCACTACAGACACCCGCCGCGCATTGGGCGCCCACACCGCGAAATGCGTGCCCTCGGCGCCCTCATGCTGCAGCGGATGCGCGCCCATCTTGTCGAACAGGCGCAGATGCGATCCCTCGCCGATATAATAATCGTCCATCGGCCCCAGCACCGGGCCGTAGCTATAGGCGTCCTCGACCCACCACGACGTTTCGCCGCGGCTCGCGCGGTAGCGCAGCGGGCGCGGCTGGCGGATCGTCAGCCGCCCCTCGAAAACGCCCTTGGGATGCACGCGGGCAAGCGTGCCCGCCTCCTCGCCCTCGAGGTCATAGGCGACGAGCGTTTCCGCGCCAGGCGCAAAGGCCCGCGCAACGAGGGTGTGTCCTTCGCGATGCACGCCCAACACCGCGAACGGATCGCCATGTTCGCCCGCGACGATCGCATCCGCCTCTCCGGGCTTCACCGCCCCGTCCTTTCACATTGCGCAACGACTATGGCAGAACGCCCCAGATGTCCCGCGCATATTCGCGGATGGTCCTATCGGAAGAGAACCACCCGACCCCCGCCGTGTTCCGAATGGTCTTGCCATACCATGTTGCTTCGTCCGCCCACAGCGTGTCGACCGCACGCTGGGCGCCATGATAGCTGTCAAAATCGGCCGCGACCATGAACCAGTCATGATCGTAGATGCCGCCGATCAGTTCGGCATAGCGATCCCGGTCGTCGGGCGAGAAGACGCCTGTCGCGATTGCCGACAGCGCCTGCCCGAGTTCGCGCGATCCCTCGATCACCTCGCGCGGATTATAACCATTAGCACGCCGCTCGGCGACTTCCTCCGCGGTAAGGCCGAAGATCATGATGTTTTCCGGGCCGACACGATCCTTGATCTCGATATTCGCGCCGTCGAGTGTGCCGATGGTCAGCGCGCCGTTGAGCGCCAGCTTCATGTTGCCGGTGCCTGACGCTTCCATGCCCGCGGTCGAAATCTGCTCGCTGAGATCGGCGGCGGGCATCATCACTTCAGCGAGGGAGACATTGTAGTTCGGCACGAAGGCGACCTTGAGCAGGCCCTGCACCGCCGGATCATGGTTGATCACGCGCGCCACGTCGTTGGCGAGCTTTATGATCAGCTTTGCGTTGTGGTAGCTGGGCGCCGCCTTGCCGCCGAACAGCTTCACGCGCGGCTGCCAGTCGCGCTCGGGGTGCGAGCGGATCTGGTCGTACAGCGCCACGGCCTCGACGATGTTGAGCAGTTGCCGCTTATATTCGTGGATGCGCTTGATCTGGATGTCGAACAGCGCCGACGGGTCCAGCCGCAGCCCCATCCTCTCGCGCAGCAAGGTGGAGAGCGCGGCCTTCTTGCTGCGCTTCACCGCCTTGAACTTCTCGCGGAACGCCGCGTCGTCGGCCAGCGGCGCCAGATCCGCCAGCGCTTCGGTATCGTCGAGGAAGCGATCACCGATCGCCTCCCGGATCAGTGCGGTAAGCTCCGGATTGCATTGCTGCAGCCACCGGCGCGGCGTGACGCCGTTGGTCTTGTTGTTGATCCGATCCGGGAACATGCGATGCAGGTCGCGGAACACCGTCTCCTTCATCAGCTCGGTATGCAGCGCCGCCACGCCGTTGACGCTATGCGAGCCGACGAAGGCGAGGTTGGCCATGCGCACCCGCCGCTCGCCGCTCTCGTCGATCAGCGAGATGGCGGAGATGGCGGCATCGTCAAGCTTCTTCTCGCGCCGAGCCTGGATCAGCAGCTTGGCGTTGATCGCGTAGACGAGCTGCATGTGCCGCGGCAGCAGCCGCTCGAACAGCGGGACGGGCCAGGTCTCGAGCGCCTCGGGCAGCAGCGTGTGGTTGGTGTAGCCGAAGGTCGGCTGCGTCACCGCCCAGGCCTCGTCGAACGTCAGATCGTGCTCGTCCATCAGCAGCCGCATCAGCTCGGCCACCGCCACCGCGGGATGGGTGTCGTTGAGCTGGATCGCAGCCTTTTCCGGCAGCGTCCGCACGTCGCCGAAATATTGGACGTGCCGGCGCACGATGTCCTGCAGCGAGGCAGAGGAGAAGAAATATTCCTGGCGCAGCCGGAGCTCCTGCCCGGCGATGTGGGAATCCGCCGGATAGAGCACCCGCGCCAGGCTGTCCGCCTTGTTGCTCTCGCGCAGTGCGCCGATATGGTCGCCGGCATTGAACGCATCGAGCAGGATCGGGTCGATCGGCACGGCGGTCCACAGCCGCAACGTGTTCACCCGCTCGCCCCGCCAGCCTACGACCGGCGTGTCATAGGCGGTGGCGATCACGCGCTCGCTCGGTTTCCAGGCCCGCGCATCGTCGCCGCTGCCGTCCGCCGAAGGAAGCTCCACCGTGCCGCCGAAGCCGACCTCGTAGCTGGCCTCGCGCCGTTCGAATTCCCAGGGGTTGCCGTGCGCGAGCCAGGTTTCCGGCAGCTCGACCTGCCAGCCGTCGTGGATCTCCTGGCGGAACATGCCGTTCACGTAGCGGATGCCGTAGCCATAGGCCGGCACGTCCACCGTCGCCATCGACTCCATGAAGCAGGCGGCGAGCCGGCCGAGACCGCCATTGCCGAGCGCGGCATCCGGCTCGAGCTCGCGGATCAGGTCCAGCTCGACTCCCAGCGAGGAGAGCGCGGAGCGCATCGAATCCATCAATCCCAGATTGGAGACCGCGTCGCGCATCAGCCGCCCGATAAGGAACTCGAGGCTGAGATAATAGACGCGCTTGCCGCCTACCTCATAGGTTTTCTGCGTCGCCTCTATCCAGCGATCGATGACGCGATCCCGGATGACGTTGATCACGGCGGCCAGCCAGTCGTGCGGCTTCGCAGCTGCAGCATTCTTGCCGATGCGGTAGGTCAGCCGCTCGACGATTTCTGCGGCGAGCACAGCGGGCTCGGTCGCACGAGGAGCAGGCTTCGGCAGCGGAGCGGTCGTCTTCATCGTCAAGCCCCCTCGGACAGGTCCGGTTCGCGCTGCATCGATCACACCACGTTCGCAGCCGCGGAATCAACCCTATTCATGAGCGACGAAAACTTCCTTAACCGCCGTCTCTATTTTGTCGCCTGTGCCTCCTCCCAGCCGCCGCCCAGAGCCTTGAACACGTCGACGCGCGCCTCGGCGAGCGCCTGGCCGGAGCTGGCCAGCGCCGCCCGCGAGTCGAGCAGTTCCCGCTGTGCGACGAGCAGATCCAGATAGGAGACCGATCCCGCCCGATACCGTATGTCGGCCAGGCGGTAGGCATTGTCCGCCCGCCTGCGTGCATCGGCCAGCGCCGCATCGCGCTGCTGCGCGGCGGCATAGGCGGACAGCGCCTGCTCGACCTCCTTCAACGCGGTCAGCACCACTCCGTCGAAGGCCGCGAGCGAGGCATCTCCTTGGAAGCGCGCTTGGCGCAACCGCGCCCGTGTCGCCGCGATATTTGGGAAGCTCCAGCTGACCAGCGGCCCGACCGAGAAGGTGAAGCTGTCATTGCCGCCTATCTGATCGTTGCGCAGGAAGTTCGCCGCCCCGCCGAGCGTGACGCGCGGGAACAGATCGGCGGTAGCGATGCCGATCCGGGCGGTATCCGCGGCCAGCATCCGTTCCGCCTCCCGTACATCCGGCCGGCGGCGCAGCAGCGCTGCACCGTCGCCGATTGGAATCGCGCGGCGCACCGCTGGCACACGGCTGCATGCCGCGGCTTCGGGCGGCACCTCGCTCGGCGTTGCCCCGATCAACGCCGCCAGCTCGAACAGCGCGGCGCGGCGCTGGCTCTCGAGCGGCGGGATCGCGGCGCGGGTCGTCTCCGCCAGGGTCGCCGCCCGCTCCACGTCCAGCCGACCTGCGGACCCCGCCTGTTGCTGCGCGGTGACTAGCTTCAGGCTTGCCTCGGCCGAGGCAAGCGATTCGCGCGCAACTGCCAGGGATTCGGCCAGGTTGCAGGCGTCGCCATAGGATCGCACGGTGTTCGCGACGACGGTGACGCGCACCCGGTCGCGCGCCGCCTCGACAGCCTGGGCATCCGCCCGCGCCGCCTGGATGGTGCGCGTCACCCGGCCGAACAGATCGACCTCCCAGGAAACCGAGAGGCCGGCGGTATAAGTCCATTGATCTTCGCCGGGCGTGTAGCTGCTGGTTGTCGCATCGCCATAGCTTGCGCCGCCGCTACTCTGTGTCGCCGGCAGCCGCGCTGCACGCGCCTCGCCAAGCGCCGCCCGCGCACGGCCGAGATTGGCGGCCGCGACGCGCAGGTCGGTGTTGGCCACGAGCGCGCGCTCGATCAATCCGTCGAGCACGGGATCGTCATAGAGCCGCCACCAGTCCGCCGGCACCGGCGCCTCCGGACTGGTCGCCGGCGCGCTGCTCACGAACGGCCCGGCCGCGGAGGCCCTGATTGCCGGCCGTTCGTAATTCGGGCCGACTGCGCAGCCCGCCATCGTCAGGGTAAGCAGGATCGAACCGACAATCCTCTTCATCCCGGACGTGATCCGGGATCCATTCGGCACAGCGTCGCGACTTGTCGGCACCGCTGCGGCGAAGGAATTCCGACCTTCGTCGGGATGGCGAACCACGGGATGAACCTGCCAGACAGACGTGTGAATCATCGTAACACCCTCACGCATGCGCGATCTCCGCGGTCGCCAGCTCCCGTTCGCGGGGCGTCTGCGCCTCGGGCCTGTGGTCACGCGCGATCAGGCTGTAGATGGTGGGCAGCACGAACAGCGTGAACAGCGTACCGACCAGCATGCCCATCACCACGACGATGCCGATCGCGAACCGGCTCGACGCGCCGGCGCCGGTCGCGAACAGCAGCGGCACGAGGCCCGCCACCATCGCCGCCGTGGTCATCAGCACGGGGCGCATGCGCACCGCGGCCGCGCGGCGGATCGCGGCGATCCGGTCCAGCCCCTCCTGCTTCTGGAGCTGGTTGGCAAAGGACACCATCAATATGCCATGCTTGGAGATCAGGCCGATCAGGGTGACGAGCCCGATCTGGGTATAGATGTTGAGCGTCGTGAAGCCGAGATAGAGCGGTACCAGAGCGCCGCATATCGCGAGCGGCACGGTGACGAGAATGACGATCGGATCACGGAAGCTCTCGAACTGGGCGGCCAGCACCAGGAAGATCACGATCAGCGCGAAACCGAAGGAGATGGTCAGCCGGTCGCCCTCCTTCACATATTGCCGGCTGTCGGACAGCCAGTCGACCGTCGTGCCGGCCGGCAGGGGCTGCCTCTTCAGGAAGTCCACCGCCTGCCCCATGGTGACGCCCGGCGCCAGCACCGCGGACAGCGTCGCCGCATTCATCTGGTTGAATTGCGGCAGTCGGTTTGCCTGCGGCTCCATCGCGACGCGCACGACGGTGGATAGCGGCACCAGCCGGCCGGACGCCGCCTTCACATAATAGCGCCCGAGATTATCCGGCGTCAGCCGCTGGCTCCGCGGCACCTGCGCGATCACGTCGTAGGAGCGGTCGTGATAGTTGAAGCGGTTGACGTAATTCTCGCCCACCAGCACCGCCAGCGTGTCCGCGATCGCCTCCATCGTCACGCCGAGCTGACCGGCCTTCGCCCGATCGATCGTCATCCGCGCCTCCGGGC
This sequence comes from Flavisphingomonas formosensis, assembly GCF_009755815.1. Lineage (GTDB taxonomy): Bacteria > Pseudomonadota > Alphaproteobacteria > Sphingomonadales > Sphingomonadaceae > Flavisphingomonas > Flavisphingomonas formosensis. The sequence continues at coordinate 106,635 of NZ_WRPK01000008.1, forward strand.
TGTCGAAGGCGAGATCGCTGTCGACGAAGGCGAAGAGGCCACTGCCCCACGCTGCCCCCTTCAGCCGCTCCATCGTCTGATAGATGGCGGGGAACTCGTCGGACGAGCGGATCACCATCTGCACCGGCAGGCCGCCGCTCCCCGCCGGCAGCGGTGCCGGCTGGAAGGCAGTGGCGTAGATACCGGTGATGTCGCCGCCGCGCCGGTTCAGCTCGGCCTGTATCTCGTCGGCGCTCCGCTTGCGTTCGGACCATTCCTTGAGGATGATGCCGCCGAAACCGTTGTTCGGCCCATCGGTACCGTTGCTGGCCCAGCTGCTGCGATATTCGCCGAAGCTGCGGAACAGCTTTTCCACCTCGTGGCTGAACCGCGCCGTATAATCGACATTGGCATATTGCGGCCCCTTGGTCGCGACGAACACATAGCCCTGGTCCTCCTGCGGCGCGAGCTCGCGCTTGGCGCCGGAGAAGAGGATGACGATCGCGACCAGCACGACGCCGCCAAACAGCAGCACCGCAGGCCGAGCCGAGAGCGTGCGAGCGAGCAGTCGGCCATAGCCGTCGGTGATGCGCGCCATGCGATGCTCGATGGACCGGGCGAAGCGTCCTTTCGACAGCGTGGCGTTGAGCAGCCAGCTGCTCATCATCGGTGACAGGGTCAGCGCGATCACGCCCGAGACGATCACCGATCCCGCCAGTGTGAAGGCGAATTCGCGGAACAACGCGCCGGTGAGGCCGCCCATCAGGCCGATCGGCGTATAGACCGCGGCGAGCGTGATCGTCATCGCGATCACCGGCGACACGATCTCACGTGCGCCGACCAGCGCCGCCTGGATCGGGCTCAGCCCCTCCTCGATATGCCGGTGGATATTCTCCACCACCACGATCGCATCGTCGACGACCAGGCCGATCGCCAGCACCATGGCAAGCAGGGTGAGCAGGTTCAGCGAAAAGCCGAACGCCAGCATCAGCGCGGCGGTGCCGACCAGCGACAGCGGGATGGTGACGACCGGGATGATCACCGCGCGCAGTGACCCCAGGAACAGGAAGATGACGATGATGACGATTAGCATCGCCTCGACCAGCGTATGCAGAACCTCGTCGATCGAGGCGTTGACGAAATGCGCGACATCGAACTGGTTGAATACTTTCAGGCCCGGCGGCGCGACGCGCTGGATCCCGGGCAGCAGATCCTCCACCGCCTTCACGATCTCCAGCGGATTGCCGTCCGGCGTCGGCGCGATCGCGATGAAGAGGCCGCGATGGCCGTTCGCCATGGCGCCTGAATCGTAATTCTGCCCGCCGATCTCGATCGTCGCGATATCGCCCAGGCGCACCTGGCCCTCGGCGGGATCGTTCTTCACCACCATCTGGCGGAATTCGTCGACGCCGCGCAGATCGGTGGCGGCGGTGATGTTGATCGCGGTCTCCTGGCCCTTGAGCTGGCCGGGCGCGGATTGCACATTGTTTGCGCGTAGCGCCGCGGCGATGTCGCTCGCCGAAAGCCCCCGCGCGGCGAGCTTGGCCGGATCCACCCAGATGCGCATCGCCAGCGTCTGGCCGCCACTGATGTCCGCCGAGGCAACGCCGGGAACCGCGGTGATCAGCGGCTGCGCGACGCGCGTCGCGAAATCGGTAATCTGCGGCACGCTCAGCGTATCGCTGACGAAGGCGACATATTCGATGTCGGATGCGCCGTCGGTTATCTTGGTGATCACCGGATCGGTCGCGCCGGCCGGCAGGCGGTATTTCACCTGCTGCACCTTGGCTAGGATCTCGGTCATCGACCGGTCTGCATTGGCGTTGAGCACCAGCTTCGCCTTGATCTGGCTCTTGCCCTGGCTCGACGTCGAGGTGAGATATTCGATGCCGTTGGCTGTCGCGATCGCCTGCGCGATCGGCGTCGTGACGAAGCCCTGCATCACATTCTGGGTGGCACCCGGATAGCTGGTGTTCACGACGATCGTCGCGCTTTGCATGTTCGGATATTGCCGCACCTTGAGGCTGAACAGCGCGCTGCCGCCGACCAGCAAGATGAGCAGGCTGACCACGATCGCCAGGATCGGACGGCGAATGAACAGATCGGTGAGGCGCATCGCTCAGCGTCCTCCCGCCGCGCCCGTGGGCGCGATGCGCACCGTGGCGCCCGGCTGCACGCGCAGCTGCCCTTCGGTGACGACGACATCGCCCGGCTTGAGCCCGCTGGTGACGATCACGCTGTCGCCGATCCGCCGGCCGGTGGTCACCGCCACCGGCTCGGCCTTGCCGCCGTCGCCATTACGACCACCGCGCACCGCGATCACGCTGTCGCCGGACGCGGAGGTGACGATCGCCGTGGTGGGCACGATCAGCATGCCCCGCTCCACCGGCAGCGCCAACGCCGCCGTCACCGCCATGCCGGGCCGCAGCGCATGGTCCGCATTGGCGAGCTCGGCCTGGACGGAGACGTTGCGCGTATCCGCGCCGATCTGCGGCTCGACCGCATTGACGCGCGCGGTGAACACGCGGCCCGGCCAGGCATCGGCGGTGACGCTGACCGTGCCTCCCGGCCGGATCCGCGCCAGCTCCTGCTGCGGCAGGGTGAAATCCACATAGAGGCGGTCGAGGCTGGTCAAGCTCGCCACCACGTCGCCCGGATTGAGATATTGGCCGAGATTGACGCGCCGGATGCCGACCTCACCCGCAAAAGGCGCCACGATTCGCTTCTGCGCGATGCGCGCATCGAACTGGCGCACGGCGGCATGAGCCTGGTCGGCCTGCGCGCGGCGCTGCTCCAGCGTCTCGCGCGGCTCGGCCCCGGTCGGCGCGAGCTGTACGGACCGAGCGAGCTGGATGTCGGCGAAGCGCGCCTGCGCCCGCGCCGACGCACGATCGGCCCGTTCCGGCGCATCGTAGAGCTGGACGAGCGTGGTGCCCGCCGCGACGCTGCGCCCGGCTTCGAGATGCAGGCCGACGATCCGCCCGGCAACCTCGGGCGCCAGCATCACCTCGCGCACCGCGCGCAGCGATCCCACCGCCTCCAGCGCCGCCGGCGCGTCGCGCGGATCCACCCGGATCGCGCGCACCGTGACGGGCGGCGGAGCGCCCTGGGCCGACCCAGAACTGCGCGCCGCGCGCCACGCATAAAGGCCGCCGAACAGCAGCGCCGCAGCCAACAGCGCAAGGGCCATGGAGCGGCCCGAAGAACGAAAACCCGACATTATTCCTGCCTGCCTGCTAATTTTCGACTTTGAGTCGACATTATTGCGAATAATTATTAAGTTTGACGAGCTGGCGTCAAGCCTTTCTATCGCTTGACGATCGCGCCATCGGGATTGTGACAATGAACGGAGCCAGAAAGAGAAGACCTTCGCGCCTCGATCGGTTGCGCGCGCGTGTAGCCGGGGCGCCGCCGGGCCCGCGCCAGCCGGACCGGCGGCGCGCGGCGCTGATCGAGGCGGCCGGGGCGCTGTTCGTCGAAAAGGGCGTTGAAGCCACGACGGTGGAGGAGATCGCCGCCCGTGCCGGACTCGCCAAAGGCACCGTCTATCATTATTTCGCCACCAAGACGGAATTGCTCGACGCGCTGCGTGATCGCTTCGCCACTGATTTCCATAGCCGCCTGATCGATGCCGTCGCCACCTGCGATCCGGATGACTGGGCAGGCAAGCTGCGCGCCTGGCTGCGCGAGGCGGTAACCGCCTATTTCGACATGCACGCGCTTCACGACGTGGTCTTCCACGGCAGCGAACGGCCAGTACGCGAAGCAATGGGCGATATCGCGCTGGTCCAGCATCTCGCCCTCCTGCTGCGCGACGGCGATGCCGCCGGTGCCTGGCAGGTGCCTCGCCCGCGCGAAGTGGCGGTGATCCTCTTCCACGGCCTTCACGGTGCCGCCGACGAGGCGATGCTGGATGGTAGGCCCGCGGAAGACGTGCGCGCGCTGCTCGTGAGCCTCTACGAACGCATGATCGGCGTGCAGGGCTGACGGGACGTACCGGCAGCGGCGGCCGGCGGCGGAAACGGACACGCGAAGCTCCCTCTGTTCGAATCGGGAGCCCGGCTATAAAACCTCAACCATGGTTGAGGTAAAGCGGAAAAGACGCCCCGTCCCGATAACCCCGGAGACGATCGGCCGGGAACTCAGCGTGGGCGAGGTCGCGGCCCGCGCTGGCGTGCCGGTGTCGACGCTGCATTTCTACGAAGCCGAAGGGCTGCTCTGGAGTCGTCGGACCGCGGGCAATCAGCGCCGCTACGGCCGCGGCGTGCTGCGCGCGATCGCGATCATCAAGGTCGCCCAGCGCGCCGGCATCCCGCTCTCCACGATCCGCGAAAGGCTGGCGCCCTTCGCCGGTCTGCAGAAGGTCACGGCCGCGGACTGGGAACGGCTCTCCACCGAATGGCGCAACGATCTCGACGATCGCATCGCCCGCCTCACCCGGCTGCGCGACCAGATGAACAGTTGCATCGGCTGCGGCTGCCTCTCGATCGAGGACTGTCCGCTCCGCAACCCCGGCGACATGCTCGGCGACGCCGGCCCCGGCGCGCGGCTGCTCGATCCGGAGTGAGGCGCCGGATGTCCTGCTACAGTAGCAGCACCAGCGGCAGCACGGTTCCCGCCACCAGCATGATGATCCCGTTGCGCCGCACCGCACGGTTGGTGAGCGCGATGACGATGCCGATCGCCGTGGAAATGGTAAGCCCGAGCGACAGCAGCACGACGAAGATCTTGAGCGGCAGCGGCGAGAAGATGTGAGCCGGCGGCGGTGGCGCAGGCGGCGCGGGCCGGGCCTTCTCGGCCGCCGGCGGCGGTGCCTTGGGCGCATGCTTCACCGGCTCGGGCGTCGGCAGTTCCTGGTCCTTGTGGACCGCCGCCAGCCAGATCATCCAGTAAGGCGGCGTCGCCCCGCCCCAGCCGCTCTCCTGCTGCAGCCGAAAGGTCTGCAACGCCCCGCTCACCGAGAAGAGCAGGATGGCAGGCGCGAAGAACAGGCCCAGATAGAGGTGATACTGGCGCAGTCGCCGCATGGTCTGTGCTTTCATGGCCTCGGTTTAAGCCATGGGAGACGGCGGACAAGGTCCAAACCGTGCTGGAGGGCGGTACCAAGCAGATCCGCCTGGCATCCGCCCCAACATCACGCGTCAGGCGCCGACCTCCGCGAACATTCCATCCAGCAGATTGTTACGGATAAAGCTGCAATAGGTGTCCGATCGGCGGAAATCGCCATGTGCGTGCAGAGGATTTGCCTTGCACCCGCCACCGCACAGATAGCGGAAATCGCAGGATCCGCAGCGCTCGTTATTCTCTTCGACATCCATCGCCTGCGAAAATGTTCGGTTGGTGTCCGAAAAGAAGATCGTATCGATGTCGTCGGTGAAGATATTTCCCAGCTTGAATTCATTCTTGTGAAACAGGTGGCAGGGATAGACGTCGCCGCGATCGGAGATGCTGATGTTCGATATGCCGGCGTGGCATCCGAAGCTGCGAATGTTTCTGCTCAGATGCCGTGCGCCGCGCCCTTCGGTAGGATCAACCACCGACTCGTCTACGGCGATGAATTCGTCATTGCTGATCCTATCCTCCTTGTCTTGCCGGGCTCGACCCATCGGCATGGCAGGCGTGAACTTCAACCGCACCGTCTCGGGCAGCTTCTCGCGCAGACGACCGCTTTCCGCCATATTGTCGCGATGCAGCGTCATCTGGACATTGACGGCGAGGTCCGGCTGCCCGGCCAGCAGGCCGATCGCATCCAGCACCTGTTGATAATGCCCTTCGCCCCGGGTCCGGGCGTGGCTTTCCTCGCTCGCTCCGTCGAGGCTGATCTTCACATAGGAGAAGAGTCGTCCGATTTCCGCCGCATTGTCCGCATCGACGAACAGGCCATTGGTCAGCAGCTCGCACCGCATGCCGGCGCGATGACAATATCGCGCGACCTCGAAGAAATCCGGATGGATCATCGGTTCGCCGCCGGAAAAGGTAATCGTCGGACGCGCTGACAATATCGGTGCCGCACGCTCGAAGAAATCGATGAAGTCCTGGCCACCATGCTTTATCGCGATGCGTGGGGAAGATCCGCGATAGCAATAGGAGCATTCGAGATTGCACTTGTTCGTCATGTGCAGATAGACGGCACCGATCCGCCGCGACTGCCATTCGATCCGCTCCCATCGCCGGGAGGGTGGATGCTGCATAAACAGGCCGGCCGTGCTCGACTGGTCGAAGAAATCCATCACCGAATCCGGCGGCACGCCATTCTCGCCGCAGAGTTGCGCGATCTCGCCGAAGCTGCGGACACCGTCCATCAACTTCAGCGCGACGGCGCCGGTGGCGTTGGTATGCACCCAGGTCGGCGCGGTGGGGTTATAGGCGATGAACCGCTCCCCGCGCCGATAGACCCTGAGATGCGTCGGCGGCGGCGCGACGATGGCCTCAATGCCCACCGCCGCCGCCCCCGCACGACAGAGTTGCGCCGCACTTGCATTCGCAGGCCAGCAGATCGGACGTCGTAATGCCGTCGTCGAGGCCGGCCGTGACCGTTATCAGCGCGCCCTGCGGATCGAGCGTCACCGGCTCGCCCGAAGCGGACGCCAGCGCATCCAGGGCTTGCCTGAAGACGTTCGACGCGGGATCGGCGTCGCTGATCTCCATCTTCATCGGCTTGGCGCCGTTGTCGGCGAGGAACGTCTGGGCGCGCTTGTACCAGTCCCCTTGGGAATCTCGTGCGAGAATAAGATGCTTTGCCATGCCAATCTCCGTTACAGGGTCCAGTCCAGACCCTGACTGATGAACAAGCTCCATTCGCGCCACGATTGCTGTCGTGGACGAATACTGGATTGGCGACCTGCTATTATTTTATCGATCTCTTCGACCGACCTTCCTCATGAAACCGACGAGGATGATTCCTGTCAAGTGACGGCCGTCACACTCTGAATCCGATCACAGAGGAATTACTTATTAACTTTGATTAACATCGCCATCTTTATCCACCAATTCGCAGCCCGTCTTACATCGAGATCGTCCTGGCTCGAATTTTTTGGACAAAACCGACATCCGTGCGGAAAATGCTATGGCTCGTCGCTGCACGGCGCGGCCCGACGAGCGCGCCGCCACGACGTGCCGCCCCAAAAAACCGGCGAAGCGACTCCGCATCGTGGGGAATCATCCAACGAGGCGAAAGATCTGCAGCATCCGTCGTTCAGGGCACGACGATTGCGCGTGCGAGTCCGGAGACTTTCAACCCCGGCCTCATCATATTCTACAGCGGCTTGCCGCCCGCCTTCACCACCCGACCACCCTTCATCACGAAGCCGACACGTTCGAGCACGGTGACGTCCGCCAGCGGATCGCCGTCCACTGCGATGATGTCAGCATAACGGCCCGGCGCTACCGCACCGATATCCCCGCTCGCGCCGATCAGGTCGGCCGCATTGTGCGTTGCGGCCCAGATCGCATCCATCGGCGTCATGCCCGCGCGTACCATGATGGCGAATTCCTGCGCATTCTCGCCATGCGCTGAAAGGCCGAACGTATCGGTGCCGAAGGCGATCTTCACGCCCGCCTTGTAGGCGTCGTGGAGATTCTTCTGTAGCAACGGCCCGACCGTAAGGGCTTTCTCTGCGGTCGAGGGATTCAGCTGTTCGGGATGGCTCTTGGCACGCTCGTAGACCCGCTCGCCGACCAGCATCGTCGGCACCAGATAGGTGCCATGCGCCTTGAACAGCGCGTAGGAGCCTTGGTCGGCATAGGAACCATGTTCGATCGAATCCACGCCGAGCGCGATCGTATGGTCGATCGCCTGTTTGCCATGGGCATGGGCGGCGACTTTCATGTCGAGGCTGTGGGCGGTCTCGATCACCGCCTTGATCTCGTCGTCTTCCATCAGTTGCAGCGAGGGATCGTCGCCGATCGACATGACGCCGCCAGAGGGCATGATCTTGACAAGGTCCGCGCCTTCGCGCTTCAGCCGCCGCACCGTGCGCCGCGCTGCCTCCGGACTGTCGATGATCGAATCCGTCCAGCCGGGATGATCGAGCCCCGGATCGAGGCCGTTCGCCGGATCGCCGTGGCCGCCGGTCGGCCCCAGCGGCACGCCCGACACCCACATGCGCGGCCCGTCGATCACGCCAGCATTCACCGCTTTCTTCAGCGCGACGACCACCGCGGTCGATCCGCCCACGTCCCGGATCGCGGTGAAGCCGGCAAGCAGCGTATTGCGCGCCGAGACCGTCGCCTCGATCGCATCGTCATCCTCCGTACGCGTCACCGCCAGGCGGATCGGATCGCCCTTGTGCCAGTTCATCGTGATATGGTCATGGCAGTCGATCAGGCCAGGCAGCACCGTTTTATCGGCCAGCTCGATGAGCTGCGCACCGGCCGGCCCGGCGACGAAGCCGTCCTGCACGCCGGTGATGCGATCGTCATGGATCAGGATGGTCACCTGCCGCCGCTCGGCCTTGGTGACGCCGTCGATCAGCCGGCCGGCATGGATCACAACGTCGCCCGCCTGCGCCGCGCTAGCGCCCATGAGGGACACCGCCCCAATCAGCGCCGCTTTCCATTTGCGCATCGTCACCTCCCTGTTGCCGGGCGCCTTGTCTATCCCCCGCCGATCGCCAGCGCCACTGCCAGCCGTCATGCGGATAGAATTGCAGCGCGCCTTGCGGGAACAGCCGCGCCGTGTCCTCCCAGCTATCGCTTCCGGGCGGGAGGACCGAGGCGGTAACCATCACGGCGCGCTCACCACGCGAATCGCGGCTCGAGTCTCGTCATCCTCCCTGAAATGGGAGAGGATGAACGGCGGCACAAATGTGCGTCCCGTCGCACCCGCAGGGCTTGATCCGGCATCCGTCGGCCGCAGCGTTGCTCGGAAAAAAGTCCTTGAGGAGAGGATCGCGGATCCCGGTGCCTTGCAAGCAGCGCCGCAAAATTCAGTCCTATCGCAGCCAAATTCGATCACCGTAACAAAATTAAGCGATTGGACCGATTTGTTTCTACAGCGCAATGTCTCAGCAGCAATGAGAGCTGAACCTGAAACGGAGGAGTCATGAGCGTCGAAGCCAAATGCCCGATGGGCAACACGGTACGAGGAAAGGCCGTGCTGTTCGAGATGACCAATCGGCTGTGGTGGCCGAACCAGCTCGAGCTCGGCGTCCTCCATCAAAACCCGCCCGCGGGCAATCCGATGGCGCCCAATTTCGATTATGCGGCCGAATTCGAGAGCCTCGACCTGAACGCCGTCAAGGACGATATCTTCGCGCTGATGACCGAATCGCAGCCGTGGTGGCCCGCTGACTTCGGCCATTATGGCCCGCTCTTCATCCGCATGGCCTGGCACAGCGCCGGCACCTATCGCATCGGCGACGGGCGCGGCGGCGCGGGTGCGGGGGCTCAGCGCTTCGCTCCGCTCAACAGCTGGCCGGACAATGCCAATCTGGATAAGGCGCGCCTGCTGCTGTGGCCGGTGAAGCAGAAATATGGCCGCAAGCTCTCCTGGGCCGATCTGCTGATCCTCGCCGGCAATTGCGCGCTGGAATCGATGGGCTTCAAGACCGCCGGCTTCGGCGGCGGCCGCGTCGATGTTTGGGAGCCGGAGAACGACGTCTATTGGGGTCCCGAGCGCGAGTGGCTGGGCGACGAGCGCTACAGTGGCGATCGCGATCTGGCGCATCCGCTGGCGGCGGTGCAGATGGGCCTCATCTACGTCAATCCGGAAGGACCGAACGGCCATCCCGATCCGGTCGCCGCGGCGCGCGACATTCGCGAGACCTTCGCCCGCATGGCGATGAACGACGAGGAGACGGTGGCGCTGATCGCCGGCGGCCACAGCTTCGGCAAGACCCATGGCGCCGCCGATCCCGGTCAATATGTCGGGCCGGAGCCGGAAGGCGCGAGCATCGAGCAGCAGGGCCTGGGCTGGGCGAACAGCTATGGCGCGGGCAACGGTGCCCATACGATCACCAGTGGTCTCGAGGTGATCTGGACGCAGACTCCGACGCAGTGGAGCAACAACTTCTTCAAGAACCTGTTCGAGCATGAATGGGAATTGATGAAGAGCCCGGCAGGCGCGCACCAGTGGGTCGCCAAGGATGCGGAGGCGACCATTCCCGATGCCTACGATCCGTCGAAGCGGTGGTTGCCGACCATGCTGACGACCGATCTCGCGCTCCGCATGGATCCGGCCTACGAGAAGATCTCGCGCCGCTTCTACGAAAATCCGGATGACTTCGCCCACGCCTTCGCCGAGGCCTGGTACAAGCTCACGCACCGCGACATGGGCCCGCATCGCCGCCTGCGCGGCGCGGACGTCCCCGCCGAGCCACGCATCTGGCAGGATCCACTCCCGCCGGTCGATCACCCGCTGATCGACGATGCGGACATCGCCTCCCTCAAGGCGAAGATCCTGGAATCGGGCTTGTCCATTTCGCGGCTGATAAAGACTGCCTGGGCGTCGGCCGCCACCTTCCGCGGATCGGACAAGCGCGGCGGCGCCAATGGCGCACGCATCCGCCTCGCCCCGCAGAAGGACTGGGCGGTGAACGAGCCGCAGCAGCTCGCCGATGCACTGGCGACGCTGGAGGCCGTGCAGACCGCGTTCAACGAGGCGCAGGCCGATAGCAAGAAGGTGTCGCTTGCCGACATCATCGTGCTGGGCGGCGCCGCGGCTGTCGAGGCTGCGGCGAAGAAGGCCGGCTACGACGTCACCGTGCCGTTCACGCCTGGCCGCACCGACGCCACGCAGGAGCAGACGGACGCCGAGTCCTTCGATCCCCTGGAGCCGAAGACCGATGGCTTCCGCAACTATGCCGGCGAAGCCTCCATCCTCTCGGCCGAGGAGCTGCTGGTCGATCGCGCCCATCTGCTGACCCTGAGCGCGCCGGAGATGACCGTGCTCATCGGCGGTCTGCGCGTGCTCGGCGCCAACCATGGCGGCTCGGCGCACGGCGTGTTCACCGATCGCATCGAAACGCTGACCAACGACTTCTTCGTGAACCTGCTCAAGACGAGCACGACGATGAAGTGGGTGGCCAGCGACGGCGACAGCCTGTTCACCGCCAGCGACCGCGCAACCGGCGAGAAGAGGTTCACCGGCACCCGTGTCGATCTGATCTTCGGCTCCAACTCGCAGCTGCGCGCCCTCGCCGAAGCCTATGCGACCGACGATGCCCAGCGCGCCTTCGTCGATGCCTTCGTTGCGGCGTGGACCAAGGTGATGAACCTCGACCGCTTCGACCTCGCCTGAGCGGCATCATCGCGGCAAAAGGAGCGACCGGCCGGTAGTGGGCCGGTCGTTTCTGTATTGCACGCCGAGAGGCCTCAGTCCCGCACGGCCATTCCGCCGTTCACGCCGAACACCTGTCCCGTGATGTAGATCAACGGGCCGCCACGCCGCGCCGGCATCTCCGGCAGCGTGCCACAGCAGCAGCGCCGACCTTCCCCTCAGCACCCGGGCAGCTTATAATTCCGATATTGCTCGCGCAGCGCCGTCTTGAGCAATTTGCCGGTGCCGGTGTGCGGAAGGCTCTCCACGAAGAGGATTTCGTCCGGCAGCCACCATTTCGCGACGCGCGCGCCGAGAAAGTCGCGCAGCTTCGCTGCGCACACGTCGTCGCCCGGTTTGCGTACGACCAGCAGCAGCGGCCGCTCGTCCCATTTCGGATGGGGCACGCCGATCGCTGCTGCCTCCGCGACGCCGGGGCAGCCGACCGCCGCATTCTCCAGCTCCACCGAGCTGATCCATTCCCCGCCGGACTTGATCACATCCTTGGCACGATCGGTGAGCTGCAGCACGCCGTCGGGATGCAGCACCGCGATATCACCGGTATCGAACCATCCATCGGCATCCACCGCGGGGCCACGCTCGTCGCGATAATAAGTGTCCACCGTCCAGGCGCCCCGCGCCTGCAATTGGCCCGCGCTCTTGCCGTCCCGCGGCAGCGCCCGGCCCTCCTCGTCGACGATGCGCAGCTCGACTCCGAACGGCGCCTTGCCCTGGCAACGGATGAGATCGATGCGCGCCTCCAGATCCATCTCCTCCCATTCTGGCGGATAGGCGCAGACCGTGCCGACCGGCGACATCTCGGTCATCCCCCAGAGATGGCCGAACTCGATGCCCATGGCGAGGAACCGCTCGATCATCGCGCGCGGCGCGGCCGAGCCGCCGGTGGCGATCGCCTTGAGCATCCCGAAATCACCGCCCGTCGCATCGACATGCTGGAGCGCGGCCAGCCACACCGTCGGCACGCCGCAGCTGAACGTCACGCCTTCCTCGGAGATCAGCTTGCACAACACCGGCGCGTCGTTGACCGCCGAGAGCACAAGCTTCGATCCCGAACCTGCCGCCGCGAAGGGCACGCCCCAGGCGCCGGCATGGAACATCGGCGTCACCGGCAAGGCCACGCTGAGCGAAGAAAAGCCGAACAGATTGGGCTGGGCGATCGTCATCATGTGCAGAAGCTGCGAGCGATGATCGTACAGCACGCCCTTGGGATTGCCGGTCGTACCGCTGGTGTAGCAGAGCATCGCCGGATCGCGCTCGTCGCCTTCCACCCAGGAAAAGGCAGAATTGCCGGACTCAACCAGCGCATCGAAACTCTCCTCGAATCCGATGATATGTTCCACCGTCTCGAGCCGGTCGCGGATGCGCGCGACGATGGGCGCGAAGGCGGCATCGTGGATCAGCACCCGATCGCCCGCATGGTTGACGATGTAGACGATCTGATCGTCGAACAGGCGCGGATTGATCGTATGGATCACCGCTCCTGCACCGATCGCGCCGATCCAGGAGACGAGGTGCCGCACATGGTTCATGGCGAGGGTCGCCACCCTGTCGCCGGGCCGGATACCCATCCCGGTGAGCGCGCCGGCCAGCCGTCGGCCGTCCGATACCACGCCGGCCCAGTCTGTCCGAACCGTCGTCCCGTCCGCCTGATGGCTGACGATCTCCCGCCGGCCATGCTCTCGCGCCGCGTAATCGAACAGCCGCGTCAGCCGCAGCGGCCAATCCTGCATCGATCCCAGCATCCGCATCTCCTCGCGTTCCGCCGATTTGCCCGGCGCGTGTTCGGCTGAGCAAAGGCCATAAATAGGGTGGCTTGTCATTAGGCCCTCGCTCGATTGCACAATCGGCCGACGAGCGGGCACACTGGCCAAGCCACCGCCCGCCGGACATAGGAGGGCCAGGAAGGGGACGGGCAATGACGGAAGACCTCGGCCGCTGGGGCGCAATCCTCGCGGAATATGAGCGGCGGCGCGCCTTCGGCCGATCGATGGGCGGGCCGGAGAAGGTGGCACGGCACCGAGCGGCAGGGCGGATGGATGCGCGTCAACGCGCCGACACGCTGTTCGACGCTGGCAGCTTCGTCGAGATTGGCGGCTTTACCGGCGCGATGACACAGGACGGCCCGGCGCCGGCACCCGCCGACGCGATGGTGGCGGGTTTCGGCCGGGTCGACGGCCGGCCCGTGCTGGCGGGGATCGAGGATTTCACCGTGCTCGGCGGTTCGATCGGCTCTGCAAGCGCCGACAAGCGCTATCGCCTGTGCCAGCTCGCAGCGCAGGAGCGCGTGCCGCTGGTGTTCATGCTGGAAGGCGCCGGCCATCGCCTCACCGACGAGCCGGGCAGCCGTGCGCCCAACGATCTCCAGGGCCTGGCCGAGCTGTCGGGCCAGGTTCCGATCGTCTGCCTCGTGCTCGGTGCATCCGCCGGCCATGGCGCGCTGACTGCGCCGCTCAGCGATTTCGTGGTGATGACCGAAAGCGCGACGATGTTCGCCGCCGGCCCGCCGCTGGTGAAGGCGGCAATCGGCGAGGTCGTGACCAAGGAGCAGCTCGGCGGGCCGCAGGTGCATGTCGATGTCTCGGGCGTCGCACATAATCTGGTCACTGACGATGCCGCAGCGATCGCTATGGCGCGACGTTACCTCTCTTATTTCCCGTCGAATGCTTGGGGTATGCCGCCACCGACAGAGGGCGCCGGCACGGGACCACGCCGGCTGGACGCGATCCTCACCCTCATCGATCCTGATCCGCGAATCCCCTTCCGCATGCGCGACGTGCTGGAGCTACTGGTCGACGACTCCACCCTGTTCGAGGTGCAACCGCGCTTCGGCCGATCGCTGATCACCGCGCTGGCGCGGCTCGGCGGGCGGAGTGTCGCGATCCTCGCCAACGATCCCAGCGTCGGTGCCGGCGCGATCGACGGCCCGGCCGCGGACAAGGCCACGCATTTCCTGGAGGTGGCCGGCGCGTTCGGACTGCCGGCGGTTTTCCTGACCGACAATCCCGGCGTGATGGCCGGCACGGCCGCCGAGAAATCCGGCATCCTGCGCCGCTCGGCCCGCATGTTCATGGCACAGCATCGGCTACGCAGCCCCAAGCTGCACGTCACGCTGCGCAAGGCGTTCGGCTTCGGCTCTTCGATCATGGCGATGAACCCGTTCGACGCGCAGACCAGCATCCTCGCCTTTCCGGCGATCACGCTCGGCGCCATGCCGGCCGGTAGCGGATCGGCCGCGGCCAAGCTCGACGCGGAAGCACGCGCGCAGGTGGAGGCGCGGCAGGCCGGCAGCGCCTATCACCTCGCCTCGCGTCTGGCCTTCGACGACGTGATCGACCCGCGGGAGCTGCGCAATGCGCTGCTCGACGGCCTGGCGCTGGCCGATGCACGGGGTGCCACGGAGCCACGCGGTCTGGGAATACTGCCCTAGTTCCTCCGCGGGACGGGGAGGATTGGAGGCTAGGAAACCAGTGCCAGTTTCGGCGCTTCGACCGGCCTCAACCGCGCGCTCACGCCCGGAATCCGCTCGATCCTCGCGACCAACTCCGCGTCGAGCAGGAAGCCACGCCCCAGCAGCAGCTTCACCTCGGAACCATCCGGCAACAGCGCCCGCAGACGGATCTCGCCACGGCCGGCCGCGCCACCGCTCACCATCGCGGCGAGCGCGGGCAGTGCCTCGGGATCGGCCGTCTCGACCTCCAGCACCAGCCGGGCGTTGAGCCCCATGCCCTCCATCGGCTGGCAGCCGCGCACCGTGACGCGCGGCGTCTCCTCACCCGGACGCCGATCGATCTCGACGGTCAGCAGCACGCAATCGCCCGAGCGGCCCGCCGCCTCCAGATCATTGGCCGCCACCTCATCGAACGCGCTCGCCATGAACTGGCCCGACTGATCGGACATCATTGCCAGCAGATAGCGGTTGCCCCGCGCCGAGGTGCGCCACCGCGCATCCTCGACCAGTGCCGCCATCTTCATCGTCGGGACGGGCTGGCGCTTGCCGTCGACATAACGCGGCGCCTGCTCGGCCGGCGCGGGCATCGCCGCAATCTCGGCGAAGCTGCGCGCGCCGTTGGCCTGGGCGAGATGGCGGTAGCGATCGGTGGGATGGGCGGAGAAATAGAAGCCGAAAGCATCCTTCTCATTGGTCATGCTCTCGGCAAGTGACCAATGTACATTCGGACGTTTTATGTGAGCGCCACCGCCGTCAGACGCAGCGAACAAGCCGCCCTGACCTTGCGCTTTGTCCCCAGCCAGCCTGCTTGCTTCAGCCAGAATTTGCTCGACGCATCCGTAAGCCACGGCACGATTTGGCTCAATTCCGTCGAACGCACCGCTCTGCGCAAGGCTTTCGAGCTGTCGCCGATTCAGCAATCTGGGATCGATACGCTCGGCGAATTGCTCAAGCGAAAGCAATTTCCCATTCGCTTTCCGCTCAGCGACGAACTGCTCCATCGCGCGCTCGCCCACGCCCTTCAGCGCGCCCAACGCGTACCGGACACTCTCCCCCTCCACCGAGAACTCCGCCTCGCTGGCGTTCACGCATGGCGGCAGGCAGGGCACGCTCATCCGCCGCATGTCGTCCACGAACACGGCGAGCTTGTCGGTCAGCGCCATGTCGTAGCACATCGAAGCGGCATAGAATTCGGGCTTGTGATGCGCCTTCAGCCACGCGGTCTGATAGGCGACCAGCGCATAGGCCGCCGCGTGGCTCTTGTTGAAGCCATAGCCGGCAAATTTGTCGATCAAGTCGAACAGCTCGTTCGCCTTGTCGCGCGAGATGGCCTTGTCCGCACAGCCGGTGACGAAGCGCTCGCGCTGCGCATCCATCTCGGCCTTGATCTTCTTGCCCATGGCGCGGCGAAGGAGGTCGGCCTCGCCGAGCGAGTAGCCGGCGAGCACCTGGGCCGCCTGCATCACCTGCTCCTGATAGACGAAGATGCCGTAGGTTTCCTTCAGCACGTCTTCCAGCAAGTCATGCGGATATTCGATCTCCTCACGCCCGTTCTTGCGCGCGCCGAACATCGGGATATTGTCCATCGGACCCGGCCGGTAGAGCGAGACGAGCGCGATGATATCGCCGAAATTGGTCGGACGCACCGCGGCGAGGGTGCGCCGCATCCCCTCCGATTCCAGCTGGAACACGCCCACCGTGTCGCCCTTCTGGAGCAAGGCGTAGACTTCGGGATCGTCCCAGGAGAGGGTGTTGAAGTCGACCTCTATGCCTTTCTGGGCCAGTAGCTCCTGCGCCTTCTTGAGCACCGACAGCGTCTTGAGGCCGAGGAAGTCGAACTTCACGAGGCCGGCACCCTCGACGAACTTCATGTCGAACTGGGTGACCGGCATGTCCGAACGCGGATCGCGATAGAGCGGGACGAGCTTGTCGAGCCGCCGGTCACCGATCACCACGCCGGCAGCGTGGGTCGAGCTGTGGCGCGGAAGGCCCTCCAGCTTCATCGCCAGATCGAACAGCCGCTTCACATCGGCATCGTTCTTATATTCGTTGGCAAGCTCCGAGACACCATTGAGCGCGCGGTCGAGGGTCCAGGGATCGGTCGGATGGTTGGGGACGAGCTTGGCGAGCCGATCGACCTGGCCATAGCTCATCTGCAGCACGCGGCCCGTATCCTTCAGCACCGCACGCGCTTTCAGCCGCCCGAAGGTGATGATCTGCGCGACATGGTCTCGGCCATATTTCTGCTGGACGTAGCTGATCACCTCGCCGCGCCGGGTTTCGCAGAAATCGATGTCGAAGTCCGGCATCGAGACGCGTTCCGGATTCAGGAAGCGCTCGAACAGCAGGCCGAGCGCGATCGGATCGAGATCGGTGATGGTGAGCGCCCAGGCGACCGCCGAGCCGGCGCCCGATCCGCGCCCCGGCCCCACCGGAATGTCATGATCCTTCGCCCATTTGATGAAGTCGGCGACGATCAGGAAATAGCCGGCGAACCCCATCCGGACGATGATGTCGAGCTCATAGTCCAGCCGCTTGCGATAGACATCGAGTTCGTCCTCGCGCCCGGCGAGTCGCATTTCGAGGCCGGCATGCGCATCGCGGCGCAACGCCTGCACCTCCGCTTCGGGATCGCCGGCCAGATTGGGCAAGATCGGCTTGCGCCAAGGTGCCGCAAAGGCGCAGCGTTGCGCGACGACCAGCGTGTTCTGGATCGCCTCGGGCACATCCTCGAACAGCCGCACCATCTCGCCGGTCGGCTTCAGCCAGGCGTCGGGTGACGAGCGGATCCGCTCCTCGCTGTCGACATAGGCCGAATTGGCGATGCACAGCATCGTGTCGTGCGCCGCGTGGAAACCCGCCTCGGCAAAGCAGGCCGGATTGGTCGCCACCAGCGGCAGATCGCGCGCATAAGCGAGATCGATCAGCGCTGCTTCGGCCACTTCCTCCGCCACATCGCCGCGCCGCGCGAGCTCGATATAGAGGCGATCGGGAAACAGCGCCTCCAGCCGGTCGACATAGGCCTCCGCTTCACTCTGCTGTTCTTCCGCGAGCAGCCGCGTTACCGCGCCTTCGCCTGCCGCAGTGAGTGCGATCAACCCATCGGTGCGCCCCTCGATCGCCTCGAAGGGCACATGCGCCGCCTCCTCGATCGGCCGATCGAGATGCGCGGCGGACACCAGCGCGCACAGATTGTCGTAGCCGGCGGCATCCTGCGCATAGAGCGCCAGCCAGTCGATCGCCTGCGGCCGGCCTTCCGCCACCGGACGCGCGACCGCCAGCATCGTACCGATGATCGGCTGCACGCCATCCTTCTTCGCCGCGTCCGAAAAGGCCATTGCGCCGTAAAGGCCGTTGCGGTCGGTGATCGCCGCCGCCGGAAAACCGAGCTTGCGCGCCTGCTTCGCGATCGCCTTCGGATCGATCGCGCCCTCGAGCATGGTGAAGGCGGAGAAAATACGGAGCGGGACGAAGGCCTGCGTCATGGACGGACTATGGGCCGTGGGGGCGAGTGATGAAAGGTCGCGGGGCTACTTTATCCACAGAATCGACGCCCTACTCCAGCACCCCATCGTGCAGCCGCACCACGCGATCCATTTTCAGCGCGATCCGTTCATTGTGCGTCGCGACCAAGGCAGCTGAGCCTTCGCCGCGGACGAGCTTCAGGAATTCTGCCAGCACCACGTCCGCAGTCGCCTCGTCCAGATTGCCGGTCGGCTCGTCGGCGAGCACCAGCGGAGGCTTGTTGGCGAGCGCTCGTGCGACGGCGACGCGCTGCTGCTCGCCGCCGGACAGCTGGCTCGGCCGGTGGTGGAGGCGATTCGCGAGGCCCAATGCCGAAAGCAGCGCCCACGCGCGGGCTTGCGCATCCGCAGGCGCAGCGCCCTTGATGAGCTGCGGCAGCACGACATTCTCCGCCGCGGTGAAATCGGGCAGCAGATGGTGGAACTGATAGACGAAGCCTAGCGAATCGCGGCGCAGCCGCGTGCGCCCGTCATTGTCGAGCTTCGCCGCCTCCTCGCCCGCCAGCCGGATCGATCCGTCGAAGCCGCCCTCCAGCAATCCCACCGCCTGCAGCAGCGTCGACTTGCCCGATCCGCTCGGCCCGAGCAGCGCCACGATCTCGCCCGGTGCGATGCTGAGGTTCACGCCGCGCAGCACGTCGATCCGCGCCCCGCCCTGCTCGAAACTGCGTTCGAGACCGTCGACGACGAGCACCTCACTCATAGCGCAGCACCTGCACCGGATCGGTGTTCGCCGCCTTGAACGCCGGATAGAGGGTGAAGAGGAAGCTGGATCCGATCGCCAGAGCGACGATCGCCGCCACTTCGACCGGATCGGTCTTGGATGGCAGTTCGGTCAGGAAGCGGATCGACGGATCCCACAGATTTTGTCCTGTCACGAATTGCACGAAATTGACCACGGACTGACGGAAGAAGAGGAAGACGAAGCCCAGTAGCAGCCCCGCCCCGGTGCCAAGCGTTCCGATGGTGACGCCCACCGTCATGAAGATCTTCATCATCCCCCATCGCGTCGCGCCCATCGTGCGCAGGATCGCGATGTCGCGCGTCTTGGCGCGCACCAGCATGATCAGCGAGGAGAGGATGTTGAACACGGCGACGAGGATAATCAGCGAGAGTACGACGAACATCGCCACCCGCTCCACCGCCAGCGCCTCGAACAAGCTGGCGTTCATCTGCCGCCAGTCCTGCACCACGCCCGAATCGCCCACCTTGGCGGCAAGCGGTGCGAGGATCTGGCCCACCTTGTCGGCATTCACCGTCTGCACCTCGACCATGCCGACCGCGTCGCCGAGCAGCAGCAGGGTCTGCGCATCGGCGATCGGCATGATCACGAATGCCTTGTCATAATCGTAAACCCCGACCTCGAAGATCGCGGCGATCCGGTAGCTCACGATGCGCGGCACCGTGCCGAACGGCGTCGTCTCGCCCTGCGGGCTGATCAGGCTGATCTGGTCGCCGACAACGGCGCCCAGTTCCTCGGCCAGCCGCGCGCCGATCGCCACGTTGCTGCTGCCAGGCGAAACGTCGGCCAGGCTCCCTGACAGGATCTTGGTGTGCAGCGTCGCGTTCCCGCGAATATCCTCCACGCGCATGCCACGCACAAGCACGCCTTCGACGCGGCCGTTGAAGCTCGCCATCAGCGGCTGCTCGATCAGTGGCGTCGCGCTGGTGACGCCCGGCGTCGCCTTCGCCTCGGCGAGGATCTGCCGCCAGTCCGGCAGGCGACCGCCATAGCCCTGGATCACGGCGTGGCCGTTGAGTCCGATGATCTTGTCGAACAGCTCCGCGCGGAAGCCATTCATCACGCTCATCACGATGATCAGCGCCGCCACGCCCAGCATCACCGCCGCGAGACTTATCGACGCGACCAGGAAGATGAACGCCTCCCCCCGGCCCGGTAGGAGATAGCGCTTGGCGATCATGCGCTCGTAGCGGGTGAGGATCATGATGGCTCCAACAGGCCGTCACCCCAGCGAAACCCGGAGTCGCTCACCCTTTGAGTCCCACTCTTGAATTGAACGATCTCAGCTTTCGCTGGGATGACGTTATCGGAAAATATCACCCCGCCACCTTCGCCAGCGCGTCCTCGACGGAAAGCTCCACCTTCTCGCCCGTGGCGCGACGCTTCAGCTCGACCACGCCCTTCTCCAGCCCCTTGGGCCCGATCACGATCTGCCAGGGCAGGCCGATCAGATCCATCGTCGCGAACTTCGCCCCGCCCCGCTCGTCGCGGTCGTCGTAGAGCGTCTCGACCCCGGCTGCGTTCAGGCGCGCGTAGAGATCGTCCGCCGCGGCGGCGCATTTGGCATCGTCCGCACGCATGTTGATGAGGCCGACCCGATAGGGCGCCACCGCGTCCGGCCAGATGATGCCGGCATCGTCATGGCTCGCCTCGATGATCGCGCCCATCAGGCGCGAGACACCGATACCGTAGCTGCCCATCTGGGGCACCACCTCGCCGCCGTCCGGCCCCTGGACCTTGAGGCCCATCGTGGCCGAATATTTGGTGCCGAAGAAGAAGATGTGGCCCACCTCGATCCCGCGCGACTGGCGCAGGGCGGCGCCCGCCTCGGCCTCGCGCGCGGTATCACGCTTCTCGTCGGTGGCGGCATAGTCGGCGGTCAGCCCGTCGACGACCTGCTGCAGCACGCCGGCATCGTCCGGATCGATATGGCCGAGATCCACCGGCTTCTCCCAATTCTCATGGTAGAAGACCTCGCTCTCGCCCGAGGGCGCGAGGATGATGAACTCGTGGCTGAGGTCGCCGCCGATCGGCCCGGTATCGGCCTGCATCGGGATCGCCCGCAGGCCCATGCGGGCATAGGTCCGCAGATAGGCGACGAACATGCGGTTATAGCTGTGCCGCGCACCAGCCACGTCCAGATCGAAGCTGTAAGCGTCCTTCATCAGGAATTCGCGCCCGCGCATCACACCGAAACGGGGACGCACCTCGTCCCGGAACTTCCACTGGATATGATAGAGGATGCGGGGAAGATCTCGATAGCTCTTCGCCGAATCGCGGAAGATCGCCGTGATCATCTCCTCATTGGTCGGCCCATAGAGCATGTCGCGATCGTGCCGGTCGCGGATGCGCAGCATCTCCTTGCCATAATCCTCGTAACGGCCGGACTGGCGCCACAGGTCGGCAGACTGCAGGGTCGGCATCAGAAGCTCGATCGCGCCCGCCCGGTCCTGCTCCTCCCGCACGATCTGCTCGATCTTGCGCAGCACGCGATGGCCGAGCGGCAGCCACGCATAGATGCCTGCCGCCGTCTGGCGAATCAGGCCCGCGCGCAGCATCAGCTTATGGCTGACGATCTGAGCATCTGCGGGCGTTTCCTTGGTAACGGGCATGAAGTGGCGGGAAAGGCGCATGAGCGATGAAGGTCCGTTATAGGCTGTTTGAGCGGTCTCTAAAGCGAGAATGGCCGGGGGGAAAGCGCTTCGCATGGATCGGCCGATCCGGGTCCTACGCGAGGCGCCGCATAGTTAAGGCGGAATTCAGCCATTTCTCGCCAGACAGCGACCGATCCGACCCCAAGGCCTGTCCTACCCCCTGTTGCGGATTGACCACAGGGGCAAGTCAATCGAATCGGCGTCTGCGGAATGCCGATGACAAGCATCCGTCTTTTGCTTAGCACGATCCCCACGAAACACAGCAAATGGCCGTGGTTCGGGGAGGCTTAGGCCCCGCATGACCGTAAAAAAGGGGCGGCATGCGCGCGGGCCGGGCAAAACATTAGGGGGCTGACGAGTTATCGTCACGCGGCGCCCGGGTCGAGACAATCGGCCCGGGCGCTTGTGTTTTCACTCTTCCTAAACTCCGTCGGCGCACAAGCGCGCCATGCTTCCTTTTCGTCACAGCTCTATCTTCAAGAGCCGCTGGATCGCGCTGCTTTGGGCGGGCGGCATCATCTGGTGGGCCGCCTCCACCGTCGGCACGCAGAATGCGCCGGGCAACAACGACAGCCAGGCGGCGCAGACCGACGCGCTCGGCCAGCCGGTCGACGAACAGCAAGTGAAAAGATTGGAGGATCAGCTCCGCAATCTCGGCAAATGAGCCAGCCTCGCCTGGCGACGCCGCTCCGCCTCAGCGGGTCAGCGTGACACCCAGAAAGGCTGGGATCGGACCGTTCCAGCCGCCGCTATCGGGCTCGTCCGGTATATGCGCGCGTGGCTCGCGGCGTGGCGGTTCGCCACGCCTCGGCCGCTCGTCCCTCGGCCGCTCGTCCCTCGGGCGGGGCTCCCGCGCCTCGCTGTGCCTTTCGCGATTGTCGCTGCCCTTGCCGCGTTTCGGCTTGCGATCTCGCCCGCGTGCAGGCTCTTCGGTGGCAGCGGACGGCGTCTCGACGCTGCCGATCCGCGGAATCGATTGGCCGGTCAGCTTCTCGATATTCTCGATCGCCTCCGCATCGTCGGCGGTGATCAGCGTGAAGGCTGCCCCGGTCGCACCGGCACGTCCGGTTCGGCCGATGCGGTGTACGTAATCGTCCGGATGCCAGGGTGCATCGAAATTGAAGACGTGGCTGACGCCTTTGATATCGAGCCCGCGCGCCGCGACGTCGGAAGCGACAAGGATGTTGATGTCCCCGGCCTTGAACCGGTCCAGCTCGCGCAGCCGCTCCGGCTGCTCCATGTCGCCGTGGATCTGCCCGGCGGCGAAGCCGTGGCGCTGAAGGCTGGCGGCCAGCTCCCGCACCGTGGTCTTGCGATTGCAGAAGATGATCGCGGTGCGAACATTCTCGGACTTGAGCAGTTGGCGAAGCGTCTCGCGCTTGCCGCGCGACGTGGTGTGGACCAGCTTCTGCTCGATCGAGGCGTTGGTCGTGCCGACGCGCGCCACCTCGATCTGCTTGGGATTGGAAAGGAACTTGTCAGCCAGCTTCTTGATCGGCGGCGGCATCGTTGCCGAGAAGAGCAAGGTCTGCCGCTCGCGGGGCAGCTTGGTACAGATTTCCTCGATATCGGGAATGAAGCCCATGTCGAGCATGCGGTCCGCCTCGTCGATGACGAGCAGGCTGCAACCGGTCAGCAGGATCTTGCCACGGCCGAACAGGTCCATCAGCCGGCCCGGCGTCGCGATCAGCACGTCGACGCCTTTCTCCAACGCCGCCACCTGATCGCTCATGTTCACGCCGCCGATCAGCAGCGCCATCGAGAGCTTGTGGTACTTGCCGTATTTCTCGAAATTCTCGGATACCTGCGCGGCGAGTTCGCGCGTCGGCTCGAGGATCAGCGAGCGCGGCATGCGCGCGCGGCTGCGGCCGTGGGCGAGGATGTCGATCATCGGCAGCACAAAGGATGCCGTCTTGCCCGTTCCGGTTTGGGCGATGCCGATCAGGTCGCGCATCATGAGCACGGGCGGTATCGCCTGTTGCTGAATCGGCGTGGGCTCGCTGTAACCCGCGTCGGAGACGGCGCGCAGCAATTCGTCGGAAAGGCCGAGATCGGCGAAAGTCATGGTCATCCGGAAATAGGCCGCGGCATATCGCGGCAGTTGGGCGCGCTTGGGCGCAAACCGCCCCATTTGTCAAGCTTTCGCCGGATTTGATCGCATTTCTCCGTTCGATTGCGTAGCGAAGACGCAATGACCACGCGCTTTGCCCTTCCACTGCTCCTGCTCTTGCTCATGCCGCTGGCCCCCGCGGCCGACGCCCGGATCGAAACGCACTGGTGGGAGGTGGGACCGGCCTTGCCACGCCTGACCGGCCGCGTGGTGGATGAAGCGGAACTGTTGCCGCCCGCAGCGCGAGCACGGCTCGAGCGGCGCTTGGCGCTGTTCGAGCGCCGTACCCGGCACCAATTGGTGATCGTCACGGTCCGTTCGTTGAGCGGCCAGACGATCGAGACCTTCGGCGTCCGCCTCGGCAGGAGCTGGGGCATCGGACGGCACGATGCCAATGACGGGGTATTGCTGATCGTCGCGCCGCACGAACGTCGAGTACGGATCGAGGTCGGCTATGGCCTCGAAAAGACGCTGGACGACCCGACGTGCAGCCGGATCATCGCTGGAACGATCCTGCCCGCTTTCCGCCAGGGTGATCCGGCGCGCGGCATCGAGACAGGGGCTGCGGCGATCATCACCCGCCTTTCCCGCTGATCGCTATTTCTCCTTGGGCACCAGCTTGCGGAAACGTTCGATCTGGCATTCGCCGCCGGCCCGCGTGTGGATCGCATCACGATCGGCACAAACCATACCGTCCTCGGTCGGCGCGATATAGAAGCCTGAATAATATTCGAGTGCCGGGCAGGCCGATTCCAGTTCCGCCCGTACCCGCATGTTGCTCCCGCGCAGCACCAGATCGACGCTGGCGGGCTCGGTGATCGCCGCCCCCGCGAGATCCTTCATAGCGATGCAGCGCGGCCCCTTCTTCTCCTGCCATGTCTGCCGGGTCGGCTTGGGCTTGGAGCGGGAAACCATCGGCACGCGGACGATGACGCGCTCCCGGATCGAAATCTGGGCATAGCGGATCGGCGGCGCATCTGCGGGTAAGGCGGGACGAGTCGGGACGGCCACCGGCGCCGCCAACAGCAGCCATCCGGCCGATCCCAACAGAATCAGCATGCTCGCACCATCCCTCCCCGCATCGTCGCGCCCGGTTGAACGCGAGATTAATTGGAGGACATCGAGATGCTGGTTTATGCCCCAGCCATGACGATGCCCGCCGACAAAAATCCGATCGCCTCTCTCGCCGAACGGCTCGGCCCGCGCGGCTTCACCGATGATCCCGATACGATGGCGCCTTGGCTGATCGACTGGCGCGGGCGGATCAACGGCCGCGCGCGCGCCCTGCTTTCGCCTGCCACGGTGGACGAGGTGGCAGACATCGTGCGCGTAGCAGCCGCGGCACGCATCCCGATTGTGCCGCAGGGCGGCAACACCTCGATGGTCGCGGGCGCCGTGCCATCTCCCGATGGCGATGCGCTGCTCCTCTCTCTGCGCCGGATGCGCGCGATCCGGTCGCTGTCGCCGGCGGACAATGTGCTGGTCGCAGAAGCCGGATGCATATTGAGCGACGTGCACGATGCCGCCGAAGCTGCGGCACGGCGTTTCCCGCTGTCGCTCGCCGCAAAGGGATCGGCGACAATCGGTGGCCTCGTTTCCACCAACGCCGGTGGCACCCAGGTTCTGCGTTTCGGCACGATGCGTTCGCTCGTGCTCGGCCTGGAAGCCGTGCTTCCCGACGGGTCCGTGTTCGACGGCCTCACCGCTCTGCGCAAGGACAATCGCGGCTATGATCTGCGCCAGCTGCTCTGCGGGGCGGAAGGTACGCTGGGCGTGGTCACTGCCGCCAGCCTTCGCCTCGTACCGGCCGCAGCGCGACGCGCGGTTGCCTGGGTGGGGCTTGATTCGGCACAAAATGCACTCGATCTGCTGCGCAAACTGGAGTCTGCCACCGCCGAAAGCGTCGAAACCTTCGAGATCGTGCCGGCCGACGGTCTGGATCTGGTGCTGCGCCACATTCCCGGCACGCGCGCACCGCTGTCCGGCCGCTACCGATGGAACCTGCTCGTCGAGGCGACGGCCCCTGCCAGCGCCGCCGATCCGGGTGAATCATTGGGCGAAGCGCTTGCCGAGGCAATCGAGGCCGGGCTGATCGGCGATGCGACGATCGCTGCCAGCGAGACGCAGGCCGAAGATCTCTGGCGGCTGCGGGAAAGCATGTCCGAAGCGGAGCGGATCGATGGCGTGGCCGCCAAGCACGACGTCTCGGTCGCCGTTTCGCATATGGCGGACTTCATGGCCTCCGCCCGCACCGAGGTGGAGCGCCGTTTCGCCGGCGCGCGCGTTCTCGCCTTCGGCCATCTCGGCGATGGCAACGTGCATTTCAACGTGCGCGCGCCAGCGGGCGCAGACGATCGCGCCTGGCTCGCTTCCGAAGGCGCTGCCGTGACGGAACTTGTGCATGACCTGGTGACTGCCGCGGGTGGCTCCATCTCCGCAGAGCACGGCATCGGGCAGACCAAGCTGGCGGAGTTCGCCCGGCTCGGCGGCACCGCCCGCCTGGCCGCGTTGCGCGCGATCAAATCCGCGCTGGATCCCCATGGTATAATGAATCCGGGCAAGCTCATCCCGCTTGCGCCGGCCCGCGCCGCCCCATAGAGGCTGCGCTTTCCCCGGCAGGGACGCCGGGCGAGACAGGATGTTTTCAGGAGATCGATGATGGCAAGCGCGGCGCCCAATGCTCTGCCGATTTTCTACAATGAGCTCCAGCCCCTCTCCAGCAACACGCACGCGGACTGGAAGATTCGCCGGATCGACCGGGCGCCCCATCTCATCAACGTGCACGCGGTGCCGCTCACCGTGGACGAGTTCGCGATCGCGCAGCGTTATTATCCGATCATCTTCTCCACCGGAGAAAATTCGGTGCCCCTGGCGCTGATGGGCCTCAACGAGGGCGTCAATGTCTTCGTTGACGACAAGGGCAAGCTGGTCCGCGAAGCCTATATCCCGGCCTATGTGCGTCGCTATCCCTTCATGCTCGCCCGCCTGCGGCCGGACACGGACGAACTGTCGCTGTGCTTCGATCCCTCCAGCGAGGCGATCGGCCCGTTCGAGGATGGCGACCCGCTCTTCGAAAACGGCCAGCCGTCCGAGGCGACGCAGGCGCTGCTCGGCTTCTGCGAGCAGTTCGAGACGGCCGGCCAGCGCACTGCCGCCTTCGTCCAGGATCTGGAAAAGGCCAAGCTGCTGATCGACGGCGAAGTCTCGATCCAGCCGGACGGCGCGGAACAGCCCTTCATCTATCGCGGTTTCCGCATGGTATCGGAGGATGCGCTACGCGAACTGCGCGGTGATCACGCACGGAAATATATCCAGTCCGGCCTGCTTCCGCTGATCTATTGCCACCTCTTCTCGCTGAATCTGATCCGGGACATTTTCGGGATCCAGATGAACCAGGGCCTGATGCCCCAGCCGGACGCACCGGTCGCCTGACGATCTCCGCGCTCCCGTCCCCTGCGTTTCGACCGGGGACGGGACGGCGCGAGGGGTTCCGCCGCGGTTCCAGACCCGGCCAGCCGGCCCGCAACATACTCCATCCGCAGCGGCATCGCATGCTTGGGGAAAAAGGCAGCGTACCGGATGTAAAATTCTACGTTGCGGGTTGAAACTTTCGTGCCAGCTACCTATTCTAGTCTTCGACGCGGTGCCGTGTTCCCCTTTCGCGGTACGGCGTTAACGCACCCTCGGGTGCGTTTCCTCCCTGAACCTTGGCCACCTCGTGCAGGCTTGCACGAGGTGGTTTTTTATTCGGCAGCCAAGGCCGGGGGATAGGATATCGCCTCATCGGTGAGCGCGGCGACTATTCGACCCACCAAATCGGTGATAGCGGTGGCGTTGCTGCTGGGCCTGCGCAGGTCATTCTCCAGATAGAGGCTGCGATCGATTTCCAGCTGCAATGCGTGAATGCCGCGATCCGGACGTCCGTGGCGGTCCAGCGTATGGCCTCCCGAATAGGGCGCGTTGCGCGTCACCTTGAGGCCGGCCGCTTCCGCCACCGCACATAAGCGGTCGCCGAACCTATCCGCGGCGCTGCGCCCGAATCTATCTCCCACCACCAGCTGCGCCACCTGCCCGTAGGGCGTTGGCGGCAGCGGCGGCATCGAATGGCAATCGATCAGCACGGCGCAGCCGAAGCGAGCTCTGGCCTGATCGAGGAGCGTAGCAATCCCGCGATGCCAGGGACGATGATCTTCCAGGATCCGGCGATCCACCTCGCGCTGCGACAGGCGCCGGCGCCAGATCTCGCCACCATCGGCGATCCGGCGCGGAACCAGTCCGATTCCGCCTCGCACCTTGGCCGAAGCGATCAGCGGAATAGGGGACGGCGTATCGAGCATGGCCGGATCGATCTCCCGCTCGTCGCGGTTGAGATCGATCCAGGCGCGCGCGCGAATCGCGACCATCGCGGTGGCTCCGGCAGCGACAGCATCCGTGACCAGCAAATCGGCATAGCGATCCTCCAGCGCCTCCAATTTGCTGCGCGGAAGACGCGATGCGGCGAGGAGATCCGGTGGATAGTCGCGCCCCGAATGGGGCACCGCCAATATGACGGGAATTTGCGGACGCGCAGGGCCGTGCGTGAGGAAGCGCGGCGGTTCCTGCGGCTGATCTGTCATAGGCGAATGCTAGGAGCGGCGAACCGTGGTGGCAATGCGACAATATGGCTGCCTGCTGGAAAATCTTAAACCCTTGCAGCATAGAGACGTCCCACGTCCGGTGGCGGTTCGGCCCCGGCAGCTGGAAGCACGGGGAGCACGATGATACGAATTTTGCTGGCAGAGGATGACGCGTCGATGCGTGAATATCTCGCCCGCGCCCTCGAACGTGTCGGCTATGCGGTTACCGCCGTCGACCGCGGCACCGCCGCCATTCCGCTGCTGGAGATGGAGAATTTCGATCTGCTGCTTACTGACATCGTGATGCCCGAAATGGACGGCATCGAGCTCGCCCAGCGCGCGGCTACGCTCGCGCCTCAGATGCGGATCATGTTCATAACCGGCTTTGCCGCCGTAGCCCTGAAAAACGGCGCAACGCCCCCACAAGCCAAGATATTGTCGAAGCCATTCCATCTTCGCGACCTCGTTCTGGAGGTCGATCGCATGTTCCAGGTGGGAACCGCCACAGGATTGTAATCTGGCGGCTTGCACAACCCGCCAGGCCCGGCTAAAGGCCCGGCCGTGGGCGCGTAGCTCAGTGGTAGAGCACTGTGTTGACATCGCAGGGGTCGCAAGTTCAATCCTTGCCGCGCCCACCATTTTCCCCTTTTATATTCAATCTCTTGGCTCTGTGGCTCGCGCTCGGAGCACCGTGACGTCGTTTGAAAATCGGGTGAAACTCGGGTGCAACTCGGGTAAAGTGCGGCGCCCG
Source organism: Flavisphingomonas formosensis (assembly GCF_009755815.1). Lineage (GTDB taxonomy): Bacteria > Pseudomonadota > Alphaproteobacteria > Sphingomonadales > Sphingomonadaceae > Flavisphingomonas > Flavisphingomonas formosensis. The sequence continues at coordinate 135,737 of NZ_WRPK01000008.1, forward strand.
CCTTGCGGGTTAAGTCAGCGACGACATCCTCGATGCCGTCGCGTATCGTGCTCAGATAGTCCGGATCGAAGATGGCGTAACGACTGCTCGTTTTGCCGAGCGGTCGGTGGCCTAACGACATCTCCAGCTCGATAAGATCCACGCGGCGGTTCGCCAGGATGGTCGCCATGCTATGCCGAATCAGCTTTGGCCCCCATCCGTCTGGAATGCCGAGTTGGGCACGGGCGGTATCCCAGCCGGAACGGACACTCCCAACCCGCAACTGCGCGACAACGTCGATCTGCTTGTCATCGTCAAAAGATCGGCGCTCCCTGCAAACCAGCCACTCATCCGTCGCGCCGAGCCAGCGCTGCAGCAACTCCACCACAGGCATGACCGGCCGCACCTTCTTGGTCTGGAGGCGACCGGCAGGGTTGAGCGCAAAGCGGCGCTCATGCTGCATCCACTGTTCCCGTTCGGGCGCGACGCTCATGTCGAGAACGGCGTCCGGTCGCGCCAATGTGCAGATCGCACCAATGAGGTAGCGCCTGAGCGGAATGAGGCGATCGGGATGCCCGCTATATTTACCCCCGCCCCGGATCGAATAATCCAAAAGCTCGGCGATGGCGTCGACGGACAGACGATAGGTCCTTGCCGAAGTGACCTGGTCGCGGGTCTTGTGCTTGAGCGGTGGGACGTAGCGCAAGCGGCGGCTGCCGAACGCATGGTTCAATGCCGCCTTCACTTGGATGACGCTCTCCTCCGCCGTCGATGCAGCGCGTTTCCGGCTCTTGCCGTCGATCCAGTTGCCGTCCTTGTCTTTCCTGCGGGCGACGATGGGATCGGCGATCGCCCACGTCCGGAATCGTTCCAACATGCGGTCGTCGAGATGTTCCGGCAGAAAGGGATCAGTGAGGCGACCGGCCTCCGCCTCGATGTCGAGGAAGCGACTGAAGAGCTTGAGCCGGGCTTTGATCGACCCAGCGCTGGCTTGGTGGCGGCCATGCTCGATCCAATAATCGGTCATCGCCTCGGGCAGGCTGTAGATCGCCTGCTCGGGGGCAGTCGGGCGGTGAACTGCCAGATAATGCTCGTCGAGTCGATCGCAAGCTAACCGAACATCTGGCGTGCGCGTACTCTTCCGGCGCTGGTGTCCGGTGGCGGGGTCATACCAGTAGATGTACCAGCGGTCGGAGGTTGGAAGGCCCCCTGCCGCCCGGTCGTAATCGAGCCAGAAGCCGCCTCGTTGGTAGACGCCAGCCTTGTCCGTCGACATCGTGCACGCTCCTCAAGGATGGAGGCCTTCGCTTCTGCGAGCTTCGCAATCAGCCCGATTTCGGCGAGAACGTCCAGTTGATCCGTCGTAAGCTTAATTCCCCTCCTCCGCTCCATGGCGCGGGAGATTCTGCGATCCAGATCGATCACCGCGTCTCCAAAGGGACGTCCTGCGGTCATAGGCGAACACGCTTCGACGCTTCACCAACGGCGCGCTGATGCCTCAGGCGCCGTAGCGTGAGTACCCTCCGGCTCAAAATTTCCATCATTCCAAGGTCTTTCGCTTTTGCATGAAGGCACGGTCGCTTGCCAAGAAGCTCGCCAGCATCTGAGGGATCAGTTCCGTTATCGGTTCCTCCTCCCCGTAGGTGTCCCGGTAAACCGCAGCATAGGCGCCCAGCGCGCGGTGGAGCTCGGGTGGAAGGCTGATGGTAATCTTGACCGGTGTCCGTTCAGGCAGTCTGGAAAGCTTCAGTTCCGGCATACCCTGTCTCCTATCGGCGCCACGGCGCGAGGATCAGATCCTTGTGCACGACCAGCCGCACGGGCGTGCCCGGCCGGATGCGGATGGTCGGCTGGATGTCGAGCGAGCGCGAGGTGAGCTGGTCGCCGGCACGGCTGATGCTCTGCTGGGTCGACTGGCGGATCGCCTCGACCAGATCCCCCTGCCCCGAGAACTGCAGCTCCGCGCCGACCCCGAGCAGGGTCGAGAGCACCACGCCTTTCAAGAGCTGCCAGCTGTGGAAGTCGACCTTGTCCTCGAGCCCGGCATAGCCTGCGGCGTCGGTCGCCGGCACATTGTCGAGCCGGAGCGAGCTTCCGTCCGGCAGGATGATCCGCTGCCATACCACCAGTGCGCGCCGCTGACCGAACGCGACCACGCTGTCATAGCTGCCGACCAGCCGCGCGCCCTGGGGTATGAGCAGGATGCGCCCGGTCGCGCTGTCGTAGACATTCTCGGTCACCTGCGCGGTCACGAGGCCGGGGAGATCGGAATCGAGCCCGGTGATCAGGCTGGCGGCGATGACGCTGCCCGCCGACAGCATATAGGGCGATGTCGCCGGCTGCAGCGCATGCGGATTGACGTCGCCCTGTGTATCGAGCGCGCGGACGAAGTCGGTCTTGTGCTGCTGGCTGCCGAGATCATGATCCCGATCGAGCGCGATCCGGCCAGTGTCGGTGGCGGAAGCCGCCGGGTCGCTCACCCCTTCGGTAACGGCTGTAACCGGCTGCGCCGGTGTCCCCTCGCCCAATGCCGTGCCCCGCGATCCCGATTGGACGAGCAGTCCCGATTCGCGCGCCGCCTTCAATTCGGCGAGCTGGCGCTGGCGCTCGGCTTCGGCCGCCTGGACGGCGCGTTCGGCACTGCCGTCCGGTGTCTCCACCGCAAGCTGCTGCTGCCGCTCGAGGATCGGCTTGCCGAGATCGCCGGGCAGCGGCGGCCCGAGCTTCGGCGTGTCGCCATAGCTTCCGGGCAGGCCGGCCAGGACCTCGCTCGCCTGATGCGCGTCCGGCTGCGCTTGTTCGTCCTGCGCCCTGACAACATGGAAGAGATGCGGCCGCAGCGCCAGCCAGGCGACCAGCATCAGCGCGATCGCGCCGATCGCGGCGATGGCGATGATCAGCCGGCGCCGGAACCGGATGGCCCGCGGGGGCCGCCCGCGCAAGGCGAACGCCTCGGGGTCGCGCTTCGGCGGCGGCGCCGGCTCGGGCGGGGCGACAGCCTCGCTCATGATACCCTCCGCCGCGACGATGGATCGGGCTGCCGCGTGATCCGCACCACATCCTGATGCTTGAGGCCGAACCGCAGCTCGGCGGTATCGAACAGCCGGTCGACCACGTAGAAGCGGCCGCGCACGCGATAATTGACGAGCTCGGCCGCTCCCTTGTCACCGACGACGAACAGGGGCGGCGCGACCCCGGTCGCGATGTCGGCCGAAAACTCGATGAACGTCTGGCGGCCGTCGTCGAACGCGCGCAGCGGCCGCCAGTCGGGCTGGTCGCCGGTGATCACATAATCGAACCGGAGCCGGCCGATGTCGAGCCCGCTCGCGACCGGCGCGACCGCCTCGGCCTGCTCGGCCGCCTTGCGCACCGCGAGCAGCGCATCCTGCGGATAGGTCCAGGACAAGGCCGCCATCGCGGTCTTCACGGTGCTGGTCAGCGCGAGATGATAGACCCGCCGGTCGGTGGTGACGACGAGATTGGTGGCGAGACCCGCTGCGAACGGCTTCACCAGGATATGGGTGCGCTTGCTGTCGCCCGCGCCGCTGCTCGTATCGCCGATCACCCAGCGCACCGTGTCGCCCGAGGCGACCGCGCCGAGCGTCTCGCCCGGCTGCAAGGCGATATCGGTCACCGATCCCGGCGCGGTATAGACATGGTAGATGGTCCCCTCGGCGAAAGGATAGATCTGGACCGCATTGACGAAGTCCTGCCGGTCGGGCTCGGCGGTGGCCGCCCTGGTGGCGGCGGCAACGCTGCCCAGCACGGGCGACGCCCGGCGGCGGTGGCCGGCGGGAGCATGGCGCCGCCGAGCCGGTTCGATAGGCGCGGCGACCGGCCGCGACGGCGCAGGCGAAGGGAGCGGCGCCGAGCTGGCACTTGCCGTTGATGCGGATTTCGCATGGGAGGCGGGCACGGGCATAGCGGACGACGGTGCGACCGCGGTCAGCAACAGACCGGCGATCCCGGCCCGGGCGAACGAAAAGTGCGATGTCATGGCATTACCTCCGGAGATCAAGGACGCGCTGTCGGCGCGGCACCGGTGTCGGGGAGCAGTGCGGGCGACTCGCCCGCAGGAGCGCCCGGGAGCAAGGACGAGCCGGCCGACTTCGATGTCAGCGACGCGCTTTTCGCGGTGTCCACCGCCGGCTCGAGCTCGCGGCTCCAGTCGATCGCATCGACATAGAGACCGAGCGGATTGCTACGCAGCGTCTCGGCGGAGGCCGGCAGCCGGTCGACCACCGTCAGCATCGCGGTCCAGCGCGTCGTGCCGGCGAAGGCGCCGCGATCATAGACCGTCTCGATCCATTTGACCTGGAAGGAGCGGTCGGAGGCACGCACGACGCTGGTCACCTCGACCGAGACGGTGCGCTCGCCGATCCGGCCGAACGGATCGGCGGAGCGCGCATAGTCGCTGAGGAACTGGCCACCGCGGCGGGTGGCAAAGCCATAGGCCTCGAGCCAGTTCGCGCGGGTCAGCACCGGATCGAGCGAGACCGCACGGACATCCCTGACAAACCGCGCCAGGAACCAGGCGATCTGCGGGTCGGTCGGCCTATAGCCACTGTCGGCGGGCGCGATCGCGCGCGCTTCGCCGAGCCGGTCGACGGCGACCACATAAGGCACCACCCGGCTCTGCAGCGATTGCCAGAGCAGTCCGCCGGACAAGGCGGTCGCGAGGCCCAGGCAGCCGAACGCCATCAGCCGCCAGTTGCGCGCCTGGACGCGGGCCGATCCGATCCGGTCATCCCAGAGCTGCCCTGCCCGCTGGAACGGCGTCTCGGGCTCTGGCGTGCGGCCGTAGCGCTGGATGCTGCGCCGGAAGAGCATGATCAATCCTCCTTTTCCTGGATGTCGGGATGTGCGCCGGCACCGCCGCCATGGCCTTCGCGCAATGTCTGGACGGCGATCTGGCGGTGATGACGGGCGGACTGCTCGGCGCGCAGCGCCTGCGCCCAAGCCGGTGCGTCATCCGCAGCGGACGGTCCGCCGGCTGCGCCGGATGCGGCGCCTGGGTTCGGTTGCGCCACACCCATCGCCGCGGCACGGCCGCGTTCGACGGCCTCGCCAAAGCCAAACGCCTGCGATGCACGCGCGGACGCCGCTGCGCCGGCGGCACGCGCCATGCCGCTCAGGCCAGCGCCGATACTCGCGCTGCCGGCAGTTTCCTGGCCGAGCGCATAGGCGGTGGAAGCGGCCGATCCCATTGCGGTGCCGGCGCGGATCGCGCCGAGCGCGCCGCCGACACCCGCACGGGCGAGACCACCCGCTGCGCCGCCGGCGAGCATAGTGATCCCGGCGGCGCCGATCGCGGTGCCGGCGACCGAGCCGGCGCCGAGCTGCGGCGCGCCGGCGACCAGGCCCGAGGCGATGCCGGGACCGAAGATGCCGAGCCCGAACAAAGCGAGGCTGGCGAGCACCAGGCTCATCGCCTGGCCAATATCCGGCTCATGCCCCTGCAGGGCGGTGGTGAACTGCGAGAAATAGTTGGAGCCGATGCCGACGATGACCGCGAGCACCATCACCTTGATGCCGGAGGAGACGACATTGCCGAGCACCCGCTCGGCGAGGAAGCTGGTCCGGTTCCACAGCGCGAACGGCACCAGGATGAAGCCGGCGAGGCTGGTCAGCTTGAACTCGAGGATGGTGACGAACAGCTGCACGGCCAGGATGAAGAAGGCGATGATCACGATCGCCCAGGCGAACAGCAGCACCGCGATGGTCAGGAAATTGTCGAAGAAGGTCGTGAAGCTGGTGAGTTTGGACGCCTGGTCGAGTAGCGGCCAGGCGGCCGTGAAACCCGTCCCCGCGAGCCGGCCGGGCTTGAGCAGGTCGTCCGCGCCGAGCGTGCCGCCGCCGGCAGTGAGCCCGGCCTGCGCGAACGAGCGGAAGATGATGTCGGCGAGCGTCGCAAAGCTGTTCAGGATGAAGGCGAAGGCGCCGATGAACAGTATCTTGCGGAGGAGCCGGCCGATAACATTGTCCTCGCCGCCCAGCGCCCAGAACAGGCCAGCGAGGGTGACGTCGATGCCGATCAGGGTACGGGTCAGGAAGCCGACATCGGGCCCGAGCAGCCCGAACCCGCTGTCGATGTAGCGGATGAAGGCGGCCATGAACTGATCGATGACGTTGAGGTCGCTCAAAGCACTTTCCTTCGCGAGAAAAAGGCCGCGGCGCGTGCCGGGGAGCATGGAGCACGCGCCGCGGCGGCGACGGCGGCGAGGCGGCGCCGCCATCGCTCGACCGGCACAGCCTATTGGGGGGTGTAGGCCGAGCCGGAACCGAGGAACTGCGCGGTCGCCGCCTGCCCGTCCGCCTGGGACTGGGCGCGGCGCGCCTGCTCCAGCGCATCGGCGCGATACTGCGCAGCCATCAGCGTCTGGATCTGGAACTGCTGCTTGGCGCTGAGCGCGAGCAGCTGATTGGTCGCCTGGCTTGCCTGGAGCGCGCCTTGCGCATCCTGGCTGCGCGCGACGATGCCGTTCAGCGTCTTCGCATCGGCGGAGACGGCCTCGACCACCTGGGCCTGCACGGTCATGGTCTGCTGGAAGGCGCTGCGCGCCGCATCCATCCGGCTCCGGGCGGTGACGACCTGCTGGTTGGTGGTCACCGCCTGGCCGAAGTTGCGGGGGAACATCTGCCCGAACTGCTGGTCCAGGCCGGACACCCGGAACTGGATGCCCTGCGCCTGTCCCATCAGCCGATCGATCTGCTGGAGGGTCTGGGTGATCGCCTGCAGCTCGGGGAACCCGATCGTCGACAGGTTGCGCGCCTGGTTGAGCAAGCCCCGTGCCTGATTCTGCAGCATCTGGATCTGGTTGTTGATCTGCTGGAGGGTGCGCGCGGCGGTGAGGATGTTCTGGCTGTAGTTGGACGGGTCGAACACGACGATAGCCTGGGCGGGCGTCGCCGGCATGCCGATCGCGAAGACGGTGGCGCCGGTCAGGCCGGCGGCAAGGAGCGCGGAGACGAGCTTGCTTCTCATGGAAATTACTCCGGTTTGTGGGGGACAGGAAAATCGGCGAGCAGGCCTGCGGCCCAGTCGAGGCCGGCCTCGCGCAGGAAGCGGTCGGCAAAATGGGCAGGCCCCTCTTCGGCGAGGATGCGATCGATGCGATGCTGGCTGGCCGGGTCCGACGCGCCGCAGAACGCCAGCGCGATCGGTCCAAGGTCGAGCTCGAACAGGCGGTTGCCGCGGGCCGATTGCAGATAATAATGGCGCTTCGGCGTCGCCCGGCTGACCAGCTCGATCTGGCGGTCATTGAGCCCGAACCGTTCATAGGCGGCGCGCGACTGCGGCTCGATCGCCCGGTCGTTGGGCAAGAGGATGCGCTGCGGGCAGCTTTCGATAATCGCCGGGGCGATACTGCTTTCACTAATGTCGGCAAGACTCTGGGTGGCGAACAGCACCGCGACATTCTTCTTGCGCAGCGTCTTCAGCCATTCGCGGATCCGGGCGGCGAACAGCGGATCGTCGAACAGGCTCCAGGCCTCGTCGAGCAGCAGCAGGGTCGGACGCCCGTCGAAGCGCTGCTCGATGCGATGGAACAGATAGGTGAGCACTGGCGCGACCACGCCATTGCGGGTCATCAGCGCCTCGGTCTCGAAACATTGCACGTCTGCAAAGGCGAGCCGCTCGTCGGCGGCATCGAGCAGGCCGCCATAAGCGCCGTCCAGCATATAGGGCGCGAGCGCCGCGCGCAGCGGATTGGACTGGAGGAGGACGGCGAGCCCGGTCAGGGTGCGCTCCTCGCGCGGCGAGGTCGCGAGGTTCGAGAGTGCCGACCAGACCCTGTCCTTGACCTCCGGGGTCAGCACGACCTTCTCCTGCGCGAGCAGCCCGGCGATCCAGTCGGCCGCCCAGCTGCGCTCCGCCTCGTCGTCGATGTCGCGCAGCGGCTGGAAGCTCAGCCCGTTCTCGCCATGCTCGGGCGCCGGCCCCAGCGCATGATGGCTGCCGCCCATCGCGAGTATCGCGGCGCGCGCGGAAAAGCCCTTGTCGAAAAGGATGATCCGGCTGTGCGCGTAGCGCCGGAACTGGAGCGCGATCAGCGCCAGCAGTACCGACTTGCCGGCGCCGGTCGGCCCCACCACCATCATATGGCCGACATCGCCGACATGGGTGGAGAGCCGGAACGGGGTCGAGCCGGCGGCCTGCGCGAACAGCAAGGGCGGTGCGGCGAGATGGGCGTTGCTCTCGGGACCGGCCCAGACGCTCGACAGCGGCATCAGATGGGCGAGGTTCAGCGTGTGGACCAGCGGCTGGCGGACATTGGCATAAGCGTGGCCGGGCAACGAGGAGAGCCAGGCCTCGACCGCATTGATGCCCTCGCGGATGGTGGTGAAGCCGAGCCCGTTGACGATCCGCTCGGCGCGACGGACCTTGTCTTCGACATTGCCGCGATCGGCATCGGCCAGGGTGAGCGTGGTGGTGAGATAACCGAACGCGACATGGTCGCCGCCGAGCGCCTGCAAGGCGAGGTCGGCATCCGCCGCCTTGTTGTCCGCGTCGCTGTCGAGCAGCTGGGTGGGCTGGTTGTACATCACCTCGCGCAGGAGCGCGGTGATCGACTTGCGCTTGTTGAACCATTGCCGCCGGATGCGGGTCAGCGCCCTGGTCGCATCGGTCTTGTCGAGCGCGATGAAGCGGCTCGTCCAGCGATAGCCGAAATCCTGATGGTTGAGCGCATCGAGCAGGCCGGGCCGGCTCATCGATGGAAAGCCCAGCACGCTCAGCGTGCGCAGGTGGACGGCGCCGAGCCGCGGCTCGAGCCCGCCGGTCAGCGGCACGTCGGCAAGCAGGCCGTCAAGATAGAAAGGTGTTTCCGGCACCGCCACAGGATGGCGCCGCGGCGAGACGGTGCCGTGCAGATAAGTCAGCGTCTCGGTCGAATCGAGCGCGGCGACCTCGGGCATGAACGCCGCGAACAGATCGAGCGCGCGATCGGTCTCGGCGACGAACCAGGTCAAGGCGGTGCGCCAGTCGCGGCCACGTTCCGCCTCGGACCGCTCAACCAGCGCCCGTCCCGGCGCCTCGACGCTGTCGGCGGGCGGCAGCCAGAGCAGGGTCAGATGGTAGCGGCTCTCATAATGGGTGCCGGCGGCGAGAAAGCCGGCGCGGCGCTCGCGGTCGACCAGCCAGGAGGCGGCGTCGAGAAAGACGCTGTCCGGATAGGCGACCGCCTCGCGCCGCTCGGCCTCGAAGAACAAAGCCCAGCCCGAGCCGAACCGCTTCAGCACATTGTTCGCCCGCGCCGCGGCCGAAATCAACTCGGCCTCGGTCGCGCTCTCGAGGTCGGGGCCGCGGAAGCGCAGGCTGCGCTGGAAGCTGCCATCCTTGTTGAGGACGATGCCGGGCGCGACCAGCGCCGCCCAGGGGAGATGGTCGGCGAGCCGGTCGGAGCGGAGGCGATATTCCGAAAGGTTCAGCATGTCAGGACGGCCTTCTGGCGCAGGTGCCGGGCGAGCACCGGCAGGAAGTCCGGATCGCGGCGCGCGGCGAAGACGGCGACGCTGTGGCCGACCGCCCAGAACAGCAGCCCGGCCAGCCACATCTGGAGGCCGAGGCCGATCGCGGCAGCAAGCGTGCCGTTGACGATCGCGAGGCCCCGCGGCGCGCCGCCGAGCAGGATCGGCGAGCCGAGGCTGGCATGGATCGGCACCTCGAACCCGTCGACATGCCGCTCGCCCGACGGCGCGGGACCGACCCCGCTCATGCGATCAGCGCCCCGCCGCCGAAGGAGAAGAAGCTCAGGAAGAAGCTCGAGGCGGCAAAGGCGATCGACAGGCCGAACACGATCTGGATCAGCCGGCGGAAGCCGCCGGCGGTCTCGCCGAAGGCGAGGGTCAGGCCGGTGACGATGATGATGATCACCGCGACGATCTTGGCGACCGGGCCCTGCACCGAATCGAGGATCTGCTGGAGCGGCTGCTCCCAGGGCATCCCGGTGCCGGCCGCGTCCGCGCGTCCGGTCAGGGCCGTGCCAAGCGCGAGGGCGAAGCCCGCGCGAAACAGCACGCGACGGTTTGGAATGATCTTACGGGACATGGCTCAGTCTCCTTGTGCTTGGGTCGAAGGGAGGAGCTCGCGCAGCGCATAGGCGCCGTCGGGATCGACCCCGAGGACCTGCGCGATGCTGGCGAGGCGGCGATGGACGCCGCGTCCGGAGAGGAAGGCGATCAGGTCGATCGCCTCGGCGATCAGCCGGCGCGGCACGGTGACCGCCGCTTCGGCAACGAGCTGCTCGATGCGGTCGAGCGCCGCGGGCGCGCTGTTGGCGTGGATGGTGGCGATGCCGCCGGGATGGCCGGTGTTCCAGGCCTTGAGCATGGCGAGCGCCTCGGGCCCGCGCACCTCGCCGACGATGATCCGGTCGGGGCGCAGACGGAGCGTCGAGCGGACGAGATCGGCCATGCCGACCACGCCGGGCCGAGTGCGCAGCGCCACCGTGTCGGCGACCGGGCTCTGCAGCTCGCGCGTATCCTCGATCAGGATCACCCGCTCGTCGAGCGGCGCCATCTCGGCGAGCAGCGCATTGGCGAGCGTGGTCTTGCCCGAGCTGGTCCCGCCGGCGACCAGGATCGTCCGGCGCTCGACCACGGCGAGGCTGAGCAGCCGCGCCGCTTCGGGCGCCATGATCCCGTCGTTCACATAATCGAGCAGGGTGTAGAGCCGCTCGGCCGGCTTGCGGATCGCGAAGCAGGGGCCGGTCGAGACCGGCGGCAATATGCCCTCGAACCGCTCGCCGGCGCGGCCCTCGGCATGGGGCGGCAGCTCGGCCGAGACAGTCGGCGCATCGCCATGGACCTCGGCGCGGACATGGCTCGCGACCAGCCGGATGATCCGCTCGACCTGCTCGGGCTCGAGCCGCACCCCGGTGTCGATCCGGCCCTGGCCGAGACTGTCGAGGCGCAGCGCGCCGTCGGGATTGACCATGATCTCGATCACCCGCGGATCGGCCAGCGCCGCGACGATCGCGGGTCCCATCGCGGTGCGCAGCATCGCGCGGCGACGGTCGGCCGAGGCGCTGCGGGGAGAGCTGCCGGTCATCGCCGCGCCCTCAGAAGCCGGGAAGCGCGTCCTGTTCGCGCTCCCTGCCCTCGTTCAGCGCATGTGCGCGGACCAGCGTGGCGGAGCGCCGGGCCTGGTCCATCGCCCGCTTGTCGATGCCGGGATCGACATCGTCCCTGTCGAAGCCGAGCAGGTTGAGCTGCTTGACCGGCTCGGGCTTGCGCGGCTGCTCTTCCTCGAGCCCGGGATGGCGCTGCTGTTCGAGACCGTCCGGTTCCGCCGTGCCCGGCGCCTCGGGCGGCGGCGCCAGGCGGATGTCGACATGGCACTCCGCCCCGATCCAATCGTGCGGCCGTACTGCGGGACTGTCGGCATAGCGGCCTGTGTCCAGCTCCGGCGGTGGCAGCAGGCGCTGCTGGAAGTTGCGATCCTCATAATGGCGCAGCTTCAGCGCGCGGATCGGCGCCATGCCCGCGACCAGCACCAGCTCCTGGCTGGCGGGCAGCTGCATCACCTCGCCGGTGGTCAAGAGCGGCCGGGCGGTCTCCTGGCGGCTGACCATGACATGGGCGAGCCAGGGCGCGAGCCGGTGCCCGGCATAGTTGCGCATCGCGCGCTGCTCGGTCGCGGTGCCGAGCGCATCGGACAGGCGGCGTGCCGTGCGCTCGTCATTGGTGGCGAAGGCGACGCGGACATGGCAGTTGTCGAGGATCGCATTATGCTCGCCATAGGCCTTCTCGATCTGGTTGAGGCTCTGGGCGATCAGGAAGGCGCGGATCCCGTAGCCGGCCATGAAGGCGAGCGCGGTCTCGAAGAAATCGAGGCGGCCGAGCGCGGGGAACTCGTCGAGCATCATCAGCAGCCGGTGACGCCGGCCCTCCCCGCCCTGCCCGTCCAGCGTCTCGGTGAGCCGGCGGCCGATCTGGTTGAGGATCAGCCGGACGAGCGGCTTGGTGCGACTGATGTCGGAGGGCGGGATGACCAGATAGAGCGAGCAGGGCCGGGCCGCGTCGACCAGGTCGGCGATCCGCCAGTCGCAGCGCGAGGTCACCTCCGCAACGGTCGGGTCGCGGTAGAGGCCGAGGAAGGACATGGCGGTCGACAGCACGCCGGAGCGCTCATTCTCGCTCTTGTTGAGCAGCTCGCGCGCCGCCGAGGCGATCACCGGATGGACCTGCGGCGCCTGCCTGGTGCCGAGATGGTTGGTCGACATCATCTGGCGCAGCGTGGCGACGAACGGCCGCTGTGGATCGGAGAGAAAGGTCGCGACCCGGGCGAGCGTCTTCTCCTCCTCGGCATGCAGGACATGGAGGATCGCGCCGACCAGCAGGCTGTAGGAGGTCTTCTCCCAGTGGTTGCGGCGGTCGAGCGCGCCTTCCGGATCGACGAGGATGTCGGCGATGTTCTGGACGTCGCGCACCTCGTCGACGCCGCGGCGGACCTCGAGCAGCGGGTTGTAATGGGCCGAGCGCGCGTCGGTCGGATCGAACAGCAGGCAGTGCGAGAAGAGAGCGCGCCATCCGGCGGTCAGCCGCCAGTTCTCGCCCTTGATGTCGTGGATGACCGCCGAGCCGGTCCAGGACAGCAGGGTCGGGACGACGAGGCCGACGCCCTTGCCGCTGCGGGTCGGCGCGAAGGCCATGACATGCTCGGGCCCGTCATGACGCAGATAGCGGTCCTGCAGCCGGCCGAGCAGCACGCCGGCATCGCGAAACAGGCCGGCGCGGGCGATCTCGCGCGGCCCCGCCCAGCGCGCCGAGCCGTACGTGGTGACATGCCGCGACTGGCGGGCGCGCCACAGCGAAAGGCCGATTGCTGCGGCGCAGCCCGCAAAGCCGCTGGCGCCGGCGATCGCCCCTGCCCGGTCGAAGATGTGCGGCGCATAGGCATCAAAATGATACCACCAGGGGAAGATCGCCCAGGGCCGATAGATCGGCGTACGAAAGAGCAGGAACCAGGGCGCGCCGAGCTCTGGCTGATAGGCCAGCCGCGCCGCCGCCCATTGGGTCGCGGTCCACAGCCCCAGGAAGACGATCTCAAAGACGAGAAAGATCTGGCCGATCAGCAGCTTGGTCGGGGTCATCGGGGTGCTCCGCCCGTGAGCGTCATCGCCCATCGGGTTCATGCCCGTGAGAATCAGCCGATACGTCCCGATAGAAAATTACGGTCTCGACGCGCCACGGCGCATTACGATGCGGATCAGGCACCCAAGCGAGCGCTCAATATCCACATTGACACAATGTTCGCTATTTGTTCTAATGGGGCCATGGGACGGATCACTGACGAGTCACTTTCGCTTCATCTCGAGGTCGCTCTCTTCGGCGCGCCCACGGAGCTATTGGGCGGGATGCTGCATGGCGACCGTCACAGGCGCGCGGTCGCAATCGGCGACATCGCACGCCACCTAGCCCAACATCTGGCCTGTTTTGATATATGCTATGAAGCTATTCCGATGCGGGTCGAACAGACTACCCTGTTCCCGCAGGATCTCGGGCCGATCGGATAGGTCAAGCGGAGTGCATTTTGTGGCCTGTAGCGGACCGCCTTAGGCCATACCACAATAACCAGACCGGACCGTTGGCTAACCGGCCTCTTTTGGATCTTGAGGCGCCTTCGTTCAGCCAGCTGTTGAGGCCGAAAGACCCCAATCTCGGCCGTTCAAGCAGCCTAACTCGCTCCCCGAAACCGGCCGCTCATTCATGTGAGCAGACCGACTGCACTGGAGAGTTTCGCCTGCCGCTCGAAATGGCTTGGTTTGGGACTTGCCGGTCGTTCCACACGTTCTCCGCTGATGTCTGCTTTCGTCAGTATCGGATATTTCCGGCTAGATCCCACCCGTGATCGGATGGAGCGAGGCTGGCTGTGCGCTGAAGACAGATCTCGGAAAACAATCGTGGGGAGCCACCGCCCGTGGGGAAACCGTCAACGATTTATCCACGCCCATACTTCCCCGCATAAGCCTTCAGGAAATCGTCGTCAGCGCAGATGCACCTTCCCGTCGCGTCCCTGCTCTTGGGATCGTGGAGATAACCCCCCAGAGGGCGGAGCAGATTGATCCGGGTGCTGGTGGTCGGAACCGGCGGCAGGCCGGCCGCATGCTTCACAACCTCGGCTGCGAGAAGGATGCCCGCCAAGGCGGACTGGAACGCCATTGGCACCACGGCCTTCACCTTTGCCGCGCCGCCGGTCAGTTTTAGCACCAGCCCGCCGCATATCGCCCCCTGGTGGAAGGAGGCTAGCGGCTGGCCGACGAAGGCGGATAATGGCTCGAACGGCACGCCCAGCGCCGTCGCGACCCGTCCGACAAAGGCGGCGTCCACCGCGGCGTTGCGATGGAGCATCATCCTGATCTCCAGCCTCGCCTCGGGCGTGCCGAGTTCCTCGGCGACGATCTCGTCCCGGTCCTTCACCTTCCCGGCCGGCATGTAAAGGCAGGCGAGGCAGGCGCCGTCGCCGAAGCGGTGTCGGGACACACCGAGATCGGTCTCCTGCGTCCACGCGTTCGCGATCCACCTCGGCAGCGATCCCTGGACGGCCAGCCGGTCGCGGGCTGTGTCCAGCGCGACCGCCACGCGATCGAACCTCCAATCAGTCCGATCCGAAACATAGCCCTGCCAATCGGCGCGATGCGGGACAATCGCCACGGAGGGCGATCCGGCCCGCGCGACTGCGACGTCGACCTTCACCTGTGACACGTCCTCCTGGAGGCACAGGACATATCGCTGCAGGTTCGAGAGATCGACATCCTCGTGGTCAACCACATCGATCGCTCCAGACAGCCCGGTCCACCGGCTCGCCGTCCAGAGGAAGGCGTTGCCAATCGCGCCCGCACCAACGAGCTGGACGCGGCCCATGTAGATCTCTTCCACACCCGCACCGTCCGTCCCGCCACCGGGTGCGAACGACAGCAGGCAGAGGTCGATCTCCTCGTCGATGTCCCCATGCGTGAGCTGCGACGCGAAAATTGTGCGAAAGACATTCGCCGCCGCAAAGCAAGCGGCGGCGCCCGCACCGACGGGATTGCCGCTCGATCCCGAGCCTACCGGCCCCGAGACCGATAGGCGCGCGCGCCATCCATCGGAACCGACATGGAAGGTCGGGCTCGCAAAGGGCGCGTCGGTGACTCCGACGCAGATACCGACCGTCACCTTTTCCGCCTCGGCGACGAATTCGATGTCGGGGTTGATCGAGCGCGCCAGCTCCTCAAGCTCTCCGACCAGCTCAGAGGCGGAGGCGCCAATTCCCAGGATCGCGATTCGCGGATAGAGCCGAGCGACCAGCCTCAACGTGAGATCCAGCGTCACGATTGCTTCGGACGAGCCCGACGCGTCGGCGTCGAAGGCGATGCCGACGACATTACGCTCCAGGCTCTCGCGGAATGGCTGGAGTTCGAAATCGGCCAGAAGCTGCGACGCCGAAGTCACAGCGCGGTCGATGAAGTTCGCGAGCGCCATCGTCAGCCCTCCACCACGATCAGGCCGCTCGCCTCGCGCGGCTTCAGCTCCATCCACCGCCCGCGCCGATCCAGCCGGTAGGAAGCGCAGCGGGAGATGGCGAACGACGCCCGCGCGAAGTCGGGCACCACCAGCGACAGGCAGCCGACCGTCGTCGCGATCGCGTAGCGGTCGTCGGTGTCCGAATGATACGCCCTTCCCGGATGGCTGTGGATCTGGCCGAGCAGCGTTAGCTTCTCCTTGTAGAGCGTCACGTTGAGCCGATGGAGCTCGTCCGCCTGGATAATCACGCAGACGCCGTCCGAATTCCGAACGTGGCGCTGCTGGGGGATGATCGTCCGGGAGACGCGGAAAAGGTCTCCGTTCTGGACACCAACCCACAGCGCCAAGCCCTCGCAGCCGTCCCGGCCGACGGCGCGCAGGTGCGTCTGGACCGCATCCGCGCACGCCACCGGCACCACCACGCGGCGCACGTCGGCCAGCGTCATTCCGACATCGCCGTCAGCGATGCCGCAACCTGGATCCTCTGCGCCTCGACCAGCGCCTGCATGCGCAGCCCCTCGGCCTCGGTCGCCACCTGCACCAGGTAGCGCTCCATGGAGCGCGGGCCGTATTTCCAGATGTTCTCGACGATGAAGGCTAAACAGCCTTCGCCAGAGGCTCGGTGAAGAAGCCATGAGTCCCCCGTATGGGCTGGGTGTTCGTGATATTCGCGCACGCCGGGCAGGCAGAGGAACGGCATCTCGTCAGGCCCGCTCGACTGAACGAGGTTTCCGAGCTGCGCGACGGGGATGCCCTGCGCCATCATGGCGACAAGCATCTCCTTCGGCGTGCCTTCCACTTTCGGCAAGCGAGGCAGCGCCAGCGTAAGATCCTTCGACAGCAGCACATCGTGCGTGAGCGGATCGACGAAGCGCACCGACGGTGGCATCAGGTCGTAGTCGGTGAAGTCGATGCGCACCGCGCCGAGAAGGGGCGCCGGCTTCATCTTGAAGCCGCAGAAAGCGATCGTGACGGTTGGGAACGCAACCTCCTGGAGGAGGATGCCGCGACGGCGGTACGACACCTCCTGATCGCGGAAGCGCCCCACCTCGCGGTCGAACTTCGCCCGCGTCACCACAGGATCGACCGATTGGACTGCCTCAGGCACCGGCCACGCCCGCCGCGAGGCTCAGGAACAGCGTGACCTCGTGACCGAAGTGGTAGTCGCCGACCTTCTTCGCCGAGTCGAGCGGCTCGCCCGCCTCGTTCTTCAGCTCCCAGCTCTCCGGCGGCTGTGCGAGATTACCGGTCTGCTCAAGCGCCTGCTTCCGCACGTCGCCGAGCAGCTCGTCCTCCTTCGCCACGACCACCGTGGGCGCACCGTTCACGACGACGGTGATCTTGACCTTGCCCTCGTGGCCGTGCTCGCCGCTGCCGGGATGGCCGTCATCGTGACCGCCGCCATGGCGGTCGCAGTCGTGGTGGTGCGCCTCCTCGATCTTGCGCGCGCGCTCCTCGAGATCGTGGGCGCGCTCCTCCTCGCGGTGCGCCAGGTTCTCGAGCTCGCGGGCATCGCGCTCCAGCGCCGCTGCCTCCTCGCGAAGGACGCGCGCCTCGTCCACGCCGCACTTGTCGTTGTCGTCTTCGAACTTGTCCGTCATCTATCACTCCACTGCCACACCGGCCTCATCGGATTGGCAGCGGCCGGACTTGCTGCCATCATCATTGAGTGCGGAGCGGCCGACACATTCGGACAGATTTTTTATTGTCCGAATTGTCGGACTCTTCCGCATTGGATCGGCGAGGGCACGGGAGACTTCGGTGAGGACGGGGGAGGAGGAACGTGACGACGACCGTCCACCCGAGACCTATACGGTCGAGGAGGTGCGAGACGGGCTGGACGCCCTTGATGATTTCGAGAAGGCAAAGCTGCGCAAGATCAGCTGGGCTCTCGCAGGGAAGGCCGACATGGAACCCGACGACCTCTACCAGGAAGCCGTCTGCCGCATGCTCACCACGCGTTCGTGCCCAAACCACGTTCCCATCATCGCCTACGCCGCCATGACCATGAAGGGCATCGCCTCGGATGCTTGGCGGGCCCGCGCGAAGCTGGCCGCCAAGGGAAGCGGCACGGTCCACTACGCCGCGAATGATCCCGGCGAACCGGCATCAACCGATCCGACTCCGGAGGAGGCCGCGATCATCGGCGAGCATTACCGTAATTGCCTATCGCGCCTCGAAGTATTGATCACCGATGACGAACCGCTGCAATTCCTCGTCGAGGGAATCGGCGAGGGCCTGCGCGGGAAGGAGCTTGAGGAGTTCGTCGGCACCGACACTCGAGGTCTCGCAACTCTGCGCAAGCAGTTGACCCGGCTCCGCAGCAAGGCATTCCCGAAAGGATCGCTCCAATGAGCAAGGGAAAAGACATGAAGGACATCGACCGGCTCGATCGCCTGGACGACGATCTGGTCGAGACGATCCTCGCTATGTCTCCCGAGGAGGCGATGGAGGGCGTCAACCCCGACGACCTTGCGGCGATGACAGCCAACGTGGCAGCCGCCGGGGCTAAGGTCGGACGTGCCCGGCTCGCTCGCGCCAAGGCGGCAGCCCAAAGCGATGCCGGCCGACCCAAGCCGACCGGATCCACTCGCAGTGCCGAAGCGCTCAAGAGCATCCGCGCCAACGACGCCGTGTTCAACGAGCGGCTAACGCTCGCCGCACGCGGCGGAGGCGAAAGCTACGAAGCCGATCGCGCCAGCATCGAGGCCGACCTGGAGGAGCTGCGCCAGGATGAGGAGCGCGGAGACCGCGATTGACGCTCCAGTTCACCCACCCGGAGCGCCTGCTCCGCAGCTTCGGGATCGTCGATCCGGCGGACATCGACCTGGAGGCGATCGCCTGGGAACTCGGCGCAAAGATCCGCAAGGGACCGCTCGCAACCTGCGAGGCGCGCATCGTCGGACTCAACGGCCGCGCCATCATCACCGTCGACGAACGGAAGCCGCCCAAGCGCCGGCGCTTCTCGATCGCGCACGAGATCGGCCATTGGCAGCACCATAGAGGCCGATGCCTTACCTGCCGCGTGCAGGACATCGGCTCTATCCGACAGCGCCCCGCTAACGACCCCGAGCGCATCGCTGACGAATACGCGTCCGACCTTATCCTGCCGCGCTACCTGATCGAGCCGCGGGTCCAGGACGTGCCACGCCTAACCATCAAGACCCTCGGCGAGATCGCGGACGAGTTCCAGGCCAGCAAGACAGCCACGCTCATCAAGGTCGTGGCCACCGGCCGATTCCCGATCCTGATGGTGTGCACTACGCGCGCCGGCCGAAAATGGTTTCGCAGCTCTCCGACGGTGCCCGGCCGGTGGTTTCCCCGGACCGACGTCTCTCCCGACAGTCTCGCCTTCGAGATGCTCTACGGCGCCAAGCCGGAATCGACCATGCCCCGGCCGGTGAAGGCCAGCGCCTGGTTCGATCGCGACGCGGGCGGCTTCACAATCCTCGAACAGAGCTTCAAGGTCGCCGATGCGGAGATCATGAGCATCCTGACGCTGACGGACAAGAAGATGCTGGCCTCATGAGCGCCAGCGAGCCATCCCATCACGCACCAATCAGCCAATCGTCGCTGCGAACGAACGTCGGTTTCCGGGGTCAGCGCCGGGCCCGCTGGACGGCCATATTGGGCGTATTGTCGTCTGACGGCCTTGAAACTGGCGAATGGCCGATTCCGACCAACATGCGACATTTCTTAGCCGGTTCTTGAACGTCCGCTTTCTTCGAAACCGGCCCTTCGATCGAAGCGAGCAGACGGAGGGCAGGCCGCTTCGGATTTTGCCGCTATCATCATGCGGAGGTTGAGGCCGGTCTGCATCCATAGCGATGGACTTTTTGACCCGGAAAATCGACTATGTCTCGATTTCTTATCTGAGCGCCTAGGTGTAATGAGATCGAAGATCTTTCTTGCCGCATGGCTCCTGGTCGCGCTCTCCGCGGGCTCGGTGTCGGGACAGATGGTCGTGCATGACCATGCCGCGGTGGAGCGGCTTGGCAGCGTCAGCTTCGAGACCTCGTGCAATGCGGAGGCGCAGCCGCGCTTCAATCGCGCCGTGGCGCTCATGCACTCCTTTCAATTTGGCCCGGCGATCGACGGCTATCGCGCCGCGCTTGCAGCAGACCCCAGTTGCGCCATCGCCTATTGGGGGATCGCGCTGAGCAGTTGGAGCAACCCGTTTGCCGGATTCAAATCGCCGTTACAGCTGAAACAGGGCCTAGAGGCGGTTCAGGCCGGCCGCGCGTTGAAGGCGAAGACTCCACGCGAGCGCGCCTATATAGAGGCTGTATCGCACCTCTACACCGACCCGACGACCTTGGACCAAGACGCTCGAACCTTAGCTTACGAACATGCGATGGAGCGTCTGGCCGCCGAGTATCCGAAGGACACCGAAGTCGGGATCTTCTACGCCCTGGCACTGGCGGCGGCCGCCGATTCCGCCGACAAGACCTACGCCAAGCAGTTGAAGGCCGGCGCGATCCTCGAAGGGCTGTTCGCCAGGTATCCCGACCATCCTGGCTTGGCCCACTACATCATTCACGCCTATGACGAACCGGCGCTGGCATCACGTGCCGCTGTAGCGGCCAAGCGCTATGGTGCGATTGCGCCCTCTACGCCTCACGCCCTGCACATGCCCTCCCACACCTTCACCCGGATCGGCGACTGGCAGGCCTCGATCGATACGAACCTGGCATCGGCAGCCTCCGCTCGCGCTGCCGGCCAACCGGCCGACGAACTACACGCAAGCGACTACATGATTTACGCCTACCTGCAGACTGGACAGGACAGGGCTGCCGGACAGCTCGCCGAAGCCTCCGTCCAAGTGTTTTCGCGCTTCGATCCGGCCACGGCGAACGGCGCCGCGCCTGCCTCGGCGGCCTATTACGCTCACGCCGCAATCCCGGCGCGCTACGCGCTCGAGCGGCGGGACTGGGCGAGCGCAGCTAAGCTCGAGCCGACGCCGAGCCGGTTTCCCTACGCGGTCTCTATTACCTATTTTGCCCGTGGCCTGGGCGCGGCGCACCTGAAAGACGCGACGGCCACGCGGTCGGCGATCGCATCCCTGGACCAGATCCACGACAAGCTCGCCCAGCAGGGCGAAGACTATTGGGCAGAGCAGACGGATATTCAGCGGCGGGAAATTGCGGCAACACTCGCCTTGGAAGAAGGTCATATCGCCGACGCGCTGACGGGCATGCGCCAGGCCGCCGATCTCGAGGACAAGACCCAATTGGCGTCAGTAACGCCCGGACCGTTGGCACCGGCCCGTGAGATGTTGGGCGAGATGCTTTTAGGTCGCAATCAGCCGGTCGATGCGTTGGCAGCGTTCGAAGCGTCGCTTGTTCAAGAGCCCAATCGGTTCTGGTCACTGTACGGTGCCGCCGAGGCGGCCAGGCGAGCCGGCAATGGCAAGAAGGCCAGGACCTATTTTCAAAGGCTGGTCGCGATGACTCCGCAGGCTGACCAACCAGAACGGCCGCAGTTGGCAGAGGCGCGCCGACAAGCAACGCCATGATGGCGTCCCTCCAGTTCAGACATCTTGCCCCTAGCCATCACAATCCCGCTTGACCGGGAGAGACGACAATCACGCCGCCGCGCCTCGACCGTGACATCATAGGGGCGTGCCAGGGCCGCGGTCCTTGCCGAAGGCGACGCGGGACGGACGTCCGCTCCCCTTAACGCGCTTGCCTGCGAGCGGGTCGGATCGTCGTCGTAGCCGCAGTCCACAGGGTCCGTACGCAGTCGCCACGTATATTCGCTCCCAGTGCAATGTCCCGACTGCAGATATCGGCGCCAGCTGGGAGTTTGCACGCTATGTGGAGGATGGGCACGGTGATCCGGCAGTCGGACAAATGCACAGTACGGAGTCGGGCGAACAATGCTGAGGGGGGAAGAGAGAACGCGTGACCTGCTCGCTGAGCTGATCCGCGGCACGGTCGATGATACGGTGCGGCGGCAATTGCGGCGCCGTGCACAGGAGCCGTCGATCACCTCAAAGATCGCCTACGCGCTTGAAACGCAGCTAAATGGCTTCGAGATCAACGGCTATGTCGTGACGGTGGTATCGCAGGAATTCCCCGATCGGGGTCCGGGGTCGCTGGAGAAGCAGAGCGGGGCCGATCTCTATATCGGTATTCGGGTCGACTCACCCTGGCAGCCGATCCCGATCGCCAAGGGTATGCTGATCCAAGCGAAGAAGGTTCGCCCTATCGGTAAGGTGCATATGCGGGGGACTGATTCGGAACAGGCGGCGACCAAGCAACATGGTGCGCTGCTCGATCAATGCGCGAAGATGCGGGAACGCTCGGAGAAGGGCTCGTTCGTCTGGGTCTATGGCCCGGACGGGACCGGGGTGGTACCGGCATCCGAGGTGCTCGACCGGAGCGTATTTGCACCGGAGAGCCTCGCGAGCCGCGATGTCGGACAGCAATTTCGCGACATCCTCGACTGCTTTTCGGGTGATCCGGGGCTGATCGCCAGCGACATTTTCGAAGATGACGAGGCGCTTGGCGACTATCTGCGCGAGATCGCGGTCCAGCGCGGCGTGGCAATCAACGTTGCGCGGCCGGAGGTGTAATGCCGGGGCTGCCGCAAAACGAATCCAGTTATCTTTGCGATCGTTGCGTCGAGGACGAATTCCTTGCTGCCGATGTAAAGAACGAGCGGTCGCTGCACCTATGTGCGCGATAGCCTCGTCGCCCAGCGTGTTAACGCAGTCGATTAAGACGCGCCGGGACGTCATGTCTCCTGGCATCGTTGGACGCGCGAGCAGCTCGACAATTCGCCTTTCTGATCAGGGTCGCGATCGGCTCACGCGCGGGTGGCGCTTTATGCTAGGGAAAGATCATGGAGACGATCGCGCAATATTTGCTGCAACGCTGGGACGTGCTGTCGAAAGCGCCCGATGTCTTCCTCTTGTCGGTACTGATCGTCGGTGGCGGTTGCTACGCCCTCATCAATGCGTTCTTCGAAACGCGGCTGGAGAATAAGGACGCGATTATCGAAGGTCTGAAGGCTAAGCTGGAACGGAAAGACGAGACGCTCGTCGAGACGCATGATCAGCTCGCGCGTTTGCGCACCGAACAGGCGGCCACGCTGGCAGACCAGTCGAGCCCTGCTCTCCCGGCACCGGAACCGGTGATCGGAAAGCTGGCGGCCGATCCCGGCAAGGTCCAGCGCGATGTCACCGTGTCCGAGGCCCTCGCATATGCGCAATTCCATCACTGGAATCTGCGCTTTATCGACGCGGCCGGAATGGACGGCAACCAGGTTACCGATCATCTCGACCGGCTTGTGCAACTCGCGGCGGACGGCGATCTCACCATCTGGGGCAAGCGCGATGCCGCCGGTGTTTGGCAGAAGATCCCCGCCGATCATTGGCTCAACTATCGGATCGAATGGTTCGGGCTTCTAAAGACCAACGCCTTCACGGAATCGAGACGGTCGATCGCAGCGCGAGATATTTTCCACGAATTGATGACCAGCAAGGTCGAGATCGAACGATTGTTCGCGCCGCCTCCGGCGCCGATGATGCAGATGATCAAGGCAGTGGCTCCGTCGGTGCAGATATTGAAAGCGCGTGTAAGCGAGGCGCGTGAGCGGTTCGACGCAATGGATGCAAGCGAGGACCAGCTCGCCCGTATCCGTCAGACGATGTCGTCGCTGGCGCTGTCGGACGATCCGGTATGGCAGGATGCAGCGCTTGATGAGGCGCGGCAGGACATGCTCGCACTTTGGGAGCGGCTTTCGCACAATGCCGATTGGATTCAGCGTCGCGGTCGTTCCGAGGCTGGTGACCCCAATTATTTCCGCAACGAGATTGAGCGCAGCGAGCTGCTGGAAGAGGTCAATGATGCGGTCAAGCGGCTCGATGCCGGGCTGTCCGGCTTGCCGGTACCTAAGAAGGAATATTTCGGCCCGGATTTTGACTGATTCCGCGTGTCAGAAAGTTGCGTTAATTGTTATGGGCTGACAAATTCCGCAGGTGATCTGGTAGCGGTCTCATTTAAACGGCGCGAATGCAACCCGGACCACGCCAGCAAGGCCTCACTCAACCTGCTTTGCGGTGCCCGTCGGGCGCGCGCCGGACGTCGGCTTCTGGCCAGACCTGCCGTTTGAAACGTCGCCAGGGAACGGCCGAAAATCCCACGACGCGGCGTTCCGCTTCCGGCGGCACCCGACCAGCTCCGGTCTATGCCGTCCGCGCCGGTGATCGTCCGGTTGGGCCAAAACCGGTCGATTGTTCTCGCCTGAGCCGCCGTTCGGCAAAGCGCCGTAAATTAAGCCGTTCGATTCTCCCAGCCTTCCTCCCGAAAGCAGATCTTGTCGTCTCAGGTAAATTTCCCGCATCGATGAGCGACAGTCTCTGCGTGGGGTAAGAGGGCTTTTTCGACGGTTGCGCTTGGCGATGCAGCAATGCATCGATCTGTGCCCGCCTTAGGCGAGGTCAATGCTTGAGCAAAACGCTGCGATAGGAGATCGAGTTGGCGACCTTGATTAAAAAGAAGCCCCGCCCTTACCGACTGCTCCTCGTCACTTTCGACTTGACTAGAACCGAGCCCGGCGATCGCCGTTACCGGGACGCCGACAACGCGCTGTCGCTTCATGGGGAGGTGTACCGCCCAGTTAAGCAGCTGCGCTTACTCATCACTCGCTCGACGAGTGGCAGGATCAAGCAATCGCTCGAGCAGCGCTTGGGGCGGTCGGTCACGATCTTTATCGCGCCGCTGGAAAGCATTCCAGCCTGGCGCATCCACGGACTTGCTAAGCGGCGCGAGTGGGAACGCTTTGTTCGCTCGCTAGCAAGCCACGGCGTCGCTGTCCGTTACGTCTCCGAGGACCGTGATAGCCACGAATGATCATTCCGGTTCCTGCCACCGCCGGTAAACGCCCTCACCCCGGTCGTTCCGTCGCCTGGCTGAGTATCCCAAAAGCAGCCGTCTGTTCATGCCGCGTCGACGGCCAAGGTTAGCGGTAGCGCCTAAAGGTTGGAGTCAGCGGTGTTCTGAACTCCGTCATCGATGCTGTAATCGTCGCCATTGTCGAACCATGCCGACGTGTCGATCTCGCTCGTGATCTCGGTCTCGCCGAGGTCCTGCGGCGTCTCGACCGGAACCTGGAAGCGCATCCCGATCGGAAATTCATCGGCAATCTCCGCCCCTTCGCCCCTCCGCCGGTCGCTTCCCGAGCCGTAGAGCAGCGTGACGCCGACTGAACCCGTGATCTCGTATTCGACGTGGGTGGCGGTGATGCCGATGACCTGGCGCTCGTCGATGCCGACCCAGTCGACCGTGTGGTGCGTCGCCAGGATGTCGATCTCCCCGACGGTCTCAGTCGTGAACTTCTCGACCGCCTCCCTCTGCAGCCCGTCCGCGATGCCGTCGACGATCTCCCGCCGGTAGTTGCGCTGCGCCTCGAGCAGCTCAGCCAGGGCGACGAGCACATCATTGGCGATCGCGTTCTGGTCGTCGAGATCGCGGACGATCGTGTCCTCTCGGCCGTGGACGTGCTTGTTGAGGTCGCTGTAGGCACCGATCACCTCCTTGATCAGCGGCTTCACATCAATGCCGGCGATCTCCTCGACCTGCTCCACCGTCAGGCCGCCGATGAGCGCGTAGGTCAGCCGCGCGTTGCGCACGGGCTTCTCCTGACCCTCCACCGGCTCGAACCATCTGCATGCCTCGACCTGCTCGCGGGGTGCGAGCGCGTCCATGACGTGGTCGAGGAAGATCCGGATGGCGGTCGCGAATAGGTTCAGGCGCAGCGGGTTGTCGCGCTGCTCGAGCGCGAGGGCTGCCCCAAGCATCGCGTCGCGGGTGAAGTCGGTCGGCGCCAAGCCGATCATCGAGTGCGCTAGCCTCGTGACGTCGATTGCCGCCCGCTCCGCCGGCATTGCTTCGCCGACCATCACCGCTGCACCAGCTGCGCCGCACCCAGACCCGCGACCGGCATGCGCACCGCCCAAGGAAATTTCCGAGCGTCGGCCTGCTCGAACTGATTGACCGTCACCCCCGGCAGGTTCCGTCGATCGTAGACCGTCCCGAGCCGGAGTGAGAGGCTGGCTGGCGCCGCTAGGAACAGCGCGATCTCGGTGACGCCCTGCCGCGAGAGCGCCATTACCGTGTCGAGGAACTGCTGAGTGAGCTGCTGCTGCTTCGCATCCGACCAGTGCGACGCGGTCGACCGGTCCTGCAGGTCCATCCGGACGATGGGCGCGGTAGGTTCGACGAGGCGAACGTCGGCGTCGAGCACGTCGTAGGAGGCGGATATGCAGAGTGCGATGCGGCTGGTGCCGGCGGCGACGTCGCCGAGCCCGGCGACGTCGAAGCGCCTGCCGTCGTCGTCCTCGTTCAGCGGGCGCCACACGTGCGCCTTGCGGTCCCAGTCCATGAACAGCGTTCGGTGCTCGTCATCGACGATCACGCCGAGTAGGAACAGGAGTGGCACGGGCGCGAGGCCGCCCAGTACGAAGGACACGTCGGCACGATCAATGCCGTCGGTGCGCCGCGAGATGTCGTCCGGAACGCCGGCGAGCTTCTGCAGCGCGCGTTCCGGGCTGACGATCTGACCATCGACTAGGCCCTGGCGGACATCGACGACGAAGGCGTCGCGCCGTCCCCGAACCGAAATCGGCACCGCCTTCTCCAGCGGCTCGCCCTGCCAGTCACGCAGGCCGCGCGCCTCGATCACGACGACCTTCTCGCGATTTTCACGACGGACGTCGCGGATCACCAGAAGCAGTCCCGTCAGGACGATGGTCGTGGCGACGATAAAAACACCCCAGCTCAGTGCTGCGGCTCCACCCGAGGTGTCCCACGAGAAGATGAAGGGGCCGTCCTTGGTGGGGACCGTGATGCCGATGGTGAGGCTGGCCAGCACCAGAGCATATAGTGGAACGCCGACCTTTATGAGCGATGCGCCGACAGACCGCCGCCTGAACACCCAGTCGATGAGCGAGCGCAGGAAATGGTTCAGCACGCTCATTGCTCCAGTATCTCGACGAGTGAGGGTTGAAGGCCACGGCGGAACAGCGTGCACGAGCTTGCGATCCGCCGCCACCAGTCGAGCCTCACGATGAACAGCACCGCGAAGTCGATACCGCGCTCGCCGTGGACGAGCTCGAGCATCGACGCCGCGTCCTGCACACTGGGATCGACCGGGAAGCGGGGATGTGAATGCCACTCCCCGAGGTAGTTGAACCGGTCGTATTCGTTACTCGTGCGCCGGAAGAACGCGTCGAGCGCGTCGGCGTGCGCTTCGGGACTCCGCACGAAGTGCGCGCGGCCGCCGGCCTCCCCGTCGATCGAGAGGTCGACCACGCGGAAGTGGCCAGGCTCGATCTGCTCGCCCATGAGCACCCCGCCGATCTCGCGCCGGCCGGCGGCGCGGAGTGCGCGCCTGAGGGTTGCCCTGACCTCCGGCGCGATCTCAACCCTCATCGGTCTTCTTCGCTGTCAGGTCGGACAGCAGGCCCTTGAGCGCTTCGATGTCGCCGGAGCCCGGTTCGCCCCCCCAGGCGCCGCTTTCACCGAGGTCGATCGGACGGACGTCGAACGGGGCGGTGAACAGCCACCGGTCGCTGAGGCCGATGACATAGGCGGGGTAGGGGAAGGAGGTCGCCTCGGGCCGGGCCAGCAGGTCGATCGCGAAGCGCGACAGGTGTGACGCAATCACGCTGACGTCGGCGTCGTCCGCGATCAGCGGGATGTCGCCCGTGCCCGTTTCCTCGTATGGTTTCGCCGAACCGTCGTCCGGCCAGTCGACGCCCTGCTCGGCATACCAAGCCTCGATCCTCCGCCGCGCGGTAAGTGGCGTCGGATCGAACCCAGGCCGCAGCCGCACGACGATGCCGCCGGCACCGCCGCCGAAGACATGACCCCAGCACATAGGCTTCTCGGCCCGGCGCGCGATCGCGGAGCAGAGGTTGAAAACGGCCGGATCGGCGGTCGCGTCGACGATGAGGTCGCAAGTCTCGATCGCGGCCATCGTCGCGGCGGCCATCGCGCCACTCTCCTGGCCGCCGAGCGGGTTGGTACGGGCAGTAAAGGTGCAGTCGGCGTTGACCTCCGTCAGCCGTGCGCCGAGCGCCGGCGCCTTGTGCACGCCGACCGAACGCCAGTCGAGTTCGTTGCGGACGAGGTTTCCCGCCGACAGCACGTCGCCATCGACGAGAACGAAGTTCCTGACGCCGGAGCGGGCGAGTTGCACGGCGACCTTCGAGCCGACCGAGCCGCACCCGACGATCGCGACTTTGGCTGCCTTCAGCCTTTCGTATGTTGGGTCGAGCCTTACGCCGTCCGGCTCGGCGAAAATCGCGTCGTAGCTGATTAGTTTCCGCGCGCCCGGGTCGCCGAACACCATCGGGACGTGGATGCGCTGCCCGTCGAACAGGAGGATGCCGACCAGTTCGGAGCTATCCTTAAGGTCCGTCGCGAGGGCCGGGTAGCCATGGGCCCACAGCAGCGCCTTCAGTTCGTCGAAGTCCTTCGACGCGCGGCCACCGTCTGCTGGAACGCGCAACACCACAGCCCGGAAGGACCGTACGTGCCCGCCGCGCTTCTTCGACTCCCGCCAGAGCGGCGCGTCCGCCGGCCCGATGCGGGAGAGCTGCGCGACGTAGGTGCCGGCGACGTCCTGCTCCTGCATCTCGCCCTCCGCGACCTGGCCCTCCGCCAGCGAACCGAGACCGGCCAGCGTGTCTTTGGAGAACAGGAATCGGAACGCAGAGTAGCGCATCCTCTGTGCCCGCGTCGTCCGGTGGTCGGCGGGTGCTGGCCGGCCGGTTTCGTCCTCGTCGGCGAGGAGACGATGCGCGCTCTCGATCATCATCGCGCCGGTTATATTCGCGGTCCAATTGTCCGGCCGATGTTGGAGGCAGAGCTCGCCCGATGGACCGTATTGGTGGCCGGACAGCAGCTCGCGGTCACGGGCGAGGATCGACGGGGCCGCGTCTGGAAAGAAGTCGTGGTAGATGAGCGTGAGCGGGATCCTTCGCTCGCCGATCTCCAGGTCGAAGTCGAACGCGAGTTGCGTGCCGACCAGCCGCATCTCCACGTTTGCCAGCCACGGGCTACGCTCGGCGAGGTCCCCGATCGCGTTCCGCTCGGACTGGGCGCGACCGGGCTGTTCGGCCCACCAGATCAAGCGAAGCCCTTGGGGGACGTCGGCTCGCGTCGAGTGTTCGGGAACGCCGGCACGCTCGCCGCTCCCGTGCCGATGATCGCGGTGGAGGCGGCTGGGCGGAGCATGCTGCCCGAGGGCGGGTCCATTCGGGCGGCCGCCTTTTCAGCGATGACGCCCATCCTCGGTGCGATGCTCTCGACGAGGCGCCGGCGCTCGACCTGCTGCGCCAGTTGGCCGAAGTCGTGGCGCGCCTGCGCGAGCCACTCGAAAAAGGCGTTCTGCCGCTCGGGATGCGTCGGCCACTTGTCCGCGAAGTTCTCGAGCGGGTCGGACGGGTTGCGGATGATACAATTCTGGCCGTCATGCTCGATGAAACGGTCCATCCTCGCCAGGATCGTGTAAAGCGCGTCGGAGATCTTCTCCTCGCCGTTGTAGGCGTGCGCGGCGAGCGTCGTGATAATGACTGAGATCGGCCGTTCATCGTAGCGGTCCACGAACATGCCGTCGCGGTGCCGCTTGAGGATCATGATCGCGGACTGTAGCGGCGTGCGGACCCGGTATTCCGGAATGTCCTCGACGCTGGCCCGCACCGATTCCGCGATTGCGAGCCGCTTCCGTTCGAAGATCGGCCCCATGCGCAGCTGGAACCACTTCGCATATCCCTTCGGGTTGGACCGCTGCCACTCGTCGGAGATGTACTCGTAGGTCGGCGACCGCACGTCGGTGACGACGATGGCCGTCTCCGAAAAGCGGGTGTCGAGGCCGTATGCCTCGAGCAGCAGCTTCTGACGCGAGTTGTTCGGAACCGCCGGCACGATGTCCATGTGGAACTGCGCGCCGTCGGAGTAGGACAGCACCCAGCACCGCTTACCCTCGGTCACGGGCTTCACCATGTTCTGCGCTATGCGATACGCCTTGATCTCGTCGCCGACGAGTTTCTTGAGCGCTTTCTGACTAAGGTCGCCGGTGCCGAGCAGCCGCAACTCGCAGACAGAATCGACGTCATATTCCTCTTCGTCGTTCAGCGGGCGGATCGCAGTGCCGAGGCGGAAGGACCCCTGCACGTAGATCTGCGGGTTGTAACGCAGGACGGTCGATTCCGGGCGGTGCAGCCAAGCCCCGAGCGATGCGTAGCTGCGGCACGCTTGATCGTATCGCGTCTCGCTGATCGCGAGCGCGTCGGCCAGTGCGGCAAGGTATTCGTCAGCGCTTTTCGTCGTCATGGTTAGCCCCTCCCTTCTGTATTTGTTCTCGGCCGCAGGGTTTTCAACAGGTTGGGCTCCACTAATCTGCATCAATATGGAGATGCCTGTGGAAATGCGTTCAGCGGGTTTACGCAACAGCATCCCAAGCTCGGTGATTTCTGAAGATCATTCGCTTGGGCTGCTGACGCGCGCCGGTAGCCGGTTTGTGAAGTCTAAACGAATGACTGCTCTACCCTATGGCCACACAATACCCGCCGGTCGGCAATCGGCCCGGTTTCGGTTGTTCCACGATGGCAGCCGGGCGACCACTGAAGGTCGGCTTCTGACGAGAGCTGCCGTTCGGCATGTCGGGTACGAACGGCAGCAAAGTCCCAGACCCGGTCATATTTTGTCCGCTTTCAGGCGCGGCGGGATCGATGTCGAACGGCGAGAACCGGGGCACCCCTTTCCCTATCGTTGGCGATCGATGAACGCGGCGAGCCCCGCCATCGGCACAAGTGTCATAGCGCCGACCTTGATGATTTCGATCTCGCCGGCCTTGATCAGTTGGTAGAGCTTGGATCGGCCGATGCCTGTCAGCCGGCACGCCTCGGGGATACGAACGCTCAGCGGTGCGAACGGGGAAGCGGCCTCGGCCTGTATCGGTGTCATTCGGCCTTCTCCGGGTGCGGGGTCGTCGGCAGGCTGGGTGTGCCGCCGGCCCGCCTGCGCCCGACCAGGTCGACGAACGCCTCGTAGCGCCTGCGCCCGAGCAAGGCGGTCTCGCGATCAAACGGCGGCTGGTGCGCGACCAGGGTGAGCTGGTGCTGGACGAACGTGCCAAGTGCCTCGACCAGCGTGTCGACCTTCTCCTCGATCCGCGCGGCGGTGCGGTTCTGCCGGTCGAGCCGGCCCCCGAACCGCTGGTCGAGCTCATGGCCGGCACGGCGATCGAACCAGGCGGTGAGCGCGTCGGTGAGGATCGCGGTCTTGGACGATCCGGGCTTCGCGGCGAACATATCGAGCTTCTCCGACAGGTCGTCGGGCAGGTAGAACTGGTGGCGGGTCTTCTGCATCTTCATCGGTCCCATCCCTGGGAGCGATCATCCGCCCGCCGCGCCGCTCCGGCAATTACGGTCTCGGCGCAGCACGACGCGCCGGGACACAGGCCGGGCTCAGCCGATGCCGAGTCCGCGCGACCGGCCGATCGTCCAGCTGACGCCGCCTTCGCGCACGATGCCCGATACCGTCTGGCCGAGCTCACGCTCCAGCACCGGTCGCCAGGGCACCAGCGTGAACTCGCGCGAGCGCTCGATCAGCGCGAACCGCTGGTCGCCGACCTGGACCGGGCGGCGGTAAATGCCTTCGACCGCTTCGCCGGGAGCGGCTTCGGTGAACGCGAGACCCAGCTCGCGCGATAGCTGCCCCGCCACCCGGCGAAACTCGCGCCGGCGCAGCGCCTCGACCAGATCCGGCCGGTAGCGCGTCGTCTCGTCCTCGATGATGGCAAGCTGCTGCGCGACCAGCCATTGCCGGCGCCGGTCGAGCGCCTGGCGCACTTCCGCTCCGAACCCGCGCCCCAGATCGGCGGGCTCGCGCGCGACGAGCGCATGATCGAGCCAGGTCGCGCCGTCATGCTCGGGCAGCAGGGCAAGCGGTCGCTCCGACAGCGTCTCGATCAGCACGGGCGTCCGCTCCGCCTGGCGATGCTCATAGGCCTGGGCCCTTGCGAGATGGTCGGGCGCGATGACCCATGTCCCATCTGGCTCACGCTCGACGCCTCCGGTAGCCCTGCGGATCGCTTCGAGCCGGCGGATATGCGCCTCGGCGAAGGCCTGGCTGGCCATGCGATCGTGGCGCAGGTGGATGTCGACGTTGTAGCGTCCCTCGTGCGCGGCCGCGATCGCAGCCACGGTGCGATCGACATCCCGAGGTTCGACCGGTCGCGCCATGATGCGCAGGATCGCATTCTCCGGAATGGCATCCGGCGCATGGCCGATGTCGACATAATGGCTGCGGCCATCGATACCGTCGACGATCAGATAATGGCGGTCGGCATGTTCGTCGGAAAGGCCACGCAGCACGACCCGGCCGACGATCGGCTCTGCGGTTCCTCCTGCGGGATCGAACAGCGCATAGTCGACGGGAGAGCGCTCGGGCAGCCGCTCGCGCATCGCCTGGCTCATCGTGCGGATGATGTCGCCGCGCATGCCCATCCGTCTCAGCACCGGCTCCAGCTCGGGATCGAGCCGCCAGCGACCGCGTCCTTCCTCTCGGGCGAGCGCCATGCGCTCGAGCGTGCGCAGGCGTGCCGCGCGCAGCGCCTGCTCGGCAGGATCGCGATGCCGGGCGGAGACCAGACCGTCGGCGTCGATCGAGGCGACCATGCGGCGATCGATGGTGGTGAACCGCTCCTGCCCGATCTCGCGCTGGCGCGAGGCCATGATCTCCCGGTCGGTGCGCGGGCCGAGGTCGAGGTTGACCAGCTCGGCCGCGCGCATGCGCAGGCCCTGGGTCAGATATTCGCGAGCGATCACCAGGTCCTTGCCCCTGTCGTCCTTCCCACGGACAATGAGATGGGCGTGCGGATGGCCGGTGTTGAAGTGGTCGACCGCCACCCAGTCGAGCGGCGTGCCGAGATCCTGTCCGGCCTGTTCCATCAGCCGGCGGACGAGCGGCTTGAGGTCGTCATAGTCCGCACCGTCCTCGGGCGCGACGATGAACCGGAACTGGTGGCGGTCGTCCTTCCCCCGTTCGAGGAAGGCCTTGCCATCGACTGCATCCCGCTCGGCACCATAGAGCGATCCGCGCTCGCCCTCGCGGGTGGTGCCGTCGCGCTGCAGGTAGCGCAGATGCGCGACCGCGCCGGCAGCGCCCTTGCCAGCGAGCCGGACGATCCGCGCCTTGACGACGACACGGCGCGCTCGTGGTCCGGCGAACCGGTCGGAGCTGGCGAGCACCCGGCCGACGCCGGCACCGCGGCCGATGCGGCTGCCGTCGAACCGGCGGCTGCGGGTTCCGGCCGGCCTGATGCCGCCGGCGAGGTTCGCTGCCCTGCGCACGCGATGGAGGAAGGGCTTGCCGCCCGAGCGGTCGCCGATGTGACCGAGGCACAGTTCGAAATCCTCGTCGCCTGCCATCGGACACGCCTTCGTGAAGGGATGATCGACAGCGATGAGGGCGCCGATAGCCGCCGGTTCAAGGGGCCTCCATGATCCGGCCCGCGGACACGGGCTCCCGCCTATCGATGGAGGCTGGTCCACGCTCATGCCTCCCTAGCAAAGGACGTGCAGGCGCCACCTTTGCCGACGCTCGGAGGCAAAGCTTCAATCTTGCTCTCCGCGATTTTCCCGATTTTCTCCTCCTCCTGCCGCTCCCCTTCCATCGCCACTTCCTCTCTTCCCGGGCGGATGCCACGCCGCCGAGACATGAAAAAGCCGGGACGCGATGCCTGTCCGACACCGCGCCCCGGCCTTGTTCGACGGTGGTTCACCGCATCATCGCATAGGCTTCCAGCGCCTCCTCTTCGTGTTCGAAGCTGCGCCTTGCGATCAATCCCTGCGCATTGCCGTCACCATCGACGATGCTCACTCCGGCGAACCAAAGTCCATCGAGCCGCCCGAAAATCGCCACCCGATTCAGTTGATCATCGTCGTCATCGAGCCCCTCATAGCTGCCGAGCCAGCGCTCCAACACGCGCGCATCCCAGAGGAAATCACTCTGTTCCGCGTCCAGGAACCGCTGCGCCAGCGCCTCGCCGACACCCCGTCCGAACTCGATCTCAAGTCCAGCGACCAATGCCGTCATCACCCGATCGCATGCGCCGCCAATGCTCTGAACCATAGCCATATTCGCCTCCACGCTTGAGCGTCCTCCGATCGAGGACAGCCCTGTCCCGACGGGCGGCGGAGCGGCTGTCAGGGCCGCTGGAGGCGAGAGCCGGAAGCGCCGCGCAGCGGCGGCGGAGGAGCCGATTTTGTCGCATGGAAACAAACAGACGCGCGTGCGCAGCACGCTCATCATTGCGGAAAAATTGGAGGGGCCGCCGGCCTTGCACAGCCGCTTCGCCGCCCGTCATGCTCGGAGGTTTTGCCGAGACGAGCCCTTCCACCCGCTCGCCTCGGGCGGTCTGCGGTAGAAGCTAGCGCTATACCAACAGGCGATAAGGCCCGCCATTCGCGAACAGATGGAGCGCGCGCCTGGCTAGAATAGCATGGCGCCCAGCAGCGCGGCGACGAAGGCGCCTGCGATGGCAATCCCGATCCAGACAAGCGCGCGGTCGCTCAACAGCGGTTTGCGAGACATGGCGTGCCGAAGCCCGGCTGCGCGGTCAAGGCAAGCCGGTAAACATCCATTCCAGAGGGAATGGCCCAAAATTTCGCAAAAAAATCAGATATCTATCGCGTCCATGGAGCTAGCCGAGCATAGCGAATGCCCCCCGCGCCACGATCGGCGCGGGGGGCACCCCACCGGCTAGTCGGCCGGGTTCCAGATGATGGCGAAGCTGTCGTCATCCTCGCTGCCGGCAGCCCGGCCGAGATTGGCGTAGAGCCGCCGTGGCCCGAACTCGGGCGCAGCCAGCGAGAGCGAAACATAGTCGCGGCCCGACATCTCGCCGCGCCGGACCCAGCCGGCGCCGACCTCGACGCCGCCGGCCGAGACGCGATAGTCGGGCTGCGCCTCACCGGTCTTGCGGGGATTGGGATGGATCTCGATCTCGGTGCGGATCGAGAGGGTGCGAAGCTGGCCCTTGAAGCCGTTTCCGTCACGGGTGACATGGCCGATGGCTGGCATGTTCGGTCTCCTTCAATACTCGCCCGCGAACCATTTCCGGGCGATGGGCAGACCACAGGGACGGCGCGAGCCGCGCCGCGGACCGCAAGGCCGCAGCGTAGCGGAGGACCGGAGCGACCGGCTTATTTGCAGCGCAGCGCCCCGCGAGGAGCCAGCCGCAGGCGGGCGGGGAAATAAGCCGGGCGGCGATGGTTTGGCGGCAAGGCGGCCGGCCCAGGTCTCAAGCCCAGGAGCGTAAATGGTGCGTGGGCCGATGCGAATGGCGACCCCTGATAGTTTCATCGGCTGACCTCCCGTGGCGGCCCCTCAAGGGGTGGGATTATCCCTGTGATTGACGCAAGGACCCACCCCATTCTAAGGGCTCGACAAGCGGCGCGACTGGCACCGAGCGCCGCGGAAAGCGGGGCCGAAGCCTGCGTGTCGCAGCGTCGAGCCTGTCATCGCGGCGGCGATACAGCTTGATCAGCCAGCCCGCGCGCTCCCGCTCGGCTCTCGCCTCGTCGCGATCGAGCTTAAGGGGAAGATCTGGTGGCATTCCCCTCCCTGAGCGCCGCGGCCCGGCGGATTTCAGCACATGCCGACTCGGTACCGGCGAGGACGCATTCGAACGACGTGGGCGCGCCCGCTAGCGGAGCAACCACAGGAAGAGCCGCGGTTCGTCGAGGAAGGACTGCGTCTCCTTCGACAGGGTTTCGCTGGCGACTTTTCATGCGGTGAGACCAGCGATCGATCATGTCGCTGCGAAGGATCGCGAGCTGCGCGACAAGCGCCGCGCTCGCCGCCCGCGTCACCGTTTCGCGTCGCCGGATATAGTAAGAGCCACGACGTCGGCTTTCTTCGCGACCTGCGAGCGGGGTGAGCCTTTCTCCCTGGTGCCGGCGACTCCGCCGGCACCACCAATCCAAGGGCACTCCGCAACGAGCCGGCCGGATCGGCGGCATCGAACCGGGCTTTCGAGCACCGGACGGGGCTTGGCGTCCGGTCCGAAAACCGGGCGCGCCGCCCGGCCGCGAGGCGGTGTGCCGGCGGGGCCGCGCTGAGGCTGCGCACCCTGTCCGGGCAAGGCGCGGATAAGGGCCGGCTGGTGAGGCCGGCATGGCACCGATCCGTACTGCCACGTCTGGAACGGTCGTCAGTCGAAAGCGCCCTCACTGCTCGCCGGAGCAATTATGAGGTTCCATCATAGCGGACACGCCCGCGCCCCTTGCCGCTGCTCCGGCGATGTCCTGCTGAGCCAGACGCCTTCGTTTGACGATGGGCTTCGGGCAGGTGACTTGGGCCTCGGAGCGCCACTCGCCGAGCGCCTTCCAATGGAGATGAATTTACGATCCACCAGCCTCCTCGGCAGCCGATCGCACTACACTCGTCACAGGCGATGTGTCAGATAGGGCGACCGCGACTGGGGGGCCGTGAACAATGAATTGTGACGTGAGTTTCATGGGTGCCATCGGACGTGTCGTGACGCTCGGTTTGGCAACGGGCGGCGGCATCCTGTGCATCATTCTCGGCTACCGCCTCTACATCCTCGGTATCCGATCCGACATCGCCGCCTCGGGGAAGCATAAGGGGATCAGCGCTTCGATCAAAATGGCCGGCCCCGGCGCCGCCCTTGCCCTGTTTGGGTGCTGGATTCTCTCCTATGTCGTCCTCACGCAGGCGCACTTCACCGAAACGACGGTCAAACCAGCGACGGTTGCAGCGAACGATATAACCGAGATGCTGGCCTATCCCGTGTCGGGCGGCCCCGCAGGTGCCGCGACTGTTCGATCAGCCAAACCCGCCGCGGCCAAAGCTCCGCCCTGTCCGCGCGCTCCAGCCGGCCAGGTGGTGATTACCCGCACTGCCGACTTCATGGACGGTGGCCCGATCACCCGCGAGCGGATCCATGACGCGAGCGCGCTTGCAGTTTCGCTCTTTGACGAGGCACGAGCGCGAAGCGATATCTCCGAAAAGCAGGATCGTCACCTGCTGCTCGCTCGCCAAACCATGGCGGAAATTGCCAGGCAGACCGGAGATGACAAATGATGGGGCCTCGTCTCCGCGCCGCCCTGGCCGTCGTCGTCTTGCTGACGGCGATGCGCGCGCCCGCGCAGCCCGCCCAAGAGCAGACGGACTGGAACAAGGTGCTCGTGGCGGGTGCATCCCAACCCACCGCCGATATTGCCCGCGGCCAATTGGACGAGCTGAAGGGCAAGCTCATCCCGGCGGAGACCGCACGGATCGGACAGGTCGGCGTCCAGGTGGAACCCGCCGGCTCCCGCAATTCGGTATGCGGCCTAGGCGATGAGGTCGGAGGCTATGTGCCCTCCTCCAAGGGCGGCACGATAATCCTGTGCGACGGCGCACTGACCCTCCTGTCGGATTTCGGTGAGATAGACGTCTGGCCGGCGTCGATTCTCGAGCATGTCGACTTCGCCACGATGGCGTCAACCGGCGATCTGCAGCTCGCTTATACGACGCGGGTGCTTACCGAAATCAGACGGGCAAGGGAGAAAGACGGCCGCCTCCCCGCGTCATTCGAATATTGCAACCCTTATGGATTTCTGTTGGCGATCGCGGAGCCCAAACGCGCCTGCCTTCGGACCAATCGTCAGGCCGACCGTGCCCAGCTGGTCAGCTACTCGGACACGTCCACGATGGTGTCGGTGCTGGCGACGAGCATGGCGAGCGCCTCTCCCGAGCTCAAGACCATGTCCGGCGGACAGGCATTGCAATTCCTATCCGAACTCTCACGACGCGCGCGGTTAAATTTCGTCGTCGCCCACGAACTGGCGCACGCGCTCTGCGAAAAATCGCATCAGGATTGCGATGACGAGCAAGTGATCGACAAGATCGGCATGGAGATTTTATCCCGCGTCGGGGCAAATCGGGGAAGCTCCGGAGGGTTTGGCTATTTTCCCGCGGTTATCCAGGTGGTGACATTCTCGAGCCTGTTCGCAGACAAGTCGATCAACGACATGCATATATCGGAGACCGACCTTAAGGCAGCCGTGCTCCGCCGACGTGCCGCGGCCGCCTGTGAGGGTTTGGCGCTTTTCGACAGCTTCAATGCCGCACATCCGGGAATGTTGGAGCAGGCATTTTCGAATGCGGGAAATTCGTCAGCCGGTCTGGCCGGGATCATGCCGATCGTGCCGCAGGCTATCAGGGTGCAGCTCCAGCTTCTGTGCAAAATCGGAAAGGGTTTCTAGGAATCAGGGAGCCCGTGACGCGCTCCACCCCATTGCCGTCGCCCCAGAACCTCTGAAAACTTGCCAGGCCGGTGCTGGCTCTGACACGCTGAGCAGCATGCCGCCGATCATCCCGAACCCGAATCAATGTCTGCTGCTATCATAAGCCGACTTCTGCAACAGCGTCGCCCAGCTACAGACATTGGCCAGGGATACTTCCTCGCGGTAGCCCCTTGGAGCAAAGCACTATGCACCTTGTCGACGCGGCAAATGTCATGACTCCGGCCTACCTTGCAATCTTATCGAAAGGCTATTCGGTCTGGTCTGACAAGGGCCTCATGCTGGCCGAACGCGAGGGGGATCGCTTCATTGCGGATGGTCCGGTTCCTCTCCTCGGACTGATCGCGATGGCCGAAATTAGAGGTGAGATGCGGCAGGCCTCCGACCAAGAAATCGGACAATTTATCGCACTCTTCGGGTAGCGCGGCAACGGCAGCCATCCCAGTCCACCATGCCGCCCAAATCGGGTGGAAAGCCCACCGACGCGTTCCGGGCAGCGATCGGACGGGCCTGAGCGCCAAGATGCAGATTGGCATGGCGCGAAATCATCCGGGTCAAACCAACCGTTCCCATCCGGCCAAGGTGATACTGGCCTGCTCTCATTCGATGTCACATCGCCAAGATCGATCGTATCCAGCGACCGGGCGAGCGACAACTCACGGGATAATATGCGGCGCTGGCGAGACCGCGACAATCAGACTATTCTGTCACGCCAGAGTGCAGGGGGAGACGTCCATTGGCGGCCATCTCGTCATTCCGTTTACAGGATTTTTCTGCGTTCGCGCCCTTCGCAGAGGTAGCCAGGCGCGCCGAAACAGACATCGTCCTTCACGGTGGGACGGCTTTCCGAGCTGCCCTCTATGCAGCCTGGCAGAACCGGCTCGACGTCGATCTTTTCGACCTCGTGCCGTTCAACTCGGACATCGACCTCGAGCATAATGGATCGGCCGAGAAAACGGCTCAGATTGCTGCCCTGATCGATACCCTCATTCCCTTTGCGAGCTGGTGCCGCTGGTCGATCAACGACGCCGAGCGCGCCGACAAGGCGCGCGCCCAACGCGACGCCAGCACCGATATCCCGCTTCGCCGCATTCGATTTTCAACGAGCGAGCCGGCTTACGTCCCGACGCGCGCGCAGGCCGACATCGATTCCCGAGAAGTGAGCTTTGAGCGCAATCCGAGATTTGGACGTTCCGATGCGGAGCTGCGGCCCGACCTCGAAATCTTCGGGCTGATGGTGGCGCTCAATAGCTGGTCCGAAGCCCAGGAAATCGCAAACGGGCCCGTCGGTTTCGAGGAAGAACGTGCCATGGCCTGGATCCTGGAGGGGTTCGATGCGGAGGCGCTCCAACGGCTGGAAAAGCCTGCGATCGCGGCACGCTTCTGGCACCTCTTCTCGCTCCGACTGGCGCGCCATGGCCTGGATCGCTTCAATCTCGCTCTCGCCCGGCTCGGCGGTCCGATCCTCGACCGGTTCGGCGCATCGATCCCAAAGATCTTCGATGTCGACCGCGCAATCAGTGTCTCAAAGATGACGAGCTCAGCAAATTTTCGCGTTCCCGAGCTGACGCCCCAGATCGTCACGGGAGAGGCAGCAGTCGCGCTATTCGGTGCGCTTATCAGACGCGCAGCAGACCTTGCCGGTTACCCGCTTGAAGATCTGCCCGACGATCCTCTCGACCTGATCGACCCGTCGCTCGATCTAATCGGCATCGTCCCAGACCTTACGCTCATGCCCTATGGTTCGGGGAAGGACGGCGCAGACGAGGTCGATGATCCTTTCTTGAGCGGCCTCAATCAGGAATTCGTGCAGTTCGCCTGGGAAGTGGAAGGAGGCGAGAAACCTGATCCCCAAGGTCTCACGGGGCAGATGCTGGCGCTGGGCGCGCGGGACTTCGGAACGGCGACTGCGCTTCCGGTTGTGGGCGGAATGTTCGGCAGCGCGCGGGCGTGGGTACGAGCCCGGCTCGACGACCTGATCGAACCGGGACCAGACGGCGCGGCCGTCGGTGCCCTCCTTCTCATTCTCCAGGCCCGTCCAGACGAAGCCGAAGAAACCGAGCGCGGGCCCAAGCTGCGCCAGCATGGCGTCCCGGGCGAGATCATGCGCAACACCGAATATGACTATACAGTCGCTACCTATAGTACCGAGAGCGAGCATACGGCGATCGCGATGGTCAACGAATGAGCGGCCCTTCGACACATGATGGGCTCCTGACCTTGCGAAAGGGCCATGGCCAGCGCGCGATCGTCGTCCTCCATGGCATTCGTCAGACGCGGGAAGATCTGCGGGATTTCGCGACGATGATCGGCTCGTGGCTTCCCAAAGACTATGGCCTGCACCTCTATGGCTATAACCATACCGCCGGTCTCGAACATAACGGGACAAGGCTTTACGAAGCTTTGAGGAACGGCATAGATGCCGCCCGAATCGACCTCGTCGGCTACAGCATGGGCGGCCTCATCTCTCGCCTCGCGGCAAGCGAGACATGGCCATCACGCATCCATACCGTGGTGACGGTCGCCACACCAAATCGCGGATCCATTTCGAATGCCGAACTCACCGCGCTGGGCCAAATTGGCCGAAGCATCTTTCAACTCATCTCGCCGCTCGCCCCCAGAACCGAGGGCGTCAAGGACCTGACCCGCGTCGTCGCCATCATGCAGATGCGCAGGGAGCGGCTGAAGCAACAATTGGCCGCCGGTCGCTCGGATTCGCACCAGCGCCGCTACGCCAGTGTGCCGGCACTCTTCTACAATGACGACCGAACCGAATTCGCCTTCGGTCCCTCGATCGCGCTGTCCGGCACCCAGGCAGCGATCAAGCTTACCAGCCTAAAACTCAAGCTGGTCAACATGAAGAAAGCGCATGATGGCATTGTGACCGAGCGGTCAAACAACCTCTCGGAGCCCGAGTCCACCGACTTCTCGGAAGTGCATCTGACCCGTGCCGCGGCCGACGGCAATCCGGCCATTTGCCATGCCGTGGCCGATAGCTGCCGCAACCACGATCATAGCTCGATCCTCAAGGATGCCCATGTGGCGCACCTGGTGGCAGGCCTCCTCTTGAACGACGACTGGCGGCAGGTCCGGCCGTCCCATGGCGCTCTCGATATCGGGACCAGGCTCTATCCGTTCGACTGCGACTAAGCCGGCAACGGGACCTGATGTGCGGAGCAACGGCACCGGCTCTCTTCTCCGGTGGGGCTGGACGCGGCGCCCAGAAGGCCGCTCATCCTGAATTTCCAATATCGCTTCCCCGAACGCGTCTTCAACCGACCTATCAATCCCGCTTCCAAGCGTCATCAAACGGCATTTTGGACGGCGATCCGAGATGGTCGCGGCGCTTGCCCAGCGTGCTACTGCAGATGCGACACTTTCAGATATTGCGGCTATGCGGCCCGACCAGAACGGAGCCGTTTTTCAGCTCCATCCGTCTTCCAAGCCGACAGAAGCTTTTGTTTATCCGATCCGGTCTGGCGCTTTCTACAAGATCGGGCGCAGCGAAGCGTTGGAATGGCGCGTGAAGGAAATCCGCATTGCCCTGCCCGAGAAGGCAGAACTGGTCCACTCGATCCGTACCGATGATCCCTCCGGCATCGAGGCTTACTGGCATCGTCGGTTTGCCGATTGCCGCGCCAACGGCGAATGGTTCAAACTCACTCCGCTGGATGTATCCGCCTTCAGGACGCGGAAATTCCAAGTGCAAATGAGTGCGCGTCGCGCTCCCAATATCCACGGAGAACCACGTCATGAATCCGCAAAATGCCGTAAGCCCATCGAACCGCTTGCGCGAGGGCACCCTCAACGTCATCTACACTGCGCCCGACGGTTCGTGGTCGTTGGCTACAATGATCTGGGACAAGGAGGAATGTGTCGGCTGCCGCTGGAATGGCGATATCAACGATCCGGACGACAAGGGAAACCCGACCAGTCGCGGGCGCGGGACCTGGTTCATCCTGCCGGGAGCGATCGGAAGACCGATAGCCGATCTTGTCGAAGCCTTTTCCCCGCGCGCCTGACCGGAATGTTGATTTGCCTCTCCCGGACGGCCCCGATATGCTCGTCAGGCCCTCATCGAGGTTCAATCCTTCAGAATCTCTGGCTCGCCGACGGAACACCGATAATCGAGCTACGTGAGCTGAAGATGTCTGCTAAAAGCCGCGTTGTGGAGCATGCCGTCCCGGACCTTCTCCCTCCATAGCGATATCCCGATGCGTTCAAGCTGAATTACCAGCATCCGAAAACGCATCCCTATCGATAAGCGAGCCGCAGTTTCTCGTACCACTGCTCCGCCGGCTGTTTGCTCGTGCCCAAAGATCTTCGACGCTCCGATCCGGCTATTGAGCTTTACCGCACAGGCGCAGATAATCCTCAAGCCGTCGACGGAGCCTGGAGAGAATCTTTTTGTCGGCGACGGGAATATAGTGATAGGAATACAATATATTCTGCTTGAGCGAGCATCGCAGCAATTTTCCCATCTGGAAACTCTCGATGAGGTGCCAGGTTACGGCCTCATCTTCTATGGAAGCGCAATAATAATATAAAAGCGGATTGGAAATAAAATAGAAGCAACCAACCTCAACGCGCTTCGCGCCAAGTGGCAACTCGTCGATGCGAAGCGTGATCGCTTCCCCCGTCAGCACGTTGGTGTAAAGAACAGAGGTTGTCAGCAAGCTTGGGTCTATTTCCGCATTGCCCGAGATACCTCGACCCATGCATCCGGTTATATTGTACTCCATCGCAATCAGCTCTCCGGCGGGGTAGAAATAATCATCCGGAGGCAAGATGCGCTGCTGGGGAACGACGGGCAGCCGGCGGACCTCTGTTCGACCATTCTCCGGCGATTCAAGTGGTCTCTCATCAAGAATGTCGCGAAGGCTTCTCCCATCCGTCAATTTCGTCTCGTTCATATAGTATTCAACGGCGGATCGCTCGTCGGGCATATCGAACGTGCGTCCATCGGCATAAACGAGCCGAAAATCGGTCAGGTTGGCAACTAAGGTGGGCTCGCCAATAACAACCGTCGGTGGACGACGAAGCTCGCGCCTCTGAATCGCGACAAATGATGCATTCCGTGGTGAGGTGGTGCCGGTTTTCTGGACAGGGTGTTAAGCTACTCCCGTGAGGTGGTGCCGGTTTTCTGGACAGGGTGTTAAGCTACTCCCGACCTGATGGATTGGTACGGGAATGAAGACGACGAGGAAGCGCTACAGCGCGGATTTCAAGGCGAAGGTGGCGCTGGAGGCGATCCGGGGTGACCTGACGCTGGCGGAGCTGGCAGCCAAGCACGGCGTGCACCACACGATGATCGCGTCCTGGAAGCGTCAGGCCATCGACGGGATGACGAGCACGTTCTCCGGGGCCGGTGATGCAGCCAAGGCTGCCAGCGACAGCGAGGTGGAAAAGCTGCACGCCAAGATCGGGCAACTGGTGGTGGAGCGGGATTTTTTAGCGAAAGCCTTCGGTCGATGAGCGTGGATCGGAGGCGGGCGATGGTCGAACCTGCTCACCACCATCTGTCGATCTCGACCCAGTGC
Source organism: Flavisphingomonas formosensis (assembly GCF_009755815.1). GTDB lineage: Bacteria > Pseudomonadota > Alphaproteobacteria > Sphingomonadales > Sphingomonadaceae > Flavisphingomonas > Flavisphingomonas formosensis. Next base: position 179,093 of record NZ_WRPK01000008.1, read on the forward strand.
AGCCTGCTGCGGATCAGCCGCTCGTCCTATTACTATGCGCCGGTGCCGGAGACCGACGAGACGCTGGCGCTGATGACGGTGATCGACGCGACGTTCCTGAACTGCCCCTGGTACGGCAGCCGCCAGATGGCGCGGCACCTGCGGCGAAACGGCCATGAGGTTGGTCGCCGCCGAGCACGACGGCTGATGGCGAAGATGGGCCTGACGCCGATCTACCAGCGGCCGCGCACCAGCGATCCCCATCCGCAGCACCGGGTCTATCCGTACCTGCTGCGCAAGCTGGTGATCGATCGGCCCAATCACGTGTGGTGCGCCGACGTGACCTACATCCCGATGCGCCGGGGCTTCCTATACCTGGTCGCGATCATGGACTGGGCAACGCGCAAGGTCCTGGCCTGGCGGCTGTCGAACACAATGGATGCCGGCTTCTGCGTCGCGGCACTGAAGGAGGCGCTGGCCCGCTATGGCAAGCCCGAGATCTTCAACACCGACCAGGGCAGCCAGTTCACGTCGCAAGCCTTCACCACGGTGCTGCGCGAGGCCGAGGTCCGCATCAGCATGGACGGCCGGGGCCGGTGGATGGACAACGTCTTCATCGAGCGACTCTGGCGATCCTTGAAGTACGAGTGCGTCTATCTCCATGCCTTCGAGACCGGCTCCGAGCTGCGGGCTGGCCTTGGCCGGTGGATCACCTATTACAACACCCAACGTCCGCACTCGGGCCTGGCCGGGCGAACCCCGGTGGAGGCCTATCGGCCGATCGGGCAATCAGATCATGGGGGGCATGCCCCCCATGATCTGATGATCAAACAGGCGGCATGAACGACAACCGGGATTAGCTTAACTCAGCCGCCAAACTGTCCAAGAAGGCGGGACCACCTCACAGCTCCCTTGGCAACCGCGCAAATAGCGACGGAGGGCCGGAGGGAAACCCCAGGATCAAATCACCGTAAGCGTTCTTGTATGCATAGAGCAGCCTTTCTCGTTCCTGCTGTAAGGCCGATCCAACGCTTGTAACTGCCGGTTCGGTTAGGGGCGCTGGCTGTGCACATTCCGCATGGGATGTACTTCCACCAAACGCCAGGGCGGCGATAAAAACGAGGAACAAACGGACGATCCTTTACATGGGATTGCGGTCGAGCTTTGTCATTCGGTCACATTGACTAACCCCCGGCGCCTCAAACACCGTACCGCTTGTTGCCGCCGCTGGTGATGCAATATCGTCCATTCCGCGGACCGATGCAGACATTGTGTCCTCTACGCGGGCAGCTCACGTCGCCGTCGTATCCGCTCGACCTACGAGGCGATCGGCGGGCGGCATGACGAAACAGAGGCAGTCGCCACCAATGGCTATTCCTCGGCGAGCTGGAATGATGTGTCGCGAGGCTTCGTCGCGAGCCAGTGATCAAGATCCAGACTGCATCCGCTCCATGCCGGCATCGATCATCACTCAACCGCTGTACCCGCGACTACGCATCCGGATCCCGTCACGCGGCCCGCGCGAGTGTCTCGATGCGGGCCTCGCAAGCCGTGCGGACAAGGCCCTGCAGCATCGCCACCCGCTCGCCGAGCCACGCCAGCTCGTCGGCCGTGATGCGGTAGTGACGCGAATAGCGCGCCTTCACATAGGCAGCGCGCAGCAGCTCATAGCAGCGTCGCTGGAACTTGCTCTCGGTCGGCCAGACCGCCTTCAACGACGGCTCCAGATCTTCCGCCAGCGAGCGCAACCGGTTCAGATTATGCGACTTGGGACTGTACAGGGTGCGCACCAAAAACAGGCAATGATAGAAGCGTTCGGTGGCTTGATGGAGTTCAAACGCCGCTTTCTTCAGACGGCCTTTAGCAAGATTGCCCTCATAGTCGTCCATGAACTCACATGCGCTCTCGAACCATTCCTCGAAATAATCCTGCGTTTCCTTGAGTGCCTGCTGCGGCGTCAGCGGCTGCGGCTTGGCGAACGGATAGCCGGGCTCCTCGAACAGGAGGATGCCGTCCCGTAGGATATCGATGAAGAAATAGCGGCCGAGCGCCAGCTTCTCATTCACGTCATCGAGGCTGTGGTAGATGGGACTGGCCAAGGTGCGCAGCCGCGCGCCCGACGACACCTCCTCGGTGAGGCGCTGCTCGGTCGGCAGCCAGAATTCCGCGACATCGGTCAGATCCTCATGGCTGACCACGACGAGCAGGTCATAGTCGGAGAAGTAGCGCCCGACGGGATCCTCGACCCAATCGTCCCGCGCATAGCTGCCGAACAGGATGATCTTGAGCAACTTGCCATCGCGGAACCGCTCCGCCCTGCGCCCGGCGATCGCCTCGGCGAACCCGGCGCGCAACAGCTCGACGACGAACGCCAGCTCGTCGCGCTTGCCCTGGGGAAGATGCTCGAGGCCGGTCTTCATCCCCCCAAGACTCGCGCTTCGAGGCCATATTGCCAAGCAAAAAAACATCCACTCCGTGGCCCGGACACAGGCACCAGACCACCCCAACGACCTCTCTTCGTTATGGGTCGACACCGTCCCGGCGCGCCTGGCGACCATGGGACTCACGCGCCGGCGGCCCACCGCCGGCGCCACAAAGGCTGGCACCCCGCAACGAGCCGGCCGGATCGGCGGCGTCGAACCGGGCTTTCGAACACCGGACGGGGCTTGGCGTCCGGTCCGAAAACCGGGCGCGCCGCCCGGCCGCGAGGCGGTGTGTCCGCGGGGCCGCAATGAGGCTGCGCACCCTGTCCGGGCATCGCCCGGCAGTGTGCGTCCATGCCCCGCACCTTATCGTGCGGCGCTGGCCATCACTATCCCGACGCGACGCGTGCGTGCCCTTGCGGCGGATAGGCGAAGCGCGAGGCCAGCATCGCAGCAGCCGGACGGATTTTTGGAACGCGCGACGCGATATAGCCGATTGAACCCGCGCGATATCAACTCTAGGTCGGCGAGCAACCTGCACCATGGACCATTTTTTTGAGCCGATAGGCGCAGCCTAACGGCTAGATGGAGAGTATCGTATCTGACGAAACCCTGCTCACGCTGACCGCCGACATCGTTTCCGCGCATGTCCGCAACAACAGCGTCGCGACGAGCGACCTGCCCGCGCTGGGCGCGCTCGGCAAGCCGGCCGAGCCTGAGCCAGAGGTGCTGACGCCGGCGGTTTCGGTACGCTCTTCGGTGAAGCCCGACTATATTGTGTGCCTGGAAGATGGGAAGAAGCTGAAGATGCTGAAGCGGCATCTGATGACCCATTATCAGATGACGCCGGACCAGTATCGCGCCAAGTGGAAGCTGCCGGCGGACTATCCGATGGTTGCGCCCAACTATGCCAACCAACGCAAGGCGCTCGCGATCAAGATCGGCCTCGGCCGCAAGCCCAAGGCCGCCGAACCCGCTCCGGCCTCCGCCAAGCCGGCCCGCAAGCTGCGCGCCAAGAAGAGCGCGGCCGACGCCAAGGCCACCGCGGCCGCGCATCTCAGCGGAGACTGATCCGTCAGCGGGGCATGACGGCGAAGAGGATGGGGCTCGGCGGCTGCGGCGCGTCAGACATGTCCACATCGCTGCGCATCCCCAGGCGGAAGAAGAGCCCGTCCGCCGGCGGGGGAGCCGACCCATCGGTGTGGAACGTACCGCCCGCCACCCTTTCCACATAAGAGAGAGTCTCGGCGGGAAGCGGGCGGCCGGTGGCGAGATAGCCGGCATAACGGCCGGGCCCGGCATTATAGGCGGCGAACAGGCCGGGATAGCCGAACCGGTCATACATCAGCCGGAGATAGGCGGTCCCGGCGAGGATATTGTCGCGCGCTAGGTCAGGATCGGTCCCCAGCCCGAACCGGTCGCGCATCGCCGCCCAGGTCCCGGGCATCAGCTGCATCATCCCGATCGCACCGACCCGGCTGCGGATCGGCCGGCCGCCACGCATCGTCCTGCCCCGGCTTTCGGCATGGATCACGCGCCGGATCCAGCTTTGCGGGACGGCGAAGCGGCGCGAGGCTTCCGCGACATAATCTTGCCACGGATCGACCGGCTCGGCCCGGGCCGGCAGGGCGACGACCGACGCTATCGCGAGCGCCAGCCATGCCCGCCGCCCGGCGCCGGCATGGCTCCGGGAGCCTAGCCCACCCATAAGGGAAGTGCCTTGCCGATTATGTCGCCACGGCGGCTGACCCCAAAATAGCGCCCGTCGAACGATGTCGGCCGGTCGGCAATCAGCAGCACCTCGTCTGGTGCGAGCGTGCGGCACCCGTGCCACCGGGGCATCGGCCTGCCGGCCCGGTCGCGCCGTTGCCGGACCGCACGCGGCTTGCCATCGACGAACAGCGTGCCGCCCAGCGCGCAGACCCGCGCGCCCGCCAGCGCCGCCACATGCTTTACCAGCGGTATCCCGGGCGGCAGATAGCCGCGCGCGGCGGCAAGCCCGCGAAAGGCCGTCGGCACCCGGGCGACCACCATATCGCCGCGCCGCAATCCGGCCGCGCGCTCGACCGCATAAAGACCGCGCGGCGCGCTGTCGCTCGCATTCCAGACGAGGCGCGGACGGGGCGGCACCGCCAGGGTCGCGCCGAGCCCGGCGGCCAGCAAGCCGGCGGGAAGCAGGACGAGGCGCCGGTCAACCATCGCCGCCACCCCCCGCCCGCCCCCTCGACCAGGCATCGAGATCGTCGATATGGTAGCGGATGTGCCGGCTGTGCCGGCGATAGATGGGACCGGTCCCGGCGCTGCGATATTCCTGCAGGGTCCGCGCGGACATGCCAAGGTAAAAGGCGGCCTGCTCGGTCGTGAAAAAGGGCGAGCCGCGCACCCCGCGCGCTGCCCGGTCGATCCCATCTTCTTCGTCCCGCGTCATGGCGAAAGCTCCCTTGCGCAACGCGCGGCGTCGAGCCGCGGTGTACCGGGACGACATGATCCGGTTGAGGGCGGCCGCGGAGGATCGAATTTCCACTCCGCGAAAATCGATCCACCCGGCACGCGCAGCGAGGCGCTATGCCGCCGTCGGACACGAGCCGGCGTGATCGGCCGTTGCGACTCACCGGGCGCGGTCCTACTTTGTACCGGGCAGGCGGCGGGGGTCACGGCGCCGCCAGATCCCAGAGGGATGGATGATGGAGTTGCGTGTTGCATACGACGGCGGTTCGCCCGCCGCCGAGCTGGAAAGCGCGGCCGCTGCATTATGGGCCGGCCTCGCGTTCGACGAGGCGGCCAAGGCCGCGCTCCGGCGAGACGGCCTCGCCGTCGAGGCGATACGGCTGACCGGACCCTGTCCCTTTCGCCTGCGCGCGGTCGATGCGGCCCATATCGCCGTTTCGGTCCCCGGCCGCAGCGACGCCGCGGCGCTGCTCGATCTCTGGCAGGTCTATTTCCAGCGCCGGGTGGCGCCGCCCGGCGGCCAGCAGGCGGCCTGACCTCAAAATTCGGCACCCCGGCCGAGACAAGCAAGCGCCGCCGGCCGAACGGCCGGCGGCGCTTCCCTTTCTGGGGAGGGCGACCGAAGCCGCCCTCCCCTTCCTTCATGCAGCGAGCGGAACGCCGGCCGGAGCGGGACACGGCTCCGCGTCCGGCATCGTGATCGCGCCATCCGCGGCCGGCAGCGTCAATCCCGCCGCCACTGCCTCTTCATGGGCAGCGACAGCCCCCACCCCACCGCGCTCGGTATAGGCGGCCGGCGGGAACGCGAGCCAGCGCGGTACCCAGTCCTCGAACTTGGGCCGGCCCTCGGCACCGGCAAGATGGTCGCCGATGATCCGCCGCAGCACGCGGCCGGTCTCCTTGGCATTGGCGCGCGCGACCGTCTCGCCCGCGACCTCTTCGACCATCGCGCCCAACACCTCGCGGTCACGGACGAGCGCGAGAAAGGCCTCGTCCGCTCGCCACCACTGCGCCATGTCAACGCCCAGCACGCAGCCGAGCGCCGCGATCACCGGGCTGCCGCTCGCCAGCGTCTCGCCGATCGCCACCGCCGCGATGGCTTTCACCGCCGCCTCATCCAGCGCGAGCAGATGCAGGAAGGTAGCGGTCAGCCGATCGCCCTGCGTTCCGTCCGGTGTGCAGCCGACGACCGCAGGCTCGTCCTCGGCCAGGCCGAGCAGGCCGAGAGCGCGCCGCCGGCTGAGCGCGAACGCGGTCTCGGCGGGCGCCGCCGCGAGGCTTTCCGACACGGCTTCGCTGCGGCTGGCCTGCGGCTCGCGGCGCACGGTCCAGAGCGGCGAGCCGGCGATGGCATGGGCGACGAGCAGGCGCAGCGCGACATCCGGAAAACCGGTCAGCTGCGCACGCACCACGGCATGGCGGTGCAGGTCGAGATAGTCCTGCAGCGCGCTGGCAACTTCGGGCCGGGGCGGCTTCACCGTCTCCGGCTCGGCCTCGCCGCGTGCCGCGCGGCGTATCTCGGCCCGATTGCGATAGCCTTCGTGGAAGCAGACCTCGCCGCTCTGCCGCACCTCGACATAGACGCGCCCACCCTTGCGCTTGGGCGTCTTCTCATGGTCCCAGCTGTGGAACAAGCTGCCGGGTTCGAGCAGGATCACCTCGGACCAGCCCGCGTCCAGATAGGCGTCGCGGCGTGCCGCAACAGCCTCGTTCTGCGCCTGCCAGAAGGCATCGGGATCGGCAAAATAGCGGTCCTCGCCGAACAGATCGGCAACCGTCTCGCCCGCATAGCCATCGAGGTCGAACAAGGCATGGCGCGCCGGGATCGACTGCCCGCCCAGCAGCCACGCCTTCAGCTGCGCGCCGACCGGCGCGCGAGCCTCGGGATCGTCATGGAGCGCCAGCCAGTCGCGCTGGCGGCGCTTGCTCGCCATGGTGAGATGACGCAGGCTCGCTGCGTCGATCTGCTCCTTGCGGAAGAGATCGCGGATGCGCGGCAGGAGATTGCCGAGCGCCAGCACCCGCCGGACGGCGGCATCGGCCAGGCCGAAGGTGGCGGCGATTGCCTCCGGCGTGCGTCCCTCGCGCACCAGCCGGGTGAAGGTCTCCCACTGGCTGACCTGATCGGGATCGAGCCGGGCGAGATTTTCGATGAGCGACGCTTCCACGGCGGCGGCGTCATCGCCGGCCGCGACGATCGCGCAGGGGATCGGCTCGGCCTCCTCCTGCTGCTCGGCGGCGAGCGCGCGGACCGCCTCATAGCGTCGCCGGCCGGCGACGATCTCATAGACCTGCGTATCATCCGGCGGCGTGCCGTCCGGTGGCGCAGCCGGCCGGACCAGCAAGGGCACGAGGATGCCGCGCGCCCTGATCGAGGGCAGGATGTCGTCGATCCGGGGCGGCTTGCGGCCGGCGCGCATGTTCGCAGGCGAGACGATGAGTTGACGGAAGGGGATATGGTCGAGTTTCATCTGAGGTCTCCGATGTGGAGGGCCGGTCCCGCCGTCATTGCAAGGGTTGCGGGACCGGCTTCGGGTTGCGGCGAAGGACGCGCCGCGCGTCGTCCGCCGGCCGCTCAGCGGTCGGACGGGGTTCCGTGCCCGCGCTCGGCGCGCGCGATCAGCCGCTGGGCGATCTGGATCGAGCCGACATGGCGGGCGCTGTCCGCCCACAGCGACAGCGGGCTGGTGGTCGCAAAGGCGAGATCGCGTTCGATGCCGAGCCCGAAGGGTAGGCGCAGCCCGGCCAGCTCGGCAAGGCTGAACGATCCGAGTTCAGGACAGCCGAAGCCGAGATCGGCGAGGCCGAACAAGGTATCGCCATCGGCCTCCAGCTCGGTCGCCAGCCATGTCGCCGGGCCGAGCGGATTGAACAGCTTGACCACCGGCACAGGGTCGGGCTCTTCGCGCCCCGCGCGCCGGGCGGCGATCCGGGCAAGCCGGTTCCGGCTCAGCCGGGTCAGGAGCGTATCGGTGAGGAGGATCATCGTCCCGCCTCCTGCCGGGATGCGGGACAGGCGAGCAGCCAGTCCGCCGCCTTGCTGGCGGCGCTCGCCGCACGGAATATGGCGCGATTGTCGGCGCGCAGCACCGCAAGCCATGCGCCGATATAGTCGGCATGGCGCACGGTCGGTTCCAGCCCGAGCGCCGCACTGAGGAAGGCGGCGCCCATTTCGGCAATGAGTTCCTCGCGCGCATAGCCGGCCGAGCCGAACGGCGAGTCGAGCGGCCGGCCGAGCCGCGCGCCATGACCGGTGGCATGGGTGAGCTCGTGCAGGCCGGTGCGGTACCAGTCGAGCGCATCGGGAAAGGCGCCCTGCGGCGGCAGCTGCACCCGGTCGGCGGCGGGATCATAACAGGCTTCGTTGCCGCCGATCGCGACCGCGACCCCGCTGGCGGCGATCACCGCATCGGCCAGCGGCACGATCTCGGTACGCGCCAGCGGCGCGGGCGGCGCGGCCACCACGCGGGACAGCCCCTCGCATTGCGCGACGTTGAAGACGGTGAAGCGCTTGAGGAAGGATATGGCACGTGGCTCGCCATCCGAAGATGTAGGGTCGGAACCGCGCTCGCCATCCCGCTCCGCCTTGGGAACGAAGCGGTCGGCATAGACGACGGTGGTGCCGCGCTCGCCCCTGCGCACGGTGCCGCCCGCTTCCAGCGCCTGCCGGAAGGTCAGCCAGCACTGGGTCGGCCAGCCATAGTCGAACAGCGCGCCCCACAGGATGAGGATATTGATCCCGCTGTACGGCCGTCGGCTGAGCGCATTGCGCGGCAAGCCGGGATCGCACGGCCCGTCCTGCCATGGTCGCACCCATGGCAGGCGCCCTTCCTCCAGCGCGGCGATGATCCGGGCGGTGACGCTGGCATAGATATCCTGCCGCCCGCTGGACGACATTCCTCCATCAGATGCCGGGTGGTGACGAACGGGTGCGGTCTGGCGCATGGCCTGTCTCCTCGGGCCACCCTTCAAAAAACCCGCATGGGCCTCCCCGGACGCGGGGGTGGGCGGCGGATGCGCGCGAACAGGCCCGCGACCAGCGGCCGGCGACACCGGAACGGGCGCAATGCAATGGAGCACCCGGCGCCACGCGCCGGGTTGCCGCCGGTCGCGGCGGGACTAAAGCAAGCACCGGCCACACCCCGCGAATCCGGGAGAGGCCACACCCAACGCCGCCGCGCGATCACGCGCGGCGACATTAGGCGCGCTCCGTACAAACCGGACATTCTGGACAAAATGGACGGACATAACTATTTTGCTCCTCGAAGAGGAAAAGACTCATGGCGACGCAATTGCAGAGTCCCGATGCCCGTGCCGGTGTGCGCAAGCTCGTAGCAAGCCAGGTGAGCGATGCGCTCGCCCGTCATCAGCCCGGGCTTGCCAAGGCGGTGGCGGCCAATACGGCGCAGATCGTGGCGACGGTGGCGGCTGCCGTGATCGGCTTGTCGCCGTCCCAGCAGAAGCGCCTGAAAAGCCGGAGCAGCGATCTCGCCGACATGGTCGCGGCCTGGGCTCGCGACGAGCAGACGGGGGACGGGATCGCAATTCCCGCCCCCGCCGAGGTCGAGCCCCGCAAGGGGACCGGCTTCGGCGAGCTGATCGATGCCGAGGAAGGGCGTCGCCGGCTCGCCGGCTATGCGGTGGATGTCCCGCTCGAGGATTGGGCCGGCCCCCTGGCAGGATCGAGCGCGCTCATGACGAAGATGGGGATCGCCCGCTCGACGCTCCATGACTGGCAGCGTCGCCGCGAAGTGGTCGCCTTGCTCAAGGGTGCGCGCAAGCATGTGTTCCCGCTTGCGCAATTTGTCGATGGCCGGCCGGCGCAGGGTATCCGCGATATCCTCGACATCGTCGACAGTCCCCGCCGCGCCTGGTTCTGGATGGTGCAGGCCAGTCCGCTCCTCGGCGGCAAGCGTCCGATCGACCTGCTCAAGCAGGATCGCCGGCTGGAGGTGATGGAAGCGGCCCGGATTGTCTTCGACCGCCGGTGACGCTCGACGAGGCCATATTGCGGGGCCTGGCCGTCAGCATCGACGTGACCGGCTATCTGCGCATCTTCGACGCGGTGCGTCGGGCGATGCCGACCGGCATAGGATATGGCAGGACGCGCTTCGCCAGCCCGACCGACAGCTTCAGGTTGCTCTATGCCGCGCAGGATCTGCAGACCGCGCTCGCCGAGGCGGTCATCCGGGACCGCTATCAAGGCAGGCAGAAGCGCCAGCTGCTCGAAGAGGAGATCGAACAATCCGTGATCGCCAGCCTGCGCTCGCGCGCACCCTTGACGCTGCCCGACCTGCGGACGAGCGGGGCGAGCCGGTTGGGGGGGTGCCGACCAACGTGGTGCGCGGCAGGGCACAGCAATCCGGCCGCCGGTTCAGCCAGCAATTATATGACCGCACGGATTTCGACGGCATCGTCTACATGTCGCGGATCACGAATGCCGCGTGCGTGGCGGCCTATGATCGAGCGGTGAGCGCGAAGCTCGATCCGGCCTGCCCGGTCGTCGACCTCGTCCGCCTTGCCGCGCTCGAGCCGGCATTGCGGTCACTCAACGTCTCGCTGATCCGAAGATCTTAGCGATCGATCAGATGCCGGTCGGTGCCATGCCGGCTGTCCGGCTGCTCTGAGCACTCTGCAACACGACATTTCGAGAAGAGCCGCGGGGCGAGCCCCGCCGACATTGCCTCACACGGAGATCGATAACGTCCTGCGCGCACGTGGCGTCTGCGCGACTGGATCGGCGTTGGACTGGCCGCTTTCGCCGCCGGACACCTGCCCTGCAGCAACGCCCGAACGTTCCGGCAGCACCCGCTCCCCCGCCTGCCCGGCGGCGCTCGCATCCGATGCATCAGCCCGCTGTTCAGCGCGCGGCGCCTGATCGTCATCGCGAATGCCGGCCGCCGCGCCGCGGCTTGCACCCGGCTTGCGACCGAGACCCAGGCTGACCGCGACCGCGCGACGGCGTTCGGAATAGGCCGGAGCGACCATCGGATAGTCGGCTTTCAAGCCAAACGCCGCACGATATTCGGCCGGGGTCAAACCATGCGCACGCAAATGCCGCTTGAGGCTCTGATAGGGTTTGCCGTCGATCAGCGAGAGAATATTGTCGGGAGAAGCGAGGCTCTTGCGGATCGCGACAACCGGCTTGCGCTGCGCCGACGCCACTGCCGGGGAGATCTCGCCAGGGCTTGCGATCGCCGCGAGGGCGACGTGGGTCGACCGGATGAATTCGGCGACATCCTCGGCAGGCAGCTCATTATGGGCCACGAAGCTCGCCACCACCTCTACGGTGAGGGCAATCAGATCGGCATTTTCGGGCATCGCTATCCTTATCCGCTGAGCCGGCACGAAGAAGCAATTCACGGCTGGAGGGAAGCCCGCAACACTACATCGCCGAACAGCGAATCTCAAGCTCAAGCTGGCTTCCGTCCGACAGCCGGCAGTAACTGCGCCAGGAAGTGAATATCCGTTGGAACGTTCGACAATAGAAAGGAGGTGATGAGATGTCTCGTTGCGACTTGCCGCAAGCGCCAGTCCTCGTGAGCGAGACCTCCTCCTTGCCGGGTCAGGCTCGCTGGGCTGCCCATTCAAGCCAGGACAATGGAAGAGTCGTCCAAGGGGGCAGCTATTCGTTCATGAACGTGGAAATCGTAAAGCACCGTATCGACACGTCCGGGAAATCTATCTGTACAGCCCACTCCGACGGAAGTCCATGAGCGTCCACGATCTTGCGCGGGATAATGAGCCTCTATTGTATCTCATGGCGAGAAACGGATGATCCTACTTCAACAGCTTGCGATAGTCATATCGTTGCATCGATCGGGCCGACCGAATGAGCCGCTGGATACGGAGCCGCAAATAATCACTCCCCTGCCTCCAGTCCTGAGCAACCCGCAATCGACCGAAGAACCGCACGGCGATGTCACGTGTGCTGATATTCTCTTCCAGCCAATCCAGTGTCTGGATCATGTGGAGATATTTCACCACCTGCTGACTGCCCGATGCCCGTGAGGGCAAATGTCCGGTTCGCGCAAGCGTCAGCAATCCGCGCAAAGTGCTCAGCTGGGCATCGAGGTGACGAAACCCTGACAGAAGAAAATTCAGGCGCACCGGCCCGCGCAATACTGTTCCCGAGCAGATATGCAATGAAAGCGCCGTCCCCCGTTCGGCGAGCACCCAGTGTTCCTTGCCGGCGGCATCGACAAGCAATCTGGACGGACGGTCGAAAGCGCCAAAATCGATGGCGTCGCTGTCACCGATGGAAGCGGGTGCTGCGTCGACGCTTAGCTGGCCCGGCTCGACGGCATCCGACCAGAACAGGCGAGCATCGAGTGCATCGATATCGGGCCGTTCCGCGAAATCGCAACCCCCAGGCACTGACGTCCGGACCGCCGCCGCATTCAGAGACCTGCAGCGAGCCGAGCGTCATCGTTGGCCCGTGGCGAAAGCCGGCCACCGCTGCGCGATAGGCCGGATTGCGGCGGAGGAACTCCCAGGCGAGCATCGGCCGTCCGCCCATGGCAACGGCGTGTCGAACGCGACTGATCCGCTCGTCCGATGCGGCCATGCCGCCCCTCTACGCAACCAACAGCCGGGAACAGGCGACCATGTCCAGGGGTCGGAACGCACGTGCGAATCACCGCCCGAACCGTGCCGGAGAAAGCTCCGCCAGTTTTTGGCGGAAGAATGAGCGTAAACTGGCGCAATCGACGCAGAAGCCGTCGCTGATCCTGAACTGCCGGCCAGGAATCGGGCAAAGCGCGATGCCATCGCTTCCGAATCGGACCCACGCTGCGAACGCTCCAATGCGCGGCCAGCCGTCCAATTTGCCGCGCCGACAAACACCCCTAAAGACGGTTGTGGCCGGGTGCCGCAGCATAAGAGCCGCGTCCAAGGACCGGGGGACGGCGGGTACGCTCGCCGTCGGTGGGATGCGGACCTCCAAAGAGCGGGCCTTCTCATGCAGAGGTTGCAACACCCGGCCCCCTCGCCGCTTGCGCGGCGAGTCCGCCTGAGACAGATTCTTTGGGCCGTCCGTCGGGCGGCAGGGGCGTGCAAACCCCTGCATGAGATCGAACATGCCCGTGACCCTGCCGGGTCGCGGCACTGCATCCGTGTCGCGGACCGATTGGCCGCGCGCTTATGCCGGCATGCCCTCTCCGCTGCAGGACGCCAGGCACGGCGGCATTGCCCCTCGAACGAGGGAGCATGGCCATGGGTGTGGGCAAGGCCACCCGGCCGGAGGAAAGCGCAGCAGCGGCCGCCGGCCATGGCGGCCTGGAGCGGCTTTATCGCCGCTACGGCCGCTGGCTGACCCGGATCTTGCGGCATCAGCTCGGTCCGCACGCGCAGGAAGCCGACGATCTCGCGCAGGAGGCCTGGCTGCGCGTCGCACGCTACAGCGAAGCCGAGGCCGACCGGCATCCCCAGGCGCTGCTCAAGCGGATCGCGGTGAATCTCGCTCGCGATCATATGCGCCGTCACGTCATCCGCGGCGGCAAGGCCATCGACGCCAGGGAAGAGCTGGACGAGACGCCAACCGCGCTCCGCCAGGCCGCCGACCAGGAGGCGATCGCGCAGCTCAAGCAGATCGTGCTGGGTCTGCCGCCGCTCTATCGCGACGTCTTCCTGTTGAGCCGGTTCACCGGAATGACCTATGAAGACATTGCCCGTCATTTCTGCATCTCGGTGAAGACCGTCGAGTGGCGAATGAAGCGGGCGCTCGAAATCTGCGCGCAGCATCTGCGCGACTGAACGGCGGTTGGCATGGGCGAGGAGGAACAGACCAACCGGGCGCGCCGCGAGGCAGCCGAGTGGCTCACGCGGCTCGACGCACGCAGCGTCGCCTCGGAAACCCTCGACGATTTCTACCGCTGGCGCCGCGAACCGGTCAATGCGACCGCCTATGCCGAGGTCGAGGCGATGTGGCTCGCCTGCGAGGCGCTCGGCGAGGACCGCGACGTCGCGCTCGCGGTCCGCGAGGCGCTGACCCGACCAAGCTGGCAGCGCCGCCTGTTCGGCGGCTGGGACCGGATGCTGCGCCGACCGATCGTTGCGCTCGCCTCGCTCCTGCTGCTCGTCGGCATCGGCACGGCGACCTGGCTCGCCTGGCCGCGCGGCACCGAATATGCGACCGCCGTCGGCGAGCAGCGGCTGGTACCGCTGGAGGACGGCTCGCGTGTGCGGCTCGATACCGCGACGCGCCTCACCGTCCGCTTCTCGTCCCGCGAGCGGCGCATCGATCTCCTCGCGGGCCAGGCCTATTTCGAGGTAGCGCACGATCCCGCCCGCCCCTTTAACGTCCAGGTCGGCGACGCGCGGGTAACCGCGGTCGGCACCCAGTTCGACGTGCGTGCGAGTGATCGCGAAGCGACGGTCATACTGGTGGAAGGGCGCGTCGCGCTCAGCGATCGGCGCGACCCCGCGGAACGGCGGCAGATGCTGGCGGGCCAGCAGGCGGCGAGCTCGCCGGACGGCTGGAATCGTCCCAGCCCGGCCGATGTCGCGGCGCTGACCAGCTGGACGACCGGCCGGCTCGTCTTTCGCGATCTTCCGCTCGACCAGGCGATCGCCGAGGTCAACCGCTACGCCCGCCATCCGATCCGTCTCGGTCCCGGCGTGCCGACGGCGCAGAAGGTCAGCGGGAGCTTCGCGACCGGCGGCACCGCCGCATTCCTTACCGCGGTCACGGCGCTCTACGGACTCAAGGCCGAGCCGCAGCCCGACGGCTCGATGCGCTTGACGTCCTGAGCAGCGCCCTCACAATTTTTTGCGACCACCATTTAGGGTCAGCCCGGGGGACGCACGTTTTCTCCTGATGAACAGCGCCGAACGGCGCGCCCAGAGGGGGACCCCAACCATGATCCGACGCAACAGAAACAACCTCAGACGAACCGCGGCCGTCGCCGGCCTGATCGCGCTGATCACCCTGCATCCGCACCCGTCGTCCGGCCAGGCGACGATCGAGTTCCACATCGCTGCAGGATCGCTGGCGCAGGCGCTCGACCGCTTCGGCAGCGTCACCGGCCGGCAGCTGCTCTATCCCAGCGCGCTGGTCGCGGGCCACAAGGTGGACCGGCTCGATGCCGATCTCACCCCCGAGGCCGCCCTCGGCCGGCTGCTCGCGGGCAGCGGCATCGGCGCGCGCTTTCCGGCAAGCGGCGTGGTGGTGCTCTACGCCTTGCCGGCGGACCGCAAGCCGGTCCCCGCCCCGCCCCCGGTCCGGCCAAGGCCGGCGGTGCGTCCCGCCGACCCGACGCCAGCGGCGATCGAGAAACAGGACATCGTCGTCACCGGCAGCAACATCAGGGGCCGGCGCGAAGGCGCCTCCCCGCTCGTGACGCTCGACCGCGACCTCATTGACCGGCGCGGCTTCGGCTCGATCGCGCAGGCGGTGCAGAGCCTGCCCCAGAATTTCGGGGGGACGGCGACCGAGGCGACCGCGCTCGCCGGCACCGACCGGACCTCGTTCAACGACGGCATCGGCTCGGGCGTCAATCTGCGCGGGCTCGGCAGCAACGCGACGCTCACCCTCATCAACGGCCGCCGCGTCGCCGGCTCGGGCGCCAAGGGCGATTTCACCGACCTGTCGCTGATCCCCTCGGTGGCACTCGAACGGATCGAGGTGCTCGCCGACGGCGCCTCCGCGCTCTATGGCGCCGACGCGGTCGGCGGCGTCGTCAACGTCCGGCTGCGCACCCGCTATGATGGTGCCGAGAGCCGGATGCGGCTGGGCAGCGTGACCAAGGGCGGCGCGCGCGAAATCCAGCTCGGCCAGCTTGCCGGCACCCATTGGTCCAGCGGCCAGATCGTGCTCGCCTATGAATATTATCACCGCGGCGCGCTGGCCGCCGCATCGCGCCGCTTCGCCGGCTCGGCCGACCTGCGCCCGCTCGGCGGCAGCGACTTTCGCAGTTCTTATGCAGTGCCGGGAACGCTGCTCGGCTATGATCCCGCGCTCGGCACTTACGTGCCGTCCTACGGTATTCCCGACGGCCAGGACGGCACCGCGCTCGGGCCGGGCGACTTTCATGCCGGCGGCAATCTCGGCAATCAGCTGGAGGGCAGCGACCTCTTGCCGCGCCAGACCCGGCACAGCCTCTATCTGCACGCCGAACAGCAGCTCGGCACGGCGCTGACGCTCTATGGCGAAGGCCATTATGCGCATCGCAGCTTCAGCTATGCCGGTGCGCCCTCGCTCGCGCTGATGATGGTGACACCGGCCAATCCCTGGTTCGTCAGCCCGACCGGCAGCGCCTCCGACCTCATCGCCTATTCGTTCGCGCGCGAGCTCGGACCGGTCAGAACCCGGGGAACGGTCGAAGCCTATACGCTGACCGGGGGCGCGAAGCTCGATCTCGGCCACGACTGGCGGATCGATCTGTCCTATTCACGGGGCCACTCCGCGACCGACAACCGCTCGGACAGGATCGTCAACACCACCCGGCTCGACGAAGCGCTCGGCAACACGCCCATCCCGGCCGGTTCCGACTATGATCCGGCGCGCGACGGCTATTTCAATCCGTTTGGCTCGGGAACCTCCAACGGCGCCGCACTGCTCGACTATATCGGCGGCGGCTATTCGACCGAGCGGCTGCGCAATCGGCTCGACACCGCGACGCTGGCGCTCGACGGCCCGCTCGTCCGGCTGCCGGCGGGCGCCGTCCGGATCGCGCTCGGCACAAGCTGGCGCCGCGAGCATTTCCTGCGCGGCGGCGAGAATTTCTACACCGGCGACACGCCGACGCCGCTCACCGAATCGCGCGGCAGCCGGTCGATGGAAGCGCTCTATGCCGAGCTTTCCGTGCCCCTGTTCGGCCCGGACAATGCCCTGCCTGGGCTCCACCAGCTGCTGCTGTCCGCCGCAGTGCGCCACGAGCATTATAGCGATTTCGGCAGCACCACCAATCCCAAGCTCGGCCTGGTCTGGGAGCCGGTCGAGGGGCTCGCCCTGAAGGCGAGCTACGGCACCTCGTTCCGGGCGCCGGCGCTGCCCGAGATCAACGATCCGGTGCGAATCTCGGCGACGCAGCTGCCCAATTCCGCCGGCAGCTACACGCCGGTGCTGTTCCTCACCGGCGGCAACCGGGACCTCGAACCCGAAAAGGCGCGCAGCCTCACCCTGGGCATGCGGGTCGCACCGCCTCGAACGGGCTTTTCGGGCGAGCTCACCTTCTTCCGCACCCGCTTCGCCAACCAGATCGGGCGCCCGGCCTATGAAAATATCCTTGCCGCGCTCACCGATCCGACCCTCGCGCCATTCGTCTCGGCGGTCCATCCCGCGACCAGCCCGGAGGATCTGGCCCGGGTCGAGGCGCTGATCGCCGATCCCGGCTCGATCGTGCCGGCCAATTATCCGCCGAGCCTGTTCCAGGCGATCGTCGACAGCCGCTACGTCAACACCGCCGAGCTGATCGTGCGCGGTCTCGACCTGGCGCTGTCGAAGACGGTCGCGCTCGGCGACGGCCAGCTCGGGCTCAGCGGCGCGGCAAGCTGGCTGCTCGCCTACAAGCAGCGTCTGACCCCGACCGCGGCGCTGATCGATAAGGTCGATCTGGTCGGTTATCCCGCCGCCTTTCGCGGCCATGTCACCGCGGACTGGAGCGAGGGACCCTGGGGCGCCTCCGCAACTGTCAACCATGTCGGCGGCATGCGCGATACGGTGAGCGTGCCGGCACGGCACGTCGGATCCTGGACCACGCTCGACCTGCAGCTGCGCGTGCAGCCCCGCTGGCGGGGCCTTGCGAGCGGCCTCACCCTGGCGCTCAGCGCGCAGAATCTGCTCGACAGCGACCCGCCCTTCGTCAACCGGGCGTCACCGCTCGGCTATGATCCTGCCAATGCGAACGCGCTCGGCCGCTTCGTCAGCCTCCAGCTGACCAAGGCCTGGTGAGACGGTCGACGCACAATCATGCGGATCTTTCGCCAGCTGGTGCTCGCGCTGTGCCTGGGGCTGTTCGCCGCGCCGGGCGGCGTGCAGGCTCGCCCCTATGCGTTGAACGACATGCTTCGCCTCGAAAGCTACGGACAGATGCGGTTCACGCCCGACGGGCGCCACTATCTCGTCGAGCGGCGCGGGCGCTACGACCGGGCCGCAAGCTATGGCTATGACTGGTTCAGCCGGCGCCTGACCTCGCGCATCCTCATCGGCGATGTGGCGGCGGGCGGCCTGCGCCCCTTGTTCCCGCAGCGGGCGGACGCCGGCTACTGGATGGGCGGCCTCTCCCCGTCCGGCCGGCGCATGACCGTGTTTCGCCTCGACGCGAACCGTCTCGCGCTCGGGGTCGTCACGCTTGCGAGCGGGCGGGTGCGGTGGCTGCCGGTCGATCCCGACCTGCCGCCAGGCAAGCCCGACCCGATCTGGATCGATGACGACCGGCTCGCCATCGCGACCTGCCAGGGGCTGCCGACACTGCTCTCCTTTGCCGGAGAAGCGCAGCGCCGGCTGCCGCCGCTTTGGCGGATGCAACAGGCGGGACGACGCGCCTCGGTCACGGTCGTCGGCACATCCGGGCCCGCGGCGCGTCGGCCGGCCGGCGCGCTCATCCTGTTCGACCTGAGGCACGATCATGTACGGCCGCTGCTCCGCGGCGAGATCGCCGACATCGCGCTTTCCCCCGACGCCAGCCTGCTGGCCGTGCTCCGTCTCGGCGAGGACACGCCGCATGATCCGCACCGGCTCTATGATGGCGCGGAGCCGCTGCGCCGGCACCAGCTCCGCCTGGTTCGGCTGCGCGATGGCGCGGTCGAGGAGCCCTGCCCGGACTGCGACCTGCTGCCCGACCTGTTGAGCTGGTCCGCTTCGGGCAATCGCCTGCTCGTCTTCGCGCGTGTGGGCACCACCCCCTGGCAGGACGGCCGGCTCCGGGTCGTCCAGTATGGCCACCCCGCGGTGGCGCTCGACACGGGCGATACCCGCCCCCAGTTGACCCGTCCGCAGGAAGGCGTTGCGCGCATCTCCGCGGTCTGGATGGGAAGGACGCCCGTCTTCTTCGGAAGCCAAAACGACGGATCACGCCCAGGCTGGTATGCCGCCGGTGCCCCGGTTCGATCGCTCGACGCGCAACTCCTCGCCACGCCCTCCTCCCAGCTGCTCGCGGCGGACGTTTCGGGCGTGGTGGTGCGCGCGGGCTCCAGCCTCTTTCGCATCGCTCCGTCGGGTTCGGCGACGATGATCGCCCGCTCGGTCATGGCGACTGCGCTGCAGCGCGATGATCCTTTCCTCGCCGGCAGCCGCGCCCTGTTCGCAAGCCCGGCGACCGATCCGGTCGTGATCCAGCAACGCGACGGCAGCGCCGACCTGCTGCTCTCATCGCCTGTGTCGCGCACCACCCTGCCCATCGATCCGACCTGCCGCCCGGTGGCGTTCGATCCGGCCGGTCTGCGGGCGCTTTGCGTCCGACGCGACGCGCAGGGCGTCGGCAGCCTGCTGATCGCGACGAGCCGGACGAGCCCAAGGGTGGTGGACCGGATCAACACCCACCTCGCCGCGGTGGAGCCCGCGACGGCGCTGGCGCTCGGTGGTGGCAATGCGGGCATGCCGGTCGACTGGCTCTATCTACCACCGGGCCGGGACGCGGCCGCGCGGCTTCCCTTGATCGTGATCCCCTATCCGGAGACCGTCTTTACCGCAGATAGGCCGCCGCAGTCGCCCGACCAGCTGCTCGCCGAGACGAGCGCGGCGCTGCTTGCCGGGCAAGGCTATGCGGTGTTGCTGCCGAGCCTGCCGCTCGGCCGCGAGGTGCATGCGACGGCGGATGTGATCACCGCCGAGGTCGACCGGGCGGTCGATGCGGCGCTTGCCACCGGACGGATCGACGCCGATCGCATCGCGATCTACGGACACAGCTATGGCGGCTATGCCGCGCTCATCCTCGCCGGCTCCCGCACGCGCTACCACGCGATCATCGCCTCGGCAGCCAACGGCAATCTGGTGGTGAGCTACGGCGCGCCGGATCCACGCACCCGCATCGACATGGCGGGCGGGATCGACGGCAGCATGGCGTTCGCCTGGCATGAGACCGGGCAAGGCCGGATGGGCGCAGCGCCCTGGAAGGAGCCTCGGCGCTATCTCGCCGCAAGTCCCTTCTTCTCGCTGCCTGCGATGCACGCGCCGCTCCTGCTCATCCAGGGCGATCTCGACTATGTGCCGCTCGCCGAAGGCGAACAGCTGTTCATGGGGCTGCACCGCCTCGGCCGCGACGTCACCCTGCTGCGCTATTGGGGCGAGAGCCATGTCCTCACCAGCCCCGCCAATATCCGTGACCAATATCAGAGGATCTTCGCCTGGCTCGCGCGTACGCTCGCCCCGCGGCATCAGGACCAGGCCCTCGCCCAGAGCTCGAGCGTGGCGCCCAGCACGAGTGCGCCATAATCGCGGCTGACGATCAGCGTATCGGGCGTGGCGAGCCGATCGAGCGCCGATCGATCGAGGATGCCGCGAGCGACCAGCAGGCCGTCGAGCAGCAGCGAACGCAGATAGGGCAGATTCTCGACCACGGCGCGGTTGTAATAAGCCGACGCATCACCCTTGGCCGGCCGCCAAGTAACGGCGTCGGGGAGCCACCGCGCGAAGGCACGCCGCGCCAGGGTCCGGTCGATCGGGCCATCGACCAGACGCCAGGTCGGAATGGCGAGCGCGCGTTCGACGAGCGGCTGGCTGAGCAGCGGATGGATGCGACGGACCGGCGACCCCGGCCAGGCCGGCGCCTGGAACAGCTGGCAATGTGCAATCCCGCTGATCTGGAGCCTCTTACCGGGCGGCAGCCCGTCCGCGCCAATCTCCCAGGGATGTCGAGGCACCGGAGCGGCGGCGAGCGCCTGTCCTTCGGCACCGAGATAGGCGGCAAGGCCGGTGCGCGGAGGAGGAGCGCGACGCCGTGCGCGAATGAGCTCGCCGAGGCAGCCCCAGATCGAGCAATGCCGGCGCATCGCGGCTGCGCGCAGCGCCTCCGGCCAGGACGAGGCCAGGCCCGTCTCGTGGATCAGATCCGCGACCGGCGTTGCGGACGGGAATTGGAAGAAGAGCGCATCGCCGCCCTGGCCGGTGAGCACCCGGTCCGTCCCGAGCGCCTGCGCGGCGCGCTCGCTCACTTCGTCCTGAATCGGGTCGAGCCAGGCGATCCGCGGTTCGGCACCGAGCGGAGAGGCGGCGAAACGACTGTAGCGCAATTCCGCGGGATCGGCGGGCACTTCGATCAGGGTCGCGCGTGCCTTTGCCGCGCTGAGCCGGGCAAGCGTGCGCTCGTCCGCAGCCGCATCCGGCGGCGCATAGGTGATCGCGATGAGCGGGGGACGGGACGCAAGATGCGCCGACGCGCACGCGATGATCGCAGAGTCCATTCCGCCCGACAATTCCAGTGCCAAGGCGGAGGGTCCTTTGCACCATGCGCCGAGGATTGCGGTGACGTCGTCCCGCAGCGTTTCACCCAGCTCGCGCCCGCCGTGCGGCATCGATACGCAAAGGTGCGGCGCCCAGAGCATTTCGGCAGGCTCGCCGCCCCGGCAACGATAGAGCTGCCCCGGCAACAGCTTGCGAATGCCGGCAAGCAGGCTTTGATGGGCAGCCACGGGAACGTGGACGGCGGTATGGACCAGGGCCTGCCAATCGACTGCCCGCTCGATGCCGACTGCGTCGGCAAGCCAGGACGGGATATCGTCGGCGAAGAGATCGAGACCGTCGCCAGAGGCGTGCCGCAGCGGAAAACCACCCGAGGGATCGCAAAAGAGCGATGGCGCGTCCGTGCCGATATCGAGAAAGGCGACATAGCTTCCCCAGGCTCGTTCGACCAGCTGACGGGCCATCAATACCGGATCATCGGCCGCGATATGCTCGATTGAGAATATCGTCGGCGAGAAGGTCCGCGTCGCGGCGCGATCGAACACATCCCCGATGACGCACAGATTCTGGTCGAAACGTACCGCAAAGCCAGGCGCGGCCTGGGCTCGCAGCGCGAGCAAAAACCCGCCTCGCCGAACCGCCGCGTCAAATCCCCGACGCGCGAGCTGCGCCAGGATTATCGCGGAACGGGCGGATGCCCCTTCCTGCTGCGGTCGCCAAGCCAAAGCGACGAAGCGCGGGACCAGTTCAGGCGGCGACAACGGGCGTAAACCAGCGGACATGCTCGACCCGGTCATTGAGCACCAGATCGCGCCATTGCACCCAGCAATGTGCCTCGAACGGATGCAGCCGGACGCCGAACACCCAGCGGGTTCGTGCGCCGCGCGACCGCAGCAGGCCGTGGAGCACCATGCTGTTGACGAGGCAACCCGACATGCCGGGCAGATACAGTGCAGCCGACTGGACCTGCCGCACGCGCCACACGATCTCCGCTTCGGGAAGGACATCGAAGCGGTCCTTGCTGTTCAGCCTGCGCAGCCACCGGGCAGGTGACGGGAACCGACGAGCGCCCTGTGCCAGGACAATTCGCGCCAGCAGCTCGACTGTCGTCGCGAGACCGGGCCAGGCTGGCGGCATTTCGAACGGCAGGTCGCGTGTCGGATACGCCGGCAGATCGGCGGCCTCCAAGCCGTCTTCCGCTTTCGCGACGAGCACCCCGTCTTCGATCAAGGCGAGCCGGGTTGCTTCGTTGATCCTCTCGATCAGCGGCGTGTCGTCGGATGCCGGGATCAATGCTCCGGCAACGCAGACATAGCTGTTGGCGGCAAGGTCCATGATGACGAGGTGATCGCCGATCGCCGCAGCGCGCAGGTGCGATGCAAAATGCGGCTGCATCAAAGTCGAAGAAAAGGGCGGCACAAGGCCGCCCTTTTCCTTTCAGCCGTTGAACTGAAGCAGCGGATTGGCCACCTCGGGCGCACCGATGGTGACGATCGCACGCGTCGTCCGGGAAACGGACCCGAGACGAACCGTCCGAAGCTTCTGCATCTTCTTCATGACTACCTCCATTTGCTGCAAGCGCTGCCAAAGCAGCACGCTAAGGAGGCCATCATCACATCCTATATTCAATCTATACTTGAAATATTTTCGACAGATTTCGACACCGCTCGAAAGATACGCGGTGCCTGACGAATGCATAGGCCAAAATATCCCCGAAGCGCGCTACGGAGCTTAGCGCTCTGTGCTGAAGAGACGGCTTCGCGCAGGCGGTCGACGGCAAGCTCGCCCACGATTTCGGCCTCGGACTCCCGATAGGGCCTTAGCTGTGCGTTCAATCGCATGATCGTGTCGCGCAGGACGTCGATGTCGACGCGGGCAACGACGATCGCGATCAGCTCGTCGATCGACCGGGGTGCCGATCCCGCTGCTGCAGCGGGCTCGTTCGGTGCAATCGCTCGAAATGGTCCATCGAGCGTCGGCAGGCCCGCGCCGCCGACCGCGGAGACAAGGCAGGCGGCCTGGACCCAGTAGAGTTCCGCCAGCTCGCGCTCCGACCGGCGCGGCGCGAAATAGCCGTGCCGGCGGCGTTCCTCCACCAGGCCCTCACCCGCGAGCCGGGCCAAGCTTTCGCGGACCGGTGTCGGACTGAGCGCGAGGCGGCCGGCGAGTTCGACGATGGCGAGCGGCATGCCGGGCGGGAATGCCCCGCGATCCAAATCCGCTCGGATCATCTGATAAGCACGCCAGGACGGCGGCCGCGGCGATCTGTCCTGCATGCGCGGCATAAGCGGCGGCGGCGCGCGCATGACAAGGGCGGCGATTGCCGATGGTGCGGCATCCGCCACATTCGCCAAATTCTGCGGCAGAATCAGGTGCCTGCCGCCAAATGTCCGCCAAGCGGCGCGCACCGCGCTACGCTGCGCCGAGGAAACTTGCCGACTTTCGGACGATACTTCGAATCGCAACCAATTCGGTTAAAAAGGTATCGCCCTTCACGGCTTAGCAAGGTTGCAATGGTGCAGCCCTGCCCTAGCATCCGCCGGGCAGGGTAATAATCGCGGTGAGCGCGTGGCGTAAGCGTACCGGGATGGAAAAATGAAGACCGAATCTGAGCTGGGCGATGCGGTACTGTTGGGCGAAGCGATACGCGCTATCCGCAAGTATAGACGCATGCGCACGTCCGAGGTCGCCAAGGCGCTCGACATGCCGACGCGAACCTACGAGCATCTCGAAGCGGGCCAAGGCCGCATAAGTTATGATCGGCTCGCGCGCTTTGCCGAAGTGACCAATAGCGATTCGGTCGCTTTGATTATCGCGATGATGCTTGGCGAGCCTTCCTTCGCCATCCACTGTGCGGATAACAAGCTTGCCGAGGTGATGATGCACGCACTAGGCGAATTAAACGAGGATCTGGGCGCCGATATCGGCTTCCTCGAGACGCGAACCATTATCGCTGCTTTCCGCAAGGCATGCCACGAACTCTCCGAACATGTCCGTAAGCGAGATACGTTCGCAGAGAATTGGCTTCGCGATCGCACCGAAAAAGCCCGCGCCGCTCCAGCCACTCCGCAGAAGCGCCGACTGATGTGACAGCATCAGGACGGGAGCGACCGACATGCTCCGGCAGGCGAATCCATGGTCCGGCTTTCAGGGTACTCGCTCGCTATGACGGGACCACGTTCGAGGTCAGCTCGGTGCCGTAGCACATTGGGAAGCGGTTCCTTGGAGAGCCGCATTGCCTTGGTGGAGGCAAGGGCGCATAGCGCCCGCGGGCTTCACCAAGGCGGCCATGACCGGCCAGCAGATCTCTAAAGTGAAGTTGTCGACTCAACACTTTGGAGACTGACCGACCATGACCAAAGCGCAGTCGGTAGTGTGCGGGAGGTTCTGCAAAATCCCTTGAGGATCTGAGCGGCCATGGCAGCCTGGTGATGTTCGACGTCACCAACTCCATCGGAGTGCCACCATGACCAGGAGCGAGAATAAGCCATCGATAGCCGCCGTCAAAGAGCTGATGGTTGGCAACCAGGACGCGTTGCGTGAGATCGTGCGTGATCTGCTGCAGGAGATGCTTGAAGGGGAGATGACCGAGGCGCTGGGTGCTGGGAAGAGCGAACGCACGGACGGTCGCGTTGGCTATCGGTCAGGCCATTATAACCGCACGCTGATCACCCGGGTCGGCAAGCTCGAGCTGCGGGTGCCGCAGGATCGGGAGGGTCGGTTTTCGACCGAGCTGTTCGAACGCTACCAGCGGTCGGAGCAGGCGCTGGTAGCGGCGCTGGCCGAGATGTATGTCCAAGGCGTGTCGACGCGGAAGGTGAAGGCGATCACCGAGGAGCTGTGCGGCCACAGCTTCTCGGCCTCGACGATCTCGGCGATCAACAAGCGGCTGGATGCGAGTCTCGCGGCCTTCGCACGACGGCGCCTGGACGAGCCGTTCGCCTATCTGATCATCGATGCGAAGTACGAGAAGGTCCGCCAGGCCGGCGTCGTGCGCTCCTGCGCGGTGCTGATCGCGCTCGGCGTCGACTGGGAAGGGCGCCGGCAGATCCTCGCGGTGGAGCTTGCCAATCGCGAGAGCCGCTCGTCGTGGAAGGACTTCCTGGTTGGCCTTCGCGATCGCGGGTTGCACGGCGTCGAATATGTTGTCGCTGACGATCATGCTGGGCTGCGTGCGGCGGTGCGCGAGGTGCTGCCCGACGCCTGGTTCCAACGCTGTTATGTCCACTTCCTGCGCAACGCGCTCGATCATCTGCCCCGCAAAGCCGATGACGACTGCCTGCAGGAACTGCGCTGGATCTACGATCGCCGCGCCTTGTCGGAGGCGAAAAGCGATCTCGCCGCCTGGCTCAAGAAATGGTCGCCGCGCTACCCCAAGCTCACCAGCTGGGCCGAGGAGCATATCGAGGAGACGTTCACCTACTATCGGCTGCCGCGTCAGCATCACAAACATATGAAGAGCACCAACATGCTCGAGCGGTTCAACGAGGAGATCAAGCGCAGGACGATCGTCCTGCGCATCTTCCCCAACGAAGACAGCTGCTTGAGGCTGATCCGGGCGCTCGCCGTCGAAACCCACGAGAACTGGCTCGAGGCCAACCGCTACCTCAACATGAACGATCTGAAGGAGATGAAGAAAGCCCACCTGCGACAAGCCGCCTAGCCAGAATGCCTGGCCGCCTTTTGCAGGACTTGCCGCACACTACCGCGCAGTCCTACTCCCGCCGATGCCGTGCTGGTAGCTATCGATATGTCGAAGCACCGTCAGGAGGTGCTGATCGAAAGCCCCGAAGGCGGGCGCCGACGGCGCATGACGGGACTGGTAGCGAACGCTCTTGCGATCAGCATCGATGACACGGCACGCCTACCGCTCGCTCATGCCGTGATGCGCCTCGAGATGCGCAACGGCTCTGCGCTGAGCAGCGGGCGTCACCAATTTTTTCCGAGAAGATCCCTCAACGCCGCGTTCTCAGCATCGCGTCCGCCAGCAACCGCTTCAGCTTCGCGTTCTCGTCCTCTAGCGACCGCAAGCGCTTCGTCTCGGACACTTCCAGGCCGCCACACCTGACCTTCCAGTTGTAGATCATCGCCTCCGATATGCCGTGTCGCCGCGCCAGATCGGCGGTCTTCACGCTCGCCTCCGCCTCCTTCAGCACACCGATGATCTGCTCTTCCGTGAACCTCGTGCGCTTCATCTCGTCCGTCTTCTCGATTAGGCCAGACTCTAATCGCAACTGGAGGAAATTACCCGGGCTAGGTCAAAGTCCGTCGCCGCCACCCTCACACGGCAAGCCAAGAAGGGTCGATCTCATTCAAGCCGAGCTCTGCTGCGGGCGGCGGGCAGGCGATGGCGCCCGGCGTGCGGCTGAAACGGGGCGCCGGCATCGGCTGCATCACGCCCGCTACTTCCCCGAACAGCCCGCGCGCCCGCGCATGGGCATGGGCCGCAGCCTCGTCGGGTGACAGGACCGGCGTCACGCATGCATCCTTGCTCCCAAAAACCTCCTCCCATTCGCGGCGCGTGCGGCTCGCGAAGATCTCGGCGAAACGCACCTTCATCGCGGGCCAGGCGGCGACATCATGTTGCCGGGGGAAAGTGGCCGGATCGATTTCCAGCCCTTCGATCAGCGCGGCATAGAATTTCGGCTCGATCGAACCCACCGCCATATGGTGGCCGTCCGACGTGGCGTAGACGTCGTAGAAGGGCGCCCCACTGTCGAGCAGGTTCGATCCGCGCTCGTCCCGCCAGCGGCCCATGGCGCGATAGCCGTGGATCATGGTGGCAAGCAGCGCGGCGCCTTCGGTCATCGCCGCATCGACGACCTGTCCCTGCCCGGAGCCGCGTGCTTCCAGCAGCGCGCAGACGATGCCATAGGCCATCAGCATCCCGCCGCCGCCCATGTCCGCCACCAGATTGAGGTTGGGTGACGGCGCCTCGTCCTTGCGGCCGCAGAGCCAGAGGCCGCCGGACATGGCGAAATAGTTGATGTCGTGGCCGGCAAGATGCGCCATCGGCCCGTCCTGCCCCCAGCCCGTCATGCGGGCATAGACGAGACGCGGATTGCGCGCATGACAGACGTCAGGCCCGAGACCGAGCCGCTCCATCACCCCGGGCCGATAGCCTTCGAGCAGCACGTCCGCCGCCTCGACCAGCGACAGCAAGGCGGCCACGCCGTCCGCTGTCTTGAGATCGAGGCAGATGCTCTCACGCCCGCGGTGCAGCAGGTTGCGCGAGGGATCGATCGGCGGGATCGCCGCCGGCGCGCCGGCGCGTTCGACGCGGAGCACGGTCGCGCCCATATCGGCCAGCATCATCGCGCAGAACGGCCCCGGTCCGACACCTGCAATCTCCAATATCCTGACGCCGACCAGCGGCCCGCTTCTCTGCACCGTCATATGGATTCCAACCCCAGTCCCCAAGTTTCCGTCATATCGCAGTACGATCGCCGCCCTTGAGGGCCAGCATCGCGCGCGCCTCTTCCGGCGTCGCGACGGAGAGCCCCAACCCTTCGATGATACGCCGTGCGGTCGCCACCTGCTCCGCATTGGTCTGCGCCAACCGCCCCGGCCCGGCCCAGAGCGAATCCTCCAGCCCGACGCGTACATTGCCGCCCATCGCAGCCGCCATCGCGACGATGCGCATCTGGCGCGCGCCGGCGCCGAGCACCGACCATTCATATTGATCGCCGAACAGCCGGTCTGCCGTCCGCTTCATGTGCATCACATCATCCGGATGGCTGCCGATGCCGCCCAATATGCCGAAGCAGGTCTGGACAAAGAGCGGCGGCTTGACGAGACCGCGCTCCAGGAAGTGCGCGAGATTGTAGAGATGGCTGGTATCGTAGCATTCGAACTCGAAGCGCGTGCCGAGCGGCGCCAGCAAGCCCAGCAGCCCCTCGATATCCTTGTAGCTGTTCTTGAAGACGAGATCGCGGGAGGCCTCGAGCAGCTGCGGCTCCCACGCATGCTTCCATTCGCTGTAGCGCTGCTGCATCGGGAAGAGGCCGAAGCCCATCGTACCCATGTTGAGCGAGGCAACCTCGGGCTGGAAGTGCGTGGCGGGGCGCAGCCGCTCCTCCAGCCTCATCGAGGGATGGCCGCCGGTGGTGAGGTTGATCACCGCATCGCAGCGCTGCTTGATCACCTTCAGGAAAGGCTCGAATAGGTCGGGATCCTGGTCGGGCCGGCCATCGACAGGATTGCGGGCGTGGAGATGGATGATCGCCGCGCCCGCCTCCGCTGCGCCGATCGCCGCCTCGGCTATTTCCTCGGCGGTGACGGGCAAGTGCGGCGACATGGTCGGCGTGTGGATCGCGCCGGTGACAGCGCAGGAAATGATGACTTTGCCTTTGGCCAAGACCTTCCCCTTTCACAGCGGTGGCGGGATTTACGCGGCGGATCGAAAGGGGCGCGGAACCGCCGCGCGAAACGGGTCTACCCCGTCCGCCAGCCGATCGCCCATGTTCGAAAGTCCGCCGGAACCCTCACCAAGATTATAATGCAGCATATCATATATATACGAACTTAATTTGCAATCGCTGAACCGCTCCGGTCAGGCATTGGCCAGTTCCTTGAGCGGACAGGAGGCATCGGCGAGCAGCTCCGGCGCGATCACCGCGCCGGCTTCGACCAGCTTCCGGCCTTGGGCATAGTCCTTGACGGCATTGACGCAATCGAGCGCGATCAGCTGGCCGCGCCTGAGATAGGCGACGGTGAAGCTGCGCGTCGCGGGATCGCCGCGGAGCACCGTCCGATCATGCTGGGCGGAAATGCCCACCGTCTGCAGGCGCAGGTCATATTGATTCGACCAGAACCAGGGGAGCGCCACGTAGGGCGCCGGGGCGCCGGCAATGGCCTTTGCGGCAGAGGCGGCCTGATCATTGGCATTCTGCACGGATTCGAGGCGGATCACCGCATCTTCGGCGAAGCGATTGGCATGGGCGGCGCAATCGCCGATCGCATAGACGTGCGACAGACTCGTCCGGCAATGGTCGTCGACATGGACGCCGTTGCCCCCTTCGGCGCCGGCGGCGAGCAAGGGCGCGACCGCAGGCACGATGCCGATGCCGACGATGGCGAGTTGCGCCGGCACGAATGTCTCATCGGTCAGGCGTACGCCCTCGATGCGGTCCCTCCCCTCGAAGGCGACGACGCCAACGCCGGTACGCAGATCGACGCCGTGCCGGCGATGCTCCGCTTCGAAGAAGGCCGAAAGATCGGGGCCTGCAACACGTGCCAGCACCCGCGGCAATACCTCCAGCAGGGTTACGTCCTTGCCCATGGCGCGCAATGCCGCCGCCGCCTCCAGCCCGATGTAGCCGCCGCCGATGACAGCGACTCTCTCCACGCAGGGCAGTTCTGCCAGGATCGCATCGATATTGGCACGATCGCGGATCGCGTGCACGCCGGCAAGCTCGCTGCCCGGGCAATCGAGCATGCGCGGATCGCCCCCGGCCGACCAGATCAGATCGCCGAAACCGACGATACGGCCGTCACGCAGCGACACCGTCCTCGCACCGGCATCGAGCGCGACCACTTCCGCGCCTAGGATCATCTCGACCCCCTTCTCGGCCCAGAAATCCGGGGGGCGGATCAGCAGCCGCTCGAACGGCTTCTGGCCCAGCATATAGTCTTTGGAAAGCGGCGGCCGCTCATAGGGCAGCTCCGCCTCCCGCCCGATGATCGCGATCGTGCCCGAAAATCCGTTCTGGCGGAGCAACACGGCGGCGCTGCTGCCGCCCTGCCCTGCTCCGACGATCACGACATCATAGGTCATCGTCCACCCTCCTCTGCGCGTCTTGCCACGCCCGTCCGGCTCCAGCCGCCGTCCGGTTTCCGTAGGATCGCGCCACCGCATGGATTGCATTGCCATTCCATTGTGATAGTAGGTTCCTTATAGTTCGGTAGCATATTATACACTTCGGAGCGGATGGAAATGGCTTTGATCAAGGCGTGCGATCTCGCCGATCTGGAAGAAGGCGAAATCCTGAAGGCGGATCTCGAGGGACAGCCGTCCATCGCCCTGTACAGGATCGACGGCGAGGTGTTCGCCACCCACGACACCTGCACCCATGGCGAAGCCAGCCTCTCCGAGGACGGCTATATCGAGGACGGCCAGGTGATCTGCAGCTGGCACGACGGCGCATTCGACATCCGCACCGGCCAGCCCTGCCGCCTGCCCTGCATGGATCCGATCCTTACCTTCCCAATCGAAATCCGCGATGGTGAGGTATTCATCGACCTGTAGGGAAATCTTCCGGCAGGCTATCCGGTTCATCCCAAGATCATCGTCCCCGCAGAAGCGGGGACCATCTCCCTCTATCGGCAATGCCCCTGCTTTCTTAGGGATAGCGAAAAAGGACGGATGATGTTCTAAGAGAGGAGGAAATCATGTGATTGTACGCCCAACTCTCTCCTGTTGCTAGACCTATCTCGATCGGCACCTGGCTCAGGCTGGCACGAATACCAGTCGTCTCTGGGTGAATTCCTCCAGGCCCGCCTGTCCCAGTTCCTGTCCCATGCCCGATTGCTTCGCCCCGCCCATCGGCACGAAGGGATTGATGTTCATGTGGGAATTGATCCAGACCATGCCGGTCTCCATCCGGCTCGCCACCGCCAGCGCCCGGGCGGTGTCGCCGGCCCAGACGGTGCCACCCAGCCCTTGATCGGTATCGTTGGCCCGCGCGATCGCGTCGTCGACATCGCTGTAGCGCAAAACCGGCAGCACCGGGCCGAACTGCTCCTCGCGGACGATGCGGGCATCGTCGTCGATATCCCGTACGATCGCCGGCCGGATGAAATAGCCGGGCCGATCCAGCGTCTCGCCGCCGATCACGGTGCCGCGCTCGGTCGCTTCCGCGATCATCTCGCGCACCTTGTCATACTGCGCCTTGTTCTGCAGGGGGCCATATTGCGCGCCCTGCTGCGTACCCTCGTCGACCACCGCCAGCTTGGCAAGCGCAGCGAGTTCGTCGCAGATCGCGTCATATTGGGAGTCGTGCACATAGGCGCGCTTGATCGCGAGGCAGACCTGGCCGCTGTTGACCATCGCGCCTTCGAACAGGCTTTTCGCGACGCTCTTTGGATCGACGTCGTCGAGCACGATGGCGGCATCGTTGCCACCAAGCTCCAGCGTGATCCGCTTGAGCAGGCTGGACGCGCTCGCCATCACCTTCCTGCCCGTCGCGGTCGACCCGGTGAACGACACTTTCGCAATATCGGGATGCGCAGTCAGCACTCCACCCAGATCATTGGCGTCGGCGATCATGTTGAACACGCCCGCCGGAAGATACCGATTGAACATCTCAGCGATGCGCAACGATACCAGCGGCGTAGTCGGCGCCGGCTTCGCCACCACCGTATTGCCGGCGAGCAGCGCCGCGGGCGCCTTCACCATGAGCAGCGAGATGGGGAAATTCCACGGCATGATGGTGGCGACCACGCCGAGCGGATAACGCTGCTCGACGAAGCGGCCGCCGGCACCCTCCTGCACCGTGCGATCGGGCAGATCGAGGCCTGCCAGCGCGCGCAGGATGAACGCCGATCCGCTGATCTCCTCCATCGCCTTGTCGAGCGGCTTGCCCTGCTCCGCGGTGAGAAGCCTGCTCAATTCCTCGAGCCGCGCCTCCATCTCCTCCGCGACCTTGATGATATGTGCGCGGCGATCGGCGATCGGCAGCGCAGCCCAGGCGGGGAAGGCCGCCTTGGCCGCAGCCACCGCCGCGTTGAGCTGCGCCTCGTCCGCGCGCGGACACTCCGCGACCGGCGCCTCGGTGGCGGGATTGATGACCGGCATGCTCCGCACGCCGGCCACCAGCTCCCCGCCGATGACGAGATGAAAGGGTGCCATCCTTTTCCTCCCGGATCAGAAGTGGACGCCGACCGACATGCCGTAGGTGCGGCCGGCGGCGGGCACGCCTTCGTCGCCGGTGCCATTCTCGTTGAGCGACAGCAGATACTTCTTGTTGGTGAGGTTGCGCACCCAGCCACGCAGGTTCCAGCGCTCGCCCGGCGCCGTCCAGACGACCTGCGCGTTGAACAGGCTGAAGCTCGGCTGCTTCAGGCGATTGTCCACCGCCCAATAATAGCCGCTGTTATAGGCCCAGCTGACATTGGAGCGGAGCTTGCCGCCGGCGAGATCCACTTCATGGTTGAGCGCTAGATTGAACGCGAAGTTCGGCGTATTGACCAGCTTGTTGCCCGACGCCGAACAGAAGAACTGTCCGCTGTAGAGCGGATTGCTGCAGCTCGGGAAAACATAGTTGCCGATGCCGGGCGTATATCCGGCATAGGATGGCGCGCCTGCCGGCTGATTCAGGAAAGAGACGGTCGCGACCGGAAAGGATCCATAGCGATGGTGCAGCCACGCACCGCTGCCGCTCAGCGAGAAGCCCGCACCGATCTCCGCCTGGAAATCGAAATCGACACCGTAGATCTTTGCGGACGCCGCATTGGTCAGCGTCGTGCTCGCCCCGTTCACCTGGAACGCCTGAATATTCTGATATTTATAATAGAACCCCGCGAGATTCAGGCGAATGCGGTCGAACAGGGTCGATTTGATACCGATCTCGCCCGCATCGAGCGTTTCCGGTTGCGCCGGGGCATCGGTGGGAGAGGTGAGATTATAGACGCCGCTCTTGAACCCGCGACTATAGCTTGCATAGACCATGAGATGCGGGCCGAATTGATGATCGAGCGCGATCCGCCAGGTCGGCTTGCGGAAGGTCTTCTTCTGGTCGACCGTTCCGATCGGATACAGAGTGCCGTCCGGCCGGCAGCCGACATTGCAATAGGCATCCGGATCCGGAATGCCGATGCCGAAATATTCGTCGGCATGCAGCCGACGCTCGTCGATCGTGTAGCGGGCACCAAGCGTCAGGTTGGTGCCCGTGGCGAACTCCCACGTGACCTGGCCGAAGGCGGCGTAGGATTTGGTCTTCTGCTGCGAATAGATGACCAGCCGATCGGAAAGCCCGCCCGTCTCCCCGGCGATGGCCTGGCCGACGATCTGGAACGGATCATATTCGCTGGTGGCGTTCATGTAGAAGAAGCCGGCAATGGCTTTCACCGGACCGCTATCGTACGCGATCTGCAGTTCGTTCGTCCATTGCTTCTCACGATTATAGAGCGGCGCATCCACGATCTTGAGCGGAGTCGCATCGACATCGACCCGCTGGAAACCCTTGGACCCACGATAGGCGAGAATATTGGTGAGCGTGAAATCGCCGAGACCCTGCTCGAATTTTGCCGATCCGCCGAACATACGGGTGTCGATGACCGGGTTGAATTCGCTTTCCGAATCATAATAGCCATTGCCCTTGGCGGTGAACTGGGCATAGCCGGTGCCATCGACGAGCTGGGAGGTCGGAACGGGCCGATAGGAGATCGCATAGGATCCTCGTGTCCGTCCATAATCTCCCGCAAGGGTGAGTTTGGTTTCGGGCCCGATCTCCCAGAGAATCTTGCTGCGCACGATGATATCACGCGACTTGTTTACGTCCGTACCGATGACCCGATTATAGCCGAATCCCTTGTCCTGATTGCGATAATAGACAGCGAGGTCGGCAGCGAGGCCATGCGCGAGGCCACCGGTTGCGTAGAGATTGCCCTCCATCGTCTGGAGGTTGCCATAGCCCATCGACGCATCGAGCGAAAAATCCTGCTTCGGCGTCTTGGTGATCACATTGACCGCACCGCCGGTCGCGTTGCGGCCATAAAGGGTGCCCTGAGGCCCCTTCAGCACCTCGATCCGCTCGATATTGTTGAGCGCGAAGGTGGCGCCGGCCATGGACGGCATATAGACGCCATCGACGAAGGTTGCGACGGCGCTGTCCTGGCCGGTCGAGCCGCCCTGCGTGCCGATGCCGCGCAGTGTGAAGACCGTCGCCTCTGTGGTACGGGTGACGTTGAGACCCGCCACCGACTGGGCGAGATCCTGAGTCGAACGAATGCCCGACTGGGCCAAAGCCTGCGCCGGTACCGCCGAAATGGCGATCGGCACCTTCTGAAGATTTTCCGCACGCTTCTGTGCGGTGACGACAATGTCTTGAATTCCTGTATCATTATCCTGCGCGAAAGCAGGCATGGCGGCGATCGCAACGCACAACGATGCCGAGGCGAGCAGCACGGTTTTCAACATGGGCATCCTCCCATTCTCCCCGATGTAATTGCCGTAGCTTTCAGCCGCGAACTGGCGTATTGTCAACCGAATAATAATAAGCGTCATTACGATAATGCCCCCTGCGGCATTTTCGCCACGGGGCGGATGGGAGAGAGGCATGACGGTGGAGGCCGAACTCGATTTTCATATGGATATCAAAGGATTGGGTAACAATCTGGTCGATCGGCTGGATGCCTTGCGCGCTGTTGACCCGATCTATTGGAGCGCACTCAACCAGGCCTGGCTGGTCACCGGGCACAAGGAAGTGCTCGACGGCTATTATGGCCGGCTCCCGCTGTCGTCCGTGCGGCTCCCCTATCTCGCGGTGGCGCATCTGAATGCCGAGGAGCGGGCGCAGATCCCCGAGGTGATGAGCGCGCCGCGCCATTGGCTGCTCAACATGGACGGCGACGAGCATCACCGGATCCGGCGCCTCATCCAGAAGGCGTTCGGCAAGCCAGTGGTCGGGGCGATTCGGCCCGACGTCCAGCGCTACGTCCAAGAGACGCTGGATGCGGTCGCGATGGTGGACGGCCCGGTCGATTTCGTCGAAGAGGTCGCCCGGATCATTCCCGCGCGCATGATCCTGAAGGTCCTTGGCTTCGACGACACGCTGATCGCGCGCCTCCAGCACTGGTCGATCTGCATGAATACCACGGGCAATCTCAACGTGCCTCTCCCCGATCTCATCGAAGTGGACAAGGTGATCGGCGAATTGCGCGACCTCTTCAATCCGATGTTCGAGGAACGTCGGCGAAATCCAGGCAACGACTTCATCTCCGCTTTGGTGACGGCGGTGGACGAAGGCGACACGCTGACCGACGAGGAGATGTTCGGCGTCTGCCAGATCACCCTCATCGCCGGTCACGACACAACCGTGAACACCATGGCGCTCGGCATCGCCGAGCTGGCGCGTGATCCCGCCGCAGTGGCGACGCTGCGCGCCGATCCGGCATTCGGGACCGACAAGGTGATGGAGATCCAGCGCAAAGCGCAAATGTCCACCTTCATGTCGCGCGTCGTGGCCGAGGATTTCGACTGGAACGGCCATAAGCTCAGCAAGGGGCAGTTCGTTCTGCTCTGCCAGGGCGCGGCCAACCGCGACCCGGCCGTCTTCGCCCAACCCGACCGGTTCGATTTTGCGCGCAGCCAACAGGCCA
This sequence comes from Flavisphingomonas formosensis, assembly GCF_009755815.1. Classification (GTDB taxonomy): domain Bacteria; phylum Pseudomonadota; class Alphaproteobacteria; order Sphingomonadales; family Sphingomonadaceae; genus Flavisphingomonas; species Flavisphingomonas formosensis. The sequence continues at coordinate 214,601 of NZ_WRPK01000008.1, forward strand.
ACATGGCCTTTGCACCAGGGCTGCACCATTGCATCGGCCATCTGCTCGCCAAGATGGTGCTGGGCGAGTTCTTTCCTGCCTTCGTCAACCGCTTCGATTTCGAGTTGGTCGACGAACGGCTCGATTTCTCGCCCACCATGGCGTTTCGCGGGCTGGAGGCGCTGCCGATCCGGCTGACCGAGCGCAAGCCGCACTGAGGAGCCCGACCATGCACCCCCATCAGGTACCGGACTGGGCGCTCGCGCGTAGTGCGGCAATGAACCGCTTTCCGCCGCTCGCCGCGAGTCGCGCCGCGGTGATCGTGGTCGACATGCAGGCGGCCTTCGTCGGCGAAACAGCCGCCTTTCCCAATCCGAACACGCTCGACATCGTACCCAATATCAACCGGCTCTGTCAGGCAGCGCGCACGGCGGGAGCCGCGATCTGCTGGTCGCGCCATACCGTCGTCGGCGACGGGCCCGGCCGCCAGCCGGACTGGCAGCGCTTCGAAGGCAGCCTTTCAAGCTTCAGCGCACCACATCTGCGTGCGGGCGCGCCGGGCCATGCTCTTTACGCCGGGCTCGACGCGGCAGCCCATGATCTGGTGTTCGACAAATATCGCTTCAGCTGCTTCGTCAATGCGGCCATCGACCTCGACGGCTGGCTGCGTACCCGCGGCGTCGAGGATATCTTCGTGGTCGGCACGATCAGCAATTGCTGCTGCGAAAGCACTGCGCGTGATGCCGCGATGCGCGATTATCGGGTCCGCTTCTTGTCCGATGCCACCGCGGCACTCACCGACGAGGAGCATGCCGCCGCGCTGCTCAGCGCCGCGGCGATCGTCGGCGAGGTGATCACCACCGACATGGTGATCGCGCAGTTCGCGGCCAGCCACGCTTCCCTTTCCGAAGGAGTATGACATCCATGAAGATCCGGGCTGCCGTTGCGCGCGAAGCGCATGGCGAATTCACCGTGGAAGACATCGAGCTGGTCGAGCCGCGGCCCGACGAGATATTGGTCAGGCTCGTTGCGACCGGGATCTGCCACACCGATCTCGCCATCGTCGAGCAGATCATGCCACTGCCTCTCCCCTATGTGCTGGGGCATGAGGGCGCGGGCATCGTAGAGCGGGTCGGCGATTCGGTCAGCGGCTTCGCGCCGGGCGATCCTGTCGTCCTCACCTTCAACACCTGCGGCACATGCGCGCCGTGCATCGACGCGCATCCCGCCTATTGCCAGAATTATCCGTTGCTCAACTTCTACACCCGGCGCCCGGACGGATCGGCGACGCTGCAGGACGCAGCCGGCGCACCACTCGGTGGCGCCTTTTTCGGCCAATCCAGCTTCGCGACCTATGCGCTGTCCAGCACACGCAACACGATCAAGGTACGCAAGGACGCGCCGCTCGCCCTGCTCGGCCCGCTCGGCTGCGGCCTCTCGACCGGCGCAGGAACGGTGATCAACGTGCTGAAGCCCGATGCCAGCACGACCATCGCGGTTTTTGGTACGGGCGCGGTCGGCATGTCGGCGCTGATGGCGGCCAAGGCGATCGGAGCGGGCCGGATCGTTGCGATCGACCGGGTGGAAAGCCGCCTCGCCTTGGCGCGCGAGCTGGGCGCGACCGACACGATAGACACGTCGAAACAGGATCTCGGCGAAACACTGCAGGCGATCGGTGGCGTCGAACAGGCGATCGACACGTCGGGCGTGCCCGCGCTGATCGCCGCCGCGGTGGCCGCGCTGAAGGAACGCGGCACCTGCGTCCTGCTCGGCGCATCGAAGGACCCGATGGTGACGCTCAACATCCTGCCGCTGATCAGTGGACGGGTGATCCGCGGCGTGGTCAACGGGGATTGCGATCCGGCCGTGCTGATCCCGCAGCTCGTCGACTGGTATCTGGAGGGCAAATTCCCGGTCGACAGGCTGTCCGCCTTCTACGCGCTGGACGAGATCAACAAGGCGGTGGCCGATTCCAACTCGGGCAAGACGATCAAACCCATCATCCTGTTCGAGGCGGCATGATGGGGAGCTTTTCCGGAAAGCGCATCCTGGTGACGGGCGCCGGGCGCGGCATCGGGCGGGCCATCGCCCTCGCCTTTGCCACGGAGGGCGCCGATCTCATCCTCGCCGCACGCTCGACCGGGGAACTCGATGAGGTGGCGGGCGAGGCCCGCGCGCTGGGCCGCAAGGCCGACGTGGTGCCGACCGATCTGGCCGATCGATCCGCCGTCGAGGCGCTGGCGGCGCACGCGCTGGAAACGGGCGGCGTCGACGTCATGGTGAGCAACGCCGCCTTCTCGCCCACGCCCTCGCCGCTGCTCGATCTGCCGATGGAGACATGGCTCAAGACCTTCCAGGTCAATGTCGGTGCGGCTCTGATCCTGGTCAAGGCGCTGGCTGCCGACATGACCGCGCGGCCGGGCGCCAACATCATCATCGTCTCCTCGATCCGCGGGCTCGGCGGCACGCCGTTCGGCGGCGCCTACGGCTCGTCCAAGGCGGCGCTCAACCAGATGGTGAAGACGCTGGCCTGCGAGCTCGGCCCGCAGGGCGTGCGGGTCAATGCCATCCTGCCGGGGCCGGTGCTCACCCAGATGACCACCGATTACCTGCCCGACGACAAGGCGCTGTTCGACTATTATGGAGACATCGCGCCGATCAAGGGATGGACGAAGGCGGAGGACATGGTGGCGCCGGCGCTGTTCCTGGCGGGATCCGGCGCGCGCAAGGTGACGGGGCACCTGCTGATCGTCGACGGCGGCCTTTCCGCCACCAACCAGGACGCCTTTCCGCCGCCGAAGCTGGTTGCGGGATGAACCGATACGCGCCGCGGCGATGCTGCGGCGCGCATCCGGTCAATCGGCGACGTAATTCTTCCAGCCCGTCGCGAGATAAGTCTGAAAGGCCGGCCCGACCGCCTGTTGCGCAAGATAGTCGCGTGTCACCGGGAACGTCTTCGACACGAATTCCGGCTCCTCGATCGCGCGGCGCGCCATGTCGTGGTGCAGGATCGCGCCGCGGCCGAAGAAGACGAAATCCGCGCCGCTATCGAGGCAATCCTGCGCATCCTTCGAAGAGAAGATATGACCGGCGACGCCGAGTCGCACGCCGCCGCTGCGCGGAAGCCGGCCGAAGACGTCGACCAGACGGGCGGGATGATAGCCGCTCTCGTCCGGAAGCTTGAAGCTGTCCCACAGGGACATGTCGAGATAATCGAGCTGTCCGCCGCCGAGCAACTCTTCCGCAAAAGCGATCGCCTCATCGGTCGAATAGGCATATTTCTCCGGTGACAACCGGACACCGAGCTGGAAGTCCGCCCCGGTGGCGGCACGGATGCCGTCGATGATCTCGCGATAGATGCGCGTGCGGTTGCGATAGGAGCCGCCATAACCGTCGTCGCGGTTATTCTCTTCTGCATTGAGGAACTGGCAGAGCATATAGCCATGAGCGCCGTGCAGCTCGACGCCGTCGATCCCTGCCCGTTCGCAGCGCACCGCGGCCGCGACGAAATCCCGCACGAGTTGCTCGACCTCCGCCGTCGTCAGCGCGCGGACGTTGCGCTTCGCATAAGCGAAAGGCGACACCGCCTGCTCACCGCTGATCTCCGGATTGCCGCGCGAGCCGGCATGCTGGAGCTGCACCGCCGAAGCGGCGCCGCGGGCCCTCAATCCGGCGGCCAGCCGCGCCAGCCCCTCGACGTGATCGTCGGAATAGACCGCAAGCTGGCCGGGGAAAGAGACGCCGCTCTTCTGCACTGCCGCCGCGCAGGTCATCACCAGGCCGAAGCCGCCCTCGGCCCGGCGCGTCAGAAAGCGATATTCGTCATCGCCCAACGTGCCGTCATCATGGCTCTGCCAATTGGTGAGCGGCGCGAGGGCGATGCGGTTGCGCCATCCCGGCCCTCGTGGAAATGCGATCGGATCGGCTAGGCTGACGGACACGTGGCAACTCTCCGCTTGTTGGAACGATAATATAGTAATCTAGCGAACTAGTTTCTGGCAAATGCGATTCGAAAGACGCGCGCATCACCGCCCCGTCCAGTTCGGCTTGCGCTTCTCGGCGAAGGCGCGTGGGCCTTCCCTGGCATCCTCGCTGGCGCGCCAGGCGACGAATTCGGGATAGTCCTTCTGGTGGCGCATCGCGCTTTCGACGCTCGGCTCGGCAAGCCCGCGCGTCACCACCGCCTTGGACGTCCGCACGGCGACGGGCGAGGCGCGCACGATGTCGTCCACCCAACGCTGCGTGGCCGCCGCCAGATCCGCAGCCGGCACGACCTCGTTGACGAAGCCCATACGCAACCCCTCCTCCGCACCGATGCGCCGCGAGGCGAGGATCGCGCCCATGGCCTGCTTGAGTGGCATCTGCCGCGCCAGCCGATGCAGGCCGCCGCCCAGCGCCACCGCGCCGACCAGCGGCTCGGGCAGGCCGAAACTGGCTCTGTCCGACGCAACGATGATGTCGCAGGCCAGCGCGACCTCAAAACCGCCGCCAAGCGCGACGCCGTTGACTGCCGCGATGAACGGCTTGGGACAATCAAAACGCTCGATCAGGCCGGCATAGCCGTTGCGCGGATAGGCGGCCGGAATGCCGCCCGCCGCGGCCGCCTTCAGATCCGATCCCGCGCAGAAGGCACGATCGCCCGCGCCCGTCACGACGCAAGCGAACTGGTCGGGATCGGCCGCGAAGGCATCGAATGCCGCCTGCAGCTCGTGGTGCATCTCGATATTGATCGCGTTCATCACCTCCGGGCGATTAAGCGTGATGGTGGTGACGGGCCCCGCATGGTCGACGGTGATGAACTGCATGATCGGCTCCTCTCGCGATCGGACTGGAAACAGGCTCAACCGGGGGCGCCGGCGGTCCGCCGCCCGTGGCACGACGCGGCTCATGGCGACACCCCGTCCCCACACAGATCGACGATTTCCCGGCATAGCCACAACAGACCCGGATCCTTGTCGAACCGTCGATGCCAGGTGAGCGCAATCGGGGATTGGCGCAGGGCGAAGGGCAGCGGCGACAGCTGCAGCGCATAGGGCGCCGCCAGCCGCAGCGCGAGGCGGGCCGGCAGCACCGCGATCAGGTCGCTGCGATCCAGGAGCGCGGGCACGAGCAGGAAGCTGCCCACCGTCATCGCGATATCGCGGCTGACGCCGTGAAGCCCGAGCTCGCGATCGACATAACCCGGCTCGCCCGACGGGGCGACGTTGAGATGGCGCCGGGCCAGGAACGCCTTGCGCGACAGCGGAAGCGGAAAGGCCGGATGGCCCGCGCGGGCGACGCAGACATGGTCTTCCCCGAAGATCGCCAGGCTCGCCAGATGCTGCGGCGGATCGACCGGCGGATTGCCGACGAACAGATCGATCTCGCCGTCCTCGATCCGGCCGACGCAGGCGCGCGCATGCAGCGGGATCACGGTCACAACGATACCGGGCGCGCTGCGTTCCAGCCGCGCGGCGAGCTCCGGCATCAGGATATAGGCCATATAGTCGGTCATCCCGATGCGGAAGCGATCGGTGGACTGCGCCGGATCGAAGCTGTCCTCCGGGTACAGCGCCTGCTGAATCTCGCCCAGCGCGTTCCGGATACGAGGGGCGATCGCCTGCGCATGAGCGGTGGGCACCATCCCTTGCGGCGTGCGCAGGAACAGCGGATCACCGACCAGATGGCGCAGCCGGCCCAGGGCATGGCTGACGGCTGACTGGGTGAGATGCACGCGCCGCGCGGCACCTGACACGCTCTGCTCGGCCAGGATCGCCTCGAACACGACGAGCAGGTTGAGATCGATCGCGGACAGATTGACTTCGCGCATGGCCGTATGACGAGGCCTTTCCCCTCCCGGTCCCATCGGGGTCCTTCGCGACACTGGCATAGTGGACAGATACATACAATCATCTAAATTACTATTTGCCTCCATATTATTCTGATGCATTCGCAGAATGACGAATGATCATTGGCGTTCACGGCGACGCCCGGCCTAGCCTCCCCAACGGAGAGCAAGCCGAGCCGGATCGCCCGGCATCGGGCCATCCAAAAGGAGAGGACGCCATGGCGACATCCATCGCCACGCCTGCGACCGCGGACATCCGGGCAGAGGATCCCGCCGCGATCGTGGATCTCCCGCTGACGCGGAAATTCTCCTTCGAGCGCGACGCGTTGGAAGAGATCCAGCTGCGCGCCCTGCAGTTGCGCTTCGCGGCGCTGGCCGACCGCGTCCCGGTGCTCGCCCGCTTCGCCGAGGAGCAGAAGCTCTCCCGCATCGAGCGGCTGGAAGATGGCGCGCTGCTTCTGTTCCCCCACACGATGTACAAATCCTATCCGCTGTCCGCGATGGAGAAGGGCCGCTTCGACCAGCTCACCCGCTGGCTCGGCACGCTCACCGCGATCGATCTCGGCGGAGTGGATTGCGCCGGGCTGGAGACCATCGACGCCTGGATCGACCGGCTCGACGCCGAGACGGAGCTGCGCCTGCGCCATTCCTCCGGTACCACCGGCAAGCTCTCCTTCGTGCCGCAAAGCCGCGCCGAGGCGATCACGTCGATCAAGGGTATCAAGCGCAGCTTCGAAAGTTTCGGCGACGAGGACGGCCCGCACACGCATGACGGCATCGATCTCGGCGAGCTGCCGCTGATCGCCTTCGGCTACCGCCATGGCTCGCAAAGCTTCCCGCGATCGATCCAGGCGATCGTCGACTATTATTATGGCGGCGACGAAAGCCGGGTGCTCTGCCTCGATCCCAGCCGGATCAGCGCCGACATGGCCTCGCTGGCCGGCCGGCTGGAGGGCGCGCAGGCACGCGGCGCCGTGGGCCGCATCCAGCTTTCGCCGGGGCTGATGGCGCAGCGCGAGCGCTTCCTGCGCGAACAGGAGGAGGCGCCCCGCCATCGTGAGGCCTTCTTCGATGCGCTCGCCACGCGCTATCGCGGGGCCCGCGTCGTGCTGAAGGGTGTGCTGCCGCCGACCGTCGAAGCCATGTGCGCCGGCGTCGCCCGGGGGCTCGAGGGCCTGTTCGCGCCCGACAGCATCTTCTTCATGGCAGGCGGCGACAAGGGCCGCGCCCTGCCCCCCGGCTATCGCGAGCAGGTGGAGCGCTTCACCGGCCTTCCCTTTCCGCCGCAGGGTTACGGCATGTCCGAAGCAGCCTCCGCGATCACCCGCATGTGCCCGCGCGGTCATTATCATATCGTGCCGAACCTCATTCCTTATCTGATCGATCCCGATAGCGGCGCGATCCTGCCGCGGCTTGGGCGCGCGACCGGGCGGCTGGGCATCTTCGACATCGCCTGCGAGACACGCTGGGGAGGCTTCCTGACCGGCGACGAAGTGATGCTGGACTTCGGCGACGAGACGCCGTGCCGCTGCGGGCGCAGGGGCAGCTACATTGCCGGCCCGATCCGCCGCTACGGCGCGCTGCGGGGCGGCGACGACAAGATCACATGTGCCGGCGCTCCCGGCCTGCACGACCGCGCGCTCGCCTTCATCGGCGCGGCTTCGGCCTAGGAGGAAATGATGGGCTTCCATGTTCCGCTGATCATCCGCGGCCGCATCGTCGAGGGCGACACGCTGCGCTTCGCCATGCGCCGCGACGGCGCCGCGTTCGAAACGCCCGACGTGCGCCGGCACATCCACGCGCTGCCGCTCGCCGATCCGGCCGACCTCGCCGACATCCACGCGCTCAGCACCGAGGAGATCATCGCCTTCCTCGCCGCGCTGGGCCGCGAGCTGCGACTCGACCGCAATCCCCATCTACAGGAAGCCTATGCGCTTTCGGTGCGCTCCTCGGGGCTCACCGGCGGCATCGTCCGCCATCTCTATGCGACGCTGGGCGACCTCTTCTCCGCTGCCTTCATCCGCGAGCTCGCCGACAATGCGATCGGCATAGACTATCTGGACGGCTGGGTGCCCCGGCCGATGGCGAACGGCTGCGTCTGCAACATACGCGCCTTCGGCGCCCGGGCCGTGCATGTGCTGGCCGGCAACGTCCCGATGCCGTCCGCGCTCGGCATCATCCGCAACGCGATCACGCGCAGCGACGCGATCTTCAAGACGCCGTCCAACGATCCCGCTACCGCGGCCGCCATCGCCCGCACCATGATCGCTATGGACCCCGACCATCCGGTGACGCGGCATCTCTCGATCGCCTATTGGAAGGGCGGCGACGAAGCGGTGGAAGCCGAACTCTATCGCCCCGACCGGATCGAGAAGATCATCGCCTGGGGCGGTCAGGCCTCGATCACCCACATCGCGCGCTATATCCAGCCGGGCATCGACCTGATCACCATGGATCCCAAGCTCTCCTCCTCGATCGTCGGCCGCGAGGCCTTTGCCGACGATCGATCCATGCACGACGCCGCGGTGAGACTCGCCCTCGACATCGCCTATTTCAACCAGCAGGCCTGCGCCAATTCGCGCGTCACCTATGTCGAGACGGGTACCGATGCCGCCGGCCTTGCCGCCGCGAACCGTTTCGGCACCCTGTTGTTCGACGCCATCCAGGCACTGCCGGAGACGTGCAGCGCCGCCGCCCCGCTGGATACCGCGCTCGCCGAGGAAGTGCAGGCGCTGCGCCTGGCGAGCTTCGATCACAAGGTGATCGGCGGCGGCGCCGAAGGCGCGGTGATCCTCTCCCAGATCGACGAGCCCGTCGATTTCGCGCCGCTACTGAACAACCGCGTCGCCAATCTGGTGCCGATCGACGATCTCGATATCGCGGTGCGGTCCGTCACCTCCTACACCCAGTCGATCGGCATCTATCCCGACGCGCTCAAGGAAAGGCTGCGCGACCGGCTGGTATTCAACGGCGCGCAGCGGCTCGTCTCGCTCGGCTATGCCTGCAAGGCTGCGATGGCTGGCCCGCATGACGGCATGGAGCCGCTCCGCCGCATGTGCAAATGGATCAGCGACGAAAGCAACGATCCCTCCGTCGTGCCCCTCCTCTCCTCCCCGAAAGCGACAACCGACGCCCAGCCGCGAAATGAATTTGCATAAGCACGCGCATTACAATACGTACACGTACATTAATGTAGCGGACGATACGATTCGTTACAAAATCCACGGAGGGGAGAAATATGACGCTTCGTCGTACGTGTTGCCTATTGGCGTCCACGATTGCATTGGCCCTGATACAACCGGCTTTCGCGCAGACTTCACCGGCTCCGGCGCAATCCGAGGCCGATGAAGGCAATGGTCTCGCAGATATTGTCGTCACTGCGCAGAAACGCGGCGAAAATCTCCAGAATGTTCCGATCGCGATTTCGGCGGTTACTGCAGACATCGCCCAGAAAGCCGGCATATCCGGACCCGAACAACTCACCCAGCTCATGCCTGGCGTCACCTTCACTCGCCAGGCCCAGGGCGGCGTTCCCTTCATCCGCGGGATTGGCACCACCTCGTCCTTCGTCGGCAACGAGCCGTCGGTCGCGCTGTTCGTCGACGACGTCTATCTCGTCTCGGGCAACGCGGCTGTCTTCGATTTCAACAATATCTCCGCCGTCGAAGTGCTCAAGGGCCCGCAGGGAACGCTGTTCGGCCGCAATGCGACCGGCGGCGTCATCCACGTCAAGACGCGTAACCCGACCTACGATACCAAGGTGGACGCCAATATCGGCTACGCCAATTACGACACCGTCACCGGCCAGCTCTACGGATCGACCGGCCTTACCAAAAATGTCGCGGTGAACATTGCAGCCTTCTACACCGACCAGCGCGACGGCTGGGGCAAGAACTATGCTTCGACGCACCAATCGACGCTGACAGGTGCTTCCGTCCCGGTGACGCCGGGCAAGAGCGACGCCTATACGAACAAATCCTATGGCGTGCGCGGCAAGCTGCTGTGGGAGCCGACCGACGACACCACCGTGCTGCTGTCGGGCATGTATGCCTATCGCAAGTCCGACATGGGCTTCGCCAATCGCGTCGTGCCCGGAACCAAGGGACGCGGCGGCTATGATCCGGTGGCGGGCGCCGGCCTGCCCGACAGGAATGGTGACGGCAAGGGCGATCCGATCGGATTCTACGATACGGTCGACAATATCAACCGGCCCTACACGGTGAAGTTCGCGCAATATAGCGGCAAGATCGTTCAGGATTTCGGCCCTGTCACGCTCACCAGCATCACCGCGTACAGCCGGCTGCGCGTCAATGCGCCGCTCGATCTGGACGCATCCCCCCAGAATTTCCTCAATTCCTACAACCAATATGGCGCGAACACCTTCACCCAGGAACTGCAACTCGCCGCACCGAACGGCAACAAGTTCCAATGGATCGTCGGCGCCTTCTACATGCACGACAAGACCTTCTTCCTCGGTCGCTATTCGGGTCTCGCCATCACCGGCGCGCCCTTCACCACGCCCGACGGCCCGATCCTCGCCGGCGTGCCCAAATATCAGACGGGCGACGATCGGATGCGGACCAATTCCTATTCGGCCTTCGCGCAGGGCACCTATCCGATCTTCAAGGAAACCAACCTGACGCTCGGCATCCGCTACACCTCGGATCACCGCGCGAGCTATGGCGGCGAAGGCGGCTTCTACAGCCTCGACACGGGTCAGGTGCTGAGCGCCAACGGCTATATGGCGTTCAACGGCCCGTTCCGCGATGCGGCGACATTCAACGCGGTCACCGGGCGCGTCGCCGTCGATCATCATTTCAGCGACGATCTGATGATCTATGCCGCCTATAATCGCGGTTTCAAAAGCGGCGTCTACAATCTCGCAGGCTATTCTACGTCAGTAACGGCACCATTGCCTCCGGTGAAGCCCGAGACGATCGACGCTTTCACCGCCGGCTTCAAGAGCGAGTTCTTCGATCGGATGGTGCGCCTGAACGTCGAGGGATATTATTATAAATACAAGAATATCCAGGTTCAGAACAACCGGTCCGACGGCGGCGGCACGATCTTCGTCAATGGCGGCGCCGCGACGATCAAGGGCATCGACGTCGATCTCACCGTCGCGCCGGTCCGCCGCCTGACGCTGACCGCCGCGGTGAACGTGCAGAAGGGCACCTATGACGATTTCGCCAACGGGCCGACCTTCTTCCTGACCGGGCCCAACGCCCCCGCGGCCGGCCAGGCGGTGGTCCCGTCCTATTGCTCGAACCTGTCGGCTTATCCGGTTTCGACGAGCCCGGAGGTGCAGATCATCGCACCGCTGGTCAACGGCAAGCCGCTGGCCGGCGCCGCGACTTGCAATCTCAGCGGCAAGAAGACGGTGCTGACCCCACCCTTCACTTTGTCGCTCTCGGCCGACTATCTGCTACCGACTCCGATCGGCGACTTCGATTTCACCGCTTCCTGGCTGCACACCGGCAATTATTATTTCGAGCCGGACAATCTCTACCTCACCCGGCAGCCGATCTACGACGTGGTCAACGCCTCGCTGCGCTGGACCAGCCTGAAGCGCGGCATGGACGTCCGCCTGTGGGTCAACAACCTGCTCAAGGAAAAATACTACGCCTACATCGCCAATGGCGGCACATCCGGCACCAAGGGCGCGCCTGCCGCGCCTCGCACCTTCGGCCTCACCATGGGGCTGCATTTCTAAAGGGGAGAGCGGGTGCCGCCCTGCCACGGAGCAGCGGCGGGACGGCACCCCCTGTCGGACGCCAATGGTCATGTCGGGAGATTGCGAACGAAAAGGAGGCCCGCGTGGCGACCATTTCTGCCGACCGCCCCGAAGACTGGATCGAGCTGCCCCAAGCAGAGATCTACGCCATCCCCCTCGCCGACCAGCAGCGGCTCCAGCGCGAGGCGCTGCGCGGGCGCTTCGCCCAGCTGGTCGACCGCATCCCGATGCTGCGCCAGCTCGCGCAGGAACAGCATATCATCGAGATAACCGAGATCGCCGACATCGCACCCCTGCTGGTGCCGCATTCGGCGCTGAAATCCTATCCGATGTCCTTCCTCGAAAACGGCCGGTTCGATCGGCTGACGCAATGGCTGGACGGTTTCACCGCCTATGACCTCTCGGGCGTGGACGCGCGCGGCTGCGACAGCATTGACGACTGGCTCGACCTGCTCGACGCTCGCACCGACGTCCGGGTGATGCATTCCACCGGCACGTCCGGCAAACTCTCCTTCCTGCCGCGCGGCATTCCCGAAATGCACAAGATGGTCAGCGGCCAGCGTCGGCAGTTCGACCCCTGGCCCGGCGAGCGGCCGCTGCTCGGCGTGCCGATCGAGGCGGCACCCGTGATCTACACCCAGTATCGCCACGGTGGCATGGCGCAGCACCGGCTGCTCCCCTTCCTGCGCGACGCGCTGTTCGGCGGCGACGAAGATATGATCATCGCCACCAATCCGACGCGCTTCTCGGCAGACGTCGCCTCGATCAGCGGCCGCCTGCGCGTCGCGGAATCGCGCGGCGAAGCCGGCATGCTGAAGATCGCGCCGCGCCTGATGGAGCGGCGCGAGGCCTTCCTCAGGGACCAGGCCCGCTCAGGCGAGCATTGGGATGCCTTCTTCGATCGCATTACCGGTCGCTGGACGGGACGGACCGTCTCGATCATGGGCCATGTACCGGCCCTCCATGTCCTCGCCCTGGAAGCCGGCAAGCGGGGCCTCTCCGGCCTTTTTGCGGCCGACAGCTTCGTCGCGGCGGGCGGCGGGATGAAGGGCCATGATCTGCCCGAGAGCTGGCGCGCCACGGTCGATCACGCGCTCGGCGGCGCGGCGCTGGTCGAAGGCTATGGCATGACCGAGATCGTCGCAGCCTCGCGTGCCTGCGGCAGCGGCCATTATCACATCCCTGCCTGGCACGTGCCGTTCCTGCTCGATCCGGCAAGTGGCGAGTCGCTGCCCCGCACCGGCACCGCCACCGGCCGCTATGGCGCGATCGACCTCAACGCCTCCACCTATTGGGCCGGCTTCCTGACCGGCGACGAGGTGACGCTGCACTGGGGCGATACGGAAAGCTGCGCCTGCGGGCGGATCGGCCCCTATCTCGACAAGACCATCCGCCGCTACACCGAGAAGGAGGGCGGCGACGACAAGATCACCTGCGCCGGCGCACCGGGCGCGCATGACCGGGCACTGGAATTCATCGTGGAAAACACAGGAGCGTCGGCATGACCGGCTATCGCGTTCCCCTGATCATTCGCGGCGAAATCATCGAGAGCGGCGAGACCGAGTTCGGCGGGCGCGATCCCGCCACCCGCTTCCGCGGCCCGGACGTGTTCGATCATCTCGGCAAGCTGCCGCTCTCCCCTCCCTCCGCGATCGCGGACCTGCACGCCCTCCCCTTCGAGGAGATACTCGATTATCTGGTAGAGCTCGGCGCCTGGCTGGATTTCGGCAAGAACGCGCATCTTCAGGAAGCGCTGGCGCTGACCTGCAAGACTTCGGGCCTCGGCGAACCGATCCTCCGCTCCGTCTACAAAAATCTCGGCAAGGTCTTCGATCGCGCAGAGATGCGGCAGATGGCCGACATATTGATCGGCATCCCCTTCCTGGAGGGATGGGTGCGGACGCGCAGCGAAGGCGCCTCGACCAGCTATGTGCGCGCCTTCGGCGCACGGGCCCTGCACGTCATCGCCGGCAACGTGCCGACCATCTCCGCGATCACCGTGATGCGCAACGCGATCGTCCGCAGCGACATGATCGTCAAGACGCCGTCCAACGATCCGCTGACCGCCGCCGCCATCGCCCGCACGATGATCGACATGGCGCCCGATCATCCGATCACCCGTCATATCAGCGTCGGCTATTGGAAGGGCGGCGACGAGCGGATCGAAAGCCGCCTCTACCAGCCGGCCGCCGTCGAGAAGATCGTCGCCTGGGGCGGGCTCGCCTCGGTCCGGCACATCAGCAAATATCTCCAGCCCGGCATCGATCTGATCACGCTGGATCCGAAGCTGTCGGCCACCATCATCGGCCGCGAGGCCTTTGCGGACGAGGCCACGATGCGGACCTGCGCGCGGCGCGCGGCGCTCGACGTCGCGGTCAACAATCAGCAGGCCTGCCTCAACGCCCGCGTCATCCATGTCGAGACGGGCACAGATGCCGCCGGCCTCGCCCGGGCGAACCGCTTCGGCGAATTGCTGTACGAGGCGATCCAGCTATTGCCGGTGACGCTCAGCAATCCCGTCGCCGCGCTCGATCCCGCGCTTGCGGAGGAGATGGAGGGGCTGCGCTTCGCCTCCGCCCTCTACCGCCGTATCGGCGGTGACGGGCGCGGCGGCGTGATCGTCTCGCAGATGGACGAGCCGGTCGAATTCTCGCGGCTGCTTTCGGGCCGCGTCGCCAATCTGGTGCCGGTCGACAGCCTCGATGCCGCGATCGGCGCGGTCACCGCCTGGACACAGACGATCGGCCTCTATCCCGACCGGCTGATGCACGAGATCCGCGATCGCCTCGCCATCCAGGGCGCGCAGCGGCTGGTGACGCTCGGCTGCGCCACCCGGCGGACCATCGCCGGCCCGCAAGACGGGATCGAGGTGCTGCGCCGCATGTGCAAATGGATCCTCAACGAAGTCCACAGCGACGATCCGACCGCGATCTGGCCCGACCGACAGCAGCCCGCGGCGGCCGCCTGACCTTCCCGCATCTCATCCAGGAAAGATCCGCAATGCCGCTCGACCATTATGTCACCCTCGGCCGCTCGGGCCTCAAGATCAGCCGCTTCGGCCTCGGCGCGATGACCTTCGGCACGGAGTGGGGCTTCGGCAGCGATGCCGGGGAAGCCAGCACCATCCTCGACGCCTATGTCGATCTCGGCGGTAACTTCGTCGACACGGCGAACATCTATACCAAGGGCAGCTCGGAGACGATCATCGGTGACTGGCTCGCCGCCGAGCCGGGACGGCGCGACCGGATCGTGCTCGCCACCAAGTTCGGCGGCAACATGCTGCCCGGCAACCCCAATGGCGGCGGCACGAGCCGGCGCGCCATCCATGCCGCCTGCAACGCCTCGCTGACGCGCCTGCGCACGGATCATATCGATCTCTACTGGCAGCATTGGGACGATCCCTTCACGCCGATCGAGGAGACGATGGCCGCGCTCGACGATCTCGTGCGCGCGGGGAAGGTCCGCTATATCGGCTTTTCGGATACGCCGGCCTGGAAGGTGGCCGAAGCCCAGACCATCGCGCGGTTCCGCGGATGGGCGCCGCTGATCGCGCTGCAAGTCGAATATTCGCTGCTCGAACGCACGGTGGAGGGCGAGCTGGCGCCGATGGCACAGGCGATGGGGCTCGGCATCACGCCCTGGTCCCCGCTGCGCGCCGGCATGCTAAGCGGCAAATATAGCCGCGACAACCACCAGGCGGACTCGCCGGGTCGCGCCGCCAGCTTGGCACGCAACTTCAACGAGCGCAATTTCGCGGTGGTCGACATGGTCAAGGCGGTGGCGGCCGAGCAGGGCGCAAGTCCCGCCTCCGTCGCCCTCGCCTGGCTGCTCGCGCGGCCCGGCGTCGCCGCGCCGATCATCGGCGCGCGCACCATGGCGCAGCTCGAGGCCAATCTCGCCGCACTCGATCTCCGCCTCGATCCATCCGCCATCGCCCGGCTCGATGCGGTCTCGAAGCCGGCGCTGAACTTCCCGGCGGAGTTCCTGCCGATGGCGGTGGCCAACAGCTATTCGGGGATGAGCGTGAACGGACAGGCATTCGGCCCCTCGGTGCGCTGATCATGGAAAACCGACCGCCCCGCAGCCGAGCCGGCGCGCCCGCGCCGCTGCTGCTGATCCTGCTCTCCGCCGCCTATTGCATGGCCTATATCGACCGGCTGATGATGGCCGTGGTCGCAGAACCGGTGAAGCAGGCCTTCGCGCTCTCGGACACGCAGCTCTTCCTGCTCACCGGCGCCGCCTTCGTGGTGATCTACGGTATCGTCGGCGCGCTTTCCGGCGCGCTGCTCGATCGCTGGAGCCGCAGGAAGCTCGTGATACTCTCGCTCGGCGCCTGGAGCCTGTGCACTGTCGCCTGCGGCTTTGCCGGCAATTTCTGGCAGCTCGCCCTGGCGCGCGCGGGCGTCGGCGTCGGCGAGGCGGCGATCGTGCCCGCCGCCATCTCGCTGATCAGCGACACCTATCCGCCCGAGCGCCGCCCGCTCGCCATGGCGATCTTCTATGCGGGCGGCATGGCCGGCATATTGCTCGCCTGGATGATCGGCGGCTGGATCGCCTCCGCCTATGGCTGGCGTCCCGCCTTTTTCCTTGCCGGGCCGCCGGGGCTGATCGTCGGCCTCCTGATCCTTTGGCGCGGCGAGGATCCCCCACGCGAGGCTGCGCCAGTCGCCGCGACGTCAGGCGGCTCCACCTTTCGCGTCGTCTGGTGCAATCGCCCCCTGGTCTGGCTGATCGGCGCGGGATCGGTCGTCACCTTCGTCAATATCGGCCTGGTCAACCAGCTCGGCAGCTTCTTCATCCGCAGCCATGGCATGAGCGTTCGCGAGGTCGGCCTGATCTTCGGGCCGCTGATGGCGGGCGGTATGGCCTGTGGCCTGATCGGCGGCGGGTGGATCGGCAACCGGCTGGCGGCGCACGGCGATACGGACGTGCTGATCCGCTTCTCGCTGTGGAACACGCTCGCGCTGTTTCCGCTCTACATGCTGATCTTCCTCGTGCCGTCCAAGACGCTTGCGCTGGCCGCGACCTTCGTCGGCACCAGCATCAGCGTACTCTACTCGCCCTGCTATTCCGCCGCCTATCAGGCGATCAGCGCACCGCACACGCGCGCGACGGCGGCCGGCATATCGAGCTGCGCCAACGCGCTGATCGGCAGCGCGCTCGCCACCTTCCTGGTCGGCATGCTCAGCGACCATTGGAAGCCGCTCTACGGCGCGGACAGCCTGCGCTATGCGATGATGGCTGGCATGGTGACCTGCCTCCTCTCCGCCCTCATGTTCTTGCGCGCGCGGGCGCTGCTCGCCCGGGAAAGCGGGATAAGGCTAAGGTGAATCGTCATCCCAGCGAAGCTGGGATCACTCTCGGCCATGAACCGCATGCTTTTGAAGCGATGCCAGCTTCCGCTGGCAATACGGGAACTTCAAGAAGACGAGACCGACAATCCCACCGATCTCACGCGCTCTTGAACACCGGCTTGCGCTTCTCGCGAAAGGCAGCGACGCCCTCGGCATGGTCCTCGGTGCGGCTGGCGACGGGCTGCATCACATGCTCCGTCTCCAGGAACTGATCGAAGGACAGGGTGGCAGCGAGATCCGTCTGCCGCTTGGCGAGCGAGATCGAGACGCCCGGGCCCTCGGCGAGCTGCTCGGCGAAAGCGAGGCTCCGCGCGAACAGCTCCTCCTGCGGCATCAGCTCCAGCGCGAGGCCGAGCCGCAACGCCTCCTCCGCGCGGACCACGCGGCCGGTATAGCAGAGCTCCTTGGCGCGCATCGGGCCGACCAGCCGGCTCAAGAGCCAGATCGAACCGCCGTCGGGCGCCAGCGCAACGCCGCGAAACACCTGCACGAACTTCGCCGTCTCCGCCGCGAACACGAAGTCGCAGCACAAAGCGAAGCCCCAGGACATGCCGGCGCAGATGCCGGACACGGCGGCGATGGTCGGCTTCTTCAGATGATAGATGGCGCGGTTGATCCGGCCGAGCTCGTGCATGCGACCGAGCGAGCCCGGCACGCCGCCACCGCCGAAGCTGGCGAGGTCCGCGCCGGAAGAGAAATTGCCGCCCGCCCCGGTCAGGAGCACCGCGCGCACCGAGCCGTCGAGCGCGAAATCCTCATAGGCTTCCCACAGCTCGCGCCGCATGCCGTCGGTGATCGCATTCTTGGTCTGCGGCCGGTCGAGCACGACCACCGCGACCGCGCCGTGCCGCTCAACCGTCACCGTCATCCTACGTCCCCTCGCCCGTCATGCTTCGCTGAGCTGCGTCTTGACGGCACCGCCGTCATAATAGTCGGTCACCGATCGGATCCGCCCGTCGGGCGCCAGCGTCATCACCGCGACGCCTTTGCCCGTGAAGGCGATGTCGGTGGGCGGCCGGCCATGATAGGTGCCGGTCTGCCGGCCCGAGAAGGTCCACTCAAGACAGGCGTCCACGCCCGAACGGAAGGCGCGCGGGAATTCCATGCGGATCTCGGAAATGGCGGCGACGAAATGCGCGTGGAACCCGCGCAGATCGGCGTGTCCGACACTGTAGCGGCCCACCTGATCGTCCCGGTAGGTCGCGTCCGGCGTGAACATCGCCACGAACCGCTCCGTGTCGGGACTGGCCCACGCATCGCCATAACGGCGCGCGAAGGCGGCGATATCCTCGCCGTTCATTGCATCAGCCCCCGCGCGATCGCCACTTTCTGCAACTCGTCCGTTCCGGCGTAGATTCGCTGGATGCGAGCCGCCGTCCACATGCGGGAAATGGGGTTATCGTCCATCAGCCCCGCGCCGCCGAAGAGCTGCACGCACTTGTCGAGCACGCGTCCTTCCATCTGCGTCGCCCAGAGCTTGAGGATCGCACCGTCCTCGAAGGTGAATTCCCCATTGCGCAGTTTGATCATCGCCGTATCGACCATCGTTTCGGTGATCTTGATATCGGCGCGGCACTCTGCGAGGACGAACTGGCTGTTCTGGAAATCGATCACCCTCTGTCCGAAGACCTTACGCTCCTTCACATAATCCAGGGTCAATTCGAACGCCCGTGACGCCGCACCCAGGCACCGCGCCGCGATCTGGATGCGATCCTCGAGGAACGTATCCATCAATATCTTCATCGCGCCGCCTTCGACACCGAGGAGATTGCTCGCCGGCACGCGGACATTGTCGAAGTTCAATGCGCCCGTATCTCCCTGACGCCAGCCGATCATCGGAATCTTCGCCTGTGAGACGCCGGGCGTATCGGCCTCGACGATGATCACGCTCATGCCGCGTCCGCCCTTGGACGGATCGGTCTTCGCGACGACATAGAGAAGATTGGCGCCGGACCCGTTGGAGATGAAATATTTCTCGCCATTGATGACATAGTCGTCGCCGTCGCGAAGCGCCGTGGTCGCGATGGCGGTGGCGTCGCTGCCCACGCTCGGCTCGGTCAGCGGCATGGCCTGCGTCCACGCGCCGGTCAGGATGCCGGCGAGATATTTGTCCTTCTGCGCATCACTGCCATGATTGACCAGAATATAGGTCGCGACGTCCGCCATCAGCGAGCTACCGGTGGTGGCGGTGCCCGGCGTCCGGCCGAGTTCCTCGGACATGATCGCATAGAAGGTGAAGTCGCCGCCGCCGGTATGGGCGAGGCCGAGCAGCCCCGCCTGTCCGGCCTTGCGCCAGAACTCCCGGTCGAGGCCCCCGGCCGCCTCATAGTGCTTCAGATACGGCTCATGCTCGCGGTCCAGGAACGTCCGTACCGTGCGGCGGAAAGCCTCATGCTCCTCGCCATAGCCCATGCGCGCCATGAATGTCCCTCTCCTCTTGCTGTCCGGAAAATGGTTATACAGAGCATTATACGCTTGCTATCTATTTTCGTCGAGACAAAATCAGGCTCGGGAGAGCGATTCGATGAGCGAGAGACAAGGGCCACTCCAAGGCCTGCGCGTCGTGGAGTTCGCCGGCTTGGGACCTGGCCCCTTTTGCGGCATGTTGCTGGCGGATCTGGGCGCGCAGGTCGTCCAGATCGATCGGCCGGGGAGCTCGACGGCGCATTATGGCCTGGATCCGCGGCGCAACCTGCTGCACCGCGGGCGCCGCGCGATCATCCTCGATCTCAGGCAAGCGGAGCAGGTCGAGACGGCGCTGCGCCTCGTCGAGAAGGCAGACGTGGTGATCGAGCCCAACCGCCCCGGCGTCGCGGAGAAGCTCGGCGTCGGGCCGGACACCTGCCTCGCCCGCAATCCGCGCCTCGTCTACGGCCGGATGACCGGCTGGGGCCAGGACGGCCCGCGCGCGCATCATGCCGGTCACGACATCAACTATATCGCCCTTTCCGGCGCGCTGCACACCATCGGTCCAGCGGATGACGTACCTGCAATCCCGAACAATTTCGTCGGCGACATGGGCGGCGGCGGGCTATTCCTCGCCTTCGGCATCCTCGCTGCCATCTATGAGGCGCAGCGATCCGGCCAGGGCCAGGTGGTCGATGCTGCGATGATCGAAGGCGCCGCGCTGCAGTTGATGGGCTCGCTCACCATGAAAGCGAACGGCCTCTTCACCGATCGCCGCGGCAGTCATTTTTCGGACGGTGCCTCGCATTTCTACCAAGCCTATCGAACGCGCGACGACAAATATCTGTCTGTCGGCGCGATCGAACCTCAATTCTACCGTGCCTTCCGCGAAGGTCTCGGCGTCGCCGACGATCCAGCCTTCGACCGACAGATGGATCCCGCCGCCTGGCCCGACCTAAAGGTGCGCACTGCCGCCATCATTGCGACACGCACGCGCGACGAATGGGCAGAAATCTTCAGCGGCGAATCCTGCGTGGCGCCCATATTGTCGACCGGCGAGTTGGCGGACGATCCGCATCTCGCCGCGCGCGGCAGCTTCGTCACCCTCGATGGCTGTCTGCAGGCGGCACCGGGCCCGCGCTTCAGCCGCACGCCCGGCGCGATCGCCAATCCGCCGCCGGTGCCCGGACAGGACAGCGAAGACATATTGCGCGAATGGGGAGTTGCCTGACATGCAAAGCAAATTCTGCGATCTGGTGGGGATAGAGTTCCCGCTGGTCGCTTTCAGCCATTGCCGCGACGTCGTCGCCGCGGTCAGCCGGGCCGGCGGCTTCGGCGTATTCGGTGCCACCAACGGCAAGATGACGCCCGACCAGCTCAAGATCGAGCTTGACTGGATCGACGCGCATGTCGACGGCCGCCCCTACGGCCTCGACATCGCAGTGCCCGAGAATATGGCGGATCGCGACGCGGAGGCCGTCACCACCAAGGCGCTCGAGGCGCAGATACCGGACGGGCACCGCCGCTTCGTCGACGATCTGCTGGCCCGCCACGGCATCGCCACCGATACCGCGGTCGATTCCGACACGGACCGCGAGATCGGCCATTTCCTCGACACCGCCGAACGCATGGTGGATGAGGGGCTGCGCCATCCGATCCGCCTGTTCGTCAACGCGCTCGGCAAGCCGCCGCAGTTCATGATCGACAAATGCCATGCCGCGGGCGTGCCGGTCGGCGCGCTGATCGGATCGAAGGAACATGCCATGCGCCAGCTCGAGGCCGGCATCGACGTGCTCGTGGCGCAGGGCACCGAGGCGGCCGCGCATTGCGGCGAGGTCTCTACGATGGTGCTCGTGCCCGAGGTGGTGCGAGCGTTGGAGGCGATGGGCAGCGACGTGCCGGTGCTCGCCGCGGGCGGCATCGTCACCGGACGGCAGATGGCCGCTGTCATGGCGATGGGCGCTGCCGGCGCCTGGACCGGATCGGTCTGGCTTACCACCAGCGAGAGCGACGTGCATCCGGCTGTGCGCGAGCGGCTGCTCGCCGCGCGCTCGCGCGACACACTGCGCTCGCGCGCGATGACCGGCAAGACCGCGCGCCAGCTCCGCTCCGCCTGGAACGAAGCGTGGGAGAGCAAGGACAGCCCGGGCATGTTGCCCATGCCCTACCAATATCTGCTCACCCATCGCGCCCTGCTGCTCGCCGAGAAGTCGGTCGATGGCGGCAACGATGCGGCGCGCGCAATGCTCACCGAAGGCGTCGGCCAGGGCATCGGCATGGTCGCCAGCGCCAAGTCCGCCCGTACCGTCGTGCAGGAGTTCATGGAGGATTTCGCCGACGCGCTGGAGCGGATGAGCGGCCTCATGGAGGTGGAGCCATGCTGACCAGCCTCTTCTCCCCGCTGAAGATCGGCCCGATGGAGATCGCCAATCGGGTGATGATGCCCGGCATGTCGGCGGGCCAGATCCTCGACGAGCGCGCCTTTCCGCTGCCCGAGATGATCGCCTATTTCGCCGAGCGCGCCCAGGCCGAGCCCGGCCTGATGGCGATCGGGGCGACGCAGGTCGTGCCGCCCTCCGGCCCGTTCCGCCAGCCGGTCGCGCTGTTCGATCCCGAGGTTGTCGAGCCGCTGGCGCGCGTGGTGGAAGGCGTGAAGCAGTATGACACCAAGTTCGGGCTGCAGCTCTGGGACGGCGGTACGCAGGGCGCCTCGCGCATTCAGCTTTCCCCCTCCGGCATCAGCGCCCATGCACAGCCGGTAGGAGACGTGCGGACCCGCTTCGAGCTCAAGGCGCTCTCTATCGACGAGATCGCCGAGGTGGTCGGCCACTTCGCCGCCGCTGCCGGGCATGCTCGCCAGGCGGGCGTCGATTTCGTCGAGATCCATGCGGGCCACGGCTATCTGATCAGCGCCTTCCTCTCCTCCTATTTCAACCGGCGCGAGGACCGTTATGGCGGCAGTCTCGACAACCGGGCGCACTTCCTGTTCGAGATATTGGCGGCCGTTCGCGAGGCGGTGGGGCCACAGATCGGCGTCGGCATCAAGATCAACGGCGACGACTTCTTTGCCGAAGGCGGCTGGACGATCGATGACGCGGTCGCGCTCGCGCCGATGCTCGAAGCACGCGGCGCCGACTATCTCTCGGTCACCGCCGGGGTGATGGGCGGCACGCGGCTGACGGTGCCGCCGCTCTACGAGAAACAGGGCTGCTTCACCGATCTCGCCGCCGCGGTGCGCGCCGTGGTGTCGATCCCAGTGGCCACCATCGGCCGCATCAAGGATCCGGTGATGGCCGACCGGCTGGTCGCCGAAGGGACGGCCGACATCGTCTGCATGGGCCGCCCGATGATCGCGGATTCGCAGATCGTCGCAAAAGCGCGGCGCGGCGAGCTCGACGATATACGCCGCTGCCTCGCCGATTGCCGCGGCTGCCTCGACCATGAGATGCGCTCGATCAAGAAGGGTCAGCCCGGCCAGGTGAGCTGCGTCGTCAATCCGCGCATGCAGCGGGAATCGGTCTGCGTCGACATCGAAGGCTCGGCCGCGTCCAATCCCAAGACCGTGCTCGTGGTGGGCGCGGGGCTCGCCGGACTCGAGGCGGCGCGCCGCTGCGCCTTTTCCGGACACAGGGTGATACTGTGCGAGGCACGCGGCCGTATCGGCGGACAAATCAACTGGGCGAAGATGGTACCCGGCCGAAGCGAGATCGGCGACATGCTGCCCTGGTACGCACGCCAGATCAGCAAATATGGCGTCGATCTGCGGCTGAACACATGCGTCGATATGACGATGATCGAGGCGATCGCGCCGGACATCCTATTCATCACCACCGGGAGCGTGCCGCAGGTACCGCAGAATTTGACCGATCTCGTCACCGCGGCGGAGGGCATCGATCTCGTCCTTGCCGACGATCTGTTCGAGCAGGTGCTTCCGGCCGGACGCAATGTGCTGGTAATCGGCGGCGATCAGATCGGCATGCAGGTCGCCGACTATCTCTCCGAGAGCGGCGCGAAAGTGACGGTGGCGGAGGCGCAGGGGCATTTCGCCGGCAAGCTCGCCGCCAACGATCGCTGGTATCTCACCGCGCGCTGTATCGAAAAGGGCGTCAGGCGGGTGAAGACGGTGCACGATATCCGGCTGGACGCGGCTGGCCTCACCCTGCTGAGCGATGTCGGCGAAACCGCGTTGGGCGCGATCGACCAGATCGTCTTCGCCAGCGAGCGCCATCCCCTGCGCGATCTTGCCGAAGGCGCGCGCAGCCGCGGCATCGAGACCCATGTCGTCGGCGACGCCTTCGACGTGAATTCGGAGGATGGCGGGATGATCTTCTCCACCATCGCCCGGGCCTATGACGTTGCGAGGAGGATCTGATGGCCACCGCTACGGGCGAAGACCCCGAAATACCGATCCTCGAAGGATTGCTCGAAGACTATCGACGGCAATATGACATCGGCGAAGGGATCCTCGATCGATCCAAGGTCGAGCATCTCTACAAGATGGACGACGAATTCACTGCCTATGACGTCGCCCCGCCGCTCGAAGGTTATGTCGGCTGGGATCAATATAAGGTCGGCTGGTACAAGGTCCTCGAAAAATATAGCGAGATCCACTTCCGGTTCCGCGAGACGCCCCGCATCTTCCGCCAGGGCGACGTCGCCTGGATGTCGGTGAGCGCGGACTGGTTCGGCACCTCGCGCGGCGGCGACGACTTCGCCAAGCAGTTCCGTCTCACCCTGATCTGGGTGCGCGGCGAGGACGGTCGCTGGCGCATCACCCATGAACATGGATCGAGCCCGCGCAGCTATGCGCTGGCCGGCGGGGAGATCGTATGAGCCTGCGGCATCGGACTTGGTTCGTCACCGGCGCGTCGGCCGGTTTCGGCAAGGCGCTGGTGCGCGAGATCGTGGCGCGGGGCGGCAATACGGTCGCCGCCGCGCGCCGGCCGGATGACGTGGCGGATCTCGTCGCGCTCGCGCCGGACCGCGTGCTGGCGGCGCGGCTGGACGTCACCCGGCCGGACGAGATCGCCGCGGCCGTCGAGAGCGCGCTTGCCCGCTTCGGCACCATCGACGTGCTCGTCAACAATGCCGGCTACGGCTTCCTGTCGACCATCGAGGAAGCCGGCGAGGCGGAGGTGCGACGCCAGTTCGAGACCAACGTGTTCGGTCCGGCCGCGCTGATGCGGGCGCTGCTCCCGTCGATGCGAGCGCGACGGCGAGGTTTCGTGGTCAACGTCTCCTCCACCGCCGGCGCGCGCGGCTTTGCCGGCTCGGGCTATTATTCGGCGAGCAAGGCCGCGCTGGAGGCGATGACCGAGGCACTGGCCGGCGAAGCCTCCGCGCTCGGCATCCGCGCGATGATCGTCAGCCCCGGCCCCTTCCGCACCGATTTCTTCGGCCGATCGCTCGATCTGCCGGATGGGGAGATCGCCGATTATGCGGAGGTCGCGGCGCAGCGGCGCGCCTATTCCGCGAGCGCCGGCAAGCAGCAGGGCGATCCCGCGCGCGCCGCGAGGATCATCGTCGACATGGTGGCGGGAGACGATCCGCCGCTCCGCCTTGCGCTCGGCGGGCGCGCCCATCCCACCATCATCCGCGCATTCGAGGCCAAGATCGCCGACCTCGCGCGCAGCGAGGCGATCGCTCCGCTGGCCGACTTCCCGGAAGGGGAATGACATCCATGACCACCGTCCATGACGATCTGCCCCACCCCGTTCCCGCGTTCGCGCAGCTCCGCTACAAGGAAAATTACTTCTTCATCCTGATCGCGCCCGAAAGCGGTGCCTTCGGCGTGATCCATCTCAATCACGAACCGGGCCACGACCGCGCCCGCTACACCGCCAATTTCGAGATTGGCGGCCGATCGATCCGCTATGCCAACACCACCGCCTTTCCGGACACGTTCGAATATGCGCGTACCATCGGGGACGGCGCGTTGACGCTGCATTTCGCCGAGCCGCACCAGCGCTTCGAGCTCAGGCTCGAATCGGACGCGATCGATATCGCGCTGCGCTTCACCGCGCGGCATCCGACCTTCGACTATGCCGCCTGCCGTACGGCCGGCAATGCCGCGCCTTCCTTCCAGGAGGTGATGACGCTGGGCCTCAATCTGCCGTACAATCATCAGCAGCAGGCGCTGGACGTCTCCGGCCATGCGCGCTTCGTCGACGGTCCTGAGATAGCGATCCGGGGCAGCGGCTATCGCGACCATAGCTGGGTGATACGCGCCGACGCCGGCGCCCTGCGCCACAATTGGTGCGGACTCAATTTTCCCGGCCGCAGCTTCGGCATCAAGACGCTGGAAACCAGCTTCCGCCCCGGTCACGTCGCCAAGGAAGGTTATGTCGTCGACGCCGACGGCCTGCGCGCCCTGCGCCGGATCGAGGTCCATAGCGAGGGCGAGATGCCCGATGGCCTCTGCGCGAAGCTGGTCCACGAAGTGACGGACGTGTTCGGCAATGCCTATCGGATCGAGAGCGACGTTGCCGGTCGTTTCGCCCATGTTCCGCTGGTATCCGAGGCGCCCGTGGGCAAGGTCGGCTTCCACATCGTCGAGAATTTCTGCCCGCTGCGCCTGACGACGACGGGCGAACGCGGCGAAGGACTGGTCGAGATCGGCCGCAGCTCCGCCATCGGGGGGGCCTACGCATGAGCAGCGCCATCGCAAACCAGCTTCGTCTCGTCCGCGATACCGTCGGCCGGATGAACGGCGCCGATCAGGCCGCCAAGGATGCCGTGGTCCTTCTCCTCGCCGAGATCATCGCCGACGAGACGCTGTCGTCGCCGGCTGGAGACGTCGCCGGGGAGACTGCCTTCCAGCGTACGCTCGAAACCCAGGCCCAGGCCGAACGCGCGGCACGGCCGCGAGCGGCGGTCGACGATGCGCTGGACCGGATGGCGCTTGCCGATTTCCTGAACGCCGCCATTCCCGGCGAAGGCGGCATCATCGTCCGTTCGGCGGAGACCGTATCGCGCGGCATGTCGAAGAAGACGGTGCTCGCCACGCTGGAGGGCGCACGCAGCCTGCCGGTCGCGGTCGCGCTGCGCGTCGATCGCAGCGCCAACAATTATCTCGGCACCACCGTCACCGACGAATGGGGGCCGCTGAACCGGCTCTGGGATCATGGCGCGCGCATCCCCCAGCCTTTCGTGCTGGAACCCAGCGGGGCCGTGATCGGCGATCCGTTCATCGTCTTCGCGCGCGCATCGGGTGCACCGGTCGGCAGCATCTATGTGCCGCCCGGCCGCAATCCGGCGCTGCTCGCCGATACGGCAGGCTGCATGGCGAGGGTCCACGCCGTGCCCACCGACGATTGGCCCCGTGCCGATCAGCCGCAGGGTGATGCCTTCTTCGACGCGCAATTCCACGATTATCTCGCGGACTGGCAGGCGCTGGGCGAACGCAGTGCGATCATGGACGCCTGCTTCGACTGGATCGCCCGCAACCGCGCGTTGGCCTATGGCCCGCCGGCGCTGGTCCATGACGATTTCAACTATAACAACATGCTGGTCGAGGGCGATCGCGTCTCCGCCGTGCTCGATTGGGAATTCGCCCATGTCGGAACACCGGCCGCCGACGTCGCTTATCTGTGCTATGCGGCCGAGAGCATGGCGAGCTTCGGCGATTTCCTGGCAGCCTATGAGGCCGCCGGCGGCACGCGCCCGCCTGACCGGCAGCTCGACTTCTATCGGCTCTGGGGTCAGCTCCGGCTCGGCGTGATGGGATATAAGGCGGTCCGCAATCTGGAGGACGGCCATTTCGACGACGTGCGCTACGGCATGGCGCGCTGGCACCGGCGACAGGCGCTGTTCCGTCTCGCCGATCTGATCGAGGAGCTCACCGCATGACCCCGCAATGGCTCCCTCCGCTGGACGAATCCGCGAGCGAGGCGATCCTGCCCTTCCGCGTCGCCGTTCCCCAGGCGGCGCTCGACGATCTCCAGGCGCGGCTGGCTCTCACCCGCTGGCCCGATCGCGAGACCGTATCCGATTGGTCGCAGGGCGTGCCGCTCGATCGCATGCGAAGCCTCGCCGATTATTGGCAGACGGAATACGACTGGCGGCGTTGCGAAGCGGAGATCAACCGCTGGCCCAATTTCCGGACGCGGATCGACGGCCTCGGCATCCACTTCCTGCACATCCGCTCGCCCCATGCCGATGCGATGCCGCTGATCCTCAGCCATGGCTGGCCGGGCACGATCCTGGAGTTTCTGCAGGCGATCGGACCGCTCACCGATCCCACCCGCCATGGCGGCCGTGCCGAGCAGGCCTTCCATCTCGTCATCCCGTCGCTGCCCGGCTACGGCTTTTCCGACAAGCCGACCGCCACGGGCTGGACCGTGGAGCGCATCGGCGCCGCCTGGGCAGAGCTAATGCGGCGGCTGGGTTACGCGCATTATGGCGCGCAGGGCGGGGACTGGGGCTCGGCGATCACCCGCGCCATGGCGGTGCAGCAGCCCAAGGGGCTGGCCGGCATCCATCTCAACATGGTAGTCTGCTTCCCACCCGAGGGCGAGGCGTTCGCCGATGCCGAGGCGCAGGAGGCGCGGGCCGCCGCCGACGCCCACAGGCAATGGGGCCTCGGCTATTCCACCCAGCAGAGCACGCGCCCGCAGACGCTGGGCTATGCGCTGGCGGATTCGCCCGTCGGCCAGGCCGCCTGGATCTACGAGAAATTCCAGGCCTGGACGGACAATGCCGGCGAGCCCGAGCAGGCGCTGAGCCGAGACGCAATGCTCGACACGATCATGCTCTACTGGCTCAGCGACAGCGCCGCCTCCGCGGCCCGGCTCTATTGGGAAAGCTTCCGCAGCGCCTTCGGTAACGCGGCGATCGACCTGCCCGTCGCCTGCAGCATCTTCCCCGCCGAGATGCGCCGCCCGCCGCGGCGATGGGCGGAACGCGTCTTCTCGAACATCGTCTACTGGAACCGCGCGGCACGCGGCGGCCATTTCGCCGCGTTCGAGCAGCCGGATCTGTTCGTGGCGGAACTACGTGCCGGCTTTGCGCCGATCAGGCGGTCTGCAGTTTCCTGAGCTCCTGCATCACGGCTTCGGGCATGCCCGGCCCCGAGCCGGCATAGCCACCGATCAGATCGAAGATGCCGGCGAAGCGCTCGTGCAGAGAACGGGCACAGCGCGCAGCGTCGCCCACCACGGCGAAGGTGTCGACGAAGCCGTCGTCGACCAGTTCGCCCATCTCCTTCCATCGCCCCAGCTTGAAAAGGCGGAGCAGCTCCGGCTGGGCCGCTTCCAGGCCATGGACTTCAAGCACGGCGCGATAAGCGGGGGTCGAGGCGTAGAAGGCGATGGTCTTGCGCACCCCGGCCACCGCCCGTCCCAGCTCCTCCTCGGTCTCGCCGGTCGCGATGAACGGCATTCCGACCAGCCGGAGCGCACTCTCCGGTCGGCGTCGCTCGGCCGTCGCCCGGGCGATCGCCGGCAGCGTCACCTCGCGCAGATATTTGGGGGTGGTGAAACTGTGGCAGAGCAGGCTGTCGGCCGATTGTGCGGCAACCCTGTGCATTTCGGGCCCGACCGCGGCGAGGCCGATGTGCGGGCGCGGATGATCGCCCCGCTCGGGAATGAAGATGGGAGAGGTCAGGTCATGGCGGTAGAAGGAGCCCCTATATTCGAGCGGCCTGCCCTCATACCAGCAATCCCAGATCGCATGGAGCGCCCCGACGAAATCGCGCATGCGTGGTGCGGCGTGCGACCAGGGCATGGAGAAACGTCGCTCGACATGCGCCTTGACCTGGGAGCCGAGGCCGAGGGTGAAGCGCCCTCCGGAAAGCTGCTGCACGTCATGCGCGGAATGCGCCGCGATCATCGGATTTCGCGCAAAGGCGACGGCGATGTACGTCAGTATCTCCACCCTCTCGGTCCGTTCGGCGACGAGGGTGGAGAGGATGAAGGGATCATGGCTGGATTCGTTCGTCATGATGACGTCGTAGCCAAGCTCCTCCATGCGCCGGGCCTCGGCCTGCGCATGACGGGGGGAGGTGATCATCGTCGCGATCTTCACGGGCCTCTCCTCGATCGATTGCGGGAATTGGCGGGGGTCGTCAGACCACCCCCTCCGCCCGCAGCGCGGCGATCTCTTCCGTCGAGAAACCGGCCTCGGTCAGCACCGCATCGCTGTCCTCGCCCACCCGCGGCGGCCCCTTGCGGATCGCGGCCGGCGTGCGGCTGAAAGCAACCGGCGGCTTCACATAGGGCACCGGCTTCGACAGCCCCTCGACCGGCACCTCGACGATGAACTGATCGCGCACATGCGGGTCGTCGAGCGCTTCCTGCGGCGTCAGCAGCGGCCCGGCAGGAATGCGGTTGGCCTCCAGGATCGGCAGGATCTCGGCATTCGTATGGTGCCGCGCCCATTCGGTCACGATCTCGCTCAGCGCCGCGCCATTCTCCGCGCGCAGCTCGTCATTGGCGAAGCGTGGATCGCCGAGCAGCTCCTCGCGTCCGATCATGCGCATGAAGCGGCGGAACATCGGATCGCCGAGCGCCACCATATAGACCCAGCCGTCCTTGGTCTGGATGAGGTCGGCGGGTCCGCCCGACTGGGCGCGGTTGCCGGTGCCGATCCGGTTGGTTGCGTTGAAATGCTGATCGAACAGGAAATAGTTGCCGACGGTCATCGCGGTCTGGAGGAGATTGGCCTCCACCTTCTGCCCCTCGCCCGTGCGGTCGCGGTGGCGCAGCGCGGCCAGCGCGCCATAGGCGGCGAGGAAACCGGTGCTCATGTCCACCCAGGCGCTGTTGTGTTTCATCGGCTTGCCCGGATCGCCAGAAATGTAGGTGAGCCCGCTCATCACCTGCGCGATCGCGTCGAAGCCCAGCCGGTCGGCATAAGGACCATCCGATCCGAAGGTGGTCATGTGCACGAAGATGATGTCCGGCTTGATCGCGCGCATCCGATCATAGTCGAGGCCGAGCGCGCCCGCGGTCCGGCGCGGCAGATTGGCGAAGACGATGTCCGCCGTGACGAGCAGCCGGTCGAACACCGCCCTGCCCTTCTCGCTGGCGAGGTCGATCGTCAGCCCGCGCTTGTTGCGGCCGAGCTGGGTGAAGCCGACGCCACCATGGAAACCCTCCTTGAACGGCAAGGTGGTGCGATCGTCCGCACCGCCGGGAGATTCGATCCGGATCACGTCCGCGCCGAGATCGGCGAGCAGGACCGTCGCCGCCGGGCCCGCCACGAAGCGGGTGACATCGAGCACGCGAATGCCTTCCAATATGTCCGTCATCTCACCGTCCCTTGAAGCGGGGCGCGCGCTTCTCCACGAAGGAGGCGACGCCTTCCGCGAAATCTTCGCTCGCCCCGCCGATGCCGGCGGCGCGGGCCTCGAGCGCGAGCTGCTCGGCGAGGCCGTTCCCGAGTGAGGCGTTGAGCAGTTGCTTCGCCTGACCCAGCGCCACGGAAGGCCCGTCCGCCAGCCGGCGCAGCAACGCCTCGGTCGCCGCATCCAGCTCGGCATCCGGATACAGCCAGTTGGCGAGACCGCATGCGACCGCCTGGGCGGCCGACAGCCGCTCGCCGAGCAAGCACATCTGCTTGGCGATGCGCGGCCCCACGATGCGCGGCAGGTGCCAGGTGGTCGCGCCGTCCGGACTCATCCCGAGCGCGGCATTGGCGACGACGAGCAGCGCCGTATCCGACACCAGCACGAAATCGGCGGCGGCGACATAGCCGACGCTCGCCCCCGCGCAGGCGCCACGCACCTTGGCGACGATCGGCTTGGCGATCCGCTCCATCAACGCGAACAGCGGCAGCACGTCGAGCGCCAGCGCCTCGAACCGGGCGCGCCGTTCCTCCGGCCCCGCTCCCGCCGCCTCGGCGAAGCCCTTCACGTCGCCGCCCGCCATGAAATGGTCGCCCGCGCCGCTCAGCAGGATGACCCGCACATCCTCGCGATGCTCGCATGCGCGCAGGAAGGCGATCATCGCATGCACCATCGGCTGGGTCAGCGCGTTGCGCGCCGCCGGCCGGTTGAAGGTGATCCGCGCGATGCCGCCCGCAACCTCGGTCAGCAATTCGGGGGTCAACGACTCAGCTCCCGTGGACATGATTTCCTCCCGAGGCCGTTGCCGGCCAGTAACGCGCCTTCAGCAGTCGCTTGAGCAGCTTGCCGGTCGGTTCGCGCGGCATGTCATTCTCGAAATCGATGCTGCGCGGGCATTTGTTGTGGGCCAGCCGCGCACGGCACCAGGCGATCAGCTCGGCCTCCAGTGCGGGGCCGGCCTCCGCCGGATCGCACGGCTGGACGATGGCCTTCACCTCCTCGCCATAATCGGCATGCGGCACGCCGAACACGGCGACGTCGCGTACCTTGGGATGGGTGGTCAGCAGGTTTTCCGCTTCCTGCGGATAGATGTTCACGCCGCCGGCATTAATCACATAGTCACGCCGGTCGGTGAGGAAGAGATAGCCATCCTCGTCGACATGGCCGATGTCGCCGAACGTCGCCCAACCACGCGCGTCATAGGCTCGATCGGTCTTTTCCGGATCCTTGTGGTAGGTGAAGCCGCCACAGCCCTCGAAATAGACGAGACCGGTCTCGTTCGGCCCGAGCTCCCGCCCCGCCTCGTCGACGATGTGCAGGATGCCGCGCGTCGCCCGGCCGACCGAGCCCTTCTTGCGCAGCCACTCCTCGGGCCCGATCGCAGTCTGGCCGACGCTTTCCGAGCCGCCATAATATTCGTGGAGGATCGGCCCCCACCATACCATCATCGCCTCCTTGACCGGCACCGGGCACGGTGCGGCCGAATGAATCGCGACGCGGTGGACGGAGCCGTCGAACCGACGCTGCGCCTCGTCGAGCTGAAGCATCCGCACGAACATCGTCGGCACCCATTGGGAATGGGTGACGCGATGCCGCTCGAGCGCACGGACCGCCGCCGCCGCATCGAACTTTTCCATCACGATCACCGTGCCACCGGCCTGCTGCACGGTCATGGTGAATTTGAGCGGCGCGGTGTGATAGAGCGGCGCCGGCGAGAGATAGACGGTCTCGCGATCGAAGCCGAACAGGCGGATCAGCACCTCGGTGAGTTGCGGCAGCTCCCCGACCGGCGCAGGCGCCAGGTGCGGTGTGATTCCCTTCGGCCGCCCGGTGGTGCCCGACGAATAGACCATCGCGCTGCCGCGCGTCTCGTCCGCGATCGGCGTCGCCGGCATCGCGCCGACGGCGTCCTCATAGCCCTCGCCGATGACGAGCAGGTCCACGCCCGGCCCGAGCAACGGCGCGATCGCTGCATGATCGACCGCCGTCGAGGCGAACAGCATCGCGGCGCCGCTGTCGGCGACGATATAGGCCGCCTCCTCCGGCTTGAGGCGCGTGCTGATCGGCACGAAGAGCAGGCCGGCATTGTAGGCGCCCCAGGCGATCTCGAAATAACGCGGATGATTCTCGATCCAGAGCGCGATACGATGGCCCGGTTTCAACCCGCGGGCGCGCAGCAGCTGCGACACGCGGTTGGCGCGCGCGTCGAGCTCGGCGAAACCGATCGTCTCGCCGCTGCCCGCCATGACGAGCGCGGGGCGCCCATCCTGCCGGCCGACATGATCGCGCGGGTGCATCGGATCAGCGGTTGCTGAAGGAGGGTTTGCGCTTCTCCTTGAGCGCGGCCAGCGCCTCCTTCAGATCCGCGCTGGTCATCGCATATTGCTCCAGCGCCATCGCGAACTCGAAATGATCGAGCGCCGCGCGCTGCATCGAATGATTGAGCGCGCGCTTGGTATATTGGACCGCCAGCGGCGGCAGCGCTGCCACCTTCCGAGCCAGCTCCTGCGCCAGCGGCAGCACCTGTTCGGGCTCGTCGACCAGCTCGCTCACCGCGCCCAGCCGATGCGCCTCCTCCGCACCGATCGGATCGCCGGTCAGCAGGTGGCGCTTGGCCTTGAGTAGGCCGAAGGCGGCGGGCCAGACAAGCGTGCCACCATCGCCGGCGACGAGGCCGACCTTCACGTGCGGATCGCCGATCCGGACATTCTTCGAGGCGACGAGAATGTCTGCCGACAGAGCCAGCGAGGTGCCGAGGCCATAAACGTCGCCTTGCAAGGCAACGATCACGGGCATCGCTATCTCGGCCATGCCGTGGATGACGCGGCGCCCATTGTCATAGGCATCCATGCGCGCGTCATAATCCTCGATCAGTCGCTGGATCTCGTCGAAATTGCCGCCGGCCGAGAAACAGCGTCCCGTCGACGCGATGACGAGCGCGCGAATGGCACCTGGCCGGCGCAATCTCTCGATCACCGACACGATCTCGCCGGTCATCACTTCGTCCATCGAGTTCAATATATCCGGCCGATCGAAGGTGAGGGTCGCGACGGGGCCATCCTCCACATAGCGGATATTCCTGAAATCGCCCGTCATCATCCCCGTCCCAAAAAATTGATTGTCAGCGTATGATAATGTTGCGAACTTATTTTGCAATCCGTATCCTCGCCACGAAACACGAGATCGGGAGAGGCGCATGGACAGGCGATTCACCGGCAAGGTCGCCCTTGTCGTCGGCGGAACATCGGGCATCGGCCTCGCCGCCGCGCAGGCCTTCGCGGCGGAAGGCGCACGGGTGATGATCGCCGGCCGCCGCGAGGCGGAAGGCATGGGCGGCGTCGAGGCGATTCGCAGCCGGGGCGGCAGCGCCGCCTTCGTGCAATGCGACATCACCGAGGCCGCCTCGGTGGAGCAGATGGTCGCCCGCACGGTCGAGACCTTCGGCGGGCTGCACATCGCCTACAACAACGCCGGCATCACCGGGACGGTGAACCTCTTTGTCGAGGATGCCGATCTCGCCATGTTCGAGCAGGTGATGGCGATCAACGTCACCGGCACCTGGCTGGCGATGAAATATGAAGTTCCGGCGATCCTCGCCTCGGGCGGCGGCGCGATCGTCAACTGCGCGTCGGTCGCGGGGCTGCGCGGCAGCCCGGGTTGCAGCGCCTATTATGGCAGCAAGCATGCCGTGCTGGGCATGACCAAATGCGTCGCGCTGGAAAATGCCGCGCGCGGCATCCGCGTCAACGCCGTCTGCCCCGGTCTGGTGATGACCGAACTCGTCGAGCAGGGTTTCGCCAGCGCGCAGGACAAGCTTGCCATGCTGACCGCGCGTATCCCGATGAACCGGACAGGCAAGCCGGACGAGGTCGCCAAGGCGGTACTCTGGCTCGCCTCCGAGGATTCGAGCTTCGTCAACGGTGTCGCCCTGCCCGTCGACGGCGCGACTTCGGTCTGAAAGGGATCGCCCATGGAGAAGATCTACGGCTTCGTCGCGATCGACATCGAGGAGGGCGGGCGCGAACCCTTCATCGCCGCGGCAAGACAATGCCATGACGCCATATTGCCCGACATCGCCGGCACCCAATATTATGAATGGTTCCTCTCGGCGGACGGGCGGCGGGCCTATGTCATCGAGGTCTATGACGATCCCGAGGCGGTCGCGCTGCACGGCCGGATGCTCGACGGACGCGTCGGCAAGGTGCTGGAGCACGCCCAGTTCCGGATCAGCTTCGCCGGGAACGTGCCGGACGCGTTGCAGGACCGGATGCGCGAGCGGCTCGGCGAGGTCTGCTTTGCCGGCCGGCTCGCCCATGGCCGCATGACCGAACCGACGCCGCACCGCGCGCCGCCGCCAGGCGACGAGCGCGTCTATGCCCTCGCCTGGTTCCGCCCCCACCCCGGCCGGGCCGATGCCTTCCGCACGCTCGCCCGCGAAGCCTTCGACAGCGCCTGCGCACGCGATCCGGGCACGCAGGGTTATGAGTGGTTCTTCGACGATGCAGGGAACTGCGTCGCACTCGACGTCTATGAGACTCCCGAGGCAATGCTGGCGCACATGGCCAATTGCGGGCCCATCATGGGCCGCATCCTCGATCTGGTCGACAGCCGCACCATCGTCTTCGGCGCGCTGCCCACCGCGATCGAGGCACGGCTGCGGCCGGAACTGGGCATCACCCGTTTCCCCCACCGCCTCCATGGCGTGGGATGATGCTCTGCCTCGTCATCCCCCGAACGCCTCCGCCTGCGCCAGCACCCGCTCCGCCTGCCGGAGATGGGGGATGTCCACCATCTTGCCGTCCAGCCCGACCGCACCCGCGCCGGGACTGGCGGCAAAGGCCGCGAGGACGCGTCGGGCATGATCGATCTCCTCGGCCGACGGCATGAAGCTGTCGTTGATCCCTGCCACCTGCGCCGGATGGATGGCGACGCGGCCGCTGAATCCCTCGGCCCGCGCCGCCCGGCACGACGCGCGCAGCCCTGCATCGTCGCGGAAATCGACATAGAGGGTGTCGATCGCCTGCACGCCGGACGCATGGGCCGCGAGCAGGCAGAGCGAGCGGACCATCTTGTAGGTGAAGGCCCATTCCCCGTTCGCGTCCAGATTGGTGCTGGCGCCGAGCGCGGTCGACAGATCTTCCGCCCCCCAGGTGATGCCTGCCAACCGCTCCAGCCCGGCATCGGCGAACCGACCAAGCGTGAAGGGCGCGACCGCCGTCTCGGTGGCCACCGGCAGGATCTGGATCGATCCGGCCTCGATGCCGTGCGCGGCCTCCAGCGCATCGAGATAGTGGGACAGGCGTCGTACATCCTCCGGCCCGTTGGTCTTGGGCTGCATGATCCCGTCTGGACCACCTGGCATGACTGCCGCCAGATCCTGGAGCATAAGACCGGTGTCGAACGGATTGACCCGCACCCAATATCGGGTCGGCCGCGCGCCGCGCGGGGCAGCCGCCAGGAAGGCGGAGACGAGCGCGCGGGCGCGCGGCTTGTTCTCCGGCAGCACGGCATCCTCCAGGTCGAGGATCACCGCGTCGGCGCCGCAACCGGCCACCTTCGCCAGCTTCTTCTCGCTGTCCCCCGGAATGAACAGGAAAGAGCGCAGCGGCGGACGCATCGTCCCGCTCATGACTTCGGCTTCTTGCGTTGCAGGCCCGAGCGCTTGCAGGAGGCGACGAGCTCGTCGCGCTGGTTGAACGCCTGGTGCAGGAAAGTGACGATGCCCGCATCAGGCCGCGACTTCGAATCGCGCAACTCGATCACCTCGGTCACCACATGTATGGTATCGCCATGATAGAGCGGCTTGGGAAAGCGCACCTCGTCCCAGCCGAGATTGGCGACCGCCGTGCCCAGCGTGGTGTCACCGATCGAGATGCCGACCATCAGCCCGAGGGTGAAGGCCGAATTGACGATCCGACTGCCGAACTCGGTGCCCTTCATATATTCTTCGTCGAGATGCAGTAGCGCCGGATTATGCGTCATCGCGGTGAAGAGCACATTGTCCGTCTCCGTGAGCGTGCGCCGGATCGGATGATCGAAGCGCTGCCCCACCTGCAATTCGTCGAACCAGACTCCCGCCATATGTGTCTCCCGTCGATTTCGATTCAGCGTCCTGCCGAGGACTTGTCCCGGCGGGCCAGAAACTCTTCCTTGAGCTGGCGGGCGTAGATCTTGCCCGTGTCGTGCCGCGGCAGCCGGTCGCGAAACTCCCAGCTGCGCGGGCATTTGATCGAGGCGAGCGCGGCGCGGCACCATTTTGCAAGCTCCGCGCGCAAGGCCTCCTGGTCCGCGACGGGATCGAGCGGCTGGATCACGGCGTGCAGCACCTCGCCCATATCCTCGTCGGCTATGCCGAACACGCTCGCATCGGCCACCGCCGGATGGGAGATCAGGCGATTCTCCGCTTCCTGAGGGAAGACGTTGACGCCGCCGGAGATCACCATGTTGCTGTGCCGGTCGGTCAGATAGACATAACCCTCCGCATCGAGATAGCCGATGTCTCCCAGCGTACTGCGGCCCCGGCCGTCATGGGCCTGCGCCGTGCGGTCGGGATCGTCGTGATAGGCGAAGCCGGGTCCGCCGGAAAACCAGATCGTACCGATCTCGCCGGTCGGCAGCACCCGGCCCGCATCGTCGAGGACATCGACAGCACCGAGGAAAGGCCGGCCGACCGATCCCGGATGGGCAAGCCATTCGGCCGAGCTGATCATCGTCAGGCCATTGCCCTCGGTTCCGCCATAACTTTCCTCGAGGATCGGGCCGAACCAGCCGATCGCTGCGCGCTTGACGTCCGGCGCGATCGGCGCGGCGCCATGGACGATGGTGCGCAGCGAGGAGAGGTCGGCGCGCGCCCGCACGTCTGGCGGCAGCTTGAGCAGCCGCACCAGCATGGTCGGCACCCAATGAGCATGGGTGACGCGATGCCGCTCGACCAGCACCAGCGACGCCGCCGCATCGAACGCCTCCATCACGATCAACGTGGCGCCGATCTGCTGCATCGCCATTGCGAAACGCATCGGCCCCGAATGATAGAGCGGACAGGGCATCAGATAGACGGTGTCCGCGCCCCAGCCGTAACGATCCGCATAGATGGCGAACATCTTCGACAGGCCGTCGATGCCGCCGTCCGGCAGGAGCTGCTTGATCCCCTTGGGCCGCCCGGTCGAGCCGGAGGAGTAGAGCATGTCCGAGCCACGGCTCTCGTCCGCGATCGGCGTCGGCGGGCAGGCCTGGGCATAACGGCCATCCGTCACGTCGACGAAATCGACGCCGGGAAAACGGGCCGCGAGGCGCCCCGCCAGTTCCCCTTGCTGCTCCGTGTAAAAGACCAGCCTCGCGCCGCAATTGCCGATGATGAACGCAATCTCGTCATCGCGGAACCGCCAGCTGATCGCGGTGTAATAGAGGCCGGCATTGTGCCCAGCCCAGACCAGCTCGTGGAAAACCGGCACATTCTCGACCAGCATCGCGAAATGATCGCCGCGGCGCAGCCCTCGTGCGCGCAGGAAATGCGCGCAGCGATTGGCGCGCGTATCCAGCTCGCCATAACCGATCGTGATGCCGAGCGAAGGATAGACGATCGCCGGCCGGTCGGGATCGGATGTCGCCCAGGCGCGGGGATGCTGGCGATAGGGATCGGACATGATCTGATGCCCCTCTACCGCGGCGTCCGCCTAGCGGCTGCGCTCCATGAAGGCGGTCACCCGCGCGGCATAGTCGGGATGCGCGACCACCGCGCCGATATCGATCGACTCCTGCGCGAGATGGTCGGAGATCGAGATGCGGTGGGCGACGTTCATCGCGCGCTTGGTGCGGCCCAGCGCCTCCTGCGGCAGGTCGGCGATCCGGGCGAGCAGAGCCTCGGTCCGCGCGTCCAGCTCGTCATCGGGCACGACCCAGTTGACGAGGCCGAAGTCGAGCGCGTCTTCGGGACCGAATATGTCACCGAGATAGGCGATCTGCTTGGCGCGCTTGGGGCCGATATTACGGACGAGATTATAGCTCAGCGCCGAATCGGGAATCACCCCGACGCGGATCTGCGCCGCGAGGAAGCGGCTCCTCTCGGACGCGATCGCGAGATCCGCCGCGGCGACCATCGCGAGCCCACCACCCGCCGCCATGCCGCGCACCCGCGTCACCACCGGCTGCGGGATGCGCTCGATGATCGCGAAGAGCTGGTTCCCCTTGTCGCCGCTGGTCATCCAATGGTTGGTCCGCTCGAGATCGCCCATGCCGAGCGTCGTCGAAAATTCCTTGACGTCGCCGCCCGCGCAGAAATTGTCGCCGGCGCCCGTGATGAGCACGACGCGCACGTCGCGATCGAATTCGATGCCGCGCAAATGATCGCCGAGCTCCTCCCACATGCCGTTCTTCATCGCGTTCATGACATGGGGACGATTGATCGTCGCCCGCGCGATCGGGCCATCGATCACGAAGCTGAGTTCAGACTCGCTCATGCGTTCATCTCCGTAGCAAGATCGTTGGCGAGATCGCGCAACTGCTTGGGGAAGGTGTTGTATCCGATCGCCGCTATGCGCAGATCGCGGTCCACGTCCTTGTCGTAGCTGGTCCGCGCGAAGCCGGTCAGCACGGACAGCAACAGCGTCCGCCACACGGTGAAGAAGGACAGGCGCGCGTCGCTCACCTCCGGCCCGCCCGCGCCGCGATAGGCCGCCATGAACTCTTCCCATGGAAGCACGCGCGAGACGAGGAAACGGCAATAGGCCAGATCCTCGGCCGGATCGCCGGCATGGGCGAATTCCCAGTCGAGCAGACCGGTCAGGCGGTCGTCGTCGCCCAGCGTGTTGTGCAGGCCCGCATCGCCATGGACCAGGCGCCGCTCATTGCCGATATGCGGCAGCCGCTCATGGAGCCATGCGAAGGCGGCGTCGATCAGCGGCACCGGCGCCATGCCGCTGCGATAGCGGCGCTCGTAGCTTTCGAGATGCGCGCGCACCGGATGGTCCTCGCGGCCATAGGTAAGCGCATCGGCGATGCCGAGCGCATCGATGTCGAGGCGGTGCAGCCGCGCGAGCTCGGCGGCGAAATCGCGGCAGAAGGCGGGCGAGGCATCGCTGGCGAAGAGCGTGCCCATCGCCTTGCCGCGCAGCCGCTCGAACACGATGAAGCGCCCGCCGATCGCATCCGGCGATGACTCCAGCCACAGCGGCTCCGGCACCCGCAGGCCCTGGCCGTGAACCGCCCGGATGACCGGAAACTCGTCGCTCACCGACGTTCCGGTGACCGCGGCGGCGAAATCGCGACGAATGACGAGCTGGCGTCCGTCGACACAGTCGAGCAGGATCGTGCCCTTGGAGCGCCCCCCCGGAACGGTGGTTACACGGGCGATCTCGATACCGGCATCGCGGCCGGCAAACCAGGCGGAGAAGACCGCCGCCGGAATCTCCAATTCGCTGCCCGATCCCGTCGCCGCGACCGGCGCGGCCAGCACCGCGGCGATCCGCGCTTCATGGGCATTGCGCCAATCGCGTTCGGCCTCCACTCCGGCGGCGGGTCCCGCTTCCTCCTCGACCTCGATGGACAGCCGAGCCAGCAGCATCTCGATCAGCTCGCAGCGCAGCCGGGCATTGCCCGCCTGCAGCTCCGGCTTGAGGTCGGCCCGCAGCGCCGTTAGGATGCTGCGCAGCTTTTCGCCCAGGAGCGGATCGGTCAAACCGGCCTCCCCACATAGGTCGGGAAAAAGAAGCCGCTCTCGCGATCGGCATGGCGCAGCAGATAGGCGCGCAGATCGGCATGGACCGCCTCTGCCGCCGCCTCCCCGCGCCGTGCGCGGCACAGGAGAAGCAGCGCATCCACCCGCTCGCGCCCGCGATGGTTCAATGCCTGCAGCGCATCGACGCGGGCATAGCCGCCCAGCAGCGCGGGTGCCTCGGCCAGGAAGCCGTCAAGGTCCGCATCCGCATGGCCCAGCCTCGTGCGCGCCGATTGCAGCAGTTCGACCAGCTCGGCCGTGTCCTCGTGCAGCATCGGCCCCTCGACCGGCGTGCGCGCCTGCAGATGGTTGAGGATCACGTCCACGCTGCGCAGCGCGCTCTGCGCCCATTGATCGTCGATCTTCGGTACGACATGCTCGCGCAGCGCGAGCTGCACCGCGGCAAGCATCTGCTCAGTGGTCGGCATCATAGGATCGCCTCCCCTCATCAATTCGCTGCGTTTTCGGGACGGTAGGGACTCTTGCGCCACTCGGCGACGATATGCGCCGCCTCGTCCATCGGCTTGCCGATCATCATGCCGAGCAGCTGCTCGAACAGCTTGACCCGGCCGAAACCGAGATTGAGACGTGGCGCCCGCGGATTTTTACCCGAGAGGAAGGGACGCAGCCCGTTGTTGAGCGTCGGCACCGCCTTCCACACTTCCCAGACACGATAGAAGTCGAGGCTGGAGCGGTCGATGGCGAAACCCGCCACATCCTCATAATGACCGAGCGTCGTCTCCGCATCGCCCAAGGTCAGCATGCCCTGCGACAGGGCCCAGTCCTGAGCCGGATCGCCGGCGAAGGCGAGCTCCCAGTCGGACAGGGCAACGATCCGGTCGTCCTTCCATATCTCCTCGCCCATGCCGTTATTACCCTTGCACAGCGAGATGCGCGGCGCGCTGGTCGGCAGATGCTCCTCCAGCCAGAAGGCCGCTTCGGTGACGAGCGGAAAGGGATCGGTGCGCACCTCGCGGAAGATGCGCATCCAGCGATCATAATCGGCGCGCGCGCACTCTGCGGCCGAGGCGGGTATGTCGACGAAGTCCGAAAAGCCGGTCGCATCGAGATCCAGGCTGTGCAGCGTCGCCAGCTTCTCGGCATGCTCCAGCGCCACTCGCTGGCGCCGCGCCGCCGCCTCGGCGCCCTCGTCATAAAGGCCGGGAATGTCGTTGCTTCCGTCCACCATGCGGCGGACCATCACCGGACGCCCCTCGGCGATCGCGGGCGCGGCGTCGAACCAGAGCGGCTCGGCCACTGGTACCGCCGTCGCGTGCAGGCCCTTGATGATGCGATATTCATATTCCAGCGGCACCGGGCAGATCGGGCCGCCCAGCGCATCGGTGCGGAAGACATAGCCGCCCTCGGCGCCCTTCTCCTCCGTCCAGACGAGGAAGGTCTCGCGACTGATGCCGGGAAAGGTGCGCCTGAAGCGGGTCACGCGCACGTCGCTGCCCATATGGCCGGCGAAATAGTCTTGCAGGGCTTCCAGTTCGATCATCGGGGGCTCACTCAATCAGGCAATCCGAAGCGGGGCTGCGGCCCGATGACGAACATCGGCATATAGGCGCTGCCGGGCTCGCCATTCACGGTGCAGACCGCCAGCTG
This sequence comes from Flavisphingomonas formosensis, assembly GCF_009755815.1. GTDB lineage: Bacteria > Pseudomonadota > Alphaproteobacteria > Sphingomonadales > Sphingomonadaceae > Flavisphingomonas > Flavisphingomonas formosensis. The sequence continues at coordinate 256,505 of NZ_WRPK01000008.1, forward strand.
TTCGCGATGCTTGGGCTTGACGGCGCTGCCGTCGGACAGGATCACCACTTCGGGATCGGAAATGTCGTAGCTGTCGATTTCGAAGGCGAGATCACGTGAGCGCCAGACGCCCTGCCCCTTGCTGTCGGCAAAACCGCCGTCGAAGCCGCCGCCGCGATAGACCCAAGGCCGGCCGACCGCCGTCGCCTCGAGCGGCACGCTGCGCCCGTCGGCCAGCGCGAGATCCAGCCGCATCGTCTCGAAGACGCGGGTGCCGGGCTTGAAACGCACATCGTGGGCGATGCCGATCACCTCGACCGGATCGCCCTCACCCCAGCGCACTTCCCCCTCGGTGTAGATGCGCTTGCCCTCGCCATCCTCGATGAGCTGCACCGCGCCGCCGAGCGTGCCGGCGCGAAAGCCGGCATGGACGAGGAACAGGCCTTTGCCGCCGGTGCGCGCGGCGGAGGCGACGCCACCGGCGCTGGGCGTGCCGGTCATCGGCTCGAACCCGCCGACGCCGGGGCGCACGCCCCAGCTATGGTCACGCCAGCCGAACCAGTCCTGCGCCTCGATCCGGGTGCCGTCGACGGTCACCGATCCACTGATCCGGCCGAGCTGGTTGTAGCGCAGATAATCGGTGTGCAGCCGGCCATCGCTGCGCGCGACATGGGGATGCTCCAGCCGCGGCGGCAGCATCGCATCGAAGGTCATGTCGAGCGCAATCGGATAGTCGCCCGCCTCCAGCAGGTAGCGCAACTCGGCAAAGGGCCGGACGACGGAGAGCGACAGTGGGCCGATCCGGGCCTCGCTGTCCGGCATCGGCCGGAGCTGGCGGGTGATCCGCACATTATGCTGCCGGGCCGAACCCGACTGCACCATGACGAAGCCCTCGATCACGTTCATGTTCTTGAACAGGGTGATCCCGGCCAGGAAGGCGATCTCGCCATCGGCGCGGAAACCGCCCATCAGCTGGCGATCATAGAAGCGATGATCGGTCGAATGGACATGATCGAAGGTCAGCGGCGCCTGGTGGTGCAGCGTCTCGTCCAGCGGAGTCAGCACATCTCTCTCCTGATTTCCATCAGGCATATTGGCCGCCGGGATGGGCGTCAATAGAAGTTCGCATGCTTATCGTCAGGTGACTGATAGAATGTGGGCAAGCAATTTTCTTGACAGCACGGTTTGCGCCCAGCATGCCCGATGAATCACGGTCCGGAACGCGCGTAAATGGATTATTCGGATACCCCAGTCGCCAGCCAGTTTCGCCTCGGCTTCCTCATTCACGACGTCTCGCGCCTGCGGCGCACGGTGATCGACAAGGCGCTGAAGCCCCTCGGCATCACACGCTCGCAATGGTGGGTGCTGAGCAATCTTTCCCGCAACACCAGCCATGAGATGATGCAGACCGAGCTCGCCAACGTGCTCGATATCGGCAAGGTTGCGCTCGGCGGCCTGCTCGATCGCCTGGAAGCCGGCGGCTATATCGAGCGCAAGGCCGATCCAGCGGATCGCCGCGCCAAGCGGATCGCGATGACCGCAAAGGGCGAGGAGATTCTCGAAAAGATGCAGGAGCAGGGCACCGAGCTCAATCGCGAGACCCTGCGTGACGTAACGGCCGAGGAAATCGCCATCGCGGAAGACATCATGCATCGCATGAAGAAGCGGCTCATGGAAATGGACGCTGAACTGCGCAAGGGCGGCACCTTCTAACCGCCGGTACCTCCGCAGCCCGATCGCAAAGCCGGTTCCGGTACCCCGCCGGAATTGGCTTCGGCGCGTCCTCCTGCCATGCCTGCGATACTCCCGAACCATATCCGGCCCGCGCAACCTGCATGGGATCGCCGCGTCGTAACCGAGAGCATAAATTTCAAAGTATATATTTCGCTTGCTTACAGTTAGTCTCCTGATAGGGTGCATTCATGGACAATCCGCGCAGCATTGGCGCGGCTGGTGCAAAGGTGTTTTCGAAGGGCGCACCCTATGGATTATTCGAAGCTGAAGGCCGCCAATCGCTTCCGCCTCGGCTTTCTCGTTCACGATGTCTCGCGGCTTCGCCGCACGGTGGTCGACAAGGTCATGAAACCGGTCGGCATTACGCGCTCGCAATGGTGGGTACTCACCAATCTGGCGCGGGATTCCAGTCATGAGATGATGCAGACCGAACTGGCGAAGGTGCTGGACATCGGCAAGGTCGCCCTCGGCGGCCTGCTCGACCGGCTGGAAGCGTCGGGCTATATCGAGCGCAAGGCCGATCCGGCCGACCGGCGCGCCAAACGGATCGTGATGACGCCGGCCGGGGAAAAGGTGCTTGAGGGCATCCAGGCGCGCGCGGTGTCGCTCAACCACACCATGCTCGACGGGGTGACGGCGGAGGAGATCCATCTGGCCGAAGACATCCTCCACCGCATGAAACGGCGCCTGATCGAGATGGATGCCGAGATGAAGGACCGCAATCCGTCCCAGCAGCCCGATCTTCCCGACGCCGATTTCTTCTCCGAATAAGCCGACGAGAGGCAGCGGCACCTTATGCCCTCCCCTCCCCGGCATTCAAAGCGCCCGGCCGATCTGGAGCCGCATGATCTCCGCGGTTCCTGCGAAGATGCGATGCAGGCGTCCGGCGGTGAACAGCCGCGAGACCGGATATTCATGCATGTAGCCGGCGCCGCCATGAAGCTGCACGCACTGATCCAGCACGCGTCCTTCCATTTCCGGGAGCCAGAGCTTGGCGACGGTCGCCTCGCCCATGTCGACCTCGCCGGTGCGCAGATAGGTGCGCAGGCAGCGATCGATATAGGCCTGACCCACATCCAGATCGGCCTTCAGGTCGGCAAGCTTGAACTGGGTGTTCTGGAAATCGAAGATGGTCTGCCCGAACGCCTTGCGGTTCTTGACGAACTCAACGGTCAGATCGAAGGCGCGGGTCGCGGCGCCATGGGCGATGATGCCCCACATCAGCCGATCCCGGTTCAGACTCTTGGCCAGGACCTTGAATCCACCGTTGAGCGGCCCGAACAGGTTGGCCGCCGGCACGCGCAGATTCTCGAAATGGAGCTCGCCATTGTTCGAGGCATGGCAGCCCATCTTCTTGAGCACGCGGCCGATGCCGAGCCCGGGCGTATCGCGCTCGACCAGGAAGATCGAGATGCCGCGCGATCCCGCCGCCGGATCAGTCTTGCAGGCGACCATGAAGAGATCGGCATCGGCAATGCCGGAAATATAGGTCTTCGCGCCGTTGATCACATAATCGTCGCCGTCACGGACAGCACTGGTGCGAATGGAGGCGAGATCGCTGCCCGAATCGGGCTCCGTCACCGTGAAGGCGAGGAGGCATTCGCCCTTCACCATCTTCGGCAACCACGTACGCTTCTGCTGCTCGGTTCCAAAATCCATCAGCTGCTCGCACATCTGATCGCGCTGAAACGCCGGACCGATGCTCGCGCCCGCAATCGAATAGCCCATTTCCTGCGTCATCACGACACGATCGAGGAAATCGCCACCCGGGCCGCCATATTCCTCCGGCACGCCGATCCCCAATATTCCCGCTTCGCCCGCCTTCAGCCAGAAGGAACGCGGAATGGCATGCGCCTCGTCCCATTGCTCGACGTGGGGATCGGCCTCGGTCTCGAAGAAATGCCGCACGGTGCGCCGGAACACCTCATGCTCATGGGAGAAGATATCGGGATCAACCTTCAGCGGCATGCCACTCTCCGATCTTGTTCACTTCATGATAATATGCATGATCACTACAAAGCGGAACGCGGGATGGCAATGGCGCGATCGCAGCGCGGGAGAGACATATGGAGCGGATCAATATCGATCGGCAGGACGGCATCTGCACGATCACCCTCAATCGGCCTGAACGGCTGAACGCGATCGACGAAGCGATGACAAGGACACTCACGCAGAGCTTCGAGGCGCTGCACGAGGATAGCGAAATCCGCGTCGTGGTGATCGCGGGGGCCGGCAAGCATTTCTCCTCGGGCGGGGACATCGGCAATATCGCCGACTGGCTCTCCGCGGATGCGGAGGCACGGCGGGAGAGCTTTAGCCACAGCGTGCGCAGCCTTTCCAAGCCGCTGTCGCTGGCGCTGGAGCAGGTGCCGCAGCCGGTGATCGCCTCGGTACGCGGCCATGCCATCGGCGTCGCGCTGCAGATCGTGATCCTCGCCGATCTCGTCGTCGCATCGGACACGGCGCGCTTCACCCTCCCCCAACTCGATCTCGCCCACACGCCGGACCATGGCGAGACTTGGGCGCTGCCGCGCAAGATCGGCCTCTCCCGCGCCTTGCAGATGTCCCTGATGGCCGAGCGGATCGATGCCGCGACGGCCGAACGCTACAATCTCGTCAACTGGCTGGTGCCCGATGCCGAGCTCGATGCGCGTACCATTGCCGTTGCACGGCGCATTGCTGCAAGCCCGCCGGTCGCGGCCCGCGGCGCCAAGGCGCTGTTCCTCGGCGCAGGCTCGCTGACGCTCGCCGAGGCAATGGAAGCCGAGGCCGCCATGCTCGGCCGCGCCGCATCGCAGGAGGATTTCGTGGAGGCGATCACGGCCTTCACGGAGAAGCGCGCGCCGCAGTTCAGCGGTCGGTGAGGGTAAATTCTCCCGTCATGCCGAACGCGTTTCAGCATGACGGGAGAAGATCAGCGCGCCGTGACCCGCACGTCCATCTGGTAGACGCCGCGGAACACCCAGACCGGCAGGAAATCGAGCGCGTCGTCCAGCACCTCGATCCTCTTCACCTTGCGCACCAGCGCACCGAGAAATTCGGTGAGCTGCATCTTGGCGAGATGATGGCCAAGGCAGAAATGGATGCCCGGGCCGAACACCATCGATCCGCGGTTGTCGCGGGTGAAATCGATCCGGTCGGCATGGTCGAACACCGCCGGATCACGATTGGCCGAGGCGATCATCACCGCCACCATCTCGCCCTTGCGGATCGTCTTGCCGTGCAGCTCGAAATCCTCATAGACTAGGCGCGGCTGGCCGCCGACCATCGAGATGAAGCGCTGCAGCTCCGTCACGATCTCGAGCATCTTGTCCTGATTGGCCTCGACATAGGCCCAGGCCTCGGGATCGCGGGCGAGCGCGTCGACCGAGAGGGTGAGCGTGTTCATCGTGGTGTCGTGCCCGGCGACGATGGCGACGTGCATCTGCGCCAATATCTCGTCATAGCTGAGCTTGTCGTCGCCCTCCGAGGCGGTGAGCAGGCCGGTGAGGAAATCCTCCTTCGGATCCGTGCGCCTTTTCTCCAGCTCGACGGCCACCGCCTCGTTCATCTTCTCCAGCGCGAGATTGGCCTTCTCCAGCCGCTCGGCCGTCGGCACCGTGGCGCCGACGCCTTCCATCAGCCAGGTCGCCCAGTCGCGCAGCTGCGGCACCAGCTCCTTGGGCATGCCGAGCAGCTGGAACAACACGTCGCCCGTCATCGCGCGCGAAATGCCCTCGTTGAACTCCAGCTCGCCCTGCTCGATCATCGTGTCGACGAGATATTCGGCCCGTGCGCGGGCGAAGGGCCGCAGCCCTTCGACGATCTTGCGGTTGAGCGCCTTCATCAGCAGCGAGCGGAGCCGCGCATGGCGCGCGCCCTCGCTGCTGGTGATCCAGAGATCGGAATATTTGACCAGCGCCGGGATGCGTGTCGCCCATTCCGCTTCGGGGATCAGGTGGAAGACCGGGAACATCCGCCCGTCGTTGGTCACCGGAATGCGACGCTGGAAGGCGTCCACAGCATCGGCATGGCGCGTGATCAGCCAGCAGCGCGATTTCTCGCTCCAGAACACCGGCTCGGCATCGCGGATCTCGTCGAGATCGCGGATCATGTCCTTACCGCGTTCGCGCGGCGCGTTGGTCAGATCGATATCGAGAATGTCCTGGACGCTCATCGCGCTCCTCCGCCCTTTCCCAACCGGTACGCCAGCATATTACAAGCTGGCGCTCAATTCCATCCTTGCACTCACGCGACCGCCTGCCTCTCGTAGAGCTCCCCGATCGCCGTCTCGTCATAGCCGAGCCGGGCCAGCAGCTCGCGCGTATGCGCGCCCGGCTGCGGCGCGGGCAAATCGGTGCCGAGCCGCGAGCGCGAGAGGGAGAAGGCGGTGCCGATCTCGTTGATCTGCCCGAAGGCGGCATGCCGGCTGACGCGCACCGTGCCGCGCGCGATGAGCTGCGGATCGGTGAGGATCTGCTCCTCCTTGCCGTCGCGAACCGGCTCGACCCAGATACCGTGCGGAGTCAGCAACGCCTGCACCGCGGCGAGATCGAGCGCGGCGACACGTCCGGCGATCTGCCGCTCCTCCGCTTCACCCCACGCCGCTGGATCGCCCGCGAGAGCCAGGGCATCGCGCAACCCCTCCGCCGCGCGCCGACCGCGCGCGACGATCGCGACCCAGCCGTCCTTCGCCTTGTAGAGGCATTCCAGCGGCGTGTAGCCGGACAGACTGCTGCTCAACGTCGGCACCCCCGCGAAGCTGCCGTCCGGGCGCTGAATCAATTCCGACAGTGTATAGATGCCGGCGTTGCACAGCGGCGATTCGAGCGCGACGCTACTCCCCGTCCGCTCGCGATACAGCAGCGCCGCCAGGATGGCGATCGATCCCAGCATGCCGCCGGCAAAATCGACGAGATTGGTCCGGTTCCAGCGCGGTTCGTTGCCCGTGCCGCCAGCCTTCACCTCATGTCCCGTCCAGGCCTGCATCACCATGTCGAATCCGGCCTTCAGCGCCAGCGGTCCGTCATTGCCGAACGCCGGCGCCTCGAGCACGATCAGCGCCGGGTTGATCGCGGACAGGCTCGCCGGATCGACGCCGAGCCGCGGCGCGACGCCGGGCCGGAAATTGTTCATCACCACGTCGGCGTCGGCGCACAGCTGCTGGACGATACGCAGCCCCTCGCCATGCTTCATGTCGACGCCGATCACTCGCTTGGAATGATTGGCGACGGTGAAGGATTTGAAGATCGAGCGGTTGGGATCGCCCTGCTTCGCCTCGACCTTCACGACATCCGCGCCGAGATCGGCGAGGACGACGCCGGCGAGCGGCCCCGCGACGAACGCGCCGCAATCGATCACGCGGATGCCCGAGAGCGGCGCCGTGCCGCGGCTCGCCCGCTTCGCCGCGCCCTCGGCGAGCGGCGCGGCGGAGAATGGCAGGCCGACATGGCGGGTGCCGTCGGGATCGGTGACGATGATGCCGTTGCGCGCGACCTGCGGATCGGACCAGCAGGCGCCTGGGGTCTGCACCTCCTCCGCCGGCAGGCCGCGCTCCCAGATGCGGGCGAGCAACTCGTCGCAATCCTTCTTCGCGACATGCGCGGCGAGCACCTCATAATCGCCGAAGAAGTCGCGCCGGCTGCCGCCCGGCTTGGGCATGCCGCTGTCGCCGGGAAGGACGCTGGGATCGTCGATTTCCAGCGCCTGGTAGAAACCGTATTTCGAGCCCGCGCCACCGATCGCCATGTGGATGAAGCGTCCGTCGCGGGTGCGGAAGATCAGCGGCGCGACGCCGCGCGGGATGACGAAATCCGCCATCGGCGTCGGCTTTTCGAGCTTCGCCCAATAGGTGCCGATCCAGGGCAAGGCCCCCTCGAACAGCGATGTCGAGACGATCTGCCCCTCGCCCGAAGCCTCGCGCTCGAACAGCGCCCCCAGCAGACCGATCAGCCCCTGCATCGCCGCGCCGTAGCTGCCCGGCTCGAACGCATTGACGATCGGCCGATCCGGCTCCTGCTCCCAGACGAGGCCGCTGCGCACCTGGGCGAGCAGCTCGGTGGAAGGCCCCACATAGCGCGTGCCCGCGGGGCCGTCGGTGATGTCGAGCAGCACGAGCCGCGGATGGCGCGCGGCCAGCGCCGCGGCATCCCGCCGGCGGACGAGATCGGGATGATCCTCGCCGCCCAGGATGCAGGCGTCCGCGTCGGCCAGCAGCGCGTCGAGCGCCTCGCCGCCAGCCCGCGCCGCGCCACGATGCCAGACCTCATAGGCCGGATAGATCGCCGCGAAGGGATCGCCGCCCGCGGGCTCGATACGCGTAACCGAAGCACCCAGATCGGCCAGCATCTTGGCAGCGAGCGCGGGCGCCATGCCGACGCCCAGATCGACGACCTTCAGGCCGTCCAGCATGCGGATCATGCTCATCGCGAACAGCTCTCCCCGATTATGTCCAATCGTCAGGCCGCGGTGTAGCGGCGGCCGAGCGTATGCTTCATGAGTTCGGTGGCGCCGGCGAAGATGCGCTGCACGCGCGCGGCGGTGAACATGCGGCTGATCGGATGATCGTCCATCCACGCCTGGCCGCCCCAGAGCTGGACGCAATTGTCGAGCGTGCGGAATTCGAGCTCGGTCAGCCAGATCTTGGCCATCGAGCTTTCGGCATCGGTGATGGTGTTGCCCGAGACCTTGCGCAGCAGCGAATTGTAGAAGGCACGGCCGACACGGATCTCCGTCTCCATTTGCGCCAGCACGAACTGGGTGTTCTGGAAATCGATCAGCCGCTGGCCGAACAGCTTGCGGTTGCGGCAATGATCGAGCGTCATCTCGAACGCGCGCTGGGCGGCGCCGATCGAGCGGGCGACGATCTGCAGCCGGTCGAGCGCCATGTTGGGCACGAACATCGACGCCGCGCCATTTTCCGGGCCGACGAGATTGGCCACCGGCACGCGCACGTCGTCGAAGAACAATTCGCCGGTGTCGCCGCCCTTATATCCCTGGGTGATCATGCGGCGCTGGGTGAAACCGGGCGTGCCCTTTTCCACGATGATCATGCTCATGCCCTTGGCGCGCAATTCCGGCGCCGTCTTGCACAGCACATAGACGAGATCGGCCTTGGCCCCGTTCGAGATGTAGATCTTGCTGCCGTTGATCACCCATTCGTCGCCATCCCGGACGGCGGTGGTGCGCGCGGCGAACGCGTCCGATCCCGATTCGGCCTCGGTCATGCCCATGCCCTGCACGCAATCGCCGGTCAGGATGCGCGGGAAATATTTCCGCTTCTGTTCCTCGGTGCCGTAATCGACCAGGAAATTGGTGCAGATATCGGTGCCGATGAAGGAACCCGCGGTCGCGCCGGCGGGCGAATAGCCGAGCTCTTCGGCGGCGACCATGATCGAGAAGCGATTGGCGCCCGGCCCGCCATATTCCTCCGGGATCGTGGCGCCGAGAATGCCGTATTCCCCGGCCTTCTTCCAGATCGCGCGATCGGTGCCCGCTTCCTCGAACTCGCGGTAGCGCGGCTCCACCTCGCGCTCGAAATAGGCCCGCACGGTGCTGCGGAACATCTCCATCTCTTCGCCATAGGGGCTCTCTTCCGTCTCCCAGTTCAGGGGATCCAGCTTGAGAAAGACGCCGCTCATCCTCGTCCTCCGTTATTTGATACGCAGGCTAACAATGCGCCAGCGATATATCAACCGCCGATTTTGGAAATCCGCGCTCGCCCACCCTTCCGGATCGCGCAATCCGCTATTGTTATGTAGCGCATGATAATCTAGCGCAATAAATAAGAGACAGGAGGAGGCGAGGATGGCGAACGAGAAATTGGTCCGCGAAGTGGAGGCCTTCATGCTCGAACGGGTGATCCCGACCGAGCAGGAGCATCATCATCAGCTGCAGACCGCGGCCAATCGCTGGACCTACACGCCGATCATGCGCGAACTGCGGGCCGAGGCCAAGGCGAAGGGCCTGTGGCTGTTCCCGATGCCGGTCGAGCTCGGCGGGCGCGGCCTCTCGCTGATGGACTATGCGCCGATCTGCGAGATCATGAACTGGTGCAACCACGGGCCGGAGATCTTCAACTGCTACACCGGCACCATCTCCAACGGCACGGCGATGAACGCCCATGCCTCGACCGAGCTCAAGGAGCGGTACATGAAGCCGCTGCTCGCCGGCGAGATCCGCTCCTGCATCTCGATCACCGAGCGCAACGTGCCCTCGTCCGATCCGACCGACCTCAAGTTCGACATCCGCCGCGACGGCGACGACTATGTGCTGAACGGCGTCAAGAGCTGGGCGACGGGCGGCGCGATGGACGAATGCCGCTTCATCCTCGTGCTCGGCGCGACCGACCTCGCCGCCCCGCGCCATGCCCGCCATTCGATGGTGCTCGTGCCGCGTGAGGCGAAGGGCCTCAGCCTCGGCCGGATCGAGACGGTGATGGGCTATGACGACGCGCCTTTCGGCCATTGCGACCTGATCTTCGACAATGTCCGCGTGCCGGCGGCGAACCTGATCGGCAAGGAGGGAGAAGGCTTCCTGATGATGCAGTCGACGCTCGGCGTCGGCCGCATCCAGCTCGGCATGGGCGCCATCGGCGCGGCCGAGCGGGCGATGATGGAGCTTTGCTCCTGGGTGGAGAAGCGCATCATCGGCGGGCGCCCGCTGGTCGACCGCCAGGTCGTCACCGACGCGATCGCGCGCAGCCGGATCGAGATCGACGCCTGCCGCGCCTTCATCGTCCAGACCGCACGGCGCATGCAGGAACAGGGCATGAAGGCGGTGCGCGGCGAGATCGCGCAGCTCAAGGTGCTGGCGCCCGACATGGCGCTGCGCGTGCTGGACCGCGCCATGCAGTTCCACGGCGGCGCCGGCCTCAGCTACGACACCCCCCTGCCGGAGCTCTGGGCGCATATGCGCACGGTGCGGATCGGCGAGGGCGCCGACGAGGTGCACCGCGAGACGATCGCGAAGGTGGAGCTCAGGCGCCAGGCCGAGTGGCGCGCCGCCACGGGCCGGGCCTGAGCCATGGACTTCGCCTTCAGCGACGATCTCCTCGCCATCCGCGACCAGGTGGAGCGGATCTGCGACGCCTTCGACGACGAGTTCTGGCGCCGCAAGGAGAAGGAGGAGAGCTTCCCCTTCGAGTTCCACCGCGCCATGGCCGACGCCGGCTTCCTGGGCATCACCATGCCCGAGGAGTTTGGCGGCTCCGGCCTCGGCGTCACCGCGGCGGCGGTGATGATGAACGCGGTGACGCGCAGCGCCGGCACCTATGCCGCCGCCTCCACCATCCACATCAACCTGTTCGGCCCGCATCCGATCGTGGTGTTCGGCACGCCCGAGCAGAAGCGGCGCTGGATCCCCGATCTCATCGCCGGGCGCACCCAGGTCTGCTTCGGCGTCACCGAGCCCGACGCCGGGCTCGACACCACCCGGATCACGACGCGCGCCGACAAGGTGGACGGCGGCTATCTGGTCAACGGCCGCAAGCTCTGGACCTCGACGGCGCAGGTCGCGCACAAGATCCTGCTGCTCACGCGCACGTCGCCGCGCGATCCGGCCGATCCGACCGCCGGCATGACCCTGTTCTACACCGATCTCGATCGAAGCCGGGTCGAGGTGCAGCGCATCCCGAAGATGGGGCGCGCCGCGGTCGATTCGAACGCGACCTTCTTCGACAATCTGCTGGTGCCGGAGGAGGACCGCGTCGGCGAGGAAGGCAAGGGCTTCCGCTACCTGCTGCACAGCCTCAATCCGGAGCGCATCCTGGTCGCGTCCGACGTGATCGGCATCGGCCAGCGCGCGCTCGCCAAGGGCGCGGATTATGCGCGCACCCGTGTCGTGTTCGATCGGCCGATCGGGCAGAACCAGTCGATCCAGCACCCGCTCGCGCAATGCTGGGCGGACCTGGAGGCGGCCTGGCTGCTGACGATGAAGGCCGCCTGGCTCTACGACAGTGGCCGACCTTGCGGCGCGGAGGCCAATGCCGCCAAGCTGCTCGGCGGGCAGGCAGGCCATGCCGCCTGCCTGCAGGCGGTAATGACCCATGGCGGCATGGGCTATGCCAAGGAATATAATGTCGAGCGCTATCTGCGAGAGGTGCTGCTCGGCCGACTGACCCCGGTGTCGGAGCAGATGATCCTCTCCTTCATCGGCGAGAAGGTGCTGGGCCTGCCGAAATCCTATTGACCGCACCGCTCGTACGCCTCAAAACAGTTCGCATACTTACTATATATGCGGACCAGGATGAGAGACCCGTTCATGACCAGCATCACCGACCTGCCCCGTCCGGCCTTCCCTTTCATCACGATCGACGATCGGGGACGGCCCGACCTCGTGGCGCAGCGCTGCACCGCCTGCGGCAGCACCTATGCGGACAGCCAGCGCGTGGCCTGCGCGCGCTGCGGCGCGCGGGAGGCGGCGCTGGAGACGTTCACCCCCGCCCATGAGGGCACGCTCCATTCGGCGGTGATCGTCCGCCGTGGCTTTCCGGGCGTGGAGGTTCCCTTCGTTTCGGCGGTGGTCGATCTCGACGGCGGCCCGACGCTGAAAGGCACGCTGCGCGGCACCAGGGGCTTCGAGCCCGAGGATGTGGCGACCGGCCAGCGCGTGCGCGTCTGCTTCGACGACGCGCTCGGCCGCAAGGACAAGGAGGGCAACAGCTATGTCGCCCATTATTTCGAACCGGTTTCCGCCTGAGGGAGCGCAGTCATGAGCCAGGACATCTATATCGTCGGCATCCACATGATCGACTTCGGGCGCTATCCGCACCGCACGCCGGCCCAGCTCGGCGCGCAGGCGGCACTGGAAGCGCTGGACGAGGCCGACGTCACCATCCACGACATCCAGGCCGTCTTCTCCGGCAGCAACTACACGACGATGATCGGCCAGCGCATCCTCCAGCAGATCGGCCAGACCGGCGTGCAGATCATCAATCTGGTCAATGCCTGCTCCACCGGCGCCTCGGCCGTGCGCATGGCCTATACCGCGATCAAGGCCGGCGAGTTCGACACGGTGCTGTGCGTCGGCGTCGAGCAGATGACCGGGCTCGGCATGCTGGGCGGGGCGGCGCCGGGCGCGATCCCGACCGAAGGCATATTGGGTTCGGCAACCATGCCGGCCGTGTTCGGCGAATCGGGAATCGAATATGCCGCCCGCACCGGCGCGACCCAGGCGGACTTTGCGCAGGTCGCGGTGAAGAATCACCATAATGCGACGATGAATCCCAAGGCCTTCCTGCGCAAGGAGACGCCGCTCGACATGGTCCTCGGCGCCGAGACCATCGCCTGGCCGCTGACCAAGCTGATGTGCTCGGTCAATGTCGACGGCGCGGCCGCGGCGGTGATCATGTCGGAGGAGAAGGTGAAGCAGCGCGGCCTGATGGACCGCGCAATCCGCATCCGCGGCTCGGCCATGGCCTCGGCGCCCTGGCAGGAGCGCGATCCGATCATGCACGACGTCAACGGCCCGACCCGCCTCGCCGCCGAAAAGGCCTATGCGATGGCCGGCCTCGAGCCCAGGGATATCGACCTCGTCGAGCTGCACGACTGCTTCGCCTCGGTGGAGCTACAGCATTACGAGAATCTGGGGCTGTGCGGCGAAGGCGAAGGCGTGAGGCTGATCCGTGACGGATCGACCGAGATCGGCGGCGCCATCCCGGTCAACGTCTCGGGTGGCCTGCTTTCCAAGGGACATCCCATCGCGGCCACCGGCATCGCCAACATGTACGAAATCGCGCAGCATCTGCGTGGCCATGCCGGCGAGCGGCAGGTGGACGGCGCGAAGATCGGCATGACCCATGTCGTCGGCCTCGGGACAAGCGCGGCGGTGCATATCTTCGAGAAGGCGTGAACGCGGCGTCACGCCGGCTCGTCCCAGTCCTCCTCCTCGTCCCAGAGCCATTCGGGCGGATCGGGCTCGTCGCGTCCGGGCGGAGCGCAGCCATGGGCGCGCCAGTGGCGGCGGTGGAGATCATAGTCGGCGACGCGCTCGCGGGTCTCGGCGATGAGCGCGGCGGCCTCGTCGGGATCGAGATCGGGGCGGGCGTTCAGCGACCAGCGGTGGTCGGGGCAGCGACGGAGCCAGAAGAGGATGGCCGCGAGCGAGGGCGGCTGCTCGACGCGGGTCCGGGTGCGGATGATGTCGCCATTGTCGTTCCGCAGGAGTTTCTCGCGGACATGGCTGTAGCCGGTGGCGCGGGCGAAGAGGGCGTCCTCGACGGCATCGTCGGCGACGCTTTTGGGGAGGCACACGGCCTGTCCGAAGGCGGCGTGGCGGAGCGTCCACTGGCGGATGGTGGTGGTCGTGACGCCGAAGGCGCGGGCGAGATCATGGTCGAGCGCGCCTTGTCCGGCGAGGGCGCGGGCGATGGGGATGATGGCGGGATCGTAGCACGCTGCGGGTGCGGGCGGATCGGCGTCGATGGCTTCGACGAGGGGTGCGATGATCAGATCGGGCAGCGGGGGGTGTATGCGATGAGGGAGGGTATCGCCTCCCTCCTTCCCGTCATCCCAGCGCAAGCTGGGATCGCTTTCAACCGTCGACCGGTCGCCCGTGGAGAGCGATCCCAGCTTTCGCTGGGATGACGGGTATGGGGCGGGCGTTTCCAGGATCTCAAGCGGATCGGTGTCGTCGGCAGGCGCAGTCGCAGGAGCGAGGGCGTCGATGCGGGCGAGCGTGTCGGCGTCGCCCTCCATCTCCGGCTCGCCGTCGATCGCGGCGCACCAGGCCTCATAGGCGACATGCTCGATCTCGCGCAGCGTCTCCTCGGTGGGCGTGAGATCGCCGGGTCCGGCCCCTCGGATCACCATCGGCGCGGCCCAGCGCTCGGGGCGGCGGATGCGCAGCCAGAAGGTGGCGGCCTTGTCGTTGGGCGGGACATGCTCGATGACGGTGGTGCGGACCAGCTCGCCGTCACGCAGGACGACATGCTCGGTCTCGCGGTCATGGCCGGTGGCCAGCCGGAAGAGGGCGCGCTCGACGGCGGCGTCGGCCGCTTCGGGAGACAGGCGGCAGGCGGCGGCGAAGTCGGGATGCTGCTGCTTCCAGTCGCGAATGGTCTGGAAGGGCACGCCGAATGCGGTGGCGAGGTCCGTGTAGAGCGCGCCGCGCTCGGCGAGCGTGCGGGCGGCGGGGATCAGGGCGGGGCTGTAGTCGGCGGTCTGGCTCATGCCGCAAGGCTGGCATGATCCTGGGGATTGCCGCGAGGGCGATAGAAAGAAGAAGGTTCACAAACCGGCGAATTACCGCCCCGTCCACACCGGCTCCCGCTTCTCCAGGAACGCCGCCATGCCTTCGGCGAAGTCCGCGCTGGCCATGCTCTCGCGGCGCAGTTCAGTCTCCGCGCGGTCGATCTCCTCGGTCGGCGCGCCTTCGATCGCCATGCGCAGGATATGGCGAGTGATGCGCAGGGACAGCGGCGAGCAGCGCAGCATGCGCCGGGCGAGCGCCCTCGCCTCCTCCACCACCTGTCCGGCCGGCGCGAGCGCACTCACCAAGCCGAAGCGCAGCGCGTCCGTGGCCGAGAGCCGGTCGCCGGTCAGCGCCAGCGACAGAGCGAGCGAGGGCGGCAGCTTGCGGGCGAGCTGGACGAGGCCGCCACCGAGCGCCGCCGCGCCGACCCTGGGCTCGGGCAATGCGAAGACGGCGGTCTCGTCCGCGATCAGCACGTCGCAGGACAGGGCGATCTCGAAGCCGCCACCCATGCACAGGCCGTTGATCGCCGCGATCACCGGCTTGGTCAGCGCGCGATGATAGGTGAGCCCGCCGCCGCCCTCCGGTGGGAGAGGCAAATTGGTGCCCGCGACATAGGCGGAAATGTCCGATCCCGCGCAGAAGGCCCTGCCCTCCCCCGTCAGGATCGCGACATGGAGATCGGGATCGGCCTCGAAGGCGTTGAAGATCGCCACCATCTGGCGGTGGGATTCGGGCACCAACGCGTTGAGCTTCTCGGGATAGGCCATCGTCACGATGAGGACGGCGCCGTCCCGCTCGACCCGGCAGAATTCCATGGCCTTCTCTCCTTGTCTCGTTCTTCGATCGACGTCATGCCAGCGGACGCTGGCATCGCTCTCGACGGGCAGCCGGGTGATGGTGGAGAGTGACCCCAGCTTCCGCTGGGGTGACGATGCTGAAAGCTCCCCATCAACGATCGGTGCATCCCGTAGAGCGAAAGCCGGGATCGCTCTCGATAGGCGAGCAGCCCAAAGTGGACAGCGATCCGGGCTTTCGCCGGGATGACGCGGACTTATGTCCCACACGCGAGGAGGGAACCCCCCTCAATAACGCCCCGGCGCGCTTGCCTGGACCTGGGCGGGTTGCTGCCCCTGGATGCCGCAGCCCGTCCACGCGATCACGTCGCCTGCCGCCGCCATCGCCTCCAGCGGCGGCAGCACGGGATCCCAGAGCCGGGCCTGGATGCGGCGGCCGTTGATGCCGTCCGCCGCATCGGAGGCGAGGAAGGCCATCGGCGGCCCCATGATCTCGGGCGGCAGCACCGCCTCGCGCGGCAGCCCCATCTCGTCGGTCATCCGCGATCCGCAGCCGCCGCCCGGCACCAGCACGTTGGCGGTGACGCCGGTGCCGGCAAGGTCGCTCGCCATGATCGCGGTCTCCGCCTCGAGCCCCGCCTTGGAACCGCCGTAGAGCGAGCTGCGCAGCATCGTGTCGAGGCTGGTCGTGTTGGCGACGATGCGGCCCCAGCCGCGCTGCTTCATCTGGTCGACGAGGCGGATGGCGAGCATCATCGGCGCGACGACGTTGATCGCCAGATAGCGCTCGATGATCGCCCGATCCGATCGCCAGAAACGATAGGGATTGACCAGATAGTCCTTGGAGACCTCGTTGATCGCGACGCCGGCATTGTTGACGAGAATGTCGACCCGCCCGAAGCGCTCCAGCGCAAGATCGGCCAGCCGCTCGGCCTCGCCCGGTTCGGCGAGGTCGGCGAGCGCATGCTCGACGCGCGGCGCGCCGAGCGCGCGGCATTCGGCGGCGGTCTGGATCAGCGTGTCCTCGCTGCGCGAGGAGAGCAGCAGGCTGTGCCCGTCCGCGGCGAGGGCATGCGCCATCACCCGGCCGAGCCCGCGTCCGCCGCCGGTCATCAGCACCATGCGTCCCATGCGCCTCTCCTTTCATTGAGCCCTCTCCCGCTTGCGGGTTGCGGCATTCCCCATCGTTGATTCGGTGCTTTTCTTCTTCGTCACCCCAGCGGACGCTGGGGGTCGCTTTCCACGGTCGCCCGGCTGCCTGTCGAGAGCGATGCCAGCTTCCGCTGGCATGACGCGGCAAAACGACGGGTGAATCCGGTAGCCCACTGGCGGGAGCCGGCTTAAGCGCTCACGCTGCCGCGGGAACCGGCGCATCGAGCGCGGCGAGCAGCTTCGTCTTCTCCGCCTCGTAGAGCGCGACATTGGCGTCCTTGATCGGGCCATAGCCCTTGACCATCTCGGGCAGCGACGCGATCGCAGCAATCTGGCCCTGGGTGGCGGGCGACAGGCGGGGCAGCAGCGCCTCGATCGTCGCGCGATACTCGCCGATCAGCCGCCGCTCCATGCGCCGCTCCGCCGTCTTGCCGAAGATATCGAAGGCTGTGCCGCGCAGGCCCTTCAGCTTCGCCAGGAGCCGGAATCCGGTGAAGATCCACGGCCCGAACTCGATCTTCTTCGGCTCGCCGCCGGGCTTGGCGGGCCGTGCGATCAGCGGCGGGGCAAGCTGCACCTTCAGCGTGTAATCGCCCTCGAACGCCTGCTCCAACCGCTCACGGAACGCGGGAGCGCCATAGAGCCGGGCCACCTCATATTCGTCCTTGTAGGACATGAGCTTGGAGAGACAGCCCGCGACCGCGGTGGTGACCTTGAGATCGCCGCCGAGGCCCGCCGCCGTTTCGGCCGCGCGTACCGTGCCGACGAAATCGGCATAGGCCCGCGCATAGCCGGCATTCTGGTAGCCGGTGAGATGCTCGATCCGCCGCGCGATCAGCGTGTCGAGATCCTGCGAGACCGGCTCGTCCACCGCGTGCAGGCCGGTGCGCGCGATATAATCGTCGAGCTTGGCCGGATCGTGCGCCGCCAGCCGGCCCCAGTTGAACACCTGCAAGGTCGACTTGACCTGCGAGCCGTTGAGCTTGATCGCTTCCCCGATCGAGGCGAGCGAGAGCGGCACCAGTCCTTTCTGCACGGCGTAGCCGAGCATGAACATGTTGGTGGTGATGCTGTCGCCCATCAGCTTGGTGGCGATCTGCGTCGCGGAGATGCCGTCGACATTGTCCCCGACGACGCTGCGCAGCGCCTCGAGCTGGCCTTCGGCACCGAAGTTGATCGCGTTGTTGGACTGGAACTGCGCGGTCGGCACCACCTCCGTGTTGACGATGATCGCGGTGTCCGGCGCGACCATGTCGAGCGTCGCCGGGCTGGTGGTGACCACCATGTCGCAGCCGATGACGAGATCGGCGGCCTGGTTCCACAGGCGCGGCGCATGGAGCTGCTCCGGCGAGGGCGCGATGCGGATATGGCTGAGCACGCCGCCGCCCTTCTGCGCCATGCCGGTCATGTCCATGACGCTGGCGCCCCTGTTGTCGAGATGCGCGGCCATGCCGGCGATCGCCGCGACGGTGAGCACGCCGGTGCCGCCGATGCCGGTCAGCAGGATGTTGTAGACCCCGTCATGGGCGCGCTGCGGCGGCGCGGGCAGCGCGCCGAACACGCTCACCAGTTCCTCATCGCGGAAGGCCGCGCCGAACTTGCGCGGCTCGCCGCCGAGGACACTGACGAAGGAGGGGCAGAAGCCGTCCTGGCAGGAGAAATCCTTGTTGCACTGGCTCTGGTCGATCTTGCGCTTGCGGCCGAACTCGGTGTCGACCGGCTGGACCGAGACGCAGTTCGATTTCTTGCTGCAATCGCCGCAGCCCTCGCACACTTCCTGGTTGATGAAGACGCGCTTGGGCGGGTTCGGGAACTTGCCGCGCTTGCGGCGGCGGCGCTTCTCGGCAGCGCAGGTCTGGTCGTAGATGATCGCCGAGACGCCGGGATGCTGCTGCATCTCGCGCTGCACCTCCTCCAGCTCGCGCCGGTGCCGCACGGTCGTGCCCGCCGGCCAGCGAATGTCGGAGGGATATTTGTCCGGCTCGTCGGTGACGATGACGATCGGCTTCACGCCTTCCCAATAGACCTGATTGGCCATGGATTCGACGGTAAGCGTGCCGTCCACCGGCTGGCCGCCGGTCATCGCCACCGCATCGTTGTAGAGCAGCTTGTAGGTCATCGTCGCCCCGCTCGCGACGGCGGCGCGAATGGCGAGGAGGCCGGAGTGGAAATAGGTGCCGTCGCCGATATTCTGGAAGGCGTGGGGCACGTCGATGAAGGGATGGAGCCCGGCCCAGAGCATGCCCTCGCCGCCCATCTGCGCGGACCATTCGGTCGGCCGGTCCGGCATGAACATCGCCGACAGGCCGTGGCAGCCGACGCCCGCGAAGGTGAGGCTGCCGTCGACGGTGCGGGTCGACGTGTTGTGCGGGCAGCCCGAGCAGAAGAAGGCGGTGCGCATCAGCCCGGTGGGCTTGATCTGGTGCACCTTGGTCTTGGCCTCGCGGATGCGGGCGATCCGCTCCTTCAGCGCCTCGTCGGCAATGCCCAGCGCCTCGATCCGCGCGACCAGCACGTCGATGACGAGAGTGACCGAGGTCTCGCCGAAATCGGGGATCAGCCGCGCGCCGGACGGATCCTTCTTGCCGGTCAGCTCCGGCCGCTCGTCGGCACGGGCGGAATAGAGCAGCGCGACGAGCTGCTCCTCGACGAAGGCGCTCTTCTCCTCGACCACGAGCAGCTCGCGGTGGCGGCGGGCGAAGGCCAGCGCCCCCTCCGGCTCGATCGGGAAGGTCATGCCGAGCTTGTACAGCCGGATGCCGAGCGCGCGGGCGCGCGCCTCGTCGATGCCGAGCTCGGCCAGCGCCTCGCGCACGTCGAGATAGGGCTTGCCGGCGGTGACGATACCGAGCTCGCGCCGGTCGGAATCGAAGATCACCTTGTCGAAGCCATTGGCGCGGGCGAATGCCTGCGCGGCGGGCAGCTTATATTCGACGAGGCGCCGCTCGATCGGCAGCGGGAAGATGTCGCCCTTGATCTTGTTGAGGCCGCCGGGCGGCATGGTGAAATCGGGAATGACCGGCAGCGAGCGGGCAGGATCGACGTCCACCGTCGAGGTGCGCTCGATCGTGTCGGTCACCACCTTGAAGGCGGTATAGACGCCCGCGAAACGCGACAGCGCCCAGCCGAGCAGGCCGAAATCGAGATATTCCTGCGTGTTCGCCGGATAGAGGATCGGCATCAGCGCCGCCTTCCACACCGGATCGGAGGAGGTCGCCGTCACCGTCGACTTGCCGCCGGTATCGTCGCCGCCGATCACCAGCACGCCGCCATTTTTGGCGCTGCCTTCCAGATTGCCCTGGCGCATCACCTCGAAGGCGCGATCCACGCCGAGATTCTTGGCGTACCAGATGGCGAAGATGCCGTCATATTTCGCCTGCTGGTAATAATGCAGCCACTGGCTGCCGCGGATCGAGGTCAGCGCCAGTTCCTCGTTCACGCCGGGCGTGAAGCGGATGTGGTTCTCCTTGAGGAGCGCCGAGGCCGCCCAGAGATTGCTGTCGTAGACGCCGAGCGGCGAGCCGCGATAGCCGGTGATGTAGCCGGCAGTGTTGAGCCCCGCGGCCAGATCGCGCTGGCGCTGCATCATCGGCAGGCGGACCAGCGCCTGGTTGGAGGAGATGTAGATCCTCCCCTCGGCCTGGGTATATTTGTCGTCGAGGCGGACGGCGGTCTTGGTCATGGGTGCAATTCCAGCAAGTGGGCGGCATTGCCGCCGAGGATGGCCAGGCGATCGCCTTCGGAAAGGCCGGCCGCGGCGACGAAGGCGGGCAGGTCGGCCTGGCCGATCTCGGTCGGCCCGTCGCTGCCGGCGAGGATCCGATCGGCGCCGAGGCGGGTGGCGAGATAGGCGAGGTTCTCGGGCGAGAAGACCACCGTGTCGTACCAGAAGCGCCGCACATAATCGGTCGGCGGCTGCTTGAGCCGGCCCTGCATCGCGCCGGGAAATTTGCGCCAGACCAGCTCCATGCGGTCGATCACCGAGCCGATCATGCCGCCGCCATGGGCAAAGACGATCTGGAGCTCGGGAAAGCGCGCGAAGATGTCGGT
Source organism: Flavisphingomonas formosensis (assembly GCF_009755815.1). Classification (GTDB taxonomy): domain Bacteria; phylum Pseudomonadota; class Alphaproteobacteria; order Sphingomonadales; family Sphingomonadaceae; genus Flavisphingomonas; species Flavisphingomonas formosensis. The sequence continues at coordinate 277,387 of NZ_WRPK01000008.1, forward strand.
CGCCATGAAGCCGGCGAGCGCCATCGTGCCCTCATAGGGTATGCCGACCACAGCGCCCATCAGCGCCGGCCCCTCGATCCGCTCCAGCCCGCCCGGCTTGATACCGTGGACGAACAGCGGCAACCGGCGCGCCTCAGCTTCCGCGAGCACGGGGTGGAAGATCTCCGCCGCAATCGAGGTGCCGTTGACGTGGCTGCCGACGAAGAGACCAGACAGGCCGAGCCGGGCGACCTCGGCGACCTGCGCGCGGGCATGGTCAGGATCCTGCAGCGCGAGCACGCCCATGCCGCGCAGCCGCCGGCCGGAGCGCGCGACCATGCGGGCGCACTCCCGGTTCATCGCGTCTGTGAGGATCCGTCCCGCCTCCGGGGCGAGCCAGTAGGAGAGGAGTTCGGGCAGCGGCGAGAGCAGCTGGACGTCGACGTCCGCCGCGTCCATCGCACCGATCCGGCGATCAATGTCCCAGTAGAGAGCATCAAAATCGCGGAACGGCCTTTCGCCGACGAACATCGTCGCCGAGTCCTCGTCGGCGGCGAGACGCAGGCTCGGCCAGGCGGGCTCGTCGACCGCCGCGGGCTTGGCCGGGAAGCTCTCCGGGATGAAGTGGTTATGGAAATCGACGATCATCGCGCGTCACATCATCCACTGCGCGCCGTTGATCGAATGGATCTGGCCGTTGACCGCGGCGGCATCGTCGCTCGCGAGGAAGGCGACATAGGCCGCGACCTCGCCCATCTCGGTGAAGCGCTGCGACGGGATCTCGCGCTTGGCGACATCGCGGGGATGCACGCTCATCCTATATTTGGCGAGGACTTCCGGATCGTCGCTCATCATCGCCTGCAGATCCTCGGTGAGCACGCCGCCGGGGGAGACGACGTTGAAGGTGACGCCGTGCCTCGCAAATTCGAAGGCGAGGCCCGTCACCAGTGCATGGACGCCGCCCTTGGCCGCATTGTAGCCGGCATGGCTGTAGGTGCCGGTGTGCACCGAATCCGCGCCGACGTTGATGACGCGGCCATAGCTGCGTTCGAGCATGCCGGGCAGGAAGGCGCGGGTGCACCAGAGCGTGGTCCACAGATTGCGGTCGATGGTCTGGCGCAGCGTCTCGGCGGTATGCTCGAGAAAGGGCCGGATCACGCCGCCGCCGGCATTGTTCACCAATATGTCGCAGCGGCCATGGGCGGCGAGCACCGCCTCCAGCAGGCCCGCGGCGCCCTCCTCCCTGCTGAGATCGGCGGCGTGGCCGATCGCTTTGGGTGCGCCCGCTGCCTCCAGCTCGGCACAGAGCGCCGGCAGGCCCTCGCCATTGACGTCGCTGACCGCGAGCGCCGCACCCTCGCGCGCCAGCCGCATCGCGATCGCCTTGCCGATGCCGCGCGCGGAGCCGGTGACGACCGCGATCTTTCCGGAAAGTCCCGCCATCGCTCAGCCCGTCACCAGGCCGGGGAATTTGGCGGCATGCTGCGTATCCGGCACGGCATCCCAGAGATCGAAATTGGCGGGATCGGCCGACATCCGTCTCGGCTCGCGCGCGCCCGTCTCCGGGAACTGCTCCATGCCGAGCGTATATTCCCAGACGAAATAGTCGGGATCGTAGATATAGAGATGGATGCTGCCCGACGTCGGATGACGACCGATACCGAATTGGATCTGCACGTCATAGCGCTTGATCCGGTTGAACAGCTTGCCGATGTCATCGATCTCGTCGACCATGAAGGCGAGATGATGGAAGGTCGGCCGGGGCGCCGGAAACTGCAGCGGCGCGAAGCTGTGATGGTTGGGATTGGGGAAGGCCCTGAGCAGCGACGCGCGCCAACCCTCCAGATAGTCGGAGACCAGGAAGCCCATATTCTCGACCATATAGTCCGTGACCGCCTTGCAGTCAGGGATCACCAGGCCGTAATGCTTGCCGCCCTGGAAATTGGTCAGCCGGTTCTGCCGCGGCGCGACCGTATAGCTCATCCGCGCATAATATTCCCACACGGTGTTGAGCTTCGGCTCGACGATGCGGAAGGCGCGCTCCAGACCGAGCATCGCCGCCTCTTCCTGCGGGATGAGCTGTGGGGCGAGGCCGATGCGCTGATAATGGGCAAGCGCTCGATCGAGATCCTCCTCGGTCTCGAGTTCCCAGCTCGACCGGACGAAGCCGGGCTTTTCGGCGGGGATCAGCATCACGTCGTGATGCTGCGGCCCGATACGGAAGAAGCGGGCGCCGTCCGCGCCCTCACCCGCCGCATCCATGCCGAACACGTTGGTGGCGAATGCCGCGGACTTCTCGATATCGCTGACGTTCAGCGCGAGATAGCCAAGGCGGCGATACCGGAAATCCACTCCCATCTGTCTGTCCTCGCCCGTTACAGGATTATGGTGAGCCGCCCCTGATTGTAGAGGCTGTTGAGATCGAGCACGCAGCGCTTGTGCCGAATGCGCACGCCCTCGGGCGTCTCGACCAGGGTGAACAGCGCCTCGCCCATATAGACGGTGCTGGTATCCTCCTTGGTGCGGAACACCGCGAAATTGGCGCGGGCCTTCGTCGAGCCGTCGTCGCCGGCACTGATCCGCACGTTGCTGACCATGTGCCGCGTCTTGGAGCGCGGATATTCGGCATGGGCCGTCTTCTTGGTCAGCCGCTTGGCGCGGCCGCGGATCCGGTCGATCCGGTCCGACACCAGGAACAGAGTGTTGCGAGCATCGGCGCCGAGGGGATCCTCGCACGCCGGCGACGTCACCTCGTACAGCGCGTCCTCGCTATAGAGTTCGGCCCATTCCTCCGTCTTCCAGCCGTCCAGCAGCTCGGCTTCGCGGAACAGAAAATCCTCTACCTCGGATCGGGTCATGGTCATCGTTCGAATTGCCCCCGTTCTATTTCTTCTCGAGCGTGTCGATTCCGCGCATCACGCGATCCCACATCGTCCAATAGGCCTGCATCTGGATCTCGTCGTCCGGCATGCCCGCGCCATAGAGCGGGTTCTCGACCTTGCCGAAGCCCTTGGAAATCTCGCTCCATTCGATCGGCGTGTGATCGGCCGCGTCCTGGCAGATCTCCAGCATCTCGATGTCGTCGGGCGAGCCGAAGCCGGCCGGCCCGAGGAAGGAGACGAAATTGTCGAGCCGCAGCGCGCGCAGCTCCTCGCTCTCGTCGTCCGGGCCCATCGCCCAGGCGGTGACGCGGATCTTGTTCTCGGATTCCGGCTCGATCACCCGCACGGTCACCGACAGGATGTCGTTGATCACTAGGTTCGGGAAGATCACCAGATTCTTCTGCGTCTCGGCGATATATTTGGCGCGCTCCTCGCCGAGCCGGCGGACCAGGCTGGCATAGCGCGCCTCGATCTCGGGCCTGGTGCCCGCGCCCATCGAGGGCAGCCACTGCGCGATCGGCCGGCCGGTCGGCACATAGCTGTCGAGCACGGCATGGCCGTTGCCGAGCGCGCGCGCGCAGCCGGCGGTGTTATAGCTCTGCAGCGTCTTGTCGATCAGCCCCTCACCGGGCGTGCCCACCATCTGATCGCGCAAATAATCGAAATAAGAGGCGTGGACCGGGAAGAGATGGTAGCCGTCATAACTGTTCTCGCAGAGCAGCTTATAATTGGCGCGGATCGAATAAGTGTGTTCGCCCGAAAGGATGATCTGCTGCCCCTCGGTCTGGTCGCACAACGCGTCGATCTGGTCGCGTGCACCGTCGAGATAGTCGTAGAGGTTTATTGCGTTGGGATTGTAATTGACGAACCAGAAGCCGCGATATTCCTCCAGACGCTCCACCGAACGCAGATCGAGATGGCCGTCCGCGTTAATCCCCTCGGCATAGCCGGTCTGGGTATTCTGCGAGACGAGGTCGCCTTCGGAGCTGAACACCCAGCCATGATAGGGGCAGGTGAAGTTGCGGGCATTGCCTGTCCGCTCGCGGCACACCTTGGCGGCGCGGTGCGTGCAGCTGTTATAATGGGCGCGCACTTCGCCCTTCTTGTCGCGGATGAAGATGAGGTCGCGTCCGCCCACGCGCCGCGCATGGAAATCGCCCTTCTTCTTGAGCTCGGTATCATGACCCAGATAGAGCCAACATTTCGAGAAGATCTGCTCCTTCTCGCGCTCGAACACCTCGGCGCTGCGATAGGCGTCGCGATGGACGCGAAAGCTGCCCTGCGCCAGATCGGCCTTCACCAATTCCTCTCGGATCGGATCGTAGAGGGCCATATCGTCTCTCCTTTTATGGTCGATTCCCGACCAGTTCGCCCGCATATGGTACGTATACTAACCTTTTTTGGCAACAGTCTTCCGAGGGTGGTCGCAGATTAATCGACGGTGAGGACGATCTTCCCGCGGACATGGCCGCCCTTGCTCGCTGCGAGCGCCTCGGCCGCCCGGGCGAAGGGCAGCTGGAGGGCGATTTCGGCGCGGATGAGCCCCTGCGAAGCCAGTGCCGCGATCTCGCCGAGTTGCGCGCCGCTCGGCCGCACCCGCACCTTATAGGCACGCACGCCCTTCAGTTCCTCGAACGCGGCCGCGTCGGCGCCGCCGGCGATGCGGATCACCGAGCCGCCGGACCGGACGAGCGACCAGAGACCGGTCTCCTTCGAATTGCCGACCAGATCGAGGAGGATGTCGATATCCTGCGAACGCCCTTCGACCGGCGCGGTGCGGAAATCGACCACCTCGTCCGCGCCGAGCGCGCGCACGAAATCGGTATTGGCGGGCGACGCGGTGGCAACCACCCGTCCGCCCCTGGCCTTCACCATCTGCACCGCCACCGTGCCGACGCCGCCGGCGGCATTGTGGATCAGCACGGTTAGGCCAGCGAGATCGCGCCCATCGGCCCGCAGCCCTTGCCAGGCGGTGAGCCCGACGAGCGGCAGGCTCGCCCCTTCCGCGAAGCTGAAGCCCTCGGGCAGCGGCGCGGCATGGGCCGCATCCATCACCCGCGCTTCGGCATAGCAGCCGGTCAGACCGGGATGGGCGATCACCGGATCGCCGGCTTTCACGCTCTCCACGCCCGCGCCGACGGCATCGACGATGCCGGCGATGTCGCCGCCCGGGACCAGCGGCAGCGGCGGGAGCACCGGCGCCGTGCCGCTGAGCAGCTTCCAGTCGACCGGATTGACGCCGATCGCCTTCGTCCGCACCAGGATCTGGCCCGCGCCGGGCGCGGGCGCCTCGACCTCGTCGAGCACCAGGATGTCGGGACCGCCGAACGCATGCGCACGCATGATCTTCATGGCAGGCCTCCTGCTCAAGGGTTGACGAAGGTGTCGCGCTCGATGCCCGAATTATAGCCGGCGGCGGCGAGCGCGTGGCGGAGCGGCCCCTCCACCTCCTTGGCGTCGCGGAAGGCCGGCGCGCGCGGGCCGTGGTTCCACCCGTCGCCGACCGTATAGCCGAACCCCCACACCTCGGCGAAGACGCGGCCGCTGATGTCGGCCGCCGCCGGGCTCGCCAGGAAGGCGATCAGCGCAGCGATCCATTCGGGATCGCGCCGCTCGAGCATCTCGCCCGTCACCTCGCGCAGCCCCTCGGTCATGCGGGTCTGGGCGCGCGGCGCGATCGCGTTCACGGTGACGCCGATGCGCGAGAGCTCGCGTGCGGTGATGATCGAGAAGGCGGCGATGCCGGCCTTGGCGGCGCCATAGTTGGACTGGCCGATATTGCCGAACAGGCCCGAGCCCGAGCTGGTGTTGATGATGCGGGCATTGCGCTGGCGGCCGGCCTTGCTCTCCAGCCGCCAATAATTGGCCGCATGATGGCTGGGCGCGAAGGTGCCCTTGAGATGCACCTTGATGACGAGATCCCAATCCTGCTCGGTCATGTTGACCATCATCCGGTCGCGCAGGATGCCGGCATTGTTCACGAGGATGTCGAGCCCGCCGAAGGTGTCGATCGCCTGCTGGATCATCTCCTGCGCCTGCTGCCAGTCGGAGACGTCGGCGCCGTTGACCGCCGCCTCGCCGCCGGCGGCGCGGATCTCGTCGACCACCTCCTGCGCCGGGGACATGTCGGCGCCTTCGCCGGACGCGGTTCCGCCCAGATCGTTGACGATCACCTTCGCGCCCTCCTGCGCGAGCTTCAGCGCATAGGCCTTGCCGACGCCCCGCCCCGCCCCGGTCACGATCGCCACACGTCCGTCACAGATTCCCATCGGTCCCTCCAGCTTCCCTCTCGAAATTAGCAATCATGCTAATTGTGATGTTGCAAACTATATGCTGTGCGACTTATTTGACGGCAAGGGGCGTGTCAACGCCACGCGATCGCCAGAGGGCCTCGAAGCCGGAGGAGGGAGAGAGATGATCGAGCAGGATTTCGAGAAGATGGCGCTGACGCCGATGGACGAATATCCGTTCCACGCGACGCCCTATCCGATGTCCTATGTGCCGAACTCCGATCCGGCCTGGGACGACGGCTATTATTTCCTCGCCTATGATCTGGAGAGCGGCGTGCAGCTCTGGACGGGCATGCGCATCGCGCCGAACAGCAACATCATCGGCGGCTATGTGAACACCAACGTCCGCGGCGTGCAGCGCGCGCTGCGGCTGAGCCGGATCTGGCGGGAGGACTTCTCCGTCGCGATCGGCCCGCTGCGCTACCAGTTCGTCGAGCCCCTGAAGGCAATCCGGCTGACCTGCGACGCCAACGAGTCCGGCATCGCCTTCGACGTCGTCTGGCACGGCCTGTCGCCCTGCCATCTCGCCATCCACCACCGCGCCGTGCGGGCGGGACGGCTCACCACGGACCAGAGCCGCTACCATCAGGTCGGCCGCTGCACCGGCTGGCTGGAGATCACTGGACAGCGCTATGCCATGTCGGAGGACGCGCCGTGGGGCGGATCGCGCGACCGCTCCTGGGGGATCTACGAGAGCCGACCACCTCTCGCCCCCGCGTCCAACTGGCTGCCGCCGAGCGATCCGCCCGCCATCCCGCGCGCACTGCGCTTCTCCTGCTTTCTGGAAGCGGAGGATCTGTCGAGCTACTTCCATTTCCACGAAGGGCCGGACGGCGAGCGCGTGGTCCTGAACGATGCGTTCGGCGTGCCGTTCGAGGGCTCGATCGATTTCGGCTGGGCCGGCGGCAAGCTGCGCCTCGCCGACTATGACCATCGGCTCAACTGGCGGCCGGGCACCCGCTCTGTCACCGACGGCGTCGTCACCCTCCGCGATGCCGACGGCGGCAGCTGGACGGTGGCGCTCGATTGCCCGCACCCGCCCCATGTGCTCGGCCAGATCGGCTATCATGTCGGCGCGTGGAGCGACGGCGGCACCATCCACAGCTGGCACGGCCGTAGCCCGGCCTCGGAGTGGGACGAATATGATTTCTCCCGGCAGCCCTGCCAGCACAGATTCCCCGGCAATGGCGAGACCAAGACAGTCTACGGTGTCGAGCATATCGCCCGCGTCACCCTCACCGCGCCGGACGGGCGCGTGCGCCACGGGCGCGCCCAGTTCGAAGTCTTCCTGAACGGCCGCTACGCACCCTACGGCTTCGAGGTCCAGGGCAATCATGGCGGCCTGACCGGACGGGGCGTCGCCTGACGGCACCCCCAGACCATTCCTCGATCGGAGAAAGAGACCGTGAAGACCCTTCCCCGCCCCACCTATGGCGAAGAGCATGAGCTTTATCGCGACGCGGTGCGCCGGTTCATCGAGACCGAAGTCACGCCCCATCATCGCCAGTGGGAAGAGGATGGCGTCGTCTCGCGCGACGTGTGGAAGAAGGCGGGTGGCGCCGGTTTCCTGTGCTCGAACGCACCCGAGGAATATGGCGGCGCCGGCGCCGACTATAAATATAATGCCGTCTTCACCGAGGAGCTCGGCTATGCCGGCGCGACCGGCCCGGGCTTCGCCGTCCATTCGGACATGGCTGCCAACTACATCCTCAACTTCGCGAGCGGCGATCAGAAGCAGCGCTGGATACCGGGGATGGTTTCGGGCGACTGCATCGCCGCGCTCGGCCTCAGCGAGCCAGGCGCGGGCAGCGACCTCAAGGCGATCAAGACGAGTGCGGTGCGCGACGGCGACGATTATGTGATCAACGGCCAGAAGACCTATATCTCCAACGGCCAGCTCGCCGACATCGTCATCCTCGCCTGCAAGACCGATCCGGCGGCCGGCGCACGGGGCATGAGCTTCATCGTCGTCGAGACCGACCGACCCGGCTTCGCCCGCGGCCGCAACCTCGAGAAGTTCGGCCTACTCGCCCAGGATACGTCCGAGCTTTTCTTCTCCGACGTGCGGGTTCCCGTCGCCAACCGCATCGGTAGCGAGGGCCAGGGCATGGCGATCGCGATGTACAATCTCGCCGAGGAGCGGCTATCCATCGCCGTCCATGCGATCGGCATGTGCAAGGGCATGCTCGACGCCACCATCGCCTACACCAAGGACCGGATGATCTTCGGCAAGCCGGTGTCCGATTTCCAGAACACCCGCTTCAAGATCGCCGAGCTCGCCGCGCAGACCCAGGCGCTGCAGGTCTTCGTCGATCGCTGCGTCGATCTGGCGGTGGAGAAGGCGCTCGACATCGAAACCGTCGCGATGGCCAAGATGCTGGCCGGCGAACTGCAATGGCGCATCGCCGACGAATGCCTGCAATTCTATGGGGGCGCCGGCTACATGATGGAATATCCCATCGCCCACGCCTTCATTGATTCGCGTATCCGCAAGATCGCCGGCGGATCCTCCGAAGTGATGCGCGAGATCATCAGCCGCAAGCTCTTCATCTGAGGGGGCATCCATGGAAATCGAACTCAATGAAACCCAGCAGTCGATCCGCAATGGCGTCGGCCGCATCGTCGACCAGTTCGGCGACGAATATTGGTCGAAGCTCGACCAGAGCGGTGAATTTCCACATGAATTCCACAAGGCGCTGGCAGAGGGCGGCTTTCTCGGCATCACCATGCCGGAGGAACTCGGCGGATCGGGCCTCGGCGTGACCGAGGCGGCGATCATGATGAACCGGATCTGCCAGGGCGCAGGCGGCTATTCGGCCGCATCGACCATCCACATGAACCTGTTCGGCCCCCATGCCGTCGTCGTGTTCGGCACGCCCGAGCAGAAGGAACGGATGTTGAAGCCGCTAATCGCCGGCACCGACAAGGCCTGCTTCGGCGTCACCGAGCCAGACGCCGGCCTCGACACGACCAGCATCAAGACCTTCGCGCGCAAAGTGCCCGGCGGCTACCGGATCACCGGCCGCAAGATCTGGACCTCATCGGGCCAGGTCGCGAACAAGATCGTCATCCTCGCCCGCACGACGGCGAAGGAGGAGTGCCGCAAGCCCACCGACGGGATGAGCTTCTTCTACACCGATCTCGATCACGCGAAGATCGAGGTCCGGCGCATCCCAAAGATGGGCCGGAACGCGGTAGATTCGAACGCGACCTTCATCGACGACTATTTCGTCCCCGACGAGGACTTGATCGGCGAGGAGGGCAAGGGCTTCCATTATGTCCTCCATTCGATGAATCCGGAACGGATCCTGGTCGCGTCCGAAGCGATCGGCAACGGCCAGGGCGCTCTGAAACGCGTCTCCCAATATGCGCAGGACCGCCAGGTGTTCGGGCGCCCGATCGGCATGAACCAAGGCATTCAGCATCCGCTCGCGGAAAGCTGGATGGCGCTCGAATCCGCCTTCTGGATGGTGATGCGCGCCGCCTGGCTCTACGACGCCGGCAAAAGCTGCGGCGCCGAGGCGAACAGCGCCAAGTTTCTGGCCGCGCGCGCGGGCTTCGACGCCTGCACCCGCGCGGTGATGTTCCATGGCGGCATGGGATATTCGAAGGAATATCAGGTCGAGCGGCTGTTCCGCGAGAGCATCCTGCTGCGCATCGCCCCCATCACCGAGCAGATGATCATGAATTTCATCGGCGAAAAGGTGCTGGGCCTGCCCAAAAGCTATTGAGAGAGGGAACCATGGATCGCGAGAAAGTTGCCGGCAAGATTTTTGCCGACACCGAGCAGGCCTATAGCCGGAAGGATTCGATCCTCTACGCGCTCGGCGTCGGCTTCGGCAGCGAGCCGCTGGATGAGCAGCATATCGACTTCCTGTTCGAGGAACGGCTGAAGGCATCGCCCACCTATGCGAATGTGCTCGGCCATCCGGGCATGTGGGTGCGCGATGCCGACTATGCCGTCGACTGGAAGAAGCTGCTCCACGCCGAGCAGCGGCTGGAGATGCACCGTCCGCTGCCGCCCGAGGGGCACATCGTCGGCAAACATTTCATCCTGGGCGTGCGCGATCTGGGCGAGCGTGGCGCGATGCTCCACCAGCGCAAGCATGTGATCGACGCGGCGAGCGGCGAGACGATCGCGACCGTCACCAACACGCTAATGCTGCGCGGCGACGGCGGCTGCGGCGACTGGGGCGACGTGCCCGAAGAGCTCACCAAGCTGCCCGAGACAGCGCCCGACGGCACGCTGGAGGTACAGGCGACCGAGATCCAGCCGCTGATCTATCGCCTCTCGGGCGATCTCAATCCGCTGCACATCGATCCCGCCATCGCTAAAGGCGCCGGCTTTCCGCGGCCGATCCTGCACGGGCTCTCGACCAAGGGCATGGCGGGCTATGCGCTGCTGCGCCACTATTGCGGCTTCGATCCGGCGCGGCTGGAAGCGATGGCGGTGCGCTTCAGCCGGCCGGTACTGCCGGGTGACCGCATCCGCTTCGAATTCTGGGGCGAAGCACCGGGCACGATCCGCTTCCGTGCGGTGGTGCCGAACCGGGACGATCTGGTGGTTCTCGACCGTTGCACGGCGCGGATCGGGTAGGTTTGAGGGCCAACATTTCCAGGACTATTCCTGTCACCCCCGCCCTTCGACTGCCTGCAAAGCAGGCGCTCAGGATAAACTCGCCTACGGCGAGGCGGGGGCTCATGGCTATTTCATCAGGAAAGTCATCTCCCACGAGATAGAGACATAGGCCCACGCCTGGGAGGCGACGAAATTACGCGGCCCAACGTGCGTGGATTGGCTGGTTGCAAACCGAAAGAGCCGCCTCACGCCGCCAATTGGGTATCGTCGATCGCCTGCACCCGCTGCCACGCAGCGCGCGCCGTGCAGCGGACCAGCCAGTCAGCGATCAGTGGAAAGCCGCTCATGTCGACGCGCGGCGCGATACCGGCGATCGGGAAGGCGGTGTTGACGTCACCGATGGTGAAAGCATCGCCCGCGACATAGGCATTGCCCTTCGCCAGATGCTTTTCGAGCGCGCCGAGCGTCTCGGTGATACCCCTCAGGCAAGACCCGACCAGCGAGCCGTCGGGCGCCTCCCCCGCCTGGCCCGCGCGGCGCAGCTCGCGCACCATGATGGTGAAATGGAACTCCACCTCGGTGATCGCCCAGCTCGACCATTGATCGATCCGCGCGCGAACCCGGATGTCATCCGGAAGCAGCGGCCCCGGCTTCAGCGCAGCGAGATACGCGGTGATCGCAACCGACTCGGTCAGCACGAAATCGCCGTCGACGAGCACGGGCACCTTGCCCATCGGGTTGAGCGCGAGAAAGTCGTCCGACTTGCCGTTCGGCACCGGCACCTGCCGATAGGGCAATCCGAGCTCTTCCAGCACCCATAGGCACCGCGCTACCCGGCTTGGCTTGGTTCCATAAATCGTCAGCATTTCGCTCTCTCCCGCTTGACCGCGAATTAACACGCTGGTTTAAAGTGTGCTAGTACATCATCTATAAGCACATAGGAGAGCGCCGCAATGGGGGATAACAGCTTCGATGCCTGGCGGCGCCACTCGCCCTTCTACGGCGAGACGCACGAAGCGCTTTCGGCCAGCGTGCGCGCCTTCATCCAGCGCGAAGCCCTGCCCCATGTCGACGCCTGGGAAGAGGCCGGCATCGTGCCGCGCGATTTCCAGGAGAAGGCGGGCGCGGCGGGCCTGCTCGGGCTCGGCTTTCCCGAGGCGATAGGTGGGACCGAGGACGGGATCGACAGCTTCCACAAGCTCGTGCTGGTCGACGAGACGGCGCGCTGCGGCTCGGGCGGCGTGCAGTCGGGCCTGTTCACCCATGCCGTCGCCATGCCGCTGCTGATCGACCATGGCGATCCGGCGCTCGCTGCGCGGATCGCGCCCGAGATCATAGCGGGCCGGAAGATATTGGCGATCGCCGTCACCGCACCCTCCGGCGGATCGGACCTTGCGGCTCTGAAGACGGTCGCGCGCCGCGACGGCGACAATTTCGTGGTGAGCGGATCGAAGACCTTCATCTCGAACGGCATGCGCGCCGATTATTTCGTGACAGCGGTGCGCACCGGCGGCGCCGGCATGGGCGGTATATCGATGCTGCTCATCCCGGGCGACAGCTCCGGCATCGCGCGCACCGCGCTCCGGAAGATGGGCTGGCATGCCGGCGACACCGCGACCCTGCATTTCGACGCGGTTCGCGTGCCGGCGAACCATCTGCTCGGCGAAGAGAACAGGGGCTTCAGGCCGATCCTGCGCAACTTCAACTGGGAACGCGTCCAGGCCGCGCAGCAATGCACCGCCTTCGCGCGCATTGCGCATGAGGAGGCGGTCGACTGGGCGGCGCAACGCGTCACCTTCGGCCAACCGCTCGGCACGCATCCGGTGATCCGATCGAAGCTCGCCGACATGAAGCGGCATATCGATACCACCCAGGCCTGGACCGACCTCAACGCCTGGCGCTTCGACCAGGGCACGGAATCGGCGGCTGAGATCGCGCTGCTCAAAGTGCAGGCGACGCAGATGTTCGAAAAGGTGCTGCGCGAGGCGGCACAGGTGCTGGGCGGCGCCAGCTTCGTCAAGGGCACGCTCATCGAACGGCTCTACCGCGAGGTCCGCGTGGGCGCGATCGGCGGCGGATCCGAAGAGATTTTGCTCGATCTGGCGGGACGCCAGCTCGGCTACGGCACGCAATGAGGGAGATTCCATGCCCTATCAGACCAATGATTCGCTCTGGAGCCCGGAGCACCAGATCTTCCGCCAGACCGTGCGCCATTTCCTGGCGACCGAGGTCGAGCCGAATGTCGACCAGTGGGTCGAGGATCATGAGATCCCGCGCAGCTTCTGGCTGAAAGCGGCCGAAGCCGGCATATTGGGCGTCGACATTCCCGAGGCCTATGGCGGACCGGGCGGCGACTTCCTCCACCGGCTCGTGATCGCCGAGGAGATCGGCTACAGCGTGGCCGGCGCGAGCATGGCGCCCTCCCTGATCGCCGACGGTACCGCCGAGATTCTCTACCGCTCGGCCAGCGAGGAACAGCGTCAGACCTATCTTCCGCCGATGATCCGCGGCGAGATGCTGTTCGGCCTCGCCATCACCGAACCGGACAGCGGCAGCGACGTCTCCGCGATCCGCACCACCGCGCGGCGCGACGGCGACGATTATGTGATCAGCGGATCGAAGACCTATATCTCGCAGGCCTCGATCGCGGACGCCTTCATGGTCGTCGCGCGGACCGGCGAGGAGCCAGGCTCCAAGGGCCTCTCGATGATCATCGTCGAGGCCGACCGGCCAGGGTTCAAGCGCGGCCGCGCGCTCAAGAAGATGGGCGTCAACGCCTCGAACACCGGCGAGATATCGTTCGACGAGGTGCGCGTGCCGGTCGCCAACCTGCTCGGCGCGGAGGGGCGCGGCATGGCGCTGTGCCTCGGCGGGGTGAACATGGACCGGATCACCTGGCCGCTGATCGCTCACGCCGCCTCGCAGCGCGCCTTCGAGGAGACGGTGGAGTTCGTGAAGAACCGCAAGGCGTTCGGCCAGACGATCTTCGATTTCCAGAACACCCAGTTCAAGCTCGCAGAGATCAAGACAGAGCTCGCCGTCGGCCGCGCCTATCTGGACGAAATCATCCGCGACTATCAGGCCAATGGGAAGCTCGACACGCTGAAATGCGCGATGGCCAAGATGTGGCTGCCGGAGATGGAAGCGCGGATCATGGATACATGCGTGCAGCTCCACGGCGGCGCGGGCTATATGGACGAATATCCGATCTCGCGCCTCTACACGGCAGCGCGGCTGCATCGCATCTTCGCAGGGACGGCGGAGATCATGCGGGTGATCGTCGCGCGGTCGCTGTAGGGGGACGGATAGGCTGCTCGTTTTCGTCATTCCGACGGAAGTCGGAATCCATTCGCCGCGGCGCCTCATCTTATGGGCAACGCTGCGGCGAATGGATCCCGTATCAAGTCCGGGATGACGAATGTTGGAATCACATCACGCCATCCAAGGACCCAGCCCATGTTCAAGGTGATCGTCCTCGCGAAGAAGCGGCCCGACATCAGCTTTGAGACCTTCCGCGACTATTATTCGAACCATCACGTCCATTTCATGAACCGGCTGCTCGATCATGGCGCAGCGGTGCATCGGCGCAATTTCGTGATCCATCCGAATCCCGACGCACCCGGCGACTATGACGTTATCTCCGAGGTCTTCTACGAGGATCGCGCGACCGCCGAGGCGACGATGAATGAGATGGCCGATCCCGAGGTGCATCGCCGGCGCGTCGAGGACGAAACGCATTTCCTCATCCCCGCCTCCGTCCGCGTCTTCCTCGTCGAAACCGACACGACGGTGTTCCGTCCGATCGAGGGAATGGGCTGATGCCGGGCTATTTTCCGGGAGATTGGTCTTGAACGTGTCCGAAGCCGTGGCGACGCGGCGCTCGATCCGCCATTTCCTGCCCGATCCGGTCGATCCGGTGGTACTGCGCCGCGTGCTCGACAAGGCGCGCGCGGCGCCCTCTGGCGGCAACCTCCAGCCGTGGAATAGCCATGTGCTGTCTGGTGCCGCGCTGGCACGGCTCTGCGAGGCGATCGCCGCGGTGCTGCCGCTGGGACGGGCGGCGCATGCCCCCGAATATCCGATCTATCCCGCCGCGCTCGACGGCCGCTATAGCGCGAGCCGCCATGAGGTCGGCGAGGCGATGTATGCCGCGCTCGGCGTCACGCGGGAGGACAAGAAGGGACGGCTCGCCCAGTTCGCGCGCAATTACCGCGCGTTCGGCGCGCCGATGCTGATGCTGGTGCACATGCCGCGCTATATGGGGCCGCCGCAATGGGCCGACGTCGGCATGTGGCTGCAGACGGTGATGCTGCTGCTGCGCGAAGAAGGGCTGGACAGCTGCGCGCAGGAGGCGTGGGCGGTCTATCAGCGCGAGATCCGCGCCTGCGTCGCCATCCCGGAGGACCATATCCTGTTCTGCGGCGTCTCGATCGGGCGGCGTGCCGCGGACCGGCCGGTCAATGGCTTTCCGGTGTCGCGCGTGCCGCTGGAGGAGAGCGTGACGTTCGTCGAGGCGTGAATGCGGCTTTATCTTTCGCCATCATCCCGACGAAAGTCGGGATCCATTTTGCCGCAGCGTTGCGCCTTTTGAACGACGTGGCGGCGAATGGATCCCGGATCAGCTAAGCGCCCCCTGAGTCGGGATAACGGAGGAGAAAAACCTATCTCCGCGCTAGAATTGTCATGAAGCGATAAGCGATAATGGATCCCGACTTTCGTCGGGATGACGGGCCTCCCTACAATTTCCCCGCGAGTTCCGGGACGACCTTGAAGAGGTCGCCGACGAGGCCGATGTCCGCCACCTGGAAGATGGGGGCGTCCTCATCCTTGTTGATGGCGATGATGGTCTTCGAGTCCTTCATGCCGGCGAGATGCTGGATCGCGCCGGAGATGCCGACCGCGATATAGACTTCCGGAGCGACGATCTTGCCGGTCTGGCCGACCTGATAGTCGTTGGGCACATAACCCGCATCCACCGCCGCGCGGCTCGCGCCGACCGCCGCGCCGAGCTTGTCGGCCAGCGGCTCGATGATGGTGTGGAAGTTCTCGCTATTCTGCAGCGCGCGGCCACCCGACACGATGATCTTTGCCGAGGTGAGCTCGGGACGTTCGGACTTGCTGATTTCCGCGCCGACGAAGCTCGACAGGCCAGAATCGCCCTTGCCCGCAACGGCCTCGACCGCCGCGCTGCCGCCTTCCTTCGCCGCCTTCTCGAAGGCGGTGCCGCGCACCGTGATCACCTTCTTGGCGTCAGAGGATTGCACCGTGGCGATCGCGTTACCCGCATAGGTCGGCCGGGTGAAGGTGTCGGCGCTCTCCACCGACAGGATCTCGGAGATCTGCATGACGTCGAGCAGCGCGGCGACGCGCGGCGCGATGTTCTTGCCATTGGCGGTGGCCGGCGCGACGAACGCGTCGTAACCCGCCATCAGATCGACCACCAGCGGCGCCACATTCTCGGGCAGCGCATTGGCATAAGCGGGATCGTCCGCCAGCAGCACCTTGGCGACGCCGGCGATCTTCGCCGCCGCATCCGCCGCGCCCTGCGCGCCCGAGCCTGCGACCAGCGCATGGACTTCGCCCAGCTTGCCCGCGGCGGTCACCGCGGCCAGGGTCGCGTCCTTCACCGACCCATTGTCGTGCTCGACCAGGACCAACACGCTCATGCCGCAACTCCCATCGCCTTGAGCTTGGCGACAAGCTCGTCAACATCCGCAACCTTCACGCCCGCGACGCGCTTCGGCGGCTCGGACACCTTGAGGGTCTTGAGGCGCGGCGTCACGTCCACGCCGTAGTCGGCCGGGGTCTTCTGCGCGAGCGGCTTGGACTTGGCCTTCATGATGTTCGGCAGCGAGGCATAGCGCGGCTCGTTGAGGCGCAGGTCGGTCGTGATGATCGCCGGCGTCTTGAGGCTCACCGTCTCGAGGCCGCCATCGACCTCGCGCGTCACCTTCACGCTGTCGCCCTCGACCTCGACCTTCGAGGCGAAAGTGCCCTGCGGACGGCCCGTCAGCGCCGCCAGCATCTGACCGGTCTGGTTCGAATCGTCGTCGATCGCCTGCTTGCCGAGGATCACGAGGCCGGGGGCCTCCTCCTCGACGATCTTGGCGAGCAGCTTGGCGACGCCCAGCGGCTCCACCTCGCCCTCGGACACCACCAGGATCGCCCGGTCCGCGCCCATCGCCAGCGCAGTGCGCAGCGTTTCCTGCGCCTTCGCCTCGCCGACCGAGACCGCCACGATCTCGGTGACGACGCCCTTCTCCTTCAGGCGGATCGCCTCTTCCACGGCGATCTCGTCGAACGGGTTCATCGACATCTTCACATTGGCGAGATCGACGCCGCTGCCGTCCATCTTCACCCGCGGCTTCACATTATAATCGATCACCCGCTTCACGGGCACCAGGACCTTCATGGCCTCACCTCCTATATAGTACGGTAACACACTATATGGGGAACTATCGATTTCGCAGCGTTGCGCAAGCCCTTTTCGCGCACGCTGGCTTCCAAGAAAGTGTGGACGTAAATAGGCGTCGAACCGGGTCCTCATATCGGCGCACGTCGGCGATCCAGTAGTCGCACCGGATGCACCAGATGCTACGTGACTCAACGGTCGTCACTCAGCATGCCTCGCTAGGGTCAGGACCCATTGATACGAGCGTTGTGATGCGATTCAGGCTCCGTGAGGAGACTGGACTTGAGCGACCTGTATTGGCTGACGGACGAGCAGATGGCGCGGCTTGAGCCGTATTTTCCGAAGTGCCACGGCAAGCCCCGGGTTGACGATCGCCGGGTGTTGAGCGGGATCATTTTTGTGAACCACAATGGCTGCGCTGGCGCGATGCGCCGAAAGACTATGGGCCGCACAAGACGCTGTACAATCGCTGGAAGCGGTGGGGCGACAGGGGCGTATTCCTGCGGATAATGGAAAGTCTGGCTGCGCCGCAGGCGGCCGAACGCAAGACGGTGATGATCGACGCGACCTATCTGAAGGCGCACCGCACGGCATCGAGCCTGCGGGTAAAAAAGGGGGCGCGGGCGCCTGATTGGCCGCACGAAAGGCGGCATGAACACCAAGCTTCATGCCGTGACGGATAGCAATGGTCGCCCGATCAGCTTCTTCATGACCGCAGGCCAGGTCAGCGATTATATCGGCGCGGCGGCCTTGCTGGACGAGCTTCCCAAAGCCCAATGGCTGCTGGCGGATCGTGGCTACGACGCCGACTGATTCCGCGATGCTTTGCAGGAAAGGGCATCACCCCCTGCATCCCGGGCCGGAAATCCCGGAACAAGGCCGTCAAATACGACAAACGTCGCTACAAGCGCCGCAACCGGATCGAGATCATGTTCGGCCGCCTGAAGGACTGCGGCGGGTCGCCACACGCTACGACAGGTGCCCAACCACCTTCTTCTCCGCCATCGCCCTCGCTGCCACCGTCATCTTGTGGCTCTGATCAGCGAGTCCTGACGCTAGCTATCTGAGCGTCTCAACCCGATCTTGAGCAATGTTGCGCGGCATCGTTGATCGTTGCTCTGCGTGGCAGGGCGTCTGAATATCGTCTAGCCCACGTGGGCAAATTCGAGACGTCAACGCGACGGCGGCGATTCGCCTCTCTCGTTTGAAAGCGCCCGCTCCGGACACGCTGACAGAGCGGTCGTTGACGAAATTCGCCTGTCTTCTATCAGGTTAATTAGCCGCGCACGATATCGGCCCGCTTTTCAACGGATAAAGAACTCGATCGGCACCGCCAACTCGACTTCGTCCGGCCGATCAGCCGGAATCCTGGGCAGAGGATCGGCTCGCCGCAGCGTCTCGAGCGCGGCTCGGTCGAGCGCCGGATAGCCTGAACTACGCACCAGAGACGACGTCAGGACGCGCCCGTCGCGATTGATGTGGGAGCGGATGTAGACGACGCCCTGTTGCCGCGTGCTACGCGCCGCCCCAGGGTAGCGTCGAAATTTCTCCAACCGCGCCAACACACGGCCTTCCCAGCTATCGGGTGCGTCACTCTGCGCCAGCGGGGCTGGTGGCGCTGGGATTGCCTTCGGTGCGACGGTCTCGACCTGTTGTGGGGCGGGATCAGCCTTTGGCTGCTCGCTGGGCGGCGGTACGATCAGCGGCCTCGCCAATGGCGTGGTGATTGCTGGATCGGCTCGATCTTGGGCGGGATCGGGCGCGTTTCCTTCTCGCGCGCTGGCTGCGGATTTTCCTTCTCGGTCCGATCCGTTTCTTCCGGAGGCGATGCGAGCGGAAGCAGCGCCACCACCAGCGGGGCCGACGGCTTGGCGACCGTGGAAGGCTCGCTGAACTGAATAGCGAATGCCGCGATCAGCGCGGCATGGATCGCGAGCGTGACGGCGACCGCTTTCGGCTTGGCGCCACGCGGTGCGCCATAGACGCCGCGTTCGATGGGGAGCGCAAGCACGAGCGGCGCAGTGGTAGTATCCGCTTCGCCGACCTCGGGAAGCGGATCAGGACGCACGAGAGCGAGCACGCCGCGGCCTCCCTGATCGGCGGATGTGATGAGCGATCACGATCAACGGGAAGGCCAGCGCGGCCCACTACAACCACCACAAGCCTCCGCCACCCAGCAGCGCTGAGAGCAGGCCAAAGAGCGTCAGTAAGGCCAGGCCGATCGGCCAGCCCCATAGCCGTGCGAAACCGACATTGTCCCACCGCGTCATTTAGCGGGCTCCGGTTCCAGGCCCGCACCGTGCGAGCGTTGAGATTGCGCCGCAGGTGTCGCTCGCCGACGTCGCGCAAGCCATAGATAGAGCCCGCTGCCAAGCACCAAGATCGTCACGACGTCGAGCAAGGCCCAAAGGATCTTGAGGGGCAGACCGCCATAGTCGCCAAAATGCAGCGGGCGCGATACGTCGAGCAGGCGCAGATACCACGGCACCGGCAAAGCACCTGCCATGCTCGGCTTTCCGGTCAGCGCGTTGATGGCGACCGGGGCTGTCAGACGCTTCGTCAGCGTCGTCGTGCCGCTTCCCCACACCAGATAATAGCCTGGGATGCCGGGCGCCTTGCCGGGGAAGATCACGGTTTCGAATTTCATCTCCAGCGCAACGCGGCGCGCTGTCGCCAAGGCTTCATCCGGGCCGATCGCCATACCGTTGGACTCGACGGTGGGAAGCGTTCGGCTGATCCCAGCTCGCCAGGCGTTAGAGAGCGGGCGCTCGATCGCGTTCATAAAGCCCGTCGCTGTCACGACCAGGAGCCAAGCCGCGGACGCGATCCCAATCACGTTATGCCGGTCAAGCCAGGCGAGGCGGCGGCTGCGTTCCACTCGGATGTCGCCGAATGGCCGGCCCGCCGCAAACGGCGCGTAGATCATGATGCCCGAGATGACAGACAGCAGAGCGGTCGCACCTACGGCGGCGATGAACAGCCGCCCCGGCAGGCCTGCAAGCAATTCGCCGTGCACCGCGAGGAGCAGGCCGACGATGCCGGGGGGCTTGGGCCGGCCGGCATCCTTTGGCAGACCGCTCTGTCCATCGAACAGCAGCGGCCTCTGACCACCGTATTCCAGCGCGCATATGGGGGCGCACTTGCTGGTCGACCTCGGGCATACAGTCCGGCTCATTCCCCCTCAGTACGTCAAACCCTATGTGAGGAGAAACAAGACGGACGCAGCCGACGCGGAGGCGATCTGCGAGGCCGTGACCAAGCCGAACATGCGGTTCGTCCCGATCAAAACAAAGCAGCAACAGTCGATCCTGGCTTTGCATCGCGTGCGCAGCCTTCTGGTCCGGCAGCGAACAGCGACGATCAACGCGTTGCGCAGGCTACTCGGGGAATACGGACTTATTACAGGTAAAGGCATTCGGCAGCTAGCCGCTTTGAGCGAGCGTCTGCATGCAGCCGACGAATCGATCATGCCCAATGAAGCTCGAGAAGCTCTCCGCTGCCTCTTCCGGCACATCGATGCCCTATCTGAAAAGCTTCAGGACATGGAAGCACGGATCATTGCCTGGCACCAATCCAGTCCGGACAGCCAGCGGCTGGCTTCTGCTCCGGGCGTTGGTCCGATCACTGCGACCGCGATCGTGGCAGCTGTCGGAGATGGAAAGCAGTTCAAGTCCTCGCGTCACTTCGCTGCGTGGCTCGGTCTGACGCCGCGCATCAAAGCAGTGGCGGTAAGGAAAAAATTTGGGAGGATCAGCAAGGGCGGCGACCCCTACCTCCGCACGCTGCTGATACACGGCGCCCGAGCCGTCGTAGGAACAACATTCCGAAACGGTATCGCGCCCCGGCCTTGGCTAAAGGATCTGGTGGCACGGAGGCCGACAAACGGCGCGGCAACCGCCGTCGCTCACGATACCGCGCGTTCTCTCTGGGCCATGATGACCAGGAGCGAAGAATATCGCCACCATCCGGTTCAGCTAATGGCGGCCTAATCAGCTCGGGCCCTTCAGGGGACCGACTTGCGAGGCGAAGACAAGAAGTATGGCGAACCGGTTCAACGGGGGTTCGGCAAAGGCCAATGCAACGATGTGAACCATTTTGAGTTCGTCCATTTGTCCGGCCGTCGATCCGCGGAAACCACAGGGGCCTGCGGCGTGTGAAGCCGCACAACAAGGCCGAATACACGACCGCAAGATCCGATCTCGCTGTATCTATCGAAATGCCTTGTACGTTGGGGGTGGTCCATACACGCCGTTTTGGCTCGATAGGGCCGGTACACGTGGGGCTGCAAGCGACAATGGCGGGCGAGCGCCAGGAGCGACCGATTGTAGACGATATGGCCGTAGCCATCCTCGCCGGTGACTGCGGTCTTCATGCGGTCGTAGAGAATCTCGATCGGCACGCCGCCGAGCGCTTCGAATGCCTGCTTATGACAGCGCAGCAGCGTCTGCGGATCCCGTTGCGGAACATAGCGCGCGAACAGCAAGCGCGAACGGCCCAGCACCACTGAACCGCGAACACAAACTCGGGCGAAAGTCGGGTGAAATCGGGTGAAAATGCGGTTTTGTTCGCTAAATATTCCATCTCCACAACGCCATAGCCGGCTGAAAACATTGCATTTTTTATTCTTCGCTGTGTTGACATCGCAGGGGTCGCAAGTTCAATCCTTGCCGCGCCCACCATTTTCCCTCGACATTCAGCTCTCTTCGCTCCCCGGCTGAGGCCGGGATTACCCTGATGGCGTTCGAAAATAGGGGTAAGGTCGGGTGAAGTGCGCCGTCCGCCTTGGACGTTAAGTCAACGATGACGCCCTCGATACCGTCACGGACCGTGCGCAGATAATCGACATGGAAGACGGTATAACGACCTGCTCGGTTCGCTCAGCGGTCGGTGCTCCAGCGACCTCTTCAGCTCGATGAGATCATCGCGTCGGTTCGCCAGAATGGCCGCCACGACGTACGAGGCCGCCCTGCCCCCGGCCACGTCAGTGCTCCTGGTCCGCTATCCGCACCAGAAGGGAATCGACCTGTACCTGCGCGCCGGCCTCCACCCGCAAATCGGCAACATTTCCGTCGAATGGCGCCGCAAGCGTGTGCTCCATCTTCATCGCCTCGAGCGTAAGCAGCTTCTGGCCTTTCTTGACCGCCTGGCCTTGCCTGACATGGACCATAGTCACCTTTCCCGGCATCGGCGCAACAATAGCCCCGTCACCCACGGCGGCCCCGTGAGCACCGGTCCGGCGCCACGGCGTGAGCAGCCAAGCCTGGCCGTTTTCTGAGACGATCGCCGAGGTTCGCGGATGTTCGGTACCTGGACCGGCAAGCGCGATCTCGACCGGTTTGCCGTCGAGCAGGAAACGGCCATGGCGCTGCGGCGCGGCGTTGAGGCGGAAGCCCGGAACGCGGCTCCGGTTGACCAGCGTCTCGGCCGCACGGGCCAGCGCAGCCTTGGATGGGCCCTGAGCCTGGACCATCGCGTCGCCTTCGCGTCCGATCAGGCCCGTGTCGACCGTGCCGGCAAGGAACTGCGGATGCCCTAGCGCGGTCACCAGAAAGGCGGCGTTGGTCCTGACCGGATAAACCACCGTCTCCCTGAGCATCGCGCTGAGCCGCTCGATCGCCTGGGCGCGGGTTGCGCCATGAGCGATGACCTTGGCGATCATCGGATCGTAGAACGGCGAGACTTCGGTCCCTTCGTCGACGCCGGAGTCAATTCGGCCGCCCGGCGTCAAGCCAATCTGCAGCACCTCAAGCCGCCCGATCGAGGGCAGGAAACCACGCGCCGGATCTTCCGCATAGAGGCGCGCTTCCATGGCCCAGCCATCGATCGCCAGTTCGTCCTGGGTCTTCGGCAGCTTCTCGCCACTGGCCACCCTCAGTTGCCATTCGACCAGATCCTGCCCGGTGATCGCTTCGGTGACCGGATGCTCCACCTGCAGCCGGGTGTTCATTTCCATGAACCATATCCGGTCGGCGTGCAGGCCTTGCGAGCCATCG
Organism: Flavisphingomonas formosensis; assembly: GCF_009755815.1. Taxonomy (GTDB): domain Bacteria; phylum Pseudomonadota; class Alphaproteobacteria; order Sphingomonadales; family Sphingomonadaceae; genus Flavisphingomonas; species Flavisphingomonas formosensis. Next base: position 300,522 of record NZ_WRPK01000008.1, read on the forward strand.
GCGATGAATTCGATCGTGCCTGCCCCCTCATACTCCACCGCCTTGGCTGCGCGGACGGCCGCCGCACAGACGGCGGTGCGGGTGACTTCGTCCATCCCCGGCGCCGGCGCTTCCTCGATCACCTTCTGGTGCCGGCGCTGCAGCGAACAGTCACGCTCGAACAGGTGGACGATGTTTCCGTGGCTGTCCCCGAACACCTGCACTTCGATGTGGCGAGGGGAGAGGATGTACTTTTCGATGAGGACCACGTCATTGCCGAACGAAGCACTGGCTTCGCGCTGGCAGGAAGCAAGCGCATCGAAGAAGTCCTCCGGCTTCTCGACCAGCCGCATCCCCTTGCCGCCGCCACCCGCTACGGCTTTGATCAGCACCGGGTAGCCGATCTTGCCGGCTTCCGCGGCGAGATGCATCGGGTCCTGATTATCGCCGAGATAGCCCGGCGTGGTAGGAACCCCGGCATCCTGCATCAACCTCTTGGCCGCATCCTTGAGGCCCATCGCGGTGATGGACTTGGGCTTGGGGCCGACCCAAACGAGGCCGGCGTCCAGTACCGCCTGGGCGAACTCGGCATTTTCCGAAAGAAAGCCGTATCCAGGGTGGATCGCTTCGGCCCCGGTCCGTTTCGCGGCCTCGAGAACGCGCGCGCCCACCAGATAGCTCTCGCGGGCAGGCGAAGGGCCGATGTACACCGCTTCGTCGGCGCTCCGCACGTGCAGCGCATCGGCATCGGCATCGGAATAGACCGCCACGGTCTTGATTCCGAGACGGCGTGCGGTGCGGATGATGCGACATGCGATCTCGCCGCGATTGGCTATGAGGAGGGACTTGATCACTGGCTGTCTCCCCCATCACATCCTGAATACGCCGAAAGCCGGGCGATCTGGGACAGGCACCTCCAGACTTGCCTCCAGCGCCAGGCCGAGCACGTCACGGGTCTGGACCGGGTCGATCACCCCATCGTCCCACAGCCGCGCCGTGGCGAACCAGGGATTGCCTTCCTCCTCATACTTCTGGCGGATCGGCGCCTTGAAGGCTTCTGCTTCCGCCGGCGTCCATGTCGCGGCATCGCGGTGCACGGTCGCGAGAACCGAAGCGGCCTGTTCGCCGCCCATCACGCTGATGCGGGCATTGGGCCAGGTGAAGAGAAACCGCGGCTGATAGGCACGACCGCACATTCCGTAATTGCCGGCACCGAAGCTGCCGCCGATCAGTACCGTGAACTTGGGCACCGTCGCCGTCGCGACCGCGGTAACCAGCTTCGCGCCGTGCTTTGCGATTCCTTCGGCCTCATATTTTCCGCCGACCATGAATCCCGAAACATTTTGCAGGAACAGCAGCGGGATGCGCCGCTGGCAGGCCAGTTCGATAAAGTGCGCGCCCTTTTGCGCGCTTTCCGAGAACAGCACGCCATTGTTGGCGAGGATCGCTACCGGCCATCCGTGAATATGAGCGAAGCCGCAGACCAGCGTGTTGCCGAAAAGCGGCTTGAACTCATGCAACTCCGAGGCGTCCACGATCCGGGCGATCACTTCATGCACATCATAGGGTGCGCGGACGTCCTCTGGAATGATGCTGTAGAGCTCGTCCGCGTCATATAGCGGGGCGCGCGCTTCGCGGCGGTCGATCCCGCTGTCCTGCGGTGCACCCAGCGTCGAGACGATATCGCGGACGATTGACAGCGCATGCTCGTCGTTATCGGCAAGGTGATCCGCCACTCCCGACTTGCGTGCATGGAGATCGCCGCCGCCGAGAGCCTCTGCCGAGATCACTTCGCCGGTGGCAGCCTGGACGAGGGGCGGGCCCGCCAGGAAGATGGTGCCCTGCTCCTTCACGATCACCGTCTCGTCGCTCATTGCCGGCACATAGGCTCCGCCTGCCGTGCAAGAACCCATGACCGCGGCGATCTGCGCAATCCCCCGCGCGCTCATATTGGCCTGGTTGTAGAAGAACCGGCCGAAATGGTCGCGGTCAGGGAAGACCTCGGCCTGGTTAGGCAGATTGGCGCCGCCGCTATCGACCAGATAGATGCAAGGCAGGCGGTTCTCGCCTGCGATCTCTTGCGCGCGCAGATGTTTCTTCACCGTCATCGGGAAGTAGGTGCCGCCCTTCACCGTCGCATCGTTGGCGAAGATCATGCATTGCCGGCCCGATACGCGACCGATCCCGGCGATGATGCCCGCGCCCGTCACCTCGTCGCCATACATGCCGTTTGCGGCCAGTTGGCCGATCTCGAGGAAGGGCGAACCGGGATCGAGCAGCTGTTCTACCCGGTCGCGCGGGAGCAGCTTGCCGCGGGCAACGTGCCGTCCGCGGCTGCGCTCGTCTCCACCCAGTGCAGCGATCGCAACGCGCTCGCGCAGCTCTGCCGCCAAGGCACGATTGTGCGCAGCGCGCGCCTGCGCCTCGGGAGAGGAAAGGTCGAGATTGGTCGTGAGGACCGGCGCGCTCATCGCGCCGCCCCAATCAGCTCGCGCCCGATCAACATCCGGCGGATCTCGTTGGTGCCTGCCCCGATATCGAGCAGCTTGGCATCGCGCAGGAAACGCTCGACCGGCCAATCCTTGGTATACCCTGCCCCACCCAGGGCCTGCACGGCCTCGCCCGCGGCACGAAAGGCGTTTTCCGAAGCCAGCAGGATCGCCCCGGCGGCATCGAATCGGGTCGTCTGCCCGGCATCGCAGGCACGCGCGACGGCGTAGATATAGGAGCGCGCAGACTGGAGCGCGACATACATGTCGGCGATCTTGGCCTGCATCAGTTGGAAGGTGCCGATCGGCTGGCCGAACTGCTTGCGCTCGCCGACATAAGGGATGACCACGTCGAGACAGGCCTGGATGATCCCGGTCTGGATACCGGCAAGCACGACCCGCTCATAGTCGAGCCCGCTCATCAGAACGCCGACGCCACCGTTCAGGGGGCCCATGACGTTCTCGTCGGGCAGGAAGCAGTCGTCAAACACCAATTCCGCGGTTGGCGAACCGCGCATGCCCATCTTGTCGATCTTCTGCCCGATGGAGAAACCGGCCATGTCCTTCTCGACCAGAAATGCAGTGATGCCTCTCGAACCCGCGTCGGGCGTGGTCTTGGCGTAAACCACCAGCGTATCGGCATAAGCTGCATTGGTGATCCAGAATTTGGTGCCGTTCAGTCGATATCCTCCGTCCACGCGGTCAGCTCTGAGCTTCAGGGCGACGACGTCGGAACCGGCACCGGCCTCGGACATGGCGAGGCTGCCGACATGCTCGCCGGAAATGAGCCCGGGCAGGTATTTCGCCTTCTGCTCGGGGCTGCCCCAGCGACGGATCTGATTGACGCACAGGTTCGAATGGGCGCCATAGGACAGCCCGATCGAAGCCGAGGCCCGGCTGACTTCCTCGACCGCCACGACGTGCTCAAGATAGCCCAGCCCGAGGCCCCCGAATTCCTCTTCGACAGTGATGCCGTGGAGACCGAGTTCTCCCATGGCCGGCCAGAGTTCCTCGCGCGGGAACCAGTCTTCCGCATCGATGCGGGCGGCCATGGGCGCGATCTTCTCGTCCGCGAAGCGGCCGGCCGTCTCGCGGATCATCAAAGCCGTTTCGGACAGGCCAAAATTGAATTCTGGGGTGGCTCTCATGGCAGACTCTCCTCGAGGCCGCCTCTTACCAGATGGAACGACAGCGTAGAAAATTGATTTTGGTCGCGGCTGTCCATAAAATAAATCTATGCTAAAACGCGCGCATCTCCGGCATTTCATCGCCCTCGTCGAAACGGGCGGATTCACAGCCGCAGGCCGGCGCCTCGGCCTGACCCAACCGACCTTGTCGGCGAGCGTGGCGGAACTCGAACGATTGGTGGGCGCTCCCTTGATCCTTCGCACCAGGGAAACGGGACGTCGTGCTCTCAGGTTGACGGATGCCGGCCACCGGCTGCTCGCTCAGGCCCGCACGATCGAGCGTGAATTCCGCGCTGTCGAAACGGCTCTCGTGCCGGGCCGGACGCCGACGCGGCCCCTTGTCGTGGGAGTATTGGCCTCGCTGTCCACCGCCATGATCGGCGGTCTGCGTCGACGGTTCGGCGACGAACGGCAACTGGTGCTGATGGAGGGTACCGACGCCGATCTGCGGCGCCGGCTGGGCGACCGGCAGATCGATGGCGCCCTGACCCTGCTGCGCCACGGCGAGACCGATGAACCGACGCTGGAAGAAGGCTATGCGGTGCTTATGTCGCACCGTCATCCGCTTGCAGGTCGGCGCGAAGTGGAAGCCGAGGAACTGGCCGGAGAAAGCATGATCGCCCGGCGCTCATGCGAGTTGCTGCCCGAAACGAGCAAGTTCTTCACCACCCGTGGCGTGCGACCGCATTTCCTGATGCGCAGCGCCAACGAGGATCGCTGCCTGGCCATGGTGCGAGACGGGTTTGCGATAACCACCGGCCCCGTTTCGCTCGCCGGTGGAGGCGTGGTGGCGGTGCCGTTGCATGGCTATACTTATAGGCGGAGCATCGGACTTGTGATGCCGGCCAGCGACGGCCGCGAAGCGCTCTCGACAGCCTGGGTCGCCAGCCTGGATTCTGCTTGTCGTTGAGCGCGGACCTGCCACCCCGATGGTTCTCGCTTGTCCTGGCAGGGCAAGGATGGTGTCTCCTCGAGAGGAGATCAGGTGTACCAGTCCGCACTGAACGACACTCTATCGGAAAGACGACCGATGTCTCTCAAGCACCTTTCCTTTCTGGCAGTTGCGATCCTGCTCAGTTTTCAGGGGAACGCCGTGGCGGAGCAACCCGGCCACGTCACCGGCGTCGGCGGCATCTTCGTCAAGAGCAAAGACCCCAAAGCGCTTGCGATATGGTATCGCGACGTGCTCGGCCTTGACGTGGCTTCGTGGGGCGGAGCGGCGTTGCCGCTCGATGCGCCCGGCCATCCCCCGAAGCTGTCCTGGGCGGCGTTCCCAGATTCGAGCGACTATATGAGCCCATCGACGCGAGAGTTCATGATCGACTTCGCCGTGGACGACATGGATGCGATGATCGCCCGATTGATCGCGAAAGGCGTTCCCATCCTGAAGCGCGACGATCACGATCCGTTCGGTCGCTTCGCATGGATCCAGGATCCCGACGGAACGAAGATCGAGCTTTGGCAGCCGAAGAAGAGCTAATGGTCAAAACCTGATGCTTGATGCCCACCCCCAGCCGCTCGGGAACGGCTCGATATTTGGTAGGAAGCGGTGGTTCGCAGCGACTCCTCCTAAAAAACCGTCGTTCCCGCGCAACAGGTTGAACGACAGCTCTTGTCAGAAGCTGCTGTTCGCCCTTTGCTCGAGCGGCTTCGCATAGCCAGAGGAGCTGGCGGCCGTGATCTGGCAGCTTACGGGCAGTTCGAAGCCAAGAGCTGATCTTCCTTCAGGATTTCACCGTGGCGCCGAACCCCAAGCGTGAGCCATAAGCTTCAAGAGTCGTCCGGGTGTCGATTGCCTCAACGAGAGACAATATTGCTCGGGCGTGCTCGCTCGGTGTTGCAGCTCTGGCGTGACGACCACAACCATGTGTGACCACATAGCGGAACTTGTTGAGCTGACGTTCGACGATGCGGTCCGAGGGGTCGGACCACACCGCGCGAAAGGTCAATAAACCTGCCTCCTGCGCCAGTTATGATTGGTAGCGCTTTGGCAATCATGTCATCGCGTAAACACGGTCTTCCCCCGGGTGCGACCCTCGATCATGTCACGGACCGCCTCGCGCGCTCCGGTCATCGGCATCACCGCCCCGATCTCGGGCTCAATGTTGTTCCGGATGACGAACTGCATCATCGCTTTCATTTCCTCGAGCGTGCCCATGATGGTACCGCGGATGTCGATCTGTTCGACGAAGATACGCAGCAGATCGGTCTCGGCGGCGTGGCCCGTCGTGACCCCGTTGATCACCAATACGCCGCCGCGTTTGACGGCCTTCAGACTGTCTGCCCATGTCGCGGCTCCGATATTGTCGACGACCGCGTCGGCGCGGCGTGGCAGTGGGTCGCCATGCCGGAATATACGGTTGGCGCCGAGACGTTCGGCGATCGCCGCCCCTTCGTCATTGCGGGTCGTGACCCAAACTTCGAAGCCGGCCGCCCGACCCATCTGGATCAGGGCTGTCGACATGCCGCCCGAAGCACCCTGCACGAGGATAGTCTGGCCGGGGATTAGTCGTGATTTGGTGAAAAGCGCGCGATAGGCCGTGAGCCAGGCCGTGCCGAGCAGCGATGCGTTGAGCGCCGACAGACCTTCGGGGATAGGCAGCGCGTTGCGCTTCGGAATAGCGACGTAGTCGGCCATCGTCCCGGGCACGAGTTCGCTCAGGACGTGCCAGTGAGGGTCGATCGTCTCATCGCCCCTCCAGCTGTCCGTCCCCATCACGGGGTAGATTACGATAGGCGTTCCATCGTCGAGCAGCCCGGCGCCGTCATTGCCCAGGATCATCGGAAAAGGGATCGGCTCTTCCTGCGCCGTGAGCCCGCGCAGGGTGAAAATATCATGCCGGTTTAGGCTGGCGTGGGTCACCTTCACCCGCACCCAGCCCTCTTCCACGATCGGGTCAGGGCGTTCGCCGACGACAACCGAGGCAAGTGGGTCCTCGAAATTCGCTTCTTTTGCATAGACGGCGAACATGGTCGTTCCTTTCAGAACGGTTTGGAAGTTTGGTGCCGCGTGGGTGACATCGATCGATTGCCATCGTCCGCTTGCCGATACCCGCCCTCCACTGAGGGGAGGGCGAACGTCCGGGTAGAATTTCAGACGGTCGGAACAGTGCCACCGTCGATGACGAACTCGGAGCCATGGATCGCAGCGGCACGATCTGAGGCCAAGAAAGCGATAAGCTCGGCAACCTCGCACGGCTCCGCCCCACGTCCGATCGGGATTCCGCCGATCCAGGCCATGACCGCTTGCCGTGCTTCCTCGAACGTGCCGCCATTGGTAGCCTGCATATTCTTCACGAGGTCGACGGCGCCCTCGGTCATGATCCAGCCGGGACAGACGATGTTGACCCGGACACCCTTTGGACCCAGTTCTTTGGAAATGGATTTGCTGTAGGTTCTCAGCGCCCCCTTGGCGGCGGCGTAGGCAGTGGTGGACTCGGGCAGAGGCAGCACCGACTGAGTCGAGGTGACGTGCACCACTGCGCCATTGCCTCGCTCAATCATCTGCGGGATCAGAAGGCGATCAAGGCGAACCGTCGCTAGAAGGTTCAAGTTCAGTTCCGAGAGCCAGAGGTCGTCTGTCAGCGCAACAAAGCCGCCGGGCGGCATAGCCGAGCCACCGACGACATGGGCAAGGATGTCGATGCCACCCAGCCGATCGAACGCCGCCTTGGCCAGCGCTTCGCCGCCCTCCGCCGTGGTCAGGTCCGCCTGCACATATTCGACACCCTCTATGGGATCCTTGATCGCGCGGGCGGCGGTGACCACACGGGCTCCGCCGGTCAGGAAGCGTTCGACCGTGGCGCGGCCCAGACCCTTGGTGCCACCGCTGACGAGCACGCGCTTGCCGGCGAACTCGGTGGGATCGGCCTTGATGCTCATACCGTGGTCTCCAGCGTCTTGATGGCGCCGTGCATCAGGGTGAAGCGATAGGTGAAACGGAGCGGGCTGCCTGGGAAGTCACCATGGGCGGGACCTTCGACGACGACATCCCCATCTTCTTCCCGAAGAGTATCCGGCGTGAAGATCGCCTTCACCGGGATCACTTCTTCCTCGAACAGCTGGCGGATCGCCACCTGTCCCTCGAAATGCTTGCCGTTGTCGATGAAGACGGCGTCGCGCAGGAAGGGCTTCAACATGCCGTCGATATCGAGACGGGCATTGGCCTCGATATAGTCGGCGATCGGCTTGGGCAGGTCCATTGACATGTTCATCTCCTCGACGGTGACGAGGGATATTTAGTGATGGACTTTTCGCCTGATAATCGAGACAAATTGGCATATAGTGTCACGGAAATCGGGACAATGACTCGCCATTCGCTGATCGAGCTCGAGGCGGTTCTCGCCATCGTTCGGTGCGGCTCGTTTCGAGCGGCGGCGCTCGATCTCGGCATGTCGACCACGGCCATCAGCAACGCGGTTGGCAAGCTCGAGCGGGAGCTTGCCGTGCGGTTGTTCAATCGCACCACGCGCAGCGTCTCGCTCACCTATGCGGGTCGGATCTTCGTCGCACAGATCAAACCAGCGCTTGAGGACATCCAAAAAGCGATGAATACGGCGCGCTCCCAGCAGGAAACGCCGTCCGGAACCTTGCGTATCAATGCATTCGCGACGGCCGCACGCGAACTCATGGCGCCGCTGGTCCTGAGCTATCTGCAGCGCTATCCGCAGGTTCATATCGACCTCGTCACCGAGGGACGGCTTGTCGACGTCGTAGCGGCGGGCTTCGATCTGGGAGTGCGAAGCGCGGATCTGGTGCCCAGCGACGCGATCGCCATTCCGCTGGGTCAGATGCGACGCATGGCGGTTGCCGCATCCCCCGCCTTTTTCGAAAGCAGGGCTATCCCCCAAGTGCCGCAGGAGTTGCTCGCTTATCCCTGCGTTCGCGTGCGGCTTCCCAATGGCGCATTGTTCCGATGGCGGTTCGAGAAGGGAGGTGAAGAATTGCAGCTCGACGTCGAAGGCCCGATCACCCTCGACGAGGCTTCCCTGGCCCGGATCGCGGTAATGAGCGGCGTAGGGATCGGCTATTTCATGGAAACCGATATACGCGACGACATCGCGACGGGACGGCTCGTGCGCATTCTCGAAGACTGGACGCCGCCGCTCGTGCCGCTGTGCCTCTATTATTCCAATCGGCGCAATTCCTCCGCGGCCTTCCAGGCCTTTATCGCGCTCGCGCGCGACTTCGCCGCCGGGCAGCTCGCACAGCCTTGAGTCTGCTGATTCCGCGTCCGCGCAGCGCGCCGTGGTTATGCCGCCAGGCAGTTCGACGACGCGACGATTGGCGGGCACCAGCGAACTCGCTCATCGGACGGCCGATGGGGAGGTGACCCCAGTGGAGGCGCCTTGCTGAAGATGCCCCTCGCCAAATTCTGCCAGAACCATGGGTGGCTGATCCGAACGACCGGCTCTGGATCGACTCCGGACGGTCGTTGATCCGGTACCAAGCGTCAGATTTCAACATATTTGAACGCATACACTCGGATCGCGGCTTCTCTCGATCACCCCCCGTTGATTTGCCCCAAGCAGGAGCGAGGATACGGCATCGCTGTGATTCTCAGCGCAACTGACCGCCCGTTAGCCCATTTGAGCAATGGAAAATCCGGCAATCTCATCTTGGCTTACTGACATAGCATAGGATCGTGGATATGGTGCCGCTTGGAGAGGAAGCCTGGGCCCATCGATGGAGACCCAAGGTGAACGTGCTTGCGAATATGTTCGACGCCCTGCTCGGGTGCGATCGGTTCGGTCAAAAACCCGACCGTCAACGCGTGAGGCGCAAAGGAGCCGATCACCGGACGGTCTGCAAGCGTCGCGGCGCCGCTTTGCTTCGATCAGGATCCGCCGATCGGCGATCCGTCTCCGCCTCTTTCTGAGACATCGTCCATGGACGACCACGCGTCCGTTTCCGATGCCCTGCAAGCGTTGACCACGCTTTGGCCCCAGCTGTCGATCACCCGAACGCCGGATCATATCGTCGTGCGCGACGGTGACCGGACGCTTTTCGACGGGCCGGACTGGGGGCTGCTATTCTTCCTGGCCGGCCTGCGGGCACAGATAGGCAAGCCGAAGGACGAGGCGAAGGCGCGGGGACACGCCCCGGACGATCCCGGACGCCCACACGAGTCTCGTTAAACGTCGAAAGTTGCGCGCGAAGATGCCTGCCTCCGCCATGCGGCCACGCTCAGCCGCTCGGTGCCTCGCCCTTTGCCGCAAAATAGGTGGTGCGAAAGTCATTGGCGAAAGCCGTCAGCCGTCCTGCGGCGATCGCGGAGCGCAAATCGGCCATCAGCGCCTGATAGAACCAGAGATTATGCTCGGTCATCAGCATCGCGCCGAGAATCTCGCCGGCGCGGACGAGATGATGGAGGTAGGCACGGCTCCAGCCTCCGCACACCGGGCAACCGCAGGTGGGATCCAACGGCCCCTCGTCCTCCGCATGCCTGGCATTGCGGATGTTGATCGGTCCCGATCGCGTGAAGGCCTGGCCATTGCGGCCCGACCGTGTCGGCAGCACGCAATCGAACATGTCGATACCGCGCTCGACCGCGCCGACGATGTCGTCCGGCTTGCCGACACCCATCAGATAGCGCGGCCGGTCCGCGGACAGCATGTCCACCGCGAAATCGAGCACGCGGAACATCTCCGCCTGCCCCTCGCCCACTGCAAGGCCGCCGACCGCATAACCATCGAAGCCGATCTCGATCAGCGCATCGGCTGACTGGCGACGCAGATCCTGCTCCATGGATCCCTGCTGGATGCCGAATAGCGCGGAGGCCTCGGCATGGGAGCCGCCGGCATCGAAGGCATCGCGCGACCGCTTCGCCCAGCGCATCGATCGCTCCATCGACTTCGCCGCCTTGTCTCGCGTCGCCGGAAAGGCGGTACACTCGTCGAAGGCCATCACGATGTCGCTGCCGAGCAGCCTCTGTATCTCCATCGAGCGTTCCGGGCTCAGCATGTGCCGCGATCCGTCGAGATGGCTCTTGAACGCGACGCCTTCCTCGTTCGTCTTGGTGAGCGCGGCAAGCGACATCACCTGATAGCCGCCGCTGTCGGTCAGGATCGGCCGATCCCAGCCCATGAAGCGATGCAGCCCGCCGAGCCGCGCCATCCGCTCCGCGGTGGGGCGCAGCATCAGATGATAGGTGTTGCCGAGGATGATGTCCGCGCCGGTCGCGCGCACGTCGCCCGGCTTCATCGCCTTCACCGTGGCGGCGGTGCCGACGGGCATGAAGGCCGGTGTGCGAATGTCGCCGCGGCGCATCGCGAGCACGCCGGTACGCGCGGGGCCGTCGGTCGCATCGACCGAGAAGGCGAAACGGGGGCGTTCGGTCATTGCTCGACGATCAGCGGAGCCGGATCCAGACCGGCGTATGGTCGCTGGCCTTTTCGCGCCCGCGCGCCTCCTTGTCGACTGCGGCATCGACCAGCCGGTCCGCCGCCGCCGGGCTGAGCAGGAGATGATCGATGCGGAAGCCCGCATCGCGCGCCCAGGCGCCGGCCTGATAGTCCCAGAAGGTATAGACCGGCCCGCGCGGATGGATGGCGCGCACCGCGTCGGTCCAGCCCTGAAAGATCAGCCGGCGCAATGCTGCGCGGCTCTCCGGCTGGGTCAGCGCGTCCTGGGCCATGGCCGTCGGCGAAAAGACGTCGTCCTTCGCGTCGGTCGGGATGACGTTATAGTCGCCGGCCAATACCACCGGCCGCTCCGTCGCGAGCAGCTCGGCCGCATGCGCGATGAGCCGGTCGAACCAGGCCAGCTTGTAATCGAATTTCGGACCGGGCTGGGGATTACCGTTGGGCAGATAGATGGAGGCGATCACGACATCGTTCACCTCCGCCTCGACATAGCGGCTGTGAGTGTCGTCCGGATCGCCGGGCAGGCCCATCCGGATCAGCGCCGGATCGGCCCCCCGGGCGAGGATCGCGACGCCATTGAATCCCTTCTGCCCATGCCAGACCGCGCCATAGCCGGCATCGCGGATCGCCTTTTCCGGGAATTTGGCGTCATCTGCCTTCAGTTCCTGCAGGCAGACCACGTCCGGCTGCGCCTCCTCCAGCCATTCCACGAGGCGCGGGAGACGGGCATTGATGCCGTTGACGTTGAAAGTGGCGATCTTCATGGGCCCGCGCTTTAACGCGGCAGGATCAGATCGAGAAGCTCGATCCGCACCCGCAGCCCGAGGCCGCATTGGGATTTTCGACCCGGAAGGCCGCGCCGCCGAGCGATTCGACATAATCGACCGCGCAGCCCTGGACGAGATCGAGGCTCACCGCATCCACCACGAGCGTCACGCCGTCGCGCTGCGCGCTGATGTCGTCTGCCTCCACCGTATCCGCAAGCCCGAACCGATATTGGAAACCCGCACAGCCACCGCCCTCGACGGCGAGACGCAGGATCGCGGGCTTGCCCTGCTTCGCAGCGATGGCGGCGACGCGCTTGGCGGCGGACGGCGTAAGATCGATCTGTGCGGCTTCGCTCATGTGCCAGAAATAGGCGGTGCAGGGCCCAAGGACAAGGCGGGGACGATCATAAGCCCTTTCCTTGAAGAAACACCCGCCCCCTAAACCGCAATCAGCCAGCCGAAGCTGGCATACAGCATTTTCGAAAGCTCTCGGTCTTTTCGCAACAATTCCCGTGGGGAGATCGGGTTGGAAGGACGCTCCAGTGAGACCCCTCTTGCCTTGCACCCCTTCCCGAATGGCGAAGCCTCAAACCCACAAGGAAAAGGCCGCCGGCAACGCCGGCGGCCCCCTCTCCCCTCCCGTTTCCGGGAAAACTTATTCGTCCGGGCCGCCCATCGCGACCTGGGTGGTCTGCGACTTCTGCATCGCGATCAGATAGTCCGACGCCTGCAGGAAGGGGATCGGATTGACCGCCCGGCCGTCGAGACGGACCTCATAATGAAGATGGCTGCCGGTCGAACGGCCGGTCGAACCCATCAGGGCGATGAGCTGGCCGCGCTTCACCGGCTGGCCGGACTTCACGAGGATACGCGACAGGTGACCGTAGCGCGTCTCAATGCCCTTGCCATGTTCGATTTCGACGAGGTTGCCGTAGCCGTTCATCCATGCCGAATAGCCGACTATGCCATCAGCCGTCGCATAGATGGGGGTGCCGATCGGTCCGGGCAGATCGACGCCGGCATGCATGGCGGCGGCGCCACGGAACGGATCGGAGCGAATGCCGAAGCCCGAAGAAAAGCTGATCTGGTTGATCGGACGGGTGCAGGGAATGGCGATCGTGCCTTGCTGGATGGAGTCGAGCTTCTTCCAGGAAAGGAACAGCGCGCGAAACTGAGGGTCTGCCTTGTCGCCATTGTCTCCAGCCGACACGGTTTCCGCGCTGGCGAGGGAAGCGGAGCCGATCAGCGCGGCGAGAGCCAGCATCTTCAGCGGCCCGCGGGCCTTGCTCAGAAAATCGAGCCTCCGGGACATGCCCGGACGGAACGGGGCGGCGTTTGCTTCGTTCTGGATCTCAGCGTCTGACTGCATCAATCTGTTCCCGGCGACCTTATCTGGTCTCGCCAGGGAGATCCTGGCGAGATGTGTTCTGGTATGCCGCCATGGATTTTGCCCACCCCGCAGCGACGTGAGCGTGTTGTGAAAAGTGATTTAGCTCACAGCAAGCGGAGAATAGAATTCCGTCGTCAAACCGGCTGCACCACGCGCCGAGTCGTTGAACGGTGGCTTAATGGCTCCGCGAAAGTGCAGGCCGACGAGCACACGCCAGCGATCTGCCGCGTCGAATCGTTCCGCATCGCAGCAAAATCGAAACCACCGCACTCCCGCCGCGACATGCCGCACTTCGTCAGCCAGGATGCGCGTCAGGAGCGCAGCCGACCGTTCGTCGCCCGCGCGGCAGAAATGCGCGATGGTAGCCGGCGTCACATCGAGGCCCCGCGCCTCCAATACCATCGGCACGACTGCCAGCCGCGCCGCCGCATCCTGCGTCGTCGCTTCGGCCGCCTCCCACAATCCCCCATGCGCGGGCAGATCGCCATAGCCGGTACCGAGCGCGCGCAGGCGCCGGGCGAGCAGCGCGAAATGCATCGCCTCCTCGGCGCCGACACGCATCCAATCATCGACGAAAGCCGTTGGAAACGCGTCCCCGAACCGGCCGATCAGATCGAAAGCGAGATCGATGGCGGCAAATTCGATGTGCGCCAGCGCATGCAGCGTCGCGATCCGGCCGCGCTCGCTGCCGGCCCGGCCTCGCTTGGGCATGCGCGCTGGCGACAATAATTCGGGCCTCTCCGGCCGCGCCGGCTGATCCGGCATCGCCACGTCGAAACGGCGGTCGAGCCGGCCGCACCGCCAGTCGCGCGCCGCCGCCCGCGCGGCCTTCACCTTGGCCGAGGGATCGGCCGCCAGCAGAACGCTGCGTGCGGCCTCGGCGACCGATCGTCTCACGCGAGCGCCTTCGCCGCCTCCAGCACCGCCTGCGCATGGCCCGCCACCTTCACCTTGCGCCAGATCTTCGCGATCCTGCCGTCCTTGCCGATCAGGAAGGTCGAACGGTCGATACCCATATATTTGCGCCCATAGAGGCTCTTTTCGACCCAGGTGCCGAACGCCTCGGTCACCGAACCGTCGGCATCGGTGCCGAGCGCGATCTTCAGATCATATTTGCCGATGAACTTGGCATGGCTCTTCGCCGAATCCTTGGACACGCCGAGCACCGCCGCGCCGAGCTTGGCGAACTCCGGCATCAGCGCTGTGAATTCCTGCGCCTCCTTGGTGCAGCCCGTCGTATCGTCCTTCGGATAGAAATAGAGGACCAGTATCCGCCCCCCATAATCTCCGATTCGCGCGCTGCCGCCATCCGGCGTTTCCAGCGTCACATTCGGTGCGGCGTCGCCCTCGCTCAGCATGGTCGTCTCCTTCGTCAGCCGGCGGCGATGCGCCGCCATTCCGCGGCCACCGTCTGCCGTGCCGCGGCATAGGCCGCAAGCAGGCTTTGCCAATCCGCCATGCGGCACGCACGCGCGACCAGCGCGTGCGATCGTTCCGAAGGTTCGGAGGATTCGGGCGACACGAGCCGCAACGTCACCAGCATGCGGGTGAGCAGCGCATTGGCATCGGCGAGCGCGGGCGAGAGCAATCCCGCATCGGCCAGCGCGCGCGCCGCGACGATGATCCGCGGATCGATGCCGACGCCGCTGCGCAGTTGCAGCACATGGACGCAAAATTCGCTGTCGACCAGCCCGCCGTCGATCAGCTTCACGTCGAACGGCCCTGCCGCCGGCTTGTGCTTGGCCATCTCGCCACGCATCTTCACCGCGTCCGCCACCAGCTTCTCGGGATCGCGCGGGCGGCGCAGCGTATCGGAGATGATCGCGCCCAGCGCCTCGCGCGCCGCAGCCGATCCGAACACCGGCCGCGCGCGGGTCAGCGCCATATGCTCCCACGTCCATGCGCTCTCGCGCTGGTAGAGCGCGAAGCTGTCGAGCGAGACCGCGAGCAGCCCCTGCGTGCCCGAGGGACGCAGCCGCGTATCCACCTCATAGAGCGGCCCGGAGGCGGTCGGCACGCTCAGCGCCGCGCTCACCCGCTGGGCCAGACGGTTGAAATATTGGGTGGCGCCGAGTGGACGTCGCCCGTCCGATTCCGCCAGATAGTCACCTGTGAACAGGTAGACGAGGTCGAGATCGGAGGCATGGGTCAGCCTGCCTCCACCCAGCCTGCCAAGTGCCAGCACAATCAATTCGGCACCTGCGATGCGGCCGTGCGCCGTTTCGAATTCCGCGATCGCGGCGGTCGCCAACGTCTCGAGCGCCGCCTCGGCTACGCGCGAATAGCCCGCCGCGACATCGAGCGGATCGGACGCGCCCTCGACCAGCTGGACGCCCAGCGCGAACCGCCGCTCCCCGACGCGCTGCCGCACTCGATCGAGCAGCATCTGATAGTCGTCACCAGCCTCCCGCTGCGAAAATTCCGCGACCAGATCTGGGACGCCGCCGGGCGGAGCGAGCGCGGTGGCGTCGATCAGCCCGTCCAGCAGCTCCGGCCGCCGCGCCATCGCGTCGGCCAGCGCGGGCGCCTGGCTCAGCACGTCGCCCACCATCTTGGCGAGTGGCGGCCGCGCTTCCAGCAGGCGGAAGAGGTTTATCGCGCTGGGCAGCTTGGCGATGACCGTATCGAAGCGGTTGATCGCGGTCTGCGGATCGGGCGCACCGCCGAGCGCGCGGACGAGCCCCGGCAGCACCGCCTCCAGCGCGTCGCGCGCGGCCGGCGTGCGCACCGCCCGCACCTTGCCCCCGCGCCACCCCTCGATCCGCGCCCGCGCCATCGCCGGATCGGTGAATCCCGCCTTCTCCAGCGCCGCATCCAGCAAAGCGGGGTCGTCGGACAGCATCTCCGCCCCCTCCCCCTCCAGCGAATCATAGATGCGCCCGACCGCCTCGACCGGCGGTGCCAGCAGCCCGATCAGCGCTGCGCCATTCTCCAGCCCATGCAGCTGCGCCGCATTGTCCAGCGCCGCCGCATCCTTCGGCAGGCGATGGGTTTGCTGATCGTCGATCATCTGCAGCCGGTGCTCGATGGTGCGATACAGCCGATAGGCCCCTGCAAGCCGGGTTGCCTCTTCCGGTGCGATCCGCCCCGCCTCGCCCAGCGCCGCCAGGGCATCCAGCGTCGCCGGAACGCGCAGTTCCGGCTCGCGCCCGCCGTGGATGAGCTGATGGATCTGCGCGAAGAACTCCACCTCGCGAATGCCCCCGCGCCCCCGCTTCAAATCATAGCCGGGGCCGAGCCGTTGGCCCTGCGCATGATGGTCCCGGATCCGGCGCGACATCGCCCGTATCTCGCGGATCGCGCCATAATCGAGCGCACGCCGCCAGATGAAGGGACGGATCTCATCCAGGAAATGCGCGCCGAGCACCAGATCCCCGGCCGCCGGCCGCGCACGGATGAACGCCGCCCGTTCCCAGGGCAAGGCACTCGATTCATAATAGCCTATCGCTGCGGATACCGGCAGCGCGAGCGGCGTCGCCTCGGGCGAGGGCCTGAGGCGCAGGTCGACACGGAATACATAGCCGTCCCCGTCCCGGCCCTGCAGTATCTCGACGATACGCCGGCCTATGCGGCCCGCAGCCTCCGCAGGCTCTTCGCGACGGGTGTGCGGCAAGCGCGCGGGATCGAACAGCAGGATGGGATCGATGTCCGAGGAATAGTTGAGCTCGCGGCTGCCATGCTTGCCCAGAGCGAGCGCCGCGAAGCCCTGCGGCGGCTCGCCGGGCGTGCGTTCCTCGATTGCCAGGGCGATCGCCCGATCCAGCGCGCGATCCGCAAAGTCCGAGAGGTGGCGCACCACCTCTTCCAGTCCGAATAGTCCACTGAGATCGGCAAGCGCGATGGCGAGCGCCGTGCCCCGCCGCTCGACGCGCAGCGATCGCCACACATTGTCCTCCGCCGCGCCGGCAGCCCGGGCGAGCGCCAAGCCCCCTGCCGCATCTCCCCGCGCCACCGCATCGACGATGTCGCGGTGCTGCACCATCAGTCGGCGCAGGAAGGACGAATGGCGCTCCGCGCGCCCGATCCCATCGGCAATTGCATCCGGGGCGATTGTCTCCGTCATGGCACAGCTCATAGCCGTACCGCTTTCGGACGTAAAATCGTGGGATACCTTGACGTTTCGGTTCGTTTAGCCGGCATGGAAATTCGTCAGGACAGTGGAAAGGGCCCGAAGCCGATGTACGCCGAGACGCGGCGCCATGTGCGTGCTCCCCGTCCCTATGAGGGCGTCGGTAACGCGTTGCGATCCGCCTATCGCGACCGGCAACCCCCCATGCCTGATGACATGGCAGAGTTGCTCGCCCGCCTGCGATAACGCGGGGCCGACAAGTTTTTCGGCTGGCAGCATGTGTGTCGCTGCTGGAGCGGCAGAAGCCCGATCAGGGCAAGGACCCGCCAGAGGCGCTTCTTCCGAACGAGCCACGACGGCATATGATCATATAGAACGCCCGCCTCCGACCGGAGACGGGCGCCCAAGAAATCAGCGGTCGCGGCTCAACTCGTCGACCTCGTTCATGATGGATTGAAGCGCGGTCCTGCCCTCGTCCGTCTTATACTCCCTGCGCGACGCCAGCTTGCCATCCTCCAGAAGGGACTCCAGCGCGACGCGCGCACGCGCGACACGGCTCTTGATGGTGCCAACGGCACAGCCACAGATTTCGGCCGCTTCTTCATAGGCGAACCCGCCGGCACCGACGAGGATCAAGGCCTCCCGCTGCGGCTGCGGAAGATGTAGAAGCGCCCGCTGCATATCTGCGAGTTCGATATGTCGATCCTGGCTCGCGGGCGCCGCGAGGAGCTTCGAGGCAGTGATCTCGTCCCACTCCCCCTTGAAGCGGGCTCGCCGCATCTGGGAGAGGAAGAGGTTACGCAGTATTATGAATGTCCAGGCGCGCATGTTCGTGCCTGCCTGGAAACGCTGGCGTGCGGCCCAGGCCTTGAGCAGCGTCTCCTGCACGAGATCGTCGGCAAGATCACGATTGCCCGAAAGCGACCGCCCGAACGCACGAAGATGCGGAATCACGCGCGCAAGTTCAGTCTTGAATTCATCATCCGACAGCGGCTGCGCGAGGACAGTTTCGGCTTCGTCCTCAACATCCGGCTCTTCGGGGCGGCCTTTGCTACTCATCGCGCCTCCGGGCTTGTCCCAGTCATACGCACCAGGATCGCGGCCACCAGATAGGGGTGGTTCATGCAATTGGCCATAGGCTGGTTTTGGTCTGATATTGTTTTGGAGCATCTTTCCGCAGATCCACGACCTAATTCGTCAGATGGGATGCGCTGACGGCAAGCGAGTCCATCCTCCCCTTCTTGCCGATTGCGGCCGGGCTTCCTCATTCGTTGCGGAGTCGCAAGAACCGGGATGTGCGCCTTACCAGTCTTCCGATTGGAGAAACGGAAGGCCGCAGACCCTAACGGGTCAAAAGATAGACGAGCGCAAATGCGATCACCACGAGCAGTAGCGAGATTGTGAGAATGTAGCGCGTCATGTGCGGCGTTGCGCCAGCACGCGCTTCCTCCGTCGTGAGATTGACCTGTTCTTCCGGCATGGCGGAGAGTCCTTTCCTCCGTCGTTCGTATCGACATGCCAACGCGCCGGTGATGGCCGGGTTCCACGTCCGGCCACCAATGACGCACCGCGGTCAGGCGGGAACCGTCGCCGAATCGAAAAACAGCGCCTGGCTGATCGCCGCCTTCACCGTGGACCGCTGGAAGGGCTTGGTGATCAGGAAGGTCGGCTCGGGCCGCTCGCCGGTCAGCAGCCTTTCCGGGAAGGCGGTGATGAAGATCACCGGCACGCTGAATTGGGCCAATATGTCCTTCACCGCATCGATGCCCGAGCTGTCGTCTGCAAGCTGGATGTCCGCCAGCACGAGGCCAGGACGCTTGGCCATCGCCTGTGCCACCGCCTCGTCGCGCGTGACGGCGACGCCATTCACCTCATGGCCGAGGTCTCGTACGATCGTCTCGAGGTCCATCGCGATGATCGGCTCGTCCTCGATGATCAGCACTTCTGCATGGGTCTGGCGCTCGATCTCGGCCAAGGCCTCCGCGACGAGCGCATCCACCTCTTTCGGCTCGAGATCCATCAGGTAGCCGGCATCCTCGGCGGTGAAGCCCTCCATCGCAGTCAGCAACAGCGCCTGGCGGGACAGCGGCGTGATTCGTGCAAGACGCGCCCTGGCGATCGATTCCGGCTCCTCCGTGCTGCCGACATCCGCGAGGTCGTCTGCATTGGCCGACGCCCAGATGCGCTGGAAGGTACGATAAAGGCCGAGCCGGGCATCCACGTCGCGCGGGAAATCCTCCGGTGCGGCCACGATGGCTTCCAGCGCCGCGCGCACATAGGCGTCGCCATGCTGCTGGCTGCCGGTAAGCGCGCGAGCATAGCGCCGCAGGAAGGGCAGATGAGGGGCAAGTTGCTGGCCGAGCGACATGAGCTTCGTAACTCCCTGAGAATAAGGGCTTGTGATCCAATCCCGGGCGTAAACGCAACTGTCCCGGCACCGCCGGTGGCCTTTTGCTTTAACCCCCGGCTGCGCATGGAACCAACATCTCAGTTTTTTGTTTCCATGCCAGTACAGGCAATTTATGCGATTGGTGGTTTCAGGGGTGTCACGATACCAGGAAAAGGTTCGGCCGGACGACCAGGGAGCGGCGGGAACCATTTCTCGTGTTGCGCTTTTTGATGCCACCAAGGGGATGGGCGGATTGGCTTTGGACGACCGGAACAAGAAGATGGCGACTTCGGATGAGGGGCGGGCCAAGCCGCGGTCCACAAAGTCGCCTCAGCAGAACAATCTAGGCAATGCGCTTCGCACCGTCTATCAGGAGGCGGTGAATGAAGAAGTTCCCCAGGATTTGCTCGACCTGCTCGGCAAGCTTCGCTGACAAGGCCTTGAGGCGCCTATGCGCCCGGTGAGGCCGCACTCCCTTCCCTTTCGTTTCGCACGGCTTCCCACCGGGACGAAGATGTTCGCGATTCTCACGGCCGCCTTGCTGCCGCTGGGGTTGATTGCCTTTTTCGCGTCCTTGCAAACGGCGCGGTCCAGCCGCGACATGCGACAATCCGAAGCTCAGATAGTCGCCACCGCCGTAGCCTATCAGATCGAAACAGCCATCGATCGCAACGCCGTCGCGCTGCGCGGCATCGCATCGGAAGTCGCCGCCGCGCCCCACGATCATGCCCTGTGCCGTCGCACGCCGGATCGGCTGCGGCGTGTCGACGATGGGCCCTTGCGCTTCGCCATCTTCGATCGCGGCGGGGTGCTGCTCTGCTCTACCCGCGGTTTCAAGCCGCAGATCAACCCGGAAGGGCTTAGGGAAGGCCGAACGGAGGTCGATCTCGTCGGTTTCGGCGATGCCGTGCGTTTCCGCGTCGGCGGCAGCGATGCCGGCGCGATCGCGATCGGCGAATTCTCCCGCAACACCATCGCCCATATCGCGCAGCCCAGCGGTGCGATCGACGGCACCTACGTGCTGCAGCTCCACCAGGGCAATGCGCTGATGCCGATCACCGTCGCGGTCGGTGCCCAGGGACCGATCAGCCGCACCTTCGATATCTCCGCACCGATCGCCGATGGACAGCTCTCGATCGAATTGATGGTGCGTTCCGCACCCTTCACGGCGACCGAGATAGTGCTGGTGTTGTTGCCTATCCTCATGTGGATCGCTGCCGCGCTGATCGGCTGGATCGTCGTCGAGCGCCTGCTCCTGCGGCCGCTCGCGCTGATGCAGCGGGCGATCGCCGACTATAAATCGGGCGACCCGCTGCTGGTGCTGCCGGTGCTGACCACGCCGGCGCTGGAGATCCGGCGTCTGGGCGACGCCTTCCAACGCGTCACCCAGACGATCGCGCGCCACGAGGTCGAGCTGGAACAGGGCCTCGCCCGCCAGACCAAGCTCACGCGCGAGGTGCATCACCGCGTCAAGAACAACCTCCAGATCGTGGCGAGCCTCATCAACATCCATGCACGCGGCGTCGAAACCGAGGAAGCCGCCGCTGCCTATGCCTCGATCCAGCGCCGCGTCGACGCGCTCGCCGTCGTCCACCGCAACCATTATGCCGAACTCGAGGAAAATCGCGGCCTCAGCCTCCGCGGACTGATCAGCGAGCTCGCGTCCAATCTGCGCGCCACTGCGCCGTCCAGCGCCGCTTCGCTGGCGATCAGCCTCGACGTGATGCCCGCCAATGCCTCGCAGGACGTAGCGGTCCCCGTGGCGTTCCTGATCACCGAGATCGTCGAACTTGTGATGATGCTCGATCCTGGGGGCACGATCGCGATCGAGCTCCGTCCGGCCCCTGATCCCGGCCGCGCGATTCTCTCCGTCACGTCCGCCGGCTTGCGCGATCACGACGGGCCGCATCATCCCAACCAGGATCGCATCGGCCGCGTACTGGAAGGCTTGGCCCGGCAATTGCGCGCGCCCCTGGTGAAGGACGGAGTGATCGGCCAATATGCGATAGAAATCGCGATCATACCCGATGCGTCGAATCCCGGCAGCTGATCCGCGCCTGAAATTTCTTCGCGTTTTTTCGCGAGGCACGGAACCGACACCATCGGAGATCGTTCTACGGTTCGGATAGCGACCTTTTGCCCCCCCGCTCTCGCTGTCCAAGACCATAGGCCCGGGCATCGGCTATCCCCCCGCCGATGTCCGGGCCTTAATTTTGTGCCGGAAATCCGGTTTGTTGAATCATTTCGATTCAGCAAGGACCATTGGGAACCTCCTGTCGCGCCGGACATTTACCGGCAGGTTCCAAAGGGGAACTTTGGCAGGAGACGAAAGATGGTTCGCAAGCTCGTTATGGTGGCACTCGCCGCAGGCAGCCTTATGGCGGTTGCAGCATGCAATACGGTGGAAGGCGCGGGCAAGGACGTATCCTCTGCCGGCAAGGCCGTATCCAACGCCGCGAGCGACGCCAAATAAGCTTCCTTCCTCCTTCGCAAGTTTCGACGCCGCCGGCCGCCCAGTGCACCGGCGGCGTCTTGCTGTTATGGAAAGCCGATTAGAGCATCGTGTGGAAAAGTGGGAATCGGTTTCCCGCAGAAACGATGCGATGCAAAGGTTTACAGCAAGCCGGGCGATTCGCGTCGCCCGTTTGCGCTAGGATGGCGCGATCTCGCTTCGCTGCCCCCTGGCGCGCTTGCGCTCAGTGAACCAGATGCCGATGATCGCCAGCTCATACAGCAGGACCAGCGGCAGCGCGAGCAGCAGCATGGAAACGACGTCTGGCGGGCTCAGCACAGCGGCGATCGCGAACACGCCGACGATCGCGTAACGGCGCCCTTTGATGAGTTGCGGCCGGGAGACGATCCCCGCCCTCTCCAGCAGCATCAGCAGCACCGGCAGCAGGAAAGCGACGCCGAAGCCGAAGAGGAATTTCGTGACGAAGCTCAGATAATTGCCGACGGCCGGCAGCGCCTCCTGCTTAACCCCGCCGATATCGCCAGTATAACCCAGCAGGAAATGCAGCGCGATCGGCATGGCGAGATAATAAGCCATGGCCGCACCGGACAGAAACAGCACCGGCGTCAGCAAAAGGAAGGGCAGGAAAGCCCGCTTTTCCTTTGCATAAAGGCCAGGCGCGATGAACTGCCAAAGCTGGTTGGCGATCAGCGGGAAGGACAGCATCAGGCCGGCGAAGAAGGCGACCTTCAGCTCGGCGAAGAACGCCTCGAACACGTCCGTGTAGATCAGCTTGCCCTGCCCCGCGCGCAGCAGCGGCTGCACGAGGAAGGCGAAGATCGGCTTGGCGAAATAGAGGCAGATCAGGAAGCAGGCGCCCAGCGACGCGAAGCTCCATAGCAGCCGCCTGCGCAATTCGATCAGATGATCGAGCAACGGCGCCCGGCTTTCGTCGATATCCTTCATGACGCCGGCTTGTCAGCGGGAGGCGTATCGCCCGCGCCGGATGGCGGCGGAGCGCCAGGCGCGGCCGGCACCTCGGGCGAGGCATCCGCAGCAGGAGCTTCATGGAGTGACGCTCCCGCTTCCACGGGCGGCGGCAGCGGCACGGGCGCTGGAGCGACCGGCGCCGTACCGCCGTCCGGAGGCGTCTCGACGTGCGGCTGCTGTGGATATTCGCGCATGATCCGCTCATTCTCGGCGGCCCAGCGCTTTTCCATCTCTTCCAGTTCGGACTGGCGGATCATCTCGTCGAGGCCGGAGCGGAAATGGCGGGCCATGCCCCGCGCCCGGCCGACCCACTGGCCAACCACGCGCATCACGCGCGGCAAGTCCTTCGGACCGATCACCACGAGCGCGACGACGGCCAACAGCAGAAATTCGGATGGTGCGACGTCGAACATGCGGCTCCCTACGCTGCCTTGGCGCAGGAAGAAAGCGTGGCCGTGATCCCGTGCAGCAGCACCTCAGCCCTGCGGACGATCGTCCTTCATCGGCTGAAGATTGGGATCGGAGGCGGGCTCGAGCGGCGGCTGCTGCTGCAGCCGCGGCGAGGGCGCGGGCTTGGGCTGGTCGTCGTCATCGTCCGACATGCCCTTCTTGAAGCTCTTGATGCCCTTGGCGACGTCGCTCATCATCGTCGGAAAACGGCCGCCTCCGAACAGGATGATCGCGACGATCCCCAGAATGATCCAATGAATTGGCGAACCGAAACCCATGGCACTATCTCCGCAACTTTCACCTATCTAGGCGTCCGGATCGTCTTTTTCCACCTCTGACTGATCGGCTTCCCAGGCATCCAGCGCAGAATCGATGGGATCCAGCAGGCCAGCTGCCCTGAGGTCGTCTATGCCGGGCAGGTCGCGGCGGGTTTCGAGGCCGAAATGGGCAAGGAACGCCGTGGTGGTCGCATAGGTCAGCGGTCGCCCAGGCACTTCGCGCCGCCCGGCGGGACGCACCCATCCGGCCTCGATGAGCACGTCCAGAGTGCCCTTGGATATCTGCACCCCCCGGATCGCCTCGATTTCGGCGCGGCTCACCGGCTCATGATAGGCGATGATCGCCAGCGTCTCGATGCCGGCGCGGCTCAGCTTGCGCGGCTCGAACCGCTCGCGCCGCAGAATATGGGCAAGATCAGGCGCGGTCTGGAAATGCCACAGTCCGCCCCGTTCCACCGGGCCGATGCCGCGACCGGCATAATCCTGCGCCAGCGTTCCGAGCGCCGCCTTCACGTCCACGCCCTCGCCCACCGCCTTGGAGAGATCGGCGACGCTCAATGGTCCCTCCGCCGCGAACAAGGCAGCCTCGACGGCACGCACCCCGTCGTCGGGAACGATGCCGCTCATGCCGCGCGGATCATCAGCGGCGCGAAAGCCGCATCCTGGCTGACCGCCACCTTGCCCTGGCGCGCCAGTTCCAGCACCGCCAGGAAGCTGGAGGCGAGCGCCGAACGGCGATAGCCCTCGTCCAGCGTCTCGGGCAGGAAGCGTTCCAGCGCAGTCCATTCGATACGGTGGCCGATAAGCGCCTCGATGCGGTGGATCGCCTGATCCAGCGACATCACCGGCCGGCGCGAGACGATGTGCACCGCCGGCTGGTTGCGCGCCTTGATCGCGCCATAGGCAGTGATCAGGTCGAACAGGTCGGCATGCCAGTCGGGCTTGCGGATCACCTGCAGCCCTTCCGGCGCACCGCGCAAGAAAACCTCGCGGCCGATCCGGTCGCGCGCCATCAGCCGGGCGCCCGCTTCGCGCATCGCGTTGAGCCGCTGCAGCCGCAACTGCAGACGGAAGGCCAGCTCCTCGGGCGAGGGATCGGCCTGCTCGTCCTTGGGCAGCAGCAGGCAGGATTTGAGATAGGCGAGCCAGGCCGCCATCACCAGATAGTCGGCAGCGATCTCCAGCTTGAGCGCGCGGGCATCGTTGATGAAGGCGAGATATTGCTCGACCAGCGCGAGGATCGAGATTTCGCGCAGATCCACTTTCTGCGCGCGGGCCAGCGCCAGCAGCAGATCGAGCGGCCCCTCCCACCCGTCCAGCGACAGGGTCAGCGTTTCCCCCGCAGCGGGCGCGGCCGGCGGGGCGTCGAATTCGTCGTCAAAGGCAGGATCGAGTTCCATGGACCGAGGGAGAGTGTGTCAGAGGAACGTCAGATACAAGCGACATCCTCATTGATGCTCGCCATCAAGGACGGAAGCTGATGACGACGTCATGCCTGCGCCAGCAGCGCATCCCGCTTGGCGACCAGCACCTCAAGCGTTTCCGCACTGCGCTTGTCGACGACGGTGGCCATCGCCCGATCGAGCCGCAGCTTCGCCTCCGCGCCGATCTCGCCCACCGCGTCGGCTACGGCGATCATCTCCTCCATCACGCCCGAGCAGTGCAGCACGATGTCGCATCCCGCCGCCAGCACGCCGGCCGCACGTTCCCCGAAGCTGCCGGCGAGCGCCTGCATGCCGAGATCGTCGGACATCAGCAGCCCTTCGAAGCCGATCTGCCCGCGGATCACCTCGTTGATGACGATGGGGGACAGCGTCGCGCAGCGATCCTTGTCCCACGCGGTGTAGACGACATGCGCGGTCATCGCCATCGGCGCGCCGTGCAGGGCAGCGAAAGGCTCGATGTCCCGCTCCAGCTCTGCGATCTCGGCGGTCACCACTGGCAACTCGACATGGCTGTCCGCCATAGCGCGGCCATGCCCGGGAATATGCTTGACCACACCGACCACGCCGGCCGCCCACAGGCCCTCTATCACCGCGCGGCCGAGCGCGGCGACACGCATCGGCTCGGATCCGAACGCGCGGTCGCCGATGATGTCGTGGCCGCCGGGATCGCGCACGTCGAGCAGCGGCAGACAGTCGACGGTGATGCCGAGCTCGCAGAGCGTGACGCCAATCGCCTGCGCGTTCACCCGCGCCGCCTCGATCGCGCTGACCGGCGACACGTCATAAAGCGCGTCGAAGCGCTCCGCTGTCGGGAAAGCCGGCCATTCCGGCGGCTGCAGCCGGGCGACACGGCCACCTTCCTGGTCGATCAGGATCGGCACGTCGCCTCGCGCTGCGATCTTGCGCAACTCGTCGGTGAGCGCGCGAAGCTGCGCGCGGTCCACGCAGTTGCGCTTGAAGAGAATATAACCCGCCGGATCGGCTGCCGTGAAGAAGGCACGCTCGGCATCGGTGAGTTCGGGGCCGGCCAGGCCGAAGAAGATCGGTTTCATGGCCAGCGGCCTAGAACAATGTGCCGCGGAATTGAACCCCGCGGCATTGGCTCCCTCAGTTGACGACCGAGCAGCTCTCGCCTGCGACGCGCAGCTTGCTGCAGAGCGTCGAGGCGGCCGAAGAAGACCCCGCCGAGGCGCGCAGTCGATAGAGGGTTCCGCTGTCGGTCTTGACCTGCGTCACGCTCTTGCCGAGGCCACCCAGGAAGCCGAAGCGACCGGAAAGCGACGCCCAAGCTTTGTTGGCCGCGGCTTCGCTGCTGAACGCGCCGAGCTGCACCTGGCCGCCGCCACCGCCACCCGCGCTGACCGCGGTGGAAGGCGCGACCTTCGCGGTCGCCAGCTCCGGCTTTGCGGGCGCCTTGGGCACCGGCTTCGGCGGTACCGCTTCGGCGAGCTTGGGCACCGGCGCAGCCGGCTTTGGCGGCAGCGGCTTGGCGACGGGGGCCGGCTGAGGCGCCTGCGCCGCCGTAGACGGCGGCAGCTTGACCGTGGTCACGGGCTTGGCTGCCGTCACCTTCGCATCTTCCTTCAGCGTCGCCTTGGGCAGCGCCGGTGTCGGCGCCTTGACGGTGGCGACCGGCGCTTCCGGCATCGCGCCGAGGTCGATCGCCGCGTTGAGCTCCGCCCCCTGGCTCGCGGCATAGGCGGTGTCGCCTTCGCCCGCGACGTTCATTCCGCCGGCATCGTCGGGCTTGATCTTGTAATCGCCCTCCTGCGCCTCGATCAGCTTGCCCGATCCGGTCACCGTCTCGGGCCGGTTGCGCAGCCAGAATACGCCCCCGACGATCAGGCCGATGGCGACCAGCGCGGCCACGACGCCCGCGATGAGACGGGCGACGGAAACCCCTTCCTCGCCATCCTCATCCTCGACCGCTTCCAGCCAGGGAAGACGATCCTCGTCCGCTTCCGTCCGATCCCTGCCGAAATCGGTCATCACTTCATCTCCTCGGCCGCGGCCACCCCCATGACGGCAAGGCCATTGCGAATAATTTGCCCGATAGAATCGGCCAACGAAAGTCGCGCGGATGTGGTTTCCATATCGTTAACCACCAAAAAGCGGCGCGAGGGATCGTCATTGCCCCGATTCCAGACACTGTGGAAGGCCGCGGCAAGGTCGAAAAGATAGAAAGCGACGCGATGCGGCTCGTGATTCGCCGCGGCCGATTCGATGATCCGCGGGAACTGGGCGCTGAGCTTCACCAATGCCAGTTCCTCGGCATCGAGCAGCGTGAGGTCCGGCTCCGCAACCGGAGCGAGCCCCTGCTCGGCCAGGCGGCGATGCAGCGAGCGCGTCCGCGCATGCGCATATTGCACGTAGAAGACGGGATTGTCCTTCGACGCCTCGACCACCTTGGCGAAGTCGAAATCCATCTGCGCGTCGGCCTTGCGGGTGAGCATGGTAAAGCGCACCACGTCCTTGCCGACCTCGCGCACCACGTCGGCCAGGGTCACGAACGAGCCAGAGCGCTTCGACATCTTCACCGGCTCGCCGCCGCGCAGCAGCCGCACCATCTGGACGAGCTTGACGTCGAGCGGCACCGCGCTGCCGGTCAGCGCCTTCACCGCCGCCTGGATGCGCTTCACCGTACCCGAGTGATCGGCGCCCCAGATGTCGATCAGCATGTCGGACCGGCTCGCTTTTTCGGCATGATAAGCGAGGTCGTTGCCGAAATAGGTATAGCTGCCGTCGGCCTTCTTCACAGGCCGGTCGCTGTCATCGCCGAATGCGGTGGCGCGGAACAGCGTCATCTCGACGGGCTCCCAATCGTCCGCCGCCTCGCCCTTGGGCTTTTCGAGCACGCCCTCATAGACGAGCCCCTCGGCGCGCAGCCGGTCGAGCGCGGCATTCACCTTGCCGGCTCGCTGCACCTCGGCCTCGGACGAGAAGAGATCGTGATGGATGCCCAGCAGCGCGAGGTCTGCGCGGATCATGTCCATCATCGCCGCCACCGTCTTCTCGCGGAACAGCGCCAGCCACTCGCTCTCCGGCGCGCCGACATAGCGGTCGCCAAATTCGGCGGCGAGCGCCTGGCCGACCGGGATCAAATAGTCGCCGGGATAGAGGCCTTCCGGGATGGTGACGGTCTCGCCCAGCGCCTCGCGGTAGCGCATATGCGCCGAGCGGGCGAGCGTCTGCACCTGCGAGCCGGCATCGTTGACATAATATTCGCGCGTGACCTGATAGCCCGCATATTCGAGCAGGGCGGCGAGCGCATCGCCCACTACCGCGCCGCGGCAATGGCCCATATGCATCGGCCCGGTCGGGTTGGCCGAAACATATTCCACGTTGACGCGCTTGCCCGCGCCCATGTGCGATGCGCCGTAGCGCGCGCCCTCGTCCAGGATCACCTTCAGCTCCTGGCGCCACACCTCGGGCGTCAGCCGCACGTTGATGAAGCCCGGCCCGGCGATCTCGACGCTCTCCACCTCGGCGAGTTCGCCCAGCTTCGGCGCGATTAGCCCGGCCAGCGCGCGCGGATTGGTGCCGGCCGGCTTGGCCAGCACCATCGCGGCGTTGGTCGCCAGGTCGCCATGCGTGGCGTCCCGCGGCGGCTCCACCGTCACGTTTCGACGCTCGATCCCCGCGGGCAGGCTGCCTGCCGCTACGAGGCTGTCGAGAATGCCGTCCAGGCTGGCGGCGAAACGGGCATAGAGGGTCACTGCGATCGATCCGCTGGTTTCGGGAAAGGCGGGCCCTTAGCGCATATGCCCCGCAACGTCATGCTTAAGTTGGGAATGCGCTACCCACATCCTCCCCAGCGAAGTTGGGGAGGATGACGACTATTCCGCCGCTTCGGCCCGCTCCGCAAAGAACCGGTTCTCCGGCCGCGGCAGGCCGAGATGGTCGCGCAGCGTCTCGCCCTCATATTCCGTCCGGAAAAGGCCGCGCCGCTGCAGCTCCGGTACCACCTTGTCGACGAAATCGTCGAGACCTTCGGGCAGATAGGGGAACATCATGTTGAACCCATCCGATCCCTCGCCATGCAGCCATTCTGCCATTTCGTCGGCAATGGTCGCAGGCGTGCCGACGAAGGCGAGGCCGGAATAGCTGCCCGCCTTCTCGGCCAGCTGGCGGATGGTGAGGTTCTTCGATCGCGCCGCCTCGATGATCCGTTCGCGGGCGCTCTTGCTGGCGTTGGTCTCCGGGATCTCGGGCAGCGGGCCGTCCGGATCGAAGCCCGAGACGTCATAGCCCAGCATGCCGTTCAGCGAGTGGATGCCGCTGTCATAATGAACCAGGCTGTCGAGATGCGCGCGCTTGGCCCGCGCTTCCTCCACCGTCTCGCCCACCACCACGAAAGCGGCTGGCAGGATTTTGAGATGATCGGGATTGCGGCCGATCCGCTTCATCCGGCCCTTCACGTCGGCATAGAAGCGCTGTCCTGCCGCCAGCGTGGATTCCGCGCCGAAGATCACTTCGGCGGTCTCGGCCGCCAGCTGCCGTCCCGGCTCCGACGCACCGGCCTGCACGATCACCGGCCAGCCCTGCACGGGCCGGGCGATGTTGAGCGGCCCGCGCACCGACAGGCTCGGGCCCTTGTGGTCCAGCACGTGCAGCTTGTCGGGATCGAAGAAGATCCCGCTTTCGACGTCGCGCAGGAAGGCGTCGTCGGCGAAGCTGTCCCACAGGCCGGTCACGACATCGTAGAATTCGCGCGCCCGCACATAGCGCGCATCATGATCCATCTGCGATTCATAGCCGAAATTGAGCGCCGCGTCGGGATTGGCGGTGGTGACGATGTTCCACCCTGCCCGGCCGCCGCTCAGATGATCCAGCGAGGCGAAGCGCCGGGCGATGTGGAAGGGCTCGTCGAAAGTCGTCGATGCGGTAGCGATCAGCCCGATCTTTTCCGTAACCGCCGCCAGCGCGGACAGCAGGGTAAAGGGTTCGAACGAAGTGACGGTATGGCTGCGCTTGAGCGCCTCGACCGGCATGTTCAGCACGGCGAGATGATCCGCCATGAAGAAGGCGTCGAACTTCGCCTCCTCGAGGCGCCGGGCGAAGCGCTTCAAATGGCCGAAGTTGAAATTGGCGTCGGGATAGGCGCCGGGATAGCGCCACGCGCCGGTGTGGATGCTCACCGGGCGCATGAACGCGCCAAGATGGAGCTTACGGGAATCGGCCATCACCCTGCCCTTCCTTGCTGTGCGACCGCCTGCAGATCGGAACGCTGGATAGCCGCTTCAAGATTGTGCGACCGCGAAGAGCGCGCCTTTTTCTATCGCCGCGGATCGTAAATCTGGTCGAACGTGCCGCCGTCGGCGAAATGCACCTTCTGCGCCTGCGCCCAGCTTCCATAATCGTGCGCCAGGGTGAACAGCTTGATAGGCCGGAAGCGCGCCTGATATCGCGCCGCCACCGATTTGCTGCGGGGACGATAATAGTTCCGCGCGATGATCTCCTGCGCAGTGGGCGTGTAGAGGAAGCGCAGATAGGCGTTGGCGACCGCGGCTGTGCCATGCCGCTGCACATTCTTGTCGACCACCGCGACAGACGGCTCGGCGAGGATCGAGACCGATGGATAGACGATCTGATAATCGCTGCCGCCAGCTTCCTTCAGCGCCAGCAGCGCCTCATTCTCCCATGTCAGCAGCACGTCGCCCTGGCGGCGCTGGATGAAGGTGGTGCTGGATCCGCGCGCGCCGGAATCGAGGACGAGGACGTTGCCGTACAGCTTCTTGACGAAGGCCTGCGCCGCCTTGTCCGATCCATAGGCACGCTTGCCATAGCCCCACGCCGCCAGATAGGCCCAGCGCGGCGCGCCGCCGGTCTTCGGATTGGGCGTGATCACGCCGACGCCGGGCTTCGCCAGATCGTTCCAGTCCTTGATGCGCTTGGGGTTGCCCTTGCGCACGAGGAACACGATCGTCGAATAATAGGGCGTGGAATTGACCGGCAGCCGCTTCTGCCAATCCTTCGCGATCAGCCCGCTCGCCGCGATCTCATCGATGTCGTTGGCGAGCGCGAGCGTGACCACGTCCGCCTGCAGCCCGTCGATCACCGATCGCGCCTGCTTGCCCGATCCGCCGTGCGACTGCTTGATCTCAACGCTGCGGCCGGTCTTGTCCTTCCACGCCTTGGCGAACACGGCATTGATATCGCGATAGAGCTCGCGTGTCGGATCGTAGCTCACGTTCAGGATCGTCTCGGCCGAGAGCGGCGCCGCTATGAGCGCCCCGGCCAGGATCGCGCCGATCAATCTGTTCATGCCCGTCTCCCTATTGTGGCAGGACCGATAACACTACCGAATTAGTAGTGAAGTAGTTTCGGCTATGCGGCGCCCAAGCCCACCTTTTCGACAATCAAAGCCGCCCGGCCGCAAAGCGCGGCAGTTGAACCGCGATCGGCAGCGATCCTAACCCAAGCGGCGGAGATGGCCTCTCACGGGCAGCAGAGGGACAGACGATGGCGCAACCGGTGCATTTCGATCCGTATGGGCAGGCCTATCTTCACGATCCCTATTCGATCTACGCCCGCCTGCGCGACGAGGCGCCCGTCTACCACAACCCCGAGATGAAGTTCTGGGCACTCTCACGCTACGATGACGTCGTCATGGCGCATCGGGACGCCGCGACGTTCAGCAGCGCGGGCGGCGTCACCATCGAAGGCACCGAGGCGGCAATGCCGCTGCTGATCGTCAAGGACCAGCCCGAGCATAATTGGGCCAAGGGCCTGGTGGTGAAGCTGTTCAGCCGGCCGCGCATGGCCGCACTCGACATCTTCATCCGCCGGCGCGCAATCGAGCTGCTCGAGACCGCCTATGAGAAATATGGGCCGGACGGCGAGTTCAACTTCGTCAGCGAGTTCAGCGTCGAGTTGCCGCTGAGCGTGATCAGCGAGCTGCTCGGCATTCCCGAGGAGCTGCGCGCCGAGGTCCACGAACTCGCCAACACCACCATCTATCGCGGCGAGAGCAGCGATCCCGAGGCGCAGGCCCGCGCGATGATGCGCACCATCGAGCTGTACACAGGCCTCGCCGCCGACCGCCGCGCCAACCCGCGCGACGACGTGATCACCACGCTGATCAACGAGGAAGTGACCGACGAGCAGGGCGTGAAGCACAGCATGAGCGATTTCGAGATCGCCGTGCGCTACAATGAGATGGGTTTTGCGGGCCACGAGACGGTCGCCAAGGCGATCCCCAATGCGGCGATGGCCTTCCACCGCTTCCCCGCCGAACGCGCCAAACTCACCGCCGATCGCAGCAAGATGGCCAATGCCGTCGACGAGATCCTCCGGCTCGAGCCGCCGTCCCAGCTCCAGGGCCGCACCACCACGCGCGACGTGACCCTGCACGACGTCACCATCCCCGCCGGCCAGCGGGTGATGCTCTGCACCGGCAGCGCCACCCGCGATCCGCGCGCTTTCGAAAACCCCGACGTGCTGGACATCGATCGCCCGCTCGACAATCGCTCGGTCTTCTTCGGCTTCGGCGTGCACAAATGCCTCGGCATTCACCTTGCCCGCCAGGAGATCGCGATCGCGCTGGACGAGATATTGACGCGCTTCCCCGATTTCGAGGTCGATCCCACCCGCACCACGCGCGCGGTGATGAGCAACGTGCGCGGTGTGAGTACGCTGCCGATCGTGCTGGGGAAACACGCCTGATTCCCATCCTCCCCCAAAGGGGGGAGGATAAAGAAGGGCTACACCGCCTCGACGATCGCGATCGCGCGCTTCGCCTGCACCAAGTGTAGCCGCTCGACCATCTTGCCGTCCACCCGGATCGCGCCCTTCGACGCATTTTCCGGCTCGTCGAACGCCGCCACGATCTTGCGCGCCCATGCCACCTCGGCCTCGCCGGGCGTGAAGGCGGCGTTGCAGATGTCGATCTGCCGCGGATGGATCAGCGTCTTGCCGTCGAAGCCGAAGCGGCGGCCCTGCGCGCATTGCTGCGCCAGCCCTTCGTCATCTTCCAGCGCATTGTAGACGCCATCGAGGATCGCGAGGCCATAGGCGCGCGCAGCCGCGACCGACAGGCCCAGGATCGCCTGGAACGGCTCGCGCAGCACGCCCTGTTCGCCCCCGGTTTCCTTCGCCAGATCGTTGACGCCCATCACGAAGCCGGCCAGCCGCGTGTCGCGCGCGGCCGAGGCGATATCGTCGAGCCGAAGCGCCGCGCGCGCCGTCTCGATCATCACCCACAGCACCATGCCATCGGGCGCATCCTTCAGGAAGGCATCGCAGGCGCGCACCTCCGCGCCATCGCTGATCTTGGGCACCAGCACCGCGTCCGGCCCCGCCGCGGCGAGCGCGGTCAGATCCTCGGCGCCCCACGGCGTGTCGAGCCCGTTGGCGCGCACGATCAGCTCGCGCCGGCCGAAGCCCCCCTCCTTCACGGCGGTCAGCGCCTGCTCGCGCGCCAGCGCCTTCATGTCGGGCGCCACCGCATCCTCGAGGTCGAGAATCACCACGTCGCACGGCGCGCCGCGCGCCTTCTCGATCGCGCGGGCATTGGAGGCAGGCAGATAGAGCGCGCTGCGGCGCGGACGGATATCGGTCATGCTCGGCTTACTCCGCGCCCTTCAACCCGCCGCCCAGGGCGACGTACAGCGACACCAGATTCTGCTCCTCGGCGCGGTGGAGCTGGATCAGCGCCTGCTGGGCCGAGAACAGGTTGCGTTCGGCGTCCAGCACTTCGAGATATTCGGCCACGCCGTTGGCATAGCGCGTGCGCGCGAGATCGGCGAGCTGCGTCTGCGCCACCACTGCGCGCTGCTGTGCAGCTACCTGATCGGCCAGCCAGCGCCGCCCGGCCAGCGCGTCCGCCACTTCCTGGAAGGCGGTCTGTACCGTCTTCTCATAGGTGGCGACGGCGATGTTCTCGCGCGCCTTGGCGACGTCGAGATTGCCCTTGGTCGCCCCCCAGTCGAAGATCGGCAGGCTGATCGAAGGCCCGAAGCTCCAGCCGAGCCCATCCTTGCCGACCAGCTTGTCCAGCGAGGTGGAGGAGAAGCCGGCATCGCCGGTCAGGGTGATGCGCGGGAAGAAGGCGGCGCGCGCCGCGCCGACATTGGCGCGCGCCGCCTTCAGCGAATCCTCCGCCGAGATGATGTCGGGCCGGTTGTCGAGCAGGTCCGACGGCAGGCCCGGCACGATCGCCCGGTCCA
Source organism: Flavisphingomonas formosensis (assembly GCF_009755815.1). Lineage (GTDB taxonomy): Bacteria > Pseudomonadota > Alphaproteobacteria > Sphingomonadales > Sphingomonadaceae > Flavisphingomonas > Flavisphingomonas formosensis. Next base: position 334,938 of record NZ_WRPK01000008.1, read on the forward strand.
GCCGCTGGCCTTCGAGCGGCAGCGGCGGCGGCAGATCGCCGGCCAGCGGCTGGCCGGTGAGCACCTCCAGCGCGTTGCGGTTCTGCGCCAGCGACAAGCGTAGCGAGGCGAGCGAGGTCTGCGCCTGGGTGAGCAGCGTCTCGGCCTGGCGATAGTCGAGCGCGGAGGTCACGCCGGCGTCGAGCCTCAGCTTGGCGATGTGCAGCCCGTCCTCGCGGCTCTTCACCGTGCGCTCGGCCAAAGCGATCTGCTCGTCCGCCTCGCGCGCGGCGAGATAGGTGGTGGCAACATCGCGGATAAGCGAGAGGCGGAAGGCGCGTTCGGCCTGGACGGTCGAGAAATAGCTCTCGCGCGCGGCCTTGCTGAGATTCTTCACCCGTCCCCAGAAATCGAGTTCGAAGGAGGAGACACCGACGCTCGCGGAATAATTGCTATATTCGACGCCGCTCCTGCCGGCAGGCACTGCCCCCTGGCCGGACAGGCTCGCCGCGCCGACGCGGCTGCGCGTATAGGCGCCGTTCGCGTCGAGCTCGGGCAGGCGCTCGGCCTCCTGGATGCGATACTGGCCCCGCGCTTCCTGGATGCGCGCCACCGAGACGGCGAGATCGCGATTATGCTCCAGCGCGGTCGCGATCAGGATCTTGAGTTGCGGATCGACGAAAAAGTCGCGCCAGCCGATGTCGGCCGCCCGGATCTCGCCGGCCGGCTGCGCGGTATCCGCCGGATAGGCCGGCGCCGTCGGCAGCGCCGGCCGGACATGCTTCGGCGCCATGTCGCAGGCGGCGAGCATGAAGGCCAAGGCGATGCTACCCTTCTTCGTCATCCCGACGAAAGTCGTGAAGCGCTCCGCTGAGCCGGGATGACGGAAAAGGCAAGGAGCGATCCGCTCAGTCATGCGCCGGCTCCTGCGGCTCGCCGCCCTCGCCATGGCCGGCGGAATGCGGCGCCTTGCGCGTCACCCAGCGGCGCACCGCCAGATAGAAGACGGGAATGAAGAAGATGCCGAGAACGGTGGCGGTGATCATCCCGCCCATCACGCCGCTCCCAACCGCGCGCCGGCTCGCCGCGCCCGCGCCCGTGGCGAAGACGAGCGGCATCATGCCGAGGATGAAGGCAAGGCTGGTCATGATGATCGGCCGCAGGCGCAGCTTCACGGCGGAAAGAGTCGCCTCGACCACCGATTTGCCCGCTTCTTCCTCCTCGATCGCGAATTCGATGATCAGGATGGCGTTCTTCGCGGCGAGGCCGATGATCGCGATCAGGCCGACGTTGAAGTAGATGTCGGCATTGAGCCCGCGCAGCATGGTGAACAACACCGCGCCGAGCACGCCCAGCGGCACAACCAGCAGCACCGCGACCGGCACCGTCCAGCTCTCGTAGAGCGCGGCCAGCACGAGGAAGACGACGATCAGCGAGAGGCCGAGCAGCGCGGCCACCTGCCCCGCGGCCTGAATTTCCTCATAGGAGAGGCCCGTCCATTCGAAGCTGAAGCCGGGCGGAAGCTGGTTGAACAGCCGTTCCATCTCGGCGATCGCCTGTCCGGTCGAATAGCCGGGCGCCGCGGTGCCCGAGATCGACATGGCAGGATAGCCGTTATAGCGCTGCCGCTGCTGCGATCCCGAAATCCATTCCGCCTTGGTGAAGGCGCTGAACGGCACCATCTCCCCGCTGCTGTTGCGCACGCGCAGATCCAGCAGATCCTGCGGGGTCATCCGATAGGCGGCATCGGCCTGGATCAGCACGCGCAGCACGCGGCCGCTGTTGTTGAAGTCGTTGGCGTAGGCGGAACCGAAGGCGATGGCGAGCGTGTTGTTGACGTCTCCGATGGCCAGGCCGAGCGCGCGAGCGCGCACCCGATCGATCTCCACCTTGAGCTGCGGCGCATCCTCCAGCCCCTCCGGTCGCACGCCTGCCAGCACCTTGCTCTGCGCCGCGAGGCCGAGCAACTGGTTGCGCGCGCCGACGAGCGCCTGCTGGCCCTGCCCGGTGCGGTCCTCCAGCCGGAAGGAGAAGCCGCTCGCGGTGCCGAGTTCGCGGATCGCAGGCGGGTTGATGACGAAGACCATCGATTCCTTGATCTGCATCATCCGTGCGAATGCCTTGCCGAGGATGGTGCTTGCGGCATTTTCCTTGCCGTGTCGCTCGTCCCACGGCTTGAACATGGTGAAGATGATGCCGGCGCTCTGCCCCTGGCCGAAGAAGCTGAATCCACGGAAGCGCACGACCCGCGTCACCTGCGGCAGCGACCGGTAATAGTCGACCGCCTGCTGTGCCGCCTTGTCCATCCGCGCCTGGGTCGCGCCCGGCGGCCCCTGCAGGATGGAGATCAGATAGCCCTGATCCTCGTCGGGCAGGAAGCCGCCCGGCACGCGCGAGAAGAGCAGGCCGGTAAGGCCGACGAGGAGGAGGAAAACGACAAGCCACCGGACCGGCGCCTTCAGCATCCCGCCGACGCGCGCCTGATAGCGGTCCGTGGTGCGTCCGAACCAGCCGTTGAACCGGTTGAAGCCGCGTCCCAGCGCACCGCGCCAGCCGGGCGCCGACGCCGTCTCCGCGACTTCGTGGCCGCCTTCTTCCGCAGGCTTGGCGTGGGGCTTCAGGAAAGCCGCGCACAGTGCAGGGGTGAGGGTCAAGGCGAGCAGCGCCGAGAAGCCGATCGAGATGGCGAGCGTGACCGAGAATTGCCGGTAGATGCCGCCGGTCGATCCCGGAAAGAAGGCCATCGGCAGGAACACCGCGATCAGCACCAGCGTGATGCCGATGATCGCGCTGGTGATCTGGTCCATCGCCTTGATCGTCGCCTCGCGGGGCGCCAGCCCTTCTTCCGCCATGATGCGTTCGACATTCTCGATCACGACGATCGCGTCGTCGACCAGGATGCCGATCGCCAGCACCATGCCGAACAGGGTCAGCACGTTGATCGTGAAGCCGAACAGCGCGAGGCCCAGGCACGCGCCGAGCAGCGCGATCGGCACCACCAGCGTCGGGATCAGCGTGGCGCGCAGATTCTGGAGGAAGAGCAGCATGACGAGGAAGACGAGGAACATCGCCTCGATCAACGTCTTCACCACCTCGTGCACGGATGCGCTGATGAAGGGCGTGCTGTCATAGGGCGCGGCCCAGGTCACATCGGCGGGAAGCTGCTTCTGCAGCTCCGCCATGCGCTTCTTCACGCCCTCCGCCGTTGCCAGCGCATTGGCGCCATTGGTGGTCTGGATCGCCATGCCGACGCCCGGCTTGCCGTTCAGCTCGCCGCTGGTGATGTAGCTGTCGGCGCCAAGCTCGACGCGCGCCACGTCGCCCAGCTTCACTGTCGATCCATCCGGATTGGCGCGCAGGATGATCTGGCGGAACTGCTCCGGATTGGTGAAACGATTCTGCGTCGCGACCGTCGCGTTGATCTCTATGCCGTTCGCCTGCGGCAGGTCGCCGATCTGGCCGCCCGCGGTCTGGCTGTTCTGCTCCTGCACCGCGGCCAGCGCGTCGGCGGCGGACAGCTTGTAGGAAGCGAGCTTTTCCGGATCGAGCCAGATGCGCATCGCATATTGCGATCCCAGCAGGCGGATGTCGCCGACGCCGGGCACGCGGCGCAGTTCGTCGATCAGCTGCGCATTGGCGATGTTGCCGAGCTCGGTCGGTCCGGTCAGGCCGCTCTTCGAGCTGATGAACACCACCATCAGGAAGCCGCTGTTCGCCTGGACGACCTGGATGCCCTGCTGGCGGACTTCGGCCGGCAGGCGTGGCTCGACGCGGCTCAGCCGGTTCTGCACCTCCACCTGCGCGAAGTTGATGTCGGTCCCGGCCTTGAACGTGACGGTGATCGATGCGGTGCCGTTCGCCTGGCTGGTGGACGACATGTAGAGGAAGCCCTCTATGCCGTTCAGCTCCTGCTCGATCACCTGGGTGGCGTTCTGCTCCAGCGTCTCCGCGTCGGCGCCCTGATAGGTCAGGTTGATCATCAGCGACGGGGGCGCGATGTTCGGATATTGCTCGACCGAAAGGCCTCTGAGCGCGATCGCGCCGGCCAGCGCGATGCCGAGCGCGATCACCCAGGCGAAGACCGGACGGTCGATGAAGAAACGAGGTATCATCGGCTCAGCGCTGGCCGGCAGGATTGCCGGGACCGGCAGGCTTGGAGCCGGGTTTGGCGATCGTCACCGGCTGGCCGGCCTTCGCCTTGATGACACCGTCGGTGATCACCCGCTCGCCAGGCTTCAGCCCGTCGAGGATCACCCACTGGCCGCCTTGCAGCCCGCCCAGCTTCACTGTGCGCGCCTCGGCGATATTGCCCTTCCCGACCACCATCACGCTGGCGCCCTGCGGCGTCACCATCACCGATCGCTGCGGGACCGCCACGCCGCCCGGCGCGACGCCGGCCTGGATGCGCGCGCGCACGAACTGCCCAGGCAGCAAGGTGCGCTGGGGATTGGGGAATTCGGCGCGCAGCGAAACGCTGCCGGTCGTCTCGTCGACGGACATGTCGAGGAAGTTGAGATGCCCGGTCAGCCCGTAGACGCTGCCGTCCTCGAGCACGAGGCTCACCCGCACCCGGTCCAGCGACGGGATGTTGATCCGTCCCGACGCGATGTCGCGGCGCAGGTCCATCAGTTCGCTGTTGGACTGGGAGAAGTTCACGTAGATGGGATCGAGCTGCTCGATCCGCGTCATCAGCGTCGCCTGCGAGGCGCTGACCAGCGCGCCTTCCGTCACCTCGGCGCGGCCCACGCGGCCCGCGATCGGCGCCGTCACCGCGGCATAATCGAGATTCAGCCTGGCGCTGTCCACCTGCGCCCGCGCCTGGGCGACGTCCGCCTGGGACTGACGCTCGGTCGCCACCGCCGCATCATATTCCTGCTTGCTCACCGCTTGCTGCGAGACGAGCGGTGTGTAGCGGTTCACCACCTGCTGCGCGTTGGTCGCCGTCGCCTGCGCGCGCGCTAGCGCAGCGCGTGCCGCATTATAGGTGGCGGCCAGCGGCCGCGGGTCGATTCGGAACAGCGGGGCGCCCGCGCGCACGTCGCTGCCCTCCTCGTACAGCCGTCGCTCGACAATGCCGTCGACACGCGCGCGCACCTCGGCGGTGCGCACGGCCTGCACGCGGCCGGGCAGCTCGACGACATTGGCGATGGCCTGCGGCTGGATGGTGACGACATTCACCTCGGGCGGCGGGGGGGCAGGCTGCTGCTGCGCACCACAGGCGGCCAGGGCGATCGTCAGCCCGATCGATCCGGCTCGCAACGTGGGAACCAGGCTCTTCATGCTGCGCTCTTCCGGATCATTACCTGAACTTCACAATAGTCCTCTGTGTGATTCGCAATAGCCCAGGACCGGACATCACAATCGCAAAGAGGTTGTACCAGCGGGTAATGTAACATACATTACAAGTCAACGGCCCGCCAGAACGAGGGAGAGAGATCGCGGTGGCCCAATGCTGATCTGCGGCGACCGGCGGCGCGTCGATCGTCGGGAAGCCATATTGGAAGCGGCTGAGGCCCTGTTCCTCGAGCATGGCTATGATCGAGTGAGCCTGGGCGCGATCGTGAAGCGGTCCGGCGGATCGCTTGCGACGCTCTACGAACTGTTCGAGAACAAGCAGGGCCTGCTGCGCGCCGTCGTCGGCAGTGCAGTCGAGGAACGCGACGATGCGATCGAGGCGATGATCGCCGACGGGCACCGCCCGTCCGAGGTATTGCGCGCCATCGCGCGCAACCTCACCGCCTCGCTTTCCGCGCCGCGCATGATCGGCCTGATGCGGATCGTGATGATCGAGGGGTTGCGCGATCCCGAATTCGCCCGCCGCTTCTACAGCGAATATAGCCATGTCTGGACGCTGCACCTCGCCGCCCTGCTCCAGCAATGGAACGACGCGGGCCTGGCCGTGATCGACGACAGCGAAGGCGCGGCCGACCTCTATTTCAGCCTGCTGCTGCACGACGTCCAGATGCGCGGCCTGTTCCGCACCTCGGACGACGAGCCCTCGGACGGTCGCGATCCTTCATGGCGGATCGAACCGTTCATCACCCATTATCGCGTGCAGTAAATTCGCCCATCATCCCCCTTGCCATCCCCGGCCAGGCTTCGGCACAAGCGCGCGGCGAAGGCGAACGGGAGAGCAGCATGGCGGATCCAACGATCTACGAGGTTCCGGCGGAATGGGCCGGCAATGCCAAGGTGGATGCGAAGGGCTATGCCGATCTCTATGGCCGCTCCCTGGCCGATCCGGGCCGTTTCTGGCTGGAACAGGCAAAGCGGCTCGATTGGATACGCCGTCCCGAAATCGCCGGCGACTGGTCGTTCCACGAAGCCGATTTCGGCATCCGCTGGTTTGCCGACGGCAAGCTCAACGTCTCGTCCAACTGCATCGACCGGCATCTGAAGACGCGCGCCGACCAGATCGCGATTCTCTGGGAGCCGGACGATCCCCAGCAAGCGTCGAAAAGCTACACCTATCGCCAGCTCCATGCCGAAGTGTGCAAGTTCGCCAACGTCCTGAAGGCGCGCGGCGTGCGCAAGGGCGATCGCGTCACCGTCTACATGCCGATGATTCCCGAGGCCGCCTTCGCGCTGCTCGCCTGCGCACGGATCGGCGCGATCCACTCCGTCGTGTTCGGCGGCTTCTCGCCCGACGCGCTCGCGGGGCGCATCACCGACTGCGATTCGCGCATCGTGATCACTGCCGACGAGGGGCGGCGCGGCGGCAAGCCGGTGCCGCTCAAGGCGAATGTCGACAAGGCGCTCGAGCATTGCACCTCGGTCGACAGCGTCATCGTCGTGCGGGCGACCGGCGGCAGGATCGACATGGCCGAAGGCCGCGACGTGTGGCTGCACGAGGCCGCCGAGGCCGTGCCGGCGGAATGCCCACCCGAACCGATGGGCGCCGAGGATCCGCTGTTCATCCTCTATACCTCAGGCTCCACCGGCAAGCCCAAGGGCGTGCTTCATACCTCGGGCGGCTATCTGCTCTGGGCCAGCATCACCCACGATCTGGTCTTCGATCATCGTCCGGGCGAGATCTACTGGTGCGCCGCCGACATCGGCTGGGTCACCGGCCACAGCTACATCGTCTACGGCCCGCTCGCCAACGGGGCGACCACGCTGATGTACGAAGGCGTGCCCAACTGGCCGACGCCCGCGCGCATCTGGGAGGTGGTCGACCGGCATAATGTGTCGACCGTCTACACCGCGCCCACCGCGCTGCGCGCGCTGATGAAGGAGGGCGACGATTTCGTCACCCGCACCAGCCGCAAGTCGCTGCGCCTGCTCGGCACGGTCGGCGAGCCGATCAATCCCGAGGCATGGCGCTGGTATCACGAGGTGGTCGGTGAAGGCCGCTGCCCGATCGTCGACACCTGGTGGCAGACCGAGACCGGCGGCCACATGATCACTCCCCTGCCCGGCGCCACCCCGCTGAAGCCGGGCAGCGCGACCAAGCCCTTCCTGGGCATCGAGCCCCAGATCCTCGACGGCGAGGGCAAGGTGCTGGAGGGCGCGACCGAGGGCAATCTGGTGATCGCGCGCTCCTGGCCCGGCCAGATGCGTAGCGTGTGGGGCGATCACGCGCGCTTCTTCCAGACCTATTTCAGCACCTTCCCCGGCAAATACACCACCGGCGACGGCGCCCGGCGCGACGAGGACGGCTATTATTGGATCACCGGCCGGGTCGACGACGTGATCAACGTCTCCGGCCACCGCATGGGCACCGCCGAGGTGGAGAGCGCGCTCGTGCTCCACGCCAAGGTGGCCGAGGCCGCAGTCGTCGGTTTCCCGCACGACATCAAGGGCCAGGGCATCTACGCCTATGTGACGCTCAACGCCGGCGAGGAGCCGTCCGAGGCACTGCGCAAGGAGCTGCGCGACTGGGTGCGGACCGAGATCGGACCGATCGCCACACCGGACGCGATCCAGTTCGCTCCCGGCCTGCCCAAGACGCGCTCGGGCAAGATCATGCGCCGCATTCTGCGCAAGATCGCCGAAGGCGAAACCTCCGCGGCCGCACTCGGCGACACTTCCACACTCGCCGATCCCGCGGTCGTGACGGATCTGGTGGCAAACCGGGTCGGCTGAGCCCTTTTTCTCGTCCGCCCAGAGCTTGTCGAAGGCTTTCCTGTCCCTGGTCTCAAAAAGACAAAGGAAGGGCTTCGACAAGCTCGGCCGGAGCAGGGAAACTGTCTCGCGGGTCCGGATTGGGCACCGAAAAGCGAGACGGAGAGAGGCATGAACATTCGCCGCGTGGTCAGCGGGCAGGACGGCAACGGCAGATCGATCATCGTGAGCGATGAACGTATCGAGATCAGCAGCCACGGATCGATGGGCGGAGCCTCGCTGTGGAGCGCCGACGCACTGCCTCGCTTCCCGATCGACGGCCGCCAATCGCCCTTCACGACGTTGTTTCCCGGACCGGGCGGCTATCGCTTCTCGATCATGGTGCTCCATCCGGAAGACGCCGCCGGCTCCGGCAAGGATACGCCCGAAGCAGCGGCGCGCGCGCGTCAGTTCCACGACATCGTCGAAGGCGATGCCGACAAGCCCGGCATGCATACCACAGACACGGTGGATTTCGAGGTGGTGCTCTCCGGCGAAGCCTCCATGGAGCTCGACGACGATATCCATGTCCACCTGAAGGCCGGCGACACCTTCGTCCAGAACGGCACCCGGCACCGCTGGTACAACCGCGGAACCGAAGACGCCGTCGTCGCCGTCTTCATGCTGGGGGGCGAACCGCGCAGGTAATTCCATCGCCGCCATGCCGAAATTCATTCGGCATGGCGGAAGCAAGTTATTTCAGCAGCACCAGCTCTTCCGCCATCGACGGATGCAGCGCGATCGTGTCGTCGAAGGCCTGCTTGGTCAGCCCCGCCTTCACCGCAATCGCCGCGGCCTGCAGTATCTCCGGCGCGTCGGGGCCGATCATGTGGATGCCGACGACGCGGTTGGTGTCCGCATCGACCACCATCTTGTAGAGCGCGCGCTCGTTGCGGTTGGCCAGCACATTCTTCATCGCGCGGAAATCGGAGGTGTAGATCTTCACCGATCCCAGTTTCTGGCGCGCCTGCGTCTCGGTCATGCCGACGCCCGCCAGCGGGGGATGGCTGAACACCGCGCTCGGAATGCAGCCATAATCCACGCGGTGCGGCTTGTTACCGAAGACGGTGTCGGCGAAAGCCTGGCCCTCGCGGATCGCGACGGGGGTGAGCTGTACCCGATTGGTCACGTCGCCGACTGCGAAGATGCTGTCGCAGCTCGAGCGATTATCCTCGTCCACCTTGACCGCGCCACTCTCGTCAAGCTCGACGCCGGCATTTTCGAGGCCGAGGCCCGCGGTATTGGGCAGGCGACCGGTGGCGAACAGCAGGCAATCGGCCGGAAGCGGCTCGCGGTCGTTCATGAACACGAGAAGCGATCCGTCCGCCTGCTTCTCGATCTTCTCGAAGGTGGCGTTGAAGACGAAGTTGATCCCCTTCGCCATCGAGATCTGCAGCAGCCGGTCGCTGATCTGCGTGTCGTAGCCGCGCAGGATCCGGTCGGAGCGGTTGACCACCGTCACATGGCTGCCGAGGCCGTGGAAGATACCCGCAAATTCGTTGGCGATATATCCTGCGCCTGCCACCACGACGCGCTTGGGCAGCGCATCGAGATGGAACACCTCGTTGGAGGTGATGCCATGCTCGGCGCCGGGGCATTGCGGGATCGCGGGCCAGGCGCCGGTGGCGACCAGGATGTAGCGTGCCGTTACCGTCTTGCCGGACGCCAGCGTCACCTCGTGCGGGCCGGCAACAGTGGCGCGATCATGCACGATGTCGACCTTATGGCTCTCCAGCGTGTTGGTGTAGGCGCCTTCGATGCGCGTCACCTCGGCGAGCACATTGTCGCGCAGCGCCGCCCAGTCGAAATCGCATTCCGGCACGTTCCAGCCGAAACGCCGCGCGTCCATCAGATCCTCTGCGAAATGCGCGCCGTAGACGAGCAGCTTCTTCGGAACGCAGCCGCGGATCACGCAGGTGCCACCGACCCGATATTCCTCCGCGACCGCGACTTTCGCGCCATGCGCCGCCGAAACGCGCGAGGCGCGCACGCCGCCGGAGCCGGCGCCGATCACGAACAGGTCATAGTCAAATTCGGCCACCGGCGTCTCCAGCTGTCAGATTCTCACGCGGCAGCGCATATGGCGTCGCGCGGCGCATCCCGCAAACGGGCATTGGCGCTTTCTGTGATCGGTTTAGCCGAACGCGCGCTCGATCAGCGCGCGGGTGGACGGATCGAAGCGGTCCGTCCCCTCGTTTTCGATCGATTTGGCGATCGCCTTGCCCAGCTCGACCCCGAACTGGTCGTAGCTGTTGAGGCCGAGCAGCACGCCATTCACGAACACGCGATGCTCGTAGAATGCGAGGAGCGCGCCGAGCCGCGTCGGATCCACCCGATCGAGCAGAATGGTGGTCGAGGGCCGGTTGCCGGGATAGGCACGCGCCGGATCCTCGCTCGCCTTGCCGGCCATCAGCGCCGCACCCTGGGCGAAGGCGTTGATCAGGAGCTGGCGGTGATGGCCTTCGTCCAGCACGTGGCCAGGCTCGATCGCGGCGATGAATTCGACGGGCACGAGATGCGTTCCCTGGTGGAGCAGCTGGAACACCGCATGCTGCGCGTCGGTGCCGACGCCGCCCCAGGTGATCGGCGCGGTCGGCCGATGAATGGACTGCCCGTCCGCGGTCACCTGCTTGCCGTTCGATTCCATCTCGAGCTGCTGCAGATAGGACGGCAGCAGCCTTAGCCGCTCGTCATAGGCGAACACGCCGCGCGTCTCCGCGCCGCGGATCGCCGCGTAATAGAGATCGACGAAGGCCGCGATCGCCGGCGCGTTGCGCTCGATCGGGGTCAGGCGGAAATGGCGGTCCATCGCCGCCGCGCCCTCGAGCAATTCCTCGAACGCGTCCCAGCCGAGCGCGAGCGCCGCGGGGAAGCCGATCGACGACCAGAGCGAATAGCGGCCGCCCACGCTCTCCGCGAAAGGCAGGATGCGCGTCTCGTCCACACCCCATTCGACCGCCTTCTCCGGGCTGGCGGTCAGGGCGATCACGCGCCCATAGGGATCCTCCACCCCGCCCTGCTCCAGCCAGGCGAGCGCGCTCGCCGCGTTGAGCATGGTCTCGGTGGTGGTGAAGGTCTTGGACGCGACGACCAGCAGCGTCGCAGTCGGATCGAAACGCTTGAACACCTCGTCCAGCGCCGCACCGTCGACATTGGAGACGACCGCGACGTCATAGCGGTCCGCCTCGCGCCCGAGCGCGTCGATCAGCAGGTCCGGCCCCAGCGCGGAGCCGCCGATGCCGACGTGCAGCACGTGCCGAATCGGGCCAAGCGCGTCGGCCTCGATCGCATCGATCAGCGCGCGCATGCGCGCATGGAACGCCCGTGCACGCGCCACGCTCTCCGGCGCCCCCTGCCCCCGCTCGGCGCTGTGCTCGACGGCGCGATCTTCGGTGACGTTGATCCGCTTGCCGCTGAACAGATCGTCGCGTTTCTGAGCAAGCCCCATCGCCTCAGCGAGAGTAGCGAAGCGGCCGACAATGTCCGCATCCAGATGCGTTTTCGAGAAATCGAAGCGGATCCCGCCTTCGTCGATCACGAAGCGCGAAAGACGATCGGGCTCCGCCGTGAACAGATCGGTGAGCGATCTCGCTGCCGTGTCCGCAATCCCACCCCAGATGCCGTCCACGTCGCTCATGCCCATCTCCCGATACGATCCACCCTAACTAGAGCATCGTGCGGAAAAGTGGGAACCGGTTTTCCGCGCAAATGCGACCACAAAGCCCTGGAGCGATATGGCGCCGATCGGAAACATCCGACGGCCCACTCCTCTCTTTCCGAACCAAATCGGAAGACAGCCGTCGAAATGCGGGCTCGCACAATCACCTGTTAACGCCTGCCGCGCTAGAAAACCTGATGAAGCGAGCAAATCGCCACGATGCGGCAGACGACTGACCTTCCGGTTCGTCCGTCCGCGCGTTTTCCGGCACGGGTGGTCTTGCCGATCGCCCTTGCGGTGCTTGGCATCGCGGGCACGCTGTCGCTCGACATCTTCTGGTCCGCGCGTTCCAGCGATGCGATCGCGCTCAATCGGCAGATCCGCATGGTCCGCCACGCGATCGATGCCAGCATCGACCAGCTTTCACAGAATCAGGAAGCCGTTGCCGTCTGGGATCCGCTGTTCGCGGAAATGGAGCGAGGCGCTCCCGACGTCCGCTGGATCGACGACAATGTCGGTGGCTGGCTGCATAACAGCTTCGGACACGATCGCGTCTACCTGATCGATCGCGGTGGCCGTGGACTCTATGCGCTGCTGGACGGCCGCCACATGGCTCCAGAGGCGGCGTGGCGATCCGCCGGCAACGCCGCGCGCGAAGCGGTCGCCGAACTCTACGCGCCCGTCCCGAAGCCCGGCCATCTCCATGATCGCGTCGCCGACCGCGCCCGTACGACCCTGCTGCCGAGCGGTATCCGCATGCCGCCCAACGCGATCCACGTCTCCCACCTCGCTCTGGTCGACGGACAGCCCGCGGCGATCAGCGCGATGAAGATCGTTCCCAACAGTGCCGAGCTGCGCGCCCGCAATGGCGAGGCCGCCGGCACCATCGTCAGCATCCGCTTTCTCGGCAAATCCTTTCTCGACGAGCTGTCTCGCCGCAACCTGCTGGCCGGCGTGCGCTTCACCCCTAATCTCAGCGACGTGCGGCCGGACGAACGCGCGCTCTCATTGATCGGCGAGGACGGAACTTCGATCGGCTCGATCGTCTGGAAACCGGAGCTGCCCGGCGCCTTCGTGCTCGAGCAGGCCGCGCCGGTCGCCGTCGCAGCGCTGCTGATGATGATCGTGCTGATGGTCTGGCTGATCCGTTCGCTCAGCCGGTCCACCCACAAACTCGAAAGCGCGATGGCGGAATTGCGGACCAGCGAGGCACAGGCGCAGCACCTTGCGTTTCACGATCCGCTCACCGGTCTCGCCAACCGGGCGATGCTGCACGCGAAGATCGATCAAACACTCCATCACGGCATCGGGGATGGTGGCGCCGCACTGATTCTGATCGATCTCGACCGCTTCAAGCGGGTCAACGACACGCTGGGCCACGCAGCGGGCGACATGCTGCTCAGCCAGTTCGCCGCACGTATCGCGCAGCTCTGCACGCGCGGGGAAATCGCCGCGCGCCTGGGTGGCGACGAATTTGCCATATTGATGCCGCGGGGCGCCGATCACGTCGCGCTCCGGTCATTGTGTCAGCAGGTGCTCGCCGCGGCGCGGGCGCCCTTCGATGTCAGCCACTCGCTGATCCATATCGGCGCAAGCATAGGCGTCGCCTGCGCGGACGGGATCAGCATCGACCGGATCGAGCTGATGCGCCGCGCCGATATCGCGCTGTTCCGCACCAAGGGACATGGCAAGAATAATTACTGTTTCTTCGAAGGAGCGATGGACGAGCTGGTGCTGAGTCGCGCCTCGATCGAGGATGAGCTGCATCAGGCGATCCGTACCGGCATTGGACTCACCCTCCATTTTCAGCCACTGGTCGCAGCCAAGTCGAGCGCGATCACGGGCCTGGAGGCGCTGGTACGCTGGAATCATCCCGAGCATGGGCTGATCGGGCCGGACCGGTTCATCCCGATTGCGGAAGAAAGCGGCCTGATCGTGCCGCTCGGCGAATGGGTGCTGCGCGAGGTCTGCGCGATGACGCGGCGATGGCCCGGCGTCGGGTTTGCGGTCAACCTCTCTCCTGTCCAGTTCCTCGATTCGAGCTTCGCTTCGCGCCTGCTTGCGATCGTGGAGGAGACCGGAGCGGATCCGAGCAGGATAGAGCTGGAGATTACCGAGGGCGTGCTGCTCGCGGATGACGAAGTGGCAGGCGCCACATTGGCCGAGCTGCGGCGGCTGGGTTTCCACATCGCGCTGGACGATTTCGGAACCGGCTACTCCAGCCTGGGCTATCTACAACGTTTCCGGGTCGACCGGATCAAGATCGACCGCAGCTTCGTGCGCACCATCGGCCAGCCGGAGGATGCGAGCGCGATCATCGTCGCGATCATCACGCTCGGCCACGCGATGAACCTGCGCGTCACCGCGGAAGGAGTGGAGACGGACATGCAGCACCGTTTCCTGGTCGCGGCCGGCTGCGACACGCTGCAGGGATATCATTATTCCCGCGCGGTGCCGGAAGCAGAGCTGGTTGATCTCTTCCGGGACGGGCCGATCACGCAGGTCGCGTGACCGACACCGCACTCACGCTTCGCCCTGGGTCTCGATCAACGCGGCCGCAATCGCTTCCTGCGGGGTCTTGTCGGCCCAAAGCACGAACTGGAACACCGGATAGAAGCGTTCGCATTCGTCGATCGCGGCTTCGATCAACGTTTCCGCCTGATCGAGCGTGAGCACCGCGTGGCCGCCGGCCTCGAGCAGCGAGGCATGGCGGAAGACGAGCAGGCCGGAACCTGCCCACAACTCGAAATGGCCGATCCACAGCTGTTCGTTGATGAGGCCGATCGTCTCGTAAAGCAGACCGCGCTTGTCGCTGGGGACACGAATGTCGGGCAGCGCCAGGAACTGGAGAACATTGTCCTCCTCACGCCACACTGCGCGCAACTCATATTGCGTCCAGCTGCCCTGGAAGGCGGCAACGATCTCCTCGTCTCCGGAACGCTCGTAAGTCCAGCCGTGCGCGGAATAATAGTGCTCCAGCATATCGACAGGCGCGCTGGCATCGCGCTGCATTTCATAATCATCGACCGTCATTCGGCCCTCCCCGGGCGGCCTCTGTACGGCGAATCTGGACGCACGGAAATCCACTGACAAGACGACATCGTCTCGTCAGTGGATAAAATTGTGGATAGGCGAGGGAAAAAAGGAGTCAGGCTCCGCCCTTCGCCTCTGCCGCCCCGACGGCGGCCTTTTCCAGCGCGTCGAGGCGCGCCTTCAGCGCGTCCGCTTCGTCGCGGGCGGCCGCAGCCATCGCCTTCACCGCCTCGAACTCCTCACGCGAGACGAAGTCGAGTCCGCCAATCCACTCCTTCGCCTTGGAACGCGCCGTCGATTCGGCCTCACGGCCCATTCCGGCCAGCGTGCCGGCAGCGCCGTTCATCATCTTGACCAGATCGTCGAAAAGCTTGTTTTCGCTCTGCATGCAATCCTCCTGCCCGTCGCGGCCGGAGCCACGCCTGTCACAATTGAATCTGGGCGCGCGGACCGCCCGGCGCAAGCCTCTCTGCGTCAGGATTCAACTTGTCTATCTGGAAAGTGAGCATCGCGGCAAAACACAGCCAGAAAAAATAGGGTATCAGCAGCAGCCCGGCCGAAGCGCGGATTCTCCAGAACAGGCCGATGGCGCATCCCGCCAGGACGATGAGCAGCAGCAGCAAAGCCAGCGCTGCCGTCACCTTGTGCGCGGCGAAAAACAGCGGCGACCAGGCGAAGTTGAGCAGCAGCTGGATCAGGAAAACGGCAATGGCGACGCCCCGGCCCGGTGCGCGCCGGGCATTGAGGATGATCGCTAGGGCCAGGCCCATCATGACGTAGAGGATTGTCCAGACCAGCCCGAACACCCAGCCCGGCGGCGTCATCGCCGGCTTGACGAGCATCGCGAACCAGGGATTGCCATAGCCAGAATTGGCGAGGCGGCCGGAACCGATGCCGATCAGGCAGATAAGCGGTATCACGAAAAGCGCGCGGCGCAGGAAGGACATCCTGAGCTGCCCAGGCGACGCGATTTCTCCCATTCTGCTCCCGTTCAAAGGATCCGGCGGTTGTCGGGGCAGACCATTTCACAGCTTTTAACGATGAGGAAGCGCTTTTCAGCACGCTCATGCGAGCGAATCCCGCGGCGGGACGTGCGCGGCGATCAGAAATTCGACATTGCCTTCCGGCCCCGTGATCGGGCTGCGCTCAATCCCTTCCACCTGCCAACCGGTGAGGGAGAGCCAGTCCGACACCTCCCCACAGACCCGATCATGAACGGCGGGATCGCGCACCACCCCGCCCTTGCCGACTTCCGTGCGGCCGGCTTCGAACTGCGGCTTGATCAGCGCCATCAGCCGTCCCGCGGGTCCCACGAAGCGGAGCGGAACCTCCAGCACCTTGGAAAGGGCGATGAAGCTCGCATCGCAGACGATCAGATCAACCGGCTCCGGAATGTGCCCCGCCGTCAGGATCCGGGCGCTGGTCTGCTCGTGCACGATGACCCGATCGTCCTGCCGCAGCTTCCAGGCCAGCTGGTTAGTGCCGCTGTCCACCGCATAGACGCGAGCCGCACCACGGCTGAGCAGCACGTCGGTGAAACCTCCGGTCGATGAACCGACATCGATCGCGACCGCCCCCTTCACGTCCCAGCCGAAATGATCGAGCCCATGCGCCAGTTTGACGCCGCCGCGCGACACCCAGGGATGGTCGCGCCCGCGAACGTCGAGCGGTGCATCCGGCTTCAGTGCCTGGCCCGCTTTGTCGATCCGACGATCGCCGGAATAGACGAGGCCGGCGAGAATGAGGGCTTGGGCGCGCGTCCGGGTCTCCGCCAGGCCGCGTTCGACGAGCATTTGATCCGCGCGTTGTGTGATCGCCATCCAGCCCCCTTAGAGGTTCCGGGGCGGTCGCCGCAATTCGCGGCACGACGGCTCGGGACGACTGCGATCGGGTTGACGCAGAAAGATGGCCTTCGGTCGAATCACATCTTGTCTACATCAGCAGTAGACATACTCTACGTTCAGCAAAACGACAGGAGAGACCAATGCAGACTCGCCTGGATATGGAAATCGGCACACGCCGCCCGACAGTGCTGACGGTACCTGGATTGAACGGCGCGGGTCCAGGCCACTGGCAAACGCTCTGGGCCGCCTCGCGCGACGATACGGTGCAGGTGGATCTCGGCATGTCGAGCTCTCCTCACCGCAACAGCTGGGTAACCAAGCTCGATCAGGCCATTCGTACGGCGCAGGCGCCGGTGGTGCTGGCCGCGCACAGCCTGGGCGCGCTCGCCGTCGCCTGGTGGGCAGCGCTCTCGGGTCAGCCCTGGGGCTGGCCGGTGGCGGGCGCCCTGCTCGTCGCGCCACCCGATCCCGACGGGATGGGCGCGCGCGAGGAGATCAAGCGCTTCGGCCCTTCGCCGCGCATATGCCTGCCCTTCCCCTCGATCGTCGTCGCCAGCGAGGACGATCCCTATGCATCGCCGCAGCGCGCCTTCGACATGGCGCGCGATTGGGGCAGTCATTTCGTCAATATCGGGGCCTGCGGGCACATCAATGCCACATCCGGCGTCGGCTGGTGGCACGAGGGCCAGGAACTGCTCGAGCGACTGATCGGCGTCGGAACCGGCCCGGGCCAGCCGCACGCGCTCGGCGATCTGCAGGCGCGCCTGGCGATCGCTCAGCCTTTACGGCACTGATCAAGGCCGGGCCAGATGCCGTCTCCGCAATCGCCGGGGCCTCAACGGAGGCGGCAAATCCGGATCAGGCGCGTGCGCCCTCGACGACGCCGACACTGTTGCGTCGCAGCGCCTTCAGCACGGTGTGGACGATGGCGTCGGCATCGAGTCCGGCGTCCTGGTACTGGCGTTCGGGTTTGTCCTGGTCCTGGAAGGTGTCCGGCAGGCGCAGGGTCCTGAGCTTGAGGCCGGCGTCGATGAGGCCCTGGTCGCTGGCGAGGGTGAGGACAT
>NZ_WRPK01000009.1 GCF_009755815.1 Flavisphingomonas formosensis
CCTATCCGAAGATCACCGATGACCACCCGCGAAGCTGACCGGCCGCTACAGCGCCTGCGATGAGCGCGCGACCGGTTAGCTTCGCTACCGTCGAGCTACACCATCACCGGGGACACGACCCCACAGAACCGGCCAATGTCGTGGCCAAGCGCTATGGCATCAGCGACGAGACAGTCCGCAAGTGGCGCAAGCGTGGCGAGCAGGCGGTCCTGGATCGCTCAAGCCGACCCCGCCGTCTTGCGTGGGCGAGGAGCGAGGAAGAACGCGCGATCATCTGCGCCGTACGCAGGGCGACCGGCTTCGCCCTGGATGATCTCGCCTTTGTCCTCCGGCACTTCCTGCCACGCCTCAATCGCGACAGCATCTACCGGGTACTCAAGGCTGAAGGGCTCAATCGACAGCCGCCCAAACCCACGGTGCAGCCCCGCAAAGGGCAAGGTCGCTTCAACGACTATGATCTGGGCTTCGTCCACATCGACGTGAAGCATCTGCCCAAATTGCGGACGGTCGACGGTGAGACTCGCAAGCGCTTACTCTATGTCGCCATCGATCGCTGCTCCCGGTTCGTCCATTTGGACGTTTATGACGCCGAGAATGCCACCAACGCGATGGCCTTCCTCAAGGCCGCCAGCAAGGCTTTCCCCTTCCGCATCACCCATGTGCTGACGGACAGGGGATCCTGCTTCGCCGCTGAGGATTTTGAACACGCCTGCGCGAAGATCAAAGTCATTCACCGCATGACGCGGCCCTATACGCCTCAAACAAATGGCATGGTCGAACGCTTCAACGGCCGCATCGCCAGTGAGGTACTCGGCATCAATGTCGCCGGCCATGCTGACCTTGAAATCCTGCTGACTGGCTTCAACCGCGCTTACAACCAACGAAGGCAGCGTGCGCTTCAGGGCAGTTCACCATCTCAGAAGGTAGAGGAGCGGATCGGGCTCATCCCCTCTCTCGCCAATCCTCTTTACAAGCCGATCGCATCAGACGATCTCATGATCCAAATCGACGACGTGCTCTATTACGCCAATGATGTGTCGCAACCAGACAAATAGATCGCTTCACTATCCTGGATTTGGATACAGCGACGCAAGTTGCATCGTAAGACGATATATGCGTCGTACCGCATTTATACTGTATTGCTGATCGTTCGTACTCCGGTAATCCTGATCGTCCGCTTTTTGGACCGGCGAGATCATATGCAAATATGGATGCCCTCCGATAAAAATCTCCAAGAATGGACGCTGGCGGAGCTTTATGCCGCGCTGGACCTGATTGATGATCTGATCGGTCCACAGGCAATGAGCATTGCTGGAGAAATTGACCGTCGCGCTCGTCCGAAAAGCCGTCGCAGCTTATCGTCGAAGCTCACCTCCCGTCCGTGGCATCCAGATTGGACCTAACGGGGATTGCGGACCCGATTAGGTTAGGGAATTACAGGCGGAACTGATGACCGCGGCTGAGCCCGGATCGCTTGTTCCGAAGAGTATAGCCGGCGTCTAGCTGAGCTAGATCGGCGGCTCTCTCGAGAGATCGAGATTCGCAAAACGATTCAGCTATCGCCGGAGGATCTGGAGCTGCTGGTGCTAACCGGCGCGCATGAGGTATTCTCAAGACCGGTGACCGAAGACCTGCGTCAGCGAGCGCTGCAACGGATGGCTGAGAAGGACCGGAACGCCGATTCCGGCTCGTAACGGCGTCCACAATGCCAAGCTGGATACGAAAGAGCGTAGCGGCATGAATTATAGAGCAGCCCTGCTCATCCCACGTGTTGAGTATGCCAAGGCCAGCGCCGAGCACAGCAATTGCGAGAGTTACGTAGGCCATCCAGCCACCAGGGTCAGCCATCTATGCCGCCTCAAGGTGCGGGATCTTCTCCAACTCGTCCGCCATCTCGGCAGCATCAATCCGGAGGTCATGAGCCTGCTGCATGCGCAGCCACAGTTCCGGGGTGGTGCCGAACATCTTTGCGAGGCGAAGCGCCATCTGCGAGGTAATGGGCTTCCTCTCGCCGAGGATGTCATAGAGGTGCTGGCGCGACACGCCGAGCAGCCGAGCAATCTCGGCCTTGGGCTTGCCGACTGCGGGCAGGATGTCCTCACGCAGAATTTCGCCCGGGTGCGTCGGTGGCAGTCCGGCCGTCATGGGGTTGATCATGTTAGTCTCCTCGGCGGGTTTGGTTTAGTGGTAGTCTTCTAGGTCAACGTCGATCGCGTCCATGTCGTCCCACGCGAAGGTGAGGCGCCAGTTTCCCGTGACTCTGCATGACCATCGCTTCGGGTCCGTAGCGAGACCGTGGAAGTGATAGCCCGGCAGGTTCATGTCCTCCGGGATCGGGGCTGCATCGAGGGCGGCGAGCATGCGCCGCAACCGGTCCACGTTTTGGATAGGCAGCTTCGATGCGTCGCCCTTCTCGGCGAACAGCCTTAGCGGCTTGGAGCGATAGGAACGGATCATGTGTAAGCATATGGCTTACATCGTGCAAAATGTCAACACATTGCTTACACTTAAAGCGCTGTCGGGGTGTCAGCCTCAACCCAGCCCGCAACGGGCAGCATCTTTGCTGGATTGCTATCAACAAGATGAGAGCGTTCACTATGTATTCGGCCCCGCACTCAAAGCACGAGGTTCTGACGGTCTCCCGTAGGGGGCCTGGGCGGATCACGCCTATGCCCTCGTCGAGGAGATCCGGCGCCGCATAAAGCACGAGCATAGATTTCTTGAGTAGTGCTTGCAGGCCGTGCGCCACAGCAGACCCGTTTCGATCTCGCCGGACGAATGGACGGCTCCGTGATGTCGCGCGGCTGTCTTCGCGGCGGCGAGGGAGGAGAGGCGCAAGGCGGCTGCCCGCTTGCGCGGGCACCGTTGCTCTATCTCCGCGCCGCTTGGGCGGCGCTCCGACCGAGCTTCGGCTCCGCCGAATCTCGTCTCTGTGGGTGACGATCAACTGCCGGAAGAAAAGCACAGTGAGACCGGCCCGCATTCGTCGCCATGATTGTCGTTGCGCGGAGCAAGGGTTGTTTGGTCGATCGCAAGATCAGCGGTGAATGTCCGCGTCGAAGGGCAGTGGGCGGAGCGGTGCACCTGGGTTTTGCGAAGAGGTAGAGCGCCGGGCTCTGCTGGTCGGCGGTGGCGGGAAATCCCTCTGGCGCAGCGTGGACGGGCAGGGCGGGACATAGAGGAGAGACGGTTTTTGGCGGGTGTCGCTTCGGGATTGGCCGGAGCGATGAACGTCAAAGGACTGTGTCATGAACATTGGTGAATTCAAGCTGAGCAACGGCCGTCTGCTGGGTTCGATCGCAACCCGTACGATCGACCTTCCCCGTCTGGGCCTGCGTCCGGTCGAGAGCGCCAATGACAAGGCGCCGCTCTACGAGATCGTCGCGCTCAACGTCGGCAATCGCTGGGTCCAGGTCGGCGCGCTGTGGGAAGCGGTCGTCAAGAATACCACGGGAGCGCCGAGATCGCCTGGGGCTGAGGGTGTCAGATAATTTGTGTAAGAGGGTTTGCGGGTCCCATTGTTGATAGGAAGGGATCTGTAATTTGGAGAAGCTCGGCGGTTGTCCCTTGAGGGTTTCAAGGATCTGTCCGCACTCGCCGGCCCGGAGGTCGGTGGTGCTGTATCGGGTCTCACAAGGCCGGACGTTGCATTGACTCGAAGCGGGCTTGGAAGCCCATCCGGTAACCTTCGCAGATCGTCCGTCCCTGCGTTCCCTCGCGGGACACCGCCATCAGGTCAGCTCGAGAGCATCACCGCTGGCATCTGGATACTATCTCATCTCAGGCCTCGAACAAGGTCCCGTCGCGCAGCATAGCGTGCATGATGACGGCGAGGCGACGGGCGAGTGCGACGCGGGCCTTTCGCAGGCCGCGCCGCTTGGCGATCTTTAGCGCCCAGCTCTTCAGCGCGAAGGTCTGGCGCGTACGTGTCAGAATGGAGTTGGCCGCCTCGTAGAGGAGCTTTCGCACCGTGCTGTCGCCCTGCTTGGTAATGCGACCGGTCCAGTCGAGCTCGCCAGACTGATGCCGACGCGGAACGAGGCCGAAGTAGGCGCCCGCCGTTCGTGATCGCTTGAACCGATTGGCATCATCAACGGCGGCAGCAAACGCGGCCGAAGTCTGCACTCCCACACCCGGGATGCTCATCAGGGTCTGGCAAGCGGGAGAGACAACACTGATCGTCTTGAGCTGGCGATCCAGCTGCCGGATCTCATCAACCAAGCGTTCGCGTGCGCGGAGTAGCGACGCCACCGCCTCGCCAAGGCCGGGGATCGAGGCGGTCACTCGCATCCGCGCGAGGAACCTCTCGCCCTGGCCAACCCCGAGCCTGATACCGAAGGTGGCGCAGAGCCCGCGGATCGTGTTGTCAAGCCGGACGCGCGCTTCGACCAAATGTCCGCGTGCAGTGATCACCGACCGGACGCCATGCGCCGCCGGCGATTTGACGTGCACCTCCTTATAGAAGCCGGTGCGCGCCAGCTGGGCAAGCCCAGCGGCATCGTGCAGATCGGTCTTGTTGGCCTTCATCGCCTTCAGGCTCTGGTGAGCCTGGCGGGCATCGATGCAGACGATGGCGACGCCCAATTCGCGCAGGCCCAACGCGATTGACGGCGTCATCCGACCTGTCTCGATCACTGCGCGATCAACAGGTCCATAGCGTTCCAACGCAGCGGCGATCGCTTCTGGCGTGCTGTCCACGCAAGCCGCGCCAAGCTTGCATCCATCGGCGTCGACGACGCAGATGTGCGATGTTTCCATCGACAGATCGATTCCGGCATAGTGCTTCATGGCTGCTTCCTTCCTTCAGGTCCGACAACCAGAAGGTGCGCCGCTCAGCCGGCCTGAGGAAGCAGCCACAAATTACACGATGACTCGAAGATGACACGAGAGATCAAGCCCGAGCTGTTGGACGAGTTGCTATCCGGACTGTCGAAGCCGGATGATCTGCTGGGCGACGATGGGCTGTTCCGTCAGCTGAAGAAGGCGCTGATGGAGCGCGCACTTGGCGGCGAGCTGACGCATCACCTAGGCTACGAGAAGGGCGATCCCGGTGGCCGGGGGAGCGGGAACAGCCGCAATGGCCATTCGAGCAAGACGGTACTGACGGAGGAAGGCGAGATCGACCTGTCGATCCCGCGCGATCGGGCGGGCACGTTCGAGCCGCAGCTGGTGCCGAAGGGGGTGACGCGGCTGGACGGTTTCGATGCGAAGATCATCAGCCTGTACGCGCGTGGTCTGACGGTGCGCGAGATCCAGGGTCATCTGAAGGAGATATACGGGACGGAGGTCTCGCCGGACCTGATCAGCCGGGTGACCGACGCGGTGCTCGAGGAGGTCAGGGAGTGGCAGTCGCGGCCGCTGGACACCTGCTATCCGATCGTCTTCTTCGACGCGTTGCGCGTGAAGATCCGGGACGAGGGACTGGTCCGCAACAAGGCGGTCTATGTCGCGCTGGCGCTGGACATGGAGGGTCACAAGCACGTCCTCGGGCTGTGGATCGAGCAGAGCGAGGGCGCGAAGTTCTGGCTGAAGGTGATGAACGACCTGAAGACGCGCGGCCTGGCCGATATCCTGATCGCCGTGGTCGACGGGCTCAGAGGCTTCCCCGAGGCGATCGGTGCGACTTTCCCGGAGACGACTGTCCAGACGTGCATCGTCCACCTGATCCGCAACTCGCTGGCGTTCGTGTCGTGGAAAGATCGCAAGCAGATCATGCCCGATCTGAAGGCGATCTACCGCGCCGAAAGCGCCGAGGCGGCGCTCGACCGGCTGGCCGATTTGGAGGCCGCCTGGGGCACCCGCTATCCGGCGATCGGCGACGGCTGGCGCCGCGCCTGGGAGCATGTGATCCCGCTGTTCGCCTTCCCGCCGGACATCCGCAAGATGATCTACACGACGAATGCGCTCGAGAGCCTCAACCGGTCGCTCCGCAAGATCATCAAGACCCGCGGCAGCTTTCCGAACGACGAGGCGGCGATGAAGCTGCTCTATCTGGCGATCCAGAACGCCGGCATCCATTGGCGAAGGCCGATTGAATGGACCGCTGCCATGGGGCAGTTTGCAATCCTGTTCGGCGACCGCTTCGCGCTCTCAGCTCGCTGAGAGCGCGATCAATGACCCGCCAACACACTTACACAGAATTTCGGACACTCCCCGCGCTTTCCGGGCAGAGCGACCTCGTCCAGGCGATCCGTCTCTCCACCCAGGACACTATCTCGCGCGCGGGCGACCAGATCACCTCGCGCAACCTCGCCGTGCAGCCGACGATCACCATCCGGCCCGGCGCGCGCGTGCTGCTCACCGTCCACAAGGATCTCATCCTCGCGCCGTGGCGCGGATAGGAGGCATTTATGCCCGACCTCAAATTGCCTCGCCTGCCGAAGCGGACGCCGGTCAAGCTGACGATCCATCTCCCGCCCGATCTTCATCAGACATTGGAGGACTATGCTGCGGCCTATGCCGAGGCATATAGACAAAGGGAAGCGGTGGCTGAGCTGATCCCGGCCATCGTCGCATCCTTCCTCGCATCGGATCGGGCCTTCTCGGCCGTCCGCAAGGGAAAGGGAGCTGGCCGCCATGGCAGCTGAGCACGACCGCGCTCAATCGCCCGAACCGGTCACGGTGCGGATTCCCGAGGCGATGCGTATGCTCGGACTGGGCCGTTCCAAGCTCTATGAGCTGATCGGTGACGGTCAGATTGCCACGATCAAGGTCGGCCGATCCAGGCTGGTAGTGATGCGCAGCATCCACGACTTTGTAGAGCAGCAGACCCCCTGAAGCCTCAAGGTGCTTGGGGGCCGCTTCGTCGCTTCGATGTTCGCGCGCGCGGGAAGCGCTCGACGGTCAGTCCGCGGAAGTCGCTTGTTTGAGCGCCTCCAGATGGTCGGACCACCACTGGGCCATTTCGACGCGTTCTTGCCAATGGGCTCCACGATGATAGGCGGCTCGGACCTTGTCGCCCATCCCGTGCGCGAGCGCCCTCTCGATAGCGTCCGATGACCATTTGCCCGATCCATTGAGGAGGGTGCTCGCCATTGCACGAAAGCCGTGGGCGGTCATCTCTTGGCTTGAGTAGCCGAGCCGCCTCAGCGCCGCGTTCAGCGTGTTTTCCGACAGCGGGCGGCGGCGCGTCCTCAGGGATGGGAACACAAATCCGTTTGGACCGGTGATAGCCCGTGCTTCTCGCAGGATCGCGACCGACTGGCGCGACAGCGGCACGTGATGTTCCTTGCCCATTTTCATTTTTCATGCCGGGATCGTCCAAAGGCCAGTTTCGATGTCGATTTCGGCCCATGTTGCGTGGCGAAGTTCTCCGGGACGGACGAAGACGTGCGGCGCCAGAAGCAACGCAAGTCGCGTCATGCCCTGGCCTTCATAGCCGTCGATGGCACGGAGCAGACTACCGACGCGCGTGGCATCCGTAATGGCGCCATAATGCGTGACACGAGGCGAGGAGAGCGCTCCCTTGAGATCGCGGGTAGGGTCGGAGGTAAGACGGGCTGTTGCGACCGCGTAACGGAAAACCGCGCTGGCAAGCTGCAATGTGCGCCGAGCGCTCTCGAGATTGCCCGCGCTCTCGATCTTTCGGACCGCGGCGAGCACATCCGCAGGCGTAATGTCCGCGATCGGCATGCTACCGAGCGGGCGAGTGAGCTGGCCGAGAAGATATTCCGAGCGTTTCGCAGTTGCCGGTGCCCATGCCTTGGTGCCGTCCCGTTTGCGTTTCGCGCAATATTCTGCAGCGATAATGGCAAAGCTGTTCGCCGCTGCCGAGCGGGAACGGTAGCGGGAATCGAAGTAAGGTTACTATCCATCTTTTATAATTGGATTTTTATCCCCTATATTTCGAGAGTGGCCCCAAGATGGCCCCATACCCGAATAAGCTTGTCATTAGTCTACGCATATCCAAGAATGTCCGAGGTGTTTGAACCCCCTACGAACGAAGCACCCGTCTGTAGTCTCATATGGACCTGCCATGCTTCAGCTGTGCGGCACATCCTCCATCACTGTGGCGGCATAGGCACCCGCTTCCATATTGGGGGCAGCCGCGAGCTTGATAGCCTCATCGAGGCTGCCGAACTGGGCAGGATGCACGTGCCTCGTCGGCACATCGAACGGCCGCGGAGGTGCCGAGCCCGATCAGTATGACCCTGCGGCGAAGCCGGACGAGTTCGGCGAGCCCACCATCCAATCCGTTCAAAACCCATGCCTTCGCATAGGCGGGGGCTGGCCCAGAATGCTGCGAGATGGATCGTACGTAGCCGCGGATTCGCCCGTATGCTGGGCGTGGCGTCGCGATTGGCGCGAATACCATGCGGATCGGTGTCTGGATCATAGTCCAGAGCAACGGAGGAAGAATACGGGACGCCTCCCTCAGTCCCCGGCGATCAGCTCCGCCCCCAGCATCGTCGTCGCGATTGTCGGATCATTGCCGATATGCGCGCGCGCGGCGCTGAGATCGAGCCAAGCACGCGCGACCGGGGAGTCGAGCTCGATGGCGCGCGCGCCCTGCAGCAGCATCAGCGCATCGACCTTGGCCGCGAGATTGCGCAGCGCCGCGGTGAGCTGAGACCGACAAAGCCAAGCCTCGCGCAGCGGAACGATCGTGTCGGCCGAGACGTGGCGCTGGAGCATCGTGATATGCCGATCGTACATCGCCTCGACCGTGTCGATCTCCGCAAGCAGCCGCGCGGCCGCCTGCTGCGCGGCCGGATCCTCCTTTGCCACCTTGCCCGACAGTGGCGAGACACGCGCCCGGGTGACGTCGAGAAAGCTGGCAAGCGCGCCGCGCGCAGCGCCCACCGCCCAGTTGGAGATAGAGCTGGCGAACAGATAGAGCCAGGGCATGCGATAGAGCGGCGAACCCGGGCGATCCTCGCTTCGCCGGTTCTGGATGCCGGGATCGAGCGTGAAGCTGCGGTGGACGGGGACGAAGATGTCCTGGGCGACGATGTCGTTGCTGCCCGTGCCGCGCAGGCCGAAGGTGTGCCAGACGTCGCGTATCTCGAAATCCTCGCGCGGCACCAGGAAGAGGGTGAGGCCGGGCGGGCTGGCCGGCGACGAGAGCTTCGCGCCGAGCATCGTCCAGCGCGCATGGCTGCTGCCGCTGGAGAAGCTCCAACGCCCGCTCAACCGATAGCCGCCTTCGGCCGGCACCGCGGAGCCCACCGGCGCGAAGGAGGAGCAGACCAGCGCCCGCGGATCCTCGCCCCACACATCGGCCTGCGCGCGCTCGTCGAATAGCGCCAGGACGAAGGCCTGGACGCAGAGCACGCCATAGACCCACGCCGTCGACCCGCAGACCTCGGCGATGCGGTTCTGCAGCGCGTAGAAGCAGCGAGGATCGGCCTCGAAGCCACCCCAGCGGCGCGGCTGGAACAGGCGGATCAGATCGGCCCGGCGTAGTGCCTCGATCGTTGCGGCCGGAAGATCGCGTTGCGCATATGCATCCGGGATGAGGCGCGCAACCGTGGGGAGGATGGGGGACAGTCGTTCTGCAAGGTCGATGGAACTGCTCGGCGGCTTGTCTTCGGTCATCAACATGGCGTCGTCCCGTGCCTCCGATCGCTGAGGGCACGATAGCATCGGTGGGCGGCAATGCCCGTGCCCCGGCGGGAAAGCGTGGATGTCTCGGGTGGTAAGGCTGGGGTGAGCCAGCTGGCGCGCGCCGCCCTCATCCTCGCCGCCCAAGGACGAACAGAACGCCCTACCGTCCCCGCCACAGCGGCTTGCGCTTCTCCAGGAATGCGCTTGCATCCTCGGTTGCAAAGACCTCGTCGGCGACGCGGACCTCGATCGCGAAAGCCTGGGCCACTGAGTCAGCCTTGAAGCCAGGAGCCATCAAAGGCGTTGCGGCGCTCGTAGCGATCGAGCGTGATCAGGACGATATGGTCCTGCTTCTCATAATGGACGGCCATGGCGTCACTGCTCCAGCAGGCGATCGCGCAGACGCTCGCGGCCCGCGGCGTCGAGGCCGGTCGCGTCGAGATAGGCGTCGAGCGAGCCGGCGCGATCCTCGATCTCGTCGAGGAAGGCGGTGAGATAGGAGGGGCGGACATCGAGCAGATGCTCGGCGAGCGGCAGCGGGAGCGCCCAGCCATGATGCGTGCGCACCGTCTCGACCAAGGCCGGGGCCATCGCCATCAGGCCTGGCTCGCGGCTGGAGCGCATGAAGTCCGCGATGATGGCGTCGCGCGGCACCCCCAGCGCATGCTGGATCAGCGCCACGACCATGCCGGTCCGGTCCTTGCCGGCAGTGCAGTGGACCAGCACGCGCCCGTCTGCGTCGGGCAGGCGCGTCAGGAGGCGCCTGAGCAGCGGCTGATAATGCGGGTCGAAGGGTAGCTCGCGATAGAGCTGCTCGTAAAGGCGGTCGCTGATCGCCTCGTTGAGCGTGCCGGCGCGCAGCGGTGCCATGTGCGGTGCCTCCAGATCGGGGCCGCCGTCATGGACGAGGACGTTCACCGCATGGTCGGCGGGCCAGGGCGAGGGCTCCTGATCGCGCTCGCCGCGGTAGCGCAGGTCGCCGATCAATGCGAAGGAGAAGCCGAGCAGCCGATCGAGTTCGGCCGGGCTGGCGCGGTGCGGCGCGCCCGAGCGGTAGAGCCGGTCGTGGCGGACGCGGCCGCCGAAACGGGACGGCATGCCCCCGAAGTCGCGGAAGTTCACGATGTCCTGCACTGCGGGCTCTCCTTTCTCAGAAGCGGTGTGGCCGGCCGTGCGCCGATCATCGGCTGGTGCACAAGGCCGCTGCGCGGGCGCGGACGAACTGGCGCAGGCCGGCCAATTCCGCGTCGCTCAGCTCGCCGAAGCGCGGCATGCCGTTCTCGACGAGCGCACCGTCGCGCACGATCGCCGCGAACGCTTCGGCCGAGTGCGGCACGTCCGAGCTGCGCAGGTCGGGCGCGGTGCCGCCAGCCTGGGCATCGATGCCGTGACAAGCTACGCAGCGCAGGTTGAACAGTGCGCCGCCGCGCGTCGCCAGCGCAGGATCGGGGCGATAGTCCGGATCGGCCGGCGCGGCGAGCGGCGGCGTCTCGGGCGGCGGGGGCAAGGCGGCGGTGCCGCCGATGCGAAAGCTGAGGATGCGCTTCATCTGGGTGCGCGCATCGATCCGGACGCCGCCCAGCGCGCGGGCGTCGACGCCCGCTGTCGTGCCCATGCCGACGAGCACGGTGACATATTGGACGCCGCCGGCGCGATAGGTGATCGGCGCCGCGACGACCGCGGCCTGCGCGGCGAACTGCCAGAGTCGGCGGCCACTGTCCGCCGCATAGGCGCTGAGCCGGCCGTCGATCTCTCCCTGGAAGACGAGATTGCCGCCGGTGGCGAGGATGCCGCCGTTGAAGCCGCCGAGAGTGGGAACCGACCAGGCTTTGCGTTGCGTGACTGGATCCCAAGCGAGCAGCGCACTTGTGTTCTGGAGCGGATCCTTCAGCGCAAGGTCGAACGTTTCGCCGAGGCCGGGCGCATTGTGGTCGGGCCGCTTCCAGTTCTTCAGGTCGACATTGCGATCGGAGTAGATCGCGCCGGCTTCCAGCTTGGGAATATAGACGAGGCCGGTCTTCGGGCTGAACGCGCTCGGCATCCAGCTGTGGGCGCCGCGCTCGCTCGGCCAGAGCTCGAAGCTCTTCCCGTCGGGGAAGCGCGCGCCCGGCGTCTCGATCGGCCGGCCGGTGGCAAGGTCGATGCGGCTCGCCCAGGTGACCTTGGCGATCTTCTCGGCCGAGATCAGCTTTCCGTCGGTACGGTCGATCACATAGAGGAAGCCGTTCTTCGGCGCCTGGATCAGCACCTTGCGCATCCGACCGGCGATGCGGAGGTCGGCGAGATGCATGTCCATCGCCGCGTTGAAATCCCAGGTCTCGCCGGGATTGACCTGATAATGCCATCTGTAGCGCCCGGTCTTCGCGTCGAGCGCAACGATCGAGCAGAGGAAGAGATTGTCGCCGCCGCCGGGGCTGCGAATCTTCTGGTTCCACGGCGCGCCATTGCCGGTGCCGACGAAGACGGTGTCGGTTTCGGCATCATAGGCGAAGGCGTTCCACGCGGTGCCGCCGCCGCCATGCTCCCACCAGCGGCCGGTCCAGGTCTTGGCGGCCATCGCCTGTGCCTCGTCCTCGAAGCCGTCCGCCGGGTTGCCGGGCACGATGTAGAAGCGCCAGAGCTGCTTGCCCGTCGCGGCGTCATAGGTGGTGACATAGCCGCGCGTGTCGGCGCTGTCGGCGCCGCCCTGGCCGATGATCACCTTGCCGTCGAAGACGCGCGGCGCGCCGGTGATGAAGCGGCCGTCGCCCGGCAGGGTGGTCTGCGCGCTCCAGATCTCGGTGCCGGTCTTCGCATCGAGCGCGACGAGGCGGCCGTCCTGAGTTCCGGTGTAAAGTTTCCCGTCCCACCAGGCGATGCCGCGTATCCCCCAGGCTACGCGCAGCTTGTCGCCGGCGACATCGGCGACGCGCGTGTCATGCTCCCAGAGCAGCTTGCCAGTGGCGGCATCGAGCGCGCGGACCACGCTGAGCCCGCTCGAGACGTACAGCACGCCGTCCACCGCGACGGGAATGGATGCGGGGTTGCCGGGACCGAGGTCATAGGACCAGGCGAGCGAGAGCCGCGCGACATTGCCGGCGTTGATCGCGTCGAGCGGGTTGTAATGCTGCTCGCCATAGGTGCGGCCATAGCCGGGCCAGTCGGTGCCGTCGGATGTGTCGCGAAGCTGCGCGTCGGGGGCAGGAGGGGAGGCGGGCCCAGGCTGCTGGGAAAGCGCTAAGCCGCCGAGTAGGATCGCCGAGGTGACGGCGAGGCGCGCCAGGCCCCCTATTCTTGAGCCGCGCGGTCGCATCGTTCTTTCTCCACGCATCCCCGCCCATCCGGTCCTCTTGTCTGCGGCGATCCTGCGTGCGGGGCACGGGCGTGATCAACCGACGTCGTGGTAGGCGTGCCGCTCACTATTATGCGGAGCGACCACGATGCTGCGGCATTTCTCTCCTCGCGCGAGCGGGAAAGGAACCGCGAAGCCATCACGCCAGCGTGGCCAGCGCCGCGGGTGAATAGGGCAGCAGCGCGTCCTCCGCCCCGGCGCGAATCTTGGCGGGCCAGTCGGGATCGACGATCAGCGCGCGGCCGACCGCGACAAGATCGAAATCGCCACGGTCGAGCAGGGTCAGCAGCTGTGCGAGATTGGGCTCGGTGGCGCTCGGCTCACCGCGCAGTGTGACCAGCATCTCCTGCTGGAGCGTCACCGAGCCGACCGTGATTGTCGGCGTGCCGGACAGCTTCTTCACCCATCCCGCAAGGTTCAGGTCGGTGCCGAACTCGCCCTCCCAGAAGCGACGCTGCGAGCAGTGGAAGATGTCGACTCCGGCATCGACCAGCGGCGCGAGGAAGCGTTCGAGATCGGCGGGCGTCTCGGCCAGCTTGGCTGCATAATCGTGCATCTTCCATTGCGAGATGCGCAGCACGATCGGAAAGCCGGGTGCGGTCGCGGCGCGGATGCCGCGCACGATGTCCGCCGCGAAACGGGTGCGCGCCGCGAGATCCCCGCCATAATGATCCTCGCGCAAATTGGTCGCGTGCCAGAAGAACTGGTCGAACAGATAGCCATGCGCGGCGTGGAGCTCGACCCCGTCGAAGCCCAGCCGATAGGCGGAAGCAGCGGCCTCCACATAGGCGGCGCCGACCGCCTCGATCTCCTCGATCGTCGCCGGCCTGTCCAGCGGCCGTGGCATCACGCCGAGCGCGCCGACCATGCCCGAAGGGCCGACCTGCCGGTCCACGCCGCTGTCGGTGTCGGTGAAGAGTCCTTCCAGCTCGGTCTTGGCGGTCTGGCCGATGTGCCAGAGCTGCGGCATGATCTTGCCGCCTGCGGCATGGACCTCGTCCACCACGCGCTGCCAGCCGGCGAGCGCGTCCATGCCGTAGAAGCGCGGCACGTCGGGCTCGTTCGAAGCGCTGGGATGCGGGATCCAGGTGCCTTCGGTGATGATCAGGCCGACGCCGCCTTCCGCGCGCCGCCGATAATAGGCCGCGACGTCTGCGCCGGGCACGCCGCCCGGCGAGAGGCAGCGGGTCATCGGCGCCATGACGATGCGGTTGGGCAGGGAAAGGCCGCCGGCTTCGAACGGCCGGAACAGCGTCTCGGCCATGCGAGCGAGGTCGGCGCGGGTTGGCTTGGCCACGTCTTGAGCTCCTGCAGTCGGGGCGACCGGCATCTGCCTTAGGTCGCGGTCCCGGCACGACAAATATCCCGACGCAATCGCCTTCTAGCCTGCAGCCGCACTTCTTTCCTTGCAGCAGCCGTCTTTGACGCGGTCTCTTAACCCCCGTTCCGGGGAAGAACAGAAAGACTAGCGTCTTGGCCCGCGGCCGAAGAAAGCGGGGCCGACGAGTTCGCCCTCCGCCTCGATCTCACGGACGATATGGGCGCGGATCTGCGCGCGGATTGCCTGATAGGCCGGATCATCGCCGCGTTCGGCGCGTAGTCCTTGCAGGCGTGCCAAAGCAAGGTGCAGCGCCTCGCGCAACGCTCTTGCCTCAAGGGTCAGATCATCGAGCGAGGCTGTGGCGTCGCACGTCGGAGCGGTCTCGAGCGCGGCAGTCACCACGGCCGCGGCCTCGCTATCCCCGGCAGAACGGTGATACTCCGCCATCTGGCCGAGCAGCCTCCGCAACGCCGCATCGTCCGCGATCAGCATCGCGCCCTCCCGCTCGATCCGCACGCGGACGAAGTTGAGCAGATGGCGGACCGTAGCGAGCGCGCTGCGCCCGTTCACATCGCCGAGCGAGGGCTCGACCTTCGAGACCAGGGTCGCGTCGATCACGCGCAGTAAGTCGGTCGCGGAAACGGTGATCATAAAGGTGCCTCGATCGTCTCATGGAGCTCTGCCAGCGCGGAGGCGGGCGGAGGATCGGACAGCCCCATCGCAGCGATCAGGCCGCGGCGGCAGATATAGCCGACCTCGGTGCCGGTCCACGCCTGACGGATCTCGGCAAGGCCGGGATGGGTGCGCGTCGCCGTGCCCGCCTTCTCGCTCATCGCGATCAGCCGCATCGAGCGCAGCACGCCGTAGAAGCGCACCGCCTCGATCGTCACGGCGATGCCGCTGACCGATCGATAATGGTCCAGCGCCTGCGCCATGCCCCAGATCTTGCGGCCGTCGCGCTCCAATTCGGGCGCGAGATATTGCATGAAGGCGAAATCGGCCGCGGGATCGCCGATCGAGGCTTCCTCCCAGTCGCTCATCGCGACCAGCGTCGTGCCCTTGAAGACCTCCTCGCCGAAACCGTTAGTGCCCTTGCACAGCGAGATGCGGGGGGCGACCGGCGCGTGATCGTGCAGCCATTCGGCGACCTCGAGCATCACCGGCATGCCGCTGCCGCGCACCGCCTCGAACTGTTTCATCGTGAGGTCGATATAATGATGTGCGCAGTCCGCCTCGTCGCGCGGCGCGGACAGGCGGCGATCGAAGCCGAGGCCCTTCCAGTCGACCTGATGGACGAGGGCGAGCTTGGCGATATGCTCCTTCGAGATAGCGATGCGCAGATCGTCGTATCTGGGGTCCGGATCGAGGAAGCCGGGGATGTTCCAGCTCCCCTCCACCTTGCGCCGGACATAGAAGGGCGTGTCGGTCCAGGCCGGATCCTCTTCCCAGAACAGCGCCTTGGCGACGGGGACATCGGTATGGCCCAGCCGCTCATACATGAAATATTCCTGGTCGAGCGAGGTCGGCTCGATACTGCCAGCAGCGAGGTCGGTGCGGAAGACCAGCGTCTCTGCGGTGCCCCGGTGTTCGACGTCGACGAACCAGGTCTGGCGCGACGTTCCGCGCGAGAAACGCTCCACCGCGGTGATCGCCAGGGGCTCGCCGAGCTTATGAGTGAGGTAGCGCTGAAGATGGTCGGGGCTGAAATCCATCGCGGTCTCGTTTCATGTCTTGCGTTTAAGACCCTCCCCTTCAGAGGAGGGGCTTATGGTCTCACCCGAACCCATAGGGTCGGTAGGCTCCGTTGATGAACAGCTCGATCTGCCCCGACCCGGTGCTGATGCTGCCGTCGGGTGCATAGGTGGTAATCCTCGAGAGATATTCGACGCCGTAGATCTTGCCCGAATAGACCGCGCCCTGCTTCATGCTGTCGGGCTGGTTCTTGCCGGCCTCGCCATAGGGCGTGAAATCGAAGGGCTGCTCGCGGAAGTCGAAATGATCCCATTCGGTCGCGAGCTCCTCGGAGCCGTGATAGGTGTGGAAGCTGCCGCCATCCTTCCAGCTGCCCGGCGTATAGCCCATGGTCTGCGTCACCCAGGGCGGCGCGGCGGTCTCGAACGTCTGTTTCCATTCGCGCCCTTCGGCATCCGTGAGCAAGAGGGTGGCCGTCTTGAGCACCTTGGAGGGGCTGCCGTCGGGCAGCGTCTCGAACGTCATCTCATGCCGGCCGGCGACGAGATCGACGGTCTCCTCGCTCCAGCCCCTAAACAGCTTGCCGGCAAACGGCGTGCCGAACACGTCGTTGAACTTGCGCTGCTCGCCCTCCGCATCCTCATGGAGATGATAGAAGCCGGACCAGTCGCCGGTCTTGAACACCGCCCAGAAGCGCAGCGCACGCTGGGGGCCGCTGTCCTCGCGGGGCGGCAGCCATTTGGGATCGGGCGCGACGGGAGGACGCTCGACATAGAGGCCCCAGCTATGGTCGCGCACCGCGACCCAGCCGGGCTGGCCGACGTCCCAGCGCCGGCCGGGCCATTCGAGCCAACCCTCCGGCACGCCGGGCTGCGAGTAGCGGCGCTGGTCGGTCGTCCGGCGGCCGCGATTGGTGGCGGTGTGATGCTCTTCGAGGAAGGCGGGGGAGGTGCCCTTCCACAGGAAATCGAAGGCGATGCCGCTGTCATTCTCCTCCAGCACGAGGCGGATGACCTTCAAGGGCTCGATCACTTCCATCCGGAACGGGCCGACCCGGATGGTGAAATCGCGCCGCCAGCAGCGGCTGAAGCGGAAGGTGCGTTGCACGCCTGCGACGTTGATCAGCGCATAGCCGCCGATCATGTCGGTGTTGGGATTGATCCGGAAGCCGGTGCAGAACATCACCTGCTCATCCGGGTTCATGATGCCGAAATAATAGCCCTCGTCCCAATTGAGGTCGGTCGACGGGACATGGCTGAACGGCTGCGGCACCTGGTGACAGGGGAATTCGTCATAGGGCGTCAGGATGTCCATGGTGGCTCCTTGCGGGTCAGCGAGATCAGTAGGAGAAGCTCGCCCGCACGCCATAGGTGCGGGGCCGTGCCGGCGCGGTGTAGGCGCCGAACGGCGCGGAGGTCTGGCGGCCTAGTGAGTAGCGCTCGTTGAACAGATTATCGACGTAGAAGCCGAGCCGGTAATGATCGTCGCCCGGCCCGATGCTGCCGCTCAGATTGGCGACGGTATAGGCCGGCTCACGATCGAGCCGCAGCGGGCCGCCGGCGCCGGGGACATGGTCGAACTTCGCCGAATAGCGGACCACGCCCGACAGGTCGGCGCGCCAGTCGTTCCACACTGGCAGCCTCATGGTGAAGCCGGCGAAGCCGGTCCATTTCGGCGCGCGATTGAGCGGGAAGCCCGACAGATCCTCGACGACGCTGCCGAGGCCGACAGCGTTGGGACTGCCGACCGGCACGGGGTTGCCCGCCGCGTCGACCGGGCCTGCCAGCGAGGCATTCTCGAACTTGCGGTAGCGCGCGCGCAGATAGCTGCCGCCGCCGAAGATCTGCAGCCAGGGTGTCGCCTGGAACGATGAGTCGAGCTCCACGCCCTTGCCGCGCGCGGCGGCAGCGTTGCGGATCACGCCGCCGCCCGAGCGCACGACGTCGACGATCGTCACCTGGATGTTGCTGTAGCGATAGTAGAAGGCGGCCAGATTGACGCGAAGCTTTCGATCGGGAGAGACGAATTTCGCGCCGACCTCGTAATTCTTGATGTTCTCGGGAAGCACCGGATCCAGCGTGGTGAAGGCCGGCGCGGTGAAGCCGCCCGCCTTGAAGCCTTCGCTGTAGCTTGCATAGAGGTTGAGGATGTCGGCGTCATAGGCGATGACGAAGCGCGGCGTGAAGCTGCGGAAGGATGAATCCGCGCCGAAATTGAGCACGCCCGAGCCACCGGCGAAGACGAGGTTGCCGGCGACGTTGGTTCGCCCGTCCAGCTTCTTGTGATCATAGGTATAGCGGCCGCCGGCGGTGAGCTTCAGGCGGCGGATCGGCGATACGCTGAGCTCGGCGAAGGCGGAGACGGAGGTAGTCTTCACCCCATTGAAGGCGGTCGGCAGTATGCCGGGGATGACGGTGCGGAAAGCCGCGCCGTCGGCGATCAGGCTGTAATAGCCGTCGTCATAGAGATAGGAGGCACCCATCAATATGTCCCACCAGCTTCCCGACTGGGTGGAGACGGTGAGATCCTGCGAATAGGTCTTGCCGCCCGTCGGCGCGGTATAGGCGAAGAAGTCGCCGCGCGAATAATCCTGGTCGGACCGGGCTACCTCCTTCTGGTTGCGATAATTGGTGACGCTCTCGACATTCACCATGCCGGAATTATACTTGATTCGTAGATTCGCGCTCGTCGCCTTGACGGTCGGCTGGCCGATGAAATCGAGATCGGTCTGGAAATAGCCGAGCGAGCTGCCGCCGCGCGCTCCGGGCACGACCGCGCAGGCGAGGCAATAGGGTGCGTCGAGCACCTGATGCTCGGGCAGGATCGGCGTTCGGACATTGCTATGCTCGACGGTGAGGACGGCGGTGAGATCGTCGGCCGGCTGCCATTTCAGCTTGCCGCGCACGTCCCACGACCGCGTCTTACCGATCTTGCTGTCGGTCGCGACGTTATAGACATAGGCACCGTCGCGCTTGTAGCGGCCCGCGAAGCGCGCCGAAAGCGTGTCGGTCAGCGGCACGTTCACGACCAGGTCGGTGAGGACATGGTTGAATCGGCCATATTCGGCCGTACCCTGGATCTTGAACTTGTCCGTCGGATCGGCGGTGTTGATCAGGATCGCGCCGCCGGTGGCGTTGCGGCCGTAGAGCGTGCCCTGCGGACCTTTCAGGACCTGGACGCTCCCGACGTCGAGCAGATCGAAGATCACGCCTGAGGCGCGCTCGAGATATGCGCCGTCGACATAGGTGGCGACTGCGTTCTCGAGGCCGGCAGTGGTGAAGTTCGATCCCACGCCGCGAATGAAGAGCTGGGCAAAGCCATAGCCGGTATTGAAGGTCAGGTTCGGCGTGACCGACTGGATATTCTCGATCGTCCGGAGGTTGAGCTGCTGCACTTGCTGCGGGCCGACCGCGGTGATCGCGATCGGCACCTTCTGAGCGCTTTCCGAGCGGCGCTGCGCGGTGACGACGATCTCGCCCGTGTCGCGCACGGGCGCGTTCGCGACGTCGGGTGACGGCGCTGCGGGGGTGCCCTGCGCGGCAGCGATGCCGGGTGTGGCGATCAGGCCGGCGGTGGCAAGCCAGCGGATGAGGTGACGGTTGGTCCGCGTCGACATGGAATTCTCCCCTTCGCTCCGGCCTTCTCTTTGATCTTGGCGCTGGCCGGCGCACGCCAGGTTTGCATGAGGCGGTGTCGCGGCACCCTGCGGCGCGCGAAGCCCTGCTGCTTTAGGCGCAGCCGGGGCGCCTCGACATGTCCGTGGCGGCTAGGGTTCTTTAATGGCGCGGAAGGATTTGGGGTGTTGTGTGATCACCAGTCCAAGCCCCTCCCCGGAAGGGGAAGGGCTTATGCCTTCGATGAATCGATGTCCCCGTCACGGCCAACCGCCTTGCCGGCAAGCCAGAAGAGCAGTGCTGACACCGGCAGCAGCGGGCAGAGCGAGAGCATCCCTGCGGTGATCCCCGCTGCTGCCGCTTCGTGGCAGCCGCTATCGGCCATGTCCTTGCAGAGAGCGGCGAAGCGGGCGGGCGCTGCCCCATCGAAGCTGTTCGCCGCCACATAGTCGCTCACCGATCCGATGATCGGCGGGCCGAGGCCGAGTCCGATGAGGTTGATGATGAGGAAGAGTACCGCCGCCGCCGTCGCCCGCATGCGCGGACCTGCGATGGCGTGGACCTGTGCGAAGGTGGGGGCGATATAGGTGTAGAGGCAGGCGGTGCCGAGCATCAGCAGCGCCGTCGCGAGCCACAATTGCCCGACCAGGAAGCCGGCGGTGAAACAGGGCGCCGCGATGGCCATCGTCACGGCCGGCATCCAGCCATAATGACGCCGGTCACGCTGGGCGAAATGATCCGCGGCGAAGCCGCCGAACAGGGTGCCGGCCCCGGCCGCCGCGCCGTTGATCAGGCCGGATATCAGCCCGACCTCGCCGAGATCGAGGCGATGGACACGGATCAGGAAGGGCGCCACGAAGGCGGCGGCACCGTAGCCGACCAGCACCACCAGTGCCGCGCCGCCCGCGAACCGGCGGAACACCGCGCTTGCGCCCAGCGTGCGGAGCACCGTCCAGACATCTGGTGGATCGGGATCGGCTGGCGCCTCGTCGAATCGCCCGCGCGGCACATTGGGGATCAGCCGCAGCACGGCGAGGACGAGCAGGAAGCCCGCCGGGCCAAGGATCAGGAAAGCCGCGCGCCAGCCCCATTGCGCCGCGAGCCAGCCGGACAGCGCCGCGCCCAGGAAGGCGCCGACCGGCACACCGAAGGTGTAGACCGAGATGGCGCGCCCGCGGCGCGACGGCGGGAACAGGTCAGCGATCAGCGAATGGGACGCGGGATTTCCGCCGGCCTCGCCGATGCTGACGCCGATCCGGGCGACGAGGAGCTGCGCATAGCTTTGGCAAAGGCCGCAGACCATCGTCATCAGCGACCAGAAGAAGAGGCATAGCGCGATCAGGCGGGATCGGCTGTAGCGCTCGGCAAGCCGCGCAATCGGCAGGCTCATCAGCGCATAGAGCACCGCGAACACCGGCCCGCTCAGAAGGCCAAGCTGCCAGTCGGACAGCGCCAGCTCGCGCTTGATCGGTTCCTGCAGCACGCCAAGCGCGGTGCGGTCGATATAGCTCATCATATAGGTGAGCAGCAGGACGAAGAGCGCGGCGTTCGCCTGCCGTGCGGTGATCGACGTGGCCCTAGTCTCCATCGCGGCCGTCGATCCGATCCAGCGAGGCCAGCACCTGCTTGCCGAGCGCGGTCGGCACCATCAGGAAATCGCCTGCGCTGGTCGAGAGGCCGGCATCGAGGATCGCATAATAGGCCCACCACAATTCGTCGGGCATATGCCCGCGGTCGCGTGCGGGCAGCGAACGGAGCGCGGCCCGCTCGCCCGCGGTGAGCGCAACGGCGATGGCGGCCGGATCGGCGGTCAAAACAGCACCTCATGGTTGAGCAACGCGGAAGGATCGAGCGCGGAGCGGACGCGCCGCATCACGTCCAGGGCGCCGGGAGAGACATGCTCGGGCAGGAATTCGCGCTTGAACCGGCCTACGCCATGCTCCGCGCTCAGCGCGCCGCCATGCTCCTTGACCACCGCATAGACGCAGCGCTCGACCTCCGTCTCGCGGGTGAACGTATCGGGGCCGACATGCACGCCGACATGGAGGTTGTTGTCGCCGAGATGGCCGAAGGTCACGGTCCGGACCGTCTCGAAGCGCGACGTCAGCGCGGCACGCGCGGCTTCGACGAAACTCTCGGCGGCACGCTCTTCGATCGAGACGTCGAAGGAGACGAAGGAGCCCAGCGTGCGCACCAGCACCTCGGAGGCTTCGCGCACGCGCCACAGCTCGGCGATCTGCTGGCCGGAACCGGCGACCACCGCGTCGGCGATCAGCCCGGCGTCATGCGCTTCGCCGAGAAACGCGTCGAATTGTACCCGATCGACCTCCTCGGCGTGGCCCATCACCTCGACAAGGACATAATATGGATGAGCGGGGGGCAGCGGATCGCGGCCCGTGCCGCTAGTGGCGACCAGACGGTAATAGTCGCTCCACATCACCTCGAAGGCGGAGAGCGTGGCAAGGCGCCGCGCGCGCCCGAGGAGATCGAGCACCGATGCAAAATCGGGCAGCGCAAGCAGGGCCGCCGATTGGCTGGACGGTGCCGGCACCAACTTCAGCACCGCGCGGGTGACGACGCCGAGCGTGCCTTCCGATCCGATGAAGAGCTGTTTCACGTCATAGCCGCTATTGTTCTTCACCAGCCGGTTCATCGCCGAGACGATCGTCCCGTCCGCGAGCACCGCCTCCAGCCCCAGCACATTGGCGCGGGTCATTCCCCAGCGCACGACGCGGTTGCCGCCGGCATTGGTAGCGATGGTGCCGCCAATGGTGGCGCTGCCCTTCGCGCCCAGGTCGATCGGATAGAGCAGCCCATCGGCAGCCACCGCATCCTGCACCGCCTCCAGCGTGGCGCCAGCCTGCACGACGACGCTCATGCCGATCGCGTCGATCTCCTCGATCTGTGCGAAGCGCTCGAGCGAGAGGATGATCTCGTCGAGCCCGGCATAAGCGCCGCCGGCAACGCCGGTGCGGCCACCATGCGTCACCACCCGCTGGCCGCGTGCATGGCAGAAGGCGAGCACGCGCGACACCTCTCCGGTGGAGGCTGGCCGGACGATCACACCGCCTTCCGGTGGCACGTCGCGGAACGGATCGCAGGAGCGGGTGGCGACATCCGCGCCGAGCAGCAGGCCGCGCTGCCCGACGATCCCCCGCAGGCCGGCAACGAGATCGTCCGTGACCGGGCGGGCGGCAGCTGCCATCAGCGGTGTTCCGTGTCCCGCCGGATCTGAATCAGCTCGATCGCATAGCCATCCGGATCCTTGACGAAGGCGAGCTCGGGCGCACCGGCCATCATCGTCTTGGGCGCGGTCACCGGCTCGCCGCCGTGGTCGCCTAGCCGCGCATACATAGCGGCCACGTCCGGCACGCCGATCGCGATATGGCCATAGCCGGAGCCGTGCGTATAGGGCGTCTCGGTGTCCCAATTATAGGTGAGCTCGATCGCCGCAGGGCCGTCGCGATAGCCGGCGAAGGAGAGGAACAGGATCGAGAAGCGCCCCTGCTCGAAATCATAACGATCGAGCAAGGTCATGCCGAGCCCGTCGCAATAGAAGCGCAGGGATTTCTCTACATCGCGCACACGCAGCATGCTGTGCAGCAGGCGCGGCCGATCGGCCGTCTCGCCCCACACCCAGAGCGGATCGATCTTGTCGGTTTCGGCGGCAGTCGCCACGGCAGGCCTCTCAGAGATGAACGCGCCCGCGAGTGTAGTCGCGGGCGCGCTCGAGGAGTTTACCGGTTCCGCATCGCCGTTTGACCGACGCCGCAAAGCGCCGCCCGGCGATCAGGCGGCAATACGCCGATCCTGATCCTGCCAGCTGCCGTCGCTCGCCTCCATCGCCGCATCGCCTTCGAGATGCGCGGCGCGATATTCGCGCGGCGGGCAGCCATAGGTGGACTTGAACATGCGGCTGAAATGCGCCGCGCTCTTGAAGCCGGACATATAGGCGATCTCATGGATCGGATAATCGCGAGTGCTCGGCGCCACCAGCCAGTCGCGGGCCTTCGGCAGCCGGTTCTTCCAGAGCAGCTCCGAGAAGGAGGTGTTGTTTGCCTTCAGCAGATAGCAGAGATAGCGCGGAGAGATGCCACAGCTCGACGCGACCTTATCATAGCACAGGTCCGGATCGGTCAGGTTCATGAGGATATAGTTCTCGATATCCTGGAGCCTGCGGTCGACGACGCGCTGGCGGCGAGGCATGTCGATGTTGCGGGCGCGCAGATTGTCCGCGATCGCCTCCAGCAGGCTTTCTACCATCGGCTTGCAGGCCTGGCGGCTCAGCCGCTCGCCATTCTCGACGAGCAACTCGAGCAGGCGGTGGACCACCTTGCCCTCGGGGGTGTCGAGGCTGAATGCATCGGTGAACTTGTCCGCCTCCTGGAGATGCGCCAGGAACAGGTCCGGCGGCACGATCGCCTGATAGGATTCGTGCAGTCCGTCGCCCTCCGGATGGAGCGAGGCGGAGAAGGGCACGTTGGAATCGAGGATGCCGGCTTCGCCCGCGCGGATCACGCAGACGCCCTGGGTGCGCACGATCTTCAGCGAGCCCTGACGAACGAACCAGATAACGCGGAAGCCGACGCGGTTGTTGCGGATATGTTGCGACGTGCGACGGTAGGAAAGCGTCGTACGCGATGTGAGATGGGTAAGCGAAATCGGATAGTGCAGTGCCTTCTCGAACAAGAGGTCGGACATGTCTCCGCCTGCCATGTCGAGGTCGCCGTCATAGAATTCGCGACGGGAGATATCGGCCCATGCGTTGCGCGCATTTTGCGCCGCTCTGCCGAAGTTCGAAAACAAGCGTTCCATCGCTTCCTCTCCTCATCCGGCGACTTGTCCTGCCCCGGGTCTGTTTCTCAACGACGCGATTGACGGCCGATGGCCATTTCATATCTGCTGTTGCATTGCAGCAGGAGACAAGAGCGGAAGCGTCAATATTCCACTTTTGCCCCGGCTCAGGCCATGAGCAGACAAGAACCGCGTTGACAGGAATGATTATTCACACAGGGGAATGGTCCGTCAAGAGGCGCAACGGGGCTAGGATCGAAGGAGATTGCGCGGCGTGTCATCAAAGGCACAGGCCGATTCCGCAGCGGAAC
Organism: Flavisphingomonas formosensis; assembly: GCF_009755815.1. GTDB lineage: Bacteria > Pseudomonadota > Alphaproteobacteria > Sphingomonadales > Sphingomonadaceae > Flavisphingomonas > Flavisphingomonas formosensis. Next base: position 24,610 of record NZ_WRPK01000009.1, read on the forward strand.
GATTTCCCCGCATTTTTCCGTCAGTAGTCGTCGTTTCCGATCCGTAACCTTGCGCAAGTCGGAACTCGTAAAAATCGCGAGCCGCAATTTTCGTAGCGGCGCAGCCGCGGCCTTTGGCTAGCCCGATGCCGAATCAAAACTGCATTCCGGTACCGAGACGGCCGACTCGTTCGGTCGGGCCGGGTGCCCGGGACGGTATGGCTCGACGGGTGCGGTGGGTTCAGCCGTGCTGCAGTGCGCGAATGAAGTCGACGCTCGTGCCGCCGGCTTGCGCCAGCCTCGCCCGACCGAGCGCCTTTGCCCAGGGCTGCGCGCCGCCGAAGGCGAGCAGACCGCGCTTCAGCCGCCGGGTGAATAGCGACAGATCATGCTCTGCCGTGATACCGATCGCGCCGAACGCGGCATGGCCTGCCGCGCATACGATCGACGCGCCGGCATCGATCACCGGCTTGGCCACGGCGACATCGAGAGCGGCCGGGCCGGGCAGAGGCCGGGCGAGGACGCCTTGTGCCGCGACGCTGGCCATCGCCACGCGCTCGGCCATCACGCTGATCTGCTGCTGGATCGCCTGGAACTTGCCGAGCGGGCGGCCGAATTGCTGGCGTTCATTGACATAGGCGATGCTCATGTCGAGCACGCCCGCCATCGCCCCCGCCATCGCCGCGACGGTCAGCGCGGCTGCCCAATACAGGAGACTATCCTCGGCTAGCTCGAAGCTGGCGATGGGGGCCGATCCGGTGTCGAGCGCGGCGGTGACGAAACCGAAGCCGTCTCGCCCCCCGGCCACTACCCGTCGCAGGGTTGCGCGGCCCGCCTGCTGCACCAGCGCCAGATCGGCGCCGCCACGGATCGGCGGCACGATCGACCGCGCACGGCCCTCCCGATCGAGCGGCCAGAGCAGCACCGGGCCGGCATCCTCCAGCCTGTGGCCTGCGCCTGCCGCGATCGCCCGCGCAGCCATCGTCTCGCCGAACGGGAGGGGCAGCAGATGCCGGCCCGCGGCGATCAGCAGCGGTGCCATTTCGGCAGGCGACAGCCCCGCGCCCCCATGTTCTTCGGAGACGAGCGCATCGACGAAGCCCGAATCGCGCAGCGCCGCCCAGATGGCGGGCGCGCCGTCCTCGTTCTCGGTACGGCGGACTGCCTCCGGGGGCGAGACATCGTCGAGAAGCCTCTGAAAGGGTTCGAGAAGGTCGTTGCTCATGTCGCTCACCGAAGGCCCAGGCCGCGCGCGATCATCCCGCGCAGGATTTCGCGCGTGCCGCCGCGCAATGAAAAGGCAGGATTGACCTGGGAGACGAAGGCCAGCGTGCGCAGCAGTTCCTCGTCCGGTGGTGCGGACGGGTCGGCGGCCAGCGCCTCGCCGATCTCGCGCGGAATATCCTGCTCCAGCTCGGTGCCGAGATCCTTGATCAGGGCTGCTTCGGTGGCGGGCGATTCGCCTGCCGCCAGCCGTGCCGTGACGGCGATCGACATGTCGCGCAGCACCGCCATGCGCGCCAGCAGCAGGCCGAGCCGTGCCTCATGCTCGGCCGCGTTGGGCAGATTGGCGAGATGGCGCACCCAGGCGTCGAGCAGCACGATGCTGGAATAGATGCGCTCCGGCCCGCTCCGCTCGAAGGCGAGCTCGGCATTGACCTGCGCCCAGCCTGCACCCTCGGTTCCGACCAGCGCGTCGGCCGGGAGCCGCACCTCGTCGAAGAACACCTCGTTGAAATGCGCATCGCCGGTGAGGTCGGCGATCGGGCGGATGTCGATGCCCGGCAGGCTGAGGTCGACGAGGAATTGTGAAAGCCCGGCCTGGCGGTCCTGCGGCCCGCCCGAGGTGCGCACGAGGGCGATCATGTAATGGGATTTGTGCGCGTAGGTGGTCCAGATCTTCTGGCCGGAGAGCAGCCAATCGTCGCCGTCGCGCACCGCCCGGGTGCGCACGCTCGCAAGGTCCGACCCGGCATTCGGCTCGCTCATGCCTATGCAGAAATACATCTCGCCCTTGCAGATGCGCGGCAGGAAATGCTCGCGCTGCGCTTCGGTGCCGTAATGGAGAATCAGCGGCGCCGACTGGCGGTCGGCAATCCAGTGCGCCGCCACCGGCGCGCCAGCCGCCAGCAGCTCCTCGACCAGCACGAAGCGGGTGAAGGCGTCCGCGCCGCCGCCGCCATGGTCGCGCGGCAAGGTGAGGCCGATCCAACCGCGCTCGCCGAGCGCCCGGCTGAACGCGGCGTCGAAGCCCGACCAGCTGCGCGCTCGCACATGGGCAGGCCGATCGGCCATCCAGGATCGCAGAAAGGCCTTCACCTCGCCGCGCAGCGCCTCGGCGCTGGAAGGGATATGCGATCGCACGAAGCTGTCGAGCAGGGTGGTCATTCCATCTCCTCTAGGCGATTCGCCGAGATAAGGGCGACTTAGCCGCTGCGGGTAGCCTCGCATGCTCCGCCGCTGAATCGCCATTAGCCCAGAGCGGCAAGCCTCTGTATTAAGCGAGCGATGTTCGAAAAGACGGCCCCGTTTCCGAACGGCCTCACGTTGACACGCGCCCTCGGTTGGCAACAGGCTTGCAATCAGGTCGCAGCCGATCCCGGCCCTGGCGCCTGAAAGACTGCGCGCGACGACGGGCGACGATGGATGTTGGAGCATGCTGGCAATTCCTGAAGACACTTCGGCGGAGGATGGCAACGGCAAGCCTGCCAAGGCAGGCATGGTCGCGCCGGTGCTCGCCATCCTGCGCCTGATCGCGGCAGCCGAGCAGCCGATGGGGGTCAATGCCATCGCGCGCGAGCTGGCGATCGCCCCCAGCAGCTGCTTCAAGATACTGAAGCAGCTGCAGACCGAGAATTTCGTCGAGTTCAACGAGCAGACCAAGGCCTATTCGATCGGCTATGGCGCCATCCAGCTGGCCCGGCGCGCGCTCGATCCGCTGCATGCCTTCCCGACGCTCCGGCCGCGCCTTGCCGAGATCGGCGAGAAATTCTCGGTGGCGATCGGCTTCTGGCGCCGCACCTCGCGCTCGCGCATCGTGCTCGCCGGCTTCGTCGAGGACAGCAGCCCGATGCGCATCCACATGTCGCTCGGGCAGCGCGTGCCGATGCTGGTCGGCGGCGTGGGGCGGGCCTTCGCCGCCAAGCTTGGCCTGAGCGAAGCGGAGCTGCGCGAGGAGTTCGCCTCGCTGCGCTGGCAGTCGCCGATCAGCTTCGAAGAATATGTGGCGCAGATCGAGGAGGCGCGCCGCCGCGGCTATGCCATCGATCGCAACAATTTCGCCTCCGGCGTGACGGTGGTCGCCTCGGTGCTCTGCGATGCGCGCAGCAGCGTCGGTTATGGCGTGTCGGCGATCATGTTCAGCGGACAGCATGATTCCGCCACAGAGACGGCGATCGGCGAGATGCTGACCAGCGCGACCGATTGGGCCGCGCCGCTGCTCGTGGCGTCGCCGCTGCTATGACCGTCTCGGCCCGGAACCACGCGCTGATCGAGGCGCTGCAGGCGAGTTGGGCCGATCCCGATCCCGAAAGCTTTGTGGCGCTGTTCACGCCGGACGGCATTTTCGAGGATATTCCCTACGCCATCCGCCTCGTCGGCCATGACGCGCTGCGTACCCATGCGCGGCGGATGAAGAAGCACAGCGTGGGCCTCAGCGTGGCGCTCGATCGCTATGATGCGACCGCATCGACGGGCGTCGCAGAATGGCGGCTGTCCCATGTCTATGCCGGGAATTTCGATGGTGTCGATTGCACCGGCCGGCCGGTCGCGATCCGCGGGCTGTCGATCTATTTCTTCTCCGGCGGGTTGATCACGCGGGCTGCGGATTATTGGAATTATATGGAGCTCGTCCGGACGATGGAGGTGATCCCGCGTGAGGTGCGCGGGATGCGGGTGCAGTAGGGTCCCTTCTCCGATCAGGGAGTGAAAATCACCCGTTCGTCCCGAGCGAAGCCCAGGCTTGCGACGGGGCAGTTCTCGACTGCGCTCCAACAGATCCCTCGACTTCGCTCGGGACGAACGGTGTAGGGTCGCTCTTGAACGACACTCCCCCAGGGACAAACCTCAGACTCCCCACGCCGCCAGCGCATCGCCCCGATCGCGCTCGATCGGCCGCGGCGCGGCCGGCGCCGTGCTCGGCGTCGCCGAGAAGCGTGGGGCGGGGGCGGGCAGGGTCACGCCGCCGACATCGACGAAGGTCCCGCGCGCGACATTGTGCGGATGCTTCGGCGCCTCGTCGAGCGACAGCACCGGCGCGAAGCAGATATCGGTGCCCTCCATGATCGCGCACCATTCGTCGCGCGTCTTGCGCGCGAAGGCTGCGCGCAGGATCTCCTTGCGCTCGGGCCAGCGCGTCTTGTCCATCTGCACGCCGGCGAGCTGATCCTCGGTGCCGGTCGCCTTCAGCAGCAGCGCATAGAATTGCGGCTCGATCGAGCCGATCGCGACGAAGCGGCCGTCGGCGCAGCGATAGGTGTCGTAGAAAGGGGCGCCGCCGTCGAGCAGGTTGGCGCTGCGCGCGTCCGCCCAGTCGCCCGCCGCGCGCATCCCGTAGAAGAGCGACATGAGATAGGAGGCGCAGTCGGTCATGCCGACATCGACCACCTGACCTTGCCCTGTCGTTCGCGCATGGACCAGCGCTGCGAGCAGCCCCGCGACCAGGAACATCGCGCCGCCGCCATAGTCTGCGGCGAGGTTCAGCGGCGGGATCGGCCGTTCCTCGGGGCCGATGGCGTGCAGCGCGCCGGTGAGCGCAAGATAGTTGATGTCGTGTCCGGCGGTGTGGGCATAGGGGCCGCTCTGGCCCCAGCCGGTCATGCGTCCGTAAACCAGCGCGGAATTGTGCGCGAGCACCGTCTCGGGTCCGAGGCCGAGCCGTTCCATCACGCCCGGCCGATTGCCTTCGAACAGCAGGTCGGCCTTCTCCGACAGCGCCAATGCGGTGGCGACATCGGCGGGGTCCTTGAGGTCGAGCTCGATTGCGCGGCGGCCGCGCGCATCGGACCGGGTCGCTGCCGCGTCGGGCGCGCCCGGCCGTTCGATCCGCAGAACCTGCGCACCAAGATCCGCGAAGAATGTGCCCGCGAAGGGGCCCGGCCCGAGACCCGCAAATTCCAGCACCTTGACGCCCGTCAGCGGGCCGCTGCGCTCGTTCATCCCGATATCCCCGTTTTTCCTGTTGATCATCGCCCGGTGAAGACGGGCTTGCGCTTCTCGCGGAAGGCGGCGAGTCCTTCGCGGAAATCGGCGCTGTCGCCGGCCTCCTTCTGCGCGCGCCGTTCCAGCGCCAATGCATCGGTCAGCGGCAGCTCCAGCGCCTCGCGCACGCCGCGGCGGATCAGCGCATAGGCGCGCGTCGGGCCGCCCGCGAGCTTGCGCGCAATCGCTTCCGCCCGGTCTGGCAGCGCTTCGTCATCGACCACCTCGTAGATCATGCCCCAGTCCTGCGCGGTCTCGGCAGGGATGCGCTCGGCGAGCAGCATCATCGCCTGAGCGCGGGCGCGACCGACGAGGCGCGGCAGGAGCCACAGGCTGCCCGCATCGGGAATCAGTCCGGCATTGGCGAAGGCCTGCAGGAAGAAGGCGGACCGCGCCGCAACGGTAATATCCGCGGCGAGCGCCAGCATGCAGCCCGCGCCGGCGACGGCGCCCTGCACGCCCGCGACGATCGGAACGGGCAGCGCGAACATGCGCTCGATCAGCGGATTGTAGAATGTCTCGAGCACGTCGCCGGCATCGAAGCCCGCGGCGCCGGCCGGCGATCCGCCGCTGCTGAGGTCCGCGCCGCTCGAAAAGCCGCGCCCCTCGCCGGTCAGCAGCAGCGCGCGTGCCTTGCCTTCGTCGCGGATCCGGTCGAGCGCGTCGATCACCTCGCCGAGCAGCACGCGGTTCAGCGCATTGAGCGCCTGTGGCCGCGCCAGGGTCAGCCGGGCCAGCCCGTCGTCCATTTCCAGCCTGATCGTCTCGTAGCCCATCGGGATCCTCTCGGTTTCGTCGCGGACGCTAAACCGAAGCGGGCCCGCCGGCTTGTCCGGGATCGGCAGAAAGGCTGTACCTCAGGCGCACTCCCCGAAGCGCGGGCGGCGTCATATCCATCAGGTGCAATTTTGCGATCAGCGGCAGACAAGGTGCTGTACCGGGCCGTGCTATCTCCGTGGTGAAGACGATGCCGCGCCGGTTCGCGCAGGGCATGCTGAGAAGGCGCCGCGATGACCAAATCCGTGACCACCCTCGACGACAAATATGTCCAGTCGGAGGGGCGGGTCTTTATCTCCTCGAATCAGGCGCTTGTCCGTCTGCCGCTCGATCAGGCGCGGCGGGATCGCGCCGCCGGACTCAAGACGGCCGGCTATATATCGGGCTATCGCGGCTCGCCGCTCGGCGTGTACGACGCGGCGCTGTGGGGCGCGCAAAAGCTGCTCGACGAGCATGAGGTGCGCTTCGTGCCCGGCCTCAACGAGGAACTGGCGGCGACCGCGATCCGCGGCACGCAAGAGCTCGCGTGGTTCGGAGCCTCCCAATATCAGGGCGTGTTCGGCCTGTGGTACGGCAAGGGCCTCGGCGTGGATCGCGCGATCGAGGGGCTGAAGCTCGGCAATCTCGAGGGGACGTCGGCGCTGGGCGGCTATCTTGCGGTGGCGGGCGACGATCATGGCGGCAAGTCTTCCGCCAGTGCCCACCAGTCCGAGCATACGCTAATCGCCGGTTTTCTGCCGGTGCTCTATCCGGCGAATACCCGGGAGATCCTCGAATACGGTCTCTACGGCTGGGCGATGTCGCGCTACACAGGCCTCTATATCGGCCTCAAATGCATCACCGACACGCTCGATCTCAGCGCTTCGGTCGAGCTGCCCGACGCCTATCGGCCGTTCGTGACGCCCGACTGGGCGCTGCCGCCCGAGGGGCTGAACCTGCGCCGCAACCTGCCGCCGCTCGTCCAGGAGGACTGGACGGTCAACAAGCGACTGCCCGCGGCGGCGGCCTGGGCGCGGGCCAATCCGATCGACCGGGTGGCGATCGACGGCGAGCGGCGCACGCTGGGTATCGTCGCGGCGGGCAAGGCCTATCTCGACGTGCGCCAGGCGCTGGCCGATCTCGGCCTCGACGAGGCGAAATGCCGAGCGCTCGGCATTCGCGTCTACAAGCCGGGCCTGATCTGGCCGATCGAGGGCGAGAGCGCGGCGCGTTTCGCCGAGGGTCATCGCGCGCTGCTGATGGTCGAGGAGAAGCGCCCCGTGCTGGAGGAGCAGTTCGCCAGCCTGCTCTACGGCATGGCGGCCGACCGTCGGCCCGCGCTCATCGGCAAGCGCGATCTTCAGGGCGAGATGTTGCTGCCGCAGACCGGCGAGCTCAATGCGGCGCAAGTGCGCAAGGCGATCCGAACCGCCCTCACCCAGATCGACCTCGCAGACGAGGAGGTGGAGCGCCGTTATGCCTGGTTCCACGATCTCGAAGGCCGCGCGCTCGCCGTCGGCGGCTCGCGTTACCGGCCGGCCTTCTACTGCTCGGGCTGCCCGCACAACACCAGCACCAAGATCCCCGACGGCAGCATCGCCATGGCGGCGGTCGGCTGTCAGGGGCTCGCCGCTTATGTGATGCCCGAACGGCGGACGATGCAGCCGGTGAGCATGGGCCATGACGGCATGCCGTGGACCTCGGTCGCGCCGCTGGTCGACCGCGAGCATATCTTCCAGAATATGGGCGACGGCACCTATTCCCACTCCGGCATCCTCTCGATCCGGGCGGCGGTGGCGTCCAAGGTCAACATGACCTTCAAGATCCTCTACAATGACGCGGTGGCGATGACCGGCGGCCAGCCGGTCGAGATGCAGATGAGCCCGGTGGACATGGTCAACCAGCTCGTCGCCGAGAATGTGAAGCCGGTGTTGTTCGTCTCCGACCAGCCCGAGAAGTGGAGGGATCTCGTGCCCGGCGGCGTCGAGGTGCATCATCGCGACGAGATGGATGCGCTCCAACGCCGTCTGCGCGAGCTGCCCGGCGTCTCCGCGATCGTCTATGAGCAGACCTGCGCGACCGAGAAGCGCCGCCGCCGCAAGCGCGGCGCCTTTCCCGATCCGGACAAGCGGGTGTTCATCAACCCGGCGGTCTGCGAGGGTTGCGGCGACTGCTCGGTCCAGTCCAACTGCGTCTCGATCCAGCCGCTGGAGACCGAGTTCGGGCGTAAGCGCCAGATCGACCAATCGACCTGCAACAAGGATTATAGCTGCGTCAAAGGGTTCTGCCCGTCCTTCGTGACTGTCACCGGCGCGAAGATCGCCACTCACACGGCGGGCGATCCGGCGCTGATCGACGCGCTGATCGCGGCCTTGCCGGACGCCGGGACCCTGCCGATCGGTGAAGAGGGGCATAATCTGCTCGTCGCCGGCATCGGCGGCACGGGCGTGCTGACCGTCGGCGCGCTGCTCGGCATGGCCGCGCATCTCGAGGGCAAGGGCTGCACCGTGCTCGACCTCACCGGCATGGCGCAGAAGGGCGGGGCGGTGACCAGCCACATCCGCACCGGGCCAACGCCCGATACGATCTACACCTCGCGGCTGGGCGTCGCGACGTCGGACCTCATCCTCGCCTGCGACATGATCGTCGGCAGCGGCGCCGAGGTATTGCGAACGGTGAAGCCGGGGGCGACCGCGGCGGTGGTCAACAGCGACGTGACGCCGACTGGCGAGTTCCAGACCAACCGCAAGCTCGATCTTGGCGGCGAGGCGCTGGAAGCGACGATCCGCGAGGCATTAGGGAACGGCGCGTTCCTGCCCTTCCACGCCACGCGCCTCGCGACCGATCTGACCGGCGACAGCATCGCCACCAATATCCTGATGCTGGGCTATGCCGCGCAGAAGGGGCTGTTGCCGGTCTCGACCGCGTCGATCGAGGAGGCGATCCGGCTGAACGGCAGCTTCGTGAAGGGCAATCTGCGCACCTTCGCGCTAGGCCGTGTCGCTGCACACGCGCCCGATGCGCTCGCCCGGCTGCTCGCCGGCAAGCCCGAGGCGGCGCCGCTCGACACGCTCGATGCGCTGCTCGACAGCCGGGTGCGGCTGCTGACCAACTATCAGAATGCGGCCTATGCCGATCGCTATCTCGGCTTCGTGCGCGAGGTGGAGCAGACGATCGCGGCGAAGCGGCTCGACGGCGGCGAGCTGCTGGTGCGCGAGGTGGCGCTGACGCTTGCCCGGCTGATGGCCTATAAGGACGAATATGAGGTGGCGCGCCTCCATGCCGATCCCGAATTCATGGAACGGCTGCGCACGCAGTTCAGCGGCGATTTCAAGATCCGCTTCCACCTCGCGCCACCGATGCTGCCTGGCCGCGATGCGACAGGACGACCGAAGAAGCGCGAGTTCGGCGCCTGGATGCTGCCCGTGTTCCGCATATTGCAGCGTTTCAAAGGGCTGCGCGGCACGCCGTTCGATCCGTTCGGCCACACTGCCGAGCGGCGCATGGAACGGCGACTGATCGAGGACTATCGCGCGATGATCCGCGACGTGGTGGCGCGGGTCGAGCAAGGTAATCTTGCGGCGGCGATCGAGCTGGCCGGCGCGGCCTATGACGTGCGCGGCTATGGGCCGGTCAAGGACGCGTCGGTCGAGGAATATGAGCTGCAGCGCCGCGCGTTGCTGGCGGCGTTCGAGGTGCCCTCTGATTTGCGGGAGTCGGTGGGGGTCTCGTAATTCTCCACCGTTCGTCCCGAGCGAAGTCGAGGGAACCCCTTCGAGCTTAGTCGAGAATTCCACCGTTGCAGGCCTCGACTTCGCTCGGCCTAGCCCCTCGACTTCGCTCGGGATGAACGGATTGTGATCGTCGCGAAAAGGCCGAAAGCTCTCAAAACGCGTCATCCCAGCGAAAGCTGGGGTCACTCTCCACCGCGAACCGCATGCGATTTGAGAGCGATGCCAGCTTGCGCTGGCATGACGTGGGTTTTTGCAAATCCCCTGAAGGGGAGGGGCTTATAGCGTCACGCATCCACCCACCGCACCGCATCCGCGATCGAGGCCCGGCGTGAGCGGAAGCCGTTCGCCGGGTGGGTGTCGTCGGCGAAGCCGAACGAGGCGCCGAGTACGATCATGCGGTTCGCGGGGATGCCGAAATGCTCGCGCATCAGCGGCGCATAGGTGGCGAGCGCGGCCTGGGGGATCATGCCGAGGCCGAGGCTCTGCGCGGCGAGCAGGATGCTGCCCACATAGAGGCCGGAATCGATCGCGCCATAGGCGCCGAGGTCGCGCTCCGATGTCACGATCAGGGCATGCGGCGCGCCGAACAGGCGGAAATTCTCGAGCGCCTGCTTCCCCGATGCGACGCGGTCACCATATTGCACGCCTACGCTCTCATAGAGCTGCCAGCCTACCTCGCGCTGACGTTCCTTGTAGATGCCGCGATAGGCCTCGGGAAAGGGGAAGTCGGGCTCCATCGCCGGAAAGCCCTGCGCTGCGGTGTCGGCCTGCGCGCGCGCGAACAGCTTGGTGCGGAAGCGCTCGGTGCCCTCGCCCTCGGTGACGATCACCTGCCAGGGCTGCGAATTGCACCATGAGGCCGACATCTGCGCGATCTCGAGCATCCGCTCGATCACCGTGCGCGGCACCGGATCGGGGCGGAAGCCGCGGCAGCTGTACCGCTCCGCCAGCAGACGCGAGAGCATGACCGACTCCTCCGGCCAGTCGCCATCGTCCAATGTCCTGCGCTCCTGCTGTGCCAAGTCCGTCGCCCTCCAAATCTGTCGCTGCCATGCAACGATAGTGTCGCCTGCCGCGCGGTGAAGCCGGTTGCGCGGAGAAGCATGATCGATTGCCGCGCCCGCGCTGCCCGATCGCGCATCGCCGCTTATGCTCGCGCAAAAGGACGGGAGAGGCACCGCATGGCGAGGACAGGAAGGACGGATCCGGACGGCACGGCGCGGCTGACGTCCGTCGCGGGCTGCTTCCTCGCCCAGAATTTCGTCATGGGCACCGCTTATGGCTCGTTTGGGCCGCTGCTGACCACGATGCAGGCCGATCTCGGCATTGGCCGCGCCGTTGCCTCGATGGGGATGAGCGTCGTGACGCTCGCCCTCGCGCTCGTCGCGGCCGCGGCGGGCGGGGTGATGCAGCGCTTCCGTACCCGCGACGTGATGATCGTCGGCGTGGCGGTGAGTGCCATTGCCTATCTCGGCCTCGCCCTGACCCCGAGCTTCGTCGTCGCGCTGGTCTCCTATGCACTGGTTGGAATCGGGATTGCACTGGGGGCGATCCTTGCGCCGCTCGCGTTGACGACGCGCTGGGTCAGCGACGGTCGGGGCAAGGCACTGGCGATCGTCAACCTGCCGGTGGTGCTGTTCACCTGTCCCTTCGTCATCGGCGAGGTGCTGCCGGAGATCGGCCGGCGGGCGGTGCTGCTTGCGCTGAGCGCCGCCTTGCTCATGCTGATTCCCGTGTTGCTTGCACTCGTCCGCGAACGGCCGAGCGGGGAGAGCGGCTTTGGAGGGCAGGGTGCGGCGGGAACGCCGGCCGAACCGGTGCCTGCCGGCGCGATCGTCGCCAACTCCGGCTTCTGGTTCGTTTCGCTTGGCATCGGTCTGATGGCGGGCTGCGGCATTATATTCGTCGTCCATATCGTGCCGTTCGGCACCAGCGCGGGGCTGTCGCTCGGCAGCGCGACGGCGCTGCTTTCCATCTATGCGGGCGCGGGCCTGCTCGGCACGCCGTTGTTCGGCTGGTTGGCGGACCGGCTGGGGCCGCCGATTGCCTTGATCCTGAGCGGGGGCGTGCAGGCGCTGGGCTGGGCACTGCTGCTGGTGGTCAAGGGGCCTGCGCTGCTGCTGGTCGCGGCTACACTCGGCGTCTGCTGTACGCCGCTCGTCACGCTCCACGGAGCGGCGCTGACCGCGCTGTTCGGTCATGCGACGGTCGCGCGCGCCATGGGGTACAGCTATCTCTGCAAGTTGCCCTTCATCTTCGGCTTCGGCCCAATGGCGGGAGCGATGTTCGATGCGACGGGCGATTATCGTATGCCGTTCCTGCTTTGCTCAGCGTTGATGGCATGCGCAACGCTCTGCTTCCTCGCGCTGTCGGTCGTCTCCCGCCAGCCCGGGGATGCGCGGACGGCGACGGCCTGACGCGGGGATCGGATAGAAGGAAGGGTGATGGACGAGATTGGGAGGAAGGTCGTCGCGGCGGCGCACGGCGTGCTGAAGCGGCTGGTGGAATCGGGGACGCTGCACGACGATCATGTCACCGAGGTGCATATGGCGGTGACCGCGCTCGGCTATGAGCTCAACCGCAGCGGCTATGATCCGGTGAAGCTCGCGGAGGTGCGCGCAGACGAGGCCGCGCTCGTTCAAGCGCTGCGTCCAGTGATGGCGGCGTCCGGCGCCGTGCCGGCACGCACCTGGGCGGACGCCTGGCAAAGCGGCGTCGGCTCGCATCTCGCCGGATTGATCGAGACCGCGCCCGCATCGGTTGCCGACGACGTGGCGGTCGTGCAGCAGCTCCGCGACTTCCTGGTCGGCTATCACGAGCCGATGGACCCGGTGGTCGGCGCCGGCACGCGCAGCACCTATCAGGGCGGGCGCGGCGACAAGGCTGAGGCGGCCGAGGGCATCGTGATCTACATCACCGCGCCCGGGCTGCAATCCTATCTGCGCCGCCGCTTTCCCGACCGGTCGACTGAGGTGTTTTCGGTCGAGCGGCTGATGGGCGGCTATTCCAAGGAGACCTATATCGTCCGGCTGGACGAGGGGGACGGACCGAAGACGATCGTCATCCGCAAGGACGGCTATGGCCTGCCGACCGGATCGAGCGTCGCCAACGAGTTCGCCGTGCTGCAGGAAGTGCATGCGCTCGGCATGCCGGTGCCCGAGCCTTTGTGGCTGGAGACGGATACGGCGCCCTTCGCCACGGCGTTCATGGCGGTCGGCCATGTCTCTGGGAAGCCTGCGAACCAGGCGGTACTCGCCGATACGGCCGAGCGCGAGGCGTGGGCCGACGCTTTCGCCCATGCGCTGGCGCTGCTCCACCGCAGCACCGCACAGCCCGACGCCGACGTGCGCGATGTGCTGCGCGCCGAGATCGCGGATCTCAGGCGCCGCATGCGGGAGCGCGAGCGCGCGCCGCATCCCGGCCTCAGCCTCGGCCTCGCCTGGCTGGAGACGCATCTCGACGATCTCGCCGGCCGCCCCGCCTGCCGTGTGCATGGTGATTTCGGCTTCCACAACATGCTCATGGCCGGGCCCAAGCTGGTCGCGGTGCTCGACTGGGAGTTCAGCCACATCGGCGATCCGGTCGAGGACCTGGTCATGTTCCGGCCGTTCATGGAACAGATCGGCTGCTGGGACCGGTTCATCGGTACCTATGGGGCGGAGTGCGGCTTCAGTTTCGACGAAGGCGGCGCGCGTTATTTCGGGGTATGGACCGAGGTGCGCAACCTCGTCGCCTGCCTCGGCTCGCTCAATTCGCTGCTGATGCCGCAGGTGACCGACGTCGCCCTGTCGGTCGCCGGCACCATCTACATCCCCAAATATGAGATCGCCGTGCTCGACGCGATCATCGGAGGCTGAGACCAGGATGAGCGAGACGATCGAGTGGACCAAGAGCAGCCTGGATTTCGGCAAGACGACTGACCAGGACGATTTCTATCACGGGCGGAATCAGCCCGAGAAGCATTTCGAGATGACGGAGACCTGGTACTGGAACTTCTACGAGCCCGAAGCGAAACTGCACGGGTTCATCCACATCTGGACGCATCCCAATCTCAATCTCTGCACCGGCGGCCTCTTCGCCCATTTCGGGCACAAGCGCGAGCATCTCGCCGCCGAGCTGTTCGATTTCCGCAACTTCACGCCGGACACGATCTTCGACAAGGACGGCAATATCCGCCTCGATAACGGTCTTACCGTAACGTTCGAAGAACCGATGCGCCGGGCGCGGATCACATATGACAATGTCGATCGCGGCTTCAGCCTCGATATGGTGCAGACCGCGGTGCAGCCGCCGGTCGTGCGCGGCAACGACCGCCATTTCGAGCAAACGATGCGCGCCGTCGGCAAGGTGGTCTATGAGGGGCGCGACTATGCCTTTGACAATCTTGCGATCCGCGACCGCAGCTGGGGCGAGCGCCGGCCCGAGGGCGGCCATAAGATCCCGCCCTACACCTGGATGAACGGCGCCTTCTCGGAACAATTCTCCTTCTGCATCTCGGGCATGGACGATCCCGAACTCAAGCCGGACTGGGTCGGCCTCTACGATGTCCCGCGCGACAAGCTGATGAGCGACGCGTGGATCTACGATCATGGCACGATGCTGCGGCTGCATAGCCTGTCGAAGATCACCCATCGCGCCGAAGACGGGCTCCGGCCGCTGCGCAACATCATCGACTGCGTCGCGGACGATGGCCGCAGCTTCCGCTTCGAGGGCGAGGTGATCGCCAGCAATCCCTGGCATAGCTGGCAGAATGCGCTCTGCCATTGCGGGCTCACCCGCTGGACCTCGCCCCAATTTCCGGGCGTGACCGGCTGGGGCGAGACCCAGGAAGTACAGTGGAACGATTATGTCGCCCGGCGCTGCAAGCCGGTCGAGTGAAGGAGGGACTATGGCTTACGGGGGTGATGCAGGCGGCGAGGCCGTCGCGGGGCGAGGGCATAACGCGCCCTGCTCGAACCGGGATTTCGATTTCTTCTATCGCGGGCTGGAGGCAGAGCAGCTGCTGATCCAGAAATGCGGCGGTTGCGGTGCGTTGCGCAGCTTGCCGACGCCGGCCTGCGCCGAATGCCGTTCGTTCGATTGGCAAGCGGTGCCGGTATCGGGCGAAGGTCGGATCCACAGCTTCGTGATCCACCATTATCCACCGCTGCCTGGCTTCGAGACGCCGCATCCGATCGCGGTGGTCGACCTTGCGGAGGGCGTGCGCCTGGTCGCCGCGATGGACGGCACCGCGCCGGATGACTTGCAGGTCGGTGCGCCCGTCACCGCCGAATTCCTCCGCCGCGGCGACGTTGCCGCCTATCGTTTCCGCCTGAGCTGAAAGGCCGCCCATGGCAGATTTTGCAAACAAGACCGCCATTGCCGGCATCGGCGCGACCGAATTCTCGAAGAATTCGGGGCGGAGCGAATTGCGCCTCGCCGTCGAGGCGACGCTTACAGCACTCGCCGACGCCGGGATCGATCCGTCGGAGGTGGACGGCATGTCCTCCTTCACCATGGACAATAATTCGGAGCAGGAGATTTTCCGCGCGATCGGCGGGAGGGATCTTAAATTCTTCACCCGTATCCCGCAGGGTGGCGGCGGCACCTGCGGGCCTCTGCAGCAGGCGGCGATGGCGATCAGCACCGGTGTCGCCAATATCGTCGTCTGCTACCGGGCGATGAACGAACGCTCCGAATATCGCTTCGGCACGCCGATGTCGGGGCTGCCGCCGACCAGCGACAATGTCGTCTTCGCCTATCATGGCTTTGCCGGGCTGATGACGCCTGCCGCGATGATCGGCATGATGATGCGCCGTTACATGCACGAGACCGGGGCCACCAGCCGCGACTTCGCCAACTATTCGGTGGTGGCGCGCAAGCATGCCGCGACCAATCCCAACGCCTTCTTCTACGGCAAGCCGATCACCGTCGAGGATCACCAGGCGTCGCGGATGATCGCCGATCCGCTGCGTCTGCTCGACTGCTGCCAGGAAAGCGACGGCGGTGTCGCGGTCGTCGTCGTCAGCGCCGAGCGGGCACGCGCGCTGCGGCAGAAGCCGGTGCTGATCCGCGCGGCCGCGCAGGGCTCCCCCGCGGGCACGCTCGGCCTCGCGAGCTTCTATCGCGCGGATATTTCTCCGCGTGACGAATGCGCGGCTGCCGCAAGACAGCTCTACGAGACCGCGCGGATGACACCGAAGGATATCCAGGTCGCGATCCTCTACGATCATTTCGGACCGACCGTGCTCACCTCGCTCGAAGGCTATGGCTTCTGTGCGCGGGGCGAGGCGAAGGACTTCATCAAGGGCGGAAATATCGAAGTGGACGGCACGCTGCCGGTCAACACCCATGGGGGGCAGCTCGGCGAGGCCTATATCCACGGCATGAACGGTGTAGCCGAGGCGGTGCGGCAGCTGCGCGGACAGGCGGTCAACCAGGTCGCCGGCGTGCATAATGTGCTGGTTTCGGCGGGGAGCGGAGTGCCGACCAGCGCGGCGATATTGGGGATCGACGGGTAGCGCGCAGGCGTTTTCCCTCCGTTATCCCGACGAAAGTCGGGATAACGGATGAAATCGCAACCCTTGCCCCGTTCGCGCTGAGCTTGTCGAAGCACTCTCCCTCTTTCTGTTTACCTCGGAATCAAGGACGAAGGGAGGGCCTCGACAGGCTCGGCCCAAACGGGTGGGCTCTGTTCCTCACTTCCCCTGAAAGCGCGGCGGTCTTTTCTCCGTGAATGCCGCCGTCGCTTCCTTATAGTCGTCGGTCAGCGACGCGAGCATCTGCGTCCGATTCTCCATCTCGACCGCTGCCGCATAGGGCGCGTCGAGATTGTCCCACATAAGCCGCTTGGTATGAGCGATCGAGAAGGGGCTATTCGCCATTACGTCCGCGGCGAAGGCGATTGCCGCATCGACCGCGGCGCCATCCTCGACCAGCCGTGCGCACAACCCGATTCGTTCAGCCTCCTCGGCGCCGACCGGCCGGCCGGTCAGCATGATCTCGAAGGCGCGCGAGGCGCCGATCAGCCGCGGCAGGAAATAGCTCATCCCGCTCTCGCCCGCCGAGAGGCCGAGCCGCACCGAGGCGATCATGAAGCGCGCGGAACGGGCGGCGATGCGCACGTCGCTGGCGAGCGCGATGGCGAAGCCGGCGCCCGCGCAGGGCCCGTTCACTGCCGCGATCACCACCTGCGGCATGGCGCGCAGCCGCCGGCCCATGCCGGTGAACTGCTCCTGCCAGAACAGCCGTTCGACCACGCCGCTCGGCGCGACGCGGTTGCGCGCGTCGGCGGCGGCGACGTCCTGGCCCGAGCAGAAGCCGCGGCCCGATCCGGTGATGATCAGCACACGCACCGAAGCATCCTTGGCGATGGCGTCGATCGTCTCGTTGAACAGTGCCACGCTCTCGCGGGTGAAGGCGTTGAGCCGCGCCGGCGCGTTGAGCCGCAGCACGGTCACTCCCTCCGCGACGGTTTCGGTCAGGATGGGATCGTCTTCGCGCATGGCCACCTCCGCTGATCCTTGAAGCCATAGGCTCCGTCGCGTCGCTCGTCTTGCCCCGAGCCGGCGCACGCATTGGCTGTAGCGGCAGGATTCGCACCTTGCGTTGCGCGAAGGCACGGGCGTGCGAAACGGCGGCGAGCATCTGGAGGGGGCCGCCATCACCGATTTTCCCGCATCGATCGATTCCGTCGCCCTGACCGCGTGGATGGATGCCCATGGCCTCGGCTCCGGCGCGATCGAGGCGCCGCGGCAGCTTGCCGGCGGCACGCAGAACATCCTGCTGCGCTTCCGTCGGGCGGGGCGCGATTATGTGCTGCGCCGGCCGCCCGCCAATCCGCGTCCGACCAGCAATCGCGTGATGGGCCGCGAGATCCGGCTGCTCGGTGCGTTGCAGGGCAGCGCGGTGCCGCATCCTGGCCTGATTGCGGCGTGCGAGAACGAAAGCGTGCTCGGCGCGGTCTTTTACCTGATGGAGCCGGTCGACGGCTTCAACCCGACGGCGGAGATGCCGGCCCGAGCGCAGGACGACCCTGCGATGCGCCACCGCATGGGGATCGAGCTGATCGACGGCCTCGCCCTGCTTGCGACCGTCGATCACGAGGCTGCCGGTCTCGGCGATTTCGGGCGGCTCGACGGATTCCTCGAGCGCCAGGTGGGCCGCTGGGCCGACGAGCTCGCCGGCTATGCGCGCTTCGAAGGCTGGAGCGGCCCTGCGGCGCTCGGCGACGTGGCGGCGGTAGGGGCCTGGCTGGAGGCGCATCTGCCCGCGCGGTGCCAGCCCGGCATCATCCATGGCGACTATCATATCGGCAACCTGATCTACGGCCCGGACGGCGGGCTGCTGGCGATCGTCGACTGGGAAATGGCGACGCTCGGTGATCCCCTGGTCGATCTCGGCCGGCTGCTGCTGAGTTGGCCGGAGGATGGGGTGCGTACCCCTTATACGATGCGCGTCGAGCCCTTGGACGGCTTTCCGACGCGCGCCGAGCTGATCGCACGCTATGCCGAGCGCTCTGGGCGGGATCTCGCCGAGCTGCCGTGGTTCATGGTGCTTTCCGCCTACAAGCTCGGCCTCATCTTCGAAGGCAGCCACGCCCGAGCGCAGGCCGGCCTCGCCGATCCTGCGACGGGCGAGCGGCTGCACCGCGCTGCCGTCGCGCTGCTCGACGAAGCGCGCCGCATCATCGCAACTTCCTGAACGGGACGCATCACAGTCATGGATTTCGACCTTTCTCCCCGCCAGCGCGATCTCCAGCGCCAAGTGCGCGCTTTCATGGCGGATCATGTCGTATCGGCGGTGCCTGCCTATCAGGTCGCGCTGGCCGAGGAGCGCTGGCGGCAGCCGGACGTCCTGCAGACGCTGAAGGCCAAGGCGCGCGCGGCGGGCCTCTGGAACCTGTTCCTGCCGCCTTCGCCCGAGCATGATCATGGCGACTTCAGGGGCGCGGGGCTCTCCAATCTCGACTATGCGCCGCTCGCCGAGGAGATGGGGCGGATCACCTGGGCGTCGGAGGTGTTCAACTGTTCCGCGCCCGACACCGGCAACATGGAAGTGCTGCACCGCTACGGCACGCCCGAGCAGCAGGAGCGGTGGCTGCGGCCCTTGCTGGCCGGCGAGATCCGATCGGCCTTTGCGATGACCGAGCCCGACGTCGCTTCGTCCGACGCGACCAATATCGAGACGCGCATCACCCGCGACGGCGGCGACTATGTCGTGAACGGCCGCAAATGGTGGATCTCCGGCGTCGGCGATCCGCATTGCAAGCTGATCATCCTGATGGGCCGCAGCAATCCTGATGCGCCGCGCCATCAGCAGATGTCGCAACTCCTGATCCCGATCGACACGCCCGGCGTGCGAATCGGCCGGATGCTGACCAACTTCAACTATGACGATGCGCCGCATGGGCATTTCGAGCTGGCGCTGGACGATGTGCGCGTACCCGCGGCGAACATGATCCTGGGCGAGGGGCGCGGCTTCGAGATTTCGCAGGGCAGGTTGGGGCCGGGACGCATCCATCACTGCATGCGCATCATTGGCATGGCGGAAGTCGCGCTGGAGAAGATGGTGCGCCGGCTGATCGGCCGCTCCACCTTCGGCCGCCGGCTGATCGACCAGAGCGTGTGGGAACAGCGTATCGCACAGGCGCGGATCGATATCGAGATGGCGCGGCTTTTGACGCTGAAGGCCGCCGACATGATGGACAAAGTCGGCAACAAGGTGGCGCGGCTGGAGATCGGGATGATCAAGGTGGCGGCGCCGCGCATGGCGCTCAGGATCATCGACGACGCGATCCAAGCCTATGGCGCGGGCGGGCTCGACAGCGACGCCGGCACCGCCGCCCTGTTCGCGCGGGTTCGCGCGCTACGCATCGCCGACGGGCCGGACGAAGTGCACGCCCGCACCATCGCGCGGCTGGAGCGCGCAAAATATGAGGAGAGATAGAGAGGCGGAAATCACCGGTGCCGATCTGCAAAGTCAAGCTCGCATGCAAGATCAGTCAACGCCCTGCGGACTCCGCACCGTTATGATGTCCGGCAACAATAATCGTGGTCTATCTGGATAGAAAGAGAGGGGGAGGTCAAATGAACATCAGGCAATTGCGCGTCGCTTTGCTCGCCACCGCTGCGGGCGGGACATTTTTCGCAGCCGCGCCCGTTCTGGCGCAGGAGCAAGCCACGCAGGCCCAAGACGCGTCGAGGGGCGTGGACGACATCATCGTCACGGCGCGCAAGCGTGACGAGACCTCGATTGCGGTGCCGGTGAGCATCACCGCGGTAGGCGCGGCCGAGCTGCAGCGCCGCGCCATCAACAATGTCGACGCCATCGCTCGCCTGGTCCCGACGCTGATCGTGGGTGAAGGCGGCGGTACCGTGCAGGGCGGCATCATTGCCATTCGCGGTCTGGCGGGTGCCGACAATAACCCGCTCAACGATCAGGCCGTCTCGTTCAATGTCGACGGCGTCGGTATCGGCCGTGCCACGGTGCGCCGCATGTCCGAACTTGATGTCGAGCAGGTCGAAGTCCTGAAGGGGCCACAGGCGCTCTTCTTCGGAAAGAACAGCCCGGCGGGTATCATCTCGATCCGTTCGGCGGACCCGACGCCGAACTTCCAGGCGAAGCTGACGACCGGCTACGAATTCGTGGCCCGTGAAATCCGGACGGAAGGCTATGTCTCGGGACCGCTGACCGACAGCCTTGGCTTTCGCATCGCCGGCTCGCTATCCGACATGAAGGGTTGGGCGAAGAATTATGCGCCGCAGACGGGAACCGCGAATATTTTTCCGCCCGAGCATTCCCGCTCGCCCAACAAGACCGACTGGGCGGTACGCGGTACGCTGAAGTTCGACAATGGCGGCCCGTTCAAGGCGCGCGCAAAGCTCAACTACAGCAGGCTCCGCGGTACGGCATCGACGGCGAACACCCAATATGTCTCCTGTCCATTGGGCCATCCGCAGGGATCGCCGCCGGCTGCGCTCGGCCTGCCGATCGACGACTGCAAGGCCGACAACAAGGTGGGCGTCGGCGATTTCAGCCCCAATATCGCGGGCTATGATCCGGTCTTTCCGGCCGATGGGCACAGCTATCTGCATCAATATCAGATTCTGGGCAGCCTGGAGCTGAATTACGATCTCAACGACAATCTGAAGCTGACGTCAGTCACAGGATATTATAAGGTCAAGTTGCGCAATCTCGGCAATTTTACGCAGAATTACTATGATTCCGCTACGCCCCCAGCGCAAATACTCGCCAGCCTTAACGAGTTGGATCTGCGGGAGACGAGCGAGGAGCTCCGGCTCGCTAGCAGCTTCGATGGTCCGGTCAATTTCATGTTGGGTGGCTTGTATCAGGATTCCTATGCCCGGAGCGCGTCTACGACGTTGCGGAACACGGTGAACCCGATATTCGTGAACAAATATAATTATGTGCAGAATGGGACTGCCTATTCCATCTTTGGCCAGGCAATGGTCGATATCATCCCGACGCTGGAACTATCGGTCGGTGCGCGCTATTCTTACGAGAAGAAGACACTGCCGACTTTGCAGACAGCTTTTGCTACTGCCCCGACGGTGCTGGTGGATCTCACCAATCCGAATCTCGTGCGACGGGTGAGCTTCAATAACCTATCGCCGGAGGCGACCCTGTCCTGGCGTCCCACCAAGGATCTGACGCTCTACGGATCCTATAAGGAGGGTTTCCTCTCGGGTGGCTTCAGCGCCCTGACGCCGACTGCGGGCGTGATCGCGGGCACCCAGCAGGTGACCTATGATCAGCAGATCACCCGCGGCTATGAAGGCGGCATCAAGGCGTCTCTGTTCGATCATGCTCTGCGGCTGAACCTGTCCGCCTATAATTACCGAACGACCGGTCTGCAGGTCGGTGTCACGACGATGGGCGTTCAGCAGGAATTGCGCAACGCAGGCAGCGTCCGTACGAAGGGCGTCGAATTCGATGCGACCTACCGCACGCCGCTGAGGGGCCTCTCGCTCAACGCCGCGGTCAGCTACAACAAGGGCTATTATCTCGACTATCAGGCGAGCTGCTATCGCGGCCAATCGTCGACGACCTGTTTCAACCAGGTCAGTCGCGTTACTCATCAGGTCGCCTTGCTGCAGGATCTGAGCGGCCAACCGCTCGTCCGTGCGCCAAAATGGTCCGGTAATGCCGGGTTCAACTATGAAACGCCGATCAGCACCGGGATGAAGATCGGTATTTCGGGTAATATCAGCCACACCGACAAATATTTTACCGATACGACCAATACGCCCGGGGGTATCCAGAAGGGCTATGAGCTGGTCGACGCGACGGTCCGGCTCGCGGAGACGAATGACCGCTGGGAGGTCGCCTTCATCGGCCGCAATCTCACCAACGAATATTATTTCGTGCGCAGCAGCGACACGCCTTTTACCGGTTCCGCGCCGGGCGCCGCGGTGGTGGGCACGCTGGCCGATACCGCCGCTTCCGTGGGCCGGGGACGCGAACTGATGATGCGCCTGAGCTATCGCTTCGGCCGTTGAGCCGGATTTCGCGACGAGGGGCCCGCCGACCGATGCGGTCGGCGGGCTTTCTTTGACAATCGACGTGACGAATTTGGCGAGCGGGCACGCCTCCGCGCGTTACACGCGGCCTCTCTTCCCGTGAGGGCGGATTCTGACGTTACAAGCTCCGCCCACCGTCAACGATCAGCGTCTGGCCGGTCGTATAGCTGGCAAGCGGGGAGACCAGGTAGAGCGCGGCGCGGGCGACATCCTCGGGCAGGCCGAGCCGGCCGAGCGAGATGGTCGCCAGGGCGGCCTTGAGTCGGTCGGGATGCTCGGTGGTCACGGCGGTCATCTTCGTCGCGATCATGCCCGGTGCGATGCCGTTGACGCGCACGCCCTCATGCCCCCAGGCGTCGCCCAGCGTTCGCGTCAGTCCGACCACGCCCGCCTTGGACGCCGCATAGCCGGGATTGCCGATCACCGACTTGTAGGCGCCGATCGAACTGATGATGATGATCGTGCCGCCCACGGCCTTGAGCAGGGGATAGAATTTGGTGCAGATATGCATCACGCTGTTGAGGTTGACGTCGATCATGCGGCGGAAGGTCTCGATCTCGAACTCCTTGCGCCGATATTCGACCGCGCCCTGTGCGAGAACGACAATGTCGAGCCGGTCGAAACCTGGATTCCAGGCATCGATCGCAGCGGCGTCGGCGACGTCGAGCTGCGAATAGTCGAGCCCGTCGAGATCGGAGCCTGACGTCGCAGCATAGTCCGCGGGGGTGGCCCGCGTGCCGCAGACATGGACCGAGGCGCCCTGTGCGCGAAAGAGCTGGGCTATGCCGTTGCCGATCCCGCTCGATCCGCCGATGACCAGCGCACGCTTGCCGTCGAGGCGCAGCACGCTCTCCTCGATCGCCATCACAGTGCCACGGTCCGGGCTTCCGCCGCCGAACGCTCGATCGCATCGATCAGCCGGTGCCGGCGGACGGCATCGTCGAAATCGGGATAAGCGCGCGGGGCTCCGCGCAAATGCTCGGCGAAGCGCGCATAGAGCTGCGCCACGTTGACGGACGGGCCGGAAAGCGATCCGGGAACCCAGCGATGCGGCGCGGCAATCGCAATCGGCTCGAGCCGCCGCGCCTCGCCCTGCGCCCCGGCGAGGCTGAGATCGAAGATCTGGCCGTGGCCGCCCTCGGCGGTGATCTGCAAGTCGCCGTGGGTGCCGTTGATCTCCCATGAGAGGCGCGTGCCCCGCGCGATGCCGCCGCGATAATGGATGGCGGCGACGGCTCCGCTCTCCAGCGTGCCGCCGACCACGATCTGATCCGCAGCCGTCTTGGTCAGCATTTCGCCCGTGTCGACTCGGCGGACTTCGGGCTGGCGGATCGCCAGCGTGGCGGAGAGCGAGCGGAACTCGCCCAGCGCGAAGCAGAGCGCGTCGACCGTGTGGCCGAACGGTATGGTCAGCAGGGTCGCGCCATTGGCGCGATCGACGATATAGGCGTTGGGCCGGTCGACCGCGCCGCCCCATTGCATCCCGGATCCGATCAGGGTGGTCGACAGCACCTCGCCGACATAACCTTCGGCGATCATCGCGCGTACCTGCTGGACGGCAGGCGCCATACAGGCCTGCAGGCCGACCATGTGGGCGACGCCGGCTTTTCGCGCATCTGCGGCGATCGCCTCCGCCTCGGCAAGACCGTTGCCGAGCGGCCATTCGCAGAAGACATGCTTGCCGGCAGCGAGCGCGGCCGCGATCAGCTCGCGATGATGGGGCACCTTGACCGTCACCACCACGAGATCGACGCGCGGATCGCGGGCGAGCGCGGCGGCGTCGGTGAAGGCCGCATCCATCGGCAGACCGATGTCGCGCGCCGCCGCCGCGGCCGAGGCCGGCCGCGTCGTCGCGACCGCGGCGATCGCATAGCCGTCGAGGGCGCGCAGAGCGGGAACATGCGCGAGCGCTGCCCAGCTTCGCCCCGGCTCATATCCGATCAGGCCGACGCCGATCTTTGTCATATCGATCCCCTCAGGCGCCGCTGGTCGGATCGACACCGGCCAGCGCCGGGCGTTCGGCGGTGGTCGGGAAGCGGGCGATCTGGTTGCCGCCGCTTATCTGGAGGTTGAGGCCGGTGACGAAGGAGGGGCCGGCGAGCCACAAAGCCGCATCGGCAAAATCGGCAGGCATGCCGATCCGGCCGAGCGGCACCTCCTTGGCCCAGCTCTGCTCCATTCCATCGACTGCCCACAGCGGCCCGGACATCTCCGATCGGATCGCGCCGGGCAGGATCGAATTCACCTTGATCCCGCGCGGGCCGAATTCCTGGGCGGCATAGCGCACCAGGCAGTCGGCCGCCGCCTTGGCGCAGGCATAGCCATAGACATGTTCGAGCGGGTGGGTCGCCGCCATCGACGAGAAGAGAATGATCGAGCCTCCGTTCGGCATCGCCTTCGCCATCTGCCGGACGAAGTGGAGGCTGCCGAAGAAATTGACCTGCATCGAGGTCTCGACGTCGCCGAGCGGCGTGTTGGCGATTGTGCCGCCGACCGGCAAGCCGCCGGCATTGACCGCGATGTCGAGACTGCCGAACTCGGCGAAGGCGCGCTCAGCGAGCGCGGTGATGTCCGCCTCGCTGGCAAGGTCGCAGCGCTGCGCGATGCCGCCGATCTTGCCGGCGAGCTTCCTGAGCGGCTCCTCGCGCCGCGCGGCGACGATCACCCTGGCGCCCTCGGCCGCGAAGCGCTCCGCGATCGCCCAGCCGGTGCCTGCCTCCGCGGAGGCGCCCAGCACGACGGCCGTCTTTCCTTCAAGCTGCATGATCATCCCCACTTCAGATTGTCGCGCCCGCAATATGCCCTTCCCGGATCGCGGTTTCGAGGAAGCGCGGCGAGTTGGCGTCGCCGACGACCCTGATGTCGCTGTTGCGCTCCGACAGTGCATCGAAGATCTGGCGGTTGCTGCGGTTGGCGGTAACGATCACCACCGTGTCGGCCTCCAGTCGCTCGATGTCGGTCGTCTCGTCGGTCAGCACCACGGGGCCGATCACGACATGGCCCGGCTCGATCGCGATCGGGCGCATGCGGGTAATCTGGCGGAACGGCTTGCCGGCCATACGTGTCAGAAACGGCTCGACCATCAGCGCGCCCTGGATCAGCTGGCCGAACATCCGCTGGCGGGTGACATAGGTGACGGAAAGGCCTTTCTGGATCAGATGCTCGGCCGCAGCCATGCCCTCATAATGGCCGACATCGTCGATCACCGCTGCGGAGCGCCCAAGATCCTCCGGCGGATACATGAACAGCTCCAGCGGTGAGATCACGCCCTTGCGATCGATGTTCTTGACGGGTTGGCCAGGATGCGAACCGATCACGCCATCCATCCGCGGCAGCGATCCCGTCGCCACGATCACCGCGTCGGCGCCAGTATCGATCACGTCATTCTCGTCCATATAGCTCGACAGGCGAACCTCGACGCCGAGGCGATAGACCTCCTCCTCGAGCCAGGTGAGGATATCGCCCATCTGGTGCCGGGTCGGCGCCCTCGCCGCAGCGCGCAGCGTGCCTCCGAGATGCGAATCCGCCTCGGCGAGGATCACCTTGTGCCCGCGCAGCGCGGCCACGCGCGCCGCCTCCAGCCCGGCGGGGCCGCCGCCGACGACGAGCACGGTCTTCGGCTCGGCGGCAGGAACCAGCCGGTGATCGCCCAATGTCTGCTCGTTGCCTGCGCCGACATTGACGGTGCATTGCAGGCCGGATTGCCAGAGATAGACGACATTGGCGACGCATGCCTGGTTGCAGGCGATGCAGGGGCGCACGCGGTCCGCCTTGCCGGCAAGGCTCTTGTTGACCAGATCCGGGTCGGCGATCATCGCACGTACCAGTCCGACCATGTCGGCATCGCCGTCGCGGATCAGCTGATCGCACTCCTCCAGCGTGCGATAGCGGCCGACGACCATCGTCGGCAGCTTGACCGCGCGGGTGATCGGCACGCTCGTCGGCATCTCATAGCCCATCGGCTCATGCATGCCGCCGACCATCTTGGTGTAGCTGTTGTAGTTGCCGATCGAGACGTTGACATAGTCGATCAGCCCGCGTGCCTCCAGCAATTGGGCGATACGGATATTGTCGTCGACATCGTTACCGCCGACAGTGAGATCGGGCGCGACGCGCACGCCGACGACGAAGTCGGCCGAGACGGCGCTGCGGATCGCGGCGAGCAGTTCCAGGATGAAGCGGGCGCGGTTGTCGAACGGGCCGCCATACTCATCCTCGCGCCTGTTGGTGTTGGCCGAGAGGAATTGCGAGGGCAGGTAGCCATGCGCGCAGTGGACGTCCACGCCATCGAGGCCATAGCGCTCCATGCGCACGGCGCAGTCCACATAGGCGCCGATGATCGTGTCGATCATCGTCTTGGTCATCGCGACCGGCACGATGCCGGTCTCGACGCCGGGGTTGTCGGAGGGTGCCCAGGGCGGCGAGCCGTCCGCCGGCACGATGTGCTGGCCGGCATGCCAGAGCTGCTGGAAGATCCGCATGCCGTGCGGTGCGCAGCGATCGACCAGCTCGCGCATGCCGCCCTCGATCGCAGGATCAAAGATGTTGAGGCAGAATGCGGAGGTCGGGTGGACCGAGCCTACCTCCAGGATCGACAGCGCCGCGCCGCCGCGCGCCCGTGCCTCATGATAGGCGATCAGCCGTTCGTTCATCGTCCCCTGGCCGAGCACGGTGCCGTGCGCCGGGCGGAAGATGCGGTTCTTGAGCTCGATCGCGCCGATCCGGATCGGCTTGTCGACATGCGTATAGGCCACGGTCTCTCCTGCCCGTAGGGGCCGCTCAGCGTTGGCGCAGGCGGGCCACAGTTTCCGCGAGATCGGGATGGGCCATCGACTGCATCTCGAGGGCGATGCCCAGTTCGAAAGCTTCGCCCATGCGCGCGCGCGTCATCGTCGCAAAGGCGCGCTTGGTGCCGTTCACGCCTTCCGCCGGAAGCGCCTTGATCCGCCCGGCTATGGCGCGTGCCGCGGGAAGGACATCTTCAGGCGTCTCGGCCAGCTCGGTAACGAGGCCAAACGCATAGGCCTGCTCACCGGTGATGATGTCGCCGGTCAGCAGATAGCGTTTGGCCCGGTTGAGTCCGATCGATTGCGCCCAGGCGATCACGCCGCCGTCTCCCGCCACGAGGCCGACCGCGACATGGGTGTCGGCAATCTTCGCGCCGCGCCAGGCGACGACGATGTCGGCCATGCTGGCGATCGTCGCGCCGAGCCCGATCGCGGCGCCCTGCACCGCGGAGATCACTGGCAACGGCAGGTCGATCAGGCCGTTGAGCACATTGCGCGCATCGCGCATCATCTGGTCGCGGATGCTGGCGGAGCGATGCGCGTCCAGCATCTCGTCGAAATCGCCACCGGCCGAGAAGGCACGACCGTCCGCCGCCACGATCAGCACGCGGACGCCCTCGGTCGCGGCGATCCGGCGGAGCGCAGCGACGAACTCGACATGCGCGACCGCGTCGAAGCGGTTGAGCAACTCCGGCCGGGCCAGATGGATTTCGGCAATCCCCTCATCGATGGTGAGCCGAAGCGTGGTGAAGTCGGCGATGATGACTGTTCTCCTCGGTCGTGCCTCTGGCGATACCTTGCGGGGCCAGCGCCGGCTTTGTCTGGTCTCGCACTGGCTCATGCGCCGCCGCGCAGAGCGTCGGAGCCGCTGGAATGCGGTGCGCGGCCACGCCAAATCCGGTGAACCGATCGACGGAGAGAAGGAGAGGTTATGTCTGCGCTGGCGGGCAAGATCGCGCTGATTACGGGCGCGACGCGCGGCATGGGGCGGGCGATCGCGCTGCGCTTCGCACGTGAAGGCGCACGGGTCGCGGTCGCGGCGCGGCGGATTGCGGCGGCGGAAGCGCTGGCTGGCGAGATCGGCGATGCCGCGCTCGCGCTCACGCTGGAGGTGACCGATACTGCTGCATGGGACGCGGCGGTCGCCGCTGTCGACGCGCGCTGGGGACAGCTCGACATCCTCGTCAACTGCGCTGGCATCACCGAGCAGGGGACGACCGAGGAGACGTCGCTCGAATCCTGGCGTCGACTATTTGCGGTCAATCTCGACGGGCCGTTCCACGGCTGCCGCGCGGCGCTGCCGCTCATGAAGCGGAGCGGGCAGCCGGGCAGCATCGTCAATGTCTCCTCGGTGTTCGCCCAGCGCCCGATGCCGGGCTTCGCCGGCTATTCGACGTCGAAGGCGGCGCTGACCAGCTTCACCAAGGTGCTCGCCCTCGAATGCGCTGCGGCGGGCTTGCCGATCCGTGTGAACAGCCTTCATCCCGGTGGCACCGAGACGGAGATGCTCGAGCAGGCGCTGGCGGACACAGGCCTGCCGCGCGAGGAAGCCTATGCGCATTTTTCCGCGATTCATCCGATGGGACGGATGGGCAAGGTGGAGGAGGTGGCCGAGGCCTGCCTGTGGCTGGCGTCCGATGCGTCGAGCTTCACGACTGGGCAGGAGCTCAATGTGGACGGGGCGAGCGCGATCCGGCCGTGAGGGGGAAGGGGTAATTGGACGATGTGCTAAGCTCGGAGCCTTTTTCCATCATACTGGCAAAAGTCAGGATCCATTAGCCGCAGCGCGGCGCTTCATTGGCAACGCGGCGGCAAATGGATCCCGGATCAAGTCCGGGATGACGAAAGAAGAAGAGCGCAAGCGAGTGAAGTGCCGTCACTCCGCAGCAGCGGCCTGATTATGCATATAGCCCCCAAGCGACGCAGCCCGCGCCTGCTCGGCAATGTCGTTCGCCGCAATGAAACCGAACACCATCGCCGGCCCGATCGTGCCGCCCGCACCGGGATAGCAGTTGCCGAACGGCGATCCCGACGCATTGCCTGCGGCATAAAGGCCCGGGATCGGCTGCCCCTCCCGATCGAGCACGCGGGCGCGGGCGTCCGCCTTGAGGCCGCCCTTGGTGCCGAGGTCGCCGAGATTGACCGGGATGGCGTAGAAGGGCGCCTTGCCGATCGTGCCCAGGCAGGGATTGGGTATGAGCGTGGGATCGCCGAAATTGCGATCATAGGCGGTGTCGCCGCGGCCGAATTCGGGATCCTTGCCGGTGCGGGCATAGTCGTTCATTCGCGCGACCACCTGCTTCAGTTTCTCGCCGTCGAGCGCGATCTTGTCGGCCAGCGCGTCGAGCGTGTCGGCCTTGAAGATATAATGATCCCACCAGTCGGGTGGAATGCTGCGATCGGGCATGATCGCGTCGGGCATGATCCCGCCCGCGGGGAATTTGTAGCGGAAGGTGGCATCGAAAATCAGCCAGCAGGGCGTGTTCGCACCCGTGGCGACTTGATCGCGCAGCATCGCATCGCCGAACCGGTCATAGCCGCACGCCTCGTTCACGAACCGCTCGGTGTTGCGGTTGACGCAGACGCTGTGCGGGCGGCCGACGTCGAACACCGCCTGGTGAATCTCCTCGAAATTGGAGACGCCCTTGATCGGCGTCGGCATGGTCGGCACCCACCAGCCGGTCTCGGTGAATTCGGTGTCGGCACCGATGGCGAGCCCGGCCTCAAGCAGCTTGCCGTCGTTTGCGTCCTCGGGCGTGCTGCTCCAGCGGATGCTGCCGGGCACGGTGAAGAAGCGGTCGCGCAGCGACTGGTTCCATTCGAAGCCGCCGGCGCAGACGATCACGCCCTGGCGCGCCTGGATAGTGGCGACATTGCCGTAGCGGCGGGTGCGCACGCCGGTGACGCGACCGCCCTCGACAACCAGTTCCTCGACCGCAGTGCCGAGCCGCACCTCGACGCCCTTTTCGATCAGGCGCTGGCGCAGAGGGCCGATCAGCGCGCCGCCGAGACTCATCAGCCGATCGCGCCGGGTGAGACGGCGCGTGCCGAAGTCGGTCCAGTAGCGGCCGGTGACCTTGGCGAGGGTCAGTAGCCAGCCTTTGGCGCGAGATGCGATCGTGTTGGTTTCGACGAAGTCCATCGTGTAGCGGTTCAACAGCTTGAACCGGGTGAACTGCTCGCGCATCGTGGTGAAATGGTCGCCGAGCTTGCGGCCGTCATAGATAGGAAAGACGATCGAGCGGTCGGCCCGCGCGCCGGGCGCTTCCGCGAAATAATCGGGCCAGGGCATCACCACCGGCTCCATGCTGATGCTCTTCAGGAACGCGACCAGCTCCGATCCGGTGTCGACGAACGCTTCGACGCGGTCGCGTCGGATCGGGCCGCTCGTGACGGCATCGAGATAGCGGAAGGTTTCCTCCTTGCTGTCATCGGTCCCGAGACGATGATTGGGCACCCAGATCACCCCACCCGAGGTAGCGGAAGTGCCCCCATATTTATGCGCCTTCTCGATTACGAGCACGCTCAGACCAAGCTCGCGCGCGCGGACTGCGGCCGTCATGCCAGCCGCGCCCGATCCGGCTACGATGACGTCGTAAATCTCCATAAACCTCTCCTGGCCTGTTGCGGGCGAGACTAACGAGACGCGCCCGGAAGCGCGACGGGAGTGCGGCTGGCGACGCGCGTGGTTGCGGGTGGGGGCAAGAATGATTTCTAAAGCTTCCCCCGCTTACGGGAGAGGCTCTGGAAATTTATACCGGCAGCTCATCCATACGCGCCGCGCGCGTCAGATGCATGCCGCCGCTCACTGGTAGGTTCACTCCGCTGACATAGCGCGCCTGCTCCAGAGCGAGCACGGCTTCGGCAAAATCCTCCGGCAGGCCGACGCGGCCGAGCGGAACCTCGCGCGCCATGATTGCCTCGGCGGCCGGATTGGCGAAGAGCGGGGCGGCGAGCTCGGTCTTGATCGGACCGGGAAGGATCGAGTTCACCCGGATGCCGCGCGGGCCATATTCGAGCGCGGCGAAGCGGACCAGGCAATCGGTCGCCGCCTTGGCGCAGGCATAAGGGAAGAAAGGCAGGATCGGCTGCATCGCAGCGGAGGAGGAGATCAGCGCGATCAGCCCGCCGTCGCGCATCGCCGCCGCCATCTCGCGCACGAAGCTGACCTGGCCGAGATAGTTCACGGAGAGTGCGCGCTCGACCGATGCCTGCGGCGTTTCGCCGATCAGGCCCATGATCGGCAGGGCGGCGGAGTTCACCGCGATGTCGATTGGGCCGAAGCGATCCCGCGCCTCCTGCGCCAGCGCCGCGACCTGCTCGGGCACGCCGGCGTCGCAGACCACGGCATGGCCGTCGATTCGCTGCGCCAGCGTTTCCAGCGGACCGCGCCGCCGGGCGGCGACGACGACATGCGCGCCTTCGGCGGCAAGCGTCTCGGCGATCGTCCAGCCGGTGCCGCCCGCGGCCGACGCGCCGAGCACCACCGCGACCTTGCCCTCCAGCCGCGCCATTGCCTCAGCCCTCGATAGCGGAGAGGAAGGCGACCGTACCCCGATCGCCCTCGCGGCGTAGCGCGGTGGACTCCAGCTCGAACTTCACGCCCGGCACCGTCTCGTTGACCAGCGGATTGCCGCCCCACCAGACGATGCGGCACACCCGCTTGCCGATCCGCCAGCCTTGCGCGGTACGGACCAGCCCATCGTCATACCAGCCCTGGCCTTCCCAGAAACTGCCGCCGTCGAGGCCGCGCCGGATCAGCCGCCAGGTCGCATAGGTGAGCGCGTTGGCGCGATCGCCGTCGACATGAACGAGATGGCTCATCATCGCATGCTGGGTGGCGTCGAACGGGTCATGATAGACGGCGAAGTCCGACTTGAACGTCGCGAGATCGCGCCAATGCGCCGACGGGCTGTAATCCGCGTCGATATCGTCGGTGAAGATACGGTCGAACAGCGCCCAGCGCTGCGTGTCTACCGCGAAGCCATAGAGATTGACGACTTGCTTGATCGCTTCGATGTCGGTTTCGGCCATGTCCGCTTCCCTCCTGTGTGCCTTCACCCTTCACCAGGTCGCGACCGCTTCGACGAAACGTTCGCCGAAAGCGGCGATGCCGTTTGCGAGCCCTGCTTCGTCGAGCGGCAGCTCGCCGGCGGTGACGAGATTGAATTCGGTGACGCCTGCGTCGCGATAGCGCTTCAAATCGTCGATGTCGGTGGAACTGAAGATGCCGCAGACGATGCGCAGCGCCTCGGGATCGCGGCCTTCATCGCGGGTGAGCGCCTTCAGCTTCGCGATCCGCGCCGGCGCCTCCTCGACCGGCAGCTTGAATGCGATCCAGCCGTCGCCCGAGCGCGCGACGCGCCTGAGCGCGGGATCGCTCTCTCCGCCGATCAGGATCGGCAGGTCGTTGCCGCGCACCGGCTTGGGATAGAGATAGGCGTCGTCGAACGACACGGTCTCGCCGGCGAAACGGGCGGGTGCGTCGCGCCACAGGCTGCGCAGCGCCGCGATATGCTCGTCCATGCGCTTGCCGCGATGGGGCCAGTCCGCCCCGACCGCGTCATATTCCTCCTTGCACCAGCCGATGCCGGCCCCGAGCACGACGCGCCCGCCGCTGAACGCATCGAGCGTCGCGATTTCCTTGGCGAGCACGACGGGATTGCGCTGCGGCAGGATCAGAATGCCGCTGCCGACCTCGATCCGGCTGGTCGCCGCGGCCGCCCAGGCCATCGCCATCAGCGGATCGACGATCGGCACCCGCGGATCGGGAATCGGCACGTCGGTGCCGTAATCGCCGACATAGGGATAGCGCGATTCCGGATAGCGGCCGAACAGCAAGACATGCTCGCCGATCCAGAAGGTCGAGAAGCCGGCGCGCTCCGCGGCCTGCGCCGAGCGGCGGACGATAAGGCCGCTCGCAGCCTCGCCGACCCCCGCGCAGCAAATCCCGACCTTCATGCCTCTCTCCATCCGCTTCGTTTGACGGACGGCTATCGGGCGCGGGGCAGGAGCAAAAGCGCTGCCCGCCGGAGTTCGCCCAGCATCAAGCGGCGCTTCCGGAGCGAGCAAGCGGGACGCGCCCGGCGGCTGCGCTTTGCCTCTGGCCGAACCCGATGTTGCCCGGCGCGCGTCCAGCGCTGGCCCGCGCCGCCGCCGTGCCGCATCGGGGGGAGACGATTGGGTGGAGGGGTTGGAAATTGGCTGCGTTCGATCTGCCGCGCCCGGCTTTCATGGACAGCGAGGAACTGCGCATGTTCGAGGATGCGGTCGACCGCTTCCTGGACGATCATGCCTCGCCGGCCGAGACCGCGCGCTGGCGCGAGGAAGGGGCGGTGGATCGCGAGACGTGGCGCGCTGCCGGTCGTGCCGGGCTGCTCGGGCTGTGCGTGCCCGAAGCCTATGGCGGGCCGGGCGTGGATTTCCGCTACGACGCGGTGCTGATGGAACGGCAGGGGCTCAAGAACGCGCTCGGCTTCGCCCTGTCGCTGCACAATGCCGTCGTCGCGCCCTATCTGGTCGACTATGCCTCGGAGGAGCAGAAGGCCCGCTGGCTACCGGGCGTAGTGAGCGGCGAGACGATCCTGGCGGTTGCGATGAGCGAGCCCGCTGCGGGCTCCGACCTGCAGGGCATGCGCACTATCGCGCGGCGCGACGGCGACCATTATGTCCTCAACGGCCAGAAGACGTTCATCTCGAACGGGCTGCACGGTACGCTGATCGTCGTGGCCGCCAAGACCGATCCCGGCGCGGGCGCGAAGGGCATCTCGCTCTTCGCGGTGGAGACTGACAAGGTCGACGGCTTCGCGCGGGGGCGGCTGCTCGACAAGCTGGGGCAGGAGGGGCGCGACACCGCCGAAATCTTCTTCAACGACATGCGCGTGCCCGCCGAGAATCTGCTTGGCGGCACGGAAGGCCGCGGCTTCGCCATGCTGATGGAAAAGCTGCCGCAGGAGCGGCTGGTCATCGCCTGGCAGGCGATCGGCATGATCGAGGCGGCGCTGACGGTGACGCTGGATTATGTGCGGGACCGCAAGATCTTCGGGAAGACGCTGTTCGACATCCAGAACACGCAGTTCAAGCTCGCCGAATGCAAGACCCAGGCGACGGTGGCGAAGACCTTCCTCTATCATTGCACGGACATGTTGCTCCAGAACAAGCTGGACGCGGCGACCGCATCGATGGCGAAGCTGTTCGTGACCGAGGCGCAGGCGAAGATCGTCGACGAATGCCTGCAGCTATTCGGCGGATATGGCTATATGCTCGAATATCCGATCGCCGAAATGTATAAGGATGCACGCGCCTATCGCATCTATGGCGGTGCCAGCGAGATCATGAAGCTGTTGATCGCGCGCTCGCTCTGAGTAGCGCTTGGCAATGATCAGGGAAAGGATTGGAATGGCCGTCGGGTTCGAAGTGGATGCAGGCGTCGCGATCATCACGCTCAACCGGCCGGAGGCGAAGAACGCGGTCGATCGCGAGACAGCCGAAGCGGTCGGCGCCGCGGTCGAGCGGATCAACGCCGATCCGGACATCCGCGTCGCCGTGCTGACCGGCGCGGGCGGCACTTTTTGCGCGGGCATGGACCTCAAGGCCTTCCTGCGCGGCGAGGTGGTGAGGATGCCCGGCACCGGCTTCGCGGGCATGGCGCAGGCGAAGCTCGCCAAGCCGTTCATCGCCGCGGTGGAGGGTTATGCGCTCGCCGGCGGGTGCGAGCTGGCGCTGGCCTGCGACATGGTGGTCGCGGCTGAGAGCGCGAAGTTCGGGCTGAGCGAGGTCAAGCGCGGACTGGTGGCGAATGCGGGCGGGCTTGTCCGCCTGCCGCGGCAGATCCCGATCAAGATCGCGACCGAGATGGTGCTGATCGGCGACATGATGCCGGCCGCGACGCTCGCCGCGCATGGCCTCGTCAATCGCGTCGTGCCGACCGGCGAGGCGCTGGCGACCGCGATCGAGATGGCGTGCAAGATCGCCGCCAACGGGCCGCTCGCGGTGGCGGTCAGCCGGCGTGTGCTGAGCGAGAGCCTCGAATGGCCGGTGGACGAATTGTTCGAACGCCAGAACGTGCTGACCGCCCCCGTCTTCGCCTCGGCCGATGCCAAGGAGGGCGCGGCGGCCTTCGCCGAGAAGCGCGCGCCCGTCTGGCGCGGCGAATAGGCCAGTCGATGTCTGCCGCCGCGCCGCCGATCGACCATGATCGCCTGCGCACGCTGTGGGATGTGCTGGCGTGGCACGCGCAGGCTACGCCGGACGCGGTCGCACTCGATTTCGAGGGGCGGCAGACCGGTTATGCCGCGCTTCGCAACGCGTCGAGCGGCCTTGCCGGCGCCCTGGCCAGGGAGGGCGTGCGGCGCGGCGAGCGGGTCGCCTACCTCGGCAAGAACAGCGACGTCTATTTCGTCCTGCTCTACGCGCTCGCGCGGCTCGGCGCGGTGCTCGTTCCGCTCAACTGGCGGCTGGCCAAGGAGGAATGGGAATTCATCCTCGCGGATTCCGGTGCGGTCGCCTTGTTCAGCGACGAGAGTTTTGCCGACGCGGCGCGTGCGCTGCGGGCCGATGCCCGGCTGCTCGGCTGGGCGCGGCACGATCCGGCGCTGGCCGACGCGCCGCTGCCCGATGCCGACGATATAGTATTCCAGGTCTATACGTCGGGAACGACCGGGCGGCCCAAGGGCGCGATGCTCAGCCACCGCAACATGCTGGCGCTGCGCGCGCCGGGCTATCGTGCGGGGCTCCCCTGGTTTCCGGGGCGGACGGATACCACGCTCGCCATCCTGCCGGTCGCGCATATCGCGGGTACGGCCTATGCGCTGTTCGGCCTCTATGGCGGCGGGCGCATCGTCATCGGGCGGGAATTCTCGCCGGCGCTGACCCTGGAGCTGATCGCGCGCCAGCATGTATCGCACATGCTGCTCGCGCCCGCGGCGATGCGGCAGATCCTCGATCATCCGGCGGCAGGAGCGACCGATCTCTCTTCGTTGCGCGTCATCACCTATGGCGCATCGCCCATCCCCGAGGAGCTGCTGCGACGCGCGCTCGCCACCTTCGGCTGCGGCTTCGTCCAGATGTACGGGATGAGCGAGGCGGCGGGCGGGGTCGTGGCGCTGTCGCCCGAGGATCATCTTTCGGGCATTGCCGATCGCCTGCGCTCGGCCGGCCGCGCCATGCCCGGCGTCGAGGTTGCGATCCTGGACGAGGCGGGGCGCATCGCGCCGACGGGTGGGCCGGGCGAGATCCTCATCCGCTCGGCCGCGGTGATGCCGGGCTATTGGCGCCTGCCGGAGGCGACGGCCGCGGCGATCACGCCCGAGGGCTGGCTGCGCACCGGCGATGTCGGCCGGATCGATGCCGAAGGCTATGTCTATGTGCTCGACCGGACCAAGGACATGATCGTCTCGGGCGGCGAGAATATTTATCCGGCCGAGGTCGAGAATGCGATCTTCGGCCATCCCGACGTCGCCGACGTGGCGGTGATCGGTGTGCCTTCGCAATGCTGGGGCGAGGAGGTGATGGCGATCGTCGTGCCGCGGGAGGGGAGCGCGCCGACGCTTGAGACGATCGCGGCGTGGGCTCGGCAGCGTATCGCCGGGTTCAAAGTGCCTCGGCAGCTTGCGCTTGTCGCGGAGCTGCCGCGCAATGCAGGGCAGAAGGTACTGCGACGGGAGCTGCGTGAACCCTATTGGCGGGGGGTGGACCGGCGGGTGAATTGAGGTTTATTCACCCCCGCTTTGCCTCTACTTGCAGCGGCCGTTGCCTTGCCCGCCCGCATAGTTCTGTGCGCCAGCCAAGCCCGCTAGGGGTTGGACGATGGAAACGACCAACCTCTCCCAGACCGCCGACCAGCGCCGTTCACGCGAGCCGCTGTACCAGCCGCTGACGATCCGCGGCATGACGCTGTGCAATCGCGTCGTGATGGCGCCGATGACGCGCGGCTTCAGCCCGGACGGCATTCCCGGTGCGGACGTGGCGGCCTATTATCGCCGCCGTGCCGAGGGGCATTGCGGGCTGATCGTGACCGAGGGTGTCGCGATCGACGATCCCGCGGCGCTCGGCGATGCCGGCCTCGACGAGAAGGACGTGCCCCTGCTCGCAGGCGATGCGCCGCTCGCCGGCTGGCGCGAGGTGGTGAAGGGCGTGCACGCGGCGGGCGGCCGCATCGTCGCCCAGCTCTGGCACCAGGGCGTGCTGCGCAAGCCCGGGACGGGAACCCATCCCGAGGAGCCGACGATCAGCCCTTCCGGCATCTGGGGCCCGCTCGGCCGCATGACCTCGATCGCGGCGGACAAGATCCCAGCCGATCCCAAGGTTGGCGAACCGATGAGCGAGGAGCGGATCGAACAGGCGATCGATGCCTTCGTGCGCTGCGCGCGCAATGCGATCGACGTTGGCTTCGACGGCATCGCGCTGCATGGCGGCCATGGCTATCTGATCGACAATTTCCTGTGGGAAGGCACCAACCAGCGTGACGATCGCTGGGGCGGGGACCGCGTCCGCCGCACCGCCTTCGCGGTCGAGATCGTCCGCCGGATCCGTGCCGCGATCGGCGAGGACCGTCCGATCCTGTTCCGCTTCTCGCAATGGAAGCAGCAGGATTTTCGCGCGACCCTGGCCGACACGCCCGAGGAGCTGGCCGAGATATTGTGCCCGCTCGCCGATGCCGGCGTGGACGTGTTCGATGCCAGCGTGCGCTATTTCAACCGCGCCGCCTTCGAGGGATCGCCGCTCAGCCTCGCCGGCTGGGCGCGCAAGGTCACCGGCAAGCTCTCGATGGCGGTCGGCGGCGTCGGGATCAACCAAGGCGTCTACGATACAGGCAAGAAGGCGGCGGCGGTCGACAATGTCGAGCTGCTGCTCGACCGGTTCGAGGCGGGCGAGTTCGATCTCGTCGCAGTCGGGCGCGCGATGCTCGGCGATCCGCATTGGGCGCGCAAGTCACGGCAGGGTGAAGCGATCCGCGCCTATGACGCGGAAGTCGATCTTCGCACCCTGACGTAATGCGGATTGCTTGGCGGAGAACTGTTGGGGTTCGCCCTTGCTCCGCCGTCCGGCCGGCCCGACCAGATGAACCATATTCGCCCGGGCCGATGACGGTCAGGGCCTCCAACGCTGGAAGACCTGATGCAGAATAACCCTGTGATCGTCGATATCGTCCGCTCCCCGATGGGGCGCGGCAAGGCAGGCGGCGCCCTGTCCGAAATGCATCCCGCCGACCTCCTGTCGCAGACCATCGTCGGCCTGATGGAGCGCAACCCGTCGCTGGATCCCGGCATGGTCGATGACCTGATCATGGGCTGCGTCAGCCAGGCGGGCGAGCAGGCCGTGCCCACCGGGCGTACCGCCTGGCTGGCTGCGGGCTATCCGCTGCACGTGCCGTGCACGATGGTCGAGCGGCGCTGCGGGTCGAGCCAGCAGGCGGTGCATTTCGCCGCGCAAGGCATTGCGGCGGGCGCCTACGACATCGTGCTCGCCGGCGGCATCGAATCGATGAGCCGCGTGCCGATGGGCAGCGCGCGCATGGGCAAGGATCCGCATGGCGTCGCCTTCGAGCAGCGTTTTCCGGGCATGGTCGGGCAAGGCATTTCGGCCGAGCTGATCTCCGCGCGCTGGGGCATCGATCGCGAGGCGATGGACGCCTATTCCGCGCAGTCGCACGCACTGGCCGAGAAGGCGCGCGCCGCGGGCGGCCTTGCCCGGGAGATCGTACCGATCGAGACGCCGGGCGGCACGGTGAGCCAGGACGAGACGATCCGCGTCGGCACGACCCCGGAGGGGTTGTCCCAGCTCAAGACCTCGTTCAACAATGACGAGCTCGCCGCGCGCTTCCCCGAGATCCGCTGGAGCATCACAGCCGGCAACAGCTCGCAGATCACCGACGGCGCGTCCGTCGCGCTCATCATGTCGGAGGCGATGGCGAACAAGCTCGGTCTCACGCCGCGCGCGCGCTTCGTCGCATTCGACGTCGTCGCGGACGATCCGCTGCTGATGCTGACCGCGCCGATCCCGGCGACGCAGCGCATCCTCAAGAAGGCCGGGATGACCGTCGGCGATATTGACCAGTTCGAGGTGAACGAGGCGTTCGCGCCCGTTCCGCTCGCCTGGCTCAAGGATCTCAAGGCCGATCCGGCGCGGCTCAATCCGCGGGGCGGCGCGATCGCGCTCGGCCATCCGCTCGGCGCGTCGGGCACGCGGTTGATGGCCTCGCTGATCAACGGGCTGGAGGAGAGCGGCGGCCGCTACGGCCTGCAGACCATGTGCGAGGCCGGCGGACAGGCCAACGCGACCATCATCGAGCGTATCTGAAGGGACAGGGGCATGAAGATCGAAGGTATCGTCGCGGTCGTTACCGGCGGCGCTTCCGGACTGGGACGGGCGAGCGCGGAGCGGCTGGTGGCGCAGGGCGCCAAGGTCGTGATCGCCGATCTCGAAGGCTCGAACGGCGCCGCGGTGGCGGAGGAGATTGGCGGCGGCACGCGCTTCGTCGCGGCGGACGTCACCAGCGAGGCGCAGATGGAGGCGGTGTTCGATGCGGCCGATGAGATGGGGGCCGTGCGCGCGGTGGTCCATTGCGCGGGACGCGGCGGGCCGATCCGCGTGGTCGACAAGAACGGGTTTCCTGGCTCGCTCGAAACCTATGAGACGGTCGTCCGAATAAATCTGATCGGCAGCTTCAACGTGCTGCGTCTCGGCGCAGCCAGAATCGCCAAGACCGACAGCGTGGACGGCGAGCGCGGCGCGGTGGTGCTCACCGCGTCGGTTGCCGCCTATGAAGGGCAGATCGGCCAGATCCCCTATGCGTCGGCCAAGGCCGGCGTCGTCGGCATGACGCTGGTCGCGGCGCGTGACCTGGCGGGGCGTCAGATCCGAGTGTGCACGATCGCGCCGGGCACGTTCGACACGCCGATCCTCTCGCGCCTCACCGACGAGGTGCGCGGTTCGCTCGCGCGGGCGGTGCCGCATCCGGCGCGGCTCGGCCATCCCGACGAGTTCGCGATGCTCGCCTGCCATATCCTCGAAAATCCGATGCTGAACGGCGAGACGATCCGCCTCGACGGTGCCATCCGGATGCCGCCGCGGTGAGCGACCTGCTGCTGCTCGAGGAGGAGGGGGGCGTGCTGACGCTCACCCTCAACCAGCCCGATCTGCGCAATCCGATCTCGGATGCGCCGACGATCGATGCGCTCGTTGCGGCGATCAAGGCGGCGGACCGCGACATCGGCGTTCGCGTCGTGATCCTGACCGGCGCGGGCTCGGCTTTCTCGACCGGCGGCAACATCGCCACAATGAAGAGCGGTGGCGGGCTCAACGATCCGCTCGCCGCCAATACCCGGCGCAACTATCGCGGCGGCATCCAGCGGCTGCCCCTGTTGTTCGAATCGATCGAGGTGCCGGTGATCGCCGCGGTGAACGGCCCGGCGATCGGCGCAGGCTGCGACCTTGCCTGCATGTGCGACATCCGCATTGCTGGCGAAAGCGCGAAGTTTGCCGAGAGCTTCGTCAAGCTCGGCATCGTGCCGGGTGACGGCGGCGCATGGCTGCTGCCGCGCGTCGTCGGTTTTTCGAAGGCGAGCGAGATGGCCTTCACCGGCGACTTGCTCTCCGCCACCGAAGCGCTGGCCTGCGGCCTGGTCTCGCGCGTCGTGCCCGATGCCGAGCTGATGGACGCTGCGCGCGCTTTGGCGGGCCGGATCAGAGCCAATCCGCCGCATGCGGTGCGGATGACCAAGCGGCTGCTGCGCGAGGGGCGGACGGCGAGCTTGTCCGCGATCCTCGAGGCATCGGCAGGCGCGCAGGCGCTGTGCCACGCAACGGAGGATCACGCCGAGGCGGTTGACGCCTTCCTCGGCAAGCGCAAGCCCGTGTTCAAGGGAAGGTGAGGGGGAGGATGAGCGACGCGGCGGACGATCTGCGTGCCGAAGTGCGGGGCTGGCTGGCGGAAAATGTGCCGGCTGATTGGCGCGAGCGGCAGGCCGGCGACGATATCGAGGGCTTCCTCGCCTCGCAGCGCGACTGGCTCCGCCGGCTCGTCTCGGCCGGCTATGCGACGCCGCATTGGCCACAGCCATGGCCCGGCGGTGGCCGTTCGCTGGCCGAGCAGGTTGCGATCTTCGAGGAGATTGCGCGCGCCGATGCGCCGCGGATGAGCCTGTTCTTCGTCTCGCTCTATCATGCCGCGATGACGCTCGTCGAATGCGGTACGGAGGCGCAGAAGCAGCGCCATCTGCCCGCGATCCTCAAAGGGGAGATCTGGTGCCAGGGTTTCTCCGAGCCCAACGCGGGATCGGATCTCGCGTCCCTCCGCTGCCGAGCGGAGCGGCGCGGTGATCGCTACATCGTCACCGGGCAGAAGATCTGGTCGACGCTCGGCCAGTTCGCCGACTGGTGCCTGCTGCTCGTGCGGACGGACAACTCGGGGCCGAAGCAGGCGGGGATCACCTTCCTGCTCATGGACATGAAGTCCAAGGGCGTCGAGGCGAGGCCGATCCGCCAGATCACCGGCGATGAGGAATTCGCCGAGCTGTTCCTCGACGAGGTCGAGATCCCGGTCGAGAATCTCGTGGGCGAGGAGAATCAGGGCTGGCGCGTGGCGCAGACCACTTTGTCCTCCGAGCGTGGCCTGACCTTGGTGGAATTGACCGAGCGCATGGGACGTTCGCTATGGCGGCTGGTCGGCCTCGTCACCGCCGACGGCACCGAACCCGACCGCATCGACGACGAGGCACGACGACGGATCATCGACATCTCGGCGCGCATCGAGGGGCTGCGTGCGATGATCGCGACGTTGATGGCCCGGCGCATCGCCGGCAACGAGGCGGTCGGGGACGCCTCGATCATCAAGCTCGCTTATGCCCGGATTCTGCGCGACTTTGGCGCGCTCGGCCTGAAGCTGCGCGGCGCGGCTGCACAGCGCGAGACGCGCTATGTGCTCGGCGCCGGCTATGAGACCAGCAACTGGATGTTCGATTTCATGAACTCCTATCAGTGGAACATCGCGGGCGGCGCCAACGAGATCCAGCGCAACATCATATCCGAGCGCGTGCTCATGATGCCGCGGGAGAAGCTGGCATGAGCATGACCGAGACGATCGACGCCATCGAGACGATCGAGCCGGGGGAATTGCGCGCCGTCGCCGCCCGCCTGCTCGCGGACAAGGTGGACCGGCGCGCGGGCTGGGGCGGGCGGCTGCCCGAGAGCGGCGCGCTGGAAGCGGAGATGGCGGCGCTCGGCTGGCCGCTGCTCACCATAGCGGCGGCATCCGGCGGGCTCGGCCAGAGCTTCGCCGCGCTCGCGCCGATTTACGAGGAGATCGGGCGGGCCCTGGCGCCGGTCACGATCGCGGCGACGATGGCGGCGGTCGACGTGCTGGTGACGGATGGGAGCGGCGCGACCGGTGGGCTGCTCGACCGGATCGGCGCGGGCGAGGCGCGGGTCGCGATCGCCTTCGCGGCGACGAGCGGCGCAGAACTGACCCTGGAAACCGTGCCGGCGGCGACCAGCGCGACCGACCTGCTGCTGATCCCGGCCGATGATGGGAGCCCCGTCCTGCTGGTCGGCCTGGCAGATGCCGAAATCGAGGCGATCGAAGTATGGGACCGCACCCGGCCGTTCGGTGATATCCGGGTATCTCTGGCCGGCGCGACGCCGATCGGCATCGTGACCGCCGAAGCGCGCCGTATCGCGCGCGCGCATCTCGATCTGGCGCTGGCCTGGGACAGCGTCGGCGCGGCGCAGCAGGTGCTGGCCGAGGCGGTTGCCTATATGGGAACGCGCAAGCAGTTCGACCGGCCGATCGGATCCTTCCAGGCGCTCAAGCATCGCGCCGCGGACCATAAGGTGGCGATAGAGGTCGCCCATGCGCTCGCCCGCCAGGCCACGGCCGTTTATGCGGCGCGCGAGGCAGGATGGGACCATCTCGCGGGGCAGGCGCGGCTGCTGGCGGTCGACGCGTTCCGCGCGGTCGCCGAGGATGCCGTCCAGTTCCACGGTGGCATCGGCTTTACGTGGGAGCATGATTGCCACCTCTTCCTCAAGCGCGCGCTGATGAACGAAGTGCTCGGCGAGACGCAGGAACAGGTCCGCGACCGCATCGCGCCGGCGATCATCGCCAAGGCATTGGCGGGCCGTTAGACTCGCACGAGCGGCTATCGATCTCCCAATCCTCCACATCGTCCCAGCAGAGCCACTCGGGCGGCTCCGGCTCGTCGCGGCCGGGTGGTGCGCAGCCATGGGCGCGCCAGTGGCGGCGATGGAGGTCATAGTCGGCGACGCGCTTGCGGGTCTCGGCGATGAGGACGGCGGCTTCGTCGGTGTCGAGATCCGGGCGGCGATA
This sequence comes from Flavisphingomonas formosensis, assembly GCF_009755815.1. Lineage (GTDB taxonomy): Bacteria > Pseudomonadota > Alphaproteobacteria > Sphingomonadales > Sphingomonadaceae > Flavisphingomonas > Flavisphingomonas formosensis. Next base: position 67,913 of record NZ_WRPK01000009.1, read on the forward strand.
GGGCGACCAGCGATGATCGGGGCAGCGGGAGAGCCAGAAGAGGATGGCCGTGAGCGAAGGCGGCCGCTCGACGATGGTTTGGGTGCGGACCGGCTCGCCATCGTCCGTGAGGAAGATCTTCTCGCGGACATGACTGTAGCCGGTGGCGCGGGCGAAGAGGGCGTGCTCGACGGCATCGTCGGCGGCGGTGCTGGAGAGACGCGCTGCCTGTGCGAAGGCGGCGTGGCGGAGCGTCCATTGGCGGATAGCGGTGGTCGTGACGCCTAAGGCGTGGGCGAGATCATGGTCAAGGGCGCCGTGGTCGGCGAGCGCGCGGGCGACGGGGATGATGGCAGGATCGTAGCGCGCTGCGGGCGCGGGCGGATCGGCGTCGATGGGTTCGACGAGGGGCGCGATGATCGGATCGGGCAGAGGGGGGTGTATGCGATGAGGGAGGGTATCGCCTCCCTGTTCTGCGTCATCCCAGCGCACGCTGGGATCGGTTTCATCCGCCGACCGCTCGCCTGTGGAGAGCGATCCCAGCTTGCGCCGAAGGCGCAGTTCATCCTGAGCGAAGTCGAAGGGTTGGGATGGCCGGGTTGGGCCGAGGGTGTCGAGACAGAAGAGAGGATCGGCGTCGGCGGCGGGCGGATCAACCGCAGGAGCGAACGCATCGATCCGGGCCAGCGTGTCGTCGTCGCCCTCCGCTTCGGGCTCGCCATCGACTGCGGCGCACCAGGCATCATAGGCATCGGCTTCGATGTCGCGCAGCGCTTATTCGGTCGGCGTGAGATCGGACGGCGTGTTCCGGACCACCATCGGCTCGGCCCAGCGGCCGGGCCGGCGGATGCGGAGCCAGAAGATGGCGGCCTTGTCGTTGGGCGGCACGTGCTCGGTGACTGTGGTGCGGATCAACTCGCCGTCTTTCAGGGCAACCTGTTCGATCTCGCGGTCGTGGCCAGCGGCCAGCCGGAACAGCGCGCGTTCGACGGCGGCGTCCGCCGCTTCGGGAGACAGGCGGCAGGCGGCGGCGAAATCGGGATGCTGCTGCTTCCACGCGCGGATGGTCGGGAAGGACACGCCGAAGGCGATGGCGAGATCCTTGTCCAGTGCACCACGCTGAGCGAGCGTGCAGGCGGCGGGGATCAATGCGGGGCTGTAGTCGGTCATGACAGCCAGGCTGGCATGAGCGTGCGGATTGCCGGGAGGGGAGCTCATCACGGCATAGCCCAATCCGTGAATTGAGCGCGGGAGAGTCCCGAAATTCAATTATTGTATATTCAAAATAAATAATATATAACGATCGCTCTATATTCGATAAAATCGCATCACGTAACGATTATAATAAATATTAAATTATGATGCATCATGATTTTCATAAAATTTACTGCTATTTGTGATAAATGGTATGGATCGATTAATTTTATTATATAACGATATTATCATCACTCTCTACATAAATTAAAGATATAACATACCTATGAGAGATTTTGCGATATAAGATGCAATCTATATTCAAATCCTGGCCATATTGCACCGATATGGAGAAGATGGATATGATAGTCATCGAATCGTAGTATAAGTATGAAGCCGCTTTGTTGTGCGGTATGTGGCATAGCTTGCCCGCGTCTTCAAATGTTCGCGCACCAGTTGTTCAAAATGATGTTCGCACTCCGGCTTGCGATGTGCCCACTGATCTGGGACGCTTGGCAGGAGCATGGAGATCCCATGGCTGGGGCCGATCGCAATGCGGAATGGCGCGGATTGGAATGTAATAAGCGCCGCTCCGGCGGCAAAATTCCAACGAGCGGTCATGGGGCAGGAAAGATGGCGATATATCGGGGGACTTCGCGCAGCGTCATTCCCAACGCGATCGGAGGTTTGATCGCTGTTGGCTGCGCAGGGGGCGCCAATTTCTGGCTGGCTTATTCTCGCGCTCCCGGTGGGAATGCCCGCGTCTGCACATGGCTGATCACGCTGGCGACGATATTGCTTCTCGTCGGTACGATCGGCGATGCCATCAATGGCCGGTGGCACGGAATCATCATTGATGGCCGCAACCGCGTCAGCCTGTCCAAGTTTCAAGCGACGGCCTGGACGGTGTTGGTTGCCAGTGCGCTCGCCACCTATACCGCAGTACGTGCCGCCACACCTGGCCTGCCGGCACCGTCCGGCCCGCTCGACTTCACGCTTCCGCCAGAGTTGCTGATCGCGATGGGTATTTCCGCGGCATCGCTCGTCGCCACACCGGCGGTCCTGTCGTTGAAGACCGGTGACGGTTCCGTGATGGTCGGCAGCGGCGATGGTTTCGGAATTGACCGGGCCGACGGGCTTGTCGCTGCCCGCTCCACCGCCAAGCGGGCGGGCTGGCTCGACATGTTCCGCGGGGACGAGACCGGGAATGCCGGGGCGGTGGACCTGTCCAAGGTCCAGCAATTCCTGATCTCGATCGTGCTGATCGCCGTCTATGGTGCGATGATCGCGGACCATCTGTTCACCGGCGGTGCGGAGATGCTCAAGACCTTGCCGACGCTCGACGAGAATATGGTCTGGCTCCTGGGTATCAGCCATGCCGCCTATATCGGCTACAAGGCCGTACCCCATTCGGGTGTTTCCGCTTCCACAGGGACTGCTGCAGTCGATTCGGTGGGATAACGGGCGGTTCACTACCTTCCCCTTCGCCACATGCCAAAGGAGCGACCATGCCTACCAGCAGCGACATCGCGTGGTTCAAGGATCAGTTCTCCGACCAGATCGAGCAGGCAGTGTCGGGCACGGCATTCGACATCGATATGGTGACCGCCGTCGCCTGTCAGGAAACGGGATATATCTGGCAACGGCTGCGGACGCGCGACGACATGACGGTCGAGTATATTCTCAAGCTGTGCGTCGGCGACACGATCGACGCCCGCCGCGCCTTTCCAAAGAGCCGCGCCGAACTCGAGGAGGCTCCACGCGGCACAGAGATGTTCGCTATCGCCCGAGCCGCGCTGGAGGAAATGGCGCGCTACGTATCAGGCTATTCCGGCACCGTGAAGAACCCCAATAAATTCTGCCACGGTTACGGGATTTTTCAATATGATATTCAGTTCTTCCTCAACGATCCCGATTATTTCTTGAGCGAGAGTTATACCCGATTCGACGCGTCGCTCGGCAAATGTATTGAGGAACTGGAAAGCGCCCAACAGCGACTGCATTGGCGAGGGCGCACGTCTCTCAGCGACATGGAGAAGGCGGCCGTCGCGATCGCATACAACAGCGGGTCCTACGATCCGCAGCGGGGCCTGAAGCAGGGCTATTTCGACGGTTCCAAATATTATGGCGAGAATTTTTACGCCTATATGAAATTATCGCAGAGTGTGGCCGGTGGCGGGCATCCTGTACCTGTCGGGCCGACCGAACCTTCGTCGGTCGTGTCGCTGGACTACAAGGTGATTTCCACCAGGCCCCTCAACCTTCGGGCCAGCCCGGACATCACCTCCAGGAGCCTGGGCACCTATGCCAACGGCCAACTGGTGCATGTGATCAGCCGCAGTGGGAATTGGGCGCTCGTCGACGTCGACGGCAAGGGTTCTGCCGATGGCTATATGTGGGCCGATTATCTCGCGGCCGCCTAAAGACGTCTGAGGCTGTCATCAATGCTTTGGGAGGGCGAGGCATATGGGAACGGCGAACGATTCCAAGGCCATCATTCTCTTCTCGGATGGGACGGGCAATAGCAGCGCGAAGCTCTTCAAGACCAACGTCTGGCGACTTTACGAAGCGATCGATCTGGGTCCGGCACCGGGTGGCGGGGGACGTGAGCAGATCGCCTACTATAGCAACGGCGTCGGAACGTCGGGTTTTCGCCCTCTGGCGCTTCTGGGAGGTATCTTCGGATATGGATTGAAAGCCAACATCCTGGATCTCTACAAATATCTGTGTCGCAACTATCGCGACGGCGACACCATCCACGTCTTCGGCTTCAGCCGCGGATCTTTCACTGTCCGGTTGCTCGTCGGACTGATCGTCAGCCAGGGCATATTGCGCGGCGATTCTCCGGATGTCGGGCCCGACGAAGACAAGCTGGCCTATTTGGCGCGCGCCGCCTATCGAGCATTCGCGCGTGAGGCATGGCCCAATCGCTGGCTGGCTAAGCAGGTGGCCCGGATGACCCGTCGTGTTCGGGATGGCATACTCGATCTCCACAGACGTGCGACGGGACGCGATCGCTACGATCCCGCGCACAACGTGATGACCGACGTCGCCTTCGTCGGCGTCTGGGATACGGTCGCGGCCTATGGCGGCCCGATCGTCGAGATCACGCGTGGCATCGACGACTGGATCTGGCCGCTGACGATGCCGAATTATCAGCTCTCGCCGCGGGTGCTGCAGGCTCGCCATGCGCTATCGCTCGACGACGAGCGCGATTCCTTCCAGCCGCTGCTGTGGGACGAGGTGCGTGAGGACATGCTCGTCCGGCAGGGCGGCTTCGTGAAGGAGATCATCGAAGGACATGTCGTCGAAACGGTCCGGAAGGTTCCTCGCGGCCGCTTGAAGCAGGTGTGGTTCGCAGGAATGCATGCCGACGTCGGTGGAGGTTATCCCGACGAGAGCCTCAGCTACGTATCGCTCCTCTGGATGATCCAGGAGCTGGACGGATCGCTTCGTATGATCGGGCCGCTCGTCGAGCGCGTACGGTCGATGGCCAATATCTTCGGCCCGATCCACGACTCCCGTGCCGGTCTCGGCGCCTATTACCGCTATCAGCCGCGCCGCATCGCGGCGATGCTCGAGGGACCGCAAGACAATCCCGCATTCGTGGCGACGCGCGCGCTGAGAGATCCGGCCATCGCCGACGCCGGCTATGTGATGCCCGGCGGCGGCGATCCGTCCACCGCGTCCGGAGTGGATCACGATCCCCATCTCGCGCAGCTTGCCCGGCGGATCCGTTCCGACCACGGCCTGCTGTGCGAGGTGCGCATTCACGAGAGCGTGCTTGCCCGCATCGCGGAGGGAACCGACGGCTATGCGCCGATCGGCCTGCCCCCGCGTGTTCGACGTGGAATTCGCAGGCGAGCTGCAAGACGACGGATCCGGGGAACGGCAAGCACGCTGGCTGGAAGAGGGGTTTCTAGACAGGATATGCACGGACAGAGAAATGTCGAAGCGTATCGTCTCCCCCGGCGGCGACGGTGTTGCGGATGCATGGCTCGAACGCCAGGCCGCGATCTGGGACATGGTGTGGAAGCGCCGAATACTCTACTTCCTCACCGTAGGTTTCTCGGTCTGGTTGGTCGCCATCCCGCTATGGGGCCCCTTCTTCATTGGAGAGGATGAGGGGCCGTGCGCGGATTCCCGCTGCATCGTGCGGCCCGTGCTGGCGCTTGCGGAGCGCTATTCGGCAGGCCTCGCCCATCCTTGGGTGGAGGCCATCAGCCACAATATGGCGGCCGCCATGGCGCTTCTGGGCGCAATAGGCGCCCTGCTCGCCTACGGCAGACCCTATGAGTTGCGCCTGCGCGGCCGTGCACGGCGCGCCTGGCGGGTCGCCGCCGGTGCGGCGTCCGCAGGCCCTTGGCAATGGAAGCGCAGCCGGATCGACCGCATGCATGACGGCGCGGTATATCAGCACGTCGTGCATTCGCTGAAATGGACGGTTGGGCCCTCATTTTGTGGCCTGTCTATCATCGCGTTGATCCTCTGGCTCGGCGGCGCGTTGATCACCCAGCTGGCGATCCTGCCGTTGGAGGAGCGGCATGGGGTCTTTTGCGACAACAGCCCGCTCGCACCGATCCTGCAGCCAGAGACGAGCGTGATGCAATCGCTCGCCATCGCGACGCCTTGCTCGCCGCTCGGCATCGCCGTCGAACGCGGCAAGACCTATGCGATCCGCGTTACCGTCGTCGTCGTCGGCGGCCCGTGCTACGACGGTGTCTATAGAGCCGGACCGGGGATGGGGCAGAGCGCGCAGCTGCCAGTGGGGGTCAGCCTTCCGGCGATCCCCTATCGGCGGGTCATCCTTTCCGGATGGCTTCAGCCGATGTTCGAGATCAAGGAACCTGTCCGAACAGAAAGCTGGCCCGGGCGGATCTGGCACGGCATTTTCGGCTGGCCCGCTTTCATCCAGCCGCTTTATTTGCGGCCCGATCGCACCGGAGGCTTCAACGGTCGCTTCACCGCGCATATGACCGGTAATCTCTATTTCTTTGTGAATGATGCCATGCTTGCAGCCACGCCCGCGAGCGGCTGGCCGCGATTGAGACCGGCCCTTCCAAGTGGATTATACGGCAACAATGTGGGAACCGCCCGGGTAAAGGTCGCTTCGACGGAAGAAATCCCGGCGACCGGCTCCTAGAAAAGCAGCAGCCGAGACCGTGCCCGGGAGCGGGATGCGCGCCGCTCGGAGATGCTGTCGAGCCGGTCAGATGCTCAACGCCACCGCCCCGAACGGCCGTTCCTGGTTCATATAGCGCAGCGCTTCGGGCGCCTCCGCGAACGGGAAGCTGCGGTCGAACAGGGGCTTGATCTGGCCCGCGTCGGCGAAGCGGGTGAAGTCGGCCCAGGCGGTGCGCCATTCCTCCGGCGTGCAGGTATAGACGCCATAGCCCTGGATGCTGCCACGCACGAGGATCAGGTCGGCCAGCGTGATCGTCGACTCGCGGCCGGCGGCGAAGCCCAGCACGATCGCTTTGCCGTAGCGCACCAGCGCCTTGACCGCCTGGCCGATGATCGGGCCGCCGAGCGAATCGATGATGATGTCCACACCATCGCTGCCACGTGCCCGGATGCCGTCGGCGATCGTTTCCTTAGACAGATCGATGACGTTGTCGAAGCCAAGCTCGGCTGCCTTGGCCGCCTTGCCCGGCGATCCCGCCGTGGAGAAGACCCGCGCGGCACCCATCGCCTTGGCAAGCTGATAGGCGGCGTTGCCGACCGAGCCGCCGATGCCGGTCGCCAATACTGTCTTGCCTGGCGCCATGCCGGCTTCCTTGAGCGCCTGATAGGCGGTTGGATAGGCGACCACGGCTTGCGCGGCTGCGCCGTCGGAGACTGAGTCCGGGATCGGGGCGATATGATCCGTCTCGACAGCGGCATAATCGGCCCAGCTTCCCGCACGCATGAAGCCATAGGGGAAGGCGCCGAACATCACCCGATCGCCCGCCTTGAAGCCCGACCTGCCCGGATCCTCGACGATGCCCGCGCCCTGATTGCCGGGAATGAGCGGCATCGAGGCGGGCGGGAAATTCTTCTCATTCTCGTCGTTGATCACTGCTGCGTCAAACGGGACGACGCCTGGCGCGGTGAGCCGGACCAGCACTTCGGTGCCGCCGATGCGGGGTTTGTCGCATTCGATCAACCGGAGCGCGCTCACGCCGGTCGGTGCCTCGATCTGCCAGGCTCGCATTGTGGGTCCTTTCCTGGAAGGGGATGATCTCGAAATGGTCCGCCATCCCGAAGAAAGTTGGGATGGCCGAGGATATTTCAGCGCTTGCGGCGTACCTGGATGCCGGCGACCTCGCGGTCCCAGGTCGTCGGCGTGACGCCTTCGTCGCGCAGGCGATATTTGAGGACCCGGCCGGTGGGGTTCTTGATCAGTTCGGCCCGGAACTCGATGTAGCGCGGCACCGCGAAATGCGGGAGCTGCTGGATCGACCAGAGGCAGAGCTCATGCTCGGTCAGCGCCGCCGCCTCGCGCAGCACGGCGGTGACCTTGATCTCGTCCTCGGCATCCTGCGCGCCTGTCGCGTGGACCGCGACCTCAGCTATGGCGGGGTGCTTCAGGAAGATCCGCTCGATCTCAAAGCTCGACACATTCTCGCCGCGGGTACGCAGATAATCCTTGGCGCGATCGGCGAAGAACAGCCAGCCATTCTCCAGCCGGCCAAGATCACCCGAATGCATCCAGAGGTTGCGCCAGGCCTTGGCAGTCTCCTCCGGGCGCCGCCAATAGCCCTCGAACATCACATTGGGTTCGCGCGGGCGATAGACGATGTTGCCGACCGTGCCTTCGGGCACCGGCTGGTCATTATCGTCGACGATCATCATCTCGAACTCGTCGCTGACGCGGCCGGCGCAGATTTCGGGCGGCTCCTCGCCGGGCATCGCCATGCACAGGCGCGACGCCTCGGTCTGGCCATAGGCCCAGGAGGAGACAATCTTTACGCCGAAGCGCTCCTTCCAGATCTTGCGTACCTCCGGCGTGATCGGCTGGCCGTAGATCATGGTGAGCTTGCCGAAGCAGCGATGCATCGCTTCGGTGTCCGGAGCATGCGCGACCAGGCTGAAGATCGAGGCGAGGAACATGCCGTTTGTGGCGCCCGACGCCTCGATATCCTCCCAGAAGCTGCTGAGCGAGAAGCGCGGCCAGATCGCGACGCGCATGCCGTTGACCAGCCCGCCGAGCACGACGTTGAGTGCGGCCGAATGGAATAGCGGCAGCGGCGTATAATAGACGTCGTCACGCGTCACCGGGACGGCGCGGATATGCTGGCGTCCCTGCATGCACATGTAGTTGTGGCTGATCATGCAGCCTTTGGAGAGGCCGGTCGTGCCCGATGTGTAGAGTAGGCAGGCGAGATCGGCCGGCTTGACGACGATCGGCAGCGGCGATCCATCGCCCTGCTTGTAGCTGTCGAGCGGCTGGATCGGGATGCTGCAATTCGGAAAGGGACCCTCGTTCCGGCACAGGATCAGTCGGACATCGGGCAGCGTATCCGCCAGCTCGACGAAACGCTCCAGATAGTGCGGGTCGCAGATGGCGATGTGGGCGCCCGCATCGCAAATCTGGTGGCGCAGGAACTCGCCGCGATAGGCGTTGTTGATCGGCACCCAGATCGCGCCGAGCTTGTTGATGCCGAACCAGCAGACCAGCACGTCCATGCTGGTGTCCAACAGGCTCACCACCCGATCGCCCTTGCCGACGCCGAGCCCGGCGAGGTTGCGGGCTAAGGCGTTGGCGCGGCGGTCGATCTCGCCATAGCTGATCCGGTCCCCACCGATATTGGCGAACTCCGCGTCGGGATCGGCGGCGACGGCGCGCGCTAGCGCGTGCATCAGCGTGTCGCGGGGCCCCGGACGATAGGTGGCCGGAACCTGGACGTCGGTCGGGGCGGGGGAGGGGGCGGCCGATGCGGCTGCGCTCATGAACATGGTTCCCAGATTTCAGGCGGCGAGCTTGACGCCGGTGTTGACGACGTCGGTCATGATCATCACGGTTTCCTCGCGCTTCAGGAACTTCAGCTCGTCTTCGGCAAGAATCGGATTGATCTCGGGATCGTTGAAGATCCGGTTGATCTTCTCGACAGCGGCCTGATCCTTCACATACATCTCCGTGATGCAGTCATAACCGATATCATAAGGTGCGGGCATGGCGCTGGCGGGCACGTCGCTCGGGTTGCGCATCGCGAAAGCCGGATAGTTGCGGACATAGTCGACCAGCAGATGGCCGATATATTTCTGCGCCAGCTTCACATGGCTGCTCTCATAATGTGCGCGGAACTGCTCAGGGCTGACGCCCTCGGCGCGCTTCAGCAGGAAGATGATCTTGACCACGGTCGATCCTCTCTCGTTCTTGGATGGTATGCGTCAGGTCAGCGCGTCGATCGCGACCTTGGTGTCGCTGTAGATCGGCGAGACCATCCTGACCTTGCCGCCTTCGATCTTCCATATCTCGGCGAGCGGCATGGAAACCCGCGTGCCGGACTTGGTCGCAGTGGCGGCGAAGATGCCATAGGCCATCACCCAGGCGTCGTCATAGACGATATGCTCGATCGTGTAGGAGAAGTCGGTCCAGTAATCGAATACGCGGATCATCGCTGCCTTGATCCCGGCCGGCCCCGTGAAGGTGCCGCCATAGGGAAGCGAGGCCGCCTCGACCATGACCGCATCGTCGGCGAAGTCCGCGAGGAAGGCATCGATGTCGCCGCGGTCGAGAATCGCCTCATAGGCTGCATCGACGATCTGCCGGCTGGTCTTCTGCGCAGTCACGTTGATATCCCTGTCCTCAACTTGCGCGATTAGGAGCGCAGGACGCGCGTCAAGCCAAGCGGGCGCAACAGGCGGGACAGCCCTCCTGCGGGGACAGTCAAGCTTGCGAGCATCTCTCCTCCCGCTTGCGGGCAGCGAGGTGCGACAGTTCAGCCCAGCGCCGCTTCCAGCGCCCGCGGCAACAGCCCTTCCGCCACCATCGCCTCCCAGAAGCCGTCGGGAACCGTCTCGGCCATGGCGGCGAGATTGCCGTCCAGCTCCTCGATCGACCGCGCGCCGGGGATAACTGACGAGACCGCCGGATGACGCAGCGGGAAGTGCAGTGCGGCGGCGGGCAGCGAGAGACCGAAATCCGCGCACAATGCCTCGATCCGGCGGACATGCGCCAGTATCGCCTCGCTCGCGGGGGCATAGTTGAAATAGGCGCCCGGCACGGCGCCCGAGGCGAGGATGCCCGAGCTGTAGGGGCCGCCCGCGATGATGCTGACGCCCTTTGCGCGGCAGGCCTCGGTCAGCGCGGGCGCGGCGTCATGTTGGAGCAGCGTGTAGCGGCCGGCGACCAGCACATAGTCGAAATCGCCCGCCTCGACGAAATCGACCAGCATCCGCCATTGGTTCATGCCGACGCCGATCGCCCGGATCACACCCTCGCCGCGCAGCCGCTCGAGCGCGCGATAGGCACCGTCCATCGCTTCGGCGAAATGGCTGTGCGCATAGGGATCGGCGGCGGGATCGATGCCCACCGTCTCGTCGGGGTCGTGGATCGCGACCATGTCGATCCGATTCAGGCCGAGGCGCGCAAGGCTGCCTTCTATCGAGCGCAGCGCGCCATCATGGGAGAAATCGAAGGCGGTCCGGCAGCGCGGCGTATCGACGAACAGCGACGCATTGTCCTCGCCCTCGCCGAGCGGGATCAGATCGTAGCCGACCTTGGTTGACAGGACGAAGCTGTCGCGCGGCAGCGAGGGCAGAATCTTGCCCAGCCGTTGCTCGCTGAGCCCCACGCCATAGCAGGGGGCGGTGTCGAACAGCGTGATGCCGGCCGCGTGCGAGGCGCGGATCAGGTCGGCGGCATGGTCCGCATCGACGGCCGCATACATGTTGCCCAGGCTCGTGCCGCCGAGGCCCAGTGCCGACACGGCAAGGCCGGTGCTGCCGATAGGATTGGTGGCAAGGGCCATGCTGTTCTCCTTTCGATTGGTGGGGCGCGACGCTTTCTCTTCTCGTCATCCTGACGAAAGTCAGGATCCATTAGCCGCAGCGTCGCGTCTTATCGGCAACGCTGCGGCTAATGGATCCCGGATCAAGTCCGGGATGACGAAGAAGAGAGCATCCGGCCGGTCCGCGCCCCGCACGATAGCTGATCCGGCGCAGCGGATTGCCTGCAGCGGAAACCGTATCCGGCGAAGGCTCTTCCGGCTGCGCGCTCAAACAAGCGGCCTCCCTGCTTATGCCGTAACGCTGCCAACCGAAAAGGAGAGGAGCCGGCAAGACGATGCGCTGCCTGCAGTTCAACGGTGCGGGAAAGCCCCTGACTATCGAAATCGTGCCCGATCCCGAGCCGGCCGCGCATGAGATCGTGATCAAGGTCGCGCGCTGCGGCATTTGCGGCAGCGATGTGAGCATGACCGATCCGCGCTCGCCGGTGGTGTTCGCCGATGGCGCGCGACTGGGGCATGAATATGCCGGCGAGGTGGTGGCGATCGGCCGCGATGTGACCGGCTTCTCCGTCGGCGACCGCGTGACGGCGCTGCCGACGCAGGGGTGCGGCACATGTACGGCGTGCCGTGCCGGCGATCCCAATGGCTGCTCCGGCTGTCATCACGTGATGGGCGGCTATGGCGAATATACGCGGGCCGACGCGCGGCTGGCGATCCGTTTGCCCGAGACGCTGTCGCTGACGGACGGCGCGCTGGTCGAGCCGCTGGCCTGCGGCGGGCAGGCGGCGCGGCTGGCAGGGATCGGGTCGGGCGCGCGCGTGCTGGTGTTGGGGGCGGGGCCGATCGGTCTCGCCTCGATCTTCGCCGCGCGCCGCGCCGGTGCGGCCCGCATCGCGGCGGCGGCCCGTAGCGATCGAGCGCGCGCGCTGGCCGAAGCGATCGGCGCCGATGCCTTCTTCGAAGGGGTAGCGTCGCCGGAGGAGCTGGCCGCCCGCCTGGGCGGCGCTCCCGATGTGGTGATCGAATGCACCGGTGCGCCCGGCAGGATCGGTACCGCGATCGATCTCGTCGCGTCGCGCGGCACGGTGGTGAACGCAGGCCTCTGCTTCGACGCGCAGACGATCGGTTTCGGGGCGGCAATCGGCAAGCAGATCACGCTGCGCTTCAGCCTCGCCTACACCCTGGCCGACTTCCGGCGCGCGGTCGACGCGCTGGCCGCCGGCCATGTCGAGCCGCGCGCGATGATCGGCGAGACGATCGCGCTCGCCGATCTTCCCGGCACGATCGAAATGCTGCGCGGCAGACGATCCGACCACAAGCTGATGGTCGATCCCTGGCGCATGGCCCCCAAGGAGACATCCACCCGATGAGCGAACAGCCTCCCGTCCCGCGCACCTTCGATCAGGTCACGCCCGAATGGCTGACCGCCGTCCTGTCACAGAGCCATCCCGGTATCCGCGTGACCGCGGCGACGGTCGATCCCACGATGGGACACAAGCCGAACAAGGCGCGCGTTCATCTCAGCTATGACGAGGCCGGGCAGCGTGCCGGCCTGCCTGCGACGCTGGTGGTGAAGGGCACGTTCAACGGCACCGTCTCGCGCGGGCGGATCATCGATTTCTCGAACATGGCCGAGCTGGTGTCGTACCGCGACATCCTGCCGCACCTCACGGTGAACGTGCCGCGCCTGATCTACGAGGCGTGGGAGGCCGAGCCGAGCGAGTCGGTGGTGATGCTGTTCGAGGACATGGCCTATCGGAGCCCGACCTATTTCCCCAACGGCTTCGCGACCTTGAGCTACGGCCAGGCGGCGGCCTTCCTCACCGCCATGGCGCGCTTCCATGCCGAGACGTGGAACAGTCCCGAATTCGGGGAGGGCGGCCGCTGGGGGCCGGGCACGCCCGCGGGCGAGAATGCCGCGCGCATCCGCTCCGATTATTTTGACATACTGCCGCGCTCCGAGCATTGGACCAGCTCGGTCGTCTCGCCGCGCGGCGCGGCGCTGCCCCGCCGTCTGCGCGATCCCGATCTGATGGAGCGCGGCTGGATCCGGCTCGTCGCGATGCTGGAGGCGCATGGCAAGGTGATCGTCCATGGCGACGAGCATCTCGGCAATTTGTTCGTCGAGCCGGACGGCACGCCCGGCCTTTACGATTTCCTGGCGCGCGGCGAGGCGTGGCCGCTGAGCCTCGCGCGCTTCCTGATCCCGACGCTCGACATGCTCGACCGTCGCGCGTGGGAGAAGCCGCTGCTCGCCGGCTATCTGCGCGATCTCGCCCGCTTCGGGGTCGAGCCGCCGAGCCTCGAGGAAGCGTGGCTGGTCTATCGCGCCTCGGCGATCTGCACGCTGATGATATGGCTGAACAACAGCAGCAGCTGGCAGCCGGAAGCAACCAACACCGCCAACGCCGCGCGCGCTGCGGTTGCGGTGCTCGATCATGACTCGTTCGGGCTGCTGGGGCTGTGACGGGGGGAGGCATGATAAGCGACGGTCTTCTGGTCGAACGCATGGGGCCAATCGCGCGGCTCTCCCATGCGCGGCCCGAGCAGCGCAACGCGCAGAGTGCGGCCTTCCTCGATGCGCTCGACCGGGCACTCGGCGAGGCGGTGGAGGACCCGGAGGTGCGGGTGATCGTGCTGGCCGGCAAGGGCGATCATTTCTCGGCGGGCCATGACCTGCGCGACGAGGAGACGATGCGCCACCAGACGACGCCGGAGGTGCGCTACGCCTTCGAGTCGGTACGTTACCGCGACTATTGCCTGCGCCTGTGGGATGCGCCGAAGCCGGTGATCGCGCAGGTGCAGGGCGCGTGCGTGGCAGCCGGTTTCATGGTCGCCAATATGTGCGACCTGATCGTCGCGTCGGAGGACGCCTTCTTCGCCGATCCGGTGGTCGGCGCGGTCGCGATCGCGGGCGTCGAGGTGCTCGTCCATCCCTGGGTGATGGGGCTCCGGCAGGCCAAGGAGTTCCTCTACGCCGGTGGGCGGGTGACGGCCGCCGAGGCGCTTGCGATGGGCATGGTCAATCGGGTTGTGCCGCGCGCCGAGCTGGAGGCGACGACGATGGCGCTGGCCGCTCGGATTGCGGCCGCCTCGCCCTTCGCGCTCCGCCTGATGAAGCGCTCGCTCAACCGCACTGCCGAGATCCAGGGCTTCCGCGCCGCGCTCGACGCGCATTTCGACACGCATCAGCTTTCGCATATGGGCAGCGACGCGCAGGCGCATCTGTCTGGCGATCTCGGCAAGGCGATCGGCACGATGAAGGCGCAGATTGCATGACGGACGTGCCGGCGACGATGCGCGCGGCGGTGGTGCGGCGCTGGGCCTCGCCGCCTTGCTTCGCGATCGAGCAGGTGCCGACGCCGGTGCCCTCTCCGGGCGAGCTCGTCTTCCGGGTGCATACGGCCGCGATCAACTTCGGCGACACGCTCATCGCATCGGGCGGCTATCAGGTGCGGCCGGACCTGCCGTTCGTGGCCGGCACGGAGGCGTCGGGCACCGTCGTCGCAGTAGGCGAGGGGGTGAGCGGCTTTGCGCCGGGCGACCGGATCGCCGCCTGCGGCTTCGTCGGCGACGCACGGGCGGACCGCCGGATCGTCGGCGCCTTTGCCGAATATGCCATGGTGAAGCCCGCCAATGCGGTGCACCTGGCGGGCGGCGTGCCGCTGGAGCAGGGCGCGCTGTTCCGATCGAACATGGAGACGAGCGCCTTCGCCCTCTACAAGGGGCGGTTGCAGGCGGGCGAGACCTTGCTCGTGCTCGGCGCCAGCGGCGGCACCGGCCATGCGGCGGTGCAGCTCGGCAAGCTCGCCGGCGCGCGGGTGATCGCCTCCGCGTCGAGCGAGGCCAAGCGTGCGATCGCGCTGGCGGCCGGGGCGGATGTGGCGATCGACAGCGGCGATCCCGAATGGCGCGGTCGGGTCGATGCGCTGACCGGCGGACGCGGCCTCGACGTCGTCTACGATCCGGTCGGCGGCCTGGCGACCGAGCGGGCGTTTCGCGCGCTCGCCTGGGACGGCCGGCTGCTGGTCGTCGGCTTCGCGGCGGGTGCCATACCGTCGATTCCGGCCAATCTGCCGCTGCTGAAGGGTGCCTCGCTGATCGGCGCGAACCTGTTGCAGGGGCTGAAATATGAGCCGGAGCACTGCGCGCGCGAAGCGGTGCGGCTGATGGACCTGTTCGGCCAGGGGCGGCTGAGCGTGCCGCCCGTCGCGCGTCGCTATCCGCTGGAAGAATTGGATGCCGCGCTGGCTGATTCGGCTTCCGGCCGGACCGCGGGCCGCGTCGTCATCACGATCGGCGAAGAGAGGGAGGCAGTGCGATGAGCGACGGTCCATTGGCGGGCATCCGGGTGGTCGAGTTCGGCGGCTGGTTCACCGGGGCCATGGCCGCGTGCATTCTCGGCGACCAGGGGGCGGACGTAATCAAGGTGGAACCGCCGACCGGCGATCCATTCCGCTCCACCGGCACGTCGCGCGGCGGGCAGGCGGCGATGTTCATGGCGGCCAACCGCAATAAGCGTTCGGTGGCGCTCGATCCAAAGCAGCCCGAGGATCTGGAGGCGCTCCGCCGGCTCGCGGCTGAGGCGGACGTGTTCATCCACAATACGCGGCCCGGCGCGGCGGCGCGTCTCGGCCTCGACGCGGAGACGTTGCGAACGGCCAATCCGCGCCTGATCCACGTCTCGATCAGCGCCTACGGTCAGACCGGGCCGAATGCACGCGAGGGCGGATTCGATACGCTGCTGCAGGTACTGAGCGGGCTCGCCTATATGCAGGGCGGCGGCGCGGACCGGCCGCCGCAGATGGTGCGCACGCTGCTCGCCGACAAATTGACCAGCCCGATCGTGGCGCAGGCGATCTCGACCGCATTGTTCGCGCGCGAGTGCAGCGGCGAGGGCGCCACGCTCGATTATGCCATGCTGGACGGGATGGTCTGGTGGATGTGGCCGGACGGAATGATGAACCACAGCTTCGTCGGCGACGGCATCGACGTGGCACAGGATCTGTCGGACGTCGACTTCATCTGCCCGACCGATGACGGCTATCTGGTCGCAACGCCACATATGGAGCAGCATTGGCAGAGCTTTACGGAGCTAGTCGGACGGCTCGACCTGCGAGGCGATCCGCGCTTCGATACGATGCGCAACCGGCAGCTCAACCTGCGCGCCTATGCCGATATGCTGCGCAGTTGCTTCGTGGGCAGGACAACGGCCGAATGGTGCGCCCTGCTGCGCGAGCGCGAGATTCCCTGTGCGCCGGTGCTGCGGCAGAGCGAGGTCATGGCGTATCCGCAACTCGTCTGGAACGGGACGATCGAGGAGGTCGATCATCCCGTCGCCGGGCGTTACCGTTCGGCGCGCGCGCCGGTGCGCTTCGATGGCGTGGCGGCAGGCACGCGGCGGACGCCGCCTGTCGTCGGCCAGCATAATGCGGAGATATTGGCGGAGCTGAGGATGGGACGGCGGTAGATTAGAAACACATCTCCGTTCGTCCCGAAGCCGGACCGCCATCAAGCAGTTCTCGACCATGCTCGGGACAAACGCGATAGGCATCCGTTCAAGCCGGAAAGCTTCCGGAGGCGACGCGCACCCCATGCGGCGTCAGCAGCAGCATCTTGAACGAGCCCATGTCGAACGCATCGGTCATTGCGATCCGCCCGTCGGCAACGCGCGCCATCACTTCGGCGACCACAGCCTCCGGATCGTCCGCCTCGATCTCGTATGTGGCGCTGTACGCCCAGGCTTCGCCCGGCGCGGCGGCGAAGCGTTGCGCGGCGACGATGCCGGGCACTGCGCACACCTCACGCAGGTGTATCTCGCCATACCAGCGATTATAGGCCTCTTCCCGACCGGGAGCGGGATTGCTGAGCACGAGCAGCTGGTGGGTCGCCATGATCGTCGCTCCGTCAGGCAGGCGCCGTGTCGACGCGCAGCCTCACGAGGCGGAGCGTCGCGATGCGCCAGTGGCCGTCGATGCGGCGGAAGCCGTCATAATAGTGGCCATAGCCGTCGAGCGCGGAGAGCCGCCCGTGACGGAAGCTCAGCCCGTCATACATGGCAAAGATACCCCGTGCCTCGTCGTCGGACAGGATCTCGATCTCGGGCATATGGCCGTGGTGGATCGAGCGCACGCCGGCGAGCCCGGCCTGGATGAAACGGACGATCGTCTCGCGTCCGACGACGTCGATCTCGTACGGATCGTCCGGCGGAGCGGGGCCGTCGGACGGATCGCGCAGCGCGCCGCGATAGTCGCACACCGCATCCTCGGCGAACAGATCGGCGAGCCCGGCCCAGTCCTTCTGGTCCATCAGCCGGAAGTAGCGAGCCTTGAGCTGCTTGATCTCCTCGATCGCGAGCAGTCGTTCGGCGATATCCATTCATTTCCTCCGATTTACGCCGGCGGCGCAAGTCTCAGATTCGACGCGTCCCCTTCTTGGCCATCCCGGACTTGATCCGGGATCCATCAGCTGTAGCGTTGCCGATAAGATGCAACACTGCGGCGAATGGATCCTGACTTTCGTCAGGATCACTTGAAAGGCGCGCCAAGTTCTTTTGCGGAGCCCGGGTTAGCCCATCGCGCCGCCTAATATCCTGCGCCGCATGGCCCGTTGCACGACCAGGCAAGCGTATCTTCCGTGCACGGCTGGAAAGGCGATGATAAGGGACGGTCCATGAGCATCTCGCCCGTCAGCATCGACCATGTCGTGATCGCCTCCTCGGATCTCGATCGCACCGACGCCTTCTACGAGGTGGTATTCGGTGTCGCGATCGAGCGATCCTACCCTGGCCTGCATCAATATCGTCTCGGCACTCAGATGCTGAACGTCCACGGACCGGGGCTTGCCGAGAAAGCCGGCCCTGAATTGCTCGCGCGCCCGCCGGTGGCGCCAGGGGGCAGTGACCTGTGCTTCGTCTGGGACGGCCCGATCGAAGACGCGATCGCGCATCTCGCCGGCTGCGGCGTCGCCGTGCACATCGGCCCGGTCCCGCGCGAGGGGGCGCAGGGCAAGGGCACCAGTATCTATTTCCGCGATCCGGACGGCTCGCTGCTCGAATTCATCAGCTACGCCGGAGACCGCGGCGCGTGAACGACCATCCCTCGTTCGGCCGCCTTGCTTCGACCCGCTATGGCGAGGGCGTGACGCGCCGCCGGATACGGCTGACCGGCGAGCCGGGGACAGTCTTCGCCGAGCTCGAGGATCATGCCCATGCGATGCGCCTGCGGCTCCATCATCGCGATGGCCGCATCGTCGCGATCGAGCCCGACTTCCACCGCTATCCGCTGATCGCCTGCACTGGTGCGGCGGAGCCGCTGGAGGCGCTGGTCGGCGAGCCGGTGGGGCAGGATGCGCGGACCTTCTTCGGCGGTGGCCGGGCGCGGCGCAACTGCACCCATATGTTCGATCTGGCGTGGCTCGCCTCGCGCCATGCGCTGCGGGGCGATGGGCAGCGCCTGTACGCCGTCGACATCCCCGATATGTCGGACGATCGGATGGAGATCGCCGTCCGCTGCGACGGCGCGGACCTCTTCAGCCTGGTGGTGGAGGACGGCATGATCCAGTCGCCGTTGCCCTTCGCCGGCCGCCATCTATTCCGAGGCTTCGCCTCGTGGCTCGGCGAGACCGACGCGCTCGGCGAGACGGAGATCGAGGCCGCGATGATCGTGCAGAAGGTCGTCCTGATCCAGCCGGCGCGGCGCTACCGGCTTCCGGCAGGACCGGTCGGCGCGGCGGAGAAGCGCGCGATAGCCGGTGCGTGCTACAGCTATGCGCCCGAGCGGATCGATCACGCCGAGCGCCGCGCAGATGTCCTGCGGGACTTCTCGGACCGCCCCGAAGATCTGCTGAAATTCCTCTGACCAGCGGCAAGCCCCCGATCAGCGTCAGACAAGCCCGAGGATAACAGCCGCGGTCATATTGGGCTATTGTCACACATGACAATGTGAGGGTGCGAGACGGGTCGTCCCGCACCGGAGAGAGGTAGAGCAATGGCCTTGGCAAGCGAGATTGTCACGAATCCCGAAAATGAGTGGCGCCTCAACGCGCCCGAGGTGAAGGGCTGGAAGCACGGCGTTCGTGCAGGTGCGGACAAATATTTCATCGTGTCGTGCGACACGCATCTGATGCCGCCGGTGACGCTGTTCCGCGACCGGCTTGATCCCAAATGGCACGCGCTGCTGCCGCGCATCGAGAAGCGCGACGATGGCGAGCGTTACATCATCATGCCGGGCGCGCGACCCGAGCGGCTGATCGATTTCAAGTTCGAGGGCGAGGATCTGCTCCGCTCCAAGGCGGGCGGCGATTCGATGGCGGTCAGCGGCGAGGGGTCGGAGGTCAGCCTGCAGCGCATCGCCGACCAGGAAGCGGACGGCGTCGATGCCGAGGTGATCTTCCCCAACGGCCCCGCGCTGCTGATGTGGTCGGCCGCCAACAACGAATTCGTCAGCGCCCAGTGCAGCGTCTGGAACGACTGGGCGTGGGAGGTGTGCGAGCCCTATAAGGACCGCTGCATGCCGGCCGCTGCGCTCTGCACCGCGGACATCGACCTCGCGATCGCCGAGATCGAACGCGTCGCCAAGAAGGGCATGCGCGTGCTCACCTTGCCCTGCAAGCCGATCTGGGGCGAGCATGACGTGAGCCACATCAACTATAATCTGCCCGTCTTCGATCGGATGTGGGCAGCGATCCAGGATCATGACCTGGCGATTACCTATCATGTCTCGACCGGCAAGGATCCGCGCGCGGCGCGCGGCAATGGCGGCGCGATCATCAACTATGTCGTCCACTCGCTGGCACCGACGATCGAGCCGATCGTCAGCATGTGCTCCTCGGGCGTGTTCGAGCGCTTCCCGAAGCTGCGCGTCGCGACGATCGAGGCGGACGCCGGCTGGGTGCCGTGGATGATGCAGAAGATGGACGAGGCCTATCTCAAGCATCATTTCTGGGTTCGCCCCAAGCTCAAGAACCTGCCGAGCGATTATTATCGCTCGAACTGCTACGCCTCGTTCGGCGAGGATCGCGCCGCGCTCCAGCTCATCGAGAGCTTCGGCCTCCAGGATTGCTTCATGTGGGCGAACGACTATCCCCATCACGAAGGATCCTGGCCGCATTCGGCGCAGGCGATCGAGCGGACCTTCGGCGACATCGTCAGCGAGGATACCCGCGCCAAGCTGCTCGGCCTCAACGCCGCACGCTGCTTCGGCTTCGACATTCCCGCCAAATATCGCTGACCGGGGCGGGCGGGTGTCCCCCGCCCGTGCGTCTTCAGGCAAGCCGCGGATATCGGGCCGGCATGTCTTCTCTATCCATCCATGGCCATAGTCTCCGAAACGACGGAGAAAGCCATGGGCGCCTACTATATCCAGACAGATGTCCTGCTGAAGCTCGGCCGAAATGAGGGTTATGCCGAGATGATGGAGAAACTGGTTCCGACCATGGCGAGCCATGGCTGGAAACTGATAATGGCCTTGCAACCGATGGTCGGCGATTTTCGTAAGCTGACGCATCTCTGGGAAGTCGACGCGTTCGACGACATCCGCCGTGGGCTGGAGGCCTGCGCCGCCGATCCCGAGGTGCAGGCGATCCTCGCGCCGATGCCCGATTTGCTCGAAACCGAGGCACTGACCGTGATGGTCAAGACGCCCTACGCCCCCTGAAGCACAGGAGCAGCTTCGATGGTCAAGATCGTGATCCTCATCAAGAAGAAACCGGGGATGAGCCGCGAGGATTTCATCCACCATTATGAGACCAGCCATGCGGTGATGGGCAAGCGGATGCTCGGCCATCTCTGGGTGAAATATGTGCGCAACTATCCCAAGGCGCTGATGGAATATCAGCCGGAGGAGACCAGCGTCGACGACAGCTATGACGCGGTGACCGAAATCTGGCTGAAGGATGAAGCGGCGATGGAGGAAATGGGTCGCATCATCAACGATCCCGAGAATAACAAGCTGATCCTCGAGGACGAGGAGAAGTTCCAGGATCGCTTGAAGACGCGGCTGTTGATCGTCGAAGAGGTGGAAAACGGCACGACGTTGTAGCTTCTCAAATCCTCCCCCTCTCGGGAGGATGAAGAAGGCTCATCCCTCCAACGGAAAATGTCGGAGGACCTTCTCGGCAAAATCGTCCCAATAGGCTTTCTTCTCGTCGAGCGTCGAACGGCGGCCCAGGGTGAAGAAGGCGGGCAGCAGCAGGATCGCGGTGACGCCCATATCCTCGGCGCGGCGGAAGAGATCGATGTCCCACGCGTCCTTCAGCACCATCACCACCTCGAACGGAAGATGGTCGCGCCCGGCCTCGCGGCGCATCTCGTCAAGCTTTGCGATCAGCGGCGGCATGTCCGCGACCTGGTTGCCTTGATCCATCCAGCCGTCGCCCAGCCGCGCGGCGCGGCGCATCACTGCCTCGCTGCCGCCCGCGGGGATGATCGGGATGTGGCCGGGGGCCGGCAGGGAGCGCAGGCGCGGGAAGGAGAAGAACTCGCCCTGATGCTCGACGATCTCGCCGGACCAGAGCTTGCGCAGCACCGCGATCATCTCGTCGGTGCGGCGTCCGCGCGTGTGGAAATCGACGCCGTAGACGTCGCATTCCTCCTTCATCCAGCCGACCGCGGGGCAGATGCGCAAACGGCCTGGCGCCAGCGTCGCGAGCGTGCCGGTCGCCTTGGCGATGTCGATAGGGTTACGCGGCGGCATGATGAAGATGCTCTGCATCAGCTTCACGCGCTTCGTGCTCGCGGCGATCATGCCGAGCGCCACCCATGGATCGGGAAAGGACCAAAGCTGCTCGATCGTGAAGAAGGGTTTGCCGTCGGCGCCCTTTGAGCCGGGATAATGCGAGTCGATCCGTTCGGGAATGAAGAGATGATCCGACATGCCGATTGCGTCGAAACCGATTTCCTCGCAATGGCGCGCGGCGTCGATCAGCTGCTCGTCCTCGGTGAATGCCAGCAGGTTCCAGAACTTCATCGGCCCGCCTCTCCGTGCTTTCCGTCGCAGGATCGTAGCGGCGAATGGGGTGCTGCACCGTTCCTGGGGCGTGATCGGAGATGATCGGGGCTGCACCGCCTCTTCATGGCTGCGGGCGGCGATAATGCGGAGTGCCTACCGAGGCAAAGGCGCGAGCCGCAAGGATGCTAGTCTCATCGAAACGGCTGCAAGGTTCACGTAGCGGTTCTTTCGTCATCCCGACGAAAGTCGGAATCCATTAGCCGCAGCGTTGCCGATAAGGCGCAACGCTGCGGCTAATGGATCCCGGATCAAGTCCGGGATGACTAAGAAGAAGCATGCCGTTGCCAAAACAGGCGGGGGAGCATGCATGACGAAACCCGAACAGGCGCGGACGGCACGATGATTTCCTCCATCGCATCCCTGTTCGACCTCACGGGCCGCACCGCGATCGTCACCGCCGCGGGGCAGGGCATGGGCCTCGGCATCGCCAGGCGGCTGGCCGAGGCGGGCGCCAACGTCGTCGTGTCGCACCGCCATCGCGATGCCGCCGAGGCGGTCGCCGAAGAACTGCGGGGGCTCGGCGTCGGCGCGGTGGCCGCGCTGGCC
Source organism: Flavisphingomonas formosensis (assembly GCF_009755815.1). Lineage (GTDB taxonomy): Bacteria > Pseudomonadota > Alphaproteobacteria > Sphingomonadales > Sphingomonadaceae > Flavisphingomonas > Flavisphingomonas formosensis. Next base: position 90,576 of record NZ_WRPK01000009.1, read on the forward strand.
GACGTCACCGATCTCGCCGCGCTCGATCGCACGGTGGCGACGGCGCTGGAGGCGTTCGGCCGCATCGACATCCTCGTCAACAATGCGGGCGGGATGCATCCCTTCACGCCCTTCCTCGAGGTCACGCCGGAGACCTGGCAGGCGACCACCGAGCGCAACCTCAAGGGCACTTACTTCCTGACGCAGAAGGTGGCGAAGGCGATGATCGCGGCGGATATCCGCGGCCGCATCGTCAACATCGCGTCCACCGCCGCATTTAAGCCCGATTTCCAGCTCGCCGCCTATAATGCCGCGAAGGCGGGGGTCGTGTCGCTCGCGCGTTCGCTCTGCACGGAGCTCGCCCCCCACGGCATAGTGATCAACACCGTCGTGCCCGGCCCGATCCGCACCACTGCGACCGAGCCGGTCTATGCCGACCCGCAGATCGCCGCGATGGTGCGCGAGCGCGTGCCACTGGGCGGCCCGGGCAGCCCCGAGGATATCGGCAACGCCGTGCTGTTCTGCGCGAGCGATGCCGCCGGCCACATGACCGGCAGCATGATCGTGATCGATGGCGGCTTCATGTGGTCGTGAAAGTCTGTTTGGAAAGTCGCCTCTGGCGACTTCGGCACCGGCCCGCACCCCCACCCGACCTCCCAATCAGGTTACGCTCGTTGGGAGGTCGGGTGGGTGTGCGGGCCGGTGCAGCGCTTTTCAAAAAGGCCCTGGAAGGCCCGGAAAAGAAGGAAGAGGATATGACCGAAGCGGAAGAGCAGGCGCTGCGCGATTTGCTCGACAAGGAGGCGATCCGCGAGGCCTCGCTGCGCTACACCCGTGGAATAGACCGGCATGACGACGCGCTGATGGCACAGGCCTATCATCCCGACGCGACCGATGACCACGGTGCCTATGTCGGCGATCCGGCCGGGTTCATCGCCCACGCCAAGGGCACCCATTCGCGCAATTGGGCGGCGCATCACCATTATATCATGAACCAGTCGATCGACCTCGACGGCGACACCGCGCATGTCGAGACCTATTTCCTGGCGACCTTGCGGCGCAAGAGCGGGCCGGTCGACATGGTCGGCGGCCGCTATATCGACCGGTTCGAAAAGCGCGACGGGCGTTGGGCGGTGGCGGATCGCGCCTGCCTGGTCGAGTGGAACGGAGCGCTCGACGCGACCGAGACGACGATGGACCCCGACCTGTTCCTGCGAGGCACGTGGGACACGCAGGACATCTCCTACATGCGGCCGCTCAGGCTCGACCGCCCGCATCGCGATCTCGCCTTCTGATGCGCGCGCGAGTTCGGACAGGCGGCCGCGTGGCGCTGGCCTGCGCACTGGCCTTGGCGATCGCGGCGGGCGCACGCTCGGGCGTCCCGGCGATGAGCGCCGCCGCGCGCCTCGGCGACGACAGCGGGGGCGATGACTGGGCTGGTTTCGGCCGCACCTATGGCGAGCAGCATTACAGCCCGCTCGCCGAAATCAACCGCGACACGGTGGGCAAGCTCGGTCTAGCCTGGTCGCTCGATCTGCCCGAGAATAATCCGATCGCCGCGCCCGTCGCGATCGGCGGCATACTCTATGTCGCGAGCGGCTATACCAAGGTCAGCGCGATCGATCCGGTGCAGGGGCGGGTGCTCTGGTCCTATGACGCGCATGTCGCCGATCAGCCGGCGGCGAAGATCAAGATGCGCAACGGCTGGGGCATACGCGGCCTCGCCTGGTGGGATGGGCGGCTGTTCGTGGGCACGCAGGACGGTCGGCTCGTTGCGCTCGATGCGGCCAGCGGGCGCGAGATGTGGAGCGCGATGACGGTGGGCGCGGACGACGTCCGCTTCATCAGCGGCCCGCCGCGCGTGTTCGACGGCAAGGTGATCATCGGTCATGGTGGGGCGGACATCGGCGCGACGCGCGGCTATGTCACCGCCTATGATACGGCGACGGGCAAGCAGCTCTGGCGCTTCTACACCGTGCCCGGCAACCCTGCGGATGGGTTCGAGGACGAGACGCAGCGGCGCATCGCGAAGACCTGGACGGGCGAATGGTGGAAGTTCGGTGGCGGCGGCACGGCATGGAACGCCTTCGCCTATGATCCGGAAACCGACATCGTCTTCGTCGGCACCGGCAATGGCGGCCCGTGGAACCAGAAGATCCGCAGCCCCGGCGGCGGCGACAACCTCTTCCTCTGCTCGATCGTCGCGCTCGATGCCAAGACAGGGCGCTACAAATGGCATTATCAGGTCAATCCCGGCGAGACCTGGGACTATAATGCCGCGATGGACATACAGTTCGCGGACCTCGTCATCGACGGCAAGCCGCGCAAGGTGTTGATGCAGGCGCCGAAGAACGGCTTTTTCTATGTGATCGACCGGATCACCGGCAAGCTGATCTCGGCCGAGCCCTTCGCCAAGGTGACATGGGCGAGCCGGATCGATCCCGTTACCGGCCGGCCTGTGGAAACGCCGGGCGCGCGCTATCCCAATGGATCGACCTTCGAGATGTGGCCGAGCCCGGAGGGTGCACACAACTGGCTGCCGATGGCGTTCAGCCCTGAGACGCGGCTGGTCTACATCCCGACGCTGGAGATGGGCGCCACCTATTCGGATGCGGGGATCGACCTCAAAAACTGGCATTGGGTGCCGGGCGGGATCAACGACAATGGCGTGAAGGTCGCGATCACGCCTGATCGCATCGGCCAGAGCGCCCTGCTCGCCTGGGATCCGGTGCGCCAGCGCGCGGCGTGGCGGGTGCCGACCGCCGGGCTGTGGAGCGGCGGCGCGATGGCGACCGCGGGTGGCCTGGTGTTCCAGGGCCAGGTCGACGGCAAGTTTCTGGCTTATGACGCGCGCGACGGGCGGCGGCTATGGTCCTTCGCTGCCGGCGCCGCGGTGCAGGCGCCGCCGATCAGCTATCGGGCGGGCGGGCAGCAATATATCACGGTGCTGAGCGGCACCGGATCGAGCGGGGCGATGTTCGGCGGGCCTGCCGCAAAATTCGGCTGGGAGGCGCGCAGCCAGCCGCGGCGCATCCTGACCTTCCGGCTCGGCGGCACGGCGACGGTGCCCGCCGCACCGCAGCCCTATCGGCCCGTGGCGAACGCGGATCCGGACTATCGGCCTGATCCGCAGCAGACGGCTGCCGGCATGATCGTCTATCATCAGCAATGCCACATCTGCCACGGGGTGGGCGCGGTCGCTGCCGGCATCGCACCGGACCTGCGCGCGTCCCTGGTGCCGCAATCGGCAGAGGCGTTCGATGCCATCGTCCGCCAGGGTGGGTTGATGGAGCGCGGCATGCCGAGCTTCGGCCAGCTCAGCGAGGCACAGGTCATGGCGATCCGGCAATATCTGCGGAGCCGCGCCCGCGACTTGGCGGAGGGACGGCCGTGATGGCGCCGCTCGCCTTCTTTCAAGCCTCCTGGGTGGTGCGGGACATGGACGCCGCGATCCGCCGCTGGCAGAGCGTGAGCGGGGTCGGCCCTTTTTTCGTCAATCCCAATCCGGTGGTACGCGAGGGGCGCTATCGCGGTCAGCCTTCCGCGCCGAGCTATACGATCGCGCTCGCCCAATCGGGGCCGATCCAGATCGAGCTGATCGCGCAGCACGACGATCTGCCCTCGGTCTATCGCGACATCGGCGATCCCGGTCCGGCGGGTGCCTTCCATCACATGGCCTATTTCACAGACGATGCCGAGGGCGAGTTTGCGCGCTATGCGGCAATGGGCGCGCCCTTGCTGTTCGACGGCTGGTTCGGCGACATGCGGCTCGGCTATGTCGATACGCGTGCCGATCTCGGCTTCATGGTCGAGGTGCTGGCGCATGATCCGGTGGTCGAACGCGTGTTCGCGCGGATCGCGGAGGCGGCGATCGGCTGGGACGGAAGTGATCCGGTACGGCCGTTTCCAGATTAAGATAGTAGCTCTTCTTTCCGTCATCCTGATGAAAGTCAGGATCAAGTCCGGAATGACGAAGAAGAAACACACAGCCTGACATGTCGCATTGCAGTGACGGGCGCGGCGGTCGACGTGGCTTGGGTTAGAAACTCCCACGCAAGGCATAAGCAGTGGAGTGCCGGAATGACGATGGCGGAGCGCGCAATCCAGCCGCAGGGTGAACGCAGGTCGGCGGCAGGGCTGTTCACGCCGTTCAGGCTCAAGGGACTGACGCTTGCAAACCGGGTGGTTATGGCGCCGATGGGGCGCTGCTTCGCCGATCATGGCGTGCTGGCGCCCGGCTACGCCGACTATTATCGGCGACGCGTCGAGGGTGGCGCCGCGCTGATCCTCGGCGAGGCGACGAGCATCTCCACCTCGGGCAGTTCGAACCCGACCAGCCCGGCTTTCTATGGCGAGGCCGCGATCGAGGCGTGGCGCGAGCCGGTCGCTGCGGTGCACCGCGCCGGCGGTTTCTTCATGCCGCAAATCTGGCATGCCGGCCTCGCCCGCTCGCCTGGATGCGAGCCTTATCCGCAGGTGCCGTCGATCGGCCCATCCGACTGGTACATCCCCAACACCGACGAGAAGCTGTGTCCTCGTCCGGGCCGTCGATACGGCGCGCCGATGACCGAGGCCGAGATCGAGGCAGTCGTTCGCCACTATGGCGATGCGGCCGAGGCGGCGCAGCGGATCGGCTGCGACGGCGTCGAGATTCATGGCGCGCACGGCTATCTGATCGACCAGTTCTTCTGGCCGACGATGAACCAGCGCACCGATCGCTATAACGGCACGATGCGCGATCGCGCGCGCTTCGCCGCTGAGGTGGTGGCGGAGGTTCGCCGGCGCACGAGGCCGGACTTTCCGATCCTGTTCCGCTTCTCGCAGTGGAAACTGCAGGATTATGACGCAAAAACGGTCGAGACGCCGGACGATCTTGCCCAGCTCGTCGAGACGCTGGCGGATGCCGGGGCGGACCTGTTCCACGTCTCGGTCCGCCGCTTCTGGGAGCCCGCTTTCGAGGGGAGCGACCTCACTTTGTGCGGCTGGACGCGCAAGCTCTCCGGCCTGCCGACTATGACGGTGGGATCGATCACGTTAGATCAGCCGTTCGGTGTCGGCACCGACGATTATCAGGCGCATTTCCTCAAGGCGCAGGAACGCAAGCTCGATTATTCGAGCGTCGAGGGCATCGACCGGCTGATTGAGCTGTTCGATCGCGGCGAGTTCGACCTCGTTGCCGTTGGTCGCGCGATGATCGCAAATCCCGACTGGGCGACATTGGTGCGCGAGGATCGGCTGGACGAGCTCAAGCCCTATAGCCGGGACCTGCTCACCACTCTCGATTGAACCATCACGACAAGGGAGAGCCCGAAATGGCGGACAAGCTGCACGACGAGATCGCCTGGGTCTCGGACAGCACGGGTTTCGGCCGGGCGAAGCCGATCGACGACTATTATCACGGCAAGATGGGCGTCACGGGATCGACGCTGACCGAGACCTGGTGCTGGGGATTCCAGCATCCGAAAACCAACACCCACTGCTTCATCTATATCTACATGCATCCCAATGTCGGCTCGGTGACCGGCGGGCTCTGGGTGCATCGCGGCACGCGGTCGCACGCGATGTTCGCCGATTTTCACGACATGCACAGCAACATGTCCGACGACATATTCGACCAGGATCGCAATATTCGGCTCGCCAACGGCCTGCGCGTCGAATTCCTCGATCCGATGAAGCAGCAGCGCATCACCTATCGCCACGAGGGGCGCCGCTTCGCGATCGATCTGACCTTCACCGCGTTCATGGATGCGGCGATGCGGTCCAATAACAAGCATTTCGAACAGGGCATGCACGTCACCGGCACGTGCGAGCTCGACGGGGAGATGATGCGGATCGACTGCCTCTACAATCGCGATCGCAGCTGGGGTGAGCTGCGGCCGGAGATGACCTTGTCGGTGCCGCCCTACACCTGGATGAACGGACTGTTCTCCAAGGACTTCGTGTTCAACATCGGTGCGCATGACGATCCGGCGCTCGATCCCGAATGGATGGGCAAGCTCGAGGTGGCGGCGGACAAGATCGTCAAGGACGCCTGGATCTGGCGCGACGGCAAGCTCCTGAAGCTGCCCAAAGTCTCCAAGATCACCAAGCGTGACGCCAACCTCTTTCCCGTCCGCAGCATCATCCATGCCGAGGACGAGGAAGGCCGCGCCTTCGAGTTCGTCGGCGAGGTGACCGCGACCGTGCCGTGGAGTCCATGGCATAATTGCCATTGCCATATCGGGCTGGCGCGCTGGACCTCGCCGCAGGTCGACGGGATTGGCTGGGGCGAGACGCAGGAGGTGCAGTGGAACGACTATCTACGCCTGTGCGGGCCGGCGCCGCGTTGAGGAAGGGCGATGCAGTATCGCCTGCTCGGCCGTAGCGGCCTCGTCGTATCGCGCCTCGCCTTCGGCGCGATGACATTCACCGCGGGTAACCGCATCAATCCGGCGCTCTATCGTACCGAGGCGGGGGAGGCGGACCGGCTGGTCGGCATGGCGCTCGATGCCGGCGTCACATTCTTCGACACCGCGGACGTCTATGCCGGCGGGGAATCGGAGGCGATGCTGGGCCGGGCGCTCGGCGCGCGGCGCAAGGATGTGGTGCTGGCGACCAAGGTAGGCGGCCGGACGGGGGAAGGGCTGAACGAGGCCGGCCTATCGCGCGGGCGAATCATGGCGGCGGTGGATGCGAGCTTGGCGCGGCTCGGCACCGACTGGATCGACGTCTATATCGTCCACCGCTTCGATCCGCTGACGCCGATCGAGGAGACGCTGCGCGCGCTCGACGATATCGTGCGCGCGGGAAAGGTGCGCTATCTCGGCTTCTCCAACTGGCCGGCCTGGGGCGCGGCGGCGGCGATGGAGCTTGCCCGTGCCCACGGGCTCGCTCCGTTCACCCACGGCCAGATGTATTATTCGCTCGCTGGCCGCGACATCGAGCACGACTATCTGGACATGGCGGCGCGCTACGGTCTCGGCCTCTCCGTCTGGAGCCCGCTCTCCGGCGGGTTGCTGACCGGCAAATATCGGGGCGGCGACGGGGACGGCCGGCTCGCGACGTTCGACATGATGCCGATCGACCGCAGCCGGATCGATGCGCTGCTCGATACGATTATAGCAATCGCCGGCGATCGCGCAGCATCGCCAGCGCAGGTCGCGCTAGGTTGGTTGCTTTCTCGGCCGGCGGTGACGAGCATCATCCTGGGGGCGTCGAAGGCGGTGCAGCTGGCCGACACGCTTGGTGCTGTCGATCTCGCGCTGGAGGCCGAAGAACTGGCGCGGCTGGATGCGGTGTCGGCGACCGAGGCGCCTTATCCAGGGTGGTTCCTGCAGCGTTACGGCGATACCGTGTTGGCGGCGGCTTTGGCGAATCTTCCGTCATCCTGACGAAGTCAGGATCCATTGGCCGTAGCATATCGTCTTATCGGCAATGCTGCGGCCAATCGATGCCGGCTCAAGTCCGGGATGACGAAGAAGAAAACGCCTCCTGCCTTACAATCTTGTTGAAGGCTCTCACCCCTCCGGCCGCGCTCCGTCGAAGAACACGTCGGTGAGCAGCAGGCTGTCGAGATATTCGTGCGATTCCGCGATCTGTCCGTCCCGAAACCGCAGCAGGAAATGATAGCGGTTGCGATAGGGCTTGCCTGAGACATGCACGGCGTCCGAATGCGCGATCACGGATACGCGGTCTTCCTCGGCCGTCGTCTCGTCGATGATGATCCGGAGCCCGGTCTCGGGGAAGAGCTGCGGCAGCATTGCGATCATCGCGCGGATCGCGTCGCGGCCGCGCGTCTCGGGCGGGAGCATCGTCCGGCTCTGAACGAGGATGGCGCCACCCTCGGCGAACATCGCGGCGACTCCATCGGCATCGCCCTGCGCAATGCGCTCGAGATATTCGCGGGCGAGCGCGCGGTTGGTTTCGATCGTGGACATGGCTTTCCTTCGATCCCGGATCAGGCAGCGGCGACGAGGGCCGGCCAAACGGTCTTTTCGGGCGGCTCGGCGAGAATCTGAGCCATCATATCCATCATCCCGGTCTCGGTTCGCCAGGCGATATAGGCGTCGTAGGCCGCCTCGCTGTCCCACGTCTCGATGAACAGCACCCGCGTTTCGTCGCGCACGATGCGGATGCTGCCGAAGCCGGGGCGCGTCGCCGTCTCCTTGATCGCTTCGGGCAGGCTCGCGCAGAAAGCGTCGACCGCCCCCGGCTTGAGCGTGAGGCCCAGCGTCACCGTCACCTTATCCGTCATCCTTCCCTCCGTTGCGCGTCGCCTCAGGCGAACAGCTTCTCGAAACCGCCGTCGATCCCGGCCTCGTGCGCCAGCTTGTCGCCATCATAGCTGATCGCCTTCTCCGGCGTGAACTCGAACACCACCCGGCCCGCTATGTCGAGATCGGCCGCGATCGCGGCGATTCGCGCTTCGTCCGTGCCCTTGTGCATGCGCCGGGCGAAGGCGTCGAAGAACCAGCCCTTCACCAAGGGTGCGTCATGGGCATGGACTCTGGTCCTGCCCTTGTAGCTGATCGCCTTGCCGGTCTTCATGTCGGTGCCTGCACTGGAGATGCAGAGGCAAGAGCGCGGATCGCGGCGGATTGCGGCGACGCGTGCGCGGCTTTCCATCAGGCACAGCCAGAAGCGGCCCTCATGCAGCAGATAGCACATCACGACACCGACCGGCTCGCCGGCCCTGGTCGTCCACATGAAGACGCATTCATTCTGCTTGGCGAAAAGCTCGGCCTCGCGCGCCGCGTCGAGTGCGAAGCCGCGTATGTCCACCGAGAAGCCTTCATTGGCATCTGCCATCCGCGCCTCCGTCGTTCGGCCGATATCGTCGTGCCAATGCTGCTAGGCCGGAAGCCGGGAACCGGCAACGGCGGCCCGACAGCGGGAGCGCAACGCGCCTTGACTGCTTCTGCACTTGGTCACGGTGGATAAGGTGGCGGTGTGAAGTACATGGTAGTGCGGGTTGCGATCGAACCGGACGAAAGCCCTTTTCCCTCAGGGGAGCCGTTGCGAATTGGCCGAGTGCTCTCGAAATGCGTCATCCCAGCGAAAACTGGGATCACTCTCAAGCCTGAGCCGAGTGCCGTTTGAAAGCGATGCCAGCTTCCGCTGGTATGACGCGGATCCACGTAACGGTCCCTAAAAGCGAGGGATGAAGAAAGAACACAGGAAAGAGAGTGATGATGGCGACGCAACATGTCTCCTTCTGCCGGATCTGCTCGGGCGGGTGCGGCACGCTGCTGACGGTGGAGGAGGATGGGCGCATCTCCTCCGTGCGCGGCGATCCGGACAATGGGATGACGCGCGGCTATGCCTGTTTCAAGGGGCTGCAGGCGGAGGCGGCGCATCACGGCCCCGCCCGGCGGCTCCATCCGCTGAAGCGTAGGGCGGACGGCAGCTATCAGCGCATCGGGCTGGAGCAGGCACTGGACGAGATTGCCGAGCGGATCGGCGCGATCCTCGCCGAGGATGGCGGCGACGCGCTCGCCGTCTTCTGCGGCAATGGCGGGATGTTCAATGCGCTCGCTTATGGCATCCATCCCGATTTCCTGCGCGCCATGGGATCGCGCAACTATTTCTCGACACTGACCATCGATCAGTCGAGCAAGGCAGTCGCGCAGGGGCGTCTCGGCAGCTGGAAGGCAGGGTTGCCCGATTTCCAGACCTCCGACGTTTCGCTGTTCTTCGGGGCGAACCCGCTCGTCTCGCATGGCTCCGTCGGCTTCCTCGCGGTCGATCCGGTCAAGCGGCTGCGCGAGGCGCGGGCCAATGGGCTCAAGCTGATCGTGGTCGACCCGCGCAGGACGGAGACGGCGCGCAACGCCGATCTCTTTCTCCAGCCCTATCCTGGGCAGGATGTCGGTATCGCCGCGGCGTTGATCCGGTTGATCCTGGTCGAAGGTTGGCACGATCGCGACTTCTGCGCGCGCTATGTCGGCGCCGAGGGGCTGGGGCGGTTGGCCGAGGCGGTCGCGCCGTTCACGCCGGAGGCGGTGGAAACGCGCGCGGGGTTGGCGCCGGGCCAGATCCGCCAGGTAGCGGAGATGTTTGCGCGCGATGCCCGGAGCGGCGCGGCACACAGTGCGACGGGCGTATGCATGGCGCCGGATTCGGTGCTCGCGCATCAGCTGATCGAGACGCTCAACGTCATCTGCGGCCGCTATCTGCGCGCGGGCGAGCGGGTGCATTCGCTCAACCTGATGTGTCCGCCGACCGAGCTGCGCGAAGGCGTGGTGCCGCCGATGCGCTTCTGGGAGGCGGGCGGGCCGAGCCGCATCCGTGGCGCCTACAGCCTGGGCGACGAACGGCCGACCGCGACGCTGACCGACGAGATATTGACGCCCGGCCCGGGCCGGATCCGAGCGCTGATCGTCGATGGCGGCGATCCGGTCACCAGCTTTCCCGACCGCGGCCGAACCCAACGGGCGCTGCACGCGCTCGACCTGCTCGTCGCGATCGATCCCTGGCCGTCGGGCACCAGCGCCTTCGCGCACTATGTGATCCCGCCGCTGATGCAGTATGAGCGAGCGGACATCCCGCTGAAGCTGGGGGACATGCCGCTCTGGCCCGGTGCCTGGCTGCAGTTTACGCCGCCGGTCCTGGCCCCGCCGGATGGCGCGGAGGTGGTGAACGACTGGTATGTCTTCTGGTCGATCGCCAGCCGTCTCGGTCGTACGATCGAGTTCGACGGCTCCGGCCCCCTCGACATGGTGACGCCGCCGACCGATGAGGAAATGATCGATCGCCGGCTCAGCGTCGGCGGCTATTCGCTTGCCGACCTGCGCGCCCATCCGCATGGCCGCGACCATCCGATTGCGCAGGACGTCGTCCTGCCCTGCGCCGAGGGCGATGAGGCGCGGTTCGAGGTGATGGCGGACGACGTCGCCGCCGATCTGCGGCGCTTCTGGGAGGAGGGGGATCGGCCGGGCGCCATAACCCGCGACGGCGAGGCCTTCACCCATCTGCTTTCGACGCGACGGATGCGCGACCTGTTCAACAGCAATGGCCGTCATGTCCCCACGGTTCGCCGCCGCACACCGACCAATCCTGCCTTCCTCAATCCGGAGGATCTTGCCGCACTCGACATCGTGCCCGGCGATCTGGTCGAGATCGTGTCGGCGCATGGGCGGGTGCGCGCCATTGCCGCGGTGGATGCGGATGTGCGCCCCGGCGTCGTCTCCATGGCGCATGGCTGGGGCGGTATGCCGGGCAATCCGGGAGAAGATCCCGCAGTGCATGGCGCGGGCGTCAACGAGCTGATCGACACGGTCGAGCGGGTCGAGCCGGTCAATGCGATGCCGCATATGTCGGCGGTGCCGGTGAATATCCTGCGTGTTGTCGCGCAAAGCGCGGCAGCGGCGTGACGCTTTATCCTCCTATGGGGTTGAAAGGTGGCGTGCAGGAAGATCGCAATCCGCATGCCCCGAGATGACCGCCGCTTTGCCTGACCGGGCAGCGCGGCTTGTCACGCTCCCGGGCAGCGCGACTATGGCGCAAGACGGCACAGCCGCGGGGAGGAGCATGAGATGATCACGACAGAGGGCACGAAGTCGAGGCGCCTGTTGGAGCCCCTGGTAGCGATCCTCCTGTTCATCGCCGGAGCTCTCTATCTCCTGCCCGGCGCCTATCTCCTGATGGTCGGCGGCTCGCCTTATTATGTCGCGGCTGGCGTCGCCCTCATCGCATCGGGCGTGCTCCTGTGGCACGGTTGCGCGCTCGCCTATGGCCTCTATCTGATCCTTTTCGTCGCGACCCTCGTCTGGGCGTTCGCCGAATCGGGACTGGACGGCTGGGCGCTCCTGCCGCGGCTTGATGTGCTGGCCGTCGGCGGCCTCTTCATGCTTGTCGGCTGGTTCCGCCGCGGAACGCCGAAGCCTGTGCAGCGGTCGGTTGCCTCTGGGGCGGTGGCTGCGCTGATCGTCGCGGGGCTCGGCTTCGGCTGGAGCTTGAACGACCGCGCCGCGATCGCGACCCAGGCACAGATCGCGGCGCCTCCGCCCGCGACAGGCGAGGGCGACTGGATCGCGATCGGCCACAGCAACGCCGCCGAGCGCTTCTCGCCGCTGGCGCAGATCACGCCTGCCAATGTCGGAAAGCTCGAGCCGCTGTGGACCGCGCGGATTGGCATGCCGCCCAAGGGCATGGTCGGCGCGCTGGAGGCGACGCCGCTCAAGATCGGCGACACGCTCTACACCTGCGGCATGACCAACGACGTCGTCGCGCTCGATGCCGAAACAGGCGCGATCCGCTGGCATTATGATCCGAAGATGGACCGGGTCGGCGTCGTCATGGCGATGTGCCGCGGTGTCACCTATGTGCCCGCGGCGCAGAATGACGGCTGCGGGCCGCGCATCGTGATGCTCACCCATGATACGCGCATGATCGCGGTGCGCACCACCGACGGGAAACCGTGCGAAAGCTTCGGCGTGAAGGGCGAGGTCGACCTGAAACAGGGCATGGGCCCGGTCCCGCGCGGCTATCTCTATTATACCTCGCCCGCGATCCTCGTCCGTGGCAAGCTGGTGCTTGGCAGCTCGGTGCTCGATGGGCAGATGGCGGACGAGCCGTCGGGCGTGATCCGTGCCTATGACGCGGCGACCGGCGCCTTCGCCTGGGCGTGGGACATGGGCCGGCCGGGGCAGACCGGCATGCCCGGGCCGGGCGAGATGTTCACCCGCGGCACGCCCAATGCATGGCCGCCGCTGACCGCGGACGATGCGCTCGGCGCAGTCTATGTGCCGCTCGGCAATGCCACGCCGGACTATGTCGCGGCGCATCGTTCGCCGATCATGAATCAATATGGCAGCTCGATCGTGGCGCTCGATGCCGACACCGGCGCGCTGCGCTGGTACTTCCAGACGACGCATCGCGACGTGTGGGACTATGACAATGCCTCGCCGCCGACGCTCACCGATTTCCCGACGCGCGAGGGGCTGCGTCAAGCGGTGATCGTGCCGACCAAGCGCGGCGTGTTCTTCGTGCTCGACCGCAGGACCGGCCGTCCGCTGGTCGAGACGGTCGAGCGGCCGGTGCCGCAGGATCCGGTGCCGGGCGAGCAGCTTTCGCCGACCCAGCCCTATCCGGTCGGCATGCCCTCCTTCACTGGCGATCGGCTGACCGAGGCGAAGATGTGGGGCCTCACTCCGTTCGATCAGATGTGGTGCCGAATCCGGTTCCGCGAGTCGCGCTACGACGGCGATTTCACGCCGCTCGGGATCAAGCCGTCGATCGTCTATCCGGGCTATTATGGCGGGTCGGAATGGGGCGGCGTGTCGGTGGATCCGATGCGGCGGATCATGGTGCTGAACGTCATGCACCTGCCGCTACGCAATCGTCTTATCCCACGCCCCGCAGCCGATCCGAAGCTCTATCGCCCGTTCGACGCGGAGCACGCGCCGATGGACATCAAGCATTGGGACCAGAAGGGCACGCGTTACGCTGCGAAGACCGGCGCCTTCGTCTCGCCGCTTAACGTGCCGTGCACCCAGCCGCCCTTCTCCGAAGTGGCCGCCGTCGACCTCATTACGCGGCGGGTGCTGTGGCGCAAGCCGCTCGGCACCGGGCGCGAGAGCGGACCGCTCGGGCTGAAATCGGGCCTGCCCCTCGCAATGGGCGTGCCGGCGGTCGGCGCGTCGATGGTGACGAAGAGCGGGCTGATGTTCATTGCCGCGGCGCAGGATCGTACCTTGCGCGCCTTCGACACGCGCAGCGGAACGCTGCTCTGGGAGGCGCGGTTGCCGGCAGCCGGCCACGCCAACCCGATGACCTATTGGTCGGTGAAGAGCGGGCGGCAGATCGTGCTCGTGCCGGCGAGCGGTCACCCCCAACTGGAGGACGGCGTCGGCGATTATCTCGTCGCCTATGCGCTGCCGCGGGCGAAAGGATGAGAGCGGCGATGGAGACGTTCGATTACATCATCGTCGGCGCGGGGTCGGCAGGGTGCGTGCTCGCCGACCGGCTATCGCGGGATCCTGCCAATCGCGTGCTGCTGTTGGAGGCGGGCGGCGAGGATCGCAGCTATCTGATCGGCGTGCCGAAGGGCTTCAGCAAGCTGGTGCTCGATCCCGCGCATGCCTGGCACTATGCGGTCGGGCAGCCGCGCGGCAACGGCGTCGACGTCAAGGAAAGCTGGGTGCGCGGGCGAGGCCTCGGTGGTTCCTCCTCGATCAACGGCATGATCTATGTGCGCGGCCAGCCGGAGGATTATGAGGAATGGGCGCGGCGGGCCGGCCCCGAATGGAGCTGGGACGCGATGAAACAGGCGTTCCGCGCGATCGAGGATCATGAGCTGGGCGACGATGGCGTGCGCGGCGTCGGCGGGCCGGTCGGCATCAGCGTCGGGCATTTCCGCTATCCGCTGGCCGAGCGGCTGATCGCCGCGGGCGAGCAGATGGGGCTTGCCCGCAAGGACGACCTCAACCGCGAAGATCAGGAGGGCGTCGGCTATTTCAGTCACAATATCAAAGGTGGACGCCGCCAGAGTGCATCGCGCACCTTCCTTAAGGCCGCGCGCGGGCGCCCCAATCTGACCGTCAGGACCGGGGTGATGGTCGATCGCATCGCGTTCGATGCCCGGCGTGCCGCGCGCGTCGCCTGCCGCATCGGCGAGCGCCGGGTGCGTTTCGCGGCAAGCCGCGAGATCGTCGTTTCCGCGAGCGCCCTCCAGAGCCCTAAGCTGCTCCAGCTCTCCGGCATCGGGCCAGGCGCGCTGCTCCGACACCACGGCATCCCCGTGGTCCATGACAGCCCCGATGTTGGCGGGCATCTGCTCGAGCATCTCGGCTTCACCCTGACCCACCGGCTGAAGGGCGGCGAGCGCGGGCTCAACCATCGCTTCCGCGGACTCGGCCTTGCGGGCAGCATCCTGCAATATCTCGCCTTTCATTCGGGGCCGCTCTCCAGCGGTCCGCTGGAGGTGGGCGCCTTCGTGAAGGTCGATCCGGCTGCGACCCGCCCCGACGTCCAGCTCTATCTCGGCGGCGCGACGATGGTGCGTCCTGAGGGCGAGAATGTCGCCAATCCGCTCCCTGTCGTGGAGCGGCAGCCGGGCATGTCGGTCTATGCCCAGATGCTGCGCCTGACGAGCGAGGGTGGGCTCGCGATTGGTGGACCGGATCCGGACGCGCCGCTCGATATTCGCCCCAACTGGTTGACCACCGAGCATGATCGCAGCCTCGCCGTGGCGATGCTCAAATATATACGCGCCTATCTCGCCCGCCCGGCGCTTGCCGACATATTGGGCGAGGAGGTGCTCCCCGGCGCGGACGTCCAGTCCGACGAGGACATACTCGACATGGTTTATCGCAGCGCGACCTGCGGCACCCATGCGGTCGGCACCTGCCGGATGGGCCGAGACGAGAATGCGGTGCTCGACGAGCGGCTACGCGTGCGCGGCGTGGAGGGGCTACGCGTGGTCGACTGCTCGGCGATGCCGGCGCTGGTCTCCGGCAACACCAACGGGCCTGCGATGGCGCTCGGCTGGCGGGCGTCGGACCTGATCCTCGAGGATGCGCGGCTGCGCAATGCCGCCTGAACGCGAATGACGGAGAGACGGCGATGACGGCGCACTATGATCTGATCGTGCGCAACGGCCTCGTCCATGATGGCATGGGCGGCGAGCCGGTACGCGCCGGCGTGGCGGTCAAGGACGGCCGGATCGCGGCGGTGGGCGCGGTCACGGGCGGGGCGGCCGAGGAGATCGATGCCTCTGGTTGCATCGTGACGCCCGGCTTCGTCGACATCCACACCCATTATGACGGCCACGCCACCTGGGCCGAGCGGCTCTACCCCTCGTCCAACCATGGCGTGACGACCGCGGTGATGGGCAATTGTGGGGTCGGCTTCGCGCCTTGCCGGCCGGACGATCGCGACAAGCTGATCGCGTTGATGGAGGGCGTCGAGGATATCCCGGGCATCGTCATGACCGAAGGGCTGCCCTGGAAATGGGAGGATTTCCCTTCCTATCTCGATTTTCTCGCCGGGCGCCGCTTCGACATGGATGTCGCCGCCTATCTGCCGCACGCACCCTTGCGCCTCTATGTGATGGGCGAGCGGGCGATGAGCCGCGAGCCGGCGACGGACGCCGACATCGCCGAGATGGCGCGGTTGGCACGTGAAGCGGTGGAAGCCGGGGCGCTTGGCTTCGCCACTTCGCGCTCGATCAACCACAAGGCAAGCGATGGCCGGCTGACGCCGAGCTATTCTGCGGCCGAGGGCGAGCTGACCGGTATTGCCGGAGGGTTGGCCGCCGCGGGCCAGGGGATCTTCCAGGCGATCTCCGATTTCGACGAGCCCGAGGCGGATTTCGCGATGCTCCGCCGCGTAGCGGAGGGATCGGGGCGGCGGATGACCTTCTCGCTGCTCCAGATGCGCCCCACGCCCGATCGCTGGCGGACCGTGCTCGCGGCGGCCGAGCAGGCGCGCGCCGAGGGGATGGCGGTGACCGCGCAGGTCTGCGGTCGGCCGGTCGGGCTGCTCGCCGGGCTCGAGCTCAGCGTCAACCCGTTCAGCTTCTGCCCCGCCTATCGGGAGATCGCCGACCTGCCGTTCGAGGAGCGGCTTGCGGCGCTGCGCGAGCCCGCGCGACGGGCGGCGATCACTGGCCAATATCCGTGCAGATCCTGGGAGCCGGTCGCCGCCGCGCTGACCGCGCCCGAGTTCATCTTCGAGCTGACCGACCGGCTCGATTACGAGCCCCGGCCCGACGACAGCATGGCGTCCCAGGCCGCGCGGCGCGGCGCGCCGGCGGCCGAGCACATGTTCGACCGGATGGTGTCCGGCGACGGACGGCACATCTTCTACATTCCGGCGGCCAATTTCGTCGGCAACAGCATCGAAGCGGTCGAGACGATGATGCGCAGCGATGTGACGGTGCCGGGCCTCGGCGACGGCGGCGCCCATTGCGGATCGATCTGCGACGCGAGCCTGCCGACCTATAATCTGTTGCGCTGGACGGGGGAGGAGGCCGGCAAGCTGAGCCTCGCCGGCATGATCCGCTCGCTGAGCTGGGATTGTGCGCGCGCGGTCGACCTCAACGATCGCGGCCGGATCGCGGTGGGCCTGCGCGCCGATCTGAACGTGATCGACCTTGATCGCCTGTCGCTCGGCCGGCCGCACATGATCTACGACCTGCCGATAGGCGGCGGCCGCCTGACCCAGGAAGCGCGCGGCTTCGTCGCGACGATCGTCAACGGCGAGGTGACGTATCGCGAGGGGGTGGCGACCGGCCGGCTGCCCGGGCGGCTGGTGCGCGGTACGCGGCCCGTGGCCGCCGCCTGACGGGGCTTGCACCTCGATGCCATATGCCTTGCCGCTCGGCTCCGCGCTCTGGCAACGGCATCCGAAAGGCGGCAGCCTTGCCTTGCTATCGAGAGGCGAATGACGTGCCGGACACTTGGACCATGGCGGGGCTGACCACCATTCCCGATCTCTTCCGCGCAGCCTGCGAGGAGGCGCCTGATCGTGTCTTCGTCGACTTTTCCGGTACCCGCTACAGCTATGCCGAGGCGCGCGACGAGGTGCTGCGTCTTGCCAACGGCCTCGTCGCGCTCGGCGTCGAGCCGGGCGAGCGCGTCTGCGGCATTCTCGACAATGGCCCCGAAGCGGTCTTCGTCTGGTTCGCGGTGAACGAGATCGGCGCAGTCTATGTGCCGATCAACACCGACTATAAGGGCGATTATCTGCGCCATCAGATCGCCGATGCTGGTGCGCGGATCGTCGTTGCCGAGGCCGATTATGTCGAGCGCGTGCGGGCCATCGCGGCCGATCTGCCCGATCTCGGCCTGGTGCTCGCCTGCGGCGGCGGCATCGATGCGGTGGGTGCGCTGGTGGTGCGGCCGCTTGACACGATCCGATCGGCCGCGCCGCTCCCGATCGGGCGGGCGGTGGCGCCGTCCGACCTGGCGATGCTGATCTACACCTCCGGTACCACCGGTCCGTCCAAGGGCTGCATGGTGCCGCACGGCTATGCCTGCAATTTCGCCCGGCAGAATCAGTGGCATACGCGGCTCGCGTCGGGCGACGTGGTGTGGACGCCATGCCCGCTGTTCCACGCCAATGCCGCCTTCGGCACCTTGCTCAACGCGGTGACGGCGCGGGCGACGGCGTCGATCTATCCGCGCTTCTCCGTCTCCAATTTCTGGCCCGAGATCGAGCGCAGCGGCGCTACCCATGTCTCGATGCTCAGCGTTATGCTGAGCCTCATTCCCGGCGCTCCGGACAGCGAGGCCGCGCGGCGCTGCCATGGCCAGATCAAGGTGCTGTACGGTTCGCCGATCGATGCGCAGCTGAAGCGGTTGTGGCGCGAGAGGTTCGGGGTGCAGCACGTCTCCCAGCCGGGCTATGGCATGACCGAATGCTGCATGATCACGCTGGTTTCCTCCTATGAGGAGACGCCGGACCGATCGTCCGGCCGGCGGCATGACGATTTCGAGGTGCGCATCCTCGACGATGCCGGCAATGAATGCCCGCCCGATGTACCCGGCGAGATCGTCGTGCGACCGCGGCGGCCCGGCATCATGTTCCAAGGCTATTGGCGGCGGCCGGAGGCGACCGTCGCCGCCACCCGCGACATGTGGTTCCACACCGGCGATATCGGCAAGTTCGACGCGCAGGACTTCTTCTACTTCGTCGATCGCAAGAAGGATTATCTGCGCCGCGGGGGCGAGAATATCTCCAGCTTCGAGGTCGAGGCCAGCTTCCGCGCGCATGGCGCGCTGGCCGAGGTGGCGGTCCATTCGGTCGCCTCCGAACATGCCGAGGACGAGCTGAAGCTGACCGCGATTCTCAAGGAGGGCGTCACCTTATCCGAGGAGGAGCTGTGCCGCTGGTCGATCGACAGGCTGCCGCATTTCGCCGTGCCGCGCTTCATCGAGTTCCGCTCGGTCTTCCCGACCACGCCGACCGGCAAGATCCAGAAGCATGTGCTGCGCACCGAAGGCGTGACCGCGGCCACGTGGGACCGAGCCGCCGCCGGCATCGTCGTCGCACGCACCCGCCGGACCGCGGGCGGCCAGAGCTGAGCGGCATGACGCGCATCCCCTTCCAGCCGCAGGGGGGATGATCAGGCGCGATATGGCGGATGCGGCTTGAGGCAATCGCGGCGGCCCTCACAGTCACACCGGAGCTGGAAGGCCTGCGCTACTCTCTGTGGAGGACCGCGGCAGAGGATACGCGGCGGCGGGAGCAGGGCCATGGCGGAACCGATCGCCTTTACCAACGCGCAGCTGTTCGACGGCGAGGCGGCTCGCGGAGCCGGCTATACTATCTTGATCGCGGACGGGCGGATCGCCGGTGTCGGCCGCGATCCTGCGCCCTCGCACGCTCGGGCGGTCGATCTCGGTGGTGCGACGCTGATGCCCGGCATGACGGTCGGCCATTGGCATGGCGAATTCCTCGATATCGGACCGCCTCGCTTTGGCGCCGGCCGTGGCGGCATCTTCCTCGGCACCGAGGAGCCTCCCGCGCTGCTCGCGCTCGCGGCGGCGACGTCGCTTCAGATCGCGCTGCGCTCAGGCATCACGCGGATCGTCTCGGGAAGCTGCAGCAACGATCTCGACTGGCAGATGAAGGTCGCGATCGAGCGCGGCATGTTCGACGGGCCGATGCTGGTGCCGTGCAGCCGCCACGTCGTCACCACCGGCGATTATGAGGATCGCGGCCATTGGTGGGCCAACGACGTGCAGATGATGGGCGGCGTGCGCCGCATCGGCGGCAATGTCTTCGCCGATGGGCCCGAGCAGATCGCGAAAGCGGTGCGGCAGGAGATATTGCGCGGCGCCGAGGTGATCAAGATCCTGCCGACCGGCGGACACGGCTTCGACCTGCTGCCCACCTATCGCGGCCTCTCGCACGCCGAGCTCGAGGTGGTGGTGCGGACCGCGCATGAGCGAGGTGCCCGTGTTCGCGCGCATACCAACAGCAGCGCATCGATCCGCGAATGCATTGCGGTCGGTGTCGAC
Organism: Flavisphingomonas formosensis; assembly: GCF_009755815.1. Taxonomy (GTDB): domain Bacteria; phylum Pseudomonadota; class Alphaproteobacteria; order Sphingomonadales; family Sphingomonadaceae; genus Flavisphingomonas; species Flavisphingomonas formosensis. The sequence continues at coordinate 110,501 of NZ_WRPK01000009.1, forward strand.
ATCATCGATCACGCCGACGAGATCGACGAGGATTGCATCGCGGCGATGGTGCAAGCCGGCACGACCTGGATACCGAGCCTGCTGTTCACCAAGCTGGCCAGCTATGGCGGCGCTGGCGAAGCGCGTGCCGGCCACCAGATGGACGCCGCCTGGGACAATGCCCGCATCATGCTGCACAAGGCGGATGCGGCAGGGGTGAACATCGTTCCAGGCGACGATTTTGGCGCGCAGGGCATGGGCCATGCCCCCGGCGTCTATGCGCGCGAATTGCTCGTCTATATTGAGGATATGGGGATTTCCGCGGAGCGCGTGCTGCGCTGGGCGACCCGCAACGGCGCGCGGCTGACCCGGACGGCGGCGACGGAGGGGCTGATCCTCGAGGGAATGGAGGCGAACCTGATCGTGGTCGATGGCGATCCGATCGCGACGCCGGGGATATTGACGGAGCCGGATCGCCATCTGAGGGTCGTGATGCTGGGCGGGCGGATCGTGAGCGGTGGTTTGAGTGAGCGGCCGACACCGCAATTCGCGCCGAATATCTCCCAAGCGGCGGAATAACCTTCTTCATCCTCCCCTGCAGGGAAGGATGAAGTCGTTACCTCACGTCATATTTATCGAGATCCGGCTCGCGCACCCAAGCATAGAATTCGGCCGGCTTCCACGGCATGTTCACCGATGATCGGCCGTGCGAATTGACATAATAGGAGGCCGAACCCTCCTGACCCCACACACAGAGCTTCAGCGCTTGGTCCATGCTATGATTATACTCGTCATGAACGTCATGGCGCACGCTCAGCGAACGATGGCCGTCCTCGATCATGGTCACGATCATGCGCAACGCATAGCGCGACCAGATTTCGAGCCATTTGATCAGTCCGCCCGACCGCGCCTGGCCGTTGGGCCCATAGATCACGAACAGGTTGGGGAAATCGGGCACGCTGATGCCGAGATAGGCGCGCGCGCCGTCCTTCTCCCAGGCCTCTTCGAGCGAAACCCCGCCGCGGCCGCGATACGCGACCGGCCACATATAGCGCTCGGTCTTGAAGCCGGCGCCGAGGACGATCAGGTCGAAGGCGCGGTCGCCATCGTCGCTTTGGATGCCGTCCGCGGTGATCCGTCTGATCGGGCTCGTCACCAGATCGACGTTGGGTCGATTGAGGGCATCGAACCAGCCATTGTCGACCACCGGGCGCTTGGCGAAGGGCGCGAAGTTCGGGATGAGCTTTTCGGACAGGTCGGGGCGATGGCCGACCTTGGACTTGATATACTCGATATTATGCTTGCGCAGCTCGTCATTGCGATGGCTGATCAGGCCGCCCTTGCGCTGCCATTCGGGATCGACATCCTGCAGCCCTTCCGGGTCGCCACCCATGTTGATGCAGAAGGTGAAGTAGCTGTACCAGCCCCAATAATTGGGGAAATTGTCGAACAGCCATTGCACCTCGGCCGAGATCTCAGCGCGGTAGCCATCGATTGCCGAAACCCATTGCGGCGATCTTTGATAGACGGTGAGATGCTCCGCTTTCTCGGCGAGCGCGGGCATGAGCTGTGCGCCGGTCGAGCCGGCGCCGATCAGCGCGACCTTCTTGCCGCTGAAATCATAGCCATGGTCCCATGCGGTGGTGTGGAACATCTTGCCCTGATAGTCCCCGATGCCGGGAATGTCGGGCATGTTGATCGAATTGAAGAGTCCGGCCGCGCTGATCACCGCGTTACAGACCAGCATCTCCTCCTGCCCGTCCGGGCCACGCATGCCGACCCGCCAGGTTGCGCTCTCCTCGTCCCAGTCGGCTGAAGTCACCATGGTGCTCAGACGAATGTTGCGGCGCAGATCGAACCGGGCAGCGACGGTGCGGGCATAGTCGAGCAGTTCGCTCTGGGTAGCGAAATAATGGCGCCAGGGATAGTTCTTCATGAACGAATATTGATAATGATGGCTAGCGATATCGACTCGCGCCTCGGGATAGTCGTTCACCCACCAAGTGCCGCCGACCTCAGGATTGCGCTCGACGATCGTATAGGGAATGCCGAGCCGGTCGAGCTGGATGCCGGTCGACAGACCGGCCAGCCCTGCGCCGATGATCACCACATGGAAGGCCTGCTTCACCTCGGCGGACGGCTCCTTGTGCCAGTCTACGCCGAGCGGGAAGGGATCGTCGATCAGGTCGCCGCGACCGACCTCATAGTTGAAATCGCTGACCGGCTGGCCGATCAGCATGTCCATCATGCCGCGCAGCTCGCCAGCGGACGGCTTAGCGCCGGCGGAGCCGCCCCGGAGAATGAAGTCCGTTGCCATCTCCTGGACGCGGGGGACGTGCCGCTCGACCAACTCGGAGACGAAGAAGGCACCGCCCCAATAGGGCTTGCGCTCCACTTCCATCGCGGCAAGCTCGGGATCGCGGGTCGCCTCGTAGAGGGCGAGGCGCAGCACGTTCGGCACCGCCTGCGCGATCGCCGCGCGCACCTCACTTTCGGTTCGGCCGAAGAAAAGGGTTTCGGCCCGCGCCACCGACTCAGACATATATCCTCCACCTGGACCGGGTCTTCCCCGTCTCTCGGACCGGACCTTAAGGTCCGTCGGCGTGCGTCCCATACTCAGACGTGCACAGCGCATTGCCGGCTGGTGTAGCCCCTGGCAGCAGCGCCTTCAGCAGGCCGAGGCTGGCTTCCAGATCCGCGATGCCGGAGGGCATGGCCTTACGCATGCTGAGGAAGCCATGCACCATCCCCTTCGCCTCATAAAAGGCCGTGGCGACGCCGGCCGAAGCCAGCGCCGCGGCGAGCGCGCGACCTTCGTCGCGCAGCGGATCGAGCGAGGCTGTGGCGATGACGGCCGGTGGCAGCTCCTCCATCCGGCCGGCGAGCGGCGAGGCGCGCCAATGCGCGCGGTCTGCGCCATAGGCATCGAGGAACCAGCGCATATCCTCCCGCCCGAGCAGATGGCCCCCAGCGAAATCTTCGTAGGACGGATGCTCCGATAGCTGATCCGCGACGGGATAGAGCGCGCAGAGCGCCATCACCGGCGCCCGCGCCGGCGCATCGCGCAGCGCCATGGCCGTCACCACCGCCAGGCCGCCGCCGGCGCTGTCTCCGATCAGGATCAGGCCTTCGACCGCAAAGCCGAGCGCCGCCCGGTCGGCGACGAAGCGCGCCGCTGCCTCGCAATCGTCCGGTCCGGCGGGCCAAGGGTGTTCCGGCGCGAGGCGATAGTCAACCGACACCACCGGCAGATCGAGCATGGCCGCGATGGCCGAGCATGGCGCGGCGTAGCCGGCGACATCGCCCAGCACGAAGCCTCCGCCATGGAAGAACATCACGACCCGCGATGCTTCCCGGAACGGGCGAGGATCGAATAGCCGCAGTGGGATGGCATCACCGTCCGGTCCCTCGGCCACGAACGCCTCGTCCCGCGCCATCCCGATCATCGGAAGATCGAACATCGCGCCCATGGCGCCCATCGCCGCGCGTGCCTGTGCCGGGCCTAACTCCGCGAAGCTGGGGGCGGGTTGAGAAGCGAGCAGAGCGAGGAAGGCGGCGACGTCGGGCCGGACGATCGGGTCAGGCATGGACGGGCGCCGGCTGCGGGCCGCGGATCAGCCGGCCGGGCAAGGCGCCGGTCGGCTCGCCCTCGCGATAGACGACGATGCCGTTGACGATGGTCGCGACATAGCCGCTCGCGCGCTGGGTCAGCCGCCGGCCGCCGGCCGGCAGGTCGAACGCCACTTCGGGTGCGCCAAGCGTCAGCCTGGCATGATCGATCAGGTTGATATCGGCGCGATAGCCCGGTGCGATCAGGCCGCGGTCGCGCAGGCCGACGGCGCGCGCAGTCTCGGAAGTGAGCGCCTTCACGACGTCCGGCAGCGCCAGCCGCTCGCCGCGGGTCCGGTCGCGCGTCCAGTAGGCAAGCAGGAAGGTCGGGTAGCTGGCATCGCAGATCACCCCATAATGCGCACCGCCGTCGCCGAGGCCGAGCACGACATGATCGTGCCGGATGATTTCCAGCGCCGCGTCGAGATTGCCATGAGCATAGTTGGCAAAAGGCAGGAACAGCGCCGCACCTGCGCCGCGGCCGAGCAGCATGTCATAGGCGAGCGCTTCGGGCACGACGCCGTCGCGCTCGGCGCGGGCCGCGAGCGAGCGGTCGAGCGATGGTTCATAGTCAAGCGGTTCGGTGATCTCGAACATGCCGGCGAAGCGACGCACCTGCTGCTGCAGGGGTAGGGTCGGCTTCACCGGCGTCTCGGCGATGATCCTCGCCTTCAGCGCGGGATCGCGCATGCGTTCGATCCGCTCGGCGAGTGGCAGATGGTGGATTGCCATGTAGCTCGGGCAGAAGCTGAACGGATGCATGGAGAGATCGAGGCCGAGCAGGAGCCCGATTCCGCGCGGCAGCGCCTGCGCGGTGACGGTGATGCCGTCACGATTGGCGTCTTCGATCAACGACAGGATCTTGCGCCAGCTTTCGGGATCGCCGTGAGTCTGGGCGATCGGCAAAGTCATCTCCCGGCCGGTTCTTTCCGCAACGTCGCGGATCAGCGCGAACTCATTGTCGACGTCGGTGAAGTTCTTATAGTCGCTTGCGATCTGGAGAATGCCGCTGCCGGCGTCCTGCATCGCGCTGGCAATCGCGCCGAGCTCCGCGCTGTCGGCCTCTAGGGTCGGGATCGATTCGCCGGAGCTGCTCTTGTGAAACAGGCTGCGGGAGGTGGAAAAACCGATCGCTCCCGCCTGCATGGCGTCGCGCGTCAGTTCCGCCATCTGCGCGATGTCGGCCGGCGTCGCGGCTTCGCCGACGCTGGCGCGCTTGCCCATCACGAACACGCGTAGTGCCGCATGCGGAAGATAGCTGGCGATATTGATGTCGTGCGGGCGAGCGTCGACGGCGTCGAGAAATTGCGGATAGCTTTCCCAATCCCAACTCAATCCTTCGGCCATCACCACGCCAGGTATGTCTTCGACACCTTCCATGAGCTCTATCAGGCGTTCGCGATCTTCAGGTCGGCATGGCGCGAAGCCAACACCGCAATTGCCCATAACCACCGTCGTCACGCCATGGCCCGAGGATGGGTTGAGCCGGCTCTCCCAGATCGACTGGCCGTCATAATGGGTATGGATGTCGACGAAGCCGGGCGTCACCAGGAGGCCTGCGGCGTCGATCTCCTCGCGGCCGCGCGCAGCGATCGTGCCGATTGCGGCGATGGTGTCACCGATGATGGCCACGTCTCCGGCGACCGGCGGAGCGCCGGATCCGTCGACGATCGCGCCGCCGCGAATGACGATGTCGTAGGCCGTGCCGCTCATTGTCGCGATTCTCTCCAGGGCGCGGATCATGCGCGATCCGTCTGCCGGGGATCCAAGTCGCTACTGCCGGTACCGTCAACTGTTGTGCATCCAGGGTAATAATGGAGCATGAGCTTATGCGCTCAGGAGCATGTAGCGGCATGTCCATCTGGTCGCCGATCGAAACAACGTGAGCGATCGTCGCAATTCCGTTCGCTCAACAGCGGGACATGGCGGGGATTATATCCGGATCATGACATGTGGCGTCCGTCCACGGAGCGACGCGATGCTGTTGGAAAAGCGAGAGGACGTAACCATGGCCGATCTGACGCTCGAACAATCGTCTCGGACGATGATCCGCCATCCCGATCGTTTCTTCATCGGCGGCGAATGGGTCGCGCCTTCGACAGATACCCGGATCGACGTGATCACGCCCTCCACCGAGGAACTGTTCGTCAGCGTGGCCGAGGCCAAGGAAGCCGACATGAACCGCGCGGTGGCCTCCGCGCGCGCGACGTTCGATCGCGGCGAATGGCGTCGTCTCGGCCATGCCGAGCGCGGGCGGTACGTGAAGGCGCTTGGCGACGCACTGCGCGCCCGCGCCGGCGATGTCGTGCGGATCTGGACGAGCGAGATGGGCGTCACCCGGATGATGGGCATGGGCGCGCTGCATATCGCGCTCGACGCCTATGACCAATATGCCGAGCTTGCGAATAGCTTCCCGTTCGAGGAGCGGCACCCGACCAAATGGGGCGGCGAGGTCGGCTTGCTGGTGCGCGAGCCGGTGGGCGTGGTCGGCGCGATCATTCCGTGGAACGCGCCGCCCGTCCTGATCGCCTACAAGATCGCGCCCGCGCTGGTGGCGGGTTGCACCGTGGTGCTCAAGGCCTCGCCCGAGGCGCCGGCCTCCGCCTATTTCGTCGCAGAGATGGCCGAGCGGATCGGCCTGCCCAAGGGCGTGCTGAACGTCGTCACCGCCGATCGCGAGGTTTCCGAGCTGCTCGTCCGCCATCCCGACGTGGACAAGATCACCTTCACCGGATCGAGCGCGGCGGGGCGGCGCATCGCTTCGCTCTGCGGCGAGCGCATCGCGCGCTGCACGCTGGAGCTGGGCGGCAAGTCGGCCGCGGTGGTGCTCGACGATTATGATGTCGGCGCCGTGGCGGCATCGATCTCCGGCACGGCCCGGGTGATGACGGGACAGGTCTGTTCCTCGATCACGCGGATCGTGGTCAACCGCAAGCGCCACGATGCAATGGTGGATGCGCTCTCGGCCGAGTTCGCCCGTATCCGGGTGGGCGATCCGTTCGCCGACGATGTCGACATGGGGCCGCTCGCGATGAGCCGGCAGCGCGAGCGCGTGGAAAACTTCATCGCCGCCGGACTGGCGGAAGGGGCGGTGCTCGCCTGCGGAGGACGCCGGCCGAACGACCTCAACCGCGGTTTCTATATCGAGCCGACCGTGTTCGGCGACGTCGACAATGCCAGCACGATCGCGCGCGAGGAGATTTTCGGGCCGGTGATCAGCATCATCCCGGCCGATGATGAGGAGCAGGCGGTGGCGATCGCCAACGACACTATTTTCGGCCTCAACGCCTCGGTGTTCACCAACGACATCGATCGCGCCTATGCGGTGATGCGCGAGCTGCGCTCCGGCACCGTCGGCCATAATGGCGCGCGCGGCGATTTCTCGATCGCCTTCGGCGGCTTCAAGCAATCCGGCATCGGCCGCGAGGGCGGACGCGAAGGGCTGCTGCCCTTCCTGGAATCGAAGACGATGATCCTGGACGGCAGGCCGAGCCACCTGCACGGCTGAGACACAGAACAGAATGAGAGGGGAAGATCGATGAACAAGAATAGCATGATGCCCGCCCTGCTGACGTCAGCCGCCATGAGCCTGTGCGCCGGAACGGCTTATGCCGAGGGTGCGGACGCACCGGCCGCGGCCAGCACCGCCGGCGCGCCCGCGGATGTGGGCGACATCATCGTCACCGCCCGAAAGCGCGACGAAACCTCGATATCCGTGCCCGTCGTGGTCTCTGCAGTCGGTGCGCAGGAGCTGCAGCGCCGCGCGATCAACAATCTCGACGGCATCGCACGGACGGTTCCGCAGCTGATCATCGGCCCGCAGGGCGGCAGCGTGCAGGGTGGCAACTTCGCGCTGCGCGGCGTTTCCGGCCCGGATTCGAATCCGTTCGGCGATCAGGCCGTCTCGTTCAACATCGATGGGGTGCAGGTCGCCAAAGGCAATCTCCGCCGCGTGTCCGATACCGACATCGCGCAGGTCGAGGTGCTGAAGGGACCGCAGGCGCTGTTCTTCGGCAAGAACAGCCCGGCCGGCATCATCTCGATCCGCACCGCGGATCCGGGATCGCATTTCGAGGCGATGATCCGCACCGGCTATGAGTTCGAAGGCCGCGAGATCCGCACCGAAGGCTATGTCTCGGGCCCGATCAACGATAAGCTCGGCGTCCGTCTGTCGGGATATTTCGGCGATCTCAACGGCTATCTGAAGAATAATATTCCCGACAATGCCTATGTGCGGCCCACCAGCAGCGCGCGCACGCCGAAGGGCCGCGACTATGCGGCGCGCCTCACGCTGAAGTGGGAGCCGACCGACAATTTCAACGCGCGGCTGAAAGTCAATTATGCCCGCACCGAGACGACCGGTCCGGCCGGCGCGACCGGCTACATCTTCTGTCCGCAGGGCAGCCCGCAGACCGGCATCACCGACGATTGCCGCGCGAACGACCATGTGATCAATCCCGGTTCGGGCCCAGTCGTGGGAACGATCAATCCCAAGTTCAAGGATGGCAGGAACTATCTGAACCAGGATCAGGTCCTTGCCGGCCTAGAGATGAACTATCATCCGAGCGACAATCTCACCGTCACGTCGGTGACCGGCCTCTATTATGTGAATCTCATCCAGGCTCAGAATTACGAAAACGACTATAATGTCGCGCTTCCCAGCACGAACAACCTCAAGGATCGCGAGCTTTCGCAGGAATTGCGGCTCCAGAGCAATTATGACGGGCCTTTGAACTTCACCGCCGGCGTCTATCTGTCGAACACCTGGGCTACGACGGGATCGACGACCTATCTGTTTGCCACTGAGGCGGCGGGCCTGCCCATCCTTGCCGCGAACGGCCTCGGCTTCGTGCCGCTCCGCACGCCCTTCCAGATCAATAACTATCAGCTGACCCAGAAAGGCCAGGCCTATTCCGCCTTCCTGCAACTGAGCTGGAAGCCGATCGACGTGATCGAGGTGAATGTCGGCGGCCGCTATTCCTATGAGCGAAAGCGGCTGACCAAGGTGCAGAGCCAGGCGATCGGCTCCGGCAATCCGTTCGCCTATGTGCCGCTTTCGTCGGCGGACGACATTCCGGGCAGCGCCACGTCGCCGCGCAAGGACAGCTGGAAGGATTTCTCGCCGGAAATCACGCTGTCCTACCGGCCTACGTCCAATCTCACCTTTTTCGGCTCTTACAAGCACGGTTTCCTGTCGGGCGGCTTCAACTCGGGATCCACGGACTTCACCCAGGATCTCACCTACGATCAACAGTCGATCAAAGGTTTCGAGGCAGGCGTCAAGGCACTGGTGCTGCACAACCGGCTCCGCCTCAACCTCGCCGGCTACACTTATTCAGTATCTAATCTGCAAGTGCAGAATTATATCAATGCGACCAACTTCATCAGAAACGCTGCATCGGTGCGGGTGAAAGGCATCGAATTCGACTTCAACTATCGCTTCCCGCTGGAAGGCCTGTCAGTGCGCGGCGCCGCCGCCTACAATAAGGCGGTCTACACCAGCTTCCCCAACGCGCCCTGCTACAACGGGCAGACCATTGCGCTCGGCTGCACGATCGTAGACGGCAATCCGGCGCAAAATCTTGCTGGGCAGACGCTGCCGCGCGCACCGCGCTGGTCGCTGTCTGGCGGCATCATGTACGAAACGGCGCTCAGTGCGGCGCTGAAGCTCGGCCTCTCGGTCGATGCCAATTATAGCAGCAAGATCTTCACCGACGTTACAAATGCGCCCGGCGGCGTGATGCCGCACTATGCGCTGCTCGACGCTACGGTGCGCCTCTCGCAGGCGGACGATCGCTGGGAGCTGGCGTTCATCGGTCGCAATCTCACTAACAAATTTTATTATGTCGCGTCCACCGATGTGCCATTCACGGGCAGCGCAGCCGGTGGCGCCACTGGCGTACTCGGCGATCGCTACGCCGCTGTGGCGCGGGGCCGCGAACTGATGGCTCGCGTCACCTACAAGTTCGGCACCCGCTGACGGAGCGAGCATATGAAGGTCGTAATATTGGATGAGCGATGCGTCGGCCATGGCATGTGCCGGCTGGCTTGTCCGGAGATGTTCGAGCTCAGTGACGAGGATGGCCATGCCTATGTGACCAGCGAGACGGTGCCGCCCGATCTCGAGGCGGCCGTGGACCAGGCGGTGCGGGGATGCCCAGAACAGGCGATCGTGGTCGAGGCATGACCGCGACGCGGCAAGGGAGACGAGGATGGACAGTCAGGAAGACCTCAAGCGGTGCCCGGTCGACTTCGATCATGAATCCAGGACCCATGCGAGCAACTGGCCGACAGAGTTCCGCGAGCTGCGCGGCAAATGCCCGGTCGCCTGGACGGAGAAGCATGGCGGCTATTGGGTCGCGACGCGCTACCAGGATGTCGTCGCCATGGCCCAGGACGACGCCACCTTCTCCAGCTTCAAGACGTTCGACCCGCATAGCGGCGAGGTGACCGGCGGTATCACCATCCCTGCCACGCCGATCCCCCGCGGCCTGCCGGTGGAATCGGACCGGCCGGACTGGAACATGTTCCGCACCTACCTCAATCGTCGCTTTGCGCCCAAGGCGGCGGAGGCGCGGCGCGCCAAGGTGCGCAAATATGCCGACAGCCTGCTCAACCGCGTGATCGAGACCGGCGAGATCGATCTCGTCAACGAATTCACGGGGCCGGTGCCGGCGATGACGACGATGGAGCTGATGGGCCTGCCGCTCGAGGAATGGCGCGAATTCGCCGATCCGCTGCATGAAATGGTATTCACGCCCAAGGAGGCACCCGAATATCCGCATGTCATCGCGGGCGTGCAGTGGATCTTCAAGCGCTGCATCGAGACCTTCCACCAGCGTAAGACCGAGCCGCTGGGCGACGATCTTCTTTCTTATTTCGCGCACGAGAAGATTGACGGGCGTGCTGTGACGGAGGAGGAGATGCTCTCCTTCTGCAACAATATCATCACCGGCGGCGTCGACACGACGACCGCGCTGACCACGCACGCGCTCGTTTATCTCAACGAGCATCCGGAGGATTATCGCCGGTTGCAGGAGGAACCGAAGTTGCTCCCCGTCGCGCGCGAGGAGTTCGTCCGCTTCTTCACGCCGATCCACGGCCTCGCACGCAACGTCTCGCGCGATGTCGAGATGGATGGCGCGAAAATGGAGAAGGGCGATCGCGTCTATCTCGCCTGGTCCGCGGCGAACCGCGATCCCGAGGTCTTCACCGATCCCGAGACCGTCGACATCGCCCGCTTTCCCAACCGTCACATCGCCTTCGGCGCCGGCATGCATCGCTGCATCGGCTCGTTCATGGCGCGCGTGATGTTCGAGGAGATGATGCACGTCGTGATGGTCCGCATCCCCGACTATCGCACCCATCCCGATCGCGCGCGCCGCTATACGTCCGTCGGCACGATCAACGGCTGGGTCGACATGCCGACCAGCTTCACGCCCGGGCCGAAGATCGAAACCGGGCTGGTGCTGTAGGGAATGCTGGTTCGACGTCCCGTCGTCCTGGCGGAAATCGGGATCCATCCGCGCTAGATTGCAGGAGAGGCGTACGGGAGCGTTCTTTCTTCACCGTAGTGTCAATGGATCCCCGACTTTCGTCGAGATGACGGACAATTTGCAATGCCCACCCCAGGAGTGCGCAATCATGAGCGCGATCGAGCCGTTTCACCTCGCCGTTCCGCAAGCCGAGCTCGACGCGCTGCGCACCCGGCTCGCCGCGACGCGCTGGCCGGATCGCGAGACGGTCGACGACTGGTCACAGGGCGTGCCGCTGGAGCGGCTGCGCGCGCTGTGCGCCTATTGGCGCGACGGCTATGACTGGCGGCGTTGCGAGGCGGCGCTGAACGGTTTCGGCCAGTTCCGTACGGTCATCAAGGATCTCGGCATCCACTTCCTCCATATTCGCTCGCCGGAGCCCAATGCGCTGCCGCTCGTGCTCACCCATGGTTGGCCGGGATCGGTGCTCGAATTCCTGAAGGTAATCGGTCCGCTGACCGATCCCGCCGCGCACGGTGCCACCCGCGGGGATGCCTTCCACCTCGTCATCCCCTCGCTGCCCGGCTATGGCCTGTCCGACCGGCCGACGCGCACCGGCTGGGGCGTGCGCAGTATCGCCGCGGCGTGGATCGAGCTGATGCAGCGGCTCGGCTATGGCGGGCGCTGGGTGGCGCAGGGCGGCGACTGGGGCGCGTCGGTGACGACCGCCCTTGGCCACATGGCGCCCGACAGGCTTGCCGCGATCCATCTCAACATGCCGCTCGCCTTCCCGAACCCCGAGGATGCGGCCACGGCGAGCGAGGAGGAAAAGGCCGCGGCGGAGCGGCTGGAGCATTACAACATGGTCGAGAGCGCCTATGCCCGCCAGCAGTCCACGCGCCCGCAAACGCTCGGCTACGGCCTCGCCGACTCTCCGGCCGCGCAGGCGGCGTGGATCTTCGAGAAGCTCTATGCCTGGACCGATTGCAACGGCGATCCCGAAAATGCGCTGACCCGCGACGAGATGCTCGATGCGATCACCCTCTACTGGCTGACCGGCACCGGCACCTCCTCGGCGCGGCTCTATTGGGAGAGCATGGACAGCGCCTTCTTCGATCTCGAGCCGGTGAAGATCCCGACCGGCGCCAGTATCTTTCCCAAGGAGATATTCCAGCCGTCGCGGCGGCTGATCGAGCGGCGCTATCCGGATCTGATCCATTATAACCGGCTGGATCGCGGCGGCCATTTCGCCGCGTGGGAGCAGCCGGCCTTGTTCGTCGACGAACTGCGCACCTGTTTCCGCAAGGTGCGTTGACCCCAGACGCTCTGAGAGGGGCTGAGCGCTGACTGCGCTTTCGCGCCGGCCATCGCCGCGCTTATGATACCCGGCAAGAGAAAGCGGCGCCAAGGCCGTCAAAGCGGGAAGGAGAGCGATGCGCAGGATCATCTCGGAGCAATCCGCCGGCGGACTCAAGATGCAGCGTGCAGTCTATGCCTGGCGTGCCGGCGACAAGCTGCGCGACTATGATGCCGACCTGACCTTGAAGCTGGTGTCCGGCCATCATCCGGTCCGTGCGCAGTGCGTCCTCGACGACGGCAGGCAGCATTCGGTCGGCCGGCTGATCCTCACCCCGCCCGATACCGATCTGCCGGGTATCGCCACCGCCGACGAGGCGGACATGCGCTCCACCATCTTCCACATCGACGGCGACCTTTTGAACCGGATGCTGCGGAACTGCGGATCGCCCGTGACCGCCGCCGACTTCCGGCTTGACCTCGATCTCCATGACAGCCAGATCGAGGCGGGATTGCTGCGCCTCGTCGGAGAGTTGGAGCGGCGGAGCTTCGGCAGCCAGCTCATCGTCGATGCGCTGACCCGGATGCTGATCGTCGACCTGGCCCGTCATGTGACCGCGCAGCAGGAATGCGGCGCGGACAGCCCCGGCGGCCTGCGGCCCGCGCAACTCCGCCATATCTATGAGTTCATCGACTCATTCGAGGTCGGCCTGCCGTCCCCGGTGGAGGTCGCCGCCGAAACCGGCATGAGCCCCACCCACCTGCGCCGTCTGTTCAAGCGCACCACCGGCCAGAGCCTTCAGGACTATATCAAGGGGGTGCGTATCGGCCGGGCCAAGATTCTGCTGTCCGACGCCGAACTGCCGCTGAAGGTGGTCAGCTACCGGCTCGGCTTCAACCATTGCAGCGCCTTCTCCTTCGCCTTCCAGCAGGCGACGGGCGAGACGCCGGGCCAGTTCCGCCGCCGCCGCGCGACCTGCCTTCACGATGCGCGGCGGCTGGACGCGGAGAGCTTCCGCGCGGTCGGCGCGGGACGCTGCTGACTTAAGCCCCTCCCTTTACGCGGAGGGGCCTATACTCCCTCCTCAATCAAACGCATCCAGCGCGTCATGGTCGTCGATCGCGGCATAGAAGCGCTTGAGGAATTCCCACGTCGTCCGCTCGGGCTGCATGTCGGTCATCTCCGGGGCGGGCCTTAGGGTGATCGTCCAGAAGGCGAGGGCGGTCATCAGCTGCTGGCGGCAATGGTGCAGCGCCTCGTCCAGCGAGATTTTGGGGACGCCGCGCTCCGCCATCTTTTCGAGGTAGAGCGCGATCAGTTCGCGGTCCCAAGCGCGGCGATTCTCGACCGTGAGGGCGGTGGTGAGCGTGTAGATGAGATCGCGGCTCCAATGGCCGATGGTGGTGATCTGCCAGTCATGCAGGCCCATCCGGTTGTCCGGCAGCAGGAACCAGTTCTTGAGATGCACGTCGCTGTGAATCAGCGTTTGCGGCAGGCCGGCATGGTTGGCGGCCGACTGCAAGGTCTTCGGCCACACTTCCCCGCGCCGACGGAACAGGCGCGCGGGCATGATATGCTCGGATTCGCCGAACGCCTGGTCGCAGCAGGGCGCGAAGCCGGGAGAGGCGGCCATCATATCCTTCCACCAGACATGCCAGCGGGTGAAAGGCAGGCTCTCCGTGCCGAGCTCGGGACTCTCGTAGAAACGCGAATGCAGGCGGGCGAGCGTGTCGATCTGGTTCTCGGCTTGCACGCGCGTGGTCTCGTGCCGTTCGTCTGGGAAGGTCACCGTGCCGCCGACATCCTTCATCATGATGAGATAGGCGTAGGTCTTGGGATCGAAGCCGGCATAATAAGTTTCAGGTGCGGGAATATCGAGGCGCGGGCGCGCCTTGCGATAGAAATTGGCCTCGGCCTGGGCTGTCCCGGATTCCGCCAGCACCGTGCGGGTGGCGAGGCTCGCGGCGGCTTTGCAGAAGACCGTGGCGGGCAGTCCGGCCGCCTCGCCCGGCTCATTATAGGTCAGGAAGATACGGCGGCGGTTCGACGATCCGTCATCGGGCGCATCGAATCCGAATTCGGTCACGCGTGCGCCCGGTACGCCGCCGCACAGCACGTCGGTCAGCCATGTATCGGTGATCGCCTCATAAGTGCTCGGTACCTGATCGGCTCGCGTGACCAATTGAAGATGGCCGTGCTGCTCTTCGAAAACGCGGCGCACCTTTTCGGCAACTGCATTCATGCTCTGTATCCTCTCCGTCGTAGCGCGAGCTGTCCCGAAGCGAGGGGACCGGCACCGCCCGCCCGAGTCAAGCGCGCATAGGCGCCTGCAGGAGGCGCTGCCGCAGCAGGCAAGCGGCGCGCCTGTGCGGGGCATGGTTTCGTCCGTCGAAGCCGCGCAGACAGTCCGCGAAGAGAAGGGGACGCGCGCTTCGCCATGGCACAGCAGGATGAGGACGGCCCGCTCATCTGCGCCCCGATGCCGCCATTTCCCGCCGCCGTGCAGGAGACGATCGACAAGGTCGTGCCGGCCGGCATGGTGCCCTCCGTGCGCACCGGCATAAACCGCGGCATGGGGGCAGGGGCTTGAGCGGCAGGCTCCAGGGGCGCAACGCGATCATCCTCGGAGCGTCGCAGCCGGGTGGATCGGGCTGGACTGTCGCGCGGATCCTGGCGGAGGAGGGAGCCCGCGTCGCCGTCGCCGCGCGGCGGCTCGACAAGGTCCAGGCACTGGCGGAAGAGATTGGCGGCCTCGCTTTCCGCTGCGATGCCGGGGAGGAGGCGCAGGTCGTGGCCTTCGTCGATGGTGCGGCGGCGCAGATGGGGCGACTCGACATCGCCGTCGCGGCGGTCGGCCTCGGCGCGCAGGGATCGATCGACGAGACCGGGCAGGCCGCGCTCGACGAGGCGTTCCGTGTCAATTTCTTCGGACCTTTTCATTTCACCCGTTTCGCCGCGCGGCACATGACCGAGGGCGGCTCCATCACCCTCTTCTCCAGCATCACCTCGACCGACGTGCTGCCGGGCAGCGTCGCCTATTCCTGCGCGAAAGGAGCGCTCAACAGCTTCACGCGCTACGCTGCGGTCGAATATGCACCGCGCGGCATCCGCGTGAACGCGCTGAAGGCTGGCGTCCTCGAAGGACCGCAGGCACGCCGCTGGCGACGCGCGGACATGTTCGATCGCCTCCTCAAGGAGGTACCGCTCGGTGCGCCGGTGGAGACCGAAGAGCTTGGCCGAATGGTGGTCTGGCTCGCCGCCGATGCGCGCTCGATCACCGGCGAGACCATCCATGTCGATGGTGGCGGGCATCTGCGCCGCCAGATCTTTCCCGACGAGATGTCGGAGGCGGGCCTTCAGTCGATGGGCCGCCGCCGAACCGACGTCTGACCCCACCCAGGAGCGCAGCCATGAAGTGCATCGAACTCGCCTCGCCATCCTCCCTCGATACGATCCGCGTGGTCGAGCGGGAGGTGCCGCGTGCCGGCCCCGGCGAGGTGCTGATGCGCGTGCACGCGAGCTCGCTCAACTTCCACGACTATCTCGTCGCCACCAACATCATGCCTGCGCCTTCCGGCCGGATTCCTTTGTCGGACGGCGCGGGCGAGGTGGTCGAACTGGGCGAAGGCGTAACGCGCTTCGCGGTCGGCGATCGGGTGACCGGCACCTATTTCCCGCGCTGGATCGATGGGCCGCCGACGCCGGATAAGATTTCGGTGATGCGCGGCGAGCAGTGCGACGGCTTCGCGGCCGAATATGTCGCGGTCGATGCCGAGACGCTGACACGCACGCCCGCCAATCTAAGCGATGTCGAGGCGGCGACTTTGCCCTGTGCAGGCCTCACCGCATGGCGCGCGCTGTTCGTCGAGGCGAGTCTCGCCCCTGGCGACACCATCCTGATCGAGGGCAGCGGTGGGGTGTCGCTGTTTGCCCTGCAGCTGGCGCGCATGGCAGGGGCGAATGTCGTCGCGGTGACTTCCACGCCGGAGAAGATGGAGAAGCTGCGCTTGCTCGGTGCGGCGCATGTGCTCAATTATCGCGAGCAGCCGGAGTGGGGCAAGGCGGTGACCGCGCTGACCGGAGGGCGTGGAGTCGACTATGTGGTCGAGGTAGTGGGCGGCGATCTCACCCAGTCGCTGACCGCTCTGCGGCTCGGCGGCCGGTCGCTGCTGATCGGCGCGCTCAGCCGGCAGCCGATCACCTATCGTTCGCTGATGGCAATCGCCGGCAACCGCTCGGTTACGGGCCTCACCGTCGCGAGCCGCGCCGATCAGGAAAAGATGTTCAGGGCGATTGAGATCAGCGGGCTGAAGCCGGTGATCGACCGTACCTTCGGCCTGGAGGAACTGGCCGACGCCTTCCGGCATCAGGCGTCGGGCACACAGTTCGGCAAGATCGCACTGGCCTGGTAGGGCGAGATTCCCTTCCCGCAAGCGGGAGGGGAGATCAAAACATAATGATCGACCGCAGCCCCTCGCCCCGGCGCATCCCGTCATAGCCTTCGTTGATCGCTTCCAGCGGCATGCGCGCGGTGATCAGGCTTTTTAGGTCGAAGCGGCCTTCCATCAGCCAGTCGACGATCTCGGGCAGCTGGCTCTTGCCGCGCACGCCGCCCATCGCCGTGCCCTGCAGCTTGCGGCCCATGATCAGGTCGAACGGCGGCACGGCGATGGTCTCACCATTGGGGGCGACGCCGATGATGGTGCACAGGCCCCAGCCGATGCGCGCGGCGGCGAGCGCCTGCTCCATCAGCTTGATGTTGCCGACCGCCTCGAAGGTATAATCGGCGCCGCCGTGGGTCAGCTCGTTGAGGTGGCCGACCAGCGCATCGCCATGGTCGCGCGCGTCGACGAAATGGGTGGCGCCGAGCTTCAGCGCCATTGCGCCCTTGGTCGGATTGATGTCGACCCCGATGATCATCTTCGCGCCCGCCATGCGCGCGCCCTGGATGATGTTGAGGCCGATGCCGCCGAGGCCGAACACGATCACCGACGATCCCGTCTCCACCTTCGCCTCGAACAAGGCCGCGCCGATCCCGGTGGTGGCGCCGCAGCTCAGATAGGAGATCTCGTCGAACGGTGCGTCGCTGCGCACCCTGGCGAGCCGGCTGCTGGTGGTGACGAGGTGATCGGCGAAGGTGCCGACGCCATAGCCCGCCCAGATCCGGCGGCCGTGCGCGGTGATCGACGGCTCGATGCCGTAGCCCGAGATCGCCGCCTCGCAGAAATTGCCCTTGTGCGACTGGCAGGCGCCGCAGGTGCCGCATTCCGGCGCGAAGGTGAGGACATGGTCGCCGGGCTTGAGGTCGGTCACGCCGGGCCCGATATCGAGCACGATGCCCGCGCCCTCGTGGCCCAGCACGACGGGAAAAACCGAGCAGATCGGGCTATGCCCCTCCCATGCGCCGAGATCAGTGTGGCAGAGGCCCGCGGCCTTGAGCTCGACCAGCACCTCGCCCTCGCCGGGCGGGTCGAGCGCGACCTCCTCGACGATCATCCGCTCATTGGCGCCATAGGCGACGGCGGCCTTGGTCCTGATGCTCACGCGCGCTCCCATCCCATCGTCTTCCGTTTATCGGGAGTCTAGATGCGCGGCACCCCGTCTCAAGCCGCCCTGCGTTACGCGATGCGATCCGCTGATGCGGCATTCGCCCCTTTGCGCGCGAAAAAGGCAGTGATCGACACCCGCGCGACATGCCCGCCTGCGCGGTCATAGGCGTCGTTGCGCAAGGTGAGGATGCCGCGCTCGGGCCGCGAGCGCGATGCCCGTGCCGCGGCGAATTCGACGAAGATGGTTAGTCGCTCCGGCGGGAAGACCGGCCGGATCCAACGTATCTCGTCGACGCCGCCGCCGGCGAGGCCGATGAGCCCGGTGCCGCGCATGAAGCGGTCCACCTCCAGCTGCATCAGCAGCACGGTGTGCCAGCCGCTGGCGGCGAGCCGGCCAAACAGCGGATTGGCGGCTCCGCCTTGGTCGGACAGATGGAAAGGCTGCGGATCCCATTCCGACGCGAAGGCGATCACCGCCTCGCGCGAGACGGTGACGGCGCCGATCCGAAAGCGGCTGCCAGGCGCGATCGCATCGAAGCTCAGGGCAGGAGGGGCATCGAAGCCCGATTCATCGGCGTGTGCGGTCAAGGGCGGTCTCCTCGTACGCGCATAGCGCGGCGCGCGGCGCCGCCCGTGTCCGAGCGCGAAGTGCGGATTGGCCGGCGGCGCAGCCCGGTTGCGTGCGGAGCGGTTTCGATGCCAAGCGGAGCCCGGCCATGGACGCAGCGACGATCCTCCATCATCATCATCCCCGCCTCGTAGCGGCGGTCGATCCCGGACGTATCGCGCTGGTGATGGACGATAGCGGCGAGATGCTGAGCTATGGCGCGCTGGTCGAGCGTGCGGATCGTGCGGCGCGGCTCTATACGGCGCTCGGCATTGTCGCGGGCGACACCATCGCCATCCTCGTCGAGAATCAGATCCGCTTTCCCGAGCTGGTCTGGGCGGCGAAGAATAGCGGCCTGCGCTATGTCGCGGTCAGCACGCATCTGAACGCGGCCGACGCAGCCTATATCGTGCGCGATGCCGGCGCCCGGCTGCTGATCGCGAGCGCCGCGACCGCGCCGCTGGCGCACGCCGTCGTGGCGCTGCTCGATCCCGTGCCGGCGCTGCTGATGATCGACGGCGCCGAGCCGCCCTTCGCCCCCTATGAGGAGGGCATCGCCGCGCAGCTGCCCGCGCCGCTGGAAGGGCGGTGGCGCGGTGCCTCGATGCTCTATTCGTCGGGCACCACGGGCCGGCCCAAGGGGATCGAGACGGCGCTGGAGCCGGTGCCGCCGGAGCTGCCGCCGCCGCGCTTCGGCATCATGCGCGACATCTGGAAGATCGATCGCGCCAGCGTCTTCCTCGATCCCGGTCCCTGGTATCACGCCGCGCCGCTGCGCCTGATGATGGTGGTGCAGCGCTGCGGCGGTTGCGTCGTCGGTTTTGGCCGCTTCGATCCGCAGTGCCTGCTGGCGGCGATCGGGCGTCATCGCGCCACCCATGGCTTCTTCGTGCCGACGATGTTCCGTCGTCTGCTCGACCTCCCGGCGGATGTCCGCGAGGGCGCGGAGGTCGCGACGATGCGCCATGCGATCCACGCCGGTGCGCCCTGTCCGCCGGGCGTGAAGCGCGCGATGATCGACTGGTGGGGTCCGGTGCTGGACGAGATGTACAGCGGCACCGAATCGATCGGCCATTGCTTCGTCGGCTCGGCCGAATGGCTGGCGCGGCCGGGCACGGTCGGGCGCCCCGCCGCCGGCACCCGTGTGCGGATCG
Source organism: Flavisphingomonas formosensis (assembly GCF_009755815.1). Taxonomy (GTDB): domain Bacteria; phylum Pseudomonadota; class Alphaproteobacteria; order Sphingomonadales; family Sphingomonadaceae; genus Flavisphingomonas; species Flavisphingomonas formosensis. The sequence continues at coordinate 130,171 of NZ_WRPK01000009.1, forward strand.
TCGACGAGGCCGGCCGGCCGCAGCCGCCCGGCATCAGCGGCCGCGTCCTGATGAGCAATGGCCGGCGGCCGCGCTATCATGGTGCGGCGGTGGGCGATCTCGTCTTCGATGTCGACGGCTTCGCCTCGCTCGGCGATATCGGCTATTGCGACGCGGACGGCTATCTCTTCCTTACCGACCGCGAGAGCCACATGATCATCGCGGGCGGCGTCAACATCTATCCCCGCGAGGCCGAGCAGCTGCTCGAGGGGCATCCCGGCGTAGCGGACGTCGCGGTGATCGGCGTCCCGCATCCCGACATGGGCGAGGCGGTGAAGGCCGTGGTCGTTCCGGCGATTCCTCTTGCCGACGAGAAGGCGTTCGCCGCCGAGCTGATCGGCTATTGCCGTGCGCGGCTCAGCGCCTGCAAATGCCCGCGCAGCGTGGACTTCGTCGACGTGCTGCCGCGGAGCGAGGCGGGCAAGCTGCTCAAGCGGGAGCTTCGCCGCCATTACTGGCCGGATGCCTCGCTGATCTGATCGCCATGACGGCAGGCTTGCGGGCAGGCCGTGGCCAAGCCCGCCGTCACGGTCTTTACTGCCTCAGTCCTTGATCCCCATCGCCCGGATATAGGCCTCGTGGAAATGCTTGATCCGGATTTCTTGATGGGTCGCCAGGATCGGACGGGCCACCAGGGGATCGGTCGCCTTCATCCCCCTATGGACTTCCTCCATATTCTCCATGTCCTCGTCCATGATGTAGCCGACCTGGCCGGTCTCGGGATAGTCGCGGCCCTTCTCGTCGAAGTCGATCCACACCGTCCTGGCGACCGGCGGCGGAGCACCCTCGACCGGATTGGGCTGCAGCAGGCGGATCTCCATGATGCATTCGTCCGGGCTGTTGTCGATCGGCGTGAAATTATACCACCAAGGCAGGCCTTCGCCCCACCAGGGGAAGAAAGCCGGGAACGAGAACCATTGGTGCATGTCGACGAGGTAGGAGATCGAGCGGTCGCGGAAGTCGACGCCGGTCGCCTCGAAATAGCGCTCGGCGGTCTTCACCGCGGCATAATCGCGTGCATCGGCGACGGTCTCGCCCCGACCCTCGGGCGGCGCCGGCAGCCCATAGGTGTTGCAGAACAGCTCCAGCGCCAGGCGAGGCGACACCTCGTCCTTCACCCAGCCGTCGGGAACCAGCGCGGGCGTGATCAGCCGGCTAACCGCGGCGGTGCCGTCATCCCAGCAGTCGGTTTGCGTATAGGTCGATCCGAAGATCGGCATGCCCGACGGATGGGTGGTGAGCACATGATAACCCTCGAGAAACGCCTCGAGGCCGGACTTCCAGTTAATCCGCACCTTCTTCTTGATGCGGATCGCGGTGTAGCGATCCTCCTGCGGGCAATCGAGAAAGTGCTGCGGCATGATGCCGAGGGCATCCGCGAGCGGTGCGGCGTTGAGATCCGGATTGATGAAAACGTTGCCGCCCCAGCTGTCGCACAGCACCGGGCGCAGGCCGACGCCGGCGGCGAGGTTGGGGAACTCCTCCTGCCGCGGCACCCAGCTCAGCTTGCCGTCGAGGGAGTAGCTCCAGGCGTGGAAGGGGCACTGGATCACGTCGCCGGACTCGGGCTCGTCGCCGCACAGGCGCCGGGCGCGGTGGCGGCAGCTGTTCCAGAAGGCCTTGAACGTCGTTTCAGTGGCGCGGACGATCAGGAAGGAGAGGGGGCCGACATCATAGGCGACGCGGTCGCCCACATTCGGGATGTCCTCGCCGCGGCAGGCGACCTGCCAGCTCTTCTTCCAGATCTTCTCGACCTCTTCGGGGACATATTTCGGGTCGAGATAATATTTATAGGCGAGCGGCCGACCGTCGGGCTGATGGGTGCCGCGCGCTGCCGCAGTCTCGGGGATCTTCTCGCCGGCGCGTTCGAGATAGCCGACATAGTCGGGCATGTCCTCGAACTGTGTACCGAGCACGGCGCGGACATAGCTCCTGTTGCCATATTTGGTGATGTCGAGGGGAACGTCGTTCATTCTGTCTTCCTTGGGCTCAGCACGTGAGCATTAGAGGATATATCGAGACGGATCGGCGAGGTCTCAGAGGGTTGCGACCATCGGGATCCCTTCGCTGCACTTCATCACATCGAGACTTTCATTGATGATCGCGGCGCCGAGCCCGGTGGCCTCGATCTCGACTAACATTCGGCTTCGCCCGGAGCGTCGACCATGACCCTGTCGACAGTAAGTGGCGCGCCGATGCCCGTCGTGATGGCGGCCTTGGATTGATCATTTCAGTTCCTGCGGACCATGGTGCAATTCGGCCGGCCGCTCACGCATGGCCGTGGGTTGCCGCCTGAGCGCCTCTCCTCGCTCGTGAGCAAAATCTACCATCGCGGCTCGAACGGCGGGAAGCTGCGATTTGTCCTCGGATGAGTGTCAAATTGACCGTGATAGAAGTCCCGAGCGCCGAATGCAGCTGGGGACAAGTGTGGCGCGAGGGTGTGGCCGAACGTGCTTACCGCCATACCAGGCTTATAGTGACGGAACCTGTGCCGATCGCATTGCTGCGCGACGCGGCAGGGCGTGCTCTTACGGGTCCGCGCTGCGATGCGCCCCCGCCTTCTCGCCGGCTCTGGCCGGATGGCAGTCCATCGTCACGACAAACGCGGAGGGCATGGCCAAGTTGGTTGATGCGATCGAGCCGCTGTTGACGCCATGTCGTGGAGTTCATGGTATCGGACAGAGTATCGTTCATTACGGAGGCGGATGTTGACGTCTATGGCGGGCTATCATCCACAAATTAGCTTAAGCGAAGATATAGTTGCCAACTACGCGACTCCAATGACCGGTGATCCCGGATGATCAGCAGGCCAACCACCAACTTGGTGTCCTCATTATCGTAGATTATTCAACACGACAACCATCATCGATCTACAAAGATAGTGCTAGCTCCCGGTGGCTCCAACATGACAACCGCAACGATACTGGGAAAGGATGTGAAGCGAGTGCTCGTTGAGAAGGAGGGCCCGATCGGCTGGCTGCGGATCCGATCGTCATCGCCGGGCTGGAGACCGGTGTCCAGCCCGGCACCCGAAGCGGGCGAGCATAGCGAGGAAATTCTGGCCGAACTGGGGGAGAAGCTGTCCGCCTCTTCCGGCGAATATCAGCAGCTCTCTTAATCAGCGGTCCCGAACGGACATCACCACCGATAAATCCACCACTAGCGATGCATGCAACGTGCACAAGGGCCGCCCAAGCTTTGGCTCCGAGGCCACGGCGACAGCCGACGGCGATGTCATGGCCACGGGGGCGTCCATTCGTCTGGAAGGCGCAGTGTGGGGTTTGCCAGAGGTAACAACGTCTCATCGGCACCGCCAAGGCGACGTGGAATTGCACGCCGGCGTTTTCGATTCAGAATTCGGCCAAGATGAGCCGACAATGCTATTGCTCACGGATAGGTGCAGGAGATCGCTCCACGTAGCAGCGAGATAGCGCCCCCCGGGTAGTCCGCACCACGGATTTTAACCAATAGCACGAGCTCCAACGAAGTGAAGTCAAGGTCGGTATCCTTCAAAGGCAACATAACCCCCCGCTTCTGCTCTATCATAGGGCCAAAAGATGCGTTGCCTCGACGCTGCTCAGATAAGCGGAAGCACCGTCAACATCAAATTTGGGAGGGAGGAAATCGACCATGAACAGGCCCCAATTCCGGCTCTTGCTGCTATCCGGCATTGCAATGATCAGTGTGCAACCCGGCCGGGCACAGGCACAGGATCCGAACACCGCGGCTGCCGTACGCGGAAGTGACGAAATCCTAGTGACGGCGCGGCGCAAGGAAGAAGACATTCAGTCAGTCCCCGTCGCCATTGTCGCGTTCGGTCAGGAAGCGATTGCCAACCGCATGATCCGGTCGGAATCGGACCTGCAGCGCGTCGTACCGGGCCTCACCATCCGCGAGACCGAGGGGTCCAATCAAATCGCCTACTCGATCCGTGGCCAGACCATCGACGCCTTCACCGGATCGGCGCTGGCTGTTGTTCCCTATATCAACGAAGTGCAGGCCAACGGCAACGCCGCATCGAACTTCTACGATCTCGGTTCCATCCAGGCGCTCAAGGGGCCGCAGGGTACTTTGTTTGGCCGCAATTCGACCGGTGGTGCTGTACTCGCCACGACGGCGAGGCCGGTCAATGACAATCTCGGCAGCGTCAGCTTGTCCTATGGCAACTATAATTATCTGGATGCCAAGGCTATGGCAAACATTGTTCTGGTGGATGACCAGGTGCTTCTGCGTCTCGCCGGCAACTATACATTTCGTGACGGCTATCAGCGTAATGTGTTCAACGACGGTCACAACCTCAATCCGCGCCTCGGCAAGACCGACCGTGGCAGCGGTCGTATTTCGCTGCTGCTGAAACCGACCGAGAACATCACCAATACGACCGTTGTTGAATACACGCGCACCGGTGGGAATTCGACTTCTGTGGTTCCGTGGTCGGTTAACCTGCCAGGATCGACTGATGCCGTCACCGGCTTGCCGCTGGCAACCAGCGCCGCGTTCCTTTACAGTCCCTTGCTCGACCTCGTCGCCGGTCCTGGAGCCTGGAATGCTTACCTGGCCGCTCACCCCGGCGCCAATCCGGGCGGTTATGCAGCCGTCGTTGCAAGGCAGAAACAGCTAGGTCCCTGGGCAGTCGACGTAACCGACCAGCATGGCAAGATGTTCTTTCATGGCACAAATCATTATCTGGTCAATACCACAGCCATCGATGTTGCCGACCATATGACCGTTAAAAATATTTTTGGATGGACTAGATCGCGTTCGCACTACAATATTAGCGAGCAGGGAGCACCTTACTTCGTTCAATGTACATGCAATCCTGCTGATAATGATTATGGTAATCTGGAAAAAACCGAGGCATTTTCGGATGAATTGCAGCTTCAAGGTAAGGCGCTGAATGGCAATCTGGATTACATCTTTGGCGCTTTTTACTACCACAGTAAGTCTCTGACCCACTGGCCACAGACCTATTTCGATCTGACGCCTGTCTTCCCGCCTTCCGTCGGATTCGCGGCTAGTTTCCAGACAAAGGACGAATCGAAGGCCTTATACAGTCAAATTACCTACGACTTGGGTGGAGCTGGCCTGACGGGATTGAGCCTTACGGGTGGCTTCCGCTACACTTGGGAAAAAATTATCCTTAACCAGTTGCCGGATAGTAACGGATTCAACGTTCCCGGCACGGTCAATTCTCTGACGCAGAAGGGCAACAAGCCGAGTTGGACCGTCGGGCTCGATTACAAGCCGAACTCGAACCTGCTGCTCTACGCCGTCACTCGTGGCAGCTGGCGCAGCGGCGGCGTCAACGGCGTCGCGCCGATGCGCCCTTTTACTGCTTCGGGCGGCGGCGCACTGTTCAACCCCGAAACTGCAAAGGATGTCGAACTCGGTATCAAGTGGCATGGTGACGTGGTCGGCAGTCGAGCCCACTTCAACGTGGCGGCTTACAAGGAGTGGGTCAAGAACGTACAGCGCGCCGAATTTCCAATCGTCGACTTTGGCGACGGCAACGGCCCTCACTCCATCGCCGTGACCATCAACGTGCCCGAGGCGCAGATCAAGGGATTTGAAGTTGATGCTGGCATTCAGCCGGCCAACTGGATCGAACTTGGCGGCAATCTCGCGTTGACCGATGCAAAGTACACCAAGAATCGCGCGTCGATTTTCGGCAATCTCTTCGTGTTCAATCCCTATGCGGATACACCGAAATGGGCCGGCACCGTCTACGGGGTGATCCACCTGCCGGTCCCCGACGCCGCAGGCGAGCTCAAGCTACGCGGCGAGGTCTACGCCCAGACCGGCCAGTATTTCAGCAACAATGATGGCAGCATAACGCCCGGCACCAGACTTCCCGGCTATGCATTGGTGAACATGCGTCTCGACTGGACCAAGATAGCCGGATCGGGCATTTCGGCGGGCGTCTTTGCCACCAATCTGACGAACAAGGCCTATTATGTTGGTGGCCTTTCGCAGGGTGCCTCTCTCGGTGAAAGCGCGGCGGCGCCGGGCCGGCCGCGTATGTACGGGATCGAGCTGAAGGCGGATTTCTGATCGGAAACATACCCACCAAAACTAAGGGGCTGCCGCCACCCTCGCGACGGCCCTGTTCTATCACCCTATGTGTTTAGTCCCAGCACGTGGTGCGGCTTGATGATAAAGACCCGCGGCTTTGATTTCGAGAGTCAATGCACGGGCGCTGGACTGGCTACTCGTCCTGCAGTCCGTGATCTCCATGAGCGTGGCGAGCTTGTCATGCTTCCGATCGGAGCCGCTTGTTCGTATCGATGAATCTCAGCTCAGGCGATGATTCATCGCAGCCTGCGTCATCCGGCCTGAACGGACACCTGATAGCAGCATAGGTCTTCATCTTGGGAGATTTGCCGTTGGCTAGGCTGGAGGGGAAGACCGCGTTCGTAACGGGCGCGGCGCGCGGGCAGGGTGCGGCGACAACGCAATTATTCTTGCGGGAAGGCGCCAACGTCGTGATCGCGGACATATTAGCGGAGGAGGGGCAAGCGCTCGCCGACACACTTGGCGAGAAAGCCTGCTTCTGTTTACTTGATGTTCGGGACGAAGATGCCTGGCTTCGCGCCATATCTGCAGCGGAAGCACGATTTGGCCCAATCGATATCCTCGTCAACAATGCCGCTGCGACCTTCTATGGCGCAATTGAGGAAACTGCCAAGACCGATCTTGAGAGGCTGCTGTCGATCAATCTCATCGGCGCCTTCCTGGGCATGAAGGCGGTCATTCCGGGTATGAAGGCGCGGCGATCAGGATCGATTGTCAATATTTCTTCGGTCAACGGGTTGCGAGGTACTGCGGGCATGGGAGCATATGATGCCACCAAATGGGGCGTCCGCGGGATCAGCAAGACCGCTGCGCTGGAACTTGCCGCATGGAAAATCCGGGTGAATTCGATCCATCCGGGCGCGATCGATACTCCGATGCTGAATCCTGACGGCTCCCTCGATTCGGCTCAAATGGCACGCGACTATGCCATCGCCTTCGGTCGGGTGGGCCAGCCTGAAGAGGTAGCGCAAGCAAGCCTCTTTCTCGCGAGCGACGAAGCTTCATACATCAGCGGTGCCGAGCTTGCGGTGGATGGTGCATGGACCGCGGGGCTGCTCGTAAATTCGCAATCGCTGGGACACGTCCAATAAGCATGAAGCGGAGTGCACTTCATCATGGGACTGTTGGACGGTAAGGTAGCCTACATCTCGGGCGGCGCATCTGGGCTCGGCGCCGCGATGGTGGCGCGTTTCGCGCAGGAAGGCGCCAAGGTCATGTTCGGCGACATCGACGCTCAATCGGGAGCGGCGGTGGCGCAAGCCACGGCAAGCCGATTCGTCCTGCACAACGTGACCGATGAGCAGCAATGGATCGACGTCATCGCCGATTTGGTCGCGGCGCATGGCCGGCTGGACGTTCTGGTCAACAATGCCGGCATTCTCGGCACCGGTGCCTTGGAGACGATCGATCTCGCGGCTTGGAACCGATTGTTCGCGGTCAATGTGACCGGCGTCATGCTCGGTTGCAAGCATGGCGGCACGGCGATGCAGCGCAATCCGGGCGGTGCGAGCGGATCGATCATCAACATCTCTTCCAACGCCGGGATTCTCGCGACCGCAGGCGACTGCGGATACTCGGCTACCAAGGGCGCGGTGCGGCTGATGACCAAATCGATCGCAGTCGATTTCGCCCGGCGCGGCCTCGCGATCCGTTGCAACTCCATCCACCCGGGCCCGACCGAGACCCCTATTTTCAAGCCGTGGCAGACCGATCAGGCGGCGGCCGATGCCCTGCATCGGTCTTTGATGGAGATGGTGCCGATGGGACGGCTCGGCCGGCCCGAGGAGGTCGCCGCCATGGCGGCATTCCTCGCCAGCGACGAGGCGAGCTTCTCGACCGGATCCGAGTTCGTCGTCGACGGCGGCGGTACCTCGGCACTGGCAGGCATGTAGCCGATTTGCCTCTGGGTGCGACGCGACGATGCTGTGACCCGCTTCCGAGCGGATCGCGGGAGATGGCGGATGTCGCCGGTCAAAGGCCGATGCTAGTCCGCATCGAACGAAGGAGACGAACGAAAATGGCCATATTGCAGGACAAGGTCTGCGTGATCACCGGCGGAGCCGGCAGCATCGGGCTCGCAACGGCGCGGCTGTTCCTCGCCGAGGGTGCTCGGGTCCTGATCGTCGACTTGAAGGAGGAGGCGCTGGCCGAGGCGGCGCAGGCGCTTGGCTCTGAGAATCTTGCAACGCAGGCCGCGGATGTCGGCGATGCCGGTCAGACCCAGGCTTATGTCGACGCCGCGGTGTCGCGATGGGGAGGGGTCGACGTGCTGTTCTGCAATGCTGGCAATGCCGGGCCGATCGGCGGGATCGAGCAATATCCGGAAGATGCGATGGACACGGTCTATCGCGTCCACGTGCGTGGGAGCTTCCTCGGCTGCAAGCATGCCCTGCCGCATATGAGTGCGGGCGGCAGCATCATCATCACCTCAAGCGTCGCCGGCCTCGGCGGCAGCCCCGGCGTCTACGCCTATGCGACAGCGAAGCACGCGCAGATCGGGCTGATGCGTTCGCTGGCCAAGGAGGTCGCAAGCCGCGGCATACGCGTCAACACGCTTCACCCGGGCCCCGTGGATAACGCCTTCCAGACCGGCATCGAGAAGGACTTCGGCGTGCTGATAGGCGGCGGCGACGCCACGGCGCTGATGAACTCGATGATCCCGATGGGACGTCACGGCCGCGCCGACGAGATCGCGCAATCCGCGCTGTATCTTGCCTCACCGATGAGCAGCTTCACCACAGGTAGCTTGCTGATCGTGGACGGAGGTTTCACAGCCTGATGCTCCGGTTGTCTCGAGCGGAAGGCGGTTTTCTCCATGCAGGCGGATGGCTGTCGATCGAGCCGGTCGCGGATGGCATGCGCAGACTTCTTCCCTAATCCGTTCGGTAATGCAGGCGGGATCGATCGAGTCGCAGTGCTGCCCCAATGAGGAAAGGATTTCCTGATGGCCAAGCTCATCTTCTTTCTGAAGCGCAAGCAGGGGATCACGCCCGAACAGTTTCGGGAGCATTATGAAAACAGCCATGCCCGTTTTGCGCAAAAATATGTCGGCCATCTGCTCACCGGCTATCATCGCAACTATCCGACATTCGCTGCGCTTGACCCCAGCAATGTTCCAGAGGGCAGTAGCCCGACGCCTTACGATATCGGTTACGACGCGATCACGGAAATGCGCGTGAAGGATATGGCTGCCGTCGAGGAAATCGGACGGATCTTCAACGATCCGGCCATCCAGCCGATCTTGAAAGAAGACGAGAGGAAGTTTCTAGACGATAGTGCAACGGTGATGATCGTTTGCGACGAGGTGGATACCGGCGTCGCCTTTACGAAAGAGCCCGAACCGGCTCTTCCCTGAGGCTCCCGGAGATTTGATGACCGGCTCTATCACCGAGCCGGACCATGCGCTGGAGCTGATTTCCGTGCCCGAGAGCCTCGACGAGGCATCGGTCTTGTGCCGGGGCGGACTTTTTCTGTTGATGACCGCCCACCAGGTCGCTTTGGTCCGACGTGAGTGCCTCGACCGTCCTACCTGCCATCCACTCGGCTCGTCTGCCGTGCCTGCGCCGTGCAATGATCGCTCCGGTGTCCAACAGCAAGGGGTGTGAAAATATGGGGCGGCCCGTCAGCTTCGTTGAGACGCCTCTCCTGAGGTTCGCTTATCATGTGACAGGCTCCCCGTCTGGTCGTCCTGTCGTCCTGCTCCATGGCTTCCCCTACGATGCGCGCAGTTATGGCGAGGTGAGCCCGCTGCTGGCGGCGGATGGCTTTCAGGTGATCGTGCCTTATCTGCGCGGCTATGGCGAAACGACATTTCTCCATGCCGCGACGTTCCGCTCAGGCGAACAGGCTGCATTAGGCCAGGATCTCCTCGATCTCGTCGGGCGACTGGGGCTGGAGCGTCCGATCGTGGGTGGCTATGTCCTGCCAAGTACCGGACCCGTGGGCTTGACGCGACGCTGGCGCCTCGCAGGAATTCGACCCGCTGCGCTCGCCGGCCAGCGTGCCTCGAAGCTATGGTATTTGAAAACATGGCGGCGGCGGAGTTGTCGACGATGATGTCTCCCGACGATCTTGGGGCGATGATGGGTGCGGAACTCGGGCCGTCAGCCTGGCGTCAGATCAGTCAGGCCGACATCGACCGCTTCGCTGATATGACGGCCGACAAAAACTGGATCCATGTGGATGTCGAGCGGGCGACCCGGGAGATCGGTGGCACGATCGCGCATGGGTTCCTGATCGTGTCCCTGCTTCCCGCGATGTTGCTTGAGCTGGTGGAATTGAGCGGGCATGTGGTGAATTACGGCCTCGACGGGATTCGCTTCGTATCGCCCGTTTCCGCCGGCTCGAGCATCCGGCTGCGCGCGAAGATGCTTTCGCCCAGGGAACATTCGAAGGGGTGGATGATCGGCTTCGGCTGCACCATCGAGGTTGATGGTGCCCCGCGTCCGGCCTTGATCGCGGATTGGTGGATGCTCGAGCTTGCCTGACGCCGCCGACTGCGGCTCCGTTGATCTCGTAAGCTTTGACCGGATCCATGCCGGGCGGCAGCCCACGCGGCAGTTTTGTCGATGGTGATCCTCGGAAAGATCTGACCTGCTTTACCATGCGAGGATCGAAGCGGGTGAGCAGATCCTCCATCGCCCGTGATCTGCTCAGCACGGCGAGGAAGCGCGCCCTTCCGGCTGCGCTCAGATGCCACGGTGCCGCATCAGATCTTTCCATCCAGCTTTTGCTGCCCCATGTCGGCAACCGAGACGACCGTCGGCACACAACCGGTGAAATCCAGGCGACTGAAAGATCGTCGGTGGTCGCGAACCATGTGCGGTGTACCGCACCGGTACCGGAACTCAGGTTCGGGGCCGCTTACCAACGTCCGCTTTCGCCATACCCACGGTTAGAAGCCGATAATCAACTGACGGCACAATCCTTGCCAAAAGCAATCCCGTTTGAAATGTCAAGCGAACTGGGGATCTGCCCCCTCCTGTTGCCTCATCGAAGATTGTTACCGAGCTTAGGCGGTCATGAGATGCGCGATATCTTCACCCGCTGCAGCGGGTGAAGATATCGCGGCACTTTTCATCCATTCCCCGCCGAGAATGATCTGCCCGATAATTTCGGCGCGCCATGCCTTCACAGCCTTTTGCGCCAGTCGCTCGTTCTTCTTCGTGAAGCGTGACGGATCCGCACTCATCAGCCGCTGCAAAATCTCCGCTGCCGACATTGCTGGATCGGCCTCCAACCACGCCCGGATCTGTGCCTCGAATGGATCGAGCATGCTCGGCCTTTTGGGGATAGGCTTGACCCGTCGATAAGGACGCCGATGTGTCGGCCTCGTCTCACCTGCCTGCCAGGCTGTCTCCAGATTTGCCGCAAAGCGCTGCAAGTCGACGGTGACAGGTCGTCTGGCTTGGCATTCAGCCCGCGGCGATCAACTCGCTTCCCCAGATCGTCCTGCGCTGCCCGGATACCTGCGAACAGCATCACGGGATCGGCCGTTTCCAGCACCCGGTTAAGTCGCGCCTTGGTCCACCGCGGTTACCTCGGGATGAGCCAGAACGCGTGCGGCCGGCGGCACCGGTGGATGATAACGCTTGAGATGCGCGCGCCGATCCGGGTTTTCTCCAGCAGCTTGAACGAGGGTTGGAACAAATTGCCGTGGAGCCGCACTGCATCGTACAGGCGCGTCAATGCCGCCGTCGCCTCCGCGCCGACGAACCTGCCGTAGCCCACCAAACGCCGGACAATGGCCCCATTCTTCTGCTCGAGCGGCCCGGCCCGATGTCAATCTGCGTCCCTCCCTCGCTCCGCTGCGAAGCGCTGGTCGATGGCAGTGGCAGCCTGTTCCTGCGAATCTGGCGCTTCGTGCCCGGCAGTGTCACCTCGCCGCTCACATTTGGGGGAAGCTCGACCGCAAGCGTTAATTCATCGCCGTCAAAGCGCCAGTCCGTCTTGATCAGACCGGCCGCCGAAAGATAATCCGCATTCGCCATGCCAAGCTCCCATTAGCAGAGCCAGCATGCACTACAACTTACTTCAGTTCCAGGTGACTAGGAGCCGGGGCGCCGGTCGGGTCTGATGACGCCGAGCAATCCACTATTGCCAAGCTGTCGAAGCTGCCCTGCAGGCGCGGGCGCGGCTGGATCAACAAGCGGTGTAGCTACCTCTGCCTGCGGTCACCTAGCCGGGATCAAGCTGCTGCAGATCCCGACGGCAGTGCGACCTTAGGAGCGTCCATCGCCCGTCTCCTTGGCTCTACCACCATCGCGCCATTCTGCGGTCATCTCGGCGTTCTCGAAGGGACGGATCATCATTAGCACCCCGCTCCAATCACGGCCGTCAAGCCGTGCCGACTGTTCCTGGCCGGCGATAAGCAGAATGTCGTCGCGCAGCCCTTCAAACAGCGCTTGCACTCGCGCTCGCCCGGATGGGGTGAGGCGCACCATGTTCGACACATACAGCGCATCGGGCGAGCCAAAATTCTGCGAGAAGAGAAGCGGCTTCACCGTCCGCTCAAACGCAACAGCCAATGGCCCACCGCGTCGCCAAGCGACCGAACGACGCAATTTTGCGCGGAGCATTCCCGATCGCGTCGTTTCAATCAGGCCGAGCCGTTCCAGGCGCCGAAGGTTGGCCATGAGCCGTTCGGTGGGGAAGCCGAAATCGTTTTCGAGATCGTCGCGTTGCGCGCCCTGCAGTATTGCAAAAAAAGTAAGCGCAAGGCCGCGATCGGCCGCTAGAACGCGCTCCTGAGACAGCGTGAAGCTCTCACGCGGCGCATCATCCCGCGCGACGAGGTCGCGCATGTCCACACCTACTGCGGCGCAGAGCCGGTCCAGCCTGTCGAGCGTCAAGCCTTGCCCGCGTAGCCAGCGCCGGACAGTCGGTTCTGCCACACCAAGCCGGGTTACGAGATCGCTGACCCGGATACCGCGACCTTTCAGTTCACGCCTGAGGGCTTCCATGATCGTCGCGACCGCGGGGCCATGCTTTTGCGGCATTTTCTTCTCCCAGATCACTAACTGATTAAAATCGATCATCGTATGATCGCATAACATAAGACCGGGCTGTCACCGAAACGGCCGACCGCTAATCGATAGCGAACAGTCGATCGCCACAGGATGAGGAAGCATGGCAACCACGGCAGAATATAGGCTCGGCGAGTTCACCTTCCCGCGGGGCTGGTTCATGGTGACCCCTGCGAGCGAGGTCGGAAGCGGGCCGACACCGCTCCGCATGTTCGGCCGCGACCTCGTCATCTATCGCGGCGAATCCGGCCGCGCGGTGCTGCTCGACGCCTATTGCCCGCACATGCAGGCACATCTCGCGGCGGAGCAGACCTCCGGCGCTGCGGCCAACCGGATCGAGGGGGATTCGATCCGCTGCCCCTATCATGCCTGGCGTTTCGGATCGGACGGGCGCTGCGACCATGTACCCTATTTCAAAGGGCCGCTGCCACCTGCGGCGAAGGTGCGGTCCTATCCGGTCGAAGAGCGGTTCGGCTGTGTCTTCGCCTGGCACGATCCGGAGGAAGGCGCGCCGGATTATGCGCTGCCCGCGCTGCCCGAGTGGGACGACCCTTATTGGGTGCGCTGCACGTTCGACGATCTCGGGACCATTCCCGTGCATCCGCAGGAGATCGTCGACAATATCGGCGACGCCCGCCACTTCGGGCCGATCCACGGTCAGATCATGGCCTATTTCGACAATATCTTCGACGGCGTCACTGCGCGGCAACGCTCCGGCGGCGGCCATGAGACGATGACCACGAGCGAGGACGGCATCCTCGAAAGCGACGCGACCTATACCGGGCCGGGGATCCTGATCGCGCGCTACAGCGGCGAGACCGATGCGGTGCAGATCATCCTGCACACGCCCAAGGAGGATGGCGTCACACAGATCTGGCACGGCCTGATCACGCGCGGCCAGTCGGTGCCGCACAGCGAGGCCGACCTGGCGATGAACAAGTCCTATCATGATCTCGGCCTCGCCGCCTTCGCGCAGGATTTTGCGATCTGGCGCACCAAGGGGCCGGCGATCCATATCCTGCGCCTGCCGACCGACGGACCCTTCCCGCGCTCGCGCGCTTGGTATCGCCAGTTTTACAATCCGCGGGCGCAGGCGGCGGAGTATCAGGCGCGAGCCAACGGCGTCCATTACACCAGCGGCGTAGCCGGAGCGCCCGATCTTCATGCAGCCGAATAGAAAGTGACCTGAGAGGAGTTGTCGAGTGATTGAACGTGATTTCCCGGAGGGCGCAGTTGCGCTGTTCGGCGGTAGCGGGGGCATCGGCAGGGGTGTCGCAGTCGACTTCGCGCGCGCGGGCGTCGATGTCGCTATCTTCTACCGTTCGAAGCGGGACGTAGCCGAGGAAGCCGCTGCCGAGATCATAGCGCTTGGCCGCAAGGCGACGATCCACCAAGCAGATGTGCGCGAACTCGCCCAGGTGGAAGCCGGCTTTGCTGACGCGATCGCGGCGCACAGCCGCATTCATACTCTCGTTTGGGGCGCGGGTCCGGTGGTGCAGCAGCTTCAAATCGCGAGTTGGACGCCCGATTTGTTTCGCACATCGATCGAGATCGAGGCGTTCGGCTTTTACAACGCCGCACGAACTGCAATCCCGCATTTCCGCTCGCACGGCGGTGGCTCCTTTGTTCATCTGGGCTCGGCGGGGCACGACTGGTGGCCGCATCTCGACGGCCTCTCGGTGGCGCCCAAGGCGGTCAACGAAGCATTGATCAAAGGAATTGCGAAAGAGGAGGGCGTGCACGAGATCCGCGCCAACTCCGTGCTGGTGGGTGTCATCGATGCCGGTCAATTCAAGATCGGACAGGAAGAAGGCTATTTCGACGAGGCTTGGGAAGCCGCAGTGAAGGCGATGCTGCCCATCAAGCGGTGGGGGAAGGCAGCGGACATCGGACGTGCGTGTGTCTATCTCGCATCGAACGACGCCAACTATATCACAGGCCAGACCATTTCGGTTGCAGGAGGCTTCGGTGTCTGAGTCGCCGACACTGTGCCCACGTCCCCTGCCCGACGATGAGGTGATCAATCAGGCCGTACTGCGGCGTTTGGTCGACGCATATGGTCATGCGGTGGATCGGCGGGACTACGCACTGCTGCGCACGCTCTACCACGACGACGGCATCGATGATCATAGTCCTTACTTCGTAGGCGCCGCGTCCGACTACATCGACTGGCTGCCTTCGATGATGGCGAACTGGTCGGCGACATCGCATGTCATGCTGAGCACCCTGTTCTTGATCGACGGTGACCAGGCGGAAGGCATCGTAAATGCCCGCGCCTGGCATCTCACCACCGATCACAAACGCGAGTTCATAGCCTGGGGACGCTATGCAGACCGCTATGAGCGCCGGGACGGCGCGTGGCGTTTCGCGCACCGTTTCTTCGTGCTCGATTCCATCGAGGATCGCAGTGTGGGAGCCGTTGATGACTTCGGCTCGACCGGTGTGGCGATCGGCGCGGCCGGAGCAGATGATCCTACATACGGTCGATTGCACATGTTCGCCGCGGACCGTGCAGCCCGCGAAACATGAACTGCACCGAGTTCAGCACATAAGCAACAACAGGAAGAGCGATTGAAAGTGCTAGACACACCCACCGAGGCCGAAATATCGACCAGCGATTTTGAAGAGGGCGTCCAAAACATTCGGCAGTTTGGATATACGGTGCATCGAAACTTCCTGTCGTCGGATCTTCGCGAAGCGCTGTGGGACCGACTTGACGAGCAGGCGCGGATGGAGCGCCATCATGGCCTCGCCGAGCTTTCTGAAGAAGGCCATGCCGGCAACGACGCCTTTATCGGAGCGGCCGACGAAGCAAGACCGCCGGCCTATCAGAAGGTCAGCTTCCTACCGAACAAGGGCAGAGTGTTCCGTGATTTGATGCTTCACCCTGTCGCGCTGACCTATTGCGAGCGGATGTTCGAAGGACAGCCCTTCGTGCTTAGCTCGCAAACCGGAATGATCCTGCGTACGGGTGGTGCGCGTCAGGTGCTTCACGTCGATCAGCAGCCGGTCCCCTTTCGAACACCATTTCCGATCTTGATAAACGTCATGAGCTGTCTCAGCGACTATGAGCCGGATATGGGATCGACAAGGATCATCCCCGGCAGTCACAACCTGAGCTCACCCGATTTTACAAAGCCCTACGACACGTTAGTGGACAGCAGTGGCGGCGAGTTGCACGCGGTGCGGGCGGAAGCCGGGTCAGCGGTCATCTGGGAAAGTCGCACCTGGCACTCCCAATGGTTCTCACAATCGCAGGCGCAGCGTCGTTCGATCGCAACCGTCTACTGCGTGCACTTCTACAGACCACAGGACAATTATCCTGCATTGGTGCACGACGAAGTGTATCCCAAGCTCACCGACGATGAAAAGCGAATGATGGGCTTCGACGCATATGGTTCGGCATATGGCCGATTTGAACCGCGCTCACGCTACGATCCGCGGGGCAACGTTAACTTTCACAGACGCTTTACTCCGGAAATGCATAGAGGTGCTTGATCCTTTCCAGGGGCGCCGGGAGGGCGGCAAGTTTGCGCCGGGACTATGCGTTCGCCGAGACGGCGTTCGTTTCGCGGGCGGCGGTTAGGATGCGCGGCTATATCGCGAACGTCGCCTCGATCGGGGCGCTCGGGATGATGCCGACACAGGCACCCTATAGGCCGGCACCTCGACGCCGCGTTCGATGTATTTGCAGACGGTCTTGGGATCGCGGCCCGTCCGCCGAGCGATCGCCGCCACCGACAGCCCCTGCCGGTGCAACTCCAGTATCATCATGGCTTCTCCAAGTCGGATCATCGGCACCGCCTCCCGTGGGAGGTCTGCGCGCCGATTTTGGCGTTGCCCAATGAGCCGGGGTTAACCCCGGCTCATTGGGCAACCAGCTCCAACAATCAGGGAATTTTCAAAGCCCACTTTCGCGGAGAATTACACGCCCAATGACAGAAGGCATGGTGGTGAAGCCGCTCTGATCTGATCCCGGAAAACTGGATCGCTTGGAGTTAGAGTTTTTCGCCGTAAACTCCCTTGGCTGGGAGGAGCGAAGAACGATGAAGGCATCCAGATTCTCAGACGCCCAGAAGACGTTTATTCTGAAGCAGGGAGCGGACGGCGTTCCCGTCGCGGACATCTACCGCAAGGCAGGGATCAGCCAGGCGACCTACTTCAACTGGAAGAAGAAATACGACGGCATGCTGCCACCGGAGATGCGCCGGTTGAAGCAGCTCGAGGACGAGAATTCCAAGCTGCGCAAGCTCGTGGCGGACCTGTCGCTCGACAAGGAGATGCTGCAGGATGTCATCCGCCGAAAGTTGTGAGGCCTGCTCGTAAACGCGAGCTGGTGAACGGGGTTCGCAGTGACTGGGGCGTGTCGATCCGCCGGGCTTGCCGGGTTCTGGAGATGGACACCTCGACCTACCACTACAAATCCCGCCGCCGCGAGCAGGCCGGCATTGAAGCCCGCATCCGCGAGATCTGCGAGACGCGCGTCCGCTACGGGTATCGCCGCGTCCACGTTCTTCTCCGCCGTGAAGGTTGGGAGATCAACATGAAGCGAACGCATAGGATTTACAACGAGTTGGGTCTCCAGCTCCGCAACAAGACGCCCAAGCGCAGGGTGAAGGCAAAGCTGAGGGAAGACCGCTGCGCGGCCTCCCGTGTGAATGATGTTTGGGCCATGGACTTCGTCCATGACCAGCTGGCGACGGGTCGGAAGATCCGCGTACTGACGGTGGTCGACACGTTCTCGCGGTTCTCACCGGCGCTGGATCCGCGCTTCAGTTACCGCGGCGAAGATGTCGTCCAGACCCTCCAGGCGACCTGTGCCGTGGTCGGCTATCCGAAGACGATCCGGGTCGACCAGGGCTCCGAGTTCATCAGCCGGGACTTGGACCTGTGGGCGTACGCGAACGACGTCACTCTGGACTTCTCTCGGCCCGGCAAGCCGACGGACAATGCCTACATCGAAGCGTTCAACGGGCGCTTCCGGTCCGAGTGCCTGAACACCCACTGGTTCCTGACGCTTGCAGATGCCCGCGAAAAGTTGGAGGAGTGGCGCAGATACTACAACGAGGATCGGCCGCACGGTGCCATCGGCAACAAGCCCCCGATCACGCTCATGAATCCCGGTGACGCACCCAGCCCGTCACCGTGAACCTGGCCGGGAAACTCTAACCCCGGGTGGTCCAGACAATGGTATCGGATCAGCCAGGCGGAAAACTCTAGAGCCGGGCGATCCAAAGTTGGGTAGCAGTGCATATCAGGCCGGACTCTAATCACTCTTGGAGGAAAATCAGGGGGTCACGTCAGTCGGGCGCGAATGCCAGGATCGCGCCGGCGGTGACCGGACCGACGCCCGGCACGCCACAGAGGCGGCGCATGTCCTCGCTGACCCGCGACGTGTCGCGAAGTCCGCGCGTCAGATCATCGATCTTCTGGGTAAGCAACTCGATCTGCTCGAGAAAGAGCCGGACGATATCCGTCACGCTGGTGGGCACCGTGTCGCCTGCCTCGGCGAGCGTACCGGTCACGGCTTTAAGATGTGCTGGGCCTTGCGGAAAGACCAGGCCGAACTCCGCCAGATGGCCACGCAATGCGTTGATCAGCTGCGTGCGCTGCCGGACGAAACATTGATGGGTTCGGAACGACACGGCCCTTGCCTGATGCTCGGCGCTCTTCACCGCCACGTAGTGAATGTTCGGACGCAGAGCCGCCTCGGCGATCGCCGCCGCGCCGGCTGCGTCGTTCTTCTGCCGCTTGACGAACGGCTTCACATAGATCGGCGGGATCAACCTCACGTCATGTCCGTGACTCTGGGCACATCGGCCCCAGAAGTGACTCGTGGCGCAGGCTTCCATCGCCACGATGCATGGTTGCTGCGTGCCGAGCAGCTGTTCGAGCTTCGCTCGTGAAACCGTCCGGTTGAATAGAACCGCCCCGCCCGGATCTGTCGCGCACACCTGAAAGCTGCGCTTTGCCAGGTCGATCGCAAGGATATGAACGTCTGCCATATGCCATCTCCTTCCACGGCGCCAAAATGGCCCTGGTCGGCATCTTACGACGCCTCCGAAGGGGGCATCCACGGCATCAGTTCAGTGGGTGGGTTTGGCTTTGGTTCGAGTGGTCATGTTCTGCTCCTTTGGTGGTCCGCCGCGAGACCATCTCGCGGCTTAGTGAGGAGTATGAGAAGGCAGGCCACCGAGCCGAGGGTCACACCCCGCGTTGCGCCCGGAGGGAGCGGAGCTGCACAAGCCCGACCTGGCGGGCGCTGGGTTTACCCTTGGCGGGCCTGCCTTAGACGCTCATCCACGAGAAGCCGTGATGGTCTTGCAAAGGGCACCGGCAGGGCATGGCCATGCAAACCCAAGCCCCCATCCACCCTATCCCCGATGCATCCGTATCGGCGATGGTTCATGACCCCTGATATGGCAACGGAGCTATAGTCGACGCATGCAACAGACAAAGGAGGCATCCGCCATGGCGCGGCATGCGGTCGCATTGATGCGGGAAGCGTTGGATTTGCTGGACGCGGCAGAGGCGACGGAGGTCGCCTGCCATCTCAGCTTGGCGCTGGATATCGCCGAAGAGCAGGGACTGGGCGGCGATTCGTCGGAGTCACCAGCTAGGCACAATCTGAAGGATTGAAGGGCTTGCCACGCCACCTTCGGATGCCCCTCTGCGCCATTAGAAATTGACAAACTTTGCCAAAACGGTATCCTACTGCAGAGGTAGGAGTTTCGAATGGCGACGATGAACATCTCTTTGCCCGACCCCATGAAGCTGTGGGTAGAGGGGCAAGCGGAGACCGGCCGATACAGTAACGCCAGTGATTATGTGCGTGACCTGATCCGGCGCGATCAGGAGCGTGCCACAAAAATCGCATCCATGCAGGCCCTTATCGATGAGGGACGGGCCAGCGGGATCAGCACGCGTAGCGTTGATGCGATCTTTGCTGATGCCGTGGCACGCTCGCAGGGGAATTGATGCCTTCCTTCAAACTGTCGGGTAAAGCAGAGCGCGACCTTGAAGCGATTGCAGTCTACACGGTCGAAACATTCGGGATCGAGCAAGCCCTTGCCTATCGCGATGGGCTGATCCGCAGCTTCGAGTTCCTGGTGGAGAACCCGAGGTCAGTGCGGTTGCGTCGTGAGTTGACACCGCCGGTGCGCGCGCACCGATTTCAATCCCATCTCATTTTTTACGATATGCTGTCCGACGGCGGCATTCTCATCCTGCGCGTCCGCCATGGGCGAGAGGATTGGCTGAACGACATGGAAGAATAAGCGCGCATGGCTGCGCGAATCCGTTAGCGGCGATGGCCGCGCCCCCCTTCGGGTCGTCTGATGGCCACCATGCCTCCGGTTCCTCCGGCATTTCGCGAAGCGGCGGACCAGCCGTGCGGTTTCCCTATCGCCGCTCGGCGCATGCACCAGCCCCTGTTCAGGGGCGTTTCGGCGCATGCTGAGATGGTACGGGCGGTCGGACTCGAACCGACAAATTCTTGCGAATGGCGGATTTTGAATCCGCTGCGTCTACCAGTTCCGCCACGCCCCCGTTCGGCTAACCCTATAGCGTCTCCGATTGAACCTGCAACAAGGAAGGCGTGGATTATGCACGATTTCAAAGTTTTCGGCTAGGCTTTTGGGTTTCGCTGTTGTTTTAATTTAGGCTTGCGGACATTAACGGCAGAAGCGTCGATCTTATTATTAAGATGCCTGCCCGTAGAACTTTTCTATCATCTCGACACTGGTTCGGCAATTCGTGGCCACTTGGTAGATGTCAGCACCCTCAAGCAGGCGCATGCAGATATAGGTGTGGCGCAGACTGTAGCAGGTGCGAATGTGGTTATCCCGGTCGAACTTGAGATTCAGTTCGTCCAGCACCGTGTTCATCAGGTCTCGCGGCGTCTTTCCAAAAATACGCCCGTGGGCATCAGATTCTTGCGCTTGCGGATGCGCTCGAACGGCATCACCGCACCGGGCATGGATTTGCAATAGCCGACGCCGCGCTTGCCGCGCATCTCGATCTCAAGGATGCGCTCTCCGGTCGCCTCGTCTTTCACGATCTGCACATCACGCAATTCGAGCCGGGCTGACTCGTCTGGCCGCAAGCCGGTATTCCCCATAAAGAGCACGTAGTCGTGGAAATTCTCGCATTCCGCCTTCCAGCGGGGCTTGGGCGGATTCCGCGCCCGCTTGCGCGTATGCTCATAGAGCGTCTTGTATTCGTCAGGCGAGAACCAGGCCCGATGTTCCACCTTCCCAGACGACTTGTACGGAGCCGTCATGTCGGGGAGCGCGTCGATCCAACCCTTGCGGTTCGCCGTTTTGAGGACCTGCCGCAACGTCACCGTCTCACCGTGCAATGCCGCTCGCGCGGGCTTCTTCGCTTTGCCGGTCTTGGGGTCGATCCGGGAGGTCTGCCGGTGAACGCGATACTCCTGCACCTTACCAGCCGAAATATCGCTTATGGGGGTATCCGCTCCGAAGAAAGGAAGCAGAGGCACGTCGATATGCATGAACTTCTGCGCGACGTACTCGGCGTTGCGCTCGCCGTGCGTGATAATCTCATATTCGAGTCTGAAGGCATCGCAAGCATCAGCGAAGGTCGGCCCAGGGGAAGCTTTAGAGCGTCGCCGTCGAGCCGGCTCGGGCGCGACGGTGGAACAAACTGAACCGGTTGCACGGCTTGAACGGGTCCATCCAGCAGCGGCGAGACACGTCCTCGCCGCCGGTTCCGTTCTTCAACCAGCCGTTCGAGATACCATTGCTTGGCGAACTCCACCGCCAGCGAGAGGTTCGTTTCCTTCGTCGTCTCGCGGTGATTACGGCTGCCGAGATAAGTTGAGCACTGCCAAAAACGGCTTCCCTCCCGTCGATAGACGTGGAGCTTGCCGTCTGCCGGCACCGAGATCGCCTGGGGGCGCCTGGACGGTCTCGAGGCGTTCTGCATCGAGCACGGCCTTGCCTTCGCGGTGGTGCGATGCCTGCCAGGCGCGTGGGAGGCCAAGCGCCTCGTGTTCGACGGCGCTGGAGAACCGCGCTTCTACACAGCGACGACAAACGACGTCCTCGTCATAACCGCACCCGAAGCCCGCTCCCTTGGCTCCTTTATGGCTTTCGAAGCCTCGGGTCGCCGCCGGCGAGCGCACTCTACCACCATTCAAGTCATGGCGACGTCGTCCTGACAGAAGCACGGGCTGCCAATTTCCTCGCATTCTCGTCGAGAAGCACGCGGGCGAAGATAGACGTTTATATACCTATGGGATATGAGATATCCCAAGGAGGATATCTCATGGCGCTCTATGTCAAGGATGTCGAGGTGGACCGTCTCGCCGAACGGGTGGCGTCTCTTCATGGCGTGAGCAAGACCGAGGCCGTTCGTCGCGCCCTCCTTCATGAACTCGAGCGCGAAGGCGCGCAGAGCAGTTTCGTAGAACGGGGCATGCACTTTGCTCAGACGTTGCGCGCGCGCGCGGTTCCGGGCGGACAACCCGCGGACAAAAGCTCTATCGACGGACTCTACGGCGAAGAATGATGTTCATCGACGCTTCCGCTTTGACCGCGATCCTGACCAGCGAGGAAGATGGCCCCGAACTGCTCGCGCGCATGCAGAAGAGAGGGAAACGGATCAGCTCGGCGCTCGCGGTTTGGAAACGACCCTAGCGGTCGCGCGCGTGTTGGGCCTCCCAATCCTCGAGGCTGCGAAAGCCGTCGAAGAATTTCTCATTCTTGCAGAAATCGCGATCATTCCTGTGGAGCCCGCAGCGCGGCACCTCGCCATCCAAGCCTATGACACTTATGGAAAGTCGCGGCATCCGGCGGCTTTGAATTTCGGTGACTGTTTCGCTTATGCCTTTGCACGCCACGCCGGCGTGCCGCTCCTGTACAAGGGAGATGATTTTCCCAAGACGGACATCGAGACCGCTTGAACTGTACCCGCCGCCACCGATCCTGCGTGAACTGCGAGCCTGCACGACCTCGAGCGCCGCGTAGGCGCCATCTTCAAGCGCCTATGACGGCGAGGATCCTTTCAGAATAGCGTGGATCGGACGATTTGAACTCCGAACAGACGCGCACCTCTTCGGGCATGGTGAAAATGTTCCGCAATGTGCGGACGGCAAATGTCTTGAGCCCGACATCTGCTGGTTTGATGCCACCATGTTCGACGACGAATGCATCGACGAAAATCTCTCCATGTTGCTCGTAAAGGATATGAGGCGCCAGAATGATCGGTCGCGTTGATAGCTTGCGCGAACACAGAGATGATGGGAAATCCCACGATGGACGACATCGATCGGCGGCGCCCCTCCGGCTAGCCTTTCGCCATTCCGTGATCTGAGTTTGCCGCGAGAGCTCCTCAACTATTAATCGCAGTTTCTGACGAAAGTTGCCGATCAACCAACGCAAAGCGGTTAGTCACCATTAAACCGAACTCAAAAGGAGGCTGGTCTCGCTATTGTCCACTCCGTCGATCATTCTGACTTCTCGAAGTGTCCTATCGAAATCCGTCAGACTTCCCGCGCGTATCTCGGCAACCAAGTCCCAGCTGCCATTGGTCGTGTGAAGCATGTGCACCTCCGGTATACCTCTCAACCGGCGGATCACCTGAGTCGTCGACTTGCCTCTCACCTCGATCAGCATCACCGCCCGAACGGTGCGATCGTCATAGTCGTCGCGGATGCGCGCGGTGAATCCCATCACGGTGCCGGTCGCGAGTAGTCGTTCAAGGCGCGTCTGTACGGTTCCTCTCGCGACGTCGAGGGCGGCGGCGATGGTCGATACCGGCGCGCGGCCATCGATGCGGAGGTGGGCGATGATACGACGGTCGAGATCGTCGGGGATGAACTTCGCCTTCTTGAGCGCTTTGTCGATTTGATCAGTCATGCTGAACATATTGCGCAAAAACTGCCGGCTTGCCCAGTGCCTCTGCATATGGCGGCTGTTCTGATGTCAGCATAGCCTAGCAGCGTTTCCCCCGGAAAGGATCGACCATGCCGCCGTCCGCCTCCCCTCTCGCACTTGTGCCGTTTGTCAGCGTCGAAAACATGATGCGGCTGGTTCACCATATCGGCGTCGAGCAGGTGCTAGCGGAACTGACGGACGAGATCGAGGCGGATTACGGACGCTGGGCCTTGTTCGAAAAGGCACCGCGGCTGGCGTCACATTCCGTCCAGGGCGTGATCGAGCTGATGCCGACGACTGACGGTACGCTGTACAGCTTCAAATATGTCAACGGGCATCCGAGTAATGCCGCGCGCGGCTGTCAGACCGTCGCCGCCTTCGGCATGCTCGCGAGAGTCGATACCGGTTATCCGCTGTTGCTGACGGAAATGACCTTGCTGACCGCACTACGCACCGCCGCCACGTCCGCGATGGTCGCGCGGCGGCTTGCGCCTGCGGGCGCGACGGTGATGGCGATCATAGGCAACGGCGCCCAAGCGGAATTCCAGGCGCTTGCCATGAAGGCGGTGGTCGGCATCACGGAGGTGCGGCTCTACGATATCGACCCGGCGGCAACCGCCAAGGCCGAGCGAAATCTCGGGGCGAGCGGACTTCGGATCGTCACCTGCACCACCGCCCAAGCGGCGGTCGAAGGCGTGCACATCATCACGACCTGCACCGCTGACAAATCCTATGCGACGATCCTGACAGACAACATGGTCGGCGCGGGCATCCACATCAACGCGATCGGCGGCGATTGTCCTGGCAAGACCGAACTGCATCGCGACATATTGACGCGTGCGACCACGTTCGTGGAGTTCGAACCCCAGACGCGGCTCGAGGGCGAGATCCAGCAGATGGACGGCGCCTATCCCGTCACCGAATTCTGGCGGGTTCTGGCTGGGGAGATGCCGGGTCGGCGCGACGCGCGGCAGATCACCTTATTCGACAGCGTCGGTTTCGCGACGGAGGATTTCTCGGCGTTGCGCTATGTTCTCGGCCGGATCGAAGGCAGCCAGTTCTACCAGCTGATCGATATGCTGGCTGACCCGGACGATCCCCGCGACCTGTTCGGGATGCTGCAGCGCGCCGCCTGACGCGGCATGGTCCGACGATGTCAGAGCGCAGATCGATGGCGCGCGCGGCGAACCTCACCGATCGACCCTTGAGCTGGAGCCGTTGGCTAGGTAGGCTCCGCGGATGACGCCGCCATGGCAGGCGGCCCGGGCGGAGTATCAGTGTCTCACGGGCTCGAGTTGATCTACACCAAGGTGGCGCCGCCGGTCTGGCTGGGCAACCAAATTCGGCGCGATCGGCTGCTGGATCGGCTGGACGTGGCGCTCGACCGACGGTTGACCGTGATCCACGCACCGGCCGGATACGGCAAGACCAGCCTCCTGTCGCAATGGCGCCAGCGGTTCTCCGACAGCAAGACGCGTGTCTTATGGGTGACGCTGGACAGCGACGACGGCGACGTCAGCCGCCTTGGCCAATATGTCGCCCTCGCGATCGACGGCGGCGACAGCCGATTGCATGAGCTGGAAGCCGGCCGCGACGCCCCGCCACGCGCGATCCTGTCGGCCATCATCAACGCGCTGCGCCGCGACGAGCGACGGGTGGTGCTCATCCTCGATGACCTTCATCGCGCCGAAAATCCGCAGGTCAGTGAATTCCTGAAGGCGCTAATTCGCCTGGCGCCGGCCAATAGTCATTTCGTTGTGGCGACCCGGGATTATCCAAGGCTCGACCAGGCAATCCTCGCCGCCGAGGATCAGCTGCTGGAACTATCCACCGACGACCTGAGGTTCTCCAATCCGGAAGCGGAAGCCATGCTGGCGCGTACCGGCGAGGTCGCCCTCGGCGGCGAGGATGTGCGCGCGATCATGGAGCGGACGGAGGGCTGGCCGATTGCGCTCCAGCTCACGTATGTTTCGCTCAGGCGCGGGATCGATCGCAGCCAGATCATCGGGCGGGTGACGGGAGCCACGCCCGATCTTGCCCGGTATCTGTCGGAACAGGTGCTGATGACCCTGCCGGCCGAGAGCCAGGCTTTGGTGATCCGCACCGCGCTGCTCGATCGCCTGACTGGCGATACGGTCAACCTGCTATGCGATCGCCAGGACGGTTGGGTGGTCCTCGAGCGGCTCGAACAGCAGGGCGTCCTGCTGGTGCCCGCCGCCGATCGCCAATCCTACCGCTATCACCAGCTTTTCGCCGACTATCTGCGGGAGCGGCTGGCGCGCAGCGATCCCACGCTGTTCCGCGCATTGCACCGGCGTGCCGCGGAATGGTTCGGCCGGCGGGGCGAGCCCGTCGACGCGCTCAACCACGCGATCATGTCTGAGGATGAGGAACTGATCGCGTTGGTGCTGGAGATGGCAGGGGGTTGGCGTCTGATACCGGCGGGCTTGCAGGTGATCGTCGAACGCAGTCTTGCACGAATTTCGTCCCACATCGTGCAAGCCAGGCCCCGCCTGCTGCTCGTCTATGTGTATCTCCAGATGAAGCGCGGCGAACTGGGGCGGGCTCGCAGCGATTTCAACCGCTTTTCTGATGCCGAGATTGATCGCGAATTGCCGCCAGATCTGCGCTCCGAGATCATGGTCGTAGGCGAGACACTTGCCGACTACGAGAATGCGCCGGTCGATTTCGATGATCTGCTGGCGCGCGAAGCTTTGCTCCGGACTCTGCCGGCCGACGATCACTTGGTGATCGGCAATATCAGCGAAACGCTGGGCGCCAAGTATCTGGAAGGAGGCTGGCTGGAGCGCGCTTTAGAACCCACCTTGTCCGCGCGAAACCACTACCAGGCGATCGGATCGCTCTATAGCGACGTCTTCACGCGCTTTGTCGAGTCCCGGATCAAGCGCGCGCAGGGCCGGCACAAGGAGGCAATGGCGATCCTGGAGGTAACAGCGGCACTGATCCGGGACGGCTTCGGCGACCGTTCGGATCTGGCCGCCAATTGCGCCGCCTTCCAGGCCGAATTGCTGTATGAACAGGGCGATATCGGCGAAGCGCTCGAGCTGCTCGACTGGGCGTTGCCGCATATGGAACGTTCGGACGGCTGGGTCGACGTGCACACCGCCGCTTACTGCACGGCCATGCGGGCGGCCGCGGCTGTCGGCGCCGTGGATGATGTAGCGGCGCTTGCGGCGCGGGGCTGCCAGCTCGCCCGCCAACGCGGCTTCGAACAGCTGGAGTTGCTCACGCAATTGTGTGCGCTGGAAGTAGCAATCGAGCAGGAGCCCGATGGCGGGGAGGCGGTTCAGCTGTCGGCGCCACTCGATCTGCTGGCGGACGAAATGGCGCTGGAGTCGCCGCGCTACCGTCCGGTCGCAGTGGCGGCGGCGCTGTGTCGCGCGCGCCTGAACCTTGTTCGCAAACCGACTGCAGCGATCCCCGAACTCGAGGCGTTGCGGCAATGGGCCAGCAGGCATGGCGCCGGGCGGCTGTTGATAGACGTCGGCATTTTGCTGGCCGCGGCTTACCGGGCGATCGGAGAACGCATACCCGCGCGCGCAGCTTTCGACGAAGCTATCGGTGTCGCGATGTACCAGGGAGTGCAGCAGCCGTTCCTCGATGCTGCTTTGTTCGTCCCGCCGCTGCTCGCCGACGCCCTGACGGCGGAGCCGAGTATCAATCGCTTGCGCGATCGCTTCCTTCAATCGCTACGTAAGGGCGTGAGCGAACGACATAACAAGGTTCAGCGTCCAGGATTGCTGAACGAGGTGGAAGTCGCGATCATCGACCATCTCAGTCGCGGCTGCTCGAACAAGGAGATTGCGCGCCTGATCGGCATGTCGCCCGACACGGTCAAATATCATCTGAAATCCGTGTTTCGTAAGATTGGTGTGAGCCGAAGGCAGGACGCGGTCAGGGTTTCCAGCGAACGCGGACTGATCGCGCCGACGGTCTGAAGACGGACGGCGCGGTCCCTCGCTTCAGAGCCGGTAGCGGAGCGTGGCGATGACCTGCCGTTCGTCCCCGGGAACGCAGTAGGCATATTGGCTGCACTGCGCATAATAAAATTTGTCGAACAGATTGGTGGCGTTGACCTGCAGCGTCCAGCGCCCGTGATTCACTTCTGCCAGCGCGTCGACCAAGGTGAAATCAGGCGTTATGACGCGCCGCACGAGGAAGGCGTTCGACGGATCGCCGGACCCCTGCTTGCCGACATAACGAACGCCGCCACCGATCTTCAGGTCGGTATCGCCGTCCAGCTTGAACGTCTTCACTCCATAGCCGCTGGCGGTGTTCTTGGGCAGCCCCTCGGCCTGCAGCCGCTCGCCGGTATTGCGGGCGGAATTATACGAATAGGCGAGGGTCAGCGTGAAGTCGCGACGCAGCCGGTGGTCGAGCTGGAACTCGAAACCCTTGGCCGTCTGCTTGCCCGCCTGGACCGAAACCAGCGGGTTGTCCTTGTCGGGAACGATATGGTTGTTCTCGACGATGTGGTAATAGGTCGCACGCGCCAATGTCGTGGGCAGCGGCTGCCACTTCACACCGAATTCGTA
This sequence comes from Flavisphingomonas formosensis, assembly GCF_009755815.1. GTDB lineage: Bacteria > Pseudomonadota > Alphaproteobacteria > Sphingomonadales > Sphingomonadaceae > Flavisphingomonas > Flavisphingomonas formosensis. Next base: position 158,761 of record NZ_WRPK01000009.1, read on the forward strand.
GGACTTGCCGAAGAACGGCTTGAAGGACTGATTGAACTGGTTGAGCCCGGCCACCGGCTGGAAGGATTCAGAATAGAGCGCATATGGCGATAGCGTGCGCGTGACGTTCACCGAGAGGCCGACACGATAGGTCATCGCATTGTCGTTGGTGCTCGGCAGACCCGTGTTGGAAGTGCGCAGGTTATCGTGACGGGCGCCTACCACGAGCGAGGCTAGGTCGCGGAACTTGATCTGATCCTGCACATAGACACCGAATTGCTTCAGCGTTTGCCTGGTCTGCGGCAGGAAGGTCGGCTCCGGATAATTGCCATAGACCGGATCGTAGATATTGATCGGCGTCGTCGCTTCGAACGCCTGCCGCGCGAGCTGTTTGAACCACTGATAGTCCAGTCCGACCACGATCTTGTGGCTGAACGGGCCGGTGTCGAGGTTCGCTTCCACCCGATTGTCGGTCGTGACGCTGGTGTAACGCGCGCGGAATCCGAACACGGAACGCGGCACCTGCCCGACCAACTTGCCGCTGCTGTCGGGATAAGGCTGTGCGGCGTCGTACAGACCGGTCTGAGGATCGAAGAAAGGCGCGAAGCTGTAAGCCGACTGGAAGAACTGGCCGTAGCTGGTCTTGTCATGCTCTATGCGCGTGCCGCTGTGGAAACTCACCGCGTCGGAGAGTTTGTGGTTCACGAGCAAGGTCGCTGACATGTCGCGCTTGGTGCCGGTGTCGAAGTCGGGCTCGCCGATGTTGCGCGAGCTTGGGATGCGCGGGGTTGCCGCGGACGCGTCGAGCGAGGCTGTGATCGGCAGGAAATTGCTCGGGCCGACCTTGTCACGCTGATACAGGCCAAGCAGCGTGATATCGGTGTCTGCCGTTGGCTGCCAGATGATCGATGGCTGTACCACCACGCGATTGTCGGGAAGATGATCGGTCAGCGTGTTGGAATCGCGCACCACTGCGGTCAGGCGGGCGGCGATATTGGACCCGAGCGGACCGGTTAGATCGACTTGTCCCTGCTTGCGATCATATGTGCCGTAGCTCGCCGTGACCTCGCCACCGAACTGGAAGGACGGCCGCTTGCTGGTCATGTTGATGAGACCGCCAGCGCTGCCCGCGCCGTACAAAACCGCCGATGGCCCGAGCAGCGTGTCGACCCGGTCGAGCGTGTAAACCTCGCTCTGCGGCAAATAGACATAGCCGAAGTTGCGCTTCAGTCCGTCGAGGAAGATGACCGACTGGAAACCGCGGATCGCGCTGAAATCGCCGCGCGTATCAGTGCCCGCATTCGTGACGCCCGCGACATAACGCTGGGAATCCTGGAGAGTGAGCGCGCCCTGTTCGATGATCTGGTCGATCGTCACCACGCTGATCGACTGCGGCACTTCCTTCAGCGGCGTGTCGGTCTTGGTCGCGGTTACGGCGCGAAGGCCCTGCACGACGATATCACCCTCGTCGGCGTTCGGTTGGGATGCCACGGCGACCTGCGAGGCCACCGTCGACTGCGCCGACGCCGGCGCGATGGCCGGCACAACCAGGCCGGTCAGGATTGTACTCGTCAGCGCAATTCCGCGCAGCCGGCTGGAAACCTGGATATGCATATCGACGCCCCCTTTTGATGGTCGAGACGAAATCCTGCGAAACTGTGATCGCTCTGTACCGGATCGATCCGGCCGGCATCATCGGTGTTTCGCTACTAGAGCCGCCTTGTCATCGAACCGCCACATGGGCGACGGGTAATCGTCCACTCCTTTTGGGTAATTGCCCGCGCAACGGGCTTTCCCCGCCGTGCCCGCCTCCATGCTTCCTATCAGCGCCCTCCGGCTTTTCGACGGAATCAGTGCCTGCGACCATCCGTGTGTTCGATGCCCTCAGCGCGGCGGCAGCGTCGCCAGCGAGCCGAACACCTCGCGCCCTTCGAACAAGGTCACCAGCACCTTCGTACGATGAATCTCGCGTGGCTGGATCTTGAACAGATCTTGGTCGAGCACGATCAGGTCGGCGCTCTTGCCGGGCACGATCGATCCGGTTGTCTCGTCCATATGGTTCACATAGGCGACATTGAGCGTGTAGGCCTTGAGCGCGGTCTCCAGCGACACAGCCTGTTCCGGCAGCAGCGGTTCGCGTGTGCTCTCCGGCGCCATCCGGGTGATCGTGGTCTCTATGCCTTCCAGCGGATTGGCGGAAGCGACCGACCAATCGGAGCCGTAGGCGATCTTGCCTCCGGCCTTAAGCACGCCAGCCTCCGGATAGATGTAGCGCGAGCGGGTCGGGCCGATCTTCGCCTTGGTCAGGTCCATATAGGGTTCGTTGACCGCCCATAGTGGCTGGAAGATTGCGGTCACGCCGAGCTGGCCGAAGCGCGGCTGGTCTGCCGGATCGATCACGTTGAGGTGCGAGATCATCGGGCGCGTGTCGATGCGCCCGTCGGTCTTGCGGGCCGACGCCACCGCATCGAGCGCCTCGCGTACCGCTCCGTCGCCGATCGCGTGGAAGTGTGGCTGCATGCCGAAGGATTCGATCCGCGTCACCGCATCCGCCAATCCCGTGAGCGGGATCTGCACCTCGCCTTTCTCGGCGCTGCCCTCATAAGGCGCGATCATGGCGGCGGTCTGCTGCGGAATAACGCCATCGACGAAGAATTTGACGCCGTTGGCGGCGAATCCGTAGGCCTTTGCGGTTGCCGAGACCCTCCTGATGTCGGCCAATTGCTCGAGCCCGCGGCCATTGTCCCACTTGATGTCCATGACGGTGTGCATTGTCAGCCCACCGGCGTCGCGCACCGCTTTGTAAGCGTCCAGATCCAAGCTGGTGCCGCCGCGCTGCCATTCCAGCATCGCATCGTGCCAGGCGGTGATCCCCAGCCCGTTGAACAGTTTGACGTTGTAGCGGATTGCATCCTGCCGATCCTGCGGGGTGACGGGCGGAATCAGCTTCTCGACCAGCAACTGAGCGGATTCTTCGAGGCCGCCGATCGGTTCGCCATTGGCATCCCGGTCAATCTTGCCGTTGACCGGATCGGGCGTGGAGCGAGTTATGCCGGCGAGTGCCAGCGCCCTCGAATTGACCCATGATCCATGGCCGCCCGTGTTGACGAAGATCAGGGGGCGATCGCTGGACAGTGCATCGAGCACTTCCTTGTGCGGAATGCCGTCGGGCGGAAACAGGCCGTCTTCCCAGCCAGTGCCGTAGATCGTTCCGGTGCCCGGCGATTTGGCGATGCACGCCTTGATGATCCGGCGATAATCGTCGACCGAGTGACCGTCGTGCAGCGAGCAACGGGCATAGCTCATGCCGCCGAACACCGGGTGATCGTGCGCGTCGCCGAATGCCGGCATCAGCATCCGGCCGCCGAGACCGACGACGCGGGTTTTGGGGCCGCGGAGGCGCTCCACCTCCGCATCGCTTCCGACCGCGACGATCTTGCCTCCCGTGACGGCAACTGCCTGGGCCCAAGGCTTCGCGTCGTTCACGGTGTAGACCCGTCCGTGCAGCAGAATGAGGTCGGCCGGGGCCGCCCGGGCCGTCACCTGCGCAATGCCCGCGGATGGGAAAGCAAGGGCGAGCCCCATCGCCGTGCCGCGAAGGAGGCGGGCAAGTCGGGGCAGGGCGGCTACGCTGGTCATCCGTGATATCCTTTCGCGAGGGTTCGGTTCGGCCTGACACAAGCATGAGTGGGTTGCGGCGTGCCACGCATGTGGCGGGTAATGTATCGGCGACGGCGGGTAGCCGTGTCGGCGCGAAGCTGAAAGATGCGGCACGGGCATTACCCGATTGCGCATGGCCGTTACCCGCGAACCACCCCGACCACCCCTTCTTGCCCGTTGCGCGCACGTGATCGCGCCACCTAACCCAAAGGCCGGCGAGATAAGCGGAGGGGGCTTCTGTGCGGATCGGAGTGGATGTCGGCGGCACCAACACTGACGCCGTGCTGATGGACGGGCATGAAATCCTCGCCTGGACCAAGCAGCCCACGACTGCGGACGTGGGCGCCGGCGTTTCGGCTGCGGTTCGGGAAGTGCTGCGCAGCGGATGTGTCGATAGCGATGCGATCCGGGCGGTGATGATCGGCACTACCCATTTCACGAACGCCCTGGTCGAACGCAGCCGGCTGAGCCGTGTCGGTATCCTGCGGCTGGCGAGCCCGTCGGGCGAGGCGCTTCCGCCGCTCACCGGCTGGCCTCAGGCACTGGTCGAACGGGTTGGCGGTCCCATATTCCTGTTGCCGGGGGGCTATGAAGTCGATGGCCGCGAGATCGCGCCGTTCGATGCGGGGCGCGTTGCCGCCGCCGTTGCCGAGTTGCGCACGAGCGGCGTGGATTCCGTGGCAATCGTCAGCGCCTTCGCGCCGATCAACGCGACGATGGAGTTGCGCGCCGCCGAGATCGTGCGGCAGGTGCATCCCGAGGCCAGGATCAGCCTGTCCCATGAAGTCGGGCGGATCGGCCTGATCGAACGGGAGAATGCGGTCGTGCTCAACGCCGCTTTATCGTCATTGGGATCGCACGTCATCGTCGCCCTGGAACGCGCGATCGCCGAGATGGGTATCGCCGCCCCGCTGTTCATCTCGCAAAATGACGGCACGCTCATTTCGGCGAAGCAAGCGGCCACCTATCCGGTGCTGACGATCGGCTCCGGACCGACCAACAGCATGCGCGGTGCAGCATTTCTCACTGGCGTAGAAAACGCGATCGTGCTCGACGTGGGCGGCACGACCACCGACGTCGGCGTGCTTGCCGACGGATTCCCGCGTGAATCATCGGCGGCGGTCGACATCGGCGGTGTTCGCACAAACTTCCGGATGCCCGACGTGTTGGCGGTCGGACTGGGGGGCGGGACGTGCGTGCATCTTGATCGGTCATTATATGCCGCCGACGCGCTGCCCGAACATGCGCTGCGGCTTGGCCCGGATTCGGTGGGCTTCCGTCTTACGGAAGAAGCGCGCGTGTTCGGCGGCCGAACGCTCACCGCCAGCGATATCGCGGTCGCCGCCGGCATGGTGCAGATCGGCGACGCCGCCGCGCTGCCGACTCTCTCGCCGATGGCGATCGAGACGGTGCTGAGCCGAGCGCGCGCGATGATCGAAGAGGGCGTCGATCGCATGAAGACCGTGCGGGGCGACGCGGTGGTGATCGCGGTGGGTGGCGGCGCATTCCTCGTCCCCGATCGACTGGGTGGCGCATCGCGTGTCGAGCGCCCGCCTCATGCCGCCGTGGCCAACGCCGTGGGCGCGGCGATCGCCCAGGTCGGTGCGCAGGTCGACCAGGTCGTCGACTATGATGTCGAGCCGCGCGAAGTGGCACTGGCGAGGCTGTGCGACGAGGCCGGTGCCAGGGTGGTCGCCGGGGGCGGTGTGCCGGAAACAATGCTGATCGTGGACATCGACGAAGTCTTCCTGAGCTACCTGCCCGGCCGGTCTGCGCAGGTGCGAATCAAGGCCGTCGGCGATCTGGTGCTTGCCACGGGTGCGAACTCGGCCGAAGTGCGGGAACAATTCTATGTCTGAAACTCTCATCGATCGGGTCACGCTCGACGATCTGGCGCGCGGCGCGGCCTTCCTTGGCTCGGGCGGGGGCGGCGATCCCTATTACGGACAATTGCTTGCCCATGCCGAGATCGAGCGACGCGGCGCATTCAGGGTGATTGCGGCGGACATGCTTGCCGACGATGCGCTGGTGGCGCCGTGCGGCTGGGTGGGTGCGCCGACAGTATCGCTGGAGAAGCTGCCGAACGGAGCAGAGGCGGTTGCCGGGCTGCGGCGGCTGGAGGCCATTTTCGGGAGGCCCATCGACGCGTTGATGCCGATCGAGATCGGGGGCAGCAACGGTCTGGCGCCGTTGCTCGCTGCGTCCCAGCTCGGCGTGCCGGTGCTCGACGCGGACGGGATGGGCCGGGCGTTCCCCGAATCGCAGATGGCGATCCTCAACATTCACGGCCTGTCCAGCTGTCCCTCGGTCGTCACCTCGTCGAACGGCGATCTGGCGGTGCTGGAAACGTCCGACAATCTGGCGCACGAGCGGATGGCAAGGGGACTCTCGATCGCGCTGGGCGGCATCGCCCATATGGTGGAATATCCGCTGAGCGGGGCGCAGGCCAAACGGCACGCCATTGCCGGCAGCCTGTCGGCCGCGATCGCGATCGGCCGTGCGGTGCGCGAGGCGCGGGACGCCGATGCTGACCTGTTCGGGGCGCTTTATGCGGCGCTACGCGCGACCGAGCTCTATCCTTTCGCGGGCGCTTTGTTCGACGGCAAGATCGTCGACCTGGAGCGCGAGACGCGCGACGGCTTCTCCATCGGTCGGATTGTCGTGGAAGCTTTTGGACGCGAACAGCAGATGACGGTCACCTTCCAGAACGAAAATTTGCTGGCAACCGACGGCGAGACGGTACGAGCCATGGTGCCCGACTTGATCACCGTGATGGATATCGAAACGGCCGATAGTATTACGACCGAGCGTTTGAAGTACGGGCAGCGGGTGAGGGTGGTCGCCGCAGCGGCGCCGGCGGTGTTGCGGACAGCGCATGCCCTGACCTTTGTCGGACCGCACGCCTTCGGGATGGACATGGATTACTGTCCCGTCGAGCAACTCAACGGTTGGACGGCACCGTGAACGACGCCGGCGACCAATATGCGCATTCGCCCGTTCCGGAAGGCGTCACCGTACCGGGCTGGCGCGTGGGCCTGATCGTCGCCAGCTTTTCCATCGGCTTGCCTGACTTCCTCAACGGAGCCCACAATGCGCTGGCGCTGGGATTGTGGAAGGCCGCGCTGGCCGCGCTGCTGGCCGGCGTGATCTTGTGCATCGGCGGGTGCCTGACCGCGATCGTCAGCGTGCGCTCGCGCCTGCTCACCTATCTGCTCACGCGCCGATCGTTCGGATCGGGCGGCGCCGCGCTCATCAACACTGTGATGGCGTTCATCAGTTTCTGCTGGTTCGGCGTCAATGCGTCGTTTTTCGGTGAGGCGATCCAGACCGCTGCGGCGATCAACGGCTTGCCTGGCGGCACGGCAGTCTATGTCTTGTTCGGCGGCGTGCTCATGACAGTATCGACGATCGTCGGCTTCCGCTCGCTCTCCCGCCTGGCGCTGTTCGCGGTGCCGATCATCGGCTTCATCCTGGCCGCCGTCCTAATCGTAACGCTGCGCACCCACGGTCTTTTCACGGCGCCGGCGCCTCACCCACCCGAACCGATGCGGTTCGGAATAGCCGTGTCGGCGCTGCTGGGCGCCTATATGATCGCGGTCGCGACCATGCCCGACTTGACCCGCTTCGTCCGCTCGCCGGGCGGAGCGGTCGTTGCGATGGCGATGTCCTTTCCAGTGGCGATCCCGGCGATGATGACGGCGGCCGCGATTCCCGCGCTCGCCACCGGCGAGACGAGCCTGATGAAGCTGGTGGGTTCGCTCAGCTTCGGCACGCCGCTGCTGTTCCTGCTGGTGTTGCCGACCTGGTCGCTCAACGCGTCGAACCTGTATTCCGCCAGCCTTTCGCTTAGCACGACCTTTCCCGCCGTGCGGGAGTGGATGTTTACGGTCATCGGAGGCGTGATAGGGACGCTGCTTGCGTTAGTCGGGATCCTTGAAGCTTTTATCCCTTTCGCCCTGTTTCTGGGTTTGATCATCCCGCCGATCGCGGCGATCTATGTGATCGATGGCTTCACGCGCTTCCGCGGCAAGCGAGCGAAGGAGATCGATCCGGACGCGCGGGTAATGCGTTGGGCGGCGATTATCGTCTGGCTTGGCTCGGCCGGTGTAGCCGCGCTGGGCGCCTACACGGGATGGACGGTCACGTCGGTTCCGGCACTCGACGCCACGCTGGCTGCAGGCTTGGGATATTGGACAATCTCGCGATGGGTAGACCCGCGCGCACCTTCGGTTGCCGTTGTCCAGTGACGTCTTTCAACCGCTTCACCGCGGCCGATGTTCATGATCTGATCACGGGCTATTCGCGCGCCGCCATCATCGGCACCGCTCACCCGAGAAAGTACGCCATGATCCGGCATCACTCAGCCTCCACAACGGTCGCGCCCATGGGTGCGCGGGTCGAGGCGCTCGGCCATACGGTTGGTGAGATAGCGGCGGAGCGGATCGCCGCGCTGGAGAATGCTGCGCGATCCACGGGTTGAGGAAAAGGCTCCCTCAACGCATTTACTTGATCTGTGACTTAGCTAATATGTTAGCTAAGGAGTTCGGGCATGACTGTCGTCACTGTTCACGAGGCGAAAACCAACCTGTCGAAGTTGATTGCGGAGGTGATCGCTGGGGGTGAGGTCGTGATCGCTCGCGGTACTGTTCCCGCCGTGCGCCTGGTGCCCGTCACGGCGCCGGGCAAGCGTCGCTTTGGTGCGCTGAAAGGGAAGATCGCTGTCGATGGCCGGTTCGACGAGCCGCTGTCCGATGACGATCTTGAGGCCTGGCAGGGCGAATGAACATTCTCCTCGACACGCATGCACTCATCTGGTGGCTTGCCGGCGACGAGGCGCTTGGGCGTGAAGCCCGCGCGCTGATCGAGGATGAGGAAACGCGGGTATTCGTCAGCGCCGCGTCAGCGATGGAAATCAGTACCAAGCATCGCCTGGGTAAGCTCCCCGACGCCGCACTGCTCGCGACCAACCTATCAGAGTATCTGCGCGACCAGGGCTTCGAGGAGATGCCGATCTCGATCGCGCACGCAGCCATGGCAGGCAATCTCCAGATCGCTCACAAAGATCCTTTCAATCGCTTTCTCATCGCACAGGCTCTCGTTGAGAACTGCCCCTTGGCCTCAAACGAGGCGCTATTCGATGCGTTCGGTGTCAGCCGTATTTGGTGAGACCGTCACCTGTGCTCGGGGTAGCTGCTGACGAAGAAGGAGGGTGGGCTAGCAGCCGGGATGTCGAAAACAGCGTTTCGCCCGACATGATGGCATGGCTCGCACAGCTATGGCGAAGATCATGGATGCGCAAGGATCGCGAGCAGGCAGGCCTCCTTCCGCAATTCAAGCCACCCGGATCGTACCGCTTCGTACTTCTGCCCTCCTCGGCCGGGAATAGGGATGTCCCGCTGGAGCGGGCGCGCGTCGACAGTCTGGCCCGCTGCGATCGCAGAAAGCGTCGGGTTACGGCCCCCGATATCACATCGCGCGGACCGGTCTTGCTCTCGCGCGACCACAGCACCCCATCGTCTGCGGCAAGAGAGCCGGCAAGGTCGCGTTATGGTTGAAAGCCCGGCTTGATAGGATTAAATCCTACTCACGAAAGGAAGAGATGATGCGCTCGACTCAGCAATTCAGCGTGACGCTGCCCAACGAGATGGCGGCGCAGGTGCGCGCCAAGGTCGCTTCGGGCGAATATGCCAGCGAGAGCGAGGTGATCCGCGATGGCCTGCGCGCCCTGCAAGCGCGCGAGCGCGCCATGGACGACTGGCTGCGGGGCGTCGCCCTGCCCTCCTATCATGCCTATAAGGCTGATCCGCGGCGCGGCCTGTCGCTGGACGAGGTGAAAGCCGGGCTGGCCGAGCGGGGCTGAGCATGGCCTATCGGATCGTCGTCACGCCCGAGGCGCGCGACCAGCTCAACGCGATCTACGACTATATCGCCCAAGCCGCCTCGGCGCTTATCGCCCGGCGCTTCACCGATGGCATCCTCGATCATCTGGCTCCGCTCGCCGATCATCCCGGGATCGGCACGCCGCGCGACGATATCCGGCCTGGACTGCGCACGCTGGCGCACCGCCGCCGCGTGACAATCGCCTTCATGGTGGAGGATGCGGCGGTCGTGGTGATCGGCTTCTATTACGGCGGCCAGGATTTCGAGACGCTGCTGGGCGAAGAGTAACGCACCCGCCACTCCCTATATTTCTCGACCCCAAGCGAGCCGGGCTACGGCCCGGCGAGCGCGGCCGTGCCATTCGGTTCCGAAACAACAGACCGGGACCGCCATAGCGGCCCCAGCCATGCTGCTAATCAGCCGCGATCGCGTAATGCGCCCCGGTGTACTCCGCTTGGGTATCGGGGGCATGCGCTTCGGTCGCGGAAGCGACAGGTTCGGCGTTCGCCGGTAGCCGTCCAGTGCGCCGCGTCAGCGAGACGTGTTCCCCCAACCCGGACCGGCTGCCATCAATCTTGGCACGGCACCGCCATCCAGCCAGCCGGCTCGCGGATCATCCGCCGGCCGTAGCGACGACAGCGGCTACGGTAGACATAGCCGTCGAAGCGGGCGTGCTTGCGATCGGCCCGATGCAGGCCCCGCCAGCAGACAATGCGCATAGAGACCTCCTCGCTCGGCCCCGCGCATCCCGCTTCTGCCGAACGATTGCCGCTGCATTGGTCGGCCTGCAACTGAGCAGATCGCAACGATCCGTCCCGATTGCATGATCGGAAATCGCGCCGCGTGCCCGCCTCAGACCGAGATCGACAACGTCCTGCCCGGGCGTGTCGGCTGCACGTCGCCGATCGCATCTCTGGCGGATCCATCGGCCTGAGCCGTCGATTCTACCGGCACAGCCGCCTCGAGCGCAGGCGGCTGTGCGTCGGCCGCGATAGCCATAGTCTCGGCAGCGTCAGCGCGCTTTACGGCATTCGACTTTGCACCGGCCTTGCGGCCAAGGCCGGTTTGGAGCCTGCAGCGCCAATCCCTGGCATGGACCGGTGCCAGCCGCCGCTTCACGCTCAGATATAAATCTTCCGAGCCGCCCGCAAACGCCGAACCGAACATAGGTTGACCAGGCCCTATCACGCTCGAAGCAACGGCCAGGCTGAACGTATAGGCTGCACTATCAACGAAGCGCCCGTCAAAGCCTTCCGTTACGACCCGATGAACGAACTGCGCCGACACGTCCTTCGGGGAAAAGATGAAGGTGATGAAGGTCACCGTGCGGCTGGGACCATAACAACCACCCTGAACCCACCCTCTGCCAGATTGCCCGCCTCGATCGTCCCACCATGCGCCACCACCGCGCGGCGGGCGATGGCGAGGCCGAGGCCGATGCCGGAGGGGTCGCCGCGCACGAAGGGGTCGAAGAGGGTGCCGAGGTCCGCCGTGGCAACGCCGGGGCCTTGGTCGCTGACCGTGATGCGATAGGTGCCGCCGGCGGCGTCGAGCGCGGCGGCGAGGGTCACCTGGCTGGCGGGCGGGGCGAAGCGCAGGGCGTTGCGGACGATATTCTCGATCGCGCGGCGGAACAGGGCCGCGCTGCCGCGCAGGCTGGGGCGGGCGTCCTCGGGCAGAGCGGGGAGGGTGGCGGCGAAGGCGATGCCGCAGGCCTGCGCCTCGAAGGCGGCGTCGCCGGCCAGCTCCTCGATAACGGCGATCGGATCGAAATAATCCTCGCCGGGATCGGCGCCGCTCTCGACGCGGGCGAGGACGAGCAGCTCGCGCACCATCGCCTCGAGGCGGATCGCCTCCTGCTCGATGCGGCCGAGCGAGCGTTCGAGGCGGCTTTCGTCCTGGCGCGCGAGGCCGATGGCGAGCTGCAGGCGGGCGAGCGGGGAGCGCAGCTCGTGCGAGACGTCGTGTAGCAGGCGGTCGCGCGCGGTGACGAGCTGCTGCAGGCGGATCGCCATCGCGTCGAAATCTCGGGCGAGATCGGCGATCTCGTCGCGCCGCCGGCCGACCTCACCCTGCAACCGGACGGCGAGGTCGCCCTGCGCCAGCCGGTCGAAGCCGTTGCGCAGGAGCTTGATCGGCCGCGCCAGATACCAGGCGAGGATGAGGCTGAAGAAGAAGCCGGCCGTGCCGCCAGCGATCAGGATCGGCGGTGGGATGTGCAGCGGGCCGCCATGATCGGTCTCGGCATAGCGATAGGTGATCCGCCAGGCGCGGCTGTCCGGGCCGCGAACGTCGCGGGCGAGCAGGCCGGAGCCGGGCGGGGCGGCGGCGGCGCGGCCGGCCGGCACGAGCGCGATCGGATCGCGGTCGACGGCGGGCAGGCGGGCGCGCGCCGCGGCGAAGGCGGCGGGGCCACCGCGCGCGACATCCTCGGCGAGCAGGGCGAAGATCGAGGCGGAGACGCGCTCTGCGATCCATTTGTCGGGCGAGGGCGAGCCGCGCTCCAGCACGAACAGCAGCCACAGCCCCTCGATCATACAGAAGAAGGTCAGCCAGAAGCCGAGCAGGATCTTCCAGAAGAGCCGCCCCGTCACGGCAGCCGCCCGATGCGGTAGCCGATGCCGCGCACCGTCTCGATCTCGATGTCGCTCCCCAGCGCGGCGGCGAGCTTCTGCCGCAGGTTGCTGACATGCACGTCGATGCTGCGATCGTAGCTGGCATGGGGCCGGCCGAGCACAGTCTGCGAGAGTGCATCCTTGGACGCGACCTTGCCGGCCGCCTGGATGAGCGCGACGAGCAGGTTGAACTCCGAGGCGGTGAGATCGACCCGGCGGCCGCCATGCTGCACTCGGCGCGCGGCGATATCGACGTCGAGGCCGCCGAGCCGAAGCAGAGGGGGCGGATCGGCGGCGGCCGCGGCGGGATGGCGGCGCAGCACGGCGCGCAGGCGCGCCACCAGCTCGCGCGGGAAATAGGGCTTGGGCACATAGTCGTCGGCGCCGAGCTCCAGCCCGATGACGCGGTCGATATCGTCACCCCTGGCGGTGAGCATGATCACCGGGATGGCGCTCTTCTCGCGGATCCGGCGCAGCGCCTCGATGCCGCACAGGCGCGGAAGCATCACGTCGAGGATCACCGCGTCATAGCCCCCGGAGATCGCGGCGGGGACGGCATCCGCGCCGTTGAACAGCGCATCGATCCGGAAGCCCTCGGCCTCCAGATAGTCGCGCAGCATGGCTGTCAGCTCGATATCGTCATCGACGACGAGCACATGCGGGCCCGCATTGTCCGTCATGATGCGGGAGCATGGAGGCCGGCGGCGGGCCTGTCATCCCATCTTTTCGAAACCTTTACACATTGCTTGCGATCGCCTTACCCCTTCACGCGCCGGGGCTGGTAGAGCGTGGGGCATGGGACTGGGATTGTTCTTGTGCCTCGGGCGCGGGGGGCGACGTTCGTTGCCTTTGGTTAGGCTGGGCGTTGCATCGAGGTCGACTTCTTTCACTCCTCCCCTGAAGGGGAGGGCTTAATGAGTCTCTCGTTATGAAAATTCGCGTGGGTGCCGCTGTGGCCATGGCGTCGCTGCTCGGCGGCTGCGCGGTGGGGCCGGACTATCGGCCGCCTGCCACGGCCGCGCTCGATGTGCCGTCGCGTTATGTGCTGGCAGCGCCGGCGGCGCAGGCGGAGGATCTGTCGAGCTGGTGGACGCGCTTCGACGATCCGCTGCTCACCGACCTGATCGCGCAGGCGACGGCGAGGAATCTCGACATCAAGGTCTCCGAGGCGCGGCTGCGCGAGGCGCGCGAGGCGCTGGTCCAGTCGCGGGCGAGCCTGTTTCCGACGCTCAGCGGATCGGCCGGTGTTACCCGCAACGATACCGAGCGCCATCGCGCCGCGACGCTGACCACCAATGGCACCCAGCTCTCGCTCGGGCTCGACGCCTCGTGGCAGGCCGACCTGTTCGGCGGCAACCGTCGGTCGGTGGAGGCGTCACGCGCCAGCCTGGACGCGGCGAGCTTCGACCTCGCGGCAGTGCGCATGGCGACGGCGGGCGAGGTGGCGACCAACTATGTCGCCGCCCGGCTGGCCCAGGCGCGGCTGGCAATCGCGCGCGACACGCTGGCCACCGAGGACGACAATCTGCGGATCGCGAGCTGGCGCGTCCAGGCGGGGCTGGTCTCCGCCACCGACCGGGAGCAGGCCCGCGCGCAGCGGGACCAGACGGCAGCCACCATCCCGACGATCGAGACGAATTTCCGCAGTGCGGTCAATCGCCTCGCGGTGCTAACCGGTCGGGCGCCCGGCGCCGTCGATGCCGCGCTCGCCGCCGCGGCGCCGATCCCGGCGGGGCCGGCAGCGATCGCGGTCGGCGTGCCGGCCGACACGCTGCGCCAGCGGCCGGACGTGCGCTCCGCCGAGCGCCAGCTCGCCGCGGCGACGGCGCGGATCGGCGTGGCCGAGGCGCAACTCTATCCGGCGTTGACCCTGACTGGGAGCCTCGATTCAGCCGCGTCGCATGTCGGCGATCTCGGCAGCCTGATCACCAGCACGCTGTTCGCGAGTCTGGCCCAGACGATCTTCGACGGTGGCCGGCTGCGCTCGCAGGTACGTTCGGCGCGGGCGTCGGCGGATGAGGCGTTCGCCACCTACAAGTCGACGGTGCTGACCGGGCTGGAGGATGTCGAGAATGCGCTGCAGGCGCTGAACGCCGCCAGGACGCGCCAGGCTTCGCTGGCCGATGCGCGCAATGCCGCGCAGGCGGCGGCCGAGCTGGCGCGCAGCCAATATCAGTCCGGCCTCACCGATTTCCTCACCCTGCTGCAGAGCGAGCAGTCGCTGCTCTCGGCACGCGATACGCTGGCCTCGGCGCAGGCCGATCAGGCGAGCGCCATCGTCCAGCTTTACCTGGCGCTCGGCGGCGGATGGCAGTCGGGCTCACTCGCAACCGCAGGCCCCGCGCAATGACCGATCAAGACATGGACAGCTTCCTGGGCCGCACCCCGCGCACCCGCCGGCAAAGGCTCATCCGCTGGGGCGGCATCGCGGTGGCGGTGCTGCTGATCCTCTTCATCGTCTCGCGCATGCTCGCGCCGCGGCCACAGAGCGCGTTCGCCACCGCCCAGGTGACGCGTGGCGATCTGGACGTGACCGTCTCGGCGACCGGCAATCTGGCGCCGACCAAACAGGTGAACGTCGGGTCGGAGGAATCCGGCCTCGTCGAGAAAGTCTATGTCGCCAACAACGACAAGGTGCGCCAGGGCCAGCCGCTCGCCAGCCTCGATCTGTCGCGGCTGCGCGATTCGCTGGTGCAGAGCCAGGCGTCGCTGGAGGCGGCGCTGGCGACGGTGCAGCAGAATGAGGCGACGGTTTCCCAGACCAAGGCCAATCTGGCGCGCTACGAGGAGGTCTCGCGCCTCTCGGCCGGGCGGGTGCCGTCGCGCACCGAGTTCGACACCGCGCGCGCCGACTATGCCCGCGCCGTCGCCAATGTCGCCGCCGCTCGCGCGCAGGTGGCGCAGGCGCGCGCCGAGGTGTCGACCAACCAGACCAATCTCGCCAAGGGGACGATCTATGCGCCGGTGAACGGCGTCGTGCTCTCGCGCCAGGTGGAGCCCGGCCAGACCGTCGCCGCGCAGTTCAACGTGGCGACCCTGTTCACCATCGCCGAGGATCTCTCGCGCATGAAGCTCGAGGTGAAGGTCGACGAGGCGGACATCGGCGAGCTGCACGAGGGTGCGGCCGCGAGCTTCACCGTCGATGCCTATCCGGGGCGGGTGTTCGGGGCGACGGTGACCCGCGTCGATCTCGGCGCGAACGCGACGCCGCAGGTGAACAGTGCCGGCACCACCGTCTCGTCGACCAGCACGGTAGTCGCCTATACGGCGGTGCTGTCGGTCGCCAATCCCGACCTGCTGCTGAAGCCCGGGATGACCGCCACCGCGACGATCCACACCGCGCATCGCAGCGGCGTGTTGCTCGTGCCCAATGCGGCGCTGCGCTTCAGCCCCGCGCCGGCGGACGTGAAGGGCGGCTCGGGGCTGCTGCCCGGCCCGCCGGATCGCGACAAGAAGGTGAAGACCGCGAATATCGGCCGCGGCGGCCAGCAGCAACTGTGGGTGCAGGGCGCGGACGGCACGCTGAGCGCGCTGCAGGTGACTGTCGGCGATACCGACGGCACCAATACCGAGGTGACCGGCAAGGGCTTGCGGAGCGGCATGCGCGTCGTCACCGGCAAGCTGGCCGCGGCCGCGCAATGACCCCTGCCGAGCCGCTTATCGCGCTGAGCGGCGTGACCAAGCGCTATGGCCGCGGCGCCAATGCGTTCGATGCGCTGAAGGGCATCGATCTCGACATTGCGGCGGGCGATTTCGTGGCGGTGATGGGGCCTTCCGGATCGGGCAAGTCGACGATGATGAACATCCTCGGATGCCTCGACGTGCCGAGCGGCGGCACCTTCCGGTTCCGCGGCGTGCCGGTGGAGGGGCTGGACGCGGACGAGCGCTCGCTCTTGCGGCGGCGCTATCTCGGCTTCGTCTTCCAGGGCTTCAACCTGCTCGCGCGGACCTCGGCGCTGGAGAATGTCGAGTTGCCGCTGGTCTATCGCGGCGAGCCGCGCAAGCGGCGGCGCGAGCTCGGCATGGATGCGCTCGAGCGGGTCGGGCTGGCGCCCTGGGCGACGCACACGCCGGCCGAGCTTTCCGGCGGCCAGCAGCAGCGCGTCGCCATCGCGCGCGCGATCGTCACCCATCCCGACGTGCTGCTGGCGGATGAGCCGACCGGCAATCTCGACAGCCAGCGCTCGATCGAGATCATGGAATTGTTGACCGACCTCAACCGGTCGAGCGGGATCACCGTGCTGATGGTGACGCACGAGCCGGACATGGCGGGGTTCGCCCACACCATCGTCCATTTCAAGGACGGGCTGGTCGACCGCATCGAGCGGGGCGCCGGTGCGGGGGCGCCGGCCTGATGCTCTTCACCACCATCATCCTGTCGCTGCGCGAGATACGGCGGCACGTGCTGCGCTCCTTCCTCACCGTGCTGGGCGTGGTGATCGGCGTCGCCGCGGTGGTGACGATGGTGACCTTGGGCGACGCCGCGACGCGATCGGTGCAGGCGCAGATCGCCAGCCTCGGCTCCAACCTGCTCACCATAATGCCGGGTCAGGGCTTTGGCCGCGGTGGCGGCGGCGCCGCGCCGCAGCCGTTCAAGCCCGAGGATGTCGAGGCGATCCGCACCCAGATCGGCGGCATCACGGCGACCGCGCCGCAGGTGCAGACGACGGTGACCGCGATCCGCAACTCGGCCAACTGGTCGGTTTCGGTGAACGGCACCAGCAGCGATTTCCTGGTCGGGCAGCAATGGAAGATCGTCGACGGGCGCGGCTTCACCCCCGCCGAGGAGATAGCCGGCAAATCGGTCTGCCTGATCGGCAACACGGTGCGCACCAACCTCTACCATGCCGAGGAGCCGATCGGCACCCGCGTCCGGCTGGGCGACATAAGCTGCGAAGTGATCGGCCTGCTCGCGACGCGCGGCCAGAGCGGCTTCGGCCAGGACAATGACAACACCGTGCTGATGCCCTACAAGGCGGTGCAGCGTCGGCTGACCGGCAACCGGAACGTGCAGACGATCATGGTCGCGGTCGACCCCCGCTACGACAGCAAGGCGATCCAGGACGCGATCACCGCGCTGATGCGCGAGCGGCGCAAGATCGGGGCGGACAAGGAAGACGATTTCAACATCTTCGACACCAAGCAGATCTCCGACACGCTGGCCGGCGCGACCAACACGCTGACCCGGATCGTGACCGCGGTCGCCGCCATTTCGCTGCTGGTCGGCGGGATCGGCATCATGAACATCATGCTCGTCTCGGTGACGGAGCGGACGCGCGAGATCGGCATCCGCCTCGCCATCGGCGCTGTGGCGCGCGAAGTGCTTCTGCAATTCCTGGTCGAGGCGGTGGTGCTCTCCTCGCTGGGCGGGCTCGTCGGCCTGCTGATCGCGCTGTTCGCCTGCGCCGGCCTGTCGGCGCTGATGCACGTGCCGTTCCTGTGGCTGCCGCAGATCAACCTGATCGCCTTCGCCATATCGGCGGCGATCGGCGTGATCTTCGGCTATTTCCCTGCCCGCCGCGCCGCCTCGCTCAACCCGATCGACGCGCTGCGCCACGAGTGAGGAGGGGAGGCCGCCTCGCAAATGGGGGTGGTGATCCACGTCTCGCTGGGGCGGGTGCGGATGAAGGCGATCAAGTCTCCGGGATGGCTGAGCTGGCCTGCGCGATGATGGCAGCATCAAGGGCGAAATGGGGCCAAAAACACCTCTATCGCCAGATCGGGACGACGATTTCAGTCAGCTGCTGGACTGTCAGAACTGCGTCCCGACATTGAAGCTGAAGAGCTTGGTATCGTCGCCTTTCACCTTCAGGAGCACTTTCGAGATATCGATCCGGAAGGGGCCGAAAGGCGAATTCCAGTTCACGCCAAAACCAATAGCAAGGCGCGGTTTGGGTGAATCGCCGGCATATTCCTCATAGAAGGAATAGACCGTCTGCGTATAATTGACGGTGCCGCTGGCGCAGCCGCTGCTCGGACGCTCGGTCACGTCGCCGGTGCTGCTGTTGTAGCACTGCGCCTTGCCATGCTTGTTATAAATGTCGCGCGTATAGGTCGTCGGATTGGTGAGCAAGTCGCTGGTGCTGAACTTCGTGTCCCAAAGCGCGCCAACGTCGGCGAAGATCGACGGACGGAGGCCCAGCTCTCGCGCACCAGCGCCGAGCGGAATCTCCATCTCCAGTCGGCCCTGATAATATTTCTTGCCGCCGAGCGAATCGCTGGTCTTGTCAGTGCCCGCGCTCGAATCCGTATAGTGGCGAATGACGCGCGGACCGACGCCGCGGATGTCGAAGCCGTGCATCTGCGGATCGCCGAGGAGGAAGCGATCGGTCAGCCGCACATCCTGGCCGAGGCCGAAGATCACGCCGCCTTCGACGCTGGCCGACAGGATGAAGCCGCTGCCAAGTCCCCAATATTGCTTGGCGCTGAGCGTCGTGCGGACGTAGCGCGTATCTCCGCCGAGCCCGGCAAAATCCTGGCTGAGGATGACCCGGCGGCCGTGGCTCGGCCTGACGCGGTTGTTCAGATTGTCGTAAACGAGACTGTAGCCGAGCGAGGACGTCCAGCGTTTGCCGAGCGCATCGACACGCCCGCCGCTCGCTCATCCCCAGGACCGCCTGGAGACGAGCGACCGCCTCTCGCTTGGCAGCGGGCGTCACCAATTTTTTGCAAGAAGGTGCTTCAGGCCTGCGTTGTCCAGCATGGCATCGGCCAGCAGGCGCTTCAGCTTGGCGTTCTCATCCTCGAGCGCATGCAGCCGCTTCGCCTCGGACACCTCCGGACCGCCATACTTGGCCTTCCAGTTGTAGATCGTCGCTTCCGAGACACCGTCACGCCGGGCCAAGTCTCCGGTCTTGGCACCGGCCTCGGCGTCCCTCAGCACCGCAATGATCTGCTCTTCCGTGAATCGCATACGCTTCATCGTCCGTCCTTCTATCAGGCCGGACGCTGGGGTGCGGACTCATTACGCATTGCACCACAGCCTCACGCAGATGAGCTTGATGGCGGCGAGATAGTTGGCAGCATTCTTTTCGTATCGAGTGGCGATGCCGCGGAACTGTTTGATGCGATTGAAGAAACGTTCAACGAGGTTCCGCTGGCGGTAGAGCCAAGACGAGAAGCCGAAACGTTGCTTGCGGTTGGACCGGTTGGGAATGTTTGCCCAGATGTTCCTGGCCGCAGCCACATCGCGGATGGCGGTGCTGTCATAACCTTTGTCGCCAAGGAGGGTTGCGCCCTCCGGAATGGCCTCGATCAGTGCTTCAGCCTCACAGGCATCGTGGATCTGGCCGCCCGTCAGTCTCAGGCTGACTGGACGTCCATCAGCATCGACAAGAGCGTGGAGTTTGGTTGTAAGGCCGCCCCGGGAACGTCCCATGCGATGATCTCCAGATCCCCTTTTTTGCCCGTCGCACCATGTTGGTGGACGCGCATGCAGGTGGAATCGATCATCACTAATTCGCCGTTGAACCCGGCGGAAACCGCTGCCAACAGCCGGTCCCATACACCCGCCTTCCGCCAGCGGACGAACCGATTGTAGCAGGTGGTCGAGGGGCCGTAGCGCTCCGGAATTTCCGCCCAAGGTGCACCTGAGCGGAAACGCCAGAGAATGCCGTTCAGGACACGCCGGTCGTCAACCCGAGGCACACCACGCGGCTTGTTGGGCAGCAATGGCTCGATGATCAGCCATTCCTTGTCCGTCAGTTCATATCGCCGGCGTGCCATGCATCCCTCCATTCCCAGAGGAAAGCTGAATCACGCCAAGGCTCAGAGCTCAACCCAATTTATGAGTTCGCGCCCTAATCACTCTTAGAGGAAAATCAGGGGGTCACGTCACGAGCCCTAACAAACGGGGTAGGCGGAGGACAGCCTTTTCTTGCCGGCTCACGGATCCCTTGTTGGATGGCTGTGCTCGACGTTAGTTGCCCTTTCGAAGCCTCTGGCGGTAGCCGCTGGGGGTTTCGCCGGAATCCTTTCGGAAAGTTGAGGAGAAGGTGCTCGAACTGGTAAAGCCCAGCCGGTAGGCGACTTCTTTCAGCGGCAGATCTGTCTCCGCAAGAATTGTCTGCGCTTTGCTCAGCCGGGTTCGAGCGACATATTCGTGAAGCGTCAGCCCAGTGGTCTTTTTAAAAGATCTCCGTAGGTGCGCTGAGCTTATTCCGCATTCCCTGGAAATTTCTTCGGTTGTTGGGCACCGATTTATCGCGCTGTCTATATAGTCGTAGATATTCGTCAGTTCTCTGGCTGAGAACTGTCCCTCGTACGTTCGAATCCGCTTCGGGCTGCAGCGATCACGGAAATAGCGCGCGATCTCCACTGCAACAAGGTTGGCGAGCGATTCCACCATTAGGTCGCTGCCGAATCCCGGCGAAGTCACCTCTGCGGACAGTCTTTGCATCGCATGTTCGATCCGGAAATTGTGCATATTATAGCAACGTTCCAAATCAGCCGCTGTCCAATCATGACGATCGATCCACACCCTCTGAAACCAATCGTCCGTGAAACGGCACATCACATTGCGGGTGCGCTCACTCATCTTTGCTGGAGTGGTCTCCGTTTGCGTATGGGCCGGAAAAAACATCAAGGGCCCGTAATCCTGCACCTTCCCGCCCTTCATATGAGCAGCGACGCTGACTTGGCCCGGATGGGGACGATACCGAAGGATGAAGTCATCCTCACATTCGGATATGCTTTCGTCCACGTCCCAACGATAGTCGAGAACCTGAACGTTGAGACCAGGTAGCTTCATCTCACCGGTAACGTTGCTCGTCCTTGCTACCATCAGGCCACTCCTATCTGTTTTCTGCGCTCTTGCGCTTATTAGATCGTTCAACGCGAGCGTGGCCGATCCCGTTTAAATGTCGGGGTCCGACCTGAGCCTTGTTCCGTGCCGGATCAGCTTTCTCCGACTGGAACAAGGGCGCGGCGGCCTGGCAGGCGAAACCCGCTGCCAACAGCCACCTCCAACCGTCGGTTATGAAGCGCGTCATTCAGGAAAAATGGGCGCAATCTTCGACACGCTTCAGGTGGAACATTTTCGTTCGCCATACCGGTCCCTTCGACGGGGCCGACGGCAACCCAAGCTGGCGCTCGCTGCCTTGATCCCGCCAACATTGTTGGTCGGGGACACGCTGTGAACCATGGATTCACAGGTGTCCTGTCTTCTAACGTCTAAATCCAAAATGCGTGAATTGCAAACCTCCTGCCGGATTTGTTCTCTTTGCGAACACGAGCTGGACGCGATGACCTCCCGGTCGTTGGCGCGGACCGCGCTCCAACTCGGCATCTGATGAATTACCCTCTCAATTACCGAATCCCCCGCCATGATCCCTTACCGCAGCGAGGCACGCTGATTGCACCAGCGTTGCTGATGGGTCATCTTGGTGCCGTTTCAGATCTTATCAACGGAGTGGGCGATCTCTTCTCGCAGATGATCCATCTTTGCGGTAGCCCACTGTCGGGCATCGTTGCCGAACACGAGCCGCGCCGGCGCCTTGTCCTGCGAAGCAAGGGTTACGATGCAAGCCGCCAGTTCCTTCGGGTCGCCCGGCTGATTCCCGTTAGCTCCGTCCACGAATGCACGATATTGCGCGATCGCTTCAGCGTAGTCTGGGATCTCAATGCTGCCAAAGCTCGCCGACTTGCTGTCCATGAAGTCGGTCCGAAGCATCCCCGGCTCGACAAGGAGTGAGCGGACGCCCAAAGGCGCCAGTTCCTGCGCGAAGCCCTCCATCCATCCCTCGACTGCGAACTTGGAAGCCGAGTATACGGCGCCCCCACCGTTTGAGACCAGCCCGCTGACTGACGAGATGGTGACAATGAGGCCTGAGCGCCGCTCGCGCATGTGAGGAACTACTGCGCGCGCAACGTTCATGGTACCGAACAGGTTCACCTCGAATTGCCTCCGGACTGCGGCGTCGGTGAATGTCTCGAAAAAACCAAGCTCGGCGTAGCCGGCGTTGTTGACCAACACGTCGATCGCACCGAACCGCGCGACGGTTTCAGCCGCAACCGATTTTGCGGTCTCGGCGTCCGTAATATCCAACGTGCGTGGATGCAGGCGATCATTTTCACTCCCGAATGCGTCAAGCACCGCATCGGCGGACCTGGCCGTTGCCACAACGATCTTGCCTGCATCGAGGGCTGCGCGTGCGATCTCGCGTCCTAACCCTCGGCTTGCTCCCGTCACCAACCATATCTGACTCATAGTCTGTTCCTAGCTAAGATTGTTTTGTTCTATTTAGGTATGCTAATTTGTCGAGTTAACGGGCTAATAGATAATATGGCCCAGTAGCAGGGATTATCAATGCGTCCGGATCAGCTCGCCGACCTCGCCATCTTCGCGGCTATTGCCGCCGATCGCAGCTTCACGCGCGCCGCGAAGCGATTGGGAGTAACGCAGTCGGCGTTGAGCCAGACCATGAAGCGCTTGGAAGGCGAGCTAGGCTTCCGCCTGCTCTCTCGCACGACGCGCAGCGTTGCGCCGACGGCTGCGGGCGTACGCCTGCTTGCGACCTTGACACCGGCACTCGAAGGCTTGGACGAAGAAATCGGGGCACTATCGCAGGATCGTGGTGCGGCAATTGGCACCGTCCGCATCACGACGGGTAAACACGCTGCAGACACAGTATTGTGGCCAATGCTTCCGACCTTCATGCGCCTTCATCCCGGCATCGAAGTTGAGCTGTGCGTGGATGATGCTATGACCGACGTCGTTGCGGGCCGATACGATGGGGGAGTCCGGCTGGGAGAACGACTTGAAAAGGACATGATCGCGGTGCCGATAGGATCTCCGCTTCGCGTCGCAGTAGTGGCCTCGCCCGCCTATTTGGATGGCCATGCGGCGCCGAAGGAGCCCATGGAACTCACGGGCCATCGCTGTATCGCCTATCGCGACGCCAGCGGCGATCTATCACCTTGGTCGTTCGAGCGAGACGGACACTCTGTAACCGTCGCGCCAGGCCGTGGCCCGGTGTTCAATGACGCCAACCTGCTTGTGGCCGCGGCCGTAGAGGGGTTCGGTGTCCTATACATATTGGAGGATGTGGTCGCGGCTCCTATAGCCGACGGTCGTCTAACCCGACTGCTCGAACCCTGGTGCGAGCGGTTTGCCGGCTACCATCTCTACTATCCTGATCGGCAGGGCACGACGGCCTTCGAGCTGTTTAAGGACGCGCTTCGGGCAAGCAAATTTTCATGACGGGCATTTCCCAAGCGCTGATGCGCATGGGGAGGGGGAGACGCCTCATGCGGCCAAGGTGCCGATTTCCAACGGACGCGAATGCTAAATCGGCTGCAACAATTCCGCTTTGGCAGTGGCGACATCGACGGGCAGTGAGCTGTGCTCATGGATGCAGAGCCATCGGCCGTCTCTCCACCGCCAGATATCGGTCACGGCAGCATGAACATGGACACGAGAGCCATCCTTGCTGTTGATATCGATCTCGGAATAGGACACGGAGTAGGCGATGTCTGGCGCGTCCGAACGGTTACCTTGGGGTAGGTGCAAACAACCTCGCCGACCGCCGTTTGCGCTATGCCAGCGACGTTGCGCCGGATGTCTTCCACCCCGCATATGCCAGGTGCCAGGAAGTCGAAGATAGTCGCTTCGTCACCTGGATCGAACATTGCGGCCACTCCATCTGGATCGCTTCGCTCAACCGCACGGCCGGCGTCGCGTAGTGCCTCGATGATCGCCTCGACGTCGCGTGCGTCGCCCACTGAGTTCTCGCCGATAACGATCATCTTTCGGCTCCGTTCGCAGGGTTTTGCTTCATTCCGCGCTCGGGAGCGAACCGAAAAGCATTCCGCCATCGACAACGTAGTCGGAACCGGTAATGAACGCTGCGTTCTCCTAGGTAAGGAAGAGCACGGGTTTCGTCACTTCTTCCGGTTCGCCCATCCGCGGAATTGCGAACGGATCAGCAGAAAAGTGATCGCTCACCGGAGCCTCGCCAGGTCGGAGCGCGGTGGTAATCAGCGGGGTGTTGATGACGCCTGGACTGATCGAGTTCACCCGAATGCGATCGCGGGCGAGCTCGATTGCCGCAGTCTGCGTCAACCCGCGAACGCCCCATTTGCTGGATACGTAAGACGCGAGCATAGCCGTGCCGACGTGGCCCGAGGTGGATGCTATATTGACGATCGCGCCACTTCCCGCTTTGCGCATCGACGGTACAACCGCCCTGATCCCGAGATAAGGTCCTGTCAGGTTGCTGGCGATGACCTCGTTCCAGTCATCCGGATCACTGTCGGCAATAGCCACCGCAGGCGCAAGTATTCCCGCATTGTTGATCAGCACGCACACCGATCCGAAGCGGCTCTCGGCCTCGCGCACGGTTGCGTCCCAATCGCCGGGGATGCGTACATCAAGTTTTATGAAGGCAGCATTCTCGCCGAGCTCCTCGGCGAGGGCGCGACCGCGCTCTTCGCGGATGTCGGCGAGCAAGACGTTGGCTCCTTCCGCAACGAATGCTCGCGCGTGTGAAGAGCCTTGGCCGCGCGCAGCGCCCGAAATCAGCACAGTTTTTCCGTCGAAGCGATACAAATCGAAACTCCTCCTTCATGGGGCAGGCGGAAGGCAGGGCCAGCCGCCCAAACGATCCGTCGCCAAATGGGCTTGGATCGAGGCTTCCGCTCTCGCGCGCTCGCCGCATTTCGTGGCAAGGCCGGCGAGTAAGAAGCCGCCGCGAAGACGCGGTCGGCAATCGCAGGCCGGCCGACGAGCGAGCGCTAAGCTCCTCGTAAACGTCAGCGAAAGAAGTACTCTTTCAAGAGCCGATACGATGACGGCGTTCGAATCGATATTGGTATTATCAAAGTGAACGACTACCGCTCGCGACTCATTAGCCTTATTAGGAGAAGTTTTTAGTTCACGCCCGTCCGACAGACTGAGCCTGAAGAAATACCTCCGCACTGGCGGTGCTTTGTCGAGCAAGGTGCGCACCTTAGCCAGACACAAGCTCCGCACAGTCCGGAGCGCCCGGATGCCCCGACTGCGACAAAGATGAGCGGCTATGCAAAGAAGTTCCGTCCCCACATGCCTTGCGCTGTCGTACCTTTCAGGTCGCAGAAGATGTGCTGAAGATTTTGGACGGGAGTCAGGCCTATGGGGTCGACCATGACAGCGAAAATTTTGGCCCGGGCCAGCGGCGCTGAAGATGTTTCCGCCGGAGACGCGGTGCTCGCAAAAATTAGCTTTCTGACATGCCTGGACGGCCAGACATTCATCGACACCTTCAGGGACAGGGGGCTCAAGGTCTGGGATCCCAAGAAGATCATCTTCTGCTTCGACCATATGTTCCAGCCTGACTGGATGAAGGTGCAGGCCGTCACGGAGCATCCCAAGATCAGGAGCTTCGCAAAGGAGCAGGGAATTCCTGAGGAAAATATCTACGATCTGGGTCGAAACGGCATATCGCATCAGATTCCCGTGGAGCATGGCTGGGCGCTTCCCGGTACGGTCTGCATCGGCGCAGACACCCAGAGCTCGACGATGGGCGCAACCAACTGCCTAGCTTTGCCTGCATTGTTCGGGGTGGATCCTATCATCATTACCGGCGATATGTGGATGATCGTGCCGGAATGCATTCGCATCACGTTGACCGGCGCCTTCCCCAGGGGAGTCAACGGCAAGGATTTTGTCTATCGTCTGATCGCCGATCTTGGGGAAGTGGCGCAGGGGCGCGTAATCGAATTCGACGGCCCCGGTGTCCTGAACTTGTCAATGGACATGCGCCTGGCGATCGCCAACGGCTCCGTGCAGATCGGCGCGCTGACGATCATCTTCCCGGCTGACGAGGTTCTCCTCGATTATATCCAACCGCGCGCGCGCGAAGCGTTCGCTCCTGTCGAGGCGGACCCCGATGCGGAATATGTCGCGCATTTCGAATATGATCTTTCATGCATTCGGCCGCTTGTCGCTGGCCCTGACCAGATCGAGCTGGTTCGGCCGCTGGACGATGTCATGGGCCTGGCGGTCGATGCCGCCTATGTGGGGTCCTGTTCCAGCGGACGCCTGTCAGACCTCGCCTTGGCTGCCGACATTCTGCGCGGGCGCCAGGTGCATCCGACAGTGAGGCTGGTGGTTACGCCGATTTCGGCTGAAACCTATTGCGAAGCGAGCCGGACCGGCATTTTGCAGGACTTGGTCGACGCCGGCGCCACTGTCACCCAACCGGGTTGCGGCGCCTGCTATAGTGGCAATCTTTCACCGCTAAAATTGAGCGACGGAGAGCGTTGCATCTCCACGTCGGTCGAGACGCTTCGCGGTCGAATGGGCAGCAAGGAGTCCGAGATAATCCTGGCCAATGCCGCGGTGGTGGCGGCATCCGCCGTTGCCGGCAGGATCATCGACCCGGCGAGGCTGCCGGCACCCGAGGAAGCGCTCATATGATTGTGCAGGGCAGAGCTTGGAAATATGGCGACAATCTTGGAGCGACCGACATCGTTTCAGCGGACTATGACAAACTTGGCATGAGCCATGACTGGGACGGCTGCGCCAAACACCTGCTCGAAAATGTCGATCCGGAGTTTCTCCAGAAGCTTGTACCGGGCGATATCATCGTTGCCGGATCGCGCCTCGGGACCGGCCATGCGCATTATTACACGAGTGCGATCATGGCGTGCAAATATGCAGGTATCGCGGCTCTTTTCTGCGAAAGCGTCAATGCTCTCTTTCAACGTGCGGCGATCGACCAAGGCTATCCGATATGGCCATTGCCGGGCATCGGCGACTTCGTGAATGACGGAGACCGGCTGCGCATCGACCTTGCCTCCGGAGAGGCGCAGAACGAAACGACGGGAGAAAGCCGACGGTTTCAGCCGGTGCCCCAGCTCGTTCGCGATATCCTTGCAGCCGGGAATGCGCTCGACTGGGCGCTCGCGCGCGTGGCATAAGGGCGCGCTCGGTGAAAATGACCTCTATGCTCCGACATGAGCTCGCGGTCGGCTTGGTGGTTGCCGCAGGCTGTTTCGATGCATTTTCCGCGCGTTTGGCGCAACTGGCGGGGTTTCGCGCAATCCATATGACCGGGCTGGGCGTCGAGGCGTCGCAACTTGGCGCTCCGGACTTGGGGCTGATGTCAATGACGGAGATTTGCGGCCATGCCGCCCGCATGGCCGAGGCGACCAATATCCCGATTCTCGCTGACATCGACACCGGGTTCGGCGGCGTGCTGAACGTCGGCCGCACGATCCGGGAAATGGAGCGGGCGGGCATTGCCGGCGTGCATATCGAGGATCAGGCGTTGCCCAAACATTGTCCGCTGCTGGCTGGCCGCAAGGTGGTCGGACGGGGAGAGGCGATCGACAGGCTAAAAGCCGCGCTCGACGCCAGAACCGATCCCGATTTCGTCATCGTGGCCCGCACGGATGCGGACACCATCTCCTTCCAGGAGGTTATCGACCGCTCCAACCTCTTTCTGGAGGAAGGCGCGGACATGGTCATGCCGGTCATCATGCAGGTGGAGGGGCAATCCTATTTCAGCCTTCCCGCGGATGAGCAGATGGAATGGGCACGCAGGATGATCGTGGCCATCGACGGGCCCGTGATGAACATGGGCGGCAGCCCGCCCGCCGGCTACACCACCGACGACCTTGCCGATGCCGGTTATGCATTCACCATGTACGCGGCAAGCGCGCTTAGCGCTGCGGCGAATGCCATGGCCGATCTGTTCAAGACCATTCACGAGACCGGCAGTGACCGCGCATATTGGGCCCGTAATGGCGGGCCTTACACCAGCCCGCTGGAACTCATGCGTGCGGCGCGCCTCGACGCCTTCGCCGCGATCGAAGAGCGATATTCTGCCTCGCTTGGAGACTGACGTGGATTCGTTTTAAGACGCTGGCGATCTTATCGGACGCGTTCCTAACGGCGATCGATGAGGGAAAACGGTCAGGACCGGGCCGCCGCATTGAGCATCTGGTTGGGCGTTCGGAGGTCGACCTCGTATTCGAACCTGTCGGTCATCGCAGGTACCACGTCCGCCGCGTCGACATAGAATTGCTCGTACCAGCGGCGGAGTTGATAGATCGGCCCGCAAAATTCGGTGAGCACCGGAGCGTCTATTCTGGCTTTGGTCTGCCAGATGCCGACATCCTGGAGAAATGTGTCGACGGCCGCCTTCGCTACCGCCCGACCGAGCGCGATGCTCTCGTCCGTGGAGACGCCTTCGATGCGCCGCGTGGTGATGCCGACGTGTAGCGCAAAGCTGTTCGGCGTAATCGGGTAATGAGCGTTGATCAGATAGAGCTCGACGGGCTTACCGAGATGATCGACCGTCTGACTGACGATCATATATGCCGGACCATAATAGGTTGCCGTGCTTTCGAACGAGAAAGCCGCCGTCCCGTCGTTGTTCCCCCGCCCATCGTCCGCGCTCAGCGCTTGGAAGGTGCCGCTCTGGGTGGCCATGTGCCGCTCGAAGACATTTACGAAGCGAGTCCCTTCCAGTCCATGGACGAGCTTGAAATGCATCGCATCGGCGACGTTGTCGATGAGTTCGCGGCAGTTGGCGGGGATGTGGATGGTCTGCCACTCCCAGGGGGTGCACTCGCCGTTCACCACGGCGTCGATCGCGGGAATGGCCACTTCGGAAGGCGGCTGCTTCTGCTCGGGATCGTGATAGACGAACAACTGCTCGTTCTGCTCCATCACCGGCCAGGACTTCGTCTTGGCCTTGCGCGGAATGCGAGGCGAATAGGGGATGTGCGCGCATTCGCCCTTGCCGTTCCACTGCCATCCGTGAAACGGGCAGGCGACGGTGCCCTCGATAATGGCACCGGTGCCGAGGTCGGCGCCCATGTGCGGGCAATAACCGTCCAGAACGGCCATGCGGCCGTCCGCCTGCTCGAACGCCACCAGCTTGGTTCCGAAGATCTCCAGCGTATGGGGCCGGCCGTCCTTGAACGGTGCTGAAAGACCCAGGCAGTGCCAACCCCGGGCATAACGTCGGGGAGGCTCGTTGCCGGCGAGCTGTCCCCGTTCTGGTGCAGCTTTGTCCAATTAAACTATCCTCTCTCCCACAGGGAAGCCGAGGTTGCGGAAGGCCCCCGGTTCCCTAATGATTTAGCGACGAGGCTAACGGCCCCGTCGCGCACCGGAAGCGGAAATGATTTGCCGATCAGCGCATGAATTTCGTTTTGCGATGCTGCTACAGGGGATACGCCTCCCGATCCGGAAGCAGTGGCCTTTCAAGGGCGGACCGTGCAACTGTGCCCGACTGCGGGGACACCGGTTCTCCGCAAGGCATTCCATCGAACTCCGTTCCTTCGTGTGCGGGCCGCAGCCATTGTGCGCGGCCGTCAATCCTTCTCCGAGACCTCGACAACGCAGACGCGAATACGGTCTCGATCGATGAATTGCGCTTCGTCTTCAGCAACGCGCTCGGCGGCGCCAGGCGCCGCGAAACTCTTGGCCCAAAGCTGGAACGACTCCCGGTCAGGGAATTCCATCTCCGTGACCACGTCGAAGTTGATCTGGTCTGCATTGCGGTTCTGCGGGTCGTTCAATTGCAGGAAATTGCGCCGGTAAACGGGAATCCCGGGAGCGACCTCGTTGATTACCTCGACATGCCGCGTCTCGTAATATGCCTGAAATTCGTCCGGCGACATGCCCGGCTTGCGCGATAGAAAGGCCAATAGCTTGAACATGATTTCATTCTCCCTCGATGTCAGAAGCTGACCTTGACATGCCTTGAGCGGGCTACCGATTGGCAGGCGAGCACCAAGCCCTCCCCCAGATCCGCCTCGTCGAGCACTTCATTGTGCCGCATCTCGACGTCGCCGCTCTCCAGCGTGCAGATGCACGCTCCGCAGGAACCCGAGCGGCACGAATAGGGCGGATTGAGCCCGGCGGCCTGAAGGGCATCGAGCATCAGTTCGCCGGCGTTCCAATCGATCGTGGTCGCCTGCCCGTCGAGCATTACGGTCAAACTTGCATCCCCGCCGTTCGTAGCGGCGCCGCTACGCGCCGCGGGCGATCGATCGATCTTCGGCTCGCCAGGGGAAGCAAGGACGAACCGCTCCAGATGCACGAGGTCCTTTTCGATGCCCAGGCCGGATAGAGCCGCTGAGACGGCGTCCATAAACGGGGAGGGGCCGCAGATGAAATACTCGCTGCTCTCTAAGCCGGAGGCATGGCCGGAGATCTGCGTCTGCGACGGCAGGCCCTGAACGCTATCCAACCAGTGGATGACGCGAAACCGGGCCGGAAACTCTTGCGCGAGCGCGGACAACTCGGTCCGAAATATGACGGAGCGCTCGTCGCGATTGGCGTAAAACAGGAAGACGCTGGCCGATGCGTGAGATCGAAGTCGATCCTTGGCAAGCGAGATGATCGGCGTGATCCCGCTTCCGGCGGCAAACAACGCGAGGTTGCGATCCGGCCAACGGCTTGTGAACAGGCCGGCGGGGCGCATGACCGCCAAACGGTCGCCTGGTTTGAGATTATCGATCATCCAATTCGAAACGGGATCGAGGGGCACCCGCTTGACTGTAATCTTGAGATCGGCGTCGCGGCCGTGTACGCTGGACAACGAGTAGCAGCGCTGGTGTTGCTCCTCGTCCTGACCGGGCGCGCCCACGGTCAAAAACTGCCCCGAGCCATATGCGAAAACCGTGCGAAGATCTTCCGGGACCTTCAGCAAAAAGGATCTGGCATCCTCGGTCTCGTGGACGACGTCCTCAATGACCAGGCGATGGAAATCAGCGCTCACTTTCGGCTTTCTAAATTTGCGGGCTAAGCATGTCCTCGGCGGTCCAACCGTCCAAATCCCTGCATCACACGCACCGGAGCTGTCGTCTTCTGCCACTTGAAGGGTTGCCGCGATTCCGGGCTTCTGGGGAGATGTAAAGATTTGCCAAAGCTGTGCACTGCATTAGCTATTTGAGCAGGCTGCCGGGCGACGGGATGACGGACGAACAAAGTCGAGCGGCGGCCCAGCGCCATTGCGGCTCGGCACGACTCGCGGACAAGAGGGCCTTGCCAGCCGGACGAGTCCTTCTCCAAGTTGGCTAAGGGGACTCGAAAACCTACGTTAGGACTCCTGCCCACGGCGGGGTAGCTGGTCCGGTGTCACATATGGCGGCGGTCCGTGTCACCCCTAAGCGGAAGATATTCGAACGCCTCGCCTGCTCGCTTTACGTGGCCGGCGAACGGCGGAGGAAAATGCGCGGGCAGGATCATGTGGCCGTGCTCCGCGCATTCCGAGAGCAGGCGCCGACGGGTATCGCGTGCCTGGGTCGGAATTTCGCAGGCAGCCGAATTTACGTCAGGGTATGCGACCTGGATTGGGGAATGCATACAGTCACCGACGAACAATCCGACCGAGCCTGCGCTGCTGGCGCGGATAATGCACGTGCCGGGTGTGTGCCCCGGCGCGGCCTCCAACATCAGATGATCGTCTATCGAATAGCCTTCCTCGATAATGTCGGCTTGCCCCGCCTCCACACACGGAAGAACGCTGTCCAAAAAAGCAATGCCTTGACCAAGGAAGTTTGACGCGCCGATTTCCGGATGCCAATGCTCATACTCCGCGCGCGAGAATATGTAGCGCGCGTTGGGAAAGGTTGGGACCCAGCGGCCATCGACAAGGCGGGTATTCCATCCGACATGATCGGTGTGAAGATGCGTGCAGATGACGAAATCGACGTCTTCCGGCCGTAGGCCCTTGGCCCCTAGGCGGTCGAGCCAGTCAAGCTGGAGCCGGTGACCGGCGTTGCCCTCGCCGCGATTCTTGTCGTTGCCCAAACATGTGTCGATCAGAATGACATGGTGTTCCGTTCGGACGATCCAGCAATGCACACTGATGACAAGCTTTCCAGTGGCGTCAACGCCGTGTCGCGCGCGCCATGCCGGATCCCGCGCAAGAACCTCGCGAGGTACCCCATCAAGAAACTCGTCCATACCGAGAAATGCGCCGCAAATCTCGTCAACACGGTCTATCTTCAACTCGCCGATGGCTATCATTGGGCAACTCGTTCCCAAAGGATGTTGTAAGTCGTCCGCACCTTTGGTGCGCTAATCAGCGTGGGCGGATGGCCGACTCGCTTGCAACTGTCGCCGTCGGCCGGATTCGATGGAGGGGGCAATGTCGGCGGTTGCCCGACAGAGGGGCAGATCGATGTCGCGATGCTCTGCCGCCTCCAGCGCGTTGCGGATCTGCGGTGCATCATCGCCGATCGCGAGCATCGTCTGCGCATCGAAATAGCCCCAGTTGTCGAGCACCCAGGAATCGGCGCTGCACACCTTTGCCACCGCTCGCACCATGTCCTCCGAAACACCATAGGCCGCAGCGAACCGCATGATCTCGATGGCGGCGAGGCGAGTGGTATGCATGATGGCATTATTGGCGAGCTTTGCCACCTCAGCGCTACCCAACGGGCCTACATGCCGCACCTTGTTTCCGATGGTTTCAAGGAGCGGACGGCAGCGCTCGACCACCGTCTCGTCACCACCAACGATCACGGCCAGCGTGCCGTTCAGGCGGTCGTCGAAGCTGCCACTGACCGGCGCATCGATCAGTTCGACGCCCCGCTCCCTGGCCGCATCCGCCACGCGCACTATCGTCTGCGGGATCACGGTCGAATGAATGATGACGATTTGGCCCGGCCGAGAATGCTCGAGAATGCCGTTCGTGCCGGCCACGACATCCATCACCTGCGCTGAATCGAGTACACAGACGATGAGGATGTCAGCCTCCTCCGTGACTTGACGCACGGACTCCGCACCCTTGCCGCCCGCGGTGACAATCTTCTGCACTGCGTCAGGGTTGATGTCATAGGCGATCAACGGCACGCCCGCGCGCACCAAGTGGGTAGCGATGCCGCCGCCCATATTGCCGAGGCCGATATAGCCCACACGCTGCGTCTCATAGTTCGATCGTTCCACTATCAACCTCGAAGCATTTGTCTGGAGAGCGCCTTCAATCAGCTGACCGCTGAGCTGGGCACGGGTGCCTCAACCGCAATACCGCCAACGATATAGGCGGACCTGGCGCGCGATCACAATCGGGCTCTTCCGCCAGATATTTGGCGTCAGCGTGCACAGATATGTCGAGCAGCAGAGGGTCAAGCGCGCTCGCGAATTGCTGGCCAACACTGACCTGATGCTCAAGCAGATTGCTCATCAGCTGGGGCTTTCCGGCGCCAGTTCCTTTTGCAGCGCGTTTAAGCGTGCGACGGGGAAACACCACTCGCCTTCAGGATGCGTGTGCGAAACGGCAGACAGCCCTAGACTGCGCCGACACGCCTCACTGCGGCTGCGCTCAAGCACTGAGACGCTTATTTTGCAGCCAAAAATGCGATCAGCGCTTCGTTGACGATTTCAGGCTGCTCAATCTGGGCGCAATGGCCTGCTTCGGGGACGATGAGAATGTTGGCCTTCGGCATCTTGCCGGTAAGTTCTTCCCACCATCCCGATGGCTTGATCTTGTCGTTCGCGCCCGCGATGATCAGCGTTTCCGTGAAAATCCGGGCGTAGTCGATGCCGCCGGACGGTGCCCTTGCTTCTTGGAACTCTTCCGGGCGGCGAAAGCGCGCGGCGGCGATGGCTTCCCACGCGCCGGGCGCGAGGCTGCTTGCGCGGCGCCGCTCGATGTAATCGCCGTCGGTGATCCAGCGCTCGCCGTGAAAGAGCGCTTCCACGATTTTCGTCATGCCCTTTACTGAACCGTCATAGGCGAACAGTGCTTCGGTGTGGGGTGAATCCATAAGCAATGCACCGCCGCCGGCGATGGTCACGATCTTGCGCGCAGACAGCCGTGGGGTCGGCGAGGCAGCGTCGAAAAGAAGGAGCATCCCGCCCATCGAATTGCCGACGCATGGCGCGCCGACAGCGTCTACCTCCTCCACAAATCTCGCCAAGTGCCGGATCCGGCGAGCCCGTCCATCGACAAAATCAACAACCTTGGCCGTGCGGCCGAAGCCGAGCAGGTCTGGCGCCAGGACGCGGAAATGCCGGGCCAACGCGGGAATGGTCTCTTCCCAACAGATTTCGGCCTCGCCGCCAAACTCGCCGCCATGAAGCAGGATGACGGGGTCGCCGGATCCCGCCTCAAGATAGCTGGTCTCGAGCCCGTCGACGAGTATCTCCTTGCGATAGAACGCAAAATGGGACGAGGTGCTTGACATGGAGGTCCGGCCTTTCGGAGGGCTGATGTTGGCGAGCCGTCATTCGGCGGCGACGGGGCGTAGGTCCTCTCGGGCCGCATGCATCACCGCCAGATAGGCGAAGGTGAGGGCGGGGCCGATCGTGATTCCTCCGCTCGGATAGAATCCCCCCATCACGGAATTGCGGTCGTTGCCGCAGGCATAGAGGCCGTCGATTGGCTGCCCCTGCTCATCGAGAACACGGGAATGGATGTCCGCCGCCAGACCATAAGTTGTCCCGATGTCGCCGGCATGGACGCGAATGGCGTAGAAGGGCGCCTTTTTGAGCGGCCCCAGACAGGGATTGGGCTTGTTCGATGCATCGCCAAGATATCGGTTGTAGGCGCTATTGCCCTTACCGAATTTGGTGTCCACACCCAGTTCGGCATCCCGATTGAACTCGGCGATGGTTTCGTTGAGAGCATCGCGGTCCACGCCGATCTTGTCGGCCAGCTCATCGATGGTCGATGCTTCGATGAGATAGCCGGACCGCACGGCGCGACGACGTTCCGACGCGAGGGGCGGAACAGCGCCAAAGGCATATTTTCGAACGAAGGCCGCGTCGCATAGCAAGTGGACCGGTTGCTGATCCTCGTTCTTCAGGCGCCCGAGCATGGCGCGGACAAAGTCATGATAATTTTCCGCCTCGTTGAAGAAGCGTACTCCGGACTTGTTGACCGCGATCAGCCCGGGCTTCGCCCTGTCCGCCATGAGATGAGGGAAGCGCGCGACCGACCCGTCCTTGCGCGTTCCGGTTGAGACAGGGGTCCAGAACGCGCCTTCAACGTTCGCCGTATCAAACTTCGCGCCGATCGCCGTCGCGAGTCCGATGCCGTCCCCGGTGCTGTCCGGACTGGTCGCGGAATATCCGAATTCGGCTTCGTCCATGTGCATTTCGCGCAGCGCCTTGCTCCAGGGAAATCCGCCGGTGGCCAGGACCACCCCTCGCGCGGAGCTAAGCTTCTCGCGGATGCCATTTCGCTTTACGATGACGCCTGCGACACGCTCGCCTTCGCGTATCAGTTCCACGATGGGGCTGTTGCGAAACACGGGGATGCCGCGCTCCAGGACCGCTCTGTAGAGGTTTGCTACCAGCGCATTCCCGCCGGTAAGACGTGTTCCGCGACCATATTTGCGATATAGAGTACGATCTCGGAGATCGCGCAATAGAAGGCGGCCGGTGTGGAGCGCGGATTTGGCAGACCGACGGGCGTTCAGGAGATGATAGACATCCATAAGCTCGAGCATCTGCCGGCCGAACAGGCAAAGCTCTGGAAGGGGAGGGCGAATGTCGTTGAATCGTTCACCCAATATCCGGCCGTCGACGCTGAGAGGCGTCATCGCCCGGCCCTGTTGCGAAGCGCCCGCTGCGTCCGGAAAATAGTCCGGTGAGTTGATCGCGCGGACGTAGAACAGAGGGCCCGTCAGGCTTTCAAGACAGGCGAAGGCCTCAGGCCCACGTTCCAGATATTCGCGGCGCGCCTCGCGTTCGTGCGATGTGCTCACGGTGCTGTCGAGATACCGCTCAGCTTCATCGAGCGTATCCCGCAGGCCGGTCGCGGCGTTCTGGCGGCTATTGGGTATCCAGACGACGCCGCCGGAATAGGATGTCGTCCCGCCGATCAAGCTGGTTTTTTCGACGATCGCGACCCGTAGACCCTTGGATTGCGCGAAAATCGCCGCTGAAAGGCCAGCCGCGCCCGATCCGGCGATGACGAGATCATAGCTACTTTCAGCCATGCCGATCCTCTGCGGATTGCGGTGCCGACAGACCGCGGACGAATGCCGCACCAGATGAAAGGAACGCGATCACTTGATCGCCAGCACGTTGACCGGAGCGCCGGTCGCCTCGGTGACTTTCAGGGGCGCGGCCGCGTAGAGGAAATCCCATTGGCCATCGGCATGACAGTCCTTGTTGAGTTCCTCGAAATTGCAGACTTCATTGAATGCAATTCCAAGGTTCCGCATCAAAGCGCAATGGAGCGGGATCTGGACGCCGATCGCTGGGTCAAGTTCGGTCTCGTTCGAGATCGTGTCGGTCGCCAGACAGGGTATTTCCATTTCGTGGAACCAAGCGACCAGTTCTGGCGAGTAGGTAAGACCAGGCTCCAGAAAATCCTTGTAGAAAGTTTCCGGCCCTTGGACCCGCAATAATTGGAGGAAGCCAAGGCGTAGGCAGAGAATGTCGTGCTTCTCGATTTTCACCTGCTGCTGTTCGGCGCAGCCGAGCAGATCCTCCAGATGAAGGAGGTCGCCCTTGTCGAGAAACGGCTTGCCCTTGTAGGCAGCCATGTCGAGCAAAACGCCGCGTCCTACGACGCCGCGCTCGGAAATCGGAAGGATCGAGGCATTTTTGAGGCCGCCATTGGTATCGCTGGACGGATAGCCGTTCCAGAGCTTGTCGTCATACCAGACATGTCCCAGTGCATCGAATTGGGTTGAGCCCTGAAGAAACATCTCGATGCGATCGTCGGTGAATTCAGCGCCACCGGGCAGGGAAGGTAGGTCGCCGCGAACATAGCTGTCCTTGTCGATCATCGTCTCGCGCTTGGCCGGTGCCCGCCCAGGCCAAAGCGGGTCGCCGTTCGGGTTGCCGATCACTTCGCCGCAGGTGAACACCTTTCCCTGTCGAACTGCGCGTACGCCGC
The DNA here is from genome assembly GCF_009755815.1 of Flavisphingomonas formosensis. Lineage (GTDB taxonomy): Bacteria > Pseudomonadota > Alphaproteobacteria > Sphingomonadales > Sphingomonadaceae > Flavisphingomonas > Flavisphingomonas formosensis. The sequence continues at coordinate 195,692 of NZ_WRPK01000009.1, forward strand.
GCAGAACTTCGAGGTTGGTCAGGAAATTCAGCGATCCCACCTCGTCGGTCGGACCCCAGCGGCCCCAGTTGCTCGGCGCGTCCGACAGAAGCTTGCCTACCTCGGACCCCCCTGATGCGCCATGCCCGTGCTTGTCACACATTTTCCGATACTCCTCGCCCGTGACGGCCGGTCATCATCGGAATGACAGGTAGAAACGGGACTTTAAAGCCATTCTTTGAGGCGTGTCGTCTGGCCAAAGACGCATCGCTGATTGTCCGGGCAGCCCAGCCGCCGCGATCCTGCCTAGAAGTTGAAAAGCCAATCGAAGCCATAGGTTCGTGGTGCGCCCGGCATGGCTGAGGATCCTCGCGCGCCGGAGCTCTGAATTTCAGCCACATAATATTCCCTTTTCGTCAGATTCTTTGCCCACAATCGGATGGAGAACCGCTCCTGTTGCGGGAAGGTATATTTGATCTGGGCATCGAGCAGGCCATAGCCAGGCTGCTTGAGAACATTATCAGCGTCCCAATAAAAATTGCCTGTATAGGAATAATTGACGTCGAAATTGAAATTGCCGGCGGAGGTTTCCAGCTCGTAATTTGCGCCAATATTCGCGGTCCATTTAGGGGCGCGGACGATCCGGTTCCCCGACGCATCATACGGCGCTAGGTTGTCCAGATAGCCTCCGACCGGACCCAGTTCGGGATGGGTGTTGGGATTGGGAACAGGCGTCTGAGCATTATTGAAGCTGGTATATTTCGTATCCAAGTACCCGCCGCTGAAGCGCAGCTGCAGACCTCTCGCCAACACGGCTACACCGTCAATTTCAGCGCCCCAGATACGCGCGCTCTTGGCGTTGATCACCTGAACCGTAGGACCGTTGAACTGCTGAAACTGAGCGTCGTGAAGCTTGTAGTAGAAGCCGGCGGCATTGAGCCTAAGCTTCCGTTCGAACAATTCCGACTTCACGCCGATCTCGGTCGCGTCAAGAACTTCAGGTTTCGCCGGCGTGTCGTTGACGGGCAGTGTGTTATACAACCCGGCCTTATAGCCTCTGCTCTGCGAGACATAGACCAGAACATCGGGCGTCACCTGCTGGTCGACAGCAGCCTTATACGTGAATTTCTCGAAGGAGCTTGATGCGTTCACCGTGGAAAGCGTGAAGGGTGTGCCGCCCACGGGGTAGATTTGCGAAGATCCGACGCCCGCGATATCGTCCTTGGTATATCGCGCCCCGAGCGTGACGCCGGTGGTCGGCGTGACGTGATAGGTGGCCTGGGCATAGCCGGCGTAGGACTTGTTCCTGTTTTCCGCATATGTGTCGCTGACCAAGTGTGTTCCGGCCGGCAGGCCAAGGAGAGGCGCAGCAACATCGATTCCATCTCCGGTGAAACGGGACGGCAGATAGCCCGCTCTGGAGTTCAGATAATAAAGGCCCGCAATCCAGGTGAAATCCGACGATTTACGCGAAGCGAGCTGCAGTTCCTGCGTAAAGGTCTTTGTAAATCCGTATAGGTCTGCTCGCAAGAACGGCTGGCTCGAGAAATCGGAATCGAAGACGTTGTAGCCTGTGTCCTTCCGATAGGTCGTGATGCTCGACAATGTCCCAAAGGAAAGGTCCTGAGCGATCTTCCCGGAAAAGCCGTAATTCTCCTCGACAACGATCGGCGGGTCGTTGGTTTCGATATCGTAGAAGCCATGCCGAGGCTGGAGGCCGTAGGGCGGCTCGCTGTAGCCGCGATAGGGCCCATAATTATACTGGCTATTCGCGATGAAGCTATTCCGGGAGTGGGTATAGTCCGCGCTTAGGATTACAGAGGTTGTGGACGTCGGCTCCCATTTCACCTTCAAACGGGCTGCCTTCGTGGTGTCCTTGCCCCACTTGCCGCCGATGCCGAAGTTGCGGCCCCAACCATCCGCCTGATCCGAGATTAGGCCGGAGACGTCGACGGCGAGATTGGATGTGATACCGGTGGAAGCATAAAGGGTGCCCTGAAAGGCACCGTAATTGCCCAGACCGACGGACCCTTCCAGAACGGGATCGTGCGATGGGTCGCGCGTGATGATCCGGATCAGGCCGCTGCTGGCGTTGCGGCCGAACAGCGTACCTTGAGGCCCCTTCAGCACCTCCACCCGTTCGATGCTGGAAAGCTCAAGGAGCGAGGGTGGGACTCGCGAGATATAGGTGTCGTCGACATAGACGGCGACGCTACTCTCGTATCCTTGCAGCGACGAGGGGGTGCCTACGCCGCGAAGGAAGGGTTGGACGGCGCCGCTGGTCGTGAACACGCTTAAGGCCGGCACGATGCGGCCGAGGTCCGCGCCGTTTCTGATGCCGGCCGAAGCCAATGCATCGGAGGAGACGGCGCTTACCGACACGGGGACCTTCTGGAGATTTTCCGATCGGCGCTGTGCCGTCACGACGATCTCTTCAAGGCCGGCTGACTGGCCTTGCGCAGTGTCATTGGCCGATTGCTCCGCCTGCGCCTGCGTCGCAGTGAAGCAGATGGCCAGCGCAGCGAAGGAGGCAGAGCCCGATAACCTTATGCTCTGGCGAGCAGCATTGGTGACTTTCATATCTCTCTCTCCCCGAAACGCATCCCTTATGGAGTGCGACTCCCTTGCCGGACCCGCCAGGTTGTCTGCCGCAACCGAACGCTCGCTCCAGCCGGATACGAACGCGCGAGATGCCGGACAACGGCAAATGGAGATTTGTTCGCGGTGAGAACGCGAGGGCCCGTTATGGTTTGCAACGCTGAAAGAGGCTTCACGGGGAGAGGAGTTCGCGCGCGGGGATCCTACGCCGCCGCGCGACCATTATCGCGTGAGAGAACCTAGCGACCGATTGGCCGGACCGGAATCGTGAATAGCTTTATAGTGATCGCTTCGGCTGTCTCACATAGCAAAGGCAGAAACGCCGTCGGTTCTTCAGCCTGGACCGAAGGTCCCACCCTGCTGATCGAAATTGCCGCCAGGATGCTCCCGTCCCCTCTCACTGGAACAGCGATGCACCGTAGGCCAAGGGCGATTTCCTCATTGTCGGCCGCCCAGCCACGACGCCGAATATCCTCGATCTGCGCGGAGCTGCTCCGGATCGGTAATGGTATGCGGCGTCAGCGCGATGAAGCCACCATCCGCCAGATATCGATCGAGTTCGTCCTCCGGCATGCCCGAAAGCAGGAACTTGCCGAGAGCCGAGCAATAGCCCTCCAGCTGGGCACCCTCGGCTGAATGAACCGGGACTTTCCCATAGCGTCGCTTGACCAGATAAGCCACCATGCCGTCGTTCCAGACGCCCAGATGGGTGTTGCTCTGTGTATGCTTTGAGAGGCTGAGCAGATGCGGACGGGCGGCCGGCGCAAGGATGTCACGCACTGAAACACCTTGGGCCAACGTGATGGCGACGCTACCAAGTCGATAGTCCGCCCGGCCCGTCCGCATCACAAAGCCCCGGTCGATCAGGGATTGCATGATCCGGTGCGCCGTGGCCATCGAAAGTCCACACCGGGCTTGAACTTCTGGCAACGAAGCGCTGCCCAGGCGCGCTACCGCCTCAAGGACATCGAGTGTTTTGTCCGTCAGTTGCGAAGTTCGACTCATCGATATATCTTTCATGCCAGTCCTATGCATCAACTTCGACAGGCGGGAATTCGGGATGGGCCCACCGTTGAACCTTGTTGATGAATCTTCAATTGGCGAGTTCTTCGATACGGCGAACCTGCGCCTCCTAAGCGACATGTCTATGGAAATGAAATCCTGTGAGTAAAATAGAGACCGCTATCATCGATTCTGGTAATATCGGCACCGACCTGATGATCAAAATGATCAAGTGGCCGAAGAACGTGGAGCCTGTCGCTGTTGTCGCGATCGACGAGAAGTCCAAAGGGCTTGCCATGGGGCGCGAATGCGGGGTGGAAACGACGCATGAGGGGTTTGGAGATCTCCAAAACATGGCGATCTACCAAGAGATCGGCATCGTGTTCGATGCAATATCTACCTATGCCCACAAGGTGCATGACGCGGCTCTGCGAGCGGACGTAAGCAGGTGGTCGCCCTCACCGCAGCCGCTATCGGTCGCTATACGATTCCCGCGGTGAACGGCGACGCCAATCTGGATGTCGGCAATGTTAACATGGTCACCTGCGGCGGACAGGCCACCATCCAAATGGTGGCCGCGGTTAGCCAGGTCGCGACCGTTCATTATCCCGAGATCGTGGCTTCAGTATCCTCACGATAGGCGGGGCCGGGTACGAGGGCGAATATCGACGAGTTCACGCGGACGACCGCGGGCGCGATCGAGAAGGTCGGTGGTGCCGCCCAGGGCAAAGCGATCATTATCCTCAACCCGGCCGAGCCGCCCATGATCCTGCTGGAGGTTGAAGGGGCGGGCGATTATCTGCCGAGCTATTCCGGCAAGCTCGACATCATGACGGCTGCAGCCAAGGCGACCGGTGAGTTGCTGGCGCAGCGCATTCTCGAAGGAAAGAAGGTGGCGGCATGAGCGCTAACTTCAATGTGGAAGCGGGCGACAAGATTTAGGTCCAGGACGTCACCCTTCGCGACGGCATGCACGCCATCCGCAATATCCGGTCGGCGCCAACTCGCTTTTGAGAATACGCAAATCTCTACTGATCGCGGTGCGAGCCGCTTCTCGCACGGATCGCTCGGCCCCCTTGTCTGAACAGGCGTTTCGCGGCAGGAACAGGCGATTGAAGGCCGAAAGCGTGCTCGAGGCCAGCCAGGCCGCCTTTGATACGACCAATGCTCGCTCTAAAGGGAGGTCGGCGGACGGCAGGATGCGAGTGTCAGGGAATAAATCGGCGACATATGCCAGTATCGCAACGATTTCAGTGAGTGGTGGCCGTCGACTAGAAGAGTAGGAATTTTACCCTTCGGGTTTAGAGCAAGATAATCATTACCAAGATGATCGCCTGCCAACACGTCAGGGACGATGACCTCGTAAGGAACGTCCGCTTCTTCTAGAGCAATCATACTGGTAAGTGAACGCGATCCCGGGAGGGTGAACAAGGTTAGAGCCACGTCCTTACCTTCGGGTGTCACACTGTTGCGATGCGCTTGCTTGTCGTGACATCCGATCGAGTGCCCAATTCCAGATTATCGATCTGCAATGTCGCTTGCCCGCCTATGATGTTAGCCACTCTTCGGCTCGCCTCGTCTAGAACCTGCGGCGAAACTATAGCGGCGACGAAGCGGTCGGGCCGGATGACGACGATGGAACCGTCGGCGTCCTGCTGAGCAAACCATTCGTGCAAAGCGTCTTGCAGGTCCCCGACGACGGTGGTCCCTGGGAGAATCGTTCCGCGGAAATTGCTGAGCTGCGTGGAGGGGATCACGGCGATCATATGTGCGCCAACGTGCGACCAGTAGCGTCGGACCGCGTCGGACATGTGCAATTGGGGATCGCTTCCCCAGGAAAGCACTGCGAAGCGCAGGCCGATGACATCGTCGAGCCTGCTGCGCTTGCCGTCTCTGGTCAGAACATCGGGTTGGGGGAAGAGCCGGCCAGTGGCGTTGCCCTCCGGCTTTCCCGCTGCATCTGACAGAACGATGCCCTGCGTGAAGCGGGGCATCGGCTTGAAGCGCATTTGCACGAAGTAGCGCTTCACCGGCGGGATCGCATTGAGAGCCAAGGCGACGCGATCCCGGAGCCAAGCGATGAGCTTGTTCGTAGGCGCGAAGATGCGTCCGGCCGTGACCGAAAGATCGATCATGGCCTTGGCATGCGTGCGCCGCTCGCTCTCATAGCTTTTGAGAATGTCTGGAGCGGCTTCCCCGCGCACGACCATGGCGAGTTTCCAGGAAAGATTGGTCGCGTCGCGGATTCCGCTATTATAGCCCTGACCCTGCCAGACCGGCATGAGGTGCGCGGCATCGCCCGCGATCAGAACCCGTCCCTTGCCGAAACTCCGCGCCAAGCGGGCATTGTGCGTATACACCCGGCTTCGCAGGACGTTGGCGCGCTCGGGATGGGGCAACGCGCGGGCGAGCAACTGGGCGACGCCCTGCGGCGACGTCAATTCCTCTTCGCTCTCTTCGCCGAACACCATGAACTCGAGCCTGCGCATTCCATGGGGCAGGGCGATCGACACATAAGGGCGCGACGGGACGCAGTGGAGATAGGAGTCCGGCAGGCCGACGGGATCGTCGAGGATGTCGATTACCACCCACCGGGTCGAATCCGTGATGCCGTCAAATGCTATACCAAGCTGTTTGCGCACATTGCTACGGCCGCCGTCACAACCCACCAGCCATTTGGCCCTGACTGCAGCGCTGCGATCGCCCGTCTTGACGGCAAGCTCCACATGATCGGAATGCTCCGTGAAGGTGGAGACTTCCGCTCCGAAAACCATTCGAACGGAGCTGAACCTCTGCAAGCCTTCATAGAGGATCGCATCGACCATTGGCTGGATGAACGAGCTTCGCCGTGGCCATCCGAATTCCCGCGTCTTGGGATCGATCAGCGCAAATGTCTTTCCCGTCATCGTCAGGAAGCGCATCTTCTGGCCAGGGGTCGTATGCTCCGCGATCGCGTCGCCGAGCCCGATCGCCTGGAAACTGCGCAGGCACTCGTCGTCCATTCCGACGCCCCGAGGGTAGTCAATCAGCCGATCGCGCTGCTCCAGGACGAGCGTGCTGATTCCCAGGCAGCCGAGATAGTTGGCGATCGTCAGCCCGACCGGTCCCGCGCCGACGATCGCAACGTCGACTTCCATGTCATCGAGCACGATAGTGTCTCCTGGCAGCATCATTATGCCCTGGGGTCAGGGGAATTATGGTCGTTTCGCGAGTGGCGACGGAGCAAGCCTGCTTCATGAGCGGCCAAGCAGAAAATCTAGATGGAGCTGATTGAACTTCTCGGCATCCTCGAACTGCGGCCAGTGGCCACATTCGTTCATCACCTCGTAGCGGGCGTTCGGCAGCAGCTCCGCGATGCGGCGACCTTCGCCCGGAGTCGCCGTCGGATCGTGCGAGGTCCAGAGCACGAGGGCAGGGGACGCGATGCGCCGTGTATCTTCGTCCGAAAACATGTTCCGGCGGCGGACATCCATGTCCTGCATGCACAGCACGCGCTCCATTACCTCGGGAAAGCCGGGCTGCGCGTAGATCGCACGGCGCGTCTCAACCAGATCGTCGTTCACCTTCGAGATGTCATGCATCAGGAATTCAAGCCTGCTCCTGATCCTCGCTGGCGTCGGATCGTTCACCGCCTCCATCGAGAGCCGCTTGATCCGAGCCATCACTTCGGGATGCGCGGTCCAGCCGCCCGCCGTGTTGAGGACGAGGCGCTCCACCTTCTCTGGATGATGCAGCGCTATCCAACCCGCTACCCAACCGCCCAGAGACTCCCCTGAGATACTCGCTTTGTCGCGTCCCAGGGCCTTCATTACCGCCACGACGTGGGCGCCATAATCCGGCACCTCATAGGCGCAGGTCGGCTTGTCGCTCCAGCCATGCCCGATAAGGTCGATGGCAACCGTCCAGAAATGCTCGCCATGGGCCGCAAGGTTGCGGCTGTAGGCCTCGGCGTGACCGCCTGTCCCATGCAGGAGCAGGAGCAACGGCTTGTCGCTCGATCCCGAGGAGAGAAAGCGCGTTTTGATGCCGTCGGCGTCGATATAGCCCTGGGTGAAGGCGACTTGGGTCAGGTCAGACCAGACAGATTTGTGGAATTCGGACATGTGGGTTCTTACCTTCCGGGCATTCACGAATGACTTAAGCGCATGTCGCCGTGAGGATCCCCATGCCGGTGATCCACTCGTCGATGACCTCGTAGAAAACTTCCGTGGCCGAATAGCCCGCGCCCAAGGCGGAAAGAGCGGCCACCCATGTACGCGCCTCGTGCCCGCCGCGGCCACCTGCTTCGCTGATCGACTGTTGTGAGCAGTCGTCGAGGCTTGAGAGGTTTCCGGCGAGGAAAGCGTCCAGCAGTTGGCGATCCCAATCGGCGTTGGCCGGCCGCAATCGGGACTGCCCGATTGCCATCGCATTTCCTTCCGTGGCGGCGCGAGCCTGTCGCGCAAAACGCGACGCGTGATCGAGCGGCGCTCCGGAGATCAGGCGCTCGCGTATTTGAGGCGTTGCGCTTGCCAGCTCCGCCATGGGCGGATCGTGTGACAGTCCGCCGGAGCCGATGACCAAAATGCGTTCCGGCGCCTGCCGGGCCCACGCGCCGACAGCACGGCCCAGAGCTCGTGCGCGTTCGAAGGTCGGAAGCGGCGGCGCTGCACAGTTGACGAAGATTGGAATGACCTGGTGGAGCGCGTGATCCGTCGAAAGCCATTCGAGTGGCTGCACAGCGCCGTGATCCACCTGCATATTGTGCGAGATCGCAGCATCGACGCCCGCGTTCAGAACAAATCTCGCCAGATCCGCCGCACGTGTCTCTGGAATGTCGAGCTTGCCTGCAGCCGTGCCATAATCTCCGATCGACGTCCCTTCAATTCCAATGCAGAAGGGCGGAAGGAGACCGTAAAAGAAACCATTGATATGGTCGGGGTAGAAAATGACTGTGAGATCGGGCTGCTGCTCCGCCACGAATTTTCCCGCCTCATCGAGGGAAGCGTTGAATCTAGCTTCCTTTTTAGAACTCGGGCGGGTCCGGTCCTTAAGCGGGCTGTGTGACAAGCACACGGATCCGACAATCATCGAGTTGCTCCTGAATTACACCCATCTAAATGGCCGTGGGATTAAAGCGGGATTGCCGCTTGACGATTGGGAAAATGCTTGATCTTTTGCAACGGCATTTGCGTGGATGTTCCCATGGTGAACATGAGAGAGGGCCGGTGAAAACGAGCGAGGAAGCCCCCTATAAAGATGTGCGGTCGCTGGTTCGGGGGTTGCAGGTCATCGAGGCGCTGAGCGAGCTTGGCTGGGCCAAGATGGGCGACCTGAGCGCAGCGGCGAATATCGAACGGTCGTCAACATATCGGCTGGTGAATACCCTCATACAGCTGGGCTATGTTTCCCGTCGAACCGAGGACGGCGCCGTCGCATTGACACCAAAATTCGCCTATCTCGCCGACGCTCTGAAAGATGACGACATCGTCACCCAATTCGCTTGGCCGCCGCTGTTCGAACTGAGCAAGGATGTGCTGTGGCCGTGCGACTTTGCCAGTTTCGTCGGCGGCAAGGTTCTGATCCGGCTAACGACCCACAAGATCAGCCCCATGTCGGTCCATCGCGCCATGGTTGGAAAGGAGCGCTTCCTCGTGCGTTCGGCGCTGGGTCTGGCGATATTGTCAGCGATGGACGGTGACGAGCTGGAAGCTTCGCTCGCGATCGTAGAGAAAATGGGCGGGACGAATGCGGAGGATGTCCGCAATCGCGAGCGTATCCACAGTTTGATCGCGACGGTGCGCGAGCGCGGTTATGCAAGTTCGACCGGTCAGAGCGAAGGAAAAATCAGTGCGATTGCGCTTCCTGTCTCCGGGCCAAATGGCCATGTCGCCGGCGCAGTGAACATCGTGTTCTTTCGCAGCGTCATGACGACGGAGCAAGCTGCCGAGCGCTATCTCGACAAGCTACAAATCTGCGTCCACCAGGTCGAGCAATCGCTCGCGGATTTTACCGAGCGTAAAAGCGTGCCGTCCGCCTGAGCTGTGCATCGCGCGGTCGGCGGCATCGTTGCCTATCGTGCGGTCAAGCCACCATCCACAACAATCGCCTGTCCGGTGATGAACGAGGCTTGGTCGGACGCGAGGAAAGCGACGACGGCTGCAATCTCCTCCGGCTGACCCCATCGTCCCATCGGGACGCGGAGCTTGTCGTTGATGAGGGCGTCGCTCTCCGCTTTCGTCGGCGCGAAGCCTGCCGTCATCGGTGTTTCAATGTAGCCGGGACAAACGACATTCACGCGAATGCCGTCTTTGGCATGCTTGAGGGCTGCGTCCTTTGTGGCGCCCACGACGCCGTGCTTGGATGGACCATAGCCCGCAGGGCCGATCGATCCCGTCACACCAGCGATCGAGGCGATGTTGATGACCGAACCGCCACCTGCCTGCTGGAGCAGCGGAAGCCCCACACGCATCGCGCGCCACGTCCCGAGGAGGAACATATCGACGTTGCGTTCGAAATCATCATAGCGATCGGTCGAGGTGCGTCCGGCCGAATTTACCAACACGTCGAGCCGCCCAAAACGGTCCGCGGTGCTTTGAACGCTCGCTTCGACGGAAGCTGTGTCGAGAATGTTGACCTGGCTGAACACCGCTTTACCACCGCCTGAGACAATGGCCTCGATCGCGTTGCGGGCACTCCCCTCGTCCAAGTCGGCGATCACAGCAGTCGCGCCGCTGGCTGCGAGGCTTGCCGCGACCGCCCGCCCAATGCCGCTCGCGCCGCCGGAAATCCAGCAAATCTTGCCTTCGAGGCTTGGATAGGTGACGAATTCCATTCTCAGCTCTCCCGCAATATTCTCTTCGCATCCGCGGCGGACTGTCTCATTATCCCCCGGAACGATGGCATGGGCCAGCAGAAGCATTCGGAAGGAAAGAAGCAGACGCTCGGCCGATCGCGCGTTCGCCACCTGATCCTCGAACATTTCGAGCGCTCGCCTGCCTTCCAGCTCGTCGTGGTCGAAGTCGAGACGGCTAAGCAGTGATAACATGGGTCGCAAGATCGATTGCCGTATTGTTCTCGCAGTGAACTCGGCCGGTGCGACCGAGAGCTCCGGGCATGATCTGCATCATTCGACGGCTTTTCCATAGCATCGTACCCCTCAGAGGCAGGCATAAAGGACGATGTTCGCGATGCGAACGGTCGCGTGATCACGGTTGCCGCGCCTGCTGCCAGCTTTTATCTCCAGGCAGAAGCAGGCGAACAAGGACAGCTTCACCGCCGCGAGGGCCCATTCGGCACGAAATGTGCGCCTGGCCGCCTGCGTTCGGCGTGAAAAATGCGACCAAGGAACAGGATGTCTCGATGAACGATACTCAACTCCAAGCCGAAGCGGCCGCGTGGAGCTCGGATTTCGAAGCTGCGATCAAGGCGGACGATCGATCGAGACTGGCCGAGCTTTTTTGCGATCCCTCCTATTTCCGCGACAACGGGGCGCTGACCTGGGATTACCGGCAGTTCCACGGCCGCGAAACGGTGGTGTCCACGCTGCTGTCCTTGTCGCGGGAGGCTGAGCCCACCCGCTTCCGCCTGTCGGAGAGCTGGCCTGCGCCGCAAATTCTTGGGACAGGCGAGTCTGCCATTGTCGAAGCCTTTTTCGATTTCGAAACCAAGGATGGGTCGGCCGTCCTTCTCCTCAACGCCGTTTCCGAGGAGGGGCGACTGAAGGCGCGGGCGGTTTTCACCCGTCTTGAGGATCTCAAGCTCATCGAAAAAGTGCCGCCCCATCCGCGCGGCCGTGGTTTCACGCCGAGCTATCCGGGGGAGACCTGGAAGGAGCATCGCGATGCCGCGCGGCGCTATGACAATGCCGAGCCGGAGGTCATGGTCATCGGTGCGGGCCAAGCGGGGCTGACGACCGCTGCCTATCTCCGCAAGTTCGGTGTCGACGTGCTCAATGTCGACCGGCATGAGAGGGTCGGGGACAGCTGGAACAAGCGCTATGACTCGCTGTTTCTCCACAATCCGATCGAGATGAACGATTTCCCCTTTCTGTCCTTTCCGCCGCACTATCCCGAATATCTGCCGAAAGACCTGATCGGCGAGTGGCTCGATCTTTACGCGCGCTACATGGACCTCAATGTCTGGACGAGCACGACGTTCAAGAGCGCCCGTTATGACAGCGAGCTGCAGCAATGGGACGCGGTGCTCGGTTTGGCCGACGGCAGCGAACGCATTCTGCACCCACGCCATATCGTGCTCGCGACCGGCGGGATCGGGGGCAAGCCTTCCATGCCCAGCTTCCCGGGGCTGGACAGCTTCGCCGGGACGGTGATTCATTCCTCGCAGTACACGCGGATTTCCGACTACGATATCAAGAAGGCGGTTATCATTGGCGTCGCCACCAGCGCGCACGACATCGCGCGGGACCTTGTGGAGCACGGGGTCGCCGTGACCATGTTCCAGCGTGACCCTGTCGTCGTCAACAACGTGGCCACGGCTAACCTCGCCTATGCCGCTTATTTGGATCCCGAGATCCCGACGCCGCTGGTCGACATTCGCTATGGTATCGGATTGATCAATCCGCTACGCGAGAAGGCCAGCCAGGCTTATCACAAGATGGCTAAGGAACTTGATCGCCCGCTTCTCACGCGCCTCGAGGCTGCGGGCCTCCAATTGGGAGACGGTGTGAATGGTCAGGGCTGGCTCGATCTCTTCCTCCGATCTGGCGGCGGCTACTATCTCAACACCGGCACATCCGAACTGATCGCGGACGGCGCCATCAAGATCCAGCCGTTCCAGCGGTTCGTCGAGTTCGTTCCGACCGGCGCGAAACTCGAAGACGGCAGTATCGTCGAGGCTGACATCGTCATCCTCGCCACCGGTTATCAAAGCCGCAGGACCGAGGTCGTCGACTTCTTCGGCGAGGATGTCGCGGACAAGGTTGGCGAGATCGCGCGCCTCGATCCCGAGGGAGAATGGGCCAACATTTGGGGGCAGACCGCTCAACGCGGCCTGTGGTTCAACGGTGGCGGGATCAACCAGATGCGTCCCGGCTCGGCGCGGCTTGCCCTTCTGATCACCGCGGACCTGAACGGCCTCATCCCCGAGAGCTTGAGGCGCGGCCATAGTGACGTGGCGTCTGCAGAGATGCGCCAGGCTGTCGGCTAAGGGCACCGGTCGCACCGGGCCGAGCCCGTTCTTACGCGCTCGGTTCGTCGCGGCGATCCAGGCGATGTGACGCCTCGAAGCCCTACAAGAATGGAGAGCATCTATGGATAGGCAGGATCTCAGCGAACGGCAGCGGAGCAGCGTCGAACTCGACGGTTGCCCGATCACCTTCACGGATCCCGAAACTCGGCGATGCCCGTTTTCCGCCTATCACAAGCTTCGGGACGAGAGTCCGGTCTATCGCGATCCTGTCAGCGGCAACTATATTCTGACCCGTTACAGCGATGTGCGCAAAGCGGCGATGGATACCAAGTCGTTGTCTTGCAAGACCGGGGTCATCCAGACCCGGAAGTCCGATATCAGTGAGCAGATCAACAAGATGTTCGAGGAGCAGGGTTACCTGCCGATGGACACGCTCGTCACCAACGATCCTCCAGACCACCGTCTGTATCGCTCCCTCGTGGACAAGGCCTTCGCGCGCGACAAGGTTGCCGCCCTCGAGCCTCAGATTGAGCGCGCTGTCAAAGAGTTGATCGACAGCTTTATCGACAAGCCGGAAGTTGATTTTTTCGATGCTTTCGCCATGCGCCTGCCGCTTACGGTGTTCACCGAAATCCTGGGAGTGACTGACCGCGATATCGATAAGTTCAAGCGGTGGAGCGATATGTCGCTCGAGACATCCAACCCGGCGTTGGCACCGGAGCGCGAACTGGTGCTGGTGCAAGCCGTTATCGAGCTCCAGCAATATTTGGCCAAGAATGTCGAACGTGTCCGCGCCGCTCCAGACGACAGCCTGCTAAGCACGCTCGTTCACGCCGAGGCAGACGGCCGCAAGCTTGAAATGCGCGAGTTGATCAGCATCCTTTGGCTGCTCTTCATCGCCGGCGGCGAGACGACGGCAAACGCCATCGCCGGCGGCATGGAAATATTGATCGACCGGCCGGAATTGGCCGATCATATCCGCGACGACCCGAAAAAGCTTGACGCGTTCATCGAAGAAGTGCTGAGGATCAAAGCCCCGGCGACCACCATGTTCAGGCGCGTGACGTCCGACATCTCCATCGGAGGCGTCGACATTCCCGCAGGCTCGATCATCGAAACGCGCTTTGGCGCGGCCAATCTCGATCCAGAGGTTTTTCCGGATCCGGAAACACTCGATCTTGATCGGGCAAATGCGCGATCGCATCTGACTTTCGGAAGCGGCATCCATATGTGCATCGGCAATCAGCTGGCCCGTGGTGAGTTGCGGGCGGCCTTCCGGCAGCTGACGGAGCGCATGCATCATTTCCGCGCATCAAGAGGGCCGGAAAGCTACTCATATACAACCACGTACGTCGCTTATGGTTTAACACAGCTCTGGATGACGTTCGACCGCCGATGACGGCGGAGGTGAAGGCGCTCGCATTCGAGGGTTGCGACCAGGCGAGATTTTTGAACGACTCCGTCTCCAGACGAAAGCCGCGGCGATTTTGAAGGACAGGATATGAACAGCGGAACCTATATCGGCGGGATCTTGAACTTGACCGGCGCCATGCCCGGTGACGGCTTTCAGTATGATGGGCCGGCTATGCCAAGCTATCCGGTCTACATGGTCATGTTCCGCAGCACTCACGACGCGATCGAGCGCTTCATCCTTCAACCGCCGCTGAAAGCAGATCGTTCGGAAGAGCCCATCGTGAAGATGTGGTATTTCGTCAATCCGCAGAACCGGGCGATCGATGGACAGGTGACGCCCTACCATGCCGTCCAGTTCGCAGCGCCCTGCATCCACAATGGACGAAAGGGTCAATCGGGCTGGGAATATGTGGATGGCCTGCGAGGGGACAAGACTTCCATGGACATCATGGGGCCGTGGAGTGTCTATTTTGGCATGGCCAAGAAGATGGGCGACATCAGCTTCATTCCGGTGGCACCCGACGAATTCGAGATCACGGTCGATCGGCGGGGAACACGCCTCGTCACGATGGGCATCCGCATCGGCGCGGAGTTGACCGGCGAACAGCTCGACGCCGTCCGCGCGCAAGCGGTCTGGCCGGAGCAGATGACGGTCAGGGCTATCCCAAGCCCGGACTATTCCCATTTCACCCAATATGCGGTTTGCGCCACCTCCACGGAGGAAGGGAACAGCATCGACCGCGCATGGCTTGCGGACAAGGCGTCTGTAGTCTTTGGTCATCTTGACATGGATCCGCTCGACGAGCTTCCGGTCCTCGAGATCACGGGCGCTTATGCCGTCATGAACACGACTCATAAAATCGTATTCACGGAGATGCGGGTAATCGACGATCTTCTTCAAAGCGCCGATATCCCTGTGCCTACTCCGGTTGCGGTGGATTGACGGTACGGCAGCAGGTGCACCGTGGCCCGTTCCGCTGAGCCGCTCTCAGCGCGACGGTTGCATGGCACAGGTCTGGCCGACGCATTCGCGGGACGGCCTTGCACGCACACGGATGTCGCGAAGCTATCTTGCTGCGCTAGCGTGATGCGGGCCGACAGATCAGCGACGACCACTGCACGAAGAAGCGCAATCGAGTTAGAGAGGACAAGAGATGATCGACCTGTATTTCTGGCCGACGCCGAACGGAAAGAAGGTGACGATCCTGCTGGAGGAGGCGTCGATTCCATATCGCATCAAGCCTCTCAACATCGTCAAGGGCGAGCAATTTGACGAAAGCTATCTCGCGCTCAACCCGAATCACCGCATGCCAACTATGGTGGACAGCGATCCCTCAGGCGGAGGCGCTGCGATCTCGGTGTTCGAATCCGGCGCAATCCTCATGTATCTCGCGGAGAAATCCGGGCAGTTCTGGCCCCAGTCGACCGACAAGAAATATGCCGTGGTGCAATGGCTAATCTGGCAGATGGCCAATATGGGTCCGAAGATAGGCGAGTATAATCATTTCAATCGCCTGGGATCCGAGCAAGGTGACCAAAGCTACGCGATCCGGCGTTTCGACGACGAGGCCAACCGGCTGTATGGCGTGCTGAACTATGCACTGCACAAGCATGAATTCGTGGCCGGCGCGGAGTACAGCATAGCCGACATGTCCGTCATTCCCTGGGCGATGAACTGGAAGGCGCACGGACAGGATTTGGACGTCTTTCCCCACGTCAAGCGGTGGCTGGAGCTGGTGTTGAGCCGCCCCGGCGTCCAGCGAGGACTGGATGTCGGCAAGGAACTGACCGTCGATCCGAATACATTCACGCCGGAAGAGAAGGAGCGCTTCCGCCGCTTGCTGTTCAACCAGCGCGCTATACCCGTTCCTGGTGGAGAATTCGATGCCTGACCATCTGATCGAGCATAGCCATATCCAGATCAAGGATGGTCAGGCGGAGCGTTACATCGAACTGTTCCCGACCTTCAGGAGTATATTCTTCTCGCATCCCGGCGCTGTATCGCTGCGCCTCTTGCGCGACAAGGCGTCGGAAAGCGCGTTCATCTGTTCGATGGAATGGGAGTCCGCAGCAGCCAAGGAGCGCCTGATTAAAAGTCCGGAAATCAAGGCATGGATGGAGATTTTCTGGCCTTTGGTCGGCAACGAACAAAATAGCTATTTTGAAGAGGTCGGCTGAGGATCGTCAGCGCCGGAGCAGGCGTGGCTCCTTTCGCCACGAAAGGCTAAGATATTGGACTATATCAGTTGCAGCGAAGCCCGCGATCGGGATGGCTTGAGGCTAGTCCTCTCTGCAGGGAGCCCTAATCCCTGGGGCGAGGCCGCGAAAAGCCTGTTCCATGTCAGGAACATTGCCTATCTTGCGGTTCGTCACCAAGGCATGGCGACGAACGACGAGATTTTCGCCTGGACGGGAACGCGAAACGCGCCCGTCGCGATGTATAACGACGACAGGCCTCGGCACAGCTGGATAGATATTCTATATCTGGCGCAGCGGCTCGGCAGTGGGCCGTCGCTGCTGCCGGATGATCGCGCGGTCCAGGTCGAGTGCATCGGTCTGTCCCATGCGATTTGCGGCGAGGATGGTCTTGGCTGGAACCGGAGGCTCGACCTCTTTCACCGTCAGGTGCAAGCTGTCGGTGGAAATCCGGAACTCACCATCCTTCCCGAGAGAATGTTCAAAGATTTTAACGGCACGCCGGAGGCGATGGCCGCCGCATCCGATCGAGTCGTGTCGATACTCGAGATGTTCCAAAACCGGCTCGATCATCAGGTGCGTGCAGGTTCACCTTATCTGGTCGGAGACAGCCTGACGGCGCCCGATGTTCATCTCGCGACATTTCTCGGCATGTTGTCGCCGCTACCGGCCGAATTGAACCCTATGCCGGGTCACATTCGGCAGCTGTATGAATCTGGGGAGCCGCGATTGAGAAAGGCCGTCACCCCCGGCCTCCTGGCTCATCGCGATTTTATCTACGCACGATATCTGAAGCTGCCGATGGATTTCTAGGCGCTTGCCAGGCGCGGCCGCGCTGCACGGAATCAGCATGGATTGCGCGGATTCGCCCAAACGAAACGGCCTTTTATCGTCGGGTTTCGAGTATCGTTGAACATGGAAAACAGACTCTTCCGTCCGCCGACCTGGCTGCGGGCGAGAAGCCAAGAGGGAGACGGGCTATGACAGGATTGACGAAATGATGCGGGGTACGAAGGCAATCCTCCTTGCGAGCGCATCCATCGCCAGCTTTTGCGGCAGCGCGCGGGCGCAGGAGAATGTGGCATCGACGGCTGCAACTCCTGCCGATGATGGCGATATCGTAGTGACGGCGCAACGTCGCGCTCAGGCGCTATCGGACGTCGGCATGTCAATTACCGCGATCGGCGGAGAGGCGCTTGCGCAGCGCAACGTCACGCAGGCCGAGGATCTGTCGAAGCTGGTCGCTGGTTTGTCGGTCAGCGACAGCGGCTTCAGTACGCCCATCTACACGCTTCGGGGCGTCGGCATCAACGAGCCGAGCGTGGGGTCCACCTCCTCAGTCGCGATCTATGTCGACGAAGTGCCGCTCGCATATCCTATCACGACCCAGGGTGCCGCGCTGGATCTCCAGCGGATCGAAGTGCTCAAGGGGCCGCAGGGCACATTATATGGTCAAAACTCAACCGGCGGCGCGATCAACTATATCGCCAACAAGCCGACGGACGATTTCGCTGCGGGCGTCACTGGTACATTCGGACGCTTCAACCGCGGCAGCCTGGAGGGGTTCATCAGCGGTCCGATCACGCCTACGCTAAAGGCGCGCGTTGCCGCGCGTGGGACCCTGGGCGGCGGTTGGCAACGAAGCCTGACGCGGGACGATACCATCGGTAAGGTGAAAAACTTCGTCGGCAGGGCGATCGTCGAGTGGGAGCCCGCGGACACTTTCCGCATCACCTTCAACGCCAATGGTTGGATCGACCGATCCGATACGCTGGTGCCACAGCTTGTACGGGTAACGCCGACCAATCCGGCCCTGGCACTTCCCAACGTAGTCAACGCACGTCGCCCGGGTGACAATGCGCGCGATACGGACTGGGAACCCAACACACCGCTCGATCGGGACGATAAGTTCTGGCAGGGATCGGTGCGTGCTGAACTGGATGTGAGCGACGAGGTGAAGCTGACATCGATCACAGCCTATTCGCACATGAACCGACGTCAGACGACGGATTATGACGGCATTGCCAATGCTCTGGCGGTGCAAAGAGAGCAGTTCGGCAAGATCAAATCGCTTTATCAGGAAGTCAGGCTTTCAGCTAATTTCTCTGGCGTGAATTGGGTGGTCGGCGTTAATATCTCGGACGACAAGACAGCTGATCGCATTCTGGAAGATATCAGGGATTCCTCGACCGTTCGGCTTCTAGCAGGTCTGCCGGCGCACGGCGCGGGAACCCGGGTTGATCAGAAGATCAACGGCTGGGGTGTCTTCACCAGCATCGATGTGCCGCTGACCGATCGGCTCAATTTCACTGGCGGCATTCGCCTCAGTGAGGAAACGAGGAAGTTTGAGGGTTGTGGAACAATTCTCGACGCGTTTTCCGCCCCGGCCTACACGAACCTGATCAACGTCTTCCGAGCGGGCGCTGGCCTTGCACCTGTGCCACTGCTCCAGGTTGGCCAGTGCTTCTCGCTGTACCGGACCGCCGCCGGTCAGGCCCAGGACACCGGCGGTCTCCCGCTGTTGACGCCCGGGCTTGCCCATAAAGAGCTCAAGCAGGACAATGTCCCCTGGAACCTCAATCTCAACTTCAAGCCGACCAGTCGGTCCCTGATCTACGCGCGGGTCAGCAGGGGCTATAAGTCTGGCAATTTCGCTACGCTGGGTGCCCTCGATCCCATCGTCTACGGACCGGTGGTGCAGGAGAAGCTGACCGCATATGAGCTCGGTGGCCGCGTCTCGATCTCGCGCCTTCTTCGGTTTGAGGCTGCGATCTTCCGCTACGATTATATAAACAAGCAGCTTCGCGCTCGTATCTTCGCACCGCCTGTGGGCAACGTGTCGGCGCAGGACAATATCCCGAAGTCGAAGATAGAGGGGGCCGAATTCTCCGCTGTGATCAGTCCCGTTCGTGATCTGACGTTCAGCCTGAGTGGTACCTATATCAAGAGCAAGGTCATCAAGTATACGGGCTTCTCGGTGATCGGCAGCACGCCTGAGGATTTGAGCGGAACGCCGTTTAACTTCACCCCAAAATACAGCCTCAACGCCGATCTGAATTATTCTCACCCGGTGACGAACACTTTGGACGCCTTCGTCGGAGTGAACGTAGCCTATCGCAGCAAGACCTCAGCCGTCTTTACGCCGCCGGGCAGCACCGGATTGCAGGATTTCGATATCAACAAATACACGCTCGTTGACGGGCAGCTGGGCATCAGCTCCCCCGTAGGAAAGTGGAAGGCCTGGATCTGGGGCCGGAACATATTCAACAAATATTATTGGACAAACGTGGTCAAGGCAGCCGACGTTACCGTCAGGTTCCCCGGGATGCCCGCGACCTATGGGGTTTCGGCTTCCATGACTTTCTGAGCAAGCCGGCACGTTCGGGGGTGATGGCTTATCCTTTCCTCGAACGTGCCGGTGAAATCAGGCGTGCCAACGACAAAGCAGGATCGGATTTAGTCCGGCCCGAAAACACCAGGATCGGCGTGCTCGTGTCTGACCTTCATTCTTCACCGTCGCGGAAAACATCGGATGTCGCGTCAGCATATTCACCGATTGCGGCGTGGACATCGCTGGCGATCCTGCTGCTGCTATCGATGATCTCCATTCTCGATCGGCAGATCATCGCCCTCATGGTGGAGCCGATCAAGCGAGACCTCCGCCTGAGCGATACCGAACTTGGATTGCTGCAAGGCTTCGCCTTCGCGCTCTTTTACAGCATCGCTAGCATCCCTTTGGGCTGGGCGGTCGACCGCTATCCTCGCAAGATCATCATCTACTTCGCGGTCACGACCTGGTCATTGAGCGCAGCGGCGTGCGGCCTGGCGAGCAGCTTCTGGCAGCTCTTCTTCGGTCGCACCATGGTGGGCGTGGGTGAAGCGTCGCTCACGCCGGCGTCCGTATCGCTGATCAGCGACCTTTTCCCGCCCGAGAAGGTAGGGACGCCGATGGGCATCTATGCTGCCGGCTTTTATCTCGGGAGCGGTGTCGCGCTCGGCGTCGGAGGCTTGGTCGTCAGCCTCTTCGTCGGGAGCGTGTCGGTTTCATTTCCGGTAATCGGCGATATCGCATCCTGGCAGGCCGTGTTTCTCGTTACGGGTCTGCCCGGCTTCGCTTTCGCATTTCTGGCCTTGCTCCTCCGCGATCCGCGCCCGCCGCGTCGCGCGGCAGCACACCGCAAGTCGCCGGTTCAGGGCTTTGGCGCGTACCTTACCGGCAATTGGAGCGTCGTCGTTTACAGCTTCGGCGCCTTTGGTCTCGCGAGTCTCGTCGCTTACGCCATGGGCGCCTGGACGCCCGCATATTTCGCCCGGACATTCGGGTGGCAACCGGGTGAAATAGGTTGGGTGTGGGGACTTGTCGTCGCTTTGTCCGGAGCGGCGGGGGCAGTCATGGGCGGAATGCTCATCGATC
Organism: Flavisphingomonas formosensis; assembly: GCF_009755815.1. GTDB lineage: Bacteria > Pseudomonadota > Alphaproteobacteria > Sphingomonadales > Sphingomonadaceae > Flavisphingomonas > Flavisphingomonas formosensis. The sequence goes on from NZ_WRPK01000009.1 coordinate 216,423, forward strand.
GCGTCAACAGAGCGGGCGTGCGCGACGCCTGTCTGATCGTGCCTGCGGGCAGCAGCCTTATCGCGTGGCCACTCGTCACCATGGGTTACATCGTAGCAAGCCCACTCCTTGCTATTCTCTCGCTCGGCTTCGGGATGGTGGCACTGGGCGTAGTTTCCGCCGGCTCATTCTCGACCTGGCAGCGTATCGCGCCACCCAGCCTTCGAGGCCGGGTGAGCGCTTGCTTCGTCCTTGTCTCCAGTCTGCTCGGGGCGGGGACGGGGCCCGTCGTGGTTGCCTTCATAACGGATTACATCCTTCGCGATGAGCGGCTGCTCGGGCAATCGCTTGCATGGACCATGGGATTGGCCATCCCGGCGATGGCGATGCTTCTCGTCCTCGGCCGCTCGGCCTGCGCCAACGGCATCCGCTTGGATTTCCTTCCATCGAACATGCAGAATGTCGCGTCGGCGAAGTGACGGAGACGAGAAGTGAAGAATCTTTCTGGAAAAGTGGTGCTTGTCACCGGCGGCGCCTCGGGTCTCGGCAAAGCCACGGTCGCCCGCTTCGCGGAAGAGGGCTCCCGCGTAGTGGTAGCCGATTTGAATGTCGAGGGTGCGCAGGCTGTCGCAACGCAGTTCGGGGGCCGGGCCATCGGAATGAACGTGGCGGATCCCGCTTCTGTGGAGCAGGCGATCTCGCTTGCGGTAGAGAGCTTCGGCCGACTGGATGTTCTTGTAAACAACGCGGGGATAGAATCTGCGCGGGCGCTCATCCATGAAGCCACATTGGAAAATTGGCGCAATGTGATCGACGTCAATCTCACTGGCGTCTTTTACTGCATGAAATATGGCCTGGGACAGTTCGTCAGGCAGGGCGATGGCGGCAACATCGTCAATATTTCCTCCATTGCCGGCATGGTGGCGGTATCGGGTCTTCCGCCTTATGTCGCCGCAAAGGCGGGTGTCTCGAACCTCACACGCGAGGCGGCCATCGAATATGGACCGCGCGGGATCAGAGTGAACGCGGTCGCGCCAACGGCGGTCTACACGCCGTTGCTGCAGCGCATGTCCGGCGCTTCAAAGCAACCATCGGAGGTCATCGATGGGTTGAAGGGGTTGAGTCCGCTCCACGGCGTCGCTGCGCCAGAGGATATCGCAGCGGCCGTCGCGTTTCTGGCGAGCGATGACGCCCGCTTCATAAGCGGTGTCACCTTGCCGGTCGATGGCGGGTTCACCGCCCAGTGAGCATCGTCCAGCGTCGATAGGCAGGAGAGAGCAACGTGAAATATTTTTCGGTGGCCGAAGCGCGGCAGATGCGGGGGCTTCGGCTTGTACTGACCGCCCATCTCCCGGGCCCATGGAGTGAATCCGCCAAGGCGATCTTCAATGCCCGCAACGTACCCTACGTCGCCGTGGAACAGGTCGCCGGCGGCGCCAATGAGGAACTGTGCGTGTGGACCGGGGGGATCCGCAACGCGCCGGTCGCCATGCTGGATGATGATCCTCCTACCCATGGCTGGCTCGACCTCGCGATGATGGCGGAGCGCCTCGGCTCCGGCCCGTCCTTGCTTCCCGAGCAGTCTGCCGACCGCGCCCTCGCATTGGGCTTGTCCGCGGAAATCTGCGCGCCCCACGGCTTTGGCTGGGCGCGCCGTCTTCTCATGTTCGAGACGAGTTATGGCCCGAAGGACATGTCGGAGGAATCCCCGGCACATGTCCGCACGATGTTGCTGCAATATGGTTTTTCTGATGCGGCCGTCACCGCTGCAAGAGCCCGCTTGATTGACATCATGGGCACGCTCGCTGGCCGTCTTCGCGCTCAGCGGGAGCAAGGTTCGCGCTACATGATCGGCGATCAGCCGAGCACGATAGACTATCACTGGGCCTGCTTCTCCCAGATGGTGGCGCCACTGCCGGTTGAACATCAGCCAGCAATGCCGGAATGGCTCATCGACAAATATAGCGACCTTGATCCCGCAGTCGCGAAGGCACTCGATCCCCTGCTGATCGAACATCGTGATTTTATCTACCGAAATCATATCGGCCTTCCGCTGGAGTTCTGAGCCATGATCGATCTCTATTATTATCCCACGCCCAACACCTGGAAGGCCAGCATCATGCTGGAAGAGTGCGGGCTTCCTTATCGGCTGAAGCCGATCAACATCATGGACAACGAGCAGTTCGCCCCGGACTTCCTTGCGATCAGCCCGAACAACCGCGTGCCTGCAATTGTCGATCATGATGCGCCCGGAGGGCCGCAATCGGTATTCGAATCCGGGGCGATCCTCGTTTATCTCGCCGAGAAAACGGGCAAGTTTCTGGCGCCTTCCGGCCCGGCGCGTGTTTCGGCGCTCGAGTGGCTGTTCTGGCAGATGGGTGGCTTGGGACCAATGGCGGGACAGACGCACCACTTCATGCGTTCGGCTCCCGAGGGCAACGACTATGGCAAGGGGCGCTTCACCAAGGAGAGCACACGACTTTATGGGGTCCTCGACCGGCGCCTGGGGGTCGCCGAGTGGCTCGCGGGGGATCAATATGGCATTGCCGACATGGCAAGCTGGGGCTGGGTCTACTTTCATCGCATGCATGGGCAGCAACTCGACGATTTCCCCAATATCGCGAGGTGGTACTTTGCCATGTATGACCGGCCCGCGGTGCAACGAGGCATCGCAGCGGGTCGAGACGCCACGGATCCGCCGAGGCCACCTTTCTGGGATGCACCCGAGAACTTCGTTCATGCCAAAGCTACACAAGCCCCATAGGGCAATGTTTGCACTTACTGCGAGCCTCCCGGCGCAGGGAGCGCAGACATAGGGCAGCGTCAGCAGAGCAGCTGGTAGTCTGGGATATGGCCACCGGCCTTTGTCAGCGTGGGCCTGCCCTTCCTCTATGCGTCGTCAATCAATGCGGAACGCGCCATGATCGAAGCAGCCCCAAGGTCGCGCGACCCGCTAGAGCAGCATAAAAAATGTTGATCGGCGAGAAGGAAGGGGGACTGATCCTGGGTTCATCCGCAAACCCGCGGCCGGTGGCTCACGGCGAGGATCAGAATGCTTACTCAACGCGTCCGAGCGTTGAGGGGGCATCGTGGCAGTGCCGGCGCGAACTCAGTTCTGCCGCAGCGCGACGAGACCCGATGTGCGCAGGCAACTTGATTTCAAGACGACAGTCTCGGCTTTCCGATCATCTCTTTCGCGTTCTGTGCACGCATGTTGCGGGCCAAAATTGCCTCCCTTAGCAAGAGGACCAGCGCTCGCGTCAGCAACGAAAAAATGAGCTGGCAGCCTTTGGAGAGGAGGACGCGCTTCGCATGGCCGACAAGTTCACCCTGCCGCCGCACGTACCGACCGAACTCGTTGTTGACGTCGATTTTTACAATATGCCTGGCGCGGTGGTTGATCCGCAGCTCGCATGGCGCATTTTCAGCGGCAAGGGGCCGCTTGTCTATTCTCCCCGCAACGGTGGCCATTGGGTTGCGACAAACGGCGCGGATGTTTTCCGCTTTCTTCGTGCGACCGAGATATTTTCCAGCGCGCAGATAGTGCTTCCCAATCCTGGTCCGAGCCGCTTTCTGCCAGCGCAAAGCGATCCCCCGGAGCATGGCAAGTATCGCGCAAACATCATGCCGCTGTTCAGCCCGAAAGCGATCGAGTCCATCGATGGAGATGTGCGATCACTGACTATTTCGCTGATCGATGCGTTTCTCGGAGAGGGTGAATGCGAGTTCGTGTCCCAGTTCGCGCTGCAGCTTCCACTGAGGATCTTCCTGCACATCATGGGGCTCCCGGCCTCCGATCTCAAACTCCTGCGAGGCCTCGTCGAGGATTTCATAACTTCTCCCGAAATCGCTTCAAAGACGGCCGCTCTGTCCGGCATCAACGAGTATCTGACCGCGGCGATCGACTATCGCCGCAAATGCCCAGGCAGCGACGGGGTATCCCGTATAATCGGATCGACGATCGGCGGGCGTCCATATTCCGAGGAAGAGGTGATCTCGACCTTGACGCTGCTGTTGTTCGCGGGGCTCGACACCGTGGCCATGATGCTGAGCTTCATCACGCTGCACCTCGCAAGACATCCGGCGGACCGGCTCTATATCCGCGAAAATCCATCCCGGATGGGCGGCATCGTTCAGGAGCTCCTGCGCCGCTACACCGGCTCTAATGTCGCACGAGTGCTAGCCGTCGACTACTGCCACGAAGGTGTGATCTTGAAGAGAGGCGATCGCATTCTGCTTTCTCCCACCTTCTTCAATATGAATGAAGATACGCTTGAACGACCAGATGAGGTCGACTTCACCCGTAATCCCCGACACATCACCTTTGGGGCCGGTCCACACACTTGCGCCGGCGCGATACTTGCTCGGCGGGAGGTGACGATCTTCCTGGAGGAATGGCTTGCCCGCATCCCGGACTTCCATGTGGACGAAGCACGACCGCCAATCATGAGCGCGTCGCAGCAGAACGCTATCACAAGCCTCTGGCTGAAGTGGGACGTTTCGATCGCTCAGTCCGGTAAGCGGCAGGAGCGCCCGGATAGCGGCGATATCAGTATGGCTCAAGCCTAATAACTGACGGCTCATAATCGAGGGGAGGAATGACCATGGGAAACGGTGTGGCTCGATGGTATCTGCGCGGCAGTGTCTGCATGCTGGCTATCGTATCTGGCTTTCCGGCATTCGCACAAGAAGCAGCAAGCACCGACGGGCAACTGCAGGAGATCGTGGTGGTCGCGCAGAAGCGCGAGGAGAACCAGCAGAAAGTCCCGCTCGCCATCACCACCTTCAACAGTGGTGCCCTGGAGTCTCGTGGCATCGACAATATCACCGATATCGCGATATCAATGCCAGGCATCCAGCTTGCCAACTCGGCCAGCGTCGTCCTTCCTTATCTGCGCGGCGTGGGAAGCAACGCCAACGCGGTCGGAAGTGAATCGAGTGTGGCCGTTTATCTCGACGGCGTGTATTATTCGCGTCTTCGAACCGGGTTTCTGGACCTTAACAATATTGACCGCATCGAAGTGCTCAAGGGTCCGCAGGGCACATTGTTCGGCCGTAATTCCAGCGGCGGCGTCATTCACCTCATCACGAAGGATCCGTCTCATACCGGCGCGGTGAGGGGCAGTATCGGCTATGGTCGCTTTGATGCGTTCGCAGCGAATATCTATGCCACGACGGGCCTTACGGACAGGCTGGCCGCCGACATTGCGGTCAGCGGGAAGACGGACGGCGGGTATGGCCGCAACGTGACGACCGGTAAGAAGAACGGCTATGAGGATAGCATTCTCGTCCGGTCCAAGCTGTTGTTCGAGCCATCTGACACGACGCGCTTCCTCCTGACCGGCCTATACTCCTGGTCGAACGTGTCGGCGCAAGGCGGCACCTACCCGGGTACCACTCAGGGAACGCTCGAGCCCCCCTACACATTGTTTCGCCAGTCCGACATTGGCTATTACAATGTGCGCGACAACGAGGGCATGCATTATGAGTCGGAGACCTTCTCGCTCACGCTGAAAGCCGAGCAGGAGCTCTCTTTCGCGCGGCTGGTCAGCATCTCCGCTTATATCCGGGAGGATGAGGTCGGCGTCGCCGACGGGATATACGACCCGGCACCCAATTTTCGTGTCGATCTTCCCTCGACGGTGAAGCAGTTCACGCAAGAGCTTCAACTGCAAGGCCAGGGATCGCAACGTCTCAACTGGATCCTGGGTCTCTACTATTATAACAACATCAGCCAATATGACAAAGGAACCTTCTTCCGGGGACTGCCCTTCGGTCCCGGTCTGAACGCACCCGCCGAGCAACGATCGGTCTCGTACGCCGCCTTTGGCCAAGCGACTTACGAGGTTGCTCCCCGGCTGAAACTGACCGGCGGACTTCGCTACACCATAGACAAAATCAAGGCGGATAGTGTCATCACCTTGCTGACCAATCCTCCGATCGTCGCTGTCGACTTCCCGGAGGATTCAAAAACTTTCAAGAAGCTGACCTTCAAGACGGCAATCGATTATCAGGTAAAGGATAATGTTCTTGCCTATGCCTCGTTCAGCCGAGGGTATAAGTCGGGGCAGTATAATCTGCTGACCTATACGCCCGTTCCGACCGACCCGGAGGTCCTGGACGCCTATGAGATCGGCATCAAGTCCGAGCTGTTCGATCGTCGATTGCGAATAAATGCGTCGGCCTTTTACTATGACATTACCGATCCGCAGGTGCTGCTGATCGCGAACGGCACGATCCTGCTTTCCAATGCGCAGGGCGCGCGGATCAAGGGCGTCGAATTGGAAGGACAGGTCGCCGTCACAAAGGGTCTCACAGCCCGATTTGGCGCGACCTATCTCGATCCGAAGTATACCGATTACCAGAATGCGCCGAGCGGCCCGCCCAATCCGAATACGAATCCGGCGCTTGGCCCTGTCGGAGGCACCATCTCGCCTTTGTTGTCCATCGATGCCAAGGGGAACCAGACACCTTACGCATCTAAGTTCACCGCCAACCTTGGCTTCGACTACATCCTCGAGACATCGCACGGCGATTGGCAGCTGACCGCTGACTATTATTACAATGACGGCTTCTATTTTGAGCCTGATAATTTCCTTCATCAGGGCAAATACAGCATCGTCAATGCGCAGCTGAAATATATGCCGACCAAGAATCTCGGTGTGAGGATCTGGGGCAAGAATCTTACCGGCCAAAAATACGCCGCGAGTGCGTCCACGCAGGAAGGGGTCGCGGGCTATCCTTGGATGCCGGCCCCGCCGCGCAAATATGGCATAGCGGTCGATTTTAGCTTCTAGCCGCAGGCGCGGCCTTGCGAACGTCGGAGGGTATCCGAGGACGGGGCCTATTCCTCAGATCGGATAACGAAGTTTCAATGAAAGGATCGGGCAGTGGACCAGGATCGGGTGTTGGCGCGCAGCGGCGCACGGCTGGATGGCAAAGTCCTGCTGATTACGGGAGCGGGCAATGGCATCGGCAGCGCCGTGGCTCGGGTAGCCGCGGCCGAAGGGGCTCGCCTGGCCCTGCTGGATTATGATGCCGATGCCGTGACGACTGCCGCCGCGGCCATCGGCGGTAAAGACGTTCTGGCAATCCCCGCCGATGTCACTGAGATCGCCAGGATGGATGCCGTCGTCGACCAGGTCGTTGCGCGCTTCGGAAAGCTGGATGTCCTCGCGAACATTGCCGGCGTGATGGACCTCTTCTCACCGGTAGAAGAAGTCGCGCCAGAGATATGGGATCGCATATTCAACGTAAACGTCCGAGCCGTGGCGTTCATGATGCAAAGCGCTCTCAAGCATATGCTTCCGGCCGGCTCGGGCTCCATCGTCAACATGGCGTCAACCGCCGGATTGAAGGCAGGCGGCGGCGGATCGCCTTATGCTGCGGCGAAGGGCGCGGTCATCAGCTTGACGCGTCAGGCGGCGCACGAGGTGGGATCTCGCGGCGTGAGAGTGAACGCCGTGGCGCCCGGTGCAACGGAGACGAACTTTCTGCAGTCTTCTACCAAAGCGATAGGGACGGTCGGGCCACAGGCCCAGCAGTTCCTTGCCGAAGCGGGTGAGGCTTATGGCCGCTCGATTACCCTTGGCCGCTATGCTCGTGCGGCTGAGATCGCGCAGGCGACTGTGTTTTTGGCCTCCGATGAGGCAAGCTACATAACGGGTACGGTATTGGTCGTCGACGGCGGAGCCACGGTCTGACGATCCCCTTTCGGTGCCGGGCATGAGCCCATAAGCAGGTGATGAGCAGACGACGTCCGCGCGCTACCGGTACATCGGCGTTGACAGCCTCGGCTGTGAGCCGATTGTTGGATGTGCCAGCGGCATGTCTGGTTTGCGAGACGCGTGCGCACATTCCTCCGCCGGGAATCCGCGGGGTCCAGCTCGTCAGTCAGTTGGCGGCCGAGCCGCTGGTTCAGCAAGCCTCTGTCCCCCATCCCAGCAGGGAAGGGCATCGGCTATGGGGGCTGCCCAGCTTCTCAACCAGGCTCTGCGGTACGAAACCTCGCCCATATCAGCCCCCCAATCCGGCACAGCGCCGACTTGCCTCCGATTTAGCCGGCCATGTGCTCGACCCCGGTCAAAACCTCGAGGATGGTCCCATCGGGATCGTAGAAAGCAAACACGCCCGAGCGGGTGCCGCCTGGGGGCGTCATGAATTCCAGAGGGCCAAGCATCGTGACCCCCATGTCCAGCAGTTCCCGATAAACCTCTTCGATATTGTCGACGTGGAAGGCCATGCGAACGAAGCCCGCATGGTGAAGGGATTGGACCGGCGTTCCCTCGGTCGGCGGATCGAGATGCTGGCACAGGTCGATGAGCATCGATTGGGGCGTATTGCCCAACTTCATGAACGCGGCTTTGATCGGATTGAAAGGCACGCCGAAAGCGCTGGCGTTGCGTTCCCCGAGTTCCCCCTCCATCTCGAAGCGGGCCGTGACATGGAAGCCCAGTGATTCATAGAAGGCGATCGAGCGATCCAGGTCCTTGACGTTGATGTTGATGTGGTAAATCCGGTTCAGGTTGACGGCCATCTTTCGGTCCTTGTCTGGTTTAAGATGCTGGGCTTAAGGGTTGGAGTTCGGAACAGCGACTGAGAAAGATCCCGGTCTGCTGCGCGGTACGAAGCCTAGACGTGATTGCTTGGCCGCCCGACGAACTTCCGCAGCCCGTCTCCTGGGCCACCGAACCCTCCGGCGGCGGCCGACTTGGAGCGGATGAGAGGCGCCGTGCATGTCCGCGCTCGTATTAAAGGGCTTTTTGCCGGTACCTCAGGTTCAGCCATCCCGTTCTCCTCTCAGCAGCGTCCTATTGGAGCTTCTGGCTGTCCCAAATGCCTGTCCGCAGCACCACGCTACACGTCCGCTGCATATCCGATGAGTTTTGCTTTTGTGGCAAAACGATCAGTCCATTGCACAAGTGCGCATGGCGTCTCAGACCCCTCGCAGCGCCGCTTTTCTGAATTTTTGTACGATCTGGCGAACCCGCCACAGCTTTCCTTCCTGGGGCGGGACTGTCAGACCCGTGTCTAAGGACGAATTAAATGGGCGAGGGCAGCGGATGGTGGCGAATTTAGAGGACGCGGCGGTTTTGCGGGAGCTGAAGGCGCGCGCGGACATTCATCAGGTGCTGGCGCAGCTCGCAAGAGCGCTCGATCGCTGTGACCGAGCTCTCGCCCTTTCCGCCTATCATGAGGACGGGTGGGACGCGCACGGCAGCTTCAATGGCCCGGCGGCGGAGTTCGTCGAATGGGCGATCGACACGCAGAGCAATCATTTCCTCTGGACGTCTCACTACATCACCAACATCTATATCGAACTTGATGGGGACAAGGCTGCGGTCGAGACCTATGTCCAGGTCATCATGCGTTTCGAGCGGGACGGGGGACTGTTCGATCTTGCGGGGTGCGGCCGCTATCTCGACCGCTTCGAATGCCGCAATGGCGTTTGGAAAATCGCACATCGCCAGGTTATCGGAGACTGGAACCGCGTCGATCCCGTGGTCGAGCAGATGGCCGACGGACTTGTCCAACAACTTGTCCGAGGGACACGTGCGCCCGATGATCCTTCCTATGGCTATTTCGCGGCGAGGGGCACGGTCGCGGCCGCGATCGTCTGATCCCCCAGGCGCAAGACCATGCCTTAGTCTGAGCCGCTCGCGCATCCTGCGATTTGTGGGTCTTTCGACAGCCTGGCTACGTCGGCAGCTCTGAAGAACCTGGACTATTCTGCAAAGCTGGCGCGCACAGCCGTTTCGATCCGACGGCGATCGCGGGCTTGGAAATGCATCGTCCGGTGCGGTGCTGTGTCTCCATGATCCAAAACCGGCTTCATCAGACCGTGAAGCCGCGCCACCGGTAGAGAAAGCTCGCGATAATGGCTGATGGTGAAATCCGCTCCCCACATCAGGCTGGCGCCAAAGCCAGCGGCAGGCGGCCGGCAGGGCTCGCCCTTCGCGGAATGATCCTCGCCTATGCGGCTGTCCTCGCCCTTGTGGGCGGTGCTCTGCTGCTCGGCGGGATCAGGCTTATCTGGCTCGGTGGCTCCTTCTACTACGCGCTTGCCGGAGGAGCCACTCTGATCGCGGGCGCTCTGGTCGCCATGCGGCGGCGTGAGGGCGTCGGGGTCTACGCCATCATGCTGCTGGCGACGATCGCCTGGGCGGTTGGTGAAGCGGGGGCCAATGGATGGGCGCTCGCCCCACGCATCATCCCGCCCTTCGTACTCGGCATCCCGCTGATGTTCTGGAAAAGCGCAGAACGGGAAGGCACCCAGCGGGCCGCTGCGCGACATCGCAACAGAGGCATGCGCATTGGTGGTATAGCCGCGATAGCGATAATGGTCGCGCTCGGGGGCCTGGCGCATAGGTTTTTCGTATCGCCGTCCGTTGACCCGGCGTTTCAAGCGGGAGTGGGGGCGGCGGACGCAGCGGTCTCAGCCGGCGGTGATATGCCGGTTGCCGATTGGGCTCATTATGGAGGCGATGCAGGCGCCCATCGATCGAGCGGACTCGGCCAGATCACGCCGGATAACGTCGACAAGCTGAAGGTGGCCTGGACATATCGGGTCGGGCCGACCCCACCCGGACTCGGAAAGCAATCCGCCCTGGAAATGACTCCGCTCAAGATCGGCGATACGCTCTACGCCTGCACCGGCTACAGCGACGTCATCGCGCTGGATGCCGAGAATGGGAAGGAAAGGTGGCGCTTCCGATCAGGTGCGGACATTCGTGAAGTCCCCGTAGCTGCCTGCCGCGGTCTGGCTTTCGCAAAGGTTGACGACTCGCAATGCCCGGAGCGCATTCTAACGAACACGGTCGATGCGAGACTCATAGCGCTCGATGCGCATACCGGTCGAAAATGTACGGGCTTTGGTAGAGCTGGCGAGGTGTCCCTGCTTGAAGGCATGGGTCCGGTGCGTCCGGGCTATTATTACCAGACATCGGCGCCGACGGCGGTCGGGGGCAATGTCGTCCTTGGCGGCTGGGTCTTCGACAACCAGTTCTGGGGCGAGCCTTCCGGCGTAATCCGCGCCTATGACGTCAAGACCGGGAAGCTTTCCTGGGCATGGGACATGGGGCGTCCGGACCGGAAGGGTGTGCCGCCAGATGGCGAAACCTATACTCCGTCTACCCCGAACAGCTGGGCTCCGATGGCGGCCGACGAGGCGCTGGGACTCGTCTATGTCCCTCTGGGCGGGGCGCCGCCGGATCATTTCGGGGGCCGGCGCCGCCCATTCGACGAGAAATATGGGAGTTCGATCGTCGCGCTGGACGCACGAACCGGTACTGTTCGCTGGTCGTTCCAGACGGTGCATCATGATCTCTGGGACTATGATGTCCTCTCGCCCAGTCTAGTCGACATCCGACGCGGCACATCGATCGTGCCGGCGCTCGTGCAGCCCACCAAGCGAGGCCAATTGTTCCTCCTCGACCGAAGAACCGGTAAGCCACTTTCCACGGTAGTCGAGCGCCCGGTTCCGCAGGGCGGAATCATAGCCGGCGAACGCCTTTCGCCCACGCAGCCCTATTCCACGGGTCTGCCTGCCTTGAGCGGGCCGCCCCTGACCGAACGCGACATGTGGGGGGTCACCGCGCTCGATCAGCTCTGGTGCCGGATTCGGTTCAAGGAAGCCCGGTTCGATGGGGAATTTACGCCGCCGAGCCTATCCCCCTTCATCATCTATCCGGGCTATATGGGGGGAAGCAACTGGGGCGGGGTCTCGATCGATCCCAGGCGCAATGTCGCGATCGTCGGGACATTGCGCTTGGCCACTTACGCGCGGCTCGTCCCCGATAGCGAGCGCCGTCGTGACGGGATACGGCCGATTGTCTGGTCAAAGATCGGCACATCGACGGGAGGGCATCCTTCGCTGGCTGCCCAGCAAGGAACGCCCGTCGGCATCGAACTCAACCCGTTCCTGTCCCCGCTGGGCATCCCCTGCCAACAGCCGCCTTATGGCGTGCTCTCGGCAGTCAATGTGCGAACGGGCAAGCTGGTCTGGACGCAGCCGATCGGGAGCGCAGAGGAGAGCGGGCCGCTGGGCTATCGCTCCCATCTCTATTTGCGCGTGGGCACGCCGCTTCAGGGTGGATCGCTGACGACTGGCAGCGGGCTTACCTTCATCGGTGCCAGCCAGGACGCCTATTTCCGCGCCTACGACACAGCCAGCGGGAAGCTCCTGTGGGAAGCGAAGCTGCCGGCAGGCGGTCACGCGTCGCCTGCAACCTATCTGTCGCCCTCCGGCCGTCAGATGGTCGTCATAGCGGCAGGAGGCTCATTGCCCTTAAGGTCAAGGATAGGCGACTATATCGTAGCATATAGCTTGGGCGACAAGGATCGCCGGAAACCGGAGCAGCATCCATGAAATTCACTACCTTTGTCGCCGGCCCATCTGGAGAGGATATCGAGGCTTTCCAGACTTGGTTCACGACGGAATATTTTCAGCGCTTTGTGGAGGGCGGCGTCGGTCTGGTCTCAGCCGTGGTCAGGTTGTCGCAATCCGCGCCTGGCCAAGCTCCGGAACGGAGGGGCGATCCAGGCGACCCCGCGCAAGTCGCCTATCATGTGTTGCTCGAAAGCTGGTTCGTCACCACGGAGGATTTCCGTCGTACGATTCGTCTAGCAGAGCCGCTCTTGCGCAAGCGAGGCGCCGCTTTCGTCAGCTATCGCGTCACCCCCATGCTGGAGAAGGACCCGCGATTTGCGGAGGCCGGGACCAAAGGAGCACGCCCCGCGCTAACCTATGTGACACCCGTCAGCTGGCGCGCCGGGCTGCCAGGTGCGGAAGCGCGCCGTCATTGGGATGAGCATGTGTCGACAGCGCTTCGCGTCCACGCAAGTCTGACCAAATATGAACGCAATTGGGTCGATGAGGTCGTGTCCTGGTCCGAGGGCGCATCTCCCGTGGGCGGCTACGCGGATTTCTCTTTTCGTACCATTGAGGATTGGGATCAGTTTTTCCCAGACGACGCGGCCAGACTGGAGATCGCCCAGGATATTGCGAACTTCATTCAGTCAGGTTCGGGTATCTTCCTGGGGGATATCGTCGTAGCCCACGGCTAGTCCAAAAGCGCGCGTGCATCATGGCTGATGTCGGCAGCGCTTGTGCGGATGCCAGGCTGCCTCGCGACTCGCTTATCCTCCCCACAATCTGTTCCGTGGCAGCCGACGAGGCTTTCGCCATTCCTATCATCAGCCGACCGCTTGACAGTGAGGGAGGCGCGCCGCGGGCGCGCATCCTTCATCATCAAACCCGAGCCGGTAGGCTGGTGTCAGGCGGAGGGGAAATCCGTGCTGAGCGAGAGCGCGCGCCACGCGTCGGCTTGCGCGTGAAAGGTATCGCCTCGCGCCTGCAGGGTAGCGAGGGCATCGGATCCAACCGCTACGCGCACCGGGGTTTCCTCCGCGTCCAGGATTGCGAGGATGACCTTGCCAATCTTGGAGGGATCACCCTGCTGATGATGATTGAATCCGGCCAGCGCCGCCTTGTGGGCCTCCGAACCCGCCTTGTAATCGTCGATCCCAAGGCCGGAAAACTTGACGGAGGTCTGATCGAGGAAATCGGTACGGAACTGTCCTGGCTCGAGCAGCGTCACCTTGATCCCAAACTCTGCCAGCTCCTGGCCGATTGATTCAGACCATCCCTCTAGAGCGAATTTGGTTGCGCAGTAGAGCGAGGAGTTTCCAAAGCCCACGAGGCCAACGAGCGACGAAATGGTGAAGATGTGCCCTGAGCGCTGCGCCCGCAAAATGGGGAGGGCGGCTCGAGTCACATGAAAGGTTCCGAAAACATTGGTATCGAATTGCCGTTGGATCTGCTCATGCGAAATCGCCTCGAACGGACCAATCTGAGCAAAGCCCGCATTGTTGACGAGGACATCAATCCTGCCAAATGCAGCGACAGCGGCCTTTACGGCTTCTTGCGCTTGATCGGCGTTCGTCACGTCGAGCGGAACGGCCAAGAGGCGGTCGCCAGAACCGCCAAGGGCGGCCGCGGCATCTTCCGGCTTGCGCGACGCCGCGACAACGCGATCGCCCGCAGTGAGGGCGGAGCGCGCAATCTCCAAGCCGATGCCTCGGTTGGCACCCGTTATGAACCAGCTTCTCATGATCTTGCTCCTTGAATTGGCAGGGCGCGCTTCACGCGCCCTGCTGTTTGTTCAGTGTCGATGCGCGATCTCACGCTAGGTGAGGCGCGCCGATTTCAGCGCAGCAGCACGAGTTCCTCGGCCATTGAGGGATGCAGCGCCACGGTCTGATCGAAGGCCGCCTTGGTGAGGCCCGCTTTCACAGCCACGGCAGCGACCTGGAGCAATTCCGGTGCATCCGGACCTATCATATGGATGCCGAGCACGCGTTCGCTCTCGGCGTCGACGATCATCTTGTACAGGGCGCGCTCATCACGTCCGGCAAGAACATTCTTCATCGGCTTGAAGCTGGACCGATAGATTTTGATCGGTTGGCTCAGTGCTTGCGCGCTTGCTTCGGTAAGGCCGACGCCGGCCATGGGCGGATGGCTGAACACCGCGCTCGGTATATGTTCGTAGTCGACTTCGGATGGCTTCCCACCGAATTGAGCGTCCGCGAAACATTGGCCCTCGCGGATCGCCACCGGCGTGAGCTGCACCCGATTTGTGACATCGCCTACCGCAAACACGCTTGGAAGGCTGGTTCGATACTGTGCGTCGATCCGGACGGCACCATTTGCGTCCAAGGCGACGCCAGCACCCTCCAGACCCATGTCGAAGCTTTTGGGTACCCGCCCTATCGCAAATAGGATCGCATCAGCCTCTATGGGCTCCTGTCCGACGATGTGGGCGATCAGCGATCCGTCGGAACGCTTTTCTATCTGCTGGAAGGCTGCATGGAAGCGGAAGGATATACCCTTCGCAACCGATATGTCCTGCAGACGCCCGCAGAGTTCTTCATCATAGCCACGCAGCATCGCGTCGCCGCGCGTCATCAGTGTGACATCGGCCCCAAACTCGTTGAAGATGCCGGCAAATTCATTGGCGATATAGCCGCCGCCCGCGATCAAGATGCGGCGGGGAAGGGCGTCCAGGTGGAAGACCTCGTTCGAAGTGATCCCATATTCAGCGCCGGGGCAGTCGGGACGTGCAGGCCATGCACCCGTAGCGAGCAGGATCCGATCAGCCTCAAGCGACTGACCGTCCTCCAGAACGACGCGGTTCGGATCGGCAAGCCTTGCGCGGCCATGGACGAGTTCGACGCCGGCAGACGTCAGCGACGACTTATAGAGACCTTCCAGTCGGCTGACTTCGCTCAAGACGCGATCGCGCAGCACCGGCCAGTCGAAACGACAGGGAGAGACGTCCCAACCGAACTGACGGGCATCGCGGAGATCCTCCGCGAAGTGAGCGCCATAGACGAGCAGCTTCTTGGGAACGCAGCCGCGGATCACGCATGTCCCCCCGACGCGATGTTCCTCGATCAGAGCCACGCGCGCGCCATGGTTGGACGCGACGCGCGCGGCCCGTACCCCACCTGAGCCAGCGCCCACGACGATCAGATCATAGCGCGACGTCGATGTTATTGTATCAGCCATAGGTCAGACTTCATTCCGGCTCATGAGACCGGCGAGATGCTCGGCCTGGCGGAGCGCCAATGCGACGATCGTGAGGGTCGGGTTTTCAGCGGCACTGGTCGTGAACTGGCTACCATCGGAGATGAACAGATTGCTCACCTCGTGGGACCGACCCCAGCGGTCGACAACGCCGTCTTCCGGACGGCCGCTCATCCGGTTGGTGCCAAGGTTATGGGTCGATGGATAGGGCGGCGTGACGATAGTGCGCGTTGCCCCCACGGCATTGTAGATGGCTTCTCCTTGCTTGTAGGCATGGGCGCGCATCGCCAGATCATTGGCGTGATCGTCATAATGGACATTGGCCACGGGCATGCCGTGCTGGTCCTTGACCTCGCTGCTGAGCGTGACACGGTTGTTGGCCTGCGGCATGTCTTCGCCGACAATCCAGAGCCCTGCCATGTGATCATAGCGATCGAGCGCCGAGGTGAAGTCGCGACCCCAGGCGCCTGGGTTCATGAACGCGGCCAGGAAGGGGAGGCCAAGAGAAATGGTCTCCATCTCGAAGCCGCCGACATAGCCCCGCGAGGGTTCGTGGCGCGCCTCGTCCCGCACGATGCCAGCCATGACGGTGCCACGGTACATGTGGACCGGCTTGTCGAAAATGCCCCAGACCGTTCCGGTCGTATGGCGCATATAATGCCGCCCGACATGGCCGGCGCCGTTGGCTAGGCCATGCGGGAAAAGCGAGCTTGCGGAATTGAGGAGCAGCCTTGGGCTTTCTATCGAATTCCCCGCGATCGCCACCACCCGCGCTCTTTGCCGCTGAATCTTGCCGTCCGCGTCCACGTAAATCGCCGCTGTGGCTCTCCCACGCGCGTCATGTTCGATGCGCAGGACGTGGCATTCGGCACGAACCTCCAGCTTTCCCGTCGCCTCGCCCTTGGGGATTTCGGTATAGAGGGTGGACCATTTCGCGCCGGACTTGCACCCCTGGAAGCAGAAGCCGATCTGCTGGCATGCGCCTCTACCATCGCGCGGCTGGCTGTTGATCGACATGTTCCCGGTATGAACTTCCTTGTAGCCGATCTTCGTGGCCCCGGCGTGCAACACCTTGAAATTATTGTTGCCCGGAAGCCGTGGTATCCCGTTGGTCCCGGTCGTGCCCATCCGAAATTCCGCGGCGGCGTACCACGGTGCCATTTCGGCAGCGTCGATTGGCCAGTCGAGCAGCGCGGCGCCGGCGATGTCGCCATAGGTTGTGCGGGCCTTCCATTCATGATCCTGGAAGCGCAAGGACGCTCCGGCCCAATGCGTGGTCGTGCCGCCCACGGCTTTGACGATCCAGGCGGGCAGCTCGGGAAAATCGGTCGCGATACGCCAGGAACCTGATGTTGTTCGGCGATCTGTCCAGGCGAGCTGCCCGAAACTTTCCCACTCGTCATTGACGAAGTCGGCAATTTCGTAGCGCTTCCCCGCTTCAAGGCATACGACCTTGATGCCCTTCTGCGCCAGCTCGTTTGCCAAGGTGCCGCCGCCCGCGCCCGAGCCCACGACGACGACGACGCTGTCGTCATTCAGATCAAATTTCGCTGTCATGAAACGTCCCTCCGCCTTGTTCAGGCCGGCAGCCAATCGATGTCATCGAAACCGCGACGGATATATCCGCCTTTTTCGGCGGACGATCCTTCGTAACCGAAGCGGCTCCACAGCGTTTGCTGGTTATACAATGACGTGACGAGCCCGGACCGAAGGGTCTTGAAGAAATCGCTGCTTTCAATCGTCTTTAAGACGAGGGCCCGATCCTGCTCATGCTCGATCGCGAGATATGGGCGACCGTACTTCCTTCGTGCAGCATCGTCGAGCAGCGCGGCACCGGCTCGAAGAAGCTGGTTCTTGCTCGCGTCGGCGGCGAGCTGGTCGGCGATCGTTGCGATCGCGTGCTGATACTGATCGTCTCCGAGGCGGTCATGCGGAAACAGATCTCGCGCCATCCGTATCAAGGAGTTGGAATCGGCAAGCCCCGTCGGCACCGATTGTGCGAGTACGCGGCCTGGAAAAAGTGTCGCTGCGGATGCCATGAGGACGGCAGTGCCCGATCCGACAATCAATGTCCTTCGGTCGAAATTACTGGTCCTGTCAGCAATGTGCATGGCCTTGCCTCGATATGTGAAAAGAAGACGAATTTCGGATCCGTCTTCGAGCAATTAGAAGAGTGCGATGTGGAGAAAATACCCGGCGATAAGCACGCACGACATCATACAGACACGGTCACCTATGACATCCGGTAAGATCCTTCAGACGAGCGAAATGTTAACCGCGCACCTGCCGTTCGGCAGGTTCGCATTATCGGTAGCGCCCATTTTTCTGCAGGACCTCGATCTTGTAGCCGTCGGGATCATTGATGAAGAAGAACCGCGCGGGCAGCCGTTCGTCCTTGAATTCCTTGATGGGCTGAGGCGAAAGGCCGGCGCTTTCCATACGCGCATGTTCAGCATCCAGGTCATCGCTCACGACCGCTATGTGACCGTAGCCTTCACCGAGCGCATAGGGCTCGACCCGCCCATGATTGACGGTCAGCTCCAGCTCGAAATCATTGTCCGGGCTGCGCAGATAGACGAGCGTAAAGTCATCGAACGGAAATCGTCCAGCGACATCAAGACCGAGGGCCTCCTTGTAGAACTCTACGGACTTTCGTTCGTCCGTCACGCGCACCATGGAGTGGATGATCTTGGCCATGCTTGCTTGCTCCCAAATAAGAAATCGGGCTATCGATCATTTGCCGTTTAGTCCCTTAATATATCCGATGATCGCCAGGCGCTTGGCCGCATCAGGCTGACGATAGTTCATGACGCTGCCAGGAACTTGAGCATTGCTGTCGGCAAGCCAAAGATTGAGCGTTTGGTCGGTCCACTTGATCCGGGAAGAGCGAAGCGCGCTGGAGTAATTGAAGCCCGGCGACTTCCCGGCGGTACGGCCGACGACACCAGCCAGCGGCGGACCGACACGAATCTCTCCCGCTATGGTGGAATGGCATGCTCCGCATTGCTGCCCAAAAAGCTTCTCACCACTCGGCGGGCCAGATTTGGGAACAAAAATAGCCTGGCTCTGAGCGGCCGAACCGATGATCAACGCAAGACTTATCGCTACGGTAAAGGGAAGCACCCGGAAGGCGGCGCTGCAACAACGGCGGTGATTTTGGCCTTTTCCGATGTAAGCCGCCTTCAGTAATCCAGATCGCACCTGTTCATCTCCGCCATGCTTGCCGGAACCAGATTGCCATTCCGGTGGCTCCAAAAGCGATCTTTCCGGGTTGCTCATTGTGGCATTCACTATGGCGGATTGATCATCGAGACCCGCCGGGCCTGTTGCTTTCTTCGGACTGTCGCTTTTTGCCCGACGGTTACGCCCTGCCTGAACTACCGCTCCCGGGGCGTAAATGTAGCAGTCTTGGCGGCGCGACCGGTGCGCCCTATGCCCGGATTGAAGATGTTGAGCGGGTCGAGCCTCGCGTAATGCTCAGCGAGCGGCTGCTTGGCATGATAAAGATGACCGACATTATGCTCCGCCGGATACTCAGCGCCGCGCTGATCAAGCAGAGCCAACATTTTTTCCTCCACGGCCGCGGCGTCGGCCCCCCTGGATATGACATAATCATGATGAAATACGTGGCAGAAGAAGTGTCCGTAATAAAGACGGTGCAGGATTGCACTCGACATGGATGCCGGTAATTGCTCGACCCAGTCCTGGTCATTGCGCCGAAGAGCGAAGTCGATCGCCACGATCTCTTCGACGCAATCTTGATGCATCGCACGATATCTGACCGCCGCGCCAGCCACTGCAAATCGATGGCGGAAGGCGTCCGCCGCTTCCGATGGGCTGCATTCGAAAAAGTCGCTCGCGGATGATGCAAAAGCAGATCCGAGATAGTCTCGAGCTTCCTCGACGCCGCCGTCCGCCATCTTCAATATGAGATGATGCTCATATTGCTGACGAAATTGGAGCAATCTGCGAGGAAGGTGATCGCCCCACAGGCTGCTGCACCATTGAAGAAAATGATCGCTGGATTGCCGTGGCAGAAACGGAAGCCGATCCGCCCAATTGTCGAGCCGGGCTTTCGTAGCGAACAGGGCGGGGAGCTTCTCCGTCCCCAGATATTTGATCGCGAGGAAAAGATCCTTGCCATATCTGGCGGCAATGTCGAAGGCATCACGATGCACATACTCCCCCGAGACCGGCAGATGGGAGAAGCTGCTCAGGATATGACGGCGCAGCCTGGTCAATGCCGCTGGATCGTTGGTCCCAAGGTAAAAGGTCGCGGTGCGCTCGTCGGCGGGAAAAGTATCGAGGCGAACCGCAAACAGCACAACCTTCCCCGCGCTGCCAGCAGCCTCGAACAATCTCAGGGGATCGGCGTTGAACCGGGCGGGCGTGTCCTCATCGATCTGGCGTACATGGTCGCGATAGCGGGCATCCGACGCCGCACGTCCTTCGGCGGTCGTGACATTGGCGTCCGTGAAGCATCCCCGATCCAATCGAGCCAATATCTCCTCCGGTTGCGTGCCCAGTTCCATCCCAAGATGGTTGATCAAGCGCAAAGCGCCGTCGGCTCCAACTTGCGCATATAAAGCAAGTTCGGTGTAGGCCGGGCCGCGGCGCACCAGCGCTCCGCCTGAATTGTTGCATATGCCGCCGATAACAGTAGCGCCAAGGCATGACGACCCGATCACTGAGTGGGGCTCGCGCCCGAGAGGTTTGAGAGTCTGCTCCAGTTCGTGAAGCGTGGTGCCCGGAAGGCAAAGAACCTGCTCGCCTCCGCGAAGAAGATGCGTGCCGCGCAGGCGTCCAGTGTTGATGATGATGACGTCGCGATCATAATGACCGAAAGGGGTGGAGCCGCCGGTCAAGCCCGTGTTGGCCGCCTGTACTATGATGATGACGCCGGCAGCGGTGCAATGCTGCAAAACCTCCCACTGCTCCGAGAGCGTCCCTGGGCGCACCACGGCCAGAACCGGGCCTCCGCCGAAGCGGTATCCCTGAGAGAAGCGGCGCGTAGCCGCCGCCCCCGTCAGGACATGGCGACCGCCAACGACACTTCTTAGCTTGACGACCAGCGACCGCTCACGCGCACGCGGTGCCTCGGCCTGCTCTGACAGCAAACGAGCATCCAATCTGGACCACAAGGGCGGTATCACCGCGGGCGCCTTCAGTGGTTTTGAGGGAACATCACCCGGTGGGTTTCTGCGTCGAAGCCGGTCTTCAGCTGGAAGCGATCCTTGATCAGGTTCGCGCGCTGTGCCGCCGGACGCGCGGTGATCTCAGCGTGAAGCTTGGCAGCGCGGGGGTAGGCGGCAAGGCCTTCATCCCCGAAGACGACCGGCGCCATGTTGGCCCATCCCCAGAATGCCATGTCCGCGATGCTATATTCGTTCCCTGCCAGATAGGCGTTGGTCGCGAGATGGTCTTCGATAACCTGATAGTGACGCTGTGTTTCCTTGAGGTAGCGATTCTGCGCGTAAGGCAGGGTTTCCGGCGCATGGCGCAGGAAGTGGACAGCCTGCCCGGAAAAGGGCGACAGGCCGGTTGCGACAAAGAAGAGCCATGAAAGGGCGGCACCACGCTCCTTTTCCTCGACAGGAAGAAAGCGACGGTGCTTTTCTGCAAGATAGAGGATGATCGCGTTCGAATCGAAGACGGTGACGTCCCCATCGACGATGACCGGAACCTTGCCGTTGGGATTGAGTGCCCTGAATGCTGGCTCGTGTTGATCGCCCTTCAGAATATCGACGGGGATCGTTTCATAATCCAGGCCTAGTTCTTCAAGGAGCAAGCCTACCTTCATCGGGTTAGGCGTGTGATGAAAGTAGAAACGCAGCATAGGTTCATCTCCGCATTTGAGAGGGCGAGGCCCGGTCGGGCCCTTGTGAACCGACCGGACCCCCTTGGCACTAGAACTTGATCTCGCCCGTCACGCCATAGGTGCGCGGCGGACCCGGCAGATAGGGATATCCCGCCGGACCGGCATAGGTGACGCCAAGGGAAACATATTGCTTGTCCAGCAGGTTCTTCCCCCAAAAGCGTATGCTGGTGTTTGGCGTGGGCGAATATTTGAGCTGCGCGCTTAATAAACCGTAGCCGTTCTGCTTCAGCAGATTGTCCGGCTCGAAATAGAGCTTCGAGGTGTGGTAATAGTCGACCGAGAGTTGCGCGTCGCCATGACCTGTGTCAACCGTATAGCTCGCACCCACGTTGAAGACATATTTGGCCGAGAGCGGCAGTTGATTGCCGCTTGCGTCCACGGAAATAGCAGGAATGGTGCCACCGACATATCCCAGCGCAGGATTGGTGTTCGGATTAGGCGGCGCGGAAGGGGCGTTGTTGTAGGATTTGTAAGTCGCGTCGAGATAGGTAAAACCGCCATGCGCGCTGAACTGCGATGACAGAGCGGCCTCGGCCTCCAATTCCACGCCCTTTACGCGGGCGCTCTTTGCGTTGGACAGGATGATCGATCCGGATCTGATCAACTGCACCTGGGGATCGGAGACCCGATAGTAGAAGGCAGCGCCGTTCAGTCGCAGGTGGCGGTCGAACAGGGAGGTCTTGAGACCTGCTTCATACGCATCCACCGTTTCTGGGCGCTGCGGCGGCGCTGAGAAAGGAATCAGATTATATCCACCCGACTTATAGCCCCGGCTGTAAGAGACGTAGCCCAGAATGTCGGGTGTGAACTTGTAATCCACTGCTGTTCGGTAGGTAAGTCTGTCCAGACTTTTGGAGTCCGGAGGCACGGGGAAGCTGGCGATTTCAGTGCCGTTGTTGATGAGAGCGGTTCGCCCGTCGCCGGACGTTTTCTCATGCGTGTAGCGTAAGCCCCCGGTCAGGCTGAGCCCAGGTGCGACTTCCAAAGTCGCTTGACCATAGCCGGCATAGGATTTCGCCCGCTGCTTGGCGAATATCTGCACGCCGTTGAAGCCGGGCCCGGAAAAGAGCGGCCCGCTAAAGGCCGAGGGATCATATTTGCTGAGCGCATTGTAGTAAAACAAGCCCGCGACGTAGGTCAGCGGCCCTCGCTTGCCCGCGAGCTGAAGCTCCTGGGTGAACTGCTTCACACCGATGTGGAGCAGGTATCGACCATCGCCCTGGGGTGTGAGGTCTGAAACGCCGGGCTGCTTCTCGCGCTCGCGCGTAAATGCCGTCGTGCTCGTGAGGGTGCCAAAGCCCACATCCTGCTCGATGCGGAGAGAGCCGCCCTCACCCTTGGTTATGTTGCGACCGTCGATCCCGTTTCGCGTGTCATAGAAGTCGGGCAGGGGCGGAAGGACGACGTAGGGCGGTAGGCTCGTGCCGCCGGTATAGCCCTTCATGATATTTCCCTGGGTGCTGACCCTTGATAGCGAGTAATAGCCGGTGAGCACGACCTTGGTGCTGTTGCCGGGCTTCCACAGCAATTTGGAGCGCACCGTGAAGTCGTTCTGGAAACCGGCCTTATTGCCGGTCGCGATATTGGTACCCCAGCCGTTGGCCTGGTTCGTGCCACCGACGGTGATGTCCATGGCGAGGGTGTCCGACAGGCCGCCAGTCACATAGAGGTCGCCCTGGAAGGTCTGGTAATTGCCGTAGCCAAGGCTGGCGTGACCGGAAAAGTCAAACGACGGATCCGGCGTTACGATGTTGATGACGCCGCCGGACGAGTTGCGCCCGAACAGGGTGCCCTGCGGCCCTTTGAGGACTTCGACGCGCTCGATGTTGCTGAGCGAGAGAAAGCCAACCGGCAGGCGGGTATAATAGACGCCATCGGCATAGACGGCGACGCTGGATTCATTGCCGGCCGCCGAGGCATTGCTGCCGATACCGCGCAGAAAGGGAAGCGCGACGCCCGTTCCCTGGGCCACCTGGAGCCCTGGTGTGATCCTCGTCAGTTCCCGAACGTCCTTGATACCGCGCTCTTCAAGCGCCGCATCGTTGAACGCGCTGACGGCCACAGGGACGTCCTGCAGCCTCTGAGCGCGCTTCTGCGCGGTAACGATAATTTCCTGCACACCACCGCCCGCGGACTCGTCACTGGCGCTAGTGGCTTGCGGCGGCTGGCCGGATTGCGCCTCGGCCTTGCTCGAGACGGCCATGAGCGCGACTGCGAAGGTCGTGATGGTCGCCAGCCCCGTCGAGTGCTTCAGATATCGCTTGTGCATAAAACTCCCCTCTCTGTTCGCCTTATAGTTTTGTTCTGAACGGCAGTTGGCATCAGTGGTGTAGAAAACTCCAGCCCCCCGATAGCGCGCGCTGGCGTCGCCCGCGTTCACGGCGATATTGTAAAAATGAGATTTGCTTTCAGAAATGAAGCATCGTCGCATGCTCCTGTCCCCCGCCCGCGAACGCGCTGGCGCAAAGCGCCGGCGATATTCCGCGCGCGATCGAAAAAAATACGGAATGCGCGCTTTTTCAATGTATCCCGAACCCGCGCGGCCGGGCTCTGCATGCTATCGTGGTGGGGCCGGGCGCTAGCGCACCGGCAGGACCGAGCCGAATGCGCAAAAATAAGGTAAAAGCTTGACCACGATGGCCATCGACAGGGTTGACGCTGAATATCGCGAGATATTGCAGCAGATACCGATGCTTCAACTCACGGCTGGAACGCTCGGCGAGGCCCGCAGCGCCATGGTCGACATGTTCATCAACCTTCTTCCTTCTAGTGACGCCTCCCCAGTTAGGCCGCGGCTTATCTCCGGGGCGCCGCTCATTCTTTTCGAGCCGGCGATCAGGTCGGGAGGCCTGAGGGCAGCAATTCTCTATATCCATAGCGGCGGGTTCGTCATGGGCAGTGCTGCCATGATGAACGGCTATTGCGGCAGGCTCGCGGACGAGCTTGGCGTCGTCGTCGTCAGCGTGGATTACAGGCTGGCGCCTGAGACGCCTTTCCCTGGCCCGTTGGAGGACTGTTATGACGGCCTTAAATGGCTGTTCGATAGTGCCGATGAACTGAATGTCGACACAGGGCGTGTGGCAGTGATGGGCGATAGCGGCGGCGGCGGCTTGGCTGCCGCCCTGTGCCTCCTGGCGCGGGACCGCGGCGGCCCGCAGCCCAGCGTCCAACTGCTGATGTACCCCATGCTGGATTGCCGGGCCGGTGCGGCGCAAGAGCCGTCTCCCAATCCCTTCACCGGTGACTTTCTATGGACTCGTTCGATGAACCAGTTCGGCTGGAATGCAATGCGAGGTGAGCAAGAGCTGACGGCGGAACAGCTGGGCTATTTCTCGCCATCACTCGCGCAAGACTTTTCCTCCCTGCCTGCCGCCTTCATTGGAGTAGGTACGCTCGATCTCTTCGTCGACGAGTGCCTCGCCTTTGGCCATGCTCTCGTGCGCGCGGGGGTGCCGGTCGAATTGCGGACCTACCCGGGTTGCTTTCATGGCTTCGACAGACTGCCTGGCACGCTCTCCGAGAGCTTCGAGCGCGATCTGTTCGCAGCCATTCGGCGCTTTCTGCAGCTTGGTCCGCGAGACCAGGCCGCCAGCCAGACGGTGCAAACGCACGCAAACGATCGAAAGGAGGGAGAATGACGTTGGAGCTGGACGGGAAGACGGTCGCCATCACCGGGGCCGCCGGTGACATTGGAGGCGCCACCGCGCGTCGATGCGCGGAAGAGGGAGCATCCGTCATGCTCCTCGACATCGACGCCGACGCGATCGCCGCAGCAGCGGCGGGGCATCCAAGCTTTTTTCACCGGCACGTAGACGTCACTTCGAGCAGCGATGTGGAAGCTGCAGCGGCGGCCGTGAGCGAAAAGATGGGGCCGGTCGATTTGCTCTTCCTGAATGCGGGCATCGAGCAGCCCTATGCACCTGTCGCCGAGCTTGACGAAGCGCTCTTCGACCGGATCATGGCTGTGAACGTGAAGGGCGTGTTTCTGATGGCGAAACACTTCCTGCCGATCATGCGAGACGGCGGGTGCATCGTCATCACCTCATCGATCGCTTCGCTGATGACTCTCCCCGGTAACGCCGCCTATTCGGCCAGCAAGGCCGCCGTGGCAGGAATGATGCGTTCGATCGCCGCCGACTGCGCGCCGCGTCGGATAAGATGCAACACTGTCCATCCGGGCTCGGTCAACAGCCGTATGATGGCGCGGTCCGCTGAAGCCGCGACCGGGGGCGGGGACACGACCCAGTTTTTCGAGCAGGTATCTGCGATGGCGAAACTGGGAAGGATGGTCGAGCCAGTGGAAATTGCGGAAATGGTGGTCTTCCTCGGCAGCGACCGCGCTCGAATGGTGACGAGCCAAAGCCTCGTCGTCGATGGGGGCACGGTGGCTTAAGGCACGACGATCTCGAATATTGGGGGCGCCTACCCGAATTTCCTGATGCAGCCGGCAAATCCCCGGCAGCAGCACTGACAAATCGAAAGCGGACCGAACTATGATCGAGCTATATTACCATCCGACGCCTAACACCTGGAAAGTTGCAATCATGTTGGAGGAGTGTGGGCTTCCTTATCAGCTCAAGCTCGTCAACATCCATGATTCCGCGCAGTTCTCGCCGGAGTTCCTCAAGATCAACCCCAACGGCCGGGTGCCGGCGATCGTGGATACCGAGGCATCCGAGGGACCTCTTCCCATCTTTGAATCAGGCGCGATCCTCATCTATCTGGCGGAGAAGAGCGGTCTTTTCCTGGCCCCCACGGGAGCCGAGCGGGCGGTCGCGCTGGAGTGGCTTTTCTGGCAAATGTCCGCGCTAGGCCCGATCGCGGGCCAGGCCCATTATTTTCGCCGATATGCTCCGGAAGGCAATGAGCATGCGAGC
Source organism: Flavisphingomonas formosensis (assembly GCF_009755815.1). Lineage (GTDB taxonomy): Bacteria > Pseudomonadota > Alphaproteobacteria > Sphingomonadales > Sphingomonadaceae > Flavisphingomonas > Flavisphingomonas formosensis. Next base: position 242,743 of record NZ_WRPK01000009.1, read on the forward strand.
GAGCGGTTCACAAAGGAAGCCGCTCGCCTTTACGGTGTGCTGGATCGACGTCTGGGAGACGTCGAATGGCTCGCGGGCGACTATAGCATCGCGGACATGTCTTGCTGGGGCTGGGTATTTTTCCACCGCATGCACGGCCAGTCGTTCGACGACTTTCCGCACGTCGGCCGGTGGTTCAAGCAAATGTCGGATCGTCCGGCAGTTGTTCGCGCGAAGCGAATTGGCCTCGACAATGTCTCCTCCGAGATGCTCGAGATATATGATCAGCCATATTACAGCCTTCCCGACGATTACGGCGCCGAAGGAACAAGGGTTCGCTAATCGATCGCATGAACATGAGCGGCAGCCGCCCCGGTCCCGCCGGACGGTCGCTCGGCGCACGTCATGCTCACTTTGAGCAAGGCTAGAAACTGCTCCTTCGACCTCAATCAGGCTAAAAATTCGTCCAGATGCGATCAGCCGCAATCGGGGAGAGATCATGAAGGTATTCGTTATAGGCGCCACGGGATTTGTTGGATCGGCCGTTGCGCGCACTTTCAAAGCGGCGGGTCACGACGTTTCCGGCCTTTCGCGAAATGCTTCCAATGAGGCAGCGCTGCAAGATGCTGGAGTGAGCGCCGTGCCGGGGGACCTATCCGATCTTTCGGGCCTTGCTGCCCTTGTCGATCCCTTCGACGTGGTCATCATGGCCGGCATGATCCCCTTCGAAGAGGAAGCGCCGCTCATGCAGGCGCTTGTCGCGGCCTGCCGCACCGGCTCTAGCAAGCATCTTATCTTTACCTCGGGCAGCGGCGTGCTGTCGATCGAGTCGAAGGATGGGTCCTGGAACCAGGAAACCTTTGCAGAAGACGATCCCTTTCCCTTTCCGTGCCGTCCGAACCGTGCCGTCCGGATCCAGACCGAAGATCTGGTGCGGCAGGCCTCGGGTGATGGCCTGAGCACCTACGTCATCCGGCCGCCGCTCATCTACGGGCATGGCGGGAGCATTCAGATCCCGCAAATCTTCGAATCCGCGCGGAAAACAGGCAAGGCCTGTTATCTGGGATATGGCCTCAACCTCTATTCGGCCGTGCATGTCGACGATCTCGCGGCATGCTATCTCCTCGCCGTCGAGCGGGGAACGCCGGGCGCGCTTTATCACACGGTTTCGGGCGAGGCCAACTTCCGCAGCATCGCCGAAGCGGTCGCGCAGGTCGTGGGATGCGAGACCCGGAGCCTCGATTATGACTCTGCGTGCGAACTTTGGGGCAGCTTCTGGGTGGATATCGCGCTCGCGGTCAACAGCCGATCGATTGCGCGGCGAACGGTCTCTGAACTCGGCTGGACTCCTCAACACCTTGATGTGATCGACGACATCCGCAATGGTTCCTATCGTGCCGCCTATCAAGCCGCGCAGGCGCAAGGCGGTAAGGAGTTTAGTTGGAAGAGCCATGGCTGACCCGTGGTGCCTCCCCACCATGGCTGACTCGCGCGATGCGCCTACAGGTTGAAAGGCGAGCTAATGACCAGCATAATCGCGCGATCGCGCCTCATCGAGATCATGGCGCAGGGGAGGCAGCCGCTCGGCATTTTCGTCTCTTCCCTCGACCCGGCGTCGACCGATATAATGGCGCTTGCGGGCGTCGATTTCGTTGTCATTGACGGCGAGCACGGCCGTTTCGGACGCGCCGACATTGAAAACCACGTTCGAGCGGCAAATCTAGGCGGGATTCTTCCCTTTGTTCGGATCCTCGAGAACTCCCCGACCTTGATCCAGTCGATGCTCGATCTCGGTGCGCAAGGGGTCCTCGTCCCCCATGTCGACACTGCCGAGGACGCCCGTTCAGCGGTAGCGGCAAGCCGTTATGCGCCTCGTGGAAAAAGGGGCATGTGCCCGGCCTGTAACGCCGGCGGCTATGGGATGGCGGGATGGTCTGCGCATGTGGACGCGTCCGATGCGAACGTCCTGATCATTCCAGTTCTGGAGTCGCGTAAGGCGGTCGATAATATCGAGGAAATTCTGGCAGTCGAGGGCATCGACATAGTCCTCTACGGACCCGGCGACCTTTCGGCCGACATGGGCATCGACTTCGTGGAGGACAGGCACCTGCTTGCCGAGGCCTGGCAGACGCTGCTCGCAGCGACAAGGCGCGCCGGAAAAAGCGCGCTCGCGCCATATGGGCTGGGCTTCGATGACGCCGACATGCTGATCGCAGAGATGGAGCTGATGCTGTTGCGCAAAGCGGTTGCCCGCTTGGTTGACGAGGCGCGGACCAGTCATGCCTCGCGCACATGAGGATCACGCGACGCGAAATCCTCGTCACTGCGCTGGCTTCGGGTTGGCTCATGGCTGACGATGGCCGTGCAGCAGGGGGAGCTGCCCCTTCGGAGGATGCTTATGCAGGAGTCGACCCCGAACTGATACCGCGCTTGCGGCAGATCGGGGCGGGCGACCTTACTGCCAAAACCTTGTTGCGCTGGCGAAACGCGCCTCCGACCGTCCCTCCGGTGACTCTTCCACCCCCCGCTCCGCAACTCGTGCGAAAGATCATCCCGGGATCCCGAGGCAATCCGCCCGTCGCGATCTTCGTCGTCGATCCTTCTCCGGGTGCACGCGGCCGACCGGCCTATCTCTACGTTCACGGCGGGGGATATGTCATGTTCAGCGCGGATCGAAACCCCAAGCTCCTTCAGGAGATCGCGATCGAGAATGACTGCGTGGTTGTGGCCGTCGATTACCGATTGGCACCGGAAGCGCGCTTCCCGGCTGCGCTTGAGGATATTTATTCGGCGCTCTGCTGGCTGCGGGACAATGCGGACGCTCTCGGCGTGGACGTAAGCCGAATAGCAGTCGGCGGCGAAAGCGCCGGGGCCGGTCATGTCGCCTCACTGTCGATCGCCGCGCGAGACAGGCGCGGGCCCCACATCGCCTTCCAGCTCCTCCTCTATCCGATGCTCGACGATCGGACCGGCAGCAGCAGGCCGGCGGCTCCCAATGCGGGGCGTTTCATCTGGACTCCCGCTTCCAATCGCTTTGGATGGTCATCGTTGCTCGGTATGCCCGCCGGCAGCGATGCCGTGCCGGCACAGTGCGTGCCGGCACGCGCAACCAATCTCGCCGGGCTTCCCCCGACATATATCGGGGCGGGCTCGATCGACCTTTTCGCGCGGGAGGACATCGAGTTCGCCGGACGCCTGATGGACGCGGCCGTTCCCACCGAGCTGCTGATAGTACCGGGCGCCTATCATGGCTTCGACCTTGCTGTGCCGGACGCCGCGATTTCCCGGCGCTTCACCGCATCCTGGAAGGCTGCTCTCAAGCGAGCTTTGACGAGGTGAGCGCGTAGCCGCCGATGTTATAACGTCTGGACATAGGCGGCAACCTCTTCCAGCGTTGGCCTGTTGGGCTTATCCCAGCCTTCGAAAGCAGGTGGCGGCCCCATCGGGGCTACATCCCAGTAGCGCCCGCTGAAGTCCGGCGGACCAAGATAGGTCAGATTCCACCATCGGCGGGCGAACCGCCAGCGGCCGTCCTCCACTTTATAGTCATCATGGTAGATGCCCATCACAATGCGTGGCTTGCCATCAGTCGCACGTACCGATTCGCTCACATATATGCGCCCCCGCGCGCGATCGCCCTCGACATCGATGATCGACGCGACGGGACTATGCAGAATATTGTGGCGATCCCTCATCAAGATGCGCCAAAACTCGACAATAGTCTCGCGGCCCTTGGTGCAGCGTCCAAAAGCGATCCATTCGCCATCAGTCGCCCAGCAGGCCCGGTAGTCCTCTTCGCTCTTGCGATAGAAGGCATCGGTGTACCGCCCGTGCAAATCCTGAATGGCAAGTCGTGTCTCAACGTCTTTGAGCATCTTGTCTCTCCGCGCAACCTGGACTTTGACCGTCGCCCATCGGGGCATCAGCCGGGCCCGGCTCGTGTTCCTTGCCTCCCCCCAGGGGCCGGCATGTGACGGCCGCGGGCGATGGGAGCAACGAACTCAGCATATATGTTCGCACGAGCGAGGCCGACGCCAATGCGTGCTGAGATCGATCAAAGAATGCCGATAGCGATCGCCGGTGACCATTGCTCCTCGCCTCGTCGTGATCGGTATTCATCGGCGCAGGTTGCATCATCAGCCGGTTGGCGTCGAATTCGGTTGCTTCGTGCTGAAATCCCCGTTGATGGATCGATCAGAAACATCAACGATCAGTTTCAACGAATCGAGGCCATCGCAGTGATGCCTTGGATGTGGCACGCGGCTGCCAGAGCTGAAGCTCCCCTTGCGTATGGATACAAGGTGTCAACTCACACCTTGCCGGGCGACATCAAATAACATGGCGGTATGAGGCGGCATGAAGATTGCGATCCTGCGGGAAACCACCGACTATGAGCGGCGCGTTTCGGCAACACCTGAAACGGTGAAGAAGTTCATCGCTCTGGGAGCTGATATCGCCGTCGAGGCGGGGGCGGGTGAGAGGGCTTCGATCGCCGATAGCGCGTACCAGGACGCCGGCGCGACGGTCGCCGATCGCGGTGCCGTCATTGAAAATGCCGATATTCTACTTTGCGTACGTGGTCCCGCGACAGAATCGATCGTCGGCGTAAAGCGGGACGCATGGCTTGTTGGGAGTCTCGACCCTCTGGCGCAGCGGCTTCTCGTCGATCGTTATGCAGCTGCCGGCATTGAAGCGCTCGCCATGGAGTTCATGCCGCGCATCACCCGCGCCCAATCGATGGATATCCTTTCGTCGCAGTCGAACCTGGCCGGCTACAAGGCCGTGCTAATCGCCGCCAGCGAATATGGTCGCGCCTTTCCGATGATGATGACCGCAGCCGGCACGGTCTCGGCAGCACGCGCCTTCATAATGGGCGTAGGTGTGGCCGGCCTTCAGGCAATCGCCACTGCCCGTCGCCTCGGCGCGCAGGTCTCCGCCACCGATGTGCGTTCCGCCACCAGGGAACAGATCCTGTCACTCGGCGCCAAGCCGGTATTCGTCGAACAGTTGGCGGGCATCGAAGGCGAGGGTGCCGGCGGCTATGCGAGTGAGATGTCGCCGGAATATCAGAAGGCGCAAGCCGAGCTCCTCTCGGGCCATATTGCCAAACAGGACATTGTCATAACCACGGCGCTGATCCCGGGCCGCGCTCCTCCCAGGCTCGTCAGCGATACGCAGATCGCGACGATGAGAGCAGGCTCGGTCATCGTCGACCTGGCAGCCGAAAGCGGCGGCAATGTCGAGGGCGTCGTTGCGGGCGAGACGGTCGTCAGACACGGGGTCCGGATCGTCGGGGCCAGGAACATTGCGAGCAGTCTGGCTGCGGATGCATCGGCGCTCTTCGCGCGCAATCTCTTCAACTTCCTGAGCGCGTTCTGGGACAAGAATGCTGGCAAGCCGGTCCTCGACGAGGAGATCGGCAACGCCGTGCGCCTCACGCGGGGCGGCAAGGTTGTCCACGAACGACTGCTCGGCTGATCGCCAAAAGGACCAAGCCTGTGGATTTCATCTCGATCTTGTCGATCTTCGTGCTGGCCTGCTTCGTGGGCTATTATGTCGTGTGGTCGGTGACGCCGGCACTGCACACGCCGCTGATGGCGGTCACAAACGCCATCTCCTCAGTGATCATCGTCGGCGCACTGATCGCGAGCGCGGCGCAGGGCAGCGTCTATGCCAAATATCTGGGCTTGGTCGCGGTGGTTTTCGCAAGCGTCAACATCTTCGGTGGCTTCGCGGTCACCGCGCGAATGCTTGCGATGTACAAGAAAAAAGAGCGCAAGAGCTGAGCGCGGGCGAGGGGGATAGAGAATGCATCAACTAGCCGCCACACCTGCATGGGCCTCCCTGGCTTATCTGGTATCGGGTATCCTTTTCATTCTGGCGTTGCGCGGGCTTTCAAGTCCGGCCAGCTCGCGCCGCGGCAACCGCTTCGGCATGGCCGGCATGCTCATCGCCGTTGCCACGACGCTCGTCCTGCACGGCACCGGACGTGCCGAGATTGCGATCGCTATCGCTATCGGTGGCGCAATCGGTTCCGTGACCGCTCGCAAGATCGCCATGACGGACATGCCGCAGCTCGTCGCTGCCTTCCATTCGTTGGTCGGACTCGCTGCCGTTCTGGTCGCCGGGGCCGCCTTCCTCAATCCGGAGGCCTTCGGGATTTTGGACGAGGCGACAGGTCATATCCACAATGTCAGCCGGATCGAGATGGGGCTAGGCGTCGCGATCGGCGCGATCACATTCTCAGGTTCGGTGATCGCCTTCCTGAAACTCAACGGCAATATGTCTGGCAAGCCGATCATGCTGCCGGGGCGGCATGTCATCAACCTGGGTACGCTGGTCGCAATCCTTGGGCTGATTGGCTATTTCGTCACAGACGATGCTCATTGGGTGTTCTTCACTGTCACCGCGCTAAGCTTCGTTATCGGTTTCCTTCTGATCATTCCCATCGGCGGTGCGGATATGCCGGTGGTCGTCTCCATGCTGAATAGCTACTCGGGCTGGGCGGCCGCAGCGATGGGCTTCACCCTGCACAATTCAGCAATGATCATCACCGGCGCCCTGGTGGGTTCGTCCGGTGCAATTCTCAGCTACATCATGTGCAAGGCGATGAACCGGAGCTTCATCAGCGTGATCGCCGGCGGCTTCGGCGGTGACAGCGCCGCGGCCGGCGGTGGCGACGCCAAGGAGCAGCGCCCATGGAAGCGTGGTTCGGCCGATGATGCAGCCTTCCTCATGGGGCAGGCCGAGCAGGTCATCATCGTTCCTGGCTACGGCATGGCAGTCAGTCAAGCGCAGCATGCTCTGCGTGAGATGGGCGACGTTCTGAAGGCGGCAGGCGTGAGGGTCAAATATGCGATCCATCCGGTTGCCGGACGCATGCCAGGTCATATGAACGTGCTGCTCGCAGAGGCAAACGTCCCCTATGATGAGGTATTCGAGTTGGAGGACATCAATTCGGAATTCGCTCAGACTGACATCGCCTTTGTGATAGGCGCGAATGACGTAACCAATCCAGCAGCGAAGACCGACAAGACTTCTCCGATCTACGGCATGCCTATCCTTGACGTCGAGAAGGCAAAGACCGTGCTGTTCGTGAAGCGCTCGATGGAGGGCGTGGGCTATGCTGGCGTCGATAACGATGTTTTCTACATGGGCAGTACGATGATGCTGCTCGGCGACGCCAAGAAGATGGTCGAGGAAATCGTCAAGACCATGAACTAGCGCGTGTCAGCCGTCCTCGGGCACGTTACCGGGCTCGATGGTACGGCCATCATGGATGACACCGCGGGGTTGGCGTGTTCTGCCAACCCCGCGGACTTGCCCAAATTGACAGCGCTGATGGAGGTCGTCGGAATCCTGTTCGAGCTGCCTTCATGAGGCGCTGGCCTTGCTGCTCGGGATCGCAATGGTAGCATGCCGGCCATGACCGATCCGATGGACGCTCTGATCGATTTCCGCAGGGCGATCGCACAACGGGAAATTTGCGTTCAGCCAGCGGACTTCCATCCGGACATCTTCGTGCATGTCGATCAGCCGGCCGGCACCAAGATATACCTATGCGCTGATCGACGGCGGCGAGGTCACCGCAGTCGCGCTCCTCGCACTGACCGAGGCGATCGAGGGCGTGCCGACTTTCCAGCTTGGCTACGCGGTGATGGAAGCTCGGCGAGGTACCGGGCGCGCGCAGCGTGTCGCGATGGCGGCGATCAACGAGATATGCCGCGGGCTTCGCCGGAACGGGATTCCGAAGCTGTATTTCGAGGCTGTGATCGATCGCGAGAACATGTCCGTGTACCGAGTGCCTTGGCCACGATTCCGGCGTGCCCGCGATCCAGTTTCAACGTCTCGTAGATTCTAGCGCGTGAGCGCCGCGATATGAAACGACGGTTCCTGTCTTGAGCTTGGTCCATTTGTGACCGAAGGGCGTCGAAGCCAAGAGCAAACGTCTGTTGACGGAACTTTCGACAGGAAAGCCGACTGTCGCCCAGTGATCCAATTTCCGTCGTTTACGGGGCTCCGGAGAATGTCGCGTGCCAAACGTCCGGCCGCATTGGAGCCTGGCTGGCGTTTCCGATCAGTGGCACACGGCCGAAGGCGCGAGTCGATAGTATCGAGGCATCGAGCGAAGCGCCGCCAACGGGATCAGGCACAACTGACGCCATGCGGCCCTCGGTCAGCCCTCGCACTGCGTCCAAGATCGTCTCGGTCTTGCGGTCAATTACAGCGCTTGCCCCAAGTGCGCGTAGCAGCTGCGCTCTCTCGGCCCCGGCTTGTACCGACAATACCGTCGCTCGCTGCCGGGCGGCAAGCTGGACAGCTGCCAACAGCGCGATTGCAGGGACCTCGGCACAGTCGAACGGCTCCATCGATCGCGGCTAAGCTATATCGACCCGAGCAGCCGATCGGGGATGCGCGCTGACGCGCGGTATTCTTTTTAAGCTCTCAGATTAAGAGGTCGCGCTTCACATCCTCTATTCTCGTGCATCCCGTTAGGCTCATGGCGACCCGCATCTCGCGCACGATGAGGTCAAGTAACATCTCGACGCCGTTTTGGCCGCAAAGCCGCCAAGGCGTAGACCCAGGCGCGTCCAAGCAGTACCCCATCGGCGCCAAGCGCAAGCATGCGTAGCACGTCGAGCCCGGTGCGAATGCCTGAATCGGCCAGTATGGTGAGATCGTCTCTGACGGCATCCGCTATTGCCGGAACTGCTGCTGCCGTCGACAGCGCACCGTCCAATTGCCGGCCGCCGTGATTTGAGACGACGATGCCGTCGGCGCCCAGATCGCGCGCGGCCCTGGCGTCCTCCGCTTCGAGGATGCCCTTGATCACCAGGTTTCCCTTCCACGTGGATCTGATCCACTCGAGGTCGCACCACGTAATGGCCGGATCAAAATTCTGGGCAAGCCAGCCCATGAAATCAGTGAGGCCGCTGTTCTTACCCAGGACGGGTGCAACATTGCCGAGGCGATGAGGACGTCCGCGGACGCCCACGTCCCATGCCCAGCGCGGCTTTCCCATGGCCTGAAGAAGGCGCCGCGAGGCGGCGAACGGCCCGGACATTCCCGAATGTGCATCGCGATAGCGCGCCCCCGGCACGGGCATGTCGACGGTGAAAACCAGTGTTTCGCAGCCCTGTTGGGCTGCCACGGCGAGAAGATCGCGCATGAAGGCGCGATCCTTGATCACATAGAGCTGGAACCAGATGAGGCCGGCGCCGCGCACGACTTCGGCGATGTCACAAACCGAAACGGTCGAAAGGCAGAACGGAACGTGGCGCGCCCGCGCGGCGCGGGCGGCCTGAACCTCACCCCGCCGGGCATACATGCCCGTTAACCCCACAGGTCCCAAGCCGACGGGAAGGCCCAGCTTCTTGCCGAACCAACTCGTCTCCAGACTGACATTCGATACGTCCCGTAGCACACGCTGGCGCAAGTGAATGCGGGACAGATCCTCTACGTTGCGGCGAAGCGTGTCCTCTCCGTAGGAACCGCCATCGATGTAGTCGAAAAGAAAGCGGGGCAAACGCCGCTTGGCTGCCTGTCTGAAATCTGCTCCTGAACTTATGATCATGAGAGTCCCGCTGCTAACGGCTGCGCATAGCGCGGCGTTTCCACGAATTTGCTTGAGAGCCTATGCCGCGTGCGAGCCGCCTCACCCGCATGGCAGCACTGCCGCTTGGGCGCCGTGCCTGTCCCACCTATTTGCGAGAGGCGGGAAGGGCTCACGGAGACCTGCCTGTTCGAGCAACGGGAGCACTTGGCGGTTAAACCGATCGATGCCATCAAGATAGTCGACCCAGGTGAAGAGAACGCCGTCCAGACCCGCAGCGGACAGCATCTCCAGCTTGGCAGCAATATGCTCCGCCGTTCCCACGAGCGGAAATCCTCCGGCCCCAGCCGCAAAACGATCACGAACCCGCTCGAGCACTTCGCGCGGCAGGCCGTTCGACTCCTGCGCGGTTTTCTCGATCAAGGCATCGACACTTCGCCGGTCTTGATGCCTGACCGCATAATGTTCCAGATAGTCGTCGGCCTCCTGCTGGGTATCGCGCTGCACCACGAACGTGTGGGCCCAAACCTGCACATCGCGCCCGAACGTCTCGCGGGCGATGCGCTTATAGGATGCGATGCCCTCGCGGACATCCTTGGGGTCTTCCGAAGGCAAGCCGATGAAGCACACGTCGGCATGCTCACACGCAAACTGCCTGCCGCGATCGGATGTGCCCGCGTTCATGATCGGCGGCCCTCCGGCCTGCACCGGCTTGGGAAGCGAAAATCCGCCGACAACGTCGAAGAAATCGCCATGGTGGTCGAACTCATCGGGCGAGCGCCACAGCCTTTTGACGAGCCCCAACCACTCGGCGAGATGCTCGTACCGCTGAGAATGCTCACGAAGCGGCGCGCCAAACATCTCGAGCTCTGGGCGATTCCACCCGCCAACGACGTTCAACGTCAGGCGGCCGTTCGAAATATGGTCGATCGTCGCCGTCTGCTTCGCTGCGAGGATGGGATGCATCGACGCGGCATGGGAGGTCACGAAAATTCCGACCTGTCGAGTCGCCTGCGCAATGCCTGCCGCCCAAGTGAAAGGGTCAAGGGCATAGCCAGAGACATGATCAGGGTTGTCCTTGAGATAGCCCTTCCACCGTGCGAACGGCACGACCGCCTCGTACCCCGCCTCATCGACGGCGCGCGCCGTAAGCAAGGACAGCGACCAGTCCTGCTGGTTAGCCTCCGGAACCAAAGTGTGCTGCGCAGTTCCCCTCCCGTTCGTGCAGAATATGCCGAGCTTGAGCTTGTTGGGGCTGCTGATAATCGGGTTGTTCGTCATATATCCCGTCCGTCAGGGGATCGTTCTCGCATGTTCGTTCTGCATCCTGCGCGACGTTCTGGCGCCGGGCGACAAGGCGTCGCGCGCTAGATCCGTTCAGGTCGTTCAGACGGGAGCTGCGTCTTCGACCTGCGCCGCCTGATCCACGATCCACGCATCGCCATCCGGCTTCAGATAGATGCCGGTCGGGCCCGAGAAATGTGAGCCCAGCAACAGCGAGTTGCGATCCGAGACACGTTCCAGGACGGTGCGCCGGGTGGCTCTCGCCATGTCGTGATTCCAGCAGAAATTGTCGCCAACATGGGGAATCGCGACCTGGACAGGGTGATGGATGAGGTCCCCGGTGATGATGGCCTCCTGGCCCTCGGACGAAATTACCACGGCGCAATGTCCAGGGGTATGGCCATGCGTGGGTTCGAGACGGACTTCGTCCACAATCACGTGATCGGCATCGACGAAGGTCGCAAGGCCCGCATCGATGATCGGTTTGATCGAATCCCCCATCACCGCAATCGAGTCTCGGTGATCATCCGCACTCAGAAATGCATATTCCGCCTTCGCGAAGATATATTGAGCGTTGGGGAACGTCGGTACCCACGCGCCGTCGACCAGCATCGTATTCCAGCCGCAATGATCGAGATGAAGATGGGTGCAGAGCACATAGTCGATGCTCTCTCTCGGCAGGCCGGCCGCTTCGAGGCGCTGCAGGAATGGGCCGTTGAGCTTGTTGAACTCGGGGATATCTCGCTCTTTGTCGTTCCCGATGCAGGGATCGACGAGAATCCGCTTTCCGCTGGCTTCGATGATGAAGGCCTGAAAATGCAGTGTGATATTGCCTTCCTCGTCGGCGAAGTCCGGGCAGAGCCAGTCCCCGCGCTTGACGATCTCATCCTTTGTCGTCTGGATGAAGATAGCCGGATCGGCGTTCAGCGGCGGCAGCTCGAGAACGCGCGTGATGCGCGCTGCACCGATCGCCCAGCGCTTGAAGCCTTCATTGTCGGACGGGTGGGGTGCCATGGTGGTGGTGCTCCTCAGTCTTGGCAGGTAGCAAGGTTGAGGGTTCCGCAGTGGCTGCAGCGACGTGCCAACCCGAACCCGATATGGGGAAGCGTCCGCACGGCCATGACCTCTCCAAGGCTCAACCTTTTTTACCCAGGGCGAGCGCCCGACCGCCTTGTACCCAGACCTTCACGGCGATCGGTGGAACCAGACAGCGAGCAATTCGCGGATGAATGCTTCACCAAATAGGCTGACGGTGGATTCGTGGCTACAATGATACGATTATGTCAGCCATAGCCGAACTGCTATGATAGCCCGTCCGAACCGCTCGGAGCGGTTCCGCACTGACCGGATTGAGCTGCTAGACAGTCCTCGCTGAACCGAGCGGATACAGCCTCAAGACCAGTGCTCGGCCCTTGAGGTGCCCCCGATGCCAGGATTGAAGCGGTTGGTTGGATCCAGCGAGCGATAGTGGTCTTGGAGCACTTTTTTTGCGCTATAAACGTGGCCGACATTATGTTCGGCTGGATATTCCGCCCCGCGGGCATCGAGGAGTTCGAGCAATTGGCGTTTCACCGCCGCGGGGTCGGCGCCCTTGGCGAGGACGTAGTCCTGGTGAAAAACATGGCAGAAGAAGTGGGCATAATAGAGTTTCTTCGCGATCTTGCTGTCGATCGATGCGGGCAGCTGCTCGAACCATTCGGTGTCGTTTCGCCGCAGCGCGATATCCAGCGAGATGATGTGGTCCACTTCGTGCGCGTGCAGAGCCCGGTATCGCATGGCAGCGCCGGCGATCGCGAACCGATGCAGAAACGCCTTGGCGCTTTCGGTTCCGGTGCACTCGAAATAGTCGCCATTGGCGGTCGGATACCGGTCCTGGAGATATTGCCGTGCCTCTGTAACCCCGGCTCCGCCCATCTTCAGAACCAGATGGTGTTCGAAGCGATCGCGATATTCCCGCATCCGCGGCGGTAGATGCTCCCCGAACAAACTGCCGGCCAGCTGAAGGAGGCGGTCGCTAAGATGTTCGGGCAGCAGTGGGATCTTGCGCCCTAGATCGTCGATACGCGACTTTAAGGCGAAGAGAAGCGGCAGGCGAGCGGTCCCCAACCGCTCGATCGCGATCACCGTGTCCTTGCCATAGCGCGCCGCGACGTCGAACGCCTCCCGGTGAAAATATTCGCCGGAGATCGGAAGCGAAGCAAAATCGCGAAGTATGTCCCGCCGCAGTTCCGTCAGATCGCCGATATTGTTGCTCCCGACGTAAAAGGTCGTCGTGGCGCCATCCTTCGGAAAGGTATCGAGGCGTGCCGCAAGCAACGCTATCTTTCCGGCGCTTCCAGATGCCTCGTAGAGCCGGGCCGGGTCCGCGTTGAAGCGAGCCGGCGTCCGTTCGTCGATCTTCCGCACATGGTCGCAATAATCGTGATCCGACGCCCGGCGCTCTTCTGGATGGTCAATATCATCCTCCGCAAAGGCGCCCGCTTCGACGCGGCGCAGGATCTCCTCGGGCTCGTCTCCAAGCGCGATACCCAGATGGTTCACCAACCGGAGCCGGCCATCTTCTCCTACCTGAGCGAACAACGCCAATTCGGTATAAGCGGGGCCACGCTGAATGAGCGAGCCGCCCGAGTTGTTGCAGATCCCGCCCAGAACCGATGCGCCGATGCAGGATGATCCGATGACTGAATGTGGATCGCGCCCCATGGGTTCCAGCAATGTTTCAAGCTCGTGCAGGGTCGCGCCCGGGAGGCACACGACCTGCCGTCCGTCACTGATCGGATGGATGCCCTTGAGGCGAAGGGTGTTGATGACGACGACGGGGCGGTCATAGATCCCATTGGGTGTCGATCCCCCGGTCAGCCCGGTGTTTGCCGACTGCATGATCACGATGACGCCCGCGTCCACGCAGGCGGACAGCAGGCGCCAAAACTCGACAAGCGAGCCAGGTCTGGCGACCGCCAGCGCGGGGCCTTCGCCCAGGCGATGTCCCGTCGTGAAGCGACGGGTGCGCGACGGGCCCGTCAGGATGTGCCGTCTGCCGACAATGGCCCGAAGAGCGCGGATCAGTGACTGGGGGCCGGGATGATGTGCTGACATGCCTGAATCAGGGCTCATGGCTGAGATTGCCCCCCAGGTGATGCGCGGCCGTCCATATGGCAGTCAAAGCAGTCATGCTAGTAGCGCTTCCCCGTCGGCAACCCGGCTCGCAAATGGCTCAGCGGCGGTGGTGTTTGAGATCGCCGACGAGGCCGGTCACGACGTGGCGCGAGCGGAATATCCAACGTCCGTCGATCTGCTCAAACCGGTCATGATATCGTCCGCAGGCGATCGGCTGGAGCGGAAGACCATCCGTGGCTTGGAAGGTCGTCACATAAGACCATCCCGAAGCCTCACGGCGAGGCTCCTCGATCTCCAGGATGACGTTGCTCGTGACATGACGTGTCCGGGGCGTGCCATCGTCATAGGTCTTCAGCGCAGTGGCGAGAAATGCCTCTACCGCCTCGGCACCCGACGCTGGAGGATTGTCATTGAGGGTGAGCTCCCTCGCTGAAGAGCCGGCCGACCCCCGCATAGTCGCCATCATCGACCAGGAAGGCATAGCGCGCCATCAAATTGGTGATCGCGCGTTCGTCGTTGACGATATCAGACATGTTCTGATCCTGCGGGGGCTAGGCCAGGCTTCATGGTCCTATACGCGCCGGCCGCCATCAACCTGAAGGGTCTGGCCGATCATGTAGCTGGCTTCCTTGCTGGCAAGGAAGCAGGCGACCGCGGCCATCTCCTCTGGCTCCGCCATCCGGCCCAGCGGGATATTGGCCGTGCGCAGCTTCATATGCTCTTCGGCACTATGTTCGGGTTGCTCCGCGGCGATCTCCTCGTAACGGAAGCGGAGGGAAGGGGTGAGCGTCATGCCGGGGGAGAACGCGTTCACCCGGATGTTGTCCGGCGCAAGCTCAAGAGCGAGAATTTTCGTAAACTCCACCAGCCCATATTTGGCGGCAAGATAGGCGGACATGCCTGCGATGCCGTAATGGGCGGACATGGTGTTCGTGTTGACGATCGCGCCTCCCCCGCTCTTCGCGATCAGGGGAGCGACCCATTTGCAGCACATGAACACCGAGGTGAGGGTTGCGGCGATCGTGTAGTCCCAATCCTTGCGCGAAAGCTGTGTGACCGGCGTATGGTGAATAGGCCCCGCGCTGCGCCCGCCGGCGGCGTTGTTGAACAGAAGATGGCACTTGCCGAAGCGGTCCTCCACCTGGCGTACCATGTCCTCGATAGCTGCCTCGTCTGTCAGGTCCGCCTTGATCGCCAGCCCGGTCCCACCGGCAGCGGTCACGCGCTCGGCGACAGCCTGCAACTCGTCCCACGAGGGAAGCTTGCGGCTCGGTGCATCGGGGTCGTCGTGACAGATGTCGACGACCGCGACCGAAGCGCCGCTGCGCGCGAGTCTGAGCGCGATCGCTTCACCGATCCCGCCTTCGCCGCCGGCCCCCGTGACGATCGCGACATTCCCTTCAAAGTCCATCCGTACCTCCCGCATTCCTTAGCCTTCGTGACTGACCTGGTCCGCTCGAACCCATTCGGTTGTTGCGGCTCTTGGCCCGCAATCCGAACCCGATCGGGCGACTGCACTGAGCGGAGAGGAACTTAGATCAGCATTCGTGCCTCGGAACAGCACCGAAATCCTTATGGCTGTGATGACCGCCGCTATCGGTCGCTTCCATATGGCCGGCTGCGGCATGTCGGACGTCTCCCAGGAGGATCGGGTCGGCCCGGCAGGCTTATCGGCCATATAAGGGTTTCGACTGTGGTTTTTGGCGGGAACACTGATAGCCATTTTCTCGAGAGAGGATCGGAAATGAAGCAAGGCAGCGAGGGGATCGGAGCAGCAATCTATGCCGGCCAGCTTCCGCGCGCGCTCGGTGGATCAGCTCTGTGCCCATTCTCTGACATGCTGCAGGAACTGCAGTCTCATGCCGTGCTCGACGCGCTCGCGCCAACTGGTGAAAAAATATGACGCAAGACGGAATGGGTTTCGGAAGATGGGGCGTGACCGCGACCCTCTCTTTCTGTTTCTTTATGTCCTATGTTGATCGGCTGATCCTTGGCCTGTTGGTCGAACCAATCAAGGGCAGCTTTCAGGCCACTGATATCCAGATCGGGCTTCTCTTCGGCGCGACGTTCGGGGTCGTCTATGCCATTGCCGGGATTCCTATCGGATTCATCGTCGATCGGGGAAACCGAAAATGGCTCATCGTCGGCGGTCTTGCCGTCTGGAGCCTGCTGACGGTGTCGGCCGGGTTTGCGACCGCGCTTCAGTGGCTCTTCGTTTGCAGGATCGGCGTGGCGATAGGCGAGGCCACGCTCTCGCCCGCCGCGACCTCGATGATCTCCGACCTCTTTCCGCCGAAGACGCGGCCCTTTCCAATCTCGATCTTCTTCGCTTCGGGCATGATCGGCGCTGGCGGCTCTTTCATTATTGGCGGCGCCGTCGTCGCCGCCATGACCGCCCTGGTCGCATCAGGCGTGGTACCGGAGTGGGCCCAGCCCTGGCGGCTGACCTTCATTGCCGTCGGTCTCCCGGGCTTGCTGCTCGCTATCTTGATCCTGGCGATGATCCGCGAACCCTCGCGGACAGAGCTCGACGTCCATCAGGAACGTGCCGGCGTGAGAGAATTGCTTACCCTCGTCATCGGCAAATGGTGGGGGCTCGGCGCCTTCTTTCTCGCCATGGCCGCATCGCAGCTCGCGCCTGCGTCGATCGCCGCATGGGTTCCTACCATCCTCCAGCGCGATTATGGCTATAGCATCGCCGAAGCGGGTCTCACTCTTGGCGTCACGCAATTGCTGACGGCGCCTACGGGGCAAATTCTGCTCGGCGCCCTGGCGGGCCTCCTTTTCCGTCGGCTGCAACGCGGCAACGCCTTCGTCATCGTGTGCGCGACCGCCATCGCACTTGCGACGCTCGCTTTTGCTCTGCTCCCTCTGGCCCCGGCACCGAGCCACTTGCTCGTCCTGCTCGGCATTGCGATGTTTGCGTCCATTGGCATCACATCAATCCCGCCAATTACCGTCGGCCTCCTCCTGCCAAATCGCATGCGGGGCTCTGCCGTCGCGGCCTATTATCTCGTTATCGCGCTGTTCGGGGTCGGTGTCGGGCCGGTCCTGATTCCCTGGATCGCCAGCTTCATGCCTGCGGGGCCGGGCACCTATACGCGCGCTATGGCCATCATGGGTGGGCTAAGCGGACTTGTGTCACTGATGCTTTGCGCCCTGGCTATGATCGGCCTTCGGCATCGCATCGAAACATCTGCACCCGAAAAGGGGGTGACCCAGCATGACGAGCCGGGTCTTGCCGGGGCGTAAGCCCGCAGGCCTTTCCGTCAAGGGCTTCCGAAGGGAGCCCCCGCCATCAAATGCCTCGTCGCAGCAGGAGACGCCGTGTGAAATTCCATAATCTTGGCTTGCCTCTGGAGACGCTGATTGGCGTGCCGCCCAGCGCTGACGAGCCGGCTTTCGAAGTGCGTAATCCGGCGGACGACAGCCTTTTGGCGCTTGTTCCCGACATGAGCGTGGAGGATACAAGGGCCGCTATCATCGCTGCCGAAGGAGCGTTTCGATCTTGGTCCAGGCGCCCGGCGGGCGAACGGGCGGCGATCCTGCGCAGCTGGAATGACCTCGTCCTCGCGCACCAGGATGATCTCGCGCGTCTGCTGACGCTGGAGCAGGGCAAGCCTTTGGCTGAAGCGCGCGCGGAAGTCCGCTTCGCGGCCAGCTTCATCGCCTGGTTCTCGGAAGAAGCGCGGCGCATCTACGGCGATGTGCTAAGCCTCGACCATAGCGAGCAGCGTGGCCTCGTTCTGAAGCAGCCGGTCGGTGTCGTCGCCGCGATCACACCATGGAACTTCCCGGCGGCGATGATCACCCGGAAAGTCGCGCCGGCGCTAGCCGCGGGCTGCGCCGTCATCGTCAAGCCCGCCGAGGCCACGCCTCTGACCGCGCTCGCGCTCCAGCGTCTGGCGGTACAGGCGGGCGTTCCGAAAGACGGTTTTGCCGTGATAACGTCGCAGTCGGCGGAGGCCGTGGGCGCCGAGCTTTGCGGGAACCCGACGGTCCGCAAGCTTTCCTTCACGGGGTCCACCGCTGTGGGCAAGCGCCTCATGGCGGCCTGTGCGGACACCGTTAAGCGTCTGTCGCTCGAACTCGGCGGAAACGCGCCCTTCATCGTGTTCGACGACGCCGATCTGGATGCGGCTGTTGCTGGCGCCGTCACCTCCAAGTTCAGAAACGCCGGCCAGACATGCGTATGCTCCAATCGCATCCTGGTGCAGGATGGCATCTATGACGTCTTCGCCGAGCGGCTTGCGGCAGCGGTCGGAAAGCTGACCATCGGCTCCGGTGTCACGGAAGGCGTGACCATCGGCCCGCTCATCGACATCGGCGCCTTGGAAAAGATCGAAAGCATCGTCCTCGATGCGACGCTCCAGGGGGCAAGCGTACTGGCGGGCGGCCATAGGCACGATCTTGGCGGCAGTTTCTACGCGCCCACCGTGCTCGGCGACGTAACGCCGTCGATGGCATGCATGACCACCGAGATATTCGGTCCGGTCGCGCCGCTGGTCCGCTTCTCGACCGAAGAACAGGCGCTAGCGATGGCGAATGACACGCGATCGGGGCTCGCCGGCTATTTTTATTCCCGCGATCTCAACCGCGCCTGGCGCGTCGCGGAGGCGCTCGAATGCGGTATGGTGGGGATCAATACCGGCCTGGTGTCCTCTGAGATCGCGCCCTTCGGCGGGATCAAGGAGTCGGGCCTCGGCCGCGAGGGCTCAAAATATGGGATCGATGAATATATCGAGCAGAAATATGTCTGCTTCGGTGGGGTAAGCTGAGCTTCAGCTCACCCGATGACGCCTTGTGCGCAGAGTTCGTCCAACGTGGCCTGTTCGAGGCCGAGCCGTTCTGAGAGGACCGCACGCGT
Organism: Flavisphingomonas formosensis; assembly: GCF_009755815.1. GTDB lineage: Bacteria > Pseudomonadota > Alphaproteobacteria > Sphingomonadales > Sphingomonadaceae > Flavisphingomonas > Flavisphingomonas formosensis. The sequence goes on from NZ_WRPK01000009.1 coordinate 261,543, forward strand.
GTCGTGCCCCAGCGGCGGTGGAGCGGACTTGGCGCCCACAGGGGATTCGGATAGCCGGATCGGTGATCGCACCTCCGGAACCTCTTTCAAGGTGGGATGCGGCAAAGCGGTTCGCATGCCGCGATGGATCACCTGAGGGTCTGCGAATACCGCGGCAATATCGTTGACCGACCCGGCGGGAACCCCGGCCGTTTCGAGCTTGCGCAGCCAGTGCGCGGTGGTTCCGTCCGCCAGGATGGTCTGAAGCCGGGCGATGAGACCCGCGCGGTTGCTCACGCGGTCGGTATTCCTGGCGTAGCGCGGGTCGGCTGCAAGCTCTGGCGCGCCGATCGAATTACACAATCTGGAAAACTGGCCGTCATTAGCGGCCGCGAGCGCGATATCGCCGTCCATGGTTGCGAACGACTGATAGGGCACGATGCTGGGGTGGGCATTGCCCCAACGGTGCGGATTGCGGCCCGAGACCAGATAGCCGAGCGCCTGATTGGCAAGTGTCGCAACCTGCACGTCGAGCAATGCCAAGTCGATGGCCTGACCCAGGCCGGTGCGCTCGCGATGACGAATGGCTGCCTGAATTGCGTTGGCCGCATACAAGCCGGTCATCAGGTCGATTACTGCGACGCCCGCGCGCATTGGCTCGCCGCCGGTCGCGCCCGTCAGGCTCATCAGGCCCCCCCATCGCCTGAATGATGAAATCGTAGCCAGGTCGGTCGGCATGAGGGCCGTCCTGACCGAAGCCGGTGATGGAGCAATAGACGAACGCAGGGTTCACCGCCGCGAGCGAGCGATAGTCCAGACCGTAGCGAGCCAGCGTGCCGACCTTGAGATTTTCGACGAGGACGTCGCTTGTTGCCGCGAGGCGCGCGATCAAGCGGGCGCCTTCGGGGCGGGCAAGATCGGCACAGACTGAACGTTTTCCGCGGTTTGCGGCGAGGAAATAGGACGCCTCGCGCGCGCCATCGACGTCAAGCCACGGCGGGCCCCAGCTTCGCGTCTCGTCGCCCTCGCCGGGCTTCTCGATCTTGATGACCTCCGCGCCGAGATCCGCGAGCAACTGCGTAGCCCATGGGCCTGCCAATACCCGCGACAGATCGAGGAGCCGCAAGCCCGCAAGCGGCGCGGTCGCCTCAGTCAAAAAAAGGCCTGCAAGCCAGTCTGCGCGCGACCCAGGATGAGGGCGTGGATGTCGTGAGCGCCCTCATAAGTGTTCACGACTTCGAGATTGCACATGTGGCGCATCACGGGGAATGCGTCGGAAATGCCGTTTCCGCCATGCATGTCGCGCGACTCCCGCGCGATGGCGAGCGCTTTCCCCGCACTGTTGCGCTTGATGATTGAGATCATCTCGGGCGAGGCGCGTCCTTCGTCCAGCAACCGGCCGACCCGCAGGCAAGCTTGAAGCCCCAGCGCGATTTCGACCTGCATATCGACCAGCTTCTTTTGATAGAGTTGCGTGTTGGCCAATGGACGATCGAACTGCTTGCGATCCATTCCGTATCCGTGCGCCGCAAACCAGCAGCTTTCGGCAGCGCCAAGCGCGCCCCAGGCGATGCCATAGCGCGCCTTGTTGAGGCAACCGAACGGGCCGCCGAGGCCCGAGGTATTCGGGAGAAGTGCGGCGTTCGGCACGAAGACGTCGTCGAGAACCAGCTCGCCGGTGATGGATGCGCGCAAGGCGAGTTTCCCCTCGATCTTCGGCGCCAAAAAGCCGGGCGTGCCTGCCTCGACGATGAAGCCTCTAACCCTGCCGTCCAGCTTGGCCCAAACGAGCGCGATGTCCGCGATCGGGCTATTGGTGATCCATGTCTTCGTTCCGCTCAGTCTGAAGCCGCCGTCGACCGCAACCGCGCGCGTGGTCATGCTGCCCGGATCCGAGCCTGCGCCGGGCTCCGTCAAGCCGAAGCAGCCGACCAGATCGCCGCTGGCCAGCTTGGGCAGATATCTCAGGCGCTGCTCTTCTGAACCGTAAGTATAGATCGGATGCATGACGAGGGAGGATTGGACGCTCATCGCCGACCGGTAGCCACTATCGACCCGTTCGACTTCGCGAGCGATGAGGCCATAAGCGACATGGTTTGCCGCCGCGCCGCCATATTCACTTGGCAACGTCGATCCGAGCAATCCGAGTTTCCCCAGCTCGGTCATAATCGACCGATCGAAACTCTCGTTGCGAAAGGCTTCGCGGATCCGCGGTTGAAGCTCCGTCTGGCAATAGTCCCGTGCCAGATCGCGTATCGCTCCCTCTTCGGCTGAGAGTTGGTCTTCAAGCCGAAAGGGATCCTGCCAATCGAAAGGACAATAGTCGGTCATCTGATCCAATGCCCTCAATTGATCGGCTGGACGCGCCGTGCGTTCGCGCAGCGCTTGTGGACGGTCGTGCGTGCCGTCTGACTACAGCGCCCTGAGCGTGGTACCAGCGTCGATATCTTTATGGCTCCGATGCGACTGGGCAGGTCCCGGCAGAGCGAGCGCGCCACATGCCAATCTCGGCGCCTTGCTTATCGGGGACATAAGGATTTCGTGTCTGTTTTTCGCCCTCATGCTCGATAGGTCTCCTCAACAGAGAGGATGCCGATGGAACATGAGGCAGAAGCGAATGGCTTGTCGCAGCGCAGGATCCGCGTTGAACTAGGCCAGTTGAAGCTCTTCGCCAAGGCGATTGGCGAAACCAACCCGATATACTTCGACAGAGCGGCCGCGGAGGCTGCGGGCCTGCCTGCGCCGTTGGCGCCGCCGACTTTTTCCTATTCGCTGGGTGTCCTGGCCTTCGGTTCCGAAAGCTGGTCGGAGGAGCTTGGCATCGACCCCGAGCACCTCCTGCATGGGGAGCAGGCATTCGAGTCTTTTCACCCCATCTATGCGGAAGATGAACTCTTGCTGCAGCGAAGGGTGGTCGACCAATACGAAAAAAAGGGCGGAAGACTCTCTTTCGTTGTCGTCGAAACCGAACTCACCAATCAGCGAAGCGAACTCTGCGTTCGCGCGCGGATGGTCGGTGTCATCCAGAACGCATGATCGATATGACCGATCTTATCCCCTCCGACCTTGCGCTTCCACACCGGCTGCCTCCGGTCGGCGGACACGCCTTCACGCGGGCGCAGCTTGCACTTTTCGCCGGAGGTTCCGGTGATCATAATCCCATTCATATCGACAGCGACATCGCCAAGGCCAAAGGGTTCGAGGACGTCATCGTGCCGGGCATGCTGCTGATGGCGCAGGTGGGCAAGATGTTGGCCGATTGGGCCGGGCCGTCTACGATCCGGCGCTGGAACGTGCGCTTCACAAACATCACGCCCATTCTGGCGACGCCGACCTATTTTGCCGAGATCCTGGAACGAACGGAAGTCGCTGGCGAGCGGTGCTTGCGACTGGCCGTGTGGGTCGAAGTCCCGGAGGTGGGCGAGGTCGTTCGCGGGGAGGCTGTTGTCGCAGAGCGCGGCGAAGCGGGGGAGCGGTAGGACATGGGACGGCTCTCCAACAAGGTCGCGATCGTAACTGGTGCGGCCTCGGGAATAGGCGCTGCGATCGCGAAGCTGTTTGTGGAAGAGGGGGGACAGGTAATCCTGACCGACCTGTCTCCCGAAGGTGAGACCTATGCGCAGGCGCTCGGGCGGAGCGCCCGCTTTGTCCGGCATGATGTCACGGATGAGGAGGGCTGGCGCGCCCTAACCCAAGAGGTTCTCGAGCGCGAGGGGCATCTCGACATTCTGGTCAACAATGCGGGTATCGGCAATGCGCCACACCCTTCAACCCCTGACGTAGCCCTGCTGGACGACTGGCGGCAGATGCTGCGCGTGAACGGCGAGGGGACGTTTCTGGGGTGCAAATATGGCATCGCCGCCATGCGCGCCGCGGCCGGCGGATCGATCGTCAACATGTCGTCGGTGGCCTCCGCGACACCGACATCGATGAACGCCGCTTACGGCTTCTCGAAGGCCGGTGTCGCGCAATTCACGCGCTCCGTGGCACAATTTGGCGCGCCACTGCGCATCCGGTGCAATTCGATCCACCCTGGATATACGGCGACGCCCATCCTGCAGGGGCTGTTCGACAAGATCGAAAGAGATATGGACATTTCCGGCGCGCAAGCGCGTCAACGCTTCGAAGAACTGGTGCCTCTGGGGCGCCTTGGAGAAGCGCTGGATGTGGCCTACGGCGTCCTTTACTTCGCGTCCGATGAATCCCGGCATGTGACCGGTGCGCAACTCGTCATCGACGGGGGCTCGACGCTAGGAAAACCCGCTGTACAGGCGACGCAGTGAGGGCCCTGCGCCATCGTTGCACCGTGCAGCATGTCGGTCTGCGGGCGGTGGACGTCGCGCTGGCGCGCCGAGCCACCTGCCGCGCCGGAAGGCCGCGCGACGTCGCCAGGTCTTATGAAAGCGATCAGAAAAAGCGCTGCTATCGATCGGCGGCGAGGCAGATAGGGTCTGCCCCTGGTGATCCACCTCCTCGATCCAACGCGGGTCATTCTTCGAGTCAGTTACGTCTCTCGCAGAAGGCAACGCGGACGTTTCGGGCAAATCACGTCAGCTAACTGGGTGTCGGTATGGAAAATAGTCAGGCGATCGAAGCCGCAAATCTCATTGCATCCCTCTATCGCGGCGAAATAACGCTGGAGCGCTTGCCAGAATCCTGTCGGCCAGCGTCCATTGCCGATGCCCAGCAAATCCTCAGCGTGCTTCCGAAAAGCCTGGATCGGCCTGTGCAGGGTTACAAATGCTATTTCCCGTTTAAGGCCACACAGCCCAATCTCTTCGCGCCGATCTTCAACGTGCTTCCAAATGGCACCCCGATCACCCCCGATGTCGCCAATCTTCACCTGATCGAGCCGGAAATACTCTTCCGCGCCGAGCGGGATTTGCCGCCGCGCGAGGAGCCCTATAGCTATGAGGAAGTCGCAAGCGCTGTCGTAGCCGTCCCGGCGTTCGAGTATCTCGCCACGCGCTTCAGCGCCGACTTTGCAAGCCTGCTGGGACAGAAGGATCCGCAGATCTATGCGGACAACACGCTGAGCGGCGGCTTCGTGGTGGGAGACGCCGATCCAAATTGGCGCGCGCTGGATTTCTTGAAGATGCGGATCGTGACGACCTTCGATGGGAAGATCGTGTCGGATGAGACCGGTGGCCACCCGGTCAAAGATCCGTTCATCCTGATATTCGTGGGCGTCAATCTCCTTCGGTCGCTCCAGGGCGTCAAGAAGGGGCAGTTGCTGGCTACCCTCTCGCCCACCGGTCTTCTGACGGCCGAGAAGGGCGTAGAGATCGTCGCCGAATTCGAAGGCTTCGGCAGGGTCGAAACCTCCTACGCGTTTTAAGAAAGTACCGAGATTGGGGTGATGAGGATGGATTTGCGCGGCAAGACTGCGATTGTCACCGGCGGCGGCACCGGCATCGGCGAAGCGGTTTCGCTCAAACTCGCTGAGCGTGGCGCCAATGTCGTAGTGAATTATCGCTCGAGCGCCGCGGAAGCGGAACAGACGACCGCGCGTTGCCAGGCGCTGGGCGTCAAGGCGATCGCAGCAAAAGGCGATGTAGGCGAGGATCAGGATTGCAGGCGTCTTGCGCAGATGGCGCTCGACTTAGGCGGTTCCATCGACATGCTCGTGAACAATGCCGGTGCGACGAAATTCGCCGCGCATTCCGATCTCGATGCGCTTTCGGCCGATGACTTTCTGTCCATCTACCGCACCAATCTTGTCGGGGCCTATCAGATGATCCGTGCAGCCCAACCCGCCATGAAGGCGGCCGGGAGGGGGGCGGTCGTCAACGTGGCGTCGATCGCAGGGCTTTTCGGCGGCGGATCTTCGACGGCCTATTCCTCGTCGAAGGGCGCATTGATCAATCTCACCAAAACCATGGCTCGGGCGCTTGCGCCCATCATCCGGGTGAACGTCGTTTGCCCCGGCTTCATCGCAACGCGTTGGTATGAGGACCGGCTCTCGGCGGCGGACTATGAAGCGCTCCTGCAGCGCATGAGCGACATTCTCCCCCTCGGCCATGCTGGAACTGCGGAAGAAGTGGCGGATGGCATCCTGTTCTTTTGCGCTGAAGGCGCCAATCTGGTGACCGGCGAGACGTTGATCATGGACAGCGGTGCCCATCTGGAGCTGGCTATGGCGCGCGCCGGCGCGGCCGCCTCAGTCGTCAAACATCCACAAGGGTGACCGCCGGCCATTCGCCGGAGGCGACCTTCGGTTTGATGACCTCGCGTAGCAGATTGTCGAAAACATCGATCGCAGCGGTCCGGGGCCGGGTCTTGAGCCGCCCGAACGTCCAGACGGTGGTCAGCCCCTCGATGCGTACAGCCTGAACATTATGCCCCCGAAGGGTCAACGCGCAGCCGGGCATCACGACATATCCTTGACCCGCCTCGACGAGATCCAGCAGCATCGATGAGCTCGTCTGGATCACCGTATTGACCGCAAGTCCATGTCGCGAGAGCTTCTGGCTCATGCGCTTCAGGCTTACAGTGGCGTTATGCTGCCTAATGATGGGGCGGTGGGCCAGTTCCGTCATCGGCACATGATCGAGATCCTTGAGATCGGACTCCCTGGGGCCAAGAAGGAACTGATTGTCGTTGGCGAGAACGCGGGTTTCGATCTCTGCGTCGTCCTCCAGCATCGTAAGGACAGCGGCGTCGATATAATGGGATTTCAGCATCCCCTCCAGGGTCTCGCTGGAATCGATGATGCAGCGCACGCGCACCGCAGGATGCAGTTCCCTGAAGCGCGATAGCACCTCAACCGCGATTTGCGAGAAGGCATAGGGCAGGCCCACCGACAGCTCGCCTTGCGGCTCTGTCTCCCTGGCCGCGAGCTCGTCCGCGAGGTCCTCGATCTGGGCGATCAGGATTCCGGCCCTCTCGATCACCAGCCGCCCAGCTTCGGTCAGCTGGACCCCCCGCCCATGGCGCATCAGCAGCTTTGCCTGAAGCTCGTCCTCGAGCAATGCGATATGCCGCGTGAGCGCAGGCTGGGTGAGGTGAAGATCGGCGGCCGCGCGCGTGACATTGCCATATTCGGCGACCTTCATGAAATACCGCAGGCTACGAATGTTCACGGTGCGTCCTCTCCTTTGGACGTTGATAGCGCAGCCGGTATAAAGGAAAAACGCCTTTCTTGCCTTATGGCTCTCCCGCGACCGATCGAGGCGGCTTCCATCGACCCCGCCTCTATCGTGCGGCGAGCGAAACTCCCGGAATTCTGGCCGGTTAACCGCGGAGCGAAAGCCTCCTGGGGTCTCTGACCGGTCTTATGGCATGGCTTCGATCACGAATTTTGAGGTGGTTGATGCGTTCCGATGGCCATAGCCTCGGTGCAGCTAGTCGTAAGTGCGGAGAGAGAATGGCCATGGCCGAAGCGTCGTCGGAACACGAATATATCCTCATCGATCAGCCGGCGCCGTTCGTTCAGCGGATCACGCTCAACAAGCCGGAAAAGCGCAACGCGATGAGCAACGATCTTAGGATCGAGCTCTTTCGGGCGCTGGAAGCGGCGGACGTCGATGAGGACGTTCGCGTCATCATCATTCGCGGCGCCGGCAAATGCTTCTCGTCGGGCTATGATCTCTCGTTCAAGCGTGACCGCTGGCCCTACCATACCGCACGAGGCATCGGCCTCTGGTCGCGGCATGTGGTCGAGGGCTGCTTTCGCATCTGGGATTTGGCCACGCCGGTCATCGCTCAAGTGCACGGCTATTGCCTCGCGGGCGGTACGGAGCTCGCCTCGTCCTGCGACCTGGTCTATGTCGCCGACGACGCGCAGATCGGTTATCCCCCGGTGCGGATGATGAGCCCTCCTGACAACCAGGTCTTCCCCTGGCTGATGGGTATGCGCCGCGCCATGGAGATGATGCTCACCGGTGATTATCTGACCGGCACGGAGGCCGTCGAGGCAGGCTTTGCTAATCGCGCCTTTCCGTTGGAGGCGCTGGAAGCCGAGGTTTTGGCTATGGCCGAGCGACTGACGAAGGTGCCGCCTGCGCTGCAGCAGATGAACAAGCGCGCGGTGCACCGGCAAATGGAGATCATGGGCATCCGAGCCGGCGTCCGCGCGGGCGCCGAGATTCAGGCGCAGGCGATCTTCATTCCCGAAGTGAAGGAATATTACGACTCGCTGCGCAAGAACATCACCGGCGCCCTCGATGCGCGCGACGGCAAGTTCGGCGACTATCGAACCGCCGAGAAGTCTGAATAGGGCGCGCAATCGCCGTCTACGGGTGCAACGACCGACAGTTCGGGAGCAGAGGATGGTCCGGGTTCCGCTTGTGGACATCGAGTCGCTGGAGGGGCCGGTGGGCGATGCGCTCAGATCCCGTCCAGGAAAACTCAACATCGTGGGCATGATGGCCCATGCGCAGGGCTGCGTCGTCGAACAGCTCCAGCTTGGGCGGTCGGTCAACAGCCAACAGGATTTGGACGCGCTGTCGCGGGAGCTGCTCGTCCTTCTCGCCGCACATCTTGATGGCGGCGAATATGTATGGCGGCAGCATGTACCGATTGCGGAGCGGCACGGCGCAACCAAGGCGAAGATCGACGCCCTTGGGAAAGGCGATATCGCGTCCAAGGCGTTCAGCGCGGATGAGCGGGCCCTGCTCGCCTATGGTGCCCAGGTCATCCGTGGCGGGCAGGTCGATGATATCACGTTCAGGGCGGCGGCGCGGCGCTACTCTCATCGGGAGCTCGTCGAAGCGATCCTTGCCATCGGATACTATATGACGATGAACCGCCTCACTGCGGCGACGTGTACTCCGCTCGAAGTATCGCAAGTCGCGCCATCTGCCGCCTCAACGGTCGGAGCCCCAACGCAATAAGCATGTGGGAAAGCCACTATCCCGCCGGAGACGCCGCCGCTGGTTCCAGTGCCGTCGCTAAAGGCGACGAAAACGAGAGAAGCTCAAATGTTGATGCCAATGGGGGATATTCCCGAATTTCACGCAAATCGCCTCGGCGACACCCGCATTGCCGTCATTCACGATGATGACCAACTGACCTGGGGAGACCTTGCCCGGCGCGTCAACCGGCGCGCGAATGCGCTACGGGCGCGAGGTGTGGGCAAGGATGACGTGATCACTATCAGCCTGCCCAATTGCAATGCGCTTTACGAACTCGCCTTTGCCTGTTGGAAAGTGGGAGCTACGCCGTCGCTATTGTCCTACCGCCTGCCCATCACCGAATTCACTGCCGTTCTCGAACTCGCGAGGCCAAAGCTCGTCTTCGCTTCCGACCCGGCCATTCTTGAATCAATTCCATCGCTGCCGCCGTGCTTCGGTCTCGATGAAGGCGGTGACACTCGGGTTCCTTCCACCGTAGGCACCTATTGGAAGGCAATGACATCCGGCGGATCAACAGGGCGCCCCAAGATCATTGTTGATCACCAGCCTGCCGAAATCGATCCATTCGCCCCGCTTCTTAACGTCCCCCAGGACAAAACAGTCCTAAATCCCGGCCCGCTTTACCATAATGCGCCCTTTCGCTTCACCGTCGGGGCGCTTCATCGCGGCAACAGCATAGTCAGCATGGCGAAGTTCGATGCCGAGGGCGCTCTTCGCCTGATTGATACGCACCGTGTTTCCTGGGCGATGATGGTGCCAACGATGATGAGCCGTATCTGGCGGTTACCAGAAGCGGTGCGCGATCGCTATGACATCTCGTCGCTGGAGGCGGTATGGCATAGCGCCGCGCCCATGCCCGCTTGGCTCAAGGAAGCCTGGATCGGCTGGATTGGGGCGGACAAAGTCTGGGAAATCTACGGCGGCACCGAGCGGCAGGGCAACGCCATCCTGAGCGGCGGCGAGTGGTTGTGTCATCGCGGTTCTGTGGGTCGTGCCTACAATTGCGACATCCGGATCCTCAACGAAAGCGGCGGCCAGCTACCCGCCGGCGAGATCGGAGAAGTGTTCATGCGCCCGGATGCTGGGCCCGGTAACACCTACCACTATCTGGGAGCAGAGCCCCGCCGCGCGGCTGATGGTTATGAGACGATCGGCGACTATGGCTGGCTCGACGACGACGGCTATCTGTTCCTGGCCGATCGGCGGACCGACCTCATCATCAGCGGCGGTGCCAACATCTATCCGGCCGAAGTCGAAAGTGCTCTCATGGAACATCCGGATGTCGACAGTGCCGTAGTGATCGGCATTCCCCATGAGGATATGGGATCGGTCCCCCATGCCGTCATCAGGCGCAAGGCGGGTGGAACGAACCTCGACGAAGGCTCGCTTCGAACGTTCGTCGAGCAACGCTTGGTACGATCGAAGACACCGAGATCCTACGAATTCACGGAAGAGGATCTTCGTGACGATGCCGGCAAAGTGCGTCGAAGCGAACTGCGCGATCGGACCCTGAAGCGGCTGGCGGCATCATGAGGCATCACTCTTCGCGGGATGGGTTGTCCAAGCCAAGCTGCCGCAAAGCAATTCAGGTGCAAAGGTTGGCTATCGTCCACCCATTGTCCGACGCGTCTCTTCCAATGCCGATCGCCCGGCTCAAGGTGGATGGCGGAACACTCTCAATGAGACATTCCCACCCGATCTTGCCGGTGCGAGGCCTATGCTCGGGGCACCGGTATCGCTTCCATAATGAAAAGCACGATGGTTCTGATGGAGGCATCGTCATAGTGTCCAACTCCAGAGCAGAATGTCCAGACTCTCAAGGTCCAGGACGTCCAGATGAGGAGCTGAGATGCGAGAGCGTTACCCAAAAGAGATCTTCGGACTTCCCTTGCTAAATAAGCCAAAGATCTTCCGAGGGATAACCCAGGCGCATTTGAAATTCAGATAAAACCAGTTGGAGGGGAAATATGAAAGACGCTCGATTTTCTGAGAAGCAGGTGCTGAACAAGCTGCCCGCATCCAGGCTGATATATGGATTTCTCTTGTGCACGGCTTTGACGCCGGCGTCCGCTTTCGCGCAGCAGGCGTCTTCGAACGATGAGGCACAAGTTCAGGATATCGTCGTGACCGCGCAGCGGCGCAGCGAAAACCTGCAGAACGTGCCGATCGCGGTGACAGCGATCACCTCCGAGCGAATGGCGACGCAAGGCATCACCGGCACCTTGGCGCTGACCGCAATCGCGCCGAGCTTGCAGATCAACCAGACCTCCAACTTCGGCAGCATTTACCTGCGCGGTGTAGGTTCGAACCTCGCCGACCCGACGTCCGAGCCTTCGGTGGCCACCTACATCGACGGGGTCTACATTTCGTCGCCGCAGGGCAATTTCTTTTCCTTCAACAATATCGAACGGATCGAGGTGCTGAAGGGCCCCCAGGGCACGCTGTTCGGCCGCAACGCGACCGGCGGTGTGATTCAGATCGTGACGCGGGACCCCAGCCACACGCCCTCCGCCGATTTCAGCGTGGGCTATGGCAACTACAACACAATCAGCGGGTCTTTCTACGGAACTACCGGCCTCACGAAGACCTTGGCGGTTGACTTCGCGGCGATCTACCAGAACCAACTGGACGGGTTCGGTCGCAACATCACTCTGAACAAAGATATTTTCCGCAGTGACAATGTCGGCTTCCGCAGCAAATTGCTGTGGACTCCGGCAGATGGAACTAAAATCGTTCTGAGCGGCGACTATTCTCGGTCCTACAACAACGACTCTTATCAATATGGGCCAGGTGTCATATCGCCGGCCTATGGTCGCGAGCTGTACGCCGGACCATATAATTCTACCGGAAATCTCCTGACGTCCGTCAACACCAAGAGCTGGGGCGGTTCGCTACGCGTCGAGCAGGATCTCGGGAGCGTCAAGCTGACGTCGATCACGTCGCGCAGGCAACTCCGTTCAAACTTCGTCCTCGACTCCGACCAGGGGCCTCTCACGATTGGCGGGTCGGAGTATTTCAGCTACGCGCGGAACTGGTCGCAGGAGTTCCAGCTCAGCAATCAGAACAAGGGCAATTTCGACTGGGTGGTCGGTCTCTATTATTTCGACAACGCAGGCGGATATCGGCCCTGGCACTCGATTGGCGGTGGTTTCTTCTGGAATGCCGAGCAGACGACCAAGGCATGGGCGGGGTATGGCCAGGCAACCCTGAGACTGGACTCCGGCACCTCTATCACCGGCGGGTTGCGCTGGACGACGGAAGACCAGGCAATGAGGTCGATAAACCTCACGACGCCGGCAAACGCGGCAAGCTTCTCGACAAATCACAAGAAGCTGACCTGGCGGATCGCGATTGACCAGAAGCTGACCGACGGCGTGATGGTCTACGCTAGCTATAACCGGGGATTCAAAAGCGGCGGCTACAATCTTCTCGACACTGCATCACTCAACAAGGTGCCGGCGCTCCAGAATATTCCAAGCTACAACCCTGAGGTCGTCGATGCTTACGAGGTGGGTCTGAAATCCTACCTATTCGACCGGCGCGTGCGATTTAATCTCGCCGGATTCTACTACAACTATAAAGATATCCAGCTGCAAAAAACCGTTCTTGTTGGTAATCTAATCCTCAACGCTGCCAACGCCCGCATCAAGGGCGTTGAAGCCGAACTTGAGGCGGCAGTTACGCACGGGTTTACCCTCCGTGCGGGTGCATCTGTGCTCGACACGGAATATCGCGACTTCCTGAGCGCGCCAGCCGTGACGATGAACGGCGTAGGGTCAACCATCAATGCGAGCGGCAATGATCTGGTCGCGGCGCCTAAATTCACCGGCAACATTGGTGGCGAATATCGCTTTGAATTGGGAGAAAATGCGATCACGGCCTCGGTTAACGCCGTATACAATGATGGCTTTTTCTGGCATCCGGACAACCGTTTGCGCCAGCCATCCTACACCTTGCTGAATTCGACCATCACCTGGGATCTCGTCGGAGGCAAGTATCAGGTTCGGGTTTGGGGCAAGAACCTGACGAACGCTCGATACTTCAGATCCGAAGCCGAGGTGCAGGGTCGTGGAGACTGGACCTTGCAAGCGCCCCCGCGCACGTACGGCATCACGCTTCTGGCGCATTTGAAGTAAGCGGTGACGGTCCGGTCGGTAGCGCGTTCTGCGTGTTACCGACCGCCCAAGAGAGGATCGCGAGGCCATGGATCTAAAGGTTTACGTTCTTGATGGCGGCCGACTGGTAACCGAAGACGCAAGCATCTTCTCCGCCGACGGTAATTACAGAGGTGAGCACTGGGACATGGCCAACCCGTGCTATCTCGTTGTCCATCCCCTGGGCAGGTTGATGTGGGATTGCGGCTTTGAGGACAGTCTGGCTGACCTACCCTCAGGCTATAACTCCGGGCGATCGATCTGGTCGCTGCCCAAAAAACTGGCGCAGCAGCTCAGCGAAATGAGCATCGATCCCCAGGATATCGATTACTTTACCCTGTCCCACTCGCATCTCGACCACTCCGGGAACGCGAACCTCTTCAGGGGCTCCACCTGGATCGTGGACGAGGCCGAGCGCGACTTCATGTTCCGCGCCGATGCGCGCCAGAGCAAGGAATTCAAGAACTACGATGCGCTCGAACGCGCGCAGGTGCGCACATTCACCTCGGATCATGATGTTTTTGGCGATGGCTCGGTCGTCATTCTCCGCACGCCAGGTCATACGCCCGGCCATGCAGCGCTGCTCGTCAATCTGCCGCAGAGCGGGCCTGTCATCTTTACCGGTGATCTATGGTATACCTGCCGTTGCAGGACCACTCGCAACATCCCATCCAACAACACGGATCGCCGGCAGACCTTCGAATCCATGGCACGGATTGAGGATCTGGCGCGCGAGCTGGGCGCTCGCATCATCATCCAGCATGAACGTGCCGACTGGGAGTCCATGCCGCGCTATCCCGAGTATCTCCGGTAATGAGCCGAGACGCCAGCTGGCGGTTCGACGAGACCGACCTGGATGACGACCTGCTCAAAATCCATGCCGACGCCCGAGCGCGCCTGGCACAGATTCCGCCGTGGAAACCGGAAGCAGCAAGGAGGATTCGCGAAGCGCGGTCGCAAGGGGGCGGCGTCTACCTTTCGGTTGATCACTCGCCGCGCGCCCGCGTAATCGAAGTTCCCGGTCCTGGAGGGCCGATCGCGCTTCGGATCATCGCGCCGGCCAAACCAAAGGGCGTCTACCTCCATTTTCACGGGGGGGGCTGGTTCATGGGTGGCGCCGATCTCCAAGACCCAAGGCTCGAGGCGATCGCGGACCGCGCTCAACTGGCCTGTGTGAGCGTCGAATATCGGCTCACGCCTGAGCATCCCTATCCGGCTGCGCCTGACGATTGCGAGGCGGCCGCCCTTTGGCTCCTTACAAACGCCAAGATAATGTTCGGCACCGAAATCGTCACGATCGGCGGCGAGTCTTCGGGAGCGCATCTCTCGGTCGTCACGCTGCTGCGCCTCCGCGACAAGCACAATATCGTCCTTTACGGCGCGAACCTCGTCTTCGGCTTCTTCGATCTTACGCTGACGCCGAGCGCCCGGATGTTCGGCGATGAGCGCATCGCGCCAAGGACAACGGATCTGCGCAGCTATGCGCGCGCCTTCGCGGGCGACGCAGATCTCGCGGGGCCTGAGATCTCACCGATGTACGCCAATCTCGACGGTCTGTGTCCGGCTCTGTTCACGATCGGTACGCAGGACCCGCTGCTGGACGATTCCCTCTTCATGCACATGCGATGGCTAGCATCTCGGAACCGCAGCGATCTCGCAGTTTACCCGGGCGGCATCCATAATTTCGTCGGTTTCCCAAGTGGCATCGCCCGGGCAGCGGAAGATCGCTCGATCGCGTTTCTGCGCGATGTGACGGGGCAGTGAGGTTGACACCGCTCAGTATCAACTTGTGACTGAACGGGATGCACAGGTGTCGCGCAGACCAGCCGAGAAAGGCATTTTGCATAAGCCAACCAGTGCGCAACGGCGAGCAGCACTCCTTGCGCTGGCGATCGCCTATGGGTTCAACACCGCGGATCGCCAGCTTCTTTCCATTCTAGCTGGGTCGGTCAAAGCCGACCTGCAGCTCTCCGACATGCAACTCGGTTTCATGGGTGGGGTAGCCTTCGCCTTATTCTATGCGAGCTGCAGCCCCCCTCTCGCATGGCTCGCAGACCGTTGGAGCCGAGCGTGGGTGATTACAATCAGCCTGGGCCTTTGGAGCCTGTTTACTGCCGCTTGTGGGCTTGTCCAGAATGCGACCCAGCTTTTCCTGTGCCGCTTGGGTGTCGGTTTCGGTGAGGCAGGCGGCACTGCCCCATCCTTTTCGCTGGTTTGCGCTTACTATCCGGCCAATCAGCGTGCGCGCGCCACTGCGCTACTCAATTTCGCCGCGCCTCTTGGCGTTGCCTTGGGTCCCCTGGCCGCCGCGATGGTGGCTGACGCGCTAGACTGGCGCGCAGCCTTCTTGATCGCAGGCGTGCTCGGATGCCTTTTCGTGCCGGTGTTCCGCTGGACGGTGCATGATCCGGCCGGCTTGTCTGTCGACCGAGCGCACACGGGGGTATCCGAAATATCTGCAGCAGACCGCAGGAGCCCCCTCAAGCGCCTACTTTCCTCAAGCAGTTTCTGGCTTCTGACTACGGCCGCGGCCTTGAGCTCGATGGTCCTGCAGGGCGTGCTTTTCTGGCTACCCTCATTTCTCGAGCGCACTCATGGCCTAGTGTTGAAAGAGCGGGCCATCCTGTTCGGAGTCGTGACCGCATCCGCCGGTGTAGCCGGAAACTGGGCGAGTGGTTGGATCGTCGATCGGCTTGGCCCGCACCGCCAGATTTGCGCTCTATTGCCCGCCGCCGCTGGCCTGATCGCCATTCCAGCCTACGCGCTCGCACTGACCGCCTCGACAGCCGCTTTGGCAACGCCATTTCTGTTCGTGGGATGGCAATGACATTTGCCTATTCGACGCCGGTATATGCAGCGGTGCAGCATTTGGTGCCTCCCCGTCAGCGCTCTACCGGGATTGCGGCCTATCTCCTAATCAATAACAGCGTCGGAATAGGCGTGGGCGTCATCCTTCTAGGCTTGCTATCGGACTGGCTGATGCCCCTGTTCGGCGCTGACGCGCTGAAAATCTCGATACTGGCCGTTGTGAGCCTTTATCTTCCGAGTGCGATCCTGTTCGCACGGTGCGCCCCGAGGCTCGCGCGAGACTGGATTCAGGAGTGAACCTGATTTTATAAGTCGAAAGATCCGGCGGTAACCCGATCTTGCCCTCGCCCTCAAACCGCGCCTTCAATTAACGTGACGCCCGGCCAGCCGCCGGCGTCCACCCGGGCTCGAATGGCTTGGCGCAGGAGCGCCTCGAACGCATTCACCGCCGCTGTCTTGGGATGCATGCGCAACGTACTAATGGTCCATGTGACCGAGAGATCAGCGATTGCCACCGCCTCCAGCTCGTACCGCTTGGACCCCATGGCGCATCCGGTCATCACCACATAACCGAGCCCAAGCTCAGACAGCTCCAGCATCATCGACGCGCTGGTCTTGATCACGACGTTTTGCGACCGCCCAAGTTTCGCCAACCGCTGGTCGGTCCGCTTAGCCACAACGGTAGCGTTGTATTGCCGGATGGTCGGCTGTTCCGCCAAGTCGGCCATCGAGATTTCGTTAAGCTCGGCTAGGCCACAACCCTTGGGGCCGAACAAGAACGCCGCGTCATTCGCTACCGGGCTGGAGTCAATTTCGGGATCGTCCTCGACCATGGTGAGCACCGCAAAATCGAGATACTGCGATTTGAGCATGCCTTCGAGCGTTTCGCTCGAGTCTGCGATCACCTTGAGACGAACATCGGGGTATAGCTCATTGAACTGCTTCACGACCGGCGCGGTGATGCCCTCCGACCATGACCATGGCAGGCCCACCGAAAGCTCTCCCTGAGGCTCCGTCTGTCGAGCCAGCAACTCCTCGGAAAGGATATCGATATCGGCCAGGATCGCCTGGGCGCGCGTCGTGAGCAGGCGACCGGGCTCTGTGAGCCGTACACCGCGTCCATGTCGCATCAGAAGTTTCACACGCAGATGATCTTCAAGATGCGCCACATGTCGTGTGAGCGCGGGCTGCGTGATGTGCAACTCAGCTGCGGCGCGTGTGATGCTCCCGTGCTCGGCGATTTTCAGGAAGTAGCGCAGGCTCAAAATGTTCATATCAACCTCTGGGAGGCATAAAGAAGAGCCGCCTCTGAAGATCAAGCCATAACTGCGATGTTATACCGGGAATGCCGCAAGGGGCTCTGTTTGGCCCAGCCGCCCCCGCGTAGCATCCGGCCAAGAGCGCGTCGTTTCCGACGGCAGAAGTTGCTCAAATTGGAGTGATGCATGAACCTAGTCGCGATGGGCGATATCCCTGCTCTGTATGCCGAGCGCCTCGGGGGCAAACGCCTTTGTGTCGTCCATCAGAACGACCGGCTTTCCTGGGCGGAGATGGCCACACGCATCAATCGAAGGGCATGGGCCCTGAAAGGTCTCGGTATCGGCAAGGACGATATCGTGGCGCTCGTGCTGCCAAATGAAAATGCGGTCTTCGAGCTCTCCTTTGCGCTCTGGAAGCTTGGAGCTACGCCATCCTGCATCTCGGCGCGGCTACCAGCGAACGAAATGAAGGCGGTGCTTGATCTTGCCCGTCCACGAGCTGTTTTCGCGTCGGATCCCGCCATCCGCGCGACAACGGGGGCGCTGCCCGCTGACTATGGCCTCCAGGAGGGCAGTGACGAACCACTATCCTCGATCATTGGAAGTCACTGGAAAGCCATGACGTCGGGCGGCTCGTCGGGACGGCCAAAGATGATCGTCGACATGGGGCCGGGCGCCACGGACATCAGTCAGCCCCTGCTCAATCTGCCCCAGGGCGGAACAGTGCTCAACGCCGGTCCGCTATGCCACAACGCACCGTTCACCTTCATGTCGATGGCGCTGCATCATGGAAACAGCGTCATCAGCATGCCGCGCTTCGATGCTGAGGAGACGCTGCGCCTGATCGAGAGTTATGAAGTCGAATGGGCAAATTTGGTGCCGACCATGATGAGCCGCATCTGGGCGTTGCCCGAAGAGACTCGGTCGCGCTACGATCTGTCGTCGCTTCAGGCCGTTTGGCACACCGCCGCGCCCATGCCCGCCTGGCTTAAGGAAGCGTGGATCGATTGGATCGGGCCGGAAAAGATTTGGGAAATCTATGGCGGCACGGAGCGGCAGGGCAACACCATTCTCAACGGCGCTGAATGGCTGACGCATCGCGGGTCGGTGGGGCGCCCGATCAACTGCGATATCCGTATCCTGAGCGAGGATGGCGAGCAACTACCGCCGGGTGAGGTAGGTGAAATCCATCTCCTCCCGTTTACGGGTGCGGGATCGACCTATCACTATCTCGGCGCCGAACCGCATCGCTCAAAGGATGGTTACGAGACCATCGGCGATTTCGGTTGGCTGGATGAGGAGGGCTATCTCTACATCGCCGACCGTCGTGCGGATCTGATCCTGCGCGGGGGCATGAATGTCTATCCGGCGGAAATCGAGAATGCGTTGTCCGAACATCCGGGTGTGGACCTGGCGGTGGTGATCGGACTTCCCGACCCCGATCTCGGTGCGCGCGTACATGCAATCGTGCGGCCGTCGCTGGCGGCGGCAGAACCGGTCACGGTGGAGGCGCTAGGCGCCTTCCTGGCGACGAAGCTTGCCCGATATAAATTGCCGGCAAGCTATGAATTCACCGATGAGCCGCTCCGAGACGAAGCGGGAAAGGTACGGCGCAGCCAGCTGCGTGCTGCGAAAATCGCGGCTCTCTCATCTTCGGACAACGTCCCGGCCGGCGCCTAGCTAGGACGAAACCGAAAGATATCTGGAAATGACATTCATCATCAGTGTCGTCTTCTTTGTCGTGATCCTCGGTCTGTTCGATCGCAAGCTGCCATGGCCAACCTGCCGGGAAGAGGAAAAGTGATTGTCGGGCACTATGGCCTCGCTGCGGCGGTAAAGGCGCGGGAGCCCATGGTCCCTTTGTGGTTGCTCATGCTCGCGACCGTGTGGCTGGACGTCATTTTCATCCCTTTCCTCGCGGCCGGCATCGAATGGATCGAGCCAGTTCCCCATGCCGCGCATTATGGCGGGCTCATCATTCACGCGGACTACACCCACTCCTTGGTAGGGGCTGCACTCCTTTCCATCGCGTTGGCCGTTCCCGTCGCGCGAGCATGGGGGCGTCGAGGCGGGATCGTCGTCGGCCTAGTCGCTTTGTCGCACTGGATGCTCGATCTCGTCGTTCATCGAAACGACCTTCCATTGCTTCCGGGGAATGTCGGCGATCTTCCAAAATTGGGCTTCGCCCTCTGGGCGAAGCCGGACATGGCAATAGGCCTTGAAATCCTGATTTTCGCCGCGGGTATCTACGCCTATTGGCAAGCGGCCTCCAAGGTGGCGCTCGCTGCGGGCGTCAGCCGCTATCTGGCCGTTCGCAGCGCATTCAAGGCCTTCTTTTTCGGGGCGCTCATTATCATCCTCGATCTTACAGGTCTGGCAGGCTGACATGCGCGCGGCAGGCGTTCACGCACATGATCAACGAGCCGATGGGCTCCAAATAATCGGGAGAGCAAGGTGGACGGACTGACATTGTCGCTGTTCGACGGGAGTGCAGTGGCGGAGGATACCTACGCAGTGGCGGCTGGTGCAAAGGCTCGGATCGCCACGCTTCCGCCAGTCTGGACGCCCGAGCACGCCCAACCCATCCGCGAGGCGCGCAACGCGGGTACCGGAGGATTTCCCTCCATCATCCGTTCTCCGCGCGCCGAGACGCTGATGATCGAGGGATCGGGAGGCGAGGTCCCCGTTCGGATCATTGCGGCGACGGCGCCCAAAGGCATCTATCTTCATCTCCACGGCGGTGGCTGGTTCATGGGTGCCGCCGACCTCCAGGATGGCATGCTCGAACGCTACGCGGATGAGGCGAACGTCGTTTGTGTGAGCGTCGATTATCGACTGGCACCAGAGCATCCTTTCCCGGCTGCGCTGGAAGACAGCGTGGCGGTGGCGAGGTGGCTGGCGGACAATGCGGCAGATCGATGGGGTGTAGACCGGATCGTGATTGGCGGCGACTCCTCGGGAGCGCATCTCGCTGCTCTGACCGTGATCGAAATGCGCGATTCATACGATGTCGGCTTTTCTGGCGCCCATTTCGTCTATGGCTTTTTCGATCTCGCACTGACGCCTTGGGCGCGCCAGTTCGGCGAGGCGCGAAGCACGCCGCGTACGACGGATTTGCAGGGGTTCGTGAACGCCTTCATTGGACCAGACCGCGATCACCGCTCTCCGAATGTTTCGCCGCTCTATGCGGATCTATCTAGAGCGTGCCCAGCGCTATTCATTGTGGGCACCGAGGATGCACTGCTCGAGGACAGTCTCTTCATGCACATGCGCTGGATGGCGGCCGGAAATTCAAGCGACCTGCAGATCTACCCGGGAGCGCCGCACAATTTTGTGGCTATGCCTTGCAGCGCCGCCGCCGATGCGCACAGACGGGCTCTCGCTTTCATCAGACAGTGCCTGATCTGAACTCATCCGTGCCGCAGCTCGAGGCGATCCGGCATGGCTTCAATAAACTCTGACGATTGGTCGCGTCAGCCCAGTTCGAATATACTGGCCGAGACGGCGTCCCGCCGTGGCCAGCCCGACAGTAGGAAGGTCCTTGCAGTGAGTTTCGAATATGGTGCAGCGTCGAGTGACAGGGCGCAGGCTATCGCGGCGCGTGTTGAAGCTTTTATCCGCGAAACCATCATACCTTATGAACACGACCCGCGTCTTGGAGCGCACGGGCCGGCCGATGAGCTGGTCCAGGAACTGCGGGGGAAAGCGCGAAGCGCCGGCGTGTTGACGCCGCATATCCTGGATGACGGATCCCATCTGTCGCAGAGTGAGACAGCGACGGTCCTTATTCGATCCGGGCTTTCACCCTTGGGGCCGCTCGCGTGCAACACGATGGCACCCGATGAAGGCAACATGTATCTACTGGGCAAGGTCGGTTCGCCGGAACAGCGGACTCGCTTTCTCGAGCCAATGGTGTCGGGCGCGGCGCGATCGGCCTTCTTCATGACAGAACCCGCAGAAGAAGGGGGGGCGGGTTCGGATCCTTCGATGATGAAGACGACCTGCCGGCTGGACGGGAACCATTGGGTCATCAACGGCCGCAAGAAGTTCATCACAGGCGCCGAGGGCGCTAAAGTGGGTATTGTGATGGCGAAGTCGACCGACGGCGCGTGCATGTTCCTTGTCGATCTTCCCGACCCGGCGATCCGAACAACCCGCATATTGGACACTATAGACAGTTCAATGCCGGGCGGCCACGCCGAGATCGATATCGTTGACCTCCGCGTGCCGTCCGATCAGATGCTCGGTGTTTCTGGAGAGGGCTTTAAATATGCGCAGGTGCGCCTTAGCCCCGCACGCCTCTCGCATTGCATGCGGTGGTTGGGACTTGCTATCCGTGCCAACGAGATCGCAAGCGATTATGCCTGTCGCCGGCAGGCGTTTGGCAAGGCGCTTGTCGATCATGAGGGGGTCGGCTTCATGCTCGCGGACAACCTCATTGACCTCAAGCAGTGCGAACTGATCATTGCCTGGTGCGCGGAAGTGCTTGATACCGGCTCACTCGGGACTGTCGAGAGCTCCATGGCGAAGGTCGCGGTGTCCGATGCGCTTTTCCGGGTGGCGGATCGCTGCGTCCAGGTGATGGGCGGCAGCGGCGTAAGCCGGGACACGATCGTCGAGCAGGCATTTCGCGAAATACGCGCCTTTCGCATTTATGACGGGCCGACCGAGGTCCACAAATGGTCTCTTGCCAAGAAGATCAAACGCGACTGGGTGAATGCACGGGGAAGCGTGGTACAGTGACAGTGCCATCCGAGGCCGGGGCCGCCACAACCGCCGTTCGCGAAGGATACCATCTCGACGCCAAGGCGCTCGACCGCTGGATGAAAGACCATGTTGAGGACTTCGCCGGCCCCCTGACAATCGAACAATTTCAGGGAGGCCAATCCAACCCTACTTATAAGCTCACGACCCCGAAGCGATGCTATGTGCTTCGGCGCAAGCCCCCAGGCCAACTTCTCAAGGGAGCACATGCTGTAGATCGCGAGGCCAAGGTCCTCATGGCTTTAGGCGAGGCGGGCTTTCCGGTCGCCCGTGTCTACGCACTTTGCACGGATGAGACCGTGATCGGCACCTGGTTCTACGTCATGGCTATGATCGAGGGGCGGATCTTCTGGGATGCGACGATGCCGGGCATGTCGCCTGATGCCCGAGCGGCGCACTTTGACGCGATGAACGATACGATCGCTACGCTGCACAGCATTGATTTCGAGGCCATCGGCCTTGGCGACTATGGCCGAGCGGGCAATTATTTCGAGCGACAGATCGCGCGCTGGTCGAAGCAGTATGTTGAGGACGCTGAAGCTGGGCGTGATCCCAATATGGACCGTCTCGTCGATTGGTTGCCCCGTAACATCCCGGCCGGCGACGAGACCAGCATCGTCCATGGCGATTTTCGGTGCGACAACATGATCTTTCATCCGACCGAGCCAAGGATATTGGCTGTCCTAGACTGGGAGCTGTCGACATTGGGCCATCCCGGCGCAGACTTCGCTTATCACGCGATGATGTTCAGGATGCCGCCACATATAGTAGCCGGACTTGGTGGTGCCGACATCTTTGCTCTCGGCATACCTTCCGAGCATGAATATCTTTCTGCCTACTGCGCACGGCGCGGGTTGGCGAGCATGCCGAATTACGACTTCTACATCGCTTTCAACTTTTTCCGGCTGGCAGCAATCTTCCACGGAATCAAGGGCCGGGTTCTCCGGGGCACTGCGTCGTCAAGCCAGGCGCGCGAGCGGGTTGCTGTCCTTCCCGAACTAATGGCCATCGCCTGGGACCAGGCGAAAAGGGCAGGGGGGAGTGGTTAGGGAGCTTTGAGCCATAAGGCTGAGGTTATGCCGGGGATGTGATCCACTCGCTGTTTGACTCGCGCGCGCGCGCGTAACCCTTCCGGGGCCCATACCAATTTTGTTATCGGAGATGCCTCAATGTCTGAAGCCAGATTATTCCAGGACGTCATTCGCGGCCGCAGGTCGCCGCGCAGCTTCCTGCCCACACCGGTGCCCCAAGACGTGCTGAAATCGGTGTTCGAGGACGCGCGCAATACCCCTTCCAATTGCAACTACCAACCCTGGATTATCCATATCGCGTCAGGGACATCGCGCGACAAGCTGAGCGCCGCGTTTCTGGAAGCAGCGGGCCAGCAGAACTTCACCTGGGATTTTCCATTCGACTTCGACAGCTCGTACGGCATATACACCGAGCGTCGGCAGGCTCAAGGAGCAGGCTATTACGAGGCGGCCGGAGTGCCGCGCGATGCCACTGAGCAACGCAACTTCGCTGTGATGAAGAATCTCCAATTTTTCGGCGCGCCGCATGTCGCACTGCTCTTCATGGCCCCGGTGTATGAGACAGTTCGAGTCGCCGGTGACGTGGGCATGTACGGTCAATCATTGCTTCTATCGCTCGAAGCTCATGGGCTCGGCGGCGTTCCGCAAACGCTTCTGAGCTTCTTTGCTGGGACGGCGCGGGAGGTGCTTGGCATCGATCCGATGTATAAGATGCTGTTTGGCATCTCCTTTGGCTATCCAGTGCCCGGCAATCCTGTGAACAACTACCCGCTCGACAAGGCGCCGATCGAAGAGACTGTGACGTTTCACAATTGACTGGATAGTAAATCGAAGGGTATCCGGCGGCATCGATGCCGCCGGATTCTTCTTGGGACAGCCGGTTGACGGCTAGCGCTGAGGCAGTCTAGGCGTGGTGCGCGCGGTGTGCGCTCGGCATTTCGCTCCTGCTTTTTAGCTGACTCATTTTACAGTAAGCATGACGTTCGAGCCTCACCGATGACCGTCACAGCCCCGATCAGGCCTTCGGATAATAGGCGTCATACGCTTCCGCCTCGAGCTGCCAGATGAAGGACCGGCTGAGTTTGCCGTCGGCAATCTCGTATACGCACAGGCGGGGGACGATGAGCTCGGCGTGACCGGCCCGCTTATGCCTTTCCTTCAGCAGGACTGCGACCATTGCGTCGCCAGCCAGCAAAATAATCGGCGTCCCGACAATTTCGAGGTTCCCCTCATTCAGCTCCAGAATGCGATGGAGCACCTTTTCGGACTCCGCAGGGCTATTTTGCACGCCGGCGAATTCTGAATTGCCAGCCGTGTAATTCGATTTTCCTTCTGCAAAGAAGCTCAGCATGCGAGCTAAGCCCTCCGGGCCGCCTTCGCCAAAAGACTGATAATAGTCCGTTACGAGCTTATAGTTTTCGCTGGCGGTCGCCATGATAGTCTCCTTATTTGCCTCATATATCTGCGTTCAGTAGTTGACATCCTGTGCTTGGGATTTCCATTTGCAATCAGTGGAGAGCCACGCTGAGCACGGGCGATTCGGCATGGGAGGCGGGGTAACCGAACGCAATGCAGGACAGGAATTCCTGCGGGCCATCGATGGCCAGCGCGCTCCGGATCGTGTCGGTGAAGAGCCTGAGATGGGACTGCGAGACCCCCGACAAGCCGTAGGATCTAAGCAGGCTCAAAAAGGTCCCCGCGTGAATCCCGGCATCGACTCCGGCGAGCAACCGTCCCTCACCTGGCTCCATAGACACGAGAAACAGATGCGGGGCGCCAAAAAATCCGAAATAGCGTTGCAAATCCTCACGGTTCTGCCTGCTACGGCTATGCCCCTGCAAGCCCTCACCAGGCACCTCTGCGATCGAACGCGCCAAGGCCGCTTCTACGAGTGCGCTGCTCAGCCGATCACGCGCCGCCCCTGACACAATGTAAACCTCCCAGGGGCTCGAGCCCGTGATCGAGGGCCTTTCAGATGCGCTGTCGAGCACGGCACGCAGGATTTCAGCCGGAACGGCGCTTGGCAGGAAATCACACATCCACGTCTCGCACTGTACGCTCGGGACAAACATGTTCGCAAAAGCCCATGCTGTTCTCCAACGCTGAAGCCCGGAGGCTACGACGAGCCGAGCTTCCGAGACGCAAAATGGCTCTTCGCTGATTGGAGCTTCCCCTAAACCCTCTCACGCATTTTCATTGCTGCAGCTCCTGGTTCCAGCGGCGTCCGCGTCGCAAGTGTAATCCGGTTCATCGTCATATAATAGCCGATGGCGATGATGGCTTCGATAACCTCCTGAGCTGTGAAATGTCGCAGAGCGCGCTCGAATACCTCGTCCGCTACGTTTCCGCTTTCTATCACCTGCTTCCCGAACCCCAGGAGAGCCTGCTCCGCCTCATCGAATGCCGCAGAGGCAAGATCTAGCTCCTCAATCGCCTCCAGCATCGCCGAGGTGGCTCCAAGCTTCTCGGCAATGACACGGTGCTGTGACCATACATATTGCGCGCCGTCGAGCCGCGCAGCGAGCAGAATCAGTAGCTCGCGCCGCAGCCCTGGAAGCGACTGCGTGTTCATGACGGCGTTGCCCAGCATCAGTTGCGGAATGACGCAGGTGCTCGCGTGCGCTGCCATTGCAATGATATTCATCCGCATGGGAAGCGAGCGCAGCGTGTCTCCCGCAGGTCCCTCCATAGTCTCGACGTCGATCAGTGGAAGCCGGCTGACGGGATTGCTGTCGATGCTCATTGGTAGTCCTTCTTCGATGGTAGCCAGAGTTCAGACCCGGCCGGCTGTGCGGTAGTCGCCATACTGACCATCGCGCTGGTCGAGGGCACCGGTGATGCTTTTGCGAAGCTCGGCCACATAGGCGATGACTTCGGGCGTGAACCACGCCTGAGCCTGGATCTCCGTTCCTGCGCGCAGCCCCGCCCGAATGCCCATCACTTCCATCTGGCGGTGCAAAGCCCGCTTGTTCATCTGCTGCAGCTGCGCAGGGACCTTCGCGACGCGCTCCGCTATGTCCAGCACAGCGCCCTCGAGTTGATCGATGGGGAAGGACCGGTTGGCAAAGCCGAACGCGGCGGCCTGCTTGCCGGAGATTGAGTCACCCGTCAGCATCATCTCGGCGGCCTGGCGCATGCCCATCAGCCAAGGGAAAACCTGGTTGTCCGGAGGGCTCATGAGCCGTATCGGCGGATAACCGATCTCGGCGTCATCCGCGACATAGACGAGGTCGCATGCCGAGGCGAGTTCGCTTCCGCCGGCAAGACAATATCCGTGAACCTGCGCGACGAGCGGCTTGGCCAAGTCCCACATCCGGAAGCAGCCTTCCACGACATGGCGACCCCAATAGCCGATCCCAGGCGCGGTGTAGTAAGGAACCGGCCTGTCTCCACTGCCCTCTACAGAACCCTGGGAGAGGTCATAGCCTGAGGAGAAGCATTTGCCGGCTCCGCGCAGAATGATGACGCGAACATCGTCATCGACATCGGCTCGCTCCAGTATGGAGAACAGCTCGCGCCGCAACTCATTGCTCATGGCATTCCGCTTTTCAGGACGATTGAGCGTCACCCGCAGGATCGCTTCGCGAGGGTGATCGACCTCCAAATATTCGAAGCCATTATAATTGTTGCTCATTTCGTCCCTCTCATGCGCATTTCCACTATTTAAGTATTAGTTGGTCGGGAAGCGTCGCGACCAATGCCGTGCATTTATCGCTGCCATGTTCGGAATTTTGCCGTGACCGCTATTCCCGGCCCACCGCGCCTCGCGAGATGGCAAGATCCAGATGGGCGCCCGCATCCATGATGAGGGTTTCACCCGTGATCGTCGCAGCATCAGCTGAGCAGAAATAGGCGATGCCGCCTGCGATATCCTCGGGCGTCGGAGCACGCCCGAGCGGCATCGCGTCGATCACTTTCTTCAGTGCCGCGGCATAATCGTCCGGAGACATCCGATCTTCGAACCAGCGCGTCGCGACAAAGCCGGGACACACCACGTTGACGCGAATATCCGGAGCGAGCGCGCGCGCCAGCGTTTTCGTGAGATTGATGAGCGCGCCCTTGGATGCCGAATAGGCCGAGCAGGTGCCACCACCGAACAGTCCAGCGATAGACGCGACGTTGACGACGGATCCCCCCCCGATAGCCCGCATTCCAGGCGCCGCAGCACGGATCATCTGATAAGCGCCCGTCACGTTGGTTCGGAAAATGCTTTCGAAATCCTCGCCGGAGAGCCCGTCAAGCTCGGCATGGGGCACGAACTTGGTGGCCGCCGCGTTGTTGACGAGGATTCCAACACGGCCACCAAGCTCATTTTCCGCCGCCGTAACCAGATGCCGACAGTCCTCGTCGCTGCCGACATCGCCTGCAACTGCGATCGCGTTCACGCCGAACTCGCGACACGCCGTCGCAGTGTCTTCCGCTTCATCGCGGCTCACCCGATAGTTTATCGCGACATCGGCCCCGCGCCCGGCGAGCTTCAGCGACGTCGCTCGTCCGATGCCGGTGCCGCCACCGGTGACAATCGCGATTTTACCGCGCAGGCTCACCTGATCTACCCCTTGCATCGTCAGTAGTCGAAAACGGCCGAGACGCCACCCAGGCCCTCGAAGTGCGCGCTGATCGCCGCGTTCGGCTCGGCGGTGAGCAGTGCGGACGGTGAGAGCGTGGCGAGGATCTGACCCTTGCGAATGCCTTGGCGCTCGCGGGCCGTGTTGGCGCCGACGAAAACCAGAATGAAAGGATCGACAACCGGATGGCCGCCGACGGCCTCTCCGACGATCTTGTCGCCCTCTCTCGCCGCATGCCGCATCTTGCTGAAGTCGAGCGAGCGCCAGTCGGCAAGTGCCTCACCAACGACGAAGCCGCCGCTCAGGGTATTGTCGGCATAGGCCTCGAACGGGCGATCCGCCATTTCCTGCATGCTGTTGACGTCGAACCGGAACGCGAGAAACTCGATGGCCGGGACCGCGTCGACGGCCTGCGCCACTTCTTCATAGGAATAGGGTTCGGCCCGCGGCGGAAGGTCGCGGTTCGCACGGAACACGATCTCGGGCTCCCAGATACGAATGCGCGACATTTCAGGCGTGATGTGATCGCCCGATTTCAGCAGATTGAAGATCGGAGCGACGAGATTGGGCTGGCCGGCCTTGAATGGGAAATAGAGCTTCCATCCCTGTACGGCCTGCCCGAAGTTCTCGACGAGGCAGTCGAAAATCTTCTGCACGTCGAAAAATGACGTCGGTCGGCAGCTTTCGGGAAACCGGACGATCGGACGTTCCGCGGTGCCGCGGTAAAGCGAGATGACCAGATTGGCGGCCTGAGCGGCGCTGACTGTATCCATGATGAAGTTCCTTCGTATTAAAACGCTGCATGGAAGCACGGCGCCCAGAGGCGTCGATCCTCCCCCCTGTGCCCGGGACCGCGGATATGTTGGATCGAGATCAGCCGGAGCGCTCTGTGGCGATGCGCTGCCGAAACCGATCATCGGGATCGTGATTTTCGGAGACGGCCCACAAGCCCGACGATTGCGATACAAGCGTGTCGAATAATGTCGCGGTCTGTCGGATACCCCCCCTGATCGTGTTGCGCCCGATGTCGAGCGAGTTGCGTTATTTTTGGGGCGTCGGGCGCGCTCGACTAGGTCGCATCGCAACATCGGAAATATAACGAGGAGAGCATCGGTGCGGACTTGTTGCCGGCACCGCGCGCCAGTGTGAGCATCTCTGCGGCGAGTGACCGCAAGTCTCGCGAAGCCAAGAATCTGTTTGGGAACGGCGGCGGAATGAGAGAAGCGAGTGAGCCATGGGAACGGTCACGAATACGAGGAAGCAGCTTGACCCGATCAGTCCCAATCAGAGAGGGCTCTTAGGCGCAATTGGTCCCGAACGGTCCCAAGATCGGCAACTGCTCTTCGAAGGATAGGGCTCAGACTCGTTCAGAGCCAGAATGCCAACGCGGTGGCGAGCGCGACGCCTGACCTGACAGGAAGTCGGTTGCGAGCTTGTCGTTTCGGGCGGCGATACGGCGGAAGTCCTTGAGCCGGCAGAAGGCGTTCTCGATAAGATGCCGAGCGCGATAGCGATCCTTGTCGTAGCGATTGGTGGGTTTGCGGTTGCTGCGACCGGGGATGACCGGAACAGCGCCAGCATCTCGTAGCGCGCGACGGAGACGGTCGGCGTCGTAGTCCTTGTCGGCGAGCAGGTAGCGCATGCGACCGGCGCGTTCGAGAAGCACGGGTGCCGCCTTCACGTCACTCACGTTGTCGGCCGTCAGCATCAGCGCGTAGGGACGGCCAATGACGTCGGTAAGCGGCTGGACCTTGGTCGTCCAACCGTCGCGGGAACGGCCGATCGCCTGCGTCGAGCGCGCCCCCTTTGCACCGAACGCGGCGCGTTGCGCTTTGACGTAGGTGTTGTCGACCGCGGTGCTCCTCGTAACCGCGCCGGCGCCCACCAGCGCGTCGAGCAGTTTGAGCCAGAAGCCCCGATGCGACCAGCGGTTGAAGCGGTTGTACACCGTAGTCGACGGGCCACAGTCGGCCGGGCAATCGCACCAGCGGCACCCCGCCTTGAGAACATGTAGAATGCCAGAGATCACCCGCCGGTCATCCTCCCGCCTAGCGCCGGCCTGGTTCTTTGGCAGGTGCGGCTCGATCGCTCACCATGGCTCGTTCGACAGCCAAAATATCGCCATGGCAAACCTCCTACATCCACACCGCCGTGAATCAGGAAAGCCGCTCCCATTCAAGCGGCTGATTGGGTTTGGACCCTAGTTGTCTGGTTGCGACACATCATTGGGACATGGTAAAGAGTGCTATTGCGGATCACGCGGGGCGCTTTGCCGCTCTTGCTGATGAGGTTTCGTGATGGTGCAGATACATCGCCAAGCGCGGACCACGCCTGCTGTGCGGGCGGAAATCGCCCGTTCCACAGAACCCGCCAATGTCGTGGCCAAGCGCTATGGCATCAGCGACGAGACAGTCCGCAAGTGGCGCAAGCGTGGCGAGCAGGCGGTCCTGGATCGCTCAAGCCAACCCCGCCGTCTTGCGTGGGCGATGAGCGAGGAAGAACGCGCGATCATCTGCGCCGTACACAGGGCGACCGGCTTCGCCCTGGATGATCTCACCTTTGTCCTCCGGCACTTCCTGCCACGCCTCAATCGCGACAGCATCTACCGGGTACTCAAGGCTGAAGGGCTCAATCGACAGCCGCCCAAACCCACGGTGCAGCCCCGCAAAGGGCAAGGTCGCTTCAACGACTATGATCTGGGCTTCGTCCACATCGACGTGAAGCATCTGCCCAAATTGCGGACGGTCGACGGTGAGACTCGCAAGCGCTTACTCTATGTCGCCATCGATCGCTGCTCCCGGTTCGTCCATTTGGACGTTTATGACGCCGAGAATGCCACCAACGCGATGGCCTTCCTCAAGGCCGCCAGCAAGGCTTTCCCCTTCCGCATCACCCATGTGCTGACGGACAGGGGATCCTGCTTCGCCGCTGAGGATTTTGAACACGCCTGCGAAGATCAAAGTCATTCACCGTATGACGCGGCCCTATACGCCTCAAACAAATGGCATGGTCGAACGCTTCAACGGCCGCATCGCCAGCGAGGTACTCGCCATCAATGTCGCCGGCCATGCTGACCTTGAAATCCTGCTGACCGGCTTCAACCGCGCTTACAACCAACGAAGGCAGCGTGTGCTTCTGGGCAGTTCGCCATCTCAGAAGGTAGAGGAGCGGATCGGGCTCATCCCCTCTCTCGCCAATCCTCTTTACAAGCCGATCGCAACAGACGATCTCATGATCAAAATCGACGACCTGCTCTATTACGCCAATGATGTGTCGCAACCAGACACCTAGTACCGGTAGGTTATGGTGATCCTTGCTGTTGCCGGCGGGGCGTCGTTATCAAGGATCCCAAGCGTGATGGGATTCACATAATTGACGTACTTCTTGTCCGTCACATTGCGGCCGATCGCCAGAAAGGAGAAATGCTCGTCTTTCGAAGTCCATTCAGCGGACAGCCCAAGAAGCGCGAAGCCCCTCTGCTTGAACTGGTTGGCTGCGTCGAAATAGACCGCGCTGCTGTAACTGATATTGCCGCCAAGTCGTATCGTGCCGAAGGAGACCGGCCGCTCGTAGTTGATGGCCGCGTTGCCCGTGAAGTCAGGGCTACGGATCATCCTGTTGTGGCTCGCATCGACCGGAACATTTAAATACGCGACCCCGGCAGGATTCTCCTGAAAGCTGATTGCGCCGGGATACCGCCTGTATCGGCCGTGCGTGTAGGCTCCGGTGAGTTGAGCGCTCAGGCCGTCGGCCAGATGTACGGTGGCGCTGGCCTCGGCTCCATAGATGCGCGCGCGGGCGGCATTCTGCAGCAGCGTGCTGAGGGCAGTGTTGCCCGGCAGGAGCACGAAACTCTCAACCTGCAGGTTCGAATAGTCGTAATAATAGGTCGAAGCGCTGAAATCGAAGGCCGGTCCCTGATGCTTGAATCCCACTTCGTAGGCATCCAATGTTTCGGGAGAAACCGGCGGCTGATCGACGGCCGAAAGATTGTAGTTGCCGCTTTTGAAGCCCCGGGAAAACGACGCATAGACATTGGTGTTGCGGTCGAAATCATAGCGTAAAACGGCGCGGGGCGTGCCTTTGCGCCAAGTGTGCTTGCCCCGCGCAGCGACCGGAATTATGGCTCGGAGCTTCTTCGTCTCGATGGAATAGCGATAGCCCAGGGTGAGGTGCAGGGCTGGGGTGATGTCATAGGTGGCGTCTGCGAAGACCGCGTAGGCGTCCGTCTTGACCCCGTTATTGTACAGGTTGGTGTTGAAATCATAGTTGATGAACATTTCGGGCAACGAGGAGCTGTCGTGGAAGTAATAGACACCCGTCGACCATTTCAGAGCACCTCCCGATTTCGAGATGAGGTTGAATTCCTGTGAATAATTCTCGTCTAGCACGGGGAAATAGATATCGAAGATGGGAACGACCGTTCCATCCAGATCGCCGTGCTCGACGAATTTCTCGTTGAAATAGGACGTGTAGCTGGTCAGCGTGGCGAAGTCGCCGAGATTGACCTTCGCATTGAAGCTGCCCCGATAGAATTCGGAATTGGATCGGGGTTTGTAACCGACGGAACTCTGGTGCGGCGATTGGGCGACGACCTGATCGGGTAGAAACAGGCCAAGCGAGCGCGAGCCATATTTCGGAGAGATGCGATACGTCAGGGCGGCCGCATCGTTGGTATTGCTGTAGACGAACGTGAGCAGATAGGTGTCGTCATTCTCGGTCGTATAGAGAAGTTTTCCGGTTGCATTGACGCCGCGATACTTGCCGTCGGTTTCGCTGCCGGTGACGATATTTTTGGTATATCCGTCCGTATAGCGATAGCTGCCGCTGAACATGGCGCTCAGCTTGTCCGTAAGGCCGCCGGTCACGTAGCCCTTCATCAGCCGCTCGCCATATGTTCCAAGGCCGGCGGTGATATTGGCCTGGATTTCCCGGCTCGGCTTCATGGTGGTCACGAGGATCGCTCCACCCGTGGCGTTGCGGCCGAACAGGGTCCCTTGCGGTCCTTTGAGTACCTGAATGCCGGTCACGTCCGGTATCTCGAAATTATTGGCGCCCTGAGAGGCGATGTAGCTGTTGTCCACGTAGACCGCCACGTTGCTGGCGGAGCCGGGCCCCGAGGTGTTCGAAGTGATGCCGCGGATCGTCGGCTGGGCGGCCGGCCCGAGCTTGTCCATGCGCAAGCCGGGCACCACGGGGCCAAGATCCATGAGATTATCGACACCTGTCTTCCTCAACTGGTCGGAGGTCAACGCGGTGATCGTAATCGGCGTTTCCACCAGCCGGGCGTTGCGGCGCTCGGCAGTGACCACGATCACGTCGGCGGCATCGGCAGTGGGTTCTTCTGCGCGGGCGTCGCTGTAGGCGCTTGCGACGATGAGCACCGCGAGCGAAGCGCACCGAAGCATCTTCGCGTTTTTGTGGCGCCTGGGCGTTTGCCCATGTGCTTGGCTTGGCTTCGAAAACATAACTGTCCCCCGTTTGATCCTTCGACAGAGCCGAGTTGATCCTCTCTCCGTCCGGGCAAACGGCAGCTTGGAGAGCTACGCGGGCGCGCGCTCCCTCTAGTCCCTTTTTGCGTATTCATCGGTCTTGCGGCTCTAAGCCCTTGACCATTTGTTACGCTCTTTCCTAAAGGCTGGAGCGATTGGCGGCGGCGGGCAAGAGCGCGGCCGGGCAAACGGATCGATATCACGCCGCTGATATTGCCGATATCACTCACCTGATATTGAACCGCGCAGCAGCTTTCGGCGGCGATCACACCCCGCTGCGCTGGACATCGCCGCGCCTCCGCGATTAGCGACATTCTTCGGGCGTTGCCAACGCCTGTCAGCGAAAGAACGAAGATGGATCCGAGCCTTCCCCTTGCGGGACAAAGGGTGCGATCGCGCCGCGCGAAGTGGTGGAAATCGCCCTGGGTCATCGGCGTGACGGCAGTTGCAACCGTCACTGCGGTCATGCTGGTCCGAAATGACAAAGTCGCGACCGAGCCGCCGAGGAACATGTTGCGCATCGCCATGACCGCAGGCGACCTTCCGACAACCACCGGCGCGCCGACGCAGGGGCTCGAGGGTGTTCGGTTCGCGGGATATCCCGTATTCGAGCCGCTGACCATGTGGGATCTGCGGGTCACCGATCGGCCACCGGGCGTCATCCCCTGGCTTGCCACGGATTGGGCCGCCGATCAGGAAGATCACAACAAATGGACCTTCCATCTACGGCAAGGCGTCCGGTTTCACGACGGCAGCACGTTCGACGCTGACGCTGTGATTTGGAACTTTCAGCGGCTCTACGACAAGCGGGCACCCCAATATGAGGAGACCGTGGCAGCCGGAGCGCGAGCGCGCGCGCCGATGATCGATCGCTGGGAGAAGATCGATTCCGGCACCGTCGCCATCTATACAAAGACTCCGACGAGCTTCTTTCCAGAGATCATTGCCAGTATCCTCATGGTGAGCCCCGCACGCTGGCGCGCGGTCGGGGGCAATTGGGCTGCCTTCGGGGAGCGCCCCAGCGGTACGGGCGCATTCCGGATCACCAAGGTCGACAAGACCTCGATCACCATGGACCGCAATCCCGGCTATTGGAACGTGAGGCGCGCTGCGAAGCTGGACCGGGTCCAACTGTTCGCGATGGCCGAGCCCACCACGCGCATCGCAGCACTGCGGTCGGGCGAGGTGGACTGGATCGAAGGGCCGCCGACCGACGCGATCTCGTTTCTGAGATCGCAGGGCTATACCGTTTCCACAAGCCCCATGGCGCACATATGGGCCTATTGGTTGAAGATTGCGCCCACCAGCCCATTCAGGGACTTGCGGGTTCGCCAAGCCTTCAATTTTGCGATGGATCGTCAGGGTGTGGTCAAGATATTGAACGGCGCTGCCCAGTCGGCCAAGGGCTATTGGAAGCCCGCCGACGCCCGCTTCGGACATCCGCAAAATGATTATGCCTACAACCCTGCCAAATCTTTGGCGTTGCTGAAGGCGTCTGGTTATCCGGTCGGGGTGCCGGTGCGCGTGAAGGTGATGCTGATCCCGTCGGGTTCGGGAATGATGCTATCCCAGCCCATGAACGAATTGCTACAGCAGAGCGCCGGCAAGGCCGGGTTCGATCTTACGTTCGAAACGGTCGATTTCAATCAGGCGGGGGCGATCATGCTCAACCCGGGTCTTTTGGAGGCCCGTGGATTTCAGGCGATCACCATGGGGTTCGATACCTCCGATCTCACCTGGTTCTATTATTCATTCTATCCGCCCAATGTGGTCGGCTTCGAGGACAAGACGGTCATGCGCCTGCTCGATCAGTACCGCACCGACTTCAGCGGTGACGAAGCGGCGCGGAATGCGATGCTGGCTCGTGTGCACGAGCGCTTGGTCGATCTCGCGCCATGGGTCTGGGTCGTGCACGACGTCAATCCGCGCGCTTTTTCACCCAAGGTGAAAGGCTACACCCCGAGCCAGAGCTGGTTCACCGACCTTACCACGGTCTACATCGATGAGGGTTCAGAGGACAAGGTCCGATGAGGTGATCCAACGGATGCCGAGTTCCGCAATCAGCTTGTCGCATTCTTCGACATTATAGTCTCCGGCGGTGGCGTCGTGAACGATATAGGTCTCAAAACCGTCCTTAACGGATCCCACGGCCGATGCCAGCACGCATCCGTAGCGAGCGAGGCCCGTCAGGAAGACGCGCTCGAACTCGCGGGCCTTGGCGTATGCGCCAAGTCCGGTGGTCGTATCGTCAGCCTCATAGAAGGCGCTGAGTGAGTCCGTCGACGACCGATACCCCTTTTGCAGGATAAGCTCGGCTTTCATGACGTCAAGGCGAGCGTCCAACTCAGCGCCGTACGTGCCTTGAACGCAATGTTCGTGGTAGAGCGGCTGCTTGCCGTACGGCACGTCCACCTGATCGCCGATCTTGGCGCCCGGATGGTTGGTTGCGAAGGAGATGTGGTCCTTCGGGTGCCAGTCCTTGACGACGACGACGTGTTCAAAGGCGCGGACTAACGCGTTAATCGGTTCTATGATGGCGTCGGCGCCTGGTTGTCCAAGCGCGCCGTTAACAAAATCATTCTGAACGTCGATGATGACGAGGACGTCGGTGGAAAGCGGCGTCATGATACCCCTTTGCGTTGCAAGCCGACAAAAGCAGAAGTCGATCCCGGCCAAGAATTCCAGGGCTCCGACTGAAAATCAAAACTGTGATGATTTCCGGGCACGCACGAGCGTAGGCGTTGCTCTTGCCGTTCGGCCATACTGATCCGGCATCTCATCCATAACGGATGTTAATTGATTGCCCTGATCGATGACTGAACGCGCTGGAAAGAGCGAAAATTTCCGTGCGGGCACGATACCGTCCGCGCGCAGGGTTTGAAGCGTCCCAAATGGACCCTTGTGCGAATTGGCAAATCATTTCAGATTTCTCACATGCGCCCGGCAGAGGCGCGAAGGGGTAAGCCTGATCCGGCACTCAATCTCGTTAGCGGTGGCCACGGCCACTTAGCCAATGACTGGGGAGCGTAGTGATCTTGCGGCGAATATTTTCTCATGACGGCCAGGACGATGGTCTTGATGCGGCAAAAAATGCGCCGGGGAATGGGCGCTGTGTCGCGTTTAGCTGCGGTCCGATGTTCAGTTGCTCGCCCAGCCGCAAAAATCCTGACATTCGCTGGTAGGAGCTTCTCGCATGCTTCAAGTTGCTCAGGCCTATTCCCACATCCTTCCGTCCGAGGTTGGCGAGGATAAGTGGATCATCAAATCCGCGCACCGCGTGCTGCAGGTATTCGAGTTCTTCACTGACGCGCGCAGGCCCGCTTCGGCCACCGAGATCGCCAATGCGCTCGACTTTCCGCAGTCATCCACTTCGATGCTGCTGCGTAGCCTCGTATCCCTGGGCTATCTCGATTATCATCGCGAAGGCCGCACTTTTCAGCCCACCATCCGGCTCTCGCTGCTGGGCGGCTGGATACCCGAGCGCATCGACGTCGCCAGTTCGCTGATCGAGATGCTGAGCCGGCTCCACGAGGAGATCGGCGAGACGATCATCCTGGCCGAGCAGCACCGCAACATGGTGCGCTACATCTACGTGGTGCAGCGTCCCCTGCCGGGTCTGTCCTATTATATTCGTCCCGGCACATTGAGACCCGCGCTGATGACGGCGGCTGGCCGGATGCTGTTGACGCTCAACAGCGAGCGTGAAGTGACTGCCATCATCCAACGATCGAACGCGGAGGAGAGCGACCCGGCCAACTGGGTGAAACGCGCCGAATTCATGCAGGAGCTGGATACCTGCCGGCGGGAGGGCTTCAGTTACACCCATCGCGGGGTCGAAGACGATGAGACCGGTGTGATGTGTGCAGTGCTGGCGCCTCCCGAGGCGGGCGCACGGCCGATGTCCGTCGCGGTGTGGACGGCGAAGCGCCGCTACACGCCGGAGGCGGCGCTGCTGATCCGTGAACGGCTTATGGCGGTAGGGCGTCCGGCCGACTGTTAGCGTGGGCGTTCGGTACGGATGCGCCGAATAGCGCCAGGGACGTCGCGCCATGCGGGCTTGCCTGCCGCCTGGGTCTTGCGAACGAAGGTCACGAGTTCGGCGAGTTGCTCATCGCTAAACTGGCGCGCGAAGGACGGCATCGCACCGCGCGTTCCCTTTGCGGGATCGTGCACGCCGTTCAGAATGGTGCGGATCAGATTGTCTGGACGCTCCGAATGGACCGTGCTGGACAGAGGCAGGGATACCTGACCGCCGAACATGTCGAGATTGTCGTTAGCATGGCATACGGCGCAAGCTCCATCGAAGATGCGTGCGCCGACATTGTCGATCGGAACAAGCTGTGCTCGCCCGAGCATCGTCAGGGCGTCCGCGCGCCGAGTAGTGGCCGCTTCGCTCAAGCCGCTCGGAGATCGCGACGCCAGATAATGCGCCATGGCGCGGATGTCGCCGTCCGGCAGGGCTGAAAGTTCATCCACCACCGCCAGCATCGGCCCGGCGGTGGCGCCATGTTGTGCCGACGCTCCTGTACGCAGATATTGGTAATAGGCTTCTTCGGTCCACGGGATCGGGGAGGGGGAATAGGCACCGAGCGCCGGAGCATCCCAGCCGTCTACTATGCCACCGGTAAGATGCCGCGCGCCGGTTGCTTCCGCACCCAGCGCGTTGCGTGGGCTATGGCAGGCAGCACAGTGGCCGGCACCTTCGACAAGGTAGGCGCCGCGATTCCAACGCTCCGATCGTGCTGGATCGGGGGTGAAAACTTCCGCCTTGTGGAACATGGCGTTCCAACCGGCCATCAGCGGCCGGACGTTCATGGGAAAGGCGAGCCGGGTCTCCGGCACTTTCGACTTCACGGCGGGTTGGGACATCAGATAGGCGTACAGCGCCTGCAAGTCGCCGTCCGTCATCCGCGCGAAGGCGGTATACGGGAAGGCCGGATAGAGGTGGCGGCCATCGCGGCTGATCCCCTGGCGCATGGCGCGCTCGAAGGCCGGATAGGACCAGGCGCCGATGCCGGTTTCGACATCGGGCGTGATGTTGGTGGAATAGACGTTACCGAAAGGCGTCCGCAGCGCATGCCCGCCAGCGTTTGGGGCGCTTGCGCCGTCGGTATGGCAGCCGACGCAGTTGCCGGCAGCAGCGACGAGGCGACCGCGCTCGATCGTCTCGGACGTAAAGACGCCCGCGCCCTCGAACGCGATCGGAGCAATGGCGGGCTTGATCGGCGACAGCATGGTGAAGGCCGCGGCGATCAGCCCGCCGGCAGCGGCCAGCCATGGCGCGCCAGCCTTCATCTTCCGGGCAAAGGGCGGCGCGCTCCCATTCTGCTCAAGCAAGCCGGTACGCACTCGTTCAGGGGTGAGCGGCAGTTCGCGAAAGCGCACGCCGGTGGCGTCGTACACTGCGTTGACGATTGCGGCCGCGCTGGGCACGGACGCGCTTTCGCCCGCGCCGAGCGGCGGATCGTTGGGACGCGGAACAAGGTGCGCTTCCACCACCGGCGCTTCGGGAAACTTCAGGATCGGATAGGTCGACCAGTCGCGGCTGGTGACGGCAACTTCATTGAAGGCGACTTGCTCCATCAGCACGCGACTGACGGATTGAAAAACGTTCCCCTCGATCTGGTGCCGCACACCGGCCGGGTTGATAACCATCCCGGAATCCTGGGCGACGACAACCTTGGTGACCGCGACCTCGCCACTCGTCTTGTTCACCTCAACGTCGACTACCCAAGCGGCGGCGGCGGCGGCCTTGCCGGGGAACGGGCCGTGAAGATAGGTCGAATAGGCAAAGCCGCGCCCTCGAGCGACGTCGGGAGCGATCATCTCCTTGCCCGGCGCGATTTTCGGTACCCAGCCGGCGCGCTCGGCGGTTTGACGGATCAGATCCCTGGCTCGCGGGTCGCTGATGTTACGCGCGCGATACTCGACAGGATCGACGCCCGCCGCTTCCGCCATCTCGTCGATGAAAGATTCATGAGCGAACGCGTTCGGCATGGCCGAAACGCCCCGCAAAAAGGCGGCCCGCACGACCGGAGCCTGATCGTGGCATACAACCCGCATATTTTCATAATCATAGGGCGGTTCGGCATTGCGATCGCCGATGGGGCCGCTCCCTGCCACCGGATCGACCTTGCGCGTGAGCAGCAGGGCCAGCATCGGCGCCATGTTGGAGGGATAACGGGTCGCAAAATCATAAGCGACGAGGTTGCCATCCGCATCGATACCGCCGTCGACATCCATCAACTGAGCGGCGCCCTTCGGCTCCCAGGCATGTTCCTGATCACGGGACAACTGGACACGGACCGGCGCACCGACGGCGCGCGCAAGCAGAGCGGCGTCCGCGCCGACATCGTCCATCCCGCTCCGGCCATAAGAACCGGCTGTTTCCAGACGGACGATCTCGATGTTGTCAGGGGCCACGTCGAGGAGGATGGCGAGATCGTTCCTGAGCATGTGCTGGGTCTGGGTGCCGGACCAGACGGTGAGACTGCCCGCCGCATCGAAGGCGGCGACCGAGCAACAGGGGCCGATCGAACCATGCATGTGCCAGGGCCAGACATAGGTATGCGATCGCCGGAAGGCAGCCGATGCCAGCGCTTCGTCGACGCCGCCGGTGTCCTTCAATATGCGTGGGGTGGACGGATTGGCGCGCACGGCTTCCACCGGGGAAGCAAGATCGGGCAACGGCGTGAAATCGGCCCAAACGACGCTCAGCGCGCGGGCGGCGGCCTCCGCATCTTCCTCGCGAGCGGCGACGACGCCCACGAAATCATGGATTACCACCAGCTTTACGTCCGGCATGTGCGCGATCGAGGATTCGTCGACCCGCAGCAGACTACGGCCGATGAAGGCGCCGCTGTCGCGGCCGCCATAGGGCGGGCGTATCACCCGTCCGTGCAGCATGCCGTCCAGGCGCACATCGTGAACGAAGGTCCATTGACCGGTTACCTTACCGGGAATGTCGACGCGCCGGGTGGACTTGCCGACGATGCTGTACGCCGCCGGATCCTTCAGCGGGAATGAATCGTCGAGATCGAGGACGATCGTTTCACCCGCAATCAGCTCGGCATAGGTGCAGGAACCGCCGTCGCCCGTGCGAGGGGATATTGTTCCGTCCAACACCTCGAGCTCTTCGGCGGAAACGCCGAGCAAAGATGCGGCTTTGCCTACCAGCCAGCCGCGGGCCTGGGCCGCCGCCCGGCGCAGCGGTATGGCCGTCACCTGTATGGTCTCGCTGGCGGTGGTATATCCCTGGTCCGGTGCCCACAATGTGTCGCCGAGCACCATCGAAACGCTCGAAAGTGCTAGATCGAGCTCTTCCGCTACGATCTGGGTCAGCGACGTGCGAATACCCGTGCCCAGATCGACGTGGCCGTTCAGCCCGATGGCGCGGCCGTCGTCGAGCAGCACCACGAACGGTTCGGCGACGGCATCCGGCCTCGGGCGCACGACGGCGAGGACACCAGGGCGGGCCAGCAACTCGGCCGGAGAAGCGGCGGGGAGGGATGGGTTCATTCGACCACGGGCATGTGTGACGTCATCGCGCGCGCGGCGGCTCGAATGGCAATGAGAACTTCGTTGTGGGAGCCGCAGCGGCAGAGATTATATTTCAACGCCTGACGGATATCGTTGTCGCTCGGATCGGGGATCCGGCGGAGCAGCGCTGTCGCGGCCAGGATGATGCCATTGACGCAGTAGCCGCATTGG
Source organism: Flavisphingomonas formosensis (assembly GCF_009755815.1). Lineage (GTDB taxonomy): Bacteria > Pseudomonadota > Alphaproteobacteria > Sphingomonadales > Sphingomonadaceae > Flavisphingomonas > Flavisphingomonas formosensis. The sequence continues at coordinate 302,163 of NZ_WRPK01000009.1, forward strand.
GTGGCACTCTCCGCGATGAAAGCAGCCTGGACAGGATGTGGCTGCTCAAGCGTACCGAGGCCTTCGAGAGTGACGATCTCGCACCCCTCCAGACCACCCACCGGCAGTATGCAGGAACGGGCCGTCTTTCCGTCGATCAGCACCGTACAGGCGCCGCACTGAGCCAATCCACAGCCATATTTGGGGCCGTTCAACTGCAGGTCGTTGCGCAAGACGTGCAGCAGCAGCGCACCTGAGCAAACCGCCAACTGGTGCGTGGCGCCGTTGACGGTGAGACGAAGCGGGCCCGTGCGCGGCGTCACGGTCGAACTGCCAGGATATCGCGCACCGCCTGTTCCACGAAAGCGATGTCGGCAGGATCGGTACCCGGGGCGCCCGCGCGGTGGCCCCAGATTGAGGGGATGATCCGCAGCTCGGCATTCGGCATATGGCTGACCTCGATCTCGCTGTCTTCGGGCGGGAAGTAGAGGTCGGTCTTCGATGGCATGACGATAGCCCTGGCCGTGATCGCGCCCAATGCCCCCTCGTAGTCACCGTTATAAAGTTCGTTGCGAGAGAGGTCCGCGCTCTGCCATGTTGCAACCTGGGTCAGCACGTCGTTGGCGTCGACTGTTACGGCCGGCTGCGCGCGATCGAGATATTCCCGGGTGGTGGCGAAACCCGCCTTCAGATGCAGCTCTTCGCGATAAAACGCCTGCGATGCGGCCCAGCTGTCGAAGACGAGCTGTAAGCGTTCGAAAGCCAAGGTCAGCGGTTGCCCGTACGCCCCGCCGTTAAATTCCGGATCGGAGGTTACGGCCATTTTTACATTTTCGAGGAAGATATAGTTATGGTGGGCGGTGCGGGCCGATCCCACGAAGGGTAGCAGCCTCTCGACCTTGTCGGGATAATAGGCCGCCCATTGAAAGACGATTTGGGCGCCCATCGAGCGGCCGATCGCCAGATGGAGGCGATCGACTCCGAATTTCTCCGTCATCAGCCGGCGCTGGGCTTTCACATTGTCCAGTACCGACACGTAGGGGAAGTGCGATCCGTCGAACGGGGCGGGCGTGTTGCTGGGTGACGAAGAATGGCCGTTGCCGATGATGTTGACCACCACGATGAAATATTGGGTGGGATCTAGCGGCTTTCCCGGCCCGATGATCCAGCTGTTCAGCACATGGCTTCCGCCGAACCAGGTAGGGAACAGGATGGCGTTGGACTTGTCGGCGTTGAGTTTGCCATGGGTAATATAGGCCAGCCTCAGACCCGGGATCGTCACTCCGCCTTCAACTGCGGTTGCGCCCAGTTCGAAGATGTCCGCTGCCATGCTCATGCGGCCTTCAATGCATCTTCGAGAAAAGCGGCGGCGGACAGCGTTCTGGCATCCTCGCCGGGGCGACCGATCACCTGGACGCCGATCGGCATATTGTTGGGGCCGAGGCCGGCGGGCACGGTCACGCAGGGGGCATGCAACATGCTCCACATGCAGTTGAAGCTGGCGTCACCGGTCTTTTCGAGGCCCAGTGGCGCCTCGCCCGGCGACGGCGGTGTTATCAGTACGTCGGCATCCCCGAACAGGAGGTCGATGTTGGCGCGAGCCCAGGCTATGCGCTTGACACCGTCGTCGTAGCGCTCGGGCGTGGCCGTTCGCAGACAGGCTTCGATCATCTCGATGGACCTGGGGTGGAGCTTGTCCGGGAGAAACCGATATTCGTAGTAAAGAGCGCGTGACACCTCCCATTCCATGACCATGGCGAAGGTTTGGAGCAACCGGTCGAACCCATTCACCAGCGGCTTTTCGGTTACGCAGACGCCCTTGGTCGAAAGCGCGGCGATGGCGCGCTGCAGAGCGATTTCCGCCTCCGGCTGCGCCACTGGCCAAGCCTCGCTGCGGTAAAGGATCACTTTCGGAGTCGACAGCGCATCGGGAATTGTCAGCCTGGGGCGACCTCCCACCACCGATGTGAAGAGGGCGACATCGCGGACATCCTTGGCCATCACGCCGATAGTGTCGAAGGAATTGGCGAGAGGCTTTGTGCCCGTACGCTCGATGACGTCGTAAGTCGGTTTGTAGGCGACGACTCCGCAAAAGGATGCAGGGCGAATGGTGGAGCCCGCAGTCTGCGTACCAAGCGCCACCTGCACCATGCCGCCGCCGATAGCCGCCGCCGATCCGCTGGATGAGCCGCCGGGCGTGCGGGCAAGGTCGAAAGGATTCCGGGTCTTTCCTGGTGCGGCCGCCGCGAATTCCGTGGAAACCGTCTTTCCCAGCAGCAGCGCGCCGGCTTTCCTGAACTGGGCGACGACCGCCGCATCAGATCGTGGGCGGTGTCCCACATAGGCTTTGGAGCCATAAGTGGTCGGCATATCGACAGTGTCGATCACATCCTTGACGCCGACGAGCATGCCTTTCAGCGGACCTACATCAGGCGCGGCGTCGATCGCCTTTGCCATCATGATGGCGTGGTCCGGATCGAGGTGCTGCCAAGCCTCGATGTCGGGTTCGACGACGGCGATGTGGTCCAGATAGGTTCGCGTCAGGGTCTCGACCGTCAGGTCGCCCTTTGCGACCCGCGCAATGGTTTCGCATGCGGTGAGTTCGAGGAGTTTCTGCATGGCAATTCCCGACCTGAACGCCGCTTGGCACAAGCCACGCAGCGGTCTGCAAGATGTGCAGACCGCCCAACGAAACGAGTTGGGGGCATGAGTGTCAATGAACGCGAGCCGCTAAGCAACCAGAAATCAAGCTTATGAAATCTTCGCTGTAGCGTCGAAAATTTATTCCCATTCCTTGTCAAATTGTTGGCGAAATCAGACTCGTGATTGGAGCATCAGGAGCCTCCGCTTAGGCTGATTGCTGGCCCGCGGCGTCGATGTGCGGCTCTGGTGCATTGATCTTGATGGAGCTCCAACGATGGTGGATTCCGATCTGGTGGCGACGTTCAAGACGGAATTGCAGCTGTGCGGAGTCAAGCCGGGGACCACGGTTGCCGCGCTGTCCGAAGGGCTGGTCCGGCAGGAGTATGCCCAAGCCACGCTGCTTGCCTCACGTGAACTTGGCGCCGATGTTTTTCACGTCAATCTGCCGCCGCGCGAAGGTCCATCCAGCGCCATGGTGGGCAATCGACCGGTCGTCGAGATGCTGAAGAATGCCGATCTCGTCATGGATTTCATGAGCCTGTTGTTCAGCCATGAACAGAACGAGATACTGGCAAGCGGCACGCGTATGCTTATGGTGCAGGAGCCTTTGCATGTCCTGAAGGCGCTTGCTCCGTCGAAAGACCTGCGCCGGCGGGTAGAATTCGCCGGCGAGCTTCTGACAAACGCCAGGGAGTTGCGCTTCACCTCGCCCACCGGCACGGACATAAGCTATAAGCTCAACCAATATCCGGTGCTCACCGAATATGGTTATACCGATACGCCTGGGCGTTGGGATCACTGGCCGTCCGGTTTCCTGCTCACCAGCGGCGATGACGATGGAGTGGACGGCACTGTCGTGCTGTCGCCCGGCGACATCTCGATGGTTTTCGCCAGCTATTTCACGTCACCCGTGACGCTGACGGTCAAGAAGGGCTATGTCACCGATATTGCCGGCGACGGTCTCGATGCTAACCTGCTCCGAGGCTATATAGAGAGCTTCAACGATGAACGCGCTTACGGCGTCAGCCATATCGGCTGGGGCCTGAACGAAAAGGCCACCTGGCACAATCTTGGGCTCACCCGGAATGCCCTCTCACCGGCGATGAACGGATATCCGGAGATCGGCGTCAACGCACTCGCCTTTTACGGCAATGTATTGTTTTCGCTCGGGCCGAATACGGAGGTGGGCGGTAAAAACGACACGCACTGTCATATCGATCTGCCGATGCGTAACTGCAGTCTGTCGCTCGACGGCCAGCCGATAGTGGAGCGCGGCCGGATTGTCGTTGAAGAGATGAAGGTTCCGGGGTTTTGAACGATCATCCAAGCCGGCAGGCGACGGCTGAGACCGGCAGCTGGGTGCAGGCGGCCATATGCGTCTGGCTCAGGCTGACACTTGGGGGCTGCGCCATCTGGCATGTGGTCTGCACGGCGGGGCAACGCGGGGAAAAAGAACAGCCCTGGGGCAGAGCGCGCAAATCGGGTGGAGCGCCTTGGATGGTGGTCAGGGTCTGACCGCGCATGCCTGCGTGGACCGTCGCCTTCAACATGGCGCGCGTGTAGGGATGGCTCGCGTTGAGCAGCACATCCTCGGCTGATCCCGTCTCGACGAAACGACCAGCATACATCACCGCCACTCGGTCTGAGATTTCAGCAGCTACGCCCATGTCATGCGTGACGAAGATCAACGCCATGTCGAGCTCCCGTTGCAGCTTGCGCAGCAGCAACAGGATCTGGATCTGGACGGTGGCGTCAAGCGCCGTGGTGGGTTCGTCGGCAAGCAGGACGCTGGGGCGGCAGGCGAGCGCCAGCGCGATCATCGCACGCTGCCGCATACCGCCGGACATTTCATGCGGGAAATTTCTCAGCCGCCGCTCCGCCGATGGAATGGAGACGAGATCGAGCATTTCCTTGGCCCGGGAGTGGGCTTCGGCATAGCTCGCATCTTCGTGCCGTAGCACTGTCTCGATGATCTGCTCGCCGATCGTATAGACGGGATCGAACGCAGTGGACGGTTCCTGGAAAATCATCGAGATGTCCCGACCTCGCATGGCCGATCGTGTCTCGTCATCGAGTTGGGTCATATCGACGCCGTTGATGCGGATCGAGCCTCCCAGCCGGGCGGAGTTGGAGTTGAGACCCAAAAGCGCGCGAAGCATGACCGATTTTCCCGAGCCGCTTTCGCCTATGATGGTCAACACCTCACCGCGGGCGAGATCATAGGAGACGCCATTCACGGCGCTGATGGTGGCACCGTTACGCGCGAAGGCCACGGTCAGATCCCGCACGCTTACGGCCGGTGTAGGGGTGGGGGTGGCACATGCTGTCATCATATGGGCGCTCGCGAGTGACCCGAACCGGGCTGTTGCATGAGGCAGGCGACGCTATGGTCGCCGTTATCGAGTGGTTTCAGGGTTGGTGCCATCTGTCCGCAGACGCCTTCGGCGAACTCACAGCGCGTGCGGAAGCGGCAGCCGGACGGCGGATTGATCGGGTTTGGCGGATCGCCTGTGATCGGCGGCACGAGCGTGCGCTTGCGGGGATCGTGGCTCGGCTTGGAAGCCAGCAACGCCCGCGTGTAGGGATGTTTTGGGTCGCCATAAACCTGATCGACAGGGCCGATTTCCACAATACGTCCCAGATACATGACCATCATGCGATCGGAGATATATTCCACGACGTTGAGATCATGGCTGATGAAAACATAAGTAAGCTTTAGCTCCGCTTTCAGGCTGTTCAGAAGGTTCAGAATTTGAGCCTCGATCGATTTGTCCAGTGCCGATACGGCCTCATCAAGGATCAGCAGGCGAGGCTCGAGCGCGAGCGCACGGGCGATGTTGACACGCTGCCGCTGACCGCCAGAAAGCTCGTGTGGATAGCGATGGCGATATTGGGCAGGTGTCAGCCCGACGCGCTCCAGAAGATCGTCGACCTTTGCCGCAACCATGTTGCGAGGCTCGCCGCGCATTCGACGCGCAAAGCCGATGCAATCCGCAATCGTCATGCGCGGGTTCAGTGAGGCATGGCTGTCCTGGAAAACCATCTGCATCTGGCGGCGCAGTTCGGCCGTCGTGATGCCGGTATGGCCAAGCGGATCGCCATCGAAGATCAGTTCGTGGCGGTCGGCTTTCAGTATCTGCATGAGAAGGCGAGCCATGGTGGATTTGCCGCAGCCGCTCTCGCCGACGACGCCCAGAACCTCGCCCTTCATGACATCGAACGATAGGTCGTCAACGGCCTGGACGACACCGGTGCGCCGGCCCATCAAACCGGATCGGATCGGGAAATGCTTGGTAAGGCCGCGAACGATCAGCAACGGCTGCAGTGGACCGCCGCGATCGCGCGAGGCGGCAGCCGGATCGGCGTGCAGGGGGGCGTCAGCCATCCTGCACGTCCATGGCGACGCGCAGTCCGTCGCTGATCACATTGAAGCATACCGACGTCACGAAGATCATCAGGCCGGGGAGAGCGGCCACCCATGGCTGGACGTAGATCGACTGGCGTAGGCTATTTAGCATCTGGCCCCATTCGGGATTGGGCGGTGACATGCCGAGGCCCAGGAATGAAAGGCCCGCCGCCAGAATGATCGATAGCCCGGCGAGGCTTGAGGCGTAAACCAGCACCGGCGCCTGGACGTTGGGCAGAACCTGATGAAGGATGATCCGGAAATCGGTGGCGCCACTGCATCGTGCGGCCTCGATATAATCCATGCCGCGGATGCGGGTGGTCGCCGTCTCGGTGATCCGAACGATGGATGGCGTGAAAACAATGCTGAGCGCTGCGATCGTGCTGAGCAGGCCGGGGCCTAAAACCGCACATGCCGCGATCGCAAGCAGCACGGCCGGAAAGGCATAGAATATATCCATGGTGCGCATGATCAGCGCGTTGACGCGTCCGCCCGCATAGCCCGCGATAACCCCCAGGCTGCCGCCGATCGCCAGCGCGATCAGCACCGGCGCTGCGCCGGATATCAGGGAGAGACGCGCCCCGTAGACGAGCCTAGTCCACATGTCCCGGCCAAGCTCGTCCGTGCCCAGCAAGTGACCATGGGTTCCGATCGGCTTCAGGCGCTCGAGCGCGTTTCCCGAATAGGGCTGGCCGTCGGTGACGTAAGGAGCGGCGATCGCCAGCATGACGATCAGCGCGGAAATGCCCATGGCTGTCATTGTGCCCTTGTCGCGCTTGAGACGGCTTACGACCCGATTGGATGGTCGCCGCGCGCGAACCGGCCTGACAGGCGGGACGGGCGGCGCGATGGGTTTGCTCATCGCCGCATCCGGGGATCGATGATCGCTTGGGCAGTGTCGACGCCCAGGTTCACGAGCACGAAGATAACCGACAGCAGAAGCACGGCGGCCTGGATCACGGGTATGTCGCCCGACAGTATCGCCTGGTTGAGGAGCTTGCCCGTCCCGGGCCAGTTGAAGACCAGATCGACCAGGATGGAGCCGCTGATCAGGTAACCGAATTGCAGGCCCATGACTGCAAGCACTTGAGGGGCCGTGTTCCGCACCACATGTTCGCGGATGACATCCATGCGCATGCCCTTGGCGACGAGTGCTGTCACGAACTCCTGCGACAATGCCTCGAGCGTAGCAGCCCTCACGATGCGACCGACTACGCCCATCGGGATCAGCGACAGGGTAGCGATGGGCAGGATCATATGTCGCCATTGTTCCCAGTGCAGCGGCCAGCCTTCCGGGCCCATGCCCTGAGCCGGCACCCAGTTGAGATCGAAAGCGAAGATCGCAACCAGCAGAATGGCGAACCAGAAAGGCGGGACGCTGATTCCCGCAATGAAGAATAGCGAAAACAGGCTGTCCTGCCAGCGGCCCTTTTTGACGGCTGCCAGAGCCCCGAACAGGATACCGAGCAAAAAGCCAACAAGGGCAGCGAAGAAGGTGATCTGCAAGCTGTTCAGCAGGGCGGAGAAAAGCGCATCGCCGATCGGCCGACCGCTAACGAGCGAAACCCCGAAATTACCGTGCAGCACCTGATGCAGCCACAGCAGATATTGCTCCCACAAAGGCTTGTCGAGGCCGTCAATCTGCGCGATTTCTGCGCGCAGCGAAGGGGGCGAGCCCGGAGGGACCATGCTGTCGACGATGTTGCGCGGCATCATATGGATCAGGGCAAAGGTGATCAGCGAAATGCCGACCAATATCGGCATGACCTGGATGACCCGCCGGATCAGGAACTGAAGCATAGCGGTTCGATGATCGGGCAGCCGACGAGGAGCACGCCGTTGAAAATCTGATCTGTCGGAAGGACTGATCGGCTCATGGCGCGGTGCACGATGGGCGGCTGTTGTCCGACGCGTCGCTCGCACCCGTGTCGGGCGATTTGGGTATGATGCGGCAGATCAACATGACGAGATAGGGCGCCATCATGATCACGGCGAAGAACCGCAGGGTTTGCACCGTCATGACTACGGACATGTCTGCCTGTCCATTGAGCGCGAGGATGGCGATGGAGTCGATCGCTCCGGGGCTGGTCGCCAGATATCCGGTGACCAGATCCACGTCGAGAAGCAGGGAGAGGCCAAGCCCGGCTATCGCGCACAGCAAAATCAGCACCAGCATGGCGAGGATCATCGCCGGCAGGTTGCGCAAGGCGACGCTCAGCATGGAACGATCAAATTGCAGGCCTACGTACCAGCCCACAGCGCCATAAGCGACGGTCACGGTCCAATAAGGCAGGCCGATGGGAAACCATCCGTTGACGTTGATGATCGCGCCCAGCACGGTCGTGACGAGCAGCGGGCCGGCCGGGATTTTCGACGGCCGCCCAAGCATAAGGCCCACAATGGCCAGGACAACCGTCGGGACGGCGTCCAGCAGGGGTGTGTCGTGGAGCGGGAGCGGCCTGGCGGGAGTGGCGCCGTGGGCGACGTGCAAGCCGGAGCCGGTGAGCAGGCTGGCCACGAGCGAGGCAGTGAAAAGGACGACGATCAATCGTACATATTGCATGAAGGCAACAATACGCGGATCGCCTCCAGCCTCCGCCGCCAAGGTGACCATGACGTTCCCCGCCCCCGGCATTGATCCCAAGGCTGCCGTCTGGGCATCGAGGCTGGTGAAGCGCACGAGACCCCACGAAACAATGCAGGCAGCGACGGCGGTGGCGAGAATCACGGCGGCTATAGCGGTCCAGTGACCACCCACGAAGCGCACGATGCCGAGATCTATCGTACGCGCCATCAAACAGCCGATCACGGCTTGGCAGCCGATCGGCACCTTGCGCGAGACTTTGAGGTCCGAGTGCGAAAAGGAAAATATCAACCCGGCGAGCAGCGGCCCCAGAAAGAGGGCGGACATCACTTTCCAATGATGAAACAGGTACGCAATCAAGATTGTGGCTGCCAGCAGCAAGGGCCACTGCCAAACGCCGAGGCGGCTCAAGCCATGCTGAGAGCGCACGACGGGAGTGGGCCTTCTGTCATTGGGTTGCGCCGCTTCGGCGGCCATGCTGGGGCGTTCGCTCGACAGACGAAATTCCTCAGACCGCGGCTTGCGCGGTTTCGCTGATCAGCGGCACGGTCATGGCGTCGTAGCCGAACACCCAGGTGGGATCGCCAGGGTGCTTCATCCACTTGTTCTCATGCGACTGGCGCTGGATTTCCGTGGTGCGCTCGATGCGCGTGGCGCGGTACATCTTGAAGGCGCTGTCGAAATTGCCGTCGGCGCTCTGGATGCAGCGAAACAGCACTGCGGCATCCTCGATCGCCATCGCCGCGCCCTGGCCCATATGCGGCTTCATCGGATGACAGGCGTCACCCAACACCACCACATTGTCCCTGCTCCACAGCGGCAGGGGATTGCGTTCCAGCAGCGGCCATTTCGAAAGTGCGGGGGCAGCGTCGATGATCCGCTGCACGTCGGGGTGGAAGCCTTCGTAACACGTCTTGATCTCTTCCTTCGTGGCCGGCACCGACGAGACACCGCCGGGCCAGTCCGGCGAAGGAGAGCCAGTGACGAAGTACATCTCGTCGCGCTGTTTGGTCAGGTAGTAATGGATGAAATGGCGATCTTCCTGCGCGGGATGACGGTCATCGGACCACCATTTTGCGCCATCGGAAATCGGCCGCCAGTCGCCCAGCCGGTTGGCCGGATAGATCGATCGGAACGCGACGAAGCCGGTATAGATGGGAGGATCGTAACCCAGCAGGATTTCACGAACTTTCGAGTTTATGCCGTCCGCGCCAATGACGATATCGGCCTCCACTTCGTGCTGGTCGGTGAACAGCAACTGCGTTCCGCCCAGCCGATGGCCGATATCCAGCAATTGCTTGTCGAATTTGATCGTGCCTGGTCGAAGGCTACGAGCGAGCACCGAAAGCAGATCGCCGCGATGCATGGTGAGCGAGGGGAGGCCGAAGACCTCCTCCCAATTCTGCTTGCGTATGTCCCAGAGGACTTCGCCTGTATCCCAGACGCGATTGAGGTTGGATTCTTGGACGATCCCGATATTCATCAGTTGGTCGACGCAATCGATATGGTTAAAGACCCGTAACACATTGGGCCCCAGGCCGATGCCCGCTCCGATACGAGCGAGACCCGGTGCTTGCTCGTACACCGCGATGTCATTGCCTGCCTGTTGCAACAGGATGGCAGCTGTGACGCCGCCCAGGCCGGCTCCGATGATCGCGATCCTGGGCTTGTCGTTCATAAATTCTCCGATGTCGGATGCTTACTGTGAGACGTAAGACTAGGCCGGAATGTTTTGCAGCCAAGCCGATTTCGGGAAAGTCTGGTGATATCAGACTCATGAAATCCGACCCGGGGAAGCGGGCATTTCCTGTGATGCAGTAACGAGATCGCACGGCGAACGCTGGGCCTGCGCGACTAGATTGGATTTCAGCATCGGAAATATAACGGGGACAGCATTGCTGCTGTCTGCGGACGACGTGCATAGAGCGATGCATGCTCCTCGGCGGCTGAGCGGGCCCGACGAGTGCGAACGATAATGACGACTGGTCTCGACCATGGCTTGGGTGACGAGCGCTAAAGCGGCGCATTTGCACGAGATATGCGGCGAGCGGGCTGACCGAGGATGCGAAGCGCAATGGGAGACAACGCAGCATCAGCTGGACCGCGCGGTCTCTTCAAGCGGGAGACGAAAGGATTCGTCACCAAACCCGTGAGATTGCAGCTCGAACGTGGTCACATGCGGTTCTTCGCCGAGATCCTGGGCGAGACGGATCCCGTTTTTTCCGACCTCATCGCAGCGCAAGCGCAGGGATATCCGGATATCGTCGCGCCACCTTCGTTCGCCGCTGTCATCGAGACGATGGCGAGCGAAGAGCAGCGGCGGTCGGGCGAACGGCCACTAACCGAAGTCATCGGCTGCGACTTTCGCCATCTCCTCCACGGTGAGCAGCACTTTGCCTATGACGGCTTGATGTATGCGGGCGACGAAGTCGTAATCACCACATTGGTCGAGGACTTCTTCGAAAAGCGGGGTGGCATGCTCGAGTTTGTTGTGCTGCTTTCGACGATTTCCCATGCCGAGCGCGGAGTCCTCGTCCGCACCAGGCGAACGCTCCTGCACAGGTTCGGCTGATGGAGCAGATCCTGTCTTCAGAAGATGCACGGCCCGGCAGTGCTCTCCCCGAGCTCAGTTTCGGGCCGATCTCCCGATCCTTGCTGGCGCAATATGCCGGAGCATCCAGGGATCCCGATCCCGTCCACATCGATATCGACTTTGCGAGGGCAGCCGGCCTTCCCGACGTCTTTGCGCACGGGATGCTCTCGTTTGGCATCGTGTCGCGCATGGTCACGCAGTGGTGCGGGGTCGAGCAGCTGCGCGAGATCGGGGCGCGCTTTGTCGCCGTGACGCAGGTCCACGATGTCATCACCTGCCATGGCACCGTGATCGAATGTTTCGAGCGGGCTGGGGAGACCTTGGCCAGGATCGAGGTGACCGCCACGACCCAGGATGGACGCAATGCCCTGAGCGGTGAGGCCCTCGTCGCCCTTGGGTGAGCGATTGAGGGCGCTAGCCGGATCAAAAGCGATAGCGAGAGGACGAATATGCAGACGCTGACTCTTCCGGTGATTGGCGGATTTCTCTTGTCGATGATGAGCCAATTCACCGGTCTCGCCCTCATTCCGGCGACACGCGGCTTCACGGCGCCCGTGCCGACCGCAGCCTGCATCGCGGCCTTTCTCCTCGGCATCGGCATATCAGCCCGGCTCGTGCACTACGGGGTTGAGCTGAGCATAATCACACCGCTGATGACAGTCGCCCTTCAGCTGCTCGTCCTCGTCGTCGCGACGACCGTCTATCACGAGAGTGCATCCCTCCTTCGGGTCGGGATGCTCATCAGCGCCGCATTGATGGTGGGCGCAGCTACGCGATTTTGACCAGAAGAAGCCCTCCGCCCTTCCTTAGGAACCCATGATGACAGACAATTTCAAACTTCTTATCGACGGCGACCTCGTCGACGGCGACTCTTCGATGGAGGTGATCGATCCCGCGACGGGCGCTCCGTTCCAGACCGTTCCGCGAGGCTCAGCACGTCAACTCCATCAGGCAGTCGCCGCCGCCAAGGCGGCCCAGCCCGCCTGGGCCGATTTGTCGATCGCGGAGCGTAGCGGTAAGCTCCTCGCACTGGCCGACGCCATCCAGGCCAATGCCGACGCGTTTGCGCGCATGCTGGTGCGCGAACAGGGCAAGCCATTGCCGGAAGCCGGCGTGGAGGTCGCCTTCACGGAAGGCCTGATCCGCTATTTCGCATCTATCGAACTGCCGGTTGAAATCCTTCAGGACGATGAGACCTATCGCATCGAGGTGCACCGTAAAGCGCTCGGCGTGGTCTGCGGGATCACACCCTGGAACTTCCCGCTGTTGCTGGCGGCGTTCAAATTCGCGCCGGCGCTGCTTCTAGGCAACAGCTTCATTCTCAAGCCCGCCCCGACGACGCCGATCACCTCGTTGATGCTGGGCGAATTCGCACACGGTATCTTTCCCGCTGGCGTGTTCAATGTGTTGACCGACCTGAACGACCTGGGCCCCTTGCTCACCGCCCACCCGGATATCGCCAAGATATCCTTCACCGGCTCCACCGCGACAGGGAAGAAGGTTCTCGAAAGCGCGGCAAGCACCCTCAAGCGGGTAACGCTCGAGCTGGGTGGCAACGACGCCAGCATCGTTCTCGACGATGTCGATGTCGTGAAGGTGGCTCCGAAAATCTATGCTTCGGCTTTCACCAACGCCGGCCAAGTCTGTATCGCTGCAAAGCGGGTCTATGCTCACAGTGCCATCTACGACGCACTTTGCGATGAACTCGCCAAGCTGGCCGATAGCGCGATCGTGGGCGATGGTCTGGAGCAGGGCACTCAGATGGGTCCGGTTCAAAACGCTGCCCAGTTCGAAAAAGCCAAGGCACTCCTCGAAACAGCTCGTCGCGAAGGCCGCATCATCGCCGGCGGGGAGCCGGAAGGGGGGGCCGGCTATTTCATCCGGCCGACGATCGTGAGGGACATAAAGGACGGCGCGCAACTCGTTGATGAAGAGCAGTTCGCCCCGATCCTCCCCATCATCCGCTTCGATGATGTCGAAGATGCTCTCGTGCACGTGAACAACTCCATCTACGGTCTGGGAGGCTCGGTCTGGAGTGCGGATAGCGATCGCGCGGCCGCGATCGCCCGAAGGATCGACAGCGGTACCGTCTGGATCAACCATCATGCCGATTTGCGGCCGAACGTTCCGTTCGGCGGCGCCAAGCAATCCGGGGTCGGCAAGGAGCTCGGGATGGAAGGCCTGCTGGAGTTCTCGCAGACCTCTGTCATGAGTCTGGCAAAGGAAGCGGTCGGCTAGTGCCGCAGGTGCACCGCTCTTGCCAACCTGGCCTTGCAAGGCCGCATTGGAATGCCCGGCATCCACATGCGGGGCTGACCGGTTATGTGCGCGCGGGAGGAGAGGTCGCTTTGGCGGATTGCCGGACGGACTGCCGTCCCTGACGGGATCCCAGTTCGGGCTCGATTTTCAGGCATAGCCTAAGGTTTATGGCCAGCATAACCGGAACGGAGTGGTTGGCTGCTTTTCCACAGTCTATCCAGCGAAGAGCGGAGAAATCCAAACTGAGGCAACGCAGAACGGCGCGAGGCTGAACCCGCAGGATTTTGGGGGCAGCCTGCGCTTACAGCCGATGTTCCCTGGTGCCGGCTGGGCGCTGGCAGGTTAAAGGGATCGCGAGGGTGGATGTCGGGGAGGTAATGTGTCGGAATTCTTAAACAATGCGGCGTTCGTGACAGGTGCCGGGAGCGGCATCGGGCGAGCCACCAGCCTGGCGCTAGCGGCCCGCGGTGCCTTTGTCTGGGTAACCGATTTCGATCTCGCCGGCGCGGAGCATACCGTCCAGCGTATCGAGGAGGCCGGAGGCCGGGGAAAGGCATTCCGCCTTGATGTCAGGCTCGAGGACGCCTGGCAGGAAGGATTGGCGCTCACCGACAGTCACGAGGATGCGCTCACCATTCTCGTCAACTGTGCCGGGAAGTCCATGATTGCCAACACCTTCGAAATGCCGCTGGCTGATCTGCAAACGATCATGTCCATCAACGTCGAAGGCGCCTTCCTTGGGATGAAGCACGCCATCCCGAGGATTGCAGCGGCTGGAGGTGGCGCTGTCGTCAATATCTCGTCTCTGGCCGGCCTCAAGGGCCTGCCGGGCATGACCGCCTATTGCGGGTCCAAGGGCGCCATTCGGATGATGACCAAGGCCGTCGCGCTCGAGTGCGCGGGACTGCGCAATAAGGTCCGCGTCAATTCGGTCCATCCGGGCGTCGTCGACACACCGGCCTGGAGCAAGCATGGTCCGGAGGAAGTCGGCCATTCCCGGCACGCATCGGGCGGCTTGCACGTGCTCGATCCCCATGAGGTTGCGAAAACCGCAGTTCCGATCGGCGTCGCCTGTTCCGCTGAGGAGGTCGCGGACACGATCTGCTTCCTCGCATCGCATGCCGCGCGCCACATTACAGGGGCGGAAATCGCAATCGATGGCGGCATGACGGCGGACTGAACGTGAGGGCCTATACAACAGCCTATCGCCCGACCTTCAAGGTGACCGGCCGCGACGTCGCAGACGTAGCGAGAAGGTCGTCCAGATCAACGAACAAACATATTATCGAGAGTGAGGACTTGGAATGGCGGAACTAGCAGGACGGGCGGCGTTTGTGACCGGAGCGGGGAGTGGCATCGGTAGAGGCATTGCGCTCGTACTCGCATCGCGCGGAGCCTTCATATGGGCGACGGATTTCAATAAAGACAGCGCCGAGGAGACCGTTGCTCTCATCCAACAGTCCGGCGGTCGCGGTCAAGCAACGAAGCTTGATGTGCGGGACGAGGCCGAGTGGCAACAGGCGCTGGCGCCCGCGATCAGCCATGACGAAAAGCTGACGATCCTGGTCAATTGTGCTGGCACCTCGATGGTCACAGACACTTTCTCGATGTCGCTTGAGGATTTTCGTCGGATCATGGCGGTGAATGTCGAGGGCACTTTCCTTGGCATGAAGCATGGCGTTCCCATCATCGCAAAGTCTGGTGGCGGTTCCGTCGTCAACATCTCGTCCATGGCCGGGCTCAAGGGCATGGCCGGCATGACCGCTTATTGCGCGTCCAAAGGCGCGATCCGGATGATGAGCAAAGCGGTCGCGCTCGAATGCGCAGGCCTGCGCAACGGCGTGCGCGTCAACTCGGTCCATCCTGGATTTGTCGACACGCCAGCTCTGCGCAAACATATTGATGACGCGACCAAGGCCGGCCATGGGCGTGGCCTTGATACGATCGAGCCCGACGAAGTCGCAAAGACCGCCGTGCCGATCGGCGTCGCTTGTACGTCCGAAGAAGTTGGCGAGATGGTAGCTTATCTGGTGTCGCACGGAGCGCGTCACGTCACCGGAGCGGAGATTCCGATCGATGGTGGCATGACGTCCGGTTGAGGGCGGGATGGGCCGGTAGAAGCACCCGGTCGGCGATCCAATTGGACGACCGGAGCCCGGCACGAGGATCAGGGCCTCGTCAGATCGTCCCCAGCGATGGCTGTGCGCGAAGAAGCGACGGTCAACGCTGCAGAAGTGTCGCACCTTTCCACGGTACGCGCGTCGCTCAGAGCGAGGCCGTGCCTTGGGGCAGCATTGCGGTCAGAGAGCCACGAAACAAGCGATCGGCTTGATCGCCAAGATGAAAGGACAAGGGATGGAAATGTTCGATCTCAGCGGCAAGGTTGCCATCGTCACGGGCTCGTCGCGCGGCATAGGTCGAGCGATCGCGGAAGCCTATGCCGAGGCTGGCGCGCGCGTCGTCATTTCCAGTCGAAAGCAATCAGCCTGCGACCTCGTCGCTGAAACCATCAATGCTCGCCATGGCGAGGAGCGCGCGATCGCGATCGCTGCAAGCATTTCGGACAAGACGGCTCTCGAGGCGTTGGTCGCCCAGACCCGGCAGAGGCTTGGGACTATCGACCTTTTGGTCTGCAATGCAGCCTCCAATCCTTATTACGGTCCGATGGCGGGGATCACCGACGAGCAGTTCCGCAAGATTTTCGACAATAATGTTCTCGCCAATCATTGGCTTATCACGATGGTCGCACCAGCGATGATCGAGCGGCGCGAAGGGGCCATCATCGTCGTTTCCTCGATAGGCGGCCTGATCGGGTCCGACGTCATTGGTGCCTATAATGTCTCGAAGGCGGCGGATTTCCAGCTGGTGCGCAACCTTGCGACTGAATTCGGCCCGCATAATGTCCGCATCAACGCGATTGCGCCCGGGGTCATCCGCACAGATTTCGCGCGTGCTCTCTGGGAGAATCCAGAGGCAGAGGCAGCACTGCGACGGGCAACCCCGCTCGGACGTATCGGTGAACCAGAAGAGATAGCGGGAACCGCGGTCTTCCTGGCATCAAAGGCCGGCGCCTATGTGACCGGGCAAGCTATCGTGGTCGATGGCGGATCGACCATCAAGGGCACGCTCTAACCGTGCGCGATTCCGATCGTAGCAAGCGCGCTGAAGGTGCAGCGCCGACGGGCCGTAACGCGATCATTCCGGATCCGCTCCAACCGCTCATGGCGGCAAATGCATTCACCACGGGGTCGACGAACTTATGATCAAAACGCAGTTGCACGACGACGTTCTGGAGGTCGTCATTGATAATCCGCCCGTGAATGCGCTTGGCGCGCGGGTGCGGCAGGGGCTGTGGGCGGCGATAGCCGATGCGCAAACCGATACCGCTGTGAAAGCGATCGTGATCCGCGGCGCAGGCAAGCTGCTTTCGGGAGGCGCGGACATCACCGAGTTTGGCAAGACCACAGCCGAGCCTGGCTTGCCAGAACTGGTGGATGCGATCGAGGCGAGCGCAAAGCCGGTTGTCGCCGCGATACATGGCATTGCGCTCGGCGGGGGCCTTGAGGTGGCGCTCGGCTGTCACTACCGGATCGCTACCGCCAACACGAAGCTTGGCTTGCCCGAGGTGACGTTGGGCCTTCTTCCGGGAGCCGGCGGCACCCAGCGGCTGCCGCGCGTGATAGGCGTCGAGGCAGCGCTAGACATGATCGTCTCAGGTAGTCCTATCTCCGGAAAGAGGGCCGCCGATATCGGCCTCGTCGACCGTCTAGCGGAGGAGGGCACGCTGTTGGCGGAGGCTATCAGCTTCGCGCGTGCGCTCGATGCGCCGCGCCGCACGGGTGATGTCAGCGTTTCGGCGGATCCGGCGATCTTCGAGGCCTTCGCGGCTCAGAATGCCCGCAAGATTGCTGGGCTCGACGCGCCCAGCGCGTGCATCAAGGCCGTCAGGGCCGCGAGCGAGCTTCCGATCGGACAAGGGTTGGAGAAGGAGCGAGCGCTGTTCGCCGAGCTGGTTGCGGGCACCCAATCCAAGGCTCTGCGCCATGTCTTCTTCGCCGAGCGCGCTGCCGCCAAGATCGACGGTATGCCCAAGGATATTGCGATGCGCTCGATCGACAAGGTCGGCGTGATCGGCGCTGGTACCATGGGCGGCGGCATCTCCATGAACTTTCTGTCCGCCGGCATTCCGGTGACAATCGTCGAGATGGCGCAGGAAGCCTTGGACCGCGGCGTGAGCACGATCCGCAAAAATTATGAGGCCACGGCCGCCAAGGGGCGCCTCACAGCCGATCAGGTCGAAAAGGCGATGAGTCTCCTGACGCCATCGCTCGCCTTCGACGCGCTTGCCGATTGCGACCTCGTTATCGAGGCCGTGTATGAGAATATGGATGTGAAGAAGGATATCTTCGCGCGGCTGGACGGCACCGCCAAACCCGGCGCCATGCTGGCGTCAAACACCTCCTATCTCTCCGTCGACGAGATCGCGACCGCGACAAAGCGGCCGCAGGATGTGCTGGGCCTCCATTTCTTCTCCCCCGCCAACATCATGAAGCTAGTCGAAGTGGTGCGCGGTGCCGAGACGGCTCCCGAAGTGCTGGCGACCGGAATGGATCTTGCCCGCAGGATCGGGAAGGCACCGGTAGTCTCAGGGGTCTGCTACGGCTTCATCGGCAATCGCATGCTGACGCCGCGCCTCGACGGCGCGATCGAGATGCTGGTCGAGGGCGCGACCCCCGATCAGGTCGATCAGGTGTCCGTCGCGCTGGGTATGCCGATGGGGCCGCTCCAGATGATCGATCTGGCAGGCGTGGATATCGGCTGGCATCGCGATCCTACGCGGATCGAAAGCGTGCGCGATGCGCTCAACGCCGCTGGCCGATGGGGTCAGAAGACCGGCGGCGGCTTCTACGACTATGATGAAAAGCGAAGGCCTTCCGCGTCGGCCGCCGCACAGGCGATCGTCGAGCAGTTCCGCACCGAGGCAGGCATTGCGCCGCGAGAAATCACGGATGAGGAGATCGTGGCGCGGACATTGTACGCGATCGTCAACGAAGGTGCGAAGATCCTAGAGGAAGGGATCGCGCAGCGCGCCTCGGACATCGATGTCGTCTGGCTCAATGGCTATGGCTGGCCTCGGCACACTGGCGGCCCGATGTTCTGGGCGGAACAAGTGGGGCTTGAAAAGGTGGTCGACACCTTGAACCGCTATCGTGACCGGCTCGGCCCAGGCTTCTCCCTGTCGCCCCTTCTTGCCCAATGCGCGGCCCAGGGGGGCTCGCTCTTCGGCGACGCCGGGGCCTGACCGCCATAATCATTGGGAACATCGCCATGCCCCTGCGCTTTGCCGAGCCGGCCCCCGAGGTCTATCATGCCCCGCTTACTATCCGTCATCTGCTAGCCGGTGTTCTGACGAAGGCGGGCAACCAGCAAATCGTCTATCGGGATCAGGCAGCCTTCACCTACCGCGAATTTATCGATCGCGTGGGGCGGTTGGCATCGCTGCTGGAAGGACTGGGGACCGAGCAGGGCATGACAGTCGCCGTCATGGACTGGGACAGTCATCGGTACCTTGAAGCCTATTTCGCGGTGCCCATGATGGGCGCCGTCCTACAGACCGTGAACGTGCGGCTACCCCCGCCGCAGATCGCTTATACGCTGCGGCACGCGAACGCCGAGATACTTCTCGTCCATCGCGACTTCTTCCCGCTTGCCGAGGCGCTGCTTTCCTCGCTCCCCTCCATCAAATCAGTCATCGCGATCATGGACGGCTGCCAGGATCCGGTCCCGGATTGGGCTGCCGGGGAATATGAGCGTCTCTCCGCCGCGGCGTCCGCTGACTATCCGTTCGCGGACTTCGACGAGAACGCCGTCGCGACCACATTCTACACGACCGGTACCACCGGGAACCCGAAAGGGGTCTGCTTCACCCACCGACAGCTCGTGCTTCACACGCTCGCCGTTGCGGGGCCGTTCGGCGCCTCGGCGGCCTCGCCGAGCCTCGGCGTGGAGGACGTGTATATGCCGCTGACACCCATGTTCCACGTTCATGCGTGGGGCGTTCCTTACGTCGCCACGATGCTGGGCGTGAAGCAGGTCTATCCTGGCCGCTATGACCCCGCCATGATCTGCCGGCTCCGTGAGGAGCACCAAGTCACCTATTCCCATTGTGTGCCCACAGTCCTCGAAATGGTGCTGAAAGCCGCGGATGAGACGGGGGCCGATCTGACCGGATGGAAGATGACCACCGGGGGCTCGGCGCTCTCCAAGTCACTATGTAGCGAAGCCCGCCGGCGCGGCATGCTTTCGGCGGCCGGCTACGGAATGTCGGAAACATGCCCGACAATATTGAAAGCGGCCCGGCGCACAGCCGCCGTGTTCAGCGACGAGGATGAGATGCTGTCGACCTACACGATTTCGGGCACGTCCATTCCCCTCGTCGACATACAGATCGTCGATGAAGGAATGAAGCCGCTTGCCCATGACGGCAGCACTCGCGGGGAGCTTGTCCTGCGGGCGCCGTGGCTGACCTCCTCCTATGTAGGCGATCCCAAAGCCTCCGAAGCCCTCTGGCATGGCGGCTGGATGCACACGCAGGATATCGCGACGATCGATCCGCACGGCAATGTCCAGATCCGCGATCGGTTGAAGGATGTCGTCAAAACAGGCGGGGAGTGGGTCGACTCGATCCAGCTCGAAGAACTCGTGGCAACCGCGGACGGCGTCGCCGAGGCCTCGGTCATTGCGGTGCCCGATCCAAAGTGGGGAGAGAGGCCGCTGGCCGTCGTCGTATCCGAGCCGGGCGCCACCCTCACACTTGAAATCATCAACGGGCCGGTCGAGCGCGCGATCGCGAGCGGCGAGGTCACCCGCTATGCCAGACTCGACCGCTTCAAAGTGGTGGACCAGCTGCCTCGCACCAGCGTCGGCAAAATCGACAAGAAGCGACTTCGGGCGCTGTTCGCGGAAGAGGCCGGATCGGTGGAGACGGGGGTATGACCCGCTGCAATAAAGAGGCTGTACGATGACCCGCGCCCTTCGTCCCAGGTCGGCCTATCGCCATTGGACGCCCATTCCGACGCGATGGCACGACAATGACGCCTACGGTCATGTGAACAACGCCGTTCATTATGGGTGGTTCGATACCGCGATCAATGCGTGGCTCATCAAAGCCGGGCTTCTCGACGTCAGTAGCGGCGATCCCATCGGCCTAGTCGTCGAGACAAGCTGCCGTTATGCGGCGCCGCTCTCATTCCCGCAGACCGCCGAGATCGGCATCGTAGTCGCGAAGCTCGGCACCTCCAGTGTGACATATCATCTTGGTGTCTTCGCCAAGGGCTGCCCCGACCCAGTCGCAGAGGGGCAGTTCACCCATGTCTATGTCGCAAGAGGGAGCAGGCGTCCGGTGGCTCTTCCCGAGAATTGGCGCGCGATCCTGGAAGGACTGAGCTGATGGATCTGAGCTTTAGCGCTGAAGAAGAAGCTTTTCGCGCAGAGGTCCGCCGATTTCTGCGCGATCGGCTGCCTGCCCGCATCGCCGAGAAGGTTCGTACGGGCAAACGACTGACCAAAGCGGATCATGAAGAATGGCATGCGATCCTCAATGCTCGCGGTTGGCTCGCGGCAAACTGGCCCAGGGCTCTGGGCGGTACAGGATGGACCGTCGCTCAGTCCTATATTTTCGAGGTTGAGGCCGCGCTGGCACATGCGCCGCGGATCGTGCCGTTCGGCGTTTCGATGTTGGGTCCTGTCCTGATCAAATATGGCTCCGAGGCGCAGAAGGCCCATTGGCTGCCGCGCATCCTGAGCGGAGCGGATTGGTGGTGCCAGGGCTATTCCGAGCCGGGTGCCGGATCCGATTTGGCGAGCCTGAAATGCACCGCAATCAGGGTCAACGATGCCAACGGCGACCATTATATCGTGAACGGGCAGAAGACTTGGACCACGCTCGGTCAATATGCCGACATGATCTTCTGCCTTGTGCGCACATCAACCGAGGGCAAGCGCCAGGAAGGTATTTCCTTCCTGCTGATTGACATGAGGTCACCGGGGGTGAGTGTCCGTCCGATCATCTTGCTCGATGGCGAGCATGAGGTGAACGAGATATTCTTCACCGACGTACGAGTCCCGGCGGGAAACCTCGTCGGCGAGGAAAACAGAGGCTGGGACTGCGCCAAATATCTGCTGAGCCACGAACGAACCAATATAGCAGGGGTTGGCGCATCGATGGCGGCGCTCGCGCGCCTCAAGCAGATCGCCAACGCCCAGCGCAAAGGCGGAAAGCCTCTTGCACAGGACCCGCATTTCGCGGCGCGCCTGGCCAAGGTCGAGATTGACCTTGAGAATATGAAGACAACGAACCTGCGTGTGCTGGCGGGAGGCGAGGAGAGCCCGGTGCCGCTGGAGCTTGGCGCCATGCTGAAAATCCGCGGTACGGAAATTCGGCAGGAAATCACAAGCCTCACGCGCCGCGCGCTTGGCCCGTACGCCCAGCCCTTCATCTCGGAGGCGCTTGATGAGGGAGGGTCGCATCTTGCGGTCGGACCAGCTTACGCGGCGCCAGTAGCCACCGACTATTTCAACAATCGCAAGCTGTCGATCTACGGCGGCTCGAATGAAGTGCAACGAGAAATCATCACCAAAGCGCTTCTGGAGCTCTGATCATGCATTTCCAACATAGCGATGACCGTCGCATGCTCAGCGAGACGCTTGGGCGCTATCTTGGTCAGCGCTATCCAATCGAGGCCCGGCACCAGATAGCGGAATCGCAGCGCGGCTGGTCGCCCGAGCAATGGGCGGCGTTGTCCGAACTGGGCGTGGTGGGCGCCCTCTTCGACGAAAGGGTCGGCGGGTTCGGCGGAGCCGGCTTCGACATAGCGATCATCTTCGAGCAGCTCGGACGCGCCCTCGTCGTCGAACCCCTGCTCGGCACGTTGATGGCCGGCCGGGCGCTCGCTCTGGCAGGTGGTAGTGACGATGTACTGGCAAGGGTCATCGCCGGGAATTGCATTCTGGCCCTCGCCCACGAGGAGCCGCAAAGCCGTTATGATCTATGGGACGTCCAGTGCAGAGCAGTGCCCGAAGGAGCGGGATGGCGGCTCAGGGGCAGCAAGGCTCTGGTCTGCCAGATCGAGGCGGCGGATCATATACTCGTCTCGGCGCGCATCACGGGCGAGGCCGGCGATGCAGCGGGCATAGGGCTGTTCCTCGTTGCGGCCGGCACGCCCGGTGCTTCGGTCCGCTCCTACCCGCTGGTCGATGGCGGCCGCGGTGGAGATTTCACGCTGGAGGACGTGAAGGCCACTCTGATTACCGAAAATGGCGCGAGCTTGATCGAGGAGGCGGCCGCTGCCGGCATCGTCGCACTTTCGTGGGAAGCGGTCGGGATCATGGACGTTCTCAAGCGCGATACGCTCGAATATCTGCGGACCCGCAAGCAGTTCGGCGCGCCGATCGGAAAATTTCAGGCGCTTCAACATCGGATGGCGACCGCTGCCCTTGAGATTGAGCAGGCTCGGTCGGCTGGAATCAATGCAGCAGCGGCGCTCGATAGTGCAAGAGCCGAGCGTGAGCGTTCGGTTTCAGCAGCGAAATTCACCATCGGCCGGGTGGGTACGCTTGTGGCCGAGGAGGCCATTCAGCTCCACGGCGGCATCGGCATGACTTGGGAGTTGCCGCTTTCCCACTATGCCAAGCGCTTGATTATGATAGGGCACCAACTGGGTGACGAAGACCATCATCTCGAACGCTTCATCGCCTTGGGCGAGGCGGCATGACCGAAGATGTCCTCCTTGGTCGTGAGCTCATCACGTTTCAGCTAGTTGATTGGCTGCGCATTGGCGCGGAAAGCGAACAGGAGACGCTGATCGCGGTCCTCGACGCAGCCCAGCGCCTGGCGCGCGACGCTTTTCTGCCTCACAACCGACAGTGCGATCTCGAAGAGCCATGGCAGGATGCCGACGGCGTCCACGTCTTGCCCGCCGTGCGTCATGGGATGCGGCTCTACGCTGAATTGGGCCTGTTCGGCATGAGCTTCTCGGATGCGCTCGGAGGGCTCGGCCTTCCATTCCCGCTTTCGCTTGCGATAATGGGTAATTTCGGGGCCGCCAATATCTCCATGGCCGCTTATCCGATGCTGACTGCCGCCAACGCCCGCGTGATAGCGTCCTTTGGGACGGCGGCGCAGATAGAGACCTTCGCGCGACCCGAGATCGAGGGGCGCTGGTTTGGCACCATGTGCTTGTCGGAACCGCAGGCAGGCTCGAGCCTCGCGGATATCAGGACACGCGCCACACTCGACGGAGAAGACGAGCTCGGATCCCGCTATCGGCTGGTGGGAAACAAGATGTGGATTTCCGGGGCCGACCAGGATGTGAGCGAGAATATCGTCCATCTCGTTCTCGCCAAGGTGGCGCGCGACGACGGCTCACTGCCAGAGGGAACCAAGGGCATATCGCTGTTCATCGTGCCAAAGATCCTTCCGGATGGCAGCCACAATGATGTCGCCGTCGCCGGGCTCAACCACAAGATGGGCTATCGCGGTATCTCGAATTGTCTCCTCAATTTCGGCGAAGAGGGAGGCGCGGTCGGCTGGCGCGTCGGCGAGGAAGGGCAGGGCCTCGCTTGTATGTTCATGATGATGAACGAGGCCAGAATCTCGATAGGAATAGGGGCGGCGGCGCTCGCGTATCGAGGATATCGGCAGTCCCTGCGCTACGCTCGAGAGCGAGCGCAGGGCAGATCTACTGGAATTCGCACGGGCGCGCCTGTCCCGATCATTGCGCATCCCGATGTGCGGCGAATGCTGCTTCAGCAGAAAGCCTACGCCGAGGGCGCCTTGGCGCTTTGTCTCTATTGCGCTGCGCTCGTCGACGAGCAGGGCTCCGATGCGGACGACTTGCTGGCGTTGCTGACTCCGGTGGCGAAAAGCTGGCCGTCGGAATTCGGGCTGATCGCCAACGACCTGGCGATCCAGGTCCACGGCGGATATGGCTATACGCGGGACTTCGACGTCGAGCAGCTGTGGCGGGACAATCGCCTCAATCCCATCCATGAAGGCACGACAGGTATCCAGGCAATCGATCTGCTCGGCCGAAAGATATTGTCGACTGACGGTCGCTCGTTAAAGCTCCTGCGCGAGCGCATCGACGCGACCATTGCTAATGTCACCGATCAAACGGCCTTGCATCCGCTCGCGCGATTGCTGGGAGACTTCTGGGATCATGCCGCGTTGATCATCGTCGATCTGGGCGCGATTGCCGGCCCGGCAGCGTTAGACGATGCGACGATGTTTCTGCGCGCCTTCGGCCATGGCGTAGTCGCGTGGTTGTGGCTCGATCAGGTCGGAGCGGCCCATCAGATCTCCAACGCGCGCCTGCGCGATAGCCTCCTGGCCGCCTGTCGGTTTTTCTTCGAGAATGATCTGCCGCAGGCGCGAACCTGGCTTTCCATCGTCGGCCTGCACAGTCCGCTCGTTCGAGAGCTGGACGATAATCTGCTGGCATGACGCCCCGCCGCCGTCGCGCGTCAAAGCAGGATCACCGCACCGCTCATGGTACCACCGAACGGCCGACGCTGGCCACCGAACGGCGCTTGCCGGACGCAAATTCAAACTACAGGAGAACAGCCCCATGCGTGACGCCGTTATCGTCTCAACCGCCCGTACGCCCATTGGTCGCGCTTATCGCGGCGCGTTCAACGCCACGCCTTCGCCAACGCTTGCAGCGCATGCGATCCGGGCGGCCGTCGAGCGGTCCGGCGTCGATCCGAGCGAAGTTGAGGATGTCGTATGGGGCGCGGCAATGCCGCAGGGCGTACAGCACACGATCGGTCGCACCGCTGCTCTTCGCGCAGGCCTGCCCGTCTGCGTTGCCGGAATGACGATGGATCGCCAATGTGCCTCCGGGCTGATGGCAATAGCCACAGCCGCCAAGCAGGTCATCGTCGACCGGATGGATGTCGTTATCGCAGGGGGCGTGGAATCCATCTCGCTGGTTCAGACGGACCAGATGCGCGCAGGTCCCGATGCTGACCTGCTGGGGATGGTACCCGACATCTACATGCCGATGTTACAGACAGCCGAGGTCGTGGCCAAGCGCTACGGCATCTCGCGCGATCGGCAGGACGCCTACGCATTGCGCTCGCAGCAGTTGACCGCAAAGGCCCAGGCGGCCGGCATCTTCGACACGGAGATAATAGCCGTGAAGGCGACCATGGAGGTTATCGACAAGGCAACGGGAGTGCGAGCGACGAAGGAGATCACCCTGGCCAAAGACGAAGGCAATCGTCCTGAAACGACGAGCGAAGGCCTTGCCGCGCTCAAGCCGGTTGTGGAAGGGGGGGTGATCACCGCTGGCAATGCTTCCCAATTGTCTGACGGCGCTTCCGCTTGCGTCGTCATGGAGGCGAAACTTGCCGCCGAACGCGGGCTTAAGCCTCTTGGCCGTTACGTCGGCATGGCCGTCGCTGGAACCGAGCCCGACGAAATGGGCATCGGGCCGGTGTTCGCCGTGCCGAAGCTGCTCGAACGCTTCGGTCTCACCATCGATGATATCGGCTTGTGGGAGCTCAATGAGGCGTTCGCCGTCCAGGTGCTATATTGCCAGGACCGCTTGGAGATTCCTGACGATAAGCTCAATGTCAGCGGTGGATCTATCTCGATCGGCCATCCCTATGGAATGTCCGGCGCGCGCCTGGTCGGTCATGCTCTCCTTGAAGGCAAACGAAGAGGCGCGCAGCACGTCGTTGTAACGATGTGCGTGGGCGGAGGCATGGGCGCCGCTGGCCTCTTTGAGGTCTTGTGATGAAAATCTAAGATTAGCCGCTGCCCTATCGTGGCTTCTGCAAAATTGGTGGCGCTGATAGGGCAGGGTTAATCAAATCTGCATCGATGTTGATCAATGTAATTGCGTTTTTGACGATCGATCGTGCGCGGTATGTATTTGATTCCTGTTATATTAGCAGACCCTATCGCGCTTGCAGAATTATGAATTATTCGCCGAAAAGTCCAAATGATAATGGATGGCCACCCGTTCATTACTCAAGGATTTTTCGTTATGAAATCAAACCATATCAAGCTTGGATTCATTCTTCACGGGGTAGGCTTTACATGGAATGATTGGCGGCATCCGGACCGAGACGTGAATGCCAGTACCAGTCTTCGCCTGTATCAGGAGCAAGCAGCGACAGCCGAGCGCGGCAAGTTCGATTTCCTCTTTGTAGCGGACAGCCTGTCGATTACGGAGAGATCGAGCCCGCACTATCTCGACCGGTTCGAACCTGTGTCCATTCTTTCGGCGCTGGCTGCGACGACATCCCATATCGGCCTGGTCGGCACCATCACGGTTTCGTACTCGGAGCCGTTCAATGTGGCGAGGCAACTGGCATCGCTCGACCATCTGAGCGGCGGGCGCGCGGGCTGGAATGTGGTCACGTCCTGGCTCGGCGACACGGCCGCCAACTTCAGCAAAGCTGACCATCCGGCGCACGCCACGCGCTACCGGATTGCTGCTGAGTATCTCGACGTTGTTCAGGGCTTATGGGATAGCTGGGAGGAAGGGGCGCTTGTCGGCGACAAAGAGAGCGGGCGTTTCCTCGATACGAGCAAGCTCCACAGGCTCGACCATGACAGCGAATATTTTCGCGTACGCGGGCCACTGAACATCAAGCGGACGCCGCAAGGCCAACCGGTCATCTTCCAGGCTGGCGCTTCGGAGGATGGCCGCAATTTTGCGGCTCAGCGCTCCGACGCGATATTCACACTCGCGCCTGGCTTCAATCAGGCGGCAAGCTACTATGCGGACGTGAAGGCTCGGGCGGCGGGCTTCGGTCGCGATCCTCACCAGCTCTTCATTCTGCCGGGTATTTCGCCGATCATCGGAGACACGGATGAACAAGCGGAAAAACTTTATCGGGAGCTAGCTGCTCTGGAAACGCTCACTACCGGGTACGGCCTCCTGTCACGCATCTTCAACGATCATGATTTCACTAGCTATGATCTCGATGCGCCCTTTCCCGACGTCGAACATATCGGACTGAACAGCCAACAGGGGGATACGGTTCGCTTGCTGGCGGAAGTGCGAGCCGAAAATCTGACTCTCCGTCAAGTGGTCCAAAGGTTCTCGACGAGACGCAGGTCCTTCATTGGATCTCCCGAAACAATCGCCGATGAACTCCAACGCTGGTTTGAACAGGGTGCGGCCGATGGCTTCGTCCTTTTCGAAACGATCCCTGGACAGCTGGAACGCTTCGTCGATCGGGTTGTCCCGATCCTGCGGGAAAGGGGCCTGTTCCGGGTCGATTACGAAGGCCGCACCTTGCGCGACCATCTTGGACTTGGCGTGCCGGATAATCGCTATGGCGAACCAATCTCCCGCCGACCGTTTGCGTGAGAGACCTCTCGAAGCACTTTTACATACTGAAGCCGGGCATCGATACGGTCTCGATGCCCGGCCTCCCCCTTCGAAACTGTGCCTAGAACTTCACTGAGAGCGAGCCGCCATAGGTTCGCGGCGCTGCAGGAGCGGCTGGATAGCCGCCGGTGCCGGCCGGACCAGCCGATTCCTGCCCGATCAGATAGTAGCGCTCGTTTGTGAGGTTCTTGCCCCACAGGCTGACCGTCAGCCAGTTGAGAGAAGCAGGCGTGAACCGCAACGAAGCATTCACGAGAGTAACAGATTTGGCGACCAGATTGTTGTCGGCCGTCCACGGATAGGCGCCCGTGTAGGAGAGGCCGACGTCGCCGACCCACTCGCCGATATCGGTAGTCACCGCATAGTTCGCTCCCAGGTCGAAACGCCACCTTGGCACGTTCGCCATCCGGTTCCCGCTTCCATCACCAAGGACGGGGCCGGTGATGATGCTGCCCGGGGTCAGGCCGCCGGAAAACACAGGCGCGTTGGTGAACTTGGTGTATTTGGCGTCGAGATAGGTCACAGCGCCACGGAGCGTCAGACCCTGTGCCGCCACCGCCTCGAGCGAGGCTTCTGCGCCCCGGATCCGCGCCTTCTGGGCATTGGTGAGACTGACCGCCGAGACCGTACCGGTGTTGATCGTCGTCAGGACCTGCGGGCTCTTGATGTCACTCCAGAACAAGGCGCCGTTAAGACGCAGCCTGCGGTCGAGCAGCTCCGTTTTAAGGCCAATTTCATAGGCCTGGACCTTTTCGGGATCGGCCGCCTTGGTCTGAAGCGGGAGCGTATTGTAGGCACCCGCCTTGAATCCGCGGCTGACGGACGCATAGGCCATAACGTCATCGCTGAAATGATGATCGAGCGCGAGGCGATAGGTGAAGGCATTGGTTTTAGTGGTGTCGATGAACGGGTTGGCAAAGCCCGGCCCGGCGGCCGAAACCTGGCCGACGCCGGGGATCACGTAATTTTGCTCACCATAGCCGTCGATCTTGTCGTGCGTATAGCGAGCGCCGACCGTCAGATTGGTTTGCTCGCCCAGCGGAGCGGTAACCTGCGCAAAGCCGGAATAGCTGTTGACGATCTGCCGGCTGAAGAAATTCAGCTGCGTGCCAGGTGCTACAAACAGGTTGAACAGATCGCCATATCCAATGGCGGGATCGTAGCCTGCCTTCCAGTGTAGGTAATAGACTCCGAAGATCCATTTGATCTTCGAGCTCGACCGGGATTTGATCTGAAACTCTTGCGTGATCTGGTCGTCCTGATCGCCCAAATCGGCGTTGTAGAATGGCTGCCCGCTATAGTCCAAGTCGGTGCGATAGACGCCATCAGACTTCCGGAACGCCGAGATCGAAACGAGGTCAGCGAAGCCGATATTCTGGTCGATCCGCAGCGACCCGCCATAGCCCTTCTCCGACGAGTCCGGGCGATGATCGAGACGCGTGTCGTAAAAGGTGCTCTTATTGTTCTTGAGCGACGTGAGAACCGTCCCCTCGACGACATTGAGACCGAACGTGCCTTGGTAGAAGTCCTGGACCGATCCGATATCGCTGCGCGACTTGGCGTAGAAGCCAACGAGCTTGATCCGCGTTCCGTCGGTCGGTTCCCAGACGAGCTTGGAACGAAGGGTCACGAACCAGCCGAGATTGGCGTCTTGACCGGTGGTGAGGCTCTTGCCCCATCCGTCGCGCTGATCCGACCCGCCGACGGAGATATTCCAGGCGAGGGTGTCGCTCAGTGGCGTGGACGCATAGAACTGGCCGCTGATCTTGTCGAAGTTCGCATAGCCTATCGTCGCGTTGACCTCTGCGTCGCGGCCGGGATCCTTGCTGAACATCTGGATCGCGCCGCCAGACGAGTTGCGTCCGAACAACGTTCCCTGCGGCCCGTTCAGAACCTCGACACGATCGATGCTCCCCAGTTCAAGATAGGCCGTCGCAAGCCGAGTATAATAGACGTCGTCGATATATGTGGCGACACTGGACTCGTTTCCAAGCGAGCCATTGTTGTTTCCGACGCCACGCAGGAAGGGCAGGTAGACGCCCGCCGTGGAGGACACCTGCAGAGAGGGTGCCACATGTGAGAGATCTGCGAGATTTGCGACCCCGCTCGACTTCAGGGTCTCGGCGTTGAAGGCACTGACCGCAACAGGGGTGTCCTGCAGACGCTCCGAACGCCGCTGCGCCGTGACGACGATGTCCTGCAGCTGCGCGTCTGCTCCGGTCGTCGTCGTGTCCTGCGCGAATGCCGCAGTCGATGTAAGGCCGGTGGTGACCAGGAGCGCACAGATCAACTTCGGCGCAATCGATGCCCGCATAGCCCTGAGCGCGATTGCATCATGATACACTGTCATTCCTCCCCCTTAGGTTATTCGTGGGCTGGAGATCATCCTTCCAGGCCCGGTTGTGGTGAAAAAATAGGTCGGCGGTCCGGGCCCGCACTAGCGTCATCGGGTGCATAATAGTTATAACGTGTGCGTTATGGGTTGCCGGCTGATTGCGGCATGGCTGGGGCACTTGCTCGCTCGGGAGCACCAAGGAAGGCGATGGCGAAGCTCTGATTGGAGAAGCGCTTACGCCGGGTTCGTCACCTAATTGTCTGAGGGACGTGAATTGCATGAATGGTGTGGAAGCGCGTTGTAAGCGACGGCACGCGCGCGGCTCTCCATCTGTTCGTCGCGCCATTCTGGCGAGCATTTGCGAAAGCCAACCACCCACCGGGCCGGGAGTAGCTGCGCGTCAGTGGGTATCGGCGGTGCGCCCAAGAAAGGTTCGGGGTCGATCAGGTTCAGTCTCCTAGAACCGGAGCCTGAAGGCATTGAGCGCGGACAATGCGGTGAGGAATATTTAGGGTGCAGCGCTTGCCGTGGGCCATTCTCAAGCAACTCCTCGCCGAGTATGTGAGACGCCGAACAATCATGCAGGTCCCGCCGACGCCATGGCTTCGAGAGATTTAGAAAAGTCGGATGCGGGGTTGGCCGCAGCCGAGCCGCCAACGAGCCCACGCCGAGCACAAGTGCTCGAGATAGCAGCTCGAATTTTTGCACTGAAAGGTTATCGCGGCACTTCTATGCGCGATATTGGCGAGCAGGCCGGCGTACTCGGGGGCTCCCTCTATCACCATATCAAGTCCAAGGACGCGCTCTTCGTCGAGCTCCACAATGCTGCGTTGGACGCTGCGGCTGAACGCATTGCTCGGGCGGTTGATGCCGTTGAGGGCGGGCCGTGGCAGCGTCTCGAAGCTGCCTGCATCGAGCTTCTGGAGATTCAGCTCGACCCAGACTCGGTCACGCTTCCCATGATGAACGATTTCCGCGAGGTGCCGCCCGCGGTTCGTCTGCAACTGATCGCCCGACGCGACAGATTCGAAGAGCAGTTTCGCCGACTTGTAGAGGCGCTTCCTTTGCCTGCTGATATCGACCGCTCAATCTACCGGAACCTGCTGCTTGTGCAGTTGAACCACGCTGGAGACTGGTATCGCGAGGGGCGGCTGACCGTCCGCGAAATCGGTCGCCAGATAGCCAAGATATTCCGGCCGGACTGACGGAATTCCTGCATCTAGGCTCGCGAGATACCGGGGCGGGGGTAACGGCGCTATTCTGTAACAGTCGTTTGGTGTAGTTGCGGCTCATCGACTCGGAGAACTTTCGATGCAGGACTACACGCCGCCAATCGCAGACTACCGTTTCCTCCTGACCCACGTGCTGGATTTCGACGCCGCCATGGCGGATCTTGGCCAGGACGTGGATACCGAACTGGCGCTCGCAGTCTTGGATGAAGCGGGCAAACTGTGCGCCCAGACTCTCCACCCCTTGAACCGCCCGGGGGACGAGCAAGGCAGTCGCCTCGTGGATGGCGCGGTGGTGACACCCTCGGGCTTCCCAGAGGCTTATCGAGCCTTCGTTGACGGTGGCTGGGCAGGGCTTTCAGCTGAGCCGGAATTCGGCGGACAGGGACTTCCATTCATTTTACAGCTTTGGCTAGATGAGATGATGTCGGCCGCGAACCTCTCGTTCGGTCTGTTCCCTGGGCTCACGCGCGGCGCGATGGAAGCGATCGCCGCCCATGCCCCCGCCGATCTCAAGGCGGTCTATTTGCCGCCGCTCGTGAGTGGGCAGTGGACTGGCGCCATGGCGTTAACCGAGGGCGGCGCGGGAACTGATCTCGCGCTGCTGAAAACCAAGGCTTCGCCAGGCGAGGGAGGCGCCTTTGCTGTCACGGGCCAAAAGATATTCATCTCCTCGGGCGACCACGACTTCGGCGGCAATATCGTCCACCTCGTCCTTGCTCGACTGCCTGAAGCACCCGCGGGCGTGAAAGGGATCAGTCTGTTCCTTGTCCCCAAATTCCTCCCTGACGCCGAGGGCGGCTTTACCGTTCGCAACCAGATGTCGGTTGGTGCACTTGAGGAAAAGATGGGCATTCATGCGCAGCCGACCTGCCTGATGAATTACGACGGCGCGACGGGGTGGCTTGTGGGCGAACCGCACCGTGGCGTCGCAGCCATGTTCACGATGATGAACGCCGAGCGCCTTATGGTCGGCATCCAAGGACTCGGCATTGCAGGAGCAGCCTATCAGCAGGCTGCCGCTTATGCGAAAGACCGGCTGCAGGGGCGTAGCGCCGACGGCAGCAGAGGCCCGGTGGCGATAATCGAGCACGCCGATGTGAGACGCATGCTTCTGATAATCCGGACTTTCGTCGAGGGTGGCCGTGCACTCGCAGGCTGGACAGCACTGCAACATGACCGGTCAAAAAAGCATCCGAACCCGGCCGAGCGAGCGCAGGCGGACGGCTTCGTCGCATTGATGACCCCTGTTATAAAGGCCTCCTTTACCGACTTAGGTTTCGAAAGTGCGGTTCTGGCGCAACAGGTTCTCGGCGGCCACGGCTACATCCGAGAATGGGGGATGGAGCAGTTTGTCCGTGATGCCCGTATCGCTCAGATTTATGAGGGCACAAACGGTGTGCAGGCGCTCGACCTGGTCGGGCGCAAACTTTCCTTGGCGGGTGGGTCTGTCGCCCGAAACCTTTTCAACGTGATCGAAGGTGATCTGGCAGCGGCGGCGAAAGTGGAAGCGGCGAGCGCCGTTGCGAAGGCGACTAAGGCCGCCCTAGATTTGCTTGATGAAGCCACCACCTATCTGAACGCCCAAGGGCAGGATGGTCTCGGCGCGGCCGCAGTCGATTACCTCCGATTGCTTGCGTTGGTCACCTACGGTTGGATGTGGGCGAAGATGGCTCAGGCCGCAGCTGCAGATATGTCCACAAATGGCGATAAAGTTCTGCTCGCGAATTTTTTCGCGAATCGCTTGATGCCGCAGGCGGCCGGGCTGGCGGCAGCTGTTCGTGCAGGACCAGAGAGCACAATGGCGCTGGCTGCATCAGCTTTCTGACTCGTTCGAGCACATGGGCGGGGCAGATGCAGAAGAGTGAATTTGAACTCGGTCCGTAGCAATATGATCGCTGCGCGGTTGAAACCTCGATTATCTCCGACGGGGTCATCGGCATGTCATTGCCCTTATGAGACCAATGACGGTTTGAGGCGAAGTCGAAATCTGCATTCCCCGGTATGCACTCGAGTCAGCGTGACAAGGCGACCGAGCCAACTGCGCCTCGACGCGTCGCCATACCGGGAGACTGGCGATGCTCAAGCATCACGACCTCAATGCGTTGCTTTCGCCCCTCAAGGAAGCGCTAACTATCGATCAGCTTTACGAGGCCATGATCCGCGCCACGCAGGTCCTCGGCTTCTCCCAGTTCGCGATGGGCCACCATGTCGATCTTCAACGCCCTCCGACAGGAGCCATCCGCCTGAAGACCTACAATGAGGATTGGATCTCGCACGGCCTTGACCGGGGATATTTTGCTGAGGATCCGATCCATCTTGCCAGCACCAAAACCGTGACCGGCTTCCTCTGGAAAGACCTGGCAGATATCATTCATTTGACCGCGCGACACAAGCAGGTGCTCGCCGAGGCGGCCGGGTTTGGCCTTGGCGCTGGTTTCACGGTCCCTGTCCACCTTCCTGGCGAGTTTCACGGGAGTTGCTCGTTTGCTGCACGCTCGCTTGACGGACTGAACGCAAACGCGCTTCCGATCGCCCAGCTTTGCGGCACATTCGCGTTCGAGGCAGCGCGGCGCATAGCGCGACGCGCCTTGAAATTACAGGAGGCCATTATCCCCAACCTTCGCCCTCGCGAACTGGAGGCGCTCATTCTTGTTGGCAAAGGCAAGACAGACACGGAGATCGGCGCAATCATGGGCGTCTCGCGTACAACTGCTCACGATCACGTTGAAGGTGCTCGCCGGGCCTATGGAAACGCCCGACGGGCCTATATGGTCGTTCGCGCCTTATTCGACGGTCAGATTTCCTTTGCCGACCTCTTACGGCGATGATCTACGGGCGGAAGCAGGCTTATTTTGTCCGTAGAAATCTTGAAGGTTGGCGGGCAGTAGCGGCCGAATGAAATCGGGTGATAAGGCTCCGGTATGACTCCGGAGGATTGCGAAGCCATTTCAGATAAGGTCGACCTGCCCGATCGTTCGGGCGCAGCAGATCCCTTTTTGCCTGCGCCGTGCAATCTGTCTTACGGATGCCAACTGCGGCTGATTGAGCAATACCGGGTTTCATCCCTCGCATCCGAGCGAAGGCGGCGGTCGTCGACAGGTTGGGTGGTCGGGGTGGCTTCTCTGAATATTGGTCGGGATGCCCTTCGGCTCTTGCAACAAAGCTTCTGGCCGTGGCGCACCGATTATGGTTGGTTCGCTGGACCGCGCGAAGCGAGGGCCATTAAGAGCCCGAACGACGATCTGGCCCAGCGCGGTCGTACCTAACTCGGACGGGCTCCTTGCCTAGCGCCCGCCGTGATGGCGGCCAGAGCGCGGTCAATACTGCGCCATTATCCCTTGGCATCGCCCGAGCCCTGTCACGCGATCCGAACCTAGCCGCCTGCCAAACGAAGTAGGCGCTCGCGGATGATGGATGTGGCTCCCGCTACGATGCGATCGATCAGTTCCTTGACGGTCGGGATATCGTTGATCAGACCCACCACCAATCCACAGCTCCAGGCGCCAGCGTCCATGTCACCATCCACCATGACCTTCGGATAAACGCCGGCTACCAAGTCATGTATGTCGGCGATCGTAAGAGTGTCCCCCTCACATGATGATTTTTCGGTCAAGGGCCGGTCTGCATTATTGTAGCGGCGCGATCGTCGATGGAATCCAGCTGAGCTATGTCACGAGTACCGACGAAGACACCTCGCCTGTACA